>KB906724.1:0-5744 GCA_000381565.1 Oxalobacteraceae bacterium AB_14
TACTAATTGCCCGTACGGCTTGTCCCTATAACCTTAGCAGGTTATGGTGAATGAGAAGTGCGTTGTAACGTTCGTTGATACACAACTTCATTACCCCAGTAGTTAATACTGATTACTTACTTCTCCAGATTCAGGGCGACGCGCATCAGCGCGCAGCCCAGTACAAGTCAATGCCTGATGACCATAGCAAGTTGGTCCCACCCCTTCCCATCCCGAACAGGACCGTGAAACAACTTTGCGCCGATGATAGTGCTGCAACCAGTGTGAAAGTAGGTTATCGTCAGGCTAGTTATAAGAAAAAGCCCCTTCTGGTGATCCAGTCGGGGCTTTTTTGCGTTCGGGGATATACTCTTGACATGAACGAACACACTGCAAGAGACGTTGTACTGGTGCGTGCCATCGAGACCGCCGACCAGAATAAAGAAATTCTCAGCGACGACGACCGCATGTACGCCAGCCGCAGCGCGCGCGAACTCGCGCAATGGCAAGCCTCCGGCAGGCAAGCCGAAGTCACGGCCGATGATTTCTTGCAGCAGCGCTCAGAACTCATCCTCAAACGCATCGCTGAACGCACACCTGCGTTTGCCGTCTTCGCCAAACAGCGTCACAGCTGGAAGGCCTTCTCCCTTGCCTTGCCCATCATAGCGTTGCTGCTCGGCGCCGGCCTTGACCGCATCACCGACCCTCATCGCGTCGACCTGCTGTCGGCGCCGCTGTTGTTGATCGTCGCGTGGAATATGCTGGTCTATCTGTGCATGCTCGCCTGGTTGTTGATGCCTGCGCGCCGGTCGGCCTGGCCGAACTTGCGGAGGACACGCAAGCTTGGCTTGCCGCGCAAATTGCCGCACGTGTTGGCGTCCGCATTGTTGAGTTTTTCTGCCGAATGGACGCAACTGAGCGCCAAGCTTGCCGCCGCGCGCCTGAGCCGCACCATCCACCTGAGCGCGGCGATGTTTGCGCTTGGCGCACTGGCCTCCTTGTATGCGCGCGGCCTCTGGTCGCAATACGCGGCTGGTTGGGAAAGTACTTTCCTCGACGCCAGCCAGGTGCATAGCCTGCTGTCGATATTGTTCGCGCCGGCGGTCGCCATATTTCATCTCCAGGATTTTTCGCTCGCCGAGGTGGCCGCGTTGCGCTTTCCGCAAACCACGGCGGCCGAAGGCGGTGCGCGCTGGGTGCATTTGTACGCCACCACCATGCTGTTGTTGGTAGTGCTGCCGCGCCTGCTGTTGGCTGCGTTCGGCCACTGGCGCGCCGTGCGATGGGTGCAGCGTTTTCCGCTTGATCTGGATCAGCCATATTTTCGCAAACTCGGCGGAGGATTCGGCATCGCCGCCGGCGGCACGCTGCGTGTGCTGCCTTACAGCTTTACCGTTGACGAAACACGCCACAAGAGCCTGGCACAAATCGCCATCACGCTGTTCGGCGAGCAAGGCCGCCTGATGCTGCGGCCTCCCATTGCGTACGGCACGGAACCGCAATCGGGTTTGCGGGATGTCGACCTGAGCGTGGACACCACGGCGGTGCTGTTCAATTTGTCGGCCACGCCGGAGAAGGAAAATCACGGCGCGCTGCTCGATTACCTGGTTGCCTCGTCGCCGCGCGAGATCATCGCCTTGCTCGACGAATCCTCCTATCTCGAACGCATGGGCGAGCAGGCCGATGCACGCGCGCGTCTCGCTGAACGTACCGCACTCTGGCAGCAATTTTGCGCCTTCCATCAAGTCAGGACCGAGGTCGTCAACCTGTTGAAGCCTCATGAATAAATCCGCGCCCATTCAGCTTGCGCTGATCTCGCACACCAACAACGGCAAGACCACGCTGGCGCGCACCCTGATCGGCCGGGATGTCGGCGAAGTGCGCGATGCCGCGCATGTGACGATCTTCGCTGAATCGCATACTCTGCTCGAGACGTCAGAGGGCGATACCTTGCAGCTGTGGGACACGCCTGGCTTCGGCGACTCGGTGCGTCTGCTGAAGCGGTTGGGGCAATCGGGTAATCCGATCGGCTGGTTTCTGCGTGAGGTCATCGATCGCCATCGCGACCGCCCGTTCTGGCTGAGCCAGCAGGCGCTGCGCGCCGCCAAGGATGCGGCCGATGTTGTGCTCTATCTGGTGAACTCCGCCGAGCCGCCCGAAGATGCCGGCTACCTGTCTGCGGAAATGCAGATACTGGCCTGGCTGGGTAAGCCGGTGCTGGTGCTGCTCAATCAGATGGGACCGCCCCGCCCGGCGGCGCGGGAGCAAGCGGAGCAGGCCAGATGGCGCGATTATCTGCGCCAGTATCCAGCGGTGCGCGAAGTGTTGCCGTTCGATGCGTTTGCGCGTTGCTGGGTTCATGAAAGGGTGTTCTACGCGGCGGTAGGCAGGCAGCTGAGCGAGCCGATGCAAGCGGGGTATGGGCGCCTGCTCGCCGTTTGGGAGGCAAACAATGCACAGCGCTTTGAGCAGGCTATGCAGTCGCTGGCCAGGCAGCTGGTGCTGGCCGCGCGGGATAGCGAGGTCATCGAAACAGAAGTCAGGAGCATGCTCAAGTCCGCGCTGAAAGTGGTGGGCATCGGAAAGAATGAGGAGCAACAACGGCAGGACCGTGTAATGGCTGCCCTCGTCACGCGCCTGAACCAGGCAACTGCGGAGATGACGCGCGAGCTGCTGATCCTGCATCAGCTTGATCCCGCTGAAGCCGTCAAGATCAACGCCAGGGTGCGCGACAATTTTTCGGTGCGCGCGCCGATCGACCGGGCGCAGGCAGGCTTGCTGGGCGCGATGATTTCCGGCGCCGCGACCGGCCTGTCGGCCGACCTGCTGTCTGGCGGCCTGAGTCTTGGTGGCGGCGCGCTGCTCGGCGGCGTAGTGGGTGCGCTGACCTTTGCCGGCGCGGCCTGGGGATTCAATTCCAGCACCGATCGCCAGCAGGCGACCATGCGATTTACCGACGCCTTCATGCGCACGCTTGTGGTGGCTGATGTATTGCGCTATCTGGCGGTCGCGCATTTCGGTCGCGGCCGTGGTGATTTTATCGAAGGCGAGTCGCCGGCGTTCTGGCAGAGCGAGGTGGAACAGATGGTCGCACAACACGATGCGGAACTACTGGCGCTGTGGCGGAGTGCGCGCGCCGATCATGCGGCCGAACCAGCCATGAGCCTGATCCAGCCGCTTGTTCAGCGCATCGCATCAGCCACGCTGGCGCGGCTGTATCCGGGTATGCAGCGTTAAGCGTTTCAGAACTGGTAGCGGGCGCCGAAAGTATAGATCGAAACTTCGCTCTTGCTCAGGTAGGTGCCTTCCAGGCTCAGCGAGAAGTTGCGGTTGATTGCATAGCGCACGCCGACGCCAACCACGGCATCGGTGTCGGTGCGGTCGCTCATGGTGTTGCGGTTCGCTTTCATGGTTGTGCGGCCCACGCCGGCGCGGCCCAGCAGGCTGAAGCTCTCGTTCAGAGGCATGGTGCCGATGGCGGCAATCCCGGAATGCTGGTCGGGGTAGTAGCCAGGTGCCGACACCGCCGCCACGAGAGGGATGAAGCTCAGGCTGCGGGTATAGACTTCGAAGCCGAAGTTCGGCGTGTACTGGTAGCCCAGTCCGGCGCCGAAGGAAATGTCGTCGCCGTTGGCGGCGTACTTGGAGGTGACCGAAGTCCGGCCGCCGATGACTTCTGCATAAACGCCCGGTTCGAAGCCAGGTCCGGCGAAGGCCGGCGACGCTGCCGACAGCAGCGTCGCGAGCGCCGCGGCGCCGATAATGGTATGTCGCATATTGCTCCTGATATGAAGTGGTACTTCCGGGGCGGAGTTGACTAATTTTTAATTCCGCCAGTAACCGAATAGTACCCGCAACTTATTTTTAAAGCAATCTTGCCGGTTCAGCCGGCTGGACCGCCAGCAGGCGGCGCATGGCGCTGGCTTCTTCGCCTGGACTGCGGCCGAAGAAGCGCTTGAATTCCCGGCTGAATTGCGAGGGGCTTTCGTAGCCGACCTGGGCTGAGGCGGATTGGGCCGTCATGTCGCTGCGCGCCATCAACAGCCGCGCCTGGTGTAGGCGGGCGGATTTCAGGTACTGGATTGGCGAGCAGTGCGTGACCGACTTGAAATGCACGTGAAAGGCCGGCACGCTCATGTTCGCTTCGGCGGCCAGCATGCCGACGTCGATGTCGGCCGAGTAGTCGGCATGGATGCGGCGCAGCGCCTTGGCGATCCGGCCGAACTGGCCCTGGTTGGTCAGCGCCGCACGCATGGCGGCGCCCTGTTCCCCCATCAGCACGCGGTAGCAAATTTCACGCACGATTGCCGGACCGAGGACGCGAGCTTCCAGCGGCGAATTCAAGGCTTCGAGCAGGCGCAGCACGGTTTCGCTCAGGCGTTCATCCATGCGGGTGGTCATCATGCCCTTGGGCATGGCCGGCACTTCGTTGTCGGTCTGGTCGATGGCGAACATCAGGTCCGCAAGGGTGGTGCGGTCGACCCGGATCGACAGGCCCAGGAACGGCTCCTCCGGCGTGGCGTCGGTGGTGCTGGTGAAGGGCATGGGCACGGCGACCACCAGGTAATGCTCGGCGTCGAACTGAAGCACATCGCCGCCGAAGTAGGCGCGCTTGCGCCCTTGGAGCACGATTGCGATGCAGGGATCCGACATGGCCGGCGTTTTGGTTGAGCTGCAATTCGAGCGGGTCAGGCGGACGTCGTCTAGCGCCGATAAGGTGTAGCCCTCGTTGCGCGCCAACTGTTGATGCAGTGCGATCATGCGTTCCACGTCCGTTCCCTCTCAAATGCTGTGATGAATAGGAATGATCCATCATTCCCGGCCTCATCGCCACCATGCACACTCCGATCTATAGGATTAGGCAATAAGTGCATAGTCGTGTGCATTCGCAGCATGGGCCTGATTCCGTAAGATGCAGTCTGGTGTCACCGCCATCGAAAGGACCGCGTCATGACTGCTACTGTACAAACAATTCGTAAGGTTATCCTGATTGCCGGCGCGAGCCGGGGCTGCGGTCCGGCGACTGCTCGCCAGTTGGCGGACGAAGGGCATCATGTGGTCCTGGGCGCGCGACGCTCCAGCAAGCTGCATGCGCTGGTCACGGAGATACGCAGGGCTGGCGGCTCAGCCGAATGGTATGCGCTGGATGTGTCGCAGCCGGAAGAGATGCGCGAGTTCCTGGCGTTTGCCGAGGATGTGCATAAGCGCGTGGATATTGTCATTAATAATGTTTGACGAATTACAACGCCTTTGCTATAGTTCGCCCCCTTGCAGAACAAGGCATACCAATGCTGAGTTAAGTAAGGAAAATAAAGGCTTGACGAGATAAGCGAAACGCTTCATACTCTTGCCTCTTCGCTGATGAACACAACGCTTCTTCAGCAGGCAGTACCGAATAAGTTCTTTAAAAATTTACAGTCGATAAGTGTGGGCGTTTGATGGAAGTGCGCAGCAGGCTAGTCCTGCTGATACTTAAAATATCAAATGTTCACAAGAAGTAATGAAATAGGCGCTACGCAAGTAGTGGCCTGTCAGTATTTTGAGTGAGCGACCCGTCAGAAACGACGGTGCCAGAAATACCAAATAAACAGAGATTAAACTGAAGAGTTTGATCCTGGCTCAGATTGAACGCTGGCGGCATGCCTTACACATGCAAGTCGAACGGCAGCGCGGGGCAACCTGGCGGCGAGTGGCGAACGGGTGAGTAATATATCGGAACGTACCCTGGAGTGGGGGATAACGTAGCGAAAGTTACGCTAATACCG
>KB906724.1:10084-176969 GCA_000381565.1 Oxalobacteraceae bacterium AB_14
TACTAATTGCCCGTACGGCTTGTCCCTATAACCTTAGCAGGTTATGGTGAATGAGAAGTGCGTTGTAACGTTCGTTGATACACAACTTCATTACCTAAAATATTTACTACATAAACGGTATAAATCGTTTATAATACTTCCTCCAGATTCTTGGCGGCGCTGAAGTTAAGCGACGCTAGTACAAGTCAATGCCTGATGACCATAGCAAGTTGGTACCACCCCTTCCCATCCCGAACAGGACCGTGAAACAACTCTGCGCCGATGATAGTGCTGCAACCAGTGTGAAAGTAGGTTATCGTCAGGCTAGTTATATAGAAAACCCCCCATCAGCCTGAACGCGCTCAAGATCGCGTCCAGTGCCGATGGGGGGTTTTTGCTTTTTGCGGCGGGTTTTTTGTGACAAAAGAGGCATATAAGATACAAGCTAGATTTTGATCTAGGGAAACGAAAGGTGTACCATGTGTGCTTTCGTGCTTGCGTCATACCTCAATGAAAAATAAGACAGCTCCAACAATGCTGTACCGGGTCCTGGCGTCCGCCGGCATCGTGGCAAGCCTCTTCGCGCTTGCGCCTGCGCGCGCCGATGAGATGGCCGACGTTAGCAAGTTAGCCAAGGCCGGCAAGTTTGTCGAGGCACTGAACAAGACCAACGAATACCTGAGCAAGCACCCATCCGATCCGCAAATGCGCTTCATGAAGGGCGTGCTGCTGACCGAGCAAAACAAGTCGGATGAAGCGATCGCGGTGTTCACCAAACTTACCGAAGATTACAAAGACCTGCCGGAACCGTATAACAACCTGGCCGTGCTGTACGCGGCCAACGGCCAGTATGACAAGGCACGCGTGTCGCTGGAAAAAGCGATCCGCACCAATCCGAGCTATATGACGGCGTATGAAAACCTGGGCGACGTCTACGGCAAGATGGCCAGCCAAGCCTATGACAAGGCGCTGGCGCTGGGTTCGAACAATGCGCCACCGGCCAAGTCCAGGTTGACGCTGCTGCGGAACTTCTCCAGCAGCACCGGCGCCAAGTTCGGCGCGCCGGAGATCGCCGTGTCAACGCCGGCATCCGCGCCTCGGCAAGTGGCTCAGGTGGCCGCTCCGCGCGCCGCAGCCAATGCTGCGCCGCCGCTGATCTCGCAAATTCCCGCCAATACTGGCAAGCCGACGACCTTGCAGCGCATACCTGCCTTGTCGGTCACGCCGCCGGCACCAGCAGTCAAAGTGGCTGCAGCGCCAGCGCCAGTTCCAGCCAAGCCGGTCGCGCCAGCACCCGTGCCGACGGCGGTCCCGGTCAAGCCTGCTACACCAGCGCCTGCACCGGTATTGGCCAAGGTTGCACCGCCGAAGCCGGCGCCTGTCCCTGTACCTGCGCCCGCCCCAGTCAAAGCTGCGCCGGTGGTGCTTGCCCAAGCCGAGCCGGCCAAGCCCGCCAAAGTGGAGCCGCCGAAACCGGCCAAGCCGGAACCGGAAAAGGCCGCCAAGCCTGATACCTCCGAGCGCGATGCGGTGCTGGCCCAAGTCCACGGCTGGGCCAAGGCCTGGGCTTCGCAGAACGTTGACTCCTACCTCGGCTACTACAGCCATGAGTTCGAGCCGCCTAAAGGTTTGTCGCGCAAGGCCTGGGCAGAAGAGCGCCGCGCCCGCATCGAAGGCAAGGGCCGCATCCATGTCGAAGTGGGCGCACCGCAAGTGGTTGTGAACGGCAATACAGCTAAGGTGACGTTCCGCCAGACCTATGAATCGGACCGTCTCACCGCCAGAAGCCGGAAGACGCTCGTGCTGGTCAAAAATGGTGGAAAATGGCAGATTAAGCAGGAAGCCTCGGGTAGCTGATGTCACACTTTAGATTTTCGCAACGCTGGCGTGCCAGTGGGTTGCTTTGCGTCCTGCTCCTCAGCGCTTTGGGGGGGGCGACCAGTTACGCCGCAAAAAAGCCGGCGCGGGCGCCGGTCTTCCGTAAAGCCAATCCTGAAGAGCTGCTGTCCGATATCTACAAAGAGCTGTCCCAGCAAAATCTGCGCGTCGCCCAGCAAAAGGCTGACGCGCTGGTGGCCGCCTATCCGAATTTCCGCCTGGGCCACCTGGTCCGCGGCGACATCTTGCTGATGCATACCCGCGCAGTGGGCGTGCTGGGCGCAGCCGTGCCGGCCGGCGAAGCGTCCAAGCTGGCCGACCTGCGGCGCGAAGCGACCGTGCGCATGCAAGCCAAGCCAGGGCGGCCGTCGGCGGCGCTGCTGCCGCGCGCGCTGATGCAGATGCGCAAGGACCAAAGGCATGCGCTGATCGTCGACGCCAAGCATTCGCGCCTCTACCTGTACGAAAACCGCAACGACCAGATCCGTCTGCTGTCGGACTTCTACGTCAGCCAGGGCAAGCTGGGCATCAACAAGCTGAAGGAAGGCGATATGCGCACGCCGGTCGGCGTGTATTACATCATCGGCCACTTGCCGGGCGTGAAGCTGCCTGACATGTACGGCAAGGGCGCGTTGCCGCTTGATTATCCGAACGACTGGGACAAGGTGCAGGGCCGCAGCGGCTCGGGCATCTGGGTGCACGGCACGCCGCCGGAAACGTTCAGCCGTCCGCCGCTGTCGACCGACGGTTGCGTGGTGGTTAGCAACGATGACCTGAATACGCTGACCCGCACGGTGGAAATCGGCAAGACGCCGATCCTGATCGGTGACCAGGTCGAGTTCGTCAGCAAGGAGCAAATGGAGCGCGACCTGCGGGTGGCCAGTGCGTTGGTGGAAGCCTGGCGGCGCGATGTCGAGAACCGTGACGACGCCGGTTTGCGCGCACTGTATTCGCCGCGCTTCAAGTCGGCGGCGGACGAGGATGTGAATGCGTGGCTGGACAAGAACCGTTTCCTGCCCGGCGCCAAGAAGATCAGCGTAACCGTCAGCGAGCCGAGCTACTTCCGCCAGCCGAGCCAGGAAGAGGTCATCGTCAGTAATTTCACCCAGCAGATCGTGGTCGGAAAATACCGCCACGCGGTGCGCAAGAAACAGTACTGGGCCAAGGAAGGCAAGAGCTGGAAGATCGTCGCCGAATCGAACGTATAAAAAGAAAAGGCCCCGCAGGGCCCTGGTCGATCAGAAGTGGTAAGCCGCTTTGATTTCGACGAAGTTGACGCCGGTGTTAGGCTTCTTGTAGCCGCCGTTCGAGAAGTGCTGGATCTTGCCGCCGATTTCCCAGTTGTTGTCGAACACGTAGCCGATGCCGATCTGGTCGCCGAACTGGAAGTGCGTCGATAAACGGTAGGTATCGTTGTCGTACAGCTTGGACAGACGGTGCACGCCGATGCCGCCTTCGTAGTAGATGCCCTTCTTGTTATCGTTCTCGAAGCGGAACACCGGTGTGAAGCCCACATCCCACAGGTGGGCGGTGTTGCCCGAAATATTCCGGTATTGGCTTTCCTTCCACAGGCCGGCGCTGGCTTCCCAATAGCCACTCAGGTGGGTGCCGTTCGATTGGAACCAGCGTGCGCTCCAGTCCTTGGCGGCGCTGAAGCGCACCATTTGTACCTTGGCGGCGTTGCCGTAATCGATGGCCACGGAGTCGACCAGTTTGTCATCGGCAAACGCACCCTGTGCGGTGATCAGTGCTACTGCTGCTGCAATCATTTGTTTCGCGAACATAGTATCCTTGCAATGTAAGTGCCATATCTCATATTTATACGGCTGGCTTGATTGTACCGGGGTTCGTGGAATAATTCCGGTGTGGCTATTATTTTGATCATCTCAGGAGTTGGAATTGTCTACGCGAATTGCCTTTCTCGGTATCGGCTTGATGGGAGACCCGATGGTGCGGCGCCTGCTGGCGGCCGGCCATGCGGTGACGGTCTGGAACCGTACCTTCGCCAAGGCCGCGGCGCTGGCCGGTGCCGGCGCGCATGCGGTGGCGGATCTGGCCGACGCGGTGCGCGATGCGGACATTGTCATCTCGATGCTGGAGGCCGGCCCCGTCGTCGGCGCGGTGATACAGGCAGCCTTGCCGGCGCTGGCGCCGCGCGCCTTGTGGGTGGACATGAGCTCGACCCGCCAGTCGGAAGCGCAGGAATTCCACGCGCTGCTGGCTGAACAAGGCCGGCGCTTTGTCGATGCGCCGGTGTCCGGCGGCGTCGGCGGCGCGGCGGCCGGCACGCTGGCCATCATGGCGGGCGGCAGCGCGCAGGATTTCGCCGAGCTCGAGCCGGTGCTGGCGGCCATGGGCCGGCCGACCTTGGTGGGCCCGGCCGGCAGCGGCCAGGTGGCCAAGCTGTGCAATCAGCTGATCGTCGGCGCCACCATCAACATCGTGGCCGAGGCCTTGCTGCTGGCACAGGCGGCCGGCGCCGACCCGGCGGCGATGCGGGCGGCGATACGCGGCGGCTTCGCCGAGAGCAAGATCCTCGACGTGCACGGCCAGCGCATGCTGGAGCGGAATTTTGTCGCCGGCGGCCAGGTGAAGACCCAGCTGAAAGACCAGCGCAACATCCTGGCGGCGGCGCAGGCGGCGGGCGTCACCTTGCCGGTGACGCAGCTGGTGACCGAGCGCTACCAGGCGCTGGCGGAGACGGTCCCGCAGGCCGATCATTCGGCGGCGCTGCTGGGACTGGAAGCCTTGAATCCCGGGCAGCGCGTCGGTAGCGCCCCGGACCGGCTGGCTTAAGCGAGCGGCAGGCTCTGCTCGGCCAGGCGCACCCAGAAGCTGGCGCCGATCGGCAGCAGGTGGTCGTTGAAGTCGTAGCTGCCGTTGTGCAGCACGCACGGGCCGAGGCCGTGGCCGCCGTCGCGGTGCTCGCCCTCGCCGTTGCCGATGAAGACGTAGCAGCCCGGCTTGGCCTGCAGGAAGAACGCGAAGTCTTCCGCGCCCATGGTCGGCTCGACCTGGTCGTCGACCTTGTCCGCGCCCACCACCGACTTCATCACCTCCACCGCGAACCTGGTCTCGGCCGGATGGTTGACCAGCGGCGGATAATTGCGGCGGAACTTGAACTCCACCTCGGCGCCGAAGGCGGCCGCCGTGTGTTGCGCGATCTCGCCCATGCGCTGCTCGATCATGTCCAGCACCGGCTGGGTGAAGGTGCGCACCGTGCCGACCAGCTCGGCCTCGTCGGGGATCACGTTGGTGGCGCTGCCGGCGTGGATCTGGGTGATCGACAGCACGGCCGTATCCAGCGGGCTCTTCTGGCGGCTGATGATGGTTTGCCAGCTCTGCGCGATCTGCACCGCCACCATCACCGGATCGATGCCCTTGTGCGGCTGGGCCGCGTGCGCGCCCTTGCCTTTGACGGTGACGTAGAACTCGTTACTGGAGGCCATCATCGGCCCCTCGACCACGCTCATGGTGCCGGCCGGCGCGCCCGGCCAGTTGTGCATGCCGTAGATCGCGTCCATCGGGCATTGCTCGAACAGGCCGTCCTCGATCATGCGGCGCGCGCCGGCGCCGCCTTCCTCGGCCGGCTGGAAAATGAGGTAAACCGTTCCGTCGAAATTGCGGTGCTCGGCCAGGTGCTTGGCCGCGCCCAGCAGCATGGCGGTGTGGCCGTCGTGGCCGCAGGCGTGCATCTTGCCGGGGTGGCGCGAGGCGTGGGCGAAGGTGTTTACTTCCTGCATCGGCAGCGCGTCCATGTCGGCGCGCAGGCCGATGGCGCGCTTGGAGCTGCCGTGCTTGATGATGCCGACCACGCCGGTCAGGCCCAGGCCGCGGATCACGGGGATGCCCCATTCGCTCAGCTTGTCGGCGACGACGTCGGAGGTGCGTTGTTCTTCGTAGCACAGCTCGGGATGGGCGTGCAGGTCACGCCGGATTTGCTGTATTTCAGATTGAAATGCAATGATGGGATCAACTAGTTTCATCTGCTTCTCCAATTTCGGTTTCGCTTGCCTTTTGGGCATCGAGAACAGCCATTGTAGCCCTTGTGGCGCAAACAAATCCAGAGTGGGGAGAATCGTTTACGATATGCCTTTGCCCCACGTTTTTGGATTTTCACATGACAACGACACAAGTCCGCGCGACCTGCCCGCACGACTGCCCCGACACCTGCGCGCTGCTCGTCACGGTCGAGGACGGCGTGGCCACCGCCGTCAAGGGCGACCCCGACCATCCGACCACGGCCGGCGTGCTGTGCACCAAGGTGGCGCGCTACACCGAGCGCACCTATCACGAGGACCGCCTGCTGCATCCGCTGCGCCGCGTCGGCAAGAAGGGCGAGGGCAAGTTCGAGCGCATCAGCTGGGACGAGGCGCTCGACACCATCGCCACCCGGCTCAAGGCGATCGCCGCGCGCGCCCCGCAAGCGATCCTGCCGTACAGCTATTGCGGCACCATGGGGCTGGTGCAGGGCGAGTCGATGTCCTCGCGCTTCTTCAACCAGATCGGCGCCTCGCTGCTGGACCGCACCATTTGCGCGACGGCCGGCGCCACCGGCTACAAATACACCATCGGCGCCTCGATCGGGACAGACCTGGAGCAGTTCCAGAACGCCAAGCTGATCCTGATCTGGGGCGGCAATCCGATCGCCTCCAACCTGCACTTCTGGACCCGCGCGCAGGAAGCCAAGCGCCACGGCGCCAAGCTGATCGCCATCGATCCCTACCGTTCGCTGACGGCGGAGAAGTGCCACCAGCACATCGCGCTGCTGCCCGGCACCGACGCCGCGCTGGCGCTGGGCCTGATGCACGTGCTGATCGCCGAGGACCTGCTCGACCACGACTACATCGCGCGGCACACGCTGGGCTACGAGCAACTGAAACAACGCGCGGCCGAATGGACGCCGGAACGCACCGCCGAAACCTGCGGCATCAGCGTGGCCGAAGTGGTCGAGCTGGCGCGGCTGTACGGCGGCCTGGCGCGCGCCGGCGAGCCGGTGGCGATCCGCACCAACTACGGCGTGCAGCGCGTGCGCGGCGGCGGCATGTCGGTGCGCAGCATCGCCTGCCTGCCGGCGCTGGTGGGCGCGTGGCGCCATCCGGCCGGCGGCATCCAGTTGTCGTCCAGCGGTTCCTTCCCGGCCAACAAGGCGGCGCTGCAGCGGCCGGACCTGCTCAAGAGCGAGCCGCGCACCATCAACATGACCACCATCGGCGACGACCTGCTGCGCAAGACGTCGCCGCAGTTCGGGCCGGAACTGGAGGCGGTAATCGTCTATAACGCCAACCCGCTGGCGATCGCGCCGGATTCGGGCAAGGTGATGGCCGGCTTCGCGCGCGAGGATTTGTTCACCGTGGTGCTGGAACACTTCCAGACCGACACCGTGGACTACGCCGACATCGTGCTGCCGGCCACCACGCAGCTGGAGCATGTCGACACGCATACCGCCTACGGCCACCTGTACATGATGGCCAACAACGCCGCCATCGCGCCGATGGGCGAGGCCAAGGCCAACACCGAAATCTTCCGCCTGCTGGCGGCGCGCATGGGCTTTGACGATCCCTGCTTCCAGGACAGCGACGACCAGCTGGCGGCCATGGCCTTCAACGCGCAGGACGTGCGCGCCGTCAACTTCGATTGGGAGTCGCTGAAGCAGAAGGGCTGGCAGAAACTCAATGTGCCCGCCGCGCCGTTCGCGCAAGGCGGCTTTCCCACGCCGTCCGGCAAGTGCGAGTTCTATTCCGCCGCGATGGCGGCCGACGGCCTCGATCCGCTGCCGGCCTACCTGCCGCCGTATGAATCGGTGGCCAGCAATCCCGAGCTGGCCAAGCGCTATCCGCTGGCGATGATTTCTCCGCCGGCGCGCAACTTCCTCAACTCCACCTTCGTCAACGTCAAAAGCCTGCGTTCGGCGGAGGGCGAGCCGCACCTGGACATCCACCCGGCCGACAGCGCATCACGCGGCATCGCCGACGGCGACATGGTGCGCATCTTCAATGACCGCGGCACTTTCATCGCCAAGGCGCGCGTCACCGACAAGGCGCGCGCGGGCCTCGTGGTAGGCTTGTCAGTGTGGTGGAAAAAACTAGGCCGGGATGGCAAGAACGCCAATGAGGTTACCAGCCAACAGTTGACTGATATGGGCCGCGCGCCAACTTTTTACGATACACTGGTACAAGTCGAAAGAGTCGCTGCTTGAAGGTAATGTATGCGCAACCCAGTCCGCCGAATCGTCCGCGCCAGATACTGGGTGGCGGCGGGCTGCGCAGCAATCTTGCTGGCCGGTTGCGCCCAATTCAAGTACTACATGCAAGCCGCCCAGGGCCAGTATGCGCTGTGGTCGGACGCCCGTCCGATTGAGGACTGGCTGGGCGATCCGTCCACCGACCCCCAACTCAAGGCCCGCCTGGAAAAAGCGTTGTTAATACGCCGCTTCGCCGTCAAGGAACTGGGCCTGCCCGACAACGCCAGCTACAAGAACTACGCCGCGCTGACGCGCCCCTTCGTGCTGTGGAACGTGGTGGCGACGCCGGAGCTGTCGCTGCGGCCGATCCAGTGGTGCTTCCCGATCGCCGGCTGCGTCAGCTATCGCGGCTACTACAGCAAGGAAGACGCGATGGCCTACGCCGACGAGCTGCGCAAGGAGAACGACGACGCCCAGGTCGGCGGCGTGCCGGCGTATTCCACGCTGGGCTGGTTCAGCGATCCGCTGCTGTCGACCTTCATCAACTATTCCGACGCCGAGCTGGCGCGCATGGTGTTCCACGAGCTGGCGCACCAGGTGGTCTACGTGCAGGGCGATTCGCAGTTCAACGAAGGCTTCGCGACGGCGGTGGAGGAGGCCGGCGTGGCGCGCTGGCTGGAGCTGTACGGCACCGATCCGATGCGCGAGGCCTACACCCGCTACAACGCGCGCCGCCAGGATTTCCTCGACCTGCTGGTGCGCCACCGCAAAATGCTGGCCGACACCTACGCCGGCAAAACCAGCACCCGCCACAAGCGCGCGGAGAAGGCGCGCATCTTCGCCCACCTGAAAACCGAGTACCAAAAGTTGAAGGACAGCTGGGGCGGCTACGCCGGCTACGACCGCTGGTTTGCCGAGCCGCTGACCAACGCCCACCTCAGTGCTGTGGGAACTTACCACGATTTTTTGCCCGCCTTCCGTTCCTTGCTAAAGCAGGAACGAACGTTCGTGCGATTTTATGGTGCAGTGCAAAAATTAGCTTCTCTTGATCTAGTTCAACGCCAGCAGCAGCTGCAGCAACTGGGCCGCCCGGTAATGCTCAACGCGGAGACCGCCAAGGAGCCGGCCACCGCGTGGGAAGGCATGCATTGATGTTGCGGTGCAGCATAAAAAGCCGTTAGAAGCCGCGTTCAAATATGCTTAAATGCGCTTGCGTCTGAGCTTGCTGCCCGATAGCATCGTCATAAGTAGGCTCCGGAAGTTCGCATAGACGAATCCCCCGACCCTGAACCGGCACTGTGCGCCGGACCTTACAACGATAATCGAGACACGAGGCACAGGATGGAAAAAATCTGGTTGAAGTCGTACCCGCCCGGCATGCTGACGGAGATCGACACGAGCCAATACCGCTCGCTGGTGCAATTGATGGAAGAATCCTTCCACAAGTTCGCGGACCGCAACGCCTACGTCTGCATGGACAAATTCCTCACCTATGCCGAAGTGGACGCGTATTCCAAGCGCCTGGGCGCCTGGCTGCAAAGCCGCGGCATGAAGAAGGGCGCGCGGGTCGCCGTCATGATGCCCAACGTGCTGCAGTATCCGATCGCCATCGCCGCCATCCTGCGCGCCGGCTACACCGTGGTCAACATCAATCCGCTGTACACGCCGCGCGAACTGGAGCACCAGCTCAACGACTCGGGCAGCGAAGCCATCCTGATCCTGGAAAATTTCGCGACCACGCTGGAGCAGGTGCTGGGCCGAACACAAGTCAAGCACATCGTGGTGGCCAGCATGGGCGAGATGCTCGGCGGCCTCAAGGGCGCGCTGGTCAACTTCGTGGTGCGCAGCGTCAAGAAGATGGTGCCGCCGTTCTCGCTGCCGAACGCGGTGCGCTTCAAGGACGCGCTGTCGCAAGGCGGCCGCATGAAGCTGACGCCGGTGTCGCTGGAACCCTCCGATCCGGCCTTCCTGCAATACACGGGCGGCACCACCGGCGTCTCCAAGGGCGCCACGCTGACGCACCGCAACCTGGTGGCCAACCTGCTGCAGAACGAGGCCTGGTCCAAGCCGGCGCTGGGCAATGTGAGCGAGCAGATCACCATCGTGTGCGCGCTGCCGCTGTACCACATCTTCGCGCTGACCTGCTGCGCGATGTGGGGCACGCGGGTCGGCGCGCTGAACATCCTGATCCCGAATCCGCGCGACATCGGCGGCTTCATCAAGGAGCTGGGCAAGTACAAGTTCAACATGCTGCCGGCGGTGAACACGCTGTACAACGCGCTGCTGAACCATCCGGCGTTCGGCAGCCTGGACTTCTCGGCGCTGAAGATCTGCAACGGCGGCGGCATGGCGGTACAGCAGGCCGTCAACGATAAATGGCTGAAGGTGACGGGCGTGTCCATCATCGAAGGCTATGGCTTGTCCGAAACGTCGCCGGTGGCTACCTGCAACCGCGCCGACAGCTCGGCCTTCACCGGCACCATCGGTTTGCCGGTACCGTCGACCGACATCGCTATCCTCGATGACGACGGCAAGGAAGTGGCGCTGGGCCAGCCGGGCGAGATCGCGATCCGCGGTCCGCAGGTGATGGCCGGCTACTGGAACCGTCCGGATGAAACCGCCAAGGTCATGACGGCCGACGGCTATTTCAAATCCGGCGACGTCGGCGTAATGGACGAGAACGGCTTCGTGAAGATCGTCGACCGCAAGAAGGACATGATTTTGGTGTCCGGCTTCAACGTCTATCCGAACGAGCTGGAGGGCGTGATCGCGGCCCACCCGGGCGTGCTGGAGTGCGCTTGCATCGGCGTGCCGGACGAACATTCGGGCGAAGCGGTCAAGGTGTTCGTGGTGCGCCGCGATCCCAACCTGACGGCCGAGCAATTGATGGCTTATTGCAAAGAACAATTTACCGGCTATAAAAAGCCCAAATATATCGAGTTCCGCGAGGAGCTGCCCAAAACCAACGTCGGGAAAATCCTGCGGCGCATGCTGCGCGATGAACCACCCGGCCAGAACAAGAAAGCTGCGTAAGACATGGAAAAAATTTGGCTGAAGTCCTACCCCGAAGGCGTGCCTGCTGAAATCGACAGCACGCAGTACCGCTCGGTGACGCACCTGCTGGAAGAATCGTTCCGCAAGTTCGCCGACCGCAACGCCTACGTCTGCATGGACAAGTTCGTCACGTATGGCGAGCTCGACAAGCTGTCGCTGCAGATGGGCGCCTGGCTGCAAAGCAAGGGCCTGAAGCCGGGCGCGCGCGTGGCGATCATGCTGCCGAACGTGCTGCAATATCCGGTGGCGATGGCGGCCATCCTGCGCGCCGGCTACACGGTGGTCAACGTCAACCCGCTGTACACGCCGCGCGAGTTGCAGCACCAGCTGGTGGACTCCGGTTCGGAAGCGATCATCGTGCTGGAAAACTTCGCCACCACGGTGGAGCAGGTGCTGGCGCACACCCAGGTCAAGCACGTGGTCGTCGCCACCATGGGCGACATGCTGGGCACGCTGAAGGGGACGCTGGTCAACTTCGTGGTCCGCAATGTCAAGAAGATGGTGCCGTCGTTCTCGCTGCCGAACGCAGTGTCGTTCAAGCAGGTGCTGGCCGAGGGTTCGCGCCTGACGCTCAATCCGGTCAAGCAGGGCCATGACGACATCGCCTTCCTGCAATACACCGGCGGCACCACCGGCGTGTCCAAGGGCGCCGTGCTGCTGCACCGTAACATCATCGCCAACGTGCTGCAGAACGAAGCCTGGCTGCAATTCAAGCCGCAGGCCGAGCAGCTGGTGTTTGTGTGCGCGCTGCCGCTGTACCACATCTACTCGCTGACCATCAGCGCCTTCATGGGCATGCGCATGGGCGGCCTGAACCTGCTGGTGCCGAATCCGCGCGACATTCCTGGCTTCGTCAAGGAGCTGGCCAAGTACCGCGTGGCGGTGTTCCCTGCGGTGAACACGCTGTACAACGCGCTGCTCAACAACGCCGAGTTCGCCAAGCTGGACTTCTCGTCGTACTCGGTCTGCAACGGCGGCGGCATGGCCGTGCAGCAGGCCGTGGCCGACCGCTGGCTCAAGCTGACCGGCACGCCGATCATCGAAGGCTACGGCATGTCGGAAACCTCGCCGGTGGCCACCGCCAACCGGGTCGACATCAAGGAGTTCACCGGCACCATCGGCCTGCCGATTCCATCGACCGAAGTGTGCATCCTGGACGACGACGGCAACGTGCTGCCGCTGGGCGCGACCGGCGAGATCGCCATCCGCGGCCCACAGGTGATGGCCGGCTACTGGAACCGTCCGGACGAAACCGCCAAGTCGATGACGGCCGACGGCTACTTCAAGACCGGCGACGTCGGCATCATGAACGAGCAGGGCTTCACCCGCATCGTCGACCGCAAGAAGGACATGATCATCGTGTCCGGCTTCAACGTGTATCCGAACGAAGTGGAAGGCGTGGTGGCCTCGCATCCGGGCGTGCTGGAAGTGGCGTGCATCGGCGTGCCGGACAAGAACTCGGGCGAGGCGGTCAAGCTGTTCGTGGTGCGCAAGGACCCGAACCTGACCGCCGAGCAGCTGCTGGACTTCTGCAAGCACGAGCTGACCGCGTACAAGAAGCCGAAGTACATCGAGTTCCGCGATGAGCTGCCGAAGACCAACGTCGGCAAGATCCTGCGCCGCCAGCTGCGCGACGAAAAAGTCGCAGCGTAACTATCGCCCGCCGGCCCCGTCGTCCTCGCGCAAGCGGGGACCCATGCTGAGTATGGATTCCCGCCTGCGCGGGAATGACGTCGGCGGCAGCCGGGCGATTTTTCTATCCTAGTGGTGGTGTTCGAAACGCGGCCCTTTCTTGATGCAAGCGAGCCGCTTGTCCCTCATGGCGGCGGCCAGCCGCTGCCGCACTTCATGATCGTGATCGACATATCCTTCGACATTGGCCCTGCGGGCGCAATCGGCCCAGTGCTGGTCGTCGACGTCTTGCAGCCTTTCAAACTCGGCCAGTGACAGCACGACCACGGGATCGCGGTCGCCCTGTTCAACGACTATCGTCTGCGTCAGGGCCTGGTGCAAATAGCTATCCAGCTCTTGCGCAATTTCACTCTCTGTTACTTTTAACATGTAGCGCCTCCATACGGTGATGGTCTAGCCAGTATAGGCCGTGTCGGCCCCGTTTCAAGCGCTAACCAGTCCGGGCCGGCCGTCGAGCGGCCGGTCTTTTACTGGACGTAGCGGGCGCGGCGGCCGCGCTGTGGATCAGGAGCGGATCAGTGTTTCGATCGGCGGCACCTTGCGCGGCTTGCGGTCCGAATCGGTGGCGACGTAGGTCAGCGTGGCCTCGGTGACCTTGACGGTGCAGGCTTGCAGGCGGTTGCGCTCGGCATACACCTCGACGTTGACGGTAATGGACGTATTGCCAACCTTGATAATATCGGCATAAAACGACAGCAGGTCGCCCACGAACACGGGATTCTTGAACACGAAGGAGTTCACCGAGATGGTCGCCACGCGGCCGTTGGCGCGGCGGGTAGCCGGCAGCGAGCCGGCGATGTCGACCTGCGCCATGATCCAGCCGCCGAACACGTCGCCGTAGACGTTGGCGTCGGACGGCGCCGGCATCATGCGCAGTTCCGGCATCTTCCCGGCGGGCAGGCCGCGGTTGACGGTTTCGGCTTTGATGGTGGGGGGATTTTCGGGGGTGGTCATCGTGAATTCTCTTGAAGGGCTACAATTACCGGGATTGAACCATAAAAAGCCGACATCCGCCATGCGCCGCTACGCCAACACCCCGCCAGCCCCCGACACCAAAGCCACGCCAGCCGCTCCCCAGCGCAGCGACATGGCCACATTGAAAACACTCTTCCCTTACCTGTGGGTCTACAAATGGCGCGTGTTGCTGGCGCTGGGTTGCCTGATCGGCGCCAAGCTGGCCAACGTCGGCGTGCCGGTCGTGATGAAGCGCCTGATCGACAGCCTGAGCATCTCGCCCTCGCATCCGCAGGCGCTGCTGGTGCTGCCGCTCGGCGCGCTGGTGGCCTACGGCGTGCTGCGCGTGTCGACCACCCTGTTCACCGAGCTGCGCGAGTTCCTGTTCGCGCGCGTGACGCAGCGCGCCGTGCGCACCATCGCCTTGCAGGTGTTCCGCCATCTGCACGCGCTGTCGCTGCGCTTCCACCTGAACCGCCAGACCGGCGGCATGACGCGCGATATCGAGCGCGGCACGCGCGCGGTCGGTTCGCTGATCTCCTACACGCTGTTCAATATCCTGCCGACGCTGGTGGAGATCACGCTGGTGCTGGGCTACCTCGTCACGCACTACGACATCTGGTTCTCGGTGATCACCTTCGTCGCGCTGGTGACCTACATCTCCTTCACCATCTTCGTCACCGACTGGCGCACGCACTTCCGCCGCACCATGAACGAACTGGACTCGAAGGCCAACACCAAGGCCATCGACTCGCTGATCAACTACGAGACCGTCAAATACTTCGGCAACGAGGACTACGAAGCGAAGCGCTACGACGAAGGCTTGCAGCGCTACGAATCGGCCGCCGTCAAATCGCAGACATCGCTGTCGCTGCTGAACACCGGGCAGTCGCTGATCATCGCCACCGCCGTCACGCTGATCCTGTGGCGCGCGACGCAGGGCGTCATCGACGGCAAGATGACCTTGGGCGACCTGGTGCTGGTGAACTCCTTCATGATCCAGCTGTACATACCGCTCAACTTCCTCGGCGTGATCTACCGCGAGATCAAGCAAAGCCTGGCCGACATGGAGAAGCTGTTCTCGTTGCTGGACCAGAACCGCGAAGTGGCCGATGCGCCGGACGCGCAGCCGCTGGTCACGCATGGCGCGCAGGTGCGCTTCAACCATGTGGACTTCAGCTACGAATCCAAGCGCCAGATCCTGTTCGATGTGGACTTCACCATCGCGCCGGGCACCACGACGGCGGTGGTGGGCCACAGCGGCTCGGGCAAGTCGACCTTGTCGCGGCTGCTGTTCCGCTTCTACGAAGTCAACGCCGGCCCGAACGGGGGAGGCATCACCATCGACGGCCAGGACCTGCGCGCGGTCACGCAGGACACGCTGCGCCATGCGATCGGCATCGTGCCGCAGGATACGGTGCTGTTCAACGACACCATCGAATACAACATCGCCTACGGCCAGCCCGGCGCGACGAAGGAGCAGATCGTGGCGGCGGCGCGCGCGGCCTCCATTCATGACTTCATCGAGAGCCTGCCGGACGGCTACGCGACCATGGTTGGCGAGCGCGGTCTCAAACTCTCCGGCGGCGAGAAGCAGCGCGTGGCGATCGCCCGCACGCTGCTGAAGAATCCCGCCATCCTGATCTTCGACGAAGCCACGTCCGCGCTGGACTCCAAGGCCGAGCAGGCGATCCAGGCGCAGCTGAAGGAAATCGCCAAGAGCCGCACGACGATGGTGATTGCGCACCGCCTGTCCACGGTGGCGGACGCGCAGCAGATCCTGGTGCTGGACCACGGCCGCATCGTCGAACGCGGCACGCACCAGTCGCTGCTGGCGGCGGACGGCTTGTACGCGCAGATGTGGCAACGGCAGCAAGCCAAGGCCGATGAAGATTTGGCGTCGTCTCCCGACGACGTCGTGGATGCAGTCTAACTAAGGAAGCGACTTTGACGTCCTCCGCGCCCTAAAGGACGAGGATTCCTACATCTAGCGTCGCACGTCCGCGACGGAGAATGTTCAACGCAGCATTGAGATCGCGATCATGTACGCAACCACAATCACTACATTGCCACTCTCTTACTCCAAGGCCTGCGATACCTTTCGGACTCGAACCGGGCAAGGCGCCGCAATTCGAACAGGTTTGGGAGGTAAATCTTTCATTCACTTCTACAAACCATGCGCCATGCTTAACAGCCTTGTACGCCAGTTTGTTGCGGAAGGACGACCAGCCGGCATCGAGAACGGACTTTGCCATGCTGGTCTTGGCAAGTCCGGCGGCGCTCACATTGCCCACCACGATGTAGTCGAACTCATGCACAAGACGGGTCGACAATTTATGGTGAAAATCGTTTCTGCAATTGAGGGTGTAAATAATTTTGTGTAAACGGTCATTTGGCAGGACACTGCCGCCATCAAGGAGAAATAATGACCGTTGTAAAGCGTAACAAGCGGGCCAAGCCCGATCCAGAACTGCTCAAACTGGCCGACAGCCTGCTGGCCAACTACCAGAAGCCCGAGGACCTGATCGGTGAAAACGGCCTGCTCAAGCAGCTCACCAAGATGCTGGTGGAGCGCGCCCTGGAGGTCGAGATGACTGGCCACCTGGGCCACGACAAGAGCGGCGATGTGACCAACGGTACCGCCAACACCCGCAACGGCCATAGCACCAAGACCCTAAAGGGCGATTTCGGCTCGCTGCCGCTGGATGTTCCCCGCGACCGCCAAGGAACGTTCGAGCCGCAGATCGTCGTCAAGCACCAGACCCGCTGGACCGGCTTCGACGACAAAATCATCTCGCTCTACGCGCGCGGCCTGAGCGTGCGGGAAATTCAAGGCCACCTGGAGGAGATGTATGGCACCGAGGTGTCACCCACCCTCATCTCCAACGTCACGGACGCCGTCAGCGAGGATGTGAAGCTCTGGCAGGCCCGCCCGCTCGACGCCGTGTACCCGATCCTGTATCTCGACTGCATCCATGTGAAGGTGCGCGACAACGGCGCGGTGCGCACCAAGGCGGTCTACCTGGCCATCGGCGTCAACATGGAGGGCCACAAGGAGGTGCTGGGCCTGTGGATCTCCCAAACCGAGGGTGCCAAGTTCTGGTTGCAGGTCGTGACCGAACTCAAAAATCGCGGCGTGCAGGACATCTTCATCGCCTGTGTCGACGGTTTGAAAGGCTTCCCTGAAGCCATCGAGGCAGTCTACCCACAGACCACCGTTCAACTATGCATCGTCCACATGGTGCGCAATAGCTTGAACTTCGTGCCCTGGAAGGCGCAGAAGGAAGTGGCCGCCGATTTGAAGCTGATTTACAGCGCGGCCACCGTCGACGAGGCTGAACTCAGGCTCGCGGAATTCGAGGAAAAATGGGATAAACAGTATAAACCAATAAGCCAGTCTTGGCGCCGCAACTGGGCCCGCGTCATACCGTTCTTCGACTACCCGCCGGAAATCCGCAAGGTGATTTACACCACGAACGCGATTGAATCGATTAATATGAGCCTGCGAAAAGTCACCAAGGCCCGCAGTTCCTTCCCGACCGATGATGCAGTCAGCAAGTTGTTTTACCTCGCGCTGAACAACATCAGCAAGAAGTGGACGATGCCGATACGGGACTGGAAAGCAGCGCTGAACCGCTTCGCCATCCAGTTTGAAGACCGGGTACCGCAGGCTTAAACGAAAACCCGTTTACACAGAATCCAGTACACCCCCCTGCAATTGGCTATCTTGGCGTGGATCGCTCTTACTCGGCGCTTCTTGTGCGCACGCTGGGCGGCAGCAAGCGCTTGTTCCATACCGCGGTAAATCCGCTGCGCTTCGATTTTCTCGCCAGTGGACAGCGTCGCGAAGTCTTTCAGCCCAAGGTCTATCCCCACCCCTCGCACCGGCGCGCGCGCGTTGGCGGCCGTCGCATCAACTTCAATCGCGATGTTGAGAAACCAGTTGCCCCGACTGTCGCGGGAAAAATTCGTGCCGTCCTTGATCTTGCCTTCCGGGAGCGGGCGACTGTTGAATACCCGGAACGTATTGCCAGCGAACCGGAACGCATCACCTTCGCGTTTCAGTTCGCGCCCCTTGAGCGGAACCCATCCGAGGTTTTTTTTGCCTCGGTAGCGCAAAAAAGGGCGCTTTTTCTGCGCCCTCGACTTGGCATACTGCTCGCAAACCGCATTGATCGTGCCCGAGTGCAGGCCCAGTTCCTTGCTGCTGCCTTGCGTCAGCTTGTTCAAGTCGAAACCTGTGTGCCAGCGACGACCAAACCGCAGAGCGTCTTTCTGCCTGTCGTTGCAAAAATTCCAGACGAAGTTGCACGCCCGGCTTTGCTTGTTCAGCAAGCCGATCAGCGACTTCACTCGGTAGCGATAGACTAAAATAATACTGTGATTATATACAGTTATTTCAACCGGAGGGCGACGACTGCTACGCAGTCGGCTCCTTTCACTCCCCGACCTGAGGGACGGGTTTCTCGGAGCAAATCTAATGAAGTCTCGTTTTACGCTGGGTGCGGTAACTGTCTTGATGGCTTGTGTTCAAAATGCGTATGCCGATCCTACGGAACCGCAGTTCCGGGCCTTGTACAAGGAGCTGGTCGAAACCAACACGACGCTGTCTGCGGGCAGCTGCACGCTGGCCGCGGAGCGCATCGCCGCGCGACTGAAGACGGCGGGTTTTGCCGACTCGCAGCTGCACCTGTTTGCCGACCCTGCGCATCCGAAAGAGGGCGGGCTGGTGGCCGTCCTGCCGGGCAGCGATCCGAAAGCGAAAGCCATCCTGCTGCTGGCGCACATCGACGTGGTCGAAGCCAAGCGTGAAGACTGGGTGCGCGATCCGTTCACGCTGATCGAGGAAGGCGGCAAGTTCTACGCGCGCGGCGCGCTGGACGACAAGGCGCAGGCGGCCATCTGGGCCGACACGCTGGTGCGCTTCAAGAACGAAGGCTACGCGCCGCGCCACACGCTGAAGATGGCGCTGACCTGCGGCGAGGAGACCGGCGGCGCTTTCAACGGCGCCGAGTGGCTGACCAAGAACCGCCGCGAATTGATCGATGCCGGCTTTGCCATCAACGAAGGCGCCGGCGGCGAGCTCGATGCGGCGGGCAAGCGCGTGTCGATGACGGTGCAGGCGGGCGAGAAGGTGTCGCAGAACTATCGGCTGGAAGTGACCAATCGCGGCGGCCACAGTTCGCGTCCGCAAAAGGACAATGCGATCTACCACCTGGCCGGTGCGTTGAAGAAGATTGAAGGCTACACCTTCCCGATCCAGCTGGCCGACGGCAGCCGTGGCTACCTGACCGGCATGTCGAAGATCCAGGCGGCCGAAGGGCACAAGGACGTGGCGGCGGCGATGCTGGCGGTGGTGAAGAATCCCAAGGATGCCAAGGCGGTGGCGCTGGTCTCCGGCCGCGACACCAGCTGGGGCGCGATGCTGCACACCACCTGCGTGGCGACCATGCTCGACGCGGGCCATGCCACCAACGCGCTGCCGCAGCGCGCCCGCGCCAACATCAACTGCCGCATCTTCCCCGGCGTGACGCAGGAGACGGTGCGCGAGGCGTTGGTCAAGGCCATCAACGATCCGGCGGTGAAGGTGGATACGCTGGAAATCCGCGGCGAGAATTCGGCGCCGCCGGAGCTGACGCGCGCCATCATGGAGCCGGTTGAAAAGCTGACCGCGAAGATGTGGCCCGGCGTGCCGGTGCTCCCGATCCTGCAATCGGGCGCCACCGACGGCCAGTTCCTGAACGCGGCCGGCATTCCGACCTACGGTATCAGCGGCATCTTCCTGACGCCGGACCTGGGCAACATCCACGGCCTGAACGAATATATCGGCGTGCGGTCGCTGATGGAAGGCCGTACCTTCCTGTACGACCTGGTGAAGGTCTACGCCGGCCAGAACTAGGCCAGCGCGCGGTACTGGAAGTCCCGCATGCGTACAGCGCCTTCGCCGGCGCTGTAGACCGCCGGCTGCAGGCTGAGGAAGCCGCCGAAGACGTTGTGGTGCATGCCGGAGGTCTCCATCTGCCACGGGTGCTGTATCCATTTGCCGTCGTCCAGCGCGTAGAAGAACGTCACGATATGCCGGTCGTTCCTGACGCGGATGCGCACCGTGGAGGCCTTCACGGCTTCGCGCATCCAGCTCTGTTCGCGGGCGTACTGGTAGGTCAGCATGTGCGTGGCGCTGAAGCCGACGCCGACGAACATATGCTCGTTGTAGTGCAGTAGCAGGCCGCCATGGCCTGCGCCGCTGATCTCCAGCGTGACGCTGGCTTCGTAAGCGTGGTCGCCGACGATGCAGGCCAGCGGCGAGCAGTCGGCCGGCGATGTGCCTTTGCCAGCGATGCTGACCGCCCCCTGTTCAAAGCGCACGCGCTTCATTTCGTCCGGCCCCGGATTGAAGAAGCACCACTGCACGCCGAATTTGTTCTTTGTGAAGTCGTCCGATTTGGCGAAGCCTGCCTGAACGGCGGTGCCTTTCTTCGGCATCGGCAGCGGTGATGACAGGTCGCCGCCCTTGGGCTTGAACCAGCCGTCCGCTGTCCATTCGATCGGTTCAAGCAGCGTCTGGCGGCCGAGGGTGCGATAGCCGTTCTCATAACCGTGATAGACCATCCACCAGTCGCCGGCAGGCCCTTCGACCAGCGTGGCGTGGCCGCGCGACCACCACCTCTCGTCGGCGCTCTTGGTGCGCACCAGCGGATTCTGGGGACAGTTCTCCCACGGTCCGTGGATGGAGCGCGAGCGCGCGGCGATCACCATGTGGCTGGTCGGCGGGCCGGAGGTGCCGCCGACCGCCAGCACCAGGTAGTACCAGCCGTTGCGGCGCAACAGTTTCGGTCCTTCGGGCGCGAACATCTCCACCACCCAGTCGGATGGATAGCGCCACGGCTCGTAGACTTTTTCGAGCGTGCCGACGGTGGCCAGGCCGTCGTCGGTCAGGCCGATGCGGCGCACGCCGTTGACGAACAGGTAGCGCTTGCCGTCCTCGCCGACCGCGTGGCCGGGATCGATGGCGTCGATGTGCAGGTCGATCGGGTCGCTCCACGGGCCCCTGATGTTGTCGGCCCAGATGACGAAGATCGTGCCTTTGCCGTCCGGTGTGGCGGGGATGTAGATGAAGTAGCGGCCGTTGTGCTTGACCAGGTCCATGGCCCAGACGCTGCCGATCGGCTTGGTCAACGCGGGGCCGATCGGTTCCCAGTTCACCAGGTCGCGCGAGTGCCAGAGGATGACGCCGGGGTAGGACAGGAAGGACGAAAACGTCATGTAGTAATCGTCGCCGTCCTTGAGGATGGTGGGATCGGGATGGTCGCCGGACAGGATGGGATTGAGGTAGGTGCCGTTGCCCAGGTCCGCCTTGCGCTGGCCTTCGATGCCGCGTCCCCAGGAAGGTTTTGCGTTGGCCGCCAGCGGCGCCAGCGCGGCGCCCGACAGCAGCGTTTTCAGCGCCGTGCGCCGTGTTGATTTCATGGTGTCCCCACGTGTAGGTATCGTCGCGCTAGATGGTGCTCCGAGTGACGCGGACATGCAATTACGAAACTCACCAAGCCAGACAATGATTCCGCGCAAGTGCGGCTGCTTGCGGTAGGAGCGCGCAAAGGGCATTATTATTCGTCATCTTGATGATTATGAGGAGAGGCCCATGAAAGATGGGTTGATGCTGTTGATCGCCGGCTTGCTTTGCGCAGGCGGCGCGGCGCTGTTCTTCAGATTCTTCGGCAACGAGGCTTTCAACGTCATCATATTGGTGACGCTGGCTTCTGCCCTTGTGGACAATGCGCGTTTGCGGCGCAGATTGCGTGAGATGGGCGCCAAGCCCGATGGGAAACGCACCTGGTTGTGACGAAAAAAAGGCCACCGAGGTGGCCTTCTTGCTGGTGCGCGTGCTTGTTACGCGGCTTTGACTAACTCCACTTCGCCGGGAGCGGCCAATTCGCCTTCCCATTTGGCGACCACCGCGGTGGCCACGCCGTTGCCGATGACGTTGGTCGCGGAGCGCGCCATGTCGAGGAAGTGGTCGATGCCCAGCAACAGCAGCATGCCCGCTTCAGGAATGTTGAACTGACCCAGCGTCGCGGCGATCACCACCAGCGAGGCGCGCGGCACGCCGGCCATGCCCTTGGAGGTCAGCATCAGCACCATCATCATCGACATCTGCTGGCCCAGCGACATCTCGATGCCGTAAGCCTGCGCGATGAACACGGTGGCGAAGGTGCAGTACATCATCGAGCCGTCCAGGTTGAACGAGTAGCCGATCGGCAGCACGAAGGCGGCCAGGCGGTTGCGTACACCAAAGCGCTCCAGGCCCTCCAGCGTTTTAGGATAGGCGGCCTCGCTCGACGCGGTCGAGAAAGCCAGCAGCGCAGGGCTGCGCAGCTCTTTGATCAGACCGAAGATACGGCCTTTCAGGAAAATGAAGCCGATGAAGATCAGCAAGGCCCACAGCAGCGCGATGCCCAGGTAGAACTCGGCCATGAACACGCCGTAGGTCGACAGCACGCCCAGGCCGCTCTTGGCGATCACGCCCGACACGGCCGCGAACACGGCGAACGGTGCGAACTGCATCACGTAGCCGGTGACCTTCAGCATCACGTGGGCCACGCCGTCCAGCGCGGCGACCATGACGTTGGCTTTTTCGCCGACCGCCGCGGCGGCCGAACCGAAGAACAACGAGAAGATCACGATTTGCAGGATCTCGTTCTTGCTCATGCCTTCGACGATGGAGGCCGGCACCAGGTGGACGACGAATTCCTTCAGCGTCAGGCCGGACACGACCAGGTCGGACTTGGCGGTGGTGGCGGCCATTTGGCCCAGCAGCGCGTCGCCAGGACGGAACAGGTTGACCAGCACCAGGCCCAGGCTCAGCGACATCACCGAGGCGATGAAGAACCAGCCCAGCGTTTTAATGCCGATGCGGCCCACTTCGGAGGCGTCGCCCATCTTGGCGATGCCGCATACCAGCGTCGAGAACACCAGCGGAGCGATAATCATCTTGATCAGACGCAGGAACAGCGTGGTGATCAGCGACATGTAGTCGGCAAATTCCCCCGGCTTGGCCAGGTTGGCATTGGCCAGGTATCCGGCAAAGATACCCAGCGCCAGTCCGACGAGGATGTAGGTGGTCAATCGGCTTTGTTTATGCATGTTATGAGCTTCCTGTGGTAGTGTCTCTCTGGGCCTGCGCAGAGGGCGGGGTGTCCGCCGCTGCTGTGGTTCTGCATTGGCTGCATCCGGTATATTATGGTCCGGCTGATGAAACTATGGGCAAGTTCCGCAGTATCCTTGTGGGCAGAGGCGCTGTCAAGCGCATGTAGAGCCGCACCCATGCGGGTTCGGACCGGGTTTTTATTTCAGCGTACATATGATTGAAATCAACAACGTCAGTAAATGGTATGGCCAGTTTCAGGTGCTGGGGGAGTGCAGCACCCGGGTGGAAAAGGGCGATGTGATGGTCATTTGCGGGCCT
The DNA here is from genome assembly GCA_000381565.1 of Oxalobacteraceae bacterium AB_14. Taxonomy (GTDB): domain Bacteria; phylum Pseudomonadota; class Gammaproteobacteria; order Burkholderiales; family Burkholderiaceae_D; genus Rugamonas. The sequence goes on from KB906724.1 coordinate 33,289, forward strand.
TCCGGCTCCGGCAAGTCGACGCTGATCAAGACCGTCAACGGGCTGGAACCGTTCCAGCAGGGGAAAATTACCGTCGATGGCGTCGCCGTCGGCGACAAAAACACCGATTTGCCGGCCTTGCGGGCCCGTATCGGCATGGTTTTCCAGAATTTCGAGCTGTTCCCCCATTTATCGGTGCGCGACAACCTGAACCTGGCCCAGGTCAAGGTGCTGGGCCGCAGCGTGGAGGAAGCCAGCGCGCGCGGCCTGAAGTACCTGGACCGGGTCGGCCTGCGGGCGCAGCAGGACAAGTTCCCCAGCCAGCTGTCCGGCGGCCAGCAGCAGCGGGTGGCCATCGCCCGTGCGCTGTCGATGGACCCGATCGCCATGCTGTTCGACGAGCCCACTTCCGCGCTGGACCCGGAAATGATCAACGAAGTGCTGGACGTGATGGTCGGCCTGGCGCAGGAAGGCATGACCATGATGGTGGTCACCCACGAAATGGGCTTCGCCCGCAAAGTGGCCAACCGCGTGGTGTTCATGGACAAAGGCCGCATCCTGGAAGATTGCAGCAAGGATGAATTCTTCGGCGCGCCCCGCTCGGAACGGGCCCGCGATTTTCTTGCGCAAATTATTCACTAATGAACATTCTCAAACCTCTGGCGGGCGCCGCCCGGTAAGCACAGGCTCCGCGCCTACAGGGGCGCGGAGTAGCCCCTCAGGCTGGCCTGCACGAAATCGATGAACAACCTTACCCGCGACGGGATCAGGCGCGATTCGATGATTGCGTACACGGGGATCGGCGCGAAGTCCCATTCAGGCAGCACCCGCTGCAACTGGCCGCGCTCCAGTTCTTCCCGCGTCTCGGGACCGGCGGAAACCGCTATGCCCATGCCCAATGACGCCATCTTCTTGCACATGCTGACGTTGTTGGCGGCGTACCGGCCGCTGACGTCGACGGTCACGCTGTTCTTGCGCGAGGACAGCGTCCATTGCGCCTTGCCTCCGCTGCGGCCCTGGATCATGCACTGGTGGTTCGCCAGGTCGTCGGGATGCTTCAGCGGCGGTGCGCCGCGCAGATAAGCCGGCGACGCATACAGGTAGCGCGGCAGCAGGCCGACCTGCCTGGCGATCAGCGTGGACGGCGTCGGTGGTGGTGTGCCCATGCGGATCGCGCAATCGAAACCATCGGTCACCAGGTCGACGCGGCGCGGCGTCAGGTCCATTTCAAAATCGATGGCCGGGTATTGTTCGCCGAAAGCCTTCAGCGACGGCGCCAGATAGGAGATCGCCAGGTCCACCGGCATCGATACCCGCAGCGTGCCGCTGGGGCGCTCGGCCAGCTCCTGCAGCGATTCGTGCGCGATGCGCGCCTCGGCGACGATGCTTTCGCAGCGGCGGAAGTAGGCCTGGCCGGCTTCGGTCAGCTCGACCTTGCGGGTGGAGCGGTGGAACAGGCGCACGCCGATTTCTTTTTCCAGTTCCGAGATGCGCCGCGACAGTGTGGAGTTGGGCATGTCCAGCGTCTCGGCCGCGCGCCTGAACCCTCTGGCGTTGGCGACCGCCACGAACAATTCCATGCTCGATAAGAGTGACATCTTGATTGCTCCATCAGTGGATCAGTGATTTCATTTTAAGCTATTTATCCCATGGATGAATCAATGCATGATGGCTGCACATTCACTCACCTAGCGAGGCTTCTCATGAACACCTTATCGACAGCAGTGCAAATCGGCCGTTACACCCTGCGCAACCGCATGATCATGGCGCCCATGACCCGCTCGCGCGCCAACGATGCGGACGGCGTGCAGTCCGAACTGGCCGTTATCTATTACCGCCAGCGCGCCACGGCAGGCCTGATCGTCACCGAAGGCGTGTTCCCCAGCGCGATGGGCAAGGGTTATGTGCGCACGCCGGGCATCTACAGCGACGAACAGGTGGCCGCATGGAGGAAGGTGGCGCAGGCGGTGCATGCCGAAGGTGGCCGCATCTTCATGCAGTTGATGCACACCGGCCGCATCTCGCATCCGAGCATGCTGCCTGGCGGCGCGCTGCCGGTGGCGCCTTCCGCCATCAAGCCTGCGGGGCAGTCGTTCACTGCCAACGGCATGGCCGATTTCGTCACGCCGCGTGCGCTGGAGACTTCCGAAGTGGCGAATATCGTGGCGGAATACCGCCTGGCGACGCGGCGCGCTCTGGAAGCGGGCTTCGATGGCGTGGAGCTGCATGCGGCATCGGGTTACCTGCCGGAGCAGTTCCTGTCGTCGGGCAGCAATCAGCGCGGCGACCAGTATGGTGGTTCGCTTCCCAATCGCGCTCGCTTCATCCTGGAGGTGCTCGACGCGATGATCGCGGAAGCGGGCAGCGACCGTGTCGGCATCAAGATCTCGCCGGAGATGGGCTTCAACGACATCAAGGACGACACGCCGGTGGAAACCTACACCTACCTGGTGCGCCAGCTCGCGCCGCTGGGCCTGGCCTATCTGCATGTGGCCAAGTTCAAGGCGGAGTATGACTATCACGGCGTGTTGCGGCCCCTGTTCAAAGGCGCCTACATCCTGGGCGGCGGTCAGACCCGCGAATCCGGCGAGCAGCGCGTCGCGGACGGCGAGGCCGACGCCGTGGCCTACGGCAGCGCCTTCCTCGCCAACCCGGACCTGCCGCGCCGTTTTGAGTTGAATGCGTCGCTCAACACGCCGAATCAAGCGCTGTTCTATGCGCCCGGTGCCCAGGGTTATATCGATTATCCGGCGCTGGCTGAAGCCGCGTCCAACCGCGCGTTGCGCATCCACGGCTACGGCGGCGTGGAAGTGATGCAGTGGGATGAAGTGCCGATGCCTCAGCCGGGGCCGGGCGAAGTGCTGGTGCGGGTTGCCGCCGCCGGCGTCAACGGCCTCGATTGGAAAATCCGCGATGGGCTCGTCAAGGATGTCTTCCAGCTGCCGCTACCGGCCACACTTGGGCTGGAATTGGCCGGCAAGGTGGTGGCGGTTGGCGATGGCGTGGAAGGCTACCTGGTCGGCGACCGGGTTTTCGGGCCGCTGAGCGGTCTGGGAGCCTACGCCGATTACGTGGTGGTGGCCGCATCGAAGCTGGCGCCGACGCCCGCGACGATAGAAGATGCCACCGCCGCGGCCATTCCGGTCGCCGCGATGACGGCATGGCAGTCGCTGTTTGAAGCGGGCCAGCTGCAACGTGGCGAGACGGTGTTGATCCATGGCGCCGCTGGTGGCGTCGGCAGCTATGCGGTGCAGTTTGCCAAGCAGGCCGGTGCCCGCGTGCTGGTCACCGCGCAAGGCCGCAACGCCGATCTGCTGCGCAGCCTTGGCGCCGATGAAGTCATCGACTACAAAACCACGCGCTTCGAGGAGGTGGCGAAGAATGTCGACCTGGTGTTCGATCTGGTGGGCGGCGAGACGCTGGACCGCTCGTGGCAAATGCTGTCACCGCAAGGCCGCATTGTCAGCATCGCCGCGCCGGACATCGCCCAACGCGTGCCGGACGGCCGTCGCGGCAGCTGGAACACGATGCATCCCGATGGCGCGCTGCTGGCGCGGATCGCGGCGCAGGTGGCGAACGGCGAGTTGACCGTGGTGGTATCGGAGGTGGTCACGACGGAGCAGGCCGCCGCCGCGATCGAGCGCAACAAAACCGGCCACGGCGCAGGGAAGACGGTGATACGCTTCTGACGGCGGCTGACCATGGCGGCGCAAGGAGGTAAAATGGCGGTATTCGCCATTGATAGCCTGAAAGCCGCCGCCATGTCCGACTTCGAACACACCCCAGACAGCATCACCATCACCCGTCCCGACGACTGGCATTTGCACCTGCGCGACGGCGCCACCCTGGCCAGCGTGCTGCCGCATAGCGCGCGCCAGTTCGGCCGCGCCATCGTGATGCCCAACCTGAAACCGCCGGTGACCACCACCGCAGCAGCAGAGGCTTATCGCAACCGCATCATGGCGGCTCTGCCGGCGGGCATGAACGGTGCGGCGACCCGATTTGAGCCGCTGATGACGCTTTACCTGACCAACAACACGCCGCCGGACGAGATCCTGCGCGCGCAGGAAAGCGGCATCGTCCACGCGGTCAAGCTGTATCCGGCCGGCGCCACCACCAACTCGGACGCCGGCGTGACCGACCTGTCCAACTGCTACAAGACGCTGGAGATGATGCAGGAAGTGGGCATGCCCTTCCTGGTCCACGGTGAAGTCACCGACCAGGACATCGACCTGTTCGACCGCGAAGCCGTCTTCATCGAGCGCGTGATGCGCCCGCTGCGCCGCGACTTCCCGGCGCTGAACATCGTCTTCGAACACATCACCACCAAGCACGCCGCGCAGTACGTGGCGGAAGCGGAAGGCCCGATCGCCGCGACCATCACCGCGCATCACCTGCTGTACAACCGCAACGACATCTTCAAGGGCGGCATCCGTCCTCACTACTACTGCCTGCCGGTACTGAAGCGCGAAGAACACCGCCTGGCGCTGGTCACCGCCGCCACCAGCGGCGACGAGCGTTTCTTCCTCGGCACCGATTCCGCGCCGCACGCGCAGGGCGCCAAGGAAGCCGCCTGCGGCTGCGCCGGTTGCTACACCGCGCTGCACGCGATGGAGCTGTATGCTGAAGCCTTCGAGCGCGCCGGCGCGCTGGACAAGCTGGAGGCCTTCGCCAGCTTCAACGGCCCGGCTTTCTACAACCTGCCGCGCAACACCGACACCATCACGCTCAAGCGCGAGCAGTGGACCCTGCCGGAAACCCTGCCGCTGGCGGACCAGCTGGTGGTGCCGCTCAACGCAGGCGAAACCATCAACTGGAAAATGGTATAAGCGGTGCTGCAAGCGATAGACTGGTCGCGTCCTTGGTACGACTCGGTCCGCATGGCGGCCGGCCAGCTTTCAGCGGACGTGCCCTTCATGGACACGTTCAACGCGCAAGCCGCGGCACTGGGCTTGCGCAATCATCTGGGCCTGCCGATCGCCTTCGTGCCGCAGGAGTCTCTGCCTGACGGCACAGCCTACGAAGCCTTCATCGGCGCCACCGGCGGCGTGCCCACGCGCGACAATCTGCACGACTTCTTCAACGGCCTTGTATGGCTTAGCTTCCCGCGCATTAAAGTGCAGCTGAACGCCTTGCAGGCGGCGCAGATCGCGCTGGACGGCGTCGGCAAATCGCGCGGCCCCGCGCGTGACGGCGCCACCATCTTCGACGAAAACGCCGCCTTGCTGGTGGTGCGCGACTGCGCCGCCGGCCATGCGCTGACGGCCGCGCTGCGCGACCATCGATGGCGTGCCGCCTTCATCGAACAGCGCGCCAGCTTCGGGCCGGACGCGCAGGTATGGCTGTTCGGCCACGCGTTGATGGAGAAGCTGGTCGCGCCGCGCAAGGCGATCACCGCCCACACCCGGGTGGTGGTGGCCGGCGACGACTTCTTCGGCATGGAGCACGACGCCCGCCGCCACTGGGTCGACGCAACGGTGGCGCAGGACCTGGCCGGGCATGGCCTGAGCACCGCCGACTTCACGCCGATGCAGGCGCTGGGCGTGCCGGGCTGGTGGCCGGACCAGGACGACGCTTTCTACAATGACGCAACGGTATTCCGCCCCAAACGCGCACCAGCGGTAAAATAGATTTTTAACCGACTTCGCCGCCGACGCGGCAGAAAGAGCACGTCATGACGCAGGTAATTCGCTGGGGAATACTCGGCACCGGCAAGATCGCCAAGGCTTTCGCCATCGCCTTGCAGGACACGCCCGGCGCCAAGCTGGCCGCCGTTGCTTCGCGCAGTGTAGATAGCGCTACCACGTTCGGTGTCGAATATGGTGCGGAGCGCTACCACGGCAGCTATCAGGCGCTGGCGGACGATCCCGAGGTCGATGTCATCTACATCGGCACGCCGCACCCGATGCACCACGAGAACGCGCTGATGTGCCTTAACGGCGGCAAGGGCGTGCTGGTGGAGAAGTCGTTCACCATGAACCGTCGCCAGGCCGGGGACATCATCAACCTGGCGCGTCAGAAAAAGCTGTTCGTCATGGAGGCGATGTGGACCCGCTTCATGCCGGCCGTGGTGGAGGCCAAGCGCATCGTCGACAGCGGCGAGATCGGCGTGCCGGCCAACGTCAGCGCGGACTTCGGTTTTACCGCGGACGCGGGGCCGGAGCACCGGCTGTTCGCGCCGGAGCTGGGCGGAGGCGCGCTGCTGGACCTGGGCATCTATCCCTTGTCGATGGCGTCGTTCTTCCTCGGTCCGGTGACCGGCGTGAAGGCGCAGGCGGAGATGGGCGCCACCGGCGTCGACATGCAGACCGCGTTCACGCTGATGCACAAGGATGGCGGCGTATCGTCGTGCGCGTGCAGCCTGCGTTCGCGCACGCCGACCGAGCTGACCATCTCCGGCACCAAGGGTTTCGTGCGCCTGCACGACCGCTTCCACAACACCGAGACCATCAGCGTCACGCTGGTGGACGGCGCCTCGCGCAGCGAGCGCACCATCAACCTGCCGCGCAGCGGCAACGGCTACACGCATGAAGCGCAGGAAGTGGGGCGTTGCATCCGCGCGGGGCTGATCGAAAGCCCGGTGATGCCGCACGAGGAAACGCTGTCCATCATGGGCACGCTGGACGACATCCGCGCGCAGATCGGCCTGAAATACACCTTCGATAACTAAGGCCTTCAAGCGCGGGCGGCGGGAACTGGTTAGAATCGACAGATGTCGTTTCCACAATCAGGAACCTATCATGTTCGTCGCCACCCGCGCTCCTTCCCTTAGAACCGTCCTGCTGGCCAGCGGTGTCGTCCTGACGCTGGCGATGGGCGTGCGCCACGGCTTCGGCTTCTGGATGCAGCCCATCTCGCAAGCCAACGGCTGGACGCGTGAAACCTATTCGCTGGCGCTGGCCTTGCAGAATCTGTTGTGGGGCGCGTTCGGAGCGTTCGCCGGCATGGCGGCGGATCGCTTCGGCACCATGCGCGTGGTGCTGGTGGGCGCGGTCAGCTACATGGCGGGGCTGGTGTGGATGGCGCTGGTGAAGGACCCCACTTTATTCGTGATTGGCTCGGGCGTGTTCATCGGCCTGGGGCTGGCGTGTACCGCGTTCGGCGCGGTCAGCGGCATCATCGGACGCGTGGCGCCGGTGGAGAAGCGTTCCTGGGCGTTCGGCATCTCCGGCGCGGCCAGTTCCTTCGGCCAGTTCTTGATGATGCCGGTGGAGCAGCAGCTCATTTCCGTAGTGGGTTGGCAGAACGCCTTCTACCTGCTGGCCGGGTTGGTGGTGGCGCTGATGATACCGATGGCCTTCCATCTGCGCGAGCCGGCGGTGGCGCATGGCGGCGGTCCGCAGCAAAGCGTGCGCGAGGCGATGAGCGAGGCGGTGGGCAACCGCTCCTTCCTGTTGCTGGTGGCGGGGTATTTTGTGTGCGGCTTCCAGCTGGTGTTCATCGGCGTGCACATGCCGGCGTACCTGAAGGACAAAGGCATCGCCAGTCCGGGCGTGGCGGTGATGGCGCTGGCGCTGATCGGCTTGTTCAACATCTTCGGCTCGTACTATGCGGGCAAGCTGGGTGGGCGCTTCCCCAAGCGCTACCTGCTGTCGTCGATCTACTTCACGCGCGCGGTCGTCATCGGCATGTTCCTGCTGGCGCCGTTGACGCCTTACTCGGTGTATGTGTTTGCGGCGGCGATAGGATTCATCTGGCTGTCGACGGTGCCGCTGACGAACGGCATCATCGCCGGCATCTTCGGCGTCAAGCACATGTCGATGCTGGCGGGCGTGGTGTTCTTCTCGCACCAGGTGGGCAGTTTCATCGGCGTTTGGCTGGCCGGCTACCTGTTCGCGAAGCTGGGCAGCTACGACATCGTCTGGGGCATCGCGATTGGGTTGAGCATCATGGCCGGCCTGGTCAACCTGCCGATCAACGAGCGTGCGATCGAGCGCGGCGTCCTGAAGGCGGCCTAGCAATGAAAACCTGGCTGCTGCGCGCGGCCGGCGTCCTGGTGCTGGCGCTGGTATTCATGGCCTACCTGACGCCAGACTTCCTGCTGGACCTCGCCAACCGCTTCTACCTGTGCTTTTAACATCGGGGTCAAGTCTGACATTCGGACACGGCCTCTGCCGTAGCGGCCGCTACGGCAGAGGCCGTGTCCGAATGTCAGACTTGACCCCAGCTAGACTTTGAGGAACTCTTCGCGGCCGCCTAGCCAGCGGGCCAGGTGGGCTTCGACGGTGGCGGCTTTTTCGGGGGTGTTGGCGTGCAGCAGGTCGTGGGCGACGTCGCGCGCCTGGTCTACCAGCCAGCCGTCCGTCTCCAGGTCGGCGAAGCGCAGCATCGCCTGGCCGGACTGGCGGGCGCCGAGGAATTCTCCGGGACCCCGGATCTCCAGGTCGCGGCGGGCGATCTCGAAGCCGTCGGTGGTTTCGCGCATCGTCATCAGGCGCTGCTTGGCGATGCCTCCCAGCGGGCTTTGGTACAGCAGCAGGCAGACCGACGCCGCCGAACCACGTCCCACTCGCCCGCGCAACTGGTGCAGCTGCGACAGGCCGAAACGCTCCGCATGCTCGATCACCATCAGCGACGCATTCGGCACGTCCACGCCCACTTCGATCACCGTGGTGGCGACCAGCACCTGCATTTCGTTGGCTGTGAAGGCGTCCATGACCGATTGCTTCTCTGCCTGTTTGAGACGGCCGTGTACCAGCCCTACGTTCAGGTCCGGCAGCGCTTCGGCCAGCAGCGCGTGCGTGTCCGTCGCGGTTTGCAGTTGCAGCGCCTCCGATTCCTCGATCAGCGGACAGACCCAGTAGATCTGCCGTCCTTCCAGCGCCGCCGCATGCACACGTTCGATCACTTCATCGCGCCGGTTCTGGTCGATGGCGCGCGTGATGATCGGACTGCGGCCAGGCGGCAGCTCGTCGATCACCGATACTTCCAGGTCGGCGTAGTAGGTCATCGCCAGCGTGCGCGGGATCGGCGTGGCCGACATCATCAGTTGGTGCGGCACCGCGCCCTCGACACCCTTGTTGCGCAAGGTCAGGCGCTGGCCCACGCCGAAGCGGTGCTGCTCGTCGACGATCACCAGCCCCAGGTTGGCGAAGTTGACCGCCTCCTGGATCAGCGCGTGCGTGCCGATCACCAGCTGCGCCTCGCCCGATTCGATCAGCGCATACGCGGCCAGCTTTTCCTTCTTCTTCAGACTGCCCGTCAGCCATGCGACCTTGACGCCCAAAGGCTCCATCCACGCGGCGATCTTGCGGAAGTGCTGGTCGGCGAGGATTTCGGTCGGCGCCATCAGCGCAGCCTGGTAGCCGCTGTCGATCGCCTGCGCGGCGGCCAGCGCCGACACCACCGTCTTGCCGCTGCCGACGTCGCCCTGCAACAGCCGCTGCATCGGATATGGATGGCGCAGGTCGGCGCGGATTTCGTTCAGCACGCGCTGCTGCGCGCCGGTCAGCTTGAACGGCAGCGCGGCCTGGAAACTGTCGGACAGCGCACCGATCACCTTCAGCGCCGCCGCGCCCTTGGAGCGGCGCGCACGCTGCGCGCGCTTAAGCGATAGCTGCTGCGCCAGCAGTTCGTCGAACTTCATGCGTGTCCACGCCGGATGCGAGCGGTCCAGCAGCGCGTGCTCGTCCACTTGCTGCGGCGGATAGTGCAGCAGCCGCACCGCCGGTTCGAAGTCGGACAGCTGCATCTGTGCGCGCAGCGGCTCCGGCAGCGTATCGGTCCAGTCGACCCGCTTCATCGCGTCGCCGATGGCGCGCCGCAGTATCGGCTGGGACAGGCCTTCGCCCGACGGATACACCGGCGTCAGGGATGTCGGCAGCGGCGCGCCTTCGTTGACCACCTTGTAGGCCGGATGCACCATCTCGGCGCCGAAGAAGCCGTGTTTCAGCTCCCCGCGCGCGCGCACCCGTGTGCCCTCTGCCAGCTGCTTGACCTGGCTGCCGTAGAAGTTCATGAAGCGCAGCTGCAAATCGCCCGTCTCGTCGGCGATATGCACCAGCAGCTGCTTGCGCGGCTTGTAGGTGATTTCATTCTTGACCACCAGCCCCTCGACCTGCGAGGTCTCGCCGCCGTGCAAACGGGCTTCTTCGATGGTGATAACCTGGGTCTCGTCCTCGTAGCGCATGGGCAGGTGCAGCACCAGGTCCATATCGGTGTGCAGGCCCAGCTTGGCCAGCTTGGCTTCCGGGCTGACTGTCTTCTTGACGGTTTTGGCGGTTGAAACAGGCATATTGGAGCGTTTTTCGGGCACTAGCGTAAAATAGAGGGTTGGCCGCAGCAAAGCAACGCCGGTATTGTACGACTTGCACCGCCTTCGGGCCTATCCGAATTTTCTTCAACAGTTTCCAGAAGTCCGCAAATGTACTCGCTTTCCGATTTCGATTTTAACTTGCCGCAAGAGCGTATTGCGCAATTCCCGCTGCCAGACCGCAGCGCTTCCCGCCTGTTGCACCTGGACGGTGAGCAGATTATCGACCGCCAGTTCGCCGATATCGTCGGCCAGCTGCAGGCGGGCGACCTGCTGGTGATGAACGATACCCGCGTGCTGAAGGCGCGCTTCTTCGGCGTCAAGGAGAGCGGCGGCAAGATCGAGGCGCTGGTCGAACGCGTGCTCGACAGCCGCACCGTGCTGGCCCAGGTGCGCGCGTCCAAGTCGCCCGGCCCCGGCGTCAAGATCCGCCTGGCCAACGCCTTCGACGTCACCGTCGGCGAGCGCGCCGGCGAGTTCTACACCCTGCATTTCGACGCCGACGTGTTCGAGCTGATCGAGGCCCACGGCCGCCTGCCGCTGCCGCCCTACATCGAGCACGATGCCGACTCGTTCGATGAAACCCGCTACCAGACGGTGTTCAACAAGGTGCCGGGCGCCGTGGCCGCGCCGACCGCCGGCCTGCACTTCGACGAGAAGCTGCTGGCCGAGCTCAAGGCCAAGGGCGTCAACTTCGCCTACGTCACGCTGCACGTGGGCGCCGGCACCTTCCAGCCGGTGCGCGCCGAGGTGCTGGCCGAGCACAAGATGCACACCGAGTGGTACACCATGCCGCAGGAAACCGTGGACGCCGTGCGCGCCACCCGCGCCGCCGGCCGCGATGTGGTGGCGGTCGGCACCACCAGCCTGCGCGCGCTGGAGTCGGCCTCGCAGAGCGGCCAGCTGGAAGCGGGCAGCGCCGATACCGCGCTGTTCATCACGCCGGGCTACCAGTTCAAGACGGTCACCCGCCTGATCACCAATTTCCACCTGCCGAAGTCGACCCTGCTGATGCTGGTGTCGGCCTTCGCCGGTTTTGAAGAAATCCGCAAGGCCTACGCTCATGCGATCGCTAATGAATACCGTTTCTTCAGCTATGGCGACGCCATGCTGCTGACGACGCAGGAACGCGCTTAACACCCGCCGCCCGTCGTTCCCGCGAAAGCGGGAACCCATGCTGACTATGGATTCCCGCTTTCGCGGGAATGACAGGAGGTAACAATAAGGAATGAATAATGTTGGAATTTACACTGCACAAGACCGACAGCAGCGGCCTGACCAAGGCCCGCCGCGGCGAAGTCAAACTGAACCACGGCGTGGTCCAGACCCCGATCTTCATGCCGGTCGGCACCTACGGCTCGGTCAAGGCGATGTCGCCGCTGGAACTGAAGGAAATCGACGCCCAGATTATCCTGGGCAACACCTTCCACCTGTGGCTGCGCCCGGGCAATGACGTCATGGCCAAGTTCGGCGGCCTGCACGACTTCATGGGCTGGGACAAGCCTATCCTGACCGATTCCGGCGGTTTCCAGGTGTTTTCGCTGGGCGCGATGCGCAAGATCACGGAAGAGGGCGTCCACTTCAACTCGCCGATCAACGGCGACAAGCTGTTCCTGTCGCCGGAAGTGTCGATGCAGATCCAGCGCGTGCTGAACTCCGACATCGTCATGCAGTTCGACGAATGCACCCCTTATGAAATCGACAATCGCCCGGCCACTCTTGATGAGGCGGCAAAGTCAATGCGTATGTCCTTGCGTTGGGCGCAACGATCGATGGATGAGTTCAACCGTGGCGAGAACCCGAACGCGCTGTTCGGCATCGTCCAGGGCGGCATGTTCGAGAACCTGCGCGACGAATCGCTGGCCAAGCTGGAAGAGATCGACTTCCCCGGCCTGGCCATCGGCGGCCTGTCGGTCGGCGAGCCGAAGGAAGACATGATGCGCATCCTGGCCCACGTCGGTCCGAAAATGCCGGCCAACAAGCCGCACTACCTGATGGGCGTGGGCACGCCGGAAGACCTGGTCAACGGCGTTTCCAACGGTGTCGACATGTTCGACTGCGTGATGCCTACCCGTAACGCCCGCAACGGCTGGATCTTCACCCGCTACGGCGATGTGAAAATCAAGAACGCCCGTTACAAGGAAGACAAGGAACCGCTGGACAGCACCTGCTCCTGCTATGCTTGCCGCAACTTCTCGCGCGCCTATCTGCATCACCTGAACCGCACCCAGGAAATCCTCGGCGCGCGCCTGAACACCATCCACAACCTGCACTACTATCTGGATATCATGCGCCAGATGCGCGAGGCGCTGGACGAGGACCGTTTCCACGCCTGGACCCTGCAATTCCATGCCGACCGGGCCCGCGGCATCTGATTTAACTAAAAGTGTTGCAAGTCTTGTAAAAAGATTTATGCCACCCACATAGCCGGAAGACCTAGCGCCTTCCGGCCAGTGCTAGAATACAGCGCTATTTTTTCAAACTATTATCGGAGTCACCTGTGTTCATTTCCAACGCTTATGCCCAATCGGCTTCCCCACTCGACGCACTCGGCCTGGGCGGTAACCTCACCAGCTTCCTGCCGCTGATCCTGATGTTTGTCGCGATGTACTTCCTGATGATCCGTCCTCAGCAGAAGCGCGCGAAAGAACAGAAGGCCATGATGGAAGCACTGGCCAAGGGCGACGAAGTCGTGACCGCCGGCGGCGTGCTGGGCAAGGTCTCCAAGGTGACCGACCTGTACGTGACCATCGAAATCTCCAGCGGCGCCGAAATGACGTTGCAAAAGAATTCCATCACCATGCTGCTGCCTAAGGGCACGCTGAAGGCGCTGTAATCAGCCTCGGCCTTGGCCTCGGCCCGCGTAACGCGGGCCTTATTGCATCCGACGCCTAACACTGAACGTTGAACAATATGAATCGCTATCCTCTCTGGAAATACATACTGATCGTAGTCGCCATTCTGCTGGGCGCGCTGTACACCGCGCCCAACTACTACGGCGAATCGCCTGCGGTCCAGGTCACGAGCGGCAAATCGACCGTCAAGATGTCGTCCGACATGGGCGCCAAGGTGGAAGAGGTGCTCAAGGGCGCCGGCATCGCCTACAACGGCATCGCCTTCGACGGCACCGGCACCTACGCGTCCGTGCGCGCCCGCTTCGCCGATCCGGACACCCAGTTCCGCGCCAAGTCGGTGCTGGAAAAGGGCCTGAACGCCGATCCGGCCGATCCGACCTACCTGGTCGCGCTGAACCTGCAAAAAGACACGCCGAAATGGATGCAGGCCCTGCATGCGCTGCCGATGTACCTCGGCCTCGACTTGCGTGGTGGCGTGCACTTCCTGATGCAGGTCGATACCAAGGCGGTGCTGGCCAAGCGCGTGCAAGGCATCCAGGCCCTGGCCCGCACCTCGCTGCGCGACAAGAACGTGCGCCACGCCGGCATCGACCGCGTCGGCGACACCATCGAAATCAAATTCCGCGACGACGCCACCCGCCAGAAGGCCAAGGACGTGCTGCAAGGCCTGATGACCGACCTGCTGCTGGTCGATTCCGGCGAGGGCGATGCGCTGAAAACCACCGTCTCGCTGAAGCCGGTCGCGCTCAAGCAAACCATCGACGACGGCGTCAAGCAGAACATCTCGACGCTGTCCAAGCGTGTGAATGAGCTGGGCGTGGCCGAACCTATCATCCAGCAGCAAGGCCCTGACCGCATCGTGGTCCAGCTGCCTGGCGTGCAGGACGTGGCGCGCGCGCGCGCCGTGATCGGCCGCACCGCGACGCTGGAAGTGCGCATGACCGATAACTCGATCACGCCGGGCACCGAGCTGACGTCGGCGATTCCGTTCAACTCCGAGCTGTTCACCGTCGGCCGCAATGTGCCGGTCGTGCTGAGCAAGGACGTCGTCATCACCGGCGACTCCATCTCCAGCGCCACCGCCACCTATGACCAGAACCAGCAGCCTGCCGTCAGCATCACGCTGAACGGCGACGGCGGCCGCAAGATGCGCGACCTGACCCGGGACAACGTCGGCAAGCGCATGGCCATCGTGCTGTTCGAGAAGGGCAAGCCGGAAGTGCTGTCGGTCGCCACCATCCAGAGTGAATTCGGCAGCAGCTTCCAGATCACCGGCATGGGCAACGCGGAGAACTCCGCCGAGCTGGCGCTGCTGCTGCGCTCCGGCGCGCTGTCCGCACCAATGGACGTGATCGAAGAACGCACCATCGGCCCGCAGCTGGGCGCCGAGAACATCAACAAGGGTCTGCATTCGACGATGTACGGCTTCGCCGCCATCGCCATCTTCATGATGGTCTACTACATGATGTTCGGCTTCTTCAGCGTGCTGGCCCTGGCCTGCAACCTGTTGCTGCTGCTGGCCTTGCTGTCGCTGATGCAGGCGACCCTGACCCTGCCGGGTATCGCCGCTATCGCGCTGGCGCTGGGTATGGCGATTGACGCCAACGTGCTGATCAACGAGCGTATCCGCGAGGAGCTGCGTTCCGGCGCCACGCCGCAGGCGGCCATCGCCGCCGGCTTCGACCGCGCATGGGCCACCATTATCGACTCCAACGTGACCACGCTGATCGTCGGTATCGCACTGTGGGTGTTCGGTTCCGGTCCGATCCGCGGCTTCGCCGTGGTGCACTGCCTGGGTATCTTGACCTCGATGTTCTCCGCCGTGTTCATCTCGCGCGGTGTGGTCAACCTCTGGTACGGCCGCAAGAAGAAGCTGCAATCGCTCGCCATCGGTACCGTTTGGGTACCGGGTCTGAAATAACTCAGGGGTTCACATGGAATTTTTCCGCATCAAAAAAGACATACCGTTCATGCGCCACGCGCTGGTGTTCAACGCCATTTCGGCGTTGACCTTCGTCGCGGCCGTGTTCTTCCTGATCACCCGTCCGCTGAACTTCTCGGTGGAGTTCACCGGCGGCACCGTGATGGAACTGAAGTACCAGCAGCCTGCAAAGCTGGAGCAGATCCGTCACTCGCTGGAAAAGATCGGCTACGAGCAGCCGGAAGTGACCGGCTTCGGCACCGCGCATGACGTCATGCTGCGCCTGCCGGTGGTGAAGAACGTCAGCTCCAAGGATGCGTCGCAGCTGGTGTTCACCACGCTGTGCGCGGCCGAGCAGGGTACGCCCAAGCAGGTCGACGCCGTCAGCGCCAAGGGCGAGCATGTGGTCAAATCCGCTTGCATGGACAGCGCCGGCAACGAAGCGGTATCGCTGCAAAAAGTCGAATTCGTCGGCCCGCAGGTGGGCGACGAGCTGGCGCAGAACGGCTTGAACGCACTGGTGATGGTGATCATCGGCGTGATGATCTACCTGGCCGTGCGCTTCGAATGGAAGTTCGCGGTGGCGGCGATCGTCGCCAACTTGCACGACGTGGTCATCATTCTCGGCTTCTTCGCCTTCTTCCACTGGGAGTTCTCGCTGACGGTGCTGGCGGCGGTGCTGGCGGTGCTGGGTTACTCGGTCAACGAGTCGGTGGTTATCTTCGACCGTATCCGTGAAAACTTCCGCAAGCAGCGCAAGTCGTCGGTGCATGAAGTGATCGACAACGCGATCACCTCGACCATCTCGCGCACCATCATCACCCACGGCTGCACGCAGATGATGGTGCTGTCGATGCTGTTCCTGGGCGGTCCTACGCTGCACTACTTCGCCGTCGCGCTGACCATCGGTATTTGCTTCGGTATTTACTCGTCGGTGTTCGTGGCCGCCGCTGTGGCCATGTGGCTGGGCGTGAAGCGTGAAGACCTGATCAAGCCCATCAAGGAAAAAGACGAAACCGATGGCGCTGTAGTGTAAGCGTCGCCAGCTTCTCAAAAATCCCTCTCCAGCCTGGACGCGCTCAAGACAGCGTTCAGTGCAGGGGAGGGATTTTTTTTATTGTTCTTCGCGGATTTGCGGGAAGCAAACTCGGATCCGGAGGTTTGGGTATTCCTTTCGGCAGTAAAGTCTAATTCGATCAAAATCGCGCCGATTCAGTCTAGTGGCGTCCAAAATCTCCGGGGGGGCGAGTTTTCTAGACTGAAATCGCCGGAATGCCAAATTCACTAGACCGGAATCGTCTTCGCAAAGCAACCCCAAGACCGAATTAGACTCTCCCTCATGACGGCTTAGACCGACCTGGATGTATCAACATCGCGTACTGCACGTCTTTGTAGTTGCTCGGCAAAGCGCGCCCTGTAACTGTCGGCACGGATCCAGTAGTCATCGCCGGGAAAGCGCAGCCAAACAAAGCGCCACGCGTTGCGCCCCTTTGCATGGCGATTGGCGAACAGCGAGGGATGATGGACTCGCCATCGTCGGTCAGGATGCGATCACCGACTACTTTGGCGAATTCAATGGTGTCGTGGTAGCTGGTTCGCAAATTGGTTCTGTCGGGCAGGAAGATATTCTTCCATTGAAAACCGCGCATCGCTTGACCATTCTTGCGCAGCGCGAGCCGCTCCATTTCAATCTTTAACCATCGCTGAACCAGTTCCGTGACAAAGGCATCGGGTTTGACACCCGGTCGTGTAGCCATCAAATGGTATTCCAGATTCTGAAAATCAAGCAGAGGCAGGTATATTTGGTGTTTCGCTTCGTATGCCATGATGGATTCCTTTCGAACGGGGTCTATAAGTTGGACCACGGAACGGGATTATGGTTCGCTTTAGACTTTGGCTTGCTAAAACGCGACCAAATTAGATTTGGCTACCGGACTTCATCGACCGTTTTGGACATCGCTTGGGAATTTCAGACTAAATTAGCTACATTCGGCTCCAACCAGACTGAATTAGACGAAGTTGCGATTTGGAATACCGAAGCCTGAAGGGGGAGGCTCGATAATCCGTGGAGAACCGTACTTATTTTGGCTTGATCATGTCGTACAGCGCTTGCGCGGCCGGCGACAGATGGCCGGCCTTGCGGGTGATGAGCACCAGCTGGCGCGAGATGGTCGGCTCCTTCAGCTTGATGGCGCGCAGGCGCGGATAGCTGCCCTTGACGATCGCCAGCTTGGGCACGATGGCGGCGGCGATGCCCGAGGCCACCAGGCCCACCGCCGTCGCGCTGCGCTGCACGTCGTACTGGAAGTGCAGGTTCAGCTGCGCGCTCTTGCTGCCCAGGTAGCTGTCGAGCAGCGCGCGGTTGCCGTTGACGTCGCCCGAGAAGATCAGCGGGTAGGGCTGGATCTGCGACCACGTCAGCGAGCGCCGCTTGGCCAGCGGATGATCGTCGCGGCAGACCAGCACGAAGTGATCCTCCATCAGCGGCGCCGACACCAGGTCGGGATGCATGCCGCCACCCAGGCCGATACCGAACTCCGCTTCCCTGCGCTGCACCGCCTCCGCCACGCGCGACGAGGCATGGTCGAGAATCTTGATGCGGTTCCCGGGAAAGCGCGCCGAGTACTCCTGGATGATCTGCGGCAGGTACTGTATGCCCACCGTCGGCACGCAGGCGATCGCCACGTCGCCGCGCTGCGCCTTGCCGGTTTCGCGGATCTCGTTCAGTGTGGACGACAGCTCCTGCAGCAAGCGCCGCGCCTGCGGCAGGAAGTCTTCGCCGATGCTGGTCAGCGCGATCGAGCGCGTGGTGCGTTCGATCAGTTTCACCCCGAGGAAGTCCTCCAGGTTGCGCAGCCGTTGCGTGACGGCGGTCTGTGTGACGTGCAGCGTCTGCGCCGCTTTCTGGAATCCGCCAAAGTCCGCAATCGCGACAAAAGCCTGCACGCCGAGTATGTCTATCTTCATCAGAAAAATGAATGAATGGTCTAAATAAATTCATTGTACTTATATTTGGCGGAGGCGGAAAATCCGCCTCATTGAAACCGAAGGAGACGATCATGCCGCTCTCAACAATTTTCCTGGTGTTCTCCAAGCTGGCGCTGATGGGCTTTGGCGGCGTGATGCCGTTCGCCTACCGCGCCCTGGTCGAGCAGCACAAGTGGCTCACGGCCGAGGAGTTCGCGAAGTATCTCGCCACCAGCCAGATCCTGCCCGGCCCGACGATCTGCAACGTCGCGCTGATGGTGGGCAACCGCTACGCCGGCACGGGCGGCGCGCTAGCGGCGCTGGCCGGCATGGTCGCCGGGCCGTTCCTGGTGGTCATCGCCTTGGGCGTGGTGTACCAGCGCTTCGGCGAGGTCGAGATGTTCCGCCACGCGATACGCGGCATGGCGGCGGTGGCGGCGGGGCTGATCCTTGCCACCGCCGTCAAGATGGCGAAGGCCATGTTCGGCAAGGCCGACTGGCGCGCACACCGCACGCAGTTGCAGGCGGTCTTGCTGGTGCTGGCCTTCATTGGGCTGGGTCTGCTGCAATGGCAGCTGGCGCTGGTGTTCTGTGTGCTGGCGCCGTTGGGCACCGGCGCGACTTACCTGGTGGGAGAAAAGAAATGAACGAGCAATCTCCGGTGGTCGAACTGTCGCTGCACATCGCCGCGATGTCGTTGATGGCGGTGGGCGGCGGCGTGGTGCTGCTGGGGCCGCAGGTCGGGCACTACGTGGTCGAGGGCAAGCAGTGGCTGAACAACGAGCAGTTCTCGGCCGCGTATGCGATGGCGCAGGCCGCGCCCGGCCCCAACCTGCTGTTTGTTTCGCTGGTGGGCTGGCTGATCGCCGGCTGGGCGGGCGCGATCTTCACCACGCTGGCGGTGCTGGGGCCGTCGACGCTGCTGACACTGGGCGCGATCCGCTTGCAGGCCCGCCACGCCGGCGGGCGATTGACGCAGGCGCTGGGCGATGCCTTCGCGCCGATATCGATAGGCTTCCTGGCCGCCACCGCATGGCTGTTCACCCGCATCTCCAACGTCAACTGGCATGCGGATGTGCTGACGGTGCTGGCCGCGTTGATACTGCTGCGGACCAAGATCAATCCGGTGCTGCTGATCGCGGCCGGCGCGCTGGCCGGCGCGCTGGGCCTTATCTGAGCGATTGCTGCGTTGACCGCGACCGCAGCGACGCCGACGGGCAGTGGCCGAACAGCTTGCGGTAGTCGCTGGAAAACTGGCTGAAGTTACTCAGGCCCCAGGAGCCTGCCACGTCGCCGATGGCGCCGCCGTCCTGCAACTGACGGCGCACGCCGTTCAGGCGCACCATGCGCAGGTACAGCATGGGGCTCATGCCCAGCACGTCCTCGAAGCAGTATTGCAGCGTGCGGCGGCTCACGTGCACCCGTTCGCACAGCTCCGGCACGGTAATCGAGTCGCTGCGGTGCGCCATGATGTACTCGCGCGCCAGCGAGACCACGTGGCGCCGCCGTTGCAGGCTGGCCGCCAGCGCCGGCTCCACGCAGCTGTGGTCCAGCATGTCGAGCAGGGTGGACAACACCAGCTCCTGCCATTGCGCCGCACCTTCCGCCGCGCCGTCTCCGTCGCCCGGCAACAGCTGCGACAGGATGCGCAGGCATTTTGCCTGGGCTTGCGCATCGACCTGCAACAGCTCGGCCGACTGCACCCGCTGCCAGTCGATCTGGCAACCATAGCGGCGCGCGGTCTCAACCAACAGTTCGCGGCTGGCGACGATGCCGAAGATGCTGTAGGCGCTCGGCGTTACCAGCTCGAACTCAACATTGCCGGGCTGCACCATAATCCAGTCGGCCTCGGTCTGGCGGCCGTTGATGCGGGTGCTGGCGCCGTGATCGGGCAGGCCGAACCAGATGGCGTCCGGCCACACGCGGCAGGACTGGCGCACCGACTGGCTCAGGCTTTCGCGGAACACTTGCAGCTGCGGCAGGCGCAGTTCGGTCAGCGCGCCGTGGAACAGGCCGGCGCTGATCTGGTCGTAGCTTTGTTGCCAGTTGGTGAGCTTGCTGGCCAATTCGTCGGCGTCGTGCGCCATCACAGTGCGCAAATCTGGCGCACTGTGTAACAACTCTGTCGCAGTCTGGTGCATATTATTTTTCTCCCACTGTTGTTATTTCTTCCCGTGGACGCCAGCCCCTCGCAAGTTTGCCGATTTTCGATAACGCTGGCATTTGGCTCGCTCCTATACTCGATTCTGCTGCAACTTCCATACCAGACGCGCTTTACCTTAGGGAGAATCACATGAATGCACAACAGGCGGCCGGGCAACCGGCGCTGCAACAGTCGCTAGGCACCTTCCAGTTGTGGGGCATCGCGGTAGGCCTGGTGATCTCGGGCGAGTACTTCGGCTGGAGCTATGGCTGGGCCTCGGCGGGGACGCTGGGCTTTACCATCACGGCGCTGTTCATCGCGGCGATGTACACCACCTTCATTTTCAGCTTCACCGAGCTGACCACCTCGATCCCGCATGCGGGCGGCCCGTTCGCCTACAGCAAGCGCGCCTTCGGCCCGACCGGCGGCTACCTGGCCGGCGCGGCCACCCTGATCGAGTTCGTGTTCGCTCCGCCGGCGATTGCGCTGGCGATCGGCGCCTACCTGAATGTGCAGTTCCCCACCGTCGATCCGAAGACGGCGGCGGTCGGCGCCTACGTCGTGTTCATGACGTTGAACATCGTCGGCGTGCAGGTGGCGGCGACCTTCGAGTTGCTGATGACGCTGCTGGCCATCTTTGAATTGCTGGTGTTTATGGGCGTGGTGTCGCCGGGCTTCTCGGTGGCCAACTTCGTCAAGGGCGGCTGGTCGGGGCAGGACAGCTTCAGCATCGCGTCGATACCCGGCATGTTCGCGGCGATTCCGTTTGCGATCTGGTTCTTCCTGGCGATTGAGGGCGTGGCCATGGCGGCCGAGGAAGCCAAGGACCCGAAACGCTCGATCCCGATCGCCTACATCGCCGGCATCATTACGCTGGTGCTGCTGGCGATCGGTGTGATGGTGTTTGCCGGCGGCGCGGGCGACTGGACCAAGCTGGCCAACATCAACGATCCGCTGCCGCAGGCGATGAAGATCATCGTCGGCGAGCACAGCAACTGGCTGCACATGCTGGTGTGGCTGGGGCTGTTCGGCTTGATCGCTTCCTTCCACGGCATCATCCTCGGCTACTCGCGCCAGATCTTTGCCTTGGCCCGCGAGGCTTACCTGCCGCATTACTTCGCCAAGATCCACCCACGCTTCAAGACGCCGCACCGCGCCATCCTTGCGGGCGGCGTGATCGGGATCGCTGCCATCTATAGCGACGAGCTGATCAAGATCGGCGGCCAGACCCTGACCGCCAACATCGTCACCATGTCGGTCTTTGGCGCCATCACCATGTACATCCTCAGCATGCTCAGCCTGTTCAAGCTGCGCCGCATGGAGCCGAACATGGTGCGTCCCTTCCGCGCACCGTTCTATCCGCTGTTCCCATCGATTGCGCTGATCGGTGCGCTGATTTGCCTGGTGACGATGATCTATTACAACTTGCTGATCTTTGGCGTGTTCGTCGGCTTCATGGCCGCCGGCTATGCCTTCTTCCTGGCCACCAAGGGCAATCGTCAGCAGCATGCGGCGTTTGATGCCGTTTAACTCATAATCAACGGAGTACTACTCATGTCCAAGACTCTTTTCTCCCTGCTGGCCGCGGCCGGATACCTGGCTTGTGCGGCAGGCAGCGCGCTGGCTGCTGACGCTGCGCCGGCTGCGGCGGCGCCCGACTGGACCAACACCGGCAACGTGACGCTGGTGTCCGACTATATTTTCCGCGGCATCTCGCAGACGCAGGCCAAGCCGACGGCGCAGGCCACGCTGGACTTCACCCACGTCAGCGGTTTCTACCTCGGCCTGTTCGGCTCCGGCGTTTCGCATGCGGCCTATAACAACGGCAGCGGTTCGGAGATCGACGTCTACGGCGGCTACCGTCATCCGCTCAGCGCCGACAGCAATATCGACGCCGGCCTGGTCACCTACTGGTATCCCGGCGCGCACTATGCGGCGGGCGGCAAGAACATCAAGTACCATACGCAGGAGGCCAAGCTGGGCGTGAACGTTGGCGCTTTCAACGCCTACGCCTGGGTGGCGCTGAGCGAGTACTGGTTCGGCTTCGCGGTGCAGCCGGACAGCGGCAAGCTGGCCAACACGCGCGGCACCGCCTACGCCGAAGTGAACTGGAATCCCGAACTGATGCCGGGCCTGGTGCTGAACCTGCACGCGGGCCGCCAGCAAGTGCGCAACATGAGCGATTTTAATTTCTTCGACGTCAAGGCGGGCGTGACCAAGACCATCGACGTTTGGGCGTTCACGGCGGCGGGCACCTACAACAGCGGCGACGCTGGCAAGAATGGCACGCCCTTGTGGACCTTCTTCAACGCCGACGGCAGCGGCAAGAATGTGGCACAAAAGCGCCTGGTCGTAACGGCCTCGCGCAACTTCTAGACCACCGGCGGCATCGGGAGACGGCAATGAGCAGCTTTGCACATACGGTAGGCAGCAGGACATATCAGTTCCGCGACCTGAAGGACTTGATGGCGAAGGCGACGCCGGCGCGTTCCGGCGACTACCTGGCGGGGCTGGCGGCGGCCAGCGCCGAGGAGCGGGTGGCGGCGCAGATGGCGCTGGCCGAGCTGCCGCTGTCGCTGTTCCTGAACCAGATGGTGGTGCCGTATGAGCAGGACGAGGTGACGCGGCTGATCATCGACGATCACGACCGCGCCGCCTTCGCCCGCATCGCCCACCTGACCGTGGGCGACTTCCGCAACTGGCTGCTGGGCGACGCCGCCGACGAAGCCGTGCTGGCCGCCGTCGCGCCGGGCATCACACCGGAGATGGCGGCGGCCGTTTCCAAGATCATGCGCATCCAGGACCTGATCCTGGTGGCGAAGAAATGCCGCGTCGTCACCCGCTTCCGCAACACCATCGGCCTGGCGGGCTGCATGTCGACGCGGCTGCAACCGAACCACCCGACCGACGACGCCACCGGCATCGCCGCCAGCGTGCTGGACGGCCTGCTGTACGGCAGCGGCGACGCGGTGATCGGCATCAACCCGGCCACCGACAATGTGCCGCAGGTGATCAAGATCGTCACCATGCTCGACGAGATCATCGACCGCTACGGCATCCCCACGCAATCGTGCGTGCTGACCCACGTGACCAACACCATCGCCGCCATCGGGCGCGGCGCGCCGATCGACCTGGTGTTCCAGTCGATCGCCGGCACCGAGGCGGCCAACGCCAGCTTCGGCATCAACCTGGCCCTGCTGGCGGAAGCGCAGCAGGCGGCGCTGTCGCTGCAACGGGGCACGGTGGGCAACAACGTGATGTACTTCGAGACAGGGCAGGGCAGCGCGCTGTCGGCCAACGCCCATCACGGCGTCGACCAGCAGACCTGCGAGACGCGCGCCTACGCGGTGGCGCGCAAGTTCCAGCCGCTGCTGGTCAATTCGGTGGTCGGCTTCATCGGTCCCGAGTACCTGTACGACGGCAAGCAGATCGTGCGCGCGGGACTGGAAGACCACTTCTGCGCCAAGCTGCTGGGCCTGCCGATGGGCTGCGACGTCTGCTACACCAACCACGCCGAGGCCGACCAGAACGACATGGACATCCTGCTGACCCTGCTGGGCACGGCCGGCTGCACCTTCGTCATGGGCATCCCCGGCTCGGACGACATCATGCTCAACTACCAGACCACGTCCTTCCATGATGCGCTGTACGCGCGCCGCGTGCTGGGCCTGAAGCCGGCGCCGGAATTCGAGTCCTGGCTGAAGGAGATGGAAATCTTCACCCGCGACGATTACGTTACACTGGGCACAGCGCTGCCGGCTTCTTTCAAACGCGCGCTGGCTAGCCTGAACTGATGGGAACCAGAATGAACGACGACGAGCACCTGCCGCCGGCCAGCCCCGTTGGCGACGATGGCGTGGTGACCAGCAATCCGTGGGGCTCGCTGCGGCGCTTCACGGCGGCCCGCATCGCGCTGGGGCGCAGCGGCGTCAGCCAGCCGACCGCGCCGCAACTGGAGTTCCAGCTGGCCCACGCGCGCGCGCGGGACGCGGTGCACCTGGCCTTGGATCACGCCGCGTTGGGCGATGCCTTGCAGGCTTCCAGCGGCTTGCCCTGCCTGTCGCTGCACAGCGCGGCCGCCAGCCGCGACATCTATCTGCAACGCCCCGACCTGGGCCGCCGGCTGGACGACACCTCGCGCCAGGCGCTGCTGGATCGCCCGCGCGAGGGTGGGAGTGACGGCGCCGGCTACGACCTGGCCTTCGTCATCGCCGACGGCTTGTCGGCGCTGGCCATCGAGCAAAACGCCCGGCCCTTCCTGAACGTGCTGATGGCGCGCCTGGCCGCCGAATCGTGGTCGCTGGCGCCGCTGTCCATCGTCCGGCAGGGGCGGGTGGCCGTGGGCGACGAGGTGGGCGAGTTGCTGGGCGCGCGCGCGGTGGTGGTGCTGGTCGGCGAACGTCCCGGCCTCAGCTCGCCCGACAGCATGGGCCTGTACCTGACCTGGGCGCCGAAGACCGGCCTGACCGACGCCGCACGAAATTGCATCTCGAATGTGCGTCCGGCGGGTTTGACCTACAATGATGCAGCCTTCAAGCTTCACTACCTGCTGTCCGAATCGCGTCAACGGCAGTTGTCCGGGGTCGCGCTGAAGGATGAGACAACCACCGACAATACCCTGCTGGACGCGCCGCAGCGCAACTTCCTGCTCGACCTCGACTAGTCGGCAGGCGGACGTCCCGCCGACCGACTTGCGAGAGAGCGACAATGAGCCGTACCGGCCGACTTTTCCTGTTGATGGACGCGATGCGCGGCTACCGCCGTCCCGTCACCGCCGCCCGGTTGGCCGAGCAGCTGGGTGTATCCGAGCGCACCATCTACCGCGACATCCAGACCTTGTCCGGCCTGGGCGCGCCGCTGGAAGGGGAGGCCGGGGTCGGCTACATGCTCAGGGCCGGTTTCTTCCTGCCGCCGCTGATGTTCGGCGCCGACGAGCTGGAGGCGCTGGTGCTGGGCGCGCGCTGGGTGCGGCGGCAGGGCGACGAGGCGCTCGCGGCAGCCGCCAACAACGCGCTGGCCAAGATCGCCGCCGCCTCGCCCAAGGACTTGCGCGACGACATGGCCGAGACCAGCCTGTGGGTGCCGCTGTACCAGGACCAGGACAGCGCCAGCGACATCCACGTGCGCCCGGTGCGCGAGGCGATCCGCTACCAGCACCGCCTGCGCATGGCCTACCAGGACGAGCACGGCAAGCCGTCGGAGCGGGTGGTGTGGCCGTTCGCGCTGGCCTTCATGGAGGGTAAGCGCTTGCTCGCCGCGTGGTGCGAGTTGCGCATGGCGTTCCGCCATTTCCGCATCGACCGCATCGCGCAGGTGGAGTCGCTGGGTGTGCGCTATCCGGCCCGCCGCAGCGACTTGCTCAAGACCTGGCGCCAGCAACACAACCTGCGCGAAGACTCCTGACAAAAACTGTCGCAGGCCGGTCGTACGATGAAGTCCTCAACGCATACATCGGAGACCGCCATGCGCTTATACCACCACCCCGCTTCCGCCAACTCGCGCCGCGTCATGCTGGCGGCCCTGCACATGGGCACGCCGCTGGAAGTGACCGAAGTGAACCTGATGAGCCAGGAAGACCGGCGCCGCCTGGAGGCGCTCAATCCCAATTCGATGGTGCCGGTGCTGCAGGATAGCGACTTCATTCTCTGGGAATCCTGCGCCATCATGCAATACCTGGCCGACCGCACGCACGGCCAGACGCTGTACCCGGACAACATCGTGGTGCGGGCCGACATCAACCGCTGGTTGTTGTGGGCCTGCCAGCATTTCTCGCCGGCGCTGGCCGTCATCGTCTGGGAAAACATCTGGAAGGGCATCACCGGCAACGGCCTTCCCGACCAGGCCGAGCTTGACCGGGGGACGCGGCTGGTGGCGAAATTTGGCGCCGTGCTGGAGCAGCACCTGGCGGGGCGCGACTGGGTGGTGGGCGAGAAGCTGAGCCTGGCGGATTTCGCCCTGGCCGCGCCGCTGATGTATGCCGAGCAAGCTAAGTTGCCCGTCACTCAATATCCGAAGATGATGGCGTGGTTGGGCCGCATTCAGCAGCTGGACGCGTGGAAGCAAACGGAACCGGTGTGGTGACAGAAACTTGTGTCCATATGTGAACTGGCGCACAGAGCGGGCGGGGCGGGGAGCGTATTCTGGACTTGTCTCCTCTGGAGGAGATCCCTAGTTTTGGACTTTGCCCGCTCCCCAGCGGGCTTTTTTTTACCCGTCGTTCCCGCGAAAGCGGGAACCCGGAGAACGCGTCCGGGCAAGCTCAGCATGGATTCCCGCTTTCGCGGGAATGACGCTACAACATCAGCACAGCGTACAGCGACTGCACTTCCAGTGCCGATTCGCTCATGATGGCGTGCAGCGTGCCTTCGCCGACCACGAAGTCGATGGTGCGCGCGCCCTGCAGCGTGGTCGCGCCCGGACGCTGGTACAGCGGCGAGTGCACCGGCGACAAATCATTGGCCAGCAGCAGCGTGTCGCCCAGGGTTTCCGGCGGCAGCGCGCGCAGGCCCACCCACATCGATTCGATCGCCTTGTAGACGCCGTCCGGCACGCCCAGCTTGGTCATCACGCCGCGGCCTATTTCCACCTCGCCGTGCTCGACCCAATCCTCCGGCTCGCCGTCCATCACTGCCGGGAAGGCGCCGGCGCAGGACAGCATGTAGAAGCCCGCCACCTCGTGCACGATGCCGGCAAACAGCGCCGTATCCGGATCGACGTGCGTGACGCGGCGCGCGATCACCTGCGACAGGGCCGCCACGTGCGCCGTGTGTTCCCACAATTGATTGATCTTGGCCAGCAGGGCGGGATCGGTGACCTGGCTGCCGATCTGGCGCACGATCAGCGCCGCCACCAGCGATTGCAGGGTGCGCACGCCAAGCCGCTGCACGGCCGCGCGCACGCTGGAGATTTCAGTACCGGAACGGTTGTAGGCCACCGAGTTGGCGATGGCGACGCTGCGCGCCGCCAGCAACGGGTCCGCCTGGATGAGCTTGGCTGCCGCCTCGACGTGGCAATCGGGATCGCTCAGCGCCTGCTGAAGGCGCAGCGAGGCGTTGACGTTGGCCGGGAACGACAGCTCCCCCCGGCTCGCCTGAGCAGCAATAGTCTTGAAGGCGTCGAGTCTGTCCATCAAAAAAATTATACTCTCGAAAATTGCCGTGTGGCACTTTTCATGAAAATACTTTTCGTCTGCCTGGACGGGGCTTAGCGGTATGACGGTTAGCAAGTTGAGCCGGGGATGCTCTTGCCGGTTGCGAGATTGAGACCGAAGCGGCAGGTATAGGGAGCAGATGGAGTGTCCTTGTCGAAGGTGCACTCCACGTCGCCCTTTTCCCTGATCCGTAAGTGGGACGACGCGCCGCAAGTCTCTTTTAAGTCGGGACCGATGGATTCGAACATTTCTTTCGCCATGAGTCCCTCGACCATGAATGCCATCTTGCGATCGGTTCGCGTGGGCGCTTGCTTTTCATCCAGGTCGTTCGAGTAGGTCAGGTAGGACACCTTGTACGATGTGTATGTGCCGTCCCACGGCTTCCCGGTACCTGCATATGCCAGCAAAAATAAGGTGGATGTCACTGCAAGAAGTGCAAGGTGCTTTTTCATGCGTCCCCCTCAGCAAATTAGACAAATTGGACGTGGAAGTGATTGTCATGTTTCCTTAGCGGTGACACTGCAGGTATCCTGCTGTCGTTGAAAAAAATCTTCAACTTGCCACATGCATAGGCGTGAAAAATGTTTATCAGCGTTTCGGTCGCATCGAGGTCATATGCATCGTCGTGATAGGTCACTGGAGCGTGGTGCCCGTCTTTTCTCATAGGGCGAATATCTACTTCTAGTCCTTTTAAATGCGATGCATGATCGAATTTCACGCCATTGGCGATGCTGATGTTGCCCACCCCGAATTTGCGGTCGTCGATCGTTGCCCATTCCCGCTCGACGGCAAGGATCAGGGTCATCATTCGAGGATGTGCAAATTGAGCGGCACCGCTGTCGGGCGTGCCATAGACGTAATACCCGGCTTCCTCGGGGGCTTGAGGGAGAATGAAGTAGGCGCGTGCATCCTTGGGTTGGACTTCAAGCATGGTAGCCCTCCCTACGCGATCCGGTTGGTCGAGAGGTCCCATCCGCCAGAGGTGTTGCCGCCGGCACCGCCGCCGATTTTCTGTTGGCTATATTTCCACTTTACCTTTGAGAATTTCAAACCGATGGCGTCGTGTAATACATCGCCTTCATGTACCACTTGGCTGATATTGCCGATCAGAACGTTTTCAAGCTCGACTTCGTAGTACTTAACGCGCTCGCCCTGCCCATCCGCCCGCATGAATTCGAGCCGTGCTTTCGGGATCGTCTTACCTGCGGAACAGGTTTGCATCAAAAGCGGTGAGGACAGGTCCACAAGCTTGGTGATAGCGATGCTTTGATGCTCGCATCTTTCTGCCGTATGGCCGCCGGCGGTTGATGCCGTAGCGCTTTTGGGTTGTTTTACGCCCCATTGGGCAGATGTAAGTTCGATCCAGCCCGGGTGCGCAGAGTCGGCCGATTCGCCTTTGATGCCGTCGATTTGCAGATATACGTCGATTGCCATCGATAGCTCCAGAAGTGATTTTTGGAATACCAGAGGGCATTGTTGCGCGTCTCGTTGAGGACGGCATTGGGGACGGTCAATCGATGCGTCGGTCGAGGCGGTTTTAGGCGCAGCTCGTAGATTTAAATCTATTGGCGAAGTCCAGTATCCACCTGCCTGATGTGGATACTGGTACCCCACGGTAATGGCGCGGCTAAACTTCGCGGAATTACCGTCGAGGGGGGGGCTTTACTGTTCGCTGAAGATGGCGTCGCAGCCGTCCTGGGTGGCGTCGGTGTCTTGCAGTTCGTCGGTCAGGCCCAGGTCGAACAGTTCTTCGATGGCGTTCATGAAGCTGTTGTGCTTGGTCGCGCCGATCAGGCGGTAGATCTCGCCGTCTTCGTTGCGCACGCCGATGATCAGCTTTTCCTGGCGCACTTCGTCAGGGGTGGACTGGTTCAGCAGCAGGTTGCCGATGATGTGTTTGTCGAACTTGGCAGGCTTTTTGCCTTCGAGCAGAGTCGTTTTCAAATGATTTCCTTGGTTGAGTCGCAGGTGGACGGGCATTCGGTATGGCCGGCCATGATTACAGTTTTAAGATCGCTCAGGGTTTTTTCAAGGGCGGCGAAGTCGTCTTCGCTGTAATGCGCGAAGACTTTCCCGCTTTCCTTGACGACCGCCGGGAAGACCGTGCAGAACACCTGCTCGCCCTGCGCCGTCAGCCGGACAAAGAAGGAACGCTTGTCGCAGTCGTTGCGCTGACGCTCCACCAACCCTTTTTGTTCCAATCGCTCGATCACGCCGGTCAGCGTACCCTTGGTGATCAGCGTCTTGTCGCCCAATTCTTTATAGGACATGCCGGGCGTATTGCCCAGCGTGGCGATGATATCGAACTGGGCGTGCGTCAAGCCGCTCTGGCGCACGTACTGGCCAGAGAGCCGCTCGTAGCTCTGTAAGCAATCGGCCAGCAGCCGGATGCTTTTCAAAAATCGTTCACCCATAGACTGTGATTATAGCCGGTTCGCACCGGCAATCTTGGCCGGTACTATAATGGCGGACGCACATTCATAATAAAAAAACCATGCCTCAACACTTGCGCGGCATTGCCGCTTTGCTCATCGTGACCCTGGTATGGGGCACGACTTTCCCCGCGATGAAGGACATGACCGGCTACCTGTCGGCCAGCTGGATCGTGCTGTGCCGCTTCGCGCTGGCCGGCTTGCTGTTGGCCCCGTTTATGTGGCGCGCCAAGTGGAACGATATCCGCTGGGGCATCATCGCCGGCGGCGTGTTGTTCCTGTGCTACGTGTTCCAGATCGAGGGGCTGGCGCTGACCAGCTCCAACCGCAACGCCTTCGTCACCGGCCTGAACGTGCTGGTGCCGCCGCTGCTGGGCGTGCTGATGGGCGCGCGCCTGGAGCGCCGCATCGTCGTCGCGCTGGTGCTGGCGCTGGCCGGCTTGTTCGCCTTGTGCTGGGAGGGCAGCTTCACCTGGGGCCGCGGCGATACGCTGGCGCTGCTGTGCGCGCTGTTTTTCGGCATCTATGTCAAGTTGATGGAAACCACCACCCGCAAGGTCGAGAAGCTGATGGTGCTGACCGCTTCGCAAATCCTGACGGTGGCCGTGTGCGCCGCCGCCTGGCTGCTGATCCGTGAAGTGCCGCTGGGCTTTGCCGAGCGCAGCCAGGACCTGCCGGACTACGTCAGCTACATCTGGAAGGGCTTGCAGATGTACGGCCTGAACCTGGTCTACCTGGGCGTGGTCGCCACGGCGGCCATTATTTCGCTGCAAACCTGGGGCCAGAGCCACAGCAGCGCCAACGAGGCGGCCGTAATCTACGCCTTCGAGCCGGGTTGCGCGGCGATCTTCGCGTATTTCTGGCTGGGCGAGACGCTGGCCTGGAACGGCTTGCTGGGCGCGGCGCTGCTGATTTCCGGCATGATCGTCAGCCAGTGGAGCACCGAGCGGCCCGCCGCCGCGCTGGCTCCGGAGTAAGTGTCTTATGTCTTTCGATAATTTATCCCGCGTCATCCAGGAGCGGCCGCTGCGCATGCTGCTGGTGAACGCGGGCGAGGCCGATGCGCTCACCTGGGCCGGCCTGGTGCAGCCGCTGCGCCTGGCCGCCGCCGCGCTGGGCCGCGATGTGCTGCATCTGGAAACCATGACGCCGGCGCAAGTGGTGCTGGCGCAGCCGGGCTGGCCGCCTCACAATCCCCACCTTGCTTTGCTGGTGGCGGACGAGGGGCAGTCGCCGATGGCGCCCGAGTTGAGCCGCGCCGTCATCGAACGCTGCCGCTCGGCCGAGTACTGGGGCGGCGTCGGCGCCGGCGTGCTGTGGCTGGCCACCGCCGGGCTGATGGCGGGCGTGCGCATCGCGCTGCCGTGGGCGCTGTACGCCGACACCGAGGGCATTTCCGAACGCGCCATCCTGACGCCGCACCTGTTCGAGCTGGACGGCCGCCACCTGAGCTGCTGCGGCGGCGCCGCCAGCATCGACTTCTCGCTGACCCTGATCGAGCATTTGTTCGGCGCCACCGTGCAGGCCGGCATCAAGGAAAGCCTGTGCATCGAGCGCGTGCGCGGCCACGAGGAACGCCAGCGGGTCGCCCTGCAGGCGCGCTTCGGCGCCTTGCAGCCGCGCCTGTCCGAGGCGGTGACGCTGATGGAAACCAATATCGAGGAGCCACTGTCGACCGACGACATCGCCAACCTGGTCGGGCTGTCGCGCCGCCAGCTGGAGCGGCTGTTCAAGCAATACCTTGGCAGCCTGCCGTCGCGCTACTACCTGGAGTTGCGCCTGCAACGCGCCCGCCAGCTACTGTTGGAGACCAACCATTCCATCGTGCAGGTCGGGCTGATGTGCGGCTTCTCGTCCGGCTCGCACTTCTCGACCGCCTTTGGCGCCTTGTTCGGCAACACGCCGCGCGAGGAGCGCCAACGCAAGCTCCAGCCACCTGTATAGACTGGTCGTTCTGACAAGCTTACTTTGCGGCCAAAAGTGAAAATCCTTGTCGCCATTAGAAAAGAGTTTTAGCATGCCGCTTTTTATAATGGGTCCACGCGGTGCTGTGCCGCGCCTTACCCAACATTGATAGGGAATGCCATGAACGCCAAGCTCGATACGACCGTAACTACCCGTCCTGTAACTCGTCAGACCTTTGATGAAGTCCTGGTGCCAACCTATGCACCAGCAGCGATGGTACCGGTCCGAGGCGCTGGTCTGGACCTGTGGGACCAGAATGGCAAGCACTATCTGGACTTCACCTCCGGCATCGCCGTCGCTTCGCTGGGTCATTGCAACCCGATCCTGGTCGAGGCGCTGACCCGCCAGGCCAACACCCTGTGGCACCTGGGCAATGGCTACACCAACGAGCCAGTGCTGCGCCTGGCCACCGCGCTGACCGAAGCGACCTTCGCCGACCGCGCCTTCTTCTGCAACTCCGGCGCCGAAGCCAACGAAGCCGCGCTGAAGCTGGCCCGCAAATACGCCCACACCAAGTTCGGCCCGCACAAGTCGCGCATCGTGTCGTGCTACCAGTCGTTCCACGGCCGCACGCTGTTCACCGTGTCCGTCGGCGGCCAGTCCAAGTACACCGAAGGCTTCGAGCCGCTGCCGCCAGCGATCGACCACGTGACCTATAACGACATCGAGTCCGCACGCGCCGCCATCGGCGACGACGTCTGCGCCGTGATCGTCGAGCCGCTGCAAGGCGAAGGCGGCGTGGTCCCGGCCGACAAGGCTTTCCTGCAAGAGCTGCGCGACCTGTGCAACAAGACCGGCGCCCTGCTGATCTTCGACGAAGTCCAGTGCGGCATGGGCCGTACCGGCGACCTGTTCCACTACATGAGCTACGGCATCACCCCGGACATCCTGACCTCGGCCAAGGCGCTGGGCAACGGCTATCCGATCGGCGCCATGCTGACCACCGACGAACTGGCCAAGACGCTGGGCGTGGGCACCCACGGCACCACCTATGGCGGCAACCCGCTGGCCGCGACCGTGGCGCTGACCGTGCTGGACACGATCAACCAGCCGGCCTTCCTGGCCCGCGTCAAGGAAGCCAGCGCCAAGCTGCGTTCGACGATGGAAAAACTGGTGGCCGACTACTCGCAGGTGTTCACGCTGGTGCGCGGCGCCGGCTTGCTGCAAGGCCTGGTGGTGACCGACGCCTGGAAAGGCCGTTCCAAGGACATCCAGCGCGCTGCCGAAGCCAACGGCCTGATGGTGCTGATCGCCGGCATGGACGTGCTGCGCCTGGCGCCAGCGCTGATCGTCACCGACGCGCAGATCGCCGAAGCCGACCGCATCCTGCGCCTGTCGCTGGACGGCATGCTGAAAGCAGCGTAATCACCGCAGTCATCCCCGCGCAGGCGGGAATCCATGCTGAGCCTCCGGGCCGGCGTTCTATGGGTTCCCGCTTCCGCGGGAACGACGTTAACGGCCCGGGCGTCCGCCGCGGGCTTGCCTGCATTTACAGCACCAAGGAGTTCCCATGTATGTAGTCCGTCCGGTAGAACTTGCGGATATTGCTGCCCTCGAAGCGCTGGCCGCAGTGACCATGCCGGGTGTGCACACCTTGCCGAAAACGCGCGAGAAGATCGCCGACATGATCGGGCGTTCGATCGCTTCGTTTGCCGCGCACGTCGACATCCCCAGCGAGGAATCCTACCTGCTGGTGCTCGAGACGCCGCAGGACAAGACCATCGTCGGCACCGCCGCGATCTTCGCCGCCGCCGGTTCCAACGGCACCTATTTCTCCTTCCGCAACGACGTGATCCAGCAAGTCTCGCGCGACCTGAACATCAGCCACAGCGTGCACGCGCTGACGCTGTGCTCCGAGCTGACCGGCTACTCGCAGCTGTCGAGCTTTTACGTCGGCGAACGCGAACACGGCACGCCGGAAGCGGCGCTGCTGTCGCGCGCGCGCCTGATGTTCGCCGTGCTGGCGCCGCACCGCTTCGCCGACCGCTTCTTCGTGCCGCTGGCCGGCGTGACCGACGCCGACGGCGGTTCGCCGTTCTGGGATGCGCTGGGCCGCAAATTCTTCAAGATGGATTTCCTCGACGCCGAGCGCGTGATCGGCGGCGCGCGTAACCGCACGCTGATCGTCGAGCTGATGCCGCACTATCCGGTCTACGTGCCGCTGCTGCCGGGCGACGCGCAGGCGGCCATGGGCCAGATCCATCCGTCGGGCGAACTGGCGTTCAACCTGCTGACGGCCGAAGGCTTCGAGGCCGACGACTACATCGACATCTTCGACGGCGGCCCGATCCTGCAGGCGCACAAGAATTCGCTGCGCACCTTCAACGGCGCGCTGCAGCGCCGCGTGACCACCGCCGCCGAATCGCCGGACCGTGGCCGCGAAGCGCAGCTGCGCTACGCCGTGTCGTCCGGCTCCGAACACAACTTCCGCGCCGTGATCACGCATTGCGCCGCGCTGGAATCGCAAGTCAATGTGGCGCTGCCGGCCGATGTGCTGGAAGCGCTCCAGGTCGCCGAAGGCGATACCGTCATCTGCGTCAGAATTTAAGAGTGGATCAATTATGCTAGTAGTACGCGCAATCACAGCCAACGACCTCGACGCCCTGTACGTGATGGCCACGCAGGTCGGCAGCGGCATGACCACCCTCAAGCCGGACATGAAGATGATGGGCGACCGCCTGGCGATCGCCGTCGCCTCGTTCGCCGAAACCATCCCGCCCGAAAAGCGCGACTACATGTTCGTCATGGAGGACACCGACAACGGCCGCATCGCCGGCGTGTGCGCGATCAAGGGCGCGGTCGGCCTGACGGAGCCGTTCTACAACTACCGCATCGGCACGCTGGTGCACTCCAGCCGCGAGCTGGACGTGTTCACCCGCATGGACACGCTGTACCTGTCGAACGACCTGACCGGCAGCACCGAACTGTGCTCGCTGTTCCTGGCGCCGGACTACCGCACCGGCAACAACGGCAAGCTGCTGTCGAAGAGCCGCTTCCTGTTCATCGCCCAGTTCCCGCACCTGTTCACCGAAAAGCTGATCGCCGAGATGCGCGGCTACCAGGAGGAGAGTGGCCGCTCGCCGTTCTATGAAGGCCTGGGCCGCCACTTCTTCAAGATGGACTTCGATCACGTCGACGACCTGACCGCCGTCGGCAAGAAGTCCTTCATCGCCGAACTGATGCCGCGCCAGCCGCTGTACGTGGCCTACCTGCCGGAGGACGCGCAGCAGGTGATCGGCAAGGTCCACATGTCGACCGCGCCGGCGCGCCGCCTGCTGGAGCAGGAAGGCCTGTACTTCGAAGGCTACGTCGACATCTTCGACGCCGGCCCGGTGCTGCAGGCGCGCGTGTCGGAACTGCGCGCCATGCGCGAAAGCACGCTGGCCGAAATCGGCCCGACAACGGACTGGGATTCGGCCTGCGCGCCGGAATCCGTCGCCGCCGAACCGATGCTGGTGTCGAACACCACGCTCAAGGATTTCCGCATGATCCTGTCGCAATCGGTGCCGGTCAACGGCGCCATCGCGCTGCCGGAAGCCGAACAAAAACTCCTGCACTGCCATACCGGCGATACGGTGCGCACGCTGACCCTTAATTTGAGGAAGAATCCACATGTCTAAAGTCCTGAGTAACTTCATCAACGGCGAGTGGCTCGCCGGTAGCGGCGCCGAACTGGTCACCATCGATCCATCGAACGGCAAGCAGACCTGGGCCAGCAACGAATCGACCGCGCAGGACGTGGCCCACGCCGCCGCCGCCGCGCGCGACGCGTTTGAAGCCTGGGCCTTGACGCCGCTGGCCGAACGCATCGCCGTCTGCAGCCGTTTCCGCGATCTGCTGAAACAGGACGCGGAAGAGCTGGCGCTGCTGATCGCCGAGGAAGTGGGCAAGCCGATGTGGGAAGCCCGCACCGAAGTAACCACCATGGCCAACAAGATCGACATCTCGGTGCAGGCCTACGGCGCGCGCACCGGCGAAACCCAGAACAAGGTCGCCGACGGCGAGGCCGTGCTGCGTCATCGTCCGCACGGCGTGTTCGGCGTGTTCGGCCCATACAACTTCCCGGGCCACCTGCCTAACGGCCATATCGTGCCGGCGCTGATCGCCGGTAACACCGTGGTCTTCAAGCCGAGCGAATACGCGCCACGCACCGCCGTCAAGACGGTGCAGCTGTGGGAAAAGGCCGGCGTGCCGAAAGGCGTGATCAACCTGGTCAACGGCGGCCGCGATGCCGGCGTCGCGCTGGGCCAGAACGAACTGCTGGACGGCGTGCTGTTCACCGGCAGCTGCCAGACCGGCACCGCGCTGCACAAGCAGTTCGGCGGCCAGCCGGGCAAGATGCTGGCGCTGGAAATGGGCGGTAACAATCCGCTGGTGGTGTGGGACGAGGATAAGACCATGGACATCGACGCCGCCGTGTTCATGGCGATTTCGTCGGCCTTCATCTCGGCCGGCCAGCGCTGCACCTGCGCGCGCCGCCTGATCGTCAAGCAGGGCGCCGAGGGCGACGCGATCATCGCGCGCCTGGTCGACGTGGCCAGCCGCCTGACCATCGGCGCATCGGCTGCTGAACCGGCGCCGTTCATGGGCCCTGTTGTTTCGGCAGCCATCGCCAAGCGCCTGGTGCAGGCGCAGGCCGACATGGTCGCCAAGGGCGGCAAGAGCCTGCTGGCGATGCGTCAGCTGGTCGACAACACCGGCTTTGTCAGCGCCGGCATCGTCGACGTCACCGACGCCAAAGGCATTCCTGACGAAGAGTGGTTCGGCCCTCTGCTGCAGGTGATCCGCGTGGCGGACTTCGACAGCGCGATCAAAGCCGCCAACGCCACCGAATTCGGCCTGGCTTCGGCGCTGATCTCGAACGACGAAAACCTGTGGAAGATCTTCCAGGTGCGCGCACGCGCCGGCATCGTCAACTGGAACCGTCCGACCACCGGCGCCGCCAGCAGCGCGCCGTTCGGCGGCGTGGGCAAATCGGGCAACCATCGTCCGAGCGCCTACTACGCGGCCGACTACTGCGCCTATCCGGTCGCTTCGATCGAAAACAATGTACTTGAAATGCCTGCGAAACTGTCGCCGGGCATGCACTTCTAAGGAACTGACATGCGCGCACGCGAATTCAACTTCGACGGCCTGGTAGGCCCATCGCACAACTACGCCGGTCTGTCGTTCGGCAATGTGGCCTCGTTCAGCAACGTCAAGAGCGCTTCGAATCCGAAGCTGGCGGCGCTGCAAGGCCTGGCCAAGATGCGCGCGCTGGCCGCGCGCGGCTTCGGCCAGGCGCTGCTGCCGCCGCAGGATCGTCCGAATTTCCGCCTGCTGCGCAGCATCGGTTTCACCGGCAGCGATGCCGAGGTGCTGGCCAAGGCAGCCAAGGAGTCGCCGGTGATCCTGGCGTGCGCCTACTCGGCTTCGCCGATGTGGACCGCCAACGCGGCCACGGTCAGCCCGTCCGCCGACAGCGCCGATGGCCGCACGCACTTCACCGCCGCCAACCTGAATAACAAGCTGCACCGCGCCTTCGAGCACGCGCAGTCGGCGCGCTCGCTGCGCGCCATCTTCAAGGACGAGAAGCATTTCGCCGTGCATGACGCGCTGCCAGGCACGCCGGCGTTCGGCGACGAGGGCGCGGCCAACCACACGCGCTTGTGCAAGGACCACGGCAGCGCCGCCGTCGAGATGTTCGTCTACGGCCGCACCGAGTTCGACGCCTCGGCGAGCGCGCCGAAAAAATACCCGGCCCGCCAGACGCTGGAGGCATCGCAGGCGGTCGCACGCCTGCACGGCCTGTCGGCCGAGCGCACCGTCTACATCCAGCAGAATCCGGACGTGATCGACCAGGGCGTGTTCCACAACGACGTGATCGCGGTCGGCAACGGCAATGTGCTGTTCTACCACGAGCAGGCCTTTGCCGACGAAGCGGGCGCGCTGGAACAGCTGCGCCGCGCGATGGGCGGCGTGGGCGCGGACCTGAACGCGATCCGCGTCGACACCGCCAAGGTGTCGGTGGCCGACGCGGTGCACAGCTACCTGTTCAACAGCCAGCTGCTGAGCAAGGACAATGGCAAGATGGCGCTGGTGATCCCGCAGGAGTGCGAGGAAAACGCCGCCGTGGCGGCCTACCTGCAAGGCCTGGTCGCCAGCGGCAACGCGGTCGACGAACTGATTCACTTCGACCTGCGCCAGTCGATGCGCAATGGCGGCGGTCCTGCGTGCCTGCGCCTGCGCGTGGCGCTGACCGATGGCGAAGCGGCGGCCATGCATCAAGGCGTGGTGATGACCGAGACGCTGTACCACACGCTGGTGGCGTGGGTGGAGAAACACTACCGCGACCGGCTGGAACCGTCCGACCTGGCCGATCCGGCGCTGG
This sequence comes from Oxalobacteraceae bacterium AB_14, assembly GCA_000381565.1. Taxonomy (GTDB): domain Bacteria; phylum Pseudomonadota; class Gammaproteobacteria; order Burkholderiales; family Burkholderiaceae_D; genus Rugamonas. The sequence goes on from KB906724.1 coordinate 71,323, forward strand.
CGATCGAAGTGCACGCCGCGCTGGAAGACTTGAGCCGGATTTTGGGCTTGCCTGGACTGTATGATTTGTAAAACACCATCTCGCCCCCATATGGGGATTTGGTGTCTAATAGCGCTCAACCACTGCCGCGCAGCCACAAGCCGGCGCGGCGCCTGCAACATAAAATACACATAACGTATTGGAGAAGCAACGATGAAACAAATGCCACAAGACCTGCGCACACAGACGCTGGATTTGGTCAATTCGAGCAAGCCGGCCAGCGACAGCAGCCAGGTCGCCTCCCTGATCAGCGCCTGGCTCGGATCCCTGGACGAAGAAGACCTGGCGGGCACCGCCCCGGGTAGCCTGGCCCCGGTTTTGTGGGACGGTTTCACGCAAGCCTCCAAGCGCACCGGCTCCGGCGCGCAGATCGCCAGGCTGCGCTACGCGGATGGCCGCGGCGGCATGGCCACCGCGCTGCTGGTCCTGAACGATGACATGCCTTACCTGGTCGATTCGATCGTCATGGCGATGCGCAAACTGCGCGTGGGCGTCAGCGGTGTATTGAACTCGGTGCTGCCGGTTGCGCGCAATGCGGACGGCGTAGTGACCGCCGTCGGCCAAAGCGGTGACAAACTCGAATCGTATGTACTGTGCCTGCTGTCCGAAGACCTGCCGGAAGCGGAAATCGGCATGCTGGTCGAGCGCCTGGAAATGGTGTCGCGCGACGCCGCCGTGGTGCGCCGCGACAAAGCCGCGATGCAGGAACACTTCAGCCGCATCGGCGCCGAAGCCGCCGCCCATGGCGACGAAGGCAAGGAAGTCGCCGCCTTCCTGGAATGGGCCAAGACCGAAGGCTTCGAGCCGTTCGGCTACGCCTACTATCAGGTCAAACCGGGCGTGCGCGAGCTGGAACGCGACATCCCTAGCCGCATCGGCGTGCTGCAGGATACTTCGCATCCTGTCTACGGCACCTGCCTGGCCAATATCCCCGGCGATTTCGACACGCTGTCGAAACGCGCCCACACGCTGTCCATCGTCAAAGCCGACGTTGAGGGCACGCTGCACCGCGACCAGCAACTGGACTTCATCGGCATCCGCCACACCGACGCGCAAGGCGCGATCCTGGGCGAGTACTGCTTCGTGGGCCTGTTCACCCGCGCCGCCACCGCGACGCCGCTGAACCGCCTGCCGTTCGCGCGTGGCCGCGTGGCCAAGGTGTTGAGCATCGCCGGCGTGCGCCAGGAAGGCTTCCGCGCCGAGAAATTCATCGAGATCCTCGAATCGCTGCCGCGCACCGAAGCGCTGGAAGCGGAACCTGAATGGCTGGCCGAAGTTTGCGGCGCCGTCGTTTCGCTGTACAAGCAGCCGCGCACCAAGGTTTTCGCCCGCCGCGACGTGTACGCACGCCACCTGAACGTGCTGGTCTACCTGCCGCGCGAGCGTTACAGCGCAAGTGTCGCTTCGTCGCTGGCCAAGGCGCTGCAAGCGAGTTCCGGCGCGCAGCATGTCAGCTCGCAGACGCTGGTGGCCGACGGCCCGCTGGCCCGCGTGTACCTGATCGCCCACGCCGCGCGCTATCCGCTGGACCTGGAAACCGATATCCAGCAGCCGCTGTTGTCGGTGCTGGACGGCTGGCACAACCAGTTCTCCGCGCTGGCCGACGCCGTGCCGGACGTGCCGCTGCGCGCCAGCCTGCGCAGGATGTGCGCCACGCTGCCGATCGACTACGTCGCCACCACCGCGCCGGAAGCGGCCTTCCATGACCTGGGCACCATCCTGCGCAACACCGATCCATCGCGCGTGGACGTGCGTGTGGAAACCGTGGCCGATGCGACCACCATCCGTTTGTATTCCGTCGACCGCGTACCGTCGCTGTCGACCATCCTGCCAGCGCTGCATAACGCCGGCGTGGCGATCGACCGTGAACAAGCGCACTCGCTGCGCGTGGACGGCCAGCGTCACTTCGTCACCAGCCTGTCGGTGGATGCCGCCAGCGCCGCCAGCCTGGCCAAGGCCGACATTGTGCCGGTCGCGCAGGAACTGTTCGCCGCACTGTTCAACAACGAAGCCGAAGACGGCCGCCTGAATGGCCTGGTCATCGAAGGCGGCTTGAGCGTGCGCCAGGTACAACTGGTGCGCGCCTACATGAGCTACTGGCGCCAGACCGGCAGCCGTTTCTCGGTGCGCTACATCGCCGAGACGCTGCGCAAGCAGCCGGTGGTGGTCAAGCAGCTGGTGGACGCCTTCCTGCAGCGCTTCAACCCAGCGCTGGACGCCGCCACCCGCGCCGCCGCGCTGGACGCGCTGGCCGGCATCAAGAGCCGCCTGCCGGCGATCAACCACGCCGACAGCGAAGAAGTGCTGGGCGCGATGACCGACCTGATGGTCGCCACGCTGCGCACCAACTACTTCCAGAATAACCAGAAGGGCGACAAGATCATCTTCAAGTTCGACACCAGCAGCCTGTCGCTGGTGCCGGAACCGCGTCCGTTCCGCGAGATCTTCGTGTTCTCGCGCCGCTTCGAAGGCGTGCACCTGCGCGGCGGCCCGGTCGCCCGCGGCGGCCTGCGCTGGTCGGACCGCATGGAAGACTACCGCACCGAAGTCCTCGGCCTGGTGAAGGCGCAGATGGTGAAGAACGCCGTCATCGTGCCGGCCGGCGCCAAGGGCGGCTTTGTCTGCAAGCAGATGCCGAAGGACGCCGTGCGTGAGACCATCGCGGCCGAAGGCGAAGCAGTGTATCGCCTGTTCATCGCCAGCCTGCTGGAAATGACCGACAACCGCGTGCTGGGCAAGATCGTTTCGCCAGCCGACACCATCTGCTACGACGAGAACGACCCGTACCTGGTGGTGGCTGCCGACAAGGGCACCGCGACCTTTTCCGACATCGCCAACGGCATCGCCGTGCAGCGCGGCTTCTGGCTGGGCGATGCGTTCGCGTCGGGCGGTTCGAACGGCTACGATCACAAGAAGATGGGCATCACCGCCAAGGGCGCGTTTGAAGCCGTCAAGCGCCACTTCTACGAAATGGATCACGACATCCACGCCACGCCAGTGACCATGGTCGGCGTGGGCGACATGTCGGGCGACGTGTTCGGCAACGGCGCGCTGCTGTCGCGCAAGCTGAAGATCGTGGCGGCCTTCGATCACCGCCATATCTTCCTCGATCCGAATCCGGACATGGAAAAATCCTTCGTCGAACGCGAGCGCATGTTCGCGCTGCCGCGCTCCTCGTGGGACGACTACAACAAGGAGCTGATCTCGGCCGGCGGCGGCGTGTACCCGCGCAGCGCCCGCAGCATCGAGCTGTCGCCGCAGATCCGCGCCGCGCTGGACATCGAAGAAACCTCGCTGGCGCCGGAAGAACTGATGCACCGCATCCTGCTGGCGCCCGTTGACCTGTTCTACAACGGCGGTATCGGCACCTACATCAAGGCGTCGACCGAATCGCACGCACAGGTCAAGGACCGCGCCAACGATAATATCCGCGTCGACGGCAACCAACTGCGCTGCAAGGTCGTCTCCGAAGGCGGCAACCTGGGCGCGACCCAGGCCGGCCGTATCGAATTCGCGCTGGCGGGCGGCCGCATCTTCACCGATGCGATCGACAACTCGGCCGGCGTGGATTGCTCCGACCATGAAGTGAACGCGAAGATGTGGCTGGACGTGGAAATGAACGCCGGCCAGCTGAGCGAAGCAGACCGCAACCGCGTGCTGAACGAAATGACCGCCGACATCGAACGCCTGGTCCTGCGCGACAACACGCTGCAAACGCAGCTGCTGGTACGCGAAGCGCAGGCGCAGACCGACGCCGCCGTGCAAGACGGCTACGCCGCGCTGATCGCGTCGCTGGAAGAAGAGGGCGCGCTGTCGCGTGAGCTGGAGCAGCTGCCATCGGTGGCTGAACTGGCGCGCCGCAAGGCCGACGGCCGTTGCCTGACCACGCCGGAACTGGCGGTGGTGATCGCCAACGTCAAGAACCGCTACAAGCGCATCCTGTCGGCGCTGCCGCTGACGGACCTGAGCTGGGCCGAGTCGGTGCTGAAGCCGTACTTCCCGGATCTGCTGGTGGCAACCCGCCCAGCGCTGGCGCACCCGCTGGCCAACGCCATCCTGGCGACCGTGCTGGCCAATGAATCGGTCAACCGTTGCGGCCCGCTGATGCTGCGCCAACTGGCCGGCGAGCATGGCGTGGACGAGTCGGATGTGATCCTGGCGTGGGGCCAGGCATGGTCCGCGCTGAACCTGGCGCCGATCTTCACGACGCTCGATGCCGATGCGCTGAAGGTGCCGCGCGCCGTGTCGATCAAGGTCGATGCGCGTACCCGCGTGCTGCAAAAATCGGTGATGGAAGGCGTGCTGACGGTGCCTGCCGACCAATTGCGCGGCGGTGTCGCCGAGTTGACCAAGCTGTTCGCCAGGCCTGAAACGCTGGCGCAGCTGACGCCGGCCGACGGCCAGTCGGATGCGGATATCACTTCCGGCCTGCGCGCCGAATTCGTACAGGCCTGGAAGGCTGTCGAGGCGATCGATGCGGTGGCGGCGTTTGTGTTCGCGGCGCTGTCGGTATCGCGTCCGGAAGGCATGGACCTGCCGGCGTTCCTGCAAGTTGGCCTGGCGCTGCGCGCGCAGGTCGGCATCGATACGCTGGAGCGCGGTCTGAAGCTGCCGGCCACCAGCCGCTCGCAAGAGCAGCTGCGCAGCTACGCCCAGAACGCGCTGCGCCGCACGCAGCAACGTTTGCTGTCGCAGGTGCTGCAGCATGCGACCGGCGACCATACGGCGGCGGAAGCGGTGGAAGTCGTGGCCAACACGCTGGGCTTGTCCGGCTACTCGGCGGCGACCGATCTGGAACAGGCGATGCTGGACGTTTGGGCTTTGTCCGAAGCGACCAACACCGGCAACACGATGCTGGCGGTGTAAGTAGATGAGCGATTTGCCCAAGGTTTTGCCGGAATCTGTACGCGCGCTGGCTGAAGCGGATTTCAGCGTGGTCGCGCAGCGTTTTTCGGCGGCCGGGTTTGCGGTGACGCAGCCGGCCGATGGTATCCTGACCATCAAGGCCGGGGGCGATCGTCCGAGCGTGCTGATTTCGGTCGGCGTGCATGGTGACGAGACGGGACCGATCGAAGTGGTGGCGTATCTGCTGGACGCCTTGTCGCAGCAGGCGTCCGCGCTGGCGGTCAACCTGATGCTTTGCGTCGGCAATATCGGCGCGATCAGGGCCGGCAAGCGCTTCATCGACGCCGACTTGAACCGCATGTTCCGCAAGGAGCGCGGTTCGCTGGAAGGTACGTCCGAAGCGGCGCGCGCCGATGCGATGATCGCCGCGACCACGGCCTTCTTCGACGGCGCGGGGCCGCTGCGCTGGCATCTGGATCTGCATACGGCGATACGGCCGTCGGTGTATCCAACCTTCGCCATCGTACCGGAGCTGATCGCCGACCAGCCGCGCCGCGAGTTGATCGAGTGGCTAGGCCTGGCCGGCATCGGCGCCGTCATCATGAACCCGGCTTCGGTCGGGACCTACAGCTATTATTCGGCCGAGCATCACGCGGCGGCCGGCACCACGGTGGAGCTGGGGCGCATCGGCACGCTGGGGCAGAACGATTTGTCGCAGTTCGCCGATGCCTCGCTGGCGCTGGACGACCTGCTGCGCGGCGCGGCCAAGCGCGAGGCGAGGCAGCAGCCGCATGTGTTCAACACGGCGCGCCAGATCATCAAGTTGAGCGACCAGTTCCAGATGGCGTTCGGCAAAGAGACGCACAACTTCACGGCGCTCAAGCAGGGCGAGGAAATCGCCCGCGACGGCGACACCGTCTACACCGTCCAGCATCCCGAAGAACTGGTGGTGTTCCCCAATCCCGACGTCCGCATCGGCCTGCGCGCCGGCCTGATGGTGGTGCGCGTCGCTTGATCTTTACGTCGCTTTACACTCGGCGGTATCATGGTTACATGGATTAGTTCGTTAATAGGTACAACAGTGACCTAACAACGGAGTAATCATCATGACGACAGCCATCAGCGGCGTTTCAGGCGCCAGTACCCAAGCCACCTCCTTCGATCCTGCGAAGGGGGCGGCGCGCTTTGCGGCCAAGGTATTCACCGACCTGGACGCCGACAAGGACGGCAAGGTCAACAAAGACGAGTTCGTATCGGGCCTGGAAAAGAAGGGCGTGTCGGCCGACGACGCCACCAAGCAGTTCGACGCGATCGACACGCAGAAGAACGGTTCGATCACCCAATCCGATCTGGAAACTGCGATCAAGAGCGGCAGCTTCGCGCCGCCGCGCCCTGGCGGCGCTCAGGGCGGCAAGCCTGCTGAAGGCGCGCACGGCGGCGGCGGTGGCGGCGCGGGCGGCGTCAGCAGCTCCAGCAGCTCGACCAAAACCTATGAAGCGGCGGACACCAACCAGGACGGCACGGTCTCCGAGCAGGAGCAACTGGTGTACAGCGTTTCCCACCCCGACAAAACGACCGACGCCAGCAAGATCGGCAACAACGTCGACCAGCTGGCCTGAACGTCTCGATTGCGTCGATTGCGCTACACTGGCAGTTCTCTATTTCATGTCGGGAGTTCGCGATGTCGTTATCGATGCATCAGGTTTCGGTGCCCGTGTTTGTGCGTGGCTTGAAGGTGTTGTCGGATTTGCTGGGGAAGGCCGAGGCCTATGTCGAGCAGCATGGCTCGGTGCCCGACGCGATGATTTCCGCGCGGCTGGCCGACGATATGCTGCCGCTGTCGGCGCAGGTGCAGCGCGCCAGCGATACGTCGAAAATGTCGGTGGAGCGCTTGAGCGGCGTGGCCGCGCCCAAGTTTGAAGACAACGAAACCTCGTTCGCTCAATTACAACAGCGAATTACCGATACCATTACTTACTTGAACAGCGTCGCCGAAAGCGACTTCGCCGGCAGCGAGGCGCGCGCGATCAAACTTAATTTTGGTGCGTTCCAGCCGGAGTTCCAGGGGGACGACTATCTGCTGACGTTCGCATTGCCGAACTTCTTCTTCCACATCACCACCGCCCACGACATCTTGCGCAACCAGGGCGTCCCGGTCGGCAAGCGCGATTATCTCGGACCGTTCGCTTAGCCGCGCATCAGCCAGGCCGCCAGCGTGCCCGCCAGACCCAGTAAAACAACGGCGGCGCCCGCGACGGCAGGATGGAAACGCCGGGATACGGTGGGGATCTTTTGAATTGGCATGATGGGCTCCTTCTTGGCTGGATGTAACACTTCAGCCTAGAGTAGCTTGACAACAATTTCCAATCTATACATCCCGCTGTATCAAAAGTAAGCAACTGTAACGGAGCCCTTACCCCGCCTGGGGTCTGAGTTGTTTTTCTAACACAAAATTACTGTAATGCGACGGGCCGGAAGGCCCTATAATCGCTTAGTTTTTTTGCCCGTACATATCTCCCACAAGGATTGCCTGTGAACCAAACGCTGGTCCAGAAACTGACCCGTACCAAGCCGGTCGACAACACAGTAGAAACTGCTCATACCAATGGCAACGGCCTGCACCGCTCGATAGGCTTGTTTCCCCTGACAATGATAGGTGTCGGCGCCACGATCGGCACCGGTATCTTCTTCACGATGGTGGAGGCCGTGCCGAAAGCCGGGCCTTCCGTGATCCTGTCCTTCCTGTTCGCCGCCATCACCGCCGGCCTGACCGCGCTGTGCTACGCCGAGCTGTCGTTCCGCATTCCGGCGTCGGGCTCGTCGTATTCGTTTGCCTACGCCACGGTCGGCGAGTTCCTGGCCTTCATCATGGCCGCCTGCCTGTTGCTCGAATATGGATTGGCGGCCAGCGCGACGGCGATCGGCTGGTCCGATTACCTGAACAACTTCCTCAACAACGCCTTCGGCTGGCATATCCCCGAAGTGCTGCGCTCGCCGATGATCGTCTCCGGGCCCAAGGGCATGGAACTCCATCTCGGCCATATCAACCTGCCGCCAGTGCTGCTGGTCGTCCTGTGCTGCCTGCTGCTGATACGCGGCACCAAGGAATCGGCCACCACCAACGCCATCATGGTGATGATCAAGCTGGCGATCCTGGTCTTCTTCGTGGTGATCGCGTTTGCCGGCTTCGATATAAACAATTTCCATCCATTCTTCAGCCCGGACAACGGCGTGCACATCACCGGCATGACCGGCGTGACGGCCGCGGCGGCGACGGTGTTCTTCTCCTTTATCGGACTCGATACCGTGGCCACCGCCGGCGAGGAAGTGCGCGATCCAAAACGCAACGTGCCGATCGGCATCCTGTCGGCGCTGGGCATCGTCACCGTGTTCTACCTGCTGGTGGCCGTGGCGGCGATGGGCGCGCAGCCCGCCTACAAGTTCGCCGGGCAGGAAGCCGGCCTGGCCGTGATCCTGCAAAACGTGACGGGCAAGACCTGGCCGGCGCTGGTGCTGGCGGCGGGCGCCGTGATCTCGGTGTTCAGCGTGACGCTGGTGACGATCTACGGCCAGACCCGCATCCTGTACGCGATCTCGAAGGACGGCCTGATTTCGTCATCGTTCCGCAAGGTCAGCCCGCGTACCGCCTCGCCGGTGCATAACACGCTGATCGTCTGCACGGTGGTCGGCCTGGTGGCCGGTTTCGTCGATGCGACCTTCCTGTGGGATATGGTCAGCATGGGCACGCTGACGGCCTTCATCGTGGTGTCGCTGGCGGTGCCGGTGATGCGCAAGAAGGAAAACGGCAAGGGCACCAAGGGCTTCCGCGTACCGTTCGGCCCTTACGTGGTGCCGGGCCTGAGCATCGTGGCCTGCCTGTACCTGATGTTCGGCCTGTCGATGACGACCTACACCATCTTCATCATCTGGATGAGCGCGGCGGTGCTGACCTACTTCCTGTATGGCATGCGCAATTCGCGACTGAATCACGCCAGGTAACCCGGCGAGACGAAAAAAACCCCGGTAACGCGCAAGCGGCCGGGGCTTTTTTACGTCTGTTTGCTTACGCTTCTTCTTTGCCTGGCTTGGCGCCCAGGTAGAGACGCAGTACGAGGCCGGACAGGGCGATGGCGGCGGGCAGGTTTTCGATGATGGTCAGCATGGTGATCTCCAGGAAGTTAAATTCGGTTCAATTAGCCGCGCGACGCCATGTAGCGCAGTTCGGCAGACAGATTAGGGGAATGACGTTCGCAGTCGTTGGCCAGGCGGTTCATCCAGGACGCGGAGGCTTCCATCTGGCGTTGCGAAACAACTTCCTCTGCCACGACGGCTGGACGTGGCTTGACTGCGAACAGTGCGGCGATCAGCTGGCGTGCTGCGGCGGCGACATTGCTGGCGTAGCGGGTCGTGGTCAGGTCGATGTAAATCAGGTTGTTCGTTGCGCTCATCAGAAGCTCCTTAAATGTTCGTTTGTTGCAGTGCAGTATGCGCGTCTTTCAGTAATAAATAAAATTTTGATTTATGATACTCGCCATAAGAAAAACATATAACTGCCGATTTCCCCTATGATGGAAGCGTTCTGGATAGTAACTTTTTTCGTTTGGGATTTTTTACGAGCCGACCGCCATCGGGTATGATTACTGTCCAACTGGCAATAATTTGACGGAGCTCCGATGTCCTTGCGCACGAAATTCATGCTCGCTTTGCTATTGACCGGGCTGGCGGCGGTAGCGATGGTGGGCGGCCTGGCCTACGTGGGCATGAGCAAGAAGGTCGACCTGATCCGCCGCCAGCACGCCGCCGACAATTTTTACGAGGGCATGAGCGGCTACCTGCAGAAGTACGGCAGCTGGCAAGCCGCCACCAGGGCCGAGCCCTTCGACGATTTCATGCACAGCTACCACGAGGCGCAAGGCACGCGGCCACCGCCGCCGCCGGAGCAGGAGGGCGAGGAGCGTCCGGGGCCGCCGCAGGGCGAAGGACCACCGCAGGGCGAAGGGCCGCCGCGAGGCGAGGGACCGCCGGGGGGCGGCGATCGTCGGCCGCCGCGTCGTGGCGGTGGCGAGCCGCCGTACCACTTCATCGTGGCGGATCAGGATTTCCATGTGCTGTTGGGCGCCGGCGTGTACCGGCCTGACGAATTGCTGCCCGAATCGGCCCGCAAGGACGCCCGCGCCGTCAAGGTGGGCGAACGGGTGGTGGCCTACATTTCGCCGGAAGGCGTCTTCACGCCCAGCAAACAGGAACAGCAATACATGGACGCGATGCGCGAAGCGCTGCTGGCCGGCGTGACCGGCGCGGCGGCATTGGCGCTGGTGCTGGGCGTTTTGCTGAGCCGGGGCCTGAGCCGCAAGCTCAGTCACCTGACCGGCGCGGTGCGCGCCATGCACAGCGGCTCGCTGCTGCAACGGGTGCCGGTGGAGGGCAGGGACGAGGTGGCCACGCTGGCCAGCGCCTTCAACGACATGAGCGAGCAGTTGGCGCGCTCGCACGAGGAGCTGAAGGAGACGCACCAGACCATCCTGGCGCAGGCCGAACAGATGCGCGAACTGAGCGTGCGCGATGCGCTGACCAAGCTGCACAACCGCCGCCATTTCGACGAGCAGGCGACCACGTTGTTCAGCCATGCGGTGCGCCACAAGCGGCCATTGAGCATGGTGATAGGGGACATCGATTTCTTCAAGCGGATCAACGACCAGTTCTCGCACGCCACCGGCGACGCGGTGCTGCGCCAGGTGGGCGAGATCCTGCGCAGCCACATGCGCCTGAGCGACCTGGTGGCGCGCTACGGCGGCGAGGAATTCGTGATCGCCTTCCCGGAGACCGAGCTGCCGCAGGCGGCGGCCTTGTGCGACAAGCTGCGCAACATGATCGAGGGTTTCCCGTGGCACGAGGTGCACCCGGACCTGAAGGTCACCATGAGCATGGGCGTGTACGCCGACCTGGCCGCCGGCACCGCCGAGGCGATGCTGCAAAAGGCCGATGCGCTGCTGTACCGCGCCAAGCAGACGGGCCGCAACCGCGTCTGCTTTTCCTGATCAGCCGCGCCGGCCCAGCCAGCGTCCGCCGAACATGGTGCAGATCAGCGAGGCGACGATCAGCGCGATGCCGGCCCACTGCCAGCCGGTGATGACGTCGCCGAGCGCGATCATGCCGGCGCTGATGCCGACCACCGGCACGCCAAGGCTGAACGGCGCCACGCGGTTGACCGGGTGGCGTTTCAACAGGCGCGTCCACATGGCGTAGCCGAGGATGGTCGCCATCCAGCCCAGGTAGGCGGTCGAGATCCAGGTGGCCAGCGGCGCGCCGGTCCAGCTCCAGCGCGTGGCCGGATCGTCGAAGGCCAGCGACAGGCCGATGAACGGCAAGATTGGCACCAGGCTGCACCAGACCATGAAACCCACCACATCGAATTGCGGCGTGGCCTGCTGCGCGCGGCGCACGACGATGTTCGAGGCGGCCCACATCGCGGCGGCGGCCAGGCAGAGTAAGAAGCCGCCGGCGGTGGTGGCGCCGGCGTGGCCGGGCTGGACGTAGTTCATGCCGAAGCAGACCAGGCCCACGGCGGCCAGCAGCAGGCCCGCCTGCAAGGCGCGGCTGGCGCGTTCGTGCAGCAGCGCGAAGCCGAAGAAGGCGGTGAAGAACACCTGCGTCTGCAGGATCACGGAAGCGAGCGAGGCCGACATGCCGACCTTCAGCGACAGGAACAGCAAACCGAATTGGCCGACGCCCTGGCACAGGCCATAGGCCACGATCCATTTCACCGGCAGCTTGGGCGGGCGCACGAACAGGACCAGCGGCAGCACGGCGAAGATGTAGCGGGCGGCGCCCATCTGGAACGGTGTCAGGTCGCGCAGGCCGACCTTCATCGCGACGAAGTTGGTGCCCCAGATCAGGACGACGAACAGTGCGGAGATCAGGTCGCGGGTGCTGAAGGAGGCTGGGGCGGTGGGGGTGTTCATCCGGCCATAGTAGCAGGCCTTTGCCGGCGGCGCAGAGGCAGGGCCAAGACCGGGCCGAAGTCAGGCGACGTCGCGGACGATGGCTTCGCTGTGGACGATGATCTTGACCGCGTCCGCCTGCAGCAGGCGGATGCGACGCTGCACCAGCGGCCAGCCGGACCACGGCACGCCGGCGCCGTCCGTGGCGCTGGCGGCGGTCGTCGGCGCGGTCGCCGGCTGCGCCGCAGCGCCGGACTGCGGCGCCAGCGCCTGCGCCAGCGTGCGCACGACCTGCTCGTGGCTCTCGCGCAGCAGGGCGTTGACCGGCGCCGTTGGCAGCTCCTTCACGTGGCGGCGCAGGATGGCGCGCAGCGCGGCCACGTGCGCCACCAGCAGGTAGTTCTGCACGATGAACAGGTTGATGTCCTCCACCGCGCGCTGCTTGCGGGCCGGCTCGTCGAGCATGCGCACCAGCGCGGAGCTGAGCGCGGCCAGGCTGTCCATCAGCCGCTTGCGTTCGATGCGGTAGGCGAAATCGTCCTTGCCCTTGCCTTGCAGCAGATCGAAGCTGGCCTGCATGTAGCGCAGGTTCACCTCCAGCACGTCGCGAATCAGGCGTGGCAGGGATTGATATTCCCAGCTGGCCAGCACGAAGCTGAACGCCGTCGCCACCGCCGCGCCGATGAAGGTGTCGATCAGGCGCTCGACGATCAGGTCGTGGTTGCCCGGCGCGAGCAGGTGCATCTGCAGCAGGATCATGATGCTGACCGCGATCGCCGCGTAGCGGTAGCGCACATAGATGAAGGTCGGCGTGGCCACCGTCGACAGGATCAGGAGGCCCAGGATCGCCGCCGGATAGTTCAGGTACTTGATGATCAGCGCCGTGATCACGCAGCCGATGATGGTGCCGACGATGCGGTCGCTGCGGCGCTGCTTGGTCATGCTGAAGCTGGGCTTGAGGATGATGACGATGGTCAGCACGATCCAGTAGCTGTGCGCCGCATACGGCAGCCACGAGGCGACCGCCAGGCCGACCGAGATCGCCATCGCCACCCGCAGCGAGAAGCGGAAGATCGGCGAATCGAAGCGCAGGTGCGACAGGATCATGCGCAGCTCGTACTTTTGCTGCGACAGGAAGGGGCCCATGTCGGCGTCGACCCAGAACGGCGTGCTGTCGTAGACCTTCTGGCTGGCCTGGTGCAGCTCGGCTATCATCTTGATGATGGCGCGCACCTTGTTGCGCTGCGCGCGCAGCACGGCCAGCGCTTCCTGCGCCGGCTTGCCTTCGTCGACGCGCCGCTGCAGGGCCGCCAGCTCCGCCTCGATGGCGGCCAGTTCCGGCTCGTAGCTGATCTCCGGGTAGGAGGCCAACTTGCGGGTGACGTCGTAGGCCACCGATTCGATATCGCGCGCCGCCTTGTAGGCCAGGTCGTGCAGCGATTTCAGTACCGGCGAATCGGCCAGGTGCGCGCGCAGCTGGGCGTAGTCGGTGTGGGTCGACAGCACCAGCTCATACAGGTCCAGCATGCAGACGTGGGTCTGCACGACGATGGCGTCCTTGCTGTTCTGGTGGCTGCGCAGTATCAGGTCGCGCGAGGCTTGCTGGCGGTCGGCCAGCAGGCTTTGATGGCGTACCAGCTTGTTGAATTGTTCGGTGAGGTTGTAGCGGGTGTCGTAGAAGTCGGCCTTGATGTCGATGTAGGCGGCCAGTTCGAACAGCGCCTCGGCCAGCACCTGCTGCTTGATGCGGTGGCGCAGTATCCACGAGATGCCCATCGCGTAGGCCAGATAGGCCACAGCGCCCAGGGTGAACAGGCCGGTGTGGATGAAGGACTGGCGCACCGTCATCTCGTGTTCCATCGACATGGTCATGATGAACAGCGTGGCCAGTTGCAGCGGCATCGACTTCTTGCCGTAGACGACCATCATGCAGGCCAGGAAGCTGACCGCCACCAGCATGGCCATCAGCAGCCAGTGCACCGGCGCGCACAGGCTGATCAACAAGGTGACGGCGCCGCACAGCAGCACCGAGGCGCTCATCTCGTTGAACTTGTGGCGCAGGGGACTGGGCATGTCCATCAGCGCGGTGCACAGCGCGCCGACGCACACCGTCATGGCGGTGGCCATGCCGGCGAATTGCAGCGTCACCAGGGTGACGCCGACCAGGCCCGCGGCGAAGCGCAGGCCCAGGTAAAAGTAATGGCTGTAGAAGAAGGTGCGCAGGTTGAGTGCGTAATGCATGGCTATGGCCTTGTGGGCAGCTTGCATGCGCGCGGCGGGATCGCCGCCGCGTGCATGGGGTAACGCTCGTTGATACTTTGCGGGGACTTAGAGGACGGACAGCACCGGGTAACGGCGCCATTCCGGCTCTGCGTGGCGTTTGCCGTGTTCGAAGATGAAGCCGAGGACCTTGTCCTGGCTGGCCAGCAGCGCCGGATGGTCGGCCTTCCACTGTTCGAACTTCGCTTTCAGTTCAGGTTCGGTTGCCAGCATTTCCAGCGCCAGGTCTTCGAACACATAGTCGGAGTAGGCTTCTTTTTTCTCCAGCACGCTGTTGAAGAAACCCCAGCGGAAGAAGGAGTCGTGGCCCTGCGGTTCCAGCGTCTCGACGGCATAGCGGGCGTTGGCCTGCTTGAGCGGGATGAAGTAGTCGCCCGGCTGCACGGTGAAGCTGCCGGTGCGCGCCTCGACGTCCACCTCGTCGTGGTACATATGGCCTTCGTAGGCGTTCGGGCGCGAGGTGACGGCGGCGATGTGGTAGTACTGGGCCTCGATGGTGGAGGCTACCTCGAAGCGCGCCATTTCCACGCCGTTCCATTGCAGGCGCTCGATGACTTCGCGCCAGGCTTGCGGGACCACATAGCCTTTCGGCGCGCGCACGGTGACCGACGGCACGAAGCTGTTGTAGTAGGCGATGTCCTTTTCCCACGGCTGGCTGCGGTCGTAGGACAGGCGGATGTAGTCGCCCAGCAGGCTGGGGCTGCGCTTGGCCGCGTAGCCCTTGAAGCGGAAGGTCGATGGATTTGCTTCATCCATCTTCCAGCTGACGGTCCATTCCTTGGCGCTGGCGGCTTGTTCGCGCGCGTCGGCGCGCAGCTTCCGGATCTGCTCGCCATGCGACACGGTGAAGGCCATCGTCACGTCCAGCAGCGCGCGCATCGAATCGTAGCGGTCCTTGAAGGGCTTGAGCATGTGCGTCTCCGGCATGAAGCCGATCACGTGGTGCAGCGCTGCGAAGCCGGTCGAGAAGCGCGGCACGTCCGGGAACTCGGCGATGCCGTCGTCCGGCGTGTCCTGCACCGGATTGACGTAGGGGCAGGTCGGCCAGCCTTGCGCTTCCATCTGCGCGTAGATGTGCGGCAGCATGGTCTCGCGCAGGAAGGGGCCGAGGCCGTAGCCCAGCTTGTCCGCCTGGGTGTGGATCAAGGTCATCGTGTACGGATAGTCGGCGCCGTTGGATGTGTGGGTGTCGACCATCACGTCCGGGTCCCAGCTGGTGACGAGCTGGTTGAACAGCTGCGCGTTGAGCGTGTCGCACTTGATGAAGTCGCGGTTCAGGTCCAGGTGGCGGCTATTGCCGCGGAAGCCGAACTGCTCCGGGCCGTCCTGGTTGACGCGCGAGGTGTTGGCGCGGTTGAGCGCGCCGTCGACGTTGTACAGCGGGACGAACAGCAGCACGGTCTTGCCCAGCGCTTCCAGGCGGGTCGGATCGAAGCACAGGTCGCGCACGATGGCCATGCAGGCGTCCACGCCTTCGGGTTCGCCGGGGTGGATGCCGTTGTTGTTGAAGAAGACGGTACGGCCTTCGGCCTTGATCTGGTTGCGGTCGAACACGCCGTCGGCGCTGACTACGCCCGCATGCACCGGGATGCCGCCGTCGGACGTGCCGATCTGTTCAAAACGCAGTACTTGCGGAAAGCGTTGCGCCAGCTCCTGGTAGAAGGCGATGCATTCGCTCCACAGGGTGGTCTGGTTTTGATTGCCTTTTTCGTAAGGCGTAGGCATTTCTGGGTGCATGGCAGTCTGGATCTCAGAGGGAGTTGAGGGGAGGGCGGGTCGCGCTGGATAAGCACAGCGACACGCTGCCGAGGGCGGAATTGTATCATTCGTGCCCGATTTTTGAGCGGCGCCGGACTGGCCGGGCGCAGGTTTTGCGTTGCTTCAAGAAAACTTTACGGCGGAGGTGCTCTACTGGAGAACATGGACAAGGCCGGGAGGGAGCGATGGGCAACAGGTACGGATTGCGCGCGGTGATCGTGATGGCGTTGCTGGCGCTGGCGTGCAGGGTGGGACTGGCGCAGATCGGGCCGCGCTATGTGATCGAGCTGGAAAGCGCAGCGGCGCCCCTGCCGCCCACGGCGGCGGGCCAGGTGCAGCTGGCCGGCAAGGGCTTGGCGCTGATCCGTTTCCAGGGGCTGAGCATCCTGACGGCCGGCGCCGACGCGGACGCCTACAGCGCCGAGGCGGTGCGGCAGTGGCCGGCGGCCGACCTGCTGCTGGTCACGCCCGCCGGCAGCGGCCGCTACGGCGGGGTGGCGCCGCTGGCGTCGCTGGGCAAGCTGCCGGTGATCGTGGCGGCGCCGGTGGCCGCGGCGCCGGTGTCCAGCGCGACGCAACTGCCGGCCAGGCAGGCCGGCGCGCCGCAGTTCTATCCGATGCAGACCTGGGATACGTTGCATCTGCGCAAGGGCAAGACGCGGTTGCGGGTGACGGCGCTGCCCGGCCAGCCCGGCACGGCGAACGTGGCGGGGTTCATGCTGGAGGTGGGCAATAGCTGGGTCTCTTACCGGCTGTACGTCAGTTGCGAACATCTGGCGGCGGACGAGGCGGGTGCGCTGGCGCAGCGCCTGCCGGGCGCCGATCTGGCGCTGCTGCCGGATCATCGGTCGCCGCTGCTGCTGGCGCTGCAGCGCGCGGCGCGGCCGGCCTCGGTCGCTGCGGCCAGGCCGGCCGTGCTGACCGAGGCCGGCCTGGCGTTCAGGGCGATCAAGCGTTGATCACGCGTTGATTACTGGGCACCGCTAACAACCCGTCGTTCCCGCCTACGCGGGAATGGCAAATTAACGGTTATTCGAGCTCGCCTACTGCCTGGCGTTGGCGTCGACCCAGGCGGCGAAGGTGGTCATGAACTTTTGCAGGAATTCCCTGGTGCTGTCGTTGTTCAACTTGCCGTTGTCGTCGAGCAGCTTGGCGGCGCCGCCGATGTAGGCTTCCGGCTGCTGCAGCAGCGGCATGTCGAGGAACACCGTCGACTGGCGCAGGTGGTGGTTGGCGCCGAAGCCGCCGGTGGCGCCCGGCGACACGCTGACGATGGCGGCCGGCTTGCCGCTCCAGATGCTGCTGCCGTAGGGGCGCGAGCCGACGTCGATGGCGTTCTTCAGCGGCGCCGGCACCGAGCGGTTGTATTCCGGCGTGACGAACAGCACCGCCTGCGCCGCCTGCATGCGCTGGCGGAACTGGGTCCAGGCTTGCGGCGCGGTGGCGCCGTTTTCCTCCAGGTCCTGGTTGTACAGCGCCAGTTCGCCGATCTCGACGATCTCCAGCTGCAACGACGGCGGCGCCAGCGCGATCAATTCGTGGGCGAACTTGCGGTTGAGCGAATCCTTGCGCAGACTGCCGATCACTACGGCGACTTTTTTCGCGGCCATGACATCTCCTGAAGACGGTTGAGGGAAACCTTAATGTAACCGATCCGTGAAAAAAACCACGCAGCGTTGCCGGTGCGTGGTTTTCGGGGTGAGGCGCGGAACGCTTATTCCGCGTGCATTTCCTTCAGCAGGTTGTCGGCGTGGTCGACGTGTTTCATGTTCCACAGGATGTAGCGCAGGTCGACCTGGATGTCGCGGGTGTTGGCCTGGTTGAAGTCCCAGTCCGAGATGATGGAGTCGAGCGTACCGTCGAAGGCCAGGCCGATCCATTCGCCCTTGGCGTTCAGCGCGGCCGAGCCTGAGTTGCCGCCGGTGATGTCCAGCGTGGCCAGGTAGGCCACCGGAACCGACTTCAGTTTCGGATCGACGTACTTGCCGAAGTCCTTGGCCTTGATCGCGGCCAGCTGGGCTTTCGGCGCGTTGAACTCGCCGACGCCGGTGGCCTTGGCGGCCACGCCTTCGACGGTGGTGAAGGCCTTCCAGCTGGTGCCGTCGGCGCCGTGGTCGCGGCCGGCGATCCGGCCGAAGGTCACGCGCAGGGTGCTGTTGGCGTCGGGGTAGACGGCCTGGCCTTTGCTTTGCATGAAGGCGATCTTGGCCTTCATGTAGTTGGCGTAGGCTTGCTGCAGCTTGCCGCCCAGCTCTTCCTGTTGCGCTTCCTCCTTCATGTCCGGCCCGTACATGGCGACGGCGGCCTTGATGAAGGCGTCGTTGCTGGCCTTGAACTCTTCCGGCGTCTTGCCGATCCAGCTGGTGCGCTCGGCGGCGTCGCCCAGCTTGCTGCCGGCGTACAGCGTGTCGAGCGCGGCTTGCAGCTCGGCCTTGCTCATGCCGTCCTTGATGCCGAGGATGGCGTCGAAGTCGGCGTTGCGCCGGGCCGCCGGCTGGGCGGCGTATTTCGACAGGCTGTTGATGACCAGCGCCTTGTCGACTTTTTCATCGTAGTTGCGCACCAGCGCGGCCACCGACGACTTGATGCGCGGCACGTCGCGCACCTGGAAGCCGGCCTTGCGTTCGGCGTCCGGCTTGGTGTTCTCGTTGGCCAGGCGGTACAGCATGCGCGCGGTGTTCAGCAGGCGCGGCTTGGACAAGGACAGGAAGTAGTCGCGCTTGGTTTCGGCGTCGCGCTGGGCGATCAGCTTTTCCACCAGTTCGATGTCACCGGCGTATTCGGCCTTGCGGGCCGGGCTGGCGTTGATCCAGGACTTCAGCGCTTCGTGCTCGGCGGTTTTACGCTGGAGCATGTCGCTGCCGGCGTAGGAATCCAGCATGCCCTGGCGGTTCTTGTAGTAGTTGTTGATGCCGGCCACCTGCGATGCGTATTTCAGCGCGGTGTCCTTGTTGTCCCTGGTGGCGTCGGCGATGATCGCCAGGTTTTCCGCCGAGGTCTTGACGAAGGCCGGGTAGCTCCAGTCGAAGGTGTGGGCCACTTCCGACGGCAGGCGGTGGCGGTTGGTGCGGCCCGGGTAGCCCAGCACCATGATGAAGTCGCCCTCCTTGACGCCTTCCTTGGCCAGCTTCAGGTAGTGCTGCGGGATGTAGGGGACGTTGTCCTTGCTGAAGTCGGCGGCCTTGCCGTCCTTGCTGACGTAGGCGCGGTAGAAGCCGTAGTCGCCGGTGTGGCGCGGCCACATCCAGTTGTCGGTGTCGCCGCCGAACTTGCCGACGCCGGCCGGCGGCGCGTGGACCAGGCGCACGTCGCGGATTTCCAGCTGCTTGATCAGATAGTACTCCAGGCCGCCGTAGTAGGACGACACGGTGCAGCGGTGGCCTTGGTCTTTTTCGCAGGCGGCCTGGATGGCTTTCTGGTTCTGCTCGATGGCGTCGCTGCGCTTCTTGCCGCTCAGTTTGGCGACATCGGCGGTGATCACTTGCTTGCTGACGTCGGTGACGGCCTTGGTCACGAAGATGCGGCTGCCCGGGGCGGCCGGTAATTCTTCGCCGAAGTTGTGGGCCAGGAAGCCGTTGGCCAGCAGGTCGCGTTCCGGCGTGGAGTTGTGCGCCACGCTGCCGTAGACGCAGTGGTGGTTGGTGGCGACCAGGCCTTGCGGCGAGACGAAGGAGGCCGAGCAACCGCCCAGGCTGACGATGGCGCCCATCGGGAACTCGGTCAGTTTGGTCAGCTTGGCGGGGTCCAGTTTCAGGCCGGCGGCTTTCAGTTGCTTGGCTACTTGTGGCAGCTGTTGCGGCATCCACATGCCTTCATCGGCGTGGGCGGCGGTGCTCAGGATGGCGAGCGCGATCAGTGATTTATGCATGTTTGTCGTTGTTGAAGTGGTGGTAAAAGGAACAACGACGGGAGTATAGCGAAAAACCGGGGTCAGATCTGACATTCGGACACGGGCCCTGCCGTAGCGGCTGCTACAGAAGAGTTCGTGTCCGAATGTCAGATCTGACCCCGGCGGTTTTGCGACTTGGCTTGCTTAGTCGGCCTTGATGGCTTCGATCTGGATCGCCAGTTTGACTTCCGGGGCGAAGGCCGGGGTGCCGTAGTTCAGGCCGAAATCGGTGCGCTTGAACTCGGCCACGGCATTGGCGCCGCACACTTCTCGCTTGTAGCGCGGGTGCATGATGCAGTTGAACTTGTCCACCTTCAAGGCCACCGGCTTGGTCACGCCCAGCAAGGTCAGCTCGCCTTCGACGCCGACCAGCTTGTCACCGTCGAACTTAAACGATTTGCTCTTGTAGGTGATGGTCGGGAATTTCTCGACGTTGAACATGTCGGCCGTCTTGGCGTGGCTGTTCATTTTTTCCATGCCGAAGTCGATCGAGTCGGCCGCGATGGCGATGTCCAGCGCGCCGGTCTTGGCGGCGCGGTCCATCGTCACGGTGCCGCTGGTCTTGTCGAACTTGCCGCGCCAGACCGACAGGCCCATGTGGTCGGCCTCGAAGCTCGGGTAGGTGTGCGTCGGATCGACGTTGTAGGTGGCGGCGATGGCGGACGTGGCCGAGGCGGCCAGCAGGGTGGCGATCAGGATTTGCAGTTTCATCTAACGGTCTCCGGTGTGAAAAATTATTGGGCTACGACGTGGAACTTGATGGTCACTTCATCGGCCACCATGCCGGTGTCTTTCCATTCGCCTTCGCCGATGTTGTAGGCCAGGCGCTTGATCGGCAGCGCGCCTTCAAACACTTGCTTGCCGCCGTCGGCCTTGACCGTCAGCGGGAAGGTGATGTCGGCGGTCTTGCCCTTGATGGTCAGCTTGCCGGTGACGCTCAGCTTGCCGGCGCCGGCGCTCTTGATCGACGACGAGACGAAGGTCGCTTTCGGGAACTGGGCCGAGTTGAACCATTCTTTCTTCGCCACTTCCTTGTTCATGTCGGCGTCGCCGACGTCCAGGCTGGCGGTCTCGACTTCGACGGTGGCCTTGGAGGCGTCCGGCTTGGCCGCGTCGTAGTCGATGGCGACGGTGTATTTCCTGAACTTCGATTCGACCGGCACGTTCATCTGCTTGAACACGGCCGACACGGTCGACTTGGCGGGATCGGTCTTCAGGGCGGCGGCGCTGGCGGCCAGGGCGACACCCATCAGCGCGATCGTCGAGGCTAGGGCGAGTTTTTTCATGGTTTTCATTGTTGGGCTCCGGTGGATGGGGGGATTACGGCAGCATGCGTTTGAGCGTGGCGTCGCGGTCGACAAAGTGATGCTTGAGTGCGGCGAGGGCGTGGGCCACCACGGCGGCGGCCATCGTCATGGTCAGAACATAGTGAACGGTTTTTAAGATCGGCTTAAGTTCGGCGTTCGGCGCGATCAGGGCCGGCAGCTGGAACAGGCCCAGGTACACCACCGGCACGCCGGCCGCGTAGGTGTACAGGTAGCCGGAAACCGGCACCGCGAAGATGAGGAAGTACAGCAGGTAGTGCATGCCGTCGGCTACCTTGTGCTGCCAGGCCGGGATGCTGGCCAGCGGCGGCGGCGGGGTATTGGCCTTGCGCCACAGCAGGCGGATGGCGGCCACGCCCAGCACCGTCACGCCCAGCCATTTGTGCCAGGAGTAGTATTTGAGCTTGGTGGGCGTGATGCCGTGGATGTCCACCATGGTCAGGCCGAGGAAGAAGGCGGCGATGATCAGCAGGGCGGTCAGCCAGTGCAGCAGCATGGCCGTTTTGGTATAGCGTTGCATAAGCGTGAGCTCCAGAAAATAGTACGTGTTAGGACTAATATACCAAAGAAATGCAATGCGTGCTGCACGGGAATAAAAAAGCCCCCGGGACAAATGTCGGCGGGGGCTAGTGTAGAGCAGTTTAACGGTTTTGCTTAGATGGCTTTAGCCAGATCCGTCGCGATGCCGATGTAGTTGGCCGGGGTCATGGCCAGCAGCAGGTCCTTGGCTTCCTGCGGGATCGCCAGGCCGGTGATGAAGTCGCGCAGCGCGTCTTTCGAGATGCCCTTGCCGCGGGTCAGCTCTTTGAGCTGCTCGTACGGGTTCTCGATGCCGTAGCGGCGCATCACGGTCTGCACCGGCTCGGCCAGCACTTCCCAGTTGGCGTCGAGGTCGGCGGCCAGGCGGGCGTGGTTCACTTCCAGCTTGTTCAGGCCGCGCAGGCAGCTGTCGTAGGCCAGCAGGGTGTAGCCCAGGCCGACGCCGATGTTGCGCAGCACGGTCGAATCGGTCAGGTCGCGCTGCATGCGCGAGACTGGCAACTTCTCCGAGAGGTGCTTCAGCACGGCGTTGGCCAGGCCCAGGTTGCCTTCCGAGTTTTCGAAGTCGATCGGGTTGACCTTGTGCGGCATGGTCGACGAACCGATTTCGCCGGCCTTGGTCTTCTGCTTGAAGTAGCCCAGCGAGACGTAGCTCCAGATGTCGCGGTTCAGGTCCAGCAGGATGGTGTTGACGCGGGCGAAGGCGTCGAACAGTTCGGCCATGTAGTCGTGCGGCTCGATCTGGATGGTGTAGGGGTTGAACACCAGGCCCAGGCGCTGCTCGATGACGTCCTTGGAGAACGCCGCCCAGTCGAACGCCGGGTAGGCCGACAAGTGGGCGTTGTAGTTGCCGACCGCGCCGTTCATCTTGCCCAGGATCTCGACCTGCTCGATGCGCTTGATGGCGCGCTGCAGGCGGGCGACGACGTTGGCCATCTCCTTGCCCAGCGTGGTCGGGCTGGCGGTCTGGCCGTGGGTGCGCGACAGCATAGCCACGTCGGCGTTGGCGATGGCGATTTCCTTCAGGCGGGCGATGAGCTTGGTCAGCGACGGCAACATGACGCTGTCGCGGGCCGCTTTCAGCATCATGCCGTGCGAGGTGTTGTTGATGTCTTCCGAGGTGCAGGCGAAGTGGATGAACTCCGACGCTGCCACCAGTTCCGGCACATCCTTGACCTGCTCCTTGAGCCAGTATTCCACGGCCTTGACGTCGTGGTTGGTGACGGCTTCGATTTCCTTGATGCGGGCGGCGTCTTGTTCGCTGAAGTCGCTGGCGATCCTGTCCAGCAGGGCGGAGCCCTCGGCCGAGAACGGCTTGATTTCAGCGAAACCGGCCAGCGACAACGCTTGCAGCCAGGAGATTTCTACTTTGACGCGGTGGTGCATGAAGCCCGATTCGGACAGGATGGGACGCAGCAGGTCGGTTTTACCGGCGTAGCGGCCGTCCAGCGGCGACAGCGCCGACAGCGTGGAGTAAGGAGTAGTGGTCATGATGGGAAGGAGGCAGGGTTAAAATTGCGCAAAGGTAGATTTTACCATTGGCCGGGCTTCCACCCTCCGATGTTATACTGGGGCCTGATCTTTCACTCTAAGCCTCTATGAAACTCATCGGTTCCCTCGCCAGTCCTTATGTACGCAAAGTTCGTGTCGTCCTGGCGGAAAAGAAGCTTGATTACCAGTTTGAACTGGAAAATGTGTGGGCCCCGGATACCACCATCGACAAGCTGAACCCGCTGGGCAAGGTGCCGAGCCTGGTCATGGAAGACGGCAACGTCATGATCGATTCGCGCGTCATGGTCGAATACCTCGATACGCTGACCCCGGTCTGCAAGCTGCTGCCGCCGAACGGCCGCGACCGCGCCGACGTCAAGTGCTGGGAAGCGCTGGCCGACGGCATGCTGGACGCCGCCATCATCGTGCGCCTGGAGCGCACCCAGCGCCCGGCCGCGCTGCAAAGCGAGGACTGGATGGCGCGCCAGATGCGCAAGGTGCGGCTGGGCCTGGCCTCGCTGTCGGACAAGCTGGGCGAGTCGGCCTATTGCGCCGGCATCCATTACTCGCTGGCCGACGTGGCGGTGGGCTGCACCTTGGGCTGGCTGGCGTTCCGCTTCCCGGAAATCACCTGGCGCGACGACTACCCCAACCTGGCGCGCCTGTACGACAAGCTGTCCGAGCGCCAGTCGTTCAAAGACACCGCGCCGCAGTAAGCCATGGCCAAGACCATGCCGCCCGACGCGGACAGCTCCGCCCAGCAGCGGCGCCTGCAGATGGCCGACATCGCGCGCCTGGCCGGCGTGTCGACCTCGACGGTGTCGCGGGCGCTGGCCGGCAGCAAGCTGGTCAGCGAGGAGACGCGGGTGCGCATCATGGAACTGGCCCGCTCCCTCAAGTACACCATCAACATCGGCGCGCAGAATCTGCGCATGAAGCAGAACCGCACCGTCGGCGTGGTGATCCCCTACGACTCGGCCACGCGCCAGCACCTGTCCGATCCCTTCTTCCTGTCGATGCTGGGCAGCCTGGCCGATGCGCTGACCGAGCTGGGCTTCGACATGCTGGTCTCGCGGGTGGACGCCGAGGAGCTGGACGCGGCCGCCGCGCCGTTCGACACCGGCCGCGTGATCGGCATCATCCTGATCGGCCAGTGGCGCCACCATGAACAGCTGAACCAGCTGGCGGCGCGCCATGTGCCGATCGTGGTGTGGGGCGCGCAATTGCCGCAGCAGCTGTACTGCACCGTCGGCGGCGACAATGTGAGCGGCGGCGAGCTGGCCGGCGCGCACCTGATCGCGCAGGGACGCAAGCACATCGCTTTCTTCGGCGATATCAAGCTACCCGAAGTGGGCCAGCGCTACCAAGGCCTGTGCCGCGCGCTGCGGCGGGCCGGCATGGCGGTCGATCCGGCCTTGCAGGTGTCGGTGTCCTTCCTGCCGGAGGGCGGCCGGGACGCGGTGCAGGAACTGCTGCAGCGCGGCGTGCCGTTCGACGCCGTGTTCGCCGGCAGCGACCTGATGGCCATGACCGCGATTAACACGCTGCGCCAGCAAGGCTACGATGTGCCGGGGCAGGTCGCCGTGGTCGGCTACGACGATATCGAGCTGGCCGGCTACTTCCATCCGCCGCTGACCACCGTGCAGCAACCTATCCGCGAGGCCGGCCGGGCGCTGGTGTCCCAGCTGCTGGAACTGGTCGACGGCCGTCCGGCGCCTTCGCTGCAAATTCCCACCCAACTGATCGTCCGCAACAGCTCTGTCTGATTTGTGCAACCGATTGCATCAGCTTCATAGCGGTGCCGTTAAATATATTTTTGCGACGTTATGCAATCGATTGCATTAAATCGGAATCCGATGAATAATGGCGTACCTGCTCAATTAAAGAGCAGCTTAAAACGACAATATCTGGAGACGACAATGGAACAACGCACATTCAAACTGGGCGGCATCGCTGCCGCTGTTGCAACGGCTGTCCTGCACATGGGCGCCGCCTCGGCGCAGCAGGCCGCCCCGGCCGCCCCCGCCGCCGATGGCCTGAACATGGAGCGCGTGGTCGTCACCGGCACCTCCGGCGGTTCCACCAAAATGAAATCGAGCGTGTCGATCAGTACCCTGGAAGGCGAGACCATCAAGAACGGCGCGCCGCTGAGCGCAGCGGAAGTATTGCGCTCGGTGCCGGGCGTGCGCTCGGAATCGTCGGGCGGCGAGGGCAACGCCAACATCACCGTGCGCGGCGTGCCGATCTCGGCCGGCGGCGCGCGCTATGTGCAGATCCAGGAAGACGGCCTGCCGGTGCTGCAATCGGGCGACTTCAACTTCATCACGCCGGACAGCTTCGTCAAGATCGACGGCACGCTGGACCATCTGGAAGTGGTGCGCGGCGGTTCGGCCTCGACGCTGGCGACCAATGCGCCGGGCGGCATCATCAACTTCATCACCAAGACCGGCGAGGAAGAGGGCGGCCATATCGGCATCAGCCACGGCCTGGGCTACGACGAGACCCGGCTGGACTTCGACTACGGCGCGCCGCTGTCGGACAAGACGCGCTTCTTCATCGGCGGTAACTACCGTAGCGGCGAAGGCGTGCGCAACACCGGCTTGAGCACCGAGGACGGCGGCCAGATTCGCGGCAATATCACGCACGACCTGGACAACGGCTTTATCCGCCTGTCGTTCAAGCATGTCGACGACAAATCGCCGACGGTGCTGCCGGTGCCGGTGCAGGTGGTGAACCAGCAGATCCAGGAAATCCCCGGCATCGATCCGCGCAAGGTGACGTTCTACTCGCCGTACTGGGTGCGCGATGTCACGCTGGGCAAGAACAACACGCCGGTGTCGACCAACGTCAACGACGGCCTGCACGTGAAGAGCGACACGGTCGGCCTGGAAGGTTCGTTCGACCTGGGCGACGGCTGGAACCTGAGCGACAAGTTCCGCACCGCCAGCAACAGCGGGCGCTTCACCGGCGTGTTCGCCGGCAACAACGGCACGGTCGGCAATTACGTGTTCGCGACGGGACCGAACAAGGGCAAGGCCTACAACGGCCGCGCCTTCTCCGCCGTGGTGTTCAACACCTCGATCGACGACGCCGGCAATACGCTCAACGACACCAAGCTGGCCAAGACCTTCAAGCTGGCCGACGGCTCCAAGCTGACCACCACCGCCGGCTTGTACCTGTCGACGCAGAAGCTGGCGCTGACCTGGAACTTCAACGAGTATCTGATGCAGGCCAGCGGCGACAAACCGGCGCTGCTGCAAACGGCCAGCGCCACGCCTGGCCTGGTCGGTCCGGCCTTCGGCGGCTGCTGCTCGCGCGCGGTCGACATGGAATACAAACTGACGTCGCCTTACCTGAACGTGGGCTATGAAACCGGTCCGCTGAACATCGACGCCAGCGTGCGCCAGGACCGCCAGCGCGCCAGCGGCACGGCCAACATCGCGACCATGAGCGGCGGCGCGTTGCGCTACGATCCGGCCACGCAGCAGCTGGTGGACTACAAGATCAACCACAATTCGTACTCGGTCGGCGGCAACTACCGCATCACCGGCAGCCTGGCGGCGTTCGCCCGCGTCAGCGACGGCGTGGCCTTCAACGCGGACCGCATCCTGTTCGGCACCCCGCTCGACGGCAGCGCGCCGATCAACATCAACACCGTCAAGCAGATCGAGGGCGGCGTGAAGTGGCGCAGCGGCGGCATCAGCACCTTCGTGACGCTGTTCCAGGCCAAGACCGACGAGAGCAACTACGAGGCGACCACGCAGCGCAGCACCTCCAACAAGTACGACGCCAAGGGTGTGGAGCTGGAAGGCGCATATGCGCTGAACGATTTCCGCGTCACCGGCGGCATGACCTACACCGACGCCAAGATCACCGGCACCGCGCCCGGCGACGTGGCGGTGATCGGCAACACGCCGCGCCGCCAGGCCAAGGTGGTGTACCAGATCGCACCGACCTACACCTTCGGCCAGGCCACCGTCGGCGCCAGCTTGATCGGCACCGGCAAGTCGTGGGGCGACGACGCGCACACCATTGTGCTGCCGGCCTACCAGGTGGTGAACGCCTTCGTCAATTATCACGTGACGGAGAAGGCTACCCTGTCGCTGAGCGTGAACAACCTGCTCAACAAGATCGGCTACACCGAAGTCGAAGGCGACGGCCATGCCGCCCGCTCCATCTCCGGCCGCGCCGCGAAAGTCAGCTTGTCTTACGCCTTCTAACTATGCCTTCTAAAGTAATGTCGGACCGCCTGCTGGCGGTCCTTTCCGAGGACCTGCGCCCGCTGGCCGCGCAGCGGCTGGCGGCGGCGGAACCGGTGCTGCGCCGGCTGCTGGCCGGCCTGTATGGCGAGCGCGCCGATTTCGATGCCTGGCTGGGTGAGCTGATGGAATCGCTGGGTGTGCTGTACGCGGCGCGGCCGGCGGAATTGCGGGCGCTCGACCTGGAGCGGCTGGCGTGTCCCGGCTGGTTCCTCAGCCAGCGCATGCTCGGCTACTGCGCCTACGTGCAGAACTTCGGCGGCGACTTGAACGGCGTGGCCGAGCGCGTCCCTTATCTGCGGGAGCTGGGCGTCAGCTATCTGCACCTGCTGCCGTTCCTGCGCGCACGCGGCGGTGAAAATGATGGCGGCTTCGCCGTGTCCAGTTTCGATGAGGTCGAGCCTGCGCTTGGCAGCAACGCAGACCTGATGGCATTGACCGCGAACTTGCGCCTGGCCGGCATCAGCCTGTGCTCCGATTTCATCCTGAACCACGTGGCCGACGATCACGCCTGGGCGCGCGCCGCCAAGGCCGGCGACGCCGATGCGCGGGCGATGTTCCATGTGTTCCCCGACCGCGCCATGCCGGACCGCTACGAGCGCACGCTGGGCCAGGTGTTCCCGCAGGTCGCGCCGGGCAATTTCAGTTTCATCGAGGAGCTCGATGGCTGGGCGTGGACCACGTTCTACCCGTATCAATGGGACCTGAACTACGCCAACCCGGCGGTGTTCGCAGCGATGGCCGCCGCCTTGCTGCGGCTGGCCAATCGCGGCGTTGAAGTGTTCCGTCTCGATTCGACCGCTTTCCTGTGGAAGCGCGAGGGCACCAACAGCATGAACCAGCCGGAGGCGCACCAGCTGCTGCAGGCCTTGCGGGCGATCGTCGATATCGTCGCGCCGGGCGTGCTGCTGAAGGCCGAAGCCATCGTGCCGACGCGCGAGCTGCCGGCCTACCTGGGCAGCGCCGAGGCGCCGGAGTGCCACATCGCCTACCACAGCAGCCTGATGGCGGCCGGCTGGGTGGCGCTGGCGGAGCAGGGCACCGGCGTGCTGCGCGAAGTGGTACGCAACACGCCCGCGTTGCCGGCCGCCGCGACCTGGCTCAGCTACGTGCGCTGCCATGACGACATCGGCTGGAACGTGCTGCGCGCGGAAGCCTCGGCCGACGGCTCCGACAGCGCGGTACGGCTGGCGCGCGCGGCGCGCTTCTTCAGCGGCGCGGAGGGCAGCTACGCCATCGGCGCCGCCTTCCAGAGCACCGATCCGAACGCGGCGCACGGCAGCAACGGCATGGCCGCGTCGCTGACCGGCCTGCAGGCGGCCCGCACCGACGAGGAAGGCGCGCTGGCGCTGCGCCGCATGTTGCTGCTGCACGGCCTGGCCCTGAGCTTCGGCGCGCTGCCGGTGCTGTACATGGGCGACGAGCTGGCGATGGAGAACGACTACAGCTATCAGGATCGTCCGCAGCACGCGATGGACAGCCGCTGGCTGCAACGGCCGGTGTTCGACCTGCAGCGCTGGAAGCATCGCTACGATGTGTCCACCGTGCCGGGGACGATGCACCAGGCGTTGGCCAAGCTGGTGCGCCTACGCGGCCGGCATGATGCGCTGGCCGCCAACGCGCCCCGCACGCTGCTGGCCGATGCGCCGGACGGCATGCTGGCGCTGGCGCGCGGTGAGCGCTTCCTGACGCTGATGAATTTCTCCGGCCGGCCGCAAGGCTATGCGCTGCAAGGCGTGTGGCGCGATTGCGTGGCTGAGCAGGAGAAGGTTGGCACGCTGGTGCTGGAACCGTATGCAATGTACTGGCTGGTACGCGAATAATATAGAATCGCCCAAGCAGGGCGTGGAGACAAGCATGACCCAACAAACCATAGCCGTATTCGGCGAAGCGCTGGTCGACGATTTCATCACCGAGCAGGTTGTCGGCGGTGCGCCGTTCAACGTCGCGCGCAATCTGGCGGCGTTCGGCGTGGCGACGCTGATGGTCACCCGCATCGGCGCCGACAAGAACGGCGCGCTGGTGCGCAACGAGTTCGAGCGCTTCGACATGAGCGAGGCGGGCTTGCAAGTCGATCCGCAGGAGGCCACCGGCCGCGTGGTGGTCGAACGCAATGCGGACAGCCACCGCTTCATCATCCTGCCGGACCAGGCCTACGATTACGTGGAGACCGGACCGGCGCTGGCGGCGCTGGCGCAGTCCACGCCAAGCACGATCTACTTCGGCACCATGGCGCAGCGGCACGAGCGTTCGCGCACGGCGCTGCGGGCGATGCTCGAGGCGTCCCGCGCCTTCAACGTGCAGCGCTACCTGGACCTGAATGTGCGCGACGGTCAGGTGACGGAGCGTTGCGCTTATGAGTCGCTGCACCTGGCGGACATCGTCAAGGTCAACGAGGATGAGCTGAAGGATTTGTTCAGCTGGTACACCCACACCAAGCCGGGCACCAAGGCGATCGACAGCGCCGAGATGGTGGACGCCTGCCAGGCGCTGATGCGCATCTTCTCGCTGCAAGGCTTGATCGTCACGCTGGGCGAGCGCGGCGCGCTGTACTTCGGCGCCGACGGCGGCGTCATCGCCAACCAGGATTGCCATGCGCCGGTGCGCATCGTCGACACGGTGGGCGCGGGCGACGCCTTCTCCGCCGTGTTCCTGTTCGGGCAAGCGCAGGGCTGGCCGGTCAGCCTCACGCTGGCGCGCGCCAACGCCTTTGCCGGCGCCATCTGCGGCATCTCCGGCGCGGTGCCGGCCGATATCGCGTTCTACCGGCCGTGGATCGAAGCGTGGCGCGGCGACGCGGTCATGGCGGGAGCCGTCGCATGAAGCCGCGGCTGTCGTTCTGGCAGATCGTCAACATGAACATCGGCTTCTTCGGCATCCAGTTCAGTTTCGGCCTGCAGCAGAGCAGCATGAGCCCGATCTACAAATACCTGGGCGCGGACGAAGCCAGCCTGCCTTACCTGTGGCTGGCCGGGCCGATGACCGGCCTGCTGGTGCAGCCGCTGATCGGCGCCATGAGCGACCGCACGGTCACGCGCTGGGGACGGCGCACGCCGTACTTCCTGATCGGCGCCATCCTGTGCAGCCTTGGCCTGCTGGCGATGCCGTTCAGCCCCACGCTGTGGATGGCGGCCAGCCTGCTGTGGATACTGGACGCGGCCAACAATGTGACGATGGAGCCGTACCGCGCCTTCGTCAGCGACAAGCTCGATCCGCAGCAGCATTCGGTCGGCTTCCTGACGCAGAGCGCCTTCACCGGGCTGGGACAAACGCTGGCCTACCTGACGCCGTCGCTGCTGGTCTGGTTCGGCATGAACAAGGACGCCGTCAACGGCAGCCATATTCCGCACATCGTCATCGTCGCCTTTTTGATCGGCGCGGTGTTCTCGATCTCGTCGGTGCTGTGGACCCTGAAGACCACGCCCGAATATCCGTTGACCGGCGACGAGCTGGCGCAGATCCGCGCGCGGCCGGCCGGCTGGCGGCACACGCTGGGCGACGTCGCCAGCGCGATCCGCGAGATGCCGGCGACGATGAAGCAGCTGGCCTGGGTCAAGCTGTTCCAGTGGTATGCGATGTTCTGCTATTGGCAGTACATCATGCTGTCGCTGTCGACCACCATCTACGGCACCACCGACCAGGCCTCGCAGGGCTTCCGCGACGCCGGCCTGTTGTCGGGGCAGGTGGGGGCGTTCTACAACTTCATCGCGTTCGTGGGCGCGCTGGCGCTGGTGCCGTTCACGCGCCGCCACGGGCCGAAGGTCACGCACAGCATCTGCCTGGCGCTGGCCGGCGTCGGCATGCTGGCGATACCGATGATCCATACGCCGGCGCTGCTGTTCGTGCCGATGGTGGGGATCGGGCTGGCGTGGGCCAGCATCATGGGCAATCCGTATGTGATGCTGGCGGGCTGCATACCGCCTGAGCGCACCGGCGTCTACATGGGCATCTTCAATATGTTCATCGTGATCCCGATGATCATCCAGATCTTCACGCTGCCGCTGTACTACCGCAGCCTGCTGGGCGGGAATCCGGAGAACGTGATCCGGCTGGCCGGTGGCCTGATGCTGTGCGGCGCGCTGGCCGTGCTGGCGGTGAAAATAAAAAAGCCGCAGGCGAACCCACGGCTTGCTGAGGAGGCGAGGACGGCTTAGCCTTCGCTCATCTGGCTTTGCAGGTAGTTCTGGATGCCGACCTTGGCGATCAGGTCCAGCTGCGTTTCCAGCCAGTCGATGTGTTCTTCGGTGTCTTCCAAAATCATCAGCAGCAGGTCGCGCGACACGTAGTCGGCGGCCTTCTCGGCGGCGGCGATGCCTTCCTTGACGGTGATCTGCGCGCCTTTTTCCAGCTTCAGGTCGCAGGCTATCATCTCTTCGGTGTTCTCGCCGATCATGATCTTGTGCATGGCTTGCAGGTTGGGCAGGCCGTCCAGCATCAGGATGCGGTCGATCAGTTTGTCGGCGTGCTTCATTTCGCCGATCGATTCCTCATATTCCTTCTTCGCGATCTTCTCGAAACCCCAGTGCCGGTACATGCGCGAGTGCAGGAAGTACTGGTTGATGGCGGTGAGTTCGTTGGTCAGCTGAGCGTTCAGCAGGCGTATGACTTCTGGGTCACCCTTCATGGTGATGCTTTCTATAATGGTGGCGGAATACTGACATTTTGCCACGAACGCCGTGCCCGCGTGGCGCCATCCGTGCAAAGTGTAGCAATATGGGCTGAGTGAGATTGTTGGCGCAAATGAAAACAATTAACATTCCCATGTCGCCGCTATGAAAGGATGTCCCATGATGCTGCATATCCCCGCCGTGCTGAGCAAGCCGCAGGTGCGGGAATTCCGCCAGCGCCTGGCGCAGGCCGACTGGATCGACGGCCGCGGCACGGCCGGGCCGCAGAGCGCGCAGGTCAAGCGCAACCGCCAGCTGCCGGAACTGTCGCCGCTGGCGCAGGAGCTGGGCGGCTTCATCACGCAGGCGCTGGCGGCTCATCCGCTGTTCTTCGCGGCGGTGCTGCCGCTGCGCATATTGCCGCCTTACTTCAACAGCTACGCCAGCGGCGAGCATTACGGCATGCATGTCGATGGCGCCATCCGCATGCGGCCGGGCACGGCCAATGCGATGCGGGCGGACGTCTCGTCGACTCTGTTCCTCAGCGAGCCGGAGGAGTACGACGGCGGCGAGCTGATCGTCAGCGACGCCTACGGCACCCACGAGGTCAGGCTGGCGGCGGGAGACTTGATCGTTTATCCGTCGAGCAGCGTGCACCAGGTGGCGCCGGTCACGCGCGGCGAGCGGGTCAGCTCGTTCATGTGGACCCAGAGCATGGTGCGCGACGACGCCCGGCGCGCCATGTTGTTCGAGCTGGACCAGAACATCCAGAAGCTGCGCGCCGCGCACGGCGACAACGAGATCACGGTGGACCTGACCGGCCATTACCACAACCTGCTGCGCATGTGGGCCGATGTGTGATGCAACCCACGGAGGGCTGACACCGCCAGGGGTAGGATCGATACTTTCCCCCACCGGAGCGCACCGCCATGGACACGAGCAATGAAAACCATCACCAGGACTTGATCGGCGAGGACGCCGTCAAGAAAATCCGCGACTTTGTCGACGGCACGCCGGGCTGCTTCTTTTGCACCAGCGACGCCGCCGGCGGCCCCGGCGACGCGCGGCCGATGACCGCCTTGCAGGTCGATGCGCAGGGCAATCTGTGGTTCGTCAGCGCCAGCGACAGCCTGAAGAACCTGGAACTGGCGGCCGAGCCGTCGGCCACGCTGTACTTCCAGGCCTCGGACCGGTCGGAGTTCATGCACCTTGAAGGCATCGCCACGGTGCTGCGCGACCCGGTCAAGCTCAAGGAGTTGTGGAGTTTTACGATGAAGACCTGGTTCGCCGGCGGCGAGGACGATCCGCGTGTGACGCTGATCAAGTTCGCGCCGACCTATGGATACTATTGGGATACCAGGCACGGCAGGGCGGTGGCCAGCGCCAGGATGCTGATCGGCGCCGTGATCGGCAAGCCCCTGGTCGACACGGTCGAGGGCAGGCTGGACGTTTGAGGGATCAGCCCAGCTGGAAGTTGATCGGCACCAGCGCGTACACGGGGACCGGCTTGCCGTCTTCCATGTTGGGCTTGTACAGGGCGCGCAGCACGGCCTGGCGGCCGGCTTCGTCGAGGTTGCTGGAGCCGGACGATTTGTGGATCACCACCTGCTCGGCCTGGCCTTTTTCGCTGATCAGCACGCGCAGGATGACGATGCCGCTCTCGCCCATGCGGCGCGAGATGTTGGGATAGACCACCTGCGGCGCGCGGATGTATTCGACGCCGGACACGGTTTTCGGCGCGGCCGGCGTGGCCACGTGGGCCGGCGCCGGTGGCGCGGGCGGCGCGGCGACGGCGACCGCTTCGCTGGTGCGCGGTTGCGGCGGCGCAACAGTGATGGTCGGCTCGGTCTGCGCCACGTTCACCAGCGGAACCGGCGGAATGAAGGCCGGCGCCTGGCGCACCACCGGCACGGTCTTGGGCGGCGGCGCGGCCGGCTTGAGCGGCTCCGGCGCGGCGATGAAGCTGACGTTGACCACCTGCGGCAGGATGGCGTGCGGGACGTGGCTCAACATTCCCGACTGGAACATATAAAACCCGAACACATGCACCATGACAATGGCGGCCAGCGGCGCGAACTTGCGGCCGCGCGCTTGCCATTGCTGTTTCAGCTGCGCGGCCAGGCCGCGCTGGTCCGCCGCCGGCGTATGCGCCGTGCGGCCATAGGTCATGGTGTTCATCGGGGCGATCTTAGTTGCTGAAGACTGGGCGCTTCAGTACGGTTTCCTGGATCTCGGCGGTGGCGGCCAAGTGCTCGCTCAGGATTTCTTCGGCGCAGGAAAAGCACTGGCCGCAGCATGTCGACACGCCCAGGTCGCGGCGCAATTCTTCCATCGACGTCAATCCCAATTCCACGGCTTGACGGATTTCACGATCAGATATGTTGTTGCAGACACATACAATCATCGATACACCTTCTGGCTAGGCATTACTAAAAGAGTGGGCTGATAAGATTGCTTCTTAGTCACTTAATGCGAATCATTATCATTAAGCGTATACTGCCTCAACTTTAAGCGAGATGCAAGCGCAAATAGAAGTAATTCGCATTACCGTTTATAATGCTAGTATCTTATTTCCGGCAAGAACGCGATCTTGCAGTTCGCCGGCAAGCCGCAGCGGCACTGGCCGGGCGGCGATTTGAACGGACTTTGCCATGACGCACGCAGCTCCCTTGATCACCCTCGATGCCCTGACGGTCGGCGACAGCGCCACCGTGGTGCACATCGCCCCCGGCGATCCCGCCCACGACGGCGCCACGCTGGCGCGCCGGCTGATGGAGCTGGGCTTTGTGCCGGGCGAAAAAATCCGCATGCTCAAGCGCGGCATGCCGGGTGGCGAGCCGCTGGCGATCAAGGTCGGCAACTCGACGTTCGCGTTGCGCCGCTTCGAAGCGGCGCTGATCTCGATCCAACCGGAATAAGCCATGGGTGCAGCAGATATCGCGGCGCCGGTGGCGCCGGTCCTGACCACGACACCGATGGTGGCGTTGCTGGGCAATCCGAATTGCGGCAAGACCGCGCTGTTCAACCGCCTGACCGGCGCGCGCCAGAAGGTGGCGAACTACGCCGGCGTGACCATCGAGCGCAAGGAAGGCGCGTTCCAGTCCCCGGCCGGCAACGCCTTCCGCGTGCTCGATTTGCCGGGAGCTTATAGTCTGTCGGCCCATACGCCGGACGAGGCGATCACGCGCGACGTGGTGGCCGGCCTGCGCGCGGGCGAGCAGTCGCCGGACGTGGTGGTGTGCGTGGTCAACGCCACCAACCTGCGCCTGAACCTGCGGCTGGTGCTGGAGATCAAGCGCCTCGGCCTGCCGATGATTTTGGCGCTGAACATGGTCGACGTGGCCAGGAAGCGCGGCATCGAGATCGACGCCGAGCGCCTGGCGCAGGAGCTGGGCATGCCGGTGGTGGAAACCGTGGCGGTGCAGGCCGGCGGCGAGAAGTCGCTGCTGCGCGCGCTGGACGCGATGCTGCCGCTGCGCGCGGTCAAGCCGCAGCCGCTGTCGGCGATCGACGCGGTCGGCGTGGAAGAGACGCAGCGCGAGGTGCGCCGCATCCTGGCGCTGGTCAGCAGCGACGCCCACGATACCGGCAACCTGACCGAGAAGATCGACAACGTGGTGCTGCATCCGGTGCTCGGCCCGGTGATCCTGGCGGTGCTGATGTTCCTGGTGTTCCAGGCGGTGTTCAGCTGGGCCAATGTGCCGATGGATATGATCAAGGCCGGCGTCGACGGCGTCGGCACCATGCTGAAGGGCGCGATGGCCGATGGCCTGCTGCGCAGCCTGCTGGTCGAGGGCATCCTGGGCGGGGCCGGCAGCGTGCTGGTGTTCCTGCCGCAGATTCTGATTTTGTTCTTCTTCATCCTGATCCTGGAAGACTGCGGCTACCTGCCGCGCGCGGCCTTCCTGCTGGACCGCCTGATGGGCGGCGTCGGCTTGTCGGGGCGCGCCTTCATACCGCTGCTGTCCAGTTTTGCCTGCGCGATTCCGGGCGTGATGGCGGCGCGCACCATCCAGAACCCGCGTGACAGGCTGGTGACGATCATGATCGCGCCGCTGATGACGTGTTCGGCGCGGCTGCCGGTGTATGCGCTGATCATCGCGGCCTTCATTCCGGATCGCGAGCTGTATGGCTTCATGAGTCTTCAGGGGCTGGTGCTGTTTGTGCTGTACTTCGCCGGCATCGCCTCGGCGATGGCGGTGGCTTACGTCATGAAGCGCTCAATGGGCTCGAACCACAAGCATCCGCTGATGCTGGAGCTGCCGGCCTACCACTGGCCGCATCTGCAGAACCTGGCGCTGGGCCTGTGGGAACGCTGCAAGATCTTCCTGTCGCGCGTGGGGACCATCATCCTGACCTTGATGGTGCTGCTGTGGTTCCTGAGCTCCTTCCCCGGCGCGCCTGAAGGGGCGACGCATCCGGCCATCTACTACAGCATGGCCGGCATCCTGGGGCGCGGGCTGGAATATGTGTTCGCGCCGATCGGCTTCAACTGGCAGATCTGCATCGCGCTGGTGCCCGGCCTGGCCGCGCGCGAGGTGGCGGTGGGGGCGCTGGGCACGGTGTACGCGCTGTCGCAGAGCGGCGAGGAACTGGCGCAGTCGCTGACACCGATCATCGCCAGCTCGTGGACCTTGCCGACCGCCTTGTCGCTGCTGGCGTGGTACGTGTTCGCGCCGCAGTGCATGTCGACGCTGAGCGTGGTGCGGCGCGAGACCAACAGCATCCGCTATCCGCTGATGATGGCCGCTTATATGTTCGCGCTGGCGTACACGGCGTCGTTCCTGACTTACCGTATTTCCCTGTTCTTCATCGGAGGCTGAGCATGTGGCAGCAAGTGATCGTGGGCTTGATCGTGGTGGCGGCGTTGGCGCATTTCTGCACCAAGTACCTGCCGGCGGCGTTGCGCAGGCAGTTCGTTTACCTGCTGTCGCGGCGCGGCTACGACCAGAATAAACTGGCTAAACTGTTTAACACGAAATCGAGCTGCGGCGACGGCTGTTCCAGCTGCGGTTCCTGCGACACCACGCCGTCGGCAGCGTCCGACGCGCCCACCTCCGCGCCGCTCAAGCGCGTCATCATGCTGCGCGTGCAGCGCTGATTCCCTCCTATCAAAGCGGATTGAACGATTCCGCCTGCGCCATCGGCCAGTACAGGCCGAACACCGGCGGCAGGCGTGACAGCTGGCTGGGATCGAGCAGCTCGCCCGGCTCCAGGTAGGGCAGCAGCGCCGACACCAGCTTGACCTGGTTGGTCGAGATGCGCCGCACCAGGTGGTGCGCCTTCAACTGCGACGGGTGCGTCAGGCCGGCGGCGGCGATCAGCTGGGCCAGCGCCTTCAGCGTGTTCTGGTGGAAGTTGGCGACGCGCCGGGTCTTGTCCGGCACCACCAGCGCGCGCTGGCGGGTCGGGTCCTGGGTGGCGACGCCGGTCGGGCAGCGGTCGGTGTGGCAGCTCTGCGACTGGATGCAGCCCAGCGCGAACATGAAGCCGCGCGCCGAGTTGCACCAGTCCGCGCCCAAGGCCAGGATGCGGGCGATGTCGAAGGCGGTGATGATCTTGCCCGAGGCGCCGATCTTGATCTTGTCGCGCAGGTTGGCGCCCACCAGTGTGTTGTGCACCAGCAGCAGCGCTTCCTGCAGCGGCGTGCCGACGTGGTCGGTGAACTCGAGCGGCGCGGCGCCGGTGCCGCCCTCGCCGCCGTCGACCACGATGAAGTCGGGCGTGATGCCGGTGGCCAGCATGGCCTTGACGATGCCGAAAAATTCCCACGGGTGGCCGATGGCCAGCTTGAAGCCGGTCGGCTTGCCGCCGGACAGCGTGCGCAGGCGGTCGATGAAGGCCAGCATCTCCAGCGGCGTGCTGAAGGCCGAGTGCTTGGACGGCGAGATGCAGTCCTGGCCCATGGGCACGCCGCGGGTGGTGGCGATCTCGATCGTGACCTTGGCGCCGGGCAGCACGCCGCCGTGGCCGGGCTTGGCGCCCTGCGACATCTTCAGCTCGATCATCTTCACTTGCGGCGTGGTGGCGTTGGCGATGAAGTTCTCCTCGGAGAAGCTGCCGTCGGGGTTGCGGCAGCCGAAGTAGCCGGAGCCGATTTCCCACACCAGGTCGCCGCCGTGCTGGCGGTGGTAGGGGCTGATGCTGCCTTCGCCGGTGTCGTGCATGAAGCCGCCGGCCTTGGCGCCGCCGTTCAACGCCAGGATGGCGTTGGCCGACAGCGCGCCAAAGCTCATCGCCGAGATGTTGAACACGCTGGCCGAATACGGTTGCGCGCGCGGGCAGTCCGGGTGCTTGCCGATCTCGATGCGGAAGTCGTGGTGCTGCTCGGGCGCCGGGCTGATCGAGTGGTTGATCCATTCGTAGCCGGGGGCGTAGACGTCGAGCTGGGTGCCGAAGGGGCGCTTGTCGGTGTCCATCTTGGCGCGCTGGTAGACGATGCTGCGCTGGTTGCGCGAGAACGGCTCGGCGACGGTGTCGTCCTCCAGGAAGTACTGGCGGATCTCGGGGCGGATCGATTCGAAGAAGAAGCGGAAGTGCGCCAGGATCGGGTAGTTGCGGCGCAGCGCGCGCCTGGTTTGCAGCAGGTCGGTGACGCCGACCACCACCAGCGCGGCGGCCAGCAGCGGAATCCACCACGGCGCCGCCAGCGCCAGCGATGCGGCCAGGGTGACGATGGCGGCGTTGAAGACGAGGTAGCGCGGGGAAAACAGTTTCATGGGTGCTCCGGTGGGCGGCTGATGGGGGCAGTGTACTGCTGTTTCTTATGGGAATCCATCGGTCTGTGGCGGCGCCGGGGCGCAAGTCGGGCAACAATGCTAAGCTAGCGGGATTGCGGCGCACGGCCGTTCTTTTTTTGGGAAGTCCACCATGATCGTCGTCCACCATCTGAACAATTCGCGCTCGCAGCGCGTGCTCTGGCTGCTCGAGGAGCTGGGGCTGGCGTACGAGATCGTGCGCTACCAGCGCGACCAGAAGACCATGCTGGCGCCGCCGGAGCTGCTGGCGATCCACCCGCTGGGCAAGTCGCCGGTGATTGACGACGGCGGCATCGTGGTGGCGGAATCGGGCGCGATCGTCGAGTACCTGGTCGACACTTACGGCAACGGCCGGCTGGTGCCGCCGGCCGGCACGGCCGAGCGCCGCCGCTGGACCTATTTCCTGCACTACGCCGAAGGCTCGGCGATGGCGCCGCTGCTGATGAAGCTGATCTTCGACCGGGTCGAGACCAGTCCGGCGCCGTTCTTCGTCAAGCCGATCGCGCGCGGCATCGCGCAGAAGGTCAAGGCGGGCTACATCCAGCCGCAGATCGAGAAGCACCTGGACTACCTGGAGGCGGAGCTGAACCAGACGCCGTGGTTCGCCGGCGCCGAGTTCAGCGCGGCCGATATCCAGATGAGTTTTCCGCTGGAGGCGGCCGCCGCGCGCGGCGGGCTGGACGAGCGCCGTCCGAACCTGATGGCCTTCCTCGAACGCATCCACAGCCGCCCGGCCTTCCAGCGCGCGCTCGAGCGCGGCGGCCCGTATGAGTTGTTGAAGTAGGCCCATGCGTCGCGTCCGGAGTCTGCTGTGTATGGATTCCCGCCTGCGCGGGAATGACGGTGGTCGGGTAAAATGATGGATTGAACAAGCCCGGAAGATGTTGAACATGGGTAGACTCCTCGCCATCGACGGCCTCAATATTGTGCGCCGCGTCTACGAAGCCAGCCCCGAACCCGATGGTCCCGAGAAGGCCGAGATCGCGCTGCGCCACGCGCTGTCCTCGTTCCGCAAGCTGCTGCACGAGCACGAGCCGAGCCACGTGTTGCCGGCCTTCGATTTCGGCGGCAACACCTGGCGCCACGAGCTGTATGCCGGCTACCGCGAGGCGCGCGCGCCGATGCCGTCGGCGCTGCGCGAGGCGCTGCCGGGCTTCTACGACAAGCTGCGCGGCGTCGGCCTGCATGTGGTGTCGCTGCCGCAGGTGGAGGCGGACGACGTGATCGGCACCGTGGTGCTGCGCTGGCTGGCCGACGGCCGCGGCGAAGCCACCGTGGCCAGCACCGACAAGGATTTGCATGGCCTGATCGCGCAGGGCGCCCGCGTGTGGGACCACTTCAAGGGCGAATGGCACGACCACGCCTGGGTCGAGCGCAAATGGGGCGTGCCGCCGGCGCAGCTGCCGGACCTGCTGGCGCTGATGGGCGACGCCACCGATTCCATCCCCGGCGTGTCCAAGGTCGGCGTCAAGAAGGCGGCCAAACTGTTGCGTACTTACGGCACTCTGGACGGGATCATGGCCGGGGCCGGCATTCTGAAGGATGCGCTGGGCGAAACTCTACGAAAAGAACGCGAAATGCTGTATCTTTCGAGACAATTGGTGCAATTGAAAACGGACGTGCGGGTCGGCGTGACCTGGAATATGCTGGCCTGGGACAAGACCTGAGCACGCCCACTAAGACA
Organism: Oxalobacteraceae bacterium AB_14; assembly: GCA_000381565.1. Lineage (GTDB taxonomy): Bacteria > Pseudomonadota > Gammaproteobacteria > Burkholderiales > Burkholderiaceae_D > Rugamonas. The sequence continues at coordinate 111,739 of KB906724.1, forward strand.
AGGTTTGCAAGATGTTAAAAGCGGTCATTATCGACACCAGCGCCGTCGCGCGCGGCCTGCTCAACACGGTCCTGCTCGATGGCGGCTATGACGTGGTGGGCCAGACCCACACCTGCGCCAGCGGCCTGGCGCTGCTGATCAAGCACAATCCCCACATCGTCTGCATCGCCCGCGAGCAGATCGAGAACGGCGAGGAGGTCGTGCGCGAGATCAAGACCGGCTGGCCGAAGGCGCTGATCTTCATGGTCTCGAGCGAATTCGACGCCGCCACCATCCAGGCCGCGCACGCGATGGGCGTGAACGGCTTCATCGTCAAGCCGTTCAAGGCCGACACCGTGCTCAATACGATACGCAATACCGTGATCGCCATGGTCAAGCGCCAGCGCGCGGCGCTGGCCAGGGATAGTGCCGAAGCCGAGCCTGAAGCCGGCGAGTCCGGCCAGGCTTAACCCGCACCCCGGTGGCCGGGGTGAGGGGCGCCGCTCAATCAGGCGGCGAAGGTCGAGCTGGCGATGATGCCGCCGCCGAGGCAGACGTCGCCGTCGTACAGCACGGCCGACTGGCCCGGCGTGACCGCCCATTGGGCATCCATGAACTTCAAGGCGAAATCGGAAGCGCCTTCCGGGGCGATCTCGCACGCCACGTCGGCCTGGCGGTAGCGGGTCTTGGCCGACAGCGCGCGCGCCGTCGGCGCCTCGCCGGCGACCCAGCTGGCCTGGTCGGCGCGCAGCGTGGCCGACAGCAGCCACGGATGGTCGTGGCCCTGGACGATGTACAGCGTGTTCTCGGCCACGTCCTTGCGCGCCACGTACCAGGCGTCGCTGCTGCCGTCCGGGTTCTTGTAGGCCTTCATGCCGCCGACGCCGATGCCCTTGCGCTGGCCCAGCGTGTAGAAGCTCAGGCCGACGTGCTCGCCGACCACCTTGCCGTCCGGCGTCTTCATCGGGCCCGGCTTGTACGACAGGTAGCGGTTGAGGAATTCGCGGAACGGCCGCTCGCCGATGAAGCAGATGCCGGTCGAATCCTTCTTGGCGGCGTTGGGCAGGGCCAGCTTCTCGGCGATCTTGCGCACTTCGGTTTTCGGGATTTCGCCCAGCGGGAACAGGGTCTTGGACAACTGCGCCTGGTTCAGGCGGTGCAGGAAGTAGCTCTGGTCCTTGGTGTGGTCGACCGCCTTGAGCAGCTCGTGGCGGTCGCCGTTCTGGCGCACGCGCGCGTAGTGGCCGGTGGCGATCAGGTCGGCGCCCAGGTGCATCGCGTGATCCAGAAATGCCTTGAACTTGATTTCGGCGTTGCACAGCACGTCCGGGTTGGGGGTGCGGCCGGCCTGGTATTCGCGCAGGAAGTCGGCGAACACGCGGTCCTTGTACTCGCTGGCGAAGTTGACCGCCTCGATGTCGACGCCGATGACGTCGGCCACGCTGGCGGCGTCGATCCAGTCCTGGCGCGTCGAGCAGTATTCGGAATCGTCGTCGTCTTCCCAGTTTTTCATGAACAGGCCGACCACGTCGTAGCCTTGTTCCTTGAGCATCCACGCCGCGACCGAGGAATCGACCCCGCCCGACATACCGATCACGACTTTTTTCTTGCTCATCTTACTTTCCTGCCTTATCCATTCGCGGTGCTCACCGCTTCCTTGTACACCGAGGTGTGGGTTTGTATCAGTTCCAGCGGGGCGCGGCGCCCGGCCAGGTATTCGTCCACGCATTGCAGCACGGTGGGGCTGCGGTGACGGTCGGCGCAGGCGGCCAGTTCGTCGCGCGTGAGCCACATGGTGCGCAGGATGCCTTCGTCCAGCGGACGGTCATGCCTGGCGCCCGGCACGCCGCAGAAGGTGAAGCGCAGATACGTCACTTCCTCGCCGGTGCGGTTGGAGGTGTAGCGCGACATGTACATGCCCACCAGCGCGGTCGGCGTGAAGTCGTGCGCGGTTTCCTCCAGCGTTTCGCGGATCACGGCCTGCTCCAGCGATTCGTGCGGGTCGAGGTGACCGGCTGGCTGGTTGATGCGGATGCCATCGCTGGTCTCTTCTTCGATCAGCAGGAATTTGCCATCTTTTTCGATGATGGCGGCAACAGTAACAGAGGGTTTCCAGATACGCGGCATGAGTCATCCTTGAAAGAGCCGACATTTTAGCCTGTTCCGGGCTTTTGGTTTGAACCCGCCTGCACGGAAAGGTGGCATCGTATTGAAAAATCGCAAGGTTTGTTGTGTTAATCCGTGTTTGACTGGGCGTTTTGCGCCAAATTCAGTGTTTTAGCGGCAATTCATGATAAATAGTAATAAATGATGTGATAAAACCGCTATTTATTGATCATTAGTTATTAAGTATGCTGGGGCCATCGAGGGGCGATGCTGTCCCGGCAATCCGTGTTAGATTCTAGTCAGTTTATCAATCCTTTGGAGGCACCATGAGAGTAGGCATACCGGCCGAGACGCGGCCGGGCGAAACCCGGGTAGCGGCAACGCCCGAGACAGTCAAGAAACTCGCAGCCAAGCATCAAGTGATCGTGCAAGCCGGCGCCGGTTTATCGGCATCGGTCACCGACGAGGCCTACGCGGCCGCAGGTGCGCAGATCGGCAGCGCGGCGGAAGCCTTTGCTGCGGACGTGGTTTTGAAAGTGCGTGCCCCGAACGCGGAGGAGCGCGGGCTGCTCGCCGCTGGCACGGTGGTGATCGGCATGTTGAATCCCTTCGACGCCGACAACAACGCGGCGATGGCGGCGGCCGGCTTGCAGGCCTTCGCGCTGGAGGCGGTGCCGCGCATCACGCGCGCGCAGTCGATGGACGTGCTGTCGTCGCAGGCCAACATCGCCGGCTACAAGGCGGTGATGGTGGCGGCCAACACGTATCAGCGCTTCATGCCGATGCTGATGACCGCGGCCGGCACCGTCAAGGCGGCGCGGGTGCTGATCATGGGCGTGGGTGTGGCCGGTCTGCAGGCGATCGCCACCGCCAAGCGTCTGGGCGCGGTGATCGAGGCGTCCGACGTGCGCCCGCCCGTCAAGGAACAGGTCGAGTCGCTGGGCGCCAAGTTCATCGACGTGCCGTTCCTGACCGACGAGGAGAGGGAAATCGCCAAGGGCGTGGGCGGCTATGCGCGCTCGATGCCGGCCGACTGGATGCGCCGTCAGGCGGAACTGGTGCATGAACGCGCCAAGCTGGCCGACATCATCATCACCACCGCGCTGATCCCGGGCCGCGCGGCGCCGGTGCTCATTTCCGAGGAGACGGTGAAGGCGATGAAACCGGGGTCGGTGATCGTCGACCTGGCCGTGTCGCAGGGCGGCAACTGCCCGCTGTCGGAGCTCAATAAAACCGTGGTCAAGCACGGCGTGCACATCGTCGGCGAGCCGGACCTGGCGACCCTGGTGGCGGCCGACGCGTCGGCGCTGTACGCGCGCAACGTGCTGGACTTCCTCAAGCTGATCATCGACAAGGAAGACAAGCTGGTGATCGACCGCGAAGACGAAATCATCAAGGCCACGCTGCTGTGCACCGGCGGCGAGCTGTTACGAAAATAAGCAGCAAGAAAAATAAGGGGAAAACAATGGAAGTCAGCCACACCATCATCAATCTGATCATCTTCGTGCTAGCGATCTACGTCGGCTACCACGTGGTCTGGACCGTGACGCCGGCGCTGCATACGCCGCTGATGGCGGTCACCAACGCCGTCTCGGCGATCATCATCGTCGGCGCCATGCTGGCGGCCTCGCTGACCGAGGGCCTGATCGGCCAGGTCGCCGGCACCGTCGCGGTGGCGCTGGCCGCCGTCAATGTGTTCGGCGGCTTTTTGGTCACGCAGCGCATGCTGGAGATGTTCAAGAAAAAAGAGCCCAAGGCGAAGCCTGTGGTGGCCATCAAGGAGGAGCACGCATGAATTTCATCTCCATGAACCTGGTGACGATGATGTACCTGATCGCATCGGTGTGCTTTATCCAGGCGTTGAAGGGCTTGTCGTCGCCGTCGACGGCGCGTACCGGTAATGCGTTCGGCATGTCGGGCATGGCGATTGCCGCCGTGACCACCATCGCGCTGATCCTGAAGCTGAAGGCGGAAGCCACGGCGGCCGCAGTGGCGGGCGCCTCGGGCGGCATGGGCCTGGGCCTGGTGGCGCTGGGCGTGATCGTCGGCGGCGGCATCGGCGCGGTGCTGGCCAAGAAGGTCGAGATGACCAAGATGCCGGAACTGGTGGCGGCGATGCACTCGCTGATCGGCCTGGCCGCCGTGTGTATCGCGGTGGCCGCGGTGTCGGAGCCGCATGCTTTCGGCATCGCCGCCGTGGGCGAGGCGCTGCCGTTCGGTAACCGCATCGAACTGTTCATCGGTACCTTTGTCGGTGCGATCACGTTCTCCGGTTCGGTGATCGCGTTCGGCAAGCTGTCGGGCAAATACAAGTTCCGCCTGTTCCAGGGCGCGCCGGTCAGCTTCGCCGGCCAGCACATGCTGAACCTGATCCTGGCCATCGTCATGGTGGGCCTGGGCCTGGCGTTCTGCTTCGCCGGCGGCACCGAGCCTGCATGGCTGCCGTTCCTGATCATGACCGCGATCGCGTTCGTGCTGGGCGTGTTGATCATCATCCCGATCGGCGGCGCCGACATGCCGGTGGTGGTGTCGATGTTGAATTCCTACTCCGGCTGGGCGGCGGCCGGTATCGGCTTCTCGCTGAATAACTCGATGCTGATCATCGCCGGTTCGCTGGTCGGATCAAGCGGCGCGATCCTGTCCTACATCATGTGCAAGGCGATGAACCGTTCGTTCTTCAACGTGATCCTGGGCGGCTTCGGTGGCGCGCCGGTGGAGGCGGGTGCGGCTGGTTCGAAGGAACAGCGTCCGGTCAAATCCGGTTCGGCCGACGACGCGGCCTTCATCATGGCCAACGCCGAGAGTGTGATCATCGTGCCGGGCTACGGCCTGGCCGTGGCGCGCGCGCAGCACTCGCTGAAGGAGCTGGTCGAGAAGCTGACCCACAAGGGCGTGACCGTGAAGTATGCGATCCACCCGGTGGCGGGCCGCATGCCGGGCCATATGAATGTGCTGCTGGCGGAGGCCGAGGTGCCGTACGACCAGGTGTTCGAGATGGAGGACATCAACGGCGAATTCGGCCAGACCGACGTGGTGCTGATCCTGGGCGCCAACGACGTGGTCAACCCGGCCGCCAAGGATCCGAAATCGCCGATCGCCGGCATGCCGATCCTGGAGGCGTACAAGGCCAAGAGCATCATCGTCAACAAGCGTTCGATGGCTTCCGGCTATGCGGGCCTGGACAACGAGCTGTTCTACCAGGCCAATACGATGATGGTGTTCGGCGATGCGAAGAAGGTCATCGAGGACATGGTCAAGGCCGTGGAGTAAGTTGTGCTGTGATGCGTGATTCATAATTTGTGAACGGTCAATTGGTATTTGGCCGATTGATGGTGGGCTTGATGAAGCATACGATGGCTACATCAACCCACCTCAAGGAGTCTCATCATGAACCGCTTACAAAACAAAGTCGCCATCGTTACGGGCGCGTCGTCGGGCATCGGCCGCGCTACCGCCAAACTGTTTGCCGCTGAAGGCGCGCGCGTCGTCGTTGCCGCGCGTCGCCAGGCCGAGCTGGAGTCGCTGGTGGCGGAGATCGTCGCCGACGGCGGCCAGGCCATCGCCCTGGCTGGCGACGTCACTTCCGAATCGTTCAATGCGCAACTGGTGGCCGCCGCGGTCGAAGCGTTCGGCCGGCTGGACATCGCTTACAACAACGCCGGCACGCTGGGCGAAATGGGCGCCAGCACCGGCGTCTCGGAGCAGGGCTGGAGCGAGACCATCGCCGCCAACCTGACCAGCGCCTTCCTCGGCGCCAAGCATCAAATTCCTGAAATGATCAAGCATGGCGGCGGTTCGGTGATCTTCACGTCGACCTTCGTTGGCTACAGCTTTGCATTCCCGGGGGTGGCGGCTTACGCGGCCAGCAAGTCGGGCCTGATCGGCCTGACGCAGGCGCTGGCTTCGGAGTACGGCCCGCAAGGCGTGCGCGTGAATTCGGTGCTGCCGGGTGCGGTCGATACGGCGATGTATCGCGATATGAACAACACGCCGGAATCGGCGGCCTTCGTCACCAACCTGCATGCGCTGAAACGCGTGGCGCAGCCTGAGGAACTGGCGCGCTCGGTGCTGTACCTGGCTTCGGACGACTCGTCCTTCGTCACCGGCACCGCTTCGCTGGTCGATGGCGGCGCTTCGATTACGCGTACTTAATAGGACACGTCTTCCAGGCGGTAGCGGAATTTGCGCCGCTCTGGAAGATCCCAGCCCGGTTCGCGGTCGGTGTTTCGGGCAGGAGCCGGCGGCGGTGGCGCCACCGCTGGTGCTGGTACGGAGACCGGCGCCGGCATCAGTTCGCTCACCGGCATCGGCAGCGTAGCGGCGGCGGTCGGCGGCGGCTTCTGTGCACTCTCTTTTTCCTGCTTCGCCAGTTCTTTGCGCAGCAGGTTCGCCATCTTGTAATGCTTGTCGCCAGGACGGCGCACCGACAAGTCAAACCACGCGTTGCGCGCGGTGCGTGCGAAGGAGCGGGCAAACTCGTTGGGGGAGACGGACTGCCCTTTGTGCATGATCTTGTCTCCTTCAACGCAAGCGTAGTTGTGCTCACCGTAGCTCCATGAGCGCAGGACCGTGCCTTCCGGCAGAAACAGCGATTTCCATTGATAGCCGCGCATGTTGGCCGGGTCGCCACCGGGCGGTGGCGCGGTCTTCGCGTCAAGCCAGAATTCGAGCGCCTTGTTGATTGCTTCCGAAAGGTCTTGTACGCCGCCTTCCCGGCGCAGTTGCTCGACCAGCCGGAGCAGGGTATGGGGTGGGAGCTGCACGCTCATTGTGGTAAACATTCGCTTTCCTCCTCTCTTTTCTTCACTTTTACTCACGTTAGATCGCAAACTTCGTGAGAAGTTCAAAAAGCGATGAACGGTGAAGAAAAGCGAAGAAAAGCGAAGCCGAAAGCGACGGTTTACCACAAGGAGATGGAAAGGGCGCCCCTTGTGTGTATTCTCAAGTCAACTTCGCTCAAGTCAACGGCGGCCGTACATCATCAACTCGGCCAGCACGCCGCGCGCGGGGGCGAGCATGTCGATCGCGGCCAGCGACAGGCCCAGCAGCGCTTGCGCCGGCGAGTCGTTGGCGAAGATGCGGGCCATGGTGTCGGTCAGGCGCACGGTGGTGTCGCGGTCCTGGCGGCGCAGTTCGGTGAATTGCGCCAGCATTGTTGGATTGGCGCCTTGCGCCAGCAGGCGCGCCAGCACGGCGACGTCGCGCAGGCCGAGGTTCAGGCCTTGTCCCGCCACCGGGTGCAGCGTTTGCGCCGCGTTGCCGATGGCGACCGTGCGCGCGCTGCTGCGCGGATCGGCGTTCAAGCCCAATGGGAAGGCCAGCCGCGGCGTGGCGTGCGTGAAGCCGCCGACCCGCTCTCCAAACGCGGCGCCCAGTTCGGACAGGAAGGCCGCGTCGTCCAGGGCTTGCAGGCGCGCCGCCGTATCGGGCCGCACGCACCAGACCAGCGAATAGTCCTCGCCTTGCGGCAGCAGGGCCAGCGGGCCTTGTTCGGTAAAGCGTTCGTAGGCGCGGTGCGCGAGCGGGCGGTTGCTGCGCACCTGCGCGATGATCGCGGTCTGCTGGTAGTCGCGGTGCCGGGCCTTGCTTTCCTGGTCGCTGAACAAGCCGCCTTCGGCCTGCACCACGATGGCGGCGGTGGCGGCGGCGGTGGCGGAGACCGCACCGGCGATCGTCAGCGCGACGGCGTCGGCGCCTTCGTCGAGCGCTTCGACGCGGGCCGGGCGCAGCGTGGCGATGCCGGCGCGCGCGCAGGCAGCGCCCAGCGCCGTCACCAGATCGCCGTAGCGCAGCACGTAGCCCAGCGCCGGCAGTTTGTGCTGGTCGCGGTCGATCAGGCTGCGGCCGAACTGGCCGCGGCGCGACACGTGGATCTGGTGGATCGCGGTGGCGGCCACCGGCCATGCGCCGATTTCCTCCAGTATCTGCCGGCTGCCCCAGGACAGCGCGATGGAGCGCGGGTCCTTGCTGGCTTGATCGAGGGTCTTGGCGTCGATCAGCGCGATGCGCTGCGCCGGCATGCCGCGTTTGGCCAGCAGCGCGGCGAGCGCCATGCCGGCCGGTCCCGCGCCGCAGATGGCGACATCAAAAGTGGTATCTGTCATTGCCGTTGCATCAGTTGTTCGATGTCGGCGACCGTCTTTGGCGCGGCGGCGCTCAGTATCGTGTGGCCGTTTGGCGTGACCAGCACATCGTCCTCGATGCGGATGCCGATGTTCCAGTATTCCTCCGGCACGCCCTCGGCCGGGCGCACATAGATGCCCGGCTCCACCGTCAGCACCATGTCCGCCTGCAGCGGGCGCGATGGCTTGCCTTCGGCCGCCGTGTCGCGGTACTGGCCGACGTCGTGCACGTCCATGCCCAGCCAGTGGCCGGTGCCGTGCATGTAGAACTGCAGATAGCTCTTGTTGGCGACGATGTCGGCGATGCCGCCGTGCGCGTCCTGGTTCAGCAGCCCCAGGTCCAGCATGCCCTGCGCCAGCACCTGCACCGCCGCCTCGTGCACGCCGGAATACGGCAGGCCGGGGGCGATCGCCTTCAATGCCGCCGATTGCGCCGCCAGCACCAGTTCATACAGGCGCTTTTGCGGCGCGCTGAAACGGCCGTTGACCGGATAGGTGCGGGTGATGTCGGAGGCGTAGCCATCGAGCTCGCAGCCGGCGTCGATCAGTATCAGGTCACCGTCGCGGCTCTGCGCGTTGTTGGCGCTGTAGTGCAGCACGCAGGCGTTGGCGCCGGCCGCGACGATGGAGTTGTAGGCCGGCGCCTGCGCGCCGTTGCGGCGGAACTCGTACAGCAGCTCCGCTTCGATTTCGTATTCGTACATGCCGGGCCTGGACGCGCGCATCGCCCGCGCGTGCGCCTGCGAGGAGATGGTGGCGGCGCGCAGCATGGTGGCCTGTTCGGCGGCGTCCTTGAACAGGCGCATTTCGTCGAGCAGCGGCAGCAGGTCGACCGCGCTGGCCGGCGGGGTGACGCCGGTGCGCGCCATGCGCCGCACGTTGGCCAGCCACAGCTTGACCTGCGCATCGAGGGCGCTGCCGAGCGCGTAGTACAGCGCCGGGGCGTCGGCCAGCAGCTTGCTGATTTCGCCGTCGAGGTCTTCGATGGCGTGGGCGGCGTCGAAGCCGAAGGCCGCGCGCGCGCCTTCCGGGCCGTGGCGGAAGCCGTCCCAGATTTCGCGTTCGAGGTTCTTCTGCCGGCAGAACAGGATGGAGCGCGCCGGCTCGCTGCCGCGCGCGGCCACCAGCACCAGCACGCTCTCGGGCTCGGCGAAGCCGGTCAGGTAGTAGAAGTAGCTGTCGTGACGGTACAGGTATTCGCTGTCGCTGTTGCGCGTGACTTCGGGCGCGGTCGGCAGCACCGCCACCGCGCCGGGCGGCATGTGCGCCAGCAGGCGCGCGCGGCGGGCGGCGTAGGATGGTAAGCCGCCGTGCATCACTGCACGCCCTTGGCGGCCGCCACGCGCGCGGCCAGCGGCGCGTTGAGCTGCTCGAGCTGCTGCACCGTGCCCAGGTTGTGCCACTCGCCCCGGTAGACCTCGGCGCCGACCTGTTTTTTGTCGGCATAGGCGCGGATCAGCGGTCCCAGCTTGGCGTACTCGCCGGGCGCGATGCCGTCGAACATCTCGGGGCGGTAGACGCCGACGTTGCCGAAGGTCCATTTCGGCGAGCCTTCGTTGGTCAGCGAGTACATCGTCAGGCCGAAGTCGCCCTCGGGATGGAAGTCCGGGTTGGGCACCAGGTAGAGCCAGCAGATGTCGCGCTGGTCGGCCGGGTAGGGATGGCCCCACATGTCCTTGTCGTGCAACACGTCCTTGACCTGGGCGAAGTCGAAGTAGGGCATGTAGATGTCGCCCGACACCGCCACGAACGGCTGCTCGCCCAGCAGGTGGCGCGCGCTGGCGATGCCGCCGGCGGTCTCGAGCGCGGTGGCTTCATGCGAGTACAGCAGCCGGGCGCCGAACTGGCTGCCGTCGCCCAGCGCCGCCTCGATCTGCGCGCCCAGGTGGGCGGTGTTGATGACGATCTCGGTGATGCCGGCCCGCACCAGGTTGAGGATGTGCCAGACGATCAGCGGCCGGCCGCGCACCTTGAGCAGCGGCTTGGGCGTGGTGTCGGTCAGCGGGCGCATCCGCTCGCCGCGTCCGGCGGCGAAGATCATGGCTTTCATGCGCGCCGCCTCAGAAGGTGTAGCCGACTTGCGGCTGCTTGTCTTCCAGCTGGTCGAGCAGCCGCACCAGCGGCCGCAGCTCCTTGTAGCGGTTGGCGGTCTTGCGCACGTAGTCCATCACGGTCGGCAGGTCGTGCAGGTACTGGGCCTTGCCGTCGCGGTAGTTCAGGCGGCAGAACAGGCCGAGGATCTTCAGGTGGCGCTGCAGGCCGGCGTATTCGAAGTCCTGGTAGAAGGCGTCGATGTCCTGGCTGACCGGCAGGCCGAGCGACTTGGCGTGCTGCCAGTAGCGGATCGCCCAGTCCAGCACCAGCTCCTCGTCCCACTGCACGTAGGCGTCGCGCAGCAGCGAGGCCAGGTCGTAGGTCATCGGGCCGTACAGCGCGTCCTGGAAGTCCAGCACGCCCGGGTTGCCGGCGTCCATCCACATCAGGTTGCGCGAGTGGAAGTCGCGGTGCACATACACCTGCTGCTGGGCGGTGACGTTGGCCAGGATGGCGTCGAACACGGCCTGCAGCTCGGCGCTCTGCTTGTCGGTCAGGGTGGCCTTCAGGTGCTGGCCGATATACCACTCGGGGAAAAGATTCATCTCGCGCAGCATGAAGGCGCGGTCGTACTCGGGCAGCACGCCGGGCTCGCTGGTGAGCTGGAACTTGACCAGCGCCTCGAGCGCCTCGGCGTACATGGTCGAGGCGTTGTCGTGGTCCAGCACCTGCAGGTAGGTGGTCACGCCCAGGTCGGACATCAGCAGGAAGCCGCGCTCGTAGTCGGTGGCGACGATGCGCGGCACCGTGACGCCGGCGTGGGTGAGCATTTCGTCAAGCTTGACGAAGGCCAGCACGTTCTCGCGTTCGGGCGGCGCGTCCATCACCACCAGGGTGGCGCCCAGCGCTGCTTGCTGTTCTGGCAAGACATCGACGCGGAAATAGCGGCGGAAGCTGGCGTCGGCCGAGGCCGGGCGCGCGCTGGCGACGTCGACCACGTTCAAGGTGGCCAGCCAGGCGCACAGCTGCTGTAGACGCAGGTCGGGCGCGGCGCCGGAAGATGTATCGGAAGTTAAATTCTGTAATAAAGACATTAAGCGAGCCCTGGAAACCGGTGTTGGGTGAAGATTCCCATATAATAAGGGATTCAAATCAAAAAATCGCCTGTCATGGTGTTTCCTCCCTTCTTTTCATGAGTCGCATGCGCTGGCTTCCGGCCCCCCCCACCTCCTCGCAACGCTGGGCTTACGCCCTGACTGCCCTCGTCACCGCCACGGCGGTGCCCAGCTACGCCCAGAGCGTGCCGCCGAAGGCGCGCGCGCCCCGGGTGGAGGACAAGAACGCGGTGACCACCATCCAGGCCGAGGACATCAGCGGCCGCCCCGAGCGCGAAATCACGCTCGAGCGGGACGCCGAGCTGGTCAAGGACAAGACCCGCGTCAAGGCCGATAGCGCCTGCTACCGCCAGGTCGAGGACGAGGTCGAGGCCCAGGGCCATGTCAAGATCTGGCGCTACGGCGACTATTTCACCGGCGACGAGCTCAAGCTGAACATGGACAGCGGCAAGGGCTATATGCTCAACCCCACCTACCAGCTGGAGGCCAACCACGCCCAGGGCAAGGCCGAGCGCATCAACTTCATCAACGAGGACGAGGCGGTGGTGGTCAACGGCACCTACAGCACCTGCCAGGGGCCGAACCCGGACTGGTATCTGCGCTCGAACACCCTGAATCTCGATTCGGGCCGCGACGTCGGCACCGCCGGCAAGACCATCGTCTACTTCAAGGACGTGCCGATCCTGGGCACGCCGGCGATGTCGTTCTCGCTGTCGGGCGCGCGCCGCTCGGGCTGGCTGTCGCCGATGCCCGGCTTCGGCTCCAAGGGCGCCGCCGAGCTGACCGTGCCCTATTATTTCAACATCGCGCCCAACCGCGACCTGACGGTGTACCCGAAGATCATCCCGCGGCGCGGCTTCCAGCTGGGCGCCAACGCGCGCTACCTGGGCGAAACCAGCGGCGGCCTGTACCAGGGTGAAACCTACCTGGAATACCTGCCGCACGACAAGCAGTACGTGCCCGCCACGCCGGGCGGCTCGACCGACCGCTGGACCATCCGGTCCAACCACGCCCAGGACTTGACCAGGGACTGGTCGTACGGCTGGAGCTTGCGCGCCGCCTCGGACAACAACTATCCGAATGATTTCTCCAAGACCGTGTCGAGCTCGACCGAGCGCCAGCTGCTGCGCGAGCTGCGCACCGACTACCACGGCGAGTTCTGGACCCTGACCGCGCGGGTGCAGAAATACCAGGTGCTGCAAGACCCGGAATCGACGGTCGACCAGTCGCTGTTCGTGTCGCGCCCCTACGACCGGCTGCCGGCGATCAACCTGCACGCCGCCCAGTACGACGTGGCCGGCGGCTTCGACTGGGCCGTCGACAGCGAGCTGACCCGCTTCTACCACCCGACCCTGATCAACGGCACCCGGCTGGTGGCGATCCCGCAGCTGAGCTACCCGATCGTCGGCCCCAGCTACTTCATCACGCCCAAGGTGATGGTCAACCTGGCCAGCTACCAGCTCGACGCGTTCGGCACGCAGGCGTCGCAAAACCTGTCGCGCGTGGTGCCGACCTTCTCGCTGGACTCCGGCCTGGTGTTCGAGCGCGACATCAAGCTCGGCGGCCGCGACATGACGCAGACCTTGGAGCCGCGCCTGTTCTACGTCAACACGCCGTACCGCGACCAGAGCAAGTTCCCGACCTTCGACACCGACGCCGCGACCTTCAACTTCAGCCAGATCTTCAGCGAAAACCGCTTCGTCGGCTCGGACCGCATCGGCGACGCCAACCAGCTGACGGCGGCGCTGGTGTCGCGCTTCCTCAACTCGGCCGGCGCCGAGACGCTGCGCCTGGCGTTCGGCCAGCGCTTCTACTTCCGCGACCAGCGCGTGCAGCTGGCCTCGACCACCCCGGTGGTCGATTCGCGCTCGGACATGCTGCTTGCCGCCACCGGCCGCATCTCGGAAACCTGGGGCTTCGACAGCGCCGTGCAGTACAGCCCCAGCGAGAGCCGGGTGGTGTCGGGCAGCTATACGGTGCAGTGGATGCCGGGCCAGAAGAAGGTGCTCAACGCCGGCTACCGCTACCTGCGCGGCAACTTCAAGAACGTCGAGCTGTCGAGCCAGTGGCCGATCTTCCAGCGCTGGTACGGCGTGGGCCGGGTCAGCTACTCGATGCAGGACAAGAAGATCCTCGAGAGCCTGGTCGGGCTGGAATACAACGGCGACTGCTGGGTGTTCCGCATGGGCGCGCAGCGCTTCGTGACCACCTCGACCAAGGCCTCGACGCCGATCTTCTTCCAGCTGGAGTTGAACGGTCTGTCGCACCTGGGCGTGGGCAACCCGCTCGAGGCGATGAAGAACAGCATACCCGGTTATCAGCGTTTGAACGAAGGCTACGGCCGCTAAAGCAAGCCACCCCGGCGTCCGCCGCTGTTTCCAGGCAGCGGGCGTTTTTTGATACTTTTACACCTGACTCATGAGCGTTCTTAAGATGAAGTTCGAAATGAAAATCCTCGCAGTCCTGTTGTGCACCGCCGCCCTGGGCGGTTGCAGCCTGTTCCCGAAGAAGCCGGTCCCGGCCGCTCCGGCCCCGGTGGCCCGCGCCGCCCCGGCCGCCGCGCCGGCGCTCCACACCGCGCCGGCCGCCAAGGCGGCGGCCAAGGCCGACGGCAAGGGCTTCCTGCCGCCGGGCGAGTCGGGCAATGTGGCGATCGACTCGATCGTGGTGGTGGTCAACGACGACGTCATCACCCAGCGCGAGCTGGCCAACCGCATCAAGAGCGTGACCGCCCGCATGAAGGCGCAGAACGTGCAGATGCCGGACCCGGCCGACCTGCGCCGCCAGCTGCTCGAGCGCATGATCGTCGAGCGCGCCCAGCTGCAAATGGCCAGGGAAATGGGCGTGCGGGTCGACGACCAGCAGCTCGACCGCGCCATCGGCCGCATCGCCGAGGCGCAAAAGCTGTCGGTGCAGGACTTGCGCAACCAGATGGAAAAGGACGGCACGCCGTACGCCGCCTTCCGCGAGGAAATCCGCGAGGAAATCATCATGCAGCGCCTGCGCGAGCATGAGGTCGACGCCAAGGTGCAGATCTCGGACGCCGAGGTCGACAGCTTCCTGGCCGCCCAGAAGGCCGCCGCCGCCGAGCAGTTCGAGGTCAACATCTCGCAGATCATGGTGCGCATCCCCGACAACGCCACCGCCGAAGTGATCGCCCAGCGCCGCGCGCGCGCCGAGGACGTGATGCGCCAGCTGCGCACCGGCGCCGACTTCGCCAAGATGGCCGCCACCTATTCCGACGCCAGCGACGCCCTGCAGGGCGGCGTGGTCGGCTGGCGCCAGCCCGAGCGCCTGCCGCCGGTGTTCGCCGAGGCGCTGACCAAGCTCAAGCCGGGCCAGGTCACCCCCATCATCAAGAGCGTGGGCGCGTTCCACATCCTCAAGGCGGTCGACCGCCGCAGCCTGGCCGAGGCCCAGGCCGTGGCCGCGGTGCAGCAGACCCATGCCCGCCACATCCTGATCAAGGTGACGCCGACCATGAGCGCGGCCGACGCCAAGCGCAAGCTGGCCGAACTGAAGGAACGCCTGGACAACCACGCCGCCAAGTTCGAGGACCTGGCGCGGCTGGTGTCGAACGACGGCTCGGCCGCCAAGGGCGGCGACCTGGGCTGGCTGTATCCGGGCGACATCGTGCCCGAGTTCGAGGCGGCGATGAACAACCTGAAGATCGGCGAAGTGAGCCAGCCGGTCGAGACCAGCTTCGGCGTCCACCTGATCGAAGTGCTGGAGCGCAAGAGCGACGACGTCTCGAAAGAGCGCGAACGCAACGCCGCGCGCCAGGCCATCCGCGAGCGCAAGGTCGAGGAAGCGGCGGAAAGCTGGCAGCGCGAAGTGCGCGACCGCGCCTACGTCGAGTACCGCACCGAAGACGGCGCCGCCGCCAAGTAACATCAACCGCAAGCAACCAGGGGAGCACGCGTGAGCGCCACTTTGCAAACCGGGCGCAGCACGCTGCGTCCCGCGATCGCCGTCACCGTCGGCGAGCCGGCCGGCATCGGCCCGGAGATTTCCATCCGCGCCGCCTGGGCGCGCCGCCACGACGTCAACTGCGTGCTGCTGGGCGACGCCGCCTTCCTGGCCATGACGGCCAGCCAGATCGATCCCGAGATTCACTTGTCGGCGCTGTCCTTGCAGGCGGTGCGCAACGGCGGCCTGCCGCAGTTCGGCCCGGGCCGCATCAGCGTGATCGACGTGCCGCTGGCCGCGCACGTCGTGCCCGGCAGGCTGGACAAGGAAAACGGCCGCAGCGTGCTGGCCACCCTGGACGCCGCCATCGAAGGCGTGCGGGCCGGCTGGTTCCGGGCGGTGGTCACCGCGCCGCTGCAAAAGAGCACCATCAACGACGCCGGCGTGCCGTTCTCCGGCCACACCGAATACTTCGCCGACCAGACCGGCACCGCGCAGGTGGTGATGATGCTCGCCGGCCAGCCGCCGGCGCCGGCCGGCCAGCCGCTGCCGCCGCCGCTGCGGGTGGCGCTGGCCACCACCCATTTGCCGCTGAAGGACGTGGCCGCCGCGCTGAGCCGGGACGGCCTGGCGCGCGTGCTCGACATCCTCGACCATGACTTGAAAGCCAGGTTCGGCATCGCCGCCCCGCGCATCCTGGTGTGCGGCCTGAACCCGCACGCCGGCGAGGGCGGCTACCTGGGGCGCGAAGAGATCGACGTCATCGCGCCGGCCATCGCGGCGGCGCAGGCGCGCGGCATCGCCGCCGCCGGCCCGTATCCGGCCGACACGCTGTTCCAGCCCAAATACCTGCAGCACGCCGACTGCGTGCTGGCCATGTACCACGACCAGGGCTTGCCGGTGCTCAAATACGCCACCTTCGGCCAGGGCGTCAACATCACGCTGGGCCTGCCGCTGATCCGCACCTCGGTCGACCACGGCACCGCGCTCGACCTGGCGGCGCGGGGGCCGGGCCTGGGTCTGGCCGACTGCGGCAGCATGGAAGCCGCGCTCGACACCGCGCTGGCCATGGTCCACAGCCAGGCCGCCTCCTCCCCACCTCTCAAACAAGAACAACCATGAAACACGTCGCCCGCAAACGCTTCGGCCAAAACTTTTTACACGATAAATACGTCCTCTCCAGCATCACCGAGGCGATCGCCCCGGCGCCGGACGACGCGATGGTCGAGATCGGGCCCGGCCTGGGCGCGATGACCGAGCAGCTGATGCGCACCCTGAAGCAGATGCACGTGGTCGAGCTCGACCGCGACCTGGTGGCGCGGCTGGAAAAGACCTACAACCCGGCCAAGCTGACCATCCACGCCGGCGACGCGCTCAAGTTCGACTATGGCAGCATCCCGGTGCCGGCCGGGCAGAAGTTGCGCATCGTCGGCAACCTGCCGTACAACATCTCCAGCCCGCTGCTATTCCACCTGGCGACGTTCGCGCCGCAGGTGCAGGACCAGCATTTCATGCTGCAAAAGGAAGTGGTGGAGCGCATGGTGGCCGCGCCGGGCAGCAAGACCTACGGCCGGCTGTCGGTGATGCTGCAGTGGCGCTACGACATGTCGCTGCTGTTCGTGGTGCCGCCGGAAGCGTTCGATCCGCCGCCGAAGGTGGAGTCGGCCATCGTGCGCATGATACCGGTGGCCCGGCCGCTGGCGTGCGACGGCCCGACCCTGGAGGCGGTGGTGCTGAAGGCGTTCTCGCAGCGCCGCAAGGTGATCCGCAACTGCCTGGCCGGCATGTTCACCGAAGCGCAGATCGTCGAAGCCGGCATCGACCCGACCATGCGCCCGGAGACCGTGGGCCTGGCGCAGTACGTGGCGCTGGCCAACCTGCTCAAGTAAACAAGGCGGGGGTCAAGTCTGACATTCGGACACGGCCTCTGCCGTAGGCGGCGCCTACGGCAGAGGCCGTGTCCGAATGTCAGACTTGACCCCCGCATAAAAAAAAGCCCGCTGGTGAAAGCGGGCTAAATCCAATTCCTTTGCAAGAAGTGGAGGAGACAGTGAAGTATGCTGCGGCGCGGCATATAACGCAAGTTTATTTTTCGAATACCCAACATCACGATAACGCATAACTCTGCGGCCGCCGCGCCGCGCATGCCGCGCGGCGTCCCCGCCGGGATTACTTCGGCTTGCAGCTCAGTGTGACGTTGCTGACGGCGGCGCCGTTGACCACGCCGCTGTTGTTGGCCAGCGAGCAATTGATGTCGTCCGGCTGCGACAGGATGGTCACGCCGTAGGCGAAACCGTCGGACACCGGCGAGGCAAACCGGTACTCGCCCTTGCCCAGCACGGCATCCGTGGCGTCGGTGCTCGACACCGAGACCTGGCCGCCGGTGGAGCCGTTCAGCAGCACCACGACGCGCGGCACTGCCGCCACCGCGGCGGTGCTGCCGCTGGCGGGAATGGCCTCGGATTTGTTGAACAGGCCGACGAACGGGCCGCCCACCGAGTAGGCGTTCTGCACGCACTGGATCGCCACGGCGATCGCCACGGTGTGGCCGGCCGAGCCGGAACCGTTGAGCGGCTGGCAGCTCTGGTGCGCCGGATTGGTCAGCACGGTGACGTTGTAGTCGGTGCCGTACGGGATTTGCCTGGGCATCACGAAGCTGGTGGCGCCGGCCGCCACCGGCAACTGGTCGCTGCCGTTGGCCAGCACCAGGCCGGGGTTGCCCAGGCCGCTGATCGTGCCCTGCACGGCGAATTGGGCCTTGCCGCCGCAGGCGGACAGCGCGGCGGCCAGCATCAGCGCCGCTACGGCGCTCAAAGTCGAAAATTTCATTGTGTACTCCAAAAAGAGGCGGATCGGCCGGCCAGCGCGATGCGGGCCGGCGCCGGAATTAATTGCAGGTGACGGTCACGCCGCGGAAGCCGCCGGCCGGCATGGTGCCGACTTCATTGCTCAGCGTGCAGGTCTGGGTCAGATTCTTGTCCAGGTCTTTCGGCTGCGACAGCACGGTCACGCCGAACGGCGAACCGTCGCCGACCATGTTGCCGAAGGTGAAGTCGACCGGCGCGCCGGCGCTGGCCGGCGGCGGCACGTTGACGGTGTCGGCGCCATTGGCCAGGATCAGGCCCTTGAGCTTGAGGCCGGTCACGGTGCCGCCCAGCGTCCACGGGTTGGCCTGGCAGGCGAAGCCGATCTGGCCCGAGGTATAGGCGTTGGCCTTGCCGACGTTGCTGGTGCCGATAGGCTTGCAGCTGCCGCCGGTGGGGCCGCTGAAGACCTGGATATCGAATTCCTCGTCGACCGCGGCCAGCTTGGTGAACACAAAGCCGGTGGAGTTAGCGGGGATGGGCAGTTTTTCGCCGGTCTTGTTGTTGATCAGGACCAGGTCGGGCTTGGTCAGGCCGCTGATGCCGCCGGACAGGGCCAGGTTGCCATTGCCGCCGCCGCAGGCGTTCAACAAGGCGGCGCACACCAGGGCCAGGCCCGAACGCAGATACAAACTTTTCATAAAATTCTCTCTCCAAAACGAATAGGGCCCGGCAAACCTCGGGTGCAGCATCTTACACGGAATGGCCGGTATTTTAGTGCATTTGCTCAGCCCGGGCCGCTAAGCGATGTAACAGCTTGTGACACTTGCGGCCGCGGCGCGGCCTAGCGCACCTGCGCCAGCGCGCAGCGCGAACGCTTGCCGTCGAGCCGGCACGTGTTGCGCACCCGGCCTTGCTGGTCGTGCACCCGCACCAGCCACTGGTCGGCGCCCAGCCGCTCCATGCTCATGAAGCCGAAGCCGTCGACCCAGGAACTGAACTGCTCGACCTGGGCGCCCGGCGCCGGCGTCACGCCGTCCGGCAAGCGCTCCGGCAGCGGCACGGTGTCCTCGGCGGTGCCGGAAAAGCCGGAAACGAACTGGCTCGGATGGCCGCTGGCGAAGCTGACCTGCTGCCACAGATGCACATGGCCGGACAGCAGCGCCTGTATGCCGTCCGGCAGCAGCTGGGCGTTGAGCGAGCCGAACGCTTGCTGCAGGCCGGCGTCGCCCGGCAGCAGCACGGTGGCGCCGTCGGCCTTGCGGCCGGCGCCCATGCCCAGCAGCGGATGGTGGACGATGCCGAGGTTGCGCGGCGCCTGCCGCGCCAGCGCGTCGAGCTTGCGGTACAGCGCGCGGTACTTGTCGTAGCCCAGCTCGCCCGGCTTGAGACCCTTCCAAGTGGTGCTGGCGCTGTCGAGCACCAGCAGCTGGGTGTCCTGGCCGATCGGCACGGCGTAGGGATCGCTGTAGTTGCCGACCGCGTCGTCGGCGGCCAGCTTGCAGTCGCGCCCGGGCAGCAGCGGGCGCGGATCGAGCAGGCGCCAGTAGCCCTGGCCGCCGCGCAGGCAGTTTTCGTGGTTGCCGCGCGCCATCACCCACGGCGCCGCCTGCAGCAAGGCCGCGCCGGGCGCGAAGAAATCGGCGTTCCAGGCGTCCCAGCCATAGCCCCAGGGGCTGCCGGCGCAGCCGGCGTTGCCGTCCGGGCAGGCGTTTTCGCGGTAGTGGTAGTCGCCCACGTGGATCACCAGCTCGGGGCGCCACGCGGCGGCGGCGGCGGCGATGGCGGCGAACGGGTAGGCGGCGCCGTCGTTGCAGGCCTGGTAGCTGCGGCTGTTCTTTTGCAGGCGGCAGCCGGTGTCGCCGAGCACGACGATGCGGCGCGGCGCGGCGGCCGGCAGCGGCAGCGCCCGGCCCAGCACGCTCGCCTGGCGATAGCTGCCGGCGGCCGGCAGCGGCGCCTCGCAGGTCAGCAGCGGGAAGGCGGCCGGCTTGGAGTCGGCCGGCGCCGACGGCGTGCTGCGCAACGCCATGGTGGCGGCCGGCGCGCGCACGGCCATCGGCTGCGGACGCCGGTCGATGACGATGTCGGGGCAGGCGGGCGCGGCTATCAGCACGCGCGCCACGGCGGCGCCCTGTTCGC
The DNA here is from genome assembly GCA_000381565.1 of Oxalobacteraceae bacterium AB_14. GTDB lineage: Bacteria > Pseudomonadota > Gammaproteobacteria > Burkholderiales > Burkholderiaceae_D > Rugamonas. Next base: position 131,950 of record KB906724.1, read on the forward strand.
CCAGCACCACGAAGGAGGAAAAGGCCGGCGCCTGGCCGACGCTGGCGCAGCCGGCCAGCACGGCGCTCAGCAGGGGCGCCGCCCAGCGGCGGCATATCGTCACGAACATAGTCAAAGGCACGGCGGCTCCAGCGGGGGAATCCGATGTTACCATGCCATCGCCGGCTCGTCGCCAAGCGGCGATCGGTGCGACAATAGGCGGACTCCAATTTCCCCCTGCCCGCCATGAGCCATCGCCGCCCGCACGCCCTGCTGTTCGACCTTGACGACACCCTGTGGCCGATCGCCCCGGTGATCGCGGCGGCGGAAACCAGCTGGCACGCCTGGCTGGCCGAGCACGCGCCCGAGGTGGCGCAGCGCTACTCCATCGCCGAGCTGCGCGCGCGCCGCATGGCCTTGCTGGAGCGGCGTCCCGAGCTGGTGGCCGACCTGTACCAGCTGCGCCGCGTGGCGCTGCAGCAGGCCTTCGCCGAGGCCGGCGCCGACGCCGCCCACATCGACGGCGCCATGCGCCACTTCCAGGTGCGGCGCAACGCCGTCACGCCGTATGCCGACGTGCTGCCGGCGCTGGCCGAGCTGCAGGCGCTGCTGCGGCTGGGCGTGATCACCAACGGCAACGCCGATCTTGAAGTCATCGGCCTGCACCACCATTTCGACACCGTGCTGGCCTCGTCGCGCTTCGGCCGCGCCAAGCCCGACCCTGCCATCTTCCTGGCCGCCTGCGCGGCGATGGGGGTGGCGCCGCAGGACGCGGTCTACGTCGGCGACGACCTGCGGCTGGACGTGCAGGGCGCGCAGGGCGCCGGCCTGCGGGCGGTGTGGATGAACCGCGCCGGCAGCACGGTGCACCTGGCGGCCGGCGTGGTCCCGGACGCCATCTGCGCCAGTTTCGATGGGCTTCTGGCATGGGTGCGCGGGCAAATGCTGCATTGACGCCACGCCGCGGCCCCGGTCCGGCGCAGAGCGTGCATAATAAGCGGAAATACCATCAGTGAATGACCATGCAACTCGAACCACGCGCACAAACCCTGCTCAAGGCCCTCGTCGAACGCTACATCGCGGACGGGCAGCCGGTGGGCTCGCGCGCCTTGTCCAAGATCTCCGGGCTGGAGCTGTCGCCGGCGACCATCCGCAACATCATGGCCGACCTCGAGGAGCTGGGCTACGTCGCCAGTCCCCACACCTCGGCCGGGCGGGTGCCGACGCCGCGCGGCTACCGCATCTTTGTCGACACCCTGCTGACGGTGCAGCACCTCGACGAGCAATCGGTCGAAGGGCGCATGCGGCTGCAGGCGCCGCAGCCGCAGAAGATGATCGCCAACGCGGCGCAGATGCTGTCGTCGCTGTCGCAGTTCGCCGGCGTGGTGCTCAGTCCGCGGCGCGAATCGGTGTTCCAGCAGATCGAATTTTTGCGGCTGGGGGAGAAGCGCATCCTGCTGGTGATCGTCGGCCCGACCGGCGACGTGCAGAACCGGCTGCTGCTGACCGACGTCGACTACAGCCCGGCGCAGCTGGTCCACTCGGCCAACTACATCAACCAGAACTACGGCGGGCTGGCCTTCGACGAAGTGCACATGCGGCTGCAAAACGAAGTGCGCCAGCTGCGCGACGACATGGGGCGGCTGATGCAGGCGGCGGTGGAGGCGGGCAGCGAGGCGATGGCCGACAGCTCGGACGACATGGTCATCTCCGGCGAGCGCAACCTGCTGTCGGTGAGCGACCTGTCGTCGAACATGACGTCGCTGCGGCAGATGTTCGACATGTTCGAGCAGAAGACGGGATTGATGCAGCTGCTCGACGTCTCGAGCAAGGCCAGCGGCGTGCAGATCTACATCGGCGGCGAATCGAGCCTGGTGCCGATGGACGAGATGAGCGTGGTCACCGCGCCCTACATGGCCAACGGCAAGATCGTCGGCACCCTGGGAGTGATCGGCCCGACCCGCATGGCGTATGAGCGGGTGATACCGATCGTCGACATCACGGCCAAGCTGCTGTCGAACGCGTTGAGCCACAATTGATGGTCTATGGGTTCCCGCCTGCGCGGACTGACGTCGTTCCTGCGCGGACATGACGTCATTCCCGCGCAGGCGGGAATCTATGCTGAGCTGGCTTGGCCGTTACGGCCGGTGCGGGCAGGCGGTCTTGGTGCAGTTGCCGTAGATCGCCAGCGCATGCTCGGCGATCTTGAAGCCGCGCTCCTTGGCGATGATCTGCTGGCGCGATTCGATTTCCTCGTCGAAGAATTCTTCCACCCGGCCGCAATCGAGGCACACCAGGTGATCGTGGTGCGAACCTTCGTTCAATTCGAAAATCGCCTTGCCCGTCTCGAAATGGTTGCGGTTCAGCAGGCCGGCCTGCTCGAACTGGGTCAGCACGCGGTACACGGTCGCCAGACCCACGTCCATATTGTCGGACAGCAGGATCTTGTAGACATCCTCGGCGGTCAGGTGGCGCACTTCGCTGTTCTGGAAAATGTCCAGGATTTTCAGGCGGGGCAGCGTGGCTTTCAGGCCGCTGGCCTTCAGGTCGGTAGGATTGTTGCTCATGATGTCGACTCTTCGAGTGGTTGGCGATTGCGAGCCGACAGTTTAACGCACTCCGACAGGCGCCGCACCTGCGGCGCGAGACGTCCCCTCGCGGGTGAAATTTACATTTGCAATGTTTTACAATTAATCTTTATAAAACAAGGACATAGTTCCGGATTTGCTGGATAATGCGATCTCCCCGAGTGCCCGCGCAGCCCCATCTCGCACCTTGTGCTTTATGATATAGCGTTTTTCGGCACTTCCGCTCGATCAGATTGAGGACAACCATGCGCGTCACCCAGGCTTTATCGCAGTCTTTGTTGCACCGTTTCACCCGCCGCGCGCCGCTGCTGGCCGGCGCTGTTTGCGTCGCGCTGGCCGCGGGCGGCTGCGCGTCCAACACCACGCTGGGCGAGAAATCGACCGACGTCAAGGAAACCGGCACCACGCTCGACGCCAACAAGGGCGCGCAAACGACCACCATCACCAAGCTGCAGAAGTTCATGTGGTTCTTCTCGCCGTATCGCCCGGACATCCAGCAGGGTAACTTCGTGTCCGAAGAGATGCTGGCGCAGCTGAAGGCCGGCATGACGCGCGACCAGGTCCGCTTCATCTTCGGCACCGCGCTGCTGGCCGACCCGTTCCACGCCGACCGCTGGGACTACGCCTTCCGCATGGCCAAGGGCAACGGCGAAATCACCACCAGCCGCGTGATCGTGTTCTTCGACAAGGATGGCAAGGTGGCGCGCTGGGAAGGCGGCAACCTGCCGACCGAGAAAGAATACATCGCCCGCATCGCCGGCCCGGCGCCCAAGGTCAAGAAGAACCCGAGCGTTCCGGACGCGCGTCCGGTGGGCAATACCTCGTCCATCCCGGCCGGCAGCGACAACGCCGCCGCCTCGCCGGTGGGCGTCACGGTGAACAACGACAAGAAATAAGCACGAGGACCGCAGCATGACAGACCTGAACATCGCCATCGCCGGCGCCGGCGGCCGCATGGGCCGCATCCTGATCGAAGCGGTGCTCGACGCGCCCGACGCCACCCTGTCCGGCGCGCTCGACCGCGCGGGCTCGGACGACATCGGCAGCGACGCCGCCGCCTTCCTCGGCAAGCCGGCCGGCGTGCCGGTGGAGTCCGAGCTGGCCAAGGGCCTGGCCGGCGCGCAGTTCCTGATCGACTTCACCCGCCCCGAAGGCACGCTGGAGCACCTGGCCTATTGCGCCGAGCACGGCATCAAGATGATCATCGGCACCACCGGCTTCGACGACGCCGGCAAGGCGGCCATCGCCGAGGCGGCCAAGAAGACCGCGATCGTGTTCTCGCCCAACTTCAGCGTCGGCGTCAACGTCACGCTCAAGCTGCTGCGGCAGGCGGCCAAGGCGCTGTCGACCGGCTACGACATCGAAGTGATCGAGGCCCACCACCGCCACAAGGTCGACGCCCCGTCCGGCACCGCGCTGAAGATGGGCGAAGTGCTGGCCGACGCGCTCGGCCGCGACTTGAAGGATTGCGCCGTCTACGCGCGCGAAGGCGTGACCGGCGAGCGCGATCCGTCGTCGATCGGCTTCGCCACCATCCGCGGCGGCGACATCGTCGGCGACCACACGGTGCTGTTCGCCGGCACCGGCGAGCGCATCGAGATCAGCCACAAATCCAGCAGCCGCGTGACCTACGCGCACGGTTCGCTGCGCGCCTGCCGCTTCCTGGCCGACAAGGCCACCGGCCTGTACGACATGAACGACGTGCTGGCGCTGAACTGATGACGCCCAACCATTTCACCCTGGCCGGCTACTGGGAGCAGGGCGACACCATCAGCCACATCGTGGCGCTGGTGTTGCTGGCGATGTCGCTGGTGAGCTGGTTCTTCATCCTGGCCAAGAGCTACGCCGCGTGGCGCATCCGCCGCAGCGCGCCGGCGGTGCAGGCGTTCTGGGAGGCGCCGTCGATGCAGGACGGCGTCGCCGCGCTGACCCTGGCCGATCCCGAGCAGGTGTTCCTGCCGCTGGCGCAGCAGGGCGCCGCGCAGCTGAAGGCCGGCGGGCCGGGTCGTTCCTCGGCATCGCTGGGCGGCGAGATGGGCCATGCTGCGCAAGTGACGCGCGTGCTGCGCGTGGCGATCCAGCATTCCACCAACCGCCTCGAGGGCGGCCTGACCCTGCTGGCGTCGATCGGCGCCACCGCGCCCTTCGTCGGCCTGCTGGGCACGGTGTGGGGCATCTACCATGCGCTGGCCAATGTGTCGGCCAGCGGCACGGTGCAGATCGACAAAGTGGCCGGCCCGGTGGGCGAGGCGCTGATCATGACCGCTATCGGCCTGACGGTGGCGATCCCCGCCGTATTGGCGTATAACGGATTCAACCGCGTCAACCGGCTGACCCTGGCCGAGCTGGACGCCTTCGCGCACGACCTGCACGCGTATTTGACGAAGTAATCCACTGCCGGGAACCAGCATGAGCTTTGGCGCATTCAACCACCACCGCGATCGCGGCCCGATGGCCGACATCAACGTCACGCCGATGGTCGACGTGATGCTGGTGCTGCTGGTGATCTTCATCCTCAGCGCGCCGATGTTCACCAACGCCGTCAAGCTGGACCTGCCGAAGGCGCAGGCGCAGGCGAACCCGCAGCAGGCCGCCACGGTCACCTTGGCTATCGACGGCGGCGGCAAGATCTTCTGGAATAACGATCCGGTCGAGATGAGCGTGCTGGAAGCGCGCCTGGTCGAGGCGGCCAAGCTGGAGCCGCAACCGGAACTGCAGCTGCGCGCCGACAAGGACACCCGCTACGAAGTGGTGGCCCAGGTGATGGCGGCGGCGCAGTCGAATGGATTAACAAAGCTGAGTTTCGTGACGGACGGCTCGGCGCCCCCCCAGAAAGAGAAAAAATAATGGCAACCGCAGAACTGAACGGCGCGGCGATCACCGACTTCGACGCCTTCCACGCCGCCTGCAAGGCCGCGCTGGGTTTCCCGGACGGCTACGGCAACACGATGGACGCCTGGGTCGATTGCCTGAGCTATTTGCGCGACGAAGACGGCATGAGCAAGTTCCGCCTGAAGCCGAACGAAGTGCTGGAGATCGTCATCACCGGCGCCGAGGCGATGAAGGCCGCCGTGCCGGATATCCTGGAAGAGATGACTTACTGCGTGGCCGGTATCAACGAGCGCTACGAAGACTACGGCGAAAAGCCGGCCCTGAAGCTTACACTGCGCTAAGCGGGGCTGCCGCGCCGGCCGCTCCAGCTGGCACCGCGTTCGGAATCAGCGCCTTGGCGCCGGTCTCGCCCGGGGCCAGGGTCAGCACCTCGTAGCCGGTCTCGGTCACCAGCACCATGTGTTCCCATTGCGCCGACAGCGATTTGTCGCGCGTCTCGACGGTCCAGCCGTCGTTCAATTCCTTGGTTGCCGCCTTGCCGGCATTGATCATCGGTTCGATCGTGAACAGCATGCCCGGCTTGAGCACCACGCCCTGGCCCGGACGGCCGTAGTGCGCCACCTGCGGTTCCTCGTGGTAGACCATGCCGATGCCGTGGCCGCAGTAGTCGAGCACCACGCTGTAGCCGGCCTTCTCGGCGATGGTCTGGATCGCGAAGCCGACGTCGCCCAGGGTGGCGCGCGGCTTGACGGCGCGGATGCCGGCCCACATCGCCGAATAAGTGGTCTCCACCAGCTTGCGCGCCGCCTTCGACGGCTCGCCGACGTAGTACATGCGGCTGGTGTCGCCATGCCAGCCGTCGCGGATGACGGCGACGTCGATGTTGATGATGTCGCCATCCTTGAGGATGTGGTCTGCCGCCGGAATGCCGTGGCAGACCACATGGTTGACCGAGCTGCACACGGTGGCCGGGAAGCCGCCGTAGCCGACGTTGGCCGGGATCGCCTGCTGCACGTTGACGATGTAGTCGTTGCACAATTTGTCGAGGTAGGCCGTGCTGACGCCTGCCTTGATGTGCGGCGCGATCATGGTCAGCACATCGGCCGCCAGCTGGGCGGCGACGCGCGCCAGGACGATTTGCTCGGGCGACTTGATCAGGTTGGCGTTGCGACGGGACATGGGACTACCTCTTTCATTTTTTAAGCCGCGTATTTTGCCACAGATACGGGTCACAACCGCTAGCGCACCGCTTCCAGGTCGAAGTGCGGGTTGTCGATCAGGCAAAGCAAATTACCGAACGGATCGGCCAGTTCGACCGTCTGGATGTTCTCGCCGACGTCCTGGATCGCGCCGTGCACGGTGGCGCCCAGCGCGACGATGCGCTCGACTTCGGCGGCGATATCGTCGACGCCCCAGTAGACCATGCTGCCGGTCTGGCCCGGCTTGCCGTCCGGGATCAGGCCCAGCTCGAAACCGCCGACGTTGAAGCCGACATAGAACGGCTGGTCGAAGTAGGGCGCCGTATCGAATACCTTGCTGTACCAGGCCTTGGCGGCCGCCAGGTCGGCGACCGGGTAGGCCACGGTGCGTAATCCCTTGATCATGCTTGTCTCCGCTGAGATGTTGAAAACATCATCTTGGCACAATGCCGCCGGCGGCGATTGTAAAAATGGAAGCAGGCCGGGTCGTCAGGCCGCAATCAGGAAGCGCTCCGGCGCGCTGCCGGCGAATTCCTGGAAATCGTGGATCAGGTGCGACTGGTCGAAATAGCCGCAGGCCAAAGCCAGTTGCGCCCAGTCCGGCGAGGGCTCGGCCTTGAGCGCGGCCGTGGCCCGGCGGAAGCGGCAGATGCGCGCATACAGCTTGGGCGACAGCCCGACCCGCGCGCGGAACAGCGCCGCCAGGTGCTGGCGCGACACGCCCAGCTGCGCCGCCAGGTCTTCGATGCGCAGCACGCCGCCGCTGGCGTCCAGCGCGGCCAGCGCGCGGCGGATCAGCCAGTCGCCCGGATCGCCCGCTTGTCCGGCGCCGGCCGCGCGCAGCCGCAGCAGCAGCTGATGCTCGATCAGGGCGACGCGCTCGAGGTCGGACAGTTCGCAGGTCCACAGCGCATCGGCCAGCCGCTCGGCGTCGCCGCGGCCCCACAGCTGGTCGATATCGGCCCGCTGGTCGGTCAGCGCGTGCAGCGGCGCGGCCAGGAAGGCGCCCGCCGCGCCGGGCTTGAAGCGCACCGCCACCGTCCGCAGCGGCCCGCCGCTGGCGACCAGGATGGCGCTGCTCATCATGCCGACCGCGAAGCCGGGCTTGCCGCCGTCCTGCCACAGAATATCGACGCAGTTATCCGGCAGCACCCGGTGCGTAGGGGCGCCGCCCGGCGCGCAGGCGGCCCACATGCAAGCGACATGCGCCGCCAGCGCCGGGTGGGGAGGATATTCGCAGTAGTACATCCGCGCAGTATACCCCGGGGGTCAAGTCTGACATTCGGACACGGCCTCTTCCGCAGTGCAGCAGAGGCCGTGTCCGAATGTCAGACTTGACCCCCTGGGTTATAATGTCCGGTTCATATACACTTATTGGCCGCACACCATCATGCAAGATAAATATAGTCCCGCTGACGTAGAAAAAGCCGCTCAATCCCACTGGAAAGCCATCGACGCCTACAAGGCCGTCGAGCACGACCCGCGTTTCCCGAAGGGGAAGTATTACGCCTGTTCGATGCTGCCTTACCCATCGGGCAAGCTGCACATGGGCCACGTCCGCAACTATACGATCAATGATGTGATGTACCGCTACCTGCGCATGAACGGCTACAACGTGCTCATGCCGATGGGCTGGGATGCGTTCGGCATGCCGGCGGAAAACGCGGCGATGGCCAACAACGTGCCGCCGGCGCAGTGGACCTACTCCAACATCGCCCACATGCGCGAGCAGATGGAGTCGATGGGACTGGCGATCGACTGGTCGCGCGAAATGACCGCCTGCAAGCCGGAATACTACAAGTGGAACCAGTGGATGTTCCTGAAGATGCTGGAAAAAGGCATCATCTACAAGAAGACCGGCACCGTGAACTGGGATCCGATCGACCAGACCGTGCTGGCCAACGAGCAGGTGGTCGACGGCCGCGGCTGGCGTTCCGGCGCGCTGATCGAAAAGCGCGAAATCCCGATGTACTACGCCCGCATCACCGACTACGCCGACGAGCTGCTGGCCTACGTCGACGACAAACTGCCAGGCTGGCCTGAGCGCGTGCGCACCATGCAGACCAACTGGATCGGCAAGTCGACCGGCGTGCGCTTCGCCTTCCCGCACCAGATCAAGGGCGCCGACGGCGAGTTGATCCAGGACGGCAAGATGTACGTCTTCACCACCCGCCCGGACACCGTCATGGGCGTGACCTTCTGCGCCGTGGCCGCCGAGCACCCGCTGGCGATCCACGCCGCGCAGACCAATCCGGCGCTGGCCGCCTTCAACGCCGAGTGCAAGCTGGGCTCCGTGATCGAAGCCGACATGGCGACGATGGAGAAGAAGGGCATGCCGACCGGCCTGTTCGTCACCCATCCGCTGACCGGCGAGCAGGTCGAAGTCTGGGTCGGCAACTACGTGCTGATCACCTACGGCGACGGCGCCGTCATGGGCGTGCCTGCGCACGACGAGCGCGATTTCGCCTTCGCCAAAAAATACAATCTGACTATCAAGCAGGTGATTAAGCAACTGAGCGCCGCCGAAGGCAAGGAGTTCTCCACCGAAGCCTGGCAGGAATGGTACGGCGACAAGGACATCTCCATCGTCACCAACTCCGGCAAGTACGACGGCCTGCGCTATGCGGAAGCCGTCGAAGCCGTGGCCGCCGACATGGCCGCCAAGGGCCTGGGCGAGAAGAAGATCACCTTCCGCCTGCGCGACTGGGGCATCTCGCGCCAGCGCTACTGGGGCACGCCGATCCCGATGATCCACTGCGCCGATTGCGGCGTGGTGCCGGTGCCGGAAAAAGACCTGCCGGTGGTGCTGCCGGAAGACTGCGTACCCGATGGTAGCGGCAACCCGCTGAACAAATACGAGGCCTTCCTCAAGTGCGACTGCCCGCAGTGCGGCAAGCCTGCGCGCCGCGAGACCGACACGATGGACACTTTCGTCGATTCGTCGTGGTACTACATGCGCTATACCTCGCCGGGTTCGGACAAGGCCATGGTCGACGAACGCAACGACTACTGGATGCCGATGGACCAGTACATCGGCGGCATCGAACACGCCGTCATGCACCTGCTGTACGCGCGCTTCTGGACCAAGATCATGCGCGACTTCGGCCTGGTCAAGTTCGACGAGCCGTTCGTCAACCTGCTGACCCAGGGCATGGTGCTCAACGAGACCTACTACCGCGAAGACGCGGCCGGCAAGAAGACCTGGTTCAACCCGGCCGACGTCGACCTGACGCTGGACGACAAGGGCCGCCCGCAAGGCGCGACCTCCAAGGCCGACGGCCAGCCGGTGAACATCGGCGGCACCGAGAAGATGTCGAAGTCGAAGAACAACGGCATCGACCCGGCCGCGCAGATCGACCAGTACGGCGCCGACACCGCGCGCCTGTTCACCATGTTCGCCTCGCCGCCTGAGCAGACGCTTGAATGGTCGGGCAGCGGCGTCGAAGGCGCCAACCGCTTCCTGCGCCGCGTGTGGGCCTTCGGCTACGCGCAGCGCGAGGCCATCGCCGCCGCCGGCGCGCCGCTGACCGCCGGCGCCACCAGCGACGCCGGCAAAGCCTTGCGCCGCGAACTGCACAAGGTGCTGCAGCAGGCCGACTACGACATCAAGCGCATCCAGTACAACACCGTGGTGTCGGCCTGCATGAAGATGTTGAACACGCTGGAATCGGCCAAGGACGCGGACGCCGCGTCGGTGGCCGAAGGCTACGCGATCTTCCTGCGCCTGCTGAACCCTGTCGCTCCGCACATCACCCACGTGCTGTGGGAAGAACTGGGCTACGCCAAGGCGCACGGCGACATCCTCAACGTGCAGTGGCCGCAAGTGGACCCGGCGGCGCTGGAGCAGTCCGAGATCGAAATGATGATCCAGGTGAACGGCAAGCTGCGCGGCAGCGTGGTGGTGGCCAAGACCGCCGACAAGGCCAGCATCGAAGCGGCGGCCCTGGCCAACGAAGCGGTGCAGAAGTTCATCGAAGGCACGCCGAAGAAGATCATCGTGGTGCCGGGCAAATTGATCAACATCGTGGTTTAACTGGATAGCACATGCTTACTACTTCCGAGTTGTTCCGGCGCGGCCGCTTGTGCGCCGCCGTGCTGGCCGTGGCGCTGACCGTGTCGGCCTGCGGCTTCCATCTGCGCGGCGACGGCGGCCACTACACGCTGCCGTTCCCGTCGATGTACGTCGGACTGCCGGAAGCGTCGCCGTTGGCGATCGACTTGAAGCGCAACATCCGCGCCAACGGCGGCACCACCGTGGTCAGCGCGGCCAAGGATGCGGACGGCGTGATCGAGGTGCTGTCCAACCCCGAGAGGACGCGCTCCAAGTCCATCCTGTCGCTGAACAGCAATGGCCGCGTGCGTCAGTATCTGCTGTCGTACAACATCGTATTCCGCGTGCTGGACAAGCAGGGCAAGGAGCTGCTGGGCAGCACCCAGATCCTGCTGACCCGTCCCATCGACTTCAACGAAACCCAGTTGCTGGCGAAGGAGCAGGAAGAAGCGCTGCTGTACAAGGATATGCAGACCGACCTGGTGCAGCAGATGATGCGCCGCATCGCGGCCATCAAGCCGCTGCAGGTGTCGCTGCCGCCGCCGGCGCCGGCCCTCGGCCAGTAAGGACGCGCGATGCAACTGCGGTTAGAAGCGCTGGACGGCCATTTGACGAAGTCGCTGTCCCAGCTGTACGTGATCACCAGCGACGAGCATCTGCTGGCGCTGGAGGCGGCCGACAAGATCCGCAAGGCGGCGCGCGCGCAAGGCTATTCCGAGCGCGACGTGCTGACCGTGGAGCGCAGCTTCAAGTGGGGCGAGCTGCTGGCGTCCAACCAGGCGCTGTCGCTGTTCGGCGACAAGAAGCTGATCGAGCTGCGCATCCCGACCGGCAAACCCGGCAAGGATGGCGGCGCGGCGCTGCAGAATTATGTGAAGGACCTGAGTCCGGACAACCTGACCCTGATCACGCTGCCCAAGCTCGATTGGCAGACGCAGAAGGCGGCCTGGGTCGCCAGTCTGCAGCAGGCGGCGGTGTATATCGACATCGCCCAGATTGAACGGGCGCAGTTACCCAGTTGGATAGGCCAGCGCCTTGCCGCACAAGGGCAAAGCGCGGATAGGCAGAGCATCGATTTCATCGCCGATCGCGTTGAAGGCAATCTGCTTGCGGCCCATCAGGAGATACAGAAGTTGGCCTTGCTGCACGAGCCGGGCAAGCTGACCTACGAGCAGGTGCACGATGCGGTGCTGAACGTGGCGCGTTACGACGTGTTCAAGCTCAGTGAAGCGATGCTGTCGGGCGATCCGGCGCGTCTGGTGCGCATGCTGGAAGGCTTGAAGGGCGAGGGCGAGGCGCTGCCGCTGGTGCTGTGGGCCGTGTCGGAGGAGATCCGCACGCTGCTCAAGCTGAAGGCGGGCATGGCGCAGGGCCGTCCGCTGGGTGCGCTGCTCAAGGAGCATCGCATCTGGGGACCGAAGGAACGCATGATGGAGCCGGCGCTGCGCCGCATCTCGCTGCCTGTACTGGAAGCGGCGATGAAGGAGGCGGCGCAGGTCGACAAGATGATCAAGGGCTTGCGCGCCAAGGCGCACGCCGGCGACGCGTGGGATTCGATGCTGCAGCTGGCACTCAGGGTCGCGCGCGGCTGACGAATGTCATTCCCGCGAAAGCGGGAATCCATGCTGAGCATGCACGCCAGCGTTCTATGGATTCCCGCCTGCGCGGGAATGACGGTACAAGGGATAGCAATGGATATCAAGCACTACATGGAACAACTGGGCCAGCAGGCGCGCAAGGCATCGCGCGCCATGGCCCGCGCCGACAGCGCGACCCGCAACCGCGCGCTGACCTTGATCGCCGACGCGATCGAGCGCGAGGCGCCGCAACTGCGCGCCGCCAATCAGCTCGACATGGACGCGGCGGCCGCCAACGGCCTGGCCCCGGCCATGCTGGACCGCCTGGCGCTGTCCGACAAGGCCATCGCGACGATGGTGGAAGGCCTGCGCCAGATCGTCGCGCTGCCCGATCCGATCGGCGAAATCTCGGGCCTGAAGTTCCGCCCGACCGGCATCCAGGTCGGCCAGATGCGCGTGCCGCTGGGCGTGATCGGCATCATCTACGAATCCCGTCCCAACGTGACGGTGGACGCGGCCGGCCTGTGCATCAAGAGCGGCAACGCCACCATCCTGCGCGGCGGCTCGGAAGCGATCCACTGCAACCGCGCGCTGGCCAAGCTGGTCACCGAAGGCCTGCTGGGCGCCGGCCTGCCGGCCGATGGCGTGCAAGTGGTCGACACCACCGACCGCGCCGCCGTCGGCGCCTTGATCACCATGCCGCAGTACGTGGACGTGATCGTGCCGCGCGGCGGCAAGGGCCTGATCGCGCGCCTGATCGAAGAGGCGACGGTGCCGATGATCAAGCACCTGGACGGCATCTGCCACGTCTACATCGACGCCAAGGCCGACATGAAGAAGGCGCTGGACATCGCGTTCAACGCCAAGTGCCACCGCTACGGCACCTGCAACACCATGGAAACGCTGCTGGTGGCGCGCGCGATCGCGCCGGCGGTGCTGCCGGAACTGGCCAAGCTGTATGCGACCAGGCAGGTCGAACTGCGCGCCGATCCGGAAGCGCTGGCTATCCTGTCGGCCGCCGGCTACCCGCACCTGGTGGCGGCGACCGAGGAAGACTGGTCGACCGAGTACCTGGCCGCGATCCTGTCGGTGAAGATCGTGGCCGGCATCGACGAGGCGATGGAGCACATCAACCACTACTCGTCCAAGCACACGGAAGCCATCGTCACCGAAGACCACACGGACGCCATGCGCTTCCTGCGCGAAGTCGATTCGGCGTCGGTGATGATCAACGCGTCGACGCGCTTTGCCGACGGTTTCGAATATGGCCTGGGCGCGGAGATCGGCATCTCCAACGACAAGCTGCACGCGCGCGGCCCGGTCGGTCTGGAAGGTTTGACCTCGCTGAAGTACGTCGTGTTCGGTCACGGCGAAATTCGTCAATAAGGAGACGTATGCTCTGGATTAAAGCGTTGCACATTTTCTTCGTGATCGCCTGGATGTCGGGGGTGTTCTACCTGCCGCGTATTTTTGTCAACCTGGCGATGGAGACCAACGAGGTCTCCACCCAGCGCCTGCTGACGATGGCGCGCAAACTGTATCGTTTTTCGATGTGGCTGTCGGTGTTCGCGGTGGTGTTCGGCGCTATCCTGGTGTGGATGCAGTACGGCGCGCAGATGCCGCACTGGCTGCACGCCAAGCTGTTGTTCGTGGTGCTGGTGATCGGTTATCACCACGCCTGCGGCGGCATCCTGAAAAAATTCGAGAAGGGCGTCAACACCCGCAGTCACAAGTGGTATCGCGTCTTCAATGAAATGCCGGTGTTTATGATGCTGGCGATAGTGCTGCTGGTTGTCGTCAAACCCTTCTGATCGGAACGTCATGAGTAAAGTCTGCCAGTATTTTTTCGCCGCCCATTCGCCGTGGACCTACCTGGGCCATGCGCGCTTCGTCGCCATGGCGCGCCAGCATGGCGTGCAGGTTGAAGTGCGTCCGGTCGACCTGGGCAAGGTGTTCGGCGTGTCCGGCGGCCTGCCGCTGGCCAAGCGCGCGCCGCAGCGCCAGGCCTATCGCCTGGTCGAGCTGACGCGCTGGTCGGAGTTTCTCGGCATTCCGCTGAACGTGCAGCCGAAGTTTTTCCCGGTGTCGCCGGAGCTGGCCAACCGCATGGTGATCGCCGCGCGCCTGACGCACGGCGTGGATGTGTCGCTGGACCTGGCGTTCGCCATCATGCGCGGGCTGTGGGCTGAGGATAAAAATATCGGCGACGAGGAGACGCTGGCGCAGATCGCCGGCAGCTGCGGCCTCGATGGCAAGGCGCTGATCAAGTCGGCGGAGACGGCCAGCGTGCAGGCCGAGTACGACCGCAATACGGAAGACGCAACGGCGGCCAGCGTGTTCGGCTCGCCGTGGTATGTGTTGGATGGTGAAAGTTTCTGGGGCCAGGACCGCCTGGACTTCCTGGAAAGAGCAATGCAGAAGTAAATTGTCGTCCTCGCGCAAGCGGGGACCCATGCTGAGCGTGCCTGGTATGGATCCCCGCCTTCGCGGGGATGGCGGCGGCGCGGTTTATTAACGGACAAAAGGTACACCTATGGCATCCTATTTTTGCCCATGCCCACGCGGCATGGAAGCGGCATTGGCCGAAGAACTGGGCGAAATCGCCCTGCTGAGCACCACCCTGAAGGTGCACAACCAGGTACCGGGCGGCGTCCACTGCTCCGGCGAGCTGCTCGACTCCTACCGCATCAACCTGCACTCGCGCATCGCTTCGCGCGTGCTGATGCGCATGGCCGTCACCGGCTACCAGAACGAGAACGACATCTACGACCTGGTGCTGGCGCAGCAGTGGGAAGACTGGTTCACCTACGACCACACCATCCGTGTCGACGTCACTGCCGTCAAGTCCCCGCTGAAAAGCCTGGAGTTCACCACGCTGAAGATCAAGGACGCGATTTGCGACCGCTTCCGCGACCAGTTCGACAAGCGTCCGTCGGTCAACACCAAGGAACCGGACATGCGCATCGTCGGCTTCCTCGACGCGCGCCAGTTCATCATCTACCTCGACACCTCGGGCGAAGCGCTGTTCAAGCGCGGCTGGCGTGAAGAAACCGGCGACGCGCCATTGCGCGAGAACCTGGCCGCCGGCCTGCTGCGGGTGTCGGGCTGGAAGCCGGGCATGCCGCTGTTCGACCCGATGTGCGGCTCCGGCACCATCCTGTGCGAAGCGGCGCAGATGGTGCAGGGCATACCGCCGGGCGCGCGCCGCCGCTTTGCCTTCGAAGCCTTCAACGACTTCGATCCGGCGCCGTGGAACGAGATGAAGAATTCGATCAAGGCCAATCCGCTGCCGGCATCGCCGACCATCTTCGGCTCCGACATCTCGGGCGACATGGTGGAGATGACCCGCCACAACCTGAAGTGCGCCGGCATCATGTTCGACGTGCCGCTCAAGCAGATCGAGGCGCAGGAAGTGAAGGCGCCGACCGAGCAGCCGGGCATCCTGCTGACCAACCCTCCGTACGGCGAACGTATCGGCGTGCGCGGCGACAGCACGCTGCCGGAGGACGAACTGGCGAGCAGCTTCTACTCGGCGCTGTCGACCACCCTGAAGCAGCGCTTCGCCGGCTGGACGGTGTTCCTGTTCACCGCCGACCTGGGCCTGCCCAAGCTGCTGCGCTTGAAGGAATCGCGCAAGACGCCTTTCTTCAACGGCGCGCTGGAATGCCGTCTGTTCCGCTTCGACATGGTGGCCGGCTTCAACCGCCGCGAAGCGGCCAAGCCTAAAGAAGTCTAACCACTACGCCACATGTTCCCGACACCTCCCGCAAATCTTCCCCCAGATCCTGTCGCGGAGGTGCCGGAACCGCCGCCGTCGCACATGAAAGTCCTCAGCGCCGGCGCGCTGGCCGCCACGCTGGCGGCGCTGTCGATGCTGGGGCCTTTCTCGATCGACGCCTACCTGCCGGCCTTCCCCAACATCCAGGCCACGCTGAACGCCACGCCGATCGAGGTCCAGCAAAGCCTGACCTTCTACATGCTGTCCTTCGCCTGCATGGTGCTGTGGCACGGCGCCCTGTCGGACGCCTTCGGCCGCCGCAACGTGGTGCTGGTGTCGCTGGTGACGTTCGCCATCGGCACGCTGGGCTGCGCCGCCGCGCACACCGTGCACTACCTGTGGGTGTTCCGCATCCTGCAGGGCATGTCGTCCGGCGCCGGCGTGGTGGTGGGGCGGGCCATTATCCGTGACCTGTATCAAGACGCCGCCGCAGCGCGGCTGCTGTCGATGGTGACGATGATCTTCTCGATCGCACCGGCCATCGCGCCGATACTGGGCGGCTGGGTGGTCACGCTGTTCGACTGGCGGGCGATCTTCCTGGCGCTGCTGGCCTACAGCGTGCTGCTGTTCATCTACTGCTACCGCCGCCTGCCGGAAACCCTGCCGAAAGAGAGGCGCCAGCCCTTCAATCCGCGCTTCCTGCTGCGTAACTACAGCGAGATCATGCGCTCGCCGCTGTTCCACATGAAGTCCGGCGTGGTGGCCTTCAATTTCGCCGGCCTGTTCCTGTACATCTCGTCGGCGCCGGTGTTCCTGCCGCAGCACCTGGGGCTGGGCGCCTCGCAGTTCGGCTGGCTGTTCATTCCTTCGGTGAGCGGGATTTTCCTCGGCGCGCTGGCGGCCAACCGGATTGCCGGAAAGATGACATTTTCGCGACAGATAGGCATAGGCTTTTGTTTCCTGCTGGCGGCGTCGATATTTAACGTTTGCTACCACCTGTTGTTGCCGCCTGCGCTGCCGTGGTCGGTGGCGCCGATGTTCTTTTACACCTTCGGCATGTCGGTGGTCGCGCCGGGCGCGACCTTGCTGGCATTGGACTTGTTCCCGCATATCCGCGGCACGGTGGCATCCTGCCAATCTTTCGCCACCACCCTGTTGGGCGCGCTGGTGGCGGGGGTGATCGCCCCCTTCCTATCACACTCGGTGCTGTGGCTAGCCGCAGGACAGATGGCATTTAGTGCCTCTGCTCTCGTTTTGTGGTTGACGTCGCGCTATTACCGGAGCATGCTTCTACGCCATCCGGGCCAATAATTATTAACGGCAGGAAATTGAGTTAGTTTAGAAAGAAATCTTACTTGCTGTTAAGTTACTACAAGACTTTATGTTAGTATAACTTTTTGGTTGCAGTTTTTTGCCCACGATTTTTGCACACACCGGCCTAGACGACGCTTGATACGATGCATCAACCTGACCATGATATTCGCAATCGCCTGCTGATTGCCCGTCTGCCGGCGATGCCGCAGATACTCATTAAGTTGATTGAGCACTTGCAGGCCGACGACGCCGGCATGCCGGAGCTGGCCGCCCTGATCGCCAAGGATGCGGCGATGACCAGCAAGATCCTCACCGTCGCCAACAGCTCGGCCTACCACCGCAACGCGCGCGTGATCGGCCTGGAGCAGTCGCTGGTGTCGCTGGGCACCGACATGATCAAGACGCTGGTCATCAGCGAATCCGTGTTCCAGACCTTCAGCAGCTTCCCGCATTCGGGCAGCACCGACCTGCGCGGCTTCTGGAAAGGCTCGCTGACCACCGCCGTCATCGCCCGCGACATCGCCAGGCAGATGGAATACCCGCACGTCGAGGAAGCCTATCTGGCGGGCCTGCTGCACAACGTCGGCCGGCTGGCGCTGCTGGCCACCGCGCCGAAGGAATACGCGTTCAACTTCATGGCGCGCGACGACGAGGACCTGTGCGCCGTGGAACAGCGCACGCTGCAAATCACCCACTCGGAAGCGGGCGCCTGGCTGATCGAACGCTGGCACCTCGATTCCTTCCTGGCCGACAGCGTGCTGTATCACCACGAGCCGATTGCGCGCGTGGAGTCGGCCCATCCGCTGATCCGGGTGGTGCGCCTGGCGCACCTGCTGTGCTTCCACGAAGACCAGCAGCAGGCCATCGAGGAGGCCGGCCACCTGTGCGGCCTGGACGCGGAAAAGCTGGAGCAGATCGTCAACAACGCCGCCCGCCAGGTGGAGAAGTCCGCCGCCTACCTGGGCATCGACCTGGCCGGCGCCGACGATATTCCGACGCCGACCGCCTATGCGGCGCCGATGGTCGATCCGGTGCAGCAGCGGCTGTCCGAGGAAGTGCGCAACATGGTGCTGGTGTCCGAGATGGGCCAGACCTTCGCGCGCCAGCAGGGCGAAGCCGGCCTGCTCGATGCGATGACGCGCTCGGCGCGCATCCTGTTCGATTTTGAAAACGCCGTGGTGCTGCTGGAGAATCCGACCGGCCACGCGCTGCACGGCACCGCCACCGGCGAGCAGCAGCAGCGGCTGGCCGAATTGGTCATCCCGCTCAATAAAGGCGGCGTGGTGGCCGAGGCGGCGACCGCGCGCAAGCTGACCTTCGTCAGCCGCGAGGGCAGCCCGCAGCAGGCTTTGAGCGTGGCCGAGGAACAGCTGTTCCGCATCCTCGGCAGCGAGAGCATGGTCTGCCTGCCGCTGGTGGCCAACCAGCGCTGCCTGGGCGTGTTGATCGGCGGCGCGCCGGCCTGGCAGCTGGCCAGCTTCCAGAAGCGCGAGCGCTTCCTGCAATCGTTCGGCACCCAGGCCGCCGCCGCGCTGGAAACGGCGATCAGCGAGCGCGGTCACACCAGGCGCCAGATCGCCCATGTGGCCGAAGAATACCGCGAAGCCTCGCGCCGCGTGGTGCACGAGGTGAACAACCCGCTGTCGATCATCAAGAACTATCTGTCGGTCCTGGACGGCAAGCTGGCCAAGCGCGAGCCGGTGGTGGGCGAGATGTCGATCCTGAACGAGGAGATCGACCGGGTCGGCCAACTGATCAACGGCCTGGCCGACCTGCAGCCGACCGAGAGCTCGCGCGTGACCGATGTCGGGCGCGTGGTGGACGACGTGCTGCGCCTGTTCCGCGCCACCGACTTCGTGCCGGCCTCGGTGCAGATCGTGGTGCGCATGCAGGAGGAGCCGGCCGAAATCGACGGCGACGCCGACCTGCTCAAGCAGATCCTGGTCAACCTGATCAAGAACGCCGTCGAAGCCCTGGCCGACGGCGGCAAGATCGAAATCTCGAACCGCGGCCACGTCAACCGCGAACGCAAGCTTTACCTGGAACTGGTGGTCAGCGACACCGGTCCGGGGCTGTCGGCCGAGGTGCTGGCCAATCTGTTCTCCGCGGTGCGCAGCACCAAGGAAGGCGCACACCACGGCCTGGGCCTGTCCATCGTCCACAGTCTGGTGAAGAAAATGCAGGGCCTGATCACCTGCCGCTCCGGTAAAACGGGTACCACCTTCGAAATCCTGCTGCCCGCCCGTGGCAGCACCAGTCAAGTCGCCGGCGTGCAAACGCGGGCGATGGATTCAGTTTAAGGCCATGATGAACCTGAACCCAGCCAGCCTAACCGCTGTCACCTTGGACGACCACGCCCCCGTCGCCCTCTCCACCGACAACTGCCCGCGCATCCTGCTGGTAGACGACGAGCCGCGCTTGCTGTCCTCCCTGTACGAACTGCTGCGCGACCGCGACTACCACCTGGTGACGGCGACCTGCGGCAGCGAAGCGCTGGCCCAGCTGACCAGGCTCAAATTCGACCTGATCCTGCTCGACCTGCGCCTGCCGGACATGAGCGGCCACGAGATCATGGACTTCATCAACGCCAAGGAGATCGACGGCGACGTCATCGTCATGAGCGGCGATGTCGGCATCGAGGCGGCCATCGGCGCGCTCAAGCGCGGCGCCTACGACTACCTGCGCAAGCCCTACAGCCGCGAGGAGTTGCTCAAGACGGTGGAGAACGCGCTGCAAAAGCGCCGCCTGGCGATCGACAACGAGCGCATCGCCTCCAAGCTGGAAAACTCCGAGAAGATGTACCGCTACCTGGTGGACAGCTCGCCGGACATCATCTACACCCTGAACCACGAAGGCAAGTTCACCTTCGTCAACGACCGCGTGCAGCAGCTGCTGGGCTTTAGCCGCGAAGAGCTGATCGGCCGCCACTACTCGGTGCTGGTGCACGACGAAGACCAGGAGCGCGCGCGCTACGCCTTCAACGAGCGCCGCGTCGACGAACGGGCGTCGCGCAACGTCGAGCTGCGTTTGAAGTGCAACACCGGCAGCGGCATCGAGCGCACCTTCAACAACACGCTGATGACGATTTCGCTCAACGCGATCGGCATGCACATCCCCGACCACCAGGTGAAGAAGCACGAGTTCTTCGGCACCTACGGCGTGGCGCGCGACATCACCGACCGCAAGCGCGCCGAGGAAGTGATCTCCTACCAGGCCTACCACGACATCCTGACCGACCTGCCGAACCGCATGCTGTTCAAGGACCGCCTGGGCCTGGCCGTGATCCAGGCCAAGCGCAAGTTGACCGAGCTGGCCGTGATGTTCGTCGATCTCGACCGCTTCAAGCTGGTCAACGACACGCTGGGCCACGTCAAGGGCGACGAGCTGCTGCAACAGGTGGCCACGCGCCTCAAGGACTGCCTGCGCCGCGGCGACACCCTGGCGCGCCAGGGCGGCGACGAATTCACCATCGTGCTGCCGGAGCTGCGCGACCGCCAGGACGCCAAGGCCATCGCCGACAAATTCCTCGAAAGCCTGCACCAGCCGTTCGACCTCGATGGCCACGAGGTGCACATCTCGGCCTCGATCGGCATCGCCATCTATCCGGGCGACGGCGAGACCATCGACGAGCTGCTGCGCCACGCCGACATCGCCATGTACCAGGTCAAGGCGCTGGGCAAGAACGGCCACAGCTTCTATCACAACTCGATGCTCGACGTGTCGCACCAGAAGATCGCGCTGGAGCAGAGCCTGCGCAAGGCGCTCGAGTTCAACGAGCTGGAAATGTACTACCAGCCGCAGGTCGACGTGGCCAGCGGCCGCATCATCGGCGCCGAGGGCCTGATGCGCTGGAACCATCCGCAGCGCGGGCTGCTGTCGGCCGGCGAGTTCCTGCCGTTCGCCGAAGAGAACGGCCTGATGCTGCCGATCTCCGACTGGATGCTGGGCGCTCTGTGCCGCGACCTGCTGCAGTGGAACGCGGCCGGCGGCGAGGCGATCCGCCTGTCGCTGAACCTGTCGCCGCAATACCTGGACCGCGGCGACTTCTTCGAGAAGATGCGCGGCGCGCTGACGCGCTACGGCATTTCGCCGGCGCAGATCGAGGTCGAGATCACCGAGAACATCTGCATCCGCAACCCGCAGTACGCGATCGAGCAGCTCAACAAATTGTGCCAGCTGGGCGTGTCGGTGGCGATCGACGATTTCGGCACCGGCTATTCGTCGCTGTCGTATCTGCACCGCTTCCCTATCCACACGATCAAGATCGACCAGTCCTTCGTCAAGGAGATCCACGACGAGAACGGCCACTACCCGGTGATCCTGGCGATCATCTCGATCGCGCGCGGCCTCGGCCTGCACCTGGTGGCCGAGGGCGTGGAGACCGAAGTGCAGGCGCGCTACCTGCAAGCGAACGGCTGCACCACGATGCAGGGCTATCTGTACCACCGCCCGATCTCGCTGGCCAGCTTCATGGACGTGCTGCAGGACCAGGGGCGCCTGACGGCGATGCCTTCGGCCCATGTGCTGCACGTGGTTCCCAACCTGGATACCCAAGCGGCAATGGTCGCGATCCAGGCCTGACGCAGCTTAGAAAAACAGCATGACGAAATACGGTCCCAACGACGCCGACGCCAACAGCGGCAGCACTTTTACCGCCGAGTTCTTGCGCGTCAAGGGACTGGCCGAGCGTGGCGTGGCCAACGCCCAGCACAGCCTGGGCTTCATGTACTTCAACGGCCAGGGCGTGGCGCAGAGCTATGAGCTGGCCGTGGTCTGGTACCGCCAGGCCGCGCAGTCCGGCCTGGAACACGCGCAGTACAACCTGGGCGTGATGTACCAGAAGGGCCAGGGCGTCGAGCAGAATTACCAGGAGGCGGCGGCGTGGTACCAGCTGGCGGCCGAGCAGGGCTACGCCGCCGCGCAGTACAACCTGGGCTGGCTGTACGCCAAGGGCCAGGGCCTGGACGCCGATACGGGCAAGGCCATGCACTGGTTCAGCAAGGCGGCCGACCAGGGCGACGCCGGCGCGCAGAACAATCTCGGCATGATGTACGACACCGGCAAGGGCGTGCCGCAGGACTTCAAGCAGGCCATCGCCTGGTACCGCAAGGCGGCCGAGCAGGGCTATCCGCGCGCCCAGTTCAACCTCGGCCTGCGCTACGACAACGGCCAGGGCGTGCCGCAGGATGTGGGCCAGGCGATGTCCTGGTACCGCAAGGCGGCCGACCAGGGCTACGCGCCGGCGCAGTTCAACCTGGCGCTGCGCTTCGACAAGGGCGACGGCATCGCCCAGGACAGCCAGAAGGCCATCCTGTGGTACCGCCGCGCGGCCGAGCAGGACCACGCCAGCTCGCAGTTCAACCTGGGCCTGATCTACGACAACGGCCAGGGCGTGCCGCGCGACGAGCAGAAGGCGCTGGACTGGTATCGCAAGGCGGCCGAGCAGGGCCACGCGGCGGCGCAGAACAACCTGGGCCTGCGCTACGACCACGGCCAGGGCGTGGAACAGGATTACGAGCAGGCGCAGTTCTGGTACCGCAAGGCGGCCGAGCAGGGCTTCCCCGCCGCGCAGTACCACCTGGGCATGCTGTACGACGCCGGCCATGGCGTGGTGCAGGATCATCAGGAGGCGATCTTCTGGTACCGCAAGGCGGCCGACCAGGGCCATCTGCGGGCGCAGTTCGACCTCGGCCTGCGCTACGAAACGGGACGCGGCGTGCCGCGCGACGACCGCAAGGCGATGGCCTGGTACCGCCGCGCCGCCGAGCAGGATTACGCGGCGGCCCAGTACAACCTGGGCCTGCTGTTCGACAAGGACGACGGTCCGCAGCCCGACTGCGCCCAGGCCAACGGCTGGTACGTCAAGGCGGCCGAGCAGGGGCACGCGCTGGCGCAGTTCACGCTGGGGCTGCGCTTCGACAACGGCCAGGGCCTGGCCCAGGATTACGCGCAGGCGCACCACTGGTATCTGAAGGCCGCCGGCCAGGGCCATGCGCGCGCGCAGTTCAACCTGGGGCTGATGTTCATGGTCGGCCAGGGCGTGCGCGCCGATATCGGACAAGCCTGGATGTGGCTGGCGATGGCCGAGCGCAGCGGCTACGCCGCCGCCGGCCGCTACCTGAAAAATGCCGCCGCCCGCATGGACAGCGGCCAGCTGGCCCAGGCCCGCGAACGGCTGGAACTGCTGCCGGGCTGAATCTTTGCGGCCGGCCGGCTCAAGTCCCGCTGATTATTGCCGTTAGATAAACGACAACCGTCATTCCGTGGCGGCATCGAGAGCGGACGGCATGCAGATCAACACCAACCTATCCTCCCTGAACGCCCAGCGCAGCTATGCGCTGTCGGGCGAGGAGATGGCTGTGCGGCTGCAAAAACTGTCGAGCGGCCAGCGCATCAATTCGGCGCGCGACGACGCGGCCGGGCTGGCCATCAGCGAGCGCATGAGCGCCGGTATCAATGGCTTGCGCCAGGCGCGGCAAAACATCAACGACGGCATTTCCCTGGTCCAGGTGGCCGATGGCGCGGCCGGCCGTTTGCTGGACAATTTCCAGCGCATGCGCGAGCTGGCGGTGCAGGCCGCCAACGACACCAACAGCAAGTCCGACCGCGCCGCCATCCAGGGCGAGGTGAACGCGCTGGTGGCGTCCAACGTGGACATCGTTGCCGGCGCCCGCTACAACAACCTGGGCTTGTTGGACGGGACGTTCTCGCGGCAGTTGCAGGTCGGCGCCAATGCGGACCAGACGCTGGCGCTGGCCATCCCGGCGGCGCTGGTGCCGGCGGGCTACAGCAAGCAATTGGTCAACATCGCGCCGCAGCAGGCCGCGGCGGTCGGCACGGCGGTGCTGGCGGCGATCGCCTATGGCGATGTCGTCATCAACGGCACGGTGGTGGGCGCGTCGGCGGCCGGCGCGCAGCCGGGGCAGGGCGCCGCCAGCGCCTTCGCGGTGGCGGCCGCCATCAATGGCGCCAATGTGCGCAATGTGACGGCCAGCGCCGCCACCAGCGTGTCCGGCGCCGTCGGCGCCAACGGCGCGCTGGCGGCGGCCAGCTTTTCCATCAATGGCGTCAACATCGGCGCCATCGCCGGCAATACCGCCGCGCTCCGGGCCGCCAGCGCCGCCGGCGCCATCAGCGCAGCGGCTGGCGCCAGCGGCGTGACGGCCAGCGCCGCCGGCGGCACGCTGACGCTCAGTGCCGCCGACGGCCGCGATATCGTCATCTCCGAATCCAACGCCGGCAGCGCCGGCTCGCTGGGCCTGGCCGTGGGGGCGAACAAGGGCACGGTCACCGTGACCGAAGCGGCGCGGCCGGGCGCGCACTCGCTGGCCATCGCCGGCGCCAATCCGGCGGCTGCCGGGCTGAGCGCGGGCCGGCAGGCCTCGGTCATCGTCGGGCCGCCCGAGCTGGTGCTGCAGGATGTGTATAGCGGCGGCGAGCCGGTGCAGGACCTGTCCACCGCCAGCGGCGCGTCCGACGCGCTGGTTTACTACGACGGCAAGATCGACGAGGTGAGCAGCCTGCGCGCGCTGCTGGGGGCGGCCAGCAACCGGCTGGCGGCGGCGGCCAGCAACGCCGAAAGCGGCGCCAACAACCTGGCGGCGGCGCGCTCGCGCATCCGCGACACCGACTACGCCAGCGAGACCGCGCTGCTGACCCGCGCCAGCATCCTGCGCCAGGCCGGCGCCTCGATGCTGGCCCAGGCCAACGCCCAGCCGCGCGGCGCGTTGCTACTGCTGCGCTAGCGCCAGCCCCGGCGCCGACACGTGGCCGACCCGGTAGCGCTGTTCGTGCTGCAGCGGCGGCAGCGCCGGCTCGCCGCGCCACAGGCACAGGCGCACGATGCTCCAGTTGCCCGGCTCGAAGCCGATCACCACCGCCAGCGCGCCGCACTCGAGCGCATGGCGCGCATGCTGCTCCTCCCGCTGGCGCAGCCGGGCCAGGTCGCTGTGGGGCGCGATCGCCTCGACGCTGCGGGTGGCATGGCGCGCCTGCCGCACCGCGTCGCCGACGCTGGCGTGCCACGGCGTCCAGGTGCGCACCGACGGCCAGCCGAAGGCCTGCGCCACGCCGGCGAAACCGGGGCCGTTGAGGAAGTCGTGCATGCCTTGCTCGCTGTGCCACAGGTAGAACGGCGCGTACAGGTTTTCCGTCGATTCGCCCCGTTGCGCGTACAGGTAGGCCTTGAAGGCCAGGTGCGGCAACTGGTCCAGCAGCGGTCCCTTGCTGCCGATGCGCTCGCGCACGATGGCCATGTCGTAGTCGGCCGGCAGGCTGAAGCTGTATTGCATCGCGATCATGCCGGCCTCCACAGGCTGGCGGCCGGGGCGCCGCCGCTGAACGACCAGTCGTCGCCCTGCGAGCTCGACAGCACCACCATCACATCCCGCGGCCGCAGGCCGGGCGCCTCGGCCAGCAGCTCGACCAGGCGGCGGTAGAAGGCTTGCTTGATTTCGGTGCTGCGCGGCTTGCCGGTGGTGATATGGATCAGCACGAAGTCGTCGGAGCGCGGGCCGGCCGGGCTTTCGTAGTCGCGGTCGAACACCAGCTCAGACGCTTGGTGCTGCGTGATGACCTGGAAACGGTCTTTTTCCGGCACGTTGAAGGCCTCGACCATGGCGCGGTGCAGGCTGTGCGACAGCGCGGCCAGGTACTCGGGCGATTTTCCTTTCAGTAGAGAAATGCGACTCATGGGCATGACGGCCTCCGGTGGGGTGATTGACAGGCCCACGATACAGGGTTATTTTGATCCTGAAAATCGGGAATATTTTGATGGATGCTTCGATAAATCGGGATGATGAATTGGGATGATTATGCGAAGAATGACTTTTGACCTCGATGTGCTGCGCACCTTTGTCACCGGCGTCGACCTGGGCAGCTTCGCCAAGGCGGCCGACCGGCTGGGGCGCTCCACCTCGGCCGTCAGCGCGCAGCTGAAGAAGCTGGAGGAGCAGCTGGGCATGCCGGTGTTGCGCAAGCAAGGGCGCGGCATGGTGACCACCTCGGCCGGCGAGTCGCTGCTGGGCTACGCGCGCCGGCTGCTGGAGCTCAACGACGAGGCGGCCACGGCGGTGCGCGGCGCCGAGCTGGCCGGCAGCGTGCGGCTGGGCATGCAGGAGGACTTCGGCGAGCACATCCTGACCGAGGTGCTGGGCCGCTTCGCCCGCGTCCATCCCAGGCTGCGCATCGAAGCCTGCGTGGCGCGCAACGCCGACCTGATGGCGCAGATGGCGGCCGGGCGGCTGGAGCTGGCGCTGGCCTGGAGCGACCCGGCGCAGGCTTCGCCGGCCTTGGGGCGCACGCCGGAACTGGCGCGTCTGCCGATGCGCTGGATCGCTGCGGCCGGCGCCGGCGCGGCCGACGGCGGCGCCTGGCCGGCCTGGAGCGGGCGCGGCGAGCCGCTGCCGCTGGTGATGATGGACGCGCCCTGCATGATGCGCTCGGCCGCGCTGCATGCGCTGGACCGGGCCGGCATCGCGTGGCGCATCGCCTTCAGCAGCCCCAGCCTGGGCGGCGTGTGGGCGGCGGTGGCGGCCGGGCTGGGCGTGACCGTGCGCACCCAGGTCGGCCTGCCGCCTGCCCTGCGCGCGCTGGAGCAGCCCGGCCTGCCGCCGCTGCCGGTGATCGGCCTGCGCCTGCATCGCGGCGCGGACGAGCTGGGCGCGCCGGCCCAGCGCCTGCACGACATCGTGCTGCAGGCGATCGCCGCGCAGCCGGCGCTGATGCGCGCCGCCGTGACTATTGGATAGATTGGCGGCGCAACAAACGCGTAGAATTTCCCCTTGGAAATCATTGCAATGTATTACTGTTGCAAAATACAAAAACTATCTTCGGGGTCTCTATGAAAATGCATCACACCGGCGCCATCCTGGCTGCCGCCGCCTTCGTCTCGGCCTTGTCCGGTTGCGCCACTGAAAGTTCGCAGGCCCTGGCCGTGCCGACCGTGGCCAGCGCCGCCCGTCCGTACACCGGCGCCCGCACCCTGGTCGCGGTCGGCAAGTTCGACAACCGCTCCAGCTTCATGCGCGGCATCTTCTCGGACGGCGTCGACCGCCTGGGCAGCCAGTCGAAGACCATCCTGATTTCGCATTTGCAGCAGACCAACCGCTTCAACGTGCTGGACCGCGACAATCTGTCGGAATCCAGGCAGGAAGCCGAATTCAAGAAACAAAGCCAGAGCATCAAGGGCGCCGATTTCATCATCACCGGCGACGTGACCGAGTTCGGCCGCAAGGAAGTGGGCGACCACCAACTGTTCGGCATCATGGGCCGCGGCAAGACCCAGGTGGCGTATGCCAAGGTCACGCTGAATGTGGTCAACATCGCCACCTCGGAAGTGGTGTATTCCAGCCAGGGCGCGGGCGAGTACAGCCTGTCGAACCGTGAAGTGCTGGGCTTTGGCGGCACCGCCAGCTACGACGCCACGCTCAACGGCAAGGTGCTGGACCTGGCCGTGCGCGAAGCGGTGGACCACCTGGTGGCCGGCGTCGACGCCGGCGTCATGACGCGCAAACAATAAGGCCGGCCATGAAAACTTCGATGTTCAAAAGCGCCGGCCTGATGCTGGCGCTGGCCGTCGGCGTGGCCCTGAGCGGCTGCGCCTCGGCGCCGAAAACCCTGTACGGCTGGGAAAGCTACCAGCCGCAGGTGTACCAGCACCTGAAGGGCGAGAGCCCGGACCAGCAGATCGCCGCGTTGGAGAAGGACTTGCAAACCATGAGCGCCAAGGGCAAGTCGGCGCCGCCGGGCTTCCATGCCCACCTGGGCATGCTGTACTCGATCGCCGGCAAGCCCGACCAGGTGGTGGCGCAGTTCGAGGACGAGAAAAAACTGTTCCCGGAATCGGCCACGTATATGGATTTCCTGCTGGCGAAAATGAACAAGGGTGTGAACTGATATGCTGAACCGTATTCTGAAACTGGCCGTCTGCCTGCTGCCGGCCGCGCTGATCGTCGGTTGCGCGACGCCGAAGGCGCCGTATGACTACACCGCCTTCAAGGCCGCCAAGCCGCGCTCCATCGTGGTGCTGCCGCCGCTGAACAATTCGCCGGAGGTCAACGCCGGCAACAGCTTCTACGCCCAAGTGACGTATCCGCTGGCCGAGGCCGGCTACTACGTGTTGCCGGTGGCGCTGGTGGGCGAGACCTTCAAGCAGAACGGCTTGACCAGCGCGGCCGACATCCACGCAGTCGACGTCAAAAAGCTCAGCGAGATCTTCGGCGCCGACGCCGCGATGTATGTGACCATCACCAACTACGGCGCCAGCTACAACGTGCTCAACAGCGTAGTGCTGGTGACCGCCAACGCCAGGCTGGTCGACCTAAAGACCGGCAACCTGCTGTGGAGCGGCTCCGCGTCGGCCTCCAACAACGAGGGCGGCAACAGCGGTGGCGGCGGCCTGGTCGGCGCGCTGGTGGCGGCCGCGGTCAAGCAGATCATCGCCAGCACCACCGACGCTTCGCATCCGGTGGCCGGCGTGGCCAGCGCGCGCCTGCTGTCGGCCGGCATGCCCAACGGCATGCTGTTTGGTCCGCGTTCGGAAAACTACCTGAAGCAGTAAGCCTCAGCGCTTGACGGTGGCGCCGGCCAGCCTGGCCACGCCGGCCAGCGTGGTCTGCGCCGCGTTCAGGCCCAGCAGGAAGTCCAGGTCCGAATAGGTGGCGTAGACGTCGGTCGGCTGGTGCCAGTTGGGATTCCAGCCGGCGCCGATCTGCTGGCCGCGCTCGTTCTCGCGCAGCGAGATGGCCGGCGCCAGGTCCATGAACGGCGTCGAGTCGGTGTTGGTCATGTGGAAGCCGACGGCGGCCGGGTAGCGGCTGGCGTACTTGTCGTTGGCGGCCCGCAACGCCCAGGCCAGCTTGGCAGAACCTTCGGCATGCCGCGACACCGACTGGTACTCGATGTTGACGTCGGCCTCGCGCCGCTGTTCCGGCGGCGACACGTAGACAGTCTGGCCCTTGGCGTCCAGCACCGGCTTGCCGGCCGCATCGAGTTGGGCGACCGGCATGCCGTGGTCCCACAACATCATGTCGTGCTGTATCAGGCCCAGCCATTTCGGCTCGGGATACCTGCCCGAGCCCTTGGGCGATTCGACGCCCTGCATGTCCTTGCGCTGCATGGCGTAGGCGGTGGCGCCGTTCAAGCCGGTCTCCTCGTTGTTCCACAGCGCGAAGCGGATCGAGCGCTCGGTGCGCACGCCGGGCGCGCTGAAGATGCGCGCCAGCTCCATCACCAGCGCGGTGCCGGAGCCGTCGTCGTCGGCGGCCTCGCCGAAACCGATGCCGTCCATGTGGGCGCTGACGATGTACATCTCCTCCGGATGCGTGCTGCCGACCTTGGTGCAATAGACGTTCTCGCGCGGCGAGGCGCCGACCGGCGTTGGCTCGGCGTTCAGCGCGCGCAGTGTCGCATCGGGCTGGCGCAGCGGATCGGTGTTGACGCCGGTCGCCGCGCGCTGGCCGAACAGCGTGCTGCCGCCCTGGCCGGCGGGACCGCCGGCGCCGCCGCTGGCCAGGCCAGGCGCGCGCTTGCCAGCCGGCGCGTCCGGCGCCGGCTGGGTGTACTGGTATTGCAGGCGTTCGGTGTCGCCGCAGCCGTAGGACTTGAGCTGCGCCTCGATCCAGTCCAGCGCCTGGCGGTTGCGCTCGGTGCCCTGGCGGCGGTCGCCGAAGCGTGTCAGGCTCTTGATGGTGGCCTTGTATTTTTCCAGGTCGAGCCGGCCGACCAGGACGGCGATCGGATCGGCGGCGGCCGCTTGCTGGGCGTGGGCGAGCGGCGCGGCGACGGCCAGCGCGATACTCAAGACGACAACTGGTTTCATGGGCTTCCTCTGGTGGGCGGTAACGGGCTTCGCCATTTTGCATCAAGATTGCGTAGACTGGGCGCACCATGAAAAAAATCGCCAAGGTGTCCATGTTTGCTGCATTGCTCGTCGCTGCCTATCTCGGCCTGTGGCCGGTGCCCATCGTGCCGGTCAGCTGGACTGCGCCCACGCCGCCCGGCTATACGGGCGTCCATGCGGTCAACCAGCGCCTGGCCGGCGCGCGGCAGATCGCGCTGGGCGGCGAAGTGGGGCCCGAGCACGTGCTGGCCGGCCCCGACGGCAAGCTCTATCGTCGACCGGGCGCGTGCTGGAATACGATCCGGCCAGCAAGGCCGTGCGGGTGGTGGCCGGCGGCCTGAGCTTTTCCAACGGCGTGCTGCTGAGCGGGGACCAGCGCTGGCTGTATGTGAGCGAGAGCGGCAAGTACCGGGTGTGGAAGATCGCCGTCGACGCGGCCGGGCTGGACGTGCGGGTGGCGTCGCCGCAGGCGCAGGTGCTGCTCGATAACCTGCCCGGCTATCCGGACAACCTGGTGCGCGGCGCCGAGGGCCGCATCTGGCTGGGCCTGTCCGGCCCGCGCAACGATCTCGACAAGATGGCCGACCAGCCCTACCTGCGCAAGCTGATGCTGCGCCTGCCGCGCGCGCTGTGGCCCGAGCCCAGGCCCTACGGCCATGTGCTGGCGTTCACCGAGGACGGCCGCATCGTCGCCGACCTGCAGGACCCGGGCGGCGCCTCGGCGGTCACCACCGGCGCGACCGAGACCGCCGGGCGGCTGTACATCCACAACGTCGGCGCCGGCGGCATAGGCTGGCTCAAGCGCTGAAAAGTGATTGTCAATATGCCACTAACTTGTTACTTCAACAAAAACAACAGTTGAGCAATATTTTTTCGGACCGCTATCATAATGATAATTTATTGAATTTTTTACAGTAAAATAAGCGCACTGTTGCTTGCCATATCCTTATTTTTAGAAGGTTAGCCATGCGTAAGTTATTTTCTGCCTTGCTGTGCGCCGCGGCGTTCGGCGCCCCGTCCGCCTTTGCGACCAACCTGGTCGCGGATGGCGATTTTTCCGCCGCCACGCTGTCGCCTTACTGGACGCAAAGCGGCGACACTTCGGCGCAAACGGTCGGCTACGACTATTCCAGCACGCCGCTGGCCAAGCTGTTCAACATGGTCTACAGCGACGGCGCCTACCTGGGCGCCGGCATCCTGGGACAACAGGTGGACACCGACCAGCACTACGTCTACACGCTGGACTTCGACCTGCAACGCTTCCATGCCAGCACCACGGACCCGGTCGTCAACGAGTCCAAGGTGCTGTTCAACGGCAAGGTGGTCTGGCAGCAGACCGATACCGCCGGCGACTGGACCCACTACACGATCAGCAATCTGTGGAGCGACAAGGCCCAGACCTGGCTGCAATTCTCCAATCAAAACCTGTATGACTACGCCGCGCTCGACAATGTGGCGCTGCGCGTGTCGGGCCTCGCGCCGCCGGTGCCGGAGCCGTCGTCGGTGCTGATGCTGTCGCTGGGCCTGGGCATGCTGCTGGCCGGCCGCGCCCGGCGCCGCCGACGCGGCTGAGCCGGCCCCGAGCGCCTGAACGCCGTCGCCCGACGGCGCATTTTCCATCCGCCGCCCGGCCGCGCCGGCGCGGCATCCCTTGCCACCAGGAGCGACCATGTCAACCCCATTTTTGGCCGAAATCCGCATGTTCAGTTTCAACTTCATCCCCAAGGGCTGGGCGCGTTGTGACGGACAACTATTGTCGATCAACCAGAACCAGGCGCTGTTTTCCATCCTCGGCACCACCTACGGCGGCGATGGCCGGGTCACCTTCGCGCTGCCCGACATGCGCGGGCGCATGCCCATGCACAATACGCTGCCCGGCGCGCAGGGCGGCGAAGCTGCGCACACGCTGACGGCGCTGGAGTTGCCACAACACGGCCACAGCATGCAGGCGGTCAACCAGACCGATCCGACCGCGCTGCGTTCCACCAGCCCCAGCGGCAACTACCTGTGCTCGATTCCGGCCGGCGGCGCCAACGTCTTCCATGGCTACGACGGCAGCGCGGCGTTGTCGCCGGCCAGCGTGGCGTATGCGGGGGGCGGCCAGGCGCATGAAAATCGCCAGCCTTATACCACCAGCATGTTCGGTATTGCGCTGGTCGGTATCTTCCCTTCGCGTAATTAAGCGAGCCGCTCCAGGAGACCATTCATGTCTACGCCATATATCGGTGAAATTCGTATGTTCGCGGGGAACTTCGCCCCGCAAGGGTGGGCGTTCTGCAATGGCGCGCTGCTGCCCATTTCGGAAAACGACACGCTGTTCAACCTGATCGGCACCACCTACGGCGGCGACGGCGTGGAAACCTTCGCCTTGCCCGACCTGAGCGGGCGGGTGCCGGTGCACGTCGGCACGCTCAGCGGAATGAATTACCAGCTCGGCGAGAAGGGCGGGCTGGAGCAGGTGGCGCTGACCACCGCGCAGATCCCGCCGCACAAGCACCAGGTCAATGCCAGCACCGCCGCGCCGCCGCCGGCCACCAGCGCGATCAATATCACCGACGGCAGCAGCTGGGTGCCGGCGGCGCCGTCGCCCAAGCCCAGGCTGTACGGCACCGCCGGCCCCAATCTGTTGATGGGCGCCGGCACCATCGGCGCCGGCGGCGGCGGCCAGCCGCACGACAATATGGCGCCCTTCCTGGCGGTGCAGTTCATCATCTCGCTGTTCGGCATTTATCCATCTCAAACTTAAGGAGACACCATGGCCGATCCCTTTGTGGCGGAAATACGCCTGTTTGCCGGCAATTTCGCGCCGACGGGCTGGGCGACCTGCGATGGCCAGATTTTGCCGATCGCGCAGAACACCGCCCTGTTCTCGCTGCTCGGTACGCAATACGGCGGCGACGGCAAGAGCACCTTCGCGCTGCCCAATCTGCGCCAGCGCGCGCCGCTGGGCGCGGGCCAGGGCGCCGGCTTGAGCGAGCGCTTCCAGGGCGAAGCCGGCGGCGCCGCCACCGCCACCGTGAGCGCCGCGCAGACGCCGGTGCATGCGCACGACATGCTGGCGTCCGGCGCGCCGGCCACCACCACCAGCCCGAACGGCAATACGCTGGCGGTGTCGATTTCGCCGACGCCGCCGTATATCGGCCCGGCGCCGCTGCATCCGATGGGCGGCGCCGTGCTCACCGCGTCGACCGGCGGCGGCCAGGCGCACAACAATGTGCAGCCCTACCTGGAGCTCAATTTCATCATTGCCCTGCAGGGGATTTTCCCGCCGCGCAGCTAATCTTCGTGAAGGAACGACTATGGAACGGCGAACTTTTGTCATAGCCACCGGCGGCATGCTGGGCGGCAGCGGCCTGTGTGGAGCGGCCGAGCTGGCCAAGGCCAGGACGGCGCCCGTGGCCGGCATCGGCGCCGCCGCGGCGCCGGCCGGCAGCGCGGCCTACCAGGCGCTGCTGCAACAGCGCTTCAATGTGTATCCGGGCAGCCGCGGGATTCCAATGACGCTGTTGAGCGTCAAGCGGCAGTTCGAGTCCGCGCGCGGCGACCAGTTTTCGCTGACCTTCGCGGTGCCGGCCGGGCAGTCGCTGGCCAGCGGCGCCTATGAAGTCGAGCACGCCAGCATCGGCAAGCAGACCATCTACCTGCAATGGTCCGGCAACGGCCCGGAAGGCAATTACTACCGGGCCGATTTCAACTTGCTGAACTGAGTCCGGTCAGGCGCGGCGGGCCATCCGGGGCGCCGCGCGTTCCGGTCGCGCGCGTTGCGAGGCGATCAGCGCCAGGCTGGCGGAGGTCTTGCCCGGCTTGCCCTGCGGCGGCAGCTTGAACACTTCCAGCGCCTTGGCCACGGCCTGCGCCTGCACGTCCAGCACGCCGGTGGCGGCCGAGGCTTCCTCGACCATCAGGGCGTTCTGGCGGGTCACCTCGTCCAGTTGCATGATGGCGTCCTTGACCTGGTTGACGCCGCTGCTCTGCGCGCGCGTCGAGCCGCTGATGTCTCCCATGATGGCGGCCACCCGGCCGATGGCGGCGATCACCGCGTCCATGTCCTGTCCCGCCGCGCTGGCCATGCCGGCGCCGACCGCGATCTTGCCGGCCGAGGCGTCGATCAGGGTCTTGATCTCCTTGGCCGCCGCCGCGCTGCGCTGGGCCAGGTTGCGCACCTCGCCGGCCACCACCGCGAAGCCGCGCCCGCTCTCGCCGGCGCGCGCCGCCTCCACCGCCGCGTTCAGCGACAGGATGTTGGTCTGGAAGGCGATGCCGTCGATCAGGCTGATGATGTCGACGATCTGGCTCGACGAGGCGCGGATATCGTTCATCGCCGCCACCACCTGCGTCACCGCCACGCCGGTGCGTTCGGCCAGCGCGGTCGCCTCGCTCGCCACGCCGCTGGCGGTGTTGACATTGTCGGCGGTCTGGCTGACGGTGCCGGTGATCTGGCCCATGTGCGCCGAGGTCTGCTCCAGGTTGGCCGCCTGCGCCTCGGTGCGCGCCGACAGGTCGGCGTTGGCCGCGCGCACCTGGGTGGTGGTGCTGCGGGTCAGGCTGAAGTTGCTGCGGATGTCGACCAGAATCGACGCCAGGTTCAGGTTCAGCTGGCGCACGAACGCTTGCAGCTGGCCCAGTTCGTCGTGGCGGTCGACCGCCATGCGGGTGGTCAGGTCGCCGCCGGCCAGGATGCGGGCCGCTTCGATGCTGGCCTTGATCGGCGCGACCACCGCCAGGTGCAGGTTGCGCCAGCTGTACAGGGCCAGCGCCACCAGCAGCAGCGCCTGCCAATGCAGGGCGCTGTCGGCATAGGGCCACAGGGCGTGGCTGGCGAGCGCCAGTCCCAGCGCGGCCATGCCGCCGAAGCACAGCGCCAGCCGTTGCGCCAGCGTGATGTCGCGCAGCGCCTGGGTCCAGCGGCGCCAGCCGCGCGCGGCGGCGGCGCCGCGCACGATGCGCACGCCGTCCGGGTTGCCGCCCTTGACGGTGCGGTAGAGCTGTTCGGCGTCCTGGATCTGTTCGCGCTTGGGCTTGGTGCACACCGACATGAAGCCGGTGGTCTTGCCCTTTTCTATCACCGGCGTGACGTTGGCGATGCACCAGAAATGGCCGCCGTCGTGGCAGCGGTACTTGACCAGGCCGCGCCACGGTTGGCCCGACAGCACGGTGCGCCACATGTCGGCGTCGACTTCGGGCGGCATGTCGCCATGGTAGAGCGAGGTCTGCGGACGGCCGCCCAGTTCGTCGTCGGCGTAGCCGCTGGCGTGGACGAAGGTGGAGTTGGCGTAGGTCAGGCGGCCCTGGAGGTCGGTGGTGGTGACGATGGGCTTGCCGTCTTCAAGAACGGTTTCGCGGCCGGTCGCTGGGGAGGTGCTGCGCATGGGCGATCCTGTGCATGGGGTTGTCGAGGGTGGCTAGCATCCTAACAGATTCAGGTGTCAACTATTTCTCAAATGCCATGATTTTTTGCGGAGGTGCAACGGGGCCGCAGCCAGCGGAACAGCGTCGCCGGCAAAATCGGCCCGGCGGCAAACCTGTCCTGAGAGAAATGGGATGCTACATTTCCGCAACAAAAAGTTTCTTGCAAATAACATTCATTATTTTTTTAAAAAGTAAGTTCTTACTCGGCAAGTATTGTGTTATATTTGCATCACTGGTTTGATGTCACGCGTTAAGCCCACCCATTGCAGCGCAATCACTATCCAAAGAGGACTCGCTTGAAACTCTCGAAAACCGCCATCGCCGCCTGTGCATTTGCCGCTGCAATCGCTTCGGCACCTGCCGCCTTCGCCGCCACCGAAACCATCGTTCTGGGCACCAGCCTCAGCGCCGGTTTCGCCAGCCAGGACATGGCTCACCTGACGATCACCGAATCGAACGGCAACACGCTGTGGACCCTGGCGGCCAACTGGGACGACGCGCTCAACGCGACCAGCCCTTTCATCTTCGGCCTGCAATTTAGCGATAAGAAGAGCGCCGCGCCAGTCAGCTTTGGCGCTGCCGCCGGCAGCACCATCGCGCTGGCCAATCACGGCCTCAGCGCCACTCAGATAAAGTTCCGGACCGCCAACAACAGCGGCCGCTTCACCGACGGCGAAACGGCCACGTGGACCTTCAACCATACCACTCTGAGCGACTTCAGCGACTTCCAGTTGCATGTCAACGCGCTGACGGCAAGCGGTGGTTCGGTCAAGTTCACGGCTATGGCGCCGGTGCCGGAACCAGAAACCTACGCCATGCTGCTGGCGGGTCTGGGCCTGGTGGGCTTTGCCGCCCGCCGCCGCGCCGCCAAGTAATTTCCGCAGGCAGGCTGCGCGCCCGCCGTGCCGGATCGAAAGCCCCGCTCGCTGGGGCTTTCGTCATTTTGATCCGGCGGCCATGCGGCAACGTTGTCAACTTGCTTGAAACCCGCGTAGAATGCGTGGCACGCGGGTGTAGCTCAATGGTAGAGCAGAAGCTTCCCAAGCCCCGCCGCCTTGTTAAAACCCACTGTTCATGCGGGTTTCAAGCGCATGAATATGCGATCACACCAAAATCCCACCTTAATCAACAAGTTATCAGCCATCACATTTTCGACCCCACATCTAGTCGGAAAAGCTGCTCATGCGCTGTGATGGCTGTTTGAAAAATCGAAATGGGTTCCCTATTCATTGGCCAGCGCAGTTTCGATTTCAGGTGGCTAACTAGAACCAGTTCAAGAGATGTACGGTGGCGCCCATGAGTGCAAGCATAGCCAAGGCAGTGCAGCCAACGATGACGGTTAATTTTCCTATTCTATCCGATGACTCCTTTAGAAGCCGAGCTGCCGTTTCTTGATCATTGGTCTGCCGCTGTGCGTATCCGGCTAATTCAGTCTTCAAGGCAAATAACTCCTTAGCGGTGTCGGAAATTTTCGAAGCTTGGGCGTTCAGTCCGTCTTCGATTGATCCGATCTTTTGCGTATATGCCTGCTCTTGCTTGTGCTGGTTTGCTACCGATGCTTGCAAGTCCTGCCGAAGCGGCGAAAGAGATTGATGGAAATCGGCTTTCGTTGCCTCATGCTCTGCCCGCAGAGAGGATTCGCTTACAAGTATCATCTGTTGATTCTCTTGGGCGAGCACCGTAAGCTCAGATCTGGTCTGTTTCTCAAAACTTGTGAGCCTGTCGTTCAATTCGGTCGACAAGGAAGCCATCCGGGACATCGTGTCGCCATGAAGGGCTTCCAAGTTTTGGGTACGTTCGGCGAATTGCTGCAACATGTCATTCTTGGTGCCTTTTATTTCCTTAGCTATTTCAATTAATTTCTGAGCACCGTCTTCAGTGAGCCCTTTGAGATCAAAATATTCTTTGACAAGTGTTTCAAGTTTCTCAGATTGTTCTGCCAGAACCTTATGTTGTTGTTGCAGCGTGCCGGCATGTTCCTCAATACCGTCCGCCTGTTTTTTTAGATCTTTTTGTTGGCTGTTCAACTGAGACTGCTGCTCAGTGAGCTTCTTGGACTGCATGATGCTAATCATCATGAGTTGGCCTATCGTTTTGGAAAATTCTGCTTGTACCTCGGCGGAATCCAGATGTGCATCGCGCAACTTGTCGTTGTGCCACCAGCGCATCAAACGGTTCTTCTTTTCGTAATCTGATCTGAAGTTTTTCAGATCGTCTAGTTTCCTATAATTGCTGCTGAAATCCCTATAGATGTTCTCCACTTCCAATTGCAGCAGTGCTTCATTGCTGACTTCGATTCTTGCGAGTTCGTTGATTAACTGCGACATCTAGCACCTCAATAATATTTTTCAAATGAAGTAGGAATCAAAGAGACTTCAGCGCGTCCATGAGTAGTTTTTGCCGCTCGACCTGCGTGCTGATAATGTCGATCTGGGAATTGCGGCTTGTGATCGTGGCATTGGCATCCAGCGTGGCGGATTCAAGCTGGAACGACGAGATCGAATAACTACCCTGGATCTGCTCATATGCAAGCGCTGCGGCTTCGTACAGCTGCGAGTTACGATACTGGAGATCGAACCAATCTTGCAGCCGTTCCATTACGTTTGCTTGTGCTTGCGCACTGACTTCGTAGGCCTGAAGCAGTTCGGTACCAGTGGAGCTTAGCCAGTCGAAGAGACGATCAATTCCGTATATCACGAGAGACCCAATGATGCCTGTCATGATGGCAGTCATGGCCGTAGCCAATATGTCCGCAATAGGGGCCAGAATTGGCATGCTCATGATGAATCCCTTGACCGACTCCTCCATCAGCATGCCCAGGCCCGTAGTCACAACTGCGGCGATGATTTTGGCAACCGTGCGTGCGACTTCCATACCAGACATGCTCTCTGGAGGATTTACTATCATCTTGATGGCTTTCCACAAGCTTTGCATGCTCTCGCGGATCAGCGAGACGATTTTCTTTGATGTGGTAATCAGATTGTTAATCAGGAAGGTCAACAGATTGCTGACAAAACCTTGAATGCCACCTTCAATCAGTGCTTCAAGTGCAGCTTTCAATTTGTTAATAACGCGCTGCATTACCCTTTGGTTACTTTCAATAAGTTGATCGATCAGGCTCCGCTCGTTATGCTTGTCTTGGAACAGCACCTTGATCTCTTGGAAGCTGCCATTGACGTACTCATGCAGCACAACGCCAAAGGCTTGACGCACGGCGTTGCGCCCAGCCTCTTGTACCCCGGTGTTAAGCAGCTCCTGGCCGTGATACTTAAGCCGTTCTGAAGTATCTGGCAGTTTTTCTTTCAGAGATTCCTTTGCCTTGTCGAGCAGCGGATCGATGCGGGCTTTGTCAAATCCGTTTTCTGATGACATAGCTTCTTCAGGGGCTTTGCTGCCTTTGCTGCGGTTAGTTTTGTGCGTCGTGTAGTGCAGATTATCGCTTTCGGAACTGAGCTCCGTTCTGCCCTGTTTGTCTTTGATCCAGCCGCCCTGTGCATGTATATCCTTGACCGGGACAAGATGATCCAGCTCGGCATTCATCACTAGCTTACCTTTGCTGTTCTCCCGTTTGGTTGGCTCCTGCTTCCCTGTGTATTGATCGACGAATTCCTGGGAGGTCATGCTGCCGCTCTTATGTGCCTCCTTCATCTTCTCCCTTTTTGCGGCGGAGTAGTCGTAGTCGGCGCGATTTAATTCCTCTGAATCCTTTGCAAACAGACCTTGCTCAGCATTGTGTTGTGTCGTGACGTTGCCACCGTCCTTGTCGTCAAACATGCTAGGCGTTAGGCCAAATGGGCCTATGATCTGACGTAACACTTCCTGTTTGCAGCTATCCATGAGCTGCTCCAATCGCTGTTCTCTGAGCACCGATTCACGAATGGGTTCGCTAGCGTCAGGCTGGCTTGGTGTTTTTTTCATGGCAAATCCTGTGTGTTGGGCGCAAAAGCTCTGTGCAACTCTCGCTGCTTTCTAAATTATCTATTCCCCCAAGCATAACAGTACATGCATTCAAGAAATACTCACTTTGTAACGTTTTTATTTTTCTTAGCGGAATATTCTGTGTTGTCTGTTTACGTTTTTCCATGGATGGTTCCTGTATTGCAATCAACGAGGAATCGGCATGGATATCTATCAACAAAACTACCGCAAGCTGCTTCAACTTCTCCCAGGCTTACATGACATGAACGGACCAGCCAAACTCATCGCACTCGGCCACAACGATGTCAATATCGATGTGATCGAGCGGCACAAGCACCGCTTGGTCCTGCGCATGAGTCACTATCTCGAACGCCTGCACGGCGCTGCGATTCCTGACCCGGACATGACCATCGAAGTGTATTTGCTGGCCGAAACGGTCGGAGTTTTGACGTACTGCGATTGCTTCGGTTCGCGGAAAGTGTTCTGCCCTGAGTTGATGGCTTTCAGCCCGCTGGCAAAAGCGGAGCTGAACCATTTCCTCAACCAGTGGCTGACTAAGATGATTGCTGACGAGCGACGTCAGCCGAAGGCCGAATTTGTACGGTGATAGCGGCGGCGTTTGTCGCCTGAGCGCCGTTTGCGTCACAAATGCGTAGGCTGTAATGTGTAAAATTTAGGTGGTTGAATTCGACACGCTGTTGCTATTTGACGCCACGAGCATCAACACTGCAATCACAGAAACGCATGCGAGTTCGTAAATTTGCAAACGACCGGAATGCATACCCCATCTATCGTATGGGCGTAGCCATTGATGGTATGGTGAGAGGCAGTTCGCCGGAAGCAAGGAGGACGGGGAGCCGCTGGGCCGCCGCATGGTTCGTTGGTGCTGAGGTGTTGTGCCACGCGGATTCAAGCTTCGGGCGAACAGGCGTTAACTTGGCCGTGTGGAAGTGGGAAATGGCCATGCAATCGCCGGTGCCAATACGGTTTTCGATGACGGCGCATCCACTATTGTATCTTTGACGCTAGATTTTCCAGCCGTAACTTCCAATTGTAGCTTTGATTTTTCACTGGTATGAAGCATTAAAGGGATTTCGCGGATAGCTATCAGCAAGTCATCGTTCCTTCCTTCAATAAAATCGCTGATGAGCTGCCAGGGGGAGGGATGACTCTGTACGAGTAATTTTCCAACGAAATTAAGAATGTTGACACGGAATTTTTGACTTTCCGAACGTAGAGCGGTTGCCGCTCTTTCATTTTTGGTTAGGATGCGCAGCCCTTCAATTCGGATCGACTCGGCCACTATCCACGGTCCCAACCATTCGTACTTTCCTTCCGTAAGACGTTTCGCGGAGTATTCCGTCTGTTCGGAGAGGTGAACAATTGCCATTCCAAGCATCGTTTCGTTATCAAACTCTAGCGCTTGTTTAACCCCCTTAGCTTGCGCAGACAGTTTTTCCAGTTGGGCACGTTCCATCATGCCTGCTATCTTGCTTTCAATGTCACTCGCTAAGCGATCTATCTGAACTGCGACAACGTCAATGGCGTTGATCAACTGGATGTGATCAATCGAGGCCCCCACCGTAGTAGTCCCCGTGCCATCGCGGACAGAATCAAAGAAATTGCCAGCCAATTCCAACGCTTTGTCGATCAGCTTATCCGTAATGCCCATTGCCTGCCTCTCATGTCGTTGCAGGCAAAATTATGCCAGCACCAGTTCAAAGCTACAGCGTAGCACATTACATAGCGGAAAGTTTAGAGGATAGTTGAGCTGGTTGAGGTGGTAAGGCATTGTGTTTTAAGTTCGCAAGCCTGCACGTGCAGGCTGGCGTGCAAATCAGTTCTCAGCCCAGCTTTGCCTTAACTAACTGATAGTAAGTGCTGGCACCGGCTGCGCTCAGCTTAGCTTCGGTCACGAACTGTTCCACGATCTGCTTGCGGGTCACGTCTTTTTGCTTGGACATGCGCAGGTAGATGGCGGAGGCGATTTCCATCTTCGTCGGCGCCTTCGGTTTCTTCTCGGCTTTGACCGCAGGAGAAACACTAGCATCGCTTTTTCCTTGCGTCGCTGTCGTATCCGCCGTCGGCGTCGATGAAATCGGCGTAGAGGCGTTTTTAATCGGTCCAGCTGCGCTTGGCGATGCAGGCGAAACAGCTTGCGGCGTGGCCGTCGCGGTGGAAGGTGCTGTCGATTTCTGATCGGTCGTTGCCTTGGGCAGTTCGGTTGCAGTAGTCTTAGCGTTCATGATGTAGGCTCGTTTGGTTAAGGAGCCTTTACCATCAACAGTTTTTCACGACTAGGCAACGGTGTTACGCACCGCAGTATTTTAGGAGCCTCGGTTCACCCTATTCCAGGGCGGGAAACCGGGAACGTCCCACTCTTGCGTAGGTAGAGCGTTGCCGCCGTTGAGCGTGGGTTGGCCGAGGTATGGAGCCGGTCGGCATTGTTGCCGGTGGCCGGTCGCTCTGGCGGAGCGTCGGGCAGGCGCGGGACGCGCCATGAACGGGCGAGCTCGCCTTCGCTCGGATCAATTCGCCCCCGCCGATGGATCGAACGCCGACAGGCAGGGCCTGCAGAAGCAAGACCAAGCCTGCTGGCGTTCTTGGGTCAGAATGGTTCGTTTGGGTATTTCCAGGGCTGCTCTGGGTCGTAAAGGCCGCGCGGCGCCGCCTCCTCGTGCCGCCTGATCTGAACCGCATATTGCATTTCGCAATCGCGTGTGAGTTTGCGCAGGAACTGGACCAGCGTAGCTGCCCCTTCGTCACTCAAGTCACGCGGGATCCTGCGGTGCTGGTTCGGTTTCATCTGAGCTCCTCAATGGCTTGTTGCAGCAGGTCGTCCGGCAGATGATTCAATCCTTTGGGCACCGCCAGCCGCATGGCGGTGTGCAAGATCCGCCCGGCGATGCGCGGCAAGCCCTTCGATGCCTGACGCAACACTTCCATGCCGGAATCGGCCAACAGGGTATGCTGGCAGCCCGAGGCCTTGAGGGCATGGCCGATCAACAATGCGAAGCGCTCGCGCTCGACGACGGGCTTCAGTTGCACCCGCGCGGCGATGCGCCCGTGCAAGGCCGCATAGGGCGCGCGTTCGAGCGTTTGCGCCAGGCCGGGATGGCCCACCAGCCATACGGTGATC
Organism: Oxalobacteraceae bacterium AB_14; assembly: GCA_000381565.1. Taxonomy (GTDB): domain Bacteria; phylum Pseudomonadota; class Gammaproteobacteria; order Burkholderiales; family Burkholderiaceae_D; genus Rugamonas. The sequence continues at coordinate 174,515 of KB906724.1, forward strand.
AGATCGCGCGCGTCGAACGCGAAGTTCAGGAACGCGGGCAGGTCGCGGAAGAACTCGACCGGCAGGTTCTGCGCCTCGTCGATGATCCACACCGGCAGCAACTGCTTGCCGTCGACCATCTCGGCGATGCGTTGCTTGATGTCACGCCACAGCTGCGCGCGCCGGTAGGATGGCTCGATGCCCAGCGCGCCGGCCAGGCTGCGGTACAGGTCGAGCCGTCCGAAGTCGGTCTCGGGCTGGTAGACGACCTGGTAGCGGTGCGGGTTGAGGGTGTCGCTCAGGCTGCGCAGCGCCGCCGTCTTGCCTACCCCGGGTTCGCCGGTGATGAGCCCGACACCGGGCGCCTGCAGCAGCCAGTTGAAGCGTTCGGACAGTTGCGCCAGCGCACCATCGTCCCACAGGTCCTTGCCTTCCTTACCCAGCGGCGGGTGGCGCAGTCCGAAGTGTTGGAGGTACATGCTCAATCCCCCTTCTTGCCGTGGTACCGCGCGAGCGCCATCTCGACCAGGTTGGGGCCGCTGCGCGGACCCGGTGCCGGCGGTTCCGGATCGGGTTTGCGCCGAACGCGGTGCAGGTTAGCATGCGCGTCCAGCCTGGTGGCCAAGCCCAGCATTGCGCCGGCTTCGTTCTCGACGCCGACCACCACGCCGGCATGCGGGTCAACCACCAGTCGCACCGTCTTGCCGGCCAGCTCGTAGGGCACCTCGAATCTGGCGCCCAGATACGACACCGTGCCGTCCTTGCGCACGTAGCGCTTGATCCGGTGGTGGAACATGGCGTCGAGCTGCGCCGCTAACTGGCCCAACGGCCGGATCTTCGGCAGATCCTGCTGGTAGCGCGCCAGCGGCGTCAACCCGGCCAGGCCCTCGTGCGGCGTGCGGTGGTAGATACCTTCGAGCCAGGCCCACAGGCGCGCGTTCAGGTCGGCCAAGTCGCCGATGCGGGCGGCGTCGAGTTCGCTCAGGAACTGGTCGCGCACGGTGCGATGCCAGCGCTCGATCTTGCCTTTGCCGGCCGGCTGGTACGGGCGGCAGTAAATGACGTGGATCTCCAGCCGCGCGCACAGCGCCTGCAGTGTGCCGGCCTTGTAGGCGGCGCCGTTGTCGACCACCAGCTTGATCGGCCGGCCACGCTTGAGCAGCGCCTGCTTGAGCACCCCCTCGATGTCGAGCGCCGTCTCGCCCAGGCAGAAGGCGCTATGCGTTACCAGGCGCGAGGCGTCGTCGAACAGCGATACCAGATAGACCTTGCGCGGCTTGCCGTCGACGATGACGCGCGGCCCGTGCATGACGTCGCCGTACCAGATCGCGCCGGCCGACTCGGCCACGAAGCTGCGCTTCTCCTCGGGCTGACTCGACGAACCACTCATGCGCGCTATACCGTGGCCAGCCAGCAGGCGGTGGATCGCCGAGCGCGACAGGCTGTCCCTGGCCGCTTCGCCGCTCGTTTGCAGCAGTTGGCGGATCTGGCGGATCGATCTGCGCGGGTTGTCGCGTTTGGCTGCGACGATGGCTTCCTGGAGGGCGGGCGCGATCTTGGAGCGGCCGCGGTCTATCCTCGTTTTCGGCGCCAGGCCGTCGATGCCCTCGCGCCGGCACTTGTAGAGCCAGCTTTCGATGGTCTTCTCGCCGGGTGCGGCGCGAGTTGGGGATCGCGTATTGGTGCTGGGCCAGTTCGCGCAGGGTGCGCTGCAGTTCGCCGCGTTCGAGGCGCTCGCGGCTGACCAGCGGCCCCAGCACGGATAGGCGGAACAAGGCGGTCGGATCGATCTGTTTCATGGGTGCTCCTGTTGAGTTCGGGAGCTTTCATGGAAACCGATATCGGCTACCGGCGGCAGTGGGCAAAGTGTGTGGGTTGGGTAATTTGCGTGGCGGAACCTGTCTCCTGGTGGTTTCGGGTCAGCGTTTCATGGGACGGATATTTCCCGATCTGCCCATGCCATCGCATCGGCCAGCGACATCGCGACCATGCAAGCCGTCCAGAAGCGGGGACCCTCGCCACCGCGCCCCAGTTCTGGGAAGCGGCTGCGCAGGACGAAGGAAAGTGTCGACGTGCAGGCGTGCATCCAGTCGCGCCAGCGGCGCGCAGTGTGGTGTGCGACGCCGGCGCACATGGCCGCGCCGCGTAACGAAGCGCCGGCCAACAGGTCCAGCAGAACCCGCTGCTGTTTGGCCCACGGGTGCCAGCGACGCGGCGCGATGCACAGCGGCAAACGCGAACAGGTACGTCCGCATGGGCTGCAGCAAAAGCGTGTCACCCGGACCGGATTGAGCGAGGCGGCGGCAGCACCATCGCGGTCCGGTTTGCGCTCGTAAAAGCCGTGCAGCCAGAGACCGGCCATACCGCAATGCGGGCAAGCGAACGGCCGATAGACTTCCGGCGCACGCGCCATTTGATCGATATGTTGGGGTAACGAAGGATTTACAGATAGAATTCGATGCATAGGCCGGTCCCG
>KB906724.1:180044-589984 GCA_000381565.1 Oxalobacteraceae bacterium AB_14
TTTTTTACGCTACATCCCATGCTGTCATGGGTGCGCGTTCAATGGTCGCCCTGGAAAAACGTGGGAATTGGCGCACTGGTGACCCTCGGATTTCAAAGGACGTAACAGGCTGAATGGCTAGAGGTGTCAGCGGAATGGTTGCGGTTCGGCACTGGCAAGCGTAAGGCCGCGAAGGCTGGCGAAAAGTCGGCAGAGGGTGAAGTTGGCGTTGTTGTCGTCGGCAAGCATCAGGCGGCTATCGTGCCGGTTGTCGAGCTTCTGGCGAAGCTGTCGCCGAAGAACATCCGTTTGGTCGAAGGAATTGTTCGCTGCGTTCTCGCCAGTCAGGAAAACGGCTCGTAGTAGGCTGGCGCAGCGAGGCGCACAATAGCAACAGGTAGCGTTGAGGTTCTCGGCGTTCGCATTGACGGTATCAGCACCATCAATGATCGAAAGCCCAGTATGACAAACAAAAAGCCCGTCACTCGCAGAAATGCGCCGGCACGTCCATCCACAAAATTAGACGTGGCCACGCTGCAAAATATGGCCCATCAGCAGCTCTCAACCGCTGCCGCGGTCGCAGCGGATAGCGTGGCACTTCAGCCCGTAGTTGAAATGCTGACCAAGCTGTCGGCATCTAACTTGCATCTCGTGGAAAACATCATCCGTGTCATCGTCGATGAGCAGACGCGCGACAGCGACTGAGCCTCATAGCTAGATTAGTTGGGCCGCCCCATGCGGCCCAACTCGCCCCCCCGTTCTGCTATCATTGTTCGCACTATTAACTCGTGGCAACATGATACGCGGACGAAATCGATGATTGCATTGAACTACCCTGGTATGGCATTTGATGAACAAGAACTAATCGACGCCATCAAGGCATCTGGCAAGACCTTTATCATTCAGGGTCAAAGGGTCGTAAAATGGGGAGGTCACCCCAAGCCCGAGTCGCTTGACGTATGGCTGCGTGACCGTTTCCCCCACAAGAAGGATACGAAGCTTGCTGACAATTATGTGATCGATGCACTGGTCGCGACGGGGAAGTTTACTGCCACGAAGGAGATTTGCCCGAAAAGTGGGCGGCTATGTAAGGCGGTCCGCCTTGCTTAATTTGTCATTTAATTGAAATTTTTTTCAGGATAAATATGACGGTTTATGTGGAACGTGCGTTGTTCGTCGTTGCTCCTCAAGACTCCGGAAAAAGTACCACGCTGCGATCGATGTTTCTTGACCACCGGTTGGGGACAAATGGTGTTCTTCCTGCTTCTAATGATCGACTAACGTCGATTTATCATTTAAGTAATGATCGTAGGTTGTATTTGCGATTAACATCACCGCACGAAAGCGGCGAGACGCCAGAACGATTCATTGAGAAATCGCGAAGAAAAATGAATGGTGGACGTTGTTGTTTCGCTGGTCCACTTCAACCAAATGCCTTTCGAAAAATGCCTGATGTGGTTGATTCAGTAAAAGCGTTCGTTCATGCCTTTCAGCCGGAGCGCGTTCGAGTCGTATTTTTATCGCCTGATCGTCATAACCAAAACATAGACACGTTTTCTCCAGGACGCGATCTTATGAACGAATTATCAACACTTAAAAAAGTAGAGGTGGTTTGTATTGATGGTCGTAAGCGTAATAGAAATGGCTTATTCTTAGCCGACTTCTTTGATTTTATTTGATATGCAGATCAAAACACGCGTTAAAAACGAGTAGAAGCGTTTCTAAGGCGTGGAGCGAGATTGAGATGCATCGACGCGCCGAATTGAAACGAAATCGATTCTAGGCGTCTTAGAATCGATTTCTAACGTGGTCGAAAATTTGTCTTCAACTATTACAAGAATTATACCCGGGAATAGCCATTACAATGAGTGTTGACTTGAAACAAATGGATCGTCAAAAATATGTCCGTAGTGTATTCGAGACTGCATTGTTTTTCCGGGATATGTTCGAGGAAAAACAAGGTGGTCATACAGGAGCCATAAAGTTACTCAAACCTCTTAGCGACATAAGCAACAAAGATACGCGTGAGTTCGTGTTGGTTGATTGCTATCGGAATCGCGACCTTAATCTCACCAAAACCTGTTTGGCTTTTGCTGCGAGGCTCGCCGGTACTGGAAAGGCTCCCGATTTTGATGCCGAAGTTGTCGATGCGGAACTGCGAAGCCTTTGTATCGGGCATGAGCGGGAAATCCGGGAAGTGATCGATAGGGAAGACCATATTGAACGTAGCTTCCTTCGTGCTGCAAGGTATCTTCAACGAATTCAGGCGGATGGGGCTCAGGCGCACTCCCGTGTGCTAGAGCTGTTCGTCTCCGCAGAATTTGTGCCAGTTGGGCGCGGGAAAAAAGGACCGGGTCATCGGGAGCATGTGGTGCCATGTGTCTATCTTGCTGAGGCCGCGCTCGATCTATTCGTAAAAGGTCGCACGGTAGATTATGTTGCACGCTGGCTGCGTCCTTACTTAGTCATCGTTGAAATTTCCAAGCCCGAGCAGCAGTATTTGGACGGCGCTATCCGCAAAGGCGGACTGGGTTTAAAAAATAAGATGCCGGATGGTTGGCAATTCGATACAGGATGTATCTTTCAGCGATTACACGATGCTGGTATTGCGTTTGACCATCCCTCTAACGTAGCTATATGCCGCCATACGTAGTAGGTGCGACAGCATTTCCAGCCGCCGCATCCAGCGCGCGTTGCACGCGGTGTCTGATTACTTGATCAGATACTGAGCTTTGTCTTTACCTTCCAGCCACTTCGGCGAGCGTCCGCGACCAGTCCAGGTCTCGCCAGTCGCTTCGTCACGATACTTTGCAGCGACCGGGATGCGAACTTTCATGGCCTTCGCCTTGGCACCGCCGAGATCTTCAACGGTCAAGCCGTAATCCTTCATGATCGCGGCGATTTGTGCTTTTGCGCCAGCGATTTCGTTTTTGCGTGCGGTCTCCGCGAGCTGTTGTAACTCGGCGATCTTGGCGGTGTATTCCTGATACGTGGACATGGATTTCCTTTAATGAAGTAGTGACAGATCATACTTTACGCTATCTCAGCAATTCTATCCAAATGTAACACGTAAAATTGCTGTCGATAGTTGTTTCAAGGTTCATAAGCCGTTGGGCGATATATTGTCGGCTTGCCGTTTTCGTCGCGTTTTACGACGCAATATGCCACTAGGATGTAGTTCTTGGCCTGAATTCTGCCAGCGAACCATTCGGATCGCATCTCTCCACCGCATTCGTACTTGATTGTAACGCCAAGACCTTCCGTAATCTCAGGTGCGCCCGTGCAGTTTGGAAGGCATTTCACATTGCGTGACTTTGCGGCGTCCACTTCCACCTCAATCCACCCAAGTTAAGGAAAATGTGCGCGGTTAAATAATTTATTTTCAATATTTGCAAATATATACTTGACACCGTATTAAAAGTGCGGCCGCCAGTGTGAATTTTTATTCCCACTGCCTGCCATGTCTGTTCTGACCATTCTGTTTCAAGATTTCGCCGCCCGACTATGCTCAACAGAATTCCTCCTCGATGCGCGCCACGCGGACCATCCGACTGCGTTTTCGCGCTGTCGCAAGCTGCCCTTGCCGACGCTGGTCGCCATTATGCTGACGGGCATGCGGATGAGCATCCAGGCCGAACTGGACACCTTCTTTGCCCATCTTCGCCAACAAGCCCAGCTGGTCCGGGAAGTGTCGGAGCAGGCGTTCGCCCAAGCGCGTGCCAAGCTGTCCCCGACCGCCATTCCCGGCCTCAACGACTGGCTCATCGCGCGCGCCGAAACGGACAGGTTTGTGCCGCGCTGGCGCGGACTACGGCTGGTCGCCGCCGACGCTTCGACGATGCGTTTCGGTCTGCGGGCCAGCCATGTTAAGCGCGCCGCGCTGGCCGATCAAATCCTGTTCGGCCTGTTCTTGCCGGGGCCGGACCTGATGCTCGCGGCCTCCCTGCACGACGTCCACGAATGCGGCGAACGCCAATTCCTGTTCGAACACCTGGACCGGCTTTCACCGGACGACTTGCTGTTGCTCGACCGAGGCTATCCCTGCCGCTGGTTGGTCGCCGTGCTCAACGATCGCGCTATCAAGTTCTGCATGCGCGTCGACAATACCAGCAGCTTTGCTTGCGTGCGCACGTTCATGCGCTCGAACGCGCTTGAACAGATCGTCATGTTGCCCGCGCCGAACAAGCGTGACGCACTTGACTACGAATGCCCGCGCAAACCACAGCGCGTGCGTTTGGTTCGCAATGTCTCGCCCAGCGGCGAGCAGCGTGTTCTGATGACCAACCTATTCGATGAACAGCTCTTCCCGGCCGACTGCTTCGCCGAGCTTTACCACAAGCGCTGGGGCATCGAGGAGGCGTTCAAACGACTCAAGCACCGGCTCAATCTCGAGCACGTCACTGGATTGACCCAGCAAGCCGTGGCCCAGGACGTGGCCGCCAAAATCGTCTGCGACAATCTGCAGGCTCTCGTCGCTCTAACCGCGCATGCGGACGCCGATCTGCCCGACAACAGACGCGTCAACCACGCCTATGCCCACACCGCACTCAAGCCGTTGTTGCCCATTCTTCTGCTTGGCGCGGGGATCGGCAGAAAGATCGGCAAACTGCTGCGGGGAATGCTCGACCTGATTGCCGGACGAACCTATCGCCATCGCGAAAATGTTTCAAAACCACGCAACCCAGGCCGGAAGCCGCACAAGTCGATGAGTCAGAAAAATTGCTGAAAAGTCTTAACTTGGGTGGATTGACTTCCACCTCCTCTTCACAAAGCCTGATCGCTTTGCATTTGCGGCAAACGAGGTTTGTGATGCCAGTAACGCTATTGCGAGCAGTATAGTTTTCATGATATTTTGTCTTTACATCTTGCTTCAGCCGAATAAAAAATTGGTCATACAAGAGCATGATCTCTAGTCAATTGACATATCAATGTGTGATTGGAGTTCTTTGATAATATCGCTGTGATGATCCATCCATGCATAAACGAATGACATGCGTACGCCTACTAAAGCATTTAAATCCGGTAGTCGCTCTATTAAGATAGCACTGGCGCAGGTAGGGTAAAATCCGTTTGAGTGTGGGATGTAGTCAAAACAGCCCTGAATAAGACCTCCACTCATTCCATGCGGTCCAGGTGCGTCAATGAGATTGCTATCATCATCAAAATTCCCTTTTTGTCGGAAACGTATAGCGAGATGAATTAAAGGATTGTACTTGCCATCCATTAACAATTCTAACGTAACGTCATTGCCACTCGAAACTAGACATTCGGGTGTGAAAAGTGCACTTTTCGCAAAGGCTCTTTCAGCTTGTTGCCTATTTTTTGAAGCCGGAAAACCTATAGCTTGATAGGCAATGACATGTTTTGATTTTTCGTCGTCCTCAACGAATTCCCGTTGTATAAATTTTACGTGACCGTTAATATGTTTAAAAACATGTTCCGGTACTGGCATGACGCCTAAGTCAACTGGGTCGTTGGACCTCGATCCGCCAAACGGCCGGATGTCTGAGAGCAATCGCTGGAATCTTCCAAGGAAGAAGATTTTCTCTGCCGCCCATATGTAAATTCTTCCGGTTCCAAGCGACTCAAAAACATGTGCAGCAGAGACAATGCGTAGAGCTCCGTTGAAGAACACTAACGTTCCAGTACCGATAGGATCCCAGGAACCACGTTTGGTTTTTTTGAGAAAAAGAACTATGGCGTCTCTTAACATGACTGGACCTCGATTCTACGCTACGATTTAAAGCCAAGTCGCTACACCGCCGTGATGCGAGCATGTGCCACGGTGGTTTTTACTGAAACTGTAACTGCCATCCCTACACTTCGCACTTGCTCCTGACGGAACCTTATCGTCGATGTTTTTCGCTGGAGCGTGCACCTCCTGACCTGCCCTGTTCTTGTAGTGCCCGTGCGCTTGCAGATCGGCTTCATTCGGCTCTGTCTTCTTCGGCGAACTGGATGCAGGCGGGTTAGATGCTGGTGGGGCCAGCTGAGCATTTGCGAACGTTTGAGCGAGTACAGAACTGGAGAGCAGCAGCCCCCATAGGATTTTTCTCATGGCTATTCACTATAAAGTTGTACGACCAAGGCCAGTTCATGTAGTCATTGCGGTACTGGTACTTTGCCGCAGCCGGCACCAGTTCCTAATAAAATACACAATGATGTCATGTTGTTGGTGAGGCTTTGGAGCTTGATTCAATACTACCACCCTCTAGTAAATTGTTAATTTCAAGTCCCTTGGCAACTTCCTTAGCTGTATCTTCTATTTTCTTTTCAGAGCGAGCGGTGAGCCCTTTCGTAATTGCTGCTAATCCCGGTATTTTAGATAGTGCGTCCATCGAATCCGATAGAGTTTTACTATTTTCCAGCACGGAGAGTAAGGGGTGATCTGTCTTGTTGTAGTCGGTGATGAGTTTCCCGGGATTTTCTGCACTTACTTGAAGCAGGTTGAATAGTAGCCTGGTTCGTAACTCTTCCTTAGTACTGCCATCTGCCTTCAATGTTTCAATTTGGTTTGATATGCCGGAGAATGTTTTTCCTAAAACCTCCTTATGCGTATATTCCTCAATGAGCCTTTTTGATAAATTTATTTTTTTATTTTGAGAAATGGCAAGCCACAAGGCGGGGAGGTATAACGGCAATATTGCTAAGAGCAGATTCGGTGTATCTTGAATTACTTTGATAATTCCAATTTTTTGCCAAAATAATAGGTAGATGTTGACTAAGAGCGGAATGCAGGAAATTCCAGCCATGGAGAAAATGGCTTTTTGGAATTTTTGTTCTGATTTCTCTAAGGATTCAGTCTCGTCTTCTTTCTTTTTTGCATACGCCGCACTCAACCCAGCAGCCATTCCACCAGGCATCAGATTTTTTAATTCGGTATCAACTTCATCTATGCGGGATGTCGATAGGGAAACGAGATCCTCGAATGTCTTTGTGTGCTTGGCTAACTGAATGTCATGGTTAGATTTTATTGAATCCGTAAAAATTTGGAGATCAACTTCCAGATTCTTTACTGAGGGTGTAAATAATTTTGTGTAAACGGTCATTTGGCAGGACACTGCCGCCATCAAGGAGAAATAATGACCGTTGTAAAGCGTAACAAGCGGGCCAAGCCCGATCCAGAACTGCTCAAACTGGCCGACAGCCTGCTGGCCAACTACCAGAAGCCCGAGGACCTGATCGGTGAAAACGGCCTGCTCAAGCAGCTCACCAAGATGCTGGTGGAGCGCGCCCTGGAGGTCGAGATGACTGGCCACCTGGGCCACGACAAGAGCGGCGATGTGACCAACGGTACCGCCAACACCCGCAACGGCCATAGCACCAAGACCCTAAAGGGCGATTTCGGCTCGCTGCCGCTGGATGTTCCCCGCGACCGCCAAGGAACGTTCGAGCCGCAGATCGTCGTCAAGCACCAGACCCGCTGGACCGGCTTCGACGACAAAATCATCTCGCTCTACGCGCGCGGCCTGAGCGTGCGGGAAATTCAAGGCCACCTGGAGGAGATGTATGGCACCGAGGTGTCACCCACCCTCATCTCCAACGTCACGGACGCCGTCAGCGAGGATGTGAAGCTCTGGCAGGCCCGCCCGCTCGACGCCGTGTACCCGATCCTGTATCTCGACTGCATCCATGTGAAGGTGCGCGACAACGGCGCGGTGCGCACCAAGGCGGTCTACCTGGCCATCGGCGTCAACATGGAGGGCCACAAGGAGGTGCTGGGCCTGTGGATCTCCCAAACCGAGGGTGCCAAGTTCTGGTTGCAGGTCGTGACCGAACTCAAAAATCGCGGCGTGCAGGACATCTTCATCGCCTGTGTCGACGGTTTGAAAGGCTTCCCTGAAGCCATCGAGGCAGTCTACCCACAGACCACCGTTCAACTATGCATCGTCCACATGGTGCGCAATAGCTTGAACTTCGTGCCCTGGAAGGCGCAGAAGGAAGTGGCCGCCGATTTGAAGCTGATTTACAGCGCGGCCACCGTCGACGAGGCTGAACTCAGGCTCGCGGAATTCGAGGAAAAATGGGATAAACAGTATAAACCAATAAGCCAGTCTTGGCGCCGCAACTGGGCCCGCGTCATACCGTTCTTCGACTACCCGCCGGAAATCCGCAAGGTGATTTACACCACGAACGCGATTGAATCGATTAATATGAGCCTGCGAAAAGTCACCAAGGCCCGCAGTTCCTTCCCGACCGATGATGCAGTCAGCAAGTTGTTTTACCTCGCGCTGAACAACATCAGCAAGAAGTGGACGATGCCGATACGGGACTGGAAAGCAGCGCTGAACCGCTTCGCCATCCAGTTTGAAGACCGGGTACCGCAGGCTTAAACGAAAACCCGTTTACACAGAATCCAGTACACCCCCTCTTTACTCGAGAATCAACATCTATGTAAGTTCTTTCAAGATTGTCTTTCAACCCGTCTACATGCACGTTGGTGCCATTTACCTCCATATTTTTCCCTAAGATTTTATCTCTTAGATCGTCAATTTCAGCCTTCTTTGCAGCGGAATGAGATAAAAGGTCGTTAATGTTTGAGGATAATTTCTCCGAACTGCTAAGAAGTTCCTCAATTTTGTTTACCGAATCAGGTAGCGTTTCGCTTTTAATAAGGGCATTGTTTATTATTTCGATATTGGAATGTATTCCTGATTTTGCTGCCTCAACCTCGGATTTAGCTGAGAGTAAGGAGCTGTACAAGTGATTTGTCTGCTCAATAGATGAGCTTAGTTCTTGATTGATATTTCTTGAATTATCGCATTCAGATGTTAGTTCATCTAATTTCGCCTTAGCCGCAATGCTGAACTGATGGAGTCCTTCGAGTGCGACTCTGAACTGTGACTCCAAATCCTTCACGCGAATTTCTGCCTCCACAGCGTTTGCTGCAGCAACTTTAGCTGTTTCCTCTGAATCAGTTGCCTTCAAATCTACAGCCCGTTTCAGTCGGCTAATTTCCTCACTTATGGTCGCTCTAAACGATTCCAAATCACTTATTTTTGCGTAGCTGCTGCCACCGAAGAAATCCATCATCTTTTAGCTCCAGATTCATAATATTGTTTTTTAGAATTCAGTAGTGATCCCGAATGCTTGTCGAGGTCTGTTCAAGAATTGCTAGAATGCCATAGTGATTGTTAGAATGCAAATTTACGTATGTCTATCTATATGAAAGTTACTTGGTTGCCTCTTAACACAGAACTTTCATAACAGGAACGGTAGCTGCATATGAAGATTTTAGTCTTTGAGGTTGTGGTACATAACGACAGACCTCCAGTCAAGAGGTGCTAATATATCTCATCTTTCTATATGGAAAGATACTTTATACATGTGTCTATCGGGGAGCTTTGCCGAATTTGACTTGGTCCGATGTTGTTGACGTATTTTCGAAGACCAGGACGCCGAAAGCGACCATCTACCGTGCGAATTTCCGAAAAAGACGTCGTAGGTTTGCTGACGCACGTAGGGTTTTAGAATAAGATGTGTATGACTTAGCATCCAATAAAATATTTCTACATTGGCAACCTGTGAACCCCATTGATCAGCTCCGTTTTTCTGTGCGCGACCTCATTAATGATGTAGAGGTTGGGCCGGCGCACGTGCCTTTGGCATTGCTAGGAGAGTTCCAGAAGGATGTGGCTGATTTTTTGAAAGGGACAAGCCGTGATGTGGACCCTACGCAAGTTCAAGTCTCCATCGAGTCAGGTTCACTCGCATTCGCGGCTTCTGGATTGCTTGCCGCGACAACATTGTGGCTGGACGTAGCTCATCTGGCGTCCCCGAATGCGTTGAACCTTATTGACTCTAAGCGCGCTACCGTATTGGAACGTTGGCAAGCTGTGGCGCGTGAAAATCCGCATCGGAGCTACTCTGTAGCGGACGAGGCCGGCCATGTATTCCTGGTAGTTGACGCACGAACGAACTTGATTAAGATCGACGATGTCTGGGTGCAAGTTGAAAAATACTTGCACGGGAAGGTTGTTGATATGGGGGGGAAGACAAAGGCCAATGTCCACCTTGAACTTGAAAATGGTCAGACTCTGACAGTTAGCTCCAGTCATGATCTTTTGGCGCAAGACGAACGAAATCGTCTTTATCGACCAGCATTGCTGCATGTAACTGCGGAGGAAAATTTGCTTACGGGTGAGTTGCGCAATCTGCGCTTATTGGCATTCGAGACCCATCAGCCCAGTTATGATGATGAGGAATTTAAGCTAATGGTCGAACGAGGAACAAAAGCTTGGGAAGATGTAGTCAACGCAACGGAATGGACTGACGCGCTGCGTGGCGGTCAAGCATGACGGCCTCTGTATTGCTGGATACGAGTTTCTTGATTTCGTTGGTTGACAGCAGTCGCCCTAATCATGCTGTCGCCGCCAAGTACTATCGATTGATGCTTGATCAAAATTTGACCATGTACTTTTCCGCAATCGTAGCAGCGGAAATTTCTATTAAACAGCCGATTACTGATTTTCCTCTGAAGAATTTTCGGACGGTCCCGTTCAACATCCCCCATGCTGTCGAGGCTGGACGGATCTGGAATGCGCTGGGATCTCGCGATAGCGGTGATGCACGCGGAGCGATTCGCGATGATGTGAAGCTGATCGCTCAAGCTGACCACGAAACGATTCCCTTTATCATTACTGAAGACGCTTCGACCCTCTTCAAGTATTGCGAACGGTTGCGAAGCGCCGGGAGCGTAAAGGTCCGGGCCATTAAACTGGCTGATGGGTTTGATGCCAATGCGTTTCGCTTAGACGGTCAGAAAGGGTTCGATCTGGACGACCCGAAGTGAAGTTAGAATTGCGGCCATCACACCTTGGTGACATCGGCCATCACACTTTCGATCACAGCGGCCATGCGGCAATGTTGTCAATTGCGCGCAATCGCGCGTAGAATGCGTGGCACGCGGGTGTAGCTCAATGGTAGAGCAGAAGCTTCCCAAGCTTACGACGAGGGTTCGATTCCCTTCACCCGCTCCATGACCACCGCCACCAGTACGATGCCGACCGTCTAGGCGAGCATGTCGTACCACGGGAACGCCGACCCCAACACCAGATGTCCCGCCGTCGTCGCAAGGATCGCGTTGATCCACGGCGCCTGATACAGCTGCGACAATTCAACCAGTTAAGATATCGCCAAGGCGCTTGCCGCCACGCGGCCCGTTGCAGCGGCTGGCTGGATGAAGGCGCAAGCCAGCTACACCATCACCGCCACCCAACCGACGAACAGCCGGCGACGATGCCTCGCCATGCCTAGCCCTTGCCTTGGGTCGACTTGATCAGGCTGTCGCGCAGGGTGGCGACGGCCTGCTGCACCGCCGAGAATTCATCCGGCGTCAGGCCGCAGGCCTCCACCAGGTTCATCTCCAGTCCCCGTTCGCGCAGCGCGCGGCCGGCGTCGGTCAGGCTGACCAGCACCTGGCGCTCGTCGCCCGGATCGCGCACGCGGCGCAGATAGCCCAGCGCTTCGAGCTTCTTCAGGATCGGCGTCAGCGTATTCGATTCCAGGAACAGCTTCTCGCCCAGGCTGGTCACGGTCTGCTGGTCCTGTTCCCACAGCGCGATGATCGCGATGTACTGCGTGTAGGTCAGGCCCAGCTCGTCCAGGATGGGGCGGTAGGCGCGGCCGAACGCCAGGTTGGCGGAGTAGATCGAAAAGCACAGGAAGTCGGCCAGCTTGCGGGTGGGCGGTTGGGGAGGGGCGTTGGCGGTCATGGCGATACCTCTTGATCTGGATGTCATGCATTATACATCGCATACGATTTGATCGGAACTGCTTGACTTTGTGTTTGGTTGGGTTATTATTCGTCTCATCCGATTGCATCGGATGCGATACAAGTGCTCCTCCACCACCTTTGAAAACCTCCGCCATGATCCACATCGAAAAAGTACTGTACACCGGCAAGACCCACACCACCGGCGGCCGCGATGGCAGCGTCCGCAGCAGCGATGGCCGCCTCGACCTCAAGCTGTCCTCGCCCGGCAGCAACGGCCAGGGCAGCAATCCCGAGCAGCTGTTCGCGGCCGGCTGGTCGGCCTGCTTCATCGGCTCGATGGGCCTGGCCGCGCGGGCGATGAAAGTGCAGCTGCCGCCGGACCTGGCGGTGGACGCCGAGGTCGACCTGGGCACCACCGGCGACGACTACCTGCTGCAAGCACGCCTGCACGTCAGCCTGCCGGGCCTGGAGCGCGCAGTGGCCCAGGCGCTGGTCGACGCCGCCGACAAGATCTGCCCGTACTCCAAGCTGGCGCTGGGCAAGATCCACGTCGAGCTGGCGCTGCTGGCATGAACACTCAGCGCCGCACCCTGCTGACCGGCGCGCTGGCCGCGGTCGGCCTGGCCGCCGCCGAACTGCCGTTCGCCGCGCCGGCGCAGGCCGCCGACGGAGCGCAGCCGCTGGCGCCGATCCGGCAAATCCGCGCCGGCGAGCTCGATGTCGGTTACTACGAAGCCGGTCCGGCCGACGGCAAGCCGGTGCTGCTGCTGCACGGCTGGCCATACGATATACACAGTTTCGCCGAGGTGGCGCCGCTGCTGGCGGCGCAGGGCTACCGGGTGATCGTGCCGCATCTGCGCGGCCACGGCAGCACGCGCTTCCTGTCGGACGCCACCTTCCGCAACGGCCAGCAGGCGGCGGTGGCGCTGGACATCATCGCGCTGATGGACGCGCTGAAGATCGGGCAGGCGATCCTGGCCGGCTACGACTGGGGCGCGCGCACGGCCAACATCATCGCGGCCTTGTGGCCGCAGCGCTGCAAGGCGATGGTGTCGGTGAACGGCTATCTGATCAACAACCGCGAGCGCAACCAGCTGCCCTTGTCGCCGCAGGTGGAACACGGCTGGTGGTATCAGTTCTACTTCGCCACCGAGCGCGGCAAGGCCGGCTACCAGGCCAACCGCCGCGAGTTCGCCAGGCTGATATGGCGGGCCAACTCGCCGCAGTGGCGCTTCGACCAGGCCACCTTCGAGCGCAGTGCGGCGTCGTTCGACAACCCGGACTACATCGCCATCGTGATCCACAACTATCGCTGGCGCTTGAGCGTGGAGCAGGGCGATCCGAAGTTCGACGCGCTGGAACGGCGACTGGCGGCCGGCCCGGCGATCGGCGTGCCGACCATCACGCTCGACGGCGACAGCGACGGCGTGGCGCCTGCCACCGATGGACTGGGCTACGCCGCCCGCTTTACCGGCAAGCGCGCGCACCGCGTGATCAAGGGCGCGGGCCACAACCTGCCGCAGGAAGCGCCGCAGGCGTTCGCCCAGGCCGTGATCGACGTCGACGGGTACTAGCGCGTCAGGCGGACTTGCGTTCGCCGCGCTGGAGGAAGTGTTCGACCAGCGCGCGGTGCGTGGGCAGGTCGGCCAGCGCGCGCAACGACATCTGCTCGATCATCTGGAACTCCCTGCGCGCCTCGTCGACGCGCGGCAGCGTGCGCGCGTTGGCGTATTGCGCGGTCGGATACTCCATCCCGTACAGCACATACTGCCAGCTGGACGGCGGATACATCTCCAGGTCCACCACGAAGTCCATGCGGTGCGGCGCGCGCGTGCGCCACATCGACAGCTTGTCGCGCAGCGATTCGGGAATGCTGGCCGGGTCGGTGTTGTCGCTCCAGAAGGCGTGGTCCTTGCGCTGCGTGAGGCAGTAGTGCAGCTTGACGAAATCGACGATGCGCTCGTAGCGCGCCTTCATCATCTCGTTGTAGACCTTGGCCACCGGCGCCAGGTCGCCGTCGTGCGGGAACAGGTAGCTGACCAGGTAGGCCGCCGTTTCGATCAGGCCGATGCCGGACGATTCCAGCGGCTCCAGGAAGCCGCCCGACAAGCCGACCGCCACGCAGTTCTTCACCCAGTGCTGCTCGCGGTAGCCGACGTTGAGCTTGAGCTGGCGCGGATTGAGGCCGTCGCTGGCCGGGCCAATGTACCGGCGCAGCACTTGCTCGGCGCGGGTGTCGTCGGTGTGGCGGCTGGAGTAGACGTAGCCGATGCCGCGCCGCTGTTGCAGGCCGATGTCCCAGGTCCATCCCGCCTCGTGCGCGGTGGCGATGGTGTAGGAAGGGATGGGCGCGTCGGCCGACTCGTAGGGCACCTGCATCGCCAGCGCACGGTCGACGAACAGCGTGTCCTTGATGTTGCGGAAGGGCGTGCCCAGCGCGTCGCCGATCAGCGCCGCGCGGAAGCCGGTGCAGTCGATGTACAGGTCGGCCGTCAGCACGCCGGCCTCTTTGGTGTGCACCGCGCCGATCGCGCCCTGGTCGTCCAGCTCCACCCGCTCCACCGTGGCCTGCACGTGGCGCACGCCCAGCGATTGCGCGTGGGTGCTGAGCAGGGCGGCGAACTTGCCGGCGTCGAAATGGTAGGCGTAGTTCAGCGGACCCATGAAGTCGGCGTCGTTGTAGCGCTTGGGGCCGTGCGCGGCGTCCGCCACCCGCTTCTGCATGGTGGCGGCGGCGGCGAAGCCCGCGCCTGGCGCGGCCGCGCCTTGCAGCCAGTAGGGCAGCAGCTCCGGGCCGCCGGGCCGCTGGCTGGGCAGGCTGAAGGGGTGGAAGTAGTGGTCGTTGCCGGGCGCGCCGGGCGGGCGCACCCAGTCGGTGAACTTGATGCCCTGCTTGAAGGTGGCGTGGCATTCGCGGATGAAGCGCGCCTCGTCGATGCCGATGGCGGCCAAGGTGCCGCGGATCGACGGGAAGGTGCCTTCGCCGACGCCGATGATGCCGATCTCCCTCGATTCCACCAGCGTGATGCGCACGCTATCCTCGTCCGCGCCGGCGCCCAGGGTGCGGGCCAGGAAGGCCGCCGTCAGCCAGCCGGCGGTGCCGCCGCCGACGATCAGGACGTTTTTGACAGGTGTTGGCATCGATTTCATTTTATTTCGGTCTCCATCGGTAGAGTGTGCAGCCTCTCAAAACGTCGTTTGACATGTCTGGGAAACAACGCCGCTACAATTTTTAAATTGACATCCGTGATTTGAATTATGTACCATGAAATCGATTTCACAAATAACGAAATCGTTTTCAGTGAATTTGAAAACGATTTCAAGCAACATGAGATCGATTTCCACCATGATAAATGTGGCACCGCCCCTTCCCCCGGCGATCGCTACGCAAAAGGAGACTTATGAACGTCCACGTACCGCAGTCCGGGAAGCGCTTGCCGTCCCCGATCCAGTTGGCCATCCTCGCCCTGATGGCCGGCGCCAGCGTCACCGCCTATGCGGCCACCCCGGCCGAAGCATCGGCCGCCGAGCAGACCATCGCCGTCGTCCCCGCCGCCGATAAAACCTCCTCGACCATCACCGAGGTGTATGTCACCGCGACCAAGCGATCCACTTCGCTGCAAAAGACCCCGGTCGCGGTGACCGCGCTGAACGCGGCGGTGCTGGACGATAACCACGTGCAGACCTTGCAGGACGTGGTCAACCTGGTGCCAGGCTTCGCCGCCACCGGCCAGGGCGACCACGGCGTGATCACCATGACCTTGCGCGGCATCGGCAACGACAGCGCCAAGACCGAATACGCCGATCCTGAAGTGGCCAGCTTCGTCGACGGCATCTACTCGCCGCGTCCGGAAGGCGCGACCGCGCTGCTGTTCGACCTGGACGCGATCGAAGTGCTGCGCGGCCCGCAAGGCACGCTGTGGGGCCGCAACTCGACGGTCGGCGCAGTCAATATGCAGACCGTGAAGCCGGAGATCGGCAGCAGCGCCGGCAACTTCGAAGCGGGCTACGGCAGCTACGCCCGTCTGGGCGCGCGCGGCGCGGTCAACATCCCGATCAGCGACACCATGGCGATGCGCGTGGCGGTGGTGCACGAGCAGCACAACGGCTACGTCAGCTACCAGGATGCGCCCAACCTGTCGCTCGCCGCCCAGCACACGGCGGCCGATCCGGTGATCGCCGCATGGAACACCGCGCATCCGGGCAATCCGATCGCCTTCCAGCCGATCAACACCAACCTGTACGTCAACAACAACCAGAAGTACAGCGCGCAGGACCAGAGCGCGGCGCGCCTGAGCTTCCTGTGGCAGCCGATGCCGGGCCTGAAGTGGAACGTCGCGTATGAGCACTACATGGACCGCGGCACGCCGAGCATGAACCTGATGCAGACGCCGCGCGCGGGCCAGGATTTCTGGTCGGCGCTGATCGACGTCGCGCCTAGCGTGAACCGCGATTCGCATTCGGTGCGCAGCCGCGTCGACTACGAGATCAACAAGGACGTCAGCCTGGCCTACATCGCTGGCTACTCGCGCTTCAACGGCTCGTCGACCTTCGACCAGGACGGCGGCGCGAATATCCCGACCAGCTTCACCAGCGGCGGCAGCTACCAGGCCAACAACACCGTCTGGTCCAAGTACAGGAACTACAGCCACGAACTGGAAATCCAGTCGACCGGCAAGCGCGATGTGGACTGGCTGCTTGGCCTGTACTACGCCAATGAGGACAACGGCATCCGCTTCGACATCCCGATCATTAACGGCACCCAGCAGGGCACCGTGGGCTGGCAGGGCTCCTTCATCCAGCCCAAGGAAACCGTGGAATCGAAGTCGGTCTTCGGCCAGGCCACCTGGAACGCCAACGATGCCTTGCATGTCACCGGCGGCCTGCGCTACACCTCGGACGAGCGCAAGAACATCGGCGGCACCAACAACGGCTGGAGCAATTCGGACGCGCCGCAGATTCCTGTGAGCCCTTCGATGAATCCACTGGGCGGCGGCACCGGCTTCTCGACCTACCAGCGCAACGACGGCGTGTTCAACGACCACAAGCTGACCGGCCTGGTACGCGTGAGCTACGAGATCGACAAGCACAACATGGTCTACGCCAGCGTATCGACCGGCTACAAGTCGGGCGGTCTGCAGGATGGCGGCGTGCCATATGGTTCCGAGACGCTGACCAACTACGAAGTCGGTTCGAAGAGCACCTTCCTGGGCGGTTCGGTGCGGATGAACAATTCGGCCTACTACGAGAAGTTCAAGGGCTTCCAGTTCAGCGCACCGGTGACCTATGCGGACGGCACGCGCGGCCTGGCGACCAGCAATGCCGAAGGTGCCAAGGTCTGGGGTATCGAGACGGAAATCGCGGCGAAGATCACGCCTGTGGACCGCGTGCAGCTCACCGCCGCCTACACCAACGCCACGCTCAAGCATCTGATCGGCGGCAGTAACGACTACGTGCTGCCGGCATGCACGGCCCCTGGCATCACCAATCCGTGCCTGGACGTGACCGGCAATACCATGCCGCACTCGCCGAAGTTCAGCGCGCAGATGATGTATCAGCACAGCTTCGCTCTGGCCAACGGCACGCTGATACCGCGCATCAGCGCACACTACGAGACGGCCAGCTGGCTGAGCGTGTTCAATCTGGGTGAGCCGGACAAGCAGAAGTCCTACACCCGGACCGACCTTGGCCTGCGTTTCGACGCCGATTCGAAGTGGTACTTCGACGCCTACATCCGCAACGCGGAAGACGCGAAGATCAAGACCAGCGCGATGAACGCCAACGGTCCGTGGCAAGCGCAGTACCTGCCGCCACGCACCTTCGGCATCAACGTCGGCAAGTCGTTCTAAGCAAAGAGTTTTTCATGTAGTCCCAGTGTTGTTGTAGTGGTCTTCCAGCCCCTCGTCCCGAAAAGGTCGAGGGGTTTTTTTACGCCGTCATTCCCGCCTGCGCGGGAATGACAACAAAAAAGGGCCGGCGCTTTCTAGGCGCCGGCCCTCTTGCTGACTGTCTTGCTGCTTTAGTCTTTGTGGTGGAACGGTGCGTACCAGGTGACGATGAACGATGGGATCGTGGCGGCCATCACCAGCCAGAAGTAGTGCACATAGCCTAAAGCCTGTTGCAAATGGCCGCTGACGATGCCGGTGACCATCATGCACAGGCCCATCAGGCCCGTGCCGAACGCGTAGTGCGTGGTGGTGTATTTGCCCGGCGCCAGCTGCTGCATCAGGTAGATCATGAAGCCCACCGAACCGAAACCGAAGAAGAACTTCTCGATCGCCACGCCGGCGCTGATGATCAGCAGGTCATGCGGCTGGTAGATGCTCATCAGCAGGAAGGTGAGGTTGGGGATGTTGACCGCGCAGCACAGCACGAACAAGGTCGCCGGCAGTCCGCGCCGGGCGACGAAGATCCCGCCCAGCAGTGAGCCCAGCAGCACCGCGATCAGGCCATAGGTGCCGTAGATCAGTCCCAGCATCTCGTTCGACAATCCCAGCCCGCCCTGCGCCACCGGATCGACCATGAAGAAGGGGCCGATCTTTTCCAGCAGCCCGATGCTGAGCCGGAACAGGAAGGCAAACGACACCATCAGCCACACGTCGCGCTTCTGGAAGAAGGTGACGAAGGAATCCTTGAGGATGAAGGCCGCTTCGGCCACCGACTTCGGCGCGTTCTCCGCCTTGGCGCCGTCCGGCATCACGCGCATGTGCCACAGCGCCGCGACGATGGTGACGGCCGCGACGATGAAGAAGATGATGCGCCACGATTCGATCCACTCCGGCCCGAACACGCCGGCCTGGTGATGGAAGTAGTGCGTGTGCAGCCAGCCGCTCAGGTACACCATGCCGCCCGAGGCGACGATGGGACCGATGTTCCAGCTCAGGCTCTGGATGCCGCAGAACAGCGACTGCGTCTTGGCGTCCAGCGAGGTGACGTACACGCCGTCGGACGCGATGTCCTGCGTGGCGCCGACCAGCGACAGCATGCCGAACATGAACACCATCACCACCATGTAGTCCGGCAGCGACATCGCCAGCGCCACGCCGGCGAAACCGAGGCCGATGATCAGCTGCGCGCACAGCACGAAGAATTTCTTGGTGCGGTACATTTCAACGAATGGCGCGAACAGCGGCTTGATGGTGTAGGCCAGGATCAGATAGCTGGCGTATTGCGCTGCCTGGCCGTTGTCCATGCCCAGGTTCTTGAACATGATGGAGGTGACGCTGGTGAGCATCATGTAGGTCAGCGCCATCGCGAAATAGCCGCTGGGGACCCACAACATCGGCGTGCCGCGCGCGAACATGGCGCGCAACAGCGATGGCGGTTGGCTGGCGGGGGAGGGAGCCTGCGGCTCTTGTGGCACGGCGGATGGTGCGGTTTGCATGATGTCGTCCTCGTTATTCTCGTTGGAGTGTAAAGCATCAGGCTCTGTGGCCTGTAGAAAGGAAAACGCCGGCATCTGCGCCGGCGGGGTGATTACGCCTGTTCTAGGCCGCGTGCGCGGTGCGTTGCGGCCTTTGCTTCAGCAGGTAGTCGCGGTACCAGTGCGCGCTGTGCTTCAGGGTTCGCTTCTGCGTCGCATAGTCGACGTGGACGATGCCGAAGCGCTTCGCGTAGCCCGAGTTCCACTCGAAGTTATCGAGCAGGCTCCAAAGGAAGTAGCCCTGGATGTCCACGCCCTGCAGGCGGGCGTCGTTCAGCGCCTTCAGGTGGCGCAGCACGAAATCGATGCGTGCCTCGTCCGGGATCTCGCCGTCGACGATCACGTCCGGATTGGCCATGCCGTTCTCGGTGATGTAGATCGGCGGCAGGTCGTACTCCGCCTTCAGTTTCAGCAGCAGCTCGGTCAGGCCGTCGGGGAAGATCTCCCAGCCCATGTCGGTGATGCCCAGCTTCGCTTCCGGCTGGCGCGGCGGCGTCTCGGCCGAGCAGTAGGCGCGGAAGTAGTAGTTCACGCCGAGGAAGTCGATCTTGTGCTGGATGTCCTTGAAGTCGTTCTCGTGGATCTCCGGCGCGTTGTCGCCGTGGCCTTGCAGCGCCAGTTCCGGATACTTGCCCTTGAAGATGGGGTCCATGAACCATTGCACCGAGCGCGCGTATTCGAATTCCGCCAGCGCCTTGTCGGCCGCGCTGTCGGTGGCTGCGTCGGCGGTCCACTGATTGAGCACGATGCCAAGCTTGGCCGGGCTGCCGACCGCGCGCATGGCCTGCATCGCCAGACCGTGCGACAGCAGCAGGTGGTGGGATACCTGGATCGATTGCTTCAAGTCCGCCACACCGGGCGCGAACTGCGCATTGCCGTAGCCCAGGTTGGCCGTGCACCAAGGCTCGTTGTGCGTTGCAATCGTTTTCAAGCGCGAGCCAAAACGGCGCGCCACCTCGCCGGCATAGTCGGCAAAGCGGTGGGCGGTGTCGCGATTGAGCCAGCCGCCGTCGTCCTGCAGGCCTTGCGGCAGGTCCCAGTGGTACAGGGTGGCATGGGCGTCTATGCCCTTGGCCTCCAGTTCGGACAGCAGGCGGTCGTAGAAGGCGAAGCCGGCTTCGTTCCAGGCGCCTTTGCCGCTTGGCTGCACGCGCGACCAGGCTATCGAGAAGCGGTAGGCGTCCACGCCCATGCCGGACATGATGGCCACGTCTTCCGGATAGCGGTGGTAGTGGTCGCAGGCGACGTCGCCGTTGCTGCCGTCGATGACTTTGCCGGGCGTGTGGCTGAAGGTGTCCCAGATCGACGGGCCTTTGCCGTCGGCGGACGCGCCGCCCTCGATCTGGAAGGCGCTGGTGGCGACGCCCCAGGTA
Source organism: Oxalobacteraceae bacterium AB_14 (assembly GCA_000381565.1). Classification (GTDB taxonomy): domain Bacteria; phylum Pseudomonadota; class Gammaproteobacteria; order Burkholderiales; family Burkholderiaceae_D; genus Rugamonas. The sequence continues at coordinate 200,536 of KB906724.1, forward strand.
AACGAGGGAGGAAATTGAGTGAAATCGGTCATGGATAGTCGTTTTGAGGATTAACAGGGTGCGAAACAGGGCATTTTGACGTTTGAAAACGATTTCACGCCTCCTGACTCGATTAGACCTCAAGTCAAACGGGGTGTCAATCTTTTGCTGAAATGGGGCAGTGGGGGTGATGAGGGGCGGCTGCGGGGTGACTGATATAATGCTGCCTCATTCTTCATCGACTCACTTCATCCCATGTCTTCCGATACCCCTAAAGACGGCCCAGCGCGGCCGATGCTCTACGACCCGACCGAACACCGCATCCGCAGCTTCGTCACGCGTGCAGGCCGCCTGTCGACCGCGCAGGCGCGCGCGCTGGAGGAATTGAGCCCGAAGTACATGATCGAATACGCCAAGACGCCGCTCGACTATGAGCAGGTCTTCGGCCGCAAGGCGCCGGTGGTGCTGGAGATCGGCTTCGGCATGGGCGGCACCACGGCGCACATCGCTGGCGTGATGCCGGAGAAGGACTTCATCGGCGTGGAAGTGCATACGCCCGGCGTGGGCAGCCTGCTCAAGCTGATCGAAGAACAGGGCCTGACCAACCTGAAGGCGATCCAGCACGACGCGGTGGAAGTGCTGAACCAGATGATTCCGGACGGTTCGCTGCACGGCGTGCATATCTACTTCCCGGACCCGTGGCACAAGGCGCGCCACAACAAGCGCCGCCTGATCCAGTCGCCGTTCGTCAAGCTGCTGGTGCAGAAGCTGGCCGTGGGCGGCTACCTGCATTGCGCCACCGACTGGGAAGACTACGCGGTGCAGATGCTGGAAGTGCTGGGCGCGGAAGAGGGCTTGCAGAACACCGCCGACGGCTACGCGCCGCAGCCGGCTTATCGTCCGCTGACCAAGTTTGAAAACCGCGGCCTGAAACTGGGCCACGGTGTGTGGGACCTGGTCTTCACCAAGAAGTAATTATTTGCGCAGCCGGACGATGGCGGCGTTCAAGCGCGTGAACGTCTCGTCCGGCACCGACTTGCTGCACCACAGGCGACGCTCGTAGCCTTTGTACAGGTCGGAGAAGTAGATGCGCTTGTAGTACGAGGCCGGATAGCCCGAGGCCTTGATCGCTTCGTCCAACTCCTCCTCCGTGATGAAGAAGTAGTCGATGCTGTGCCGGCGCAGCATGTCCAGCAGCTGCCGGGTGTCCGCCGCGCTGGGGATGGTCGGCGTCTTGTAGCGCAGCAGGCCGCGCTCGATCACCACGCCGTAGGACACGCCCCGGTTCACCACCACGCGCAGCTGCTTGTCGGTCAGCGTATCCTTCAGCGGTTCCTCGTCATGCATGGCGGGATTGCCGCTCCAGGTCAGCGCGAACGGGCGCTTGTCCTCATACAGCATTTCCGAGAATTTTCCGACGCGTTCGCGCTCCGGCGTTTGCAACCAGCCCAGCATGCAGGCGGGTTCCTGCAAGGCCGCCTGCATCAGCACCAACTGCTGCTTGGCCGGCGTCTGGCGCACGACAAACGGGATGCCGGCGGCGGTGAGCGCGGCGATGGCAGGCGTGGCGGCGTGGCCCGTCAGCACGCCGCGCGAGTCGGCATATTGCAGCGGTGGGCTTTGCGTGTAGTGAAGTACCAGCGGCTGGGCCGAGGCGGCGCCCGCCGCCATCAGCAGGGACAGGGCAAACACCTTCATCACTTTTCCAGCTGCTCGATATCCAGCACCACGACATAGGCCAGGTGGCCGCTCTGCCACACGCCGCCGCCGCGCACCTGGGCGTCGCAGCTGGTGACCTGGCCTTCGATGTCCTTGTGCTTGAGCAGCGCGCGCAAGGTCAGCGAGGCCTTGGGCGACAGGTAGCCCGTCATGCGGCCGTTGAGGAAGACTGCGACGGCCGCGCTCTCGTAGGGATTGACATCGTCCGGCACCAGCGTGGCCAGGTAGGGCGTTGCGGCGGGCGCGTCGCCATGGTCGCCGGCCAGCGCCTTGAGCGTGGCCTGGTAGCGCGATTCGTTGACCACTTCGACCAGGAAGCGGCCGTCGTCGGACCAGTGCAGGGCGGGAGCGACGTCGGGCAGCTGCGGTTCATACGGCGTGGCGGGGCGCGCCGGCAGCGGCATCGGCTTGGCCGGATTGGTCTTGATGATCGCGTAGACCACCAGGCCGGTGACGGCGATGATCAGCAGGGAGATGGCGAGTTCCATGGCGTGCCCGTTTATCTAAAGGCCGACATCTTAACGCATGCCCTTGGCCTGATACACAATTTTGCCGCCCACCATAGTCTGCAGCACCTTGATGTTGGCGATGTCCTCGGCCGGAACGGTGAAGAAATTCCGGTCCAAAACGATCATGTCGGCCAGCTTGCCCGGCTCCAGCGATCCGGTCAGCGCTTCCTGGCGCAGCGTGTAGGCGGCGTTGAGCGTAATGGCGCGCAGCACGGCGGCGCGCGGCATGCCGGGCTGCGGTCCCAGTGTCCCCGCGTATTCCTTGCCGGCGTCCGGCGCGGCGGTGCGGGTTACGCCGACTTTCAAGGCGAACCATTCGTCGAGCGGATCGACCGGCCAGTCGCTGCCATAGGCGATGCGGGCGCCGGCGTTCAGCAGCAGCGCCTGCGGTTCGACGATGGCGTAGCGCTGGGGGCCCATGTAGTCCTGCAGCGCGCCCACGGTGTCGGGCGCCGGTTTCCCCCATTGGAAGGACAGCACCGGCGTCACATCCAGGCTGGCGAAGCGCGGGTAGTCGGCCGGGGCGACGATTTCGTCGTGCGCCAGCGCAGGGCGGATGTCCTTGCCGGCGGGCGTGGAGCGCAGGTATTCGATGGCGTCCAGCGATTCGCGCACGGCGCGGTCGCCGTCGACGTGGATGTGCGGATCGATGCGGGCCTTGGCCAGTTCCGTCAACGTGGACTTCAACGCTTCGGGCGTGAAGTAGCTGGCCGGTCCGGTGCTGGCGCCGGGCTGCCAGTCCGGCTTGTCCGCCGTGCCCTTGTTGACCAGGTAGGGCGCCAGCATGGCGCCGGTGAAGGCCGGCGCCGAGATCACGCCGTCCATGAACAGTTTGGCGTGGCGTACCTGCATCGATGGCGCGGCGGTGGTCGGCCCCTGGTCGAACTGCTTCTGCTGCTTGAGCAGTTCGGCCACCGCGCTTTGCGGCGTGGCGCCTTTATCGAGGTCGATCAGCACCGCGAAGTGCGCGCGCGCCGTCAGCTTGCCCTGCTTGTGCAGGTCGGCGAAGGCGGTCATGGTTTCGGGATCGGTGTAGGCGTCGAGGAAGCTGGTGATGCCCTGCTTGCGCATCGCCGCCAGCGCGGCCTTGGAGGCGGCCAGGTTTTCGGCCACCGTCAACGGCGGCAGCAGGTTCATCGCCATGTCCTGCGCGGCGTCTTCCAGCATGCCGGTGGCGTCGCCCTTGGCGTCGCGGGTGATCTTGCCGCCGGCGGGATCGGGCGTGTCGCGTTTGATGCCGGCCAGTTGCACCGCTTTTGAATTGAGCAGCGCCGAGTGGCCGAAGGAAGAGCGCACGATGACGGGACGTTCGGTCTTCAGCGCGTCGAGCGTGGCGGCGGTGGTTTCCACGCCGTCCGGCAGCATCCCTTGCTGGAACCAGTTGACCACCACCAGCCAGCGGCCGGCGCCGGACTTCTTGTCCTTGTCCAGGCAGGCCTGGATGCGCGACTGGAACTGGGCGACCGTCAGCGCGGCGTAATCGAGGCTGCAATTGAGCAGGCGGCTGCCGCCCGATTGCGGGTGCATATGGCCGTCGACCAGGCCGGGCATCAGCATGCGGCCGTGCAGGTCGATGACCTTGGTCTTCTTGCCGGCCAGCGGCTTGGCGCCGGCGTTGTCGCCGACGTAGACGATGCGGCCGGCGCGCACGGCCAGCGCCTGCTGCACGCTGTCCCTGGCGTCGACGGTGTAGATGTAGCCGTTGCGGTAGATGGTGTCGGCCGGCGCATCGGCGGCCATTGCCTCCGATGTCGCCATTGCCAGCGTGAGTGCAGCGACGTATCTGTTCATGGGTTTCCCTGTGGTATGCGGCTCACATCTTAAGCGGCTCCCATCGCTTTGCTGCGCGGGGCCAGCGGCAGGAACGCCAGCAGATTCCCCGCCAGGACCAGCGCCAGCCCGGCCAGTGCCGTCGGCGTCCAGTGGTAGCCTTCATAGATGGTTGAAATGGTCAGTGCCACGATGGGGAATAATACCGTGGAATAGGCCGCGCGGTCCGGTCCTATGCGGCCGACCAGCAACAGGTAGGCGGTGAAGCCGATCACCGAACCGGGTATCGCCAGATACAGCAGCGCGCCGACGTAGCGCGTGCTCGGCTCCAGCGCGAACGGCATGCCCAGCGCCAGCGCCGCCACGCCCAGCGTGGTGGAGCCGATCAGCATGGCCCAGGTGTTGGTCAGCCACGGCGTCAGGCCCAGCGACTGCATGCGGCTCGACAGCAGGTTCCCGCAGGAGAAGCACAGCGTGCCGCCCAGGGTCAGCGCGAGGCCCATCATCACCTTGCTGTCGTTCCAGTGGCCGGCCATCTGCGGCGCAAACAACAGCACGATGCCGGTCAGGCCGAGCAGGGCGCCCAGCATCACCTGCCGGCGTATCGGCCGGCCGAGGAAGATGCGGCCGTTGATGGCGTTCCAGATCGGCGCGGTGGAGAACACCACGGCTTCCAGGCCGCTGGTGATCCACTGGCTGGCGTAGTAAAAGCACAGGAAATTCAGGCAAAACAGCGCCAGCCCCTGGGCGAACAGGTAGCGCCACGCCTGGCGCGGCGGCCACCACGGCTTGCGGGTGATGAGCAAGAATGCCATCAGCACGGCGGCGGCCAGCCAGAAGCGGTAGGCGATCGAGACCGGCGCCGGCACCACGCCAAGCTGGAAGGTGATGGCGATCCAGGTGGTTCCCCAGATCAGGACAGTGAGCAGGTAAAGGAAGATATTCATGCCGCCAGCATGGCGGGTGCGCGCGGGCGGCGCTTGTCTGGAATTGCGCATTTCGGCCGGCCGCCAGCGGGGAGGGCGCGCGCCGTGCTAGACTTTCAGTCAACTCTTACTGAATGTCCGCGCCGTGCCAGCCCGCCCCTCCAACGCCACCGATGCTACCCCCGCCAGCGCGCCGGAAGGGCTGATCTCGCACGCGGTGTTCCGCACCATGTCCGAAACGGACGCGGTGCTGGAGCGTTTCGCCTGGCTGGGCGACGAACTGGCGGTGGCCATCTGGCGCCGCGACACCGAGGTCGCCGAGACCAGCTACAGCAAGCCTGGCCACCATACGCTGTCCTACTACATGGGCGGCGGCTACCGCACCGAGCGCGACGAGCTGCCCGGCCTGTACGGCGCGCCGGAGCGCCTGTGCACGCTGCCGGACTGGCACGAGTCCAGCTGGACGGTGCGCGGGCCGCTGCGCTTCCTGCACGTCTACTTCCTGCCCGAGCATTTCACGCGGCGCGCCGTGGTGGAGCTGGACCGCGAGCCGCGCGAGATCACCTTGGCCGACCGCACCTACTTTGAAGATGAACGCATCGGCCGCCTGTGCGCGGGGCTGGCGGGCATGTCGTGGGAAGGCGCGGACGGCCAACTGCGCGCCAACGAAACGGCGCACGAGACCCTGAGCCACCTGCTGCTGTCGCAATCGATGCCGCAGCACCAGCAGCGCGTGCGCGGCGGCCTGGCGCCGGTGGTGCGGCGCCGTCTGGCCGACTACATCGAAGCGAACCTGGCGCAGAATATCTCGCTGGGCATGCTGGCGCAGCTGGCGTGCATGTCGGAGTACCACCTGGCGCGGATGTTCAGGATCTCGTTCGGCATGCCGCCGTCGGCGTGGATCGCGGCGCGCCGCGTGGAGCATGCGCGCCAGCTGCTGAAGACCACCGACCAGCCCTTGCAGCAAATCGCCGACGCCTGCGGCTACGCGGACCTGAGCCACTTCAGCCACCGCTTTCGCGACAGCGTCGGTGCGCCGCCGAGCCGCTACCGCAGCATCGTCACGTCGTAGGCTTTTCGAACGAGAAGCCCGGCGCGTACAGGTGGTAGCCGTCGAAGTCCTGCTTGCCGATGTCCGCGCCCTGGCTGCGCGCGATGGCGTAGGCCATGCTGAAGTGGAAGTAGAAGTTGGGCAGGATGTACAGGTTCAAGTATTCATCGGCCGGCAGCGCGATATCGGCAAAGCCGGCGCGGTCGTGGCACAGGCGTTCGGCCGCATCGTCGAAGCGCTGCGCAGGAATCGCGGCGATGTAGGCGATGGTGTCGTCGATCTGCTTCGCCAGCGCGGCCAGGGACAGCTCCACGCCCTCGAAACTCACCGGCGCCAGGCCGGCCAGCGGACAGCAGCCCCGCAGCGCAAAATTGCAGGTGGCCCGCACCTGCGAGGCAAACGGCAGCATCTCCGCATGTAGCCGCGTCGTGAGGATCTCCGGGTGTGGCGTCACTTTGTCGACCATGGCGGCCAGCTGGCCGAGATAGCGGGTGAAAATAATTGGTGCGTGCATAGTCAAAGCCAGATTATCTGGCGGAGAGGATTTGCGGTAGATTCTGCGCCCGAAACGCCTCGACAACAAAATCGATAAACACGCGCGTCTTCGCCGGCAGCAGTTTCTGGTTGGTGAAGTACAGGGAGATCGCCCCGACGTCGCCATACCAGTTTGGCAGCAAGCGCACCAGCGCACCACTTTCCATATGCGGCGCGGCGTGCGGCACCGGTATCAAGCCGACTCCAAGGCCCAGCACCACGGCGCGGCTGAGCGCATCGGGATCGTTGACCAGCATGATGGCTTGCTGCTTGGCCGTGACCTCGGCGCCGGCGTGATTGCGCATGACCTGCGTCCGCTGACGGCCAGTCACCGGAGAACGGATCACCACACTGGGGAACTCGGCAAGTCCGGAGGGGTCTTTGGGACGACGCTTGCCTTCCAATAGCGCCGGCGCCGCCACCGCGATCAGGTGGATGCGCGCCAGTTCGCGCGCCACCATACCTGGCGGCAGCTCAAAGCCGGCGCCGATCGCCGCATCGAAGCCGCCCGCGATCAGGTCCAGCGGACGGCTGTCGAACACCCAGTCGGGTATCACGCCCGGATACCGTTCGAGGAACGCCGGCATCAGCGGCAGCAGATAGTCCATGCCAAATCCCGGCGCGGCGCTCAGCTTCAACACGCCGGCCGGTTGCCCGGCATTGACCTTGATGTCGGCAATCGCTCCCTGGATGCTGTCGAGACCGCCCTGTACCGATTGCTGAAAACGTTCACCCGCTTCGCTCAGCGTCAGGCCACGCGTGCTGCGCATGAACAGCCGCACGCCGAGATTGCGCTCCAGCAGTGCAACGTTGCGGCTCACCGCTGCCGGCGTCAAACCCAGCCGGCGGGCGGCCGCGGAAAAGCTCCCGCTCTCTGCGCTGCGCACGAAGGATTCCAGGTTGGCCAGGGTTTCCACGACGTCACCTTCAAGTAATGATTGAAACTGATTATAGCTTGTTGCCACTAACGCTAGAAGCCACAAAGCCCCAGAATTCAACTCAGCAAACAGTTTATACACTTAACCTTCAAAGGAAACATCATGACTATCGGCATCATTGGCTCGGGCGCCCTCGGCTCCAACTTCGCTCGCATTCTGGCCAAACAAGGTATCCCGGCCACCATCTCCAACAGCCGTGGCCCCGCCTCGCTGGCGGACCTGGTCAAGGAACTGGGGCCAACCATCAAGGCTGGCACGGTGGAAGAAGCGGCAAGCGCCGACATGGTGCTCGTTGCGGTGCGCTGGGTCGACGCGGAGAAAGTGCTGGGCAGCCTGCCGGCATGGAATGGCCGCATCGTAATCGATGGCACCAATCCGGTGGAGTTCTTCGACCCCGCGACGTCGCCGGATGCGAACGACGCCAGCAACCCGCTGGCGGCTTATGGGATCAAGGCGGTCGATCTGGGTGGAAAGCACTCGAGTCAGGTCATCCAGCAATTGGTGCCTGGCGCACGCTTGGTCAAGGCGTTCAACCACAACGACGTCAACGTGCTGAAGGAGCCGGAAACGGCAGGCGGCAAGCGCGTGTTGTTCTACTCGGGCGACAACGCGGCCGCCAAGGCGGAAGTGCGCGGCATCATGGAGGCCGCCGGCTTCTTCCCGGTCGACCTGGGCACGCTGGATGTAGGCGGACCGTTGGCGTCGCTGCCTTTCGGCCCGCTGTCGACGCACAACTTGGTGCATGTCTGACCGGTCGCGGCCTATTCCATCTCGCTGATCATGGCGACGATCTCGTCGCCGTAGGAAGCGAGCTTCTTCTCGCCGACGCCGGAGATGCCGCGCAGGTCCGACAGCGTGGTCGGACGCGCCTTGGCGATCTCGCGCAAGGTGGCGTCGTTGAAGATGATGTAGGCCGCCACGTCGTGCGCGCGCGCCGTCTCCACCCGCCACCAGCGCAGCTTGTCGAAGATGGCCTGCTCGCGCGGCGACAGGTCGCTCTCCACATACCCCTTGGAGGCGCGGCCCGCGCTCTTCTGCTTGACCGGTTTCTGGTACTGGCGCAGCTGCACCTTCTGCCCGCCCTTGAGCACCGGCCGCGCGGCGTCGGTCAGCTTGAGCGAGCTGTATTGTTCATGGTCGACCGTCACCAGTCCCAGCGCGATCACCTGGCGCAGGATGGCGCGCCATTCCTGCTCGCTGCGGTCGGCGCCGATGCCGAACACCGACAGCGTATCGTGATGCCAGGTCTTGATGCGGTCCGTCTCGACGCCGCGCAGCACCTCGATCACATGGCCGGCCGCGAAGCGCTGGTCGACCCGGTACACCGCCGACAGCAGCTTCTGCACCGGCACCGTGCCGTCGAACGACACCGGCGGAATCAGGCAGGTGTCGCAGTTGCCGCAGGGGCCGGAGGCTTCGCCGAAATAGTCGAGCAGGCGCACGCGCCGGCAGCTCAGCGTTTCGCACAGGCCCAGCATCGCATCGAGCTTGGTGCCCAGCACGCGCTTGAAGGTCTCGTCGGCCTCGGATTCGTCGATCATCCGGCGCTGCAGCACCACGTCCTGCAGGCCGTAGGCCATCCAGGCGCTGGACGGCTCGCCGTCGCGGCCGGCGCGGCCGGTCTCCTGGTAGTAGCCCTCGATACTCTTGGGCAGGTCCAGGTGGCAGACGAAGCGCACGTTGGGTTTGTCGATGCCCATGCCGAAGGCGATGGTGGCGCACATGACGATGTTCTCTTCGCGCAGGAACTTGGCCTGGTTGGCCGCGCGCTTGGCGTGGTCCATGCCGGCGTGGTAGGCCATGGCCCGCACGCCGTTCTCGTTCAGGAATTCGGCGGTCTCCTCGACCTTCTTGCGCGACAGGCAGTAGACGATGCCGCAGTCGCCGCCATGCTCGGTGGTGATGAAGTCCAGCAGCTGCTTGCGGCCGTTGGCCTTCTCGACGATCTGGTAGCGGATGTTGGGGCGGTCGAACGAGGACACGAACTGCATCGCATCGCCCAGTTGCAGGCGGTGGACGATCTCGGCGCGGGTCTGCTGGTCGGCGGTGGCGGTCAGCGCGATGCGCGGCACGTTGGGGAACTGCTCGTGCAGCACCGACAGCTTGATGTACTCGGGCCGGAAGTCGTGTCCCCATTGCGACACGCAGTGCGCCTCGTCGATGGCGAACAGCGCGATCTTCGACGCCTGGAACAGGTTCAGGCAGCGCTCCGTCATCAGCCGTTCGGGCGCCACGTAGACCAGGTCGATCTCGCCGGTGCGCACCAGCCGCTCGATGCGGTTGGCTTCCTCGTAGGTCTGGGTGGAGTTGAGGAAGGCGGCGCGCACGCCCACTTCGGCCAGCGCGTCCACCTGGTCCTGCATCAGCGCGATCAGCGGCGAGATGACCACGCCGACACCGTCGCGCACCAGCGCGGGAATCTGGTAGCACAGCGACTTGCCGCCGCCGGTGGGCATCAGGACCAGCGCGTCGCCGCCAGCGCTGACATGGCCGACGATCTCCGCCTGCTGTCCGCGGAAGGCCGGGTAGCCGAACACGGTTTGCAGCAGCTGAAGGGCGCGCTCGTTATTTTCCTGATGATCCATTTCTACTACTCGATTCCGACAACAAAACTACGACTAAGGTTTAATCGGCCCAGACGATGACGCCGGAGTAACCGGTGACCAGCACCATCAGGCCGAAGGCGATGCGGTACCACGCGAACGCGGTGAAGGTGTGCGAGCTGATATAACGCAGCAGCCAGCGCACGCACAGGAAGGCCGAGACGAAGGCCGCCACGGTGCCGATCGAGAACAGCGGCAGGTCGGTGGCCGACAGCAGCGCGCGCTCCTTGTACAGCGAATACACGGTGGCGCCCAGCAGCGTGGGGATCGCCAGGAAGAACGAGAACTCGGTGGCCACCTTGCGCGACAGGCCGAAGATCATGCTGCCCATGATGGTGGCGCCGGAGCGGCTGGTGCCCGGGATCAGCGCGAACGCCTGGGCGATGCCGATCTTGATGGCGTCCATCGGCGTGATGTCGTCCACCGAATTGATGCGGGACATGGCCGGATTGGCCTTCTCGCGCTGTTCCACCCACAGGATGACGAAGCCGCCGACGATGAAGGCCAGCGCCACCGGCACCGGCGCGAACAGCTTGGCCTTGATGGCCTTGTTGAACAGCACGCCCAGCACGGCGGCCGGCAGGAAGGCGATCAGCACGTTGAGCGCGAAGCGCCGCTGTTTCGGGTCGCCCAGGCCGGTCAGCACGGCGGCGATGCGCGCGCGGTACTCCCAGCAGACGGCGAAGATGGCGCCCGCCTGGATGACGATCTCGAACACTTTCATTTTTTCTTCCATGCCCTGGAAGCCCAGCAGGTGTTCCGCCAGAATCAGATGGCCGGTCGACGAGATCGGCAGGAATTCCGTGAAACCTTCAACCAGGCCCATGATCAGGGCTTTGAGTGCGAGAACGATATCCATGAAGTAAGTTGTAAGTTGGTGGGAAGGGAGGCTCTGTCACAGCGCCGGGGTCGAAGCTTACCATGTTCGCCGCCTGCTATTCTGAATCTCACTCAAGCGTAATGCGGTTTTCGGCGGCCAAACGAAAAAACGCCCCGGAACGGGGCGTTGAAAGGAAGAACTTTCGAGCGCGGGACCCTTACCAGCTGGCCTTGAGCGTGTATTTGCCGCTGGTGGCGCCGGTGCCGCCGCCGTAGTAGATCACCTTGGCGTACAGCGTGCCGGCGGTGCCGTAGCTCAGGCTGTCGACCGCGCCGGTGCCGTTGACGCTGGACGCGACCTTGGCGCCGGCGCTGTTGTACAGCTCCAGGTCGTAGTCCGAGCTGGCGTTCGGGGCCAGGCTCAGGGCCAGCGTTTTGCCCGACGACAGCACGATCTTGTAGTAGTCGACGTCCGACGAGGCGCTCATGGTGCCGTTGACGGTGGTGCCGGCGGTGGTGATCGCTTGCGCGGTGGCGGTGGTGTTGTTGCTCTCCACTTCGCTGATGGTCGGGCCGCTGACCACCGACGACAGGATGTTCTGCGCCTCGAACTTGGCCTGGAAGGTGTTGGCGTAGCTCAGGTCCGATGGGAACAGCGTCTTGGCCGCGTTGACGATGGCGGTGGCCATGGCCGGCATCTTGACGTTGCTGCCCAGGCCGAAGTGCGCCTCCAGGATGATCTGGTCGATATTGGCGCGCGGCTTGCCGGCGGCGATCAGCGCCACCATCGACTGGTACAGCGGCGCCGACCACAGTTCATCCGACTGGAACGTCACGCCGCCCTCGGTCACCGACTGGTGCGCGGCATAGGTCTTGCCGGCGTTGTACTTGGCGTCGGTGCGGTTGAGCATGCGGCCGTCCCAGCAGGCGCCGTGGCCGTCCCAGCTGAAGGCCCACTCGGGGTGGTAGATCTTGCCGTTCGGGGTGCTGTACGAGTAGGACGCGGCCCAGTAGTCGCCGAAGCCTTCGCCCATGGCACCGGTGTCGCCGCCGGTCCAGTTGCTGTCGATATTGGCCTGGATGCCGTGGCCGTATTCGTGCAGGATCACGTCGGCGTCTTCGCTGTCGTTCACGCAGCCGTGGCCGAAGGCCAGGTAGTCGGAGCCGGCCGCGCCGCCGCTGTAGTGCGAGTTGTCGTCGCCGTTGACGCCGTCGGTGTCGACGTCCAGCGGACGGTTGATGATGGACTTGGCGCCGGTGAAGCCCAGCGACTGGATGTAGCGCTGGCTCTGGTCCAGGTGGAAGTAGACGTTGGTGTCGTCGAAGCCGTTGTTGCCGCGCTTGGCCGTCCACACGCCGTTGCTGGTGGTGCTGGGCGCGGTGGCCGGGGATTCGATGTTCTTGATGTTGACGAACGGGCCGCTCAGCTTGTAGACGCCGCCGCTCACCGTCAGGTCGCGCAGGGTCTTGGTCGAGTAGGCGGCGTCGAAGGCGGAGGCGGCCGAGGTGTCGGTCAGCGCGCCGGTGTTGAGCGCCGTGCGCGGATCGGGATCGAAGGCGTAGCCGGAACCGTTGATGCCGGACGGCGTGGCGGCGGCCACGGCGCCGCCTTGCACGGTGCGCGTGCGCGAACCCTGGCTGTCGCTGAGCGCCTTGGTGGCGGCGTGGCGGTCCAGCACGGGGCCGGCCAGCTCGGCGCGGGCGTCCAGCGTGCGCTTGCCGCGGCGCGGCAGCGAGGTGGAGTAGGAGCCGATGACGGCGCCGTCATGCGCGTTGAGGAATTGCACGAAGCCGCCGGTCGGCATTTGCGCTTCGATGCGCACCTTGCGCGCCAGTTGCACCCCATCCTTGGTGGTGACCCACACCAGTTCGGAGGACGGGGCGGCCACCAGCGGATGCTGTACCTTCATATTGGTCCAGGCCTTGTCGAGCGCCTGGTCTTCGCTGATCTGGGCCTGGTTGTACAGCTGGTTGACGGCGCTGGCGTCGACCTTGTCGGAGATGTGGCGGGTTTCGTTGAAGATCTTTTGCAGCTGGCCGCTCTTGCTGATGGAGACGATGATCTCGGCCCGGTCCACCGGCAGGCCGCGCAGCATCTGCTGGTAGTGGTAGTGCTTGCCGGTGAGCGATTCCTGCACCTTCACCAGTCCCAGGTTGTTCAGCGATGCCGGCAGGCCGAAGCGGGCCGCGTTCTGGCGCAGCGCGTCTTCGGCCGTGGTGGCGGTGGTGCTCGAGTACAGCGTCAGGTTGTCGACGGAATAGCTGCCGGCGTGCGCGGAACCCGCGTAAGCCAGGACGATCAGGGATGCAATCAGGGGACGGGCGAATTGGCGCATGCTGCATGAACTCCTATAGGTTTTGGTTTATTCGGTATGCGAGCCTTGTGGGTGCCAAACGAGTATATCCACGCCTTTTTGCCATTTGTAAAATCGGGCGTTTTTAGACAGTTTTCCGGATTCTGTTAAAAATGAGACATGGCGGTGCCGCGCGCGCGGCGCTAAGATGGACCGCTAACCACCCACGAAAGGTCGCTTATGTCCAGGCTGTTTTCCCTGCTGTTGCCGGTCGCGCTGGCGTCCGGCTGCGCGATGGCGCAGGCGCCCAAGCCGATCGAGGATGTGGAGCCGGAGGTGACGCGGCAGGTGGCCGCCGCCGTGGCGAACATGGCGCTCGATCCGGCGGCCGAGGGGGCGGCGTTGCTGCGCGCCTGCCCGGCCCGGGCCGCGCCGCCGCTGGAGCTGCTGCAACGCACGGTCGACGGCGAAGAGCGCAGCTATCTGTACCGCACCCGCTGCGGCAAGGCGCTGCTGGTGTCGGCCACTTACGGTAAAAACCGCGCCATCAAGCGCCTGACGGTCAAGGCGGAGTGAAACTATGCACGCGCAGACCAGTGCTTGATGAGTTCAAACCAGGCGATGCTCAACGCCGTCGCCACGCCGCACGCCAGCAGCAGTCCCAGTCCAGGCCGTGAAAAAGCGAACAGCGCGCGGATGGTGTCCAGGCACAGCACGGCCGCCAGCAACAGCGTGGTCGCCAGGCCGATCCAGGCGAACGGCCGGCCCGACGCCGGCCGCCATTGCCATGAGGTCTGCGACCAGCTGCGGTTGGAATGGATCAGCCCCAGGTTGGACAAGACCAAGGTCAGGAAGGTCGTGGTGCGCGCCATGTCGTCGGACTGGCCCGACCATTTGACGGCCAGGTAAAAGCCGATCAGCATGGCCAGCAGGCCGCCTCCCTGCAGCAGGCCGCGCACCAGGATTTGGCGGTCGAACAGATGCATGTCCGGCCGGCGCGGCTTGCTGGTCATGGCGCCCGCTTCGATCGGCTCGGCCTCGAACACGATCGAGCAGGCGGGGTCGATCACCATTTGCAGGAACAGGATATGCACCGGCATCAGCAGCATCGGCCAGCCCAGCAGCACCGGCAGGATCGACAGGCCGACGATGGGCACGTGCACCGCGACGATGAACACGATGGCCTTGCGCAGATTGGTGAACAGGCGGCGGCCGTGCCGGACCGCCAGCAGCAGCGACGAGAAGTCGTCCTTGAGCAGCACCAGCGCGGCCGCCTCGCGCGCGACGTCGGTGCCGCGCGCGCCCATCGCCACGCCGATGCTGGCCGCCTTCAGCGCCGGCGCGTCGTTGACGCCGTCGCCGGTCATGGCGACCACCTCGCCGCCGTGGCGGAACGCCTGCACCAGGCGCAGCTTCTGTTCCGGCGCGATGCGGCAAAAGACGTCGGTGTCCTTCAGCCGCAGCTGCAGCGTCGCGTCGTCCATTTCCGCCAGATCGACGCCCGACAGCAGGCCGCCCTGGGCGCCGGTGATGCCGGCCTGGCGCGCGATCGCCAGCGCGGTGGCGGGATGGTCGCCGGTAATCATCACCACCCGCATGCCGGCCGCGTGGCATTGCGCCACCGCCTGCGGGACTTCCGGCCGCAACGGGTCTTGCAAGGCGACCAGGCCGAGGAAGACAAATTCGAACACATGCTGGTTGTCCGGCAGGCTGGCCGCCGGGAAGATGGCGCTGGCGACGCCGATCACGCGCAGGCCGTCATTGGCCATGGCCGCGACCTGCGCCGCGATGGCGGCCGCGCGCGCCGGTTGCAGGTGGCACAGATCGACGATGGCTTCCGGCGCGCCCTTGGCGGCGATCAGGTATTCCGAACGGTCCGGCGACTGCCAGACGCGCGACATCGCCAGCATCTGCCGCGACAGCGGGTAGTCGTCGATCAGCGCCCAGTCCGAATGCAGGTGTTCGGTGTTGGCCAGCAGCCGGGCGCCGGCCTGGCCGATGGCGGACTCCATCGGATCGAACGCCTGCCGATGGCTGGCCAGCACGGCATATTCCAGCAGGCCGTGCAGCTCCTCCTGCAAGGCGGCGGCGCCTGGCGCCTGGCAGTCATAGTCCGCCTGTTCCGACCACAGCCGGACCAGCGCCATGCGGTTGACGGTGAGGGTGCCGGTCTTGTCGACGCAGAGGATGGTGGTCGCGCCCAGCAGCTCGATCGCCGGGATGCTGCGCGCCAGCACTTGTTCGCGCCCCAGGCGCCACGCGCCCAGGCCGAGAAACAGCGTCAGGATGACCGGCAATTCCTCGGGCAGGATGGCCATCGCCAGGGTCAGTCCGGCCAGCAGGCCCTGCAGCCAGTCGCCGCGCTGCCACCAGTAGGCCAGCGCCAGGCCGGCGGCCAGGCACAAACCGCCGCTGGCGACGACCTTGACCACGCGTCGCGTTTCCAGCTGGATCGGCGTCAGTTGGGCGCCCGTCGCGGCCAGCGAGGCGCCGATGCGCCCCAGCGCGCTGTTCGGCCCGGTGGCGACCACCAGGCCGCTCGCCGTTCCCTGGGTGATCAGCGTGCCGGAATACAAGCGGCGTTCCCCGGCGTCGAGCGCGTCGGCGCCATGCTTGGTCACCGGCACGGATTCTCCCGTCAGCATGGATTCGTCGACGGTCAGGTTCGATGCGGTGAGCAGCTCGATATCGGCGGGAACGCGGTCGCCCTCGGCCAGCAGCACCAGGTCGCCGGCCACCAGCTCGCGGCCGGCGATGCGCTCTTGCTTGCCGTCCCGTATCACCAGCGCGCGCGGGGAGGACAGGTCGCGCAGGGCGTTCAGCGAGCGCTCGGTGCGCCGTTGCTGGAAATAGGTCATGCCGATGACGATGCCGACAAAGGCCAGCAGCATCAGCGCTTCGTTGCGGTCGCCCAGCACCAGGTAAATGGCGCCGCAGGCGACCAGCAGCAGGAACATCGGTTCGGCAACCACGTCCAGCAACAGGCGCCAGGCGCTCTGCGGGCGCGAGGTGGGAAGCTCGTTCGGGCCGTCGGCGCGCAGTTTTTCCGCTACCTGCGCAGCTGTCAGGCCTTCGCTGTTGTGCTGCGCCGCCGTGGTGTCCATGTTGTTCGCGAGAGAGAGTGGGAAAGCAAGGTCGAAGCAATATCGCTATCTTAAGTGAGTTTGCGATACGATCAACCCAAAAAGCACCGCGATCCATGCGTTTGCCCTGCCGATGCAGTTTCTGATACCCGGCTGGAGCTTCGCCGCCTGGCGTCCGTGCCTGCTGCGCTAGCGCAGGCGCAGCAGCCGCGCCAGTTCGCCGCTTTTTTCGATGGCGTCGATGGCGGTGTTGACTTCTTCGATGCCGGCGTAGCCCCGCTTGGCCACGGCGCACATCGACTGGTATTGGTTGATCACCAGCAGATGATAACCAGCCGGCAGCGCGCCTTTGGCTGCCTGGCTGTCGATCATGGTGCGGGCGGCCAGAAAATAGTCGTAGCGGCCGGCCTGCCACTTGAGCAGCGTGAGATCGGAGGAGGGCGCGTCGTCGCGCACGAAATCCGTCCCCAGGCGCTGCTCGACCTCGGGGTAGCGGAAGCCCAGCAGCGTGCCTATGCGCTTGCCTTTCAATTCATCCAATGTGCGCGGCGCCGGCACCCGGTTCGACGACACCAGCACTTCCGAGGTGGGGATGAAGGGCCGGCTCCAATACACATCGCCCTTGACCCAGGCCGGCACGTAGCCGCACAGGATGTCGCCTTCGCCGCCTTCCAGGGCGGCCACCATGCGCTTGCGCGGGAGGGAGATGAAGCGCACCGGCCGCCCCATCTGCCGCGCCAGCGCCGTGCCCAGTGCTTCCTGGAAGTGGTTCAGTTCAGATTTGTCGGGAGAGGGGCGCTCTTCGCTCTTCTGCACATAGCGCAGTTCCTGCCTGCCGCCATGGCCTGCAGGCGCGGCCGTTGCCGGCGTCGCCAGCAGGGAAAGTGCGAGGAATCTGACCAATGAATTCATAGGCGCGCCGGTTGAGGTGCATTCAAGGTAGATCAATCTGGCTTCGCCGTCAATCCAGCGAGCGTTGCATCTGGTCGATCTCGTCCTTGAGCCAGGCGCGCAGGCGTGCGATCTTGGTCATGCCTTCCTTGCCGCGGCCGACCACCAGCCGGTAGCCGCGCTGGTACGGCGCGCTGAAACAGGCGATCCGCTTCAAGGCGCCGCTGCACAGGTCTTCGTAGGCGATCGCATACGAAACGAGACTGATGCCCTGTCCCGCCAGCGCCGCCTGCGCCAGCACGGCGAAGTTGCTGTAGCTGCGGGAGAAGTCGTAGCTCCCTTTCAGCGCATTGTTCTTGCGCAGCAGTTGTATCCATTCCTCGTTGCTGTGCTCATGCAGCAGCGGGAAGCGCTGCAGGTCGGCCAGCGTCAGCTCCGCCTGGCCGGGCGCCAGCAGCGACGGGCTGTAGACCGCCACCAGCCGTTCGCGGAACAGCAGTTCGGGATCGCCGTCCTCGATCGGATGGAAGCGCAGCGCGGCGTCGGTGCTGCCGTCTTCCAGGTCGGCCAGGCGGTCGCTGGAATCGATGCGGATGTCCAGCTCCGGGTACAGCTTGGTGAAGCGGTGAATGCGCGGCACCAGCCACTTGATCGCCAGCGAATGGGTGGTGGAAATGCGCAGTATCTTTTCCTCGTCGCCGTCCTGCAGCGCGGCCACCTTGGCGCGCAGCTCGCCCAGCGTGTGGGCCACGGCCGCCGCCAGTTCCTGTCCCTTGTCGGTCAGCGTGATATGGCGCGGGTGGCGTGTGAACAACTCAAACCCCAGCGTCGCTTCCAGCTGCTTGACCTGGATGCTGATTGCCGCCGGGGTCTTGTGCAGCTCCTGCGCGGCCAGCTTGAAGCTGCCCCAGCGGGCGGCGCAGTCGAAGTCGATCAGGCCGGAAAGCGAGCGCAGCGGTTTGTTCATGTCGGGCTTAGGCTAAGTTATTCTTATTCATTGATCGAAAATTACTCGTTTGATCACAGCTGCG
Source organism: Oxalobacteraceae bacterium AB_14 (assembly GCA_000381565.1). Classification (GTDB taxonomy): domain Bacteria; phylum Pseudomonadota; class Gammaproteobacteria; order Burkholderiales; family Burkholderiaceae_D; genus Rugamonas. The sequence goes on from KB906724.1 coordinate 218,683, forward strand.
GCAGAGAGGAAAATATACCTCATGCGCTGATAAAACTCCATGAGTAAGGATTTATCGATATCGGCGCCACATTCAACAGGAGGTTGCCATGTCCCAGACCCACCCCGTCCCGCCGCCGTGCAACTGCAAACCGGCCATCCCGTGCCCGGCGCCGGCGCCAAAATTTTCAGCGGAATTGATGCGCATGCTGGCGCAGCTGGTGATGTTGCGTTGATGCAGCGCAGCGGCAGCGCAACAGCCGGCGACGATGGCAGCAGGTTTGTGCAAGTTGCGCCGCATTGCACATCTGCGCCGCCGGCGACGGCGTGACAATCGGTGCTCCACCAAAAAAATACGGAGACACCATGACCTACCTACGCATCACGGCGGCGCTGGCAGCGCTGCTGGCCGCCGGCGCCGCCAGCGCCGACAATATCTCGCTGCGCCTGAGCTACGCCGACGGCCGCAGCGGACCGGTGTTCAGCGCCCGCCACGCGCAGATCGGCGCCTTCGCCTTGACGCCGGACCTGCGCAACCAGGCGCCGGGCGCGCAATGGCGCGTGGTCGCGCGCGATGCGCAGGGCGTCATCCTGCATGAAGTCACCGTGGCCGCCGGCCAGCAGCGCCACGTCGAGGTGTTCAATCCGAAAACCGGCGCCATCGACATTGCCGAAACCGTGCGCCAGGCGAGCGGCTCGTTTGAAGTATCGCTGCCGTTCGACCGCGCCACCGCCAGCGTCGAGGTGTTGCCGGTGCAGGCCAGCGGCGGCAAGGGCATGAGTGCCGCCGCCGCCAGCGCGCCGCTGGCGCGCTTCGACCGCGCCACGCTGGCCAGGCTGGCCGCCACGTCGCGCACCGCGCGCGCCGCCGCGCTGGCGCCGGCCGCCAGCGCGACCACCATCGTCAATACCGGCCCGGCCGCCGCGCGCATGGACTACGTGTTCGTCGGCGACGGCTACACCGCCGCCGAAATGGGCAAGTGGCACACGGATGCGCAGAAGGTCATCGACGGTTTCCTGGACGATCCGCTGTTCGCCGCCAACCGCGCCAACATGAACGTGCGGCGGGTGGACATGGCCAGCAACCAGTCCGGCGTGGACGAACCGGACAAGGGCATCTACCGCGACACCGCGATGGACGCCGCCTTCAACTGCTACAACATCGACCGGCTGCTGTGCGTGGATACGGACAAGGTGCACGATATCGTCGGTTCGGTGCTGGCGCCGGACGAGCGCGACGTGATCATCGTGGTCGCCAACTCCACGCGCTACGGCGGCTCCGGCGGCGACGTTGCCACGCTGTCGATGGCGCCGCAGGCGATCGAGGTCGCGCTGCACGAGATCGGCCACACCGCGTTCAAGCTGGCGGACGAATACGACTACGGCACCTGCAGCCTGGACGGCGAGCCGGGCGAGCCCGATGTGACGATGAACGCCACCCGCAGCGTCAAGTGGCGCGGCCTGATTTCGGCCGGCACGCCGGTGCCGACCAGCGCCGGTGTCTATCCGAACGGCACCGTGGGGGTGTTCCAGGGCGCGCAGTACTGCACCAGCGGCAAATACCGTCCGACTGAAAACTCGCGCATGCGCACGCTGGGCTATCCGTGGCACGCGGTCAACGAGGGCGCGGCGCGCAAGGTGTTCACGCAGTACAGCGGCGGCGCCGGCGTGACGCAGACCGGCACCGTTCCGGCCGGCGGCAGCGTCAACGTGCCCAATGTGAATCCAGGCTGGATACAGGCGGCGGCCGGCAACATCAGCTTGCGGTTGACCGGCAAGGTGGGCACCAGCTACCAGCTCTATCTGTATCAGTACGGCGCGAACGGGTGGGCGCAAGTGGCGGCCAGCGCGGGGGCGTCGGCGAGTCCGTCGATCTCCTACAACGCCGCCGCCGGCTACTATTATGCGGTGGCCACCAGCTCCACCGGCGGCGCGTATTCGCTGAACTACAGCTATGTCAAGCCTTGATGCGCAAGCCTTGATGCGCAAGCCTTGATGCGCAAGCCTTAGGCGGGCGCGGTGGCGCGCTCCAGGTCGGCCAGCCACAGCATGGCCGATTCGCGGCTGGCGCCGCACATCTCGGCCGACGGCTGCAGGCCGCCGCAGAAGGCCGGCCGTTCGGGACGGCCGAAGATCTTGCAGCGGTTGTCGTCGGCCAGCTGGACGCAGCGCACGCCCGCCGGCTTGCCGTCGGGCATGCCGGGGATGGGGCTGGTGATCGAGGGCGCCGTGCAGCAGGCGCCGCAGTTGGGACGACAGTCCAGGGTGGGCGGGGAATTGTTCATAGGGGCGGTATTTTACGCCCCTTTTTCTTCGGCCAGCCATTTCGCGATCGACGCCGCCACCCACGGGCCGTCGTCCAGCGGCAGGTCGTGGCCTGCGCTCGGGTGCACCAGCAGCGGCGCCTGCCACGCCTGCGCCAGCCGCAGCGAGCAGCGGTGGTCGACCAGCTGGTCGCCGGCGCCGGCCAGGACCAGCAGCGGCACGGCCGGCCGCGTGGCCGGCGCGCGGAAGCGGGCGGCGGACCACAGCTGGCGCAGCGCGTTGGCGCGCGTGACGGGGAATTCGCGCTGGTAGCCCAGCCAGCGTCGCAGCAGTTGTTCGCGTTCGGCGGCGTCGCCGGTGCGGCTGGTCAGGCGCAGGATCAGGCGCTCCTGCCGTTCGACGCCGCCGCGCAGCATCAGCCCGACGATGGACGGATAGTTCTGCCAGCGCAGCCGCTGGTGGAAGCGGCTGTACGGCCGCATGCTGGTGTTGATCAGCACGCAGCGCTCCACTTCGCCGGGATAGCGGCTGCACCACTCCGCCGCCGCCATGCCGCCCAAGGATAGCGCCAGCAGCGAGTAGGGCGGTTCGATGCCGCGCGCCTGCAGGTCGCGGCGGCAGTAGTCCACCATCTGCGCCACCTGCGTGACGCTGCGCAGGGCGTGGCGCTCGCCGTTGCCGGGCAGGTCGGGCGTGACGATGGCGGCGTCCGGCAGCGCGGCGGCCAGCTGGCCGGGGAAGCGTCCCCAGTGGCGCTGTTCGCGCATCAGGCCGCGCAGCAGCACCCAGTTGCTCATGCGTCGTACCACTGCGCCAGCGCGCGCCGGTGCTGGACCTTGCGCGCCATCCCTTCCGGCATCCAGCGCCCGTGGCTGTTGGCCGCGCGCATCAGGAAGTCGAACCAGATCAGGTGGCGCCGCAGCACCCGTTGCAGGCGGTGCTTGGCGGTCGGGTTGAAGATGGCGATGCGGTCGAAGATCTGGCGCGGGTTTTTCTTCACCCATAGCCACGAGCCCATCTCCAGCGTCAGCGGCAGGAACACGCGGTCGTTGTAGCTGGTGCCGTTCAGGTACAGGTAGTCCCACAGGTCGCCGTGGGTGCGGTACTGGCGGCTCTGCGGTTCGAATACGTAGTTGTGGTTCGGGTAGCTCTGGCTGAACAACTGCTCCAGCGCGCCGATGTCGGCCAGGTGCGGGATCGGCGCCGTGGTGTGGGCGTGCGGGAACCAGATGCGGTCGCGCAGGCCGAAGCCGGAGTGGCAGTCGAGCGCCATGCTGAACTGGCGCGACAGCAGTTCGCGCTCGACCAGCTCGCACACGGCCTGGCTTTCCGCCTCCATCGGCGCGCCGGCCTTGCCGCGGTACCACGGCAGGTGATGGCTGTAGCGCTGGCCACCCAGCATGAACGGCACTTTGTCGACCGCGCTCAGCGGCGCGTTGCGCATCAGGTCCACGCCCTGCGGATTGCAGCGCGTGGCCTGCCACATGCCGCCCGGATTCACCAGCGGCATGAACACCAGCCGCATCGATTCGAGCTGCTGGTGCAGCGTGCTGTCCCAGCGCAGCCGCGCCAGCAGGCTTTCCATGAACGACAGGATGACCTGGGTGCCGATGCGTTCCAGCCCGTGGATGCCGCCGAAGAAGCCCAGCGCCGGCACGTCCGGGCTGGGGTTGCCCAAGGCGATGGTGTAGACCGGGAACTGGCGGCCGTCCATCGCCACGGTGCAGGAGGTGCCGACCTCCAGATGCCGCCCGCCTTCGTCGATCAGGCGCTTCAGGGTGATCAGTTCAGGCAGGTTCTTCTCGGGCATGGAAGCGGACGCAGAAAGATGTGACCGACAGTGTAGCCCAATTTGGCGGCGCCGCTTACTGTGCGGCGCCGATGCCATACAGCTCGCGGCACACCAGCGCGACCTGCTCGCGCAGCCAGCGCTGGGCCGGATGGGCGTCGTTGCGGCGGTGCCAGTGCAGCCCGAAGGGCACCGGCGCCGGCAATTGCGCCAGCTTGACGTCGACATGGCCGACGCCATCGCCCTCCGGCGACACCAGCGGGTGCTGGCAGCTGACAAAACGCGCCAGCGTCATCATCTTTTTCGCCAGCGGATGGCCTTTGCGCACCAGGCAGACAAAGCGTTCCGCGAACAGCGGCCAGGTCGGGATGCGCGGCGTGCTGCCGCCGGCTTCACCAACTCGGCCTCGGTCAACGGCGACACGTTCTCGACGATTCGGTATTTCTGGCCGCTGGCCATGCAGCACAGCCAGATCTGGGGCGGCACTGGCCGGATGCCGTCGAATAAAGAGGAACACGGAGCGCGATCTGGAGACCGCCCGCCTGCTGGGTCGCCAGAGGGCTATTTGTATATCCCGGCGCCCACCATATAGTCGTCCACTTTTTCGATGTAGCTCGATTTCTCTTCGATGGCGTTGGTGACCGGGTTGGGCCATTTGTAGTCGAACCATCCCTGGTTCTTGGTTTTGACGGTCTGGATGAAGCCCTTGATGATGTAGGTACCTTCCGCGTCGCGCATATCCAGCAGGTTTTTACCAACCATCTTCGATGCGTTGCCGTTACCGATGGCCAAATTGACACCATTTAAATCGTAGACAAAGATATACAAGTTGCGGTCGATGAACTGGCCTTTCGGATTGTTGAATTCGGCAAACGCCTTGTCTTTCCCGTTCGCCTTCACGTAGGCAACGGCTTTCTTGACCAGCGCGACGCAATCGTCCGCACTGGCCCGCTCGTTGGCTGCGTAGGCGCTCGTGGCTAGCAGCGCAGTCATCACCAGCAGTGAAATTTTAGGAATAAACCGGTTCATTTTGATCTCCGTTAAAGGTTGTTTCTGTAATCGATATTATGAATTGCGATTCAAAAAACCTTTGATCTGGATCAAAACGGGCTTCATCCACCTGGCTGGAACCATTTCTTTTGTAGCGCTGTGAACGTGCCGTTGGCCTTGATCGCCTCCAGGCCCTTGCGAAAACGCTCGACCAAAAGGTCGTCAGTCTTCGGCCCGAACGCCATGTAGCTGCCGCCACTGCCTAATTCGGTCAACTGCAGCGCCCGCACCAGCATTTGGGACGGATCGCCGCCATCGCGCCGTACGATGTCGGTGGCCACTATTTCGCTCATGGCCCACAGATCGACGCGTCCCAGCTTGAGTTTGTCGTAGTTGGTCTTGGGCTGGGCGTTGCCGTGCAACTGACGGCCCTTGACGAAGCCTTTCGACTCCAGGTATTGCTCGCGCGCATCGCCGTTGATGGTGGCGATATTGTAGCGCAGCGCATCGTCGAGCTTGTCGAGTTTGAGATTGCGTCCGCGCAGCGCGTACAGATAGGAACCGTCGGGCGGGGAGACCACGCCGACCCATTTGAACAGGTGCTCGCGCTCGGGTATCCGCATGATCGAGAAGATCAGCACGTTTTCCTTGTGCAAGGCCGTCGCATAGGCCCGCGCCCAGGGCATGATCTGGAAGTCGGCCTGCACATCGATTTCCTTGAGGACGGCTTCGACGACCTCGGTGCTGAAGCCGGTGACCTTGCCGTTTTCCCAAAAATTGACCGGGCGATTTTCCTCGGTGACGCAGGTGACCATGGCGGCCGCGCGCCCGCCGGCCGATACGCACATCAGCCCCACCCACAGCAGCAAGCGAAGCATTTTCATTCCGGGGGAATCCTCTGGTGTGGCGTCAAGAACTTATTGCTCTCGCGGCCATTATACGCGCGTTTGTGGCGCCCTTTTTGCCGCCGGGAAGCGCAAGCCTGCTTGACGCTGGACATCCTTGCGCTTATATTAATGACTTATAAGTAAGTTAAATTGGGTACACCCATGCAAGCCCCTCAAGATACCAAGCCACGCTGGGAGCGGCGCAAGGATGCGCGGCCGCAGGAATTGCTGGCGGCGGCGCTGGACCAGTTCGTCGAGCGCGGCTATGCCGGCACGCGCCTGGAGGACGTGGCCAAGCGCGCCGGCGTGTCCAAGGGCACGCTGTACCTGTATTTCGCCAACAAGGAAGAACTGTTCAAGGCCGTGGTGCGCGAGAACATCGTGCACGCCATCGGCGAGGCCGAGCAGGAAGCGGCCGTGTTCGACGGCCCCAGCGCCGAGCTGCTGCGCGCCATCCTGATGAAGTGGTGGAACCAGATCTGTTCCACCCACCTGGCCGGCATCACCAAGCTGATGCTCGCCGAAGGCAATAATTTCCCCGAACTGGCGCAGTTCTACAACGAGGACGTGGTCGCCCGCGGCAACGGCCTGATCGCCAGCGTACTGGTGCGCGGCATCGCGCGCGGCGAGTTCCGCCCGGTCGATCCGGCCGTGATGACGCCGGTGCTGGTGGCCCCGGTGCTGATGCTGATGATGTGGACCCATTCCTTCATGCCCACCTGCGAGATGCCGGCGATCGACCCGCAAGCGTTCATGAACACGCTGATCGACGTCACGCTGCGCGGCCTGGAAGCGCCCCAGCCGTGAGCCGCCCAGCCCGCGATTTGCGTCCAACTTGCCATTTTGGTAGGTTCAACCCCCTTAAACTGCAGACTGTCGCAATTTCCCGCGAACCCGCCGTCATATCGTTAATATGTGCCTCGATGCCAGTTCAACGATAAAATGACGGATTATTTAATCCGACCAGAGTCATAAGATGAATATCGAACAAGCCCGCTTCAACATGATCGAACAGCAAATCCGCCCTTGGGACGTCCTCGACACGAGTGTGCTGGATCTGCTGATGGTGGTGAAACGCGAGAATTTCGTGCCGGCCGCGCACAAGGCGCTGGCGTTCGCGGATACCGAAATCCCGCTGCCGGGCGGCGTTTCCATGCTCAACCCCAAGGTGGAAGCGCGTCTGCTGCAGGACGTCAACGTCAAGAAGCATGAGAGCGTGCTGGAAATCGGCGTCGGCTCCGGCTACCTGGCGGCGCTGCTGGCGCACAAGGGCCGCCACGTGACGGCGGTGGAAGTGTCGCCGGAGCTCAAGGCGCTGGCGGAAAAGAATTTGGCCGACAACGGCGTCACCAATGTGACCGTGGAACTGGGCAACGGCGCCCAGGGCTGGAGCAACGGCGCGCCGTTCGACGTGATCGTGGTGACCGGCTCGCTGCCGGAGCTGCCGCCGGCGTTGTTGCAACAATTGAAAGTGGGCGGCCGTTTGGCGGCCATCATCGGCCAGTCGCCGGCGATGAAGGCGCAGCTGATCACCCGTACCGGCGAAGCCGGCTACGACACCCGCACGCTGTTCGAGACCGACGTCAAAGCGCTGGCCTCGGCCACGCAGCCGTCGCAGTTCAAGTTTTAAGCCGGGCGGACCAGCATGCAGCAGATCACCGCTCTGGAACTGGCCGACTGGCTGGCGGACGATGCACGGCCCAGCCCGATGTTGCTGGACGTGCGCGAAAACTGGGAGTTTGAAACCTGCCGCATCGACGGCTCGGTGCAGATCCCGATGAATACCATACCGGCGCGCATCGACGACCTGGATGAGGATGCGGCCATCGTCTGCATCTGCCATCACGGCGCGCGCAGCCTGCAGGTGGCCGCCTTCCTGGAGCATAACGGCTTCGGCAAGATGGTCAACCTGACCGGCGGCATCCACGCCTGGGCGCTGCAAGTCGACAGCACGATGGCCAAGTATTAAGCGCCGCGGCGCGAGTAACGAGCGCGGCGCTCAGGTAGTGTGTTTTTGATTTGATCAACTTTTTGATGACTCCAACGGAGAATGCAATGCAGAGACCCCTTATCGCCGTGCTGATCACCAGCGCCTTCTTGACGCTCAACGCACAGGCGGCCGACCTGATCCAGATATATCAGCAAGCGCTGGCCAATGACGCCACGTACGCCAGCGCCCGCTCGTCGCTGACCGCCGGCCAGGAACGGATCACCCAGGGGCGCTCCGGCCTGCTGCCGAGCATTTCGGCCAGCGGCAGCAACACGCGCAACTCCGGCGACCAGACCACGCCCAATTTCCTGGGCATCATGACCAAGAACGACGTCGACAGCCACAGCAACTCCTACTCGGTGCAACTGAGCCAGCCGCTGTTCAACTGGGCCAACTGGCAGACTTACCAGCAGAGCAAGCTGGCGCAAGCCACCGCCGAAGCCACCTTCGCCCAGGCCCAGCAAGACCTGATCACCCGCGTGGCGCAAGCGTATTTCGACGTGCTGACGGCGCAGGACAACCTGACCTCGACCCAGGCGCAGAAAGTGGCGACCACCGAACAGCTGGCCTCGGCCAAGCGCAACTTCGAAGTCGGCACCCAGACCATCACCGACACCCACGAGGCGCAGGCCGCCTACGACCTGGTGGTGGCGCAGGAATTTGCCGCCGTCAACGACCTGGAGAACAAGCGCACCGCGCTGCAGGTGATCATCGGCCAGGCGCCGGGCACCCTGGCGCCGCTGCGCACCGGCGTGGCCATCAACGCGCCGTCGCCGGCCGCGGTGGAACCGTGGGTCAGCTCGGCCGAGAGCCAGAACTACGCCGTGGTGGCAGCCAAGCTGAACGTGGAAATCGCCAAGCGCGAGATCGAGCGCAACCGCGCGGGCCACATGCCGACCGCCAACCTGATCGCCAGCTCCACGCACCAGACCACCACCGGCGTCCAGCGTTCCAACAACAACGCCATCGGCGTCAGCTGGAACGTGCCGATCTTCAGCGGCTTCGCCGTCACCAGCAAGGTGCGCGAAACCATCGCGCTGGAAGACAAGGCCCGCAACGACCTGGAAGCGACCAAGCGCGCCGCCTCGCAGAACGCCCGTTCGGCCTACCTGGGCATGAACAGCGGCCTGGCGCAAGTCAAGGCGCTGGAAGCGGCCGAAGTGTCGAGCAAGTCGTCGCTCGATTCGAACAAGCTGGGCTACCAGGTCGGCGTGCGCATCAACATCGACGTGCTGAACGCCCAGAAGCTGCTGTACTCGACCCAGAAAGACCTGGCCAAGGCCCGTTACGACACCATCATGAACGGCCTGCGCCTGAAGTCGGCCGCCGGTTCGCTGAAGGAAGACGACCTGGCGCCGATCAACGCCTTGCTGGTGCACTGACGCGTAGCCCTGCTGCCATGGTGAGGCGGCTTGACCGCCTTACCGCAGTGGCGCCCTGCGAGCTTCAGCGGGACCGTCGCGCCCGACGGCGCCAAAAGCCCAGCACGGCCAGTCCACCCACCAGCATCGCATAGCTGGCCGGTTCCGGCACTGCCTGCATCGCGTTATAGCCGGCGATCTGCTCGCCCACATAATCGCCCACGAATTGGTTCAGCGTGTTGCCATGCGGGGTCTCGGTGGTCTTCGGATCGACCAGGCCCTCGTCGTCGAAGCTGCCCTTGTATTTGAAGAACTCGAAGCGTATCGCCACCGATGGATCGCCTTTCATGTCGATCGATTTGCTCACTTCGTCGACAAAGCCGGGTTGCAGCACCTGCCACTCGATTTCCGTTTCCGTCTTGTCATTCAGCGCCGCCACGCCGGCGTTCTCGAACGGATGGTGGCCGCCCATCAGTTCATTTAAATCCACGTTGTCCGGCAAAGTGGTCTGGACGATTTTGACCCAGAACGCATTATTTTGCGGCACCACCGGATCGACGCGCTGGGCCTGGATCACCGCCACCACGGGCGCGGCTGGCGCCGGAGGGGGCGTGAAGCTGACCGACGGAATGGCGGTGGCGGCATTGACCAGCTGGCCCGGCGTGCCCGATTCGACCAGCCAGCCGTAGGTGGTGCGGGTCGGCGTGCCGACGGTGCTGACACCGAAGTGGTCGCATGGCACGTTGGGGTAGCCGACGTTACCGAAGGTCCAGCAGCTCTCGCCGGGCGTGCTGAAGGTGCCCGACGGCGTGCCCGCGCTCCAGGCGCTGCCGTTGAAACTGGCCAGGTAGCTGATTTTGCTGCCGATGACCTGGGCGCCGGCGCCCAGCAGGTCGCTCACCACCGGTATGCCGTAACGCTCGACATCGCCCGGCGATGGCGTGCCGAAGTTGCGGTTCAGGCCGAATACATCGACGATCTGGCTCCTGCTGACGCCTTCAAGCTCGATCTCAAAGCCGTGCGCGGTCAGGCCGGTATCGTTGACCACATCGAAATTTGCCAGCGAACCATAGGTTGCCGCGACCGACAACGGCGGCAGCGTCGCAAGCACGGCGCTTGCGAGGGCCAAGACGAGTTTGGACATATTTCCTCCCATTAGCTACAAGTATTGAGCCGTCCGCGCCGCGGACGGGACCTGCGGCAAATAGCCACAGCATCAGCTTGATACTAGGAGGTACCGTCTTGCAATTCGCTGTCCAAAGTCAAGTGCGCTAAAGGTAGTCACACCTGGATTTTTATGCCTACAGGCCGGCGCCCTGGCCGTCGAAACTGCGTTCGATCAATTCGATCTTGTAGCCGTCGGGGTCGGTGACGAAGGCGATCACGGTCGAGCCGCCCTTGACCGGGCCGGGCTCGCGCGTGACGGCGCCGCCGTTGGCCGTGACGGCGGAGCAGGCGCTGACGATGTCGTCGGCCGAGATCGCGATGTGGCCGTAGGCGGTGCCCAGCTCGTAGCTGGTCTGGCCGTAGTTGTAGGTCAGCTCCAGCTCGGCGTGTTCCGGATTGGCGCCGTAGCCGAGGAAGGCCAGCGTGTACTGGTACTCGGGATTGTCGCTGGTGCGCAGCAGCTTCATGCCGAGTACCTTGGTGTAGAAATCGATCGAGCGCTGGAGGTCGCCGACGCGCAGCATGGTGTGCAGAATACGCATGGAAGTCTTTCGTGGGAACGGATAAAGCAGAATTCTATGCGTTTTGCCGCAACCGTGCTCAGCTCTCGAGCCGCGCGTCCAGCGTGATGTGGGCGTTGAGCAGTTTGGACACGGGACAGTTGTCCTTGGCCTTGAGCGCCGCCGCCTCGAATTTCTGCTGGTCGGCGCCGGCGATGGTGGCCACCAGGTTCAGGTGGACTTCGGTGATGGCGAAGTTGCCGTCCACCTTGTCCAGCGTGACGGTGGCCGTGGTGCTCAGATTTTGCGCCGTCAGGCCGGCCTCGGCCAGGACGCCGGACAGCGCCATCGTGAAGCAGCCCGCGTGCGCGGCGCCGATCAATTCCTCCGGATTGGTGCCGGGGCCGTCTTCAAAGCGCGAGTGAAAGCCGTACTGGACGTTGTCCATGACGCCGCTTTGCGTGGAAATCTTGCCGCCGCCGTCTTTCAGACCGCCGCTCCATACTGCCGAACCCGTGTGTTTGCTGCCCATGATGTTGACTCCTTATTTGCCTGCGGTTGTGGTAGCGGAAGGCGCGACGCGCCAGATGATGTTGCCGACGTCGTCCGCCACCAGCAACGCGCCTTGCTGGTCGAGCGCCACGCCGACCGGGCGGCCGTGCGCCTTGCCGGCGTTGTCGAGGTAGCCGAACAGGAAATCTTGCGGCGGGCCGGACGGCTTGCCGCCGGCGAAAGGCACGAACACCACCTTGTAGCCGCTGTGGGGTTTGCGGTTCCACGAGCCATGCTGGCCGATGAACACGCCGCCCTGGTAAGACCGGGGGAACAGGGCGGCATCGTAGAACGCCAGCCCCAGCGAGGCGGTGTGGGCGCCCAGCGCGTAATCCGGCACCAGGGCTGTCGCCACCAGTTCCGGCTTCTGCGGCGCGACGCGGCGGTCGACGTGCTGGCCAAAGTAGCTGTAGGGCCAGCCATAGAAGCCGCCTTCCTGCACCGAGGTCATGTAGTCCGGCACCAGATCGTTGCCCAGCTCGTCGCGCTCGTTGACCGCGGTCCACAGCGTTTTGGTCTGCGGTTCCCAGCCCATGCCGTTGGCGTTGCGCAGGCCGCTCGCGTACAGGCGCGCCTTGCTGGTGGCCAGCTCCAGCTGCCAGATGGCGGCGCGGCCGGTTTCCGCCTCGATGCCGTTTTCGCCGACGTTGCTGTTGGAGCCGACCGTGACGTACAGGTACTTGCCATCCGGGCTGGCGACGACGTTCTTGGTCCAGTGGTGGTTGATGCTGCCGGCCGGCAGGTCCATCACCTTGACGCCGGGCGTGTGGATCGAGATCGCGCCGACCTGGTAGGGGAAGCGCAGGATGGCGTCGGTATCGGCCACGTACAGCTGGTCGCCGACCAGCGCCATGCCGAACGGCGAGTTCAAGCCCTGGAGGAACACGCTGCGGGTTGGCGCCGCGCCGCTGGCGTCCAGCCCGCGCAGCAAGGTGATGCGGTTGGCCGAGGCGCCGGCCGCGCCGGCCTTCTTCATTTCATGCTTCATGATCGCGCCCTTGATGCCCTTGTAGTCGTCCGGCTTGGGCGGGGCGTTGGTCTCGGCCACCAGCACGTCGCCGTTGGGCAGCTTGTAGAGCCAGCGTGGATGGTCGAGATCGCGCGCGTAGGCGGTGACGTTGAAGCCGGGCGCGGTGCGCGGCCGGTCCTGGCCCTGCCAGGCTTCCACCGGCGCCACGTTGACGGTGGGGATCAGCGAGCGCTCCGGTTCCGGCAAGGCCGGATTGGGGCCGTAGCCGGTCGGGTAGCTTTGCGCCAGCGCGAGCGGCGCGGCCAGCAAGGCGGCAAAGGCGATCAAAGCGGCGAGGGCGGCTTGCATGCGGGGTCAGTCGCGCTTGTCGCCGGGCAGCGGCAGGGCGGTGCCGGCACGGGGGGCCGGCGCGCGCGTGCGCTCCGCGCCGGGCTGGTTGTGCAGGTCGGTGTTGACCAGGCCGCGTTCGATGTCGCTGGCGGCCTGCTTTATGACGTTGCGCGGCTTGGCGTCCTGGGCGTCGGGTGCTTCGTCGCGTTCATGCGGCATGCGTTTGACGCCGTCGTTCTCGACCTTGGCCCTGGTATTGACGTGTGCGTCTTTCATGGCGACCTCCTGAGCATATGCGTGCACCCATCTTAACCAGTTGTTTTTTCCACGGTCGCTAGATTGAATTCCGACAACTATCTTCTGAACTCGTTTATCATTTGGTCACTCTTTCCACGCTGTTATCGATCAGGATGTTTGCATGAGCACTGCTGTGACTTCGGAACACGACGCCCACGCGCCGTCGGCCAATTGCCCCAACTGCGAGGCGGTGGTCAGCGGCCACTATTGTTCGAACTGCGGCCAGGAAGCCATCCTGCACCACGCCAGCACGCGCGAGTTCCTGCACGAGTTCGTCGGCCATTATGTGGCGCTGGAGGGCAGGCTGTGGGGCACGGTGATGCGCCTGCTGTTCCGCCCCGGCGCGCTGACCCTGGAATACATCCGCGGCCGCCGCGTGCGCTTCGTGCAGCCGCTGCGCCTGTACCTGACGCTGAGCTTGCTGTTCTTCGCGATCATGAAGTTCTCCGGCGGTTTCGATCCGAGCACGAACGAGAAGCCGGAAACCGTGGTGGCGGCCAAGGCGGCGGACGCGGCGCGCCAGGCCGCCAGGGTGCAGTCGGCTGCGGTCGAAAAGCTCAAGCCGCTGACGGCCGACGAGGCGCGCGGCAAGAGCGCGGCCGAAGCGGCGATCGAGGACATGCAAAAGGATTTCAAGCTGGAGCAAACCACCAGCGCGGCAGCCAAGAACGCCAGTAGCGGCAATGACCTCAATTTCACGCTGATGGACAAGGACGGCGATTTCCTCAACCGCTGGCCGACGCTGAGAAACAAATGGCAAGCCTTCGAAGACCTGCCCAACGGCGAAAAGGGCAAGGTCTTCACCGAAGGCTTCTACCATTACGCGCCGTATGCGATCTTCTGCCTGATGCCGGTGTTCGCGCTGTTCCTCAAGGTGCTGTACCTGGGCTCGGGCAAGCGCTTCGGCGAGCACCTGCTGTTCGCGCTGCACACCAACGCCTTCGCCTTCTTCATCTACAGCGTGATCCTGCTGGTGCCATCCGGTTTGCTTGGTTTCGTGCTGTGGTGCTGGCTGCTGGGCTACCTGCCGTGGGCCATGCGGCGCGTGTACGGCGGCAGCCGCTGGGGCGTGTTCCTCCGCTGGGGCACGCTGATGACCTTCTATTCGATGGCGATCGGCCTGGCGGTGCTGCTGTCGATGCTGGCCGGGATCATGAGCGTCGGCGGCCACTGAGGTCCTTGCAGTCTGGCCGCCGGCACACTATACTGCGCAAAATACTGTTTAAATGTACAGTTGTGGGAGGGCGGGTGATAGCAGAAGCCTGCGTTATGGGTTACCCTGCTGCGTGTCGCCGACCTCACCCTTTTGCCGAGATTTTTATGACCGCCACGCCCGCCGTTTATCAAACCATCGCACTGGTCGTGCGCCAGAACACCGACGGCATCGCCGAATCGGTGCGCAGCGTGGTCGACTTCCTGCAACAGGACGGCTACACGGCGGTGTTTGAAGAGCAGACCGCCGCCCATCTCGGCTTCGGCATGGCCAACGTGCGGATGATGAGCGCCAGCGAAATCGGCGCCCACTGCGACGCCGCCATCGTCATGGGCGGCGACGGCACCATGCTGGGCATCGCGCGCCAGCTGGCGCCGTTCGACGTGCCGCTGATCGGCATCAACCAGGGCCGCCTGGGCTTCATGACCGACATCCCGCTCGACGCCATGCTCGACGTGCTGCCCAAGATCCTGGCCGGCCGCTACAAGGCCGAGCGCCGCACCCTGCTCGAAGGGCGCGTGGTGCGCGACGGCGAAACCATCCACGTCGGCCTGGCCGTCAACGACGTCGTGGTGTCGCGCGGCGCCGGCGCCGGCATGGCCGAGCTGCGGGTCGACGTCGATGGCCACTTCATGTACAACCAGCGCTCCGACGGCTTGATCATCTCGACCCCGACCGGCTCCACCGCATATGCGCTGTCGGCCGGCGGGCCGCTGCTGCATCCCAGCCTGGGCGGCGTGGTGCTGGTGCCGATCGCGCCGCACGCGCTGTCGAACCGTCCCATCGTGCTGCCGGAATCGAGCGAGATCGTGATCGAGATCGTGCGCGGGCGCGACATCTCGGTCAACTTCGACATGCAGACCTTCGCCAGCCTGGCCGCGCAGGACCGGATCATCATCCAGCGTTCGCCGCACTCGATCACCTTCCTGCACCCGGAAGGCTGGAGTTACTACAACACGCTGCGCGAAAAGCTGCACTGGAATGAACATCCTTCCGTTGAAGGCAAACTCAATTAACCTCACCAGGCCTCCATGCTCCGTACTCTGTCCATCCGCGATTTCGTCATCGTCGACACCATCGAACTGGAATTCTCCGCAGGCTTCACCGTCTTCACCGGCGAGACCGGCGCCGGCAAATCGATCCTGATCGACGCGCTGACGCTGGCGCTGGGCGGGCGCGGCGACGCCAGCGTGGTGCGCGAGGGCGCCGCCAAGGCCGACATCACGGCCGATTTCGCGGTGAGCGAGCAGGCGCGCGACTGGCTGGCCGCCAACGAGTTCGCGGTCGAGGAGGGCGGCGCGCTGCTGCGCCGCGTGATCGACAACGCCGGCCGCAGCAAGGCCTACATCAACGGCGTCGCGGCGACGGCGGCGCAGCTGCGCGAGATCGGCGACATGCTGGTCGACATCCACGGCCAGCACGCGCACCAGTCGCTGATGAAGAGCGAGGCGCAGCGCGTGCTGCTCGACAGCCAGGCCGGCGCCGGCGGCGACGTCAAGGCGGTGACGCTGGCCTACCGCGCCTGGCGCGCGCTGGGCAAGCAGCTCGAGGAGTTCGAGACCAACGCCGCCAACGTGCTGTATGAACGCGAGCGGCTGGAGTGGCAGGTCAACGAGCTGGAAAAGCTGGCCGTCAAGCCGGGCGAGTGGGCGGAGGTCAGCAATGAACAGAGCCGCCTGTCGCACGCCGCCAGCCTGCTGGAGGGCGCGCAGGAGGCGCTGACGGTGATCTCGGAGGCGGAGCAGCATCCGATCCTGTCGCAGCTGTCGTCGCTCAATCAGAAGCTGGGCAAGCTGGCCGGCATCGACACCGGTTTGCAGGCCATCGTCGACCTGATCGAGCCGGCGCGCATCCAGTTGCAGGAAGCGGTGTATGCGCTCAACGACTACCTGGACCGGGTCGACCTCGATCCCGAGCGGCTGCGCAAGGTGGAGGCGCGGATGGACGCGATCCACTCGGCGGCGCGCAAGTTCCGCGTCACCGAAGAGCAGCTGCCGGAGGAGCACGCCAAGCTGGCCGGGCGCCTGGCGCAGATCGCCGACGCCAGCGACATCGAAGGCTTGCGCAAGCAGGAGGAAAAGCTCAGGGCCGCCTACATGGAGCAGGCGCAGCGCCTGTCCGGCACGCGCGCCAAGGCGGCCCGCCAGCTGAGCGACGCGGTCACCCAGGCGATGCAGGAGCTGAACATGACGGGCGGGCGTTTCGAGGTCGCGCTCAACGCCGGCGAGCCGGGCGCGCATGGGCTGGAGCAGGTCGAGTTCCTGGTGGCCGGCCATGCCGGCGTGGCGCCGCGTTCATTGGCCAAGGTGGCCTCGGGCGGCGAGCTGGCGCGCATCTCGCTGGCGATCTCGGTGATCACCTCGAACGCCACCACCACGCCGACGCTGATCTTCGACGAGGTCGACAGTGGCATCGGCGGCGGCGTGGCCGAAGTCGTGGGCCGTCTGCTGCGCCGCCTGGGCCAGCAGCGGCAGGTGCTGTGCGTGACGCACCTGCCGCAGGTGGCCAGCCAGGCCGGCCAGCACTTCCAGGTGGCCAAGGGCACGCTGGAAAACGGCAAGACCGCCTCGCGCATCGACGTGCTGGACTCGAAAGCGCGGGTCGAGGAAGTGGCGCGCATGCTGGGCGGCCTGGAAATCACCGCCACCACCCGCAAGCACGCCCGCGAACTGCTGGCTTCTTGATACTTCTGAGAGAGTTGGTTTTCCGTTCACCAAGCACCGTTAGACCGCAAACGAAAGAGACTAAATGAGTACCGACGATTTCTTCGCAAAAGTTGACGCTAGCCTTAACAAGCAGCAGACCGAAAAGGCCAATGCAAAGCTGGTTGCTGATCAGGCACATGGGTTTGCCCAAGAAGTACTGCTTCGCTTGCGCCCACTCGCTGAGGCATATGAATCTGGTCTGCGGGCGCGAAGTTTTAATGTCAACCTGAGTTCCAGTGACAGATCAATTTCTATCATTCTCAAGTATAAGGACGGTGGACATCACAGCATCTCGCTGAGTCCACAAGGAACTTCAGGCCGACTTGAATTCTTGGGAAACTACACGAATGACGACGGGAGAAACTACTCGTCGACAGACGGGAGGAGCTATGGGCGTGAGAACTGGAGCGATGAGCTGTTTAAAGTTGCCATAGAGAAGTGCATTGAAGACTACATTTTTTATGCGTCACGTCACGGGGGGCTTTGACCTGCGACACCATTTGATTCAAAGCGTTAGTCTTTTTTCTGCCGGTTGAATTTCGGACTATTTGCACTAGAAAATTCACCGACTTGATGCGGCGAGAGCTCTGGCTACGCAGGTTCTCGTTTGAAAAAGGGAATGCGCGACGATGACTTTACCCTTATGGACGCGAATCTGGTTGTGGATTCGGAAGGTTTGCGGGTCTGAAACTCACCCGCTGCGGGTCGAGGCGAAATCTCGTGCGATGGCGCAGTTCAAGAATTTTCGTAGTATGGCCTCGTCGGGTTCTGTGTTCCTGAACGGGGAAACCGCGGAGATTCTTCATCAAGAGGAATCGTACAGTTTTGACGAAGGCGAACTCGTGAGCTATGTCTTGACGCTCTTTCTTCTGACGCCGGAAGGACATCATTTTCAATTCATGTCTAATGAGGCAGGCCGCCCATTTTCAAAGTACCTGACTCCTGAGCGGGCTCGACTCGTTTTAAATGACAAATACAAAGCAAGAGGCTCGACCTGATGCCTGATTGGCCGTCCCGCCAGACCAAGCTGGCCTCTTGATCTGTCTCAGCCGAGGCTTGGGCTGGCGGTTAAAAAACGCGCTATGATGTCCATTACATGCTTCAAGGTGAGTATATGACCGCGATCACTGTTCTCGATTTACCCGAAGAAACGCACCGTGCGCTGCAAACGCGCGCGTCGCAGAATGGGCGTAGCGCCGAGGCCGAAGTGCTTGACATTCTTGAGAAAGCATTGCTGTCCGATCCTCGCTTAAGAATCGGTTCGGAACTGGCGGCCTTCGGAAAGTCGTTTGGAGGAATCGAGTTGGCAATCTCGCGTGATCAGACTCCGATCAAGCCGGCGGAATATGAATGATCATCCTCGATACAAACGTCGTTTCTGAGCCGATGAAGCCGAGCGCCAGCCCATTGGTACAGGCGTGGCTAGATCGGCAGCCAGCCGAGAATCTTTATTTGACCGCAACCAGCTTGGCGGAGCTCCTGGTTGGCATTGAGATTCTTCAGGACGGCAGGCGCAAGACATAGCTTTCCGCTGCGCTCACATCTTTGATGGCCAAATTATTCGGCATGCGGATATTGCCGTTCGATCAGGCTGCTGCCCTTGCTTATGCCTTATTGGTGGCTCGCGCTCGCATGGCTGGACGCATCATGTCGCTGGCAGACGGTCAAATAGCGGCGATTGCCGAATCGCGGCACTTTATTGTGGCGACACGCGATACCGCACCATTTAATGCTATCGGCCTTCAGGTGATAAATCCCTGGACTGCTTGACTCGCAGCCGGGCGCGGCCGCCGGCGCCGATTTCCAACCATCGCCAGGCCAGGCTAACTATAATGGCGAGCTGTCCTATACACGCTGCCATTGGCCTACATGACCTTCCTCAAAGAACCCCCCTATAAGCATGGCACGGTTGGCCGTAGCGCCATCGTGCTGGTCAACCTGGGCACGCCCGATGCGCCGACCCGCTCGGCGGTGCGCCGCTACCTGAAGGAATTCCTGTCCGATCCGCGCGTGGTCGAGATTCCGCGCGCCGTCTGGTGGTTCATTCTCAACCTGATCATCCTGCCGTTCCGCTCAGGCCAGTCGGCCAAGAAATACGCGTCGATCTGGACCCGCGAGGGCTCGCCGCTGAAGGTGCACACCGCCGCCCAGGCCATGCTGCTGCGCGGCGCGCTCGGCGAACGCGGCCACCAGAACCTGACCGTGGCCATGGCCATGCGCTACGGCTCGCCTTCCTTGCCCGAGGTGCTGGCCAAGCTGAAGGCCGACGGCGTCGAACGCATCGTCGTGCTGCCCGCCTATCCGCAGTATTCCGGCACCACCACCGGCTCGATCTACGACGCCGTGTTCGACCACTACCGCAAGGTGCGCAACATCCCCGAGCTGCGCTTCGTGCGCAACTACCACGACCACGACGGCTACATCCGCGCATTGCGCCAGTCGGTGCAGGCGCACTGGGACGCCCACGGCCGCCCGGACAAGCTGGTGCTGAGCTTCCACGGCGTGCCCAAGCGCACGCTGATGCTGGGCGATCCCTACCACTGCGAATGCCTGAAGACCGCGCGCCTGCTGGCCGCCGCGCTGAAGCTGACGCCCGATCAATACGTCGTCACCTTCCAGTCGCGCTTCGGCAAGGCCGAGTGGCTGCAACCGTACACGGCGCCCACCATCGCCCAGCTGGCGCGCGACGGCGTCCAGCGGGTGGACGTGCTGTGCCCCGGCTTCACCAGCGATTGCCTGGAAACGCTGGAAGAAATCTCGATGGAGGTGCGGCACGACTTCGAGCAGGCCGCCGCCCGCCAAGGCGCCGGATTCCACTACATCCCCTGCCTGAACGAATCGCCGGCCTGGATCGCCGCCATGGCGGAAATTGCCGAGCAGCACATGATCGGCTGGCCGACCCAGATGGCCGCGGCCCAGCATGATGAAGTCAAGAAAGATGCGGAGATCGGCCGGGCCGCCGCCCTGAAACTGGGCGCCGCCGACTGAAAAGAGACAATCCCCAGGCAACTGCGCCCGGACAGCGTAATCAGCACTTGCGGGTGACGAGTGCCAGCCTGTTAAAATAGCCGGCTGAAGGGAAAGTCGGCGTAGCATATCCATGCCGTCGCCAAGACGATGTACACCAGGATGGATGCTGCGATCAGTGGCAACTTCATGGTGAGGCGCTCCCGGAAAATCTGCCGCGATGCTTGTCTTTAGTACAGCATAGACGCTGCGCTGCAAAAAAGTAGAGTCTGCACAGACGAAGTTTTGTAACGCGTGTTACATGAGGCCGCTTGTGGGGCGATGCGGGCTGGCGGTGATGAAATAACGGGCAGAATAACCCTTGAAAAGATAGGTTATCGCCCCATTTGCAGCCAGTGCAGTAAGAAAAGTAATGTCAAACAAATACGATAGTAGGAGTCTATAGATGCAAGATCAGGAAAACCAAGCCGTACCTAATCCAGAGGCGGCTGCTGCCGCTGCGTCGGCCCCGCCATCGAATCCTGACCAGCCTACGCTGGAGGAGCAGCTGTCGGCCACCGAAGCGAAACTGGCCGAGATGCACGACGCCTTCATGCGCGCCAAGGCCGACGGTGAAAACATCCGTCGCCGCGCCCAGGAAGACGTGGCCAAGGCCCACAAGTTCGCCGTTGAAAGCTTTGCCGAGGCCATGGTGCCGGTCAAGGACAGCCTGGAAATGGCGCTGAAAGTCGAAACGCCATCGATCGAATCGCTGAAGGAAGGCGTGGAAATGACGCTCAAGCAACTGTCGTCGGCCTTCGAGAAAAATCGCCTGCTGGAGATACTGCCGGCCCAGGGCGAGAAGCTGGACCCGAACAAGCACCAGGCGGTTGCCGTGGTGCCGGCGGACCAGGAAGCCAATACGGTAGTTTCCGTACTGCAAAAAGGCTATATGATCGCGGACCGCCTGCTGCGTCCCGCCATCGTGACCGCGGCGCAGGCAAAGTAAGTCACGGCAATGCCGCGACGACGAACTGAATAAGTTTTTCGAACTAAGCACTTGAAAACATACAGCATTTCCACATATTAGTACCATCTGAACTTTAGCAAATAAGGAAGAAAAATCATGGGTAGAATTATCGGTATCGATCTGGGAACCACGAATTCCTGCGTTTCCATCATGGAAAATGGTCAGCCAAAGGTAATCGAAAACGCCGAAGGCGCGCGCACGACGCCATCGATCATTGCTTACCAAGAAGATGGTGAAATCCTCGTCGGCGCGCCGGCAAAACGCCAGGCCGTCACCAATCCGAAGAACACGCTGTTCGCCGTCAAACGTCTGATCGGCCGCAAGTTCGACGAAAAAGAAGTGCAGAAGGACATCGGCCTGATGCCTTACTCGATCATGAAAGCCGACAACGGCGATGCATGGATCGGCGTGCGTGACAAGAAACTGGCGCCGCCGCAAATCTCGGCCGAAGTGCTGCGCAAGATGAAGAAAACGGCGGAAGACTACCTCGGTGAAGAAGTCACCGAAGCCGTCATCACCGTGCCTGCGTACTTCAACGACTCGCAGCGCCAGGCCACCAAGGATGCCGGCCGTATCGCCGGCCTGGACGTCAAGCGCATCATCAACGAGCCAACCGCGGCCGCGCTGGCTTTCGGCCTGGACAAGACCGAAAAGGGCGACCGCAAGATCGCTGTGTATGACCTGGGCGGCGGTACCTTCGACGTGTCGATCATCGAGATCGCCGACGTTGACGGTGAAAAGCAGTTCGAAGTGCTGTCGACCAACGGCGACACCTTCCTGGGCGGCGAAGACTTCGACCAGCGCATCATCGACTACATCATCGAAGAGTTCAAGAAGATCAACGGCCTGGACCTGAAGAAAGATCCGATCGCCCTGCAACGCATCAAGGCTTCGGCCGAGCGCGCGAAGATCGAACTGTCGTCGTCGCAGCAGACCGAAATCAACGAGCCGTACATCGCCATGGCGAACGGCGCGCCGGTCCACCTGACCCTGAAGATGACCCGCGCCAAGCTGGAATCGCTGGTTGAAGAGCTGATCAGCGCGACCATCGAGCCATGCCGCACCGCGATCAAGGATGCCGGCGTCAAGGTTTCGGACATCGACGACATCATCCTGGTCGGCGGCATGACCCGCATGCCCAAGGTGCAGGAAAAGGTCAAGGAGTTCTTCGGCAAGGACCCGCGCAAGGACGTCAACCCGGATGAAGCCGTCGCCGTTGGCGCCGCGATCCAGGGCTCGGTGCTGTCGGGCGAGCGCAAGGACTTGCTGCTGCTGGACGTGACGCCGCTGTCGCTGGGTATCGAAACCCTGGGCGGCGTGATGACCAAGATGATCCACAAGAACACCACGATTCCTACCAAGTTCTCGCAAGTGTTCTCGACCGCCGACGACAACCAGCCTGCGGTGACCATCAAGGTCTACCAGGGCGAGCGTGAAATCGCGGCCGGCAACAAGGGCCTGGGCGAATTCAATCTGGAAGGCATCCCGCCGGCATCGCGCGGCACGCCACAGATCGAAGTGACCTTCGACATCGACGCCAACGGCATTTTGCACGTCGGCGCGAAAGACAAGGCCACCGGCAAGGAAAACAAGATCACGATCAAGGCCAACTCCGGCCTGACCGAAGCTGAGATCCAGAAGATGGTGAAGGATGCCGAAGTCAACGCCGAAGAAGACAAGAAAGTCAAAGAGCTGGCCGAATCGCGCAACCAGGCCGACGCGCTGGTGCACTCGACCCGCAAATCGCTGACCGAATACGGCGACAAGCTGGAAGCGGGCGAGAAGGAAAAGATCGAAGCCGCGATCACCGACCTGGAAGGTTCGATCAAGGCCGGCGACAAGGCCGAGATCGACGCCAAGGTGGCGTCGCTGTCGACCGCTTCGCAGAAGCTGGGCGAGAAGATGTACGCTGACATGCAGGCGCAGCAAGCTGCCGCCGGCGGCGGCGCCGAAGCCGGCGCCCAGCCAGGCGCCGAGCAGGCCAAGCCGCAGGACGACGTGGTCGACGCCGACTTCAAAGAAGTCAAAGACAGCAAGTAATCCGGCGTCATTCCCGCGCAGGCGGGAATCCATGCTGAGTATCCGCAGTCAATCAGCATGGGTTCCCGCTTGCGCGGGAACGACCAGCCGAGCCGTGTGGCCGTATATAACGGCGCCGGCTCGGCTTTTTAGCATAAACAGTACATCAGTATTCAATACAGCAAGGTGCCGACAATATGGCAAAGCGAGATTTCTACGAGACACTTGGTGTCGCCAAAAACGCGTCGGAAGACGAGATCAAGAAGTCGTATCGCAAACTGGCGATGAAATACCATCCGGACCGCAATCCGGATAGCAAAGAGTCTGAAGAAAAATTCAAGGAAGTCAAAGAAGCCTACGAGATGCTGACCAATCCGGAGAAGCGCGAAGCGTATGACCGTTACGGTCACGCCGGCGTCGATCCGAACATGGGCGGCGGCGGCGGCTTCGGCGGCGGCGCCGGCGGTTTCGGCGACGCCTTCGGCGACATCTTCGGCGACATCTTCGGCGGAGGCGGCCGCGGCCGCAGCCAGGGCCCGCAGGTATATCGCGGCGCTGATTTACGCTATAACCTGGAGATCACGCTGGAGCAGGCCGCGCACGGCTTCGACACCACCATCCGCGTGCCGTCGTGGGACAAGTGCGACACCTGCCACGGTTCGGGCGCCAAGCCCGGCACCTCGCCGGTCACGTGCTCGACCTGCGCCGGCCACGGCCAGGTGCGCATGCAGCAGGGCTTCTTCAGCATCCAGCAGACCTGCCCGAAGTGCCACGGCACCGGCAAGATCATCCCCGAGCCATGCGCAGCCTGCGCCGGCCAGGGCCGCATCAAGCGCAACAAGACGCTGGAAGTGAAGATCCCGGTCGGCATCGACAACGGCATGCGCATCCGCTCGTCCGGCAACGGCGAGCCGGGCACCAATGGCGGACCGTCGGGCGACCTGTATGTGGAAATCCACATCAAGCCGCACAGCGTGTTCCAGCGCGAGGGCGACGACCTGCATTGCGAAATGCCGATCTCGTTCGCCAAGGCGGCTTTGGGCGGCGACATCGAGGTTCCGACATTGTCTGGTAAAGTGTCGTTCACGATCCCTGAAGGCACCCAGTCGGGCAAGACCTTCCGCCTCAAGGGCAAGGGCATCAAGGGCGTGCGTTCCGGCTTCGCGGGCGACTTGTTCTGCCACGTGGCGGTCGAGACCCCGGTCAAGCTGACCGAGAAGCAGAAGGACATGTTGCGCGATTTCGAAAAGCTGACCACCGAGGGCGGCGCCAAGCACAGCCCGCAAAGCAAGACCTGGCGCGACAAGGTGAAGGACTTTTTTGAATAAAGGTTTCGAGTAACTGCGACGTCATGCAGTCTTGGTAATATCGGACCGCCGCGCCACCCTTTCCGGGTGGACCGGCGGTCTTCTTATGTACGAGAGGAGCATCATGAGTGATCTGGACAACAGCAATTCCCCGTTGAGCGACCTGCTGGACAACAACCGCCGCTGGGCCGAATCGGAAGTCGAGCGCGATCCCGACTTCTTCAACCGCCTGGCGCAGCAAGCCTCGCCGGAATACCTGTGGATAGGCTGCTCCGACAGCCGGGTGCCGGCCAACGAGCTGCTGGGCCTGGCGCCTGGCGACGTCTTCGTCCATCGCAACATCGCCAACGTGGTGGTGCACTCGGACCTGAACGCGCTGTCGGTGCTGCAGTTCGCGATCGACGTGCTGAAGGTCAAACACGTGATCATCGTCGGCCACTACGGCTGCAAGGGCGTGCACGCGGCGATGACCGGCACCCGCGTCGGCCTGGCCGACAACTGGCTGCGCCACGTGCAGGACGTGCACCAGAAGCATGAGCGCTACCTGGGCGATGTGCTGACCAGCAAGCTGCGCGCGGAACGCATGTGCGAGCTCAACGTGGTCGAGCAGGTGTCCAACGTCTGCCAGACCACCATCGTCCAGGACGCCTGGGACCGCGGCCAGAACGTCACGGTGCACGGCTGGGTCTACGGCCTGAAGGACGGCAAGCTGCACGATCTGGAAATGACCGTCTCCGCCGCCCACGAACTGGCGCCACGCGTGGCCAAGCGCCTGAGCGAGTACGAGGCGGAAATCGGCTGATTTCCGACGCGGTCCGTTGCGACGCCGTTGGCGGCGGACCGCTATCGCTGGCAGCACAGCGGCTTTGTGCCGTAGAATGGATTGATTCTTGCTTGCATAAGCGTCATGAACCAACTCCCAACCTCCGCATGACCATGAAACATTTACGCATCGTGGTCGTCAACACCATCATCCACGCCGGCGACGAGGATGACGACGCGCTGCGCGCGCAGGCCGAGCGGGCCCGCGCGCTGCGCATCGGCTTGCTCGAAGCGGGCTATGACATCATCGCCTCGCTGCCGCCGGACATGTATTTGCCCGAGCGCATAGCACAGCTGCAACCGGACATGATCATCGTCGACGCCGAATCCGACGCCCGCGACGTGCTCGAACACATCGTCATCGCCACCCGCGACGAGCGCCGCCCCATCGTCATGTTCACCGAGAGCGACGACACCGAGAGCATGGAGGCCGCCATGGCGGCCGGCGTGTCGGCCTACATCGTGGCCGGCCTGCAGAGCGACCGCATCAAGCCGGTGCTGCAGGTGGCGCTGGCGCGCTTCAAGCGCGAGCAGAAGCTGCTGGACGAACTGTCCGACACCAAGAGCAAGCTGGCCGAACGCAAGATCATCGAACGCGCCAAGGGCCTGTTGATGGAACGCCAACGTTTCACCGAAGAGCAAGCCTTTCAAAAGCTGCGCGGCATGGCCATGAGCAAGAACCTCAAGCTGTCCGAAGTCGCCCAGCGCATCCTCGACATCGAAGACCTGCTCGGCTAAATCCCGTCCAAAATGATGCACTGCGCAATAGCGGTGCGTTTTCTGCGCCATCGCACGGCGCTGTCATCCGCCCGATTCCTGCTTTCTTCCTCTGCAAACTTGCTGGCACAGACATTGCATAGCCTGTAGGCAAGCGCAACGATGCGCTTGCTGTACCTCGCCAACGGCGGTGAGGTCCACCAGACAACGACGTCTACACGCATGAATCCGTTCATGTTGGGTAGACTTTTTTTTTGCCGTTTTGTCTTGCTGACTACATGAGGGATTTGCGATGGAATATGAAGAGCCAAAAGCGGGCAACGACCTGCCATCCGACACTGTGAACACCAAGCGTCGGCAAATCATTCATGGCGCAGGCCTGGTAGCGGGGGGAAGCATGTTGGGATTGGCAACGGGCGGGGTGTGGGCGGCGGGTTCGGACAAGCCGGAGAAGGAAGAAATCAAGATCGGCTTCATTCCGCTGACCGATTGCGCGTCGGTGGTGATGGCCTCGGTGCTGGGCTTCGACAAGAAATACGGCGTCAAATTCGTGCTGAGCAAAGAGGCTTCCTGGGCCGGCGTGCGCGACAAGCTGGCCAACGGCGATCTCGACGCGGCCCATGTGCTGTATGGCCTGCTTTACGGCGTGCAGATGGGCATAGGCGGCCAGAAGAAGGACATGGCGGTGCTGATGAGCATCAACAACAACGGCCAGGGCATCACGCTGTCGAAGAAGCTGGCCGACAAGGGCGCCGTCGACGGCGCGTCGCTGGCCAAGCTGATGCGGACCGAACGGCGCGAGTACACCTTCGCCCAGACCTTCCCGACCGGCACCCACGCGATGTGGCTGTACTACTGGATGGCCGCCAACGGCATCAATCCGATGAAGGACGCCAAGGTCATCACCGTGCCGCCGCCGCAGATGGTGGCCAATATGCGGGTCGGCAACATGGACGGCTTCTGCGTGGGCGAACCGTGGGGCCACCGCGCCATCATGGACGGCGTCGGCATCACCGCCACCACCACCCAGGACATCTGGAAGGACCATCCGGAAAAGGTGCTCGGCTCGACGCTGGAATTCGCCAGGAAGAACCCGAACACCTGCCGCGCGATGATGGCCGCCATCCTCGACGCCAGCAAATGGATCGACGCCTCGCTGGCCAACAAGAACAAGATGGCCGAGGTCATCGCCGACAAATCCTACGTCAACACCAGCAAGGACGCGATCGACCAGCGCATCATGGGCCGCTACCAGAATGGCCTGGGCAAGACCTGGGACGACCAGAACTACATGAAGTTCTACAACGACGGCGCGGTCAACTTCCCCTACCTGTCGGACGGCATGTGGTTCATGACGCAGCACCGCCGCTGGGGCCTGCTGAAGGAAGACCCGGACTACCTGGCCGTGGCCACCGCGGTCAACCAGATCGACTTGTACAAGGAGGCCGCGGCGATGACCAGGACGCCGGTGCCGAAAAGCCCGATGCGCAGCTCGAAGCTGATGGATGGCGCCGTATGGGACGGCAAGAACCCGAAAGCGTACGCCGCCTCGTTCAAGATCAAAGCCTGATAGGGGAATGCCATGAACGCCATGCTCCAACCCGAAAGCGCCGCGCCAGTCGCGGCACCGGCACCGGCCCCGGTGCGCCGCCCGCGTCGTCCGCTGGCGGCCAATTCGACTTCCCGCGCGCGCCGGCAGGTGTCGGCCACCGCGATGAAGATCGTCGCGCCGTTGCTGGGCGCCGCGCTGCTGGTGCTGGTCTGGCAGATCATCACCATCAACAACGCCAGCTTCCCGACGCCGCTGGCGACCTTGCAGGAAGCGGTCAAGCTGTTCTCCGATCCGTTCTACAGCAAAAGCCCGAACGACCAGGGCATAGGCTGGAATATCCTGGCGTCCTTGCAGCGGGTGGCGGTGGGCTTCGGCTTGGCGGCGCTGGTGGGCATTCCGCTGGGCTTCCTGATCGGCCGCGTGCAGTTCGTCGCCAGCATGTTCGGGCCGATCATCAGCCTGCTCAAGCCGGTGTCGCCGCTGGCCTGGCTGCCTATCGGGCTGCTGGTGTTCAAGTCCGCCGACCCCGCCGCCATCTGGTCGATCTTCATCTGCTCGATCTGGCCGATGATCATCAACACCGCCGTCGGCGTGCAGCGCGTGCCGCAGGACTACATGAACGTGGCCAAGGTGCTGAACCTGTCGGAGTGGAAGGTGCTGACCAAGATCCTGCTGCCGTCCGCGCTGCCCTACATCCTGACCGGCGTGCGGCTGTCGATCGGCACCGCATGGCTGGTGATCGTCGCGGCGGAGATGCTGACCGGCGGCGTCGGCATCGGCTTCTGGGTGTGGGACGAGTGGAACAACCTGAATGTCCCGCACATCATCGTCGCCATCGTCGCCATCGGCGTGGTCGGCCTGATGCTGGAGCAGGCGCTGATGGCGCTGGCCCGCGCCTTCACCTACGAACAAGTATCCAACTAAAGGACCACGATCATGGACGAGCCAAGATTCATCGACATCGAAGGCGTGGAGATGGTGTTCCATACCCGGAAGGGCGTGTTCCACGCGCTGCGCGAGATCGACCTGACGGTGCGCAAGGGAGAGTTCATCACGCTGATCGGCCACTCGGGTTGCGGCAAATCGACCTTGCTGAACCTGATCGCCGGCCTGCTCAAGCCCACCGACGGCGTGCTGTTGTGCGCCAACCGTGAGATCGCCGGGCCGTCGCCGGAGCGCTCGGTGGTGTTCCAGAACCATTCGCTGCTGCCCTGGTTGACCTGCTACGAAAACATCCACCTCGGCGTGGAGCGCGTGTTCGGCAAGACCGAGTCGCGCAACCAGCTGCGCGAGCGCACCATGCAGGCGCTGGCGCTGGTGGGCCTGACGGCGGCCGGGTCCAAGCGCCCGCATGAAATCTCGGGCGGCATGAAGCAGCGCGTTGGCATCGCCCGCGCGCTGGCGATGGAGCCGAAGGTGCTGCTGATGGACGAACCCTTCGGCGCGCTCGATGCGCTGACCCGCGCGCACTTGCAGGACGAGCTGCTGAAGATCGTCGCCGCCACCAGGTCGACGGTGGTGATGGTCACGCACGATGTGGACGAGGCGGTGCTGCTGTCGGACCGCATCGTCATGATGACCAACGGCCCGGCGGCCACCATCGGCGAGATCGTCGATGTGAAGCTGGATCGTCCGCGCGACCGTGTGGCGCTGGCGCAGGATGCGCGCTACACCGGGTACCGTACCGCAGTGCTGGAGTTCTTGTATCGCAAACAAGCCCACCCTACGAAGGAAGCCGCCTGATGGACATGACCACACCCCCCATGGCGCCGGAAGGCGCCGCCAAGAAAGCGCTGACCGGCGAAATGTTCGGCGCCTTGATCAACCTGTCGGGCCGGCGCCGCTTCACGTCGCAGCGCATCGTGCTGTATGCGCTGCTGGCGTCGCAAGGGCAGGGGGAGGGTGTGGCTGTCGCGCAGGAGGCGCTGGCGCTGTTCCGTGGCGCTCACAAGTCCCTGCTGGCCGAGAAGGATGGCTTGCCGGGCGTGTTCTGTCCCGAGCTGCACGAGGCGTATTTCGGCAAGCCGGACGGCGACCGCCAGATCGTCGCCTTTGCAGACCTGGGCGAGCGCACCCTGAAGGCGATCGAACAGGGTTCGCCGCGCAGCGCCGAGCTGCTGGCGGAGCTGGTGCGCATCACCACGCCGACGCTGGCGGTGCTCAACACGATCACCAGCATCTACGAAGAGCAGGCCAAGCTGAACGCGCGGCTGGTGCGCAAGCAGCTGCGCGGCGTCATCACCGATATCGAAACGATCAACCGCCAGGCGCGCATGGTGGCCTTCAATGCGCGCATCGTCGCGGCAAGGGCGGGGCACGCGGGCAAGGAATTCTCGGTGGTGGCGGGCGTACTGTCCAACATCACCGGCGAGATCGATGAAATGGTCAGCGCGGCGCTGGCCGCCGCGGGTTAAGGAGAACATGATGAGCAACGTAACCCTGGTCGGCGCCGGCCCCGGCGATCCGGAACTGCTGACGTTAAAGGCCGTCCGCGCCATCGAGCGTGCCGACGTGGTGCTGATCGATGACCTGGTCAACCCGGAGATACTCGGCTTCGCGCCGTCCACCGCGCGGGTGATCCAGGTCGGCAAGCGTGGCGGTTGCGCCTCCACGCCGCAGGAGTTCATCGAGCGGCTGATGATCGCCGAAGCGCGCGCGGGGCATCGCGTGGTGCGGCTCAAGGGCGGCGATCCGTATATGTTCGGCCGTGGCGGCGAAGAGCGCGCATCGCTGCGCGCGCACGGCATCGAGGTCGAGGTGGTGCCGGGCATCAGCAGCGGCCTGGCCGCGCCGACCAGCATCGGCATACCCTTGACGCACCGCTCGTGGAGCCAGGGCGTGACCTTCGTCACCGGCCATGGCAAGGACGCGGAGTCGGAGCCCGAATGGAAGGCGCTGGCGCAGAGCGGCCTGACCCTGGTGATCTACATGGGCGTGGCCCGCGTGGATGCGATCCAGGCCGGCCTGCTGGCCGGCGGCGCGGCGGCCGACACGCCGGTGGCGGTGGTGCAATCGGCCACGCGCGACAACCAGCGGCAGTTGCTGACCACACTGGGCCAGCTGCCGCAAGCGTTGCGCGACAGCGGCCTTGGCAGCCCAAGCATCATCGTCGTCGGCGACGTGGTGCGCTGCGCGGATGACTGGCAGGCGCTTGTCGAGCCGGTGCGCGCTAGCGCTTGACGCTGATCGCGGCAAAAGTCTTCAGGAAGATATCGCGTGAGAAGGGCGATGAATAAGGCGCCACGCCACGGTCGGCGAAGATCAGGAAGCTCTGGCTCTGCGGAAGGCCGCCACTGCCTCCGGTTGCTAGCCAGCCTATCTTGGGGCTGCGCAGCGCCACGATCGGCGCCACCGCCCCGCCTTCGGAAAAGCCCAGCAGCGCCACGCTGCGCGCGCCCACGACCTTTAACTTCGGCTCCAGTTCAATGAACGACAGGGTATCGCTGACCCTGCGTTCCAAGGTATCGGCCTGGTTGTAGGTCTCGGAGCATGCCTGGCCATCCGCTCCTTTTTGAATGCCGATCTTTTCAAGGAAGTAGACATCCGCCGGCGCCGGCTAGTACTCAAAGAACAACGGGACGCGGCTGCCGAAGTCTTTGCAGCCCGATCCACTGAGCAGCACGATGGGCGTTGCCGGTCCATGGTCCACTGCATCGTGCAAATGGTAGTCGCGGCGCGCCTGTCCATCAATCTGGATCGACCTCTCATCCAGTACGCGGGCGGCAAGCGCGGATGTGGTCAGAAGGGCGGCAGCGGCCGCCAACGCTGTGCTGCGTAGAATATGGCGTAAGGCCATGGCTGCAGCTTATGCCAGCATTGCAGTATCGTCAAAAATTCGAAAGCTTGCATGCAATGCACCGACGGTGCGCACCGATAGCGTGCATCGTGCACCGCAACATGGCACGACACCAGTGCAAACCAGGCCCACTGCGGCCCTCTCCCCCTGCAAACAAGCCCTTCTCGGTCTGGCACGCCTCTTGCACTACAAAGGCTAAGGGATCAACGGCGATCCCCCCGAATACATCAGTCAACCCAATGACGGGTTGGCAGGACAACGGCGTCCGCCCAACCTGGTCTTAGGTGATCTTGGTTGCGCGGGCGCCTTTTTGTTTTCTGAACGGGATAAAATATGGCCACCAAAGCTACCAGCATCAAGCTCTTTTCGATCTCAACGCCTCAGATGCGGGCGTTCCACTTGACCTGGATGGCGTTCTTCGTCTGCTTCTTCGCCTGGTTTGCCTGCGCACCGCTGATGCCGGTGATTAAAGGGGAATTCGGCCTGAGCGTCGCGCAGATCGCCAACATCAACATCGCCGCCGTCGCCATCACCATCCTCGTGCGGCTGGTGGTCGGCCCTCTGTGCGACCATTTCGGTCCACGCAAAACCTATACGGGCTTGCTGCTGCTGGGCGCCATCCCGGTGATCGGCGTCGCCTTCGCGCAAAGCTACGAGAGCTTCCTGCTGTTCCGCCTTGGTATCGGCGCGGCCGGCGCCAGCTTCGTCATCACGCAGTACCATACCTCGGTGATGTTCGCGCCCAAGGTGGTGGGCACCGCCAACGCCGCGGCCGCAGGTTGGGGCAATGCCGGCGGCGGCGTGGCGCAAGCCGTGATGCCGCTGCTGATGACCGCCATGGTCATGCTGGGCGTGAGCGAAACCTACGGCTGGCGCGCCGCGCTGCTGGTGCCGGGCGTGCTGATGATCGTCATGGCCGGCCTCTACTACCGCTTTACCCAGGATTGCCCGCAAGGGAACTTCAGCGAACTACGCGCAGCCGGCATCACCATCGAAGGCGGAAGCAAGGGCACTGCCCGAGCAGGTGGCTGGGATAGTTTCAAGCTTGCCTCCATCAATTACCGCGTATGGATGCTGTTCATCACCTACGGCGCCTGCTTTGGCATCGAGATCTTCATCCACAACATCGCCGCGATTTATTACGTCGACCACTTCAAACTGACGCTGGCCCAAGCCGGCATGGCGGCGGGCAGCTTCGGCCTGCTGGCGTTGTTCGCCCGTGCGCTGGGCGGCTGGGTGTCGGACAAATTCGCCGCCGCCGGCAACCTGAATAACCGCGTCACGCTGCTGTTCGTGCTGATGCTGGGCGAAGGCGCCGGCCTGCTGTTGTTCGCCAACGCCGGCAGCGCCGCACTGGCGATCGGCGCCATGCTGGTATTCGGCCTGTTCACCCACATGGCCTGCGGCGCGACCTACGCCATCGTGCCTTTCGTCGACAAGCGCGCCCTGGGCGGCGTGGCCGGCATCATCGGCGCGGGCGGCAACGTCGGCGCCGTGGCCGCGGGCTTCCTGATGAAGGGCCTGGGCAACGTTCAGCAAACCTTGAGCATCCTCGGCATCGTCGTCGCCGCATCCGCGCTATGCGCACTGGCGGCGCGCTTCAGCAGCAGCACCGTCGAAGAAACCGCAACCGCCGCCGAGCTGGCAGCCTAAGAGGACATCATGAGGATTATCGTTATCGGCCACGGCATGGTTGGCCACAAATTCCTGGAGAGCCTGGCCAACAGCGGCGCCTCCCACCTGCGGGTGACGGTGTTGTGCGAAGAGCCGCGTCCCGCGTACGACCGCGTGCACCTGTCCGAGTTCTTCTCCGGTAAAGCTGCGCAAGACCTGTCGCTGGTGAAGCCCGGCTTCTTCGACCGCGACGACATGGTGCTGCGCCTGAATACCCGCGCCACCCAGATCGACACCGCCGGCAAGACCGTTACCACCGCCGACGGCGATGTGCTGGACTACGACAAGCTGGTGATCGCCACCGGTTCCTTCCCCTTCGTGCCGCCACTGCCGGGCAAGGAGCGCAAGGACTGCTTCGTCTACCGCACCATCGAAGACCTGGAAGCGATGCTCGAATGCGGCAAGCGCTCCAAGACCGGCGTCGTTATCGGCGGCGGCCTGCTGGGTCTCGAATGCGCCAAGGCGCTGCGCGACATGAAGCTCGATACCCACGTGGTCGAATTCTCGCCGCGCCTGATGGCGGTGCAGGTGGACGACGGCGGCGCGCGCGTGCTGCGCCGGAAAATCGAAGAACTGGGCGTGACCGTCCACACGGGAAAAAACACCACCGCCATCGTCGACGGCGTCGATGGCAAGGAAGGTGGACGTCAGCGCCTGGAGTTCGCCGACGGCGGCCACCTGGACGCGGACATGATCGTGTTCTCGGCTGGTATCCGCCCGCGCGACATGCTGGCGCGCGAGAGCGGCCTGACCATCGGCCCGCGCGGCGGCATCGAGATCAACAACAACTGCGTCACCTCCGATCCGGACGTCTACGCCATCGGCGAATGCGCTCTGTGGGGCGGCTTGATCTTCGGCCTGGTGGCGCCGGGCTACGAAATGGCGCGCGTCGCGGCCAAGCACATGCTGGGCGAAGCGGCGGAATTCGCCGGCGCCGACATGAGCACCAAATTGAAGCTGATGGGCGTGGACGTGGCCAGCATCGGCGACCCGCACGGCAAGGTCGAAGGCAGCCGCTCCTACCAGTTCACCGACGAGCGCAAACAGATCTACAAGAAGATCGTCGTCTCCGACTGCGGCAAGTACCTGCTGGGCGGCGTGATGGTGGGCGACGCCAGCGAATACGGCACGCTGCTGCAAATGATGTTGAACAAAATCGAACTGCCGGAATCGCCGGAGTTCCTGATCCTGCCGCAATCGGATGGCGCGGCCAAGCCTGGCCTGGGTGTGGACGCGCTGCCGGAAGGCGCGCAGATCTGCTCCTGCAACGACGTCTCGAAAGGCGCGCTGTGCGCAGCGGTGGCCGGCGGCGCCACCAGCATCGGCGAATTGAAGAGCTGCACCAACGCCGGAACCTCCTGCGGCGGCTGCGTGCCGCTGGTGACGCAGGTGATGAAGGCCGAGATGAAAAAACTCGGCATGGCTGTCAACAACCACGTGTGCGAGCACTTCGCCTACTCGCGCCAGGAGATGTTCCACCTGATCAAAGTCGGCCAGATCAAGCGCTTCGGCGAGCTGCTGGCCAAGCATGGCAAGGGACTCGGTTGCGACGTCTGCAAACCGCTGGCGGCCAGCATCCTGGCGTCGGTGTGGAACGACTTCGTGCTGAAGAAGGAACACGCCAGCCTGCAGGACACCAACGACTACTTCCTCGGCAATATCCAGAAGGACGGCACCTATTCGGTGGTGCCGCGCATGCCGGGCGGCGAAGTCACGGCCGACGGCCTGATCGCGGTCGGCATGGTCGCCAAGAAGTACCAGCTGTACACCAAGATCACCGGCGGCGCCCGCGTCGACCTGTTCGGCGCGCGCGTCGAGCAGCTGCCGCTGATCTGGGAAGAGCTGATCGCCGCCGGTTTCGAATCGGGTCACGCCTACGGCAAGTCGCTGCGCACGGTGAAATCCTGCGTCGGTTCGACCTGGTGCCGTTACGGCGTCGACGATTCCATCGGCCTGGCGATCGAGCTGGAAAACCGCTACAAAGGCCTGCGCACGCCGCACAAGATCAAGTTCGGCGTATCAGGCTGCACCCGCGAGTGCGCCGAAGCGCAGGGCAAGGACGTCGGCGTGATCGCCACCGAAAAAGGCTGGAACATGTACGTGTGCGGCAACGGCGGCATGAAGCCGCGCCACGCCGAACTGCTGGCGACGGACCTGGACAAGGCCACGCTGATCAAATACATCGACCGCTTCCTGATGTTCTACACCCGCACCGGCGACCGACTGCAGCGCACCAGCGTATGGCGCGAGAACCTGGAAGGCGGCCTGGATTACCTGAAGCAGGTCGTCGTCAACGACAAGCTGGGCATCGGCGCTGAACTGGAAGCCGACATGCAGCACGTGGTCGACACCTACGCGTGCGAGTGGAAGGAAGCCGTCGAGAATCCGGAAACCCGCAAGCGCTTCCGCCACTTCGTCAACAGCGAAAAGGGCGACGAGAACGTGTTGTTCATGGAAGAACGCGGACAGATTCGTCCGGCCACCGTGGAAGAACGCAAGCGCGTGATTCCGATCGCAGTCAAGGCAGCTTGAGGAGAACACGATGCATCGCGATATTCAAACCGACAACTGGATCGCCGTCTGCAACCTGGACGAGATCGTTCCCAACACCGGCGTGTGCGCCTTGTTGAACCAGCAGCAGGTCGCCGTGTTCCATGTCGACGACGGCAGCGCGCGCGTGTTCGCCATCGACAACTACGATCCGAATTCGGATGCGTCCGTGCTGTCGCGCGGCCTGGTGGGCAACCTGGGCGAACGCATCGTGGTCGCCTCGCCGATCTACAAGCAGCACTTCGACCTGCAAACGGGCGAGTGCCTGGAAGCGCCGGAACATTCGGTCGGCATCTATCCCGCCCGCATCGACGGCGGCAAAGTCTGGGTAGGCCTGTGAACATGGCTCCGTCATTCCCGCGCACGCGGGAATCCATAGAACGCTTGCCAAGACGCTGTGCATGGATTCCCGCCTGCGCGGGAATGACTGCGGAAGGGGTAACGCAATGAAGCCATCACTGGTGGTCATCGGCAACGGCATGGCCGGCATGCGTACGGTCGAGGAGCTGTACAAGCTGGCGCCGGACATGTACGACATCACCGTGTTCGGCGCCGAGCCGCACGGTAACTACAACCGCATCCTGCTGTCGCCTGTACTGGCGGGCGAAAAGAGCATGCAAGACATCATGCTCAACACCCGCGAATGGTACGTCCAGCATGGCATCACGCTGCACGCCGGCGATCCGGTCGAGCATATCGACCGCCGCAAGCGCATCGTGCGCGCGCGCTCCGGGCTGGAGGTACGTTACGACCGCCTGCTGATCGCCACCGGCTCCAAGCCCTTCATCATTCCCGTGCCCGGCCACCAGCTGCCCGGCGTGCTGGCCTTCCGCGATATCCAGGATGTGGAGACCATGCTGGCGATGGCGCGCAATCACCGCCACGCGGTGGTGATCGGCGGCGGCCTGCTGGGTCTTGAAGCGGCCAACGGCCTGCAACGCCAGGGCATGTCCGTCACCGTGGTCCACGTGACCGACGCGCTGATGAACCAGCAGCTCGACAAGCCTGCCGCGCTG
Source organism: Oxalobacteraceae bacterium AB_14 (assembly GCA_000381565.1). Lineage (GTDB taxonomy): Bacteria > Pseudomonadota > Gammaproteobacteria > Burkholderiales > Burkholderiaceae_D > Rugamonas. The sequence goes on from KB906724.1 coordinate 255,106, forward strand.
CTGCTGCAAAAGGCGCTGGAGGCCAAGGGTCTGAAGTTCATGATGAACGCGCAGACCGCAGAAATCGCCGGCCCGGACCGCGTGCGCGCGGTACGCTTCAAGGACGGCAGCGAAATCCCGGCCGACCTGGTGGTGATGACCGCCGGCGTGCGTCCGAACATCGACCTGGCCAAGTCGGCCGGCCTGCACTGCGAACGCGCCATCGTGGTTGACGACACGCTGCAAACCTACGATCCGCGCGTGTATGCTGTGGGCGAGTGCGTGCAGCACCGCAGCGCGACCTTCGGCCTGGTGGCGCCGATCTGGGACCAGGCGCGCGTTTGCGGCGCCCACCTGGCCGGCGCCGGCGTGCGCCGCTACGTGCAGCAGACCTCGCCGACTCGCCTGAAAGTGACCGGCGTGGACCTGTACTCGGTCGGCGATTTCGTCGGCGGCGAAGGCAGCGAGGACCTGGTGCTGCGCGACGCGCGGCGCGGCGTCTACAAGCGGCTGGTGTTGAAGGACGGGCGCGTGACCGGCGCCGTGCTGTATGGCGATGTCAAGGATGGGCCGTGGTACTTCAACCTGATTCAAAACCGCACCGACATTACGCCGATCCGGCAAAACCTGTTGTTTGGCGAAGCGCTTTCCGCGCGCGCCGCATGATTTGAGCGAGAAGCATCTTGAACCTGTCCACTGACCATCTTGCAGTACGCACCACCTGCGCCTATTGCGGCGTCGGTTGCGGCGTGCTGGCCACGCCCAGGGCCGACGGCACGATCGCCATCGCCGGCGACAAGCTGCATCCTGCGAACAAGGGCCGCCTGTGCGTCAAGGGCTCGGCCTTGGGTGAGACGACCGGCCTCGAAGGCCGCCTGCTGTATCCGCAGCTGCGCGACGCGGACGGCTTGCGCCGCGTGACCTGGGATGCCGCGCTGGACAAGGTCGCCGACGGCTGGCGCGCCATCATCGCCGAGCATGGTCCCGACGCGGTGGCGCTGTACGTCTCCGGCCAGCTGCTGACCGAGGACTACTACGTCGCCAACAAACTGATGAAGGGTTACATCGGCAGCGCCAATATCGACACCAACTCGCGGCTGTGCATGTCGTCGGCGGTGGCCGGCTACAAGCGCGCCTTCGGCGAGGACCTGGTGCCGCTGTGCTACGACGACCTGGAACTGGCCGACATGGTGGTGCTGGTCGGCTCCAACACCGCGTGGTGCCATCCGATCCTGTTCCAGCGCGTCCTCAAGGCTAAGGAAAGCCGGCCGGAGATGAAGATCGTCGTCATCGATCCGCGCCGCACCGCCACCTGCGAGCTGGCCGACCTGCACCTGCCGGTCAAGGCGGGCACCGACGTGTGGCTTTTCAACGGCTTGCTGAGCTACCTGGCGCGCATCGGCGCCGTCGATCCGGCGTTTATCGGTCACCACACCAGCGGACTGGATGCGGCGCTGGAGACCGCCAACATCGATTGCAGCGATCCCGCCGCCGTGGCCAAGATCTGCCGCATCGAACTGCCGGTGCTGATGGAGTTCTACGAATCGTTCGCCTCCACGCGCAAGACCATTACCGCATTCTCGATGGGCGTCAATCAATCGTCGGCCGGTACCGACAAGGTCAACGCCATCATCAACTGCCACCTGATCGGCGGCCGTATCGGCAAGCCGGGCATGGGCCCGTTCTCGATCACCGGCCAGCCGAACGCGATGGGCGGCCGTGAAGTGGGCGGCCTGGCCAACATGCTGGCCGCGCACATGGACCTGGACCGCGCCGATCACCGCGAAGTGGTGCAAACCTTCTGGGATTCGCCGGCCATCGCCGCCAAACCTGGCCTGAAGGCGGTCGACCTGTTCCAGGCGATTGAAGCGGGCAAGGTCAAGGCGGTGTGGGTGATCGCCACCAATCCGCTGGTCAGCATGCCGGACGCGGACCAGGTGCGGCGCGCGCTGGAAAAGTGCGAGCTGGTGGTCGCCACCGACATCATGCAGAACACCGACACCAACGCCTATGCCGACGTGCTGCTGCCGGCGCTGGGCTGGGGCGAAAAGGACGGCACCGTCACCAATTCCGAGCGCCGCGTTTCGCGCCAACGCGCCTTCCTGCCGGCGCCGGGCGAGGCGCTTCCGGACTGGAAGATCCTGTCGCTGTTCGCGCAGCGCCTGGGCTTTAGCGGCTTCGATTTCTGCGGCGCCCAGGGTGTGTTCGACGAGCATGCGCGCCTGAGCGGCTTCCGCAACGCCGTCGGCGACGTGCCGCGCGCCTTCGACATGTCCGGCGTGGCCGGCCTCAATCAGCGCGAATACGACGAACTGGAACCGACCCAGTGGCCGGTGCGCCGCACCGCGTCGGGCGAGCTGCAGGTCGAGGCGCGCCTGTTCAAGGACTACGTCTTTGCCCACGCCGACGGCAAGGCGCGCTTCATCGCCACCGCCACGCGCGCGCCGGCCAACGCCATCTGCGAAGACTTCCCGCTGACGCTCAACACCGGCCGCGTGCGCGACCAGTGGCACACCATGACGCGCACCGGCAAATCGGCCACGCTGGCCGACCACATCGCCGAATCCTTCGTCGACATCCACCCGCAGGACGCGCTGCTGCACGGCGTGCGCGAGGGCGAACTGGCGCGCGTCAGCTCCGCATGGGGCGCGATGGTGGCGCGCGTGCAGCACGGCGGCGGCATCCCGCGCGGCAGCGTGTTCATTCCGATCCACTGGTCGGGCCAGACCTCGTCCGATGCGCGCGTTGGCGCCCTGGTCAATCCGGTGGTCGATCCGGTCTCCGGCGAGCCGGAATTCAAGCACACGCCGGTGCGCATCGAGCAGTTCCGCGTGAACTGGCATGGCTTCATCCTGAGCCGCACCGAGATGTGCCTCGACAGCGTGGCCCACTGGACGCGCATCCAGGGCCGCGAATTCGCCCGCTACGAACTGGCCGGCCGCAACACCGTCAAGGACTTCGGCGGCTGGGCGCGCGAGCTGCTGGGCGTGGCCGACCTGGACGCCGACTGGCTCGAATACGAGGACCGCACCGCCGGCGTGTATCGCGCCGTGCACGTGGTGAGCGATCGCATCGAACAATGCATCTTCCTGTCGCCGCGCCAGGACATGCCGTCGCGCGCCTGGCTGGCCAGCCTGTTCGTCAAGCAGGAGCTCAGCGAGATCGACCGGGTCGGCCTGCTGGTCGGCATGCCGGTCGAGAAGGGCGCCGATACCGGTCCTGCCGTGTGCTCCTGCTTCGGCGTGGGCCGCAACACGATCTGCAGCGCCATCCTCGAAAAGGGCCTGAAAACGGTGCCGGAAGTGACGGCCTGCCTGAAAGCGGGCGGCAATTGCGGCTCCTGCGTGCCGGAGATCAAAAAGATTCTTGTGCAAACTCGCGCGGAGGCGGAGGAAGAAAGGCTGTAAACATGGTAAATTAGACCATCGATCGCTTGATCATGACTACCGAGAGCGAACATGTCTATCCGTGAAAATTTCTCCGATGCCGATATGGATCAGTGGCTCAACGAGAACCGAGTCACTGAAATCGAATGCCTGGTGCCCGATTTGACGGGCGTGGCGCGTGGGAAGATCCTGCCGCGCGCCAAATTCACCCAGGAGCGCGGCATGCGCATACCCGAGGCGGTGCTGGGCATGACCGTCACCGGCAACTACCCGACCGAGAACGCGGCCTACGACCGCGCCATCTCCTCCACAGACCGCGACATGATCCTGCGCGCGGACCCCGGCAGCATCACCACCGTCCCCTGGGCCATCGATCCCACCGCGCAGGTGATCCACGACTGCTACTTCGCCGATGGCACGCTGGTCGATTTCGCTCCGCGCTCGGTGCTGCGCCGGGTGCTCAAGCTGTACGCCGACAAAGGCTGGAAGCCGGTGGTGGGCCCGGAGCTGGAGTTCTACCTGACCGAGAAGAACATCGATCCCGACCTGCCGCTGAAGGCGCCGGTGGGCCGCAGCGGCCGCGCCGAAACCAGCCGCCAGGTCTACAGCATCGACGCCGTCAACGAATTCGATCCGCTGTTCGAGGACATCTACGACTACTGCGCGCTGATGAACCTCGACGTCGACACGCTGATCCACGAAACCGGCGCCGGCCAGATGGGACTCAACTTCCAGCACGGCGACGCGCTGGCCCTGGCCGACAACCTGTTCTACTTCAAACGCACCTTGCGCGAAGCGGCGCTCAAGCACGATATGTACGCCACCTTCATGGCCAAGCCGATGGCGGGCGAGCCCGGATCGGCGATGCATGTGCACCAGAGCGTGAGCGACGCCGCCACCGGCCGCAATATCTTCAACACGGCGGACGGTTCGCCGTCGGCCCACTTCCGCCACTACATCGGCGGCCTGCAGCGCTACACGCCGTCGGTGATGGCGATCATGGCGCCGTATGTGAATTCCTACCGCCGCATCGTGCGCCATACGGCCGCACCGATCAACATCCAATGGGGCATCGACAACCGCACCGTGGGTTTCCGCATTCCGATTTCCGGCGTCGAGCAGCGCCGGGTGGAGAACCGCATCATCGGCGCCGACGCCAATCCCTACCTGGCGATGGCGGTGACGCTGGCCTGCGGCTACCTCGGCCTGGTGGACCAGCTGGAGCCGACCCCGATGACCACCGCCAACGCCCACGAGCACCTGTTCGAGCTGCCGCAAGGGTTGCCGCAGGCGCTTGAGCTGCTGCGGCGCGAGGACCGGCTGCGCGATGTGCTTGGCGAGCGCTTCGTCGACGTCTACACCGCGATCAAGGAACTGGAACACCAGGAGTTCATGACCGTCATCAGCCCGTGGGAGCGGGAGCACCTGCTGTTGCATGTGTGATTGCATGTCTGATTGCGTCATTTATAATCACGGGTTCGACTAAGCGCCCGGCCTGCGGCCGGCCCGTTTTCCAGTATATCGTTAATATAATTTATATTTTAATAACATGGCCCAAGAGCGAGAACCCTTCCTGCTGATCCGCAACCTGGTTAAGGAATTCGACGGCGTCCGCGCCGTCAACGATGTGTCGGTGGCGATCAACAAGGGCGAGATATTTGCGCTGTTGGGCAGTTCCGGCTGCGGCAAGTCCACGCTGCTGCGCATGCTGGCCGGTTTCGAGACGCCGACCCAGGGCCAGATCGCGCTGGCCGGCAAGGACATCGTCAGCGTGCCGCCGTACGAGCGCCCGATCAACATGATGTTCCAGTCCTACGCGCTGTTCCCGCACCTGACGGTATGGGACAACATCGCCTTCGGCCTGCGCCGCGACGGCCTGCCGAAAGACGAAATCGCCGCCCGCGTGGAGCAGATGCTGGCGCTGGTGCAGCTGACCGCCTACGGCAAGCGCAAGCCGCACCAGCTGTCCGGCGGCCAGCAGCAGCGCGTGGCGCTGGCGCGCAGCCTGGCCAAGCGTCCGCAGTTGCTGCTGCTGGACGAGCCGCTGGGCGCCCTGGACAAGAAGCTGCGCGAACGCACGCAGATGGAGCTGGTCGGCATCATCGAGGAAGTGGGCGTGACCTGCGTGATGGTCACCCACGACCAGGACGAGGCCATGAGCATGGCGACCCGCATCGCCGTGATGAGCGAAGGGCGCATCCTGCAAGTGGGCGCGCCGGACGAGATCTACGAAACGCCGAACTGCCGCTTCGTCGCGGATTTCATCGGCAGCGTCAATATGTTCAACGGCAGCGTGACGGTCGATGAGCCGGACCACGTCATCGTCGACACGACGGAATGCCGCCACTACGTCACCCACGGCATCACCGGCACGGTGGGCATGCAGGTGTCGGTGGCGGTACGTCCCGAAAAAATCGCCGTGCAGGCCGAGGCCCCGACCGCGGCGCAGCGCGCCAACCCCGGCGAGGACGGCTACAACTGCGTGCAGGGCGTGATCACGGCGATGGCCTACTTCGGCAACGAGACGCTGTACCACGTGCGTCTCGACAGCGGCATGGCGCTGAAGGTCTCGCGCACCAACGCGGCCCGCCATGACGACTCGGCGCTCAAGCGCGACCAGCGCGTCTACGCCTGGTGGGACGGCGCCGACGTCGTCGTGCTGACCAGCTAAGGCGGAGCGGCCATGAAATTCCTCAAGAACCTGCTGACCGGGCGCTGGCTCACCGGCCGCAACGTGGTGATCGCCGTGCCGTTCCTGTGGCTGACGGTGGCCTTCCTGGTACCGTTCCTGATCGTGATGCGCATCAGCTTCACCGAGGCGGACACCGGCGGCAATCCCTTCGGCACCCTGATGACGATGGCCGACGGCGTCATCACGCTCAAGGTCAAGATCTCCAACTACCTGTTCATCGCGCAGGACGAGCTGTATGCGCTGACCTACCTGAACTCGATCAAGTTCGCCGCCATCACGGCCGCGCTGTGCCTCATCATCGGCTATCCGTTCGCCTACTTCATGGCGCGCGCCAAGCCGACCGTTCGCCCGGTGCTGCTGATGCTGGTGATGATGCCGTTCTGGACCTCCTTCCTGCTGCGCATCTACGCATGGAAGGGCATCCTGGCCAACAACGGCATCCTGAACCACTTCCTGATCAGCATCGGCGCGATCAACGAGCCGCTGCACCTGATGAACACCCAGTTCTCGCTCATCATCGGCATGGTCTACGCCTACCTGCCGTTCATGATCCTGCCGCTGTACGCCAACCTGGTGAAGATGGACCTGCGCTTCCTGGAGGCCGCCGCCGACCTGGGAGCGACGCCGCTGCAGGCCTTCTGGCGCATCACGGTGCCGCTGTCGAAGTCCGGCATCATCGCCGGCACCATGCTGGTGTTCATCCCGGCGGTGGGCGAGTATGTGATCCCGGAACTGCTGGGCGGCCCGGAAACGCTGATGATCGGCCGCCAGCTGTGGGACGAGTTCTTCACCAATAACGACTGGCCGCTGGCGTCCTCGGTGACGGTGGTGGTGATCCTGCTGATCCTGGTGCCGATGGCGATCTTCAATAAATACAAGGCAGAGGAGGGCCGCCCATGAAAGGACATTCCAATTTCGTGCAGCGCTGGTTCGGGCGCGGCTGGCTGTCGCTGGGTTATCTGTTCCTCTACCTGCCGATCGTGGTGCTGGTGGTGTTCTCGTTTAACAGCTCGCGCCAGGACATGGTGTGGAGCGGCTTCTCGACCCAGTGGTATGCGGCGCTGATGGAGGATACGGAGATCATCAGCGGTTTCGGCCTGTCGTTGCGTATCGCGCTGCTGACTGCCTGCAGCTCGGTGGTGCTGGGGACGTTCGCCGCGTTTGTGCTGAACCGCTACCAGCGCTTCGCCGGCCGCACGCTGTTCTCTGGCATGGTCAGCGCGCCGCTGGTGATGCCGGAGGTGATCATCGGCTTGTCGCTGCTGCTGATGCTGGTGTCGGTGCAGAAGGCGTTCGGCTTCCCGGAGCGCGGCCTGATGACTATCTGGCTGGGGCACACCTTGCTGGGCATGGCCTATGCGGCGGTGGTGGTGCAGTCGCGCCTCCAGGAGATGAACAAGTCGCTGGAGGAAGCGGCGATGGATCTCGGCTGCCGTCCGTACCAGGTGTTCTTCCTGGTGACGCTGCCGAACATCACGCAGGCGCTGGGTTCCGCGTGGCTGCTGACGTTCACGCTGTCGCTGGACGACGTGGTGCTGTCGGCCTTCCTGTCCGGCCCCGGCTCGTCGACCATGCCTATCGTGATCTTCTCGCGCGCGCGCCTGGGCCTGGACCCGCGCGTGAACGCGGTGGCGGCGCTGACCATCCTCGTGGTGTCGATCGGCGTGATCGCATCGAGCCTGTACATGGCGCGCAGCGAGCGCCTGCGGCAGAAGCAGGTCGCGGCAGCGGCCAAGGGTTAATCGACGTAGCCCTGTTTATGTTCCCACCAGGCGCAGGCGACGAAGATCGCCGCGCCGCACCACAGCACCGCCGGTAGCGCATTGATGCCGGCGCTCTGCATCAACAGGCCTGTCACCAGCGGCCCGCCGCTGCTGGTGATACCCCAGCTGGCGTTGACCACCGCGCTGGCCGCGACCAGCGATTGTCCCTGGAAGCGCGCGCCGCACGCCACCAGCGACAGCATGTATATCGCCCCCGCCACAGCGCCCAGCATCAGCAGCAGTATCCACCACAGCCACGGCGTGCACGCCGCGAAAGGCAGCAATGGCAGCAGCACGCATACCGCGATGCCGCAACCGGTGTGCACGCGCCGGCGACCCACGTGGTCGGCCAGCCAGCCGAAGGCGAATTGCAGCGCGGTGTCGCCGACCAGCACCACGGTGGCCGACAGCAGCGCCAGTTCGGTGAGCATGCCCTGGCGGATCGCGTACAACGGCAGCAGGCTCAATGCCAGCGTGTCGAACAGCGCGAAGAAGGCCGCGCCGACGGCGATCATCGGCATGCGGGGCAGCACCGCGCGCCAGGAGACATGCGGTTCGTCCTCCTCGACCTGGCCATCGTTGGAGATCAGCGCCATGCCGGGCAGGGCGAGCAGGAACAGCGCGCCGCAGGCGGCGAACGGCCATGCGACCTTGCCTTCCAATCCGGCCACCAGCGCAGGGCCTATCAGCTGGAACAGCGTGAAAGCGGTGGTGTACATGGCCACCACGCGGCCGCGCGAATTGACCGGCGCAAGATGGTTGACCCAAGCCTCGCCGATGGTGAACAGCACGCCCATGCAGGCGCCGAACACGAAGCGCAGCACACCCCACAGCAGCACGTTGCCGGTCGCCTCCATCAAGCCGGTGGCCAGCGCACCGATGGCGATCGCGCCCGTCATGCATCCACGCGGTCCGTAACGGGCCACCCAGCGCGAGACGAAGGGCGTCGCCGCCAGGATGCCGAAGGCGCTGGCGGCGGTGATGATGCCGATGATGTCGGTGCCGACGCCGCGCTGGTCCAGCCGCAGCGCCGTCAGCGGAATGGTGGCGCCCAGTCCCAAACCGACCACGCCGATGCTGCTGACCAGCGCACAGAAGTCCCGCCAGGGCATGCGCTTCATGCTGGCACTCCCGCCTCGATCAGGTCCGCCAGGATGCGGCCGTAGTGGCTGATCTTCTCCGGCGTGCAGTAGGCGTAGCCGACCAGCAGCCCGCGCCTGGCCGGCTGCGCGAGGTAGTAGGCGGAGAGGGCCTTGACGCGGATGTCCGCCGCCGCCGCGGCCTCCTCCAGCGCCAGATCGTCGGCATCGCCGGGCAGCTGCACCACCAGATGCAGGCCAGATTCCTCGCTGGAGATGGTCACCTTGCCGCGCAGCCGGGGTGCGAGCTGCTGCACCAGCGTGCGGCGCAGCAGCTCGCGACGGGCGCCGTAGGTCTGGCGTATCTTGCGGATGTGGGTGGTGAAGTGGCCCAGCGCGATAAAGTCCGCCAGCACCGCCTGCACCGTCAGCTGGCCGGGACGCTGGAGATCGTACAGCGCCGTCTTGAAGCCGTCGACCAGCGCCGGCGGCACCACCAGGTAGCCGACCTTGATGCCGGGGTAGAGGACCTTGGAGAAGGTGCCCATGTAGAGCACGCGGTCGTCGATGTCCAGTCCCTGCAGCGCCGCCAGCGGGCGGCCGGTGTAGCGGAATTCGCTGTCGTAGTCGTCCTCCAGTATCCATGCGTCCTTGCGCACGGCGATGCTGAGCAGCTCGCGCCGGCGGGCCAGGCTCATGACCGAGCCGGTCGGATACTGGTGCGACGGCGTCGCGTAGATCAGGCGCGGCCTGGTGGCCAGGTCCGACTCCGTCAGCACCATGCCGTCGTCGTCGACCGCGACCGGATGCAGCTTCAGTTCACGCGACTGGAACACGCGGCGCGCGCCCCAGTAGCCGGGGTCCTCGACCCAGGCGGTGTCGCCGGCGTCGGCCAGCAGCTGCGCGCACAGGTCCAGCGATTGCTGCGTGCCGGCCGTGATCATCACCTGGTCCACCGTCACCTTCACGGAACGCGACAAGCGCAGGTACTCGGTGATGGCCTGGCGCAGCGGCAGGTGGCCGCCGGACTGGCCATAGTCCAGCAGTTCGGTGCGCGCCTCGCGCCAGATGCGGTTCTGCAGGCGCTGCCAAAGCTTGAACGGGAAGGATGAGAAATCGTCCTCGCCCGGCGCGAAAGGCTGGATCTCGAAGCGCGGGCCGGCGGCAAAGCTGGTCAATTCGCGTCCCCGCCGCGACAATCGCGCCGGGCGGCCCTGCGGCGATCCACGCGGCGCCGGCCCGGAACCGCGCATGCTGGCGCGCTGCGCCTGCAAGTCCGCCACATAGGTGCCGCTTCCCGGCTGGCTGGCGACGTAGCCCTCGGCCGCCAGCTGCTCGAAGGCGGCGATCACCGTGTTGCGCGAGATCCCCAGGTCGCGCGCCAGGTCGCGGCTGGACGGCAGTTTGCTGCCCGCGGCCAGCAACTGGCGGTGGATCGCGCTCTTGGCCGCCTCGTACAAACGGCGCTGCTGCGGCAGGCGCGGATGGAAGCCGGATTGCGCCAATGTCTGGGCTAGCAGATCGGAAGTTGGGGACGGTGGCTGCGGCATGGGGTTCAAAGTGGTTCCATCAATTTTAAACAAGTGGCACTCACAATGATACCAAAATAGGCATATGATGAAGCCATGCATAGCCCAATTGTCATCGTTCCCGCCTGTGTGAACCAGATCGGCGCCCATGCCAATCACACAGTCCAATTCAAATATGTCGCCGCGGTGGCCGATGGGGCGGGCTGTACTCCGCTCATCATGCCGGCCCTGGGCGCGGCCACCGATTTTGAGACGCTGCTGGCGCTGGCCGACGGCGTCATGCTGACCGGATCGCCATCGAACGTGCATGCCAGCCTGTATGGGCAGGAAGTGCTGGACCCCTCGCTGCCGCAGGACGCGGCGCGCGACGCCACCACGCTGCCCTTCATCCGGGCGGCGCTCAAGCGCGGCATACCGCTGCTGGCGATATGCCGCGGCTTCCAGGAGGTGAACGTGGCGCTGGGCGGCACGCTGCACCAGGCGGTGCACAACGTGGCCGGCATGGCCGACCACCGCGAGCGCAAGGACCAGCCTTTGGCGCAGCAATACGCCGCCGCCCATCGCGTGCGATTGGAGCCTGGCGGGCAACTGGCGCGCATCCTGGGCGGCGCGTCCGACATCATGGTCAATTCGCTGCACGGCCAGGGCATCGCCCAACTGGCGCCATCGCTGGTCGCGGAAGCACGCGCCGACGACGGCCTGGTGGAAGCCTACAGCGTAGCAAACGGCAGCAGTTTCGCGCTCGGGGTACAGTGGCACCCAGAGTGGCGCCTGGCGGAGAATCCAGACTCCGTCAAATTATTCAAGGCCTTCGGCGAGGCTTGCCGCAACTATAAAAACCAACGCTAAAAACAAAGAGAGAAAACCATGGCAATCCGCGAAAATTTTACTTATACCGACATGGACCTGTGGCTCAACGAGAAGCACGTCACCGAAATCGAATGCCTGGTCCCCGACTTGACCGGCGTGGCACGCGGGAAGATCCTCCCGCGCGGTAAATTCACCCAGGAGCGCGGCATGCGCATCCCCGAAGCGGTGCTGGGCATGACCGTGACCGGCAACTGCCCGGTGGAAGACGCAGGCTACGACCGCGCCATCTCCGCCACCGACCGCGACATGGTACTGAAGGCCGATCCGACCACCATCACGATGGTGCCGTGGGCCACCGATCCAACCGCTCAGGTCATCCACGACTGCTACTTCTCCGACGGCCGCCTGGTCGATTTCGCGCCGCGCTCCGTGCTGCGCCGCGTGCTCAAGCTGTACGCCGACAAAGGCTGGAAGCCTGTCGTGGCGCCGGAACTGGAGTTCTACCTGACCGCCAAGAACAGCGATCCCGATCTGCCTTTGAAACCGCCTATCGGCCGCAGCGGCCGCGCGGAAACCAGCCGCCAGGTCTACAGCATCGATGCGGTGAACGAATTCGATCCGCTGTTCGAAGACATCTACGACTACTGCGACCTGATGAACCTCGACGTCGACACGCTGATTCACGAAATCGGCGCCGGCCAGATGGAGATCAATTTCCTGCACGGCGATCCGCTCGGCCTGGCCGACAAGGTGTTCTTCTTCAAGCGCACCTTGCGCGAAGCGGCGCTCAAGCACGACATGTACGCGACCTTCATGGCCAAGCCGATGGCCGGCGAGCCGGGTTCCGCGATGCACGTGCACCAGAGCGTGGTCGACGCCAAGACCGGCAAGAACATCTTCAGCGCCGAAGATGGTTCGGCCGCGCCGATCTTCAAGCACTATATCGGCGGCCTGCAACGCTATATGCCGTCGGCGATGGCGATCGTCGCGCCTTACGTCAACTCGTATCGCCGCATCGTGCGCCACACGGCCGCGCCGATCAACATCCAGTGGGGCATGGACAACCGCACGGTCGGTTTCCGTGTGCCGGAATCGGGCGTGCAGGATCGCCGCGTGGAGAACCGCATCATCGGCGCGGACGCCAATCCCTACCTGGCGCTGGCGGTTACGCTGGCCTGCGGCTACCTCGGCATGACCGAGCAGCTGGAGCCTACGCCGATGACCGTCGGCAGCGCGTATGACCTGATGGTCGAATTGCCGCAAGGCCTGCCGGAAGCGCTGCAGCTGCTGCGCGGCGAGGACAAGCTGCGCAGCGTGCTGGGCGAGCGTTTCATCGACGTCTACTCGGCCATCAAGGATCTGGAACACCAGGAATTCATGACCGTCATCAGCCCGTGGGAGCGCGAGCACCTGCTGCTGCACGTCTGATCATTTAGAGATAGGAGCCATCATGTCGAACAATTCATTGGCGCCAAGCGCCGCATTGGTCGCGTCGGCAAAGGCCGCCGCGCGCCCGGAAGTGTATGACACCGCCGCCATCCAGAAGCTGGACACGGCCCACTACATCCACCCCTTCACCGACCACAAGGCGCTCGGCGAAAAGGGCGCGCGCGTGATGGTGCGCGGCGAGGGCATCTATTTGTGGGACTCGCAGGGCAAGAAGGTATTGGACGGCATGTCCGGGCTGTGGTGCGTCAACGTCGGCTACGGCCGCACCAGCATATCCGAGGCGGTGTACAGGCAGATGGAGACGCTGCCGTTCTATAACAGCTTCTTCAACACCACCAACATCCCGGCGGTGGAGCTGGCGGCCAAGCTGGTGAAGATATCGCCGCCGCAGTTCAACCACGTCTACTTCACCGGCTCCGGCTCGGAAGGCAACGACACCAACCTGCGCATGGTGCGCCGCTATTGGGACGTGTTGGGCTACAAGGAGCGCCACACCATCATCAGCCGCCACAACGCCTATCACGGCAGCACGGTGGCCGGCGCATCGCTGGGCGGCATGGACGGCATGCACGCCCAGGGCGGCTTGCCGATTCCCGGCATCGTGCACATTGGTCAGCCGAACTACCTGGAATCCGGTCGCGGCATGTCGGAGGACGAATTCGGCATCGAAGCCGCATCGTGGCTGGAGAAGAAAATCCTGGAGGTCGGCCCCGACAAGGTCGCGGCCTTCATCGGCGAGCCGATACAGGGCGCGGGCGGCGTGATTATTCCGCCGGCCACCTACTGGCCTGAGATCCAGCGCATCTGCGACAAGTACGGCATCCTGCTGATCGCCGATGAGGTGATCTGCGGCTTCGGCCGGCTGGGCAAATGGTTCGCGTCCGAGCTGTTCGGCATCAAGCCGGACCTGATCACTTTCGCCAAGGGAGTCACCTCCGGCTATGTGCCGCTGGGCGGCGTGCTGGTTGGCGACCGCGTGGCCGATGTGCTGATCGAGAAGGGCGGCGAGTTCAATCACGGCTTCACCTACTCCGGCCATCCGGTCGCTTGCGCGGCGGCGCTGGAGAATATCCGCATACTCGAAGACGAGAAGCTGGTCGAGCGCGTCGGCAGCGAGACCGGGCCGTATCTGAAAAAGCGGTTTGCCGAGCTGGCGGACCATCCGCTGGTTGGCTATGCCGATAGCTGCGGTTTCGTCGCGGGCCTGAACCTGGTGCGCGTCAAAGGCGCGACCGTGCACGAGAACGTGCCGTTCGACGAGGAGCAGGCGGTGGGTATGATCTGCCGTGGCTACATGTTCAACAATGGCATGATCATGCGCGCCGTCGGCGACCGCATGATCATCGCGCCGCCGCTGGTGATGAGCTGCGCGCAGATCGACGAGATGGTGGCGCTGATCCGCCACTGCCTCGACCTGACCTACGCCGACCTCCAGCAGCGCGGCTGGCTGTAAATCCTGAAGTGGAGACGAATATGACGACAACATCCTGGCATGAGCGGGCGAGCAGTCTGCAAATCGACGGCCGCGCCTTCATCGGCGGCGAGCGCGTTTGGGCCAAATCCGAACAGCAGTTTGAAAACCTGTCGCCGATCGACGGCCGCAAGCTGGGCATGGTGGCGCGCTGCGACAGCGCCGATGCCGACCTGGCGGTGGCCGCCGCACGCGCGGCGTTCGAAGACCGTCGCTGGGCCGGAAAGTCGCCGGCCCAGCGCAAGCGCACGCTGATCAAGTTTGCGGACCTGGTGCAGAAATACGGCCCGGAACTGGCGCTGCTCGAAACGCTGGACATGGGCAAACCAATCAAATACAGCCAGAGCGTGGACGTGGGCGCGACCGCCAACTGCCTGCGCTGGTACGGCGAAGCGATCGACAAGATCTACGACGAGATCGCGCCGACGGCGGCCAACAGCCTGGCGCTGATCACACGCGAGCCGGTCGGCGTGGTGGCGGCCATCGTGCCGTGGAACTACCCGATGATCATGGCCGGGTGGAAGATCGCGCCGGCGCTGGCCGCCGGGAATAGCGTGGTGCTCAAGCCGTCCGAGAAGTCGCCGCTGACGGCGTTGCGGTTGGCGGAGATCGCGCTGGAGGCGGGCATCCCTGCGGGCGTATTCAATGTGCTGCCGGGTTACGGCCATGAAGCCGGCGCCGCGCTGGGCCTGCATATGGACGTGGATTGCATCGGCTTCACCGGTTCCACCCGCATCGGCAAGCAGATCTTGCAGATGGCCGGGCAGTCCAACCTGAAGCGGGCATGGACTGAGTTGGGCGGCAAGTCGGCCAATATCGTTTGCGCCGATTGTCCGGACCTGGACAAGGCGGTGGAAGCGGCCATCGGCTCCATCTACTTCAACCAGGGCGAGAGCTGCAACGCTCCTTCGCGCCTGTTTGTGGAAGCATCGATCAAGGAGCAGTTCCTCGAAAAAGCGATGGCGATGATGCCGGCCTTTCAGCCAGGCGATCCGCTCGACGAGAACACCGTCATGGGCGCCATCGTCGATGCGACGCAATTGAAAACGGTGATGGGCTATATCGAAGCCGGCCGGTCGGACGGCGCCAAGCTGCTGTCCGGTGGACGCCAGGCGCGCACCGACACCGGCGGCTACTATGTCGAGCCGACGCTGTTCGATCAGGTCGACAGCAGCATGACCATCGCGCGTGAAGAGATCTTCGGGCCGGTGCTGTCGGTGCTGAGCTTTACCGACGTCAAGGACGCGGTCAGGCAGGCCAACGCCACGCCCTACGGCTTGCAGGCCGCCGTGTGGACGGCCGATATCAGCAAGGCGATCCAGACCGCGCGTGCACTGCGCGCCGGCACCGTGCACGTCAACCAGTACGATGGCGACGACATCACCGTGCCGTTCGGCGGCTATAAGCAGTCCGGCAATGGCCGCGACAAGTCGCTGCATGCTTTCGACAAATACACCGAGCTGAAAACCACATGGATACAAATCGGCTAGACAGCACTGCGGCCCGATCGTCGCTGGCCACCAGCATATCGAATGGCGCTTCATCGTCAACGAGTTTGTGGCGCTGAAGAGCGCCGAATGGCTCGAATACAGCCAACACGTCAGCGCCTGGGAAACCAAGCGCTATCTCGACCGCTTCCAGGAGCAAAGCAATGAGCCAGGCCATGAGGGATTTTCTACGCGACCGCAACATACACGAAGTGGAGTGCGTAATCGCCGACATGACCGGCATCGCCCGCGGCAAGATCCTGCCCAAGGACCTGTTCCTCAGCGAGGGCGAGATGCGCCTGCCCAAGAGCGTATTGCTCAACACTGTCAACGGCGAGCAGCCCAATAATCTTCCCTATACCGGCGCCACCGATCCCGACATGATCTGCGTGCCGGACCTGGCCACGCTGCGGCAGGTGCCATGGGCGGCGGAGAACGTCGCGCTGGTGATCCACGATTGCCAGAACTTCGACGGTTCGCCGGTCGGCCTGTCGCCGCGCGCCGTGCTGCGCAAGGTGCTCAAGCTGTACGCGGAACGTGGCTGGCAGCCGGTGGTGGCGCCGGAGATGGAGTTCTACCTGGTCGCGCGCAGCAGCAATCCGCACGAGCCGCTGACGCCGCCGCTGGGCCGCAGCGGCAAGACGGAATCGGGCCGGCAGTCCTATTCGATCGACGCGGTCAACGATTTCGATCCCTTCTTCCTGGAGCTCTCCACCTTCTGCAAGCAGCACGAGCTGGGCGTGGAGACGCTGATCCACGAAGCGGGCGCCGGGCAGATGGAGATCAACTTCACGCACGGCGAGGCGCTGGAACTGGCCGACCGCGTGTTCCTGTTCAAGCGCGCGGTGCGCGAGACGGCGCTGCGGCACGGGATCTTCGCCACCTTCATGGCCAAGCCGATGGAGACGGAGCCCGGCAGCGCGATGCACATCCACCAGAGCATATTGGACGCGGTTACCGGCGCCAACATCTTCAGCCGCGCCGACGGTGAGGCCAGCGAATTGTTCTTCAACTATATCGCGGGGCTGGAGCAGTACGCGGCGGCGGCCACGCTGCTGTTCGCGCCGCACGTGAATTCGTATCGCCGGCTGTCGCGCTTCATGTCGGCGCCGACCAATGTGCATTGGGGGTACGACAACCGCACCTGCGGCATCCGCATCCCGAACTCCGCGCCGCTCAACCGCCGCGTGGAGAACCGCGTGCCGGGTGTGGACGTCAATCCCTACCTGGCGATGGCCGCCACGCTGGCATGCGGCTATCTCGGCATGACGCAAGGCTTGACACCATCGCCACCGACCGCCGACAGCGCCGAACATGTGCACGACCAGCTGCCGCGCAACCTGGAGGACGCCATTCTGCGCCTGCGCGAATGCCAGCCGCTGAGCGAGATCCTGGGCGAGTTGTTCGTGCAGGCCTTCTGCGAAGTGAAGGAGCTGGAATTCGCCACCTACAGCCGCGTGATCAGCTCATGGGAGCGCGAGCACTTGATGCTGCTGGTGTAAGCATGGCCGGCACCCGCGACGGCTTGAACTGGCCCCGCGCGCAAGCGCTGGCCGCCGCCGAACGCGCCGGCTACATCGCGCGCAATCCGGTCTCGGCGCGCTTGGCGGCGCAGGCCGCGCAGCACTTGCTGTTCGGCGTGCCGATGCACTGGATGAACGACTGGTCCACGCCGTTCGCGCTGACGGTGCGCGAAGCATCAGGCGCCCGCTTCCGCGACGCCGATGGCCATGAATACATCGACTTCTGCCTCGGCGACACCGGCGCCATGTTCGGCCACGCGCCGCAACCGGTGGCGCAGGCCATCGCACGCCAGGCCGCGCGCGGCTACACGGCCATGCTGCCGTCGGAAGATGCAGCGCCGGTGGCGGCGGAACTGGCGCGGCGTTTCGGCCTGCCGTACTGGCAGTTCGCGCTGTCCGCATCGGACGCCAACCGCTTCGTGCTGCGCTGGCTGCGCGCCGCGACGGGCCGCAGCAAGGTGCTGGTCTTCAACGGTTGCTACCACGGCACGGTGGACGATGTATTTGTCGATCTGGTGGACGGCGTGCCGACGCAGCGCGACAGCCTGCTGGGGCAGGTGCACAAGCTGACGGATCACACGGTGGTGGTGGAGTTCAACGACCTGCCGGCGCTGGAGGCGGCGCTGAAGCAGGGCGACATCGCCTGCGTGCTGGCCGAGCCGGTGATGACCAACATCGGCATGGTGCTGCCGCAGCCGGGCTATTGGGAGGCCGCGCAGCAGCTCATCAAGCGCCATGGCAGCCTGCTGGTGATCGACGAGACGCACACCATCAGCAGCGGCCCCGGAGGCTACGCGCAGGCGCACGGCATGCAGCCGGACGCGCTGGTGGTCGGCAAGCCGGTCGGCGGCGGCATTCCTTGCGCGGTCTATGGCTTTACCGAGGAGTTGGCGCGGCGGGTGGAGCGGGCCAAGCACGATGCGCCACCCGGCCACTCCGGCGTCGGCACCACGCTGAGTGCCAACATGTTCGCGATGGCCGCGATGCGCGCCAATCTGGCGCAGGTGATGACGGAGCAGGCCTACCAGCACATGTTCGCGCTGGCGGCCCAACTGGCGGAAGGCCTGCGCGCCATAGTCGCGCGTCACAAACTGCCGTGGTGCGTCACCCAGATCGGCGCCCGCACCGAATTCCAGTTCACGCCCACCGCGCCGCAAAACGGCACGCAGGCGCAAGCGATACTGGACGGCGACCTTGAGCAGATCATCCACCTCTACCTGCTCAACCGCGGCCTGCTGATCACGCCGTTCCACAATATGCTGCTGGTCTGCCCTGAGACGAATGAAACTGATGTGGAGCGCCTGCTGTCCACATTTGAAAACTGCGTCGGGAGTATTGTTTAGCCGATCATGTTTCGGGAAAAACCAAGACTTGTACAATGATTGACCAGAAAAGCCAATACTTGTACAATGTTTTTAGTCTGTACTTTTCTAGATTCTCGGAGTTATCACTATGAACATCCTAACTTTTAGCGAGGCGCGCGCCGGACTGAAAGCTGCGATGGACGACGTTTGTACCGACCACACCCCGACAGTCATCACGCGCCAAGGCGGCGATCCGGTGGTGATGATGTCGCTGGCTGATTTCAACAGTATCGAGGAAACGCTGTATCTCCTCGGTTCTCCGAAAAACGCCAGCCGGTTGATGGCGTCGTTCGAGCAGCTTAAGGCTGGTAAGTCCAGGACCAGGGAACTTATCCGTCATGACGAACAAAAAGACAAGCAACAAAAAACAGGCTAAGCAAAGTGTGGTGGCGTTTACGGATAGTGGCTGGGAAGACTATCTGACCATGCAGAAGGAGGAGCCCAAGCTGGCTCAAAGAATCAACGAATTAATCGACGCCTGCCTGGCCGACCCTTTCAAGGGAATCGGCAAGCCGGAGCCGCTGAAGGGGAATTTGACGGGGTTATGGTCGCGCCGTATCGACCTTGAACACCGACTGGTCTACGCGGTGATGGACGATACAATACATGTCGTAGGCTGTCGGTTTCACTACTAGGCTGAATCAGGCGCAGCTTCAAGGCTGCGCCTTTTTTTACGTCGCTTAGAAGCAGTGCTCCAGCGCCGGGAAGCTGCCGTCCTTGACGGCGGTGACATAGGCGGTGACGGCGGCGTCGATGCTGGTCTGGCCTTCCATGAAGTTCTTCACGAAGCGCGCTTTGCGGCCCGGGAACACGCCCAGCAGATCGTGCATCACCAGCACCTGGCCCGAGCAGTCCGGACCCGCGCCGATGCCGATGGTCGGCACCGACAGCAGCTCGGTGACTTCCTTGCCCAGCTGCGCGGGGATGGCTTCCAGCAGCACCACCGCGGCGCCGGCGGCCTGCAACTTCAACGCGTCCGCCTTCAGCAGCTCGGCGCTTTCCGTGGTCTTGCCCTGCACCTTGTAGCCGCCCAGTTGGTGCACCGATTGCGGCGTCAGGCCGAGGTGGGCGCAGACCGGTACCGCGCGGTCGGTCAGGAAGCGCACGGTGTCGGCCAGCCAGGCGCCGCCTTCCAGCTTGACGATGTGCGCGCCGGCCTGCATCAGCTGCACGGCGTTGGCGTACGCGGTTTCCGGCGTGCCGTAGGCGCCGAACGGCAGGTCGGCCATGATCATCGCCGATTTGCTGCCGCGCGCGACGGCGGCCGTGTGGTAGGCCACTTCGGCCACCGTCACCGGCAGCGTCGACTGGTGCCCGTTGCAGACCATGCCCAGCGAATCGCCGATCAGCAGGATTTCAACACCGTTGCGGTCCATCAGCGAGGCGAAGCTGGCGTCGTAGCAGGTCAGCATGGTGATCTTTTCACCGGCCGCGCGCAGGGTTGCCAGCGTGGGGATGGTGACTGCCTTGTTGGCGGCCGTTTTGGCCGGTGCAGGTGCGGTGGTGGCGGCAGGCTTTTGGCTCGCGGCCATTTCGTTTCCTTGCAAATAACCAGACATGGGAAATCCTTTAAAGATGTGATGACACGGCGATAGTGTAGTCCTGAATGCTATCGCGTGCAGGGGAGTCAAATAATGGGGCTGATGCCCTGGCCGGCTACCGCGGCGGCATAGTCCTGCGCCGCGCCGCGGCCGGGAATGTGGATGGCCGGCGCCAGTTCCAGCAGCGGCACCAGCACGAAGGCGCGCTCGGTCATGCGCGGATGCGGCACCGTCAGCGTGGCGCTGGCGATCTGCCGGTCGCCGTACAGCAGCAGGTCCAGGTCCAAGGTGCGCGGGGCGTTGCGGTAGGGCCGTTCACGGCCGTGCGCCTGCTCGATGCCGTGCAGCGCTTGCAGCAGCGCTTCGGCGTCCAGCGTGGTGGCGATGCGGGCCACGGCGTTGATGTAGTCGTCGCCGCTCGAATCGATCGGCGCGGTGCGGTACAGGCCCGATGCCGCCATCAGCGTGCAGCCGGGCAGACTTTGCAGGCGCTCCAGCGCGTCGGCCACGTTGCCGCGCGCGTCGCCCAGGTTGGCGCCGATGCCGATGTAGGCGATGGTGAAGGCGAAGCCGTCCTCACCTGGTTGGCCGATGATGCTCATGATGCGTGAAAGCGCAGCTTATTCCGCGCCGCCGTCGCCGCCGGCGTTGCCGCCCTCGGCGCCGCCCTTGCTGCGGCCACCGCGACGCGGCGCGCGCTTGCGCTTGGCGCCGCCGGCGCCCGCAGGCTGGTTGGCCGTCGCGATCAGGTCTTCGCGGGTGGCTTCGTCGCCTTCATAGAACGCGGTCCACCATTCGCCCAACTCGGCGTCGATCTCGCCCGAGGCGCAGCGTAGCAGCAGGAAGTCGTAGCCGGCGCGGAAGCGCAGGTGTTCCAGCAGCTTGTGCGGCGACTTGCCGCTGCGGCGCTCGAAGCGCGGCTGCATCGACCAGATGTCGCGCATGTCGGAGCCGATCTTGCGCTGCAAGGCCAGCTTCTCGGTCTGCGAATCGAGCACGTCGTCGGCGGCCAGGTGCAGCGCGGGGATGGTCTGCTCGCCGGCGGCGCGGTAGGCGGTCCACTTCTCCAGCACCTGGTGCCACAGCAGCGACGCAAACAGGAAGCCCGGCGACACGGTCTTGCCGGCGTGGATGCGGGAGTCGGTCGAATCGAGCGCCAGCGTCACGAACTTGAAGCCCAGCGGCTGCTCCAGCACCACGTCCAGCAGCGGCAGCAGGCCGTGATGCAGGCCTTCCTTGCGCAGCTGCTGCAGGCAGGCCAGCGCCTGGCCGCTCATCAACAGCTTGAGCATCTCGTCGAACACGCGCGCCGCCGGCACGTTGTCGATCAGGGACGCCATCACCGGGATCGGCGCGCCGGTGTTCGGCTCGATGGTGAATTTGAGCTTGGCCGCGAAGCGCACCACGCGCAGCATGCGCACCGGGTCTTCGCGGTAGCGCGCTTCCGGCTGGCCGATGATGCGCAGCGTCTTGGCGCGGATGTCTTCCACGCCGCCGTGGTAGTCCAGCACCTGCTGGTTGGCCGGGTTGTAGTACATGGCGTTGATGGTGAAGTCGCGCCGCACCGCGTCCTCCGCCTGCGAACCGAAGGTGTTGTCGCGCAGGACGCGGCCATGTTCGTCCTTGGGCGCGTTGTCCAGCGTGGTGCCGCGGAAGGTGGTCACCTCCAGCAAATCCTGGCCGAACATCACGTGCACGATCTGGAAGCGCTTGCCGATGATGAAGGCGCGGCGGAACAGGCGCTTGACCTGCTCCGGCGTGGCGTTGGTGGCGATGTCGAAGTCTTTCGGCTTCACGCCCAGCAGCAGGTCGCGCACGGCGCCGCCGACCACGAAGGCTTCGTAGCCGGCTTCCTGCAGGGTGCTGGTGACGCGCACCGCGTTCGACGACAGCAGGCGCGGATCGATGCCGTGGGCTTCGGGGCCCAGTATCACCGGCGTGCTGGTGTCGCGTGCCTTGCTCTTGGTGCCGAGGATTTTGCGGATCAGTTTCTTAATCATTGAATAGGTCAATTAATGGCCAGCCTTGGGCTGTGGCGTGCGTTTTCAGTGCGGCGTTGGGGTTGGTCGCCACCGGATGGCTGACGATGGACATCAGCGGCAGGTCGTTGTGCGAGTCGCTGTAGAAGTGGACGGTGCCGAAGTCTTCCAGCTTCTTGTCCATCTTCGCCAGCCAGGCCTTGGTGTGCGTGACCTTGCCCGCGCCCTGGGTCGGCGTGCCGAGCAGCCTGCCGGTCAGCTTGCCGTCGGCGTCCGTTTCCGGCATGGCCGCGATCAGGTGCTCCACGCCCAGCGCCTTGGCGATCGGCGCGGTGACGAAGTGGTTGGTGGCGGTGACGATGGCCACCAGGTCGCCTGCGTCGACGTGCTTTTGCAGCAGCGCGCGCGCCGACGGGCGGATCGCCGGCAGCACCACTTCGGCCATGTACTGCTGATGCATCGCCTGCAGGCGCTCGCGCGGGAACGAGGCCAGGGTGCCGAGCGAGAACTCCAGGTATTCCACCGGGTCGAGCGTGCCGGCCTGGTACTGGGCGAAGAATTCATCGTTGCGGCGGGCGAATTCGGCGGCGTCCACGGCGCCGATGCGCACCAGGAACTGGCCCCACTCGTAGTCGGAGTCGATCGGCAGCAGCGTGTGGTCGAGGTCAAATAAGGCTAAGTTCATGCAGGATTCGTCATTCTTTAGCTTCCGCCTGCAACCACTCGCGCAACAGCGGCAGGGTGATCGGGCGTTGGGTTTCCAGGGAATATTGGTCCAGCGAGTCCAGCATCGTCGACAGCGACCGCATGTCGCGCTGAAAATGGGACAGCAAGTAGGGTATCACGCCGGGCGACAGCGTCAAGCCGCGGGCGGTGGCGGCGGCGGTCAGCGCGGCCACCTTTTCGTCGTCGGTCAGGGCGTGGATCTGGTAGATCAGGCCCCAGCCCATGCGGGTGCGCAGGTCCTCGCGCACCGGCAGCACCGCCGGCGCCACCGCGCCGCTGCACACCATGAAGGCGTGGTTGGCGCGGATTTCGTTGAACAGCGCGAAGGCGTCGATCTGCGCCAGCGGCGACAGCTTTTCGCAGTCGTCCAGCAGGTACAGGTCCACCTCCGGCGAGTAGACGAATTCGGATTCGATGGAAAACGGCGAGATGTAGCGCGCGCGCAGCTGCTCGGCTTCGCCGCCGGCGCTGGCCAGGGCTTTCAGCAGATGGGTCTTGCCGACGCCGCCCGCGCCCCACAGGTAGGCGAAGTGCTCGCGCGACGTGCGATCGGCGAACTGCGCCATCAGCGCTGCCGCTTCGGCATTCTGTCCCACCTCGAACGATGCGAGGCTGTGCGCCTGGTCTGCGCCTAAATCGAGCACCAGCTGTTTCATGGCGTTCGCCTGTTCATGATCTTTTGCATAACGTTTTTCTGTTCGACGTCACGCATTATAGAAGCTGCTGCGCAGGTAGTGGCGGCGCAGATGCTTAAATGCCACCATCAGCACCGCCGAAGCGGGCAATGCGAGCAGCACGCCGACAAAGCCGAACAGCTGGCCGAAGGCCAATAAAGCGAAAATCACCGCCAGCGGATTGAGGCCGATGCGCTCGCCCACCAGGCGCGGCGTGAGGAAAAAGCCCTCCAGCACCTGGCCGGCGCCGTAGATCACGGCCACCGCGATCACCCCGCTCCAGTCGGTAAATTGCAGCACCGCCGAAATCAGCGCCAGCACCAGGCCCAGGCCGAAGCCGAGGTAGGGGATGAACACCAGCAGGCCGGTGATGATGCCGACCGGCAGCGCGACGTCGAAGCCGGCGATCGCCAGCGCCACCGAGTAGTACACCGCCAGCACGAACATCACCAGCAGCTGGCCGCGCAGGTACTGGGCCAGCAGGGTGTCGACTTCCTCGGCCATGTCCATGGTGGCGGCTATCCAGCGGCGCGGCACGCAGCCGGCGATACGGGCCAGCATCGGGTGCCAGTCCAGCAGCAGGTAGAACAGCACCACCGGGATCAGCACCAAGGTGGCGATCCAGCCCAGCACCGCGGTGCCGCCCACGCGCGCCGAATTGAGCACCGCCCTCCAGATCTCTTCGCCGCTGGTGGACATCTGCTGCGACACCAGCTTCTTGATGCCGGCGCTGTCGAGGCGCACCCTGACGCCCATTTCCTGCAGCTTGGGGCCCAGCAGGTCGTTGGCCTTGGCCAGGAAGGCGGGGATCTGCGCCTGCAGCAGGGGGATTTCCTTTTGCAGCACCGGCACCACGATCAGCACCAGGGTGGCGATGGCGGCGAAGAACACCACCACCACGACCAGCACGGCCAGCGCGCGCGGCACCCGCAGGCTCAGGCGGCCCAGCCGTGGATGCAGGTGGTCGAGGAAATCGACGCCCGGATTGAGCGCGTAAGCGAGGATGGCGGCGGCCAGGAAGGGCGTCAGCACCGGTCCCAACGTGACCAGCAACAGGAAGAATGCCGTCCAAACCGCTACCCAGAATGCCGTTTGCTTTTGCTCTACCGAGAGGGGAAATGGCATGGAAAGTGATTTAGATGGTTAAAAACGGCTGTTGGACGGGGCATTTTGATAAAATAGCGGATTGACCGGGTTGTTGTGCAGCTTTTTGCGCATTTTCGTAGCTTTTTATTACGAAACAGGTCTCCGCCTTCTATTTTACCGCCTCCGCTGCGAAATACACCATGAGCCAAACTTCTAATGTTTCCCTGTCCTACCGTGACGCCGGCGTCGATATCGACGCAGGCGACGCTTTAGTCGAAGCGATCAAGCCTTTTGCCAAGCGCACCATGCGCGAAGGCGTGATGGGCGGCTTGGGCGGTTTCGGCGCCATGTTCGAGATCAGCAAGAAGTACAAGGAACCGGTGCTGGTCTCCGGTACCGACGGCGTGGGCACCAAGCTGAAACTGGCGTTCGAGCTGAACCGCCACGACACGGTCGGCATCGACCTGGTCGCGATGAGCGTCAACGACATCCTGGTGCAGGGCGCCGAGCCGCTGTTCTTCCTCGACTACTTCGCCTGCGGCAAGCTGGACGTGGCCATCGCGACCGACGTCATCAAGGGCATCGCCCAGGGTTGCGAGCAGGCCGGTTGCGCGCTGATCGGCGGCGAAACAGCGGAAATGCCATCGATGTACCCGGCCGGTGAATACGACCTGGCCGGTTTCGCGGTCGGCGCGGTGGAAAAATCGGCCATCATCGACGGCACCAAGATCGCTCCGGGCGACGTCATCCTGGGCCTGGCCTCGTCGGGCGTGCACTCCAACGGCTACTCGCTGGTGCGCAAGATCATCGAAGTGGCCAAGCCGGACCTGGAAGGCGACTTCCACGGCCGCAAGCTGGCCGACGTGCTGATGCAGCCTACCCGCATCTACGTCAAGCCGCTGCTGGCGCTGATGGCCTCGATGGAAGTCAAGGGCATGGTGCACATCACCGGCGGCGGCCTGGTCGAGAACATCCCGCGCGTGCTGCAGCCTGGCCTGGTGGCCGAGCTGGACGGCAAAGCGTGGACCATGCCTCCGCTGTTCACCTGGCTGCAACAGCACGGCGGCGTCGCCGACGCTGAAATGCACCGCGTGTTCAACTGCGGCATCGGCATGACCGTCATCGTGTCGAAGGAAAACGCCGCCGCCGCCATCGCCCAGCTGGAAGCGGCCGGCGAGACCGTCTACACCATCGGCGCCATCCGCGCCCGCGTCGGCGACGAACACCAGACCATCGTTGTCTAAGCGATAGTTATTTCCAAAAAGCGGACCACGCCCCGGCGTCGTCCGCTTTTTTTATGCCTGGCCAGGTTGGGCTTTCCGCAGGCTATCTGCAAGAAAAAATAAACAGGCGGTCCGCTTGGCTTAAGGTCGCCGTGCAGCGCTTCACCGCTGGCGCCTCTATTCTCAAAAAACGCTCGGTGCCGCTGAACAGGCAATCAAACTTGTAGGCGTATTTTGGTGCGTCGGCGTTCATGCGCCATGTTTGCAGAAGCTTGCCATCGCGCTCGTGCTCCTCGTCTGGCGCCATGATGGGCAAGGGGCCGGCGTCATCAATCTTTCCATCGGCTGGATGGGACAGTACTCGCACCGATTCAAGCTTGGCATTTCCCAAGCCCCATGAACTGGGGGCGAAAGCAGGGCAGGCCAACGGCTTGGCAGGTGCAGGTAGCGTCATGAAAAGCGTCGCTACCGCAAAAAGACAGATTGAGGTCTTCATTCTACGACCGAATAGAGTTCTGGCCGTTGTGCCGCGCCGATCTTGCCTGACCGGCCAAAGCGGATGATGCGTTCCACCGGCTTATGCGTGCGCCACTGATCAAAGACCACGATGCCGCCTGGGACTGCCTTGACGAAGATAGCCGCATGATTGCCGTGTGCGTGGTTCTGGTATCTGCCTTTAACGAACGTGGCGATAACAGTGCGGGGGGCTATTCGGCTGGACTTCACTAACTCAGCCACCTTTTCACCTTCAGACCATAACGATGCCGCCGGCGCACTGGAAAACGCCTTCACCAAAGTAACGCACTGACCATTGCCAACCAACTCTTTTTGATCTGCATAATTGCGGGCGATGTAGGGCATGATGAGCTCCTTTGACTGGGGAACTCAAATCCTAGCGTGGCAGTGCAATTTGGTCTTGAGCTAAGTTAATTTAAGCCGTGCCTGCTTGCGTTGGGCCGGCGGCGTCGATGGTGACATCATACTACTGATGCCTACCCTCGCCGTGGTGTAAGCTGTAGCCAGATACCGACAGCAGCAATGGCTATGAGCGCAAGTATTTTCGAGCAGGATATCGTGTCCGCGTTGCGCCAGCGGCTGCCCTCGCTGCTGGCCATCTACCTGTTCGGCAGTCGCGCGACGGGACATGCAGGCGTGGCCGCTTAATTGCTTGACGTTTTTTGATACGCCAAGGCCGCCACGAACATCATCAAGACTGCGCGCCGTGTACAGATGGACCAGAATGGCGCCTGCGACTTTTACCCAAGATGCGGAAATGCCGCCCGTATCTTTTCCAGCCGAATTCCAAAAACGCTGCAAACCTTTATGTCGGATTTCCTTGGCTTGAAAACTCATGGCAGTACCCTCGTCACGGTTGACGACTTACGGCTTTGCTCCTACCATGAAAAATCAGGGACCCGACTGGTATTGGAGGCGAACATGATCACTATGCACCCCGGCGAATATCTTTTTCTGACCTATGTCGAACCGCACAAAATTAGCTGTGGTGAGTTGGCTGGCCGCTTGGGGCTGCCATTGCAGGTAGTGGAAGATTTGCTTGCCAAGGAAATCGCCTTGACGGCGGAAATGGCAGTACGGCTCGAACTGGTGTTCGACCGATCTGCCATGTCATGGATGGACATGCAGGTGGCGCACGATATGACGCAGGCGAGAAAAAAGGTCGATACCGCGACGGTTCGACCTTTCGTTTTTCCTGCCCGAGCAGACGCGGCGTGAGCGTCTGAACTAAACTAAGTTAATCCTCTACTTGCGCGGCTCCGGCGGTGGCGGCATGCCGCCTTCCGGCACGGCGACCACACCTTCACGCATCTTCTTGCAGACGCCCTTGACGTCCTCGCCGCGCCGGCCCTTGAACGTGACCTTGACGCCTTCGGCCTTGCCCTTGCACGCGTCGATCGCTTCCTGCGGCGGGCCGCGCTTGCCGTCGGGCGGCGGCGGTGGCTGGTTGGCGTTCTGCGCGGCGGCGCTCAGTGCTGCGCCGGCCAGCACGGCCAGCAGCATGCTGCGTTTGAATAATCCCATCGTCGTCTCCTATTTTTTCAGAATTTTTTCCACCGGCGAAGGCCGCAGGCGGAACGCGTCCGGCATGCCGGAACCCAGCAGCGGGCGCAGGTACAGGCGGAAGGCGTCGGTCACGTCGGTGCCGCTGGCGCTGATGAACTCGTCCTCCATCACGCGCGTCTTGCCGGCCACGTCGGACAGCGCCATCAACTCGTAATCGACCGAGTAGAAGCCGGTGCGCTTGATCGCCACCGAGCCGTCGCGCCCGCCCCACATGGCGAACTGCACCGCCTTCTCGCCGACCTCGCGCGCTTCGCGCTGGTCGACGTCCGACACGCAGCCGATGAACGAGCGTTGCAGATAGCCGAAGGTGTCGCCGCGCACGCGCTTGATGCCCAGCTTGGCCTTGATCTCGTCGCACAGCAGGTCGGCCAGCGCGCCGGTGCCCGACAGCTGCACGTTGCCGTGCGCGTCGCGCTCGACCTCCTTGGCCAGCAGGCTGGCGATCGGCTCGCCGGACGCGTCGTGGATGCCCTCGGATACGGCGATCACGCAGCGGCCATAGCGCGCGTAGGTGGCTTTGACGTCGGCCAGGAACTGCTCCAGCGAGAACACCCGCTCCGGCAGGTAGATCAGGTGCGGGCCGTCGTCCGGGAACTTCTTGCCCAGCGCCGAGGCGGCCGTCAGGAAGCCGGCGTGGCGGCCCATCACCACGCCCACGTACACGCCCGGCAGCGCGGCGTTGTCCAGGTTGGCGCCGGCGAAGGCCTGGGCGACAAAGCGCGCCGCCGACGGGAAGCCCGGCGTGTGGTCGCTGCCGACCAGGTCGTTGTCGATGGTCTTGGGGATGTGGATGCTGCGCAGCGGATAGCCGGCCTGCTGCGCCTGCTCGCTGACGATGCGCACCGTGTCGGAGGAATCGTTGCCGCCGATGTAGTAGAACTGCTCGATCTCATGCGCGCGCAAGACCTTGAAGATCTCCTCGCAATAGGCCAGGTCCGGCTTGTCGCGGGTCGAGCCCAGCGCCGACGACGGCGTGGCCGCCACCAGCTCCAGGTTGTGGCTGGTCTCGCGGGTCAGGTCGACCAGGTCTTCGTTGATGATGCCGCGCACGCCGTGCAGCGCGCCGTACACGCGGGTGACGTCGCGGAAGCGGCGCGCCTCCAGCACCACCCCCGCCAGCGACTGGTTGATGACGGCGGTCGGCCCGCCTCCCTGTGCGACCAATATTTTTCCCGACGACATGCGCGCTCCTCCGTATTCGTTGAACAGCTTTGCTGCACCGAGACTATAGCGCGACTTTCAGCGCGCGCCGATATTCTTGTCGAGGAATTTCTCCACCCGGCGCCAGAAATCGATGCGGTTCTTCGGCAGCGCCCAGCCGTGGCCTTCCTCCGGGTATTCGATCCACTCGACGTTGGGATTGCCGGCCTTGACCGCGTCGTAGAACTTGAGCCCGTGCGTGATCGGCACCCGCACGTCGGCGCCGCCGTAGGCCAGCAGCAGCGGCTGGGTCACGCGCGCGGCCTGGCGCAGCGGCGAGGTGGCCTGCAGCTGCGCCGCGTCCTTGACGCGGTCGCCGATCAGCACCGGCATGCCGTACTGCTTCCACCCCTGCGGCAGGTCTGAGGCGTAGCGCCAGCCGCTGTCGTACAGCAGGTCGATGTCGGTCACGCCCACCCAGTCGACGCCGCAGCGGTACAGCTCGGGATCGTTGATCAGGCCCATCAGGGTGGCGTAGCCGCCGTAGCTGGCGCCGGCGATGCAGATGCGCCTGGCGTCGGCCGTGCCCTGGGCGATGGCCCAGCGCGTGCCGTCGGCGACGTCGTCCTGCATCTTCAGGCCCCATTGTTTCCAGCCGGCGCGGAAGTGGGCGTCGCCGAAGCCGACGCTGCCGCGGAACTCCGGCTCCAGCACCGCATAGCCGCGCGTGGCCAGGAACTGGTCGTCGGCGTTCCAGTTCCAGCTGCCGCCGCGCATGAACGGGCCGCCGTGCACCAGCACCACCATCGGCAGCTTGTGGTCCTTGCCGCCCGGTGGCAGGGTCAGCCAGACCGGGATGTCGCGGCCGTCGCGCGCGGCGTAGTGCGCCAGCTTGCGGCTGCCCATCTCGGCCGGCCTGATCTGCGGCGCCAGGCCGGGATGCTCGACCGCATGGGTCAGGCCGGTGCGCGTGTTCAGCCGCAGCAGGTCCGACGCCACCAGGATGCCGGCGCCGCGGATGTCGGCGTCGGCGGCGTAGACTTCCTCGCTGTCCTGCGCGCCGGCCTGGTCGAGCATGAAGGTGTGCCAGGGCAGCAGTTCGCGGCCGCCGTCGCCGTTCTGGAAGAAGGGATTGTTGCGCTTGGCCAGCTGGCGGGGGCGCCGTTGAAGGCGGAGTTGTTGAAGAAGCTGGTGATCGGCGGCGGCGCGGCCTGGGCCTGGCAGGCGCAGGCCACTACGAGCAGGCACAGCAGTTTGCGGCCGGCGCTCACTGTGCCGCTCCCGGACCGATATGCTTGTCGAGGAATTTCTCGACCCGGGTCCAGAAGTCGAAGCGGGTTTTCGGCAGCGCCCAGCCGTGGCCCTCGTCCGGGTATTCGACCCATTCGACGTGGGGGTTGGTTTGCTTGACCGCGTTGTAGAACCTGGTGCCGTGCGGCAGCGGCACGCGCATGTCGGCGCCGCCGTAGGCCAGCAGCAGCGGCTGCTTGATGCGGGCCGCCTGCAACAGCGGCGAGGTGGCCTTCAGCTGCTCGGCGTCCTTGACCGGGTCGCCGACCAGGTCGACCATGCCGTACTGGCGCCAGCCGTCCGGGAAGTCCGACGTGTAGGCCCAGTGGCCGTCATGCATCAGATTGATGTCGGTGACGCCGGCCCAGTCGATGCCGCATCGGTAGAGGTCGGGATCGTTGATCAGTCCCATCAAGGTGGCGTAGCCGCCGTAGCTGGCGCCGGCGATGCAGATGCGCTTGGCGTCGGCGGTGCCCTGGGCGATGGCCCAGCGCGCGCCGTCGGCGATATCGTCCTGCATCTTCAAGCCCCATTGCTTCCAGCCGGCGCGGTAGTGGCGCACGCCGAAGCCGCGGCTGCCGCGGTATTCCGGCTCCAGCACCGCGTAGCCGCGCGAGGCCAGGAACTGCGCGTCCGGCTCCCACGCCAGGTCGCCGCCGCGCACATACGGGCCGCCGTGCACCAGCACCACCAGCGGCAGCTGCTTGCCGCTGCCTTGCGGCACGGTCAGCCAGGCCGGGATGTCGAGGCCGTCGCGCGCCTTGTAGCGCACCATGATCTTGTGCGCCATCCGGGTCGGGACGATGGCCGGGTAGCTGGCGCCGACGGCGGTCAGCTGCCCGCTGTCGCGGTTGTACAGGAAGCTGCGCGACGGCCACACGTCGCTGAAGGACTGCACCAGCACCCACGGCGCCTGCGGCCGCGACGGCGGCGTCAGCAGGTTGATGGTGTTGGGCAGCATGGTGTCTATCTTTTCCTGCATGGCCTTCATGGCCGCGTCGAACCAGAAGGTGCCGGCGGCATCGGTCTGGTAGCGCACGCCCAGCATCTTGTGCTGGTCCATGATCAGCTGGCCGCCGAAGTCGTAGCCGTCGAGCTTGACGATGGGCTGCTCGGAGACGGTGTTGGTGGCGAGGTCGTAGCTGTGCACCGCCGCGAGGTCGCTGCGGTGGTTGACGACCACGTACAGCGTGCCGTCCGGCCCGAACGCCAGCGGCCGGAAGGCGCCCTTGCCGCCGGTGTAGCTGTCGAAGCCGGTCAGCTTGCGCCAGGCGTTGGTGGCCGGATCGCGGTACCAGATCTCGCTGGTGCGGTCGTTCGAGGTGACGGTCAGGCGCGGCTCGCCCTTGTTGTCCAGCAGCCAGCTCATGCTGTCGCCGGGACGGGCGAAGGTGCTGGCCACGCGGCCGGTGAGCGTGTTGATGCGCTGCAGGTCGACGTAGTCCAGCTGGCCGGGGCCGCTGATGCTCTTGTTGAGCACGTACATATACTCGGAATCCTGCGGGCCGTCCTGGTCCAGCATGAAGGTGTGCCAGGGCAGCAGCTCGCGCAGCTGGGTAGCGCCGGGGCCGCCGCTGATGAAGGGCTTGCCGCTGCGCGCGACCAGCTGGCGGAAGGCGCTGCCGTCGCGGTTGATCGCGTACAGGCCTGGCGCGTAGCGCTGGTCGCCCTGGGCCAGCGTATGGTCGGCGGCGGTGAAGGCCAGGCGCTCGTCGTTAATCCACTGGAACTGGCCGATGTCGGCGTCGCTGAAGTTGCCCACCACCTTGACCGTGTTCGCGCCCAGCTCCACCACGGCCAGACGGTCGCGCTTGTCCTTGGAGCCGACCTTGACGGCCAGGTACTTGCCGCTGGGCGAAAGCAGCGCTTCGCTGAACTCGGGATTGCCGAAAAAGTCCTCGACCGGGGGGCGGGCCGGCGGCGCATCGGTGGCCTGGACGGCATGGAAAACCTGGCCGGCGGCGCAGGCCGCCAGCAGCAGGATGGTGCGGAGTTTCATAGGCGCTCTCGTACGGGTTGGTCGGGCCATTATGTAAAATGGCCAAGCACCGGACAATAGCACTAAGTTGTTAAATACGCCATAAGTTTGTGGATCACAGTGACGTCGGCCGCTGGACGCGGTCGCTCAGTATCGCCACCAGGCCATACGGCGGCCAGCCACCTTCGACCTGGCTGGAGCCATTGAGCAGCAGGGTCAGCCTGACCTCGGGAGCCTTCCCGACCGCGGCGGCGGGATAATGCATCCGCCAGCCGTAGAAGGTGACGATGGGCACGTTGTGGTCCAGGGAGGTCGAGCTGATCTGCACGAACGCCACCTGGTCGGGCGTGGCGGAGGGCAGGTAGCGCTGGGCGGCCAGCAAGGCCGCTTGACGTGTGTCCTTCGGTGGCGGCACGCGGGTGCTGACCCAGTTCACGCCTTCCTTATACTGTGTCTGGCCGGTCGCGGCGGGCAGCAGCCAGATGCCGGACAGGAATAGCAAGCATGCGATCACGGGTAAGCGGCTCATGGTAGCTCCTTTCGTTCGATTAGTGGAGGCCGCCGCCGGGCGGGCCGGCGGCGCTGGGGTCCTCATCAAGGTCGATCACGCCGCTGGGGGAGAAGAAGCCAACTATGCGTTGGATTAACTCCGCCACCACCTCGAATTCCTCGTCGCGCCTGGCCGCCTCCAATTGCTGCAGGATGCCGTTCAACAGCGCGATGATGGCGGATTTTTTCATGCCGCCATGGTTGGCCGCGACCACCTGCCGCGACAGGGCGGCCTGGGTGAACGCGCCGCCGTCCAGGCACGAATGGCAGTATTGTTGTAACGCGGATGATTGCGGCATGATGAGGTCACTGGTCGGTAAGGTCTGCGGCTATGGTACGCCGATCAAGGGCAAGCCGCTGGCGGCAGCGGCGCGATGACCCAGTTGCCGGCGGTGCCGGCCACGGCTGCCTGCATGTTCGCCAGCGTCATGCCAGGCGCCACGGTCGTCACCAGCGCATGCGCGGGCGCGGCCGGCGGTCCGGCCACCGGGGCGGCGGCCAACGCCAGCGTGACCGGCAGCGGATGGGTGTTCAGGTCCAGGCGCCAGACCCGCACTGTGGCCGGGTTGCCGGTGCCGTTCCACAGGCCGCCGGCCGGACGCGAGAACACCGGTAGCTGGCAAGCGTCGCCATCGTTGTTCGACCAGATCACCGACATGCCTTGCGGCTGACCGTGGACATCGTTGGGAAGCACCGGCACGAGGGGACCTGGCGTGCCGACATCCACCGGCCGCACCGTCAGGCCCAGCGCGACGATCGCGGTGCTCGGCAGGCCGGTCGCCGGGATGAGGTGCATGCCCCGATACAGGTACTGCTGCGCGTGGGCGCTGCCGGCCAGTGCGGCGGCAAGCAGCGCGAAGAGGACGACGCGGTGGCGGCGGAAGTGGGCAAGTGCGGTGGTGTTCATCAGGTTTCTCCAGTCATGCAAGGGCGTTGCAAAAGGACTGCCGCGAGGGCAGTTGAGGCGTCGCCAGCAAACCGGCCTGGCACTTGTATGACGAACGCGGCGCGTCACTGTGAAGACTATTCGTCGAGATCGCTGTTGAAGTTGAAGCTCCAGCGGCTCTGGTTGAAGCAGACCTCGACATCGAGCATCCCCATGCCGTCCTCGAGCCGATAGGCCGTCATATCGGTAAAGGCTTGCAGCGAAAAGTTCTCGCCGGAACTCATCGGCGCGGCCACCATGAAGTACAGCGTCGGCGCGTACTCGAAGGTGCAAGTCATGCCCCAATCGAGGCGCGGCATGGTCACGACCGGCCGTCCGCCGACTTGCCATACGCAATCGACGGTGGTGTAGGGGATGGTTTGATTGAACACGCCGGCCTGCTGCGGTATCAGCCGCGCTTTCGCCATGCCGGTTGGCGCCAGGATCAGCGCGGGCGACAGTTGGTCGTGCCGCTCAGCGAGCAACAACTGGCCGCGATGGCACACATGCGGGGCCGACCAGGTCTGGTTGCCACCCCGGCTCCCGGTCAGGATGCGGGCGCTGATGGTGTCGTCGAACTGGAAGCAGGCCGTCGCCGCCGCCGAGATTTCCAGCGTTTGCCATGCGTGGACCAGGTAGTCGGTCTTGGCGGCGCGCGGGCGCAGGAACACCAGCACCCGCTTGCCATGCATCTCTTCGACGCTTGAATGAACCTTGCATTCGATCATCTTGCCCTCCTTCGGGGTCTGGTCGCAATAGCCGGGCGGGCTGCAGCCCGCCCGGCGGGGATTACTGCGCGGCGAAGTCGAAGGTCCACAGGCCCTGGTTGCGGGTCAGCTTCACATTGACTTCGGTGGCCGTAATCGGCATCACGTACTGCGTCATGTCCGAGAAGTTCTGGACGATGTAGGTCTGGCCCACCATCGGCGGCGTCGCCACCATGAAGTAGAAGTTGGGCAGGTATTCGAAGCTCACCGTCATGTTGGTGTCGACGTAGGGCATGGTCACCACCGGCTTATCGTTCACATACCAGTTGCTGTCGAACTGGGTGTAAGGATTGGTCTGGTTGATGACGCCACATTGCTGCGGAGTCAGCTTGGTTTGCGCCACCGACGTCGCCGCCGGTTGCAGTTTGGGCGACAGGCCGCTGGGACTGACCGCCGACAGCAACTGGCCAGGCAGCAGCGGCTGGCGACCCGAGACGATCTTGTTGTCGTTGACGCCGATGCTGGTGACGTCGGTCGAGATGTTGGCCTCGTAGCCGAACGATTCCGTCGCGCCGGCCGAGCCGGTCAGTACCTGCCACGCATGGATCAGGTAGTTGCGCTGCGGATTTTGCGGCTTCAGGAATACCAGCACGGTCTTGCCCTGCAGTTCGTCGGACCCGACGTCGTAGATTACGTTGAATTTCGTAGCCATTATTTGCTCCTGGTGGTGGGGGAGAGTGTTGCGGACTCGAAAACAAGATCCCGTCGCGGAACGAGTCCGCGATTTTCCACGACGGGTATGAAAGGCGGGATGGCGCTAGCTGCCGCTCAGTGCATTGCGCTGGCTGAAGGTGTACACCGGCATGCCGGTCTCGTCGTATTGCAGGCGGACGCCGATCGTGGTGGCGCTGGCCGGCGCCTTGTAAGCTTGCGCCAGCTGGAGTTCCAACGGTTCGTAAATACGCTGGCCCGCATGATTGGACGGCACCGTCAGGAATAGCAGGACGCCGTTGTCGGGTTGATAGTGGGCGGCGCTGCCGCTGCGCACGCCGCAGGTGACGCCGACCCGGCGCGCCTGGCGGGGCTCGAGGCCGCCCAGGTACCAGTCGATTTCCGCCGACAGGGGATCGATCACCGGCGAGGAGACGAGTATTTCCACGCCGCCGGCGCCGCCCGCTCTCGGCGGCAGATCCTGCAGGCCGATGTCGTCGCCGCGCAGCACCAGCGCATAGCTGCGTCCGACATACACCGGGTGACGCAGGAGGTGAGGGTTCCAAGCTTGGTCGCTATGGCGGACGCTGACGTAGAGTTTGTCTTCGTAGTGGAACTGCTCTTCGGCCAGGGGCGACGGGTTGAGAAACTGCCAGGCGGTGTAGGCGAATGCCGGGCCGACGCCGGCCTCGGGAGCCGCGGCGTCCTGGTCGCGGCCGGGCTTGTCCATCAGGTTGCGGACCGCCACCACCGTGGCAGATACCACGTCGACGTTTTTGAGCGTGTAGTACATTCCCATGATCGTTCCTTTCAATGGCCGGAGGCCGGTTGCGACGGTCCATGCTAAGACGGATGTGGTCGCCGCGATGTGAATTTTTTTTAACGATCGCTGCGCGCTGCATTCTGCCGAGTTCCCAGGTAAGCCTGCAGATATTCGACCAATAGCTTGCGGGCCTCCTGGATCAACTTGCGGGCCAGGACTTCGTTGATCGACAGATGCGCGGCGATTTCCTGGTACGGTGCTTCGTCGTGAAAGCGCATCCGCGCGGCCGCTTGCAGGCGCTGCGGCAGGCGGTCGAAGGCCTGGCGCAGATGCCGCCGCAATTCATTGTTCAGCAATTGCTGCTCCGGCGAGGGCGCGTCGACGCCGTAGGCCGTGCTGAGAAATATCAGCTCGTCGTCGCGGCGCGCCATCGCCTGGCGTTCACGCTGGTCGTCGATGAACTGGTTCTGCGCCACTCGGTACAGCCAGCCGCCCAGATGGCGGATCTGCTCCATCTGCGTGGGCGGTTCGCTGCAGAGTTTGAGCATGACGCGGCTGAACAGATCGTTGGCGTCCTCGCGGTTGCCGCGGGTGAGCTGGCGACATCGCCCCATCAGGAAAGTCCGGTAGTTCCATGCCAGCGTGGCCGACGGCTCCTGATCGCTGGAGGAGATGCTTGGCTGCTTGTGCGGCGCAAGCGCTGGGTCGAACGAGACATTGATTTCCACTTCGTTTCCCTTTCCGTTTCAAAGCAGGACTGCCGGCGAGATGCGAAAAATCCTGAGTGAAAGACGGAAGGTGATTGACGATGTGAAATATTTTGAAAATTATAATAAAAAGGTGTCGGCACGGCGTCCGATGAAATGAAACGGCGCCAATGGCTATAAGGGAAAGATGGCGATGCAGCGGCGCCGCGACGATGGCCGCGCTTGCTTCCCGCTTGCTAGTCTGAGAGCCGCCCCGCGCTGGTTGCGGGCGGGGGACATAATGGCGTTACACTTCCGGCGCCCGGATGTAGTCGACCAGCGCGCCGGTCGCGCGGTCGGGCGCCGGCGTGAGCAGGCTGATCGTTATCATCGTCAAGAGGCCGGCCGGCACGCCGAAGATGCCGGCCGAGATCGGCGCGATGTGGAACCACTGGCCGGCCGCGCTGCCGCCCAGGATGGGATTGGCGTGCAACATGTAGACCAGGCAGACCGCGAAGCCGGTCGCCATGCCGGCCACCGCGCCCTGGTAGTTGGCGCGCTTCCAGAACACGCCCAGCACCAGCGCCGGGAACAGCGCTGAGGCCGCCAGCGAGAAGGCCGCGCCCACCAGCGACAGGATGTCGCCCGGCTTTTGCGAGGCGCCGTACGCGGCGATGAAGGCCACGCCCAGCAGCAGCAGCTTGGAGATGGTGACCCGCTTCTGGGTCGAGGCGCCGCGGTCGACCAGCTTGTAGTAGATGTCGTGCGACAGCGCGTTGGAGATCGCCAGCAGCAGGCCGTCGGCGGTCGACAGCGCGGCGGCCAGGCCGCCCGCCGCCACCAGGCCCGACACCACGTAGGGCAGGCCGGCGATTTCCGGCGTGGCCAGCACCAGCACGTCGGCGTCGATGGTGATCTCGGCCAGCTGCACGATGCCGTCGTGGTTGATGTCGCTGATGCCGAACAGCGGATTGGCCTTGTCCACATTGGCCCAGTACGACACCCAGTTGGGCAGGTGCGCATAGTCGCTGCCGACCAGCGCGCTGTAGATGTCGTACTTGACCAGCACCGCCAGCGCCGGAATGGTCAGGTAGATCAGCAGGATGAAGAACAGCGTCCAGAACACCGACACGCGGGTGTCGTGCACCGACGGCGTGGTGTAGGAGCGCATCAGGATGTGCGGCAGCGCGGCCGTGCCCAGCATCAGGCAGAACACCAGCGCCAGGAAGTTGTTGCGCTTGATGTCCGAGGTTTCCGGATCGCCGGGGTAGGGCGTGGCGTGCGGCGTGATCGGCTCGCTGCGGGCCAGGTTCTGGGCGCGCGCCTCGGCCCAGTCGTGCGCCGCCTCGTCGGCGCTTTTCGGGTAGGCGATCAGGATCCGCTCGGCGCTGCGGATCTCCAGCAGCGAAGCGTTGCGCACTTTGACGCGGTCGAGCGCGCGCTGGACCTCGGCGCGGCCGGCCTCCCACGACGCCGGCAGGGTGCGGATGCGGGCGTCGAAATCGGCGGCGCGCCGGCGGAAGATGGCGCGCACCTCGGCCTCCTTCGGATCGTTTTGCAGCACGTTCTCGCGCGCGCTCAGCTTGGGCAGCAGCTTGCCGTAGGCCACTTGCGGGATCGGATTGTCGGTGTGCTTGCCGGACAGCCAGACCGCCGGCATCAGGAACGCCACCAGGATGATGATGTACTGCGCCACCTGGGTCCAGGTGATGGCGCGCATGCCGCCGAGGAAGGAGCACACCAGGATGCTGGCCAGGCCGAGGAAGATGCCGACCGAGAAATCGACGCCGGTGAAGCGCGAGGCGATCAGCCCGACCGCGTAGATCTGCGCCACCACGTAGGTGAAGGAGACGATGATGGTGGCGGCCACCGCCAGGATGCGCACCGCGCGTCCGCCGCGGCCGTCGCCGTCGCCGCCGCCGTAGCGGGCCGCCAGGAAATCGGGGATGGTGTACTGGCTGAACTTGCGCAGATAGGGCGCGATCAGCAGCGCCACCAGGCAGTAGCCGCCGGTCCAGCCCATGATGTAGGCCAGGCCGTCGAAGCCGTGCAGGTACAGGCCGCCGGCCAGGCTGATGAAGCTGGCGGCGGAGATCCAGTCGGCGGCGGTGGCCATGCCGTTGAACATGGCCGGCACGCGCCGCCCGGCCACATAGTATTCGAGCACGTTGGACGTGCGGCTGAGCACGCCGATCGACGCGTACAGCACGATGGTGGCGAACATGAACAGGTAGCCGATCCAGGTGCGCGACATGCCTTCCTGCTCCAGCACCGAGAGCGCAACCAGGAAGCAGGCGAAGCCGCCCGTGAACAGCAGGTAGTAGCTGCGCAGGCGCTGGAAGAGGGTGCGGGCGGCCTTCACGCGCGCGGTTCCAGCGGCGGCGCGGCGGCGCGGTCGAGCTTGCGCATGCGCCAGGCGTAGACGGCCAGGATGGCCAGGTAGACCAGCGACGCGCCCTGCGCCGCCAGGTAGAACGACAGCGGCCAGCCGAACACGCTCAGGCCGGCCAGCTCGCGCGCGAAGTAGGCGGCGCAGAAGCCGGTCGCCAGCCAGACCAGCAGCAGGATGGCGGACAGGCGGCGCGTCCGGCGCCAGTGCTGCGCGCGGGTCAGCATGAGGAGGCCCCGAACCAGCTCGCCGTTCCCGCGCAAGCGGGAACCCATGCGGAGTATCGCGCTCGGCGAACTATGGATACCCGCTTGCGCGGGAATGACGAATTCCGCTTAGTCGAAGTACCCATCAGAGGTTTATCCATAGTACGGTTGCTCATCGTCCTGTTCCGGCGGGCGCGGCGGCAGCGGGAAGGTCAGCCGGAACAGCGCGCCCGGCAGCTTCGATTGCTGCGCGCGCGGGTTGTTGTAGATGTCGACCTCGGCGCCGTGCTGCTGGGCGATCTCGCGCACGATGGACAGGCCCAGGCCGCTGCCCTCGGCCTTGTTGCCGAGGATGCGGTAGAAGCGCTCGAACACCCGCGCGCGTTCGGCCTGGGCGATGCCCGGCCCGGTGTCCTCGACTTCCAGGTAGCCGTGCTCCTCGTCGCCGCGCACCTGCACGGTGACGCTGCCGCCGGCCGGCGTGTAGCGCAGCGCGTTGTCGATCAGGTTCGACAGCAGCTCGCGCAGCATGGTCGGATTGCCGACGATCTGCACCGGCTCGGCCGGCGCCTCGTAGCCCAGGTCGATGCGCTGCGCGAACGAGGCCGGCACCCAGTCCTGCACCACGTCGCGCGCCAGCTCCGACAGTTCCAGCGGCAGCATGGCGGTGCCGGCCTGCGGCTGGTTCTCGGCGCGGGCCAGGGCCAGCAATTGATTGACCAGCCGCGTGGCCGCCTCCGAGCTCTTGGCCAGCTGCTCCAGCGAGCGGTGGATTTCGCCGCTGTCGGTCTGGCGCAGCGCCAGCTCGGACTGCATGCGCATGCCCGCCAGCGGCGTGCGCATCTGGTGCGCGGCGTCGGCGATGAAGCGCTTCTGCATCTCGATCGACAGCGACAGCCGCGCCAGCATGTCGTTCAGTGAATTGACCAGCGGCGAGATCTCCTCCGGCACCTGGTTGGAGGCGATCGGGCTCAGATCGTCCGAGCTGCGCGCGCGTATCCGCTCCTGCAGCTGCGCCAGCGGCGACAGTCCGCGCGACAGCGCGAACCACACCAGGGCCAGCACGATGGGCAGGATGATGAACTGCGGCAGGATCACCCCCTTGATGATGGCGTTGGCCAGCTGGCCGCGTTTTTCCAGCGTCTCGGCCACCTGTACCAGCGCCAGCTGCTCGTCGCCGCTGTTGCGCTCCAGCCGCACATAGGCGTAGGCCACGCGCACCGGCGTGCCGTGCATGCTGTCGTTGCGAAAGCGCACACTGCCGCGCGGCTTGTCGTCCTCGTCGATGACCGGCGGCGGCAGGTCGCGGTCGCCGTCCACGTGTTCGCCGCGCGGGCCCTGGATCTGGAAGTAGACGTTGTCGACATCGTCGGCGCGCAGGATGTCGCGGGCCGGGCCGGACAGTCCCTTGATGAGCTTGCCGTCCAGCGCCCGCACCTGCTGCGCCAGCACGGTGACGCTGTCCTCCAGCGCATGGTCGAACGGCTGGTTGGCGATCGACTTGGCCACCAGGTAGGTGATCGCGATGCTCATCGGCCACAGCAGCAGCAGCGGCGCCAGCATCCAGTCCAGGATCTCGCCGAACAGCGAGTGCTGGATGCCCTCGTCCGCCTCGGGCGCCGGCGGCTGGTATTCCAGATCCTTCGCCAGGTCCGGCGGCGCTGGCTGTGCGGCCGCCGGTGTCACTTGGGCGCGTCCGCGTATTTTTCGAGACAGTAGCCGAGGCCGCGCACGGTGGCGATACGGATGCCGCCGATCTCGATCTTCTTGCGCAGCCGGTGCACATAGACCTCGATGGCGTTGTTGCTCACTTCCTCGCCCCATTCGCACAGGTGGTCGACCAGCTGCTCCTTGGACACCAGGCGGCCGCTGCGCGCCAGCAGGATTTCCAGCAGGCCCAGTTCGCGCGCCGACAGGTCCAGCATCTGATCGTTGATGTAGGCGCTGCGGCCGACCTGGTCGTAGCTCAGCGGCCCATGCCTGACCACGGTGGCGCCGCCGCCGGCGCCGCGCCGGGTCAGCGCCCGCACCCGCGCCTCCAGCTCGGACAGCGCGAAGGGCTTGGCCATGTAGTCGTCGGCGCCGAGGTCGAGGCCGTTGACGCGCTGCTCGATCGAGTCGGCCGCCGTCAAGATCAGCACCGGCAGCAGCGAGGCGCGCGCGCGCAGGCGGCGCAGCACCTCCAGCCCGGACAGCTTGGGCAGGCCCAGGTCCAGGATCAGCAGGTCGAATTCCTGGGTCGAGAGGGCGGCGTCGGCTTCCTGGCCGTTGTTGACGCAATCGATGGCGTAGCCGGACTGGCGCAGCGAGCGGGTCAGGCCGTCGGCCAGCACGCTGTCGTCCTCGGCAAGTAAAATTCGCATTATGTAGACACTCCAACACTCCGGCTGCAGAAGATCCTATTGTGTTTCATTTCGCGCAAGGTGGCGAGTTTTTGTGCAATCTCAAAATTGTGTAAAAATCGTGCTTGCATTAAGCACTGTTTTTTTATACAGTGCTGCCTGTACCGACGAATTTGCACCCACCTACTGGTTGAAAGAACATTATGGACGATAAAAAAGCTGTTGTACCTGCATCAGAAAAAGCCAAGGCGCTGGCCGCCGCGCTGGCCCAAATCGAGAAGCAATTCGGCAAAGGCTCCGTAATGCGCATGGACGCCAACACGCCGATCGAGGACGTGCAGGTCGTGTCGACCGGTTCGCTCGGCCTGGATATCGCGCTGGGCGTCGGCGGCTTGCCGCGCGGCCGCGTGGTGGAAATCTACGGCCCTGAATCGTCGGGCAAGACCACGCTGACCCTGCAGACTATTGCTGAAATGCAAAAACTGGGCGGCACCTGCGCCTTCATCGACGCCGAACACGCGCTCGACGTCGGCTACGCGCAGAAACTGGGCGTCAACCTGCACGAGCTGCTGATCTCGCAGCCGGACACCGGCGAACAGGCGCTGGAAATCTGCGACGCGCTGGTGCGCTCCGGTTCGGTCGACCTGGTGGTCATCGACTCGGTCGCCGCGCTGACGCCGCGCGCCGAGATCGAGGGCGACATGGGCGATTCGCTGCCGGGCCTGCAAGCCCGCCTGATGTCCCAGGCGCTGCGCAAGCTGACCGGTTCGATCAACCGCACCAACACCCTGGTCATCTTCATCAACCAGATCCGCATGAAGATCGGCGTCATGTTCGGCAGCCCGGAGACCACCACCGGCGGCAACGCGCTGAAGTTCTACGCCTCCGTGCGCCTGGACATCCGCCGCACCGGCTCGATCAAGTCGGGCGACGAGGTGATCGGCAACGAAACCAAGGTCAAGGTCGTCAAGAACAAGATCGCGCCGCCGTTCAAGGAAGCGCACTTCGACATCCTGTACGGCGCCGGCACCTCGCGCGAGGGCGAGATTCTTGATCTGGGCGTGGAAGCGAAGATCGTCGAGAAGTCCGGTTCCTGGTACAGCTACAACGGCGAGCGCGTCGGCCAGGGCAAGGACAACGCCCGCATCTTCCTGCAAGAGCGTCCCGAGCTGGCGTGGGAAATCGAAAACAAGGTGCGCGAATCGCTGGGCGTGCGCGTGCTGCCGCCGCTGGCCGCCGACAAGGGCGACACCGTGGTCAAGCTGAAATCGGTCGACAAGGCCGACAAGGCCGACAAAGGCGACAAGGCCGACGCCGCGTAAAGCCGTCGTTCCCGCGCAGGCGGGAACCCATGCTGAGCATGCGTTCTATAGACTCCCGCGTGCGCGGGAGTGACGGATCGACCACCGCGCTGTTCATGCAGCCGGTGGTTTTCTCATTGTGCAGGGGTTTTTATATGGCAGCACCGCAACTGAGCCTGAAGGGCCGCGCCCTGCGCTATCTGTCGATGCGCGAACACAGCCGCATGGAGCTGGCCCGCAAGCTGGCGCGCTACGCGGAGGAGGGCGACGACGTCGAAGCCCTGCTCGACCTGCTCGAAAAGAACAACTGGTTGTCGCAGGAGCGTTTCTCCGAAGCGCTGATCCACCGGCGCTCGGCCCGCTTCGGCAACAGCCGCATCGTCGCCGAGCTGCAAAGCCACGGCATCAAGGGTGAGGAACTGCAGGAACTGAAGGCCGGCCTGGCCGAAGGCGAGACCGAACGCTGCGTCGAGGTCTGGAACCGCAAGTTCGGCACCGTGGCCGCCGATCCGCTGGAACGCAACAAACAGATGCGCTTTCTGCTGCAACGGGGATTCTCCCAGCGCGCCGTGCAAACCGCGCTGAAAGGCGCGCCGGAAGACGACTGACGGATCAGTGCCGCACCGCACCATGCAATGTTTCCATGACTGAAATAAGACCGGTGAATTTCTTGTAAAAACGATCTCGAAACGGCCATTTTTCCTTCCAAAAGATATGTTCTGACGCAACTGGAGGTCTTGATGTGCTACACTTTTGGGGTTTTTGCAGCGCCGCAGGTGCGGTAGTTGTCCGTAGAAGCTGCGGACACGTGCGATCAGCACATGGCTGCTTACTAAATTTCTGTCGCGAGAGCGGCATCGGTCTTATGTCCCTGTCAACCCCAGTTACCCGACGTGCGCTGCGGCACACGCGCGCAATTGCCGTCCAAGCGTACGCACGCGATGACGGACTGTGGGATCTCGACGCCCATATCACCGACATCAAAGTGATCGACACCGTGCTGGCC
Source organism: Oxalobacteraceae bacterium AB_14 (assembly GCA_000381565.1). Lineage (GTDB taxonomy): Bacteria > Pseudomonadota > Gammaproteobacteria > Burkholderiales > Burkholderiaceae_D > Rugamonas. The sequence continues at coordinate 298,942 of KB906724.1, forward strand.
TCGGGCCCGCGTGCTGCCGGCACCCCTCTGCATGACCTGCACCTGCGTTTGACCGTCGATCTGCAACTGAACATCGTCGATGCCGAAGCCGCATCCGATGCCGTTCCGTATCCCGGCTACTGCGACACCATTGCCCCCGATTATAAAAAACAGCTCGTCGGCCTGAACCTGATGAAGGGTTTCCGCCACGAGCTCAAGCAACGCCTGTCCGGCATCGCCGGCTGCACCCATTTGACCGAGCTGGCGCAGATCCTGCCCACGGCCGCGGTGCAGGCGTTCGCCAACGATGTCTGGTCGACCAACGACGCGGCGACCGAGAATGACGGCGTGCCGCGCCAGAAGCCGTTTCAACTCGACAAATGCCATGCCCTGCGCACCGACGGCGGAGCAGTGGCGCAGTTTTACCCGCGCTGGGTGGCCAAAGCAGCACCAGGTGGCGCGTAGCAATCTCTGCTTACTAGATCCACACATTTCGCAGTATCAACCGATTTTTACACATCAGCATCAGAAGGGAAGCCAGCATGAAAATCCATGAGTATCAAGGCAAAGAAATCCTCCGAAAATACGGAGTGACGGTTCCGCGCGGTATTCCGTGCATGTCCGTTGAAGAAGCAGTCAAAGCTGCTGAAACCTTGGGCGGCCCGGTCTGGGTTGTAAAAGCACAGATCCACGCCGGTGGCCGTGGTAAAGGCGGCGGCGTCAAAGTCGCCAAATCGCTGGAACAAGTCAAAGAATTCTCCGAGCAGATCCTGGGCATGCAGCTGGTCACGCACCAGACCGGCCCTGAAGGCCAGAAAGTACGCCGCCTGCTGATCGAAGAAGGCGCGGACATCAAGAAAGAACTGTACGTATCGCTGGTCACCGACCGCGTCTCGCAGCGCGTGGTGCTGATGGCCTCCTCCGAAGGCGGCATGGACATCGAAGAAGTTGCCGAGTCCCACCCGGAACTGCTGCACTCGATCGCCATCGATCCATCGATCGGCCTGACCGACGCCGAAGCCGCCGGCATCGCCGCCAAGATCGGTGTGCCGGAAGCATCGATCCCTGACGCCGTCACCAACCTGCAAGGCCTGTACAAAGCCTACTGGGAAACCGACTCGTCGCTGGCTGAAATCAACCCGCTGATACTGACCGGTTCGGGCAAGGTCATCGCACTGGACGCCAAGTTCAACTTCGACGCCAACTCGCTGTTCCGTCAACCAGAAATCGTCGCCTACCGCGATCTGGACGAAGAAGATCCAGCTGAAGTCGAAGCATCGAAATTCGACCTGGCCTACATCTCCCTGGACGGCAACATCGGCTGCCTGGTGAACGGCGCCGGCCTGGCCATGGCCACCATGGACACCATCAAGCTGTTCGGCGGCGAGCCTGCCAACTTCCTGGACGTCGGCGGCGGCGCCACGGCCGAGAAAGTGACCGAAGCCTTCAAGATCATGTTGAAAAACCCAGGCCTGAAAGCCATCCTGGTCAACATCTTCGGCGGCATCATGCGTTGCGACGTGATCGCCGAAGGCGTGATCACCGCGGTCAAGGCCGTGTCGCTGAACGTGCCGCTGGTGGTCCGCATGAAGGGCACCAACGAAGACCTGGGCAAGAAGATGCTGGCCGATTCCGGTCTGCCTATCATCGCAGCCGACACCATGGAAGATGCAGCGAAGAGCGTCGTCGCCGCCGCTGCCGGTCAAGCTTAATTAAGGAATCAACATGTCCATTCTGATCAATAAAGATACCAAAGTCGTTACCCAAGGTATTACCGGCAAAACCGGTCAATTCCACACCCGCGGTTGCCGCGACTACGCGAACGGCAAAGCTGCCTTCGTGGCAGGCGTGAACCCGAAGAAAGCCGGCGAAGATTTCGAAGGCATTCCTATTTTCGCTAACGTTGCAGAAGCGAAAAAAGAAACCGGCGCCAACGTTTCCGTGATCTACGTACCACCGGCAGGCGCTGCCGCTGCGATCTGGGAAGCCGTCGAAGCCGAACTGGACCTGGCCATTTGCATCACCGAAGGCATTCCTGTCCGCGACATGATGGCCCTGAAGGACCGCATGGCCAAAGCAGGTTCCAAGACCCTGCTGCTGGGCCCTAACTGCCCAGGCCTGATCACCCCGGACGAAATCAAGATCGGCATCATGCCAGGTCACATCCACAAGAAGGGCCGCATCGGCGTGGTATCGCGTTCGGGCACCCTGACCTATGAAGCAGTCGGTCAGCTGACCGCGCTGGGCCTGGGCCAATCGTCGGCAGTCGGCATCGGCGGCGACCCGATCAACGGTCTGAAGCACATCGACGTCATGAAGATGTTCAACGACGATCCTGATACCGACGCGGTCATCATGATCGGCGAAATCGGCGGTCCGGACGAAGCCAACGCGGCTTACTGGATCAAAGACAACATGAAAAAACCGGTCGTCGGCTTCATCGCCGGTGTGACCGCTCCTCCGGGCAAGCGCATGGGCCACGCCGGCGCGCTGATCTCCGGCGGCGCCGACACCGCACAAGCCAAACTGGAAATCATGGAAGCTTGCGGCATCACCGTCACCAAGAACCCGTCCGAAATGGCGCGTCTGCTGAAAGCCATGCTGTAATTACAGCTTGCTTTAATGTGGTATAAAAAGCCCGTGTGTGCATGCGACGCTCAAGATCGTCGCATAGCCACACGGGCTTTTTTTATTGGAGACCAGATTGGCGAAGATCCTCATCTCGCGGGATGGACAGATAGAACAGCAAGTACAACTGAGCAAAGAGCGGATGACCATCGGCCGTCACCCGCGCAACGACATCGTGCTGACGCATCCGGCCGTCAGCGGCGACCACGCCGTCATCGTCACCATCCTGGACGACTCCTTCCTGGAAGACCTGCACAGCACCAATGGCACCTTCGTCAACGGCCACCGCATCGGCAAGCACTTCCTGCAACACCAGGATGTGATCAAAATGGCCAAGTTCCAGGTCGAGTTCATTGCCGACGGCGTGCGGCCCATGATGGCGGCGGCGCCCGTGCTGGCGCAAATCGTAGTATTAAATGGCAACAATGCCGGCAAGCAGATGGCGCTGACCAAGCCGCAGACCACGCTCGGCCGCGCCGGCGTGCAGGTGGTGGTGATCCATCGCCGGCCCGACGCCTACACCATCACCCACCAGGAGGGCGCACAGGCGCCGCTGGTGAACGGCATCGCCCTGGGCAAGCAGGCCCAGCGTTTGAATCATGGCGATGTGATCGACCTCAGCGGAACCCAGATGGCCTTCCGCATCGCCTGACAAAAATTGTCAACGGCGACCCTGACTGACAAATTGCGGCGTCGGACTGACAAAAAACGGCAGTCCGGACGACACAAAGCGACAGTTTTTGGCATATTTTGTGGTTTTTGAAGCGAAAAATGGGCTGGCACACCAATTGCTCATAGCTAAGTGTCCTACCAAATTTTGATGTTCAACACACCCCAGGAGTCGAAAATGAAATCCATGAAAATGATGAAGAAACAAGCCCAGGCCGGCTTCACCCTGATCGAACTGATGATCGTGGTTGCCATTATCGGTATTTTGGCCGCAGTCGCGATTCCAGCGTACAGCGACTACACCGTGAAAGCCAAGATGGCCAACGCCCAGGGCGCGGTCGACTCGATCAAGACCGCGGTGGCACTGTGCGCCCAGGAAGGTGGAGGCGATCTGGCCGGCTGCGACGCCGGTGTCAAAGGCGTACCGAACTTCACCCCAACCAAAGAAGTGGTCAGCGCCACCGTCAAGGATGGTGTGATCGTTGAGAAATTCGCCACCGGCGTCGGCAAAGGCATCGACGGCCTGACCGCGACCTACACCCCGACCATCGCCGCCGGCGCCTCCAACGTCACCTGGAACGTGACCACCGACGTCACCAACACTGCAGCCACGAATGCGCTGACCAAGAACAACGTAACCCCATAATATTCGAGTGCTTGCCCCCCGCCGGCCCGGTCGAATTTTCGACCGGGCTTTTTTACGTTCAGGCCGCAGGGGCTTCGGCGCTAACGGCAGGGCGCGATGCGTGTCGTTCCTCTGAGGCTAGCCGGCGGCAGCTGTAGCGTTGCCAGCTGTCCGGAGCTGTCGAGCGTCGCGCTGAAACGCTTGCCGTTCACGCTGTAGCAAGTGCCGGCCCCGGCGCCGTGCAGTGTGAGCCGCCATGAACGCAGCAATGGCGCGCCACGGTAACTGCCGTGGGCGGCGCCGATGCTCAGGCGGCGATGGGCGTCATCCCAGCCGATGGCGGTGGTCATCAGCCGGCCCTGTTTGCGGTAAGCCTCGCTGACGTCATCGTCCTCCTGCAACAAGGTGCTGCCCGACGCGCCGGTATAGATGTCGAGCAGCATCCGCCCCTTGTCGGCGCCGGCGGTGCTGGTGGCATACTCCTGGCGCGGCACGATGGCGCCGGCCTTGACGAACACCGGCAGCAAGCCGCGCTCGGCGCCGACGCTGATCACCGTTCCGACGGCGGCCGCCTGCCGCGGGGCTTGCGGCCGCCAGAAATCGTACCAGCCGCCTGCCGGCAGCCACACTTCGGTGGCGCCATCGCGGCTGGTGCGCGGCGCGACCAGCAGCGACGGGCCCCACATGTATTGCAGGTCGTGGCTCCATGCGGCATCGTCATGCGGATAGTCGAGCAGCATGGCGCGCGCCATCGGCAGGCCGCTGGCCGCCGCCTCATGCGCCGCCGAATAAATGTAGGGCATCAGCTGATAGCGGGCTTGCGCAAACTGGCGTGCCGCATCCTGCTCGCCGGCGCTGCGGTCCAGCGGCCAGCGCGACGGTCCCATGCCATGCGGCTTCCAGATCGGCGCGAACGCACCGAAGCCCATCGCCCATTGCCGGTACAGGTCGGCGTCCGGCCCCTGTTTGGCATCCCAATCGTAGAAGCCGCCTGCGTCATGGCCCCAATACGGGAAGCCGGACAAACCGGCCAGCTGCATGCCGCGGATCTGCATCTTCATTTCGTCGAAATTGGGCTTGATGTCGCCGCTCCACAGCGAGGCATAGCGTTGCGCGCCGGCCGTCATGCCGCGCACCCAGACATACGGGCGCTGGGTGATGGCCGACTTGTCCCAGCCGTCGCGCACCAGCGCCTGCGCGATCAGGAAGAACCAGTAATTGCGCATCTCGGCGAAGCTGCGGCCGTTGGCCAGCCTGGTATCGGCCGGCGCGCCGCCCATTTCGTCGAATTCATCTATCCACAGCGCGTCGCCCGGATAGTGCAGCCTGGGGTCCAGCGACTTGCGGTACAGGACGTCCCAGAACCATTTGCGGAAGGCCGGGTTGGTCTGGTCCGGCGCGCTGGCGGCGAAGTCGATGCCCGATACGCCGGGCACGTTGAACTCGGGCTTCCAGCCTTCGCTGTACTGGAGGATGCAGCGGTTGACGTCGATGGTCGTGACCAGGCTGTTCTGTTTCAGCCATTGCGCATATTCGGCCGGCTGCGGATAGCGGCCATGGTCCCATTCCAGATACGATTCGCAGCGCTTGCCGCCGCCGGCGCGCCAGCGATTGTCGTTGACGATATGGTCGATGGGGAAGCCGGCGGCGCGGTGCTCGCCGACCTTCTGTTTCCACCAGGCTTCGTCCGAGGGCGTGGCCGCATCGTGGTCGTGCGACTTGTCCGACAGCGCCAGGCCGAACACTGCCTTGGGCGGCAGGCGCGGCTTGCCGGTCAGTTCGACGTAATGCGCCAGCACCTCGCGCGGCGTCGGTCCGGCGATGAAATAGTAGTCCATGCGGCCGGCGTAGCCTTGCGTGTCGATGCCGAATTCATAGCGCCCGCCGGCGCCGAAACTGAAGCGATTCTGGAAGGTGCTGTTCAGGAAGACGCCGTAGCCCTTGCTGGAAATGAAGAACGGCACCAGCAGCGGCGCCTGCTGGATTTGTTCGCTGCCGTAGTTGCGGCCCAGTTCCTGGCCGCGCAGGTCGATGGATTGGGCGCGGCCGTAGTAGCCATGGCCCAGCGCGGTGAAGTGTTCGGCCGGATCGGGCGCGAAGCTGCGCACGATGCCGCTGTCGCGCCATTGCAGGCCGCCTTGTTCCGCCAGCACCGGCGTGTCCGCCATCAGGTAGGTGACGGCCAGCGTCTGCTTGTCGACGACGAGGCGCAGCGGGGCGGCGCCCGGCAACTGCATCGTCAGCGTCGCGCCTTGCTCGCTGAGCTGTAGCGGGCCTCCATGCGGGAGCGCCTCGACCATCTCGTAATAATTATCGGGGAAGTAGTCCTCGCCCTGGCGTACCGTTTGCAGCCGGATCGCATGTGGGCCATAAGGCGTGATGCGCAGGCTGGCGCCCGCCGCATCGGTGACGATTACGCTGGGGCCGCTGCGGACGTAGCCGGGATCTGCCTGCGCAGGCGCGGCGAGCACACCAGCGAGCGCCAACGCGCCCGGAAACCACACCCGATCAAAATTTCGCATGTCAAGATCAGACGATTTTCTGGCGGTCGGCGATCAGCGCTTCATAGGTCAGGTTTTGCAGCATGGTGTAGTGGACCGGATCGAGGTCGATGAACTGCACGCCGTAGGTGAAGACCTCGGGCTTGTCGCCGGTGGCCGGCTTGACCACGTTGATGTTGCGGATGGTGGCATTCGGGTTGATGCGCACCTGGCGGTTGCCGGGCTGGGCGATCAGATAGAACGACAGACCGACCTCGGCCTCGTCATCGGACAGCTTCTTGGACGATTCGATCAGCGCGCCGGAGACGCTCAGGTTCACCAGGAACACGGAGTTGGTGCCGGCCGGGGAACTCACCTGGGCCGGAATGTCGACCTTGACCCGCATCGCCGCCCGCAGGCTGGTGCCCTGGATGGACACCGGGAACGACAGGTGGACATAGAACAGCGGACGCGGAAACACCCGTTGCACCACGCAGGAGAACGAGCACACGTTGACGCCGGAAAAGACGCGGATGGTCAGCTTGTCGCCGTCGTTGAGGGCGATCGGTGCGCCATTCTCGAACGGAACCTTGACGATCATGTACTCGTCCTTGACCCAGCCGATCAGCGTGGAGAAGTGCTGGATCGGCTTGATCGTGCGGTGAGTGATGAACTGAATCCTGCCGCCCACCTGCAGATTCATTTGCTCGAATTCGTATTCCTGAGTCTTGGCTTCGCTCGGTGGAGGGTTGCTGCTCATTCAAATTCTTTCTCGTATGCGCGAGGCGGGTACGGTAAGGCCTACGTCAAAAGATTACTTCAGTGACATTTATTATATACCCACCAATCAAAGGTAACAATCAGACAATAGGAGAGGTTGCGGATTGGTCGCAGACTAGCCCGCCGGCGGCGGCGCAACGCTGAAAACCGTTGCGTTTTGGAGTGGTGAACAGGGGGGCGCAGAGATGGCTTTTGCTGTTCTCAGGGCATGGAACTGGATATTTGGCGGAGGCTGATAAGGCGCAATGTCCTCGATAACTCTGATCTATTTCAACGGACCGGATCTTCCCGTGGTGAGGAAGCGCATCAAGCATGACGACCACTTTCACGTCCAACTAGTAGCCCCTTGAATATTGGCCCTCAGCGGCGGCATGGCCCTTTCCCAGGCTTACGCAGCAGAGTGGTCCGGGGAATGGAAGGCGTTTCGCGCGAGCTACACGATCTATTCCGGCGAACTGGCAGAGCGGACGGCGCCAACCGCTACCGAGCGGAACATGACGGTGGCGTTTGAAGGCCAAGCGGCGAAGGACCTGTTCGATTCGATTGGTCCTGATTCTCGCGACTTATGCAGCCAAGACAAGGGCGACAGGGAGCGACGCAAGAAGGGAATCTTGTGCACCTATACTCTGAAGGGCGCCGGGCGCGGATATCAGTGCTGGATTGGGCTTAACCTGCGCACGGGCCAGAGCATCCCAACTGTAAGTTGCTGAGGTCGAACAGCGGGAATTTCCTAACCAGATCAGATACTTAGCTGGTCGCGCTCCAATCGCCCGACTTGCCGCCATGCTTTTCCATCACGCGGATGTCGGTCATGACCATGCCCCGATCCACTGCCTTGCACATGTCGTACACGGTCAGCAGGCCGACTTGCACCGCGGTGAGCGCCTCCATCTCCACCCCGGTCTTGCCGTAGGTTTCGACCTGGGCCTTGCAGTGCACGCTGGAATTGGCCGCATCGGTCTCGAAATCGACCGTCACGCGGGTCAGCGCCAGCGGGTGGCACAGCGGCACCAGGTCGCTGGTGCGCTTGGACGCCATGATGGCGGCGATGCGCGCGATGCCCAGCACGTCGCCCTTCTTGGCCGTGCCGCCGGTGATGATGACCAGCGTTTCCGGCTTCATGCGGATGCTGCCGCTGGCCAGCGCGACGCGGTGCGTCTCGGTCTTGGCGCCGACATCGACCATGTGCGCCTGGCCGGAGCCGTCGAAGTGGGTCAGTTGATCGGCGGGAGCGGAGTTTTCGATGGTCATGGTGGGCTTCAAAACGTAACAAAATAATTCGTCGGCGGACGCCGTGCTGGTGCGCCCTGGTTGCGGGTATCATATCATCGTGAATACAAAACGCTCCCCCCGCTCTCTGCGCATGCGTGTCGTTGCCGCCGCGCTGCTGGTCGCCATGCCCTGGGCCATGGCGCAAGACGTCTTGGCCCCCGCCAAGATCCCGAACCTGCCCGCGCTCGGCGATACCGAACGCCAGGACTTGTCGCCGCTGATGGAGCGCAAGCTGGGCGAGGAAATCATGCGCGACATCCGCCGCGACCACGATTTCCTCGACGACGGCCCCATCCTCGAATACCTGAACAACTTCGGCAACTCGCTGGTCGCCGCCCGTCCCGGCGCGCGCGGCGAGGCCAACTTCGACTACTATTTCTTCGCCGTGCGCGATCCGCAGCTGAACGCCTTCGCGCTGCCCGGCGGCTTCATCGCCGTGCACTCGGCGCTGCTGCTGGCGGCGCAGTCCGAGTCCGAGCTGGCCTCGGTGCTGGGCCACGAGATCGGCCACGTGGCGCAGCGCCATATCGCCCGTTCGATCGGCCAGCAGAAGCAGGACGCCCTGATTCCGCTGGCGGCGATGATCCTGGCGGCGCTGGCCTCCAAGGCCGGCGGCGACGCCGCCATCGGCGTGTTCTCGGCCGGGCAGGGACTGGCGATCCAGCGGCAACTGAACTTCGGCCGCGACGCCGAGCGCGAGGCCGACCGCATCGGTTTCCAGATCATGGGCGCGGCCGGCTTCGACACTTCCGGCATGGTGGCCTTCTTCCAGCGCATGCAGACCGCGACCCGCAACTACAGCGACCTGGTGCCGGCTTATCTGCAAAGCCACCCGCTGACCAGCGAGCGCATCGCCGACATCCAGGCCCGCATCCGCGAGCAGCCCTACAAGCAGCGCCAGGACAGCCTGGACTTCTACCTGGTGCGTTCGCGCGCGCGCGTGTTGCAGGACCCGAGCACGTCCGGCCTGGCCGAGGCCAAGACGTTTTTTGAAGGCCAGATGCAGCAGGAAAACCGCCAGCAAGTCACCGCCGGCCAGTACGGCATGGCCTTCCTGTCGCTGAAAAAAGGCGACCCCGCGCAAGCCCAGCTCTGGCTCGACAAGGCGCGCGCGACCTTCGACAAGCCGCCCGCTGCCGGCACCTTCAGCCTGGCCGCGGCGCCGGCGCAGGATGCGATCTTCGTCAGCACCTCGATCGAGATCAAGCTGGCGCAGCCGGACAACAAGGCCATGATCGACAAGGGCCTGGCGGAGGCGGAGGCGGCGCACGCGCAGTTCCCGCTGTCGCGCGGCATCGCCCATCAATATGGCGAAGCCTTGATCGCGGCCGGCAAGCTGGAGGAGGCGGCCGTCTATCTGCGCGACCAGGTGCAGCTGTACCGCGAAGATCCGGATGCCTACGATTTGCTGGCGCAGACCTATTCCAAGCAGGGCAAGCTGGCCTTGCAGCATATCGCGCTGGCGGAATCGTATGTGTTGCAGGGCGGCGTGCTGTCGGCGCTGGACCAGCTGAACTATGCGCGCAAGGCGCCCGATGCGTCCTTCTACGACCAGGCCGTGATCGATGCGCGCGAGCGCGAGTTGCAGGCCCGTCGCCGCGAGGAGCTGGGCGAGAAGGGCAAGAAGGATTTGCGCGAGGCCGATACCCGCCCGGCGTTCACGACCGAGATGCACAGCGGCCCGGAACGCCCGGTGTCGAACAATCCGCTCGACCGCCTGCGGCCGGAATCGAATCCTATGCCGGTGCGAATGGTACGCTGACGTAGCCGTAGCGCGCCGGCAGTTCGGCGGCGGCCACGCGCTGCACGGCCGTGCCGTCCAGCGTCAGCGCGCCGGCCGCCGAGCCGTCCAGCCACGCCAGCAAGTCTTCATCGGCCATGGCGGCGCCGTTCATTTTCAACAGCGGCAGCACGTCGGCGAAATCGCGGTCGTCCAGCTGCGCCACCACGGCGCCGCTGCGCAAGACCAGCGCGCCGGTCTCCGTCAACACCACTTCCTCGACCGGCCCCAGCGCCGCGCCGGTGTGCAAGCTCCAGCCCTGCGCGGGATCGGTGCGGACAATGTAGGGCGTGGCCTCCAGCTGCACGTACACGCGCTGCGGACCGTTCTGGAAATACCAGCAGCCGCGTTCGTCGGCCGCGTAGTTGCGCACGATGAAGGCGACCAGCGCCGTGTGCTGCAGCTTGTCGCCCGGCAGGTTCAGATGCTGGGCGCGCTCGTCGCGCATGCGCCAGTTGCCGCGCGCATCCAGTCCCAGCCAGCCGTAGCAGTAGGGCACGTTGGGCCACTTGGCCAGCGCCTGCTTGACGATGTCATCCATGTTGTTGCGCCAGTACGGGGAGGGTGGCGCTCACGCCTTCCATGAACTGGATCAGGCGCTGCGGCAGCCAGTGCAGCTTGCCCGGCAGGCCGCCGACGGCAAAGCCCACATGGCCGCCCTCGGCGGGATAGTCCAGCACCACGTTGGGCGCCGCGCGTTGCGGCAGGTGGCGGCCGGGCAGGAAGGGATCGTTCCTGGCGTTCAGCACCAGGGTCGGCACGGTGATGTCGTCGAGCACATGCTTGGCGCTGGCGCGGTCCCAGTAATCGTCGGTGTTGCGGTAGCCGTGCAGCGGCGCCGTCACCACGTTGTCGAAGGCGTACAGGTCGCGCGCGGCGTGCAGCGCGTCGAGGTCGAACAAGCCGGGGAACTGCTGGAGCTTGGCGATGCACTTGGGCTTGAGTGTCTGCAGGAACATGCGCGTGTAGATCATGTTGAAGCCGCTCGACAGCGAGACGCCGCCCTGCGCCAGGTCCAGCGGCGCCGACACCGCGCAGGCGGCGTCGACAAAATCGGCCTGGTGCTGCGACTCGCCCAGCCAGCGCAGCAGCGCGTTGCCGCCCAGCGAGACGCCGGCGGCATAGAACTTGCCGCTGCTGCGGCCGTGCAGGCGGCGCACGATCCAGTCGATCTCGGCGGCGTCGCCCGAGTGGTAGAAGCGCGGCGCGCGGTTGGGCTCGCCGGAGCAGCCGCGGAAATGCGGCACCGCGCCCGACCAGCCGCGCGCGGCCACATCGGCCATCAGCGCCCGCGCGTAATGGCTGTCGGACGAGCCTTCGAGGCCGTGGAACAGCACCACGAACGGCCGGCCCGGCTGGCCGTCGACAAAATCGACGTCGACGAAATCGCCGTCCGGCGCCTCCCAGCGCTCGCGCCGGAACGGCACCGCCGGCTTGGCGATGCAGGTGGCGGGATAGATGGTTTGCAGGTGGCCGGAAGGGAGCCAGAAGGGCGCCGTGTATTTCATCGCTGTCCGTTGATTGAGCCGGGCTTTCACCCCGATAAGGCGGGGTCAGACCCCGTACGGGGTCTGACCCCTGGTTGCCGCTGTGCGGGTTTAATGCAGGATCTGGCTGTGGGTGTCGGCCGGCGCCGGTCCCGGCGCCACCGACACATGGTGCAGCACGATGCGCCAGCCGCGCGGCGTCTTGACATAGACGTTGGTGGCGACCAGGTGCGCGGCCTCGCCGCCGGCGGCGGTGCCCTCGACCACCGTGTGCACCGAACTCATCAGGTTGTGGGTTTCATGCAGCTGCGACGGCACGATATGCAGGCCGCCGTGCTCCAGGATCGCGGCCCACGAGCTGCGGATCGCCGCGTGCCCGATCAGGCGCGGCCCGCCCGGATGCACGCAGACGATCTCGTCGTCGTCGGCCCACAGCGCCATCAGCGCGTCCAGGTCGGCGCGGTTGAGCGCGTCGTAAAAAGCCGATTCGGTCTCGGCGGCACTGCCATTCAACTGCTTGACTCGCTTGGTGGGCATGCTGGCTCCGGGGCGCGCTGGCTGGGGGGTATTAGTGGTGAGCGACGACGGTGCCCGGCTTCAGGCGATAGGCGGTGCCGCAGTACGGGCACTTGGCGATGCCGTCGTGGTTGAACTCCAGGAACACGCGCGGGTGGGACGACCACAGCGGCATGGCCGGGTTAGGGCAGTGGGCCGGCAAGTCCTTGCCCTCGAGCTCAACTGCGTTGGTGGCGGCGGACGTGTGGGCGTTGGTCATATTCGTGTGCTCCGTAAGGCTGAGGAAAACCACGATTTTAACGGATTCGCGCATTGAGCAAAAATCATCGGTAAAATAGCGCCTCTACAACCCCGGTGCGGCCTGCTATGTGGCGGGAATGCCACACGACTACGCACATGACCGAATTGAGCAGCGCACCTCCCCAGCCCTACGTCGCCGAGCACCACGAACCCTCGTGGCGCGAAGGCCTCAAGACCGGCACCCCCACCCTGTTCGGCATCGGCGCCTGGGGCCTGGTGGTGGGCATCGCCATGGTCAAGAGCGGGCTGACGGTGCCGCAGGCGCTGGGCATGACCCTGCTGGTGTTCGCCGGCTCGGCCCAGCTGGCGGCCTTGCCGCTGATCGCCTCGCACTCGCCGGTCTGGGTCATCTTCGCCACCGCGTTCGTGGTCAACCTGCGTTTTGTCATCTTCTCGGCGCTGCTGGCGCCGCATTTCGCCCAGCTGCCGTGGCGCAAGCGCTTCGTGCTCGGCTACGTGGCCGGCGACATGACGGTGGCCCTGTTCCTGCACAAATACCCCAGCGAGGCGCCGCAGGTGGGCAAGCTGTCCTACCTGAAGGGCCTGCTGTACCCGAACTGGGGCGCCTGGCAGGTCGGCTCGATCGCCGGCATCTTCCTCGGCAGCGCCGTGCCGGCCGAATGGGGGCTGGGCTTTGCCGGCACGCTGGCCATCATCTGCGTGATGATCCCGCTGATGGTCGGCCGTCCCGCGCTGTGCGGCGTGCTGGTGGCCGGCGCGGTGTCGGTGCTGGCGGCCGGCCTGCCGTACAAGCTGGGCCTGCTGCTGGCCGTGCTGGTCGGCATGCTGACCTCGATGGCGATCGAAGAGGGCGTCGAAAAATGGAGAAAAAACCGTGGCTGATTGGGAAGTCTGGATCATCATCGGCGTGCTGGCGCTGGCCACCGCCGCCACCCGCAGCTCGTTCTGGCTGATCGGCCAGCACATCACCATCCCCAAGCGGGTGCAGGAAATGCTGCGCTATGCGCCGGCCTGCGCGCTGGCGGCCATCGTCGCGCCCGACCTGATCATGGTCAACAGCCAGCCGCTGCTCGATTTGAGCAATCTCAAACTGGTATCAGGCATCGTCGCCACGATCTTTTATTTGCTGCGACGCAATATGTTGCAGACAATTGTGTTCGGGATGGCCTTTTACACGGCTTTGCGGCTGATCCATGTATTTTAATTACCAATAAATCACGCCATCCTTGCGGTAAAATAGCGCTCTTTCTTCAACTCGACCTTTGGGTAACCATGTCCGCTGTTTTGAACTTCCTCCGTCTGCAAGATCTCATCGCCCAGAACGCGCTGCAAGGCAAGCGCGTCTTCATCCGCGCCGACTTGAACGTGCCGCAGGATGATAGCGGCAATATCACCGAAGATACGCGCATCCGCGCGTCCGTACCGGCCATCAAGGCTGCCGCGGCCGCCGGCGCCAAGGTCCTGGTCACGTCCCACCTGGGCCGTCCGACCGAAGGCGAGTTCAAGCCGGAAGACAGCCTGGCGCCGGTTGCCGCGCGCCTGGCCGAACTGCTGGGCCAGCCGGTCGAGCTGAAACAGAACTGGGTCGACGGCGCCGGCCTGGAATCGCTGCAAGCGGGCCAAGTGGTATTGCTGGAAAACGTGCGCGTCAACCGGGGCGAAAAGAAGAACAGCGACGAACTGGCGCAGAAGATGGCCGCTTTGTGCGACATCTACGTCAACGACGCTTTCGGCACCGCGCACCGCGCGGAAGCCTCGACGCACGGCATCGCCAAGTTCGCGCCGGTCGCCTGCGCCGGCCCGCTGCTGGCCGCCGAACTGGACGCGCTGGGCAAGGCGCTGGGCGCCCCGGCCCGTCCGCTGCTGGCCATCGTGGCCGGTTCCAAGGTCTCGTCCAAGCTGTCGATCCTGAAGGCGCTGGCCGACAAGGTCGACAACCTGATCGTCGGCGGCGGCATCGCCAACACCTTCATGAAGGCCGTCGGCCTGAACATCGGCAAGTCGCTGGTGGAAAACGAGCTGGTCGAAGAAGCCAAGGCCATCATCGAGATCATGGCCCAGCGCGGCGCGCAGGTGCCGATCCCGGTCGACGTCGTCTGCGCCAAGGAATTCTCGCCGAGCGCCGTCGCCACCATCAAGGATGTGGCTGACGTGGCCGACGACGACATGATCCTCGACATCGGCCCGAAAACCGCCGCCATCCTGGCCGCGCAGATCGGCGCCGCCGGCACCATCGTCTGGAACGGCCCGGTCGGCGTGTTCGAGTTCGACCAGTTCGGCGAGGGCACCAAGACGCTGGCGCTGGCCATCGCCAACTCCAAGGCGTTCTCGATCGCCGGCGGCGGCGACACGCTGGCGGCCATCGCCAAATACCACATCACCGAGCAGATCGGCTACATCTCGACCGGCGGCGGCGCTTTCCTGGAGTTCCTGGAAGGTAAGACCCTGCCCGCGGTGGAGATTTTGACGCAGCGTGCTGCGGCGCAGTAAATATAGTAGGTATAAAAGCACGGTCGTGCGGTGTAGCAAATTAACAGTAAAATCCAGTTAATGCCTGATTGAGGTCTGAAATTTGTAGCTTTGCTACAAATTTTAGGCCCGAGCAACACAAAACAGCGCAGCTTTTCCGGGTCTCCGCCGCACTTGCGGAGACTGTTCGCATGACCCAACGCTCAAGGAATACTATGTCCCGTGGTACCAAAATTGTTGCAACGATCGGCCCAGCCTCCACAGACTTCAATGTCCTGGTCAAAATGATACGTGCGGGCGTTGATGTCGTGCGCCTGAACTTTTCGCATGGCAAGGCCCAGGACCATATCGACCGCGCGCGCCTGGTGCGCGAAGCGGCGGCCGAATGCGGCCGCGAAGTGGCGATCATGGCCGACATGCAGGGCCCTAAAATCCGCGTCGGCAAGTTTGAAAATGGTAAGATTGACCTGGTGAACGGCGATAAATTCATCCTGGACGCAAAATGGGGTGAAAACGGCGAGCTGGGCAACCAGGATCGCGTCGGCCTGGACTACAAGGCGCTGCCGCAGGATTTGCGCGCCGACGACAGGCTGTTGCTGAACGACGGCCTGATCGTGCTGGTGGTCGACAAGATCGTCGGCCATGAGATTTACACCACCGTGAAAATCGGTGGCGAGCTGTCCAACAACAAGGGCATCAACCGCCAGGGCGGCGGCCTGACCGCGCCGGCGCTGACCGCCAAGGACATGGAAGACATCAAGACGGCGATGAGTTTCCAGTGCGATTACCTGGCGATCTCGTTCCCGAAAAGCGCGACCGACATGGAAATGGCGCGCCAGCTGGCCAATATCGCCGGCGAGCCGTTCGGCCACAAGCCGCTGATGATCGCCAAGATCGAGCGCGCCGAAGCGATCCCTGTGCTGCAGGAGATCCTCGACGCTTCCGACGGCATCATGGTGGCGCGCGGCGACTTGGCGGTGGAAGTGGGCAACGCGGCGGTGCCGGCGCTGCAAAAGCGCATGATACGCATGGCGCGCGAGTCGAACAAGCTGGCGATCACCGCGACCCAGATGATGGAGTCGATGATCTTCAACGCCGTGCCGACCCGCGCCGAAGTATCGGACGTGGCCAACGCGGTGCTGGATGGCACGGATGCGGTGATGACCTCGGCGGAAACCGCCTCGGGCCGCTATCCGATTGAAACGGTGGAAATGATGGCCGCCATTTGCGTGGAGGCCGAGCAGTCCGAGTACAACAAGCTCGACGCCGACTTCCTCAATGCGACCTTCACCCGGATCGACCAGTCGATCGCCTATGCCGCGCTGTTCACCGCGCACCATCTGGCGGTGAAGGCCATCGTGGCGCTGACCGAGTCCGGCTCGACCGCGTTGTGGATGAGCCGCCACAACATCGATACGCCGATCTTCGCGCTGACGCCGAGCGTGACGACCCAGCGCAAGGTGGCGCTGTACCGCAACGTGAAGGCCTACAATCTGCTGCAGAAGGCCGGCAGCGCGGAAGTGTTGAAACAGGCCGAGGATCTGCTGGTCGAGAACGGCATCGCCAAGAAGGGTGACATGATCGTCGTCACCTGGGGCGAGCCGATGGGCCAGGTCGGCGGCACCAATGCGCTGAAGATCGTCAAGGTTGGAGAATTTACTAAATAATCCGATAGCTTAGTACGCATAGATACGTCATTCCCGCGCAAGCGGGAATCCATGCCGAGTTGACTTGATCCTCAGTATGGATCCCCGCCTGCGCGAGGATGACGGCACATGGTGCACGGCTTCGGCAACGGTTTTTTTATTGTTTGGAGTATTACCATGTCCCTCGTATCCATGCGTCAACTGCTGGACCACGCCGCTGAAAACGGCTATGGCATCCCTGCATTCAACGTCAACAATCTGGAGCAAGTGCAGGCCATCATGGCCGCGGCCGACGCCCTGAACGCCCCGGTCATCATGCAAGCGTCGGCCGGCGCCCGCAAATATGCAGGCGAAGCCTTCCTGCGCCACCTGATCGACGCCGCCGTCGAAGCCTACCCGCACATCCCGGTCGTCATGCACCAGGACCACGGCCAGTCGCCGGCGGTCTGCATGGCCGCGATCCGCTCCGGCTTCACCTCGGTGATGATGGACGGCTCGCTGGAAGCGGACGGCAAGTCGGTCGCCTCCTACGACTACAACGTCGAAGTGTCGCGCGAAGTGGTCAAGTTCTCGCACGCCATCGGCGTCACGGTGGAAGCCGAACTGGGCGTGCTCGGTTCGCTGGAAACCATGAAGGGCGACAAGGAAGACGGCCACGGCGCCGACGGCACCATGACCCGCGAACAGCTGCTGACCGACGTGGCCCAGGCCGCCGACTTCGTGCAGCGCACCCAGTGCGACGCGCTGGCCATTGCGATTGGTACTTCCCACGGCGCCTACAAGTTCACCCGCAAGCCGACCGGCGACATCCTGGCCATCGACCGCATCAAGGAAATCCACGCCCGCATCCCCAACACCCACCTGGTGATGCACGGTTCGTCGTCGGTGCCGCAGGAACTGCTGGCCATCATCCGCGAATTCGGCGGCGACATGAAGGAAACCTACGGCGTGCCGGTCGAAGAGATCCAGGAAGGCATCCGTCACGGCGTGCGCAAGATCAACATCGACACCGACATCCGCCTGGCCATGACCGCCGCCGTGCGTCAATACCTGTTCCAGAACCCGTCGAAGTTCGACCCGCGCGACTTCCTCAAGCCGGCCCGCGCCGCCGCCGAGCTGGTCGTGCGCGCGCGCTTCCAGGCCTTCGGCTGCGAAGGCCAGGCGTCGAAGATCAAGGTCATCCCGATGGAAAAAATGGCCGAGCGCTACAAGGCCGGCGAGCTGTCGCAGATTGTGAAGTAAAATTCTGTTTTGGAACGGACTGATTCTCCCGGGAATCGGTCCAACTCTCTTGACCGGCTAGCAAGGTTTTCCCTGCGCCGGTTTTCGCTTTTCTATACCGCTAGTCTATCCACCTCCCGCTATGAACAGCCTTTACCAGACCTCCATCCACTCCCTGCCACTGCTCGGCCACGGCAAAGTCCGCGACAACTACGCAGTCGGCGACGACAAGATCCTGATCGTCACCACCGACCGCCTGTCGGCCTTCGACGTCGTCATGAACGAGCCTATCCCCGGCAAGGGCATGGTCCTGAACCAGATGAGCGATTTCTGGTTCGAGAAACTCGGCCACATCGTGCCGAACCACCTGACCGGCGTGGCGCCGGAATCGGTGGTCGCCGCCGACGAAGTGGAGCAGGTCAAGGGCCGCGCGGTGGTCGCCAAGCGCCTCAAGCCGATCATGGTCGAGGCGGTGGTGCGCGGCTACATCATCGGTTCCGGCTGGAAGGACTACCAGGACACCGGCAGCATCTGCGGCATCAAGCTGCCGGCCGGCCTGCAACAGGCCGAGAAACTGCCTGAGCCGCTGTTCACCCCGGCCGCCAAGGCCGAGCTGGGCGAGCACGACGAGAACATCAGCTTCGCCGACATGGAAAGCCGCATCGGCGCCGAACTGGCCGCCAAGATGCGCGACGTCAGCATCGCCCTGTACCAGGCCGCCGCCGACTACGCCGCCACGCGCGGCATCATCATCGCCGACACCAAGTTCGAATTCGGCCTGGACGACAACGGCGTCATGCACCTGATGGACGAAGTGCTGACCGCCGACTCCTCGCGCTTCTGGCCTGCCGATTCCTACCAGCCGGGCATGTCGCCGCCGTCGTTCGACAAGCAGTTCGTGCGCGACTACCTGGAAACCCTGAGCTGGGGCAAGACCGCGCCGGCGCCGGCCCTGCCCGCCGACGTCATCGACAAGACCCAGGCCAAGTACTTCGAAGCCATCGAGCGCCTGACCGGCCAGAAGCTGAAGGCATAATATGGACCAGAACAAGCCACTGGTCGGCGTCATCATGGGTTCGTCGTCGGACTGGGACGTGATGCAGAACGCGGTCGCCATCCTCAAGCAGTTCGGCGTGCCGTTTGAAGCGCAAGTCATTTCCGCCCACCGCATGCCGGACGAGATGTACGCCTACGCCAAGAGCGCCCGCGCGCGCGGCCTGCGCGCCATCATCGCCGGCGCCGGCGGCGCCGCCCACCTGCCTGGCATGGTGGCCGCGATGACCATCGTGCCGGTGCTGGGCGTGCCGGTGCCGTCCAAGTATCTGCGCGGCGAGGATTCGCTGCTGTCCATCGTGCAGATGCCCAAGGGCGTGCCGGTGGCCACCTTCGCCATCGGCGAGGCCGGCGCCGCCAACGCCGCGCTGACGGCGGTCGCCATGATCGCCGCCAACGACGAGGCGCTGGCCGACCAGCTGGAAGCCTTCCGCATCACGCAAACCGAAGCCGCCAAGGCCATGACATTACCGCTTGAATAATGAGTAAATTGTTTACACCGCAGTTGCCACCCCTGCTGCCTGCCGCCAATCCGCCAGCCTGGCTGGGTGTGATGGGCGGCGGCCAGCTGGGCCGCATGTTCGCCCAGGCCGCGCAAAGCATGGGCTACCAGGTGGCCGTGCTGGAACCGGCGGCCGATTGTCCCGCCGGGCAGGTCGCCCAGCGCCTGGTCGAAGCCGCCTATGAAGACATCGCCGGCCTCGACGCGCTGGCCGCGCAATGCCTGGCCGTCACCACCGAATTCGAGAACGTGCCGGCCGACAGCCTGTCGCGCCTGGCGCAGCAAGTGTTCGTCGCGCCGAACGCGCACGGCGTGTCGGTGGCGCAGGACCGCATCGCCGAGAAACGCTTCTTCGTCGATTGCGCGTCCAAGTCGGGCGTGATGCCGGCGCCGCACAAGGTGATCGCCTCGCATGCAGACATCGCCGCCATCGGCGACGAGCTGCTGCCGGGCATCCTGAAGACCGTGCGCATGGGCTACGACGGCAAGGGCCAGGTGCGCGTGCGCAGCCGCGAGGACGTGCGCGCCGCCTTCGACAGCATGGACGGCGTCACCTGCCTGCTGGAGAAGATGCTGCCGCTGGCCTACGAGGTCTCGGTGCTGACCGCCCGTGGCGCCGACGGCGAGTCGGTGGTCTATCCGATCGCCGAGAACGTCCACCGCGACGGCATCCTGTTCACCACCACCGTGCCGGGCCCGAACGTGTCCGACGCCAGCGCGCAAATCGCGCAGCAGGCGGCGCAAGCCATCGTTGCCGAGCTGGGCTATGTCGGCGTGCTGTGCATCGAATTCTTCGTGCTCACCGACGGCAGCCTGGTGGTCAACGAGATGGCGCCGCGTCCGCACAACAGCGGCCACTACACGATCGACGCCTGCGTCACCAGCCAGTTCGCGCAGCAGGTGCGGGCGATGGCGCGGCTGCCGCTGGGCGATGTGCGCCAGCATTCGCCGGCCGTGATGCTCAATATCCTCGGCGACGTCTGGTTCACCGACGACACGGATGCCACGCGCGAACCGGCCTGGGACCAGGTGCTGGCGCTGCCGGGCGCCTGCCTGCACCTGTACGGCAAGGACGATCCGCGCCGCGCCCGCAAGATGGGTCACCTGACCTTCATCGCGCCGACCCTGGCGCAAGCGCAGCAGCAGCTCGATGCCGCCTGCGCCATCCTGGCGATTGACAAGGCGGCACCGTGAAGCAGCAGGCGGCAACGGTAGCCGACCACGCCGCCATCGCGGCGGCGGCGGCGATCCTGGAGCAGGGCGGCCTGGTCGCCTTCCCCACCGAGACCGTCTACGGCCTGGGCGCCGACGCCGAGAACCCGGCGGCGGTGGCCCGCATCTACCAGGCCAAGGGCCGTCCCAACGACCATCCGGTGATCGTGCACGTCGCCCCCGGCGCCGCGCTCGACTACTGGGTCACCGACATCCCGCCCGAAGCCCGCCAGCTGGCCGACGCCTTCTGGCCGGGACCGTTGACCCTGATCCTGAAGCGCGCCAGCCACATTCCCGACGCCGTCTCCGGCGGCCAGGACACGGTCGGCATCCGCTGTCCGTCGCATCCGGTGGCGATCGCCTTGCTGAGCGCCTTCAAGGGCGGCAAGGGCGGCGTGGCCGCGCCGTCGGCCAACAAGTTCGGCAACGTCAGCCCGACCACCGCGCAGCATGTGCGCGACGAGTTCGGCCTGGACGCGCACGACGACGGCGCCACCGACGGCGAAGGCTGCAGCGGCGCGCTGCTGGGCACCGTGCTCGAAGGCGGCGCCAGCCAGGTCGGCATCGAATCGACCATCGTCGACCTGTCGCGCCTGGCCACGCACGGCCCGGTGCTGCTGCGTCCCGGCCACATCAGCGCGCAGCAGATCGCCGACGTCATCGGCGCGCTGCCGGCCGCGCCGGACCAGGCCGCTCCGCGCGCCTCCGGCACGCTGGAATCGCACTACGCGCCGCGCACCCCGGTCGGCATGCTGGCGCAAGCCGAGCTGACGGCCGCGCTGGCGCAGTTGCAGGCGCGCGGCGTCAAGCTGGCGCTGATCAGCCACGCCTTGCCGGCGCTGCCGCAGCTGCGGTCGCAATCGATGCTGCCGGCCGATCCGGCCGGCTACGCCTACGGCCTGTACGCCGCGCTGCGCGACATGGACCAGACCGGCTCCGACCTGATCCTGGTGGAGGCGCCGCCGCAGGGCGCGCAATGGCTGGGCGTCAACGACCGCCTGCGCCGCTCGGTGTTCGGCTCGGCCGGTATCATCGCGTCATTGTTGAAAAATTGAGCTGTGTGGCCATCGCAACAGGGTGGTGCGATGGGATTGCATATCTGCTAAGATAAAGTGTTGCCGGCCGAAAAAAAACCGGCGACCTTGACCTATCAGCAGAGGCCGCTCTTGCGCCCTGCACCTTGCGCGAGGATGCATCATGTTAAAGGCCGCCCGTTTTTCCCTGATTTCCCTCGCCGTCCTGCTGGTCTGTTGTGGTGGCGGCGGCGGTTCGCCCGGCGACCGCACCGGCGGCAATGTGGTGACCCAGCCGCCGCTCCAGCTGCGTGGCGTGCCCATCGGCGGCGCCACGCTGGTGCCGGCCGCCATCGGCGGCGGCGCCATGGCCAGCACCGTCGATCCGGCCGTCATGAAGAAGCTGGTGGACGCCTCCGTCACCCTCGGCAGCTCCATGACCGGCACGCCGACCTGCGCCATCACCACCTACACCCTCAAGTACCACACCGTCGATTCGGTGGCGGCCGACACCGACGCCAGCACCGCCATCATCGTGCCGTCCGGCAGCAACGCGGCTTGCCAGGGCGCCCGTCCGGTGATGCTGTACGCGCACGGCACCTCGCCGCGCAAGACTACCGACATGGCCAACCTGTCCGGCAGCGAGGCGCTGCTGGTGGCGGCGGTGTTCGCGACCCAGGGCTACATCGTGGTGGCGCCGAACTACGCCGGCTATGCGGGCTCGTCGCTGGCCTACCACGCCTACCTGGACGCCGACCAGCAATCGAACGACATGGTCGACGCCTTGCGCGCCGCCCGCAGCGTGTTCGGCAGCATCAGCGCCACCTCCTCCAGTCGGCTGATGGTGAGCGGTTACTCTCAGGGCGGTTTCGTGGCGCTGGCCACCCAGCGCGCGATGCAGCTCAAGTATTCCAGCGAATTCACGGTGACGGCGGCGGCGCCGATGTCCGGCCCGTATGCGCTGCTGCAGTTCGGCGACGGCATCTACGGCGGCGCGCCGACCATGGGTTCCAGCGGCTTCCTGCCGATGCTGATCAACGCCGGCCAGCGCGCCGGCGCCGCCATCTACAACAGCCTGGACGACATTTACGAAGCCAGGTACGCCAGCGGCATCGATACACTGCTGCCGGGCACGCAGGGCCTGGGTGACCTGGTCGCGGCCGGCAAGCTGCCGAACGACGTGCTGTTCGCCCAGGATTCGCTGCCGCAGGCGCCGGGCTACGCGTCCTTCTTCGGCGCCGACCACTTGATGAAGACCAGCTACCGCAACGGCTACCTGGCCGACCTCAAGGCCAACCCCTGCAACGCCAGCCGGGACGCGCCGCTGGCCTGCTCGCCGGCCCAGCCGCTGCGCAAGTGGTTGCTGAGGAACGACCTGCGCACCTACACGCCGAGCGTGCCGCTGTTCCTGTGCGGCGGCAAGCAAGACCCGGTGGTGCCGTTCGCCAACACCGATACCACCAGCGACTACTTCAGCGCCCGCGGCATGTCCGCCAGCCTGCTGACGGTGCTGGACGTGGACGACTCGGCGCTGCTGGTCCCGTATCGCGCCACGCGCGCCGAATTCGCCACCGCCAAGCAGGTGCTGCGCCTTTCCGCGCTGGCCAGCACGGGCTTGCCGGCGGCGGCCGACAAGGCCGTCAACGACGCCTATCACGCCGGCCTGGTGGCGCCATTCTGTCTGCGCGAAGCAAGAAACTTCTTTGATTCCGCACCAGGAAGGTGAAATCGATTTGCGCTAAGTTGTCTCTATGAAAATACGGCCGAGCAAGCGTTCTTTTTAGCCACAAACGCTGGGCATTTGTCCGGGTTTTTATGTGCTCCCCTATACATTCGCGGTTAAGGCTGGCATATTAGTTGGGTTGCGAATAGCACGGCCGTTCGTATCACACTATAAAAGAATTTTTCTAGGAGACAACATGCGTCATACTAAATTTGCTCTCGCGGCAATGACTCTGGCCGTCCTTGCGGGTTGCGGCGGAACCGATCCCAAGCCTGGTGATCAGACCATCAAGAACAAGTACAGCAGCCAGGTGTCATTCGGCGACAGCCTGTCCGACGTCGGCTCCTACGCCGTCGGCACGGTGGCCGCGCTCAAGGGTGGCAAATTTACGATCAATGGCGACAACACCGCCACCGCCTCCACGCTGACCGGCAAGAACTGGACCGAACTGGTCGCAGCCCAGCTGGGCGTGGCGGCCCCGTGCGCGGCCGTGACCGGTCTCGACGGCGATGCCAGCAAAGGCTTCTCGGTGCCGCAAGTGGCCCACGCCAACTGCTACGGCTACGCCCAGGGCGGCGCCCGCGTGACCAACCCTGTCGGCCCCGGCAACAAGCTGACCGGCAGCGCGCTGGGCGCGCTGACCATTCCGGTCGCCACCCAGATCGACAACCACCTGAAAGCCGTTGGCGGCAAGTTCAAGGGCGATGAAATGGTGTTCGTCATGGCCGGCGGCAACGACGCGCTGTTCAACCTGTCCAAACTGAGCGCCGACGCCACTGCTGCCGGCACCGCTGCCGGCGCCAAGGCTGGCGCCGAGGCCGGCGCCACCGCCTACGTCACCAGCCTGGTCGGCCAGCTGGCCGCCGGCGCCACCAGCCCGCAATCCGCCGCCGCCGCCATCGGCCTGGCAGCGCAAACGGAAGCGGCCCGCAGCGGCAGCACCCAGACCAGCATCACCCAGGTCGCCATCGGCACCGCCGCCGTTCAGCAGGGCAATTCGGCGGTCGCCGCGCCAGCTGTCTGGCAGCCGATGGTCGCCAAGGCCACGGCCGACGCCACCGCCGCCGGCACTGCCGCCGGCAACGCGGCCGGCGCCAAGGCCGGGGCCGACTACGCCGCCGCCCACGGTCCGGAGCTGATCACCGCGATGGCCACCGCCGGCACCGAACTGGCCAACCTGGTCAAGACCAAGATCATCGCCAACGGCGCCAACTACGTCACCGTCAACAACCTGCCGGATGTGGCCACCACGCCGTCGGGCCGCGCCAAGCCGGAATCGCAGCCGCTGATCAACGCCATGGTGAGCGCCTTCAACGGCGCGCTGAGCACCGGCCTGGCGTCGGAACCCAAGGTGCTGATCGTCGACGTGTTCGCCGTCAGCCACGACCAGGCCACCAATCCCGGCCCGTACGGCCTGACCAACGTGGAGGAACCGGCTTGCGACCTGAGCGTTGCCAAGAACCCGCTGGCCAGCTCGCTGGTCTGCAACGGCAGCAATCTCAAGGCCGGCGACGTCAGCCACTGGTCGTTCGCCGACGAGGTCCACCCGACCCCATTCAACAACCTGCTGCTGGCCCGCTACGTGGCCGAGAAGCTGGTCGTCAAGGGCTGGCTGTAATTCAGTCGTCGCAGGCAGCCGCCGCCCGCGGGCGGGCGGCTGCCGGACTCACTACACAATAAATCAGGAGACGATATGAAGAACACGGTAAAACTGCTGGCGCTGGCCGCCGCACTGACGGTAGCCTCGGCCGCGTCGGCGCAACAGACCAAGGGTACCTGGCTGGGCACGCTGGGCATCAACAAGATCACGCCGAAGGTCGATTCGGGCGATGTCTCGGCGCCGGCGCTGCCGGGCACCAAGGCCGACGTCGGCTCGGACACCAAGCCGCGCTTCGCGATCGCCTACATGCTGACCGATAACGTCTCGGCCGAGGTGGACTTGGGCCTGCCGTACAAGCACGACCTGGTCGGCGCCGGCGCCATCCAGGGCACGGGCAAGCTGGGCACGTCGGAAGTGCTGCCGCCGACCGCCTTCATCCAGTACCGCTTCCTGCCGGCCAACTCGATGTTCCGTCCGTATGTGGGCCTGGGCATCACCTACGCGATGTTCCAGAAGGAGACCGGCTCCGGCCAGCTGACCGCGCTGCTCAACACCGGCGGCCCCGGCACCACCTTCAAGCTGGACGACAAGTGGGCGCTGAGCTACCAGATCGGCGGCACCGTGAAGATCAACGAGAAATGGTTTATCGACGCCACCGTCATCAAGACCAAGCTCAAGACCATGGTGCACTTCTCGACCGGCCAGACCCAGGACGTGCGCCTCGATCCGCTGGCCGTCAGCGTCAGCGTCGGCTACAATTTCAAGGGTTTCTAAGCCGTAAACGTCAAAACCGCCAGCCTGAACGCGCTCAAGATCGCGCTCAGTGCTGGCGGTTTTTTTACGTCCGGCGTTTTATTGGAACGCCTGGATGCCGGTCTGGGCGCGGCCCAGGATCAGCGCGTGGATGTCGTGCGTACCCTCGTAGGTATTGACCACTTCCAGGTTGACCATGTGGCGGATGATGCCGAACTCGTCCGAGATACCGTTACCACCCAGCATATCGCGCGCGACGCGGGCGATGTCCAGCGACTTGCCGCAGGAATTGCGCTTCATCATCGAGGTGATTTCCACCGCCGCCGTGCCGGCGTCCTTCATGCGGCCCAGCTGCAAACAGCCTTGCAGGCCCAGCGTGATCTCGGTCTGCATGTCGGCCAGCTTCTTCTGCACCAGCTGGTTGGCGGCCAGCGGACGGCCGAACTGGTGGCGGTCCAGCACGTACTGGCGGGCGGTGTGCCAGCAGTCCTCGGCCGCGCCCAGCGCGCCCCAGGCGATGCCGTAGCGTGCCGAGTTCAGGCAGGTGAACGGACCCTTCAGGCCGCGCACGTCCGGGAAGGCGTTCTCTTCCGGGCAGAACACATTGTCCATCACGATCTCGCCGGTCACCGAAGCGCGCAGGCCGAACTTGCCGTGGATCGCAGGGGCGCTCAGGCCGGCCATGCCTTTTTCCAGCACGAAGCCGCGGATCGCGCCTTCATCGTCCTTGGCCCAGACCACGAACACGTCGGCCACCGGCGAGTTGGTGATCCACATCTTGGCGCCGCTCAGCGAGTAGCCGCCCGCCACCTTCTTGGCGCGGGTGATCATCGAACCCGGATCGGAACCATGGTTCGGTTCGGTCAGGCCGAAGCAGCCGATCCACTCGCCGGTGGCCAGTTTCGGCAGGTATTTCTGTTTCTGTTCTTCGGTGCCGAACTCGTAGATCGGCACCATCACCAGCGACGACTGCACGCTCATCATCGAGCGGTAGCCGGAATCGATGCGCTCGACTTCGCGCGCGATCAGGCCGTAGGCCACGTAGTTCAGGCCGGGGCCGCCGTATTGTTCCGGGATGGTCGGGCCCAGCAGGCCCAGTTCGCCCATTTCGCGGAAGATCGTGGTGTCCATCTTCTCGTGGCGGAAGGCGTCCAGGATGCGCGGGGCCAGCTTGTCCTTGCAATAGGCGGCGGCGGCGTCGCGCACCATGCGCTCGTCGTCGGTCAGTTGCTGGTCCAGCAGCAGGGGATCATCCCAGTGGAATTGGGCGCGGGCTTGGCTCATAGTGGTCTCTCATTATGAAGTTGGTGAAGGCTGCCCGCATTCTATGCCGCGGCCACCGGAACGGCTTTTCAAATGGCGACACTAATTTCCGTTTTTAGCCCAGGCTGCCGAACTGGCCGCTGTGGAAAATCAGCGGCGGGGAGGGGGAAAACGCGCACAGCTCGACCTCGCCGACGAAAATCACGTGGTCGCCTTCCGGGTAGCGGCTGCGGTTGTGGCATTCGAACCAGGCCGACGCGCCCTTGAGGATGGGCTGGCCGGTGCGCGACAGCTCGTATTCGGTGTTTTCCCACGGATCGATGCCGCGCGTGGCGAACTGCTTGGCCAGGTGCGCCTGGTCGGCCGACAGCACGTTGATGACGTAGTGCGAATTGCCGGTGAAGATGGGCATGCTGTTGGCCGTGGTCGCCAGGCTCCACAGCACCAGCGGCGGGTCCAGCGACACTGAATTGAAGGAACTGGCCGTCAGGCCGCGGAAGCTGCCGTCCGCCAGCCGGGTGGTGATGACGGTGACGCCGGTGGCGAACTGGCCCAGCGCCTGGCGAAAATGGCTGGTGTCGAAGGGGCGCTGGTCGGCGCGGGGGGAACGAGTGTGCATGGTGGACCTGTGACTTTTCAGCCATTATGCCAAAGTTTGCCGTGCGATAGCGTGTTGCATTTGTTTGCGTTACAGAGTTCGCGCCGGACGCGTCGCTCGGAACGGCGTATCCGGAGGCGGCGTCCGAGTCAACATAGTCTGCATCCTTGTTGGCTATTTTGTATAGCTATCCACGGTGTCATTGTAGTTGTTTTTTATTCTTTTCAGTAATCCCGGGCTATTTTTATATTTTTCATTGAGAATTTTAAATTGCCGCTTTGCCCCTCCGCAATACTTATCAATTTCCCGGTTCATGTCATCAAGTTCTTTTTTTGCAATTCAGCGCCGACTTCTCCGGCAAAGTGTTCACATTCAAATGAGTTGCGTATGAATATCCTGATGTCGTTTGGTAGCTTTTCTCTTGAGAAAGCCGATTGTGGCGAAAGAAGTAGAATCAACGAAAGATAGTATGTTTTCATGTTTTTCTCAGGTATTTAAAATCCGTTATTAGACCAATGGGGATCGTCTTTTCCCTTGAATTTATGTACGCCATAACTTTTTCCAACAGCTATAAGTTGCTTGTTTAGGCCATTTCGCGGCAATGTGCTGATCTTCACTATATTGCCACTGGCATCTTTGATTTCAATGGTCTTATTCCAGCTTAAGCTCATGTCAATTGCCAAACAGAAATTATGTTGAGATCTAATTGCGGGTTTTATTTTTAGATTTTCTATGTTTAACGCTGGTAGCATTTCATGTGCTGCCTTGATGGATTCTTCCTTTGTTCCATGATCCCAGTTTATATCTACACCTTGCATCTTTGGGACGTTCTTGGGATCTGATTCTTTGCAATTCGCCATGAATAGTGCATAAGATAGGAACGCTTGGGTGGCCTGTAAGTAGATCTAATTACAACTTTGATGCCTGCCTTTCTCATTGCGGAAATAAATTCTTCCACAGCCAATCGAAAATTCCCTGAAAGCTGGCGCGTATCCTCGCTCCCTGGGAACTTCTTAGCCCATTGGCTTCCGCTTAATTCCAATTTTGCTTCCATTTTTCAAGCTCCCGTTGGTTGCGCAGAGAACTAAAAATTACATCTGACCAAGGTATTTTGGCTTGATAAAAAATAACGATATCGTCTGTTTTTTTAGCCTGTCTCATGGTGAGTGGCGTTTTTCACGGCCTCTGCGCCGAAGTCGAATGCAGGTGCACGCGCTGCTGGTTTGCGTTACAGTGAAGCCATGGGCATTCTTCTACGCGAGGGAGTCATGACTAGTCAGTCCGCGCCGGGCACGGCGCTCGAAACGGCTTATCTGGGCGGCGGCTGTTTTTGGTGCACCGAGGCGGTGTTCGCCCAGGTCAAGGGCGTCGTCCATGTCGAGTCCGGCTACACCGGCGGCCATCAGCCCGATCCCACCTACGAGCAAATCTGCGCCGGCGACACCGGTCACGCCGAAGTGGTGAAATTGCAACTCGATCCCGCCGTCATCGGTTTTCGCGACCTGCTGGAGATCTTCTTCACCATCCACGACCCGACCACCCTGAACCGCCAGGGCAACGACGTCGGCACCCAGTACCGCTCGGTGATCTTCTACCAGTCGCCGCAGCAGGAGGCCACGGCGCGCCAGGTGATCGCGCAGATGGCCGGGGTCTGGGACGCGCCCATCGTCACCGAACTGGCGCCGGCCTCGACCTACTATCCGGCCGAGGCCTACCATCAGGATTACTTCAGCCAGCATCCGCTGCAAAGCTATTGCGCCTTCGTGGTGGCGCCCAAGGTCGCCAAGTTCAAGAGCACCTACGCGCATCGCTTAAAATAAAACAACAAGGGGATACGCATGAAGGTGGTGCTGGTCGACGATACCCATATCAACCTGGTGCTGATGGCGCGCCTGGTCGACAAACTGAAAGACGTGAACACCATCAGCTTCCAGTCGGCGCGCGAGGCGCTGGCCTGGTGCAACGCCCATCCCTACGACCTGCTGATCGTCGACTACCTGATGCCGGACATGAACGGCCTGGAACTGATCGCCCGGCTGGAAGCCCCGCCCGACCAGCGCCCGCCGGTGCTGATGGTCACCGCCAGCGTCGACGTCGACGTGCGCCACCGCGCGCTGGAAAACGGCGCCAGCGATTTCCTCATCAAGCCGATCGACAAGGTCGAGTTCCTGGCCCGCACCCGCAACATGCTGGCGCTGCGCAGCGCCACGCTGGGCCTGCAGCACCGCGCCAGCTGGCTGGCCGAGGAAGTGGCCAAGGCCACCGCCGAGCTGCGCGCGCGCGAGCAGGAAACCATCATGCTGCTGTGCCGCGCCTCCGAATACCGCGACCCCGAGACCGGCGCCCACATCCAGCGCATGGCGCACTACTCGCGCCTGATCGCCGAGCAGCTGGGCCAGTCCGAGGAGCAGCAGCAGGACGTGCTGAACGCCGCCCCGATGCACGACATCGGCAAGGTCGGCACGCCCGACCACATCCTGCTCAAGCCCGGCCGCCTGAACCCGGAAGAGATGACCGTCATGCGCCAGCACGCCGAGATCGGCTACAACATCCTCAAGGACTGCCAGGCGCGCATGCTCAAGCTGGCGGCCGAGATCGCGCTGACCCACCACGAGCGCTACGACGGCCAGGGCTATCCGCGCGGCCTGGCGGGCGAGGCCATCCCGCTGGTGGGCCGCATCGTCGCCGTGGCCGACGTGTTCGACGCGCTGACCAGCGTGCGTCCCTACAAAAAGGCCTGGAGCATGGAGGACGCGCGCCAGCACCTGCTGGACAACTGCGCCACCCATTTCGATCCGCGCTGCGTGGAGGCGCTGTTGCAGCGCTGGGACGACGTGCAGGCCATCCGCGCCCGCTTCCGCGACGAGCCCGGCGCCGCCGCGCTGACGTCCTGACGCGGCCATGGACCAGGACCGCCACGTCGCGCTGATACGGCAAGCGCTGGCCGCGCACCCGGCCGCCGACGCCCAGGAGCTGGCGCGCCGGCTGGAACCGCAACTGGCCGCGCTGGCCGAGATGGAAGCGGAAGTGCTCCAGCTGCGCTCGGCCAACGCGCTGCTGCGCAAGGAGAACCGCCAGCAGCGCGGCAACGTCGGCACCTGGCGCGACAAGCGCACCGCGCGCCTGGCCGGCCTGCAGCGCGAGCTGCACGCCGACCTGCAGGAGCAGCTGCGGGCGCCGTCCGAAGACCAGGCCGCCCGCGACCAGCAGGAACTGACCGAGCAGATCCTCGACCAGCTGCCCATCCCCATTTTCCTCAAGGACCGCGACGGCCGCTTCCTGCGCTTCAACAGCCGCTTCGAGGAATTCACCCAGCGCTCGCGGGCGGAAATCCTCGGCCGCACGGTCGACGAATTCGCCACGCCGCGCTGGGCCGCCACCACCCACGAGGAAGACGCGCTGGCCTGGTCGTCCGGCCGCATGGTCACCACCGAGCGCCGCATGGCCACCTTCGATCCGCCGCTCGACGTGCTGGTCAGCCGCAAGGTCATCAACAGCGGCGGGCTGTCCTACATGCTGGGCTACTTCATCGACATCAGCGAACAGCGCGCCGCCCGCGCCGCCATGCAGCACGCGGTCGAATCGGCCGAGGCGGCCAGCCGCGCCAAGAGCGAATTCCTGGCCAATATGAGCCACGAGATCCGCACGCCGATGAACGGCATCCTCGGCATGACCGAGCTGGTGCTGGAGTCCGGCATCGACGCCCACCAGCGCGCCGACCTGATGCTGGTGAAAGCCTCGGCCGACGCGCTGCTGCACATCGTCGACGACATCCTGGATTTCTCCAAGATCGAGGCGGGCAAGCTCGACATCGAGGAAGTGCCGTTCGACCTGCGCCAGCTGGTCGGCGACACGCTGCGCGCCATGAGCCTGCGGGCGCGGCAGAAGGGGCTGGCGCTGGCGGCCGAGATTCCGCCGCAGCTGCCGCGCATCCTGAAGGGCGATCCGGGGCGCCTGCGGCAGGTGCTGCTCAACCTGGTCGGCAACGCCATCAAGTTCACCGGCGAGGGCGGCGTGACGGTGCAACTGTCGATCGCCGCCGAGCACGACGACCGCAGCGAGGTCGTGTTCGCCGTGCGCGACACCGGCATCGGCGTGCCGCCGGAAAAGCAGCACATGATCTTCGAAGCCTTCGCCCAGGTCGACGGCTCCACCACGCGCGAGTACGGCGGCACCGGCCTCGGGCTGGCGATCTGCCGCCGGCTGGTGATCCTGATGCAGGGCCGGATCGAAGTCCACAGCGCGCCCGGGCAGGGCAGCGTGTTCAGCTTCACCGTGCCCCTGCAGCACACCGGCGTGGCGCAGGCCGCGCCGCTGCCGCCGCTGGCCGTGCTGGCGCCGGGACAAAACCTGAACCGCAGCGCCAACGATAGCGGCCTGCTGGTGGGAGAGGGCGATTTGCCGCCAGCCGCGCCTGCGCCCGCGCGCGGCGGCCTGCGCGTGCTGCTGGCGGAGGACAACCCGGTCAACCAGCGGCTGGCGATGCGGCTGCTGGAAAAGCTGGGCCACCGCGTGACGCTGGTCGACAGCGGCCTGGCTGTGCTGGAGCGCGCCGGCCGGGGCGGCTACGACCTGATCCTGATGGACGTGCAGATGCCCGGCCTGGACGGCCTGGCCGCCACCCGCCAGATCCGCCTGCGCGAAGCGGCGCACGGCGGCCACGTGCCGATCATCGCGATGACCGCGCGCGCCATGACAGGCGACCGCGAGCGCTGCCTGGATGCCGGCATGGACGACTACCTGGCCAAGCCGGTTGACAGCCAGCAGCTGCGCGAGATGCTGCTGCGCTACCAGCCGGACAGCGGCCAGCAGCTGCTGGACTGGCGCGGCGCGCTGCAAAGGCTGGACGGCGACGCCGAGCTGCTGCTGGAACTGGCCGCGCTGTTCCTGCACGACGGCCCGCAGCTGTGGCAGGACCTGTGCGCGGCGCTGGCCTCGGGCGACCTGCAGCGCAGCACGCGCGCGGTGCACAGCCTGAAGGGCGTGCTGGTCAACTTCGGCGCGGCGCGCGCGGTGGCGCTGGCCGAGCAGCTGTCGGCCGCGCTGCACGCCGGCCAGCCGTGGCAGCTGGCGTCCGGCCGGCTGGAGCCGGCCTTGCAGCAAGTCTACGTGGCGCTGAAGGACTTGATCGCCGGCGGCGTCGAAGCCATGGCCGCGCCGCCATCCTCCTGAAGCAGCTCCGTCATTCCCGCGAAAGCGGCGGTCCGCCGATGCGGAATCCATGCTGACGTGCCGATCAAGCGACGTGTGGCGGGAAGGCTGGCGCTGTATGGATTCCCGCCTACGCGGGAATGACGCGGTTTGTCGATTCCGGATACATGTGCCGGCGCGACCACGGCAGCGCCGCGCTGCGCTGGCCCGCCTTGCGGCCGACGATCTGGTACAGGCTGATCAAATCCTGCTCAAACGCGTAGCTGCACCCGGCCAGGTAGACGTGCCAGATGCGGTAGCGCTTGTCGCCCGCCAGCGCCCGCGCGCGCTCCGTGTTGGCCTCGAAATTATCGGTCCAGATGGCGCAGGTGCGGGCGTAGTGGCGGCGCAGGTTTTCCACGTCGCACACTTCCAGCTTGCCCTGCTGCATGGCCTTCAGCACATGGCCGATGTGCGCCAGTTCGCCTTGCGGGAACACGTATTTGTCGATGAAGGCGCCGCCGCCGTAGGGCGTCTCGCCGTTGTCCGGATCGGTGGTGGTGATGCCGTGGTTCATCACCACGCCGTCCGGCGCCAGCAGCCTGTGGATGGCGGCGAAATATTCAGGCAAGTGCTTGACGCCGACATGCTCGAACATGCCGACGCTGGTGATGCGGTCGAACTGGCCGCGCACGTCGCGGTAGTCCTGCAGGCGGATTTCGACCAGGTGATCCAGCCCGGCGCGCCGCACGCGTTCCCTGGCCAGCTGGTACTGGTTTTCCGACAGGGTGACGCCGACGCAGCGCGCCTGGTACTGCTGCGCCGCCCGTATCACCAGCGCGCCCCAGCCGCAGCCGATGTCGAGCAGCGTCTGGCCGGGCCGGAGCGCGATCTTGCGCAGGATGTGATCGATTTTTTTTGCCTGGGCGCTGGCCAGGTCCTCGTCACCATGCTCGAAGTAGGCGCAGGAATACACCATGGCCGGATCGAGGAACTGCTGGTAGAACTCGTTGGAGACGTCGTAGTGGTAGCGGATCGCCTCGGCGTCCTGCTGCTTGCTGTGGCCCATGCTGCGCACGATGCGGGCGAACTTGCCCTCGGCCTTGAGCGTGGTGCGCGCCAGCGCGTTGACGATGGCGATCATGTCGTGGGCGCGGCCCCTGACCTCGATCGCGCCCTCGACATAGGCCGCGCCCAGGTTGGACAGCGACGGCGTCAGCAGGTAGCGCGCCGCCGACACATTGGGCAGGCGTATCGTCACGCGCGGCGCCTCGCTGGAAAAGTCGACATGCTGGCCGTTCCACAATTCGATGCGCAGCGGCAGCGCGATTTGCTGGCGGATGCCGGCGATCCAGCTACTGAGACGGTTTTGTACGAACACGATCACACCTCCGAGTCCAGAAACGAAAAGACCACCGCAAGCGATGGTCTGGTGTGCCGCGAGAGGGCGCTGTGCTTACGGCTGCAGGCGCTCCTTCACCCAGCTTCCATCTGCCTGTTTCAGATACACGATCCGGTCGTGGAAGCGCGAACGGCGTCCCTGCCAGAACTCGATGCGCACCGGATCGAGGCGATAGCCGCCCCAGTTTTCCGGCCGCACCGGATGCTCGCCGCCGACCGCGGCGGCGGCATCGTAATTGGCTTCCATCTGTTCCCGGCCGGCGATGCGCGCGCTTTGCTGCGAGGCGATCGCCGCGATCTGGCTCTTCACCGGCCGGCTGTAAAAGTACTTGTCACTTTCTTCGATCGAGGTCTTGACGACCTTGCCTTCTATCCGCACCTGGCGTTCCAGCTCGCTCCAAAAGAATAGCAGAGCCGCGTGCGGGTTGTCGCCCAGTTGGCGGCCCTTCTGGCTGCCGTAGTTGGTGTACCAGGTGAAGCCGCGCGCATCGTACTGCTTGATCAGCACGATGCGCGAACTGGGCTTGCCTTGCGCGTCCACCGTGGCCACGCTCATTGCGTTCGGTTCATTGACCTTGGCGTGCAGGGCTTCTTCAAACCATTTGCCGAACTGGGCGATCGGATCGTCCAGCACATCGTGTTCCGTCAAACTGGCGCGGCCGTAATCGAGGCGCAGGTCGGCCAGCACCACCCCGTCGGCCACCGCGTCGGACACCGCCACTTGCTGCTGCTCGGGCACCTGGCTTTGCGGCAGGTCGGGCGCGATGCCGCGCCGCACCTGCATCGCGCTGCCCAGCTGCGCCATCTGCTCGTGGCTGAACAAACGCTTGGCCATCGGCGCGATATTGGTTTCCTCGGTCACCATGTGGCTGGCGTAGCTGTCGCAGAAGCGCTGCACCAGCTCGGCCGACAGGGCGCCGTCCTGTCCATTGGCGATTTGCTCAAGTTGCGAATTAATTATATGCCAGTCCTTATCCATTTGCTGGTGGTCGGCCAGAATGCCGGGCACCAGTGCGGCCAGCAGCAGGGCGTCGGCGTCGCGCGCGGTCGCCTGCAGCATCGGCACCAGGTTTTGTTCCTCGTCGTCATGGTGCAGCGGGGCCGCCTTGTTGAAATACTTCTGCACCGCCTGGGCGGCTTTCTGCGCATCGGCGTCGGCGCCGTGGGCGGGCAGGTAGTCCAGCAGTTTCTGCAGGGTCTCCAGCTGCTTGCGTATGCGGTCGTGGCAATGTTTCAATACTGCTATCGGTTGGCTGAAGTCGGGGGCGGTGTCGAACAATGGATTACTCATGGGGGCGGCGCTCGGGCTGACGGAGAAAAGTCATTCTAAAATAATTTTTGCGGCAGCGTCCGTTAAAATGTCGTCATGAACTCCATAGCACCTACCCAATTCGACGATGTCGACTTCGAACGCCGCTTCGGCGGCATCGCCCGCCTCTATGGCGAGCGCGCGCTGGCGCGCTTCCGCAGCGCCCACGTGTGCGTGGTCGGCACCGGCGGCGTCGGCTCCTGGATCGTCGAGGCGCTGGCCCGCAGCGCCATCGGCCAGCTGACCCTGATTGATCTGGACAACGTCGCCGAGTCCAATATCAACCGCCAGATCCAGGCCCTGGGCAGCACCGTCGGCCAGGCCAAGATCAGCGCGCTGGCCGGGCGCATCGCCGACATCAACCCGTTCTGCAAGGTCAACCAGATCGAGGACTTCGTCACGCCGGACAACCTGGAGCAGATGCTGGGCGCCGGCCACTACGATTTCGTGGTCGACGCCATCGACGACGTCAAGGCCAAGGCCGCGATGATCGCCTGGTGCCGCCAGCACGCTATGCCGATGATACTGATCGGCAGCGCCGGCGGCCAGACCGACCCGACCCAGATCGCCGTGCGCGACCTGGCACGCACCGAGCAGGAGCCGCTGCTGAAGAAGGTGCGCAAGGTGCTGCGCAGCCAGTACGGCTATCCGCGCGGCGAAAAGACCAAGTTCCATGTCGACGCCGTGTTCTCGATGGAGCCGCTGAAGTTCCCGGAGACGGCCGAAGTGTGCGCGGTGGACGGCGACGAGCGCGCCGGCGGCGTCACCGGCCTCAATTGCGCCGGCTTCGGTTCGGCCATGGTGGTCACCGCCACCTTCGGCATGGTGGCCGCCAGCCAGGTGTTGCGCCGGCTGGCCGACAGCGTGCAAGCAGCGGTGGCGCCGGCCGAAACGATTTAGATTGATTTAGATTTTATCCAGCTGGCGATGCGGGTTTGCTATCATGGTGCGCGCTGGCACGGGGACCGTGCTATCCACAGACCACATCGAAAGAATACAACCATGACGCGTAGTTCCGTATTAGTAGCAATGCTGTGCGCGCTGGCGGCCTCCGTGGCCCAGGCGCAGACCCCGGCAGCGCCGGCTGCCCCAGTCGCCCCGGCCGATGTGCCGCCGCCGCCTCCGCTGGTGGTGGGTTCGGCCACGCCCGGCCCGTTAGCCGAGCAGCTGATCGTCACCGACACCAAGATCGGCACCGGCAAGGAAGCGACCACCGGCTCCACCGTCTACATGCACTACTCGGGCTGGCTGTATCGTCCGCTGGCCAAGGCCATGCACGGCAAGCTGTTCGATTCGTCGATCCCGCGCGGCGAGCCGCTCGAGTTCGTGCTGGGCGCCGGTCGCGTCATCAAGGGCTGGGACCAGGGCATCCAGGGCATGAAAGTGGGCGGCAAGCGCACGCTGATTATTCCGTCGGAACTCGCTTACGGCTCACGGCCGTCGGCGGGCAGCGGCATTCCGCCGAATTCCGCGCTGATCTTCGATGTCGAACTGATGGACGTGAAATAAGCGACGCAAATAGGCGTAGACTGGAATCTCCGTCCCTTACCCGGAGGTTCCAGATGAAGATAGCCAACGACGTCACCGAATTGATAGGCCGCACCCCGCTGGTGCGGTTGAATCGCCTGGCCAAGGGCAGCACCGCCCAGGTACTGGCCAAGCTGGAATACTGCAACCCGGCCCATAGCGTGAAAGACCGCATCGGCCTGTCCATGGTCGAAGCGGCCGAAGCGGCCGGCCAGATCCGTCCCGACACCGTCATCCTCGAACCGACCAGCGGCAACACCGGCATCGCGCTGGCGATGGTGTGCGCCGCGCGCGGCTACCGCTGCACGCTGGTCATGCCCGACACCATGAGCCGCGAGCGCCGCATGCTGTTGCGCGCCTATGGCGCCGAGCTGGTGCTCACGCCCGGCGCCGAGGGCATGCTGGGCGCGATCCGCAAGGCGGAAGAGATGGTCGAACGCGATCCGCGCTACCTGATGCCGCAGCAATTCAACAATCCGGCCAATCCCGATGTGCACCGCCGCACCACGGCCGAGGAAATCTGGGCCGACACCGACGGCCGCGCCGACATCCTGGTGGCCGGCGTCGGCACCGGCGGCACCATCACCGGCGTGGGCGAGGTGATCAAGGCGCGCAAGCCGGAGTTCCGCTGCATCGCGGTGGAGCCGGAAGCGTCGCCGATGCTGGCCAAGGGCATCAAGGGGCCGCACCCGATCCAGGGCATCGGCGCGGGCTTCGTGCCGGCTGTGCTCAATACCAGGGTGTACGACGAGATCATCGGCGT
This sequence comes from Oxalobacteraceae bacterium AB_14, assembly GCA_000381565.1. Lineage (GTDB taxonomy): Bacteria > Pseudomonadota > Gammaproteobacteria > Burkholderiales > Burkholderiaceae_D > Rugamonas. Next base: position 336,602 of record KB906724.1, read on the forward strand.
CAAGAACGACGACGCGTTCGCGACCGCGCGGCTGGCGGCCAGCCAGGAGGGGCTGCTGGTGGGGATCTCCTCCGGCGCCGCGCTGTGGGCGGCGTTGCAGGTGGCGCGGCGGCCGGAAAATGCGGACAAGATCATCGTGACGATCATTCCGTCCTTCGGCGAGCGCTATCTGAGCACGCCGCTGTACGCCAACCTGGCGGACTAAGACGACCTCGAGTGAGCTATGGGAAAAATTGGTTTTGCAATAACAAAGATGCGTTCTGCATCTTCGAGCTTAGCAAATTGAGCCGCCAATGCTCTTGCCTGACGTAAGATCAAAGCCAAAGTCGCACTCGTATCCGTCCGAAGGGCGGTATCGGCAGGCCATGTGTTCCTTTTCACGCACCCTGCCATTTTTTTCGATACCGCATTCGCTCTTCTTGTCCGGCCCCATCGCATTGAACATTTCCTTCGCGGCCGGGCCACGCAGGTAGAACGCGACGTGAGCATCGTGGGGAGCCGGTGCGTAGGTGTCGCCAAGATCGCCGCCGTAGATAACGTACTGAACATCTGCCGGTCGAGTGACCCACTTCCATTGTTGTGCGCCGTACGCAAGCGCAGCGACGGCGACCATCAGCGTGCCTAAGAGTGCGAAGAGTTTCACGTTACACCTCTATTCGAATATCGTCACATGGAAATGGTTGTCGTGTTTGAAGCGCGGCCTGACGCGGGGAATCTTGGGATCGTTGAAGTAAACGACCTTGACCAGATTTGACTCGAAGAAAAGACAGATGAGCATTTCAGTGGCTTCGCGGTCATACTGGCGATCGTTCCAGCGTACTGGTAATCGCAGCCCATCCTTGCGTATCAAGCGAATGTCCACGTCCAAGCCGCTGACGTGACCCTCGTGCGGACGGAACTTGGCGCCGCCCGCGAGGCTGATATTGCCGATCCCGATTTTGCGATCGTCCATGCCCTGCCAGCGGAATTCAACAAGGTCAAGTAGCGAAAGCAGCTTTGGATGGGCAAACTGGCCGGCACCGAGTGCCGGGGTGCCGTAGGTGTAGTATCCGACCCCGCCCTGTTCCGGGTCCTGTGGAAGTTTGAAAAAGCCGCGCGAGTCTTTGATCGTTGGTTCAGCCATGATCACACCTCATGCGATCCGGTTAGTCGCCAAGTCCCAACTTCCGGCTGTGTTGCCGCCGGCCCCACCACCGACCTTCTGTTGGGTGTACTTCCATTTTACTTTCGAGAATTTCAGACCGACAGTTTCGGCGAGAATGTTCCCCTCGTGAACGACAGGGTTGACTGCGCCGATCAGGACGTTCTCCAGTTCGACTTCGAAATACTGGACACGTTCACCTTGGCCGTCCGCACGCATGAATTCAAACTTCGCCCGTCGATTGCCATGATTTCCTCCGAGTGATGTGAATGTTCAATCACTCTGGCATCGTGTCGCGAGACGCACCTTGGCGTGACTCAAACCGCATTCATTCTGGAGGAAAATTATGATTGCAGCGTGTTAAATGCGAGTGCCTAACGGAGGCCGACGGAGCTGGTTTTATGCGACGTTGCTAAGCGGATGAAACCTACGACGGCTAGTGCGGCTGCTCCTGCAGGCTGCACTCGTGCGCGGTGGTGCCCAGGCGCACTTGCAGCGTGCTGTGGTCGATCGAGAATTCCTCCTTCAGCCGCGCGCTGATGGCGTCCATCGCGGCGTCGCCCGGATGGCCGGCCGGCGTCACCAGCTGCGCCGTCAGCGCGTTCTCGGTGGTGCTCATCGACCAGATGTGCAGGTCGTGCACGTCCGTCACGCCGGGCTGGGCGCGCAGGAATTGTTCGACATCGGCGTGGTCCAGGTTGTCCGGCACGGCGGCCAGCATCATGCGCATCGATTGCTTCAGCAGCGACCAGGTGCTCCAGACGATGATGGCGACGATGATCATGCTCACCAGCGGGTCCAGCCAGTTCCAGCCGGAGTAGCGCACGATCACGCCGGCCACCAGCACGCCCAGCGAGATGGCGGCGTCGGCCGCCATGTGCAGGTAGGCGCCGCGGATGTTGATGTCGTCCTTGCTGCCGGACATGAACAGCCACGCCGAGAAGCCGTTGACCAGGATGCCCACGCCGGCCACCACCGAGACGGTCAGGCCGGCCACGGGTTCCGGACGCATCAGTTGCTGCACCGCTTCCCAGGCGATGCCGCCGCAGGCCGCCATCAGCAGCATGGAATTGAACAGCGCCGCCAGCATCGAGGTGCTGCGCAGGCCGTAGGTATAGCGGCCGTTCGGCACGCGCTTGGCCAGGATGGCCGCGCCCCAGGCCAGCATCAGGCCCAGCACGTCGGACAGGTTGTGGCCGGCGTCGGCCATCAGCGCGGTCGAGTTGGCCAGGAAGCCGTAGAAGAATTCAATCGCCACGAACACCGTGTTGAGCACGATGGCGATGGCGAAGGCGCGGCCCATGGTGTTCGGATCGCCGTGGTGGTGGTGATGGCCGCCGTGGCCATGGTCGTGCCCGTGGTCGTGGCTGCACGCCTTGGCCTTGGCCGGCGCGTGCTCATGGCCGTGATCGTGGCCATGGTGGTCGTGGTCGTGATGGTCGTGGTGCTTGCTCATGCTTCGTTCCCGTTGGAAGGTTCGGCGATATGTTCGAGCATATCGTTGAGTACGCCGCTGATGTGGGCGTCGGCGGCGGAATAGAACACTTGCTTGCCCTGGCGCTCGGACTTGACGATGCGCGCCGCGCGCAGCAAACGCAAGTGGTGGCTGACCAGCGAACTGCTCAGCTCCAACGAGGAGGCGATGTCGCTGACGGCGATCGGCGCCGTCACGCAGGCCAGCACGATGCGCAGGCGCGTCGGATCGCCCAGCAGATGGAACAGATCGGCCAGCTGGGCAATCGCGGGATCGCAAACGGAATAGTCGTGTTGGCAGCTCATAATGCTAACAAGTGAATAGGTGTTCACATGTTAGCATGGAACTGCGGGCCGGGCTACTGCTCGAGTTGCACCACCGCCTTGCCCAGGCCCGCGCCGGCGTCGAGGTAGCGGTGGGCGCCGACGATATCGTCAAAGGCAAACACCTCGGCGGGACGGGCGTGGTACAGGCCCTGTTCCACCCGTTCGACAATGTCCTGCAGGGGCACCCGGTCCAGCTCGAACCCTGGCGTGCCGAACGCGAAGCTGCCGAAAAAGCTCAGCTGCACGCGCGGCGGCAGGTGCTGCAGCGGCAGGAAATCGCTGAGCGCTTCCAGCCCGCCGAGGAAGCCCGCCTGGCAAACCCGGCCCGGCCGCGCCGCGACGGCCAGCGAGTCGAGCAGGGTGGTGTTGCCGATCAGGTCGAGCACCGCGGCGACGCCGGCGGGCGCGATGGCGCGCACGGCGGCCGCCACGCTGGGCCGCTCTTCGACGATGTCGCTTGCGCCGTTCTTCCTCAGCACGCTTGCCAGCTCCGCCGGGCGGCGCGTGCTGGCGATCACCCGCGCTCCCAGCTGGGCCGCGATATTGCTGGCCGCCTGGCCCAGCGCGGAGCTGGCGCCGCGTATCAGCAGTGTTTGTCCGGCACGCAGTTCGAGGTTGTCGTGCAGGCAGGCCCAGGCGGTCGCATACGATTCCGGGATGGCGGCCAGCTCGGCCCACGGCAGCGACGAGCGCAGCGGCACAACGTTGCTGGCGGGGACGCACACATACTCGGCATAGCTGCCGTTGATGCTGCGGCCCATGCCGCCCATGATGGCGGCGACCTTCAGGCCCGGCCGCATGTCGGTGCCGGGCGCGCTGGCCACCTCGCCCACGCATTCGATGCCCGTGACCCTGGCAACCTCGCCCCACAGGCCGCGCCGCATATAGCTCTCCGCACGGTTGAGGCCGAACGCGCGGACGCGGATCAGCACCTGGCCGTTGGCAGGCGCCGGCGTGGGCAGCTGTATCAGTTGCAATTGTTCTGGACCGCCGAACTGGGCGATGTGGATGGCGCGCATGAGGTTCTCCTGTTGATGTGGGAAGCACCACTGTAGGGAAGAACATATTCGGATAAAATTGAATAATTCCATCCATCTTTGTAGGATTTATGAACTCTGTCGGTTTTACGCTGCACGAGTTGGCATGTTTCCTGGCGGTGGCCGAGCTGGGCAGCTTCCAAAAGGCGGCGCTGCGCCTGCATCGCTCCCATCCGAGCGTGTTTGCCGCGATTGCCAGCCTGGAGCGGCAATTGGGGCTGGCGCTGCTGGACCGCAGCGGCTATCGCGTTGCCGTGTCCGCCGCCGGGCAGGCCTTCGTCGAACAGGCCCGGCAGCTGCTCGACAGCGCCCGCCAGATGGAAACGCAAGCCCGCCAGATCGCGCAGGGCGAGGAGGTCAAGCTGGCCGTGGTGATCGGCGACCTGTGCCCATTGCCGGCCACCTTGCGCCTGCTGCGGCAGTTTTTTGCCCAGTGTCCGGCGACCCGCCTGGACCTGCATTTCGAAGCCTTGTCCGGGCCGTGGGAGCGGCTGCACAGCGGCGAGGCCGACCTGATCTTCCACCACATCGAGCAGGCCGACCTGCGCTTCGAGGCGCGGCCGTGGCAACGCGTCAGGCTGGTGCCGGTGGTCGCGCCCGGCTTCCTGGCGTTTCCGCTGGACGCCGCCATCACGCCCGAGATGATGCGGCCCTACGTGCAATGCATGATACGCGACAGCGCGCGCGACGGTCCGCCGCGCGACTACTTCGTGGTGGACGGCGCGCGCCGCTGCACCGTCGCCGACCAGTTCATGAAGCGCGAAGTGATCTTGCAGGGCATGGGCTGGGGCCACATGCCCGGCTATCTGGTGGATGAGGACCTGGCGCAGGGACGGTTGCTGTCGATCGCCGGACATCATTTCCGCGAAAGCGAGCTGGAGCTGGTGATCGCGCGCCGCCGCGACATCGCCCACGGCCCGGTGGCCACGCGGCTGTGGGAGCATCTGCTGGCCGGCCTGGCCTAGGCGCCGGTCCCGTCCCGGCCTTGGCGGATGCTGGACACGATGATTTCTTCGTACAGCTGGTACTGGCCGCCCGGCAGCACCGGGCGCAGCGTTTCCAGGCTTTTCTCCGTGCCGAACAGCCGTTCGACCACCCAGCCGACCAGATACACGGCGGCCAGGCAACCGCCCGCCGTCGCCACGTTGTCGACGCTCATGAACGGCCGCTGGTCCGGCTTCACGCCGGCCGCGCGCAACGCGCCGCGCGCCTCGGGATGGGTGGTGGCCCGCCGGCCCGGCAGCAAGCCCAGTTGCGCCAGGATGAACGAGCCCCCGCAGATGGAGCCGATCAGCTGCCGCGTCGGGTCCAGCTGGAACGCGCTCATGAAATCCGGGTCCGCCAGCGCCGCCGGCACGCCTTCCTTGCCGCTGGCGAACAGCACCACGTCGGCTTGGTTGGCCTCGGCCAGCGCGCCGTGCGTGTCCACCAGCAGGCCGTGCGCCGACCGCAGCCGGCCTTGCTTGCCGACGATGCGCACCCGCCAGTCGTGGCGATTGCGGCCGAGGATGTCCCACATCAAAAACAGGTCGATGTCGGTGAAGTTGTCGAAGGCGACGAGGGCGATGGTCTTCATTGCGGTTCCATGAGCAAAGGTAGGAAGCCGCAGTCTAGCCACGCCGGTGCTACCATACACAGTCTGTAGGTTTTCGGAGTGAGACCGGTGTTGACGCGTGACCATTGGATTGCTGCGGGCTTCGATGCCCTGGACCATGACGGCGACGCCGGCATCTCGGCCGAGCGCCTGGCGCGCCGCCTGAATGTCACGCGCGGTTCGTTCTACCACCACTTCCGCAGCCGCAACGATTTCGTCCACGCCTTGCTGGCCGCGTGGGAGACCGACTACGCCGACCGCATGCTGGCCCACGCCGCCGCCGGCCGCAGCCTGGAAGAAGTGCTGGAGCGCTACCTGGCGATCGCCGCCGAAAAACAGCCGGGCCGGGAAACCGCCATCCGCGCCTGGGCCCGCCACGACCCGCTGGTGGCGGAGTACCAGCAGCGCGTCGACCAGACCCGGCTGACCTTCGCCATCAACGCCTGCCGCACCCGCAGCGACGCCTCGGTGGATGCCGACCTGGTGGGCCGCCTGGCGCACCTGTGCCTGATCGGCGGCCAGGAGTCCGGCGACCGCATCGAGCCGTCCGCGTTTGCCCGGCGCGTGCAGGGCGCCTTGACCCTGCTGGGCAAATCGCCCTTGCTCCATCGTGCCTAAGGCCGCGCCGGACCTGGACCTGCTGCAGCGCTGGCTGGCCGGCTGGAGCCTGGCGCGCGGCTTGCCGCTGCCGCGGCGCGACGGCGGCGGACTGATCGTCGAGGTCGGGTGGCCGCAGCAGCTGCGCCGCCACGTGTTCCTCGATGCCGGGCCGGCGTTGCAAGCCTGCGCGGCGCGCATCGAACAAACCGGCATCTACCTGAAGGCGGCGGTCGACACCGACACCCTGCGGCGCGCGCTGCCGGCTCGCTGGACGATAGAGCAGGCCCGCTATCTGATGCAGCGCTCCGGCCCGATGGCCGGGCGGGCCGCGCCGCCAGCCGGCTACACGCTGCAAACATCGATGGAGCATGGCGCGCATGTGGTGCGCTACGTCGACGCCAGCGGCCGGACGGCGGCGCAGGGCGGCGTGGTGTTCAACGCCGGGTGCGCGGTGTTCGACCGCATCGAAACGATGGAGGGGCACCGCCGCCAAGGCTTGGCCAGCGCCGTGATGGCCGCGCTGGACACCAAGGCCGGCGACGCCGAACGCCTGCTGGTGGCGACCGAGGCCGGCCGCGCGCTGTACGCCAGCCTGGGCTGGCAAGTGCTGGCGCCTTACTCGACGGCGGTGTTGGCCGTCGGCTGAGCCCGGCTCAGGTATGCGGCGCTTCCTTGGCGGACTTGGCCAGGTTGTTGCGCAGTTCCTGCAGGTTGCCGTCGGTGCTGGCGTAGGCGCTGATCATCTGCGACAGCATGCGGTAGACGGCCTTGGGATCGCCTTCGCCCATCTGTATGTCGCTGATCGTGTTCAGCATGCCCGCGCCGTTGAGGAAGTTGTTGCCGCCGCTGCTGGTGATCGATTGCACGTCGCGCATGTTGGCGTAGATGCCGGAGTAGCGTTCGAGCTGTTGCTGCGGCATCCAGCTGACCGCCTGGCTGGCGACGGCCACTTCCCACGCTTCACGGCGCAATGACGGCGACATGATGCTGAGTCCCAGCTTGTGCTGCTGCGCCAGCTGCTTGATCAGGAGCCGGCCGTCGACCTTGTCCTTGATGCCGGCCAGCAGCTGCTCGTGCGCCGCCTGTATCTTTTTCAGCTGCTCGTTGTTGTGGTTCAGCGCTTCGTCGAGCTCGTGGACATTGGTCTGGATTTCAGCGTCGATCTTGACGGCGGCTTCATGCGCCAGGTGGCGGTGGTGCAGCGTCTGCACGCCATGCTCCAGCGCCAGCGCGGTGGCGATACTGATCACGATCATCAAATATTCGCCACCGAACTCCTTCAGGGTCTTGGCTTTGGGGACTTCAAAGTGCATGCATCTTCCTTATTTTTGCAGCTCGGCCTGGAGCTGCTCCCGCACTTTCGGGTCCAGCTTCTGGATCGCCTTGTTCAGTTTGTCGGCGCTGGCCAGCGCCGCGCTTTGCTCGGCCGTCAGCCCCGGCTTGGAGAAGGCCGCCTGGCCGCCGAGCACCAGCAGCGCGCTGAGCACGGCGACGCCGGCGGCCGCGCCCAGCAGACGCAGTTCGCGCGGCGTGATGGCCGGCGCCTGGGTGGCGATCGGCCGCACCGGGCCGGCGGCGGGCGCCGGCGCGTAGGCCGCCGGCGGGTCGCCGGCCGCCGCAGCGACGGCCGCCGCGGCAACGGCCGCCGGTTCGTTGGTGGCGTCCAGCAGCGGCGCCTTGCGGGAGCCGTCGTGCTGCGCGCCCAGGCCGCCGGCCGCCCTGGCGTGCTGCACCAGTTCCTGCGAGGCGGCGTCGATCAGCGCGATGTGGCGTTCGACCGTCTCGGCCAGCACCGCCTCGTTCAGCGCCACCAGCGCGAACACCGGATCGTCGATGTCGATCTTGACGCCGGTTTTTTCAAAGACCAGACTGCGCAGCTTCTGCTGATCCATGGCGGCTTACCACTCCACTTTGTCGAGTTGCTCGAACAAGTCGCGGAACACCACCTTGATGCGCTGCTTTTCCATCAGGTTGAACTTGTCGCTTTGCTTGACTTCCTGGGCGGTCAGGCGGGCCGTGTTCATCTTCTTGATGTCGGCGCCGAAGGTGTCGGCGTTGCGCGCCGACAGCACGATGCGGCCCTTCACGCGCGACGAATTGTCGGCATAGGTCTGCGATTCGGTGAACTGCTTGCCGGACGCCGACTGCAGCAGGCCGAAGTGCTCGTTCTCCCACAGCACCAGCGGCACCTTGGTCGACTTGGCGGTGGAGACGAAGCCCATGGCGGTGTCGTGCAGCGTGTCGCCGCCGCCGACGATGGTGTGGATGTAGACCTTGCGGCCCGACTCTTCCAGCAGCGAGAAGCAGTCGTTCTCGATCAGGTAGCCCATCAAAGGGGAAAAGGTGTTGGCGCCGTTGTCGATGACGCAGTTGCCGTCCTCTTCCAGGATGTCGATCATCAGCGCGTCGAAGCGCTTGGGGTCGATGGTGCGGCTGTCGGTCATCACCGGCACGTGCTTGACGTCCATCGCCTTGTAGCGCGAGAAGGTCGCGTTCTCCTGGTCGGTGTCGTAGCAGCGCAGCGGCTGCTGCCCTTCCGTCACATCCTTGGCCGAGATCCACTGCGCCAGGATGGTCGACACCAGGGTCTTGCCGATGCCGCCTTTACCTTGGAGAATAAAATGTACCGAATTTTGCATCAATTACTCCAGAATCGCTCGAATGCGTCGAGAGTAATTGTTTTGTGGCGCGATGGCAACCGCCAGCCCTCATTCAGTCTATAAACCGTAGCAGACCCTGCAACGCATGGATGACGGTCTGCTCGCGCACCGCCTTGCGGTCGCCGGCAAACACCAGCCGCTCGGTATGCACGGTGTCGCCGTTGGCCCAGCCGAAGCACACGGTGCCGACCGGCTTGCCCGGCACGGCGCCGGTGGGGCCGGCGATGCCGGTGGTCGACACCGCCAGGTGGGCGTTGCTGGAACCGAGCGCGCCGGTCGCCATGGCCGCCGCCACCTCTTCGGACACGCTGCCCATCTGCGCGATCAGCGCGGCCGACACGTCCAGCATTTCGGTCTTGGAGGCGTTGGAATAGGTGACGAAGCCGCAATCGAACCAGGCGGTCGAGCCGGCGATCTCGGTGATGGCCTGGGCCACGCCGCCGCCGGTGCATGATTCAGCCGTGGCCAGGATCAGGCCCTTCGCTTGCAGGGACTTGCCGACTTGCGCGGCCAGTTCGAGGATGGTGTCGCTGTTCGAATGCATGGAATTCTCCTTCTGTTGCGGCAATCTGCGGGCTGGCTTCCACTGTACCATGCAGCTCGCGGTCGATGCCAGTGCCGCGCCGCTGATTTGCCTGAACAGCAACATGCCAGAAAACATTAGACCGCCGATTTGAACTTGCGTACACTCGAAGGATAGCCCGGTCGCCGCTGCCCAGACTCTGCAGCCGTGCGCCGCCCATTGGGCAAACTGTTAAGCTTGCTCAGGAACAGGAAGCGGTCCGAACCGGCCATGACGCCGGCTCATCGTGGACCGCACGGAGGCGCATCCCATGATCAGCCAGACCGATATCTTCAACGCCAGCATCCTGATCGTCGACGACCAGCCGGTCAACGTGGAATTGCTGGAGTTCCTGCTCAAGTCCACCGGCTACACCGCCGTCAGCTCCACCACCGATCCGCACGTGGTGGCCGGCTGGCACGCCGAGCACCAGTACGACCTGATCATCCTCGACCTGCAGATGCCGGGCATGACCGGCTTCGACGTGATGGAGGCGATCCGGCCGCTGGAAACCGAGGCCTGGCTGCCGGTGCTGGTGGTCACCGCCCAGCCCGACCACAAGATCAAGGCGCTGGAACTGGGCGCGCGCGATTTCGTCAGCAAGCCCTTCGACCCGGTCGAGGTCTTGACCCGCATCCGCAACATGCTGGAGGTGCGCCTGCTGCACCGCGCAACGCGCGGCTACAACGCGCTGCTGGAGCGCACCGTGCGCGAGCGCACCGCCGAGCTGCAGCGCTTCCGCAGCGCCATGGACGCCACCGCCGACGCCATCTTCCTGCTCGACGCCGGCAGCGCCGAGCTGGTCGACGTCAACGACGGCGCCTGCCGCATGCTGGGCTATCCGCGCAGCGAGATGCTGGGCCAGACCGCCAGCCGCATCGGCCTGGGCGCGCCGGCCGCGCTGTGCGAGCAGGCCGGGCGCCTGACCGCTTTCGCCGCCGCCGTCGGCCCGGCGCGCGCGCCCGAGCTGCTGGAGCTGGAGCTGATGCGGCGCGACCTGATCGCGGTGCCGGTGGAGCTGTACTGGCAGCTGTTGCAGCGTCCCGGCCAGCCCACCATCCTGCTGGGCGTGGCGCGCGACATCAGCGAGCGCCGCCAGTCCGAGGAGCTGCTGCAGCACATGGCCCACTACGACAGCCTGACCGGCCTGCCCAACCGCACGCTGTTCTTCCAGACCCTGGGCGACGCCATTGCTCTGGCGCAGGAAAAGGCATGGCGCATCGTGGTGCTGTTCATCGCGCTGGACCGCTTCAAGAACATCAACGATTCGCTGGGCGCGGCGCTGGGCGACGAGCTGCTGCGCCAGTTCAGCAACCGGCTGGTGCAGTGCGTGCGCATCCGCGACACGGTCGGGCGCATGGGCGGCGACGAGTTCGCGCTGATCCTGACCATGACGCGCGACCAGCAGGACGCGGTGCACGTGGCCAACGAGGTGCGCGAGGCGCTGCGCCTGCCGTTCGACCTGGACGGCCACCCGGCCGCGCTCAGCGCCAGCATCGGCATCGCCATGTACCCGGACGACGCCACCGATCCGCACACCCTGGTCAAGTACGCCGACACCGCGATGGAGCGCGCCAAGCAGGCCGGGCGCGACGGCTACCGCTTCTTCACCGCCGGCATGAACGTGCAGGTGCTGGCGCGGCTGGACATGGAGCTGGCGCTGCGCCGCGCGCTCGAGCACAACGAGCTGCTGCTGCACTACCAGCCCAAGGTCAACCTGCACAGCGGCGAGATCGCCGGCGCCGAGGCGCTGCTGCGCTGGCAGCGGCCCGGCTGCGGCCTGGTGTATCCGGCCGAGTTCGTGCCGGTGCTGGAGGATACCGGCCTGATCGTGCGGGTCGGCGCCTGGATCATCGACGCCGCCTGCCGCCAGATCGGCGCCTGGCTGCGCAGCGACGTCGGGCCGGTGCGGGTGGCGGTCAACGTCGCCAGCCGCCAGTTCGTCGAGGGCGACCTGGAGCTGATGGTGCGCAGCGCGCTGCTGCGCCACGACGTCCCGCCCGAGCTGCTGGAGCTGGAGCTGACCGAGACCGCGCTGATGTCCAACACCGAGCGCACCATCAGCGTGTTGACCAGCCTGAAGGCGCTGGGGCTGAAGGTGGCGATCGACGACTTCGGCACCGGCTATTCATCGCTGGCGTATCTGCAGCGCTTCCCGATCGACAAGCTGAAGATCGACATCGCCTTTGTGCGCGACATCACCACCAACCCCAACGACGCCGCCATCGCCCAGGCCATCATCAGCATGGCGCACAGCCTGAAGCTGCGGGTGATCGCCGAAGGGGTGGAGACGCGCGCCCAGCTGGAATACCTGCGGCGCAGCCGCTGCGACGAGATCCAGGGTTACTACTTCAGCCGCCCGGTGGCGCCGCTGGAGATGGGGCAGCTGGTGCTGACCGGCCACTGCCTGCCGCCGGACCCGGCGCAGCAGGGCCAGCCGGCGCAGACGCTGCTGATCGTCGACGACGACGTCAACGTGCTGTCCTCGCTGCACCGGCTGTTCCGCCGCGACGGCTACCAGATCCTGACGGCGGCCACGCCGGGCGAGGGCTTCGAGCTGCTGGCGCTGCACGCGGTGCAGGTGATCGTGTGCGACCAGCGCATGCCGGGCATGAGCGGCACCGAGTTCCTCAGCAAGGTCAAGGAAATGTATCCGGAGACGATACGCATCATCCTGTCCGGCTACACCGGGCTCGACGCGGTGCTCGATTCGATCAACCGCGGCGCCATCTACCGCTTCTACACCAAGCCGTGGGACGACACCCAGCTGCGCGACAACATCCGCCTGGCCTTCCACCACTACTGGCTGATGCACGGCAGCGGCCGGCTGGTTGGCCATCCGGGCGAGGACGTCACCGCGCTTCAGGACGTGAAGTGATCGAAGCCCTGTAGTTGCAGCGCGAGCGCGGCGCCGGCCGCGTCCACCAGGCGCAGGCCGGGCGCGGCCTCGATGCGGCCGACGCGGGTGACCGGCGTGGCCACGCTGGCCGCCGCCGCCAGCACCGCCGCGCGCGCCGAGGGCGGCGCGGTGAAGCACAGTTCGTAGTCGTCGCCGCCGGCGGCGCTGTAGGCGCGCCGCAGCGCCGTCTCGCGTGTGGCCAGCACCGCGCCGGCGGGCAGCGCGTCGACGTCCAGCGTGGCGCCGACCCGCGATTGCTTGAGGATGTGCCCGAGGTCGCCCACCAGGCCGTCGGAGATGTCGATCGCGGCGCGGGCGATGCCCTGTTCGGCCAGCAGCGTGCCCAGCGCCACGCGCGGCGTCGGCGTGTGCAGGCGCGCGGCGGCGGCCAGCAGGCTGGCGGCGTCCATGCTGTGTTCCAGCCGGTAGCCGGCCAGCGCCAGGCGGGCGTCGCCCAGGGTGCCGGAGATCCAGATGTCGTCGTCCGCCCGGGCCGCGGCGCGCCGCAGCGCCTGGCCCGGCCGCACTTCGCCGAACACGGTGATGCAGATGTTGAGCGGGCCCCTGGTGGTGTCGCCGCCGACCAGCTCGATGTTGTGGGCGTCGGCCAGCGCGAACAGGCCTGTGGAAAAGCCGGCCAGCCAGTCGCGGTCGGCCGACGGCAGCGCCAGCGCGAGCGTAAAGCCGACCGGGCGCGCGCCCATCGCCGCCAGGTCCGACAGGTTGACCGCCAGCGCCTTGTGGCCCAGGCGGGCGGCGTCCTCGCCGGCGAAGAAGTGGCGGCCCTCGACCAGCATGTCGGACGAGATCGCTGTCTGCATGCCGGGTGTGGGGGTGAGCAGGGCGCAATCGTCGCCGATGCCGAGCGTGGCGCGCGCCGCGTGCTGCGGGCGCTGGAAGTATTCCTGGATGAGGTCGAATTCTGAGAGCATGCGCCTATTGTACTGAAACCCGCCTGCCCGGCCGCCGCCGACTTGGTTCATTGACAATTTCAATCAAATTTCATCGCGCGATACAAAATAGTAATGGATGCGGAAAATTGATTATATTGGAGCTATTGATAGGTTAATGCCGCTAAAAACGTCAAAAATTCGGTTAATGTTGCCTTGAATCATAAATAATGCTGATATCTGTCATAGCTGTTGGTGAAAATACCTACTTAATTGAAAGAATTGGTCTGATAAAATCGGAAGCTTTCCGACAGTACAAACAGGAAGGCCGCACAGCATGGATTCGTCATCTGATAAAAAAGAAGAACTTCGTCAACAATTGCGCCTCGCGGCGCTCGAATACCACGAGTGCCCGACGCCAGGCAAGATCAGCGTCACGCCGACCAAGCAACTGACCAACCAGCGCGACCTGGCCCTGGCCTACTCGCCGGGCGTGGCCGCGCCGTGCGAGGAAATCGTCATCGATCCGGCCAACGCCTATAAATACACGGCGCGCGGCAACCTGGTGGCGGTCATCACCAACGGCACCGCCGTGCTGGGCCTGGGCAACATCGGCCCGCTGGCGGCCAAGCCCGTGATGGAAGGCAAGGGCGTGCTGTTCAAGAAATTCGCCGGCATCGACGTGTTCGACATCGAGATCAACGAGCTGGACCCGGACAAGCTGGTCGACATCATCGCCTCGCTGGAGCCGACCTTCGGCGGCGTCAACCTGGAAGACATCAAGGCGCCCGAGTGCTTCTACATCGAGCGCCAGCTGCGCGAACGCATGAAGATCCCGGTCTTCCACGACGACCAGCACGGCACCGCCATCATCGTCGGCGCCGCCATCATGAACGGCATCCAGTACGTCGGCAAGGACATCGCCAACTGCAAGCTGGTGGTGTCGGGCGCCGGCGCGGCCGCGCTGGCCTGCCTGGACCTGATCGTCGACCTCGGCTTCCCGCTGGAAAACATCTACGTCACCGACCTGGCCGGCGTGGTCTACAAGGGCCGCACCGAGCTGATGGACCCGGACAAGGAACGCTTCGCGCGCGACACCTCGGCCCGCACCCTGGCCGAAGTGATCAGCGACGCCGACATCTTCCTCGGCCTGTCGGCCGGCGGCGTGTTGAAACAGGACATGGTCAAGGCCATGGCGCCCAATCCGCTGATCCTGGCGCTGGCCAATCCGAATCCGGAAATCCTGCCGGAAGACGTCAAGGCGGTGCGCGGCGACGCCATCATCTGCACCGGCCGTTCGGACTATCCGAACCAGGTCAACAACGTGCTGTGCTTCCCCTACATCTTCCGCGGCGCGCTCGACTGCGGCGCCACCACCATCACCCGCGAAATGGAAATCGCCGTGGTGCACGCGATCGCCCAGCTGGCCCACGCCGAGCAGTCCGACATCGTCGCCACCACCTACGGCTTCAGCAGCCTGTCGTTCGGCCCCGAGTACCTGATCCCGATGCCGTTCGACCCGCGCCTGCTGATCAAGATCGCCCCGGCGGTGGCCAAGGCGGCCGAGGATTCCGGCGTCGCCACCCGTCCGATCAAGGACTTGCAAGCCTACGCCGACAGCCTGCAGCAGTTCGTCTACCGCAGCGGCACCTTCATGAAGCCGCTGTTCCAGGTGGCCAAGAAGACCGCCAACGAGCTCAAGCGCATCGTCTACGCCGAGGGCGAGGAAGAGCGCGTGCTGCGCGCGGTGCAGGTGATCGTCGACGAAAAGCTGGCCCGTCCGATCCTGGTCGGCCGTCCGGCCGTGCTGGAAACGCGCATCACCAAGTTCGGCCTGCGGCTGAAGCAGGGCGTGGACTTCGACGTGATCAACCCCGACCACGACGAGCGCTACCGCGAATACTGGCAGGCCTACTACGAGCTGACCGCCCGCAAAGGCGTGACGCAGGAGTACGCCAAGCTGGAAATGCGCCGCCGCCACACGCTGATCGGCGCCATGATGATCAAGAAGGGCGACGCCGACGGCATGATCTGCGGCACCTTCGGCACCACCCAGCTGCACCTGCACTACATCGACCAGGTGCTGGGCAAGCGCGACGGCGCCTGCGTGTACGCCGCGATGAACGTGCTGATCATGCCGGAGCGCCAGATGGTGATGGTCGACACCCACGTCAACGAGAACCCGAACGCCAAGGAACTGGCGGCGATCACCGTGATGGCGGCCGAAGAGATGCGCCGCTTCGGCCTGTCGCCGCGCGCGGCGCTGCTGTCGCACTCCAACTTCGGCTCGTCCAACAGCGAGTCGGCGCAGAAGATGCGCGCCGCGCTGGAGCTGGTCAGGCAGATGGACCCGACCTTGGAAGTGGACGGCGAGATGCACGGCGACACCGCGCTCGACGCCAAGCTGCGCAAGGCCATGATGCCGGGCACCACCTTGAGCGGCGACGCCAACCTGCTGGTGATGCCGAACATCGACGCCGCCAACATCGCCTACAACCTGGTCAAGACGGCGGCCGGCAACGGCATCGCCGTCGGCCCCATCCTGCTGGGCTGCGCCAAGGCGGTGCACATCCTGACGCCGTCGGCCACGGTGCGCCGCATCGTCAACATGACCGCGCTGTGCGTGGTCGACGCGGTAGCCCAGCGCAAGGCCTAAACCCCGGGGGCGAAGTCTGACTTGCCCCCCCCCCCGTCTTTTTGTTGCCTGTGGGTCAAGTATTTTCAGTCATCACTACCGCTGATGGTAACAAGATGTAAGGGATGTAATCGATATAATTGGTGAGAAGTGGGACATAGGCGCTCTGTTACAATAGCGGGTTGTAAAGTCACCCATGATTTGGATGGTCAGTCACCATGAATAAAACAAAAAGAGCCCTGATTACGGGCATTACCGGCCAGGACGGCGCTTATCTGGCGGAACTGCTGCTGGAAAAAGGCTATCACGTCACCGGCACCTATCGCCGCACCAGCTCGGTGAATTTCTGGCGTATCGAGGAACTGGGCATCCAGTCCCATCCGAATCTGAACCTGGTCGAGTACGACCTGACCGATCTCGGCTCCAACATCCGCCTGCTGCAAAGCGCGCAGCCGGACGAGGTCTACAACCTGGCGGCGCAAAGCTTCGTCGGCGTGTCCTTCGAACAGCCGGTCACCACCGCGGAAATCACCGGCATCGGCCCGGTCAACCTGCTCGAAGCGATCCGCATCGTCAATACTCAGATCCGCTTCTACCAGGCGTCGACCTCGGAAATGTTCGGCAAGGTGCAGGCCGTGCCGCAGAAGGAAGACACCCCGTTCTACCCGCGCAGCCCGTACGGCGTGGCCAAGCTGTATGCCCACTGGATGACCGTGAACTACCGCGAATCCTACGGCATCTTCGGCTGCTCCGGCATCCTGTTCAACCACGAGTCGCCGCTGCGCGGCCGTGAGTTCGTCACCCGCAAGATCACCGACTCGGTGGCCAAGATCCACCTGGGCCAGCTCGACGTGCTGGAACTGGGCAACCTGGACGCCAAGCGCGACTGGGGCTACGCCAAGGAATACGTCGAAGGCATGTGGCGCATCCTGCAGGCCGACCAGCCGGACACCTATGTGCTGGCCACCAACCGCACCGAAACCGTGCGCGACTTCGTCAGCATGGCGTTCAAGGCGGTCGACGTGGCGCTGGCCTGGAGCGGCGAGGCCGACCACGAAATCGGCACCTGCAAGAAAACCGGCAAGGTGCTGGTGCGCGTCAATCCGAAGTTCTACCGTCCGGCCGAGGTGGAGCTGCTGATCGGCGACCCGGCCAAGGCCGAAAAGGAACTGGGCTGGAAGCCGCAGACCACGCTCGAGCAGCTGTGCCAGATGATGGTCGAGGCCGACCTGCGCCGCAATCAAGCCGGTTTCTCTTTCTAAGGGAATATGATGGCTGCTGAAGGCATGGGCAAGCGTGCCCTGGTCACCGGGCTGAGCGGGTTCACCGGCCGCTATGTCGAGCGGGAGCTGCTGGCCGCCGGCTACGAAGTCTACGGCACCATCACGCCCGGCCACGCACCCGGCGAGCGCCAGTTCGCCGTCGACCTGACCGACCGCGCCGGCCTGGCCGCCGTGGTGGCCCAGGTGCGGCCGGACGTGGTGGCCCACCTGGCCGGCATCGCCTTCGTCGGCCACGGCGACGTCGAACAGATCTACCGCGTCAACGTGGTCGGCACCCGCAACCTGCTCGAGGCGCTGGCCGCCGCCGACCACAAGCCGTCGGCCGTGCTGCTGGCCTCCAGCGCCAATATCTACGGCAATACCGACGTCGGCCTGATCGGCGAAGAGGTGCCGGCCGCGCCGGCCAACGATTACGCGGTCAGCAAGCTGGCCATGGAATACATGGCGCGCCTGTGGCAAGGCAAGCTGCCGCTGATCGTGGTGCGTCCGCTGAACTACACCGGCGTCGGCCAGCACGAGAACTTCCTGCTGCCGAAGATCGTCGGCCACTTCCGCCGCCGCGCCGCCGACATCGAGCTGGGCAACCTGCATGTGTGGCGCGACTTTTCCGATGTGCGCATGGTGGCCCAGAGCTACCGCCGCCTGCTGGCCGCCGGCCCCGCCGCCGCCGGCCAGACCTTCAACATCTGCTCGGGCCAGGCCTGGTCGCTGGGCGAGGCGCTGGCCATGATGGCCGACATCGCCGGCTACCAGATCAAGGTCCACGTCAACCCGGCCTTCGTGCGCGCCAATGAAGTGGTGCGGCTGGTCGGCGACAACCGCCGCCTGCAGGCCGTGATCGGCCCGCTGGCGACGGTGCCGCTGGCCGATACGCTGCGCTGGATGTACACGGCGTGAGCGCGGCGCCGAGCGCGGCCGCGCGCATGCTGCGCGTGGGCCTGTCCACCACCACGGTCGAAGCGGCGCTGACCGGCGGCCGGCTCGACGGCATGGGCGTGTACAGCCGCGCGCTGCTCGAACACCTGCCGCAGGCCGGCGCCGAAGTGCTGCCGTTTTCCTTCCCGTCGCCGGGCGCGGCCGAGCGCCTGACGGTGGGCCGCGCGCTGCCGCTGTCGTTCCCGCTGGCGACGCTGGGCAACCTGCTGCTGCCGTCGTCGGTGCACATGAACCTCAGCCGCCTGGCGGGCCGGGACGCGCCGCCGCTGGACCTGTTCCACGCCACCGACTACCGCATCGTGCGCATGGACTGCCCGGTGGTGGCGACCCTGCACGACGCCGTGCCGATCGCCCATCCCGAGTGGTGCAAGCCGCGCCTGCGCGGCCTGAAGAACTGGCTGCAGATCCAGGCCGCGCGCCGCGCCCAGCACGTGATCACCGGTTCCCACTACTCGATCCGCGAGCTGGTCGAATGCTTCGGCGTCGATGAGCGCAAGATCAGCGTGGTGCACCACGGCGTGCGCCCCGAATGGTTCGAGGCGCCGGCGCCCGAGGCGCGCGACGCCACGCTGGCGCGCTACGGCCTCAACCCCGGCTACTTCCTGTTCGTCGGCACGCTGCAGCCGCGCAAGAACGTCGGCCGCCTGCTGCAGGCCTACCTGGCCCTGCCGCCGGTGCTGCGCGCCGCGCGCCAGCTGGTGATCGTCGGCGCGCCGGGTTGGCTCAGCGACGAGCTGGTGGCGCAGATCAAGGCCGCCGGCCAGCGCGGCGAGAACGTCATCTGGCTCAGCGCGCTGACCGACGACGCCCAGCTGCACCACCTGTACGCCGGCGCCGGCGCCTTCATCTTCCCGTCGCTGCACGAGGGCTTCGGCCTGCCGCTGGTGGAGGCCTTCGCCAGCGGCGTGCCGGTGGCCACCTCCAACGCCACCTCGCTGCCGGAAGTGGCGCAGGGCGCGGCGCTGGAATTCGATCCGCTGTCGGTGCCGGACATCACCGCCGCGATGACCACGCTGGCGCGCGACGACGCGCTGCGCCAGCGCTGCATCGCCGCCGGCCGCCGCCGCGCGCTCGAACTGACCTGGGACGCCGCGGCGCGCCGCACCGTCGCCGTGTACCGCCAGGTCCTCTCCAATTGAAGCATCACCGAAGCTGCTAATGCGCGTCCTCCATTTCTACAAGACCTACTACCCCGACAGCTGGGGCGGCATCGAGCAAGTGATACGCCAGCTGTGCGTGGGCACCGGCCGCCTTGGCGTCACCAACGAAGTGCTGACCCTGACGCGCGACCGCGGCCCGACCCGGATCGAGTTCGAAGGCCACACCGTGCACCGCATGCCGCTCGATTTCGAGATCGCCTCCACCGGCTTCTCGTTCGCGGCGATCCGCCAGCTGGCGCGCCTGGCGCGCGAGGCCGACGTGATCCACTACCACTTCCCGTGGCCGTTCATGGACCTGGCGCACTTCATGGCGCGCATAGCCAAGCCCAGCGTGGTGACCTACCACTCCGACATCGTGCGCCAGAAAAACCTGCTGCGCGTGTACAGCCCGCTCAAGCGCCGCTTCCTGGGCAGCATCGACACCATCGTCGCCACCTCGCCCAACTACCTGGCCTCGTCGCCGGTGCTCAAGCGCTTCGAGCACAAGACCCGCACCATCACCTACGGCCTGGACAAGACCATCTATCCGCAGCCGCCGGCGGCGCTCAAGGACCAGTGGCGCGCGCGCTGCGGCGAGCGCTTCTTCCTGTTCGTCGGCGTGCTGCGCTACTACAAGGGCCTGCACATCCTGCTCGACGCCATGGCCAAGCTCGACTATCCGGTGGTGATCGTCGGCGCCGGCCCGATCGAGCAGGAGCTCAAGCAACACGCGCAGCGCCTCGGCCTGACGCACGTGCTGTTCGTCGGCGCGGTCGAGGAGCTCGACAAGGTGGCGCTGCTGGAGCTGTGCTACGCGATGGTGTTCCCGTCGCACCTGCGCTCGGAGGCGTTCGGCATCTCGCTGCTGGAAGGGGCGATGTACGGCAAGCCGATGATCTCCAGCGAGATCGGCACCGGCACCACCTACATCAACATCGACAACGAGACCGGGCTGGTGGTGCCGCCCGACGATCCGGCCGCCTTCGGCGCCGCCATGCGCACGCTGTGGGAGCAGCCGGAACGGGCCGCCGAGATGGGCCGCCGCGCCGAGGCGCGCTACTGGGAACTGTTCACCGCCGAGACCATGGCGCGCAACTACCACGCGCTGTACGCCGAACTGGCCGGGCGCAAGCGCGCCGCTTGATCTGGCGCAAGCGCGCCCATGGCGGGCGCGGCTATGATGGCGGTCGAACTCCGCGCCCTGCCGATGGTCCTCATCAATGACGCTGCCAAGACGGCGCCACCCCCTGTGCGACGCAACGACGTCGTCCGGGCGGGAGTTCACCACCGCGCTCCACTTCGTCGTTCACTTAGCCTCCGCGGCGCAGGGTAGAATACCCGCCACCATCCTGAATCCCGGAGACCCGCGTGCGCTGCCTGGTTATTGAAGACGAAGCCGAAACCTCGAACTACATCTGCAAGGGCTTGCGCGAAGCGGGCCACCTGGTCAGCGCCTGCGACAACGGCCCGGACGGCCTCGACCTCGCGGCCGGCAACGACTGGGACATCATCATCCTCGACCGCATGCTGCCGGGCCGCATCGACGGCCTGTCCATCGTCGACAAGCTGCGCGCGCTGGGCAAGCAGACCCCGGTCATCATCGTTTCCGCGCTGACCTCGATCGACGCCCGCGTGACCGGCCTGCGCGGCGGCGCCGACGACTACCTGTCCAAGCCGTTCGCCTTTTCCGAGCTGCTGGCGCGCATCGAGGCGCTGCAGCGGCGCAGCGCGCCGGGCGCCGACAGCTCGCAGCTGCAGGTGGCGGACCTGAAGCTGGACCTGCGCACCTTGCGCGTCACGCGCGGCGCCAAGGTCATCACGCTGCAGCCGCGCGAGTACCGGCTGCTGGAGTACCTGATGCGCAACGTCAACCAGGTGGTGACCCGCACCATGCTGCTCGAATCGGTGTGGGACTACCACTTCGACCCGCAGACCAATGTCATCGACGTCCAGATCAGCCGCCTGCGCGCCAAGGTCGACAAGGATTTCCCCGTCATGCTGATCCACACCCTGCGCGGCGTCGGCTACCGCATGGGGGGGGCCGCGCCCGACGAGGCCGAGCCGCCGGCCGCGGCCGCCCCGGCCTGACATGATCACGCTGCGCGCCTCGATCGCCGCCCGGCTGGTGCTGGGCTACGGCGTGCTGGGCACGGCCTCCATCGTGCTGGTGTCGGCGGTGTTCTACCACGGCACGGTGGGCGTGCTGGACCGCGATATCGACGGCCGCATCGTCGCCCAGTCGCAGCGCCTGCTGGCCCATGCCGCCGGCCAGGCCCACGGCGCGCTGCTGGCCGAGGTGCGGCGCCAGCTGGACGACGGCGTCGACAGCGACCGCGAAATCTTTGAGCTGCTGGCCGCCGACGGCCGGCCGCTGGCCGGCAACCTGGGCGCCTGGCCGGCCGCCGCCGCGCCCATGGACCGCGGCGGCGGCGCCACCCTGCTCAGCACCGTGGTCACGCGCGACGGCCACCCGGCGCCGGCGCGGCTGTACCTGCGCCCGCTCGACGGCGGCGGCGTGCTCGTCGTCGGACGCGACCTCAGCGAGCAGGAGGCGGTGCGCGGCGTGATCTGGCGCGCGCTGCTGGCCGGCGCCGGCGTGTCGCTGTTGCTGACGGTGGCCGGCGCGCTGCTGTTCCGGCGCCTGGTCGAGCGCCGCCTGGGCGCGGTCCGCCGCACCGCCGCCCACATCGAGGCGGGCGACCTCAGCTCGCGCATCCCGGTCAGCGGGCGCGACGAGTTCGCGCTGCTGGGGCGCGACATCAACCGCATGCTCGACCGCATCGAGCTGCTGATGGAGGGCATCCGCCACGTGTCGAACGCCATCGCCCACGACCTGCGCACGCCGCTGGGCCGCGTGCGCAGCAAGCTCGACGACGCGCTGCGGCACCAGGCCACGGTGCCGGGCCTGTCCGGCGCGGCGCACGACGCGATCGACGACATCGACGACCTGATCCGGCTGTTCGAGCGCCTGCTGCAGATCGCCGAGGCCGAATCGGGCATGCGCAGCCGGCTGTTCGAGCGGCTCGAGCTGGGCCACATCGCCACCGACATCGGCGAGATGTACGAGGCCAGCGCCGAGGACAGCGGCGTCAGCCTGACGGTCGACGCGCCCGAGCACCTGTACGTGGACGGCGACCGCAACCTGCTCGCCAGCGCCGTCGCCAGCCTGCTCGACAACGCCATCAAGTACGCCGGGCCCGGCCATGCGATCCATGTGCGGGCCGGCCTGTTCCACGGCGGCCTGGCCTCGATCGCGGTGCACGACAACGGCCCCGGCATCCCGGCAGCGGAGCGCGCCAAGGTGACGCAGCGCTTCTACCGGGGCGACGACAGCCGCCACCTGCCGGGCAACGGCCTGGGGCTGGCCATCGTCAGCGCCACCGCGCTGGCGCACGGCGGCGAGCTGCTGCTGGAGGACGGCGCGCCGGGCCTGGTGGCGCGCATCCTGCTGCCGCTGGCGCCGTTGTCTTAGTGTCCGCCAGCTGCTATCCGATCGGTAATGTGACCGCAAGCCTGCGGTAAGCCGGGCGCCGCTAGCATGCAGGCTTACCCACTCAAGCCGGCCCCGCCATGCACGACTTAAGCGACATCGCCGACTGGCTCAAGCACCATCCGGTCCACCCCGCCTCCCAGGGCCACGGCACGCTGCCCGACCCGGTGTTCGTCGCCGGCGGCGAGCGGGTGGTGTCGTTCAGCACCAACAACTACCTGGCGCTGGCCAAGCATCCGCGCCTGGTGGCGGCGGCCAGGGACGGCCTGGAGCGCTATGGCGTGGGCAACTGCGAGTCGCGCCTGCAGGGCGGCGACCTGGAGCTCTACCGCACGCTGGAGGCGCGCCTCGGCGCCCTCAAGCACAAGGGCGACGCGGTGCTGTTCGTCACCGGCTACATGGCCAATATCGGCGTGCTGTCGTCCATCGTCAAGGCCGCCGCGCTGGCGCGCCTGCACGGCTACCGCGCCCGCAAGCGCCACAAGTACGCCTACTATTCGGACGAGTACAACCACATCAGCATCCGCGAGGGCATCCAGATGTCGGGCGCGCTGCGCTACACCTACCGCCACGGCGACATGAACCATCTGGAGTCGCTGCTCAAGGCGGGGGCGGCCGAGGGCAGCACGGCGATCATCGCCAGCGACGGCGTGTTCTCGATGGAGGGCACGATCGCGCCGCTGCCGCAGCTGGTGGCGCTGGCCGAGCGCTACGGCGCGCTGCTGTACCTCGACGACGCCCACGCCACCGGCGTGCTGGGCGCCAACGGCGGCGGCAGCTCCGAGCACTTCGGCTGCCACAGCCCGTGCATCATGCAGATGGGGACGCTGAGCAAGGCGCTGGGGGCGCTCGGCGGCTTCGTCGCCGTCGAGCGCGACGTGGCGGACGTGATCCGTTTGACCAGCTCGGCCTACGGCTACAGCTGCCCGCCGCCGCCGGACCAGGCGGCCGCGCTGCTGGCGGCGCTCGACCTGCTGCAGGAGGAGCCGCAGCGGCGCCAGCGGCTGTGGGACAACCAGCGCTATTTCATCGCGCAGATGGCGCCGCTGGGCTACACCATCCTGTCGACCCAGACGCCGATCCTGCCGGTGCTGATCGGCGAGGCCGAGACCTGCCAGCGCTACGCGATCGCGCTGCGCAGGGAAGGCATCCATGTGGACGCGGTGCAGTTCCCGGCGGCGCCGGTGGGGCAGGCGCGGCTGCGCTTCATGATGAACGCCGGCCACACCCGCGCGCAGCTCGACCATGTGGTGCGGGTGATGGCGCAGCTGGCCGGCCGCGCCGCCCGCCTGGCTTAAACCGTGCGCTCCGCCCAGCGCTGCTTGATCTCCAGCAGCGCCGGCATCTGCGCCAGGAACAGGTCGACCAGTTCGGCGTCGAAGTGCTTGCCGCGCTGCTGTTCCAGGTATTCCACCGCCTGCGGAATCGGCCATTCCGGCTTGTACGGCCGGGCCGAGGTCAGCGCGTCGAACACGTCGGCGATGGCGACGATGCGCCCCACCAGCGGGATCTCGCCCCCGGCCAGGCCGTGCGGATAGCCGCTGCCGTCCCATTTCTCGTGGTGCGTCATCGCCACCTGGTGCGCCATCGCCAGCATGCCGCCGGGGTGCTGGCCGATGATGTCGCCGCCGATCGCGGCGTGGGTCTGCATCACCTTCCACTCGGCCGTCTCCAGCGGGCCGGGCTTTTGCAGGATGCTGTCCGGGATGCCGATCTTGCCGACGTCGTGCATCGGCGCCGCGTGCAGCAGGTCGTCCGCCTCGGCCTCGCTCATGCCGGCCGCGCGGCCCAGGATGCGCGAGTAGTGGCTCATGCGGATCACGTGCAGGCCGGTCTCGTTGTCCTTGTATTCAGCCGCCAGGCCCAGGCGCTGGACGATCTCCAGCCGGGTGCGGGCCAGCTCGTCCACCCGCACCAGCGACAGGTGGGTGCGCACGCGGGCGCGCACGATGGGCGGGCTGACCGGCTTGGTGATGTAGTCGACCGCGCCGGCCTCGAAGCCGACCACCTCGTCGCTGGCGTCGCTGAGCGCGGTGACGAAGATCACCGGGATGGCGGCGGTGGCCTGCTCGTCCTTCAACAGCCGGCACACCTCGTAGCCGGTCATGCCGGGCATCATGACGTCGAGCAGGATCAGCTGCGGCCGCTCCTGGCGCGCCAGCTCCAGCGCGCGCGGGCCGTCCTTGGCGAACAGCAGGCGGTACTGGTCCTGCAGGATGTGGCGCAGCAGCTGCAGGTTGCTGGCCTCGTCGTCGACCGCCAGGATCAGCGGCAGGTCGTTGGTGGGTGCTTTGATCATGGGGTCTCCTTGGCCAGGTGGTCGGCCAGTGCCAGCAGCGTGGCGTGGGCCTGTGGGAAGTCGAAATCGTTGAGCGCGGCGTGCAGCGCCGCCAGCCGCTGCGCCAGCGCGGCCGACAGGCCGGCGCCGCGCATGGCGGCCGCCAGCGCGGCCAGCGCGGCGTCGTCCAGCGCGCCGCGCCGCAGCGACGGCAGCAGCGCCTGCGCCGCCGCGTGCGCGGCCGCCGCGTCGAAGGACGGCGCCGCGGCCGCGGCGGCGGCGGCCTGTTCGCGTTGGCGCTGCACGGCGCGCGGGGTTTCGATGGCGTGGATCGCGCTCAGCGCCGCGTCCAGCTGCGAGGTCAGCACGCGCTGCACCTGCGCCAGCTCGGTCGGCAGGGTGGCGGCGCCGGCCTCGCGCTGCGGCGAGCCGCACAGCTTTTCGGCCTGCGCCAGGCTGGCGGCCAGCTGCTCCAGCCCGAGGTTGGCGGCCACGCCGCGCACCTTGTGGCAGCAGGCCTGGGCCTCGGCCAGGCGGGTCGCGCTGTCGCTGGCGAACAGCCGCGCCAGCGCGGTGGCGGCGTCGCCGTAGTCGGTGGCGAAGCGGTGCAGCGCCTGGTGGTACTTGACTTCGTCGCCGGACCAGCGCTGCAGGCCGGTCTTCTGGTTCAGCACGCGCGCGCGCGCCGGCGCGTCGGCCGCGGCCGGCGCCTGCTCGAGCGGCGGCAGCGCCAGCACGCGGGCGATCTCGTGCGACAGCGCATACCAGTCGACCGGCTTGGAGGCGAAGCCGTTCATGCCGGCGGCGGCGGCGGCCTCGCGGTGCGCCGCCAGCACGCTGGCGGTCATGGCGACGATCGGCAGGGCCGGGGCGCCGGCCGCGCGCTCGCGCGCGCGGATCGCGCGGGTGGCCGCCAGGCCGTCCATCAGCGGCATCTGCATGTCCATCAGGATCAGGTCGTAGGGGCGCTCGGCCGACAGGCGCAGCGCGGCGGCGCCGTCGCCGGCCCGCTCCAGCGCATGGCCGCGCTTGTGCATCAGCAGGGCCAGCAGCTCCAGGTTCTGCGGCACGTCGTCGGCCGCCAGCACCCGCAGCGGCGGCAGCGGATAGGGGCTGCGCTCGGCGGCCTGGCTGCTGTCGTGGCGGGCCGGCTCGAGCGGCAGCCGCAGGTGGAAGGTGGTGCCCTGGCCGGGCGTGCTCTCGGCCCACAGCTTGCCGCCCATCAGCGCCACCAGCTGGCGGCTGATGGTGGTGCCCAGGCCGGTGCCGCCGAAGCGCCGCGTCATCGACGGGTCGGCCTGGGTGAAGGGATCGAAGATCGCCTCCAGCCGCTCCGGCGCGATGCCGATGCCGGTGTCCTGCACCGCGATCTCGAGCTGGCCCTGGGCCGCGCTGGCGCGCAGGCTGACGCTGCCGGCGGCGGTGAACTTGATGGCGTTGTCGAGCAGGTTGCCGAGGATCTGGCGCATGCGCAGCTCGTCGCCGTGCAGCCAGGGCGGCAGCGACGGGTGGTACACGATGTCGATGGCCAGGCCCTTGCTGCGGGCATTGCTGCCGAAGGTGGAGGCCAGCTCGTCGATCAGGCCCAGCAGGCTGTAGTCGTCCGGCTCCAGCTCCACCGCGCCCTTGTCGAGCTTGGCGGTGTCGAGAATTTCGTTGAGCAGGCGCAGCAGCGAGCGGCCTTCCTTGCGCACCGTGTCGAGGTGGCGCCGCTGGCTGTCGTCGAGCTCGGTGTCCAGCAGCACGTCGGTGAAGCCGAGGATGGCGTTCATCGGCGTGCGGATCTCGTGGCTCATGTTGGCCACGAAGCTGGCGCGCGCGGCGGCGGCCTGCTCGGCGGTCTCCTTGGCCTGGCGCAGCTCCTGCTCCATCTGGCGCCGTTCGCTGATGTCGAGGATCACGCCGTCGATCCAGCGCAGCCCGGGGTCGCTCTCGTCCTGGGTGACGGCGCCGTGCTCCCACACCCAGCTGGCGTGGCCGTCGGCGTGGCGCAGCCGGTACTCGACCTGGTAGGCGCTGAGCTCGGCGACGGCGCGCTCGATCTCCGCCTCCACGCCGGCCCGGTCTTCCGGCGCGATCAGGCTGCCCAGCGTGCGGCTGCGGCCCTCGCCGACGAAGTCGCTGGCCGGGTAGCCGGCCAGGCGCTCGATGCCGTCGCTGACGAACACCGGCGGCGCGTCGAAGCGCATGCTGCTGCGGAAGGAGATGCCGGGGATGTTGCCGATCAGCGAGCGGAACTGCTGCTCGCTGTCGCGCAGCGCCTGCATGATGGCGCGCCGCTCGCTGATGTCGGTGATGAACAGCACGAACAGGTCGCGCTCGGCCAGCCGCGCGTGGCCCAGCGCGCGCCGGATCGGCACGCGGCTGCCGTCCTTGCGCAGCGCGATCACTTCGCTGCCCTGGCCGGGGATGGCCGAATTCTCGGTGCGCAGGTAGTTCAGCAGGCCGTCCTGCTCGGAGCGCTGGGTGTCGTCCATCAGGATGCGGATGTTGCGGCCGACGATCTGGTCGCGGCGCCAGCCGAAGATGCGTTCGGCCGAGGCGTTGAATTCGTGGATGACGCCGTCGCGGTCGACGGTGACCACGCCGTCGATGGTGGTGGTGAGCAGGGCGCGCATCCAGGCTTCGCTTTCACTTTTCTGGCGGAACAGTTCGCGGTAGCGCAGCAGGCCGTTGGCCGACATGATGAAGATGGTGATGGCGATGGTGATCAGCGAGATCGCCAGCGCCAGGAAGGTGCTGTTCTGTTCGGGCGCGGCGCCGGGCAGCGGACGGCCGGCGAAGCGGGCGGCGGCCATGCCGGTGTAGTGCATGCCGGCGATGGCGCAGCCCATGACGGTGGCGCTGATCGCGCCCAGCGCGCTCGAGGGCAGGCGGGTGTGCAGGCGCAGGCCGAAGCGCACCCACAGCGCCAGCGTGGCCAGCACCACGGCCACCACGATCGACAGGCCGAACATCAGCGGATCGTAGTACAGGGCGAAGGACATGCGCATCGCCGCCATGCCGGTGTAGTGCATGGCGCCGATGCCGGCGCCCACCAGCAGGCCGCCCAGCAGCAGCGAGCCGGCGCCGAGCTGGCGGCGGCTGATGATGGACAGGGCGATGCCGGAGGCGGCCAGGCTGGGCAGCACCGACAGCATGGTGGTGACGTGGTCGTAGTCGACCTCGGTGCACAGGTTGAAGGCCAGCATGCCGATGAAGTGCATGGCCCAGACGCCGCAGCCCAGCGCTAGGCTGCCGGTGCCGAGCACGAGGGCGCGCAGGCCGCGGCTCTTGCTGGACTGGGCCTGCGCCACCACCTGCAGGCCCATCCAGGACGAGAAGATGGCGATCAGGATCGACAGCAGCACCAGCGTCGGCGTGTAGCTGCCGTACTGGATCAGGGACGGGTCGGACGGGGGCGCAAACAGCCGCAGGAGAGTGTCGATATTCATAAGGTTTCCGCTGTGGCGAACTGGCACAGCAGAAACCTTATCACATAACAAGCAGCGGGCAGTATCAGGATTTGGCGAAGGCCAGGAAGTCGGCGTTGAAGCGCTCCTTGTGGGTGTCGGTCAGGCCGTGCGGGGCGCCGGGGTAGGTGATCAGCTTGGCGTGCTTGACGATCGCGGCCGAGGCGCGCCCGGCGGCGGCTATCGGCACGATCTGGTCGTCCTCGCCGTGGATGATCAGGGTCGGCTTGTCGAACTTTTTCAGGTCGTCGCGGAAGTCGGTTTCCGAGAACGCCTTGATCGAGTCGTAGGTGTTCTTGTGGCCGGCCTGCATGCCCTGCGCGTACCAGGCGGCGATGATGCCCTGCGACGGCTTGGCGCCCGGACGGTTGTAGTTGTAGAACGGGCCCGAGGCCAGGTCCAGGTATAGCTGCGCGCGGTTGGCGAGCGAGGCGGCGCGGATGCCGTCGAACACTTCCATCGGCAGGCCGCCCGGGTTGGTGGCGGTTTTCAGCATCAGCGGCGGCACCGCCGAGATCAGGCCCAGCTTGGCGATGCGCCCGGTGCCGTGGCGGCCCACGTAGCGCGCCACTTCGCCGCCGCCGGTCGAGAAGCCGGCCAGGATGATGTTTTTCAAGTCCAGCGCTTCGATCAACTGCGCCAGGTCGTCGGCGTAGTGGTCCATGTCGTTGCCGTCCCACGGTTGGCTGGAGCGGCCGTGGCCGCGGCGGTCGTGGGTAATCACGCGGAAACCGTTGTTGGCCAGGTGGAAGGCGGCCGATTCCCAGCTGTCGGCGTTGAGCGGCCAGCCGTGGCTGAGGATCACCGGCTGGCCGCCGCGCGGGCCCCAGTCCTTGAAGTAGATCTCGACGCCGTCGCGGGTGGTGATGGCGCTGACGGTTTTGTGCGGCTTGGCGCCGGCGGCGGCCTGGCTGTCGCCGCTGACGGCGGCCAACGGCAGGGCGGCTGCGGCCACGGCGGCGGCGCCGCCGACCAGGGCGTTGCGGCGGGATGGATTGCTGGCTTCTTGGCTGGACATGATGGGCTTCCTTGGTGAGTGATGATATGGCCCATGGTAGGCAGGAATGGCGGCGCTGGGAACGCCCATACGTGCAATCCCGGACTGCAACTTTGCACATACCGCGATCGGGTGGGCGGGTGCTCCGCCCAAAGGTGGAGGCGCGGCGGGCCGGCCCATTTCATCCTTGCCATGTTGCATTCCTTGCAAAACGCCATATACTTGGCGGGCTGATCCGCATATCGCCGGATCTCACCCATGGGACTAGTAGAGACGATGGCTTTCCTGACCAACAAGAAAATCGCGCTGGCCGTCGGCCTGCTCCTGATCGGTGGCGCCAGCGCCGCCTGGTATGCCAAAAGCAAGACCCCGGTGGTCGAGGCGCCGCGCTTCCGCGTGGTGGCCGCCGACACCGGCAACATCACGCAGACGGTGACGGCCACCGGCACCATCAACCCGGTGGCGCTGATCAACATCGGCTCGCAGGTGTCGGGCACGGTGAGCGAGTTGAAGGCGGACTTCAACGACCATGTGAAAAAAGGCCAGGTGCTGCTCAAGCTGGACCCGACCATCTTCAACGCCCAGATCCGCCAGGTCGAGGCGCAGCTGGCGTCGGCGCGGGCCAGCCAGCGGCTGGCGCAGGCCACCCACCAGCGCAACCAGACCTTGGTGACGCAGAGCTACATCTCGCCGCTGGCGCTGGACCAGTCCAAGCGCGAGGTCGACGTGGCGACGGCCAACATCGAGCTGGCGCAGGCGCAGCTGGCGCGCGCCCAGGCCGACTTCGACAACAGCGTGATCCGCTCGCCGATCGACGGCGTCATCATCAAGCGCACGGTCGACCTGGGCCAGACCGTGGCGGCCTCGTTCACCACGCCGACCCTGTTCCAGATCGCCCGCGACCTGACCAAGATGCAGATCGACACCAGCGTCTCGGAAGCGGACGTCGGCGCGCTCAAGGACGGCCAGGCGGCCCGCTTCGTGGTCGACGCCTATCCGGACAAGGAGTTCGACGCCCGCATGCGCCAGTTCCGGCTGGCGGCCAACGTGGTGCAGAACGTGGTCACCTACAACGTGGTGCTGGACGTCGACAACAGCGAGGAGCTGCTCAAGCCGGGCATGACGGCGCAGGTGCGGCTGCTGGTGGGCAACCGCCAGCAGGTGCTGCGCATCCCGACCGCCGCGCTGCGCTTCCGCCTGAGCGACGAGGAGATCGAGAAGCAGGCCAGGAAGGACAAGGCGGCCGCGGCCAAGACCGGCGGCGGCGCCGCCGCCAGCGCCGTGGCCGAGGCGGCGCCGCCGGAAGACGACGCCGCCTTCCGCAGCAAGAGCGAGCTGGCGCGCTCGTTCAAGATCTACACCATGGACGACAAGAACAACCCGGTGGCCAGGGACATCAAGATCGGCCTGTCGAACTTCCGCTACACCGAGGTGGTCGGCGGCGGGCTGAAGAAGGGCGACAAGGTGATCACCCGCGCCATCAACGAAAAGCAGGGCGAGTTGTGACGGCGCCGCAACTGCTGATCGATATCCGCCGGGTCACCAAGAGCTACTTTTCCGGCAACGTCGAGACCCAGGTGCTGTTCGGCATCGACCTGGCGGTGCCGCGCGGCGACTTCCTGGCGGTGATGGGCCAGTCCGGCTCGGGCAAGTCGACCCTGATGAATATCTTCGGCTGCCTCGACCAGGCCACCGGCGGCAGCTACCACCTCAACGGCGTCGACACGCTGACCTTGTCGCGCGCCGAGCTGGCGACCATCCGCAACCGCACCATCGGCTTCGTGTTCCAGAGCTTTAACCTGATCAAGCGCATGAGCGTGGCGGAGAACGTGGCGCTGCCGCTGATCTACGCCGGCGTCGCGCGCGGCAAGGCGCACGCCAAGGCGCTGGTGGAGCTGGAGCGGGTCGGCCTGAAGGACTACGCCAGGCGCACGCCGAACCAGCTGTCCGGCGGCCAGCAGCAGCGGGTGGCGATCGCCCGCGCGCTGGTGGGCGATCCGCCGCTGATCCTGGCCGACGAGCCGACCGGCAACCTCGACACCCAGACCAGTGAGGAGATCATGCGCTCCTTCCAGCAGCTCAACGACGAGCGCGGCATCACCATCCTGCTGGTCACGCACGAGCCCGATATCGCGGCCTACAGCAAGCGGCTGATGCGGCTCAAGGACGGCCACGTGTTGTACGACGGCCCGGCCGCCGAAGGCCTGCGGCTGATGTCGCAGGGCCACGACCCGATAACGGTGTAAATCATATGAATCCTTTACAGATAGTGGTCGAGGCGTTTCGCTCGATGATGGCGAACCGCCTGCGCACGCTGCTGACCATGCTGGGCATCATCATCGGCATCACCTCGGTGGTGCTGCTGCTGGCGGTGGGCGACAGCATGAAGCGCTTCATCGCCAAGGAGCTCGAGCAGCTGGGCACCAACATGCTGTTCGTCTCGCCCGGCGGCGACCGCGCGCAGCAGCAGCGCATGCGCAGCGGCGCGGCGCCGGCCCTGACCATGGCCGACGCGGCGGCGCTGAACGCCTTGCCGTCGCTGGCCGGTGCGGCGCCGGTGCTGCAGGGCGGCTTCAACCTGGCGGTCGGCAACGAGAACGCCTCGAAGACGGTGCACGGCGTGACGCCGGCCATGTTCAAGATCCGCGGCTGGAAGATCGACAAGGGCAGCGCCTTCAGCGACGCCGACGTGCGCGCCGCCTCGCGCATGGTGGTGATCGGCAGGAAGATCGCCGACCAGTTCTTCTACAAGGTCGACCCGCTGGGCAAGTACATCCGCATCGAGAACGTCTCGTTCCAGGTGGTGGGGGTGCTGTACGGCGAGGGCAAGCAGGTCGACGGCGGCGACCTGGCCGACTATGTGCTGGTGCCGATCACGGCCTCGGCGGCCAGCCTGGTGCGGCTGCCGTTCCCCGGCAATGTGCATTACGTGGTGGCGCAGGGCAAGTCCGGCGGCAATCTGCAGGACGCCATCGCCGACATCAACGAGACCCTGCGCGACCGCCACCACATCAAGTTCGAGCAGCCGGACGACTTCCGCATCGACAACCTGGCCTCGTTCGCCGAGACCGCGCATAAGATCAGCGCCGGCCTGGCGGCCCTGCTGGGGCTGATCGGCGCGATCTCGCTGATCGTCGGCGGCATCGGCATCATGAACATCATGCTGGTGTCGGTGACCGAGCGCACCCGCGAGATCGGCATCCGCATGGCGATCGGCGCCAAGCCGCGCGACGTGCTGTTGCAGTTCCTGACGGAGGCGGTGGTGATCTGCCTGGTCGGCGGCGTGTTCGGCATCCTGCTGGCGACCGGGGCGGCGGCGGCGATCACCTCGACCGGCAAGTTCGACGTGTTCATCACGCTGCAGGCGGTGGTGGTGGCGTGCGGCTTCTCCAGCCTGGTGGGGGTGTTCTTCGGCTTCTACCCGGCGCGCCGGGCGTCGAAGCTGCTGCCGGTCGATTGCCTGCGCTACGAATAGCTCAGTAGTCGAACTTGTTGCTGCGCGGGGAGGTCTTGAAGAAGGAGCGGGCGGTTTCGCGTTCCTTCTGTTCCAGTTCGCGGCGCTGCTTCGCTTCCAGTTTTTGCCGGGCGATGCGCTCGTTGTGCTGGTCGATGCGCTGCTGCATGGCGCGTCCCTGCTTGCTGTTTTGCAACAGGCTGAACTTTTGCCGCATGGCGGCCGCCCACAGCAGGAAGATCACCAGCAGCGACAGCAGGTAGCCGGCCTGCCAGGCGCCGTAGTTCTGGCTGATGATGGGGAACAGCGGACTGGCGTCCTCCAGCCAGCCCTGGCCCAGCACGCCGCAGATCGCCGCCAGCACGCCCAGCGCAGCGGTCTTGACGATCAGCCAACGGCTGGCCTTGACGCGCTGGTTCCAGAAATGTCGTAAGTCTTCGTGTGGGTCGGTGGCGGTGGTCATGACGATCGAGAAGTGAGGCGGTACAACGGCAGGCATTATGCCATATTTTCCACTGGGAAACTAAATCCGGCCTTGCGTCGCCGCAAACAAAACGGCCCGGTCCCCTGTGCGGGGCCGGGCCGTGGTGCGGTGGCGGCGTGGCTTAGTTCTTCTTGGCGATCTCGTTGCCGACGTAGGCGCCGCCGACCACGCCGGCGATGGTGGCTGCGGTCTTGCCCTTGCCGCCGCCGACCTGGTTGCCGATCAAGCCGCCGACCACCGCGCCGATGCCCATGCCGAGCGGGCTGTTCTGCGCCACCGGGGCCGGCGCCGGCGCTGGCGCCTGGGCCACTGGCGCCCGGACGCTGTCGGCGTCGTTGTTGACGTGGCGCACCTGCGGCGTCACGTGATGCACGCTGCGGTGCTCCGCCACCGGCTGGCGGTATTGCTGCGCCGGCTGGGCGGCCAGTGGCGCGCCGGCTTGCGGCGCATTGGCGAGTACAGGCGTGGCGACCACCGGCGTGGCGGCCAGCGGGGCGGTGTCAGGGGTGGCGTGCGAGCTCGGCAGCAGGCCGGCGATCGACGCGGCGCCGACCAGGCTGACCAGCGTCAGCGACACGGCGGCGACTGCCATCAATGGGTGGATGCGGGTGCTTGGGGTGGTCGTCATTGTTGTTCTCCTGGGTTACGCCACAGTGGCGCTTGTTCCTATAACGGGCGGGAGAGCAAAGCTGGTGACGCAGAAAGTGTTTCCAGAGTAAGCAGATGTTACGGCGCGCCGTGGGCGGCGCTGCGGCGTTCCAGCCATTCGCGGCCGCCGCTGTCCAGCGCCTTGGCGATGACGGCGGGCGGCAGGCTGTAGACCGTGGCCCAGCTGGCGCGGCCGTCGCCGGTGTTGGACGGGAAGCTGCTGGTCTCGACCGGCCAGTGGTATTTGCGCTTGAGCGTCTTGACGATGGCGGCCAGCGAGGTGCGGCCTTGCAGCGGCGGCGCGCCGGTCTGGTCGGTGTCGGAAATGAGGATGGCCAGCACGGCGCCGCGCGCGGTCAGCGGGCCGGGGAATTTGGGGAGTTTGGCGGGAGGCATGCCGCCATTCTAGCGGAAGGAACCGGCGCGGCGGAAGCTGCCGCCGCCGCGCCGGCCCACCACTTAGGCCGCCTTGGCCTTGCGCTGGCGTGCCAGGCCCACCAGGCCCAGGCCGGCGCCCAGCATCAGGTAGGTGCTCGGTTCCGGCACGGCGCTGATCGACACGGTGTCGATGCCGATGTAGTCGGAGTTGTCGCCGGACGGGCCGCCGCTCGGCACCGTGTAGTGGAAGGCGAACGCGCCGTTGGTGGCGCCGGACAGGCCGCTCAGGGTCACGCTGTACTGGGTCCACGCATTCGGGTAGCCGTCGACGTCGAGGTCGGGATTGACCGACAGCAGCAACGAGCTGAACGTACCGACGCTGGTCGCCGTGCTGCCGACGTTGGTGCCGCCGACGTTGCTGAAGCGCACTTCCAGGCGGTCGGCGTAATTTGGTTCATCGACGGTGCGGGTGTAGAACGACAGGGTGTCGCCGTTGCGGTAAGTCGAGGTTGGCAGGATCAGCCAATCGCTGATGGTGGAAATGCCGGCGCCGTTGTTGAAGTTGGCGGCGACGTAGGAGTTGGCTGCGCCTTGCTGCGAACTGAACACGGCTGGACTCCCCTGGAACCAGCTGGTCGTGCCCAGCGGAACGCTATTGTTGACAGCCGTCCAGCCACTCGGCACGCCGCCGTCGAAATTTTCGTTGAGCGCGTTGGCCGAGGCGGCGCCTACGCTCAAGGTCATCGCCAGGAACAGGGTCGAAATCAAAGCGGGTTTAAACGATACAGCCATTTCTACACCTCCATCAAACCATCTAGGGGAATGCCGGCGAGGCCCCCGGCCCCGCCGGGCCATGCAATCCTGTACTGCTGAGGTTGCATGGCCTAACGATAACATATGCACAATTAAATTATGAAAATTTAAACAAATTTGTTTATCATTTATATGATTTACGACAACAGGGCGATGGCGGCCGTATTCACCCTAGACAGCCTTGGCCTGACGTTTGCGCGCCAGCCCCACCAGGCCCAGGCCGGCGCCCAGCATCAGGTAGGTGCTCGGTTCCGGCACGGCCGTGATCGACACGGTGTCGATGCCGATGTAGTTGGAACTGTTGCCGCTCGGGCCGCCGTCGTCGAGCGTATAGTGGAAGGCGAAGGCGCCGCTGGTGGCGCCGGACAGGCCGTTCAGCGTCACGCTGTACCTGGTCCAGGCTTCCGGATAGACGTTGGCGTCCTGGCCGGGATTGACGGACAGCAGCAGCGAGCTGAACGAGCCGACGCTGTCGGCCGTGCCGCCGACATTGACGCCGCCGACGTTGCTGAAGCGCACTTCCAGGCGGTCGGGGAAGATCGAGTGTTCGACGGTGCGGGTGTAGAACGACAGGGTGTCGCCATTCTGGTAGGTCGAGGTTGGCATGATCAGCCAATTGCTGATGGCCGCCACGTCCTTGCCGCTGGTCCAGCCGGCGGCGACGTAGGAGGCGGTCGCGCCCTGCTGGGCAGCGAACACGGCAGGGTTACCCTGGAACCAATTGATGTCGCCCCGTGGATCGCTGTTGTTGACGACCGTCCAGCCGCCCGGCACGCCGCCGTCGAAATTCTCGCTGAGCGCGTCGGCCGACGCGGCGCCCGCGCTCAAGGCCATGGCCAGCAACAGGGTGGACATCACAGCAGGTTTAAACGATACAGCCATTTCTACACCTCCATCAAACTATCGAAAGAATACCGGCGGGCCCCCGCCGCACCGGGCCACGCAATCCTGACCAGGCGGGTTTGCGTGAAATGACGATAGCATATGCATAATGGAAATATAGAAGTCGGAATAATCTTGCACATGGGTTATGCCGTTTTAGCGGGAAACTACACTGAAGCGGTCCAGTGGCTGTTGTTTCGCAAGCTGATCGGCGCGGTCGGAAGATGTGTTGAGCTTCGGGAGACGGAAAAGCGCTATGCATCATGAATCAAATATATATGATCGCCTATAAGCGATCAATATGCGATAGGTTTATCGCCTATAATAGGCCAAGAAGCTCATTATTTATCGCATGTAGGGGATCAGATGGATATCCAAAGACTACGGCTTACCCAGGTTGAACGGGCAGTCAGCCAGACTACGGTTCCCGCGCGGCCACTCAGCGGCTGGATCCAGGCGATTCGTTCCGCTCTTGGTATGACCACCCGGCAACTTGCCACCCGTGTTGGCCTCAGTCAAAGCACCCTCGCTACGCTGGAGAAGTCGGAGGCAGACGACCGGATCACATTGCGCTCGCTGCGAAAAGTCGCCGATGCACTCGATTGCGATCTGCAATACGTGCTGGTGCCGCGCGAGCCACTCACCGGACGGGTGGAAAAGCGGGCGGAAGCCATCGCGCTTGAGCGTGTCGCTCGCATTCTTCACACCATGCGGTTGGAGGATCAGGCGCCAACCGATCAGGTGGACTCGCGCCAGGTGTCGAAAGTTCAGGAAAAGCTGCTTGACGCCAACTGGAAGCATCTATGGGAGTAGTTGGGCCAGCTCACGCGGCGGGCGCCACGCCGATGGACCCGAATGAGGTGGACGGGCTGATCCCTCGGCACATCACACTGAAGCGCGAGCTGGATGAATTCGAGCAAGCGAACATCATGGCCGCGCAAGAGTGGGCGGAAAAGCGCATAGCGAAGCAATTGCTGGGCGAAGCCTATGTGCGCAAGTTGCACAAAAAGATGTTCGACAAGACTTGGCGATGGGCCGGCCAATTTCGTCAGACGGAGAAATCGATCGGTGTCGACCCGATGCAGATCAGCGTCAATTTGCGCGATCTTCTTGAAGACGTCAAATGCTGGCGCGAATTCATTACCTATCCAATTGATGAGCAGGCAGTACGTCTGCATCACCGTTTAGTTCTTATCCATCCGTTTCCGAACGGGAACGGTCGCCACGCGCGACTATTTACCGATGTATTCCTGCGCTCGTGTGGCGCCGTCCCTTTCACCTGGGGGCGCATCAATCTCGTGGATGCCTCCACTACGCGTACAGCGTACATCGCTGCGCTGCGGGCGGCCGACCGCCGAGACTACGGGCCATTGTTTGCGTTTGTACGGACTTAGTACTGCAGCGGTACGGGATGAATTTGGCTGAGGCAGCGCCAGACAACAAAAAACCCGCCAAGCTTGGAAGCATGCGGGTTTTGATGTTGGGTGAGACGATTTGCTACGAGTTCATGGTGCCGGGAGCCGGAATCGAACCGGCACGCCTTGCGGCGCGGGATTTTGAGTCCCGTGCGTCTACCTATTCCGCCATCCCGGCAACGCGACCCGCATTATCACTGATTTGCCAGCAAGCCGCAAGCGATGGCGCGGAATTTTTATATTTGTGCAAGATTGGCGGCGGCCGGCGCCAGGCCCGGCTGCTGCTCCAGCAGCGCGAAGACGGCGTCCTTGGACAGCACGTACTGCTCCATCAGCACCTCCTTCAGCCCGCTGATCGCGGCGCGGTAGTCGGCGATCGCGCCCAGCGTGTAGGTGTACAGTTCGTCGGCCTTGGCCTGCACCTGGTCGAGGTCGCGCTCCCGCTGCTGGAACTGGCTGTAGTCCAGCTTGGAGCGCGAATACATCGACAGCTGGTTGACCATCATGTCCAGCATCGACGTGGCTTTCTGGATGTCGTTCTGGCTGCCGACCGAAATGCCGCGCGCGCCGTAGAACAGTTCCTCGGCGGCGACGCCGCCGTACAGCTGGATCACGTCGCGCTCCAGCTCTTCCAGCGTGCGCAGGGCGACGTCGTCCGCGGCCGACAGCACATAGCCCAGCGCGCCCAGCTTGGACACCGACTCGGTGCTGATCTTGAGCAGCGGCGAGCGCTCCTTGATCTGCGCCAGCGTCAGGCCCTGGCGCAGCCACGGGTCGATCTGCATGAAGAAGTGGCCCAGCTCGTGCAGCGCCACCCGTTCGCGCTGGCGCGTCTTCTCGGCGCTGGTGGCGCGGTCGGTCAGGCCGATGGTGGCGCGCTCGAAGGCGCGGAACATCAATCCGGTGTCGATGGCCGCGTGTTCCTGGATGGCGATCATGCTGGCGCGGTCGACCACGGTCTGCAGCAGCGCCGGACTGAGGTTGGCGGTGATCTCGGCCACCTGGCCGAGGTCGAGCCGGTCCCAGGCGACGCAGCCGTCGGCCTTGCGCGCCAGGAAGGCGCGCAGCAGTTCCCCCCGCTCGGCCTTGTTGGGCAGCCGGAAATTGATCTTGACCGAGAAGCGGCGCAGCATCGCCTCGTCCATCGCCGAACCGGCGTCGTCGAAGTTGGAGGCCACCACCCAGATCACGCCCGCGCCCTGGTCGCTGCGCACGCCGTCGAGCAGGCCCAGCAGCGTGTTGGCGGTGTCATCCTCCCATTTCTTGTCGCCGCGCCCGCGCGGCATGAACAGGCCCTGCGCTTCGTCGAGGAAGATGATACAGCTGCCGCGCGCGCACGCCTTGCGATGTAATGTATGCAAGGCCTTGGCGCCGCCGCCGATGTAGCCGGACTCCAGCGCCGAGGCCGAGGCCTGGATCAGCGGCACGTTCAGGCGCTTGGCCAGGTAGCCGGCCAGCTTGGTCTTGCCGGTGCCGGCCGGCCCGGTCAGCATGACGTTGAAGGGCTTGTCGATATCGTGCTCGCGATACACGGCGCGGTTGCGGATCATGTCTTCCAGGTGCAG
Organism: Oxalobacteraceae bacterium AB_14; assembly: GCA_000381565.1. Lineage (GTDB taxonomy): Bacteria > Pseudomonadota > Gammaproteobacteria > Burkholderiales > Burkholderiaceae_D > Rugamonas. The sequence continues at coordinate 375,634 of KB906724.1, forward strand.
CACTTCCTGCTTGATATCCTCCATGCCGATCAGGTCGTCCATGCTGCCGCTCAGCTGGTCCGGGGTCAGCACGGTGGCCGACACGCCGCTGCCGGGCAGGCCGTGGCGCAGCATGAACAGCACCAGGCCGAGCAGCAGCAGATCGACCGCGTGGCGTTGCAGCCAGCCGCCCGCGCGCGCCAGGCTGCTGTCGTCCTCGTCCTGCAGCACCGCGCGGTGCGAGGCCAGGTAGTCGTCGCGCGCGATGGCGTAGGGCAGGTTGTGCCGCAGCAGCACTTCGCGCTCCAGGCTCAGGTGCGTGGTGGCCGGCACCTTGACCACATACAGCAGCGGATCGCCGCGCAGCTTGAACACATAGCGCGGCGCGTCCGACAGCGGCGCCGCCACCAGCAGGTATTCCAGCCGCTGGCGCTGGCCAGGCAGCGCGGTGATTTGCGCGATGTCCTGCGAACGCAGCATCGGCTGCGTGTCCTGCGGCACGTCGGCGCGCCAGCCGAGCAGGATCGCCACGGCCAGGGCCAGCAGGGCCAGCCCCGCGCGCACGTAGTTGTTGCGCAGGGCCGCTTGCAATTTGTACAAAGTAATCATGGGTGCTATCCAGGCTAAGGCGGTGTGGCTGATATCGGGCTGGAGCGCGAGGATGGGGCGCGGCAGCCGAGGCTGCTGTTGACGGCGCGCGAGGCGGGGCGCTGCCGTAAGTTGCCCTACAACTATAACGGGACGGTGGAAGTTTGTATCGGCGGAGCGGAAAGAAAGGCGCGGCTTGCAACAGCGTCGGCGCGCCGCCGTTCGTCGCGTTTTTTTACGTTTGACGCACGCGGATTGACCGCTCGTCGCATACGCCTGATCTGGCGCAAAGTCTTTGTTAATCTGCATCTGTCTACCGCTGATCCGAAAAATGCAGCGGTGGCTCCCCGGCAGTTTTAACGACGCAATCATCTTACGGAGCACACCATGAAAACCACACTCTTCGGCCTCGTCGCCGCACTGGCCTTCGCCGCCATTCCAGCCGCCCATGCGGACGATACCAGCGTCAACATCAAAGGCGACCACAAGCGCTTTCACATGATGCAGGAAGACTTTGCGGACTACAAAAATTCGTATCAGTTGACCAACGGCCAGGTCCTGAAATTCAGCCAGCGCCAGGCCCACTTCTACGCCCAGCTCGACAAGGGCCAACGCGTGGAAATCTATCCGATCGCCCGCGACCAGTTCGTCAGCGACGCCGGCACCCGCTTTGAATTCAGCGATGAAGCCGAGAACGTCGGCGTGGCCAACTTCGGCCGCCTGCCACTGGCCCAGGCCAGCGGCGAGACCATGGTGATGGCGCGCCGCTAAGCCTGCGCGACCGAGCACACCGGGCACGCTGCCCACCCCAAAAAATTGATTGGAGCAAGACCATGAAGACCACTCTGTTGAGCCTGGCTGTAGCCGCTGCTTTGTCCGTCGCCGCCGTGGCTTCCGCCGCACCGGCCTCCGCCTCCGCCGAGGCCGCCAGTGAAAGCGTGAAGATCAGCGCCACGCGCTACCACCTGGAGCCGCGCGCGTTCGCCGACTACCAGTCAGCCTACCAGCTCAGTAACGGCGACACCATGCGCTTCACGCGCCAGGTCGGCCATTTCTACACGGAGATCCAGGGGCAGGCGCGGGTGGAAATCTTTGCGGTGGGGCCGGCGGAATTCATCACCCGCAACGGTTCGCGCATGGTGTTCGGCGACGACGGCGACACGCTCACCGTCAGCAACTACGAGCGCCTGCCGATGACGGCCCGGCTGCCGGCCAACACCATCGTCATGGCCAAGCGCTGATGGCGGGTTTTATTTGGGCAGGGTCCAGTGTTCGTACTTCCGTTCCAGGCGCGCCACGGTGCCGTCGCGCCGCATCTCGGCCAGTGCCGCGTTGAGCTGGGCCACCAGTTCATCCGGCACTGAGAGGTTGCAGGCCAGATAGACCTTGACCCGGTTGAACACCAGCAGCGGCACCACCTTGTCCGCCCAGTCGTACTGGCCCGGTCCGGGGCTGCCATTGCGCATGCCGACGGCCCACAAGTCTATGCGTTTGAGCAGCAGTTTCTGCGGGTTGGCCAGGTCGTTGCTGACCGGTTCGACATGGAAGCCGCGGCTGCGCAGATACTCGTCGCGCGCATCGCCGATGTAGGTGCCGATGCGCAGATGGCGCGCATCCTCCAGCGTCTTCAAGGGAAACTCGTGGTCGGCGCGGCCCCACAGCACCCAATCGGCCTCGTCGGTCGGTCCTATCCATTTGAACAATTTTTCACGCTCTTCGGTGCGCGAGGTCGAGTACACGCAGGTGGCCGGCTGTTGCCGCGCCATCAGGAAGGCGCGTTTCCACGGCAACAGCGCGACGGTGTAGGCGGTGCCGGTGCGGGCCATCATTTCGCGCACCTTGTCGGTCTCGCGGCCGGTCACGCCCTCCGGGCCCTGCATGCTGGCCGGGGGCGCGTGCTCGGTCACCAGGGTGAGCGAGGCGGCATGGACGGCGGCGACGCCGGTCGTCGCGAGCAATAATGACAGGAAAATAAATCGCATAGGCTGGCCGCTTTCTTCGCCTAAGCATAGCAGCAATGCGAAGCGGGCGGCAACGCGCGCCTGCCGAGGCGCCTAGTCGGCGCGGCGGTACAGGCGGAAACGTTCGTCGCGGTCGGCCGGACGCCGTCCTTCCCACAGCAATCGCCATTGCTGGTCGCGGTAGCGCGCCGGGATCTCGCGCGCGTCGTGCAGCTTGATGCTGTCTTGCAGCAGCAGCAGGTCGCAGCGGCCGCCCTCGACGCCGTCGAACGGCAACTGGGCGTAATACGCGAACGACGCGCGCTGGGCCGGGCCGACATTGGTTTCGATGCAGCGCGCGCCGGCCGGCAGCTTCTCGGCGATCTGGTGCGCCACGCTGGCGTAGCTCTTGCTGTAGTTGACGTCCGGCAGGAACAAGGTCATCAGCAAAATCCAGATCAGGATCAGGCCGCCGGACGACAGCACCACGGCGCGCCACAGCACGGCCGGCTGGCGCGAGATGCGCCAGTGCACCAGCGCGAACCAGCCGGCGGTGGCGGCCAGCGCCACCAGCAGCGCGATCCAGCCCAGCTCGGGATGGAAGCCCGGCACCAGCTTGAGCGCGTTCTTGGCGGCCTTGGCCGGCCAGCCGGTCAGCTTGGCGATCCAGAACAGCCAGATCACGGCCGCGCACAGGGTCAGCGCCATCACCGAGAACCAGTCGATGGCGTTGATGGCGCCGCGCTTCATGGTCAGCAGGCCGAACGCGGCCATGATGGCCAGCGGCGGCAGCAGCACCAGCAGTTGTCCCTGCTCGGGCCGGCCGTTGAACAAGGTCAGCAGCGCGCCCATGGTGACGAAGGCCAGCGGCACCACGATGTGCAGCGCGCGGCGCTGGCGGCGCCAGGCCCACACGGCCCAGCCGGCGAACGGCCATGCCGGCCAGAAGAACCAGACGCCGACGCGGAAGAAGAATTTGAGCGACCGCGCGCTCGGCAGGCCGAACAGGTCCAGGTTCCAGGCCAGCCAGGCGTTCAGCGGCAGCTGGTGGTAGGGTTGCAGCAGCTGCGCCGGCAGCAGCCACAGCACGGCCACGGCGCCGCCGACGGCGATGGTGGCGCCCAGGTCGCGCATCGCGCGGATGGCGGGCTGGTCGAGGAAGCGGGTGCAGGCGAACAGGGCCAGCATGAGGAACACCGGCGTGACCCAGCCGCGCGTCAGGGTCAGCAGGCCGACCGCCAGGCCGCTGAGGGCGGCGTTGCGCAGCGACGGGCCTTCCACGTAGCGCACGGTGCGGTACAGCAGCAGCGCCACCAGCGACACTTGCAGCGCCTCGGAAGTGGTCTCGTGGCTGTGCAGCAGCAGGCCCAGGCAGCCGAGGTAGAGCAGCACGGCGGCGTCGGCCAGGGTGCGGCCGAAGTCGTCCGGTTCGGGCTGGCCGCCGAAGGCCAGGCGCAGTGGTTGCGCATCTTGCCGGCGCCCCAGGTTAAAGGTGGCGTACCACAGCGACAGCACGCCCAGCAGTAACACGCCGACGGTGCCGACGCGGGAGGCCAGCACATCGCCCAACAGCCAGCCGAACAGCTTGATGCCGAGCGCGCCCAGCCAGAACGCCAGCGGGCCTTCGTCCGGCATCGACAGGCCGGCGATGTTGGGCCACAGCCAGTCCTGCCAAGTGCCGTGCGCCATGGTCCACATGATGCCGAAGCTGGCGGCGTCGTCGTTCTTCCATGGATCGCGGCCGATCAGGCCAGGCAGGATGTACAGCAGGCCCAGGGCGAACAACGCCCAGCGCGGCAATGCCAGGGTAGCGGCGGCGGGAAGACGGACTGGCTTCATCGATCGGTATGCAAGTGAGAGGTGAACGGGAGTATGAAGGAAAATGCGCGGCCGGCGAGGCCGACAAACAAAAAAAGCAGCCAGAGGCTGCTTTTTTGTTCATCGCGGCGAAAATCAGCCTTGTGCGACCTGGGTCTTCGAGCCAACTGCGCCGAATTTCTGGCGGAATTTCTCGACGCGGCCAGCGGTGTCGACGATCTTGTGCTTGCCGGTGTAGAACGGGTGCGATTCAGCCGACACCTCGATCTTGACCAGCGGGTATTCTTTACCGTTGTGCTCGATTTTTTCGCGGGTCTGGATGGTCGAACGGGTAACGAATTTGAAGTCGCACGACAGGTCGTGGAACACAACTTCGCGGTATTCTGGATGGATTTCTGGTTTCATTTTGAAGCCTTCGGTTAGTTAGGTAGCCAAACAGCACTTCGTCGGTCGGTCCCGCTTCTTGACCCGATTGCCGCTCACTTGCCAGAGTTAAAGTTAATGCGATCGGCGATTATACCGGCGTTAACGCAAACAGGCAACCACGGTGGTTGCCTGTTTGTCATGAGTGTGTCGCTGTCATACCCGCGCAGGCGGGTATCCATGGAAAGCGGCCGAAGATGCTCGGCATGGATCCCCGCTTTCGCGGGGATGACGGGGGCGGGGTTAGCCGCCGCGCCGCATCATGTCGAAGAACTCACCATTGTTCTTGGTGGCCTTCATCTTGTCGAGGATGAACTCCATCGCTTCGATCTCGTCCATCGAGTACAGCAGCTTGCGCAGGATCCAGATCTTCTGCAGCTGGTCCGGCTTGATCAGCAGTTCCTCGCGGCGGGTACCCGATTTGTTCAGGTTGATCGCCGGGTAGACGCGCTTCTCGGCCAGGCGGCGCTCCAGGTGCACCTCCATATTGCCGGTACCCTTGAATTCCTCGTAGATCACGTCATCCATGCGCGAACCGGTTTCGATCAGCGCGGTGGCGATGATGGTCAGCGAGCCGCCTTCCTCGATGTTGCGGGCGGCGCCGAAGAAGCGCTTGGGACGCTGCAGCGCGTTGGCGTCCACACCACCGGTCAGCACCTTGCCGGAGGCAGGGATCACGGTGTTGTAGGCGCGCGCCAGGCGGGTGATCGAGTCCAGCAGGATGATCACGTCCTTCTTCATCTCGACCAGGCGCTTGGCTTTTTCCAGCACCATCTCGGCGACCTGCACGTGGCGGGTGGCCGGCTCGTCGAAGGTCGAGGCGACCACTTCGCCGCGCACCGAGCGTTGCATCTCGGTCACTTCCTCCGGGCGTTCGTCGATCAGCAGCACGATCAGCGTGCAGTCCGGATGGTTGGCGGTGATCGCGTGGGCGATGTGCTGCAGCACCACCGATTTGCCGGACTTCGGCGACGCCACCAGCAGGCCGCGCTGGCCCTTGCCGATCGGCGCAATCAGGTCGATGATGCGGCCGGTGATGTTCTCGCTGCCGTTGATGTCACGTTCCAGGCGCAGCGGCTCGTTCGGGTGCAGCGGCGTCAGGTTCTCAAACAATATGCGGTGCTTCGAGGCTTCCGGCGATTCGCCGTTGACCTTGTCGACCTTGACCAGCGCGAAGTAGCGCTCGCCATCTTTCGGGGTGCGCACTTCGCCCTCGATCGAATCGCCGGTGTGCAGGTTGAAGCGGCGGATCTGCGACGGGGAAATGTAGATGTCGTCGGTGGACGCCATGTAGCTGGCGTCGGGCGAGCGCAGGAAGCCGAAGCCGTCCGGCAGCACTTCCAGGGCGCCGTCGCCGAAAATCTGTTCGCCGGTCTTGGCGCGCTTTTTCAGGATCGCAAACATCAGTTCCTGTTTGCGCAGACGCGCCGCGTTATCGATATCAAGACCGATGGCCATCTCCAGCAATGCCGAGACGTGTAAGGCCTTTAATTCAGATAGATGCATATGTGTTGAGTGTCCCGTGACGGGAAAGTAAAGGTAGGGGAGGGAACTGCGTGGTTGTCTCTGTTATGAAACGGCGCCGCGGGCGCGGCACCGTTTTTGTCCAGCGTAATACTATCTTACTTAGATATTGCTGTCGATGAAAGAGGTCAGCTGGCCTTTTGCCATTGCGCCAACCTTTTGCGCGGCGGCCACGCCGTTCTTGAACAGGATCAGGGTCGGGATGCCGCGGATGCCGAACTTGGCAGGCACCGCCTGGTTGGCGTCGACGTCCATCTTGGCGATCAGGATCTTGCCGTCGTATTCCTTGGCCACTTCTTCCAGGATCGGGGCGATGCTCTTGCAGGGACCGCACCACTCGGCCCAGAAGTCGACCAGCACCGGGCGGTCGGATTTCAGGACGTCGGCGTCAAAGGAACTGTCGGTGATGTGTTTGATGTTTTCGCTCATATATTCCTCTATCGAGGTCTGTTGGGGTCAATAACGCCTGGGGATTATGCCATGTTGTCTGCAATCGCCTTCAACGTTGCCGGTTACAGGCAGCAGATGGTGGCCAATTGCGCGAATTCAATGTCTTGGAAGGGATGGCAACAAGGTCGGCAGGCGGGGATGGCGTAAATAATAACCCATTTTTTAGAAATGTGCGGCAGATTGTCGAAACCATCTAAACTATTTGCCATTGTTGTCCAACAGTGGCCCCGGCTGGGGCTGGCAGCGTGCTGCGGCGCGGGCCATCAGCGCGGCCAGGGTCTCGATCGCCAGCGGCTTGGCGCAGGCGTCCAGGATCGCCAGTCCCTGCGCCTCGGCCAGCCGGGCCGCGGTCTTCAGCACGGCGCCGTCCACGCCCGACAACAGCACCACGCAGCCGCCGTATTGCTGCGCCGCCGCAAGGCGCAGGAAGTCGATGCCGTCCATCGCCGGCATGCTCAAGTCGCAAATCAGCAACTCCGGCGGGCGCAGGCGCAGCTCCACCAGCGCGCGCCGGCCGTCGGTCTCGCACAGCACCTCGTGCGGCCCCAGGCCGGCGAGCATGTCGGCCAGCACGTCGAGCATGAACTTGTCGTCATCCAGCAGCAGTACCCGCATCGTCTTGCCCCAGCCTAGTTGTCGTCGGCGAAAGTGGTGTTGGTCATGATTTGTTCGGTGATCTGTTCCAGCAGCGGCCACAGCTGCGCGAGGATGGCGCGCGCCCGCTGCGCCGCCCGCTCGGGCGCGGTGTCGGCCGGCAACTGCTCGATCTCCAGCATCAGCTCGCCCATGCCGAGCGCGCCGACGGTGCGCGCCGGCGACTTCAGGCGGTGGCCCAGTTCGCGCACCCGCGCCAGGTCGCCCCGCTGCAGCGCCTGCTCCAGCTGGCCCAGGCCGTCCTGGGTGTTTTGCAGGAACTTGAAGGCGAACTTGCGCACCTTGTGGGGATGATAGCCCAACAGCTTGGCCAGGATCGACAAATCGATCACCGCCGGGTCGCCGCCCAGCGTGGTCTTGAACAGCGGACGCGGCGCCACGGCCGGGGCCGCGCGCGCGGCCTCGTCGTCGCTGCGTTCGGGCAGCCAGTTGGCGATGGTCTGGTACATCAGCGCCGGCTGGATCGGCTTGGAGATGAAGTCGTCCATGCCGGCCTCGATGCAGCGCACCCGGTCCTCGTTGGTGGCGGTGGCGGTCATCGCCAGCACCCGCAGGTTGGCCAGGCCGGGGTCGGCGCGGATGCGGCGCGTGGTTTCCAGGCCGTCCATCAGCGGCATTTGCACGTCCATCAGCACGCAGTCGAACACGGTCTGGCGCAGCAGCTCGAGCGCCTCCATGCCGTTGGCCGCCAGGCACACCGAAGAGCCGACTTCCTCCAGCATCTCCAGCGCGATCTGCTGGTTGAAGGTGTTGTCCTCGACCAGCAGGATGCGGGCGTGCTTCAGCGCCGCCATCACCGCCGCGCTGCGCGAGGAGGCCAGCAGCGCGGCGGCGGCGTCCTTGACGCGGTCGATCAGCGCCGGCACGGTCGCGCTGGAAATGCCGAGCCGGGCGGTGAACCAGAAGGTGCTGCCCAGGCCCGGCCGGCTGCGCACGCCGACGTCGCCGCCCATCAGCTGCGCCAGCTGCTTGCAGATGGCCAGGCCCAGGCCGGTGCCGCCGTATTCGCGCGTGGTCGAGGTGTCGGCCTGCTGGAACGACTGGAACAGCTTGTCGATCTCGGCCTCCGACAGGCCGATGCCGCAGTCGCTGACCTCGAAGCGCAGCAGGCAGCCGTGGGCGTCGCCCACCACCTGGCGCACCCGCACCTCGATCCGGCCCCGCTCGCTGAACTTGATGGCGTTGTTGGCGTAGTTGATCAGCACCTGGCCGAGGCGCAGTGGATCGCCGCGCAGCACCCTGGGCAGCGTGGGGTCGAGGTCGAACACCAGCTCCAGGTCGCGGCTGGCCGCCTTCGGCGCCACCACCGTGGTCAGGGTCTGGATCACGTGGTCGAGCGCGAAGTCGACCTGCTCGATCTCCAGCTTGCCGGCCTCGATCTTGGAGATGTCGAGAATGTCGTCGATGATGCCCAGCAGGTGCTCGCCGGCGAAGCGGATCTTTTCCAGGTAGTCGCGCTGGCGCGGATCGAGGTCGGTCTTGAGCGCCAGGTAGGCCATGCCGATCACGCCGTTCATCGGCGTGCGGATCTCGTGGCTCATATTGGCCAGGAACTGGCCCTTGGTCTGGCTGGCTTCCTCGGCCAGCATGCGGGCCTGGTTCAGCTCGTCGGTGCGGATCGCCACCCGCTCCTCCAGGTGCTCGTTCAGTTCGCGCAGCTGGTCTTCGCCGCGCTTGCGGTCGGTGATGTCGGTCAGGCTGGCCACCACCAGCGGCACCACGCCGCGCTCGTCGGGTATCGGTTCGGCGTTGACCGACAGCCACAGCACCTCGCCGCCGGCCTGGCCCACGCCCATCACCACGTCGCGCACCGAGACGCCGGTGACGATGGCCTGCTGCACCGGATGGCTGGCGGCGTCGAACGGCGTGCCGTCCTCGCGCACGCCGCGCCACAGGCGGCCGCCGTCGACCTCCAGCGCGTGCGCCAGCATGTGCGCGGCGGCGGCGTTGCTTTCCAGGATGAAGCCGTCGCCGTCTATCATCACCAGGCCGTTGGTGACGGTGTTGAAGATCGACGCCAGCCGCTGGCCGGAGCTGCGCAGCGCGCTGTCGGCGCGGCGCCGCTCGGTGATGTCGGTCAGCATCGCCAGCGTGCCGGCGTAGTGGCCGGCGTCGGAGTTGATGACGGTGGTCGACAGCAGGCACCACACCACGCTGCCGTCGCGCCGGCGCAAGCAGACGTCGCCCTGGCAAGCCTCGCCGGCCAGGCGCCGCTGCAGGTGCTGCTTGAGCTGCGCGTGGCCGTCGTCGTCCATGAAGTCGGTCATGGCGCGGCCCAGCATCTGCTCGACGTCGTAGTCCAGCATGCGCGCCATGGTGGGGTTGACGAAGCTGGTGCGGTCGTCGGCGCCGGTCATCCAGATGCCTTCGGCGGCGGTCTGCACGATCAGGCGGTAGCGCTCGGAGCTGGCGTGCAGCGCCTCCTCGGCGCGCTGGCGCTGGGTCATGTCGCGCAGCGCCATCACCACCAGCTCCTGCCCGGCCAGCATCACCGGCGCGATGTGCACCATCGCCGGAAAGCTGCCGCCGTCGGCGCGGATCGCGCTCAGCACCCGGCCCGGCAGGTTGGGGCGCGAGAACAGCTCGCGCGTGCGGCCGTTGCTGCGCATCGCCTCCGGCGCCAGCTGCTCGACCGAGCGCCCGGCCATCGTGCCCTGGTAGCCGAAGCTGCGGGCGCAGGCCGGATTGGCGTAGCGCACCCGGCCGCTTTTGTCGGCGATCAGCATGGCGCCCGGGGTGGCGTCGACCACCGCGCACATGCGCGCCTCCTCGGCGGCGGCGCGCGCGCTGATGTCGGCCATGGTGCCGGTGGCGCGCAGCGGCCGGCCGGCGGCGTCGCGCTCGACGATCATGCCGCGCGCCAGCACCCAGATCCAGCCGCCGTCCCGGGTGCGCATGCGGTGTTCGCTGACGATCTGGGTGTTCGGTTCCGGGCTGCTGGCCAGGCAGTCCTGGATGGTGCGTTCGACGCGCGCCTGGTCGTCCGGATGCACGTGGACCAGCCACTGCTCCAGCGTCGGCGCGAATTCGCCGGCGCCGTAGCCCAGCAGCGCGCCGTAGCGCGGCGACAAGGTCAGCGCGCCGCTGTCGAGCCGCCATTCCCACATGCCCTCGCCGCTGCTCTCCAGCGCGAAGCTGGCGATGCGCTCGGCGTCGCCCAGTTCGGCGCGCGCCGCGCGCAGCGCCGCCGCCTGCCGCCGCAGGCGCCACAGGCCGGCCGCCGTCAACAGCAGCAGCAGCGCCGCCGCCAGCGCGCCGGTGTAGCGCAGCAGGCGGTCGCCGGCCTGCGGCTGGTACAGGAAGCCGTCCAGCTTGTACTCGGCCGGCAGCATGCCCTGCTCGATGTAGGCGCGGGCGATGGCGCGCCAGCGTTCGGGGTTGCTGTAGCCCAGTTCGATCAAGCCCTGTTCCAGCAGCGGCGCGATGTGCTGGGCCTCGTACATCAGGTGCTCGCGGCTGAGGCGCTCGGGATAGCGGGCCCGTATCAGGTCGGCGATCTCGCCCGGATGCGCCATCGCATAGCGCCAGCCGCGCAGGGTGGCGTCGCGCAGCGCCTGGGCGCGCAGCGGGTGTTCGCGCAGTTCGCTTTCGGTGGTGTACAGCAGGTCGCCGTAGAAGTCGTCGCCCAGCGAACGCGCCGACAGGATCTCGTAGCCGATGTTGTTGCGTTCGAGCAGATACGGCGCTTCGGTGATGTAGATCGACATGGCGTCGACCCGGCCTTCGAGCAGGTCTTCGGTATTGAAGCTGTGCACGGCCGGCACCAGGCTGTCGGAGCGCACGCCGAGCTTTTTCAGGAAGATCAGCAGTTCTTCGTTGTTCGGCGCCAGCATCACGCGGCTGCCGGGCCAGGGCCGCGGCTTGCCGTCGGCGCCGTGGCGCACCAGCAGCGCGCTGGCCGAGTGCTGGAAGACCGAGGCCAGCACCACCACCGGCTGGCCGCGTCCGCGCGCCACCAGCAGCGAGGTGTTGCCGACGCCGTACTGGGCGCGGCCGTCGAGCACGGATTGGATGGGGTCGACGCCGGGGCGGGCTTCCAGCAGCGTGACGTCGAGGCCGACGTCGCGGTAATAGCCCTGGTCCTGGGCCGCGTAGTAGCCGGCGAACTGGAACTGGTGCATCCATTTGAGCTGGATGCTGACCTTCTCCGCCGCCTGCGCGCCAGCCAGGCTGCCGGCCAGCACGAGCGCAAGCGCCGTCAGGCTGCGTGGCAGACGGCGCCAGAAGAGGGTCCGGCCGGACCTGGAACGGCGGTGCGACAAGAGCTTCCCTTTCAATCCGCAAGGCGTTGCTGGTATTTATGCTGTGGCCGGGCAACTATAGCATCGACGGCTGGCCGGTAGTCGACTAAGTTGTAAAGGACGATTGCCAGCGCTGCTACTGCGCGAAGCTGCCGGCGAACTGGTAGCGGTGGCCGGGGTGCCACATGGTGGCGATCGAGGCGACCTGGCCGTTGGAACGGGTCTGGCGCTTGAGCACCAGGCAGGCCTGGCGGGTGTCGATGGCCAGCATCTCGGCGATGTCGCGCGGGGCGGCCAGCGCTTCGATGCTGTAGCTGGCGCCTTGCAGCGGGGCCGATTTCATCAGGTATTCGTTGGGGGTGATGGCGGCGTAGTCCTGCTCCATGTAGTCCGGCGCGCACAGCGGATTGGCCCAGCGGTCCTCGACCTGGATCGGCACGCCGTTCTCGAAGTGCACGATCACCGAATGGAACAGCAGATGGCCGGCCGGCAGCTCGAACTGCTTGGCCATCAACTCGCTGGCCTTGACGCGCTCCAGCTGATGCAGGCTGCTGCGGTGGGCGTGGCCGCGGGCGCGGATCTCGTCGGCGATGGATTTGATTTCCAGCAGCGTGGCCTGGTACTTCTGTTGCGCGACGTAGGTGCCGGAGCCCTGGCGGCGGGTCAGGATCTGGTCGGCGGTCAGCTCGCGCACGGCGCGGTTGACGGTCATGCGCGACACGCCGAACTGCTTGACCAGCGCCTGCTCGGACGGGATCACGTCGCCTTCCTTCCAGGTGCCGGCGGCGATCTGCGCCACCAGATAATCCTTGATGCGCTGGAATATGGGGGTAGTGTCTTGCAGGGCTTGTTCGTCCAAACGGTTTCTCCGAGGGCGCGCCTGGCTGGCGGCATGAGGACATTTTAGCATCGGGTGCCGGCCCGACGTACAATCTGGAATTCAGAAGCAAGAGCCGGAGTGCGTCGCGGCGCGGCGCTGGATAGGATGGCTGCATTCCTTATCCGATCATGGAGTCCGAGATGGGCAAGACAGCAAACCAAGCAGTGACACGCAGCGTCTACCAGGGCGACGAGTTGCGCTGGGCCGCCGTGCGGCAGCGCGACGCCGGCGCCGACGGCGAATTCTGGTATTCGGTGCGCAGCACCGGCGTGTACTGCCGGCCGTCGTGCGGGGCGCGCCCGGCGCTGCGCAAGAACGTGGCCTTCCACGACAGCCGCGAGGCGGCAGAACTGGCGGGCTTCCGTCCCTGCCTGCGCTGCAAGCCGGACCAGCCGCCGCTGGCCGAGCGCCAGGCCGCCATCGTGGCGCAGGCCTGCCGCCTGATCGACGCGGCTGAGGAGGCCCCGGACCTGGACAGTCTGGCGACGGCGGTCGGCGTGAGCCGCTTCCATTTCCACCGCATGTTCAAGGCGGTGACGGGGATCACGCCCAAGGCCTACGCCAACGCCCAGCGGGCGCGCCGCATGCAGGACGGGCTGGCGCGGCAGGCCACGGTGACCGACGCGATGTACGCGGCCGGCTACAACTCCAGCGGGCGCTTCTACGCGCAGTCGCCGTCGCTGCTGGGCATGACGCCGACCGCCTTCCGCGCCGGCGGCCGCGGCGCGCAGATCCGCTTCGCCATCGGCGCCTGTTCGCTGGGCGCGATCCTGGTGGCCAGCACGGAGCAGGGCATCTGCGCGATCCTGATCGACGACGATCCCGATGTGCTGGTGCGCGATCTGCAGGACCGCTTCCCGAAGGCGGAGCTGATCGGCGCCGAGCCGGAATATGAGCAGGTGGTGTCGCGCGTGGTCGGCATGGTGGAGCGGCCGGAGCTCGGCCTGGACCTGCCGCTCGACGTGCGCGGCACCGCCTTCCAGCAGCGTGTGTGGCAGGTGCTGCGCGAGATCCCGGCCGGGCGCACGGTCAGCTACGCGGAACTGGCGGCGTTGGTCGGCGTGCCGAAGGGCGCGCGCGCGGTGGCCGGAGCGTGCGCGGCGAACGCGCTGGCGGTGGCGATACCGTGTCACCGGGTGGTGCGCAACGATGGTTCGATCTCCGGCTACCGCTGGGGCGTGGACCGCAAGGCCGCGCTGCTGGACCGGGAGGCGGGCAAATGAAGAACGGAGAGTTCGATTTCGGCGGCGGCGCGGCCGAGCGCAAGCCGCGCAAGACGCTGCCGGTGAGCGTGGCGCCGCCCGCCGACGGCGCCATCCCGGCCGATGCCGGCGCTGCCGTCCAAGCCGCCGCCAGCGCGCTGGCGCTGGCCAACGCCCGCAAGGCGGTCGGCGCGGCGGCCGGCATCGCGGTGCACGTGGCGGGGCTGGACTGGCAGGCCGTTGCCGACGAGTTGAACGCGCACGGCTACGCCATCGTGCCCGGCATGCTGGGCGCCGACGAATGTCTCGCCACGGCGGCGCAGTACCGGCAAGCCGCGCTGTTCCGCAGCCGGGTGGTGATGGCGCAGCACGGCTTCGGCAGCGGCGAGTACCAGTACTTCCGCTATCCGCTGCCGTCGATGATTTCGGCGCTGCGGCAATCGCTGTATGGCCCGCTGGCCGGCATCGCCAACCGCTGGCACGAGCTGATGGGCATGGAGGCGCGCTTCCCGCCCGACCATGCCGACTTCCTGGCGCGCTGCCACGCCGCCGGCCAGCAGCGGCCGACGCCGCTGATGCTGCAATACGGCGCCGGCGACTACAACTGCCTGCACCAGGACCTGTACGGCGAGCACGTGTTCCCGCTGCAGGCGGCGATCTTGCTGAGCCAACCGGGCGAGGACTTCGAAGGAGGGGAGTTCGTGCTGACCGAGCAGCGCCCGCGCATGCAGTCGCGGGTGGAGGTGGTGCCGCTCAAGCGCGGCGACATGGTGATCTTCCCGGTCAACCACCGGCCGGCGCAGGGCGCGCGCGGGGTCTACCGGGTCGCCATGCGGCATGGCGTGAGCCGGCTCCGCGCCGGCTCAAGGCATACGCTGGGACTGATTTTTCACGACGCCACCTGAACGCTCTTCTGCGTCTGGTACAGGCGGGCGTAGATGCCGTGCTGCGCCAGCAGCGCCTCGTGGCTGCCCACTTCGGCGATGCGGCCGCCGTCCAGCACCACGATGCGGTCGGCGTTCTCGATGGTCGACAGGCGGTGCGCGATGACCACCGTGGTGCGGCCCCGCATCAGCACCTCCAGCGCCGCCTGCACCAGCCGTTCCGATTCCGTGTCCAGCGCGCTGGTGGCCTCGTCCAGGATCAGGATGGGCGCGTTCTTGTACAGCGCGCGCGCGATCGCCAGGCGCTGGCGCTGGCCGCCGGACAGCCGCAGGCCGTTCTCGCCGACCGAGGTGAGGTAGCCGTTGGGCTGGCGTTCGATGAATTCGTGCGCGTGGGCGGCGCGCGCCGCCGCCTCGATGCGCTGCATCGACGGCTGCGGATCGCCATAGGCGATATTGGCCGCCAGCGTGTCGTTGAACAGCACCACGTCCTGGCTGACCAGCGCGATCTGCTGGCGCAGGGACGTCATGGTGTAGTCGCGCAGGTCGACGCCATCGAGCTTGATGCTGCCGCCGCTGACATCGTAGAAGCGCGGCAGCAGGCCGGCCAGCGTGGTCTTGCCGCTGCCCGAGCTGCCCACCAGGGCCACCGTCTCGCCGGCGGCGATGTCGAGCGACACCCGGTCCAGCGCCGGCCTGGCATCGGCGTCGGCGCCGTAGTGGAAGCTGACTTCCTCCAGCGCCAGGCGGCCGACGGCGCGCTCGACCTTTTTGGTGCCGGTGTCGGCTTCGGCCTCGGTGTCGATCAGGCCGAACACGGATTCGGCGGCGGCCAGGCCGCGCTGCATCGGCTCGTTAATCTTGGTCAGGTTCTTGATCGGCGACTGCATCGCCATCAGCGACGACATGAAGGCCACGAAGGCGCCCGGCGTCAGCGCGCCGGCCTGGGCGCGCAGCAGCGCGAAGTAGATCACCGACGACAGCGTGGTGCCGATCAGCAGCATGATGATGCCCGAGTTGAGCGCCGACGTCGCCGCGTGCTTGACGGCCAGCTGGCGATTGAGCTTGACCACGCCGTCGAAGCGGGCCTGCTCGTACTTCTGGCCGCCGAAGATCTTGACCACGCGCTGGCCGCTGATGCTTTCGTCGAGCACATTGGTCAGGTAGCCCATGGCCGCCTGCGCGCTTTTGCTCAGGTGGCGCATGCGGCGCCCGGCGAAGGTGACGATGATGGCCACCAGCGGCAGCAGGCCAAGGCAGAACAGGGCCAGCTGCCAGTCGACGATGAACAGCGTGGCCAGGTAGCCGATGGTGGCGACCGAATCGCGCACCGCCACGTTGACCACGGTCAGGCCGGCCTGCGCCACCTGGGCGGCGTCGAAAGCCACGCGCGACAGCGTGGTGCCGGTGGAGGATAGATCGAAATAGCCGTTCGGCAGGCGCATGATGCGGGCGAACATCAGCTCGCGCAGATTGGCCTGCACCCGGCTGCTTAGCCAGGCGGCGCCGTATTCGCCGGCGAAGCTGGAAAACATGCGCATCACGGCCAGCCCGAAGATCACCGCCGGAATCGACCACAGCGCCGCGTTGACCGGATCGTGCGGCAGAAAATGCTTCAGCCACCCCTGCACTTCGGCCAACAGGCCGGCGCTTGGACGGACGGCGGCCAGGTTGTGGCTGGGCGCCAACGCGTCTACCACGTTTTGCAGCTGTTGGATCAACATCACGTCGGTGGCGGCGGCCAGGCCGACCGCGAACAGGGTGACGACGCCGATCCAGGCGTAGGGGCTGAACTGCTTGAGCAGGCGTAAATAAAGTAGTCGGCTGGACACGAGAGGTGCTTATTGGGCGGCAAAGACTGCATTGTAACCGGCTTGCCGGGCCGCGAACGCAAGCTACCGCGTTGTTCAATCGAAACACTTCCGGCCTAAAAAACCTTTACCCATTAAAAATTACTTCAATGCAAAAAATCCACGGACTAGAATGAATTCGCACTGCGATAGTTTCCTCGCGTACTTTCAGAGAGGTGATATGGATCTGCAATTGCTCATTTCGCGGCGGCGCCTGGCGCTGCTGCTCGCCGCGGCGACGCTGGGTGGCGCAGCGCTGACGGCGCGGGCCGAACTGGCCATCATCGTCAATCCGCAAAACCCGGCCACCCGTATGTTCCCGTCGCAGGCGGCGCAATTCTTCCTCGGCGGCTCGGTGCTGTTCACGCCGGTGGAACAGCCGGAGAACTCGCCGCTGCGCGCCGAATTCTGCAAGAAAGTGCTGGAGAAGTCGCCGGCCCAGGTCGAGGCCATCTGGTCCAAGATCGTCTTCACCGCCAAGGGCAAGCCCCCCAAGGAATACAAGAGCAGCGCCGAGATCAAGAAAGCGGTGGCCGACAACGTCAACGCTATCGGCTACATCGAAAAATCGGCGGTGGACGACACGGTCAAGGTCGTGGCGATCGTTCCTTGAACCGGCGTGTCCTTCCCTTTACTGGAGTCTGCTCGATGAAAAAAACACTGATAGCGCTGGCACTGGCCGCGCTGGCCGGCGCGGCCGGCGCCACCGACCTGACCGACGACGGCACGCTCAAGCTGACCGGTTTCTACAACCTGACCGGCGCCCGCGTGCTGAGCGGCAAAGCCCAGGGCAGCGGCGCGCCGTGGGACTACATGCAGTGGAAATGCCCCTGCACGGTGCAGAACTGGGAATACGCGGCCATCTACGAACGCAGCGAGGGCTGGCAGTTCAACCAGGAGTCGTCGGTCGGCTTCCAGCTGAAGAAGGAGTTCTCGCCGACCTTGTCGGCCACGGCGCAGGTGCTGGTGCGGGCGCACAATCCCGGCCACGGCCTGACGCCGACGCTGGACTGGGCCTACCTGACCTGGCAGCCGTCCGCCGATTCCGCCTGGACCTTCCAGGCCGGCCAGTTCCGCATTCCGCTCTACTACTACAGCGATTACCTGTACATCGGCTACGCCTACCCGTGGGTGCGGCCGGCGCCGGACGTCTACGGCTGGCCGATCTACGCCTACCAGGGCGCCAACGCCAGCTACCGCACGCAGCTGGGGCAATCCGACTGGGCGGCCACCTTCCACATGTGGGCCGGCGGCTACACCCAGCACAACGACACCTACGACACCCAGATCTACTACGCCACGCCGACCCATGAATCGTGGAAGAGCATGGTGGGCGGCTATGTGTCGGCCAACAACGGCATCTTCGACGTGCGCGCCATGCTGATGCACTACAAGGACACCACCTGGCAGGACAGCCCGGCGGGCAAGGTGTTCTTCGTCGACGGCCAGAGCACCCGCATCGCCGGGCTGTCGGCCAACGTCGACTACAAGAACTGGCTGGTCAAGTCCGAGCTGGATCGCTACGAGCAGGTCGACGCCGGCAAGGGGCTCAACAACGTCTACAAATACGCGCTGCTCGCCGTCGGTTACCAGTACGAGGCGTGGACGCCGATGTACACCTTCTCGCGCTACACCACCATCAACGAGCCTATCGAGGCGCGCAACACGCAGTACCTGTCGCTGCGCTGGGATTTCCGCAAGAACACCGCGCTCAAGGTGCAGTACGACGTCAGCAAGGACAAGTCGCACTACAGCTATCCGTTCTTCGGCGACTCGCGCCTGTTGTCGGTCTCGCTGCAAGGGCTCTTCTAGACGTTGCGTTCGGCGGGTTGTGCGCTACACTCTGTTCTTGCTTCCGAATGGAGAGTATCGATGCGCACATCCCAGTTTTCGCCCGCCCCGCTGGCCGCCGCCGTCAGCCTGGCCCTGTCCACCATCCTGCCGCTGGCGCAGGCCGACACCATCATCGACCATGCCAACGGCTATACGCTGAACGCGGCCGGCACCTTGCAGCGATTCAGTTCGCTGGCCTTCGATGACCTGGGCCGGATAGTCGCGGTGGGCGGCGAGCGCGAGACGGCGATCCGGCTGCCGAAGGCGGAGCACATCGACGCCCAGGGCAAGACCCTGCTGCCAGGCCTGATCGACGCCCACGGCCATGTGTTCGAGCTGGGCGAAATCGCCTCCGGCGTGGAGCTGTTCAGCGCCACCTCGCTGGGCGGGGCGGTGCGCGCGGTGGCGGAGTTCAGCCGTTCGCACCCGAAGAACGCCTGGGTGATCGGCTTCGGCTGGAACCAGGAAGTGTGGAAGCTGGGCCGCTTCCCGACCGCCGGCGAACTCGATGCGGTGGTGGGCGAGCGGCCGGTGTTGCTGCATCGGGTTGACGGCCACGCCATCTGGGTCAACACCAAGGCGCTGGAAATGGCCGGCATCACCAGGGACACGCCGGACCCTAAGGGCGGCAAGATCGAACGCGACGCCTCCGGCAAGCCTAGCGGCGTGCTGGTGGACGCGGCGATGGAGCTGGTCGACAAGGTGGTGCCGCTGCCCACGCCCAACGAGGCGCGCGCCCGGCTCGACAACGCGCTGGCCGCGTTGGCCAAGGCCGGCCTGACCAGCGTGCACGACGCCGGCATCAAGGTGGTGCAGGACGACCTGTATCGCGACTATGCCGACCACGGCAAGCTGACCACGCGCGTGTACGCGATGATCGGCGACACAACGGCCGATTTCGACGAGCTGTCCAAGGACGGCCCGCTCAAATCCTATGGCAACGATGTGTATGCGCTGGCCGCCGTCAAGCTGTACTCGGACGGCGCGCTGGGCAGCCGCGGCGCGGCCTTGCTGGCGCCGTACAGCGACATGCCGTCGACCAGGGGCTTGCTGTTCTATCCGAACGACGAGATGCTGGCCAAGATGAACAAGGCCATGAAGGCCGGCTACCAGGTCAACGTGCACGCCATCGGCGACGCCGGCAACCGCCAGATCCTCGACGCCTACGCGCAGCTGATCCCGAAATACAACAACGTCGAACTGCGCCACCGCATCGAGCATGCGCAGGTGGTGGCGCTGGAGGACATCCCGCGCTTCAAGGCGCTGGGCGTCATTCCGTCGATGCAGCCGACGCATGCGACCTCGGACCAGAACATGGCCGAGCAGCGCGTGGGGCATGAGCGCATCAAGGGCGCCTATGCGTGGCGCACCTTCCTCGACCAGGGCTCGCGCATCGCCTGCGGTTCGGACTTCCCGGTGGAGTCGCCGAATCCGTTCGAGGGCCTGCATGCGGCGGTCACGCGGCAGAACAACGCCGGCGTGCCGGCCGGCGGCTGGTACAAGAACCAGGCGATGACGCTGACCGAGGCGTTCCGCTGCTTCACCCTGGACGCGGCCTATGCGGCGCACCAGGAAAACGTCATCGGCACGCTGGAACCGGGCAAGTGGGCCGACTTCATCCTGATCGACCGCGACCTGTTCAAGGTGCCGGCCGAGCAGATCGGCAAGACGCAGGTGCTGCAGACCTGGATGGGCGGCAAGCGGGTGTACAAGAAAGACAAGCGACCGGATTAATTGAGGTTATTGCGACGGTTCCCGGCCGCCGTGGTTCGCTCAGAACGGTGCCAAACCGCCTTCCTTCAGGAACACCAGCTGTAGCTCATGTTCGGCAAACAGGCCGATTCGGGGCGTCGTCATCACGGGTACTCGCTGGACGTGGGGTATGCCGGAATTTTACCGGCTCAGGCCAGTGGGTGGCGGGTTGTTAGAGTTGGCCGATAGGGGAAAACATATGCCGTGCAGGGCAGGCACACGCCAGCCATTTTGCTATTGCCCTGTCTTTTTGATATTGTTCGGCTCCAACTTCAACATGGGAAATACACAATGCGCCTTACCCATGCGATTACTGGACTCGCTATCCTGATTAGCTTGCTCAGTGGCTGCGCCAGCCCACAAAAAGTCGTGGCGCGGGGCACGCCGGTTTCCAAGGAACTGGGTTATGTCGGCGGACTGTTCGTCCAAAAGAATTTCGCGGATGTCACCGGCTTCACCTTGACAAATCTGGATACAAAACAAGAGTTTGAGATTCCATTTGTTTCAAGCTATGACAAGTTCAACGCCGTTCCACTCGACGAAAAATGGATTACAGAAACCAATGTCATTGCATTGTCACCCGGCAAATACGCCGTTACCCATTGGTTTGAATATAACGTTGTTTCCCATGGCCGAAACGGAAGGAACGAATTTCCATCGGCCATCAAAGAGCACATTTTCAGCATCGAGCCCGGAAAACTGGCGTTCTTGGGGAAGTTCGAAGGAGATCACGAATATTACGGGGCGCGCGCGCGGGGCATTGGTCAGATACCGGTTGGCAGTCGGACGCACGCGGCGCTGTTCCCTAATTTTGTCGCTTCAATTCTGCATAGAAATTCTCATGCGAGCCTAAGCTCAGGAGTACTACCGAAATCGGCTGGAATTTAGTGGGGTGTAGCTGATACGCGAGCAAAATCTCCTGCTTGTTAATCTTGAACTTGTGCACAAAAATTCCGGCCAGATCACCTTTCTTTTCTTCCCCGATGGTTGGATCGTTGGCGATCGCCTTCACCGCTTTATCTACGATGGCTTTATCTTTGGCGCGGAGCTTTTTGACGGTCTTTATAAAATTCGGGGTGACAAGAACGTCAAGCACAGTCATGTCCCGAACTGATATGGCGTGAGCATTCCGGCCTTGGCCTCTTGAGTGGCAAGCAAGGTATCTTTGATGAACTGGAGCGGCAAACCGGGGTTTTCATCGACAGCCTTTCCCAGTCGCGCCCAGTACTCGATCTGCTTGGGAATCGAACGGTGCTCGGCCGCAGCATGTGGCTTAGCCATTTCGACTAGCTCGTCTGATAATTTCAAGGAAGTCGCCATCATGTCACCTCTAAGTAGTAGGTGCTAACGTGCCACTTATTGCGACCTTTTGCAACCATTTTGACGTGAAATCATCTCTGAAACTGCTCGGCACAAAATGTTCGGCATGCGCCGGCGTATGCTGGCAAGATATCAAGCGCTGATGACCTATTTGACAGGCTCAGGAATTATTCGTTCCGTGCGCACCGCTTAAAAACTGATTGACTTGGTTGTATATACAACTTATCCTTTGATGATGCGCTGGCCGTGCGTGCGTTGTTGCGCGCCTGGCCGGTCCCACTCACTCAGGAGCAGGAGCCACCATGACGACCCATTTAGACAGCGATCCACGTTTTGACGCCAGCCGCGAAATCCGCGCCCCCCGCGGACCGGAGCGTACCTGTAAAAACTGGGGCGCCGAGGCGGCCTACCGCATGATCCAGAACAATCTGGACAAGGAAGTGGCGGAAAATCCCAAGCACCTGGTGGTCTACGGCGGCATCGGCCGCGCGGCCCGCAACTGGGAATGCTACGACCAGATCCTGGCCTCGCTGCGCGAGCTGGAAGACAATCAAACCCTGCTGATCCAGTCCGGCAAACCGGTCGGCGTGTTCGAAACCCACGCAGACGCGCCGCGCGTGCTGATCGCGAACTCCAACCTGGTGCCGAAATGGGCCAACTGGGAACACTTCAATGAACTGGACCGCAAAGGCCTGTTCATGTACGGCCAGATGACGGCCGGTTCGTGGATCTACATCGGCACCCAGGGCATCGTGCAGGGCACCTTCGAGACCTTCGCCGAAGCGGGCCGCCAGCACTTCGGCGGCGACCTCAAAGGCCGCTGGGTGCTGACCGCGGGCCTGGGCGGCATGGGCGGCGCGCAGCCGCTGGCCGCCACCATGGCCGGCGCCGTGTCGCTGACCATCGAGTGCCAGCAGAGCAGCATCGACTTCCGCCTGCGCACCCGCTACCTCGACAAGCAGGCCGCCAGCATCGACGAGGCGCTGGAGATGATCAAGCTGCACAAGGCCAACGGCGACGCCATCTCCATCGGCCTGCTGGGCAACGCGGCCGACGTGCTGCCGGAGCTGGTGCGCCGCGCCAAGGCCGGCGCCACTGATCTTGTGCCGGACATCGTCACCGACCAGACCTCGGCGCATGACCTGATCAACGGCTACCTGCCGCAGGGCTGGACCGTCGAGCAGTGGAAGGCCGCCCAGCACGACGCCGCGCGCCACGAGGAACTGAAGGCCGCCGCCACCGAAGGTTGCGCGGTCCACGTGCAGGCGATGCTGGACTTCCAGACCCTGGGCGCCAAGGTCGTCGACTACGGCAACAACATCCGCCAGGTGGCGTTCGACCACGGCGTCAAGAACGCCTTCGATTTTCCCGGCTTCGTGCCGGCCTATATCCGTCCCCAGTTCTGCGAAGGGCGCGGCCCGTTCCGCTGGGTGGCGCTGTCCGGCGACCCGGAAGACATCTACAAGACCGACGCCAAGATCAAGGAGCTGTTCCCGCACCACGCCAACGTGCACCGCTGGCTGGACATGGCGCGCGAGCGCATCGCCTTCCAGGGCCTGCCGGCGCGCATCTGCTGGCTGGGCCTGGGCGAGCGCCACATCGCCGGCCTGGCCTTCAACGAGATGGTGCGCAATGGCGAGCTGAAAGCGCCGATCGTCATCGGCCGCGACCACCTGGACACCGGCTCCGTCGCCAGCCCTAACCGCGAGACCGAAAGCATGAAGGACGGCACCGACGCCGTCTCCGACTGGCCGCTGCTGAACGCGCTGCTCAACACCGCCGGCGGCGCGACCTGGGTGTCGCTGCACCACGGCGGCGGCGTGGGCATGGGATACTCGCAGCACTCCGGCGTGGTGATCGTGGCCGACGGCACCGACGCCGCCGCCAAGCGCCTGGCGCGCGTGCTGGTCAACGACAGCGGTTCGGGCGTGATGCGTCACGCCGATGCGGGATACGAGACGGCCATCGCCTGCGCCAAGCGCAACGGCTTGAACCTGCCTATGGTCCTGTAGGACGGGAGGGCGCCCTTGCAGGGGCGCCCCGTTCCGCAGGCGGGCGGCATGCCGCCCGAAGTCCCTGCTGCACCTATGATTAAATAATTTGAGAACATCTATGAAAAATGCACTGACCCTGAAACCGGGCGCGATGACCCTGACCGAACTGCGCGCCGTGTGGAGCGCCGCCGGTCCTCTGTCGCTGGCCGCCGAAGCCTACCCGGTCATCGAAGCCTCCGCCGCCGCCGTGCGCGCCATCGTCGCCAAGGGTGACGCCGCCTACGGCATCAACACCGGTTTCGGCCTGCTGGCCAAGACCCGCATCCCGGACGATAAACTGGAACAGCTGCAGCGCAACCTGATCCTGTCGCACTCGGTGGGCACCGGCGAGCTGCTGTCGGATGCCGTCTGCCGCCTGATCCTGCTGATGAAGATCGGCAGCCTGGCGCGCGGCTACTCCGGCGTGCGTCCTTTGATCATCGACACGCTGATCGCGCTGTACAACGCCGGCATCATGCCGGCCATTCCGGCCAAGGGTTCGGTCGGCGCCTCGGGCGACCTGGCGCCGCTGTCGCACATGACGCTGGCGATGCTGGGCGTGGGCGACGTGCGCGTCAACGGTGAAATCATGCCGGCCGCCGACGCACTGAAAGCCGCCAACATCGCGCCGGTGGTGCTGGCCGCGAAAGAAGGCCTGGCGCTGATCAACGGCACCCAGGTGTCGACCGCGCTGGCGCTGCACGGCCTGTTCATGGCCGAGCGCCTGCTGGAGGCTGGCATGGTGTCGGGCGCGCTGTCGCTGGACGCGGCCAAGGGTTCCGATTCGCCGTTCGACGCCCGCGTGCATGAAGTGCGCGGCCAGCCGGGCCAGATCGCCGCCGCCTCGATCTATCGTCAACTGGTGAGCAACAGCGCGATCCGCGCCTCGCACCTGGTTGGCGACGAGCGCGTGCAAGACCCGTACTGCCTGCGCTGCCAGCCGCAAGTGATGGGCGCCTGCTGGGACATCATCGGCAACGCCGCCCGCACCTTGCTGATCGAAGCCAACGCCGTCACCGACAATCCGCTGCTGTTCAAGGAAGGCGAACTGTCGGTGGTGGTCTCGGGCGGTAACTTCCATGCCGAGCCGGTGGCCTTCGCCGCCGACACGCTGGCGCTGGCGATCGCCGAAATCGGCGCGATCTCCGAACGCCGCATCGCGCTGCTGATCGACGCCACCTTGTCCGGCCTGCCGCCGTTCCTGGTGCGCGACCCGGGCGTGAACTCGGGCTTCATGATCGCCCACGTGACCGCCGCCGCGCTGGCGTCGGAGAACAAATCGCTGGCCCATCCGGGCAGCGTCGACTCGATCCCGACCTCGGCCAACCAGGAAGACCACGTCAGCATGGCGACCTACGCGGCGCGCCGTCTGGACGACATGGCGCACAACACCGCCGTCATCATCGGCATCGAGCTGCTGGCCGCCGCGCAGGGCATCGACTTCCACCGTCCGCTGAAGACCTCGCCGCATCTGGAGCACGTGCATGCGCAGCTGCGCCAGAAAGTGCCGTTCTTCGATGCCGACCGCTTCTTCGCGCCGGATATCGAAGCGGCCAAGGGCATGGTCATGCGCGGCGAGTTGAGCGCGTCGTGCAAAGGTTTGTTCACGTCCCTGCATCCATAATCCATAAGAGGAGGCGTCATGGACTATCAGTTCAAAGCAGGCAGTATTCCCTTGCTGGTGTCCATGCCGCACGTGGGCACCGACATTCCCGACGACGTGGCGGCGGCGATGACGCCGGCCGCCGTCGACAAGCAGGACACGGACTGGCACCTGGTGCGCCTGTACCAGTTCCTCGGCGAGATGGGGGCGTCGACCTTGTCGGCGCGCTGGTCGCGCTACGTCATCGATTTGAACCGGCCGCCGGAAAACACCAACCTGTATCCGGGCCAGGATACGACCGGCCTGTGCCCGGTCGACACCTTCCACCGCGAGCCGCTGTACCGCGATGGCCATACGCCGGGCGAGGGCGAGGTACAGCGCCGCCTGGCCGCGTACTGGAAACCGTATCACGATCAATTGCGCGCCGAGCTGGACCGGCTGCTGGCGTTGCACGGCCGCGTGGTGTTGTGGGACGCGCATTCGATCGCGTCGGTGGTGCCGCGCTTCTTCGAGGGCAAGCTGCCGGACCTGAACTTCGGCACCGCCGATGGCAACAGCTGCGCGCCGGGCCTGAGCGAGGCCATCGTGGCGCGCGCGCTGGCGCAGCAGCAGTACAGCGTGGCCGTCAACGGCCGCTTCAAGGGCGGGCATATCACCCGTCACTACGGCCAGCCGGCCAACCGTGTGCACGCGATCCAGCTGGAGATGTGCCAGTCGACCTACATGGATGAGGAAGCGCCTTACGGCTACCGCGAGGACCGTGCGCAGCAGGTACAAGGCGTGTTGCGGCAAATGACGCAGGCCGCCGCCGACTGGGGGCGCGCATGAACCGCCTGTTCGCGCGCAACGCGCTGCTGCCGGAGGGCTGGCGCAAGGATGTGCTGGTCGAGTGGGACGCCAACGGCGCCATCGTCCGCGTCGACGCCGGCGTGGTGGCGCCGGCCGGCGCCCAGCTGATCGCGCCGGTGGTGGAGTACGTCTTGCCGGGCATGATCAACCTGCATTCGCACAGCTTCCAGCGGGCGCTGGGCGGCCGCACGGAAAAGGCCGGCGACGCAGTTGGCAACACCAAGGACAGCTTCTGGACCTGGCGCGACCTGATGTACCGCTTCGCCCGCAACATCACGCCCGAGCACATCGAGGCCATCGCCGCCCAGCTGTTTTCGGAATGCCTGCGCCACGGCTACACGTCGATGTGCGAGTTCCATTACGTGCAGCGGGCGCCGGACGGCGCCATGTATCCGCGCCCGGCGGAAACGGCCGAGCGTGTCATCGCCGCCGCACGGTTGGCGGGAATCGGCATCACCATGCTGCCAGTGTTGTATAGTTATTCCGGCTTCGGCGAAAGCGCCTTGAAGCCGGAGCAACAGCGCTTCAAGACCGATCCGCACGATGTGTTGCGGGTGGTCGAGGCGCTGGAGCCCCTGCGCGACGGGCAGACCGAAGTGGGCGTGGCGCCGCATTCGCTGCGCGCGGCCTCGGTGGCGCAGATTAACGAGGTGCTGGTGACGCTGCCGGACGACCGTCCGGTGCATATCCACATCGCGGAGCAGAAGCAGGAAGTGCAGCAATCGCTGGACTGGAGCGGACGCCGCCCGGTGCAGTGGCTGCTGGACCAGGTGGAAGTCGATCAACGCTGGTGCCTGATCCACGCGACGCACTTGATGCGCGACGAGGTGGACAACATCGCGCAGAGCGGCGCCGTGGCGGGGCTGTGTCCGACCACGGAGGCCAACCTGGGCGACGGCCTGTTCCCGCTGGAGGAGTTCCTGGCGGCGGGCGGGCGGTTCGGCATCGGCAGCGACAGCCATATTTCGCAAAGCGCGGTGGAAGAACTGCGCTGGCTGGAATACGGCCAGCGCCTGCAGCACCAGCGCCGCAATATCGCGGTGTCGGCGCAGCAGCGCCATGTCGGCGACTTCCTGTGGCAGGGCGCCTTGCAGGGCGGCGCGCAGGCCAGCGGACGGCCGGTGGGCGCGCTGGCGCCGGGCCGCCGCGCCGATATGATCGTGCTGGACGACCAGCACCCGAATTTGTATGGATTGGCGCTGGACGAGGTGCTCGGCAGCTTCGTCTTCTGCGGTAATGACAATCTGGTCAAGGACGTCATGGTCGGCGGCCAGTGGGTGGTACGCAATCAGCAGCACGTTGCGCAGCAGGCGATCGCTGCGCGCTTCAAGCAGACCTTGGCCGAACTGAGGGAGTTCCGATGACCCAGCTAATCCAGTATGCAAGCCTGCGGCCCGCGCCGTGGAAGAACGGCGGCGGCAGCACGACGGAAATCGCCGTCTCGCCCGCCGGCGCCGGCTTCGATGAATTCGACTGGCGCGTCAGCCTGGCGACCATCTCCCAGAGCGGGCCTTTTTCCAGCTTCCCCGGCATCGACCGTTCGCTGGCGCTGGTCGACGGCGACGGCGTGCTGCTGGACTTCGGCGACGAGCGCTTTGTGCTCAGCCCCAGCGAGCCGCTGATCGAATTCGACGGCGAGGCGGCGGTGCACGCCACCGTCACCGGCGGCCTGACCACCGATTTCAACGTGATGTCGCGGCGCGGCCGCTGCCGCCACCGGCTCGAGTCGTTCCTGGTCGATGGCGCCGAGCAGCTCAAGCGCCGCAGCGGCACCACGCTGCTGTTCCTGGCCGACGGCGAAAGCCTGACGGTGAGCAGCGCACGCGAACGCATCGCCATGGTGCGCTACGACCTGCTGGTGCTGGAGGCCGAAGAGGAATGGTCGATGGAAGCCCAGCGCGCAACGGTGTTTGTGGTCGACATCATCAACAATTGAAGAGAGTACCAAGCATGTGGGATGTGTTGTTTACGAACGTGCATCTGGCCACGATGGCCGATGGCTACGGTGAGATCCGCGATGCCGCCGTCGCCGTCAAGGATGGCAGGATCGCGTGGCTGGGGCCCCGGGCCGAAATGCCGCCGGGCGTGCTGGCCGTCACCGTGCACGATGGCGGCGGCTGCTGGCTGACGCCGGGCCTGATCGACTGCCACACCCACATCGTCCACGCCGGCAACCGCAGCGACGAATTCGAAGCGCGCCTCAATGGCGCCACCTACGAGGACATCGCGCGCGCCGGCGGCGGCATCATGTCTACCGTGCGCGCCACCCGCGCCGCGTCCGAGGACGAGCTGCTGCGGCAAAGCCTGCCGCGCGTGTGCAGCCTGCTGGCCGAGGGTGTGACCACGCTGGAGATCAAGTCGGGCTACGGCCTGACGCTGGAATCGGAAGCGAACATGCTGCGCGTGGCGCGCCGCATCGGCCGCGAGCTGCCGGTCAGCGTCGCCGCCACCTTCCTTGGCGCGCACGCCTTGCCGCCGGAATTCGCCGGCCGCGCCGACGACTACGTCACCGAAGTGTGCGCGATGATCGCGCCGCTGGCCGCCGAAGGCCTGGTCGACGCGGTGGACGCCTTCTGCGAACGCATCGGTTTCTCGCACGAGCAGACCGAGCGCGTGTTCCAGGCGGCGCGCGCACAGGGCCTGCCGGTCAAGCTGCATGCGGAGCAGCTGTCCGACCAGCGCGGCGCCGAGCTGGTGGCGCGCTACCAAGGCTTGTCCGCCGACCATCTGGAGCACCTGACCGAGGCCGGCATCGCGGCGATGGCCGCCGCCGGCACCGTGGCGGTGCTGCTGCCCGGCGCCTACTACTTCCTGCGCGACACCACGCCGCCGCCGGTGGCCGCGATGCGCGCCGCCGGCGTGGCGATGGCCGTGGCCACCGACTGCAATCCCGGCACATCGCCGATGACGTCCCTGCTGCTGGCGATGAATATGGTCTGCACGCTGTGGCGTTTGACGCCGCTGGAGGCGCTGGCCGGCTGCACCCTGCACGCCGCCCGCGCGCTGGGCCGCGAACAGCAGATCGGCAGCCTGGAAGTGGGCAAGCGCGCCGATTTCGCGCTGTGGCGCATCGCCCGCCCGGCCGACCTGTCCTACGCCATCGGCCTCAATCCCTGCCGGGGCGTGGTCAATGGAGGCGTGTTGCGTACACCTCCGGTTTAGAGGGGAGCCTCGGGAAATTCTGTTTCGTTATTTGTTGTTTCGGTTACAGTACCGGGATGCCTTTTCTAATGTAACAGGATATCCATGTTTGCCCTGAATTCTCTCCGCGCCGCCGTCTTGCTGACGCTCGGCGCGCAGGCACTGGCCCAGGAGCCGGTTCCGCCCGCGCCGGCCCCCCACACACCCGAAGCACCCGTCACCGCCAGCGCGCCCCTGCCGCCGGCCGCAGCGCTGGCCGCCGCCGTCGCGGCAGCCTCCGCGCCCAGGCCATACGCCGACGTGGTGCGCGGCGCCGCCCATGTGCAGGGCTTCCTGAACCTGTACCAGCGAGAGGAAAAGGTCTGGATCGAGCTGCGGCCCGACCAGTTCGACCGCCCGATCTTCATGACCGTGAACATGCCGAACGGGATAGGCGAGCGCGGTATCTACGGCGGCCAGATGGGACTGACCCAGGTGGTGGTGTTCCACCGCATCGGCAACCTGGTGCAGATGATCGCCAAGAATACCGACTACGGCGCCACGGGTGGAACGCCGCAGGCGCTGGCGGTGTCGCAGGCGTTCTCCGACAGCCTGCTGGCGATCGCGCCGGTGGCCAGCGGTCCGCATCCGCAGAGCCACGCGATCCTGGTCGAGGCCAATATCCTGCTGTTCGGCGATATCCCAAGCTTCACCACCCGGCTGGAAACGGCGTTCCGCATGCCGTATGCGATGGATGCGCGCAACAGCAGCTTCCTGACCATCCGTTCCGACGAGGCCATGACCGGCTTCCAGGTCAACGCCCACTTCTACGTGCCGCGCATCGCGGCGCCGCCGGTGGTGAGGCCGGCCACGCCGGTGCCAGTCGCCATTCCCAGTCCGCCGACCACGCTGCCGGACCCGCGCAGCATGTTCCTCGGCTTTTACTACAGCTTCATGCCGCTGCCGGCGCAGCCCATGCATGGCCGCGTCGCGGACGACCGCATCGGCCATTTCGCCTACACCACGCACGACTATACGGACGATGTGACGCCCACCACGGCCCGCCACGTGGTGCAGCGCTGGCGCCTGGAAAAGCAGGACCCGTCGCAGCCGCTGTCGGAACCGAAGCAGCCCATCGTCTACTGGCTCGATGCGAACATCCCGGAGAAGTACCGCGAGTCGGTGAAGCAGGGCATCCTGGCCTGGAACGATGCGTTCGAGCGGATCGGCTTCAAGAACGCCATCGTCGTCAAACAGCAGAGCGAGAAGGACCGCTTCGATACGATGGATGCGCGCCATGCGTCGGTGCGCTGGTACGTCGGCACGGATGTCGCCGTCGCCATCGGGCCGAGCCAGGTCGATCCGCGCAGCGGCGAGATACTCGATGCGGATGTCGCCATGCCCGACGTGTTCGCGCGCGGCGCGCGCAGCAGCATCATCGGCAATGACAGCATGCCGCTGCAGGCGCCGTTGTCGATGCCGGGACAGCAGGCGCACTGCAACTACATGATGGAGTCGGCCTCCGAGATGGGCTTCGCCATGGGCCTGCTGGAGGCGCGCGGCGAGCTGGCGATGGACAGCCCTGAGGCGGAGGCGCTGGCGCAAGCCTATGTGCGCGCGCTGATAATGCACGAGATCGGCCACACGCTGGGCTTGAGCCACAACTTCCGCTCGTCGACCGTGTACAGCATGAAGCAGTTGCAGGACCCCGGGTTCACCAAGAAGAACGGCCTGGCCGGATCGGTGATGGACTACACGCCGTTCAACCTGTCGCTCAAGGGCGAGAGGCAGGGCGAGTACGTGGCGTCGACATTGGGGCCTTACGATTACTGGGCCATCGAGTACGCCTACAAGACCATCGAGCCGGCGCGGGAGAAGGAGGAGCTGGCGAAGATCGCCGCGCGTTCGAACGAGCCGCTGCTGGCCTTCGGCGCCGACCAGGACGCGGGCGGATTCAACTCCGATCCCGATGTCAATATGTTCGACCTGGGCAGCGATCCGCTGGCTTACTTCCAGCGCCGCCTGACGATCTCGCGCGAGCTGTGGGACCGCCTGCAACACCGCACGCTGAAACCGGGCGAGAGTTATGAAACGCTGCGCCGCAGTTTCGACTACGGCTTCCAGCAGTTTGCGCGCACCATGCCGGTGGTGGTCAAGTACGTGGGCGGCATGACTTACCTGCGCGACCACGCCGGCACCGGCCGCGCCACCTTCACGCCGGTGCCGCTGGCGCGCCAGCGGGCCGCCTTGCGGATGCTGACCACCAGCCTGTTCAAGTCGGACAGCTTCCATTTCTCGCCGGCCATGATCAGCCGCCTGGGAGCGGACCATTTCGAGTCGCGCGGACGGGCCGACGTGTCGGTCAGCGGCCGCGTGTTGTTCTTGCAGTCCGGCGCGCTGGACCAGCTGATGTCCGACGCGGTGGCGGTGCGCCTGCTCGATTCGCAGGAAAAGCTGGACGACCGCAAACAGGCGCTCAGCCTGGACGAGTTGTACACCACCGTGCAGGACGCGGTATGGAGCGAGCTGAAAACCGGCAAGGACATCAACGGCATGCGCCGCAATCTGCAGCGCGAGCATTTGAAGCGGCTGACCGCGATCCTGCTGCGCGCATCGCCCGCCACGCCGGCCGACGCGCGCAGCCTGCAACGCGAAAACGCGCTGGCGCTGCAGCGCGATCTCCGCAGCGCGATGGCAAAGCCGATGAGCCGCGAGGCCAAGGCGCACCTGGCAGAGTCGTATGAAACGCTGAGCCAGGCCTTGAAGGCGGCCATGTTGCGCACTGGCGCTTGATGGTAAGCTCTCTGGATTGACCATCATTCCGGAGCGCGTGTGCGAGGACGATTGCTAGTTTTGCTGGCCCTGTCGTGGGCCGGCGCGGCGTGCGCCGCGCCGGCCGATACGCTGCATGTGGGCTCGAAGCGCTTCACCGAATCCTACATCCTTGGCGAGGTGCTGGCGCAGACCGCCGCCCAGGCGGCGCCCAACGCCAAGGTCGAGCACCTGCAAGGCCTGGGCAACACCGCCATCGTGCTGGCGGCCTTGCGGGCCGGCCGCATCGACGTCTATCCCGAGTACCTCGGCACCATCGACCTGGAAATCCTCAAGCACACGCGGGCCGCGCCGCTGGAGCAGATCCGCCGCGAGCTGGCGCCCATGGGGCTGGGCGTGGCGGTGCCGCTGGGCTTCAACAACACCTACGCGCTGGCCATGCGCGGCGGCGCCGACGGGCTGACGAAACTGAGCGAGCTGGCCGCGCAGCCGCGCCTGCGCTTCGGCCTGTCGCATGAATTCATCGGCCGCGCCGACGGCTGGCCGGGCCTGGCCAGGCGCTACGGCCTGCCGCAGCGGCCTGAAGGCCTGGACCACGGCATCGCCTACGAGGCGCTGATGCAGCGCCAGGTCGACGTGATCGACATCTACTCCACCGACGCCAAGATCCGCCAGTACGGCCTGCGCGTGCTGGAGGACGACCGCGCCTACTTCCCGCGCTACGACGCGGTGCTGCTGTACCGGCTCGACGCCGCCGCACGCTTCCCGGCCGCGTGGAAGGCGATCACGCAGCTGGAGGGCCGCATCAGCGCGGCCGACATGATCGCGATGAACGCCGCCGCCGAAATCGACGGCCAGAATTTCGCCGGCGTGGCGCGCGACTGGCTGGCCGCGCACCAGCCGCCGGCCGCCGGCGCGCCGTCCACCGCTGCCGGCCAGGCCGCGCCGGCGCAGCTACGCGAGGGCCTGCTGGCCAAGATCTTCGACCAGAACCTGTGGCCGCTGACGCGCCAGCATGTGACGCTGGTGTTGGTGGCGGTGCTGCTGGCGTGCCTGGTCGGCATTCCGCTGGGGGTGCTGGCGGCGGCGTTGCCGCGCCTGCGGCAGGTGGTGCTGGGGTTGACGGGCGTGCTGCAAACGGTGCCCTCGCTGGCCTTGCTGGCGCTGCTGATACCCTTGCTGGGCATGATAGGCACGGCGCCGGCGCTGGTGGCATTGGTGGTGTATGCGCTGCTGCCCATCGTGCGCAACACCTGCACCGGCTTGTTGCAGGTGCCGGCCGGCTTGCGGCTGGCGGCGCAGGCGCTGGGCTTGCGGACTATGCAGCGGCTGGTGCATGTCGAGCTGCCACTGGCCTTGCCGGTGATCCTGGCCGGCGTGAAGACGGCGGCGGTGATGAGCGTGGGGACGGCGACCATCGCCGCCTTCATCGGCGCCGGCGGCTACGGCGAGCGCATCACCATCGGCCTGGCGCTCAACGATAACGCCATGCTGCTGGCCGGAGCGATACCGGCGGCGCTGCTGGCGCTGTTGACGCAGGCCGCGTTCGAGCTGCTGGAGCGGCTGGCCAGCCGTGGCCGGGCCGCGTCACAGCGAATGTAGCTTGGAGCGCAGCAGCACCATTTCCTTGTGCAGCAGGCGCTCGGCCAGGAAATCGTTCTCGCGCTGGGCGGCGATGGCTTCCAGCGCCTGCGTGTGGCGCTCCAGCCTGGCGCGCAGCCAGGCTTTGTAGACGGTGGTGGCCAGGGGCGGCAAGTTGGGCATGACTGTCTCCTGCGATAGGTTCGACATTCATTCTGCAAGCATGACTACGCCTTGCTTTGCGCTAGATCAAGCCCCTTGAGACATATGCGTCAGCGCCTCGCCGGTGACGCGGCAAATGCGCCATTCCGGCAGCAGCGAGGCGCCCATGCTTTCATACAGCTTGATGGCGTTGCTGTTCCAGTCCAGCACCGACCATTCGAAGCGGCCGCAGTCGCGTTCCACCGCCAGCTGCGCCAGCGCCACCAGCATCTGCTTGCCGTAGCCCTTGCCGCGCGCGCTATGCTTGACGTACAAGTCTTCCAAATACAGTCCTTTCTTGCACAGGAAGGTGGAGAAGTTGTGGAAGAACAAGGCGAAGGTGACGACCACGCCATCGGTCTCGCCGACGATCGCTTCGCACACCGGCTTGTCGCAGAACAGGCTGTCGTGCAGCATGGTTTCGTTGGCGACGACCATGTGTTCCAGTTTTTCAAACACGGCCAGTTCGACAATCATGTCGAAAATGGCGGCGACGTCTGCCGGCTGGGCCGGGCGTATGGTCAGGTTGGAAGTGTTCATCAGATTTGCTCCGAGAAACCCCGTCCTTCAGGGCGGGGAGTGAAAGGAGCCGACTGCGTAGCAGTCGTTGCCCTTCGGTTGAGATAACTGTATATAATCACAGTATGGTTTTGGTCTATCGTTACCGAGTGAAGTCGCTGATCGGCTTGCTGAACAAGCAAAGCCGGGTGTGCAATTTCGTCTGGAATTTTTGCAACGACAGGCAGAAAGACGCTCTGCGGTTTGGTCGTCGTTGGCACACAGGTTTCGACCTGAACAAGCTTACGCAAGGCAGCAGCAAGGAACTGGGCCTGCACTCGGGCACGATCAATGCGGTTTGCGAGCAATACGCCAAGTCGAGAGCGCAGAAAAAGCGCCCTTTTTTGCGCTACCGAGGCAAAAAAAACCTCGGATGGGTTCCGCTCAAGGGGCGCGAACTGAAACGCGAAGGTGATGCGTTCCGGTTCGCCGGCAATACGTTTCGCGTGTTCAACAGTCGCCCGCTCCCGGAAGGCAAGATCAAGGACGGCACGAATTTTTCCCGCGACAGCCGGGGTAACTGGTTTCTCAACATCGTGATTGAAGTTGATGCGACGGCCGCTCACACGCGCGCGCCGGTGCGAGGGGTGGGGATAGACCTTGGGCTGAAAGACTTCGCGGCGCTGTCCACTGGCGAGAAAATCGAAGCGCAGCGGATTTACCGCGGTATGGAACAAGCGCTTGCTGTCGCCCAGCGTGCGCGCAAGAAGCGCCGGGTGAGAGCGATCCACGCCAAGATAGCCAATTGCAGAAACGATTTTCAGCATAAATTGTCGAGCCGCCTGGTGCGTGAGTTCGACTACATCGCGGTGGGCAATGTGAGCGCCGCCGGACTTGCCAAGACCAGCATGGCGAAGTCCGTTCTCGATGCCGGCTGGTCGTCCTTCCGAAACAAACTGGCGTACAAGGCTATTAAGCATGGCGCATGGTTCGTAGAAGTGAATGAAAGATTTACCTCCCAAACCTGTTCGAATTGCGGCGCCTTGCCCGGTTCGAGGCCGAAGGGTATCGCAGGCCTTGGAGTAAGAGAGTGGCAATGTAGTGATTGTGGTTGCGTACATGATCGCGATCTCAATGCTGCGTTAAACATTCTCCGTCGCGGACGTGCGACGCTAGATGTAGGAATCCCCGTCCTTTAGGGCAGGGAGGACGTCAACAGGCCTCTACAGTGCTTGGTGTGGTGGAAGGGGAATCGGATTGCAATGCCCAGGCGACGCTGGACAGGCACAATACCATGCCGGCCCATTGCAGCGGTCCGGGGCGGAAGCGCTCCAGCTGGATCGACAGCAGCACCGAAATGACCGGCGTGACGACGCCGATGTACACCGCCTTGTGCGAGCCGATGCGGTGGATCAGCGTGAAGTAGGCGGCGAAGGCGATCACCGAGCCGAACAGCGACAGGTAGAGCAGCCCGCCCCAGTAGGGCAGGCCGGCCGGCATGCTGAAGGACTGGCCGCTGAGCAGCACCCACAAGGCCACCAGCAGGCTGCCCCACAGCATCGACCAGGCCATGGTCAGCAGCACGTTGGACGATTGCTCGCGCACCTTGATGACCACCACGTTGCCGACCGAGCTGGCGATGGTGGCGGTCAGCGCCAGGCCCAGGCCGAGCAGGAATTGGCCATTGCGCCCGTTGCCGCCGGACAGGATCTCGCTCCAGGCACCGCGGATAGCCTCGAAGAACAGCAGCGTGACGCCGCAGATGGCGACCGCGCCGGCGCTCCAGGTGCGCCAGCCGATCGGCGTGCCGAAGGCCATGCGGTTGAGGATGGGGTTCCAGAACACCATCAGCGCGAACAGCACGGCGACCAGGCCGGAGACCAGGTATTGCTCGGAGCTGTAGGTGCAGATGTAGCTCAGGCCGAAAGTGGCGCAGCCTTGCAGCAACATCCAGCGCTGGGTGCGCCAGGGCATGACCAGCTTGTCGCCGCGCGCCAGGCACCAGGCGAACAGCACCGCCGCCGACAGCGCGAAACGGTAGACCACCGACACGGCGGGCGCGACCTCGCCCAGTTGCAGCGTGATGGCGAAGAAAGTGGAGCCCCAGATCAGGCAGGCAATGATGAACAGTAGTGGCGAGGACATCGGACGAGTATAGCCGCCCGGACCATTCCTTGCCTAGCGGCTATGATTTTGTTGCAACGCAACAGGTCGGCTGATTTGTGTGTATCGTTGCAGACATCTTGAGCATTTTGTTGAAAATGCAAGTATGATGGATTGACACATCAATCGAGGAGAGCGGCATGAGTACCGCGCTGCAAATCAAGGTCGTCGGCTTGCTGGGCTATGTCGCGGTCAGTACCGCGCTGGTGCTGTTGCTGGCCGACGAGGAGATGCAGGGCGCCGCCCAGACCCTGTTCGCATTCGTCTTCCACTAGTACGCCAGCTTCATCCGGCGGTACAGGAATCCCAGCACAAACAGCGGTCCGATCAGCAGGAAGCGCAGGTCGTCGAAAAACGACGGCTTCTTGCCTTCGATCTTGTGGCCGATGAACTGTCCTATCCACGCCAGCACGAAGATCGCCAGCGACAGCGGCAGGATGGCGCGCTCGGGCAGGGCGGCCAGCAGGGCCAGCATCAACGTGCTCATCAGCAGCATGCCCACCGCGAACGGTTTCGACAGCTTGAAGTAGTAGGCCAGCGCGGCCAGCGTGACCGCCACCGCCAGCAGGGGGTGCGCCGCCCACAGCAAGCCCAGCAGCGTGAAGACGATGATCGGCACGCAGACAAAGTGGATCACTTCATTGACGGGGTTGAGGTGGCTTTCGCTGTACTGGGCCAGCAGCGTATCGATGGTGCGGGGTTGCGACATGGGTGTCTCCGGTTTTTTTTAGTACGGTCGTGCCGTCGGCAAATTCTACACCTGAAACGCGGCGTGGCGACGCTTGGGTACAATGCGGCCATGCCCAATGCGACAGATCCCCTCCGCCCCGCACTGACCGGCCTCGCGCCGGTGATCGACGCGCGCACCCGCATCCTGGTGCTGGGCAGCTTTCCCGGCGCCGCCTCGCTGGCGGCGCAGCAGTACTACGCGCATCCGCGCAACCTGCTGTGGTCGATTCTGTCGGCGCTGACGGGCGAGCCGCTGGCCGGGTTGCCGTACGACGAACGTCTGCCGCGCCTGCTGGCGCATGGCTTCGGCCTGTGGGATGTGCTGGGCGCCTGCGAGCGCGAAGGCAGCCTCGACTCCGCCATCCGCAAACCGGCCGCCAACGATTTCGCCCGTTTGCGCGAGCTGTGCCCGCAGCTGGAAACGGTGGGCTTCAACGGCCAGACCTCGGGCAAGTTCGCGCCGCAGTTTGCGGCCGAGGGTTACCGGACGTTGGTGCTGCCGTCGACGTCTCCGGCACATGCCTCGCTGACATTGGCACAAAAGCTGGGGCAGTGGAAAATGCTGCTTTAGCCGCTCCTGTTTCAATGAGCGACGATGCGAAACTCAGTCGCTTTGGCTACAGGACGCACTTGATTCCGTTCGCGTATCAACGTGTCAGCGAGTAGCTAGACCGGTTTCCAGCATTTCGCAGTGCGCCGATTTGGCTTCCTCGGCGAATTGCTTGCGCTGCCTGGCCGCTTCCATTGCCTGACGAATAGCGTCAACCATGATGGGAGACATAGCCGGTCATCAGCGCGACGGCCCAGTCTTCGCGGCCGTTGGCGCAGGCCAGTTCGGCCATGCTGCGGTAGTCGTAGGGGATGCTGATCAGCTGCGCCTGCCACTGCTGCTGGCGGCGCTCGACGATGGCGTAGCGGGCGTCGGGCGAGCCGGTTTCGATGACGTGCGGATACGGGTGGTCGTCGGTGTAGGCCGGCTGGCCGACACTGCCGGGATTGACGATCAGCTGGCCGCGCGCGCTGCGCACGCTGCGCGGCACGTGCGTGTGGCCGCAGGCGACCAGGCTGGCGTCGACCTGGCCGAGGCGCTGTTCGATGTCGGCGGCGCCGGCGTGGCGCTCGGCCGTTTCCAGCAGGCCGGCGAGGTCGCTGGTGGGCGTGCCGTGGCACAAGAACACGTCTTCGCTGTATTGCAGCGCCGGCCTCAGGGTGGCGATCCACGCCAGTTCGCGCGGCGTCAGTTGCGCGCGCGCGTAGGCGTCGGCCGCGCCGGAGCCGGCGTGCAGTGCGAGGATCTGCCGCTCGTGGTTGCCGGCCAGGTGGGTCCAGTCCTGCATCATCAGGAAGCGCGCCGTCTCCAGCGGCAGCAGCGGGCCGGACAGGCTGTCGCCCAGGTTGACCACCGCGTCCACACCCTGGTGGCGGATGTCGGCCACCACCGCTTCCAGTGCGGCCAGGTTGCCGTGGATGTCGGAGACGATGGCGATGCGCATGACTAGCTATCCTTGAATGTGCCCAGCAATGAGGCGGTATCGACGATGGCGGCGTACTCGCCATCGAGGTTGGACAATGCCATATAGTGTACATCGTCGGCGCTGCGGGGCGCGCCCATGTCGATGATGATCAAGGCCTGCATCTTAAGTTTCCTCGCGGGAGATCACCCGCACCACCGACTCCAGGTAATCCTCGAAGCCCATGCGCAGGTAGAGTTGGTGCGCGTCATTGCTGCGCATGACGTGCAGGAAGGAGGTGTCGCCGCGCTGCAGGTGGCGGCGCACCAGCTTGAGGATCAGTTGCTTGGCCAGCCCGCGGCCCTGGTAGTCGGGATGGGTGCAGACGCCGCTGATTTCGCACAGCCCCGGCGCGCGCAGGCGTTCGCCGGCCATGGCCATCAGCCGCCCGCCGTCGAAGTAGCCGAAGTAGTCGCCCAGCTCGATGGTGCGCAGGCCGAACGGGCCCGGCTTGCAGAGCAGGGCCAGCTCCAGCGCCTGCGCCGCGTGCTGCGGTCCCAGCGCTTGGGCGTCCGGGGCCGGATAGTCGGCCGGCATGGCGCCGCGCCAGACCATGCGGAACATGGTGCTCTCGGCGTCTATCTTCCAGCCGGGCGGGGCGGCGCCATTCCAGCTGTCGCAGTAGAACTGCTGGCCCGGCGCGCACACCGCCGCCAGCGCGGCGAAGTCCGGCCGGGCCGGATCGGCGAAGGCGACGATGGGGGAAAAGCCGTGGGTGTAGCGGCGCGCGCCGCCGCTGCCGTCGGCGTGGCGCGCATGGGCGCCGGCCAGGGTGTGCCAAAAAATGTGGTCCAGCAGGTCGTTGCGTTCCATGCAGCTTGCCTTGTCGAGGGAGCGTGGTTATGCTTGCTTTAAATACACTTTCTTTTTAACACAGATTTGACAGGGGTATCAATCGCAGTTCAACTTAGCTGGGGACAAAATGGATCATCAGAAAATCGCCATCATCGGCCTGGGCCGCATCGGTTCGGCCTTCCTGCGCAATATGCTGGGCCGCCGCGAGCGCGGCGTGGAGCTGGTGGCCGTGGCCGAGAGCGGCGAGACGCCGGGCCGCCAGCTGGCGCTCGACGCCGGCCTGGCGCTGCTGACGCTGGACCAGATCGTCGCCCTGGGCGGCGGCGTCGACATCCTGTTCGACCTGACCGGCATCCCCGCCGTGCGGCGCGAGATCCGCGAAAAGCTGATGGCGCAGGGCAATCACCACACGGTGATCGCCTCGGAAACCATCGCCCGCCTGATCTGGGCCATGACCAGCGACGACGACCTGCCGGTCATCGCCGGCCGCAGCACCGGCTACTGAGCCGTCCTTACGGCCCCACCGGGACGATGGTGGCGACGCCATCGTCGGTGATGCCGATCAAGAGCAGGCCGTCGCCGGACACCGCCAGCTGGCGCGGCAACAACAGCTTGCCGCTGCCGACCAGCTTGTACTGGTTGAGCAGCTTGCCGGTGGCATCGTACATCCACACATCGCTGGTGGCCGCCTTGACGGCGGCGCCGCAATAGATGCGGCCGTCGCTGCCGAGCTCGATGTTATTGGGCGTGCCGTCGCCGGCCGCCAGATAGCCCAGCACCCCCAGGTCGACCGGATTGAGTATGCTGCACAGCTTGGGCGCGCTGTTGGCGGTGTAGATCCGCGTGCCGTCCTGGCTGACGGCGATGTCCTGGCCCAGCGTGCCGGTGTTGGCGTGGCTGGCGGCCGGGATCCTGGCCGGGTACAGGGTGCCGCCGTTGAGCGCGGCATAGTCGACGCTGAGGGTGGTGATGGCCACCACGGCGGCGTTCTCGGCCTGCTGCAGCAGGCGGCTGCCGTCGCCGCTGGCGGCCAGCGTGCCGCCGCCGCCGAGCGGCAGGTTGAGCCGGGCGTTGTTGGCGGCCAGGTAGGCGGCGCCGTTGCTCAGCACCACCATTTCCACGCCGTTCGGGCGGATTACCTTGAGGCGGGTGGCCTGGTCGGCGTCGACCGCGATCTGCGACAGCACCGTCTGGGTGTTGAGGTCGATGGTGACCAGCGCGTGGCTGCTCAGGTTCAACAGGTACAGGTAGTCGCCATTGGTGCTGGTGGCCATGTCGCCCAGGCTGGCGCCCAGGCCGGTGATGGTGCCGGTCTTTTGCCCGTTGTAGAGGTTGTAGATGTCGATGTAGGCGCCGCCGTTGTGCAGGTAGGCATAGGGCCGGATCGGATCGGTGACCACGTTGGCGTAGCTCAGCGTGGTGCTGGCGTTGTCCTGCGGCGTGCGCGTGCCTTTCCACAGGGCGACCCGGATCGGCTCGGGCGCGCCGGCGTCGGTGTCGAGCGGGGTCAGGGCGACGGTGGCGATGCTCAGCGTGTTCGCGCCCAGCGTGGTCGGGTCGGCCGTCAGCGTCAGCTGGTTGCCGCTGACGCCGGCCACCAGCCAGCCCTGGCTGGAGCTGGCGCTCATGCCGCCGAAGCTGCCGTAGTTGTCGCGCACGGTCAGGGTGCGGGTCAGCCTGGTCCAGGACGGCGTGGCGCTGAGGGCGACCCCGGTTTCCGACGGCAGCAGCTTGTGCTGGTCCTTGTTGATGGTCAGCAGCACCGGCGCCGCCACGCGGTCGCCGTTGACGCGGGCGGTGGCGGTCACCAGCGACGAGCTGACGCCGACCGGGGCGTTGGCCGCCAGCGCCGTGAAGCTGACGTTGCTGGCGGCCTGGTTGACCACGCCGCCGGGCACGCTGGCGTCGGCCCAGGTCGGCAGCGCGCCGAACGACCAGGGCCAGGAATTGGTGGCGGTGTTCAGGCTCAGCGCCAGGCTCGGGCTGGCGCTGAAGTCGCGGCCGTAGGCGCCGCCCAGGGTGATGCTGTTGAGCGATGCGCTCAGGGTGGCCGGGCTCAGCTTGAGCGTGACCGGCAGGTAGCGGCTGGCCTGGCCGATCGCGCTCAGCGTGACGCCGCCGCTGTAGCTGGCGCTGGCCAGCGTGCCGACGGTGGGATCGACCGTCAGCACCGCGGTGGACGGCGTGGTGCCGCTGGTGGGCGAGACGCGCAGCCAGGCGCCGTTGGCCAGGGCGCTCCAGCTGGCGCTGCTCTGGTCGTCGGTGTCGAGCGCGATCACCTGGTTCGGCACCGGGGCGCCGTTGATGGCGTTGAAGGTGACGCTGCCGGCGGTGACCAGGCCGCTGGGCTGGACCGACAGCGTGGCCGGCAGGACGGCGCTCTGGCCGTCGCTGGCGCTGATGGTCAAGGTGGTGCTGTAGTCGCCCACGGCCAGGCCGGCGGGGTCGAAGGCGACGCTGAGCGTGGCGTTGCCGCTGCCGGACGCGGCGCCCGGCTTGAGCCAGGCGGCGCCGCTGCTGGCGCTCCAGCCGCGCCCTTCGCTGCTGATGGCGACGTTGATCGCGGCCGGCGCGGCGGCGCCGATGTGGGCGGTGGCGCCCAGCGCGACGGCCGGCGTGGCGCTGAAGGCCAGCTGGCCGACCGCCACCACCTGCAAGCTGTAGGGCAGCTGCATCGGCGAACCGGGCAATTGCGTGGCGCAGGCGCTGTCGCGGCACAGGCGCACCGTGAAGCTGCCGGTGTAGCTGCCGGCCGCCAGCGACGGCGCGGTTTGCAGCACGGCGTGGTACTGGGTGTCGCTGTCGCGTATCAGCTGGGCGTTGGGCAGCAGCACGCCGTTGTTGTCGACCACGCTGGCGAGCACGCCGCCGGCGCTGGCCAGGTCGGCCGGCCTGGCCACGGTGGCGATG
Source organism: Oxalobacteraceae bacterium AB_14 (assembly GCA_000381565.1). GTDB lineage: Bacteria > Pseudomonadota > Gammaproteobacteria > Burkholderiales > Burkholderiaceae_D > Rugamonas. The sequence continues at coordinate 417,737 of KB906724.1, forward strand.
ACGTTGAGGGTGGTGGAGGTGCCGGCGTTGACGCTGGCGCGGACGGTGTCTGGATTGAAGCTGAGGGCGGGCGAGACGGCCGGGGTGGCGGGATCGGCGCCGCCGCCACCGCCGCCGCCGCATCCGGTCAGCAGGGCGGCCAGCAACAGTGGCAGGAGATAGACGGACCTGGGTCTCAGCATGGCGGCATCCTCGGGGTAAGCACAGCTTGATTTACACATTTTACAATTGTTGCGTATCTGCAACTATGTGTCAAGCATCGCGCGCGCGCACGGCCGCGCCCCGGCCAGAATACCATCGCGCGCGCCTATTTGCCCGTCGTGTGCGCCTCATACGCGCGGATGCGGTCCAGCTTGGCCGAATACAGGTCGTGGTCGCCGCGCGTGGTGCTGTTGGCCAGCGCCTTGGCCATGTGGGCGTCGGCTTCGCGCAGATTGCCCAGCTGGTAATTGGCCAGCGCCAGCCAGAAGTGGAACTCGTGGTAGTCCGGCACCCGCTCGACCTCGCGCGCGAACAGGTCGCGCGCGCGGCGGTAGTCGCCGGCCTGCATGGCGGCCTGGCCCAGGTTGAAGAAATGGAAGGGCGGGTCGGGTTCCAGCCGGGCCAGGCGGATGCGCAGCCTGTCCGCCTCGGCCTGTTTGTCCGGGCCGGGCTGGGCGGCCAGCGCCTGCACCAGGTTGGACAGGACGATGGTGTTGTCGGGCGCCTGCGACAGCGCGTAGCGCAGCGCCAGCTCGGCCTCGGGCAGGTTGCCGTGATGCTGGTAGACCACCGCCAGCGTGTTGTAGGCGTTGAGGAAGCCCGGATCCTGCTCGACCGCCTTGCGGGCCGACCAGTAGGCATCGTCCAGCTTGCCTTGCGAGAGCAGCTCGGCCGCGCGGTTGTTCAGGTACATGGCGATGATGGTGCGCTCTTCCAGCGGCTTGGCATTCTCGCGCGACTTGGGCGGTATCGGGATGAAGTCCACCGTCAGCGCGTTTGACAGGTCGACGCTGTAGATGTCGCCCTGGGACAGGCGCGGGCGGCCCAGCGCCAGGTTGACGTGGTTGCTGGCGAAATACAGGTTGCCGGCGCGGCTCCAGCTTTCCTCGACCTCGACCTGCTGGAACTGCACCACCAGGTTGAGCTCGTGCGCCAGCGCGGCCGTCATGATGGCCAGCGACAGGCAGTTGCCGGCGCGCGCCTCGAAGGTTTGCGCGGCGTCGCGGGTGATGGCCGAATCGTACTCGAGCTGCAGCTTGTCCTTGCGGTAGAGGGCGTCGAACAGCTCGCGGCGCGGATCCTTGCGCGCCAGGCCGTGGCCGATCTGGCGGCTCAGGTAGTCGCGCATCGCCGGGCTGACGGCAAACACGTGGCTGGTGTCGACCGGCGTCGCCGGCGGCTGGAACAGTTGATCGTGGAATACCATCGGCGCCGGCGCCGGCGTCAGCGACGGCCCGGCGCAGCCGCACAGCAGCGCGGCGCTCAAGGTCAGGGCCCAGGCTTTCATGACGAGTCTCCCTTTGCTGCGGAGCACAAGCCGGCGCCGCACCAGGCAGCGGACTCTGTGTTCCGCTTGAGGAAAGTATCCTCGGCTCGTGGTGCGATGTCAAACGGGAATTTGCGGCCGGCTTAAGCCAGCGGGCGCGGCTCCAGCGGCTGGCCGTCGGCGTCGAAGCGCAGCGCCACCTGGACCGCGCCGACGCCGATGCTGGCCAGGGCGTCGCGCAGGTCGTCGACCTCCAGTTCCAGGTCGGCGCCGAGGTCGAGCGGCTTGTCGCCGCTGGCCAGCACGGCCTCGCCGTCGCGCAGCTGGACCCGCAGCACCATCTCGTCGTCGACGTCGGCCGGCGCGATGACGGCGTTCAGTGCGGCCGGCGCGCGGCCGCCGATGGCCTGGTTGAGCGCCGACAGCAGTTGCAGCATCGCGTATTCGGACTGGCCCTGTTCGCGGGCGCCGAAGAACAGGTCCTGGTACAGGAAGTTCAGGCGCAATTCACCGTCGCCGCGGCCGCGGCCCAGGCAGCGCGCCACCAGCGGCGCGTGCTGTTCGGTCCATTGCTGGTAGCGTTCGGCGCGCCTGGCGAAGTAGGCGTCGGCCGCCTTCTCGCCGGCCGGCACCTGGTAGTAGGCGTCGTCGGCGCGCTTCATGGCGAAGCCGAGCAGGAAGCGCAGCTCGACCGCGGTGTCGTCGGCGCCGAAGCCGGTGGCCGACCAGCCGGCCGCCATGCTGCGCTCCAGCGCCGGCGCGGCGCTGATCTTTTTCTCGGTCAGCGACTGCGCCGCCTCGCGCACCATGGTGTGCAGCTGGCCGTAGCTGACCCGTTCGAATTGCTCGAGGTCGTAGGCGTGGCTGACCAGCACCACCTTGGCCCTGGGGCTTTCCAGGCCGGCGTCGGTGAAGCTGGCGAGCAGCGCCTCGTAGGCGGCACCGTCCTGGAAGTCGAACGCCGGGTCGAGTCCGCCCCGGCTGTGGACGAACACTGGAATGGCGAAGGCGTCGATCTCCATCTCGGGCGCGCCTTCGCGGCGCAGCGTCACGCTGGCGGCGCCTTCCTCGACGGCGTTGCGCAGGTAGCGGTAGCCGTCGCGCGATTCGTCGCGCGCCAGCTCGATGGCGCCGTACAGCACCTCGTCCTTGCCCTGGTTGAGCAGCTTGCGCAGCAGGCGCTGGAAGTCCAGCGCCTTCTGGGCCAGCTCGGCGCGGGTGCTGTCGGCCACGATGTCGTGGTTGAACTCGCCGTCCGCCAGGTCCAGCGCCAGGGCGCACAATTCGGTGGTTTGCTGTTCGTCTTTCAGTTCCGGGGAGTTCGCGGATTTGCGCGGTTGCGGGCGCTTATTTTTTGGCATGTTTTATTTATCGTTCGGTGTGGAAGGCTTCGTGCAGTTCGTCCAGCAGGTCGGCGGTTTCATCCTCGGACAGGCCGAGGTGGCGGCAAGCCTGGTCGCCGCCTTTTTCCCACTCGTAGGACAGGTTGCTGCCGTGGAAGCGGGCGATGCCTTTTTCCGCCAGCAGCGCCAGCGCCACCAGCGAGCGCACGGCGTCGTCGGTGGCCGGGTCGTCCAGCACGCGGTAGTCGTGGTGCAGCAGGATGGCCCAGGAGACGTCCGGCGACAGTCCCCAGTTGCGCGCCAGCAGGCAGCCGATGGCGGCGTGGTTGGTGCTGTAGCGGCTGTCCTCGATGGCGGTGAAGGCTTGCTCGGCGTCGTCGCAGGCGTCGGCGTAGGTGTCGGCGTAGTCGGCGAAGCGGTTCATCAGCAGCGGCACGCCGATGTCGCAGAACAGGCCGAAGGTGTGGGCGATGTCCGGCGGGGCGATGCGCAGCTTGCGGGAGAAAAACACCACGGCCTGGGCGCGGCGCGCCGAGATTTCCCAGAACGCGTTCAGGTCGGCTTCCTTGCCGTCGATGGCCTGGCGCGCCAGCAGCCCGGTCAGCAGGGCCGCGCACTGGTTGATGCCGAGGAAATTGATGCCCTGTTCGACCGACTTGGCCTTGCGCGCGGCGCCGAAGAAGGGCGAGTTGGCCAGCTTGAGCAGGGCGCCGGACATGCCGACGTCGTTGCCGATGATGCGGGCGATGCGGCGCGGCGACGGGTCGGCCTGGGCCAGCTCGCGCTGCAGGTCGACGAGCAGGCTGGGCCGTGGCGGAATACGGATGGAGCGCATCAGCGCTTCTTCCACCGCGTTTTCAACTGGCATGGCTGGGGCTGCAACTGTCGTCATGGTGTTCTTCAGGGATACGGGGTGGGCGATGCAATACCGCACTATAAACCAGCAGCGCTCGCTCATGCTGGGCATGCTTACCCCGATTATCGCCGCAAGCGCGCGCGGCGGGCGTGAATTTCTCCTGAATTTCTGCCGGGGCCGCCATATTTTGTCGCGAATGTCGGCTAAATGCGGTGATTCGATAATCATTTGTCATGTGATTTGTGACCGGGCGGCCCGGATCGGCGTCTACAATGTGGCCATGGACAAACACCTGGCAGGGATTGATTTCAGCGCGCCCCCGGCCGAGGTGGCGCGGCAGTTGATCGGCGTCACTTTGCTGGTGGACGGCGTCGGCGGACGCATCGTCGAGGCCGAGGCCTACGACCGCAGCGAGCCGGCCGCGCACAGCTTCAACGGTCCGACGCCGCGCAATTTTTCCATGTTCGGGCCACCGGGGCGCAGCTATGTCTACCGTTCGCACGGTTTGCACTGGTGTCTGAATTTCGTCTGCCGCGAGGCGGGCCACGGCGCCGGCGTGCTGATCCGCGCGCTGGAGCCGCTGGCCGGACTGGCGCAGATGCGCGAACGGCGCGGGCTGGACGACGAGCGCCTGCTGTGCGCCGGGCCGGGCCGGCTGTGCCAGGCGCTGGGCGTCACCCGCGCCCACAACAACCTGGCGCTGGACGCGGCGCCGTTCGCCTTGCTGGCGCCCGAACTGGGCGCGCCCGAGGTGCTAGCCGGCCCGCGCATCGGCATTAGCAAGGCGGTGGAGCTGCCGTGGCGCTTCGGCCTGGCCGGCTCGCGCTTTTTGAGCAAGCCCATGCGCTGACGGTGGCTCCACCTTGAACACCGACACCGCCTGCGACAGCTGCACCGCCTGCTCCTGCAGGCTGGCGGCGGCGGCGGCCGCCTGTTCGACCAGCGCGGCGTTCTGCTGCGTCACATCGTCCATCTGGCCGACCGCCTGGTTGACCTCGGCGATGCCCTGGGCCTGCTCGACGCTGGCCTTGCTGATGCCGGCGATCACTTCGTTGACCTGCTGCACCGACGCGACGATGGCCTCCATCCGCTCGCCGGCCTGGTGCACCGAGGCGCTGCCGCTGTCGATGGTGGCCACCGAGGCCGCGATCAGCGCCTTGATTTCCTTGGCGGCGGCGGCCGAGCGCTGCGCCAGCGTGCGCACCTCGCTGGCCACCACGGCGAAGCCGCGCCCCTGCTCGCCGGCGCGCGCCGCCTCCACCGCCGCGTTGAGCGCCAGGATGTTGGTCTGGAAGGAGATGCTGTCGATCACGCCGATGATGTCGACGATCTGGCGCGAGCTGGCGCGGATCGAGGCCATGGTCTGCACCGCCCGGCGCACCGCCGCGCCGCCGTGCTGGGCCAGGTCGGCGGCGCCGGCCGCCAGCTGGCAGGCTTGCTGGGCGCCGGCGGCGTTGTCCTGCACCGCGCGGGTCAGGCTGGCCATGGCGCTGGCGGTTTCCTCCAGCGAGCCGGCCTGCAGCTCGGTGCGGCTCGACAGGTCGAGGTTGCCGCTGGCGATTTCGTGGGCGGCGCAGTCGATCGCCTGCACCGCCGCCAGGATGGCGGTCAGCGTCTGGGTCAGCTGGTGCATGGTGTGGTCCAGCATGCGGGCGGTGTCGGCGATCTCGTCGCGGCCGCGGTTGTCGCCGCGCCCGGCCACCAGGCGGCCGGCCGCCAGCGCCACCACCACGTCGGCGATGGCGCGGATATCGTGCAGCATGGCGCCGCGCACCGCCATCGTCACCCCCAGCGACAGCGCGATCGACAGCAGCACCATCAGCGCCATGCTGGTGCCCAGGGTGTGGAACTCGGCGCGCGCGCGCGCGTAGGCCTGCTCGCTGAGGGTTTTCTCCAGCGCCGACAGCTGCGCCAGCTGTTCATTCAGCGCCAGGAATTGCTTTTCGCCGTGGGCCATGGCGTTGGTGGCGATGCTCTGGTCGATGCTGGCCATCTCCATCGTGTCCTGCACCGCCTTGCGGTAGGCCGCCAGCGATTGCAGCGTCTGCCCGACGATCTTGCGCTCGGCGGCGTTGTGGTCGGCCGCCGCCAGCGCGTCGAGCCGGCGCAGCTGGGTCTCGATGGTGGCGTGGCCGGCCTTGATCTGCCTGGCCAGCGCGTCCAGCCGGGGCTGGGAAAAGCTGCCGTTGACCCAGGCCAGCAACTGGTAGATGTGGGCGTGGGCGTAGCGGGTTTCGCCGGTGACGTCGGCGGCGGTGCGCAGGCGGGCGGCGCGCACCTGCACCAGGTTTTCCAGCGAGGCGTTCTGGCGCACCATGCCGTAGTAGGCGGCGCCCGCCGTGACGATCAGCAGCAACAGCACCAGGCCGGGCGCCAGCAGCAGTTTGGGACCGATACGCAGTTTGCTCAGCATGGTGCTCTCCCGCCGCTATTTTTTGTAGATGCCCGCTTCCAGCACCACGTCGCCGACGCGCAGGATGTAGGTGGTCTTGGGTTCGATCTTGCCGCTGCCGGGATTCTTGTACTGGTAGTCGACCCAGCCGTGGCCCTTCCTGGCGGCCAGCTCGATGATCTCGCGGCGGTATTTCTTGCCGCTGGCGTCGGGCACGTCGGTCAGGTCCTTGCCGACGATGGAGGGGTTGAACGGGTGGGCCAGCACGATGCCGCTGGCGAGGTCGCGCAGGTCGACGTACAGCGTACCCTGCACGAAGTCCGGGTCCTTGGCGGCCACTTTCTTGGCCAACCCGTCCTTGCCGTGGGCCTTGAGGTAGGCGGCGCTCTTCTCGACCAGAGCGACGGCGTCTTTTTCGGTGGGCTCGGCGGCGAAGGCCGGGGCGTGCAGCAGGGCGGCGGCAATCGCGGCAATGGCGGCGCTGGCGGCCCGTATGGCGGTCTGGTTCATGCTGGTTCCTTGTGGTGGGGGCGGGGAGGCTTGCTCCCACGAACTTTACGCCGGCGTGGGCGAGGGGGATTGCGCTGCCGCAAAGTCTGGCCGTGTGGCAATTTTGCACGCGTCCGGCGTCAAGGAAAAATGTATTTCCGTGCGTCAGTTGATTTGCGGCAATCGCCATTCCGGCGGGGGGCCTAGCATGCAGTTTCCCCCTTTTATTGCGATAGGAACCTGCGATGACTTCCACTCCGATAGCCTCCTGGAACAGCGCCGCCGCCCAGGCGCCCAAGTTCAAGCCCTTCATCCGCCAGACCATCCCCCATTCCCGCCAATGGGAATGGCTGACGCCCGATTTGCAGGAAGCGGTGCAGGTGGTGTCGCACGTGCTGCCGTTCCGCACCAACGAGTACGTGCTGGACCATCTGATCGACTGGAGCAATATCCCGGACGATCCGATCTTCCGCCTGACCTTCCCGCACCGCGACATGCTGGCGCCGGACGACTACGCGCAGCTGCGCGAGCTGGTGCTGGGGCGCGCCCAGCAGCCGGCGCTGGCGGAGCTGGTGCGGCGCATCCGCCTGCGCATGAATCCCCATCCGGCCGGGCAGATGACGCACAACGTGCCGCGCGTGAACGACGCGCCGCTCAAGGGCTTGCAGCACAAGTACAAGGAGACGGTGCTGTTCTTCCCCAGCGCCGGCCAGACCTGCCACGCCTACTGCACCTTCTGCTTCCGCTGGCCGCAGTTCGTCGGCATGGACGACATGAAGTTCGACGCCAGGGAGTCGCACCAGCTGGCCGACTACCTGCGCCTGCATCCCGAGGTGACCGATGTCTTGATCACCGGCGGCGATCCGCTGATCATGAACACCCGCTCGCTGGAGGCGTATATCGAGCCGCTGCTGGCGCCGGACCTGGCGCACATCCAGAACATCCGCATCGGCACCAAGTCGGTGGCGTACTGGCCGCAGCGCTTCGTCACCGACCGCGACGCCGACGACCTGCTGCGCCTGTTCGAGCGGGTGGTCGGCAGCGGCAAGAACATGGCCATCATGGGCCACTACAACCACGCGGTGGAGCTGCGGCCGCCGATCGCCCAGCAGGCGGTCAAGCGCATCGTCGGCACCGGCGCCACCTTGCGCATGCAGGGGCCGCTGATCCGCCACATCAACGAAGACCCGCGCAGCTGGGCCGAGCTGTGGCAGACCGGCGTGCGGCTGGGGGCCATCCCCTACTATATGTTCGTTGAGCGCGACACCGGGCCGCGCGAGTATTTCCAGCTGCCGCTGGCGCGCGCGCACGAGATCTTCCAGCAGGCCTACCAGTTGGTGTCGGGCCTGTCGCGCACGGTGCGCGGGCCGTCGATGAGCGCCTTCCCCGGCAAGGTGGTGATCGACGGCATCGCCAATATCGGCGGCGAGAAGGTGTTCGCGCTGCAGTTCCTGCAGGCCCGCAACGCCGACTGGGTGCGCAAGCCGTTCTACGCCAGGTTCGATCCGAAGGCGACCTGGATGGACGAGCTCAAGCCTGCCTTCGGCAAGGACAAGTTCTTCTTTGAGGAGGAGGGCGGCAGCCGCAGCGAATACGGCGCCGAGCCGCCGGGCCAGCGCAAGGTGATCCCGCTGATCACGGCGCGCCAGGACGAGGCGCAGCGTGGTGCTGGCGGCGGTGGAGCTGCCGTCGCCAGCGCGGCCGGCTGCGCCGCCCACGGCCCGGCGTAGGCGGCGCCGTGTCCGGCCGCGCGGTGTTCGCGCTGGTGTTCCTGCCGTTCGCGCTGGGCCACTATCTGTCGAGCCTGATCCGCACCGTCAATGCGACGCTGGCGCCGCAGCTGATGGCGGCGCTGGCGCTGAGCCCCGTCCAGCTTGGCCTGCTGACCAGCGCCTTCTTGCTGGCGTTCGCGCTGGCGCAGCTGCCGGTCGGCATGGCGCTGGACCGCTGGGGCCCGGCGCGGGTGCAGCCGCCGATGCTGCTGCTGGCGGCGCTGGGCGCGCTGGCCTTCTCCGGCGGCCGCGATTTCGCCCAGCTGCTGGCGGCGCGCGCGCTGATCGGGCTGGGCCTGGGCGGCTGCTTCATGTCGGCGGTGAAGGCGGTCTCGACCTGGGTGGCGCCGGCGCGGCTGCCGTCGGTGCAGGGCTATTTGATCGCGGCCGGCGGGCTGGGGGCGGCGTCGGCCACCTTGCCGGTGCGGCTGGCGCTGCACTACACCGACTGGCGCGGCCTGTTCCTCGGCCTGGCCGCGGCGGCGGCCGCGCTGGCGCTGCTGATACGGCTGGTGGCGCCGGCCGCGCCGCCCGCGTCCTCGTCGTCGGCGGCTGCGGCGCGGCCGGCCGGGCTGGCGGTGCTGCGCGAGGTGCTGGGGCATCCGGCCTTCCGCGAGGTGGCGCAGCTGGTGCTGGTGCCGCACATGGTGTTCTTCGGCATCCAGGGCCTGTGGATAGGCCGCTGGCTGAGCGACGTCGCCGGCTACTCCGAGGCGGCGGTGGCCTACCTGCTGTACCTGGGCATGGCGGCGCTGATCTTCGGCGCCATCGCGGTCGGCATGCTCACCGAGTGGGCCGGGCGGCGCGGCGTGGCGCCGGTCAGCGTGGCGGCGGCCGGGGTGGCGCTGTTCATCGCGGTGCAGCTGGGCTTTGTGTGCAACTGGGCGCCCAGCTACCAGCTGCTGTCGGTGCTCTTCACGCTGGTGGGCACGGTGACCGGCATCGAGTATGCGATCGTCGCGCAAAGCCTGCCGGCCGCGCTGACCGGGCGCGGCGCGACCTGCCTCAACCTGCTGATCTTCCTGGGCGCGTTCGCGGTGCAGGCGGGCTTCGGGCTGGTGGTCGGCTGCTGGCGGCCGGACTTCCTGCGGCACTATCCGGCGCAGGCCTACCAGGTGGCGTTCGCGGTGCTGGTGCTGCTGCAGCTGCGCGGACTGTTGTTATTCGCGCGCCGGCGCTGGGGCGCGGGCGCGCAATCCGGTAAAATCGATCACCAATCCGGCAGCCCGGCAACCAGCCCACCGATCGCGCGATGACTACTGCACCCACCGTCTTTGTCTCCCTGCCGGCCGCATGGCAGGACTGGATCATGCAAAACCTGGCGCGCGCCTGCAATCCGCTGGACATGGCCAACAGCATGGCGGCCTCCGGCCAGCACAGCATGGCGGTGGCGCGCGCCGCCATCGACGAGGCGCTGGCGCTGCGCGCGGCGGCCGACCACGCGCCGGCGCCGCAGGCCAGCGCGTTCGTGGCGCCGCAGCAGATGCCCTACATCGATCTGGAACGCAACCTGGTCGCCGCGCCGGACCGCACGGTGGAGGTGCTGTTCGTGCTGAAGCAGCCGCAGATCATCCTGCTGGGGAATGTGCTCAGCGACGAGGAGTGCGACGCCATCGTCGCCCATTGCGGCACCCGCTACACCCGCTCCACCGTCACCGGCGAGGCCGACGGCGCCAGCGTGGTGCACGAGGGCCGTACCAGCGAGATGGCCTTCATCCAGCGCGGCGAGGCCGAGGTGGCCGAGCGCATCGAGCGGCGGCTGGCGGCGCTGGCGCACTGGCCGCCCGAATGCGGCGAGCCGTTCCAGCTGCAGAAGTACGGCGTGACCCAGGAATACCGGCCGCACTACGACTGGCTGGACCCGGACAGCAGCGGCCATCGCAGCCACCTGGCGCGCGGCGGCCAGCGGCTGGCCACCTTCATCCTGTACCTGAGCGACGTCGAGCAGGGAGGCGGCACGGTGTTCCCCGGCCTGGGACTGGAGGTGTATCCGAAGAAGGGCAACGCGCTGTGGTTCCTCAATACCGACGACAACCACCAGCCGGACAAGCAGACCTTGCACGGCGGCGCGCCGGTGGTCAGCGGCACCAAGATCATCGCCAACAAATGGCTGCGGCAAGGGCGCTACGGTTAGAATGGCGGGCATCGGCACAGACATTGCCCCCCTGTTTTAACCTAGGAACCCCTATGAGACTCGTTCGTTACGGCCGTCCCGGCAAAGAGAAACCAGGCCTGATCGATGACGAAGGCAAGCTGCGCGACCTGTCCGGCGTGATTGCCGACATCGACGCGGCGCAGCTGGCGCCGAAGGCGCTGCGCAAGCTGGAGAAGATCCCGCAAGCCTCGCTGCCGCTGGTGCGCGGCAATCCACGCTACGGCGTGCCGCTCGCGCGCGTGGGCAAATTCATCGGCATCGGCCTCAATTATTCGGACCACGCGGCCGAAGCGGGCATGCCGGTCCCGAAGGAGCCGATCGTCTTCATGAAGGCGATTTCCTGCCTGTCCGGCCCGGACGATCCGGTGATGCTGCCGCAAGGTTCGAAGAAGACCGACTGGGAAGTGGAACTGGGCGTGGTGATCGGCACGCGCGCGCAGTACGTCAGCGAGCAGGACGCGCTGAAGTACGTGGCCGGCTATTGCGTGGTCAACGACCTGTCGGAGCGCTCGTTCCAGCTGGAGCGCGGCCCGCAATGGGACAAGGGCAAGGGCTGCGACACCTTCGGCCCGGTCGGCCCGTGGCTGGTGACGCAGGAAGACATCTACGACGTGCAGCAGCTGGACCTGTACCTGGAACTGAACGGCAAGCGCATGCAGACCGGCTGCACCGACACCATGATCTTCTCGGTGGCGCAGATCGTCAGCTACCTGTCGAAGTTCATGACGCTGGAGCCGGGCGACGTGATCGCCACCGGCACGCCGCCGGGCGTGGGCCAGGGCCGCAAGCCGCAGCGCTTCCTCAAGAAGGGCGACGTCCTGCGGCTGGGCATCGCCGGACTGGGCGAGCAGCAGCAGGACGTCGTCGCCTGGACGGCGCGCTAACCCCGCACGGCGCGCCGCCGCGGGGGCCGACCCCGTTCGGGGTCAGACCCCTCTCCAGGTGGTGGGGGGGCAGGTCGCGCCGGCCAGCGCCCGCGCCAGGGCGTCGGCCAGCCGGCCGGTGATCTCCGCCAGCTCGGCCTCGGTGGCGATGAACGGCGGCGCCAGCAGGATATGGTCGCCGCGCCGGCCGTCGATGGTGCCGCCCATCGGGTACACCATCAAGCCGAGCGCCATGGCCTGCTGCTTGACCGCCGCGTGCAGCTGGCAGGCCGGATCGAAGGGTTGCTTGCTGCCGCGGTCGCGCACCAGCTCCAATGCCAGCAGCATGCCGCGCCCGCGGATGTCGCCCACGTGCGGATGGTCGCCGAACGCCTCGCGCAGCATGCGGCGGAAGGCGGCGCCGCGCACCGTGACGGCGCCCAGCAAACTATCCCTCTGGATCACCTTCTGCACCGCCAGCGCGGCGGCGGCGGCCACCGGGTGCCCCATGTAGGTGTGGCCGTGCTGGAAGGCGCCGCTGCCCTCGCGCAGGCGCCGCAGCACATGCTGGCGCGCCAGCACCGCGCCGATCGGCTGGTAGCCGGCGCCCAGGCCCTTGCCCAGCACCACCAGGTCCGGCAGCACGCCCTCCTGTTCGAACGCGTACAGCGTGCCGGTGCGGCCCATGCCGCACATGACTTCATCGAGGATCAGCAGGATGCCGTGCTGGTCGCACAGCTTGCGCACGCCGCGGAAGTAGCCGGGCGTGGGCGGCACCGCGCCGGCGGTGGCGCCGACCACCGTCTCGGCGACGAAGCCGATGATGTGCTCGGGGCCGTGTTCGACGATGGTCGCCTCCACCTCGGCCAGCAGGGCGGCGGTGTAGTCCTCGCTGCTCTGGCCGTCGGCTCGGTCGCGGTATTCGTAGCAGGGGGCGACGCGCGGCACCGCCATCAGCAGCGGCTGGAACGGGCGGCGGCGCCATTCGTTGCCGCCGATGGCCAGCGCGCCCAGCGTGTTGCCGTGGTAGCTCTGGCGGCGGGCGATGAACAGGCCGCGCTGCGGCTGTCCGGCTTCGACCCAGTACTGGCGCGCCAGCTTGAGGGCGGTCTCCATCGCTTCCGAACCGCCCGACACCAGGTAGACGTGGTCGAGGTCGCCGGGGGCGTCGTTGGCCAGGCGGCTGGCCAGTTCCTCGGCGGCGTCGCAGCTGAAGAAGGCGGTGTGGGCGTAGGCGTTGCGGTCGATCTGGGCGTGCATGGCGGCCAGCACGTCGGGATGGGCGTGGCCCAGCGAGGAGACGGCGGCGCCGCCACTGGCGTCGAGATAGCTGCGGCCCTGGCTGTCGCGCACGGTCAGGCCGGCGGCGCCGACGGCCAGCGGCGGCGCGCGGCGCAGGTTGCGGTGGATGATGTGGCTCATGGCGTCCTTTCGGTCAGGGTGACGAAGAGCAGACGATAGCCGCGATCGGCTTGTGTTCTGTTGATCTATCCCGCACCATGGGCGAATAATTGACCAGGACGCCAGCAGGAGTGACAGCGATGACCGACCGTTTGGGAGCCATACCGTTTGCCGACATGAGCGCGGCCCAGCAGGTGGCGGCGCAGGCCGTGATCGACGGCCCGCGCGGGGCCTTGTACGGGCCGTTTGTGCCGCTGATCCGCAGCCCGGAGCTGATGGCGGCGGCGCAGCGCATGGGCGAGTACCTGCGCTACCGCAGCGCGATCGGCACGCGGCTGACGGAGCTGGCGATCCTGGTGACGGCGCGCCAGTGGAGCCAGCAGGTGGAGTGGGCGATCCACGAACCGATCGCGCGCCAGTACGGCGTTTCAGACGGGGTGGTGGCGGCGGTGGCGGCGCAGCGGCGGCCGGACGGCATGGCGGCCGACGAGGCGCTGGTGCACGATTTCTGCATCCAGCTGCACCAGCGGCAGCGGGTCGACGACGCCACCTACGCGGCGGCGCTGGCGGCCTTCGGCGAGCACGGGGTGGTGGACCTGATGGGCATCAACGGCTACTACACCTTCCTGGCGATGGTGATGAACGCCGCGCAGACGGCGGTGCCGGCCTCGCCGGCCGCGCCGCTGCCTGATTTGCCTGGCGGCCCTTCGTAAGATCCAGCACCGGCTATTTCTCCCTCTGTCGTCCGCTATACTAAGTGCATATCGAAAGGAGATCGGCATGGACACGATAGGCGTCAAGGAAGCGGTCAAGGCTGCCAAGAATTGCTTGCTTGAATTGTATGCTGATGATCCTCCGAAAGCGTTGGCCCTGGAGGAGATCGAGAAAGTGAATCAGGGTGGGCGGGACCTATGGGCTGTTACTCTGGGCTTTCACCGGCAAAAATCAGTCATTCCCAACACTTCAAATAATTTGAATTCGATCTATTTGCCGCCGCCGGTACTTGAAAATCGCGTCTACAAGACAGTGTTTATCGATGCGGGAACGGCAGATTTCGTTAAGATGGACATCCGTTTGGTGCAATGATGGCCGGACTCGAGCAATCGCTGCTGGCGCTGGTGGGTAAGCACGCCGCTCGGGGTGTCTTGGTCGATACCAATGTTTTGCTCCTCTATCTTTTTGGGAGATACCAGCCCGCATCGATAGGAAGCAAGCGGTTGGAAAAATATGGGCGCGATGATGCGACGCTGCTGATACAGTTTCTGGCGCGCTTTCAGCGCATACTGACAACACAACATGTATTGGCTGAAACCAGCAATTTGGCACGGCAAATTGTCACCGGTAGCCGGCGGACTGAATTGTCGCTTCAGTTACATCCGTTGTTTTGTCTCGACACGCCAGCCTCGTTCCAGCCATGCGTGGTTGATGGCGCGCAAATAGACGCGGCGGTGTTTGCGAAGTTGGGATTAACGGACTCCGGTTTGACGACGTTGGTGCGAACGGATGTCTTGCTATTGACTGACGATCTGGACTTATATGTGGTGGCGGTGACCGGTGGCGGCGATGCCATCAATTTTACGCATATGAGAGAGGCCGCAGGCACTGTGTAGTTCCTGCGGCGATGGGAGGATCAGGCCAGCACGTTTTTCAGCCAGGCGCTGATGTGGTCCACTTCTTCCTGGCACAGCGAGTGCTGCATCGGGTAGTCGTGCCATTCGACGCTGTAGCCCAGTTGCTGGAGCAGGTCGCGTGACTGTTCGGCGCGGGCCAGCGGGATCACCGGGTCCATGCGGCCGTGCACCATGAAGATCGGCGTGGCCAGGCTGGCTGCCGTGTGCTCGGCGGCGGCCTTGGCGGCGATCGGCACATAGCCCGACAAACACATCAGGCCGGCCAGCTTTTCCTGCAGGCGCATGCCGGTCTGCAGCGTCATCGCGCAGCCCTGCGAGAAGCCGGCCAGGATGATGCGCCCGGCCGGGATGCCGCGCGCCTTTTCACGCTCGATCAGCGCCTCCACCTTGGCTTGCGAGGCGCGCAGGCCGGCTTCGTCTTCCTGGCGGCCCAGGTCGCTGGCGACGATGTCGTACCAGGCCCGCATCACGTAGCCGTTGTTGATGGTCACCGGCATGGTGTCGGCGTTGGGGAAGATGAAGCGGATCGCCGGCAGGCCGCGCAGGTCGAGCTCGTGCACCATGGGCACGAAGTCGTTGGCGTCGGCGCCCAGGCCGTGCATCCAGATGATGGCCACGCTCGGGTTGGCGCCGGTTTCTTTTTCGATGGTTTGCAGCAGGGTGCTCATGGGCGTCCTCAAGGTTGGGGGCGTAGCGCGGATTTGGGGCGGAAGGCCTGGCACACGGCCGGGTCGGTTTCCATATAGGGACCGCCGATCAGGTCGACGCAGTAGGGCACGGCGGCAAAGATGCCGCCCACCAGCACGGCGCCGGCCGCGTCCTTCAGGCCGCCCAGCGTTTCGGCGATGGCCTTGGGCTGGCCGGGCAGGTTCAGCACCAGCGCGGCGTGATCGACGATTTCGCGGATCACGGCGGTTTGGCGCGACAGGATCGCGGTCGGCACGAAGTGCAGGCTGATCTGGCGCATTTGCTCGCCGAAGCCGGGCATCTCCTTGGTGCCGATGGATAAAGTCGCCTCGGGCGTGACGTCGCGCCGCGCCGGGCCGGTGCCGCCGGTGGTCAGCACCAGGTGGCAGCGGGCGACGTCGACCAGTTCGGTCAGCGTGGCTTCGATTTGCGCGCGTTCGTCGGCGATCAGGCGGGTTTCAACTCGGTAGGGCGTGGTCAGGGCGCGCGCCAGCCAGTCTTGCAGGGCCGGCAGGCCCAGGTCCTGGTAGACGCCGCCGCTGGCGCGGTCGGAGACCGACACCAGGCCGATCACCAGGGTGTCGGCATTACTCGTCATCGGACTCGCTGTCTTGGTCGTCAGTCTCGGCGGCGGCCTTGCCCTTTTTGGACTCGATCTGCTTGAGGATCTGGAAGATTTCGCGGAAGGCTTTCGGCGGCTTGTTCTCGGCCTGTTCCTTGCGGGCGTTGCGGATCAGGGTGCGCAGGTGCTGCACGTCCAGCTCCGGGTTCTCTTCCAGCAGCACGGTCAGCGCCTTGTCGTCGACCAGCAGCTTGTCGCGGCGGCGTTCCAGCGCGTGCATGGCGGCCGTCTCCGACTTGGAGGCGCCCTTCCAGCTGTCGATGGTTTGCTGGATCACGGCCACTTCGGCCTCGTCCAGGGTGCGCATCTTCTTGCCGACGTACTGCATCTGGCGGCGGCGGCCCTCGTGATTGGTGATCTGCTGGCAGGCCAGGATGGCTTCCAGCACGTCCTCCGGCATCGGCACCCGCTTGACGCGGTCGCGCGGGGCTTCGACCAGGGTTTCTCCCATCTTCTGCAGGGCGTCCGACTGGCGTTTAAGCTCGGTCTTGGACGGGCGTTCGTATTCTTGTTCGAATTCGGTGGAGCTGAAGCCGACGGCTCCGCGGTTGGGATTTACCATAATATTAACTTTCGGTTCGGCACGTGGCCGCACCTGTAAACTGTAAACGACTGCTATGATACCTGTTTTAGTGGCCACCCGAAGATTACAGCCCATGAGCGATACCCATTTTACCCACACCCAGGACCAGTTGAAGCAGCTCGCACGCGATGTGCTGGCGTTCGCCAAGGAGCAGGGCGGCACCGATTGCGCCGTCGAAATCAGCGAAGGCAGCGGCTTGTCGGTGTCGGTACGCAAGAGCAAAATCGAGACCATCGAGCAAAACAAGGACAAGGGCATGGGGGTGACGGTGTTCATCGGCCAGCGCCGCGGCAACGCCAGCACCTCGGACTTTTCGCCCGCCGCGCTGAAGGCGACGGTGGAGGCGGCCTACAACATCGCCCGCTTCACCGCCGACGACGACTGCGCCGGCCTGGCCGACGCCGACCAGCTGGAACTGGCGCCGCGCGACCTGAAGCTGTTCTATCCGTGGGATATCTCGACCGCCGACGCGGTGACCTTGGCGCAGCGCGCCGAGGCGGCCGGCTTCGACGTCGATCCGCGCGTGACCAATTCGGAAGGCGCCGGCGTGCACGTGCAGCAGTCGCACTTCGTGGCGGCCAACTCGCGCGGCTTCATCGGCGGCTATCCTTATTCGCGCCACACCTTGTCGGTGGCGATGATCGCCGGCAAGGGCTCGAAGATGCAGCGCGACGACTGGTACACCTCGGTGCGCGACGCGAAGAAAATGTCGGCGCCGGAGGCGATCGGCCGTTACGCGGCCGAGCGCGCGCTGGCGCGCCTGAACGCGCGCACCATCGACACCCGCACCTGCCCGGTGCTGTTCGAGGCGCCGCTGGCGGCCGGCCTGCTGGGCGCCTTCGTGCAGGCGACCTCGGGCGGCGCGCTGTACCGCAAGTCCAGCTTTCTGCTCGACTCGCTGGGCAAGCAGGTGCTGCCGAAACATATCCAGATCAAGGAAGATCCGCACGTGGTCGGCGGCGTCGGCTCGGCCCCGTTCGACGAGGAGGGCGTGCGCACCGTCAAGCGCGACGTGGTCAAGGATGGCGTGGTGCAGGGCTATTTCCTGTCGACCTATTCGGCCCGCAAGCTGGGCATGACCACCACCGGCAACGCCGGCGGTTCGCACAACCTGTCGCTGACCTCGACGCTGACCAGGAAGGGCGACGACTTCGCCGCCATGCTGCGCAAGATGGGCACCGGCCTGCTGGTGACCGAGCTGATGGGCCAGGGCACCAACTATGTGACGGGCGATTATTCGCGCGGCGCGTCCGGCTACTGGGTCGAGAACGGCGTGATCCAGTATCCGGTGGAGGAGATCACCATCGCCGGCAACATGAAGGACATGCTGGCGCAGATCGTCGCCGTCGGCGCCGACGTGCTGGTGCGCGGCACCAAGCAGACCGGCTCCATCCTGATCGAAAACATGGTGGTGGCCGGCGGCTGATCGCCGCCTATTCCCGCTTGCAGTGCGCGCTTGACGGCAGCCCGCAAGCGACCAGCCTGCCGACGCGGCCAGGTCGATCAGGCCGGGGAAGGTGGTGCCGGCGTCCAGCAACTGCGGCGGCGACCTTGTCGCGCCGCCGGGATGGGTTCAGCTTACTGTTGTGCCAGCAGCGATTGCAGCACCGGCTGCAACACCGACTTGCCCAGTTCGGCGCTGCGGGCGCCGTTCCAGCCGGTGTCCGGGTCCGGATCGTTGGCGTTGTCCTTGAACGGCATTTCCAAGGTCAGCGACAGGCAGCCGAAGGCGTGGGTGATATGCGGCGAGCCCATGGTCAGGGTTTCGTCGGTGTACGGCGTTTCGCCGTAGCCGTAATCGTCCTGGAAGTCCGGGCTGGCGATCAGGAAATTGTCGATGAAGTATTGCTGCGCTTCTTCCTGGTCCGGCGTGAAGGTCGGCAGCGACTCGCTGCCCGCCACGAACACGTAAGGCAGGCCTTCGTCGCCGTGGATGTCCAGGCACAGGTCGCAGCCGATTTCCAGCATCTTGTTCTTGACCAGGAACACTTCCGGGCTGCGTTCCATGGTCGGGTTCAGCCATTCGCGGTTCAGGTTGGCGCCGGCGGCGTTGGTGCGCAGGTTGCCGCGCACCGAGCCGTCCGGGTTCATGTTCGGCACCACATAGAACACGGCTTCCTTCAGGCACTGGCGGCCGAACGGGTTGGCCGGGTCCAGCAGCGCCTCGACCATGCCTTCGACGAACCACTCGGCCATCGTCTCGCCCGGATGCTGGCGGGCGATGACCCAGACCTTTTGCTCCGCTTCCGGATCGCCGATGACCAGCATGTTCAGGTCGCGGCCGTCGATGGTGCTGCCCAGGTCGACCAGCTTGACCAGCGGCGACAGTTGCGCGTTGTCCAGCAGCGACAGGTGGCGTTCCCACGAGTACGGCTCGAAATAGGCGTAGTAGACGCTGTCGTATTCCGGCGTGTGGTTGATGGTCATGACGCTGCCGTCATAGGTGGTCGGCACGCGGAACCAGTTGTCGCGGTCGTAGCTGGCGACGGCCTGGTAGTCCTTCCAGCCGTCCGGATAGGCGGCGCTGCCGGCGTTCAGGAAGCGCAGCGCCAGCGGCGTGTTCTGCGCGCCCTGCACGCGGAAATAAAACCATTGGGTGATGTCCGCGTGCGAGTCCTTGCGGATGTTCAGGTCGATGGCGGCCGGATCGTCGGCACGCAGGACCTCGATGGCGCCGGCGTCGAATTGCTGGCTGATTTTGATAGACATGGCTGAATCCCGGTAAATTCTATGTAAGAAGTTTGTTTGCGCTGGTGGCGCAGTGGCGACATGATACAGGGTCCGGGGCCAAGTCCTAGGCCAGGCCGCCGAAGCGGTCGAAGAAGGCCGGCTCGGCGGCGGGGGCTTGGACGTCCTCGCGGCGCAGCGTGGCGTCGATGTGCTGCTCGGCAGCGGCGTAGACGGCCTGGTAGATGGCGCGCGTCAGCTCATAGGCCAGCGCGCCCGGCCACGGCGTCGGCAGCAGCTCGACCGGCAGTTGCGGATCGTGCAGCTGCACCCGGCGGTAGGCGTGGATCAGCAAGGTGCGCACCACGTAGGCTTGCTGTGGCGCCAGTCCTCCTTCGGCCTCGGCCGCCTGCACCGCCGCCAGCAGCGGCTCGAACTGGGCGATGAATTGCTGGTAGCCCTGGGCCACGCCGCTCAGGTCCCAGCCGTCGGCCACCAGGTCGCTCAAGGCGCGGCCGCTGACCTGGCGCATGGCCTTGCCCTGCACCACGAACAGCTTGCCCGCCACCCCCAGCCGCTTGAGCAGCTCGTCGAGCGCCGGACCGTCGGCCGCCGGATGACCCATGATGCCGGGCGCGATCACGCTATAGCCTTCCCACAGCAACTCCTTGCGCACCGTGCTGCGCTCGGCCGCGTTGAGCGCGCCGTCGCCGTTGAGGATCAGGGTCCAGCTGCCGTCCCAGTGCACATTGAGCGGCGCGTAGATGCGGCGGTAGGCGTGCACAAAGCGCGCCATCGCCGGCGGCGTGATCGCGTAGGAACTGCGGCGGCCGTCGCGCTGCGCGCCCAGCCAGCCCTCCTGCGCCAGCCGGAACACCGAGGTGCGCAGCAGCCGGTCGTTGACGCCGAACGGCGCCAGCAGCTCGATCAGGCTGCCCAGCCACACCATGCCGCCGTGCGGCACGATGGCGTCGCCGAAGATGGTCACCACCAGCGATTTCGAGCGCGGCGGGTCGCTGGCCAAAAATCCGGTTATCCAGTCGTTGCAAGTCATGGGCAGGCATCTCTTTCTATACACACAAACAAGAGTTTACTTTGCCTGACCATCGGCGCAGCATTTATTTCACCGTCGTTGCCGATGGGATACTGATTTGTGATCTGAGTCAAGAAAAGCGTAGTCAAACCAAAATATGTATCGTATTATTGGCCATCAGCGATGAGGAGACAGCGATGTATGCACAAATGGTGGAGACGGGCCTGAGCACGGTCCGCACGGCGGACGACATGGCCGCCGACGAGCGCGCCTTCCAGGCCCGCATCGACGACGGCGTCAAGATCGAGGCCAAGGACTGGATGCCGGACGCCTACCGCAAGACCCTGATCCGGCAGATTTCCCAGCACGCGCACTCGGAAATCGTCGGCCAGCTGCCCGAGGGGAACTGGGTGACCCGCGCGCCCACGCTGAAACGCAAATCCATCCTGCTGGCCAAGATCCAGGACGAGGCCGGCCACGGCCTGTACCTGTACAGCGCCGCCGAGACGCTGGGCGTGTCGCGCGACGAGCTGCTCGCCGCGCTGCATTCCGGCAAGGCCAAGTACTCCAGCATCTTCAACTACCCGACGCTGTCGTGGGCCGACATGGGCGCGATCGGCTGGCTGGTCGACGGCTCGGCCATCATCAACCAGATCCCGCTGTGCCGCTGCTCCTACGGCCCGTATGCGCGCGCCATGATCCGCGTCTGCAAGGAAGAATCGTTCCACGCGCGCCAGGGCTACGACATCATGATGGCGCTGGCCAAAGGCACGCCGGAACAGAAGGCGATGGCGCAGGATGCGCTCAACCGCTGGTGGTGGCCGTCGCTGATGATGTTCGGCCCGTCCGACGCGGAATCGGTCAACAGCGCGCAGTCGGCGCAGTGGCGGATCAAGCTATTTTCAAATGACGAACTGCGCCAGCGCATGGTCGACCAGACCGTGCCGCAAGCCGAGTACCTGGGCTTGACCGTGCCCGACCCCGACCTGAAATTCAACGCCGAGACGGGCCACTACGAATTCGGCGCCATCGACTGGAGCGAATTCCACAACGTCTTGAAGGGCAACGGCCCGTGCAACCGCGAGCGCCTGCGCACCCGCGTCAAGGCTTGGGAAGACGGCGCCTGGTTCCGCGATGCGCTGGTCGCCCACGCCGACAAACACGCCACCGCCAAAGCGGCGGCCTAGCGGGTCATTCCCGCGCACGCGGGAATCCATAGGCCGCGTGCGACACCCAATCAGCATGGATTCCCGCCTGCGCGGGAACGATAAGGAGATGATATGAGCAAAGAATGGCCACTGTGGGAAGTCTTCATCCGCAGCCAGCACGGGCTGGCGCACAAGCACGTCGGCAGCCTGCACGCGCCGGACGCCGAAATGGCGGTCAACAACGCGCGCGATGTCTACACCCGCCGCAATGAAGGCGTCAGCATCTGGGTGGTGCGCGCGGCCGATATCGTCGCCAGCAGCCCTGGCGACAAGGGTGCGCTGTTCGAACCGTCCAACAGCAAGGTGTACCGCCACCCGACCTTCTTCCCGATGCCGGAAGAAGTCAAGAACCTGTAAGCGGAGTCCATCGTGCAAAACAAGGTAAATTATTTGCTGCGCCTGGGCGACAACGCCCTGATCCTGAGCCAGCAGCTGTCGCAGCTGTGCGGCAAGGGCCCGGCGCTGGAAGAGGACATGGCGCTGACCAACGTCGCGCTGGACCTGCTGGGCCAGACCCGCCTGTGGTACGAGTACGCGGGCGAACTGGAAGGCGCCGGCCGCGACGAGGACAAGCTGGCCTACCACCGCGACGCCCACGACTTCAAGAACTGCCTGCTGCTGGAGCAACCGAACGGCAACTACGCCGACACCATGGTGCGCCAGTTCTTCTTCGATTGCTGGCACTACTTCCTGATCGTCGGCCTGACGCGCAGCAGCGACACCCGCATCGCCGCCATCGCCGGGAAATCGCTGAAGGAAGTGACCTACCACCTGCGCCGCAGCGGCGATCTTGTCGTGCGCCTGGGCGACGGCACGGACGTCAGCCACGCCAAGACGCAAGCGGCGGTCAACGAACTGTGGATGTACAGCGGCGAAGTATTCGCCTACGACGCCATCGATGAAGCGATGGTGGCCGACGGCGCGGCCCCGGCCGCAGCCGACCTGCGCGCGCAATGGCTGGCGCACGTGGCCGAGATCCTGGGCGAAGCGACGCTGAGCATGCCGCCGGCCGACGCCTGGATGCAAAGCGGCGGCAAGCAAGGCCGCCACAGCGAGCACCTGGGCTACATCCTGGCCGAGATGCAGTTCCTGCAGCGCGCCTATCCCGGCGCCACCTGGTAAGAGGCCCGCGATGACCACCACCTCCGAGACCGTCACTCCCGCGAAAGCGGGCCGGGACGCCGTACCGGTCCATGCCGAGCAAATCTGGGCCTGGCTCTCCGAGGTCTCCGACCCCGAAATCCCGGTCATCTCGATCGTCGACCTGGGCATCGTGCGCGACGTGCAGCTGGCCGCCGACGGCGCCTGCACCGTCACCATCACGCCGACCTATTCCGGCTGCCCGGCGATGCAGGTGATCGCCGACGCCATCACCGAGGCCCTGCGCGCCCACGGCCTGCAAGACGTGCGCCTGCAAAACCAGCTGTCGCCCGCCTGGACCACCGACTGGATGAGCGACGAGGGCAAGGCCAAGCTGAAAGGCTACGGCATCGCCCCGCCGGCGCAGCAGGTGATCGACATCAGCGGCCTGCATGCCGGCGCCGCCATCTCGCGCCGCGCGCAGCCGCGCCTGACGGTGGCCTGTCCCAACTGCGGTTCGCAGCACACCGAAATCACCAGCCAGTTCGGCTCCACGCCCTGCAAGGCCTTGTACAAATGCCTGGACTGCCGCGAGCCCTTCGACTACTTCAAGTGCCACTAAAAAGATCATGAGCAAATTCCACCCGCTGACCGTCTCGCAAGTGCGCAATGAAACGCGCGACACCATCGCCGTCACCTTCGCCGTGCCGCCCGAGCTGCAGGACAGCTTCAAGTTCCAGCAAGGCCAGCACCTGACTCTGCGCACCCAGATCGGCGACGAAGACGTGCGCCGCTCGTACTCGATCTGCTCCGCCGTGCAGGAGGGCGCGCTGCGCGTGGCCATCAAGCGCACCCAGGGCGGGCTGTTCTCCAGCTGGGCCAACGACACCATCAAGCCCGGCATCACGCTCGACGTGATGCCGCCGATGGGCCACTTCAACGTGCCGCTGGACGCCGCCAACCGCAAGCACTACCTGGCCTTCGCCGCCGGCAGCGGCATCACGCCCATCCTGTCGATCATCAAGACCACGCTGGCGGCCGAGCCGCACAGCCGCTTCACGCTCTTCTACGGCAACCGCGCCTCGTCGTCGGTGATCTTCAAGGACGAGCTGTCCGACCTGAAGGACACCTACATGGAGCGCCTCAAGCTGGCCTACGTGATGAGCCGCGAGCAGCAGGACATCGAACTGTTCAACGGCCGCATCACCAAGGAGAAGGCGGCGCAGTTCCTCAAGCACTGGGTGCGGGCGGAAGACATCGACGTCGCCTTCATCTGCGGCCCGGAAGACATGATGCTCGGCGTCTCGGAAGCGCTGCAGGAAGCCGGCATGCCGAAGTCGCAGATCAAGATCGAGCTGTTCGCCGCCAGCATCCCCAAGCACCAGCACAAGCCGCGCGCCATCGACCCGCAAGCGGGCCGCCACGAAACCGAAGTCACGGTTATCCTGGACGGCAACGCCACCAGCTTCACCATGGACCAGGACAAAGAATCGCTGCTCGACGCGGGCCTCAAGGCCGGCATCGACATGCGCTACTCCTGCAAGGGCGGCGTGTGCTCCACCTGCCGCTGCAAGCTGCTCGAAGGTAAAGTGGACATGGACGTCAACTACGCGCTGGAAGACTACGAGATCGCGCGCGGCTATGTGCTGAGCTGCCAGAGCTTCCCCATCACCGACAAGGTCGTTATCGACTTCGACCAGGCCGAATAAAAAAACATCCCACCGGAGACGCCATGAACTACGAGAACATCCTCTTCGACATCACCGACGGCGTCGCCACGCTGACGCTGAACCGCCCCGATAAGCTCAACAGCTTCACCCAGGCCATGCACGAGGAAGTGCGCCACGCCATGCACAAGGTCAGCCACGACAAGAGCGTGCGCGTGTTCGTGCTGACCGGCGCCGGCCGCGGCTTCTGCGCCGGCCAGGACCTGTCGGACCGTTCGGTGGAGCCGGGCGCTCAGGGTTTCAAATCTGTCGACCTGGGCGACTCGGTGGAGAAGAACTACGCGCCGCTGGTGCTGGCGCTGCGCGCCTTGCCGATGCCGGTGATCTGCGCCGTCAACGGCGTGGCCGCCGGCGCCGGCGCCAACATCGCGCTGGCCTGCGACATCGTGCTGGCCGCCAAATCGGCGTCCTTCGTCGAAGTGTTCTGCAAACTGGGACTGATCCCCGACACCGGCGGCACCTACTTCCTGCCACGCCTGATCGGCAGCGCGCGCGCCATGGGCCTGGCCATGCTGGGCGATAAGCTCAGCGCCGAAAAAGCCGAGTCCTGGGGCCTGATCTGGAAGGCCGTGCCGGACGACGAGCTGGCCGCGGAAACGCAGGCGATGGCGCGCCACTTCGCCACCGCGCCGACCAAGGGCCTGGCCTTCACCAAACAAGCCTTGCATTGCAGCCCGCACAATTCTCTGCAGCAGCAGCTGGCGCTGGAATGCGAAATGATGAGCGAACTGGGTCGCAGCGACGACTACCGCGAGGGCGTGGCCGCCTTCATGGAAAAGCGCGCGCCGCAATTCAAGGGGAAATAAGATGGCAGCACTTCATACCGACCGCGCGGTCGCCGTCATCGGCAGCGGCGCCATGGGCGCCGGCATCGCGCAGGTGGCGGCCGTCGCCGGCTACACCGTCAAGCTGTTCGACACCCGGCCGGAAGCCGTGGCCAAGGCCATGTCCGACATCGCCGCCGCGCTGAACAAGCTGGTGGCCAAGGAGCGCATGAGCGCCGTCGACTGCGCCGCGGCCATCGCCCGCGTGCAGGCGGCCATCACGCTCAACGACATCGCCGGCTCCGCGCTGGTGGTCGAGGCCATCGTCGAAAACCTCGACGTCAAGCGCGGCCTGTTCGCCGAGCTGGAAACCATCGTGGCCGACGACTGCATCCTGGCCACCAACACCTCGTCGATCTCGGTCACCGCCATCGCCGCCAAGCTGCGCGTGCCGGCGCGGCTGGTCGGCATGCACTTCTTCAATCCGGTGCCCTTGATGGCGCTGGTCGAAGTGATCAGCGGCCTGGCCACCGACGCCGCCGTCGCGCAAACCGTGGTCGACACCGCCGCCGCGTGGGGCAAGCAGCCGGTGCACGCCAAGTCCACGCCGGGCTTCATCGTCAACCGCGTGGCGCGTCCGTTCTACGCCGAAGGCTGGCGCCTGCTGAACGAGCAGGCCGCCGACGCCGCCACCATCGACGCCGTCATGCGCGATTGCGGCGGCTTCCGCATGGGCCCCTTCGAGCTGATGGACCTGATCGGCCACGACGTCAATTTCTCGGTCACGCAATCGGTGTTCAACGCCTACTTCAACGATCCGCGCTTTACGCCGTCGGTGCTGCAGCAGGAGATGGTCAACGCCGGCTTCCTCGGCCGCAAATCGGGCCGCGGCTTCTACCACTATGGCGACGCCGCCCCCGCCATGCCGCAGCCGCAGGCGGAGGCCGCGCAGCCGAAGCCGGACTTCGCCAGCTACACCATCGAGCCGGGTGCTGCGGTCGGCCCATCGCATGCGATCGGCGGTGCGGTGTGCGACGCGCTGGCGGCCCGCCTGCGCGCTTCCGGCATCAACATCTCGCACCGCAAGACGCCGGAAGTGCGCAACCACGTGGCCGGCACCGACGACGCGCCGGCGTTCCACTGCAACGGCGCGGCCATCTACCTGACCGACGGTCGCAGCGCCACCCAGCGCGCGCACGACAGCCATCATCCGGACACGGTGCTGTTCGACCTGGCGCTGGACTACGCCACCGCCAAGCGCATCGCCGTCAGCTGCGCGGACCAGTGCTCGCCGGCGGCCTTCAACGCCGTGGTGGGCCTGTTCCAGGCGGCCGGCTTCACCGTCACGCGGCTGGACGACGTGCCCGGCCTGGCCGTCATGCGCACCGTCGCCATGCTGGCCAACGAGGCGGCGGACGCTGTCAACCAGGGCGTCTGCAGCGCGTCGGCGGCGGACATCGCCATGCAGAAGGGCGTCAACTATCCACGCGGCCCGCTGGCCTGGGCGGATGCGGTGGGCATCGGCCAGATCGTCGCCGTTCTGTCCAACCTGGCCGCAGGCTACGGCGAGGACCGCTACCGCGTGTCGCCGCTGCTGCGCCGCAAGCAGGCAGCGGGAGGGCGCTTCCATGACTAGGACCGCCATGCTGGCCTCCGCGCTCAACGTCGAAGAAGCGCAGGCGCTGGCGCAAGCCGTCGGCGCCGCCATGTTCGAGAGCGACCCGGCCTCGCAGGGACTGGGCATGAAGATCGACGCCATCGCGCCCGGTCACGCCCGCATGTCGATGCCGGTGCGCGCCGACATGTTGAACGGCCATGGCAGCTGCCACGGCGGCTTCATTTTCGCGCTGGCCGACAGCGCCTTCGCCTTCGCCTGCAATAGCCACAACCTGACCACGGTGGGCGCGGCCTGCACCATCGACTACCTTGCGCCCGCCCGCCTGCACGACGTGCTGACCGCCGACGCCACCGAGCAGGCGCTGGCCGGCAAGAGCGGCGTCTACGACGTCAAGGTCACCAACCAGGACGGCCGCACCGTCGCGCTGTTCCGGGGCAAGTCGCACCGGGTCAGCGGTCATATCCTGCCGCAGCACGCCGAGTAACGAGGAGACACCGATGGTTCAACGCATCCCCGCGCCGTCCGATCTGGAGCCGATCGAACGCGCCAGCAAGGACGAGCTGCAAGCGCTGCAACTGGAGCGCATGAAGTGGTCGCTCAAGCACGCCTACGACAACGTCGCGCACTACCGCGCCGCGTTCGACGCCGCCGGCGTCCATCCAGGCGACCTGCACACGCTGGCCGACCTGGCCAAGTTCCCGTTCACCGGCAAGAAGGAATTGCGCGACAACTACCCGTTCGGCATGTTCGCCGTGCCGCAGGAGCAGGTGGTGCGCGTGCACGCCTCCAGCGGCACCACCGGCAAGCCGACCGTGGTCGGCTACACGCAGAACGACATCGACACCTGGGCCAACGTGGTGGCGCGTTCGATCCGCGCCGCCGGCGGACGGCGCGGCGACATGGTGCACATCTCCTACGGCTACGGCCTGTTCACCGGCGGCCTGGGTGCCCACTACGGCGCCGAGCGGCTGGGCTGCACGGTGATCCCGATGTCCGGCGGCCAGACCGAAAAGCAGGTGCAGCTGATCGAGGACTTCAAGCCGTCCATCATCATGGTCACGCCGTCGTACATGTTGAACATCATCGAGGAGTTCCAGCGCCAGGGACTTGACCCCGCCGCCAGCTCGCTCAAGGTGGGCATCTTCGGCGCCGAACCGTGGACCGACGCCATGCGCAGGGAGATCGAACAACGCGCCGGCATCGACGCGGTGGACATCTACGGCCTGTCCGAAGTGATGGGCCCCGGCGTCGCCAGCGAGTGCATCGAGAGCAAGGACGGCCCGGTGATCTGGGAAGACCATTTCTACCCCGAGATCATCGACCCCGAAACCGGCGAGGTGCTGCCGGACGGCGAGGAGGGCGAGCTGGTATTCACCTCGCTGAGCAAGGAAGCGCTGCCCATCATCCGCTACCGCACGCGCGACCTCACGCGGCTGCTGCCGGCCACTTCGCGCTCGATGCGCCGCATCGGCAAGATCACCGGCCGCTCGGACGACATGCTGATCATCCGCGGCGTGAACGTGTTCCCGTCGCAGATCGAAGAACTGATACTCAAGATGCCGAAACTGGCGCCGCAATACCAGCTGGTGATCAGCCGCGACGGCCACCTCGACAAACTGGACGTGCTGGCCGAGCTGCGGCCGGGCGTCGCCGCCGGCGAGACCGAAGCGTTGGCGCGCGAGCTTGAGCACCACATCAAAACCTATGTCGGCGTCACCACCAAGGTGCGCCTGCTGGCCCCCAACGGCATCGAGCGCACATTGACGGGCAAGGCCCGCCGCGTGGTCGACCAGCGCCCAAAAACTTAAGGAGATTACGTGAACGACGCCGATTTTTCTGCATATATCTGTGACGCCATCCGCACCCCATTCGGCCGCTACGGCGGCGCCCTCGGCGGCGTGCGCGCCGACGACCTGGCCGCGCTGCCCATCGCCGCGCTGATTGCCCGCAATCCGGGCGTGGATTGGTCCAAGGTCGATGACGTCTACTACGGCTGCGCCAACGGCGCCGGCGAGGACAACCGCAACGTTGGCCGCATGGCCGCGCTGCTGGCCGGCCTGCCGGTCGATGTCCCCGCCAACACCATCAACCGCCTGTGCGGCTCCAGCCTGGACGCGGTCGGCATCGCCGCGCGCTCCATCAAGGCCGGCGAAGCGCAGCTGGTGATCGCCGGCGGCGTCGAAAGCATGACGCGCGCGCCTTTCGTCATGGGCAAGGCCGACAGCGCGTTCTCGCGCGCCGCCAAGATCGAGGACACCACCATCGGCTGGCGCTTCGTCAACCCGCTGATGAAGGCCAAGTACGGCATCGACAGCATGCCGGAGACGGCCGAAAACGTCGCCCGGGAATTCGGCATCAGCCGCGCCGACCAGGATGCGTTCGCGGTGCGCAGCCAGCAGCGCTGGGCCGCCGCCCACGCGGCCGGCGTGTTCAAGGACGAAATCGTGCCGGTCACGCTGGTACAGAAAAAAGGCGATCCGAAGATCGTCGACACCGACGAGCATCCGCGCCCGGATACCACGGTCGAGATGCTGTCCAAGCTGAAAGGCGTGGTCAAGCCGGATGGCAGCGTCACGGCCGGTAACGCCTCCGGCGTCAACGACGGGGCTTGCGCGATTTTGCTGGCGTCGGCCGCCGCCGCCGAGCAGTACGGCCTGCGCAAGCGCGCCCGCGTGCTGGGCATGGCGACCGCCGGCCTGGCGCCGCGCATCATGGGCTTTGGCCCGTCGCCGGCGTCGAAGAAGGTGCTGGCGCAGGTTGGCCTGACCATCGAACAGATGGACGTCATCGAATTGAACGAGGCCTTTGCGGCGCAGGGCCTGGCCGTCACGCGCGATCTCGGCCTGGCCGACGACGCGGCGCACGTCAACCCGAACGGCGGCGCCATCGCCATCGGCCACCCGCTGGGCGCATCCGGCGCGCGGCTGGTCTTGGCGGCGCTGAACCAGCTGGAACGCACCGGCGGCCGCTACGCGCTGTGCACCATGTGCATCGGCGTCGGGCAGGGCATCGCGCTGGTGATCGAACGCGTGTAGCGTCGTTGCTCCGCCAGAGCAACGACCTCCCGCGCACGCGGGAGCCCATGCTGAGTATGGATTCCCGCCTGCGCGGGAATGACTCCGACGAGGAACGAAGATGGTCAAGGTTTACGAAATCAATGGCGTCACCCCGGTGGTCCACCCGACCGCCTACGTGCATCCCAGCGCGGTGCTGATCGGCGACGTCATCGTCGGCCCGCGCTGCTACGTCGGCCCGCTGGCCGCGCTGCGCGGCGACTTCGGCCGCCTGATCCTGGAGGATGGCGCCAACCTGCAAGACACCTGCGTCATGCACGGCTTCCCCGGCGCCGACACGGTGGTCGAACGCGACGGCCATATTGGCCACGGCGCCGTGCTGCACGGCTGCCGCATCGGCCGCAACGCGCTGGTCGGCATGAACAGCGTGGTGATGGACAACGCCGTCATCGGCGCCGACAGCATCGTCGCCGCGATGAGCTTCGTCCGCGCCGGCATGCAGGTGCCGCCGCGCAGCCTGGTGGTCGGCACGCCGGCCAAGGTGGCGCGCGAACTGCGCGACGATGAGATCAAATGGAAGACCGAGGGCACCGGCCAGTACCAGGAACTGGCGGTGCGCTCCATGAACACCATGCGCGAAGTGGAAGCGCTGAGCGCAGTGGAACCGGACCGCAAGCGCGTCGAGTGGGAAAGCTCGCTGCCGCTGCACCTGCACAAAAACGCCCAAGCATAATCAACGGAGAGACAAACATGGCATCAACCCTGCAAAGCTGGATCGGCGGCCGATGGATCGGCGCCGAAGCGTCCGCACCGCTGCACAGCGCCTTGAACAACGCGCTGATCTACCATACCCACGCCGAGAAGATCGACTTCGACGAAGCCGTCACCTACGCCCGCAAGACCGGCGTGCCGGCGCTGATGAAGATGGACTTCCAGCAGCGCGCCGCGCGCCTGAAGGCGCTGGCGCTGTACCTGGCCAGCCGCAAGGAAGAACTGTACGCGATCTCGCACCTGACCGGCGCCACCCGCGCCGACAGCTGGGTCGACATCGAAGGCGGCACCGGCACGCTGTTCGCCTACGCCAGCATGGGCAGCCGCGAGCTGCCGTCGTCGAACGTGCTGCACGAAGGCCCGGCCATGGCGCTGGGTAAGAACGGCGGCTTCTCCGGCACCCACATCCTGGTGCCGCGCGGCGGCCTGGCGGTGCACATCAACGCCTTCAACTTCCCGATCTGGGGCTTGCTGGAGAAGTTCGCGC
This sequence comes from Oxalobacteraceae bacterium AB_14, assembly GCA_000381565.1. Classification (GTDB taxonomy): domain Bacteria; phylum Pseudomonadota; class Gammaproteobacteria; order Burkholderiales; family Burkholderiaceae_D; genus Rugamonas. Next base: position 448,368 of record KB906724.1, read on the forward strand.
CCAGCTTCCTGGCCGCCATGCCGTGCATCGGCAAGCCTGCTAGTGCGACCAGCTACCTGACCGAAGCGCTGGTGCGCATGATGAACGATTCCGGCCTGCTGCCGGAAGGCGCGCTGCAACTGGTGATCGGCAGCACCGGCGACCTGCTGGACCGCCTGGGCGGCGCCGACGTCGTCACCTTCACCGGCTCGGCCGATACCGCCGCCAAGCTGCGCACCAACCGCAACCTGATCGCCAACTCGGTGCCTTTCACCGCCGAAGCTGATTCGCTCAACTGCGCCATCCTGGCGCCGGACGTCACGCCGGACGACGTCGAGTTCGACCTGTTCGTCAAGGAAGTGGCGCGCGAGATGACCGGCAAGGCCGGCCAGAAATGTACCGCCATCCGCCGCATCATCGTGCCGATAAATATGGTGGACGCGGTCGGCACGCGCCTGCGCGAGCGCCTGGCAAAGGTCAGCATCGGCGATCCGTCGGTGGAGGGCGTGCGCATGGGCGCGCTGGCTTCCAAGGACCAGCAGCGCGACGTCGCCGAGCGCGTCGAGCTGCTCGCGCGCGGCAACGAGGTGCTGTTCAGTGAACGCGACGGCTTCAAACTGATCGGCGACGGCGTCGCCAACGGCTGCTTCTTCTCGCCGACGCTGCTGCTGTGCCGCGACGGCATGCGCAATGACGCGGTCCACGACATCGAAGCCTTCGGCCCGGTCAGCACCATCATCAGCTACAACGGCATCGACGAGGCGCTGGCGCTGGCCGCGCGCGGCAAGGGCTCGCTGGTCTCCACGCTGGTGACCAAGGAGCCCGCCATCGCCGCCTACGCGGTGCCGATGGCGGCCGCCTCGCACGGCCGCGTGCTGATCCTGGAACGCGAAGCGTCGGTCGATTCGACCGGCCACGGCTCGCCGCTGCCGCAGCTGAAGCACGGCGGCCCTGGCCGCGCCGGCGGCGGCGAAGAACTGGGTGGCATCCGCGCCGTGCGCCACTTCCTGCAACGCGCCGCGGTGCAAGGCTCGCCGACCATGCTGGCCGCCGTCACCGGCGAATACGTGCGCGGCGCCAAGGTGCAGGAAAGCGAAGTCCATCCGTTCCGCCGCTATTTCGAAGACCTGAAGATGGGCGACTCGCTGCTGACGCACCGCCGCACCGTGACCGAGGCGGACATCGTCAACTTCGGCGGCGTCTCCGGCGACTACTTCTACATGCACTTCGACGACATCGCCGCCAGGGACACGCAGTTCGGCAAGCGCATCGCGCACGGCTACTTCGTGCTGTCGGCGGCAGCGGGGCTGTTTGTCTCGCCCGCGCCTGGCCCGGTGCTGGCCAACTACGGCCTGGACAACCTGCGCTTCATCACGCCGGTGGCCATCGGCGACACCATCCGCGCGCGCCTGACCTGCAAGCGCAAAGTGGACCGCAACCGCACCGACGACAAGGGCGTCGGCCAGGGCGTGGTCGCGTGGGACGTGCAGGTGACCAACCAGAACGACGAACTGGTGGCCAGCTACGACATCCTGACGCTTGTGATGAAACACAAGTGATGCCAGCACCGCGCCGGGGAGGGCTGGCTTTTCCCGGCGCGGCGAGGCAAAATGTTCGCTATTTTGTAACGACAAGGCGGCGGACATGGCCCGGACTTTTCACAAACAATCGATAGGCTTCAACCCGCTGCTCAGCGCGCGCGACTGGATGGTGTGGGGCTGTTTAATCGCGGGATTCCTGGCCGTCGCCGTGTTTGCCGGCTACTGGGTGCCGAGCGCGATCGTGCGCGGAGCACTGGTCGGTGCGTGCATGGGGCAATTGCCCGCACTGCTGATGTGCCTTCCGGTGCGCGGTACCGTGAATGCGGCGGGAGAGGCGGCCTTCGTCGGCCGTGTGCAGCAGTTCGGTTTTGTCCCTGCCGGAGAATCCGACGAGGGACGCATCTTCAACTACAAAACCCCGCGCTGGATGCGCTGGGATTCCAACCGCATCGTGATCCGTCCCGCCGATGGCGTGCTGCATGTCACCGCGCCGCTGTACTTCTACAACCGGCTCAAGCGCATGCAGGCATAACGCTTACTTGCGCAGGCCGAACGGATCGTCGATGCTGTGTGCCGGTTCGGTGAACCACTTCGGGCCGTTCTCCGTCATGTAGAAGTGGTCCTCGTGGCGCACGCCGAATTCGCCGGGGATGCAGATCATCGGCTCGTTCGAGAAGCACATGCCCACGTCCAGCGGCGTCTTGTCGCCGCCGACCAGATACGGCCACTCGTGGATATCGAGGCCGATGCCGTGGCCGGTGCGGTGCGGCAGGCCTGGCAGCTTGTAGCCGGGACCGAAGCCGTCGGCCTCCAGCGAACGGCGCGCGGCCATGTCCACCTGCTCGCACGGCACCCCCAGCTGCGCCGCGTTGAAGGCCGCCACCTGCGCCGCCTTTTCGCTGTTCCACACCGAACGCTGACGCGCGCTGATTTCGCCGTACACATAGGTGCGCGTGATGTCGGAAATGTAGTTGTGCAGTTTGCAGCCTGTGTCGATCAGCACAGTGTCGCCAGCTTGCAACGTTTGCACATAGCTCACACCATGCGGATAGGCGGTCGCCTCGCCGAACAGCACGATCACGAAGTAGGAACCGGAGGCGCCGACCTTGCGGTGCGCGCGGTTGATGAACTCCTCCACTTCAACGGTGGTGATCCCCTCGCGCAGCATGCTGGCGGTGGCCACGTGCACGGCCAAGGTCATGTCCTTGGCGCGCTGCATCAGCGCGATCTCGTTGGCGGACTTGCGGGTGCGGCAGTGGGCAGTGACCTTGCCGGCGTTTTCCAATGCGTAGCCCTCGGCCAGCGGACGGATGCCGTCGTAGATGAAGAAAGCGGCGCTCTCGCAGATGCCGACGCGCGGCGCAACGCCGCCCGCGGCCGCTGGCGCGATGCCCATGCGCTTGAGCGTGTCGACGAACAGCTGGTACGGGCTCTCATGTTCATGCCACGTATTGACGTTCCCCTCGACCAGCATGAAGTCCTTTAGCGTGCTCTCTTCGAAGGCGGGGGCGATGTACTCCACCGCGCCGCTGGCCGGCAGGATGGCGCCGACCATGCGCTCGCTGGCGTGCCACTTGGTGCCGGTGAAGTAGGTCATGTTGGAACCGGCGTTGACGTAGATCGCCGCGATGCCCTGGTCGCGCATGTATGCCTGCGCGCGCGCCAGGCGCTGGAGGTGTTCGTCCTTGCCGATGGGGACCGCGCCTGCGGTCATGTCGGACAGCGAAGCCAAGGCCTCTTCTATGGTTTTTCCGCCAATAGTCATTTTTATATCCCTGAATTGATTTGCGTGACCGCGCGGATCTTTGTCTGCGCCAGCCGGGGATCATAACAGTTTTGCCCCCGCCGCCAGGTCACAGGCAGGTAATACGCCAATGCCAGTGTGCCGAATTCCGCATCCACTTTCAGGACCCGCCATCATGTCGCTTGCCTCCCATATTCGTCCACGCCAATTGCTGATTCCGACCGCCGTTGCCATCCTGCTGAGCGCCGCTGCCGGCGGCGATTCCGCTGTCGCTCGGCGTCGAGCGCTATGAGCTCCCGCGCGTGCAGGCCTTGCAGGCGGCCGGCACCTACGCCGACAAGTTGAACTAAGGGCATGAAGGAATTCGAGTACCTGTTCACCACCCGTGACGCGGCGCTGTTCGATGCGGCCGATGTCGCCGCCTGGAAGGCCAAGTATGGAACCACCCGCTACAACGCCACCGCCGACGACGCGCTGAAGGCCAGCTGCTGGTTGAAGGACAACTACCCCGACACCCGCTACGCCGTGGTCAATCACCCGTCGCGCAACAAGGGCAGCTACACCATCGACGATTTCCGCCACTTCAAGTCGCCGGCCACCAACGCCAGCAAGAACCAGTACTACCGCATGCGCGGCGCCAACCTGGGCGCCGATGTCGCCGGCCTGACCCAGGACGGCGAACCGCTGGCGGACCAGCGCACCGGCACCACCGACAACACCGCGCGCTTCAACGACATCAACGACCGCAATTACCGCAGCCTGTGGTTCTATTCGAACCCGGTGTTCGTCAGCCTGCGCTGATTACTTCGTTATCAGGCTGACTTTATCGAGCACGAAGGAGGTCTGCTTGGAGCGGTCCTCCCGCATGGCGAACGACAGCGTCACCGTCTGGCCCTTGAGTGCGGCCAGGTCGTAGCTGCGGACCTTGTAGCCGTCGGCGGCGTCGAGGTTGGACCAGGTGGCCAGCGTGCGCAGCACGGCCCCTGTTCTGTTCCGAACGGTGACGACCAGCCGGTCGTAAACGGTGGGCTTGGTTTCATCGGTGTCGATATGCAGCGCAAAGCTCAGCATCGCCGACGTGGCGTTCGACGGTATCGACACAGACTGGGTCAGCGTTTCGATCGCGTAGAAGCCGTTGCCGCCCAACCAGGCGTAGCGCGTGCCTTCGTACGCCGGCTGGTCGGCGAAGCTGCCGATCACGCCGGTGCTGCCGTGCCATCCAGCGGCGCCGTTCTCGAAGCCGCCGTTGGTCACGCGCTCGGTATCCCCGCCGCCGGACGTGCCGCCTTCGTCGATGTCGGCGCCGACGTTGATCGCCGCGTAGGCGCGCTGCACGGCGATGGCCTCTTTCGATCCTGCGCCGTACAGCTCCTGCGCCGAAGCGAGCACCTTGGCGCGCGCGTCGGCGTAGTTGGTCGACGAGGTGAACTTGGTGGTGTTAGCCTTGAACCAGATCCGGTAGGCTTTGTCGTTGCCCACGCCCGTCATCGCGGCGGGGCTCTTCACCAGGTATTTGCTGTAGTAGTCGGACGCGGGATCGCTGCTGGAGCCCTGCGACAGGAAGTAGTACATGCGGTTATTCGGTCCGCTGGAGTAGTGCACGTCCAGGTATTTGATGGTGCTGCTCCATGCGTCGGGACTTTGGCCGTCCTTGCCCGGCTTGTACATCCAGCGCAGCGGCTGGCCGGTCTTGCTGATCTCCTTGCCCATCATCCAGTCGTTGCCGGCGGCCGGTATCACGGCGCCGGTGCCGCCCGCGCGCGCGTAGGCTTCCACCATTTCGCCGCCGATGTCGGAATTCGATTCGTTCAAGCCGCCCGATTCGCCGGAGTAGGTCAGGTCCGAGGTCGACGCGGTCACGCCGTGCGACATCTCGTGGCCGATCACGTCGATGGATCCCAGGCTGTAGAAGCTGTCGCCGTCGCCGATGTACATGCACTTGCAGCTGTCGTCGTAGAAGGCGTTGTCGTAGGAGGTGTCGACGTGGGAGGCGATGTAGGTGGCGGTGTTGTTCCCGTCCAGCGAATGCCAGCCCAGCGCGTTCTTGTTGGCGTCGTAGGTGTTCATCAGGCCCCACAGCGCGTTGACGGCGGCGGTCTGGCCGTTGGCGTTGATGGTGCTGCCGCCGTTGATGTACTGCTTGCCGTCGCCCCAGGTGTTGCTGCTGTTGGTGTAGATGCTGCCGGGATCGGGATTGTTGGCCGAGCTGTGATTGGCGTTGGTGATCGCCATGCCGCCGAATTTCCCGCCGACGCCGCGCGAGTCGTCCAGCATCTGATAGCTGGCGCCGGACAGCGTGGTGTTGATCGGCACCACACCGTTGTACTGGCTGTTGCCGGTGCCGACCGCTGTTTTCAGCGCCTGCCACTGCGCGATGATGGCGCCGGTCCTGGCGTTGACGACGGTGTCGTAGTAGACCGGCTTGCCGTCTTCCGCCATGCGCAGCTTGACGTAGTAGGCCAGCTGGTAGCTGTCCACCATCTCTTCCACATCCAGCGCATTGAGCTCGGACTCCGGCTTGTCCACCGCCGACGACAGGCGCACCGTTTTCATGACCGGGTAGATCAGCAGTTCGGCGCTGGGCGGCCAGCGGTTGCTGCCGCGCGGCGCGATGGAGTTGGAGGCCACGGTAATGGCGTCGTTGGCGCTCAGCGTCGGCACCATGTCGCTGATGGAGGCCGGCGCCAGGCCGGTGGCCAGCTGGCCGCGCCGGTCGGCGGTCGAAACGCTGACGATCTGGCCGGCGGCGTTGGTGACCACCACCGACTCCGAACCGAACACCCGCAAGCCTTTGTAGGTATGCTGGGCGCGGACGATCTTTTGTCCGACCACGCCCGGATGCAGGCTGCTGATGCGGAAGCTCAGGTCGGGCGCGATGCCGCGCGCGGCGTCCATCGCCGCCAGTTGCGCGACCAGGCCGGAGCTGTCCTGCGGCGTGAGCGTGTTGACCGGAGGGGCCATCAGTCGGTCTGCCGCGAGCGTCGCGGTGGCGGCCATCAGCGCGGTCGCGGCGGCGACGGCGGTGGCGGCGGTTAGCAGGTGTGTACGCAGGATCATCTCATCCTCCCAAGTTCGACCGTTCCAGCTGGCATCGAATGATGTCGCCGATTCCGCGTGGCGGATGAATCACGCTAGATCGTCGATGGCTTGGGGGTTCTGTCCCATATCAACAAATTCGCAACCAGTCAGCGTTTGGCCGCCGCATTCTGCGGTACGATGAACAGGTCGTAGGGATAGGCGAATATCCAGTCGGCGTAGCGCGGCTTTTTAGCCAGGCCGGCGTCGTCGTCGTCGAAGTTGTCCTGCTTGATGGGCCGTTTGGTGGACCTCGAGCGGATGCCGACGATGCGGCCCTGTTGCAGCACCAGCGCCCAATCGGGCTTGCCGGTGATCGGGTCGTTGTACAGCCGGCGCAGGTGGCGCCTGGCGTTGGGGAAGCGCGGGTCTTTCAGCAGTTCCTCCAGCGTCAGCGGATACTGGCCGGCGCCATTGGCCTTGTTGTAGGCCTCCAGCGCGTGGCGGAACTCGTGGCCGATGAACAGCAGCTCGCGCTCCTTGTCTCGCCGCATGGCGGTCGCATACAGGTCGGCGGCGATGGTCAGGCCGACACCCATGAAGGCCACCAGCATCAGCGTCCACAGATAGGCGAAGCCGCCTTGCCGCCTAGAGCTGTTCGAACGGGATGCCATCGCGGGTCTTTCCTTTGGCGCCGCTGCGGATGTCGGCCACGCCTGGCTTGTCGGCGTCGGCCGATGGCAGCAGCTGCCAGGTAGTGGCCGATTCCGTCACCGGGTCCAGCGGCACCTTGCGGAAGTAGCGCTGCGTGACCAGGTCCGCCAGCGCCGCCGGGTACTCGCCGCGGTCGGCGTAGTATTTGTCGATGCCGCTGCGGAGCACCTGCAGGTTCTCCCGCAACGCAACCTCCTTCGATTTGTCGACCGAGCTGAAATAGCGCGGCAGCGCGATGGTGAGCAGCAGCGAAATGATCGCCAGCACCACCAGCAGTTCGACCAGTGTGAATCCCTTGTTGCGCTTCATGGCGTCACCATTGTTTGAGGGGGATGCCGTTCAGCCCCATGATGGCGGAGCGGGAACTGATGTCGAATACGTCCTCGCCTTCGGAAGGATTGTCCGGCGGCGAGGCGTAGCAGCGAACGGCCCAGCCGCCGCCGGCGGCGCTGCTGGCGAAGCCGTTGCCGTTGCCGTCGGCAGGCGCGAACGGGTCGCGCGGTATGCGGCGCAGGAAGTACATGTTCTGCTTGCGCGGGCTGCGCTGGTCCGGCACGCCGGCGACCAGGTCCTCCAGCTTTTTCGGATAGCCGGATTCGCCCATCGCCAGCTTGATGCGGCCGTTGTCGGCGGCGCGCTTGTAGGCGTCGATAGCCTCGCGGATCTCGATCAGCGCGGCGCGCAGCTGATGCTCCTTCTCGCGCTGCAGCGCCACCTGCGCCATCGGCGCCGCCACCATCGCCAGCGTGGCGAGGATGGACAGCGTAATCATCAACTCGATGAAGGTGAAGCCGCGTTGAGCCTTGCGCCGCATGGCTATTGGCCTTTCTTCGGCGGCGTGTGGGGAACGGGGTTGACCGGTTCGGGCTTGGCCGGCGGCGCCGGCGGAGTGTCGCCGCCGGTCATGCCCGAACTGCCGGCCGGCGCCAGGGCCGGCGCGGCGTCGCGTGGCGTGGGCGCCATGTCCGCCGCCGTATCGGGCACGGACGCCAGCGTGCTGCCCAACTGGCTGCGGCCGCCGATATCGGATTCGGTCCCGGAGTTGAACTCCGCCGCCGACAACTCAGGCCGGCGGATCGAGCGCAGCACGCGCGGCGTAATCGACAGCACGATCTCGCTGCGGGTGGAATCGTCCTTCTGAGTGCCGAACAGGCGGCTCAGCACCGGCAGCTCGCCCACGCCGGGAACCTTGTTGGCGGTGGTGCGGTCCTCGTCGCTGATCAGGCCCGCCAGCACCTGCGTCTCGCCGTCCTTCAGGCGCAGCACGGTGGCGGCGCTGCGGGTGCCGATCTGGTAGGCCTGGGTGCCGGATTTGCTGATGATCTCCTTGACCACGCTGCTGACCTCCAGGTTGATCTTGATCGCCACTTCATCGTCGAGATATATGTTCGGCTCCACTTCCAGCTTCAGGCCCACGTCCACGTAGTTGACGCTGTCCGAGCTGACGCCGTTGTTGGTGGTGACGGTAATCACCGGCACGCGGTCGCCGATCAGCACCTTGGCCTTGTCCTTGTTGCGCACGCGGATGCGCGGATTGGCCAGGATATTGCTGTCGGTGTCGTTCTTGTTGGCGTTGATGGTGACGGCGCCGAGGCCCACGCCGATGCTGCTGCCGGTGATCTTGCGCAGGTCGCCCACGGTCAGCGCGCCGTACTGGCCGCTGCCCAGCAGGGTCAGGCCGACGGTGTCGGGCCAGCGTATGCCCAGCTCCTGGATGCGCGAGCGCTTCACTTCCAGCACTTCCACCTCCAGCATCACCTCGGGATCGGCCACGTCCTGCACGGCGATGATGCGTTCGGCCATGCGTATCATTTCCGGCGTGTCGCGCATGATGATGGAGCCGATGCGCTCATCGGTGACGATGTCGCGCGCCTTGAGCAGCGTCTTGAGCGAGAACGCCACTGTTTTGACGTCGGAGTTCGCCAGGAAGAAGCTGCGCACCAGCAGCTGCTGGTAGTCCTTCTGCTTCTGCGGATTGTTGGGGTAGATGGTGATGGAGCGCTCGCCGGTGACGCTCTGTTCCAGCTGGTTGGCGCTCAGCAGCATGCCGATGGCTTCCTCGATGCTGGTGTCGCGCACCGAGATGGTGGCGCGCAGGTTGGGATCGACGTCGCGGTCGAACACGAAGTTCAGGCCCGATACCTTGCTGATGAAATCGAACACGGCGCGTATCGGCGCGTCGCGGAACTCCAGCGTGACCGGCTTGCGGTAGGCCATGGCCAGTCGTCCGCTGGCCGGCCGCAGGCGGGTCCGGGCGTCGCTGACGAGGGTCTTGAGGCGCAGCAGCTCGCGCTGGTTGGGGCGCTCCACCAGCAGGGGGCGCAGCAGCTCCTGCGCCTGCGCCAGATTGGCGTCGCCGCCGCGCTGCACCAGCGCTTCCACCTCGCCCGTCACTTTTTGCTGGCGCTGGTCCTGCTCCAGCGCCGCCTTGCCCTGGCGCGCCACCTGGTTGGCCGGGTCCAGCGCCAGCGCGCGGTCGTACATCGCGCCGGCTTCGGCGGCCATGCCTTTCGCGCGCAGCATGTCGCCCTGGCCGTTCATGGCGTTGACCAGCTTGAGCCGGCGGTTCAGCAGCACGATGCGGTACTCGGCGTTGTGCGGATCGTCGCGCGAGGCCTGTTCCAGCTTGGCCAGGCCCTGGTCGATCTGGCCCGCGTCCAGCAGGGCGTTGCCTTCCTTGAAGGTCTGGCTGCCAGCGCAGGCGCTTAGCAGCAGCGTGACGGCCAGGATGTGCAGGCGGTGGGCGGTCGATTTCAATTGGTGTCCCCTACGACTAAGGTTTGTTTCTGATTGAGCGGCAGGTAGATGAAGTTCATCGTGTTGTCGCTGACGCTGTCGAGCAGGTAGCTGTCGTTGACTTTTTCGCCGGGACGGGCGACCACGTTCTGGCCGTCGATTTGCAGGAAGTAGGCGGTCTTGCCTTCGTCCGTGAAGCGGCCCATGAACTGGAAGGGCAGGGCAGGCGGGCCGGAAGAGGCGCCGGCTTGTTGCGCAGTTTGCTGGGCCTGTGCCTGGTCCATCATGATCTTTTTCGGTGTCTCCGGCGCCCAGCTTTGTTTGGCGAAGACGTTGCCCATCTCGTCGTCGGCGACGCGTGGATGGATCTGCAGGTCGATGCCGTCCGCCGCCGGCGTTGCGCTGGCAGGGGGCGCGACGGCAGCCACGGGCGCCAGCGCGGCTTCGCGCGTGGTGGCGGCCGCGGGGCCGACCACGCCGCCGTCCTGGTCGGGCGCGAACCATGCGGCCAGCAGCGTGGCGACGGCGGCTGCGCCGATCACGAGCTTTCTCATCGCCGCGCCTCCTGCCGCACCAGCAGCACAAACTGGATGCGCGCTTCGATCTCGCCGGACTCGATCTGCTCGCGCTTGAAGGCGACCGAATCGAGCGTCAGTGTCGGCAGCGCTTGCAGCGCGCCGATGATGAAGGCCTGCACGTTCGCATAGTCCGCCTTGACCGGCAGTGTGATGCGGTAGCGCAGGAGGCCGGCCTTGGCGTCCAGCTCGGGCTTGTACTCCGCCTTGTTCAACGCGATGCCGCTTTGCTGCGCCACCTTCACCAGGTCCTTGAGCTGGTCGGGGATGGCGTCGTGCGCGGGCAGGTAGGCGTAGAACGCGGCGACGCCGCCGGCCGCCGTCGGCGCCGGCGTGTGCGGCATGGCGGCGGCGCGGGCGGCGGCGTTGAGCTGGCGCGTCAACGCGGTCTGGCGCTGGTCGAGTTGCGTCGCGTGCCATTGCGCCAGCACGGCCAGCAGGGCGCAGGCGATGCCCGCCACCGCGCCGGGACCGGCCTGGCGCAGCAGGCGGCGTGTTTGCCATGCCAGCCGGGGGGCGGGGTTGGGCGCAAGCTTCAGCTTGGGCAGCGCGCCGGATTTCATTGCCGCCATTCGGCCTCCAGCTGGAAATGATAGGGCCGTTCGCCGGCGCCGGCCGCCATCTCGTGCTTGACCAGGTACACGGAGCGGAACATCGGCTGCTGGTTGAGGAAGGCCAGGTAGTTGATCATGTCTTGCGCCGTCTGCGCTTCGGCGGCGATCTTCAGCGCGCCCGATGGGCCGGCGGTGTCGGCGCCGTCCTGCGGTGGCTGGCCGTTGAGGTCCAGTGCCAGCAGGGCGACGCGCACATCGGCCGGTGCGACGATGGCCTTGATCAGCCGCGTCACCGGCAGGTTGAGCTGGCGAACCGCTTCGGCCACCGCCTTCACCTGCAGGTCTTGTTCGTGCTGCTGCGCCGGCGCCAGCGCGGGCCGCGTCAGGCGAGTCGGTTGGGTGGCGGCCGATTGCGCGTCCAGCCGCGCCTCCAACCGTTTGACGGTTTGCAGCTGCGAGATCCAGTTGCCGGCGGCGGGCAGCAGCATCAACACGCCAATCGCCAGCATGGCAAGGCGCCAGCCGCTGGGCTGTGTGGCGCGCGGCAGGAAGTTCAGGTGCGTCATGCCGCCACCTCCGGCGATGCCGCAGACGGCCGGGTGGCGGCGACGGCAACGGCGGCGTGTTCGCCGAACGGGTTGGCGCTCAGGTGGAAGCGCGAAGGCAATGCGCCGGGCACGAGATGCAGCGCGGCCGCGGACGGCGTGGCCGCAACCGCGGCAGGCAGCGCGCTCAGGTCCGTGACGACGACCTGCTCGATGCCGGCCAGTTCGGGCGCGCGCAAAGTCCAGCGCTGCCAGGCTTGCGGCAGTTCGAGCCGCCACGCCTCGCTGGCCGGCTGCGATTGGATGGCGACGATGCGCTGGTCGCGCAGCGCCGCCATGGTGATACGGCCAGGTTCGATCAGCGCCAGCGCGCCAGTGGCGGCGGCTGTGCCTTTGCTCAGCAGTCTCGGTGGCGACGCCTCCTGCGCGCGCAGCGCGGTGCCCAACAGCGGTTCGATCACGCGGCAGGCGTGGCCGCAGTCGGCTGCGACCTCCTTCAGGGCTTGCAGCAGCGTGCTGTCGACGCCGCAGACCAGGCGTGTGTGGCCGTAAGGCGCATCGTCGCCGACCACGCTCCAGCCGCGCGCGTTGTCGCCGTACAGGGCCGCCAGCTGCGTTTGCAGGAAGCGGCTGGCCGACGGTTCGGACAGCAGCGCATCGCTCCACGGCGCCAGCACCAGCTGGCTCCAGCGGCCCGACAGGCTGATCTCCAGCGGCAGCCTGGCCGCCGCGATGTCAGGCTGCTGCAGCAGCGCGCGCAGCGCGTCGACGGCGGCCTGCCAGTGGCCGCCGGCGCCATCGACCGCGATGTGCCGCGCGCTGCCGTCGACCAGCCGGCTGCCGTGGCGGACCACGCACAACAGCTGCTGCGGCGCGAGCAGCACGCGCAGGCGGCGCTGCACGAGCGGGAACAGACGTTCAATAAGTGACACGATTGAGCTCCGGTAAAGTCGTTTCTCCCAGCCGCACCAGATCCAGCCCGGCGCTGCGCGCCAGCCGGAAGCCCATGGTCGCGGCTTCCTCCTTCATGCGGCTGACCGGCGCGCGGGTGCAGATTATCTCGCGCATGGCGTCGTTCAGTATCAGCACCTCGGCCACGGCCTTGCGGCCCTTGTAGCCGGTGCCGCGGCAATGGCCGCAGCCGCCGCCGGCCTTGAAGCGCCAGTCGCGCACGGCGTCGGCGGCCAGGCCGCTGTCGACCAGGTCCTGCGGATCGGGCGCCACGTCCACCGCGCAGTGCTCGCAGTTCAGGCGCAGCAGCCGCTGGGCGACGATGCCGTTCAGCGCCGCCGCGAAGCTGTACGGGTCCACGCCCATGTGCAGGAAGCGGCCGACCACGTCGAACACGTTGTTGGCGTGGACGGTGGTGAACACCAGGTGGCCGGTCAGCGATGCCTGCACCGCGATCTGCGCGGTCTCGTCGTCGCGGATCTCGCCGATCATGATCTTGTCCGGGTCGTGGCGCAGGATGGAGCGCAGCCCGCGCGCGAAGGTCAGGCCCTTTTTTTCGTTGACGGGAATCTGCAGCACGCGCGGCAGCCGGTATTCCACCGGGTCTTCGATGGTGACGATCTTGTCGCGGCCCGTGTTGATCTCGGTGATGGCGGCGTACAAGGTGGTGGTCTTGCCGGAGCCGGTCGGCCCGGTCACCAGCAGCATGCCGTGCGGCTTGGCGGCCAGGCGGCGGATCTGCACGATGGCGTCGTCGTTCAGGCCCAGGCTTTCCAGCCGCAGCGCGGCGGCGGCCTCGGTCAGCGCGCGCCGGTCCAGCAGGCGCAGCACCGCGTCCTCGCCGAAGATGTTGGGCATGATGGAGACGCGGAAGTCGATCTCGCTGCCCTTGACGCGCACCTTGAAGCGGCCGTCCTGCGGCACGCGGCGCTCGGCGATGTCGAGCTCCGCCAGCACCTTGATGCGCGAGATGATCTGCTCGGCCATCTGCAGGCCCTGCACCGTGCCGGCCTGCACCAGCACGCCGTCCACGCGGTACTTGATCACCAGGCTGGCGGCGTCGCACTCGAGGTGGATGTCGCTGGCCTGGAACTTGAGCGCGTCGTAGATGGTGGAGTTGACCAGCTTGACCACCGGGCTGCTGTCTTCGCTGATGCGTATCAGCGAGATGTCCTCGATGGTCTGGTCCAGGTCCGCCAGCTCGCCGTGGCTGCCGTCCTCCATCATGTCCTGCATGGCCTGCTGCACGCTCTCCTGCTGCACCAGGTAGGCGGTCAGGTCGTCGGGATGGGCCAGCGCCACGCTGTAGGCGCAGCCGATGGCGTAGTCGGCCCACTGCAGGGTGTCTTCGGCGAATGGATTGCCGATGACCAGCACCGGCGCCGAGCCGCTGTTGCCGGCGTCGCGCAGCAGCACGCAGTCGCGCTGCGCGCAGTCGGTGTAGGACAGCAGGTCGAAGGCCGGCAGCGCGCCCTGCAGCCTGCTCATCGGCCAGGCCGGATAGCAGAACAGGTTGGCCAGCTGGCGGGTCAGCTCCTCCGGCGTCAGGCCGCAGGTTTCCTGCAGCAGCGCCATGGTCGGGCGGCCCTGGGCCATCGCCGCGGCGCGCGCGCCGTGCAGCATCTCGGGGCTGAGGACAGCCGGTTCGCGTGCGTTCAAGACAGACTCCCCGCCAATTCGAAGATCGGCATGTACATCAATACCACCACGCCGCCGATCACCACGCCGATCAGCGTCATCAGGACGGGCTCCAGCAGGCGCGAGGCCCAGTCCACCCAGCGCGCGAACTCCTCGTCGTGGAACTTGGCCGAGCGCTCCAGCATGTCGCCCAGGCGGCCGGTGTTCTCGCCGACCTTGAGCAGCGACTGCGCCACCGGCGTGGCCAGCGCGTTCTGTTCCAGCGCGGTGGAAAACGGCAGGCCCTGTTCCACCGCGCGGCGCGTTTGCACCAGTTGCAGCTGCTGCTCCGGCAGCAGCATGGCGTTGCTCATCGCCAGCGCCTTCGACAGCGGTATGCCGGCGTGCAGCAGCAGCGACAGCGCGCGGTAGAAGCGCGCCAGGCGGAACTCCGCGGCCTTGGCCGACAGCAGCGGCAGCCGCAGCACGGCCAGCACCAGCTTGCGGCGGATGGCAGCGTTACCCAGGCCGAACACCACGCCCAGCACCACGCCGCCCAGCGCGCCGGCGCTCAGCCACGGATGCGCGGCCAGCGTCTGGCCGAACGACAGCAGCATCTGCGAGGCCCACGGGATTTCGCGGCCCGAGCCCTCGTACACCACGCTGAACTTGGGCACCACGTAGCCCATCAAGAACAGCGTGACCAGCGTGCCCACCACCAGCAGCATGGTGGGATAGATCGCGGCCGAGACCAGCTTCTTGCGGATGGCGTCGAACTGCAACTGGTAGCCGACGAAGCGCGCCAGCGCCTCCGGCAGGTTGCCGGATCGCTCGGCCGCGTGCACGGTGGCGACATACAGGTCGGGAAACACGGCCGGGAAGTCGGCCAGCGTGTCGGAGAAGCTTTTCCCCTGTTGCAGCGAGCGCTGGATCGCGGCCAGCGTGGCGCGCGCGCCGCCGCGGGTTTCCTTGTTGAGCAAGGTGGCGGTGGCTTCGCTCAGGTTCAGGCCCGCTTCCAGCAGGGCCAGCAGCTCCTGGCTGAATTGCAGCAGCGGGAAGGGTTGCTTGCCCAGGCGCGCGGGCGCACGCGCCCCCGCACCAGTGGATTCGGTACTGCCGATGGCCAGCACGCGCCAGCCGTTGCGCGCCGCCTGGCGGATCGCCTCCTCCTCGCTGGCGGCGTCGATCGCTATGGTTTGCGGGCCGGAGGGCCCACCCTGCACTTGGAGATGGAACTGCATTGCATGCGCACTGCCTTAAACACTCGGCTGAAAAAAAACGGGGCGGCGGTGGATTGCCGCCCCGGCAAAAACAGCCCCGTCGGGTCAGGCGGGGCTGTGTATCACGCTTACTGGGTGATCAGGCTGACCTTGTCCACCACGAACGACGTTTGCAGCGACGAGTCTTCCTTCATGGCGAACGACAGCGTGACGGTCTTGCCTTTGTACGCGCTCATGTTGAAGGTGCGGACCTGGTAGCCGCTGGCCGCATTCGCGTTCGAATACGTGGCCAGGGTGCCCAGCACCGAACCGGCGCTGTTCTTCACCGTCACCACCAGCTTGTCGTAGGCGGTGCTGCCGGTTTCATCGGTGTCGATGTGCAGCGCGAAGGTCAGCGTGGCCGAGGTCGCGGTCGAAGGAATCGTCACCGCCTGGGTGATGGTTTCCGTCGCGGTGGTGCCGTTGCCGCCCAGCCAGGCGAACTTGCTGCCTTCGTAGGCGGTCTGGCCGCTGTAGTTGCCGATCACGCCGGTGGTGCCGCTCCAGCCGGTGGCGCCGGACTCGAAGCCGCCGTTGGTCACGCGCTCGGTGCTGCCGCCGCTGGAGCCGACGGTCAGCGTGGCGTTGCCCGAGGTGGCGGTCTTGACCGGCGACGACGAGTCGCTGACCACGGCGTTGAACACCGCGCCGTTGTCGGCCGTCTGCGCCGTCAGCGAGTAGGTGGCCGAGGTGGCGCCGCTGATGACGGCGCCGTTGCGGTACCACTTGTAGGTGTAAGGCGAAGTGCCGCCGCTCGCGCCCACGCTGAACGAGGCGGTGGAGCCGGCGCTCACGCTGACGTTGGACGGCTGGGTCGTGATCGACACGCCGCCGGTGGCGCCGGTTTCGTCGATGTCGGCGCCGACGTTGATCGCCGCATAGGCGCGCGTGACGGCGATGACTTCCTTCGAACCCGCGCCATACAGTTCCGTCGCTGCGGCCAGCACCTTGGTGCGGGCGTCGGCGTAGTTGGTCGAGGAGGTGAACTTGGTGGTCAGCGCCTTGAACCAGATGCGGAACGCCTTGTCGTTGCCGATGCCGGTCATCGCGGCCGGGCTCTTGACCAGGTATTTCGAGTAGTAGTCGCTGCTCGAGCTGGCGTTCGAACCCTGCGACAGGAAGTAGAACATGCGGTTGTTAGGGCCGCTGGAGTAGTGCACGTCGAGGTTCTTGATGGTGCTGCTCCAGGCGTCCGGGCTGCCGCCGTCCTTGCTCGGCTTGTACATCCAGCGCAGCGGCTGGCCGGACTTGCTGATCTCCTTGCCCATCATCCAGTCGTTGCCGGAGGCCGGGATCACGCTGCCGGTGCCGCCTGCGCGCGCATAGGCTTCCACCATCTCGCCGCCGATGTCCGAGTTCGACTCGTTCAAGCCGCCCGATTCGCCGGAGTAGGTCAGGTTGGAGGTGGCGTCGGTGACGCCGTGCGACATCTCGTGGCCGATCACGTCGATCGAGCCGAGGCTGTAGAAGCTGGAGCCGTCGCCGATGTACATGCACTTGCAGCCTGGTTCGAAGAAGGCGTTGTCGTACTGGTTGTCGACGTGGGCGGCGATGTAGGTGGCGGTGTTGTTGCCGTCCAGCGATTGCCAGCCCAGCACGTTTTTCAACGCGTCGTAGGTGTTCATCAGGCCCCACAGCGAGTTGACCGCGGCGGTCTGGCCGTTGGCGTTGGTGGTGCTGCCGCCGTTGATGTACTGCTGGCCGTCGCCCCAGGTGTTGCTGGTGTTGGTGTAGATGCTGCCGGCGTTGGGATTGTCGGCCGAGCTGTGGTTGGCGTTGGTGATCGCCATGCCGCCGTAGGCGCCGCCGGTGCCGCGCGTGGAGTCCAGCATTTTGTAGGTGCTGCCCGACAGCGAGGTCTGGATCGGCACGGTGCCGTTGTACTGGCTGTTGCCGGTGCCGACCACGGTCTGCAGCGCTTTCCATTGGGCGAGCACGGCGCCGGTCTTGGCGCTGACCATGGTGTCGAAGTAGACCAGCTTGCCCTTGTCGGCCATGCGGGTCTGGACGAAGTAGGCCAGCTCGTAGTGGTCGACCACATCTTCCAGGTCGGTGGCGTTGAGCGCCGCTTCGGACTTGTTCAGGGCCGAGGCCACGCGCACCGATTTCATCACCGGGTAGATCAGCAGTTCGGCGCTCGGCGCCCAGCGGTGGGTGCCGCTCGGGGCGACGGCCTTGACCACCTTGGCGATGGCGTCGGTGGCGCTCAGCGTCGGTGTCCAGTCGGCCGGGGCGACGGTGGCCGAACGGCCGCCGTGCGATGCGGCGGGTGCGTCGAGCTTGGCGCGGCGGTCGGACACCGATTCGCTGATGATGTCGCCGGCGCTGTTGGTCACCACCACCGATTCCGAGCCGAATACGCGCAGGCCCTTGTAGGTGTGGTTGGCGCGGGTGATCTTCTCGCCGACCACGCCGGGATGCTGGCTGGCGATGCGGAAGCTATGGTCGGCGGACAGGCCGCGCTGGTTGTCCAACGCGGTGAGCTTGGCCACCAGTCCTGCGCTCTCTTGTGGAGAGGCCTGGGCCACTGGCGCGGACATCAGCTGAGCCGCTGCCTGGGCTGCGTTGGAAGCCATTATCGGCAGTGCGGCGACAATGGATGCGGCAAGTAGGGTCTTACGTAAAGTCATCTCTTCTCCATGTGGTCTATGTGTTTTCGCTAGGTGCGGCCTTGGCCGGGATGGTGGCCAACTCGGCGTCTCCAGCGCTGCGTCGGCGGTTGGCCTGGCAGCGTTTTTTTGCGGCTAAAACGGCGAGTAGGGGCGACACTATTCCTGTCGAGATCACGAAGTCAAAAAACTTGGAAAATTAGTCGCGGGAGAAAAAAATGTCTGAAATGAGACACTGCGGCGGACGGAAAAGCCGCGCCGGCGGCAGCCTCCATACCAGATGCAATCCGCATGAATGCGCACGATAGGCCGGGTTTGTCTTAAATCAACAACGAACTAGGCGTCAACCTCTATTTTCGGTGGCTACGCAACACTATGCCCAAATTTTCAGCAAATCTTGGTTGCAGAGTTCTAATATTGCGAATTAAACTAGTTGATGCCAGCTCGAATTATGGTTCGTGACTGGCATATAAAAAGCGCAGGGCACGACCCTTGGTAACAAGCGCAACGGGAACCACAGGAAGAAGATAATGACCGCACACCCAACGCATAACGTCAGTTCCGCCCGCGCTCTGCGCGCCGCCCACACCACGGCGCCGCCATCGGCCTAGCATCGCCCTCCAATCACCACCGCTTGCCGCACCCTGACTGCCGCCGCGCCTCCACCCGAGGCGCCGGCAGCGGGATTGCGTCGCCGCGCGGGCGCCTACCAAGGCGCGCCGCTTGGCGCAGCGCCTGCAGTTCAGTATCGTTTTTGTCCGCCGGCGCGCGGACAGGGGAGCTTGTATGCTGTCGATTGCTACCAAAGTAGAACGCATCGTCATGGAGTCGTCCTTCCTCACGGAGGGCTTGCGGCGCAATTTGATCAACCTGTCGGAGCTGGCGCGCCAGTTGCAGCCGCAGCTCGAGAGCGATATGTGGAAGCCGGTCGGCCAGGCGGCGGTGGTGATGGCGCTGCGGCGCGTGGCCGAGCGCCTGCCGGAGGCCAGCAACCAGCCGCTCGCGCTGGCGCAGAAGACCGGCGAGCTGACCACCCGCACCGAGCTGACCGAATACACCTTCCGCTATTCGGACAGCATCAACGAATGCCATCGCCAGTTGCTGTCGAAGGCGGAGCCGATGCGCGGCGCCTTCGTCACGGTCACGCGCGGGGTCAACGAGGTGATGGTCATTTGCAGCCGCGTGCTGACGGCGATGGTGGAGGAGGTGTTCGCCGGCGAGCGGCTGCTGGCGCGCCAGGACAACCTGAACGCGGTGACGCTGCACCTGAATCCGGACACCAGCCGCACGCCGGGCATCTACCACGCCATCCTCAAGCAGCTGGCATGGGACAAGATCAACCTGGTCAACATGATCTGCACCTACACCGAGCTGACCATCCTGCTGGAGCAGAACCAGACCGGCGCGGCGTTCACGGTGTTATCGAAGATCGTCACCCAGTAGGGGCGTTCAGGCCATCCAGAAGAACACGGCGGTCATGCGCTTGTCGTCGTGGTCGCAGCCGAAGTAGCCGCTGGCCGAGTGCACCAGGTTGGCGCGGTACAGCAGGATGCGGTTGAACCGGTTGTCGACGCGCTGGTCCTCCTGCCAGGCCTGCGGCGGCAGGCTGGTCACGCCCAGCGCCTCGCGCAGGTTGGCGTGCGGCGGGCTGCAGTAGTTGCCGCCCAGCGTGCCGTCCGGGTAGCGCAGGCGGTAGAACGAGGTGCCGGCCGCCGGCAGCGGATCGGGCGACAGGTAGATCACGGCGGCGTAGCGGCACAGTTTGAGGGAGTCGGTGTGCGGGCGCGGACCGGATTCGATCCCGCCCACCAGCTGCACGTAGTTGTGATTGAGGGTGCTGCCTTGCGGCGTGGCTTCCTGCCACAGTTTCTTGGCGCCGGTGACTTTCTTGACCCAGGCTTCCACCTGCGCCAGTTCGTCCGGCAGCAGCGCGCCCTTGCTGCGCATGCCCGGCCACGGTTCGGGGCGATGCGGCGCGCCCAGTTCCCAGTCCTCGCGGGCCAGGCAGCGCCGGGACACTTCCTGCGCGTTCGGCAGGATATTGTCCATGACCCAGTAGTCGCGCCCCGGTTGCGGTTTGCGATAGGTGAGCGTCGGGCGCGCCATGTTTTCTCCGAGTTGGCAGCTTAGCCGTCATTCCCGCCTGCGCGGGAGCGACGCGGGTTATTGGGCCAGTTGTGCGCGCACGCGGGCGATGGCCTTGCGCACCTGGTTCGGGGCGGTGCCGCCGACGTGGTCGCGCGCGGCGACCGAGCCTTCCAGCGTCAGCACGGCGAACACGTCGTCGTCGATCAGCGCCGAGTAGGCGCGCAGCTGCTCGAGCGACATTTCCGACAGGTCGATCTTGAGGTCGTCGCAGGCGCGCACGGCGCGGGCCACGGCTTCGTGGGCGTCGCGGAACGGCAGGCCTTTCTTGACCAGGTAGTCGGCCAGGTCGGTGGCGGTGGCGTAGCCCTGCAGCGCGGCGGCGCGCATCGCCTCCGGCTTGACGCTGATGCCGCCGGCCATGTCGGCGAAGATGCGCAGCGTGTCGACCACGGTGTCGACGGTGTCGAACAGCGGTTCCTTGTCTTCCTGGTTGTCTTTGTTGTAGGCCAGCGGCTGGCCCTTCATCAGGGTCAGAAGGCCCATCAGGTGGCCGTACACGCGGCCGGTCTTGCCGCGCGCCAGTTCCGGCACGTCCGGGTTTTTCTTTTGCGGCATGATCGACGAGCCGGTGCAGAAGCGGTCGGCGATGTCGATGAAGCCCACGCGTGGACTCATCCAGATCACCAGTTCTTCCGACATGCGCGAGATGTGGGTCATGATCAGCGAGGCGGCGGCGGTGAACTCGATGGCGAAGTCGCGGTCCGAGACGGCGTCCAGCGAGTTGTGGCAGACGTCGTCGAAGCCCAGCGTCCTGGCCACGCGCAGGCGGTCGATCGGGAAGGTGGTGCCGGCCAGCGCGGCGGCGCCCAGCGGCAGGCGGTTGACGCGCTTGCGGCAGTCGGCCATGCGCTCGGCGTCGCGGCCGAACATTTCGACATAGGCCAGCATGTGGTGGCCGAAGGTGATCGGCTGCGCCACCTGCATGTGGGTGAAGCCGGGCATGATGGTGTCGGCGTTCTTCTCGGCCAGGTCGGTCAGGGCGCCGCGCAGGGCCGCCAGCAGCAGCACCACGTCGTCGATGGCGGAGCGCACGTAGAGGCGGATGTCGGTGGCCACCTGGTCGTTGCGGGAGCGGCCGGTGTGCAGGCGCTTGCCGGCGTCGCCTACCAGTTCGGTCAGGCGCTTTTCGATATTCAGGTGGACGTCTTCCAGGTCCAGCAGCCATTCGAACTGGCCGGCTTCGATCTCGGCGGAGATCTGCGCCATGCCGCGCTCGATCTCGGCGCGGTCGGCGGCGCTGATGATGCCCTGCGCGGCCAGCATTTCTGCGTGGGCCAGCGAGCCCTGGATGTCGGCCTTGGCCAGGCGCTTGTCGAAGAAGACCGAGGCGGTGTAGCGTTTGACCAGGTCCGAGACGGGTTCGTTAAAACGGGCCGACCAGGCTTCGCTTTTTTTGGAAAGTTGTGCTGTCATAGTGGGGAAGGCTTGTGCGTGTGATTGATGTCGACAACGATTATAAACCGCAAGCTGCTCAAAAATATGTCAACATTAGTATTTTGATTATCGAAAACATGACGACTCTGCACATCAGCACCAACAAGGCGGACCTGGACGTGCCGCTGATTTATCAATTTATCAGCGAGCAGTCGACCTGGGCGATCGGCATGCCGCTGCCGGTGCTGGAGCGGGCGATCGACAATTCGCTGTGTTTCGGCGCCTACCTGGACGGGCGGCAGATCGGCTTCGCGCGGGTGGTGACCGATTGCGCCACCTTCGCCAACCTGGTCGACGTGTTCGTGCTGCCGGAGTTCCGGGGGCGCGGCTACAGCACGCAGCTGATGGCGGCGGTGCTGGCGCATCCGGATTTGCAGGGCCTGCGCCGCTTCACGCTGGCGACCGGCGACGCGCACGGCCTGTACGAGAAGTTCGGCTTCACGCCGCCGGCCCGGCCGGCGACGCTGATGGAGCGCTACTTCCCCAACATCTACAGCAATTAGTTATTGCGGGACTTCAGCCATTTCATCAAAGCCGTTGCGCCCGCTGGACTTGCGGACTTGGCCGCGGCCGGAAGCTGATGGCCGAACTCCGCAAGCAGTTGGTCCATGCTTTGATGTTTTGAACGGATCGTCGATGCTGCCGAGGTGGCGGCCGCGATTCTTGAACACTTCGATTTCGCCCTGAGTCCAATCCCATATATATAGTTTAGTCCTATCCCTGGATTTCTTCTTGACGCGTCTTCCTAGCGTCAAATCGTGCGCGTCCATGACTGGATATGGGCCGTTCATGGCAGCCAGTGCCTGATTGGACGCATTCTCCCGCATGGCGCGCGGCGTCGGGCTAAGGTGGGGCCTTCTCGTTTTCAGGAAGGGCGCATCATGAAGAAATTTGTAGCCGGACTGTCGGCCGTGGTCGCAGTGAGTACCGCCTTGCCGGCCTGCGCGGAGGATGCGCAGGGGCTGTGGAGCGGCGCCATTGGCGGCGTGCTGACCGTGACCCTGAACGTCGCCAAGAACGCCGGCGGCGTTTGGGGAGCGACGCTGGCCAGCCCTAGCCAGGGCGCCTCGGCCAAGGTCGACCAGTTCGCCACCGACGCCACCCACATCAGCTTTGCCATCGGCAGCCTGAACGCCGGCTACCAGGCCACCTGGGACGAGCAGGCCAAGGCCTGGACCGGGACGTGGACCCAGGGGGAAAAGCAAGCGCTGAATTTGCAGCGCATCGACGCCGTCACGCTGGCCGCACTACAACCGCGGCGGCCGCAAGAACAAGCCATCGCCGCCGCCGCGCCACCCTACGCCAGCGAGGAGGTGCGCTTCGCCAACGCCGGCGCCGCGCTGCAACTGGCCGGCACGCTGACCGTCCCCAAGGGACCGGGCCCCTGGCCGGCGGTGGTGCTGGTGCATGGTTCCGGCCCCAATAGCCGCGACCAGGACATCTTCGGGCACAAGATCTTCCTGGTGCTGGCCGACCACCTGACGCGCCACGGCATCGCCGTCCTGCGCTACGACAAGCGCGGCGTCGGCGGCTCGACCGGCGACTACCAGGCCGCCACCACCCTCGATTTCGCCGCCGACGCGCAGGCCGCCGTCGCCTTCCTGCGCACCCGCGCCGGGATCGACACCCGCCGCATCGGCATCGTGGGCCATTCCGAAGGTGGGCTGGTTGCGCCCATCGTGGCGGCGCGCGAGCCGCAGCTGGGCTTCGTCGTCATGATGGCCGGACCCGGCGTGCGCGGCGAACTGCTGATGGTCGAACAGCGGGCGGCGATGGCTGCGGCGGAAGGAGCCAAGGCGGAAGCCATCGACAAGGAACGCGCGATGAACCGCGCGCTGTTCGGCGCCATCGCGGCCGAACCTGACCGCGACAAGGCCAGATTGAAGGCGCAGGCCATCCTGGAGCAGGGCGAGCGCGATGGCCTGCTCGCTCCCGGCACGGCGGCGGCGAGCGCGAAGCGCTATACCAGCCCGTGGTTCCACACCTTCCTCGGCCTCGAACCGGGCCCGCCGTTGCGGGCGCTGCGCCAGCCTGTGCTGGTACTCAATGGCGCGCTCGATCGCCAGGTGCCCGCCACGCTCGATCTCGCCGCGATTCGCGCCGCACTGGCCAACAATCCGCGCGCTGTGGTAAAAGAGCTACCCAAACTGAATCACCTGTTCCAGACCGCGGCCACCGGCGGCGGCGACGAATATGCCCGCATCGAGGAAACGCTGGCGCCGTCGGCGCTGGACGCGATGACGGACTGGATACGCCAGCAGGTGCAGTAAGCCGACAATGCGAATGGACAGGATGGATATGCAGGGATTACCCAACAGCGCGAAAGAGCAACCGATTCCGGCCCGGCTGGCGGGGCAACTGGCCGGATGGTCGGCCAAGGCCCGGCAATACCCGGTATTCGGCCGCACCTGGTTTGCCTACCGCGTGCGTTCCTTCCTGTTGCCGATGGTCGTGTTCAGCGGCTGCCTGATGATACTCGGCGCCATGACGCCCACCAGGGCCGGGGCGCCGTCCAGTCTGCTGTTCATGTTCGCCTTGTGGGCGATGGTGGTGGTGGCGCTGCTGTTGGGGCGCTGGCTGGCCGTGCTGGTGTGCCAGCGCGGCTGGTCGAAACGGCGGGAGCTGGCCGGCGTGGTCGCGGCCCTCGTGTGCGGCGTGGCGGCCGGCGGCTACCTGTCGCAGTTCACGCGGATGCAGAACGACCCGTCCGAACGCCTGCTCAACCTGGTGGTGTGGTCGATGGTGTTGCTGTGGCTGGGCGGGAGCGGCGACCTGCTGGCCTACCTGCGCCAGCGGCGGAGCCTGCAGGACGCCCAGCTGCAGGAACAGATGGAGCGCTACAAGGACGAACGCGACGAAGTGGCGATGCGCCTGTCCGTGCTGGCCAGCCAGGTCGAACCGCACTTTTTGTTCAATACCCTGTCGGGCGTGCGCGCCGCCATCCGCAGCGACCCGGCGCGCGGCGTGGCGATTATCGATCACCTGGTGGACTATCTGCGCGCGACGATCCCGCAGATCCGCAACGAGGGCGGGCACCTGCTGGTGGAACTGGGCGCCCAGCTGGACGCCGTGCGCGCCTATCTCGGCGTGATCCATGCCCGCTTGCCGCGCCTGGCCTTCCAGGTCGACTGCCCGGACGACTTGCAACGCTGCGCGGTGCCGCCGCTGATGCTCATCTCCTTGGTGGAAAACGCCGTCAAGCATGGTATCGAACCGAAAAAAGGGCCGGTCGAGATAGTCGTCAGCGTCACCCGGCGCCAGGCCGACGGCGGCGACCAGCTGGTGTTGGCGGTGTCCGACGATGGCGTCGGCTTCGGCGGCGGCAGCAGCGGCAGCGGCATCGGGCTGACCAATATCCGCGAACGGCTGCAGCATTTGTATGGCGACCAGGCCGCGCTGCGGCTCAGCGCCAGGGAGCAGGGCGGCTTCGAAGCCCGCATAACCCTGCCGTTGCGGGCCTTGCCAGGAAAGGGCGCCTAGTGGCCTGTAACAATCGAATCCGGAGTGATGCGTCTGCTTAAATCACAGTATTTCCATTTCACCGGCTTGGGCTCCTCGTTGTATTTTCTGATGTAGCGCATGAGCTTTCGCTTGAGGTCAGAAACGGAAGTGAAGACGCCACGGGCTATGACATCGCGCTCAATTTTTCCGAACCAAAGTTCGACCTGATTTAGCCAAGACGAGTAGGTTGGCGTGAAATGCATATGGACATTGGGATGCAGTTCTAGGAACGCGGTAACGAGCTTGGTCTTGTGTGCCGAGAGGTTGTCGGCAATGACGTGAATTTCTTTGCGCTTGGGCTGGCTGGCAACGATATCAGTGAGGAAAGCGACGAACTCGGCCGACGTATGGCTGGTCGCTGTTTTACCCAGCACCTCGCCCGTTTTGGTATTGAAGGCGGCATACAAGGACAGCGTCCCATGGCGGTAGTATTCAAACCCATGTCGTTCAGCGCGTCCCGGCGACAGCGGCAAGACCGGATCCTTACGGTTCAGTGCCTGAATAGCCGTCTTCTCGTCAACACAGAAGACGGCGGCATTCTGGGGCGGGTTCAGATAGAGGCCGATCACATCGGCCGCCTTGGTTTCAAAGTCAGGGTCGTTCGACGACAGGTAGCCTTCGAGTCGGTGGGGTTTGATTCCATGCTTGGCCCAGATGCGCGCAATCGTCATATGCGAAATACCGTCACCAAGTTCCGCAGCGAGCTTGCGGCTCGACCAATGCGTGGAGCCATCGGCAGGCTTGTGCTTCGTGGTCCGCGCAAGCACACGCGCCTCGACCTTGTCGGTGACCTTGAATCGCTCGCGCCCTGCATGGCGCGAATAAAGGCCCGCGAGTCGCTCGGCAGAAAAACGTTTGCTCCACAAGTCGATGAAGTCGTTGCAGCAGTCAAGTTTTCCCTGGATCTCTGCCCATGTGCATCCGTCGGACAGTAACAAAATCAAACGCGCGCGGCGCGCGACGTCAGCCCGAACGTTACGGGCCGAGACCTGTTGTTGAAGTTCCGTTCGCTCACTGTCGGTAAGTATCATGGCGTCCCCCTTGGACATAATGATACTCCGTTTTTAATTGTTACAGTCCACTAGATGCCGACCGCCGTCATTGCCGATGATGAAGACCTGCAGCGCGGCGACCTGCGCCGCCTGCTGGCGCAGGTGTGGCCGGAGCTGGAGATCGTGGCCGAATGCGAAGACGGTGGCGAAGCGCTGGCCGCTATCGCCCAGCACCGGCCCGACGTGGCCTTTCTCGACATCCGCATGCCGGCGCTCAGCGGGCTGGATGTGGCGCGCGCCAGCGAAGGCCGCTGCCGCGTGGTGTTCACCACCGCCTACGATGCGCATGCGATCGAAGCCTTCGGCCTGGGCGCGCTCGACTACCTGCTCAAGCCCATCGCGCTGAGCCGCCTGACCCAGACCGTGGAGCGCCTGCGCGGGCAGCTGGCGGCGGGGGCGGCCATGCCCGACCTGCTGCGCATGATGGGGGAGTTTGACCGTCAGCTGCGCAGCCATGCGCAGGCCGAACGGATACGCTGGATCAGCACCAACGCCGGCAACACCATAAAGATTTTTCCGATCGAGGAGGTGTTGTTCTTCGAGTCCGACAGCCGCTACACGCGGGTGGTCAGCGCCACCGACGAGGGGCTGGTGCGCACCACCATCAAGCAGTTGCAGCAGGGGCTGGACCCGGCCCAGTTCTGGCAGATCCACCGCGGCACGCTGGTGGCGGTGCGCGCCATCGCCCGCGCGCGGCGCGACGAACTGGGTAACCTGACGGTGGAACTGCGGGGGCACGCCGAGCAGATCAAGGTCAGCCAGAGCTATGCCTGGCGTTTCAAGAGCGACATCTACCTCGGCTAAACATCAAGGGGGGCAATTCTGCCCCCCGTGGTCTATTGCCAGTTCATCAGGCAGGGCGGCACCAGCAGCGCCAGCGCCAGCACGGCGTAGATCAGCTGCAGCGGCACCATCCACTTGGCCCAGGTGATCCACGGGATGCGGGCCAGCGCCAGCACGCCGACGGTGATGCCCGACGTCGGTATCATCGGCGTGGTGAACTCGCCGAACTGGAACGCCAGGATCGCCGTCTGCCGCGTCACGCCCACCAGGTCGGCCAGCGGCGCCATGATCGGCATGGTCAGCGCGGCCTGGCCGCTGCCGGAGTGGATGAAGAAGTTGATCACGGTCTGGATGCCGAACATCTTCCATGCCGCGAAGATCGGACTGGACGACTGCACCAGCGGCATCAAGGAGTGCAGCATGGTGTCGATGATGTGGGCGTCGCGCGCCAGTATCATGGTGCCGCGCGCCAGCGCGATCACCAGCGCCGTGCCCACCAGGTCGCGCGCGCCCTGGATGAAGCCTTCGACGATCTGGCCCGAATCGAGCCTGCCCGCCAGGCCGATGACGATGCCCATGGTCAGGAACAGCGCGGCGATTTCGTCGATGTACCAGTCGTAGCCGACCACGCCGCCCACCATGATCACCAGCGAACCGACGAAGATCGCCAGCACCAGCTTATGACGGCCGGTCATGCCGTGGAATTCGCCCAGGCCGTGCGGCTGCTCGCGGCGCTTGTCCAGGTCCAGCGCATAGGTCGGGCTCAGTTCCGGCGTCTTCTTCACGCGCGCCGCGTACCACATCAGGAATACGATGGTGATGGCGGTGGCGATCACCCACACGATCAGGCGATAGGCCCAGCCGGAAAACACCGGCACCCCGGCGATGCCCTGGGCGATGCCGACGTTGAAGGGATTCAAAAACGCCGCCGAAAAGCCGACCTGCGAACCGAGGAAGGGAATCGACACGCCGGTGATGGTGTCGTAGCCCAGGGCCAGCGCCAGCGGCACGAAAATCAATATAAACGGTATGGCTTCCTCGTTCATGCCGAAGGTGGCGCCGCCGATCGAGAACATGGTGACGAACACCGGTATCAGCGCCTTCTGGATGAACACCGAGCTGTCGTGCGCGCGCGCCAGCGACTTGATCATCGAATCGACCGCCTCGGTCTTCTGCAGCACCGAGAAGGCGCCGCCGACGATCAGCACGAAGCCGATGATCAGCGCGGCGTCGACGAAGCCCTTGATCGGCGCCTTCATCAGCGCCGTCACGCCCTGCGGCGCGCTGGCGATGTAGTGGAAGCTGGACGGATCGATCAGCTGCTTGCCGTTGACCAGGTGGGTGTCGTACTTGCCGCCGGGGACCAGCCAGGTGGCCGCCGCGATCAGGGCCAGGATGATGAACAGCAGGACGAAGGTGTGCGGCAGCTTGAATTTTTTAGTGGTCATTTTTTTGGACTGCGTCATTGGCTCAGCAAATCGCCGGCACGGTAGGCCTGGGCGCCGGCGACTTTGCCGACGTTCATGCCACGGATCACGTGGCGGTGCGCGCTGCGGGCGAAGAACACGCCGGCCACGCCGGCGCGTATCACCGTGGTCTCGCCGCTGACCGGGTCGATCAGGTCGGCCACGGCGTCGCCCGGCGCCACGCGCGCGCCCAGCTCGCGGGTGTAGACCAGGATGCCGGCGTGCGGCGCGACCAGCGGCTCGACGCCTTCGAGCGGCGTGGCCGCGCACAGCGGCGCCGGCAGCACGGCCGCCGCCGCCGCGGCAGCGGCGTCGGCCGCCTGCAGCACGCCGTTGAGCGTCAGGAACTGTATCAGGCCGGCCGCGTCTTTCTCGGCCAGCGCGTAGCTCACTTCCATTTCGCCGCGCAGTTCGACGGTGGTCGACAGGCAGGCGGGCGGGATCGGGTAGCGGCCTTCGAAGTGTTGATCCAGGTCCCACCACAGGCGGCTGCACGCTTCGTCGAACGGTTCGCCGCCGGCCTGGTAGGCCAGCAGCAGCGCGTGCGCGCCCAGGATGGCGGCCAGCGGCGCGACGCCTTCGGCCAGCGGCGTGCCGGCGTAGATGTGCAGCGCCGCCTGGTTGTCGCAGTGCAGGTCGAGCACGATGTCGGCGTCGATGGCCAGCGTCATCAGGGTTTTCTTCAAGGTGTCGGCGTCGGTGGCCGGCTGCCAGGCGGCGATCGAGGCGCGCGCGTGCTCGCGGATCAGGCGCACGTTGGCGTCGGCGTCCTGCCCCAGCAGGCCGTCCAGCGATTTTTTCAGGTCGTCGGCCACGTGCTTGTACGAGCGGTTGAAATTGATGCCGGTGGTGAGGTCGAAGCGGCCGAAGGCGGCGCCGTGGATGGCCTGCGCCAGGCCGATCGGATTGGCGGCCGGCACCAGTATCACTTCGCCGGCGATGCGGCCGGCCGCTTCCAGCGCGCCCAGCTCCTTGCGCAGGAATTGCGCCACCAGCATGCCGGGCACTTCGTCGGCGTGCAGCGAGGCCTGGATGTAGACCTTCTTGCCGGCGCCCGCTCGGCCGTAGTGAAGGCTGGTCAGTTCAAAGCTGGCGTTGCTGTGCGGAGCGGACAGCGGATGTTTGTGTACTTGCATGGCGGGAAGGACTTTGTCGACAAAGATTGAGTATGTAGCACTATTTTCACAAAGTAAATCGCTGCGCGGCGAAAGGCGGCCCGGTTTCTTGAGTTTTCCCGGCGATGTGCGTACAGTTGGTTTAATAGAATTATTTATATAACAATCAGAGAGAAAATCATGGGTGATGTGCCGAGCATGCGGGTGACGATGATGGCGCGGCCGGTGCGCCTGGCCATGGGCGCGGGCGCGCTGGCCGGGCTGCTGGGGCAGGCGGCGCTGGCGCAGGCTCAGGATGCGCCGGCCAATCCGGCCGTGCTGCCGAAGGTGGAGATCACCGGCTCGGCGATCCGCCGCATCGAATCGGAGACCGCGCTGCCGGTGCAGGTCATCACCCGCGAGGAGATCGAGAAGGCCGGCGTCACCACCGCCTCGGAGCTGATGGCGCGGGTGTCGGCCAACGTCGGCGGCCTGACCGACGGCGCCAGCATCACCGACGGCCACGACCAGCGCGGCTTCAACAGCGCCAACCTGCGCGGCATCGGCACCTCGTCGACGCTGGTGCTGCTCAACGGCCGCCGCATGGCCAACTTCGCCTCGCCCGGCGACGACACCGGCGTCGACCTGAACAACATCCCGGCCGCCGCCATCGAGCGCGTCGAGGTGCTGCTCGACGGCGCCTCGGCGCTGTACGGCACCGACGCCATCGGCGGCGTGATCAACTTCATCACCCGCAAGGATTTCCGGGGCGTGGAGCTGAACGCCTACGGCGGCAAGACCGACGAGGGCGGCGCCGGCAAGCGCACCGCCACGCTGAGCGCCGGCACCGGCGACCTGGCGCGCGACGGCTACAATGTGTT
The DNA here is from genome assembly GCA_000381565.1 of Oxalobacteraceae bacterium AB_14. Taxonomy (GTDB): domain Bacteria; phylum Pseudomonadota; class Gammaproteobacteria; order Burkholderiales; family Burkholderiaceae_D; genus Rugamonas. The sequence goes on from KB906724.1 coordinate 478,566, forward strand.
CGCGGTGGTGGACGTGCAGCGCAGCGACGCGCTGAGCACCTCGCAGCGCAAGTTCATCGGCGAGCTGCAGATCCCGGAGCGCCTGCCGCACCTGCTGTCGGGCTATACCTCGCCGGCCAACATCCGCCTGACCGGCGCCCAGCGCGACTACCTGAACGGCAACGGCTACACCCTCAACGGCAAGCCGCTGACCAACCGCACCATCAACCTGTCGCTGCCGGGCTGCGCGCCGCCGGCCAATCTGTACCTGCCGGCAGGCATCGGCGGGGTCGACGCCTGCACCTACGACTACATGCGCGACACCGAGCTGTATCCGAAATCGGACAAGGTCAATTTCCTCAGCCGCGGCGTGCTGCAGCTGAACCCCGGCAACCAGCTGTTCGCCGAGATCGCGCTGAGCCGCTCGAAGACCGATTACGTGGCCTCGACGGCGCGCGTGAATGCATCGATCAACTACATGAAGATACCTGGCCTGGCCAAGTACGACCTGATGTCGGACGAGGCCAGCGCGGACGACGACGTGGCCGGCGATGTCGAGCTGCGCATCCGCCTCAACGACGCCGGCCGCCGCACCAGCGCGTTGACCAGCGAAAGCCAGCGCTTCGTGGTCGGCCTGACCGGCAGCGCCAACGGCTACGACTACGACATCGGCTTGAACCACAGCGTCAACACCATCAAGGACAAGGACACCCACGGCTATCTGCTGTACGACAAGCTGGTCAAGGGCATCTACGACGGCGTGATCAATCCCTTCGGCCCGTCCGGCGCGGCCGGCGTGGCGCTGCTCGACAGCATCCAGGTCAACGACGACGTGCGCCATGCGCGCGGCGTGATGGATGCGGTCGACTTCAAGGTGGCGCACGCGGTCGGCACGCTGGCCGGCGGCGAGGCGGCGCTGGCGATCGGCGGCGAGGTGCGCCACGAGCGCACCGATTTCACGCCGTCGGCGCTGCTGCTGAGCGATAACATCAACAACGACGCCGCGCCCGAAGGCGGCCGCGCCACCAGCGACAAGCGCACGGTGCAGGCGGTGTACGGCGAGCTGCTGCTGCCGTTCACCAAGCAGTGGGAAGCGCAGCTGTCGGCGCGCTACGATCACTACCAGGTGGTCGGCGGCGCCGCCAGCCCGAAGGTGGGCGTGACCTACATGCCGGCCAAGAGCATGTTGTTGCGCGCCTCGGCCGGGCGCGGCTTCCGCGCGCCGTCGATGTCGGACCTGTACCGCCCGACCATCTACAGCGCCACCGCGACCCTGCCCGATCCGGTCGCCTGCGCGGCGGCGGACAACAACTACGCCGACTGCGCCGACAACTGGAACACCCGCCGCTACGCGAACGCGCAGCTCAAGCCCGAGCACAGCCGCCAATACTCGGTGGGCATGGTGATCGAGCCGTCCAGGCAGGCGACGATGACGCTGGACTACTGGAACATCAAGCGCACGGACCTGATCAGCGAGATCGGCGACGACGTCATCCTGGGCAACCTGGCCAAGTACGGCAGCCTGGTGCACCGCGACGCGGACGACGCCATCGACTACATCGAGCTGCGCAAGGAAAACCGCGGCGCCCAGCTGGCCACGGGGCTGGACCTGACCTTGGACTACCGCGGCGTGAAGACCTGGGCCGGCAATTTCGGCGGCCACCTGTCGGGCACCTATGTGCTCAACTCGAAGATCCAGAACGCGGTGGGCGACCCCTACCTGAGCAACCTGGGTCGCTTCGTCACCGACGGCGTGGTGCCGCGCTGGCGCCACACCGTCACCTTCGACTGGGACCGCGGCCCGTACTCGGCCAGCCTGTCGAACACCTGGTCGAGCGGCTACCAAGACCAGAACTCGGCGATCAACACCGACGACGGCACCGTGGTGGCGGCCAACCATGTGAAGGCCTACTCGCTGTGGGACCTGTCGGGCGCCTGGCAGGTGAACCAGGCGTTCAAGCTGCGCGCCGGGGTGCAGAACCTGTTCAACACCGCGCCGCCGTACTCGAACCAGGCCTTTTTCTTCATCTCGGGCTATGATCCGAGCTACACCGATCCACGCGGCCGGCGCTTGTATGCCAGCGCCAACTACGCCTTCAAGTAATGTAATGTAACGATGCTTTAAGCCGGATTGAGTAATTGATTGGTATCATCTGCATTATCGACGGCGCCGCGCGTGAGCGTGGCGCCGGTTTTCATCGGAAGGGCAACATGAAATTATCAGGTTTTACACCGCGGCGTCTCGTCATGCTATGGCTGCTGGTCGTCGCCGGCGCGGGCATGTGCGCGGCGCAGGCGGCGCAGGGGACCGGATCGGTGCCGGCCGCCAAGGCGGTCAAGTCCAGCAAGCCGGCCAAGGCGGTGCCGCCGCCCAAGCCGGTGCTGGCGCCGCCGGCGGGCAACCTGGTCATCATCGGCGGCGGCCTGCGGGCCGACAACGCCGAGGTCTGGCAGCGCATCGTGACGCTGGCCGGCGGCAAGGGCGCGCGCATCGGCGTGTTCGGCTCGGCCTCGATCAATCCCGAGAAGTCGGCCCAGAACACCGTCAACAAGCTCAATCAATACGGCGCCCAGGCGTTCTTCATTCCGCTCGGCGTCACGCTGCCCAATAGCGACTACCGCAAGGCGGCCGAGGACCCGGAAGTGGTGGCGGCCATCCATTCGGCCACCGGCATCTACTTCACCGGCGGCGACCAGGCCCGCATCACCAAGGCGCTGGTGCGCCCGGACGGCAAGCACACGGCGGCGCTGGACGCGGTGTGGGACGTGTACCGCGACGGCGGCGTGGTGGCCGGCTCCAGCGCCGGCGCGGCCATCATGAGCACCACCATGTTCTACGACGCCAAGCCGACCCTGGACATGCTCAAGCAGGGCGTCAACGACGGCCACGAGATCGCCCCGGGCCTGGGCTTCATCGGCGACGACGTGTTCGTCGACCAGCACCTGCTGGTGCGCGGCCGCTTTGCCCGCATGATCCCGGTGATGCTGAAGAAGGGCTACCAGATCGGCCTGGGCATCGACGAAAACAGCGCCATGGTGGTCAACGCCAGGCGCGATGTCGAGATCATCGGCTACAGCGGCGCGCTGCTGCTGGACCTGTCGGCGGCGATCACCGACCGTGGCATCAAGGGCTTCAACATCAGCAACGCCACCATCAGCTACCTGGACCGGGGCGACAAGTTCAACCTGGTGTCGCGCGAGTTCACGCCGTCGCCCGACAAGGCCGACAACAAGCTCGATCCCAACCAGCCGGAAACGCGCGAGCCGGTGTACACCAACGACATCCTGGGCAACAACGCGGTGCTGGACCTGATGGTCAACCTGATCGACAACGCCCAGCAGGAAGCCATCGGCATCGCCTTCGGCAATCCGCGCGACGCCTATCGGGACCTGGGCTTCGAGTTCCGCTTCAGTAAAACCATCAACAGCGTCGGCTACAGCTCGACCGAGGTCGAGGCGTATTCGGTGCTCAAGCTGCGCCTGGACATCCGGCCGATCCAGCTGCAGCAGCCGCTGTACCGCTACCGCTAGCTGCGGCGCGAAATCGGGTATATTGGATGGGATGGCGCCTCTGGCCCCATCCCATTTTTCATGGCGGGGGCCATTATGCGGATGTCAATCTTGAAGCATTGCTTGCAGGCGGCGCCGATGTGCGCTGTGCCGCTGGGCGGGGCGCTGGCCGCGCCGTCCGCTCCCAAGGGATCGCTGGTGATCATCGGCGGCAACCTGCGGCAGGATCGACCAGCACCTGCTGGTGCGCGGGCGCTTCGCGCGCATGATCCCGGCGAAGCTCAAAAAAGGCTACAAGTTCGGGCTGGGCATCGACGAGAACACGGCGATGGTGGTCGACAGCCGGCGGCGGGTGGAGATCGTCGGCCACAAGGGCGCGCTGCTGATCGACCTGACGCGCGCCACCACCGATTCCGCCAGCGGCGGCTTCAATGTCTCCAACGCCGTCATCAGCTATCTGGACCGGGGCGATATGTATGACCTGGGCACGCACACCTTTACGCCGTCGGAGGCCAAGGCCGCCGGCAAGCTGAAGGCGCATGCGGCGGTGCTGCGCGAGCCGGTGTTCTCGGCCGACATCCTGGGCAAGAACGCGGTGGTGGAGCTGATGGAGAACCTGATGAACAACCGCCGCAGCGAGGCGATCGGCATCGCCACCAGCGGCCGCAATACGCCGCTGCCGGAGCTGGGCTTCCAGTTCACCTTCTCCAAGACGCGCGACAGCGTGGGCTACGCGTCGGCGGCGCCGCAGAGCTATTCGATTCTGAACATGCGGCTCGACATCCGGCCGCTCGATATCGGCCAGTCGCTGGTGCAGAAAAACTAGCGCGGCAGCGACTATTGCGACTGCGGACGGGTTTACAATAGCGGGCACGTTTCAACCGACCGCAAGGAAAACCATGTCCATGTTCTTGTCCACCGCGCGCTGGCGCGGCTTCTTCGGCGCGCTGGCCGCCGCCCTGCCGATGCTGGCGATGGCCGCAGCGGCACCTCAGCCGGCCACCGTCCGTCTCGACTATCTCCACAGCGGCAACGCGCTCAACGAAAGCTATGCGATGGAGCGCGTGGTGATCGAGCCGCTGCCGTGGCCGGGCGACATGCGCCGCACCATCGACGACACCAATCGCGGCAACAACCTGGTCGAAGTGGTGGACGCCAAGACCGGCGAGCTGCTGTACTCGCGCGGCTTCTCCACCATCTTCGCCGAATGGCGCAGCACCGACGAGGCGGCGCACGCCAATCGCGGCTTCCAGGAATCGGTGCGCTTTCCCAAGCCGGACCGCCCGGTGCGCGTGCGCATCCTGAAGCGCGACGACCGCAACGCCTTCTCGGTGGTGTGGACCGCCGATGTCGATACCGACGCGATGGACGTGGTGCGCAAGCAGGCGCCTCCCGTGTCGATGGCGGCGGCGCCCAAGCCGATCGCCATCCGCGTCAACGGCCCGTCGCCGGACAAGGTCGATCTGCTGATCCTGGGCGACGGCTACACCAGGGCCGACATGGCCAAGTTCGAGGCGACCGCGCGCAAGCTGGCCGACCACCTGTTCGCCACCTCGCCGTTCAAGGAGCGCGCCAAGGATTTCAACGTCTGGGCGCTGGCGCTGCCGACCGGGGAATCGGGCGTGTCGCGCCCATCGACCGGCGTGCACCACGCCTCGCCGCTGGGCACCCGCTACGACATCTTCGGCAGCGAGCGTTATGTGCTCACCACCGACAACCGCGCGCTGCGCGAGCTGGCGCAGTACGCGCCGTATGAGTTCATCGAGATTTTGGTGAACAACGAGACCTACGGCGGCGGCGGCATCTTCGGCCAGTTCAGTACCGCCGCGGCCAACAACGATTGGGCCAACTACCTGTTCGTGCACGAATTCGGCCACCACTTCGCCGGCCTGGCCGACGAGTACTACACTTCGCCGGTGGCCTACCAGTCGAACGGCACGCGCCAGGAACCGTGGGAGCCGAATGCCACCGCGCTGCGCGATCCGGCCAAGCTGAAATGGAAGAAGTTCGTCAAGGACGGCACGCCGCTGCCGACGCCGTGGGCCAAGCAGACCTATGAAACCGCGTCGCGCGCCTACCAGAAGGAGCGCACAGCGCTGCGCGCCGCCAACCGGCCGGAGTCGGAGATGAGCGCCTTGTTCCGCAAGGACCTGGAGTCGACCAACGCCTTGTTCTCGAAAGACCCGCAGTTCCACACGGTGGGCGCGTTCGAGGGCGCGAACTATGAGGCCAGCGGCTACTACCGCCCGCAGATGCAGTGCATCATGTTCGACCGCAGCGAGAAGTTCTGCGCCGTCTGCGCCGACGCCATCGGGACCATCATCGATTTGTACTCGCGCCCGGGGCCGGCGGGCAATTCCCGTTAAGTACGGTACCGTACAGAGTGCTTCCTCTCATCGGCATATTCTGGCTACGTGGCAAGACAAGTACGCATCCAAATAAAACCTTGAGAGGAAACACCATGAACAAAATTATCGCTGCCCTGATCGCCGGCCTGTTTGCAACCGCAGCCTACGCACAAACCACCCCGGTGCAGACCCCGGCCGTCGTCAAGGCTGAAAACGAAGCCGGCAAGGACGTGGCCAAGGCGCAGCAGAAGGAATTGAAGGCCGACGTCAAAGCCGACAAGAAAGCCGACAAGGCTATCGCCAAAGCCAACAAGACCCATGACGCCGGCGCCGCCCACGTCAACGTGGAAAAAGCCAAAGCCAACGAAAAAGTAGCCAAGGCCGATCCAGAAGACAAAGCCAAGGCGGAGGCCAAGGGCGACAAAGCGGTCGCCAAGGCTGAAGAGAAAGCCGTCAAAAAAGACGTGAAAGCCGACGCCAAGGCCATCAAGGTAGCCGTTGACGCGACCGCCGACAAAGCCATCGCCGCCAACAAGACCGATGCTGTCAAAGCCAAATCGGCCGCCGACGTCAAGGCCGCCGCCGCCAAGAACTAATTCGCGGCGCATAAAAAACCGCCGGCACCGAACGCGATCTTGATCGGGTTCGGGCCGGCGGTTTTTTTCGTTCGCCGTCATTCCCTACATGCTTGGCTGGCTGCGGAGCCGCTGTATGGATTCCCGCTTTCGCGGGAATGACGGGGGGGTTAGACGATAGGCGTCAGCGAGGTGGGCTTGATCTTGGTCGCCAGCGCCTTGCCCTTGCGGGCGCGCTTGCCGAAGTGGACCGCCAGCGCCGAGGCGGACAGGCGTTCTTCCTGCGGCTTGCCGCCACGGCCGATGCCGGCCACGATCACGCCTTTCTGGCTGATAGGCTTGGCCGCGATCAGGGTTTCCTTGTCGTCCAACTCCATCAGGATCACGCCGCGGCCGCCGTTGGTCAGCACCTTCATCTCGTCCATGCCGAACACCAGCACGCGCGCGTTGGCCGACAACACGGCCACCGCGCTGGCGCTGTCGGCGATCACCGCCGGCGGCAACGGCACGTCGCCGTCGTCCAATGTGATGAAGGCCTTGCCGCCCTTGATGCGGCTGACCATGTCGCCGGCCTTGGCGACGAAGCCGAAACCGGCGCTGGTGGCCAGCAGCAGCTGCGTGCTGCCGGTGCCGGCGTAGTAGTGCTGGATGCGGGCGCCGCTGGCGAGGTCGATCAGGGTGGTGATCGGCACGCCGTCGCCGCGCGCGTTCGGCAGGGCGGCCACCGGCACCGAATAGATCTTGCCGTTGCTGCCGAAGGCCAGCAGGTTGTCCACCGTGCGGCACTCGAAGGCGCCGTACAGCGTGTCGCCGGCCTTGAAGGTGAACTGCGCGGCGTCGTGGCCGATGCCGGTGCGCGCGCGTATCCAGCCTTTTTCCGAAATGATGACGGTGACCGGTTCGTCCACCACCTTCTGTTCGACCACGGCTTTCTGCGCTTCCTCGATCAGGGTGCGGCGGGCGTCGCCATAGGTCTTGGCGTCGGCGTCGATCTCCTTGATGATGGCGCGCTTCATCGACGATGGGTTGTCGAGCAGGTCTTGCAGCAGGCCTTTTTCCTTGCGCAGTTCGGCCAGTTCTTGCTGGATCTTGATCGCTTCCAGGCGGGCCAGTTGGCGCAGGCGGATTTCCAGGATGTCCTCGGCCTGGATCTCCGACAGGCGGAAGCGTTCCATCAGCGCCGCTTTCGGTTCGTCCGAGTTGCGGATGATGTGGATCACTTCATCGATGTTGAGCAGGATGGTCTCGCGGCCTTCCAGGATGTGGATGCGCGCGTCGACCTTGCCCAGCTTGTACTGCGTGCGGCGGGTGACGGTGGCGAAGCGGAATTCGATCCACTCCTGCAGGATGTCGGTCAGGCCCTTCTGGCGCGGACGGCCATCGCCGCCTATCATCACCAGGTTGATCGAGGCCGACGATTCGAGCGATGTATGCGCCAGCAGCAGCAGCATGAATTCGGTCTGGTCCTGGTTCTTCGACTTCGGCTCGAACACCAGGCGCACCGGCGCGGCGCGGCCCGATTCGTCGCGTATCGTATCGAGTGAATTCAGGATCAGCGACTTGAGCGCCATCTGTTCCGGCGACAGCGCCTTCTTGCCCATCTTGATCTTCGGATTGGTCAGCTCTTCGATCTCTTCGAGCACCTTCTGCGACGAGGTGCCCGGCGGCAGTTCGGTGACCACCGCCTGCCACTGGCCGCGCGCCAGCTCTTCGATCTTCCAGCGGGCGCGCACCTTCATGCTGCCACGGCCGCTCGCGTACATGTCGCTGATCTGCGAAGGCGGGGTGATGATCTGGCCGCCGCCGGGGAAGTCCGGGCCGGGGATCATGGCCATCAATTCGCTGTGGCTGATCTTCGGATTGCGGATCATGGCGACGGCCGCTTGCGCCACCTCGGTCAGGTTGTGCGACGGGATTTCCGTCGCCAGGCCGACCGCGATGCCGGAGGCGCCGTTGAGCAGCACCATCGGCAGGCGCGCCGGCAGCAGGCACGGTTCCTCGGTCGAGCCGTCGTAGTTGGCCTGGAATTCCACGGTGCCGAGGTTGATTTCGTCGAGCAGCACCTTGGCGATCGGCGTCAACCGGGCTTCGGTGTATCGCATCGCCGCGGCGCCGTCGCCGTCGCGCGAGCCGAAGTTACCCTGGCCGTCGACCAGCGGGTAGCGCAGCGAGAAGTCCTGCGCCATGCGCACCATGGCGTCGTACACCGACTGGTCGCCGTGCGGGTGCAGCTTGCCCAGCACGTCGCCGACCACGGTGGCGGACTTGCGCGGCTTGGCGGTGCTGTTCAGGCCCATTTCGTTCATCGCGTACAGGATGCGGCGCTGCACCGGCTTCTGGCCGTCGCAAACGTCCGGCAGCGCGCGGCCCTTGACCACCGAGATCGCGTAGTCGAGGTAGGCGCGCTCGGCGAAGGTGGACAGGGTCAGCGTGTCGCCGCCGTCGCCGTCATCGCCGCCGCCCGGAGTGCCGTCGTTGCCGCCGTTGCCGCCACCATTGCCGTCGTTGCCGCCGCCATTGTGGTCATTGCCGCCGCCGGCCTGCGGTGTGGCGCTTACGCCGTCGTGCACGGCCTCGTCGCCGGCCGCTTGCGCGGACGCGGGCGCAGGCGAGGGCGCGGGTGCCACAGGTTGAGCCACCGCCGCCGCTTCCGGCGCCGGTTCGTCAAAGAGATTTGCTTGATGAGTCATAGTCGGTCAGTAATTAGATATCTGCTTCGGCTTCGTTGCCGTGTTCTTCGATCCAGGCGCGGCGTGCGGCCGCTTCGCCCTTACCCATCAACATATTGAAGCGCGCCGACGATTCGCCGTGCGCGTAGGCGCCCAGCGATACCGGCAGCAGGCGGCGGGTGTCCGGATTCATCGTGGTTTCCCACAGCTGTTCGGCGTTCATCTCGCCCAGGCCCTTGAAGCGCGAGATCGACCAGGCGCCTTCCTTCAGGCCGTCCTTGCGCAGCTTGTCCTCGATCGCCACCAGTTCGCCGGCGTCGAGCGCGTACAGCTTCTGGATCGGCTTCTTGCCGCGCGCCGGCGCGTCAACGCGGAACAAAGGCGGGCGGGCGATGCAGATGTTGCCGTTGGCGATCAGGCCGGGGAAGTGCTTGAAGAACAGCGTCAATAACAAGACCTGGATGTGCGAGCCGTCGACGTCCGCATCGGACAGGATGCAGATCTTGCCGTAGCGGAGGCCGGACAGGTCCGGCATGCTGTCGGCGCTGTGCGGGTCGACGCCGATCGCCACCGAGATGTCGTGGATCTCGTTGTTGGCGAACAGGCGGTCACGGTCGGTCTCCCAGGAGTTGAGCACCTTGCCGCGCAGCGGCAGGATGGCCTGGAATTCCTTGTCGCGGCCCATCTTGGCCGAACCGCCCGCCGAGTCGCCCTCGACCAGGAACAGTTCGGTGCGGGCGACGTCGGTCGATTCGCAGTCGGTCAGCTTGCCCGGCAAGACGGCCACGCCGGACGATTTCTTCTTCTCGACCTTTTGCAGCGAACGCAGACGCGATTGCGCCTGCTTGATGACCAGTTCGGCCAGCTTCTTGCCGTAGTCGACGTGGTGATTCAGCCACAGTTCCAGCGCCGGCTTGGAATAGGTCGAGACCAGGCGCACGGCGTCGCGGGAGTTCAGGCGTTCCTTGATCTGGCCCTGGAACTGCGGGTCCAGCACTTTGGCCGACAGCACGAACGAGACGCGCGCGAATACGTCTTCCGGCAACAGCTTGACGCCTTTCGGCAGCAGCGAGTGCATCTCGACGAAGCTCTTCACCGCGCCGTACAAGCCGTCGCGCAGGCCCGATTCGTGGGTGCCGCCGTTGGGCGTGGGGATCAGGTTGACATAGGATTCGCGCACCACGGCGCCTTGTTCGGTCCATGCCACCACCCAGGCCGCGCCTTCGCCCTCGGCGAAGCCTTCGGCGTCAGGGCCGGCGAACTGCGCGCCTTCGAACAGCGGGATCAGGGTCTCGCCGTCGGTGGCTTGCGCCAGCGCTTCGGTCAGGTAGCCGCGCAGGCCGTCGTTGTATTGCCAGACCTGCGATTCGCCGGTCTTGGCGTTGGTCAGCGTGACGGTCACACCCGGCAGCAGCACGGCCTTGGAGCGCAACAGGCGCTGCAACTCGGTCTGCGAGATGGCGGGGGAGTCGAAATATTTGGCGTCCGGCCAGGCGGTGACGCGGGTGCCGGACTTCTTGCCGTCGCGCGGCGCGACCACGGAGGACAGCGGCTCGACCACGTCGCCGTGCTCGAAGGCCAGCTTGTGCAGGCCGGTGCCGTCGGGCTCCTTGCGCCAGACGGTGATCTCCAGGCGTTTGGAGAGCGCGTTGGTGACCGAAACGCCGACGCCGTGCAAGCCGCCCGAGAACGCGTAGGCGCCGCCCGAACCCTTGTCGAATTTACCGCCCGCGTGCAGGCGGGTGAACACGATTTCCACCGTCGGCACGCCCTCTTCGGGGTGCAGGCCGACCGGGATGCCGCGGCCGTCGTCTTCGACGGTGATGCTGCCGTCGGCGTTCTGCGTGACGATAATGTTTTTGCAATGTCCACCCAGCGCCTCGTCCGAGGCATTGTCGATCACCTCCTGGATGATGTGCAGCGGATTCTCGGTGCGGGTGTACATACCCGGGCGTTGCTTGACGGGTTCCAGGCCCTTGAGGACCCGGATGGATGCTTCGCTGTAGTCGGAAACTGGTTTTTTAGTGGCCATACGTGATCAAGCTTGTAATTTCGATACTGGGTTTATGTACAGTTTTATGCGGACGTTTGCGTATTCTATCCTCAACCGGGCGTAATCGCGGCAAAAAAACGGCGCGGGCCAATTTATACACGATGTTTACAACCCCGGCCCGCCTTTTTAGACCGTTTTTACGGCGCTATCGTTAAGCTGTTTTCCATCGCAACGATCAATCCAGGGGTTCGATATGCATGCTTTCTTCCATACCAGGGCGGCCCAGCGCCGCTCGATCTGGGCCGCCGGCTATCGCAAGGCGGCGCCGGCTTGCGTGATGCAGCTGACCGTCGACACCAGCGCAGTGACGGCGCTGCGCCAGATGGTGACGCGCATTTGCGGCGACGCGCTGGAGTTCATGCGCATCGAGGCCTGCGAACACGGCGCCCGCATGAAGGTGTGGCTGTGCGTCGGCGCCTCGATGGTGGCGCGGGTGATGGAGGCGGTGATGCAGGCATTGCCTGGCGCCGAATTCGGCCGCTTCACCGTGCGGGGCGCGGGATGACCGCCGTGCCGGGTTGTTTTTGCGGTTTGATGTTTTTACCACTTGATCCTAACACTAGAAGAAAGACCGCATCATGAAGAAATTGATACTCGCCGCAGCCGTCGTCGCTGCTTTCACGGGCGCGCACGCTTACGCCGAGGATGCAGCGCCGGCCGCCAAGCCTGACAATGAAACCAGTTTCAATGCCGCGGTGGTCAGCGATTACCGCTATCGCGGCATTTCGCAGACGCGCCTGAAACCGGCCCTGCAAGGCGGTTTTGACTACACCAACAATCCGACCGGCTTCTACGCCGGCACCTGGCTGTCGACCATCAAGTGGACCAAGGACGCCGGCGGCAGCGGCGAGATCGAGTGGGATATCTACGCCGGCAAACGCGGCCAGATCAGCGCCGACGTGTCCTACGACGTGGGCGTGCTGACCTATGTCTACCCGTCGAACGACCTGTCGCACGTCAGCGGCTTCGCCAACGCCAACACCACCGAGGTATATGGCCAGCTGGGTTACGGCCCGGCTTATATCAAGTATTCGCACTCGGTGACCAATCTGTTTGGTTTTGTCGACAGTAAGAGCAGCGGCTATCTGGACCTGGGCGCCAACATCGAGGCGGGCGAGGGCTACACCGTCAACTTGCACGCCGGCCACCAGAACGTCAAGCACAACGGCGCGGCCAGCTATAGCGACTGGAAGATCGGCGCCACCAAGGACTTCGGCGTGGTGACCGGCGCGCTGGCCGTGATCGGCACAAACGCCGACAAGACCGCCTACGCCTCGCCGGCCAACGGCAAGTTCCTGGGCAAGACCGCGCTGCAGCTGACCATCAGCAAAGTGTTCTGATCGGATTAGCGTCCGGTCAACGAAGGGGCGGCGCCTGGCGCGCGCCCCTTTTTTACGTCTAGCTATATGCCCGGCTGGCGCCGCCGCGGAATACTTCGCTGTAGAGATGGCGGACTTCCGGGGCGCACAGCACATAGGCCGTCTTGCGCGAGTCCAGTTCCAGTTCGCTGTGGTGGGAGTGGTAGCTGCCGCGCTGGTCGAGTTCCAGCGTGTCGGCCAGGCGCGCGCCTGGGATTTGCGCGACGAACACCAGCAGGCAGCCGGTCTGGTGGGGCGTCAGCGGCTTGCTGCCGTGCGCCACGGTCACCAGCACGCGGGCGCAGGGATTGAGCTCCTGCGCCCGCCGCAGGCGACCGAGGAAGTCGGCGTGGCGGCCTTGCTCGATCTCGGCCGGGCGCACCAGCGCCACGATGACGGCCGCGCGGGCCAGCGCCGCATCGGCGTCGCGGTGGGAGGCGTCGATCACCAGGTCGTCGTACAGATGCGGATCGTAGGCGCCGGGGTTGGGGCTGACCAGCAGCACCCGGCTACCGGCCGCCACGCGCAGCATCGCCAGGTCTTCGGCCAGGTCGGAGACGGTGGCGTTGCCGTCCATGCCGGTGAGGGCAACGATCATATAACCTCCGCAGAGGTGTAGACGGGAACATCGTCCAGCGCCTCCAGCATGGCCGCGATGCGCGCCTTGCAGCCGTTGGTGGCGGGCGTCATGGGCAGGCGCAGCTCTTCGCGCAGCAGGCCCTGCATCGCCAGCGCGGCCTTCAGCGGCGCCGGGTTGGGTTCCGAGAACATCAGTTGTATCAGGGACTGCAGTTTGGCGAACAGCTCGCGCGCGTCGGGCAGGCGCTGTGCTTCGACCAGTTCATATAGCTGCACGAACAGGTCGGCGCGGATGTGGGCCGAGGCGGAGATGGCGCCGTGGGCGCCGCTGCACAGGGCCGACAGCAGCAGCGCGTCGTCGCCGCACAGCACCGACAGCGGCGTGTGTTCGACCAGGTCGGTGATCTGGCGCAGCCTGCCGCCGGCTTCCTTGATGGCGGTGAACTGCGGCCGGTCGGCCAGCCGGGTGGCGGTGGCCAGCTCCAGGTTGACGCCGGTTCGCGCCGGCACGTTGTACAGCACGATCGGGCGGCCGGTCGACGCTGCGATGGTCTCGAAGTGGCGCACCAGGCCTTCCTGCGAGGGGCGCACGTAGGCCGGCGTCGACACCAGATAGCCTGCCAGGTCCATGTCGTCGAATTGCAGCACGCGGCTGGCGGCGGCGTAGGTGTCGCTGCCGCCTATGCCCATCAGCACCGGGCAGCGCTTATGCGCCGCCTCCAGCACGGCGGCCAGCGCCGCGCCCTGTTCGGCCAGGTCCAGCTGCGGCGCTTCGCCGGTGGTGCCGCACACCACCAGGCCGTGCACGCCCTGGTTCACCAGGTCGGCGGCCAGGTTCTGTAAACGCGGTAAATCGATTTCACCATGATGCATGGGTGTGACCAGCGGCACCCAGATGCCGTGTAGGGAGGTAAGCATGTTTTCTTCAGGTAGTTGCGACAGAAAAAGCGTATTCCTGCCCCCGTAAAAATGTTCTAAATAGTCGGGCCGCGGGTGTATATAAAACGTAAATACCGGCCATTTTTACATCTTGTTTACACCCCGTCCCCAAGTCTTTACACAATCTTTAGACCCTTGCCGCTAACCTTTCGAGTATCAAAAACAAGACCTGTGAGGGGTGTGATGGACATAGTATTTATCGGTGCATTGGTGGTCTTCTTTGCCGTGATCGTGGCGTTCGCCGCCGGTTGCGACAAATTGGGAGGTAAGCAATGAACACCTTTTACCTGATTGGGGCCCTGGCTGCGGCCGGCCTGCTGGTCTACCTGGTGGTGGCCTTGTTGAAAGCGGAGGACCTGTAATGACTACCCAATCCATCATCCTGCTGGTGGTGTTCCTGGCCGCGCTGCTGGCGCTGTCCTACCCACTGGGCATCCTGCTGGCCCGCGTCGGCGACGGCAGCGCCGCAGTTAGCCCAATGCGTGGCCTCGGCTGGCTGGGCAAGATCGAATCCCTGCTGTACCGCGCCGCTGGCATCGCCGGCAAGGATGGCAAGACCGAAGGCCAGAACTGGAAGGCCTACGCCATCGCGCTGATGCTGTTTAACGGCCTGGGCGCGCTGGCGACCTACGGACTGCAACGTTTGCAGGCGTTCTTGCCGCTCAATCCCCAGGGCATGGCCAACGTCAGCGCCGATTCGTCGTTCAACACCGCCGTCAGCTTCGTTTCCAACACCAACTGGCAGGGCTACGGCGGCGAATCGACCATGAGCTACCTGACCCAGATGCTGGCGCTCGCGTGCCAGAACTTCTTCTCGGCCGCCACCGGCATCGCCGTGGCCTATGCGCTGATCCGCGGCTTCTCGTCGCGCTCGGCCAAATCGATCGGCAACTTCTGGGTCGACGTCACCCGCTCCACCCTGTACGTGTTGCTGCCGCTGTCGTTCATCTTCGCCATCTTCCTGGTGGGCCAGGGCGCGATCCAGAACTTCTCGGCCTACAAGGACGTGGCCCTGATGGACCCGGTCACCTACACCCAGCCGAAAGTCGGCGCCGACGGCCAGCCGCTGAAGGACGCCAAGGGCGAGCCGGTCACCGAAACGCTGACCACCTCGACCCAGAGCATCGCCATGGGTCCGGTCGCCTCGCAGGAAGCGATCAAAATGCTGGGCACCAACGGCGGCGGCTTCTTCAACGCCAACTCGTCCCATCCCTACGAAAATCCGAACGCGCTGACCAACTTCGCGCAGATGCTGTCGATCTTCCTGATCCCGGCCGGCCTGTGCTTCGCCTTCGGCCGCATGGTCGGCGACCAGCGCCAGGGCTGGGCCGTGCTGGCCGCCATGACCTTGCTGTTCGTGATCTGCGCCGTCACGGTGATGGGCGCCGAGCAGCAAGCCCACCCCGCGCTGCAGGCGATGGGCGTCGACCAGTCGGCGAGCGCGCTGCAACCGGGCGGCAATATGGAAGGCAAGGAAGCGCGCTTCGGCATCAGCGCCACCACCTTGTTCGCGGCGGTGACCACGGCCGCCTCGTGCGGCGCGGTCAACTCCTGGCACGATTCCTTCATGCCGGTCGGCGGCATGATCCCGATGCTGCTGATGCAGTTCGGCGAAGTGATCTTCGGCGGCGTCGGCTCCGGCCTGTACGGCATGCTGATCTTCGCCATCATGGCGGTGTTCATCGCCGGCCTGATGATAGGCCGCACGCCCGAATACCTCGGCAAGAAGATCCAGGCCTATGAAATGAAGATGACCTCGATCGCCATCCTGGTCACGCCGACGCTGGTGCTGGCCGGCACCGCCATCGCCGTCATGTGCGTGGACGGCAAGGCGGGCATCCTCAATCCCGGCGCGCACGGCTTTTCGGAGGTCCTGTACGCGTTCAGCTCGGCCGCCAACAACAACGGCAGCGCCTTCGGTGGCCTGTCCGTCAACACACCGTTCTACAACACCATGCTGGCCATCGCCATGTGGTTTGGCCGCTTCGGCGTGATCGTGCCCATCCTGGCGATCGCCGGTTCGCTGGCCGGCAAGCAGCGCCTGGAAGTGAACTCCGGCACCTTGCCCACCCACGGCCCGATCTTCGTCGGCCTGCTGGTCGGCGTGGTCGCCCTGGTCGGCGTGCTCAATTACGTACCGGCGCTGGCGCTCGGCCCTGTGGTCGAACACCTGCAGCTGTTTGCCAAATAAGGAATCATCATGTCACAAGCCACTCAAAAAGAGATGACGCTGTTTACCAATCCGCCAGCCAAGAAGCTCAAGTTGTTCGACTCGGAACTGCT
The DNA here is from genome assembly GCA_000381565.1 of Oxalobacteraceae bacterium AB_14. Classification (GTDB taxonomy): domain Bacteria; phylum Pseudomonadota; class Gammaproteobacteria; order Burkholderiales; family Burkholderiaceae_D; genus Rugamonas. The sequence continues at coordinate 494,859 of KB906724.1, forward strand.
GGTGCCGGCCATCGTCGATTCGTTCAAGAAGCTGAGCCCGCGCGTGCAGCTGCGCAGCCCGGTCATGTTCGTGGTCTACGTCGGCAGCATCATCACCACGCTGCTGTACTTCCAGGCGCTGTACGGCCAGGGCGAGGCCGCTCCCGGCTTCATCCTCGCCACCAGCATCTGGCTGTGGTTCACGGTGCTGTTCGCCAACTTCGCCGAAGCGCTGGCCGAGGGCCGCAGCAAGGCGCAAGCGGCCTCGCTGCGCAGCCTGAAGCAGTCGGTCACGGCCAAGAAGCTGGCCTCGCCCAAGCATGGCACCACCTGGCTGCCGCAGTCGGCCGCCGACCTGCGCAAGGGTAATTACGTGCTGGTCGAAGCGGGCGACGTGATCCCCATCGACGGCGAAGTGATCGAAGGCGTGGCCTCGGTCGACGAAAGCGCCATCACCGGCGAATCGGCGCCGGTGATACGCGAATCGGGCGGCGACTTCTCGTCCGTCACGGGCGGCACCCGCGTGCTGTCGGACTGGCTGGTGATCAAGGTCAGCGCCAATCCGGGCGAGACCTTCCTCGACCGCATGATCTCGATGGTCGAAGGCGCCAAGCGCCAGAAGACCCCGAACGAGATCGCCCTGACCATCCTGCTGGTGGCGCTGACCATCGTGTTCCTGGTGGTGACCGTGACCTTGCTGCCGTTCTCGCTGTTCTCGGTGGAAGCGGCCAAGGCCGCGGGCCTGGCAAGTTCGCCGATCAGCATCACGGTGCTGATCGCGCTGCTGGTGTGCCTGATCCCGACCACCATCGGCGGCCTGCTGTCGGCCATCGGCGTGGCCGGCATGAGCCGCATGATGCAGGCCAATGTGATCGCCACCTCCGGCCGCGCGGTCGAGGCGGCCGGCGACGTCGACGTGCTGTTGCTCGATAAGACCGGCACCATCACGCTGGGCAACCGCCAGGCCTCGGCCTTCATACCGGCCCCCGGCGTGACCGAGCAGCAGCTGGCCGACGTCGCGCAACTGGCCTCGCTGGCCGACGAAACCCCGGAAGGGCGCAGCATCGTGGTGCTGGCCAAGCAGAAGTTCAACATCCGCGAACGCGAGATGGCCGCGCTGAACGCGCTGTTCATCCCGTTCTCGGCCAACACCCGCATGAGCGGCATCGACATCGGCGACCAGGGTTCGGTACGTGCGGTGCGCAAGGGCGCGGCCGACACCGTCAAGCAGTACGTGGAAGCCATGGGCCAGCCGTATCCGGCCGAAGTGGCGCGCGCCGTCGACGACGTGGCGCGCCGCGGCAGCACGCCGCTGGTGGTGGTCGACACCGCCGGCGCTGGCGCGCCGGCCGTGATGGGCGTGGTCGAGCTGAAGGACATCGTCAAGGGCGGCATCAAGGAGCGCTTCGCCGAGCTGCGCCGCATGGGCATCAAGACCGTGATGATCACCGGCGACAACAAGCTGACCGCCGCCGCCATCGCCGCCGAGGCGGGCGTGGACGACTTCCTGGCCGAAGCCACGCCGGAGGACAAGCTCAAGCTGATCCGCAGCTACCAGTCCGAAGGCCGGCTGGTCGCCATGACCGGCGACGGCACCAACGACGCGCCGGCGCTGGCCCAGGCCGACGTCGCCGTGGCGATGAACTCCGGCACCCAGGCCGCCAAGGAGGCCGGCAACATGGTCGACCTCGATTCGAACCCGACCAAGCTGCTCGAGATCGTCGAGATCGGCAAGCAGATGCTGATGACGCGCGGTTCGCTGACCACCTTCTCGATCGCCAACGACGTCGCCAAGTACTTCGCCATCATCCCGGCGGCGTTCGTGGGCACCTTCCCGGCGCTCAAGGCGCTCGACGTCATGCACCTGAGCAGCCCGAACTCGGCCATCATGTCGGCCGTGATCTTCAACGCGCTGATCATCGTGTTCCTGATCCCGCTGGCCCTGAAGGGCGTGCGCTACCGCGCCATCGGCGCCGCCGCGCTGCTGCGCCGCAACATCTGGGTGTATGGCGTGGGCGGCCTGGTGCTGCCGTTCGCCGGCATCAAACTGATCGACGTGGTGCTGACCGCTTTCAACCTCGTGTAGCAGCGTCGTTCCCGCGCAGGCGGGAACCCAGGCATGGCCTGAATTCCCCCCATGCCGAGCATCCTGGCCGGCTCAGCATGGATTCCCGCCTGCGCGGGAATGACGATGCAAGTGCCAACTCATTTTTATGGATTTATCATGACCTCCCAAATTCGTCCCGCCCTGGTGCTGTTCGGCGCCCTGACCGTGATCTGCGGCGTGCTGTATCCGCTGGCCGTGACCGGCGTCGGCAACGTCGCCTTCCCGGCCCAGGCCGGCGGCAGCATCATCGAAGTGAACGGCAAGGCGATCGGCTCCTCGCTGATCGGCCAGTCGTTCTCGTCGCCCAAGTACTTCTGGGGCCGCCCGTCGGCCACCGGCCCGATGCCCAACAACGCCGCCAGCTCCGGCGGCAGCAACTTCGGCCCGCTGAACCCGGCCCTGAGCGACGCCGTCAAGGGCCGCATCGACGCCCTCAAGGCGGCCGAGCCGCAAGGCCGGCCCAACCCGCTGGCGATCCCGGTCGACCTGGTCACGGCTTCGGCCAGCGGCGTCGATCCCGAGCTCAGCGTGGCCGGCGCCCAGTACCAGGTGGCGCGCATCGCCGCCGTCCGCCAGCTGGCCCCGGCCAGGGTCCAGGCCCTGATCGACGCCCAGCGCCAGTCGCAGACGCTGGGCTTCTTCGGCGAGCCGCGGGTCAATGTGCTGGCGCTGAATCTGGCGCTGGACGCGGAAAGTGCGCATACTCGCTAAATCAGCGTTTCCAGCGAAAATTTAGCGATCCTTCATGTTCCCCAACGATAAAGAACGGCCCGATCCGGACGCCTTGCTGGCCCAGGTGCAGGCCCAGGAACGCAAGGCGGTGCGCGGCAAGCTGCGCATCTACTTCGGCGCCTCGGCCGGCGTCGGCAAGACCTACGCCATGCTGGCGGCCGCCCGCAAGCTGCAGGCCGACGGCCAGCCGGTGCTGGTCGGCGTGATCGAAACCCATGGCCGCGGCGAGACCGCGGCCATGCTGGAGGGACTCGATGTGCTGCCGCCCAGGCAGGTCGCGTATCGCGGCAGGCAGCTTGCCGAGTTCGACCTCGACGGCGCGCTGGAACGCCGGCCGCCGCTGATTCTGATGGACGAGCTGGCGCACTCGAACGCGCCCGGCTCGCGCCATCCCAAGCGCTGGCAGGATGTCGAGGAACTGCTCGACGCCGGCATCGACGTGCTGACCACGGTCAACGTGCAGCACCTGGAAAGCCTGAACGACGTGGTCGGCGGCATCACCGGCATCCGCGTCGGCGAAACCGTGCCCGACACCGTGTTCGACCAGGCCGACGAGGTGGTGCTGGTCGACATCCCGGCCGACGAACTGCTGGCCCGCCTCAAGAGCGGCAAGGTCTACAAGGAGCAGCAGGCCGAGCGCGCCTCCCGGAATTTTTTCCGCAAGGGTAACCTGATCGCGCTGCGCGAGCTGGCGCTGCGCCGCACGGCCGACCGCATCGAGGACGATGTGCGCGCCTACCGGGTCGAGCAGTCGATCGGCGACATCTGGAAGACCGGCGCCGCGCTGCTGGCCTGCGTCGGCCCGCGCGCGGGCGGCGAGCACACGGTGCGCAGCACGGCGCGCCTGGCCAGCCAGCTGGGCACCGGCTGGCACGCGATCTACATCGAGACGCCGTCGCTGCAACGGCTGCCGGCCGCCCAGCGCGAGCGCATCCTCAAGTCCTTGAAGCTGGCCGAAGACCTGGGCGCGAGCACCGCCGTGGTGTCCGGCCACGACATCGCGCTGGCGGCAGTCGAGTATGCGCGCAGCCACAACCTGTCGAAGATCGTGGTGGGCCGCGCCCATCCTACCTGGCCGTGGCGCAAGCCCCATATCAAGCGCCTGGCGCGCTACGCTCCCGACATCGACCTGGTCGAGATCGGCGCCCCCAGCAACGAGGCGGCGCCGGTGCCGCGCGGCGCCGGCGCCACCGACGCCGGGCCGGACGGCGAGGCGGATCCGGCGCAGGCGCGCAAGCGCGCGATCGGCTACGCCACCGCGGGCCTGGCCAGCCTGGCCACCGCGCTGCTGGCCACGCCCCTGCTGGCGCTGGTCGACCTGGCCAACATCGCCATGCTGTTCCTGCTGGTGGTGGTGCTGGTGGCGGTGCGCTTCGGGCGCGGGCCGTCGGTGCTGGCCACCTGCGTCAGCGTGGCCTGCTTCGACTTCTTCTTCGTGCCGCCGCGCTTCACCTTCGCGGTGTCGGACTTCCAGTACCTGATCACCTTTGTCGTGATGCTGGCGGTGGGCCTGATCACCGGCCACCTGACGGCCGACCTGCGCTTCCAGGCGCGGGTGGCCTCGCACCGCGAGAAGCGCTCGCGCGCGCTGTACGAGTTCGCCCGCGAGCTGTCGGGGGCGCTGCAAACCGAGCAGATTTTCGAGACCACGCGGGACTGCATCCAGCGCGCCTTCCATGCCCGCGCCACCTTGCTGGTGCCGGACAACGACGGCCGCCTGCTGCCGCCGGCGCCCGCGCCCGCGCCGCGCGAAGCCGAGGCCGGCGCCCGCACCCACCGCACGGTACTCGACACCGGCATCGCCCAGTGGGCCTTCGACCGCGCCGAGAGCGCCGGCCTGGGCACCGACACCTTGCCGGCCAGCCGCATCTTCTACCTGCCGCTGGTGGCGCCGATGCGCACCCGCGGCGTGCTGGCGATCGAGCCCGAACACCGGCGCTGGATCCTGGTGCCGGAACAGCGCCAGCAGCTCGACACCTTCGCCGCGCTGGCCGCGATCGCGCTCGAGCGGGTGCACTACATCGAGGTGGCGCAGAACGCGCTGGTCAACATGGAGTCGGAGCGGCTGCGCAACTCGCTGCTGGCGGCGCTGTCGCACGACCTGCGCACGCCGCTGACCTCGCTGGTGGGGCTGTCGGAATCGCTGGCCGGCTCCAGGCCGGCGCTGGCGCCGGCCCAGCTGGAGGTGGCGGCGCTGCTGCACGACGAGGCGCTGCGCATGAGCGCGCTGGTCTCCAACCTGCTCGACATGGCGCGCATCCAGAGCGGCGAGATCAAGTTCAATCTGCAATGGCAGGCGCTGGAAGAGGTGGTCGGCAGCGCATTGCGCGCCAGCGCCTCGTTGCTGCAAGGGCACACGGTGCGCACCCGGCTGCCGGCCGCGCTGCCGCTGCTCAGCTACGACGCCGTGCTGATCGAGCGGGTGCTGTGCAACCTGCTGGAGAACGCCGCCAAGTACACGCCGCCCGGCTCGACCATCGAGATTTCCGCCGAACTGCGCGGCGCCTGGATAGCCGTCATGGTCTATGATGACGGTCCGGGCCTGCCGCACGGGCGCGAAGAAGCCGTGTTTGAAAAATTCACCCGTGGCGAGCGCGAATCGGCCAAGCCGGGCGTGGGGCTGGGGCTGGCGATCTGCCGCGCCATCGTCGAGGCGCACGGCGGCAAGATACAGGCCGCGGCGTCGCCGCTGGGCGGCGCCGCCTTCGTCATGACGCTGCCGCTGGGCACCCCGCCTGCCATGCCGGAACCGGAAACCGAAGGAATAATATGAGCAACGCCGACACCGCCCCCACCGCCTTGCTGGTGGAAGATGAACCGCAGATCCGCCGCTTCGTGCGCAGCGCGCTGGAGGAGGAGGGCTGGCAGGTGCACGAGGCCGCCACCTTGCAGCGCGGCCTGATCGACGCCGGCACCCGCAAGCCCGACCTGGTGGTACTCGACCTCGGCCTGCCGGACGGCGACGGCGTCGACTTCATGACCGACCTGCGCAAGTGGTCCAGCGTGCCGGTGATCGTGCTGTCGGCGCGCGTCAACGAGGCCGACAAGATCCGCGCGCTGGACGCCGGCGCCGACGATTACCTGACCAAGCCGTTCGGCGTGGGCGAGCTGCTGGCGCGGGTGCGCGCCACCCTGCGCCGCCAGCGCCAGCCGGCCGCCGACCACGCCGGCGTGATCCAGTTCGGCGACGTCGCCGTGGACTTGCAAAACCGCCGCGTCACGCGCGGCGGCGAGCATGTGCATTTGACGCCGACCGAATACCGGCTGCTGGCGGTCCTGGTCGGCAACGCCGGGCGCGTGATGAGCAATCCGCAGCTGCTGCGCGCCGTGTGGGGGCCGTCGCAATCGGAGAACGGCCACTACCTGCGCATCTACATGGGCCACCTGCGCCACAAGCTGGAGGCCGACCCCACCCAGCCGCGCTACCTGCTGACCGAAACGGCGGTCGGCTACCGCCTGCAATTGCCGGCCTGAGGCCGCGCGGCCAGGCTGCGCGCGCTTACTTGCTCAGCGTGCGCATGGCGCGCTCCAGGCCGTCCATGGTCAGCGGGAACATGCGCTCGTTCATCAACTGGCGGATGATGGCGATCGACTGCCGGTACTGCCACACGCCCTCGGGCTCCGGGTTGAGCCAGGCGAACTTGGGGAAGGCGCTGGTGAAGCGCGCCAGCCAGGCGCTGCCGGCCTCCTCGTTGTTGTACTCGACCGAGCCGCCCGGCTGCAGCACCTCGTAGGGGCTCATGGTGGCGTCGCCGACGAAGATCAGCTTGGTGTCCGGCGGGTATTTGCGCAGGATGTCCCAAGTCGGGAAGCGTTCCGAATTGCGGCGCCGGTTGTTCTTCCACATGTAGTCGTAGACGCAGTTGTGGAAGTAGAAGAACTCCATGTTCTTGAACTCGGTCTTGGCGGCCGAGAACAGTTCCTCGGTGCGCTCGATGTGGTCGTCCATGGTGCCGCCGACGTCGAACAGCATCAGCACCTTGATGTTGTTCTTGCGCTCGGGCTGCATCTTGATGTCGAGGAAGCCGGCGTTGTTGGCGGTGGCGCGGATGGTGGCGTCGAGCGCCAGTTCGTCCTCGGCGCCCTGGCGCGCGAACTTGCGCAGGCGGCGCAGCGCCACCTTGATGTTGCGGGTGCCGATCTCGCGTTCGCCGTCGTAGTCCTGGTAGGCGCGCGCCTCCCACACCTTGACCGCGGTGCGGTTGCCGCCCTTGCCGCCGATGCGCACGCCCTCGGGGTTGGTGCCGCCATTGCCGAACGGCGAAGTGCCGCCGGTGCCTATCCACTTGCTGCCGCCTTCGTGGCGTTCCTTCTGCTCCTTCAGCAGTTCATTGAGGCGGTCCATCAGCTTGTCGTAGCCGAATTTCTCCAGCTGCGCCTTCTGTTCCTCGCTCAGCTCGCGCTGCATGCGCTTGAGCAGCCAGTCCAGCGGGATCCCGGCGTTGGTCTCGAAGGCGGCGTTGATGCCCTTGAAGTACTGGGCGAAGGCGCGGTCGAACTTGTCGAAGTGGGCCTCGTCCTTGACCAGGGTCAGGCGCGCCAGGTAGTAGAAGTCGTCCATCGACGCTTCGATGACGTTCTGCTGCATCGCCTCGAGCAGGGTCAGGAACTCCTTGATCGTGACCGGGATCCTGGCGTCTTTCAGCGTAAAGAAGAAATCGATCAGCATGTCAGCTCGTCCCGTGCTGCGCCAGCTTGTAGCGCAGCTGCGCCTTGATTTCCGGCCATTCGCCGGCGGTGATGCTGTACATCACGGTGTCGCGCACGGTGCCGTCGCGGCGCAGCGCGTGGTGGCGCAGCACGCCGTCCTTCCTGGCGCCTAGGCGCTCGATCGCCGCCTGCGAGGCGAAGTTGAAGTTGTCGGTGCGCAGGCCCACCAGCGCCGCGCCCAGCGTTTCGAAGGCGTGCGTCATCAACAGCAGCTTGCAGGTGGTGTTGACGTGGCTGCGCTGGCGGCTGCGCGCATACCAGGTATAACCGATCTCCAGCCGGGCGATGGCCGGCACGATGTCGTGGTAGCTGGTGGTGCCGATGACGGCGCCGCTGGCGGTGTCGACCACGGCGAACGCCAGCCGGCCGGGGCGCATTTCCAGCGCGGTGGCGATGTAGGCGTCGATCTGGTCCGGTTCGGGCACCGAGGTCACGCGCAGCGTCCACAGCGCGCCGTCGTGGGCGGCCGCGCGCAGGCCGTCGGCGTGCTGCGGGGCCAGCGGTTCCAGGCGCACGCCGTGCAGCTCCAGCGTGACGGGGGCGATCGGGGCGGCGGGGCGGGCGAGCTGGTGCATCAGCGGTTGGCCCGGTTCATCGCCACCAGGCGTTCGAACAGGTGCACGTCCTGCTCGTTCTTGAGCAGCGCGCCGTGTAGCGGCGGCACGATGGCCTTGGCGTCCTTGCTGCGCAGCGCCTCGGCCGGGATGTCCTCGGCCAGCAGCAGCTTGAGCCAGTCGAGGAATTCCGAGGTCGACGGCTTTTTCTTCAGTCCCGGCACGTCGCGCACCTGGTAGAAGGTTTGCAGCGCCTGCGCCAGCAACTCTTTCTTCAGATGCGGATAGTGGACGGCGACGATCTGCTCCATCGTGTCGCGGTCCGGGAACTTGATATAGTGGAAGAAGCAGCGGCGCAGGAAGGCGTCCGGCAGTTCCTTCTCGTTGTTGGAGGTGATGATGACCAGCGGCCGGTGTTTGGCCTGCACCATTTCACGGGTTTCGTAGACGTAGAACTCCATGCGGTCGAGCTCGCGCAGCAGGTCGTTGGGGAACTCGATGTCGGCCTTGTCGATCTCGTCGATCAGCAGCACCACCGGCTCGGGCGCGGTGAAGGCCTGCCACAGCACGCCCCTGACGATGTAGTTGTGGATGTCGCGCACGCGCTCGTCGCCCAGCTGGGAGTCGCGCAAACGCGACACTGCGTCATATTCGTACAGTCCCTGTTGTGCCTTGGTGGTGGACTTGATATGCCACTGCATCAGCGGCATGTTCAGCGCGGCCGCCACTTCCTCGGCCAGCATGGTCTTGCCGGTGCCCGGCTCGCCCTTGATCAGCAGCGGGCGTTGCAGCGTCAAAGCCGCATTCACGGCCAGTTTCAGGTCATTGGTCGCGACATACTGGTCGGAACCCTCAAAGCGTTGTTTGGCGTGCATGCGTGTCGATCTCAAAAAGAAGGGGGATAGGCGAGAGTATAGGGGAGTTCGTTAGAGGGAGTGCTCGGCCGGCCGGGCTTGACAGTGTGTTGTTGCGGCAATGATTCCCTGTAGCGTAGCCGAAAGTCTTGAGTTAGAATCGCAGGTTAATAGTGCAAAAGTCAAGTTTTGCATCCGCGGTAGTATCCGATTACTTACCTTGCAAATACCATGAAAAAAATCACCGCACTCCTCGTGCTCGCAGGCCTCGCCCAATTCGCCACGGCGGCCGACATCGTGGGCAATGCCCAGAACGCCAAGGCCAAGATTGAAATGTGCATCGGTTGCCACGGCATCCCCGGCTACAAGGCCACGTTCCCGGAAGTGTTCCAGGTGCCGATGATAGGCGGCCAGTCGGCCAAGTATATCGAGGGTGCGTTGAAGGCGTATCAAAAGGGTGACCGCAAGCATCCATCGATGAAGGGCATCGCCGCCAGCCTGTCGGACCAGGACATCGCCGACGTCGCCGCGTTCTATTCGCAGCAGACCGCCACCACCAACGCCGCGAAATGAGGACCGACGACATGAAAAAACTGATCACCGCGCTGTTCTGCTCGGCCGTTTCCTTCTCCGCCATGGCTGGCGGCAATATCGACGCCGGCAAGGCGCTGGCCGACAAGTACAGCTGCTTCGCCTGCCACGGCAAGGATTTCAACACCCCGATCGATCCCAGCTATCCGAAGCTGGCCGGCCAGCACAAGGATTACCTGGAGCACGCCTTGACCGCCTACAAGCGCGGCGACGGCGCCAACGGTCGCAACAACGCGATCATGACCGGCCAGGTCAAGCCGCTGAGCAACCAGGACATCAAGGACCTGGCGGCCTACCTGCACAGCCTGCCGGGCACGCTGGCGGTCCACCGCTAAGCGGCAGTCAGCAAAGAGCCAGGCATAGCCTGGCTTTTTTCATCCACTAACACCGTCATTCCCGCGCAAGCGGGAAGCCATAGACCGCGCCCGAAGCCGACTCAGCATGGATTCCCGCCAGCGCGGAAAGTCGTTTCCGCCAGTGGCGGGAGCGACGGCCGGCCTATTTGATGCGGCGCTTGATCGCTTCGATGTAGGCGTCGCCGTCCGGCGGCGTGCCGTTGCGCTGGGCGTTCCAGATCATCTCGCCCAGGCATTCCATGATTTCATGCTGCGCCGCGTGCGCGTCGTCGAGCTTGAGCGTGAGCGCGGTGGCGGCGTCGCGGATGCCGCGCGGCTGGTCGATCGAGATCTGCTCGTCGATCGACAGGTGCATCGATAAATGCAAAAACGGATTGGCTTGCGCGCCTTCGACCGAGTAGTCGCGCGCGAGCGCGGCGTCGACATCGCCCAACACGTCGTGGTACTCGGGATGGTGGCGCACCCAGTCGGCCGCCATGGTTTCAAGCGGCGTCAGGATTTCGTTGGCGCGCTGCTTGCGGAAGGTCTCGCAGAAGAAGCGGCGCACGTCGTCGGAAGATGGATTAAACATGGCGCCATTGTACCCGCTGGCTACAATATGTACTGCGGCCCCGCGCCACCATGGCAATTCCTTAAACTTGACGGATCGATCATGCTCAATCAAACCGCCCTCGACACCTTGTTCTACACCGCCCGCACCCACAACGGCTGGCTGGACCGCGCCGTCAGCGACGCCCAGCTGGAACTGCTGTACGACCTGATGAAATGGGCGCCGACCTCGGCCATCGGCTCGCCGGCGCGGCTGGTGTTCGTGCGCTCGCCGGTAGCCAAGGCCAGGCTGCCGCCTTCCGCAACGCGTCGCCCCCGCGTGCCTCAGCGATGCGCTTGCCGCGCCACTTAGGGGTCTGACCCCATCCGGGGTCAGACCCCGCATGGCGGTGCGGGGCAAAAAAAACGGGACAGTCAGACTGTCCCGTTTTGCCTGGCCGATCACTTCAGCCGATTTTCTTGTGCGGCTCGGCGGCCGCGGCCGCTTCGGCCGGCGCCTCCGTGCCGCAGGTCGAACCCGGCGCTTCCGGATTCGGCCGCGGCGGGTGCGGCTGGCGCAGGTAGCGCGAACCGTGGTGCCGGCGCTCGTGGCCGTTGGCCGGCCAGGTCAGGAAGCGCGACAGCTCCTGCAGCGCGCGCTGGTAGACGTCGCGCTTGAATTCGATCACCACGTCCAGCGGCACCCAGTAGTCGTGCCAGCGCCAGGCGTCGAATTCCGGATGGTCGGTCAGGCGCAGGTTGACGTCGTTGTCGCGGGCGCACATGCGCAGCAGGAACCAAATCTGCTTCTGGCCACGGTAATGGCCGCGAATCTCGCGCTTGATGAAGTGGTCGGGCACCTCGTAGCGCAGCCAGTCGCGCGTGCGGCCGACGATTTTGACGTGCTCTGCCCGTAATCCGATCTCTTCTTCCAGCTCCCGATACATCGCCTGTTCCGGCGTTTCTCCGTACTTGATGCCGCCTTGCGGAAATTGCCATGAGTGCTCGCGCACCCGCTTGCCCCACCACACCTCGTTCTGGGCGTTTAGCAGGATGATGCCGACGTTGGGCCGAAACCCTTCACGATCGAGCATTTTGCACCTCAAACTTTCTGCGACCGAGCTCCCTGCTTATATTTTTGCCCACAAAACCGCGCTACGGCTGGGTTTTCGGGGTACGAAAACGGCCGGAGAGGCATCAATTGAACGCATTTGTATAAAGTATGGACGCATCAGCCAGCTAATCCTTTAAAATTAGGTTGATTATAACTCTCTCTTTTTAAAAAGAATTCACCGTATGCGCGCCTCACGATTTTTTATTTCCACGCTTAAAGAAGCGCCGTCCGACGCAGAGATCGTCAGCCATCAGTTGATGATGCGCGCCGGCATGATCAAGCGCCTCGGTTCGGGCATTTACACCTATATGCCGATGGGCTTGCGCGTCATCCGCAAAGTCGAGGCCATCGTCCGCGAAGAGATGAACAAGGCCGCCGCCATTGAGCTGCTGATGCCTTTGGTGCAGCCGGCCGAGCTCTGGCAGGAGACCGGACGCTGGGACAAGATGGGGCCGGAGCTGATGCGCGTGAAGGACCGCCACGGCCGCGATTTCGCGATCCAGCCGACTTCGGAAGAAGTCATCACCGATGTGGTGCGGTCGGAAATTAAATCCTACCGGCAGCTTCCGTTGAATTTTTACCACATTCAGACCAAATTCCGCGACGAGCGCCGTCCCCGTTTCGGCCTGATGCGCGGCCGCGAGTTCACCATGAAGGACGCCTATTCCTTCGACCGCGACCTGGCCGGCCTGCAGGCGTCGTACCAGATCATGTTTGACGCCTATGTGGCGATCTTCACCCGCTTCGGCCTGAAGTTCCGCGCCGTGGCGGCCGACAACGGCGCCATCGGCGGCACCGGTTCGCACGAATTCCACGTCATCGCCAGCACCGGCGAGGACGCCATCGTGTATTGCGAGACTTCGGACTACGCCGCCAATATGGAAGCGGCCGAAGCGCTGCCGCTGGCCGCAAGCCGTCCGGCGGCCAGCCAGGCCCTGAGCAAGACCTCGACCCCGAACGCCACCAAGTGCGAAGCGGTGGCCGAGCTGCTCAAGCTGGAGCTGTCGCAGACGGTCAAGACCATCGCGCTGACGGTGGAAACCGAGACCGACGGCAAAGTGGCTAAACAGTATTTCATGTTGCTGCTGCGCGGCGACCATGAGCTCAACGAAGTCAAGGTCGGCAAGGTGGCTGGCCTGGCGGCGCACCGCTTCTCGACCGAAGCGGAGATCCTGGAAGTGTACGGCTGCGTGCCCGGCTACCTGGGCCCGATCGGCACCCACGCCCCGGTCACCGTGGTGGCCGACCGCACGGTCGCCAACATGGCCGACTTCGTGTGCGGCGCCAACGACGCCGGCTTCCATTACACCGGCGCCAACTGGGGCCGCGACATGGCCGAGCCGGCCATCGTGGCCGACCTGCGCAACGTGGTGGCGGGCGACGCCTCGCCGGACGGCAAGGGCGTGCTGGCGATCGAGCGCGGCATCGAAGTGGGCCACGTGTTCCAGCTCGGCACCGCGTATTCGGAAGCGATGAAGGCCACCTTCCTCGACGAGAACGGCAAGCCCGCGCCATTGCAGATGGGTTGCTACGGCATCGGCGTGACCCGCATCCTGGGCGCGGCGATCGAGCAGAACTTCGACGACAAGGGCATCATCTGGCCGACCTCGCTGGCGCCCTTCGAGCTGGTGCTGTGCCCGATGGGCATGGACCGCAGCGAGGCGGTCAAGCAGGCGACCGAGAAACTGTACGCCGACGCGCAGGCGGCCGGCATCGACGTCATCCTCGACGACCGCGGCCTGCGTCCGGGCGGCATGTTCGCCGACTGGGAGCTGATCGGCGTGCCGCACCGCGTGGTGATCGGCGACCGCGGCCTGAAGGAAGGCAAGCTGGAATACCAGGGCCGCCGCGACACCGAGGCGACCGCCGTGCCGGTGGCCGACATCGTCAGCTTCATCAAAGGCAAAATGGCGGCGTGAACGTGAGCCGCAGTCATTCCGCGGCGGCGGACCGCCGCGCACGCGGGCATCCATACTTCGCTGCTGCGGACGGGTGCTATGGGTTCCCGCGTGCGCGGGAACGACGGCGCTGGCTTTGTGGGTTGTTGTTGGCGCTAGTGCTGCTGCCGGCCCACGCCGGCAACCAGAAGGAAGAAGCGCTGGCCGATTCGGTTCGGCTGGCGCTGTCGAGCGCCATCAAGGATGCGACCCCGCCGCAGCCGACCTTCCGCACCGCCACCGAACGCCAGCGCTACCAGGGCTGGCTGGCGCAGGTGTCGTCGCGCCTGAAGCGCAAACTGCCCGACGAGCAAACCCGCAACGAGTTCCTGACCACCGTCTGGTACGAGGCGCGCCGCGCCGGCCTGGAGCCGGGCATGGTGCTGGGCCTGATCCAGGTGGAGTCGGCCTACCGCAAGTACGCGGTGTCGATGGTGGGCGCGCGCGGCTACATGCAGGTGATGCCGTTCTGGACCAATGTGATCGGCGACCGCAACCGCAGCGCGCTGTTCAATATGCAGACCAACCTGCGCTACGGCTGCGCCATCCTGCGCATGTATATCGACATGGAGTCGGGCAACCTGTACCTGGCGCTGGGCCGCTACAACGGCAGCCGCGGCAAGCCGGAGTACCCGAACGCCGTGCTGTCGGCCTGGAACAACTGGAAGGTGCGGTAAAATCCGCCCATAAAAAATGCCGTCGTCGCGTGAGCGAGGACGGCATCCCGGCGCGGCGGTAATGGCCGCTGCGCTTATTTCAGGTGGTCGGAAATGAGCTTGGTCATTTCGAACATGGACACTTGTGCTTTGCCGCCGAACACAGCTTTCAGCTTGTCGTCGGCATTGATCATGCGGCGGTTGGCCGGATCTTGCAGGTCGAGCTTCTTGATGTAATCCCAGACTTTTTTGGTGACTTCGGTGCGTGGCAGCGGAGCGGCGCCAACCACGGCGGCCAGGGTGGCCGATGGCGTCATCGCTTTCATGAAGGCGGCGTTCGGTTTGCGCGGTGCGGCCGGTGCGGCTGCTTTTTTCACTGCTGCTGGCTTGGCTGCTGCTTTTGCGCCCGACTTTTCAGTCGGGCCCGCCTTTTTTGCGGCTGCCGGTTTCGCGGCGGCTTTCTTAGCTGGTGCTGCTGGGGTTTTTTTGGCTGTTGCCATCTTCGAGCCTCCTTAACGAACACATGGAAAATTGCGCAATTGATCGCACCGGCTAATATTGGTGGTGATTTAAGCCTTATGCAAGTGTTTTTCGCGTTTTTTCCCGGAAACACCACGTAAACACGGGCTTTCGCCGGGCAGCGCACCGCGGCGGCGCGCTTTTCCCTCTGTGACGGCGGCTTTTCCCCAGTCTAGCGCATGCCCGGCATCATGCCCTTCATCGAGCGCATCATCTTCATCATGCCGCCGCCGGACAGCTTTTTCATCATGCTCTGCATCTGCTCGAACTGGGTCAGCATGCGGTTCACTTCCTGCACCTGCACGCCGGCGCCGGCCGCGATGCGGCGTTTGCGGGTGGCCTTGATCAGCTCCGGCTTGGCGCGTTCCTGCGGCGTCATCGAGTCGATGATGCCGACCATGCGCCGCACCTGCTTGTCGGCCTGGTCCATGTTGGCGCCGCCGGCGGCCTGCTGGAACTGCGCCGGCAGCTTGTCGACCAGGCTGGCCATGCCGCCCATTTTCTTCATCTGGCCCAGCTGCGCCTTGAAGTCGTTCATGTCGAACTTGCCGCCGGACTTGACCTTGGCCGCCAGGTCGGCCGCGGCCTTGGTGTCGACGCCTTTGCGCGCCTCTTCCACCAGCGCCATGATGTCGCCCATGCCCAGCACGCGGCTGGCCATGCGCACCGGGTCGAACGCTTCCAGGCCGTCGAGCTTTTCCGACACGCCGGCAAACTTGATCGGCTTGCCGGTGATGTGGCGCACCGACAGCGCGGCGCCGCCGCGGGCGTCGCCGTCCAGCTTGGTCAGCACGATGCCGGTCAGCGGCAGCGCGTCGTTGAAGGCCTTGGCGGTGTTGATCGCGTCCTGGCCCAGCATGGCGTCGACCACGAACAGGGTTTCGATCGGCTTGACCGCCGCGTGCACGGCGGCGATTTCCTTCATCATCTCTTCGTCGATGCCCAAACGGCCGGCGGTGTCGATGATCAGCACGTCGTGGTAGTGCTTCCTGGCCCAGTCCAGCGCGGCCAGCGCGATGTCGACCGGCTTGTCCTGCGCGGTGGACGGGAAGAAGTCGGCGCCCACTTGCGCCGTGACCGATTGCAGCTGGGCGATCGCGGCGGGACGATACACGTCGGCCGAGACGGTCAGCACTTTCTTTTTCTTTTCTTCCTTCAGGTACTTGGCCAGCTTGCCGACGGTGGTGGTCTTGCCCACGCCTTGCAGACCGGCCATCAGGATGATCGCCGGCGGCTGCTGGGCAAAGCTCAGCTGCGAAGCCTCGGGGCCGAGGTCGGCGCCCATGATGGCGGCCAGCTCGCGCTGTACCACGCCGACCAGGGCCTGGCCCGGCGTCAGCGAGGAGATCACTTCCTCCCCCAGGGCCTTTTCCTTGACCTTGGCGATGAATTCGCGCACGGCGGGCAGGGCGACGTCGGCCTCCAGCAGCGCCAGGCGCACTTCGCGCAGCATCTCGGCGGTGTTGGCTTCGGTCAGGCGGGCCTCGCCGCGCATGGTTTTAACGACCTTGGCAAGGCGTTGGGTAAGATTGTCTAGCATGATGAACCCGGAATGAACAGTGGCCGTCATTTTACCCCATCGGGCAGGCTGCGGGCGCGGGCGGGCCTGTTATCATTTACCGCATGAACCGAGCGCACCTGATCCCCTCCATATTGCTGGCGCTGGCCGGCCCGGCCGGCGCCGCCGCCGTCAGCATGGCCTTCGGCGACAATCTGCCGCCCTTTATATTAGTGCGCGAGGACGCCGGCATCGAAGTGGAGGTGGTGCGCGAAGCGCTGGCCTACCGCGGCCACGTGCTGCAGGCGCGCTATCTGCCGATGGGCCGCATCCCGCTCACGTTCAAGACGGGCGGCGTCGACGCCATCATGATGGACGTCGGCGAGGACATGACGCGCTACGGCGGCCACTACGGCGCGGCGCCCGTCATCTACGACAATGTGTTTTATACGCTGGCCAGCCGCAAGCTGCAGATTCGCACGCCGCGCGACTTGCGGGGCCACAGCCTGATTGCCTTCGTCGGGGCCGCCGCGCGCTACCCGAACTGGCTGCAGCCGCTGGTCTCCAGCCCCGACTACGTCGAGAACAACCGTCAGGAGGCGCAGCCGCAATTGCTGGCGCTGGGCCGCTACGAGGTGGTGCTGAGCGACCGCAGCATCTTCCAGTACTACACGCGCCTGCTCAAGCAGCGCCAGCCGGGCTTCGTGATGCCGGCGCTGGACGAGCACAGCTTCACCCGCGCCGACCCCAACGACTACCGCCCGGTGTTCCGCGACGCCGCCATCCGCGACGACTTCAACGCCGGCCTGGCGCGGCTGCACAAGAGCGGCCGCTACCGGGCGATCTACGACCACTACCTGAAGGACTAGTGCGGCAGCACCAGCTTGACGACGGCATTGCCGGAAATGACGGCAAAGCTGTACAAGCCGGTCGGCACGATCGCCTGCGGACGGTACAAGCCGCCCGGCAGGGGGCCCAGCACCGTGCCCTGTACGTTGGGCACGCCGGCCACCACGGTCTTGCTGCCATCGGTCGCCATGCGGTAGACCACCGCGCTGGCGGCATCGACCGTGTAGGTCGCGCCGTCGGGCGCCGACACGATGCCGGCCGGCAGGCTGGTGATGGTGCTGACCACGCCGGCCGCCGTCAGCTGGCGCAGCTTGTCGTTGTCGCGGATGTACAGCGTGCCGTCGGCGTCCACGCCCAGCAACACCGGGTTCTGGAATTGCGCGCTGGCGGCGGGGCCGTCAACCTGCTGGTAGTCGAGCCACGGCGCGGCATAGCTGCCCGACAGCGTGGTGAACGCGTTGTTCTGCCACTTGCGCAGGGCGCCGCCCTTGGGCCGGTTTTCCAGCGACTGGATGCCGATTTCGCTGATATAGAACTGGTGGTTGCGGTCGAGCGCCAGGCCGCTGACGGTGTTGACGCCGTCATACTGCTGGAACACGGTGGCGGTGGCGGTGGCCGAGATCTGGCGCAGGCTCAGGCCGTGGCCGCCGATAAAGGCGCCGCTGCTGCGGGCGTCGTCGGCGACGAACAGGTTGCCGTCGGCGTCGATCGCCAACTGGGTCGGCTTGCGGAAGCGCGCGCTGGCGTTCGGTCCGTCGACGTCGGCGTCCAGATCGGTGGGCGTGGCGATCGAGCCGGCGATCAGGCTCAGGCCGGCCGGACCCGGGTCCGGGTACAGCGTCAGGCTGACGGTCTTGCTGACGCCGCCGGCGGTGGCGGTCACCGTCACCGTGCCTGGCTTGGTCACGCCGGCCGCCGGCGGCAGATAGTTGACGCTGGCGCCGCTGGTGGCCGACAGCGTGCCGGCCGCGCCGGACGCCAGGCTCCAGCTGACGGCGTCGCTGCTCGACACGGTGGCCGTCAGCGCCACCGGCTTGCCGCCGGCCAGGGTCTGCGTGGTCGCCGCCGCCAGCGTGACGGTCGGCGGCACCGGCGGGGTCGACGTACCGCCACCGCCGCCGCAGGCGGTCAGTGCGGTGGCCAGCAGCAGCGTGGGGATCACGGGAGACAGACGGGGAGGCAGGCGCATAATGGAGCTCCAATTTATTAAAATGGAATGATTATCCATTAATAACGTTCCGTCTTGTTCACCAATTGTCACAGGCGGCGGCCGGCGACCTGTATTTTTTGTATTCTTGAAATTGTCGGCTATTGGTATGATGCGATGACAAGACTATTCATCGGGAGAGAGACGGTATGAAACTGCATGTACGCTGCAAGATGTTGGTGATGGCCGCGATGGTCGTTGCCGGTTCGGTCCAGGCGCAGGAGGTGGTCCGCCTCGGCAACCTGAAGTTCGCCCACTACGGCGCCGTGTCCTACATCAAGGAGATCGCCCCCAAGTGCGGCATCAAGGTCGAGGAGCGGGTGTTCGCCAAGGGACTGGACGTGATGCAGGGGATTATCGCCGGCGAGCTCGACGTCGGCACCACCGCCTCGGAAGCGGCCATCTCCGGCCGCGCCAGCGGCGCGCCCATCTTCGTGGTGGCCGGTTTCGCCAAGGGCGGCGCGCGCCTGGTCGGGCGCGCCGACCTGAAGCTGAAAAGCGTCAAGGACCTCAAGGGCAAGAAGGTCGGCGTCACGCGCGGCGGCATCCAGGAGGTGCTGCTGCTGGCCGAGCTGCAACAGGCCGGCCTGTCCGCGTCCGACCAGCCGGGCAAGGACGTGCAGCTGATCTACCTGGCCTACGCCGACCTGAACCAGGCGCTGCTGGGCAAGAACATCGACGCCATGATGAACTCCGAGCCGCAGTCTTCGCAATCGATCAACAAGGGTTACGGCAACGAGATCCTCAAGCCCTACGACACCCCGATCGGCGAGCCGATCCGCACGATGGTGATGACCGAGAAGTTCTACAAGGAGAAGCGCCCGCTGGCCGAGAAGTTCATGCGCTGCTTCGTCGAAGCCACCAAGACCTTCATCGAGCAGCCGGCCGTGGCCGAGAAGTATGTGCGCGAGACGGTGTTCAAGGGCCAGATCAGCAAGGACGACTTCGACGACGCCATCGGCAATTCGCCGTATTCCTACGACATCACGCCCGAGCACATCCAGATCACCACCGACGTCATGTTCAAGACCGGCGTCGGCCGCATGAGCAAGCCGCCGGCCGCCAAGGAATGGGTCAAGACCGATCTGCTGGACGCCGCCAAGAAAAGCCTGGGCGTCAAGTAAATGGCCAAGTTCAAGCTGAAGGAGGCCGGCGTCGGCCTGATCGTGCCGGCGCTGGTGATCGGCGTCTGGCAGCTGGTGTCGATGAAGGGCTGGGTCAATCCGCAGATGCTGCCGTCGCCGCTGGCGGTGCTGGAACGCTGGATCGCCTATCTGCTGCCGATCCAGCCGTACAGCCCGGAGCAGGGCAGCTGGCTGCTGTGGGCCGTGTCGGGCGAGCTGATCGTCGACGCCCTCGGCAGCCTGTACCGCGTGGTGGTCGGCTTCGCCATCGGCGCCGCGCTGGCGTTGCCGCTGGGCCTGGTGATGGGCGCCAGCCAGACCGTGTACGCCTGGCTCAACCCGCTGATGCAGCTGTTGCGGCCGATTCCGCCGATCGCCTACATCCCCTTGTCTATCCTGTGGTTCGGCCTGGGCAATCCGCCGGCCATCTTCCTGATCGTGCTGGGCGCCTTCTTCCCGGTGCTGATGAACACCATCGCCGGCGTGCGCCAGGTCGACAGCATCTACCTGCGCGCGGCCCGCAACCTCGGCGCCAGCGGCAGCACCATGTTCCTGCGGGTGATCCTGCCGGCCGCCGTGCCGTACATCCTGTCCGGTGTGCGGATCGGCATCGGCACCGCCTTCATCGTGGTGATCGTGTCCGAGATGATCGCCGTGAACAACGGCCTGGGCTTCCGCATCCTCGAAGCGCGCGAGTACTTCTGGTCGGACAAGATCATGGCCGGCATGATCACCATCGGCCTGATCGGCCTGATCATCGACACCGCCGTCAACCAGCTGAACAACCATCTGCTGCGCTGGCACCGCGGCCTGGAGAACTGATGAACCCGTCCCACATCGTCGTATCGAAGGTCAGCAAGGTGTTCCAGACCGCCGATCAGCGCCAGCTGGTGGCGCTCAAGGACATCGAGCTGGACATCCCGCAGGGCCAGTTCGTCTGCCTGCTGGGGCCGTCGGGCTGCGGCAAGTCGACCCTGCTGAACGCGATCGCCGGCTTCGCGCTGCCCAGCGCCGGCCGCATCATCGCCGACGGCAAGGAAGTCAAGGCGCCCGGTCCCGAGCGCGGCATGGTGTTCCAGGAATACGCGCTGTTCCCGTGGATGACGGTGGAAAAGAACATCGCCTTCGGCCTGGAAATCAAGGGCGTGCCGCAGGCGCAGATCACGGCCAAGGTGGATCAGCTGCTGGGCATGCTGTCGCTGAGCGACTTCAAGCACCGCTTCCCGAAGGACCTGTCGGGCGGCATGCGCCAGCGGGTCGCCATCGCCCGCGTGCTGGCGCTCGATTCGCCGATCATGCTGATGGACGAACCGTTCGGCGCGCTCGACGCGCTGACCCGGCGCAACCTGCAGGACGAGCTGCTGCGCATCTGGGCCGAGTTGAAGAAGACCATCATCTTTGTCACCCACAGCATCGAGGAAGCGATCTACCTGGCCGACCGCATCGTCGTCATGACCTACCGTCCCGGCACCGTCAAGCGCGACCTGGTGGTCGAACTGCCGCGCATGCGCGACCCGGCCTCCGCCGAGTTCAACGCCCTCAAGCGCGAACTGGGCCAACTGGTGATGGAAGAACAGCAACGCCATCACAACGACGAGCTGCGCATGGCAGCCGTCGACTGAGCGATGGTGTAAACTGAAGGACATGCAGACTCCCTTACTCTTCGCAGCCATCGCGCTGTACCTTCTGTGCGCGGCGCTGCCGTCGCGCCGCGCCGTCCTGATTTCCGGGCTGACCGCCGCCGCCTGGCTGTTGCACGGCGCCGGCCTGTGGTCCGAGGTGGCGGGCTTTCCCGCCACCGGCGCCGGCGCCGGCTCGATCCGCATCGGCTTCGCCGCCATGCTGTCGTCGGCGCTGTGGGTGTCGGTGGCCGCGTACTGGATCGAAAACCAGAACTTCAGCCTGGACGGCATGCGCCGCCTGGTCATGCCGAACGCGGCGCTGGCGGCCGCGCTGCAGCTGGGCTTCCCCGGCAGCGTGATCCCGCTGGAGGACAAGTCGCCGCTGTTCGGCTGGCATATCGCCATCGCCACGCTGGCCTACAGCACGCTGACGGTGGCCGCCTTCCACGCGGTGCTGATGGCCTTGCAGGAAAAACGCCTGCACGCCGGCACCGACAGCAAGAGCTTCATGTCCGGCGCGCTGGACCGGCTGCCGGCGCTGCTGACGATGGAAAAACTGTTGTTCCGCATGATAGGGATAGGCTTCGCCTTGCTCAGCCTGACCGTGTTGTCGGGTATTGTGTTCTCCGAACAGCTGTTCGGCCAGGCCCTCAAGTGGGACCACAAATCGGTGTTCACGCTGATGTCCTGGGTGCTGTTTGCCGCGCTGCTGGCGGGGCGCCGCTTCCGCGGCTGGCGCGGCAAGACCGCGCTCAGCTTCACCCTGGCCGGTTTCGCCACCTTGTTGCTGGCCTATGTCGGCAGTCGTTTTGTGTTTGAAGTGGTTTTGCATAAGGGTTGGGCATGAGCCGTATTATCTTTTGGTTGGCCTTGGTGTTCCTGGTGATCTTCGCCGTCCGCAGCAAGATCCGCGAGGCGCAGAAGCGCCACCAGCAGCAGTTCCGCGAGCCGCAGCAGCCGGCCGGCGGCGCGCGCGCCGGTGCGAAGGTCGCGGCCGAGGCCGAAACCATGCTGCAGTGCGCCCATTGCGGCATCTTCTATCCGGCATCGGAATCCGTGCAGGCGCGCGGCCGCGACTATTGCAGCGCGGCCCACGCCACGCTGCCGGCGGCATAGGACCTCGCGCGTGATCGCGCGCCTGCAAGCCCTGTCGGCCGAATCGCGCGCAACCTTCTGGCGTTCGCTGCAGACGCTCAACGCGACCCGGGTGGTGATCGCGCTGGTGCTGCTGGTCTACCTGAGCTTCGACAACCACGGCCTGCGCGCCTCCGGCCCCTATCTCTACCTGCAGATCTGCCTGGTCTACCTGGGCCTGGCGATCGGGTTCGCGCTGACGGCGGTCTACTGGCAGCGCCGCTTCCTGCTGCAGCTGCTGTCGCAGATCGCCTGCGACCTGGCCGTCATCTCGCTGCTGTACATGGCCGGCGGCGGCTTGCGCAGCGGCCTGGCCATCCTCTACCTGTTCCCGCTGGCCGGTTCGGCCATCCTGGCGCCGCTGATGCTGTCGCTGTTCTGCGCCGCGCTGGTGGCGCTGTTCATGCTGGCAGAATCGACCTGGCGGGTGTTCATGATGGAGGGCGACCAGCCCTACCTGCAGGCGGGCCTGTTCGGCGCGGCCTTCTTCGCCGCGGTGCTGGTGGTCAACCGCATGGCGGCCAAGTTGATCGGCCAGGAGGAACTGGCGATCCGGCGCGGCGTCGAGATCGGCGTGCAGCAGGCCGTCAACCGGCTGGTGATGGCCAACGTCGGCGACGGCATCCTGGTGGTCGATCCCGACGGCCAGGTGTTCGCCGGCAATCCGGCGGCGCAGCAGATGCTGGGCATGGTCGGCCCCGAGATGAAGTTCCACCTGTCGGCCGCCGCCGCGCTGGCGCCGCTGGCGCATGCGTATGCCGAATGGCGCGCCGACGCCGCGCGCAG
This sequence comes from Oxalobacteraceae bacterium AB_14, assembly GCA_000381565.1. Lineage (GTDB taxonomy): Bacteria > Pseudomonadota > Gammaproteobacteria > Burkholderiales > Burkholderiaceae_D > Rugamonas. The sequence continues at coordinate 517,716 of KB906724.1, forward strand.
CACCTCGTATGTCACCATCAAGCCGTACGCCGAGGCGGCGCTGCAGGACCTGACGGCCGCCTGGAGCGCGCGCCGCGACCTGGCCGCGCACTTGAAGGTGCGCTTCGCGGCGGTCGACACGGCCGGCCTGGGCACCGAGCGCTGCGTGATCTTTTTGCAGGACGTGACCGGCATCGAAAACCAGGCGCAGCAACTGAAGCTGGCGTCGATGGGGCGGCTCACCGCCAGCATCGCGCACGAGGTGCGCAATCCGCTGTCGGCCATCGGCCACGCCACCGCGCTGCTGGGCGAGGACCTCGACAGCACGGTCCACCTGCGGCTGCTGAAGATCGTCGGCGACAACGTGGCGCGGGTCAACCGCATGGTCGAGGACATCCTGCAGCTGTCGCGCAAGGTGCAGCCGCACAGCGAGCCGCTGGCGCTGGACGTCTTCCTGGCCGAGCTGAAAACCGAATTCGTCGAAACCCACGGCCTGACGCCGGACATCATCGGCGCCTCGGCGCCGGCCGGCACGCTGGTGCGCTTCGACGCGCTGCACCTGCGCGAGGTGGTGCTCAACCTGCTCAACAACGCGGTGCGCTACGCCAGCGGCGGGCCGGACTCGATCCGCATGGACCTGGTGTGCGGGAAGGCGCGCAGGATGGAGCTGATGGAACTGCATGTGCAGGACGACGGCCCCGGCATCTCGCCCGAGGTGCGCGCCCACCTGTTCGAACCGTTTTACACCACCTCCAGCAAGGGCACCGGGCTGGGACTATATCTGGCGCGCGAATTGTGTTTGAATAACGAGGCGCGGCTGGACTACGAATATCGTTTTGATATCAAAGCCAGCCCCGATGGGACTCCCCGCTCGCGCGGGCGATTTGTAATCACCTTCGCCCATCCGGCGCAGACGTAGAAAGGCGGTTTGATGAGTGCAAGAGGTTCCCAACGCGCGCCGCGCGTGCTGGTGGTCGACGATGAGGCCGACCTGCGCGAGCTGCTGGAACTGACCCTGCTGAAAATGGGCCTGGACGTCGACAGTGCCGGCACGCTGGCGCAGGCGCGCGCGCTGCTGGCCACGCCGGAGCGCGAGTACCAGCTGGTGCTGACCGACATGCGCCTGCCCGACGGCCTGGGGCTGGAGCTGGTGCGCGAAGTGAGCGCAGCCTGCAAGAACACGCCGATCGCGGTGGTGACGGCCTTCGGCAGCGCCGACAACGCCGTCATCGCGCTCAAGGCCGGCGCCTTCGACTACATCTCCAAGCCGGTGGCGCTGGACCAGCTGCGGGTGATGGTGCAGTCGGCGCTGCGGCTGAACGCCGAGCCGCCGCCGGGCGAAGCGCCCAGCGCCGAGCCGCCGGCCAGCCGGCTCAAGGGCGAATCGGCGGTGATCCAGGCGCTGCGCGCGCAGATCGCGCGGCTGGCGCGCTCGATGGCGCCGATCGCCATCAACGGCGAATCGGGCAGCGGCAAGGAGCTGGCCGCGCGCGAGATCCACGCCCAGAGTTCGCGCAACGGCAAGCCCTTCATCGCCGTCAACTGCGGCGCCATCCCGGAGGCGCTGATGGAGGCCGAGTTCTTCGGCTACCGCAAGGGCGCCTTCACCGGCGCGGCCGACGAGCGGGACGGCTTCTTCCAGGCGGCCAACGGCGGCACCCTGATGCTCGACGAGGTGGCCGACCTGCCGCTGGCGATGCAGGTCAAGCTGCTGCGGGCGATCCAGGAGCGGCGCGTGCGCAAGATCGGCGCCACCGCCGAGGAGCCGGTCGACGTGCGCATCATCAGCGCCACCCACAAGAACCTGGCGCAGTGCGTGGAGCAGGGCAGCTTCCGCCAGGATCTGTTCTACCGCCTGAACGTGATTGAACTGAGCCTGCCGCCGCTGCGCGAACGGCTCGACGACCTGGCCGTGCTGACCGGCGCCATCCTCGACCGGCTGGGCACCTTCGAACACCAGGTGCGGCTGGGCGAGGGGGTGCTCGAGGCGCTGCGCGGCTACTCCTTCCCCGGCAATGTGCGCGAGCTGGAAAACATCCTGGAACGGGCGCTGGCCTTCGCCAACGACGGCGTGATCGAGGTGGCCGACCTGGCGCTGAAGGGCGCGCGCATGGTCGAAGCGATCGTGCCGCTGCCGACGCCGGCGCTGCCGCTGGCGCGCTTGCACCTGGCCGCCAGCGAGGCCGCCGCGCTGGGCGTGGCGCCGCCGCCGTCGCCAGCGCCGCCGGCCGAGCCGGCGCCGCCCGCAGCGGGCACGCCGCCGCTGCCGCACCTGGACGCGCTGCCCAGCAGCCTGCCCGACTACCTGAACCAGATCGAGCGCGACATCATCCTGCGGGCGCTGGCGCAGACCCAGTTCAACCGCACCCAGGCCGCCCAGCTGCTGGGCATCAGCTTCCGCCAGCTGCGCTATCAGATGCAGAAGCTGAACATCCAGGAGCCGGAGGCGTGACGCCGCCGGCACTGGGCGCGGACGGCTGGTGGCTGCCGGCGCGGCGCTACGACAGCCCGCATGCCGACTGCCGTCCCGACCCGGCCGACATCACGCTGCTGGTGGTCCACAACATCTCGCTGCCGGGCGGTTGTTACGGCGGTCCGCACGTGTCCGACCTGTTCAGCGGCCGCTTGGACTATAATACTGACCCCTCGTTCGCCGACCTGCGGGGGGTGAAAGTGTCGAGCCACTTCTTCATCCGCCGTGACGGCCGCGTGCTGCAGTATGTTTCTGCCAACGACAGGGCCTGGCACGCCGGGCTGTCGTCGTTCCGGGGGCGGGAGAAGTGCAACGACTATTCGATCGGCGTGGAGCTGGAGGGCACCGACGACAGCGGCTTCGAAGCGGCCCAGTACCAGGCGCTGGCGGCGCTGACCCTGGCGCTGCAAACGCGCTATCCGCTGACCGACGTGCAGGGCCATGAACATATCGCGCCGGGCCGGAAAACCGACCCGGGACCGTTGTTCGATTGGGAATGTTATCGGAAAAGCTGGGAGACTTTGCTTATTCAAAAGGCACCAGCCGAGCTTGCGTTAGTGGGCGCTAGCGCCGGACTACGCTTTGCAAAAGGGCTTCCGTAAAGTCAACAGAAAAATTGCCTGAAACGGCAAAATTTCCACTTGTCTTACGATTACCTGACCACTACAATCAGTGTATCGATTCACACCAATCACTAGATATAGTAGTTCTCATGACACTGGTTCTTAAACTTTTTACCAGCCGACAAGGCCAGTTCACCACCCATTTTATTGCAGTCTAACCAGCCAGGCAGGTTTGGCCGGTCGCTTCATTTTGGCCTTTTTTCATACAACATTACGTCGCGCAGCACTGACTGCACGCTGTTATCGGGGAGCTTAAATGCAATCTACTCAAGACATCACCATCAATCCAGCGCTGGTACCAGCAGCCGCTGCGAGCACCGCCAGCAGCCCGGTCACGGTCGCCAGCGACCTCGGTGACTACCGCATCATCCGCCGTAACGGCGCGGTCGTCGCGTTTGAACCGTCGAAAATCGCCATCGCCGTGACCAAGGCCTTTTTGGCCGTTAACGGCGGCCAGGGCGCAGCTTCGGCGCGCGTGCGTGAATTGGTAGAACAGCTGACCGCCAGCGTGGTCTCCGCGCTGGTGCGCCGCCAGCCATCGGGCGGCACCTTCCACATCGAAGACGTGCAAGACCAGGTGGAACTGGCGCTGATGCGCTCCGGCGAACACGATGTCGCCCGCGCCTACGTGCTGTATCGCGCCAAGCACATGGAAGAGCGCCGCGCCGCCAAGGAAGCGCAAGGCGCGGCCGCCGCGATCGACGCGCCGCAGATCCACGTGGTCGAAAACGGCGAGCGCAAGCTGCTCGACATGAGCCGCGTCACCGGCCTGATCAACGCCGCCTGCATCGGCCTGGAAAAACACGTCGACGCCGACGCCATCCTGGCCGAGACGCTGAAGAACCTGTACGACGGCGTGCCGGTCGAAGAGCTGCACAAGTCCGCCATCCTGGCCGCCCGCGCGCTGATGGAAAAAGATCCGGCCTACTCGCAGGTGACGGCCCGCATCCTGCTGCACACGATCCGCAAGGAAGTGTTCGGCAAGGAAGTCGCGCAGGGCGCCGCCGCCGCCGAATACCTGACCTACTTCCCGCAATACATCGCCAAGGGCATCACCAACGAACTGCTGGACGTCAAGCTGGCCGAGTTCGACCTGGCCCGCCTGGCCAAGGCGCTGGTCGCCGACCGCGATCTGCAGTTCGGCTACATCGGCCTGCAAACCCTGTACGACCGCTACTTCCTGCACGTGCGCGACGTCCGCATCGAAATGCCGCAGGCCTTCTACATGCGCGTCGCCATGGGCCTGGCCCTGAACGAGTCCGACCGCGAAGCGCGCGCCATCGAGTTCTACAACCTGCTGTCGACCTTCGACTTCATGAGCTCCACGCCGACGCTGTTCAACTCGGGCACCCTGCGTTCGCAGCTGTCGTCGTGCTACCTGACCACCGTGTCGGACGACCTGGAAGGCATCTACGACGCCATCAAGGAAAACGCCCTGCTGGCCAAGTTCGCCGGCGGCCTGGGCAACGACTGGACCCCGGTGCGCGCGCTGGGCGCCCACATCAAGGGCACCAACGGCAAGTCGCAAGGCGTGGTGCCGTTCCTGAAAGTGGTCAACGACACCGCCGTCGCGGTCAACCAGGGCGGCAAGCGCAAGGGCGCGGTGTGCGCCTACCTGGAAACCTGGCACATGGACATCGAAGAGTTCCTGGACCTGCGCAAGAACACCGGCGACGACCGCCGCCGCACCCACGACATGAACACCGCCAACTGGATTCCGGACATGTTCATGAAGCGCGTGATGGAAAAAGGCGACTGGACCCTGTTCTCGCCGTCCGACACCCCTGACCTGCACGACCTGGTCGGCAAGGCCTTCGAAAAAGCCTACCTGGGCTACGAAGCCAAGGCCGCCGCCGGCGAAATCCGCGTGTTCAAGAAGATCGCCGCGCTGGACCTGTGGCGCAAGATGCTGTCGATGCTGTTCGAAACCGGCCACCCATGGATCACCTTCAAGGACCCATGCAACATCCGTTCGCCGCAGTCGCACGTCGGCATGGTGCACAGCTCCAACCTGTGCACCGAGATCACGCTCAACACCGGTCCTGACGAAATCGCCGTCTGCAACCTGGGTTCGGTCAACATGCCGGCCCATATGAAAGAGGGCAAGCTCGATCACGTCAAGCTGAAGAAGACCATCCGCACCGCGATGCGCATGCTCGACAATGTGATCGACATCAATTACTACGCCGTCGACAAAGCGCGCAACGCCAATATGCGCCACCGTCCGGTGGGCCTGGGCGTGATGGGCTTCCAGGACTGCCTGCACATGATGCGCATTCCGTTCTCGTCGAACCAAGCCGTGTCCTTCGCCGACACCTCGATGGAAGCGGTGTGCTACTACGCCTACCTGGCCTCGACCGAACTGGCCGAAGAACGCGGCCACTACCAGTCGTACAAAGGCTCGCTGTGGGACCGCGGCATCCTGCCGCAGGACTCGATCAAGCTGCTGGCCGACGAACGCGGCGGCTACCTGGAGCAGGATACCTCGGCCGCCATGGACTGGACCCCGGTGCGCGACCGCATCAAGAAGTTCGGCATGCGTAACTCGAACTGCGTGGCGATCGCTCCGACCGCGACCATTTCGAATATCATTGGCGTGTCGGCCTGCATCGAACCGACCTTCCAGAACCTGTACGTGAAGTCCAACCTGTCGGGCGAGTTCACCGAGATCAACGCCTACCTGGTGCGCGACCTGAAGGCGCGCGACCTGTGGGACGAGGTGATGATCTCCGACCTGAAGTACTTCGACGGTTCGCTGGCCAAGATCGACCGCATCCCGCAAGACCTGCGTGACATTTATGCAACCGCGTTCGAAGTGTCGCCGACCTGGCTGGTGGAAGCCGCATCGCGCCGCCAGAAGTGGATCGACCAGGCGCAGTCGCTGAACATCTACATGGCCGGCGCCTCGGGCAAGAAGCTGGACGAGACCTACAAGCTGGCATGGCTGCGTGGCCTGAAGACCACCTACTACCTGCGCACCATCGCCGCCACCCACACGGAGAAATCGACCTCCAAGACCGGCGCGCTGAACGCGGTGGCGGTGGACGGCGGCATGTCGGCCAGCGCGATGTCGGCGGCCGGTCCGGCGACGGCGGCCCTGGCCGGTTCGGCGGCGGCGGCATCGTCGGTGGCGCAAGCCGAAGCCGACGGCGCGGCCTGCTACCTGCGTCCGGGCGACGACGGCTTCGAGGAATGCGAAGCTTGCCAGTAAAACCATAGCCGCCGTCCGTCATCCCCGTGCAAACGGGGATCCATGCTGAGTATGGATTCCGCATTGGCGGACCACCGCTTTCGCGGGAATGACGGCGGTACTAATATATACAGATAGAATTTAGAGGAAATCACCATGTCGCTGTCCTGGGACGAAGAGGCCGCATCGGCCGCACCACAAGCTGTCAATTCAGCCGCACTGGCTACCGGCGAAGCCAATGCCGAGCAAGTCGCGCGTCGCGTCAATGCCGACGACAAGCGCATCATCAACGGCAAAACCGACGTCAACCAGCTGGTGCCGTTCAAGTACAAGTGGGCGTGGGACAAATACCTGGCCGGCTGCGCCAACCACTGGATGCCGCAGGAAGTGAACATGCAGCGCGATATCGAGCTGTGGAAGAACCCGAACGGCCTGACCGAGGACGAGCGCCGTCTGGTCAAGCGCAACCTGGGCTTCTTCGTCACCGCCGACTCGCTGGCCGCCAACAACATCGTGCTGGGCACCTACCGCCACATCACCGCCCCCGAGTGCCGCCAGTACCTGCTGCGCCAGGCCTTCGAAGAGGCGATCCACACCCACGCCTACCAGTACATCGTCGAGTCGCTGGGTCTGGACGAGGGCGAGATCTTCAACGCCTACAATGAAGTGAAGTCGATCCGCGACAAGGACGAGTTCCTGATCCCGTTCATCAACACGCTGACCGACCCGGCTTTCACCACCGGCACCGTGCACAACGACCAGCAGCTGCTGAAGTCGCTGATCGTGTTCGCCTGCCTGATGGAAGGCCTGTTCTTCTATGTCGGCTTCACCCAGATCCTGGCGCTGGGCCGCCAGAACAAGATGATGGGCGCCGCCGAGCAGTACCAGTACATCCTGCGCGACGAGTCGATGCATTGCAACTTCGGCATCGATCTGATCAACACGATCAAGATGGAAAACCCGCTGCTGTGGACGCCTGCGTTCAAGGAAGAGATCAAGCAGCTGTTCCTGAAGGCCGTGGACCTGGAGTACGCCTACGCCGAAGACACCATGCCACGCGGCGTGCTGGGCCTGAACGCCACCATGTTCAAGGGCTACCTGCGCTTTATCGCCAACCGCCGCGCCACGCAGATCGGCCTGGAGACGCTGTTCGAGCAGGAAGACAACCCGTTCCCATGGATGAGCGAGATGATCGACCTGAAGAAGGAACGCAACTTCTTCGAGACCCGCGTCATCGAATACCAGACCGGCGGCGCGCTGAACTGGGACTGATCGTTACGGGCTGCAGAGCCACAACAAAAAGCCTGGCTGTGCCAGGCTTTTTGCTTTTTGAGGGCGTTGTGGGGATGCCGGAACTGACCCCGCTGCGCTACTCCTTAACTTCGTAGGCCCACGCTTTGCAGATAGGCTGCCATTGCTGGGCTGCGCTCGTTGTGGCTCAGCGCGGCGACGTAGCCGTCGGGCCGGATCAGCGCCATGGCGCCGGGCATGAAGCCGTAAGCGTCGCGCAGGTGGCCGCTGTCGTCGCGCAGTTCGCCGGCGGCGCCGATGTCGATGGTGCGCAGGCCGCGTCGCGCGTCGGCCGGCGACGACGGCATGGCCGGCTCATAGCGCAGCAGCGACCAGTCGCCGCTATTCAATAGTGCAAACAAACGCAGCGGCTGGCCGGCGGCGCCGTGGCAGGGCGCGTCCGGCGCGCGGTCGCCCGCGTGCAGCGCGGCGGGCGGCACCGCGCCCCGCGGCCGTTCATCGAGCGACAACGACGACGTCCGATAGCCCAGGTCCAGCTGCTGCGTCTCGCGGCCGCGCCGCAGATCGTTCTGCTGGCGCGCCGCGTCGAGCAGCCGGGTCGCCAGTCCCAGCATGCCGGCGGCGATCGCGCGCCGCTCCGCCTCGTAGGTGTCGAGCAGCGCATCCGGCGCGCCGCCCAGTACCGCCGCCAGTTTCCATCCGAGGTTCCAGGCGTCCTGCACGCTGGTGTTCAGTCCCTGGCCGCCGGTCGGCGGGTGGACGTGCGCGGCGTCGCCGGCGATGAACACGCGGCCGACGCGGTAGCGCTCCGCCAGCCGGGAACTCATCTCGTACACCGATCGCCAATGCACCGCGTGTAGCATGAGGTCCGCGCGCCCGGTGCGCTCGGCGATGGCGGCGGACAGTCCCGCCTGCGATACATCGACTTCGCCTTCCAGCGGCACCGGCATCTGCAGCTGGAATAGCCCGGTACCCATCAGCGGGCACAGGCCGAGCTGCCGGGGGCCGTCGCCCCAGCGGTGCCAGATGCCGCGCTCCAAACCGCTGAGCGTGAGGTCGGCGACCAGCGCGCGCGCCTTCATCGACTCGCCGGGGAAGCCGATGTCGAGCGCCTTGCGCACGAAGCTGCGGCCGCCGTCGGCGCCGACCAGGTAGCGCGCCCGCACCGTTGTCTCGCCGTCCGCCGTGGCGACGCCCGCGCTGACGCCGTCGGCATCCTGCTCGAAGCCGGCCAGCGCGTGGCCGTAGCGCGGCGCGTGGCCCAGCTCCGCCAGGCGCTGGCGCAGCACGCCTTCGGTCAGATACTGCGCCAGCATCAGCGGCTGGCCGTACGGTTCGGTCGGCGAGGAAGCGGCTGCCTCGGTCGACGGCTGCTCGTCGTAGCCGCCGTCGGCGCGGTATTTGCGCTGAGGTGGATAGTAGCCGCCCGCCGCCACCATGCGGTCGGCCACTCCCAGCGCTTCGAAGATCTCCAGGCTGCGCGGCTGGATGCCTTTGCCGCGCGAACCCGCGAACGGCGCCTGCGCCTGGTCGATCAGCAGGAAGGCGATATGGCGCCGCGCCAGGTCGAGCGCCAGCGTCAGGCCGGCGGCGCCGGCGCCGCAAATGAGGATGTCGGTGTGGATGGTGTTCATGACGGATTCCTATGTATGTGTATTTTGCACATATTATTCCCGCCTCAAAATCGTGTCAATAACTATGTGTATAATGCACATATGAATAAAGACATCCGAGATTTGCATGACGCGCTGCTGGACATCATCGGCTTCATGAGCCGTCCGGAGCCCGACCATACACTGATGGCCGACATGGCCATGCCGCTGGAGCGCGCGCTGCTGCCGCTGCTGGTGCGCATCGACCGGCGCGGTCCACTTGGCGTGGTGGAGCTGGCCGACATGGTCGGCCGCGACTACACCACTGTCAGTCGGCAGGTGGCTCGCCTCGACGAACTGGGTCTGGTGGTGCGGCGCGCCGGCACGCGCGACAAGCGCGTGCGCGAAGCGGAGGTGACGGAGCTCGGCCGCGAGATGGCGGATGCCATCGACCGCATGCGCGAGAACATCGTCGCCGAGTTGATGGTCGATTGGAGCGCGGCAGAACGACGCGACTTGTCGCGCTTGATGAAGCGCTTCGCCGGCGACATGAACGCCTGGCTGTACCGCCGAAAAAACGACGACGAAGAGTGAGCGCGATCCGATCGCGCGACGCGTCGCGCACGCGCGCGCGTTGCGCGAACAGCGCCGCGATCCGCATCGCAGCGCATCAGCAGCGGCGCGCACCGCAGTATTGTGCTTGCCATTCGCCGCACTCTGTCTCATAATCGCGACGAAATTAAAACAGTGAGTAGCGGCGGCGCGCAAGCGATGCGCAAGCGCTCTCGAATTCGGAAGTGGGTGGCGCAGATTCTTCGCCGGCGCCGGTCGCGACGCAGAAACCCAGACGGCACAAGGCGCGCTTTGAGGCACACCTTTTTCGCGCGACACCGCGAACGTTTTTTTCGAACTCGATAGAGCGCGCACATCGCCACGCGACGACGCAAGCGGGCATGCGGAATCGGCATGCGCATGTGTGTTGGAGCGCTTAGCGCGAAAAAAAGCGCGTGAATATCTATCGTGCTGGTTGCGCACCGACAAGGTTTTCGTGTACTTTACGAGATTGAAAAGGCGTGTTTTGAAGTGTGCAGAAATGTGTCGACGCACACGCCGCCGGGATGATCGCGATACGGGATACAGATTCACACAGATATGCACAAGACCACACCGTTTTTATTTAGCCGTCTTGCCTGATTAGGTTCGGGCTGGGCGGTTTTTTGTTTGAAAACGAAAACCGTGTTGGGCTGCGACGTAGGTCCATGGAGCTGAGTACACGCCCGACCACCCGCAAAACGTCGCAACAAGATTTTGTACCTGAGCGCCGACCGGCCACGGACGGCGACCAGGTTGATGGCTGAAGCGCTGCACTCGTGAGGGGTTGCAGCAGTTCAGCTGGTGCCGAATTCATTAGCGCAAACCGTCGTTCGTTTGTGCCGATGAATAATTCGCCTGGCCTAATTCCGGGCCGGACGGGTTTAAATCTTGTAATGAATTTTTCCCATCCCCGATGAAGGAGAACTAAAAATGGCAACAGCCGCAAAGAAACCAGCAGCAAAGAAACCGGCCGCTAAAGCCGCCGCCCCAGCGAAGAAGCCTGTCGCAGCGAAAGCCGCCGCCAAGCCAGCAGCAAAAGCTGCCGCCAAACCAGCCGCTAAACCAGCCGTGAAAAAAGCCGCTGCCAAGCCAGTCGCGAAAAAAGCCGCCGCTAAACCAGCAGCCAAGCCAGCAGCAAAAGCAGCAGCTAAACCAGCAGCTAAACCAGCAGCTAAGCCAGCAGTGAAAAAAGCTGTCGCCAAGCCAGTCGCTAAAAAAGCCGCAGCCAAGCCGGCCGCCAAACCAGCAGCGAAAAAAGCAGCAGCCAAGCCAGCAGCGAAAAAAGTAGCCGCTAAACCAGCAGCGAAAAAAGTCGTCGCCAAAGCAGCAGCTAAACCAGCAGCGAAAAAAGTAGCAGCCAAGCCAGCAGCGAAGAAAGTCGCCGCCAAGCCAGCAGCGAAAAAAGTCGTCGCCAAAGCCGTCGCCAAGCCAGCAGCTAAGAAAGCAGCAGCCAAGCCAGCCGCCAAACCAGCAGCAAAAAAAGCGGCAGCCAAGCCAGCAGCGAAAAAAGTCGCCGCCAAACCGGCCGCCAAGCCAGCAGCTAAAGCAGCAGCCAAGCCAGCAGCTAAAAAAGCTGTAGCCAAAAAACCAGTGGTAAAAGCAGCAGCCAAACCGGCTGCAAAGGCCGCGGCTAAGCCAGCAGCAAAAAAGCCGGTTAAAGCAGCCGCCAAGCCAGCTGCTAAAAAGCCAGTCGCCAAGAAGGCCGCCGCTAAACCGGTAGCCGCTCCGGCCACAGCTCCAGTGGTGGCCGCCGCCGCTCCTGTCGCTGTCAAGCCAGCCGCGAAAAAAGCTGCGCCGAAAAAGGCTGCTGCACCGAAGAAGGAAGCTGTCGCCAAGCCAGCCGCTCCAGCTCCGGCCGCCGCGCCTGCAGCAAAAACCGTGTTGGCGCCGGCCGCAGCATGGCCGTTCCCAACCAGCACCCGTCCTAGCTAATTAAATAGCTTGGATGCCTGCTGAGGCAATGGGCCGCTGTGTGAGACAATCACACAGCGGCTTTTTTTTGGAGGGGACTCGTGCTCAGTATCGTTAAGTTGATTGTCGACGCCATCGCCACCCTGTTGGGCGGGGCTTTATTGTTGCGTTTCTGGATGCAAGCGATCCGTGTCCGCCCACCGGCATCGGTGGCCCAATTTACCTTCCAGCTATCGGACTGGCTGGTGCGCCCGCTGCGCCGCATCGTGCCCGGCGTGGGCGGCTATGACTGGGCCAGCCTGATCGGCGCCTTCCTGATCGTGCTGCTGGCCACCTCGGTGATGTATCTGGCCGGCTGGACCACGCCGCTGGTGCTGCTGATGGCCTTTCAGCGCTTCCTCGAATGGATACTGTACGGCTTCATGGCCTTGCTGGTGATCGAGGCGATCTTCAGCTGGGTGAACCCGCATGCGCCGCTGGCGCCGTTCGTGCGCGCGCTCAACGAGCCGCTGCTGCGGCCGCTGCGCCGCGTGGTGCCGCTGGTCGGCAACCTGGACCTGTCGCTGCTGGTGGCGCTGATTCTGCTGCAGATCGCGCTGCTGGTGCTGGGCATGCTGTTCAGCGGACGCTGACCCGTCCTTCAAGTAAAAAGCCCCGTCGGCCTGAACGCGCTCAAGATCGCGCTCAGTGCAGACGGGGCTTTTTTTTCGCGCGCCGACAGTGCGCCTTGCTGATTAGTAGCGGTAGCCGAAGGCCGCTTCGAAGCGGTCGGCGATCTCGGCGGCCGTCAGCTGGTGGTTCTGCGCGCCCTTGCTGGCGATCTTGATCGCGCCCAGCAGGCTGGCCAGGCGGCCGGTGGTTTCCCACTTCCAACCATTGGTGATGCCGAATATCAGGCCGGCGCGGTAGGCGTCGCCGCAGCCGGTCGGGTCGATGGCCGCGGCCACCGGCACGGCCGGGATCTCGATGCGCTGGCCGCCGGTGTAAATCTCCGAACCCTTTTCGCCGCGCGTGATGATCAGCGCTTCCAGGCGGCTGGCGATATCCGGCACGGTCAGGCCGGTGCGGTCCATCAGCAGTTCGATCTCGTAGTCGTTGGCGGTGACGTAGGTGGCCTGCTCGATGAACGCGATCAGCTCGTCGCAGTTGAACATCGGCAGCTGCTGGCCCGGATCGAAGATGAACGGGATCTGCAGCTTGGCCAGGTCGACCGCGTGCTTCTTCATGCCCAGGTGGCCGTCCGGCGAGATGATGGCGAGCGCGGCAGGACCGGCCTTGGCGATGTCGTTCTCGTGCGCGTAGGACATGGCGCCGGGGTGGAAGGCGTTGATCTGGTTGTTGTCTTCGTCGGCGGTGACGAAGCACTGGGCGTTGTAGGCTTCCGGCTTGATCAGGATGTTGTCGGTGGACAGGCCCAGCTTGCGGAAGCGCTCCATGTAGGCGCTGTTGTCCTGGCCCATGACGCCGACGATGCGCGGCTCGCCGCCCAGCATCTGCAGGTTGTAGGCGATGTTGGGCGCGCAGCCGCCGAACTCGGTACGCATGGTCGGCGCCAGGAAGGAGACGTTGACCTTGTGCAGCTGGTCGGCCAGCAGGATGCTGTCGAAGCGGCCGGGGAATTGCAGGATGGTGTCGATTGCGATCGAGCCGCAAATCAAAGAGGTCTGGGTCATGATAGGTCTTTAAGGATAGAAGACTGCGATGTGATAGCCGGATGCCTTCAGCTGGCTCAATTCGAAGTACAGTTTGACAGATTGTTCGGTGTGCGGGGCAAAGCCCTTGTCGAGCGCGACGTCGGCGCCCAGGTATTCGCGCGGCGTGAACACGCGGCGCAACACGGCCTTGTCGCTGGCGTCGTCGAGCACCAGTTCGATGTGCGGCCAGGCTTGCGCGGTGGCGCTCTGGTTGCGCAGCTGGGTGGCGAAGGAGAACGTGGTCTCGCTCAGGGTTTGCAGTTCGCCCTGTTCGATGCCGATGTCGTCGATCTGGGCCGGCAGTTCGATCTTGCAGCCGAGCGCGTTGCAAGCGGCCGTCAGCGCCGGCTTGAGCGGCGGCAGCGCGGCGGCGATCTGGTTGCGGAAGGTGGTCAGGCCCTGGGCCGCCAGCGTCGTCAGCAGCAGCAGCGTGCCCACGCTCATGGCGATGGTCGCGGCCTTGCCGAACTTCTGGCGGCGGCGGTCGCGCTTGATGAAGCCGGGTTCCTCGGCATCGTCGTCGGCGGCGGGCTCGTCCGGCAGGAGCCCGTGCGCGTGGACGGCCTGGACCTGGGCCTCGGCCAGACCGGCGGAGGACAGCTGCACCAGCGCCTCCTGGTCGACTTCGTCGAGTTCGTTGAAGCGCTCGGCCTCGCTGATGGATGCGGCGGCGCTGGCGGCGACCGGCGCGGCGTCCAGCGTCGGCTCGCGGCGCTCGTCGGCCAGCATGGAGGTGAAGGCGACCGGCGGGGCGTCGGGCTCGGCGGCATCATGCTCCATGACGGCCAGTTCGGCTTGCAGCGCGGCTGCCAGTTCCTCGTCCGATATGGCTTCGATGTTGAGCGCGTTTTCGAACGGCTCGGCATGGGGTTCGGCATCCCGGTGCGGTTCCTCGTCGGCGGATAGGGCGGGCTCGGGTTCAGGCGCAGGCGCAGGTTCAGGTTCAGCGACCGGCCCGAGGTCGACGTCGAGGTCGAGGTCGAGGTCGAGGTCGAGGTCAAGCGCGGCTTCCACGGCGGGTGGCAGGCCGGGCGGCTCGGCCGGCAGGGCCAGCGGGCTGATGGCGATCGCTGCGTCGTCGTAGCGGCCGTCGTCGTCGGGCTGGCCGGCGTCGGCCGGCGATTCGGACTCGACGGCGGCTGGCGCGTCGGCCGGCGCGAGCGCTTCGGCCGCGTCCATCGCGGTGTCGAGCTCGAGCGTGTAGATGGGTTCGGCGGGGGCGCTGCCCAGCACATCGGCGGCGCGGGTGTCCAGCGCGGCCATCTTCTGGTCGAAGGGCTTGGTGTCAGGCAGCAGGGCGGGGGAGGGCGCCGGGGAGGGCGCGGCGAGCGGCTCCAGCAGGGCCGCGTTGCCGTCAAAGACTTCATTGCAGGAGCCACAGCGCACTATGCCCCCACGTAATTTCAACTGGTCATGGGCGACCCGAAATATCGTGTTGCAGTGGGGGCATTTGGTGGCGAGCGCCATTGCTGTGGTTAGCGCGCCGCGGGAACCACATCGCTGCCGAGGCGGCCGTGCAGCGCCACCCAGCCGTCTTGCTCAGCCCACACGCCCAGCTTGATGAACGGCGCATACGCTGCCGCCACTTCCTCGGCCTGGCGCGCCAGCACGCCGGACAGGACCAGCGCGCCGCCGTCGGCCACGCGGCCCGACAGCATCGGCGCCATCAGCTTCAGCGGGCTCGACAGGATGTTGGCGACCACGATGTCGAAACGCTGCGTGGCATGCTTCGATTGCGCGAAGGTGTCCGGCAGGAAGTACTCGATCTCGCACTTGTTGCGCAGCGCGTTGTCGGCCGCCGACTCGATCGCCTGCGGATCGATGTCCACGCCGACCACTTCGCCGGCGCCGACCTTCTTGGCCACCATGGCCAGGATGCCGGAGCCGCAACCGTAGTCGAGCACGGTCTTGTCCGGCGCCGGATTCGCTTCCAGCCATTCCATGCACAGGCGGGTGGTCGGGTGCGAGCCGGTGCCGAAGGCCAGGCCCGGATCGAGTTCCAGGATCAGGCCGTTGGCGTCCGGCGCTTCGTGCCAGCTCGGCACGACCCAGATGTTCTTGCCGATGTGGATGGGCGCGAACTGCGATTGCGTCAAGCGCACCCAATCCTGCTCTTCCACCTTGCGGGTGGTGAACTTCGGCAGGGTGGTCAGGCCGACCTGGCCGGCGGCGGCCGCCACGATCACGGCCTGGTCGTCGTCCTCGTTGGTCAGGGCGACCACGCGGCTGTGATCCCAGGCCGCTTCGGTCGGTTCCATGCCCGGCTCGCCGAACAGCGGTCGTTCCGCGTCGGTGCCTTCGTCCGCGTCTTCCACGGACACCGACAGCGCGCCCACGTCCATCAGGGCTTCCGACAGTGCTTCCGCGTGGTCGCGGGCGATTTCGATGACGATTTCAGTCCAGCTCATTATTGTGGCGCCTTGTTACTCAAACTCAGTTTATGCAGGTCCGGCATGTCTGCCAGCTTTTGTTCCAGATAGTGGATGTTGGTGCCGCCTTCGATGAAGCGGGCGTCGACCATCAGCTCACGGTGCAGCGGGATGTTGGTCGAGATGCCCTCGACCACCATTTCCGACAGCGCGATCTGCATGCGGCGGATCGCCTGCTCGCGGGTGGCGCCGTAGGTGATCACCTTGCCGATCATCGAATCGTAGTGCGGCGGTACATAATACCCCGCATAAGCGTGCGAGTCGACGCGCACGCCCGGACCGCCCGGCACGTGCCAGGAAGTGATGCGCCCTGGCGACGGCGTGAACTTGAACGGGTCTTCGGCGTTGATGCGGCACTCGACGGCGTGGCCGGACAGCATCACGTCGCGCTGGCGGAAGCGCAGCTTCTCGCCGGCGGCGATGCGGATCTGTTCCTGCACGATGTCGATGCCGGTGATCATTTCGGTGACCGGGTGTTCGACCTGCACGCGGGTGTTCATCTCGATGAAGTAGAACTCGCCGTTCTCATACAGGAACTCGAAGGTGCCGGCGCCGCGGTAGCCGATCTTGCGGCAGGCTTCGGCGCAGCGGTCGCCGACTTTTTCGATCAGCTTGCGCGGGATGCCCGGCGCCGGCGCCTCTTCGATGACCTTCTGGTGGCGGCGCTGCATCGAGCAGTCGCGTTCGCCCAGCCAGACGGCGTTCTTGTGTTCGTCGGCCAGGATCTGGATTTCCACGTGACGCGGATTTTCCAGGTACTTCTCCATATAGACTTCCGGATTGCCGAAGGCGGTGCCCGCTTCGGTCTTGGTCATCGCCACGGCGTTGATCAGCGCGGCCTCGGTATGCACCACGCGCATGCCGCGGCCACCGCCGCCGCCGGCCGCCTTGATGATGACCGGGTAGCCGACCTTGCGCGCAATTTGCACGATCGTCTTTGGATCATCCGGCAACGCGCCGTCCGAACCCGGCACGCACGGCACGCCGGCCTTGATCATGGTTTGCTTGGCGGAGACCTTGTCGCCCATCAGGCGGATCGATTCCGAGCGGGGGCCGATGAAGACGAAGCCGGATTTTTCCACGCGTTCGGCGAAGTCGGCGTTTTCCGACAGGAAGCCATAGCCCGGGTGGATCGCTTCGGCGTCCGTCACTTCGGCGGCGCTGATGATGGCTGGCATGTTCAGGTAGCTGAGCGTCGACGGCGCAGGGCCGATGCACACCGATTCATCCGCCAACTTCACGTATTTGGCGTCTTTGTCTGCTTCCGAGTGGACCACAACCGTCTTGATGCCCATTTCGCGGCAAGCGCGCTGGATACGGAGGGCAATTTCGCCACGGTTGGCAATGAGGATTTTTTCAAACATGATAGGTTCGCGTATGTCTGTGAGCACCGGCAGGCCGGTAACGTCAGGTAGAGGAGGGAATGCGGACCAAGCCGGCGCGCCCGTCACCGATGGGGAGGGCGCAGGCCGGTCTTAGCCTATCACAAACAGCGGTTGGCCGAATTCGACCGGTTGGCCGTTCTCGACCAGGATCTGGGTGATCGTGCCGGACTTGTCGGCGTCGATTTCATTCAGCAGCTTCATCGCTTCGATGATGCACAGGGTGTCGCCTTCCTTGACCACGGCGCCCACTTCGACAAACGCCGGCGAGCCAGGTGCGGACGAGCGGTAGAAGGTGCCGACCATCGGCGACTTGACCACATGGCCGGTCGGCTCGGCGGCGACGGCGGCGACCGGCGCAGCAGCGGCGGCCGGTGCGGCAGGCGGGGCGGCGTGATATTGCGGCATGCCTTGCGGCTGCATCATCACCATCTGGTTTTGCGGCATGGCGGACGACTTGACGATACGTACTTTGCTCTCGCCTTCGGTCACTTCGAGTTCGGCGATATCCGATTCCGCGACCAAATCAATCAAGGTCTTCAGCTTGCGTAAATCCATGTAACCCCCAGGAATGTCTTTGTTATGTAAGTATGGAGCGGTGCGCCTTGTGGGCGGAACCGCGCGAAATTGCGCGCAGATCGCGTAGATTATCGCTTTTTAAGTACGAAGTCGATGGCAAACCGATATCCTTCGATGCCCAGTCCGCAAATAGTACCTATAGCGATCGCGCTAAGAAAAGAGTGGTGGCGAAACGACTCGCGCTGGTAAATATTCGAAATATGCACTTCAACAAACGGTATCGCCACGCCCGCCAGGGCGTCGCGCAGGGCCACGCTGGTGTGCGTCAGGCCGCCCGGGTTGATGACGATGGCGTCCACGCCTTCCGCCCTGGCGGCATGGATACGGTCGATCAGCGCTCCTTCGTGGTTGCTCTGGAAGCAGGACAAGCTCGCGCCCGCTGCCTGGGCTTGCGCCTGGGCTGCGTGTTCGATGTCGGCCAAAGTGCTAGCGCCGTAGACCTCTGGCTCGCGGCTACCCAGTAAATTCAGGTTGGGACCGTTGAGCAGTAGGAGGTTTTTTGCCATGGTTCAGGACCGTTTTCCGCGAAAGTTCCGCATTTTGCCGCCAACCGCCGGCATTGGCAAGAGAAAAAAACTTGCAAAACTATTTACAGAGTTGCGAGGTCCTTGCGCAGCTCGTCAAACTTCAGGCGGCCCAGATAGGTCTTCTTGACCTGGCCGTCGGCGCCGATCAGCACCGTGTAGGGGAGGCCGCCGCCACCGTTGCCGAACGAGCGCGAGAGGTCGGTGCCGGCCATGCCGGCCACGAAGACCGGGTAGCTGATGTTGAACTTGTTGCTAAATTCGGCGATATTTGTTGGCGAATCGATACCGATTCCGATAACTTGCAGCTTCTTACCCTCTTCTCCGGCGGCCAGCGCCGACAGCTCCGGCATCTCCTGCACGCAGGGGCCGCACCACGGCGCCCAGAAATTGACCAGCATGGCCTTGCCTTTATATTGGGCCAGCGACTGCGGCACGCCTTTGGCGTCCGGCAGCGACTGCTTATACAAGGCGTCCACCGGACCGGTGACGCCGGCCGGCTGGGTGGTGGTGAGCGGCGGCGCCGGCGGTTTTTTATTTAAGCCGACGTAGGCGCCGGAGGCGCCGAATAGCACAGCGACAACAACGTAGGCGGCGAGATGTTTTTGGTTCATGGTTGAGATTGGTCAGGGTTTTGGTGAGTACTGTTAACTAGTAGGGCGCGCACGGCGGCGGTATCGGCGCGCATCAATTTGCCGTCGCCGCGGGTTTTGACCGCGCCGCGCAAGTCGTCGAGTTCATACAGGGCGGCGTGCACGCCTTCCTTGTGCCACATGAAGCTGACGGTTTCGACCGAGCCGTGGCGCGGCCCCTTGAAGTGCGGCGTCTCGGAGATGTCGATCTGCAAATTGCGGTTCAGCAGGAAGATCTCCACCTCCTTGGCGCTGTCGGCGAACAGCTGCAAGTGGATGTCGTCGTGCGGGCCGGCCGTGCCGTTCAAGACGGCGCCGGTCAGGTAGGGATGGAAGGCGGCCAGGCCGTCCATGATGTCGATCGCCAGGGTGCGCAGCCGGAACAGGCGCGCGGGCTGGGTGTCGGCATGGAATAGCGACTGGTAGATCCGCACTTCCGCCTCGATCTGGGCGTTGTCCGGCAGCAGGTTGGGCGGCGGCTGGGTGTCGCCGAGGATCTGCCTGGCGGCCTTGCGCTTGGCGGCGTTGTAGTCCAGGCCGTCCTGGGCGATCAGGCGTGCGGCGGCCGCGGCGATCTCCGCACGCAGCAGCAGGACTTCTTCGATAACATTCGGCGTCATGGACGAGATAATACTCTTAACCGGGAAAAGGGCGTCGGGTCGGGTAAAATCCCGTATTCATTCGTCGTCTTGATCACTATGCATATTCATATCCTCGGTATTTGCGGCACCTTCATGGGCGGCCTGGCCGTCCTGGCTAAAGAAGCGGGCCACCGCGTGACGGGCTGCGACGCCAACGTCTATCCGCCCATGAGCACCCAGCTGGAAGCCCAGGGCATAGAACTGATACAGGGCTACGGCCCGGAGCAGGTGCAGCTCGGGCCCGACCTGTACGTGATCGGCAACGTGGTTTCGCGCGGCAATCCGCTGATCGAAGAGATCATGAACCGCGGCCTGCCGTTCGTCTCCGGCCCGCAGTGGATCGGCGACCATATATTAAAAGACAAATGGGTGTTGGCCGTGGCCGGCACGCACGGCAAGACCACCACCTCGGCCATGCTGACCTGGATACTGGAAGACGCCGGCTACGCGCCCGGCTTCCTGATCGGCGGCGTGCCGATGAACTTCGGCGTCTCGGCCCGCATGCATGGGGACAAGGATTCGATCTTCTTCGTCATCGAGGCCGACGAGTACGACACCGCCTTCTTCGACAAGCGCAGCAAGTTCGTGCACTACCACGCCAAGACCGCGATCCTGAACAACCTGGAATACGATCACGCCGACATCTTCCCCGACCTGGGCGCGATCGAAACCCAATTCCATCACCTGGTGCGCACCGTGCCCGGCATCGGCCGGGTGATCTACAACGCCGACGAGGCCTCGCTGCAACGCGTGCTCAAGCGCGGCTGCTGGAGCGAGAAGGAAGGCTTCGGCGGCGCCGAGGGCGCCGAATGGGCGATGAAGGAATACGATGACGGCAGCTTCGACGTGATCTTCGGCGGCGAAGTGGCCGGCCATGTGGCGTGGAGCCTGACCGGTAAGCACAACCGCGCCAACGCGCTGGCCGCGATCGCCGCCGCCCGCCACGTCGGCGTGCCGGTGGCGCAGGCGGCCCAGTCGCTGGCCACCTTCGAGAACGTCAAGCGCCGCATGGAAGTGCGCGGCGTGGTAAGCGGTATTACCGTTTATGACGATTTCGCCCACCATCCGACCGCCATCGCCACCACCGTCGGCGGCCTGCGCCAGAAGATCGGCAAGTCGGCGCGCATCCTGGCCGTGCTGGAGCCGCGCTCCAACACCATGAAGCTGGGCGCGATGAAGGATGCGCTGCCGGGCAGCCTGTCGGACGCCGACCTGGTGTTCGGCTTCGGCAGCCGGCAGGCGCTGGGCTGGAGCCTGGGCGACGCGCTGGCGCCGCTGGGCCAGATCGCCAGCGCCTATGAAGACATCGACGTGCTGGTGGCCGCCATCGTCAAGGCCGCGCAACCGGGCGACCAGATCCTGGTGATGAGCAACGGCGGCTTCGGCGGCGTGCACAACAAGATCCTGGAAGCGCTGGCGCGATGATGCTTTATCTGCACGGATTCCGCTCGTCGCCGAAGTCGATGAAGGCGCGCGTGATGGGCGAGCGCATGGCGGCGCTGGGCTTGCCGGACCAGTTCATCTGCCCGCAGCTGCCGGCCTCGCCGAAGCTGGCGATGGAATTGGCGCTCTCTTTAATAGAGGGCATCCCCGCCGGCGAGCTGACCATTGTCGGTTCCTCGCTGGGCGGCTACTACGCCACCTGGCTGGCCGAGCGCATCGGCTGCCGCGCTGTGCTGCTGAACCCGGCCATCGTGCCGCTCAAGGACCTGGACCAGCATGTCGGCGTGACCACGCAATATCATTCCGACGAGCCGTTCGAGTTCAAGCGCGAATACATCGAGGAGCTGCGCGCGCTGGCCGTCAACCCGGTCACGCGCCAGCAGCGCTACTTCCTGATCGCCGCCACCGGCGACGAAGTGCTGGACTATCGCGACATGGTGGCGCACTATGCGGGCGCGCGCCAGCTGGTCATCGAAGGCAGCGACCACGCCATTTCCGAGTTCCCCGACTATGTGGAGTCTGTGCTGGAGTTTTGCGGTATCGAGGCCAGGCAGTGACGGTCGCCACACGGAGTGCTACGCTGCGGCAGACGCAATGGCGGCCGCATGTGCTGGCGCTGAACGCGCCGCCCGCCTACCGCCAGTGGCTGACGGCCGACGGCTCGCTGACCGCCAAGCTGAAGGATCATAGCCGGGCGTTCCGCGTGCAGTGCCTGCACCAGACCACGGCGCGCTGCCTGGCGGACGAGGCGGCGGCGATCGGCATGCACCGGCCCGGCCGCGTGTGGGAGAGGGAAGTGCTGCTGCGGTGTGATAATACGCCCGTGGTGTTCGCGCACACGGTGGTGCCGATGTCGGCCACGGCCACGGACTGGCCCTTGTTCAGCGCGCTGGGCGAGCGCTCGCTGGGGACGACCCTGTTTGGCGACCCGCAAGTGCGGCGCGGTGTTTTGGAATTTGCAAGATTGCGGGAAGGACATCCCCTGGCGCAGCGCGCGCGCAAGGCGCTGCAACTGGAGCAAGTGCGCGAAGAACTCATATTATATGCACGGCGCTGTTTATATCGGCGCCGTCAGGGTACCCTGCTGGTGACGGAAGTGTTTCTGCCTTCCGTACTGGAATTGAAACTAATAACAACGAACAGAAGCTAGCAATGAATCTATTTTTCGAAGAATCCGGCGATTTCAAGGTCGGCTCCATGATGTCGCAAGCCGGCGAGGCCTACCAGGTTGAAATGGCCAGCGGCAAGCGCACCAAGGTCAAGATCAAGGACGTGCTGCTGCAGTACGAGAAGCCGTCGCCGACGGATTTGATGGAACAGGCCAAGGCGGTCGCCGCCGACATCGACCTCGACTTCCTGTGGGAAGTGGCGGGCGAAGAGGAATTCGGCTTCGCCGAACTGGGCGCCGAATACTTCGGCCACGCGCCGCTGCCGGCCGAAGCCGCCGGCCTGATCCTGAGCCTGCATTCGGCGCCGATCTACTTCTACAAAAAAGGCCGCGGCCGCTACAAGGCCGCGCCCGAGCAATCGCTGCGCGCCGCCCAGGCCGGCATCGAGAAAAAGAAACAGCAGGCGCTGGTGCAGGCCGGGTACGTCGAAGAGCTGAAGGCCAACCAGCTGCCGGCGTCGATGCAGAACATGGTCATGCAGCTGCTGTTCAAGCCGGACAAGAATTCGATCGAATACAAGGCGCTGGAAGCGGCTTGCAACGAACTGCACACCAATCCGCAGCGGCTGATGCTGGCGGCCGGCGGCGTGGCGTCGCCGAAGGCGCTGCACATGGCCAGGTTCCTGTTCGAGAATTTCCCGCGCGGCGCCGGCTTCCCGGACGTCGCCGTGCCGGTGCCGCCGACCGACCTGCCGCTGGCGAACGTGCAAGCGTTCTCGATCGACGACGTCACCACCACCGAGATCGACGACGCCTTCTCGGTCACCAAACTGGACGACGGCAACGTCAGGATCGGCATCCACATCGCCGCGCCTGGCCTGGGCATACAGCCGGACGACGCGGTCGACAAGATGGCGCGCGCCCGCATGTCCACCGTCTACATGCCCGGCGATAAGATCACCATGCTGCCGGACGCCATCGTCGAAGCGTTCACCTTGGCCGAAGGCAAGACCTGCCCGGCGCTGTCGCTGTACGCCACCCTGAACCCGGCCGACTGGTCGGTGCTGGCCACCGAGACCCGCGCCGAGATGGTGCCGATCGCGAACAACCTGCGCCACAACGACCTCGACGACCTGGTCAACGAGGAAACCCTGGCCAGCGGCGAGGGCGAGTATCCGCACAAGCAATCGCTGGGCCTGATCTGGCAATGGGCGCAAGTGCTGGAGGCGGCGCGCATGGTCAAGCGCGAAGGCTTCGGCCTGAAGCCGGAACAGAACAACCGCGTGGACTTCAACTTCTACGTCGAAGACGACGTGGTCACGGTCAGCCGCCGCAAGCGCGGCGCGCCGCTGGACAAGATCGTCGCCGAGCTGATGATCTTCGCCAACAGCACCTGGGGCAAGCTGATGAACGACCACGGCGTGCCGGGCATCTACCGCAGCCAGGGCCAGGGCGTGGGCGGCTGGGCCGCCAAGATGCAGGTGCGCATGCTGACCCATGCGGCGCCGCACCAGGGCCTGGGCGTGGACCAGTACGCATGGAGCACCTCGCCGCTGCGCCGCTACACCGACCTGGTCAACCAGTGGCAGATCCTGGCCTGCGCCCAGCACGGCGTGACCGCGCCGCTGGTCGCGCACTTCAAGCACAAGGACGCCAACTTGTTCGCGATCGTGTCGCAGTTCGACGCGGCCTACTCGGCCTACGGCGATCACCAGTCCAACATGGAACGCTATTGGTGCTTGCGCTGGCTGGGCCAGCAGGAGGCCCGCCAGGTCGAGGCCGTGGTGCTCAAGGACGAGGTGCTGCGCCTGGTCGATATTCCGCTGATCATCCGCCTGCCGGGCATGCCGCAAGTGGCGCGCGGCGCGCAGGTCAAGCTCGACATCCTGCGCTGGGACGAGGTCGACCTGACCATCGAAGCGCGCATCCTGGAAATCCCGACCACCGACGCGGTGGCCGCCGATGCCGAGCTGGACTACGAGGACGAGGAAGCGGGCGTGGCTGCGGACCCCGTGCCGGAAGAAGCGGTGGATGCGCCGGAAGTGGCGGTCGAGGCCGCCGCCGAGGAGCCGGCCGCCGAATAGCGTCATTCCGCAGCGGCGGACCGCCGCGCAAGCGGGAATCCATACTGAGCATGCGTTCTATGGGTTCCCGCCTGCGCGGGAACGACGGGAGCAAAAACCCGCAGCCCCGCGCTTGCTTTGACGTAAAATCAGCCCTATCTTTTCTTCCCCGGCCTCGCGTGAAGTCTTTCAAAGAAAATCGCTTGCTGTACCTCGCCATCGGCCTGTCGCTGCTGGCGCATGGCGTCTTGCTCGCGGTGCGCTTTGTCGCGCCCGGGCCGACGCCGGTGAAAGCCACCGATCCGGGGCTGGAAGTGATCCTGGTCAACGCCAAGCACAGCAAGGCGCCGCTGAAGGCCGACGCGCTGGCCCAGGCCAACCTGGACGGCGGCGGCACCGTCGACAAGGGCCGCTCCAAGTCGCCCATGCCCGACCTGCGCAAGATGGAGGCGGGCGACAGCATCAAGGCCGCCAAGCGCCGCATCGCCGAGCTGGAACAGCAACAGCAGAACCTGCTGACGCAAGCGGCCAGGCAGACCCCGTTCAGCGCGCCGCCGCTGACGGAAAAGACCAAGCCCGATCCGCTGCCGACCGGCGCCGACCTGCTCGACGCCAGCAAGGCCATCGCCCGCCGCGCCGCCGAGATCAGCGAAACCATCGAAGACCAGAACAAGCGTCCGAAGAAGACCTTCATCACGCCGAGCACGCGCGGGGTCGGCTACGCGATGTACTACAAGGCGATCCAGAAGCGGATCGAAGACATCGGCACGCTGAATTTCCCGCAACGGAACGGCCGCAAGCTGTACGGCCAGCTGGTGCTGTCGATCCCGGTGTTCCAGGACGGCACGATCTACGAGCGCGACGGCGGCATCAAGGTCGACCGCAGTTCCGGCAATACCGCGCTGGACGAGGCGGCGATGAACATCGTACGCCGCGCCGCGCCGTTCGGCAAGTTCCCGCCCAACATGTTGTCGAACGAAAAAGATGACCTGTGGGTGATCGTCACGACATTCAAATTCACCCGCGAAGACAAACTACAAGCCGACCTGAGCGGCGGAGGACGTTGATGGACCGCTACTGCGTATTCGGCAATCCGATTGCCCACAGCAAATCGCCCGAGATCCACGCCGCGTTCGCGGCCCAGACCGGGCAGGATCTGACGTATGAAAAACGGCTGGCGCCGGTGGACGGCTTCGCCGCCGCCGTGCAAGCCTTCATCGCCGAGGGCGGCAAAGGCGCCAACGTCACCGTGCCGTTCAAGCTGGACGCGGTCAAGCTGGCGCAGGCGCTGACCATCCGCGCACGCGCGGCCGGCGCCGTCAACACGCTGCACTTCACCGAGGACGGCATCGTCGGCGACAACACCGACGGCGCGGGACTGGTGGCGGACATCGTCAACAATGCCGGCGTGCAAATCCTCGGCAAGCGCGTGCTGCTGCTGGGCGCGGGCGGGGCCGCGCGCGGCGTGGTGCTGCCTATCCTGGAACATAGGCCGGCGCAGCTGGTCATCGCCAACCGCACCGTGGCCACGGCCGAGGCGCTGGTGCAGCAGTTCGCCGCGCTGGGCGGCGAGGGCGTGGTGTCTGCCTTCGGCTACGGCGACATCGAAGGCGCGTTCGACATCGTCATCAACGCCACCTCGGCCAGTTTAAGCGCCGAGCTGCCGCCGGTGTCGCCGTCGGTGTTCGCGCCAGGTTCGCTGGCCTTGGACATGATGTACGGAGCCTCCCCCACGGTATTCTTGCAGTTCGCGGGCCAGCACGGCGCACGCTTGCGCGACGGCCTGGGCATGCTGGTCGAGCAGGCCGCCGAGGCGTTCAGCCTGTGGCGCGGCGTGCAGCCGGCCACCGCCGAGGTGCTGCAAGCGCTGCGGGCTAAATTGTGAGCGCGGCCAAGGCGGGCAAGTGGCGCTGGGTGAAGTGGATCTTCATCCTGCCGGTGTTGCTGGTCCTGGTCGTGCAGCTGTACTTCCTGCTGCAGATCTGGTGGTGGATCGACCACAATCCGTCGACGACCAGCTTCATGCGCGAGCAGCGCTCGGTGCTGCGCGAGAAGAACCCGGACGCCAACATCGAGCAGGTGTGGGTGCCGTACAGCCGCATCTCGAACAACCTCAAGCGCGCCATCATCGCCTCCGAGGACGCCAATTTCTCCGAGCACGAGGGCGTCGACTGGGACGCGCTGCAAAAGGCCTACGAGAAAAACAACAAGAAGCACAAGGTGGTGTCGGGTGGCTCGACCATCACCCAGCAACTGGCCAAGAATTTGTTCCTGTCCGGCTCGCGCAGCTATGTACGCAAGGGCCAGGAGCTGATCATCACCTACATGCTGGAAACCTTGATGGACAAGGAGCGCATCTTCGAGATCTACCTGAACGTGGTCGAGTTCGGCACCGGCACGTTCGGCGCCGAGGCGGCGGCGCGGCATTATTATGGCGTCAGCGCGGCCAAGCTGGGCGCGGCCCAGGCGGCCAAGCTGGCGGTGATGTTGCCCAATCCGCGCTTCTTCGACAAGCACCGCGATTCGGGCTATTTGGCGCGGCGCACCGGCGTGATCCTGCGCCGCATGGGATCGGCGGAATTACCTTAGGAGGCAGCGATGTCAGGCAAGCAGATAAGCAAGCAGCGTGGACTCGGATTGATCCAGGTGGCCATCATCATGGCCTCGCTGGCGGCGATTGCGATGGCGTTTTTGATGTCGGCCCGCCATGAGCGCAATTTCTTCACCGAAGGGCTGGCCAGGCTGAGCGGCCAGGCGCCGGCGGCCGCGTCGGCCTCGGCCTCGGCCTCCGCTTCGGCCACGGCGGTGGCCGTGCCGGCGGCTCCGGCCGGGGTGCTGCGCAGGTGCGTCATCGACGGCAAAACCGTGCTGTCGGACGTAGACTGCAAGGGCGGCAAGGTGGTCAAGGCCATCGATACGCGCGGCATCGAGGCGCCCAAAGTGCCCAAGCCGGACCCGGCCGACGCAACCCCGCAGTCGGCCACCGACAAAATGATAGAAAAAGCGACCCGCTAGGCCGAAATACCGCATGGCAGGCTGGCCTCGGCGGGGGCTTTGCGGGTACACTTGCGCTGTTTCCAGAAGGCTCGCGTACCCATGATCAATGTTTTCGTTCTCCAGAATGGCCGGCTCAACCAGGTGCCCATCGACAGTCGCGCCGACCTGGAACAGGTCGCGCCGGTCTGGGTCGACCTGACCGACCCGACGGACGACGAACGCGCATGGGTCAAGACCATCTACGGCGTGACCTTGCCGGGCGAGGACGAGGTCAAGGACATCGAGGCCTCGGCCCGCTACTACGAGGCGGAAAACGGCGACCTGCACCTGCGCACCGACTTCTTGCTGGAAGAAGAGGACGGCCCGTCGCGCATCGTCACGGTGGCCTTCATCCTGGCGCGCAAGATGCTGTTCTCGGTGCACACCGACGATCTGCCGGTGTTTCGCCTGGTGCGCATGCGCGCCCGCTCGCGGCCAGGCTCGATCGCCGACTACATGGACGTGCTGCTGGACCTGTACGCGACCGACGCCGAATATTCGGCCGACGCGCTCGAAGGCATCTACCAGAACCTGGAAGGGGTCAGCGGCCGCGTGCTGCAGGAAGAGTTCACCGACCAGGACGCGGCCGCCGCGCTGAACGCCATCGCCCACGAGGAAGACTTGAACGGCCGCATCCGCCGCAACATGATGGATACGCGGCGCGCGGTCAGCTTTTTGATGCGTGGACGGCTGTTGAATTCGGAACAGTTCGAGGAAGCGCGCCAGATTCTGCGCGATATTGAATCGCTGGACGGCCACACGTCCTTCCTGTTCGACAAGATCAACTTCCTGATGGACGCCACGGTCGGCTTCATCAACATCAACCAGAACAAGATCATCAAGATCTTCTCGGTGGCCAGCGTGGCCTTCCTGCCGCCGACCTTGATCGCCTCGATCTACGGCATGAACTTCAAGTGGCTGCCGGAGCTGGAATGGCAGCTCGGCTACCCGTTCGCCATCGCGCTGATGATCACCAGCGCCATCGCGCCGTTCTGGTACTTCCGCCGCCGCGGGTGGTTGAAGTAAGCGTTACACCGGCTGCGGGCTGAATTCCAGCGACAGGGTGCTGAAGTAGGGCGCCGAGACCCATTTTTCGTTCAGCGACAGCGCGCGGTCGTACAGCGCCGCCTTGATGTCGATGCCGGTCTTGCCGAAGTCGAAGGGCTGCTTGTCGCGCGCCGTGCAGGCGGAGGCGGCGCCGGCCAGGAAGGCCTCCTCGTCGAATTCGCCCGACCACAACTGCGCCTGCAAGCCCTCGACGATCGCTTCCGCCTGCACCGCCTCGGTCTCCACGTCCTGGTTGGACGCATCGTGCACCGCCTCCATGACGAACTGCGCATCGGCGCCGCGCGCCAGCAGGCTGAGGAAGCCGTGCCGCAGCGGCAAGGCCGATTCCACCACGTAGTGCAACAGGTCGTGCGGCAAGATGCCCTGGCGCGGCATCACCGTGTCGGTGCAGCTGCCGTTGTTGCGCACGAAGCGCAGCACGTCATATTTGTCGGTCCTGGACCGTTTTTCAGCAATCAATTTCATGACGCGCAATATTAATCCTATGGTCACATAATTATGCGCCTTACAAGGGCCGTAAATAGTCACCAACTTTCACGACCGTAATTAATTTCGCGGAAGTTATCCCTTAGAATGGCGGCCTGTGTCACGCTCCGGTCAACCGCACCGGTTATTCTGGCCGAAGAAAGCACAAAACCATGAGCAAAAAACGGCAATTTTTTCCCCGTCAGGTGGTCGAGGCTGGAGGTAACCGCTGGGACTGGGCCCTGCTGCCCATCGTGCTGGCGCTGTTCGTCCTGCTGGCCTACGGCGGCCAGCAAATGGTCCGCCCCTACGAGCTGGGCCAGACGCTCCCGCTGTCGCTGGACCCGGGCTACCTGCCTTACTACCTGCTGCGCACCACGCTGCGCATGTTCATCGCGCTGGGCGCGTCGGTGGTGTTCAGCTGCGTGTTCGCCGCCCTCACCACCAAATACCGGCTGGCCGAAAAAGTGCTGGTGCCGATGCTCGACATCCTGCAGTCGATCCCCATCCTCGGCTTCCTGTCGATCACGGTCACCGCCTTCATCGCCTTCTTCCCCGGCAGCCTGCTGGGCGTGGAGTGCGCGGCGATCTTCGCCATCTTCACCTCGCAGGCGTGGAACATGGCGTTCTCGGCCTACCAGGGCTTCCGCACCGTGCCGGCCGAATTGTCGGAGGCGGCGCGCGTGTTCCAGCTCTCGGGCTGGCAGCGTTTCTGGCGCCTGGAGCTGCCGTTCGCCATGCCCGGCCTGCTGTGGAACATGATGATGTCGATGTCCGGCGGCTGGTTCTTCGTGGTGGCGTCGGAAGCGATCTCGGTCTCCGGCCAGGACATCAAACTGCCCGGCATCGGCTCCTATATCGCCATGGCCATCGCCAACAGCGACATGGGCGCCATCGGCTGGGCCATCCTCACCATGCTGGTCGGGGTGCTGATGTACGACCAATTGTTTTTCCGCCCACTGCTGGCCTGGGCCGACAAGTTCCGCTTCGAGGAAACCGGCAGCGACACCGCCCAGCAATCGTGGCTGCTGACCTGGCTGCGCCGCACCGAGCGCACCCAGGCCATGGTCGAATGGTTCGGCAGCCTGCTGTCGCGCTCCATCGCCCTGTTCCGCCTGGGCCACGACGGCACCTCGATCCGCGCCCGCCGCGACCAGCCGTCGCTGGTGCCGCAGCGCGTGTGGGACGCGGTGATCGCCGCCGTGGTGTTCTACGCCTTGTGGAGCCTGGGCCACTTCATCAGCACGGAAGTCGGCTGGGCCGAAGTGGGGCATGTGTTCGTGCTTGGCCTGTACACCTTGGCGCGCGTGATCCTGCTGCTGGCGCTGGCCGCGCTGGTGTGGGTGCCGGTCGGCGTCTGGATCGGCATGAATCCGCGCTGGGCTTCGCGCACGCAGGCGGTGGCGCAGTTCCTCGCGGCCTTCCCGACCAACCTGGTGTTCCCGGTGGCGGTGGTGCTGATCGTGCGCTACCACCTGAACCCGGACATCTGGCTGTCGCCGCTGATGATACTCGGCACCCAGTGGTATTTGCTGTTCAACGTGATCGCCGGCGCCTCCACCATCCCGACCGAGCTGCGTCACGCCGCCAAGAACTTCGGCCTGACCGGCTGGCTCAAATGGCGCCGCTACCTGCTGCCGGCGATCTTCCCCAGCTTCGTCACCGGCGCCATCACCGCCACCGGCGGCTCGTGGAACGCCAGCATCGTGGCGGAATATGTCAGCTGGGGTCCGACCACGCTCAAGGCGCACGGCATCGGCAGCTACATCCAGGAGATGACCACCAAAGGTGATTTCCCGCGCATCGCGCTGGGCATCGGTATCATGTGCATCTTCGTCATGGGCTTCAATCACTTCGTGTGGCGCCGCCTGTACACCATGGCCGAGAGCCGGCTGCATTTCTAGTATCGGGATCGAATCATGAGCACTCCTATCGTCGAATTGAAATCGGTCGGCAAGCATTTCCGCGGCGCCGACGGCTCCGCGCGCTCGGTGCTGGAAGGCGTGGACTTCACGCTGCACGAAGGCGAAATCGTCGCGCTGCTGGGCCAATCGGGTTCCGGCAAATCGACCATGCTGCGCATCATGGCGGGGCTGATCCAGGCCGATGCGGGCCAGGTGCTGTATCGCGGCATGCCGCTGTACGGCACGGCGCGCGGCATCCGCATGGTGTTCCAGTCGTTCGCCTTGTTCCCGTGGCTGACGGTGCAAAAGAACGTCGAACTGGGGCTGGAGGCGCAAGGCATGCCGCCCGAGGAGCGCGCGCGCCGCGCCGAAAAGGTGATTGAGCTGATCGGCCTGTCCGGCTTCGAGGGCGCGCTGCCGCGCGAGCTGTCGGGCGGCATGCGCCAGCGGGTCGGCATCGCCCGCGCGCTGGTGATGGAGCCGGAAGTGCTGCTGATGGACGAGGCGTTTTCCGCGCTGGACGTGCTGACCGGCGAACGCCTGCGTGAAGAGATCCTGGAGCTGTGGCAGTCCGGCCAGATCCCGACCAAGGCGATCCTGGTGGTGTCGCACAACATCGAGGAGGCGGTGATGATGGCCGACCGCGTGCTGATCTTCGCCAGCGATCCCGGCCGCGTGCGCGCCGAGTTGCCGATCTCGCTGCCGCAGCCGCGCAAGGCCGAAGGGCCGGAAGTGCGCCAGCTGATCGACAAGGTGTATGAGCTGATGACCGCCGGCGCCGGCCGCCGCGGCTTGATCAGCGAGAAGGAGGTCAAGCTGCAGCTGGGCGACCGTCTGCCGCAGGCCGACATCGCGCACATGGAGGGTATCGTCGAGCTGCTGTCCGAAGAGCCGTTCTGCGGCCGCGCCGACCTGCCGCAGCTGGCCGAAGAGACGGAGCTGACCGACGCCGAGCTGCTGGAAGTGTTGAACGGCTTGATCCTGCTGGGCTTTGCCTACCTGACCAACGGCGATATCCTGCTGACCGATCTGGGCGGCAGGTACGCGGCGGCCAGCAACACGGAGCGGCAGGATATCTTCGGCAGGCAGCTGCTTGAGCATGTGCCGCTGATCGCCTACATCTGCCACGGCCTGCAGCAGGACAAGTCGGGCGACCTGCCGGAGGAACTGTTCCTCAAGCTGCTGCGCTTCACGCTCAGCGAAGAGGAGGCGGAACGCGCGCTGCGCGTGGCCATCGAGTGGGGCCGCTACGGCGACCTGTTCGAGTACAACTTCAACACCGGCGTGATCCAGCTGTCCGAAGAGGACGAGGAAGACGAACTTTGAGTCGTCACTCCCGCGCAAGCGGGAGTCTATACTGAGCCAGCGTTCTATAGGCTCCCGCCTGCGCGGGAGCGACGGCGGTCAGGCCGCCAGCTTCTTGAACACGCGGGCGGCGGCGGCGATGGTCTCGTCGATCACCGCGTCGCTGTGCTGCGCCGAGACGAAGCCCGCCTCGAACGCGGCCGGCGCGAAGTACACGCCTTCGTCCAGCATCGCGTGGAAGAACACATTGAAGCGCGCGCGGTCGCCGGCCATCATTTCGGCGTAGTTGTTCGGCGGCGTCTCGCTGAAGTACAGGCCGAACATGCCGCCCACCGCGTCGGCGCAGAACACGATGCCAGCATCCCTGGCCGCCTTGGTCAGGCCGGCCGCCAGGCGCGCAGCGGTCGCGCTCAGTTTCTCGTAGAAGCCCGGCTCCTGGATGATCTTCAGCGTGGTCATGCCCGCCGCCACCGCCACCGGATTGCCCGACAGGGTGCCGGCCTGGTACACGGCGCCCAGCGGCGCCATCTTGCCCATCAATTCGACGCTGCCGCCGAAGGCCGCCACCGGCAGGCCGCCGCCGATCACCTTGCCCAGCGCCGTCAGGTCCGGCTTGATGCCGTACAGTTCTTGCGCGCCGCCCAGCGCCACGCGGAAGCCGCACATCACCTCGTCGAAGATCAGCACCGCGCCGTGCTTGGTGCACAGCGCGCGCATCGACTTCAGGAACGCTTCGCTGGCCTTGATCAGGTTCATATTGCCGGCCACCGGCTCGACGATCACGCAGGCGATTTCGGCGCCGAACGAGGCGAACGCCTGTTCCAGCTGCTGCACGTTGTTATAGTCCAGCACCAGCGTGTGCTTGACGAAGTCCTCCGGCACGCCGGCCGACGTCGGATTGCCGAAGGTGAGCAGGCCGCTGCCGGCCTTGACCAGCAGCGAATCGGCGTGGCCGTGGTAGCAGCCTTCGAACTTGATGATCTTGTCGCGGCCCGTGGCGCCGCGCGCCAGGCGCAGCGCGCTCATGGTCGCCTCGGTGCCCGAGGAGACCAGGCGCACCTGCTCGATCGACGGCACCAGGCGGCAGATTTCCTCGGCCATCAGGACCTCGCCTTCGGTCGGCGCGCCGAACGACAGGCCGCGCGCGGCCGCCTCCTGCACCGCCTTCACCACCACCGGATGCGCGTGGCCGACAATGGCCGGGCCCCAGGAGCCGATGTAGTCGATATAGCGCTTGTCGTCCGCGTCCCAGAAGTACGGGCCTTCGGCGCGGGTGATGAAGCGCGGCGTGCCGCCCACCGAGCGGAAGGCGCGCACCGGCGAGTTGACGCCGCCGGGCGTGGTTTTCTGGGCGCGTTCGAACAACTCGTCGTTCTTTGAAACCTGGTTTTTGGAAATCGTGGTCATGATGGCATCTTCAATATCAAGTTGGTAAAGCCTGCTGCATGTGGAAGAAACGGTTCGGGATGAACTTGCCCATGCCGTAGCGCTGGGCGTGCGCCAGCGCGCCGACGGTGTATTCCTGGGCCGCCTTCACCGCGTCCGGCACGTCGCTGCCGCGCGCCATGAAGGCGGTGATCGCCGCCGACAGCGTGCCGCCGGCGCCAAGGAATGGGCCGGGCATATGCTGCCAGGCGTCGTGGCTGATCATGCCGTCGGCGCCGAACAGGGTGTTGGCCAGCGTGTTCGGCGCGGCCGTTTCACCCTGCTGCGCGGCGGCGTGGGTGCCGGTCACGAGCACGAATTCGCAGCCCAGGGCCAGCAAATGCTCGACGTCGGACTCCATGGTGTCGTCGGCGCCTTCGCGCCAGGTTTCGGCCAGCCGGCCCAGCTCCACCTGCGACAGCATCAGCAGCGTGGCCTGCGGCACCAGCAGCTGGCGCAGGGCCGTCAGCAGCTCCTCGACTTCGTCGGCGTCGGCCGGATCGGGCAGGCGGGAACTGAAGGGATCGAGGATCAGCGGCGCGTCGGGATAGTCGGACAGGATCTCGGCGATGGCCGCGACCTGCTCGACATTGTTCAACGCGCCGACCTTGAAGGCGGCCATCGTCATGTCTTCCAGGATCACGCGGGCCTGGTCGGAAACCCAGTCGGCATCGATGTCCTGCGCGTCTTCGACGCGGGCACTGTCGCCGATCAGCAACGCGGTGGTCACCGCCAGGCCGGTGCAGGAGAGGGCGGAAAATGCTGCCAGGTCGGCCTGGACGCCGATCGCGCCGGCCGGATCGGCGGCGCCGAAGCTTAATATGAGAGGAGAAGTTTGGTTTTGCACGGCGGGTAGATTAAGATACCTAATTCAGCATTTTACTTGATTGAAGGGTGGCAGAACGTGAGTAGCAATGAAACAACGCAGGAGTTCCAGACTTGGATGTGCCTGATCTGTGGCTGGATCTACGACGAACAAGCCGGCTTGCCGGACGAAGGCATCGCGCCAGGCACCCGCTGGGCCGACGTGCCGATGAACTGGAGCTGCCCGGAATGCGGCGCCCGCAAGGACGATTTCGAGATGGTAGCCATCTGATACCCCGCGCCGGCCGGCTGGCGCTTTGTTAAGCGTTGCTATTCAGCGTTGCTATTAAGCGTTGCTACTAACGCGCCAGGCGCCCCCCTCCTATGCTATGGTGTAGCCACCATTCCAGCGAACCGACTATGACGACGACCACGCCGCACGCTAATGCCCTGAAAATCATGGTGATCGACGATAGCAGCACGATACGTCGTTCGGCCGAGATCTTCCTGACCCAGGCCGGCTACCAGGTAGTGCTGGCCGAGGATGGATTCGACGCGCTGGCCAAGATCAACGACCATCACCCGGCGCTGGTCTTCTGCGACATCCTGATGCCGCGCCTCGATGGCTACCAGACCTGCGCGCTGATCAAGAAGAGCGCCAAATTCCACGCCACGCCGGTGCTGATGCTGTCGTCCAAGGACGGCCTGTTCGACCGCGCGCGCGGCGCCATGGTCGGCTCGGCGGCCTACCTCACCAAACCGTTTACCAAAGACAGCCTGCTGGCCGCGGTGCGCGAGCACACCGGCGGCGTCTCCACACAAGAATAACTAAGAGAATAACCAAGCTTCAGGGGAATACCATGGCCATACAAAGAATTCTGATCGTCGACGATTCGCCCACGGAGCGCTACTACCTGACCGACATCCTGGTCAAGAACGGTTTTTCCGTCTCCACCGCCGAAAACGGCGAGGAAGCGCTGGCCAAGATCAAGGCCGACAAGCCCCAGCTGATCCTGATGGACGTGGTCATGCCCGGCGCGAATGGCTTCCAGGTCACGCGCGCGATCGCCCGCGATCCCGACCTGCAGGACGTGCCGGTGATTATCTGCTCCAGCAAGAACCAGGAGACCGACCGTATCTGGGGCCTGCGCCAGGGCGCGCGCGACTACCTGGTGAAACCGGTCGATGCCGCCGAACTGCTGGCCAAAATCGCCGCCCTCGGCTAAGCGATGAGCAGCCAGACTCCCGATACCCCCTCCACGCCGGCCGGTCCGGAACGGCGCAGCCGCCTGCGCCAGTACCAGGTGCAGCTGCTCGAGCGCATGCAGGCCGCCAAAACCGGCGTTGCCGCCGGCGGCCGCGAACTGGGCGTGCTGATAGGCGGCCGTTTTTGCCTGCTTGATCTGACGCAGATCAGCGAGATCGTTCCGCTGCAACCGGTCACGCCGGTGCCGCTGGCGCAGGACTGGTATCAGGGCCTGGCTAATATACGGGGCAACCTGACCGGCGTGGTCGACCTGGCGCGCTACCAGGGCCAGGCCACCGGCGACGCCGCTGCCGCCGACTGCCGTTTGATCACATTCGCGCCCGCACTGGGCTTCAACTGCGCACTGCTGGCCGAGCGCGTGCTGGGCCTGCGCAAGCTGGCCGACATGCAGGCCGCGGAGGCGCAGGACGATGAAGGCCCTGAATGGCGCCGCCAGCATTTCACCGATGGCGAGGGCCGGCAATGGACCCGCATCGACCTGGCGCAGCTGGTGCGCGAAGCGCGTTTTCTGCAAGTTGGTTTGTAAGGGCGGCCTGCTGGTGTGGGTCGCAACTAATCCGGAGAGGGTGTAATGGCTTTCAAGATGGGGTTTTTATCGCGTGGCAACCGGAAGGCCGGCCAGGATCTGGCAGCGAATTCAGAATTCGGCGAAGCAGGCGATTCGCAGTTCATGCAGGCCGCCGTTCAAGCGGAGCCGGCGCCCGTCGCCGGCAGTCACGCCGACAGCGAAGACAGCGCCGCGCCGCTGCGCCTGCGCGATGCGCTGGGCCGGCGTGGCAGTGCGCCCGTCGCGGCGGCCGAAGCGGGCACCGGCTTCAAGCTGCCGCTGATCGGCCATCTGCCGGCGCAGCGCCAGCTGAGCATCCTGTCGACGGCGCTGGCGGTCAGCTTGCTGCTGAGCGCCTTGTTCGTCGCCCTCAACACCATCCACAGCGCCAACCGCTCGACCCAGACCCAGGTCGCCAGCGATGCGCTGATGCACTCGCAGCGCATCGGCAAGGCGACGCCGAACGCGGTGCAGGGCAGCGCCGAAGGCTTCCGCCAGCTGGAGGAAAGCCGCAATGAACTGAACAACGATTTCCAGCTGATGACGCGCGGCGGCCGTTATCAGGGGCGCGAGATCGGCGAGCCGATTTCGTCGCTGGCGCCGGTGGTCGCCGCCGCGCGCAAGCAGTGGAACCAGTCGGACAAGGCGGCCAACACCATCCTGCTGCTGAAGACCGATTTGAGCGATGTCGACAAGACGCTGCAGAAGCTCAACGCCATGTCGCCAGGCCTGCTGACCCACACCGAGGAAATCTCCGCGCTCAAGGTGCAGCGCGGCGGTTCGGCGCGCGAGATCGCGGCGCTCGGCAAGCTGACCATGCTGACCCAGCGCATGAGCCGCAGCGCCGGCGAGTTCCTCATCGGCGGCGGCATCAAGGCGGACAGCGCGTTCCAGCTGGGGCGCGACACCACCGTGTTCCGCAACACCGTCGACGGCTTCCTCAACGGCAGCGCGCCGCTCGGACTGGCCGCCGTGCGCGAACCGGACCTGCGCGAGAAGCTCATGGTGCTCAAGACCGAATTCGAGGAATACCAGAAGCTGGTCACGGCCATCCTCGACAAGCTCGATAAGTTCAGCGCCGCCAAGGGCGCCGAGCAACTGATCTTCACCGACAACGAGGCGCTGCGCCAGCGCCTGTCGGTGCTGCAGCAGGCCTACCGCCAGGACCAGGATTCGCTGGGCATGACCTTCTGGCTGATGGTGGCCGGCGGCATGCTGACGCTGGTGTCGGCGGCGGCCATCGGCCGCGTGCTGCTGGTCGATTCGTACAACCGCACCCGCGGCGCCGACCGCCGCCGGCAGGAAGCGGAATCCATGCGCCAGCAATCGCAGCGCAAGGAAGAAGAAGCCAAGGCCATGAACGACCAGAACCAGGCGGCGATTCTGCGCCTGATGAACGAACTGCAGGAAGTGGCGGACGGCGACTTGACGGTGCAGGCCACGGTGTCCGAGGACATCACCGGCGCCATCGCCGACTCGGTCAACTACACGGTGGAAGAGCTGCGCGGCCTGGTGGGCCGCGTGACCGCCACCGCCGAGCAGGTGACCAGGGCGTCCACCCACGCGCAGAGCATCTCCAGCGACCTGCTGCTGGCGTCGCAGCAGCAGTCGCGCGAGATCCAGGATGCATCGGCCACGGTGGTCAAGATGGCCAACGAGATTACCGATGTCTCGCGCTCGGCCAGCGAATCGGCCGACGTGGCGCGCCAGTCGGTGGCGGCGGCGCAGCAGGGCGCGACGGCGGTGGAGAACGCCATCAAGGGCATGCACGAGATCCGCGAGCAGATCCAGGACACCTCCAAGCGCATCAAGCGCCTGGGCGAATCGTCGCAGGAGATCGGCGAGATCACCGAACTGATTTCCGACATCACCGAGCAGACCAACGTGCTGGCGCTGAACGCGGCGATCCAGGCCGCGTCGGCCGGCGAGGCGGGACGCGGCTTCTCGGTGGTGGCGGAAGAGGTGCAGCGCCTGGCCGAACGCTCGGGCGAAGCGGCCAAGCAGATCGGCGCGCTGGTGCGCACCATCCAGACCGACACCCACGACGCCGTGGCGGCGATGGAGAAGTCGACCCAGGGCGTGGTCGAAGGGGCGCGCCTGTCCGACGCGGCCGGCGCGGCGCTGAACGACATCTCGCAGGTGTCGAACCGCCTGGCCGAGCTGATCTCCGGCATCTCGATGGCGACCGGCCAGCAGGCGACGTCGGCGACCGGCGTGGCGCAGAACATCCAACACATTTTGACGGTGACCGAGCAGACGCAGGACGGCACCCAGCAAACCGCACAATCGATTCATAAGCTGTCAGTGCTGGCGCAGGAATTGAAAAACTCGGTGGCGCGATTCCGTATCGCGTCCTGAACCGCCCATCATTGAAAGGCCGAGGCAAGCATGACCACAACTGATTTTCCGAATCCGCCGCAACCGCAATTTGATACCGGCCCCTTGTCGTGGGTGATGGTGGAAATCCGCGAGTCGCTGGCACGCTCGAAGACCGCGCTGTTCGAGGCGGGCGGCCGGGCGCCGGAAGATCAGGCGACCCAGCTGCAGCACGCCAAATCGCATCTGCACCAGGCGCACGGCGCGCTGATGATGGTGGACGTGGACGGCGTGGGCCTGGTGACGCAGGTGGCCGAGGAGGCGCTGGACCGCTTCAAGGCCGGCGCGCTCAAATGCAGCACCGACCATGCGCAGACGCTGGCGGAGCTGTACCAGGCCCTGGTCGAGTATTTGCAGGAGCTGCTGGAAGGCGGCCCGTCGCAGCCGGTCAAGCTGTTCCCGTACTACCGCGCGGTGCAGGAGATGCTGGGCACGGAGCGCATCCACCCGGCCGATTTATTCTATCCCGACTTGTCGCGCAGCGCCGATCCGGCGGCGGCAGGCGAAGTGCCCGCCGCCGACTACACGGCCTATCGTCAGCGCTTTGAGAAATCGCTGCTGCCGTACTTGAAGAGCGCCGACGCGGCGCCGCAGCAGGAGCATGCCGCTGCGCTGCTGGAGGCGGTGAAGCTGGTCGCCTCCGCGCAGCAGGACGCCAAGGCGCGCACCTTCTGGCTGGCGATGCAGGCCTTCGCCGAACTGGTGGCCAACGGCGAACTGGCGGGTGGGCTGTACGTCAAGCAGCTGTTCGGCATGATCAATTTGCAGATACGCCGCCTGAGCCAGGGCACCGCCGCGCAGCCGGACGCGATGCTGCGCGACGCCTTGTTCTTCATCGCCGCCGCGGGACCTGCGTCGGCCTCGGAAACGGTGCAGCGCCTGCGCCGCGTGTTCGCGCTGGACGGGCTGGTGCCGGCCGACTACGAGCGCCGCCGCTACGGCCAGATCGACCTCGAGGCGCTGGAGCGCGCCAAGTCCGGCATGGCCAAAGCGAAGACCAACTGGGACCGCCTGGCCGGGGCGGAAATCGATCCGGCGCTCGATGCGGCTTTCGGCGGCGCGCTGGCCGAGGTGGCCGAGGCTTGCGATCAGCTGGAGATGCCTGCATTGAGCGTGCTGCTGCGGCAGCTGGCCGAGGTGGCGCACACCGCCATCTCCGCCGGCCGCAGCGAGGAGCTGGCGCTGGAAATGGCCACCGCGCTGCTGTTCGCCGAGCATGGACTGGAGCAGATCCGCCATCTGCCCGATGATTTCGCCGCGCACGCCGACACGATAGGTGCGCGTTTGCTGGCGCTGGTGTCCGGCGATACGCCGCCGGAGCCCGCGCAGTGGCAGCGCGGCCTGGCGCAGCAGATGCAGCAGGACGATACCGTCGTCGCGCTGGCGATGGAAATGAAAACCGGCCTGCGGCAGGTGGAGAAGGTGCTCGACGAGTACTACATCGATCCTTCGAAGCGTCCGTCGCTGGTGGAGCTGGACCGGGTGCTGCACCAGTTGCAGGGCGCGCTGGCGATGCTCGACCAGGACGGCGCCACGCAGGCGGCCCGCCATGTGAAGGCCGCTGTTCATGCGCTGGCGGCCGGCGAGGGCGATCCGTCGCTGGAACCCAAGGCGCTGGACGATATCGCGCAGAACGTCGGCGCGCTGGGCTTCTTTGTCGACATGCTGGCGCAGAACGCCGCGGGCGCGCGCGAGCGCTTTGCGTTCGACGCGGAGCATGGCACGTTCCGTTCGGTGCCGTTCAAGAAGATGGCGGGCTCGGAGTCGATACCGGTGCTGGACCAGCAGGTGCCGGCACCGGCTCCTGTCGCCATGCCGGTGCAAGCGCCGGCGCCGGCCAGCAGCGACGCGGCGGTGGAGGCCGAGCTGCTCGATATCTTCATCTCCGAGGCGCAGGATGTGCTGAAGTTTGTCGACGCGACGCTGGCCAAGCCGCGCGCGGAGTCGGGCGGCGAGGAGAATCTGACCATGCTGCGGCGCTCCTTCCATACGCTCAAGGGCAGCGGACGGATGGTGGGCCTGAACCAGTTTGCCGATGCGGCGCATGGCATCGAGCGGGTGATGAATATGTGGCTGGCCGAAGCACGGCCGGCCACGGATGCCTTGTTTGAGCTGCTCAACGAGGCGGCGCGGCAGATGGGCGCCTGGGTGGAGGAGCTGGTGGCATCCGGCGTCTCTGCGCGCAATGCGGATGCGCTGGTCGCTGCGGCGGCGCGGGTGCAGGACGGCGGCGATTTTGTGATGGATGGCGCGGTGGACGCGGCGACTGTGCCGCCTCCGCTGTCGCCGGCGCCGCCGCCGGAAGTCGTGGCGGCGGAGGGGCCTGCGCCTGCTGCGACCGAGGAAGCGGTGGCGCCAGCTGCGTATGCCTCTACCGGCAACGTGATCGAATTCCCGACCATCACGCCGGCGGTGCCGCGCGACGACAACGTCAAGCATATCGGCGAGCTGGAAATCCCTCTGCCCCTGTACAACATTTATCTGCACGAGACGGACGAACTGGTTCGCTTGTTGACGCAGGACTTTGGCGAGTGGCGGCATGAGCCGCGCCGTCCGGTCAATGCGGAGGCGTTGCAGGCGTCGCACACCTTGGCCGGTACGTCAGGCACGGTGGGCTTCAAGGCCCTGCGCGAGCTGGCGCTGGCGCTGGAGGCCACGCTCCAGGCGCTGCTGCCCCCCGCGCCGCACCTGGACCAGGTGCAGCATGATCTGCTGGACTTCACGATAGAGCGCATCCGCCAGATGCTGCAAAGTTTTGCGGCGGGCGACATGCCGTCCGCACAGCCGGAGCTGGTCACCGCGCTGCACGACCTGCGCGCCGAGCTGGCGGTTACGGCGCCCGCCGCCAGCGATGCGATCGAAGCGCGGCTCGATGATCTGGTCGCGGAGACGATGCACGACATCACGAGCGCGCCGTCCGCGCCGGTGGAGTCGATGATGGACCGGCTGTTCCGCGAGACGTACGCTGCGATCAGCGGAAGCGTGCCGGAATCCGATGCCCCTGCGGCAGTGGAAGCGCCGAAGAAAGCGGAAGCGCGGACGGACGACAGCATCGATGACCTGTTCAATGCCGCGTTTGACGACGCCTTCGCCGAGCCGCCGCTCAAGATAGCCGAGCCACTGGCCCCGGAGCCAGTGCCGCCAATCCCCGAGCCGGAACCGCAGCCCGAGCCCTTGCCGCCGGTGGCGGAACCGGAACCCGAACCCGAACCCGAACCCGAACCCGTCCAAGCCATCGAGCCGACGCCGGAGCCGGAGCCCGAGCTGGAAGCCGAGATCCTCGAACTCCGTCCTGCCGAACCGGAAATCCTGACCGCCGCGCCAGCGATCTTCAACGATGAACTGGACGTCGACCTGCTGCCGGTCTTCCTGGAAGAAGGCGCGGACCTGCTGCCGCAAGTGGGCGAAGCATTGCGCGCCTGGCAGCACAATCCCGCCGACACCGCGCACGCCCAAAGCCTGCTGCGCCTCCTGCACACCGTGAAGGGCAGCGCCCGCATGGCCGGCGCAATGCGCCTCGGCCAGCACGCCCACGAAATCGAAACGCACATTGAAAACATGGTGCACGCCGGTTCCGCCACGCCGCAAGCGTTCGACGAACTGCTGGCCCACTACGACCATGCGCTGCTGCTGTTTGAACAGCTCCAGCACCCGGACGCATTGCAGCAAGCCGCCTCCGGCCTGGCCGCCCATGTCGCCAGCATGGACGCTGGCGAACCCGCCATCGCCGGCACCAGCGACATTGCCGCCGACGGCAGCGCCAGCCCCGCCGCGCCAGCCGCACACGCGCCGGCCGACGACCTGCAGTCCAGCGTCAAATCGCCATTGGTCCGCGTTCGTGCCGACATCCTTGACCGGCTGGTGAACCAGGCCGGTGAAGTATCGATCTCCCGCTCCAAACTGGAAAACGAAGTCGAAGCGTTGCGCGCCTCGCTGTTCGACTTCTCCGAGAACCTGACGCGCTTGCGCCGCCAGCTGCGCGAAGTCGAGATGCAGGCCGAATCGCAGATCGCCTCCCGCATGTCGATATCGAGCGAACGCGAATTCGACCCGCTCGAATTTGACCGTTTCACGCGCCTGCAGGAACTGACCCGCATGATGGCGGAAAGCGTCAACGACGTTGCCTCCTTCCACGAAAGCCTGACCCGCAGCGTCGACAACGCCGGCGACGACCTGGTACTGCAAGCGCGCCTCACGCGCGACCTGCAACGGGACCTGATGCGCGTGCGCATGGTGCCCTTCGCCAGCATCTCCGAGCGCCTGTTCCGCGTCGCCCGCCAGAGCGCCAAGGAAGTCGACAAGCGCGTCAACCTGGATATTCGCGGCAGCGCCGTGGAAGTGGACCGCAGCGTATTGGAACGCATGGCAGCGCCATTCGAACATTTGCTGCGCAACGCCATCGCGCACGGCGTGGAAAGCCGCGCCGCCCGCGGCGAAGCGGGCAAGAGCGAAACCGGCGAACTGCTGGTGCAGGTCACGCAGCAGGGTAATGAAGTCGTGATCGAATTCACCGACGATGGCGCCGGCCTGGATCTGGAGCGCATCCGCGCCAAGGCGATCAGCAACGGCATGTTGCAAGCGGACGAAGAAGTCACCGACGCCCAGATCGCCGACCTGATTTTCGAACCGGGCTTCTCCACCGCCGAAGCGTTGACCGAGTTGTCCGGTCGTGGCGTCGGCATGGACATCGTGCAGTCCGAAGCGCAGGCATTGGGCGGCCGTGTCGACATGTTTTCTGAGCACGGCAAGGGCACGCGCTTCACCATCCACCTGCCATTGACGCTGGCCGTCACGCAGGTCGTGCTGCTGTCTGCCGCCGGCAAGACTTACGCGCTGCCGGCCATCCTGGTCGAGCAGGTGCTGCAAATGAAGGAAGCCGCGCTGGTTGAGGCGCATCACAACGGCTACGTGCCGATCCAAGGCCAGCACGCCGTATTGCACTACCTGCCAGCGTTGCTGGGCGACGCGGCGGCGCATCCGCCGGTGCAGCGCTCCG
Source organism: Oxalobacteraceae bacterium AB_14 (assembly GCA_000381565.1). Lineage (GTDB taxonomy): Bacteria > Pseudomonadota > Gammaproteobacteria > Burkholderiales > Burkholderiaceae_D > Rugamonas. The sequence goes on from KB906724.1 coordinate 561,017, forward strand.
CGCCGGTGATGATGCTCAAGAACGGCAACGAGCGGCTGGCCGTGCGCGTCGACGAAGTGCTGGGCAACCGCGAGGTCGTCATCAAGAACATCGGCCCGCAGCTGGCGCGCATGGTCGGCATCGCCGGCGCCACGGTGCTGGGTTCGGGCGACATCGTCCTGATCCTGAACCCGGTGGCGCTGGCGCAGCACCTGGCGCACCATCCCGAGATGAAGCAGCACTATGCGCAGGCGGCCGGCGAAAGCCCCGCGCCGCGCGCGGCTGGCCGTTCGATCATGGTGGTGGACGATTCGATGACGGTGCGCCGCGTGACCCAGCGCCTGCTGGAGCGCGAAGGCTACAGCGTGGTCCTGGCCAAGGACGGCGTCGACGCGCTGGAACAGCTGCAAGGCGCCACGCCGGACCTGATGCTGGTCGATATCGAGATGCCGCGCATGGATGGTTTCGACCTGACGCGCAACGTGCGCGGCGACGAGCGCACCAAGAACATCCCCATCATCATGATCACCTCGCGCAGCGCCGACAAGCACCGCAACTACGCGCTGCAACTGGGCGTGAATGCCTACTTCGGCAAACCGTTCCAGGAGCCGGTGCTGCTGGACGCGATCGAGGGACTGTTGAAGCAGTAGTCGCCCTGCACCTGGGAACCGGCATGAAGATTGCGCTGGCGGTTGTACTGTTCCGCGCGCACCGCAACAACAATGAAGGTGTGCTGCTGCGCATGCTGTTGATGGACCGTCTCGATGTGATTAGTCGTACTCAAGATGGACAGCGATCCCGCCTGGCGTGCGATCCTGAAGGCCTATGGATTGGAAGTCCCAAGAAGACATTAGCCACGCACCGCTGCCTCTATCTTGGCGACATCGATCTTGCGCATCTCCATCATCGCCGCGAACGCGCGCTTGGCCACATCGCCGCCCTTGGCCATGGCGTCGGTCAGCACGCGCGGCGTGATCTGCCACGACAGGCCCCATTTGTCCTTGCACCAGCCGCAGGCGCTTTCCGATCCGCCGTTGCTGACGATGGCGTTCCAGTAGCGGTCGGTTTCAGCCTGGTCGTCGGTGGCGATCTGGAACGAGAACGCTTCGCTGTGCGTGAAGGCTTTCCCACCATTCAGGCCGAGGCACGGGATGCCGCACACCGTGAACTCGACTGTCAAAACGCTATCCGCCTTCCCGCCCGGGAAATCGGACGGCGCGCGATGCACTGCGCCGACTTTGCTGTCGGGGAAAGTGCTGGCGTAGAAGTGTGCGGCTTCTTCCGCGTCATGGTCGTACCACAGGCAAAGCGTGTTCTTGTTCATCGTCTTCCTCCTTGAAATGGTTGTCCGACATAGTCTACCTCCGCTTTCTTGCGGGGCGGCGCTCGCTTGCCGTTTGCAAAGGCGGCATTTGCAAGTCATTTGTGGGTCGGACAAGATTAACGTTCTTCCAGCGGTCACCGATATTCCATCGGCGGCGCTTTATCTACAGGAAGAATGCATCATGTCAGTCACCAGCACATACTCATTCATACAAGGGTTCTTCAACGGCGTGTTTGTCGGCCAGAACGCCGTCAGCGCAGCGGATCAGCCGTTCACCGAAACGCCTCCGGGCAGCGGCATTTTTGTCGTTCACCGTCCCAACGGCGAGAACGTGGTCGATCTCGGCAAGCTGATTAACACCAACGCCAACGTCGGCATGGTCGCCAAGCAGCTGATCGCCGCCGGCGCCTCGCTCACCAGCGGCCTGCGCGTGCAGGGCACGCCGTGGATCAGCGTTCCCTACTTTATCCAGTCGCCGGCAGCGCACAAGCCGTTCGACATGCTGGCCAAGGTCAATTTCGATTTCCATATCGAGACACCGTGGTTCTGCAGCGACATCGACGGCACCATCTCGGTGTTCCTGTTCGTCTTCCTCGACAGCCAGAAGCACCTGCATGTGACGGTCGACGGCACCTGGTTTTCGTTCGATGGCGGCGCGCCGTTCTGCGCCGGCCCCGCTTCCGATGCGCTGAAGGCCGCCATGCCGGCGGTGCGCAAGGAGGTGCAGAACCTGCTGCCGCAACTGACGTCGGCCATCGCCAACGTCAAGTTCTCCAAGACTTACTTCTTGCCCGGTAATGGCACCAAGGCCGCCGGCGCCTTCGTACAAGACGCCAGCAGCGATGCGTCGCTCGGCCTGCTCTTAGCTTAAAAGGAAAATGAAAATGGATAAGGATCAAAAACTGGTTGACGACATCTGCGCACTGCTGCGCGAAGCAGGCTACACCGGCCTGACCGTGCACTCGGACCAACACGGCACGCTGCTCAACGCCACCCGCGAGCAGGGCGGCGTGGTGTTGCGCCTGTCGCCGGACATGCAGAAAGTCACGCGCCGCACCGAGGCCGGCGCGGCGGAAGCGCACAACGTGCGGCTGGATGTGCACGAGGTGCCGGCGATGGAAGGCGTGGAGCGGCAGATACGCGCCAACCCCGAACTGGCCAAGGCGATGGGCATTCCGGCCCAGCATCTGAAGTACATCATGTAGTTCGCGCCGGTCCGGCCTTGCCCGCGAAGTGGGCGGGGCCCGACTGCGCGGCGCCGGCCAGCAACTGCTGCGCCAGCGCTTCGATCTCCGGCGCCACCGGCGCGCCCAAGGCGCTCAACGCCATGCGTTGATAGCGCCGGTAGACCGACAGTCCCGCTTCGAATGCCGCGCCGTCCAGATGGATGCGCATCAGGTCCGCGCTCAGCGTCTTGCAGTACTGGTCGGCCTCCAGCGCCCGCTCCAGCAACTGCGCGGCGGCGGACGTGTTGCCGGCATGGGCCAGCTGGCGTCCGGCGTCGCCCAGTGCGCGCGCCAGCCTGCCGCGCCACAGTTCGCGCCGCGCCAACAACCACGGCGCGCTTTCCCCCAGCAGTAATTCCCCGCGATACAGCGCCAGCACCTGCGCGGCGGTCGCCAGCAGCGCGGCTTCGTGCGATGCCGGCGCCGCATCGCCGGCGGCGGCCCATTCCTGGGTCAGGGATTGCAGGCGTGGCAGCAGCCGTTCCAGCGCGGCGGTATCGCTCCAGCATTGCTGCGGCGCCAGCGACAGCGCTCCCTGTTCCAGCAGGATGCAGCCCGCGCCCAGCGTCGCCCGCAGTCGGGACAGCGTGGTTTCCAGCGCGTGGCGCGCGCTGTCGCCGTCGGCGTCCGGCCATAGCAATTGCGCCGCGCGCGCCAGCGAGATGCTCGATGGCGCGTGGGCCGCGATCAGTTTCAGGATGTCGAGCTGGCGGTGCTTGGACTTGCCTTGCGAGCGCAGTGGCTCGCCGGCGATGCGCAGCTCGAAGCCGCCGAAGCTGCGCACCTGCACCGGCCATGGCCAGTTGTCGCCGGCGTCTTCCGGCGGCGCCAGGCGCCAGGCGCGCACCAGCATATTGGCCGCGCCGGGGATGATGCCGGCCGCCAGCGCGTGCACGCACAGCGGTTGCAGGATGTGCGGCGTGGCGAAGGTCAGGTAGCCGCCGCCCTGCGAGGCGATGTGGTTCAGCGCGCGGCGCAGCTTGTCCTGCGCCAGCAGCAGCTGCGCCGGGCGCGCGCGTTGCAGTTGCGGCAGCGCCTGCGCCTTGCCGTCGGCGCCGGTGATGAACAGCCAGGCCTCCAACAAGTCGGCCAGGGTGGCCGCCAGCGGCGAGCTGTAGTCGCGGCCATGCTGGCGCAGTGCGACGGTTTCGACGGCGCAGCGGTCGCGGTCCAGCAGCGTCCAGGCGACGCAGCTGGCGGCCTGCGCGTAGATCTCGTAAGGAACGCTGCCGAAGCGCAGCGCCGCTTCATGCGCCAGGCGGGCATGCGCCAGCGCGCCCTGGCCGTCGCCGCGGCAGCTGGCCAGCCAGGTTTGCGTCAGCTGCAGATGGGCCACCAGGTTGTGGTGTTGCGGCGGCGTTTGCGCCGCCACCTCGGCGATGGCGGCGGTGGCCTTGTCGAGTTCTCCGCGCAGCAGGCAGGCGGCCGCATACAGCAGCACGTAGTGCGCGTCCATGATGCGGATGCCGCTGCTTTCCGAACTGGCGCGGCAGGCGGCGAAGACGGCGTCGACGCGGGCGTGGTCCATGGCGGCCAGCGCGTCGTACAGCTGCACCAGGTGCGACAGGTAGCGCGCGTACGGCGGCAGCGCGGCAGCTTCCGGCAGCGCGTCGAGCAGCACCCGCACCGAGCGCACGGCGGCGTAGCGGCCGGACTGGTAGTAGTGCTGGCCCAGCATCGCGCCCAGGCGCACCTTCAGCGTCGGATCGCCAGGCTGGCGCAGCACGTCCAGCGCGCGCTGCTCCCACAGGTCGATGTCCTGGTGGCCGGGATCGGTCATGAACAAGCCGCTCCACATGCTGTGCGTGAGGTGGGCTTTCAGGTCCGGGTCGGGCAGCTGGTCGTAGTCTTCCGACGGGTCCACGTGCTGTTGCAGGAAGGCGCGCAGCGGCTGTTCGGCGGCGCCGTCGAAGAAGTAGGAGCTGATGATGGCGCTCAGCGCCAGGAAGCGGTGCATCGGCCGGTTCTGTTCCGTGAACGCCTGCAGCGCCTTGAGCAGTGCGGCGCGGGCGCGCGCGGTGTCGCTCATGAACACGGCCAGGCCGAGCCAGTAGTGGTGCCACGGGCCGCGCTGCGCCTCGGGCAGGGCGTCGATCCAGCGCGCCAGCGTGGTGTGGCGGGCGCTGGCCAGCATCGCCTCGGCGCGCGATTCGATCAGGCCGGCCGCCCGTTCTGGCATGCCGTGTTCCAGCGCCAGCTTGATGGCGGTGTCGTCGTTGCCGTCGGCCAGCAGGGTGTCGATGCAGCCGGCGATCCATGCGCGGCGCTGCGCGTCGTCGATGCGGGTGGCGGCCCACTTGCGCAGGAAGCCCTGGAACAATGGGTGCAGCGCGTATTGGCGGCCGGGGTATTCGTAGATCAATGCTCCCTGCGCCGCCAGGCGGGCCACGATGTCGGCCGCGTGCGCCGCGCCGGACAAGGCCTCCGCCCAGGCGCCGCTGAAGTGCGGCAGCCAGCACACGGCCAGCAGCGTGGCGCGTTCCTCGTCGCTGTAGGCGCTGAACACTTCCTCGGCCAGGTAGCCGACCATCGCTTCCGACAGCACATCCTCGGCGGCCAGCGCGGCGCCGGGGCGGCGTTTGAGCCACGAGGCCACCAGCGCGATGCCGGCGGCCCAGCCGCGCGTGAAGTTGTAGACGTTGTCGGCCACGCTGTCGGCGTGGACGATGCCCAGCACATTGAGCAGGATTTCGGTTTCGTCGCGGCTGAAGGCCAGCGCCGCGCTGTCCAGTTCATGCATGTCGCCGTGCGCCAGCAGGCGCGCGCAGGCGGCCGGCGGCAGCGCGCGGCTCAGCACCACGACCTTGCTGGCCGGCGGCAGCTCGGCGGCCAGCGTTTCGAGGAACTGGCGGAAGAAGGGCGCGTCCTGGCAGCGGTGGGCGTCGTCCAGCACGATGCAGCTGGCCGGCGCCAGCGCCGCGCCCAGCGCGCGCACGTACAGGCGCAGGTAGCCGTGCAGCGCCGGCAGGTGTTCGCGCAGCAGCGGCGGCGGTTGCCAGCCCGGCGCCAGGCCGCCGTTGGCGATCGCCTGTTCGAAGTAGAGCAGGAAGCTGGCCGGGTCGATGTCCGCCTCGTCCAGTCGCAGCCACGCCACGGTGGGGCCGGCGGCCTGGCAGAATTCCAGCCCCAGGCTGGTCTTGCCGGAACCGGCCGGCGCGGCGATCCAGGTCAGCGTGGCGGGAGCGTCGAGCATGGCCTGCACGGCGCTGTGGCGGCCGATCAGGCGGGCGACGGGACGGGAGGTCTTGGCAAGTGAAGCCATGATGGCGGTTCCTGGAAGCGGACTGCGCGGGAACAACCAGTTTAATTCCGATTATGAAAAGAACAAATCTTTTATTTCCACAACTATCGTGCTGCAAGGAGGGCTGTCGTTCCCGCCTGCGCGGGAATGACGGTGCTTACACCGGATCGACCTTGTTGTTCAGCGTGAAGTGCGCCTCGGCGTAGTTGTCGCCGTCGACGAACATCCACCAGGTGCCGCTCTTGCCCGGACCGACGGTGAACGGCGCCAGGTGGCCTTCCTGGTAGTTGTCGCCGTCGGCATAGCCTTCGCCATAGCAGCGCAGCGTGGCCTTGACCTGGATGACGTCGTTGGCCAGCAGGTCCAGCGTCAGGATCAGGCGGCCCATGGCGTCGTCGGCCACCTGGTCGAACACCTTCACCACGTGGGTGTCCGACGATGGTCCCAGCTGGGCGATGTTGTAGAAGTCGCCGACGCTGTGCGGATAGGCCGCGGCGGCGAATTCATAATCGGTGGTTGCCATCCAGCCGTCGATGGTCATGCGGCGGAACAGGTGCGAAGGCTGCTTCAGGTTGACCGTCACGCTGGCGGTCCGGTTGGCCGCCACCGTCACCGACGCCTCGCCGTGCAGCTCCTGCTTGTCGGCGGTGACCAGCACACTGCCCGCCGGCACGCCGGTCAGCGTGAAGCTGCCGTCGGCGGCGGTGTGGGTGAACTGGTTCTGCGAAATCTGCACGCTGACGCCGGCCGCCGCCTTGCCGTCGAAATGCACCACGCCGTGCAGCGTGCCGGTTTGCGCCACCTTCTTCCATTTGTAGATGGTCACTTCCTCGAAGCGCGCCGGCCGGTAGATCAGCGGTTCGCAGTAGCCGTACAGCGGCGCGTCGAAGAAGCACAGGTTGGCGGGGCTGACGGCGTTGGCGTCGCCGGTCTGGCGCCAGGCGTCGGAGTCCTTGGAGCCGTTGTCGACCCAGTCGGAGGCGAAGGCGTTGAGCATCTGGTTGGCGGTATCGTCGGCGGCGTCGGTCAGCGCGTTGCCGGCCCAGCCGGCGCTCTCGAGCACCATCTCGTGGATCTTCGAGTACAGCACCTCGCCGGCGGCGATGCGTTCGTCGGACTGGTAGACGTACAGGCCGTCCGGCGTCGACTTGACGATCTGCGCGCCGCCAGTCAGGTCGCTCTGTTCCAGCATGCCGCCTTCCATCGGCACGCCGGAATGCCGGATCGACATCCACAGCAGCGACGAGCACACCGTCGGGAAGGTGTTGACGGCCCACTTGGCGCTGGCCGGCGCCTTGTCGGTCAGGCCGAGGGCGGGATTGGTGTAGCAGAAGAAGCGGTAGTGGCTCTTGCCGGCCTGCTGGGCGGCGAAATCGGCGATGCCGTGCAGCGTCTGGCGGATCTCCAGCGTTTCCTTCAGCGGATCGGGCTTGACCACCATGGCCGGCACGATCTCCGGCGCCACGCCGCCCAGGTCCATCTTCGATTCGATGGTGGCGAAGCCGGCGATCGGATGCTTCTTGCCGGTCTCGGGATCGACCATGTCCTCGCCGTCGACCGCGTGTTCGACGGTCTGCGTGACCACCCCGGGCCACATGTATTTCAGCACGTCGGGACGGGCGCCGTCGCCGCCGATGAATTCGATCAGGCGGTCTTCCGAGGCGGTGGAGTGGGTGAGCTCGTCGCGGTTGCGGGTCATGATGCCGGAGTGCGAATAGCGCTGCGGCGGCGTCACCGTCTGTAGCACGGCGGAGATCAGGCTGCCGTTGCTGGGGTTGAGGATCAAGTCGCCCTTCTTGGCGTTCATGAAGCGCGGCGGCATCTGCATCCAGCGTTTTTCCTGGGTCGGCATGCAGAACATGCCGTCGGGGATGTGGTCCGGCATATTCCACGGATCGCACTCCTGGCCTTCGACCGGAAACGGCGGCGCCTTGTGCATCGCCATCGCCGCCAGCGTGCGCACCGGTTGCAGCGCCGACGAGGTGGTGGCAGACAGCATGCCGTAGTGGCCCAGGCGCGCCACTTCCTCCAGCGTGATGGTGCCCGGATCGGCGACCAGCCGGCGGCTGGCCAGGTCGCTCAACAGGGCCTGCGCGTTGGCGTTGACCAGCAGCTTCCTGCTCATGTGCTGGGGCACGTCGAAGTGGGCGCTGACGCGCACCGGCAGGCCGTTCGGCGCCGTGCCCTTGTAATGCACGCTGAAGGCGATGGCCTGCTGCGGCAGCTGCGCTTTCGGAATCGCGACGTCGATCCGGGTGCCGGCCCGGGCCTTGAGCACGATGACGCTGGCGACGGCGGGGCGCAGCTCGAATTCGCGCGGGCCGTCTTCATAGGCCAGCTCCAGCTGCATGCTGGTCAGCGTGAGGTTGGCCGCTTCGGGATTGCGCACCACGAAGCTGGCGCGGAAGCTGCCGTCGACGAAGCGCGCGCTGAAGTCGCTGCTGTCCACCGGCGGCTGCAGCACGCCGCGCTGGCGCGCCAGGAAGTAGGGATTGGCCACGCTGACGCTGCGCTGGATCACGCGCGCGGCGTCGCCGGGCTGCTGCACCGTCACCTGCAGGTGGAACACCGTGTGCGGCCGGTCGGGATTGAGCTGGGCGGCGAAGTCGTGCTGCAGGGTGGCGTGCGTGCTGCCCAGGGCGACCGCGCCCAGCTGCCAGTTGTAGACGGCGGCGGTGGCGCCGCCGCCGGCGTTGGTGGCTACGCGCGGCTGCGTGGTCGGCAGCAGGATCGGATGGCTGGCGGCGTCGCGCGCGGGGATGGTCTGCGCGCTCATCGCCGTTTTGCGCGGCACGATGGGGCCGGGCGGCACGGCCGGCGTGCCCGGCCTGATCTCGATGCGCGGACGCGGCGTGCCCTGGGTGCGGCGCTCGGGCGCGTTCTGCACGGTCAGTATCACCGTGGTCGGCTTGTGGGGCGCGCTGCGCACCGTCAGCATCGGCGGCTGCCTGCCGTCGGCGGGGAGGTTGATCTGGACTTCGGCCTTGAGCTTCTCGATGGCGCCGCGCTTGCCGGCGGTGACGTTGATGGTCTTCTTGCCGGCGCGGTTCCACACCAGGTACTGCTTCGAGCCGGGCACGCCGTTGATGCAGATGTTGGCGCTTTCGTTGTTGTCGTAGGACTGGCCGTTGGGCGCCTTGACTTCGACGCAAACGCTGTCGCCGATGGCGGCCACGGCGGGCGAGCAGACGACGGAACCAAGCAGCGGGGTTGGGGCGGTTGGTGCTTGCAACATGGGAACTCCTGTGGACGGTGGGAATGATGGCGTCAGGCCCGCTTGCGCCAAGCCTGGTGTTCCCAGTGTCGTGTGGAGCCTCCCACAAATCGCTCACAAATGCGCTAGTCGGGCTTTTTCACCACCGCGTAGCGCTCCAGCGTGCGCTTGCGCGCTTCGTCGTGCATGACGATGGGAGCGGGATAGTCCAGCGGCAGCATGCGCGGCACCAGCCACGGCGCGTGGATTTCCTTGTCGCTCAGGTCCTTGAGCTGCGGCAGGTAGCGGCGGATGAACTTGCCCGTGCCGTCGAACTTTTCCGATTGCGTGAGCGGGTTGAAGATGCGGAAGTAGGGCTGGGCGTCGCAGCCCGACGACGACGCCCACTGCCAGCCGCCGTTGTTGGAGGCCAGGTCGTAGTCGTTCAGGTGCAGCGCGAAATAGGCCTCGCCGCGCCGCCAGTCTATGCCCAGGTCCTTGATCAGGAAGCAGGCCGTCACCATCCGCAGGCGGTTGTGCATGTAGCCGCTCTGGTTCAGCTGGGCCATCGCCGCGTCCACCAGCGGATAGCCGGTGCGGCCTTCGCACCAGGCGGCGAACAGCTGGTCGGCCTGCGGACCGGTTTCCCACGCGATGGCGTCGTAGGCCGGCTTGTAGGCGCCGCCCACCACGTGCGGGTTGTGGAACAGGATCATGGCGTAGAACTCGCGCCAGATCAATTCCGCCAGCCACACCGGCGCGCCTTCGCCGCCGGCGCCGCGCGCCATCAGGTCGACCACGGTGCGCACCAGGTGCCGCACCGACAGCGTGCCGAAGCGGAAATGGATGGACAGGTAGGACGGCCCCTTGACGGCCGGGTAGTCGCGCGCGTCCTTGTAGCTGGCGATGCGGGGCAGAAAGTCTTCCCACAGTTGCGCCGCACCCGACATGCCGGTAGGGATCTTCATTTCGGCCAGGTTGCTCGGTTCGAAGCCGAGCTCGGCGAGCGTTGGCAGCGCCGCAGCCTGGGCAGGGGGCGGCGCCAGCCGCGCCGCGTGCGGCTCGATGTGGCAGGGCGCCAGCACAGACGGATCCGCCTCCAGCTTCTTCAGCCAGGCGTTCTTGTAGGGCGTAAACACCGAGAACACGCCGCCGGTCTGCGACAGCACTTCGCTCTTTTCAAACACCACCTGGTCCTTGTAGCTGCGGAACTGGCGGCCGTCGGCATGCAGCGCCTGCGCCACGGCGGCGTCGCGGGCGATGGCCTGGGGCTCGTAGTCGTGGTTGCAGTAGACGGCGTCCACGCCCAGTTCGGCGGCCAGGGCCGGGATCGCGGCGGCCGGATCGGCGTGGCGCACGATCAGGTGGCCGCCCAGCTGTTGCAGCTCGGCCGCCACTTCGGCGATGCTGGCGTGGATGAAGTCGACCCGCCGGTCGCGCCGCGGCAGGCCGTCCAGGATGGTGGTGTCGTAGATAAAAACACAATACACACGGGCACTGTCTTGCAGGGCCTGGTGCAGGGCGACATGGTCGAAAATGCGCAAATCGCGGCGCAGCCAGACCAGGGAAGAATTCGGTTTCATTCAGTCTGTGTCAATCGGTTGGGGGAACTCAAACATGGCCGCAGCCACAATTCAGTGTAAACTATCGTTTAGACAGAGTTGCTAGCCGCGCGAATACTACAGTAATTGTCAGCAGCACAGAAAGAACACGCATATGAAGAAAAGCAAAATCGGCAAAACTCTCCCTGTACCCGGCCTGTTGCAGGAGGCCGGCGATCCGCTGGAATCGGCTGGTGACGGTGCGGCGGCGACGCTGAACCTGGCAAATCATTTCCTGATTGCAATGCCATCCATGCAAGATCCGGTCTTTGGCGGCACCGTCGTGTACGTGTGCGAGCACAATGAAAACGGCGTGCTGGGCGTGGTCATCAACAAACCCACCGACATGACGATGGAGGTGCTGTTCGAGCGCATCGACCTCAAGCTGGAGTCCGGCGTCGACGTCGACGCCCCCATCATGTTCGGCGGCCCGGTGCAGGACGACCGCGGCTTCGTGCTGCACACGCCGGGCCAGCGCTATTCGTCGTCGCTGACGGTGACCGAAGACGTCGCCTTCACCACCTCGATCGACGTGCTCGAGGCCGTGGCCGCCGGCGACGGTCCGCCGCGCATGCTGGTGTCGATCGGCTATTCGGGCTGGAGCCCGGGGCAGCTGGAGGACGAGATCAGCCGCAACGGCTGGCTGACCGTCGGCGCCGATCCGGAAATCCTGTTCAAGCTGCCAATTGAAGAGCGCTACACGGCCGCGATGCGCCTGCTGGGCATCGATCCGCTGATGCTGACCTCGGAGGCCGGCCATGCATAAGATGTGCATGCCGTGAATATCGAGACCATCTTCGCCTTCGACTTCGGCGTCAAACGCATCGGCGTGGCCATGGGCAACACCATGATCCGCCAGGCCGAGCCGGTCAAGGTCATCGCCGCCATCGACAACGCCACCCGCTTTGCCGACATCGCCGCGCTGCTGGCCGAATGGAAGCCGGCGCGGCTGGTGGTCGGCCTGCCCATGCATCCGGACGGCGCCGAGCACGAGATGACCGCGCGCGCGCGCAAGTTCGCCAACCAGTTGCACGGCCGCTTCAGCCTGCCGGTGGAACTGGTCGACGAGCGCTATTCGTCGGCCGTGATTGCCGCCAGGCGCGGCGAAGTCATCGACGACCGCGCCGCCGCCATCATCCTGCAACAATATTTCGACTCCCACTAAATCCCATGTCCACACTGAACCCCAACCAACTCGACGCCGAAGCGCTGTACGCGACCCTGCTGGCCGACGTCAAAGCCGGCCTGGCCGGCGTGGCCGATGTCGCCATCGTCGGCATCCACTCCGGCGGCGCCTGGATCGCCGAACGCCTGGCGGCCGACCTCGGCCTGTCCGCCCGCTGCGGCGTGCTGGACGTGTCCTTCTACCGCGACGACTACGCCAGGAAGGGCTTGCCGGCCGACGTCAAGCCGACCCACATCAGCTTCGAGGTGGCGGCCGCCAACATCCTGCTGGTGGACGACGTGCTGTACACCGGCCGCACCACGCGCGCCGCGATCAACGAGCTGTTCGACTACGGCCGCCCGGCGCGCATCATGCTCGCCGCCCTGGTCGACCGCGGCGAACGCCAGCTGCCGGTGGCGGCCGATTTCGTCGCCGCCCACGTGCAGGTGCCGCAGGGACAGGCGCTGGTGCTCAAGCGCGCCGACGATGGAAAATTCACGCTAACCATAGAATAACGCTTAGACCAAACCATATGCTTAATCCGCAACTGAACAAACACGGCGAGCTCCAGCACTTGCTGTCGATCGAGGGACTGCCGAAGTCCATCGTCAACCACATCCTCGACACCGCCTCGTCGTTCGTCGGCATCTCCGACCGCGACGTCAAGAAGGTCCCGCTGATGCGCGGCAAGTCGGTGTTCAACCTGTTCTTCGAGAACTCCACGCGCACCCGCACCACCTTCGAGATCGCCTCGAAGCGGCTGTCGGCCGACGTGATCAACCTGAACATCCAGGCCTCGTCCGCCAGCAAGGGCGAATCGCTGCTCGACACCATCGACAACCTGTCGGCCATGCACGCCGACATGTTCGTGGTGCGCCACGCGCAGTCGGGCGCGCCCTACCTGATCGCCAAGCACTTGCACGACACCAGGCAGTCGCACGTGCACGTGGTCAACGCCGGCGACGGCCGCCACGCGCACCCGACCCAGGGCCTGCTGGACATGTACACCATCCGCCACTACAAGAAGGACTTCACCAACCTGACGGTGGCCATCGTCGGCGACATCCTGCACAGCCGCGTGGCCCGTTCCGACATCCACGCGCTGACCACCTTGGGCGTGCCGGAAGTGCGCGCGATCGGCCCGCACACCCTGCTGCCCGGCGGCCTGGAGCAGATGGGCGTGCGCACCTTCACCAACATGGAAGAGGGCTTGAAGGGCGTCGACGTGATCATCATGCTGCGCCTGCAGAACGAGCGCATGAGCGGCGCGCTGCTGCCGTCGGCGCAGGAATACTTCAAGAGCTACGGCCTGACGCCGGAACGGCTGGCGCTGGCCAAGCCGGACGCGATCGTCATGCACCCGGGCCCGATGAACCGCGGCGTCGAGATCGACTCGGCGGTGGCGGACGGTCCGCAGGCGGTGATACTGCCGCAGGTGACTTTCGGGATCGCGGTACGGATGGCGGTGATGAGCATAGTGGCGGGGACGCAGGGATGAAAGCAGGCATGAAACTACACATTAAGAACGGCCACCTGATCGATCCGGCCAACGGCATCGACGGCAAGAACGACCTCTACATCGCCGGCGGCAAGGTGCTGGCGGTGGGCAGCGTATCGGCTGAATTCGCTGCCGGCTTCACCGCCGACCAGACCATCGACGCCACCGGCCTGATCGTCTCGCCCGGCTTCGTCGACCTGTCGGCGCGCCTGCGCGAGCCCGGCTACGAATACAAGGCCACCCTGGAATCGGAAATGCAGGCCGCCATGCAAGGCGGCGTGACCAGCCTGATCTGCCCGCCCGACACCGATCCGGTGCTCGACGAGCCGGGCCTGGTGGAAATGCTCAAGCACCGCGCCAAGACGCTGAACCAGGCCAATGTGCACCCGCTGGGCGCGCTGACCGTCGGCCTCAAGGGCAAGGCGCTGACCGAGATGGCCGAGCTGACCGAGGCCGGCTGCATCGGCTTCGCCCAGGCGGAAGAGCCGATCGAAGACACCAACGTGCTGCTGCGCGCCATGCAGTACGCCAAGACCTTCAACTACACCGTGTGGCTGCGTCCGCAGGATGCGCACATCGGCCGCGGCGGCATCGCCGCCAGCGGCCCGCTGGCGTCGCGCCTGGGCCTGTCCGGCGTGCCGGTGATGTCGGAGACCATCGCGCTGCACACGATCTTCGAGCTGATGCGCTCGACCGGCGCCCGCGTGCACCTGTGCCGCATGTCGTCGGCGGCCGGCCTGGAGCTGGTGCGCGGCGCCAAGAAGGAAGGCTTGCCGGTCACCTGCGACGTCGGCGCCCACCACATCCACCTGACCGACGCCGACATCGGCTTCTTCGATTCCAACGCGCGCGTGACGCCGCCGTTCCGCAGCCAGCGCGACCGCGACGCCATCCGCCTCGGCCTGCTGGACGGCACCATCGACGCGCTGTGCTCGGACCACACGCCGGTCGACGACGACGAGAAGCTGCTGCCGTTCGGCGAAGCCTCGCCCGGCGCCACCGGGCTGGAGCTATTGCTGTCACTGGCGCTGAAATGGGCCGACGACTACGCCGCCACCCAGGACACCGGCGCCGTGCGGCCGCTGGCGCGCGCGCTGGCGCGCATCACCTCCGACGCCGCCCGCGTGGCCGGGCTGGACGCCGGCACGCTGTCGGTCGGCGCCGCGGCCGATGTCTGCCTGTTCGATCCTGAAGCGCGCTGGACGGTGGAAGCCTCGGCGCTGGCCAGCCAGGGCAAGCACACGCCTTTCGTCGGCTACAACCTGGCCGGGCAGGTCCGCACCACCATCGTGGCAGGTCACGTCGCCTACCAACGCAGCTGATCGGTTTGCATGAAGCTTTCGATGATCTTCCGCCTGGCGCGGGTGTTTCTGCATGTGCTGGCGGGCATGGCGATCTGTGCCACGGTGTTCCCGTGGAGCGGGCAGGAAAAGCGTAACGGCCACATCCGCCGCTGGTCGACCCGGCTGCTGGCGATGTGCAATGTGACGGTGGAGCAGAGCGCCGGCGTGCCCCTGCTGGACCGGGCGATGGTGGTGGCCAACCACGTCTCGTGGCTGGACATCTTCGTCATTCACAGCCTGCATCCGAGCCACTTCGTGGCCAAGGCCGAGATCCGCGCGTGGCCGCTGGCCGGCTGGCTGGCGGAAAAGGCCGGCACGGTCTTCATCGCGCGCGGCAACCGGCGCGACCTGCGGCACATCTTCAAGGGGCTGGTGCACAGCCTGGAGCGCGGCGAGCGCGTGGCCTTCTTCCCGGAGGGGACCACGGCGGCGCAGGGCAGCCTGCTGCCGTTCCACGCCAACCTGTTCGAGGCGGCGATCGACGCCAAGGTGCCGGTGCAGGCGATCGCCCTGTCGTACCGCGATCCATCGGGCGCCTCGCATCCGTCGGTGGATTTCATCGGCGAGACCAGCTTCGCCGAGAGCATCATGCTGATCCTGGATGGGCCGCCGGTGAAGGCCAGGCTGACGATCTTGCCGGCCATAAGCAGCATCGGCGCGCACCGCCGCGAGCTGGCCGAGGCCACGCACCAGGCCGTCGCCGCCGCGCTGGGCGTCAGCTGACACGTCATTGCCGCGCAGGCGGGAATCCATAGGCCGCTGATCTGGCACGCTCAGCATGGGTTCCCGCCTGCGCGGGAACGACGACTGCTTATTTTTTCGGACCCGGCGTCTGGAAGGCCGGGCACTGCACCTGCAGCAGGCCGCGGTCCTCCAGGCACACGGCGGTCAATTGGCCGCCCCACACGCAGCCGCTGTCGAGCCCGATCAAATGCGGCTTCAGCACCAGCCCCAGCGCCGACCAGTGGCCGAACACCACCGTCTCCTTGCGGCTGCGCCGGCCCGGCACCTCGAACCACGGCATCAGGCCCGAACCTTTTTCCGCCGTGCCGCTTTCCTTCATCTTGAAATCCATCACGCCGTCGGCGTCGCAGAAGCGCAGCCGCGTCATCGCGTTGATGATGCAGCGCAGCCGGTCCGCGCCTTGCAGAGCGTCGCTCCAGCGGTCGGGCAGGTTGCCGTACATCTCGGCCAGGAACTCTTCCATGCCGGCGCCGCGCAGCATCTGCTGCACCTCGCCGGCCAGCGCCATCGCCTGCGCCGCCGTCCATTGCGGCAGCAGGCCGGCGTGCACCAGCACATGGCCCTGGGTCTGGATGGCCAGCGGACGGCGCCGCAACCAGTCGATCAGCTCGTCGCGGTCGGGCGCGTGCAGGATCTCGGCCAGGGTGTCGGACTTGTGCTCGGGCCGGATGCCGTAGGCCACCGCCAGCAGGTGCAGGTCGTGATTGCCGAGCACGCTGTCGATGCGGCCGCCGCTGCCCATCGCCAGCGCCCGCACATGGCGCAGCGTGGCCAGCGAATCCGGGCCGCGATTGACCAGGTCGCCGGCGAAGAAGATGCGGTGCTCGACGCCGGGCTCGCGGCGCTCGGCATCGGCGTTGACGCTCTCCAGCAGGGAAAGTGTTTGCTCATGGCAACCTTGAAGGTCGCCAATCAGATAGGTTCTCATTGTTTGATGTGTTTGCCTTAAGCCGTACATGAAATATCGCCAAAAAGGTCCTGCACGCGAACGATTTTTCTCACCAGCGAACGCAAGATCACATAAAATTGAAGACATTGTTCAATTAACTTGCTCTACGGGATACTAAATGATTTTTGTGACGGGTGGTGCTGGTTTTATAGGTTCAAATTTTGTACTGGACTGGTTGGCGCAAAGCGATGAGCAGGTACTTAACTTCGATAAACTCACCTACGCAGGCAATCTGAACAATCTGGCGTCGCTGAAGCAGGACGCGCGCCACACCTTCGTGCGCGGCGATATCTGCGACCAGGCGCAGGTGCTGGCCCTGTTCCAGCAGCACCAGCCGCGCGCGATTGTGCATTTTGCCGCTGAAAGCCATGTGGACCGCTCCATTCTGGGCCCTGGCGAATTCATCAACACCAACATCAACGGCACCTTCAGCCTGCTCGAAGCGGCGCGCGCCTACTGGTCGGCGCTGCCGGACGACCAGAAGGTTGCGTTCCGCTTCCTGCACGTGTCGACCGACGAAGTCTACGGCACGCTGGGCCCGGACGACGCGCCGTTCAGCGAAACCACCGCGTTCGCGCCGAACAGCCCGTACTCGGCGTCCAAGGCCGCCTCCGACCACCTGGTGCGTTCCTACCACCACACCTACGGCCTGCCGACGCTGACCACCAACTGCTCCAACAACTACGGCCCGTATCACTTCCCCGAGAAGCTGATCCCGCTGATCATCGCCAACGCCCAGGCCGGCAAGCCGCTGCCGATCTACGGCGACGGCCAGCAGGTGCGCGACTGGCTGTACGTCAGCGACCATTGCGCGGCGATCCGCCGCGTGCTGGCGGCGGGCCGGCTGGGCGAGACCTACAACGTCGGCGGCTGGAACGAGATGGCCAACCTGGACGTGGTGCACACGCTGTGCGACATGCTGGACCGGCTCAAGCCGAGAGCGGACGGCGCCAGCTACCGCGCGCAAATCACCTACGTCAAGGACCGCCCCGGCCACGACCGCCGCTACGCCATCGACGCCCGCAAGCTGGAGCGCGAACTGGGCTGGAAACCGGCCGAGACCTTCGAGACCGGCATCGCCAAGACCGTGCAGTGGTACCTGGACCACCAGGACTGGGTGGCCGACGTGCAGTCGGGCAGCTACGCCAAGTGGGTGGAAACCAATTACTTTAACCGCGAAGGCCAGCAATGAGCACTCCTACCAATAGCCGCAAGGGCATCATCCTGGCCGGCGGTTCCGGCACCCGCCTGTATCCGGTGACGATGAGCGTCTCCAAGCAGCTGCTGCCGATCTACGACAAGCCGATGATCTACCATCCGCTGACGGTGCTGATGTTGGCCGGCATGACCGAGATCCTGCTGATCTCGACGCCGCAGGACACGCCGCGCTTCCAGGACCTGCTGGGCGACGGCAGCCAGTGGGGCATCCACATCAGCTACGCGGTGCAGCCGTCGCCGGACGGCCTGGCGCAAGCCTTCATCATCGGCAAGGACTTCGTCGGCGACTCGCCGTCGGCGCTGATCCTGGGCGATAACATCTACTACGGCAACGACCTCGACGCCTTGCTGCGCCACGCCACCGAGCAGACCGACGGCGCCACCGTGTTCGCCTACCACGTGCAGGACCCGGAGCGCTACGGCGTGGTCGAGTTCGATGCCGACCGCACGGCGGTGTCGATCGAGGAAAAGCCGCTCAAGCCGAAATCGAACTACGCCGTCACCGGCCTGTATTTCTACGACAAGCAGGTGTGCGACATCGCCGCCGGCATCAAGCCGTCCGCGCGCGGCGAGCTGGAAATCACCGACGTCAACCGCGTCTACCTGGAGAAGCAGCAGCTCAACGTCGAGGTGATGGGGCGCGGCATGGCCTGGCTCGACACCGGCACCCACGAGTCGCTGCTCGACGCCTCGCAGTTCATCGCCACCATCGAAAAGCGCCAGGGCCTGAAAGTGGCATGCCCGGAAGAGATCGCCTACCGCAAGGGCTACATCGACGCCGCCCAGTTGCGCAAGCTGGCCGAGCCGCTGAAGAAAAACAACTACGGCCAGTACCTGCTGCAGATTCTTGAGGATAAGGTCGTGCCGCGATGAAGGTGATCACCACGCCATTGGAAGGCTTGCTGGTGCTGGAGCCGCGCGTGTTCGGCGACGACCGCGGCTTTTTCTTCGAGAGCTACAACGCCCGCCGTTTCGCCGAACTGACCGGCGTCAGCTTGCCCTTCGTGCAGGACAACCATTCGCGCTCGGCCAAGGGCGTGCTGCGCGGCCTGCACTACCAGATCGCGCAGGCGCAGGGCAAGCTGGTGCGCGCCACCGCCGGCAGCGTGTTCGACGTCGCCGTCGATCTGCGCAAGAGCTCGGCCACCTTCGGCCAGTGGTACGGCATCGAACTGTCGGCCGAGAACAAGAAGCAGATGTGGATACCGCCCGGCTTCGCGCACGGCTTCGTGGTCACCAGCGACGCCGCCGAATTCCTCTACAAGACCACCGACTACTGGGCGCCCGAGCACGAGCGCTCGGTGCTGTGGAACGACCCGGCCATCGGCATAGCCTGGCCGGCGCTGGACGCGGCGCCGCTGCTGTCCGCTAAAGACCAGGCGGCCTTGCTGCTGGCCGACGCCGAGGTGTTCGCATGAAAATCCTGCTGACCGGCAGCAGCGGCCAGGTGGGCTATGAACTGGCGCGCAGCCTGCAAGGCATAGGCGAGGTGGTGGCGGTCGACCGCAAGGTGATGGACCTGTCCGACCTGGACCAGGTGCGCGACGTGATCCGCCGTGAAAAGCCGGGCCTGATCGTCAACCCGGCCGCCTACACGGCGGTCGACCAGGCCGAGAGCGAGCCGGAACTGGCGCACCGCATCAACGCCGAAGCGCCGGGCCTGATGGCGCAGGAGGCCAAACTGCTGGGCGCGGCCATGGTGCACTACTCGACCGACTACGTGTTCGACGGCAGCGCGCCGGCGGCGCGGGTCGAGGACGACGCCACCGGCCCGCTCAACGTCTACGGCGCCAGCAAGCTGGCCGGCGAGCAGGCCATCGCGGCGGCCGGCATCCGGCACCTGATCTTCCGCACCAGCTGGGTGTATGGCATGCGCGGCAAGAACTTCCTGCTGACCATGCTGCGCCTGGCCGCGGAGCGCGACGAGCTGCGCGTGGTGGCCGACCAGCACGGCGCGCCCACCTGGAGCCGCACCATCGCCGACACCACCGCGCTGGTGCTGTCGCAAGCCCACGCGGGCGGGCGCGAGTGGTGGGTGCAGAACAGCGGCGTGTATCACCTGAGCGCCCAGGGCCAGACCACCTGGTTCGACTTCACCCGCGCCATCGTCGAGGCGGCGGGGCTGGAATGCCGCGTGCTGCCGATCACCAGCGCCGACTATCCGGTGCCGGCCAAGCGCCCGCAGTACTCGGTGCTGTCGTCCGAGCGCCTGATGGCGCGTTTCTGCCACTTGCCGGACTGGAAAGAAGCCTTGCACCTCTGCATGCGCTGAGCCTTGGTCAGTTGTATCGTTTCGTAAGCTTTTTCGCCTTCGCCATACGCTGCTGCTATCATGCCGGCGCGCCCAGTCAGCGCGCCGGCATGCTTGGGCGCGGCTGATGTTGCAAAACTGTCTAATGTTTGACGCCGTGCGGCTATTCCCGGCCGCCAATTCAGGACCGGCCCGCTTATTCCGGTACAATCGCCGCTACAATCGCGAGTCAGCGTGTAGTCCATCCTTATCGGTTAGCGCATCCGGTAATTTTGTATAGAAAAATATGTTTTCCTTTTTACTGAGCTTTGTCGCTTCCGCGCTGCTAACCCTGCTGGTGATTAAAGAAGCGAGATTGCACGGTCCTGCGCTCGACTCCGATTTCATGGGCGTTCAAAAAGTGCACGCCCACCAGGTCGCACGGATTGGCGGCTTGTCGATATTCTTATCGGTGGCGCTGAGTTCTTTCATTTCCATTTGGCGGGTGCCGGCCATGACGCATTGGCTGATGTCGCTCTTGGCCTGTTCCGCCGTGGCCTTTGTCGGCGGCATCGTCGAGGATTACACCGGCCGCGTCAGCGCCACCCGCCGCCTGGTATTGACCATGGCCGCCGCCGCGCTCGGCTATTTCCTGCTGGACGCCCGCGTCGACCGCATCGACTGGGCGTTTTCGGCCTGGCCGCTGCAATATATGTGGCTGACCTTGCCGCTGACGGTGCTGGCCGTGGCCGGCATCGCCAACGCGGTCAATATCATCGACGGTTTCAACGGCCTGGCCAGCGTGGTGTGCATCTGCATGCTGTTGTCGCTGGGCTACGTGGCCCTGCAGGTCAACGATATGTTCGTCCTGATCGCGGCGCTGATGGTGGCGGGCGCCACGGCCGGCTTCCTGATCTGGAACTATCCGGTCGGCATGATCTTCCTGGGCGACGGCGGCGCGTATTTTATCGGCTTCATGCTGGGCGAACTGGCCTTGCTGCTGGTGATGCGCAATCCGCAAGTTTCCACCTGGTACGCGGCACTGCTGTTAATCTATCCGACTTTTGAAACCTTATTCTCCGTTTATCGCCGCATGTTCGTCCGTGGAAAGTCCCCGGCCATGCCGGACGGTATCCACCTGCATAGCCTGATCTTCCGCCGCATCGTGCAATGGGCGGTCGGCCGCAAGGAGGCGCGCGCGCTGATCCGCCGCAATTCGATGACGTCGCCGTATTTATGGCTGTTTTCGCTGATGGCGGTGATACCGGCCACGGTATTGTGGCGCTATACCTGGGCATTAATGGTTTTCTGTATTTTGTTTATCACCAGTTACATCTGGATTTATGTCCGCATCGTCCGCTTTAAAGCCCCGCGCTGGATGATACGCCATAAGAAAACCTGACTTTTTTATGTTGATGTAATATATTCCCGCCGGGCTGTATATCACCTCACTTAAAAGGAATACCAAATGGATCTGTCGAATATGTCCTCCGCCGATTTGCGTAATCTGCAAGAGCAAGTTAAACGCGAATTAAAACAGCGCGAAAGCCAGGACCTGGCCAAGGCGCGCGAACAGATACTGGCCATTGCCCAAAGCGTGGGCGTGCCCTTGAAAGACCTGGTCGGCAGCGGCGCCGTCCGCGCCAAGACCGGCAGCGTGGCGCCACGCTACCGCAATCCGGCCGACGCCAGCCAACTCTGGACCGGCCGCGGCCGCCAGCCGAAGTGGGTCAAGGACTGGCTGGAAGCCGGTAAAGACATCGCCGGCTTAAAGGTTTAAACTGCTTGCACTTTGTACACTCGGCGGCCGGATAGGCCGGCCGCCGGCTTCAACCCTCCTCGCATACACATTCCCACACTATGGTTTCTTTATCTAAAACGATCTTCAAGGCTTACGACATCCGCGGCATCATCGACAAAACCCTGGATGCGGGCGTCGCCCGCCAGATCGGCCAGGCGTTCGGCCAGGCCGCGCTGGCCAAGGGCGAGACGAAAGTCGTGATCGGCCGCGACGGCCGCCTGTCCGGCCCGGTGCTGGCGGCGGCGCTGGCCGAAGGCCTGCAAGCGGCCGGTGTGGATGTGATCGATCTGGGCGTGGTGGCCACGCCGATGGTGTACTTCGGCACCAACGTGCTGGGCGCGGCGTCCGGCATCATGGTCACCGGCAGCCACAATCCGCCGGACTACAACGGCTTCAAGATGGTGCTGGCCGGCGAGGCGATCCACGGCGACGCCATCACCGCGCTGTATCAGCGCATCGTCGACCACGACGGATCGCCGGCGGCCAGGCAGGGCGCGTACAGCACCCACGACATCCGCGCCCAGTACCTGGAGCGCATCATCGGCGACGTCAAGCTGGCGCGTCCGATCAAGATCGCGGTCGATTGCGGCAACGGCGTGGCCGGCGCCTTCGCGGGCGACCTGTTCCGCGGCATGGGCTGCGAGGTGGTCGAGCTGTTCTGCGAAGTGGACGGCAACTTCCCCAACCACCATCCCGACCCCGCGCACCCGGAAAACCTGCAGGACCTGATCCGCTGCCTGCAACAGACCGACGCCGAGCTGGGCATCGCCTTCGACGGCGACGGCGACCGCCTGGGCGTGGTCACCAAGGATGGCCAGATCATCTACCCGGACCGCCAGATGATGTTGTTCGCGGCCGACGTGCTGAGCCGCCATCCGGGCGAGCAGATCCTGTACGACGTCAAGTGCACCCGCCACCTGGCGCCGTGGATCAGCAAGCACGGCGGCGTGCCGCTGATGTACAAGACCGGCCATTCGCTGGTCAAGGCCAAGCTGCGCGAAACCGGCGCTCCGCTGGGCGGCGAGATGAGCGGCCACATCTTCTTCAAGGACCGCTGGTACGGTTTCGACGACGGCCTGTATTCCGGCGCCCGCCTGCTGGAGATCCTGACCCGCGAGGCCGATCCGTCCAAGCTGCTGAACTCGCTGCCGCAATCGGACAGCACGCCCGAGCTGCACCTGCACCTGAACGAGGGCGAGAACGTCATCGTCATGGACAAGCTGCGCGCCGACGCCAAGTTCCCCGGCAACGTGCAGATCATCACCATCGACGGCCTGCGCGTGGAATACGAGGACGGCTTCGGCCTGGCGCGTTCGTCCAACACCACGCCAGTGATCGTGATGCGCTTCGAGGCCGAAACGCCGGCCGCGCTGGCGCGCATCCAGGGCCAGTTCAAGAGCGTGATCCTGGCTGCCAAGCCGGACGCGGAACTGCCGTTCTAAGCGCATGACGGCGCAAGCGGGCGGCCGCCAGCCGCTGAACATTTTGCTGGTGCGCGTCTCCTCGCTGGGCGACGTGCTGCACAACCTGCCGATGGTGGCCGATATCGCCCGCCATTTCCCGGACGCGAACATCGACTGGGTGGTGGAGGAGGGCTACGTCAGCCTGGTGCGGCTCAACGCCCGCGTGCGCACCATCATTCCGTTTGCGCTGCGGCGCTGGCGCAAGAGTCTCGGCAAGCCCGAGACCCGCGCCGAGATCAAGAATTTTTTCCGCACCCTGCGCGAGCAGCAGTACGACTATGTGTTCGACACGCAGGGATTGCTCAAGACCGGCGTCATCATGGGCGCGGCCCGGGTGGTGAAGGGCGGCCGCAAGGTCGGCCTGGCCAACGGCAGCGAAGGCTCGGGCTACGAAGGCGTCTCGCGCATCTTCCACAATCAAAGCATAGCGACCGATCCGCGCACCCACGCGGTGGCGCGCGGCCGCCTGGTGGCCGGCGCGGCGCTGGGCTACGCGGTCGACACGCCGGCCGATTTCGGCCTGCCGGAAGTGTCGGCCGGCGAGCCGCGTCCGGACTGGATGCCGGCCGAAGCTTATGCCGTCTACTTCCACGGCACCGCGCGCGATCCGAAGAAGTGGGCGCCGGAGAACTGGATAGCGCTGGGCCGCGAACTGGCGCCCATGCCCATCCTGCTGCCTTGGGGCTCGCCGAAAGAGAAGGCCGAAGCCGAGGTGCTGGCCGCAAGCCTGCCGAACGCGCGCGTGCTGCCTAAATTGTCGATGGCCGATGCGATGCTGCTGGCGCGTCAAGCCGGCCTGGTGATCGGCGTCGATACGGGCTTGACCCATATCGCCGCCGCCTTCGTGCGGCCGACGGTGGAAATCTACGCCGATTCGCCGCGCTGGAAGACCGAGGGCAACTGGTCGCCGCGCATCATCAACCTGGGCGACCGCGGCACGCCGCCGTCGGTGGCCGAAGTAGTGGCGGCGGCGCGCAGCCTGCTCGCGCAGTCATAATCGTTATGCGTATTTTCTATTCCGTGATGTGGTGCCTGGCCTTGCCGCTGGTGCTGACCCGCTTGTGGCTGCGCGGCCGCAAGGAGCCGGGCTATCGCCGGCACTGGGGCGAGCGCGTGGGCTTCTACGGCGGCGCCGCCTCCGATGCGCGGACGCTGTGGGTGCATGCGGTATCGGTGGGCGAAACCCGCGCCGCCGAACCGTTGATCGACGCCCTGCTGGCCGAGTACCCGCACAGCCGCATCGTCCTCACCCACATGACCCCGACCGGGCGCGCCACCGGCAAGACGCTGTTCGCCAAACATGGCGCGCGGCTGGTGCAATCGTATCTGCCGTATGACACGGCGACGATGGTGGGCAGCTTCATCAAACATTTCAAGCCTGCGGTCTGCATCCTGATGGAGACCGAGGTGTGGCCGAACCTGATCGCGGTATGCGGCAAGCGCGGCGTGCCGGTGGTGCTGGCCAACGCGCGTCTGTCGGAACGTTCGCTGCGCAGGTCGCGCCGCTTCGGTTCCCTGCTGGTCGATGCCGCGCGCGGCATCTCGCTGGTGGCGGCGCAGACGGCGGCCGATGCGGAGCGCGTGCGCTCGCTGGGCGTGCAGCGCGTGGAGATCACCGGTAGCATCAAGTTCGACGTGGTGGTGCCGGATGCGGCGCTGGCGATCGGCGCGGCGCTGCGCTGCGTGATCGGCGCTCGTCCGGTGCTGCTGTGCGCCAGCACGCGCGAGGGCGAGGAAGAGTTGATACTCGGCGCCTTCCGCCAGCAGCGCGCGGGCCTGCCGTCCAATGTATTGCTGTTGATCGTGCCGCGTCATCCGCAGCGGTTCGATGAGGTGGAAAAAATGGTCGGCGCGCACGGCCTGAACGTGCAGCGCCGCAGCAAGCTGGCGCTGGACGGCAATGATGGCGCGCTGCCGGGCTTTGTCGATGTGCTGCTGGGTGATTCGATGGGCGAGATGTTCGCCTACTACGCGGCCTGCGACGTGGCCTTTGTCGGCGGCAGCCTGCTGCCGCTGGGCGGCCAGAACCTGATCGAGCCGGCGGCGCTGGGCAAGCCGGTGCTGATCGGAACGCACACCTTCAACTTCGCGCTGGTGACGGAAGACGCGCTGGCCGCGGGGGGGGCGCAACGCGTCGCCGACGCGGCGCAGCTGATGTCCGCCGCAGGGCGCCTGCTGAACGACGAAGCGGCGCGCGCGGCGATGGGCCGCAATGCGCTGGCCTTCGCCAACCAGCATCGCGGCGCCACGCGCCGCACGCTGGCGCTGTTGCCGGCGCTGGTCAGACTTTAAGCCGCCAGCTCCATTTCTTCAGCGTAGCGCAGCGCCGTGGATGACGTTATGTTGATTCCGGCGGCCGGCCCAGCATGCGTTTCAAGGTGGCGTCCTTGTCGATGAGGTGGTGCTTGAGCGCGGCGGCGGCATGCAGCACGATCAGCGTGAGCAGCAGGTAGCCGAGCAAGCCGTGCATCGTCTGGCCGAGGTCGGACCACTGGACGCTGAGCGGAATGGCCTGGTCGCCGCGGTGGTGGCTGGGGAAAATCTCCCAGCCGAAGATGCCAAAGCCGTGGCCGCTGGCGCCGGAGTAGAGCATGCCGCTCAGCGGCAGCACCACGGTCAGGATCAGCAGCACCACGTGCGCCGCCACGGCGGTCATATGCTCCAGCCGCGAGACCGGCCGCACCGGCTGCGGCAGGCCATTGCGCCAGCGCCAGGCCAGCCGCGCCAGGATCGCCACGAACACCAGCAGGCCTATCGATTTGTGGATGTCGTACAGATGCCAGGATTCGGTCTCGACCATGTAGATGCCGAGCGCGATCAAGCCGATGATGCTGGCCGCCACCAGCCAATGCAGAACGATGGTGGTGCGGCTGAAGTTTGTTTTGGTATCCATGACGATACGCTACATTCGCATTGCCCTAACGTCAACTGTTAAAAAGCCCAATGCAAGGCCGTCTCCAAGCTGAACGCATGCGCCTCGCTGAACGGCAATCTATCGGTGCGCACGCGCAGGCGCAGCGGACCTTGCTCATAGCCCAGTCCCACCATCTTGAAACGCGTATCGTAGCTGGCGCTGAAGGTTCCCCACCGGCTGGCATAGCTGCCGACGGCTTCCGGGATGGTGGTGCCAGCGATGCGTTGCGCACCGGCCCGCAGCGCCCATTGCCGGTAGCGGTAAGTGAGGTTCAGCGCGGTGCTGGCGCCGATGTTGCCGGTGCGCTCGATCAGCTTGTTCTGGCCGACGATCTGCGGCTTGTAGTTGATGTAGCCGTCGCCATCGACCGTTTGCACGTCGGAGGCGATGCGTTGCACCATCGACGGCAGATTGGTCCAGCGCATGCGGCTCCACAAGTCGTTGACGGCCAGGTTGGCGGTGAGCTGGCTGCCCAGCGGCCATTGCAGGGCGGCAGAGACGCTGGCACCCGACGATTTTTGTGCCGACTCCGGCATGAACGGATAGGTGTAGTCCGTCTTCGAGTTGGTGTACGTGCCGTCGATATGGTACGCGGTCTCGGGCTTGTAGCTCACCGCGCCGGCGGCGCTGCTGTCGTGATTGCGGGCGCGCCCGTACACGGCGGCCGACACCATCAGCAAGGGGGTGCCCGCGCCGAGGTTGGGCAGGGCGTAGGTGCGGCCCACGCGCGCGCCCGCCGCCGCCCATTGTTTCGACTGGGCGTACACCGCTAAATCGAGGGCCTTGCCGGGCGCCTTGTGGCTTTGATAGAGATGGTACAGGTCCACCGTGTCGCGGTTCGCCTGCAGCGACCCTTCCAGCCGGTATTCCGCACCGACGCGCCAGCCGTCTTTCTCCACGCCGAATTCCACGCGGTCCCGCTGCAGGAAGACGTTGCGGCCGTTGCGCGGGGCGTAGCCATCACCCCAGTCGCGGCCAAGGTCGCGGATCGGCACGGCGTCGTAGGCGGCCCAGGCCTGCGCCGTGGCGTAGGGCTGCCATGCGGCGCTGGGGGCGCGCAGTGCGATGTCGCTGTCGGCGACGGATGCCTGCGCCGCTGCCCCGCTTGCCGCAAGCAGGGCGCCCAGTAAGGAAATCAAGCGCATGATGGATCAGTTCAGTGTTTCGAAACTGCCATCCATGTAGGTGATCACCCGGGTGCTGGTGTTGATCTGTGCGGTCTTGCTGTTGTTCTTGAAGACGTCGATCAGCTTGGCGCCCTCCATCAGCGTGACCGTGACACCCGTGGCGCTGGCGATATGGGTCGTTGCGGGCGGGCCGCTGCTGCCGTCGAACGTGATGACGTTGGCGCCGTCGTTGTAGGTGCCGTTGAATTCGGCGGTCTGGTAGCCGGTGGTGTGGTCGGTAAACGCGACGGCCAGCACTGGGCGGCCGACGATCTTCAGGCTGCCTTTGAACGAAGTATTGGTAGGGGTGAAGTTGGTCGCCGACTGCGGGGCGAAGCTATTGTAGTCCCGGTAGTTCGACACTTCGATCGTGATGACGCCGTTGAAGTTCTCCGCACGGCTGTTGGTGAGGCTGCCGCTGAACTGTGTGTAGGTTGCCTGGGGGGCATTGCCGTATTTATCGCCCTCGAACTTGAGGGACAGGGCGCCGCTGACGGTGCTGTTGGCCGTTGCGACTTCGATGTCCAGCTTGGCTTCGACGGCGTGGTATGTGTTGCCGTTGACGGAAGCCCGGATGAAGGATGTGTCGGCAAGCTTGACGGTGCCAAGCGCCGCCCCGTTTTTGACCGGGCTGATGCTGCCGGAGAGCGCGTAGTTGTTGACGCCGGATGCCTGCGCCGTGGTGGAGGCTTTGACATGCCACGTTTCGTAGTCGCTGAGCACGGCGCCGGAGGTGTCGGCGTGCGCGGGCATGGTGCCGTCGATCTGCGCCGAGGCGACGATATCGCCGCTGATCCGGTAGCCGATGGTGCCGTGCGCTGCGCTGCCGACGGGGGTCTGTCCGCTCAAGGCGCGGAAGCCGAAGGGACCATACCAATCCCTTTGATATTCCTGCGAGAAGCGCATCGTCTGGGTGGTGTAGGCGAAGTTGCCGCTGCCTGCCGGCGCCAGCGTGATGCTATTGCCGATGAGTGTGTGGGTATAGAGGCCGCTCGATGCCGATTTGCGTTCCGAACCTTCGACGACCATGCCGTTCAGTGTGCAGGAGACGCTTTGCGGCGTCACGGACGCCACGTCGCGGCTGGTCATGGCGACGGTCGCCGCCGCATCCTTGTACAGCGTGCACGCGCCCAGTGGCGGCCCTGAGTGGCCGTCATTGACGGTGATGGCCGTGGATTTCTTCTGGATGAAGTCGTCGTAGAGCTTGATGCCGCTGAAGGAGACGCTGATCCAGTTGGCCAGGTTCCGGTCCAGCGGCGATGCGGCGCTGTCGAAATCGGCCTTCATCGCGGCCGTGCTGTTGCTCAGGCCGCCGCCGTCCTTGCTTGCGGCGGACCAGGCTTGCAGGTTGGTGCGCAGGCTGGAGAACAGGGCTTTGGTGTCGGCCACCGGGTTGGATGAGGTCGGAGTGGGCTGCGTCACTACCGAACCGGCGTCAGTAGTAGAGGTGCTGCCGCCACCTCCACCACCACCGCAGGCGGCCAAGGTGGAAGTGAGTGCGCAGGCGAGGGCGAGTTTTGTCAAATTCATTGCAATAGTTAAATAATAGTTTTCTCACTATTAATTATGACATATGCAATTAGTTGTTTTCGGTAAATTAAATTATTGACAGCCTTGCTGCAGTGGCAATCGTCGTCGAAGCAGGCGCGGGCGTTTGTTAGGCGAGGCGAAGCCCGGCCGGTATTGAGGCGAATCGTACCGAGACCAGAGCACATTGGTATACTCAAGACTTGGCGATGTTTGTCTGTGGAGGCATTATGAACAGCACTTTTCAACCTATCGATCAACGGCTTCTGATCGCGCTGCTGAGGGCCAGTCCCCCGTTGGCCGGGCAAAATCCCCCACCCCTGGCCGGGTCAAAATCCCCCACCTCCTGACCGCTTAGCGCTGCTGTAGCCGGTCACCGGAGAGCA
>KB906724.1:592349-1307696 GCA_000381565.1 Oxalobacteraceae bacterium AB_14
GCCGAAGGCGGGCACATGGACTACAATCCGGACTGTCCTGCCTGGGGGAATTTGACCTGGCCAAAGGTGGGGGAATTTAACCTGGCCAACGGGGGGCCAGTCCATCTCAGAGAGTGCATGCCTACGCACAAGAGGATGGTTGGCGGCTGATGATCAGGATTCGCCAGTCCGAATGGATATTGGCCGATGGCGATGGAAATGCGCAAGCCTTTCCGACTTTGAGCGATTTTGATGACTATCTTTACGAAATAGCGGTGCCCAATTTTCTGGTGGATACTAGCGCCCTCGATTCGTCATCCAGCGACGTCAATGTCCAGCAAAAACTACGTGAGGCAAGGGCCGCCGCTGAGTATGATGAGTGGTTGCGCGCGAAAGTCCAGGAATCGCTGGACGATGCCAGTCCATTGATTGCCAACTCCGTTGTCGAAGAACGTGCCGCCGCCCGCCGAGCTGAGCTTTTAACGAGGTTAGAGCAAGAAAAATCATGATTGCCACCTGGCGGTCGCGTGCCGAACGAGATCTGGATAGTTTGATTCGGCATGTCGCTCAACATGATATACAGGCGGCGATCGACCTTGATCTGCACATCGCACGGGTCGTTACCCTCTTGGAGGCGCATCCGCACCTTGGCCATCCCAGTAGCGATGGCAGTACGCGAGAGATGGCGGTGAATGAAAATATCAAATTGCTGTATCGGGTACGCCCGAAGCTTAAAACCGTGGAAATTCTTAGAATTATCCACACACGTCGCAAATATCCTTGAAACATCTCAGGGGAACAGCACCGGCAGCTCCTGCGCGCGCTTGCGCAGCAGGTTCTTGGCTTCCTCGTACTCGGGGTAGATCAGGCCGACCGTGTTCCAGAACTGCGCGCTGTGGTTCATCTCCAGGATGTGCGACAGTTCGTGCGCGATCACGTAGTCGATCAGCGGCTGCGAGAAGTGGATCAGCTTCCAGTTCAGGCGGATCTTGCGGTCCACCGTGCAGGAACCCCAGCGCGTGCCGGCCGACGACAGGCCGAACGAGTGGTAGCGCACCCCCAGCCGCTGCGCATACACGTCCAGCCGCTGCTCGAACAGCAGCTTGGCCTCTTGCTGGTACCAGGACTTGACCCGCTCCTTGAGCAGCGTCTCGGTGGCGCCGGGCACCAGCACCATCGACAGCTCGCGCGTGGCCGGGTTATAGCTGCTGCGATTGCGTCCGCCCACCAGCAGGCGCAGCGTGATGTCGGCGCCCAGGTAGGGCAGCTGCGCGCCGTCCACCCATTCCACCGGCGGCTTCTCCAGCCGCGCGGCGCGGCGTTCGCGGCGTTCCTTCAGCTTGCTCAGTATCCAGTGCTGCTTGGTGCGGATGGCGTTGTCGATTTCGGCGATGCTGATACGCTTGGGCGCGGTCACGCGCAGGCCCTCGTCGTCGATCATGAAGCCGATCGAACGCCGGGTCGAACGGCGCAGCGAATATTCCAGCACGAAGTCGCCCACCATCAGCTGGCGCTTGGGCAGCTGGTCCGACGGCGGCGGCGTCTGCGCGCGCGGCTTGACCGGCACGGCGGTCTGCGGCGGCGCCACGTAGGGCGAAACGGGAGGAGGGGTATTCGAGGTGGGCGAGGTCGGAATCGACCATACCGGTGCGGTGTACACCGGCTTGAGAGACGACTGCGCCTCCCGTCCAAACAGGTCCAGTTGGCTGGCGTCGTCTTGCGGCGACGCCGGCTTGACCAGCGTGGCTAGATCATCTAGCCAGCGTTGTAGGCGTGGGGCGAAATGACGCGCATTTCTGATTCTATCCAATTTTCCACCTGTTGCATCATGCTGTCCGGGGTCTGGCCTTCCGGCGAAATCGGTTTGCCTATCGATACTGTAACAAGGCCGGGCCGCTTGATGAAAGAATTTTTTGGCCAGCACTCGCCGGAGTTGTGCGCGATCGGCACAACCACCGCACCGGTCGCTATCGCCAGGCGCGTGCCGCCGCTCTTGTACTTGCCCGCCTTGCCGACCGGGATGCGGGTGCCTTCCGGGAACATGATAATCCACTGGCCGTCGGCCAGCCGGCGCTTGCCGTGGCGGACCACGTCCATGAAGGCGTTCTTGCCCTGCTTGCGGTCGATCGGGATCATGCGCAGCAGCGCCATCGCCCAGCCGAAGAAGGGAATGTACAGGATCTCCTTCTTGAACACGAACACCAGCGGGCGCGGCATGTTAGGCAGCAGGAAGATGGTCTCCCACGCCGACTGGTGCTTCGACAGCACGATGGCCGGCGCGTCCGGGAAGTTCTCGGCGCCCTTGATTTGGTAGCGGATGCCGCAGATGACCTTGAGGCACCAGATCATGAAGACGTTCCAGCGTCCGGTGATGTAGAAGCGCTGGTTGTACGGCAGCGGCGCGGCCAGAAGGCATACGCAGGCCCAGACGATGGTCGATGCCACCATCACGATGGTGAAGATCAGGGAACGCAGAAACAAGACGGGATGACCCAATGCAGACTCCAAAACTGTTTAGCTAACGACGTGCAGCGCCGGCGGGGCGCTGGTTTTCAGCAGGTGATTGACCATCGCGGCCAGGTCGGGGAAGACCATGGTGCCCGGTGGCAGGCCACCCGTGGCCTGGGTTTTCTCGCCCTTGCCGGTCAGGACCAGGTAGGGCACGCAGCCGCTGACATAGCCGGCCTGCAGGTCGCGCAGCGAATCGCCGACGGTCGGCACGCCTTTCAGGCTGATTTTATAGCGCTGCGAGATTTCCGTGAACATGCCCGGCCTGGGCTTGCGGCAATCGCAGCTGTCGGCCGCGGCGTGCGGACAGAAGAAGATGGCGTCGATGCTGGCGCCCACTTGCTGCGCCAGGTTGTGCATCTTCTGGTGGATCGCGTTCAGGATGGACATGTCGAAGAACTCGCGGGCGATGCCCGACTGGTTCGACGCCACCACCACCCGGTAACCCGCCTGGTTCAGGCGGGCGATCGCTTCGAGCGAGCCGGGGACCGGAATCCACTCGGCCGGCGACTTGATGAAGTCCGGCGAATCGTGGTTGATGACGCCGTCGCGATCGAGGATGATCAGTTTCATGGACGGCCCACCCATTTAGGCCGCCAGCTTCGAAATGTCGGCCACGCGGTTCATCATGCCGTGCAGCGTAGACAGCAAGGCCAGGCGGTTGTTGCGCAGGGCGACATCCTCGGCCATCACCATCACGTCGTTGAAGAAGGCGTCGACTTCCTCGCGCAGCTGGGCCAGCGTCTTGAGCGTGCCGGCGAAGTCGCCCTGGTTGAAGGCGGCGTCGATTTCCGGCAGCACGCGCACCACGGCGGCGTGCAGGTTCTTCTCGGCCGTATCCTGCAGCAGCGCGGCGTCGACGCCGCTGTTGCCGGCGGCGGCCAGGGCTTCCTCGTTCTTCTTCAGGATGTTGGTGATGCGCTTGTTGGCGGCGGCCAGCGAGGCCGATTCCGGCAGCGCGGCGAAGGCCTGCACCGCCTCCAGGCGCTGCACGATGTCGTCCAGGCGGTCCGGATTCTGGGCCACCACGGCTTCGATCTCGTTCGGCGAGAAGCCGCGCTCGCGCAGGATGCCGCGCAGGCGGTCGATCATGAAGGTGTAGACGTCTGCCGACGGGTCCTTGAAGCCGGCCACGGAGGCGAACAGCTGCGCGGCGTGCGACAGCAGGCCGGAAATCGACAGCGGCAGGCGCTTCTCGATCAGCATGCGCAGCACGCCCAGCGCGTGGCGGCGCAGCGCGAACGGGTCCTTGTCGCCGGTTGGCGCCAGGCCGATGGCCCAGATGCCGACCAGGGTTTCGAGCTTGTCGGCCAGCGCCACGGCGGTGCCGGTCACGGTCGACGGCAGGGCGTCGCCGGCGAAGCGCGGCTGGTAGTGCTCGGACGCGGCCAGCGCCACGTCTTCCGGCTCGCCGTCGTTGCGGGCGTAGTAGGTGCCCATGATGCCTTGCAGCTCGGGGAACTCGCCGACCATCTCGGTGACCAGGTCGGCCTTCGACAGTTTGGCGGCGCGTGCGGCCAGCGCGGTGTCGCCGCCGATAGCACCGGCGATGAACGCGGCCAGCGCGGCGACGCGCTCGCCGCGTGCGGCCTGCGTGCCCAGCTTGTTGTGGTAGACGATTTTTTCCAGCAGCGGCAGGCGCGATTCCAGCGTCTTTTTCTTGTCCTGCTCGAAGAAGAACTTGGCGTCGGACAGGCGCGGACGCACCACGCGCTCGTTGCCGTCGATGATGGCGGTCGGCGTGTCGGTGGCGATGTTGGAGACGATCAGGAAGCGCGAACGCAGCTTGCCGTTGGCGTCGGTCAGCGCAAAGTATTTCTGGTTGGTCTGCATGGTCAGGATCAGGCATTCCTGCGGCACGGCCAGGAACTCTTCCTCGAACTTGCACTCGTAGACCACCGGCCATTCGACCAGCGCGGCCACTTCGTCCAGCAGCGCTTCAGGCATCAGCACCTGGTCGGCGCCGGCCTTGGCCAGCAGCTCGGCGCGGATTTTCTCCTTGCGGTCTTCGACGCCGGCCAGTACCTTGCCTTCGCTCGCCAGGGTGGCGGCGTAGCTGTCGGCGTTGGCGATGGTGATCATGCGCTGGCCCGGCGCGGTCAGGAAGCGGTGCCCTTCGCTGACGTTGGACGCGGTCAGGCCCAGCAGGGTCAGTGGCAGCACGCTGGCGCCATGCAGCGCGATCAGGCTGTGCGCCGGCCGCACGAACTGCACGGTGGCGCCGTCGGGGCGCTGGTAGCTCATCACCTTGGGAATCGGCAGCTTGGCGAGCGCTTCTTCCAGCGCCGTTTGCAGGCCCGCCTGCAGCGCGCTGCCGGCCGCGGTGTAGGTGTAGAAGAAGCTTTCGGCCTTGCCGTCCTGCGCGCGTTCCAGCTCGGCCACGGTCAGGTCGGGGAAGCCCAGCGCAGCCAGTTTCTTGGCCAGCGGCGGCGTGCCGTTGCCGGCGGCGTCCAGCGCCACCGACACCGGCAGCACTTTTTCGCGGATCGCCTTGTCCGGCGAGGTGGCGCGCACCTTGGTGATGGAGACGGCCAGGCGGCGCGGCGAGGCGTACGGGGTGGCGACGCTGTCGGCTTCCAGGAAGTCGCGCGATTTCAGGCCGTTGACGATGCCGTCCGCGAAAGCCTTGCCCAGTTTGGCGAGCGCCTTCGGCGGCAGTTCTTCGGTCAGCAGTTCGATGAGCAGAGTTTGAGTCATATTATTTATACAGTTTTTATTCAGCGGCGGTCGCCAAGGCGATGGCCATAGGGAAGCCCAGGCGCTCGCGCGAATCGTAGTAGGCTTGCGCGACCAGGCGCGACAGGGCGCGCACGCGGCCGATGTAGGCGGCGCGTTCGGTCACGGAGATGGCGCCGCGCGCGTCGAGCAGGTTGAAGCTGTGCGAGGCCTTCATGATCTGCTCATACGCAGGCAGCGTCAGTTGCAGCTCGATCAGGCGCTTGGCTTCCGATTCGTGGTTGTTGAACTGGGCGAACAGCAGCTCGGTGTTCGAGTGCTCGAAGTTGTAGGCCGACTGCTCCACCTCGTTCTGGTGGAACACGTCGCCGTATTTCAGCGTTTTCGTGACACCGTTCTCTTCCCAGCTGGTCCACACCAGGTCGTACATATTCTCGACGCCCTGCAGGTACATGGCCAGGCGCTCGATGCCGTAGGTGATCTCGCCCAGCACCGGCTTGCAATCGAGGCCGCCGACTTGCTGGAAGTAGGTGAACTGCGTCACTTCCATGCCGTTCAGCCAGACTTCCCAACCGAGGCCCCAGGCGCCCAGGGTCGGCGATTCCCAATCGTCCTCGACGAAGCGGACGTCATTCTGCTTCAGGTCCAGGCCCAGCGCTTCCAGCGAACCCAGGTACAGGTCCAGGATGTTTTCCGGGGCCGGCTTCATCACCACCTGGTACTGGTAGTAGTGCTGGCCGCGGTTGGGGTTCTCGCCGTAGCGGCCGTCCTTCGGGCGGCGCGACGGCTGCACGTAGGCCGCGCGCCAAGGCTCCGGGCCGATCGCGCGCAGGAAGGTTCCGGTGTGGAAGGTGCCGGCGCCCACTTCCATGTCGTAGGGCTGGAGCAGGGCGCAGCCTTGCTTGTCCCAGTAGGTTTGCAAGGTCAGGATAATTTGTTGAAATGTCAGCATCTTGTGTGGTCGGTGGCGCAGCCCATGGGCGCGCGGTTGCAGTTTCGCTAAAGGGGCAATTTTAGCGGGTTTTACAGGGAGCCTGTAGAGATTAAGCGGCCTGGCCCTGGTTTTTTGCGCGCCTGGCCCAAAACCAGGCGCCGGCCAGCGACAGCGCGGCCAGCGCCAGGAACAGCTTGTTCCCCCACAGGATGTACGGGGTGCTGCCGGCCATGCCCTGCACCGAGGCCGCCAGCGCGCCGTAGGTGTTCACGGGCAGCTGCCGGACCACCTTGCCTTCGCCATTGATGATGGCGGTGGCGCCGGTGTTGGTCGCCCGCAGCATCGGGCGGCCGGTCTCCAGCGTGCGCATCTGCGAGATCTGCAGATGCTGGGGAATGGCGATGGTGTCGCCAAACCAGGCCAGATTCGAGATGTTGAGCAGCATGGTGGCCGGCTTCTGGCCCTGGGCCGGGTGGTTCAGCTGGTCGGCGATCTCTTCGCCGAACAAGTCTTCGTAGCAGATGTTCGGCAGCACGCGCTGGTCCTTGATCGGGAACGCGGGCTGGATGTCGCGGCCGCTGGTCTGGTCGCCCAGCGGAATCGACATCAGGTTGACGAACCAGCGGAAGCCGAACGGGATGAATTCGCCATATGGCACCAGGTGGTGCTTGTCGTAGCGGTAATAGCTCGATCCGAGGCGCGACGGGATGCCGATCGCGCTGTTGAAGTAGGCGCTCTGGCTGTCGGCCAGCGGGATGCCCAGGATCAGGTTGCTGTTGGTCTGGTTGAGGAACTGGGCGATGCCGGGCAGGTAGTCGGGCGGCAGCTGCTGCGGCAGCATGACGATGGCCGTCTCCGGCGTGGCGATCAGGTCGGCCGGGGCCGCCGTGATGGCGTCCTGGTACAGCTTGAGCGCCGTCATCACGCGGGCGCCGTTGAATTTTTCGTCCTGCGGAATATTCCCTTGCAGCAGGCGCACCGAGATCGGCTTGCCTTCCGGGTAGGTCCAGTGCAGGTAGCCAAGGGCGACGCCGGCCACCGAGATGGCGACGATCAGTCCGGCCGCGCGCAGGCGCGTGCGGTGCAGCAGCAACAGCAGGGCGCCGGCGATCACCGCCGCCAGCCAGCCCAGGCCGTACATGCCGATCACCGGCGCGTAGCCGGCCAGCGGGCTGTGGTTGTGGGCATAGCCGGCCGACAGCCACGGAAAGCCGGTGAACAGCCATCCGCGCAGCCATTCGAACAGCGACCACATGGCCGGCAGCACCAGCAGGTTGGCGGCCGGCAGCGGCAGCGCCCAGCGCTTGCGCAGCCAGGCCGCGCCGCCCATCGCCAGCGCCACGTAGAAGCCCATGCCCCAGGCCAGCAGCAGCACGGCGGCGGCCGCCAGCGGCGCCGGCATGGCGCCGTAGGTGTGCAGGGAAACATAGAGCCAGTGGGTGCCGGCGGCGGTCCAGCCGAAGCCGAAGGCCCAGCCGATCAGGCCGGCGGCCCTGGCGTCGCTGCTGCGCAGCACCTGGTAGAACAGGGTGGCCAGGCCGAGGATCTCCAGCGGCCACCAGCCGAACGGCGCGAAGGCGAACACGCACAAGGCGCCGGCCACGGCGGTGATGGCCATGCGGCCGCGGGTGGAGCGTTGCGGCTTGGGGGGATCGTTCGGGTTGGCGCGGCGAAAACGCATTATGCGTCGTCGCCGGCGTCAGCGGCGGCCGGCAGTTTTTCCACCAGCAGCACGTGGATCTGGCGGGCGTCGGCGCGCAGCACTTCGAAGCGCAAACCTTCCATGTCGAACACGTCGCCCTTGTGCGGCATGCGCGCCAGGTGCTTGGTGACCAGGCCGCCGATGGTGTCGACGTCGTCGTCCGGCAGCGCGGTGTCGAGTTCCTCGTTGAACTGTTCGATCTCGGTCAGCGCCTTGATGCGCCAGCGCGGGCCGTGCACGCCCTCCTTGATCGACAGGATGTTGTCCTCTTCCTCGTCGAAGTCGTATTCGTCCTCGATGTCGCCGACGATCTGCTCGAGCACGTCCTCGATGGTGATCAGGCCGGCCACGCCGCTGTACTCATCGACCACGATGGCCATGTGGTTGTGGTTGGCGCGGAAGTCGCGCAGCAGCACATTCAGGCGTTTCGATTCGGGGATGAAGATGGCGGGGCGCAGCATGTCGCGCACGTCGAACGATTCCTCGGCGTAGTAGCGCAGCAGGTCTTTCGCCAGCAGGATGCCGATCACCTTGTCGCGCTCCCCTTCGATGGCGGGGAAGCGCGAGTGGGCGGTGGCCAGCACTTGCGGCATCCATTCCTCGATCGGCTTGGAGATGTCGATGACGTCCATCTGCGAGCGGGGAATCATGATGTCGCGGGCGGACAGATCCGACACCTGGAACACGCCTTCGATCATCGACAGGGCGTCGGCGTCGATCAGGTTGCGTTCGTGGGCGTCATGCAGAACTTCGAGCAGTTCCGCGCGGTTCTCGGGCTCAGGGGAAATCAGTGCGGTCAGGCGTTCAAACAGTGACCGATGGGGTTTGGCGTCAGTCTTGACGCCACTAGAGTGCTCTTGCATAGGAGGCGTGAGCCGTTGTTACGAAGGGGTATAGGATACACCAAATGGGGAGGCGGAGCCGATTTTGTCAAAAAGACAGCAGGTCTGTGCTTTGGGACGATGTCAATATCCGATAGTTTTCCAGGCTCATGCTGTACGGATTATTCTTTAGGATCCGACCCGTGATGAGCGTTTTCGACGGCACCCTTTGTCAAGATGTAGCGCTATATTTGGACCTGACTGCGGGATCGATTCGCGTGCTTAATACAGTTGGCGGCACCAGGAATTGCGTCAATTGCTCAATAGCGGCGGAAGCAGCTCTGGCTGGGCGCCCTGTGTCGGCCTTGCTTGCTCCAATTCCGATTTTTAAGGACAAATTAATGAGGTCGACTAATGCTGAAAGCGGCGCCTTGAAACTCGCGGAGGCGAAAGTCCATGAACCAGGGAGGGCTTGCGGTGACGAGTTGGGAATTCTGCGCGAGGAAACTAAAGAGATCGAGCAAGGCTGGGTATTTTTCTATAACTCGGCAGACTATGTGCGTACCCGCCATCCATTGTCCGCACTGGTAGGTAACGGACCCTTGCTGGTTTTGCGGGATGGGCGCATAGCCGTGTTGCCGACGTCTGTGTCGTGGCAGGAAGCAATGATCCAGGTGCCGCATCAGGAAGCCGGATGGGCGGCCTGATGCGGAAAGCGATGTTTTACTCGGCGTAGGGATCGGCGTAGCCCAGGCCGGCCAGGATGTCGGTTTCGATGCCTTCCATCTCGGCCGCTTCCTCGTCGTCCATGTGGTCGTAGCCTTGCGCATGCAGCACGCCGTGGACGATCAGGTGGGCGGCGTGTTCTTCCACGGTTTTCTTTTGCTCGGCCGCTTCCCGCTCCAGCACGTCGGTGCAGAGGATGATGTCGGCCTGGGTCGGCGCGTCGTCGGGGAGCTCTTCGCCTTCGTTGTAGGCGAAGGTCAGCACGTTGGTGGCGTAGTCCTTCTCGCGGTAGTCGCGGTTCAGGGTGCGGCCTTCCTCGGCGTCGACAAAGCGTATCGTCAGCTCGGCCGGCGCGAACAGCGCGGCCTGCACCCAGCGGCGGATCTTCGGACGGGTGATGGATGCCTGCAGGCGGGCGTCGGGATATTGCACCGACAGCGTCAGTTTATTTTTTGCGGACATTTTTGAGGGCTGTGGCTTTGAGGAGGGGAGCGATTTCCGCTTCGTGGTTGTGCGCCGTTTCGTAGGCGTCGACGATGCGCGCCACCAGCGGGTGACGCACCACGTCCTCGCTGTTGAAGTGGCTGAAGGCGATGCCGCGCACCTCCTTCAGCACCTGGACCGCGTCGACCAGGCCGCTCTTCTGGCTCTTGTGCAGGTCGACCTGGGTGACGTCGCCGGTGACCACGGCCTTGCTGCCGAAGCCGATGCGGGTCAGGAACATCTTCATCTGCTCGACGGTGGTGTTCTGCGCCTCGTCCAGGATGACGAAGGCGTGGTTCAGGGTGCGCCCGCGCATATAGGCCAGCGGCGCGACCTCGATCACCTGCTTCTCGAACATCTTCTGCGTGCGGTCAAAGCCCAGCAGGTCGTACAGCGCGTCGTACAGCGGGCGCAGGTAGGGATCGACCTTCTGCGCCAGGTCGCCCGGCAGGAAGCCCAGCCGTTCGCCCGCCTCGACCGCGGGACGGGTCAGGATGATGCGCTTGACGGCGTCGCGTTCCAGCGCGTCGACCGCGCAGGCCACTGCCAGGTAGGTCTTGCCGGTGCCGGCCGGGCCGACGCCGAAGCTGATGTCGTGCTCCAGGATGTTGCGCAGGTAGCGGATCTGGTGCGGCGTGCGGCCGCGCAGGTCGGCGCGGCGGGTCTTGAGGATCGGGCTGTTGATGTCGGGTTCGACGAACGGCGCCTCGACCACGCGCGGCTGGTCCGGCGCCGAGGCGGCGGCGATGGCGGCGTTGGCCACCGCCAGGCCGGCGCGCTGTTCGACCAGGGCCAGTTGCACCTCTTCGATCGGCACGATCTTGTTGGCGACCGCGTAGAACTGTTCGAGGATCTGCACCGCCCGTTCGGCGTTGTGGCCGCTGACGATGAATTTCTCGCCGCGACGGAAGATGGTGACGTCCAGCGCGGCGGAAATCTGCCGCAGGTTTTCGTCGAGGGGGCCGCACAGATGGGCCAGACGCGCGTTATCGAGCGGTTCCGGGACAAAGTAGTGCGGCTGGACTGGTGTTTTGGTTTTCAATGGGATGCTTTATGAGAGAGGCCGGCAGTGCCGGCACAGGCGATAGTTTAACGTAATTTTCCGCCGCCAGATGCGATAGGCCTTGATTTCAGGCACCCGGGCTTCTACAGTGAAAGAGTAGCCTGTCGGCAATTTCCAGTGGAGGGTTTCATGGCAGCCAATGCGATCTCGTCCTCGCGCATCAGCACCCCGCTCGACAGCGTGCAGGCGGCCAACCAGCGCGCAACCCGCGCCAACCGCGAGCAGCAGCGCGCCCAGCAGGCCAGCTCGGCCGAGAGCGTCGAGCGCGCGCAGCGCAGCAACGGCGCCGAGCGCGCGGTGCAGACCCGCGTGGAAAAAAATGCCGACACCCAGCGCAGCCGCGCCCAGGCCAATGACGCCGCCACCGCGCTGCAGCGCCGCGCCGCCCAGGCCGCCGACAAGCACGCCGAACAGGACCGCCGCCAGAGCGAGAAAACCCTGGGCCGCCATATCGACACCAGCGCCTGAGCGATCGGCTGCAACCTGCCGCCTGTCGTTCCCGCGCACGCGGGAACCCATGCTGAGTTTGCATCGGAAGCGCCGTATGGATACCCGCCTTCGCGGGCATGACGCGGGCGGTTTTGCCAGTTTCCGCGCCCGTGTAAAGATGCACTTGCTTTGTGTAACAGTTTCCTACAAGTTCTTGCGTGCGACACCCTCCAGCCCCATGTGATGAAATAGCATTGTTGCTAAGGTTTCTAGCCAGCGATTGATGTCGAACAATCTTCGCTCGACGGAAAGCGGCAGGAACAGGCCCTTTTGAGCATAGAATAATCTTGCACGAAAGGCAATCAGCCGGGCCGAAAAACTTAGGCCAAGGAATCTAAGTTGTCCTTAAGTTCAGGCCTGCACACTTCATTCACCCAACCAACGAGGAACACCATGGCACATCACGCACTTGCTTCCCAGGAAAGCTACAACCCCAACCATCTCCTGGACATCTTGCTCGGCAAGATGCAACTGAAAAACGACGCCGCGCTGTCGCGCCTGCTGGAAGTCGCGCCGCCGGTCATCAGCAAGATCCGCCACCACCGCTTGCCGGTCGGCGCCTCGCTGCTGATCCGCATGCACGAAGTGACCGGCATGAGCATCCGCGACCTGCGCGACCTGATGGGCGACCGCCGCACCAAGTACCGCCTGTCCGACGCCCAGGGCCGGCCGAAGCCGGAAGAGCGCACCGAAAAGGCCGAGGCCGGAAACTACGCGCGTCACTAATGCGCCCGCACGTCTGCACCTGCCGTTGCCGCGCTTGATAGCAAGCCGGCCGGCAGGGAGCGCGTTCAGCTCAGCAGCACCATAGAAATTTCCTCATATTGCAGTTCCGTCTCGCGGAACAGTTGCAGATAGATTTCCTCATCGAGGCCCAGCGCAGTCCAGGCCACGGTGGACACAGGCGGCACCAGATCGTCCGGCGCCTGCGCCAGATCGAGCGCGTGCACGATGGCGTCGGCCACATGAATGATGGCGGCCAGGAACCCTGCGCCCGGCGCTTCCGGGTCGTGATGGCCGCCGATGGCCAGCCGCATCGTATCGGAAAAATTCCAGTGCTCCGCCAGGGCCAGCCCGGCGTCGACATGATCGACGCCCAGCACGGTACGCTCGGCGTCCAGCAGATAACAATCGTGGGCGTCGCGGTAGGCCAGGGTTTCCGAATACTGGTTCGGGAAGCAGGACACCAGCACCAGCCGGCCGATATCGTGCAGCAGGCCGGCCGTGAAGGCGTAGTCCTGGTTGAAGCGCATCTGCCGCGCCAGCACCTTGGCGCAGGCGGCGGTGGCGATCGAGTGGCGCCAGAAGGCCTTGTGGTCGAAGCCGGGGCAATGGCCCTCGGCGAAGCAGCCGGTGACGGCCGCCGCCGTGATCAGGTTGCGCGTGGTCTGGAAGCCCAGGTAGGTGATCGCCTGCTGGATGGTGGTGACCTTGACCTGCAGCCCGTACAGCGAGGAGTTGGCCAGGCGCAGCGTCTTGGCCGTCAGCGCCTGGTCGTAGGACACCTTCTTGGCCAGCACGGAAATATCGACATCGTCCTGGTCTATGCTGTTGAGCAGCTCCATCACCACCGCCGGCAGCGAGGGCAGGTCGTCCAGCGTGCGGACGACGTCGTCGTAACTGAGGGTATTACTCATGCTCGGGGGTCTCCGGTAAGCCCAGGCGGAAGTCCGACACGAAGCGGCGCAGCAGCGAGGTGGCCCAGTCGCTGTCGCTGTCGGCGTCGTTTTTACGGAACAGGTGGGCGATGCGCGCCGCGTGGTGCTCCAGCGTCGCCTGCGCCATTTCCGGCGACACCTCGTCTTTCAGGATGGGCAGGATGGCGATGCCGTGGCGCGGCATCAGCGCCAGCATGGCTTCGGTCAGCGCCGTGCCCTGCGGCAGCAGCACATGGCCTTGCACGTCCAGCAGCACGTCCGACAGGACCATGCCCGGCCGTACCTCCGCCAGCGTCAGTTGATGATAATTGCCTGTCATGATGCCCTCCCGGTTTGCCACCTCGTCCACATTGCCCGATCTTACCATTGCGGGCAAGCAAAGTCTGCCGCGGCGGCGTGGCGGCGCGGGCCACAACTTGCCAAGTCGCATGTCATACCGTACATTGGGACGTTGCCGTCAATTCCATCACTGCACGGAGGTTGGTCGATGTTTGGTATCCAAGGCCGCTTGACGCTGCTTTTCGTGGTCATCGTGACCCTGGTGTTGGGCATTTCCGGCACTTACGCCCAATACAGCCTCGGCCACGAGCTGGAAGTGAGCAGCCAGCGGCTGCGCCAGGGCGTGCTGACCCGCCTGCAAACCAGCCTGCCGTCGGCGCTGTGGGACCTGGACAAGGCCAAGGTCGACAACATTGTGGCCGCCGAGATGCTGCCGCCCGAGCTGGTCTCTATCCGCGTCTACGACACCTCGGTCGGCCTGTTCTCCGGTAAGCTGCGCAATGAAAACGGCAGCGTCAGCTCGATCGAGAACGACGCCGCCGTCGGCGGTTCGCCGGTGGTGGCCGACCTGGCCTACCGCGATTCCGGCGCCGCCGGCGCCTCGCTCAAGCCGGTCATCGTCGGCCGCGTGGTGGTCAATTTCAGCCGCGCGCAGATCGACGCCACGCTGGCGGCCGAGGTGCGGCGCAAGGTCACCGAGGTGCTGCTGCTGGACCTGATCCTGGTGGCGGCGCTGGCGCTGTCGCTGCGCATCGTGTTCGATCCGCTCAAGCGCCTGCGCGACGGCCTGTTCGACCTGGCCACGCGCGGCAGCGACGAGGTCGAGGAGTTGCCCGACAGCCGGCACGACGAGCTCGGCGAGGTGATCCGCGGCTTCAACGCCATCCAGCGCAAGGTGAAATCGAACATCCAGCGCATCCGCGAGGCCGAGGACGAGGCCCGCAAATCGGCCCAGACCACCGCCAAGGCGCTCGACGACCTGCGCCGCACGCAGGAATCGCTGCTGCAGGCCGAGCGGCTGGCCTCGCTGGGCGGGCTGGTGGCCGGCGTCGCGCACGAGATCAACACCCCGGTCGGCATCGCGCTGACCAGCGCCTCGGTGCTGATGGAGGCCACCGAGAAGGTGCACCAGTCTGTCGCCAGCGGCAATATCAAGAAATCGGACATCATGCGCTACCTGGAGACGGCGGCCGAGAGCACGCGCCTGATCATGAACAACGCCTACCGCGCGGCGCACCTGATCCACAGCTTCAAGCAGATCGCGGTCGACCAGGTCAGCGAGGCGCGCCGCCGCTTCGAGCTGCGCGACTACATCAACGAGGTGGTGTCGAGCCTGCAGCCCAAGCTGAAGAAGACCCGCATCACCGTCAGCATCGCCTGCCCGCCGGACATCATGCTCGACAGCTATCCGGGCGCGCTGGCCCAGGTCATCACCAACCTGACGCTCAACTGCGTCGAGCACGCCTTCGATCCGGGCGGCGAGGGCCGCATCACCATCGGCGTGGCGCAGGCGGCCGACTGGATCGAGATGCAGGTGGTGGACGACGGCAAGGGCATCCCGCCGGACATGCTCGACAAGGTGTTCGACCCCTTCGTCACCACCCGCCGCGGCCAGGGCGGCACCGGCCTCGGACTCAATATCGTGTTCAACCTGATCGCCAAGCAGTTTGGCGGCACCATCACGGTCTCCAGCGTCCTGGGGCAGGGCGCCAGCTTTGTGCTGCGCATGCCGTGCGTGACGCCGGTCGACGACCCGGCCGCGCTGCAGACCGATGCCCGTCTGCACAATTGAAAGGCCGGCAATGCCCAGAATCAGCGGTGAATTCAGCGTCAAGATGGCGCCCGAAACCATGTCGGCCGTGGCGGCGGCGAGCGGCATCGGCCGCATGTCGCTCGACAAGCAATACCATGGTGCGCTGGCGGCGCCGTTGCTTAAGCGTGCGGCGCCACGCTAGAATGCCGCCATGGACAAGGACACACTCAAAGGCTTGGTGATTTTAATCGGCGTGGCGCTGGCGCTGGCGATCTTTGCGGTACTGGGGACCGAGGACGGGGTGCAGAAACTTTTCTGCGTCGGCCGCGCCATCCTGCATGGCGTGGCGATCACCAACATCCATGGGGTGTGCGGCCTGTAGCGGCGGCCAGGCTTATTCGATAAATTTGTCCGAGGCGTCGCCTCTGCGCGAGGAAAAGCCCAGGATGACCAGTCCCAGCATCAGCATGACGAAGGTCTGCGGTTCCGGCACTTCGGCCACCGGATCGTTGGCTTGCGGGTTTTCCGGGGCGCTGCTGAGCAGCGCTTCAGGATCGCGGTCCGAGGCGGTCTTTTCCGCCGGCACGGCGCCGCTGATGCCGCACGGCGTGGTGCTGTGGGCATCGCATGGGGCCAGGACGATGGTTGCGGGTGCGGCTTTGCTGTTGTCCGGACTGGCGGCCTGGGCCTGAGTGGCTCCGGCCATGCCCAGGGCCAGCAATAATGTCGTAATAAGATTCAACTTCTTCAAAATTCTCTCCTGACTATGCTGCACGAGCAGGACGTTAAGGCTGCATTAAAACATATACATTAAGCTAAGATTGGTCGTGAATTCAACCGTGCTCGACTATTTTGTATTAAACCATATTTAATAACATATTGCCATCTGTATTTTTCTTTAGGCAA
Organism: Oxalobacteraceae bacterium AB_14; assembly: GCA_000381565.1. Taxonomy (GTDB): domain Bacteria; phylum Pseudomonadota; class Gammaproteobacteria; order Burkholderiales; family Burkholderiaceae_D; genus Rugamonas. Next base: position 608,327 of record KB906724.1, read on the forward strand.
TCAATTCGTGCACCGCAGCAACGGTTATCGCTGACCCGCGGCGTTCACGCTTTCAGCTTCACAAACAATCATTCGATCGCATAGGGTCCGGACACAGATGATTTCGATATATGGCGGCAAATTGGGATGGGCTGTCGCCGCGGCGGCGCTGGCCTTGCTGGCAGGCTGCGCCAGCGGCGGCAAGGGCGCGGCCGCGGCGGTCGTGCCGGCGCCGGCGGGACCCAATCCGCAGGTGCTGCTGCTGGGCGAGGTGCACGACAACGCCGCCGGCCACAAGCTGCGCTACGAGCTGCTGCGCCAGCGGGTCGAGGCCGGCTGGCGCCCGGCCATCGTCATGGAGCAGTTCGACCGCGAAAACCAGGACATGCTGAGCAAGGCCCAGAAAGGCTGCCTGGACGCCCAGTGCGTGATCCGCGTGGCGGGCGCCGGCCGCTGGAACTGGCAGTTGTATTACCCGGTGATCCAGCTGGCGCTGACCTACCAGCTGCCGCTGGTCGCCGGCAACCTGTCGCGCGCCGACGCCTCGCGCGTGGTGCGCGACGGCATCGCCGCCACCTTCGACCCGCAAAGCGTGCGCGACTACCATCTGGACCGGCCGCTGCCGGCCGACGTGCGCGGCGCCCAGTACCAGGAGATCATCGCCGGCCACTGCAATATGTTGCCGCAGATGATGGTCGACGGCATGATCAACGCCCAGGTGTCGCGCGACATCTGGATGGCCAAGATCGTGCGCGACCAGTTGCCGCGCGACGTAGTGCTGATCGCCGGCAACGGCCACGTGCGCAAGGACATCGGCGTGGCGCGCTGGATCAACCAACTGGCGCCGGCGCTGACGGTGCGCAGCGAAGGCTATGTCGAAGGCGCGGACGGCGCCGGCCGCTACGACGCGGTCTACAGCGTGGCGCCGCAGTCCCGTCCCGACCCCTGCGCCGAACTCAAAGCCCAAGCCAAACCCTGACGCCATGGAAAAAATCTACCTGCCCGGCGCGCCCGAGCGCGCCACCGTCGACGCCCTGGCCGGCGCCACCCTGCTCGAATTCGGCGCCAACTGGTGCGGCCACTGCATGGCCGCGCAGGCGCCGCTGGCGCTGGCCTTCGCCGGCCACGAGGGCGTGCGCCACTACAAGGTCGAGGACGGCCCCGGCCGCGCGCTGGGCCGTTCCTACCGCGTCAAGCTGTGGCCGACGCTGATCTTCCTGCGCGACGGCCAGGAAGTGGCGCGTTTGGTGCGGCCGCTGCAGGCCGGCCAGATCAGCGTTGCCTTTGCGCAAATCGATACCTAGCGGGCAAGCTTATCTGCTTGGCAGCAGGCGCGGCGGGTGTGTATGATGGGCCGCACCATCCACCCGCAGGAGCGTCAAGCATGAGTCAGTCCCACCCCGGAGCGCCCAGGGCCAACTCCCCGGCCACCGTGCTGTTTGCCAGCCTGATCGGCACCACGATTGAATTCTTCGATTTCTACATCTACGCCACCGCGGCCGTGCTGGTGTTCCCCAAGCTGTTTTTCCCCGCCAGCGACCCTGCCGCCGCCACCTTGCAATCGCTGGCCACCTTCGCCATCGCCTTCTTCGCGCGCCCGGTCGGTTCGGCCGTGTTCGGCCACTTCGGCGACCGCATCGGCCGCAAGGCCACCTTGGTGGCGGCGCTGCTGACCATGGGACTCTCGACCGTGGTGATCGGCGCGCTGCCGACCTACGCCTCGATCGGCACGCTGGCGCCGGCGCTGCTGGCGCTGTGCCGCTTCGGCCAGGGCCTGGGCCTGGGCGGCGAGTGGGGCGGCGCGGTGCTGCTGGCCACCGAAAACGCGCCGCCGGGCAAACGCGCCTGGTACGGCATGTTCCCGCAGCTGGGCGCGCCGATCGGTTTCTTCCTGTCGGGCGGCATCTTCCTGCTGCTGAGCCAAACCCTGAGCGACGCCGAGTTCTTCAGCTACGGCTGGCGCATTCCCTTCCTGGCCAGCTCGCTGCTGGTGATCGTCGGCCTGTACATCCGCCTGAAGATCCATGAAACCCCGGACTTCCAGAAGGTGCTGGAGAAGAACGAGCGGGTCAAGGTGCCGGTGCTGACCGTGTGGCGCGACCACCGCCGCGTGCTGGTGCTGGGCACCCTGATCGCGCTGGCCACCTTCGTGCTGTTCTACCTGATGACGGTGTTCGCGCTGAGCTGGGGCACCAGCGCGCTCAAGTTCAGCCGCAAGGACTTCCTGATCCAGCAGCTGTTCGCCGTGATCTTCTTCGGCCTGACCATCCCGGTCGCCGCGCTGTGGGCCGACCGCTACGGCCGCCGCATCACGCTGGTGTGGGTGTCGGCCGCGATCGCCGTGTTCGGGCTGGCGATGGCGCCGATGTTCGGCTCCGGCAACAGCACCCTGGTGACGGTGTTCCTGTCGCTGGGCCTGGGCCTGATGGGCATGACCTACGGCCCGCTGGGCACCATGCTGTCCGAACTGTTCCCGGCCGAGGTGCGCTACACCGGCGCCTCGCTGACGTTCAACCTGGCCGGCATCCTGGGCGCCTCGCTGGCGCCGTACGCGGCCACCTGGCTGGCCACCAACTACGGCCTGCAGTACGTCGGCTACTACCTGTCCACGGCGGCGGTGATCAGCCTGGTGGCGCTGCTGCTGGCCAAGGGCGGCACCGCCAGGACGCCATGATTGCATAAAATGTCATCATACAACGCCATCGCGGCAGCCGCCTGGACGGACTGCCGCGATGGCGCAATCCCTTGAATATCCGCATCTTTCCGCTTGCCTATCGCGTCCTATAGTTGTACGATGACTTACGACTAGAGTGATCTCGTGGAGACCGAGAGATCATCACCCAAAACCAGAATAGAAGTGATGCCATGAACCTGAGCGAGCCTGTGAACGCGCAAGCGGTGGGAAAAACCGTCGGTAAATACCGCTGGACCATCTGCGCCCTGTTGTTTTTTGCCACCACCGTCAACTACCTGGACCGCCAGGTGCTGAGCTTGCTGGCGCCCGACCTGTCCAAGGAATTCGGCTGGAGCAACACCGACTACGCCAACATCGCCGCCGCCTTCCAGTTCGTGTACGCGATCTCGATGCTGTTCGCCGGCCGCGTGGTCGACAAGATCGGCACCAAGGCCGCCTACGTGCTGGCGATTACGATCTGGTCGCTGGGCGCGCTGCTGCACGCCTTCTCGGTGCCGATGGGGCAGGGCGTGGGCGTGCTGCTGGGCGCCTTCGGCATCGTCGCCGCGCCGTCCATCCTCGGCTTCATGATTTCGCGCGCGGTGCTGGCGGTGGGCGAGGCCGGCAACTTCCCGGCCGCGATCAAGGCCACCGCCGAATACTTCCCGAAGAAGGAACGCTCCTTCGCCACCGGCATCTTCAACTCCGGCGCCAACGTCGGCGCCATCCTGGCGCCGATCTGCGTGCCGCTGATCGCCGGCATCTGGGGCTGGCAGGCCGCCTTCGTCATGATCGGCATGCTGGGCTTCATCTGGATGAGCGTGTGGATCACGCTGTACGAAAAGCCGGACCAGCAGCGGCGCCTGTCGGCGCAGGAGCTGGCCTACATCCGCAGCGACCAGCCGGCGATGGCGGAGGCGCCGGCCGCGGCGCAGAAAGTCTCGTGGTTCCAGTTGCTGAAGTACCGCCAGACCTGGGCCTTCGCCTTCGGCAAGTTCATGACCGACGGCGTGTGGTGGTTCTTCCTGTTCTGGCTGCCCACTTATTTGTCGGCGCAGTACGGCATGAAGGGCGACGCCATCGTGGTGCCGCTGGCGGTGCTGTACAGCATGACGATGATAGGCTCGATCGGCGGCGGCTGGTTCCCCAGCTACTTCATGGCGCGCGGCCACGCGCCGTATGACGGCCGCATGAAAGCCATGCTGGTGATCGCCTTCTTCCCGCTGGTGGTGCTGCTGGCGCAGCCGCTGGGCGCGACCAGCTTCTGGGTGCCGGTGCTGCTGATCGGCGTCGGCGCCTCGGCGCACCAGGCGTGGTCGGCGAATATCTTCACCACCGTGTCCGACATGTTCCCGCAAAAATCGGTGGCCTCGGTGATCGGCATCGGCGGCATGGCCGGCGGCATCGGCGGCGTGCTGCTGACCAAATTGGGCGGCTGGGTGTTCGACTACTACGCATCGGTCAACGACATCCGCACCGGCTACATGATCATGTTCGCCATCTGCGCGCTGGCCTATCTGGTGGCGTGGTGCGTGATGAAGGCGCTGGTCCCGCGCCACAAGGAAATCACCGACCTGTGATCGGTCGGCGGACCGATGCCGACATGCTAAGATTGTCCTTTGGCGCCGCCGAAGCACCGGCTGCCACGCATCCCGACAATCAGAACATGAAAAAAAATGTAGCAACCATCCGGGACGTCGCCGCAGCGGCCGGCGTCTCGACCGCCACCGTGTCGAAGTTCGTCAACGGCGCGCAGCGCTTCTCGCCGGCGGTGGAGGCGGCCATCAAGGAAGTCATCGCCCGGCTGGGCTACCGCTCCAACCCGCTGGCGGCGTCGATGATCACCGGCCGCACCAAGAGCATCGGCCTGTCGGTGCTGGACGTGGCCAATCCGCACTTCACCAGCATCGTCAAGGGCGCCAACCGGGTCGCGCTGGCGCACGGCTACACGCTGCTGCTGGTCGACACCGAGGAAAACCCGGACCGCGAGCGGCCCTTGCTGGAGGCGCTGAGCCGCCGGGTGGACGGCATCATCATGTTCTCGCGCATGCTGGAATCGGAGATGGACTGGGTGATGGAACTGGGCAAGCCGCTGGTGTATTTCGGCCGCCTGTCGCGGCTGGATATTCCGTGGGTGATCAGCGACGACCACCGCGGCGCCTACATGCTGGCGCGGCACCTGGTCTCGCTGGGGCACCAGCGCATCGGCTACCTGCGCTTTCCGCGCTCGCGGCGCGACGAGGAGCGCATGGCCGGCATCCGCGCCTGCCTGGCCGCGCACGACCTGGAACTGACCGTGTACGAAGGCGGCGCGCCGACGGCGGCCGAAGGCGGGCGCATATGCTCGTCCATCATGCTGGGCGCCGAGCACCCGGATGCGCTGATCTGCTACAACGATTTGATGGCGCTGGGCTTCATGAAGGCGGCGCAGACGCTGGGCTTCAAGCTGCCGGAGCAGCTGTCGGTGGCGGCCTTCGACAACATCGAATACGGACTATACACCTCGCCGGCGCTGACCACGGTGGACCTGCAGAGCGAGCGCATGGGCGTGGCGGCGATGGAAAAGCTGATCGCCGCCATCGACGGCAAACCCGCCCCCGCCACCACGATGATCGAACCGCAGCTGATCCTGCGCGGCTCGACCATCAAGCGCAACTGACTTAGAACAGCGTGCTGACGTCCGGACGGGTGGCCAGGGCCGCCTGGACCACGGCGGTGACGCGGGCGCGGTCGGCGCCTTGCAGCGGCTGGCGCGGACGGCGCACGAATTCGTTGCCGACGCCGGCCAGCGTTTCCACCAGCTTCAGGTTCTGCACCAGCTTGGTCGACACGTCCAGGTGCATCAGCGGCATGAACCACTGGTACAGCTTGAGCGCTTCATCCCAGCGCTTGGCCTTCATCAGCTTGTACAGCGCCACCGTCTCTTTCGGGAAGGCCACCACCAGGCCGGCCAGCAGGCCGTCCGCGCCCACCGCCAGGCCTTCGAAGGACAGATCGTCCACGCCCATGAACAGCTGGTAGCGGTGGCCGACGGCGTTGCGCAGGTCGGTGATGCGGCGCACGTTGTCGGTCGATTCCTTGATTGCGACGATCCATTCGCAATCGGCCAGTTCCTTGAAGTCTTCCGGCGTCAGGTCGACCTTGTAGGAGACCGGATTGTTGTAGACCATGATCGGCAGCTGCGCCGCCTTGGCGATCACGCGCAGGTTGTCCATCGCCTCGCGCGAGTCGGCCGCGTACAGCACCGACGGCATCACCATCAGGCCCTGCACGCCCATCTCGTGCGCCTTCTCGGCGAAGCGGCAGGCGGTGGCGGTGCGCGTTTCGCTGACGTTGACCAGCACCGGCACGCGGCCGGCGGCGACGTTCAGCGCGGTCTTGGTGACGGCCAGCTTCTCGTCGAACGACAGCGTGCTGGCTTCACCCAGCGAGCCGCAGGTCAGCAGCGCGTGTACGCCGCTGTCGATCTGGAAGTTGAAGTGCTTTTCCATTTCCGCGTGGTCGAGATCCTCGTTCTCCTTGAACTTGGTGGTTACTGCGGGGAAGACGCCTTCCCATTTTGCTGCTGCCATGCTGTTCTCCTTGTGATGAATCGGTGGTTGTTATGACGCTGATGATCAATCGATGATGCTGGCGATGCGGGCCGGCGAGATCGGCATGCGCACCGCCTCCGGCCGCCAGCCGTACAGCAGTTCGGTGGCGCCGCCGCAGATGCGTCCCTGGCACGGCCCCATGCCGCAGCGCGTTTGCAGCTTGGCGCTGCGCCAGCTGGTGTGCGTGCGCAGCTCGCTGTGGCAGACGTCTTCGCAACGGCAGACGATGGTGTCGTCGCCGGCCAGTTTCAGCAGTTCCGGCCGCAGCGCAAAAGCGCGCTCCAGCCTTGCCGCGAATTTCTTCCAGCGCGCGCGTTCGGCGTACAGCTGCCGCGCGGCGGTGGCCTGGCGGGTGGCCGCCAGGCCGGCGATGCGGCCCTCGGCCAAGGCCAGGTCCACGCCGCCGACACCCGTCCCTTCGCCGGCGCAGTAGACGCCGGACACGGAGGTCAACTGGTCGTCGTCGACCAGCACCGCCGTTTGCCGCTGGTTCGACGCGGTGACGCAGCCCAGCGCCTGCGCCAGTTCGACATTGGGCAGCAGGCCGTAGCCGCAGGCCAGGTAGTCGCATTGCATTGCTTCCAGCTCGCGCGCGCCGCCGCGCTGGATCAGGATCGATTGCAGCGTGCCGTCGCCGAGCGCCGAGTGCACATGGCTGTTGCGCAGATACGGAATGCCGTTCAGTTGCGCGGCCAGTTGCAGCGCCTGCGTGATCCTGGACGGCGTCGCCAGCAGGCCGAAGCCGAAGCGCACCAACGCCGGCATGGGCGCCTGCTCGATGATGGCGACCATCTCCGCACCATTGGCGCGCAGCGTCGCGGCCACCGCCAGCAGCAGCGGGCCGCTGCCGGCCACCACCACGCGCTTGCCCCGCACCGGATAGCCGCCCTTGGCCAGCGCCTGCAAGCCGCCGGCGCCGGTCACGCCGGGCAGGGTCCAGCCGGGGAAGGGCAGCAGCCGTTCGCGCGCACCGGTGGCCAGTATCAGTTTTTCGTAGTGCAGCGTGGCCGACGACGATGGCGTCTGCACTTGCAGCTGCTGCGGCGCCGGCGCGTACAGCACGCGCGTCTGCGGCAGGTAGGTCAGGTTGGGGGCGGCGCGCAGGTCGCTCCACATTCTTTGCGCGCGCTGGTCCTGCTGCCGCTCCGGGCCGCCGCGCCAGATCTGGCCGCCGGCCAGCGGGTTGTCGTCGACCAGGCCGACCTGGGCGCCTTGCGCCACGGCGGCATGCGCGGCCGCCAGTCCGGCCGGTCCGGCGCCGATCACCAGTACCTCATAGCGGCTCATGGCCGGGCCTCGCCGGTGGTTATGCACATGCCGTCGGCGCACAGCGTCTGGCATGACAGTTGGTGCATGCGGCCATCGATGGTGACCCGGCATTCCTGGCACACGCCCATGCCGCACAAGGGCGCGCGCGCCGCGCCGCGCACCGAGCGCCGGGTAAGGGCGCTGCCGGCCATGGCGATCGCCGCGGCCACGCTGACGCCTTGCGCCACGTGGATCTCGTGGCCGTTGATGTTGAGGACGACGTCAGTCATTGTAGCGTCCCGGTAAATAGGGGGCTGCGGGGATGCGCGTGCTGTCGCCGCTCATTTGCGCGGCCAGCAGTTGCGCCGTCGCCAGCGAGGTGGTGATGCCCAATCCTTCGTGTCCGGTCGCCAGCCACAGTCCGCGCCGCGCGGCGTGGGGGCCGATCAGCGGCAGGCCGTCCGGGGTGGCGGCGCGCAGGCCGGTCCAGCAGCGCAGCACGTTCAGTTGCGCCAGGGCTGGCGTGAACGCGGCGGCATGGCGCAGCATGCGTTGCAGCATGGCCGGCTCCACCGCCAGGTCGATTGTGTCGAACTGGCGGGAGGAGCCGATCAGTACTTGTCCGGTAGGACGGGGCTGCAAATTGAACGCGACCGAGTCGCCGCTGGCGGCGTGGGCGCTTTTGATGTATCCCAGTTCCACCAGCTGATGGTGGACAAAGCCGGGATAGCGGTCGGTGATGGCGATATGTCCTTTTTTGGGCTGCACCGGCAGTTCCGGCAGCAGCGCGGCCGAGCGCGAGCCGGCGGCCAGCACCACGTGCTGCGCCTGGTGGCGTGCGCCGTCGGCCAGCAGCACGCCGTTGTCTTCGATGGCGGCGACGCTGGCGCGCAAGGTGGTGGCGCCGCGGCGGATCGCCCGGTCCAGCAGGATGCGCGCGCTCTTGGGCGGATAGACCAGGCCATCACCGGAGACCAGCAGGCCGCCGGCCAGGCCGGTGCGCAATTGCGGCTCGCGTGCATACAGCGCGGCGGGCGCCAGCAGTTCGCAGGCGATGCCGTAGGCGGACAGCGTGTCGGCCTTGGTGCGCGCCGCTTCCATTTCTTCTTCGTCCGCGGCGACCCAGATGGTGCCGCAGCGGCTGTACTCGTGGCGCTGCGGCAGGTCGCCCACCAGCGAATTCCACAGGGACACCGAATACGCCGACAAGGCCAGCTCCGCCGGGTTGTCGTCCATGACCACCAGGTGTCCCATGCCGGCCGCGGTGGCGCCGCTGCCGGGCATGTCCTGTTCGATCACCATCACCCGCAGGCCACGCTGGCTGAGCGCATCCGCACAGGCAGCGCCGACGATGCCGGCGCCGATGACGATCACGTCGTTCTGGTTCACCGTATGCCCCAGACGAAAGGATCGGTCGGATCGAGCAGCAATTGCGCCTGCGAGTTCACCCATGCGCGGCCGCGGATGCTGGGGATCAGCTGTTCGCCGCGATAGCGGTACGAGGCTTCGAACACGCTGCCGATCACGCTTTCCTGCTTCCACAACGCGCCCTCGGCCAGCTTGCCGTCGGCCGCCAGGCAGGCCAGCTTGGCGCTGGTGCCGGTGCCGCACGGCGAACGGTCGTAGGCCTTGCCGGGACAGAGCACGAAGCTCTGGCTGTCGGCGCCGGTGCGCGATGGCGCGAACAGTTCGATATGGTCGATCAGCGCGCCGCCTTCGCCGCTGACGCCGGCCTTTTCCAGCGCGGCGCCGACGGCCACGGTGTAAGCGGTCAGCGCCTCGACGTTACCAACCCCCAGTTCCAATCCGTGACCGGAAACCAGGAAGAACCAATTGCCGCCCCACGCCACGTCGCCGGTGACCGGGCCGTGGCCCGGCACCTCGACCGTGACCTGGGCCTGGCTGCGATACGAGGCCACGTTGTCCACCGTGACGCTGCCGTCGGCGTGCAGCTCGGCCTCGACCACGCCGACCGGCGTATCGATGCGATGGCGGCCGGCGCCGATGCGGCCCATGAAGGCCAGCGACGCCACCAGGCCGATGGTGCCGTGGCCGCACATGCCGAGGTAGCCGACATTGTTAAAGAAGATGACGCCTGCGGCACAATCGGGCTGGTAGGGCTGGCACAGCAGCGCGCCGACCAGCACATCCGAACCGCGCGGTTCGCACACCACCGCTGAACGGAAGCGGTCGTGCTGGCGTTTCAGCAGGGCGAGCCGCTCGCTGAGCGGTCCTTGGCCAAGTTCCGGGCCGCCGTCGGTCACCAGGCGGGTCGGTTCGCCGCCGGTGTGGGAGTCGATGATGGAGATGGTTTTCATGCTCAAATCTTAGGCTTCCTGCGGCCCGCTGTCTTGCATCTCCTGCGCATGATCGATGACGAAATCTGCACAACGATGATAAAACAGGAGACGCCGCCCGGCGCCGCTGGCACAATCGCCTTCATGCATAAAGAACTCCCTCACGACGACGCCCGGCGCGCCCTGGGCATGGACGTCGCCGATCCCTTCTTTGCCGAAGCGCTGTTCGACGCGCTGCCGGACGTGGTCTTCTTCGTCAAGGACGTCGAATGCCGCTATGTGGTGGTCAATCAGACGCTGGTGCAGCGTTGCGGCCAGCGGCACAAGGCGGCGCTGATCGGCCGCACCCCGGCCGAGGTGTTCGCGCGGCCGTTCGGCCAGACCTACCTGGCGCAGGACATGGCGGTGCTGGCCGGCGGCAGCGACATCGAAGACCAGCTGGAACTGCACCTGTATCCCAACCGCGATCCCGGCTGGTGCCTGACGCGCAAGACCGCGCTGCGCGACGCCGACGGCCGCATCGTCGGCCTGACCGGCGTCTCGCGCGACCTGGCGATGGCGGACAAGAAGAACCCCGCCTACCGCAAGGTGGCGGCGGCGGTGAACCTGATCCACCAGGAATACGGCCAGGCCTTGCCGCTGGCCGAACTGGCGCGCACGGCCAATATGTCGGTGGCGCAGATCGAGCGCTACTTCCTGCGCATCTTCCACCTGACGCCGCGCCAGATGATCATCCAGACCCGCGTCGACGCCGCCTCGCGCCTGCTGAAGGGCGCCGCCAGCGTGGCGGAGATCGCCCAGGCCTGCGGCTACGGCGACCATTCCGCCTTCACGCGCCAGTTCAAGGCCACCACCGGCATCACGCCGACCCAGTACCGCCAGCTGGCGGTGGCGGGCAAGAACGGCTAGCCTGGTCACACTCGCGCATGCGCAGTTCGTTGAGCATGACGGCGAAGCCGATGCCGACGATGCACAGGGTCAGGATGAATTCCTGGGCGTGCAGCGTCTCCAGGTACACCGGCACGTCGCCGAAGGGCTTGAAGTGGGCCGTCATCGTCATCGCCATGCCGAGCGAAATCAGGGCCACGCACAGCGTCGTCATGCGGATGCCGAAGCGGAATACGATCACCGCCACCGCCGGCAGCAGCAGGGTGGGCGTGACGGGGAAGCCGTCGATGGCGCCGCCCTGCGCGAACAGCACGGCCGTCGCCAGCAGCAGCGTCAGCGCCAGGCCGGCGTCGTCGAGCCATGTGCGCTGCCGCTTCTGGCGGGGCGGGTAGGTGAAGGCCAGCAGCATCGGCGTGTAGATCAGCAGACCGAGGGCGTCGCCGAACCACCACAGGCGGGCCAGCGTCAGGTAGGGCGTGGTGTCGCCGCCGACCTGCTGCATCACGACCGCCGCCATCAGCGCGGCCGCCAGCGTGCCGTTGAAGCGTACCAGCGCCGCCAGCAGCACCGCGTTCGGCAGCCAGACCACCACCACTTTTTCCGGCGTGACGGCGCAGAACAGCGTCAGTTTGACGCTGGCGAAATGGAGCAGGAACAGTAGTACGCAGAACAGCCAGCCAGGCCGTTCCCGGAACGTGGCACGTTTGATCATCAGCTGCCTTTGCGGAGGGAGGCAACCGGCGCGGCGGCCGGTTCACGCTGGATTGCCCCGCAACGGCAGCGCTGTCAATCCCCGCCGGATAGGGCGGCCAGCGCGCGTTCCTCGTCGTTGGCATGGTGCCGGTCCCAGGCCTGCAGGCGCGGCGCCATCAGGTGGCGCCACAACGGCGGCACCATCGCCACCAGCATGGTCGACAGGTAACCGCCGATCATCATCGGCGCCTCCGGGTAGGGATGCAGGTCCTGGTACGGCAGGCCGGCGCGCGCGTGGTGGTGCGAGTGGCGCGTCAGGTTGAACATGGTCCAGGAGCTCAGGCGCTTGTTGGTGTTCCACGAGTGGCGCGGCTGCACCGGCCTGGCCGGATTGCGCACCAGCCCATAATGCTCCATGTAGTTGACCACTTCCAGCATGGCCTTGCCCCACAGCGCGCAGGCGGCGAAGAACAGCGCCGCCGCGGCGCCGCCCCAGTACCAGGCCGCGGCCAGCAGCAGTACGCTCATCAGGTGGCCGCGCAGCACCATGTTGTGCCGGCTGTACTGGCGATGGCCGCGCCGTTCCAGGCGCTTGCGCTCCAGCCTCCACGCGCTGATGTTGCCCTTGATGGTGGAGCAGACGATGTGCCAGTAAACATTGCGTCCGCGCGGCGCGGTGGCCGGGTCCTCGCCGGTGGAGACGTAGCGGTGGTGGCCGTACACATGCTCGGTGGCGAAGCCGGTGTCGAAGCTGAAGGCCAGCAGCCAGCGGCCGATCAGCAGCGATGCCGGCTCCCTGGTGCGGTGGACCAGTTCATGCGCGGTGATGGTGCCTATCGTGCCTATCATCAGGCCGGTCAGCACCACGGCGGCGCCCAGTTGCAGCGGCGTGGCGTAGCGGCCGGCGATGAAGCTGTCCAGCGCCGCGCCGACGATCAGCAGCAGCAGCGGCAGCGCCAGCCACAGTAGGCCGGTCAGGATGGTGTGCTGGCGCAGCGCGGGCGTGCTCAGATCGTCGCCGCCCAGCAGGTCGCCCAGCACGTAGAACAGCACCACGCCCAGCAGCGACGCCGCGACCGTGGCGCCGCCCGCGTACAGCGCGGCGGCGGCCAGCAGGCCGACCACATGGAACAGGCAAAACTTCAGGTAGTGCAGGACGTTCATCGACGCGGTCTCCTTGTTGTTATTGCGTCCATTGTAGGCAGCGTGGCGGCGTCCAGGGGAGGTGCCGGATTGACAGGCGGGGGTTATTTATTGACAATCGATTCATTTCAATCCAGGCCCTCCCCATGCAGGCAAACGACCACACGCTCGCTGGCAGCTACCTGCGCCAGATCGCCGAGCAGATCGGCAGCATGGGCGGCGACGTCGGCGACTGGCTGGCGCGCAGCGGCCTGCGCGCGGAGCAGCTGGACGACGGCGAGCTGGCCGTGTCGTTCCCGGTGTTCCGCCAACTGGTGCTCGATTCGGTGGCGCTCACCGGCGAGCCGGCCATGGGCCTGCTGGTGGGCGACCGCTTGCGCGAGCACACCCACGGCATCCTCGGCTACGCCGCCATGAACAGCGCCACCTTGCGCCAGGCGCTGGAACTGCTGGAGCGCTTCTTCATGCTGCGCACGACGATGATCTCGATCGACTTCGAACAACTGGGCGACGCCTTCCGCGTGCGCCTGCATGAACGCATGCCGCTGGGCGATATCGCGCGGCCGGTGCTGGAGGCGGCGTTGCTGGCGTTTAAAAACGTATTGGACTTCATCGCACGCGGCGCGTACCAATGCCGCTGCGTGGCCTTCCAGTTCGCCGCGCCGGCCGATGCGCCGCTGGCGCGCGAGCTGTTCCGCTGCGAGGTTCTGTATGGGCAGGATTGGACCGGCATGGTGCTGCCGTCGGCGGCCATCGACGTGCCGTTGCGGGTGGGCGATCCGGCCACCTTCGGGCACGCGGTGCAGATCTGCCAGCGGGAACTGGACAAGCTGGCGGCGCAGGTTTCGCTGAGCGCGCGGGTGCAGCGGCTGATGCTGGAGCAGCGCACCAGCTTCCCGTCGCTGCAACTGACGGCGCGGCTGCTGTGCATGACGCCGCGCACCTTGCACCGGCGCCTGCTGGAGGAGGGCAGCTCGTACAAGCAGATACTGGAGCAGGTGCGCCGCATGCTGGCGCTGGAATACCTGCGCGCCGGGCAGCTCAGCGTGCAGGAGATCAGCTACGCGCTGGGCTACTCCGACGTCGCCAATTTCCGCCGCGCGTTCAAGCGCTGGGAATCGGTGCCGCCGTCGGCGCGGCGCTGAGCTCAGGCGATACCCAGCAGCTTGATCAGGACCAGGCTGACGGCGGCCAGTCCCAGCAAGGACAGCACGACGACCGCGGCGACCCGCCCGCCGGCGCGCAAGACGGCGCGCGCATCAACACCCAGCCCCAGCGCGGCCATCGACATGATCGTCAGGAAGTTGGCCGCCGTATGCGCCGGCGCCAGCGCGCCGGCGGGGATGGCGCCGAACGAGCGCAAGGCCAGCATCAGCAGGAAGCCGGCGATGAACCACGGCACCATGTGCGACAGCGCCGGCCGGCGTTTGCCCGCGCGCGGGGCCAACAGGGACAGCACCAGCACCACGGGGCCGAGCATCAACACCCGCACCAGCTTGACCAGCGTGCCGATATGCGTGCTGCTGACAGCGACCGAAGCGGTGGCGGCCAGCACCTGCGGCACCGCATACACGGTCAGCCCGGCAAACACGCCGAACTGCACGGGCGAGAACGCCAGCAGCGACACCAGCAGCGGCAGCACCAGCACCACCGCCACGCCCAGCACGGCGGTAAAGGCGATCGCCGCCGCGACATCCTGGCCGTCGGCGTCGATCACCGGCGCCACGGCGGCGATGGCGGAGTTGCCGCAGATGGAATTGCCGCAGGCGATCAGGATCGCCATCTTGCAGGGCAGCCCGAAAGCGCGGCCGATGGCGAAACTGAGCGTGAGCGCGATGGCCACCACGGCGGCGATCCCGCCGATCAAGCCGATGCCATTTTCCAGCAGGGTGCGCGCGCTCACCGATGCGCCCAGCAGCACCACGGCGATTTCCAGCAGCAGCTTCGCGCCCACGTGGATGCCGGCGTCGAAACGGCCGTCGAGGCGGCACAGCGTCCGTATGGCGGTGCCCAGCAGGATGGCCAGCACCAGGCTCTCCAGCCAGGCCCGGCCCAGAACGGCGATCTCGAGTGCTTCCAGCGCGTAGGCGGCGGCTGTGACCAGGCCGCACAGCGCCAGACCCGGCAGCGTGTTGTCGATTGCTTGTTTCATGGTGTCGTCCCTGAGGTCTTCGATGCAATGCAGCGATTATCAGGTCGACATATTGTTGCGTCCATCTTACAATTTATGACAATTCTTTCAATGGAATCGAACGATTATATGACTCTGGAACAATTGCGCATTTTCGTGGAAGTCGCCGAGCGACAACACCTGACCCAGGCGGCCAGCGCGCTGTCGCTGACGCCGTCGGCCGTCAGCGCCTCCATCAAGGTGCTGGAGGAACGGTATGGCACGCCGCTGTTCAACCGCGTCGGGCGGCGCATCGAGATCAGCGAGGCGGGACGCATATTCCTGGTGGAGGCGCGCCGCACGCTGGCCAGCGCCCGCGCCGCCGAGCTGACGCTCGCGGAGCTCGGCGGCATGAAGCGCGGCACGCTGACCCTGCACGCCAGCCAGACCATCGCCAGCTACTGGCTGCCGCAGTTGCTGGTGCGGTTTCGCCAAGCCTATCCGTCGATCGAGCTCAACGTCATGGTGGACAACACTCACAACGTGGCGCAGGCCGTGGTGCAGGGAAGCGCCGACATCGGATTTGTGGAAGGGGCGATCGACGAGCCGTCGCTGTCGGCCGAGGTGGTGGCGCAAGACCGGCTGGTGGCGGTGGTCGCGCCTGGCCATCGCTGGGCGGCGGGCAAGGCGCTGCGGCCGACGCAGTTGCTGGCGGCCCAGTGGATCTTGCGCGAGCAGGGCTCCGGCACCCGCTCGGCGTTCGAGGCGGCGTTGACGACGCACGGCATATCGATCAGCGCGCTCCAGGTGGCGCTGTCGCTGCCGTCGAATGAGGCGGTGCGTTCGGCCGTGATGGCCGGTCCGTTCGCCACCGTGATGTCGGAACTGGTGGTGGCGTCGCATTTGCAGGCCGGCTTGCTGGCCAGGGCCAACTTCCAATTGGCGGGACGCGATTTCCTGATGCTGCGGCATCAGGAACGCTATAAGAGCAAGGCATCGCTGGCCCTGGAGCAGTTGATCCGCGAGGCGCGGGACTAGCCGGATTTTGGCGCATGTGCGGCGAAATGTGGCAATATTGATGCGATTGACCTCTTAATAATAAAGGAGACCAGCATGGCGACTACTGCGTTTGTATTGACGGCGGAGGCGCTGCGGCGCCGTTCCTTTCTGCGGCAGGCCGGCACGCTAGGCGCCGCCGCCGCCCTCGGCAACCCGGTGCTGGAGGCGCTGGCTGCGCAACCGGGCCGCGTCACGCTGCCGTTCGAAAACGGCGAGCGCGAACTGGTCGCCTACCCGCAGAAGCGGCCGCTGATCCTGCTCACCGCCCGTCCGCCGCAACTGGAAACGCCGTTCGGCGTGTTCAACGAATCGGCGATCACGCCCAACGACGCCTTCTTCGTGCGCTACCACTGGAGCGGCATTCCGACTTCGATCGATCCGCAGACCTATCGCCTGCGCGTCGGCGGCAACGTCAATACGCCGCTGGAGCTGTCGCTGTCCGACCTGCGCCAGATGGCCGATGCGACCGAGTTGGTCGCCGTGGTCCAGTGCTCCGGCAACAGCCGTGGCCATTTCGAGCCGCGCGCCAATGGCGGCCAGTTGTCGAACGGCGCCATGGGCAACGCCCGCTGGACCGGCGTCCCGCTGCGCAAGGTGCTGGAGAAGGCGGGCGTGAAGGCCGGCTCGGTGCAGGTGGCGTTCAACGGCCTCGATACGCCGCCGCTGGGCGACGGTCCCGATTTCGTCAAGGCGCTCAATCTCGATCATGCGCTGGACGGCGAAGTGATGCTGGCCTGGCAGATGAACGGCGCCGACCTGCCGATGTTGAACGGCTATCCGCTGCGCCTGATCGTGCCCGGCTACTACGGCACCTACTGGGTCAAGCACCTGTCCGACATCACCGTGACCGACAAGGTATTCGATGGCTTCTGGATGAGCACCGCCTATCGCATCCCGGACAACCAGTGCGCCTGCACCGAGCCGGGTAAAGGACCGGCCAAGACCGTGCCGATCAACCGCATGAATGTGCGCTCCTTCGTCACCAGCCTGACCGAGGGCATGCACGTCAAGACGGGACAGCAGACGGTGGTGCGCGGCATCGCCTTCGACGGCGGCTACGGCGTGAACGAGGTGGCCTTCTCGTCGGACGGCGGCAGGAGCTGGCAGGCCGCGCAGCTGGGCAAGGACCTGGGCAAGTACTCGTTCCGCGTATGGAGCGCGGCGTTCACGCCCAGGCAGAAGGGCGGCCACGAACTGATGGTGCGCGCCGTGAATCGCATCGGCCAGGGCCAGCCCGCCGGCGCCCTGTGGAACCCGCCCGGCTACATGCGCAATGTGGTCGAATCGACGCGCATCGTCGCGGTTTAAGGAGAGCACTATGATGATCCGTTCCCTGCTTGCCGCCGGCCTGATGATGGCGGCCCCCGCGTTCGCGCTCGACATCGACCTGCCGTCAGAAACCGCGCTGTTCAAGCCCAGCGCGCTGCCGGGTTATGCGCTGGTGCAGAACAACTGCATGCTCTGCCACTCGGTGCATTACATCCAGTCGCAACCGCCGGCATCGCCGCGCGCCTACTGGGAGGCCACTGTCAAGAAGATGAAAAAACCGTTCGGCGCCCAGTTTTCGGACGCCGACATTCCCGACATGGTGGACTACCTGGTCAAGACCTACGGCGCCGAACGCACCGCCGCGGCGCGGCCTGCGGCCACTAAATAAGGCCGCGCACAAGCAAAAAGGGCGATAACTCATCGAGTTATCGCCCTTCGAAATTCTTGGTGGTGATAGGTGGACTTGAACCACCGACCCCAGCATTATGAATGCTGTGCTCTAACCAACTGAGCTATATCACCTGCAACGCCCAGCATTATGGGGGTTGGCGTCTTCGCTGTCAACGACCGTTCCGAAAATTTTTTAAAATTTTGAATCGCGTCGCCAAAAGATGGTCAAATTGGTATGCTGCTCTGAGCATTTTATTAACGGAGACGATATGGCGACCAATATCTTTGTGAACCTCCCCGTGCGCGACCTGGCCGCCTCGGTCAAGTTCTTCACGCATCTGGGCTATTCCTTCAACCAGCAATACACCGACGACGGCGCCACCTGCATGATCGTGGCGGACAACATCTTCGTCATGCTGCTGGTCGAGGAGCGCTTCAAGGACTTCACGCCGAAACCGATCTGCGACGCCCGCACCGCGACCGAGGTGCTGGTCTGCCTGCAGGTGGAGTCGCGCGAGCAGGTCACGTCCATGGTCAACAAGGCGATCGAAGCCGGCGGCAGCGCCTACAAGGAGCCGCAGGACCACGGCTTCATGTATGGCCACGGCTACCAGGACCTCGACGGCCATTTGTGGGAAATCATTTATATGGATGCGGCACCGCCGCAATCCTGACGCCGCTTAGCCCAGCTTCCCGGCGATCCGCGCCAGCATCGCGCTGGCCGGATCGGCGCCCAGGCAGTCGAGCACCACGCGCTCCGGCATGGAGCGCAGCCACGTCAGCTGGCGCTTGGCCAACTGGCGCGTGGCGATGATGCCGGTCTCGCGCATGGTCTTGTAGTCGATGCTGCCGTCCAGGTATTCCCACGCCTGGCGATAGCCCACGCAGCGCATCGACGGCAGGCCGGGATGCAGGTCGCCGCGCCGGCGCAGCACTTCCACTTCGGTGATCAGGTTACCGTCCGGGCCTTCTTCGAGCATGATGACGAAGCGGCGCGCGATGCGCCCGTGCAGCACGGCGCGGTCCGACGGCTCCAGCGCGAACGACAGCAGCTCGAACGGCAGCTCGGTCTTTTCCTTCAGCGCCAGCAGTTCCGACATCGGCTTGCCGCTCAGGGCGCAGATCTCCAGCGCGCGCTGGATGCGCTGCGCGTCGGCCGGCGCCAGGCGGGCGGCGGTTTCGGGATCGAGCACTGCCAATTTCGCGTGCATGGCCGGCCAGCCGACGCGGGCCGCTTCCTCTTCCAGCTCGGCGCGCAGCGCCGGATCGGCGCCGGGCAGGTCGTCGAGGCCGTCGGCCAGTCCCTTGAAGTACAGCATGGTGCCGCCCACCAGCAAGGGCAGCTTGCCGCGCGCGACGATCTCGTCGACCAGCCGCAGCGTATCGTTGCGGAACTGCGCCACCGAATACGAATCGAGCGGGTCGAGGATGTCGATCAGGTGGTGCGGCGCGGCGGCGCGTTCTTCGCGCGTCGGCTTGGCGGTGCCGATGTCCATGCCGCGATACACCAGCGCGGAATCGACCGAGATGATCTCCGACGGAATGCGCTGCGCGATCGCCAGCGCGGACGCGGTCTTGCCGGACGCCGTAGGCCCCATGATGGCGACCGCCAGCGGTTTTGAAGCGTGAGTGTTCATGTTATTGACCGCGCAGGAACAGCTTGTCGAGCGCGCCGATTTCCACCTGCACCCAGGTCGGGCGGCCGTGGTTGCACTGGTCGGCGCGTTCGGTCATTTCCATCTGGCGCAGCAGGGCGTTCATCTCCTGCGTCGACAGAATGCGGTTGGCGCGCACCGCCGTGTGGCAGGCGAGGGTGCCCAGCAGCTCGTTCTGGCGCTCGATCAGCACCCGCGAACCGCCGAATTCGCGCACGTCGCGCAGCACGTCGCGCGCCAGCGTCTGGGCGTCGGCGTTCTTCAGCAGCACCGGCACCGAGCGCACCGCCAGCGTGGTCGGCGACAGCGTGGCGATGTCGAAGCCCAATGCCTGCAAGGTCTCCTGGTGTTCGGAGGCGGTCGCCACTTCCACCGTGTCGGCGTAGAAGGTGACGGGGATCAGCAGCGGCTGCACCTGCATCTCTTCGCCGGCGACGCGGCTGTCCAATGCGGTCTTCAGCTGTTCGTACAGGATGCGCTCGTGCGCAGCGTGCATGTCGACCAGCACCATGCCCTTGTTGTTTTGCGCCAGGATGTAGATGCCGTGCAGCTGCGCCAGCGCGAAGCCGAGCGGGAATTCTTCCTGCGCCATCGCCGCCGGGGAGACGCTGAACGGGCTGGCCTGCGGCAGCGCCATGTCCGATTCGGCGCGGTAGCCGGTGACGGGGCCGGAGCCGCCGAACAGGGCGCCGTATTTTTCCGTGCTCTGGGCGACGCCGCCTTCGCCGCCGAAGCGGGGCGCGCCGAAGCCGGCGCCAGTTCCTGTGCCGCTTGCGCCGCCGTCACGCGAGCCGAATGGCGATGGCGAGAAGGTTGGCGAATAGTCAGGCGCCAGCAATGGTCCGAACGACGTCTGTTCGCCGCGCCAGGTCGCGCTGCCCAGGCTCTCGGCCGCCGGCAGCGGCGATGGCACGCTGCCGTGCGCGGTGGCCGAGGTCTGCGCCAGCGCGCGCTGCACCGCATGGAACACGAACTGGTGCACCGCGCGGCTGTCGCGGAAGCGCACTTCGATCTTCGACGGATGGACGTTGACGTCCACCAGCGCCGGATCGAGATCGAGCGCCAGCACGTAGCAAGGGAAGCGGTCGCCGTGCAGCACGTCCTGGTAGGCCGCCTTGACGGCGTGCACCAGCACCTTGTCGCGCACGAAGCGGCCGTTCACGTAGAAGAACTGGCCGTCGGCGCGCGCCTTGGAGGCGGTCGGCAGGCCGGCGTAGCCGTGCAGGCGCAGCGGGCCGGCGCTTTCGTCGATAGCCAGGCGCGCCTCGGCGAAGCCGTCGCCGAGGATGTGGGCGCTGCGCTTGGCCATCTCGCTGACGTTCCAGTGGTCGATGGTGCGGCCGTTGTGGCTGAGCGAGAACGACACGTCCGGCCGCGCCAGCGCGATGCGGCGCACGACTTCGGCGCAGTGGCCGAATTCGGTCTGCTCGGATTTGAGGAACTTGCGGCGCGCCGGTGTGTTGAAGTACAGGTCCTGCACGTCGACCGTGGTGCCCTGGGCGCCGGACGACGGCGCCACCGCGCCGTTGTGCGAGCCGACGATTTCCCACGCGTGGGGAGCGTCGGCGGTGCGCGAGGTCAGCGTGACGGCGGCCACCGAGGCGATCGAGGCCAGCGCCTCGCCGCGGAAGCCCAGCGTGCCGACGTTTTCCAGGTCGTCCAGCGAGGCGATCTTGGAGGTGGCGTGGCGCGCCAGCGCGAGCGGCATCTGCTCGGGCGGGATGCCGCGGCCGTTGTCGGTGATGGCGATGCGTTTGACACCGCCTTCCTCCAGCCGCACGGTGATCTGGGTGGAGCCGGCGTCGAGCGCGTTTTCCAGCAGCTCCTTGACCACGGCGGACGGCCGTTCGACCACCTCGCCGGCGGCGATCTGCGAAATCAGCTGGTCGGGCAGGGCCTGGATGGGGCGGATGGGGAGAAGAGGGCGGGGGGAAATGTCGGGCGCGTTCATCACGAGATTATAACTGCTCGCCCGAAGTCGTTCCCGCGAAAGCGGGAACCCATGCACTGCATGAGTTCCCCCCATAGAACGCCGGCCAGTCAACTCAGCATGGGCTCCCGCTTTCGCGGGAGCGACGGCGGCGGGCGTTCAGTCCTTGGGATGCTCGCGCACGGGAATCGGCGCATTGCACAGCTCGACGTAGTTCGGCGTGAATTTGTTCCACGGGCCGCCGCGGTTGCGGGCCGCGTCGACCACCTCCTTGTAGATAGGCGCCTCGCTGCGCATCACCTCCAGGTGGCTGCGCTCCGCTTCCGGCACGTCCGCCTCCAGCCGCACCGATTTGATCGGCATGCGCGCCTCGCTGGCGCCGTAGAAGCCCATCGCCTCGCTGCCGCGCGGCAGTCCGGTCAGCAGCGCCATGCCCGACACCACCCGCCCCACCACCGTGATATTGCGGTCCAGGTGGCGCGGCGCGTTGCCGGTGACGGCATACAGCTCGGCGCCGCTGCCGCTGTCGGTGTCGTTGTCGCGGCCCACGCCGACCATGCCGTAGCAATGCGCCAGCCAGGTGGTCTTGGCCCTGGGATCGCGCCCGACCGGGAAGCCGTTGGAATGGCCGATCTGCGGCGCGTAGCCGTCGGCGTCCTGCTGGCGCACGAAGTGCTTGTCGTTCGCCATCGGCACCGTGAACTCGCCGGGCACCTTGGCCCTGGCCGATCCCAGCGACTTGGGCTTGGTCTCGGCGTTCGGGTCGCCCCATTGCGCCACGTAGTTATCCTGCGAGCGCAGCATGGCCAGGCCGTCGAAATAGCCTTCCTTGACCAGCGTCTTGATGTTGGCGGTGCCCAGCGGCGCGAAATCCGGCGCCAGCTCGATCACCACACGGCCGCTGGGCAGCTCCATGTACAGGGTGTTGTTGGGGTCCAGCGGACGCCAGTCGGAGGGCTTGGACAGCTTGACGACGTCGCCGGCGCTGGGCCGGGCCGGCAGGTCGGCGGCGTGCGCCCAAGAGGCCAGGCCGATCGCCAGGAGGGAGAGGGGAAGGGCGCGAAACGGGTGGGTCAGGGACATCCATTATCTCCTTGGTTGGTCGCGCCGGCTGGTTGCGGACGCCCGGGGGATTGTAAACTGGATATCACCGGTCTGGAAACTTGCGCCGCAGGGGCAAGGGTGGTGTATGATTCCGGCGCAGACTTTATGGGAAGAATATGGATTTTATGCAATTTTTTGACATGATCCTTCATGTCGACAAGTCACTGGAAGTGCTGATTCAGCAATACGGAACCTTGGTGTATGCCGTGCTGTTCGCGATTATCTTTTGCGAAACCGGTCTGGTGGTCCTGTTCTTCTTCCCGGGCGACACGCTGCTGTTCATTGCCGGCGCCCTGTGCGCGCTGGGAAAAATGGATCTGCTGCTGCTGATGCTGCTTCTGACTACGGCGGCCGTCACCGGCAACACGCTCAATTACTGGATAGGCGAGGCCATCGGGCAGCGCGTGTTCACCCACGATTACCGCTGGCTCAACAAGGAAGCGCTGCGCCGCACCCACGAATTCTTTGAAAAACACGGCGGCAAGACCATCGTGTTGGCGCGTTTCGTGCCGGTGGTGCGCACCTTCGCCCCGTTCGTGGCCGGCGTGTCGGACATGACCCATGCCCGCTTCCAGATGTACAACATCACCGGCGCCGTGCTGTGGGTGGCGCTGCTGACCACCGCCGGCTATTTCTTCGGCAACATCGCCATCGTGCGCGAACACCTGACCGAGATCGTGCTGTTCGGGGTCGGCATTGCCGTGGTGCCGATGGCGCTGGGCGGCATGTGGAAGCTGTCGCGCCGCATGCTGGGCCGCTGAGCGCGCCGTTCTGCAAATAAAGTCCTTCAGAAAGGCCCGGCCCGCTCAAGTTTTGCCCAAATGCATCCGTATACCAGTATGTAATTCTTTTCTTCCTGGATACAAATGCGACTTCTCCTCACCCTGATTGCCTGCTGCTGCGTCCTCGCGACCGCTAGCGCTGCAAACGATCCGCTGATTTCGCCTTCGACGAAATCGGCGGTGGGTGGCGCTACCGGGTCGATCGCGTCCATCCGTCCCAACAGCCCGGCTTCTTCCAGCGTCTCCGCCACCGGCGGTTCTTCCAGCACATCGTCGCCGACCCGCAAGTTGAGCGAGCGCGAGCGCGAGGCCGAGGCGGAATCCGACCTGTCGGCCAGGATCGCGGCGCGCCTGGCCATCATGCGCGCCAACCAGCGGGCCCGCGCCGCCGCCGCGGCCAAGGCCAGGAAGGCCGCCGCCGCCGTGCCGGTGGCGCCCAAGGTGTACAGCAAGCACTGGTCGTACGAGGGCGAGGACGGCCCGGCCAACTGGGGCAAGATCAATCCCGAGTGGGCCAAGTGCGGCACCGGCAACCGCCAGTCGCCGATCGACATCCGCGACGGCATGAAGGTCGAGCTGGAACAGATCACCTTCGACTACCATCCCTCTTCGTTCAACGTGACCGACAACGGCCACACGGTGCAGGTCATGCTCGGCAGCGGCAATTTCATCACGGTCAACAACCGCATGTATGAGCTGATCCAGTTCCACTTCCACCGGCCGTCGGAGGAGCGCATCAACGGCAAGGGCTACGAGATGGTGATGCACCTGGTGCACAAGGACGGCGAGGGCAAGCTGGCCGTGCTGGCGCTGATGCTGGAGCGCGGCAAGCCGCAGCCGGTGATCCAGTCGGTGTGGAACAACCTGCCGCTGGAGAAGTTCGAAACGATGGCGCCGTCGACCGTGATCGATCCGATGGACCTGCTGCCGGCGCGCCGCGACTACTTCACGTTCATGGGATCGCTGACCACGCCGCCGTGTTCCGAGGGCGTGCTGTGGCTGGTGATGAAGGAACCGGTGCAAGCGTCGCCGGCGCAGATGGCGCTGTTCAGCCGCCTCTATCCACTGAACGCGCGGCCCATCCAGCCAAGTTCCGGCCGCATCGTCAAAGAGTCGAACTAAAGATCTGACTCAATCCGCGGTGATGCGGTGGTGGCCGGTCCACGTGGCGCCGGCGGCCAGCTGCTGCTGGTCGATGCGCGCCGGTTCGATGCAGACGAAGCGCAGGTACTCGTCGTCGGCCAGGTCCACCAGCGCCCTGGCGTCGTCCTGGCCCGGATTCCACACCACCCAGTTGTCGTAGCCTTGCTGCTCCAGGCGCAGCGTGGCGTTGGCCGTGTTCAGCGTCAGCGCCGGCGTCGACTGGTACAGGCGGTCCAGCTTTTCGGTGAAGTGCAGCGCCGGATGCTGCTGGGTCAGCGTTTGCTGGTGATGGTCGGTGCAGCGCATGTGCTGCAGCCCGCTGATGCTGGTCGCGTCCAGCTGGCCGACGTCGTAGTAGGTATGCAGCGCGACGCCGAACGGGAAGGCCTGCGCGCCGCTGTTGTGCACGGTGAACTGCGCGTCGAGCGACTCGCCGTGCAGCGTGAAGCGCAGCGTCAGTTCGAAGGCGTGCGGCCAGGCTTGCGCGTGTTCCGGCGCCAGGTCGTTCTGATTCAGGCTCAATTCCAGGAAGGACTGGCCGCCGTCGCCGCCGCTGCCGGTCAGGCGCCAGGTGCTGACGCGGGCGAAGCCGTGGCGCAGGCCGGGGCCGCGCACATTAAACTGCGGGAAGATCACCGGCACGCCGCCGCGTATGGCCTTGCTGCCGTCGAGCGGCGTCTGCGCGCTGACGAACAGCCGCTCCTTGCCGTCGCCCGTCTTCCATGACAGCAGGTGGGCGCCGAACAGCGACACCGTCGCCTGGCAGCCGTCGGCCGCCGTGATCCGTAGCGCCGGCAGTTTGCCGTATTCCGTATTGCTTATGACAGCCATGTCTGGTCCGTTTTAATTAAGTCAGCCGGTTCTTTGCCAGCGGTGGGTTCTTCGCGAAATAGCGCCGTATGCCCTTGACGATGGCATCGGCCAATTGGTTCTGGTAGCCGTCGTCGAGCAGCTTGGCTTCTTCTTCCGGGTTGGAGATGAAGGCGGTCTCGATCAGGATCGACGGAATGTCCGGCGCCTTCAGCACCGCGAAGCCGGCCTGCTCGACCGCGCCTTTGTGCAGGCGGTTGATGCCGCCGATCTCGCCCAGCACGGATTTTCCCAGCCGCAGCGAATCGTTGATCTGCGCCGTGGTCGACAAATCCAGCAGCACGCTGGCCAGCTGGCGGTCCTGGGGCCTGACGTTGACGCCGCCGATGGTGTCGGCCAGGTTTTCCTTGTCCGCCAGCCAGCGCGCCGCCGCCGAGCTGGCGCCTTTTTCCGACAGCACGAACACCGACGAGCCGCGCGCGGTCGGCTGCACGAAGGCGTCCGCGTGGATCGAGACGAACAGGTCGGCCTGCACCTTGCGGGCCTTGTCGACGCGGGTGCCGAGCGGCACGAAGTAGTCGCCGTCGCGCGTGAGCATCACGCGCATATTGGGGAATTCCTCGATCTTGTCCTTCAGGCGCTTGGCGATGGCCAGCACGATGTCCTTCTCGCGGCTGCCGTTCTTGCCCGACGCGCCGGGGTCTTCGCCGCCGTGGCCGGGGTCCAGCACCACGGTCAGCATGCGTATCAGCTTGCCTTTCTTGCCCGCGCCCTTGTCTGTCCGCTCGCTGGCGCGGGTCTGCGCTTCGGCGGTTTTCAGCTCGTTCCTCAGTTCCGCGCGCGGCTCGGCCCTGGTGTCGGGCTTGAGCGCGTCGAGCTGCGCCTGCGGCGCATTGGCGAGGGCCTCGGCGTCGGACGGCGGCGCCTTATCGTCGCCGGACCAGTTGCGTTTTTCGATCATGGCGGCGATCGGGTCGACCGGCTTGACCGGATACAGGTCGAAGATCAGGCGGTGCTTGTAGTTGCCGACCGGGGCCAGCGTGAACACCTGCGGCGTGACCTCTTCCTTCAGGTCGAACACCAGGCGCACCACGTTGGGCCGGTTCTGGCCCACGCGCACCTGCTTGATGTACGGGTCGTTGGACTGGATCTTGGCGACCAGGCTTTTGAGCGTGGGGTTCAGCTCCAGGCCTTCGATGTCGACCACCATGCGTTCCGGGTCCTTGACGATGAAGTGCGTGGCCTTGAGCGCGGCGTCGTTTTCCAGCGTGACGCGGGTGTAGTCCTCGGCCGGCCAGACCCGCACCGCCAGGATCTGCGCGGCGTAGGCGCGGATCGGCGCCACCACGGAAAGCAGCAGCGTGGCGCCGGCCTTGAGGACGGTGCGGCGCGAAACAGGCGGGTTTTCCAACCCCTTGTTTACATGTTCGGGGCGAATTTGAGGCGTTGAAGGCATGAGTTACCCAGTGCGGTGGACGCCTGCAATTCTACATCACGGCCGTTGCCGGCCACAGTCAGAAACAGGTTGATATCGGCTGCGGGCAGCACGCGGTCGGCCTTTTCGGGCCATTCGACGATGCAGATGTTGTCGCCGTTGAAGTCTTCCCGGAAGCCGGCGTCGAGGAATTCCTCCGGGCTGCCCATGCGGTACAGGTCGAAATGGATCACGCTGACCTTGCGGCCACCGAGCTCGATCGCATACGGTTCGGACAGCGTGTAGGTCGGGCTCTTGACCGTGCCCACATGGCCGGCGGCGTGCAGCAGGGAGCGGGTGAGGGCGGTCTTGCCGGCCCCCAGGTCGCCGTGCAGATAGATCACCAGGCCGGGCGCCAGGGCGCGCGCCAGGGCCGTACCCAGGGCGGCGGTGCCGGCTTCGTCATGGAGATGGGCTTGGAAGTGCTGCATCAATTAGAATGTCGTGTTGGTTGGATCGCCAGCCATTGTAACCGCCACCTGCTACCGATGTCCCTGCCTGTCACCAATTTAGCCGAACTAGCCCTCAGCATCAAGCGCTGGGGTGTAGAGCTGGGCTTCGCCGAAATCCGCATCGCCGACATCGACCTCAGCCACGCCGAGGCCGGCCTGCGGGCGTGGCTGGACGCCGGCATGCACGGCGAAATGGATTACATGGCCAGCCACGGCATGTTGCGCGCCCGTCCGGCCGAGCTGGTGCCGGGCACGGTGCGGGTGGTCAGCGCCCGCATGAACTATCTGCCGAGGGACACGGAAACGGGTGGCGACAAGGACTGGCGCGCGCGCGAGCAGGCCCGGCTGGCCGATCCCGGCGCCGCCGTGATCTCGGTCTACGCGCGCGGCCGGGACTACCACAAGGTGCTGCGCGCGCGCCTGCAGCAGCTGGCCGACAAGGTCAAGGCGGAGATCGGCGAGTTCGGCTACCGCGTCTTCACCGACTCGGCGCCGGTGATGGAGCTGCCGCTGGCGGAGAAGGCCGGCCTGGGTTGGCGCGGCAAGCACACCTTGCTGCTGTCGCGCAGCGCCGGCTCGATGTTCTTCATGGGCGAGTTCCTGGTCGACCTGCCGCTGCCGGTCGACCAGCCGACCGGCAGCCATTGCGGCCAGTGCTCGGCGTGCATCGACATCTGCCCGACCCAGGCCATCCTCGGGCCGGGCAAGCTCGATGCGCGGCGCTGCGTGTCCTACCTGACGATCGAACTGAAAAGCGCGATCCCGTTGGAGATGCGGCCCTTGATCGGCAACCGCGTCTACGGCTGCGACGATTGCCAGACCGCCTGCCCGTGGAACAAGTTCGCGCAGCGCGCGGTGCTGCCGGACTTCGACCAGCGCCACGGCCTGGGCAGCGCCTCGATGGTCGAATTGTTCGCCTGGACCGAGGAAGAATTCAACCGCAAGATGGAAGGCAGCCCGATACGCCGCATCGGCCACGAACGGTGGCTGCGCAATATCGCGGTCGGCCTGGGCAACGCGGCGGCGGCCGGCGCCAGGGGCGACGCGGCCATCGTGGCGGCGCTGACGGCGCGCCGCGGGCACCCGTCGGCACTGGTGCGCGAACACGTCGAATGGGCGCTGGCCTGCCACGCCTGGACCGCAAGCTGACGCCGAACTTCATCGTCTACCGCGCCGGCGAAGTGGCCGCCGCCAAGACCGCGCTGGGGCAGCTGGCGAAGATCGGCCAGCTCACGCTGACGCCGCAGCAGCGCGCCAGCGCCGCCAGCATCGCCTGGAATTTGCGCGGCCCCGTGGACGCCTGGCCTTACGCGGACTACAACTTCGTGTTCAACCAGTTCGGCGGCCTGCATGTGCAGCTGGTGAACTTCCTGACGCAGGCGCACCCGATCCGCAACCGGCGCGACGTGGAAAACTACCTGGTGCGCCTGAAGGCGGTGGCCGGCAAGATGGAAACCGGCATCGTGCAGGCGCGCGGCGCCGCCAGCCGCGGCAGTTAGGCGCTCGCCTGAGGGGAATCAAGCGGGGTGAGGTGGAGGTTATTTCAGCAAGCCCGCCAGCTCGACGGCGGTCTTGACCTGCATCTTGTCGAAGATGTGGGCGCGGTGGACTTCGACGGTGCGCATGCTGATGCCCAGCTGGTCGGCCACCACCTTGTTCATCTTCCCCGCCAGGATCAGGTCCAGCACCTCGCGCTCGCGCGCCGACAGCGTGGCCAGGCGCGCATGCACCGCCGCCATCGCGCCGGCCTGGCGCGAGTTGGCCATGGCCTCCTGCACCCGGTCCATCAGCTGGTTGTCGTTGAAGGGCTTCTCGAAGAAGTCGAAGGCGCCGCGCTTGAGCGCGTCGACCGCCATCGGCACGTCGCCGTGGCCGGTCAGGAAGATCACCGGCATGCGCTGCGTCAGGCCGCGCGCGGACAGCTGGTCGAACGCGGCCACGCCGTTCATGTCCGGCATGCGCACGTCGAGCAGCACGCAGTCGCCGTCGGCGTCGAACTGGCCGGCCTCGGTGTGCGCCAGCAGCTGCGGCGCCGATTCGTAGGCGCGCGATGGAATGCCGCGCGAGGTGGCGAGCCAGGTCAGGGAGTCGCGTACGACCGCTTCATCATCGACGATATGCAGCATGCTTCAAGTCTCCTGTTCTGCCGCCGCCAGCACCGCCGGCAGCGTGAAGGTAAATATGGTTCCGCCCTGCGGGTTGGCGCTGTGGGTCAGCGCGCCGCCGTGGAATTCGATCGCGGTGCGGCAGATGTTGAGGCCCATGCCCATGCCTTCGGCCTTGGTCGAGAAGAACGGCGAGAACAGGCGCTGCGCCACGTCCTCCGGGATGCCGTGCCCCTGGTCGATCACCGCCACGCTGACCTGCGCGCCGGCCGCGTCATACGCGGCCACCACGTTGAGCATGCGCCGCTGCGGCGGAATGTGGGCCATCGCCTCGATCGCGTTGCGGGTCAGGTTGAGCAGCACCTGTTCGATCATCACGCGGTCGGCGCGCACCGGCGGCAGGTCGGCCGGGATGCTGGCGTTGAAGACGACGTAGGCCTGGCGCGCCTGCAGTTCGATCAGCGTGCGGATGCCGTCGAGCAGCGAGGCGATGCCGATCTGCTGCCGCTGCGGCTCGCTCTTCTTGACGAATTCGTGCACGCTGCGGATGATCTGGCCGGCCCGCTGCGCCTGCGCGCTGGCCTGTTCCAGCGCCGGCTTGAGCATGCTGCCATCGACCGCCGCGCCGCTGCCGTCGGCGCGCGCCAGCACATTGAGCGCGCCGGTGGTGTAGCTGGAGATGGCCGCCAGCGGCTGGTTCAGCTCATGCGCCAGCATCGAGGAGATCTCGCCCATGGTCGCCAGGCGCGCGCTCGCCTGCAGCTTCTCGTGCTGCTGGCGGTTCAGTTCCTCGATGCGCTTGCGGTCCGAGATGTCGAGGATGGAGCCCATCCAGCCGGTCTGCTTGCCGTCCTTGTCGACCAGCGGCGCCTCGAAGATCAGCACCGGCACGCGTTCGCCGTCGGGACGCTGGAAGATGGTTTCGAACTGCGGCGTGACCTTGCCCGCCAGGACCGAGGCGAAACGGGTCTGGTACTCGGCCATCGCTTCCGGTGCCCAATAGGGCATGGGCGGCAGCATGCCGACGATTTCCTCGGCCGGGTAGCCGACGATCTGGCAGAAGGCCGGGTTGACATAGGTGACCCGGCCCTCCAGGTCGCGCGCGCGCAGGCCGGTGACCAGCGAATTTTCCATCGCGGTGCGAAACGACATTTGCTGGCGCAGCGCGCCCTCCGCCGCCAGCCGGCGCGAAATATGGCCCCACAGCGCCAGCAAGCTCCATAACAGGCCCAGCGACAGCGCGATCACCGAGCCGACCATCAGGTTGGGCAGCAGCTTCGGCTCGCTCTTGACGCTGTCCGTGACCAGCGTGACGGTGGCGCCGGGCAGGTCCAGCGCGCGCTTGTGGGTGTAGACGCCGTGGCCGGGACCGGCGGCGGCGCGGCGCGCCAGCACCTTGTCGTCGCGGTCGATCAGCGATATCTGGTTGTCCTGCGCGAACCACCACGGCACCATTTCCTCCAGCAGGGTGCTGGCCTGGTAGGTGGCCACCAGGCCGCCGAGGTAGTCGTCGCCGCGGAACAGCGGCACGTGATAGTCCATCAGCACCGCGGCGGGGGCGGCCGACAGCTGGGGCGTCTGCGCCTGCGGCTGGGTGTAGGAGGGATTGCGGGTCTTGCGGGTCAGCTCCATGGTGGCCAGCGAGGCGGCCGACAGTTCCACCGGCGCCGCCTGCGGATCGCTGCTGGCGGCCACGGTGCCGTCCGGCCGCAGCCAGATCACGCGCAGCAGTTCGTGGCCGTTCTGCAACAGGCGCAGCAGGCGTTCGTGCGTCTGCTGCGGCGACAAATGGCCGGCGCTGATCTCGGCGCCCAGGCCGCGCAGGCTTTCCTCGTCGCGGCCCAGCTGGAAGCGGATGGTCTGCTCGACCCACAGGGTGTCGGCGATCAGCTGTTCCTGGCGCTCGTTGCTCTCCATCTGGCGCGCCTGCCAGGGCAGCCAGATCAGGATCGCCAGGAAAAACAACACCAGCACGATGGGCAGCAGCCAGCGCAGCGCCGAAGTCGAGGACGGGCGGCGGACGGCTGACGGCATGGTTGGCGGCTTGGTCATGGTGCAGCAGGGTAGCGCGTTCTGGGCGGGGAGCGGGCATTGTGGTTTTCCACAGTTGCCAAGCCACCGGTGTTTCGTGAGAATCGATCAGACTACAACAATAGTGTACCTATAAACCTTACTGGAGACTCCATGAAACTGAAATCCGCCCTGCTCATCCTGAGCGCAGCCCTGAGCTTCAACGCCTATGCACAGGCGCCCATCGTCATCAAATTCAGCCACGTGGTCGCCACCGACACGCCGAAAGGCCAGGCCGCCGAGCGCTTCAAGCAACTGGCGGAAAAGGCCACCAACGGCCGCGTCAAGGTCGAACTCTATCCGAACAGCCAGCTGTACAAGGACAAGGAAGAGCTGGAGGCGCTGCAGCTGGGCGCGGTGCAGATGCTGGCGCCGTCGCTGGCCAAGTTCGGCCCGCTGGGCGTGAAGGAATTCGAAGCGTTCGACCTGCCCTACATCTTCCCGTCCAAGACCGCGCTGTACAACGTCACCGAGGGCGAAATCGGCAAGGGCCTGATGAAGAAGCTGGAGCCGAAGGGCATCATCGGCCTGGCGTTCTGGGACAACGGCTTCAAGGTCATGTCGGCCAACAAGCCGCTGCATACGCCGGCCGACTTCAGGGGCCTGAAGATGCGCATCCAGTCGTCCAAGGTGCTCGACGCGCAGATGCGCGCGCTGGGCGCCAACCCGCAGGTGCTGGCCTTCTCCGAGGTGTACCAGGCGCTGCAGACGGGCGTGGTCGACGGCACCGAGAATCCGCCGTCGAATATGTACACGCAGAAGATGCACGAGGTGCAGAAGCATGTGACGGTGTCCAACCACGGCTACCTGGGCTACGCGGTGATCGTCAACAAGAAGTTCTGGGACGGCCTGCCGGCCGACATCCGCAGCGCGCTGGACAAGGCGATGAAGGAAGCCACCACGTTTGAGAAAGCCATCGCCCAGCGCGACAACGACCTGGCGCTGGAAGCGATCAAGAAGACCGGCAAGACCGAGATCTACACGCTGAGCGTGAAAGAGCAGGCCGAATGGCGCAAGGCCCTGCTGCCGGTGCAGAAGGCCATGGAAGGGCGCATCGGCAAGGACCTGATCTCCGCCATCAATAAAGAAGCAGCCAAATAAGTCTGCCGCCGGGACGGCGCAAGGCCGTCCCGTTTTTGTCTCCTCCACTGAAGGTCCACCATGAAATTCCTCGATAAGCTCGAAGAATGGCTGATTGCGTCCCTGATGGCCGCAGCCACCATCCTGATCTTCGTCGCGGTACTCCACCGCTACCTGTCCGGCTTGCCGATCCCCGGCCTGCAGGACTATCTGATACAACTCAACACCAGCTGGGCCCAGGAGGCCTGCATCTATATGTTCGTCTGGATGGCCAAGTTCGGCGCCGCCTACGGCGTGCGCACCGGCATCCACGTCGGCGTCGACGTCGTCATCAACCGCATGAACACGCCGTGGCGCAACAAGTTCGTCATCTTCGGCCTGCTGGCCGGCGCCGTGTTCACCGGCATCGTCGGCACGCTGGGCGCCAGCTTCGTGTGGGAAATCGGCCACACCGACCAGACCTCGGCCGACCTGGAAATGCCGATGTGGATCGTCTACCTGGCGGTGCCGCTGGGGTCATACCTGATGTGCTTCCGCTTCCTGCAGGTGCTGGTGGCCTTCGCCAGGACCGGCCAGCTGCCCAAGCACGACCACTCGCACGTCGAGGGACTGGACGACGAATTGTCGGCTGAAGAAAAAGGAGCCCGCGCATGAACGCACTGATTATTTTCGTGCTGTTGCTGTTGCTGATGTTGACCGGCATGCCGATCTCCATCTCGCTCGGCCTGACGGTGCTGACCTTCCTGTTCACCATGACCCAGGTGCCGATCGAATCGGTGGCGCTCAAGTTGTTCACCGGCATCGAGAAATTCGAGATCATGGCCATCCCGTTCTTTATCCTGGCGGGTAACTTCCTCACCCATGGCGGGGTGGCGCGGCGCATGATCAACTTCGCCAGTTCGATGGTAGGCCACTGGCACGGCGGCCTGGCGCTGGCCGGCGTGCTGGCCTGCGCGCTGTTCGCCGCGGTGTCCGGCTCGTCGCCGGCCACGGTGGTGGCGATCGGCTCCATCATCCTGCCGGCCATGGTGCGCCAGGGCTATCCGAAGAGCTTCGGCGCCGGCGTGGTCACCACCTCCGGCGCGCTGGGCATCCTGATCCCGCCGTCGATCGTGATGGTGATGTTCTCGGTCACCACCAACACCTCGGTGGGCAAGCTGTTCATGGCCGGCGTAGTGCCGGGCGTGCTGCTGGCCTTCCTGCTCGGCCTGACCACCTGGTGGCTGGCGCGCAAGAACAACTACCCGCGCATGCCCAAGGCCAGCTGGGGCGAGCGCTGGGGCACGTTCCGCAAGAGCGCCTGGGGCCTGCTGCTGATCGTCATCGTGATGGGCGGCATCTACTCCGGCTCGTTCACGCCGACCGAGGCGGCGGCGATGGCGGCGGTGTACGCCTTCGTCATCTCGGTGTTCGTCTACAAGGACTTGAAGCTCAAGCAGGTCGGCAAGGTGCTGCTGGACTCGGCCGCGATGTCGGCGATGTTGCTGTACATCATCACCAATGCGGTGCTGTTCTCGTTCCTGATGACCAGCGAAAACATCCCGCAGGCGATGGCCGAATGGATCACCGGCCAGGGCCTGGGCGTGGTCAGCTTCCTGCTGGTGGTGAACGTCCTGCTGCTGTTGGCCGGCAACGTGATGGAGCCGTCGTCGATCGTGCTGATCATGGCGCCCATTCTGTTCCCGGTGGCGATGAAGCTGGGCATCGATCCTGTGCACTTCGGCATCCTGATCGTGGTCAATATGGAGGTGGGCATGTGCCATCCGCCGGTCGGCCTGAACCTGTACGTGGCCTCGGGCATCACCAAGATGGGCATCACCGAACTTACTGTTGCCGTATGGCCATGGTTGTTGACGATGCTAGGCTTCTTGATTTTGATCACATATGTACCACAAATTTCCTTGTGGCTCCCGAATTTAATTTACTCTTAAACTAGTGCCGCGACCGGGGGCAAAAAAACTGGGAAAAACGCAAAAAGATACGTTATGATTGCGTCGCTCTCAGGGATAAAGCATATCAATATGCGACCCGGTAGCAAGAGCCCAGAATTGTAGGTGGGGAGTGTGTAGAGAAACGGTACTGAATACCGGCAAAAGATCGAGGAGACCACGTTTTACAGAATGTCGTTGTGATAGTCGCTGAAGGCCGCCACAAGCGCGCTACGGGGACAGGCAAACGACCGGGAACGTGAAGCAGGATTTGGAAGCGCACCGCAAGGTGCGTTTTTTTTTGCCTGCCGCCTTAGGCCCGGATTTACAATGCAAATGTGTGGTTTTTTTTAATGTAGTTCGAATGCAACAAAATGGTGCAATTCGACAACATCAGGCGGATTTTTTGGTGCATCGAGTGTGATGAAAATACAACAGCAGCATGAATTGTTTTCCGCCGTGCTGGATTTGCCGCTGGGAAAACTGGGCGTGCGCACGGCAAGTGGTCTGATAACGGAACTGTGTTATCTGCCGCCCCATTTTGAGGCAAAAGCGCCGCAGGACGCGATCGCGCAGCTGGCCGCCGACCAGCTGGAGCGGTATTGCCGGGACGCCGATTTCACCTTCGAGCTGCCGCTCAAGCGCGCCGGCACCGGGTTCCAGCACCAGGTCTGGGAGGCGATCCGCTCGATCCCGCGCGGCAGCGTGCGCACCTACGGCGAGCTGGCCCGGCACATCGGCTCGGCGCCGCGCGCGGTGGGCCAGGCTTGCGGCGCCAACTGGTTCCCGCTGGTGATCCCCTGCCACCGCGTCACCTCGGCCAGCGGCCTGGGCGGCTTCGCCAACAGCGACGACCCCAATGGCTACCTGCTGGGCATCAAGCGCTGGCTGCTGGCCCATGAAGGAGCGAGCGAATACGCATGGCAACAGACAACACTGCTCTGATCGACGAGTTCTGCGACAGCCTGTGGCTGGAGGACGGCCTGTCGAAGAACACGCTGGAAGCCTACCGGCGCGACATGCGCCTGTTCGCCACCTGGCTGGAGAACAAGCGGCCGCAGGTGGCGGGGCTGGCGGCGGTGGCCGCGCACGACATCGAAGGCTATATCGCCGCCCGCCACCAGGACAGCGGCAAGGCCACCTCGTCCAACCGGCGGCTGTCGGTGCTGCGGCGTTTCTACCAGATGCTGCTGCGCCAGCGCCGCATCGCCGACGACCCGACCTTGAAACTGGTATCGGCCAAACAGCCGGCCCGCTTCGTCCACACCTTGAGCGAAATTCAAGTGGAGGCGCTGCTGGCGGCGCCCGACGTCGCCACCCCGCTGGGCCTGCGCGAGCGCACCATGCTGGAGCTGATGTACGCCAGCGGCCTGCGCGTGTCCGAGCTGGTCACGTTGAAACTGCTGGAGCTGAGCCTGAACGACGGCGTGCTGCGCGTCACCGGCAAGGGCGCCAAGACGCGGCTGGTGCCCTTCGGGCAGCAGGCGCGGCTGTGGATCGAGCGCTACGTCAAGGAAGCGCGCGGCATCATCCTCAACGGCCAGGTCGACGACGCGCTGTTCGTCACCGCGCGCGGCGGGCCGATGACGCGGCAAATGTTCTGGGTCTTGATTAAAAAACATGCGTTGAAGGCCGGCATCAGCGCGCCGCTGTCGCCGCACACCTTGCGCCACGCCTTCGCCACCCACCTGCTGAACCACGGCGCCGACCTGCGGGTGGTACAGTTGCTACTGGGCCATTCGGACATTTCGACGACGCAAATCTACACCCATGTCGCGCGCGAACGCCTGAAGCATTTGCATGCGCAACATCATCCCCGCGGCTGAAAAACTTGCGCCAGCCGTAACTGCGTCATAATGTGGGCAGGTAATCGAACCGTATAAAGAAGAGGTGGCAAATGGCAAAGACAAATTTCGCTTATGAAAAGCGCCAGCGCGAGCTGGAAAAGAAGAAAAAAGCGGATGAAAAAGCCCGGCGCAAGGCCGAGCTGAAGCAGAATCCCGGCCTGGCCCAGGAAGGCGAGCTGGAGGAGATGGACGGCGACGACGCCGCCGAAGGCGACGCCGTCGCAGAATAGCCGGCTGTGCCGCAAACCACGGGGGTCAGATCTGACCCCCGCAGTTTTTCAGGCCACTTCGTTGCGGGACTTGACGTCGTGCAGCGGCTCGATGGCGTCCTGCAGCGCGGCCTCTTCGTCGTCGGCCTTGCCCTTGAAGAAGCGGGCGCAGCGCTTGCCCAGGCTGTCGAGGTAGGTGTAGGCCACCGGCACCACCACCAGGGTCAGCAAGGTCGAGGTGATCACGCCGCCGATCACCGCGCGGCCCATCGGCGCCTGCGTCTCGCCGCCGTCGCCCATGCCTATCGCCATCGGCAACATGCCGAACACCATCGCCAGCGTGGTCATCACGATCGGACGCAGCCGCACCTGGCCGGCCGACATGATCGCTTCGCGCTGGCCCATGCCGCCCTGCTGCGCATGGTTGGTGAAGTCCACCAGCAGGATCGCGTTCTTGGTCACCAGGCCCATCAGCATGATGAAGCCGATCACCGAGAAGATGTTCAGGGTGCTGCCGGTAATGAGCAGCGCCACCAGCACGCCGATCAGCGACAGCGGCAAGGACATCATGATCGCCACCGGCTGCAGGAAGCTGCCGAACTG
Source organism: Oxalobacteraceae bacterium AB_14 (assembly GCA_000381565.1). Lineage (GTDB taxonomy): Bacteria > Pseudomonadota > Gammaproteobacteria > Burkholderiales > Burkholderiaceae_D > Rugamonas. The sequence continues at coordinate 644,862 of KB906724.1, forward strand.
CGAGGCCAGCACCAGATAGATGAAGATCACCGCGATGCCCAGCGCGATCATGGCCGACGACATGCTCTCCTCCATGTCCTGGGCGTTGCCGCCGACGTCGAAGCGCACGCCGGCCGGCAAGTCGATTTCCTTCATGGCCTTCTTGACGTCGCTGTCGACGTCGCCGCCCGGACGGCCTTCGACGCCGGCGTACACCGCCACCCGGCGCTGCAGCGCCTGGCGCTTGAGCACCTGCGGGCTGAACGACGGCACGAAGTCCACCACCTGGCGCAGCGGCACCATCAGCGGGCGGCCGTCCGGCCCCAGCTTGCTCGAGGCCAGCGACAGGTCGGCCAGGTCGGCCACCTTCTGGCGGCCCGATTTCGGCAGCTGCACGTTGACGTCGTAGTTCTGGCCGTCGTCGGCCAGGAAGTGGCTGGTGGTGTCGCCCGCCACGAACGGCCGCAGCGCGCTGCCGATCTGCTGCACCGACAGGCCCAGGTCGCTGGCCAGCTCGTTGTTGATCTTGACCGTGGTCGACGGGTTGGCGCCTTCCTGGCTGTACTCCAGGTCGGCGATGCCCTTGATCTTGCGCATCTTGTCCATCAGGTGGTGGGCCACCGCGTCCAGCTTGCCTTCGTCGGTGCCGAGGATGGCGATGAAGATCGGCTTCCAGCCCACCGACATGGTGATGCCGGCGATCTTGCTCAGGCGCGCGCGCACCACGCCTTCGAGCTCCTTCTGCGAGCGCCGTTTATAAGTCTTGCGGTCCTGCAGCTTCATGTCGATCTGGGCGTTGTTGCGGCCGTCCTGGGTGCCGACCACCGCGATCACGCTGGCGATCTCGGGGAAGGCCTTGAGCGCCTCCTCGACCTGGCGCACCTTGTTGTCGGTGTACTCCAGGCTGGAGCCGACCGGGGTCTTCAGGTGCAGATTGATCCAGCCGTTGTCCTGGTCGGGGAACATCTCGCCGCCTATCATCGGCACCAGCATCAGGCTGGCGACGAACAGGGTCGCGGCGAACGCCAGGGTCAGCTTGCGCCAGCGCAGCGCCAGGCCCAGCACCTTGCCGTACACCACGTGCAGGCGCTCGATGCCGCCTTCCACCCAGTGCATGAAGCGGCCCAGCCACGGCAGGTATTTGAAGCGGTCCTTGACCGGGTCCGGCCACACCGACGACAGCATCGGATCGAGCGTGAAGCTGACGAACAGCGACACCAGCACGGCCACCGCGACGGTGACGCCGAACTGCAGGAAGAAGCGGCCGATGACGCCCTGCATGAAGGCCACCGGAATGAACACGGCGACGATGGCGAAGGTGGTGGCCATCACGGCCAGGCCGATCTCGTTGGTGCCGTCCTCGGCCGCGCGGCGGTGGTTCTTGCCCATGCCCAGGTGGCGCACGATGTTCTCGCGCACCACGATGGCGTCGTCGATCAGCAGGCCGATACACAAGGACAAGGCCATCAGGGTCAGGAAGTTCAGCGTGAAGCCGAAGAACTTCATCGCGATGAAGCTGGCCATGACCGAGATCGGCAGGGTCAGGCCGGTGATGATGGTCGAGCGCCACGAGTGCAGGAAGAAGAACACGATGATCATGGTCAGCACCGCGCCCTCGATGATGGTCTGCTTCACATTGTCGAGCTGGCTTTGCACCTTCAGCGATTCGTCGTTCAGCACGGTCAGCGTGATGTCGGCCGGCAGCGTCTTCTGCAGATCGGCGGCGACCTGCTGGATGCGGCGGCCGACCTCGACCACGTTGGCGTCCTGCACCTTGGTGATGTCGATGGTGATGGCGCGCTCGCCGTTCAGGCGCGACACCGACAGCTCTTCCTGCGCGCCGTCGACCACGGTGGCGACCTGCTCCAGGTAGACCGGGCCGTTGGCGCGGCGCGCCACGATGATCTTGTTGAAGTCGCGCGGATCCTTCATCTTGCCCTCGACCCGCACCAGCTGCTCGTTGCCGGCAAAGCTGATCGAACCGGCCGGCAGGTTGGTGTTGGTGGCCTGGATGGCGTTGATCACTTCATCGACGCCGATCGCCTGCGCGTTGAGCTCGCTTGGACGCAGGCTGACCAGGATCTGGCGCGAGGCGGTGCCGTTCAGGCGCACCTGGCCGACCCCGGCCACGCCCTGGAAGCGCTTGCCGATCAGCTGGTCGGCCATGGTCGACAGGTCGCGCAGCGAGTGCGCGGTGGCGGTGATGCCGATCTGCGCGATCGGCCGGCTGTTCTCGCCCTCGAAGCGGACGATGAACGGGTCCTTGGCTTCCTTCGGGAAGCGCGGGCGCACCTGCGCCACCTTGTCGCGCAAGTCCTGCATCGCCTTGTCCATATTGGTGGACAGTTCGAAGTCGATGTAGATGCCGGCGCGTCCTTCCCACGAATTGGCGCGCAAGGTCTTGATGCCGCTGACGGTGTTGACCACGTCCTCGATCGGCCGGGTGATGTCGTTCTCCACCGCTTCCGGCGAGGCGCCGGGATAGTTGACCTCGATCAGCGCGCCCGGAATGTCGACGTTGGGCATGGACTCCAGGCCCAGTTCCCGGTAGGAGAACAGGCCCAGCACGACCAGCGCCACCATCACCATGGTGGCGAAGACGGGGTTCTGGATACTGGTTTTAGTGATCCACATGGTTTAGCCCTTCTGTGCCAGCATGGCGGCTTTATTCGGCTGCGCCGGCGTGGCGAGATTGGCCGGCAGCTTGACCTGGCTGCCCGGCTTGACGCTGTCTAGCCTGGAGATGATGACGTTGGCGCCCGGCGCCAGGCCGTCGACCACCTCGGCGTAGCCCTCGTCCTCGTTGCGCAGGCCCAGCTTGACCGGCTGCGCCACCACCTTGCCCTGCACGATCTGGTACACCACCTGCCGGCCCTGCTCGGTGCGCAGCGCCGTCATCGGCACGATCGGCATCACGGCGGAGCGCTCGGTGACGATGTTGCCCTTGGCGAACATGCCGGCGCGCAGCGCGCCGTCGTCGTTGCCGACCGAGATATAGACCAGCATCGAACGCGAGCCGGCCTCGGTGGCCGGGTTGATGCGCGCCACCTTGCCGGCGAAGTCGCGGCCCTGGAAGCCGTCGACCTTGAACCTGACCTCCTGGCCCACCCTGACGCGCGGGATTTCCGAGGCCGGCACCTGCGCCTCCAGGGTCAGCGCGGACAGGTTGACGATGCTGTAGACCGGCATGTCCGGCGCCAGCTTCTCGCCGGCCTGCACGTGGCGCTTGCTGACCACGCCGCTGATGGGCGCCTTGATGACGCCGTCGTTCAGCGCGATGCGCGCGATCTCCACCATCGCCGCGGCCGACTTGACGTTGGCGCGCGCCAGCTCGACGCTGTTCTGCGTCGAATCGTAGGCGTTCTGCGAAATGTATTTCTGCTTGAGCAGGGCCTGACTGTTGGCCTCGTTCTTGGTGGCCAGCGACAGCTTGGCCTGCGCTTCGTCGAGCATGGCCTGCTGCTGTTGCAGGCGCGCGCGCAGGTCGGACTGGTCGATGCGGGCCAGCACCTGGCCGGCGGACACCGCCATGCCTTCCTGCAGCGTGGTGGCCTCCACCACGCCCGACACCTTGGACTTGATGGTGGCCGAACTCAGGGGCGCCAGCGAGCCGGACAAGGGCAAGCTGACCGCCAATGATCGTGCATCGATGGCCGCGATATCGCCGCTGGCCAGCTCGAAGACTTCCTGTTGCTTTTTATCGTCCTTGGCCGCCTGCGTGCTGGGCGGCGCGGCGTCCTTCTTGTGCAGGACGGTCCAGCCGCCGCCGGCCAGGCCGATGACGACCAGCAGCGCCAGCGGCTTGCGCCAGCGTTTGCTGCGCGCCGTGGATTGTGGGGGGACGGGCAAGGTTTCAAGTTTCATATCGTTCTTCTATCAAAAGGTCGCCACGGCGCATGTTGGCACTTTATGAATTTTCAAGGCCGGCTGCCAGTGAAATGCGACAGGCCGCGAAAAAATACGGATGAACGGTCAAAACGCGGGATCGAGCGCGTTTGACGGAAGTCAATGGTCGATTCCTGTCAGCGGCAAGAATGAGCAAGGCCTGAGAGGGCGCTATGGGCGCTAAGCCGGAGAGGGCCAGGTGGCACCAGCACACAAACGAGATGACGGCGCGGGCGCGGATTTCCGCGCGATGGTAGCGCGCACCTGCGACGCCGTGCTGGTGCTGCAGGATGGCCGCGTGGTCGCCAGCAATCCGGCCGCGCAGGCCATGTTCGAATGCGACCGGCCGGACCGCTTGCTGGGCCTGGGGCTGGTCGATTTGTCACCATTGCAGCAGGCCGAGGGCGTGCTGTCGGCACGCACGCTGGCCGAGTTGCTGGCCGACGCGCAGCGCGACGGCAACCGCCGCTTCGAATGGTGCGGCGTCGGCTGCGGCGGGCGCCAGTTCTGGGCCGAGGTGCTGCTGACCGCGATCGGACCGCGGCGCCTGTATGCGGCGATCCGCGACATCTCGGCGCGCAAGCAGGACCAGCTGGTGATGTACCTGGCGCTGCTGGCCGACGTCGCCGACCGCCGCCGCTCCGAGGAACAGACCCGCCACCTGGCCGAGCACGACTTCCTGACCGACCTGCCGAACCGGGTGCTGCTGCTCGACCGCCTGAATCTGGCGATGGCGGCGGCGCGGCGCAAGCGCAGCCGGCTGGCGATCCTGTTCCTTGATATCGACCGTTTTAAGAACATCAACGACACGCTGGGCCACCACGCCGGCGACCAGCTGTTGCAGGAAGTGGCGGCGCGGCTGGTGCGCTGCGTGCGCAGCGTCGACACCGTCAGCCGCCAGGGCGGCGACGAGTTCGTCATCATGCTGTCCGAGATCGGCGGCATCGACCAGGTGGCGCACGTGGCCGATACCGTGCTGGACGCCATCAGCCAGGAGTTCGTGCTGGAGCCGCACCGGCTGCACGTGAGCACCTCGATCGGCGTCAGCATCTACCCGGACGACGGCGCCGACATCGACACCCTGGTGCGCAACGCCGACCTGGCCATGTACCACGCCAAGGAAAAGGGCCGCAACGGCTTCCAGTTCTTCAGCCCCGAGATGAACGCCCAGATCGTCGAGCGGGTGACGTTCGAAAACGAGCTGCGGCGCGCGCTGCGCGAGCAGCAGTTCGTGCTGGAGTACGAGGCCCAGGTCGACATCGCCAGCGCCCGGCCGCTGGCGGCCGAAGCCCTGCTGCGCTGGCGCCATCCGGCGCTGGGGCTGCTGCGGCCGGAGCGCTTCATCGGCGTCGCCGAGGACAGCGGCCTGATGGTGGCGATCGGCCAGTGGGTGCTGGAGCAGGCCTGCCGCGCAGCGCGGCGCTGGCAGGACGCCGGTCATGCGCTGGTGGTGTCGGTCAACCTGTCGCAGACGCAGTTCCTGCAACGCAACCTGGCCGACAGCGTCGGCGCGGCGCTGGCGGCATCGGGCCTGGCGCCGGAATTGCTGGAGCTGGAGCTGACCGAGGCCATCATCATGCGCAACGTGGCCTCGGCGCCGGCCACGCTGCGTGCCTTGCGGGCGCTGGGCGTGCGGCTGGCGATCGACGACTTCGGCACCGGCTACACCCGGGTCAGCCACCTGCGCGAGTACCCGTTCGACAAGCTGAAGATAGACCGCACCTTCATCGGCGACATCGGCAGCGTGGCCGACGGCGCGGCGCCGCCGGTGGTGGTGATCGCCATGATCGCGATGGCGCGCAGCCTGGGCTTGACGGTGCTGGCGGAAGGGGTGGAGACCGAGGCGCAGCTGAGCTTCCTGGCGCAGCACGGCTGCCAGCAGTACCAGGGCCACTACGCGCGGCAGAACGGCCTGCTCGACGGCCTGGACGGCCTGCTGGACGGCGCCGCCTGACTACATGGCGGCGGCGCGGTCGCGCGCGCCGTACAGGCGCAACCGCACCAGCACCTGGCCGTGGTCGGACGCTTCCGGCTTGTCCTGCAGCAGGTGGTCGTTCAGATAGGTCACCTCCAGCACCTCGCCGACCGCGTAGCGCGAGGCCGGGTTGAATTCCTCCGACACCAGCACATGGTCGATGGTCATGTAGTGGCCCTCGTGGATGTTGGTGTAGCCGACCTGGCGCAGCGTGTCGCGGCCCAGCTGGATCTGGTTGCAGTCGAACATGCGCCCGCTGAGCTCCTCGCCCGGCAGGCCGGCCGCGCCGGCGCCCATGACGATGGCGGTGGTGACGGCGTCGGCGGTGTCGTTGAAATCGCCCAGCACCACGCGCGGCCGGCGCGCGCTGCTTTCGAGCTGGCTGAGCAGGGCGCGCAGGGCCACCGCCTCGGTGCCGCGCCGTATCAGCGAGCGCAGCTTCGCTTGCGCGTACTGCATCGGGTCGGCGCAGTCGTCGCCGCTGCCGTAGTCGGGGCGCTTGGATTTGAGGTGGATGACGATCACGTCGACGATGCGCCGGTCCGGCAGCAGCACCTGCGCGTGCAGCGGCGCGCGGGCGAACTGGCCGGCGTCGCGGCTGCCGGCCGGCAGCGCCACGCCGTCGGGGAAGGCGCGGTATTCGGCGGCCGGCGCCGCCAGCGGCAGGCGCGAGATCAGCGCCACCTGCGGCGCCAGGCGCGCGGCGCCGGTGGCGGGATCGGGCGCGGCGTCGAAGCCGGCCAGCGTGGCCTCGCGGTAGCGCGCGCTGTGGGACAGCACGTCGCGCAGCGCCGCCAGCGAAAAGATTTCCTGCAGCCCGATCACGTCGGCGTCGAGCTGGTCCAGCTGCTGCGCGGTCCACAGGACTTTCGCTTCATACTCGGCCGGCGTCAATGGCGGCAGATTGTCGTACAATTTCGCCCCAGGCTGGGAAAGATTGCAAACATTGAAAGTGGCAAAGCGAATTTCCTGCTGCATAATTAGAAACTCCCGATCATTACTTCACAAGCAGCGTATCACGCATGGCTAAAAAAGAGCACATCTCCGAGACCCCGGCAACGCAAATGCTGCGCAAACATAAGGTGGTCTTCAGCGAGCACCCCTACGACTACGAAGAACACGGCGGCACCACGGTGTCGGCGCGCGAACTGGGCGTGGACGAACACGCGGTGGTCAAGACCCTGGTCATGCAAGACGAGGCCGCTAAACCCTTGATTGTGCTGATGCACGGCGATTGCAAGGTCTCGACCAAAAACCTGGCGCGCGGCATCGGCTGCAAATCCGTCGAGCCGTGCAAGCCGGAGGTGGCCACCCGCCACAGCGGCTACCAGATCGGCGGCACCTCGCCGTTCGGCACCCGCAAGCTGCTGCCGGTGTATGTCGAGGATAGCATTCTTGCGCTGGAAACGATTTATATCAATGGCGGCCGCAGGGGTTATCTGGTTGGCATCGCGCCGCGGGTGCTGGTCGAGCTGCTGCAGGCCCGGCCGGTGCACTGCGCGCTGGCCGATTAGTTGGCCGATTGGGCGTCGGCAGTGTATATTCAGCGGCCCCCAACGGGCGCATGATTACTTTTGAGGAAATAATGAATACAGTTTGGATGACCGTCGCCGCCTATCTGATCGGCTCGATCTCGTTTGCCGTCGTGATGAGCAAGTTGTTCGGCATCGCCGATCCCCGCACCTACGGTTCGAAAAATCCCGGCGCCACCAACGTGTTGCGCAGTGGTAATAAGGCGGCCGCCATCATGACCCTGATCGGCGACGGCGCCAAGGGCTGGCTGGCGGTGTGGCTGGCGATCCGCTACCAGGATCAGTTGCAGATCGGCGACGCCAGCATCGCGCTGGTGGCGATCGCGGTGTTCCTGGGCCATTTGTGGCCGGTGTTCTTCCGCTTTGCCGGCGGCAAGGGCGTGGCGACCGCGCTGGGCGTGCTGCTGGGCCTGAATCCGTGGCTGGGCCTGGCCACCCTGGTGACCTGGCTGGCGGTGGCGTTCGCGTTCCGCTACTCGTCGCTGGCGGCGCTGGTGGCGGCGCTGTTCGCGCCGTTCTACTACGGCCTGCTGTTCGGCGTCGAGCCGCAGCTGTTCGCGGTGTTCGTCATGAGCGCACTGTTGGCTTTCCGTCACAGCAAGAATATTTCGAATTTGCTGGCGGGCAAGGAAAGCCGCATCGGCAGCAAGAGCAAAGACGCTGTCAAAGACAAGAAAAAGTAAGGCCATCCCCCTCCCGGCGCTTGATTTTGCGCCGGGTGTCGCCATATGCTGAAAATTCCGTTTAGCAAAGGCACATCATGACCACTCCCCTGAAGATCGATTTCGTCTCCGACGTTTCCTGCCCGTGGTGCGCCATCGGCCTCAAGTCGCTGGACCGGGCGCTGGCCAATCTCGGCGACGAGGCGGCAGTGAGCATGCACTTCCAGCCTTTCGAGCTCAATCCCGACATGGGCCCCGAGGGCCAGGACATCGTCGAGCACCTGACCGGGAAGTACGGTTCGACCCCGTCGCAGCAGGACCAGGCGCGCGAGATGATACGCGCGCGCGGCGCCGAAGTCGGCTTCGATTTCGCCATGGGCAAGCGCAGCCGCATCTACAACACCTTCGACGCCCACCGCCTGCTGCACTGGGCCGAGACCGAGGGCGAGGGCAAGCAGAAGGCGCTGAAGGAGGCGCTGTTCGGCGCCTATTTCACCAAGGGCGACGACCCCAGCTCGCACGACGTGCTGCTGCGCGTGGCCGGCGAAGTGGGGCTGGACACCGGCGTCGCCGCCGAGGTGCTGCAATCGAACCAGTACGCCGACGAGGTGCGCGAGCGCGAGCAGTTCTTCCAGCGCCACGGCATCAACTCGGTGCCGGCCGTGATCATCAACGAGCGCCACCTGATTTCCGGCGGCCAGCCGGCCGAGGTGTTTGAAAAGGCGCTGCGCGAAATCATGGCGCAGGCGGCTTAAAAAATGCGGACCGCGGCGGGGGCAAGTGCTCCCGCCGTCCCTGTTTTGCGATAAACTGACCGGGTAGCACCATAGTTCGGCCCCGCCTCGTGCCGGGTGCCCATAAAAGATCGACGTCGCTACAGGGAGGCCTATGCTGGCCGCAGAAAAAGTACACACGCTGTCCATCGCCCGTCCGCAGGCCGACCAGTTCCGGCTGGCCGCACTGCACCGCTACCGCATCCTCGACACCCCCGCCTGCGAAGACTTCAGCTTCCTCACCGAGCTGGCCGCCAAGGTGTGCGAGGTGCCGTATGCCTTCATCTCGCTGGTCGACGCCGAGCGCGTCTGGATCAAGTCCTGCGCCGGCATGCAGCTGGGCGAGCTGCCGCGCGGCGAGAGCTACTGCTCGCTGGCGGTGCTGGGCCAGGCCGCCACCGAAATCGCCGACCTGACGCAAGACTTCCGCACCGCCCACATGGCGCTGACGGTCGATGCACCCCATATGCGCATGTACAGCAGCGTGGCGCTGACCTCGTCCGACGGCTTCGCCATCGGCACCTTGTGCGTGATGGACACCAAGCCGGGCGGCCTCAGCCCCGAACAGCGCGCCACGCTGGTCAAGCTGGCGCGCCAGGTGATGGCGCTGATCGAATTGCGCGCCAACGAGAAGGCGCTGGAGTCGACCGTGCGCGAGCTCGAGCAGCTGGCCACCACCGACGAGCTGACCGGCCTGCACAACCGCCGCTCGCTGCTGCACCGCCTGAAGTTCGAGACGGCGCGCGCCAAGCGCTTCCGCTCGCCGCTGTCGGCGGTGATGATAGACCTCGACCGCTTCAAGCGCATCAACGACGAATACGGCCACGCGGTCGGCGACCAGGTGCTGGCCAGCGTCGGCCTGCTGCTGCGCGACAGCGTGCGCGTGATCGACGTGCCGGGCCGCTACGGCGGCGAAGAGCTGTGCGTGATCCTGCCGAACACGCCGGTCGAAGGCGCCTGCAAGTTCGCCGAAACGCTGCGCGCCAAGATCGCGGCGCAGCTGCACTACGCCGGCCCGCGCCTGCTGCCGGTGACGGCCAGCCTGGGCGTCGGTTCCTTCGACCACATGGAAATCAGCGACGCGGAAAGCCTGCTGCGCCAGGCCGACGCCGCGCTGTACCGCGCCAAGCACGCCGGCCGCAACCGCGTCGAATGCGGCCCCACCTGACACCGAAAAGGAAGCCACCATGCCCACCGCCAGCTGGAACGGCGTCGTCATCGCCGAAGCGAAGGACGACGAGGTTGAAATCGTCGAGAACAATGTCTACTTCCCGCCGTCCAGCGTCAAGACGGAGTATCTGCAAGCGAGCGCGCACACCACGCGCTGCCCGTGGAAGGGCCTGGCCAGCTACTACAGCCTGAACGTCAACGGCAAGCTCAACGAGAACGCCGCCTGGTACTACCCGCAGCCGTCCGAGAAGGCCGCGCAGATCAAGGACCATGTGGCGTTCTGGCGCGGCGTGGACGTGCAGCGCTAGAACGGGGGCATGGACAATCTCAGCCATAGCATTATCGGTTTTGGCGTTGGAGAACTGGTACACCGCAGCCTGCCCGACGAGGCGGATGCGCCGTCGCAGCGGGTGCGGCACCGGCTGTTGCTGGTGGCCTGCGCGCTGGCCAGTAATTTTCCCGATCTCGACCTGGTCCTGAACAAGCTGTTGCCCGATCCGCTGGGCTATCTGCTCAACCATCGCGGGCATACGCATACGGCCTTGCTGCTGCTGCCGCAGCTTGCGCTGCTGGCGGCGCTGCTGTGGTTCTGCTGGCCGTCGGCGCGCGCGCTGCTGAAGGCCAGCCGGCCGGCGCGGCTGGGCCTGGCCTTGAGCCTGGGGCTGGGCTTCGCGCTGCACCTGCTGATGGACTTCACCAATTCCTACGGCATCCATCCATGGTATCCGTTCACCGGGCGCTGGTTCTATGGCGACATGGTGTTTATCGTCGAGCCGCTGTTCTGGGTGGCGATCGGCGTGCCGATGGCGCTCATCATGCGCTGGCGCTCCTTGCGCATGCTCGGCCTGGCCTGTTTGTTCGGCGCGCTGGTGGTGTTCGCGGCCAACGGCTATCTGGCGTGGACTTCGTTTGCCGCGCTGTTGCTGATCGCGGGGGCTTGCGGCGCGATGCAGTGGCGTGCCGGCGCGCGCGGCCGCGCGGGCCTGGCGCTGGCGCTGGTGGTCAGCGCCGGCTTTATCGCGGTGCAGGGCGTGGCCTCGCATTACGGACGCGAGCGGATCACGGCCGCTTTGCTGAAGGCCGATCCGTCCGCGCGCGTGATGGATGTGGCGATGACCGCGTTCCCGTCGCAGCCGCTGTGCTGGTCGTACGCCAGCGTGGAGGTTAATGAGAAGCAGGGTTACTACCGCCTGCGGCGCGGCGTGGCCAGCCTGGCGCCGGAGTGGCTGGCGCCGCTGGCTTGTCCGGCGGGCCTGGTCGGATCGCCGCAGCAGGTGTCGGCCCTGTCGCCGGGCGTACAGCAATTCGGCACGGTGCTGGCCAGCTTGACGGCGCTGCGCATGCTGAAGGATGAGAACTGCCAGGTGGAGGCCTGGCTGCGCTTTGCCCGCATGCCGGCGCTGATGCTGTCGACCGGCGAGCTGGCCGACTATCGCTACACGACCACGCCGCGCGGGAACTTCACGACCTTGCATGCGGGGCAGGCCGGCAAATGTCCGGCGGGCGTCCCCGGCTGGGGCTACCCGCGCGAGGATATGTTGTCGCTGCACCCGCCGGGCAAACTTTAAGCGGCTTTTTTCTGCGGCTTGAAGTCGGTCGATACGGCCAGCTCCAGCCATTGCGCCATCTCGGTTTCGACCAACTGGTTTTTGGCGCGCACGCGTTCCACCGTGTCCGAGCCCAGTTGCAGGCGCACCGGCGGCCTGGCGCTGTCGGCCAGTTGCAGCAGGGCGCCGGCCAGCTTGGCCGGATCGCCCGGCTGCTGGTGGTTGACGCCGGCGGCGAACTCGCGCATCGCGCCCACCGTGGCGGCGTAGTCTTCGATGCGCTCGCGGGTGGACACCAGCGACGAGGCGTCGAGGAAATCGGTGCGGAAGAAGCCCGGCTCCACCACCGTCACCTGGATGCCCAGCGGCGCCATTTCCATCGCCAGCGCCTCGCTGATGCCCTCGACCGCGAACTTGGTCGAGCTGTACAGGCCCCAGCCGGCAAAGGCCGAATAACCGCCCACCGACGAGATGTTGATCACATGGCCGCCGCCCTGCTTGCGCATCGCCGGCAGCACGGCGCGGGTGACGTTGAGCAGGCCGAAGACGTTGGTGTCGTACAGCGAGCGTACTTCCTCTGCGCTGGCTTCCTCCACCGCGCCCAGCAGGCCGTAGCCGGCGTTGTTGACCAGCACATCGATGCGGCCGAAGCGCGCCATCGCCTGCTGCGCGGCGGAGACGGCTTGCGCTTCCAGTTTGACGTCCAGCCGCAAGGCCAGTAGATTCGGATGGGCGCCCAGCACGGCGGTGACCGATAGCGGATCGCGGGCGGTGGCGACCACGCAGTCGCCGCGCGCCAGCGCTTGTTGCGCCGTCAGCAGGCCGAAGCCACGCGATGCGCCGGTGATGAACCATACTTTGTGTGCAGTGCCAGTCATGATAGTTTCCTTGATGTGGGGTGAGTCGGTGGAGGCCAGTGTAGGCATGACCGGCCTGCTACACTAGCCGTAGGAAAGCTGTTTGATTATCACCTTTCGGTTGTAAATATGGATAAAGCCAGGGTAGTCAGTCTGTTCATCGGCGTGGTGCGCGCCAAGAGCTTCAGCCAGGCGGCGGTCGACGCCGGCCTGACGCCGCAAGCCGTCAGCAAGGCGGTGCGGCAGCTGGAGGATCATCTGGGCGTGCGCCTGTTCCACCGCACCACCCGCAGCCTGAGCCTGACGGAGGAGGGCGCGCGCCTGTTCGAGCTGGCCAACCCCGGCCTGCGCCTGCTGGACGAGGCGCTGGACCATATCCAGAACAGCCGCCTGGAAGTCGACGGCCTGATCCGCGTGGTCGCGCCCATGTCGATCGGCAACGCCGTCATCGTGCCGCTATTGCCGGAGTTCCAGCGGCGCTTTCCCGGCGCGCATTTCGATTTGCAGCTGGACGACCATTTCACCGACCTGGTGGAGAGCAAGATCGATGTCGGCTTCCGCGCCGGCAACCCGCCCGAGCGCAACCTGATCTCCCGCAAGCTGGGCGAGATCGTGCTGGTGCCGTGCGCCACGCCCGGCTACCTGGCCGTGCACGGCACGCCGCAAACGGTGGCGGAATTGCAGCTGCACCGCTGCACCGGCTTCCGCCGCCCCGCCACCGGCCGCCTGATGCCGTGGGAGTTGCAGGTGGACGGCGCCACCGTCTATCAGGAGATGCCGGCGGTGGCCAGTTTCAATACGGTGGAAGGGGAGTTGACGGCGGTGCTGAATGGCCTGGGCATCGGCCAGCTGCCGGTCTTCATGATCGAGGCCGAGCTGGCCAGCGGCGCGCTGGTGCCGCTGCTGCGGCACACGGCCACGTCCAACAGCGGCGTGTTCATGTACTACCAGCAGCGCACCCTGATGCCGCTGCGGGTGCGGCACTTCATCGATTTTGTGGCGGAGCGGGCGCCGCCGCGGCTGGCGGGGCAGCAGGCCGCGCTTGCCTAGCGGTATCGTGTAGCGTGTTTGCCACAAAAAGGCCTAGAATCAAATGGTATAGGCCACTTTTGGACAAGATGGTTGGCATGACAATTGCATTGCCCTCCTGAAAGGAAGATGATCGACAAACATGGAGGCTGTTATGAATACCGCAACTGAACAACAAACGACGAACCATATGGTTCACGAATCGGCGTCCGGCGAGCACCGTCTGCGCAGCGAGCGCATCGCCGCGCGCGGCGTGCGCCTGGGCAAGGGCAAGATCAAATACCTGCTGGCGCTGGCCGGCTTGGCCGTGCTGGCCTCGGTCGCCTTCGCGCAAGGCTAAACGACCTTGATGTCGTCCAGCGGCCAGCGTGGCCGCACGTTGAACGCGTAGTCTTTCTTCGCCGCGTCCGGGTTGATCATCAAGCGCATGGCCCCGGCGAAGGCGATCATCGCGCCGTTGTCCGTGCAGAATTCCAGTTCGGGGTAGTAGACCTTGAACTTCTTCTTGGCCGCCGCCTCGTTCAGCGCAGCGCGCAGCTGCGAGTTGGCGCCCACGCCGCCGGCGATCACCAGCCGCTTCAGGCCGGTGTGCTTGAGCGCGGCGATGCACTTGGCCGTCAGCACGTCGACGATCGCGTCGACAAAGCCGCGCGCGATGTTGGCCTTGTCCTGCTCGCAGATATTGGCGATGACTTTTTCCTCGTGGTTCTTCACCACCGTCAGCACCGCCGTCTTCAGGCCGGAGAAGCTGAAATTGAAATCCTTGGTGTGCAGCATCGGGCGCGGCAGCTTGTAGGCCGTCGGGTCGCCGAACTCGGCCAGGCGCGAAATCGCCGGGCCGCCGGGATAGCCCAGGCCCAGCAGCTTGGCCGACTTGTCGAAGGCTTCGCCGGCCGCGTCGTCCAGGGTTTCGCCCAGCAGCGTGTACTGGCCGACGCCGTCCACCCGCATCAGCTGCGTGTGGCCGCCCGAGACCAGCAGCGCGATGAAGGGGAATTCCGGCGGCTGCGAGGCCAGCAGCGGCGACAGCAAATGCCCTTCCAGGTGGTGCACGCCCAGCACCGGCTTGTCCAGCGCCAGGCCCAGGCTGCAGGCCACCGAGGAGCCGACCAGCAGCGCGCCCGCCAGGCCGGGGCCCTGCGTGTAGGCGATGGCGTCGATGTCGGCCAGCGTCTTGCCGGCGCCTTCCAGGGTCTGCGTCAGCAGCGGAATGGCGCGGCGGATGTGGTCGCGCGAGGCCAGTTCCGGCACCACGCCGCCGTACTCTTCATGCATCGCCACTTGCGAATACAGGGCGTGGGACAACAGGCCGTGTTGCGTGTCGTACAGCGCAAGGCCGGTTTCGTCACAGGAGGATTCGACGCCGAGAACGATCATGAAGGGTGCGCAAATGAAGAGGGGAATCCGCCATTGTAATGGAAAGTGCGTGCAAGCATGCACCACGGCAGCTCGGCGGCGCACTGGCGAAGTGCGAAGTTTTGCCGTTCGGTCAGGATTCCCGGTGTTTTGCGTGGCACCGGTTTTGCTTAGACAACCAGGGTAAGTTGACTAGGGAGGCGCGCGATGTCCGGACAATGGAAGCTGATTTGCAAACTCAAGGATGTGCCCATGAGCGGCGCGCGCCTGGTGCCGCGCGGACTGGCCTGGCAGGAATTGCCGGGCGTGGCGCTGTTCCGTACCGGCGAGGAGCAGGTGCATGCGGTGCTTGAATGCGGCGACGCCGAGCCGCGCGACAGCACAGCGCGCCGTTACTCGGTCAGGGTGGAGGACTGCAAGGTCTATCTGGATCTCGATGAACTGAGCGCCCCGGCCAGCCAGGCCGAAGCGGCGCTGGCGGGGGCGTTCGGCGTGGCCACGCGAGTGATGGCCTTCGGCTGACGCCCTGTCATTCCCGCGCACGCGGGAAACCATGCTGAGCGACTGATGCATGCGGTCTATGGATTCCCGCTTTCGCGGGAACGACGCGGATTACGGGCGGTGCTTCAGCTGCTTGTGCGCGTCGCGCAGCATCTGTGCGGTGGTGTCCCAGTCGATGCAGCCGTCGGTGACCGAGCAGCCGTACTTCAGCTCGCTCAAGTCCGCCGGGATCTTCTGGTTGCCGCCGACGATGTTGGACTCGATCATCACGCCCACCAGCGACTGGTTGCCCTGCACGATCTGGTGGATGACGTCGGCCATCACCAGCGGTTGCAGTTCCGGCTTCTTGTAGCTGTTGGCGTGCGAGCAGTCGACCACCAGGTTGGCCGGCAGCTTGGCCTTGGCCAGCGCCTGCTCGGCGATCGCGATCGACACCGAATCGTAGTTCGGACGGCCGTCGCCGCCGCGCAGCACCACGTGGCCGTAGCCGTTGCCGCGGGTGCGCACGATCGCCACATTGCCCTGCGCGTTGATGCCCAGGAAGGAGTGCGGATGGGCCGACGACAGGATGGCGTTGATGGCGATGCTGATGTCGCCGTCGGTGCCGTTCTTGAAGCCCACCGGGGTCGACAGGCCGGACGACATTTCGCGGTGGGTCTGCGATTCGGTGGTGCGGGCGCCGATGGCGGTCCAGGCGATCAGGTCGCCCAGGTATTGCGGCGAGATCGGGTCGAGCGCCTCGGTGGCGGTCGGCAGGCCCAGCTCGCACACGTCCAGCAGGAACTGGCGCGCCTTCTCCATGCCGGCGTCGACGCGGAAGGAATCGTCCATGTCCGGATCGTTGATATAACCCTTCCAGCCGGTGGTGGTGCGCGGCTTTTCGAAATACACGCGCATCACCAGCAGCATGGTGTCGGCCACTTCGGCTTGCAGGGCTTTCAGGCGGCGGGCGTAATCCAGGCCGGCAACCGGATCGTGGATCGAGCATGGGCCGACCACCACGAACAGGCGCTTGTCCTGGCGGTCGATGATGTTGCGCAGGGCCTCGCGGCCCTTCATCACGGTGTCCGAGGCGCTGTCGGTCAGTGGCAGCTTGCTGTGCAAGGCTTCCGGCGACGGCATCGGCGCGAACGAGGTGACGTTGATGTTTTCGATATCTGGGGAGATCATGATTCTCTACGTATATTTATTGCAGGGGAGGGATAGTGTAGCCGAAATGCGGTCGACTGGTTTAAGCTGACGCCATGACGACACATACCACCGAACCATTCCCGGCCGCACGTTTCATCAAAGAAATAGGCCGCGGCAAAAACGGCGCCCGCAGCATGAGCCGCGACGACGCCCACGATCTGTATCAAGCCATGCTGGACGGCCGCGTTTCCGAGCTGGAGCTGGGCGGCATCTTGCTGGCCATGCGCATCAAGGGCGAGTCGGTGGAGGAGATCGCCGGCTTCCTCGACGCGGCCGAGGCCGCCTTTGAACCGCTCAGCGCGCCGCCGGGCCAGTTCGCCCCGGTCTGCATCCCGACCTACAACGGCGCCCGCAAGATGGCCAACCTGACGCCGCTGCTGGCGCTGCTGCTGGCGCGCGAAGGCGTGCCGGTGCTGGTGCACGGCGTGGCGCACGACGCCGGCCGCGTCGCCACGGCCGAGGTGTTCGAGGCGCTGGGGCTGCCGGCCGCACGGCATCGCTCGGAGGCGGAGGAGGCCATGTCGCAGGGGCATCCGGCCTTCATCACCATCGACGTGCTGGCGCCCAAGCTGGCTTACCTGTTGTCGCTGCGGCGCCGGCTGGGCGTGCGCAATTCGACCCATACCCTGGTCAAGATCATGCAGCCGTTCGCCGGACCGGCGCTGCGGCTGGTGTCCTACACCCATCCGGAGTACCTGGAAATGCTGGGCGAATATTTCACCACGGCGGCCCTGCCGGAGCGCGGCGACGCCTTCCTGATGCGCGGCACCGAGGGCGAGACGGTGGCCAACGCCAACAAGGCGCAGCAGATCGACTGGTTCCACGGCGGCCTGCGCACCACGCTGGTGCCCAAGCAGACCTCGGTGGGCGAATTGCCGCTGCTGCCGGAAGACAAGGACGCGGCCACCACGGCGGCCTGGATACAGTCGGTGCTGGACGGCGACGTGCCGGTGCCGCCGTCGATCGCCGAGCAGGTGGCGCAGTGTATGTTGGTGTCGCGCACGCTGCAGTCGCGCCAGCGGGTGAGCGAGCCGATCGAGTAGGGCGGCGGGAGTTCAAGTACAATCTCGCCCCTGTCATTCCCGCGCAGGCGGGAATCCATAGATCGCTTGCCTTCAAGCAAAGTATAGATTCCCGCCTTCGCGGGAATGACAGAGTACTCACTCTGATTGGAAATAACATGGCAAAGTTTGATGTAGCGGTAATCGGCGCGGGCGCGGCCGGCATGATGTGTGCGGCCACGGCGGCCCAGCGCGGCAAGCGCGTGGTGCTGATCGACCACGCCACCAAGCTGGCGGAAAAAATCCGCATCTCCGGCGGCGGCCGCTGCAACTTCACCAATATCAACGCTGGTCCGGCCAACTTCCTGTCCGAGAATCCGCACTTCTGCAAGAGCGCCTTGTCGCGCTACACCCCGGCCGACTTCGTCGCGCTGGTGAAGAAGCACCGCATCGGCTACCACGAGAAGCATCGCGGCCAGCTGTTCTGCGACGACTCCGCCGAGCAGATCATCGACATGCTGAAAGACGAATGCTCGGGCGGCGACGTGCACTGGCGCATGCCGTGCAGGGTCGGCAGCCTGGCGCAGGCGGACGGCGGCGGCTTCGTCCTGCAAACCGACAGCGGCGAAATTGAAGCCGACAGCGTGGTCATCGCCACCGGCGGCCTGTCGATCGCCAAGATTGGCGCGACCGACTTCGGCTACCGCATCGCCGAGCAGTTCGCGCTGCGCATGGTCGAGCCGCGCCCGGCGCTGGTGCCGCTGACCTTCGATCCGCAGCAATGGGCGCCGTTCGTGGAAATGGCTGGCATCGCGCTGGAAGTGGATGTGGAAACCGGCTCCTTCAAGGGCCGCAACCCGACCGGCGGCCGCTTCCGCGAAGACCTGCTGTTCACCCACCGCGGCCTGTCCGGCCCGGCGATCCTGCAGATTTCCTCGTACTGGACGCCCGGCACGCCTATCGTCATCAACCTGATCCCCGAGCTGGACCTGGCCGCCACGCTGATCGAAGGCAAGGGCACGATCAAGAAGCAGCTCGGCAACGTGCTGTCGCAGTGGCTGCCGGCGCGCCTGGCGGAAGGCTTGCTGCTGGCGCACGGCTACGCGCTCGACGCGCGCCTGGCCGACCTGCCCGATGCGCAGCTGCGCAAGCTGGGCGCGGCCGTCAATCAGTGGACCATCACGCCGAACGGCTCGGAAGGCTACAAAAAGGCCGAAGTCACGCGCGGCGGCGTCGACACCCGCGAGTTGTCGCAGCAGAGCATGATGGCCAACAAAGTGCCGGGCTTGTACTTCATCGGCGAGGCGGTCGATGTCACCGGTTGGCTGGGCGGCTACAATTTCCAGTGGGCGTGGGCGTCCGGTGTGGCGGCGGGGCAAGCAGTCTGATATACTATTGTTCTCTGGAAGTTAGTGGCGTCACGCAATCGTTGAAGTTCCTGAAAGATTGCACCATACGCCGCGTTGTTTTTGCAGTCAAAGCCTTGCGGTTGGCCGTTCAGATGGCCAGGCGTCTTCCATTTTCCTGCAAAAGCTGCTATAGTCTCTTTCTCCCTATAACCTCAAACGGTTTGAATTTTTACATGACCACTATTCGCCTTAAAGAAAACGAGCCGTTCGAAGTCGCAATGCGTCGCTTCAAACGCACCATCGAAAAAACCGGTCTGCTGACCGAACTGCGCGCACGCGAGTTCTACGAAAAGCCAACGGCTGAGCGCAAGCGCAAGCTGGCAGCTGCAGTAAAGCGTCATTACAAGCGCATCCGCAGCCAGCAACTGCCGAAAAACTCTTCTAAGACTGCGCTTGCAGATTCAACCCGGTAGTATGGCGCTCACGCCTCGGGTTGCTTCTTGCTGCATCTAAGAGAATACCCGCCCCGGTTCGCCGCGGCGGGTTTTCGCATTTTTACTCCAACAATTTTTTGAAGGAAATTCCATGGGCTTGAGAGAACAAATCACCGAAGACATGAAAAACGCCATGCGCGCCAAGGAAGCCGGCCGCCTGTCGACCATCCGCCTGATCCTGGCGGAAATCAAGCGCAAGGAAGTGGACGAGCGCATCGAAGTCAACGACGACCAGACCGTGGCCATCGTGGAAAAGATGATCAAGCAGCGCAAGGATTCGATCACCCAGTTCGAAGCCGGCGGCCGCGCCGACCTGGCCGACATCGAAAAAGCCGAACTGGTGGTGCTGACCGCCTACATGCCCGCCGGCCTGTCCGACGAGGAAATCGCCGCCGAAGTGACCGCCGCCGTCGCCGCCTCGGGCGCCGCCGGTCCGCAGGACATGGGCAAGGTCATGGCCATCGTCAAGCCCAAGCTGGCTGGCCGCGCCGACATGACGGTGGTGTCCGCGCTGGTCAAGAAAGCGCTGACCCCGGCATAATGCCCCGGTAGCTCCCTCCGCCGCAGCTTGATCCGTATCAAAACCGGATAGTCGCGGCGGTATAGTCTGATCCATAACAAGACCGCATAGCCCTGTGATCCCACAATCCTTTATTTCTGATTTGCTGAACCGGGTCGACATCGTCGACGTGGTCGGACGTTATGTGCAGCTGAAAAAAGGCGGCGCGAACTTCATGGGCCTGTGCCCGTTCCACAACGAAAAGTCGCCCAGTTTCACGGTCAGCCCGACCAAGCAGTTCTACCATTGCTTCGGCTGCGGCGCCCACGGCACCTCGATCGGCTTCCTGATCGAATATTCCGGCATGGGCTTTGTCGACGCCGTCAAGGACCTGGCGCAAAACGTCGGCATGGTGGTGCCCGAGCAGGACGACAAGATACCGCCGGCCCAGCGCGCGCAAATGGCCGCGCAAAGCCTGGCGTTGACCGAGGCGATGACGCGCGCCAGCGACTTTTACCGCGCCCAGCTGCGCGGCGCCGCCGACGCCATCGCCTACCTGAAGAACCGCGGCCTGACCGGCGAGATCGCCGCCCGCTTCGGCCTCGGCTACGCGCCGGCCGGCTGGGACAACCTGCGCTCGATCTTCCCCGACTACGAGGTCGTGGCGCTGGCCGAGGCCGGCCTGGTGATCGACAAGGTGGACGAGGACGGCGGCAACCGCAAACGCTACGACCGCTTCCGCGAGCGCGTGATGTTTCCCATCAAAAACACCAAGGGCCAGGTCATCGCCTTTGGCGGCCGGGTCCTCGACCACGGTGAACCGAAGTACTTGAATTCTCCCGAAACGCCTTTATTTTCGAAGGGATTCGAGCTGTATGGCTTGTTCGAAGCGCGCCAGGCGATCCGCGATGCGGGGTATGTGCTGGTGACGGAAGGCTATATGGATGTGGTGGCGCTGGCGCAGATGGGCTTCCCGCAAGCCGTCGCGACCCTGGGCACCGCCTGCACCACCAACCATGTACAGAAATTGTTGCGTCAAACCGACACGGTGATTTTCAGTTTCGACGGCGACAAGGCCGGCCGCCGCGCCGCCCGGCGCGCGCTGGAAGCCTGTCTGCCGCACGTGACGGACAACAAGACCATCAAATTCCTGTTCCTGCCGACCGAGCACGACCCGGACAGCTACGTGCGCGCCTACGGCAAGGAAGCGTTCGAACAGGAGATCCACGAGGCGATGCCGCTGTCGCAGTTCCTGGTCAAGGAAGCGGTCGGCGAGCATGATTTGCAGAGTCCTGAGGGCCGGGCGCGCGCGCAGTTCGACGCCAAGCCGATGTTGCAGTCGATGACGCCGACGGCGTTGCGCCTGCAGATCGTGCGCGGCCTGGCGCAGCTGACGCAAACCACGCCGTCCGAGATCGAGGCGCTGTTCGAGCTGGCCAAGCCGGTCGCCATCGCCCGCCAGGCGCCGCCGCGCACCGGGCGGCCGGTGCCGGTCGGGCTGGAATTGCAGATCGTGCGGCTGCTGGTGGCCCATCCGCCGCTGGCGCTGGACATCGACGAGTCGGCGCTGGCGGCGTTTCAGTACTTCGGCGCCGATCCGGCCGAGCGGCTGGCGCAGCTGGTGGCATCGGCCCAGTCGCTGGGGCCGCACGGCAGTTTCGCCGCCTTCGCCCAGCACCTGAAGTCGCAGGGCGACGAGTACGACGGCATCATCGGCGAGATCGTCAAGGAGCCGGAATCGGACTTCGACGCGGTGCGGCTGTTCCTGCGCGGCGCGATCCGCCAGGTGAAGAACGACGCCTTGAAGCAGGAGTTGAGCCAGTTGTTCGCGGCCGGCCTGTCGTCCGACGAGATCGGTGTGCGCTACCGCGAGTTGACGGCGCAGCAAGATCAACTGTTGCGCGAGGCGCAGGCGGAGTTGGCTAACCGATAATGTTGCAGGTCGTTTTGTATAGTAATGTTTCTGTCATGGTTGCGGTGCTTGGAAGTGGCTTCTGCCCTCTGGAAATTGAAAAGTGACGTGCTATAATAAAACGCTAAGTGTTGTATGTTTTGGCATCGTTTTTCAGTTCAGAGTGTGTTTGTTTTCAGTAAGTTAGGCTCTTGATCGGCATGGAAAGACGGGTGTCGGCGGCCAGGGCCAGCTTTGGTTGAGTCAGCGCGCTACGGCGGCGCTGTATAGCGAGCGTTCCGTTCGTTTTCCAACCTGGTCATGGTTTCTTGCCCCCACGCATGTGTCTGATGCAGTAGAATTTCCGCCATGAGAGGGTGGAGTTCTGTTGAGGCCGGTCGGCCCGACCAGGTGTAAGTAAGTCGTAGTATTGTCGGACTTGTGCGGTCGGCATGTTCGAAGACGTAGGCCCGCTAGGGCCGCAAGAAACTTTATCCTAAATAAGCAAGTCGTTGTGTAATCGAAAGCGCCTGTGCCAATCAAGAAACCTGAATCCCAAGCGGCTGCAAAGCCGAGCAAAGTGACCGCAAAATCCGCCAAGACAGCGGATAAGTCGGAAACGCGTGTCGCCAGCAACCCGCCAGTGGTCAGCCAGACCACCGACGCGGCCACGCTCGCTGCCATCGATACCTCGGGCTACGTGCTGCCGTCGGTCAAAGTGCCGGGCCGGCGCGGGCGCAAGCCGAAAGAATTCCAGCCGGAAAACGACGAAGTCGCCGCGCTGAACGCGGTCGAACGCGCCGAACTGAAGGCGGTCGACAAGGCCAAGGCCAAGGACCGCAAGGCCAAGGAAAAGGCGCTGCTGAAGGACGCTTTCTCGTCGGACACGGAAGCCACCGAGGAAGAACTCGAGCGCCGCCGGCAGAAACTCAAGACCCTGATCAAGTTCGGCAAGGAACGTGGCTTCCTCACGTATGCCGAGATCAATGACCACCTGCCAGAAAATATCGTCGATCCGGAAGCGATCGAGGGCATTATCGGCACCTTCAACGACATGGGCATCGCCGTCTACGAGCACGCGCCGGACGCCGAGACCCTGCTGCTGTCGGACAACGTCGCCACCGTCACCAGCGACGACGAAGCCGAGGCGGCCGCCGAAGCGGCGCTGTCGACCGTCGATTCCGATTTCGGCCGCACCACCGACCCGGTGCGCATGTATATGCGCGAGATGGGTTCGGTCGAGCTGCTGACCCGCGAAGGCGAGATCGAGATCGCCAAGCGCATCGAAGACGGCTTGAAAGACATGATACAGGCGATCTCCGCCTGCCCGGTGACGATTGCCGAGATCATCGCCGCCTCCAACCGCATCCGCGCCGATGAAATCAAGATCGACGAAATCGTCGACGGCCTGGTCGACGACAGCGACGACGTGGCCGCGCCGGTAGCGGCGGCCGCGCCGGCCGAAGAGGACGAGGAAGAAGAGGAAGAGGAAGAAGAGGAAGAAGAGGAAGAGGAAGAAGCGAGCGCGTCTGGCGCCGCCGGTTTCTCGGCCGAGCAGCTGGAAGCGTTGAAAAACGCCGCGCTGGAAAAATTCGACGTCATCTCCCTGCAATTCGACAAGATGCGCCGCGCCTTCGAGAAGGAGGGCTACAATTCCAAGGCCTACGTCAAGGCGCAGGAAGCGATCTCGTACGAGCTGCTGGGCATCCGCTTCACCGCCAAGGTGGTCGAGAAGCTGTGCGACACCTTGCGCGGCCAGGTCGACGAAGTGCGCCACATCGAGAAGCAGATCCTGGACGTGGCCGTGAACAAGTGCGGCATGCCGCGCGCCCACTTCATCAAGGTCTTCCCGGGCAACGAAACCAATCTGGAATGGGTGGACGGCGAAGTGGCCGCAGGGCACGCCTACAGCGCCATCCTGGGCCGCAACATCCCGACCATCAAGGAACTGCAGCAGCGCCTGATCGACCTGCAAGCGCGCGTCGTGCTGCCGCTGCCGGACCTGCGCAACATCAACCGCCAGATGGCGGCCGGTGAAATGAAGGCGCGCAAGGCCAAGCGCGAAATGACCGAGGCCAACTTGCGCCTGGTGATTTCGATCGCCAAGAAATACACCAACCGCGGCCTGCAATTCCTCGACCTGATCCAGGAGGGCAACATCGGCCTGATGAAGGCGGTGGACAAGTTCGAATACCGCCGCGGCTACAAGTTCTCGACCTATGCGACGTGGTGGATACGCCAGGCCATCACCCGTTCGATCGCCGACCAGGCGCGCACCATCCGGATTCCGGTGCACATGATCGAAACCATCAACAAGATGAACCGGATTTCCCGCCAGATTCTGCAGGAAACCGGCGCCGAGCCGGACCCGGCAACGCTGGCCATCAAGATGGAGATGCCCGAGGACAAGATCCGCAAGATCATGAAGATCGCCAAGGAACCGATTTCGATGGAGACGCCGATCGGCGACGACGACGATTCGCACCTGGGCGACTTCATCGAGGACAACAACACGCTGGCGCCGTCGGACGCCGCGCTGCACGCGTCGATGCGCGGCGTGGTCAAGGACGTGCTGGACTCGCTGACCCCGCGCGAAGCCAAGGTGCTGCGGATGCGTTTCGGTATCGAAATGTCGACCGACCACACCCTGGAAGAAGTGGGCAAGCAGTTTGACGTGACGCGCGAGCGCATACGTCAGATCGAAGCCAAGGCGCTGCGCAAGCTGCGCCACCCATCGCGTTCGGACAAGCTGAAAAGCTTCTTGGAAGGCAACTAAGACTTGACTAGTGGCCGGGCTAGCCCTTATCCTCGCGAGTTCGTTTTAAAAACGAGCGCGCGTTAGAGGGGCTGCCAGGCCGCCAGCGCAAAGCAAGACCCTGGGCCTCTAGCTCATGCTTGGTTAGAGCAGCGGACTCATAATCCGTTGGTGCCGTGTTCGACTCACGGGAGGCCCACCAATAAAATCAAACACTTAGCCCAGTCTTCCCTGGCTAGGTTTTTTGTTTCGAGACTCCCTGTAGGCGCCATGTAGGTAAATCCACAAAGTCAAAAATTAATACTGTGCATATATACAGTGCTGATAGGCCGGATTTGTGGCACTATATGTAAATACAGGTGTTATTTCTTACGCATTCTTGGGGAGGAGCTATGGCATATTCAGCAATGAGCGTTGCTAATGCCTTCGTCAAACGAGCGAAAGAAGGCAAGATTCGGAATCTCACTCCGATGAAGCTGCAGAAGTTACTTTATTACCTTCAGTCATGGCACTTAGTTCGCAATGACGAGCCTCTTATCGATGACACCTTCCATCGTTGGACATACGGTCCAGTAATTCCGTCGCTCTATTATGAATTTAAGGAATACGGTGCCCAGCCTATTGGGACTTATGGGGGGCATCTGGCGATGCGAGACGGCGCCTATACTCGTGTGCGCACTATCGTGGGGGACGACGATGAAGATACTTGGAGTCTCATCGACGAGATTATTCGTGTATATGGTGATTATTCTGGAGCGCAACTGTCTGCAATGACCCATGCCGCAGATTCGGCTTGGTGCGTATCAGGTCCAGATGATGGCGGTGCCATCGAAAACGAGTCAATGAAGCAGTGTATTCTCCATTCCCCTCATTTCCAATCGGATCTAGCCGAAAATGAGTGAGCCGCAATCGGTGTCTGAAGAAACACCGGTTCCTCTGCACTCAACTCCAACCACGGAGGAGGCCGCATGCGAGCCTCTTCAGTCAAAGCCCAAACGTACTCGCAAGCCGTCAAAAATTGGAGCTATACCTGCTGGAGCACCCACTCAAGCTGAGCTCGCCAAGCAGGTGGAGGTGCCATCGGATGAGGATGTGCCGCCACCGAACAAGAAGCGATACTCTGAAAAGTATATTGAGGAGGATGTGCAAGACTCCCAAGCCAATCGCGATATGCGACAACAATATGCGGGCAAGGCTTACGGATTAGCTTGGGATAGTATTACGTTTTTATTTGCGCTCGTCGCTGGCAACGCTGTCTGGGCAGCTTTTCAGGCAAACAGGTCATCAGCGACCAACTTTTGTTTGCGTTGATAACCGGCGTCACGGTCAATGTCCTAGCGGCCTTCTTAGGCGTTATTCGCGGTCTGTTTCCAAGCGAAAATAAAAAGCCTAAACGCGGGAAAAGATAAACACGCTATGGGACGCTCAAGTCCATACCGAGCATCCTGATCAGGACGAAGGTGACGAGCCCCAGGCCCAGGAGCGCCAAGCCGAAGACTGCGGCCACCTTGCCGCCCGCGCGTAGCACCGCGCGCATCTCATTCTCCTTCCCCTTTTTCCCTTGATCGTAATGCCACTTGATGGCGAAGAACATGCCCGTGCCGAGCACGAGAGCCTTGAATGCAACGAAGACTATAGGGATCCAATCCATCATTTTGAGTATTTCCTGGCTGAGAGCGGAGCAAACGTCGGCGACTGCCATGCAAAGATGGTGCTGCTGTACGCTCTGATGCATACTACCAAAAAGCAATTTCCATACATTGAGACAAACTGTCCCAGTTGAAAACCATGCAAGATGAAAATGCTCCAATCTGGCTGCCGCGATTGGCCGGGAATAAAGGGCCACGTTTTTTGCAGATTGCGGATGCGTTGCAGGCGGCGCTGGCAGACGGGGCGCTGAAACCGGGCGACCGTCTACCTCCGCAGCGCCAGTTGGCAGCTCAGCTGGACGTCGACCTGACGACGATCACGCGCGCCTACGACGAAGCCAGACGCCGCAACTTGCTGGAGGGGCGCGGCGCCCGGGGCACGTATGTCACGGCGCCGAAAGTCGAATTGACCTCGCTCCTCGACCTGAGCATGAATACCCCGCCACCGCCCGATGGCGTGGACTTCGACGACATGTTGAAGCAAGGTCTGTCGCAAGTACTGATGAGGGCAGATAACGAATTGCTGATGACCTACCACCTGGGCGGGGGCAGCGACTCCGACCGCAAGGCTGGCGCCCAATGGCTGGAACCGATGTTTGGACACCTGGATGCCCGACAGCTGCTTGTCTGTCCGGGCGCGCAAGCGGCGATCGCCGCATTGATCCTTGCGCTGACGCAGCCTGGCGATATCATCCTGGCGGAGCCTACGACTTATCCCGGCGTGCGTGCCGCGGCGACCCAATTCGGCCGGCGCATCATTGCGGTGGCAGCGGACCAGCACGGGATGTTGCCTGAGATGCTGGAGGAAGCGTGCCGCCAGCACAAGCCCGGGTTGGTCTATCTCAATCCGACATTACAGAATCCGACCGCCACCACCATGCCGGAACACCGGCGCAAGGAGCTCGCCAGCATCGCCCAGCGCCGCCGTGTACGCATCGTCGAGGACGATCCTTACTGGCTGCTTGCCGATGCCCCGCCGCCACCGATTGCCACGTTTGCCCCGGAGCAGGTGACCTACATCTCCACCCTGTCGAAATGCCTGACGCCCGGCTTGCGTGTCGCCTTCGTGCTCATCCGCGACCGGCACGAACGAGAACGTTTCCTGGCCGCACTCAGATCGTTTGCGCTGATGGTCGCTCCTCTGACGGCGGCACTGGCCACTCAGTGGATACTCGACGGTTCCGCCAACGGATTGCTGCAAGGCGTACGCAACGAGGCGCGCCTGCGCCACCGGATGGCCGGCGATATTCTGGCGGGGCGCTACAGCGGCGCCGGCGACGGCCTGCATGTATGGATCGAGCTGCCGGCGTACTGGAACCCGTCGCAGCTGGCGCGGGCAGCCGACAGCGAGGGCATCGCAGTCACGCCGGCGCAGGCCTTCGCCACCGGCAGCGTATCCGTGAATGCAATTCGAATCTCGTTGGGCGGCATCAAGGACCGTGGGCGCTTACAGGCGGGTCTTCAACGGCTGTCCCAGCTGCTGGCGCGGCGGCCCGAGTCGTACATCGCCGCCGTGGTTTAACTGGCGGCGTTGCTCTAACCAGCTTGAGCTCGCCGACAGCTGGGCCAGCCTCATCGGCGCTCAATACCTGGCCGGCGCGTTCGGCGCCGGCGTCGCCTTGCGGATGAAGTCGCGCAGGTCTTCGTTGGACGTGGCCAGGTCTTCCGAACGCAGATACATCATGTGGCCGCTGCGGTAGCCTTCAAAGCGCAGGCGGTCCTTCATCTTGCCGCTAGGATCGAGCTGCCACATGGTGTACTTGGCGTCGAAGTAGGTGCAGGCGCCGTCGTAGTAGCCGGACTGTATCATCACCTTCAGATACGGATTGGCGGCCATCGCCAGGCGCAGATTGTCGCCGGTTTTTTCGTTCTTGAAATCCCATGGATGGACGTCGCCGAACAGCGCGTACTTGAGGTCGGTCTTGAACTGAAGCTCGTTGCGCAGGTACTGGTTGATGGCCGGCGTGAACGAATGCAGCCACGAACTGAGCTCGGCGTTGTAGTCGGGCGCGTTGCCGCTGTCGCTCTTGTCGATGCCCAGGTAGCGCGAGTCGAGGCGGCCGACGGTCTTGCCCTGCGCGCGCAGCAACTCCTTCCAGAAGTGCTCGGGCGGCACCACCAGATTGTGCTGCAGCAGGAAAGTCTCGGACAGCCCCGAGTAGCGCGCCATCTTCGCGGCGATCTGGGCTTTTTTCTGCGGATCGAGGAAGCCGCCCTTGGCCAGCGCCGGCAGCAGTTCGTCGACGGTGAAGGCTTCGACTTCCGGCAGCACGTCTTTCAGGTCGCGGCCTTGCAGGTCCGCCGGCAGCACTTTCTGGTACCAGGCGGTGGCGGCGAAATACGGCAGCGCCAGCGCCTCGCCCACCGCGCCTTCGCGCTTCAGGCCCAGCTCGGTTGGCGACACCAGCACCACACCGTTCAGATACATCCACTGCGCGTTTTGCAGTTCCAGCGCCAGGCCGGCCACGCGCGAGGTGCCGTAGCTTTCGCCGATCAGATACTTGGGCGAGGTCCAGCGGCCTTCGCGCGACACGAAGGTGCTGACCCATTCCGCCAGATAGGCGATATCGGCATTGACGCCGAAGAAGCGGGCGCGGTCGTTCTTGCCGTCCAACACGCGCGAAAAGCCGGTGTTGACCGGATCGATATAAACGATATCGGCGACGTCGAGGATGGAGTGCGCATTGTCGTGCACGCCGTACGGCTGGGTCGGATAGCCTTCGGCGTCGAGGTTCAGCAGTTTGGGGCCGGTGTAGGCGATGTGCATCCACACCGATGCCGAACCGGGCCCGCCGTTAAACGACAGCACCAGCGGGCGCCGGCTCTTGTCGGCCACGTCGGTGCGCTGGTAGTAGGTGTAGAACAGCGACGCGATCACCTTGCCATCCTTGTCCCACACCGGCTGGGTACCGGCCGTTACTTTGTAGGGAACGTTCTTGCCCTTGATGACGACCTGCG
This sequence comes from Oxalobacteraceae bacterium AB_14, assembly GCA_000381565.1. Lineage (GTDB taxonomy): Bacteria > Pseudomonadota > Gammaproteobacteria > Burkholderiales > Burkholderiaceae_D > Rugamonas. The sequence continues at coordinate 673,915 of KB906724.1, forward strand.
CCGTTTTGCTGACCTGGGTGTCGGCCTTGAGCACGCGCTCATGGGCCAGCAGGTCGGCGGCGCGCTCCTTGCCGAGCGCCGGCGCGGCGGCTGCTGCGGCGGGCGCAGCCGCCACGGGTTCCGCATCCTGCGCGGAGACGGTCGCGCTCAACACCAGCAGCAACATGGCAAGCCTGGATTTCATACACAACTCCCGGAGGTGAAATAACCAATAGTAGTTCAGCTTCGGGTTTGCAGTCCAGTTTGCTGTCGCTCAGGTTTTGGTGGCGGCTTCGGCCGCCCGCACATCGACCATCGCGATCACCAGATCGGCCTCGGCCAGCAGCGTCTTGACCGGGAAGCCATCTTCCAGCGCCGCCACGGCGCCGGCGGCGATCTTCTCGTTGGCGCCTGGCGAATTTGGCATGAAGGCGAACTGCGGGAACCTGGTCTCGCCGTGCTGGGCGATGTCGCGCAAGGTGCGCGGGGCGGCGCGCAGCAGGCCGTTGCGGACGTGGCGCTGGCGCTCTTCGTTGCGCTCTTTCAGCAGCGCCGTCAGGCGTTCGACATCCTTGTGCAGACGGTCGGACTCGGCTTGCAGCTTGCGCAGCTCGTCGTCGCTGAGCGCGTCTTCCCATTGCGTCAGCTTCAACAGGCCGCGTTTGTGCAGCCCTTGCCGTTGCAGGTCCAGGTCGACCGTGGACAGGCGCAGTTGATGCGCTTCCAGATCCTGTTGTTCCTTCACGTCGCCGTTGGCGCGGTGCCATTTGTCGCTGAAGTCGAACACCAGCCCGTCGAAGTAGAAATACATCGGCAGGCCCTGTTCGAGTAGCTCGCTGGTGGTCTTGTTCCAGCGGCTGGCCAGTTCGGCCAGCGTCAGGGTGACAGGTTCGATGATGGGCATGGTTGTAGCTCGTAAATTCCAAAGCCGGATTTTCTCACAGACGACACCGCGCCATCACTTTATCCGTTTGCGCATGAAGATGGTTGCCTGCGGATTGTCGTTGTAGCGTTCGCAGCGTTCATAGCCCAGCTGTTCGTACAGCCGGATCGCCGCGTGCAGGTCGTCCTTGGTGTCGAGGTAGACGGCGTCGTAGCCGGCTTGCGCGGCGTGGCTTTCCAGCGCCTGCATCAGCGCTTCGGCCAGGCCGCGCCGGCGGAAGCGTTCGGCCACGTACAGGCGCTTGCACTCGGTCGCGCCGGCCACTTCCGCCAGCGCGCGCATCGCCACGCAGGCGACCGCTTCGCCGTCCATGTAGGCGATCCACATGGCCGAGCTGGCGTCGTCGAGGAAGGCGCGGATGGCCTCGTCGTCGTCGCGCAGCACGACCTTGATGACGTCGAAATACTCGTGCAGCAGATGGCGCGCATCGTCGAGCTGGGCGGCGGTGGCGCGCACCACCCGCGTGGCCGGCGTCGACAGGATGTGCTGCACCTTGCGCATCGCCTCCAGCAATTCCGTGCGCTGCGCTGCGCCCAGCTGGCCCAGCATGCGCACCGTTTCCGCCGAGGCGCGATGGTTGATGTCGGCGATGACGGCCTGGCCCGCGTCGGTCAGGCTCAGCAGGGTGGCGCGCTTGTCCTGCTCCGAGCGCACGCCGTTGATCAGGCCGCGCTCGCCGAGCGAACGCACCAGGCGGCTCATGTAGCCGGCGTCCAGGTCCAGCTTGTTGCGCAGATGGTTGGCGGTGCAGCCGGGACTCAGCGACAATTCGTACATGACGCGGCCTTCGCTGAGCGAATAGTCCGTGTCCAGGTAGCGCCCGCGCAGCAGGCCCAGGTGTACGGTGTAGTAGCGGTTGAATTGCCGCACGATGTCGGCTTGCTGTTGCATGTCCTGAGTCATGGGCTTCTCCTGATGCTTGCTTTTGGCAACTATATCGGCGAAGGGCGGTGCAGTCAACCGGAGCTGCATGTAAAATGACAGCTTCCATTCGCGGAGTAGCGACGATGATGTTTTTAAAAGTTCCGTTTGCGGAAAAAGACGAAGCCAAGGCCCTGGGCGCGCGCTGGAATGGCGAGCGCAAGGCGTGGTACGTTCCCGACGGTAAGCCGACCGAACCCTTCGAGCGCTGGCTGGCGCCCGGCGGCGCCGATTTCTTGCCGGCCAAGGCCTCGGTGGCGCCGAAGGCCAAGCCGCTGTCGGTCGATTCGTATGTCGGCAAGTCGGTGGTGGGCAAGTTCTACCAGGAGCTGCCGCACGACTGCAATCCCTTCGAGGCCTGTCCGGTCTGCGCGCCGGTGCTCGCCAGCTCCGGCTGGCAAGCCGCCCATGACAGCGTCGACCAGATGCTGTCGGCGCTGCGCGCCTGAGCCGCATAGCCATGCAGAACGCGCCGGTTTTTCGCACCCATGACGATGCGGCGAGCCGGCCGGTCGCCGCCATCCGGCATCCCGATGATGTGTTCGAGACCTTGTTTCAAAGCATACAGGGCGGCGAACAGCATGTGCGGCCGCCGCTGGAGCTGAGGCCCGACTCCCCGTTTCTCAGATTTATCGAAGTCGGCTACGCGCTGCGCGCCTGCCTGGAAGACAAGTCGCGCCGCGATTACCTGGTGCAGCGCTTGCGTCCGCACGTGAGCGCGATCATCGGCACCTTGCCGGCCGGCTTGCTGCCGCAGGGAATGCTGCCGCGTACTGCGCCGCCGCCCGGTTTTCGTCCGCTGGAGCAGATCGGCGACGCGGAAGTGCGGGCCTGGCTGGTGGAGGACGGCGGCCTGATCTACGGTGAGCTGCAACGCCATGAGCTGGACAACTACTTCGATGCGATCGCCGCGGTCATCCGTCCCGGCGGCGTGATGGTCGACCTGGGTAGTGGCCTGGGCAAGGTGGTGATGTCGGCGGCGCTGGCGTTTCCGTTCCAGCGCTGCATAGGCGTCGAGTTGATCGGCTATCGGCATGCGCTGGCCGTGCAGCGCTTGCACAATTTGCTGGCGCTGGCAAAACAGTCGCTGGCGGCGTTGCCGTCGCCGCTGGCGCCGGCAACGCCGCTGCGGTTGCCGTTTGGCGGCGCGGCGAACGGCAATCATCTGCTCGATCTCGCCTCCCGCATCGCCTTGATCGAAGCCGATATGTTCCGGGTCGATGTGCGCGGCGCCAGCCTGGTGTTCATGTACAGCACCTGTTTCGGTCCCTTGATGGACGCGCTGGGCGACAAGCTGGCGCGCGAGATGCAGGAAGGCGCCCTGGTCAGCACGACCACCTATCCCTTGAAGCATCCGGCGTTCAAGTTGTTGTGCAGCTACCCGGCCGGCACCCTGGCCTGGACCAATGTGATGCTTTACCAGCGCAGCGGGCCGCTGGAGCATGTGGCGGCTACGGCGGCGGCCGTATATGAACCCGACCCGGCCGCGTGGGAACAGCGGCTCCGGCAAGAGTTCGCGGCCATGGACGATAGGGCCTCAAAGTAGATATTTGCGCGCTGTAGCGATCATATTGTCCGACAAAGCGCGCGTCAGCGCCGTCTGGATATCCCAGCGGTGCCAGATCAGCGGCACCTCCAGCGTGTCGCCCGGCGTCATCTCCACCAGCGTTCCCGCCTTCAATTGCCGCTCGCATTGCAAGAACGGCACCATGCCGTAGCCGAAACCCGCCTCGATAAACCGTACGAAGCCATCCGAACTGGCCAGCGAATGGTGGGGATAGTGGCCGCCGTAGCCGGTGCGGCGGGCGATGTAGCGTTCTTGCAGAGCATCCTTGCGGTCGAAATTCAGCGCCGGCGCCTGTTGCACGGCGGCGGCCGTCATGCCGTCCGGGAACCAGCGCCGGACAAACGCCGGGCTGGCGACGCAGTGATAGCGCATGATGCCCAGCGGCGTCGATGTCGTTCCGGCAACTTGCGCCGATTCGCTGGTCACGCAGCCGAAGACCCGGCCTTCCCGCAGCATGGTCAGCGTGTGGTCCTGGTCGTCCAGGCGGATGTGGAGCAGGCACTGGCCGCCGTGCATCAGCGGCGTTACCGCTTCCTGCACCCAGGTCGCGGCGCTGTCGGCGTTGACGGCGATGGCGATCTCCGGCCGCGCCTGGCCCGAATCCGGCCGGTGGAGCAGCGCCGCCTCCAGCAGGCGCACCTGGCGGTAATGGGCGATCAGGCGCTGGCCGGCCTCGGTCGGCACCGGCGGCTGGCTGCGCACGATCAGCAATTCGCCGGCGCTGTTTTCAAGCATGCGTATCCGCTGCGAGACGGCCGATTGGGTGATCGACAAGGCCAGGGCCGCCTTGTCAAAGCTGCCATGGTCGATGACGGCGTCCAGCGCCGCCAGGCCGCGATAGTCTATCTGCTTCATTAGCCGCTCTAATATTTGGTCAATAATATTAATTATACTTATCTTTGCGTGCTGGGTAAGCTGTCGCCATCGTTCAAGGAGAAGAATATGGAAGCCACTGCTTTTTTAAAGGGAATCGGTCTGGGAGGCAGCCTGATCGTCGCTATCGGTTCGCAAAACGCTTATTTGCTGAGGCAGGCGTTGAAACGCGAATTCGTATTGAGCTGCATTGCCATTTGCGTCATCTGCGATGTGGTGCTAATCGCTGCGGGCGTGGCCGGCATGGGCCAGCTGATTACGCAAGCGCCGGCGCTTTTATTCTGGATTAAGATCGCCGGCGCCGGATTCTTATTCTGGTATGGATTGCGGGCGGCCCGGTCGGCGTTGAATCCCGGCGCCATGGCGGCCGGCGATAGCGCGTCGGTCGGCGATCGCCGCACGGTTATCGCCGCCATGCTGGCATTCAGTTTATTGAATCCCCATGTATATCTGGATACCGTCGTGCTGCTCGGTTCGATAGGCGGGCAGCAAGCAGGAAATGGGCGCTGGTATTTCGCCTTGGGCGCCATGCTCGCTTCTTTATTATGGTTTGGCAGCCTGGGATTGGGTGCCCGTTATTTAACCCCGGTATTTGCCCAGCCGCGTGCCTGGCAGATATTGGACGGCGTGATTGCACTGGTCATGTGGGGCCTGGCTATTTCCTTGTTCGTTTGATGGCTGGGAATAGATCGGCAATAAGGCTGATGGATCAAGTGTGGCCGCCAGCGCCTGTCCGCGCGCTGCGCCTGGTGCTCAATCCAAGCTCAAAACTGGCTGGTACGTGCCAATTTTTGGCATAAAAAACATGGTTCCCGGGGCTTTTTCGGATGGACGGGCGCATTGTGCCAATCGGCAACACTGTATCCGGCCCGAGATACCGCCAGCGCAGCCGTTCGGCATACAATGGAGATAGTTACCTCAAAACAGTTCTTCAGGATTCCGGGCCAGAAGACGGCCGATATATATGAGCACGGACCTCAGTAATTACGCCCATCTCTCCGCAGTAGCGGCCGCTTTTGCGGCGGACGCTATTCTGAGTACATTGCTTATTTTCCTTTGGCTGATGCAGCGCAAGGAAAAGCACGCCCTGTTCTGGGGGCTGGGGCAATTGTCGGTCATGAGCGGAATAATTGTCTGGTTCATCGGCGACAGGGTATTGTCCGAATCCCTGCGTATTCAACTGTGCGCCGTATTGCTGAGCGCCGGTCTGATAGGTTATTGGAGCGGCACCAAGTTTTTCCTGGGCGAGTTATATCGCTATCAAATACGCTGGATATTACCAGTTGGTATATTGATTGCGGCGATATCCGGCGCCCTCTGGTTTGGTAATCCGGATATTATCGCTCCCGGCAGCGCCGCCATATTGGGCGTGATGATGTTGTGGTGCGGCCAACGCCTGATCAGGAATAAAAACCGCTATCGCCTGTTGGGCATTACCCTGGTTTTGCGCGGAAGTTTTAACCTGCTGAGCGCGGTAACGCTGGGCCCCGAGTTATATTTGATCTGGTTTGTCGGCACCACGATATTGAAAACCCTCAGCATGCTGGGTTTGATTTATGCGGTGCAGGATGAGATCCAGCAACGCTACGCCCGCACCATCGATAGCCTGAGTAATGGTTTTTTAATCCGGGACCGCCGCGGCTATGTCATGGTGGCCAATGAGCGTTGCGCCCGCTTGTTGGGTTTCAACGGCCCGGCCGACTTGATCGGCCGCCATGTCAGCGATCTGTTGCCCGGCCTCACCCGTGAAATGGCGGACCAGTATTTCAGCCTGTTCGTCACCGAGGGCGTCCAGTACCCGATCGTCGATACCGCCGTCGTGACCTTGCATAATGGTAATAAACTGCCGCTTGAGATGCTCGGTTCGCCGTACGAAGAGCGCGGCCGGGTGTACTGCCTGGTCCAGTTGCTGGACATCAGCGAGCGCAAAAAAAAGGACGACCTGCTGTATCAGGCGGCCCGCATCGATCCCGTCACCGGCTATTTCAACCGCCACGCGCTGTCCAAGCGGCTGGAGGAGGAACTGGCGAATGCCGCCCTCGACCGCCACGAATGCGCCGTGCTGTTCATCGACCTGGACAAGTTCAAGCGCGTCAACGATTCCTTCGGCCACGCCGTCGGCGACGAATTGCTGCGCCAGTTCGCGCGCCGCCTGCACGCCATCCTGCGGCCGCAGGACGTGCTGGCCCGCTTCGGCGGCGACGAATTCATCGTCATCCTGCCCGGCCTGCCGCTGGGAGCCAGCGAGCAAACCGCCAGCGATTGCGCCGCCGGCATCATCGCCACCATGTCCGCCAGCTTCAACCTGTTGCACCACGCGATAGGCGTGTCGGCCAGCGTGGGCGTCGCCTGCTATCCCTTGCACGGCACCGATAGCGATACGCTGATACGCAACGCCGACATCGCCATGTACGAAGCCAAGAAGGCCGGCCGCGGCGAAATGCGCTTCTTCAACGACGCCATGAACGCCGCCGCCAAGGATGCGCTGGTGATCGACGGCGCCTTGCGCGGCGCCATCGAGGCCGGCGAATTCCGTCTGGTCTACCAGGCCATCACCAACTCCCACACCGGCAAACTGACCAAGGTGGAGGCGCTGCTGCGCTGGGACAGCGCCTTGCTGGGAGCGGTTCCGCCGGACCGTTTCATACCAGTGGCCGAAGATAGCGGCATGATCGTCGAACTTGGCACCTGGGTGCTGAACCAGGCCTGCCGCCAGGTGGCGCAGTGGCAGGCCGGCCCGCTGGGCGAGATCACCATCAGCATCAACGTCTCGGCCTGGCAGCTGGCCGATCCGGCGTTTGTCGGGCTGGTGCGGCAGGCGCTGGCCAGCAACGGCCTGGCGGCGCGCCAGCTGGAGCTGGAGCTGACCGAGCGGGTGCTGATCGACGATGGCGGCCAGGTGCAGGCGGTGCTGGCGCAATTGCGCTCGCTCGGCGTCAGCATTTCGCTGGACGATTTCGGCACCGGTTATTCCTCGCTCAGCTACCTGACCCAGTTCCACCTGAACACGCTGAAGATAGACCGCGCCTTCGTCATGGATATCGAGCACAGCGAGCGCAGCAACAACCTGGTGCACGCCATCATCGCGATGGGGCACAGCCTGGGCCTGCAACTGGTGGCGGAGGGCGTGGAAACGGCCGGCCAGGCGGCCATCCTGGAAAAGATGGGGTGCCACTACCTGCAGGGCTACCATATTTCCCGGCCGATACCGGCGGAGGACCTGCTGGTTTTTGCGGACGGCCTGCTAGCCAGGCCGCACGCTGACAACTTCGCTATCTAGTCTCGGCCGCGGTGGGCAGCTTGTGCGCCGCCTCCTCGGCGGTCAAGATCCAGATGCGGTCGATATTGCCCTGGCCGTCCACCGTGTAGTTGACCACGATGTCGCTGCCGCGCAAGGCGGCCGGCATCTCGATCATATTGTCGCGGTTGAAGATGCGCGCGGCCGGTGACAGCTGGCGCGGCTTGCCGTCGATGCTCACCTCGGGGAAGTAGCCGGGCGTCATTTTCCCGCGCAGCGCCTTGGCCGGAAACGGCCGCTCGAACGCCAGCGCCGACAGCGACAGCAAACCTGCCACCAGCAAGGCACAGAATCGCAGCATAGGTGAGCTCCTCAAACGATGAGGCCCCAGCTTACCCGATTATTTTCCCGCTGTGCTAGTCCTCGATTTCCTGCGGTGTTTGCCAGAAGAACAGGTAAGGGCTGATGGCGTTCGCGTACTTATCCTGGGTGAAGCAATGTTGCCATGTCACCAAGCCGTCACATTCCCGTCATCGCCGCGTCACATGCAGTTCCTACAATCTTGCGAGTTGAGTTTCCAGTCTCAGTCCACACTAACCAGCAAGAAAGAAGAACAAATCATGCAACAGCGCTTCCCTCTGAAACCTTTGTGCCTGGTGGTATTGCAAGCCCTGGCGTGCCAGACCTACGCCTATGCCGCCGACGCGGCCGAGGCCGCCGCCGACAGCTCGGTGGCCGGCGCCATCGTCGGTCCGGTGCAAACGGTGGAAATCACCGGCCGTGGCCAGTCGCGCCAGGTGCAGAACATCAACAAGGCCGACCTGGCCGAAGCGCTGCCGGGCACCAACCCGTTGAAAGTCCTGGAAAAACTGCCGGGCGTGAACTTCCAGTCCGCCGATCCGTTCGGCGCCTACGAGTGGTCGACCCGCTTCAGCGTGCGCGGCTTCAACCAGAACCAGCTGGGTTTCACGCTGGACGGCGTGCCGCTGGGCGACATGAGCTACGGTAACAACAACGGCCTGCACATCAGCCGCGCCATCTCGTCGGAAAACGTTGGCAACGTCACCGTGTCGCAAGGCGCGGGCGCGGTCGGCACCGCCTCCACCAGCAACCTGGGCGGCACCGTGCAATTCTTCACGCTGGCCCCCAGCGATGTGCGCGGCCTGACCTTCGCGCAAACCTTCGGCAGCGATTCGACCTCGCGCACCTTCGCCCGCGTCGATACCGGCCTGATCAACAACGCCGTCAAGGCCTACCTCAGCGGCACCCGCCAGCGGACCGACAAGACCAAGGGCGCAGGCGGCCAGGACCAGGATCAACTGAACTCGAAGTTCGTGTTCAACTTCGGCGACAACAGCCTGACCGGTTTCCTCAACTATTCCGACCGCCGCGAAGTCGACTACCAGGACATGTCGCTGGAAATGGTGCGTCGCCTGGGCTACGGCTGGGACAACTACCAGCCCGACTGGCAACGCGCGGTGGACGCCGCCAAGAACAAATTCAGCGGCGCCGTCAACAGCATGGACGACGCCTACTACTCGGCCGGCGGCCTGCGCAAGGACACCATCGGCGGCCTGACCCTGGCGCTGAATTTCGGCCCATCGGTCGAGCTGAAGACCACCGTCTACCACCACGACAACGACGGCCAGGGCCACTGGTACACGCCTTACGTGGCGACCGACGCCGCCAACCCGATCTCGCTGCGCACCACCGAGTACTCGATCGGCCGCGACGGCGTCACCAGCGACCTGACCTGGGAACTGGGCAGCCACACCATCAGCGCCGGCCTGTGGGGCGAGCGCAGCAACCACAACGTCAGCCGCAACTACTACAAGGTGACCGGCCCGGCCGACACCATGTTCTTCCTGGCCAATCCGTTCCGCACCGACTTCAAGCAGAACTTCGTCACCACCACCTCGCAGTACTACGTGGCCGACACCTTCAGCGCCCTGGACGGCAAGCTGAAGTTCAACGCCGGCTTCAAGGCGATGGATGTCGACATCAAGGCCACCAACATCATCGGCAGCCGCGCCGCCGGCGACCTCGACGCGGAGAAGAAATTCCTGCCGCAGGCCGGCGTCAACTACGCGCTCAGCAGCGACGACGAAGTGTTCGCATCGGCGTCGAAAAACATGCGCGCCTTCCAGCCGGGCGTCAGCGGCCCGTTCTCGCAGACCCAGGCCGCCTACAACGCCGGCATCGCCAAGCTCAAGCCCGAGACCTCGGTCAACATCGACCTCGGCTACCGCTTCAAGCGCGCCGACATCCAGGGCTCGGTGGCGGTCTACAACGCCCGCTTCGACGACCGCCAGCTGAGCGTGGCCACCTGCGCCGGCATCGTCGGCTGCCCGTCGACCTACGTCAACGTCGGCAAGGTCGACACCAAGGGCCTGGAAGCGATCGCCGTGTGGAAGTTCAACCGCGCGATCAGCTGGTTCAACTCGTACACCTTCAACGATTCCAAGTACAAGTCGAACTACCAGGACGGCGCCAACCTGGTGGCCGTCAGCGGCATGCAGGTGGTCGACGCGCCGCGTTCGCTGTTCAACACCGAAGTCTCGTATGAGAGCGGCACCTGGTTCGCCCGCGCCGGCGGCAAGTACACCGGCAAGCGCTACTACACCTACCTGAACGACGGCGGCGTGCCATCGTTCTGGCTGGCCAACCTGTCGGCCGGCTACAAGATGAAGTCGCTGGGCATGCTGAAGGACCTGTCGCTGCAGGTGAACGTCACCAACCTGTTCGACAAGCAATACATCAGCTCGATCGGCACCAACGGCTTCCAGGCCAGCGATGTCAAAGGCACCGCGCAGACCTTGCTGGCCGGCGCGCCGCGCCAGGTGTTCATCACGCTGAACGGCAAGCTGTAAATGGCCCGTCCCCTGCTGGCGCTGGTCTGCGGTGCGTTGATGTTGTCGGCCGCCGCAGCGGCCAGCGGGGCGGCCACCACGCCGATCCAGCACGTGATCGTGCTGGTCGGCGAGAACCGCACTTTCGACAATCTGTACGGCGTCTACCAGCCGCGCAAAGGCCAGACGGTGGCCAACCTGTTGTCGAAGAAAATCGTCAACAAGGATGGCACGCCGGGGCCGCGCTTCGCGGACGCGGCGCAGAAGCTGGGCCTGTCGACCGGCGCCTACACGCCGACGCCGGAGTTCAACGGCGTCTACGGCAGCTTGCCCCAGCCCTGGGCCTGGGGCGCTTTCGGCCAGCGCCAGGATGTGGCGGACGCGCGCTTCCCGTCCAAGCTGCCCAACGGCCCGTTCCAGATCACCCACCACGTCGGCTACGGCGCCCACACCGGCGATCCGACCCACCGCTTCTTCCAGATGTGGCAGCAGGTCGACGGCGGCAAGAACGACCTGTTCGTCTGGGTGGCCGACCAGACCGGTCCCGGCCCCAGCAATCCCACCGCGGTGGCGTTGGCGCCCGGCAGGACCGGGCAGGGCGCGGTCGCCATGGGCTTCTACAATATGGCGCGCGGCGACGCGCCGCTGTTCAAGCGCCTGGCCGACCAGTACGCCATCGCCGACAACTACCACCAACCCGTCATGGGCGGCACCACTGTCAACTATTTCGCGCTGGCCACGGCCGATGTCGGCTACTACACGGAAGACGGCCAGGCCGCCGTGCCGCCGGCCAAGCAGATCGAAAACCCGGACGCCCAGCCCGGCACCAACAACTGGTACACCGAGGACGGCTATCGCGGCGGCACCTACGTCAACTGCGCCGATCCGGCCCAGCCCGGCGTGGCGGGCATCCGCGCGCTATTGGCGCAACTGCCGTACCCGGCCTTCAACGACGGCAACTGCGCGCCCGGCCACTACTACATGGTCAACAACCTCGATCCCGCGTACGGCCCGCTGGGCGAGCCGCTGCCGCTGGGAGCGGACAAATTCCTGCTGCCGCCGCAGCCGATGCCGCACATCGGCGATGCGCTGACGGCCGGCGGCGTGTCGTGGAAGTGGTATAGCGGCGGCCGCAACGACGGCAAGAAAGTCGACAAGGAATACTGCGGCATGTGCGACACGCCGACCTTCTTCAGCTCGACGATGAACGGCCCGGACAAGGACAAGCTGGCCGACCTGATGCAGTTCTACGTCGACGTCAAGGACGCCGCGACGTTCCCGTCGGTGGCCGTGATCGCTCCCTACGACAGCATCTCCGGCCATCCCGGCTACGCGATGGAAACCAGCTTCGACGCGCTGGTGGCCGGCGTGCTCGAGCGCGTGCAGGCCAATCCGGCGCTGTGGCGGAACACCGTGGTCCTGGTCACCTTCGACGAGGGCGGCGGCTACTACGATTCGGGCTACGTGCAGGCGATCGATTTCTTCGGCGACGGCACCCGCATACCGCTGCTGGCGATTTCGCCGTGGGCCAGAAAGGGCGTGGTCGACCACACCTATTACGACCACGCGTCGATCGCCAAGTTCATCGAGCGCAACTGGTCGCTGCCGCCGCTGTCGGCGCGCAGCCGCGACAACCTGCCCAATCCGGTTCACGACAAAGCCAGTCCCTATGTGCCGCGCAACCGTCCGGCCATCGGCGACCTGATGAACCTGTTCGACTTTGGCGCGCCACGCAAATAGTCTCTGGCGCTGCGCGGGAATGACTGCGGCTAGCGGTCGGGATGGCGCTCGCGCCACGCCTTGAGCGCGGCGCGGTAGCGCTCCAGTTCATCCTGGTACATGTCTTCCACGCAGAAACTGCAGCCGCTGTGGCAGCAGTCGCCCGGTTCTGGCGCCGGCGGCGGCAGCGGCATCGGATCGTCGTCCGCCGCCCCGGTCTTATCTTGTTTCGCGTCCATCCCTTTCCCTACATCGGCGGCATGGCCAGCAGCGCCATGTTGCGGCCTTTTTCCTTGGCCCGGTACAGCGCGCGGTCGGCCATCTGCACCAGCAGCTCCGGCGAGCTGTCCTCGGTCGGCACCATCACCGCCACGCCGATGCTGATGGTCAGGATGCCGAACGGCGACTGCTCGTGCGGCAGCTGGCGCCGCGCCAGCTCGGCGCAGATTTCCTCGGCCACGCCGAAGGCGTCGGCCGCGTCGGTGGCGGCCGCCAGCAGCGCGAACTCCTCGCCGCCGTAGCGCGCCACCAGGTCGGTGGTGCGGCGGCCGTGCGAGGTGATCAGCTCGGCCACGGTGCGCAAGGTCGAATCGCCGGCCAGGTGGCCGTAATGATCGTTGTACTTCTTGAAGTAGTCGACGTCCAGCATCGACAGCGCCAGCGTCTGGCCGGTGCGCGCGGCGCGCCGCCATTCCGCCTCCAGCGCCAGGTCGAAGCCGCGCCGGTTGCCGACGCCGGTCAGGCCGTCGGTGGTGCTGAGCGCGGCGAGCTTGCGGTTCGATTCCTCCAGCTCGCCGGTGCGCGCGGCCACCAGCTGCTTCAGTTCGGCCTGGTGGCGGGTCAGGCGCTGGATGCGGATCTTGTAGGCCAGCAGCAGCGAGCCGGCGATCAGCGCGGCGCCGCCGGCGCGGAACCACCAGCGCTGCCAGAACGGCGGGGTGATGGTGATGTCGAGCGTGGCCGGCACCGGATTCCACACGCCCAGGTGGTTGGCGGCCTTGACCCGGAACACATAGTGGCCGGGGTTCAGATTGGTGTAGCTGGCGCTGCGGTGGGCGGCGTCGGTCTCGACCCAATCGCGGTCGAAGCCCTGCAACTGGTAGGCGTAGCGGTTCTCGCTCGGCTCGGTGTAGTGCAGCGCCGCGAACTCCAGCGAAAACACCGAGGCCTGCGACGACAGGGTCAGCGCGGTGGGCGAGGTCACCGGCCCTTCGGCCTTGACGTTCTCGCTCGGCTTGCCGTCCTGCAGCGAGTGGTTGAAGACGGTGATGTCGGTGATCGCCACCTGCGGCGGTACCGAGCTGGTGCGTACCGCCGACGGCGTCACCGCCGTCATGCCGTGCACGCCGCCGAAGTACAGCACGCCGTTCTCGCCCATCGAGGAAGAGTTGACGGTGTAGCCCTCGGTCAGCCCGTCGGACGCGCTGAAGTGGCTGACCTCGCCGGTGGCCGGGTCCAGCCGGTACAGGCCGGCGATGGTGCTGCACCAGATCTTGCCGTCGCGGTCGTGCTCGATCGACAGGATCTTGGGCGCGCGCATCGCCGCCGCGTACGACTTGAAGCTGACCTGGCCGTCCGCCGCCAGCAGCACCAGGTCCAGGCCCTTGCTGGTGCCGACCCAGATGCGGCCCTGCGCGTCCTCGTGCAGGCTGGCGATGTTGTCGTCGCTCAGGCTGTCGCGCGCGTTGCCGGCGTGGCGGTAGTGGCGGAACTTGCCGCTGGCCGGGTCGAGCAGGTCGAGCCCGCCGCCATTCCATTCCGAGCCGGCCCACACCCGGCCGGCGCGGTCTTCCAGCACCGCCGAGGTGCCGTTGACGCTGCGCGTGTCCGGGTCTTGCGGATCGTTGTAGTAGATCTTGCGGGCGTCGCTCTTGCTGTCGTAGCGGATCAGGCTGTTGCCGGTGGCCAGCCACAGCACGCCGCCGGCGCCGGGCGCGATGGCGTTGATGTAGTCGCTGGCGGTGTTGCCGAAGTGGATGACCTGGAAGGGGCTGTCCGGCGTGTCCAGCCGGTTCAGGCCGTTGGAGGTGCCCAGCCACAGCGGGCCCTTGCCGGCCGGGTCCTGGTACATGCTGTAGACGATCGAGTGGCTCAGCATGCCCGGCTGCTTGTCGTCGGCGTGGTAGCTCTTGACGACGGTGCTGGTGGCCGGATCGTACAAGCTCATGCCGACGTTGCCGCCCAGCCAGATGCGCCCGCCCGGCGCGCGGGCCAGGCTCAGCAGCGCGTTGCTGGCCGGCGCCGAACGGCTGTCGATGCGGAACGGCACGTGGCGGGTGAAGCCCTCGCTCGACAGGTTGGCCAGGCTGATGCCGTCGGTGAAGGAGGCGATCCACAGCATGCCGCCGCGGTCCTGCATCACCGCGCGCAGATTGTCGCCGGGCAGGCTGTAGGGATCGTCGGCCGCGTGCACGAACTGGTCGAACTCGCCGCGGGCCTCGTTCCAGCGCAGCAGGCCGGCCGACAAGGTGGTGCACCACAAGCTGCCCTTGTTGTCGAGGTTGAAGTTGGTGATGCGGCTGTAGGGCGAGGCGATGGCCTGGCGGGTGGCCCAGCCGCGCTTGCCGTCCCAGCGGATCACGCCCGACTCGGTGCCTATCCACAGCATGCCGTTGCGGTCGAACTGCAGCGCGCGCACGATGTTGACGCGGGCGTCCGGCTTGGGCGCCGGATCGACCTGGTGGTGCAGGAAGGTGCTGGCGCCGGGCGCCAGGTAGTCCAGCCCGCCGGGCCAGGTGCCGATCCAGACGCCGCCGCGGGCGTCCAGCGCCAGCGCGTTCAGGTCGTTGCTGGCCAGGCTGGCGGGATCGGCGTCGTCGTGGGCGTAGACGGTGAACTTGCCGCTGTTCGGATCGAAATGCTGCAGGCCGCCCCAGCTGCCCACCCACATGCCGTTCTTGCCGTCGGAAATGATGTTCTTGATGATGCGGTGGTTCTTGGGCGCCTTGCCGGGCGGCGCGAACACGGTGAAGTCGTTGCTTTCCGGGTTGAAGCGCGCCAGGCCGTTCTGGGTGCCGGCCCAGATGCGGCCCTGCTGGTCTTCGTAGATGGCCGAGACGCGGTCGTGCGGCAGGCTGCGCGGGTCGTTGGGATTGTTGATGTACTTGACCGCCTGGTAGCCGTTGTAGCGGTACAGGCCGTTGGTGTGGGTGCCGACCCAGATATAGCCCTTGCGGTCCTGCAGCAGCGACAGCATCGACGGCTCGTCGCCGCCCAGCGGGCCCAGTTTCTTGAAGCGCAGCGAGGGCGCGGGCGCGGCCAGCGCGTCGGCGGCGGGCAGCCAGGTCAGCAGGGAGGTCAGCAACAACAGCAGTGACAGCAGGAGGGAAGGGCAGCGGCGCAGCACGTGCATGTAGAGGATATCCGGTGGCGTAACGGGTTGCGCGTGCGGGGCAGCGCTCGATTTAATCAGCTAATCTGGTCGGATTGACTATTATACATACCATTGATGCAATGGTTTTAATATAAAAGCCGGCGGTTTTTAGCGCAGTTGCCGGAATTTAGGGTATAGTTTACGGCGCTCATTGTATCCTGCTCACCGCGTGTCCGCCCGCCGGCCCCACCGCACTCCTCCAAGTCGTACCTCCGCCGGGCCGGCAGCACAGATATGCCGTTAATTGAAGAAAGCTTGGCTGTCCGCCGCAGGGCCGCCGCACACATTATGTCCGAAACCGAGATCATCACCCCGACCGTTATTGAGTCCGCCGCCCAGCAAGCCGTGGCCGCCGAAGCCGCGCCCGCGCCTGCCGCCGAAGCCGCGCCCGCGCCTGCCGCCGTCGCAGCCGCCGAGCCCGCCGAAGTCCGTTTTGCCGACTTCGGCCTGTCGCCGGCCATCCTGCGCGCGCTGACCGACCAGGGCTATGTGCACCCGACGCCGATCCAGGCCCAGGCCATCCCCGTGCTGCTGCAGGGGCGCGACGTCATGGGCGCGGCCCAGACCGGCACCGGCAAGACCGCCGGCTTCGCGCTGCCCATCATCCAGATGCTGCTGGCCCACGCCAGCGCCAGCACCTCGCCGGCGCGCCACCCGGTGCGCGCGCTGATCCTGACCCCGACCCGCGAACTGGCGGTGCAGGTGGCCGAGAACGTCAAGGCCTACGCCCAGCACACGCCGCTGCGCTCGACCGTGGTGTTCGGCGGCATGGACATGAAGGGCCAGACCATCATCCTCAAGGCCGGCGTCGAGATCGTCATCGCCACGCCGGGCCGTTTGCTGGACCACGTCGAGCAGAAGAACATCAGCCTCGGCCAGGTGCAGATGCTGGTCATGGACGAAGCCGACCGCATGCTCGACATGGGCTTCCTGCCCGACCTGCAGCGCATCATCAACCTGCTGCCGGCCAAGCGCCAGAACCTGATGTTCTCGGCCACGTTCTCGCCGGAGATCAAGAAGCTGGCCAACACCTTCCTGTCCAACCCGGTGACCATCGAAGTGGCGCGCAGCAACCAGACCGCCGACAAGGTCAGCCAGGTGGTCTACAAGGTGCCGGAAAACCAGAAGCACGCGCTGACCGCGCATTTGCTGCGCCAGCGCGAACTGAAGCAGGTGATCATCTTCTCCAACACCAAGATCGGCGCCTCGCGCCTGGCCAAGGGCCTGGAGCAGGAGGGCATGAAGGCGGTCGCCATCCACGGCGACAAGACCCAGCAGGAGCGCATGGCGGCGCTGGAATCGTTCAAGAAGGGCGAGATCGACATCCTGGTCGCCACCGACGTCGCCGCGCGCGGCCTCGACATCACCGACCTGCCGTGCGTGATCAACTACGACCTGCCGTACAACGCCGAAGACTATGTGCACCGGATCGGCCGCACCGGCCGCGCCGGCGCCTCCGGCGACGCGCTGTCGATCTATTCGGACAAGGATGAACGCCTGCTGGCCGACATCGAAAAACTGATCAAGCAGACCATCCGCCGCGGCGAATTGGACGGCTTCAACCCGGCGCCGGGCTATGGCGGCGACGAGCGCGGCGAACGCCGTCCGCGGCGCGACGAGGGCGGCCGCGGCGCGCCGTCGTCCGCGCCGGCCGGCCGCGGCGAGCGCAGCGACCGTGGCGAACGCAGCGAGCGCCCGCCGCGCGCCGCCGGTGCGTCGTCCTACGGCGGTCGCCGCGAGAAGGTCGATCCATGGTTCCTCAAGCCGTACGAGCCGGCCAAGGCGCCGGCCCCGGCGCCGGCCGCCACGCTGGGCGCGGCGGCGACGGCCAAGCCCAAGCAGAAGATCGCCTTCCTGCTGGGCGGCGCGCCCAAGCAGTAAGAGAGGCAGTTAGCAAAAAATCGGCCGAGACCGCATGCCGCTCAGTTAAGACTGAACGGCATTTTTCCTTGCGCTAATGTGTTGCTGCGGCAACCATCTGCGCGCCAGCGGCGACGCCTACGGGGCCGAGCAGTATGCCGGCGAGTCAGCCCGCGGCATGAACAGCTCACACTAGTCGATGCCGGCGGTGCCGGCGAGTGGTGTGGTCAGGCGCGGCGCACCTGGCGCGCCGGCGCCGGCGCCGGCTCGGCCGCCGGCAGCCGCAGCAGGCGCATCAGTGCGCGCCGCACCGCATTTGACAGTCCCTGCTCCAGATAGTGGTGCGACAGCGCCGCCACCGGCAACGCCACCGCAGTCGAGATGAACATGAAACCCCAACTGTGGGCGAACTGGCGCATATCGTGGTTCTCCAACCAGCGCGTCAGCAATCCCTGGGTGATGATGTGGGTCAGGTACAGCGAGTAGGAAATTGCGCCCAACCACAGCAGCAGCGGTGGCACCGGGATCGTCACCGTCTTGCTGGCCAGCGCCATCGCCAGCACCATCAGCATCAGCGGCCAGCCAAAATCGGCGGGGCCGTGCGTGACCTGCACGCCGCCGTACAGCGACCACAGCGCGAACGCCACGCCCAGGCCCAGCACCTGCCAGGCCTGCGCCGCGCTGCGCAGGCGGAACCAGGACTGGCGGTACAGCCAGCCGATCAGCACGCCTGCGACGAATTCCAGCACGAACGGACTGGTGACGATGCTCAGGTAGCCCCAGTCGTAGCCGAGGTCGCGCGTGATGTCCATGTCGAAGCCGCGCCGGCCCAGCGGCGCCAGGATTACCGTCAGCAGCACCCAGGCACCGAGCACGAACCAGCGCAGCCGTTGGAACAGCATGCTGCCGGCGTACACCAGGTAGAAATACATTTCGAATTCCAGCGTCCAGCCCACCAGCAGCGTCAGCGTGAAATATGGCATCACGTGCGGCTGCGCCGGCAGCATGGCCAGGCTATGCCAGAAGGTGGCGCGGTTGCCGGCGTGGTGGAAGTAGTCGATGCCGCCGCTCAGCAGCAGCGCCGAGGCCAGCGTGGCCACCGCGTACACCGGCCGCACGCGGGCGAAGCGGCGCACCAGGAAGCGCGCCACGTCGCCTGGGCTGCCGTCGGCGCTGGCGGTCGAGTGGCACATGATGAAACCGCTGATGATGAAGAACAGGTCGACTCCCAAGGCACCCGGCATGAACAGCTGGTTGGCCAGCGGCCAGCTGTCGCCGCCCAGCAGCGCGTAGCGCGCGTGGGTCAGCACCACCAGCACTGCGGCGGCGCCGCGCAGCAGTTGGATCCAGTCCAGGTTTTTTGGGGTGTCGTTCATCGTAGCGTGGTTCCTTGTAAGAAGAAGGCCAGTTGGCGGCCGTCCTGCGGGCCGGGGCTGTGCGGCGCTTCATGCGTCAGTTCGATCGTCATGGCGTGTTCGGCCCCCGTGACCGGCACCGCCAGCGGCGCGCCAGCCTGCAGGTCGAACCAGCCCAGGTCCTTGCCGTTGACGGCGACGCGGGTGCGATGGTTACCGTCGAGATAGTAACCCTGGATGATCAGCTGCTGCGGCGGCGTGCCGCGCGTATAGCTCAGCACCAGTTGCGAGCGCGCGCTGTCGCTCCAGACGCCGCGCCCCTGTTCGACCTCGCTCCAGCCGGCGCCCAGCAGCAGCCCGGCGCCACGCTGGAACTGCCCCGCCGCCAGCTTGACCGGTACCGAGCAGGCCGCCGGGCGGTTCAGGTAGCGCCACTGACCGGCGCCGCCGGCCGCTGCCGGCGCTTCGCCGCACAGGCGCGCCTGCGGATCGGGCAGACTGCTATGGTACAGCGCCTTGAACACTACGCCGTCCTGTTCAAAGGCGTAGACCTTGCCTGGATCAAGTTGCAATTCCCCGTGGGTGGCGCGCTCGGCAAATATTTCAGGCTCGGGGTTATACAGCGAGGGCGCGTGCCGCATGACCCAGCCCGCCAGCGGGCTGAATTGCGTGTACAGGTACTGGCTGGCGTGCGCCATGGCCAGCGCCTGGCCGGCGGCCAGCAGCGCGATCGGCAGCGCCGGCCAGCGCCGGCCGCGCAGGCGCCACAGCAGCAGGAACACCAGCGGCATCGCCGCCCAGAAGGCGTAGCGCATGACGCCGGCCGCGCCGGAATTCCAGTTGTGCACCGACAGCGCCGGCACCGCGAACGACACCGTCAGCGCCACCGCCAGCAGCAGCGCCAGCGCGCCCAGCCGGCGCGACGGCGCCGTGCCGGTGCGCCAGGCGCTCAGCAGCAGGGCCGCGGCCACGCCGGGTATTGCGATCAGCATGCCCTGGTTGAGGTCGAAATACAGCGAATGCAGGCGTGCCAGGCTGATCAGTTCGCGCGCGGTGGCCACCTTGGCGATCAGGCTGGGGGTGCCGAATTCGACCAGGTTGAAGGCCGGCGACAGCGCCCATATCGCCAGGCCGATGGCCAGGCCGGCCAGCATGCGCGGTGTCAGCATGGCGCGCAGATTGGCGCCCAGGCCGGCGTCGCGCCGGTAGTGCAGGCACAGCGCCAGCAGCGGCGCGCCCCCCAGGACGAACACGATGCTGGGGTTTTGCAGCGCGGCGACGCCGGCCAGCAGGCCGCCGCGGCGCGGCGCACCGCTGCACCAGCACACCAGCGCCGCCAGCAGCGCGGCCGCGCTGACCACTTCCGGGCTGCTCCAGTTCCAGTACAGGATGCCGCCGCAGCCCAGGAACAGCGCCACCCCGGCCAGCGCCTTGGGCGCCGAGCCGAACAGGCGCAGCAGGCACAGGCCCAGCAGCCAGACCAGGGTCAGGTTGGCGACCTGGAAGCAGCGCAGCGGGTTGCCGCCGCTCCATTGCAGCAGCTTGAACGGCAGCGCCGCCAGCGCCGGGTAGCCGAAGAAGTGCAACGAGTAGGCGCGGCCGTCGTTGCCGCGGTAATAGCCCTGGCGCGGCACCAGCGCGCCGGCGGCGATGCCTCGGCCGAGCTCGTCGAGCGCCGGTTCGTAGCCCGGCATCAGCGGCCGTGCGCGCGCCAGGTCGTCCAGCCGCAAGTCGGGGCTGGCGTGCGAGGCCAGCGCCACCGTCATCAGCAGGTATTCTTCGCCGTCGCCGCTGAGGCTGGCTGGCTGCGACAGCGCCAGCGCCAGCAGCAGCAGCGCCAGCAGCGCTCCAAACAGGGCCGTTGCGCGGCGGCCGGGGGCGGCGGAGGCGAGCGCCGCCGGAGGCGGCGCCAGGCTGGCGCCGTCCGTTTGTATCGAACTCATGGGGTGTCCGGCTTCCTGGGTGTTGTGATGAGGTTGATTATATGCTAATTAGTTCCGCATAGCCAAGATTTCCGATCTGCTAATCGACGCCTACTTCAGCGTCACGCCCTGCAGGAAGAACGCCAGCTCGCGCGGATCCTGGCTGTTGGGGGCGTGCGGCGCCTCGTGCTGCAGCTCGATGCGCAGCTGGCCGTCGGCGCCGGCGCCGGGCGGCAGGGCCAGCGTGTTGGCCTGGTCCAGCTGGACCCAGCCGAGGTCGACGCCGTTGATGCGCACGCCGCTGCGGGTGTTGCCGTCGAAGTAGTGGCCCTGCAGCGACAACTGGCGTACGCTGAGTTGCGCCGGCAGCGTGATGGTGATGGTCGACTGTGCGCCGGTGCTCCAGACGCCGTTCCAGATGCCGCCGCCCGATTCGACGCCGCTCCAGCCGGCGCCGAGTTTGAGCGGGGTGCCCTGGCGCAGCTCGTTCAGGCCGTATTGCATCGGATTGCCGTCGCTGCGGCAGTGCAGGGCGCCGTCGATGTAGCGCCAGTTGCGGTAGCTGTCGGTGATGCGGTTGCCGTCGGCCAGCGCCATGCCGGGGCCGCACAGGTGCGCCTCGATGCCGGGCTGGGCGCGGTTGTACAGCCACTTGATCGGCTGTCCCTCGCGCGGGTAGACATAGATGTCGGCCGGGTTGATGTAGTCGTCGTTCTGGCCGCTGCGCTCGGCGAAGATTTCCGGTTCAGGATGGTAGTGGGCCGGCGCCAGCGCCAGCGCCAGCCGCGCCAGCGGACTGAATTTGACATACGAATACGTCATCGCGTGCACCATGCACAGCAGTTGCAGCGCGAACAGCGCCTGCAGCGGCCGGCGCGGCCAATGCGGCACCAGGCTGGCGCGCCACAGCAGCACGAACAGCAGCGGCATCGCCGACCAGAACACATAGCGCATCATGCCGGCCGCGCCGGAATTCCAGTTCAACACGGCCAGCGCTGGCACCGACAGCGCCAGCACGAACAGTGCGGCGATGGCCAGCACCGGCGCGGCGCGGCGGCGCTGGGGCCCGCGCCAGGCCCACAGGCCGAGCGCCGCCAGCACCGCCGGCAGGCCGATCAGCATCCCCTGGTTGAGGTCGAAGAAGAAGGAAGCCAGCCGCGTCAGGCTGATCAGGCCGGCGTCGGAGAATTTCTTGACGATGATGTTGGGCACGTGGAACTGGTACAGATTCCACAGCGGCGCCAGCGCCAGCAGGCCCATCCCCAGCGCCAGGCCGAGCGCGGCGCGCGCCGTGATCTGGCGCCTCAGATTGGCCCACAGGCCTGCGCCGGCCTGGTACTCGATGGCCAGCTTGAACAGCGGCGCGCAAGCGAAGAAGAACAGGATGGTGGGGTTTTGCAGCGCGGCCAGGCCGCCCAGCGCGCCGCCGCGCAGCGGCGCGCCGCTGGTGTAGTAGATCAGGCCGGCCAGCAGCGCGGCCGCGCTCAGGCATTCGGGGCTGGTCCAGTTCCAGTACAGCACACCGCCGCAGGCCATGAACAGCAGCACGCCGGCGCCGGCCCTGCGGGCCGAGCCGAACAAGCGGAACAGCGCCAGGCCCAGGATGTAGACCAGGCCCAGGTTGAGCACCTGAAAGCATTTGAGCGGCGGCAGGCCGCACCATTGCAGCAGCTTGAACGGCGCCGCCGCCAGCAGCGGGTAGCCGAAGAAGTGCACCGCGTACACCCGGTCGGCGCGGCCGCGCTCGAACGCTGCATAGACCTCGTGCTTGCCCTCCAGCATGTCTTTTTCCAGCAGTTCATAGACGTTGGCCTTCTCC
Organism: Oxalobacteraceae bacterium AB_14; assembly: GCA_000381565.1. Taxonomy (GTDB): domain Bacteria; phylum Pseudomonadota; class Gammaproteobacteria; order Burkholderiales; family Burkholderiaceae_D; genus Rugamonas. Next base: position 696,333 of record KB906724.1, read on the forward strand.
GGCGCGATGCGCTTGAGGTCGGCGATATCGCTCAGCCGCACCTCCGGCGTGCCGTGGGCGGCGATGGCCGAGGCCTGCAGCGTGTACTCGACGAAGTCGCCGTTGAGGTTGGGGCGCAGCGCCGCCAGCAGCGCCAGCAGCGCCAGCGCCAGCGCAACCATATAGCGGCGCGCTTCGCGGCCGGCCAGCTTGTGGGGGGAAATCATCGACGGGGCTCCAGTTATCCGTGCGGAAAAGCCGGGAGTATATTGCAAGATCGATATCGCCGCCAGCGTCGCCGCACGCTGCGGGGTAGGAAATGCTTGCCTTTTAATATAAAATTTGCCCCTTTCCGCCAGCCGCACAGAGCCCCCATGCCCAGATACCAGCCCCTACCGGACGCAACGCCGGCGTCCACGCCCGCCGTCCACCTGGCTTACCGCCCGGATATCGACGGCATGCGCGCGCTGGCGGTGCTGGCGGTGGTGCTGTACCACGCCTTCCCCAGCGCGCTGCGCGGCGGCTTCGCCGGGGTCGACATCTTTTTCGTCATCTCCGGTTTCCTGATCACCAGCATCCTGCTCGACGAGCTGCGCCGGGGCAGCTTCACCGTGGCCGGCTTCTACGCGCGCCGCGTGCAGCGCATCTTTCCGGCGCTGATCCTGGTCATGCTGGCCTGCGCCGCGTTCGGCTGGTGCGCGCTGTTCCCCGACGAATTCCGCATGCTGGGCAAGCACATCTTTGGCGGCGCCGCCTTCGTCTCCAACATCTTCCTGTGGAACGAGGTCGGCTATTTCGACACGGCGGCCGAGACCAAGCCGCTGCTGCACCTGTGGTCGCTGGCGATCGAGGAACAGTTCTATATTTTCTGGCCGCCGCTGCTGCTGCTGGCGGCGCGGCGCCGCATCGGCGTGGTGCGCATGGCGCTGGCGCTGGCGGTGCTGTCGTTCGCGGTCAACGTGGCCGGCGTGCACCGCTACCCGAGCGCCACCTTTTATTCGCCGGCCGGGCGGGTGTGGGAACTGCTGGCCGGCGCCTTGCTGGCCGGCGCCGCCAGCGGCCAGCTGCGCCTGTTCGCCGGCACCCGCAGCGGCCCGGACGGCGTGGTCCGCATGCTCGACTTCGGCGCGCCGCGGGCGCGCAACCTGTGGTCGGTGCTGGGCCTGGCGCTGGTGCTGCTGGCCTACGGCCTGATCGGCACCGGCCGCGCCTTCCCCGGCTGGTGGGCGCTGCTGCCGGTGCTCGGCGCGGTGCTGCTGATCGCGGCCGGGCCGCAGGCCTGGGTCAACCGCATGGTGTTGTCGCGCAAGCCGCTGGTGTGGGTCGGGCTGATCAGCTATCCGCTGTACCTGTGGCACTGGCCGCTGCTGTCGTTCGCCGCCATCGTCGAATCGGGCCAGCCGTCGGCGCGGGTGCGCGCGCTGGCGCTGCTGGCCGCGGTGCTGCTGGCCTGGCTGACCTGGCGCCTGCTGGAGCGGCCGCTGCGCGGCTGGTCCACGCCGCGCGCGCGGGTGCTGCTGCTGTCGCTGCTGATGGCGGCGCTGGCCGGCGGCGCCGTCGCGCTGTACCGGCTCGACGGCCTGCCGGCGCGCGCCAGCATCGTCGAGAACGCCAAGCAGCAGCAGTCGCTCAAAGTGGTCGAGGACGTCGCCAACGCGGCCGCCTGCAAGCAGCGCTACGGCTTCGACACGCTGTACAAATACTGCCTGCAGACCTGGCCGGAGCGGGCGCCGACGGTGGCGCTGGTGGGCGACAGCCACGCCTACCACGTGGTGGCCGGCCTGACCAACTACTACAAGGCGCGCGGCGAGAACCTGGTGATGTTCGGCACCCGCATCCCGTTCTGGGGCATCGACCCGGCCAGCGGCGACGAGTACCAGGCCGTCACCCAGCACATGCTGGAGCTGGCGCTGCAGACGCCGTCGATCCACACGGTGCTGTTCTCGACCTTCGCCACCCAGAGTGCCAACAACCTGCTGCGCCAGAACACGCTGCGCGAAACGCTGCGCCGCTTCACCGCGTCCGGCAAGACCATCATCTGGCTCAACGACGTGCCCGAGCTGGACTTCCAGCCGCGCGCCTGCATCCGCCGCGGCCTGGTGGCCAGCAGCGGGACCCGGCGCGACTGTTCGATCGCGCGCGCCGACTACGACGCCCACATCGCCGAGCACGACAAGATCTTCCAGGCCATCCTGGCCGAATTTCCGACGGTGCGCCAGTTCCATCCGGCCAAGTATCTGTGCGACGCCCAGCGCTGCCACGTGATGCTGGACGGCCAGCTGCTGTACCGCGACACCAATCACCTGAGCTATGAGGGCGACCTGTACATCGGCGCCCGCTTCGCCCAGGAACAAGCCGCACTTGAAAAAAGGCCGTGATATGACCCAAGCTTCCCGCGCCCCGCGGCTGACCGCGCTGGCCCGGCGCCACGGCCTGGCCGCCGCCGTGCTGCTGATCTTCGTCTACCTGGTGCTGCGCAGCACCGGCCTGTACCCGCTGGTGTTCGCCGACGAATGGGCCTACAGCAGCGCCGCCCGGCTGCTGCCGGCGGCGCAGGCGATCGTGCCGTCGTGGCTGTACCTGTGGCTGTTCGGCCTGACCAGCGCCTGCGGCAACGGCTTCCTCGACTGCGCCCGCATCGTCAACGCGCTGCTGTTCGTGGCCTCGGCGCCGTTCCTGTACCAGCTGGCGCGCCAGGTGGCCAGCGAGCGCGTGGCCGCCGTGGTCACGGTGCTCAGCCTGCTGGCCCCGGTCAATTCCTACACCGCCTACTTCATGCCCGAGGCGATGTACTTCTTCGGCTTTGCCGTGCTGTCGTGGGTGGTGCTGTGCTACCGCCAGTGGTCGCCGCTGCGCTACGGCCTGCTGACCGGCGCTGTGCTGGGGGCGCTGTCGACCGTCAAGGTGCATGGCGTGTTCCTGCTGCCGCCGCTGCTGGCCTATATGCTGTTCCTGAGCTGGAGTGGCGGCCGCGGCTGGCCGCTGCGCTGGTTGAAGATGGCGCTGGCGGCGCTGGCCGCGGTGTGGGTCGTCAAGGCCGGGCTCGGCTATCTGGCGGCCGGCAAGGCCGGCCTGTCGCTGTTCGGCAGCTTCTACGGCGACCATGCCAGCAACAGCGGCCGCTCGCCGCTGCACCTGCTGGCGCCGGCGCTGACCAGCCTGCGCGGCCACGCGATGGCGCTGGTGCTGCTGCTGGCGCTGCCGCTGTCCGGACTGCTGCTGGCCTTGCTGAGCGGCGCGGCCCGCCGCAGCGCGCCGGCGCCGCTGCGCCACCTGCAGGTGTACGGCGGCCTGATGCTCGGCAGCGTGCTGGGCGTGACCGTGCTGTACACCGCCACGCTGGTCGACATCGGGCCGGACGAGCTGTACCGGCTGCACCAGCGCTACTACGATTTCGTCTTCCCGCTGCTGGTGATGATGGCCGCGCCGCTGGCCGCCGGGCCGGTGCAGGGCGGCCGCCGCGCCGGCCTCGCCGCCGCGCTGCTGGTGGCGGCCGGACTGGTGGCGGCGGCGCTGACGCTGCTGCCGACCTTCAAGCCGGGGATGGTGGACGGCCCGGAAATCCAGATACTGGCGACTTCCCAACATGCGCTGCGGCTCGTCGCCGCGCTGCAGATCGCGCTGCTGCTGGTGTGGCTGCGCAACCGCGGCCTGGCGGCGCGGCTGTACCTGTTCGCGCTGCTGCCGCTGATCACGCTGGCGGGCGACATCGGCGTGCGCCACATGCTGGCGCGCGCCCACGCCGCCGACATTTACGACAGCGCCGCGCTGGCCGCGCGCGCGCTGCTCACGCCCGAACAGCGCGGCCGCGTGATCGTGTTCGGCGAGGGTGGCGGCCTGCTGCGGGCGATGTTCCACCTGGACCGCGCCGACGCGCTGTATGTCGACCTGCCGCCGGGCATGCCGGTGATGGCGTCCGACGTGCCGCCCGACCATGACTGGCTGCTGGTGGTGGGCCGCCATCCGCTCGACCCCGCGATCAAGGCGCAGGTGCAGGGCTACGGTTTCGTGCTGGCGCGCCACGGTGTGGCGCACACGGCGCTGGCCAGCGTCGACATGGCGCAGCCGCTCGCCGGTGGCGTGCTGACCCGGGTCGAGGGGCTGGCGCCGTCGGAACCGTGGGGGGCCTGGTCGGTGGGCAAGGAAGTGCGGATGACGTTCGCGGCGCCGCTGCCGGCCAAGCTCAGCCTGCTGATCCGCGCCAGCGCCTTCGGCCCCAACGTCAACGCCGATGTCGTGGTCGAGGTCGGCGGCCAGCGGCAGAGCTTCCGCCTGACCGGCGCGCCGCAGGACCGCGTGCTGCAGTTCGACACCGACGGCCAGCAGACCGCGCTGACCTTCGTGGTGCCGCGGCCGGCCTCGCCGCAGTCGCTGGGCCAGGGCAGCGACGTGCGCACGCTGGGCATCGCGCTGAGCCGGTTCGAGATCGGCCGCAGCGAATAAGGGAAGCGGCGGCTAGCGCGCCAGCAGCAAGGCGCCGGCGGCCAGCAGCAGCATGCCGGTCGCCTTGGCCGGCGTGATCTGCTCGCCCAGCGCCAGCGCGCCGATGGCGGCCACCAGCACCATGGTGATGGCGGTCATGACCGGATAGGCGATGCTGATCTGCAGCTTCTGCAGCGCCAGCGAATACGCGACAAAACCCAGCACATAACTGCCGCAGGCGCTGCCCAGCCAGAACAGGCGCAGCAGGTTCCAGTCCGGTCCGTGGTGGGTCGAGACCTTGATCAAATAAGTGGCCAGCGCGCTGAACAGCGAAGCGGCGGCGCACCAGGCATAGCCAAGCAGGATGGGGTTCATAGGGCGCCGATCTTAAAGGCGGGTGGCGGCCACCGCCAGCAGCAGACACAGCGCGACGACCACCAGGCTGGCCTTGTCCTTGCTGACGTACAGCACCGGGTCTTCATTGACTTCGCCGCGGAAGGCCAGCACCCACAGCCGTCCCATCCAGAACACCAGCAGCGGCACGATGCCCAGCAGCAGCTCGGGCACGCGGTACATCTGCAGCACCGTGGCCGAATTAAAGTACAGCATGAAGATCAGGATCGACAGGAAGCCGCTGCCGACGCCCATGATGGCGATCGGCGTCTTGTCGGCGGTGGTGTAGCCGCGGCCGCTGGTCTTGTCCTTGCCCTGGCGGGTCAGGTTGTACAATTCGCTGTAGCGCTTGAGCAGCGCCAGGCTGAGGAAGATGAAGAACGAGAACGCCAGCAGCCAGAACGACGGTGCGATCAGCGTGGCGGCGGCGCCGCCGAGGATGCGCAAAGTGTACAGCAGCGCCAGCGTGACGATGTCGACCATCAGCATGCGCTTGAGCTGGAACGAGTACGCCAGCGTCGAGACGAAGTAGATCAGCACCACCGCCAGCAGCACCGGGTCGTACACCGCGCACAGCGCCAGCGCGGCCAGCGCCAGCAGCGGGCTGGCCAGCATGGCCAGCGGCAGCGGCAAGGTGCCGGCCGCGATCGGCCGGCGGCACTTGGTCGGGTGCAGGCGGTCGTCGTGGGCGTCGAGCGCGTCGTTGAGCAGGTAGGCGCTGGAGGCGCACAGCGAGAACGCCAGGAAGGCCAGCAGCGACTCGGTCAGGGTGGTCATGCCCAGCGCGTGGCCGGCCAGCATCGGCACGAACACCAGCATGTTCTTGAGCCACTGGCGCGGCCGCATCGCCTTCAGCAGCGCCTTGAGCGGATGCGCGCGGCGGCTGCCCAGGTGCTCGGTGCGGCGGCCGTCGGCCAGCCGGAACGGAGTGCGGGTGACGGCGTAGGCGTGGCGGGCGTGCCGCCACACGGCCAGGTCGGCGCGCGAATTGCCGACGTAGTCGTAGCCGCCGGCGCCGTACAGCTGGATCAGCGCGTCGGCCTTGTTGGACGAGGTCAGGTTGACGCCGCCGGCCGAGGCCAGCACATGGTCGAACACGCCCAGGTGGTCGGCGATGCGGCGCGCGAAGCGCTGGTCGGCGCCGGTGGCCAGCACCACGTGGCGGCCGTGCGCGCGCTGGCGCGCCAGCTCGTGCAGCAGCACCTGGTCGTACGGCAGCGTGGCCGGCTCCAGCGTGACCAGGCCGGCCAGCTTGTCCTTGAAGCCGGCCTTGCCCAGCAACAGCCAGAACGGCAGGCGCCAGGCTTGCCGGATGCTGGTCTTGAGAAACAGCAGCAGCGCTTCCCACAACATGTCGGAATAGCTGAGGGTGCCGTCCAGGTCGACCACCAGCGGCGGTTGTTGCTGCAGGTCGGCGCCGCTGGCGTACAGCTGGTCGGGAGTCGATAAGGTCATAAGTTGTCGTGGTTAATAGTCGTGATCAGGAAGCGGCGCGCTGCGCCAGCCAGGCCGCCATGTCGCGCTGCAGCGCGTCCCAGGTGTAGAAGCGGCGTTGTTCGTAGTACAGCGGGCCGGCGTGCGGCCGCTCGGCCAGGCGCGCCGGCGCCGCCGGCTGCAACTGCTGGCAGCCGTGGCGCAGATAGTGCCACAGCACGAAGGGAAACAGGCCGAGCCAGGTTTTCCATTGGCTCGGGTAGCGCCACAGCCGCGCCAGGTGGCGCAGCCGCGCGCGCCAGGCGATGGCCGTGCGCTCGACCGGGCCGTTGGCCGGCAGCGGCGTCAGCACGTTGAACCACGGCGCCCGGCGCCGCCAGGCGTTGTACAAGGCATACTGGCGCAGGCGATCGCCCAGGCCCAGCGCGTGCGTCAGCTGCACCGCCAGGAAATGCAGCGCGTCGTGGTCGTGGTGGCCGCCTTCCCAGGCCGTCACGCACACCAGCTCGACCTGGGCGAAGCCGGCCAGCCATTGCGCCAGCCAGGCGCCGGCGGCGTCCAGGTGGCGCGGCAGCTGGCCGTCGCTGATCGCCAGGCGGTCGCCGGCAAACACGATGTCGTCCGCCGCCACGCCCATCGCGCTCAGCACCGCCAGCGACTCGGCGTTGCGGCGCGGTCCGCTGCCGTGGGCGCCGGCGGTCAGGTAGGCGCAGGCCACCCGCCGGCCTCGCCGCAGGCTGTCCTCGATGGCCTGGAACACGCCGTACTCGTCGTCCTGGTGGGCGAACAGGAACAGCGCGGCCGGCGCGCGCTCAGTAGGCATCGAAATCGAGGAAGCTGAAACGGATCGCGGCCGGGTCGAGCGCGGCCACGCGGCCCGACAGCGAGCGGTAGATCAGGTTCAGCGGCGACGGCCGCAGCCGCGCCGGTATGGTCGGGTAGCCGGCGAAGCTGCGTTCGCTGTCCGGCACCAGCCCCAGGTAGAGCCGCGCCGGCGCCCAGCCGCCCGCCGCGCTGGCTTCGGCCACGCCGGCCAGCGCCGGGTCGGACGGCAGCGCCAGCTCGCCGTAGGCGCGCGCCAGGCCGAGCGCGGCGGCGTCGAAACGCCACAGCGCGCCGGCGCGGCGCATGCGCACCGGGTTGTCGGGATTGGCGCAGCGCCAGGCCAGTGCGGCGGCGCCGCGCAGCCGCTCGAAGCTGACCGGCGCGCCCTGGCCGTGGGCGCGCGTGCCGACCCCGCCGAGTCCGACGCGCGCCTCCAGCGGGCGCACCAGCTGGAAGCCCAGCTTGCGGATGAAGCCGGGCGTGCTGTTGGCGTTGGCCACGCCGTACACGGCGTCGTAGCCCTGCGCGCGCGCGCTGTCGTAGGTCAGCGCGGCCAGCCTGGTGAACAGGCCCTTGCCCTGGTAGTCCGGATGGGTGGCGGTGTTGAGCGAGAGCAGCACCCGCGCCGGCTGGCCGCCGAGCAGCGCCTGGCCGGGAACGCACACATAGTGGGCCGCCAGCCGTTCGCCGTCCCAGGCGTCGTAGCCGGCCGCCGGACCGTCCGGATTGTCGAGGTACAACCAGCGCAGGTAGGCCGGCGTGAACTTGGCCGAGCCGGGGAAGCAGGCGGCGAACAGCGCGCCGTAGTGCAGCAGCGCGTCGGCGTCGGCGCGCACCGGGGCGTAGGTCAGCGCCGGCGCGGCGGCGGTAGGCGTATGGTCTGTGCTCATTTGAATACCCAGAATTTACTCAGCAGGAAACCGTTGGCGGCCACCACCGGCAGCGAGGCCAGCTTGCCGGCCAGCGGCATGCCCAGCAAGGTTTGCGCCAGCCACACCAGCAGCAAGGTGATGCCGTAGTTGAGCGCCACCACGCACAGATAGCGGGGCAGGCTGTGGCGTTGCGTCAGGCGCGCGAACGTGACCCGCGCGTGGAAGGCGTAGTTGACCGTCAGCCCGGCCAGGAAGCCGGCGCTGGCGGCCGCCAGCGGCGCGGCGCCGGCGCCCAGCAGCAACTGCATCAGGCCGATGTCGACCAGCGCCGACAGCATGCCGCCGGCCACGAACACCAGGAATTGGCGCCGCAGGAACAGGCGCCCGGCCATGGAGCGCTCAGGCATGCGGCGCCTTCGGCAGTTGCCGGCCCAGGCCGGCGGCGCGCAGGTGCACCGGACGGCGCGGCACGGCGGCGATGTCGTAGGCCAGGAAGGCCAGGATCAGCTGCATGCCCATCAGCACCGGCAGCGCCGACAGCATGACGGTGCCGGGCGCGGTGGCGATGCCGGCGCGCGACGAATCGATCCAGTGGCTGATGCCGTACACCGAGCCGGCCGCCAGCATCGCCAAGCCCAGCGGCAGTTCGATCGACGCCAGCGACATATTGCGCAGGTAGTAGTTGTAGAACAGCCGCTTGCCGAAATTGCGCACATGCTTGAGCAGGAATTCGGTGACGATCTTGGAAATCTTCAGGTTGCTGACCTCGTCGCCGTAGCTGGCGTCCATCGGCACGTCGGCCACCACCGCGTGGATGGTGTTGAGGCGGAACAGCATGTCGGTCTCGAAGAAGTAGCGGCGGCTGACCTTGGCGAACGGGATGTGGCGCGCGGCGTTGGCGTGGATCGCGGTATAGCCGTTGGTCGGGTCGAACAAGTCCCAGTAGCCCGACGACAGCTTGGTCATCAGCGACAGCACGGCGTTGCCGAACAGGCGCATGGCCGGCATCTGGCGGATCTGCTCCAGGTCGAAGAAGCGGTTGCCCTTGGTGTAGTCGGCCTCGCCGTTGGCGATCGGCGCGACGAAGGCCGGGATCAGTCGCGCGTCCATCTGGCCGTCGCCGTCGACCTTGACCAGGATCTGCATGCCGTCGGCGATCGCGGCCTGGTAGCCGGTCATGACGGCGCCGCCGACGCCCTGGTTCTCGGCGTGCTGCAGCACCACCACGCGCGGGTCGCGGCAATGCTGCTTGACGTGCTCGCCGGAACGGTCGGGGCAGCAGTCGTCAACCACATAGATGCGGGCGACTTCGGGGCCGATGCCGGCGATCACGCCGAGGATGTGGCGCGTGACCTTGTAGCTGGGAATGATGACGGCGATCGCCGGGGCGGCGGTGACAAGCTCGCTCATACGCTGGGGCCTTCCTGGGTGGCTGGGGTAGGGAACAAAATGGCGGTCAGCTGGCGGGCGTTGTCGGCCCAGGTGTGCCAGGGCATGCCGGACGAGGCGCGGGCCTGGCCGGCCGCGTGCAGGCGCAGCCACTCGCGCACGGCGGCGGCCAGCGCGGCGCCGTCGTCGCCGCTGAAGTATTGCGCGTGATCGCCGGCGATCTCGCGGAACACCGGGATGTCGCGCGTGAGCAGCGGCAGGTCGTGGCGCGCGGCCTCGATCAGCGGCAGGCCGAAGCCTTCGCCCTCGCTGGGGAACAGCAGGCAGGCGCAGTCGCGGTAGACCCGCTCCAGGTATTCGTCGCTGATGCCCTGCAGCCAGTGCAGGCGGCGCCCCAGTTCCGGGTGGCCGCGCAGGCGCGCCATGATGGCCGGGATGGTGCGGCGTCCGCTGTCGGGCAAGCCCTTCCAGCCTTCGCCGCCGACCACCACCAGCCGCACGTCCGCGCCTTCGGCCCACAGCTGCTCGAAGGCGTCGAGCGCCTGCAGGTGGCCCTTGCGCGGCTCGATGGTGCCGACCATCAGGAAGCTCGGCGCGGCGCCGATGTCGGCCAGCACGGCGGCGGCGTCGTCGGCCAGGCCGGTGCTCGGCAGCGAGGCGGCGATGTCGGCGCCGTGGTGCAGCACGGCGAACTGCGGCAGCGGCCGCTGCGGCGCGTGCTCGGCCAGCCAGGCGCGCGTCTCGTCGGCCACCGCGCCGCTGATGCACAGCAGGCGGTCGGCGTTGCTGCTGACGGTGTGCAGCCATTTCTCGAACACGTCGTCGACCCGCGCCGGGAAGAACTCCGGCCGCAGCACCGGCAGCAGGTCGTGGATCAGGAAGTTGACGCTGACGCCGGCCTCGCGCCAGCGCCGGAACAGGCCGATGCGGCCGGCCTCGGTGACGGCGCCGGGGAAGAAGTCGGGGCTGTAGAAGACGTCGCCGGCGGCCACGTGCACCTCGTCCTCGATCACGCCGTAGCTGTCGGTGCCGCTCAGCGTGTGCTGGTAGCGGCGCGCGTAGCGGTAGTGCCAGCGGCCGCCCTCGTCGCTGAGGTAGACCGGCAGCACCTGGTAGCGCGTGCTGTGCAGCGCCATCAGCTCGGACAGCTGGGCCCGCACCACGCGCTGGATGCCGGTCTTCAAGTCTTCGCGCGCCACGGCCGAGACGTCGACCAGCAACTGCGGGGCGACGCCGCCGCCGCCGACGCTGGCGTGGCTGAGTTCGTCGGACAGCAGCGCCCGCTGCAACTGCTGGGCGCTCTGCTGCCAGGTCAGCCACGGCATGTCGGCCGAGGCCGGCGCCTGGCCGGCCGCGTGCAGCGCCAGCCAGGCGGCGATGGCGTCGGCCAGCTGTTGCGGCGACTGGCCGTCGAAGTAGTAGGCGTGCTCGCCGGCCACTTCGCGGAACACGGGGATGGCGCGCGCGATGATCGGCAGCCGGTGCTGGGCCGCCTCGATCAGCGGCAGGCCGAAGCCTTCGCCTTCCGAGGCCGCCAGCAGCGCCGCGCTGTGCTGGTACAGTTGCTGCAGCATCTGGTCCGACACGCCGGGCAGCCAGAACAGGCGCTGTTCGCGCTGCGGGTGCTGCTCCAGCTGTTTGACCAGGGCGTCGACCAGCCAGCCGTTCTTGCCGACGATGACCAGGTTGACCGCCACGCCGCGCGCCCACAGCAGTTCGCAGGCGGCCAGCGCCTGGGCCTGGCCCTTGCGCGGCTCCAGGGTGCCGACCATCAGCAGGGTCGGCGCCTCCTGCAGCGCCTGCAGCACGCGCTCGGCGTTGTCCGGCAGGCCGGTGCTGGGGGCGCTGGCGTCGAGGTCGGCGCCCAGGTGGAAATGGCTCAGCTTGAGCGGCGCCTGGCGCCGGTTCGGCCGGCTCGCCACCCACGCGGCCAGCTCGTCGGCGACGGCGCGCGAAATGGTGACGATGCCGTCGGCCGCGTAGGTGATGGTGTCGAGGTAGTCGGCGTAGTACTTGTCGGCGGCGAAGGTGAAGCACTCGGGACGCAGCACCGGCAGCAGGTCGTACACCACGAACCAGACGGCGACGCCGCGGCGGCGCAGCGCCAGCAGCTGCGGCTGGTTCTGCGAGGTGATGTTGGAGGCCAGGTCGAGGCCGAGGAACAGGTCGCCGGCGTGGCTCTCGATCGGCGCGTCCTCCAGCTGCGGCGAACGCACCCCCAGCATCTCGGCGGTGAAGCGGCGCGCATAGCGGTAGCTGCGGTTGCCGCCCTCGCTGTATACCGGCTCGACGCGGTAGCCTGCCGGCGGCGCCGCGATCAGCGCCAGCACGATGCTGCGCACCACGCGCTGGATGCCGGTCTTGTAGTCGGACTGCACCAGCGCCGAGATATCGATCAGCATCTGGCGCGGCGCCGCGCCCGGCTGGTTGGCGGCGATCGCGGCGGCGGCGTTGATCAGTTCGGCGTCGTCCGGCGCCGGCCGGATCGCGCTCACGGCCGCCACCAGCTGGCGGTAGTGGGCGTGGGCGCTGGCCGAGGCCAGCTCCTCGATGGCGGCGTGGTACTGGCGGCCGACCGCGGCCGGCGCGTGGTGCAGGCGCACATGCTCGCGGCCGGCGGCCGACAGCTGCGCGCGGCGTTGCGGCTGGGCGTACAGCTCGGCCAGCGCGGCGCCCAGCTGGGCGTCCTCGAACAGGTCGGGCAGCTTGACCAGCACCGCGTCGGGCAGGGTGGCGGCGGCGCCGTGGGCGTTGATGATGGCCGGCACGCCGTGCAGCAGGCAGTCCAGCACCGAGGCCGAGGTTTCGCCGCGCGTCTGGGTGCGCAGCTGCACCGCGACGTCGCTGGCGGCCAGGTAGTGCTGGTAGTCGTCGGTGCTGACGAAGCCGGTGATGGCGATGCTGGCCGGCAGCGCGTTGGCGGCATCGGCGATCCTGCGCGCCAGCTCGGCGCCATACTGGCCGCCTTCATTTTCGCCGACGAACAGCAGCCGGCAATCGATCTGCCGCGCCAGCGGCGAGGCCAGGAAGGCGTCCAGCAGGCGGTGATTGAGCTTGGTCGGGCCCAGCATGCCGAAGCTGCACACCAGGAACTCGTGCTCGGCGATGCCCAGCTTGCGACGGGCGGCGGCGCGCAGTTCGGCCGCGCTGTGGCCGGCGGCCTGCGGCGGCAGGCCGCGCAGCAGCGGCAGCGTGCGCCAGGTGTCGGCGCTGCCGGGGCCGTACCATTGTTCGGCCAGCGTGCGCGAGAACTCGGAATGGACGATGACGCCGGTGGCCAGGTCCAGCACGGTCTTGTTGCTCGGCATGGCCCAGATCGACGGGTTGTGGCCCAGCTCCTTGTGCGCCAGCAGGCCGCTGTGGCCGTGCGAGGCGTACAGCGCGCGCATATAAGCCAGCGGCTGCACGCCCTCGCGTTCCATGTTGTCGATCACGCCGCTGAGGAAAAAGTCGTGCAGCACGACGATGCCGGGGTGGCGCTCGAGCAGCGGGAACATATACTGGTGGGCGTTGGAATTGCCGAAGTGGTACAGCAGGCGCTGGAAGTGCGGCGCCTGCTGCTCGAACTGTTCCGGCGTCAGCAGCGGCAGGCGGCCGCCCAGCGCGGTGGCGGCGACGCCGCCGGCGCTGGCGGCCGAGACCACCAGCGTGATGTCGTAGTACGGTTCCAGTTCGGCGATCAGTTCGACGCTGTAGTCGGCGATGCCGGATTTTTCCGGCGGCAGCGGCGAGATGTAGGCCAGGCGCGGACGGGCGGCGGCGGGCGCAGTGCGCGCCGCGTGGGCTTGCTCGAGCGCGCTCCACAGCGCGGCGGCGGCGGCCTCGGCGTCGAGCTCGGCGGTGATCGCCGGCAGCACCAGCGCGGCGCCGCGCAGGCTGGCCTGCTGGCGCTCGGCCAGCGCCGCTTCGGCCGTCGCGCCCGCCTCGGTGTAGACCATGGCCACGCCATCGGGGCCGGGGCCGAACACGGTGTCGTTGAGGGCGACGTCGAACAGGCCGGGCGCGAACACCGCGTCCGGGTTGAGGCTGGCCAGGAAGCCGTCGCGCACCAGGGTGGCGGCGTGGTGGTTCCAGCCGTGGCCGGCCGGCACCTGGTAGCTCAGTAGTTGGGCCGGCGGCAGGCCGGCGAAGGCGTGCCGCAGGCTGTCGATGTGTTCGCTCTGGCCGGCGGCCAGGACGATGAGCACGGTGTGCGGGGTGGCGCGCGCGGCGCTCTGGCGCAGCAGCGCCTGGGCCAGCGCCAGCACGGCCTGCGGCGCGCGGGCGGCGCCATTCTGGCAGGATTGAAGATCGATTACGAGGCGCATGGTCAGTGTTCGGTTGGGTGTTGTGCGCGGCGCAGGTCGTCGAGCACTTTGCGCGCCGACAGCGGCAGTTCGCGCAGCAGGTGCGGCACGCCGGCGGCGCCGGCGGCCGGTTCGCCCTGCTTGATGGCCTGCAGGCTGCGGCTGATGGTGCTGCTCAGCGCGGGCGAGCGGCTGATCAGCGGGATCAGCACGCGGCGCAGCGCCGGGCGCGAGCTCAGCCAGCGCGCGCTGCGGCGCACGCCGGCGCGCAGCGCGCGCACGGCCAGCCTGGGCAGGCTGTTGTCGCCGCGCCGCGCCAGCGCGCGCAGCGGCGCGGTCAGGCGCCACGAGCTGCTGGCGTACAGCGCCGTCAGGCGCTGCTCCAGTTCGGTGCCCCATGCGGCGGTCTGGTGCAGATTGTTTTCCAGCTGGCGCGCCACCGTTTCGGACTGGCGCAGCTCGGCTTGCAGCTGCAGCACCTGGTCCTGGCGCTGCTGCAGCTGCTGGCTCAGTTGCTGGCGCATTTGCAGCATCTGCTGGCTCAGTTGTTCGGCCCGTTCGGCGCCGCCGCGCACGGCGCGCTGCACATCCTGTTCCAGCTCCAGGGCGCGCTGCACGGAACGCGCCACGTCCTGCTCCAGCGCGGCCGCGTGGCCGGCCTCGCGCGCCACCGCCTGTTCCAGCTCGGCGCCGCGCTGCACCGCGCGCCTGACGTCCTGCTCCAGCGCGCTGCTGCGGGCGTCGGCGCTGCGCGCCAGTTGCCAGGTGGTTTCGACCTGCCGGTCGAGCTCCTTGCCGCGGCGCCAGGCCTTGTCCAGGTGGTGGGTGATGTAATCGTCGAACACGTTCGGCTGCAACTGCAGCCGCCCGGCCAGTTCGGCGTGCTCGTCGGCGACGTAGTAGCGGTTCAGGCCGTCGAACCAGGCGTACTGGTAGCCGTGGCCGGTGACCAGCGCTTCCCAGTCGCCGTGGTTGCTGTCGCGGCTGTTGGGCATGATGGCCTCGACCACCACGATCCACGGCCGGCACAGCGTGAAGTCCATGCCGCGCAGCACGTCGCCCTCGAAGCCCTCGACGTCGATCTTGAGGAAGTGGACCTCGCCGCGCACATGCTCGCGGCAGATCTCGGCCAGGGTCAGCAGCGGCACCGTGTGCTCGACCACCTGGTGGCCGTGGGCGCGGTGGGCGGCGGCGACGCCGCTGTCGGTCGAGGCCCAGCCGTTGACGTCGGGCACGTCGAACAGGGTGATGCTGCCGCTGCCGGCGCCGGCCGCCACGTTCAGGTTGATGTCGCGCGGGCGCTGCTCGCGGAAGGCCGGGCCGTAGGACGGCATCGGCTCGACGTTGATGCCGGACCAGCCCTGGTCGTAGAAGGCCTTGGTGACCGAGTGCAGCTCGGGATCGTTGGCGCCGACGTCGATGTAGAAGCCGGCCGGCACCTGCTTGAGCGCGCGCCACAGCAGCACGTCTTCAAAATTCTGGGCGTAGGAGATAAAGCTCATGTGCGGGTGATCTCGATGGCGGGGTCCAGCCAGGCCGAACCCTCGAAGTGGGGGCGCTGCATGTTCACCACGGTAAACACTAGCGCCAGGTCGCGCCACTCGTAGTTGTTGACCAGGTGGGTGGCGGTGCTGACGATGGCGGTCGCCACCGAGTAGCTGCCGGCGCCCAGGTTGGCGGCGAAGCTAAAGCTGTAGGTGACGCGCTGGCCGGCCTGCATGTCTTCCAGCGGCAATTCCTTCAGGTGGGTGTTGGTGCCGTACATGGCCTGGCCCAGCCGGTCCTTGATCATGTAGCCGAGCACCATGCGCGGGATGGCCTGGTGCACCGCGACGGTGATGCGCAAGGTCACTTGCTGGCCGACGTCGACCACTTCGACCGCCTCGCCGGCGTCGTTCAGCAGCACGATCTCGGCCACGGTGGCCTCGCCGGTGCCGGAAGTCACCTGCAGCTTGCCGTCGTCGCGCTGGCTCAGGCGCAAGGTGCTGTTCTCGCGTTCGGCGATCATGGCGTTGTAGTAGTCCATGATTTCCTCCGGCTTGCCTTCGCGCGCCAGGCGCCCGCCGTCGAGCAGGATGGCGCGGTCGCACACCGACTGGATCGCCTGCTTGTCGTGCGACACCAGCAGCAGGGTGGTGCCAGCGCGGCGGTACTGGCGGATCCGCTCGAAGCTCTTGTGCTGGAAATAGGTGTCGCCCACCGACAGCGCCTCGTCGACGATCAGGATGTCCGGGCGGCGCGCGGTGGCGACGGCGAACGCCACCCGCATCTGCATGCCGCTCGAGTACACGCGCACCGGCTGGTCGAGGTAGTCGCCGATCTCGGCGAAGGCTTCGATGTCGGGCATCAGCGCGCTGATCTCGTCGACCGTCAGGCCGATCAGCTGGCCGGCCATGTAGACGTTCTGGCGGCCGGTGAAGTCGGGATGGAAGCCCATGCCCAGCTCCAGCAGCGCGGCCACGCTGCCCTGCATCGTGACGCTGCCGGTGGAGGGCTGGGTGGTGCCGGTGATCAGCTTGAGCAGGGTGCTCTTGCCGGCGCCGTTGATGCCGATCAGGCCGACCGCCTCGCCCGGCGCCACCTGGAAGCTGACGTCCTGCAGGATCCACTTGAGCTGGTGGCGCGGGCCGTTGAACGGCAGCATCCATTCGCCCAGCCGCGACCAGCGGTTGGGATAGAGTTTGTAGGCCTTGCCCAGATTGCTAACAGTAATCGCGCCCATCAGAGTTCATCCACCATTTCACCCGCGCGCTTGCGGAACAGTTGCAGGCCCAGCAGGCAGCTGGCCAGCGCCACGCCGGCCGCCGGCAGCAGCGACAGCCATTGCGGCGGCTGGCCGCTGACCAGGATGGTCTGGTAGGCCTGGATCACGGCCGCCATCGGGTTCCACACCAGCAGCGAGCGCACCTCGGGCGGCAGAATGCTGGCCGGGTAGACGATGGGCGTGAACCAGAACCAGAACTGGATGAAGATCTGGAAGAACTGGCCGACGTCGCGGAAGAAGACGTTGAGCACGCCGAGCACCATGCCGACCCCGATCGCCAGCGCGACCTGGATCAGCAGCACCGGCAGCAGGGCCAGGAACACGAAGCCGGGGAACTGGCCGGAGGCGATCAGGAACACGGTGAACAGGCCGAAGATGATGCCGAAGTTGACCAGGCCGTTGAGCACCACGATCAGCGGCAGGCAGATGCGCGGGAAGCTGATCTTCTTGAGCAGGTTGGCTTGTTCGAGGAACATGTTTTGCGCGCGCGAGGTGATCTCGGCGAACATGCCCCAGGCCAGCACGCCGGCGCACAGGTAGATGCTGTAGCCATACTCGCTGGCGTTGCCGGGCAGGCGGTTCTTCATCACCTGGGAAAAGATCAGGGTGTAGACCAGGATCATGGCCAGCGGGCTGAGCACGGTCCAGGCGGCGCCCAGCATGGTGTTGCGGTATTTGGACTGGAATTCGCGCTTGACGCTGCCGAGCACGAAGCCGCGGTAGCGCCATAGCCCGCGCAGCATGGCGAGCGACATCATGCAGACAGCCGGCGTGAACGGAAAGAAAATACGGTGGTCATCATACGATCGGGGATGTGGTCGGGGGGATTTTAGAGACGGCGATTATACCGCACCGACTTGTTATGCTAGTAACTTGTTACAGCTTGTCACAGGCAAGATGGAGCATTTCAGTCGCCCTGGACCAGTTTTTGCAAGGCATCCGGGTCTTTGATGATCAGGCGGTGCGGTTCCTTCTGGACTATGCCTTGCTGCACCAGCGTTAGCAGCGCGCGCGTCACGGTCTCGCGGCTGGTGTTGATCATGTTGGCGATGTCCTGGTGGGTCGGCAGGTTTTCCACCACGGTGCCGTCGGGTTTCTTCTTTTGCATCAGGATGATGAAGGAGAAGATGCGCTTTGCCGTGTTATTGATGCTGAGCAGGGCGCGGAATTCGGAATCTCGCTGGATCTTCTGCGCCAGATATTGCAGCATCTGCTTGGCAACCGATGGCGAGTGCGAGAACAGATGCAGCGCCACGGGGGCCGGCAGGAAGGCCACCAGCACATCGCTCATCGCCACCACCGAGGCCGAGCGCGTGGAGTTGTTGATCAGTGCGATTTCCCCGAAGAAGTCGCCCGGTGTCAGCATGCGCAGCCCGATCGCACGGCCATCTTCGGTCACATCGATTACTTGCAACTGGCCGGCCAGCAGGAATAGCAGGCCGTCGCCGATGCCTCCCTTGTGCAGCACCAGGTCGCGCTTGGCATATTGGCGGATGCGGAATTCCGGCTTGATGGCCAGGATTTCCTCGTCTGTCAGCTCGGACAACAAAGGGATCTTGCGCAGGTGGATCTGGATATTACGTTCCTCCGCCTCCGGCGCTGCCTGTGCGGCGCCGGGAGGGAGGGGGGGGCTCGATTTCATGCGTGGTTCCATATCAGAAAGGTCGGCAAGTGCTGCCTCAAATTGGCCCGGCGCCGTCGGCGCCGCCATGCTGATTCACGGACCCTGCCACTGCCAGCTCATTTGCAACTGGCGGCCATTGTACTGAAATATGGAAATGTTTTCCTGATTCCGCACCTGGCGCGCTTCCAGCACCAGATTTTGGTGTTTATTGATAGGATAGCTGAACGTGGCGCGCAGGCCGCGGTTGATCTGGCTGCGCACCTGATCGACGATGCCCGGCGCATAAGGGTTGGCGCTGTACCAGCTTTGCCAGGTGTAGCCGAAGTCGGCAGTCAACCCGCCGCCGTAGCGATGGCGCCACTGCAGGCTGGCGGACAGGCCATGACGGTTGCCGCCCGGCCGCGCGGCCGCGGCCCGGTCGTCGAGTACGCCGACGCTGGCGCTCAGCGCGCTACTGTCGCTGCGGCGGCTGAACTGGGCCCGAAGCTCGCCGGTGGTCGCATCGAAATTGCTCAAGGTTATGTATTCGACCCGCGTCAGGCTGGCCTGCACATTCATTTGCACGCGAAACGGCAGCGTCAGCGGCGGTCCCGCGCGCAACTGACCCTGGTATTGGCGCTGGTAGTAGCGTCCGCCCAGCGAGATGAAGCCGAGCAGTCCGTTGGCGTGCAGGCTCCAGTTGCTGAAGCGCCAAGGGGTTTCGACGCCGGCGAACAACGAGGCGCTGTCATACTGGCGCAGGCGGTCGTTGCGGCGGCCCTGATACTGGACATAGCCGATGCTGCCGTTGGGGCTCAGGTCGCGCAAATAGTCGGCCGACAGCACGCTGTACTGGTCGTGCTGAGGCTGGAATTCGGGGGTCAGCTCGAACTCGGTATCGAGACCGAGCTGGCCGCCGCCATAGCTGGAGCGGCTGGCGCCCTGGTTGACGTTCTGGTCAATGCCGCGGCCCACGCTCACATTGAACTGGCTTTGCGGCGTCCAGCTGTCGCAGCCGCCGCGCCGCGTCTCTGCGATCAGCTGCAGGATGCCGGGTGGCGGCGCGAAGCGCTCCTCGATGATGGCGAACAGCCGTTCCGCCTCGGCCTGGTGGCCCAGGCCGCACTGCATCAGCGCCAGGTCCAGCCAGGCGCCGGCGTGCAGTGGTTCGTTTGCGATCACCTGCTGCAGCGTGGCGCTGGCATCGTCTTTGCGTCCTTCGGCGATCGACTGCAGCGCCTCGCGGTAAAGCTGCTGGGTATCGACCGGCGCCGCGCCGTCCTGTTCCGCCCGGGCGTAGCCTGCCAGCAGCAGCGGCAACAGCGGCAGCAGTAGCAGCGTTGAGCGCGCAAGGCGCCTGTGGCTACGCCTCACGCGGCGTGCTCCGGCAGGTCCCGCGGCGTGGTCGGTGGTGTGGAAATATCCATGCGTGCTTCGACAGTGTATAAAGTGGTGGGCTTTTCCTTGCCGCGCAACAGGCGTTCGCCTAGCGGCAGGAAGTGGTGGCGGCGGGCGCGGGCGACGGTGCCGGCGCCGATAATGATGTCGTGCGGCAGGTCGCGCGCCGCCTGTTCCAGTCGCGACGCGGTGTTGACGCTGTCGCCGACGGCTGTATAGATGCTGCGGAAGGCGGTGCCGAAGTCGCCGGCGAAGGCCAGTCCACTCTCGATGCCGATGCGCACCCGCAGCGGCGCCTTGCCGGCGCGCACCCGCGCCTTGCTGAGCGCACTTACCCGCAGCACGATGGCGGCCGCCGCCTCCAGTGCCAGGTCTGCATGGTCCGCGTTGGGCAGCGGCGCGCCCCAGAACGCCACCAGTCCATCGCCGGTGTATTTATCCAGCGTTCCGCCTTGATCGATGACAGGGCCGGTCAGGCATTCGAGAAAGGCGCGGGTCAGCTCGGCAGCTTCGCCAACCGGCAGGGCTTCGACCTGGGTCGTATAGCCCTCCATGTCGGCGATCAGGGTGGTGACGTCAAGCTGGCGCGGCGCTAGCGGGTCGGCCAAGTCGCTGCGCAGCAGCTGCTCGACCACGGCCGGCGCCACGTACTGGCGCAGCGTGTCGAGCAGGCGGCGCGATTTGCGCTGGCTCAGCTGCCACTGGTAGGGCACGGCCACCGCCAGCAGGAACACGCAGGAGGCCAGCGGGCCGGTGGTGGAAAAATCGGCGTCGTGCAGACTGATCAAATAGGCCAGCGTCAGCCAGCACAGCGACAATGCGGCCAGCAGGCCGACGCTCAGTGCGGCCGACACGCGCGGCAGCGTCCACGCCGCCAGCATGACGCTGAGCAGCGCATACAGGCTGCCGATCCAGCGTCCCGGCCACGGCGCCGTCGCCCGTCCCTGCTGCTGGTCTAGCAGCGTCGACACCATGGCCGCCTGCACTCCCAGGCCGGGCCGTTTGGCCGACAGAGGCGTGGTCACCAGGTCGCCCAGGCCAAGCGACGAAGAGCCGACCAGCACCAGCCGGCCGGCGGCGCTGGCCGGCGCAATGCGGCGCGCCAGCACGTCGGCGGCGGCCACCACGGTAAATGCGCTCCAGTCGCGCTCGAACCGCACGCGCCGCAACACCGGCGCCGCGGCGGCGGCCCCGGGCGACTGGCCGCAGCAGCTGATCAAGGCCAGGCTGAGCGCCGGGTACAGGCGGCCCTCGAAGCTAGTCCACAGCGGTACCCGGCGCAGCGCGCCGTCCTGGTCGGGGATGAAGCCGATGTTGCCGACGTGAGGCGCGTCGGCCCAGGCCGGCTGGTTGGCTATATAACCGGTGGCGGGCACGCCGCCGGCGGCCGGCCCGGGGCGGCCGCCGGCCAGACGGCCCTGGCGCAGCTCAAACGGGCCGCCCTGGGTGAAATCGAAGGCCTGGGCCAGCACCAGCCCGCCATGGCGCGCCAGCAAAGACAGCCGCTGGTCGCCTTCGGCATCTGCCGGGTTGGGCAGGACGATGTCGAGGGCGACGGCGCGCGCGCTATAGGTTGTGAGCAGGATTTCAACCAGGTCGGCCAGGCGGGCGCGTGGCCACGGCCACGGCCCCAGTTCGGCCATGCTGGCCTCGTCAATGTCGACCACCAGCAGGCGCGGCTCCGGCGTGTTGTTGCTGTGGATACGGATATAGCGGTCGCGCAGCCATTCGTCGGCAAACAGTGAACCTCCGGCCGGCGCCAGCCATTGCGCCCACAATGCCAAACCCAGCGCCGCAGCGGCGATCGCGGCGCGGATCGCGAAGGCCGGCACGGCGGGCAGGCGCCTGGCCCCGGTTTTCAACGCGTTGTTCAAGGTTGGGAGTCTTGGAAGGTGAATATTGGAAATAATCTGACAGTATAACGCCTGCCGGCAGTGCCAGCCATGCCGGGGCCGGGTTTTTGCTACAAAGTGTAAGTTTCGGGGCTGGAAGAGTTGAATTCAGTAAAATGTGATGACTGTCACGGAATTTTATCCTGCGAACAGGATAATGGCCGAAAAAGGGGAATATCATGTTGCGTCAATTACTCGCCGCCGCCGCCGCAGTGCTGGCCGTGCCGATGGCCCAGGCTGAAGTGGCCGGGACCATCATCTTCGTCGCCGGGGACGCTCATGTGGCGCAACGGGCGGCGCAGCTCAGCGCAACCGTGGCCGAAGGTGAAATGCTAACCACTGGCAAGGATGGTTACATTTATATCAAGACTGTCGACAATGGCTTGTTCATCCTGCGGCCGTCGACCAAGGCGCGCATCGCCGCCTACCATGTCGATCGCGTACATCCGGAAAACACCCGCGTCAAGCTCGAGTTGTTGAGTGGCGTGGCGCGTAGCCAGTCCGGCGAGGCTGTCAAGCAGGCGCGCCAGAATTTCCGCTTCAATACACCGGTCGCCGCCATTGGCGTGCGCGGCACGGACTTCACCGTATTTACCGATCAGGATACATCGCGCGTGGCGGTCATCTCCGGGCGCATCACCCTCAGCGGTTTCGGCGGCGGTTGCCTGCCGGAAGGGCTGGGGCCGTGCGAAGGCGGCGGCAGCCGCGACCTGTCGGCGGGGCAGAAAGGGCAGTTGCTGCAGTTTCGCCGCGGCCAGGCCGCGCCGCAGTTGCTGTCGGAGGGCGCGCAGTCGCCCGATGTGGTAGCGCCGCCGCGTTCGGATGAGCCGGTCGGTAAGCCGGGCACGGCCAGTGTGACGCCGGCGCCGATCAACTTCGACCCGCAAAAAAGTCTGACTTTGCAGCAAGTTGCAGGCGCCGGCCTGAACGGAGGTCAGGGGAATGGCAAGACGCCGGACACGGTGGTGACCGCGCCGCCGATTACCGAGGTGAGTCCGCCGGTGGTGGTGGTGGTGCCGCCGGAGGTGGTGGTGCCGCCGCCGGTGGTGGTGGTGCCGGTCGAGCCGACGCCGCCCATCGTTGGGCCGGTGGAGCCGACCGTGCCGGCGCTGCCTGCGACGCCTGAGTTGCCTGACAGTAAAATTGTCTGGGGGCGCTGGCAGCCGGTGGCCAACCGGGCCGTCAGCGTCGATTTTGTCGGTGAGCTCAATCGCAACGGCAAATTGATCGCGCAGAACGCGGATTTCGCCCTGTTCCGCAGCGAGGGCAAGGCCTTTGTCCTGCCCGAGCGGGGTTCGGTTGGCTTTACACTGCAGGCTAGCGAGGCGTATATCCACAATGATAATTTCGCGCTGCCGACGGTGGTCGCCACGCTTGAAAACGGCGTTCTGAACTTTAACTTCGACAAGCGAACCTTCGCCACCAGCTTTGATCTGGTCAGCGCAAACGAACGCGTTGGCATGCAGGCCAAGGGCGTGGTGGTCAGCGACGGCCGCTTCGCTGGCGAAAACCGGTTTATCAACCCTGGCACCAATATCTCGGTGGATGGGCTGCTCAGTTCGGAAAATGGTGGTACGGCGGCCTACCTGTTTAATACCAGGCTGGGCAGTGATCGTACGGTCTACGGTGCAACCGAATGGGGAAAACCGGTGACTAAATAAGTTGCACGAGGTGACAGGGTAATGGAGGCTGGCATGCGGAGCGTGTCAGCCTTTTTTTACGGTGCGCCCGGTGGCGCCGCGCCGAATGCATCGGCCGGCGTGTGCCGCGAATTGAGCGCCGCCCGGATGCGAATGCGCAACGGTAGACAAGAAAATTTCCTTGCGGTTACATTTGCTTGCAAAAGAACTGTGCGGCCTGGTTTGAGGACTTGCCTGTCAGCGCCGCATGCCGTGTTGCGGGCGGCGGCTTGCTGCCGCATGCCGGTGAGGGGCCGACAGCATAGGCTTGCTTTGGGCGCAAACTTCCCAGATAATGATTCGCCGTAATAATGTTAGTGAATAAACTAGTAATATTCAGAGGATATTGTTCCTTTTTGTGACGACCGTCACATGAAAGGGCCAACACCTTCTGACATTATTCGGTACGTTAGGTTGCAGATGGCGAAAACGTGTACTGCAAAATTTAACTTTAATCATATTTTTCCCTTAGGAGCACTAAATGGGCATTTACACCGAAGCACTGCAAAAACTGTACGTCTCGTATTTCAACCGTCCTGCCGATCCAGGCGGTCTGGCGTACTGGGAAGGTCAGTTGACTGCAGGTACCGCCAGCCTGGACGCGGTCGCGGCCAGCTTCGCATCCTCCAAGGAATACACCGACACCTTCGCCAATCTGAACAACACCGCGATCATCGCCAACATCTACGTCAACCTGTTCGGCCATCCAGCGGACAACGCTGGCCTGCTGTACTGGGTTAACCTGGTAAATAATGGTTCGATCACCCTGAGCAACGCCGTGACCGCTATCGCCGCCGGCGCGCAGACGACCGACAAGGTTGCCTTCGATTCGAAAGTCAGCGCTGCCACCGCGTTCACCACCGCAGTGTCGGACACCCCAGGCGGCGTTGCTGCCTACAACGGCACGGAAGCCAACAAGGCCGCCAAAGCCTTCATCAGCAGCGTGAACGATCCCGTTACCCTGGCAGCCGCTACCGCACCAGCCGCACTGGCCAACACCATCACCAACATCGCTGTTGCTAACGACCCGCTGCTGGCTGCTTCGGTTGCTGCACAAACCGCCGTGACCGCCGCCAATACCGTGGCCACCGACAAACTTGCACTGGCTACCCAGGCAAACGTCGACCTGAACACCGCAGTCAGCAACAAGGCCGCCGCTGATACCAAGGCTGCTCTGACCGATGCCGACGCACTGGCCGCTGCCAGCGTCACTGCAGCCGCTACCGCTGCCGCCGCCGTGGAAACCAAGACCGCTGCCGACGCTGCTGTCGTGACCGCTCAAGCCGATCTGAAGGCCGCCATCGCTGCTGGCGACCCAACTGCTGTGTCCGTCGCTTCGGGCAAAGTGACCATCGCTCAATCGCAGGCTGCTGATGCTGCTACCGCCGTGGCCACCACCGCTGCCGATGCTGCGACTGCTGACGGCGCAGCCAAAGCTGCCGCCGCCGACGACAAAGCTGCGGCCGATGCTGCAACCGCTGTCACCGCCGCCATCAAGTTGTCTGTGGACGCTGCTGCTATTGCTGCTACCGCCGCCGCCGATGCTGCCGCCAAGGCTGCGACGTTCGCTGATGCCGCCGCCAAGACCGCACAAGTATCGGACGATACCGCCTCCGCTACCGCAACGTCGACCGCTGCGCAGAACACCACCGGCGCCGCTACCGCTTCCGCCACCGCTAAAGCCGCGGCTGACGATGCAGCCGCAGCCGTGGTTGTCGCCACTTCGTCGACCGACTACGCCACTGCTGCCGCTAAAGCTACAACCGACGTTGACGCTGCTGTCGCCGCCAACGGTACCGTTGCTGCCGCCATCACCGCTGCTGCTACCGCCGCTGCCGTGACCGCAGTGAAGACTGCCGCCGCTGACGCACTGGTAACCGCAAACGCCGCCAAAGTTTCGGCTGACGCTGCACTGGTTCTGGCCAACACCTACAACACCGCTGCCAAAGTCACCGTCACCACGGCTGATGACACCGCTGCTGCCGCTGCCGTCAAAGCTGCAACCGACGCTGTTGCCGCTGCCGCTGCTGCCGTGACCGCTGCAACCACCGACGTGGCAAACGCTGCCGCCCTGCCAGACTTCGCTCCTAAGACCTTCACGCTGACCACCGGCGTCGATTTGGGTACTGCCTTCACCGGCGGCATCGGCGAAGACCAGTTCAACGCTACCACCACCGGCACCTTCAATGCGCTGGACAGCCTGGACGGCGGCGCCGGTAACGACACCCTGACCGTGGCTGACAACGGCGGCGCAGTTGCCACCGCTGGCGTCAAAGTGGTCAACATCGAAACGGCCAACCTGTCGGCTAAAACCACGGTGACCGCAGACACCACCGGCTGGACCGGCCTGACCACGCTGACCGTTACCGGCACCGGCGCGCAGGACATCACCGCGTCCAAGACCACCACCGTCACCGCTTCGAACAGCGGCGCTAACACCATCGCCATCGTCGGCGCAGGCGGCGTTGTAACCGCAACCACTGGCGCAGGCACGATCGACATCGGCCAATCCGCTGTTGCCAACGCCATCACTTCGGCCGTCATCACCGGCGGTACCACCGTCAAGGTGCAAGACCGTTCGGGCGCCTCGGCAGCTACCGGCTCGACCCTGAAATCGGTATCGATCGACGGCAACACCGGCGCAGCCACCCTGACCGGCGACGGCATCACCAGCGTGTCGATCTCGAACACCAACCAGAACGCCACCATCACTGCAGCTGCCGGCACCCGTACCGACAGCATCACGCTGAACACCGTGACCGGTGGTACCGTGGACGATGCCACCGCAACCACGCTGAACGTGGCGATCGCAGGTACGGCCGCCACCACCGGCGTGACCGTGACCGGCGCGGCCGCAACCGCAATGGCGCTGTCGAGCACCAGCACCAAGGCATCGACCATCGCTACCCTGACCGCTGCTAACGCAGCGACCGTTGGCATCTCCGGCACCGGCGCCCTGACCATCACCGCCGATACCTTGAAGGCCAGCGCCGTCATCACCAGCACCAGCACCGGTGGCGTCACCCTGACCCAGGCCCTGACCGCTAACCAGCAGTTCGTTGGTACCGCATCGTCGGGTAACGATTCGATCTCGATCGCTACCACCTCGACCGTTGCGCACACCACCGGCGCTGGCGACGACACCATCATCATCGGTGGCGCGTTCGCTACCGGCGGTTCGGTTGACGCAGGCGCCGGCACCGACACCCTGTCGCTGACCGAAGCTCTGGCGGCAAACGACAGCCTGTCGGCCAGCTCGACGTTCTCCGCTGCGATCAGCAACTTCGAGCGTCTGAGCCTGAACACGGTGACCGGTTCGAAGACCGTCAACCTGGCCCAGCTGGATGGCATCAACTATGTCACCACCAGCGCCGCTACCGCACTGGTGCTGGACAACATGGCTGCCAACGGCACCCTGGTTCTGACCGATGCAACCAACGTTGTAACGGTCAACGTCATCAGCGCTACGACCAACACCAACGATGTCCTGAACGTGAAAGTCACCGGTGCTGCCGATACGGCATTCGGTACCGTAACCGCCAGCAACGTTGAATCCCTGGTGCTGACCTCGACCGACAGCAACTCCACCGTCGCCGGTACCACCGACCACACCCTGACCGTGGTTGACACGGCAGCAACGACCATCACCGTGGGCGGCAACGCTCACCTGACGCTGACCCAGGCTAGCCTCGCGCTGACCTCGATCAACGCCTCGTCGATGACCGTCGCAGCAGCGACCGCCGGTGCCGATACGGCCGGCCTGAACTTCATCAGTGGCGACCTGGGCCAAGCTGCAACGGCTACCGGTTCCGCAGGTGTTGACAGCCTGGACTTCTCGGCGATCACGACCTCGAAGGCCGTGACCATCAACGGCGGCCTGGGTGGTACTGCAGGCAGCGCTGGCGATACCCTGATTGGCGGTGCCGGTAACGACATCATCACCTTCAGCGGTCTGGGCGATGCAGTCTTGAAGGGCAATGCTGGTACCGACACCATCACCGGTTCGACCGGTGCCGATACGATCTGGGGCGGTGCTGGCGCCGACACCATGACCGGCGGTGCAGGCAACGACATCTTCAAGTACACCCTGGTGGCTGATTCGACTCCAGGCGCGTTCGATACCGTCACCGACTTCCACGCTAAGACCGCGACGGTAGCTGGCGACGTTATCCAGTTCGCTGCTGCGATGTTCGGTGGTGCCGCAACTACGGTTGACGTGTTTGTAGCCAACAGCGGTTCGCTGGCACTGGCGGCTCTGAGCGCTTCGGCTCACACCGACCAGCACATCGTTGTTGCGCTGGATTCGTCGACTGGTACCCTGTACATCGATGGTCAAACCGCAGCTGGCGGCGATCACATTTCGGACGGCACCGCTGATTTGGCCATCGTGCTGACCGGCGTGACCACGCTGACCTCGAGCGCCTTCACCATCGTGTAATGGTGGCTCACCTGGCGGTCGCAGCAGTTCGCGATCGCCAGGCGCCATTCTCGGAAAGCCCGACCCTGGTAACGGTGTCGGGCTTTTTTTATCGGCTATAATCGGCGCGGGCGTTTGCTGTGCCGACATGAAACAGGAGAATGACTGCATGGACTGGACTGCTGGCTACGCTTCCGACATTGAATACACGGCCGGGTTTTATCCCGAGCAGGGGCCGCATCTGCTCAACTTTGCGTGCCTGATGAACGAGGTCGAGCCGGTGCCGCTCGATCGCCCTTATACCTATTTTGAACTGGGTTGCGGCCGCGGACTGACCGCCAACCTGCTGGCGGCGGCCAACCCGGACGCCTCCTTCTACGCGGCGGACTTCAATCCGGCCCATGTGGCCGAGGCGCGTGAGTTGGCGCGGGCAGCCGGCCTGAACAACTTGACGGTGCTGGAAAACAGTTTCGCCGAGTTGGCCGCCGGCAGCGTGGCCGACTTGCCAGCGCTGGATTTCATCACGCTGCATGGTATCTACACTTGGGTTACGGCGGAAAACCGCGATCACATCATCGCCTTTATCGGCCGCTATCTGAAGCCGGGCGGTGTGGTCTATGTCAGCTACAACGCCATGCCGGGCTGGAGCCCGAGCCTGCCGATGCAGCGATTGCTGGTCGAATACGGCGCATGCTTCCCTGGCACAAGCGCCGGGCAGTTGGCCGGCGCCACGGATTTTCTTCGCAGGCTGGAGGCCAACGGCGCCGCATATTTCCGCGCCAATCCCGGCAATGCCGCTCGGATGGAGCAGTTGAACAAAGGAAGTAGCAATTACCTCGTGCATGAGTATATGCACAAGCACTGGGAGCCGATGTTCCATGTCGACGTGGCGCGCGGCCTGGCGCAGGCGAAATTAAATTTTGTCGCCTCGGCTGAACTGTCCTTCAACTATCCCCAGCTTTATCTGGATGCGGAACGACGTGGCCTGATCGCCGAAATACCGGATGCGCCTATGCGCGAGACGCTCAAGGATTATTTTTTGAATACAGGCTTCCGCAAGGATGTCTACGTGCGCGGCGCGCGCAAGCTCAATCCTTTGCGCCGCCGCGAACTGCTGCGCGAAATGGGCGTGGCGCTGACGATATCGCCGGCAGCGGCCAGCGCCAGCATGAAAGTCGGCATTGGGCAAGTGACCGGCGATCCCGCCGTATTCGGCCCGATGACGGACGCGCTCGCCGAGCGTGCGCATACGCTGGGTGAACTTGAGGCTTTGCCCGCGCTGCGGCAACGTAATTTTGAAGACCTGGTGCAGACAGCAGCGCTGATGACCGCGTCCGGCCAGGCGACGCTGTATTCCGGCGCCAAGTCACGCAGCGATCCGGCAACGGCGCTGCGCATGAACCGGGTTCTGGCAGGCCGCACCAGCTATGGCGACGACTATCTGCACTTGTGCTCGCCCTTGCTGGGTGGTGCGGTAAGCATGGGCTATGTCGAGCGCCTTGCCTATAGCCTGCTGACCGAGAAAGGGTTGCCGCGCGACGCGGCGTTGCTGGCGCGCGACGGATGGCGCCTCGTGATGCAGCCTCAGGGGCGCACTATGCTCAGGCAAGGTGTTGTGGTCGAGTCCGCAGTGGACAATGAGGCAATATTGACTGAGCACATGCAAAACGTGCTGGACAAGATATTGCCGATTTGGGAACGTTTGGCAATGATTTAAATAAGTTTAAGCAAAGTCATGCCCGGGATGGTGCCATTTTGGCCGAAAGTGCGCCATTCCGCTCAAAAAATGTGATCTGCGTCACATTTCCTGTGGGATTTAGGCGATAATGTCTCGTCTTAATTATTTTCGCGACGCATAGGTGCGCCGCGACTGTCCGCAATGCGCTGGGGCGCCAGCTCCTTCGCATCCTTGCGTTAATTGCCGCCCTCTTGCGAGCACGGGATCATGACTAAATTGCAAAAAACAAAAAGTGAAATCGAGCAAGTATTGCTGCGTTTCAAAAGTACGTTCTATACGGTAGGTGTATTCAGCGCCATCACCAATCTGCTGATGCTCACGCCATCGATTTATATGCTGCAGGTCTACGACCGGGTGCTGCAGAGCAGGAACGAAATCACGCTGTTGATGTTGACCTTGTTGATGCTGGGCGCCTACCTGCTGACTGGTGCGCTGGAGCTTATACGCAGTTTCGTGCTGGTCCGCGTAGGCGCCAGGTTCGACATGGATTTGAACCGCCGTATCTATACAGCTGCGTTCGAGCAGAATCTGAAGGGGAGCGGCGCCAGCGCCGGTCAATCATTGACGGACCTGACGCAATTGCGGCAGTTCTTGACCGGTAACGCCTTGTTTGCATTCTTCGATGCTCCCTGGTTCCCGATCTACTTGATCGTGATCTTTTTCTTCGAACCCGGCCTGGGCGTGTTTGCGCTGTGCGGCACCACCATCCTGGTTTTGCTGGCATACATTAACGAGCGCGTCTCGAAAAAGCCGCTGGCAGAAGCCAGTTCCATGTCCATCGTGGCCAACAATCTGGCGACGAACAACTTGCGCAACGCCGAAGTGATCGAGGCCATGGGCATGTTGCCCAACCTCATGGGCCGCTGGTTTAAATTGCATGGCAAATTCCTGCATCTGCAGGCCGAAGCGAGTGAAAAAGCGGGTTTGGTTGGCGCAGTCACCAAATTTGTACAATTGTCGTTGCAGTCCCTGGTGCTGGGCTACGGCGCTTTGCTGGTCTTGGAGGGGAAGATCACGCCGGGCATGATGATCGCGGCATCGATACTTGTTGGCCGTGCGCTGGCCCCTGTTCAGCAGTTGATCTCGGTCTGGAAAAGCTGGAGCAGCACCCGCAATGCTTATCATCGCCTCGAACTGTTGTTGCAATCGAACCCCGAGCGTAGCGCTGGCATGCCGCTGCCGAAACCACTTGGCGCACTGGCGGTAGAGGCAGTGATCGCAGCACCGCCCGGTGCCAAGGCTGCGCTATTGAAGGGCATCTCGTTCGCCGTAGCGCCTGGCGATGTGCTGGGCATCATTGGCCCTAGTGGCGGCGGCAAGTCCACGCTGGCCCGCCTGCTGGTCGGCATTTGGCCGGCCCAGGCTGGTAAAGTAAGGCTCGACGGCGCAGATATCTTTAGCTGGAATAAGGCCGAATTGGGGCCGCATGTGGGCTACCTGCCGCAGGATATCGAATTATTCGGCGGGACTATCGGCGAGAATATTTCCCGTTTCGGCGAATTGGATGCGGATAAGGTGGTGCTGGCTGCGCAGCGCGCAGGCGTGCATGACATGATTTTGCACATGCCTGAAGGTTACGACACTCGACTGGGTGACGGCGGCGCCGGACTGTCCGGTGGTCAGCGCCAGCGACTCGGCCTGGCGCGCGCGATGTATGGTGATCCGTCGCTGATTGTGCTCGACGAACCCAATTCCAATCTGGACGATGTGGGCGAACAAGCACTGATGAATGCGATCGCCGATCTGCGCGCGCATGGCAAAACCATCGTGCTGATCACTCACCGCACCAGTGCGATCAATGCAACGAACAAGTTGCTGTTGCTGCGCGAAGGCCAGGTCGAGCTGTTTGGCCCGACCGACCAGGTACTGGCAGCACTGCAGAAAAACATGCAAAAAACCTTGTTGGCACAGCAGCAGGCACAGGCACAGGCACAGGCTCAGGCTCAGGCTCAGGCTCAGGCTCAGGCTCAGTCGACGGGCGATACGCCAGCAGTGGTTGAGGACGCGAAGCCGACCAGCGCAGTGTCCGCTGAACAGGAATAAACATGAAATTAATCGATACTAAAGCACTTGCCACCGACGTCATTTCGCACGATGTGACGCCGCTTACCGTCAATACCGATGCCAAAGCATATAGCCGACTCGGTTGGTTGATCGTCGTGTTCGGCGTGTTCGGATTCCTCATTTGGGCTTGCGTCGCGCCATTGGACAAGGGGGTGCCGATGTCGGGCAACGTGGCTAGCCTCGGCAACCGCAAGGCCAT
Organism: Oxalobacteraceae bacterium AB_14; assembly: GCA_000381565.1. Classification (GTDB taxonomy): domain Bacteria; phylum Pseudomonadota; class Gammaproteobacteria; order Burkholderiales; family Burkholderiaceae_D; genus Rugamonas. The sequence goes on from KB906724.1 coordinate 727,687, forward strand.
CCAGTACCTGTCCGGCGGCATGGTCGACCAGATCCTGGTCAAGGATGGCGATCTGGTGAAGAAAGGACAAGTACTGGTCAAGATGAATGGTGTGCAGGTCAGCTCTCAAGCGGAAGTGACCAAGGCACAGCTGATTACTGCGCTGACAGCGCAGGCTCGTCTGAAGGCGGAACGCGATGGGGCGATCCGACTGACGTTCCCGACGGAACTGGATCAGTTCAAGGGTGACGCGCACTTGGCGGACAGCATCTCGCTGCAGACCCAATTGTTTGCGTCGCGACAAAGCGGCCTGCAAAATGAGTTGTCGGGACTTACCGAAAGCATCGAAGGCTTGAAGTCGCAATTGACCGGCCTGACTTCGGCACGCGACAGCAAGGTCTCCCAGTTGGCGATCGTCAATGAGCAGGTGGAAAATTTGCGTGACCTGGCACGCGATGGTTATGTTTCGCGTAGTAAGCTGCTGGACCAGGAACGTGCCTTCGTGCAGATCAAGGGAGCGATCGCCGAAGATAATGGCAACATCGGCCGCGCACAGCGCCAGATCGCCGAACTGACGGTCAAGAAGGCGCAGCGTCGGGCGGATTACCAGAAGGAGGTTGGCGCGCAATTGGCCGACGTCGAGCGCGATGCCAGTTCCTTGAGCCGTCGTCTGGTCGCCGAGTCCTTCGCCGTCAACAACATAGACGTGAAATCGCCGGTCGACGGTTATGTGATGGGCATGGCGGTCTTTACGCGTGGTGGCGTCGTGCAGCCCGGCTTCCGCATGATGGACGTGGTGCCGGAAGACGATGCGCTGATTGTGGAAGGGCGCCTGCCGGTCAACCTGGTGGACAAGGTCCACGCTGGACTGCCGACGGAATTGATCTTCTCTGCCTTCAATACCAATACGACCCCGCACATCCCGGGCGTGATCAAGTTCGTGTCGGCCGACCGTCTGCTGGATGAGCATAACGGCATGCCTTACTACAATGTCCAGGCCCAGGTGAATCCCGAGGGGCTCAAAATGCTGCGGGCGAAGAAGATGGATGTACGGCCTGGTATGCCGGTCGAGCTGTTCGTCAAGACCGGTGAGCGCACCATGATGAGCTATTTGCTCAAGCCGTTGTTCGATCGTGCCAAGACGTCCATGACGGAGGATTAATCATGAAACGGTCAAATCACGTGTTGTGCGCACTGCTTCTGGGCACCTTGCTGGGCGGCGGTCTGTCGGCCCGGGGCGCCGGCGCCCAGACGCTGGGGCTGATGGATGCCTATCAGGCCGCACTGAAAAGCGATCCCAGCTTCCGCTCGGCTTATTTCACGGAGCAGGCAGGGCAGGAGAACCGCATATTGGGGCGCTCCAATTTATTGCCCACCGTGTCGGCCAGCTATTCTGGCGGCAAGAATCACAGCGACATCACGACGGCCTTGCGCAAGATACCGCAGGATTACGTCAGCCGTACCGAGTCGCTGCAGATCCGACAGACGCTGTTCAATTTCGATGCGTGGTCGCGTTACAAGCAGGGTGGCCTGCAGGCGGACTATGCCAGTACCGTGTATCTCGGTGAGCAGCAGCAGGTAGTGCTGCGGCTGGTCAACGCTTATGTGGAAGTGCTGTTCAAGCAAGACCAGTTGGCCCTGGCGAAAATCGAGCGCGACACCTACCTGGAGCGCATGAAGGTCAATGACCGCATGTTTGCCAAAGGCGAGGGAACCCGGACCGATATGCTGGAGACCAAGGCGCGGCTCGACGTCGCTGAAGCGGACTTGTTATCGGCGCAGGATAACCTGGGGAGTACGCGCGCTTCGCTCGCTTCACTGATCGGCATGGATTTTGAAGCGCTGGCGCCGCTGACACCGAAGTTTATCGGCGCTGCCGCCGACCTGCCGCGCTTTGACGATTGGAAACGCCTGGTGTTGGAGCGTAATCCTGATCTGAGGGCAAAGCTGCTCGGGGTCGAGCTTAGCCAGCAGGAAGTCAACAAGTCGCGCGCCGGGCACATGCCGCGATTGGACGTCGTGGCGAGCTATACCCGCAGCACTTCAGACTCGATCAATACCATCGATCAGGACTCGACCACGCGCAGCATTGGCTTCCAATTGAATATCCCGCTCTACTCTGGCGGCGCGGTGAGCGCCTCTACCCGCCAGGCCGTCGCCAACCGGGAAAAGGCAAAGGCCGACGCCCAGGTCGAGCAGGACAAGCAGATGTTGGAGTTGCGCAAGGACTACGACCAGTTGAGCAGCAGCGTCGCACGTATTGAAGCGCTGCAGAAGGCGGTAGAGTCGGGCGAGTTGTTGGTGACGGCCACCGAGCAAAGCATCAAAGGCGGGGTGCGCATCAACCTCGATCTGCTCGATGCCCAGCGTCAGCTGAGCACGACCCGGCGCGATCTGGCGCAGGCACGCTATACCTATATCCTGGCGCAGCTGAAATTGCGGGCGGCAGCTGGCACCTTGTCGGCCGACGATGTGCGCGAAGTAGCCGCCAATTTCCACTAAACGCACAGGATGAGGACACCGGTATGGACGCAGACCTGGAAGTGACCGTCAACGGCACCAGCTACCGCGTCGCCGATCTGAATGCTGAAGCCCGGGCCCAGGTCAACAATTTGCAGTTCGTTGACGGCGAAATCATGCGGTTGCAGTCCCAGCTGGCTGTCTACACGACAGCCAAGCTTGCCTATGAAAACGCACTACGCGAGGCCTTGCCCCGTTCGCTGCAATAAGCGGGTTGTGGACAGTTGTTGTTTTGTGCGGCGGGTCACCGGATCGGTTCGTCATTGCTAGGACGGCAAGTGTGGTCCACGTATAATGGGCTTTCCACATTATGCAAGATGGCCGATGCAATCACCTAACCTGCCTTACAACCTGCGCATAGACCAGTTGCGCTGGTTGGCCGTGACTGTGGTGTTTTTGTTTCATTTTTACCTGGAGTTCCGGGGCCAAGGGGGCGGGGCCATCAGCAGCGCCTGGTATGGCCTGATCAGCGAGGGGCATACCGGGGTGGCGCTGTTCTTTGCTTTGTCGGGCTTTCTGTTCATGCAGATCGCCATCTTCCAGCAGCAAATTTCGTACGGCGCTTTCCTGCGCAACCGCTGCCTGCGCATCTTGCCGCTATTCCTGACCATCTTCATGCTGGCCACATCGATCGGCCGCGACAAATTCGTCCCCCAGGACTTATTCTACGTGCTCGCGACCAACCTTGGCCTGGCGCCGACCTCGTACACTGCGGTCACCGGCGCGGCCTGGAGCATCTCGGTCGAATTCAGTTTCTACCTGGTGTTTCCTTTTTTGGCGCGCTTCACCTTGGTGCAGGGACCGAGTTACCTGTTCAAGCTGCTAGTCATGATGGTGTTCTTCAAGGTGGCGGCTTACACGGTGAACGACAAGAGCACACTGATGTATTTCAGCACGCTGTTGGGCCGTTTCGACCAGTTCCTGATTGGTATGCTGGCGGCATTGTTCTACCAACGTCACGGCGTGTGGCTGCGGCGCTGGTCGCCGTGGCTGCCGTTGCCGGCCTTTCTGCTGGTGGTCGGCAATAGCGCGTTGCAGGCCCACTTTGGCAAGTTCGAGCCCTACACCCACCAGGCGTTCTGGATCGGCTGGTCGCTGCTTGAAGCGACCGGCTGGAGTTTTCTGATCGTTGCATGGGTGGCGTTCGACCGGCCGCTGCCGACATGGCTGGAGCGTGCATTGGCGCGCGCAGGGCAGATCAGTTTCTCTTTTTATCTGCTGCACATGGGGGTGTTGCGGATCTGGATGCAATACTGCGGCTTGCCGGCCTACACCGGCCACCGCGGACTGGACACCGCACTGACGCTGCTGATCACCTATGTCGCCGCCTGGGGCTTGTCGGGAATCAGCTACAGTGCCATCGAACAACCATTCTTGTTGCTGCGGCGCCGCTACGGTGCGCGCGGCGACATTGGATCGACCGGCTGAGGGCCGGTGCTCCGCATTTACTTGCCGTAGCAATGCGGGCACGACACCTCGTACACGTATTCCGGCGCCAGCTGCTGGCGCGGCGTGACCACCGAACGGCAGACGAAGCATTGCACGGTCTCGGTCGGCTCCAGCTTGGGATTGAGCGCGGTGCGGTAGTCGAACACGAAGCAGTCGCCGGTGTAGTGGGCGCCGCCGACTTCCTCGAAGTACTTGAGGATGCCGCCTTCGAGCTGGTAGACGTTGTCGTAGCCGATGTTCTGCATGTGGATGGCCGCCTTTTCGCAGCGGATGCCGCCGGTGCAGAAGGTGACCACAGTCTTGCCGGCGAAGTCGTCCTTGTGGGCGGCGATCACTTCCGGGAACTCGGTGAATTTCTTGATGCGGTAGTCGACCGTATGGTCGAAGGTGCCGACGTCGACTTCGAAATCGTTGCGGGTGTCGACCATGACCACCGGGCGGCCGTGGTCGTCCACGCCGCTGTCGAGCCAGCGCTTGAGCGTGTGCGCCTCGACGAAGGGCGCGCGGCCTTCTTCCGGCTTGATCAGCGGCATGCGCATGGTGATGATTTCTTTTTTGATCTTGACCAGCATGCGCTTGTGGGACTGCTCGACCGAATAGCTTTCCTTCACTTCCAGGTCGGCGAAGCGGGCGTCGCTGCGGACCCAGGCCAGGTACTCGTCGATATGGCTGCGCGGGCCGGACAGGAACATATTGATGCCTTCCGGCGTCAGCAGGATGGTGCCCTTGAGGCCCAGTCGCTGGCAGATGTCCTGGTACAGCGGGCGCATCGCTTCGGTGTCGTCGAAGGTGACGAACTTGTAGGCGGCGATGTTGACGTGAGCGGCAGCGGCAGCGATGGCGGCGGCATGCGCTTCAGCTTGTAAAGCAGTATTAGCGTGCATGGTGGATAAGATCAAAAATTGTGAAGAGCCGACATTATACGCGGGTTGTATGGGATTTCATCCAGAATGCCACAAAAATAGGCACCCTTGGGCGCATGATGCCAAGCCGGGAATTGGCCGCGCCAATTCTGCGGATATCTAATGGGGCTAGAATAAGCACGTGGCGATGTGCGGCGCGGCATTAGGATGAGATACGCAAATGAGAAAGAAACAAGATTTTTCAAAAGCCAATCTGGTCGACAACGATGACGCGCCGGAATTGACGCAGGCGTGGTTTGCGGCAGCGAATATGTATCGTAAAGGGGCGTTGGTGAGGCGTGGACGTCTTTTGCAAGCCACGACCAAAGTCTGATGACCTCTAAGCTAAGGTTTTTTTGCTACCAATGTAGTCGGGAGGGGCTGATGGCGGAAAGCACATCGGTGCGAATTAGTCCGGATTTATATGAGCTGGCCAGGCAGCATGCGGCGTTGGAGCACTGCACCGTCGGTGGACAGATCGAATTCTGGGCGCGGGTAGGGCGTGCGGCTTTGAACAACCCGGATCTGCCGGCCAGCTTTGTTGCGCAATCGCTGGCGAAGATCGATCAATTCAATTTCGGACTAAGCAGCTTCAGCACACCTTTCGACACGCGGCGAGGGAGGTACATCATGAATAAACCATTTGAAATGTATAGCGATTTGCTGGAGCGCTTTCTGGCCCATAAGCTATCCCTCCAGGAGTTCAGTGTCGCTTTCATGGAGCGCTTCCAGGCTGAGACAGGACAACTGGATGAACCGCTTTTTTTGCTGCTTGACGAACTTTTTGGCGATGTCGATTCCACCACGGATGACCCGGAATTATTGGCCGAAGATCCGGATTTCTACTTGGACAAAGAAGGGCTGGAGACTAAAGCGGGAGATATCCTGCGCCGGATGCGGGCGTGGCGCGCGCATCGCGTGGCAGCCTAGCAAGTCACATTCATCGAGCCAAGGTGCCCTTACGATGTGCCAGATCTGTGTGCAGTTTGAGCGGCGTTCTTGATTTTTAGTGTTGTTAGGTCGATCATAATTATCGCCCAAACCCACCCGGAAAATTCAGGGTTCGCATGGTGTTCTGCGAAGGAACGTGTGGACGGAACATCGCCTCCTTCCGCAATCACGGTTTCCAGCCAGAGTTCTGCAGCTTCGCCTGCATTGTCGATTGCCTCGTCCAGCGTGTCGCCCGCAGAGAAGCAGCCGGGGAGATCGGGTATGACAACGCCAGAAGCATGGGTTGCGTCACCGGGTTCAATTGCAATCGGATATCTCATGACATTCACCTATCGTACGTACAGCGTAACACCGCATGCCGATCTGGCGCAAACGGGGCTGCAAATCAGATTCATCGAACCCGGCCGCCGCACGGTAAAATAGCTGGTTATTGAACCAGCATTGAGCGGCGTATGAACATGGTAGCAAACGAACAAGAAGTGGCGGCGAACCCGGCGATGGCGCCTGCCGTCGCCAAGGCGGGACCGGACTTCGTCCACCTGCGGGTGCACTCGGAATACTCCATCGTCGACGGCCTGGTGCGCATCGACGACCTGGTCGCCACCGCCGCCAAGGACAAGCAGGCGGCGCTGGCCGTCACCGACCTGTCCAATATGTTCGGCATGGTCAAGTTCTACAAGGCCGCGCGCGGCAAGGGCATCAAGCCGGTGGTCGGCGTCGATGTCTGGATCACCAACGACGACAACCGCGACAAGCCGCATCGCCTGATGCTGTTCGCCAAGAACCACATGGGCTATCTGCAGCTGTGCGAGCTGCTGTCGCAAGCCTGGCTGACCAACCAGTACAAGGGCCGCGCCGAGATCCGCACCGAGTGGCTGGTCGAGCGCACCGCCAAGAGCTATGCGCTGCTGCCCGACGTCAGCCCGGCCAACGCCCTGATCGCGCTGTCCGGCGCGCACTTCGGCGACGTCGGCACGGCGATTGAAAACGGCAATCCGGCGCTGGCCGAGAAAAACGCGCAGAAGTGGGCCGGGATCTTCCCCGGCCACTTCTACATCGAGATCCAGCGCGCTGGCCAGGCGAACCAGGAAGCCCAGGTGCGCCACGCGGTGGCGCTGGCCGCCAGGCTGGGCCTGCCCGTGGTGGCGACCCATCCGGTGCAGTTCATCTCACCGGACGAGTTCATCGCGCACGAGGCGCGCACCTGTATCGCCGAAGGCGAAATGCTGGCCAATAACAAGCGCGTGCGGCGCTTCAACGAGCAGATGCGCTTCATGTCGCAGGCCGAGATGCGCGAGCTGTTCCACGACCTGCCGGCCGCGCTGCAAAACTCGGTGGAGATCGCCAAGCGCTGCAACCTGACGCTGACCTTGGGCAAGCCGCAGCTGCCGAACTTCCCGACGCCGGGCATGACCATCGACGAGTTCCTGCGCGCGGAAACCAAGAAGGGCCTGGAGGAACGGCTGGAGCAGCTGTATCCGGACCCGGTCAAGCGCGAGGCGCAGCGGGAGCGTTACGAGGCGCGCCTGGAGTTTGAGAACAACACCATCATCAACATGAAGTTCCCCGGCTACTTCCTGATCGTGGCGGAGTTCATCCAGTGGGGCAAGAACAACGACGTGCCGATCGGCCCGGGCCGCGGTTCGGGCGCCGGCTCGCTGGTGGCGTATGCGCTGAAGATCACCGACCTCGATCCGCTCAAGTACAACCTGCTGTTCGAACGTTTCCTCAATCCCGAACGCGTTTCGATGCCCGACTTCGACATCGACTTTTGCCAGGAAAAGCGCGATCTCGTGATCCAGCACGTCAAGGACCTGTACGGCCGCGACGCGGTGTCGCAGATCGCCACCTTCGGCACCATGGCGGCCAAGGGCGCGATCCGCGACGTCGGCCGCGTGATGGACTTCGGCTACAACTTCTGCGACGGCGTCTCCAAGCTGATACCGTTCAAGCCGGGCAAGCCGGTGTCGATCGCCGAGGCGATCGAGGAAGAGCCGATGCTCAAGGAGCGCCAGCAGAACGAGGAGGAAGTGGCGCAGCTGCTGGACCTGGCGCAACAGGTCGAAGGCATCACCCGCAACATCGGCATGCACGCCGGCGGCGTGCTGATCGCGCCGGGCAAGCTGACCGACTTCTGCCCGCTGTACACCCAGGGCGGCGACGGCGGCGTGGTGTCGCAGTACGACAAGGACGACGTCGAAGCCGTCGGCCTGGTCAAGTTCGACTTCTTGGGCCTGACCACCCTGACCATCCTGGACCGCGCGGTCCGCTACATCAAGATGCTCGATCCGAACGAGTCGGCGTTCGACCTGGCCAAGCTGCCGCTGAACGACCGCCCCTCGTATGAGCTGCTGACCAAGGCCAAGACCGTGGCCGTGTTCCAGCTCGAGTCGCGCGGCATGCAGGGCATGTTGAAGGACGCGCGTCCCGACCGCTTCGAGGACATTATCGCGCTGGTGGCGCTGTACCGTCCGGGCCCGATGGACCTGATCCCGGACTTCTGCAAGCGCAAGCACGGCGAAAAATTCGACTATCCCGATCCGCGCACCGAGTCCATCCTGTCCGAAACCTACGGCATCATGGTGTACCAGGAGCAGGTGATGCAGATGGCGCAGATCGTTGGCGGCTACTCGCTGGGCGGCGCCGACATGTTGCGCCGCGCGATGGGCAAGAAGAAGGCCGAGGAGATGGCCGAGCACCGCGAGATCTTCCGCGCCGGCGCCGCCAAGGACGGCCTGTCCGCGCAGAAGGCCGACGAGATTTTCGACTTGATGGAAAAGTTCGCGGGCTACGGCTTCAACAAGTCGCACGCCGCCGCCTACGCGCTGCTGTCCTACCACACCGCCTACCTGAAGGCGCACCACCCGGCCGCGTTCATGGCGGCCAATATGTCGCTGGCGATGGAGGACACCGAGAAGGTCAAGATCCTGGTCGAGGATTCGATCGACATCTGCGGCCTGACCATCCTGCCGCCGGACATCAACAAGTCCGACTTCCGCTTCATGCCGGACGGTCCGCCGCCTTCGGTGACGGGCAAGAAGGTCACGCAGATCCGCTACGGCCTGGGCGCCTGCAAGGGCGCCGGCCAGAACGCGATCGAGGCCATCATCGCCGCGCGCAGCGCCGGCGGTCCGTTCACCAGCCTGTTCGATTTCTGCAAGCGGGTCGACAAGAAGCAGATCAACCGCCGCACCATCGAGTCGCTGATACGCGCCGGCGCCTTCGATTGCCTGAACATCGACCGCGCCATCCTGCTGGCCACGGTCAGCTTCGCGATGGAATGCGCCGACCAGGAGGCCAAGGCGGCCAACCAGGTCAGCCTGTTCGGCGGCGACGATTCCGATCTGGTGGCGCCGCCCGAATACGTGAAGGCCGCGCCGTTCACCGACCGCCAGAAGCTGGCCGAGGAAAAGATCGCGCTGGGCTTCTATCTGTCGGGCCATATGTTCGATTCGTTCGCGCCGGAGGCGCGCCGCTTCGCCCGCACCAAGCTCGCCGAGCTGGAGCCGTCGCGCGAGCCGCGCATGCTGTGCGGCGTGATCACCGGCATCCGCCCGCAGATGACGCAGCGCGGCAAGATCCTGATCGTCACCTTGGACGACAAGACGGCGGTGGTCGAGGTCACCGTGTATTCGGAGGTGTTCGAAGAGAACAAGCGCATGTTCAAGGACGACGAGTTCCTGGCCGTGGTCGGCAAGGTGTCGGAAGACCGCTTCTCCGGCGGCCTGCGCATCTCGGCCGAGAAGGTGTTCGACATCGTGACGGCGCGCGTCAACTACGGCAAGCAGCTGGGCATGGCGCTGCCGACCTCGGTGGATGTGCGCAAGATGGCCGAAGTGCTGGCGCCGCACCGCCACGCGGACGGCTTGCCGGTGTCGGCGCGCATCACGCCGCAGGGCGTGGGTTGCGTGGTGCAGCTGGGCGAGGCGTGGCGCGTGGCGCCGTCGGACGAGCTGCAGCTGGCGCTGCAGCAGGTGCTGGGCGCCAGGGATGTCGCGATCGAGTACTAGCGTCACTCCCGCGAACGCGGGAGTCCATGCAGCTTTTGCTTGGCCAGCGTTCTATGGATTCCCGCCTGCGCGGGAATGACGTCACATCTGTTCGCTGATGCTGGTGATGGCATACCCCTTGGCGCCTATCTGCTCGAGGGGATGGACGATGTGGTAGCGGGACAGATCGGCCAGGCCGTCGTCGACTTCGACCTGGCTGGCCTCGGGATGCCAGTCGGTGTTGGTGGCTTCCTCGGGGATGGGTTTGCCCTCCGGCACAGCGAGGTAGCTGTGTTTGCCTTTTGCTTCATCTCGGTAATAAATATCCACACGCATGGTATTTCTCCTTGGACGAAAAAGCCATGGTACCGGAATTTTCAGGCCGATGCGTATTCGACGTCATCGTGCGCGACGGTGGACAGCGCGCCGTGGCTACGGCGATGCATAATGCTATATAACGATACAAAGCGTCCCGTATGTCTGCCTCCCGTCTGCGTTACCTGGAATTCCCCGTTTTCATAGCGTTGTACCTGCTATTTGACTGGGCGACCTATATCGACCCCTTGTATGGCTTGAACATCACGCCATGGAATCCCGATCCGGCGCTGGGGCTGGTGTTCTGGTTGCGGCACGGCTGGCGCGCGGCGCTGCCGTGGTTCGTGGCGCTGGTGGGCGGCGAGTTGCTGGTGCGCGGCATGCCGGACGGCTGGACGGTCAGCTTGTTGAGTTCGCTTTGGCTGAGCGCCGGCTATGGCTTGCTGGGCGCGGCGCTGCGCCGCCAGTTCGGCGACGGCGGCGTGTTCGACAGCCGCGACCGCCTGTTCCAGTGGGTGCTGATCGTGGTGGTCGGCACCATGGTCAACGATGTCGGCTATATCTCCGTGTTGTCGGCGGCCGGCCTGATCCCGGCGGGGCAGTGGGGCGAGGCGGTGCTGCGCTTCGGCATCGGCGACATGGTCGGGGTGCTGGTGTCGATGCCGCTGATCTGGATGCTGGCCAATGCGGGCGACCGCCAGCGCCTGCGGGCGACGGTGTGGCGGGCCGAGACCTTGGCCTATCTGGCGCTGGCGATCGGCGTGCTCGACATGGTGTTCGGCACCATCGCCACCTCGGAGTTCAAGCATTTTTATTTCCTGTTCCTGCCGGTGATCTGGGCGGCGTTCCGCCAGGGACTGTTCGGCACGGCGCTGATGGTGTTTGTGCTGCAGGCGGGCATAGGCGCGCTGGTCAAATGGAACCACGCGGTCTACATCGCCGTGCATGAATTGCAGATGCTGGACGCGGTGCTGGCGCTGGTGGGCTTTTCGATCGGCATCGCGGTCGACGAGCTGCGCAAGGTCTCCAGCGAGCTCAAGCAGACGATGCGGCTGGCGGCGGCCGGCGAGATGGCCGCCGCGCTGGCGCATGAATTGAACCAGCCGTTGACGGCGCTGGGCGCCTACGGCAAGGCGTGCGAATATTTGCTGGAGCGGGGCGAGGGCGGCGAGGTGCTCAAGGGCGCAATCCAGCGCATGATCGCCGAATCGGGCCGGGCCGCCGACGTGGTGCGGCGGCTGCGCGATTTCTTCCGCACCGGCGCGATGAAGCTCGAGCCGGTCGACGCCGGCCAGCTGGTGGCGGGCATCAGCCAGCAGTTCTACGCCCAGCTGCGTGAGCATGGGGTCGAGCTGGTGGTGGGCGAGATTCCGCCGCTGGCGATCCTGGCCGACCGCCTGCAGCTGGAGCTGGTGCTGCGCAACCTGCTGGCCAACGCGCTGGATGCGGTGCAGGAGCGGCCGGCCGGCGCGCGCCGCATCAGCTTGTCGGTGCAGCGGCTGGACGGCCAGCGCAAGACCAAGGGTAAGCAACAGCGGGGCGGCTGTTTGCAGCTGACGGTGGAGGATAGCGGCAAGGGCGTGTCGGCGGCGCTGGCGGCGCGGCTGTTCGAGCCGTTTGTGTCGTCCAAGGCCAGCGGCCTGGGACTGGGGCTGGTGCTGAGCCGCGCCATCATGGAGGCGCACGGCGGATCGCTGTGGGCCGAGGTGGGCGGGCATGGAATTTTCAGGATGGCGCTGCCTTTGGCGCGTCCTATCGGGCACGATGGAGAGCAGGTGGGCTATGCAGCATGATTTAACCGTATTCATCGTCGACGACGACCCGTCGGTGCGCGACGCGCTGGGCCTGTTGCTGGGCGTGCGCGGCTATCGCACCGCGATGTTCGCCAGCGGCGAAGCTTTCCTGCAATCGTGGCAGCCGGCCTGGCGCGGCTGCATGCTGATCGACATCCGCATGTCCGGCATGGACGGGTTGAGCCTGCAGATGGAGCTGAAACGGCGCGGCTGGGGGCTGCCGGTGATCATCATGAGCGGCCACGGCGACGTCAGCATGGCGCGCGCGGCGTTCAAGGCGGACGCGGTGGACTTCCTGGAAAAACCGTTCGACGACGGCAAGCTGATCGCCGCCATCGACGAGGCGCTGGCGCGCGCGCGCAGCGTGCACAGCGAAGAGCAGCGGCGCAGCCGCAGCGCCAGCCTGCTGAGCGAGCTGACGCCGCGCGAGCGCGAGGTGATGCAACTGGTGGTCATGGGCCGCCACAACCGCGAGATCGGGCCGGCGCTGGGCATCAGCGTGCGCACGGTGGAAGTGCACAAGGCGCGGCTGATGGCCAAGCTGGGGGTCGACAACGTCGCCGACCTGGTGCGGATTACGATGCCGGACTGAGCGTCGTCATTCCCGCGAAGGCGGGAATCTATGCACGGCGTGCGCGCAAAATCAATATGGATCCCCGCCTGCGCGGGGATGACGGTTCAGGCCGGCGCCAGCGCCTCGGCGTGGGCCCACAGCAATCTTGTTTTTCGTCAATTAAGCTGATCCCCTGAGTTCGACAGTTTGCGGCCAATTTTCGCGGTTTTTCTGAGCTGCACGCCATATAGATGAAGCACTTACATCCGTTTTTCCTTCGATTTTGAAAAATTCGTGTAATGGCACGTTTTTAAAAATTCGCTGGTTGTTGACATTCTAGTTGCATGCAAATAGAGTAACGGCATGTTCATCAAAGTGACCACATCCGGACCGCGCCGCTACGTTCAGCTGGTCGAAGCGTATCGCGACGACAATGGGCGCCCCAAACAGCGTACCGTTGCGACCTTGGGCCGACTCGATCAGCTCAACACTGAGCTTGAGTCGGTGATTTCCGGCTTGCTGCGCGTGACTGGAAAAACGCGACCGGAGGCGCCGCCGGCGCCGTCGCTGACGTTCGAGTCGGCGCGCGATTATGGCGATGTCTGGGCGCTGACCGAACTGTGGAATTCGCTCGGCTTCGATCGTCTGCGCCAGGTCTTCCGGAAAACCCGGCACACCATCGATATCGAGGCGCTGATCCGGCTGATGGTGCTGAACCGGTTGTGCGATCCTGACTCGAAGCTGGGCGTGTTGCGGTGGGTCGAAACTGTCACTTTGCCCGGTATCATGGCGGAAAAAATCGAGCACCATCAACTGCTGCGGGCGATGGACGCGATGGTCGAATACCAGGAGGAAGTCGACCAGGTGCTGGCCGGTTTGCTGCGTCCGATGGTCGATCAGGATCTGGCGGTGGTGTTCTACGACATGACCACGATCCGGGCTGACGGGCTGTCGCAGCAGGACGACGACGTGCGCAAATTCGGCATGTCGAAGGAAGGCCTGATCGCGCGCCAGGTCATGCTTGGCGTGGTGCAGACGGCCGATGGCTTGCCTCTGTATCACGAGGTGTTTGACGGCAACATCGTTGAAGTGACGACCATCAAACCGATCATCGAAAAGATTGTGCGGCGCTTCCCGGTCAAGCGCATCATCGCCGTGGCCGATCGTGGCCTGCTCTCGACCGACAACCTGGCGGACTTACAAGCGATCACCCTGCCGGGCGGCGGCACGCTCGAATTCATTCTGGCCGTGCCGGGGCGCCGCTACGGCGATTTCGTGGAGTTGCTGGCGCCCTTCCATGCAGCGCAATGCGCCGATGCGAAGCAAGAGGTCCTGGGTGAGACCAAGTGGGACAAACTGCGTCTGATCATCGCGCACGACCCGGACGTGGCCAAGGCCGCCGGCGCCAAGCGCGATCTGCTCATCGAGTCGCTTGAGCAGAAGGCTGCTCAATGGGCGGTCAAACTCGACGGACAGGATATGGGCAAAAGCAAGCGTGGCCGCAAGCTGTCGGACGGCGGCGCCCGCGCCCGGTTCTATCACGAAGTATGCGAGGCGCATCTGGCGCGCATCGTCCGGGTTGACCTCAAAAGCGAGCTGTTCACATACACCATCGACGAGCGCGCGCTAACGCATGCGCGCCTGATGGATGGCAAGCTTCTGCTGGTCACCAACACCGCTGATCTGACGCCGGAAGAAGTGGTTAAACGGTATAAATCATTAGCCGATATCGAGCGCGGCTTCCGCGTGCTCAAATCCGAAATCGAGATCGGCCCGATCTATCATCGACTGCCTGAACGCATCCGCGCCCACGCAGCGATCTGCTTCATGGCCCTGATCCTGTATCGCGTCATGCGCACCCGCTTGCACGCCAGCGACACCGCGCTCTCGCCCGAGCGCGCCCTGACGAAACTGCGCCGAATTCAGCATCATCGCGTCACGCTGAATGGCACCGAGTCGGTCACCGGAATTTCAAAACTCGACAAGGAACAGATAGACATTCTCTCGGCCCTGACGATTAAAAAACCGACCCTCGAGACCCAATTAACTCTCCTGTAGTGGCATTTTTTAACCATCGCTACTATATAAATCAACAACTTACGCGCTCAACTGTCGAACTCGGGAGCTCAGCCCGGCACCAGTGGGCGGGCCGGGTGGAGGGGCGGTTCCAAATACCAAGCGCAACCCAGTGATCTGACAGAAACCAGGTAACTGTCAGATCAGATCGCAACCATGACACTTTAGGCCGGCACCAGCGCCTCTGCCCGCCACGACTCCACCACCTCCAACACCTGCTCCGGCGTAATCGCCAGCATGCAGGTGCAGCGCGCCGCGTCCTCGCAATGGCCGCAGGCCACCGGCGTGCACAGGCTGCGTGCGCGCGGGCCCAGCGCGCCCCAGCGCACGATGTCGATCGGCTTGAGCGGCGGGAACAGGCCCAGCGCCGGCCGTCCCAGCGCGGACGCCAGGTGCAGCGGCCCGGTGCCGCTGGCGATCAGGCCGTCGCAGCCGCCGATCAGCGCGGTGAAGCCGTCCAGGTCCAGGCGGCCGCACAGATTCTCCACATTCGGCAAGGCCAGCAACTCCGGCGCCTGTTGCGCCAGCAGTTCGCCCTCGGCCGCGCTGCCGGTGACCAGCACCCGCACGCCGTCGGCCGCGCCTAGCAGGCGGGCCAGCGTCGTGTAGTGCTGCAGCGGCCATTCGCGGCCGTTGCCGTTGGACTTGGGATGCAGGATCAGCTTGAAGCCGGGCGCGGCCAGCACGGCGTCGGCGGCCGGGTGGTGCGGCGTGTCCAGGCCGTACATGGTCTTCAATTGCTCCAGCGGCGGTTCCACGTCCACGCCCAGCGGCAGCAGCAGCTTGAAGTTCAGCTGCGCCTCATGCAGCGGCGAATTGGCGCGGCTGAAGGTGGCCAGGCGGTTGCAGTGGTACCAGTGATGGATGCGGTGGCTGCTGCCGATGCGGCGCTGGATGCCGGAGCGGCGCGCCGCCGCCGCCAGGGTGCGCTGCGGGAAAGTGAAGATCATGGTGTCGCAGCCGGTCTGCGCCAGCCCGTGCGCCCAGTCGTCGCCCAGCTCCTCCAGGGTCAGTACGCGGTCGACGTGGCGGCACTGCGCCACCACGGCGGCGGCGTAGCGGCGGCACAGGAACACCACCTCGACCTGCGGATACAGCTGCTTCAGGTAGCCCGCCAGCGGCAGGGTCAGCACCACGTCGCCGATATTGTCGGTGCGGGCGATCAGGATGCGGCGCGGCACCGGCGCCGGGTACTGCGCGGCCAGGCACATGCCGACCAGGCTGCACACCATCATCACGTAAAACACTTTCGGCATCATCAGCCAGAACATCACGTCGGTCAGGCCGAAGGCGAAGAAGGCCACCACCACCACCATGCCGGCCAGCGCCAGCGGATGCTGGCCCTGGTCCGGACGGCGCAGCTGGCCGGCGAAGTAGCACAGCGGCGCGATATACATGGACAGCAAGAGGCTGAAGTCGAGCAGGCCGCCGGTGGCCAGGCAGTTCAGCATGTCGTTGTGGCTGCTGCTGTAGAGCAGCGCCGCCGATTGCTGCAAGCGGCCCTGGGCCGCCAGCGCGTGCAGCGCGACGTCGAATTGTTCGCGCCCCACGCCCAGCCACGGATGTTCGGAAAACATCATCCACGAAGCTTTCCACAGCTCCAGGCGGATGCCGACCGAGGTGTTGGCGTCGCCCAGCGTCAGATAGTTGTTGATGTCGGCGAACGCCTGGGCTATCCGCAGCGCCACGCCGGTGGCCGGCACGGCGAACGCCAGCACCATCAGCACCAGCAGCACCACGCCCGCCAGCAACAGGCGGCGGCCGTACATGCGCGCGCCGTAGCGCGCCACCGGGATCAGCACCAGCGGCAGCGCCAGCCAGCCGCCGCGCGAGGCCGACAGGATCGAGGCCAGCAGGCCGCACAGCAGGCCCACCACGGGCAGCCAGGAAAAGCGGGTGCGGCGCAGGTCGCTCAGGCCGCACAGCGACATCAGGCCGCAGGCCAGCGCCAGGTCGCCGAAGGTGATTTCGTGATGGGTGTAGCCGATCGCCCGGTCCAGGCCGCCGATCGTGACCTGGTACAAGGCGACCGTCGCCGACAGCACGGCGGCAAAGCCCAGGCCCAGCCAGAAATGGCGGGCGCGCGGGCGCAGGTAGTACATCACGCCGATGCAGCTGAGGCCGAACAGCAGGCGCGACGGCCCGTCCAGGGTGTGCAGGCTCTGGTGGTCCAGCAGCAGGCGCAGCAGCGATACCAGGAAATAGCCGCCGAAGGCCATCACCACGCCGCCGATGTCGCTCCAGTGGCGGCGGTACAGCGCCAGCATCAGCGGGCCGCGGCGGAACAGCAGCAGCAGGATCAGCAGCTGGACCAGGCCGAGGCCGATCTTGCTCGACAGCGCCAGCGCCGGCAGCAGGAAGATCATCGTGGAGGAAAGCGGTCCGCCATATTCGGTTTGCGGCGTCGAGGAGCTGGCTGGAGTCATGGTCACACGGTGAGGGCGGTGGAGGCGGCCGGGGCCGGCGAAAAAAGGCCGATTATAGCAGTTCGGCACCGGCTTTCCGGGCCGGGGCCGGCTTGTGGCTGTGGCCGCGATGGGCGATAATCGAGCCGGCATGGGCCACCGGCCTGACGAAGAAAGACTCCGTGTTACCAGATAAAAACGTCACCGCCGGGAGCGTCCCGCGCACCCTGGTCATTTCCCCCAACTGGATCGGCGACGCCGTCATGGCCCAGCCCTTGCTGCAACTGCTGCGCGCCGCCCATCCGCAGCGGCCGATCGACGTACTGGCGCCGCCGGCGGTGTCGCCGGTGTGGCGGCAGATGGCCGAAGTCGACCAGGTGCTGGAAACCCCGTTCCGCCACGGCGCGCTGCAACTGCGGGAGCGCTGGAAATATGCGCGCCTGCTGCGCCGGCGCGGCTACGCCGACGCCTATGTGCTGCCCAACACCATCAAATACGCGCTGATCCCCTGGCTGGCCGGGATCGGGCGCCGGGTCGGCTACAAGGGCGAGAGCCGGCACGGCCTGATCAATGTGATGCACCGCGATGAAACGCCGCCGCGGCCGATGGTGGCGTTCTACGCCGCGCTGGCGACGGCGCCGCAGGCGCTGCAGGACGCCGCCCGGCGCGCCGCCCTGCCCAGGCCGCGCATGGCGGTCGGCGCGCAGCAGATGGCCGAGGTGCTGCGGCGCCACGGCGTCGATCCGGCGCGGCCGCTGGTGGCGTTCGCGCCGGGCGCCGAGTTCGGCGGCGCCAAGCGCTGGCCGGCGGCGCACTTCGCCGGCCTGGCGCAAGCGCTGCTGGCGCGCGACGGCGCCACCCAGATCGCCTTGCTCGGTTCGCCCAAGGACCAGCCGGCCTGCGCCGAGGTGGCGGCCGGCGTGGCGGGCGGCGCCCTGTTCAACCTGGCCGGCTCGACCAGCCTGGCCGAGGCCATCGCCCTGATCGCCGCCAGCGCCGCCGTGGTCGCCAACGATTCCGGCCTGCTGCACATCGCCTCGGCGCTGAACCGGCCGGTGGTGGCGCTGTACGGGCCCACCGATCCCGACCACGCGCCGCCGTTTTCCGACATGGCGGCGGCGCTGTCGCTGCGGCTGGCCTGCGCGCCGTGCAGGCAGCGCGAATGTCCGCTGGGCCACCAGGATTGCATGGTCAAGCTGACGCCGGAGCTGGTGTGGCGCAGCCTGCACCCCATGCTGCCGGCGGCCTGAGCCATGCCGCGCCATGTATAAGCGCTACACGATCACGTTCTGGGCCACGCTGTTCGTCGGCGTGGTCTGCCTGTCGCTGGTGGCGGTCGACGTCTGGCGCAGCCTGATCGCGCGCGACGCCCAGGTGCTGGAGATGGAACGGCTGAACTCGAACGTGGCGCGCGCCATGGCGCAGCACGCCGACGACACCATCAAGGCCGCCGACACCGCGCTGGCCGACCTGGTCGAACGGGTCGAGACCGACGGCGTGGGCGCGCCGCAGCTGGCGCGGGTGCGCCGGCAGATGCTGCAGCACGTGACCAACCTGCCGCAGCTGGCCGGCCTGTTCATCTACGGCGAAGCCGGCCAGTGGCTGGTCAACTCGCCGGCCGTGCTGGGGCCTACGCTCAACAACGCCGACCGCGAATACTTTGTGTACCACCGCACCCATGCCGGGCGCGGGCCGCATGTGGGCGAGCCGGTGATCAGCCGCAGCAGCGGCAAGTGGATCATCCCGGTGTCGCGCCGCCTGAACAAGGCCGACGGCAGCTTCGCCGGCGTGGCGCTGGCCACATTGGACATCGACTACTTCCGCCGCTTCTACCAGAGCTTCGACATTGGCGCGCGCGGCGCGGTGGCGCTGATCTCCGGCCAGGGCGTGCTGATGCTGCGCCAGCCGTTCGACGAGCGCCGGGTCGGCATCAGCCTGCGCGACACTGCGCTGTTCCAGGCCTACCGCGCCCAGCGCAACGGCAAAGGCCTGTTCGCCTCGTCCAACGACAACGAAGTACGCTACAACAACTACCGCGCGCTGGAGCACTATCCGCTGTTCGTGACGGCCGCGCTGTCTCAGGAAGAGATGCTGGAGCACTGGCGCCACGACAGCTTCATGCGCTCGATCGGCGTGATCGTGCTGGCCGCGCTGCTGGGCTTTTTCGGCAAGCGCCTGGTGGGCCAGATCAATTTGCGGGTGCAGGCCCAGGCCGAGCTGTTGCAGGCGCGCGACGCGCTGGAAAGCGCCAACCGCACGCTGGAACGGCTGGCGCTGCAGGACGGCCTGACCGGTCTGGCCAACCGCCGCCAGCTCGACGTCACGCTCGGCAATGAATTCAGCCGCGCCATGCGCCATGCCGACACGCTGGCGTTCGTGATGATCGACGTCGACTACTTCAAGCAGTACAACGACCTGTACGGCCACGGCGCCGGCGACGATTGCCTGCGCGCCGTGAGCCAGCTGATCCGCGCATTGACGCCCAAGCGCGCCGGCGACGTGGTGGCGCGCTACGGCGGCGAGGAAATCGCTATCCTGCTGCCGAACACCGAGCTCGATGGCGCGCAGGCGGTGGCCGAGCGCATCCGGCTGGCGATCGAGGCCTTGCAGACCGCGCACCGCGGCAGCCCGTTCGGCATGGTGACCATCAGCGCCGGCGTGGCGGCGCTGGCGCCGCGGCGCGGCGACAGCTCCGGCCAGCTGGTGGCGGCGGCCGACAAGGCGCTGTACGCGGCCAAGTCCGCCGGCCGCAACCAGGTCGGCGTGGCCGCCATGGCGGCGTCGGCAACCACGCCGGCGCCGACGCCGGACGGCGCCGCCTAGCGCGCCGTCAGCTGGCGCAGCGCGGCGTGGGCCACCGGCGGCGAGACCACGTGGGCGCCGTCGAATTCCGCATAGCGCACCTCGTAGCCTTCGCCGGCCAGGCGCACGGCGATGGCCTTGCCCCGTTCCACCGACAGCACCCGGTCGCCCTTGCCGTGGGCGACGAACACGCGCGGCATGCCGCTGCGCCGCAGCGGCGCCATGAAGCCGGGCGAGAAGGCCAGGATGTCGGAAAACAGCTCGCCGTTCATCAGCCCGACCGACAGCGCATAGGAGGCGCCGTCGGAGAAGCCGCCGAGGGTGACGGCGCCGGCATCGACCGCATAGCGCTGCATGGTCCACGCCAGTAAACGGTCGATGAAGGCGAGGTCGGGGCCGTAGCCGCCGCGCAGCACGTCCCAGCTGGTCGACAGCGCCTCCGGCATCAACAGCAGCGAGCCGTGCAGGGTGGCGTGCGCCAGCGCGATGGCGTCGCCGCCGCCGTGCTGGCCGCCGGCGCCGTGCAGCAGCACCAGCAGCGGCAGCGGCGTGGCGCCGTCGTGCGGCGGCACGTGCAGGCGCGCGTGGCGATGGTTGGGGAAGGCCAGGCGGTGGCTGCCGGGCGGCAGCGGCAGGGGCGGCGCGGCCGCTGGCTGGCGCGGCAGCGCGGGACGGGCGTGCAGCCGCCCGTCACTGTAGGGCGCGCTCTGCTTGTCGGCGCCGTCCATGCGATCTCACAAATGCCTGTTTGCGCACATAAGCGGTCGGCTCCCAGCTGTCGCGGTTGAAGATGCGAACATTCCAGTCGGTGTCCCGTTAAGGTAACTGTGATTAATATTATAATTATTTGTCGTACCAATCAAGGGTCCCATATGGCTGTCCTTAAAATTCTTACCGGTATCATGCTGCTTGGCGCCGCCGCCGTCGTGGCCGCCGAAACGGGCGCCACCCTGCACGTGCTGAACGACGCCGAGTTGCGCGGCGTGTCGACACCGATCCCGGCGCCGGCGCCGCGCCCGCCGGCCCGGTCGCTGAGCCGGGGCTTGTTTCCATTGCTTGGCTTGTTCGGGGGCGGGGCCGGCAGCAAGGCCGCCGGCATGGGAACGCAGCTGTTCCCGCTGCTGGGCTTGCTGAACGCCGATGTGACGGCCAGGGATGTGGCGTACGGGACGGACGGCGCGGCCTTGCGCATGAACGCGGACGGCTCGGTCAACCTGGCGTTGCCGGCGACGATCGGCGAGCTCGACCTGCAAAACATCCGCACCGGCGTCAACGACAACAGCAATTTCGGTTCGATGCAGATCAAGGGCATCGACTTGAGCCGCACTGTGATCAGCGTGACGCCGACCCGCTAGCGTTACGCCCGAAGGTCAGGCGCACATATGGCGTCGTGCGCCTGCGCCTAGCGGTCCTGTTGGGGAGCCAGCTTCTGCGCCAGCCGTACGGCGTTGCGGCCTGTATGCTTGGCGCTGTACAAGGCGGCATCGGCTTGCGCCAGCAAGGCCGCCGGCGTATTTGTACACTCCAATGCAATCTGTTGACGTCTGTAATTTCTTGTAAGTCTTTGATTGTTTGTGTTTTTACTGCCTATCGGCGTACATTGACGTCCCGCACAGTGGTCGCTAATATGAGTAGTTACGTGTGTAGCCAGCCGCAAAATGACGAGCGATGACAGGAAAATCCAGTTGCAATATTCGCTCAGGGCGGTGCGGCGGCGGGCCAACCGTCAAATTTTCGGCAGCGGGCTAAGCCGCTCAATCGGCAGAGAAAACCCCAAGTTTGTTATGACTCATTGCATAGGGTAAAGTGACTACTTTTCCATCCATGGCACCGCCACCGCAGTCAATGACAATCAAGAAGAATGCCGCTCCAGCCATGAGCAATGAAATTTTTTCCAGACCTGCCCAAATAGTGCGACGCGGTTGCACCAATTGAGCTGGGCGCATATTCGCGCCACGTGGGCAGCGCATGACGCAACGAAAAGCCGCGTAGTCGCCGCAAAAATTCCAAGGAACAAAACATGAGAATCGAATCGATCCATCTGAAGAATTTCAAGGCCTTTCGCGACGTCCATGTAACGAACATTCCTTCCTTTCTGGTAGTCGTTGGTGCCAACGGTACTGGTAAATCAACGCTGTTTGACGTTTTCGGTTTTTTACACGACTGCCTTAAAGGGAATGTCCGGCAAGCACTGGACAAACGCGGTCGCTTTGCCGAAGTGCTGAGTCGGGGTTGCAATCCTCAGGAGGACACCATCCTGATCGAGCTACAGTACCGTATGGCAATCACCGGGGTGGAACGACTGGTGACGTATTCGTTGGAAATCGGCGAACAGAAAGGCGTACCCGTCGTGCTCAAGGAGATATTGCGCTACAAACGGGGACGTTACGGCAGCCCGTATCACTTCCTCAATTTTGCCAGCGGTGAAGGGTATGCCATCACCAATGAAGAAGAGTTCAACAAAACTGATGACGAACTTGATCGAGAGACACAAAGAGTGCCCCCTGAGACTTTGGCCATCAAGGGAGTTGGGCAATTTGAACGGTTCAAGGCTGCCAGTGCTTTCCGTGAAATGATCGAAAACTGGCACGTATCGGATTTTCACATCAATGCGGCGCGCGGACGTAAGGACGCCACCGGAGAAATTGAGCACCTGTCGGAAACCGGGGACAATCTACCGTTGGTTGCGCGTTACCTGCACGAACAGCACCCCGACATCTTCAATAACATCCTGGCGACCATGGCTAGGCGTGTTCCCGGCGTTTCATCCGTGGAACCGAAATTGATGGACGACGGCTATCTCACGCTGCGTTTTCAGGACGGGTCTTTCAAGACGCCATTTCTTGATCGGTATGTGTCAGATGGCACAATCAAGATGTTTGCCTATCTGGTGCTGCTGCACGACCCTCAGCCTCACCCCCTATTGTGTGTGGAAGAGCCAGAAAATCAGCTGTACCCGCAACTTATGGCAGAACTTGCGGAGGAATTCCGCAGCTACGCAAATCGGGGCGGTCAGGTGTTCGTCACCACACATTCGCCTGACTTTCTCAACGCGCTCCAGCTTGAGGAGGTATGCTGGTTAGTGAAGCAGGATGGGTGTACGGACATCCATCGCGCCAAGGACAATGTACAGATTGCTGCTTACATGGCGGAAGGCGATCAGCTCGGTTACCTTTGGAAACAAGGGTTCTTCGACGGCGTTGATCCTAAATGAAGGAATTGATCTTTCTATTGGAAGAACCGTCGGCCAAAGCCATGCTGGAGTCCTTGCTGCCACGGATACTAAACGAAGACATTCAGTTTCGCTGCATTCCCTTCGAGGGAAAGCAAGACCTGGAAAAACAGTTGGTCCGTAAGATCCGCGCTTACCACAACGATAAGGCGCGCTTCATCGTGATGCGCGATCAAGACAGTCATCCCGATTGCACGACGCTCAAGCGCGGGCTTCTCGACCTGTGTAACGATGCTGGCAAGGCTGATCAATGCGTAGTCCGTATTGCATGCATGGAGTTGGAAACTTTTTATTTAGCCGATTTGCAGGCTGTGGAACAGGCGCTGCAGCTCCAAGGATTGGTAGCACAACAGCAAACCCGAAAGTTTCGAGCGCCAGACCGGTTGGGCAGCCCTAGCAAAGAACTGAAAACGTTGACGAAGCAGCGCTATGAAAAGGTTGCTGGTTCACGTGCGATAGGCAAACATCTCAATCTGGACAACGAACGCTCGCCAAGTTCCCGTAATCTGATTGCAGCAATCCGGCGCATGGAAAGTGAACTCATTGGGATGAACGCATGAACACAGGCGCTTAGCGCAGAAGCTGAGGTAGGCACCCTCGTCACAATTGCATCAGTGCCAGCAACGGGTTCTAGTCCTTTTGAATTGCTGCTACATCAAAATCACGTCATACTGCTCCTGGTGATAAGCCGTCTCCACCTGCAGCGAGATCTTCTTGCCGATGAAGTCGCCCAGCATCGC
Organism: Oxalobacteraceae bacterium AB_14; assembly: GCA_000381565.1. Taxonomy (GTDB): domain Bacteria; phylum Pseudomonadota; class Gammaproteobacteria; order Burkholderiales; family Burkholderiaceae_D; genus Rugamonas. The sequence continues at coordinate 751,393 of KB906724.1, forward strand.
CAGATGCTGCGATTCCTCTTCCAGGAACATGTCGACCACCTCCTGCGAGGCGAGGATGCGGAATTCGCGCGGGTTGAACTGCTTGGCTTCGCGCAGCAGTTCGCGCAGGATTTCGTAGCAGATGGTGCGCGAGGTCTTCACTTGTCCCTTGCCGCTGCACGCCGGGCACGGTTCGCACAGGATGTGCGCCAGCGATTCGCGGGTGCGCTTGCGCGTCATCTCCACCAGCCCCAGCGCCGAGAAGCCCGACACCGACACCTTGGTGCGGTCGCGCGACAAGGTCTTCTTCAACTCCTGCAGCACGGCGTTGCGGTGCTCGGTGTTTTCCATGTCGATGAAGTCGAGGATGATGATGCCGCCCAGGTTGCGCAGCCGCAGCTGGCGCGCGATCGCGTGCGCCGCCTCCAGGTTGGTCTTGAAGATGGTGTCGGCAAAATTGCGGCCGCCGACGAAGCCGCCGGTGTTGACGTCGATGGTGGTCATCGCCTCGGTCTGGTCGACGATCAGGTAGCCGCCCGACTTCAGGTCCACGCGCCGGCCCAGCGCGCGCAGGATCTCTTCCTCCACGCCGTACAGGTCGAACAGCGGGCGCTCGCCGGTGTAGTGCTGCAGACGCGGCAGCACGCCCGGCGTGTAGGCCTTGCCGAATTCCTGCAAGGCCAGGTGGTTCTCGCGCGAGTCGACCTGGATGGTGGCGGTGTCGTCGTGGACGAAGTCGCGCAGCACGCGCTGGGCCAGGCTCAGGTCCTGGTGCAGCAGGGTGGTGGCCGGCTTGGTCTTGGCGCCGAGCAGGATCGCGCCCCAGGTCTTGCGCAGGTATTCGACGTCGGCCGCGATGTCGGAGTCGGACGCGTCCTCGGCCTGGGTGCGCACGATGTAGCCGCCTTTTTCATCGGCCGGCAGCAGGCTTTGCAGCCGCACGCGCAGCGCTTCGCGCTCCGATTCCTTTTCGATCTTCTGCGAGATGCCGATGTGGGCGTCCTGCGGCAGGTAGACCAGCATGCGGCCGGCGATCGAGATCTGGGTCGACAGGCGCGCGCCCTTGGTGCCGATCGGGTCCTTGATCACCTGCACCGTCAGCACCTGGCCGTCGAACAGGATCTTCTCGATCGGGGTCGGCACGGCGTTCTGGCCGCCGTCGTGCGGACGGGCTTCCCAGATGTCGGCCACGTGCAGGAAGGCCGCGCGCTCCAGGCCGATGTCGATGAAGGCCGACTGCATGCCGGGCAGCACCCGCACGACCTTGCCGGAGTAAACATTCCCGGCCAGGCCGCGCGTGAGCGTGCGTTCGATGTGCAGCTCTTGCACGGCGCCCTGCAAGATGAGGGCGACCCGGGTTTCCTGCGGGGTGATGTTGATCAGGATGTCTTCGTTCATTTGTCTCTGCGGTCTCGAGTGCCGTTGCGGTGGGACGATCATACACGGCGCCCGGAGGACCGGCAAATCAACCCGCACTGCAGCTGCAAGGGGTCTGACCCCGTACGGGGTCAGACCCCGGTGTGCGGGTCGCGGGGTCAGGGTAGCGGCAAACCCGCCTGCCGCAGCAGTTGTGCGGTTTCGTACAGCGGCAGGCCCATGATGCCGGAATGGCTGCCGGCGATGTGTTCGATGAACTGCGCGGCCGGGCCCTGGATGCCGTAGCCGCCGGCCTTGTCGTAGGGTTCCTGGGTGGCGCAATAGGCGCTGATGGCGGCCGGCGACAGCACGCCGAAGGTCACGTCCGACACCTGCGTGATCTGGCCGGCGAAGTCGGTCGAGTGCACGGCGATCGCGGTCAGCACCTGGTGGGTGCGGCCGGACAGCTGCTGCAGCATGGCGATGGCTTCGTTGGGCGTGGCCGGCTTGCCGAGAATGGCGCCGTCGATGGTGACGGTGGTGTCGGCCGCCAGCACCACGCGCGGCGCCATGCGGCGCTTGACCACCAGGTCGGCCGCGAACGCGGCTTTTTCGCGCGCCACGCGCGCCACGTAGTCGAGCGGCGCCTCGCCGGGCAGCACTTCTTCGGTGACGTCGGGACCGCGCGGGCCGTCGCTGCGCAGCAGCAGCAGTTCGAAATCGATGCCCACCTGGCGCAGCAGTTCGCGCCGGCGCGGGCTTTTTGAAGCGAGGTAGATCTTTTTGTCGACCGGTTTCATATCTAATAATTATAAGGTCGTTAGAAAAGGGGCGCAGCTAGGCGTGGCGCCGAAGGCAGTACGGCAGGTACGACGAGGCGCCAACAACGACGCTGCGCTCCTTTTATTACGGCCTTAAACGCGGTGATACGGGTGGTTCTGTGTGATGGACCATGCACGGTACAGCTGTTCCGCCAGCAGTACCCGTACCATACCATGCGGCAGCGTCATGCTGGAAATCCGTATCAAGCCTTCGGCGCGGGCCTTGAGCTCGGGATCGAGGCCGTCGGCGCCGCCGATCAGGAAGGCCGTGTCGCGGCCGTCCTGCTGCCAGGCTTCCAGCTGCTGCGACAGGCCGACCGAGGTCAGGTCCTTGCCGCGCTCGTCGAGCGCGATGATGCGCACGGATTTGGGCAGCGCCGCCTCGATGCGCTCGCGTTCGAGCGCCATCGCGGTGGCGGCGGTCTTGCTGCCCGAACGGTCGACCGGCTTGATTTCCTTCAGCACGATCTTCAGTTCAGGCGGCATGCGCTTCGCGTATTCGGCGAAGCCCGTTTCTATCCAGGCCGGCATCTTGTGACCGACCGCAGCGATGATCAGCTGCATGCGCAGTTACCCATACAGCGTTACTCTTCGACTTTTTTGATACGCTTGATGACGGTCTTGACCGGCGCAGCGGCGGAGGCGAGCGCCGAATCTCCTTTTGGCTTGGCGACCTTGCGCTTGGGCGGCAGGGCCTTCAGCACTTCGGCGGCGGCGACGGCCGATTTGGTCTTGCCGACCTTGATGGTCTTGCCGGCCGGGACGGCAGCGGCCTTCTTGGCGGCCGGCTTCTTCGCGGCGGCGGCCGGTTTGGCGGCGGCGGCTTTGCGGGCCGGGGTTTTCTTCTCGATCACCGGCTTGACGTCGACGGCGGCCTTGCCGGCGGCCATGTGGCTGCTGATCTTCTTCGGCTCGGCGGCGGCTTCGCCTTCGGCGGTGGACTTGCGCTTGGCGGCGCCGACCTTGACCGGCTTGTCGCCCCACAGCTCTTCCAGGCGGTAGTAGGCGCGGATCGGCGCCTGCATGATGTGGACGATCATGTCGCCCAGGTCGACCAGCACCCATTCACCGGTGTCCTCGCCTTCCATGCCGTAGACGTCGCCGCCGGCGGCCTTGACCTTGTCGCGCACCGAGGCGGCCAGCGCCTTGGTCTGGCGGTTGGAGGTACCGGAGGCGATGGCGATCCGGTCGAACAGGCTGGTCAGGTGGGTGGTATCGAACAGGGCGATATCTTGGGCCTTGACGTCTTCGAGGGCGTCAACGACGAGGGATTGCAGTTTTTTGATGTCCATTTAGCTTTTGTATAGATTATGTTGTTCAATATAGTCTAGCACTAGCGGCGGGATAAGCGAGTTTGCGCTATCCCCCCGTTGTAATGCCGCACGTATTTCGGTGGCGGAGATATCCACCGCGAAGTCTTGTGCCAGATAAGTCAGACCGTGCGGCGTGTTGCGGATTCGTTCAGGCGTCCCCAGACGGCGGGAAAACGCCTCGGCCACTGCCGGCGGAAGGCCGGCGGTGGCCAGGTTAAAGCCGGGGCGGGCGGCTACGCAGATATGGGCGTAGTCGAACAGCGCCTGCCATTCATGCCAGGTGTCGAGCCGTTGCAGCTGGTCGGCGCCCATCAAGAAGGAGATGGAGGCCGACGGGCCCAGCTCGGCGCGCACCTGGCGCAAGGTGTCGATCGTGTAGGTGGCCAGTCCCTGTTCGCCGCGTTCGATTTCCTGCAGGTCGACCACGACGTCGTAGGCGGAACCGGCGAAGGCCAGCGCCACCATTTCGGCGCGCTGGCGCGGCGTCGCCTTCAGGGTGGACTTCTGCCAGGGCAGGCCGGCGGGGATCACGCGCAACTGGTCCACTTGCAGCAGCTGCGCGAAGTGCGCGCCCAGCGCCACATGACCATGATGCACCGGATCGTAGCTGCCTCCCAGCAGTGCGGTTCGGTAGACCATCAGCAGGCCATCGTCACGCGGCGAGCCAGTCGCGATGCGGCAGGAAGTCGCTGTACAGCGCCGCTTCCGGCGTGCCGGCCTCGGGCTCCCAGCGATAACGCCATTTGACGATGGGCGGCATCGACATCAGGATCGCCTCGGTGCGGCCGCCCGACTGCAGGCCGAACAGCGTGCCGCGGTCGAACACCAGGTTGAACTCGACGTAGCGTCCGCGGCGATAGGCCTGGAAGTCGCGTTCGCGTTCGCCGTACGGCGTGTCCTTGCGGCGTTCCAGGATGGGCTGGTAGGCCTTGAGGAAAGCGTCGCCGACGCTCTGCATCATGGCGAAGCTCTGCTCGAAGCCCGCTGCGTTGTAGTCATCGAAGAAGATGCCGCCGACGCCGCGCGCTTCCTGGCGGTGTTTCAGGTAAAAATACTCGTCGCACCATTGCTTGAAGCGCGGGTGCAGCGCGTCGCCAAACGGTTGCAGCGCATCGGCGCAGGCCTGGTGGAAGTGCTTCACATCCTGCCGGTCGCCGTAGTAGGGCGTCAGGTCCATGCCGCCGCCGAACCACCACGCCGGTTCGCCGTCGGCGGTGGTCGTGGTGAAGAAGCGCACGTTCATGTGCACCGTCGGCGCGTAGGGGTTGCGCGGATGGATCACCAGCGACACGCCCATCGCTTCCCACGGCTGGCCGCCGAGGTCGGGGCGGTGCGCCGACGCCGATGGCGGCAGCCTGGCGCCCATCACGTGCGAGAAGTTGACGCCGCCGCGCTCGATGACGTTGCCTTCCTCGATCAGGCGCGAAATGCCGCCACCGCCCTCGGGCCGGTCCCACGCGTCGCGCAGGAAAGGCTTGCCGTCGACGGCCTCCAGCGCCTGCACGATACGATCTTGCAGGCCGAGCAGGTAGGCCTTGACGGCGGAAGGGTTAGGGGATGACGGCATACACGCGGTGCGAATAAAAAAGTGAGGGTCGATTGTACCCTGTTGCGCCTTTTTGTGATAGTCGCCGCCTCGTCATTCCCGCGCAGGCGGGAATCCATGCACCGTCTGTCTGGCCGGCCGCCTATGGGTCCCCGCTTTCGCGGGGACGACGGGGTTAGTGCTTGAGGCCGCGCCAGCCGATATCGCGGCGGCACTGCATGCCGTCGAACGAAATCTGGTCGACCACTTCGTAGGCCTGCTTCTGGGCGATCTTGATGCTGTCGCCCAGACCGACCACGCACAGCACGCGCCCGCCGGTCACTTGCAGCTGGCCGCCCACTTCGGCGGTGCCGGCGTGGAAGGTCACCGATTCCGGCGTTTCGGCCGGGATGCCGTCGATCACGGCGCCCTTCAGCGGCGCGTCCGGGTAGCCGGCCGCTGCCAGCACGACGCCGACGGCGGTGCGGCGGTCCCATTCCAGTTCGACCTGGTCCAGGGTGCCGTTGACGGCGTGTTCCATCACCGACACCAGGTCGGTCTTCAGGCGCGACATGATGGGCTGGGTCTCTGGATCGCCCATGCGGCAGTTGAATTCCAGCGTGCGCGGATTGCCCTGGGCGTCGATCATCAGGCCGGCGTACAGGAAGCCGGTGAAGACGATGCCGTCCTTCGCCATGCCGGCGATGGTAGGGTTGATGATCTCGCGCATCACACGGGCGTGCATGGCCGGCGTGACGATCGGCGCGGGCGAATACGCACCCATGCCGCCGGTGTTCGGGCCTTCGTCGTTGTCCTCGAGGCGCTTGTGGTCCTGGCTGGTGGCCAGCGGCAGGATGTTCTTGCCGTCGCACATGACGATGAAGCTCGCTTCTTCGCCGGCCAGGAATTCCTCGATGACGATGCGGGCGCCGGCGTCGCCGAAGCGGTTATCGGCCAGCATGTCGTCCACCGCCTGGTGCGCTTCTTCCAGCGACATGGCCACCACCACGCCCTTGCCGGCGGCCAGGCCGTCGGCCTTGATGACGATAGGCGCGCCGTTGGCGGCTATGTAGGCGTGCGCTTGCGCGACGTCCGAGAAGGTCTGGTACTTGGCGGTCGGGATGCCGTGGCGCTGCATGAAGGCCTTGGCGAAGTCTTTCGACGACTCCAGCTGGGCCGCTTCCCTGGTCGGGCCGAACACCTTCAGGCCGCGCGCGCGGAACAGGTTGACGATGCCGCCGGCCAGCGGCGTCTCGGGACCGACCACGGTCAGGCCGATGTGCTCCTGCTCGACGAAGGTCGCCAGTTCATGCAGGTCCGTGATGTTGACGTTGACCAGGCGCGAGTCGCGCGCGGTGCCGCCGTTGCCCGGAGCGACATACACCATCTGGATACGTTCCGATTGCGCCAATTTCCAAGCCAGCGCATGTTCACGGCCGCCGGAGCCGACTACCAATATTTTCATAAATCCTCAGTCTTCGATCAGCGTGTTGGAATAGACTTCCTGGACATCGTCCAGCGCTTCCAGCGCGTCCAGCAGTTTTTGCATCTTGACGGCGTTGTCGCCGGTGAACACGGTTTCGGTGGCCGGCTTCATGATGATCTCGGCCACTTCGGCCTTGAAGCCCGCCGCGGCCAAAGCGTCCTTGACCGCCGCGAAGTCGTGCGGGCCGCACAGCACTTCGAAGCCGCCTTCATCGTCGGCCACCACGTCTTCGGCGCCGGCTTCCAGCGCCACTTCCATCAGCGCGTCTTCATTGGTGCCCGGCGCGAACAGGAACTGGCCGCAGTGCTTGAACATGAAGGCCACCGAGCCTTCGTTGCCCATGTTTCCGCCGTTTTTGTTGAAGGCGTTGCGCACTTCAGCCACGGTGCGCACGCGGTTGTCGGTCATGCAGTCGACGATGACGGCCGCGCCGCCGATGCCGTAGCCTTCGTAGCGGACCTCTTCGTAGGCCGCGCCGTCCTCGCCGCCGGTGCCGCGGGTGATCGCGCGCTGCACGTTATCCTTGGGCATGTTGGCGTCGGCCGCCTTGTCGATGGCCAGGCGCAGGCGCGGGTTGGAGGTCAGGTCGCCGCCGCCCATGCGCGCAGCCACGGTGATTTCCTTGATGAGGCGGGTCCAGATCTTGCCACGCTTAGCATCGGTTGCTGCTTTTTTGTGCTTGATATTGGCCCATTTGCTGTGTCCAGCCATGTTCGGTCTTCCTTCGGCGGTAAGTCATTGGTGTGCGGTGAGGGCGGTATTCTAGCATAGGGGCCAACTCAAAACCGTTTCCATCACCTCTGGCAACTCGATTTTCGTCACCCACGCGTCCATCTCCTTGACCAGGATGACGGCGCTGTTTTCGCGGTCGATCGGCACCCATTCCGGATTGTTCTGGCGCATCAGGGCGATCACCGGCACGTGCACGGCGTTCGCCAGGTGCATCACGGCGGTTTCCACCGTGACGATCAGGCTGCACAGGGCGAGGATGGCGGGCAGTTGGAAGAAGTTGTCCACCGCGGAGAAAAGATGCGTATCGGGCAAGGCTGCATTGTTGTGGATCTCGCGCGCAGCCGGCAGGTCTTCCGGCACCACGTTGACCACGAAGCCGGCGTCGCGCCATTGCGGATGGCTGCGCATTTCCCTGATCAGCTCGAAGGCGCGCTGCAGCGGCCAGCAGCGCTCCGGACCCTTGGAGTAGGTGTTGATGAACACCACGTTCGAGCCCAGCCCCAGGTGGAAAATTGATCCCGCGCATAAGCGGTCCACCGGTCCGGGATGTGGATCACCGGGTAGCGGTCGGGCTTGGGGATGTCGAGGCCGAAGGCCTTGGAGAACCATTGCGCGTAGATGTCGCTCACGTGCGGCACGTCGCGTTCCTGCGACTGGTAGAGCGGAATGGTGGCGTTGAATTTCAGGATGCCGAGCTTCTTGGACAGCTCGAAGAAGCGGTATTTCTGCTTGGCCAGGCCGAGGATGAAGCCGCGCGGGCTGATCTCGCGCGTCAGCCTGGCGTAGCGGTGGCAGGCCATGTGGGTCAGCGAGGCCACGATCGGATAGTCCTGGCGGCGCGCCTCGGCGATCGATTGCGCGTGCAGGGCGGGGCTGTAGTTCTGGTCGTAGGTCTTGTCGATGTAGGGGCTGGCGGCCAGCCAGTCGTACAGCGAGTAGTTCTTCAGATGCGGCCAGTCCCCGGGATTGGCCGAACGGCGGCGCTCGTCGACCCACAGGTGGATCTCCAGGTGCGGATGGGCGCGCTTGAGGGCGCGGAAGCACATTTGCATGTAAGTGAAGTCGCCGATCGCCATGTGGGTGACGATCAGGATTTTCTTTGCCTGGGCAAGCAGCGGCGGGGGAATCAGTTGTTTCATTTGTGGAGCTTGCCAGTAATTATCGGCGCTGTACAGGTGTAAGAAAGTCAAATTTTGTTAAGCCAGCATAACAATGTTGCCCCTAGAGGTGATCCTCCATTTTTTGTAGAGATACTGTCATATCTTGCTGCTACCATTTATTTTTTCACATTATAAAAACAGCGGAGCAGATATGGATAGAAGGCAGTTTCTCAAATACGGCAGCTTTATTACGGTTTCGGTCGCCTCCGGCGCCGGCCTGGTTGCCTGTGGCGGCAGCAGCTCCGCAGCCGCCGACGGCGCCACCGATTTGCCGCCGGCCAGCGGCGCCTGGAAGTTCCCGCAAAGCGTGGCCTCCGGCGACCCGCACAGCGACAGCATCATGTTGTGGACCCGCGCCGTGCCGGCATCGGCCGACGGCGTGGCGCCCGCGCCGAGCGCCTCGGACAGCGCGATCCGCCTGGTGATGACCGCCGTCGACAACGGCGCGGCCCTGGGCGGCAGCAGCGCGCTCAGCGGCGCCACCGTGGTCGACATCAAGCTGCCGTTGCAGTCGCAGTACGACAACACCGTGCGCCACAAGGTGACCGGCTTGAATCCCAACACCGTGTACTACTACCAGTTCGTCGCCGGCGACACGCGCTCCAACGTCGGCCGCTGCAAGACCGCGCCGGCCGCCGACGCCGACGTCTCGCAGTTGCAATTCGCCTACATGACCTGCCAGGACTGGAGCGTCAACCACTGGGGCGCGATGACCAGCATCGCCGGCGAGAACCTGGACTTCATCGTCCACCTGGGCGACTACATCTACGAGACCGTGGGCGAGGACTTCCAGCTGGGCGCGGTCGAAGCGCGCCACGACGCCCTGAAGCTGCCGGACGGCGCCTTCAAGAGCGGCACCTCGGGCGCCAAGTACGCCACCACGCTGGCCGACTACCGCTACCTGTACAAGAAGTACCGCACCGACGCCCGCCTGCAGGCGCTGCACGAGCGCTTCGCCTTCATCGCCATCTGGGACGACCACGAGTTCTCGGACGACGCCTGGGGCGACGCCCAGACCTACGACGGCACCTTCAACGCCGACGGCTCGGACCTGCACCAGACCGGCCGCCGCCGCAACGCCAACCAGGCCTGGTTCGAATACATGCCGGCCGACGTCAACCTCGACACCGCCACCGCCAGCTTCCAGAACATCAAGATCTACCGCGACTTCCAGTTCGGCAAGCTGATGCAGCTGGTGATGACCGACGAGCGCCTGTACCGCGCCGACCACGTGATTCCTGAATCGTCGATCAATCCGGCCACCGGCCTGCCGCTGGGCCGTATCGGCTCGCGCTACCTGGTGCCGCAGGACGTGTTCAACGCGGTCGAGGCGCAGAAGATGGCCGGTTCGACCGCCATCGGCCTGGAGCCGCTGGCCACCGTCACCATGCTGGGCACCACCCAGCGCCAGTGGTGGATGGACAAGATGAAGGCCGCCGCCTCGACCTGGAAGCTGTGGGGCAATGAAGTGTCGCTGCTGCGCATGGGCCTGAACGGCGTGGACGCCATCGCCACCTTGCTGGCCTTGAACGCGGTGCCGACCATCGCGGCATCGATAGCCAGCACCGCCGTCGCCGCCGGCGGCAACTTCCCGCTGGCTGCCGCGATCGTGGCGGCGGTCACCGCGGGCGCCCCGGCGGCTGTGGCGCAGCAGGGCGGCGGCGCGATCGCCCAGACCGGCCCGGCCGGCGGCGGCACGGCGGAGACGCAGGTCGCAGCGGGCGTCAAAGCCGGGCTGACGGTTGCGCAGGCGACCATCGCGGCCGCCGCGTACAGCCGCGTCTACCTCGTGGCCAACGGCGCGACGGCGGCCACGCCGGCGCTGATGGCCGGCGCCGGCGCGCAGACCATCGCCTTCGGCTACATCAAGCCGGACATCCAGGCCAAGAAGATCGACTCGCCGTTCGTGGCGGCGTCGGGCAAGAAGGCGGCGCTGGCGCCGTTCTTCGCGCGCTTCCTGCTCAACTGCGACCAGTGGGACGGCTATAACAGCGAACGCAAGGCGCTGATGGGCCACCTGAAAACCAACAGCATCAGCAACGTGGTGGCGATCACCGGCGACATCCACGCCTTCTTCGCCGGCACCGTCAGTGACGACTTCGACGCCACCGGCGGCGGCACGCCGGTGATGGTGGACCTGGTGTCGGCCGGTATCAGCTCGGACTCGTTCTTCAGCTACCTGCGCGACGCGGCGGCGGCGCTGGGCGATATCGCGGCGCTGGTGTCGTACCCGCTGGCGATCCCGGTCACCGGCCTGGGCACCCTGAGCATCGCTATCAACATGCTGGACTACACCATGGGCAAGGCTGAGCCGACCGTGGCCAGCCTGCTGGAACAGATCCGCGTGCAGGTGCGCGGCGCGCTGGGCGCCAAGGGCTTGCCGGAGGCGCAGCTGGACCCAACCACCAGCGCGGTGCTGGCGGGGCTGCAGGCGAGCAGCGACTTCAGCGTCTCGCTGCTGGCGCTGGCGCAGCAGCTGGCCGGTCTGGGCAACAACCCGTGGATCAAGCATCTGAACACCGATGCGCAGGGTTTCACGCTGGTCACGCTCACGCCGGGCAAGCTGGTGGCGCAGTTCAAGCAGGTCAACAAGCTGGTGGGCGGCAACGCGCCGGCCAGCGTGGTGGCCCGCGTGACCACCGCCACCGTGACGGCCGGTTCGGCCGCCGTCGCCATCAGCTAGCAGCCACCCCAAGCTCCCGTTTGAGTGCGCTTACGATGGCGCTCAAGCTGGGGCTGGCTGCTGTAGCATCCGTTGCAAGTATCTGATGTAGTGTCTCGCTCGCCGTATCAAGCGGGCGGGACAGCGCATCAAATCCTGTGGTTCCTGCAATCAGGGCACGGAGCATGCCGCGCGCTGTCGCGGTGTCGCCAGCCTGAAGCAATTCGTCGATCTCATCCAATATCGCGTTGGCAAATGTCGGATCGGCGGCAATGCGTTCAGATATCCCACTCTCAAAATCACGAGTCAGTTCCATAGAGTTGCTCCCGCCATTTTCTTTCCAAGCTTGAATTCCTCATGCAGTGCCTTTGCGCGCGCGATGTCCGCTTGCTGCTGCTTCTTTGTCCCGCCGCCGAACAATATGATCAGTTCTTCGCCATCGCGAGCCAGGTAAATGCGTTAGCCTGGTCCCCAATCGATGACATACTCGCCTATCCCGCTGAACCATTTAATGCGTGAGAGATTCCCGCTCTGCATACGAAATAGCGCGCTTGCGACTTTTGCTGCGGCGTGCGCATCCAAACGATCAAACCATTTCTGGAATGGAATCGACTGGTCTGCTCTTACATATTTTTTAACGTTGATCGCCATCCGTCGATACTTGCACAGCCTATCACGGTTGGATTGATCCGGCTCACCGGAGTCGCGGGCGGGGCAGAAAATGGCGGCGTCAAGCGCCAGAGGGCGTTTGGCCTTACAATTTGCCCATGACTAAAAGCATCACGGACAGCGCGCCGGCGCGTGCCGCCTATCTGGGCGGCCTGGGTATCGCCATCGGCGGGGCGGTGTTGTTCTCGACCAAGGCGGTGGTGGCCAAGCTGCTGTACCGCTATCAGATCGACGCCGTCACGCTGATCGCCTTCCGCATGATCTTCTCGCTGCCGGTGTTCGCCGCCGTGGCGCTGTGGAAGATGCGCACCGAAGCGCCGCTGTCGAGCGCCGACCGCTGGCGCATCGTCGGCCTCGGCCTGGTCGGCTACTACCTCTCCAGTTTCCTCGACTTCCTCGGCCTGCAATACATCTCGGTCGGCCTCGAACGGTTGATCCTGTTCCTGACGCCGACCTTCGTGCTGCTGATCTCCTCCACCTTGCTCAAGCAGCACATCAGCCGCAAGCAGTGGCTGGCGCTGCTCACCTCCTATTGCGGCATCGTCTTCGTCTTCCTGCACGACCTCAACAGCGGCAGCAAGAACGTCATCCTCGGCGCCACCCTGGTCACCGGCTCGGCCGCCGCGTATTCGGTCTACCTGCTGCTGTCGGGCGAGATGGTGCGGCGCCTCGGCGCGCTGCGGCTGGTGTCGTATGCGATGTGCGTCTCCAGCGCGGCCTGCATCGGCCAGTTCTTCCTGCTGCGGCCGGCATCCGGGCTGATCCAGCCGCTGCCGGTGTATGGGCTGTCGCTGGTCAACGGCATCGTCTGCACGGTGATGCCGGTGTTCATGACCATGACCGCGGTCCAGCGCATCGGCGCCGGCACCGCCTCGCAGGCTGGTATGATCGGCCCCGTTTCAACACTGTTTTTGGGCGCGCTGCTGCTGGGCGAGCCTGTCACGTCCTGGCAGTTGGGAGGCACCACCCTGGTGCTGGCCGGGATTTATCTGCTGTCAAAAAAATAGGATCAAGACTGATGAAAACCCGCATTGCCCTGATTGCCCACGACAAGAAGAAAGACGACATGATCGCGCTGGCCGGCGAGTACAAGGCCTTCCTCGCCACCTGCACCCTGACCGCCACCGGCACCACCGGCGGCCGCCTGATCAACGAGCTGGGGCTGACGGTGGACCGCAAGCATTCGGGCCCGTTCGGCGGCGACTTGCAGATCGGCTCGATGCTGGTCGAGGGCCTGATCGACTGCGTGATCTTCCTGCGCGATCCGATGACGCCGCAGCCGCACGAACCGGACATCAACGCCCTGGTGCGCGCCTGCGACGTGCACAACACGCCGTGCGCCACCAACCTCTCGTCGGCCCACCTGGTGCTGTCGCAGTTGCAGCTGCGCGCCGCGACGGCCTGACCGGGACTACACTCTTCGCAATTCCCCACAACGGAGTCAGACATGAGCAAGGCAATCCGCATCAACCGCGTCGGCGGTCCGGAAGTAATGGAGCTGGTGGACGTGGAGCTGGGGCCGCCCGGTCCCGGCGAAGCGCAAGTGCGCCACGCGGCGATCGGCCTGAACTTCATCGACGTCTACTTCCGCACCGGCCTGTATCCGCAGCCGCTGCCGGGCGGCCTGGGCATGGAAGGCGCCGGCGTGGTGGAGGCGGTGGGCGAGGGCGTGACCGAGGTGCAGGTGGGCGACCGTGTGGCCTACGCCGGCCGCCCGATCGGCGCCTACGCCGAGGCGCGCAATATGCCGGCCTCGCAGCTGCTGGTGCTGCCGGAAAAGATCGGCTTCGACACGGCGGCCGCGATGATGCTGCAAGGCTTGACGGTGCAGTACCTGTTCCACCGCACGGTGCCGCTGAAGGCCGGCGACACCATCCTGTTCCACGCGGCGGCCGGCGGCGTCGGGCTGATCGCCTGCCAGTGGGCCAAGGTGATGGGTGTGACCTTGATCGGCACGGTGGGTTCGGAAGAGAAGGCGGCGCTGGCCACCGAGAACGGCGCTCACCACGTCATCAACTACAACCGGGAAAACTTCACCGAGCGGGTCAGGGAGATCACCGGCGGCAAGGGCGTGGCGGCGGTGTACGACTCGATCGGCAAGGACACCTTCATCGGTTCGCTGGATTGCCTGCAGCCGCTGGGCACGATGGTCAGTTTCGGCAACGCCTCGGGACCGGTGCCGCCGTTCAGCCTGAATGAACTGGCCAGCCGCGGCTCGCTGTTCATCACGCGGCCTTCGCTGATGTCCTACATGGCCAGGCGCGAGGATCTGGAGGCGGCGGCCAGGTCGCTGTTCGGCGTGGTCGCCAGCGGCGAGGTCAAGATCGACATCCGCCAGCGTTACGCGCTGGCCGATGTGGCCAGGGCCCATGCCGAACTGGAAGCGCGCCAGACCACCGGCTCATCGATCCTGCTGCCGTGACGGCTTTGTGTACGGAAACGTACTGAGTTGAGCGCGGCGGGGCGCTATGCTGGTTTCCATGCCCAGGCTATTCCAGCTTGCGCCCCAACCGGAGCATCACATGAACAAAGACCAAGTCGAAGGCAAACTGAAAGACATCAGCGGCAAAATCCAGGAAGAAGTTGGCGATCTGGTCGACAGCCCTGAGCAGGAAGCCAAAGGTCTGCAAAAGCAGGCTGAAGGCAAGCTGCAAGAGAAAGTCGGCGACCTGAAGGAAGCCGTGCACATCGCCACCAAGTAATTGGCGAGCACCAATGAAAAATGCGCCGGCTTTGCCGGCGCATTTTTTTTGTTGGGGTTAGCCGGCCTTGGCCGGCGTGGCTTGCACGGTTTCGGTCTTCGGATCGATCGTCAGGTCGACCCTGCGCGGTACGCCGTTGACGCCGGGGAAGCCGGTGAAGGCGCTTTGCACCAGCGCCGGCATCACATACGGCGTGGCCTGCACGCGGCTGGTGTTCTGCACGGTGACGTCGTACAGCTTGCGGCCGTCGGCGCCGTTGATGGTCACGCGCAGCTGGCGCTGGTATTCATGCTTGACGCGCTCCTCCACATACATATTCCCGGAGTAGTAGGGATCGTAGAAGAACGGATGGTAGCTCCAGCGCGAATATCCCCAGCCGTAACGGCTGTAGCCGCGGCCCCAATACGGTCCCATGAACGGATCCTCCGCCTGCAGCACCCGCACCGGATGGTCGATAGTGCTGAATTTCATGCCGACGAGCAATTTTGGCTGGTGCCCGTCGCTCACCTGGTGGAAGCCCAGCTTGCCCAGTTCATTGCTTACAAGCACTTGGTAGTTGCGATATTCCAGCGTGTCGTCCGCCCCCTGCGGGGCCTCGAACGCATAGGATTTATCCTGGATGTCGGCCGGCCAGGCGTTGAAGGCCGTGACATCGCTGCGGATGGTGGTGGCGCAGCCGCTCAGCAGTACTACAGCGGCGGTCGCCAGCATGGCAAGGTATTTCATGATGATGCCCTCTCTGTTCAGACGGTATTTTCCAGTACTAAGTCTACGACGGTCGCCCGCACCCTGCACGATTATTACAGAATGTTACGGCAAGGTGGAAACCAGCAACTTATATGCGGCAATCTGCGGCGCCCGCAGGCAATTCGCCCGTCCTCCTGCGGCTGGTATTGGTAAAATAGGCTTTTGCACACGTCACCAGAGTCCTCCAATGCGCACAGACAGCAGTCCCAAGACGATATTCCGCAAAGATTACACCGCTCCCGCCTACCTGGTCGATACCGTGGAACTCGGCTTCGACCTCGATCCCGACCGCACCGTGGTCGCCAACCGCATCACCATGCGCCAGAACCCGGCCAGCCGGGGCCGCGCCAGCCACGATATCGTGCTGCACGGCGAGGAGATCGAACTGGTGGCGCTGCGCCTGAACGGCAAGCCGCTGGCGCCAACGGAATACCAGCAGGACGGCGGCATGCTGATCATCCGCAAGGCCCCGGCCAAGGTGGTGCTGGAAATCGAAACGCTGTGCGCCCCGGTGCAGAACACCAGCCTGTCCGGCCTGTACGTCTCGAACGGCAATTTCTTCACGCAGTGCGAGGCCGAGGGCTTCCGCCGCATCACCTACTTCCCGGACCGTCCGGACGTGATGGCCAAGTACACCGTGATGCTGCGCGCCGACAAGGCCGCCTATCCGGTGCTGCTGTCGAACGGCAACCTGATCGAGGAGGGCGACCTCGGCGACGGCCGCCACTATGCCAAGTGGGAAGACCCGTTCAAGAAGCCGTCCTACCTGTTCGCGCTGGTGGCGGCGCGCCTGGTCTGCCAGGAAGAGCGCTACACGCTGCAGTCCGGCCGCGAGGTGCTGCTGCAGGTGTGGGTGGAAGAGGGCAACCTCGACAAGACCGACTACGCCATGCAGTCGCTGAAGAACTCGATCCGCTGGGACGAGCAGCGCTTCGGCCTGGAACTGGACCTGGACCGCTTCATGATCGTCGCCGTGGGCGACTTCAACATGGGCGCGATGGAGAACAAGGGCCTGAACATCTTCAACACCAAGTTCGTGCTGGCCAACCCGCGCGTGGCGACCGACGTCGACTACGCCGGCATCGAGGCGGTGGTCGGCCACGAATACTTCCACAACTGGACCGGCAACCGCGTGACCTGCCGCGACTGGTTCCAGCTGTCGCTGAAGGAAGGCTTGACCGTGTTCCGCGACCAGGAGTTTTCCGCCGACATGATCGGCACCGACAGCGGCCGCGCCGTCACCCGCATCGACCAGGTGCGCACCTTGCGCCAGTCCCAGTTCCCGGAGGACGCCGGCCCGATGTCGCACCCGGTGCGGCCCGACTCCTTCGTCGAGATCAACAACTTCTACACCGTCACCGTGTATGAAAAAGGCGCTGAAGTGGTGCGCATGTACCAGACCCTGGTGGGCCGCGACGGCTTCCGCAAGGGCATGGACCTGTACTTCAAGCGCCACGACGGCCAGGCCGTCGAATGCGACGACTTCCGCGCGGCCATGGCCGACGCCAACGGCCGCGACCTGAGCCAGTTCGAACGCTGGTACTCGCAGGCCGGCACGCCCATCGTCACGGCGCGCACCCGCTACGACGCCGTCAAGCGCAACTTCGACATCATCCTCAGCCAGCGCTGCCCAGCCTCCGCCGGCCAGGCCGACAAGCTGCCCTTCCACATTCCGGTGGCGGTGGGCCTGTTGAGCGCCAGCGGCAAGGACCTGCCGCTGACGCTGGACGGTGGCAAGCAGGCCAAGGGCGCCAAGGGTGACGTACATACGGTGGTGCTGGAGTTGACCGAGCAGGAGCAGATCTTCCGCTTCCGCCACGTCGACGAACGGCCGACGCCATCGATCCTGCGCGATTTCTCGGCGCCGGTGATACTCGAATACGACTATACCGACGACGAGCTGCTGCACCTGTTCAGCCATGACAGCGACCCGGTCAACCGTTGGGAAGCGGGCCAGCGGCTGGCGATGGAACGCCTGCTGAAGCTGACAGCGCAAGTGGCGGCGGCAGGCGGCAGCGACGCCGGCCTGAAACTGGACGCCACCTTCATCAACGCCCAGCGCGCCGTGCTGACCGACGAGACGCTCGACCCGGCCTTCCGCGAGCTGGCCTTGATACTGCCGTCGGAAGTCATCGTCGCCGAGCAGATGGACGTGGTCGATCCGCAGGCGATCCACGTGGCGCGCCAGTTCATGCGCCGCACCATCGGCGCGGCGCTGAAGGCCGAGCTGCTGGCGCAATACCACGCCAACCAGACGCCCGGCGCCTACAGCCCGGACGCGCTGTCGGCCGGCAAACGCGCGCTGAGGAATCTGTGCCTGTCCTACCTGATGGTGGCGCCGGACATGGCGGAACTGAAGCTCGCGCAGCAGCAGTTCGAAAAGGCCGGCAACATGACCGACCGTTCCGCCGCGCTGGTGTCGATGATCCACAGCGGCGCCGAAGCGGGCCCGTACCTGAAGGCGTTCTACCAGGACTTCGAAAACGAGGCGCTGGTGATCGACAAATGGTTCGCCATGCAGGCTGCCGCGCCGACCACCAACGTGGCCGCCGTGCGCAAGCTGATGCAGCATCCGGCCTTCACGCTGAAGAACCCGAACCGCGCGCGCAGTTTGATCTTCAGTTTCATCAGCGCCAACCCGTCGCAGTTCCATGCGGCGGACGGCAGTGCGTATGAATTCTGGGCGGAGTTCGTGATCAAGCTGGACGCGATCAACCCGCAGGTGGCGGCACGCCTGGCGCGCGGCATGGACCGCTGGCGCCGTTACGCGCCGGCGTTGCAGGCAAAGATGAAGCGCGCGCTGGAGAAAGTCGCCGGCCGCGCCAAGCTGTCGAACGACGTGCTGGAAGTGGTCACCAAAGCGCTTGCAAACTAACGCGCGTCATTCCCGCGAAAGCGGGAATCCAGGCATTGCCTGAATTCCCTCCATGCTGACTATCCGCAGCCGCAAAATAAGAATCCAAACCGTTTATATTCACCTCAAGGGAAACCATGAAACGCATCAGCCTCACACAATATCTGGTGGAAGAACAGCGCCAGAACAACACGATCCCGGCCGAACTGCGCCTGCTGATCGAAGTGGTAGCACGCGCCTGCAAGACCATCAGCCACTCGGTAGGCAAGGGCGCGCTGGGTGAAGTGCTCGGCACCGCCGACACCGAAAACATCCAGGGCGAAGTGCAGAAGAAGCTGGACATCATCTCCAACGAAATCCTGCTGGAAGCGAACGAATGGGGCGGCCACCTGGCGGCGATGGCGTCGGAAGAGATGGAATCGATCCACCCGATCCCGAACCGCTATCCAAAAGGCGAATACATGCTGCTGTTCGACCCATTGGACGGCTCGTCGAACATCGACGTCAACGTCTCGATCGGCACCATCTTCTCGGTGCTGAAGGCGCCGGAAGGCATGGGCCAGCCGACCGAAGCGGACTTCATGCAGGCAGGCACCAAGCAAGTGGCCGCAGGCTACGCCGTGTACGGTCCGCAGACCATGCTGGTACTCACCACCGGCAATGGCGTCAACTGCTTCACCCTGGACCGCGAGATGGGTTCGTGGGTGCTCACGCAGCGCGACATGCAGATTCCGGCCAAGACCAAGGAATTCGCGATCAATATGTCGAACCAGCGCCACTGGCATGCGCCGGTGCAGCGCTACGTCAGCGAACTGCTGGCCGGCGACACCGGCCCGCGCGGCACCAACTTCAACATGCGCTGGATCGCCTCGATGGTGGCCGATGTGCACCGCATCCTGAACCGCGGCGGCATCTTCATGTACCCGGCCGACACGCGCGACACGTCGATGCCAGGCAAGCTGCGTTTGATGTACGAGGCCAATCCGATGGCCTTCATCGTCGAACAGGCGGGCGGCGCGGCCACCGACGGCCAGAACCGCATCATGGAGATCCAGCCGCACAAGCTGCACCAGCGCGTGCCGGTGTTCCTGGGTTCGCGGGATGAGGTGGCGGTGGTGACGGGTTACCACGCAGCAGGCTGACAAGCTTCCAAATCGCACAAAGCAATGACATTTTTGCAGCATGGCTAAAATTTATCGAGTTGGGACTAGCGTGTAGCAGGAAATATTTGTTAGAATGTGCGACTTCGCCGCTTTAGCTCAGTTGGTAGAGCAGTTCATTCGTAATGAAAAGGTCGCCAGTTCGATTCCGGCAAGCGGCACCAGAACACAGCAGTAAAAAGTATTTGGCAGTCTAAAAACCCGCTCTCCTCATAGGAGAAGCGGGTTTTTTGTTATCTTCGAAAATCCGGCGGCGTATCATGAAATCTACGGCCCGTGAGGGACAAATGGCGCCGGTCCCTCACGCGAAAAAAAATGTCCCTCATTTGGCGCCAAATCCGGAGTGTGATTGCGCCATGGCACTTACCGACCTTTTTATCCGGAAGCTCAAGCATTCCGGCAAACCCAGCGGTGACAAATATAGCGACGGACGCTCGCTGTACATACTTGTCAAAGAATCAAGCAAATACTGGCGGATGAATTACCGCTACGACGGCAAGCGCACCAGAATTGGCACAAGGCGATCTCGAATAACCGTTAATTTGTCATTCCCATGTAGGCGGGAATCTATGCTGAGCCCATCTGCATGCGGCGTATGGGTTCCCGCTTTCGCGGGAACGACGGATTTTTAGAGATGCCCACAAGAACCCGCTTCTTTTCTTGGGAGAGTGAACTGCCCCCCGCAAAGTTGAACGACAACTTTACGGGGGGGGGCAGTTCATTTCGCTTGGAAGAATCGGTTTTGGTTTTCGGCCGGGCTCGGCGACTCTGCTTGTACTTGCATCAACGTCACGCTATGACGACTTGGGTTTGCCCTGGTTCGCTTTGGCCATTCTTCCTCACCACGATGTCGACATCGCAGCCCAGTCGGTTCAGGCACTCGATCATCTTGGCCTGGCCGATGCCTCGGAATTTTCCGCGTAGCATATCGGAGAGTTTGGGTTGCGGCATGCCGAGTAGTTCGGCCGCACGTTGCTGTGTCAAGCCCCCACTCTCGATGACCAGTGTGATCTCGTGCGCGAGGCCCGCCTTCACCAGCATTTCGCCGGCATCCGGGCGGCCGAGGTCGGCGTAGGGATTGTTGTTGCCTTCTTCGATGGTAATGTTCTCAGTGAGTTCAGTTGTCTTCATCAACCGGAAGAGCCGAGCTTTCCCATGCACTAACGCCGCTCCAGACACCGCCTGCGCCGTGCCGCATTTGACCAGGTAATCCTTGCCGGACATGCTGCTGGTGCTGGCCGCAAGGGCAATGAACTGCTCCGTTCCCTCGACCTTCTTCTTGTCGATCAAGTAGTCTAGCTTGCTTGCCAGATGCGCCTTGGCGTCGGTCGAGCTGTACCAGCTGCCGTTGCGGTTGAACTGGCAGCCGGAACTTCCCAGCCGGTTCAGCAGCGCGTCGATTTCCGCGCGCGATGCGGCCGGCAGCTCGGCGGCCATGCTCGACGACACCGCAAACACTAGCAGCGGCAAGGTGTAACGATATTGCATATCTCCTCTTGGGTTTTACAAGATCCGTCATGGTAGGCTGATAAAATGCAGCATCAACTCCACTCCGCGAGCGCCCATGAACGACTACATCATCCTCATGCTTGACGATACCGCGCACCCCGACGCCGCCAGCGGCGCGCTGTGGGAATCCTACATCGCCAAGCTGCGTCAGGGCGGACAATTCGACGGCGGCAGTTCCATCGGCAAGGGCGCGCTGTACCGCAAAGGCGCGCCGGCCGATTCCGCCAGCCTGGACGTCACCGGCTACCTGCGCGTGCGCGCCGCCAACCTCGACGATGCCGCGCGTTTCCTGGTCGGCAATCCGCACTACGAGGCCGGCGGCGGCGTCGAAATCCGCGAACTGCCTACTGACTAATTCGGCTGCTGTCCCTCGTCGTCCTGCCGATACTGGATGCACCAATCAACAAAACCGCGCAACGCGGCCGGCATGTGCTTGCGGCTGGGGTAGTACAGGTAGAAACCCGGCATGGCCGGACACCAGTCTTCGTACAGGCGCACCAGCCTGCCCTGCCGGATTGGAAGCTGCGGTGGCCGGCCACGGCGACAAATATTTCCAACTCGTTGAGATCGAGCCGCATGTCGATTGCTGAATTCCGTTCAGTGGTCCACCTGGGCTTGTCGGAAGTGTCGGCCGCGACGCTGCGACGCGCCCACGCGGTGCACCCGATCGCCGCCGTGCAAAGCGAGTATTTGCTGTGGAGCCGCCAGCCGGAGCGCCAGGTGTTGCCGGTGTGCCGCGAGCTGGGCATCGGCTTTGTGCCCTACAGCGCGCTGGGCCGGGGCTTCCTGACCGGCGCCCGTCAGCTCGGCCACCTGGGGGAGAACGCGGCGGCCGCGGCGCTGACGCTGGGCGCGGCGGACCTGGCCGCCATCGACGCCATCGTCGGCGCCGGCAGCGTGCAGGGCGCGCGCTACTGCCAAGGCGATTTCGACCTGGTGGAACTCTGAACGGCGGCCCGCCCCAGATTGGCAGGAATTCAACCATGATTGGCACCCGCGTCGGCGCGCGGGCTTTCATGATGTGCGTTTCCAGCTCAACAGGTGCAGCAATGTCGATCCGAAGCTTCAGAGAAATCGCCGCAGCGGCTGTCTGCCTGCTGTCCAGTGCGGCGCATGCGCAATCGCTGCTGCGCGGATGCGACGCCATCGACAGTGCGGCGGGCGCCGTCTTGCCGGTGCTTGTGCGACAGCCCGTGTTTCCACCGATTCAGCTGGAGATACAAACGCCGCAGGCGCCTACCGTGTTCGCCAGCGCCGGCCGCAACTACCTGCTGTATGAACTGCACCTGCATAATTTTTCAGATCAGACGTTGCCGTTGCGGGGGCTTGAAGTCCTCAACGCGGACAATGGCGCGCTGCTCGAACTGATCAAGGGGCCGCAGCTGAAAGAACGCTTGCGGCTGGCCGGCGCCGGGGACGAGGGCGGCGAGCCCGCCCTTGCCGCCGGACGCGGCGCCGTTGTCTTCCTGTGCCTCGCGTTTGACACGGCCGCGGCGCCGCAGAAATTGCGCCACCGCGTGCTGCTGGATGACGCCTATGCCGACGGCCCTGTGATCGGGACCCGCGCCACCAGGCTGCAAGTGCTCGGCCCGCCGCTGGCCGGCGCGAACTGGACGGCTGACAATGGCCCCAACCTCCAATCCCACCACCGCACCGGCGTGTTCGTCGCCGGCGGCCTGGCCTACAATGCCCGCCGCTATGCGTTCGACTGGAAGAAGTATCAAGCCGGCCTGTCCTACGGCGGCGATGCCCGCGATGTGCGCTCCTACTATGCCTACGGCGAGAACGTCCTGGCCGTGGCGGACGGTACGATCGTCGCCGCGCGTGACGGCATGCCGGACAACATCCCCCGCACCAAGGACGGCTTCACGCCGGCCGTGCCCGTCACCATGGACAACATTGCCGGCAATTTCATCATGATCGGCCTGGGCGATGGCCAGTTCGCGCAATATGCCCACTTGATGCCGGGCAGTGTACGCGTCAAGGCGGGCGACCGGGTGCGGCGCGGACAGTCCATTGGCCGGGTCGGCAATTCCGGCGACGCCCGCGTGCCGCATCTGCATTTCCAGGTCGCCAGCGCGCCGGACATCCTGGCCAGCGAAGGCCTGCCATACCTGATCGACCAGTTTCAAATGCAGGCGGCGGACGGGAAATGGACGACAAGAAAACGCGAGTTTCCGCTGGATGGCGCCGTCATCGACTTCACCCGCGAGACTGGCGTGCCGAAGAAGTAAGCGCGGTATTTCGCCGCCGCCGTCTGATATCATCGCCCGATGAACAAGAAACTGATTTTCGTCGGCGCCGCCGCTGGCCTGCTGGGTTTGCTCAACCTGATGAGCCACGCCGAGCAGCGCGGCCAGGCGCCGTTCAACGCGCTGCTCACGCCGGCCACCTGCGCACAGCCGCAGTGGCCGAACGAGGCGCGGCGCTACGAGATCGAAGGCGTGACGACGATCCGTTTCCAGATCGGCGCCGACGGCAAGGTCGTGCATCCGGAAGTATCCCAGGGCAGCGGCTGGCAGATACTCGACGATGCCGCCGTCCGCGGCATCTCCCGCTGCGTGTTCCAGCCCAACCTGGATGAGGCCAGGAACGGCGCCTCCTTCCCGATGCAATTTGTCTGGCAATTCAGCGACGGTCCCGCCGTGCGCCCCTCGCTGGTGGCCGGCAGCTGCCCGCCGTCCGCGCGCTTCCAGGCGTTCAAGCAATTCGACCGCCGGCCGAGCGGCGGCGACGGCATCCTGCTGCGCTTCCTGGTCGACAGCGCTGGCGCGCCGATCCGCGTGGTCGCCGAACCCAACGGCCAGGCGCCCGAGCTGGCGCAACAGGCGGCCGACTACGTGCGGACTTGCCGCTTCGCGATAGATCCCCAGCTGGCCGGCCAGCGCACCGACACCGCTTTCGGCCGCGTACTGCTCAAGCCCTGATCCGCAGGTCTCCTTGGTTGCATGACAATACTCTGTGCTATTCTTGGCATATGAGGCAACTTGGCAATAAATGCAATTTTTTGACATGGCTGACCGCCTGCGCGCTGGCGATGCTCATGGCGCTTGGCGCGCACGCCGTATAATGCAGATCTCATCCGGCGTACCAGGCTGGGCCAGCGTCTGCTGCTGGAGTTGCCCAATCCCGACCTGCCGGAGGAAACGCCGTTGCAGAACAAAGAACTCTGGTACTCGCCGACGCGGTATTAGATCAGCGGATATCTTCGGCGCGGCGCCGGTCCGGCTCCGACAGCACGCGGGCGATCACCGGCAAGGGCACGCCGGCATCTTCCAGGAACGTGGCGGCGGCTTCACGGCCGGCGCTTTCAAGCAGGGCCAGGCCGGCGTTGACGGCGATGGCTTTGGCCCGGTCCGGGCGTGAACGTCGTTCTACATGCATGGAGGACTCCCGTTTTTGTAGGTGTACATCAACGCTCAAGCTTAGCACAACAGCAATTGTTGTGGAGCAGCCTCACCTTGAAGAAATGGCGAACGTCACTAAATTGAACAGATACATACACCAAGGATAGAACATGACAACAACTGAAACCGCCATCCTGGCCGGCGGCTGCTTCTGGGGCGTGCAGGACCTGGTGCGCAAACAAGCCGGCGTGCTGGCGACGCGGGTCGGCTACAGCGGCGGCGACGTGCCGAACGCCACCTACCGCAACCACGGCACCCATGCCGAGGCGCTGGAAATCGTCTTCGATCCGGCCGTCATCAGCTATCGGAAAATCCTGGAATTCTTCTTCCAGATCCACGATCCGAGCACCCGTAACCGCCAGGGCAACGATATCGGCACGAGTTATCGCTCCGCAATTTACTATACCAACGAGCAACAAAAGTCGACGGCCGAGGACACCATCGCCGACGTCAATGCATCGGGCTTGTGGCCGGGGAAAGTCGTCACCGAAGTGGCGCCGGCCGGCCCGTTTTGGGAGGCCGAGCCGGAGCACCAGGACTATCTGGAGCGCATCCCCAACGGTTACACCTGCCATTTCATCCGTCCGGACTGGCGGCTGCCCAAGCGTTGAGATGAAATAAATATTCATTGTAATCAATGGCTTGCCTTCCGGAAGGTATTCGGAAGGCAAGGTTTCCGCATGGCCGCTACAGTTTGACTCATGTTTCACTTCTCTTCGTTAGGAAGCACCATGAGTCAATTATTTACAGCAGTGTATGAAGTCACCAGCGCCGCCGCGGGCTCGCCCACTTTGTGGTTGAACCTGGTCGTGAATGCGCAAAACGACAGCGTGATCGGTCACGCGCGGGTGGCGTTTGAGGGCGGCGAAAGCGCCGGCATTTCGGTGCGCGGACACCACACCCGGATCGAAGGCGAGCATCCGTTGCAGGCCGTGGTGCTGGCCGGCCTGCCGCCGATTTTCCCCACGGTGGAGGAGGCGCCGAGCGCATTCCAGTTGCTGATGGTGTTGCCGACCGCGTCCAGGAACGGCCAGGTCTGCTACAAGATGAGTTTTGGCCATCCGCAACAACCGCGCATCGTCGAGGTGCGTGACGGCAGTGCGCACGCGGTGCGGCCGGAACTGGCAACCAGCGCCTGATTTGGGATTTCAGCGGTTTTGTGCCGCTGTCGTCGTCAGTACCACTTCCAAAGTGCACAAAATTGGTACTCACCAATTAACACGATGTTCAATTTGAGACATTCGAAAGTTAGGGCGCAATTGCGCCCTTTTGCCTGCTGAAATTGGTTGGTGGGCACTCACATTCTCTTTCAAGTTCCATATCGGTTCTTGCCGCAATAACTCTTCCTTGGTTGTAACTGGTATTTGATTGGATGTCCAAAAATAAAACCACTTGACTACCACTTCTTTGCGTTCCATCCTGAAAAAATAATAAAAGCATAGATTTACCCACCCAAGGAGGAGAAAGCATGGAACGTGCAGTCAAGGGAAACGCGGCCGTACTCGGCCTGATCGCCAGTATGTTGGCGGCTTGCGGTGGGGGCAGCGACAGCCCCGCCACCACCACACCACAAATGAAATTGCTGGGCGGCGTGCAAACCGCCGACACTGCCGCCGATTGTCCGGCATGGTCGTCCAGCGCGATCTACACGGTCGGCATGTGCGTGACCTACAACGGCTCCACCTACAAGGCCAAATGGTGGACGCAAAATAACGTCCCAGGCACGGAGGAGTGGGGGCCATGGGCGCTGCAAGCGGTGACCCCGACGCCGACGCCAACTCCGACCCCAACGCCGACTCCGACTCCGACTCCGACTCCGACCCCAACGCCAACGCCAACGCCAACGCCAACGCCAACGCCAACGCCAACGCCAACGCCAACGCCAACGCCAACGCCAACGCCGGTCGGCGGCCGTGAAATCGGCTCCTACTTCGCGCAGTGGGGCGTGTACGGCCGTAGCTACGAAGTGGCCGACATCCACACCACCAAGACCCCGGTCAATGGCGTGCAGACCAGCGTGGCCGACCAGCTCACCTTCATCAACTATGCCTTCGGCAACACCTACGCCAAGAACGGCGGCTACGAATGCGACATGGTCACCCGCGCCGAAGTGGGCAACGACACCCCGACCTCGCCGCAAGCCGGCACCGGCGGCGACGCCTACGCCGACTACCAACGCCAGCCAACGCGCACCGTGGACGGCAAGACCGTCGCCTGGGACGCTCCGCTGACCGGCAACTTCCTGCAACTGAAGCTGCTCAAAGCTGCGCACCCGAACCTGAAGGTGTTCATCTCGCTGGGCGGCTGGAGCTGGTCGAAAAACTTCTCGGCCGCAGCCAAGACCGACGCCCTGCGCAAGCAACTGGCCAAGTCCTGCGTGAAGATGTTCATCGCCGGCGACCTGCCGGTGCAGGATGGACGCGGCGGCCCCGGCTCCGCCAAGGGCGTGTTTGACGGCATCGACATCGACTGGGAATATCCGGGCGGCGGCGGCCAGCCGTACAACACCTATGACGCGGTCAACGACAAGCATAACTTCACGCTGCTGATGGCCGAGTTCCGCGCGCAGCTGGACGCGCAAGGCGCCATCGATGGCAAGCGTTATGCGCTGACGGCCGCCATCGGCGCCGGCACCGAGAAGATCGCCCAGACCGAGCCAACCCTGTATTCGCAGTACATGGACTGGGTCAACCTGATGAGCTACGACTTCCACGGCGCATGGGAGAGCACCACCAACTTCCACTCGCCGCTGTACCACGACCCTGCCGATCCTGCGACCGGCATCCTCGCCAAGTACAACACCAACGACGCCGTGACGGCGCTGGTGGCTGCCGGTATGCCGCGCAATAAGATCCTGCTCGGCGTGCCGTTCTACGGACGCGGATGGAAAGGCGTAGCCGCCGGCCCGAACGCCAACGGCCTGTATCAAACCACCACCGGCGGCGCGGCGGGCACCTACGAGACCGGCATCGACGACTACAAGGTCCTGGTCAACAAAGCCGGCACGCGCTGGTACCATCCGCAGACCAAACAGCTGTTCCTGTACACCGGCACCGGCGAATGGTGGAGCTACGACGACCCGACCGTGATCGCGACCAAGATGCAGTACATGCGCGACCAGAGCTTGCGCGGCGCCTTCTCGTGGGAGCTGGACGGCGACGCCAGCGGCGCCCTGACCAGCGCCGTCTGGAAAGGACGCTAAGCCATGAAGCGCCATGCCGTTGTCCAAACCATCGGCGTCACCGACGCATGGCGCAGCTGGATCGCCGAGAACCTGATCCTCGGCATCCGTCCGGATACACTGGTCGGCATCCTGACCCAGTCCGGCATCGGCGCCCGCGAAGCCAACACGGAGGTCGCCGCCGCGTTGCGCAGCCCTTACCTTCAGGGCGTATCGCGTTTGCACAACCGGCTGGCCAAGCGCGATTGGGTGCTCCGCATCCAGTCGCAATTGAACCGGCTGGCGCCGACCGGGGTGCCGCGCCGGGAGCGCCTTTCCGGTGCGGTCTTCCTCGAACAGCATTACCGCCGCAATCTGCCGGTGATCATCACCGGCATGCTGGACGACTGCGCGGCCCGCAGCAAGTGGACGCTGGAGTATCTTGGCGAGCAGCTGGGCGAACGCATGGTGGAAGTGCAGTTCGGCCGCAGCGCCGATCCCGACTACGAGATGAACAGCCAGTCGCACAAGCGGCGCATGCGCTTCGGCGAGTACGTGGACCTGGTGCGCGACAGCGGCCATACCAACGACTTTTACATGACCGCCAACAACGACGGCCAGAATCGCGAGTCGCTGCAGGAGCTGATGGCCGACGCGCCGCCGCTGCCGGAATATCTGGACCCGGCAGGGCGCGGCTTTTTCTGGTTTGGTCCCGCCGGCACCATCACGCCGTTCCATCACGACCTGACCAACAACTTCATGATCCAGATCGCGGGGCGCAAACGCGTGCGGCTGATCGCTCCCTGCGATACGCCCAAGCTGTACAACCAGCGCCACTGCTTTACCCCGGTCGATGGACGCAACATCGACCTGCAGCGTTTTCCGATGATGGCAGACGTGCCGGTCATCGACTGCATGCTGGAACCAGGCGAGATCCTGTTCCTGCCCGTCGGTTGGTGGCACTTCGTCGAAGCGCTGGATATCACCATCACCATCTCTGCCACCCACTTCAAGTGGGACAACGACTTCTACAGTCATTACCCGAACAATCACGATTTTTAAAATACGGGAGACAAAATGCGACATAACCTATTGATGCTGGCGCTGATCGGCAGCGCCGTCGCCGCCTGTGGCGGCGGTTCCGACCCTCAAAGCGCGACACCAGGGCCCAAACTGATGGGCGGGATACAGACCGCCGCTGCTGCCGCCGATTGTCCGGCATGGTCGTCCAGCGCGATCTACACGGTCGGCATGTGCGTGACCTACAACGGCGCCACCTACAAGGCCAAGTGGTGGACGCAAAATAACGTGCCGGGTACCGAAGAGTGGGGACCTTGGGCGCTGGATTCAACGACGCCGACGCCAACGCCTACGCCAACGCCAACGCCGACACCGACACCGACACCGACACCGACTCCAACGCCGACACCAACTCCGACGCCTACGCCTACGCCCACTCCGACACCAACGCCGGTCGCGTGCCGTCCCGACGGCCTGGCCTCGCCGGTGCCGAACGTGAACTACTGCGGCGTGTATGACGCCAACGGCCGCGAGAAGCTCGCCAATGGCCTGAACCGCCGCATCGTCGGCTACTTCACCAGCTGGCGCACGGGCGCGAACAACACGCCGGCCTACCTGGTCAACAACATCCCGTGGGATAAAATCACTCACGTGAACTATGCCTTCGCCTCGGTGGACGCCAACGCCAAAGTCCAACTGGGCAGCGGCGCCAACAACCCGGACACCGGCATGACCTGGCCGACCATCCCCGCCGCCGCGATGGATCCTTCGCTGCCGTACAAAGGCCACTTCAACCTGCTGGCCCAATACAAGAAACGCTACCCCGGCGTGAAGGTCATGCTGTCGGTGGGCGGCTGGGCAGGCAGCGGCGGCTACTACACCGCCACCACCAACGCCGACGGCTCGCTCAACACGGCAGGCATCAACACGCTGGCCGATTCGATGGTGGCCGTGCTCCGTCAATACACCTTCTTCGACGGCATCGACATCGACTACGAGCACCCGACCACCAACAACGAAGCCGGCAACCCGCTCGACTTCACGCTCTCCAAGCCACGCCTGGCGGGCCTGATGAAGAGCTACAACGTGCTGCTGAAAACCGTGCGTCAAAAGCTGGACACCGCGGCCGTTGCCGACAACAAGTACTACATGCTGACCATCGCCGGCTCCGCGTCGGGCTGGATACTGCGCGGCGAGGAAAACCTCTCCGGCCTGCAGTACCTCGACTACGCCAGCCTGATGTCCTACGACCTGCACGGCGGCTGGAACCAGTACGTCGGCCCCAACGCCGCGCTGTTCGACGACGGCAACGACGCCGAACTCAAAGCCGGCAACGCCTACTCCTACGGCGGCATCGGCTACCTGAACGTCGACTGGGCCTACCACTACTACCGCGGAGCATTGCAGGCCGGCCGCATCAACGTCGGCGTGCCGTACTATACGCGCGGTTGGAAGGATGTCACCGGCGGCACGAACGGCTTGTGGGGAACCACGCCACTGGTGAACGACACCGTCGCCTGCGCCGGCGTCAAAACCTGCGGCACCGGCGCGGTCGGCATCGACAACGTCTGGTACGACCTCGATACCAACGGTAAGCCGGTCCCCGGCGGCGGCAATCCGCTGTGGCACGCGCTCAATCTGCAAAACGCCATCGTGCCGGACTACCTGGATGTCTACGGCGTGACCGAGAAAACCATCACCGGCACCTACACCGCCAACTACAGCGCCACGATGGCGGCGCCGTGGCTGTGGAACGCCACGCGCAAAGTCTTCATCTCCACCGAGACCGCGCAATCGATGGCGGCCAAGACCCAGTACGTGATCGACAACGCCATCGGCGGCATCATGATCTGGGAACTGGCCGGCGACTACGCCTGGGACGCCAGCAAGAACGGCGGCAAGGGCGAGTACTTCATGGGCTACACGCTGACCACCAACATCTACAACGCCTTCAAGACCGCCAGCCCGTACGGCGCCACGCGGGCGGAATCGGCGATGCCGGCCAGCAGCGCCAAGGTGTCGATCTCGCTGGGCGGCTGGAAGCTCGGCGACAGCAACTACCCGATCAACCCGGTGATGACGGTGACGAACAACACCACCGTCACCATCCCTGGCGGCTCGCTGGTGGAGTTCGACTATCCGGTTTCGGCGCCCGCCAACATGAGCGACCAGTCGGGCTACGGCCTGGTGGTGACCAAGGCCGGCTACTCGGGGCCGAACAACATCGGCGGCTTCAAGGCCAGCTTCAACCACGCCAAGTTCACGATTCCGACGTGGCAGTCGCTGGCGCCGGGCGCTTCGGTGTCGTTGACGCTGAACTACTCGCTGCCGATCTCGGGGCCGTCCGCCTACGTGGTCACGGTGAACGGCGTGCGCTACGCCTTGAGCGACGAGTATCCCGGCCTGCCGGTCGCGCTGAAATAAGGGGACGCGATGAAATCAGTTCACAGCATCGCTGTGCTGAGCGCCTTGCTGCTTGCCGCCTGTGGCGGCGGCAGCGGCGGCGGCCAGGCCGACAGCAGCGCTCCGCGCGTACTCTCCGGCGGCATTTCCACCGCCGCCGCCTCCGCATGCCCGGCATGGACCGCCACGGCGGTCTACACCGCTGGCATGTGCGCGATCTACCAGGGCAAGCAGTACGAAGCCAAATGGTGGGTGCAGGGCAGCGCGCCCAACCCCACCGATGCGTGGGGGCCGTGGAAGTACATTACCGACGCCACCGATCCAACGCCGACCGACCCCGGCACGCCGCAACCGGGGGACGTGCCGACCAAGGCGCAAGCCGAGGCGCGCGAGGCCCAGTTGACCGACAACGATTTCTTCCGCACTGTGAAGGCGTCGATCCGCACGCTGGACAACGCGGCGGTGAACGCGGTATCGCCCGGCGCGGCGGCCAACCCGGCCAACGTCAAGCGGGTGGAGCGGTTGCTGACGTCGGCCAAGTGGGACTACTACTTCGGCATCCGTGAGCCCAGCTACACATACGGACGCTTCCTGCAAGCGGTGGCCAAGTTCCCGGCGATCTGCGGCGACTACAGCGACGGCCGCGATGCGGACGCCATCTGCCGCCACTCGCTGGCGACGATGTTCGCCCACTTCGCGCAGGAGACGGGCGACCACAACGCCAGCATCCCGCTGCCGCAATGGCGCCAGGGCCTGAAGTATCTGCGCGAGATGGGTTGCGATGAAACCGGCGCCAACTGCGGCTACAACGTCGAATGCTCGGACCCCGTGTTCAACACCGTCTGGACCTGCGGTAAAAACGCCGATGGATCGTTCAAGAAGTACTACGGCCGCGGCGCCAAGCAGCTCTCGTACAACTACAACTACGGCCCGTTCTCGCAAGTGATGTACAACGGCGACCAGTCGGTGCTGCTGAAGAATCCCGACCTGGTGGCGTCGACCTGGCTGAACCTGGCCTCGGCGACGTTCTTCTTCGTCTACCCGCAACCCAATCCACCCAAGTTAAGGAAAATGTGCGCGGTTAAATAATTTATTTTCAATATTTGCAAATATATACTTGACACCGTATTAAAAGTGCGGCCGCCAGTGTGAATTTTTATTCCCACTGCCTGCCATGTCTGTTCTGACCATTCTGTTTCAAGATTTCGCCGCCCGACTATGCTCAACAGAATTCCTCCTCGATGCGCGCCACGCGGACCATCCGACTGCGTTTTCGCGCTGTCGCAAGCTGCCCTTGCCGACGCTGGTCGCCATTATGCTGACGGGCATGCGGATGAGCATCCAGGCCGAACTGGACACCTTCTTTGCCCATCTTCGCCAACAAGCCCAGCTGGTCCGGGAAGTGTCGGAGCAGGCGTTCGCCCAAGCGCGTGCCAAGCTGTCCCCGACCGCCATTCCCGGCCTCAACGACTGGCTCATCGCGCGCGCCGAAACGGACAGGTTTGTGCCGCGCTGGCGCGGACTACGGCTGGTCGCCGCCGACGCTTCGACGATGCGTTTCGGTCTGCGGGCCAGCCATGTTAAGCGCGCCGCGCTGGCCGATCAAATCCTGTTCGGCCTGTTCTTGCCGGGGCCGGACCTGATGCTCGCGGCCTCCCTGCACGACGTCCACGAATGCGGCGAACGCCAATTCCTGTTCGAACACCTGGACCGGCTTTCACCGGACGACTTGCTGTTGCTCGACCGAGGCTATCCCTGCCGCTGGTTGGTCGCCGTGCTCAACGATCGCGCTATCAAGTTCTGCATGCGCGTCGACAATACCAGCAGCTTTGCTTGCGTGCGCACGTTCATGCGCTCGAACGCGCTTGAACAGATCGTCATGTTGCCCGCGCCGAACAAGCGTGACGCACTTGACTACGAATGCCCGCGCAAACCACAGCGCGTGCGTTTGGTTCGCAATGTCTCGCCCAGCGGCGAGCAGCGTGTTCTGATGACCAACCTATTCGATGAACAGCTCTTCCCGGCCGACTGCTTCGCCGAGCTTTACCACAAGCGCTGGGGCATCGAGGAGGCGTTCAAACGACTCAAGCACCGGCTCAATCTCGAGCACGTCACTGGATTGACCCAGCAAGCCGTGGCCCAGGACGTGGCCGCCAAAATCGTCTGCGACAATCTGCAGGCTCTCGTCGCTCTAACCGCGCATGCGGACGCCGATCTGCCCGACAACAGACGCGTCAACCACGCCTATGCCCACACCGCACTCAAGCCGTTGTTGCCCATTCTTCTGCTTGGCGCGGGGATCGGCAGAAAGATCGGCAAACTGCTGCGGGGAATGCTCGACCTGATTGCCGGACGAACCTATCGCCATCGCGAAAATGTTTCAAAACCACGCAACCCAGGCCGGAAGCCGCACAAGTCGATGAGTCAGAAAAATTGCTGAAAAGTCTTAACTTGGGTGGATTGACCCGCAACCACCCAAGCCGTCGATGCTGCACGTGCTGGACGGGACCTGGGTGCCGAATGCGGCGGACAAGGCGGCCGGCGCGGGCAACAACTTCGCCACCACCATCATGATCATCAACGCCGAATGCGGCACCGGCACCGAGAAGGCGGCTGCGCAGAACCGCATCGACTACTACAAGCAGTTCGCGGCGGACCTGGGCTGGAACATCGGCAGCGAGCAGCTGTCCTGCGCGACGATGCAGCGCTTCAGCGGATCCAGTTCGGCGGCCTACAACATCTACTGGGAGAAGAACTGGAGCAGCGGCGGCGACTACCAATGCCAATTGGTGAGTTATCAAACGCCGTACAGCGCCCTGATCGCCGGAAACTACACCAAGTGCGTGGAGAAGAACTGGGGAGTAACGCTCAAGTGATCTGATGGCATACAATGGTCGGGCCGACAGTAAGGAGGAGGCCAACCATGCCTATGCACTACCTGCGGGCCTTAACCAGCCCGCAACGCACCATTATCAGCAACCGCCGCCTTGGCCGTTCGCTGGCCTTTGTGGCTGGCGCGGTCAATGCCGGCGGCTTTTTCGCAGTGGGCCAGTACACATCGCACATGACCGGCATCGTCTCGTCCTTGGCCGATAACGCCGCCATGGGCGAGGTGCGCCTGGTGTTGGCGGGCCTGGAGGCGCTGCTGGCGTTCCTGCTGGGCGCTGGCACTTCCGCGATCCTGATCAACTGGGGCGGTCGGCGCGGTGCGCAAAGCCAGTATGCTTTGCCGCTGATACTGGAGGCGGCGCTGCTGCTGTGTTTTGGCCTGATGGGCACCAGCCTCGGCGCTTCAGGCCATGTGCACGCCATCGTGGCCTTGCTGTGTTTTGTGATGGGACTGCAAAACGCCATCATCACCAAGGTCTCGCGGGCCGAAATCCGCACCACCCACGTGACCGGCCTGGTGACCGACATCGGCATCGAACTGGGTAAACTGTTTTACTGGAACGACAAGACGTCGCCGGTGAAGGTGGTGGCCGACCGCGACAAGCTGCGCTTATTGAGCTCCCTGCTGGCGATGTTCCTGCTCGGCGGGTTGGCTGGCGCGTTCGGCTTCAAATACCTGGGCTACATCTCCACATTGCCGCTGGCGGTGGCGCTGCTGTCGCTGGCCATTATTCCCGTGATCGACGACCTCCGGCTTGCTCGGACCTGAAACAGATGATGAGAACTTACCACGGCAGTTGCCATTGCGGCGCGGTGCGCTTTGAGGCGCATTGCGGCGTGCGTCCCTACGGCATCGGCAACTCGCCGCGCTACGGTGTGTTCTATGGCGTCAACGTCGCCAGTCTCGATGGCGTCAGCGACGAGGACCTGGCCGGCACGCCGATCACCTACGTCGACGGCCGCGCCGACAACTGGATATCGCCACCCACCGAAACCCGCTATCTTTGAATCCGATGATCAGATCCGCAACGC
Source organism: Oxalobacteraceae bacterium AB_14 (assembly GCA_000381565.1). Lineage (GTDB taxonomy): Bacteria > Pseudomonadota > Gammaproteobacteria > Burkholderiales > Burkholderiaceae_D > Rugamonas. The sequence goes on from KB906724.1 coordinate 785,979, forward strand.
CGGACGATGCCGCAGCCATCGTCGCCATCTACAACCACTACATCGCCACCACCACCATCAGCTTCGAGGAGCATGCGGTCACGCCGGAGGACATGGCTGGCCGCATCCGCGACGTCACCGCCGGGCTGCCATGGCTGGTGCATGAACAGGACGGCGAAGTGCTGGGCTACGCCTACGCGACCAAGTGGCGCGCCCGCAGCGCCTATCGCTTCGCCGCCGAGACCAGCGTCTACGTCGCGTTCGGGCAGGGCGGCAAGGGCATCGGATCGGCGCTGTACAAGGCGCTACTGCAAGAGCTGCGCGCCCGCGAGATCCACATGGCGATAGGCGGCATCGCCCAACCCAACGAGGCCAGCGTGGCGCTGCACGAAAGCCTGGGCTTCGAGAAGGTCGCCCACTTCAAGCAGGTCGGCCGCAAGTTCGACCGCTGGATCGATGTCGGCTACTGGGAGTTGCAGTTGTCCTAAGCCGTCTGCTCCGCGTTGTCCTGCGGCGCCAGCACGCTGCGCTTGCCGCCTTCGGAGCGGGCGCGGTATAGCGCCTGGTCGGCCGCCAACACCAGGTCCTCCGCGTTGTCGTCCTGCGCCGCCGGCAGCGAGGCCACGCCGATGCTGGCGCTGATGCCGCCCGACGGTGCTTTCACATTCGGCAGGTTCAACGCGCCGATGGCTGCTTCCATGCGGCGCGCGATCAGCATCGCTTCGTCGCCGTTGGCGCCTGGGGCCAGGAAGGCGAATTGATCGGCGCCGTAGCGCGCCACCAGATCGCCGGCCCGCTGCACCGCGCCGCTCAGCGCATTGGCAGCCCGCCGCAGCACGTCGTCGGCTGCCTGCTGGCCGTAGTGGTCGCGGTAGGCACTCAACTGATCTATCTCCACCAGCCCAATCGCCACCAGCTTCTTTTCACGCGCCGCGCGGCGCCATTCGCGCGCCAGCTGGTCGTCGTAGCAGCGGCGGTTGGCGATGCCGGTCAGGCTGTCGGTGGCCGACAGGTTGGCCAGCTTGTGTTGCGCAACCCGCAGCGCTTCGGTGCGTTCCCGCAGCAGTATCTCAAGCTCGCGCGCGCGCGCGCCCAGGCGCCGTGCCGCCCAGCGGAACAGCAGCAGCAGCAGCCCCGCCGCCAGCGCCGCCGCTGCGCTGCGCGCCCACCACGTTTGCCACACCGGCGGCGTGATCGTGATCGGCAGGATGATCTCGTCGCGGCTAGCCACGCCCTTGTTGTTGCTGCCTTGCAGATGGAAGTGGTATTTTCCGGGCGCCAGATTGGTGTAGGTCGCCACCGGATGACTTGCATCGGCTTGCACCGGTTGCTTGTCGAAGCCTTCCAGCCAGTAGGAATAAGCGTTCCTGCGCGGTTCGGCGAAATGCAGCGCGGCGAATTCGATCGAGATGGTGTTGGCGATCCACGGCAGGCTCAGTGAACGCGGCTGCGTCAGGCTGCCTTGCAGGACCACATCCTCCGGCGGACTCTTGCCGCCCAGCGAACGGTTCAACACGCGGATGTCGGTGATCGCCAGTTGCGGCGGGCGCGAGGCGCTGCTGTGGATGGTCGGGTTGACGGCGGTGACGCCGCTGCTGCTGCCGAAGTACAGGAAGCCGTTGCCGCTGTTGGCGGCGGAGTCCATGTAGAAGCCTTCGGTCAGGCCATCCTCCACCGAGTATTCGGTGACGGTGCCGGAGACCGGATCGATCTTGCTCAGTCCCGCCGCCGTGGTCACCCAGATCATGCCGTTCTTATCCGAGCGTATCGCTTCGATCAGGCGCGTACCGAGTTCGCCTTTTTCCTGGATGCGGGTGATGCTGAAGGCGCCGTCCTTGCCGGCCGCCACATGGTTCAAGCCCTTGGACGTGCCGACCCACATGCTGCCGTCGGCATCCAGGTGCAGGCTGCTGACACGGTCGCTGCTCAAGCTTGCGGGATTGCTGGGATCGAGCCGGAAGTGGCGGAATTTTCCCGTGGCCGGATCGAGCATATCGAGTCCGCCGCCGCGATAGAACTCGCCGCTCCATACGCGGCCGGCGCTGTCTTCCACCACCGTGGTGGCGCCGTTGACGCTGCGGCTGTCCGGGTTTTTGTCGTCGTGGGCGTAGCTTTCGACCGCGCCGCTGGCCGGATCGTAGCGCAGCATGGCGGTGCCGGTGCCCAGCCACAGCACGCCGCCGCGTCCCGGTGCGATGGTGTTGATGAAGTCCGTGGTCTTGCTGCCGAAGTGGATCACCTTGAACGGCGCGTCCGGCGTGTCGAGCCGGTTCAGGCCTTCCGAGGTGCCGATCCACAGCACGCCGTCCGGCGCCTGGTAGGTGCTGTAGATGACGTTGGAGCTCAGCGCGCCGGGCCGCTTGGGCGTGGCGCTCCAGGTGCGCACCATTTCGCGCCTGGCCGGGTCGAACAGCGCCAGGCCGTCGTCCAGCGCGAGCCACAGCTGGTTGTTGGCGGCGGCGCCGACGCTGCGCACGAAATTGCTGGACTTGACGAAGTCGGGATCGATGTCGCGCGGGACGAAGCGCTCGAAGCCGTGATAGCCAAGGTTGGCGCGGCTGACGCCATCGGTCAGCGAGCCTACCCACAAGGTGCCGCTGCGGTCGCGCATGGTGGTGTTGATGGCGTCGCTGTTGAGGCTATGCGCATCCTCGGCGCGATGGCGGTAGCTCTGGAACTGGCGCAGTTCGCGGTCCCAGCGCAGCAGGCCGCTGGTGCGGGTGCTGATCCACAGGTCGCCGGCGCGGTCCTCGTCGATGTCGGTCACGCGCTTGGCCTGCACCGGCAGCGCCTCGCGCCTGTCCCAGGGCTGGCCGGACTTCCACGTCACCAGGCCGTCGGCGGAACCGATCCACAGCGTGGCGGCGCTGTCGAAGTACAGCGCGCGCACGTCGTTGGCCTTGGGGTTGGGATGCTCCGGGTCGTCGACCCGGAAGTGCTGGAAGCCGGTGGCGCCGGGCGCCAGGTAATCCAGGCCGCCGGGCCAGGTGGCGCTCCACACGCCGCCCTGGTGGTCGACGGCGATGGCGTTGACGTCGTTGTAGAGCAGGCTGTCCGGCTTGGCTTCGTCGTGGCGGTAGATGACGAAGCTGCCCTTGCGCGGGTCGAAGTGCTGCAGGCCGCCCCATGTCGCCACCCACATGCCGCCCTTGTTGTCGGCGACGATGCGGCGCACGATGCGCGCGTTGTTCGGGCCCCCGGCGGGCACGTAGCGGGTGAAGTTGTTGGCCACCGGGTCGAAGCGCGCCAGGCCTTCGTCGGTGCCGATCCACAGCTTGCCGGCTTCGTCCTCGTACAGCGCGGTGACGCGGCCGCCCGGCAGGCTATGCGGGTCGGACGGGTCGTTCATGTAGCGCACCTGCTTATGGCCGTCGTGGCGGAACAAGCCGCCCTCGATGGTGCCGATCCAGACGAAGCCCTGCCGGTCCTGCAGGATGGTGAGGATGGCGCGGCTGTCGGCGCCCAGCGAATCGACGGCGGTGAAGGCCAGCGGGTGTGGCGCCGCCTGCAAGAGCGCGGCGTGCAGGCAGGCCAGTGCGCCGCACAGCAGCAGGCGTAGGACGGGGCGGAAGGGCATGCGCGGCATTCGGGACCTTGGTATTTTGGCTAGCCAAGTAAAGCACATAATCGGCCGCCCGGGAAGCGGTGGAGCAACACTTTTCCGCTATAATCCATTGACAAATCCTTATGCATCGCAAGGCGACATGAACGGATCTTCCGACGGATTACCCCTGCCACCGGCGCCGCTGTCGCCCAAGCCGCCCTCGCGCACCTGGCGCGCGGCATGGGAGCATCTGCGCCGGCGCGGCCTGCCGGGCCGCCAGACCATGCGCTGGGCCACCCTGGCGCTGCTGCTGGCCGGCGGCGCGGTGCTGATCCAGCGCCAGCTGGTGCTCCAGCAGCACAGCCGCGACCTGCAAGCCGCTGCGGACGATATCGCGCGCCAGATCCAGATCGACTCCACCGATGGCCGCGTGATGGGCGGCGCCATTCTCATGGGACTGGTGGAAGACAGCGTCAAGTCGCTGCTGTCGGGCGAGCTGGCCGCCGACGCCTATCGGCTGCACGTCGACTTCGCCGCCGTCATCGACCAATACAGCGCCGACACCGTGTTTGTGCTGAACGGCGAGGGCACCATCACCGCTTACCTCAACAAGGAAGGCAAGGCCATTGGCGTCGGCCGCAGCCTGCGTTATCGTCCCTACGTGCGGCGCGCGCTGGCCGGCGAAGCCAATGTCTATGCCGCCATCGGCAGCAATTCGCACGAGCGCGGGCTGTATTTCGCGGCGCCGGTCTACAGCGGCAATTCGCGCGACACACCCATCGCCGGCGTCTACACCATCAAGATGCCGGCGGCCGAAGTCGACCGCATCCTCGCGCGCAGCAAGGACCCGGCGCTGCTGCTGTCGCCGGACGGCGTGGTGTTCGCCACCAACCGCAACGAGTGGCTGTTCACGCGGTCCCGCAAGATCGCACCGGCGCGCCTGGCCCAGCTGGAAAATGAAAAGCAGTTCGGCGAGCTGTTCGCCGGCGGCGGTCCTTTGCCGCTGCCGTTTGAACCGGTCGGCAATCAGGCCAGCATCCAGGGCCGGACCCACGCGCTGGCCAGCACCGATTTGAACTGGCCGGACGACGGTGGCGCCTGGCGCGTGGTGATCGCCCAGGACAAGGCCGAGTGGCTGCCGCTGTGGAACCAGCTGATGCTGGCCGCGGCCTGCATCGGCGCGGTCTGGCTGTGCGGGATGGTGGTGACCGGCCGCACCCGCGCCGCCGAAAGCGCGCGCCGCCTGCGCTTCGAGAACGAGCGCCGCATGCGCGAGATCACCAACAACCTGCCGGTGGCGGTGTACCAGTTCCAGATGGACGCGGCGGGCCAGCCGCGCTTCCGCTTCATGAGTCCCGCCATCACCGCCATCACCGGCCTGCAGGCCAGCGACGTGCTGGAGGACGGCGCCATGCTGTTCGCGCTGCTCGATCCCGACGGCCGCGCCGGCCTGCTGGAGCAGATCGCCGACAGCGCGCGCCAGCACTGGTCGATCCACCGCCGCATGGAGTTCGGCGCGCAGGGCATGGTGGCGGCGCGCTGGGTCGACATCCATTGCACCTGCGTGCACCAGCAGGCGGACGAGGAGGTATGGAACGGCTACCTGGCCGATGTGACGGCCGAGCACACGGCGGCGCAGACGCTGAGCGCCGCCAAGCAGACCGCCGAAGACGCGACGCGCAGCAAGTCGCTGTTCCTGGCGAATATGAGCCACGAGATCCGCACGCCGATGAACGCCATCATCGGCATGAGCCACCTGGCGCTGAAGACCGGGCTGACGCCGCGCCAGCACGATTATGTGCAGAAGATCCAGCGCGCCGGCCAGCACCTGCTGGGCATCATCAACGACATCCTGGACTTCTCCAAGATCGAGGCCGACAAGCTGCAGGTGGAGAACCAGCCGTTCGAGCTTGACCAGCTGCTGGAGAACCTGGCCACGCTGATCGGCGACAAGGTCAATGCCAAGGGCCTGGAGTTGGTGTTCGACGTCGGCCCCGACGTGCCGACCGCGCTGGTGGGCGACGCGCTGCGGCTGGGCCAGATCCTGATCAACTACGCCAACAACGCCGTCAAGTTCACCGAGCGGGGCGAGGTGGCGGTGACGGTGCGCGTGCGCAGCCGGGACCAGCGCCGCGTGCTGCTGCACTTCGCCGTGCGCGACACCGGCATCGGCCTGAGCGAGGAGCAGATGCGCCAGCTGTTCCAGAGCTTCCAGCAGGCCGACGCCTCCACCACCCGCAAGTACGGCGGCACCGGCCTGGGACTGGCGATCTCGAAGAAACTGGCGCAGCTGATGGGCGGCGAGGTCGGCGTCGAGAGCGAATTGGGCCACGGATCGACCTTCTGGTTCACCGCCCACCTGGAGATAGGCCACAACGAACGGGTCTCGCTGCTGCCGTCGCCGGACCTGCGCGGCTGCCGCCTGCTGGTGGTGGACGACAACGACAGCGCGCGCAGCGTGATCGCCGAGCTGCTGCGCGGCATGCGCTTCGACGTGCAGGTGGCGGCGTCCGGCGCCGAGGCGGTGGCGATGGTGCGCGACGCCGCCGCCGCCGGCGAGCCGCTGGCCGTGGTGCTGCTGGACTGGCAGATGCCGGGCATGAGCGGCATCGAGACCGCCGCCGCCATCAAGGCGCTGCACCTGCAGCAGACGCCGCGCCTGATGATGGTCACGGCCTACGGACGCGAGGAAGTGCAGCAGCAGGCGCAAGGCGCCGGCATCGACGATGTGCTGATCAAGCCGGTCAACGCCTCGGTGCTGCTCAATACCCTGATCCGCCTGCTGGGCGGCGAAGTGGACGACAGCGCGCTGGCGCCTCCGGCGCCGGTCAGCACGCTGGCCGCGCTGGCGACCCTGCGCGGCGCGCGCGTGCTGCTGGCCGAGGACAATGAGCTGAACCAGCAGGTGGCGTCCGAGCTGCTGGCCGACGCCGGCCTGGTGGTGGAGATCGCCAACAACGGCGTCGAGGCGGTGGCGATGGCGCAGCGCGGGCAATACGATATCGTGCTGATGGACATGCAGATGCCGGAGATGGACGGCGTTGAAGCCACCCGCGCCTTGCGCGCCTTGCCGCAGCTGGACGGCCTGCCGGTGGTGGCGATGACGGCCAACGCCATGCAGGCCGACCGCGACCTGTGCACGCAGGCGGGCATGGTGGATTTTGTGATCAAGCCGATCGAGCCGGACGACCTGTGGCGCGCGCTGCTGCGCTGGATAGCGCCGCGCCACGCGCCGCCGGCGCACGAGCCGACGCACCACGCGCGCGCCGAACCGGGCCCCGAGCCGCAGGCCGCGCCGGAGGACGGCTTCCCGCACGAGATTCCGGGCCTGGACATGGTGGCCGGAATGCGCCGCGTGCTGGGCAAGCGGCCGCGCTACCTGGCCATGCTGCGCGGCTTCGTGGCCAACCAGGCCGGCGCCGTGGCGCAGATGTCGGCGCTGATCGCGGCCGGCGACCGCGCCGGCGCCGAGCGCGGCGCCCACACGCTCAAGGGATTGGCCGGCAATATCGGCGCCAGCGCCCTGCAGGTGCTGGCCGGCGAAGCCGAACATGCGCTGTCGCCTGCGGCGGTGGGGGAGGCCGGCGCCGCTGCGCTGTCGGCGCGCCTGGCGCCGCAGCTGGCGCAGCTGGAATCCGTGCTGGCAGGGCAGGTGGCGGCGATCGTCGCCTGCCTGCCGGCGGAAGCGGAGCTGGAGAAGGTGGAAGTCGATCCCGAACAGCGCGACGCCGTGGTGCGCGAACTGGGCGCGCTGCTGGCGGACGACGACGCCCGCTCCGAACGGCTGCTGGTGGAACATGGCGCGCTGCTGGCCGCCGCTTTCCCGCAGCATTACCGCAAGCTGGAACAGGCGGTCGGCGATTTCGACATGGAACAGGCGCTGGCGATACTGAACAGCGCCGTCGCCGCCATGCAGGGCGACGGCGCGCTACATCAGTAGGTGGTCAGCGGAACCGGCTGGCCGCCCTTGAAGTTGAAGATGGTGACCGGCGACTGCTTCATGTCGCCATGCCCGTCGAACGAGTAGGTGCCCGCCACGCCCTTGTACGAACCGGCGCTGATGGCGGCTCCCACTTTTTGCGGATCGATCGAGTTCACCTTCACCATCGTCTGCGCGTACATCATGGCCGCGTCGTAGTAGGCCGCCGCGTAGACGTCGGGGTCCTGCTTGAAGCGCGCCTTGTACCTGGCCTTGAAGGCCGGGCCGCTGGCGAACTTGTCGAGGATGGCGCCGCCCTGCGAGCACAGGACGTTTTCGCCGACGGCGTCGCCACCGAGCTTGCCCATCTCCGCGGTGCAGATGGTGTCGCCGCCCAGCAGCTTGGCGTTGATGCCCAGCTGTTTCATCTGGCGCGCCATCGGTGCGCCCTGCGGCGCGTAGCCGCCGAAGAAGATCGCCTCGACCTTCTTGGTTTTGAGCTTGGTCAGGATGGCGGTGAAGTCGAACGCCTTGTCGGTGGTGAACTCGTGGCCGGCCACGGTCATGCCGGCGGCCTTGGCCTGCTTCTTGAATTCCTCGGCCACGCCCTGGCCGAAGGCGGTGCGGTCGTCGATCACGGCCACGGTCTTGAGCTTGAGCACATTGGCCGCGTACAGCGCCATCTTGGTGCCCAGCTGGGAGTCGCTGGCGTTCACGCGGAACAGGCCCTTGTAGCCCTGCAGGGTGATCTTGGGATTGGTGGCGACGGTGGCGATCAACACGCCGGCGTCGTTGTAGGCGCGCGACGCGGGAATGGCCACGCCCGAGTTGTACGGGCCGACCACGTACTTGACGCCCTGGTCGATCAGCTTCTGGGCCGCCGCCATGCCGGCTTTCGGGTCGCCCTGGTCGTCTTCCGATTGCAGTTCGAATTTGAGCTTCTTGCCGGCCACGGTGATCGGCCTGGCGTTCAGCTCCTCGACCGCCAGGCGCGCGCCGTTCTCGTTGTCCTTGCCCGAAAACGCCTGGGCGCCGGACAGCGGGCCGCTGTGGCCGATCCTGACCACGGTGTCCTGCGCCTGGGCGCCGGCTGCGCCCAGCAGTGCGAGGCTGACGGCGGCGGCGATATGCTTCAATTTCATGCGATCTCCTGAAGTTGTGTTGTGAGGTGATGGCAAGATTATCGCCAAAAACGCAAAATATTATCGCGTGACTTGGCCTTTCGATTGGCCTGTTTTGCGCGACATCGCCTTTCAAAGGGGCGCGGTTCAAAATTTAATTCGGTGGCCGCAGGCGCCTGGCGTCCTCCTCGCGCTTGTGGATGCGCGCCAGCGCGGCGTTGATGCGGTCGATGATGCCGTCGTCCTTGCTGCGGGCGATGGCGAAAAACTGGCCGCTGTCGGTGCTCAGGGGCCTGGGCAGCACGCTGAAGCCGGTGTTGGCGGCGGCGCCGATGGCCGGCAGGCGCGAGGCCATGAAGCCGCGGATGCTGTCCTCCAGGTCTTTCGCGCTCAGGCCGTCGGGCTGGAACAGCAGCACCACGTCCACGCGCTTGAGCATCAGGCGCGTGAGGCGCGTGCCGCGCGAGGAAATGTCTTCGTCGGTGCGAAACAGCTTGCCGCGCGCGCTGTCGAATTCCAGACCGTAGCTGTAGCCGCGCACCGTGCCGACGGTCTTGCCGCGCAGGTCGTCGAGACGATTGAAGGGGAAGGTGGCGTCGCTGCGGGTGACCAGCCACAGGCTGTTGTGGCTGGCGGTGTCGGAGTAGCGCAGGGCGCGCAGGCGGTCGGCGGTTTTCGGTAGGCCGTACACCAGGCCGACGCCGTCGATGGCGTAGCGCTCGGCGCGCGCCCACGGGTAGGTGCGCGGCGCGAACGTGACGCCCAGTTCCCGGGCCACCGCGTCGAGCAGCTTGCGCTTGACTTCCGGCATGGGGCGCTGCCTGCCTAGTTCGTCGAGGGTGTCGCCGATCAGCAGCGGCACCGCCGGCAGTGCCGGCGCGCCATGCGCGAGCGGCATGCAGGACAGCGCGGCGGCGAGCAGCAGACCCGGTATCGGCAATCGTTTCATCGGCGGTTGAGCAGTGGCTATCGGCCGATTATTACATGCTTCCGCCTGGCGCCCCAGCGATTATGGCGTGTTGTCCAGCGCGCGCGCGCGGGCCGCCGGCTCCACCGCCGGCACGCGCGGTATCGCGCCGGCTGCCGTTTGGGGGGCCGGGCCGTGGGCGCCGGCCAGCTCGGTATCGTTGATATGGTAGGCGGCGATGGCGGCGGCCAGCGCCGGGTTGGCCCGCAGAGGGTCGTTCAGCTGCAGATTGGCTTGCACGGCGGCGGCGCTCAGCTGCTGGACAAAATTGGTCGCCAGCTGGTTGAAGCTGTCCAGCGTGTTTTGCAAGGTCTGGGTGGTGGCCTGTTGGTTGCCGTCGAAGGCCGACTGCAGCACGCCGTTGTCGAGCGCCAAGCCGACGGGCGCCTGCAAGCTCAGGCCGATCGGCGTCAGGCCCTGCGCGGCCGCAGCTTGTTGCAGGCTCTGCACCAGGTCGTCGAGCAGCGACGGTGTTGGCGGCTGGGTTGCGCTTGAGCCTGCCGAGGGCAGCTGGTTGAAGGCGTTCACCACATTTTGCGTGGCGTTGTTCAGGGTGGTGGCGCTGTCGGGCGGCGCGGCGTTCCGGGCGATGGCTGCTTGCAGTTGCGCCAGCTGTTCGCGGGATTGCGACACCGTCAGCAGGAAGTTGGCCACCGGCGACAAGTCGACGCTGACGGAAGCGGTCGGCGCATCGGTGGCGGAACCGGCGGCGGCCACCTGGCCGGCCTGTTCGCCCGCCACGGCGGCGCTCTGCGTCAGGGGACTGACGCCGCCTGGCGCCGCTTGCGCTGCCGATGAGATGGGAAACATGCCGCCCTCCTGAGGTGAGTGTACCGGCCAGCATGCGCTTATCAGGCGTCGTCGTCCGTGTGCCAGTTCACATAACGGGCTGATTACCTTTCTGTTAGCTTCCGCACGGTTTAGTTCCGGCAATGCGCCTATCGTTGCTCCTGTAGTGCCAACACTCACCTGAAAAAGGAAAGCATCATGGAAAACAGCATCGATAGCAAAATCAATTCCGCCCGCGACGGCGTCACCCAGATCGGCAACAACCTGCGCGCCGATGCGCACGCGGCCATCGACAAGGTTGCCGACCAGGTCACGCCCACCACCGACCGCCTGGCCAACAGCGCCCACAGCGGCGTCGACAAGGTGGCCGATGGCGTCAACAAGGTCGCCGACACGGTTGAAAGCACCTCGGGCCGCCTGGTCGCGCGCGGCAAGCAAGTCGGCGAGAGCTACAAGGCGCTGGCCGAATCCGGCCGTGGGCGGGTGCGCGCCAACCCTGCCATTTCGGTCCTGCTGGCCGCCGCCGCCGGCTATGGCCTGTCCAAGCTGCTGAGCTCGCGCGGCGCCAAGTAACACGGGGCCGGCGCCGGCCGGCCCTCCCATCCAGCCTATCCCTTTTAGCAGGGCTGTAAAATTCGCAACAATGGCGTGCATAGTGATATGCTCGTCATTACGCAGTTTACGCCCCGCAAAATAGAATCAGGATCAGCTGAGCATGGACGTGTACGCTCCACAAGTATGGCTTCCGCATGAGCGGCCCACCTTGCCGGGCTCGCCTTCGACGCCGCTGCACCCGGCCGAGCGCCGGCTGGCCTTCCTGGTGATCGGCTTCATCGTCGCCGTCACCGGCGGCCTGGGCAACGCGCTGGTGTCGGTCAACCTGCCTTACCTGCAAGGCGCGCTGGGCGTGTACTCGGCCGAGATCCAGTGGCTGCCGGCCGCCTACGTGATGGCCAATGTGTCGATGAACCTGCTGCTGGTGAAATTCCGCCAGCAGTATGGCCTGCGCCTGTTCACCGAATTATTCCTGGTGCTGTACGCGCTGGCCACCGTGGCCCACCTGTTCGTGCACGGCCTGGCCTCGGCCATCGCGGTGCGGGCGGCGCACGGCATGAGCGGCGCGGCGCTGACCACCCTCGGCCTGTACTACACCTTGCAAGCCTTCCCGGCGCAGCACCGGCTCAAGGCGGTGGTGTTCGGCATCGGCTTCTCGCAGCTGGCGCTGCCGATGGCGCGGCTGTTTTCGTCGGAGCTGATGGAGTTCGGCGAATGGCGCGGCCTGTACTTCTTCGAGCTGGGACTGGCCTTGCTGTCGCTGGGCTGCGTGCTGGCGCTCAAGCTGCCGCCGGGCGACCGCGTCAAGGCCTTCGAGAACATGGACTTCCTCACCTTCGGCCTGTTCGCGCCCGGCGTGGCCTTGCTGTCGGCGGTGCTGGCGCTGGGCCGCACGGTGTGGTGGTTCGAATCGCGCTGGCTGGGCCTGTGCCTGGCCGGCGCCATCGTGCTGATCGCAGCCGCGCTGCTGGTCGAGCATAACCGCGCGCGTCCGCTGATCAACACGCGCTGGCTCAGCAACGGCAATATCGCGCGGCTGGCCCTGTCGGTGCTGCTGATCCGCGTGGTGCAGTCGGAGGCCAGCGGCACCGTGGGCTTCCTGCAGGCGCTGGGCTTGAACAACGACCAGATGCAGATGCTGTGGATCGTCGTCATGATCGGCACCGTGGCCGGGCTGGCGGCCAGCGCGCTGACCATCACGCCGGCGCGCATCCCCTTGCAGCTGATGTTCTCGCTGGCGGTGATGGCGGCCGGCGCCTACATGGATGCCGACGCCACCAACCTGACCCGGCCCGCCGACCTGTATGTGAGCCAGTTCCTGCTGGCCTTCGGCGGCGCCTTCTTCATCGGGCCGACGTTTGTTTCGGGCTTCGGCGCGGTGATCGCGGCGCCGAATAACCTGGTCAGCTTCTCGGTCATGTTCAGCATCACGCAGACCCTGGGCAGCCTGCTGGGTTCCGCGGTGGTGGGCACGTTCCAGGTGGTGCGCGAGAAATTCCACTCCAGCATACTGGTCGAACATCTGACCCTGCTCGATCCGCTGGTGGCGGCGCGCATCCAGAGCGGCGGCGCCAGCGTGGGCGCGGCGCTGGCCGATCCCGCCGCCCGCAGCGCCACCGGCGTGGCGGCGCTGGGCGCGGCGGCCACGCGCGAGGCCAACATCCTCGCGTACAACGATGTGTTCCTGATGATCACCCTGGTGGCGCTGCTGACGCTGGCCTGGATGCTGGGCCGCCATCTGTGGTCGGTGTGCGTGGTTTGTCCCGGCAGCCCGGCGCACAACGCGCAGACCGGCCTGGCCAATGTCTCCCTCAATAATTCCGGATCTCGCTGACCTCTATGGCTAACACCACTCCCGACCATTCCTCTTCCTCCGAAACCCGCGTCGCGGCGGTGGCGGCGGCAGCTGCGGCGGCGGCCGTTGCCGCCGCCGCGCCCACCGCGCCGGCGCCGGACCGGCGCGCGCAGATCATTTCGGCGATCGCGTTTTCGTTCGTGGCGCTGGTCGGCGTGCTGATCGTGCTGTACGCGTGGCGGCTGCCGCCGTTCAGCACCGCCATCGTCGCCACCGAGAACGCGCTGGTGCGCGGCCAGGTCACGCTGATCGGCACCCAGCTGCCCGGCTACGTGGTCGACGTGAGGGTGCAGGATTTCCAGCAGGTGAAGCAGGGCGATTTGCTGGTGCTGATCGACGACCGCATCTACCAGCAGCGCTATGAGCAGGCGCTGGCGCAGCTGGCGGCGCAAAAGGCGGCGCTGGCCAACTGGGAGCAGGCGCGCCGCACGGCGGAAGCGGGCGTGGCGCTGAACCTGGCCACGGTGGCCAACGCTGAGGCGCAGGCCGCCAAGGCGGTGGCGGATCTGAGCCGCGTCAATGCGCTGGCGGCCGACGGCTCGCTGTCCCTGCGCGAGCAGGATACCTCCAAGGCCGCCAAGGTGCAGACCGCGGCGGCGGTGGCGCAGGCGCGCGCCAGCCTGGAGATCGCGAAACAGCAGGTGCAGACGGTGGTGGTGAACAAGCTGTCGCTGGAGGCGGCGGTGGCGAATGCCTCGGCGGCGCTGAAGGCGGCCAAGGTGGACCTGGACAACACCCGCATCACGGCGCCGGAAGACGGCCAGCTGGGCCAGGTCACGGTGCGCAAGGGCGCCTACGTCAACACCGGCGCGCAGTTGATGGGATTGGTGCCGCGCCAGCTGTGGGTGATCGCCAACCTGAAGGAGACGCAGATGAACGACGTGCAGGTCGGCCAGAGCGCCACCTTCAAGGTCGATGCGCTGAACGGCGCGCTGCTGACCGGCCAGGTGGAGCGGATTTCGCCGGCCACCGGTTCGGAGTTCAGCGTGCTGCCGGCCGATAACGCGACCGGCAATTACGTCAAGATCGCGCAGCGCATACCGGTGCGCATCCGCATCGATCCGGGCCAGGCCAAGGCGCGCCGGCTGGCGCCGGGGATGTCGGTGGTGGTCAGCATCGACACCTCGGCGGTGCTCAACGATTCGGACGCCGCGCCGGCCAGGACCGCCGGAGCCAGGCCATGAGACTGTGCGTGGTAGCTGTGGCGCTGGCGCTGGCCGGCTGCGCGGCCAAGGCGCCGCCCGCGCCCGCGTCGAGCTTGCGGACGCCGTCCGCCTGGCGCACCGCCGCCGGGACGGCGCAGGGCGCGGCGGTCGAAGCGCAATGGTGGCAAGCCTTTGGCGATCCGGCCCTGAGCGCGCTGGTGGCCGCCGCGCTGGAACACAACGGCGACCTGCGCATCGCGCGCGCCCGCGTGGCGCAGTACCGCGCGCTGGTGGGCGTGGCAGCCGCCGGGCAAAAGGCCAACGTCTTGGTCGACAGCGCGCCGGCCCGCACGCGCCAGCTGGCCTACAACGGCGTGCCGTATGTCACCAACGTCTACCAGGCCGAGTTCCAGGCCAGTTATGAAGTCGATGTGTGGGGCCGCCTGGCCGCGCTAACCGACGCCGCCACCGCCACCTATCAGGCGGAGCAGGCCAACGCCGATGCGGCGGCGCTGTCGATCGCCGCCACCGTGGCGTCGGGCTATCTGAACCTGCGCGGCCTCGATGCCCAGCTGGCGCTGACCGAAGCCACGCTGAAGCTGCGCGAGCAATCGCGCGACCTGGCCAAGCGCCAGTTCGACGTCGGCTACAGTTCGCGGCTGGAGTGGCTGCAGGCGCAGGCCGAATACCAGACCACCGCGGAGCAGGTGCCGCAGCTCAAGCGCGCGATCTTCGAACAGGAAAACGCGCTGTCCATTCTGGCGGGCGGCAATCCCGGTCCGGTCGCGCGCGGGCTGGAGCTGGTGCGGCTGTCGGCGCCGGCGGTGCCGGCGGGGCTGCCGTCCGAACTGCTGCGGCGGCGGCCGGACATCGCGCGCGCGGAATTCAACCTGGTGGCGGTCAACGCCAACCTGGCCGCCACGCGCGACCAGCTGCTGCCGTCGTTCAAGCTGACCATGGTGGGGGGAGTGCAAAACCTGAAGTGGCACGATTTCATCAACGCGCCGACGGCGCTGTGGCGGCTGACGGGGGCTGCCGCCGCGCCGCTGTTCGAGGGGGACCGCGTGCAGCACCAGACCGACGCCGTGGCGGCGCAGCGCGATCAAGCGATCTATGCGTATGAAAACGCGGTGCGCACCGCCTTTGCCGAAACCGACAACAGCCTCGGTGCGCTGGCGCGCCTGAAGGAACAGGCGGTGCAGAACGACGCGCGCCGCGCCACGGCGGCCGAAACGCTGCGCATCGCGCACAACCGCTATCGCAACGGCTACGCCTCGTATCTGGAGGAACTGGACGCGCAGCGCACGCTGTACAACGCCGACGTTGGCAGTTTGCAGCTGAAGACGCGCATGCTGGTGGCGTCGGTGGACCTGTACCGCGCCATGGGCGGCGGCTGGACCGCCCCCCGTCATTCCCGCGAAAGCGGGAATCCATAGGCCGCATGCTGGCCAGCGCATTATGGATTCCCGCCTGCGCGGGAATGACGGGGGTTATTTCACTGGAACGCACAGCTCCGCTTCGAATACGCCGGTGGCCGGGTCCATCGCGTAGTCGGCCGGATAGCGCTCGAAGCACGGTCCGGTGTCGACCTTGCCCTCGGCCTGCAGCTGGCCGAAAAATTCGCCCCAGGCCGCCGGCACCTGGTCGCCGCTGCCCTTGAACCTGGCGACGGCGTAGCGGCCGGCGGGAAGGGTGGCTTCCTTGGCCGGTTCCTTGACCGGATAGACGTCCGACACTTCGACGCAGGCGTCGTAGCGGCACTGCTCCGGCGGCGTGGTGCTGGGATCGTCCTGCGCCACACCGTAGGTGACTTTGTTCACCAGCCCGAAGGCCTTCTGCCACGGCGTGAACACTTCCTTCCAGAACTCGCCAATCGGCGCGCCGAACGGGCCCTTGTAGCGCAGGTAGGCGACGCGGACCGCCGGTAAATCCTTGATTTCATATTCCATGATGATCTCCTCGCTGATTGACTATCCTAGTGGCCGCCGCCGGCGATCTTGCGTAGTGGCGGCGCGGTTTCTTCGGGGGCCGGCGCCGGCGTGCGGCGCAGTTTGCCCATCAGGCGTTGCAGCAGGTGTTCCAGGTCGTCGATGTAGGTGAACACGGCCGGCACCACCAGCAGGCTCAGTAAGGTCGACGTGATCAGGCCACCGATCACCGTGATCGCCATCGGCGAACGGAAGCTCGGATCGGCGCCCCAGCCCAGCGCCAGCGGCATCATGCCGGCGCCCATCGCGATGGTGGTCATCAGAATCGGACGGCTACGCTTGTGGCAAGCGTCGACCAGGGCATCGAAACGGCTCATGCCTTCCTGACGCGCCAGAATAGCATAATCAACCAACAAGATTGAGTTCTTTGTAACGATCCCCATCAGCATGATCAGGCCGATCATCGACGGCATCGACAGCGCGCGGCCGGTGATCAGCAGCGCCACGAAGGCGCCGCCGATCGACAGCGGCAGCGCCGCCAGGATCGTCATCGGCTGCATGAAGTCCTTGAACAGCAGCACCAGCACGCAGTAGATGCACAGCACGCCGATCAGCATGGCGATGCCGAAGCTGGCGAACAGCGAGGCCATCTCCTGGGTGTCGCCCAGTTCCGCGATCTTCACCGACGGCGGCAGGTTCATCATGGTCGGCAGCGCGCGCGCTTCGGTGTTCACTTCGCCCAGCGAGCGCTTGCCCAGCTCCACTTCCAAGGTGACGTTGCGGCTGCGGTTGAGGCGATTGATCTGCGCCGGGCCGCTTTCCATCGTGATGGTGGCGACGGTGGCCAGCAAGACCGGGCCGTTCTTGCCCGGCACCGTCAGGCGGCCGATCGCTTCCAGGTCGGCGCGCACGGCGTCCGGCAGCTTGACGCGGATCGGCACCTGGCGTTCCGGCAGGTTCATCTTGGTCAGGTCGGTGTCGTAGTCGCCGGCGGTGGCCACGCGCACGGTCTGGCCGATGGACGCGGCGGTCACGCCCAGGTCGGCGGCCTTGGCGAAGTCCGGCGTGACGATGATCTCCGGGCGCACCAGCGAGGCGCTGGAGCGCACGTTGCCGACGCCTTTGAGCGTGCGCATTTCGCGCTCGACTTTTTGCGCCGTCTCCTTCAGCGCGACCGGGTCTTCGCTGCGCAGCACCAGCTGCATCTTGACGCCGTTGTCCGGCGGGCCGACCTTGAAGCGGGCGCCGGGAATGGCGTTGAGCTTCTGGCGGATTTCGCCTTCCAGGTCAGCCATCGATTCCTTGCGGTCGTTGCGGTGCGCGGTGGTCAAGGTCAGCACGGCGTTGCGCGCTTCGGCCGCAGTACCGGGGGCGAAGGCGTCGCCGCTGGAGCCGCCGCCGATGGAGCTAAAGACCGCCTTGATGCCTTTGACTTCCATTGCGGCCTTGCGGGCGCGCTCGGCGACCACGCTGGTTTCGGCCAGCGTGGAGCCGGGCGGCAGTTCCAGGTTGATCTGGGTTTGCGCGCGGTCGGCGGCCGGCACGAAGCCGGTCGGCAGCAGGCCGACCAGCATGATCGAACCAGCGAAGAACGCGGCCGAGGCCAGCCCGGTCACCAGGCGGTGCGTCAGGCACCAGCGCATCACGCGGATGTAGCGCGTCATGATCCAGCCGTCTTTTTCTTCGGCGTGGACGACCGGCTTGAGGATGTAGGCGGCCATCATCGGCGTCAGCAGACGGGCCACCACCAGCGACGCCAGCACCGCCACCACGGCGGTCCAGCCGAACTGCTTGAAGAACAGGCCGGGCACGCCGCCCATGAAGGCGGTCGGCAGGAACACGGCGACCAGCGCGAAGGTGGTGGCGATCACCGCCATGCCGATTTCGTCGGCCGCTTCCATCGCCGCTTCCATCGGGGTTTTACCCATGCGCAGGTGGCGCGCGATGTTTTCGATTTCCACGATGGCGTCGTCCACCAGCACGCCCACCACCAGCGCCATCGACAGCAGGGTGACGGTGTTGAGCGTGTAGCCGAACAGGTACAGGCCGAGGAAGGCCGGCATCACCGACAGCGGCAGCGCGGCTGCCGCCACCAGGGTGGCGCGCCAGTCGCGCAGGAACCACCAGACCACCAGCACCGCCAGGATGGCGCCTTCGTACAGCAGCTCCATCGAGCCGGTGAAGTTCTCTTCGACCGGGAAGGCGTTGTCGATCACCGCTTTCAGTTCGACGCGCGGGTTGGCGCGGCTCAGTTCCGCGATCGCGGCGCGCGCGCCCTTGGCCACGGCCAGTTCGCTGGCGCCCTTGGTGCGGAAGATTTCAAAGCCGATCACCGGCATGCCGTCCTGCAGCGCGATGGCGCGCGGTTCGGCGACGGTGTCGGTCACGCTGGCCACCTGGTCGAGGCGCACGCGGCGCCCGTCGCTCAGCGGCAGTTCGACGGCGGCCAGCGCGGCCGCGCTTTGCACGGTGGCGATGGTGCGCACCGATTGCTCGGCGCCGCTGACGTCGCCGCGTCCGCCCGGCGCTTCCTTCTGCACCAGGCGCAGCTGGCGCGAGACGTCCAGCGCGGACACGCGCAGGGCGGCCATGCGGGCGTCGTCCAGTTCCACGCGGATCTCGCGCTTGACGCCGCCGACGCGCTTGACCGCGCCCACGCCGGGCACCGCCAGCAGACGCTTGGAGACGGCGTTGTCGACGAACCAGCTCAGCTCCTGCTGGTCCATCTTTTCGCCGGACGTCTTGGCGGCGGCGGCGGTGAAGGTCATGATCACGCGGCCGGCGGTGGAGGCCTTGGTCACGGTCGGATCGCGCAGCTCGGCCGGCATGTCGGCCTTGACGCGGGCCACGGCGTCGCGCACCTCGTTGACGGCGTCGGCGATCGGCTTTTCAAGAATGAATTCGACGGTGGTGGTGGAGACGCCGTCCAGCACCGTGGTGTAGATGTTCTTGATGCCTTGCAGCGTGGCGACCGAATCCTCGATCTTGCGCGCCACTTCGGTTTCCAGCTGGGCCGGCGCGCTGCCGTCCAAGGTGGCGGTGACGGTGACGATGGGCAGTTCGATGTCAGGGAAGTCCTGCACCGGATTGGCCTTGAAGGCCATCATGCCGGCCAGCGTCAGCAGCGCGAACAGCATGATCGCCGGGATCGGGTTCTTGATCGATAGGGAGGAGAAATTCATGGCGGGTCCTTACTTCGCGGCCAGCTTAGGTGCCAGCTTAGGTGCCAGCTTATCCGCCGGCGCGGTCTCGGCGACGTTGTGCACCAGGTCGCCGTCGTTGAGGAAGCCGGCGCCGCGCACCACCACCTGCGTGTCGGCGGTCAGGCCGCCCAGCACCTCGATGCGGTCGCCCAGGCGGCGGCCCGGCTGTACCTTGATCTGGCTGACATGCTGGTCGGCGTTGAGGCGGAACACGAAGCTGAAGCCGTCGCGCACGACGATGGCTTGCTGCGGCACCGTCATCGCGTCCGATGTGCCCAGTTCGAACTGGCCGCTGGCGAACATGCCGGCCTTGAACGGACCGTCCTTGGCGCCGGCGCTGGCCGGCAGGTCGACGTAGACCAGCGCGGAGCGGGTCTGCGCGTCGACGGTCGGCGCGATCATGCGCACCTTGCCGGTCACCTCGCTGCCGTTGGCGGCCTTGACGACGGCGCCGGTGCCGGTCTTCAGGTTGCGCAGGTCGGCGGCCACCACCTCGGCGCGCCATTCCAGGCGGCCCTGGCGGATCATGCGGAACAGCTCCGTGCCGGGGCCTGACACCGCGCCGACGCTGGCGTTATTGGTCCTGGCCGAGATCACGCCGCTGTCCGGCGCCACCACCCTGGTGTATTTGAGGCGCAGCTGCTGGCTGGCCAGCGCCGCCTTGGCCGAGGCGATGCGGGCGTTGGCGGTTTGTTCGGCCGTGGTGTACTGGCTGATCTGCTGCGCGCTCAGGGCGCCGGTGTTTTGCAGCGTGCGCGCGCGGGCCGCGTTGGCGACGGCGTCGGCGGCGTTGGCTTCCGCTTCCTGCACGGCGGCCTTGGCCTGCGCCACGTCGGCGTTGACGGTATCGGCCGAGAACACTGCCAGCACGTCGCCGGCTTTCACAACGTCGCCGACGTTGACGCGCACTTCGGTCAGGCGCAGGCCGTTCGATTCGCTGCTGACGCTCGCTTCCTGCCAGGCGGCGACATTGCCGTTGGCGGCCAGCTTGATCGGCAGGCGCGCGGCCGACGGTTTGGTGGTGGTGACGGTCAGCGCCGGCTTGGCGGTTTCCGCTTTCTTGTCGTCGGCGGCCTGGGTGGCGGACGGATAGAACGCCATGCCGGCGCCGCCGATGACGAATACAGCCAGCAATGCGTAGGCGACTGGCTTCAGATTGGTTTTCAGGTTTTTCATGATCGGCCTTGTCGTTAGTTGGCGCTGGCGACGGCGGCGACGCCGTCGGTCGGGGCGGTCCAGCCGCCGCCGGCGGCGCGGTACAGCGCTACCCAGGCGGCGCTGCGTTCGCGCTGCAGGTTGATGACGGTTTGTTCGGCGGCCAGGCGGGTGCGGCGCGCGTCCTCCAGTTCGAACAGGCTGGCCAGCCCGTTCTTGTAGCGGTCTTCGACGGCGGTGAAGTTGACGCGGTAGCCTTGCAGCGCGGCCTGCGCGTCGCCGGCGCGTTCGCCGGTGGCGTTCAGGTTGACCAGCGCCTGTTCCACTTCGCTCACGGCCTGGCGCACGGTGGCGCGGTAGCTGGAGACGGCGGCGTCGTAGCGAGCGCTGGCCGCGTCGACGTTGGCGCGGCGCCTGCCGGCGTCGAAGATCGGCAGCGACACCGAGACCGGGCCGATGGTCCAGGTGTCGGTGCCGGTGTTGACGCCGCCGGCGCGGAAGTTGCCGTAGCCGATGGAGCCGGACAAGGCCAGGCGCGGATAGCGCTGCGCCTGCGCGGAGCCGACATCGGCGCTGGCGGCCGTCACTTCGCGCTCGGCGGTGAAGACGTCGGGGCGCTGGCTCAGCGTGTTCGCCGGCAGTTCGGCGATGGCGATCGATGGCGCGCCGGCGGCGGCCGAGGGGGCGGGGAAAGGCGCGGCGGCCAGCTTGCCGCGCAGCTCAGGTTCGCCGATGGCGGTCAGCGCCACCAGCGCCTTGAGGTTGACGTCGCAGGCGGCGCGCTGGGTGATGTAGCGGTTGTTGCCGTCGGCCGCGCTGGCGCGCGCCAGCGCCAGGCCGGCCGGTGACTGGAAGCCCGCCTTGGCGCTGAGCTCCGTCAGGCGCGCGGTGTCGCTGCGCGATGCCGCATCCTGTTTGGCCACGGCCAGCAGCTGTTCGCAGGCGCGCAGGCCGTAGTATTGGTTGGCCACTTCGGCCGCCACCGAAACGCGGGCGTCGTGCCAGCCGGCGTGGGCGCTGTCCAGGCGCGCTTGCGCCGCGTCGCGCGCGGCGCGCTTGCCGCCGAACAGATCGATCTCCCACGAGGCCTGCAGGGCCGCCTGCGAGGTGGTCCCCATCGGCAGCGACGATTGCTGGTTGGAGCGGCTGGCGCTGACCGCGGCGTCCAGCGACGGCGCCAGCGCGGCGCCCGCCGCCACGCGCTCGGCGCGCGATTGCGCGATGCGCGATCCGGCCGCGGCGATGGTCGGGCTGACCGCTTGCGCCGATTCGATCAGCTGCACCAGCAGGGCGTCGGCCTGGCGGCTCCACCAGCTGGACAGGTCGGCCTGGCTGCCGTTGTGGGGCAGTTGCGTCTGGGGTTGCGTCGGTAGCGGCGCCTGCCACTGCTGCGGCGCCAGCGCGGCCACGTGCGGCGCGGGCGCCTGCGTGGCGCAGGCGCTGAGCGACGCGACGACGGCCAGCGCCATCGCCCGTAAGAATATCGTCATGCTTTTCCCTTGTTAAGTTTGGATTTCTCGGCCAGCACCATGGCTTCGGCAAAGCCGACCAGGTACTGGCCCCAGGTGTCTATCGCTTCCGGCGTGGCCAGCAAGTGCGGGGTGATCGAGGCGATGATGTCGCGTCCGACCATGATCTGCACCGCCATGCCGGCCAGCGCGTAGGCCAGGCGGTGCACGTCGTCGTTGGGCTGCTCCAGGCCCAGGTGGCGGCTTAGCGCACCGGCCAGCGCCAGATGTTCGGGCTTGATGTTGTTGTCGATTTCCTGCTGCCACAGCCCGGTCGGTTCCAGCATCTCCCGGTAAAACAGGCGCAAAAACAATTGCGCATCCTCGCCCGCCAGCAGCGGCGCCAGCATCTGCCGGTAGTAGCCTTCCAGCGTTTGCCGCAGCGTGAAATGCGGCTGGGCGAACAGCGCGATGTTGTCCGGCTCCGGCTGGCACATGAAGCTGAAGCAGGCCTGGTACAGCCCCGCCTTGTCGCCGAAGTAGTAGCTGATCGCGGCGACGTTGGCGCTGGCCGCCTGGGCGATCTCGCGGGTCGAGGTCTTGGAAAAGCCCTGCGCGGCGAACAGGCGCATGGCCGCGTGCAGCAGCCGCTCGCGCGATTGCTCGCCGTCCGAACGTGGCTTGCGGCCGTCGTCGGCGGGCTGGTTGGTATCGATGGAAGTGGGTTTGGCGTTCATGGCGGCATTACATCACATAATCTAAACGATTGATATAACTAAATCAGTTGTTTAATTTATTTGTGAACGAATGCTAACCTCCGCTTACAACCGATACATGGCAGTCGTTTGAGGTGCAGCAATATTGCGTTATAAAGTAAATATATTTTTCGACAGGAGCGCCGCCATGAACTTCTACCGCTGGATCGCCGTGGCCGCTGCGGCCTGCGCCGCCGCTTCGGCCATGGCGGCCGAGCCGCTGACGCCGGAGCAGGCCGCCGCCCATGTGCTCAACCGCATCGGCTACGGCCCCAGGCCGGGCGACATCGAGCGGGTGATGCAGATGGGCGTGCAGCGCTACATCGACGCGCAGTTGAACGCCGGCGCGCCGCTGCCGCCGGCATTGAGCGCGCGCCTGGCCAGCCTGGACGCGGCGCAGCAACCGGCCGGCGTGGTGATGCGGCGCTTCCTGGCAGTGCGGGCGATGGCGAAGGACGGGGCGGACGGCGGCAAGGCCAGGCGCCGCGAGGTGGTCACGGCCATCGCGCAGCAGACGGCCGAGGCGCGCATCGCCCGCGCGGTCGACAGCCCGAACCAGCTGGAAGAGGTGATGGTCGACTTCTGGTTCAACCACTTCAACGTCTTCGCCGGCAAGGGTGTCGACCGCGCGCTGATCGCCAGCTACGAGCGCGATGCGATCCGTCCCTACGCGCTGGGGAATTTCCGCGACCTGCTGGGCGCCACCGCGCACCACCCGGCCATGTTGTACTACCTGGACAACTGGGTCTCGACCGCCAATGGCTACCTCCCTCGCGGGAAAAGGCAGGGCGGCCAGAAGGCCAGGAGCAGCGGCCTGAATGAAAACTACGCGCGCGAGTTGATGGAGCTGCACACCATGGGCGTCGACAGCGGCTACACGCAGAAGGACGTGACCGAACTGGCGCGCATGCTGACCGGCTGGACCTACGACAACCGCGAGCTGGTGGCGCACAACCGCGCCTTCAGCTTCGACGCCGCGCGCCACGACCGCGACGACAAGCTCTGGCTGGGCCGCCGCATCAAGGCCGGCGGCCAGGAGGAGGGCGAGTACGCGCTGGACGTGCTGGCGATGCTGCCGGCCACCGCCCACCACCTGAGCTTCCAGCTGGCGCAGTACTTCGTGCAGGACCAGCCGCCGCCGGCGCTGGTCGAGCGCATGGCCAAGAGCTACATCGACAGCAAGGGCGACATCCGCAGCGTGCTGCGCACCCTGTTCGCCAGCGCCGAGTTCATGGCGCCGGAAGCGGTGGGCGCGAAGTTCAAGACGCCGTATCAATACGTGATCTCGGCGGCGCGCGCCAGCGACACCGCGCCGACGGACATCAAGCAGACCCTGGGCGTGCTGACCCGCCTGGGCATGCCGCTGTACGGTTGCCAGACGCCGGACGGCTACAAGAACACGCAGGACGCCTGGCTCAATCCCGATGCGCTGAGCCGCCGCATCGCCTTCGCCACGCAACTGGCGCCGGCGCTGGACGTGCAGGCCTTGCAGGCGACGCTGGCCGGTTCGATCTCGGCCAAGACGCAGGGCGCGATCGCCGGCAGTCCGGCGCCGCTGCGCGCGGCCATGCTGCTGGGCAGTCCCGATTTCATGCAGCGCTAATTCGCCAGGAGACCATCATGCAACGCAGAGACTTCCTCAACACGCTGGCCGCCGGCGCCGGACTGGTGATGCCGCTGGGCCGCCACGCCTGGGCCGCGACGGCCGCCACACCGAGCGCCGACGCCACCGGCCGCAAGCTGATCGTCATCATGCTGCGCGGCGCGGTGGACGGCTTGAACGTGGTGGCGCCGGTGGCCGACGCCAACTACGCGCGCCTGCGCCCGACGATCGCGCTGGCCAGGCCGGGCGACGACAACGGCGCGTTGAATCTGGACGGCTATTTCGGCCTGCACCCTGCGCTGGCGCCGCTGCTGCCGTTGTGGGAGCAGAAGCAGCTGGCCTTTGTCCACGCCAGCGGTTCGCCGGACGCCACCCGTTCGCACTTCGATGCGCAGGACTACATGGAATCGGCCACGCCCGGCGTCAAGAGCACGGCGGACGGCTGGATGAACCGCCTGGTGGCGAGCTTGCCCGGCATCGGCACGCCGACCCGCGCGTTGAGCATAGGCCCGACCATGCCGCGCATCCTGTCGGGCCATGCGGCGGCGGTCAACCTGGCCAACGGCGCGGCCGGCACCAAGGCCAATGTGCTGGACCGGCCGGCGGTGGGCAAGGCCTTCGACCGGCTGTACGCGGACAACCCGCGCTTCGGCGCCGCCTACCAGCAGGGCCAGGACGCGCACAGGGAAGTGATGGATGCGGCGGCCGGCAAGATGGCCGGCGGCGGCATGGGCGGTGGTGGAATGTCGGCGGAAATGCAGGCGGCCAACGGCGGCGCGCCTTTGCCGAACGGCTTCCCCGGCGACGCGGCACGGCTGGCGGCGCTGATGCGCAACGATCCGAATATCCAGCTGGCTTTCGTGGCGCTGGGCGGCTGGGACACGCACGCCAGCCAGGGCGCGGCGCGCGGCCAGCTGGCCAACCGCCTGCAGCCGTTGGGGCAGGGCCTGGCGGTGCTGGCGCAGCGACTGGGACCGTTGTTCGAGCAGACCACCGTCGTGGTGATGTCTGAGTTCGGCCGCACCGCGCGCGAGAACGGCAACGGCGGCACCGATCACGGGCACGGCAATGTGATGTGGGTGCTGGGCGGCGGCGTCAACGGCGGCAAGGTGCTGGGCGACTGGCGCGGCGTCGGCGACGCCGAGCTGAACGAGGGCCGCGACCTGCCGGTGACGACCGACTTCCGCAGCGTGCTGGCGGCGATCGCCGAGCGCCATCTGCGCTTGAGCGACAAGCAGCTGGTGCAGGTGTTCCCGTCGCTGCCGCGCGGCAGCAAGCTTGATCTGCTGCGCGCCTGATGTGGCGTTTAACCCCGCGTGCTTTTGGCGATACGCTCGCTGCGCCGCTTAGGGGGCAGACCCCGTACGGGGTCTGACCCCGCTTGGCCGTGCGGGGCAAAAAAAAAGCCCGCTACCTTGCCGGTGCGGGCTCAATTCCAATGTTCAGCGAACGGTTGGAGGAGACAGTTCCAACTATATGCCTGTTCATGCTGCGGTGCAATACCGTAGAACTACGGTGTCCAAGTTTCTACAGTATGAAAAAGTCAAACTTTGTGCGGCAGCGCCAGCGTGAACGTGCTGCCCTGGCCGAAATCGCTCTTGAAGAACAGCGAGCCGCCGATCAGGTTGGCCAGGTTCTGGCACAGGTACAGGCCCAGGCCGGCGCCTTCGGCATGCCGGGTCGAGGTCGAGTCCAGCTGCGAGAAGGCCTGGAACAATTTGGCCTGGTCTTCCTCGCGGATGCCGGCGCCGCTGTCGGCCACCGCGAATTCGACGATGCCGCGGCCTTCGCCCGGACGCTTGGTCAGCGTTAGCCGCACTTTGCCACTCTCGGTGAACTTGATCGCGTTGTTGGCCAGGTTGAGCAGGATCTGGGTCAGCGCGCGGCGGTCGGTTTCCAGCACGATCGCTTCGTCGACCAGCTCCACTTCCAGTTGCAGCCCCTTTTGCAGCGCCAGCGGGCGCAGCGTGTCGACCACGTCGTTGACCAGTTGCTGGCACTGCACGGTCTCGAGCTCCAGCGTGACCTTGCCCGCTTCGATCTTGGCCACGTCCAGGATGTCGTTGATCAGCGAGAGCAGGTGGCGCGCGCTGGTGCGGATGGTGTTGAGCTGCTTGTCCTGCTCCACGGTCAGCGGGCCGGGGAGCTTCATCAGCAGCGCGCCGGTGAAGCCGATGATGGCGTTGAGCGGCGTGCGCAGTTCGTGCGACATGTTGGCGATGAAGGCCGATTTCATCCGGCTCGCCTCGGCCAGCTCCAGGTTCTTCAGCGCGATCTCGCGGTTGATGGTTTCCAGCTCGCCGGCGTGGTGCGCCAGCCGCATATTGAGTTCGATCACCTGGCGCTCGCGCACCTGCAGCTCGCTGTTGACCTGCACCGCCTGCTCGTAGGTGGAGATCAACAGGTCGAGGATCTGCTGGCGCTCGGCGTTGATGAAGTGCTTCTGGTCGCCCAGGTACAGGGCGATGCCGATCTCCATGTTCTGGTTCTTGCGCAGCTTCTGGTTCATCAGCATGTGGCCGATGCGGTTGAGCAGGTAGTCCTCGGCGTAGGGCTTGCGGATGAAGTTGTCGGCGCCGCATTCGATGCCGCGGATGATGTCCTTGGGGTCCATCAGCGACGTCACCAGGATCACCGGGATGTCGTGCAGTTCCGGGTCGGCCTTGATGGCGCGGCACAGCGTGTAGCCGTCCATCTCCGGCATCACGATGTCGGACAGCACCAGGTGCGGCTTGCGCGTGCGGATCGCGTCGAGCGCCAGCTGGCCGTTGCCGGCCACGCGGGCGCCGTAACGCATCGACTGGATCAGGCGGCGCAGCCGCTCGGCCTGGGTCGGGCTGTCTTCGACGATGAGGATTTCGATTTCGTCGGGCTGAATTTCGTAGCTGGTGTCCACGGACCCCCTCCTGGATGCGTATATCGGCTGTTGTGACTATATCGGATTTAGTCCTTCAGGGGGGACTTTCCTGCCCCTGGAAGCCGCCGGCGCGCCAGGTCAGCACCAGCGTGTCGCGGTGGCCGTGCCCGGCCAGCGGCTGGATCGGCGTCGATTCATGGATCACGGCCGCGTCGTCCAGCAGCAGCATGGTCCACGGCTCGGTCATGGTGAAGCGCTTGCCGTTCGGCCCATCGGCTTCAAAGATGCGAGTCTCTCCGCCCTTGATCTGCTCGCGGCCGACCAGCAGCACGGCGACGAAATCGACGCCGTCGCGGTGCGCGCCTTCCGGCGTCGGCCGGCCGATGCCGTCGGTGGTGTCGATGCGGAACTGGTGCGCCTCGACGTACCACGGATCGCTGCTGCGGCCGACGTTGCCACGTGCGGCGCTGCACAGGCGGCCGATGCCGCGCACCAGCGCCTGCCACGCGGGCTGCGCCACGGTGGCCGGCTGCATCGGCTCGAACAGGCGGTTCATGCCGCCGTGCAGGGCGTTGTATTCGAGCGGCTGCCAGTGGGCGCGGTGCGCGGTCTGGGTCAGCTCGGCGCCGTTCTGCACGAAGCACGAGTGGCGGCGGCGCCGATAGCGGCCGCCGTCCTTCAGGTAGTTGTCCAGCTCCAGCGCGTCCCAGCTGGGGATCAGCGCGTTGAGCGCGGCCAGCGGCACGCCTGCCAGCGCCGCCACGTCCTGCGGCGGCATGACCGCGTAGCCGTCCTTGCGCAGCGCGTCGGCCACATGGAGGGGATGGGTGTAGATCGGATTGGAAGTGGTCATCGGCTCTCTCAGCTGGCGGACATCAGGCTGGCACGCAGCGCGTCCAGTTGCCGCTTCATGCCGACCACTTCGTCGAGCGTGCACTTGGTCGCCTGCAGGATGGACGGCGGCAGCTTGGCCGCCTCGTGGCGCAGCGCGTCGCCGTGCGGCGTCAGCGTGATGATGACCTGGCGCTCGTCGCTGGCGGCGCGGGTGCGGGTCAGCAGCTCGGCCGCCTCCATGCGCTTGAGCAGCGGCGTCAGGGTGGCCGAATCGAGGAACAGGCGCTCGCCCACCTCCGACACGGTCAGCTCGTTTTTCTCCCACAGCACCATCATCACCAGGTACTGCGAATAGGTCAGGCCGAGGCCGCGCAACAGTTTGCGGTACAGCTTGCTCATCGCCAGCGAGGTCGAATACAGCGCAAAGCACAGCTGGCCGTCCAGCTGGGGGACGGCCGCGGCGACGGCGGGCGGGGCGGGGGGTGTTTTGGTATCCATTCGCACAGTATAGGTAGTGCACTATACAATTGCAAGCTAGCCGAGAAAAAATGTTTTGCGGGCAAATTCCGCCGGCGGTTATCATCTATCATGCTAGCGATAGAGACCAATCTCAGGGAGTAGTGGCGGATGAACATCAAAAAGGCCATCGTGCTCGTCGTCGACGAGGCGCCGGACAACCTGATCTTGATGCATGGGCTGCTGCAGGACCAGTACGAGGTCAAGCTGGCCAACAATGGCGGCGCCGCGCTGGCCCTCATGCAGCAGGTGCCGCGTCCGCATCTGGTGGTGCTCGATGCGGCGCTGCCGGAAGTGGACGGCTACAGCGTGTGCCAGCAGCTCAAGTCCAGCCCGGACACGGCCGACATTCCCGTCATCTTCCTGCAAGACCGGGCCGACGAGGCGCGCGCCTTGCTCGAGGGCGGCGCCGACGTCGTGCTCAAGCCTATCGTCGGCGCAGTGCTGCGCGCGCGGGTCGACACGCATCTGCAGCTGCGCCATTCGCGCGAACTGCTCAAGCAGCAGCGCAACCTGCTGGAACACGTGGTCGAGGAAGTCACGGCGGAGCTGAGCCAGATGCTCGACGCGATGATCTGGGCGCTGGCCTCGCTGGCCGAAACGCGCGAATACGAAACCGCCAACCACCTGCGCCGCGTGCAGCACTATGTGGCGGCGCTGGGGCGCCAGTTGCAGTCGCACAAGCGCTTCCAGGAGGAGCTGAGCGAGGCCAATATCAAGTCGCTGTTCAAGGCCGCGCCGCTGCACGACATCGGCAAGGTGTCGATACCGGACGCCATCCTGCTCAAGCCGGACCGCCTGACGGACGAGGAATTCGCCGTCATGAAGCTGCACACCGTGTACGGCCGCGACGCCATCGTCAACGTCGAGCACCACCTGGGCTACAGCAACACCTTCCTGCGCTACGCGCGCGAGATCACCTGGTCGCACCAGGAGAAGTACGACGGTTCCGGCTATCCGCAAGGCCTGGCGGGGGACGCGATCCCGATGTCGGCGCGGCTGATGGCGGTGGCCGACGTCTACGATGCGCTGATCTCCAAGCGGGTCTACAAGCCGGCCTTCACCCACGAGACGGCGATGGAGATGATACGGCAGGGCAGCGGCGAGCATTTCGATCCCGACGTGGTCGACGCCATGCTGACCATCGAGGAAGAGTTCATGGCCATCGCCGAGCGTTACAGCGACCATGCGCCCGGCGCCGCGGCGCCGGCCAGCGCGGGATAGGCGGAGCCGCCATATGAAACGATCGCGCGGCTACCTGGCGTTCATTCTTGGCATATTTCTCACCGCCGCGACCTGCTATTTCGTGGTCGCGATGCAGCGCCAGCAGGTGCAGGCGAACTTCCAGCGCGACGCCGACAAGGTGGCGCGCGACACCGAGGTGCGGCTGCAAACCTATTTCGACGTGCTGCTCGGTATCAAGGGCGTGTACGCGCTGGAAAACCGCATCGACCGCGGCAGTTTCCACCGCTTCGTGGCGGAGCTCAAGCTGGACCGGCGCTATCCCGGTTTCCAGGCGATCCAGTTCGTGCGGGTGGTGCCGGACGCGCAGCTGGCCGCGTTCAGCGCCGCCGTCAAGGGCGACACCGCCATCGAGGCCGCCGGCTATCCCGCTTTCCAGGTGCACCCGGCCAGCCGCCGCGATCCGCACTACATCATCGAATACACCGAACCGCTGAAAGGCAACGAGAACGCCTTCGGCCTGGACCTGGGGGCGCTGGCGCCGCACCTGAAGGCGCTGGAGCTGGGGCGCGACAGCGGCGAGATCGTCGCCACCGAGCGCATCACGCTGGTGCAGGACGCCAGCGGCCAGCCGGGCTTCGTGGCGCGGGCGCCGGTCTACCGCGCGGCCCTGCCGTTGCAGACGGTCGAGCAGCGGCGGGCCGCGCTGTCCGGCTTTGTCGCCATCGTTTTCCGCGTCAACACGCTGATGCACGAGGTGATCGAGGCGCCGCTGCTGGAGCATATGCGGGTGCGCATAGCCGATGACGGCTACTACGACAGCAAGGACGCGCCGCCATCCGGCGCCGACGCGCTGCTCTACGACAGCGCCGCCCTGGCCGCGCTGCGCCAGCCGCGCGGCGCCCCGCTGGAGGGGCTGTCGTCGCAGAAGGCCTTGATGGTGGGGCAGCGCCGCTGGCAGTTGCACATAGAAGGGTATGGCGGCGCCCGTTACAGCAGTTCGCCGCTGCCGGTGCTGCTGATCGGCGTGGTCGGCCTGATCATCAGCGCGCTGATCGCCGCCTTGCTGGTGTCGACCCGGCGCGTGATCGACGCCAAGCACGGACTGGAATACAGCCTGGCCGAACTGGAACGGCAGAAGAGCAATGTGGAGCAGGCGCGCAGCGACCTGTCGGTGGTGGCGGAAACGCTGAAGCAGGCGCAGACCAATCTGCTGACGTCGGAGAAGATGGCCTCGCTGGGGGCGCTGGTGGCCGGCGTGGCGCACGAACTGAATACGCCGATCGGCAACAGCCTGCTGACGGCCAGCGCCCTGAGCGACATGGTGCGCGATGTCGAGCGGCGGCTGGCCACCGACGGCGGCCTGAAACGCTCGGCGCTGGAGGCGCACCTGGGCGACGCCCGCAAGGCGTGCGACATCCTGGGCAGCTCGCTGACGCGGGCGGCCGACCTGATCACCTCCTTCAAGCAGGTGGCGGTGGACCAGGCCAGCGGCCAGCGGCGCCGTTTCCGGCTCGACGAGGTGGTGCACGACACGCTGGCCACCTACGCGGCGCAGCTGCGGCGCAGCGGCTGCGAGGCGCACGTCGACGTGCCGGCGGGGCTGGAGTTCGATTCCTATCCGGGCAGCCTGAGCCAGGTGCTGAGCAATTTGATCGGCAACGCGCTGCTGCACGGCTTCGACGGCCGCGCCGGCGGCGCCATCACCATCGCGGCGCGGCACGACGAGGTCGATAGCGTGACGCTGACCTTCGCCGACAACGGCGTCGGCATGTCGGCCGGCACGCTGCACAAGGTGTTCGATCCCTTCTTCACCACCAAGCTGGGACAGGGCGGTTCGGGGCTGGGGATGAATATCGTTTATAACATTGTCACCGGCATGCTGCGCGGGACGATACGGGTCGAATCGGAACCCGGCAGGGGCACCACCGTCACGCTGGTGCTGCCGATGCGGGCGCCGGAAGGCGCGCCGCCGGAGCCGGCGCTTCAGTTGTAGGCATCAGCAGTAGCGGCGGCGCAGCAGTTCCAGCATCGCCACGTTCAGTTCCCACGCGTTGGAGATTTCCTTCTGCGTGTAGGGCAGCGTTTGCGTGTACGGCACCGGGCCGAATTCCGGCGTCAGCGTCATGCGCGGCGCGCCGGCGGCGCGGCGCAGCCGTATCACTTCGTCCCACCACGACAGGTGCGCCGCCAGCGCGGCCTGCGATTCCGGCGCGCGGAAGTCGGCCACCTGCGGCCCCTGCTGGTGGCCGACGCGGGCGTGGATGTGGCGCACATGCGGCAGCGTCGCGGCCAGCGTGTGCGGCTGGTCTTCCAGCAGCGATTCGCAGGCGCAGCACCAGTGCGACAGGTCGGCCGTCAGCTGTAGCTCCGGCATTTGCTGCAGGTAGGGCAGCAGCAGCATCGGGTGGCCGCTGAAGCGGCTGCGGTGGATTTCATGCACGATCGGCACGCCGTGCTGGCGCGAGATGGCGGCCGCCAGTTCCAGCAGCTCGCGGTTCTGCGCCGGCGTGAAGTAGTCCTTGCCGGTGTGCGAGTTCACGTGCAGCGGCCGGGCGGCGCAGGCGTTGTGCAGCAGTTCGGCCAGCGCCGCGCGGTGCGGCTCGAAGGCCGGATGGAACACGGTCTCCCATTGGGCGGCGATCAGTCCCAGGCCGGCGGCGGCGATGCGGCCGGTCCAGTCCTCGCGGGCGGCGGCGTCCAGCGGCAGCGACATTTCGATGCCGTCGAAGCCGGCCTGCCGGACGCGGTCGATGAACACTTGCGGCGCCAGTTCGTTGTTGCCCCAGTGGGCGGCGAAGATTTGAATTTGCATAGTTGTCCCTGGCCCGTCACTCCCGCGCAGGCGGGAGTCTATAAGCCGCCTGCGCTCAGGCTCAGCATGGATTCCCGCGTGCGCGGGAATGACGTTAGAGGAATCCGCGAACCGGGAAGGCGGCGTCGCGCTGTATCCAGTTCTGCGGCGAGTATTCGGTGGCGCCGTCGGTCACGTGCAGCGTGTAGGCGTGGCGCGAGACGGCCGAGCGGTTCGGCGCGCTGTAGTGCGGCAGCAGGCCGTGGAAGCATACCAGGCTGCCGGCCTTGCATTCGAGCGGCACGGCGGTGCTGTCGTCCGGCCAGGGCAGCTCGCTCAGCTTTTCCATGCGCACCTCGTCGCCGTTGCGCAGGAAGCGCTCGCGCATCGGGCCGCGATGGCCGCCCGGCTCGGCCCACATGCAGCCGTTCTGCAGGGTGGCGTCTTCCAGCGCGAACCAGAAGGTGGTCACGCTGACCGGATCGGTGTCGAAGTAGGTGGCGTCCTGGTGCCAGCGCACCTCGCCGCCGATGCCGGGCTGCTTGAAGATGTACATCGACTGCCAGACCTGGGCGTCGGCCAGGCCCAGGTCGCGCGCCACGGCGGCCAGCCGCACGTCGGTGGAGAAGGCGCGGAACACCGGGTCCAGGTCGTGCATGGCGTGGCCGATCTTGTTGATCGACAGCGCCTTGTCCTGTTTCAGCCGGCCGTCCGGGCCGAAGGCTTCTTCCTCGAAGAAGCAGCGCACGGTGTTGTCGGAACCGAGGAAGTAGTCGTCGGTGGTTTTTTCCTGCTCGATGGTGCTGAAGATGCCGGTCCTGGCGTTCGGGTCGAATTCGTTGACAATCTGCGCCGCCCGCGCGCGCAGCGTGGCGATCTCCTGCGGCGTCTTGAAGTTGGGCAGGACGATGTAGCCGTCGCGGTGATATTGTTGTTTTTGTGCGTCTGTCAGCATGGCGGGCTCCCTGGGGCGTGATTCGATGTGCCATTGTAGGTGGCGCGCGCTTGCCGAACAATCCGCAAAGGGTTGACACATTGTCTCTGGAATGAAGACAATGTGATATGGATCAATTACGTGCGATGGAGATTTTTATCGAGGTGGCGCGGCAGCGCAGCTTCAGCGAGGCGGGCCGCCGCCTGGGGCTGACGCGCGCCATGGTCAGCAAGCATATCCTGCAACTGGAGGACAAGCTGCAGGCGCGCCTGCTGCACCGCTCGACCCGCGAGGTCAGCCTGACCGACGCCGGCCAGGCTTATCTGGCGCCGTGCATGGCGACGGTGGTGCAGTCGCAGGAGGCGGCGCGGGCGCTGAGCCAGGCCACCCAGGCCGGCGCCGAACTGGCGGGGCCCTTGCGGATACAGGCGCCGTCCAGTTTCGGCAGCGAGTGGCTGGCCGACGCGGTGGCGCGTTTCAGCCTGCCGCATCCGCAGTTGTCGCCCTTGCTGTACGTGGACGACGCGCTGCTCGATCCGATCGAGCATGGCTTTGACTTGACGATACGGGTGGGCGGCATCCCGGACGTGCATGCGCTGGCCATGCGGACGCTGGCGCCGTGCCGCGGCGTGCTGTGCGCGTCGCCGGCTTACCTGGCGCGCCACGGCGTGCCGCAGGCGCCGCAGGACCTGCATCAGCACCGCTGCCTGCACTTCAGCCACCTGACCGACGGCACGCAATGGCATTTCGCCCGCGGCCAGGAGCGGCGGTCGGTGCGGGTGCAGGCGGCGTTCACGGCGAACAATGGGCTGGTGCTGCAACAGGCGGCGCAGCGCGGGCTGGGCATCGTCTACAACACCACCTTCCTGGCGTGGCGCGCGCTGCTGGAGGGCTCGCTGGTGCCGGTGCTGGCCGGCTGGGAGCTGCCGCTCAATCATCTGAGCGCGCTGTATCCGGCCAGCCGGCAACCGTCGGCCAAGGTGCGGGCGCTGATCGATTTCCTGGTGGCCGAATACCAGCCGGTGCCGCCGTGGGACCGGGAGCTGGCCGTCGCCGGCTTGCTTGAGAGTTGACCCGCAACCCGGACGCCGGGGTCAGGCCGCGACCTGCCAGGCGCCGTCGCGGTACACCAGTTCATCGTCGAGGTAGACCGCCTCGGTCACGGCGAACACGTCGACGTGGTAGCGCGCGTCCTTGCGCTTGAACTGCGGCTTGGCGTACACGCCGTGCTTGGCGCCCAGCGACAGGTGGATGCCGCACATGCGCTCGAAGGTGCCGATGTCGTTGACCATGCGGTCGCGCGAGAAGGCGCGGTTCATGCCGAAGCCCAGCTCGCGCAGCCAGACCTCGCCCTCGTGCGCGCGGATGATGGCCAGCATGTTGTCGAATTCCGGCGTGGCGTTGTCGGCGCCCACCACGCGGCCTTTTTCGACGATCAGCGTGACCGGCGTGGCCGGCTGGTTGACCATGAACGAGGTGTCGCCGAACACGAAGATCCGCACCCGGCCGTTGACCGCCTCCAGGTCGCGCGCCTCGGTGAACACTTCGCCCAGCGGGAACTGGCCGCCGATGTTGTTCATGCCGCTGTAGTCGCCGATATTGAGCTTGGCCGCTTCGAACGGCGAGCCGAACACCAGCCGCTCGCCGTTGCCGCTGTCGACCATGCCGTGCCGCGCGCGGTCGATGCGCGCCTTGAGCGCGTGGCCGACGCCGCGGTAGTAGGCCGGGTCGTAGGCCAGCGAGGCGATGTAGTGCAAGCCCTGCTCGCCGGGCATGCGCGACAGGTGCACATGCTCGATCACCTTCAGGCCGCGCTTGAACAACTCGATGCGGATGCGGAACGCTTCCAGCCGGAAGCTGGTCGACTGGATCAGCACCACCAGGTCGCCGGCGTGCATGCGGGCGAAGGCGGCCAGCACCTGCTGCGGCGTGGTGCTGTCGAAATCGACGAAGACCGCGTCCGGCAGCACGCGGCGGTAGGCCTCGGTCAGTGCGCGGTTGAGGTCGCTGCGGGTGTCGTAGACGATCAGCGCCGCCTGCGGGGCGGCGTGGGCGATCGCCACGGCCAGCGTGTCGCCCACATTGCGCTGCGCCGCGTCGACCGCGTGCTCGGGAATGGCGCCGTAGCGGGAGGTTACTGAGGCGGGCAGGGGAGACGACGTCATGGCGCGGCGCTAAAAAAGGGATCAGCCCGCATTATAAAGGCAGACGCCGCGCCATTACCCGTAACGCCACGCCGGCGCGGTTTCTCCTTGTATTGGGCAGGGACGCGATATAGAATCACAAATATAGCCTAGCAGCAACTCCGACGATAACAACAGGAAGCGTGATGAGCGTAATAATGGGACAGGATTTGCCGTTGGAGCGACCGGACGCCACCGGCCGCGCCGCGTTGTTCGTGCCGACCGCGAACATCAAGGACGACGTGCTGGAAACCGTGCGCAAGGGAGCGGCGATCGTCGGCTTTGGCAATCACGACCGCACCTTGACCATCTACTACGAAAGCAACCGCTTCAACGAGGTCAACCTGGTCAAGTGGGAGCAGAAGGCGCGCAAGGCCTTCGAGCGCCTGGCCGAGAACCTGCCGACCGTCTCCAAGATGGTGAGCCGGCCCGAGAACTTCGAGCAGGTGGGCTACATCAGCAGCAAGGGCATCCTGATCCGCCGCATGGAAAAGCTGATGAAATGGCTGGAGGCTTCGGATGCGATGGACGGCGCGCCGGCATCGGAAAACATCGTCTTCGCGCCGCCGCCCCCGCCCAAGAAGATCAGCTGACACGCCGCAGCCGCGGCGACCACCACACCGGAGAGACATGATGAAGCATCTGTTCCAGTTCCTGTTTGCCGCCGCACTGACCCTGAGCCTGACCGGCGCCGCCACGGCGCAGGACGCGCCCAGGCGCGGCACCGCCGACGAGGCGGTGGCGATGGTCAAGCGCGCCGGCGAGTATCTGCAAAAGAACGGCAAGGACAAGGCGGTGGCCGCGTTCAACGATCCCAAGGGCGACTTCATCCAGGGCGACCTGTACGTGTTCATGTTCGACAAGGCCGGCGTGGCGCTGGCGCACGGCCAGAACCCCAAGATGGTCAACAAGAACCTGATGGAGCTGAGCGCCGGCGGCGTCTATCCGATCAAGGAATTCCTCAAGATCGGCGCCAGCCCGGCCGGCAAGGGCTGGGTCCAGTACATGTGGCCGAACTCGATCAGCAAAAACCTCGAAGAGAAAAACACCTACGTCGAAAGAGTCGGCGAGTACGTCATCGGTGTGGGCATCTACAAGTAAGTTCCGTTTGTGCGGGATCAAGTGCGCGGCGTGGACATCGGCGAAAGCTTTGTTAAACTGGCGGACATGAGTGATCCCATCCCACCTTCCGGCATGAATGACCAGCCCGTTTCGCCCGGAGCGGGGGGAACCGTTCAGCCCCGAACCGAGGAGGAACGGCGGATAATCGACCTGGTCAATGCCGGACTGGCAAGCGGTCCTGCCATACCGGTCGATGCCGATTTCTTCGAGCGGTTGAAAAACAAGCAGGCGAAAAAAGGCTGACCTTGTCCATCATCGTTATCCGGCCGCGAGCAGCAGCGGATTTCGAGGCTTCCTACGATTACTACACCCGCGTATTACTACACCCGCGTCGCCTCATTGACGGTGGCCGAAATGAGCGGCGTGAGCCGTTGCCAAAATCCGATGGGCAAATTAATTCGCGCAGCCGTGCGCTACGCCGGGGCACGGCGCTGTATGCTGTCAGGAATGTTTGGTTCCTTGAGGAGATGATGATGACGGCGATGACAACGGTGCGCGGCGCGGCCGCCGCTTTGGTGGTGCTGGCGCTGCTGGGCGGCTGCCAGAAGAAGGATGATGGCGTCGCCGGTCCGGCCGAGGCGGCGGGCCGCAGGCTCGACCAGGCCACCGACAAGGCCGGCCGCCAGCTGACCGAGGCCGCGCAACAGGCCAACCAGCAGATCACCGACGCCGCCAAGGAAACCAGCCAGCAAATCAACAAGGCCACCGACGCCGCCGGCGACAAGCTCAATCACGCCACCGAGGAAGCCGGCAAGAAGCTGGAGCAGGCCGGCGAAAAGATGCAGGAAAAAGCCCGCGAACGCGAAGCGTCCAGTCCCGCCAAGTAGGCGTCAGTGGCCGCTCTTGTGGGCCGCGTGCTTGAGCGGCACCACGTTGCTGTGCTCTGACGGCGACGGCGGCGGCGTTTCCGGCCCGCCGCCCAGCACCACGCTCAAATCCACGAAGCCGGCGCGCCAGGCGCGCTCCAGGTCCTGCTCGATCGCCTCCATCGACGTCTGGTCGAAGTTCTCGAAGCCGCGCACGCCATAGGCGCGGTTGCGGCCGTGCGACTTGGCCAGGTACAGCGCCATGTCGATCAGGTTGACCGCGCGCTCCCACGGCAGCGGCACGTCGTCCGGCGCCAGCGGGAACGGCGAAAAGCCCACCGACACATTCACCGAAATCTCGTGCTCCTGGTAGCGGATGATCTGCGACGAGATGCCCACCAGGATGCGGCGCGCGATCTCGTCGACGCCGTGGCGCGGGATCGCCGGCAGGAAGGCCAGGAATTCCTCGCCGCCCCAGCGCACGATCATGTCGGTCTCGCGCAGCACCACGCGCAGGTTCTCGGCGATCATCTTCAGCACGGCGTCGCCGGCGGCGTGGCCGTAGCGGTCGTTGATGTTCTTGAAGTGGTCGACGTCCAGCAGGAACAGGGCGCCGACGATGTCGTCGCCGTGCAGCGTGCGCTTTTCCGCGTGCGGCTGGCCGGCGCCGATCATGTCGCGCATGAAGTCCTGGAAGTGGCGGCGGTTGTACAGCGAGGTCAATGGATCGAGCGTCGACTGCGCCTTGAGCTCGAGGTTCTTGACCTCCAGCTGGGCGTTGGCGTGCCGCACCTTGCGGTACAACAGGCCGACCACCATCGACGCCAGCGCGAACACCAGGGCCAGCAGCCACCACACGCGCTGCTGCAGGCGGCGGTTGTCGATCTCGGCGCCCTTGACCTGGTTCTCCTTGCTCAGCAGCTCGATCTGGCGCTGCTTCTTCTCGGTCTCGTATTTTTCCTGCAGCTCCAGCACCGCCTTCTGGCGCTGCTTCTCGAACAGCTCGTTCGAGATCGCGCGCTCGCGGTGGTAGGCCGACACCGCGCCCGCCGGGTCGCCCACCCGTTCCAGCGCTTCGCCATATTCGCGCAGGGCCGCTTGCAGATCGGGCTTGTTGTTCTCCTGCTCGTAGCGCGCCATGCCCGCTTCGTACTGCTTCTTGCCCTCGGCGATGCGGCCCATGCCCAGGTAGGCCTGGCCCAGGTTGACGCGCGCGGTCGCCTCCACCGATTTGTCGTTGGTCAGCTGGGTCGAGCGCAGCGACTCGTTCGCATACTGGGCCGCGCGCGGATAGTCGTGCTCTTTCAGGTAGCTGTCCGACAGGTTGACCAGCGTCATGCCTATCATGCGCTCGGCACCCAGCTTGCGCTCCAGGTCCAGGCTTTGCAGCAGCGCGCGCAAGGCGCGCTTGGGCTGGCCGGAATCGATGGCCAGGCCGTACTCGGTGATCTTGGCGATCGCCATGCGGCCCGGCGAGCGCAGTTTTTCGGTCTCGGTCAGCAGTTCGTCGAGCGCGGCCGAGGCCTTGTCGTATTCCTTCATCTGCGTGTACAGATTGACCAGCGCGTTGAGCGCGCCGAACAGCATCACCGGGTCGTCGCCGACCTGGCGCGCCAGGTCGACGCCGTCCTGCAGCTTGACCAGCGCGGCCGGGAAGTTGCCCATTTCGGCATAGGACTGGCCGGCGGTGATGACGACCTGCGAACGCAGGGCCAGGTCGGTGCTGGCGGCCGCCACCTTTTCGGCGTCGAAGGACAGCTGGTGCGCGGCGTCGACGTCGGCGCGGTCGAACAGCACGTAACTCTTGGCCATCATGCCTTTGGCGACGATGGCGTCGTCGTGCAGGGTTTTGCCGTAGGCGATCAGCTGGTCGGCGGCGGCCAGGGCGGCGTCGCTTTTGCCGGCGCGCATATTGGCCACGCTCAGTTGATTCAGCAGTTCGGCCTGGGTGGCGGGCGCTGCGCCGGCCGCTTCGGTTTGCAGCGCGAGCAGCTGCGTCAGGGCCTTTTCCGGCACGAAGCGGCTTTGTTCGCGCATGTCGATGATGCGGGCGTACAGCGAGGACGGGGCGGTTTCGGCGCCGGCCAGCGCCGGCGACAGGACGAGTGCTACAGCGACCGCGACGGCACGCGATCTCGCGCGGACTAGCCCCCCACCATTTCTAAAACCTGCCAACTGACGCTCCCGGTTGTCGACTGCGCATGCAAAGTGTCTAGACAATTATATTCTTGTTGCAGACGAGAAAGCCCGTGGAAACGCGATTTTTCACGCAAAATCGCACACTATTCGTGGCGGAAATGGCAATAAAGTGATCGATATGGTCACGCAGGCGGCGGCGGTTTTGGCAATGTTGTCAGAAGGCGCAAGTCAGGCCGCCAGCTGCTGCAACAGGTAGAGCCGCTGGTACAGGCCGCCGTCTATCCGCATCAGTTGCTCGTGCGGGCCGGTCTCGGCGATGCGGCCGTGGTTGAGCACGATGATGCGGTCGGCGTCGCGGATGGTCGACAGCCGGTGGGCGATGGCGATCACCGTCACCGTGCCGCGCAACTCGTCGAGCGCGGTCTGCACGATCTGTTCGGTCTGCGAATCGATGTGCGAGGTGGCCTCGTCGAGCAGCAGGATGCGCGGCCGGCCCGCCAGCGCGCGGGCAATGGCGATCAGCTGCTTCTGGCCCACCGACAGGCGCGAGCCGCCTTCGCCCAGCGCGGTGTCGTAGCCTTGCTCGAGCGCGGCGATGAAGTCGTGCGCGTGCGCGGCGCGCGCCGCCGCCTCGATCTGCGATTGCGCCAGGCCGCGGCCCATGTCGATGTTCTCGCGCGCCGAGGCGGCCAGCAGGAAGGGGTCTTGCGGCACCAGGCCCACTTCGGCGCGGAAGCGCTCGTTGGCGATGGCGTCCAGCGGCACGCCGTGGAGGGCGATGGCGCCGTGCTTGACCGGATAGAAGCGCAGCAGCAGCGACAGCAGGGTCGACTTGCCGCTGCCGGTGTGGCCGACGATGCCCACGAACGCGCCCTGCGGGATCTCCAGCGACAGGTCGTGCAGCACGGTCTGGCCTTCGTTGTAGGCGAAGCTGAGGTGGCGGATGGCGACCGCCGGCGCCGGCGCCGGCGCCGGGGCCGGGCCGGCGTCGTTGGCGGCGGCGCGCGCGCTGGCCAGGCCGCTGTTCTGGCTGTGGTCCCGGCCCTGGCCGGCGTGCTCGGTGGCGGTCGCCTCGTCGAGCAGCGTGGCCACGCGCGCGGTGGCCACCACCGATTGCTGCAACTGGCTGAACTGCATGGTGATCTGGATCAGCGGCTCGATCACGCGCGCCAGGTAGCTGATGAAGGCGTACAGGATGCCCACCTCGGCGGCCGTCATCGCGCGCTGGCCGAACAGGTAGATCACGGCCGCCAGCAGGATGATGTTGAACATGTCGAGCGCCGGCCGCAGCAGCCAGGCGTTGGCGCGCAGCTCGGCCAGGCGGGCCGTGTAGTGGTCCTGGTTGGTGGCGGCGAAGCGCCGGCCGAAGCGGGCCTCGGCGTTGTTCGCCTGCAGCACGCTCATGCCGCCGATCGACTCGGCCATCTGGCCGTTGATGTCGCTGCGCAGCGCGCGCGCGCGGGTCACGGCCGGCGCGCTCCAGCGCTGGTACAGCCAGACGATCAGCAGCACCGCCGGCAGCAGCGCCAGCACGATCAGCATCAGGTGCCAGTCCAGCCAGGCCATCGCCGCCACCGTGCCGACCAGCACGATGGTCGAGTCCAGCATCACGAACAGCACCTGGATGTACAGCGTCTTGACGGCCTCGGTGTCGTTGGTCACGCGCGAGACCAGCTGGCCGGTGATGGCGCGGTCGAAGAAGGCCATCGGCAGCAGCAGCACGTGGGTGTAGACCATCTCGCGCAGCCGCATCACCGAACGCATCGCCAGGCCGGACAGGCGCACCAGTTGCAGGTAGCGCAGGCCGCTGGCGATCCAGCCGGTGACCAGCACGCCGGCCAGCAGGGCGGCCATGCGCGGCCAGTCCAGGTGGTGCGGCAGCAGGTGCTCGTCGATCAGCGCCTTGCCCATGATCGGGCCCGACACCTCCAGCAGCGCGGCCAGCACCAGCCACAGGACGGCCCAGCCCAGGTGGTGCCGGTCGGGCAGGGCGGCCCGGCGCAGCAGGGAGAACGCCTGCCAGGTCTGGCGGCGCGCGGAAATCTGTTCTGGCTTAGAGGGCATCGAGACTGGCTTCCAATTGTTGATAGCGCCACTGGCTGGCATACCAGCCGTCCTGCTCCAGCAGTTGCTGGTGGCTGCCGGTTTCGCTGATGCGGCCGTCGCGCAGCACCACGATCAGGTCGGCGTTGACCACCGCGCTCAGGCGGTGGCTGGCGATCACCGCGCTGCGGCCGTTGCGGGCCTGGCGCAGTTCTTCCAGGTGTTGCAGGATGCGCGTCTCGGTGCCGGTGTCGACGGCGGACAGGGCGTCGTCCAGCAGCAGCAGGTCGTTATCGGCCAGCAGCGCCCGGGCGATGGCGACGCGCTGGCGCTGGCCGCCGGACAGGGTGATGCCTTTCTCGCCGACCTCGGTCTCGTAGCCCTGCGCGAACTGCAGGATGTCGTCGTGGATGGCGGCCAGCGCGGCCGCGTGTTCGACCTGCGCGCGGCTGGCGCCGGGACGGGCCAGCGCGATGTTGTCGGCGATCGAGGCCGAGAACAGGAAGGACTCCTGCGGCACCCAGCTGATGGCGGCGCGCAGCGCCTGCAGCGTGTATTCGTCGAGCGCATGGCCGCTCCAGCGCACGCTGCCCGATTGCGGCGTCAGCTGGCGCAGCAGCACCCGCAGCAGGGTCGACTTGCCGCAGCCGGTGGGGCCGACCAGGCCCAGCGTCTGGCCCGGCTTGAGTTCGAGCGTGATGCCGCTCAGCGCGGCCGCGCCCTGGTCCTCGCTTTGGCTCGGATACGCGTAGCTGACGTCGTGCAGCGCCAGCGCGCCCGGCGCCACGGCGGCCAGGGTGCCGTGGTCGGCGATCGCCAGCGGCGCGTCCAGCATCGGCTGCAGGCGCTGCCAGGCGGCCTTGCCGCGCTCGATCAGCGACAGCACCCAGCCGGCCGCGAACATCGGCCAGATCAGCTGGCCCAGGTACATGGTGAAGCTGGTCAGCGCGCCGATGGTCAGCTGCTGCTGCCAGACCAGGTAGCCGCCCAGGCCCAGGGTCAGCCCGCCGGCGGCGGTCAGGGTCAGGCCGACCGCCGGTTCGTAGGCCGCCTCCCACACCTGCGCGCGCAGGCTGGCGTTGGAGGCCTGCTGCGCCAGCTCGCCGAACTGCCGCGCGCTGCGCTGTTCGAGGCCCAGCGCGCGCAGGGTGCGCACGCCGGACAGGGTTTCCTGCACATGGTCGTTGAGGGCGCTGAAGCGCTTGAGCGAGTCGCTGGAGGCGGTGTGGATATGGCCCGAGATGTACCAGAACGCCCAGCCCATCAGCGGGAACGGCAGCAGCGCGATGCAGGCCAGGCGCCAGTCGACGCCGAGCAGCATCACGCCCAGCACCATGACCAGGGTCAGCGCGCCGTCGAAGCCGGCCAGCATGGCTTCGCCGGCGGCCATTTCGATGGCGTCGATATCGTTGGTGGCCAGCGCCATCAGGTCGCCGGTGCGCTGGCGCTGGTAGAAGGCCGGGCCTTGCAGGGTGAGGCGGGTGTACAGGCGGGTGCGCAGCGACACGCCCAGCTGGTAGGCGGCGCCGTACAGGATCTGGCGCCAGCCGACGCGCAGGAAATAGATGCCGGCGCCGGTCAGCAGCAGCCAGCCGATTTCCCTCAGCAGGGCGTCGCCGCCCAGGGTGTGGGCGGCCAGGCCGTCGATCATGGCGCCGACCTTGCGCGGCACCCAGACAGTGAGGATGGCGACGCCGGCCAGCATGACGCCGGACACGGCATAGGCGCGGCTGTGCTGGCGGACGAAGCCGCCGATCAGCCTGGAAAGTTTAGACATGTTGCCTCGGATTAGCGCGTAGGGCGCTAGGATACAACATGCCCGCCGGACGTGCCCGGCATGCCGTCATTCCCGCGCGGGCGGGAATGACGACGACGGCGGCTATTTCTTGGCTTTGCTGCCGCTCAGCATGTCGAGCTGCTTGCCGCTCGGCTTGGCCTTGGCGGACGGCACCGACTTCAATTCTGCTTTGGCCTCGACCGCGGCGACCGGCTTGGCCGGCGGCGCCGGGAACGCGGGCTTGGCGGCGGCGGCCTTCACTTCGACCGGCGCCGGGGCTTTCTCGGCTGGCGTGGCGGCTTTGGGCTTGGCGGCAACCTTGGCTTCCGGTGTGGCGACCGTTTCGTTGGCCGATGCCGCGGCTGCGGCGACAATGACTGGCGGCGCGGCCACTACCGGGGCGGCGACGACCGGCGCTGCGGCGACCGGGGCCGGCGCTGGTGCGGGGGCAGCGGGAACAGGCGCGGCGGCAGCGGCCGGCTTGGCGCCGGCCTTGAGCGCGGTGACCGGCGCGGCGGCCAGGTCGGAGACTTGCTTGATGGTGTACTGGGCGCTCTGGATCAGATCGCTCTGGACGCCGGAGGCAATGCTGTACAGCTCGCGGCCATAGGCCAGCAGGCTGTCGAAGCCGGCCGGCTCGGCGGAGCTCAGGCTGAAGAACTCGCGCGGGTCCCTGGCTTCGAGCAGCTTCTTCGCGGCAGCCGACGACTTTTCCACCGAAGCCTTGGTGGTGCTGATGTTCAGCGCGATGACCTTTTCCGCGCTGTCGACGGCGGTGCTGGCAAACGTGTTGAAGATCTTGAATTGGGCTTCCAACTGGGACTTCGTGGCTGCGGAAAACTGTTCGGTGATCGAAGACATGGTTTCTCCTGAGACGATTAAAATGTCGGCAAAGCTGTGCACGCTGCGCGCATTATGATGCATTGCAATATACCCATTCTAGCGGCGAAAGTTAGGCTTGGAAAGTTATTTTTTCTGCCATGTCGCAAAGCCCGCAACAAGGAAACATGCCGTTTGGACACAATTCGAGCGGAACTTGATGCATCGCAATGCGTGGCGGAAAAAAAAGTCTGAATTAGTGCGCCGCAACAAGTTATTCAATTCGATGAAAAAGGACACGTATGGCCATCAAACTGAACAAGGAAGTCGAGCAACGCCTGCTGGGGTCGATCCAGCGCTACTGCGCCGAGCACATGGACGAGGAGGTCGGCGAGCTGAAGGCGCGCCTGCTGCTCGATTATTGTTTGCGCGAAATCGGCCCGTCTGTCTACAATCAGGCCATCCTCGACGCCCAGGCGGCGATGCAGGACAAGATCGCGGAGATCGAAACGATCTGCTACGAGTCGGAATTTTCATACTGGACCAAAAAATAAGCCGGGAGCGCGGATGGATGCGGTGATCGAGACGGTAATACGGAACGCCAGCCTGGCCGACGGACAACGGGGCGTCGACGTCGCCATCGATGGCGGCCGCATCGCCGCCATCGGCCGCGCGCTGCCGCTCAAGGGCGCGCACGAGATCGACGCCGGCGGCGACCTGCTCAGCGCGCCGTTCGTCGACGCCCATTTCCACATGGACGCCACCCTGAGCTACGGCCGGCCGCGCGTCAA
Source organism: Oxalobacteraceae bacterium AB_14 (assembly GCA_000381565.1). Taxonomy (GTDB): domain Bacteria; phylum Pseudomonadota; class Gammaproteobacteria; order Burkholderiales; family Burkholderiaceae_D; genus Rugamonas. The sequence goes on from KB906724.1 coordinate 830,742, forward strand.
CGCCTCCGGCACCCTGCTCGAGGGCATAGCGCTGTGGGGCGAGCTCAAGCCGGACCTGACCCAGCAGGCGCTGGTCGGGCGCGCGCTGCAGTACTGCGACTGGGCGGCCGCCCGCGGCCTGCTGGCGATCCGCTCCCACGTCGACATCTGCGACGACCGCCTGCTGGCGGTGGAGGCGCTGCTGGACGTGAGGCGCCAGGTCGCGCCCTACCTCGACCTGCAGCTGGTGGCCTTCCCGCAGGACGGCGTGCTGCGCAGCCCGAGCGCGCTGGCCAACCTCAAGCGCGCCATCGGCATGGGTGTCGACGTGGTGGGCGGCATCCCGCACTTCGAGCGCACCATGGCCGACGGCGCCGAGTCGGTGCGCATCCTGTGCGAATTCGCCGCCGAGCGCGGCCTGATGGTGGACATGCATTGCGACGAGTCGGACGACCCCATGTCGCGCCACATCGAAACGCTGGCCTACCACAGCCACCGGCTCGGCCTGCACGGCCGCGTGGCCGGCTCGCACCTGACCTCCATGCATTCGATGGACAACTACTACGTCAGCAAGCTGCTGCCGCTGATGCGCGAGGCCGGCGTGGCGGCGATCGCCAATCCGTTGATCAACATCACGCTGCAGGGCCGCCACGATAGCTATCCGAAGCGGCGCGGCATGACGCGGGTGCCGGAGCTGCTGGCGGCCGGCATCGACGTCGCGTTCGGCCACGACTGCGTGATGGACCCGTGGTACAGCCTGGGCTCGGGCGACATGCTGGAGGTGGCGCACATGGGCCTGCACGTGGCGCAGATGACCGGGCAGGACGCCATGCGCGCCTGCTACCAGGCGGTGACGGCGGCGCCGGCCCGCATCCTCGGCCTGTCCGGCTACGGCGTGGCGGTCGGCTGCCATGCCGACCTGGTGCTGCTGGACGCGGCCGATCCGGTGGAGGCGATCCGGCTGCGCGCGGCGCGCCGGCTGGTGATGCGTCGCGGCAAGGTGATCGCCGAGTCGCCGCGCGCGCAGGCGCGCCTGAACTTGCCCGGCCGGCCGCGGACGGTCGACTTCCGGCTGGACTTGCCACGTGAAATCCATGACAATTGAACACTGTTTAATCCCGCCTGGAGCCGCTTTGAAAGAAATCGCCATCCGTCCCGCATCGGAAGCCGACTTCGGCGCCATGTGGGAAATCTTCCAGGAACTCATCGCCAGCGGCGACACCTATTACTTCGCCGCCGACACCAGCCGCGACGATTGCCACGCCTACTGGTTCGGTCCCGGCGTGCAATCGTATGTGGCGCTGCTGAACGGCGAGCGCCTGGTCGGCATGTACCGCCTGGTCGCCAACCAGCGCGACCGCGGCGCGCACGTGGCCAACGCCTCGTTCATGGTCAGCCCGGCGGCGCAGGGCGTGGGCGTGGGCAAGCTGATGGGCGGAGATTGCCTGGACCGCGCCCGCGCCCAGGGCTACCTGGCGATGCAGTTCAACTACGTGGTCAGCTCCAACGTCGCCGCCGTGCTGCTGTGGAAGAAGCTCGGCTTCTCCATCGTCGGCACCCTGCCGCGCGCCTACTATCACGCCCACCTCGGCTACGTCGACGTCTACGTCATGTACCAGTTGCTGGACGATCCCTCCCATTGGCCCGACGCATGAAAATACTCGACACCGAACGCCTCACCCTGCGCACCATAGGCGTCGACGACGCCGCGTTTTACTACGAACTGGTCAACGACCCGACCTGGCTGGAATTCATCGGCGACAAGGGCATCCGCAGCATCGAGGGCGCGCGCGACGCCATCCTCGAAGGACCGTGCGCGATGCAGGAGCGCCTGGGCCATTCGCTGTACGTGATGGAGCGCAAGAGCGACGGCCAGGCGCTGGGCTTGTGCGGCCTGATCAAGCGCGACGGCCTGGACGACGTCGACATCGGCTATGCGATCCGCCCGGCCTGGTTCGGCCAGGGTTATACCTACGAGGCCGCCGTGGCGGTGGTGGCCTACGCGCGCGACCAGCTGCGCATGAAGCGCCTGCTGGGCCTGACCGCGCCGGGCAATCTCAATTCCATCCGCCTGCTGCAAAAGCTGGGCCTGGCGTTTGTCGAGCTGCGCAATTTGCCGCCGGGTGAGCGTCCCACCAATATTTACAGCATCGACTTCCACGGCTAATTACTTGGCGTGTTGCAACTGTGGGAATTCGATAGAATTTCCGGCAACTCCGCTTGGATTTTTTTGCGCGTGGGCGCATCATGGAAGCAAGCATTAGAAGTTGCTTGATCCCCAAAAAACGGCAGCAATTCAAAACTATAAGTTATACGAGCGCGCGCCGAGGGCTGCACGACTGTCATCTTGTACTGATTGAATTTTTACCGAAAGGGCAACTGATGAAACTCGCCAACCTGAAGATAGGCGTGCGGCTGGGCTTGCTGGGCGGCTTCTTCTTTGTCGCGCTGCTGGTCGTCGCCACCGGCGGCTGGCGCGCGCTCGACGCCAGCAACGCCGGCAGCGCCGACGCCATGCATCGCATGCAGGCACTGGCCCAGGCCATCGATATAGCGCGCAGCGCGCAGGTCGAATTCAAGATCCAGGTCCAGGAGTGGAAGGACACTCTGCTGCGCGGCAACGATCCGGCCAGCTTCGACAAATACAGCAAGGCCTTCGTCAAGGGCGGCGAAACCACCCGCGGCGAATTGCAGAAACTGAACACGCTGCTGGCCAGGCTGGACTTGAAAACGCCGCTGGTGGAGGAGGCGATCGCCACCCAGAACGAACTGGTCAAGCGCTATCTGTCGGCCTTGCAGAAATACGATACCGCCAACCAGGACAGCGCCCACGTGGTCGATGCGCTGGTCAAGGGCATCGACCGCGAGCCGACCAGGAAAATCAACGACATCGTCGCCTTCATCGGCAAGGAAACGCAGCGCCTGATCGTCGAGATGGCGGACCAGAACCAGGCCGAGCACAGGCGCGCGATGCTGGCCATGGGCGTCACCTTGCTGGTGACGCTGGTGGTCGGCTGCGTCACGGTGCTGTGGCTGATCAAGAGCATCACCGTGCCGCTGAACGAGGCGGTCGACATGGCCGAGACGGTGGCCGCCGGCGATCTGAGCAGTGAGGTGCGCGTCAACAGCACCGACGAGATCGGCGCCCTGCTGGGCGCGCTCAAGCGCATGCAGGAGAACTTGAGCACTATCGTCGGCAAGGTGCGCGTCGGCACCGACGCCATCCACGGCGCGGCGGTGGATATCGCCGCCGGCAACCTGGACCTGTCGGGCCGCACCGAAGAGCAGGCCAGCTCGCTGGAGGAAACCGCCGCCGCGATGGTGGAGTTGACCACCACCGTGCAGCAGAACAACGTCAACGCGGCCGAGGCCTGCAAGCTGGCCGACACCGCCTCCAGCGTGGCGGCCAGGGGCGGCGACGCGGTCGAGCAGATGGTGCGCACCATGGGCTCGATCAATGAATCGTCGCGCAAGATCGTCGACATCATCGGCGTCATCGACGGCATCGCGTTCCAGACCAATATCCTGGCCCTGAACGCGGCGGTGGAGGCGGCGCGCGCCGGCGAGCAGGGGCGCGGCTTCGCGGTGGTCGCCTCCGAGGTGCGCAACCTGGCGCAGCGCTCGGCGGCGGCGGCCAAGGAAATCAAGGCGCTGATCGGCGATTCGGTGGGCCGGGTGGAGGCGGGCAGCCGGCTGGTCGGCCAGGCCGGCGAGACCATGGGCGAGGTGGTGGCCAGCGTGCAGCGCGTGACCGCCATCATCGGCGAGATCTCGATCGCCAGCGGCGAGCAGCGCGACGGCATCGAACAGATCAGCATCGCCATCAGCCAGATGGACAGCGTGACCCAGCAGAACGCGGCGCTGGTGGAGCAGGCCGCCGCCGCGGCCGACGCGCTTGAACAGCAGGCGGCCGGCCTGTCGGCGGCGGTCAGCGTGTTCAAGTTGCGCGAACAGGGCCAGCCGTCCCGCGCGGCGCCGTTTGACAGCGCTCAAGTGCGCATGCGTAAACGCTTGGAACTGCTGAGCAATTGATTATCCTTCCCTCTTCCCCGGTGCACCGGACGGAGAGGGACAGCATGAACAGCCTATGGCCGGCACTGTCCGGCATCGCACTCAGCCTGCTGGCGCTGTGGTACGGCGAGCAGCGGCTGCGCACCCTGCGCAGCCGCTGCGCGCAGCTGCAATCGGCGCTGGAAGGCCACCGCGACGCGGAACGGAGGCTGGACCACATCGCCCACCACGACAGCCTGACCGGCTTGCCCAACCGCCTGCAATGCCAGCTGCAGCTGGAGCACGGCATCGCCTACGCGCGCCGCCACGGCAGCCTGCTGGCGGTGCTGTTTGTCGACATCGACCACTTCAAGTCCATCAACGACAACCTCGGCCACGACGCCGGCGACCAGGTGCTGGTGCAGTTCGCGCAGCGCCTGCGCCAGTGCGTGCGCGAGGTGGACACGGTGGCGCGCCAGGGCGGCGACGAGTTCATCGTGCTGCTGACCGAATTGCGCGCCGCCGCCGATGCGCAGCAGGTGGCCGACAAGATCGGCGCCGCGCTCGCCGCGCCGTTCCTGGTGCATGGCGAGACGCTGGCGGTGGCGGCCAGCATCGGCATCGCCGTCTATCCCGACGACGACCTCGATATCGAGACGCTGCTGGAGAAGGCCGACCTGGCGATGTACGCGGCCAAGCAGCGCGGCAAGGGCGCCGGGCTGCGCTTCGCGCCCAGCATGCAGGCCAAGGCCTATTCGCGGGTGGTGCTGGAGACCGCGCTGCGCCACGCGCTCGAGCATGGCGAATTCGTGCTGGCCTACCAGCCCAAGCTGAACCTGAACGAACAGAAGATCTGCGGCGTCAAGGCGCTGCTGCGCTGGCGCCATCCGGAGCTGGGCCTGGTGATGCCGCCGGATTTCCTGCCGGTGCTCGAGGAGAGCGCGCTGATCCTGCCGGTGGGGGCGTGGGTGCTGGCGACCGCCGCCGCGCAGGCGCGGCGCTGGATGGAGCTGGGCCATCCGCTGACGGTGTCGGTGCACCTGTCGCCGCGCCAGTTCTACCAGAAGGACATCGCCCGCAGCTTGGCCGAGATCCTGCACCAGGCCGGGCTGCCGGGCCGCTACATCGAGCTGGAGATCACCGAGGGCATGCTGATCGACAAGAACCAGAATTGCGAGGCCGTGCTGCGCCAGTTCAAGCAGATGGGCATGCGCATTTCGATCAGCGATTTCGGCACCGGTTACGCCTCGCTGAACTACTTGCGGCGCTTCCCGGTGGACCTGGTGAAGATCAATAAATCCTTCATCGACGACCTGCGCCGCGCGGCCAGGCAGCCGACCGACCGCCACAGCGACGGCCGGGCGGCGGACGAGGGGGCGATGGTGCGCGCCATCATCGCGATGGCCCATACCCTGAACATGCAGGTGATTGCCGGCGGCGTGGAAACCGGCGACCAGCTGGAGCAGCTGGCGGCGATGGGCTGCGACGAGGCGTTCGGCTTCTGCCTGAGCGCCGCCGTCGCGCCGGAGGAGCTGGAGGCGTTGCTGGCGCACCGCTGGCGACCGCAGGCGTCGGTTATTGCTGCCGGCTAGCGGGAAAGAACCAGGCCAGCGGCCGCTGCACGCGCGCCGCCCACGAACGCTCGTTGTGGATGGCGCCGTCGGCGGCGTAGAACAGCAGGTCGTCGTTCAAGCGGTAGCCCCGGGCCAGCATGGCGTCGCGCATTTTCAGTGTGTGCTCCAGGCCGTCGTCGTCGGTGCCGGCGTCGAGGTAAAACTTGACCGGCTGGTGCGCCGGCGCCTTGGCGATCATCTCGCCCTGATTCCACCAGAACGAACTCGACACGCCCGCCGCGCGCGAGAACACTTGCGGCCGGTGCTGGGCGATGTAGACTGAGGCGATGCCGCCCAGCGAGGAGCCCATGATGGCGGTGTGTTCGCGCTGCGGCAAGGTGCGCAGATGGGCGTCGGCCCAGGGCTTGACCGTGTCGACGATGAAGGCCATGTAGGCGTCGAGCTTGCCGCCGCCGTATTGCGGATCGCAACAGGGCGTGTACTCGGCGACGCGGTCCTTGGTGTTGTCGATGCCGACCACGATGGCCGGCGCGACGACGCCGTCGGCGATCAGGCGGTCCATGGTGCTGGCGATTTCCCAGGCGGCGCCGTAGGCCGCGGTGGCGGCGTCGAACAGGTTCTGGCCGTCGTGCATGTAGAGCACCGGATAGCGCCGCTGCGGATCGGCGTCGTAGCCGGGCGGCAGGTAGATGCGCAGGCTGCGCTGGTTGCCCAGCTGCGGCGAGGCGAACTGCTCGACGATGCGCAGCGTGCCGGCCGGCGGCAAGGGCGGCATGGGCGGCACGGGCGCGCGGGCCGCGACGCCCGGCCTGGCAGCCGGCGCGACCGCCGCGCCGCGCGCCAGCGGCATGATGCGCACGCCGTGGATGTCGAAGCGGTTCGACGGTCCCTTGACGCCGCCCGCGTCGGCGTAGCTGGTGTTACTTTTCAGGTAGCTCATGTTGTAGAAATCGCTGAGCTCCATGCGGTAGCTGCCCGCCTTGAGCACGGCCTTCAGCGGCGTCGACCACGACGGTCCGGCGCTGGCCGGCGAATGCGGCAACTGCACCACGCCTTGCGCGGCGATGGCGCCGCCGCCATCCCTGAGCGTCATCCACTTGACGCCGCCGCTGATGCCCAGGTTGACCTGGTGCGAGGTGTTGCGGTACCTGAGCTGCAGGGCGTAGCTGCCCTCGCGCTCGACCCGGATGTCCTGCACCGCGAAGGTGTCGGACGGCGCGCCCCAGCCGGCGATGCGGCCATCGACGGCGGGCACGCTGGACTGCACCCGCGCATCGCCGGCGGCGATTTCCACGCCGCCGTTCAGGCACGCCGGCGCGCTGTGATGGCTGCGGTTGCCGGAGCCGCTGTACATCGCCTCCACCGAGTAGCACAGGTTGTCGTTCTCGCCCTTGCCCAGCAGCGGGGCGCGGCGGTCGGCCCAGGTCTTGGCGCTGACGCGCTGCGTGGCCAGCTTGCCGTTGCGGTAGATGTTGTAGACCACACCCTTGCCGGCGCCTTCAAGGTGCAGCGTGGGGAAATCGTAGGTGCCGCGTTCCAGCTTGACGATGCGCGGCTCCGGCGGCGCGTACACCGCAGGATCGACTGCCAGCGGCTGCGCGCTGACGCTGCGTATGGCCTGCTGTCCGGCGACCAGCTTGCCGAGGCGAAGCTCGATGACGTTGTCCGCTGCCAGCTCGGACCAGGCCAGCGTGGCCGCCGCCGGCTTGCCGTTCAAGGTCACCGCATCGACCTGGTAGTAGCCGTCGCCGCGCGCGGCGGGCGGCAGCGACAGGCGCACCTGCAGGCGCTTGCCGCGCAGCGCGAGATGGTTGAGCGTGACGGCGTCGCTGCCGGCAAACGCTTCGCGCCGCAACTTCGCCGTGACGAAGGGACGCAGCGCGACGCCGTCGTCGGTGGTCTGCACGCCAAACACCTCGCCCACCACCATGCCCAGGTAGGCGCCGACGGACCACAGCTGGCGGCGCGAATCGACCACCGGTCCGCTCAAGTCGCCCTGCGCCTGCCGGTCCTTCAGCATCGGCTGGCCGGACAGCCATTCCAGGTTCTCCATGTTCGACAGGTTCAGCGCCGCGCCGCGCATCAGCGTATCGTAGGCCGCGTCGGCGACGGCGACGTTGCCGGTCAGCGCCGCCGCCTTCAGGCCAAAGGCCGTCACGAACGGCCACATGGCGCGGTTGTGATAGATCGCCACGCCTGGCTGCTGCGGAAAGATCACCGGCGCGCCCAGCGGCCCGTGCGGATAGTGCGCCAGGATGCTCTCGGCCTGGCGGCGGTCGGCGATGCCGGTGACGATCGCCAGCGTTTGCCCGAGCCAATCATATTTGTACATCGGCGCGCCGTCGAAATGGCCGGCCGTCAGGCTGCTGTACATGCCGGTGTCGGCCTGCCACAGGCGGTCGTTGATGGCGCGTTTCAGGTCCGCCGCCCAGGCCGCGTACTTGTCCGCCAGCGCCGCATTGCCTTGTTCCTGCGCCAGCCGCGCGGCCAGCGTCAGCGCCTTGTAATGCCCGGCGTTGGTGGACAGCGCCTTCGACGTCGCCATGCTGGCCAGGTCGCCGGCGATCCAGCCGGCGTAGCTTTGCTCGCGCCAGTCGAGGAAGGATTGCTCGCCATTGTACAAACCGTCGACCGCATCGTAGGCGGCCAGCCGGTCGTTCTCCAGCGTGTTGGAGAGGGCGCGCAACGCGGTCGCCGCGAAGGCCTTGCGCTCGTCCGGCGCCAGCGCCTTCAGGGCTTCCTCCGCGCCGAAGGCCCAGCTGACGCGGTCCGTGCTGACCGGCCAGCTGCCGCCGCTGCCGGTGTCCTGGATGATCTGCAAACCGTCGGCGCTGCCGGCGGCGTGCGCGCCCGGCCGCACGCCGTCGCGATAACCGGACAGCTTGAACTCGAGCGAATTGCGCACACGGCGCGGGTCCAGCATACCCAGTCCCAGCGCGGCCGCGTAGGACAGGTCGCGCGTCCATACGTAGTGCCACAACTCGCCGGTCTCGAAGCAGTTGCAGGAGATGGGGCTGCCGCCGTTGTAGCTGCCGTCGCGGATCTCGCCGACCGAGTCCTGCTTCATCTCCAGGCCGGCCAGGGTGAACAGGGCGTCGAAGGCCAGGTTGCCGCTGCGGACCGACGGCTGCCCCTGCGCTTCGGCGTAGTCGATCTCCTGCTTGCCGCCGTCGCGCACGCGCATGGTGGTCGATTGGGTGTAGCTGCGCAGCGCGGCGCTGGCGTCCGGCGTGGTGTAGCGCACGGTCTCCTGCTTGCCGTCCCAGGTCGGATAGCTGGTGCTCAGCGTGGCGGCGGCAGCCGCCATCGCGGGCAGGGCCAGCAGCGACAAGGCGCCAAAGCGGCGACGGGCGTAGCTCATTGTTCGATCTCCAGTATCAGCGCCGAGCGCGCAGGCAAGGTGAGCTCGCCATCGAGCGACACGCGCTTGCCACTGATGACGTCGACGCCGGCGCGCACGCCGCTCAGCATCTCGTGGAAGCGCGCGGTTTTCAGCACGGTGTCGGTGCTGTTCTTGTTCAAGGCTACCATGACTTTTTTGGCGCCGTCGTAACGGAAGTAGACGTAGGTGTTTTTCTCGGGGCCGAAGTGCATCATCTTGCCGTGATGGATCACGGACGCGCCCTTGCGCCAGTTGAACAGCTTCTTCACATACGCCTGCGCGGCCGCCTGCTGCGCCGTCAGGCCGGCGCCGGTGAAGGCGTTGACGGCGTCGCCGCGCCAGCCGCCTGGGAAGTCGCGGCGATAGGAGGCGTCGTCGCGGTCCTTGGTGGTGCTGGTCATCTGGATCTCGCTGCCGGCATAGAATTGCGGAATGCGCGGCGCCGTCGCCACGAAGGCCATCGCCATGCGGAACAGCTGGTCGTCCGCGTTGAGCTCGCTGTAGATGCGCGACATGTCGTGGTTGCCTTCGAACAGCACCAGGTTGCCGGCGTTCGGGTACAGATAGTCTTGCGACAGCGTCTCGTACAGATTGCCCAGGTTTTGCTCGGCGCCGTCCGGCGCGGCCAGCGCGCGGCGCATGGCGTAGGTCAGCGGGAAGTCCATCATGCTCGGCATGTGCGACTGATAGCCGTTGAAATTCTGCTTGCCCTCCTGCCAGTGCGCGACCACCGGGATCAGCGGCGTCCATTCCTCGCCCACCAGGTTCAGCTTTGGATACTCGGCCAGCATGCTGCCGGACCAGCGGCTGAGGAACTCGGTGTTGGAGTAGCCGTAGGTGTCGACCCGCAGGCCGGCCAGGCCGGCGTACTCGATCCACCAGATATCGTTCTGGATCAGGTAGGTCGCCACAAACGGGTTGGCCTGGTTCAGGTCCGGCATGCCTTCGACAAACCAGCCTTCGGTGAAGTTGCGCTTGTCCTCGTTCGACGCGTAAGGATCTTGCAGCGCCACCCGGTGATGCTCGGTCGGCACGAACTTGCCCTGGTAGGTCAGCCAGTCCGGCGCCGGCATGTCCTGCATCCACCAGTGCTTGTCGCCGATGTGGTTGAGCACCACGTCCTGGATCACGCCCAGCCCCCTGGCGCGCGCCTGCGCGACAAAGCTGCGGAAGTCCTCGTTGCTGCCGTAGCGCGGGTCGATGCGGTAGTGGTCGGTCGTCGCGTAGCCGTGATAGGAATAGGCCGACGAGTTCGATTCCAGCAGCGGCGTCGGCCAGACCATGGTGAAGCCCATGCCGGCGATGTAGTCCAGGTGGTCGGCCATGCCGCGCAGGTCGCCGCCGTGGCGGCCGGAGGGCGCCGCGCGGTCGGCGCGTTCCCTCATGCCGGCCGCGTTGTCGTTGGACGGGTCGCCGTTGGCGAAGCGGTCCGGCATCACCTGGTAGATGGCGTCGCCGCTGTTGAAGCCGGCGCGCTGGGCCGAGCCGGCGGCGCGCGCCAGCAATTGGTAGTTGTAGTGCACAGCCTGGCCGCCGCGCTTGAACACCAGGTCGATCGCCCCCGGCGCCGCGTCGGGCGCGATTTCCAGGTTGACGAACAGATAGTTGCGGTTGGCGACCCGCGCCACCGAGGTGATCCGCACGCCGGGGTAGGCCAGGGCAGGCTCCAGGTCGGCGATCTGCGGCCCGTGCACCATCAGTTGCAGCGAACTGTTGTGCATGCCGGCCCACCACAGCGGCGGGTCGACACGGTCGATGTGCGGGGGTGGCGTGGCGGCCAGCGCAGCGGCGGGCAACAAGCACGCCAGCAGTGCCCGGATGATGGTCTTGGTCATGCAGTCTCCCTGGTCAACGCCGGAAAGTAGCGATACTACAGGCGCTTGTTATCGTGGTATGCCGGGCTTGCTGCCCGGTTTTCATAGAGAATACTCTCAAAGTCCCTGCGTATCAAACCATGGAATTTAGTCAAAATACAGGATGTGCATCGATTTTTTATTCATATTGTTTTTTCAGCCAGGAATTCACGGCGAAGGGACCGAAATCCCACCGCGGCATGCAGCTTTGGTTTCAAAAACAAGTGGTTCTATCGCTAAATATGTAGTTCTACTACAATCCTCGTGCCGCACTTCTGTAGCCGAAATACAACGACAAGCGCGTATCCGCAGGGGGAAGTAGGCGCGTAGCCAGTTGTAAAGCGTAGGCGCAAAGAAGTTTCATTGACATGGAATCTAGTTTTAGTACAAAATTCTTCATAGGACGTCTTTTAGAACGTTGAATTTCCTTGGATCCCGTGTAGTTTGAGGCGCCCCGACGAATGCGGAGCGACTGATGTTGGCGGGAATTATGTTTTGTGTCGTGAGTGAGGGGACATTGAATGAAAATTTTCGCGAATAAGCGTAGTCATGGTGCTGCGTTCCAACTGAATCCAGTCGCAGCTGGCTGCGCCGTATTCCTGTCGATGATGGCAAGCTCGGCTGTATATGCGCAAGAAGCGTCGCAAGCGGCCCCGGCGCAAGCCTCCGACGTGACGGCCGCCAAGGCCGACCCCAACGCACCGGTGGTGCCATCGGTGGTCGTAGCCGGTATCCGTCGCGGTATCGAAGCGGCCATCTCGATCAAAAAGAATTCCACCTCCATCGTCGAAGCCATCTCGTCGGAAGACATCGGCAAACTGCCGGACTCCAGCGTGGCTGAATCAATCGCCCGCCTGCCAGGCGTGACCGCCCAGCGCAGCCGCGGTTCGGGCAAGGCCGCCGACATCAGCGTGCGCGGTCTGGCGCCCAGCTTCAATGGCACCCTGGTCAACGGTCGCGAACAGGCATCGACCGGCAATGCCCGCAGCCCGGAGTTCGACCTCTTCCCTGCCGAACTGATCGGCAGTGCCATGATCTACAAGACCCCCGACGCGACCGTGATCGGCCAAGGCCTGGCTGCGACCATCGACCTGCACACCGTGCAGCCGCTGGACTTCGGCAAGCGCGTGCTGGCGGCCGGTGCGCGCACCGAGCGCAGCGGCGTGCGTTCCGGCTCGCCCGAAGGCGACGGTAAGCGCTACACCTTCAGCTATGTCGACCAGTTCTTCAACCGCACCATCGGCGTGGCGCTGGGCGTGACCAGCTACAAGGAAACCGGCGGCGGCCAGCAGAAGTTTGAAGGCGGCGGCACCGAGATCTACGACGCCAAGACCGCGACCAACCCGAACGGCCTGAACGTCGTCGTGCCAAGCGGCTTCAAAGCCGATACCGAAACCTCGACCTCCAAGCGTGACGGCGTCTCCGCCACCCTGCAATACCGTCCAAGCAAGGAATTCAAAACCTCGGTCGACCTGTTCTACTCGGCCGGCACCCAGACCCTGAAGAAGACCGGCCTGGAAGGTTCGATCGGCGGTTCGTGGGGCGGCTATGACCCGGTCGGCACGCTGAGCAACGCCACCATCGCCGGCGGCGTGGCCACCAGCGGCACCTTCAGCGGCTTCAAGGGCGATGTGCGCAACCACAAGGAATCGGCGGACGACAAGCTGACCTCGATCGGCTGGAACGCGCAGTTCAAGCGTGACGACTGGACCCTGACCAGCGATCTGTCGCACTCCAAAGCGACCAAGAATGCGTCGCGCTACGAAACCACGGCCGGCGTGGCCGGCAACACGCCCGCCGGCCAGATCGGTTCGATTTCGTGGACCGGCTTCGACGGCAAGAACCTGGCCGCCATGCACCTGACGTCGAGCTTTGACTATTCGAACCGTTCGCAGACCTTCCTGACCGACACCGACGGCTGGGGTGGTGGCGTGAACTCGCCGCAGGCCGGCTATGTCGCGCTGCCCAACGTCGATGACAAGATCGACGCGATCCGCCTGAGCGCCCGCCGCGAAATGGAATGGGGTCCGGTTTCGGCCGTCCAGTTCGGCGTCAATTACACCAAGCGCGACAAGAAGCGCTACGGCGACGAAGGCCGCCTGGTGGTCAAGGGTGGCAACGGCTACGCCACCGCTACGGTTCCAGGCGCGGCCACCGCCACCGCCGGCACCACCGGCATTCCCATCGTCTCGTTCGACCCGGTAGGTACCCTGGGCCCGATCTACGATATGGTGCGGTGGGTCGACGCCAGCACGCTGGCCAAGGATTGGTCGGTGTCGGAAAAGGTCACCACCGCCTACGCCATGGGTGAACTGGACGGCAAGCTGGCCGGCTTCGACTACCGCGGCAACTTCGGCGCGCAGCTGGTGCACACCAATCAGTCGACCACCGGCAACAAGGTTGACCTGCTGACCTGCACCGGCATCACGGCCGCCACCTGCCCATCGGCCGCCATCGCCGACGGCACTTCGTATAATGACATCCTGCCGAGCGCCAACGTGTCGTTCGACCTGGGGCGCGAACAGCAGCTGCGCTTCGGCCTGGCCAAAGTGCTGGCGCGCGCCAACCTGGACGATATGCGCGCCAGCTCGGCATTCGGCGTCAGCAAGGACAATACCGTGCCTATCCTGGTCGGCAGCGGCGGCAACGCCAAGCTGGAACCGTTCCGCGCCAAGGCCCTGGACGTGTCGTACGAGAAGTACTTCGGCAACAAGGGCTACTTCAGCGCCGCCGCGTTCTACAAGAAGCTCGACACGTACATTCTGCGCGCGCCCCGTGCGTTCGACTTCAAGGACCAGGTTACCGCCAGCACGCAACTGCCGCTGACCGGCCCATACCAGGGCTCGACGGTCGGCCTGCTGACCACGCCGACCAACGGCGACGGCGGCAATATCCACGGCTATGAGCTGTCGGTGAACATTCCGTTCTCGCTGGTCACGCCCTACCTGGACGGCTTCGGCGCCTCGGCCAACTTCTCGAACACCTCGAGCGGCATCGAGTTGCCGGTCATCGGTTTCGCGACCCAGGGCGTGGCCGGGGTCAGCATCCCGCTGCCTGGTCTGTCCAAGCGCGTCACCAACTTGCGCATGTACTACGAGAAAAATGGCTTCCAGGTCGCCTGGGCTGCCCGTCGCCGCTCCGATTTCCTCGGCGAGATCAGCGACTTCCAGGACAATGCCCAGCTGACCTTTGTCAAGGGCGAGACCATCATCGACCTGCAAGCGTCGTATGAATTCTCGCAGAAGTACCTGAAAGGCCTGTCGGTCTACGTCCAGGCCAACAACTGGAACAACACGCCTTACCAAGAGTACAATGGCACCGATTCGACCGCCATTTCGTACAAGACCGTGTTTGGCCGTACCTACCAGTTTGGTCTGAGCTACAAGTTCTGATCGTCCGTAGTATCAGCTGATAACAACCCCGGTTCGCCGGGGTTGTTTGGTTTCGGGAGTTCGATTTATGCAGCAAGCAGCCATCAAGAACATCGTCATCGTCGGCGGCGGCACCGCCGGCTGGATGACCGCGGTGACCCTGTCGACCGTCCTGCGCGGCCAGTACAACATCCGGCTGGTGGAGTCCGACGAGATCGGCATCGTCGGCGTCGGCGAGGCCACCATCCCGATGATCCAGCGCTTCAACCAGGTGGCCGGCATCGACGAAGCGGAATTCATGAAGGCCACCCAGGGCACCTACAAGCTGGGCATCGAATTCGTCAACTGGGGCAAGCTTGGCGAGCGCTACATCCACGGCTTCGGCATCCTCGGCCAGGACCTGTGGACCGCGCGCTTCGACCAGTACTGGCAGCGCCTGCGCGGCCTGGGCAAGGCGCGCGAGCTCGATGAATACTCGATCACGCGCATGGCCTGCCGCCACAACAAGTTCATGCCGCCGCGCCGCGACCTGACCAACTCGCCGCTGTCCGACATCGCCTACGCCTACCACTTCGACGCCAGCCTGTACGCGCGCTACCTGCGCACCGTCAGCGAGCAGCGCGGCGTGCGCCGCACCGAAGGCAAGGTCGCCCAGGTGTCGCAGCGCGCCGCCGACGGCCATGTCGACGCGGTGCTGATGGAGTCGGGCGAGCGCATCGAGGGCGATCTGTTCATCGACTGCTCCGGCTTCCGCGGCCTGTTGATCGAAGGCGCGCTGCAGACCGGTTACGAGGACTGGAACCACTGGCTGCCGTGCGACCGCGCGCTGGCCGTGCCGTGCGCATCGGCGCCGGTGCTCACGCCCTACACCCGCTCCACCGCGCACAGCGCCGGCTGGCAGTGGCGCATTCCGCTGCAGCACCGCACCGGCAACGGCCATGTGTACAGCAGCGCCTTCATGCAGGACGAAGAGGCGCAGCGCATCCTGCTGGCCAACCTCGATGGCAAGCCGCTGGCCGAGCCGCGCATGGTCAAGTTCCGCACCGGCATGCGCAAGCTGGGATGGAACAGGAACGTGGTGGCGATCGGCCTGTCGAGCGGCTTCCTGGAACCGCTGGAATCGACCAGCATCCACATGATCCAGTCGTCGATCGCGCGCCTGATCCAGTTTTTCCCGGACCGTGGCTTCAACCAGCTGCAGGTGGACGAGTACAACCGCCAGGCGCGCTTCGAATACGAGAGCATCCGCGACTTCGTGATCCTGCACTACAAGCTTAATCAGCGCGACGATTCCGATTTCTGGCAGCAGTGCGCGGCGATGGCGGTGCCGGATTCGCTACAGCAGAAGATCGACATGTTCCGCGCGCGCGGCCGCGTGGTGCGCTTCAATAACGAGCTGTTCGCGGAAGCCGGCTGGGTGCAGGTGATGCATGGCCAGAACCTGAAGCCGGAAGGCTACGATCCGTTGGTCGACCTGCTGCCGGTGGCGGACGCGGAAAAATTCCTGGAAAGCATACGCGACGTGATCGGACAGTGCGTGCAGCACATGCCCGGCCACGCCGAGTATATCGCGCAGCATTGCGCCGCGCCCGGGGGGTAGGGTCTACATCTTCGGCGCCGCGCAGCACGAGGCGATGTATTCCTCGTGCGTCGGCATGTGCTCGGCGCAGCGCAGCACCACGTCCTTGACGTTGCCCAGGAAGGCGGCGATGTCCTCCGCCGAGCGCTGATCCACCAGCGGGTGATAACCCTTGGGGCGCAGGCCCTGGCCGTGCATCACCTGCAGCCAGCTGGTCTCGGTGAACAGTTCGTCGCTGGCGCGCACGATGCGGCCGTTGCTGCGGTAGAGGTCGATCCGGCGCTGCAGTGTGGCCGGTATCTCCATGTGGCGGCAGTAGTCCCAGAACGGCTTGCCTTCGCGCGCATTGAGCTTGTAGTGCAGGATCAGGAAGTCGCGGATGGCCGCGTATTCGTTGTCGGTCGCTTCGTTGAAGGAATCGATGTCGGCCTGGTCGTAGCCCATGTGCGGGAACATCATCAGCAGCCGCGTGATACCGGTTTGCACCAGGTGGATGCTGGTCGACTCGAGCGGCTCCATGAAGCCGCCGGCCAGGCCGATGGCCACCACGTTCTTGTTCCAGGCGCGCTTGCGCTTGCCGGTGGTGAAGCGCAGGTGGCGCGGCTGCGCCAGCGGCTTGCCGTCCAGGTTATTCATCAGGATGGATTCGGCCTGCTCCGGCTCCATGAATTTGCTGCAGTAGACATGGCCGTTGCCGATGCGGTGCTGCAGCGGAATGCGCCACTGCCAGCCGGCGTCGTGCGCGGTGGAGCGGGTGTAGGGCAGCAGGGGGCTGACCGATTCGCACGGCACCGCGATCGCGCGGTCGCACGGCAGCCAGTGCGACCAGTCTTCATAGCCGGTATTGAGCGCGCCTTCGATCAGCAGGCCGCGGAAGCCGGAGCAATCGACGAACAGGTCGGCTTCGATACGCTCGCCGTTCTCCATGACGATGGCCTGGACGAAGCCGTCGCCGGCACGCAGCACGGTTTCGACGATGCGGCCTTCGGTGCGCTGCACGCCGCGTCCTTCGCTCAGCCCGCGCAGGTACTTGGCGTAAAGCGCGGCATCGAAGTGAAAGGCGTGGGAGATGTCGGATAGCGGCGAGTCGCCGCTGTCGTTGGCGGCCCGCATGAATTTGTTCATGCGGGCGGCGACGGTGTTGATCGAGTAGTGCTCGACATCGGGCGCCTTGCCTTCCTGGTACAGCTTGAGCCAGTACTGGTAGAACTTGGCCAGCATCTGGTCGCGGCCGATCACGCCGAAGCCGTGGATGTACGACTCGCCCTGCCGGCTCCAATCGACGAATTCGATACCGAGCTTGAAGGTGCCCTGGGTCTGGCGCAGGAACTCGTTTTCGTCCACGCCGATCAGCTGGTTGTAGCCGCGGATGACAGGAATGGTCGCCTCGCCGACGCCGATGGTGGATATCTCGTCCGATTCCACCAGACGGATTTTGCAGCCGTTGGAAATCAGCGTCGACAGCGCGGCGGCTGTCATCCAACCCGCGGTGCCGCCGCCGACGATGACGACATTCTTGACCAGTCCCAGACTCATTTTCTCTCCATATCGTTATGATTTCGCACCCTCTGACGGGGTGCTTCATCATACACTTTGGAGCGTCTCTGAATCGTGGGACTGTGGCTTAAATGCAGCGCTTGCGCTTACTTTTTGTCGGCCGCGGCGAAGGCGGCGTTCTGCGTGTCGAGCCAGGTCTTGAGCGGCGCGAAGTAGTCGAGCAGCGCGCCGCCGTCGATCTTGTCCTCGCCCGAAATCGCCTTCAGCGCTTCCGGCCATGGCTTGCTCGCGCCCATCGCCAGCATCTGCTGCAGCTTGGCGCCGGCCTTGGCGTTGCCGTACACCGAGCAGCGGTGCAGCGGGCCGGTATAGCCGGCCTCGCGGCACAGCGCGCGGTGGAACTGGAACTGCAGCATATCGGCCAGGAAGTAGCGCGCATACGGCACGTCCGCCGCCACGTGGTACTTGGCGCCGGCGTCGAAGCCCGCGCCGCTGGCGTCGATGGCCGCCGGGCGCTTCATGCCCATGTACTGTTCGCGCAGCTGCCACCAGCTCTTGTCGTAGTCGGCCGGCTTGGTCTTGCCGGCGTAGACGTCCCAGCGCCACTTGTCCACCGAGTAGGCGAACGGCAGGATCGCGACCTTGCTCAGCGCGCGCTCCAGCAGCTGGCCGATGTCGGCGTCGGCGTCCGGCGCCTGGTCCATCAGGCCGACCTTCTGCAGATAGCTCGGCGTGATCGACAGCGCGACCGTGTCGCCGATGGCTTCATGGAAGCCGTCGTTGGCGCCATTGCGGAACAGGTAGGGCTGCTTGGTGTAGTTGAGGAAGTAGTAGACGTGACCCAGCTCGTGGTGGATCGTGGTGAAGTCCTCGGCCGTCGGCGTGATGCACATCTTGATGCGCACGTCGTCCTTCTCGTTCAGCGGCCAGGCCGAGGCGTGGCACACCACGTCGCGGTCGCGCGGCTTGGTCAGCAGCGAACGCTCCCAGAACGATTCCGGCAGCTTCTGCATGCCCAGCGAGGTGTAGAAACGCTCGGCGTATTGCGTCATCTGCCTGGCGTCGGTCTTGCGCTCTTCCAGCACCTTGCCCAGGTCAAAGCTGCTGGCGCCGGTCGCCGGTTTCAGCAGCGGATACAGGTTGTTCCAGCTCTGGCTCCACATGTTGCCGAACAGGTGGGACGGGATAGGGCCGGTCAGCGGCACCACATCCGGGCCGTAGGTCTGGCGCAGCTTGTAGCGGGTGTAGGTGTGCAGCGCGTCATACAGCGGCTTGACCTGCTGCCACAGGCGCTCCATCTCGGCCGAGAAGGCTTCCGGCGGCATGTCGTACTGCGCGCGCCACATGGCGCCGGTATCGGCAAAGCCCATCTGCTTGGCGCCCTTGTTCGACAGCGCCACGTATTCGGTGTATTTCTGCTTGTAGGACGGCGATTGCGCGTGCCAGCCCAGCCACATTTCCTTCAGCTTGGCCTCGTCGCGGCTATTGGCCAGGACCTTTTCCATGTCGCCCAATGCCATGCAGGCGCCGGCCGTGCCGTCGGGCTTCTTCGGGCAGTACTTGGCTTTGCCATAGGCGCCGTTCATCGCCGCCTGCAATTGCGCGTATTGTTCGCGCTCCTTCGGATCGGCGAAGACCAGGGTCTGCTGCAGCAGCATCATCTTGCGGGCCGAATCGGCCGGCAGCTTCAAGCCGTTGAAACGGCGCGCCGCGATGGCCGCCTCGCCGGCCGCCGTCAGATAGCGTTCGGCGAAGAAGGAGGCGATGGCTTCCGTGTCGTCGGTGATGAAGTTGGAGCCGACCCAGGCGCCTCTGGCCTGTTCGTTGTTCAGCTTATTGAGGTGGGCTTCGGTGTCGGTCAGGAAGCGCTCGGCCTCTGCGACGGTGGGTTTTTTTGCGGGGGCGGCCAGCACGGTAGTGCTGGCGGCTGTCATGGCGCTGAGCGCGAACAGCGTGCTGATGATTTTTTGTGACACTGGCATCTCCCTATCTGCGTATATGGTCTTGTTGGCCGTCGAACCATGCGGTTCGATGGCCAGCAATGATACACGCTTACAGGGTGATGGCGACGCTCCGGCTGGCCTGGCTGCTGGCCGGCAGCGCGATGTTCAGCACTTTGGCCGCTTCGTCCCAGACGAAGATCACCGGCTTGCCGTCGACCCGCACCAGCGACGGGTGGGCCGTCACGTTGTGCACCTGCAGCGCGATGCTGCGCTCGGGACGCTGGTACTGCTTGCCCACTTCGGATGCGATGCGCAGCGACAGACTGCGGCCCTGCAGCTTGCTGGTGAAGTGCAGCAGTTCGTACTTGCCCTGTTCGTAGGCTTGCGCGGTGCTGCCGTCGTCGTCGTACAGCTTGCCTGCGCCGGCGCCGACCGAGGCGTCGTGGTAGTAGTGCAGGTCGATATGCTTGGTCGAATAGTCGCGCGTGGTCTGCACCACCTTGGCCATCGGGATGAAGGCGCCGGCGCGCACATAGACCGGCAGGTGGTCGGCGCTCAGCTTCACCGCTTCGGTGGCGCCGCCGGCGTGCTTTTCGCCGCTGTAGAAATCGAACCACGCGCTGCGGGCGGGGAAGTAGACGTCGGCCGTGGTCGCGCCCTGCTTGAGCACCGGCGTGACCAGGAAGTCCTTGCCCCACAAATAGGTCGACGACATCGCGCGCACCTTGGCGTTGCCCGGCTCCTCGTACAGCATGGGGCGCATCAGCGGCAGGCCTTTCTGGTTGTTGTCGAAGCCCAGCGTGTAGTTGTAGGGCAGCAGGCGATAGCGCAGGCGGATCGCCTCGCGCGCCAGCGCCTTGGTGCGCTCTTCGCGGTAGACCGGCTCCGGCGCCACCTCGTCCTGCGCGTGCGGACGGAAGATCGGCTGGAACACGCCGTACTGCAGCCAGCGCGTGTAGAGCTCATTGTCCAGCACCGGATTGGCGAAGCCGCCCAGGTCCGAGTGCATATAGCCCACGCCCTGCATCCCCATTTGCAGCGATATCTCGGGCTGCGCCTGCAAGCCGCCCCAGCCCCGGTTGACATCGCCGGACCAGGGAATGATGCCGTAGCGCTGCGTGCCCGAATAACCGGCGCGCATCAGGATGAATGGACGCTCGGTCGGGAAGTCCTGCTGGTAGCCTTCCGCCACCAGCCGCGCCCATTGGTGGCCGTAGATGTTGTGCACCTGGTCGGCGCTGCCGGTGGCGTGGCGCATGGCGGCCGGATGCACTTCCGGTTCGCCCAGGTCGCCCCACACGCCGGTCACGCCCTGCTCGCGCAGGCCCTTGTAGATGTTCCAGAGCCAGTCCTTGCCCGGCTTGCCGAAGATGTCGATCAGCCCCGTGTGGCCGAAGTAGAAGTCGTAGGCCAGCGGCGCGCCGCTGGCGTCCGTGCCCAGCACCTTCTTGTCGACCGCCTCCTGCCACTTGCTCGATGTATCGAGAATAAACGGTTCGGTGATCACCACCGTCTGCACGCCTTTTTTCTGGAAGTCGGCGATCATGCCGGTGGCGTTGGGGAAGCTGTCCTTGTCCCAGGCCAGGTTGCCCATCGTGCCCTTGATCTCTTTGCCGAACCAGAACAGGTCGAACACGATGGCGTCGAGCGGGATGTCGTCGGCGATGAATTTGTTGACGGTGTCGCGCGCGATGGCTTCGTTGCGGTAGCCGAAGCGCATCGCGAAATTGCCGAAGGCCCAGCGCGGCGGCAGCGGTTGTTTGCCGGTCAGGCTGGTGTAGTTGCCCACCACGTCTTCCCAGCTGTCGCCGGCGATCACCTGGTAGGTCTTGCGGCCGCCGATGGTTTCGTAGGTCAGGCTGTCGTTGTTCTTGCTGTCGAAATCGAGATAGCCGGTTTGCGGATTGTCGAAGTGAAGCGCGTACATCTTCGACGACAGCGCGACCGGCATCGCATAGCCCATCTGTTCGGACTTGTCGTCGTAGCCGTAGTGCGCCTTGTTGTACAGCGTGAAGCGGTGGCCGCGGCGGTTCATGCCGACCGCCCGTTCGCCTGCGCCGTACAGGGCTTCGTCCTTGTCGAGCGCGAACTCGATGCCTTCCAGCTGGCGCGCCTCGCCCTTGTTGATATCCTTGCTGCCGGTGGCCGGGTCGTCCTGGATCTTGACGTAGCCATGTTTTTCCGCGACCAGCCGCTTGCCCTTGTAGGCATACGAAATCTGGAACGGCGACTTGGTAATGGTGACGACGATGCCGGGTGTGGCATATTCGATGCTGTTGACCTTAGTGGTCAGCGTGGTGCGGACGGCGGCCGGCGCCAATACCACCGCGTGCGAGGCCGGGTCGATTTGCTCGCCGTTCGGCACGAAAGTGGTTTCAACGATGCCGGCGGAGTAGGGCTTGATGACATAGCGGCCGTCGCTGGTATGGACTTCCAGCTGGCCGCCGTTGCGGGTGGCGCTGTCGAATTTGCGGTCGGCGTTTTGCGCCTGGCCGGCCTGGCTGGCGACCAGCAGCGGCAATACGGCCGCAAGTTTGGCGATGGAATTGCTTTTCATGTACGTATGGTCTCAGAGGTTGTTATGATTTTGTTGTTTGGCTACATTTGACTACAAAATACTGCCCTTGGGATGGCTTGTTTCCTTTATTTTACTGGGAAACTCTTTCAATTGACACGTACCAGGCTGCGTGTTATTTTGCTACAAATTCAAAATAGTCGGGGACCCGCAGCATGCAATCTTCCAGCAGCAAGCCCATACTGTCGTTTTGGCAGTTGTGGAACATGAGCTTCGGCTTTTTCGGCATCCAGTTCGGCTTTGCGCTGCAAAATGCCAACACCAGCCGGATTTTCTCCACGCTGGGCGCCAATCCCGACGACCTGTCCCTGTTCTGGCTGGCGGCGCCGGTCACCGGCCTGCTGGTACAGCCGATTATCGGCTACCTGAGCGACAACACCTGGCATCCGACCTGGGGTCGCCGCCGCCCGTTCTTCTTCGTCGGCGCCCTGCTGGCGTCGATCGCGCTGTTCCTGATGCCCAATTCCACCGCGCTGTGGATGGCCGTCGTCGTCCTGTGGCTGATGGATGGCGCCATCAACGTCTCGATGGAGCCGTTCCGCGCCTTCGTCGGCGACAAGCTGGGCTCCTCGCAGCAGACCGCCGGCTTCGCGATGCAGACCTTCTTCATCGGCTGGGGCGCGGTGATCGCCTCGCTGCTGCCGACCATCTTCGCCGACTTCATGGGCGTGAGCAACGTGCCGGTCAACGGCGCGATTCCCGACACGGTACGCTACTCGTTCTACGCCGGCGGCGCCATCTACTTCCTGGCCGTGTTGTGGACCGTCCTCACGGCCAGGGAAACGCCGCCCGAGGACATGGAAGCCTTCCGCGCCGAGCAGCGCCGCACCAAGGGCCTGGCTCACGCGCTCAAGGAGATCATGGGCGGCTTCACCAATATGCCGAAGACCATGGTGCAGCTGGCCGCCGTGCAGTTCTTTTCCTGGATCGCATTGTTCGCGATGTGGATCTACACCACCTCCGCCATCGGCGAAAACGTGTTCGGCACCACCGACGCGCAATCGGTGGCGTTCCAGGAGGCGGGCAACCGGGTCGGCGTGATGTTCGCCGTCTACAGCGGCGTTTCCGCGCTGGCCGCCTTCATCCTGCCGATTTTCGCGCGCAAGACCAGCCGCAAGTTCGTGCACATGAGCTGCCTGCTGATCGGCGGCGCCAGCCTGTTCAGCATCTACGCCATCCATGACCTGAACCTGCTGTTCGTGCCGATGATCGGCGTCGGCATCGCCTGGGCCAGCATCCTGACCATGCCCTACGCGATCCTGGCCGGCGCGCTGCCCGCCAAGCGCATGGGCTACTACATGGGCGTGTTCAACTTCTTCATCACCATTCCGCAGATCGTCAGCGGCGTGCTGCTGGGCTTCGTCACCAAGCACTGGTTCGCCGGCCACACCGTCAAGACCCTGATGCTGGGCGGCGTGTGCATGGCGGTGGCCGGCGTGCTGACCCTGGCCGTGCGCGACAACGCCGAACCGGCCGGACATTGATGTAGGATTGTTCGCTTGACCACGTAGTCGCGCGCCGCCCGTTTGCCGGAACAGGTACAACAGGGGCTGCGGATACTGTCCTTTACCTGTGCGGAGCGAACATGAGCATACAAACTGTAGCGACCAAAGCATTCCCTGGCCAGCGGCCGGGGACTTCCGGCTTGCGGAAAAAAGTCACCGTCTTCCAGCAGCCTTCCTATCTCGAAAACTTCGTGCAGAGCGTGTTCGACACGCTGGGCGACTGCGCCGGCAAGACGCTGGTGCTGGGCGGCGATGGCCGCTTCCACAACCGCGAGGCGGTGCAGACCATCCTGCACATGGCGGCGGCGCACGGCTACGCCAGGGTGCTGGTGGGGCAGGGCGGCATCCTGTCGACGCCCGCCGTCAGCTGCGTGATCCGCAAGCACGGCGCGCTGGGCGGCATCGTGTTGTCGGCCAGCCACAATCCGGGCGGGCCGGATGGCGACTTCGGCATCAAGTACAACATCGCCGCCGGCGGCCCCGCGCCGGAGAGCGTGACCGAGGCGATCTTCCGCCGCACCGAAAGCATCCGGCAGTACCGCATCAGCGACGCGCCGGCCGTCGATATCGACCGCCTGGGCGTCGCGCGCATCGAGCAGATGGAAGTGGAGGTCATCGACCCGGTGGCCGACTACGCG
Organism: Oxalobacteraceae bacterium AB_14; assembly: GCA_000381565.1. Taxonomy (GTDB): domain Bacteria; phylum Pseudomonadota; class Gammaproteobacteria; order Burkholderiales; family Burkholderiaceae_D; genus Rugamonas. Next base: position 854,628 of record KB906724.1, read on the forward strand.
CAATTGATGCAGCGCCTGTTCGACTTCGACGCCATCAAGGCGCTGTTCGGGCGCGGCTTCCGCATGTGCTTCGACGGCATGCACGCGGTGTCCGGCCCCTACGCCAAGACCATCCTCGAAGGCATGCTGGGCGCGCCGGCCGGCACCGTCATCAACGGCGTGCCGCTGGAGGATTTCGGCGGCCACCACCCAGACCCCAACCCCGTCAACGCCGCGCAGCTGATCGCCATCATGGCGGCGGACGACGCGCCCGATTTCGGCGCCGCCTCCGACGGCGACGGCGACCGCAATATGATCGTCGGCCGCAAGTTCGATGTCACGCCGTCCGACAGCCTGGCCGTGCTGGCCGCCAACGCGGCCATGGCGCCGGGCTACCGCGCCGGCCTGAAAGGCATCGCCCGCTCGATGCCGACCTCGCGCGCGGCCGACCGCGTGGCCGCTGCGCTGGGCATCCCGTGCTACGAAACGCCGACCGGCTGGAAGTTCTTCGGCACGCTGCTGGACGCGGGCAAGGCCACGCTGTGCGGCGAGGAGAGCTACGGCACCGGCTCGGACCACATCCGCGAAAAGGACGGCCTGTGGGCGGTGCTGTTCTGGCTCAACCTGCTCGCCGCCAGCGGCAAGTCGGTGGAGCAGCTGGTGGGCGAGCATTGGGCGCGCTTCGGCCGCAACTACTACTCGCGCCACGATTACGAGGCGGTCGACATCACGGGCGCCAATGAACTCATGGCTTCCCTGCGCGTCAAGCTGGCCGCGCTGGCGGGGCAGGACCTGGGCCATTACGTGGTCGATTTCGCCGATGATTTCGACTACACCGATCCGGTCGACGGCTCGCTCGCCACGCAGCAGGGCATACGCATCGTCATGACCAACGGCTCGCGCATCGTGTACCGCCTGTCCGGCACCGGCACCGAGGGCGCGACGCTGCGCGTCTACCTGGAGCGCTACGAGGCCGATCCGGCCTACCACCACCTGCCCACGCAGCAGGCCTTGTCCGCATTGATACTCATCGCCGAGCAGGTTGGCGGCATCACCGGATGGACCGGACGCGCGCGTCCGACCGTCACCACCTAAAACCACGATAAAGGAAGACAGCATGAAATTGACTCCCCTTGCAATGACCCTGGCACTGGCGCTTGGAGCGGCTGCGGCCTGCTCCTCGGCCAGCGCCGCGCCGGCCGCCAAGCAGGCCGCCCGCAAGCCATTCCTGTGGGAAAACGCCACGATCTATTTCATGCTGACCGACCGCTTCAACAACGCCTTCGTCGGCAACGACCTCGCCTACGGCCGCAAGGCGGACGCGGCACCGCTGCGCGGCTACATGGGCGGCGACCTGGCCGGCATCACCAACAAGATCAACGAAGGCTATTTCGACAGCCTGGGCGTGAGCGCGATCTGGGTCTCGCCGCCGGTGGAGCAGATCCACGAAGGCACCGATGAAGGCACCGGCAAGTCGTACGGCTTCCACGGCTACTGGGCCGCCGACTTCACCGCAGTCGACGCCAACCTGGGTACGGAAAACGACTTCCGCAATATGGTCGACGCCGCGCACGCGCACGGCATCCGCGTGCTGCTGGACGTGGTGATGAACCAGACCGGCCCGGTGACGGCGACCGACTACGTATGGCCGGAAGACTGGGTGCGCACCGAGCCGCAGTGTACCTACAAGGACGCCAAGACCACCATCGAATGCACGCTGGTGAAGAACCTGCCGGACTTCCGCACCGACAGCGACACGCCGGTCGAGCTGCCGGAAAACCTGGCGGCGAAGTGGCAGCGCGAAGGCCGCTTCGAGCGCGAAGTGAAGGAGTTGAACGAGTTCTTCGCCCGCACCGGCTATCCGCGCGCGCCGCGCTACTACCTGATGAAGTGGCATTCAGACTGGGTGCGCAAGTATGGCGTCGACGGCTTCCGCGCCGACACCGTCAAGCACGTCGAGGCCAAGGCCTGGAAGGAGCTGATCACCGTGGCCGCCGCCGCCTTCGAAGACTGGAAACGCGCCAACCCGGACAAGAAGCTCGGCGACGACAAGTTCTATTCGACGGCGGAAGTCTACAACTACAACATTGCGCAGGGCCAGGTGTTCGACCTGGGCGGCGGCCAGACCGCCAACTACTATCAGAGCGGCTTCAATAGCCTGATCAATTTCGGCCTGGTTTACGATGCGGAGAAGGATTACGAACAGCTGTTCAGCAGCTATTCGAATATGCTGCACGGCGGCGCGCTGGATGGCTACTCGGTGCTGAACTACCTGGACTCGCACGACTACGACAAGCCGTTCGACGCCTCGCGCAAGAAGCCGTTCGAAAGCGCGAACAAACTGCTGCTGGCGCCCGGCGCGGCGCAGATCTACTACGGCGACGAGACCGCGCGCAGGCTGGACGTGGCCGAAGCGGTGGGCGACGCCAAGCTGCGCTCCTTCATGAACTGGGATGAGCTGGAGCGCAATGTGCAGCGCGACGGCTACAAGATCGCCGAGGTGCGCGCGCACTGGGCCAAGATCGGCCTGTTCCGCAAGGCCCACGTGTCGGTGGGCGCGGGCGTGCACCAGCAACTGCAAGCCAGGCCTTACGTTTTCAAGCGGACCTACGACAAGGGCGCGCTGCACGACAAGGTGGTCGTCGCGCTGGACCTGCCGACCAACAAAGCCGCCACCATCAATCTGCACGGCGTGTTCGCCAACGGCCAGAAGGTGAAGGACTACTACTCCGGCAAGAGCGCCGTGGTGAAGGGCGGTAGAGTCAATTTTGGAACGCGCAATTCGCTGGTCCTGGTTGGTCAGGAGTAGACGCCTCCTCCACCCTGCACTGCGAGATACAAGGGTCTGACCCCGTACGGGTCAGACCCTCGGCTTTAGGGGGGCGTGCGGCTCAATCAGCGGTCGGTCGAGAGCGAGTAGGGCGCGTCGGCCGGGGCGGTGGCGCGTTGCTTGTTCGGCTGATCGGACATGTCGAAGTCCAGCACCGCGCCCTGCATCAGGCCTGTGTGGCTCAACCAGTTCTTCGAATACGGCTTGCCGTTGACCTTGAGGGCGTTCACATAACGCTTGCTGTCGCTGTTGGCGGGGGCGTTGATGACCACCGTCTTGCCGTTCTCCAGCCGCAGCGTGACCTTCTTGAACAGCGGCGCGCCGACCACGTACTGCGGCACCACCGGCGTGACAGGGTAGAACCCCAGCGCCGAGAACACATACCATGCCGAGGTCTGGCCGTTGTCCTCGTCGCCGCAGTAGCCGTCCGGCGTGGCCTTGTACAGGCGGTTCATGGTTTCGCGCGCCCAATACTGCGTCTTCCACGGCGCGCCGGCGTAGCCGTACAGGTAGATCATGTGCTGGATCGGCTGGTTGCCGTGCGCGTACTGGCCCATGTTCGCGATCTGCATTTCGCGGATCTCGTGTATCACCTCGCCGTAGTAGCTTTCGTCGAAGGTCGGCGGCAGCGTGAACACCTGATCCAGCTTGGCGACGAACTTCTCACGGCCGCCCATCAGGTCCACCAGGCCGTTCACGTCCTGGAACACGGACCAGGTGTAGTGCCAGCTATTGCCCTCGGTGAAGGCGTCGCCCCATTTGAACGGGTTGAAGGGCGACTGGAAGCTGCCGTCCTTGTTCCTGCCGCGCATCAGGCCCGTCTCCGGGTCGAACAGTTTTTTGTAGTTCATCGCCCGCTGCGCGTAGATGCCGATCTCCGACTGCGGCTTGCCGAGCGCCTTGCCCAGCTGGTAGATGGCGAAATCGTCGTAGGCATATTCCAGCGTGCGGGCGGCGTTCTCGTTGATCTTGACGTCGTAGGGCACGTAGCCAAGTTCGTTGTAGTACTTGACGCCGGCGCGGCCGACGGCGCTCATCGGTCCTTCGTTGCCGGCGCCGTGCTTCAGCGCCTGCCACAGCGTGTCGATGTCGTAGCCGCGCAAGCCCTTGATGTAGGCTTCCGCCACCACCGACGCCGAGTTATTCCCGATCATGACGTCGGCCAGGCCGGGGCTGGACCATTCGGGCAGCCAGCCGCTTTCCTTGTAGTCGTTGGCCAGGCCGGCCTGCATCTCGCGGTTGATCGACGGGTACATCAGGTTCAGGAAGGGATACAGCGCACGGAAGGTGTCCCAGAAGCCGGTGCCGGCGTACATATAGCCGGGCAGGATCTTGCCGTTGTGGGGACTCCAGTGGACGATCTGGTTGTTGGCGTCGATCTCATACAGTTTGTTCGGGAAGAACAGCATGCGATACAGGCTGGAATAGAAGGTGCGCGTCTGCTCGTCGTTGCCGCCTTCCACGCTGATGCGGCCCAGCGTCTTGTTCCATACATCCTTGCCTTTTTTCGCGGTGGCGTCGAAGCTGTCGGAGCCCAGTTCGCGCTTCAGATTCAGTTCCGCCTGTTCCTCGCTGATGAAGGAGGAGGCCACGCGCATGCCGACCTTCTCGCCCTTGGCGGTCTTGAAGCCGACCACCGCGCCGCTATGGTCGCTCGCCAGTTCCATCACGTTGTTCACCAGTTTGTCGCCGCTCCAGATGCGGGTGGAGGTGAAGGGCTTGTCGAAGTAGATGACGAAGTAGTTCTTGAAGTTCTTCGGCAGCGGGCCGCGCGCGTAGCGGGTGCTGTAGCCGACGATCTTGCGCTCCGCCGGGATCACCTTCACGTACGAGCCTTTGTCGTAGGCGTCCACCACCACGTAGGCGTCGTCGGTTTTCGGGAAGGTGAAGCGGAACTGCGCGGCGCGTTCGGTCGGCGCGATCTCGGTGGTGACGTCGGCGTCTGCCAGGTAGACGCTGTAGTAGTAGGGCTTGGCCACTTCCGCCTTGTGCGAGAACCAGCTGGCGCGGTCGTCCTGCGTGAATTTTGGCTTGCCGGTGACCGGCATGATGGCGAACTGGCCGTAGTCGTTCATCCACGGCGACGGCTGGTGCGTTTGCTTGAAGCCGCGGATCTTGTCGGCGTCGTAGGTGTAGGCCCAGCCGTTGCCCATCTTGCCGGTCTGCGGCGTCCAGAAATTCATCCCCCACGGCAGCGCGATGGTCGGATAGGTATTGCCGTTCGAGAGTTCGGGCTTGCTGGCGGTGCCCATCAGGGGATTGATCCATTCGACGGGATCGGCGACGGGCGCGGCGGAAGCGGTCAGCGCGAACAGGAACAGGGGCAGCGCAAGCGTATGCAGTTTCATAATTTTGGCGGTGGTGACTGGCGAAAACCAGTGTAGCAGCTATGCCATCGCCGCAAACCAACAGACCCGGGCGGCCATCATGTTTATTGGCCGATTACTAAACAAGCTGCGCCAGCTACTGCGCGGTGATGACGACGGATGATGGCGCGCTGTCGATCTTGCCGTCGTTGACGATCAGCGTGGCGACATAGACGCCGGGCAGGTCGACAAAGAAGGTCGGCGTGGCGACGTGGAAGTTCAGCAGGGCGGCCGCGCTGCCAGCTGGCTTGGTCAGCGTCCACGCATAGCTCAGGATGTCCTGGTCCGCGTCGGTGCCGCTGCCGGACAGCTTGACCGAGCTGCCCGCCGTCACGCCTTGCGCCGGTCCGGCGACGGCGACCGGCACATGGTTTGCCGGCGCGCTGTAGTCGCCGCCGCCACCGCAGGCGCCCAGGGTTAGCGTAACGGCCAGCGCAAGTAGCGCTGCGATATGGTTGCATCTCATGATGATCTCTTTCCGGCTCGACGGTGAGCCGAAAAGATATCACGGTGTTTACATCTTTTCTACGAATACCACGGCGCTGCGTGGTGGAATTGCAAACGTGCCGGAAGCGGCGTCGTACTTGGCTTCCAGGGCCACGCGTTTGTCCGCTGCGGCCATGTTGGTGTGGACCGGATGCAGCTGGTAGCGGCGGTTCTTTTCTGCGTCGACCGTCACGCGCTGCGCCACCTTGTCGACGTTGATCAGGTAGGTGATGGACTTGAAGTTGGCGCCCGCGTAGCCGGCGCCGTCCAGGTGGGCGACGATCACGGTCGGCACCTGGCCGCTGCCGGTGTTGTGGAAGCGCAGGCGCTGCTTGATGTCGGCGGCGGTGCGCAGGCGGAACAGCGTGCTGCTGGAGCGGATCGCCAGCAGGTCGCGGAAGGCGTCGCGCGCGTAGGCGATGTCTTTCGGCGACGGCTTGATGGCGGCATCGCGCAGCAGCGGCTTGATCAAGTCGTAGTCCTTGCCGTTGTCTTCCGCGCGCGGGACGCCGGTGCCGTAGTAGTTGTCCTGGTAGCTCCAGTCGATGCGGTTGAACCAGTCGCCCGATTCGAAGCTGTTGCGGTCCAGCGATTTGGAACGCAGGATATCGAAGCCCGCATGGAAGTAGGCCACGCCCTGGCTGAAGGCGTTGATGGCGGCGCCCAGCATCTGCACCTGCGCGCGTTCGGCGCTGGTGGTGGCGCGCGGCAGCTTGAAGGCGTTGATGTCGTACAGCGTCTGGTTGTCGTGGTTCTCGACGTAGTTGACCACTTCGCCCGGCTCGCTGGCGTAGCCGGCCGGCTGGTTGCCACCGTAGACGAGGTCCTGCAGCTGCTGCGTCTTGCCGTCCGAGGTTTGCAGCGGGTAGCTGCGGATCGAACCGGCCAGGCCGACCTTGACCAGGTCCGACGCTTGCAGCAGGTCGCTGACGGGACGTGCGCCCGCCTGCGCGTTGGCGTCGTACACCAGGCCGTTGATGTAGCCTTGTTGCGTGATCATCTGCACGCCGCTGTCGCCGGCGCCGCCGCCGCGTACCGCGTCGCGCGCGCGGTCGCTGAAGGTGCCGATGCCGCTGCCGTTCAGCGACAGCTGCGAGGCCTGCACGAAGCGCGCGCCGTCGGCCACTTCGCCGAAGTTCCAGCCTTCGCCGATCAGGTTAATGTGGCGGCCGGTGGCACGGTCGGCTCGGGCTTGCAGCTGCTCCATCGCGGCGCGCGGCTGGTGGCCCATCAGGTCGAAGCGGAACGAGTCGATCTTGTACTGCACTGCCCATTGTTCGACCGAGTCGATCATCAGTTTGGCCATCATTAGGTTTTCGGTGGCGGTGTTGTCGCAGCAGGTGGAGCGTTCGATCGCGCCCTTGGCGTTCAGGCGGTGGTAGTAGCCGGGCACCACGCGGTCCAGCACGGACTTCTCGTTCTGGCCGGCGATGAAGGTGTGGTTGTACACCACGTCCATGCCGACGCGCAGGCCGGTCTTGTGCAGCGCCTGCACCATCTGGCGGAATTCGACGATGCGCTTGGCGCCGTCGGCCGGATCGGTGGCGTAGCTGCCTTCGGGCGCGTTGTAGTGGTAGGGGTCGTAGCCCCAGTTGTAGCAGTCGGTGGCCTGGGTCCTGGCGACCAGCGCTTGCTGTTCTTCGCTGTCCGGCGCCAGGCCGGCCGGGATGGCCGGCGTGACGCAGCCCTTTTCCGGCACGCTGCCGATGTCGTACACGGGCAGCAGGTGGATGTCGGTCATGCCCGCCTTGCTCAGCGCCGCCAGATGCTTCATGCCGTTGGAGCTGGCTTCGGTGAAGGCGGTGTACTTGCCGCGGTTGGCTGCGCTGACGGTGCTGTCGTTGATCGAGAAGTCGCGCACATGCAGCTCGTAGACCGTCATGTCGGATTGGGCGGCCACTTTTTTCGGAGCGGAGGTTTTGTCCCAGCCGGCGGGCTTCAGGTTGGCCGCGTTCAGGTCGGCAATGTAGCTGCGCTTGGAGTTGGTGGTCAGGCTGATCGAATAGGGATCGGTGACGAGGTTGCGCACCAGGCCCGCCGATGGCGCCACCACGTCCACCAGGTATTGGTAGTACTGGCCGGAGCGTTTGCCGTCAAGCTGCGCGGACCAGATGCCGGTGGCGTCGTCGCGCTGCATGGCGGTGATGGCGGAGGCTTTGCCGGAACCGCTGGCGTAGGTGCACAGCGCCACGCGCTGCGCGGTCGGCGCCCAAAGCTTGAAGCCGGTTTGTTTGCCGACACTGACGCCCAGGTCGCGCGCGTTGGCGGCGCTGGCATACAGGTCATCGAGCGCGCCGGCGATTTGCAGCGTGGTGGCGTCGCGCACGGTGCCGTCATCGGCCTCCTGCACCAGCATGACCTGCTGGGTCAGCACGCCGCCGAGGCGCGCGGCGTCCGCTGCTGCCAGCGTCAGCACCGCGCCGTTGCCGACGAATTTGAAACGCCGTGCGACTTCGGACCGCAAGCCGCCAGCAAGGCGCGTCAAAGCCAGCGAGCCATCCGCGCCGGACACGCGCGCGCCAGGCGTCGCATGCAGCGAGGCGGAAGCGGAGTAATACAGTTTGAAAGCGCCGGCGGAAGCGTCGGCGCCCGGCCACTTGACCAGTTGGCGATTGAGCCAGTAAGCCCGCGCATCGACAGCGACGGCGGGCTGCAGGACGGTGGCGAACGGCCCATCGCAAGCGGCCAGCGTCGCATCGGCGGCCGCAGCCGCCACACAGCTCAACGCCAGCGCGCCGCCCATAAAAACCCGGGTGACTCGTCGCCACGTCCCAAAATGCATACTGCCCATATCGCCGCCTCCAAAACTATAGATTTAGGTAGTGCGGCTACAAAAAACCGGCAAATACCCCTGTATTTGCCGGTTATGGTAATCCAAAATCTGTAGTTTTGGTACTTTATGTGTTGGGGCGTTATTTTTCTTCCGGAACAATAAACCCTATCGGCCGTTTAGGCGCGGGCTCAGGTTTGATTGTCAGTTGGCGTAGGATTTCAAATATCTGTTTGATATGGGCGTGCGTGTATTGCCCAAGGTCGTCATTTTGAATAGAAAGCAAAGAGGTTCTGCTTTCTAGTTGGTCTAGTCGCAATGCGAGTTCTTTGCTCGATATAGAGGCCTCACGCATGCGAACGAACGTTCTCATGATTTCGATATTTACCGCAATTGCTGTGGCGCTGCCAAGTACTGATGAGAGCATGGCTACGCCTTGTTCGGTAAATGCATAGGGGGCGTAGCGTCGCCCTCCGCGACCGGTCTTTGAGGTCACAAATTGTGACCTCAAAGAGGTCCACTCAGAATCATCCAGCTGAAACATAAAATCTGATGGGAAGCGTTCCCTATTTCGTTTGATGGCTTGCATCAGAACTTTTGTGGGAACGTTATACAAGTGCGCCAAGTCGCTATCGAGCAATATTTTTTGCTCCCTCACGACTTGGATCTTCCCGGCAATTCCGGGCGTGTATGTAGTTGGTTGGACGGTCATCCCTGTCGATCATTCTTTTTGAGATGACTGCCAAGCTTACGCGACCTTTGGAGCATCCATTCGATAATTGTCCACCATTTTGTAGCGTATCGCGTACAGCGCGAAGATCGCCGCGACCAGCAGCGCGAAGGCGGCGAAGAAGAACATCTGGAACGCGATCAGGCTGATCCCGCTGGTGGCGATGTGTGCGCTGACGGCGTCATTCTTCACGCCCGAATTGACGATCAGCACCCACAGGTTGCCGATGGTGACGGCCAGGTACCAGAAACTCAGGATGATGCCTTTCATCGGCGCCGGCGCCTGGCTGTACGCGAATTCCAGCCCCGTCGCCGACACCAGTACCTCGCCCAAGGTCAGCAGCGCGTACGGCAGCAATTGCCACAGGATGGACACCTTGTCGCCGCCGTCCATGCGCAACTGGATCATGCCGATCACCACCCACGCGGCGGCCGACAGCGCGATGCCCATGCCCATGCGGCGCAGCGGTGTCGGCGTGACGCCGATGGCGCGCATGATAGGGAACAGCGCCAGGTTGTTGAACGGGATCAGCAGCATCACCAGGATAGGATTGACCGCCTGCATCTGCGCCGGCAGCAGCGTGAATTCCCAGCCGAAGATGTTCAGCAGCGGGCTATCCATCGAGTTGGCCTGCACGATCCAGGTCGACGCCTTCTGGTCGAACAGCGACCAGAACGGCGTCACCATCGCGAACACGATCAGGATGCGCAGCACCGAGCGCACGCCTTCCACCGCCTCGTCGCTATGCAGGCCGCGCGCGCGGTCCAGCTGCATCGACACGCCGATGCCGCCGAAGGCCAGCAGCAGCACCAGCGCCAGGCAGGCGGCGATGACGAAGCCCCATTGCGGCGCCATGCACAGCGACGCCACCGCGCCCAGCGCGCCGACGCCGGCCATCATCAGGCCGGGACGGCCCAGGAGATCTCCTGGGCGGCCGGGCTGCTTGCTCATCAGCGCGGTGCGGGCCACGCTGCTGAAGGAGTTCGGATTCGGCGCGGCCGGCGGCACGTGGATGTACTTGCGCTTGCCGAGCCAGAACACCAGCGTGGCGACCGCCATCAGGATGCCGGGTATGCCGAAGGCGACGGCCGGGCCGTAGTCGCGCAGGAACACCGGCATCAGCAGCGAGGCGAAGAAGGAGCCGAAGTTGATGATCCAGTAGAAGGCGTCGTACACCAGCTTGGCGCGGTTCTTGTTGGTCTGGTCGAACTGGTCGCCGACGAAGGCCGCCACCAGCGGCTTGATGCCGCCCGAGCCGAAGGCGATCAGGAACAGGCCGAAGTAGAAGCCCTTGAGGTTGTCCTCGAAGATCGCCAGGCAGGCATGGCCTGCCACGTAGATCAGGCTGAACCAGAACACCGTGTTGTATTTGCCGAACCAGCGGTCGGCCAGCCAGCCGCCCAGCAGCGGGAAGAAGTACACGCCGATGACGAAGGTGTGGAATACATGCTTGGCTTCGCTGGCGCGGTCGGCCAGCGGCACGAACAGCAGCAGCGTGCTGAGCAGGAACGGCGTGAGGATGTTGCGCATGCCGTAGAAGCTGAAGCGTTCGCAGCCTTCGTTGGCGATGATGTAAGGAATTTGCCGGGGCATCGGCCCGTTGCCGGTGTTGCTCACTATTTTCTCTCCTGATTTTGTGTAGTTTGACTACTATTTTTATCCGACGATTTTTTGTAAATATTCGTAAGATATTGATTTTTATGGATTAATTGTATTAATCCGCAAGTGCCTCATGGATTGAAAAAACCATATTCGTGATGTATATTGTCTACAAACTTATATCCAGCTTTGCCAACCCCGGATTTTCTTATGACTAAGCAACTTACACAAGTTTCCCCGCACTCCCAGGACTGGTACCGCGAGGCCATCATCTACCAGGTCTACCCGCGCAGCTTCAACGACACCAACGGTGACGGCATCGGCGATTTACCCGGGATTACGGCAAAGCTGGACTATATCGCATCGCTGGGCGTGGACATCGTCTGGATTTCGCCTTATTTCAAGTCGCCGATGAAGGATTTCGGCTACGACATCTCCGATTACTGCGACGTCGATCCGATGTTCGGCACCTTGGCCGACTTCGACGTGATGATCGCCAAGGCGCACAGCCTGGGCCTGAAGATCATGATCGACCAGGTGATGGCCCACACGGCCGAGGAGCATGCATGGTTCAAGGAGAGCCGCTCCAGCCGCGACAATCCCAAGGCCGACTGGTACGTCTGGTCCGATCCGGCGCCGGACGGCAATCCGCCGAACAACTGGATGTCGGTGTTCGGCGGTTCGTCGTGGCAGTGGGACACGCGCCGCCGTCAATACTATTTACACAATTTCCTGGTCAGCCAGCCGCAGGTCAATTTCCACAACCCGCAAGTGCAGCAGGCGCACCTGGACGCGCTGCGTTTCTGGCTGGAGCGCGGCGTCGACGGCATCCGCCTGGACGCCTGCAACTTCCACTTCCACGACCAGCAGCTGCGCAGCAATCCGCCGGCCGTCAACCGCGACACCGCCACCGTCTCGGACGTCAACCCCTACGGCATGCAGGCGCACATCTACGACAAGAGCCGCCCGGAGAACCTGGCTTTCCTGCAGAAGCTGCGCTCGCTGTTGAATGAATACCAGGCGGTCGCCATCGGCGAGGTGGGCGCCGACGATTCGCTGGCCGTGATGGCCGAGTACACTGCCGACGGCGACAAGCTGCAGATGGCCTACAGCTTCAACCTGCTGGTGCCGACCTGCTCGTCGCACTACATCCGCCAGCAGGTGGAGAATTTTGAAGCGCGCGTCAAGGGCGGCTGGGCCTCCTGGTCGGTCGGCAACCACGACGTGCAGCGCGTGGCGACCCGCTGGGGCGGCCCGGACGCGCCGGCGGCGTTCGCCAAGATGATCCTGGCGATGCAGCTGTCGCTGAAGGGCACGCCGTGCCTGTACCAGGGCGACGAACTGGCCTTCGCCGAGGCGGACGTGCCGTTCGAGCTGCTGCAAGACCCGTACGGCATCACCTTCTGGCCGGAGTTCAAGGGCCGCGACGGCTGCCGCACGCCGATGGCCTGGACCGGCGCTGCCAACGGCGGCTTCACCGCAGGCAAGCCGTGGCTGCCGGTATCGCCGGACCACCTGGCCAAGGCGGCCTCGGTGCAGGAGGGCGACGCCGCGTCGTCGCTGGAATTCACCCGCAAGTTCATCGCCTGGCGCCGCAAGCTGCCGCAGCTGACGCGCGGCGCGATCCAGTTCTTCGACACGCCGGAACCGGTGCTGGCGCTGCGCCGCGACGCCGGCGGCGAGCGCGGCATCATCGCCGTGTTCAACCTGGGAGCGGAGCCGGTCAGCTGCGCGTTGCCGCAGGCGGTGGGCGCCGAGCAGATGGACGGCTACGGCCTGCCGGGCACGGTGGTGGACGGCCAGGTGCAACTGCCGGCCTTCGGCGCCTGGTTCGGCTACGCGGCATAAGACGGCGGTATTTGCACCGGTTTCCTTCTTAACATCACGTATTTCGGGTATGCTTCCGCCAACTGTTTTGACTGAATTGACGATGAAACAAGCTGAAGTAGATCAAAAACTGAACCGCACCGCCTTCGCCGACGGCCCGCGCCTGCTGGCCGACATCGGCGCGACCCACGCCCGCTTCGCCTTGCAGACCGCGCCCGGCGAGTTCCGCGCGGTGCGCGTGCTCAAGTGCGACGACTACACCGACATCGTGGCGATGCTGCGCTCCTACCTGTCGGACCATGCCGATATCACGCTGAACCACGCGGCGCTGGCGGTGGCCAATCCGGTCAGCGGCGACCATGTGCGCATGACCAACCGCGACTGGGAATTCTCCACCGACGCAGTGCGCCGCGCGCTGGGCCTGCACACGCTGCTGGTGGTGAACGACTTCACCGCGCTGGCGATGTCGCTGCCGGGTTTGAAGCCGGCCGACCTGATGCAGGTGGGCGGCGGCAAGCCGGCCTCCAATTCCGTCATCGGCGTGCTGGGGCCGGGCACCGGCCTGGGCGTGTCGGGCGTGATACCGACCGTCGACGGCTTCGTCACGCTGGGATCGGAAGGCGGCCACACCAACTTCGCGCCGGCCGACGAGCGCGAATATTCGATTTTGCAGTACGCCTGGCAGACCTGGTCGCACGTCTCGACCGAGCGCCTGATCTCCGGCCCCGGCATGGAGATCATCTACCGCGCCATCGCCAAGCGCAACGGCCGCCAGGTGCGCGACCTGAGCTCGCAGGAGATCATGGCCGGCGCGCTGACCGACAAGGACCCGTTGTGCCTGGAGGTGCTGGAATGCTTCTGCGCCATGCTGGGCGGCGCCACCGCCAACCTGGCCGTGACCCTGGGCGCGTTCGGCGGCATGTTCATCGGCGGCGGCATCGTGCCGCGCATGGGCGAGTGGTTCGCCTCGTCGCCGTTCCGCACGCGCTTCGAGGCCAAGGGCCGTTTCACCAGCTACCTGTCGGAGATTCCGACCTATGTGATCACCACGCCGAATCCGGCCTTCTATGGCGTGGCGACGATCTTGTCCGAGCACCTGCGCGGACGCAGCGGCGCCAACACGCTGATGGAGCGCGTGCAGCACCTGCAGCACGAGTTGACGCCGGCCGAACAGCGCGTGGCGCAGCTGGTGCTGGAGCAGCCGCGCCTGGTGCTCAACGAGCCGATCGCCGACATCGCGCGCCTGGCCGAAGTGAGCCAGCCGACCGTGATCCGTTTCTGCCGTTCGCTGGGTTTCCTCGGCCTGGCCGATTTCAAGTTGAAGTTCGCCAGCAGCCTGACCGGCGCGATTCCGGTGCGCCACAGCCAGGTGCGCGTCAGCGACAGCACGCACGACCTGAGCGCCAAGGTTATCGATAATACCGTTTCCGCGATCCTGAAATTCCGCGACCAGCTCGACGTGCGTTCGCTGGACAAGGCGATCGCGCTGGTGGCCAAGGCCAAGCGGGTCGAGTTCTACGCGATGGGCAATTCGCGCGTGGTGGCGCTGGACGGCCAGCACAAGTTCTTCCGCTTCCGCATTCCGACCTCGGCGTATGGCGACTCGCACCTGCTGACCCTGGCGGCCGAACTGTTGAATCCGGGCGACGTGGTGATTGCCATCTCCAATTCCGGCAAGTTGCCGGATCTGCTGGCGGCGGTTGATGCGGCGCGGGCGGCGGGGGCGGACGTCATCGCCATCACGTCGAGCAACTCGCCGCTGGCCAAGAAAGCCAGCGTCTGCCTGGCGGTCGACCACAGCGAGGACAGCACGACCTTCCTGTCGATGATCTCGCGCATCCTGCAACTGCTGCTGATCGACATCCTGTCGGTGGGCATCTCGCTGGACACGCAGAACTCGCGCCTGGTGGTCGAGCACAAGACCGCCGGCGGCGGCGACGACAACCGCCGCCTGCTGATTTCCCACCTCGACAGTTAACCCAACCCCGTCGTTCCCGCGCAGGCGGGAACCCATGGAACGTTGGCTCAGTTAGCTCAGCATGGATTCCCGCCTGCGCGGGAATGACGATTTTAAGTCCGCAGCTGCGCGACGTAGTGCCGCACCGCGTGCAGCATGAACGTCGCCAGCCCGGGGTGGAGCTTGTCGAAGTTGGCTTTGAAGCGCGGGTCTTCAGAATAGGTGGCGGCCAGGCTGGTCAACTGTTCCACCTGCGGCACCCAGAAATACTCCAGGTGATCGCGCCAGCGCTGCACGATCGCCTGCGCCGCCGCGCTGTCCGCTCCCTGCGGCATGGCCGCGACCAAATCGGTATAAACCGTATTCCCTTCGGCCATGATGGCGTCCTGCTTGGCCTTGCTGTAGGCGCTCCATTGTTTGGTGGACGCCCTTACCGTTGCGGCGTCGTAGCGCTGTTCCGCTTCCTTGGCGTACGCCTGTTGCTGCGGCTGGTTCAAGCCGGAAAATAAACCTTCGCTGTTCATGATCTGCTTCCCTTGTAGGTGGAGGATGGTGTTGTCCACGGTCGCGATCAGGCCTTGCAGCCTTTCGGCCTGCTTGCGCAACGCTTCCTTGTGACTGAGCAGGGCGGCCATGACGTCGAAATCGTCGCGCTCCATCAGCTTGCGGATCTCCGCCAGCGGCACGTCCAGCTCCCGGTAGAACAGGATCTGCTGCAAGCGCAACTGCGCCGCCTCGCCGTAATAGCGATAACCGTTGGCGCCGACGCGCGATGGCTTCAACAAGCCGATCTCGTCGTAGTAGTGCAGGGTCCGGGTGGTGACGCCGGTCAGCTTGGAAAGTTGTTTTACTGTGAGCATGGCAGCATCGTGAACTCTGACGTGGCGTGTAGGTCAAGCGTAAATTATATAAAAAAAGTCCTTGAACTCTTCCGTAAACAAGTTAAGATATATCTCAATAAGTTATATCTTAACTTGTTATATCGTAAGGAGTCCCAAAATGTTTAGATTTTTACATCACCAACACCGCCATCACGCCATGCACGGCGACCATCACCACCATCGCGGCGGCGGCGGCGGCGGCCGCGGCCGTGGTCCGAAAATGTTCGACGCCGGCGCCATGCGCTATGTCGTGCTGCACCTGATCGCTGAAAAGCCGCGCCACGGCTACGAGATCATCAAGGAGCTCGAACAGCTGTCCGGCGGCGGCTACACGCCCAGCCCCGGCGCCATCTACCCGCTGCTGTCGCTGCTGCTCGACATGGGGCATGTCTCGGCCATGGCCGACGGCAACAAGAAGCTGCACACCATCACGCCCGAAGGCGAGGCTTTCCTGGCCGAGAACCGCCAGTTCGTCGACGTCATCCTGGCGCGCCTGGGCGAGCCGTCCGAGGGACGCGTCGATCTGCGCATGATGATGCACGAGCTGAAGGCCGCCGTGATCGACAAAGCCCACGGCCCCGGCGCCAGCGACCAGCGCGCCGCCCAGATCCGCGCCATCCTGCAGCGCGCCGTCAGCGAAGTGAAGCAACTGGACTAATTTAACCGGACCAAACATGACAACAATAACCATCCCGCTGCCGCCGGCGCGCGAGCGTATCGTGCTCTGGCTGTTGGCGCTGACCCAGTTCACCGTCATCATGGACTTCATGGTGATGATGCCGCTGGCGCCGCAACTGATGCGCGCCTTTTCCATCGGGCCGGCCGCCGTGTCGGGCGCGGTGTCGGCCTACGCCTGGTGCGCCGGCCTGTCCGGCCTGCTGGCCTCCATGTATATCGACCGCTTCGACCGCAAGCGTCTGCTGCTGGCGATGTTCGCGCTGTTCACCCTGTCGAACCTGGCCTGCGCGCTGGCGCCCAACTTCCACCTGCTGGTGCTGTCGCGCGCCTTTGCCGGCGTGACCGGCGGCGTGCTGGCCTCCATCATCATGGCCATCATCGGCGACCTGATCCCGCCCGACCGCCGCGGCGCGGCCACCGGCATCGTGATGACTTCGTTCAGCCTGGCCGCCGTGGCCGGCGTGCCGACCGGCGTGATGCTGGCCGCGCACTTCGGCTGGGCCTCGCCGTTCTATCTGCTGGTGGTGTTTTCGCTGCTGATCTGGTTCGCCGCCTGGCGCGTGCTGCCGGCGCTGGACGGCCATTTGACGCGCCGCGTGCCGCTGTCCGAGGTGCTGCCCAATCTGATCGGCCTGTACCGCGTGCGCGGCCATCTGAAAGCCTTCCTGCTGTCGGGCGTGAACATGCTGACGGGCATGCTGGTGATCCCCTTCATTTCGCCGGTGCTGGTGGAGAACATCGGCGTGCAGCCGGCGGAGATCACCTTTGTCTACCTGGCAGGCGGCGTGGCCACGCTGTTCAGCGCGCGCAGGATAGGCAAATGGTCGGACCGGGTCGGCGCCCAGCAGGTGTACCGCTATATCGCGCTGTTCTCCATCCTGCCCATCATGTTCATGACCCACATGCCGGCGATCCCGCTGGCGGCGGTGATCCTGTTCTTCCCGTTCTTCATGATGGCTCTGTCGGGCCGCAATATTCCGATGCAGGCCTTGATGACGACGGTGCCGGAGCCTGCCAAGCGCGGCGCCTTTCTCAGCTCCAACTCGGCGATCCAGCAGGTGGGCAGCGGCGTCGGCGCGCTGCTGGGGGGATTGATGCTGCACACCGATGCGGCCGGCCATATCGTCGGCTACGGCCTGAACGGCTGGATCGCAGCCGGCCTGACCCTGTTCTCGGTCTGGTGGATAGGGCAGGTGGGCGCAGCCGCCAAGGCCGCGCCGGTGCGGGCGGCGGCTTAGAAGTTGTTTCCAAAAGACCGCAGCGTCGTTGCAGTCCCTCGCCGTGCATTCGCATTGTCTTCGGGGCCGCGCCTAGCTGCGCTCATCTTGAAACAACTTCTTAGCCGTCGATGCTGGTGCGCTTGGCGGGGTGTTTTTCACGGCGCCAGCGCGCCAGGCTGATGACTTCGTCGGTGCTGGCGTCTTCCACCAGGATTTCCTCGTCGCTCGACGAGACCAGGAAGCTTTCCCAGCGCTGCGCCGCATCGCTGCTGTTTTCCACAAAGCTGAACTGCCAGTAGTTCTTGCCGTTCAGCTTGCGTGGGGCCGGGTCGTACTCGATCAGCGCCCCGTGCGATTTGCCACCCGAATTCTTTTCCACGATGGCCGACCAGGCTTGCAGTTCCGGCAGCGCCATCAGCGCCGCCGCGGCCTGTTCCTTGTTGCGCAGATGCTGGACTTCGACCGGATGCGACGGCGCCACGTTGACGGCCGCGCGCGGCGCTGCCGTCGCGCTGGCGGACGCCGACGCCGACGCCGACGCCGACGCCGACGCCGACGCCGACGCGCTGGCGCTGGCCGGCGTCTTGGCCATCGCCGGCATGACCCGGGATTCGGCCGGCTTCATGGTGGCGAAATAGACACCCCCGCCCAACAGCAGCGCACCGGCGACGGCGCCTGCAATGAACAGATTTCGGGTGGACGGGGTGCGAGATGCCATATGCGTGCATGCCTGGATTGTTGGTTGCGGTCATACTAAACCAAAGGCATCCAAGGGGCAACTTTTACTGCCCTGAACAGGCCTTGGCTATACTATTTTGATATTACTCCCGCGAGATATTTCATTGGAGGCGGGGCGGTCTTTTTCGTACCATGGCGGCAGCGTCGTAAAAGGGATCGCATATGGTGGACAAAAATATACTGGGCATAGACTGGGGCACGAGCAACCGTCGCGCCTATCTGATCGATCAACACGGCGCCTGCCTGGCCGAGCACGAGGATGGCCAGGGCATGCTGGCGGTCGGCGGCCGCGAGCGTTTCGGCGACTCGCTGGCCGGCCTGCTCGACGCCATGGGCATAGCCGCCGACGTGCCGGTGATCATGTCCGGCATGGTCGGCAGCGCCTCCGGCTGGCAGGAAGTCGATTACCTCGACAGCGCGGTGCCGTTGCTGCGCCTGCCGCGGCAGCTGGCGCCGGTGAGCGACCCCGACTGGACCGGCCGCTGCCGCATCGTGCCCGGCTATTGCTACCGCGCCGGCGCCGCCGTCGACGTCATGCGCGGCGAGGAGACCCAGCTGCTGGGCGCGGTGGCGCTCGGCCATCGCGACGGCTGGCTGGTGCTGCCGGGCACCCACAGCAAATGGGTGCTGCTGCGCGACGGCGTGATCCAGTCGCTGTCGACCTACATGACCGGCGAGCTGTTCGCCATGCTGTCGGCGCGCGGCACCCTGTCGTCCATGATGGGCGGCGACGCCTCGGATGCCGAGGGCTACGCCATCGGCCTGCGGCAGGCCGTCCTCAACGAGCCGCTATCGAATACCCTGTTCCGCGTGCGGGCCGGCGTGGTCTCGCGCAGCGCGCCGCAGGCGCAGGCGCCGGCCGTGGTGAGCGGCTTGCTGATCGGCGCCGAATTCGCCGCCACCACCCGCGCGCTGGCCGAGGGCGGTGGCGCGACCGGCATCACCGTCATCGGCTCGACGGCGCTGGCCGCCCGCTACGCCGTGGCCGCCGGCCACTTCGGCTTGCAGTGCGACCTGCTCGATCCCCATCGCGTGTATTGCGCCGCGATTTCCCAATTCCATCACCAGGCTTGAACATGACTCCATCCCACCCCGCCGTACCGCTGGTCGCCATCCTGCGCGGCCTGAATCCCGCGGAGGCGGTCGCGGTCGGCAAGGTGCTGCACCAGGCCGGCTTCCGCGCGCTGGAAGTGCCGCTCAACCGTCCCGGCGCCCTCGACTGCATCGCCGCGCTGGTCAAGGAACGGCTGCCCGATACGCTGGTCGGCGGCGGCACCATGCTCAACGTCGGCCACGTCGAGGCCGTGTATGAGGCGGGCGGACGCCTGCTGGTTTCGCCAAACTGCAATCCGGCCGTGATCAGCCGCGCCGCCGAACTGGGCATGTACTGCGCCCCCGGCGTCGCCACGCCGACCGAGGCGTTCGCCGCGCTCGACGCCGGCGCCCATGCGCTCAAACTGTTCCCGGCCGATATGGTCGGCCACAACGGCCTGAAGGCGTTCAACAGCGTGGTGCCGGCCGGCACGCCGATGTGGCCGGTCGGCGGCATCACGCCCGACAATATGGAGGGCTGGGTGCGCGCCGGCGCCACCGGCTTCGGCATCGGCGGCCAGTTGTACACGCCGGGCGTCGGCCTGGATGAGCTGGGGCAGCGGGCAGCGGCCTACGTGAGCAAATGGCGCGCTTTGACCGTATGATGGCGGATTCGACACTCGGAGTGAAACTGATGAGCAAGCATGACGTGCAATGTATCTGGGAAGCCGGCGCGCAGCTGGGCGAAGGCCCGCTGTGGGTGGCGGAGCAAAACCGCCTGTATTTCGTCGACCTGAAAAACCAGATCCTGCACGCGCTGGATGTGGACGGCGGCCAGCGCCACAGCTGGGCCATGCCCGACTACATCTGCTGGCTGGTCGCGCGCCGCGACGGCGACGGCTTCATGGCCGGCCTGCGCGACGGCATCGCCCGCGTGTGGCTGGAGCCGGAGTTGCGCATCGAATACCTGGCGCGTCCGTTCCCGGCCGGCAGCGGCCTGCGCATGAACGACGCCAAGGCCGACCGCGCCGGCCGCATCTGGGCCGGCTCCATGCACAACACCGATTACGCGCAGGCCATCGGCCTGCTGTTCCGCCTGGATGCCGACCTGTCGCTGACGGTGGCCGACCAGGGCTACCACATCTGCAACGGCCCGGCCTTCAGCCTGGACGGCGCCACCCTGTACCACACCGACAGCTTTGAAGGCCGCACCTATGCCTATCCGCTGGCGGCCGACGGCACGCTGGGCGCGCCACGCCTGTGGCGCCAGTTCGGCGACGGCGAAGGTTCGCCGGACGGCATGACGGTCGACAGCGAAGGCTGCGTCTGGATCGCGCAGTGGGGCGGCGGCCGCGTCTGCCGCTACTCGGCCGGCGGCGAACTGCTCGACACCATTCCAGTGCCGGTGCGCAATCCGGCCTCGTGCACCTTCGGCGGCGCCGACCTGAAGACACTGTTCATCACCACCGCGCGCGAGGACAACACGCCCGAGCAGTTGCAGCAGTTCCCGCTGACCGGCGCCTTGTTCGCCGTGCGGCTGGACGTGGCCGGCCTGCCGGCCGCGCGCTTCGGCTAGCGGCCACACTCATCGTCATTGGTTTTTTTTCAGATGCCGCGCGACGCGGCAGGGGGAGGTGCGCACACGTGGTCGGCAGTGGGTGTCATTCAAACTATAAAAAACTGGAGACAAGATCATGAAGCTCAAGCATTTGCTGTTCGCGTTCTGCGGCCTGGCGTTCAGCCTGGGCGCGCAGTGCGCGACCTTCGCCAACGGCGCCGATGTCGGCTGGGTCAGCCAGCAGGAGTCCAGCGGCTATTCGTTCTACAACAGCAGCGGCGTCAAGACCGATCCGTTTGTGTTGTTGAAGAACTTGCAGGTGAACTCGATCCGGCTGCGCGTGTGGGTCAACCCCAGCGGCGGCTGGAACAACGGCGCCGACGTGCTGTACAAGGCCAAGCGCGCCGCCGCGCAAGGCCAGCGCATCCTGATCGACTTCCACTACAGCGACGGCTGGGCCGATCCCGGCCAGCAGACCAAGCCCGCCGCCTGGGCCAGCCACACGCTGGCGCAGCTCAACAATGACGTCTACAGCCACACGCAGGGCATCCTCAGTTACCTGAAGACCAATGGCGTCACGGTCGAGTGGGTACAGGTCGGCAACGAGATCAACAGCGGCATGCTGTGGCCGGAAGGGAAGACCACCAGCTTCGCCAACCTGGCCGGGCTGATCAACAGCGGCTACAACGCCACCAAGGCCGTCTATCCCGACGCCAAGGTGATCCTGCACCTGGCCAACGGCTACGACAACGCCGTGTTCCGCTGGTTCTTCGACGGCGTCAAGGGCGCTGGCGCCAAGTGGGACGTGATCGGCATGTCGCACTATCCGCCGGCGTCGGACTGGGCCAACTACAACAACAAGATCTCGACCAATATGTGGGACATGGTGTCGCGCTACGCCAAGCCGGTGATGGTGACGGAAGTGGGCCTGGACTGGACCCAGGCTGCCACCAGCAAAGCCATGCTGGCCGATCTGCTGACCAAGACCAAGGCGCTGGGCTCGAATGGGCTGGGCGTGTTCTACTGGGAGCCGCAGGCCTATCCCGGCTGGCAGGGTTATACGATGGGCGCGCTCGATGCGAGCGGCAAGTTCACCATCGCGCTGGATCCGTTTTAAGCAATGAGGCGGGGAGGGGCCGGCTCCTCCCTGTTAAAATCCGGGATTCGTTTTTTATGGTCCCATCATGCAGAAGCCAGCCATTCGTTATTTACACCTCACTCCAGACAGCGATCTTCCCGCGCTGGAGGGCCTGTCGCACTTCAAAGCCGTGGTGGTCGTCGAGGCCGACGTGGCGGAGATGACGATGTGGGAAGCCAGCCGCTGGCTGGTGGAGTCCGGCTGCGCGCTGGCGCTGGTGTGGGGCAAGGAGTGCGAGGCCTGGCGTGAAGCGATCGAAGACGCCAGCCTGGAAGCGGTCAACTACGAAGATGTGCCGGACGAACAGTTGCTGATCACCACAGCGCACGAGGACGAAGAGTTGAGCGAGGCGTTCTGGTACGCCAGGCACCGCGCCGCGCACCCCGCGCACGAGCTGCGCGAAACGCTGATCCTGCACATCGCCGACACCCCGCGCCGCGAGGAACTGGAAGCGGAGTATCGCGACGCGTAGACGGCTTATTGCTTGACCAGCTCGACCCGGCGATTCTTTTCGCGTCCGGCTTCCGCATCGTTCGAGGCCGCCGGCGCGTACGAGGCCACGCCCTTGGCGCTCAGCCGCTTGGCATCGACCTTGTAATCCGTCGCCAGCACCTTGACCACCGACTCCGCCCGCTTCTGCGACAGCTCCAGGTTGTGCGCCAGCGCGCCCTGGTTGTCGGTGTGGCCGACCACGTACAGCTTCAGCTTGCCATCCTGTTGCAGCAGCTTGGCCATCTCGGCCAGCGCGGCCTTGGATTCCGGCTTGACATCGGTCTTGTCGGTGTCGAAGAAGACGCCGTACACGGCCACCTTGCCATCGGCCGCGATGCCCTTGGCCATGTCGGCCGCGTTCAGGTTGACCGACACCTTGCCGCCCTCCATCGCCTTGGCTTCGACGATCTCGACGTAGACGCCGCCCAGCTTGTCCTGCACCGGCGCCACCGAATACACGCCCACGTGGACCAGCGAGCCGTCCGGGCGCGTGCCTTTGGCCAGCAGGTAGCGCTCGTCGTTGCGGCCGTAGTTGAATGGCTCCCAGCTGGCTTCGCCGCCCTGGATGAAATGATCGCCGACGCGTTTGTCGAGGAAGAATTCGCCGAAGCCCTTGCCGCAGGTTTCCTTGGCGCAGGCGAACACGGTTTTCAGGCCGGCTTTTTCCAGCGCCGCCTGGTAGTTGCGCATCACCTCCAGCGCCGAGCGTTCGGGCGGAAAGTTGTAGGCCATGCGGGTGTATTTTCCTTCCAACAGCAGCGTGCTGTCGAACGCCATCTGGCCGCCCTTGTTCTCGCCACGCTTACCGGCTGGCAGCATCACCTCGTCGAATTCCTTGAGCCCGTAGCCGACCATCTTCGACCCTTCAAAGCGCGACAGCAGCGGATGATCCTTGCCGTTCTTGACGGTGTCCTGCGCCGGCATCTTCTGGGCCTGGGCGAGGCCGGCACACAGCAGCAATGGAAGAAGGCGATAAGCACGCATGGCGGTCCCGTCTGAGGAAAGTTGAGGAACGTCGATTGTAGGCAGGGATTGCCTTTAGATCAATCTTAACTTTTCAATCGTGCAGCCGCAACGGCAACGATGGACGAAAAAAAGCCAGCTTCCGAAGAAGCTGGCTTTTCTGTACAGCGAGGCTTATGCCGGCAATTACATCATGCCGTCCATGCCGCCCATGCCGCCCATACCACCCATGCCGCCCATGCCGCCGGCTGCTTTGTCTTCGCTGATTTCAGCGATCATGCAGTCGGTGGTCAGCATCAGGCCAGCGATCGATGCTGCGTTTTGCAGTGCCGAACGGGTGACTTTGGCGGGATCCAGAACGCCCATTTCGACCATGTCGCCGTAGGTGCCGTTGGCGGCGTTGTAACCGTAGTTACCTTTGCCAGCCAGAACCGCAGCAACCACCACCGAAGCTTCTTCGCCGGCGTTTTGCACGATCATGCGCAGTGGCTCTTCCATGGCGCGCAGAACGATCTTGATGCCTGCGTCCTGGTCCGGGTTGTCGCCTTTGACGGTGATCGAAGCACGAGCGCGCAGCAGGGCTACGCCGCCGCCAGGAACGATGCCTTCTTCCACGGCAGCGCGGGTGGCGTGCAGTGCATCCTCAACGCGGGCTTTCTTTTCTTTCATTTCAACTTCGGTGGCTGCACCGACTTTGATCACTGCAACGCCACCGGCCAGCTTGGCCACGCGCTCTTGCAGTTTTTCACGGTCGTAGTCCGAGGTCGCTTCTTCGATTTGCACGCGGATTTGCTTGACGCGGCCTTCAATCGATTCAGCCTGGCCGGCACCGTCGATGACGATGGTGTTTTCCTTGCCGATTTCGATGCGCTTGGCCTGGCCCAGCTCTTCCAGCGTGATTTTTTCCAGGGTCATGCCGACTTCTTCAGCAACCACTTGACCGCCGGTCAGGATCGCGATGTCTTCCAGCATGGCCTTGCGACGGTCGCCGAAGCCTGGGGCTTTGACTGCGCAGGTTTTCAGGATGCCGCGGATGTTGTTCACCACCAGGGTCGCCAGTGCTTCGCCTTCGATGTCTTCGGCGATGATCAGCAGTGGACGGCCGGCTTTAGCGACTTGTTCCAGTACCGGCAGCAGATCGCGGATGTTCGAGATCTTCTTGTCGCACAGCAGGACGAATGGATTGTCCAGGATCGCGACTTGCTTCTCTTGGTTGTTGATGAAGTATGGCGACAGGTAGCCGCGGTCGAACTGCATGCCTTCAACGATGTCCAGCTCGTCGTTCAGCGACTTGCCGTCTTCCACGGTGATGACGCCTTCCTTACCGACTTTTTCCATCGCTTCAGCGATGCGCTCGCCGATCGAGTAGTCCGAGTTGGCCGAGATCGCGCCGACCTGGGCGATTTCCTTGGTGGTGGTGCAAGGACGGGCCAGGATGGCGATCTGCTCGACGGTGGCAGCAACTGCCTTGTCGATGCCGCGCTTCAGGTCCATCGGGTTCATGCCGGCGGCAACGAACTTCATGCCTTCGCGCACGATGGCTTGCGCCAGCACGGTCGCGGTGGTGGTGCCGTCGCCGGCGTTGTCGCTGGTGCGGGAAGCAACTTCCTTGACCATCTGCGCGCCCATGTTCTGCAGCTTGTCTTTCAGTTCGACTTCTTTAGCGACCGATACGCCGTCCTTGGTGACGGTAGGGGCGCCGAACGAACGTTCCAGCACCACGTTGCGGCCTTTAGGGCCCAGGGTCACTTTGACTGCGTTGGCCAGGATGTTGACGCCTTCAACCATTTTGGCGCGCGCTGCGTCGCCGAAAATTACTTCTTTAGCTGCCATGTTGTTTCTCCAGAATTAGGTGAGTACGATTGCGAACGTGCGTGTCAATTACTTGACGACGATCGCCATGATGTCTTCTTCGCGCATGACCATCAGTTCCTGTCCGTCGACTTTGACGGTTTGGCCGGCGTATTTGCCGAACAGGACGCGGTCGCCTACCTTGACATCCAGCGGACGGACTTTGCCATCTTCCAGAATCTTGCCATTGCCGACGGCGAGTACTTCGCCTTGATCCGGTTTTTCAGCGGCCGCATCAGGGATGATCAGGCCGGACGCAGTTTTGGTTTCCTGGTCGAGGCGTTTGACGATTACGCGATCGTTCAAAGGGCGAAGGTTCATACAAAACTCCTTAAATTAACAATGGAACAGTTTGTTGCCACACCAACAAGGTTGCTGAGGCGGAAAGTTTGGCCGAGAGCGCTGTTAGCACTCCCTTGGAACGAGTGCCAATTATAGGGACGACCCTGCCGTATTTCAAGGCGCAAGGCTTCCGTGTGCATAAATAAAGAGAAAAATGACGCAGATGTGTGCCTTAAATCAAATGTTTTTTTATTTGATATTGAAGTTGGCAACGTTTCTGCGGGCTCCTACCATGGCTACGCTGGAAACAGCCGGCCGATCTCCAGCTATCACTCGTATAACTGGACTGTGGAGCGCTAGCCGCGATGAACGTCGACCAATTCCTGGGCGAGATCCTGCGCTACTTCGTCACGCTCCTGATGCTGGTCGCCGCCAGCGCCAGGCTGCGCGACACGGCCGGCGTCGGCGCCAGTTTGGCCAGCCTGTTCGGCCTGGCACCGGCATTGCGCGCGCTGCTGGCGCCGGTGGTTGCGCCGGCCGAGCAGGCAGGGTTGGCGATCTGGATCGTCAGCCCTGAGCCGGCCTGGCGCTTGCGCCAGTTCCTCGGCGGCGCCTTGCCGCTGTCGCGGGTGCTGCGGGTGACGCGGCGCGACTATCGGCTGCTGAACGCCATGCTGGCCTCGCCGGCCTACCTGATGGTCGGCCATGACGGCGTGCTGGAAGCGTCCGGCATGATCGGCGATGGCCGGGACTTGCGTGCCCAGCTGGCCGACAGCGCGCCGGCGCCGGCGTGACGGCGGCGGCTCAGGCGGCGGGCAAGCTCAGGCGGAAACGCACCTGGCCCGGCTCGGCCTCGGCCAGCGCCAGGCTGCCGCCGTGGGCCATGGCGATGTCGCGCGCCAGCGACAGGCCCAGCCCGACGCCCGGCACCCGGCGCTGGTGGGCCTGGTCGGCGCGGTAGAAGCGGTCGAACAGCCGGTGCCGGTGTTCGGGCGCGATGCCGTGCGATGCGTTGCCGACGTCGATGCGCCACTGCTCGCCCTTGCGCCGGGCCGACAGCGCGATCCAGCCGCCCGGCAAGCCGTATTTGATGGCGTTGCTGACCAGGTTTTGCAACACCTGGCACAGCAGCTCGGCGTCGCCGCGCACGGCGATGTGTTCGGGCAGGGTCAGGCGCACCTGGCGCCCGTCGTCGAGCAGGCCGATGTCCTCGGCCAGTTCCTCCAGCGTCGGCCGCAGGTCGACCGGACACAGGGGTATGGCCAGCTGGCCGGCGTCGGCCCGCGCCAGCAGCAGCTTGCGCACGATGCTGTCGAGCCGCCGCACTTCGTCAAGCATATTGGCCAGGCCCTGTTCCAGCACCGGATCGGCTGCGGCTGCGGTCCCGGCCTGGGCGAAGCTGCGCTCCAGCTCGCCCTGCAGGATGGTCAGCGGCGTCCTCAGTTCATGGGCGGCGTCGCCGGAAAAGCGCGCCGCCTGCAGGAAGCTGCGCTGCAGGCGGTCCAGCATGGCGTTGAACACGCTGACCATCTGGGCGAATTCCAGGTCTTCCTCGGCGGCCGAGACCCGCTGGTCCAGCTCGCTCGCGGTGAGCCGCACCATGACGCCGGTCAGGTGCTCCACCGGCCGCATCGCGCGCCCGGCCAGATACCAGGCCAGCGCGCCCATGGCCATGGCCAGCACGCCGATGGCGACCGCGAAACGCAGCAGGCTGGCGCGCACCTGGGCGTCCGACAGGCTGCGGTTGACCGCCACCCAGATCGTGACCGAGCCGTGCACGGCGCTGCCGATGCGCCAGCTCTGGCCGCCGCCTTCGACGGTGTGCAGGCCGGGGCCGCGCGGCAGGCTGGCGTCGCCGAACACGCGCTGCCAGGCCGGGCTGCGGTACTGCGGGCCGTGGCCGGCGTCTTCCACCAGCAACAGGGCGTGCGCCAGCGGCGCGCTGTCGGGCGGCGCGAAGCCGCCGAAGCTGGCGTTGAGCTGGGCGTCCGTGGCCGGCCACAGCGCCTGCGGCGTGGCCTGGAAGCCGGGCCCGGCCAGGTGGGCCGACAACATGTGGTCGATGATGGCGGCGCGCCGGTGGATGATGGTGTAGCTGGCCATCGCATACAGCAGCAGGATGGCGGCCAGCGCGGTGAGGGTGGAGCCGAGGGCGATGCGCAGCCGGAACGAGCGCAGCCGCGGCCAGCGCGCCCTCACGCCGGGCCGTCCGGCTTGCGCAGCCGGTAGCCGACGCCGCGCACGGCCTCGATCGCCACGCTGTCGGGCAGCTCCAGCTTCTTGCGCAGGCGCTGGATGCAAACGTCCACCATATTGGTCTGCGGCTCGAAGTCGTAGCCCCACACATGCTCCAGGATCTGGGTGCGGGTGCTGACCCGTCCCGGCGAGCGCATCAGGTATTCCAGCAGGTTGATTTCGCGCGCGGTCAGCTCGGCGGCGCGGCCGTCCACCTCGGCCACCCGGCTCAGACGGTCCAGCCGCAGCGCTCCCAGGGTCAGCACGTTCTGCCGTTCGCCGCTGACCCGCCGCAGCAGGGCGTGGATGCGCGCCACCAGCTCCTCCACATAGAAGGGCTTGGCCAGGTAATCGTCGGCGCCCAGGTTGAGGCCGGTCAGTCGGTCGTCCAGTTCGTTGCGGGCGGTCAGCAGGATGACGGGCACGTTGCGCCCCTCGCGCCGCATGGCCTTGAGGATGGACAGGCCGTCGCGGCCCGGCACCATCACGTCCAGCAACACTACGTCGTAGTCGCGGGCCAGCGCGTAGTCATAGCCGAGGTTGCCATCTTCGCAATGGTCGACCAGGAAGCCGTGTTCCCGCAGGCCGCTGCACACAAAACTGGCAATTCGTTGTTCATCTTCTACTAAAAGCGCTTTCATGGCGGCATTGTCGGGGCTGGCCCGGCAGCCGTCAATCCCGGCCCTTGATTACAGCTTTGTAATCGTTCTGTTTGCCAAGCTGTCATTTTCCCTTGATTTAATGCAAGTGTACCAATCCATAACAAGGGGTAAAGATGAGTATCGGCAAGTGGTTAAAGAAAAATGTGGTGAAACCGATCACCAAAGCGGTCGACAAGGTCGGCGACACCGTCAAGGACATCGGCGGCGACCTGAACGGCATCGGCGACGCCTTCGATGCGGTCGGCAACGACATCGCCGCGGCGGCCAGGAAGATCAGCGAGCTGGGCTACACCAAGAAAAGCCTGGGCAACGGCGACAA
The DNA here is from genome assembly GCA_000381565.1 of Oxalobacteraceae bacterium AB_14. Lineage (GTDB taxonomy): Bacteria > Pseudomonadota > Gammaproteobacteria > Burkholderiales > Burkholderiaceae_D > Rugamonas. The sequence goes on from KB906724.1 coordinate 883,221, forward strand.
CAACTACACGGCCAACTCGCTGGGCGCCAACATCATCCACGGCGACGGCGGCAACGACACCATCACCGTCACGGCCGGCGCCTACAACAACCTGTACGGCGACGACGGCAACGACACCATCGTGGTGCGGGTGGGCGGCTACAACCGCATCGACGGCGGCAACGGCGACGACACCATCCGCGTCGAAGTCGGCGTCTACAACAAGATCACCGGCGGCGCCGGCAACGACACGGTGACCGTGTCGGCCGGCGCGGCGGCCGACGTCGACCTCGGCGACGGCAACAATTCGCTGTCGATCAACAGCGCCTACAACGAGATCACCGCCGGCAACGGCAGCGACCGCGTGACGGCCAACGGCGGCTGGAACAGCATCGACCTCGACGGCGGCGACAACACCGTCAGCGCCAACGGCGGCGCCAACACCGTCAGCACCGACGGCGGCAACGACAACATCACCGTCAACGGCGGCGCCAACAAGGTCAACGCGGGCGACGGCCGGAACGTCATCAACGCCGGCGGCGCCTCCAACGTCATCAACACCGGCAAGGACGCCGACTCCGTCACGGCCGACGGCGCCAGCAACGTCATCAACACCGGCGGCGGCGACGACCGCATCACCGTCAAGGCGGCCAGCAATGTGATCGACGCCGGCGAGGGCAGCAACACGGTGACGGCCGACGGCGGCAACAACCACCTCACCGCCGGCGGCGGCGACGACACCATCAAGGCCAACGGCGGCGCCAACGAGGTCAAGGCCGGCAACGGCAACAACAACATCACCTTGAACGGCGCGGCCAACGTGCTGACCTCGGGCTCGGGGGCGGACACGGTCGCGGCCGCCGGCGGCGCCAACCTCATCGGCACCGGCGCCGGCAACGACAAGATCCAGGCCGTGGGCGGCGCCAACGTCATCAACGCCGGCAGCGGCAACGACGCGGTGCTCGCGCTGGGCGGCGCCAACGGCGTCACCGCCGGCGACGGCAAGGACAACATCGTCGCCGGCGGCGGCGCCAACGTGGTGATCGACGACGGCGGCGGCAGCAACATCGTGCTGGGCGGCCTGCTCAACATCGCCTACACCGGCGGCGCCGGCAACAAGGTGGCCGCGCTGGGCGACAGCAACGCGCTGGTCAGCAACCAGGGCGGCAACACCGAAGTGGCGGTGGGCGTCAACAACGTGCTGCTGGCCAACGGCAGCGGCAACACGCTGGTCGGCGTGGGCGGCGCCAACCTGGTCGCCAGCACCGTCGGCGGCGGCACCGTGGTCGCGCTGGGCGGCGCCAACGTCGTGCTGACCGAACTGGGCGGCATGGTCAAGGCCGCCACCGGCGGGCTGGGGAAGGTGCTGGCCGACGCCATGCCGAACAAGGCGGCCGCCACCGCCATCAACAACGCCAGCGCCAAGCTGGCCTCCGCCCTCAACAGCGGCGCCGGCAACGACGTCGTGGTGGCCGTGGGCGGCAACAACGTCATCTACACCGGCGCCGGCAAGGACGTGGTCACGGCGGCCGGCGGCAACAACATCGTGCTGGCCAACGGCGGCGACAACGTCACCACCGCGCTGGGCGGCAACAACATCGTCGTCAACACGGCCGGCAACAACGTGGTGACGGCGGCCGGCTCGGTCAACGTCATCGTGACCGGCCTGGGCGGCGGCCTGGCCGACGTCACCGCCAAGCTGGGCAGCGCGGCCGGCGGCGCCACCAAGGCCGTGGCCTCCTTTATCGGCAGCAACGTCGCTCACGGCGACGGCAACGACGTGGTCAGCGCCATCGGTTCCACCAACGTGGTCTACACCGGCGGCGGCAACGATGTCGTCACCGGCATCGGCGCCAACAACGTGGTGTGGAGTGGCAGCGGCAACGACACGGTCACCGTGTTCGGCGCGCGCAACGTGGTGTGGGGCGACGCCGGCGCCGACACCATCACCGCCGTGGGCGCCAACAACCTGCTGGCCAGCGGCAACTACGCGGAAATCGGCGCGACCGCCGTCGGCCTGGTCGATTCGCTGGCCTCCGGCGTGGCCGCCACCGACCTGGTGGCCAAGGCCGGCCTGTCGGGCCTGGCGTCCAGCCAGAGCGGCCACGACGTGATGACGGCCTTCGGCAAGAACAACGTGCTGGTCGGGGGCAGCGCCGACACCGTCGCCACCGCGCTGGGCGTGAACAACCTGGTGGCCACCGGCGCCGGCAACGACGTGGTCAGCGCCATCGGCAGCAAGTCCGGCATCGTCACCGGCGCCGGCAACGACGTCGTCACCGTGGTCGGCACCTACAACGTGGTGTCGGCCGGCGGCGGCAACAACGTCGTGACCGCGCTGGGCAAGGGCAACCTGATCGAAGGCGGCAGCGGCGACGACGTGCTCACCGCGCTGGCCTTCGGCACGGTGTCCAAGTCGTTCAACGTCAACGGCAACCTGATCGTGGCCGGCGACGGCAACAACGTCGAAACCGTGCTCGGCAAGGACAACGGCGTCATCGGCGGCAGCGGCAAGGACGTGCTGGTGATGGTCAGCTACGGCGGCGGCAACACCAGCACCACCACCAACGAAGCCGAAGGCACGAACCAGACCACCAGCAGCACCACCACCGGCAGCACCCAGCTCAACGTCGGCTGGACCGGCGCCGGCAACGACACGGCCGTGGTCTACGGCGACCACAACGTGGTGCTGGCCGACGCGGGCGACGACTTCCTGGTCGTGCTCAACAGCGGCAGCAAGCTCAGCTACGCCAGCACGACCACCGAGGCGGTGGAGGGATCGGACTCGGCGCAGACCACCAGCTCGACCAAGGTCAGCATCGACACCGGCATGAACTTCGTGCACGCCGGCGACGGCAACGACACCATGATCCTGGCCGGCACCACCACCATCGGCATGGGCGGCAACGGCAACGACCTGATCGTCTCGTCCGGCCAGAACAACGTCGCCATCGGCGGCGCCGGCAACGACACCATCATCGGCCTGGCCGAGATCACCGTGTTCAACGCGGCCGAAGCCATCGTCGAAAACGACTACGAGTCGGCCGGCGACTGGGTGGGCGCGGCGATGAACGCCAACTTCATCCGCTCGCAGTACGGCGCACTGGCCAAGGGCGACCTGGGCAAGCTCAACCTGGTGGGCAATGTGATCGTCGGCGGCGCCGGCGACGACACCATCTTCGCCACCAATGCCGGCAGCTATGTCGGCGGCGGCAACGGCAACGACACCATGATGGGCCTGGGCTGGGGCGTGATCGACCACCTGCTGGTGGGCAAGGCCAACGCCCTGAACGCGGCCTGGACCGACGCCGGCAAGGGCTTCGACGCCATCACCAAGTACCTGAACACCAGCTTCACCGACGAGATCAGCAAGGGTTGGAGCGGCGTGGCCGACAGCATCAAGGCCGAGCTGGCCAAGGCGACCGCCAGCGGCGGCAAGCTGGCCGACGGCCTCAACACGGTCGGCAAGGACGCGCTGGCCGGCATCGCCGGCACCACCGGCCTGTCCACCTCCGGCATCGACGTCGCCACGCCGCTCAAGGCCGCGCTCGATACCGGCAAGAGCGGCCTGGCCACGGCGGTGAACGCCATCAACAGCGGCGTCAACTACGTGGCCGACGCCGACATCGGCACGGCCCTGGCCGATGCCAAGGACTGGACGGCAAGCGCCTTGAAGACAGCCTCCAACGCCAGCGGCGACGGCGTGAACTGGCTGGGCAAATACCTGGGCATCAACCTGCACCTGAGCGACTTCCAGGGCGCCGACTTCTTCATCGCCAGCATGTTGGCCTACACCTTGGGCTACAAGTACGCCGGCAACAACCGCCTGTTCGGCGGCGCCGGCGACGACACCCTGTACAGCGGCATGGGCAACGACGCGCTGTACGGCGGCGCGGGCAAGGACACCTATGTGATGTCGATGGGCGACGGCAAGGATACGGTGCATGAAGTGGCTGGCGGCAACGACATCCTCAAGTTCACCGGCAACAAGCTGTTCAGCAGCGTCGCCATCGCCGCCGATCACGTCAAGGCCAACATCGACGGCTCCGACCTGGTCGTCAACTATGTCGACGGCGGCAAGTCCTACGCGCAGTTCACGGTGTCCGACTATGCCAAGGTCAACATCAGCGAGCTGGACCTGGTCGACGCCGGCGGCAAGCAGGTGGCCGCGATCAGCTTCGCCGATCTGGTGGCCCACGCCGACCACGGCAGCAGCCCGTACGACATGGCTGCCACGTGGACGGTGGACCGCATGCACACCTTTGCCGATCTGCTGGCCGCGTCCATCGCGGGCGGCAGCACCGGCGTGCAGTTGGTGGGCGTGGCCTCCTAACCCCGCAGCTGGCGATAGGGGGCGGACCCCATCCGGGGTCCGACCCCAGGGGGGCGGGGTTAGCGGCGCTCGCCGCGGGTCTTCAGCTGGTCCAGCAGCACCGCGGCGAGCAGGATCACGCCGCGCATCAGATACTGGTAGAAGGCGTCGACGTCGAGCAGGTTCATGACGTTTTCTACCGTCCCCATGATCAGCACCCCGATCAACACGCCGAACATGCGCGCCTTGCCGCCCTGGAGCGACACGCCGCCCAGCACGCAGGCCGAAATCACATCCAGTTCAAACCCCTGCGCCGCATTCGGCTGGCCGCTGGTGATGCGCGAGGCCAGGATCAGGCCCGCCATCGCGGTGACCAGGCCTTGCAGCAGGAAGATCCACACCCGCAGCCGCTCGACGCGCACGCCGGCCAGGCGCGCCGCTTCCGGATTGCCGCCGATGGCCAAGGTGTTGCGGCCGAACACGGTCTGGTTCAGCAGCACCCCGAACACCAGGAAGCAGCAGGCGCACACCAGCACCGGCAACGGCAGGCCGAAGATGCGGCTGTCGCCGAAGTTGATGAAGGCGTCGTTGCTGATGCCGACCGCCTGGCCCTTGGAGACGATGAAGGCCAGGCCGCGCACCATCAGCATGGTCGCCAGCGTGGCGATCAGCGCGTTCACGCGCAGGTAGGCGATCAGTACGCCGTTCAGGGCGCCGATCAGCGCGCCGGCAACCAGGCCCGCGCCCACCGCCAGCAGCACGCTGCCGCTTTGTTCCAGCACGATCGCGCCCAGCACGCCGGCGAAGGCGATGGTGGAGCCGACCGACAGGTCGAAATCGCGCGAGGCGAGGCACAGCATCATGGTGCAGGCGACCATGCCGATCTGCGCCACTGACAGCATCAGGCCGACCACATTGGTCAGCGAGAAAAAGTTCTCGACGGTGACGGCCAGCACCGCGAACAGCACCACGTAAGCCAGCGGCATGCTGTACTCAACCAGCCATTGGCGCTGGGCCTGGGACACCGCGGGCTTGGCGGCGGGATTCAATTGCGAGACGTTCATGCGATGCTCCGGGTGGGAAGTGCGGGCGTTTCAATGTGGGGGACGGGCGCGATCGAATCGGGCAGCGCCAGGCGCAGCACCTCGGTCTCGCTGGCGTCGGCGCGCGACAGTTCGCCGCAGATTAGGCCTTCGCGCATGACGATCACGCGGTCCGAGATGCCCAGCACTTCCGGCAGCTCGCTCGACACCACGATCACGCAGCAGCCGCGCTGCGCGACTTCGTGGATGATGCGGTAGATATCGTTCTTGGCGCCGACGTCGATGCCGCGCGTGGGCTCGTCGAGGATCAGCACCTTGAGGCCGGGTTCGGCCAGCCAGCGCGCCAGGATCACTTTCTGCTGGTTGCCGCCGGAGAGCAGGCGGATTTCCTGCTGGCGGTTGGGGGTCTTGATGCGCAGGCGGGCGATGAACTCCTCGGCCAGCGCCGCTTCGCGCTTGTGGCGCAGGAACAGGCCGCCCAGCAGGTCGTGGCGGCGCACACTGATGTTGATGTTCTCCGCCACCGAGGCGGTGGCCAGGATGCCTTGTTCCTTGCGGTCCTCCGGGCACAGCACGATGCCGGCCGCGATGGCGGCGGACGGGCCGGAGGTCGGCACGGTCGCGCCGTCGAGCACCACGCTGCCGGCGCTGCGCGGGTCGGCGTTGTACAGGAGGCGCATCAATTCGCTGCGGCCGGCGCCGACCAGGCCGAAGAAGCCGAGCACCTCGCCGCCGCGCATGGAAAAGCTCTGCGGGCCTTTCACGTGTTTTCCGTCCAGGCCCTGTATCTTCAGGCGTTCTTCGCCGAGGGGGCGGGTGCGGTAGTCGTAGATGTCGCTCAGTTCACGGCCCACCATGTCGCTGATCAGGCGCTCGCGCGGCACGTCGGCCATCACGTCGTGGGTGACGATCTTGCGGCCGTCGCGGAAGATGGTGCAGGCGTCGCACAGCGCGTACAGCTCTTCCAGGCGGTGCGAGATGTAGATCAGCGTGCGGCCGTCGGCGCGCAATTCCTTCACGAGGCGGAACAGGATCTCGGTTTCGCGGTGCGACAGGCTGGAGGTCGGCTCGTCGAAGGCGATGACCCGGGCGTCCTGCATGATGGCCTTGCAGATCTCGACCATCTGGCGCTGCGCGATCGACAGGTCGGCCAGCCTGGCGTCCGGCGCCAGGTCGACGCCGATGGCGGCCAGCTTCTCGGCCACCATCTTGTGGGCTTTGGGCTTGTCCAGCAGGCCGAAGCGGGCGGGCATGCGGCCCAACAGAATATTCTCCGCCACGGTCAGTTCTGGAACGTATTGCAGCTCCTGGTGGATCACGGCGATGCCGGCGCCAATCGCGTCCTTGGCGCTGGTGAAGCGGCACTCCTTGCCGTCGACCAGCAGGCGGCCGCCATCCGGTTTGTATTGGCCGCCGAGGATCTTCAACAGCGTGGACTTGCCGGCGCCGTTCTCGCCCAGCAGGCCGTGGACCTGGCCGGCGTGCGCGGCGAAGCTGACGCCGTTGAGCGCCTTCACGCCGGGGAAGACCTTGCTGACCTGGTCAAACTGCAGGTACGCGGTCATGTCACTGACCCATTTGCTTGCGCACGTCGGCCTGGTTGGCGCGGGTCATCAGCATGCCCTTGGTCAGCACTTCCGCCGGCGGCACGCCTTTGCCGGTGATCCAGTTGTACATATTGACCGAGGTCTGGTAGCCGTGCTCCCTGGCGCTGATCATCACCGAGCCGTAGAAGCCGGTTGGCGCCGGCTTGTTCAATTCATTTTCAGCCGCCCTGGCGCCGCCGATGCCGACGCCGACCATGTTGTCGGCCTTGAAGCCGCGGCCTTCGGCGGCGCGCACCGCGCCCAGCACCGCCTCGTCATTCAGGCCGACCGCCACCCAGTGCTTGAAGCGGGCGTTCTTGGTCAGCGCGATGTTGGCGGCGTTGAAGGCGCTTTCGGTATCGGTCTTGGATTGCGGCGCGTCGACGATGTTCGCCACCGGGAAGCCGGCGGCCTTCAGCGCGTCGACCGCGCCCATGGTGCGTTCCTTGGCGGTCGGCAGCTGGTCGTAGGCGACGCGGATCGCGCCCACCTCGGCCATGTTCCATTTGCGCGCCTTGATCTCGGCGGCGATGCCTTCGCCCACCTGCTTGCCGATGGCGTAGCCGGAGATGCCCATGTGCGGGATCGAGGCGATCGGCTTGCCGCTGCCGTCGACCAGGCGGTCATCGACCGAGATCACCTTCATGTTATTGCGCCTGGCGGCGCGTTCGACGGCGGTGCCCAGCTTGACGTCCGGCGCGCAGATGACGAAGCCCTGCGCCTTTTGCGCGGCCAGGTTGTCGATCGCGGCGATCATCTTCTCGCCGTTAGGCACGCCGATTTTCACCAAGGCGAAGCCCTTCTCTTTTGCCGCCTGTTCGGCGTAGCGCCATTCGTCCTGGAACCAGGGCTCCTCGGCCTGTTTGACCAGGAAGCCGATCTTGACCGGTTCAGCCGCGTGGGCTGCGGCCATCAGGCACAAGGTTGCTGCGGCGAGTAAGGTACGTTTCATGGTGGGTCTCCAGTGTTTATATTTTTTGTTTATGGCGTAACGCGCAGCTGGTACACGGGTATCACGCTGACGCTGCGGACGGCGGCTATCTGGCTCTTGCCGGCGAAGTCGGGCCTTGCCTCTTTGGGCAAGTAGATCGGGGCGTCGGCGCGCAGCGGCAGCACGGAGACGGTCAGCGGCTGGTCGAGCAGGGCGCTGGCCTGGCGCAGGCCGAACTGCCATTGGTAGCCGCTGTAGTACCAGTCGTCCAGCATGCGGGTGCCGGAGTACAGGCGGCCGATGTCGCCGACGAAGTCGATCTGCAGCAGGGCGTCGTCCAGCCCGCGCAGCTGTTCGCGCGGGACGTTGATCTGCCACGCGCCGGCGGCCTTGAAGTTTTCCGGCAGCGGCTGCACGGCGGCTTTCGCGCCGCCGCCGATGACAATGGGCGCCGCTTCCTGCGCCGCGCGCGTCGGCGTGACCGTTGCCTTCAGATCGCGCGCTGGCAGTTCGGCTTCGAAGGTCTGGAAGATGCCGTCGTTGGCGGCGGCGCGCAGTACGACATTCGCGCTGGCCGTGGCTCCGGCGCCGGTCCAGGCCTGGGCCGCGGTGCTTGCTGTCGGCTTGCCGCTCAACGCAGGGTAGACGGCGAAGCGGAACTTGTTGCTGCCTGCCGAGCGCATGTGCAGCGCGCCGTCGGCAACGTAGGCTTGCTGGCCGCTCAGGAACAGGCGGCGCTGGCCGCCCAGTTCCGCGATGCTCAGTTGCTGCGATTGTTCGGCCGTCAGTACGACGATGGTCAACGGCCGCTTGCCGGCGCGCTGCACGGTTAGCGCTGCGCCGGCGCCTGGCTGCACGCCGCTGAGCAGCGCGCGTCCGCCAGTGACGGCAAGCTGCCCGCTGCCGGCTTGGATCTGCGGGGCGAGCGCGGCGTCGAACGCCAGCTCCACCGGCAAGCCTGCGCTGGCGCCGAACACCGCCACCACGCCGGCCTTGCCCTGGTCGAGCAAGGCCAATGGCTGCGCCGTGGCGTAGGCGAGGTTGACGCCGTCCAGGTCAAGGTTCAGCGGCCAGATGAAGTAGGCGCCGTCGGCGATATCGACCGGCGTGGCTGGCAATGTGATCGTCTGGCCCGGCAACTTGACCGAGAACTGCGTGGCCTGTTGCGCCGCCATCGGATACTGGCGCACATGGTTGTTCACGAACAGGAAGCCGCGGTCGCCCTCGCTGCGCACGGCGAAGCGCGCTGTCTTCAAATCGTCCGGCGTGGCGGGCGATGTATCCGGCTTACGCACCGTCATCGGCGCCAGGCGCGAGCCGAAATCGTGCAGGAACAGATGGAAGGGACGCAGCTTCTCCAGCACCTTGCGCTGCTGGCCGTCCGGCCCAAGCGGGGCCTGGAAGTCATAGCTGATCATGGTGGTGTCGTTGTAGCCGCCGCTGAGGGTACTCTCCTCCATCGAGGTGCCGCCCAGGCCAGTCGGATTGCGGCCGCCGTGGAACATGTAGTAGCCCATCAGGTTCACGCCGGAACCCAGCTGCACCGGCAGCATCGAGGCGATATCGTCCGCCGACACCACTGTGCGGCGGCGGTACATGAATGGCAAACCGGCGCCATATTCGGCGCCGAGGAAAGGCGTTACGTCCTTGTCCGTCTCCGCCGTGCCGGGTGCATGGGCGGCGGTCTGCGCACCCAGGTCGCCGCTGACGCGCGTGTCGAAGCGGAACGCGTAGGTCTCTTTCGGCGGCAGCTCCCTGGTGCTGGTGCCCCAGGGCTCGTCGGGATAGCCGCCGAACACCGGCGTCACTTCGCCCGTTGGATAGATGGTGCCGTCCCAGCCGGTGACGGTGTAGTAGGGCACATCCATGCCCGCCTTCAGCGCCAGCTTTTTCAGCGCGGCGATGTGCGCGGCGCCCTGGCCGGGGCCATCGATGTTGTATTCGTTTTCCAGCTGGATGCCGATCACGCGGCCGCCATCCTTCCACAACTGGCCCTTGAGTTGCGCGCCGATCTGCGCGTACAGCTTCTCCACCAGCGCCATGTACTGCGGATCGTTGGAGCGGGTCGGCATGGCGTTGACCACCCAATCCGGCACGCCGCCGTAGCGCACTTCCGCATGCGCCCACGGGCCCACGCGCACCACCACATCCAATCCGGCCTTGGCGGCCAGCTGCACGTAGCGGCGCAGGTCGCGGTTGCCCCGCCAGTCGAATTTTCCGGCCACTTCTTCGTGGTGGTTCCACATCACGTAACTGGCGACGATGTCGATGCCGGCGGCCTTCATCTTGCGCAGCTCCGCTTCCCATTGCGAGGCGGGCGTGCGGCTGTAGTGGAACTCGCCCATCACCGGCAGCCACGGCGCGCCGTTGCGGGTCAGGTAGCGCGCATTGGCGCCCAGCTTGTCGCCGTTGGGCGCGACGGAACTGCCCATGCGCAGGGCCGCCGCTTTGGGCGCAGGCGTGGCCGTGCTGGCGTCGATGGACAACGTATCGGCGCTGGCGGCGCCCGCCAGGACGCCGGCGATCAGCGCGGCGCCTGAATGGCGGCGTAACAAAAATGGCATGTGATCTCTCGTTTCTCTATTCGCTTACCACTCGGCGACGCTGCCGTCGGCGTGGCGCCATACCGGGTTGCGCCAGTCCGGCGCATTCTTGCTGGCGGCGATCACGCGTTCTTCATCGACCTCCACGCCCAGGCCAGGCTTGGTCAGCGGTTTCATGTAGCCGTCGGTGATGCGGAAGTCTTCCTTGTTGAGGACATAGTCGAGCAACTCGCCGCCCTTGTTGTAGTGGATGCCCATGCTCTGCTCCTGCAGCACCGCGTTGTAGGACACGAAGTCCACGCTCAGGCAGGCCGCCAGCGCGACAGGGCCGAGCGGGCAGTGCGGCGCCAGCGCGATGTCGTAGGCTTCCGCCATCGAGGCGATCTTCAGGCACTCGGTGATGCCGCCCGCATGCGACAGGTCCGGCTGCACGATCGACAGGCCGCCGGCGTGGAACACGTTCTTGAATTCGAAGCGCGAATACATGCGCTCACCGGCCGCCAGTGGAATCGAGGTGTTTGCGGCCAGGCGCGGATAATACTCGGCCTGTTCGGCCAGCACCGGCTCTTCGACGAACAGCGGGCGATACGGCTCGAGCTCGCGCAGCAGCACCTTGGCCATCGGCGCGGCCACGCGGCCGTGGAAGTCCAGGCCGAATTCGATGCTGTTGCCGAAGGCGGCGCGGATCTCGGCCACGCGCTCGACCGCCTTGTCGACGGCGGCGGCGGTGTCCAGCATGCCCAGTTCCTCGGTGGCGTTCATCTTGAAGGTGTCGAAGCCGCCTTCGCGCAGCTTGTTGATGTGCTCAATGATGTCGGAGGGACGGTCGCCGCCCACCCAGCTGTACATCTTCATGCGGTCGCGTGCCAGGCCGCCCAGCAGCTCGTAGACCGCCTTGCCCATGACCTTGCCCTTGATGTCCCACAGCGCCTGGTCGATGCCGGCGATGGCGCTCATCGTGATGGCGCCGCCGCGATAGAAGCCGGCGCGGTACATGGTTTGCCACAGGTCGTTGATGCGGGCAGGGTCCTGGCCGATCAGATAGGATTCCATTTCCTGCACCGCCGTCTCCACTGTGCGCGCGCGGCCTTCGATGACCGGTTCGCCCCAGCCGACGACCCCTTCATCGGTTTCGATCTTGAGCAGCATCCAGCGCGGTGGTACACGGTAGGTCGTCAGTTTGATGATTTTCATAGGTGTGGAGAGTGAGTTCAGGAACAGCGTCCAGTCTAAGCCTGCCCGCTAGACTGGAAATATGATTAATTCGTAAGTAGGCATATCAATATCGCATAGCTGGGGCAGGGCCTCGCAGGTATGCGAAATCGGCATGGCAGCGGGCGATTTATTCATGTCTGCGAGGAGGAGGGTCCGCTTAGACTGGTGCGGTCAAGTCATCTATCCGGAGCCCCCGCAGTATGAGCCAATTCAGTACGCCACCCGCCACTACGACCGCTCTCAGCTTCGGAGTCGTGCTGGTGCGCGTCGGCCAGGCCGGATGCGCGCTGCGCTGGGACGCCCAGGCGGCCTGCTGGCGCTGGCCGGACCCGCAGGGCGGCCAGCTGTATGCCTGGCCCGCGCAGGACAGCATGCCGAGCGGCGTGCGCCTGCTGGAAAGCGCGGGGCTGATCGCCTGCTGCCGTTCCGGGCGCGTGCTGCTTGGCCTGGGCAAGCGCCTCGGCCTGGTGGAGCTGCCGGCCGCCGGCCAGTCCGGCCGCCCGCTCCAGGCGCAGGTGCTGGCGACCATCGACGCCGCCGAAGCGCGCACCGTCATCAGCGACGGCCGCACCGACCGGCAGGGGAATTTCGTCTTTGGTACCGCCAACACCGGCGCCGACCAGCGGCCTATCGGCAGCTTCTACCAGTACTCGACGCGCCACGGGCTGCGCCGCCTGGCCTTGCCGGTGGTGGTCGCGGCGCGCGGCATCGCCTTCAGCGTGGATGGCGCGCGCATGTACTTCGCCGACGCCGCCAGGGGCGACATCATGCAATGCGCCTACGACGCGGAGCGCGCCAAGGTCAGCGATGTGCGCGCGTTTGCTTCGATGGCGGCGCCGGCGCCGGAGCGCGGCGCCGCCATCGTCGACAGCGCCGGCATGCTGTGGAGCGTGCAGGGCGGGGCGCTGGCGCAGTACGACGCCGACGGCCATCCGCGCCAGCGCATCGAACTGGCGCGCGAACCGGTGGCCGGCATGGCCTTCGGCGGCCCTGACTTGAGGCAGTTGCTGTTGCTGGGCGCTCACGGCGGCCTGTATGGACTGCCGTCCGGCGTGGCGGAAGAACTGGCGCCCGGCGTGGCCGATACCCTGTTCGACGACGGCCCGCCGGCCGTCGTCGATTCCCAACGTCCACGCCACGGTGATTGACGCTGCACCGGCGCGCCCTTATGATGGGCGATCCAGAAAATCACCCCTATGACCGATTCAAGCTCCGACCGCTTCGTCCGCTCCCACCTGAAAACCCGCCATTTGGTGTTGTTGGTCGAATTGGGCCGGCACGGATCGATTGCGCACGCTGCGCAAGCGGCCAACCTGACCCAACCCGGCGCGTCCAAGTTATTGGGCGAGCTTGAACATGCGCTCGGCGTTCAGCTGTTCGAGCGCCTGTCGCGCGGCGTCGCCCCGACCTGGTACGGGAAAGTACTGATACGGCGCGCCGGCGCGGCGCTGGCGGAGATGGACGCGGCGCACCAGGAAGTGATGGAGCTGTTGTCCGGCTTGCGCGGGCGCGTGGGCATAGGCACCGTGCTGGCGCCGGCCACCGGCCTGGTGCCGAAGGCGATCAACCTGCTGAAGTCGCGCCACTCGCGGGTGCATGTCTCGGTCAGCATGTCGACCAGCAAAGCGCTGGTCGAACGCCTGCGCGGCGGCGAGCTCGATCTGGTGGTGGGCCGCATCCTCGACACGGAGGCCGCCGATGAACTCAATTTCGAACCGCTGACCGACGAGCCGCACCTGCTGATCGCGGGCGCCGGCCACCCGCTGGCCGGACGCACCGATTTGAAACTGGAAGACCTGATGGCGCAGTGCTGGATACTGCCGCCGGCCGGCAGCATCCTGCGCGACCGCCTGACGGCGCTGTTCCTTTCGCATGGCCTGGAGCAGCCGGCGGAAACCGTCGAGACCCTCGACTTGCCCGTCGTCGCCAGTCTCCTCATGAGCAACCACATGATCGTCGCGCTGCCGGCGGACGCGGTGCAGCCGTACCTGGAAGCGGGCTTGATGACGGTGCTGCCGTTCGACCTGGGCGTCAGCATGGATTCGTTCGGCATTGTGACGCGCAAACGACACCAGCTCTCGCCTGGCGCCGATGCGATGCTGCGCGCGCTGCGCGATGCCGCAGCCGCCATCTACCCTCACTATCGCCGGCCCGTTTAAGCGTACTCAAGCGTGATATACGAACTTGGTATGGCGCGCACTCAATAAGCTATTGGAAGTGCTTCTTTCGTTTCGCTAGCATCCAGTTATTCGTCCTAGTCCTCAATCAGAGACGGAACTACACAACACTGGAGATGCACATGAAGCACAAAAAAATGAGCTGGCTCATCGCCACGCTCTTCACCTCCCCTCTGCTGGTCCAACAAGCGTTTGCCCAGGAAGCCGCGGCCGACATCCAACAAGTGAACGTCACCGGCATCCGTGCCTCGGTGCGCAACGCCTTGGCCGCGAAGGAAGCTTCGAACAGCATCGTGGAGGTGATCTCGTCGGAAGACATCGGCAAGCTGCCCGACACCACCATCGCCGAGTCGCTGGCGCGCCTGCCGGGCATGTCGTCCGGCCTGGATCGCGGCAACGCCAGCCAGATCGTCGCGCGCGGCATGGGCCCGCGCTTCATCGGCGCCACGCTGAACGGCCGCGAACTGGCCTCGTCGGAGCCTAACCGCGCCGTGCGTTTCGAGCAGTTTCCATCGGAGTCGCTGAGCGGCGCCACCATCTACAAGACGCAGAACGCCGAGCTGGCCGAAGGCGGCATCGCCACCAGCATCGACCTGCAAACCGTCTCGCCGCTGAAGTATTCGGGCCGCCAGGTTTCGCTGAAGGCGGACGCGCTGTACTACGCGCTGGCCAAGGACATCGGCGGCGCCGACAAGACCGCGCCCCGCCTCGGTGGCGTCTACATCGACCAGTTCAACAACAAGACGCTGGGTGTGGCGCTGGCCGCCAGCTACCAGGACCAGCCGTCGATGCAGAAGAACATCCGCCACTGGGGCTTCAACCAGGACCACTCGGCCGACCTGAACGGCGACGGCAAGGTGGACAAGACTCCGTGGGGCTTCCAGGACGACGTCCGTCACGGCAAGGACAAGCGCACCAGTGTGCTGGCCAAGGCCGAGTGGAAGCCGAACCAGGACGTGCTGATCACCGCCGACAGCTACTACGCCAAGACCGCGATCGACGAGTCGCAACTGCAGCACTGGACCGGGGACATGGGCAACTGGGACGGCGGTCATTCCGGCAACTTCACTAACCTCGATATCCGTAACGGCTATGTGGCCGGCGGCACCGTCAACTGGGTCGACGTCATCAACAACGACGCTCGTTGGATCCAGGACAACAGCGTCGCCGCCAGCGGCTTGAACGCCAAGTTCAACGTCGGTGACTGGAAGGTAGAGTCGGACCTGTCGACCTCGCACGCGATGCGCGCCAGCCAGTGGCGCGACCTGCGCCAGACGTCAAAAAACAGCACCACCATCAACTGGTCCTTCACTGGCGACGAGCGCCAGAGCTACGACTTCGGCGGCCTGGACACCGGCAATCCGGCCAACTTCGGCGCACCCACGTTGTATGTCGACACCGATGGCCACATCAAGGATCTGCTGAACGCGGTGGGCCTGAGCGCCGCGCGTCCGATCGAGAACGGCATCGTCAGCCGCCTGAAGGTCGGCGTGCGCGCCACCGACCGCGAGAAGAGCTATCGCCAGACCACCTGGCAGCTCGATGCAAAGACGATTCCCGCCTCGGCCTACGAGACCGTCAGTGTCAGCGGCTTCCCCTCGTACATCGCGCTGAAGGACTTCGACGCATCGACCTCCGCGGCCTTCGGCCCGGACGCCTTTAACCCGAACGGCCGCCCGCAGACGCAGAACGACCTGCTGTCCGGCTGGAAGGTCAAGGAGCGCAGCACGTCGGCCTTCGTGCAGGGGGACCTGGACGGCGAAGCCTTCGGCAAGAGCTATCGCGGCAACGTCGGCGTGCGCCTGGTGCACACCACGCAGACCGGCTATGGCATGCAGTCGCTCAACGGCGCCGCGCCGACGGCGGTGGAAGGCGGCACTTCCTACAACGAGATCCTGCCTAGCCTGAACCTGATCTTCAACATGGACGAAGCGCAGGAACGCCAGGTGCGCTTCAGCGTGGCGCGCGCCATGTCGCGGGCGCCGCTGGACGAGATGCGCTCTTCGCGTAACCTGAACGTGGTGTCGGATAGCACCCAGCCGATTACCGGCAGCGCCGGCAATCCGGAACTGAAGCCGATGATGGCCAACCAGGTCGACCTGGCCTACCAGTGGTACTTCGGCAAAGGCTCGCTGCTGTCGGCCGGCGCGTTCTACAAGAAGGTATCGCGCTACGTCGCCATCACCAGCGACACCACCACCGTCAACGGCCGTCCTGCTACGATTACCCGTTCGGTCAACGGCGACGGCGGCGACATCCGCGGCGTGGAACTGGTGTACCAGCAGGCCTTTACTTCGCTGCCTGCGCCGTTCGACGGACTGGGCATCGCCAGCAACTACGCCTACACCACCAGCAACATCCGCGAGAAAACGCCGAGCGTGAATCCTTATCCGATCGAAGGTCTGATGAAGAGCAACGGCGGCGTGACGCTGTGGTACGAGAAGGCCGGCTACGAGGCGCGCATCGCCGCCAACTACCACAGTGCTTTCGTGCGCAATCCAACCTGGGGCGCCGGCCAGCTGATCGAGAACGAAGCCGAAACCTATGTGACGCTGAACCTGGCCAAGCAACTGACGCCGAACGTCCAGCTGCGCTTCGGTATCGACAACCTGA
The DNA here is from genome assembly GCA_000381565.1 of Oxalobacteraceae bacterium AB_14. Lineage (GTDB taxonomy): Bacteria > Pseudomonadota > Gammaproteobacteria > Burkholderiales > Burkholderiaceae_D > Rugamonas. Next base: position 899,620 of record KB906724.1, read on the forward strand.
CCAACCAGAAGGCCGTCTATACCAGCTCGAACATCCCTGTGCAGCAGGAAGTGACCGAGTTTGGCCGCCGCTTCAACCTGGGTCTGTCGTTCAAGCTGTAATCTGTATTTATCGTGGTTTTAGCGGAGCGGTGCGTGATGGTGCTGCTCCGTTTTTTTATTCGGAGGCGCGGATTGAAATCGTACACATTCAACTGGCGGCGGCTGTGGTCCGCCATCCTTCTGCTGTCGGCCTGCGTGGCCGCGCAGGCTGCAGCGCCGGGCCGTGAGCGCTTGTCGCTCGACCGCGGCTGGCTGTTCCATCTGGGCGACATCGTCCAGCCGCCGATCAAGGGACACGGCGAATCCTATGGCAACGCCAAGGCCGGTAATGCCGCCGGTGCGGCCGGTACTGAATATGACGATTCCGATTGGCGCCACCTGGACCTGCCGCACGACTGGGCGGTTGAAGGCCCGTTCGATCCCAACGCCAACGTCTCGCAGGGCTATCGGCCGCGCGGCATCGGCTGGTACCGGCGCTATCTGCGTGTGGACGCGGCCGACCGCGGCCGCCACTTCGAGTTGCAGTTCGACGCCATCGCCACCCACGCCACCGTTTGGGTGAACGGCAATGTGGTTAACCGCAACTGGTCCGGCTACAACTCCAGCTATATCGACATTACACCCTACCTGCGCTACGGCGACGCGATGAACACCATCGCCATCCGCGCCGATGCCGAGGCCATGGAGGGCTGGTGGTACGAGGGTGCGGGCATGTATCGCCATGCGTGGCTGGTCAAGCGCGATCCCGTGCATATCGTGACCGACGGCGTGCATGCGACGCCCCGGCCGCCGTCGGGCAAGGGCAGTCGGTGGACCATTCCAGTGGAGGTCACGCTGAACAATAGCGGCAAGCTGGCCAGCGGCGTGACGGTGGAGGTGTCGGTGTTCGACCCTGCCGGCAAGCAGGTGGCCCGCCAGAGCGCAACCGCGCGCGTGACGGCGCTGGGCACAAATACCGTGCAGGTGCCGCTGGCCATCGCCAATCCGGCATTGTGGTCGCTGGAGAAGACCAATCTGTATCGCGTGACGACGCGCGTTCTTCAGGATGGCAAGGCGCTCGATGAGGCGTCGCTCAATACCGGCTTCCGCACCATCCGCTTCGATGCGGCGCAGGGCTTCTTCCTCAACGGCGTGCACGTGAAATTGCAGGGCGTGTGCATCCACCAGGACCATGCGGGCGTCGGCGTGGCGGTGCCGGATTCGGTGTGGGAATATCGCCTGCGCCGGCTGAAGGAGCTGGGCGTGAACGCGATCCGCTTCTCGCACAACGCGCCGGCGGCCGAGGTGCTGGACCTGGTGGACCGCATGGGCTTCGTCGTCATGGACGAGAACCGCAACTTCAATCCATCGCCGGACTATATGCAGCAGCTGGAGTGGATGGTCAGGCGCGACCGCCATCATCCGGGCGTGATCCTGTGGTCGGTGTTTAACGAGGAGCCGGAGCAGGCCACCGAAGTTGGCTACGAAATGGTGCGCCGCATGTCGGCCACCGTGAAAGCGCTGGACGATACCCGTCCCGTCACGGCGGCGATGAACGGCGGCTTCCTGACGGCGTTGAATGTCTCGCATGCGGTCGACGTGGTGGGCTCCAATTACCAGGTGCCCGATTATGACCGCTATCACAAGGCTAATCCCAACAAGCCATTCACCAGCTCCGAAGACACGTCTGCCTACATGACGCGCGGCGAGTTCAAGACCGTTCGCGAAAAGAACCTGATCGCCAGCTATGACGACGATGCGGCGGAGTGGGGCAACACCCATCGCGACGCCTGGCAGGCGATCGCCACGCGGCCATATGTGGCGGGCGGCTTCGTCTGGACCGGTTTCGATTATCGCGGCGAGCCGACGCCGAACGAATGGCCGTCGGTCAGCTCGGTGTTCGGCATCATGGACCTGAACGGCTTCCCGAAGAACGCCTATTACATCCACCAGGTACAGTGGATCAAGGACCGTCCGCTGATCCACATCGCGCCGCACTGGAACTGGAGCGGCAGCGAGGGCAAGGACATCCGGGTGATGGTAATGGCCAACGTCGAGCGCGTGCAGCTGCTGCTGAACGGCCGCCTGCTGGGCGAACAGAAAGCGGACCCGTACCGCATGAACAGCTTCAACGTCGCCTACGCGCCCGGCAAGCTGGAGGCGATCGGCTACAACGGCGGCAAGGAAGTCGCGCGCACTGCGGTCGAGACCACCGGCGCCGCCGTCGCGCTGGAGCTGGTGCCGGACCGCGCGCAGCTGGCCGGCGACGGCCGCGATGCGATGCCGATCACCGTGCGCGCGCTTGATGCGCAAGGCCGCGCGGTGCCGCTGGCCGATGCGCAGGTGACGTTCGGAGTGACGGGCGGCGGCCGTTCCATCGGCCACGGCAACGGCGATCCGAACTCGCACGAGGACGAGAAGGGCGCGACGCGCCGCCTGTTCAACGGCCTGGCGCAGCTGATCGTGCAGACCAACTACGACGGCACCGAGGCGATCAGCGTGACCGCCACCGCGCCCGGCCTGGCGCCGGCGCACATCAGCATTCCGGTCAAGACGGTTCCGGCCCAGCCCTACGTGGCGGCGGCCGAAGCGCCGCTGACCTTGGTGCGCAACTGGCGCATCGCGCCCGACAGCGCCGGGCGTCCCGACCCGAACCAGCAGCTGGCCAGCTTCGACATGAACACCTGGGGCTGGGGCTCGCCGCCGATGCTCGCGCCGGCGGCAGCGAAGTACCACCTGTACCGCGCCAGCTTCACGCCGCGCAAGAACCTGGCCGACGGTAGCGGCATGATCCGCTTCGCCGGCGTGCGCGGCAAGGCGGAGGTCTGGCTGGACGGCCAGTCGATCGGCAATAAGGACAGCTACGCGCTGGCGGCGTTCGAGCTGCCGCTGCCGGCCGGCGTGGGCAAGCGCGAGATCAATGTGATCGTCGAGGCGGAGCCGGGCCAGGCCAGCGGCATCGAGGGCTATGTGAGTATTACGCCACGCCTGCTGGCAAAGTAGCAATTTTTGGCGGGACGTTGACAGCGAAGAAATAAATCGCGCGCTTGCCCTTCAAATATGCGGGCCGGGGGCGCGATTCGGTTGACGGCGTTCCGCGCGCTGCCTATAGTGGCGGGATGATTCCAGATTTCCAAGAACTATCCGACAAAATCGACCAGCTGGCCGAGATGACCCAGGCGTTGCGCCGGGAAAATGCGCAATTGCGTCAGGCTAATGCCGCCCTGGTGGTGGAGAACATGGGCTATCAGCGCAAGTTGAGCGAGGCGACCGGCCGCGTCGAGGCCTTGCTGGAAAAAATCCCCGCGCTCGACGGCGACGCCGAAGAGGAACAACAGCCTGAAAACGAGGACGCACGATGATACAGCTCGATGTCACCATCATGGGTTCGCCGTATCGGCTGGTCGTCAAGGAGGGCGAGGAGCGCGCGCTGCGCGAGGCCGCATCCTTCCTGGACAAGAAGATGACGGCGATCCGCGACGGCGGTAAGGTCAAGGGCAACGATCGCATCGCCGTGATGGCGGCGCTGGGCATGGCGGCGGAATTCCTGTCGGTGAAATCGCCGGTGGGGCCGCTGTCGGAGATGTCTATACTGGATGTGCAGACGAAGATCAGCGCCATGCACAAAGTGCTCGACAGCGCGCTGACGCCGCAAGAAACCCTGTTTTAATTCGCTAAACTCCTTCCTTTGCGGCGGACAAGAGAGTAAACTTCGTTTCACCCTGCGGTGTTCGCGATTGCCATATATTCCTTGAACCATTTATGTGCACCGGTTGCGGAATTTTGTTCGATGGGCGTGAGCGTCGCTAGTCCGATGAACCCGAAATTGAACTAACTGTGACCACCTTGAACCGTTTGGTTCGGGATGCCGGCAAAGACGGCACAGGCGGGGCCTCATTACTAAGAAGCGGTTGCAAGCATGTGAGTGCGCAGCCGCTTTTTTTCGTCTGGAGAAAAATCCATGCAATACTGGTTGATGAAATCCGAGCCTGATGAAGTCAGCATCGACGACGTGATGGCGTCGCCCGCGCAGACCACGCCGTGGTTCGGCGTGCGCAACTATCAGGCGCGCAACTTCATGCGCGATCGCATGCAGGACGGCGACGGTGTGCTGTTCTACCATTCCAGTTGTCCGGAGCCCGGCATCGCCGGCCTGGCGAAAGTGGTGGGCGGCGCCTATCCCGACGCCACGCAGTTCGACAAGGACAGCAAGTACTTCGATCCCAAGGCCACGCCGGAGCAGCCGCGCTGGGTCTCGGTCGACGTGCAGGGCACGCAGAAAACCCGGCTGCTGTCGCTGGCCGAGATGCGCACCATACCGGCGCTGGAGGATATGGTGGTGCTGCAAAAAGGCAGCCGCCTGTCGATCACGCCGGTGACGGCGGCGCAGTGGAACACCGTCGTCAAGCTGTTGAAGAAAGGCGCCTGATGGATATCGGCCTGGTGCTGGTCCTGCTGCTGATGGGCGCCGTGGGCGGCTTCCTGGCGGGGCTGCTGGGCATAGGCGGCGGCATGATACTGGTGCCGTTCATCACGATGATCTTCAGCGCCAAGGGTTTTTCCGAGAGCGTGAACATCCATATGGCGGTGGCGACATCGCTGGGCGTGATCCTGTTCACGTCGATGTCGTCGATGCGCGCGCATCACCTGCATGGCGCGGTGCTGTGGCGGGTGGCGCTGCTGCTGTCGCCCGGCATACTGCTCGGGGCCTGGTGCGGGCCCTGGATCGCCAAGCAAATGAGTCCTGCGGGGCAGGCGATTCTGTTCTGCGTGTTCCTGGGCTTTTCCGCCACGCAGATATTGTTCGGTAAAAAGGCGGTGGTCGTGGAAGGTGTTGCGCAGCGCGGCCTGCCGGGCAGCGCCGGCATGTTCGGCGCCGGCGGTGGGATTGGTTTGGTGGCGGGTTTGCTGGGCGCGGGCGGTGGCTTCCTGTCGATCCCGTTCATGACCTGGTGTAATGTCAGGATGCAGAACGCGGTGGCGACCAGCGCGGCGCTGGGCTTTCCGATCGCGCTGGCGGGCACGCTGTCGAATATCTACTATGGCTGGGGCACGCCGGAGTTGCCCGAATATTCGCTGGGTTTCATCTATCTGCCGGCGTTGCTGGTGATCGCGGCGGCCAGCGTGACACTGGCGCCGCTGGGCGCGCGCACCGCGCACAAGCTGCCGGTGCAGACCCTCAAGAAAATCTTCGCGGTCGTGCTCTACGGCCTGGCCGCCTACATGCTGCGCAAGGCGCTTGCCTAGCCATTCCCGCGAAGGAGGGAATCCATACTGAGCTTGCTTTGACCGCGTATCTTGAATTCATACTCGGCATGGATTCCCGCTTTCGCGGGAATGACGCTGGGATCGTCAGACCGGCGCGCGGCCTTTCTGTTTGACCGTGTAGGCCCATGCCAGCATCGCCAGCGCGCCGATGATCATCGGCAGCGACAGCACCTGGCCCGAGGTGATCGGCATGCCGAGGAAGGTGGTCTCCCAGTCCGGTGTGCGGAAGTATTCGGTGAAGAACCGCGCGCAGCCGTACAGCAGCGTGTACGTGGCGCCAACCGCCAGGCGCGGGCGCTCCTTGCGCGCGTACAGCCACAGGATGACGAACACCAGCAGGCCATCGATCAGCAACTGATAGAGCGGCGACGGATGACGCAGGCCTTGCAGGAACACAGGATTCGGCGACAGCGGATAGTTCGTGTCCGGCCACAGCATCGCCCACGGCAGCGATTGATCGCTGACCACGCGGCCCGGCAGCTCGGCGTTGATGAAGTTACCCAGGCGGCCGGCGGCATAACCCAGCGGCACCAGCGGCGCGATGAAGTCGTACACGTCCAGCAGGTTGCGGCCGCTCTTGCGCGTCCACACGGCCATCGCGAGCAGCACGCCCAGGAAGCCGCCGTGGAAGGACATGCCGCCATGCCAGACCTTGAAGATCTCGATCGGATTGGCGAAGAAAAAGCCGGGACGGTAGAACAGCACCTCGCCCATGCGGCCGCCGATCACCACGCCCAGCATGCCGTAGAACAGCATGTCGTCCAGGTCTTCCTTCCTCCATCCCTGCGCGGCGATGTGCGGCTGCCTGATGCGCACGCGGCCCAGCGTGATGAACATGGCGAAGGCGAGGACGTACATCAATCCGTACCAGTGGATCGCCACCGGCCCCAGTTGCAGGGCGATCGGGTCGGGCATCGGGTGTATCAGCATAGGGTGTTCTTTCGTAATAATTCCAAAAAGCCGCGCAGCACCGGCGAGGCATTGTCGCGCCGCCAGGCCAGGCCGGTCTCGACCAGCGGCGTGGCGTCGCGTAGCGCCCGGTATTCTACCCCGGTCCGCATCAGGTTGGACACGGACTGCGGCACCAGCGCCATTCCCATGCCGGCCGACACCAGGCTGACGATGGTCTGCATCTGGATCGCCTGCTGGCCTATCTCCGGCGTGATGCCGGCGTCGCGGAACACCGACAGGATGGCGTCGTACAAGGCCGGCGAGATCGCGCGCGGAAAGATGATCAACGGCAGCGCCGGCAGCGAGGCCAATGCCAGCTTGCCTTGCTTCTTCAGCAGGCCGGCCGGCAGGGCCAGCACCAGCGGCTCGCTCAGCACCGGCAGGTAGTCCAGGTCAAGTTTGGCCTTGTCCGGCAGCGGCGGGATCAGCAGGCCGGCGTCGATGCGGTTGTTGAGCAGGTCGTCCAGTTGCAGGTCGGACGTGGCTTCCTGCAGCGTGATCTGCACTTGCGGGTAGGCGGCGCGGTAGGCGCGCAGGAAGGGCGGCAGCACGCTGTAGTCGGCCGAGGAGATGAAGGCCAGCGTCAGCCTGCCGACCTCGCCGGCGGCGGCGCGCTGCACCAGTTGCGGCAGCTCCTGCGATTGCGCCAGCATGCGGCGCGCTTCCGGCAGCAGCGCCAGGCCGGCCGGCGTCAATGCCACGCCGCGCCGGTTGCGCTCGAACAGCGCGGCGCCCAGCAGCTCCTCCAGCGCCTGTATCGTCTGCGACAGCGGCGGCTGCGTCATGTGCAGGCGCAGCGCCGCCTTGCCGAAGTGGAGTTCCTCGGCGACGGTGACGAAATAACGCAGTTGCCGCAGTTCGATGTTCATATTGTTTACTGTTGAAATTCTATTCAGTGATATTTTATACGACTCACAGAGTCGAAAATACTATATTTGACACCGGGGCAGGGGAAAGGCAATCTGTCATGCTACGACAGCGGTCTTAAGCCCGCCTTTATCACTGGAGAAACATCATGCCGCAATACCGTTCCCGCACCACCACCCACGGCCGCAACATGGCCGGCGCCCGCGCCCTGTGGCGCGCGACCGGCATGAAGGACGGCGACTTCGACAAGCCTATCGTCGCCGTGGTGAACTCGTTCACGCAGTTCGTGCCCGGCCACGTGCACCTGAAGGACCTGGGCCAGCTGGTGGCGCGCGAGATCGAGAAGGCCGGCGGCGTGGCCAAGGAATTCAACACCATCGCCGTCGACGACGGTATCGCCATGGGCCACGGCGGCATGCTGTACTCGCTGCCGTCGCGCGACCTGATCGCCGATTCAGTCGAGTACATGGTCAACGCCCATTGCGCCGATGCGATGGTCTGCATCTCCAACTGCGACAAGATCACGCCGGGCATGCTGATGGCCGCGATGCGCCTCAATATTCCGGTGGTGTTCATCTCCGGCGGCCCGATGGAAGCGGGCAAGGTGCTGAAGGTGGTCGACGGCAAGCAGAAAATCATCAAGCTCGATCTGGTCGACGCCATGATCAAGGCCGGCGACCAGTCGGTCAGCGACGCCGACGTCGCCGAGATCGAACGTTCGGCCTGTCCCACCTGCGGCTCGTGCTCCGGCATGTTCACCGCCAACTCGATGAACTGCCTGACCGAGGCGCTGGGCCTGGCCCTGCCGGGCAACGGCACCATCGTCGCCACCCATTCCGACCGCGAGCAGCTGTTCCTGCGCGCCGGCCGCCTGATCGTCGAGCTGGCCAAGCGCCATTACGAGCAGGACGACTACTCGGTGCTGCCGCGCTCCATCGCCACCAAGGCCGCGTTTGAAAACGCGATGGCGCTGGATGTGTCGATGGGCGGCTCCACCAACACCGTGCTGCACTTGCTGGCCGCCGCGCATGAAGCGGAAGTGGACTTCGACATGAAGGACATCGACCGCATCTCGCGCAAAGTGCCATGCCTGTGCAAGGTCGCGCCGATGACCGACAAGTACCACATCGAAGACGTGCACCGCGCCGGCGGCATCGTGGCGATCCTGGGCGAACTGGCACGCGCCGGTTTGCTGGACACCTCGCTGCCGACCATCCACGCGCCGACACTGGGCGATGCGATCGAACGCAACGACATCAAGCGCAGCGACGATCCGGCCGTGCACCAGCTGTTCCGCGCCGCGCCTGGCGGCGTGCCGACGCAGACGGCGTTCTCGCAATCGGAGCGCTACGACGCGCTCGACACCGACCGCAGCACCGGCTGCATCCGCGACAAGGCGCACGCCTATTCGCAGGACGGCGGCCTGGCGGTCTTGTACGGCAACCTGGCGCAGAACGGCTGCATCGTGAAGACGGCCGGCGTTGACGAGAGCATCCTGAAATTCAGCGGCAAGGCGCGCGTGTTCGAGAGCCAGGATGCGGCGGTTGAAGGCATCCTTGGCGATACCGTGCATGAAGGCGATGTGGTCATCATCCGCTACGAAGGACCGAAGGGTGGCCCTGGCATGCAGGAGATGCTGTATCCGACTTCCTACATCAAGTCCAAGGGCCTGGGCAAGGCTTGCGCGCTGCTGACCGATGGCCGCTTCTCGGGCGGTTCGTCGGGACTGGTGATCGGCCATGCTTCGCCGGAAGCGGCGGAGGGCGGCGCGATCGGTCTGGTGGAAGAGGGCGATATGATCGATATCGATATCCCGAACCGCACCATCAACCTGCGCATCAGCGATGCTGATTTGGCGGCGCGTCGCGCGGCCATGGAGGCCAAGGGCGATGCGGCGTGGAAGCCGGTCAACCGTCAGCGTTATGTGTCGCAGGCGCTGCAGGCCTACGCGGCGCTGACCACGTCGGCCGACCGCGGCGCCGTGCGCGATCTGTCGCAGATCAAGCGCTAAGCGAGCGCCGAACTCCCGCTCCGCCTGGAGCGGGAGTTCTTTTTACTTCTTGTCAAAATTCTGCTTCACGCGCGCCTTGCGGCGCTTTTCGTCTTCGTCGTGCGCCTTGCGTTTGTCCAGGCCAAGCATCGGTTCCAGGAACTCGAACCACACGAAAGCGAACACCATCAGCCCGATAATCCACCACCAGGACAGCAGGGCGAACTTCCACACTTCAAAATACCGCAGCCCGCACAGGGCTAAGATCACCAAAATCATAGGCATGATGTGCTCCTCCAGTTACGTCATCTTACAAAGAAAATGGCTTTACGGGCAGCAATATTCTATTATTGGTCAACGAAGATAAGCGCTATGGCGTTTAATGTTCAATAGCAAAACACGGTAGAATTGTTGGCAGAATTGAGTAGCACTTACCTGGAGAAGACAATGAAACGTAATTTGATGATGGTTGGCATGGTTGTGGCATCGGCATTCGCATCGCAAGCCGCTATGGCGGACGCGGGCATGGACCTGGCGAAAGCGAAGAACTGCCTGGCTTGCCACGCTGTGAGCACCAAGCTGGTCGGCCCTGCCTACAAGGATGTCGCCGCCAAGTACGCCGGCCAGAAAGACGCGGAAGCCAAGCTGGTCGCCAAAGTGATGAAGGGCGGTTCCGGCACCTGGGGCGCGATCCCGATGCCAGCCAACCCACAGGTGACCGACGCGGAAGCGAAGACGCTGGTGAAATGGGTGCTGGCGCAGAAGTAATCGGCGCCAAAAAAAAGCCCCGTCTGTACTGAGCGCGATCGTGAGCGCGTTCAGGCCGGCGGGGTTTTTTTTATTTATTTGATGACCGAGGTGATGGTCTTGGTGCCGTTGTTGTAGTTGTACATCGTCAGCGAACCGTCCTTGATGTCGCCCTTGGCATCGAACTCGATCAGGCCGGTCACGCCCTGGTACTTGATCTTCTGCAGGAACGGCAGGTACTTGGCAGGATCGGCCGAGTTCGCGGCCTGCATCGCGGCAGCCATCGTCATCACCGAGTCGTACACGTACGGCGCGTACAGTTGCACGTCCATGTTGTACTTCTTCTTGTAGCGCGCATGGAAATCGTCCATGTTCTTTTGCAGCTCAGGCGGCACACCGCCGGCTTCGGCGCAGGTGACGACCTTGACCGCGTCGGCCCCGGCCAGCTTGGGCAGCGATTCGGTGCACAGGCCGTCGCCGCCCATGTACTTGGCCTGGATGCCCAGCGCCTTCATCTGGCGCAGCAGCGGGCCGCCTACCGAGTCCATGCCGCCGAAGAAGATCAGGTCGGGATGCTTGCCCTTGATGGTGGTCAGGATGGCGTTGAAGTCGGTGGCCTTGTCGGTGGTGAATTCCTTGCCGACGATTTGCACGCCGGGCATGGCCTTCTTCGCGCCCTTGATGAACTCTTCCGCCACGCCCTGGCCGTAGGCGGTGCGGTCGTCGATGACGGCGATCTTCTTCACGCCCATCTTGCCGACCGCGTAGCCGCCCAGCGTGCCGCCCAGCTTGGCGTCATTGGCGACCACGCGGAACACCGAGTTGAAGCCCTGCTGCGTATATTTGGTCTGGGTGGTGGCTGGCGAAATTTCCGGGATGCCGGCGTCGAAGTAGATCTTCGAGGCGGGGATGGTGGTGCCGGAGTTCAGGTGGCCGATCACGCCGTTGACTTTGGCGTCGACCAGCTTCTGCGCGACCGCCGTGCCCTGTTTCGGATCGCCGCCGTCGTCTTCCAGCACCAGCACGAACTTGACCGGCTTGCCGCCGATCTTGATGCCTTTGGCGTTCAATTCTTCGACGGCCATCTTGGCGCCGTTTTCATTGTCCTTGCCCAGGTGCGCGGACGGACCGGAGACCGGCGCCACGTGGCCGATCTTGATCACTTCTTGCGCGCCGGCGCCGCCAGCAAAAGCCAGTGCGATGGCGAGTGGAATGAACTTGGTCTTGAACTGCATATGCATTCTCCAATGGTTGAATAAGCGACGGTGTCTCATGAACGCCGCAGAATTTTTCTGCAAGGCCAAAAGGTACAACAAATTATTCTTAACGCAAAGGGAGATTCGCAGGGATTCGCACATTTAAGTGGCGTTTCCCGGTTTTGATGCGCGCCGCGCTGGGAGGGGGCGGTCCGCGCACCAATAATGGGAACGGACCGCGAGGGAAATTCTTACTTTTTGGCCTGCAGATGCGTCAGCTCTTGCGAGACGGCGCGGGCGACGATTTTCTCGATGGTGTCGTGCAGGCCGATGCGGATTTCGTTGGTCAGGCCATGCAGGGCGTGGGTCAGGACTTCGGCCATGCAGTCCTTGATGCGCTGCTCCAGCACGAAATCGACGCGCGATTGCAGCTGGTGCATGATGCGTTCGGACAGGCGATGCTCCATCATCGCCCATTCGGCATCGCTCCAGTTGTCGATGGCGTCGGCTTCCAGCTCGGCCGCCATTTCAGCGCGCTTGGACAAGGAGGTGCGGGTACCGGAAGCGGCCTCGCCGGGCAGCAGTTCATCGCCCAGCGGCTCGGCCTTCAGGACTTCCGTCAATACAGGGATACTGGCGTCAAACGATTGGGCTTGGCTCATGATTTTCCTGTGACAAAGTGGGTAAGTGGATAGTCTTGCTGCTTGTATGCGACATAGCGCTTGCGGCCTGCGGCCGCGTCATCCTCATCGGAGGAAATCACTTCGATCATGCGCTCGAATTGCGCGACCCCGGAAGGCGCGCGGCGCGACAAATTTACCAATAATTCCTTGTGTGGTAATTCTGCCTCATCGTTGTCCGTGAGAATGATTGGCGTGTGCGCGGCGAGCGCATCGCCGGCAAGCACATGGGGCAGGAAGTCGGCAGGGGAAAATGTCCACATCGCCGCGTTAAGTTCTGCCAGTTGCGCCTCATCGTCTGCCATTAGCACCACGCGTTTGTTCGCGCCCCAGGCCTTGCGCACGAGGCGGCAGGCATAGGCGATCTTGTCCGGCACGTTGGTGTGGAAATCGATGCGTGTCATAGCTGTTTGTTCTGTTCTGTAGAGGGGAAGTGCATGCAGCGAGGTGCCGCCTGATTCCAGTTTATGCGAAAATTATTTTTGGCGCTGGCACCGATGTTGCTACCGAACGCCAATTCTAGAACTGGAAACCGGGTGGCGCATTGACCGGCGGCAGGGGCTTGGCAAGCTCCTCCACGGGGCGTGCCGGTTCGGGCGCCGGCGGTGGTGGCGGCGCGGCGGAAACCGGCGCCGGGAATTGATAATTCGGTGGCAAGCGTTTTTCCAGCGGATAACCGGCGTCGCTTAACAACACATCCCAGCTGTTTTGTTCGAAGCCGGTCAGCTTGCTGCGGCCCACCAGCAACAAGGGCAGCTGGCCGTTGCCGCCGGCCTTCTTCAGCGCCACCTGGTCGTCCACGGTGGCAACGGTTTTTTCGTTGAAAGGAATGCCGCGCGCCATCAGCATGGCGCGGGCGTTGCGGCAGCCGTCGCACTGGGCCGTGGTGTACAGCGTGACCGGGCGGTTGCGCACGGCGTCGGCCAGTTCCTGTGGCAACGCCACCGAAGCTCCGCCGGTGGAAAACGATTTCACTTCAACTTTTGTTTTGGCCGGCGCCGAGGGCGGCGGCGGCTGGTCGCTGTAGTGGGTCACGCCTTTGTCGTCGACCCATTTGTACACCTGGGCGCTGGCCGTGCCGAGGCACAGCAGCGCGGCGGCGAGGACGGCCAGCCGCTTCATGATCAGGCCGCCATGCCGCTGTGACGCAGCAGCGCGTCGATGCTGGGCTCGCGGCCACGGAAGGCCGTGAACGATTCCAGCGCAGGGCGTGAGCCGCCCACCGACAGGATCTCCTGCAGGTAGCGCTTGCCGGTCGCGTTGGTCGCTTCCGGGCCCAGCGCCTTGGCTTCCTCGAACGCCGCGTAGGCGTCGGCGGACAGCACCTCGGCCCACTTGTAGCTGTAGTAGCCGGCCGCGTAGCCACCGGAGAAGATGTGGCCGAAGGAGTTCTGGAAACGGTTGAACGCCGGCGGCACGATCAGCGCGAACTTGGCGCGCACTGCGTCGATCAGCTGCTGCACGGTCTGGCCGGTGCTGGCGTCGTAGTCGTAGTGCAGGTGCATGTCCAGCAGCGAGAATTCCACCTGGCGCAAGGTCTGCAGGCCGGACTGGAAGTTCTTCGCGGCCAGCATCTTGTCGTACAGCGCGCGCGGCAGCGCTTCGCCGGTGCTCACGTGCGAGGTCATGTGTTCCAGCACTTCCCATTCCCAGCAGAAGTTCTCCATGAATTGCGACGGCAGTTCCACCGCGTCCCACTCGACGCCGGCGATGCCGGACACGCCCAGCTCGTCCACCTGCGTCAGCATGTGGTGCAGGCCGTGGCCGAATTCGTGGAACAGCGTGATCACTTCATCGTGCGTGAACAGCGAAGGCTGGGCGACGCCGTCGACCACCGCAGGCTCGGTGAAGTTGCAGGTCAGGTAGGCGACCGGGGTCTGGATTTTCTCTTCCTCGGCACGGCGGCCGCGGGCGTCGTCCATCCAGGCGCCGCCGCTCTTGCCGGCGCGCGCGTACAGGTCCAGGTAGAACTGGCCGACCAGTTTGCCGTTGCGTTCGATGCGGTAGAAGCGCACGTCCTTGTGCCATACCGGCGCGTCGTCCGGTTTGATCTCGACCGTGAACAGGTTCTGGATCAGGCGGAACAGGCCGTCGACCACTTTGTGTTCAGGGAAGTATTGCTTCACTTCCTGCGCCGAGAACGCATAGCGGCGCTCTTGCAGTTTTTCGGAAGCGTAGGGGATGTCCCAGGCTTGCAGCTCGGCGATGCCCAGTTCTTCCTGTGCGAATTTCTTCAGCTCGGCCAGGTCCTGCTCGGCGAACGGACGGGCGCGCTTGGCCAGGTCTTCCAGGAAGGCGATCACCTGGTCGGGCGATTGCGCCATCTTCGGCACCAGCGAAACCTCGGCGAAGTTCTTGTAGCCCAGCAGCTTGGCTTCCTCGTCGCGCAGCTTCAGCAGCGTGACGATGTTTTGCGTGTTGTCCCAGTCTTCCTTCTTGCTGAACACCTCGCCCTGCTCGGAGGCCTTGGTGGCGTTGGCGCGGTAGATGGTCTCGCGCAGTTCGCGCTTGTCGGCGAATTGCAGGATGGGGAAATAGGACGGGAAGTGCAGCGAGAATTCGTAGCCTTGCTTGTTTTCCTTTTCGGCGGCGGCGCGCGCGGCGGCCTTGACGTCGGCGGGCAGGCCGGCCAGGTCGGCTTCGTCGGCCACCAGCAGCTTGTAGTCGTTGGTGGCGTCGAGCACGTTTTCGGAGAAGCGGGTCGACACCGACGCGTGCTCTTCCTGGATGGCGGCAAAGCGTTCTTTTTTATCGGCCGGCAGTTCGGCGCCGCCCATGCGGAAATCGCGCACGGCGTTGTCGATGATGCGCTTGCGGGCCGGCGACAGGCTGTCGAAGCCGGCCGACGCGCGCAGCGCCTTGTACTTGCCGAACAGCGCCTCGTTCTGGGCCAGCGCGGTCCAGAACTCGGTCACTTTCGGCTGGTTGTCGTTGTAGGCGGCGCGCAGCTCGGGCGTATCGACCACATTGTTCAGATGGCTGACGATGCCCCAGGCGCGGCCCAGCAGCTCGGTGGCGTTTTCCAGCGGCGTGACGAAGTTATCCCACGCCACCTGCTCGGACGGCGCTTCCAGTTGCTCGACCACGGCGCGGCTCTTGGCCAGCAGTGAGGCTATCGCCGGGGTGACGTGCTCGGGCTTGATCGCATCGAAACGCGGCAGGCCGCTAAAGTCCAGCAGGGGATTATCAGTAGTCATCTTAGTTCCAATAGGTTCGTTACAGCGTCGTCCTCGCGAAAGCGGGGACCCATAGAACGCAAGCTCAGCATGGGCTCCCGCGTTCGCGAGAGCGACGGCCTTAAGTGCGCTCGGCCGCTTCGACGGTGTTCATCAGCAGCATGGTGATGGTCATCGGGCCCACGCCGCCAGGTACCGGCGTGATGTGCGATGCCACTTCCTTGATGCCGGCGAAATCGACGTCGCCGCACAGCTTGCCCGCTTCGTCACGGTTGATGCCGACGTCGATCACGATCGCGCCCGGCTTCACCATATCAGCAGTCAGCGTATTGCGGCGGCCGGTTGCGGCCACAACGATGTCGGCCTGGCGGGTGTACAGGCCCAGGTCCGGCGTCGCACTATGACAGATGGTGACGGTGGCGTTGGCTTGCAAGAGCAGCAGCGCCATCGGCTTGCCGACGGTGTTGCTACGGCCGATGACGACCGCGTGCTTGCCGCGCAGGTTGACGCCGGTGCTTTCGATCAGCTTCATGCAACCGTACGGCGTGCACGGACGGAAACCGTCCAGGCCGGCCATCAGCTCGCCGGCGCTCAGCACCGAGTAGCCGTCCACGTCCTTCTTGGTGGAGATCGCTTCGATGACCTTGTGCGGGTCGATGTGCTTGGGCAGCGGCATTTGCACCAGGATGCCGTGGATGGCCGGATCGGCGTTCAGCGCGGCGATGCGCTCGAGCAGCGCGGCTTCGCTCATGTCGGCGGGATACTGCTCCTTGAGCGAGTAGAAACCGGCATCCTCGCAACCCTTGACCTTGTTGCGCACATACACGTGGCTGGCCGGGTCGTCGCCGACGATGATCACGGCCAGGCCGGGCTGTTTGCCTAGTGCGGTGAGGGCGGCAGCACGTGCAGCAATTTCCGCGCGCAGTTTTTGGGAGAGGGCGATTCCGTCGATCAGTTGAGCAGGCATGATTTAACCAGGTTGGAGAGGAAAGCAGGATTATAAAGCCGCAGCGCGCACTGCGCCTCGTTTCCGGCGGTTTAGTCATGCTGCGCCGCACAAGATTTTCATGGGGTGATTTCATAATACGAAATGACGTATCGTAATTTGAAAAAGCCTAAAAGTGCTGTTAGAATCGCACACGGCATTGAAGTATTGGTAAATAATCAGCGTTACGTCAGCACTCAAACTCAGGAGACTTAATACATGTCAGCTCAACTTGACCAGGTAACGGCAAACACCGACCCTGATTCGCAAGAAACCAAAGAATGGTTGGACGCACTGGCCGCAGTGCTGGAACAAGAGGGCCCTGAACGTGCTCACTACCTGATGGAACGCCTGATCGACCTGGCCCGCCAAAGCGGCTCGGACATCCCGTTCTCCGCCAATACCGCTTACGTCAACACCATCCCGGCCCACCTCGAAACCCACTGCCCAGGCAATCTGGAATACGAAGAGAAGCTGCGCTCGTGGATGCGCTGGAACGCCATGGCGATGGTCGTCAAGGCCAACCGCGTCGACGGCGACCTCGGTGGCCACCTGTCCTCGTTCGCCTCGCTGGCCAATATGCTGGGCATCGGCTTCAATCACTTCTGGAAAGCGCCGAGCGAAAACCATGGCGGCGACCTGCTGTACATCCAGGGCCACTCCTCGCCAGGCGTGTACGCCCGCGCCTTCCTCGAAGGTCGCCTGAGCGAAGAGCAGCTGACCCATTACCGTCGCGAAGTCGACGGCAAGGGCCTGTCCTCGTATCCGCACCCTAAACTGATGCCGGACTTCTGGCAGTTCCCGACCGTGTCGATGGGCCTGGGCCCGTTGATGGCGATCTACCAGGCGCGCTTCCTGAAGTACCTGCACGCGCGCTCGATCGCCGACACCACCGACCGCAAGGTCTGGGCATTCTGCGGCGACGGCGAGATGGACGAGCCGGAATCGCTGGGCGCCATCGGCATGGCCGCGCGCGAGAACCTGGACAACCTGGTCATCGTCGTCAACTGCAACCTGCAACGCCTGGACGGTCCGGTGCGCGGCAACGGCAAGATCATTCAAGAGCTGGAAGCGGACTTCCGCGGCGCCGGCTGGAACGTCGTCAAAGTCATCTGGGGCCCGGGTTGGGACGCGCTGCTGAAGCAGGACAAAGACGGCATCCTGCGCAAAGTGATGATGGAAACCATCGACGGCGAATACCAGAACTACAAGGCCAAGGACGGCGCCTACGTGCGCAAGCACTTCTTCGGCAAGCACCCCAAGCTGCTGGAGATGGTCGCCAACATGACCGACGACGACATCTGGCGCCTGACCCGCGGCGGCCACGATCCGCACAAGATCTACGCCGCCTTCAAGGTGGCACAGGAACACAAAGGTCAACCGACCGTCCTGCTGGTGAAAACCATCAAGGGCTTCGGCATGGGCAAGCACGGCGAAGCGCGCAACACCGCGCACAACACCAAGAAGCTGACCGACGAAGCCGTGCGCGAAATGCGCGACCGCTACTCGATCCCGATTCCGGACGACCAGCTGGCCGATATCCCGTTCTACAAGCCTGCCGACGACGCGCCGGAAATCAAGTACCTGCACGAGCGCCGCGCAGCGCTGGGCGGCTACCTGCCGGCCCGCCGCATGAAAGCCGACGAGAAGCTGGTTGTGCCGCCGCTGAGCGCCTTCCAGAACGTGCTGGATGCGACCGCCGAAGGCCGCGAAGTATCGAGCACCCAGACCTACGTGCGTATCCTGACCACGCTGCTGAAAGATCCTAGCCTGGGCCAGCGTATCGTTCCGGTGCTGGTCGACGAGTCGCGCACCTTCGGTATGGAAGGCCTGTTCCGCCAGGTTGGTATCTTCAACCAGCAAGGCCAGTTGTATGAGCCGGTCGACAAAGACCAGGTCATGTACTACCGCGAAGACAAGGCCGGCCAGATCCTGCAAGAGGGTATCAACGAAGCCGGTGGCATGAGCTCGTGGATCGCTGCGGCGACCTCGTACTCGACCAACAACCGCGTGATGATTCCGTTCTACACGTACTACTCGATGTTCGGCATGCAGCGTATCGGCGACCTGGTATGGGCCGCCGCCGACATGCGCTCCCGTGGCTTCCTGATGGGCGGCACCGCCGGCCGCACGACGCTGAACGGCGAAGGCCTGCAGCACGAAGATGGTCACAGCCACCTGTTCGCAGCGGCTGTACCGAATTGCATGCCTTACGATCCGACCTTCGGTCACGAAATCGCCGTGATCATCCAGGATGGCCTGCGCCGCATGGTGGAAGAACAGGAAGACGTGTTCTACTACATCACCATCATGAACGAGAACTACCCGCACCCAGGCATCAAGCCTGGCCAGGAAGAGGGCATCCTGAAAGGCATGTACCTGCTGCAGAAAGGCGACGAGAAAGCCAAGCAGCGCGTGCAGCTGATCGGCTCCGGCACCATCCTGCGCGAATCGATCTTCGCCCAGGAACTGCTGAAGAACGACTGGAACATCGCCGCCGACGTGTGGTCCGCCCCGTCGCTGACGCTGGTGGCCCGCGATGGCCAGGATGCAGAGCGCTGGAACCTGGTCAACCCGACCAAGGAACAACGCGTGCCGTACGTGACGCAGATTCTGAAGGATACGAGCGGCCCTATCGTCGCGACGACCGACTACATGCGTGCGTTTGCTGAACAGATCCGCGCCTTCATCCCGAAAGACCGCACCTACCGCGTGCTGGGAACCGATGGTTTCGGCCGTTCGGACACCCGCGCCGCGCTGCGTGAATTCTTCGAAGTGAACCGTTATTACATCACGGTCGCTGCGCTGAAATCGCTGGCGGAAGAAGGCAAGATCGACGCGAAGGTGGTGGAGCAGGCAGTCGTCAAGTACGGCCTGAACGCCAACAAGCCAAATCCGGTGACCCAATAAGGCTAATCTCGATACCGTCGCCTCCCCCGTCATTCCCGCGAAAGCGGGAATCCATACGCAGCTTGACTGGACGCGAAGTATGGATCCCCGCCTGCGCGGGGATGACGGATTTGAGGCTGTCATAAATAGAACACGGAGCAAACGCTATGAGCATTGTGGAAGTTAAAGTCCCGGATATCGGCGATTTCAAGGAAGTTGAAATCATCGAATTGATGATTAAAGTCGGCGATACGATTAAAGTCGACCAGTCGCTGATTACCGTTGAATCGGATAAGGCCAGCATGGAGATTCCTTCGTCCGCTGCTGGCGTGGTCAAGGAAATCAAGGTCAAGGTTGGCGACAAGGTGGCCATGGGTTCGCTGCTGCTGTTGCTGGAAGCTGATGGAGCCGCCGCTGCTCCTGCAGCTGCCGCACCGGCACCAGCGGCCGCGGCTCCGGCACCGGCGCCTGCCGCTGCTGCCGCGCCGGCACCTGCACCAGCTCCCGCAGCTTCGGCCGGTCCGGTCGACGTCAAGGTGCCGGACATCGGCGACTTCAAGGAAGTTGAAGTCATCGAAGTGATGGTCAAGGTTGGCGACACGATCAAGGTCGATCAGTCGCTGCTGACCGTTGAATCGGACAAGGCCAGCATGGAAATCCCTTCGTCGCACGCAGGTGTGGTGAAGGAAGTGAAGATCAAGGTTGGCGACAAGGTTGCCATGGGTACCGTCGTGCTGGTGGTAGAAGCTTCGGGCGGCGCTGCCGCTCCGGCGCCTGCCGCCGCTGCAGCACCTGCTGCTGCCGCCGCGCCAACTGCCGCTGCGCCTGCTGCCGCCGCTGCCGCTCCGGCCGCGTCGCAAGGCTCGGTCCAAACCGGCAAGCTGGCGCACGCATCGCCGTCGATCCGCAAGTTCGCCCGTGAACTGGGCGTGGATCTGGGCAAGGTGCCTGGCTCCGGTCCCAAGGGCCGCATCACCCAGCTGGACGTGCAGAACTACGTCAAGGGCGTGATGGCTGGCACCACCGCTGCACCTGCCGGCGCATCCGCGCCAGCCGGCGGCAACGGCGGCATGAGCGTGCTGCCATGGCCGGTGATCGACTTCAGCAAATTCGGCCCGACCGAATTGCTGCCGCTGTCGCGCATCAAGAAAATCAGCGGTCCTAACCTGCACCGCAACTGGGTCATGATCCCGCACGTCACGCAGTTCGACGATGCCGACATCACCGACCTGGAAGCGTTCCGCGTCGAGACCAACAACGCCAACGCCAAGAACAAGGACGCGGCCAAGCTGACCATGCTGGCCTTCGTCATCAAGGCAGCGGTCGCCGCGCTGAAGAAATTCCCGGCGTTTAACGCGTCGCTGGATGAGAAGGGTGAAAACCTGATCCTCAAGCAGTACTACAACATCGGCTTCGCGGCCGACACGCCTAACGGCCTGGTGGTACCTGTGATCAAAGGCGCGGACCAGAAATCGGTCTCGCAGATCGCCCGCGAAATGACCGAGCTGTCGCTGCAGGCGCGCGAAGGCAAGCTGAAACCGACCGATATGCAAGGCGCCAGCTTCACCATCTCGTCGCTGGGCGGCATCGGCGGCACGCACTTCACGCCTATCGTCAACGCGCCGGAAGTGGCGATCCTTGGCCTGTCCAAGGCGTCGATCAAGCCGGTGTGGGACGGCAAGGCATTCCAGCCTCGCCTGATGATGGGTACCTCGCTGTCCTACGACCACCGCGTGGTCGACGGCGCGATGGGTGCTCGCTTCTCCGTGTACCTGAGCGAAGTGCTCGGCGACATGCGCAAAATTCTGCTGTAAGGAGCGACTATGAGCACAGAAGTGAAAGTGCCGAACATCGGCGACTTCGCAGAAGTTGAAGTGATCGAGGTGATGGTCAAGGTTGGCGATACGATCAAGGCCGACCAGTCGCTGATCACCGTTGAATCGGACAAGGCCAGCATGGAGGTTCCATCCTCGCACGCCGGCGTGGTCAAGGAGATCAAGGTCAAGGTTGGCGACAAGGTCAAGGAAGGTTCGTTGATGCTGGTGGTGGAGGAAGCCGCCGGTTCCGCCGCTGCCGCTCCTGCTGCCGCGCCGGCGCCGGTTGCTGCAGCTCCGGCCGCAGCACCAGCACCAGCCGCGCCGATCGCTGTTGCCGGCGCCGCTCCTGTCGGAGCGGCCTACGCCGGCCAGGTCGACATCGACTGCGACATGATGGTGCTGGGCGGCGGTCCTGGCGGCTACTCCGCCGCGTTCCGCGCCGCGGACCTGGGCATGAACACAGTGATCGTCGAGCGTTACGAAACGCTGGGCGGCGTGTGCCTGAACGTCGGTTGCATTCCGTCGAAAGCGCTGCTGCACGTGGCATCCGTGATCGACGAAACCTCGCACATGTCCAACACCGGCGTCACCTTCGCCAAGCCGACCATCGACATCGACCAGGTACGCAAGTACAAGGAAGGCGTCATCAAGAACATGACCGGCGGTCTGGCCGGCATGGCCAAGGCCCGCAAGACGCAAGTCGTCACCGGTGTCGGCCAGTTCCTGAGCGCTAACCACATCGAAGTCACGGCCGCCGACGGCACCAGGAAAGTGGTGCAGTTCAAGCAGGCCATCATCGCTGCCGGTTCGGCCGTGGTGAAGCTGCCGTTCGTGCCGGAAGATCCACGCATCGTCGATTCGACCGGCGCGCTGGAACTGCGCCAGATCCCGAAACGCATGCTGGTCATCGGCGGCGGCATCATCGGCCTGGAAATGGCCACCGTGTACTCGACTTTCGGCGCGCGCATCGACGTGGTCGAAATGATGGACGGCTTGATGCAGGGCGCCGACCGCGATGCGGTCAAGGTCTGGCAGAAGTTCAACGAGAAGCGCTTCGACAACATCATGACCAAGACCAAGACGGTCGGCGTTGAAGCGCTGCCGGAAGGGATCAAAGTCACCTTCGAAGCGGCGGAAGCCGGCGCCGCGGCGCCAGCGCCGCAGGTCTACGATCTGGTGCTGGTCGCAGTGGGGCGCAGTCCGAACGGCAAGAAGATCGCCGCCGACAAGGCTGGTGTGATCGTGTCCGATCGCGGATTCATCCCGGTCGACAGCCAGATGCGCACCAACGTGCCGAACATCTTCGCCATCGGCGACCTGGTGGGCCAGCCTATGCTGGCGCACAAGGCGGTGCACGAAGGCCACGTGGCGGCGGAAGCCGCAGCGGGCCAGAAGTCGCACTTCGATGTGAAGGTGATTCCATCGGTGGCCTACACCGATCCGGAAGTGGCATGGGCCGGCATCACCGAAGACGAAGCAAAAGCCAAGGGCATCAAGGTCGAGAAGGGCCACTTCCCTTGGGCAGCGAGCGGCCGCGCCGTGGCCAATGGCCGCGCCGAGGGCTTCACCAAGCTGCTGTTCGACGCTGAAACGCACCGCATCATCGGCGGCACTATCGTCGGCACGCACGCCGGCGACATGATCGGCGAGATCGCGCTGGCGATCGAGATGGGTTGCGACGGCACCGACATCGGCAAGACGATCCACCCGCACCCGACCTTGGGCGAGTCGATCGGCATGGCCGCCGAAGTGTACGAAGGTGTCTGCACCGACCTGCCTCCGCCACGCAAGCGCTAAGCGAAGCCTCACCACGAAACCGGGACTTGTTCCCGGTTTTTTTATAGGTTTTTAAAATGTCATCGATACTGTCGTTTATTCCGCTGCTGCTGTCGATCGCGCTGTACACCAGCCTCGTCAAGCTCGCGGCATTCCTCTACAAGCGCGCGCTTCTGAGCTGGCGCGACGCCTGCATCTTCAGCCTGATTCTGTTGACGGTGCTGGGCGCCGGCACGCTGCTCAACCGCTTGTCGGGCAACGCGATTCCACTGGTGGTGTCGATCGCCGCCGGGATGGTGATCCAGGTCGGCATCGGCGCGTGGTACCTTGTCCCGCGTGCGCGCACGGCAGGTGGCGAGCCTTTGGCCGTCAAGGGGGCCGCCATGCTGGCGTTGATCGCTTACGGATTGATCGCCACACTCGGTCTGCTGGCCGCCTTGGTGATGGGCGCGCTTGTCGGCTGATGTCTCTGCGCGAATGGAGGCAGTTCGGGAACTGGTCCTGAAGCTCGCGACGAGCTTCTAATTAGAGGTGCTACACTTATGACGTCGCCCTGGCAGGTCCGAGGCTCGCCGCATGACGGAGAACGATATGGCATCGATACGCAAGGAAATCGACATTGGCGTCCCACCTGAGCAGCTGTGGGACGCGCTGCGCGACGTGGGCGCGCTGCATACTCGGCTGGTGAAGGGCTTCGTCACCGATTGCAAATTGGAGCCGGACGGCGCGGCGCGCATGGTGACCTTTGCCAACGGCATGGTGGTGCGGGAAGTGATCGTCACCGTCAGCGATGAAGACCACCGCGTGGTCTGGTCGGCGGCGGGCGGACGGCTGAGCCATCACAACGCCTCCGCGCAGGTCTTCGGCGAAGGCGCGCAAGGCAGCCGGCTGGTGTGGATCGCCGACCTGCTGCCCGACAGCATGGCGCCCGCCATCGCCGCCATGATAGAGCAGGGACTGGATGCGATGAAGGGCACCGTCGAGGCACGCTGATCGTGTCGGCACAGCTTGATCTTTAGCGAGTGAGACGGTACAGCAGGATCGCGGTGCGGATAGTGGCGCGTTCGATCGAGGCGATTTCCAGATCCTCGTCGGGCGAATGCGAGCCGTTGCCGGTCGCGCCCAGGCCGTCCAGGCTGTCGAGTAGCGGGGCGACGAACTGCACGTCGCCGGCGCCGCGCTGGCCTGGCGGCAGGGGAGGGATCTCGCCCAGGCCGGCGTCGCTGCTGGCTTGCGAATAGGTCTTCAATATGGCCAGGTTGCCGCTGATTGGCGACATCGGCGGATACGATTCGTGGAAGCTGATGCTGGCGCTGGTGCCCGGCAGATTCTGCGCGACGATGGCCTTCATCTTCGCGTGCGCACGGTCGCGCTGTTCGTAGGTCAGGTAGCGCAAGTCGCCGTGCACGGTGGCGGTGCGTGCGATCACGTTGCCCTTGCCGGCAGCCTGGCCTTTGGTGCCGCTGGCTTCGAGACTGACGTCGGTACCGCCCAAAATCAAACCGGGGCTGAAGGTCAGGTCAGGCTCGATCACCTGCTGGCGGAAACCGTCGACTATGCGCGCTGCTTCGTACACTGCGCCATAGCCGGCGCTCTCGGTGAAGATGCCGCTGGAGTGGCCTTGTTTTCCTTTCGCTTCCAGATCCCACGACGACGAAGCGCGGCGGCCGATGGTGCCGGTGTCCTTGCCGCTTTTGTCGCGCACCGTGGCTTCGAAGGCCAGCGCGATGTCGCTGCGCTTGGCGGCGGCGACCATGTCGGCACGCGAGATTTCGATCGGATCGCCGGCGCTCTCCTCGTCGCCGCTGAACATGACGGTGATCGTGGTGTTGTCGAGCGCGCCCACGCGCTGCAAGGCGCGCAGCGCTTCCACGATGATCACGTCGCCGCCCTTCATGTCGTTGACGCCCTGGCCGCGCACGCGGGCGCCGTCGCGCTTCCACAGCTGCACGGGGCTGTCCTTTTCAAACACGGTATCCAGATGACCGATCAGCAGCAGGCGCTTGCCCTGCTTGCCCTCGCGCGTGGCGAGCAGGTGGCCGGCGCGCTTGACGGCGGGCGGCATGTCGATCCAGCGGGTGGTAAAACCCAGCTGGTCGAACTGCTCGCGAAACACTTTGCCCACTTCGCGCACGCCCTCATGGTTCATGGTGCCGCTGTTGATGTTCACCGAACGCTCCAGCAGCTGCAAGCCTTGCTCCGAATGCGCCTTGACCTCGGCGACGATCTTTTGCTCGACCGGCGACAGCGCCGCGGCGCCTGCGCTACTCATTGCCAACACCAGTGCTGCGAACGCGAACGGTTTCAATGCCATGTGGACTCCGGAGTGATCAATCAAGCTTGCGCCGACGCCGGCAGTCCGAAGATGCGGTCGAAGGCCAGGCTGAAGAGAAAGGTATAAAACATAAAGAATAACACCAGCCCCAAGTCCAGCACAAAGGCATCCCACAGCGAGATGCCCAGCCACCAGGCGAACAGCGGCACCAGGATCACCACCAGGCCGCCTTCGAAGCCCAGCGCGTGCGCGGCGCGGCGCATCCAGCTGCGGCCCCGCACTGTCTGGCGCGCTTCCCAGGCTTCGAACATGCCGTTGTAGACGAAGTTCCACACCACCGCGACCAGCGACGAGGCGACGGCGGCGACGCTGGCGTGGCCGGCGTCATGGCCCATCAGCAGTACCAGCACGCTGCTGGTCAGGCCGACGGCGATCAGTTCAAACAGCGATACGTAGACGACTTTGCGTTTTAATCCTTGCATGTTGTTTCCTCCTCAATATGATGTGACCATGTTAATAGTAAATTTCTGATTGAAAAAGTCGACAGCTATCAGTTTTTCTGACAGCATGGGACATGGCCTTCTCCAGCGATAACATCGCCATCTTTCTCGCCGTGCTCGATCACGGTTCCTTTTCCGCAGCGGCGCGGGCGCTGGGGCGGGTGCCGTCGGCCGTCAGCATGGCGATCGCCAACCTGGAGGCGGAACTCGATTTGCAACTGTTCGACCGTACCTCGCGCGAGGTGAAACCCACCGAGTCGGCGCGCGCGCTGGAAGCGGAAGCGCGCCAGATGGCCGGCCAGCTGCGCCGCTTGCAGGCGCACGCGCTGTCGCTGCATCAGGGACTGGAGCGGCGCCTGACGCTGGCCATTGCCCCGGAGTTGCTGTCGGCGCCGTGGAGCGATCCGCTGGGGCGGCTGGCGGAGGAATTCCCCTCGCTGGAGGTGGACGTGCTGTCGGCTCCGCAAAACGATGCGCTGCGCATGCTGCACGACGGCTCGGCGCAGCTGGCGCTGATCTACGAACGGCCGCAGATCGACCAGCGCGAAAGCTTCCAGGAGCTGGGCAGCGAGGTGCTGGTGGCGGTGATCTCGCCCCGGCATCCGCAGGCGCGCGAGCGCAATGGCCAGTTCCGGCTGGAGGACCTGATCGACATGCGCCAGATCGCCATCGTCAGCCGCGATGCGCGGATCGAGGACGAGCGCGTGCTCATCTCGCGCAAGCTGTGGCGCACCGACAGCCATCTGGCGACACTGGGCCTGGTGCGCGCCGGCATAGGCTGGGCCTATCTGCCTCGCCGGCTGGCGGCCCCGCTGCTCGATTCGGGCGAGCTGCTGGGCATAGGCTTCGCGCACATGAGCAACCAGGTGCGCCTGTGGGTGGACGTGGTGTGGCTCAACGACCGCCCGCTGGGCCTGGGCGCGCAGCGCCTGATCGCGCTGATGAAGGATATCGCCGGCCTGGAGGCGCGGCCGGCTTAATGCAGCCTTAATCCGCCCGCCGCACGGCGAGGGAAGCTGTTATATTCGCTGTGCAGATTTTTTCATAAAGGATAACCATGCTTCGCCTCAAACTCGCTGTCGCCGCCGCCGCCTTGCTGGCCGGTTCCGCCTTCGCATCGCCCACCGCGCCGAAGAACGGCGCCGAGTACACCACCCTGAAAACCCCGCAGCCGGTGCTGGCCGACGGCAAGAAGGTCGAAGTGATCGAGTTCTTCATGTACCACTGTCCGGCGTGCTACGCGCTGGAACCGGCCATGCTGTCATGGGTGAAGAAGCAGGGCGACAGCATCGTGTTCCGCCGCATCCACCTGCCGCTGACCGGCGAGCACGATCCGGAAGCGCATATGTTCCTGACGCTGGAGGCGATGAAGCTGGAAGAGTCGCTGCACGCCAAGCTGCTGAGCACCTGGCACGTCGAACGCCGCCGTCTGAAGAGCGATGCGGACAACCTCGACTGGGCGGTCAAGAACGGCGTCGACAAGGATAAATACCTGGCCATGTATAACTCGTTCTCGGTCATCACCAAGCTGAAAAGCGCCGGCCGCGTAGCCAGCACGTATGAAGTCAACAGCACGCCGACGCTGATCGTCAATGGCCGCTACCTGACCAATCCTTCGATGGTGGACGCCAGCAATCCAGGCATCCCGCGCCCGCAGCTGGACCAGGCCACCTTGCAGGTGCTGGACGCGCTGGTGGCGATGTCGCGCAAATAAGTTGGCCGCCAGCGCCGAATTTGTCGGCTGGATGCGCGAGCAATTCGCGCCGCTGGGCGCGGCCGTGTCGGATGGCGCGTTCTTCGGCGGTCGCGCGTTCAAGTACCACGGCCAGCAGTTCGCGTGGGTGATCGGCAGCACGCTGTACCTGCGCGTGGGCGACGCCACCCGCGCCGAATTCGAGGCCGAAGGCGCTGCGCCGTTTTCCTACGGGACCAAGAAGGGCACGGTGCTGGTCCGCAAATACTATTCGGCGCCGGAGTTCCTGCTGGACGATCCCGAACAGATGCTGGTCTGGGCCCGCAAGGCGATCGACGCGGCGGGGTAGTGCAGTTGCCGTTACTGCGGCGGGAAATGCTCGATGTGGACTTCGCCGCGATGGCCGAAGTAACTGACGTGGCGGCCGGTAATCCACACCATATAGCCGACACAGCCCGCCGCCATCGATAGTGCCATGAACTCGGGATAGTGAACCGCGCCGCTTTGCGCACCGCGTATGGCCTGCACCAGCGCTGCGGCGTTGAACTGCTGCGGGATGGCGACGTCCGGCGCCGGCAGCGCTATCGCGTGGGTGGCTCCGTCCGGCAGGTAGTAAGTGGTATCGCAGCGGCGGTAGTCTGCATGGTAGGACTCAACGCCTGCCTGCGTCAGCCTGCCGGCCAGTGTGCCGAACGACGCCAGCCCCGCATGCGAGTCGTGCGCGCATTGTTCGATGGTGTCACGGATGGTTGCTTCCATTTTACTGCTCCTTATTCGACGGGAATTTCTTTCAACTGCTGCATGTGGACGATCCGCTGCATCGCCGCGATCAGGTCGGCGCGTTCGGTTGTGCCCAGATGACCGAAGTAGGCGGCGTCGTTCTGATCGGCCAGCGCCGCCAGCACCGGTACCAGGCGCGCGCCAGCGGACGTCAGCAGGATGGTGCTGGCGCGCTTGTCGCCGTCCGCCGTGGTGCGCTCGACCAGTCCCTTCGCTTGCAAGCGGGTGATGATCTTCGACACCGCGCCCTTGGTCATGCCCAGCGCGGTCATCAGCTCGCCCGGTGCGGCGGCTCCGGCGTTGTAGAGCTGCCGCAGCGCCACCCAGTCCGACACCGAGACGCCTTGCGCCTCGACCAGTTTGCGGAAGCTTCCAGAGGCATGATTGGATACGTAGCGCAGCCAGAAGCCGAGGTGCGCATCGAGTTCGCTGACGGGAGGGCGGTGAGTCTTCATGTGCGCATTTTAGTTTCCATGGAAACTAATTGCAAGGGAGACTGGAGCCTTGGTCGGCTCCGCGTTTCAGTTGACGGTGAAGCGGGTCGGGATTTCGATGCCGCCGTTGCGCGCGGCTTCGGCGTAGGCTTGCATTTCCTGGATGACGGCGTCGAGCTGTTCCTGGCCGGGGTTGGCCTGGAACATTTTAATGCGCTCGTTCATGAGCGTTACCTGCCTGCTCCAGTCCAGTCGATTCGATTTGCTCATGTCTGCTCCGTGGGTAAAAAACCAGTATAGAGCAAATGATAAAAATGCACAGCTTCTAACGCAACACGCCATGGAAGAACAGGTCCAGCCCTTGCGCGGCGCGGGCGCGCAGCTCATCGGTGGTCGGCGGCTGGTCGACCGGGAACAGAATGCGCACCATGGTGTCGCCCATGATGCAGGCCAGCATATGCACCGCCAGCGTCTCGACCGGTATTTCCGGCCGCAGCTGGACGCGGATGTCGGGACGGCTGAAGAAGCGCATCAGTTCCTGGCGGGTGCGCAGCGGACCGGCCTGGTAAAAGGTGTCGGCCAGTTCCGGCGTGGTCCTGGCCTCGGCCACCACCATGCGATGCAGGTTGACGAAGGCGGGCGCCGTCACCAGCTCCAGGAAGCGTAGCGCGAAATCACCCATCACCTCGCGGAATGGCCGCGGGTCGGCCTCCATGTCGCTCATGCCGGCGAAGAAATGCGCGCGGCCGTTGGTGATGACGGCGTTCAGCAGCCCGGCCTTGCCGCCAAACTTGACATAGATCGTGCGCACGGCGACGTGGGCCTCGCGTGCGATCATCTCCAGGCTGACCTTGCTGTAGCCCTTTTCCAGGAACAATCTGGCCGCCGTGTGCAGCAGCGACTGCAGGCGGGCTTCCTTGTCGGCAGCGCGCGGGCGGCCGGCCGCCTTGCCGTAGCAGGGCGAGTCGGGGGAATCATTGGCGGCGTCTTCCGGGCAATCCGGGTCGTCCAGGGCGGCGGCGTTGGCGGTAATCTTCATGGGCTGACATGGTAATGGATGCGGACATCGTAGTCCAAAATAAAATGAAATGCAATCGTTTCATTTCTTGACTTTGCCGGAGTTCGGGCTAATAATGCACTTCTCCCATTTCATTTATTTGGAGCTGCACATGTCCACTCAGCACACCCAAGAACAAAAAGTGCTCAGCGCCGTACCGGCTGCCCAGCCTGCGGCGCCCGCCGCCGCTGCGCCGGCCGGCCCGGCCAAGTCCAATACCCGCGTGCTGGTGATCGCCGCCGTCGTCGCGCTGGCCGCCCTGGCCGCCGGCGGACGCATGTGGTATCGCAGCCATTATTTCGTCGAGACGGAAAACGCCTATGTGGCCGGCCATGTGCATCCGGTATCGGCCCGCATCGCCGGCGTGGTCACCAAGGTGCTGATCGACGACAACCAGATCGTCAAGGAAGGCGATGTCATCGCCGAGCTCGATCCGTTCGACCAGCACGTGAAGGTCGAGCAGATCCAGGCGCAGATCGCCACCGCCGAGCAGCAGGTCGCCCAGTCGGAGGCGCAGATCGCCCAGACCCAGGCCCAGGCCAGCGCCGCCGCCGCCCAGGTGGCGCAGTCGGAAGCGCAGCTGGTGCGCGCCAAGCAGGACGCCGAACGTTACGGCCAGCTGTACAACAGCCAGATGAAGGCCGTCTCGAAAGCGGAGTTGGACAGCGCCGTCGCCGGCCGCGCCAGCGCCGTGGCCGACCTGGCCGCCCGCAAGGACAACGTCCTGGCCGCCAAGGCCCAGATCAGCGCAGCCCATTCGGCGCGCGATGTGCTCAAGGCGCAGGTCAACGTGCTGCGCGTGCAATTGAAGGACGCCCAGCAGCAGCTGGCCTACAACCGCATCCTGGCGCCGGTCGGCGGCCGTATCGGCAAGCGCAGCATCGAAGTCGGCCAGCGCGTGACGGCCGGCCAGCAGCTGACCGCCATCGTGCAGGAAAACGTCTGGCTGACCGCCAACTTCAAGGAAACCCAACTGGCCGACCTGAAGCCGGGCCAGGAAGTCAAAGTCTCCATCGACGCGATTCCGGGCCATGAACTGATCGGTAAAGTCGACAGCTTCGCGCCAGCCTCCGGCGCCCAGTTCGCGCTGCTGCCGGCCGATAACGCCACCGGCAACTTCACCAAGATCGTCCAGCGCGTGCCGGTCAAGATCACTTTCAAGCCGGAAGACGTCAAGGCCCTGAGCGGCCGCCTGGTGCCGGGCATGTCGGCGATCGCCGAAGTGGCGGTCAATCAGGCCAATTCGCAATCTGAAGCCAAAGCCGCGCACTAAGGAGCCCTGTCATGGCTAGCACCACAATCGATACGCCGGCCGGCGGCGTGGGGAAACCCGCGCTCGCGCCTATCATGCCGGGCGAGAAGGTCTCAGGCCGCACCTGGATGGCGGTGGCCGCCGGCATGCTGGGCGCCTTCATGGCGGTGCTCGACATCCAGATCACCAACTCGTCGCTGAAGGACATCCTCGGCACCCTGTCCGCCACGCAGGAAGAGGGCTCGTGGATCGCCACCGCCTACCTGGTGGCGGAGATCATCGTCATTCCAATGACGGCCCTGCTGACCCGCGTGTTCGGCATGCGCGCCTACATGATGGGCACCACCGCGCTGTTCCTCGGCTTCTCCACGCTGTGCGGCTTCGCCTGGAACCTGCCAAGCATGATCGTGTTCCGCATGCTGCAAGGCTTCACCGGCGGCGCGCTGATCCCGATGGCGATGACGCTGGTGATGAGCAAACTGCCGCCGTCCAAGCGCGCCACCGGCATGGCCATCTTCGGCCTGACGGCGACGCTGGCGCCGGCGATGGGCCCGACCTTCGGCGGTTATCTGAGCGAGCTGTATGGCTGGCCGTCGATCTTCTACATCAACTGGGTGCCGGGCGTGCTGCTGATCGGCGGCATCGCCATTGGCCTGGACAAGGAAAAGGTCCAGCTCAACCAGCTTTTCAACGCCGACTGGCTGGGCATCGCCTTCATGGCGCTGGGCCTGGGCAGCCTGACCATCTTCCTGGAAGAGGGCAACAGCAAGGACTGGTTCGATTCGTCCTTCATCATCACCTTCGCCGCGATGGCGATCATCGGCCTGCTGGGCTGGATGGTGACCGGGGCGTCGCGCAAGCAGCCCTTCGTCAACCTGGGGCTCTACGGCCAGCGCAACTTCTTCGCCGCCACCGCGCTGTCGATGGCGATGGGCATGGGCCTGTACGGCTCGTCGTTCCTGCTGCCGCTGTACCTGGGCCAGATCGCCGGCTACTCGCCGATGCAGATCGGTGAAGTCATCATGTGGGTCGGCCTGCCGCAGCTGTTCATCATGCCGTTCGTGGCCAAGCTGTCGTCCAAGGTCGACAACCGCATCCTGTGTTCCTTCGGCCTGCTGCTGTTCGGCGGCTCCTGCCTGATGAACGCCTACATGGACGCCACCACCGGCTACGACCAGCTGCTGCTGTCGCAGGTGGTGCGGGCGCTGGGCCAGCCGTTCGTGATGCTGACCTTGTCGAACTTCGCGATGAACGGCATCTCGCCGAAAGACATGCCGTCGGCATCGAGCCTGATCAACATGACCCGCAACCTGGGTGGTTCGATCGGTATCGCGCTGCTGGCCACCGCGCTGACTTCGCGCGAGCATTTCCATTCGCAGCGCATCGGCGAATCGGTGACCGGTTTCGCCGCCGCCACGCAGGAGCGTCTGGCCGCGCTGACGCAGTCGTTCATGAGCAAGGGCTTCGACGCCACCAGCGCCGGCGACATGGCGCTCAAGGCGATCGACGGCATCGTGCGGCGCGAGGCTTATGTGATGGCCTATAACGACGGCTTCTTCCTGGTCGCGATGGTGCTGTTCGGTTGCATCGGCGTGCTGTGGTTCTCGGACAAAGTCAAAGCCCCTTCGGCTGGCGGTGGCGGCGGCGCGCACTAAGCGCAAAGCGTCATTCCCGCGAAAGCGGGAATCCATAGAACGCCAGCTGGGATGCTGTGTATGGGTTCCCGCTTTCGCGGGAAGTCATTTCCCCCAATGGGGGGAATGACGGAGTGAATAATTTAAACTATGAGGTAACACCATGTTGAATTCAGCTTTGAAGCGCCTGACGCTCGCTGTTTCCGTAACGCTGGCCGTCACCGGCTGCGCCACCGTCGGCAGCGATTTCTCCGCGCCGAAGAACGTCGCCGACGCGACCTTCCGCCACCTGCCGCAAGCCGGCGCCAGCGAGGCGCACCTGCCTGCGCAGTGGTGGACCGTGTTCAACGACGACACCCTGAACCGCCTGGAACAGACCGCGCTGCGCGACAACCCTGGCATCAAGGCCGCCGCGCAGCGGCTGGTGATCGCGCTGGAGCAGGCCGGCGTGTCGCGCTCCAGCCAGCAACCGTCGCTGAGCGTCAACACCTCGGTGTCGAACTCGCGCACCTCGGCCGAGACCTCGCAGGGCCTGGCGCTGGGCGGCCGTTCGATCAAGGGTAACAACTACGCGGTGGGCGCTGCGCTGTCGTATGAAGTCGACCTGCTGGGCCGCGTGCGCCGCCTGGTCGAAGCCTCCGATGCGCAGGCCTTGGTGGCCGAGGCCGACCGCGACGGCGTGCTGTTGCTGCTGTCGTCGCAACTGGCCACCACCTACTGGCAGCTGCGCGGCCTGGACGCTGAGATGGCGATCCTGAACGGCGCGCTGGACACCCGCCGCGAGACCGAAGACCTGGTGACGGCGCGCTTCAACGCCGGCCTGTCGAATGAGCTGGACGTGTCGCGCGCCCGCATCGAGCGCGCCAACGCGCAAGCGGACCTGCATGAAGTGCAGCGCCAACGCAACCTGCTCGAACACAGCCTGGCGACGCTGGTCGGCGCTTCGCCTTCGGCGTTGTTGACGGCGCCCAAGGCGAATGCCGCCGTGCTGCCGCAACCGCCGGCGATCCCGGTCGGCCTGCCTGCCAGCCTGCTGGCGCAGCGTCCGGACCTGGCGGGCAGCGTGGCCAACCTGCGCGCGGCCAACGCGCAGATCGGCGTGGCTGAAGGCGCGTTCTATCCTTCGCTGACGCTGACCAGCAATTTCGGCTACGCGTCGGAGAGCTTGAAGGAACTGGGCAAGGGCGGTTCGCGCCAGTTCAGCATCGGTCCTCTGGCGCTGTCGCTGCCGATCTTCGATGGTGGCCGCAACAAGGCCAATCTGGCCATTTCCAAAGCGCGCTATGAAGAGGCGATCGCCAATCACGAGACCAAGCTGTTGACGGCCCTGCGTGAAGTGGAAGACGCATTGTCCGACGTGCAGGAGCGCCAGCTGCAGGGCGAGGCGCAGTCGGCCTCGCAGGTGGCGGCGGCGCGCGGCTACCTGGTGGCGCGTGCGCGCTACGAGCGCGGCGTGTCGACCTACCTGGATGTGACCGACGCGCAGCGCAGCGCGCTGGCGGCCGACCGCGCGGCGGTGCAGATCAACACCCAGCGCCTGCTGGCGGCGGTGTCGGTGGCGCGCGCCCTGGGCGCGGGCTGGCAACCGTCGGCGCAGCTGGCGACGGTGGCGCAGTAAACCAACCGTCGCGCCGTCATTCCCCCCATTGCAGGAATCCCTGCTGAGCCGATGAGGATACGCTGTATGGGTCCCCGCTTGCGCGAGGACGACGGCTAGACGAACTCGGCCATTTGTGCCCCCTACGCGGAAGAGGCCAGCGGCAGTGCTGCCGTTGGCCCGAAGCGTTCCACGATGAAGTCGATGAAAGTGGTCAGCTTGGGCGTGGCCCTGCGGTCGCGCTGGTAGACCAGGTGCATCGGCCGCGCCGGCGGCAGGTAGTCGCATAGCACCGGCACCAGCCGTCCGGCGGCGATGTCCTGCGCCAGCAGCACCTCGGCCTGCATCACGATGCCGAAATCCTTGAGCGCTGCCATGCGCAGCGCCTGGCCGCTGTTGGTGCGCAAGCGGCTGGCCGGCAGCTCGCGCTTGCCGCGACCATGTTGTACCTGGTGTACCGATTGCAGGCGCCATTGCACACCCACCGTCCCCACCATGAAGTCCAGGCATTCGTGCCGCGCCAGGTCGTCCGGCGTGAGCGGCGTGCCGTGTTTTTTCAGGTAGGCCGGCGAGGCGCAGATCGTCATCGCGTAGTTGAACAGCGGGCGCGCGATCATGCCGGAATCGTCCAGGGGGCCGATGCGCACGGCGGCGTCGTAGCCTTCCTCCGCCATGTCGACCATGCGGTCGTTGAGGTTCAGGTCCACGCCCACTTCGGGATGCAGGCGCAGGTAGTCGCTGATCGCGGGCGCCAGCCATTCGCTGCCGAAGGAGACCGGCGCGGTGATGCGCAGCCGTCCGCGCGGCACGCTGCGCATCGCTTCGGCGCCGGATTCGGCGGCGGCGATCTGCGCCAGGATGGCGCGGCAATGCTCGACGTACTGCGTGCCGATCTCCGTCAGGCTCTGGCGGCGCGTGGTGCGGGTCAGCAGGCGCGCGCCCAGCGTGGCCTCCAGGTGGGCGATGTGCTTGCCGACCATGACCGGCGAGAGCTGGAAGGCGCTGGCGGCGGCCGTGAAATTGCCGGCGTCGACGACGGCGACGAAGATCTCCATGCTGCGCAGCTTGTCCATGTGATTGCTAATCGTGGGTTAGTAATGATCGTCATGTTAGCGCATTTATTCCCATGGCGTTGTGGCCGATACTGGTGTTTTCACTCACAGGGAGAACAGCATGAAAATAGTCGTCATCGGTGCGGCCGGCGCGGTCGGCAAGGCAGTCGTCGAGCAACTGGGCCAGCGGCACGAGATCGTCACGGTCGGCGCCTCCAGCGGCCAGTATCAGGCCGATATCGCCGATATCGCCCAGGTGCGGGCCTTGTTTGCCAAAATCGGCCGCGTGGATGCGGTGGTGGTGGCGGCCGGCTCGCTGCATTTCGCGCCGCTCGCCGGCTTCACGCCGGAGCAGTTTTATGTGGGCCTGCACAGCAAGTTGATGGGGCAGGTCAACGTGGCGCTGGTGGCGCAGGAATACCTGAACGACGGCGGCTCGATCACGCTTACCAGCGGCATCGTCGCCGATGAGCCGATCCGCAACGGCGCCAGCGCCACCATGGTCAACTCCGCCGTCGAAGGCTTTGCGCGGGCGGCGGCGATCGAGCTGCCGCGTGGCTTGCGCATCAACGCCGTCAGCCCGACCGTGCTGGAGGAATCGATGGACAGCTACGGGCCGTTCTTCATCGGTTTCGAGCCGCTGCCTGCGCGCCGTGTCGCGCTGGCGTATGCACGCAGCGTCGATGGCGCCCAGACCGGGCAGGTCTACCGCGCCTGGGGAGCTGCGGCATGAAGGTGCTGGTGATCGGCGGGACCGGGACCATCGGCAGCGCGGTCGTCGAGCAGTTGGGACAACGGCATGAGATCGTGGTGGCCGGCGCGCGTGGTGGGCAGCATCAGGTCGATATCGAAGACATCGCGCAGGTACGGGCTTTGTTTGACAAGGTTGGCCGCATCGACGCGGTGCTGGTGGCTGCCGGCGCGCTGCATGTGGGGCCGCTGGCCGAGCTGACGCCGGAGCATTTCCATGTGGGCCTGAACGGCAAGTTGATGGGACAGGTCAACGTGGCGTTGGTGGCGCAGGAGTTCCTCAACGACGGCGGTTCGATCACGCTGACCAGCGGCGTCGACACCGAGCATCCGATCCGCGGCGCGGTGGCGGCATCGACGGCCAATGCGGCGGTGCAGGGCTTTGTGCGGGCCGCTGCGATCGAGCTGCCGCGCGGCTTGCGCATCAACGCCGTCAGCCCGACCGTGCTGCGGGAGTCGGTGCATTTGTTTGGCGACCTGTTCACCGGCTTCGAGCCGATCGAGGGCAGCCGCGTGGCGTTGTCGTATGCCCGCAGCGTCGATGGCGCGCAAACGGGACAGGTCTATCGCGCCTGGTAATGGGGGGAGTGGCATCCGTTGTACTACAATGCGGATCTCACTCCACCCTGAGGTTCGAATGAAAAAAATACTGCTCCCTCTGGCCCTGGCTGTCGCCTGCGCCTCCGCCTACGCCGCACCGGCCAGCCTGACCGATCTGGACAAGATGACCAAGCGCTTCGCGCCGGTCGCCCTGACCGCCGACATCGGCCAGCTCTCGGCCGGCGACAAGAAGGCCATCGCCAAGCTGATCGAAGCGGCCAAGATCATCGACGTGCTGCAGCTGCGCCAGCGCTGGTCCGGCAACGAAGCGCTGTGGTCCGCGCTGCAGAAGGATCAAACGCCGCTGGGCAAGGCGCGCCTGAACTACTTCTGGCTCAACAAAGGTCCGTGGTCGATCCTGGACGACCATCAAAGCTTCCTGCCCGCCGAGCTGGCCGGCATCGCCATCCCGGCCAAGAAGCCGGAAGCCGGCAACTTCTATCCCGAAGGCGCGACCAAGCAAGCGCTGGAAAGCTGGATGAACACGCTGCCTGCCAAGGACAGGGAGCAGGCGCAATGGTTCTTCACCACCATCCGCAAGAACGCGGCGGGCCAGTTCACCATCGTCAAGTATTCGGACGAGTACAAGCCGGAGCTGGCGAAGGCCGCCGCGCTGCTCAAGCAAGCCGCCGCCGACACCGACAACGCCTCGCTCAAGAAGTTCCTGCAGCTGCGCGCCGACGCCTTCCTGAGCAACGACTACCTGGCCTCCGACTTCGCCTGGATGGACTTGGACGCGCCGGTCGACATCACCATCGGCCCCTACGAAACCTATAACGACGAGCTGTTCGGCTACAAGGCCGCGTTCGAGGCCTACGTCAACATCCGCGACCAGAAGGAAACGCAGAAGCTGGACTTCTTCGCCAAGCACATGCAGGAGCTGGAAGACAACCTGCCGCTGGACGCCAAGTACCGTAATCCGAAGGTCGGTGCGTTGGCGCCGATGGTGGTGGTCAACCAGGTGTATGGCGCGGGCGACGGCAACATGGGCGTGCAGACGGCCGCCTACAACCTGCCGAACGACGAGCGCATCATCAGCCAGCGCGGTTCCAAGCGCGTGATGCTGAAGAACGTGCAGCAAGCCAAGTTCATATCCACGCTGACGCCGATCTCCAAGCTGGTGCTGAAGCCGGCCGATCAGAAGGAGGTCGACTTCGACTCCTTCTTCACGCACATCCTGGCGCATGAAATCACGCACGGCCTGGGTCCGCACATCACCAAGAACAACGGCGCAGCATCGACGCCGCGCCAGGACTTGAAGGAAGCCTATTCGACCATCGAAGAAGCCAAGGCCGACATCACCGGCCTGTACGCGCTGGCCTACATGATGGACAAGGGCCAGCTGGCGGGCACGCTGGGGCAGGGTGCCGCTGCCGAGCGCAAGCTGTACACCACCTTCCTGGCCTCGGCCTTCCGCACGCTGCACTTCGGCCTGACCGATTCGCACGCGCGCGGCATGGCGATCCAGATGAACTACATCCTCGACAAGGGCGGCTTCGTCTCGCACGGCGACGGCACGTTCGCGGTGGACTACAAGAAGATCAAGCAGGCAGTGATCGACCTCGACCGCGAGTTCCTGACCATCGAAGCGACCGGCGATTACGCCCGCGCCAAGGACATGATGGCCAAGTACGTGGTGATCCGTCCCGACGTGCAAAAGGCGCTGGACAAGATGAAGGCGGTGCCGAACGACATCCGTCCGCAGTTCAAGACCGCCAACACGCTGCTGGGCAAATAAGCGTCATTCCCGCGCAGGCGGGAATCCATGGACCGTTTCCGAAGCGGGCTCGGCATGGATTCCCGCTTTCGCGGGAATGACGGCTATCCTTCCGTTTCAAAACCTCAATCATTCAACTTTTTCTACGTAGAAATAATCTGTTGTAGAACCTGCTTGATGGCAATAAATATTGCCCGCCCCATGCTACAGTTTGATCACCATGATCAAGCGCGCCTTATTCCTGCTGCTCCTGTCGTCCGCCGGCCTGGCCTCCGCCGCCCAGCTGACCGATATGGAAACCCGCTGGCTCACCGCCGGTTCCGCCGTGCTGGGCTACGCCAAGCAGGAGCTCAAGCTGCCGATCGATATCACCGTGCAACCGCAGGCCAGACCCACCGACGTGCCGCTGGCGCTGGGCTTTCAGGACGGCCGCTGCAAGCTGGTGCTGTCGATGCGCGGCAATCCGAATGCTGAAGATGTGCTCGCCGGCGTGCCAGCCGAACAGCAGGCGCTGATGATCGAAGCCATGGTGGCGCACGAGATCGGCCATTGCTGGCGTTATGCGCAAGGCGTGTGGCATGTGCTGCCGGCCGGCTTTGAAGAATCCTCGCAGCCCGCGCTGAAGCAAGCCCAGGCGCTGCGCCTGACCCGGCGCGAGGAAGGCTTTGCCGACCTGGTCGCGCTGGCCTGGACCCAGCGCCGCCATCCGCAGCAATACACCGCCGTCGCCGCCTGGATGCGCCAGGTGCGCCAGCCGGCGTCCGCCGCCTCCGCCATCGGCTCGCACGGCACGCTGCCCTGGCTGCAACTGGCGCCCTCCGGCGCCGCCTTCGACCCCGCCCAGCCCCTGTTCGAGCAGGCCGCCAGCTTGTGGCGCCAGGGCCTGTTGCGCGACGAATAATCCCCGCAGTTAATTCCGCGACTTGGTACGTTCCCGCACAGAGCAGGGGCGCTGGCGGGCGTTTAATGTGTCCATCAACCACCACAAAGGGACACATCATGAATAAAATTCTTCTCTTCGTCATGGCCACGGCCGCCAGCGCCAGCTTCGCCGCCACCATGCCCAATAACGACACAGTGGCCTACAAGGCCGCGACCAAGCAGGCCGAGATCGACTACAAGAGCGCCAAGGCGGCTTGCGGCGGCCAATCGGGCACCGGCAAGGATATCTGCGTCGAGCAGGCCAAGTTGGCCCGCGCCAACACCGAGGCGAACGCCGTCATGCAGTACAAGAACGACAAGCGGTCGGTGCAGAAAGCCGAGACCCATGTGGCGGACGCCAATTACAACCTGGCCAAGGCCAAATGCGCGCCCATGACCGGCGCCGACAAGAGCAGCTGCCTCGATACCGCCAAGTCGGTCCACGTGGCCGCCATCAATGACGCCAAGGCCGGCAAGAAAATGGCCGACGTCGCCCAGACCGGCATCAATTGCAGCACCATGACCGGCACCGACAAGGCTTCCTGCGAAACCAGGCAGAAGAGCGAGATGGCCAAGGACACCGTGGCCGATTCCTTGATCACCACCAAGGTCAAGACTGAACTGCTGGCCGAACCGGCACTGAAATCGCTGGACGTGCACGTGGAAACCACCAACGGCACCGTCATGCTGAGCGGCTTCGTGCCCTCGCAGGCGGAGGTCGACAAGGCCGTCGACGTGGCCCGCAACGTCAAGGGCGTGAACAAGGTGCAGAGCTCGCTGCGCATCAAGTAAGTTGTCCCCCGCCGGCCTCCGGGCCGCCAGGGACCGCCGGCCAGCGGTCCCTTTTTTTTGCTTGTAATCATTATGATCGTCATCTAAAATCAGGGCGAGCGTGCCTTCCGCGCGCACCGACTACGCGAGGACCATCATGTTCGCCCTACCTCTTTCACGCTGGCTGCAACGCCGCGGCCTGCACTTTTCCTGGGTGATCGTCGCCATCACCTTCCTCACCGGGCTCAGCTCGTCGGCCGCGCTGGGCCT
Source organism: Oxalobacteraceae bacterium AB_14 (assembly GCA_000381565.1). GTDB lineage: Bacteria > Pseudomonadota > Gammaproteobacteria > Burkholderiales > Burkholderiaceae_D > Rugamonas. The sequence goes on from KB906724.1 coordinate 939,285, forward strand.
GCCGGGCGCGCTGCTGCAGCCGCTGGCTAAGGAATTCGGCTGGGACGTCGAGCAGATCTCGTCGGCGCTGGCGGTGCGTTTCGTGCTGTTCGGCCTGATGGGGCCGTTCGCCGCCATCCTGATGGAACGCTTCGGCCTGCGCAACGTCGTCGTCACCGCGCTGACCCTGGTCGCCAGCGGCCTGGCGCTGGCCACGCAGATGACGCAGTTCTGGCAGCTGCTGCTGTTCTGGGGCGTCATGCTCGGCGTCGGTTCCGGCATGACGGCGCTGGTACTCAGCGCCGTGGTTTCCACCCGCTGGTTCGACAGCCACCGCGGCCTGGTGGTGGGCATGTTGACGGCCGCCTCGGCCACCGGCCAGCTGGTGTTCCTGCCGGTCGGCGCCTGGCTGATCGAGCACTACGGCTGGCGCATGGCGGTGATCCCGGTGCTGCTGGCGTGCGCGCTGGCGGCGCTGCTGGTGCTGCTGTTGATGCGCAACCGTCCCAGCGACGTGGGCCTGGCGCCGTATGGCGCGGCGGCCGATCCCCTGACGGGAATCGCGCCGGTCGCGCCGTCGGCGCCGCCGATGCGCATCACCTTCGCCACGCCGTTCAAGGTGCTGGCCGGGGTCGCCAACAATCGCACGTTCTGGATACTGTTCGGCACCTTCTTCATCTGCGGCCTCAGCACCAACGGCCTGATCCAGACGCACTTCATCTCGCTGTGCGGCGACGCCGGCCTGTCTGCGGTGCCGGCCGCCTCGGTGCTGGCGATGATGGGCGCCTTCGACCTGGTCGGCACCGTCGCCTCCGGCTGGCTGTCGGACCGCTACGACAACCGCAAGCTGCTGTTCATGTACTACGGCTTGCGCGGGCTGTCGCTGTTCTGGCTGCCGTATTCGGAATTTACGCTGTACGGCCTGTCGCTGTTCGCCATGTTCTACGGCCTGGACTGGATCGCCACCGTGCCGCCGACGGTGCGGCTGGCCGGCGCCACCTTCGGCAAGGAAAAGGCCGGCATGGTGTTCGGCTGGGTGTTTGCCGGCCACCAGCTGGGCGCCGCCGTGGCCGCGTATGGCGCCGGCCGGGTGCGCACCCTGATGCTGACCTACAACCCGGCGCTGTTTGCCGCCGGCGCCGCCTGCCTGGTGGCGGCCGGCGTCATCCTGCTGATCCGCAAGCCGGCGGCGGCGGTCGGCGCGAACGCCGTCGCACCGGCCAAGGCCGCGTGAGGGGAGGGCGTCAGCCCATCGCCAGCAGCGCGATGGCCACGCCCACGCCGGCAAACCACACCACGGTGCGCAATGCATCGACATTGGCCAGGTACAGGCCGATGTAGGCCAGCCGCAGGCCGATAAAGCCCAGCGCCAGCTGGTCGACGCGGGCCTGGTCGGCGTGCGCCTGCTGCGCCAGCAGCACCGCCGCGATGAACAGCGGCAGGATCTCGAAGCCGTTCATCTGCGCCGCGTTGGCGCGCGCCTGCCAGCCGCTCAGCCCGGCCGCCCACGCGCGCGGCTGCTTGTTGTCATAGCGTCCGCCGCCGGACGGCAGCCTGGCCGACGCCAGCTTCGCCAGCCCGACCGTTGCGGTCGGCAGCAGGCAGGCCGTCAAAACACACCAGTTCGCAATCGTCATACAGTTCTCCTTTTCTTGCGATGTTTAGGGGTTTTCTTCTAAGTGTTGAGCGCTGTCAATAACAGTGAATAAACTTGCAATCGCACTTAAGCGAACTCTTCAATTTCTGTCACAAACCGTAACATATTTCAATAAAGTGGCGTAAAAATAAATATTTACGCAACAACATTCATTCATAAAAGAACAATGTTATATTGCTTTTCAGACCACGGCGATCTGGGATGCACTTCGGTGATGATGGCTGATGGTTGTTATTCAGGGCTATAAAAATCTTTCCACAAGAAACCAAAATAGTAAGGATAGTTTTTCATGATCTTTCAGAGCAAACAATTCAAACTGGCCGCGCTCGCAGCCGCCATGCTTGTTGCCGGTGCGGCTCAAGCCAGCAACTCCGCGCTGTCGGCCACGCTGGCTCCGTTGGAACCGACGACCGGCAATACCTCGGCGGTAAGTAACTGGCGCTTCACCATTGGCCAAAGCTTCAACGGCGTGGCCGGCGCGCTGGACGGCGTAGCCCGTCTGAGCTTCAGTAACTCGGAAGGCAACTGGGCTTGCTCCGGTTCGCTGCTGGCCGGTGGCCAGTACGTGCTGACTGCCGCGCACTGCGCCGATGACTTCAGCAAGATGACGGTGCAGTTCGGCTGGCAGGGCGGTAGCGCTGCCGTCACCCGCAACGTTTCGGTCGGCAATGCCTACGTCAACAAGAAATGGACCGGCGACCTCGATACCGGTGCCGACATCGCCATCCTCAAGCTGGACACCGCCGTCACCGGCATCAACGGTTATAAGCTGAGCACGACTAACGACGTCGGCAAGGACTACCTGATGGCCGGCTACGGTACCACCCAAAAGGCCACCACCAACGCCGCCACCAATTGGGGCGATGGCAACTACGGTCACTACGCCTTCAATACCTTCGACGTGGACAGCAAGAGCTTTAACAAAACGGTTGGCGACCACGTTGAAGACTGGGGCTACGATGCGGCGTTTTATGCCCCTGGAACCACCTACATGAGCGATTTCGACAGCGGTCAAGCCGACAACAACACGCTGGGCCGCATCGCCGATTTCACCGGTAATCAATGGAGCAGTGGCACTGGCCTGGGCGCGAACGAAGGCTTGATCGCCGGGGGCGACTCGGGTGGCGGCGACTTCGTCTGGAACGGCACCGAATGGCTGCTGTCGGGCGTGCACTCGTGGGGCTGGCAAGGTAAGAGTGCTTGCAGCCTTATCGGCGGCATGAGCGACTGCGATGTAGCGGGCCTGAACGGCTCCAGCTACGGCGACCTGTCCGGTTCCACCGCGACCTACTCGCATATCGGCTGGATCAACTCGGTGACCGCCGTGCCGGAACCGGAAACCTACGCGATGATGCTGGCCGGCCTGGCGCTGGTCGGTGTGGCCCGCCGCCGCAAGCAGGCCTGATCTTCCAGGCGTTAAAAAGCCCCGTCTGCACCGGACGCGCCGTTGAGCGCGTTCAGGCAGACGGGGCTTTTTTTCATGGGCCGCCGGTGTTACTTCAGGTACTTGGCCAGCCAGCCGTGCACCTCGCTGTAGAAGTAACGGCTGTTTTCGCCCTTCAAGATCCAGTGGTTTTCGTCCGGGAACACCAGCAGCTTGGCCGGCACGTTCAGGCGGTGCTGGGTCGCATAATTCATCAGCGCGTTGTTGGCCGGCACCCGATAGTCCAGCTCGCCGACCGAAATCAGGATCGGCGTGGTGAAGCCCGTGCCCTTGTCGTGGTTCCCCGCCTGCATCACCGGGCTCTGTTCGCGCCATACCGCCTGGTCGCCCCACACCGGGCCGCCGCTGTTGACTTCGCGGCCGTGGATGCTGTCGCTGCTGCCCCACTGCATCACCAGGTCCATCTCGCCCGCGTGCGAGACGAAGGCCTTGTAGCGCGTGGTGGTCGCCTGCAGCCAGTTGGCCAGGTGGCCGCCGTAGCTGGCGCCGCCGGCCGCCAGCCGGCTGCCGTCGACGTAGCCGTACTTGCTGACCGCCTGGTCGACCGCCTCGTTGAGTTCGTCGCCCGGCCCCTTGAGCGGATCACCCTGGATGGCGCGCGCGAATTCCTCGCCGTAGCCGGTCGAACCCTTGTAGTCGGTCAGCAGCACCACATAGCCCGGCTGCGCCAGCAGGTGATAGTTCCAGCGGATCACGAACTGGTCGCGCCACATATTGGCCGCGCCGCCGTGGATCACCGCGAATAGCGGATATTTCTTGGCCGGATCGAAATTGGCCGGCTTGACGAGCATGTTGTGGATCATGCGGCCGTCCTTGGCCTTGAACCAGAAATGCTCGGGCGCCTGCCAGTCGATGCCGGCCGCGCGCTCGGTGTTGAACGCGGTCAGGCGCTTGGGCGCGCCGTTGCCGAAGGCGTACACCTCGGGCGGGTTGATCGACGATTCCCACACACCGACCACGGCCTTGCCGCCGGCCGCCAGCGCACCGATGCTGCCGGTCGGCGGCGAGGCCTCGTCGCGCAGCTCGCCGCCGGCGTAGTTGATCGAATGCAGCTGCTCCAGGCCCGCGTGCTCGTAGCTGAACACGATGCGTTGGCCGCCGGCCGGCAGCGCGTAGCGCGAGATCGAGCGGTCCAGCGTGGCCGTCAATATTTTCGGCGTCGGATTGCTCAGCGGCCAGGCGAAGCTGGCCAGGCGGCTGACGTCGTAGACCTTGCCTTCTTCCTCGGCCTCGGTCAGCGTGAACAGCGTCTTGCCGTCGGCGCTGAATGTCAGGCCGTGGTAGCTGTGCTTGTCCCGGGTCAGTTGCCGCGGCTCGCCGCCGGCGGCGGCCACGCTGAAGATCTGCGTGTAGCCGGACGCGCGCGCCGCTGCGTCGCGGTTGGTCGAGGCCGCGAACACCACCGCCTTGCCGTCCGGCGACCAGATCGCGTCGAGCGACTGGCCGTCGTTGCCCTGGCCGCCGCCGAAGCCCGGCAGCGCCGCCAGCTTGCTGCCGGCCAGCAGGTCGCGCGGCTTGGCGCCCACTTCCGCGTCCATCACGAACAGGCGCACTTTCTTATCGTCGAGCCACTTGTCGAAGAAGCGCGGCGGGAAGGTTTCGTAGGCGCGCGCCGTGTACTTGCGCTCCTTGCGCTCCTTGGCGCTGTGCTTGACGTCGGCCTCGCTGGCGTTGCCGGGGTAGATGTCGCTGACGAACAGTATTTGTTTGCCGTCCGGGCTGATCTTCGGCTGGCGCGCGCCCAGGGTCAGCGTGGTCAGGCGCTGCGCCTCGCCGCCGGCCGCCACGTCGATGCGGTACAGCTGGGCGGCGTCGTCGCCGTCGCGCTTGGCCACGAACACCAGCTGCCTGCCGTCCGGCGACCAGACCGCGCCGCTCTCGCCGCCCTTGCTGAAGGTCAGGCGGCGCGCCGGCGTGTCGTCGGTGAGCGACTTGATCCACAGGTCCGACCATTGCTCCTTGCTGTCGTAGGCCGGATCGGTGACCGAAAACACGGCCCATTTGCCGTCCGGGCTGGGCAGTGGCGCGCCGACCCGCTTCATCAGCCACACGTCTTCGTGGGTGATGGCGTGTTTGGCGGCGACGGTGTCGGCGGCCGCGGCTGCATAGGCGGCGCCGCCGGCCAGGCTGGCTGAAATCAAGATGGCAAAAATGGAAAGTCGCGGTATAGTCATGACGAGGTCGCTGTAATGTCGGTGAAGCGACGATAGTGACCACATCTCCCATTGCTGTCAATCAAGTACCCATCCAACCCGTGGAGTCGCCATCTATGCAGACCATCACCAAGATCCACAAAGTCGCCGCCTTCACCGCAGGCGAACTGGGCGGTAATCCGGCCGGCGTCATGATCCGTTCGGCGCTGCCGGAAGAGGCCGCCATGCAGCGCATCGCCGCCGAGATGGGTTACTCGGAAACCGTGTTTGCCGCACCCAGCGGCGACGGCTGGCGGGTGCGCTATTTCTCGCCGGAGGGCGAAGTGCCGTTCTGCGGCCACGCCACCATCGCGCTGGGCGCGGTGCTGGCGCAGCAGAACGGCGACGGCGTCTTCCCGCTGACCACCAACCACGCCCGCGTCACCGTCGAAGCCCAGAGCAAGGATGGGCGGTGCAGCGCGGCGCTGCAATCGCCGGCCACCGCCAGCGCGCCGGCCCCGGCCGCGCTGGTGACGGCGGCGCTGGCGCTGTTCGGCTACCGCCTGGCCGACCTGGACGACCGCATCCCGCCGGCCATCGCCAACGGCGGCGCCAACCATCTGGTGCTGGCGCTGGCCAGCCGCGAACAGCTGCGGGCGATGCGCTACCAGCTGGCCGACGGCCGCAGCCTGATGCGCGAGCACGGCCTGGCGACGATCTCGCTGGTGCACGCGGAAACCTTGCAGCGCTTCCACGCGCGCAATCCGTTCGCCTCCGGCGGCGTGTACGAGGACCCGGCCACCGGCGCCGCGGCGGCCGCGCTGGGCGGCTATCTGCGCGACCTCGACTGGCCGCACGGCGGCGCCATCGACATCGTCCAGGGCGAGGACATGGGCGCGCCCTGCCATCTGCGGGTGGAGATTTCCGGCCAGGCCGGCAGTTCGATCCGCGTCTCCGGCAACGCCCGCATGCTGGGCGACTAGTGGACAGCATTCCCGATTCCCAAAACAGTGGGCCGAACCATCTGCTGACGGTGTCGGCGAACTTGACAATGACAGCCGCGCCGGCCGTCCGGCGCGCGCTAATGATCTGATTTCAAAGGAAGAGCAGGGCACGGCACGATAAATGCGTCGCACCGCCGCGTGTCCGCCTGGCGCGGACTGGTGTTTCCACGCATGGGAAAGGATATCGTATGCGCATTGCTCCCTCTCTGTTGCTGGCCTCGCTTCTGCTGGCAATCAGCCTCCCCGGCAACGCCTTCTGTCCCAAGAATGGCTTTGTCTGTTTTATCACGTCCAAGTCGGCCGGCAGCCTGACCCACCAGGACATCACCCAGCGCGGCATCGAGGCGCTCGACAAGCGCTACTTCGCCGTGCCCAAGCTGACGGCGTCGATGCAAAAGGCGCTCGACCAGATCATCGAGGCCGACGCCAAGGTCGATGAAGACCAGACCAGCTCGGCCAAGCACTTCGACGGCGAGAACGCGGCCGGCGCCCAGCTGCGGCTGGCCACGCTCAAGCAGAACGTGCTGGACGCGCTGCGCAGCGATCCGATCAACGCCAGCGGCGCGCGCGACAACCTCGGCAGCGCGCTGCACACCATCCAGGACTTCTACTCGCACAGCAACTGGGTCGAACAGGGCAACGGCGGCGCCCATCCCGGCGTCGGCCGCCCCGGCCCGCTGGCCTTCGCCGGCCCCGCCACGCCGACCTGCGCCGGCTTCACCGACACCGGCCTGACCTGCGCCAACTCGTCCAACCTGACCGGCAGCCTGCTCACCAGCGGCTATTACGGCGGCGAGGACCGGGTCAAGCCGGGCGCCTTCAAATGCAGCCACGGCGGCCCGCTCGACAAGAGCTCGCCATCGAGCGACCCGCTCGGCTACTTCCGCGAAGGCCTCAACAAGGACACGCTGTACTGCGACATCTCGCCGCACAGCGGCTTCCACAACACGGCGGCGGCGGCCGCCATCGCCGGCACCCAGCAGTTCGTCGAAGACATCAAGGCCGAGATCACGCCGGCCCAGCTGAAGGCGCTGCTCGGCGCCGGTCCCACCCTGGCCTTCGCCATCGACACCACCGGCAGCATGGGCGGCATCATCGCCGGCGTGCGCGCCTCGGCCACCAGCATCGTCGACGCCCGCCTCGGCACCGACGAGGAACCGCTGCAATACGTGCTGGCGCCGTTCAACGACCCGTTCACCGGCCCCACCATCGCCACCAACGACGCCGGCCTGTTCAAGGGCGCCATCAGCGGCCTGGGCGCCTCGGGCGGCGGCGACTGCCCCGAGCTGGCCATGACCGGCATGTACAACGGCCTGTCGCTGGCCGACCCCGGCGGCGACCTGTTCATGTACACCGACGCCACCGCCAAGGACGCCGGCCTGGCCGGCGCCGTCATCAGCCTGGCCAAGAGCAAGGACATCAAGATCTATCCGGTGCTGTTCGGCAGCTGCTCGCCGCTGACGCCGGGCTTCCTGCAGGCGGCGGCCGAGACCGGCGGCCAGGTGTTCTTCCTGTTCGGCAGCGAGGCCGCCAACGTCACCCAGCTGGCCGACCTGGTGGTGCGCAACAACGTGGTGCAAGTGCTGTCGCTGGTCGACACCTACCCCAGCGCCAAGAGCTACACGGTGCCGGTCGACAGCAGCATGAGCCGGCTGACGGTGTCGGTCAGCGGCACCCTGCAGGGCGTGCAGCCGGTGGTGACGCTGACGCGGCCGGACGGCGTGGTGGTCACGGCCGCCAACGCCACCAAGTTCCTCAGCCTGTCGAGCGGCGTCATCATCTCGATCGACAGCCCGCCGCGCGGCGCCTGGACGCTGGCCATCAGCGGCTCGTCCGACCAGACCTATGTCAACGTCAGCGGCGTGGCCGAGCTGGCGTTCAACTCGTTCAGGCTGGCGCGCTTCGGCGCGCAGCCGCCGCACCAGGGCTTGCTGGCGATCGACGGCGAGCCGGGCCCGGGCCAGTCGCTGTATGCGCTCGCGGCGCTGACCGGCATCGCCAGCGCGCCGCAATTCCAGCTGCGCCGCAAGAACTTCGAGCTGCTGTCGCCGCTGGCGCTGGAGCAGGACCAGACCGACGGCGGCAAGTTCTTCGGCGCGCTGACCATCCCGAACGAAGCCTTCGTCGCCTACGCCACCGGCAGCGACAGTTCCGGCTTCCCGTACCAGCGCCTGGTCAGCGTGATGGTGCAGCCGCAGACGGTGTCGGTGACGCCGCCGTCGCGCCAGGACCTGCGGCCAGGCGTGAGCACCACGCTGATGTACCAGGTGCGTAACGACGGCCCGGCCGGCAGCTTCGGCGTCAGCGCCACCGACGACCAGCACTACGTCAAGTCGGTCGCGCCCGCCACGCTGACCCTGGCGACCGGCGAGAGCGCCAGCGTGGCCGTCGCGCTGCTGCCGCCGGCCGGCGCGCGCATCGGCAGTTCCGACAGCATCACGGTCTCGGCGCAGAGCAGCAGCGTCGCCACCGTCCACAACAGCGCTTCGCTGACGGTGTTCGTCACCGGCGCCGTGCAGGTGCCGGGGCGGCCCGACTTCAGCGCCGCCATCGTCGGCCAGGAAAACGTGGCGCCCGGCGTCATCGGGCTCGATGTGCGGCTCACCAACATCGGCGTCGGCACTGCGCGCGACCTGAGCTTGTCGTCGCTGTCGCTGCGCACCCTGGCCGGCACCGGCACCGTCACGCTCAACAACGCCTTGTCGCCGGCGCTGCCGATGGTGACGCCGAACGTCGACGTCGGCAGTTTCTTCACCGTGCGCCTGACCTTCAACGTGCCGGCCACCGTGCAGCGCTTCAGCGTGATCGAAAACGGCAGCGTCACCGACCTGGGCGGCGTGATCTACGCCTACTCGCAGGCCCAGTCCGTCATCCCGAAATAAACCGGAGGAACCGCTATGAAACCCCGATACCTGTGCGCGCTGGCCGCGCTGTTGTGGAATATGCTGTTGTGCTCTTTGTTGTGGGCGCCCGCCGCGCAGGCCGCGCCCGTGGTGTTCACCTTCTCCACCTTGCCGGCCGGCGGCGCGCTGAGCGGCAATCCCGGCGACACGGTGGGGTGGGGCTACCAGCTGGTCAACACCGACCCGCTGAACTGGTTCGTGCCGACCCAGCTCAATGCGTCCTCGTTCAGCCTTGGCACACCGGACGCCAGCTACTTCGACTTCCCGGCGCTGGCGCCGGGCGCCAGCGCCACCGTGGCCTTCGACGCGCTGGCGCACACCGGCTTGTACGGCTTGCAGATCTTCTCGTTCGCCTTGCCGGGCATGAGCGACAGCGGCAGCTTCAGCCTGTCCGGCGAATGGTGGAACGGCGATCCGCTGGCCGGCGGCGTCTTCCTGCAAGCGTCGGACGTGCAGTTGGCGCCGCTCTCGGTCACGCTGGCGGCGACGGCCGTGCCCTTGCCGGGCAGCCTGTGGCTGTTGGCGCCGGGGCTGGCCTTATTGTGGCTGGTCCAGCGCCGCCGCCAGGAAGGCGCGCAGTTCGGCCGCGCTCTGGGCTGACGGCGCGGCGGGCCGCACATCCAGGTAGGCGCCGGGACCGGTGCGGCCCAGCAGCTTGAAGGACTTGCCGGCGTAGACGGTGGGCCGCACCTGCAGCAAGGCCAGTTGCGACTGGCCGCCGCCCGCCGCCCGCAGATGCACGATGAACTGGCAGGCGTACTGGCGGCCCTCGGCGCTCCAGTAGTAATCGACATCGGGCGTGATCAGCACGTCGTGGCGGCGCTGTTGCGCCGGCAGCCGCAGCCACGCCTTCAGCGCCGGGCTGGCCGGCGGCAAGGCCAGGTCGGCGTCGGGCGGGAACAGCGGCGCGCCGAAGGGCAGGGCCATGCGGTAGCGCCGGTGTTGCTCGCGCTGCGCGGGCAGGCGCTGCACCGCTTGCAGGATCGCTTGCTGCGCTTGCTGCGGCGCCATGCGCACCGTCAGCTCGCCGTCCTGGGCGCGCGCCGCCGTCGATAGCAGCAGGGCCAGCATGGGCAGGACGGCGCGTCTCACGTCAATCCCACTTGCGCATCAGCCGTTCCAACGCGCCGTTTTTTTCGAGTTGGAACAGGGCGCGCTCGAGCCGCGCGTTGATGAAGGCGGCGAGTTTTTTGCTGGTCACGAAATACAGCCTGGCGCTGTACATCACTTGCGGCAGGATGCGCACCTTGTCGGCGGTGCCGGTGCGGGCCAGCAGCCGTTGCAGGCCGGGGCCGCGGTGGAAGAACAGGCGTCCGCGTCCGGCGATCAGCTTTTGCAGATTCAGTTGCGGATTGGTGGAATTGGCGTCGACCTCGATGCCGCCCATCGCGGCCAGGATATCGGCGGCCGCGAAGCCGCGGTTGATCAACACGACGTTGTCGGGCGCCAGGCGGCGCACGTCGTCCCACTGCGTGATGCTGACCGGGTCCTGGATACGCGCCAGGAAGTGGTACTCGATGTTGTACAGCGCCGGCCCGAGGAAGTGAAAACGCTGTTCGCGCTCGGCGGTGCGCTGCATGGCGCATTGCACGTCGAGCTGGCCGGTTTCCATTTCCGAGTAGGCGCGTATCAGCGGCTTCCAGTGCTGGTCGCCGACGAATTGCAGCGTCGGTTCGATCTGCTCGACGGCGCGCAGGATGTCGATACACAGGCCGACCACGCGGTCCTTGCCGTCGGCGATGAACTTGGGTTCCGTGCCTTCCTGCGCGGCGGTGCGCAGCACGATGGCATGCGCAGGCAGGCTGGCCGACAGCGCAAGCGCGCAGCATGCCGCACCGAGCAGCCGGCCCCACCTGCTTTGCTGTCCCGCCATCGGTCTCTCTCCATCTCGCATCGAGCGCTGTTTGATGGCAAGCTTACACCAGTATCGGCCTGGCGTCTCATGGGCATGGGCGGACAAATTGCCGGCCGCCGCGCAGCGCGCCGCCGATCACTTCCATGCCGGCCTGGTGCCCGCCCTGCACGAAGCCGCATTTGTTCAGGACGCGGGCCGAGGCGGCGTTGCCGTCGGCGACGTAGGCCAGCAGCCAGCGCAGCCGCCATCGCTGCTCGGCCAGCGCGATCAGGTGGCGCAGCGCCTGCGTGGCCAGGCCCTTGCCGGTCTGGTCGCTGGCGATGCGATAGCCGGCTTCCGCGCTGCCAGCCTGGCGGTCGATGTCCTTCAGGTTGGCGCGGCCGACGATGCGGCCCTGCCCGTCCAGGATGACGCACGGATGCCAGCTGCCGTTGGCGTAGCCATCCAGGTAGAGTCCGATATGCCGCCGCACGCCTTGCTGTGTATAGAACTCCGGCGCGCGCGGCGCGATGTGCTGCTCGAACCAGGCCCGGTTCTCGCGCTCGAATTGCAGCAGCGGCGCGGCGTCTTCGGGTAGCAGGGTTCTGATGAGGATGTCGTTCATGGTGTCTCCAAAAAATCTTCCGAACAGGCGACCAGGGCCGCGCAGCCCAGCGTGGCCGTGCCCGCCGCCGTCAAAGCCGGCACGATGCCGCAGTGCGCGGCCAGCAGCCCCCAGGCCGCGCTGCCGGCGGTCTGGCCGGCGGCGATCGCCAGGATGTGCACCGACAGCGTCCTGGCGCGCACCGCGTCGGGAAAAGCTTGCTGCGCCGCGCCATTGAGCGTGGTGACGATGGCCGACCACGCCACGCCGCCGATCGCCACCAACAGCAGGCGCTGCGGTTGCGCGGCGGCCAGGCCGATGGTCGCCAGCATGGCGCCATACACCGCCAGGCCGCCGGCCAGCACCATGCGCCTGGCGGCATGGCGGCGCACGGCCGGCAGCACGACGGCGGCCAGCACCGCGCCGGCGCCCAGCGCGCCCATCAGCGATCCGTAGGTGCCGGCGTCGGGATGCAGCAGCGGCAGCAGCGCCGCGAACGCCGCCGACACAAAGAAGATGCCCATCCCGTGCAGCAGCAGCGATCGATAGCGGGGCGAGGCGCAACTGATGCGCAGCGCGCTGCCCATGCTGTGGCGGCGCGCGTGGGTGGTCGCGCGCGGCCGTTCCGCCGACCGCCATTGCCGGTAGCGCCACAGCAGCGCGCTGAAGGACAGCGCGTTGAACCAATACAGCGGCGCGGCTCCCGCCAGCTGGAACAGCACGGCGCCCAGCGCGGGGCCGGCCAGTGCCGCCAGGTTGTAGCTCAGATTGTTCAGCGTGGCGGCCGCTTCCACTTCCTGCAGCGGCAGCAGCGAGGACATCGAGGCCTGCCAGGCCGGCATCGTGAACGCCAGGCCGGCGCCCATGGCAAAGGTCAGCAGCAGCAAGGCCGGCACCGGCTGGCTGCCGGCGCAGGACAGCAGCGCCATCGCGGCGGCGGCCAGCGCCATCACGGCGTTGCTGCGGAACAGCAGCGTGGGCCGGTGCAGCGTGTCGGCCAGCGCGCCGGCGGGCAGGGCGAACAGCAGCATCGGCGCCCAGGTCGCGGTCTGCACCAGCGCCGTCAGCTGCGGCGAATGCGACAGCGTGGCGATCTGCCACGCCGCGGCGAACGCCTGCATCCGGCTGCCCAGGTTGGACAGCAGGTTAGCCAGCCACAGCTGGCGAAAGCGCGCATGGCGCAAGGGCTGGAACAGGGCGGCGGCGTAGGGGGGCGATTGCATGGAACAAGTCTAGAAGCGCGGCCCGGCGCCGGTCAATCTTGATTCCTGCAATCGACATTACAATAGGCGCATGAACACAGACCTGTCCGCATCCGAGGCGGCGCGCATCCTGGGCGTCAGCCTGGCCACCTTGTACTCGTATGTCAGCCGCGGCATGCTGACGCCGAGCGGCGCGCAGGCCGGGCGCCGCAAGCGCTATCCGCACGACGAGGTGCTGCGGCTGGCGGCGCGCAAGGCCGATGGCAAACGTGGCGGCCACAAGGTCGCCGCCGCGATGCACTGGGGCACGCCGGTGCTGGAGACGCGCATCTCGCGCATCGCCGACGGCCGCCTGCACTATCGCGGGCATGACGTGCTGGCGCTGGCCGCCAGCGCCACGCTGGAGCAGGTGGCCTGCCTGTTGTGGGACGACGCCGGCGCCGACTACTTCGCCGCAGCCGCCGATACCGCACAGGCGCCGTTTTCCGCAGGCGTAGTCGCCGCCATCGAGAGCGCGCGGTCCATGCCGCCACTGGAGGGCGCCATGTGCATGCTGCCTGTCTGCGGGCATTCGCTCTCCGCGCGCAACGACTTCGTCGCCGGCGCCGCCTTGATGCGCATGCTGGCAGCATTGCTGCTGAATCGCGCGCCGTCCATGCAGCGGTTGCATCTGCAGGTGGCGCAGGCCTGGCAGGCCGACGCCGCGCAGACCGACTGGATACGCGCGGCGCTGGTGCTGCTGGCGGATCATGAGTTGAACGCGTCCACCTTCACCGTGCGCTGCGTCGCCGCGACCGGCGCCAGCCAGGCCGCCGCGCTCAGCGCCGGACTGGCCGCCTTGTCCGGCCCGCAGCATGGCGGCGGCAGCACGCTGATCCGCGCCATGCTGGAGGCGGCGCTGGCAGCGGGCAGTCCGGACGATGGCATCGCCGCCTGGTTCGACGGCCGCGATCCCGGCCTGTTCGGCTTCTCGCATCCGCTGTACCCGCAGGGCGATCCGCGCGGCGCCCATCTGCTGGAGCGCATGGCGCAATGGCCGCGAGCCCATGCCGTGCTGGCGATCGGCGACCGCGTCGCCGCCAGGCTGGGCATGCCGGCCAACGCCGACTTCGCGCTGGCGGCCATGAGTGTGGTGTGCGGATGGCCGGCGGCGGCCGGGGAAATCCTGTTCGCGCTGGCACGTTCTGCCGGCTGGATCGCGCAAGCGGCGGAGCAGATCGCCGATGGCGGCATGATACGCCCGCGCGCGCGCTATGTCGGCAGATATCGGGTGGAATAAAACGGCACGCCAAGACCATGAGAGTATGCATTTCTCCCGGCTTGGTATATCGTCTTGCTATCATCCACAGCTTGGGGGGCGGCATGCTGTTTCGCCATGCACCGCAGTTGCGAGCGCAACCGGGTAAATGGTCGCTCTTGGCTGTTCCGCTGGTCGTCGCCTGCGCGGGCGCGCTGGGTGGCGCGCTGCCCGCGCAGGAATCAATATTGCAGGAAGTGCATGTCGGCATGGGCTTGCCCAAGCCACCCTACATCATGGAATCGGGTAAGGCGGGCCTCGATTACGACATCGCCAAGCAGGCGCTGGCGGCCGGCGGCTACAAGCTGGTCGGCCATATGCTGCCGCAGACTCGCGCGCTGGCGATGCTGCGCGCCGGCCGGCTCGACGGCATGCTGTCGACGACCGAGGGCATCGGCGGCCAGGATTACTTTACTGACGCCTACATCGTCTACCAGAACGTCGCGACCACGCTCACCAGCCGCGACTTGAAACTTCGGAAAATTGAGGATTTGTCCAGGTATTCGGTGGCTGCTTTCCAGAATGCCAGCATGATACTGGGCGAGCGCTTTGGTTTGGTCGTGAGCGGTCATTCCGACTACAGGGAAGTGCCGTCCCAGATCACACAAGACAAGTTGCTCTTTATGGGCAGGGTCGATGTGGTGGTGGGGGATCGCTTGATTTTCAACTACTTCAGCGACAAGCTCGAACCGCAGATCGACGCCACGCAGGCGGTGACCTATCACCGGATTTTTCCGGAAAGTCCGCGCAAGGCGGTATTTCGCGATGCGCGCGTACGCGACGCCTTCAATGCCGGCCTGAAGATTATCCGCAGCAATGGCGCGTACGACTCGATCGAGAAGCAATACATTGGCGCTGCGCGGCCTTGATGCGGCGGGCCCAGGGACGGACCCCGGAAACAAAAAAAGCAATTACGATCACTCGTAACTGCTTGATTTTGCCACTGCGAATTCGGTGGTAGGCCGTGCGGGATTCGAACCTGCGACCAACGGATTAAAAGTCCGCTGCTCTACCAGCTGAGCTAACGACCCCCGAAAGAGGCCGTATTATATACAGCCTGCCGCGAACTGCAAAGGGTTTTGTGAAAACAATTTATTCCCTTCTTATTTCATCCCCAGCGCCGCCGTCACCTTCAGCACCTCGTCGGCGGTGGTCACGCCTTCCTGCACCTTCATCGCGCCGGCGATGCGCAGCGGCTTCATGCCGTCGGCCACGCTCTGGCGGCGCAGCGCCTGGATGTCGGTCTGCTCGCGCACCATGCCGCTGAAGCCCTCGGTCACCGTCAGCAGCTCGTAGATGCCGGTGCGGCCGCGAAAGCCGGTCTGCCGGCATTCGGGGCAGCCCACCGCGCGATACACGGTGGCCGGCTTGGGCAGGTCCCAGGCGCCGCCGATGCTGTGCCAGATGTCGTCGCTCAACTCGCCGTCGTCCCGCTTGCATTCGTTGCACAGCGTGCGCACCAGGCGCTGCGCCATGACGCCGATCAGCGTCGCCTCCAGCAGGTAGTAGGGCACGCCCAGTTCCAGCAGGCGCATCACGGCCGACGGCGCGTCGTTGGTGTGCAGGGTCGACAGCACCAGGTGGCCGGTCAGCGCGGCCTGGATCGCCATCTCGGCGGTGGCCAGGTCGCGGATCTCGCCGACCATGATGATGTCCGGGTCCTGCCGCATCAGCGCCCGCACGCCGTCGGCGAAGGACAGGTCGATGCCCGGCTGCACCTGCATCTGGTTGAAGGCCGGCTCCACCATCTCGATCGGGTCTTCCACCGTGCAGACGTTGACTTCCGACGTGGCCAGCGCCTTGAGCGTGGTGTACAAGGTGGTGGTCTTGCCCGAGCCGGTCGGCCCCGTCACCAGGATGATGCCGTGCGAGCGCGCGGTCAGCTCGTCCCAGCGCTGCGCGTCGTCGGCCGGGAAGCCCAGTTCCGGCAAGGTCTTGACCACCACGTCGGGATCGAAGATGCGCATCACCAGTTTCTCGCCGAAGGCGGTCGGCAAGGTCGACAAACGCAGTTCGATTTCCTGGCCGCCGGCGGTGCGGGTCTTGATGCGGCCGTCCTGCGGGCGGCGCTTCTCGATCACGTCCATGCGCCCCAGCAGCTTGATGCGCGCGGTCATGGCGATCATCACCACCGCCGGCACCTGGTACACCTGGTGCAGCACGCCGTCGATGCGGAAGCGGATGGTCGCCATGTCGCGCTTGGGTTCGAGGTGGATGTCGGAGGCGCGCTGCTCGAACGCGTACTGCCACAGCCAGTCGACGATGTTGATCACATGCTGGTCGTTGGCGTCGACCTGCTTGTTGGTCTTGCCCATCTCGACCAGCTGCTCGAAATTGCTGCGCAGCGCCAGGTCGTTGCTGTTGTTCTTGTTGGCCTTCTTGATCGACTTGGCCAGGCTGAAGAACTGCGTGGTGTACTGCGCGATGTCGAGCGGGTTGGCGATCACGCGGCGTATCGTGCGGCGCGAGATCTTGGCGATCTCCGCTTCCCACTCGACCGCGTAGGGATCGGCGGTGGCCACGACCAGCGTGTCGCCGTTCAGTTCCAGCGGCAGGATGTTGAAGCGCGCCGCGTAGCTGGCCGACATCACGTCGGCCACGCGGGTGAAATCGATCTTCAGCGGATCAATGCGGGTGAAGGCCAGGCCGGTGCGCGCGGCCAGCCATTCGCACAGCGCGTCCAGCGTCAGCAGCTTGTGCGGCGGCAGCGCCGACAGCAGCTTGCCATGCGCCACCGCGCACAGCGGGTGCATGGGGCCGATCGCGTTCTTCAGGATGCCCTGGCTGTGCGCGTACAGTTCCTTGACTTCGGCCTTGCGTATCATGCCGTCGGCCAGCAGCCAGGTGTAGATCTGTTGCAGATCGAGCGGCGCCGGCTTGGCGGCGGGACTGACGCTGGATGCGGACGTTGCGGACATCGTGCCACTTTCAAAAGTTGGCGGCGGAATGGCCCGCTGCCGCATGCTCTCGGCTAAATACTTCTGCTTATTTTGCTGCGATGCCCTTGACCCAGGTCTTGGCCGGCAGCTTGGTGTCGGCGGTGATCTGCGCGGCGCGCGCGGCCAGCGCCTCCAGGTCGATCGCGCGCTTGCGCTTGAAGGCGATCGCCACTACGTTACCATCATGTACCTGCGGCAGGCAAATGACTTGCTCGAACGCGAACTTGATGGCCTTGATGTTGCGCGCGTAGCTGGGATGGTCGCCGAACAGGTTGACCGTCATGATGCCGTCGTCGGCCAGGCAGGCGTTGCAGGACTGGTAGAACTCGGCGCTGTCGAGCACCGGGCCGCGCGCGGTGGCGTCGTACAGGTCGACCTGCAGCACGTCCAGCGTGCCGGCGTTGTCTGCGTCATTGACGTAGTCGAGGGCGTCCATTTCCAGCACGCGCAGGCGCCCGTCGTTCCCGGGCAGCTTGAACATCGAGGCGCAGATGGCGATCACCGACGGGTTCAGCTCGACGGCCGTGACGGCGGCCTCGGGGAAGGTGGTGTAGCAGTATTTGGTCAGCGTGGCCGTGCCCAGGCCCAGCTGGGCGATCTGCGCCGGTTTTTCCAGCCACAGCATCCAGGCCATCATCTGCTGCGCGTATTCGAGCTCCGGCCAGTTCGGCTTGCGCAGGCGCATCGCGCCCTGCACCCACTCGGTGCCGAAATGCAGGTAGCGCACGCCATCCTGCTCCGACAGCGTCACCGGCGCATATTTGGGTTTGCGGGCGGCGGGCGACGCGGGGCGGGAGGATTCGACTTGTTCGATGGATTTTCGTTTGATCAGCATAGGATGGGGCAAAAGCGGCGGCGACAGAGGTGAACCGGCATTATCCCGCGATGCCTTGCAGCAAAGCAAGCCTGAAAACGACACTGCCGGTCATCGGACCGGCAGTGCTGGGGGAGCGGCGGGAGATTAGCGCTGCACCGGCTCGACGACCACGCGCAGGCGCACGCGCTCGCCCGGATCGTAGGACATCACGCTGGTGTAGTTGCGGCCGCGATAGTCGTAGGTGACTTCATAGCCGGACGTGTGCGATTCCCAGTGGTCGACGGTGCGGCACTGTTTCACTTGCTGTTCCTGCACGCCGCCGCTGGACGGGGTGTTGGCGTTGTCGATGCGGTCGCCTGCGACGGCGCCGGCGATGGCGCCGGCCGCGGTGGCCACCGAGCGGCCGGTGCCGCCGCCGACCTGGTTACCGGCCAGGCCGCCGATCAGGCCGCCGATGATGGCGCCGCCCACGCCGCGCGATGGCGCCGGCTGCTGGACCTGCACATACTCGGTGCGGCATTCCTGGCGCGGACGGTTGATTTGCTCCACTTGCGGGGTCACACGAACCACACGGCCGAAATCTTCAAAATCGGCAGCTTGAGCTTGGGTGGCGAAAGGCAGGGCGCCTACGCACAGTACGGATGCGATCAATTTGGCTTGCAAGTTCATTTGGTACCTCGTTTCAGTTTGGATGTCTTATCAGGGGCTCTGATATTGCATGGTTTGTATGGTAATCCGGTATGCAGGCCGCAACCAGTGCTAAACAGGTATCTGTGGCAACAAATTGTAACAGTGGTCACGAAACGGCGTCGCCCGGCCAAAAGTGGGAAATGTGCCGATTTGACCCCTAAAACACTTGCAAAATGTTCTGTTTTTAACAAATATTGCGTGGGCCATCACATTCGTGTTGATCTAGGAGGAACAACACGTTACCCTAATATGCGTATGGGATTCGAGAAACATATTGAATCAGCCACGGTGAACGCAGACCAGTTTGCCGTGTAAAGTGGACAGGTGCTCAAATTATTTACTCTTTAATTCACAAAATAGGCACGCTCGACAGTAAAGTGGACACACCGTACATACCAGGTCAAATTGAGGGAAACATGAGTTTGCTAATGACCGTGCCGCCCAACCTCGTGCAATCGATCCGCGCTTTCCGCGTGGTCGAACTGCAAGAAGAAGCGGCCCGCCTCGGACACCACTTCCTGTACGCGCATTGCATCGCCGGCGCGACCAAGCAGCAAGTCCTGGGCATCATTGCGGAATCGTTTCAGTTCCCCAAGGGTATAGGCAAGAATTTCGATGGTTTGCGGACAACATTAACCGAAACCATGGCCGGCGCCGGCACCCAGCAGGGTTTCCTGGTGGTGCTGGAGCAATTGCCCAATACCCAGAAATTTGACAAGGAAGCACGGGAAACCCTGCTCGATGTCTTCCGCGACGCTGCCGATTACTGGGCCGACAAAAAAGTCCCGTTCCGGGTATTTTACTCCTTCGAGTAAGCCGGAGCCGTCTCCCGCGCCAGCGTGGGAGCGGGTGTGCTGCGCGCCGGCGCGCCCTGCTGCATTGCAACAAATCTTGTTCAGTTGTAGTCCCGACTGCCTGAACAAGGTACAATGTCGGCCTATGAAAAACATCGTCATCCTGATTTCCGGTCGCGGCAGCAACATGGAAGCGGTCGTCCGCGCGGCGCAAGCCGAGCGCTGGCCCGCCCGTATTGCCGCCGTCATCAGCAACCGCGCCGACGCCTCCGGGCTGGTATTCGCTGCTGAACATGGAATCCCGACGGCTATTGTTGCCAATAAAGACTATGCCAGCCGCGCCGAGTTCGACGCGGCCCTGCAGACCGTGATCGACGGCTTCGCGCCCGATCTGGTGGTGCTGGCAGGTTTCATGCGGATTTTGACGGAGCAGTTTGTCGCGCATTACGCCGGCCGCATGCTCAACATCCATCCATCGCTGCTGCCGCTGTTCCCCGGCCTGGCGACACACGCGCAGGCGCTGGCCGCCGGCGTGGCAGAGCATGGGGCGACGGTGCATTTCGTGACGGCCGAACTCGATCACGGGCCGATGGTGGCGCAAGCCGCCGTGCCCGTGTTGCCCGACGATACGGTTGAGACCCTGTCCGCCCGCGTGCTGCAGCAGGAGCATGTCATTTACCCGCGTGCGATACGCTGGTTTGTCGAAGGCAGGTTGACGATAGCGCAGGGCGCGGTCCACGTGGACCATACAAAGTAAAACTAACCAAGGAATTCCATGAGATTGCCACCAGCGATACTCGCCAACGCCGAAGAAGTGTTGCGCGAGATTTTGCGCTTTGCCGCGCCGGCCGACACCACCCTGTCGCGCTATTTCAAAGACCACCATCGCCTGGGCGGCCGCGAGCGCGGCGCCATCGCCGAGTGCATCTACAACGTGCTGCGCAACAAATCGTTTTACACCGATTTCTCCGAAGCGGGCGGCGGCGCCACCATGCGTCGCCTGACCCTGCTGGGCATGGCGGACGCGGTCGGCGTTGAGTCGCTGGGCGGCCTGACCGAGGATGAAGTGTCCTGGGTCGAGCGCATCCTGCTGATCGACCGCAAGCTGATGCACAAGTCGAGCCGCTCGAACATGCCGAAGTGGCTGTTCGACAAGCTGGTCGAACAGATGGGCGAAGAAGAAACGCTGGCGCTGGCCGACGGCATGAACTCGCCTGCGCCGCTGGACCTGCGCGTCAACGCCATCAAGGCGACCCGCGACGAGGTCGCCGCCAAGCTGGCCGAGGCGCCGATCCGCAGCACGCCGACGCCGTTCGCGCCGCTGGGCCTGCGCGTGCTGCAAAAGCCTGCGCTGCAAAACCTGCCGCTGTTCAAGGACGGCCATATCGAAGTGCAGGACGAGGGCAGCCAGATCCTGTCGGCCATCGTCGGCGCCAAGCGCGGCGAGATGGTGGTGGACTTCTGCGCCGGCGCCGGCGGCAAGACGCTGGCGATCGGCGCGACCATGCGCAACACCGGCCGCCTGTACGCCTTCGACGTCTCCGAGAAGCGTTTGGCCAAGCTGAAGCCGCGCCTGGCGCGCAGCGGCCTGTCGAACGTGCATCCGGTGCAGATCGCGCACGAGCGCGACGCCAAGATCAAGCGCCTGGCCGGCAAGATCGACCGCGTGCTGGTCGACGCGCCATGCTCGGGCCTGGGCACCCTGCGCCGCAACCCCGACGTCAAATGGCGCCAGCAGCCGAGCGCGATCGGCGAGCTGCAAGTCAAGCAGGCCGCCATCCTGGCCGGCGCCGCGCGCCTGTTGAAGGGCGGCGGCCGCCTGGTCTACGCCACCTGCAGCTTCCTGGACGACGAGAACGACTTCATCGCCAAGCAATTCCTGGAGACGCATCCGGACTTCGAACTGGTGCCGATGAGCAAGGTGCTGGCTGAGCAGCGCATCGAGCTGGAGATGGGCGACTATCTGAAGCTGCTGCCGCACAAGCACCAGACCGACGGCTTCTTCGCCGCCGTGTTCGAGCGCAAGCCGATGGCCAAGAAAGTCATCGTCAAGGATGACGAGGAAGCCGCCGACGAGTGATCGGCCGCACGACTCGTCGCAAAAGGCCGGGCTTCCGGCCTTTTTTACGTTAATCTACACACCTCAGCCACCACATCCAGCGCAATGACTCAACAACAGCCCCTGCTCAATCTGATCGACGACCTGACCGGCGACCTGCAAGACCCCAGCCGACTGTGGCAATTCGCCGCCATCGTCGCTTCCATCATCCTGGGCTGGGGGCTGGCGCGGCTGCTGAAGAAACGCTTTGGCCGCCAGGAGGCGCATGCCGGCATGCTGGGCTTCGGGGTGGAGAGTTTCGGCCGCGTGATGGCGCCGCTGGCCGTGGTCTGCCTGCTGGCCTTGTCGCGCGTGGCGTTGGCCAAGTATCATTTCCACTTCAACCTGATCAAGGTGGCCTTGCCCATCTTCGGTTCGTTGGTGGTGATACGCTTCACCGTCTACCTGCTGCGCCGCGTGTTTGCGCGCCACGGCCAGATCAGCGCCACCATGCTGGCGTTCGAGAAGGTGTTCCAGTTGCTCGTGTGGCTGGCTTTCGTGCTGTATATCACCGGCCTGTACCAGGATGTGTTCGACTTCATGGACGGCACCATCCTGCCGCTGGGTAAATACAAGGTGTCGCTGGCCGACATCCTGCAGGCCACCGTTTCGGTGATCGTGCTGCTGATGCTGGCGATGTGGGCCGGCGCCGCGCTCGAAGAGCAGTTGATGAAGGTGCAGGGCATGCATTCCAACCTGCGGGTGGTGGTGGCGCGCACCGGGCGCGCGCTGCTGATCCTGGTGGCCGTGCTGATGAGCTTGTCGCTGGTGGGTATCGACCTGACCGTGCTGTCGGTGTTCGGCGGCGCGCTGGGCGTCGGCCTGGGCCTGGGCTTGCAGAAGATCGCCAGCAACTACGTGTCCGGCTTCGTGATCCTGCTGGACCGCAGCCTGACCATCGGCGACATGATCACGGTCGACAAATACAGCGGCCGCGTGACGCAGATCAATACCCGCTACACCGTGCTGCAGGGGCTGGACGGGATGGAATCGATCGTGCCGAACGAAATGCTGGTGTCGGGGGCGGTGCAGAATTCCTCGCTGTCGAACAGCATGTTGTGGCTGACCACCAAGGTCTCGGTTGCCTACGAGACCGATGTCGACATGGTGCTCAAGCTGCTGGAGGAGGCCGCGCTGACGGTGGAGCGCGTGCTCAAGGAGGACCAGCTGCCGTCGGCTCAATTGCTGAGCTTTGGCGCGGACGGCCTGGACCTGCTGCTGGGTTTCTGGATCAGCGATCCGCAGAACGGCCGCGGCGGCGTGACCTCGGACGTCAACCGCGCGATCTGGCGCGCGCTGAAGGCCAACAATATTTCCGTGCCGTTCCCGCAGCGCGAAATGCGCATCCTGGGCCCTCTGCCCGAGCAATTGGGCCCTCAGGAAAGCACGACCGTGCCACAGAAATCGACGGTGACTGAGGGGAATCCTTCCGCTAATCACGTTTAAATCAGCGTACAATAACGTCCAAAAGTACGACTGACGGACTTCCTGCGCCTGCTAAAAACGCAATCTTGGCGGAACGACCGCACAGCGAGACACGCCCACTTTGGAGTAGTAATGATTTTTAGTTTACATGCTGTACTGGATTTTTTGTCTAACGGCGTCACCCGACTCACCGCCTGGCAAGTGTTCTTCTATACGCTGGTGGTTACCCACATCACCATCGCCAGCGTCACCATCTACCTGCACCGCCACCAGGCGCACCGCGCGCTGGAGCTGCACGCCATCCCCAGCCACTTCTTCCGTTTCTGGCTGTGGCTGACGACCGGCCAGGTGACCAAGGAATGGGCGGCTATCCACCGCAAGCACCACGCCAAGTGCGACACCGAGGAAGATCCGCACAGCCCGGTCACGCGCGGCATCAAGAAGGTATTCTGGGAAGGCGCCGAGCTGTATCGCGCCGAGTCGAAGAACCTGGAAACCATGGAAAAGTATGGCCATGGCACGCCGGACGACTGGATCGAACGCAATCTGTACACCCGCTTCAGCTGGCAGGGTGTGGCGGCGCTGCTGGTGGTCAACTTCGTGCTGTTCGGGGTGATCGGCATCAGCGTGTGGGCCGTGCAGATGATGTGGATCCCCGTCACGGCGGCCGGCATTATCAACGGCATCGGCCACTACTGGGGCTACCGCAACTACGATTGCTCGGACGCCGCGACCAACATCATCCCGTTCGGCATCCTGATCGGCGGCGAAGAGCTGCACAACAACCACCATACCTTCGCCACCTCGGCCAAGCTGTCGTCGAAGTGGTATGAGTTCGACATCGGCTGGGGCTACATCCGCGCGCTGGAAATGATGGGCCTGGCCAAGGTCAAGAAACGCGCACCGGAGCCGAAGTTTGCCAAAGGCAAGATCGAAGCCGACTTCGACACGCTGCAATCGGTCATCGCCAACCGCTACGACGTGATGGCCAAGTACGCCAAATCGGTCAAGCACGCCTGGAAAGAAGAGCTGGAGCACCTGAAAGACAAGGCCCAGCTGGAAGCGCGTTTCCTGAAATCGTCGCGCAAGCTGTTGCAGCGCGAGCCGGGCAAGCTGGAGGCGCCGCAGCAGCAACAGCTGGTGGAACTGTTCCAGCACAGCAAGGCGCTGGAAACCATGCACACCATGCGGGTGGAACTGGGCGTGATCTGGGAGCGTTCGCACTTCACGCGCGACCAGTTGCTGCACAAGCTGCAAGACTGGTGCAACCGCGCGGAAGCGTCGGGCATCAAGTCGCTGCAAGACTTCTCGCTGCGCCTGCGCAGCTACGCATAAGCAAGTATTGGTACAATTGAACGGCCCCGACATTCGGGGCCGTTTGTCATTTCTAGGACCCACATGGCATTGCGACTTTACCTCGCGGCGCTGGCCTTGGCTTTGCCGCTGTGCGGCGCGCACGCCGCCGACTGGACCGTGCGCTTCGACGGCGCCGGCCCGCTGAAGGTCGGCATGCGCTTCGACGCCGTCAACAAAGTGCTGGGCGACCACATGGAACGCACGCCGAAGGCGTTGCGCGGCTCGCCGAACTGCTTCCAGCTGGAACCGGCGCGCCAGCCCGGACTGCTGCTGATGTTTGTCGGCGACGTGTTGAAGCGGGTGGACGTGATGGAGGAGGGCATACTTTCCGAACGCGGCATCGGCCTGGGCGACCCGGTGGAAAAGATACGCCAAGTCTACGGCGAAGCGGTGACCGCCATGCCGCAAGCCTACGACGACAGCGAGCAGACCCTGACCGTCAAGGCCGGCGGCGGCCAGTACGCGATCCGCTTCGACACCAGCAACGGCAAGGTCGGCGCGATCTACGCCGGCGCCTGGAAGGAAGTGCAGTACATCGAAGGCTGCCTATAAAATAAAAAAGCCGCTGAGCTGATGCTGAGCGGCTTTTTTTCGAGAAGCGAAGATCGAATTACTTGATCTTGGTTTCTTTGAACATGACGTGCTTGCGTGCTTTAGGATCGAACTTCATGATCTCCATTTTAGCAGGCGTGGTGCGCTTGTTCTTGGTAGTGGTGTAGAAGAAACCCGTACCTGCGGTCGATTCCAGTTTGATTTTGTCGCGGCCAGTTTTTGCCATGGTAGCTCCTAATTAGACTTTTTCGCCACGGGCGCGCATGTCGGCCAGTACGGCATCGATGCCGACTTTGTCGATTACGCGCAGACCAGCGTTGGACAGACGCAGGGAGACCCAGCGGTTTTCAGATTCAACAAAAATACGACGGTTCTGCAGGTTAGGCAGGAAACGACGTTTGGTTTTGTTGTTTGCGTGGGAAACATTGTTGCCGACCATCGGCTTCTTCCCAGTAACTTGGCAAACACGTGCCATAACGCACTCCTTAAAAGACATTCCACAATTGGAAAAACAAGAGTATATCCAAAAACCTCAGCTTTTTCAATGACTTGTGAAAAACAATTGTGTCTCGAATATCTAAAAATATTTAACAATTGTGAATTCGCTCGTAAACCCTTGAGCCGATAGGGGTAAACTCATAGCTGGCCGTGCTCGGCAAACGAGTGCACCTGGTGGCCGGCCACGACAAAATGGTCGAGGATGCGGATATCCACCAGCGCCATGGCCTGCACCAGCGCCCGCGTCAGCAGCAGGTCCGATTCGCTGGGATCGGGCGTGCCGGAGGGGTGGTTGTGGGCCAGCATGATGCTGGCGGCGTTGCATGCCAGCGCCGCCTTGACCACCTCGCGCGGGTAGACGCTGGTGTGCGTCAAGGTGCCGCGAAACATTTCCTTGGCGTCGATCAGGCGGTTCTTCACATCCAGGAACAGCACGTGGAACGATTCAAAGTCCTTGCCGCTGAAGGTGATGCGCAGGTATTCCTTGACCGCGCGCGGCGAACTGAGCGTGTTGCCGGCCTTGATTTCCTCCAGGATGGCGCGCCGCGCCAGCTCCATCACCGCCTGCAATTGGGCGAACTTGGCCGCGCCCAGCCCGCGCAGCGCGGAAAACTCCTTCAGGCTGGCGCCGAACATGGCTTGCAGCGAGCCGAAATGGTACAGCATTTCCTGTCCCAGTTGCACCGCGTCCTTGCCCGGCACGCCGGTGCGCAGGAACACCGCCAGCAACTCGGCGTCCGTCAGCGCCGCCGCGCCCTCGCGTATCAGCCGCTCGCGCGGGCGGCGCTCCAGCGGCCATTCGTTAATTGTCATCGATATCCTCCGCAAATCAGCACAGACGACAGGTGCGGCAGGCAAGGTGGCTTACAATATAGCCTTTGCCAGCTTTTCGAATCCCACGTCATGTCTAATGCGCAACCTGCTGTTGTCACCAAATCGGCTTATTTAACACTGCATTATCGTCTCGCCTCGCTGGACGGTACTGATATCGTTACAACCTTCAGCGGAAATCCCGCCACCTTGATGCTGGGCCAGGGCCAGCTGGCGCCGGTGCTGGAAGAACTGCTGATCGGCATGCCTGAAGGCACGCACAAAACCTTCGACCTGGAGCCGGGCGTCGGCTTCGGCCCGCGCAACCCGGAGCTGGTGCGCGAGGTCACCCGCGCCACCTTGGACGACAACTCGGTGCCGGGCGCCGACTACAAGGTGGGCGACCTGGTCGACTTCGCCGCGCCGGGCGGCGGCCGCTTCGCCGGCATCCTGCGCGAGCTGGGCGACGAAACCTGTCTGTTCGACTTCAACCACCCGCTGGCCGGCCAGCCGCTGAAATTCGAAGTCAAACTTATTTCCGTGCTGTGAGGAACTGATGAGCGATAAAGAAATCCTGTTGGCCCAGCCGCGCGGCTTTTGCGCCGGCGTCGACCGCGCCATTGAAATCGTCGAACGCGCGCTGACCCAGTTCGGTGCGCCCATCTATGTGCGCCACGAGATCGTCCACAACGCCTACGTGGTGGAAGACCTGCGCAACAAGGGCGCGATCTTCATCGAAGACCTGGACGACGTCCCGGCCGGCAACACGCTGGTGTTCTCGGCGCACGGCGTGTCCAAGGCGGTGCGGGCGGAAGCGGAAGCGCGCGGCCTCAGCATCTTTGACGCGACCTGCCCGCTGGTCACCAAGGTGCACGTGGAAGTGGCCAAGATGCGCAAGCAGGGTTGCGAGATCATCATGATCGGCCACGACGGCCACCCGGAAGTCGAAGGCACGATGGGCCAGACCGAAGAGGGCATGTACCTGGTCGAAACCGTGGCCGACGTCGCCAAGCTGAACGTCACCAAGCCGGACCAGTTGGCCTATGTTTCGCAGACAACGTTGTCGGTAGACGACACCGCCGACATCATCGAAGCGCTGAAGCGCAAATATCCGGCGATTATCGAGCCGAAAAAGGGCGACATCTGCTACGCCACCACCAACCGCCAGGAAGCCGTCAAATTCATGGCGCCGCAAGTGGAAGTGGTGATCGTGGTCGGCAGCCCGAACAGCTCCAATTCCAACCGCTTGCGCGAAGTGGCGGAGAAGAAGGGCACGCCCGCCTACATGGTCGACAACGCCACGCAGATCGATCCGCTCTGGCTCGAAGGCAAGTTGCGCGTCGGTGTCACCGCTGGTGCGTCGGCGCCCGAAGTGCTGGTGCAAGCCGTCATCGACCGCCTGAAGGAACTGGGCGCGCGCAGCGTGCGCACGCTGGACGGGGTGCAGGAAGCGGTCACTTTCCCGCTGCCCAGGGGCCTGGATGGACAGAAAGCTGCACCGGTAGAGGGCGTGGTTTAACAACTTTCGGGATGAAACGGAATTAAATTTTGCATCTTTTCGTTATTCCGCAGTTAGTTTTTCCAGAATCTCGCTATCATTGCCTCGCTCTCAAAAAGTTGTCGTTTAGGCTTATAAACGAAGGAACAGCGGAGGGCGCGGCTCGCAGGAGACGCTACTGGTTCAGGCATGAAATTTGCATCATGAACGTGTAGTCAACGGCGGCACTACGGAGACATACTCCGGGTGCCGTTTTTGTTAGATGAACCGCTGTGCAGGCATAACACAAAAAGTAAAGGCACTCTTCATGGATACATTTATCCAACAAATTATTAACGGGCTGGTGCTCGGCAGCATGTACGCACTGGTGGCGCTGGGCTACACCATGGTGTACGGCGTGCTGAACCTGATTAACTTCGCCCACGGCGACGTGCTGATGATCGGCGCGATGACCGGCCTGACCATCCTCAAATACCTGAACGAATACGCACCGGACCTGCCAGGCTACGTCAAGCTGGCGATCGCCATCGGCGGCGCCATCCCGGTCTGCATGGCGGTCAACATCATTATCGAGCGCGTCGCCTACCGCCGCCTGCGCAACGCGCCGCGGCTGGCGCCGCTGATCACCGCCATCGGCGTGTCCATCCTGCTGCAAACCATCGCCATGATGATCTGGACCCGCAACCCGCTGGCCTTCCCGCAACTGCTGTCGTCGGAACCGATCACGGTCGGCGGCGCGCTGATCTCGCAGACGCAGATCCTGCTGCTGGTGCTGGCCGCGCTGTCGATGACGGGGCTGGTGCTGCTGGTGGAAAAAACCAAGATGGGGCGCGCCATGCGCGCCACGGCGGAAAATCCCCGTGTCGCCGGCCTGATGGGCGTCGATTCCAACAAGGTCATCGTCGCCACCTTCGCGCTGGGCGCGGGGCTGGCCGCCGTGGCCGGCGTGATGTGGGGCGCCAACTATGCGTCGATCCAGTTTGCGATGGGCTTCGTGCCCGGCCTGAAGGCCTTCTCGGCCGCGGTGCTGGGCGGCATCGGCAACATCTACGGCGCGATGATAGGCGGTATCGTGCTCGGCCTTATCGAGAGCCTGGGCGCCGGCTACATCGGCGACCTGACCGGCGGCTTCCTCGGCAGCCACTACCAGGACATCTTTGCCTTCGTCGTGCTGATCATCGTGCTGACCGTGCGTCCGTCCGGCATCATGGGCGAGCGCGTTGCGGACCGTGCCTAAGCTGAGGAACTACACATGGCTATTCTGAATTTCGACACCACCCGCAACCCGCGCAAGGCCTACAGCAGCATGGCTGTGGTCCTGATCGGCCTGCTGATCTTCCCGTTCGTCGCCTCGCAGTTCGGCAACTCCTGGGTCCGCATCATCGACATGGCGCTGCTGTACATCATGCTGGCGCTGGGCCTGAACATCGTGGTCGGCTTCGCCGGCCTGCTGGACCTGGGCTATATCGCCTTCTACGCGGTGGGCGCCTACATGACCGGCCTGCTGGCATCGCCGCAATTCGCGACCTTGCTCGAATCGCTGATCAACGAATATCCGGCGGTCGGCAATGCGCTGGTCGCCGTCATGGGTCCGGACATCCAGCAAAACGGCATCCACTTGTCGGTATGGGTGATCGTGCCGCTGGCGGCCGCGCTGGCCGGCCTGTTCGGCGCGCTGCTGGGCGCCCCGACCCTGAAGCTGCGCGGCGACTACCTGGCCATCGTGACGCTGGGCTTCGGCGAGATTATCCGCATCTTCATGAACAACTTGAACGAGCCGATCAACTTCACCAACGGTCCGCAGGGCATCAACCTGATCGACCCGATCCGCGTGTTCGGCGTCAACCTGGCGGGCGAGGCGGGCTCGCGCGCCAACGTCATCGTCGGCGGCTACTCCATGCCGTCGGTGAACGCCTATTACTTCCTGTTCCTGTTCCTGTGCATCGCGGTGGTGTTCATCACCTCGCGCCTGCAGCACTCGCGCCTGGGCCGCGCCTGGGTGGCGATCCGCGAAGACGAGATCGCCGCCAAGGCGATGGGCATCAACACCCGCAACGTCAAGCTGCTGGCGTTCACGATGGGCGCCTCGTTCGGCGGCGTCGCCGGCGCCATGTTCGCCTCGTTCCAGGGCTTTGTGTCGCCGGAATCGTTCTCGCTGACCGAGTCGATCGCCGTGCTGGCGATGGTGGTGCTGGGCGGTATCGGCCACATCCCCGGCGTCATCATGGGCGGCGCGTTGCTGGCGGCCTTGCCGGAAGTGCTGCGCCACGTGGTCGAGCCGCTGCAGGAAAAACTGTTCGGCCACGTGCTGATCGAAGCGGAAGTGCTGCGCCAGCTGCTGTACGGCCTGGCGATGGTGCTGATCATGCTGAACCGTCCGGCGGGTTTGTGGCCGGCGCCCAAGCATGAAGACCGTCCCGACGGCGACTCCGACACCAAAGATCAATCGTCCGGCAGCGTGGCGGCCTGAGGAAAGCAGACATGAGCGAACAAGTTATTCTCCACATCGCCGGCGTCAACAAGCGCTTCGGCGGCTTGCAGGCGCTGACCGATGTCGGCATCAAGATCATGAAGGGCCAGATCTACGGCCTGATCGGTCCCAACGGCGCCGGCAAGACCACCTTCTTCAACGTCATCACCGGCCTGTACCAGCCGGACACCGGCACCTTCGAGCTGGCCGGCAAGCCGTATTCGCCGTCGGCGCCGCATGCGGTGGCCAAGGCCGGCATCGCCCGCACCTTCCAGAACATCCGTCTGTTCGGCGAGATGACCGCGCTGGAAAACGTCATGGTCGGGCGCCATGTGCGCTCGCACCAGGGCGTGTTCGGCGCCGTGTTCCGCCACAAGGCCGCGCGCGAGGAGGAGGCGTCCATCCGCAAGCGCGCGCAGGAGCTGCTGGACTTCGTCGGCATCGGCCAGTTCGCCAGCCGCACCTCGAAGTTCCTGTCCTACGGCGACCAGCGCCGGCTGGAAATCGCCCGCGCGCTGGCCACCGATCCGCAACTGCTGGCGCTGGACGAACCGGCGGCCGGCATGAACGCCACCGAGAAGCTGGCGCTGCGCGAGCTGCTGGTCAAGATCAAGAATGAAGGCAAGACCGTGCTGCTGATCGAACACGACGTCAAGATGATGATGGGCTTGTGCGACCGGCTGATGGTGCTGGAATACGGCAAGCCGATCGCCGAAGGTCTGCCGGCGGAAATACAAAGCAATCAGGCGGTTATCGACGCCTACCTGGGAGGATCGCACTAATGGGCGACAACGTTCTTAAAGTATCGGGACTGAAAGTCGCGTACGGCGGCATCAAGGCCGTCAAGGGTATCGATCTGGAAGTGAACAAGGGCGAGCTGGTGGCCCTGATCGGCGCCAACGGCGCCGGCAAGACCACCACCTTGAAAGCCATCACCGGCACGCTGCCGCCTTGCAAGGTCGAGGGCACGGTATCGTACAAGGGTGTATCGCTGAAGGGCAGCCAGTCCTTCCATCTGGTCGAGAAGCGGCTGGCGATGGTGCCGGAAGGGCGTGGCGTGTTCACCCGCATGTCGATCCAGGAAAACCTGATGATGGGCGCCTACACCCGCAACGACAAGGCCGGCATCGACGCCGACATCGCCAAGTGGTTCGACGTGTTCCCGCGCCTGAAGGAGCGCGCGGCGCAGATGGCGGGCACGCTGTCGGGCGGCGAGCAGCAGATGCTGGCGATGGCGCGCGCGCTGATGTCGCATCCCGAGCTGCTGTTGCTGGACGAGCCGTCGATGGGCCTGTCGCCGATCATGGTCGAGAAGATTTTCGAAGTGATCCGCAACGTCTCGAAAGAGGGCATCACCGTCCTGCTGGTGGAGCAGAACGCCAAACTGGCGCTGCAAGCGGCGCACCGCGGCTATGTGATGGACTCCGGCCTGATCACCATGACCGGCAACGCCAAGGACATGCTGGACGACCCGCGCGTGAAAGCCGCCTACCTCGGCGAATGAAAAACCCGGCCTCGGCCGGGTTTTTTGATGGAGCCGGCGCCCTACCGCGCCGGAATTCCTGATTACTTCTTGGCTGGAGCAGCTTTGGCGGCAGCAGCGGTGAACTGGTTCACGGCCGAGGTCATGTTCGATTCGATCGACTCAACAGCTTGCTTGGCGGTCTTGGCGAACTGCTCGTAGCCGGCGTTGGCGTTGCCGATGGCCGATTTCAGGATGGCGACAGCGTTTTCCGAACCAGCTGGGGCGTTCTTGCTGACTTCTTCCACCAGCGAGATGACTTTACGGTTGGTTTCAGCGATCTGGGTTTCAGCAGCCTTGCTGAATTCAGCGCCGGTGCTCGAAGCGATGGTCGCCAGGTGACGGCCGTAAGCGATGGTTTTTTCTGCGTTAGGCTGGGCTTGTGCCGAAGCCAGCGAGAAGAATTCTTGTGGATCCTTGGCCGACAGCAGTTGCTTGGTGGTGATCGACGACTCTTCCAGCGATGCCTTGGCAGCGGTCAGGTTCAGATCGACAAACTTCTCCACGCCTTCGAAAGCCTTGTTGGTCAGGGCCGAGAAGATCGCGAATTGAGCTTCAAAGTTGGCTTTGGTCGCATTGGAAAATTGCTCAGGGATAGAAAACATTTGAATCTCCAGGAAAGTAGTCATTGATTAAGTACTGCTTAGGTACTGCTGTTTCTTACGGCCGGTGAGAAACAGGCTATCCTCGTTTCAAACCGAACAACTAATTGTGCAACGCAACAAACCCGATTTTACGGCCTTCAGAAATTAAGTCAAGCGATTTTTTGTGCATTGCACCAAAGAACCAAATCTAGCTTCAGGAAAGTATTTCCATAGGGAAAATGCGGCTTGGCAAGGCATGGCCGGTGGCGAAATGCCTGCCGTGATAGACTTGCATCCTGTCGAGTCGGCGCCGCAAACCGGCGCCGATTTCCTTTCATGCTGCTAGCAAGTTTTACCGGTTTCCCCATGCCCAACACCCCGAGCGCCGTCGCGGTTGTCAAACACGCCACTTTCCTGTCGCCGCTGCCGCTGTTTTTCGTGCTGTTGTGGAGCAGCGGCTTCATCGTCGCCAAGTTCGGCCTGCCGTATGCGCCGCCGCTGACCTTCCTGGTGATGCGCTTTGTGGGCGTGCTGCTGTTCCTGGTGCCGGCGGTGCTGTTGTTGAAAGCACCCTGGCCGCGGGGCAAGGTCTGGCAGATCGCCCTGGCCGGACTGCTGGTGCAGGCCGGTTACCTGATCGGCGTCTGGTGCGCCATCAAGCTGGGCATGCCGGCCGGACTGTCGGCCCTGATCGTCGGCATGCAGCCCATCCTGACCGCCTTCGCCGCGCCGCTGATCGGCGAGAAAGTGCGGCCGCTCCAATGGCTGGGCCTGGTCTTCGGCCTGGCCGGGGTGGGGCTGGTGGTGGCCGCCAAGATCAAGCTGGCGGGACTGTCGGTCGACGCCATCCTGCTGTGCGTGCTGGCGCTGCTGTCGATGACCGCCGGCACCCTGTATCAAAAGCGCTATTGTCCGCAATTCGACTTGCGCACCGGCACCGTGATCCAGTTCGCCGCTTCGCTGCTGCTGGTGCTGCCGCTGGCGCTCATCTTCGAAGGCTTGACGCCAGCCTTTGCTGCGGTGCAGTGGACGCCGCGCTTCATCGGCGCCTTGCTGTGGTCGGTACTGGGCTTGTCGATCGGCGCCATCTTCCTGTTGTTCGCCCTGATACGGCGCAGCGACGCCACCCAGGTCACCAGCCTGATGTACCTGACGCCGCCGACCACCGCCGTCATGGCCTGGCTGATGTTTGGCGAGGCTTTCAACCCCCTCGGCATAGCGGGGATGGCGCTGGCGGTCACCGGTGTGATATTTGTAGTCAAGAAAACCAACTAAGCGAGTGCATATGATTTCAACTCCCGACCAGCAGGCGGTGGACGCCGCCATCACCAGCCGCCGCTCGATCCGCGCCTTCCTGCCGCAGGCCGTGGCGCGCGACGATGTCGCGCAGATGTTGCAGGTGGCGGCGCGGGCGCCGTCCGGCACCAACACCCAGCCGTGGAAAGTCTACGTGCTCGATGGCGAGCGCAAGCAGCAGTTGTCTTCGGCCATTTTGGCCGCACATAGTGATCCAGAGCAGGCAAAACAGCACAGCGAGGAATACGCCTACTATCCCCGCGAGTGGGTGTCGCCCTTCATCGAGCGCCGCCGCAAGGTCGGCTGGGATTTGTATGCGCTGCTGGGTTTGACGCGCGACAACAAGGCCGGCATGGCCGCGCAACACGGCCGCAATTATGAATTTTTTGGCGCTCCGGTAGGTCTCATCTTTACCATCGATCGCATCATGGAGCAGGGCTCATGGCTGGACTACGGCATGTTCCTGCAAAACATCATGGTGGCGGCGCGCGCGCGGGGCCTCGA
This sequence comes from Oxalobacteraceae bacterium AB_14, assembly GCA_000381565.1. Classification (GTDB taxonomy): domain Bacteria; phylum Pseudomonadota; class Gammaproteobacteria; order Burkholderiales; family Burkholderiaceae_D; genus Rugamonas. The sequence continues at coordinate 973,194 of KB906724.1, forward strand.
TACTTGCCCGCAAGCGGCTTTTACCCAGTATCATAAAATCATCGGTAGCCAGTTGGGCTTGGCGGACAATGAAACCGTGGTGTGCGGCATGGCGCTCGGATACGCCGACTGGTCGAAAGTTGAAAATACCTTGGTCACCGAGCGTATGCCGCTTGAAGAATTTGTTAAATTTGTTGGTTAGAACTAGCTTGTGTAAAACCTACGGCGCCATATTGTGTCGACGCACGCTTCGATGCGGCCAGTGTTAAATATGCTTGCGCTTGCTCAGCATTTTGCTACACTGCAACAGGTCTTACGCTTGCTTCACACCGTTTTTTTTTCGGGGATATGAATGTATAAACTAGCTTTAAGTGCGCTCATTTCGCTGATGTTCGCCATCACGGCGCTCACCGCACCAGCAGCCCAGGCTGCCGATGGCGCCGCATCGAAAAAACACCATGTGAAGAAGGTCAAGGCCCGCGGACCGGTGCGCGTGGCCGCCGCCGCGCGTGGCGAACGCGTGGTCAAGCGCGTGGTCAAGGTCAATGGCCGCCGCAAAGTGGTGTACCAGCGCATGATCGTGGCCGCGCCACCTGTGCCGACGATGGGCGACCTGGCCGGCCTGAACCTGACGCACGATCCGCTGGACCTGAAATCGAACGTGGCGCTGGTGCTGGACCAGGCCAATTCCGAAGTGCTGTTTGAAAAGAATTCCAACGTCGCGCTGCCGATCGCCTCGATCACCAAGATGATGACCGGCCTGATCGTGGTCGAAGCCAAGCAGAACATGGACGAGATCCTGAGCATCACCGACGAGGACGTCGACCGCGAAAAATTCAGCAGTTCGCGCCTCAAGGTGGGCACCCGGCTGAGCCGCGCCGACATGCTGCACATCGCGCTGATGAGCTCGGAAAACCGGGCCTCGTCTGCGCTGGGCCGTAACTATCCGGGGGGCAAGCCCGCGTTTGTCGAAGCGATGAACGCCAAGGCGCGCGAACTGGGCATGGTCGATACCCATTACGTCGATTCCAGCGGCCTGTCGAAAATGAACGTGGCCAGCGCGCGCGACCTGGCCAAGCTGGCGATGGCCGCGTACCAGCAGCCCATCCTGCGCCAGTACTCGACCGACGCCAGGGCCATGGTCGAAACCAACGGCCGTCCTATGCAGTTCGGCACCACCAACCACCTGGTGGCCAATCCGGACTGGGCGATCGGTTTGCAGAAAACCGGCTTCATCAACGAAGCAGGGCGCTGCCTGATGATGCAGGCGGTCATCGAAGGCCGCTCGGTCATCATGGTGTTCCTCGATTCCAAGGGCAAGCAGTCGCGTACCGCCGATGCCGGCCGCATGCGCAAATGGCTGGAGGCGCTGAAGCCGGCCGCCCTCAGCGCGCCGGCGACCACTTATTCGACCGGGATGTAACCGAGCGTGGCGGAGATCTGGTTGGCGGTCGTGACCAGGTCTTCCAGCCATTCGTCCTGCAGACGGTCGGCCGGCGCCGAGATCGACAGCCCGGCGATGAGCTTGCCGCTGTCGTCGTGGATGCCGGCGGCCATGCAACGCACTCCCAGTTCCAGCTCTTCATTGTCGCGCGCGTAGCCGCGCGACTTCACCAGGCTCAGCTCGCGCTCCAGCTTGGCCAGATCGGTGATCGAATTCTTGTTGTGGCCGGCCAGCCCGGTGCGCGTGGCATAGGCGCGGATGGCTTTCGGCTCGTCCACCGACAGGAACAGCTTGCCGGTCGAGGTCAGGTGCAGCGGGCCGCGGCCGCCGATGGCGCGCACCACCTGCATGCCCGAACGCTCGGAGAAGGCGCGGTCGATGTAGACGATCTCGTCGCCCTGGCGCACCGACAGGTTGATGGTCTGCTGGGTTTTCTTGTGCAGTGCGCGCATGAAGTCCAGCGCGGCCTCGCGCACCGACAGCCGGCTCTTTACCACATTGCCCAGTTCCAGCAGCCGCATGCCGAGCCGGTAGGTGCCCGGTTCGATGCGGTCGACAAAGCGCGTCAGCACCATGTCGTTGAGGATGCGGTGGGCGGTCGAAGGGTGTAGCCCGGAAACCTTGGACAATTCCTTCAGGCTGACAGGGTCGGGATATTTGGCGAGCGCATCGAGTAGCGCCACCATGCGCTCGATCACCTGGATAGTGGTCTTTTGCTCTGGAACGGTTTCGATTTTCATGATGTGGTTGGTGCGGTGCAGTATGCGATAGCTACTTTATACCATAATGTGAAAAAAATGGGAATTGATGCATAATGATACATTCACCATTTGCGGCTTATTCATGGAACCAGTGAGCGAATTCAAGAGCAAGAGCGGCCTGAAACGTATCTTTTCGGCCTTTTTATACTCCATCGACGGCTTCAAGTCGGCCTGGAAGCACGAGCATGCCTTCCGCCAGGAAGTGAGCCTGTTCGTGGTCGGCACCATCGTCGCGCTGGTGCTGCGCATCTCGGCGTTCGAGAAATTGATGTTGATCGGCGTGCTGATGTTGATATTGATCGTGGAATTGATCAATTCCTCCATCGAAGCCGTGGTCGACCGCGTGTCGCTGGAGCGCCATCCGCTGTCCAAGAACGCCAAGGACTTCGGCAGCGCCGCCGTCCTGCTGACGTGTCTGCTGGCGGCGGGCGCCTGGGGCGTGGTGCTGTTCAACCGTTTCTATTGAACATATATAAAGTTTCGGTATAAGGAACTGCTAAAAGCTTAGTTCTCATTTATAAAGGACAGCCGTAATCTGGGGACCTTCACTCAAGGGGAATCAGATGCTGTCAAAAAAAATTTTGCTGCTGCTGTTCTTGCCGTCACCGCCGCCGCGCCAGCCCTGGCCGCCGAGATTTCTTTGCTGAACGTGTCTTACGATCCGACCCGTGAGCTATACCAGGACGTCAACACCGCCTTCGCCAAGGCGTGGAAAGCCAGGACCGGCGACCTGCTGAAAATCAAACAATCGCACGGCGGCTCCGGCAAGCAGGGGCGCGCCGTGATCGACGGCCTGGAAGCGGACGTGGTCTCGCTGGCGCTGGCCTACGACATCGACGCCATCGCCGGGCGCAAGCTGCTGTCGCCGGACTGGCAGAAAAAGCTGCCGCACAACAGCACGCCCTACACCTCGACCATCGTGTTCCTGGTTCGCAAGGGCAACCCGAAAGGCATCAAGGACTGGAACGACCTGGTCAAGCACGGCATCGCCGTCATCACCCCGAATCCGAAGACCTCCGGCGGCGCCCGCTGGAACCACCTGGCCGCCTACGGCTACGCGCTGCGCCGGCCGGGCGGCAGCGAAGCGTCTGCCAAGGACTTCATGAGCAAGCTGTACAAGAACGTGCCGGTGCTCGATTCCGGCGCGCGCGGCGCCACCACCACCTTCGTCGAGCGCGGCATCGGCGACATGCTGATCGCCTGGGAAAACGAGGCGCTGCTGGCGATCAGGGAACTGGGGCCGACCAGGTTCGACATCGTCGCGCCGTCGGTGTCCATCCTGGCCGAGCCGCCGGTGGCCGTGGTCGACAAGGTGGTCGACAAGCGCGGCACCCGCAAGGTGGCCGAGGCTTACCTGGACTTCCTGTACACCGATGAGGCGCAGGAAATCGTCGCCAGCAACTACTACCGTCCGGCCGTGGAAAAGGAGACGAACAAATACGCCGCCCAATTCCCGAACGTGAAACTGTCCAAGCTGTCGGACGTGGCCGGCGACTGGAGCAGGGCGCAGAAGCTGCACTTCGCCGACGGCGGCCTGTTCGACCAGATCTACCAGCCAGGTAATCACGGCCGGAAGGTCTCGAAACATTGTATTTTTTAGCAGAAAAGGCGCAGAATAGCAGGCTGACGGCTGGCTGAGAGCCGGTGTTCTTTTTCCCATCTGGAGCTGACCATGACGATACGACTGGGCGATACCGCCCCTGATTTTGAACAAGATTCTTCCATCGGCAAGCTGCACTTTCATGAATGGGCTGGTAATTCCTGGGTGGTGCTGTTCTCGCACCCGGCCGACTTCACGCCGGTCTGCACGACCGAACTGGGCCTGACTGCCAAGCTGAAACCCGAGTTCGACAAGCGCAACGTCAAGGCGATCGCGCTGTCGGTCGACCCGGCCGAATCGCACAAGTCGTGGATCGCCGATATCGAGGAAACCCAGGGCACCGTGGTCGGTTTCCCGATCATCGCCGACGCCGACCGCAAAGTCTCCGCGCTGTACGACATGATCCATCCGAACGCTTCGACCACGGCCACCGTGCGCACGCTGTTCGTGATCGATCCGAACAAAAAAGTGCGCCTGAGCCTGACCTACCCGATGAGCACCGGCCGCAACTTCGACGAAGTGTTGCGTGTTATCGACGCCCTGCAACTGACCGACGGCTACACCGTGGCCACGCCGGGCAACTGGAAAGACGGCGACGACGTCATCATTCCCCTGACCGTGCAGGATCCGGACGTGCTGAAGCAAAAGTATCCCAAAGGTTATACCGCGGCGCGACCTTACTTGCGCGTCACACCCCAGCCAAATAAATAACGCATAAGCAAATAAGGATTGCGTTGTTTGGATATTCCCCTAGAGTAGTTACTCTGCAGTCTACTCTTGGGGATTTGCATGGATTTGTCATTTGTCGCATCTGGTTTCGCGGTCGGCCTGTTGGTCGGCATGACTGGCGTGGGCGGCGGCTCGCTGATGACGCCGTTGTTGACGCTGTTGTTCGGTGTGTCCCCCTCGGTAGCGGTCGGCACCGACCTGGCCTTCGCCTCGCTGACCAAGGGCGTGGGCACCTTCACCCACCGCATGCGCGGCACGGTGCATTGGGAGATCGTGCGCCGCCTCTGCCTTGGCGCCTTGCCGGCCGCTTTGCTGGCCAGTCTCTCCCTCAAATATTTCGGCACGCTCAACAAGGAAATCGGCCAGGTCATACGCTATATGATCGCCGGCTCGGTGATGCTGACCGTGGTCGCCCTGCTATTCAAACGCAAGATGCTGGACTGGGTCATGGCCCGTCCCGAGCGCCAGTTGCAGGGCAGGGCGCTGACCATCGCCACCATCGTCTCCGGCGCCGTGCTGGGCACGCTGGTGACCATCTCCTCGATCGGCGCCGGCGCCATCGGCGCCACGCTGCTGGTGATGCTGTACCCGCGCCTGACCGCCGCCGAAGTGGCCGGCACCGACATCGCCTACGCCGTGCCGCTGACGGCGATCGCCGCCGTCGGCCATTGGTGGCTGGGCTCGATCGACTGGAGCCTGCTGTTGACCTTGCTCGTCGGCTCGCTGCCCGGCATCACCATCGGCGCCTACGCCGCCCGTGCGGTGCCGGAACGCCTGCTGCGCGGCTTGCTGGCCTTCACCCTGGTCGCGGTCGCGGCGAAGCTGGTTTCCTAAAAGCGATATGGCGCTACCGTCTAACCAAATGAAAAATGCTTCGTTTGTAATATGAAGCGCAGGTGAGATTATGCAGCCCTTATAGAAGAATTTGTAATAAGGGAGCATCCATGTCAGCAGTTCTCGCCGCATCCGCCACGGCGCCCGGCGCCGTCCGGGGCGGGCCTTTCCGCGTCGTGCCGGGGTTCCGGCTGTCGCTGGGATTCACCATTTTCTACCTGACGCTGATCGTCCTGGTCCCGCTGTCGGCTGTGTTCCTGAAGACCTTTACGCTCAGCCGGGAAGGCTTCTGAAGCGCGGTCCGCGGCAAGAGCATCCTGCTGACCCTGATCGACCTGCCGTTCTCGGTGTCGCCGGTGATCTCCGGCCTGATCGACGTGCTGCTGTTCGGCGCGCAGGGCTGGTTCGGTCCGTGGCTGCAGGAGTACGACATCAAGATCCTGTTCGCGGTGCCGGGCATCGTGCTGGCCACCCTCTTCGTCACCTTCCCGTTTGTCGCGCGCGAGCTGATCCCGCTGATGCAGGCGCAGGGCAATGAAGAGGAAGAGGCCGCCATTGTGCTGGGCGCGTCCGGCTGGGACACCTTCCGCCGCGTCACGCTGCCCAACATCAAGTGGGGCCTGCTGTACGGCGTGATCCTGTGCAACGCCCGCGCTGATGAACAAGGGTAACGTCGAGCAGATCGGCGTGCTGGCCAGCGGCGACGCTTCCTTCCGCGTGCCGGGCCGGCCGGCGGCCGACGGCAAGGGCACCGCCTATGTGCGGCCGCACGACCTGGACCCGACGTGCGTATCGCCCTGCAGCAGAGCGCGCCCGAGCACATCGCCGCATGGATTTTGTCCGGCAAGACCGACATCGGCATCGCCACCGAGGGCCTGTCGCAATTTCCCGACCTGGTGTCCTTCCCCTGCTACCGCTGGAGCCATTTGATCGTGGTGCCGGACGGCCACCCGCTGCTGGCGCGCGCGCCGATCCGGCTGGAAGACCTGGCCGAGTTCCCGCTGATCACCTACGACGTCGGCTTCACCGGCCGCGGCCATATCGACGCGGCGTTCGAACGCGCCGGCGTCAAGCCCGACATCGTGTTGACGGCGATGGATTCGGACGTCATCAAGCAGTACGTGGCGCTGGGACTGGGCGTGGGCATCGTCGCTTCGATGGCCTTCGATCATGGCCGCGACCAGGGCATGCGCGCGATGCAGGCGTCGCACCTGTTCGCGCAAAACACCACGCGCCTGGCGGTGCGGCGCGGCGCCTACCTGCGCTCCTACGCCTACCACTTCATCCAGGAATTCGCGCCCGACCTGACCCGCGCCGATATCGACGCGGCCTCGAGCGGCGGGGAATTGAGCTGATGCGGCTGCCGCCACGCAATGGGCGGCGGCAGCCCTTGCCAGCCGGCCTTACCAGCTGTAGCCGGCCTTGGCGTAGTAGTAGCGGCCGTTGAAGCCGTTCGGCGCGAAGCCGCTATACGGATTGATGCCGTTGTTGTTGAGGTTGCCCGCCGACGTGACCTGGTCGGGATAGCGATTGGTCACGTTGTCGATGCCCGCGCTCAGGCGCCAGTTATTGTTCAGCTTGACGCTGCCCGATAAATCCAGCACCCACTGCGGATCGTAGACCTGGTCCAGCGCCGCGTTATTCTGCGGCACGGTGAAGCTGCCATAGCGCGTCACCACGCCGCGCGCACCCCAGGCGCCGAGCGTCCAGTCGGTCGCAAGGCTGAGCTTGTCTTTCGGCGAACCGACGGTCAGCCGGTTGATGGTCTGGCGGTCGATCAGGGTCAGGCCGTTGGCGCTCAGGATGGCCGGATTGTCGTTGACGTGCTCCAGCGAGTTCCGGTTGTGGTTGTAGGCCGCGGTGAAGTCGTAGCGGCCGGCGCCGGTGGCTTCCCAACGGTAGGTGCTGACCACGTCGACGCCGGTGCTGCGGGTATCGATGGCGTTGGTGAAGTAGCGGCCCGCGCCCACCAGGATGCCTTGCTTGGCCAGCGCCGCCTGCAAGGCCGGCGACAGGGTCATGTTGGCCGACAGCGCGACGCGGTCGTCGATGTCGATGCGGTAGGCGTCGACCGAGGCGTTCCAGTTGCGGCTCGGCGACCACTGCACGCCGAGGCTGTAGTTGCGGGCTTTCTCGGCCTTGAGCTGGGTCGCGCCCAGCGCCGACGCGGCGGCGCTGCCGACCGCGAAGGTGCCGGTCTCGATCGGCGTGTTGACATTGTTCACCACCGAGAAGTTGGTGGTGGTGATGGTGTAGAACTGCTGCGCCAGCGACGGCGCGCGGAAGCCCGACGAGGCCGTGCCGCGCAGCGAGAGGTCCGGCGTGAACGCGTAGCGCGCCGAGCCCTTGGCCGAGGTGGTGCTGCCGAAGTCGCTGTAGCGCTCATGGCGCAGCGCGCCCGAGGCCGAGAACTGTCTGGTGATTTCCGCTTCCAGGTTGGCGTAGACCGATTCGTTGTGGCGGCTGTTGCTGCCGGCGTTGATCGGACGGAAGCCGGAGAAGCCCTGCGCGCCGCTGCCGAGGTAGGAAGCCTCGTCGCCGGCGCCGATCTCGTATTTCTCATGCCGCGCCTCGACGCCCAGCGCCACCGTCAGCGGGCCGCTGAAGGCCGCCACCGGATATTCCTTGGCCACATCGAAGTTGAACAGCTGCTGCGTGTTCTTCAGCTTGCCAGCATAGAAGTGGGTCGGGCTGGCGGCGTTCAGCGACTGGTTGACGGTGTGGTCCAGGTCCAGCTGGAACTCGTTGTTGCCGTAGTTCAGGCTGGCGTCCCAGCGCCATCCGTCCGCTTCGCCGCGCAGGCCGGTGACCAGCGAGGTATCGGTCGATTCGCTGTTTTCCAGCGGCAGGAAGCCTTCCGGGTACAGCGGCGTGCGCTGCGCCGTGCCGTTCAGCGCGGTGCGCCAGGTGGCGGCGGCCGAGGTGTTGCGCTGGCCATAGTTGGCGAAGGCATACCAGTCGATATCGTCGTTGACGCGGTACAAGCTGTTGACGAACACGGTGCGCGGACGGGTTTCCGGATCGCCGAAGCGCTGGTTGACCCTGCCGTAACGCGGCTCGGCCGGGTTGCGCAGGTCGGGACCGGCGCGGTTGGTCGGGTCGCGCCCGGACGCTTCCAGCGCCACCCGCACCCAGCCCTGCTCGCCCAGGTTGAAGCCGGTGGAGCCGCGCAGCGTGATGGCCTTGCCGTCGCGCTTCTGGTATTCGCCGAAGCCCACTTCGGCCTCGCCGCCGGACGCGCCCTTTTTCAGGATGATGTTGATCACACCGGCGATCGCGTCCGAGCCGTACTGGGCTGCCGCGCCGTCGCGCAGCACCTCGATGTGGTCGATGGCGGCCAGCGGAATCGCGTTCAGGTCGACCGGCGCCGAGCCGCGGCCCTGGGTGCCGTTGACGTTGACCACCGCCGTGGCGTGGCGGCGCTTGCCGTCGACCAGCACCAGCGTCTGGTCCGGCGACAGGCCGCGCAGCTGCGCCGGGCGCACGGCGTCGCTGGCGTCGGCGCCGGACGGGCGCGGGAAGTTCATCGACGGCAGCAGTCGGCCCAGCACGGTGGCCAGTTCGCTCGAACCGCTGGCCTGCAATTCCTTGGCGCCGATGACGTCGACCGGCGATTCGGCGTCGATGGTGCGGCGGTTCTTGGCATAGGTGCCGGTGACGACCACGGACTGCAATTCACCGTCGGCCACGGCTTGTTGGGCGAAGGCGGGAATGACGACGGAGGCGATCAGGCTGCTGAGCAGGAGGGGACGGACCAGCGGGCGGGCGATGCGGCGTGTGCTCATGTGACGGTCTTTCTACGTTGGTGATGAGGAAAGCATACCAGTGCGCAAAGTTGCTGCACACGAATGGTTACGTCCAATGATATTCAAGATTTGGATGGCGTGCAGGCGCACCGGGCTGTTCGCGCAGCGGCGGCGGGAGCGTGTGGTCTCAAAGCGCCGCGCAAGGGCTGCGCGGCGCCCGGGCTTATTGACCTGGATTGGGAATGGCGGCGTGGATGGCGTCCACTTGCGTCAGCACTTCGGGCGGCAGTTGCAGGCCGTAGGCGTCGATGTTTTCCTTCAGCTGCGCCAGACTGGTGGCGCCGATGATGGTCGAGGCCACGAACCAGCGCGAGTAGCACCACGCCAATGCCAGCTGGGTCGGCGTGATGCCGTGGGCCCGCGCCAGCTCGGCGTATTGCGCCACGGCCGACAGCACCGTCGGCCGCAGGTAGCGCGGGCTCCAGGTCACCGGGAACAAGGTCAGCCGCCCCTTGGTTTTCGGGTCGTCGTGGTACTTGGCCGTCAGCTGCCCGAAGGCCAGCGGGCTGTAGGCCAGCAGGCTGACGTTCTCGCGGAAGCAGGTCTCGTCCAGCAGGCTGGTCTCGAAATGGCGCGCGGTCAGGTTGTACAGGTTCTGGATGGTGGCGATGCGCGGCAGGCCCTGCATCTCGGATTGCTTGATGAACTCGTTCACGCCCCAGCACGATTCATTCGACACGCCGATCGCGCCGATCTTGCCTTCCTTGATCAACTCGCCCAGCGCGGCCAGCGTTTCCTCGATCGCCACGCACTCGCGCTCGAGCTTGGGATTGAAGGCGTTGGAGCCGAACACCGGCACGTTGCGGCTGGGCCAGTGCAACTGGTATAAATCGATATGGTCGGTTTGCAGCCGCTGCAGGCTGGTCTCGACCGCCGCGCGCAGATTGGCGGCGTCGAAGTTCTGCCGGCCGCCGCGCACCCAGCTGATGTGCGGGCTGGGGCCGGCGGCCTTGGTGGCCAGCACCACCTTGCCGCGCGCGCCGCTCTTCTTCAGCCAGCTGCCGATGTAGCGCTCGGTCGCGCCCTGGGTTTCCGCGCGCGGCATCACCGGATACATTTCCGCCGTGTCGATGAAGTTGACGCCACGCTCGAGCGCGTAGTCCAGCTGGCTGTGCGCGTCGGCTTCGGTGTTCTGCTCGCCGAAGGTCATCGTGCCCAGGCAGATCTTGCTGACGCTGAGTTCGCTCGTACCAAGTTGTGTCTGCTGCATGCCGCCTCCTTTATTTGCCGCGCACGGCGTCCGCGCAATCGCGCACCAGCGCCGGGCCCGCGTAGATCAAGCCACTATACAGCTGGACCAGCTGCGCGCCGCACGCCATTTTGACCCTGGCGTCGGCGCCGCGCATGATGCCGCCGACGCCGATGATCGGCAAGGCATCGCCCAGCTCGGCCTTGAGCAGGCGGATCACCGTGTTGGACAACTCGAACACCGGCGCGCCCGACAGGCCGCCGGCCTCGGCGCCGTGCAGCATGCCGCTGACGGCGTCGCGGCTGAGCGTGGTGTTGGTGGCGATCACGCCGTCGATCTTGTGGCGCAGCAGCGCGTCGGCGATGTTCTTGACCTGGTCGCCGTCCATGTCCGGCGCGATCTTCAGCGCCAGCGGCACGTAGCGCTTGTGCTGGTCCGCCAGGCGCAGCTGGGCTTCCTTCAAGGTGCCGAGCAGGCCGTCCAGTTCCGAGCCGCCTTGCAGCTGGCGCAGGTTCTTGGTGTTGGGCGAGGAGATGTTGACCGTCACGTAGCTGGCGTAGGGGTAGACTTTCTCCAGGCAGTGCAGGTAGTCGTCGGTGGCGCGCTCGATCGGGGTGTCGGCGTTCTTGCCGATGTTCAGGCCCAGCACGCCGGACTTGTCCTGGTAGAAGCGCGACGACTGCACATTGGCGACGAAGGCGTCGACGCCGCCGTTGTTGAAGCCCATGCGGTTGATGATCGCTTGCGCGTCCGGCAGGCGGAACATGCGCGGCTTGGGGTTGCCCGGCTGCGCGCGCGGCGTCACGGTGCCCACCTCGATCGAGCCGAAGCCCAGGTCGGCCAGCGCGTCGATGTAGGCGCCATCCTTGTCCAGGCCGGCGGCCAGGCCGACCGGGTTCTTGAACGTAATGCCCATCACGGTGCGCGGGTCGGCCTTGGGCTGCCTGACCAGCTTGGTCAGGCCCAGGGCGGCGGCGCGCTTGAGCGCGGGAAGGGTGAAATGGTGGGCCGCTTCGGCGTCCATCGAAAACAGCATCGGACGGGCCAGCGAGTACAGGAATTTTTCGGACATGAGGGAGCTCTGGTTGTAGTTCCCCGTATTTTATCAGGCGTCCAGCACGCTCCACACGCCGCGCATGCGGGCCTCGAGCGGCTTGAAGTTGGTTTTGTAGGACATCTTCGGACTTTCCTTGATCCAGTAGCCCAGGTAGATATACGGCAGCTTCAGTTCGCGCGCCTGGGCGATCTGCCATAGGACGTTGAAGGTGCCGTAGGAAGCGCCGTTGACATCGGGATCGAAGAAGGTGTAGACCGACGACAGGCCGTCCGACAGCACGTCGATGATGCTGACCATGCGCAAGGTGCCGCCGGGCTCGCGGAACTCCACCAGCCGCGTGTTGACCCGGCTTTGCAGCAGGAATTGCGCGTACTGGTCGCGGCTGTCCTGGTCCATGCCGCCGCCGGCGTGGCGCTTGCTCTGGTAGCGCAGGTAGAGGTCGTAGTGCTCGTCCGAGAACGACAGCGTGGCGACGCCGGCCGTCAGGTTGCCATGCCTGGCCCAGGCGCGCCGCTGGCCGCGGCTGGGGCTGAACTGCTCGGCCACCACCCGCACCGGGATGCAGGCCTGGCAGCCGTCGCAATACGGGCGGTAGGTGAAGATGCCGCTGCGGCGGAAGCCGTTCTTGACCAGCTCGGAGTAGACGTCGGCGTTGATCAGGTGCGAAGGAGTCGCCACCTGCGAACGCGCCTGGCGCGCGTCCAGATAGCTGCAAGGGTAGGGCGCCGTGGTGTAAAACTGCAGCGTCGCGAAAGGCAGATCGTTCAGGTGCGTCATGCACGTCCTATCGAGGGCGGGTGGTGTAGACCTATGATAGCGCCAAGTTTACCAAGGCGCTTGTCACCTTTAGCTTAACTGTCCGCAGCCAGTGGTGCAATGGGTTCCCACACGGTGATCTGAGGCAATTCAATAGTGTTGCGCAGATGCGCCAGGAATTGCGCACGGGGAATCGGCGCCGCGCCCAGCGAGGCCAGGTGGCCGGTCTCCTGTTGGCAATCGATCATCTTTACACCGTGCTGCCGCAGCAAGCGCACCAGATAGGCCAGCGCGATCTTGGAACCGTCGGTGACGCGGGCGAACATCGATTCGCCATAGAACATGCGGCCGATCGACACGCCGTAGGCGCCGCCGACCAGTTGGCCGTCCAGCCACAGCTCGGACGAGTGGGCGTAGCCCAGCTGGTGCAGGCCGGTGTAGCCGGCGATGATGTCTTCCGAAATCCAGGTGCCGGGGCCGTCCCGGCGCGGCGCGGCGCAGGCCCGCATCACTTGCTCGAAGGCGCTGTCGAAGCGCACCTGCCAGCGGCCGCCGGCGGCCATCTCGCGCTCGACCTTGCGCAGGGTTTTCTTCAGGCTGTCCGAGATGCGGAACTGGTCGGTCATCAGCACCATGCGCGGATCGGTGCTCCACCACAGGATGGGCTGGCCTTCGGAAAACCAGGGGAAGATGCCGTTGCGATAGGCCATCAGCAGCCGCTGCGGCGACAGGTCGGCGCCGGCCGCCAGCAGGCCGGGCGCGTCGGTGGTCAGCGCCTGGGCGACGTCGGGGAAGGGGCTATCGGTTTCCAGCCATGGGATCATAGGGACAGCGTCAGCTAATCAGAGGTCGGAACGCATGTTGCGGGTGATGTCCTGGGTGTGGAAGCCGTAGCCGCCGCCCTCGCGCATGCTGGCGCGGTCGGCGAAGAACAGTTCCAGCGTGGTGCGGATGGTGGGGAAGGCCAGCTCGTCCCACGGGATCTCCGCTTCGCTGAACAGTTGCACGTCCAGGCTTTCCTCGCCGGGGGCGAACTCCAGGTCCAGCAGCGTGGCCAGGTAGAACATATGGACCTGGTGCACGCGCGCCACGTTCAGCAGCGAGAACAGCTGACCCAGCTCAATATTGGCGCCGGCTTCTTCCTGGGTTTCGCGGATGGCGCCTTCGGCGGTGGTTTCATTGTTTTCCATGAAGCCGGCCGGCAGCGTCCAGTAGCCGTGGCGCGGCTCGATCGCGCGTTTGCACAGCAAAACCTTCAGTTCGCCGTCGCGTTCCCACACGGGGATGGAGCCCAGCACCATTTTCGGGTTCTGGTAGTGGATGGTGGCGCAGTTGCCGCATACATAGCGCGGACGGTTGTCGCCGGCCGGGACGGCCAGGCTGACGGGGGCGGCGCATTCGGAACAGAATTTCATAAGGGATAGCTCAGTCGGTAAGGATGCTCACTTTGGCTACTTTACACCGATTGCAGCCGGTGCGGCATGGCCTATGCCTATAGGTAACTGCATACATTCGGACTATCGCAGCCGATTTCAGGATTAATATTGCCTAAACCAATGAACTGCCCTATAATAACTACATACAGACGCGGGGTGGAGCAGTCTGGCAGCTCGTCGGGCTCATAACCCGAAGGTCACAGGTTCAAATCCTGTCCCCGCAACCAAATTTGAAAGCCGTTGATACCGCAAGGTATCAGCGGCTTTTCCGTTTCCGCGACTGCAAAACCGCGCTTTCCCTATAATTTAGGTACTTGCGGGGAGTGTTTTCATGCGAAAAATCAGACTGACCTCGATTGCCACCTTCTTATCCATGCTGGCGCTGGTATTGCTGCTGGCGGTGCTGAGCGCTTATTGCGGCGTGGGCGCCATTGCCGGCCTGGGAGATTTCCGGGGCGTGGCCGTCAGCGCGGCCGCGGTGATGCTGGTTTACCTGTATGGCCTGCTCATATTCCGGCTTTTCCTGTGGGCGCAACCCCTGCATGATGGAAATATCGAATTCGGCTCCAGGCAGGAGTTCATCTATCAGGTCTATGTCCTGTTCTATCTGATCCTGTTCAACTCCTTGATACGCGGTGGAATTATTCCGATTCCCATCATGCGGCTGATCTATCTTGCGCTGGGCGCCCGCCTGGGCGCCAATACCTACAGCTCCGGCATTATTTACGATCCAGCGTTTGTGACGATAGGCGCCAACAGCGTGGTCGGCGAAACGGCCTTGCTGGTGCCGCATGTGATCGAGGGCGATACCTTGGGCCATTATTTCATCACGATAGGCGACCATGTGACGATAGGCGCGCATGCGGTGGTCTTGTCCGGCGTGACGATAGGCGACAACGCGATCGTGGCGGCCAACTCGCTGGTGGCCAAGGGCACGCGCATCGGCAGCGGCGAAGTGTGGGGCGGCAGTCCGGCGCGCCGGCTGAAATAAGACCCGGTCATGAAAAAAGGCCGGCGCCCTGAAGCGCCGGCCTGAGTCGATTGCCAGCCCCGCTTGCCGACTATTTCTTCTGCTCGCGGCGACGGCCCAGCGTACCCATGCCGAAGATGCCTGCGGCAACCAGCGCCAGGGTGGCCGGCTCAGGTACTGGGGTGAACTGCTGGGCCCCATCGACATTCAACACGAACTGCGAATCCGTGTTGGGACCGGTGGCGATGCCATTGACCAGCAGCGGGCGCGTGAAGTCGGGCGCGGCGGGGCCAGGGAAGTTCAGCGTGGTGTCGAACCGGGTACCGGCCAGGGCCGGCGACACGTAGGCCCCATTGGTGAACAAGACCGTGCCGAACAACGTCGCCGAGCCTACGCCGGTGGCGCCGGGCGTGCCGGACGTGCCCGTCGCCAGGAAGGTCGACAGTTCCGAATCCCAGGTGCCGGAAAGCATCAGCGCGCCATCGATAAAGCCGGTGCCGGCCCCTTGATTGGCATCGGGCGAGTTATCGAAATAAATCGACCAGTTGCTGCTGGTGGAGGGGGTGAAGGTGATCGCCACCGTGGAGCAACCTGCATTGAGGCAGGTTGCCCGTTCGTGCAGGGTGGCGACCGTCGTCAGCTCATAGGTGCCGACTGCGGGGCCGGGGGGGGCGACGCTCAGGTCGGGCGTGGGCGAGGTGGTGTTGATGACGCCGGCGAAGGCTTGATAGGTCAGGGTGAAATCGACGAAATCGCCGGTAGTGTTGGCGGGGGTGAGCGCAAAGCCCTGCACCAGTCCCGCGCCGTTCTGGTGCCAGTCTATGCCGGTGAAGTTCTGGAGGATGCCGTCGCCGCCCAAGGCCGAAGGGGCGGCCGGCTCACTTGGGTTGCCGGCAAAGATCGCATTGGCGGCGCTGGTGGTGTTCAGCGTGGTCGCCTGAGCCGCGCCGGCCGCAAATAGCGCTCCCAGCAGAGCGCCTAGTATGCTTGATTTCTTCATTTTGTTTCCTTCCTTGATGATTGGAGTATCGCTACGCTAGGGTGGAGTTTCAATACCTTGCCGACCGGTTGGCGTCAGTCGGCTACCCATTACTAAGCAAACGCCAAGCCATGAACGAATAAGATGCTAAGTATATGTTTTTAAAGTGTATTTTTATGGCGCCGCCGGTGCGGCGGGGCGGCATGTAAAGAAAGTCGACGGACTTGCGGCCCGGTCCGCGCCTACCAGGACTCCAGCAAGGCCTTGACCTCGGCGCGTTGCGGGAAGTCTTTGTTGGCGGCCAGCAGTTGCTCG
Organism: Oxalobacteraceae bacterium AB_14; assembly: GCA_000381565.1. Lineage (GTDB taxonomy): Bacteria > Pseudomonadota > Gammaproteobacteria > Burkholderiales > Burkholderiaceae_D > Rugamonas. The sequence goes on from KB906724.1 coordinate 989,049, forward strand.
AACTGGCGCCGCGCGGCGCGCTTGTCGCCGGACTTCATCAGCGCCAGGCCAAGGTGATAGCCGATGTCCGGCACGTCGGGCGTCAGGGTCTGGGCTTGTTTCAGCAAGGGCAGGGCGCGGCCCGTCTCGCCTTGCTCCAGCAAGATCCAGCCCAGGGTGTCGAGGATGCTGGGATTGGCGCCGGCCAGCTGGTAAGCCCGCTCGGCGGTCGCCAGCGCGCGCTGGTCCTTGCCCTGTTGGTAGGCCCAGGCCAGGTTGTTGAGCGCCACGACATTTTTCGGGTCTTGCCGGACGATGGCCTCGAACGCATTGATCGCAGGCTTGTATCGCCCGGCCGCCAGATCGGCGCCGCCCTGGTACAAGCGGAAGCCGGGATCGTGCGGGTGTTGCTGCAACCACTGGGCGGCATGCAGGCCCGCCTCCCTGGTCTTGCCCGCCATGAGCAGCGCCTGGTGGATCTTGATGGCCAGCGGCGGCAACTGGCTCATCTTGTATGCCCGCTCGTAGGCGCGCAACGCGTCCTGCGCTTTGTGCTGGGCCATCCAGATGTCGCCCTCCAGCGTCAGCCCCGCCGGCAGCTCGGGCCGCTGGCGCTGTACAGTTTGCGCGATGGCAAGCGCCTCCGCGTAGTTCTTGCCGTCGACCAGCAAGCTCGCCGCCAGCACCTGGGCTTCGAACCAGTCTTCTTTCAGGCGCAAGGCCTTCTTGACCGCATCGAGGGCGCCGTCATTGTCCTTGAGCGCGACCTTGGCGTAGGCGATGCGCAGCTGCACGGCGGCCGACTCCGGCTGCAGGGCGGCCAGCTTGGCATAGTTTTCCAGGGCCGCCTCGTGGTTGCCGTTCGCAGTCTGTACCTGCGCCAGCAAGGCCAGCGCGTCGGGATCGGCGGGATGGCTGGCCTGGACGGCCTGTGCCAGTTTCAGCGATTTTTCCCTGGCGCCGGTGTGCAGGTAAAGCGTCGCCAACTGCAAGGCCGGGGTCAGGGCTTCGGGATGGTCGGCGGTGGCGCGTTCCAGCCAGCGCACCGCTTCCGCGCTGTTATTCTGGGTCAAGGCCAGCTTGGCCAGGCTCGTCATCAGCCCCACGTTCTTCTTGTCCCCGGCGAGTGCCGCTTCGTAACGCTGGCTGGCACGTTCGGGCTTCTTCTCCTCCAGGTCCATTTGCGCCAGGTTGTCGAGGGCCGGCAGGTAGGCCGGATCCAGCGCCAGCGCCTGCTCGAAGCCGGCGCGCGCGCCGGCCAGGTCGTGCTTGGACAAGAGGATGCCGCCCTTCAGATTTTGCACCAGCGGATTTTTGCCGTCGTGTTTTTCCAGGGCCGCCACCGCCAGCAGCGCCTTGTCGTATTCCTGGTTGCGCAAGTGGGTCATCGCCAGTAGGATGGCGGCCTTGCCGTTCTTGTCATCCAGGGCGGTCGCCTGTTCCAGTTCGGCTACCGCGCGCGCCGATTCGCCGGCACCCAGGCGGCTCAATCCCAGCGAGGTGTGCAAGCTGGCCGTTTGTGGCGCCAGGTCGCTTGCGGCCTGGAAATATTCAGCCGCCTTGGCGAAATGCCTGCCTTGTATCTGCGCCTGTCCGGCCAGGGCCAGGAGTTCCACATCCGACTGATTAGCCTCCAGTACCGGCTCCAGCACGGCGATGGCGTCGTCGGTCTTGCCGCTCTTCAAAAGGATGCCGGCCAGGCGCTTGCTGGCGTAGACATGGTGCGGATTGGCGTCGAGAAATTTGCGCAAGGTCAGTTCGGCCTCCAGATATGAGCCCATGGCCGTTTGCACGGTCCCCATCAGGAGCAAGCTCGGCATGTGATCGGGCAGCACCCGCAATATCAGTTGCAGGGTATCGCGCGCCGCCGGATATTTCGCTTCCTGAAAGTCGAGCAAGGCCTGGGTGTAGAGCACCGGCAGGCTGTTGGACGAGATCTTGCGGGCGGCGTCGATTTCAGCGCGGGCTGCGGCCAGTTTTTTGTCCTGGATCAGCAGGGTGGCGCTATCGATATGGGCTTGCGTATTGTTGGGCTGGATGGTCAGGATTTGCTTGTATGCGAGGAGCGCCGCCGCGGGTTTTCCTTGCAGGCGCAACAGGTCGCCCTTGAAACGCAGACACTCGATATTGTCGGGATGTTTGGCCAGCGCGTGCTCGATATATTGCGAGGCCAGGTCCAGGCGCTGCGACAGGGCGGCGATCCTGGCCTGGCCCAGCATCGCCTCTGCCAGGTCCGGGTTGTTCGCCAGCATGGCGTCGAACAGTTGCTGGGCCTGCGCCTTGTCGCCCAGGCCCAGGTAGGCGTTGGCCCGCAGGACGAGCAGCTCCGTCTGGTGCGGGCTGTACGGGTCGGGCTGGACCTCGTCGAGCAGTTTCTTGAATTGCCCCTGCATCAGCATCACCTTGCCCAGGCGGGGCATGATTTCCGCCGCGCCCATGCCCAGCGCCTGGGCCTTGCGCACTTCCTTCTCGGCCGAGGCGACATCGCCCGCGTCGATATAGACTTCGCCCAGCAGCAAACGGGCGCGCGCATCGTCGGGGGTTTTCTGCAGCGCGTTTTTCAGCTCGATGATGGCGGCCTTGGTCTCGCCCTTGACGCGATATTGACGGGCTTGGGCCATCAGGCTGTCGGTGTCGCGCGCGTTGTTGCAGGCGCCCAGCGTCAGCGTCAGCAGCAGCAGGGCCAGGCGCGGCGCGCGGCCGCGCCGGCCGGTCGAATTTTTGCTGTATCGTATCATCGAGGTCTCCTGGACGTGGGGGCACCTCCGCGATCTTAGGTCGCAATATGGACCTCGGCCTTACGCTTGATCAAGCCAGCGTGGCGTAGGCGGTCCTGATGTAATCGAGCATGGCGGGGGTGATCCAGGTGCCGCTCAACAGCGCGGGTTCCTGCGCGTGGGCTGCGCGGATCTTGGCCAGCGTGGCCGGGTCGCCGCCGATCTGCGCCATGTAAAGCGTCATCCAGCGCTGCGCCAGCGCCTGCGCCGATGGCGCGTCGTGGGCGATGCCATCCTCCAGATGCTGGTGCACAGCGGCGACCAGCGTCATCCACTCGTACTGGTTCCTGCCATTGTTTTCGCGCATGGTGCGCAATTCATCGGGATCCAGATAGCGCGCGTAGATGCCCAGCTTGCGCGCGCCCAGCGCCGTCGAAACATAGTGCTTCATCGCCGGCGTGATGCGGGTTTGCTGCTGCATCGTGAGCTCCTGGTCCAGCATGTCGGTGATGCGCAGCGCGAGTCCGGGATGGGCGTTGGTATCGTGTTGCAGTGTCTGCATCCAGCGCTCCGCCAGTTCGCCCGCGCGCGGATCGTCCGGCGGCGCGCCTTGCGCCATCAGCGCTGCCACCTGGTCCACCAGCGCGGACCAGGCGGCATGGCTGCGCGCGTCCTGCTGCCAGAAGGGCAGGCGCTTCAACTCTTCGCGGGTGAAATATTTGTCGTACAGGTCCATTTTCTCCAGCGTTTGCAGCCAGTCGGACAGCTCGGGACTGCGGCCGCTGCCCAGCACGTGCTGTACTTGCATCAGTTGTTCGCGCAGCGCGGCCGCCTGTTCGATCTGCTGGCCCAGCGCGGCGATCTGCTGCGCGACGATGTCGGCAAACGGCGCGTCCGGGCTGGCCAGGAAGATGGCGATATCGGCCAGCGACATGCCGAAGCGGCGCAGCGTCTGGATACGATGCAGGCGCGCGACGTCGTCGCGGTTGTACAGGCGGTAGCCGGAATCGGCGCGGGCCGACGGCGTCAACAGGCCGATGCTGTCGTAGTGATGCAGCGCGCGCACCGTCAGGCCGGAACGCGCCGCCAGTTCGCCGATTTTCAGTACCGTGCTGTCGCGATGTTCTTTCATGCGCGACAGTGTACGACAGGCGCGCGGTCTCAGGCCAGCGCGTCCTTTGGCAGCTTCAGCAGCAAGGCCAGCAGCGCGGCCAGTTCGGCGCGCATCGCGCGGCGGTCGACGATCATGTCGATGGCGCCGCGTTCGAGCAGGAATTCCGGCCGTTGATAGCCCTCCGGCAAGGTCACGCCCAGCGTACTCTTGATGACGCGCGCGCCGGTGAAGGCGATCAGCGCCTTCGGCTCGGCCAGCACCAGGTCGCCCAGGAAGCAGAACGAGGCCGAGATGCCGCCCGAGGTGGGATCGGTCAGCACCGACACAAAGGGCAGCTTCTTCTCCGCCAGCCTGGCCAGCATGGCGGTGGTCTTGGCCATCTGCATCAGCGACAGCAGTCCCTCTTGCATGCGCGCGCCGCCGCTGGCGGTGATGCAGATGAAGGGCACATGCTGGTCGATCGCCGCCTGCACGGCGCGCACAAAGCGTTCGCCGACCACCGACCCCATCGAGCCGCCCATGAAATCGAACTCGAAGCAGGCCACCACCACCGGCACCGACAGGATGGCGCCGCTGACGACGATCATGGCGTCGGTTTCGCCGGTCGCTGCCATCGCCGCCTCCAGGCGTTCGGTATAGCTCTTGCTGCCCTTGAACTTGAGCGTGTCGACCGGCAGCACTTCCTGGCCGATCTCGTGCCGGCCGCCGGCGTCGAGCAGCGCATCGAGGCGGCTGCGGGCGCGGATGCGCATGTGGTGGCTGCATTTGGGGCAGACCTGCAGATTCGCTTCCAGGTCGGCGCGGTACAGCACCGCCTCGCAGGCGGCGCATTTGATCCACAGCCCGGCAGGAATGGACTGCCGCTGTTCGGCGCCGCGCTTGATGCGCGGCGGCAGGAGTTTTTCTATCCAGCTCAATGCATGCTCCTTCACGGTAAGGCATGCAGCGTACAGCCTGACGCAGCGTCAGGCTCAAGCGAAATCGGCGCAAGTGTGCACCAATTAACACAATGCCGTTTGGCAAATTTGACTTAGGTCAAGGACGTGCGATTTACCGCCGGCTGGCGCACGGCATTGCTGGGAATCGTTCCCAGCCGATGCTACTCTCGAGCAATTCCTACGATCCTGGTGCCCATTATGGTCAGTAATCACAGCCGGTTTATTGTGTTGGTCACGGTCGTCTACGTGGTCCTGGGCTCGGCCTGGGTTCTGTTGTCGGATCAGCTGTTGCCCGTGTACGAGCCGGGCGTCATGGTCTGGTTATCCGGCGCCAAGGGCGTCTTCTTTGTGGTGTGCAGCGCCACCGGCTATGCGTTGGCGATGCGGGCCGTGTCAGCCTGTCCCGAGGGCCGCCAACCGCTGTTCGACGTGGCCGCCCGCGGTCTGTTGGGCGCCGCCCGCAGCGGCTGGCATCACCACGCGCTGGCGCTGATCCTGGTCGGCACCATGCTGGTGGTCCGCACCCATATGGGCGGCGTCCTCCAGCCGCACCCATTGCTGATAATGTTCATGCTGCCGATCATGGTCAGCGCGCTGGTGGGCGGATTGGGGCCTGGCTTGCTGGCGACGGCAACGGCGGCGCTGGGAACCAAGCTGTTGGTTCTGTATCCATTGTACAGCCTGCATTTTGCGGATCTGCGCGAGTCGATCCAGTGGCTGCTGCTGATCGTGAACGGCGCCGTGGCCAGCGTGTTGAGCGAATTCATGCGCAGCGCCCTGCGCAAGGGCGAGTCCGGTCGCAATCTGTTGAGCGGCATCATAAGCGGCACCTCGGACGCGGTTTTCGTCAAGGATTTGCAAGGCCGCTATCTGTTGGTGAACCATGCGACGGCCGCGTTCCTCGACAAGTCTGCCGAACAGATCCTGGGATGCAGCGACGAGCAACTGTTTTCTGCGCCGACGGCGGCACGGGTGGTCCAGCAAGACCGGCAGGTGATGAAGGCCGGTCGTGCCCAGACCTTCGAAGAACCCGTCACCTTGCCGGACGGGCGCCACGCGCTGTTCCTGTCGACCAAGGGACCGCTGTTCGATCCTTCGGGCGCCATCGTGGGCGTGTTCGGCATTGCGCGCGATGTCACCGAGCGCAAGCTGGCCGAGGAACGCATTGAGCATCTGGCCCATTTCGATGTGCTGACCGGGCTGCCCAATCGCGTGCAGTTGGACGATAGCGCGCGTCATGCGATCCTGAAGGCGCAATGCGAGGGCCGCCAGCTGGCCGTGATGTTCCTCGACGTGGACCGCTTCAAGGATATCAACGACAGCCTGGGTCACAGCATCGGCGACGCGCTGCTGGTCCGGCTGGCGCGCCGATTGCGGCTGACCTTGCGCGCCGACGACATGGTGGCGCGCCTGGGCGGCGATGAATTCATTTTCCTGCTGCATGGCGACGACGTCGAGGCGCTGCCGCGCGTGGCGCAGAAGATACTCGACACGGTGTTGGAACCGTTCGCCGTCGAGCAGCACGAATTGTCGGTCAGTGCTTCGATCGGTGTGGCCGTCTATCCGCAGGATGGCAAGGATCTGGAAACGCTGGTGCGCTGCGCCGACTCCGCCATGTACCGGGCCAAGCAGAATGGCCGCAACGGCTACAGTTTCTTCACCAGCGATCTGGAAGACGAAGCCGTGCGGCGGATGCAGATCGTCGGCGCGCTGCGGCATGCGCTGGAAAACCGCGAACTCAGCGTCCACTACCAGCCGCAGGTCGATGCGCACGACGGCCGTGTGGTCGGCGCCGAGGCGCTGCTGCGCTGGCAGCATCCGACGCTGGGCGCGATATCGCCGGCCGAGTTCATTCCGGCCGCCGAGGACAGCGGCCTGATGCTGTCGATCGGCGAATGGGTGTTGCGCCAGGCGGTGCGGCAGATGAGGACCTGGCTGGACCAGGGCATGGCGCCGTTCATGATGGCGGTGAATCTGTCGACCACGCAGTTCCGTCATCCCGACCTGCCGCAACTGGTCAGCAGCATCCTGGCGCAGGAGCAGCTGGAACCGCAATACCTGGAGCTGGAGCTGACCGAAGGAACGGCCATGCACGATCCACAGGCGGCGATCGCCGTGATGGACAAGCTGCACGAACTGGGCGTGCGCATGGCGATCGACGATTTCGGCATCGCCTATTCGTCGCTGAGCTATCTGAAGAAATTCAAGATCTACAAGCTGAAGATCGACCAGTCCTTCGTCCGCGACATCAGCACCGATGCGGACGACCGCGCCATCGTCGCCGCCATCATCAACCTGTCGCGCAGCCTGGGCTTGCATACCATCGCCGAGGGCGTCGAGCACTTCGCGCAGCTGGAGTATTTGAGGGAGCAGGGTTGCGACGAAATACAGGGTTATTACTATAGCCGGCCGCTGACCGTCGGCCAGTTCGAGGCCTACGTCGGGGAGCGCAGCCAGCTGGCCGCCTAGGCCTGACTGTCGCGCGGATGCAGGCTGGCCCACAGATGGGCGGCGGCCATGGTGCGGTGGGGGCTGTACCGGGCCAGGATTTGCTCGGTGCGCGGCAGGTCCGGCCTGGTCTCTTCGCCCAGCAGCTGCTGCAGCGCGGCGCGGATCGCGACGTCGCCGTGCAGCGAACAGTCGGCATGGCCGTAGCCGCGCAGCAGGCCGTAGTTGACAGTCCATGGGCCGATGCCCTTGACCGCCAGCAACGCGGCCGACACCTGCTCGATGCCGTTCGACGGCGACAGCTCCAGCGGCAGCGCGCCGCCGGCCACCAGGCCGGCCAGGCGCAACAGCGTTTCCGCCTTCGCGCGCGAGAATTTGCGGCTGGTCAGGTCGTCGATGTGCAGCCTGGCCGCGTCTTCGGCGGCGGGGTAGCACCACAAGCCGCTGCTGTGCTGGCGGCCGGCCTGCAGGATGAAGGTGCGGCGCAGCGCGACTGCGAACGACAGGTTGATCTGCTGGCCGATGATGGCCCAGGTCAGCGCCTCGAACACGGTGGCCGATTGGACGATGCGCAGGCCGGGCTGGGCGCGCGTCAAGGGCCCGAACATCTTGTCCTTGGCGGCGAAGGCGATGAACGGCTCGGGATCGATGCGCAGCCCGAGGATGCTGAGCGCCGCCTCGCGCACCTGCTGCTGCGCGGCCTTGGACAGCGGGCCGTCGGCGTGCACGGTGCAGCTGGCGCTGGTGGGCGCGGCGGGGTGGTCGGGCACGATCTCCAGCACCACCGGCACGCCGGCGATCAGCATGCCCTTGCGCAGGCGCTCGGGGCTGACTTGCTCGGCCACGCTTTCGGCGTCGCGGCGGTGGAAGGCCAGCACGTCGTGCAGCCGGTAGGCGGGCGGCAGCGGCAGGGCGTAGGGCTTCACGCTGGCTTGGCCTTGTTGAGGAAGCCGAGGCCGGGGCGGAAGCCGGTCACCAGCGCGGTGCCGGCGATGACGATGGCGGCGCCGACGAAGGTGTACCAGCCGACGCTTTCGCCGAGGAACAGCATGCCCCACAGGATGCCGAACAGGGGGCTGAGAAAGGTCACCGTCAGCGCCGACGACGGGCCGACGTCCTGGATCAGGCGGAAGTAGATCAGGTAGGCCACGCCGCTGCACAGCACGCCGAGCGCCAGCACCGCGCCCATGATGCCGATGGTCGGTTCGCCCGGCGCCGGGAACAACGGCAGCGCCGGCAGCACCAGCAGCGTCGAGGCCCACATCGAGCCGTGCGCGTTGGCGAACGGCTCGACCGCCTTGGCCTGCTTGGCGTAGTTGCTGGCGATGCCGTAGTTGAAGGAGGCGAACAGCACCGCCGCGATGGCGATGCCGGCGCCCGGCTTGGTGCTGACGTGGTCGAAGCCGACCAGCAGCGCCACGCCGCAGGCGCCCAGCAGCAAACCCAGCATCACCTTGGCGCTGACCATGTGGCGGGTCCAGACGGCGGCGATCAGGGTGCCCCACAGCGGCGTGGTGGCGTTCAGCACCGCCAGCAGGGAGGCCGACAAGGTGCGCGCGGCGAAGGCGAACATCAGGAACGGCAGCGCGGAATTGAACAGGCCGAGGATCAGGTAATGCTTCCAGTGCTGGCGCAGGTTCAGCGGCTTTTTCAGCGCCAGCGCGATCACCGCCAGGAACAGCGACGCGAACAGCACGCGGTATTCGATCAGCACGGCGGCGCCCAGCACCGGCGCGGCGATGCGCATGAACAGGAAGGAGCCGCCCCAGATGGCGGCGAGGAAGATCAGGCGTAACAGGTTGGCGGTACTCATGCGGAATTCCAGTCGGTGAACGGTGGCGCTATTGTCCCCTAGCCGCGGGCGGCGGGCTAGCCGGTTCTTGCTGTTGAATTGTCCGTGCTTGCGCTTTTTACGTCGCGCCGATATCGACCGCGCAGGCGTTCTCGCCGGGCGCGGCCGGCGTGGCCGCGTGCGGGACCAGCAGCGTGGTCGGCACGCCGTTTTTAATCGCGGTCATTTCGGCCAGGATGGAGATCGCGATCTCGGACGGCGTCTTGCTGCCGATGTACAGGCCGATCGGCCCGTGCAGGCGCGCCAGCTGCTCCGGCGTCAGGTCGAACTCCAGCAGCCGCTCGCGGCGCTTGCCGTTGTTCAGCCGCGAGCCGATGGCGCCGACGTAGAACGCGTCCGACCTCAGGGCCTCCATCAGCGCCAGGTCGTCCAGCTTGGGATCGTGGGTCAGCGCGACGACGGCGCTGCGGCGGTCCAGCTGCATGGCGATCACGATATCGTCCGGCATGTCGTGCACCAGCTGCACGCCGTCGACCTGCCAGCCGGCGCGGTATTCCTCGCGCGGGTCGCAGACGATGACGTGGTAGTCCATGGCGGTGGCGATCTGCGCCAGGAAGCGCGACAGCTGGCCGGCGCCGATGATCAGCAGCCGCCAGCGCGGGCCGTGCAGGCTGACCATGGCGCGCTCGCTGACCTGCATCTGCGCGCCCGGCGCGGCCTTCGACAGCTCCACCTCGCCGCTGTGCAGGTCCAGGCGGCGCTGCACCAGCTCGTGCCGCTCCAGCCGTTCCAGCAGTTCGGCCACGCGGCTGCGCGCCGACAGCGGCTCGATCGCCAGCTCGATGGTGCCGCCGCAGGGCAGGCCGAAACGGTGGGCCTCGTCGGCGGTGATGCCGTAGCTGACGATCTCCGGCGCGCTGCGGCGTATGCCCTCGTCGCGCACGCGGGCGATCAGGTCGTCCTCGATGCAGCCGCCGGAGACCGAGCCGATCACCGTGCCGTCTTCGCAGATGGCCAGCGTGGCGCCGACCGGCCGCGGACTGGAACCCCAGGTCTTGATGACGGTGATCAGTTCGCAGCGGCGCCCGGCGGCGATCCAGGCGGCGCTGGTTTTGAGTACTTCGAGGTCGATGCTGTCCATGGATGGAATATACTACGGCTCTCTAAAGCTTGCAGGAACTGCCATGACCACTCCCAAGGAAGACGACGGCTCGCCCAAATTCGGCCGCCTGCTGATCGTGCTGATACTCGCCGTGCTGCTGTGCGCGGGCCTGACCTGGCTGATGGGGAACGTGTTCCCCAATTTCCCCGGCTAAGTTCCCAAACTAAGCTATTTGCAGACCACGGACAGCGCGTTGTCGAACGGGCTGTCCGGCACGATGTCTTCCGGGTTGAACTTCTCGTATTTGTAGTTTTCCACCGGTTCGCCCTTGCCCATGGCCTCGGGGTAGAACACCTGCGACAGCAGCACGGTGGTGCGGTCTTCGCAGGAATACAGGTGCAGCGCCTTGACCGAACGGTAAGGCTTGCCCTCGGGCGTGGTTTGCGGCTTGCCGAAGCTGCGCATCGACCACACCTTGCGCGTCTTGTCGGCCTTGATGATGCTGGCCTTGTCGATGTAGAAGACGCCGGCGCCGTCGCCCTTGACCTTGGCCCAATGCGCCGCGTGGGCCCAGCCGCACATCAGTATCAAGACGATTGCTAACAGGCCCGGCTTGTTCATGGCGGCTTCTCCGAGTTACGGCAGCAGTGGCTTCCTGGCCGCCTGCTTGCCCTTGATTTCGGCGATGGTCTTGTCGATCACCGACAGGCGGTAGTTAACGGCGGGGTGGTTGGCAGTATACCCGTTTAGCACCGTGGCGGGATATTGTCCGGCCAGGCGCTGCCAGAAGGCGTGTGCGTGGTCCAGGCTGTAGCCGGCGCGGGCCACCATGTACAGCGACAGGTAGTCGGCCGCCGCGTCGAGTTCCTGCGGCATGGGCTTGACGCCGGCGGTGCCGATCAGCATCGTCAGGTCGGGGCGCACCGAGACCAGGTTGTCGATGATGCTGCCGATGGTGTATGCCGAACGGGTGGTGGCGGCGTGGCCCAGCACATTGTGGGCGATGTCCTTGGCCAGCAGGTAGGCGATGGCCTCGTCGCTCTGCGCGAAGTTGACCATGCCGCGCGTGATCATCACGCGCTGGCCGTCGGCGTAAGAGTTGATGTTGTCCGAGTTGCCGATGTCGATCTTGAAGGCGCAGGCGCGCGTGACCGGCACGTCGAGCGCCTGGTTGCGGCCGTCGCGGGCGACGATCAGCTTGAGTGTCTGGTGGCTGGAGACCAATGGACCGAGGATGGCGGCGGCCTGGGTTTCGGCGTTCTGGCCGGTCGGCAGGGTCTTGCCCTCGGCGGCGACCAGACCGTCGCCCTTGCGCAGGCCGGCGCGCGCGCCGCCGCTGCCGGCCAGCACGCTGGCCACTTCCAGGCGGTCGCCGTAGTTCAGCACCGCCTGTGCGGCGTCGACGAATTCGCCGGTGTAGGAGTATTTGTTCTTGGCGGTGAAGCCGAGCAGGTTGCGTGCCTGCGTGCGGCACAGGTCCGCGTTGTTGATCAGCAGCGGGCCGGCGATGCGGTACAGGCGGTCCTGCAGGGCCGCCATCTGGCTCAGGGAGTCGCGCGCGGCGGCCATCTTGGCGGTGACCACCGGCGGTTCTTCGGTGATGACGCGGGCCACCACCGGTTCGGCCGGCGCAGGCGCCGGCTTGGATTGGAAAGTCGAGCAGGCGGGCAGCAGCGATGCCGCCGCCAGCAGGGACAATGAGGCGAATTGATTGATCTTGTTTGTCTGCTGGACCATCCAGGGTCTCCGTCTGTTGTTGTTAGTGTTTGCCGGTGCTGCCAAAGCCGCCTTCGCCGCGCTCGCTGTCGCCGAATTCTTCGACCACGTTGAAGCCCACTTGCAGCACCGGCACGATGATCAGCTGCGCCAGGCGCTCCATCGGGTTCAGCGTGAAGGCGCTGTGGCCGCGGTTCCAGGTCGAGATCATCAGCTGGCCCTGGTAGTCGGAGTCGATCAAGCCTACCAGATTGCCCAGCACGATGCCGTTTTTGTGGCCCATGCCGCTGCGCGGCAGGATCATCGCGGCGTAGCCAGGATCGGCCACGTGGATCGCCAGGCCGGTTGGAATCAGCACGGTCTGGCCGGCTTCGATGACCATAGCCGCATCGATGCAGGCGCGCAGATCGAGGCCGGCGGAACCAGGGGTGGCGTAGGCCGGCATCTGGTCTTTCATGCGCGGGTCGAGGATTTTGACGTCGATGTTTTTCATTTATTTAGCAAATAAGGAGTGCTGGGAGATCCGTTTCGAGATCTCCGAAATCAGTTGGCGCGCCAGCGTCAGCTTGTCGGCGCGCGGCAGTATGGTGTGGCCGTTTTCATCGAACAGGATGATGGTGTTGTCGTCCTGGCCGAAGGTGTGGTGGCCGATATTCCCTACCAGCAGGGGGATGCCTTTTTTCTCGCGCTTGTCGGCGCCGAACTGCACCAGGTTTTCCGATTCGGCGGCGAAGCCCACGCAGTACGGATGGCCGGCCAGCGTGGTGCGGGCGGCGACGCCGGCGAGAATGTCCGGGTTCTGCTCGAACTTCAGGTCCGGCACCGAGCCGTCCGGGTTCTTCTTGAGTTTCTGCTCGCTGGCGTTGGACACGCGCCAGTCGGCCACCGCCGCCACCGCGATGAAGATGTGCTGGTGGTCGACATTGGCCATCACCGCGTCGTGCATCTGCAGCGCGCTCTGGACGTTGATGCGCTGGACGCCGAACGGCGCCGGCAGCGCCGTCGGGCCGGACACCAGGATCACCTCGGCGCCGGCTTCGCGCGCGGCGCGCGCCACGGCGTAACCCATCTTGCCCGAGGACAGATTGGTGATGCCGCGTACCGGGTCGATCGGTTCGAAGGTCGGACCGGCGGTGATCAGGATGCGCTTGCCCGCCAATACCTTGGGCTGGAACGAGGCCACCAGCTCCTCGAGCAGCTGCGCCGGTTCCAGCATGCGGCCCATGCCCACTTCGCCGCAGGCCTGGTCGCCGGCGGCGGGGCCGAAGATGACGATGCCGTCGTCGCGCAGCTGCTGCGCGTTGCGCTCGGTGGCGGGGTTCTGCCACATCTCGACGTTCATGGCCGGCGCCACCAGCAGCGGCACCAGGCGCGGACGCGCCAGGCACATGGTCGACAGCAGGTCGTCGCAGACGCCGTGCGCCAGCTTGTACATGAAGTCCGCCGAGCAGGGCGCGACCAGGATGGCGTCGGCGTCGCGGGTGACGTCGATGTGGGCCATATTGTTCTCGACGCGCGGATCCCACTGGCTGCTGAACACCTTGTTGCCCGACAGCGCCTGCATGGTGACGGCGGTGATGAAGTGGGTGGCGGCGTCGGTCATCACCACCTGCACCGAGGCGCCGGCCTTGGTCAGCGCGCGGCACAGTTCCGCCGCCTTGTAGCAGGCCACGCCGCCGGACAGGCCGAGGACGATTTTCTTGCCGGTCAATTCCATCATGCGCTGCTCCCGTTATTTGTTCACCCGGCGCAGCTCATCGAGGATGAACAGCGCCGCGCCGATGCAGATGGCCGAGTCGGCGATGTTGAACGCCGGGAAGTGGCCGATTCCGTTCCAGTGGAAATCGAGGAAGTCGACCACGTGGCCGTACAGGATGCGGTCGATGACGTTGCCGATGGCGCCGCCCAGGATCAGCGACAGCGCCCACGAGAACATGCGCTGGCTGCCGTGCTTTTTCAGCAGTACGATGATCCAGGCCGCCGCGCCGAGCGCGATGGCGGTGAAGAAGTAGCGCTGCCATCCGCCGCTGTTCTGCAGGAAGCTGAACGCCGCGCCCTTGTTATACGCCAGCACCAGGTTGAAGAAGGAGGTGATGACCTTCTCTTCACCGAGCTGGAAGGTCTTGGTGATGGTGATCTTGGACAGCTGGTCGAACAGGACGACGATGGCGGCAATGCCCAGCCATGGCGTCAGGCTGGCCGAGGATTTGGTCGGAAAGATTTTTTTGGTGGCCATGAGTTATTCAAATTGGTTCTGAGCGGCTAGCTCCGTCATCCCCGCGCAGGCGGGGATCCATGCTGAGCGTCCGCCGCAAGCTCAGTATGGGTTCCCGCGTGCGCGGGAACGACGGCGGGTCATATCTTAAGCGAACTTGCGTTTTTCGCCCGCACCGAACAGGTTGCTGTGGCAACGGCCGCACAGGGTAGGGTGGTCCGCATGCGCGCCGACGTCGGCGCGGTAGTGCCAGCAACGCTCGCACTTCTCGGCCGTCGAGGCGCTCACTTCGACCGCTTCATCCGCTTCGCTTGCCACCTGCACCGCCTTGGCGGCGGAGGTGATGAAGACGAACTTCAGATCGTCGTCCAGGCTGGCCAGCAGCTGGTACTTCTCGCCGGCGGCCTTGATGGTCAGTTCCGCCTGCAGCGAGGAGCCGATCGCGCCCGAGGTGCGCACGTCTTCGAGCTGCTTGGTGACGTCGGTGCGGACCGCGCGCAGGGCCGTGTACTTGGCCAGCAGCGCGGCGGCGTCGGCCGCTTCCGGCAGCGTCCACCAGGTTTGCGTGAAGATGGTTTCGTCGCTGGCCTTGTAGGCTGCTTCGCCGGCGAAGATGGCCCATGCCTCTTCCGCCGTGAACGACAGCGCCGGCGCCATCACGCGCAGCAGGCTTTGCGTGATGTGCCACAGCGCGGTCTGCGCCGAGCGGCGCGCAGGCGAGGTGACGGCGCTGGTGTACAGGCGGTCCTTGAGCACGTCCAGGTAGAAGCCGCCCAGGTCTTCCGAGCAGAAGTTCTGCAGCTTGGAGTAGATCGGCTGGAACTCGTACTGCAGGTAGTGCTCGGCGATTTCGGCCTGCAGCGCCGCCATGTTGGCGACGGCGTAGCGGTCGATCTCCAGCATGTCGTCGATCGCCACCGCGTCCTTGGCGGCGTCGAAGTCGGACAGGTTGGCCAGCAGGAAGCGCAGCGTGTTGCGGATGCGGCGATAGGCTTCGGTGACGCGCTTGAGGATCTCGTCGGAGATCGACAGTTCGCCGGTGTAGTCGGTGGTGGCCACCCACAGGCGCAGCATGTCGGCGCCCAGCTTGTTCCAGACGTCCTGCGGGGCGACCGTGTTGCCGACCGATTTGGACATCTTCTTGCCTTCGCCGTCGACCACGAAGCCGTGCGTCAGCAGCGCCTTGTAGGGGGGCGCGCCGTTCAGCATCGAGGACGTCAGCAGCGAGGAGTGGAACCAGCCGCGGTGCTGGTCCGAGCCTTCCAGGTACAGGTCGGCCGGGAAGGCCGATTGTTCCTTGTGCGAGCCGCGCAGCACGGTCTGGTGGGTCGAGCCGGAATCGAACCAGACGTCCAGCGTATCCTTGTTCTTTTCGTAGCTTGCCGCTTCGTCGCCGAGCAGGTCTTTCAGGTCCAGCGCCAGCCAGGCGTCGATGCCGCTCTTTTCGATCAGCTTGGCCACCTGCTCCAGCAGTTCCGGGGTGCGCGGATGCAGCGCGCCGGTTTCCTTGTGGACGATGAAGGCCATCGGCACGCCCCACTGGCGCTGGCGCGACAGGGTCCAGTCGGGGCGGTTGGCGATCATGCCGTGCAGGCGCGCCTTGCCCCAGTCCGGGAAGAACTTGGTCTCGTCGATGCCTTTGAGCGCGGTTTCGCGCAGCGTGTGGCCGCCGTCCTTGGGCTTGACGTCCATGCCGGCGAACCACTGCGAGGTGGCGCGGTAGATGATAGGCGTCTTGTGGCGCCAGCAGTGCATGTAGCTGTGGTCGAACATCTTCACTTCGAACAGCGCGCCCGCCTCCTTCAGAGCGTTGCAGATCGGCTTGGAGGCTTCCCAGATCGTCATGCCGCCGAACAGCGGCAGCGTCGACGCGTATTTGCCGTCGCCCATGACCGGGGTCAGGATGTTCTCGTCCTTCATGCCATGCGCGCGGCAGGAGATGAAGTCGTCCAGGCCGTAGGCTGGCGCCGAGTGCACCACTCCGGTGCCGCTTTCGGTGGTCACGTATTCGGCCAGGTACATCGGCGACAGGCGGTCGAAGAAGGCGTCCGAGGCGTGCAGCGGGTGGCGGAAGCCGATGCCGGCCAGCGCCGCGCCGTGGCAGGTGGCGATGGTGGTGCCTTCGAGCTTGTAGCGCGCCAGGCAGGCTTCGACCAGGTCTTGCGCCAGGATCAGCAGCAAGGGCTGGCCGTCGCGCTCGGTCTGCACCAGCGAGTAGATCACTTCGGCGTTGACGTTCAGCGCCTGGTTGGACGGGATGGTCCAGGGGGTGGTGGTCCAGATGACGATGTAGCCGTTCTCGGTCGGCAGCTGGTCCAGGCTGAAGGCGGTGGCCAGTTGGTCGAATTCGGCGAACTTGAAGCCGACGTCGATCGCCGGGTCGCGCTTGTCCTGGTATTCCACTTCCGCTTCCGCCAGCGCGGACTGGCAGTCGAAGCACCAGTTGACCGGCTTCAGGCCGCGGTAGACGTAGCCTTTCTCCAGCAGTTGGCCGAGGGCGCGCAGTTCGTCGGCCTCGTTCGAGTAGTTCATGGTCAGGTAGGGGTTCTGCCATTCGCCCAGCACGCCCAGGCGGATGAAGTCCTTGCGCTGGCGGTCGACCTGCTCCAATGCGTAGGCGCGGGCCTTGGTCAGCACTTCGGCGGTCGGCAGGTTCTTGCCGTATTGTTTTTCGATCTGGATCTCGATCGGCATGCCGTGGCAATCCCAGCCCGGCACGTAGGGCGCGTCGTAGCCGGCCAGGCCGCGGGCCTTGACCACCATGTCCTTCAGGATCTTGTTGACGGCGTGGCCGATGTGGATGTCGCCATTGGCGTACGGCGGACCGTCGTGCAGGATGAATTTCGGACGGCCTGCGGCGGCTTTGCGCACGCGCTCGTAGATCTTCTTGTCCTGCCATTGCTTGACCCAGTTCGGCTCGCGCTTGGCCATGTCGCCGCGCATCGGGAACGGGGTTTCGGTCATGTTGACCGGGTATTTGCTTTCAGGCTTCTTTGCGGATTTGTTATCGGACATGGTTATCTTCAGTGATTTTTATTCGGGGAGTTCGGTGTAGCCGGCGCGCGTGGCTGGTCGCGCGGCTAAATTCGGTCGGTGGCGGTGGTGGCGCCGTCGCGCTCTTGCAGGCGCTGGGCGAAATACTCGCGGGCGATGACGGCGTCGCGCTCGATGGCGGCGGTCAGCGTCGGCAGGTCGACGTATTTTTCCTCGTCGCGTATCTTGTGGAGGAATTCGACGCGCACCTGTTTGCCGTAGCAGTTCCGGGCGAAGTCGAACACATGCACTTCCAGCAGCACGCGGCCGCTGTCGTCGACGGTCGGGCGCACGCCCAGGCTGGCGACGGCCGCCAGCGGCTGCTCGGCCAGGCCGTGCACCTGCACGACGAAGATGCCGGACAGCGCGGGGCGGTGCGGCACGCGCAGGTTCAGCGTGGGGAAGCCCAGGGTGCGGCCCAGCTTCTGGCCGTGGATCACGTGGCCCGATATCGCGTAGGGATGGCCCAGCAGCGCCTCGGCATGCGCGAAGTCGCCCTCGGCCAGCGCGGCGCGCACGGCGGAGGAGGAGATGCGGTTGCTGCCGTTCATCACGGTCGGCAGGGTCTCGACGTGGAAGCCGTAGTGCCGGCCCGCTTCCAGCAGCATCTGGACGTTGCCGGCGCGGCGGGCGCCGTAGCAGAAGTCGTCGCCGACCATCAGCCACTTGACGTGCAGGCCTTCGACCAGCACTTTTTCGGTGAATTCCTGCGGCGTGAGCGCGGCGAACGGCGCCGAGAAGTGCTCGACGATGACGCGGTCGATGCCGTTGTCGGACAGCGATTGCAGCTTGTCGCGCAGGTTGGCGATGCGCGGCGGCGCCTTCGACAGCTCGCCGGCCTTGTGCGCGAAGAATTCGCGC
Organism: Oxalobacteraceae bacterium AB_14; assembly: GCA_000381565.1. Classification (GTDB taxonomy): domain Bacteria; phylum Pseudomonadota; class Gammaproteobacteria; order Burkholderiales; family Burkholderiaceae_D; genus Rugamonas. Next base: position 1,006,964 of record KB906724.1, read on the forward strand.
GGATGCGGTTCGAAGGTCATCACGGCAGCTTCCAACCCGAGGCCGGTGGCGGCGGCGCGCACGCGGCCCAGCAATGCCTGGTGGCCGAGGTGGACACCGTCAAAGTTGCCTATCGTGAGCGCGCAGGGCGCGCGCGCCGCTGCATTGGGTAGACCTCGAAATACCTTCATGGGAATCTGGGGGGGAACTGTCGCTAAATGGAGGATTATACGGTTTGTTTGCGGTAGCCGACAGTTAACCTGAAAAGCCGCCTCCCTGCGTCGTTGCCGCGAAAGCGGGAATCCATGCCGAGTGGGATCAGGCGCGTCGCATGGAGGGAATGACGTCGATCAGCTTGGCCATAAAAAAAAGCGCTGCCGGCGGGGCCGGGCAGCGCTTTTTTGCCGCAACGCCCGAATTACATCGGGTGGTTGATGTTCAGCGTCCAGTAGCGGGCCAGTTCGGCGGTGCCGTCCTTGCCTTTGACGCCTCTCAGGGTGGCCAGCGCGGCAGGCTTCTTGCCGGCGTTGAACTGGGCGATACCCTGGTGCAGCTTGACGGCGTCAGGATGTTTCGCGGTGCCCATCTTCACAGCCTGGTCCAGCAGCGCCAGGCCCTTGTCGGCCTTGCCGGCGGAAACCAGCGCGTAGCCCATATTGGCCAGCGTGTCGGCGTCCTTGCTCTTGAACGCTTCCGCTTCCAGCGCGGCTTGCTTGGTGTCGAACTCGGTCTGGGTCTTGGCGGCCAGGTCTTTCAGGCGCTGGTGGCGGGGGGCGTCGGAGCCGGTGCCCAGCACGCCTTTTTTGTAGCCCTGGTCGATGATCTTGGTCGCTTCGGCAGGGTTACCCGCTTGCAGCGCCAGCTGGGACATTTCCATGTACTCGCCCGGCTTGCTCAGCAGGCCGTTGACCAGGCGCAGGCGCAGCACATCCAGCGACAGCGTCGAGGCGAAGCCAGGCTTGCCCGACACGCGGTTCAGCAGGTCGGCCCAGTAGCTGGTCTTGGGATAGGAACCGGCCAGTTTTTCCAGGGTCTGGACGTAGCCTTCCTTGTCGTTCTGCTTCAGCTGGATATTGGCCAGCATTTGCAGCGACGCTTCCGAGCCGCTTTTCGACGATTGCAGTTCCTTGGCTGCTTCCGAGTACTTGCCGCTGATGTAGTAGGTCTGGATCAGCAGTTCGCGCATCTGGCCGTCGTTCGGATTGTCTTTCAGCGTGCGCTGGATCCAGGTGATGGCTTTGGGATAGTCCTTGGCGCGGTAGTAGATGCCGGCCAGGGCCTGGGTGAATTTCGGTTGTTCGGCAGCGGACAGCTTGCCGGAGTTGATCACGGCTTCAAAGGCCTTGGCGGCGGCGTCGTTATCGCCAGCGGCAGCTGCGGCCGAAGCGCGGGTGCGTTCGATCAGATAGGCTTCGTGGGGCGATTTGCCACCGACGGCATCGGCGTCCCGGAGTTTGGCCAGTGCTTCTTTGTTCTTGCCTGCCGCAGCCAGTTTCTGTGCTTCCTGCAATGGTTTGCCGATTTCAGCGCGCACCGTTTCAGCTGCGTAGGCAACCGGGGAGAGACCTGCCAGGGGAGCTGCTGCTGTGAAACCAATAGCGGCCATTACCAGGCCGAGATGAGCGAGACGAAACTTGGTCATGGGTAAGTTTTCTTTCTTCAAAATGCGAAATAGGCAGGAACGGTCCTGCCTATCGTTGAACATAGAACTGATTATTGGAACTGCTCGTTGCCGACCAGGCCAATCTTGGTCACGCCCAGACGTTGGGCCGCAGCCATCACGCCTGCCACGACTTTGTACGATACCAGCTTGTTCGGACGCAGATGCACTTCCGGTTGGTCTGGTTGCGCAGCGACATCGGTCAGTTTCGCTTCCAGGGTACCGCGGTCGGGAACGACAGCGTTATCCCACAGAATCGTACCGTCGAAGTCGACGTCGATCGTGATCACCACAGGTTCCTTCACAGGCGGAGGCGGGGTGCCGACCGGCATGTTCAGGTTGACCGAGTGGTTGGCTTTCGGAATCGTAATGATCATCATGATAATCAGCACCAGCATCACGTCGATGAGGGGCGTCATGTTCATTTCCATCATTGGTTCCGGATCCGCGCCACCGCTTGGGGAGCCGACATTCATACTCATGGTGTTTCCTTTTAAGAAGGGCAGGCCCCGACTGCGGGCCTGCGATGCACTAGAGGGGATTAACCCTTGTCAGGCGGTTCGGTGATGAAGCCGACCTTCTGAATACCAGCGCGCTGGGTAGTGTAAATAACCTTGCCGATTGCTTCGTAGCGAGTTTCTTGGTCGCCACGGATATGTACTTCCGGCTGAGGCAATTTGACCGCTTCCACCTTCAGATTGTCGAACAACTCATTCGCGTCGCGCATCTTCCGCTGATTCCAGTAGATATCGCCATCCTTGCTTACAACGATGTTGACATCTTCCGGCTTGGTCTGAATAACCTGGTTGGCTTCTTCCGGCAGCTTGATCTTGATCAGCTTCAGAACAACCGGGCTCGTGATCAGGAAGATAATCAGCAGAACCAACATGATGTCCACCAGGGGCGTCGTGTTGATTTCTGACATGACTTGATCTTCGTCTCCGCTATCGGAGCCTACGGACATCGACATGATTAATTATCCAATCTTTTTAGCGCCGGCGGCACGGCCAGCTTCGCTGGTGGACATGGCGCCCGAGATCAGTACCGAGTGCACGTCAGCGGAGAACGAACGCACGTCTTCCATGGCCGACTTGTTACGACGCACCAGCCAGTTGTAACCCAGAACGGCAGGAACCGCGACGAACAGACCGAAAGCGGTCATGATCAGCGCTTCACCCACTGGACCTGCAACCTTGTCGATCGATGCGTTACCCGACATGCCGATGGCGATCAGTGCATTGTAAATACCCCAAACGGTACCGAACAGACCGATGAACGGTGCGGTCGAACCAACGGTTGCCAGGAACGACAGGCCGTCTTGCAGACGCGATTGAACTTTGTCAACAGCGCGCTGGATGGACATGGTCACCCAGGTCGACAGGTCGATTTGTTCCAGCAGGGCGCCGTCGTGGTGCACGGTGGCCTTGGTGCCGGTTTCAGCGATGAAGCGGAATGGCGAGCCGTCTTTCAGGGCTGCCGAACCGGCGGCGATCGACGATGCTTTCCAGAACTTGGCCGAGGTTTCTTTCGACTGCTTGAAGATCTTCATCTGGTCGATCAGCTTGGTGATGATGATGTACCACGAACCCATGGACATCAGCGACAGGATGATCAGGGTGCCGCGCGAGACGAAACCACCGTTCCAGACAGCTTCGAAGCCGTAAGGATTGTCCACTTCTTCTTTGCCGGCTTTGGCAGCTGGAGCTTCCGCTGCCGGAGCTTCTGCTGCTGGTGCGGCTGCCGCATCCGCTGCTGGAGCGGCTGCTGGCGCCGAAGCGGCGGCCGAGGCTGGCGCGTCAGCGAAAGCTGGGGCGCTTACCAGGGCGGTGGCTGCGGTCACGGAAAACAGCACAGCGGCCAGTACAGCGGACAAACGGGTATTCTTAAACATGCTTCCTCCAAATTGATAAAATAATCAGATCGCTGAACGTAATGACAACGAAAATTACTAAGTGAGACTAAACTGCCGCCTCGGTTTTACTCCAGCGTCCAGACGTATTGCATCTGCATCCACGCTTCCGTCGGTTTCCCGTCGGTCAGACCCGGTTTGAATCGGCATTTGCCGATACCGTTAACCGCAGCCTTGTCCAAGTCCCTAAAACCACTGGATTTGACGATCTTGGAATCGGCGACGCGGCCGTCGACCCCAATCAAGAACGATAACGTGACCGTACCGGTTTCTTCGTTACGCAGGGAGGATTTTGGCCACTCCGGTTTCGCGCAGGTGCTGAAGTCAGCCACAGCAGCTACGTTTACCGATTTAGCCGGTCCCGGTGGCGCTGCCGGTGGTGCTGGTGGCGCTTTTTGCAGTTCGTTCGTCGCAGGCTTGACGTTGGTCGCATTCGCGATCGTGTTTTGCGGCGGCGGTGGCTGCTGCACATTCACCTCGACTGGCGGGATGAATGGCGGTGGTGGCGCTTTCATCTCTGGCGGAGGTGGTGGCGGTGGGAGTTCTTTCGGTGGAGGAGGTTTGACCTCCTCAATGATCTTGGTCTCCACTGGTGCGATCATCTTGCTCACCAGACGTTTACCCAAGCCCGTCACGATCCCATAAGCAACCAGGAGGTGCAACAAAACGACAATGGTAATGCCTGTAAAGTTCTTCCCGGTGCTTTTCTCGTTGTGCGTGAAATTCATGCCTGCTTTCTCCAATACCAACTCTTTTTGTTGCTACTAAACCCCAAAATGGCGACACAAAACAACAGCCGCATCCGGGACGTCGGCGAATTATACATACGAATTCTTGATTTTACATAGAATTTTCATCCCTAAAACCGGTTAAATTTCATAGGGTTTTCCTATGTGATAGCGCTCTCTTTGCACCGTTCTAGCTCAATTTACAAGCTTCTCCGGCGCAATTTTGGGGCGGAGCGCACCACGACATTACTTAGTTTTCCCTTAAGCGCAAAAACGGAATTTTATGCGCGTAATTTTACTACGTACAGTTGATAATTTGGCCGTGAAAGTTTCTTTTGCGAAATTCTTGCGGGAAACACCTAGCCGCCAGGTGACGAAAGCGGTTGACTTCTGTCCGGCGGCATGCCATTGCTAAAAAAACCGGGGCCAGAGCGCTGCCTCTGACCCCGATTTATCCCTTGCAAGAGCCATGCCCGGGATCGGAAAAAGCTCTATATATATGTCGCTCAACTTCCGCGCGCCCGTTTCTCCCGTTTCACCTCCAGCGTGCTGACGATCTCGCCGTTCGGACTCACGGTTTCCAGGTGCACGTCGAAGCCCCACAGCCGCGCCACGTGCTTGAGCACCTCGCCAGCCTGCTGGTTCAGCGGCCGCCGCTGGAACTGCGTGTGCCGCAGGGTCAGCGCGCGGTCGTCGCGGGTGTTGACCGACCATACCTGGATATTCGGCTCGCGGTTGCCCAGGTTGTACTGCTCGGCCAGTTGCTGGCGGACGTAGCGGTATCCGAGATCGTCGTGTATGGCGGAGATTGCCAGCTTTTCGTTATTGTCGTCGTCCAGTACAGCAAAGAAATGGAATTCGCGTATCAGCTTGGGCGACAGGTACTGGGCGATGAAGCTTTCGTCCTTGAAATTGCGCATCGCGAAATCGAGCGTCTTGCGCCAGTCGCTGCCGGCGATGTCCGGGAACCATTCGCGGTCCTCGTCGGTCGGGTGCTCGCAGATGCGGCGGATGTCGGTCATCATGGCGAAGCCCAGCGCATACGGATTGATGCCGCTGTAATACGGGCTGTTGACCGGCGGCTGGTAGACCACGTTGGTGTGGCTCTTCAAAAACTCCATCATGAAGCCGTCGCCGACCACGCCCTCGTCGTACAACTGGTTGAGGATGGTGTAGTGCCAGAAGGTGGCCCAGCCCTCGTTCATCACCTGGGTCTGGCGCTGCGGGTAGAAGTATTGCGAAATCTTGCGCACGATGCGCACCATCTCGCGCTGCCACGGTTCCAGCAGCGGCGCGTACTTCTCGATGAAGTACAGCAGGTTCTCCTCCGGCTCGGGCGGGAAGCGCGGCGCGGCTTTTTCCTCTTCCTCTTCCTCGCGCCGGGGCAGGGTGCGCCACAGGTCGTTGATCTGCGACTGCACATAGGCTTCGCGCTCCTTCTGCCGCGCGCGCTCTTCCATCATCGACAGCTTGGCCGGCCGCTTGTAGCGGTCGACGCCGTAATTCTGGATCGCGTGGCAGGAATCGAGCAGCAGCTCGACCGCGTCGATGCCGTGGCGCTGCTCGCACTCGGCGATGTAGTTCTTGGCGAACACCATGTAGTCGACGATGGCGTCGGCGTCGGTCCAGGTGCGGAACAGGTAGTTGCCCTTGAAGAAGGAGTTGTGGCCGTAGGCCGCGTGCGCGATCACCAGCGCCTGCATGGTCAGGCTGTTCTCCTCCATCAGGTAGGCGATGCAGGGATTGGAGTTGATGACGATCTCGTAGGCCAGGCCCATCTGGCCGCGCTTGTAGCCTTTTTCGGTCGACAGGAAATGCTTGCCGAACGACCAGTGGTTGTACGACACCGGCATGCCGACCGAGGTGTAGGCGTCCATCATCTGCTCGGCGGTGATGATCTCCAGCTGGTTCGGATAGGTATCGAGGCCGAAGGCTTCGGCGACGCGGCGGATTTCCTGGTGGGCCTGCTCGATCAGTTCAAACGTCCACTCGGACTGTTCGGGCAGGGCGCGCGGATGGCGGCGCGGCTTGGGGGCAGGGACATGCGTCATATCGTTCATTATTTCGGCCCGCCTATTTAGGCTGTTTCTTGAACAGTTCGCGGAACACCGGATAGATATCGGCCGGCGTGACTATTTTTTGCATGGCGAAATGCGGATGGTGGTCGGGGATCTGCGAGTATTGCTCCCACAGGTTTTGCGGCGGACCGTCGGTGATCTCGACGTAGGTGTAGTACTGCACCTTGGGCATGATGGTGTTGACCAGCAGCTGGCGGCACAGCACCGAATCGTTGTCCCAGTTGTCGCCGTCGGAGGCCTGGGCGACGTAGCTGTTCCAGCTGCCGGCGCCGTAGCGCTCGTCGATGATCTTGTCGAGCAGGTGCAGCGCCGACGACACCACGGTGCCGCCCGATTCGCGCGAGTGGAAGAATTCCTCCTCGCTGACCTCGGCCGCGGCCGTGTGGTGGCGGATGAACACCACCTCGATCTTGTCGTAGGCGCGCTTGAGGAACAGGTACAGCAGGATGAAGAAGCGCTTGGCCGTGTCCTTGCGGGTTTCATCCATCGAGCCGGAGACGTCCATGATGCAGAACATCACCGCCTGCGTCATCGGCTTGGGCACCTTGACACGGTTGCTGTAGCGCAGGTCGAACGGGTCGATGAAGGGGATGGCCAGCAGCCGCGTGTGCAGGTGGTGGATCAGCTTTTTCAGCTCCACCACGCGCGGCGCGTCCAGCGGTTCGCCGTCCAGCAACAGTTCCTCCAGCTCGCGCTCGGCTTCGATGACGCGCTTGCGCGAACTGCCGCCGACCGCGATGCGCCGTCCCAGCGCGCCGCGCAGGGAGCGCAGCACGTGGATGTTGGACGGCGTGCCCGACATATTGTAGCCGGCGCGCTGGTTCTTGAATTCGGTGGTGGCGGTCAGCTGGGTCTTGACCAGGTTGGGCAGCTCCAGGTCCTCGAAGAAGTAGTTCATGAATTCTTCGCGCGACAGCTCGAAGATGAAGTCGTCCTCGGTCATCTGGTCGCTATTGCCGGCCTTGCCGCGGCCGGCGCCGCCGCCGCCCTTGGGACGATTGATCAGGTCGCCCTTGAGGTATTCCTGGTTGCCGGGATTGATGGTTTCCCACACGCCGCCATGGGCGTGGCCGAACGAGGGCTCGCCCACGTCCTTGACCGGGATCGATACTTTTTCGCCATTCTCAATGTCGGTGATGGAGCGGCCTTTGATGGCACGTCCCACCGCGTCCTTGATCTGGGCCTTGTAGCGCCGCAAGAAGCGCTCGCGGTTGACCGCAGACTTGTTCTTGCCCTGCAAACGTCGGTCGATGAGGTAAGTCAAAAGATGCCTCCTACTATTTGTCGGTCGCCCGTCCTTCCCGCGAAAGCGGGAACCCATGCACAGCGTCCTGGCCAGCTCAGCATGGATTCCCGCCTGCGCGGGAACGACACCGCTTTACGACGACTTCCTCACACGCAAATACCATTCGCACAGCAGCCGCACCTGCTTGGCCGTATAGCCTTTTTCGACCATGCGGGCGACGAAGTCGGCGTGCTTGTTGGCGTCTTCGGCGCTGGCCTTGGCGTTGAACGAAATCACCGGCAGCAGTTCCTCGGTGTTGGAGAACATCTTCTTCTCGATCACGGTGCGGAACTTCTCGTAGCTGGTCCAGGCCGGATTTTTGCCGCCGTTGTTGGCGCGCGCACGCAGGCCGAAGTTGACGATCTCGTTGCGGAAGTCCTTGGGATTGGATATCCCGGCCGGCTTCTCGATCTTCTCCAGCTCGTTGTTCAGCGACTCGCGGTCGAAGCTCTCGCCGGTGTCCGGATCGCGGTATTCCTGGTCCTGGATCCAGAAGTCGGCAAACGTCACGTAGCGGTCGAAGATGTTCTGGCCGTATTCCGAATACGATTCCAGGTAGGCGGTCTGGATTTCCTTGCCGATGAACTCCACGTATTTCTGCGCCAGGTGCTCCTTGATATACGAGAAGTACTTCTGTTCGGTTTCAGGCGGGAACTGCTCGCGCTCGACCTGCTGCTCCAGAACGTAGAGCAGGTGGACCGGATTGGCCGCCACTTCGGTGTTGTCGAAGTTGAACACCTTGGACAGGATCTTGAAGGCGAAGCGCGTCGACAGCCCGTTCATGCCCTCGTCGACCCCCGCGTAGTCGACGTACTCGTGCATCGACTTGGCCTTCGGATCGGTGTCCTTCAGGTTCTCGCCATCGTAGACCAGCATCTTGCTGAAGATGCTGGAGTTCTCCGGGTCCTTCAGCCGCGACAGGATCGCGAACTGCGCCATCATCTTCAGGGTGCCGGGCGCGCACGGGGCCTGGTACAGCGAGGAGTTGGCCACCAGCTTGTCGTAGATCTTGATCTCGTCGGTCACGCGCAGGCAGTAAGGCACCTTGACGATGTAGATACGGTCGAGGAAAGCCTCGTTGTTGCGGTTGTTCTTGAAGGTCTTCCACTCCGACTCGTTCGAGTGGGCCAGGATGATGCCGTCGAACGGGATCGCGCCGAAGCCCTCGGTGCCCTTGTAGTTGCCTTCCTGCGTGGCGGTCAGCAGCGGGTGCAGCACCTTGATCGGCGCCTTGAACATCTCGACGAATTCCATCAAGCCCTGGTTGGCCAGGCACAGGCCGCCCGAGTAGCTGTAGGCGTCCGGGTCGTCCTGCGAATAATCCTCCAGCTTGCGGATATCGACCTTGCCGACCAGCGAGGAAATATCCTGGTTGTTCTCGTCGCCCGGTTCGGTCTTGGAAATGGCGACCTGCTTGAGCACCGACGGGTAGCGCTTGACCACGCGGAACTGGTTGATGTCGCCGTTGAACTCGTGCAGGCGCTTGACCGCCCATGGGCTCGGGATGTTGCGCAGATAGCGGCGCGGGATGCCGTAGTCCTCTTCCAGGATCACGCCGTCCTCTTCCTCGTTGAACAGGCCGAGCGGCGATTCATTGACCGGCGAACCCTTCAGGCAATAGAAGGGCACGTGCTCCATCAGCGACTTGAGCTTCTCGGCGATCGACGACTTGCCGCCGCCCACCGGGCCCAGCAGATACAGGATCTGCTTGCGTTCCTCCAGCCCCTGCGCGGCGTGGCGGAAGTACGAGACCACCTGCTCGATCACTTCCTCGGTGCCATAGAACTCGCGGAATGCCGGATAAATCTTGATGACCTTGTTCGCGAAGATGCGTGACAGCCGGGTGTCGTTGCGGGTATCGACCAACGTCGGTTCGCCAATGGCGGCCAACATGCGCTCGGGCGCGCTGGCGTAGGTGAGTCGATCTTTTTTGCAAAGGTCGAGATACTCCTTCATGGACATCTCTTCTTCTTTGGTCCGTTCGTACCGTGCGGCGTAGTTGTCAAAAATGGTCATTTGGATGTCCTTTAATGTAAACCTGCTTGTCACGGGTCACCGGCAGTTCGCCTGCCCTGGCCCTGGTCCGTGCTTTCCCTTTTCGATATTATTTTTCTTATGGCCAGCTTCTTTGGGTGGCACGGATTGCCCGTGCCGTTGAGCTGGCTTTATGGCCGGTTGGCGGCTTTTATGTGTTGGTCGTAACGCTTCTTACGTCTATGAAATTGATTATTGCGCTATTGGTGCCGGAAGTCAAAAGATATGTCGTAATATGGTTAATACTCTTTCGTAACTTGTTGATTTATAAGATTATATTTAGGAAATTTTGTGTATTTTTCGTGGATTTCCGGGTGTTTTTACGCGCTGCTTTATGCCACAGTATCACGCCTGTCGGCGCTGTGCTGATCGTGCCGCAAACAGATAAATTTTGCCGCAACTTGGCCGCCGCTGTCGCACTCTCGCAGCATGCGCTAAGATGCGTTGATCCAGCTCACTGTCACAGGAAAAAAGAATAATGTTGAACGAACAATTGCGCACGGTCGTGCAGCAGATGCCCAAAGCCGAACTGCACATCCACATCGAGGGCTCGTTGGAGCCGGAGCTGATTTTCGCGCTGGCCCAGCGCAACCAGGTCAAGCTGGCCTACGGCTCGGTGGAGGAGCTGCGCGCCGCCTATGCGTTCACCGACCTGCAATCCTTCCTCGATATCTACTACGCCGGCGCCAGCGTGCTGTTGCAGGAGCAGGACTTCTACGACATGACCGCCGCCTACCTCAAGCGCGCCGAGCAAGACAATGTGCGCCACGCCGAGATCTTCTTCGATCCGCAGACGCACACCGCGCGCGGCGTGCCGATCAAGACCGTGATCGACGGCATCCACCGCGCCTGCCAGGACAGCCCGGTCAGCGCCACGCTGATCCTGAGCTTCCTGCGCCACCTGTCGGAGGAAGACGCCTTCGCCACGCTGGAAGAGGCGCTGCCTTACCGCGACAAATACATGGGCATCGGGCTCGATTCGTCGGAGGTCGGCAATCCGCCGGAGAAGTTCGCGCGCGTGTTCGCCAAGTGCCGCGAACTGGGCTTCCACCTGGTCGCGCACGCGGGCGAGGAAGGCCCGCCGGCGTATATCGAAACCGCGCTCGATGTGCTGAAGGTCGAGCGCATCGACCACGGCGTGCGCTGCCTGGAAGACGCGGCGCTGACCGAGCGCCTGGCGCGCGGGCAGATCGCGCTGACGGTGTGCCCGCTGTCGAACGTCAAGCTGTGCGTGTTCGAGCGCATGGAGCAGCACAACCTGCTGCGGCTGCTCGACGCCGGCATCGTCGCCACCGTGAACTCGGACGATCCGGCCTACTTCGGCGGCTACATGAACGCCAACTTCGTCGCCACCTTCGAGGCACTGCCGCTGGGCCTGTCCCACGCGCAACGCCTGGCGCGCAACAGCTTCTCGGCGGCCTTCCTGCCGGCCGGGCAAAAGCAGAAGTTCCTCGATGAAGTCGACGCGTATTTCGCCGCGCTGTAACCGTCGTTCCCGCGAATGCGGGAATCCAGGCACGGCCTGGTTTCCCTCCATAGACCGTATCCGAAGCCGGCTCGGCATGGATTCCCGCGTACGCGGGAATGACGCGCGGCGGCCGTCGTTACAAGGATAGACTCGCATGTTCAAACTTGCCCTGAAAATGACGGCGCGCGACTGGCGCGCCGGCCAGTTGCGCTTTCTGCTGATCGCGCTGACGGTGGCGGTGGCCGCCTTGTCCGCCACCGGCTTCTTCATCGACCGCCTGCGCAGCGGCCTTGAGCGCGACGCCCACCAGCTGCTGGGCGCCGACGTCGTCATCAACGCCGACCTGCCGGTCAATCCGGCCTGGCGCGCGGAGGCCGCCAGGCGCGGCCTGCTGATGACCGACACCGTCAGCTTCCCCAGCATGGCGCAGGCCGGCGAGGGCCAGCAATCGACGTCGTTGCTGGCGTCGTTGAAGGCGGTCGGTCCGGGCTATCCGCTGCGCGGCCAGCTGAAGATCACCACCAAGCCTGAACAGGCCGAGCAAAGCTACGGCACGGCCGCCGACAGCGTGCCCGCAGCCGGCACCGTGTGGATCGACGCCGGCCTGCTGGGCAGCCTGAAGACCGCCATCGGCGGCCAGATCAAGCTGGGCGACAAGCGCTTCACGGTGGCGCAGCTGATCGCCTCCGAGCCCGACCGCGGCGCCAGCCTCCTGGCCTTCGCGCCGCGCGTGATGTTCGCGCTGGGTGACGTGGAAGCCACCAACCTGATCCAGCCCGGCTCGCGCGTGTCCTACCGCCTGCTGCTGGCGGCACCGGCCGCGCTGCAAAACGGCGCGGCCGTCGCCACCGCCTATGAGCAATGGCTGCAGGCGCAGATCAAGCAAAACAATATCAAGGGCGTGCGCGTCGAGTCGCTGGAGAACGGCCGGCCCGAGATGCGCGCCACGCTGGACCGCGCCGACCGCTTCCTGTCGCTGGTCGGCCTGCTGTCGGCGATGCTGGCGGCGGTGGCGGTGGCGATGGCGGCGCGCCGCTTCATGCAGCGCCACCTGGACGCCTGCGCCATGCTGCGCTGCCTGGGCCTGACGCAGAACGAAGTCACCTTGATGTACCTGATCGAATTCCTGCTGGTCGGCCTGGCCGGCAGCCTGACGGGCGTGGCGGTCGGCTTCGGCGGCCATTACGTGCTGCTGGAGGTGCTGGGCAAGCTGGTCTCGGCCAGCCTGCCGGCGCCCTCCATCTATCCGGCGCTGCAGGGCGTGGCCACCGGCATGCTGCTGCTGGCCGCCTTCGCGCTGCCGCCGATCCTGCAGCTGCGCAAAGTGCCGCACAACCGCGTGATCCGCCGCGAGCAGGAGCCGCCGCAGGTGGGCGCGCTGGCCACCTACGGCCTGGGCCTGGCCGGCTTTGTCGCGCTGCTGCTGTGGCAGGCGGGCGACGTGCAGCTGGCGCTGTACACGGCGCTCGGCTTCGTCGGCGCCTTCGCGTTGTTTGGGCTGGTGGGCTGGGGCGCGCTGGCCGCGCTCAGGCCGCTGCGGCGCGCGATCGACCATCAAAGCTGGCGCTTCGCCATCACCTCCCTGCAGCGCCGCCCGGGCGCCACCGTGGTGCAGATCGTCTCGCTGGCGCTGGGCATGATGGCGCTGCTGGTGCTGACCGTGGTGCGCGGCGACCTGATGACGGCCTGGCGCAACGCCACGCCGCCGGACGCGCCGAACCGCTTCATCATCAACATCCAGCCGGAGCAGGCGGCCGACATCGGCCAGCGCCTGCACGCGGCGGGTGTCAGTTACGCGCCGCAGTATCCGATGATACGCGGCCGCCTGACCGCGGTGAACGGCAAGCCCGTCACCGCCGAGACCTACACCGAGGACCGCGCCAAGGGCCTGGCCGACCGTGAATTCAACCTGTCGACCATGGCGCAGATGCAGGCCGAGAACAAGATCAGCGCCGGCCGGTGGTTCGCCGATAAGCCGGGCGCGCCGGAAGCCTCGGTGGAAGAGGGCATCGCCAAGACGCTCAAGTGGAAGCTGGGCGACAAGCTGCGCTTCGACATCGCCGGCGCGCCGGTGGACGCCACCATCACCAGCCTGCGCAAGCTGGAATGGGGCTCGATGCGGGTCAACTTCTTCGTCATCATCAACCCGGCGGCGATGACCGAAGTGTCGCAGAGCTGGATCACCGCCTTCCACCTGCCGCCAGGGCAGGGCGCGCTGATGAACGCGCTGACGCGCGACTATCCCAACCTGACCATCGTCGATGTCGGCGGCCTGCTGCGCCAGGTGCAGGCGGTGCTGGACCAGGTGGTGACGGCGGTGGAATTCCTGTTCGTGTTCACGCTGGCCTCCGGCGTGCTGGTGCTGTACGCCGCGCTGATGGGATCGCAGGACGAGCGCACCCGCGAATCGGGCCTGCTGCGCGCACTGGGCGCCACCCGCAGGCAGCTGTCGCAGGCGCAGCTGATCGAGTTCTCGCTGGTGGGCGCCCTGTCCGGCGTGCTGGCGGCGACCGGCGCGGCGGGCATGGGCTGGGCGCTGGCCACCTACCAGTTCAAGTTCGCCTGGAGTTTCAGCCCTGTCGTGTGGCTGGTCGGCCTGGTGGCGGGCGCGCTGTGCGCCATCGCCGGCGGCTGGCTGGGCCTGCGCAACGTGCTGCGCCAGCCGCCGCTGCAGACGCTGCGCGAGTCCTGAACCCTAGGCCGCCAGGCTTTCCTGCGCCGCCCGTTCCTTGAGGAAGTCGGCGTAGGCATAGGGTTTTTGATCGAAGTAGTGCGGCGGCAGGTCGAACAGCGCCCAGTAGTAAGTCTCGCGGCCCTGGCACACGCGCGGCGCCGCGCAGTAGCGGTGCCAGTTGTCGCCGACCCGGCGCGCGTACATGCCGTCGCCGTCCGGATCGGAGAAGAACGGCAGCACGCGCCGTTCCAGCAGCGCGTCCATCAGCGACGGCGGCGCGTCGCTGTCGCGCGCGATCTCGTATTGCGCATACATGCCCTGTTCGGTTTCTATCATCATCAGGCTGGCCTTGCCGTGCTTGTCGAGGAACAGGATGCCGGTCGGATTGGGGAAGATGTAGTGCTCCACAAAACCCATGGTGACGCACAGTTCCCGCACCAGCCGCGCCAGCGCCGGATCGCCCAGGAAGTTGTAGTTATGCAGCAGCACCAGCTCGCGCAGCGTTTCCGACTGGGTCTCGAAGTAATCTTGTTGCAGCGCCGCGATCTCCAGCTCCAGGATGTCGAGCGCGTGGTCGTCGCTCTTTTTGATGTAGCGGTCGATCAGGCCGCGGTTGAAGGCGCTGACGGCGATCTTCTCGTCGGCCGCGCCGGTGAACAGGATTTTCTTGCAGGGCAGGTGCGCCACCGCTACACAGAATTCCAGCCCGTTCATCTGCGGCATCGAATAATCGACCACCAGCACCGACGGCGTGGCGAAGCGATGGCGCTGCTCGCCGATGCGGTAGATGCGCTCCAGGTCCAGCGCCACGTTGCACTGGTCTGCCGGCAGGTTGTGCATGTCGAAGTTGACGTGCAGCGGCACGCAGCCCGACTGTGGTTCCTTGCGCAGCCATTGCAGCGCGGCGGCGGTGTCGTGGAAGGTCTGGCTGGCCAGCTTGGGGTCGAGCTGGAACGACAGGCTGCGCAGGAAGGAATCGCTGTCGTCGACCAGCACGGTCAGGGTGGGGTGGGAATAGACTGGCAAATGCATGGGGTCACCTCTGGATGGGCTGCTGCTGGGGAAATTCAAGGATAAAGATGGCGTAGGCGCCCTCGCGCGAGACGCAATGGATGCTGGCGTTCCAGGCCTGCATGATCTCCTCGCACAAGGCCAGGCCGATGCCGGCGCCGTTGTGCGGCGGATGGGAATAAAAGCGCCGGAAGATCAGCGGCATCTGCTGCGCCGGGATGCCGCAGGCGGTGTCGATGAACAGCAGGCGTGGCGGCTGGCGCGCGCCATCGACCACGATGCGCACCCGGCCCTTGCCGGCGCGCTGCACCGCCTTGAGCGCGTTGCGCAGCAGGTTGAGCAGGATCACCACCGACAACTCGGTCTGGCCGGCGAAGCTGAAGTCGCGCCGTATTTCCAGCGCCACCAGCTTTTGCTGGGTGGCGTTGGAGAAGGGGTAGCGCTTGAGCACCGCCTCCACCACGCCCTCCATCTTCACCTCTTCCACCGGCCGCAGGTTCTGCCGCACCGCCGTCGCGCTGAGCAGGAACAGGTCGATCATGTGGTTCATATGCCGCACCTCGAACTGGATGCGCGCCAGCGCGTCGACGGCGCTGAGGCGGTCCTCCTGGGAGCGGTTGCCGGGGTCGGTATACATGCGCAGCAGGCCGCGCACATTGGCGTCGACGCTGGTGAGCGGCGTGCGCAGTTCGTGCGCCACGGTGGCCAGGCCGGCGCCCAGCCCGGCCAGCTTCTCCTGCGCCAGCACGTGGCGGCTGATCTTGGCGGCCGACAGCGCGGCGATGGTGAACAGGTGGATCGGCAGCTGTTGCAGCACCGGCCGGCTCAGCATGGCCGCGCCTTCGCCCAGCAAGGCGGCGGCCAGGCAGGCCGCGCTGGTGCCGATCAGGTAGGCCCTGGCGGCCAGGCCGGTGTCGAAGTGGAACAGCACCACCAGCCCGATCAGCAGCGATTCGCTCCACACGCCCGACCCGTGGTTCATCAGGAACATGAAGGTGAAGAAGAACGGGAAGATGTAGCTGAGCGTGACGAGCAGGTACAGGTGCAGCATGCGGCGGCTGAACTGGCGGGCGAACAGGCCCAGCGCGCACAGCAGGATGCCCAGCAGGCGCAGCGGCAGGCTCTCGTACTCTTGTGGAAAGAAGTTCTGCCAGATCACGTAGTACAGCGGCATGCCCACCGTGCCTATGCTGGCCAGCAGCAGCACGCGCACCAAGGCATGGTCCTCGCGTCCATGGTAAAGCAGCAGCGACTGGACCAGGCCGTGCTGCCAGTGTTTCCAGCGTTCTTGCAGTGGTGGCGTCATGGGCAAATTGACTTTTATCAAGGTGCCATGATGGCCTTAAATTGCAACGCGCTTGCACATATCAAAACATTGCTTGATCAGTATCAATTACCTTTTGTTTTTTTGGCCTCAAGGTTGGCGTTGTATTCATAAAAAAGCAACCATTCCCAAACAACGAAAGGAGCCAGAAAATGCCCCATGCGATAGCCCTGGATCATATCCACGCCCAGGTTTTTTCCTTGCCAGCCGAACAAAACATGCCCGATTTCGTGACCCGCCGCATGAATGAACACTATGTCACCCGTATCGAGCAACTATTGGGCGGTGAACATCCGCACGCCTGGCAGCCGACGCCGGCCGGCGCGGTCTTCCTGGCCGGTAACGACTACCTGTGCCTGGCCGGCGAGCGGACGCTGATGCAGGCGCAGACGGCGGCGCTGGCGCACAGCCAGGGCGAGCTGCTGATGTCGGCCGTGTATTTGCAGGAGGGCAGCGCGCAGCACCGGCTGGAGCGCAAATTCGCCCGCTTCATGGGGGCGCAGGACGGCATCCTGGCGCAGTCCGGCTGGGCCGCCAACGTCGGCCTGGTGCAGACGCTGGCCGCGCCCGGCATCCCGGTCTACCTGGACATGCAGGCGCACGCCTCGCTGTGGGAGGGCGTGCAGTCGGCCGGCGCGCTGCCGGTGCCCTTCCTGCACAACGATATGGAACATTTGCACAAGCAGCTGGCGCGCCACGGACGCGGCCTGATCGTGGTCGACGCGCTGTACAGCACCAACGGCAGCGTGGCGCCGTTGCGCGAGCTGGTGGAAGTCGCCGAGCGCAGCGGCTGCCTGCTGATCGTCGACGAATCGCATTCGCTGGGCACGCACGGCCCGCGCGGCGCCGGCCTGGTGGCGGCGCTGGGCTTGAGCGAGCGGGTGCATTTCCGCACGGCGTCGCTGGCCAAGGCGTTTGCCGGGCGCGCCGGCTTCATCACCTGTTCCAGCAGGTTCAAGGGCTATTTCCTGTCGGCGTCGCGCCCGGCCATTTTCAGCTCCTGCCTGCTGGGGCATGAGCTGGCCTGGTTCGACGCCGCCATCGATTTCGTCGCCGCGGCCGACGACCGCCGCGCCACGCTGCACGCGCATGCGGCCGAGGTGCGCGAGGAGTTGAGCGCGCTGGGCTACAACGTCGGCGACGGCAGCGAGCAGATCATCGCGCTCGAGCCGGGGCCGGAGCCGAAGACGCTGGCGCTGCGCAAGCTGCTGGAGCGGCACGGCGTCTACGGCGCCATGTTCTGCGCGCCGGCCACGCCGAAGAACCGCTCGCTGGTGCGGCTGACGCTGAACGCCGGCCTGGAGCGGGCGCAGTTGTCGCGCATCATCCAGGCCTGCGACGACATCCGCGACCAGGCCGACCTGGAAAACTGGTCGTCGACCCGGCGCATGCGCCGGCTTGCGCTGGTGTGACGCCCTCGGTTCGCCGTCCGGTGCGCTATCATGGAGGCTATGACTGATACCCAAACTCTCTACGAAGTGATCGGCGGCGCATCGCGCGTGCGCGACATGGTCGACCGTTTTTATGACCTGATGGAACTGGAGCCGGAGTTTGCGCTGTTGCGCGCCGCCCATCCGCCCACGCTGGACAACGCGCGCGAGCGCCTGTTCATGTTCCTGAGCGGCTGGATGGGCGGGCCGGACCTGTACGTCGAAGCGCACGGCCATCCGCGCCTGCGCATGCGGCACATGCCGTTCGCCATCGGCACCCAGGAGCGCGACCAGTGGCTGCGCGCGATGGCGTGGGCGATGGAGGATGTCGGCATCGCCGAGGCGCTGCGTTTGCGGTTGATGGAGTCTTTCTATCAAACCGCCGACTGGATGCGCAACAAGCCGGATTGACCCCCATGAACCAGACCGAATTCTATGTGCTGCTGGCCGCGCTCGCGGCCGTGCTGGTCTTGCAGGCGCTGTCGCTGCTGCGCGCGCGCGGGCAGGCGGGCGATGGCGGCGGCCTGGCCGAACGCATCGAGCGCGTCGAGCGCGAAGTGCGGATGCAGTTGCAGACCACGGCGCAAGCCACGCACGCGGCCAGCGTGCAGCAGTTCGAGGCCTTGCGCCGGCAACTGGAGGCGCAGGGGCTGGTCGGCCGCGACGAGCAGGGCCGCAGCCTGAAGCAGTTCGCCGACAGCATGAATCAAACGCTGGCGCGGTTGACCGAATCGAACGCCGCGCGCATGCAGGAAGTGCGCGCCACGCTGGAGGCCAAGATCAAGGACCTGCAGGCGGACAACGGCGCGCGGCTGGAGGAGATGCGCAAGACCGTCGACGAGAAGCTGCACGCGACGCTGGAGGCGCGCCTGAGCGCCTCGTTCCAGCAGGTGTCCGAGCGGCTCGAGCGCGTGCACCAGGGGCTGGGCGAGATGCAGCAGCTGGCGCTGGGCGTGGGCGACCTGAAACGGGTGCTGACCAATGTGAAGACGCGCGGCACCTGGGGCGAGGTGCAGCTGGAGATGTTGCTCGAGCAGGTGCTCACGCCCGAGCAGTACGCAAAGAACGTCGAGACCATCGCCGGCAGCGGCGCGCGGGTGGAATTCGCGCTCAAGCTGCCGGGCCAGGTCGAGGGCGGGGCGCCGGTGTGGATGCCGATCGACGCCAAGTTCCCGAAGGAGCAGTACGAGCGCCTGCTGGACGCCGCCGACCGCGCCGACGCGGAAGGCGTGGCGCTGGCCGGCCGCGAGCTGGAACGCGCGGTGCGCGGCGAGGCCAAGACCATCTCGGAGAAATACGTGTCGCCGCCGCACACCACCGATTTCGCCATCCTGTTCCTGCCGACCGAAGGCCTGTACGCGGAGGTGATGCGCCGTCCCGGCCTGGCCGACGAGTTGCAGCGCGTGCACCGCATCAGCATCGCCGGGCCGTCGACCTTGTCGGCGCTGCTCAATAGTTTGCAGATGGGCTTCCGCACGCTGGCGCTGGAGCAGCGTTCGTCGGAAGTATGGCAGGTGCTGGGCGCGGTCAAGACCGAGTTCGGCAAGTTCGGCGACGTGCTGTCGGCCACCAGGCTGGCGCTGGAGCGGGCCGCCAGGAACATCGAATCGGCCGAGACCCGCAGCCGCCAGATGGCGCGCAAGCTGAAGTCGGTGGAGGCGCTGCCGAGCGAGGCGGCGCAGCTGCTGCTGGGACCTGAAATCGACAAGAGTGATTCCGACCTGGAATAGAACGGAGACAGCCATGCCCGCTCGCACGCCCGATTTTTCCACGGTCGGCACACCGGCCGTCCAGCGCAACAAGATCGTCAGCGCGGCCGACGCGGTCGGCCTGATACGCGACGGCGACACCATCGCCACCGGCGGCTTTGTCGGCGTCGGCTTCGCGGAGAATATCGCGGTGGCGCTGGAGCGGCGCTTCCTGTCCGCCGACAGCGGCGGCCACCCGCGCGACCTGACCTTGCTGTACGCGGCCGGCCAGGGCGACGGCAAGGAGCGCGGCCTGAATCACTTCGGCCACGAGGGCCTGCTCAAGCGCGTGATCGGCGGCCACTGGAGCCTGGTGCCCAAGCTGCAGCAGCTGGCCATGTCCGGCAAGATCGAAGCGTACAACCTGCCGCAAGGCGTGATCAGCCAGCTGTTCCGCGACACCGCCGCCGGCAAGCCGGGATTGATCACGCACGTCGGCCTCGGCACCTTTGTCGACCCGCGCCACGGCGGCGGCAAGATCAACGCCCGCACCACCGAGGAGCTGGTCGAGCTGATGACGCTGGGCGGCAAGGAATACCTGTTCTACAAATCGCAGCCGGTGCACGTGGGGATCATCCGCGGCACCACGGCGGACGCGCTGGGCAATATCACCATGGAGCGCGAGGCGCTGACCCTGGAGGCGCTGGCGATCGCGATGGCCGCGCACAATTCGGGCGGCATCGTCATCGTGCAGGTCGAGCGCATCGCCGAGCGCGGCACGCTCAATCCGCGCCAGGTCAAGATTCCCGGCATCCTGGTCGATTGCGTGGTGGTGGCGGAAAAGCCCGAATACCATATGCAGACTTTCGCCGAACCATACAACCCGGCCTACTCGGGCGAGCTGCGCGTGCCCTTGTCGGCGGTGGCGCCGATGGCCATGTCGGAGCGCAAGATTATCGCCCGCCGCGCGCTGATGGAGCTGCGGCCGAACAACGTCGTCAACCTCGGCATCGGCATGCCGGAAGGCGTGGCGGCGGTGGCGGCGGAAGAGAAGCTGCTGGACCTGGTCACGCTGACAGCGGAGCCGGGCGTGATCGGCGGCATGCCGGCCGGCGGCTTGAACTTCGGCGCGGCCACCAACGCCGACGCGGTCATCGACCAGCCTTACCAGTTCGACTTCTACGACGGCGGCGGGCTGGATGTGGCGGTGCTCGGGCTGGCGCAGGCCGACCGCCACGGCAATCTGAACGTCAGCAAATTCGGCAGCAAGCTGGCCGGCGCCGGAGGCTTCATCAACATCAGCCAGAATGCGCGCAAGGTGGTGTTTGTCGGCACCTTCACGGCCGACAAGGGCGCCACCCGCAAGTTCATCGACGAGGTGGAACACCGCACCTACAGCGGCGAGTATGCGGCGCGGCGCGGGCAGGAGGCCTTGTTCATCACCGAACGCTGCGTGATGCGGCTGGTGCTGGACGGCGGCATGTCCGGGCTGGAGCTGATCGAGATCGCGCCCGGCGTGGATGTGGAGCGCGACATCCTGGCGCACATGGATTTTAAGCCGGCGATCAGCGCGCAGCTGAAGGTGATGGACGCGCGCATCTTCGCGCCGCTGGCGATGAACTGGCGCGCCGATTTCCTGGCGCTGCCGCTGGACCAGCGCTTGGTGTACGACGCGCAGCAGGAGCTGTTCTTCGTCAATTTCGAGGGCTTTGAAATCAGCGACGCCGAGACCATCGCCACCATCTGCGCGATGGTGGCGGAGCGCCTGGCGCCGCTGGGCCGCAAAGTGCCGGCGGTGATCAACTACGACAACTTCTCGATCGCGCCGGATCTGATGGACCAATACGTGGCGGCGGTGAATCAGCTGGCGGAGCGCTACTACAGCAAGGTCACGCGCTACGCACACAGCACCTTCATGCGCGCCAGCCTGGGACGCGCCTTCCGCCGCATCGAGAAGGACGCGGCGCTGTTCGCCAACTCGGCCGAGGCGCTGCTGCGCTTGCAGCAGGAGGACTAGGCTAGCGGCTGGCCAGGCGTTCCAGCCGCAGGCGGTGGCGCTCGTCGGTGACGCTGCGCGCCGCCAAATAGACCGCCAGCGTGACCGCCAGCCCGCTGCCGCCGGCCAGCAGGAACATCAGCAGGATCTGGTAGCGCACCGCGTCCATCGGGTCCATGCCGGCCAGGATCTGGCCGGTCATGATGCCGGGCAGGGTGATGATGCCGGCGGCCGACATCTGGTTGATCAGCGGGATCAGTCCCTTGCGCACCGATTCGCGGATCAGCGGCGCCAGCGCTTCGTTGCGGGTGGCGCCCAGCACCAGCTGCGCTTCGATGGCGTTGCGCGAGTTGACCACGCCGCCGTAGAAGGTATCCAATCCCAGGCTGGCCGAATTGAGCACGTTGCCCAGCACGATGCCGATCAGCGGTATCGCGTATCGCGGCTCGTACCAGGGCGTCGGATGCAGCACCGTCAGCAGCGCCAGCACCACGGTGGCGATGCTGGACAGGCCGACGCTGGCGGTGGCCAGCCACACGCCGGGCCAGCCGCGCAGGCCGTGCGCGGGCCGCATCGCCACCTCGCGCGCGGCGGCGACGATCATCAGCATCGCCACGGCCAGAGTGGCGGCCGGCGAAGCGAGTGCGAACACCCAGCGCAGCACCAGGCCGACCAGCAGCAGCTGCACCACCATGCGGGTGGCGGACCACAGCATTTTGCGTTGCATGCGCAAGCCCATGTAAGCGGAGATGCCGGCATTGAGCAGCACCAGCGAGGAGGCGATGGCCAGGTCGATGGCGCCCGGCTGGATAGGCGTCATGCCGCTGCTCATGGCGTGGCCGCGTTTTCGGTGAGGCGGCGCCCGCACATGGTCATGCCGCGGTGGCCCAGCGTTTGCGCCTGTGCTTGCGAGTGCGTGACCAGGACGATGGCCAGTCCCGCTTCCAGCTCCTTTTGCAGCAGCCGTTCGGTGGCGGCGACGGCGGCCGGGTCCAGCGCGGCGGTGGGTTCGTCGAGCAGCAGCACCTGCGGCTTGCAGGCCAGCGAGCGCACCAGGGCCATGCGCTGGCGCTCGCCGGTGGAGAGGCGGCCGATGTCGGCCTCCAGCAGCGCCGGCGACAGGTTCAGTTGCGGCAGCAGTTCGCGAACGCGCGCCAATTGCGCCGGCTTGAAATGGTCGCCGGCGGTCGGCAGCCACCATGCGGCTTCGGCGGGTTGGTAGACCACGCCGGCGCGCCACGCGGGCGCGCTCATGCCGGAGCGCGGCAGGCCGTCCAGCAGGGCCTCGCCGGTGTTGGGATCAAGGTCGCACAGCATGCGCAGCAGCAGGCTTTTGCCGGCGCCCGAGGGGCCGGAGATGGTCAGGCATTCACCCGCCGCCAGGTCGAACGAAAACGGACCGGCCAGCGGCGATTGCAGCTGGCGGATGCGCAGGCGCGGTTTCGGTGAGTCGGCTGCGTCGGGCTGGATCATCGGCTCAGATCAAGCCGTCGAACAGCAGCACCTCGACCAGCTCGCCGGCGGCGATGTCCGCCTGCGCCTCGGCCAGCACGACGATGCAATTCGCCTCCGTCATGGAGCTCAGGATGCCGGAGCCCTGCGCGCCGGTCAGGCGCACTTGCGGCGCGCCGTCGGCGCCGGCGCTGACGATGCCGCGCTGGTATTCGGTGCGGCCGGGGCGCTTGCGGATCGCCACCGTGCTGCGGGCCTGCATTGCCTGCTGCGGCGCCTGCGTGCCCATCATGCGCAGCAGCGCGGGACGGGCGAACATGTAGAACGACACCATCACCGCCACCGGATTGCCGGGCAGGCCAAACAGCCAGGCGCTTTCGGCCTCGCTGCGGATCTGGCCGAAGGCGAGCGGACGGCCGGGGCGCATCGCCAGCTTCCAGAAGGCGACGTCGCCGATGCGGCCGAGGATGTCGCGCGTGTAGTCGGCCGCGCCTTCGGAGACGCCGCCGGAGGTGATGATGGCGTCGGCGTTGGCGCAGGCGTCGAGCAGCGCCGTCTCCAGCGCGGCCGGGTCGTCGCGCACGATGCCCATGTCGATGACGTCGCAGCCGAGCCGCGTCAGCATGCCGAACAGCGTATAGCGGTTGCTGTCGTAGACGCAGCCGTCGTCGAGCGGCTCGCCGAGCGAACGCAGTTCGTCGCCGGTGGAGAAGAAGGCCACGCGCAGCTTGCGCCGCACGGCGACTTCGCCGATGCCGAGCGAGGCCACCAGGCCCAGGTCGGCGGGGCGCATGATTTTGCCCTGGGCCAGGGCGATGCCGCCGGCCTTCAGATCCTCGCCGGCGAAGCGGCGGTTGGCGCCGGTGCGGATGGCGCCGTGCCCGATGGTGAGCGTGTCTGCGCCGATGTGCGCGGCCAGTTCCTGCGGCAGCACGCTGTCGCAGCCGGGCGGGATGGCGGCGCCGGTCATGATGCGGACGCACTCGCCGGCCTGCGGCGCCTGCGCGCAAGGGCGGCCGGCGTAGGCGATGCCGACCACCTTGAACGTGGCGTCGGCCGCGCCGGCCGGGGGCAGGTCGGCGCCGCGCAGCGCGTAGCCGTCCATCGCCGAGTTGTCGTAGGCCGGCACGTTGATTGGCGAGATGATGTCCTCTGCCAGCACGCGGTCGAGGGCATCGCGCAGCGCGAGCCGTTCGGTGGCCGCGACCGGCGTCACGCGTTCGCAGATGATGCGTTGCGCTTCGGTCACGGGCAGCGCGCCGGGATCGGCTGCGCGGACGGCGGCGGCGGCGGGCGTTGGGGCGCGTTCGTGCTGTTGCAGCTCGGCCAGCGTGTTGATGTTGCGGAAGGCGTCGGCATCGTTGAACATCACCTCGGCCACGCGCAGCGATTTGAACCAGCTTTCCATGCGGCGCGCGCCAGTGTCCAGGTAGGTGTCCAGCTGCGGCAGCAGGCTGGCCTTGAGCAGGGCAAATACGGGGTGCGGCTGGCGCCGCGGTTCGGCGCCGGCTTCGGATTCCATGGTGACGGCCAGCGCGACGTCGGCGTCCTGCGCCAGCATCGCCGCGTACAGGCGTTCGGCCAGGTCTTCAGGCAGGAAGGGCGAGTCGCAGGGAGCGGTCAGCAGCAGTTCGGTGGGACAGTACTGGAGGCCGATCTGCAGGCCGGCCAGCGGGCCTTCAAAGCCGTCCAGGTAGTCTGGCAGCACCGGCGCTGCGCCGGCCACGGCCTGGTATTGCGGCAGGTTGCGGTTGGCGTTGATGACGATGCCGGCCGCTTGCGGCGCCAGGCGGCGCATCACGTGTTCCACCAGCGTGGCGCCGCGGAACGGCTGCAAACCCTTGTCGACGCGGCCCATGCGCGTGCCGCGCCCGCCCGCCAGTATCAATCCGGTGACCTTGCTCTTCAAAGACAAACTACCCTCCGATGTAAGACATTTCCACTTTGTTGGCGCTGCGTTGCAGGCCGTCGGTGTTGTTGGTGCGCAGCTCCGAGTAGCGGTCGCCGCGCGCGCGCCACAGCTGCGCCAGCACGGTGCTGATTTCCTCGTCGCTGCGGCCGTCGCGCAGCAGGGCGCGCAGATCGTGGCCGCTGGTGGCGAACAGGCAGGTGTACAGCTTGCCCTCGGTCGACAGGCGCGCGCGGGTACAGTCGCCGCAGAAGGCGTGGGATACGCTGGAGATCAGGCCGATCTCGCCGCCGCCGTCGCCGTCGTTGTCGATATAGCGCCAGCGGGCGGCGGTTTCGCCGGTGTAGTTGGCCGACAGCGGCTCGAGCGGCATCTCGGCGTGGATGCGGCGCACCACTTCGGCCGACGGGATCACCTCGTCCATCTTCCAGCCGTTGGAGGCGCCGACGTCCATGTATTCGATGAAGCGCAGGATGTAGGGCGTGTTCCTGAAATGGCGGGCCATCGGCAGGATTTCCTGGTCGTTCATGCCGGCCTTGACCACCATGTTGATCTTGAGCGGGCCCAGGCCCACCTGGTGCGCCACGTCTATGCCGTGCAGCACGTCGTCGACCGAGAAGTCGACGTCGTTCATTTTCTGGAAGGTGGCGTTGTCGAGCGCGTCGAGCGAGACGGTGATGCGTTGCAGGCCAGCATCCTTGAGCGACTGCGCCTTGCGGGCCAGCAGCGAGGCGTTGGTGGTCAGCGTCAGGTCCAGCGGCTTGCCGTGGACGGTCTTCAGTTCGGCCAGCATGCCGACCAGCCGTTCGATGTTCTTGCGCAGCAGCGGTTCGCCGCCGGTCAGGCGGATCTTCTCGACGCCGTGGGCGATGAAGGTTTGCGCCAGCCGGGTGATTTCTTCGAACGACAGCAGCGAGGTGTGCGGCAGGTATTGGTAGTCGCTGTCGAACACCGCCTTGGGCATGCAGTAGACGCAGCGGAAGTTGCAGCGGTCGGTGACGGAGATGCGCAGGTCGTGCAGCGGGCGGGCCAGTTGATCGCTCAACAAGCCGGTCGGCGCCTCCAGGATAGCGGGGACGGCTGGCGGCGCGGGGCGCTGGCTGGCCATCATGATAATTTTCTCTGCCATGACTCTACAATCTTGCTGTTTTTGAAATGCGGGACAAGGTTTGGGCGACGCCAGGAAGCTACCATAGCACGCCGCCGCCAACCCGGATTAAAAAAGCCCCGCCGGCCTGAACGCGCTCAAGAGCGCGCTCGGTGCCGGCGGGGCTTTTTGGTTTTGCTATCCGCTGCGATTAGCGGCGGGTGTCCACCTGGACCAGCGGCTCGTCATTTTGCGGCGGCAGCGGCTTGCGTTCGCGTGGAACGCGGGCCGGTGCTACGGCGTTGGCGGCTGCTTCCTGCGCAGCGCGCAGCTTGGCTGGATCGGTGGCTGCCAGCGTCAGGCCGGCGGAACCGAGCACTGCTTGCAGGTCGATCGGGGCCGATGGCGCGACCGGCGCAGGTGCAGGCGCTGCGACCGGTGCAGCCGCTGCGGCGACCGCAGCAACTGGCTCGGCAACCACGGGCGCTGCCGCTGGAGCAGGGGCTGGCGTTGGAGCAGGAGCAGGAGCAGGAGCAGGAGCAGGAGCAGGAGCAGCTGCGACCGGCGCGGCTTCCACCACGACTGGTGCGGCAACTTCCACCACCACGGCCGGCGCTTCCGCGACGACTGGCGCCGCCGGTGCTTCCACTACAACAGCTACTGGCTCGGCGACGACTGGCGCAGCTTCGACCACGGGCGCCGCAACAACGGCAGGCGTTTCAACCACTGGCGCCGGTTCCGCCGTCACGACTGCCGCGACGACTGGCTCGGCGGCCGGTGCTTCGGCAACCACTGGCGCGGCGGCGACTGGCTCAACCACGGCCGTTGCTTCCACGGCCGGCGCTTCCACTGCGACTGCTGCCGGAGCAACTGCTGCCTCGGCGGCTGGTGCGCTGAAGCTCAGCGCGATCTGCTCGCCTTGCTCACCAGCTTCACCCGCGGCCGATTCCTGGCCTTCCGCGCCTTCCACACCTTCGGTGCCGTCACGGTCGCGACGATTACGGTTGCGGCCACCACGACGGCGACGGCGGCGCGGTTCCTCACCGTCCACCGCTGCTTCGTTTTCATCGCCTTCCGGACCGGTGCTCGGCACGGTTTTCAGGATGCTGGTCGTGGCTTCGGCCACCGGGCCGGTCGACGGCACGACTACGTTCAGCGCCAACTCTTCAACCTTGGCTTCGACCGGGGCTTTTTCGCCGCGTGGTTCACGCGGAGGACGCGGCGTGCGCTCGGCACGTTCTGCACGTTCCGGACGCTCTGCGCGTTCGCGTGGCGCCTGGCCTTCCGCTGCCTGGTTTTCACGCGGTTCGCGCGGCTCGCGCGGTGGACGCGGTGGGCGTGCCGGACGGCCGTTGGCGTCGACCGCCTTCGCTTCGTCCGCCGCCGGACGGGCTGCCCCCGGTTCGCGCTCGTCGCGGCCTGCGCCCTTGCCGTTACGGTTGCGGCCACGTGGGCCACGCGCGTTGCGGTCGCCACGGTCGCCGGACGGCGCCTTGACCACGATGGTCGGCTGCTGCGGCAGGGCCGTCGGCGCCGGTTTCGGGCTCAGGAAGCTGAACAGCTTGGCGAAGAAACCTTGCTCGGCCGGTGCCGGCACCGGGGCCGGCGCCGGCTTGATGACGGTTTCGGTCGGCTTGCGCTCGACCAGCGGTGCCGGCTGGTCAGGGGTGATGGTCTTGACCATGGCTTCCTGGCGCGGCTTGGCTTCTTCCTTCTGGCGCTTGCTGTAGGCCATGTCGGTTTCGGCTTGCTCGGCCAGCGAGTAGCTCGCCTGGCTTTCTTCCAGACGCGGATCGTCGTGCTTGATGCGCTCGAGTTTGTAGTGCGGGGTTTCCAGGTGCTTGTTCGGCACCAGGATGATGCTGATGCGGTGGCGGGTCTCGATCTTCAGCACTTCGCCGCGTTTTTCGTTCAGCAGGAAGGCCGCCACGTCCACCGGAACCTGCACGTGGATGGTGGCCGAGTTTTCCTTCATCGCCTCTTCCTGGATGATGCGCAGCACTTGCAGGGCCGACGATTCGGTGTCGCGGATATGGCCGGTGCCGGAGCAGCGCGGGCAGGTCACGTGCGAACCCTCGGACAGCGAAGGACGCAGGCGCTGGCGCGACAGTTCCATCAGGCCGAAGCGGGAAATCTTGCCCATCTGGACGCGGGCGCGGTCGTGGTGCAGCGCGTCTTTCAGGCGCTGTTCGACTTCGCGCTGGTTCTTGGCCACTTCCATGTCGATGAAGTCGATCACGATCAGGCCGCCCAGATCGCGCAGGCGCAGCTGGCGGGCCACTTCTTCGGCGGCTTCGCAGTTGGTGTTGAAGGCGGTGGTCTCGATGTCCGAACCGCGGGTGGCGCGGGCCGAGTTGACGTCGACCGACACCAGCGCTTCGGTGTGGTCGATGACGATGGCGCCGCCCGATGGCAGCGGCACGGTGCGCGAGTAGGCCGTTTCGATCTGGTGCTCGATCTGGAAGCGCGAGAACAGCGGCACGTCGTCGCTGTAGCGCTTCACGCGGTGCACCATGTCCGGCATCACGTGGCTCATGAACTGGTGAGCCTGTTCGTAGATGTCGTCGGTGTCGATCAGGATTTCGCCGATGTCAGGCTGGAAGTAATCGCGGATGGCGCGGATCACCAGCGACGATTCCTGGTAGATCAGGAAGGCGCCGGAGGCCGACTTGCCGGCGCCTTCGATCGCGCGCCACAGTTGCATCAGGTAGTTCAAGTCCCACTGCAGTTCGTCGACGTTGCGGCCGATGCCTGCGGTACGGGCAATCACCGACATGCCTGGCGGCAGGTCCAGCTTGTCCATGGTTTCGCGCAGTTCCTGGCGCTCTTCACCTTCGACGCGGCGCGATACACCACCACCACGCGGGTTGTTCGGCATCAGCACCAGGTAGCGGCCGGCCAGCGAGACGAAGGAGGTCAGGGCGGCGCCCTTGTTGCCGCGCTCTTCCTTTTCGACCTGGACCATGATTTCCTGGCCCTCGCGCAGCGCTTCCTTGACGGAGGCGGTACGGACATCCACACCTTCACGGAAGTAAGTGCGCGCGACTTCCTTGAACGGCAGGAAACCGTGGCGATCTTCGCCGTAGCTGACGAAGCAAGCTTCCAGCGACGGCTCGATGCGGGTGATCACGCCCTTGTAGATGTTGGATTTGCGCTGTTCGCGGCCGGCGGTTTCGATGTCGATATCGATCAGTTTCTGACCGTCGACGATCGCTACGCGCAATTCTTCTTGCTGCGTAGCATTAAACAACATGCGTTTCATTTTTATTAACTCCGCGACCCGTAGGTCATCTCTGTGCCGCTCGGTTTCTTAGGACCGAGGCAGCGTGGTACAGGGATATACGCGAGAATTAATGTGATTGCGGTGGGTATGCCCATCCTGTGCGACGCAGCAACGCGAACGAAAACATCCGCGATGCGGCCGCAACTGGGCGCTGAGAGGTCGATCGACATGCCGAGTGCTCGCATCACCTACAACTCATCCATGCGGCCTCTGAAAGACGGCAGAGAAATGCAGGCGGTGAGCAACGTCGTTGAGAGCCAAATCCTGACCAGGCTTACATACTACAAGTATTGCAACTTCGGTAACCAGGCTTGTTTCAGCCTTCCGTCGAGCTTGCAGCAAAGCATGGGGTTTGGCGAAAACGGCAAGCGTTATCAACTTCATCAACCGGCCAGCTCGACACTAGACCGAGCTGGCCGGACTTTATCCTTACAATCCAACCATATTAATTCAGCATCCCTGCCGACATCCGATTACAACAACGGTGCAACCTTGATGCCTGCAGGGGTGGTGCGTATACATTTTTTCCTCTGAATTTGCAATTTGGCGAGGCCAGTGGAGACGCCCCTGTGTAAAATATGCTTTTATTCTTACACCTGCCGCAGATTGAGCCACAGCGCTAACAATTATATATTCAAAATGAAGGACTTAGAGAGATTTCTGGGAAGACAGAGCAAATGAAGCAACAAAAAGATGTTATCCCACCTTCAACACCCCAGGACGTTCCGCTCCAAGCGCAATTCGTCACCATTACTGAAGAAGAAGCCGGCCAGCGTATCGACAACTACCTGTTGCGCATTTGCAAAGGCGTGCCGAAGAGCCACGTCTACCGCATTCTGCGTTCGGGGGAGGTGCGGGTTAACAAGGGGCGCATCGATCAGCTGTACCGTCTGGTACAGGGCGATGTCGTCCGTATTCCACCGATCCGCATCGCCGAGAAGGCCGACACCACCCACGTGCCGGCCGCCGAATTCAAGGTGATTTTCGAGGATGCCCAGCTGCTGGTGATCGACAAGCCGGCCGGCGTGGCCGTGCACGGCGGTTCCGGCGTGTCCTTCGGCGTGATCGAGCAGTTGCGCGCTGCGCGTCCGGACGCCAAGTTCCTGGAGCTGGTGCACCGGTTGGACCGCGACACCTCCGGTTTGCTGTTGCTGGCGAAGAAACGTTCGGCGCTGACCAACCTGCACGAACAGATGCGCGACGGCCATACCGACAAGCGCTACCTGACGATGGTGGCGGGCGACTGGAAGAATGCGCGCCAGCACGTCAAGCTGCCGCTGCACAAATACACCACGGCCGACGGCGAGCGCCGCGTGGCGGTGCAGGCCGAAGGCATGCCGTCGCACACGGTGTTCTCGCTGCTGAAGAAATTCAAGGACTACGCCCTGCTGGAAGCCGAACTGAAGACCGGACGCACCCACCAGATCCGTGTCCATCTGGCATCTTCCGGCTTCGCCATCCTGGGTGACGACAAATACGGCGATTTCGCCCTGAACCGCGTTTTGTTGAAGGCCGACGCCACGCGCGGCGCGCTCAAGCGCATGTTCCTGCACGCCCATCAGATTACCTTTACCCATCCAGATTCCGGCAAAATCATGACGCTGAACGCGCCATTGGCCGCCGAATGTGAGCGATTCTTGGTAAGCTTGGGGAAACCACTTAACTAATCGCAAATATTATTGAAGGAGCCGGCCCGCGGTAGCAGGCCGGAACACATGGCAAGAAAGCAATTTGATTTAATCGTCTTCGATTGGGATGGAACGTTGATGGATTCAACGTCAACCATCGTGAAGTGCATCCAGGCGGCGGCCAGGGACTTGTCCCTGCCGATTCCCCGCGACGACCTTGCCGCCCATGTGATCGGCCTCGGCCTGCATGAAGCCATGCAGGCGGTGTTGCCGGAGATCGATCCAGCGTATTATCCGCGCATGGTGGAGCGTTACCGCTATCACTTCCTGTCGCGCGACCACGAGTTGACCCTGTTCCCCGGCGTGCACGACCTGCTGACGGAACTGTCGCAGAACGGCTATTTCCTGGCGGTGGCCACAGGCAAGAGCCGGGTCGGCCTGAACCGCGCCATGAACGACGTCAAGCTATTGTCCATGTTTGACGCCACCCGTTGCGCCGATGAAACCTTCTCCAAGCCGCATCCCGCCATGTTGCAGGAATTGACGCGGGAGTTGGGCCAGGATATGCGCCGTACCGTGATGATCGGCGATACTTCGCATGACCTGCTGATGGCGAACAATGCCGGCGCGTCCGCCATCGCGGTGCAGTATGGCGCGCATCCGGTCGACCAGCTGGCCGCCTGCAAGCCGCTGTACTCGGCCGCCACGGTGGCCGAGCTGCATCAATGGCTGAGCGAGCACGCATAATGGCCGACGAAGATATCCTGATCTGCGCCGCCGACGCCGTGCTGGAGGGCGGCAAGGGCGTGCGCTTCCTGGTGACCGCCGGTGGCGACGACGGCACCGGTTTCGTGGTGCGCTACGGCGGCAAGGCGTATGCCTACCTGAACCGTTGCGCCCACGTGCCGATCGAACTGGACTGGGCCGAAGGCGAGTTCTTCGAGTCCAGCGGGCTGTACCTGATGTGCTCCACCCACGGCGCGATCTATGCGCCGGAAAGCGGTTTCTGCGCCGGCGGGCCATGCAAAGGCGGACGTTTGCGCCCGATCAGCGTCGTAGAGCGCGATCAGCAGATTTTCTGGCAACCGGATGACTACGTGCGCCCGGCGCGCGCCTGACTGACCTTAAACGAGAACTATGAGCGATAACACTAGTGAAAATGGCGGTAACAGCGCCGAAAAACCGGCATCGGCGCCCCCTGCGCCGGTCAATGCAACGGTCACCGCGTCCAATTGGGAGCGCGAGGTGCTGGAAAAGCTGGTGTTTGCCACGCTCAAGGAGCAGAAGGCGGCGCGCCGCTGGGGCATCTTCTTCAAGGCCGTGACCTTGCTGGTGATCGTGGTCGGGCTGAGCGCCTACCTGGACATCAGCTGGACCGGCTCGGAGGAAACCCTGGGCCGCCACACGGCGCTGATCGAGATCGAAGGCGCGATCGAGTCCGAGGGCAGCGGCGCCGCCTCGGTGGTGATACCCGCGCTGAACAAGGCGTTTTCCGACAGCGGCTCGGTGGCGGTGGTGATGCACATCAATAGTCCAGGCGGCAGCCCGGTGCAAGCCGGCATAATCGTCGACGAGATGGTGCGCCTGCGCAAGGGCTATCCGGCCAAGCCGCTGTACGTGGTGGTCGATGAAATCTGCGCCTCCGGCTGCTACTACATCGCCGCCGGCGCCGACCGCATTTACGTCAACAAGGCCAGCATCATCGGCTCGATCGGCGTGCTGATGGACGGCTTCGGCTTCACCGGCGTCATGGAGAAAGTCGGCGTCGAGCGCCGCCTGCTGACCGCCGGCGAGAACAAGGGCTTCATGGACCCGTTCAGTCCGCTGACCGAAAAGCACAGGCAATACGCGCAGACCATGCTCGACGAGATCCACCAGCAGTTCATCCAGGTGGTGCGCAGCGGCCGCGGCAAGCGCCTCAAGGAAACCCCGGAAATGTTCTCCGGCCTGTTCTGGACCGGCGCCAAATCCATCGACATGGGCCTGGCCGACGCCTTCGGCACGGTCGACAGCGTGGCGCGCGACGTGGTCAAGGCGGAAGACATCATCGACTACACCGAGCATGAAGGCTTGCCGGAACGCGTGCTGAAGAAATTCGGCGCGGCCATGGGCGCGGGCGCGGTCAAGTCGGCGCTGGATAACGTCAAGCCCAGCCTGCGCTAGGCGGGCGGGGAGGCAGGCTGGCCGTTAGGCGCAGTGATCGCATCACTGGACTAGCGATTAACATTATCAATCCAGCCTTATTCATGCTTGCATATCCGACCCAGTGGACTATAGTGGTGTTGTAGTTCTTTCCAAGGGAGGCCGATATAAACAGTTTATCTTGTTGTCAGCACGATCTTGTTCAAGTTGATGGAACTACTCAGCTGCATCATTGATGCGGAGTAGAGAGAATTTCGATTCCTCGTAAAGAGTCCTGTAATGGGGCTGAAAACAGCGGCGCAATGCCGCTGTTTTCAATTGCGGCGTCGCTTTGCGCGAAGCCGCCGGCGTCCAGCCAGGCCAGGAACTGTGCTTGCTGGACGGCATGCCACTGTTCCAGTGCGCCGGCTGGCGCGGCGTCCGCCGGTGGGCAGCTGCGGCAGCGCGCCAGCAGCAGTTCGGTTCTGTGCATGGCGGCCTGTTCTTGCGCCGCTGTCGTAACGGTAGGTAAGGTTGACATGGTAAGTCCTGCTGAGCATTCCTAATGCGCTAGGCGGATTCCTAGTGCAATTTCAGTTTATCAACGGGATTGGCGCGGGACTTGATATGTATCAAGGTTGATCACTATCTAGAATGTATGCTGCAACGCAACAATTTACGCCTTCCCGCTGCCATCGCCATCCTGTAAAATCCGGCCATGAGTAAACTATCCCTAGACCGCATCCTGCAATCGCAGGGTTATGGCACCCGCAAGTATTGCCGCTCCCTCATCGAGGATGGCGAAGTCAGCATTGGCGGGGTCGTGCACGACAACTACAAAGCCGGCATCGAGACCGATGGCCTGGTGCTGACCATCTTCGACGAGGAGTGGGTCTACCGCGAGCACCTGTATATCGCGCTCAACAAGCCGGCCAATTTCGAATGTTCGCGCAAGCCCAGCCACCACCCCGGCGTGCTGACGCTGCTGCCCGAGCAGTTCAGCTGGCGCGAAGTGCAGCCGGTCGGCCGCCTCGACCACGACACCACCGGCATGCTGCTGATGTCGGACGACGGCCCGTTCATCCACGCGCAATCGTCGCCCAAGCGCCACGTGCCGAAGATTTACCAGGCCACCACCCAGGAGCCCGTCACCGACGAGCTGGTGGCGCAATTGCTGTCCGGCGTGCAGCTGCACGACGAGCCGGCGCCGCTGGCGGCGCAAACCTGCGTCAAGCGCGGCGAGCACCAGCTGGAAATCGTGCTGGAGCAGGGCAAGTACCACCAGGTCAAGCGCATGCTGGCGGCCGCCGGCAACCATTGCAGCGCCCTGCATCGCTCCGCCATCGGCGCGCTGACGCTGGAGGCGCTGGGCATCGCCGAGGGCGAGTGGTGCTATTTGACGGCGGAACAACTGGCATTGTTGGCGCCCGTCGCATGAAGCTGGCAACGCTGAGGGACGGCACCCGCGACGGCCAGCTGATGGTGGTGTCGCGCGACCTGAAAACCGCGCAGCTGGCCGACGGCGTGGCGCGCACCCTGCAGCGCGCGCTGGACGACTGGAGCTTCATCGCGCCGCAGCTCGACGCCATCTACCAGGAACTGAACCAGGGCCGCGCCCGCCGCAGCGTCGAGTTCGCGCCGGAGAACTGCATGGCGCCGCTGCCGCGCGCCTTCCAGTGGGCCGACGGCTCGGCCTACGTCAACCACGTCGAGCTGGTGCGCAAGGCGCGCGGCGCCGAGCTGCCGCCGTCGTTCTGGGAAGATCCGCTGATGTACCAGGGCGGCAGCGACGATTTCCTCGGCCCCCACGACGACATCGCACTGTGCCACGAGGAGTGGGGCATCGATTTCGAGGCCGAAGTGGCGGTCGTCACCGACGACGTGAGCATGGGCGCGACGCCGGACCAGGCGCACCAGCGCATCCGCCTGCTGATGCTGGTCAACGATGTGTCGCTGCGCAAGCTGATCCCGGACGAGCTGGCCAAGGGCTTCGGCTTTGTCCAGTCCAAGCCGGCCACCAGCTTCTCGCCGGTGGCGGTCACGCCGGACGAGCTGGGCGACGCCTGGAAGGGCGGCAAGGTCCACCTGCCGCTGCTGTCGACCTGGAACGGCAAGCTGGTCGGCAAGCCGCAGGCCGGCGTCGATATGGTGTTCAACTTCCCGCAGCTGATCGCCCACCTGGCCAAGTCGCGCAATGTGCGGGCCGGGTCCATCATCGGCTCGGGCACGGTGTCCAACAAGGACGCCAGGCGCGGCTATTCCTGCATCGCCGAGCAGCGCTGCCTGGAGACCATCGCCGGCGGCGCGCCGCTCACGCCCTACATGGCGTTCGGCGACACCATCCGCATCGAAATGCTGGGCGCCGACGGCAAATCCGTGTTTGGCGCCATCGAGCAGGCCGTCAAGCAGGCGATCGCCGAGCCGGGCGGGCGGAAATTGCCGTAAGGAATCTACGAGCAGGGCCGGAAATACCGCCGTATTCGGGCGATGGCCCGGCCTTGCCGCGGCCGATAATGGCACGGTCGAGATAAACCCCGCAGCAGGCAGATTCCATGGCAGAAGACAGCGACGCAGAAAAGACCGAACCGGCGTCAGCGAAGCGCCTCGAGCAGGCGCGTGAAGAGGGCGACGTCCCCCGTTCGCGGGAAGTGGCGACGTTCACCGTGCTGATGGCGGCCGGCGCCGGCCTGTGGATGACCGGCGACGGGCTGGTGCGCCAGCTCAACGCCGCCCTGGTGTCCGGCCTGAGCCTGACCCAGGAACAAATCTTCGATGCCGACATCCTGCTCAACCGCATCGGCGTCGACGTGGTGCGGGTGATGCTCGCCTGCCTGCCGCTGGGCATCGCGGTGATGATCGTCGCGCTGGCGTCGCCGCTGCTGGTGGGCGGCTGGCTGTTCAGCGGCAAGGCGGTCGCCCCCAATTTCAACAAACTCAATCCCGCCAACGGCCTCGGCAACATGTTCTCGTCCAATTCGCTGGTCGAGCTGTTCAAGGCGGTGGCCAAGGCGCTGGTGGTCGGCATGGTGGCCTGGCTGGTGGTGATGAAGCAGAAGGACGCCGTGATCGGCCTGGCGGTCGAGCCGCTCAAGCTGGGCATGGCGCACACCCTCAATATGCTGGGCAGCAGCTTTTTGTTCATCGTCGGCGCGCTCGGCCTGATCGCCGCCATCGACGGCCCTTACCAGATGTGGCACTACGCGAACAAGCTGAAGATGACCCGCCAGGAGCTGATCCAGGAATCCAAGGAATCCGACGGCAACCCGCAAATCAAGGCCAAGATCCGCCAGCTGCAACGCGAGATGGCCAAGCGCCGCATGATGGCCGACGTGCCGACCGCCGACGTGGTGGTGACCAACCCGACCCACTACGCGGTGGCGCTGAAGTACAGCGACGGCATGCGCGGCGCGCCGAAGGTGGTGGCCAAGGGCAGCGACGAGGTGGCGGCCAAGATCCGCGAGATCGCCAGGGAGCACAAGGTGATCATGCTGGAGGCGCCGGCGCTGGCGCGCGCGCTGCACAAGCACACCGAGATCGGCGACGAGATTCCGGAGGCGCTGTACTCGGCGGTGGCCGAAGTGCTGGCCTATGTGTTCCAGCTGCGCCTGTTCAGCAAGGGCGACGGCAACCGCCCGGATGTACCGAAGACACTCGATGTGCCGCCTGAGCTCGATCCGCTCAACCCGGCGTCGCAAAAAAAGAAACCCGACTTGAATAACGGAGCACCCGCATGAACGCCCTGAGCAACCTGAAACTGCCGCCATGGCTGCAAGGCCTGGCCAACAGCCGCAACAAGAGCAGCCTGGCCGCGCCTATCCTGATCATCATGCTGCTGGCGATGATGGTGCTGCCGCTGCCGGCCTTCGTGCTCGACATTTTCTTCAGCTTCAACATCGCGCTGGCGGTGATCGTGCTGCTGACCAGCCTGTACACGGTCAAGCCGCTGGACTTCATGGCCTTCCCGACCATCCTGCTGGTGTCGACCATGCTGCGCCTGTCGCTGAACGTGGCCTCGACCCGGGTGGTGCTGACCGAGGGCCACAACGGTCCCGACGCCGCCGGCAAGGTGATCGAGGCCTTCGGCCACTTCCTGATCGGCGGCAACTACACGGTCGGTATCGTGGTGTTCATTATTCTGACGATCATTAACTTCACCGTGGTGACCAAGGGTGCGGGCCGTATCGCCGAGGTGGGCGCGCGTTTCGCCCTGGATGCGATGCCGGGCAAGCAGATGGCGATCGACGCCGACCTCAACGCCGGCCTGATCGGCGAGGCCGACGCCCGCAAGCGCCGCAGCGAAGTGGCGCAGGAAGCGGAATTCTACGGCGCCATGGACGGCGCCAGCAAATACGTGCGCGGCGACGCCGTGGCCGGCATCCTGGTGACGGTGATCAACGTGGTCGGCGGCCTGCTGGTCGGCCTGCTGCAGCACGACCTGAGCTTCGCCGACGCGCTCAAGAACTACACCTTGCTGGCCATCGGTGACGGCCTGGTG
Source organism: Oxalobacteraceae bacterium AB_14 (assembly GCA_000381565.1). GTDB lineage: Bacteria > Pseudomonadota > Gammaproteobacteria > Burkholderiales > Burkholderiaceae_D > Rugamonas. The sequence goes on from KB906724.1 coordinate 1,044,203, forward strand.
GCGCAGATTCCGTCGCTGGTGATTTCGACCGCGGCCGGTATCGTGGTGTCGCGCGTGGCCAGCGAGCAGGACATCGGCACCCAGGTGGTGGGGCAGTTGTTCGCCAAGCCGCAGGTGCTCTACATTACCGCCGCCATCATCGGCGGCATGGGCCTGATCCCCGGCATGCCCAATCTGGTGTTCCTGCTGCTGGCAGGCGTGCTGGCCGGTTCGGCCTACATGATGACGCGCAAGGCGGAAGAGGGCAAGATCGCCGAAGTGGCGGCGGCCGAAGCGGCGGCGTCGCCGGCCGCCGCGCCGGAGCAGGAGGAGGCCAGCTGGCAGGACATCATGCCGGTCGATACGCTGGGCCTGGAAGTAGGCTATCGCCTGATCCCGCTGGTGGACAAGACCCAGGGCGGCGAGTTGCTCAAGCGCATCAAGGGCATCCGCAAGAAGTTCGCGCAGGAGGTGGGCTTCCTGGCGCCGCCGGTGCACATCCGCGACAACCTGGAATTGAAGCCGTCGGCCTACCGCATCACGCTCAAGGGCGTGGAGGTGGGCATGGGCGAGGCCTTCAACGGCCAGTTCCTGGCGATCAATCCGGGCATGGCCAGCGGCACCTTGCCGGGCATGACGACCACCGATCCGGCCTTCGGCCTGCCTGCCACCTGGATCGACGCCAATCTGCGCGACCAGGCGCAGGGCATGGGCTACACCGTGGTCGACGCCGGCACCGTGGTGGCGACCCACCTGAATCACTTGATCACCACCCATGCCTCCGAGCTGCTGGGCCGGGCCGAAGTGCAGTCGCTGCTGGACCACCTGGGCAAGGATGCGCCCAAGCTGGTGGAAGACCTGGTGCCGAAGATGGTCTCGCTGTCGACCCTGCAGAAGGTGCTGCAGAACCTGCTGATGGAAGGCGTGCATATCCGCGACATGCGCTCCATCATCGAGACACTGGCCGAGCACGCCGTGCACACGCAGGACCCGGGCGACCTGACGGCGCTGGTGCGCATCGCGCTGGGACGCGCCATCGTGCAGCAGCTGTTCCCCGGCGCCAGCGAGTTGTCGGTGATGACCCTGGATAACCGCCTGGAACGTCTGCTGATGCAGGCGCTGGCGGCCAGCGGTCCGGACGGCGCCGGCATCGAGCCGGGGCTGGCCGATACCATCGCCCAGCAGGCGCAGGCGGCGGCGCAGCAGCAGGAGGCGCTGGGCTTGACGCCGGTGCTGCTGGTGCCGGGCCCGCTGCGGGCCTTGCTGTCGCGCTTCCTGCGCCGCGCCTTGCCGCAGCTGAAGGTGCTGTCGCACGCGGAGATCCCGGAGACCAAGACCATCCGCGTGACGGCGCTGGTGGGCCAGCAGCCGGCCTGAGTTTGAGCGAATCGCGGATGCATCCATGCGGGCGGCCTAGACTGCTCGTATGGATGACGACGATTTCGACACGCCATGGAAGGAAGCGGTCACGCACCACTTTCCCGAATTCATGGCCTTCTATTTTCCTCTTGCGCATGCCGCGATTGACTGGTCGCGGCCGCATACTTTTCTCGATCAGGAATTGGCGGCGCTAAGCAGCGATGCCGAGCTGGGCAAACGCCTGCTCGATAAGCTGGTGTCCGTGTATCTGCATGACGGCGGTGAGCGTTGGGTGCTGTTGCATCTGGAAGTGCAGGGGTGGCGCGATAGGGACTTCGCGGAACGTATGTTTATCTACAACTATCGCGTCTATGATCGTTACCGCCGCGCGGTGGCCAGCCTGGCGTTGCTGACTGACGGCGGCAAGCGTTGGCGGCCTTCGTCGTTTAGTTACCGTTTGCTTGGCTGCACGATGGGGATTGAATTCCCTGTCGTCAAACTGTTGGACCTTGCTGAACGCCTTGATGAGTTGCAGCAGCACGAAAATCCCTTTGCATTGGTGACGCTGGCGCATTTGCAGGCGCGCCAGACCAGGGGCAATCCCCATCGCCGGCGCATCGCCAAACTGCGGCTCACCAAACTTCTGTATCAGCGTAATTGGGACAAGCGGCGTATCATCAATTTGTATCGGGTGATCGACTGGATCATGCGCCTGCCGCAGGCGTTGGAGCTTCGGTTGACCTATGTGGCTTTGCAATTGGAAAGGAGGTGCGCCATGCCTTACATATCTTCGATGGAACGCCTTTGCATGGAGCAATGGCGCAAGCACGGATTGGAAGAAGGACGGCAGGAAGGACGGCAGGAAGGACGGCAGGAAGGACGGCAAGAAGGACGGCAAGAAGGACGGCAAGAAGGACAGTCCGCGCTGCTGACCGAGTTGTTACGCCAACGCTTCGGCGAGCTCGATGCCGCCGTCTGCGCGCGACTGCAGGAGGCTGATTTGCCGCAGTTGTCGGCGTGGGCCAAAAACTACGTTGGCGCCACCTCGCTGGACGAGGTTTTCCACGACAGCTAAGCCGCCTCGGCCGCAATGGCGAAATGCGGCCCATTTGCCCCCCTGTTCCTCGGATCGTTTCCAGAGTGCATCGTCAATAATGGCACTGTCAGAGTAAAGGCGTCTCATCCGGAAGACGCACTGCTTGACTTAGATTCCTGAGAGCCGGCCATGAACGTCAAAAAATTTACCGCACCGACATCCCGCGAGGCGCTGCGCAAAGTGCGCGAATCGCTCGGCCCCGATGCCGTGATCCTGTCCAACCGCCAGGCCGATGGCGGCGTTGAAATCCTCGCCCTGGCCAACGACGATGCCGCCTCGCTGGCCATGCCGGCGCCGCACTCGCCGATGGCCGAGCCGGCGCCGTCGCTCGACCTGGGCAACGCCCTGCCGCAAGGCCGTGCCGATCAGCGTCTGGAGCCGCGTTTCGAATCCCATCGCCCAGCCCCGGCCCCGGCGCCAGCCACCCTGCCAGCGCAACCGGTGCGCCGCGTGGTGGCGTCGGCCTCGTCGTTCGCCAGCGTCACCAAGGCCGCCGCCGTTGCGCCGGCCAAGGCTCCGGTCCAGGCCGCGCTGGACGTCGACCAGATCGCCGCCATGGTCAGCGCCGCCGTCGCCAGCGCCAAGCAGAACGCCGCCGCCGAAATGCAGGGCATGATGAGCGAAATCCGCGCCATGCGCGGCATGATGGAAACCCAGTTGGCCGAAATCTCGTGGGGCACCACGCAGGCGCGCGAGCCGCAGAAGACCGTGGTGCTGCGCGAGATGCTGGCGGCCGGTTTCTCTGCCAGCCTGGCGCGCTACCTGATCGAAAAACTGCCGGCCAACCGCGACGCCGCCGACAGCCTGCGCTGGATCAAGAACGTCCTGACCCGCAACCTGCAGACCATGGCCAACGAAGACGCGCTGATCGAGCAGGGCGGCGTGTTCGCGCTGGTCGGCCCGACCGGCGTCGGCAAGACCACCAGCACCGCCAAGCTGGCCGCGCGCTGCGTGATGCGCCACGGCCCGGACAAGCTGGCCCTGATCACCACCGACGCCTACCGCATCGGCGCCCACGAGCAGCTGCGCATCTACGGCAAGATCCTCGGCGTGATGGTGCACTCGGTCAAGGACGAAGCTGACCTGCGCATCGCCCTCAAAGAACTGAAGAACAAGCACACGGTGCTGATCGACACGGTCGGCGTCAGCCAGCGCGACCAGATGGTGACGGAACAGGTCTCGATGCTGCAGGGCGCCGGCGCCGACGTCAAGCGCCTGCTGTGCCTGAACGCCACGGCCACCCAGGAAACCCTGAACGAAGTGGTGCGCGCCTACCAGGGCAGTGGCCTGGCCGGCTGCATCATGACCAAGCTGGACGAAGCGGCCGCGATCGGCAACGTGCTCGATGTGGTGATCCGCCAGAAACTCAATTTGTTCTACGTGTCGAACGGCCAGCGCGTGCCGGAAGACCTGCACCTGGCCGACCCGGCCTACCTGATCGACCGCGCCTTCAAGCTGAAACGCGATGTGGTCAACACCCAATACCTGGACGCTGAACTGCCCCTGTTGATGAGCAACGGCCAGACCCAGCAAGCAATGCGCGAGGTGCATCTTGGCTAATTTCGATTTCGACCAGGCGGAGGGACTGCGCCGCATGCTGGCGGGGCCCCAGCCCCGCATCGTCACCTTCCTGTCGGCCACGCCGCAGGACGACAAGGGCGCCATGCTGGTCAACCTGGGCGCCTCGCTGGCGCGCGCCGGCAACGACGTGCTGCTGGTGGACGCCTGCGCCAGCGCCCACGGCGTGGCCACCCGCCTGGGCGTGGACGGCGGCGCCAGCCTGCTCGACGTGGCGCGCCAGGAGTGCGCGCTGAACCAGGTGATCCACCAGGTGCCGCAAGGCTTCGCTGTGGCGTCGATGACACGCGGCGTGGCGCGCAGCGGCCCGGACGAGACGCGCCGCCTGGCCAAGGCCTTCGACGTGCTGGCCAAGCAGACCGGCATCGTCATCGTCGACGGCGAGTTCGACGGCGTGGCCTTCCCGGTGCCGGTCATGGCCAGCTCGGAAATCGTGGTGCAGGTATCGAATAGCGCTACCTCAATCAAGGCCGCGTACAGTATGATCAAGCGCCTGAACCAGGAGCTCGGCCGGCGGCCGTTTGGAATCCTGGTCACCGGGGCTTCCGAATCGGAAGCAAAGGTGGTATACGATAATATGGCACAGGCAGCAAGCCGATACCTGGCGGTGAACCTCGTTTCGATGGGATCGGTGCCGGCGGATGAATACCTGCAACGCGCGGCACGCTTGGGGCGTGCGGTGGTCGATGCGTTTCCGCTGGCCGGGGCTTCGGTCGCGTTTCGTCAACTGGCGGGGCGCTTCGCGCTGGCCGGCTCGCCATCTTTCCGTTAAGGGAGCATCATAATTTTAGCGCTTAATCAATAATAAACAGGCTATGTACACGGTCAAAGGGAAAGTGGACAAGGATTCTTTGCTGACGGAGCATATGCCGTTGGTGAAGCGCTTGGCCCACCACATGAAGGCGAAACTGCCGCCCAGCGTCGAAGTCGACGATCTGGTGCAAGCCGGGATGATCGGCCTGCTCGACGCCATCAGCCGTTACGAGGACACCCATGGCGCCCAGTTCGAAACCTACGCCGTGCTGCGCATCCGCGGCGCCATGCTCGACGAGCTGCGCAACAGCGACTGGCTGCCGCGCTCGATGCGCCAGAACATGCGCAAGATCGAAACCGCGATGAGCACGCTGCAGCAGCGCCTGGGCCATCCGCCGACCGAGTCGGAAGTGGCCAAGATGCTCAAGCTGTCGCTGTCCGACTACCAGGACATGCTGTCCGACGGCGGCGGCCACCAGCTGGTGTACTACGAAGATTTTCACGACGACGACGGCAACGACAGCTTCCTCGACCGTTACTGCTCGGACGAGGAGAGCGATCCGCTGCGCTCGCTGCTGGACGGCGACTTCCGCCAGGCCGTGATCGACGCCATCGACGCGTTGCCGCCGCGCGAAAAAATCCTGATGGGGCTGTACTATGAAGAGGAGCTCAACTTGAAAGAAATCGGCGCCGTCATGGGCGTATCGGAATCGCGCGTATCGCAGCTGCATACGCAGGCCGTGGCACGGTTGCGCGCCTCACTTCGGGAGCGGTCTTGGACTGGGCCAGCGTAGCCGGGGTGCTGCTGGCGCTGGCCGGCATCGTCGTCGGCCAGACCCTGGAGGGGGGAAAGTTATCCTCGCTGCTGCAGCCGGCCGCATTCGCGATCGTCGTGGTCGGCACCTTCGGCGCGGTGCTGTTGCAGACCAAGTTCCGCACCTTCGTGCGCGGCCTGCGCATGCTGCGCCTGGTGTTCGCGCCGCCGGCCGACACCCGCGTGCTGCTGGCGCGCGACATCAACGCCTGGAACCTGGCGGCGCGCCGCGACGGCCTGCTGTCGCTGGAGCGCTATATGCTCGCCTCCAAGGACAAGTTCAACACCAAGGGCCTGCGCCTGATCGTCGACGGCATCAATCCCGACAAGCTGCGCCAGATCCTCGACACCGAGATCACCGCCTACGAAACCGAAGAACGCCAGGCGGTGCGCATCTGGGAATCGGCGGCCGGCTATTCGCCCACCATCGGCATCCTGGGCGCGGTGCTGGGCCTGATCCACGTGATGGAAAACCTGTCCGATCCGAGCAAGCTCGGTTCCGGCATCGCGGTGGCCTTCGTGTCGACCATTTACGGCGTCGGCCTGGCCAACCTGTTGTTCTACCCGATCGCCAACAAGCTCAAGGCCATCGTCACGCAGGCCGTGCACCAGCAGGAAATCGCCGCCGCCGTGTTCTACGACATCGCCACCGGCGACCACACGCGCGTCATCGACGAGCGCATCGCCACGCTGATGCGGGAACACTGACATGCAGAACCGGCGCGCCCGCAGGAAGTTCGACGACGAACCGGAGAACCACGAGCGCTGGCTGATCTCCTACGCCGACTTCATCACCTTGCTGTTCGCCTTCTTCGTCGTCATGTACGCGATTTCGGTGGTCAATATCGGCCGCTACAAGGTGCTGTCGGTGGCGCTGGGCGACGCCTTCGGCGGCGCCGGTTCGGCCAAGCCGGTCAACACCGAAGTGCCCAACCTGCCCATCCCCAATCCCAACCTGCGGCGCCACGCCGAACTGCTGCGCAAGGAAAAAACCCAGATGACCAAGCTGGCGCAGGACCTGCTGTCCACCTTGGCGCCGCTGGTCAAGGAGGGCAAGGTGCGGGTCACGCAAAACAGCCGCGGCGTCAGCGTCGAGATCAACGCCTCGGTGCTGTTCGATCCGGGCGACGCGCGCCTGACCAGCGAATCGACCGAGGCGCTGCGCGCCGTCGCCGGCCTGCTGAAAAACGACGACCACAAGGTGCAGGTCGAAGGCCACACCGACAACCAGCCGATCCGCAACGCGCTGTTCCCGTCCAACTGGGAATTGTCGGCGGTGCGCGCCAGCAGCGTGGTGCGGCTGTTCATCGACGCCGGCGTGGCGCCGGAACGGCTGACGGCGGTGGGCTTCAGCTCGAACGTGCCGGTGGCGCCGAACGACAACCCGATCGGCCGCGCGCGCAATCGCCGCGTGGCGGTCACGATCTTGTCCGGTATCCCGGATACGGTGACGGAAGTGCCGACGCCGGCGCCGGCTCAGCAATAAATCTGGATCAGCCGGCCAGGAAGCCGCGGCTGCGGGGCAGGGAAGTGGGCAGGCCGCCAGGGCCGTAGAAGTTGTCGGCGCCCGCCGATTGCGGACGCAGCGCTTGCAGCGCGCCTTGCGTGTGGTTCATCTGCTTGTTGATCAGCATGCCGTTGATGCGGTTCAGCTCCTTGGCTTCGCGCGCATGGTGCTGCAGCGCCTGCCACAGAACGGCGGCTTCGGCGGCGTCGGCGCCGCTGGCGGCAACCCAGGCATCCATGCCGGCTTCCTCGGCCGGGTAGCCGGCCTTGCCCAGGGCGCGGTGGCGCTGGGCCGACAACAGGGTCATCTGCGTGACCAGTGCCGATTTCTTGGTGGTGACCGCCGTCAGGCCGTCGATTTCCGCCGCCACCAGGTGTTGCTGCTCCTGCCGCAAAACGCCCAGCAGGGTCGTCATGATGTGTTCTTCTTCGCGCAGGCTGTTCAGCGGGGTAGCGGTTGACATGGTAGACCTATCGTTTGCGAGAGTGCAGCAGATCCTTGACTGTATCCAGCAAGCCATCCGCTACTTTTTCCGAGTTGACCTGGAACTGGCCGTCGGCAATGGCCAGCTTGATGCGCTCGACTTTTTTAGTGTCGAACACCGTGCTGGCGCCGCCGGCCGCACTGGCCGCCAATGCCTGGCCTTGCGGCGACAGGCGCACATTGTCGGAGGTCGCCGGCGTCGCCGGGGCTGCCGCCTTGTCCGCGCCGCGCGCAGTCGAGGTAGAAGCCGGCGTCGACGACGGCAAGCCGGTCGTGCTCTTCAATGTATCGTTAATTTTCACAGCGCTATCCTTCTCTGGTAGGAGTACGAAACTCCGGGATCTGAGTATGTAACGGCGGCTTGGGCCAAAACTTTAGCGTTGCCGTGCCTCAAGATCCCTGGCGTTCGATCAAAACGCCACCTCCACCAGCCCGCCTGCCTTGGCGATTCCCGTGATTTGTTGTCCACCGGAAGTTTTTACCTGGACTACCTGGCCGTCGCCCGCCGTACTCATGGCGCGCGCCTCGGCCGACACGCTGAAACCGTTGCCGCTGGAAACGAGCCGCACCAGCTGGCCGGACTGCACCACCGGCTTGCTGCGCAGCGTGTCGAGCCGCAGCGGCGTGCCCGGCGGCAGTGAGACATTGGTGCTGCGGCCGATCACCTGGCCCATGTCGGTGGCTATCCCGGCCGGCAATGTTGTCAGATCGCCCTTCAGGATCACCAGCTGGCCGGCCTCGATGGCCTGGCCCTGGGCCAGCGGCGCGGCGCTGGCGATGTAGTCGCCGACCACGCTGACGGTGGCCTGGATATAGATGGTCCAGGCGGCCGGCGCCACGCAGCGCACGCCGACCGTGGTCTTGCCCCAGGCGCGCGCGCCGGGCATGAAGAAGGCTTGCGGATTGGGGCAGGCGGCCAGGTTCATGCGTGGATCGATGGCGCCGACGGCGACCGTGACCTGGCCGGGCAGGCCGCCGCTTTGTACTTGCAGGAACTGTTCGACGCTGCGCTTGAGCGCGGCCGCGTCCTGGCGCAGGGGCGCGGCTTGCTGAGCCTGGGCCTGGGCCGCCGGCAGCAGGGCCAGCAGGGCGGCGGTGATGAGCAGTCGTTTCATGGTGTGAGATTCCCCTTCAATATTGCCATCATAGTCTGGCGGCCTGGACTTGAAGCCTTGAATAGGACCGAAAAGCGCTTGCTTATCGCTCGATGGTTGCCGGGGGCAACTCCGTATCATCGATCCTGTCATAACAAGTACGTCCACTGGGAGCTGTCATGGTTGGGAAACTCGACGATTATCTGCGCTTCAACGAAGCCGCGCTGGGGCTGCGCTCCCAGCGGCAGAGCGTGCTCGCCTCGAATATCGCCAACGGCGATACGCCTAACTACAAGGCACGCGACATCGATTTCTCCAGCGCCATGCGGGCCGCGCTGGACAAGGCCAGCCCAGGCGCGAACGCCACGCTCAAGACCACCGCCAGCAAGCATTACCCCAACCCTCAACAAGACGGCACCACGATGGCGGACGGCACGCCGCTGCTGTACCGCGGCGTGGTGCAGGGCGCGGTCGACGGCAACACGGTCGACATGGACGTCGAACGCAACCAGTTCGCCGACAACGCCATCCGCTACGAGGCCGGCATCACCGCAATCAACGCCCAGATCAAGAACATGATGGCGGCGATACAGGGAGGTAACTGATCATGTCGCTGTTTAATATTTTCAATGTTTCAGGTTCGGCCATGAGCGCCCAGGCGCAGCGGCTCAACGTGGTCGCCTCCAACCTGGCCAATGCCGACAGCGCCACCAGCGCCAGCGGCGAGGCCTACCGCGCGCGCCAGGTGGTGTTCGAGGCGACCACGCCGGCCGACGGCGGCGCCGCGACCGGGGTGCGGGTCAAGCAGGTGGTGGAAGACCAGTCGCCGATGAAGCAGATGTACGACCCCAAGCATCCGATGGCGGACGACAAGGGCTATGTGACCATGCCCAATGTGAACGTGGTGGACGAGATGGTCAACATGCTGTCGGCCTCGCGTTCCTACCAGACCAACGTCGAGACCATGAACGCGGCCAAGACGCTGCTGCTCAAGACCCTGACCATCGGCCAGTAATTTTTAAGAGGCAATCATGACTATCAGCTCAGTGATCGACACGCCCGTTGCGGCCCCGGTCAACACCACCAACACCACCAGCAGCAAGTCCACCGACGACATCGGCGCCGACCAGGACAAGTTCATGAAGCTGCTGGTCACGCAGCTGAAGAACCAGGACCCGCTGAACCCGATGGACAACGCCGCCATGACCAGCCAGCTGGCCCAGCTGTCGACGGTGACCGGCATCAACAAGGTCAACGCCACGCTGGAATCGCTGCGCACCGACCAGGCCGCGTCGCAATCGCTGACCGCGACCAATCTGATCGGCAAGGGCGTGCTGGTCAAGGGCGCCGGCGTCGAGCTGTCGACCAGCACCGACAGCGACGGCAAGAGCAGCAGCAGCAGCGTGTTCGGGGTCGACCTGGCCTCGCCGGCCGAGAGCGTGACGATTGCTATCCAGGACCAGAGCGGCGCCACGGTGCGCACCATGAGCATGAAGAGCACCGACGTCGGCACCTACCCGATCACCTGGGACGGCAGCACCGACGCCAAGACCGCCGCGCCGGCCGGCAGCTACACCTTCACCGTCAAGGCGGTGAGCGCCGGCAAGACGCTGACCGATGCGACCGCGCTGCAGCTGGCGGCCGTGGCCAGCGTGTCGACCGGCAGCGGCGGCGTCAAATTGAATACCTCGCTCGGACAGTTCGCCATGTCCGATGTCAAGGAAGTTTTGTAACGCAGTTCACACGTCACACCTAGCATAGGGGAATACCATGTTCCAACAAGGACTTAGCGGCCTGAACGCAGCATCCAAATCGCTGGACGTCATCGGCAACAACATCGCCAACGCCAGCACGGTTGGCTTCAAGGGCTCGCAGGCGCAGTTCGCCGACCTGTACGCGAACTCGCTGAACGGCGTGTCGGGCAACAATCCCGGCATCGGTGTGACGACGGCCAAGCTGGCCCAGCAATTCACGCAGGGCAATATCGAGACCAGCAACAACCCGCTGGACATCTCGATCAACGGCGGCGGCTTCTTCCGCGAAGTGGTCAACGGCGCGGTGCAGTACTCGCGCAACGGCCAGTTCCACGAAGATAACACCCACACGCTGATCAACGCCCAGGGCGCGCAGCTGACCGGCTATCTGTCGAACGCGGCCGGCGTGATCCAGCTCGGTGCGCCAACCCCGCTGACCTTGGACAAGTCCGACCTGACGCCGGTGCAAACGACCACCGCCAACTTCCAGCTGAACCTGAGCTCGGCCGAGAAGGTGCCGGCCACGATCCCGTTCGACGCCGGCGACCCGACCAGCTACAACAAGCAGACCGTGCTGAACGTGTTCGACAGCCTGGGCACCTCCCACATCATGACGACCTACTACGTCAAGACCGACGCCAACACCTGGGACGTGTACGCGGCGGCCGACAACAAGGAAATCGTCTCGGCCGGCGTGGCCGCCGCGATCAACATCGACCCCACGGTGAGCGCCGCGCGCCTGGCGTACAACGATGCGGTGCGCGCCACGCCGCCGGATCCGGCCGCCATCGCCGGGGCCGCCTCCGCCTATGCGCAAACGGCCTATGACTCGATGACGGCCGCCGCCCAGCTGCCGCCGGCCGTCGCCTCGCAGGCGCAGCTCGACGCGCTCACCGCCGCCTTCACCGCCCTCGACCCGACCGCCAGCGGCCAGATCACCGGCATGACCCCTGACCAGATCAACGCCAAGCTGGCTGCCGCCATCACCGTGCCGGCCGTCAAGGCTGGCACGCTGCTGTTCAGCAAAACCGGCGTGCTGGACCCTGAGGCGATGGCCCTGATGGTGCCGACGCCGCAAACGCTGCCGTTCAATATCCAGCTGCCGATCTTCCCGGACACCGGCGCCCAGCAGCCGATGACGGTCGCCACCACGTTCGACAAGACCACCCAGTACGGCAGCGTCACCAACGACCTCGGTTCGGTGCAGAACGGTTATTCGGCCGGCTCGTGGCAGCGTTACGCCATCGATGAAAACGGCGTGATCCTGGGGCAGTACAGCAACGGCAAATCGCGCCCGATGGGCCAGATCGCCATGGCCAACTTCGCCAGCGTCGACGGCCTGACCCCGCTGGGCAACAACGCCTGGGCGGAAAGCTCGGCTTCGGGCACGCCGCAGGTCGGGGTGCCGAACGCCGGCTCGATGGGTTCCTTGCGCGCCAGCTCGGTCGAAGTGTCGAACGTCGACCTGACGGCCGAACTGGTCAACATGATCACCGCGCAGCGCGTCTACCAGGCCAATGCGCAGACCATCAAGACCGAGGATTCGGTGCTGCAAACCCTGGTGAATCTGCGTTAATGCGCTCCGATAAGGGGAGATAGCCATGGACCGCCTGGTTTATACCGCGATGACGGGTGCGCGGCACGTGATGGATCAGCAAGCCACCGTTGCCAACAACCTGTCCAACGCCACCACCACCGGCTTCCGCGCGCAGCTCGATACGTTCCGGGCGGTGCCGGTGGTGTCGGACGGCCTGCAGACCCGCGCCTTCGTGGTCAACTCGACGGTCGGCGCCGACATGCGGGCCGGCCCGATCCAGACCACCGGCCGCGCGCTCGACATCGCGCTGCGCGACCAGGGCTGGATCGCGGTGCAGTCGGCCGACGGTTCGGAAGCCTACACCCGCAACGGCAGCCTGAAGGTCAGCGAGAACGGCCTGCTGCAAACCACCAGCGGCCAGACCTTGGTGGGCGACGGCGGCCCGATCGCCATCCCGCCCGACACCACGGTGGCGGTGGCCGGCGACGGCACCGTCAGCACCATCTCCACCGACTTCAAGCCCGGCCCGGCCAATGTGCTGGGCCGGATCAAGCTGGTCAACCCGGACCCCAAGGGCCTGGTGCGCGGCGACGACGGCCTGTTCCGCCAAATCAGCGGCACGCCGGCCGAGAACGACCCGGCGGTGCGCGTGGTCGATGGCGCGCTGGAGGGCAGCAATGTCAATCCGGTCGACTCCATGGTCAACATGATCAGCCTGGCGAGGCAGTTCGAGATGCAAATGAGTTTGCTGAAGAACGCCGAGAATAACGCCGCAAAAGCCACCCAGATCCTCGCTTTGAGTTGATGCCCTCTCCCGCATAATGGTGGCGTGGGATGAGTAGCTGTCGCTTTTGACGGCTCCCATCCGAGCAACCGGAGAAGCATCATGATACGTTCACTGTGGATCGCCAAGACTGGCATGGAAGCGCAACAGACCGCGCTCGACGTCACGTCCAACAACCTGGCCAACGTCAGCACCAACGGCTTCAAGAAGTCGCGTGCGGTGTTCGAGGATCTGCTGTACCAGAACATCCGCCAGCCTGGCGGCCAGTCGTCGCAGCAGACCAACCTGCCGTCGGGCATGCAGCTCGGCACCGGCGTGCGGCCGGTGGCGATCGAACGGGTGCACACCCAGGGCAATCCGCAGTCGACCGGCAACGACAAGGACCTGATGGTCAACGGCAATGGCTTCTTCAACGTGCTGCTGCCGGACGGCACCACCGCCTACACCCGCGACGGCTCCTTCCAGCGCGACAACAACGGCCAGATGGTCACCTCCAGCGGCTTCGTGCTGCAGCCGGCCATCACCATCCCGATCACCGCGCAATCGATCACCGTCGGCCGCGACGGCACCGTCTCGGTCACGCTGCCGGGCCAGGTGGCGCCGCAGCAGATCGGCAGCGTCCAGTTGTCGACCTTCATCAACCCGACCGGGCTGGAGTCGAAGGGCGAGAACCTGTACGTGGAAACCGGCGCGTCCGGCAACGCGCAGACCAACACCCCCGGCACCAACGGCACCGGCGTGATCCTGCAAGGCTACGTGGAAACCTCGAACGTCAACGTGGTCGAGGAGATGGTCAATATGATCCAGACCCAGCGCGCCTATGAGATCAACTCGAAGGCCATCACCACCTCCGACCAGATGCTGGCCAAGCTGTCGCAGATGTAACGCTTTTGCAAGGATACTGATTATGAAATCCGCCATCACCATCGTTGCCGCAGCGGCCGCCCTGAGCGGCTGCATGACGACCCCGACCTCCATCGTGCAGATGCCGATGACGGCCCGTCCGCTGACCAGCGCCCAGCTGCAGGCGGCGCCGACCAACGGTGCGATCTACCAGAACGCCGCCTTCCGGCCGATCTTCGAAGACCGCCGCGCGCGCCAGGTGGGCGATGTGCTGACCCTGCTCATCACCGAGAAAACCTCGGCCGTGAAAGCCGGCGCCAGCTCGGGCAACAAGTCCGGCAGCGTCAGCGCCAGCGTGCCGCATCCGCTGCAATCGACCTTCGGCGCCACCTTGGCCGCCAGCAACGCCAGCAAGTACGCCGACGGCGACAACCAATCGGCCAGCAACACCTTCACCGGCACCATGGGCGTGACCGTGGTCGAGGTGCTGGCCAACGGCAACCTGATCGTGGCCGGCGAGAAGCAGGTGGCGATGAACAAGGGCGTGGAATTCATCCGCTTCTCCGGCATGATCAATCCCGACAACATCGCCACCGGCAACACCGTGCAGTCGACCGCCGTGGCCGACGCCAAGGTCGAGTACCGCACCAACAGCCAGCTCGACCGTGCCGAGATGACGTCGATGGCCTCGCGCTTCTTCCAAAGCCTGTTACCTTTCTGATGGCGACCATGGACAGCACTCTCTCATTCATGCGGGGCGCACGCAGGCTGGCCGCGCTGTCGCTGGTGGCGGCCTCGCTGCTGGCGGCGCCGGCCCACGCCGAGCACTTGCGCGACCTGGTCAGCATCGCCGGCGTGCGGCATAACCAGCTGATCGGCTACGGCCTGGTCGTCGGCCTCGACGGCAGCGGCGACCAGACCACGCAGACCCCGTTCACCGTGCAGAGCGTGGTCTCGATGCTGCAACAGCTGGGCGTGAACCTGCCGCAGGGCACCTCGCTGCAATTGAAGAACGTCGCCGCCGTGATGGTGACGGCGTCGCTGCCGCCGTTCGCGCAGCCGGGCCAGACGCTCGACATCACGGTCTCGTCGATGGGCAACGCCAAGAGCCTGCGCGGCGGCACCTTGCTGATGACGCCGCTCAAGGGCGCCGACGGCCAGGTCTACGGCATGGCCCAGGGCAATGTGCTGGTGGGCGGCGTCGGCGTCGCCGCCGGCGGCGCGGGCGGCAGCTCGCTGACCGTCAACCACCTCAGCGTGGGCAGGATCTCGGCCGGCGCCACGGTCGAGCGCGCGGTCGCCTCGACCCTGGGCGAGGGCAACTTCATCAAGCTGGAATTGAACACCGCCGACTTCGCCACGGCCAGCCGCGTGGTCGAGGCGATCAACGACAAATACGGTTCCGGCATCGCCTACGCGCTCGACAGCCGTGTGATCCGCGTGCAGTCGCCCAGCAGCAGCGACCAGCGCGTCAGCTTCATCGGCAGCTTGCAGGAGATGCAGGTCAACCCGGCCGAGCAGCCGGCCAAGGTCATCATGAACGCCCGCACCGGCTCGGTGGTGATGAACCGCGCCGTCACGCTCGACACCTGCGCCATCTCGCACGGCAACCTGTCGATCTCGGTGAGCGCCGATCCGCAGATCAGCCAGCCCAATCCGCTGTCGGGCGGGCGCACCGTGGTCGCGCCCAACCAGCAGGTGGGCATCAAGGCCGCCAGCGGCAAGGTGATGTTGGTCAAGGGCGGCGCCTCGCTGGCCGAGGTGGTCAAGGCGCTCAACGCGATCGGCGCCACGCCCCAGGATCTGCTGGCCATTTTGCAGGCGATGAAGGCGGCGGGTTCGCTGCGCGCCGAGCTGGAAATCATCTAAGCGAGGCCCATCATGACGAGCCCAATTCCCAAGGCGAACACATCCAACGACCTGAGCAGCAAGTTCGCCCTCGACCTCAAGGACATGGGCAGCCTGCGCCAGTCGGCCAAGGCCGGCAGCCCGGAGGCCTTGAAGACCGCCGCCACGCAGTTCGAAGCCATGTTCGTCAACATGATGATGAAGAGCATGCGTGAGGCGACGCCGCAGGACGGCATGATGGACAGCCAGCAGTCCAAGATGTTCACCACCATGCTGGACCAGCAGACCAGCCAGAATATCGCCAAGCAGGGCATCGGCCTGTCGGACATGCTGATACGCCAGCTGTCCAAGGCCGCCGACCAGAAGGCGCTGGCGATCGGCAACGAGGCCGGCGATGCCAGCAGCGGCGCCAACGGCGGCAGCTTCGGCGGCCTGTCGAGCCTGATGGACGCCAAGCTGCAGCGCGCGATCGCGGCCGCAGGCGGCCCCGGCAGCGCCGGCGCGGCGGGCTCGGTCGACGACCACAGCGCGGTTCCCGCCACCAACATCAACCGGGGCAGCCAGGCGCCGCACGTGCGCAGCTTCCAGCAAAAGCTCGGCGCGGACGCCGAGGAAGCCAGCCGCGCCACCGGCATTCCGGCCAAGTTCATGCTGGGCCAGGCGGCGCTGGAGAGCGGCTGGGGCAAGCGCGAGATCAAGGGCCGCGACGGCAGCAACAGCCACAACCTGTTCGGCATCAAGGCCGGCGGCGGCTGGAAGGGCAAGGTGGTCGAGGCCACCACCACCGAATACGTCAACGGCAAGGCGCACACCAGGGTCGAGCGTTTCCGCGCCTACGACAGCTACAGCGACAGTTTCAAGGATTACGCCAAGCTGTTGGCCAGCAATCCACGCTACGAAAAAGTGCTGGCCAGCGCGGGCGACGCCAGCAGCTTCGCCCACGGCTTGCAGAAGGCCGGCTACGCCACCGATCCGAATTATGCGAACAAGCTGACCAGCATCATCACGCGTTCGCTGGCGGGCTGAGCGGGCTATTTCATCAAGTTTGGCGGCGAACTGCCGTTACCATCTACAAATAGAGTAAAAACATTATGTCCAGTCTTCTCAGTATCGGCAAAAGCGGTTTGTTGGCAGCCCAGGTAGGTCTGTCGACCACCGGCAACAACATCACCAACGCCGGCGTGGTTGGATACAGCCGCCAGGCGGCGATCCAGTCCGATACCGCGACCCTGGACCAGGGCTTCGGCTTCGTCGGCACCGGCACCGAGGTGACGGCGGTGCGCCGCTACTACGACAACTTCCTGGCGGTGCAGCTGCGCAACGCCGAGTCCAACCAGGCCTCGCTGGACGCCTACACCAAGCAGATCAGCCAGATCGACAACCTGTTGGCCGACCCCACCGCCGGCCTGTCGCCGGCCCTGCAGGACTTCTTCAACGGCGTGCAGGACGCCACCTCGAATCCGGCCTCGGCCGCGTCGCGCCAGGCCATGCTGTCGACCGCGTCGTCGCTGGCGTCGCGCTTCCAGGGCCTGAGCGCCCGGCTGTCGGAGATCGCTTCCGGCGTCAACGGCCAGATCACGTCCAATGTCGGCGAAATCAATTCCTACGCCACCCAGCTGGCCGCGATCAACAAGACCATCGCCGGCCTGAGCACCGACGGCAAGGCGCCCAACGACATGCTGGACCACCGCGACCAGATGCTGACCGAGTTGAACAAGCTGATCAAGACCACCGTCATCCCCGGCGACAACAACACCTTGACGGTCGAGTTCGGCACGGGCCAGCCGCTGGTGGTGGGCGGCACCGCCTTCCAGCTGGCGACCTCGAACTCGCCGACCGACGCCAGCCGCGTGACGGTCGGCTATCAAAGCGACAGCGGCGTCTTCAGCGCCTTGCCGGAGAGCGTGCTGAGCGGCGGCCAGCTGGGCGGGCTGGTGTCGTTCCGCAACGGCGCCATGGACCGCGCGCAAAACTCGCTGGGCCAGGTGGCGGCCGGGCTGGCGGTCAGCTTCAACGCCCAGCACGTGCTGGGCCAGGACCAGAACGGCGCGCTCGGCACGGCGTTCTTCAACCCGATCAAGGCCTATGTCGGCGTCAACAGCCACAACTCGCCGGTCAGCACGGCCGACGTCAGCGCCGTGGTCAGCGACGCCAGCAAGCTGACCGCCAGCGACTACAGCGTCGACTACGACGGCACCAATTTCAACGTCACCCGCCTGAGCGACGGCCAGATCACGCAGATCAACCCCTACCCGCAGACGGTGCCGCAAACCATCGACGGCGTCGACTACACGGTCACCGGCGCGCCGGTGAGCAAGGACAACTTCCTGGTGCGGCCGACCTACACCGCGGCCGACCAGTTCAGCGTCGCCATCAGCGACCGCAGCAAGATCGCCTTGGCGGCGCCGATCGCCACCGCCGCGCCGACCGCCAACGCCGGCAACGCCAAGATCAGCGCCGGCACGGTGGACGTCAACTACCTGACGCCGGGCAACGCGCTGGCCGCGCCGGTCACGCTGAGCTTCGACAAGGCCACGGGCTCGCTGTCGGGCTTCCCGCCGGCGCAGGACGTGACGGTGACGGTCAACGGCGTGGCCACCGTGTATCCGGCCGGCACGCCGACGGTGCCCTACACCGACGGCGCGGCGATCAGCTTCGGCGGCGTCAACTTCAGCATCAGCGGCACCCCGGCCGACCTCGACACGTTCACCATCGGCCCCAATGTCAGCGGCGTCGGCGACAGCCGCAACGGCGCCTTGCTGGCCGGCCTGCAAACCAAGAACATCCTCGACAACGGCAACGCCACCTACCAGACCACCTACGCGCAGATGGTCAACTTTGTCGGCAACAAGGCGCGCGAGGCGCAGATCAGCGGCTCGGCCGCCGACGCCGCCGTGGCCCAGGCCACCGCCCAGCAGCAGAGCGTGTCCGGTGTGAACCTCGATGAGGAGGCGGCAAATCTGTTACGCTACCAGCAGGCCTACCAGGCCAGCGGCAAGGTCATGCAAGTGGCCAGCACCCTGTTTGATGTATTGCTCAACCTTAGGTAATGATCATGTCCATGCGCATTAGTTCCAAGACGATCTACGACGTCGGCGTAGGGCAGATCAGCTCCCTGCAGACCGCGCTCGCCCGTACCCAGCAGCAGCTCTCGACCGGCCGCAAGAACCTGTCGGCCGCCGACGATCCGATCGCCACCGCGCGCGCGCTGGAAGTGACGCAGTCGCAATCGATCAACACCCAGCTGGTGACCAACCGCTCCAACGCCAAGGGCACGCTGTCGCTGGAGACGGTGGCGCTGGCCAGTTCCACCGCGATCTTGCAGGACGTCAAGACGCTGGCGGTCAACGCCGGCGACGGCAGCATGACGCAGAAGGACCGCGAGTCGCTGGCGACCGAGCTGGAAGGCCGGCTGGCCGATCTGCTGGGCCAGGCCAACACCGCCGACGGCACCGGCGGCTATGTGTTCTCGGGCTACAAGTCGACCACCTTGCCGTTCACCCAGACCGCCACCGGCGCCGCCTACCAGGGCGACCAGGGCCAGCGCGAACTGCAGGTGGGTTCGACCCGCAAGCTGCCGATCAGCGATTCCGGTTCCTCGGTGTTTGAAAACAATGCGACCGGCAACGGTACGTTTGCCACGCTGGCCGATCCGGCCAACTACACGCGCGGCGGTTCCGGCATCATCAGCGCCGGCTCGGTCAAGGATGCGACCCAGCTGACCGGCCACAAGTACCAGATCGATTTCCAGGTGGTGCCGGCCACGCCGGGCATCCCCAAGGTCACCACCTACACCGTGACCGACCTGACCTTGAACCAGCCGGTGCCCGCGGCGCCGGTGCCGGCCGTGCCGCAGCCCTATGTCAGCGGCCAGAACATCAGCTTCGACGGGGTGCAGTTCGACGTCAAGGGCGACCCGGCCGATCTCGATAACTTCACGGTCCAGCCCAGCACCAAGCAATCGATCTTCACCACCGTGTCGGACCTGATCGCCGCCTTGCGCGCGCCCGGCGACGGTGCGGCGGGGCAGGCCAGCCTGAACAACAAGCTCAACCAGGCCCACGTGAATATCGACGCCGCCACCGACAACCTGCTGTCGATCCAGTCGGAGGTGGGTTCGCGCCTGAAGGAGCTGGACTACCTGGACAGCTCGGGCGACGATTTGAACTTGCAGTACGCCACCACGCTGTCGGACTTGCAGGAGGTCGACACGGTCAAGGCGATCTCGCTGTTCACCCAGCAGCAGATCACGCTGGACGCGGCGCAGAAATCGTTCAAGAGCCTGTCCGGGCTGTCGCTGTTCAACTACATCACCTGAAGCCGGCGCCGCCGGCGCGGACGAAGCCCGGGCTTATTTGGCCGCCAGGATGCCGCCGGCGCTGTTTTGCTTGCGGAACCAGTCTTGCTCGCCGGCCGAGGCGCTGCCGCTCAGGCTGGTGGTGGCGTCGTAGTGCTGCAACTGCCCGGCCAGCGCGGCGACCTTGCCGGCCAGGCTGGATGCCGTCGCCGTCGCCGCCGGCGTCAGCTGGCCGCCGGCGCTGCCGCCGCCATCCGCCACCCCGGCCTGCTGGCCGTAGTCGTTGATCGCCTGGGTCAGCGCGCTCGCCTGCGCCGCCCGGCTGGCCAGGAACCAGACGTCGGCCATCTGGCTCACCGTGCCGTCGGTGCCGGTGTAGCTGGAACGCAAACCGATCCAGTTGTTGTTGTCCAGTTCGCTCACCTTGACGGCGTCCACCGTCAGGCTGGCGATGCCCAGGCTAGCCAGCGTCTTCAGCTCGTCGCCCTGGCTGACGCCGTCCGCGTTGGCGTCAATCCACACGCGCAGGTCGCCGAACTGGCCATCCTTGCGGTCGACCACGCCGTCGTGGTTGCTGTCCAGCTCGGCCAGCGCGGCGAAGCCGTCCCGCGCCTTGCCGCCGCCGCTGCTGTTGGTGGCGGTGCCGAACAGCTCGCTGCCGTCGTTGATCTGGCCGTCGTGGTTGCGGTCCAGCGCGAGCAGGCCGTCGCCCTGGCCAACCCAGCCGGTGTTGAGGCGTTCGCCGTCGGCGTACAGGTCGAACTTGACGCCGGCGTCCAGGCCCAGCGTGCGGATGCCGTCGCTGTTCAGGTCGAGGATCAGCGGACTGCCCAGCGGCAGCACCGCCAGTTGCTCGGCCGTCAGCGCCGCGTGCTGGTCGGCGGTCAGCGCGCACACCTGGGTCGCGGCCAGCACCGAGATTTCCGTCACGGTCAGGGCGGCGATCTGCTCCAGGGTCAGCGCCTTGATCTGGGTCGCCTTGAGCGCGCGCATCTGCGCGGTGGTGAAAGCGGCCACCTGGACGGCGCTGAAGTTGGCGATCGTGGTCGGCGTCAGGCTCGACAGTTGCGCGGTCTTCAGCGCGACGATGTCGTTGCCGTCGAGGGAGTGGATCTGGTCGGCGTTGAGCGCGTTGAGCGCGCTCGCCGACAGCGCCGCCACCAGGGTCGGATCGAGCGACGAGATCTGCGCCGTGGTCAGGCCCAGCGACTGGGTCGAGCCGAACGCGGCGATCTGGGCGGTGCGCAGGCCGTTGATCATGTCGACCGACAGGCCGACGATCTGGTCGGAGGTGAGGCCGGCCATCTGGGTCGGCTTGAAGGCGCTCAGCGTACCAAGCGCGGCGAGCTGGTCGGTGCCCAGGCCGCGGATCTGCGTCACCGTCAGCCCGGCCAGCGAACGGGTCGACAGCGCGGCGAACTGGGTGCCGGTGAGCGCGCCGAGCTGGTTGGTCTTGAGCGTGGCCAGCTGCGCCGAGCTCAGCGCGGCGACCGCGTCGATGTTCAGCGAGACGATCTGGTCGGTGCTCAGGGTGGCCATGTTCAGGCCGCGCGCCTGCTGCGTGCTCAGCGTGCCCAGCTGGTCGGTGCTCAGCAACGCCATCTGCCTGGCCGACAGCGCGGCGATCTGCGCCGAGCGCAGCGTGGCGAAGTGGTCGACGTCGATGGCGCCGAGCTGGTCGGTGGTGAGCGCCGCCACCTGGCCTGCGTTGAGCACGCCCAGGGTGCTGAGCATATTGAGCTGCTCGGTGCTCAGGACCGCGATGTCGACCGCGCTCAGCCTGGCGATCTGCTGGGTCGCCAGGCTGCCGACCTGGGCCAGCGTCAGCGACGAGAACTGGGTCTTGGTCAGCGCATTCAGTTGCAGGCTGCTGAGGGCGGCGATGTCTTCCCCTTCGATCGCCTGGATCTGGTCGGTGCTCAGGCCGGCCAGCGCGGCCACGCTCAGCGCGCGCACTTGCGCGGTGCTCAGGCCGGCCAGCTGGTCGGTGCCGATCGCCTGCAACTGGGTCTTGGTCAGCGCCTTGATCTGCGCGGTGCGCAGCGTGGCCAGCTGGTCGCCGTTGAGCGAGACCAGCTGGTCGGTGGTCAGGGCGCCGACCTGCAAGGTGGTCAGGCCGGCCAGGGTGGCCAGGCCGGCGAGCTGGTCGGTGGTCAGGGCCTTGGCCTGCAGGCTGGTCAGCGCGGCCACTTCGGCCGTGGTCAGCAGGCCGATCTGCTCCACGCTGAGCAGCGAAATCTGCAGCGTGCTCAGCGAGGCGATCTGGCTGGTCTTCAGGCCGGCCAAGTCTTCCGCCTCGAGCGCCGCCAGCTGGTCGCTGTACAGGCCGCGCAGCGCCGCGGTGCTCAGCGCGCGCCACTGGAGCTGCGACAGTTGCTGGATCTGGTGGGTGGTGAAGGCTTGCAGCTGGCGGCTGCTCAGCGCGGCCAGCTGCTTGCTGCTCAGCGCGCCGAGCTGATCGTCGCTGAGCGCCTGGATGCGGTCGGTGGAGAGGGTCGCGACCTGGTTGGTGTTCAGGGTGCCCAGCGAGCCGAGCAGCACGAACTGGTCGGCCGTCAGGAAGTTCAGCTGGGCGGTGCTGAGGGCGGCGATTTGCGCGGTGCTCAGGTTGGTCAGCTGGGTGGTGGTCATGCTGACCAGCTCGTCGGAGGTCAGCGCGCGGATCTGCCCGCTGCGCAACATGGCCAGGTCGGCCAGCTCGATCGCGACGAACTGGTCGGTGCTGAGGGTGGCGATGGTCTTGGTCGACAGCGCGCGGAACTGCGCTGCCGTCAGGTTGACGATCTGGTCGGTGGTGAGCGCGGCCACCTGCTTGGGCGTCAGGGCGGCGATGGCGCCGGTGGCCAGGCTGGCGATCTGGTCGGTGGTGACGGCGGCGATCTGGTCGGTGGTCAGCGCCGCCAGTTGCGCCGAGCGCAGGGCGGCGATGTCGGCCAGCTCGATCGCGGCCACCTGGTCGGTGGTGAGGGCGGCCAGCACGCGCGTGCTCAGCGCCCGCATGTCGGCCGTGCTCAGCGCGATGATCTGGTCGCTGCTCAGGTTGACGATCTGGATGTTGCTCAACGCGGCGATCTGGGCGGTGCGCAGCGCGCCGATCTGCTCCGGCAGCAGGGCGGCCAGCTGGTCGGAGCCCAGGGCGCGGATCTGCGCCGTGGTCATGCCGCCGATGGCGCCCAGGCTAACCAGTTGGTCGGTGGTCAGCAGCGCCACCTGGTTCGCCTTCAGCGACGCCACCTCGCGGCTCGTCAGCGCGCCGATCTGGTCGCTGGTGAGCGCTTGCAGCTGGTCGCTCTTGAGCGCCTGCAGCTGCGCCGACTTCAGCAGCGGGATGTCGCCGGCCTCGATGGCGGCGATCTGGTCGGTGTCCAGGCCGGCCAGCGCGGCCACGCTGAGCGCGGCCAGCTGGGCGCCGCTCAGTTCGATGATCTGGTCGCTAGTGAGCACCGATGCCTGCAGCGACGACAGGGCG
The DNA here is from genome assembly GCA_000381565.1 of Oxalobacteraceae bacterium AB_14. GTDB lineage: Bacteria > Pseudomonadota > Gammaproteobacteria > Burkholderiales > Burkholderiaceae_D > Rugamonas. Next base: position 1,067,398 of record KB906724.1, read on the forward strand.
CCGATCTGGCGCGTGCTCAGCAGGTCGATGTCGAGCAGCGACAGGTTGGCGATGCGGGTGGTCGACATGGCGGCGATCTGCAGCGTCGAATACTCGGCCAGGTTGCCCAGCGCGCCGGACTGGTCGTTGCTGAGCACGGCCAGCTGGGCCTGTGTGAAGGCGGCGATGTCGGCCGCGTCGAGCGCGTGCAGCTGGTCGGTCAGCAGCGCCTGCATCTGGTCGGTGCTCAGGGCGCGCAGCTGGGTGCTGCTCATGGCGGCCAGGTCGAGCGCCTCGATGGCGACGATCTGGTCGGTGCTCATGGCCTTGATCAGCGCGACGCTGAGGGCGCGGATCTGCGCGGTCGACAGTTCGATGATCTGGTCGCTGTTCAGGCCGGGCGCCTGGACGTTGCTCAGCGCCGCCACTTGCTTGGTGCTCAGCGTGGCGAAGCGCTGCGCCGTCAGCGCCGACAGCTGGTCGCTGTTGAGGGAGCGCACTTGCAGCGTGGTCAGCGCCGTCAAGCTGGCCAGCGCGTCGATCTGGTCGCTGCTCAGGTAGCTCAGCTGGCGGGTCGTCAGGGCGGCGATTTCAGCGCTGGTGAGCACGCTGCACTGCTGCAGCGACAGCGCGCCCAGCTGGTCGCTGCCGAGCGCCACCAGCTGGCTGCTCTTGAGCGCGGCCACTTCGCTGTCGGTCAGCGCGGCGATCTGTTCGGTGGCGAGGGCGGCGATGACGGCGGCGGACAGCGCGCGCAGCTGGGCCGTGCTGAGCACCGGGATCTGGTCGCTGCTCAGGTAGCGGATCTGGGCGGTGGTGAACGCGGCGATCTGGGCGGTCTTGAACGCGGCGATCTGGTCCGGCGTCAGCGCGATGATCTGGTCGCTCGACAGGCCGCTGATCTGGCGCGTGGCGAGGCCGGCCAGGCTGCCCAGCGCGGCGAACTGGTCGGTGCTGAGGGCGGCCAGCTGGCGCGTGGTCAGCGCGGCGATCTCCTGCGAGGTGAAGGCGGCCAGCTGGGCCGGCGTCAGCGCGGCGACCTGGGCGGTGCCCAGGGCGGCCACCTGGTTGGTCTTGAGCGCGGCGATGTCGGCCAGCTCGATGGCGGCGACCTGGACGACACTGAGCGCGGCCAGCGCGGCGGTGCTGAGGCCGCGGAACTGTTTGGTTTCCAGCGCGACGATCTGGTCGGTGGTGAGCGCCTGCAGCTGGCCGCTGGCCAGCGCGTTGAGCTGGGTGGTCTTGAGCGTGGCGATCTGCGCCAGACCGAGGCTGGCGATCTGGTCGCTGGTGAGGGCCCTGATCTGGCCGCTCGTCAGCGGCGCCAGCGAGCCCAGGCTGTCGATCTGGGTCAGCGCCAGGCTGGCCACCTGGCGGGTGGTCAGGCTGGCCAGCGTGCGCGTGCTGAGGGCGGCGAACTGGCCGGCCGTCAGCGCCGCCAGCTGGTCGCTCGACAGCGCCGTGATCTGCTGGGTGGCCAGCGCGGCCACGTCGGCCTCTTCGATCGCGGCGATCTGCGCGGTCGACAGCGCGGCCAGCGTGGCCGCCTTCAGGCTGCGCACCTGGGCCGTGCTGAGGGCGACGATCTGGTCGGTGGTGAGCGCGCCCACTTGCGCGCTGGTCAGGCCGGCGATCTGGCTGGTCTTCAGGGTGACGATCTTGTCCAGCGCCAGGCTGGCGATCTGGTCGGTGGTGAGGGCGGCGATCTGCTTGCTCGTCAGCGGCGCCAGCGTGGCGAAGCTGGCCACCTGGTCGGTCGACAGGGCGGCGATCTGGCGCGTGCTCAGGCTGGCGATGTCGCGCGTGCTCAGCGCGCCGAACTGGGTCGGCGTCAGTTCGCTCAGCTGGAGCGTGGTCAGCGCCGTGATCTGGCGCGTCGACAGCGCCTGCAAGTCCTCCAGTTCGATGGCCTGCACCTGGTCGGAGCCCAGCGCGGCGAGCTGGTCGCTGCTCAGGGCGCGGAACTGGGCGGTGCTCAGCGCGACGATTTCGGCCAGCGTCAGCGCGACGATCTGGTCGGTGGTCAGCGCGGCCACCTGGCGCGTGGACAGGCCGGCCAGGATGGCCAGCGGCAGCGAGGCGATCTGGTCGGTCGTGAGCGCGGCGATGGCGGCCGTCGAGAAACTGGCCAGCGAGCTGAGGGCGCCGAGCTGGTCGCTGCTCAGCGCCGCCTTCTGGTCGGAGCTGAGGGCGGCGATTTCCTGCGTCGTCAGGGCGCCGATCTGCAGCACGCTCAGGGCGGCGATCTGGTCGCTGCCCAGATTGACCAGCTGGCGCGTGCTCAGCGAGGCCAGCTCGGTGCCCGTCAGCGCGGCGATCTGGTCGGTGCTCAGCGCCGCCATATTGGCGGCGGCGATGCCGCGCAGCTGGGCCGCGATCATGCCGCGGATCTGGTCGGTGGTCAGGGCCACCAGCTGGTCGGTGCTGAGGGCGCCGATCTGCTTGGTGCTGAGGGTGCGCAGGTCGGCCAGGCTCAGCGTGGCCAGCTGGTCGCTGCTGAAGGCGGCCAGCTGCTTGGTGGTCAGCGCGCTCAGGGTGGCGAGGGCGTCGATCTGCTCGCTGTTCAGCCCGGCGATCTGGGTGACGCTCAGCGCGGCGATCTCGGCGGTGGTCAAGACCCGCAGCTGCTGCGTGGACAGCGCCGCCAGCTGGTCGGTGGTCAGCGCCGCCAGCTGGCGCGTGCTCAGCGACACCAGGTCGGCGTTGCGCAGCGCGGCGATCCGGTCCAGGCCGAGCGCGGCGATGGCGCTGGTGCTCAGCGCGCGCACCTGGGCGGTCGACATGGCCAGCACCTGGTCGCTGCTGATCGCGGCGGCCTGGTCGGCGGTGAGGACGGCCACTTGTTTGCTTTCGAGCAAGGCGAAATCGGCCGGCGTCAGCTGCGCGATCTGGTCGCTGGTGAGGGCGGTGATCTGCTTGGTCGCCAGCGGGCCCAGGCTTGACAGCGCGCCGATCTGGTCGCTGCTGAGCACGGCCAGCTGGTCCGGCGTCAGGGCGCGGATTTCGCCGGTGGTGAAGGCGGCCAGCTGGGCCAGGGTGAGCGCCGCCACCTGGTCGGTGCTCAGGTGGGCGATTTGGGCGGTGCGCAGGGCGCGGATGTCGCGCGTCTCGATGGCCGCCACGGCGTCGGTGCTCAGCGCGGCCAGCGCGCCGGTGCTCAGCGCCATCAGCTGGGCGCTGTTGAGCGCGACGATCTGGTCGGTGGTCAGCGCCTGCAGCTGGTCGCTGGTGAAGCCGGTGAACTGGCGGGTGGTCAGGCTGGTCAGGTCGGCGGCCGTGATGCTGCCGATCTGGTCGGTGGTGAGCGCGCGGATCTGGCGCGTGGTCAGCGCGGTCAGGAAGCGCAGCGCGTCGATCTGGTCGCTGCTGAGCGCCTGCACCTGGTCGGTGGTCAGCGCCGCCGTGTCGGCCGAGTTCAACGCATAGATCTGGGCGGTGTACAGCGCCGCGATCTGGTCGGTGCCCAGCTTGTTGATTTGCTGGGTGTTGAGGCCGGCGATGTCGCGGGTCTCGATGGCGACGATCTGGTCGGTGGTGAGGGCGGCGATGGCGACCGAGTTCAAGCCGCGCAACTGGGCGGCGCTCAGCGCGACGATCTGGTCGGTGGTCAGCGCCTGGATCTGGTCCGAATTCAGCGCCCGCAGCTGGCCGGTGGCCAGCGTGGCCAGGTTGTGCGTCGACAGCGACGCCATCTGGTCGGTGGTGAAGGAGCTGATCTGGCGGCTCGCCAGGCCCGCCAGCGTCGACAGCGCGTTCAGCTGGTCGGTGGTGAGCACGCTGATCTGGTCGGTGCTGAGGGCGCCGACGGCGCTGCTCGTCAGCGCGGCGAACTGGTCGGTGAGCAGCACCACCAGCTGGTCGGTCGACAGGCGCACGATCTGCGCCGAGCGCAGGGCGGCGATGTCGCGGGTCTCGATCTGGCCGATCTGGTCGCTGGTGAGCAGGTTGAGCATGGCGCTGCTCATGGCGCTGTACTGGGCCGCCGTCAGCGCGATGATCTGGTCGCTGCCCAGCGCTTGCACCTGGTCGGCGCTCAGCGCCGCCAGTTGCGCGCTGCTGAGGGCGGCGATGGTCTTGGTGGTCAGTGCGCTCAGCTGGTCGGTGGTCAGCGCCTGTATTTGAAGCGTGCGCAGCGGCGCGAGGGTCTTCAGCGCGACGATCTGGTCGGTGGTCAGCGACGCCAGCTGGTCCGGCAGCAGCGCGGCCTCGTCGGCGGTGCTCAGCGCGGCGATCTGGTCGGTGGACAGCGCCACCAGCTGGTCGCTGGCGAGCACGCGGATCTGCACGGTGGTGAGCACGCGGATGTCGCGCGTCTCAAACGCCAGCATCTGGTCGGTGGTCAGCGCGACCAGCAGGTCGGTGCTCAGGGCGGCCACCTGGCCGGTCGACAGCGCGACGATCTGGTCGGTGTTGAGCGACTGCGCCTGCTCGGCGCTGAGCGCCGCCAGTTGCGCGCTGCCGAGGGCGGCGATGGTCTTGGTGGTCAGCGAGGTCAGCTGGTCGGTGCTCAGCACGCCGATCTGGGCGGAGTTGAGCGCGGCCAGCGAACTGAGCGCGTTGAGCTGGTCGGTGCTCAGCACCGGCAGCTGGTCGGTGGTCAGCGCCGCGATCTCATTGCTGCGCAGCGCGTGCAACTGGTCGGTGCCCAGGCCGGCCAGCTGCAGCGCGGTCAGCGCGCCGACCTGGTCGCTGTTGAGCCAGATCAGGTCGCGGGTTTCCAGCGCGGCGATCTGGTCGCTGCTGAGGTTGACCAGCGAGGCGGTCGACAGCCTGCTCAGTTGCAGCGAGCCCAGGGCGGCGATCTGGTCGGTGGTGATGGCGGCCAGCTGGTCCAGGGTCAGGGCGTTGAGCTGGCCGGTGGTCAGCTGCGCCAGCTGGGCGGTGGACAGCGACTGGATCTGGTCGGTGGCGATGGCCTGCACGGCGCTGGTGCTGAAGGCGCGCAATTGTTGGCTGGCCAACGCGCCGAGCTGGTCGCTGGTCAGGCTGGCGACCTGGTCGGAGCCGAGCGCGCTCAGCTGGGCGGTCGACAGGGCGCGCAGGTCGACTGTTTCCAGCGCGCCTATCTGGTCCGAGCTCAACAGGTTGAGCTGGGCGCTGGTCAGCGCCTGCATTTCGCGGCTGCTGAGGGCGACCAGCTGGTCGGTGCCGAGCGCGGTGATCAGGTCGGTGTTGAGCGCGGCCACCTGCGACTGGGTCAGCAGCGGGACATTGTCGGTGGTCAGGCCGGGCAGGGCGTCGGTGCTCAGGTAGTTCAGTTGCCGGGTGGTGATGGCGCGCACCTGGGCCGAACTCATGACGCCGAGCTGGTCGGAGCTGAGCGCCTGCATGTCTTCGGTCGTCAACAGGCCGATCTGCGCAACCGTAAGGCTGACGATCTGGTCGGTTGTGAAATACGTAACGATCGAAGTCATTGTTCTGTTCTCCCGGGAAGCTTCCATGATACGCGCATAATTGCCTCATGGAAACCAAAAATCACTGCTAGGCTATTGAATTTCGCTATGGGCGCGGCCCCGGAGGCCGAACCGGCAAGTTTGCCGGTGAGACCACGCCAGGGCGCTGCGACCAGGTGCGCGGCATCAGCCGCGCGCGTTCCAGGCCTTGCAAAAACAGGTTTTGCACGGGCGTCGCCAGGTACGGGAGCGTCATGGCGATGACCAGCAAACCTACACCTAAAGTAATCGGAAATCCGATGCCAAACAAATTCAGTTGCGGCGCCGCGCGTGTCAGGATGCCCAGCGCAACGTTGGTAATCAGTAAAGCTGCGACGATGGGCAGCGACAGCTGCACACCGGTGCTGAAAATCGTGCCGCCCCAGTCGGCCAGCTGCTTGAAGCCGCCGCCGTAGACCGGCGAGGCCGACACCGGCAGCGTGTAAAAACTTTCCACCAGCACCGACAGCAGCACCAGGTGGGCGTTCACCGCCAAAAACGTCATGGTCGCCACCAGCGCCAGGAACTGGCTGATCGCCGAGGAGCGGCCCTGGGTGTTGGGGTCGAAAAACGTCGCGAACCCCAGGCCCATGGTCAGACTGGAAATTTCTCCCGCCATCTCCACCGCGGCAAACACGATGCGGATACTGAAGCCCATCGCCAGCCCGATCAGCATTTCCTGCGCCAGGATCAGCAGCCCGGCCAGCGACATCGGGTCCGAGCCCGGCAGCAAGGGCACGGCCGGCGCCACCACCATGGCCAGCAGCACGCCCAGGCTGAGCTTGACCGAGGCCGGCACGCTGGAATTGCCGAACAGCGGAGACGCCGCCAGCAGGCCCAGGATGCGCGTCAACGGCCACAGCAAACCGGCGATCCACAGATTGATATCGGCAGTGGAGAACGAAATCATGAGGCGTTTTCCCTATTTATTTCCACCGAGCATCAGCTTTCTTGTTTTAAGTCGACTTCTTGTTGAATAGTAAATTATTGCATCTTGGCAAAATTTCTAGCCGACCAGGCCGGGAATGCCGCCGAACACTTCGCGCATATAGTCGAGCATGACCGACAGCATCCACGGCCCGGCCACCACCAGCGCCACGAAGATGCCGACCAGCTTGGGGATGAAGGACAGCGTCGCCTCGTTGATCTGGGTGGCGGCCTGGAAGATGCTGACCACCAGGCCGATGATCAGCGCCACCAGCAGCATCGGCGCGGCGATCATCAAGGTCACCTCCATCGCGTGGCGGCCCATCGTCATCACACTTTCCGGTGTCATGGCGCTCTCCTAGTAAAAACTCTGGGCCAGCGAACCGAGCAAGAGTTGCCATCCGTCCACCAGCACGAACAGCATCAGCTTGAACGGCAGCGAGATCACGGCCGGCGACATCATCATCATCCCCATCGACATCAGTACAGAGGCGACCACCATGTCGATAATCAGAAATGGAATAAAGATGGCGAAGCCGATCTGGAACGCGGTTTTCAGTTCGCTGGTGACGAAAGCGGGCACCAGGATGCGCAGCGGCACGTCTTCCGGCCCCTGCAGCGCGGGGCTGCGCGACAATTTGACGAACAAGGCCAGGTCGGCCTGGCGGGTTTGCCTCATCATGAAAGTTTTTAATGGGGCCGCACCCTTGTCCATGGCCGCGCTCATGTTGATCTTGTTTTCCTGCAGCGGCAGGTAGGCTTCGGTGTAGATCTTGTCGAACGTGGGGCCCATGACGAACAGGGTCAGGAACAGCGCCAGCCCGACCATCACCTGGTTGGGCGGCGCCGACTGCGTGCCCAGCGCCTGGCGCAGCAGCGACAGCACGATGATGATGCGGGTGAAGCTGGTCATCAACAACAGCGCCGCCGGGATGAAGGTCAGCGCCGTCATCAGCAGCATGGTCTGGATCGGCAGCGTGTAGCTGGTGCCGCCGCCCGGCGCCGGCGCGGCGTTGAAGGCCGGGATGCCGATGCTGGAATCGGCGCCGGCCGCGAGCGGCAGCGCCAGCGCGGCCAGCATCAACAGGGATTTGACGGCCGTGGCCGGGGTGATGCCGGCCTGCTTATTTGCCATTGCGCTTGTCTATCGTTTGTTTGAACCATACGGCGAAGTTGGCGGTCGGCAGTGCGGCGGCGGTGGCCGCCTCGCTGCTTTCCTGGCGCGGCATGGTGGCCAGCGCGTTCATGCGGCCCGGCGAGGCGCCGACCACGATCCATTGTTCGCCCACTTCCACCACCAGGATGCGCTCGCGCGTACCGACGCTGAGCGCGCCGACCAGCTTGACGTTGCTGTTGCCGCCGCCGAAGTTCCTGGGGCCGTAGCGCTTCAGGAACCAGGCCAGGCCGACCAGCAGGGCCAGCACGAACATCAGCGCCAAGGTGGTTTGCAGCAGGCCGCCGCCGGCCGATGCGGCCGACGCCTGCGGGGTGGGGATGGTCATCGCCAGCGGACCGGCGGGGGCGGGGGACGCCGTGGCCGCCGGGGCCGGCGCCGCAGGAGCGTCAGCCGCGGCGCTGGCCGGGGCGATGGCCGGCGTTGCCGGGGGGGGCGCTGCGGTGGCAGCCGTCGAGGCGGCCACATGCCGGCCGCCGATGGTGCCCGACACGCTGCGCTGGGCCATTGCAGGCGCGGCGGCCAAGGCCGCCGCGAGGATCAGAGCTAAAGTCAGTCGCTGTGTCATTTATTGAGTTTTCGGATGCGTTCGGACGGCGTGATGATGTCGGTCAGGCGGATACCGAACTTGTCGTTCACCACCACCACCTCGCCCTGGGCGATCAGGCAGCCGTTGACCAGCACGTCCATCGGCTCGCCGGCCAGGCCGTCGAGCTCGACCACCGAGCCCTGCGCCAATTGCAGCAGGTTCTTGATGGCGATCTTGGTGCGGCCCAGTTCGACCGTCAGCTGGACCGGGATATCGAGGATGAAGTCGATATCGTTATGGGTCTCGGTCTTGCTCGGGGTGCTGGAAAAATCCGTGAACACGGCGGCGCTGGCCGCCTGCGACTGCTGTTTCTCCAACGCGGCCGCTTCCGCCTGGGCTTGCTCGGCAATGGCCGCGCCCCACGGATCGTCGTCCATCGTATCGTCTTGATTATCCGACATGCTTCTCTCCTGTATTGCGGTCGCCGGCAGCGGTTGCGCCGGTGTTATTTGATGTTATCGGCATTGGCCAGCAATTTCTCCACCTTGAGCGCGTATTGTCCGTTCATCACGCCATAGCTGCAATCCATGACCGGCACGCCGTCGACCGTGGCCGACAGCAGTTCCGGGATGGTCAGCGGGATGATGTCGCCCACGCGCATATTGAGGATCTCGTCGAAATTGACCTTGGCCGTGCCCAGCGAGGCGACGATCTCCACCTCGGCGATCTGGATCTGCTGCGTCATCAGGCGGATCCAGCGCTTGTCCACTTCCAGCGCCTCGCCCTGCAGGCTCGAGGTCAGCGAATCGCGGATCGGCTCGATCATCGAGTACGGCATGCAGAAGTGGATCTGGCCCGACACCGAACCGAGCTCCACCGTGAAGGTGGACGCCACCACCACCTCGTTCGGGGTGGCGATGTTGGCGAACTGGGTATTCATTTCCGAGCGGATGTACTCGAACTCGACCGGATAGACCGGTTCCCACGATTTGGTGTAGGCCTCGAACACGATGTCGAGGATGCGCAGGATGATGCGCTGCTCGGTCTGGGTGAAGTCGCGGCCCTCGACGCGGGTGTGGAAGCGGCCGTCGCCGCCGAACAGATTGTCCACCAGCAGGAACACCAGGCCCGGATCGAACACCATCAGCGCGGTGCCGCGCAGCGGCTTCATGTGCACCAGGTTGAGGTTGGTCGGCACCACCAGGTTGCGGATGAACTCGGAGTACTTGGAGACCCGCACCGAGCCGACCGAGACCTCGGCGCTGCGGCGCAGGAAGTTGAACAGGCCGACCCGCAACAGGCGGGCGAAGCGCTCGTTGATAATCTCCAGCGTCGGCATGCGCCCGCGGACGATACGTTCCTGGGTGGCCAGGTTATACGTTCGTACTCCCGCGACATCTTCGGTCGCCTGGACGTCGTCCTGGTCGCCGTTGACGCCCTTCAGCAGGGCGTCGACTTCTTCCTGGGAGAGAAAATTATCAGCCATGACGATCTACTTACTGAATGATGAACGAAGTGAACAGCACATCTTCGATGTCCTGCGGCGCGCCGCGCTCTTCGAAGGGTTCCTTGAGCTGGCCGATGATTTCCTTGGCCAGCTGGACCTTGCCTTCCGGCGTATTGATGTCCATGGCGCGCTTGCTCGACAGCAGCAGCAGCATGCGGCTGCGCACCTTGGCCATATTGTTCTTGATGTTTTCCTTCTCTTCCAGCCCCCCCACTTCCAGCGTGAAGGCGATTTGCAGGTACTGGTCGCCGCCGTCGTCGCCCGGCTGCAGGTTGACCGTGAACGGCTCGACCGGCACGTATTCCGGCGGGCCGGCCTTGACCTTCTTGGCATGCTTGCCCTTGCTCTTGGCCGGCGCTTCTTCCTCGCCGGCGTCGGCCTTGCCATGCAAGAAGAACCAGGCCGCACCGCCGCCGGCCGCGCCCAGGACCAGGACCGCCGCCAGGATGATGATGATCAGTTTTTTGCTGCCGCCGCCGCTGGGGGCTGCTTCAACTTTCTGATCGGCTTTCATTTTTGGGTTCGCTTTCAAAATTGCCCTTGCACGGTGCGGAAGTGGATCATGACGCCATTATGTCATTATCGCTTGGGACTGCGGCATAGCATACCTCGAAAAGAAGGGCGATCCGGGTGCTGCTTGAGGTTTCCGTAGTGAAACAAACAACAAAACCGGGAGGCAGGGTGGCCGATCCCGGTTGGCGTCGCGGCTGCGGCGGGATCAGGCGAAGGTGTCGACCGCGCCGGCCGGCACGCGGCGCGCCGGCGCGGCGCTGCGCGCCGCCTCGAGCGCGCCGCCGCTGTCGCCGGCCAGGCTGGCGCCGGAACGGTTGCCGCCGCCCTGGCCGCCGCTCTGCGCCGAGCTGGCCTGCTGGTTAAAACCGTTGTTCTGGTTGGACATGCCGGCCGAGACGGTGGCGTTGCCCAGCTCGATGCCGGCCTCGCTCATCATTTCGCGCAGCTTGGGCATGGCCGCTTCCAGCGCCTGGCGCACTTCCGGCTGGGCCGAACTGAAGGCGGCGGTGGCCTGGTCCTTGTTGATGCTCAGCACCACTTGCAGCGGGCCGAGGTCGGGCGGATTCAACTCCATGGTGGCGCTCTGCTCGCCGCCGGCGGCCATGAAGATGATCTTCTGCCCCAGTTGCTGGTCCCAGGCCTGGGTGCCGACACGGCTGCTGAGCTTGTCCGTCGGCACGGCGCTGACGGCGGTCTTGGCCGCTTCCAGCGCCGCTTGCGCGCCAGGCGCGATGGCGATGGCCGGGGCGGCTTCCTTGAGCACCGGCGCCGCTTCGGTCGGCTGCGTGGTCTTGCCACTGAACACGGGTTGCAGCGGGTCGGACTGGCGCGGCGTGGCGCGCGCCACGTGGTCCGCTGCTTCCATGCCGGGGCCGGCCTTGATCGGGGCGGCCGGTTCGGCCGGTTCGGCCGGCGCGGCGTCGGTGCTGTCGGACAGGGTGTCGATCACCGGGCCGTCGGGTATGGCGCTGACTGGTTTGCTGTCGGCCGCCGCCGGTTTGGCCGGGGCAGGGCTGGCGGCAACGACGGTGGTGGCGGCCGTGGTGCTGGCGGCGGCGGAGGCGGCCTTGGCGGCTGCCGCGGCGGCGGCGGCCGCATCGGCGGTGCTTTGAACGGCCGAGCCGGCTTTCGCCAGGGCGGCCTTGAAATCGGCGGCCGCATCGGTGTCGGCGCCGCCCTGGGCGGTTTTCGACGTATCGGTGACCAGCGTGGCGGCGGCCTGCGTGGTGGTGGTGGTGGTGGCGGGCAGGGCGGCGGCGTCGGCGCTCACTGCGGTGCTGGCCTCGTCGCTGGCGGCGCCTGCGGCGGCGGACGAGGTCAGCGCGGCGGCGGCCGATGCGGCGGAGGCGGCGGCAGCGGCCTGGGCGGCCAGGTCGGCGGCGCTCACGGCGCCGGCGGCGACGGTCGCGGCGGCGTTGCCTGCCGCGCTGTCGGCTGCGCTCGCGACCGGCGCGGCCACCGGCGTTGCCGGCTGGTTGAAGGCGGCCACCAGGGCCAGCATGTCGGCCACCGGATCGGCCTGGGCGGCGGCCTGGGCGTCGCTGGCGGCGCTCTCGGCGCTCTCGGCGCTGTCGTCGGCGCTGGCGCCGCTGTCCTTGGCGGGGCTCTTGGCCGGCGCCGGCGCGGCGGGCGCGGCCTGGGTGTCGTTGCTGGCGGCGGCCTGGCTGTTGTCGGCGGCGTCGGCCTGCTGGTTTTGCGGCTGGGCCGGCTTGGCCTGCTCGGCCTGCTTGGGCGCGGACGGGCGCGAGGCGGCCGGGCGCTCGGGCCCCTTGGCGCCGAGGTGGGCGCTGGCGTTGCCGCCGCCGGCGTTGGCCTGGCGCTGGTCCATTTCGCGCGACAGCGCGCGCTGGAAGGTATTGTCGGCGCCGCCGGCGTTCAGATTCAGGTTCACCTTGGGCGCCGCCACTGCGTTGGCGTTCAGGGTAGGAATTTGGAGATTCTGGGTTTGCATGATCGCGCCGTGTCGGTTGGTTGCGTCTAAAGGGGTCAGCGTTTGTAGTAGGCCTGCCGTGCTGCGTGTTCGTCCATCTGCTTCTGGTCGCGCTTGTTTTCCAGCTTGAGCGCTTCGGCCGCCGCCCGCTCGTTCAGGGTGGAGTAGGACATGCGCTTGCGTTCGCTGGCCTGCCACGCGGCCTTTTCCTGCCCGGCGCGGTATTCCGCGTGCTTGATCATGTCCAGCTGGCCCTTGACCGCCACCTCCAGCTTTTCCATGAAGGCCTGGAAATTGCGGTAAGCCATGGGCGTGATGCCGGCCGCCTGCGCCGCCTCGAAGCGTTTCGCATACTCGTCGCGGTAGCCGACCAGCATCTGGTGCTTTTGCTTGGCTTCGTCGACGGCCTTGAGCGCCGTGCCCAGCCGCTTGGCGGCGTCGTCGGACTCCCGGCGCGCCAGGTCCATCAGTGTTTCAAGTTGCGCTTTGGAAGCCATGATGGATCAATTATAGGTGGCTGTGGTTCGCTTCAATCAGTCGAATAGAGAGGTAAGTTGGGCCAAGCTCTCGCCCATGGTCACCCGTTCGCTGATTTGTTGCTGGAGGAAATTCTCTATCCGGTCGTGCAACTGGATGGCCTGGTCGAGCACCGGATCGCTGCCCGGCGCGTAGGCGCCGACGCTGATCAGGTCGCGGCTGCGCTCGTAGCGCGAGAACAGCTGCTTCAGGTGGCGCGAGCGGGTCTGGTGCTCGGGCGAGGTGATCGAGTGCATGGCCCGGCTGATCGACTGTTCGATGTCGATCGCCGGGTAGTGGCCGGCCTCCGCCAGGCGGCGGTTGAGCACGATGTGGCCGTCGAGGATGGCGCGCGCCGAGTCGGCGATCGGGTCTTGCTGGTCGTCGCCCTCGGTCAGCACGGTGTAGAAGGCGGTGATCGAGCCGCCGCCCATTTCGCCGTTGCCGGCGCGCTCGACCAGGATCGGCAGCTTGGCGAACACCGATGGCGGGTAGCCCTTGGTGGCCGGCGGTTCGCCGATGGCCAGCGCGATCTCGCGTTGCGCCATGGCGTAGCGGGTCAGCGAATCCATGATCAGCAGCACGTTCTGGCCCTGGTCGCGGAAGTGTTCGGCGATCGCGGTGGCGTAGGCCGCGCCCTGCAGGCGCATCAGCGGCGGCGTGTCGGCCGGGGCCGCCACGACGACGGAGCGGGCCAGGCCTTCCTCGCCCAGGATCTGCTCGATGAATTCCTTGACTTCGCGGCCCCGTTCGCCGATCAGGCCGACCACGATGACGTCGGCCTCGGTGTAGCGCGCCATCATGCCCAGCAGCACCGACTTGCCGACGCCCGAGCCGGCGAACAGGCCCATGCGCTGGCCACGGCCGACCGTCAGCATGGCGTTGATCGAGCGCACGCCGACGTCCAGCGTTTCGGTAATCGGCGCGCGGCCCAGCGGGTTGGCGGGGCGGGTGTTGATCGGCGCGCTGTCGGAGGCGTGCAGCGGGCCCAGGCTGTCGAGCGGGCGGCCGGCGCCGTCCAGCACCCGGCCCAGCAGTTCGGGGCCGACCGGCAGGTGGCGCGCGCGGTCGCTGGGACGGCGGCGCGGATGGGTGACGGTGCCGGGCCGGGGGATGGCCGGCTCGACCGGGAAGACGCGGGTGCCGGGCACCACGCCTTCGACATCGCTTTGCGGCATCAGGAACAGCTTGTCGCCTTCGAAGCCGACCACTTCGGCCTCGATCTTGCCGCCGGACGGCAGCGGCACGGTGCAGGCGGCGCCGACGGCCAGGCGCAGGCCGACCGCCTCCATCACCAGGCCGGCCACGCGCGTGACGCGGCCCGACACCTGCATCGGCTCGACAAAGCCGACCAGCGCGGCGCAATCGTGCAGATAGGATTTCCAGCGGCCGGCATGCGGGCTGGCCGGGGCGTCGGGGGCGGCGGCGGGCGGGAGGGGCGGGACGGCGGCGTCCATGTCAGGCCAGCCAGTCGACTTCTTTGCCGAGCGCGTGGCTCAGGCGCTGCCAGCGGGCGGCGGCGGTGGCGTCGATCTGGTTGCTGGCGGTATCGACCTTGCAGCCGCCGCGGCCGACCTGCGGGTCTTCGACCACGCGCCAGCCGCCCTTGTCCAACTCCTCGCCGATGGCGCCGCGCACCACGGCGGCGTCGTCGGGATGCAGCACCAGCAGCGCCGGCTGTTGCAGCACCGGCAGGTATTCGATGGCTTCGCGCACGATCGGCAGGATCAGCTCGGGCTTGACCGGCAGCGCGTTCTTCAGCATGCCCTTGGCCAGTTGCAAGGCCAGCTCCAGCACATCGCTGGCGATCAGCTGGTCGGCGTCCTGCAGCGAGGTGGTGAAGCTGGCGGCCAGGCTGCGCAGGTGCTCCAGCTGCTCGGCCGTGACCAGCTTGCCGGCCTCGATGGCGTCGGCGTGGCCGGCCGCGTGGCCTTCGTCGTAGCCGTCCTGGCGGGCTTGCTCGCGGATCGCCTCCAGTTCCTCAACGGTGGGGTAGTCCATCGGCGGCGGCGGCGGCGGCCCCATTTCCAGCGCCTCCTGCTGTTCCTGCAGCGCCTCCTGCACGCGCTGCTCGGCGTCGAGCTGGGCCTGTTCGGCGTCGCGCTGGCGCTGCTCGGCTTCGCGCAGCGCGATCACGCTGGGACGCTCGTCGCCAAACGAGGTCATCTCCCAGCGCTGGAACGCCGACTGCTGTTCTTTCGGTAGCATGGACATTAGACGAAGGAATCCTCACCTTTGCCGCCAAGCACGATCTGGCCCTCGTCGGCCAGGCGGCGGACGATCTGCAGGATCTGCTTCTGCTGGGTTTCGACCTCGGACAGGCGCACCGGACCTTTCGATTCCAGGTCCTCGCGCATCATTTCCGACGCCCGCGCCGACATGTTCTTGAAGATCTTGTCGCGCAACTCCTGCGACGCGCCCTTCAAGGCGATGATCAGCATTTCCGACTGCACTTCGCGCAGCAACAGCTGGATGCCGCGGTCGTCGATATCGATCAGGTTGTCGAACACGAACATCTCGTCCATGATCTTCTGCGCCATGTCGTTGTCGTAGTTCTTGATGTTGTCCATCACCGAGCCTTCCTGCTCGCCCGACATGAAGTTGAGGATCTCGGCCGCCGCGCGCACGCCGCCCAGCGACGACTTCTTGATGTTTTCGTTGCCCGACAGCAGCTTGGTGAGCACGTCGTTCAGTTCGCGCAGCGCGGCCGGCTGCACGCCGTCCAGGGTGGCGATGCGCAGCACCACGTCGTTGCGCAGGCGGTCGGTGAAGTGGCCGAGGATTTCGCAAGCCTGGTCGCGCTCCAGGTGGACCAGGATGGTGGCGATGATCTGCGGGTGTTCGTTGCGGATCAGCTCGGCCACGGATTGCGAATCCATCCACTTCAGCGATTCGATGCCGGAGGCGTCCTTGCCGCCCAGGATGCGCGACAGCAGCACCGAGGCCTTGTCGTCGCCCAGCGCCTTGGTCAGCACCTGGCGGATGTACTCGTCCGAGTCCAGGCCCACGGTGGAGGCGGCCGCGACCATGTCGCGGAAGTTGTCCAGCGTGCCCACCACTTCCTCGTGCGGCACGTTCTTCATGGTCGCCATGGCGGCGCCCAGCTTGAGCACTTCGCGCGGGCCGAGGAACTTCATCACCTCGGCGGCCTCGCTCTCGCCCATGGCCAGCATCAGGATGGCGGCCTTTTGCAGTCCGGTATTCTCAGTCATTTGCGCCTATCCATTCTTTGATCACGTTGGCAACGATGCGCGGATCCTCGGTGGCCAGTTTCTTGGCCATGGCCAGATTTTCGCGGTAGGAGCGCACGGTGTTTTCTTCCATCTTGCGCAATTCTTCTTCGGCGATGAGGGACTCGTCCGGGCCTTCCTCGACCACTTCTTCCGGCTCTTCCGGCTCCGGCTCCGGCGCGTTGATCTCGTCGATCTTCTTGAACACCGGACGCATCATCGGCTTGACGATGCGCAGCACGATGTACAGCAGGATCAGCGCGGTGATCAGGAACTTCGCCAGGTCCTTGGCCATCGGCAAGTTGGCCGGATCGCGCCACCATTCCGGCGGCGGTTCGAACGGCTTGTCGACGCCGTCGAACGGCGAATTGGCCACGCTGACGGCGTCGCCGCGGTCCTGGTTGTAGCCCATGGCCTGCTTGACCAGGTCGTTGATCTTGGCCATCTCTTCAGGAGTATAGGCCTTGATGGTGACTTTGCCATCCTTGCCGACGATGCGCTTGTAATTGACCACCACCGCCACCGTCATGCGGCGCAGGCCGCCCATGCCGCGCTGCTCGTAGCGCACGGTCTTGTCGACCTCGTAGTTGGTGGTCGATTCCTTGTGGCTGGGACCGGTGGTCGTGGTGGCGGCGACCGCGCCCGGCGGCGTGCCCGGCGCCGGCGCGGTGGCGGTCGGCGAGCCGGCGGTCTGGGTCAGCGGCGCGGTGGCCGTGCCCGGCGGCTGGTTCGACAGCGCGCCCGGAATGCCGCCCGGATTGGTGCTGCCGCTGTTGCCGTTGGTTTCGCTGCTTTGCTGGCTGCGGATGGCCGAGGCCGCCGGCGGCGAGTTCGGCTTGTAGGTTTCGGCGGCCTGCTCGATCTGCGCGAAATCGACGTCGGCGGTGGCCTCGGCGCGCACATTGCCTTCGCCGACGATGGGGATGATGATCGACTCGACCTGCTTGATGACCTGCTGCTGCATGTCCTTGACATACTTGAGCTGGGTCTCGTCCATGTTCTTGGCGTTGAGGCCGTTGCCGTTCTTGCCCTGGTCGGAAATCAGGTTGCCGGCCTGGTCGATGACGCTGACGTTGGCCGGCAGCAGGTCCGGCACGCTGGAGGCGACCAGGTGCACGATGGCGGCGGTCTGGGATGGATCGAGCTGGCGGTTCGGGTGCAGGGTGACGATGACCGAGGCGGTCGGCTTTTGCTGGTCGCGCACAAACACGGACGGTTTCGGCAGCGCCAGGTGGACGCGGGCGTTCTCGATCGCCGCCAGCGACTGGATCGAGCGCGCCAGTTCGCCTTCGAGCGCGCGCTGGTAGTTGACCTGTTCGAGGAACTGCGACACGCCCAGCTTCTGGTTCTCCATCAGCTCGAAGCCGACGTTGCCGCCCTTGGGCAAGCCCTGGGCCGCCAGTTTCAGGCGGATGTCGTGCACCTGCTCGGTCGGCACCAGGATGGCGGTGCCGTTCTCGGAAAACTTGTGCTTGACGTTGAGCTTGTCCAGTTCGGCCGTGATGGCGCCGCCGTCGCGGTCGGTGAAGTTGGAGAACAGCACGCCGTAGTCGGGCGCCTTGTTCCACAGCCACAGGCCGAGCAGGATGGCGGCGATGGCCGCCGCGCCGGCCGCGCGCAGGAAATTGCGGCCCATCGGCGTCTGGATGAAGGGCAGTTTCTCGGCTCCGTCATCCGCGGCGTCGGCTGCTGTGTCGTTGTCGATGGGTTCGGCTACGGCCATGATGATAGTTTTCCGGTGCGAGGTTCTAGAGAGAATGAGCCATTATCGCCCGGTTGCGGGCAAATCAATCGGCCAAACAGAGCGCCGTTTACGGTCCTGCTCGGCCATGGGGGCTGGCCTTGCTCTTGGTATTCTGGCAGCACTGACAGAGCCGTGCCGTATTGTAACGCCGCGCTCGGCTGTGTCGTGGGAATTTATTCCACGACAGCAACAAGATGGAGAGTGAAATGAAGACAGGTGGAATCGACGGCAGCCAGATCCAGGCCATGATCGCCCAATTGAAGGCGCACGCCACGCGTCCGGGGCTGACGCCGCCGGTGATCAAGACCGAGGCGCCGCCGGCGACCCGGGTGGAGTTTTCCGACGCGCTGAAAAATGCGCTCGACGGCGTCAACACCAGCCAGGTGCAGGCCGAAGACATGGGCAAGAAATTCGCGATGGGCGACGACAGCGTCAACCTGTCGGACGTGATGATCTCGATGCAGAAGGCCAGCATCAACTTCCAGGCCACCATCCAGGTGCGCAACAAGCTGGTGTCGGCCTACCACGACATCATGAACATGCAGGTCTAACACCGGGGTCAGGTCTGACATTCGGACACGAGCTCTGCCGTAACAGCCGTTAGGGCAGAGCTCGTGTCCGAATGTCAGACCTGACCCCGGCGTTAAATCAGGCCGGCGATGCGGGCGTTGCGTTCGCGTTCGAGCTTGGTGATGTAGCGCTGCACATAGGCCAGCATGCCGCGCGAGATGTTGACGAATTCGCAGCCCAGGCGGCGGTTGGTCTTGTTGTTGAGCAGCGTCAGGTCCAGCGAGTTGCGGATCTGTAGCGAGGTCGCCACCTGGCCCACTTCCGGCAGGTCGATCTTGCAATCGAGGTAGTTGCGGCCGATGGCGTCGCCCAGCATCATCTTGTTGTCCAGGATGGCGATGCCGCCGCAGCTGATGTCGGCCAGCGGGAAGGTGGTGCTGCCGCCGAGCTCCTCCGGCAGCGGGATCAGCACCCGCACCGGATTGGTCACCGGCGTCGAAATGCGATAGTACTCGCGCCGCTGCAGGCGGATCAGCGACGCCGGTACGGCGATCTTGAACGCCGGACTGCCCTCGAAGGTCGCCGTTTCGATGCGCTCGGCGGCAAACAGGATGCGCACCTTGTCCAGCGTGGTCTCGAACGACAGCCGGCGCGAGGCCAGGATGCGCTTGTTCTGCTCGCGGTCGATCGAGCAATCGAGGTAGACGGTGTTGTGCTGCTCGTCCACTTCCAGGATCGAGGTCACGCAGACGTCCGATTCGCCATGGATCAGCATGCGGATCAGCTGATTCTTTTCGCCGATACCGCGCAGCAAGGAGATGATCTCCTTCCGTGATTCGACTTCAAAATCGTGCCAGTTTTCCAATTCCGCATCCTGAAAGTGTGGGTACATCGCTGCCGTTCGCGTCAAATTTCTGTAAGGGGGATGCTGGTGTCCGGCGCCGCGGGTAGCGGCAATCCGGACTTTTGCGCTGATTCAATATGATATAGCCACGCTAATAGTTCCGCAATCGTCCTATAGAGCGTCGGTGGAATTTGTTGATCCAGATCTACATCCATGAGCAGAGATACAAGCTCCTTGGACTCGTGGATGAACACGCCGGCCTCCAGCGCCACGCTGATGATCTGCTCGGCCACCAGGCCGCGGCCCTTGGCCACCACCTTGGGCGCCGGGGCGCCGTTCTCATAAGTCAGGGCCACCGCCTGCTGCAGCGGGCGGCGCGGCAGGTCGTCGGTCATGGCGCTTCCTGGGCTATGGTCAGCGAGGACAGCGGCGTGCCGGCCGCCTCCATCGCCTGCTCCAGTTCGCTGGCGTAGGCGCGCAGGGTGTCGGCGCTGTCGCCGTCGTCGGCTTGCACCTGGATATGCACCTGGCCGCCGATCAAGGTCACCGCCGCCGACACCGCGCCCAGCATCGGGAAGCGGAAGCGCACGCCGCTGCGCCAGATCTGTTCCGGTTCGCCGCCGGCGCCATGACCCTCGTCCTTGCGGCCTTCGCGCTGGTCGCGGCGGATTTCCCATTGCATCGGCTGGCCCGGCCACGCTTCGCCGTTCCATTGCACCCTGCCTTGCTCGTGGGTGTGCAGTTGCTGGTTGATCAGCTGCGCGGCGCTCAGGTCGGGACCGTTGGCGGCGGCGCGGGCGGCGCTTTCGCCGCCTTGCAGCATGCGCTGCATCTGCGGCTCGCGCATCAGCTCGGGCAGGGTGCGCTCGCCCTTGACCCATTCGGTGACGTGGGATTCGTAGAACAGGCCGCTCTGCGAGATGGTGTCGTGCAGCTTTTGCGCCAGTTGCTCGGCGGCCGGCGCGGCATTGCCGAACAGCGCGCTCTTGCCGACCAGCGCCAGTTGCGCGCCGGCGCTGCCCTGCGCCGTGCTGAGGACGGTGGTCAGCACGCGGGCGGTGTTGCTCAGCGTGGATTGCGGCGTGCTGGGGTCGAGGTCGGGCAATTCGGTGGACGGCGTCAGCGGCGCTTTGCCGAGCAAGGTGGCGGCCAGGCTGTGCGGTTTGACGCCTTCAGCCGGGACCGCGCCGCCGATCGTTGGCGCGGCGCTTGCGGCGCCAGCCTGGGCGGCCGCACCGGCAGCGGCGGCGGCACCGGTACCGGTACCGGCGGCACTACCAGCGGCACCGGCTGCACCAGCGCCTGCAGCGCCGGCACCGGCTGGCGAGGCGCCGGCGGCGCCTGGGGCACGGGCAGTGGCGGCATTGGCGGCCGCGCCGGCTGCGGCGGCAGTGCCTGGCGTTGTCATGACGGGCGTTGCCGCGTTGGCGGCGGCCGCCGGCGTGCTGGCGGGACGGCCTGCCGTCGCGGTGGGGTTTTCGGCGGTGCCAGCGGCGGCGCCTGCCGCGCCGGCTGCGGCTTGCGCCGCGCCTGCCGGCGTTCCGGCGGCCGCTGGGGGGGCTGCTTTGAGCTGGCCCGGCAGCCCATCCGCCTCGGCCGGCAGGCCCGCTTCGGCGCCGGGCGCGGCCGGCTGGCCCGGCGTGGCGGCGCCAGCCGGTGGGCGGGGCGTGGCCGGCGGTGCGGCCGGCGCGTCCTGCGAGGGCAGGGTGGGCGAGTACAGGCCGTCGCCGGCCTCGGCCGGTTCACTGTAGACCAGCGTGGCCGAGCTGCCGGGGCTGTTATTGCCGAGCTGGAAAGTGGGACGGGGATTGGCGGTCAGCACGGTCAGCGGCACTTCGGCGCCGACCTGCACTTGCGGCGGCAGCATCATGCGCACCGCGTTGTCGGCCACCTTGACCAGGAAGCTGCCGTCGTTGAACTTGGACAGCACTTCGGCCGTGACCGATAGTCCGACCAGGCTTTGCAGCGCGCGCTGGAAGGCCGCCTGGCGGCCGTCGCCGACCGGCGCAACGCCGCCTACCTCGGCTGCCGGAGCGACCGGCAGGATGGTGGCCAGGGGCGGCAACACGGCGCGCCCCGGCTTTAGACGCTGCCGTAGGCGTTGACGACGCGCCGTTCAGTGCCGGTTGAGCTGATCAGTTTGGACAGTTGCGCCATCCACGGCATGGTCAGGTCGCGGATCTGGCGGTCGGCGTTGAGCATCTGGCGGATCAGGCTGATCTTGCGTTCGCGCTCGGCGCCCTGCATCGGCTGCGCCGGTTCCTGCTCGCGCAGCGCCTGCACGTGGGCGGCGCAGCGTTGCTCGAGCAACACCAGCTGGTCCCAGTCGCTGCTGGCGGCCGCTTGCACCATCTGCTCGGTCAGCTCGGCCATGGCGGCGTACACGGATAAAATATCTTGACTCGTCATCATGGATCAGGCGCTCGCGAGATTGGGGGGGCGGATGCCGGTGGCGGCGGGGGTGTCGGCGATCGCATTCCAGGCGTCGCGCAACTCGGTCAGCAGGCGCTGCACTTCTTCCAGGATCGCTGGATCGTTGTTCAGGTTGGCCGTCAGCAGGCGCGCGCTCATGTATTCGTACAGCGCGTCCAGGCCCTCGGCGATCTCGCCGCCGGCTTTTTTATCGAGCGCGGCGCGCAGGCCGCTGTCAATGATCATGATGGCCTTGGAGATCGACTTGCCTTTCTCGCCGATATTGCCGCTGCGCATGCCGTTCAGCGCGCCGCTCAGCGCCACCAGGGCGCCGTCGAACAACATGACGATCAGCTTGTGGGGACTGGCGGCGACCACGCCGGTTTCCATGCCGACCTTGGCATAGGCGCTTACCCCAGTTTGTCGAGATCCAAACATACTCTGTCTCCTGTTAAAGCGTTAGCGGCTATTGCTTGGCAAGCGCCGCGAACTGTTGCGTCAAGAATGACGCGGTGGTATTCATGCTGGCGATCGAGGTGTCGAGCGCCGTGTATTGCGCGCGGTAGCGCGCTTCGATGTCGGCCAGGCGCGAGGCGAAGGCATCCTTCTGCTTGCCGATGTCCTTGACTGTGTTGTTCAGGCCGGTGGTGCGGCTGGCAATCGCGCCCTTGGCGCCCAGGTAGCCGGCCGCCAACGAGTTGAGCTGGTAGGCGTAGCCCTGCGAGAAGCCGAAGCTGCCGCGCGAGCCGATGCTGTCGCCGCCGATCGTCAACTTCAGGCCATCGACCGGTGCGCCCGGCGATCCGGTCAGCGTCTGGCCGCTGCCGGTGGCGGTGTAGCCGCCGATGGTGCCGGCCACGTCCAGGCCGTCCACCGAGGCCCCGCCACCGAAGGCGGCCGAGATGTCGGTGCCGGTGGCGGTGGCGAGGTGGATGTTTGATTTCGAGCCGTAGCTGGTCGAGGCCAGTTTGAGCGTGCCGTCGTCGCCGACGGTGGCGGTGACCGTGGCGCCGGCGTTGGAAAAGGCGCTGACGCCGTTGATCGACGATTGCAGCAGGGTGGCCAACTGGCTGGGGTTGTAGCTGCCGGCTGGCAAGGAAATGGTGGCGGTGTTGGACAGCGTGGCCGGCTTGGTGTCGTTCAGCGTGACGGTCCAGGTGGTGTCGGCGTCGATCACAGTCTCTGCCGGCAGCACGGCCGTGCCTTGCAGCGTCCCCTGGGTGGCGAGCTGGGTGATGTTGATTGCGTAGTCGCCCGCCTTGGTGTTGGTGCCTGAACTGGCGAACTTGACGTCGGGATCGCTGCCATGACCGACTGCCGCGAACAGGCCGGCAATATCGTTGAAATTGCTGGTAATGGCTTTTTGCAGCTTGGCGCCGTCCAGCGCCAGCGTGC
Source organism: Oxalobacteraceae bacterium AB_14 (assembly GCA_000381565.1). Classification (GTDB taxonomy): domain Bacteria; phylum Pseudomonadota; class Gammaproteobacteria; order Burkholderiales; family Burkholderiaceae_D; genus Rugamonas. The sequence goes on from KB906724.1 coordinate 1,090,040, forward strand.
CGTCCTTCTGGAACGCGATGCCGATCTGCGACAGATTGGTCAGGCTGGTGCCCTGCAGGCCGGTGATCGAGGTGCCGAGCTGGCGGCGGATCGACGCTTGCAGGTTGCGCAGGGTGGTGTCGCCCAGCAGTGGGCCGCCGGTCTTGGTGTCCGGGTTGTAGGCGCCCAGCTGGGCGATCTGGCCGCTGAGGTCGTTGTAGGCCTTGACGAAGCCGTTGACGGCGTTGGTTAGCGACCCGCTGTCCTTGCTCACCGACAACGACGAGCTGCCGACCTTGAGCGCACTGATACTCACGCCGGCGATCGCACCGGTGATGCTGGTTCCCGAACTTGTGACGGCGATGCCGTTGACGGTGGCCAAGGTATCGGCCGCCGCCGCTTTCTGGCTCAGGTTCTGCACCCCGCCGGGATCGTAGCCCAGCAGGGCAACCAGTTTATCGTCCGGCGGATTGCCGCCAGATCCGGCCAGTGTAATTTTCATGGTCGAACTGACGCCGGTGGCGGTCGAGGTCAGGATCAGATGGTTGGGCGTGGCGTTTGCGCCGCTCGAACCATCCGAGACGATGCTGGCGGTGACGCCGAAGCCGCCCTTGTTGATGGCGTCCAGTATGCCCTGCAGCGAGTTATTCGTGCTGTCGATGACGATGTTGCCGCTGGTGCGGGTTGAATCGGCTGCGAAGCTGGCGCCGAGGTAGGCGCCGCCAACCCCCGCAGTCAGGCCGGCGCCGGCCGGATTGGTACCGCCGACGGAGATTGGGCTGCCGTCGGCCGAGACTAGCGAGATCGAACCGACCGCCGTGGTGCTGGAACCGATATTGGCCGTGCCGCTGTTGCCGATGCCGCCGGTGACTGTGCCGCTGACCGCCTCGGCGATGGCGATGTTGCTGCCGTCGGCATTGGTAAATTGCAGCGTGCCGGCGGCGGCGGTGCCGGTGACGGTGATGTTGGCATCGGCCAGCGCGCGGGTGACGGCGGTGTTGCCGGTCAGCGCGGCGTCGATCGAGGCGGCGGTGACGCCGGCGCCGGCGCCTTGGCCGGTGGTCTGGGCGGCGATTTCCACGCCGCCGACCGTCAGCGAATAGGTGCCGCCGCCGCTGGTGTCGACATTGCCGTAGCTCGAGGCGCCGCCGGCACCGAACAGGGTGGCGCTACTGACGGTGGTGGCGGCCTTGGCCGACACGCCGGTGGTGGTGCTCTTGGCGTTGATGGCGTCGGCCAGCAGGCGCGCGCTACGGGTGGTGCCGTCGCTGGCGATGACGGTGTTGTTGATGCTCAGCGAGCCCGGCGTCAGGCCGCCGCTAGACAGGCTTGCGCCCAACTGGGTGCCGGTCAGGCCGAAGCTTCCGCCGCCGACGGAGCCGAGCGAAAAGTTAATCGTGGTCTTGCCGCCCAGGCCGATGGCAGCCGTGGTGCTCTTGTAGCCGCCCGAGGCCAGCGTCTGCGCCTGCGCGATCTGGTTGATGTTGACGCGGTAGCTGCCCGGCTGCGCGGTGCTGGTGGCGGCGGCGGTAAACACCGTGGGATCGCTGGGAGTGCTGATCAGCGACTGAAAGCTCGCTACCGAAGTCAGGCCGGACAGTGAGCTCTGGAACGAGCCCAGCGCGCCGGATAAATTGCCGAACGCGGACACTTGCGCCAGATAACTGGCCGACTTCTTATCGTAGTCGGCCAGCGGCGCCGACTCGACCGCCATCAGCTTGCTGACGATGGAGTCGACCGGGATATTTGAGCCGATGCCTGGTGAAGAGATGCCCACGTTGTACTCCTAAGTAAAGCAATAATATAAGACAATATCGGCAGAATCAAACCGGACTTGAGAGGGGAGAATACCTGCCAGTTCAGGCAAAGCTGAAAAAACGGGCAGCGCTCGGCGGCGCAGGGCGTGGCGGCGGTGGGGCTCCGCAACGGGCATGGCCCGTGAGATCCGCGGCGGCGGCAGGCCTGCGTGCAGGATGCCATGAAGACAGAAAAAGCGGCGCGCGCGAGCGCGGCCGCTTCAGGCGGTTTGCTGGATCAGCAAGCCGGAGGCGCCGGATTTCGATTCCAGCGATTTGGCGATTTCCAGCGCTTCGGGCGAGGGAATCTGGCGCAGCACTTCCTTGGTGGTCTGGTCGATCACTTTCACCACGGTGCGCTTGCTGTCGGTGTCGACCGAGAACTCCAGACCTTGCGACTTGGCTTGCGCCGACTTGTTCAGCTGCGATACGGCCTGGTTGACCTGGTCGAGCGTCGGCACGTTGGCCGGGCCTTTGATGGCGGCTGCGGTGTCGACCGCCGTGGCCGGCGCGCGCGCGGCGCCGTGGGCAGCGACTTCGCCGCCGGCGGCACTGGCCGGGCGGTCTACTGGGCGGGCCGGGGTGGCCGCGCCGATGGTATCGATAGTCATGATGCTTCCTTTGTGAAAAATCCCCGACTAATTGAATCAGCCGGGGAACCTAGTCAGAGCGACCCTACCGCGTCAACTCCTCCCCGGATTTTAGCCACGCAGCAGGGACAGTACGCCGTTCGGCAGCGAGTTGGCCTGGGCCAAGATGGCGGTGCCAGCTTGTTGCAGGATCTGGCCGCGGGTCAGGTTGGCCGTTTCCGACGCGAAGTCGGTATCTTGAATCCGGCTGCGCGAAGCGGACAAGTTCTCCGTCGTCGTGTTCAGGTTCGAGATGGTTGACGCGAAACGGTTCTGGATCGCACCCAGCGATGCGCGGTTGCTGTTGATCGCGTTCAGGGCCGAATCGATGGTCTTCAGCGCGGCGTTCGAACCGGCGACGGTGCTCACGTCCAGCTTGGCGACCGATTGCAGGCCGCTCGACACGGTGGCCGCTACCAGCGTCGTGCCGGTGCTGCTTGCCGAGAAACCGCTATCGGACGAGAAGTCCAGGTGTCCACCGACAGTGACCGAGGCGCCGCTACCTGCGGTGATGACAGGGGTCGCACCAGAGTTGTCCACGGTATCGGCGGTACCGCCGACGCCGATCGCGATCGCGGTGGCCAGCGTGGCTGCCGTCGAACCGGAAGCTGGCTTGTCCGCGCCACGGATCGTGGCGGCGGTGGTGCCGTTTTGCAGTGCGTCGTCGGCGGCCAGCGCACCGTTGGTATTCTGCAGGCTGATATCGTCACCGGCGCTGTTGGTCAACAGAATTTCTTTGGCGGTGCCGGCGGCGTTGGTCTTGATGGTGGCGCTGATATTGGTCGTGCCGGTCTGGGCGTTGATTGCCTGAGCAAGTGCCGACAGATCGCCGCCTTTGACTTGCGCCGCGATCGTGACGGCTTTCGACTCCTTGTCGTTGGCGATCGAATTGGCGCCCCGCAAGGTGAACTGAACCGAACCGTCGCCGATATTTTCCAGCGTGGCGGTGGTGGTGGCGGTGGCCGTGACGCCGCTGCTGCTGCTCTGGCTGTTGATGTTGGCAGCGATGACCTTGGCGCTGTCGTTGGTCTTGACGTTGACGTTGGTCGTCACGCCGGCACCCGAATTGAAGGTCAGCGTTTCATCGGCGGCCACGTTGTTTTTGTTGCCGACGATGGCTTCCGAGATGACGGTGCCACCGTAGGCCGAGGTCGCGGTGTTGTTGCCGATGTCGGTGGCGCGAGCGCTTTGTACGCCGACATTGATGGTCTGGCCGGAGTTGGCGCCGACCTGGAACTGGGCTGCGGTCAGCGAACCGTCGAGCACGTTCTGGCCGTTGAACTGGGTGGTGTTGGCCACGCGGTCCAGTTCGTTCGCCAGGGCCGATACCTCGCCCTGGATCGACTTGCGGTCGGAATCGGAGTTGGTGCCGTTGGCGGACTGGACTGCCAGTTCGCGGATACGCTGCAGCAGATCGCCTGCGGTGCTCAAGCCACCCTCAGCCGTTTGCGCCAGCGAGATACCGTCGTTGGCGTTACGTGCTGCCTGGGTATTGCCGCGAATTTGCGAGGTGAAGCGCTCGGAAATCGCCAGGCCGGCGGCGTCGTCTTTTGCGCTGTTGATGCGCAAACCGGAAGACAGGCGTTGCAGGGATGTCGACAGCGAGGCTTGCGACGTGGTCAGGTTACGTTGCGAATTCAGCGATGCAATATTTGTGTTAATGACTTGTGCCATGATGTTTCTCCAGACTGATACTTCGATTCGGCAATATGCTCAGTTCCCATTGGTCTGCCTCCACGTTCCGAGACATTCAAACCGCTGTTGTTACTGGTAACGGTTGCCCAGTGGGAAAATTAAGGGCTAAAAAGGAGGGGAATTTTCTCTGGCAAGCCTAAAGTTCAACACCTATGCCCGTTTAAACGACAGCAATAGCGGAATCTTTAGGGTGAAAATAATTATATTTCACGCTTGTTTTTGGGAAAAAAAAGCCCGGCAAAGGCCGGGCTGGGGAGGCAATCGCTCAAACAGCGGCTCAGTCGGCCACCACCACCCGGTTCTTGCCGGTCTGCTTGGCGGTGTACATGGCCTTGTCGGCGCGCTTGACCAGGTCGGTCTGCTCCTCGTTGGGACGGCGCAGCGCCACCCCGGCCGAGAAGGTGATCAGCACTTTCTCGTTATCGTGCAGGAAGAAGTGCTTGGTCAGCTCGCGCTGCAGCCGCGTCATGGTGCTCGACGCCGCCTCGACCGAGGTTTCCGGCATCAGGATCAGGAATTCCTCGCCGCCGAAGCGGGCGATCACGTCCATCGAGCGCAAGGTGTCCTTGACGATCTTGACCAGGTGCTTCAGGGCGGCGTCGCCGGCGATGTGGCCGTAGGTGTCGTTGAGCTTCTTGAAGTCGTCGAGGTCGAGGATGGCGATGCACAGCGGCGTGCCGCGGCGGTCGGCGCGCGCGGTCTCGCGCTCGAACACGTCGTCCAGGCCGCGGCGGTTGAGGCTGCCGGTCAGCTGGTCTTCGCGCACCAGTTCGCTCAAATGCTGCAGCTTGGCCTCCAGCGCGTGGATGCGGTTCTCGGCGTCCTGCACTTCCTGGCGCGCCAGCACCATCTTGTCGCGCGCCTTCAGGGCCTCGCTCTGCACCAGCCGAGTTTCCTTGAGCACTTCGTCGAGAATGTTGTTGAGCTCGGCGATATTGTCGGCCTTGCTGATCTTGTCCGAATAGCCGCCGATCTTCTCGTGGAAGTCGCCGGTCGAGGCCGCCACCTGGCCGAGGCGGTCGATAAAGGTCATCATCATGTTCTTGACGGTGAGCTTGACGTCCGACAGGCTGTGCTTGAGCTGGCCCTGCTTGTAGATCACTTCCTTCAGGCTGCGCGTGGCTTCCTCCAGCGCGCGCACGTCGATCGGGCCGGTGATCAGGTTTTGCACCGATTCGATCTGGCCGCGCAGCCAGCTGTCGTCGTCGAGCAGCTCGCTGACGTTTTCCAGCAGCAGCTTGAACAGGCGCAGCAGCAATTCCTGCTGCTCGCCGCTGTCGGCGCCGCGCAACTCGATCTGGTAGCACAGCTGCTTGAGGCGCAGCGCGATCTCGGCCAGCGCCTCTTCGCTGTGGGCCAGCTTGGTGGCCGCGCCCAGCGATTCGGCCTCGGCCACCAGCACCGGCGCGCCCGACAGCAGCGACGCCACGGCGAAGGTCAGGGTGCGGCTGAGCAGGTCGCGCAGGGTGCGGCTTTGCTCGTCCTCGGGCGGCAGGCCGGCCAGTTCGATGCCGCCTTTCCTGGCGACGAAGTGTTTTTCCACCAGCTGCGACAGCGCCTTGGCATAGCCCTCCCAGTCGCGCGACTTGACAGCGCGGTTGAAGCGGCGGCCGAACTCGGCCAGGTCGCCGCTGTTGTCGGTCAGGCGGGTGGCGAACTGGCTGAGCACCGATTCCGGGCCGGGATCGACCGCGACTATCGGGGCGGCCGGCGCGGCGGCCACGCCGGCGATTTCATTGTAGATGTCGCGGTAGGCTTCCGGCGTCGGCGCGATGCGGCGCACGGCCAGGCGCTTGAACGCCTCGCGCGCGATCTCGGCCGGATTCTGCTCGGGAATGGGTGGTTTGCTGGACATCAGATACGGCCTCGTAAAGGTTTGTTCATTAAACCATAATAAGTCCGGGTGCCGATCGGCATAGCTTGAATAAAAGGCCGGAAGGCATCTTTCATTAGGGCATCAAGCGTAGGCAAAGCGGCAAGCGCGCGGCGGGCGCCTGGCGAATCGCTACTCATTGTCTATTCTATCAGCTGGTTTTTGATGGCGTAATGGGTCAGTTCCGCGCTGTTTTTCAGCTTCATCTTGACCAGCAGCCGGGCCCGGTACTCGCTGACCGTCTTGACCGACAGCGACAGTTCCTTGGCGATCATGCCCACCGTCTTGCCGGAGGCGATCATGGTCAGGGTCTGGTATTCGCGGTCGGACAGGCTGTCGTGCGGCGGCGCCTCGTGGTCCTCGCCGACGTGGTTGGCCAGTTCCTGCGCCAGCGCCGGGCTGATGTACTTGAGGCCGCCGGCCACCTGGCGGATCGCCGTCACCAGCTCGCGCGGCGCGCTCTGCTTGGTCAGGTAGCCGGCCGCGCCGGCCTTGAGCGAGCGGATCGCGTACTGGTCCTCGCGGTGCATGGACAGCATCAGCACCGCCAGCTCCGGCTTTTCCTTCTTGATCTGCTTGAGCACCTCGATGCCGCTGCGGTCGGGCATCGAGATGTCGAGCAGCATGACCTGGCATTCCGACTTGCGGAACAGCTTGATGGCGTCCAGGCCGTTCTCGGCCTCGCCGGCGACGACGATGTCGCGCGTCTCGGCCAGGATTTGTTTCAAGCCTTCCCGCACGATGGCGTGGTCGTCGGCGATGAAGACCTTGATGATGGCTTTTTCTGACATGCGGGTCTGTGCTTCCTATTTTTACGCTATTTGCTATTTCACGGCGGAAATGTTTTCACCCGCTATTGTAGCGCCGGCGGCGGCCGCGATGAGGGCCGCGCGTTCGGTTTGGCGTTTAATTTTGATCGACACCACCGTGCCGCCGCCGGCCGCGTGGCTCAGCGCCAACGTGCCGCCCAGCGCGCGCGCCCGTTCGGCCATGCCGCGCAGGCCGAACGAGGCCGGCTTGGCGCGGTCGGCCTGGCGGATGCCGCTGCCGTTGTCGCTGATTTTCAGGCTGATGTGGTGCCGCAGCCGCGCCAGCTTGACGCTGACGCGGGTGGCGCCGGCGTGCTTGGCGATATTGGTCAGCGCCTCCTGGGCGATGCGGAACAGGGCGGTGGCCTGGTCGTTGTCGAGGTCGATCTCGCGCTGGTTGGCGTTGAAGCTGCAGGCGATGCCGGTCTGCTTCTCGAATTCCCTGACCTGCCATTCCAGCGCCGCCGCCAGGCCCAGGTCCAGCAGCGCCGGGCGCAGGTCCAGCGAAATGCGGTGCACGGCGTCGATGGTGCGGTCGACCAGGGCGTCGACGTAGTCGGTTTTTTCGCGCAGCGCCGGGTAGTCGCCCACTTCGTCCAGGCGGGCCGCCAGCATGGCGACCGCCATCTTGATCGCCGTCAGGTTGCCGCCCAGCTCGTCGTGGATCTCGCGCGCGATGCGGCTGCGCTCCTGTTCCTTGACCCGTTCGGCGTGGGCGCTCAGCTCGGCCAGGCGGGCGCGCGAGTGGCGCACCTCCAGCTGCTCCTGCTTGCTCTCGCTGATGTTGGTCATGATGCCGTCCCAGCGCACCGCGCCGTCGGCCAGCGCGTGCGGCGTGCAGCGCAGGTTGATCCACTTGACGTCCTTCCAGGCGTCGACCCAGATGCGGCCTTCCCAGTTCCAGCTCCACAGCGCGCTGGCCGAGGCCTGCATGGCGTCGAGGTAGGACTTGCGGTCGTCGGACAGGATCAGTTCGAGGAAGCGGGCGGGGTGCTCGCGCAGCTCGGCCGCCGTCAGGCCCAGCAGCGCCTGGCAGCCGTCGCTCAGGTAGGGGAAGGAGACGCGGCCGTCGGCGTGCAGCACGAACTGGTAGACCAGGCCGGGCGTGTTGGAGACGATGGCGTCGAAGCGGGCGCGCACCTGTTCCAGTTCGTCGGCCAGGGCCGCGCTGTCGGGGTGGGGGAGGGAGGCTGCGCTCATGGGAATGATATAAATAGTATGGTGGAATCGGATTGATCAGCGGGCGCGCCAGCGCGCGCGGAAGCGCCGCAGCAGGCGGCGGAAGCGCGCCAGCCAGCTGCGCGGCGAGGGTACGGCGTGCGCGCGCCAGTGGCGCCAGGCCTTGGCCAGCGCGCCCACCTGGCGCCAGGCGCGGGTGGCGCGCAGCCGTTCGACCCAGCGCTCCTTGAGCGCCAGGAAGCAGTGCAGCAGCCGGGCGAACCAGACGATGGTCATCAGCACCGGCCGCGTCAGCAGGAAGATGCGCGCCACCGCCGCCGCGCCGGCCAGCTTGGCCAGCACGATCACCAGCAGGCCCAGCGGCGCGTGGCCGTGCGCCATCGCCCACAGCGCCAGCACTTTGACCGGGAACAGCAGCATGGCCGGCAGCACGAACAGCGCCAGCGCCGGGTGCGGCCCCAGCGTGCAGATCCAGGCCTCCAGCCGGTGCAGCGGCGGCCAGGAAGACAGGCGGCGCAGTACGCGCATGCCGACGTCCCACAACCAGTCTTCCAGCAGCAACAGCAGGGCCGCCAGGTAGACCAGCGGGGCAAACAGCGAGCGGCAGAAGCGGTGGAAGAGTTTCATCGTTGAAGCGTTGTTCTATCGTTATCATCATACGTGAAAGCATCGCCGGCGCGGGGAAAAACACCGAACGTGCACAACAGCCCCGGCGACGCACGAAGCCGTTACAATAGCCCGCATGAACAAAGCATTTGTCAAAGAGTCGGACCAGGACGACGACGAGGAAGCCGCGGCGCTCGCGTTGGCGATCCCGGCCGGGTCGAAGAACTATATCCGTCCCGAAGGGTACCAGCGCATCAAGGAGGAGCTGTTGCAGCTGATCGACGTCGACCGGCCGGAGGTGGTGCGCATCGTGCACTGGGCTGCGTCCAACGGCGACCGCTCGGAAAACGGCGACTACATTTACGGCAAGCGGCGGCTGCGCGAGATTGACCGCCGCATCCGCTTCCTGACCAAGCGCATGGACTCGGCCGCCATCGTCGACCCCAGCGTGCACCACGGCAGCGACCAGGTGTTCTTCGGCGCCACCGTCACCTATTGCAACCAGCTCGATGAAACCCGCACCATCACCATCGTCGGCATCGACGAGCTCGATCCTTTGAACGGCAAGATCAGCTGGGTGGCGCCGGTGGCGCGCGCGCTGACCAAGGCGCGCGAAGGCGACGTGATCAGCTTCCAGGCGCCGCACGGCGTCGAGGAGCTGGAAATCCTCGAGGTGACGTATCCGGCCCCGGCTGCCGATTAGCGTGCGCCGCTGGGCGTGCTTGCTGGCGCTGCTGGGTTGGCAGGCGCAGGCGGCGGCGCTGGATACTTACGTCATCGACCTCAACTCCAGCAAATCCGACTACAACGACAGCCACATCCAGCGCCTGCTGACGGCGGCGCTGGAGGCCTCGCGCGCCAGGTACGGCGCCTATGAACTGAAGATCTCGACGCTGCGCGTGCAGCGCGACCGGCTGATGCTGGAGATGATGCGCGGGCGCGACGTCAACCTGAGCGCGCAGGTGACGTCGGCGGAGTGGGAGCAGAAGCTGATACCGTTGCGGATACCGGTGGACAAGGGACTGTCGGGCTACCGCATCGCGCTGATCGACGGCCGCGACCAGGCCGAGTTCTCGAAAGTGCGCACGCTGGCGCAGCTCAAGGCCAAGAGCCTGGGGGCGGGGCGGCAGTGGAGTTCGACGGCGGTGTTGGTGCAGTCGGGCTTCACGGTGCAGACCGGCGCCACGACCTCGGGCCTGCACCGCATGCTGGCGGCGCACCGCTTCCAGTATTTTCCGCGCGCGATAGACGAGGCGCTGTTCGAGCGCGATGAATATGCGCCGGGGTTCCCGCAACTGGCGGTCGAGAGCAGTTTTGCGATCTACGTGCCGCTGCCGCGCTACTTCTTTGTCGGCGGGCAGCCGAGGTTGGCGCAGCGGTTGGAATATGGCCTGCAGCAGCTGATCGCGAACGGTCGCTTCGACCAGATATTCCACGAGTTCTATGACGGCTTGATCGAGAAGGCGGGGCTGCGCAAGCGCCGCATCTTCACGCTGGACAATCCACTGCTGTCGCCGCAAACGCCGTTGGCCAACAGCGCCTATTGGTACGATCCGTTCAAATAACCCGGGGTTTTAGCTGCGCTCGCGCAGGATGCGGTTGACGCCGGCCACGCGGCGCACGTTGCGCAGCAGGCCCGCCAGGTGCACCCGGTCCTTCACCTGGATCGTGAAGCGCAATTGGTGCAGCACGTGTTCCTTGTCCTCGTCCATGCCGACATAGGTGATGTTGGCGTCGGACTCGCCGATCTCGGCCGCCACGCGCGCCAGGATGCCCTTCTCGTTGTTGATCAGCAGCTTGATGCGGCTGTCGAAACGCCGGTTCAATTCCGTGCCCCACTTGACCGCGATCCAGCGGTCCGGCTCCTTGATCTTCTGGCGCTTGGCCAGGGTGCAGTCGCTGGTGTGCACCAGCAAGCCCTGGTCGCGGCGCAGCTGGCCGAGGATGGAGTCGCCCGGGATCGGCAGGCAGCACGGCGCCAGCTGCACCGACACGCCTTCGCTGCCGCAGATGGTCACCGGATCGAGCTCGGCCGCGCTGTTGTGGTCGACCGGCGCGCTGGCCGATTCGCCGCCGCGCAGGCCGAAGATGTGGCGCGCCACCAGCGCCGCCATGCGCTTGCCGATGCCGATGTCGGCGTACAGCTCGTCGAGCGACTTGGCGCTCGATTCGTTCAGCAGCCGTTCGGCCAGGTGCTCTTCGAGTTCCGGATTGATGCCCAGCGAGCTCAAAGCCTGCGCCAGCAGCTGCTCGCCCAGGGTGATCGATTCCGGCAGGTTGATGGTGCGCAGGTGGTGGCGGATCGCCGAGCGCGCCTTGCCGGTGCGCACGAACGACAGCCACGTCGGGCTTGGCCGCGAGTTGGCGTCGGTGACGATCTCGACGATGTCGCCGTTGCGCAGCTCGGTGCGCAGCGAGGCCGGCTCGTTGTTGATGTTGACCGACACCGTGTGGTCGCCGATGCCGGTGTGGATCGAGTATGCGAAGTCGATCGGCGTGGCGCCGCGCGGCAAGGCGATGATCTTGGACTTGGGCGTGAACACGTACACCGAATCGGGGAACAGGTCGACCTTGACGTGCTCCAGGAATTCGGCCGAGTCGCCGGTCTGCTGCTGGATGTCGAGCAGCGATTGCAGCCACGCATGGGTGCGCTGCTGCATGTCCGACAGGTTCGAGTCGCCGTTCTTGTACAGCCAGTGCGCGGCCACGCCCGATTCGGCGGTGCGGTGCATTTCCTGGGTGCGGATCTGGAACTCCACCGGCGTGCCGTACGGGCCGATCAGGGTGGTGTGCAGCGACTGGTAGCCGTTGAGCTTGCGGATCGCGATGTAGTCCTTGAACTTGCCCGGCATCGGCTTGTACAGCGAGTGCAGCGTGCCCAGCGCCACGTAGCAGTTCGGGAAGCTGTCGACCACCACGCGGAAGCCGTACACGTCGAGCACCTGCGAGAACGACAGGTGCTTGCTGCGCATTTTTTTATAGATGCCGTACAGGGTTTTTTCGCGGCCGTAGACCTCGGCCTCGATATTGGCCATGGCCAGCGTGCTCTTGACCGACTCCAGGATCTTCTTGACCACCTCGCGGCGGTTGCCGCGCGCCGCCTTGACGGCCTTGGCCAGCGTGCGGTAGCGCAGCGGGTACAGGTGCGAGAACGACAGGTCCTGCAGCTCGCGGTAGATGTTGTTCAGGCCGAGGCGGTGGGCGATCGGCACATACACTTCCATCGTTTCGCTGGAGATGCGCGCCTTCTTGGCCGGCGCCATCACCTCCATCGTGCGCATATTGTGCAGGCGGTCGGCCAGCTTGATCAGGATCACCCGCACGTCCGAGGCCATGGCCAGCAGCATCTTGCGGAAGTTCTCCGCCTGCGCCTCGATCTGGCTCTGGAACTCGATCTTTTCCAGCTTGGACAGGCCGTCGACCAGGTTGGCCACCGGCGCGCCGAAGCGTTCGATCAGCTCTTCCTTCTTGACGTCCTGGTCTTCCATCACGTCGTGCAGCAGCGCCGCCATGATGGCCTGGGCGTCGAGCTTCCAGTCGGCGCAGATCTCGGCCACGGCGATCGGATGCGAGATATACGGCTCGCCCGATTTGCGCACCTGGCCCAGGTGCATTTCGTCCGAGAAGCGGTAGGCTTCCTTGACCTTTTTCAGGTCGGCGGCGTTCATGTACTCGGCCAGTTTTTCGGTCAGGTGGGTGACCGAGGCAACGCCCGCGGTCAGGGTAGGCGTGGCCAGGGGCGACGAAGAAATCACAGGCGGGATGGGAGCTGGTGCGGATGAGGCGAGGGTGGTGGTGCTATCCCCTGCGTCGGCGCCTGACGTGGCGGCAGCCGGCGCAGCGGCCGGCTGGTTGGCCCGTGCGGGCTTGCCACTCAGTGTCGGATCGGCAGGGATCAGATTCATACGTTTGCGTTCCGTCTCGATGAGAATGTGAAATGAGGCTATTCAATACCAGAATATCCCATACTTACTGCTAAACCGCACCATTCACATTGTTCGGGAACGCCGGGCCCAACTTACATTGGGACCTTTTTCAACATTTCCAGACCGACCTTGCCGGCGGCGATTTCACGCAGGGCGACGACGGTCGGCTTGTCCTTGGCTTCGACCTTGGGGGTGTGGCCTTGCAGCAGCTGGCGGGCGCGATAGGTCGCGGCCAGGGTCAGCTGGAAACGGTTAGGGATGTGTTTCAAACAATCTTCAATAGTAATGCGGGCCATCTTAACTCCTAAAATCTTGTGTATTTATTCAGCGTGGATACCCAATTGGGCAAATAGCGAGGCGTTGCGCGCCGCTTGTTGCGCAAACCGGCAACGGGACGCTCTGACTATCGCCGTCAATTCCGACAGGGCGACAGCAAATTCTTGGTTGATGATAGCATACTCGAACTCGGGAGCGTGGGCGATTTCGCCGCCCGCCGCCAGCAGCCGGCGCGTGATCACGTGGGGCGCGTCGGTGGCGCGTTTCTTCAGGCGTTCCTCCAGCGCGTCGATCGACGGCGGCAGGATGAAGATGCCGGCCGCCTGCGGGAACTGCTTCTTGACCTGGCGCGCGCCCTGCCAATCGATTTCCAGCAGGATGTCGGTGCCGGTCTTCATCTGCTGCTCGACCATGATGCGCGAGGTGCCGTAGTAATTGCCGTGCACTTCGGCCCACTCCAGGAACTCGCCGGCGTCGGCGCGCTGGACGAAATCCTCGGCGGTGGTGAAGTAGTATTCCTTGCCGTGGGTCTCGCCCGGACGCGGCGCGCGGGTGGTGGTGGAAATCGACAGCTTGATGGTCGGTTCCTGCGCCAGCAGCGCGTTGACCAGCGTGGACTTGCCGGCGCCGGACGGCGCGACGACCATGAACAGACTGCCGGCAAATGAGTTGGTTGCGCTCATGTCTCTCTTTCGAAAACGTCAACGGGCGAATCATTGCGTCGCCCAAAGATGTATTTTACCAAGAGCAAGCCCCGCCATCCAATTTACAGCAGTGTGAGCAGATGCACGGCGGCGGCCGGCGCCCGTTCCTTGGCGCCGTTGATGAAGTAGAGGTAGGCGTTGCCGGACCTGGCGCCTTGCTGCCATTGCCGCGCCTGCTCGGCCAATTTTTTCATTGCCGGCCTGGTGTAGCCGGTCGCCACCTCGCTGCGTGCGTTCATCAGGCGCGCGTAGACGAACTCGCCGGTGAGCGCGCCGATGTTGGGATAGTCGGGCGAGTCGGTGATGACGGTGGCGATCTTGTGCCGGCGCGCCAGCCGGTAATAGTCGTCGCACAGGAAGCTGTCGTGGCGGACGTCGAGCACGTGGCGCAGCTTGCGCGCGCCCAGCCTGGCCGGCAGCAGCTGGAAGAAGGCTTGCAGGTCGTCGGGGGCGAACCGCCTGGTGGCGGCCAGCTGCCACAGGATGGGGCCGAGCTTGTCGCCCAGTTCGCTTAAGCCGCTGTTGATGAAGCGCTCGATCGACTCGCCCGCTTCGGCCAGCAGCTTGCGGTTGGTGGCGTAGCGGCTGGCCTTGACCGAGAAAACGAAATCGTCCGGCGTCTGCGCGGCCCACGCGGCGAAGTGCTCGGGCTTGGCGGTGCGGTAGTAGGTGCCGTTGATTTCAATGCTGGTCACCTGGCGGCTGGCGTACGCCAGCGCCTTTGTCCGCGGCACGCCTTGCGGATAGAAAGTCTCGCGCCACGGCGCGTAATCCCAGCCGCCTATGCCCACCCGTAGCGTGCCTGTTTTCGCCATACGCCGCCCTCCCGGTCAACCTCAAAATGATAGCGCAGGCGCCCGTTCGTTGCATTGTTGTAAAAAGCGGATAGTGTGACAATTGGATGGATTTCTAAGGATTTCTGTATCACAATTAATCTGGAACTCTCTGACAGGCTAAGCCATCGTGCCACAGCTGCTGATCTGGACTCTGGAAGGGCAACGCTACGCCTTGCCGCTGGCGGCGGTGGAGCGGGTGGTGCGCGCGGTCGCCGTGACGCCCTTTCCGGCGGCGCCCGGCGCGGTGTGCGGCATCGTCAACGTGCAGGGGCAGGTGGTGGCCGTGATCGACCTGCGGCGGCGCTTGCAACTGCCGGCGCGCGCCATCGCGCTGAGCGACCAGATGGTGTTGGCGCGCACCGCGCGCCGGCGCCTGGCCTTGATCGCCGATGCCGTCAACGGCGTGGCCGAATGCGCCGACGAGGCGGTGGTGGCCGCCGGCCCCATCCTTTCCGGCGCCGGCTACATGAGCGGTGTCGTGCAGCTGGACGACGGCATGATCCTGATCCACGACCTGGATCGCTTCCTGTCACTGGACGAGGAATTAGCTCTCGAGAAGGCGCTGTCCGATGCCGAATGACCGCGATACCGAAGCCGCGCCCGACGATGCCTTGCTGACGGCGTTCAGCGGCTACATCACGCAGCACCTGGGCCTGCATTTCCCGCGCGGACAATGGCCCGAGCTGGTGCGCGCGGCGCAGGCGCTGGAGCCCGCCGGCGCCGACGCCTGCATGCGGCGCCTGATGGCGGCGCCGCCGACCCGCGGCCAGATCGAACAGCTGGCCCACCAGCTGACCGTCGGCGAGACCTATTTCTTCCGCGAGCCGGCCGTGTTCGACGCGCTCGAACACGAGGTGCTGCCGGCCCTGATCGCCGCGCGCCGTGCCGCCGGCCGCACGCTGCGCGTCTGGAGCGCCGGCTGCTGCACCGGCGAGGAACTGTACTCGGTGGCGATCCTGCTGCAGCGCCTGATTCCCGACCTGGCCGACTGGCGTATCAGCCTGCTCGGCACCGACGTCAACCCGGCCTTCCTGCGCAAGGCGGAGCAGGGCCGCTACCGCGACTGGTCGTTTCGCGCGGTGCCGGCCTGGCTGCGGCAGCGCCACTTCGGGCCGCCGCAGGACGGGCTGCGCGCCATCGCGCCGGCGCTGCGCCGGGGCGTGCGCTTCGACTACCTGAACCTGGCGGCCGACCTGTTTCCCGGTCCGGAAGCGGGCGCGCCGACCATGGACCTGATCCTGTGCCGCAACGTGCTGATGTATTTCGAGCCGGCCAGCGCCGCGCGCGCCTTGCAGCGGCTGGGCTGCGCGCTGGCGCCGGACGGCTGGCTGGCGGTCGGCGTGGCCGAGGCCGGGCACGCGCTGCTGGCGCCGTTCGAGCCGGTGCGCTTTCCCGCCGCGCTGCTGTACCGCCAGCGGGCGGACGCGCCGTGGCCCGAAGCCAGGCCGGCCGCCGCCGGCTTGCCCTGCGCCGTGCCCGCCGCCGTGGCGTCGCCGGTGGCCGCCGCCGCCGCCGAGCCGGTCCCCGCGCTGGCGCTGCGGGCCCGCCTGTCGGCCGACCGCGGCTTGCTGGACGACGCCAGCCTGTGCTGCGCCGCCGCGATCGCCACCGACAAATGCGACCCGGCGCTGCGCTATCTGCGGGCGCTGATCCTGGAGGAGCAGGGGCGCAGCGGCGAAGCGATCGGCGCCCTCCGGGACGCGCTGTATCTGGACCCGGACTTCGTGCTGGCGCACTTCACGCTGGGCAGCCTGTGCCGGCGCAACGGCGCGGCGCGCGAGGCGCAGCGCCATTTCGCCAACGCGCTGGAACTGCTGCGCGGCCACCCGCCGGACGACGTGCTGGCGCACTCGGGCGGCGTGCGCGCCGGCGAGCTGGCCGATCTGATGCGCGCCGGCGCCGAGTCCGCCTGATGCCGGCCCGCCGCCAGCAACTGGACTGGGAGCGGGTGCGCGCGCGGCTGGCGGCGACGGCCGCCACGGCGCGCCAGCAGAGCGCCGTGGCGCCGGAACAGCAGCGCGCGCAGCTGGAGGAGCGCGCGCGGCAGCTGGCGCGCGTGCCGCCGGCCGCGCCGGCGCCCGAGGCCGAGGCCGAGGTGCTGGAATTCATGCTGGCCCACGAACGCTACGCGCTGGAGATGCGCCATGTGCACGAGGTGCACGTGCTGCGCGACCTGACGCCGCTGCCGTGCACGCCGCCGTTCGTGCTGGGCATCGTCAATGTGCGCGGGCGGATCTTGTCGCTGGTCGACCTGAAGCGTTTTTTCGGCCTGCCGGAGCAGGGCTTGACGGACCTGAACAAGATCATCGTGCTGCGCGGCGGGGCCATGCGCTTCGGCCTGCTGGCCGACCAGATCCTGGGCGTGAACAAGCTGCTGCTGGCCGGGTTGCAGCCGCCGCCGTCGACCCTGGGCGGCATCCGCGCCGATTACCTGAAGGGCGTGACGGCCGCCCGCTTGATCGTGTTGGACGGCGGGCGCCTGTTGTCCGATCCGGCCATGGTGGTGGAGCAACATGTAGTCTGAACCAGGAGATGTCGATGGCGCTTATTTCGATACCGGACTGTCGCTGGCTGGGGGCGGGCCTGCTGTGCTGGGCCGCCGGCGCGGCGGCCCAGCAACTGCCCATCCAGCTCTCGCGCATGAGCATCGAGGAGCTGGCGGAGATTCCGATCACCTCGGTGTCGAAGAAGGCCGAGTCGCTGGGCGACGCCGCCGCGGCCGTCTACATCATCACCGCCGAGGACGTGCGCCGCAGCGGCGCCACCAGCCTGGCCGAAGCGCTGCGGCTGGCGCCCAACCTGGAGGTGGCGCGCACCAACGGCACCACGTATGCGGTCACCGCGCGCGGCGGCAGCAACGGCAACGGCAACAAGCTGCTGGTGCTGGTCGACGGCCGGGTGGTCTACAACCCGCTCAACGCCGGCGTGTTCTGGGAAGCCCAGGACGTGATGATGGAGGATATCGAACGGATCGAGGTGATCAGCGGCCCGGGCGGCACGCTGTGGGGCTCGAACGCGGTCAACGGCGTGATCAACGTGATCACCCGCAGCAGCAAGGACAGCCAGGGCACGCTGGTGGCGCTGGGCGGCGGCAACCAGGAGCGCGGCGTCGCCGTGCGCCAGGGCTGGCGGCTGGGCGAGGACGCCAGCATGCGGGTGTACGCCAAGGGTTTCCGGCGCGACGCCAACGTGACCATGGCCGGCGCCGGCGTGGCGGCCGGCGACGGCTGGTCCGGCCGCCAGCTGGGCTTTCGCGCCGACTGGGGCGGGGCCGGCAACGGCGCCACCCTGCAGGGCGACCTGTACGACCGCCAGCTGGACCAGTTCGCCGGCAGCGAGCGCCACCGTTCCGGCGGCAACCTGCTGGCGCGCTGGGAGCGCGCGCTGGCCGACGGCGCGGCGCTGGAGGTGCAGGGCTATTACGACCGCGTCAACAACCTGATACCGGGCGTGATCATGCTGGGCGAGGCGAACGACACCTACGATATCGAGGCGCAGCACCGGCTGCCGCTGGGCGCGCGCCAGGAGCTGGTGTGGGGCGGCGGCTTGCGGCTGTGGCGCAGCACCGCCACCAACGGCGCGATCCTGAAGTTCCTGCCGGAACAGGTGACCACCCGCATGGCCAATCTGTTCGTGCAGGACACCATCGCGCTCGACCCGCAGTGGAAGCTGACGCTGGGCGCCAAGGCAGAGCGCAATTCCTACACCGGGCTGGAATTCCAGCCCAATCTGCGGCTGGCGTGGAAGCCGGACGCCCATTCACTGCTGTGGACCGCGCTGTCGCGGGCGCTGCGCACGCCGTCGCGGGTGGACCGCGACGCCTATATCTTCGGCATCCCGAGCGCGGCCTTGCGCGGCGGGCCGAACTTCCGCTCGGAGCGGCTGACCGCGCTGGAGCTGGGCTACCGCGCCCAGCCGACCAGCCGGCTGTCGTATTCGATCAATGCCTATTACAACAAATACGACGATCTGCGCGCCATCGAGAACGGCGCGCTCAAGGGCACGCTGGCGATCGGCAACCAGGCCGAGGGCAGGGCCGCCGGCCTGGAAATCTGGGGCAACTTCCAGGTCAGCGGCGACTGGCGCCTGAGCGCCAGCCACACCTTGCTGCACGAAAGCGTCAGCCTGCGGCCGGGCTTCAACGGGCCGCCGCCCGCCAGCGGGCTGGTCTCGCTGCTCGGCAACGATCCGGCGCACCGCTACACGCTGCGTTCCAGCCACGACCTGCCGCGCGGGGTGGAACTGGACCTGTCGCTGGACCGGGTGGCGGCCCTGCCCAATCCCGCCGTGCCGGCCTACACCACGCTCGACGCCCGGCTGGGCTGGCATCCGGCCGCGCGGCTGGAACTGGCGCTGAGCGTGCAGAACCTGCTGGACCGGCGCCACGGCGAGTTCGGCGCCCTCACCGGCACTTCGCCGCGCGCCGCCATTGAACGCAGTCTCAGCCTGCAACTGCTATGGAAATACTGACCCGCCTGCCGCGCGCGCTGGCGCGCTTGGCGTTGTTGCTGCCCCTGCTGCTGGCGCTGGCGCCGGCCACCGCCAGCGCGGCCGAGGGCGAGACGATCGAATACGCGGTCAAGGGCGCCTACCTGTACAAGTTCGGCCTGTACATCGAGTGGCCGTCCGGGACCTTCGCCGCCCCGGCCAGTCCGCTGGTGCTGTGCGTGGTGGGCGACGACCCGTTCGGCGCCGCGCTCGACGCCGCCGTCAACGGCGAGCATGTCGACAGCCATCCGCTGCAGCTGCGGCGCCTGAAGACGCTGACGCGCGAGGCCGGCTGCCACGTGGCCTACCTGGGCGGCGCCGAGGCGCCGCGCGAGCCGCTGCGCGGGGTGCTGACCGTCAGCGAGGCGCGCGGCGGCGGCGTGATCAGCTTCGCGCTCAAGGACAACCGGGTGCGCTTCAACGTCGACGACGAGGCGGCCGCGCGCAACGGCCTGTTGATCAGCTCCAAGCTGCTCAACATGGCGCTCAGCGTCAAGCCGCGCGCCGGCAAGGAGGGCCGTTAAATGCACTGGTTTATCGACAGTCCGATCCGCCGCAAGCTGATGCTCATCACCGTGCTGGCCAGCGCCATCGCCCTGCTGATGGCCGGCGTGGTGATCGTCAGCTACGACGTCTACACCTACCGCGCCCAGAAGCAGCAGGAGATCGTGGTGCAGGCCGAGATCCTGGCCGCCAGCGTGGCGCCGTCGCTGGTGTTCAGCGACCCCAAGGCGGCGCAGGAATACCTGAATGCGCTGCAGGCCAATCCGGAGCTCGCCGCCGCCGCGCTGTACGCGGCCGACGGCGCGCCGTTCGCCAGCTACGCCCGCCCCGACCGCCAGGCGCAGCCGCTGCCGGCGCGCGCCGAGGCGCAGGGCGAGCGCTTCGTCGGCGACGACCTGGTGGGGACCTGGCCGATCCGGGAAAAGCAGCGCCAGGTCGGCAGCGTGTACCTGCGCATGAGCACCGAGCCGATGGCCACGCGGCTGGTGCGCTACGGCGGCATCATCCTGCTGGTGATGATCGGTTCGCTGCTGATCTCGCTGCCCAGCGCGCTGCGGCTGCACGCGGTGATCGTGCAGCCGATCCGCGACATTGCCGAGGCGGCGCGGCTGGTGGCGGCCGGCGAGATCGTGGTGCGGCCGGCCGGACGGGCGCGCGCCGACGAGATCGGCCTGCTGCAGGACAAGTTCCGCGAGATGGCCTTGTCGCTGCAGGAGAAGGTGAGCATCGCCACCCGCATCGCCAGCGGCGACCTGCTGCTGCAGGTGGTGCCGCGCTCGGAGCAGGACGCGCTGGGCAAGGCCTTCGCGGCGATGGTCGACAACCTGCGCGAGAAGGCCGCGGCGGCCGAGCGCATCGCCACCGGCGACCTGACCGGGGTGCTGGCGCCGCAGTCCGGGCACGACGTGCTGGGCAAGGCGTTCGCGGCGATGGTGCTCAACCTGCGCGAGATGAACCGCGAGATCGGCGAGGGCGTCGACGTGCTGGCGTCGTCGTCGAGCGCGATCCTGGCCGGCACCACCCAGGTGGCGGCCGGCGCCAGCGAGGCGGCGGCGGTGATGAGCGAGACCTCGGCCACGCTCGACGAGGTCAAGCAGACCGCGCTGATGGCCAGCCAGAAGGCCAAGAACGTGGCCGAGGCGGCGCAGAAGGCGGCCCAGGTGTCGCAGACCGGCAAGCGCTCGGTGGAGGAGTCGATCGAGGGCATGCAGCAGATCCGCGAGCAGATGGAGCTGATCGCCGAGAGCATCATGCGGCTGTCCGAGCAGAGCCAGGCGATCGGCGAGTTGATCGCCAGCGTCAACGACCTGTCCGAGCAGTCGAACCTGCTGGCGGTGAACGCCTCGATCGAGGCCGCCAAGGCCGGCGAGCACGGCAAGGGATTCGCGGTGGTGGCGCAGGAGGTCAAGAGCCTGGCGGCGCAGTCCAAGCAGGCCACGGCGCAGGTGCGCACCATCCTGGGCGACATCCAGAAGGCCACCGGCAGCGCGGTGCTGGCCACCGAGCAGGGCGCCAAGGCGGTCGAGCTGGGCGTGCGGCAGTCGCGCGACGCCGGCGAGGCGATCCGCCAGCTGACCGAGAGCATCGGCGACAGCGCGGTGGCGGCCAGCCAGATCGCGGTGTCGGCGCACCAGCAGCTGGCCGGCATGGACCAGCTGGCGCTGGCGATGGAGAACATCAAGGTCTCGACCACCCAGAACATGGCCAGCACGCGCCAGGCCGAGGCGGCCGCGCACGACCTGCATGCGCTGGGCCAGAAGCTCAAGGCGATGGTCGGGCGGTATCGGGTGTAAAGCGGGTATAAAGCGGAGAGGGGCGCATGGCCACGGACGACGAACGATTCTTGCAGCGCCTGCTCGCGACCTTCAGGCTGGAGGCCGACGAGCATCTGGGCGCGATGTCGGCGCTGGTGCTGGAGCTGGAGCGGCCGGGTGAATCGGGCGGGCCGGCGCGCGCGGCCGGCTTGGTGGAGACGCTGTTTCGCGAGGTGCACAGCCTCAAGGGCGCGGCGCGCGCGGTCAACCTGGCCGACATCGAAACCGTGTGCCAGGCGCTCGAGAGCGTGCTGGCCCTGCTGAAGCGGGCGCAGCGCGCGCCGCCGGCGCCCATGTTCGAGCTGCTGTACCTGACCATCGACGTGCTGCGCGGGCTGCTCGACGGCGGCGAATACGAGCTGGGCGGACTGCTGCACGCCTTGATGGCGGCGCAGCAAGAGTTGTCCGCGGCGCCGGCCGCCGCCAGCGCCGCGCCGTCCATGCCGGCGCTGGCCGCCGCCGTCGCGCCGCCGGCCGCCGCCGTTGCGCCGTCCACGCCGGCCGCCGCGCCCGAGCCGGAGCAGACGGTGCGCATCTCCACCGCCAAGCTGACCGCGCTGCTGTTGCAGGCCGAGGAACTGCTGGCCTTCAAGTTCAGCGCCGAGCATATGGCGGCCGACCTGCGCGCGCTGCATGGCGAGCTGGAAGGCTGGCGCAAGCGCTGGAGCCGCACCGTCGGTGAGGCGCGCGCCATCGGCCGCGCGGGCGAGCGGCGCCACGGCGCGGCCGGCGCGAGCGGCGCCACCCGCAAGGGGCCGCCGCTGGAGCGCCTGCTGGAAGCGGTCGAGCGCGACGCGCTGCTGGCCAAGTCCGTCAGCGAGCGTTTCGTG
The DNA here is from genome assembly GCA_000381565.1 of Oxalobacteraceae bacterium AB_14. GTDB lineage: Bacteria > Pseudomonadota > Gammaproteobacteria > Burkholderiales > Burkholderiaceae_D > Rugamonas. The sequence goes on from KB906724.1 coordinate 1,111,984, forward strand.
CAGATCGAGCGCAGCGCCTGGCAGGAGCGGCGCGCGCTGGCCGGCATGGTCGACCATCTGCTGGAAGACATGAAACGCACCCTGATGCTGCCGTTCTCCACGCTGCTGGAAATGGCGCCGCGCCTGGTGCGCGACCTGGCGCGCGACAGCGGCAAGGAGGTCGAGCTGCGCGTCGACGGCGCGGCGATCGAGATCGACCGCCGCATCCTCGAGCAGATGCGCGATCCGCTGGTACACCTGCTGCGCAACGCGATCGACCACGGCATCGAGACGCCGGCCGAGCGCCGCCAGGCGGGCAAGCCGGAACGGGCGCGGCTGGCGATCGAGGTGCTGCCGCGCGACGGCGACAAGGTCGAGCTGCTGGTCAGCGACGACGGCCGCGGCATCGATCCGCTGCAGGTGCGCGAGCGCGCCGTGCGCGACGGCTTGCTGGCGCCCGAGGCCGGCGCGGCGCTGAGCACGGCGCAGATGCTGGCGCTGGTGTTCGAGTCGGGCGTGTCGACCAGCGCCATGCTGACCGACCTGTCGGGGCGCGGCCTGGGGCTGGCGATCGTGCGCGAGAAGGCCGAGAAGCTGGGCGGCAGCGTGACGGCCGAGGCGGCGCCGGGCGGCGGCACGCGCTTTCGCATCGTGCTGCCGGCCACCTTGGCGACCTTCCGCGGCCTGCTGGTGACGACGGCCGGACGCCAGTTCGTGCTGCCGTCGCGCAATGTCGAGCGGGTCGCCCGCGTGCTGCCGGAATCGGTGCAGAGCGTCGAGGGCCATCCCACCGTGGTGCTGGAGGGCGAGGTGCTGGCGCTGGTGCAGCTGTGGCGGGTGCTGGGGCTGGCCGCGCCGTCGGCGCCGTCCGGCTACCTGACCCTGGCGCTGCTGACCAGCGGCAGCCGCCGCATGGCCTGCCTGGTGGACGCGGTGCTGGGCGAACAGGAGGTGCTGGTCAAGGGCCTGGGGCCGCAGCTGCGGCGGGTGCCCAACATCGCCGGCGCCACCGTGCTGGGGGCGGGCCAGGTGGTGCCCATCCTGCGCGTGGCCGACCTGCTGAAATCGGCGCTCGGCGCGGGCGTGGGCGGCGCGCCCCTGCCGGCGCCGGCGGCGCAGGCGGCGCGCCAGCAGCTGCTGGTGGTGGAGGATTCGATCACCTCGCGCGCGCTGCTCAAGAACATGCTGGAGGTGGGCGGCTACCGGGTCACGGTGGCGGTCGACGGCGTCGACGCGCTCAGCGTGCTGCGCGGCGGCGGCTACGACCTGGTGGTGTCGGACGTCGAGATGCCGCGCATGGACGGCTTCGACCTGACCGCCAGCATCCGCGCCGACCGCCGGCTGGCCGGGCTGCCGGTGGTGCTGGTGACCTCGCTGGCCTCGCGCGAGCACCGCGAGCGCGGCGTCGACGTCGGCGCCAGCGCCTACATCGCCAAGCAGGGGCTGGAGCAGAGCAATCTGCTGGCCACCGTGCGCAGGCTGCTGCGATGAACGCCCCGCGCACGCCCGTGATCCGGGTGCTGGTGGTGGACGATTCGCCGGTGGCGCGCGAGTTGCTGGCCTATCTGCTCAATTCCGATCCGGCGCTGGAGGTGATCGGCGTGGTGGCCGACGGCGAGCAGGCGGTGGAGGCGGCGGCGCGGCTGCGGCCGGACGTCATCACGATGGACATCCACCTGCCGCGGCTGGACGGCTACGCCGCCACCCGGATGATCATGGAGACTTGCCCGACGCGCATCGTGATGGTCACCGCCAGTCCGGTCGCGCACGATGTGGCGGACAACTTCCGCGTGCTCGAGGCCGGCGCGCTGGCGGTGCTGCCCAAGCCGTCCGGCCCCGGCCATCCCGAACACGCGCAGATCACCGAGGAGCTGCTGCGCACCATCAAGCTGATGGCCGAGGTCAGCGTGGTGCGGCGCTGGCGCCGCAGCGAGCGCTGGGGCGCCGGCGCCGCACTGGCCTCCGCGCCCCCTGCGCCGCCAGCGCCGCCGCCGGCCGGCGCCGCGCTGCGGCTGGTGGTGATCGGAGCCTCGACCGGCGGCCCGCTGGCGCTGCACACCATCCTGGCGCGGCTGAAGCAGCCGTTCGCCGCGCCCATCCTGGTGGTCCAGCATATTTCGCCGGGCTTCGTGGCCGGCCTGGTCGAATGGCTGGGACGCGCTTGCGGCGGCACGGTGCGCATCGCCGAGCATGGCGAGCTGGCGCGGGCCGGCCAGGTCTACCTGGCGCCCGACGACGCCCACATGACGGTGCGGGCGGAGGGCGGCGTGGCGCGCATCGCCCTGTCCGGCGCGCCGCCCGAGCATGGCGCGCGGCCGGCGGTGGCCAGCCTGTTCCGCTCGGCGGCGGCGTTCGGGCCGCGCGCGGCCGGCGTGCTGCTGACCGGCATGGGGCGCGACGGCGCGCAGGAACTCAAGACCATGCAGCAGGCCGGCGCGCTGACCATCGCCCAGGACCCGGACAGCGCGATCGTCAACGGCATGCCGGGCGAGGCGGTGCGGCTGGGCGCGGCGCGCCACGTGCTGGCGCCGGAAGCGATCGCCGGCTTGCTCAACAGCCTGACGCCGGGGGCGCCATGAACACCAGCGTGGCGCCGGGCGGCGCCGAGATCCTGATCGTCGAGGACAGCCGCACCCAGGCCGAGCACCTGCGCCACCTGCTGGAACAGCAGGGCTATGCGGTGCGCACGGCGGCCAACGGCAAGCTGGCGCTGGCGGCGATCGCCGAGCGCCTGCCGGAGCTGGTGCTGTCGGACATCGTGATGCCGGAGATGAACGGCTACCAGCTGTGCCGGGCGGTCAAGGCCAACCCCGACTGGCGCGCCGTCCCGGTGGTGCTGATCACCTCGCTGTTCGATCCGGAAGACATCGTGCGCGGCCTCGAATGCGGCGCCGACAATTTCATCCGCAAGCCCTACGCGCCGGCCTACCTGCTGGCGCGGCTGGCGCAGGTGCTGACCAACCGCCGGCTGCGCCAGCAGACCGACCCGGCCCAGGGCATCGTGCTCTACCTGAACGGGCGCGCGCACACCATCCATTCGGAGCGCCAGCAAATCCTCGACCTGCTGGTGGCGACCTACGAGCAGGCGGTGCAGGTCAACGGCGAGTTGCAGTCGCGCGAGCAGCAGGTCAACGACCTGAACCTGCAACTGCGCCGCCATGCCGCCCAGCTGGAGCACTCGAACCGCGAGGTCGAGCGCAAGAACGCCGAGCTGGAGGCGTCCAACCGCGAGATCGCCCGCCAGAACCTCGAGCTGGGCGAGGCCAACCGCATGAAGTCGGCCTTCCTGGCGAATATGTCGCACGAGCTGCGCACGCCGCTCAACGCCATCAACGGTTTTTCGCAGGTGCTCAGCAGCGGCATGGCCGGCAAGCTGACGGCGCAGCAGGAAGAATTCGCCGGCAACATCCTGCTCAGCGGCAAGCACCTGCTGGCGGTGATCAACGACGTGCTGGACCTGTCGAAGATCGAGGCCGGCATGATGGAGCTGGAGCGGGCGCCGGTGGACATCGCGGCGCTGCTGGGCGAGTGCCTGGTGGTGGTGGGCGAGCGCGCGCGGCGCCAGCGCATCGCGCTGCGGCTGGAGGCGGCGCTGGACGCGCCGGTGCCGGCCGACCGCCGCAAGCTGACCCAGGTGGTGTTGAACCTGCTGTCGAACGCGGTCAAGTTCACCCCCGACGGCGGCAGCGTGACCTTGCGCGCGGCGCGGGTGGCGCCGGAGCGCCCGGCGGCGATGCCCTTGGTCGGCGGCGGCGCCGCGCTCAGGGCGGACCCGGACGGTTACCTGGAGATCAGCGTGATCGACAGCGGCATCGGCATCGCCGCCGACGACCTGCCGCGGCTGTTCCGCCAGTTCGTCCAGCTCGACAGCAAGCTGTCGCGCCTGTACGAGGGCACCGGCCTGGGGCTGGTGCTGGTCAAGCAGCTGGTGGAATTGCACGGCGGCGCGCTGGCCGTGCACAGCACGCCGGGCGCCGGTTCGGAATTCATCCTGTGGCTGCCGTGCGGCGGCGTCCAACCATGAGAGAGGCAGCGGCAAGCCGCTGGGCGCGATGGCAACCATCCTGATCGTTGAAGACAATCCGTCCAATATGCTGCTGGCGACCTTTCTGCTGGAGCACGCGGGCCACCTGGTGCTGCAGGCGGACGAGGCCGACAGCGCGCTGCGGCTGGCGCGCGAGCGGCTGCCGGACCTGATCCTGATGGATGTGCAACTGCCGGGCATGGACGGGCTGGAGGCGACCGGCACGCTGAAGGGCGATCCGCGCACCGGCGCCATCAAGGTGCTGGCCTTCACCAGCTTCGCGATGGCGGGCGACGCCGACCGCATCCGGGCCGCCGGCTGCGACGGCTATATCAGCAAGCCGATCAGCGTGGACGAGTTTGTGGCGCTGGTCGAGGCGGCGCTGGGCGGCGGCTGAGACAGGTCTTGTTTTTTTATCAATCGCCTCCAGCTTGGGTGCTTACCATATTGAGGAGCCCCCATGCAAGAACTGACCGTGATCGCCATCCTGACCGCCAAGCCTGGCCAGGAAGTCGTGCTGAAGGCCGCGATCGAGCGCATCGTGCCGCCGACCCGCGCCGAAGCCGGCTGCATCCGCTACGACCCGCACCATGACCTGGAGCAGCCGGGCCGCTACGTCATCGTCGAGGCCTGGCGCGACGCCGAGGCGCACGCCTTGCACCTGGCCACGCCGCATTTCCTGGAGCTGGTGAAAACCATAGACGGCCTGGCGGAGATCCAGGTCCTCAAGCTGAACCCGATGCAGTAAGACCGTGCGGGCGCATCAGATGGCCCAGCCGCCCGCGTAGAACACGGCCAGCGCGATGGCGATGGCGACCGTGCCGACGTTGAGCTTGCGCCATTCGCCCGAGACCAGGCGGCCGACCACCAGCGTGCAGAAGCCGAGCATGATGCCGGTGACGATGTTGCAGGTCAGCAGGATGAACACCGCGCACACCAGGCCCGACAGGGCGTCCAGCTTGTCGTCCATCTTCATGTGGGCCACGCTGCCGAGCATCAGCAGGCCGACATACATCAGCGCCGGCGCGGTGGCGTATTGCGGCACCAGGCCGGCCAGCGGCGAGAAGAAGATCAGGCCGAGGAACAGCACGCCGACCACGGCGGCGGTCAGGCCGGTGCGGGCGCCGGCGGCGGTGCCGACCGTCGATTCGATGTAGGCCGCGGCCGGCGCGCCGCCGACCAGCGCGGCGAAGATCGAGCTGAGCGAATCGGCCGTCAGGGCCTTGCCGCCGTTGCGGATGTAGCCGTTCGGCTCGACCTGGCCGGCCTGGCCGGCGACGGCGCGGATGGTGCCGGTGGCGTCGAACACGGCGGTCATCACCAGCGCCAGCACGCTCGGCAGCACGGCCACGCTGAGCGCGCCGCGGATGTCCATGGCGCCGATCAGCGAGGCGTGGCCGGGCGAACTCAGTTGCGGCATGGCGAACACGCCGGTGAAGTGCACCGCCGGATCGAAGGCCAGGCCCAGCGCCGACAGCGCGACCACCACCAGCAGGATGCCGCCCGGGACCTTGCGCTGCTCCAGGCCGAAGATGGCGGCCAGGCCCAGCATGCTCATGACGACCGGGAAGGAGGTGATCTTGCCCAGCGCGACCGGCAGACCGGCGCCGGCGTTCTTGACCACCAGGCCGACGTCGCTGGAGGCGATCATCAGCAGGAACAGGCCGATGCCCACGCCGGTGCCGTGCGCCACGCCGGCCGGCAGGTTCTGCAGGATCCACGAGCGCACGCCGGTGACCGAGATCGCCGTGAACACCAGGCCCATCAGGAACACCGCGCCCAGCGCCACGGCCGGCGACAAGCCCTTGCCCAGCACCAGGCCGAAGGCGGTGAAGGCGGTCAGCGAGATGGCGCAGCCGACCGCGATCGGCAGCCTGGCCCATACGCCCATCAGCAGCGAGCCGACGGCGGCGGTCAGGCAGACCGCGACGAACACCGCGCTGACGTCGAAGCCGGCCGCGCCCAGCATGCCGGGCACGACGAACACGGAATACACCATGGCCAGGAAGGTGGTGACGCCGGCCACTACCTCGCGCCGGGTGGTGCTGCCGCGTTCGGTGATCTGGAAATACTGGTCGAGCTTGGTGAGGGGGACGGCGGGCGCGGCGGGCTCGCGCACGGGGCGCAGTTGTGGCTGGGCTTGGGACATGATGGTGCTGCTCCTGTTGTTGTCCGCCTAGGCGGCCGGGGCGGCCGTCCTGGGCAGTGTCTCGTTATGTGTATTGCAAGGAGAGCTTAGGGGAAAGCGGGCTGGCGCTGCACGGCGGCCATCGATACTAGTCATAGCCGTACGCATATTGCATTTGCCGGGGATGGGGTATCCCCTATGAGGAGGGCGGCCGTGAAGGCGGCCGCCACGGCGCGCGCGGTGAGGCACTGCGGCGCGGTGTGGCGGCGGAGGGACAGGCTTACTCCAGGTTCTGCACCTGTTCGCGCATCTGTTCGATGAGCAGCTTGAGTTCCATCGAGGCGTCGGCCAGTTCCTTGACCGAGGCCTTGGCGCCCAGGGTGTTGGCTTCGCGGTTCAGTTCCTGCATCATGAAGTCCAGGCGCTTGCCGACCTGGCCGCCTTTTTTCAGGATGTGGCGGGTCTCGCTCAGGTGGGCCGACAGCCGGCCCAGCTCTTCGGCGACGTCGATGCGGATGCCGTACAGGATCACTTCCTGGCGGATACGCTCGAGCGCGTCCTGGCGCGACAGCGCCGAATTCGAGCCCTGGCAGGCCAGGCCCAGCGCGTCCTGCATGCGCTCGATGGCCTTCTGCTGGAAGGCCGCCACCACCTGCGGGATCAGCGGCGTGATGCGCTTGACGATCACTTCCATCGCCTCGATGCGCGAGGTCAGCATGGTTTCCAGCGCCGCGCCCTCGCGCTGGCGGCTGTGGACGAAGGCTTGCACGGTGCGCGCGGTCAGCGCGGCGACATCGGCCTGCAGCGACTCCTGGCCGATCTGGGCTTCCTCGATCACGCCGGGCCAGCGCAGCAGCTCGGCCACCGACATGGTGGCGGCGGCCGGGAAATGGCCGCTCACTTCGGTCTGCATGCGTTGCAATTCGGTCAATAGCGGCAGGTTCAGCGCCTGCGAGCCGGTGCTGGCGGCCTTGCGGCCAAAGCTCAGGCGCAGTTCGACCTTGCCGCGGGTGATGGCCGCCATGATCGCCGAGCGCAAATCGGGTTCAAGCGCTCGTAAATCGTCGTTTATTCGAAACTGAAGGTCTAGAAATCGCGAGTTGACACTCTTGATTTCGATAGTCAGTGTTCCCGCCGCACTTTCACTGGTGGCGACCGCGTAGCCCGTCATACTGGAAATGCTCAATGGATGTCCCCGATTTAATCTTTACAAAACAGTGATTTATCCACACAATCCGGTTGTTGAGGCGAGGAACTCTATGGCAGCACAAAACAACGCCCCGTTACCCGATGGTCTGGAAATTGCTGGATATCGCATTGTAAAGAAAATTGCGTCCGGTGGGTTCAGTATTGTTTACCTGGCGTACGACGGCGACGGCGTGGCGGTGGCGATCAAGGAATATTTACCCAGTTCTTTGGCCCTGCGGCAGGAGGGCGAACTGCTGCCGACCATCTCCAAGGCGCATCTGCCCGTGTTCCGCATCGGCCTCAAGTGCTTCTTCGAGGAGGGCAGGGCGCTGGCGCGCATCTCCCATCCGAATGTTGTAAGCGTGCTCAATTTCTTCCGCGCCAACGAAACCGTTTACATGGTGATGGCCTATGAATCCGGCCATTCCTTGCAAGAACATATACAAAGGCAGCGCGGCAAGGGCAGCAAGGTGGGCGAGGCCTTCATCCGCACCATCTTCCTGCAGGTGCTCAAGGGCCTGCGCGAGGTGCACGCCAACAAGCTGCTGCACCTGGACCTGAAACCTGCCAATATCTACCTGCGCACCGACGGCACGCCGATGTTGCTGGACTTTGGCGCCGCGCGCCAGACCGTCAACAACGACATGCCGACCCTGACGCCGATGTACACTCCGGGCTTCGCCCCGCCCGAGCTGTACGCCAAGACCGGCGGCCTGGGGCCGTGGTCGGACGTGTACAGCATCGGCGCCTCGATGTTCGCCTGCATGGTGGGTTCGCCGCCGCAGCCGGCCGACCAGCGCAAGAGCGGGGACAAGATGGCCGGCCATTTCGACCAGCTGGAAGGCTTGTACACGCCGGAACTGGTGAAGATGGTGCGCTGGTGCCTGGAGCTGGACCCGCTGGAACGCCCGCAAAGCCTGTTCGCCTTGCAGAAGGTGCTGCAGGCGGCGCCGGCCCCGGTGCCGGCCGCCGCGCCGGCGCGCGGCGTGATCGGCAAACCGGGCGTGATCGACAAACTGGGCCTGCGCGCGCTGGCGGACCGGCTGGGCGGCCTGGGCAAGCCCAAGGGCGAGTCCAAGGGCGAGTCCAAGGGCGAGTCCAAGGCCAAGGCCAAAACCGGCCCCGACACGCTGATCTAATTCGACTAAAGGCTGAACCATGCAATTCTCCGTGTATCAGGAAAGCCACATCGGCGGCCGCAAGGTCAACCAGGACCGCATGGGCTACAGCTTCACCCGCGACGCGCTGCTGCTGGTGCTGGCCGACGGCATGGGCGGCCACCTGCGCGGCGAGATCGCCGCCACCGTGGCGCTGCAAACCATCTCGTCGCTGTTCCAGCAGCAGGCCACGCCGTATGTGAAGAAGCCGCAGCGCTTCCTGGAAGAGGCGCTGCTGGCCGCGCACCGCGACATCCACCGCTACCGCGCCGAGCACGACCTGCCGGAGACGCCGCGCACCACCATCGTCGCCTGCCTGATCCAGCACAACACGGCGACCTGGGCGCACTGCGGCGATTCGCGCCTGTACTGGATGCGCGAGGGCCAGATCCTGGCGCGCACGCGCGACCACTCGCATGTGGAAAGCCTGATCGCCAAGGGCCTGGCGCAGCCGTCCGAGCGCGCCACCCATCCCGACCGCAACAAGCTGTACAACTGCCTGGGCGCGGACAGCCTGCCGAAAGTGGAAATCTCCGGCGCCGCCGGCATGCTGCCGGGCGATTTGATGCTGTTGTGCTCGGATGGCTTGTGGTCCATGCTGCCGGACGAGGAACTGGTGCGGCGCCTGCGCAGCCAGACCGTGGTGCGGGCGGTGCCGGACCTGCTGCAGGCGGCGCTGGGCGCGGCCGGCAGCGCCAGCGACAACGTCACGGCGCTGGCCATCATGTGGCAGGGCAGCTCCCTGGTCGACGGCATGGGCGCCAGCACGCTGGCGGCGGCCGAGCTGTCGACCGTGATCTCGACCGAAGCCCTGCCACAGAACCTGCACAGCACCACGATCAACAGCGCGCCGGTGCCGGAGCGGGCCCCCGCGCCGGCGCCGCAGCCTGACGCCGTCGACGCCTTCGACGACGATGAAATCGAGAAGGCCATCGCCGAGATCCGCGGCGCCATCGAAAAATCGACCCAAATATTAAAATAACATTGAAAAAAGGAAGACTGTTTATGTCATTTGAATCCCGTCCGAGCGGCCGCGCCGTCGATGCGCTGCGCCCCCTGCGCCTGACCCGCGACTACACCAGGCACGCCGAAGGCTCGGTGCTGATCGAGTGCGGCGACACCAAGGTGATCTGCACCGCCAGCATCGAGGACAAGGTGCCGGGCTTCCTGAAGGGCAAGGGCCAGGGCTGGATGACCGCCGAGTACGGCATGCTGCCGCGTTCGACCCACACCCGCATGGACCGCGAGGCGGCGCGCGGCAAGCAGTCCGGCCGCACCCAGGAGATCCAGCGCCTGATCGGCCGTTCGCTGCGCGCGGCGTTCGACCTGGAGGCGTTCGGCGAGCGCACCCTGCACCTCGATTGCGACGTGATCCAGGCCGACGGCGGCACCCGCACCGCGTCCATCACCGGCGCCATGGTGGCGGCGCATGACGCCTTCTCCAAGCTGGTGGCGCGCGGCGCGGTGCCGGCGATGCCGCTGAAAAGCTTCGTGGCGGCGATCTCGGTCGGCGTCTACCAGGGCATGCCGGTGCTGGACCTGGACTACGTCGAGGATTCCGGCTGCGACACCGACATGAACGTGGTGATGAACGACGCCGGCCACTTCATCGAGGTGCAGGGCACGGCCGAAGGCGCGGCCTTCGACCGCGCCGGCATGAACCGCCTGCTGGACCTGGCGCAGGGCGGCATCGCCGACCTGATCAAGCTGCAAAAGCAGGCGCTGGGCCTAATGCCGTTAAGTTAAGCGTAGTCGTTCCCGCGCCAGCGGGAACCCATAGAACGCTGGTTGGGCAAATTCAGCATGGATTCCCGCTTTCGCGGGAATGACGATGTGAACGGCATTGGGCGCTGGGCCTGGCTTAGGACACGGGGTGGGGGAGGCCGGCGCGCGTCCTTCGCCGGAGCGTGCTATTTCGGCATGCGGGTTGGCGCTGCCCGCTTCTGTTTCTCTCTATTTTTGATGCTGCACCCGCACAAAGCAAAAACGGGACAAAAATAGATGGAATCAGAAGGGCGATTCAGTGTCGTTTTTCAGAAGGAGCGCGCGCGCCTCCCGGCACGCCCACCCTCGTCCCGCCGCGTCCGCCCGGCTTCCGGCGGGGCGGCCCGCAAAGGGTTTACAATGTCGGCTTCATCGCCTTATTTGCCCTCCGCAGCCCACATCATGACCCAACGCCTGATCCTCGCCTCGAACAACGCCGGCAAACTCAAAGAATTCAACGAACTGCTGTCCACCGTGGGCTTTTCCGTCCACGCCCAGGGCGAGTACGACGTCCCGGAAGCGGACGAGCCGTTCCACACCTTCGTTGAAAACGCCCTGCAGAAGGCCCGCCACGCCGCGCGCCTGACCGGCTTGCCGGCGCTGGCCGACGATTCCGGCGTCTGCGTCAACGCGCTCGGCGGCGCGCCCGGCGTGTACTCGGCGCGCTACGCCGGCGAGCCGAAGTCGGACGCCCGCAACAACGAGAAAATGATCGCCGACCTGGCCGCCCACGCCGACAAGTCGGCCTACTACTACTGCGTGCTGGTGTTCGTGCGCCACGCCGACGACCCGCAGCCGGTGATCGCCGACGGCCGCTGGAACGGCGAAATGATCGCCAGCGCGCGCGGCGACGGCGGCTTCGGCTACGACCCGCACTTTTACATCCCGGCGCTGGGCAAGTGCGCCGCCGAGCTGACGGCCGACCAAAAGAACGCCCTGTCGCACCGCGGCCAGGCGCTGCGCGCACTGGTAGAGAAGCTGAAATGATCCCGATTAAACTCGTCGGCGCCACCAGCAAGGCGGCCAGGCCGGCCCGCGACATCAGCGAGGCCGCCGGCGTCGCCGCCAAGTATCTGCAGGCCGGTGCGCTGAACCTGCAGGCGCTGCCGCCGCTGTCGCTGTACATCCACTTCCCGTGGTGCGTGAAGAAGTGCCCCTACTGCGACTTCAACTCGCACGAGGCCAAGGACGGCCAGACCTTCCCCGAACAGGAATACCTGGAGGCGCTGCGCAGCGACCTGGAAATGGCGCTGCCGCTGATCTGGGGCCGCAAGATCTACACCATCTTCATCGGCGGCGGCACGCCCAGCCTGATGTCGGCGGCCGGCCTGGACCGGCTGCTGTCGGACGTGCGCACCCTGCTGCCGCTCGACAGCGACTGCGAGATCACGATGGAGGCCAACCCCGGCACCTTCGAGGCCGAGAAGTTCAAGTCCTACCGCGCCAGCGGCATCAACCGCCTGTCGATCGGCATCCAGAGCTTCAACAGCGGCCACCTGAAGGCGCTGGGCCGCATCCACGACGGCAACGAGGCCAAGCGGGCGGTGGAGATCGCGCTGGCCAACTTCGACAACTTCAACCTCGACCTGATGTACGCGCTGCCGTCGCAGACGCTGGAGGAGGCGCGCCACGACGTCGAGACCGCGATGGCTTTCAAGCCGCCGCACCTGTCGCTGTACCACCTGACGATGGAGCCGAACACGCTGTTCGCCAAGTACCCGCCGGCGCTGCCGGACGACGACGCCAGCGCCGACATGCAGGACCTGATCGCCGAGCTGACCGCCGCCAACGGCTACGGCCAGTACGAGGTGTCGGCCTACGCCAAGGAGGGCCACCGCGCCCGCCACAACCTGAACTACTGGGAGTTCGGCGACTACCTGGGCATCGGCGCCGGCGCGCATTCCAAGCTGTCGTTCCCGCACCGCATCCTGCGCCAGGCCCGCTACAAGCAGCCCAAGGCCTATATGGAACAGGTGCGCCTGGGGGCGCCGGTGCAGGAAGAGTACGAGATCGGCCGCGCCGACATGGGCTTCGAGTTCATGCTCAACACCCTGCGCCTGCACGGCGGCTTCGATCCCAAGCTGTTCGGCGAGCGCACCGGCCTGAGCCTGAACGCGATCGAGAAAAACCTCAACGCGGCCGAAGCCAAGGGCCTGCTCTACCGTGACTACAAGCTGATCAAGCCGACCGCGCTGGGCCAGCGCTTCCTCAACGATTTGCAACAGATGTTCCTCGACGGCTGACAAAAAAGCTGGCATTTTTAGCCATTTTTCTTGACGCCGGATGGGCAGGCTTGGATACTGGAAACCCCTATCCAGCCTGGAGCAGCCATGCCCATTTTTGGTTTAGCGCCCTCGTTCGACGATCCGGAAAACGGCATGACCCGGCTCGACATGATCGCCAGCCAGCGCGTCGCCAACGAGCTCGACGAGGTCATCATCTTCCGCTCCACCGGGCCGTGGTCGCGGCGCTGGCTGGAGGACGGCTATCCCAGCAAGAATTTCCACGTCAAGGGCAAGAGCTCGGACTGGGGGCCGCAGGCCGGCTTCGTGCCGTACGACGGCACCTACAGCAAGGTCGGCCACGACCAGGGCAAGGCGCAGAAGGGCACGCGCGCCAACCAGAAGGGCATCAACGACCGCTTCGCCAGCGCCCGCGTGCTGGAGCTGACGCTGGATCAGCTGACCTTGCAGATGCTGCTGGCCGAGGAAATGCCGCCGCGCACCGCCCTGCAGTTCATGGAGGCCGTGCCCGGCACCCGCGACTACGCGCTGCTGGCGCAACGCTCCGGCGACGGCCATCTGTTCGAATTCCTGGCGCGCTGGCAGCGCGCCGGCCCGACCGCGGGCGAGGCGCTCTACCAGATCCATGTCTACACCATCGCCAGCGGCAACAACGCGCACGCCATGGCCTCGCGGCTGCTGCTGCCGCTGGAGGTGATGTGCTCGTCCGAGGCCGGCGCCAACAACCGGCCGATGACCGGCGACTACGACCTGATGGCGGTGTGCCCGCGCTGGAGCGACTATGGCAGCACCAGCTCGGCGCAGATCGCCAAGCCGGGGCTGGTGATGAACGGCATGGCGCCGCGCCTGGGCCAGGTGTTCGAACGCGGCACCAACCTCGACAAGGTGCTGACCATGGAGAGCAGCACCGGCCGCCCGCGCCCGCAGGGCTGGCAGGCGCCGGCCGGCTTCGGCAACGAGGAGCACTACGACATGGGCAACGTCACGCCGCGCATCCTGCGCTGCATCAACCTGCTCAACGGGCGCATGGTCAACGGCAACGGCGCCTTCCGCCGCGTGCACCACAACGCCGAGTCGCACCGCCACGTGGCGTTCGGCGCGCTGACCATGGCCGACATGGAAAACGACAACGACGGCTTCCCGCTGACCGTGTTCCAGCCCGACGCGGCCGGCATCCGCAGCCCCGCCATCGCCGCCTACGGCAACGTCGCGACGCTGCTCAATATGCGCGAATTCCGCGTCTATGCGGGCTTGCTGCAGGACGCCGGCTACTTCCTGCCCCGCAACGCGGCCTGGGGCATGTCGATCCGCGACGCCATGCGCGCGGTGTAAGGCGCGCTTAAAACCGCGCTTAAAACCGCGCTTAAAACTCTTCCCAGTCCTGCTCGCCGCCGACGGTGGCCGGCTTGCTGGCGCCCAGCTTGGCGGCCGGCCTGGCCGGCGCCGCTTGGCGCAGGGCCGGCCGGGCGGCCGGGGCGGCAGGGCGGGCGGCCGGCGCTGGCACCGGCCGCGCTGCCTCGTCGCCCAGCTTGAACGAGGCCGCCACGTCGGCCAGCCGCGCCGCCTGCTCCTGCATGCTGGCCGCCGCCGCCGCCGCTTGCTCCACCAGCGCGGCGTTCTGCTGCGTCACCTGGTCCATCTGCGTGATGGCGGTGTTGACCTGGTCGATGCCTATGCTTTGCTCGCTGCTGGCCGAGGTGATCTCGCCCATGATGTCGGTCACGCGGCGCACGCTGGCCACCACGTCGCCCATGGTGGCGCCGGCCTGCTGCACCAGCTTGGCGCCGAGGTCGACCTGCTGCACCGAATTGCCGATCAGCTCCTTGATCTCCTTGGCCGCCGCCGCACTGCGCTGGGCCAGGTTGCGCACCTCCGAGGCCACCACCGCGAAGCCGCGGCCCTGCTCGCCGGCGCGCGCCGCCTCGACGGCGGCGTTGAGCGCCAGGATGTTGGTCTGGAAGGCGATGCCGTCGATGACGGAAATGATGTCGACGATCTTGCGCGACGAGGCGTCGATCGAGCCCATGGTGTCGACCACCTGGCCGACGATGGCGCCGCCGCGCTCGGCCACGTCGGAGGCCGCCTGCGCCAGCTGGTTGGCCTGCTTGGCGTTCTCGGCGTTCTGGCGCACGGTGCTGGTCAATTCCTCCATCGACGACGCGGTCTCCTCCAGCGAGCTGGCCTGTTCCTCGGTGCGCTGCGACAGGTCCATATTGCCGGCGGCGATCTGGTTGGAGGCGGTGGCGATGGTGGTGGTGCCGCTCTGCACCTGGCTCACCACATTGCGCAGCGCGTCGTTCATGCCCTTGAGCGCGGTCATCAGGTCGCCGATCTCGCACTGGCTGGTCTGGGCGTCGAAACGGGTGGTGAGGTCGCCGTTGGCCACGGTGGAGGCGATCTCCAGCGCCGATTTCAGGGGCACGGTGATCGAGCGCGAGATCACCCACGCCGCCAGCGTACCGATGGCCACCATCAGCACCGCCAGCACCATCAGCAGCATGTTGCTGCGTTCGTTGGCGGCGTCGATCGCGTGGGCGGTGTCGTCGATCGCCTTGCGCTGCACGCTCAGCAAGTCCTTGACCTTGTTCTGGTAGGCCTCGGCCGCCGGCATGAACACGTCCTTGTACAGCCTTTCCGCCTCGGCCGCGTTGCCGGCCTTCTTGGCGTTCATGATGTCGGTCTTGGCCTTCTGGTAGGTGTTGCGCAGGCCGACGGACGCCTCGAACACGGCTTTTTCCTGGTCGGTGGCCAGCAGTTGCTTCAGGCTGCCCATCAGCTCGCCGCCTCTCTTGACGCTGGCGCCGATGACGTCGGCGAAGGTGGTCGACAGGCTGTCGTCGCTGCTGCGGGCGATCAGCGCGGTGCGCGCCACCGCCGAGTAGATCAGCACGTACCAGTCGGAGGCCAGGCGTTCCTTGGCCAGCGGCTGTTCCATCATGTGGCGGGTGGCCTCGGCGTTGGCGCGGGCGTTGTACAGGGCCACCGAGGTGGCGCAGATGGCGAGCAGCAGGACGATGGCGAAACCGAGCGCGAGGCGGGTGCCGATGCGCAGTTGAGTCAAAAGATTCATGGTGGACGCTCCGAAGTAGCCCGGGGATGGCAGGCTACAAGTATGCGCCCGTCGCGCCGTGTCGGTCATGCAACTTCAAGTCGCTGTGTTGCTTTTTTGAAACAATTAGAAGGCGGCGGCCCGGGCCAGGTCGGGCTGCTCGCACCAGCGGGCGAACGCTTCGGCCAGGCGTTCGCTTTCGGCGATGGCGCGGGTCCAGTCGCGGTTGCGGGCGGCGTGGTTCTGGCCGTAGAACTGGAAGTCCCTGCGGTCGGGCAGCTTGCCGTTGGGGAGTGTGGCGACGAACTCGGCCGACGGCGACACCAGGATCACATTGTCGAGCGCCGGGTTGCCGGCGCCGGCGCGGGCGCGCCGCCACGGCATGGCCTTGTCCAGCCAGCCGGGCACCAGGTAGTCGCTGAAGTGCGGGTACAGCACCAGGCCGGGCTCGCGCTGGTAGGGCAGGTGCAGGTGGTAGTCGATCAGGCCGCCGTCCCAGTAGGCGCCGGCGGGCGCGCCGGCGATGCCCGACACCGCCTCGAGCAGCAGCGGGATGGCGCCCGAGGCCAGCAGCGCGTCGCGCAGGTTGGCCTCGTCGAGGCCGACGAAGTGGCCGCGGAAGGCGTCGAACGGCTGGCGCAGCCAGCTGGCGTCGTCGCGCCGGTTGTGGAACACCACCCGCTCCATCGATCCGGCCAGGTGGCGGCGCGCCAGCGCGTTGCCGGCCGCCGCGCGCAGGAAGCCGGCCACCTCGCGCCAGCGCCGGCCGTCGGTGCGGGCCAGCGGGCCGGCGCCGCGCGTGGTCAGCACCGAGACGTGGTGCTCGGCGTGGCCTACCGGCTCGGCGGCGCGGCCGTCGAGCAGTTCATCGAGCAGGGCGCGCACGGCCTGGCTGACGTAGGCGGGCGTGACCCTGGCCGGATAGCGCTGGCCGACGTACAGGCGGGCCAGGCGCCGGTGGGCGGCGAGCGGATCGTCGAAGGCCGACATCGCCATGCGCCAGGCGCCGATCGAGGCGCCGACCAGCTTGCGCTGGCGCGGCGCGGCCTGCAGCCAGCCGCCGAACATCCAGCAGTCGAGGCCGTGCAGGATCAGGCCCTTCGGGCCGCCGGCGGCGGCCGGCACGATGGCGACATCGGCCGCCCGCACGCCCTCGGCGGCGATACGCTGGCGGGCGCGCGCGCCCAGACGGATGGTGATTGGAGAACTCATCTTCAAGTTGGGGTCAAGTCTGACATTCGGACACGGACTGTGCCGTCGTGACCATTACGGTGGAGCTCGTGTCCGAATGTCAGATCTGACCCCCGGCTTATTTTACGCCGCCGCCCAGGGCGCGGTACAGGTCGATGGCGCTGGTGGTGCGCAGCAGGCGCGCCTGCACCAGCGTCTGCTGCGCGCTGAACAGCTCGCGCTGCGCGTCCAGCAGGTCCAGCGCGCTGGCCACGCCGTTGTCGAAGCGCAGTTGCAGCAGCTTCAGGCGGTCGGCCTGGGCCTCCTGCACGGCGCGCTGCGCCGCCACCTGCTCGCCCAGGTAGTCGCGCGCGGCCAGCGCGTCGGCCACTTCGCGGAAGGCGCTCTGGATGGTCTTCTCGTAGTCGGCCACGGCGAGGTGCTGGCGCACTTCGGCCAGGCCCAGGTTGGCGCGGTTGCGGCCGGCGTCGAAGATCGGCAAGCTCAGCTGCGGCGCGAACGACCAGCTGCCCGAACCGCCGTCGAACAGGCCGTTCAGCGACGGGCTGCTGCTGCCCAAGGCGGCCGTCAGGCTGATGCGCGGGAAGAAGGCGGCGCGCGCGGCGCCGATGTTGGCGTTGGCCGATTTCAGGCGCTGCTCGGCGGCGCGGATGTCGGGACGGCGCGCCAGCAGGTCCGACGGCAGGCCGGCCGGCAGCGCGCTCAGGGCGTCGATCTGCTGGTCGTCCGGCATGCCGCCGGCGGCCGCGGCCGACCCGGCGCCGGCCGGCCGGCCGACCAGCAAGGTCAGCGCGTTGCCCGCCTGCGCGCGCTGGCGCGCCAGCGTCAGCGCGGCGACGCGCGCGGTCTCCATCAGCGTCTCGCTGGCGCGCAGGTCCAGCCGCGACGAGGCGCCCACTTCGGCGCGCTGCTGCGTCAACTTGTAGGTGCGGGCGCGGGCGTCGTAGCTCCGCTGCGCCAGCGCGTACTGCTCGGCGTAGGCGCGCTCGGTGTAATAGGCTTGCGCCACCTGCGCCACCAGGCTGATTTGCGCCGCCTGGCGCGCCTCGCCGGTGGCCAGGTAGGCCGCCAGCGCGGCGTCGTTCAGGCTTTTCACGCGGCCGAAGAAATCCAGCTCGAAGGCCGACAGCGCCAGTCCGGCGTCATAGCGCTTGCCGATGCCGGTCTGGCCGCCCGGCGACAGGAAGGCCGGCGTCTTGGCCCTGGCGGCGGCGGCGTTGGCGTTGACGTTGGGCAGGCGCTCGGCCGACTGGATGCCGTATTGCGCGCGCGCCTCCTCGATGCGCAGCGCGGCGCTGCGCAGGTCGCGGTTGTTCTCCAGCGCGGCGCCGATCAGCTGCTGCAGGCGCGGATCGGCGAAGTAGTCGCGCCAGCCGGTATCGACGGCGTCGCGCGCGCCGGCCGCCGGCGGCAGCGGCACGCTGGTGCGGGCGGCGGCGCCGGCGCTGTCGGCCGGGAAGGCGGCGGCCACCGGCGCTTCCGGACGCTGGTAGGTCGGCGCCAGCGAGCAGGCCGACAGCAGCGCGGACAACCACGCCACCGGCACGGTCAGGGGCAGGGCGGGCTTATGGACAAACTTAGTCATAGGTTTCATGCTTCTTATCGTTCATTTCATGTGCGGCCAGTTTGCGCTGGCGCTCGCTGCCCTTGAAGATCTTGCGGATCACCACGAAGAACACCGGCACCAGGAACACCGCCAGCACCGTGGCCGTGATCATGCCGCCCATCACGCCGGTGCCGATGGCGCGCTGGCTGGCCGATCCCGCGCCGGTGGCGATCACCAGCGGCAGCACGCCGAGGATGAAGGCCAGCGAGGTCATGATGATCGGCCGGAAGCGCAGGTGCACCGCCTCCAGGGTCGCCTCGACCAGGCCCTTGCCCTGCGCCTGCAGGTCCTTGGCGAATTCGATGATCAGGATCGCGTTCTTGGCCGACAGGCCGATGATGGCGATCAGGCCGACCTTGAAGTACACGTCGTTCGGCAGCCCGCGCAGGGTGGCGCCCAGCAGCGCGCCCAGGATGCCCAGCGGCACCACCAGCAGCACCGCCACCGGTATCGATTCGCTTTCATACAGCGCCGCCAGCACCAGGAAGGCGGCCAGCAGCGACAGCGCGAACAGCATCGGCGCCTGCGAGCCGGAAGTCTTCTCTTCCAGCGACTGGCCGGTCCATTCGATGCCAAAGCCCGGCGGCAGCTGCGCCGCCAGGCGTTCCAGTTCGTCCATCGCCTCGCCGGTCGAGCGGCCTGGCGCGGCGTCGCCGGTCAGCTTGATGGCGGGGTAGCCGTTGTAGCGCACCAGCTGCACCGGACCTTGTATCCAGTGCGAGCTGGCGAACGAGGAGAACGGCACCATGGTGCCGGCCGCGCTGCGCACGTTGAGCTGCATGATGTCGGCCGGTTGCAGACGGCGCGGCGCGTCGGCCTGCACGATCACGCGCTGCTGGCGCCCGCTGCTGGCGAAGTCGTTGACGTAGGAAGAACCGAGCGCGGTCGACATCATCGCGTTGATGTCGGCGAAGCTCACGCCGAGCGCGTTGGCCTTCTCGCGGTCGATGTCGACCTGCAGCTGCGGCGCGTCCTCCAGGCCTTCGGGACGCAGGCCCTTGAGGATGGCGCTCTTGCCGGCCATGCCGAGCAGCTGGTTGCGCGCGGCGATCAGCGCGTCGTGGCCGAGCGCGCTGCGGTCCTGCAGGCGCGCGGTGATGCCGGTGGCGTTGCCGAGCTCGCGGATCGGCGGCGGCGACAGCGGGAAGATGATCGCGTCCGGGATGCTCGACAGCGCGCCGAACGCGCGCTGGGCGATCGCCTGCGCCGAGTCCTGCGGCCCGCGTTCCTTCCAGTCCTTGAGCGGAATGAACACCAGGCCGGCGTTCTGGCCGTTGCCGGAGAAGCTGAAGCCGGCCACCGCGATGGTGCGCGCCACGCCCGGCTGCTTGCGGAAGTAGGCGTCGGCCTGCGCCAGCACGGCCTGCGTGCGGCTGCTCGAGGCGCCGGCCGGCAGCTGCACGTTGGCGATCAGGTAGCCCTGGTCCTCGTTCGGCAGGAACGACGACGGCAGGCGCGCGTACAGCCAGCCCACCACGCCGCAGATCAGCGCGAACACCACCAGGTAGCGGCCGGTGCGCTTGATCATCTTGGCGATCACGCCCTGGTAGCCGGTGGCGGTCACCGCGAACTGGCGGTTGAACCAGCCGAAGAAGCCCTTCTTCTCGTGATGATGGCCGGCTTGCACCGGTTTCAGGATGGTGGCGCACAGCGCCGGCGTCAGGGTCAGCGCCATCAGCGCCGAGAACAGCATGGCCGACACCATCGCCAGCGAGAACTGGCGGTAGATCGCGCCGACCGCGCCGCCGAAGAAGGCCATCGGGATGAACACCGCGATCAGCACCAGCGTGATGCCGATGATGGCGCCGGTGATCTGGGTCATCGCCTTGCGGGTGGCGTCGCGCGGCGACAGGCCTTCCTCGCTCATGATGCGCTCGACGTTTTCCACCACCACGATGGCGTCGTCGACCAGGATGCCGATCGCCAGCACCATGCCGAACATGGTCAGCACGTTGATCGAGAAGCCGAACAGCTGCATCGCCGCGAAGGTGCCCATCAGCGCCACCGGCACCACGATGGTCGGGATCAGCGTGTAGCGGAAGTTTTGCAGGAACAGGTACATCACCAGGAACACCAGCAGCACCGCTTCGAGCAGCGTCTTGACCACTTCCTCGATCGAGATCTTGACGAACAGCGAGGTGTCGTAGGGGATGGTGTACTTGACGCCGGGCGGGAAGAACTTGGCCAGCTGGTCCATCTTCTCGCGCACGGCGGTCGCCGTTTGCAGCGCGTTGCCGGTCAGGGATAGCTGTACTGCGATCGCGGAGAACGGCGCGCCGTTCAGGCGCGCGCTGATGTTGAAGCTGGCGCCGCCCATTTCGATGCGCGCCACATCCTTCAGGCGCACCAGCGATCCGTTGGGATTTGCGCGCAGCACGATCTGGCCGAATTCGGTGGTGGACGACAGCTGGCCGGTGACCACGATGGGCGCGGAGAAGGTCTGCCTGGCGGGGCTGGGCAAGGCGCCCAGCGTGCCGGAGGTGACCTGCGCGTTCTGCGCGCGGATGGCGGCGGTGACGTCGGCCATGTTCATCTTCAGGCCGATCAGCTTGGCCGGGTCGACCCAGATGCGCATCGCCCGCTCGGTGCCGAACAACTGCGCCTGGCCCACGCCCGGTATGCGCTTGACCTCATTGACCACGTTGCGGGCCAGGTAGTCGCCCAGGCCGGTCGGGTCGAGCCGGCCGTCGGTCGAGGTCAGGCCGACGAACATCAGGATGTTGGAACGCGCCTTGTTGACCTGCACGCCCTGCTGCGTGACGGCGGCCGGCAGGCGCGACTCCACCCGCTTGATGCGGTTCTGCACGTCGACCGCCGCCAGGTCCGGATTGGTGCCGGGGACGAAGGTGACGGTGATGGTGACGGCGCCGCTGGCCTCGCTGGACGATTCGACGTACTGCAAGCCGTCGGCGCCGTTCATCTCCTGTTCGATCACGCTGGTGACGGCGTCGTCCAGCACCTGCGCGGTGGCGCCGGGGTAGTTGGCCGTCACCACGATAGCTGGCGGCGCGATGGTCGGGTACTGCGACACGGGCAAGACCGTGATCGCCAGCATCCCGCCCAGCAGTATGAAGAGTGCGATCACCCACGCGAACACGGGGCGGTCGATGAAAAACTTGGCCATCAGGGCTCCCTGTTATTTCGCGGTGCCGCGTTCGGATGCGGCAGCGGCGGCGGCCGGCGTTGCGCCGACCGGGCCTTTCCACGGCTGCGGATTGACGGTGGCGCCGGGCTTGGCCTTCTGGAAGCCTTCGACCACGATGCGCTCGCCACCCTTGAGGCCGGAGCTGACCACCCAGTTCTGGCCGTCGTTGGCGGTGGCGGTGACCGGCTGCGCCAGCACCTTGTTGTCGGCGCCGACGATCAGCACCGACGAGCCCTCGGGGCTGCGCACCACGGCCTGCTGCGGCACGGTGATGGCGGCGTCGTTGACGCCCTGGTCCAGCCGCGCGCGCACGTACATGCCCGGCAGCAGGGTGCGCTGGGGATTCGGGAACTCGGCGCGCATAGCCACCGCGCCGGTGCTCTCGTCGACCGACACGTCCGAGAACAGCAGCTTTCCCGCCTGCGGATAGGCCTGGCCGTCTTCGGTGACCAGGGTCACGCGCGCCTCGTTCTTGCCGGCGCCCTTGATGGTTCCGCTGGCGAGCGCGCGTTGCAGCCGCAGCAGCTCGGCCGACGACTGGGTGATGGTGACGTAGATCGGGTCCAGCGTCTGCACGGTGGCCATCGGCGTCGCCTCGCCCTGGCCCACCAGCGCGCCCTCGGTCACCAGCGCGCGGCCGATGCGGCCGGAGATCGGCGCGGTCACGGTGGCGTAGCCCAGCGTCAGGCCGGCGTTGGTGCGCGCGGCCCTGGACGTGGCCAGGTCGGCGGCGGCCTGTTTCTGCGCGGTGACGGCGTCGTCGTACTCCTGCTGGCTGACCGCCTGCGCGGCCAATAACGGTTTATATCGTTTCACCTTTAATTCGGCCTGGGCCAGGTTGGCCTCGGCCTTGGCGACGGCGGCCTGCGCGCTGTCGTAGGAAGCCTGGAAGCTGGCGGGGTCGATGCGGAACAGTACCTCGCCGGCCTTGACGTCGCCGCCTTCCTTGAACACCCGCTGCAGCACGATGCCGGCCGTGCGCGCGCGCACCTGCGCGATGCGCGACGCTTCCGTGCGGCCTGGCAGCTCGGTGCTGAGCGTGACGGCGGCGGGAGCGACGGTGATGACGGCGACGGTGGCGGCAGGCGGGGCGCCGGGAGCGGCGGCTTTGTCGCCGCAGGCGGCCAGCAGGGATAAGGTGATAACGGCTGCAGTGTAACGAGGTACTAATCTCATGGATGGTTCTCGTAAAAAGATTTGGATGGTGCGCTTGATCGGCCAGGCGGGGTGGCTGGCCAAGGTCGCAGCATTGTAATACAGCTAGTTGTGTAACGTTTTGTAGTGAAGGAAAACAAAAAAGCGGTAACACGGCCTGCGCCGCGTTACCGCCTTTCAACTTGGCCGGCGCTGGATCAACGCATGCCGGAGATGATTTGCTTCAGCTTGCCCGAGTCGGCGCAGAAGGCGCGGATGCCTTCGCCCAGTTTCTCGGAAGCCATCTGGTCTTCGTTGAGCTGGAAGCGGAAGGTCTTTTCGTCCTGCGACAGCTTGATGATGCCGGCGCCCGGCACGCTCTCCGAGCTCAGCTTGCGCTCGACCGGGGCGTCGCTGTCGGCCAGTTTTTGCAGCAGGTCGGGGCTGATGGTGAGCAGGTCGCAGCCGGCCAGTTCCAGGATCTGGCCGGTGTTGCGGAAGCTCGCGCCCATCACCTCGGTCTGGTAGCCGAACTTGCGGTAGTAGTTGTAGATGCGCTTGACCGACTGCACGCCCGGATCTTCGGCGCCGACGTAGTCGATGCCGGTGGATTTTTTATACCAGTCGTAGATGCGGCCGACGAACGGCGAGATCAGCTGCGCGCCGGCTTCGGCGCAGGCGATGGCCTGGCCCAGCGAGAACAGCAGGGTCATGTTGCAGTGGATGCCTTCTTGTTCCAGGATCTCGGCGGCGCGGATGCCTTCCCAGGTGGCGGCCATCTTGATCAGCACGCGCTCGCGCTCGATGCCGGCCTGCTGGTACAGCTTGATCAGCTCGCGGCCCTTGGCCACCGAGCCTTCGACGTCGAACGACAGGCGGGCGTCGATCTCGGTCGAGACGCGGCCCGGGATGATGCGCAGGATCTGCTTGCCGAAGGCGATCAGCAGGTGGTCGATGGTGTCGGCGATCGAGTTGTCGAGGTTGTCGCGCACGGCTTTTTCCAGCAGCGGCTTGTATTCGTCCTTCTGCACCGCCTTCAGGATCAGCGAAGGGTTGGTGGTGGCGTCGCGCGGGGTGTAGGCCTGGATGGACTGGAAATCGCCGGTGTCGGCGACTACGGTGGTGAATTTCTTGAGCTGTTCGAGCTGGTTCATGTGCGCTGCCAATCGGTTGAGGGGAGTGAGGCTGTCGTTTGCTTGCCTTATTGTACTCAACCATGAACAATTGTTAAAGAAAGCCCTATCCAATAGTCTCCATATAGACACGCAATAGAGTTCAGATTGCCGTTTAGGCAAGGCGGCGGTCGACGCTACTCACGTGGCGTCGCCAATAATGTCAGACTTGCTGAACTCCTCCCGAATACTGGCTAGCCTTTGAGGAATGTCCAGCGCCTTGCGACGTGCGCCGGCGTATAAGTCGTGCATGCAGTTCTTGCCGGCTTGAGTCGCGCCTCGCGCTCCAACGGGGCCAGCAGCTGCGGCAGTTCCCTGAGCAGCGCTTCGCGCGCCAGCACACCGGCCGAGACCTCTTTCGGCTGGGTGCCATCCCTTTGCATCAGGTGCGCGAAGCTGAAGCTGCGCGCGCCCTTCGTTGCCCAGCCCACGTACCAGCCATAGCCGGAGGCGGCGCCGGTCTTGCCGTGGACGCGCCATCCGGCCAGCGGCTGCTCGGCTGCGGTCAGGCGCGCCGTCATGTCGTAGGCGCGGGCGCTGACGCCCAGCTGGCGCCGGACGACCTTGTTCAGGAAATCCAGCTGCTGCAGCGGCGAGATCTTCAGCGACGAGCCGATCCACGACAAGGTCAGGCCGTCATGTTCGGCATCGCCGCCGACGTCGGCGTTCCCGTACTGGAACTGGCTGGCGTAGTGGGCGAAGCGCTGCATGCCCAGCGACTGCGTCACCTGTTGCGAATACCAGACCACCGAGTCCTTCATCCATTTGGCGGGATCGGTGTCCTGGCGCCAGTCGTCGCGCCAATCGACGTAGCCTTCGCGGAACGGCAGTTTCGGCGTGTGCAGGTCTGTCAGGATGCCGGCGTCGTAGCCCATCAGGCTGATGGCGATCTTGAAGGTGGAGGCCGGCGTCACCTGGCGCTGGCAGTCGCCCCGCTGGAATGCGGTCGGGCCGTTGCTGTCGGCCAGCGCCGTGCATACTTCGGCGGCGTGGGTGGCGACCATCGGGACGAGACTGTACAGCGCCCCCAATACGATGTGGCGAAAATTCATGCGACTCCTTAGTCGGTTGGTGTTGGCTGGTGTTTAAAGTGTGTCCAGTTGCGCCGGCAGCTCGCGCAGGAACGCGTCCCTGGTCCTGGGGCCGGCGGCGTCTGCCTGTGTGTCTTCCAGCACCAGGCGGGAAAACACCACGGTGCGCCCACCCTTGCTGGCCCAGCCGACGAACCAGCCGTAGCTGTGCCGGCGGTCGTCGCCGCCGTCGGCCAGCACCGGCGAGGCGGTGCCGGTCTTGCCGTGGATTTGCCAGCCGTTCGGCAAGGCGCCGAGCGCGGTGAGGCGGGCGGTCATGTCGTAGGCGTGGGCCGACAGCGGCAGCTGCCGGTTGACGATTTTCCGCAGGAAGGCGGTTTGCTCGGCCGGCGATATCTTCAGGCTGGAGGCGATCCAGGACATCGCCAGGCCGTTGTCCTTGCCGGGGTCGCCCGAGACATCCAGGTTGCCGTAGCCGAAGCCGCGCACATACTGCCGGAAGCGCTGCGCGCCGAGGCTGGCTGTCACCTGCTGGGCATACCACACGGTCGAGTTGCGTATCCAGCTGGCCGGGTCGGTGGTGGCGCGCCAGTCGGGGTTCCAGTCGGCATAGCCGGGCTTGAACGGCAGGCTGGGCGAGTGGGCGTCGCGCAGTATGCCGCTGTCGTAACCCATCAGGCTGACGGCGATGTTGAAGGTCGATGCCGGCGTGACGCGCTCGTCGCAATGGCCGTCGCGCAGCAGCTGCGCGCCGCTGGCGGCATCGACCATGTCGGTGCAGCTGAAGGTGGCGGGCGCGGCCGCTTGCACCGGCGCGCGGTCGGCCAGGGCGGGCTGGAATGCCAGGCTGGCCGCGAACACGCCCGCCAGGCCGGCGACGGCGGCGCCGCGCGCCCACGGCCCGCGCGGGGCGGCGGCCGGTTCGCGGATCAGGCTGATGCGGGTCGCCAGCGTGCGGGCGCTGACGCCGCCGAAGGCCAGCGCCGTTGTTGCCGAATGCGTGGCCGCATGCGTGGCCGGATGCGGCTGCAGCCGCAGTTGCCCCACCAGCGCCGCCGCGTACGCCCTGCGCAGCGCCGGCGGACGGTGGCGCAGCACATCGCGGTCGCAACCGAGCTCCTGCGCCCATGCCAGCTTGTCGCGCAGCAGGCGCATGAAGGGATTGAACCACAGCAGGGTTTGCAGCACGATGCCGGCGCTCATCCATTGCAGGTCGTGCCGGCGCAAATGCATGAGTTCGTGTTCGACGATCATCTGCTGCTGCAAGGGCTCGAAGCTGCGCAGATGGCGCGGCAGCATCAGGCGCGGGCGGAACCAGCCGAACAGCATCGGCGAGATCGGCGCGTCGACTTCAATCACGGCCAGCGATGGCGGCGGCGGCGCCGCGTCCAGGCCTTGATGCCGGCCCGGCGGGACCAGGCGCTCGCCGGTGGCGGCCAGGCCGTTCAGTGTGCGCTGCGACTGCAGCACGCGGCCCGTGGTGTATGCCAGACCCAGCAAGTACAGCGACAGCCAGGCTTGCGCGCCGTGGCTCAGCCAGGCGCGGTGGTCCGCCGCCGCGCTGTGGCCACCGGCCATGGCGGCGTCCTGGGCCGGCGCGGTGGCGTGGTCCGGCGCGGCGGGGGCGGCCAACATGGTCTCGGGCAATTCGATCGCGGGAAGCAGGCGCAGCCGCTCGCTGTGCGGCAGCAGCAGCGCCAGGAAGGTAGCGATGATGGTCAGCTGGCCCAGCAGCCAGGTGGAGCGCTGCATGGCGACCTGGGGCAGATGGCGGCGGCAGGCCGCGGTCAACGCCCACACCGCCAGGCCGGCGGCCATACAGCCCAGGCTGGCAAGCAGGAAACGGCAAATGAAGAGGGTGGAAAAAGCCATGCGACGCCCTTGTGCGACAGATGTCACATATTATGTGACACGTGTCGCACAACGTCAAGCGCCTTGCAGGTCCGGGTGGGTCAGCCGATGAAGGAATCGAACTGCAGGTCGAACTCCTGCAGCGCCTTCTGCGCGTTCTGCATCTTCTTGCGGAACTCGGGGCCGCGCTGCAGCGCCAGGCCGACCGCCAGCACGTCGATCACCACCAGGTAGGCCAGGCGCGCCGAGATCGGCGTGTAGGGATCGATGTTGAAGATCAGGTCGATCGGGATCAGCACCGTCGCCAGGTCGGCCAGCGGCGTGCCGGACGGCGCCAGCACGATGACGTCGGCGCCGCCGCGGCGCGCCAGCTTGATCGAGCGCACCAGCGACGGGCTGTTGCCGCGCTGCGAAATGGCCACCACCGCGTCGCCCTCGCGCAGCAGGGCGGCGGCGATACTGTGGATGTGCGGGTCGGCATAGGCCACCGTCGGCACGCCGGAGCGGAAGAACTTGTGCTGCGCGTCCGCCGCCACGATGCCGGAGGTGCCCTGGCCGTAGAACTCGATCTTGTTGGCCTTGGACAGGATGTCCAGCGCGCGCTGGATCGCTTCCGGGTCGAGGTTGTTGCGCAGGTCCAGCAGGGTGTTGATCGAGCGGCTGCAGATCTTGTTGACCAGGTCGGCCGCGAGGTCGTCCTGGGTCGGTTGTTCGTTCAGGCCGGGCAGGGCCAGCGCCAGGCCCTGGGCCAGCTTGAGCTTGAACTCGTGCCAGCCGTCGTAGCCCAAGGTGCGGCAAAAGCGCACCACGGTCGGCTCGGACACCTGCGCGCTCTTGGCGAGCGCCGTGATGTTCTGGCTGACTGTCTGGCCCGGATGGTCAAGCACGGCCAGCGCGACCTTGCGCTCCGATTTGGAGAGCGAGTCGAGCTGGGTGCGGATGGAATCTAAGAGCATTTAATCCTCAGGAAATGGCGAAGCAGGGGGTTCGCGGAGCATGCTCCGCGCCTGCTGAGCGGCCTGGCCATGCATGGCCAGGCTCCTTGCGCTTGTCATATCAGTCCTCGGGAAGCGCTTCTTCACGCCACTGCAGGCCATCGCGGCCGATCAGGGCCGACGCGGCGGCCGGACCCCAGGTGCCGGAGGTGTAGGGAATCGGGAAGCTGTCGTCCGCTTCCCAGTTGTTCAGGATAGGCTCGACCCATTCCCACGCCGCTTCCAGCTCGTCGCCGCGCATGAACAGGGTCAGCTGGCCGCGCAGCACGTCGAGCAGCAGGCGCTCGTAGGCGTCCATGCGCGGCGATTTGAACGATTCGCGGAAGTCCAGTTCCAGCTCGGCTTGCTTCAAGCGCATGCCGTCGCCCGGCGTCTTCGCCATCAGGTTCATGCGCAGGCCTTCGTCCGGCTGCAGGCGGATCACCAGCGAGTTGGGCTGGAAGCTGTTGGTCGGCTGCGCGAAGATCGAATGCGGGATCGGCTTGAAGCGCACCACGATCTCGGCCAGGCCGTCGGCCATGCGCTTGCCGGTGCGCAGGTAGAACGGCACGCCGGCCCAGCGCCAGGTATCGATTTCCGCCTTCATCGCGACGAAGGTCTCGGTGCGCGAATGTTCCGGCGCGTCCGGTTCGTCGCGGTAGCTCGGCACGGCCTTGCCGTCGACGTGGCCGGCGCGGTACTGGCCGCGCACGATGTTCTGCGCCAAGGTGGTCGGGGTGAATTTTTTCAGCGAGCGCAGCACCTGCAGCTTGGCGTCGCGCACGGCGTCCGGCGCGATCGAGGTCGGCGGTTCCATGGCGACGATGCACAGCAGTTGCAGCAGGTGGTTTTGCAGCATGTCGCGCAGCGCGCCCGAGGTGTCGTAGTAGCCCATGCGGTTGCCCACGCCCAGCTTCTCGGCGATGGTGATCTGCACGTCGGAGATCCACTCGCGGCGCCACAGCGGCTCGAACAGGATGTTACCGAAGCGCAGCGCCAGCAGGTTCTGCACGGTCTCCTTGCCCAGGTAGTGGTCGATCCGGTAGATCTGCGATTCCTCGAACACCTTGCCCACTTCGGCGTTGATCTGCTTGGCCGAGGCCAGGTCGCGGCCCAGCGGCTTTTCCAGCACCACGCGCGAGTTCTGCGTCACCAGGCCGTTGGCCTTCAGGTTCTCGCAGATCTGCGAGAAGATCGCCGGCGGCGTCGCCAGGTAGTAGACCTTGGTGATGGCGTCGTCCTTGCGCAGCGCCTCGACCAGCGACTTGTAGCTGTCGGAGTCGGTGGCGTTGAGCGATACATACACGATGCGGGCGGTGAACTTGGCCCAGGCGGCCGGGGTCACGGCCGGCGACTTGATGTGCGGCTTGGATGTGGTCTCTACCGTGTGCAGGAAGTCCTGCTGGCTGGCGTCGGCGCGGCCGACGCAGATGATGCGGGCGGTAGAGGGCAAGTCATTGGCGACGTCGCGCGCGTACATCGCGGGCAGCAATTTGCGCATCGCCAGATCGCCGCTGCCGCCAAACAGAACCAGGTCAAAATCGGTAAGAGCCATAATTATTCGCAGTATGTAGAGTGCTGAAAGAGAAGAGGGATTACTAGTCGCGGCTGTAAATTTACTACACGATTTGTCGTTTTGCAAGAAAATTTACTACATATGCTGCGGTAGCAGCATATAGTTTATTCGCGCAGTTTATTCGCGCAGTTTATTCGCGCAGTTTATTCGATATATGCCGGCTCCGTGCGGCCGGCCACATCGACGCGGATGGACAGCAGCTTGCCGCTGAGCGGGAACTGCGCCAGTTCCGGCGCCGGGCGGGCGCCCGCGCTGGTGACGTACAGCGTGCGCAGGTCGGCGCCGCCGAAGGCCATCATGGTCGGGCAGCGCACCGGCAGCTTGATTTCGCCGATCAATTCGCCGGTGGGCGACAGCTTGGCCAGGCGCGCGCCTTCGAACATCGCGACCCAGTAATTGCCTTCGCTGTCGACCGCGGCGCCGTCGGGGCGGCCGCCGTAGTTGTGCTCCTTGTCCATCGAGAACTGGTGCAGCAGGCGCTGGTTGGACACCTTGCCGCTGGCAAGATCGAAATCCAGTTTGGTGACCCGGTGGGCGCTGGTGTCGGCGTGGTACATGGCGCGGTGGTCCGGGCTGAAGCCCAGGCCGTTCGAGTTGGTCATGCCGCCCGACCAGGCCTTGCGGATCGCGCCGCGTTCCAGCACGAACATCTCGGCGGCCGGCTTGTCGCGCGGTTCGTAGATGGTGCCGACCCAGAAGCGTCCGGCGCCGTCGACGTGGCCGTCGTTGAAGCGGGTGATGGCGGTGTCGTAGGGGGCGGCGGCGATCTCGGTCAGGCGGACTTCGTCGCTGCCGGTGTCGAGGTGCGCGAAGCCGCTGCGCATGGCGACCACCAGGCCGCCCTGGTCGCTGACGGCCAGGGTGGCCGGTTCGCTGGAGAGCTTCCACGAGCGGTGCGCGCCAGTGGCGGGGTCGAGGCGGTGCACGGTGAAGGCGGGGATGTCGACCCAGTACAGCGCCTGCTCCTGCGCGTGCCACAGCGGGCACTCGCCGGTTTGCATGACGGCGTCGTAGGCGACTTCGATGTGTGGTGTGCTCATATTCCAGCTCTATCAGTAGAGCCGTCATTCTCGCGTAAGCGGGAATCCATGCTGAGCATTCGGGCCAGCGGTCTATGGATTCCCGCCTGCGCGGGAATGACGGCGGTGCGGTTACAGGTGTTGTGCGGCTTTGGCCATGACGATCAGGCCATTGGTGGAACTGTCGTGGCGTTCCGGCTTGACCTCGCCGGCCAGCTCGGCGTGGATGTTCCTGGCCAGGACCTTGCCCAGCTCCACGCCCCACTGGTCGAAGCTGTTGACGTCCCAGATCACGCCCTGCACAAAGGTCTTGTGCTCGTACAGCGCGATCAGCGCGCCCAGGGTGGATGGCGTCAGCTGGTCCATCAGGATGGTGTTCGACGGACGGTTGCCGGGGAAGGTCTTGTGCGGCACCAGCTCGTCGATTTCGGCCTCGCTCAGTTTTTGCGCGGTCAGGTCGGCGCGCACTTCGCCTGCGGTCTTGCCGGTCATGAAGGCTTCCGATTGCGCGAAGCAGTTGGCCAGCAGCGAATCGTGGTGTCCCGGCAGGTCATGCGTGGCGCGCAGCGCGGCGATGAAGTCGATCGGTGTGATGTCGGTGCCCTGGTGCAGCAGCTGGAAGTAGGCGTGTTGCGCATTGGTGCCGCACTCGCCCCACACCACCGGGCAGGTCGGCGTGTCGACTGCGGCGCCGCCGCGCGTGACGCGCTTGCCGTTGCTCTCCATGTCCAACTGTTGCAGGTAGGCGGGAAAGCGGCTCAGGTCCTGGTGGTACGGCGCGATCGACAGCGAGGCGGCATTCAGGAACTGGCGGTTCCAGAAGCCGACCATCGCCAGCAGCACCGGCATGTTCTGCTCCAGCGGCGCCTCGCGGAAATGTTCGTCCATGGCGTGCGCGCCGGCCAGGAAATCGCTGAAGTAGCCGAAGCCCACCGCCAGCGCCACCGCCAGGCCGATCGCCGACCATACCGAATAACGGCCGCCGACCCAGTCCCAGAACGGGAACATATTGGCCGGATCGATGCCGAAGGCTTGCACCGCCTCGGTGTTGGTGGAGACGGCGACGAAGTGGCGCGCCAGGTCTGCTTCCTTGGCCGATCGCAGGAACCAGCTGCGGGCGGTGCCGGCGTTGAGCATGGTCTCGGCGGTGACGAAGGTCTTGGAGGCGATGATGAACAGCGTGGTCTCGGGGTTGACCTGCGCCAGCGCGGCGTCCATGTCATGGCCGTCGACGTTGGAGACGAAGTGCATCGTCAGGCGCGGATGGGCATACGAGCGCAGCGCCAGCACGGCCATCTTCGGGCCCAGGTCCGAGCCGCCGATGCCGATGTTGACGACGTCGGTGATCGGCTTGCCGGTGTGGCCCAGCCAGGCGCCGCTGCGCACGCGGTCGGTGAAATCGCGCATGTGGTCCAGCACCGCGTGCACGTCGCGGGCGATGTCCTGGCCGTCGACGCTCAGCGCCTTGCCGCGCGGCATACGCAGCGCCGTGTGCAGCACCGCGCGATGTTCGGTAAGATTGATCTTTTCACCACCGAGCATGGCGTCGCGCTGGCGCTCCACGCCGCGTTCGCGGGCCAGGTCCAGCAGCAGGCCGACGGTGTTGGCGTCCAGGCGGTTCTTCGAATAATCGAGGAACAGGCCGGCCGCGTCCACCGTCAGTTTAGGGAAGCGTTGCGGGTCGGCGGCGAACAGCTCGCGCAACTGCCAGTGTTTCGCGGCGGCGGCGTGGGATTCGAGGGCTTGGAAGCTGGAAGTGGAGGTCAGTGCTGGCTGGCGCATAATTGAGTGGCGTCGTTAAGGCTGAGGGAGGGGATGCGTGAATGATACAGGAAAATCAGGTAAATTCACTACGGTTCCGTTAAAACTATCGTTTCCGGGCTGCGTGCCGTTGCGAGCCAAGTGCTCCGGACGCCAATGACACAATAAAAATAGGTTGAGTTCGAAATTTTGTAGTAAAATTTCACGGAATTCATTCATAAGGAACGATCATGGCGTTGCATCCAGTCCTAGAAACCGTCACCGCACGCATTATCCAGCGCAGCAAACCATCGCGCGGCGCTTATTTGGCCCATCTTGAAGCCGCCCGCGTCAAAGGCGTCCAGCGCGGCGCGCTGGCCTGCACCAACCTGGCCCACGGCTTTGCCGCTTTCCCCGCCAACGACAAGCTGTCGCTGAAGGAACTCAAGAAGCCATCGGTGGCGATCGTCTCGGCCTACAACGACATGCTGTCGGCCCACCAGCCGTTCGAAGGCTTCCCGGCGCTGATCAAGGATGCCGTGCGCGAAGTCGGCGCCGTGGCCCAGTTCGCCGGCGGCACGCCCGCCATGTGCGACGGCGTCACCCAGGGCCAGCCAGGCATGGAATTGTCGCTGTTCTCGCGCGACGCCATCGCCATGGCGACCGCCGTCGCGCTGTCGCACAATATGTTCGACTCCGCCGTCTACCTGGGCGTGTGCGACAAGATTGTACCCGGCCTGCTGATCGGCGCGCTGCACTTCGGCCATTTGCCTGCGGTGTTCGTGCCGGCCGGCCCGATGACCACCGGCCTGTCGAACTCCGAGAAAGCCAAGATCCGCCAGCTGTACGCGCAGGGCAAAGTCGGCCGCGCCGAGCTGCTGGAAGGCGAATCGCAGTCCTACCACAGCGCCGGCACGTGCACCTTCTACGGCACCGCCAACAGCAACCAGATGCTGATGGAAGTGATGGGCCTGCACCTGCCGGGCGCCGCCTTCATCACCCCGAACACCCCGCTGCGCGACGAGTTGACCAAGGCCGCCGCCAGGCGCGCCGCCGTCATCACCGCGCAATCGAGCGAATACCTGCCGGTCGGCCATGTGGTCGATGAGAAGTCTATCGTCAACGCCATCGTCGCGCTGCTGACCACCGGCGGCTCGACCAACCACACGCTGCACCTGGTGGCCATCGCCAAGGCGGCCGGCATCGTCATCGACTGGAACGACTTCGACGAGCTGTCGAAAGTGGTGCCGTCGCTGACGCGCATCTACCCGAACGGCAACGCCGACGTGAACCACTTCCACGCCGCCGGCGGCACCGGCTTCGTTATCCGCGAACTGCTGGACGGCGGCTTGCTGCACGACGACGTCACCACCATCCTGGGCAAGGGCCTGCGCGCGCACTGCAAGGAGCCGTTCCTGGGCGAGGGCAAGGAAGGCAGCCCCGGCGTGGTCTGGAAGGATGCACCGACCGAGTCGGGCGACGAAGCGGTGCTGCGCAAGATCAGCGCGCCGTTCGCGCCGGACGGCGGCACCGTGCTGGTGCAGGGCAACCTGGGCCGCGCCGTGATGAAGGTGTCGGCCGTCAAGCCCGAGCATCAGACGGTGGAAGCGCCGGCGCTGGTGTTCAACTCGCAGGAAGATTTCATGGACGCCTACAAGGCCGGCATGCTGGACCGCGACTTCGTCGCCGTGCTGCGCTTCCAGGGCCCGCGCGCCAACGGCATGCCGGAACTGCACGCGCTGACGCCGGCGCTGGCCAACCTGCAGGACGCCGGCCGCCACGTGGCGCTGGTCACCGACGGCCGCATGTCGGGCGCTTCGGGCAAGGTGCCGGCGGCGATCCACGTGTCGCCTGAAGTGCTGGCCGGCGGCGCGCTGGGCCTGGTGCGTGACGGCGACATCATCCGCGTCTGCGCCCGCAGCGGCACGCTCGAGGCGCTGGTTGAATCGAGCGTGTGGCATTCGCGTTCGCTGGCCACGGCCGACTTGACGCCGAACGGCGTCGGCATGGGCCGCGAGCTGTTCGCCATGTTCCGCAACAGCGTGTGCGAAGCGGAGAAGGGCGCGACCACCTTCGGGCTGCCGTCGCCCATCCCTACCACGGTAGGCCTGCATGACAAAGACCCGGTCGGCAACACCGTGCCAGGTTCCGATGAAGATTACTCGATGAAGAAAGATGCGTAAATCATGACCATGACTCTGCTCGACATTATGCGTACCTCGGCCGTGATCCCGGTGATCGCGATAGACGAACCTGAACATGCGGTACCGCTGGCGCGCGCGCTGGTGGCCGGCGGCATCCGCGTGCTGGAAGTGACGCTGCGCACCAGGCACGGCCTGGCCGCGATCAAGGCCATGTCGGAAGTGGAAGGCGCGATCGTCGGCGTCGGCACCTTGACGCAGCCGGAAGAATTCGCCGCCGCGCGCGATGCGGGTGCGGTGTTCGGCGTGTCGCCGGGCCTGACGTCGGCGCTGATCGCCGCCGCCAAGAGCAGCGGCCTGCCGTTGCTGCCGGGCGTGATGACGCCGTCGGAAGTGATGGCGGCGCGCGAGCATGGCTTCCGTCAGTTGAAGCTGTTCCCGGCAGTGCCGGCGGGCGGCATCGGCATGTTGAACGCGATCGGCGGTCCGCTGCCGGACGTGATGTTCTGCCCGACCGGCGGCATCTCGCAGGAGACCGCGTCGCAGTTCCTGGCGCTGAAGAACGTGGCCTGCGTGGGTGGCTCGTGGCTGACGCCGAAGGACGCCATCGCCGCCGGCGACTGGGATCGCATCACGGACCTGGCCAAGGCGGCCAGCGGCCTGCGGTAAGATAAAACGGCGCCTGAGGCGCCGTTTTGCCGAGCAAGTCGCGCATGCGTTGCCGCCAACCATGGCCGGTGGCTTTGCAACGCTCGATAATGTCGACGGGTAGGCGCAACGCCACAGCCGCCGCCTTTGTGCGCGAGCAATTCGCCAAATTCAGCAAGCCCATCTACCGCGACAAGCCGAGCGTCGTCCTGGCCCTCGGTCGACTTCATGTTCGTGTCGGAAGAGGAGGCCCACCATCTGGTGGAGCAGTCCGGTCTCGGTGCGCAGAAGTTCAAGCTGCTGCGCATGCCCGACATCCCCGAGGGCGATAACCGTTATATCATGTGCAGCAAGCAGGTATCCGACGACGTCCTCGCCAGGTTGAACAAGGCTATCACGATGAAAAAGAAGTCGTCCAGGTAGTTCTGCCGTCAGGCGGGCGGCAGTGCGAACTTGAAGGTGCGCTATGAAACGTATTGCGAATGTTCACCAAACGCTCCTGCTGGCTCTGCTGTTGTGCCGCCCCGCCTTCGCGACGGAAAAAATTACTCTGTACTACAACGACCGCCCGCCGTATCTGGTGCCGGCCCCCGACGGCTCGGCCTCGGGGTTGACCGGCACCCCGAGCGCGCAGGCATTTAACGATGCAGGTATCGCCTTTGTATGGGCCAGGATGCCGACCAACCGCCAACTCATGTCGATCAAGAAGAATGGCGGCAAGGAATGTGCGGCCGGTTGGTTCAAGACGCCTGAACGCGAGCAATATGCCAAATTCACGAAGGCGATTTATCGCGACGGGCCGGCTGTCGGCCTGGCAAACGGCGGCTTCCAGGTCGCGCCCAATGCGGCGCTGAAGACTGTCCTGGCCACCAGGGGCGTGCGCATCCTGGCCAAGGATAATTTTTCCTACGGACCGTTCATCGACGGCCTGATCGGTAAGCTCAAGCCCCACGTGACCTACACGACGACCGAGAATTCGCTCATGGTCGAGATGATTCGGATAGGCCGCGCCGACCTTATGTTCGTGGCCGAGGAGGAGGCGGCTTACCTGGCGGAGGAGGCGGGCACCGGCAGTCGGGAGTTTCACCT
This sequence comes from Oxalobacteraceae bacterium AB_14, assembly GCA_000381565.1. Taxonomy (GTDB): domain Bacteria; phylum Pseudomonadota; class Gammaproteobacteria; order Burkholderiales; family Burkholderiaceae_D; genus Rugamonas. The sequence continues at coordinate 1,147,833 of KB906724.1, forward strand.
GATCAGGTTTGCCGATATGCCGGCGGGGGAGAAGCGGTACATCATGTGCGCCAAACAAGTTCCGGACGAGGTGATTAATCGCCTGAACAAGGCCATCACGTTCGAGTAGCTTGTCAGCGATTCGGATTCAGGCAGTACAGTCCGGCTTTGGCGGCGAGTTCCAGTATCGGCGCCGCCTGTGCCTTGTCTTTGAAATACAGGATATTGGTGTCATCCCAGCCCGCAGCGTAGATGCAGCCCAGTTCCGGCAGGATGATGAATTGCGACGGCACGCCGTAGTCGTTGAAGCGCGACTGGCGCAGGAAGCCTTCGCGGTCGGTGTAGCGCTTCAGCACCGGCTTGGCCTTGGCCGGCCAGCGGCCGCGGTAGCGCAGCGTGTAGACCGGCGTCAGATCGAACAGCGCCGCCCAGTGTTGCCCGAACTTCTTGTTGCGCAGTACGCGCTCCTGGCCTTCGAAACAGTCCAGCAGATGCCATTCGTCCTCGTCGTCGAGCCAGTGGTCGAACACGGAGACCGCCAGGCGTTGCATGCCGCCGTCCGAGTCCAGCTCCCTGATTTGCTTCAATTGGGGAAACTGCCGATGGATTTCGGCAGCGACGTTCGCGTCAACGCGAGACAGCATCTTCATATACATCCTTGATTGGTGACTGGGCCTTCAGCGCCGAAGTATATACGCTCAAGCACCCAACCCACCAATCCCCGCCTGCGCTACTGGAATGTGGCGAGATATTTCGCCGGCACCGTGAGGTCATACAGTCCGCCGGAGAAGGACGCGACGATCAGCGTGGCGGCCGTGAGGCCGGAGACCACCAGCACTGCCTTGGCGATCCGCATCGCCCCCGCGCTCAGGCGGTCTTGCGCCAGCCAGTGCAGCGCCCGCGCCAGATGGACCGTGATCGCCAGCACGGCGAGGAAGTAGTAGGGCATGAAGAAGTAACGATACGGCAGCACGTGCATGCCGGCTGCGGCATAGTAGAAGTTCGTATCGAGCCCGAAGGATGATTTCAACCACCCGGTTGCGGTACACCGCGCGCAACGCCTCCATGAAGTGGATGTGCTCCTCCGGGCTGCCGATCGCCAGCAGGTGGTTGAACAGGTGCAGCGTCAAGAAAACGCCCAGTACGCCCGCGCCCGCGCGATGGAGCTTGTGCAGCATGCTGCCTACGCTACGCGGTCGCGCAGCTGCATGCGCAGGCCGACCGGCGACATGGTAAAGGCCATCAGCTCGTCCGGCTCCTTGCCGGCCGCCGTGTCGAGCGAGGCGATGTCGAAGCTGTTGAGCAGCATGGCGCCGGCCAGTTTGATTTCCAGCAGCGCCAGATAGCGCCCGGGGCAGGTGCGCACGCCGGAGCCGAACGGCATCGACACATGCTTGTCCATCGCGCCGTCGCCTTTGATCAGCCAGCGCTCGGGATCGAACTGGTCGGCCCGCGCCACGTGGTTTTCGCTGATGCTGTCGTGCCGCATCACGCACCATACCAGGCCGCCCTTGGGGATCTGCACGTCGCCAATCACGCTGTCGCGCAGGGCTTCCAGCGGCAGGAAGGGCGCCACCGGTTTCAGGCGCATCGCTTCCTGGGCGCAGGCGTCCAGGTAGTCCAGCGCATCCATCTGTTCGATGGTGAAGGCGGCCGTGTCGGGCGCGATGCGCAGCACTTCCTCGCGCGCCTTGCGCAGCGCGGCCGGGTTCTTTTGCAGCAGATACAGCATCCACGCCAGCGTGTTGCTGGTGGTGTCCTCGCCGGCCAGCAACATGGTGGTGACGTTGCCCGCCACGGCGACGTCGCTGACGCCGCTGTCGCCTTCGTCGGCCGCGCAGATCATCGCCTCCAGCAGATTGGTGGGATGCTCGCGCCGCTGCGGCTCGGCCGCCAGGCGGACGCGCGCGGTGGCGATCAGTTCATCGACGGCCTTGTCCAGTTCCCGCACGCAGCTGTCCAGGTGGCGGTCGCGCGGCAGCTTGAGATAGCGCCAGTAGGGAAACAGCGCGAATGAACGGCGCGACACTTCCGGCAGGATGGTGTCCATATGGCGCTGGATCACGTCGTCGCCGCCGTCGATGGTGTTGACGTCGTTGCCGAAGGCCAGGCCGGCGATCACGTCGACGCTGAAGCGCTTCAGGTCCTCGGTGAGGTCGATCGCGCCGCCGTCGCGCGCGGCCTGCCGCCAGCGGCGTTGCAGCCGCAGTCCGACCGACACCAGCGAAGGAAAATAGGCCTTCACCGCGTGCGGCGCCAACGCAGTCATCACCATGCGGCGCTGGTTGCGCCAGGCCGCGCCTTCGGCCAGGAATACGCCGGGGCGTCCGCCCATCTCGTTCGACACCTCGGCCGTGATGGAAGGGCGACGGAAGCCGTCCGGCCGGTCGCGCAACGCGGCGTTGACCAGCTGGTGATCGGCCAGCACCAGCATCGGCACCGGGCCGATGTTGATCTTGAACACGGGCCCGTAGCGCTTGCTCCATTGCTCGACATTGCGGTGGATCCGGTCCAGTTGCATGTTCGGCAGGTTGCCCATCAGCGGCCAGGGACGCGGGCCGGGCAGGCTGGCGACAGTGCGCAGGCGGGCGGCGGCGGGGGCTGTGATCGTGTTCTCCATGTCGGCTTCCTTTCGTGATGATGCCTCACTATGCCGGATCGGCGCCGGCGCGTATTGAACGTTTGCGACAGCTTTGGTATAGACTTTACAAATGTCCGCCATCGAACCTTCCCTGACGCGCCTGATCGTGCCGCCGTTCGCGCTGGCTTCCTGCGTGCGCGCCTACATCACGCGCAGCACGGTGGAGCAGCCGCTGACCGACCCGTCCGAGCGCTTCAATCACTTCCCGGCCACGCCGCATTGCTCGATCACCTGGTTCATCGAGGGCGAGGCCGAGGTGGTGCAGCCGCCGGGCGTGCCGAAGACCGAAATACGCGCCGTGTTCGTCGGTCCGCAGACGCGGCCGATGGCGACCTACAATCCGGGGCCGGTGCGCATCTTCATGGTGATGTTCTATCCGCAGGCCATGCATGCGCTGAGCGGCCTCGATGTGCCGTCGTGGGTCGACCGCTGGGACGCGGTGGACAGCGCGCTGGGGCCGGAATGGGGCGCGATGTCGGCGGCGCTGCTGGCGGCCGCCGACGATGCCGGCCGGATGGCGCTGTTTGAATCCTTCCTGACGCCGCGCTGGCAGGCCACGCGTCCCGGCGGCCCGGCCGCGACGGCGGGCGACTGGGTGCGCCACCTGGCGTGGCAGGTGGCCGATACCGCGCTGGGCCGGGGCGTGCGCAGCATCGAGCGCCACATCAAGGCGCGCGCCGGCCAGCCGATGCGCAAGCTGCTGCGCCTGCAGCGCGCCGAGCAGTCGTTCTTCGACGCCCGCGACGAGTTCCTGGCTGGGCGGGTGGTGTGGTCCGACGTGGCCGCGCGCGGTGGCTATTCCGACCAGTCCCACCTGTGCCGCGAGGCGCGCGAGATCACCGGCCACAGCCCGCATGAACTGGCGCGCATCATGCAATCCGAAGATGAAAGCTACTGGATCTACCGCATCTGGACTTAACAATCCGGGCTTACGCGAGCGTGCCGCCCCAGGCGGCCGGATCGACGTCGGCGATGGTCTGGGTGAAGGTCCACACGTGACCGCCCGGATCGGCCACCGAATACTGCCGCTCGCCGAACGGATAGCCGGCCGGCGGACTGAGCGAACGCGCCCTGGCCGCCAGCGCGCGCCTGTAGTGCTGGTCGATGTCGGTGATGCGCACCATGATCGAGTGGCAGGGATGGGGGCAGGCCGGCGCCGGCGCGGGCCGCTGCGCCACCACCACCGCGCCGGTGCCGCCGGCGATGTCGAGCTGGATGCGGTGCTCGCCGATGCGCAGCCGCTCGCTGAAGCCGAACGCCTCGCACAGCCATTGCGCCGCCACCGCCACGTCCTGGTAGTGCAGCACGGGGATCACCATCACTTGCTGGATCGAACGGTTCGGGGCCAGCTGCGTCATGGCGCGCCTCCAACAAAAGGGTTATCGTACAGGGGCTGGCACCAGCCGGTCGCGCCGGATATCAGGCCGGCAGCAGGGCTTCGGTGCGGTTGCGGCCGTTGCGTTTGGCCAGGTAGAGCGCGCGGTCGGCGGCGCCGATCAGCGCTTCGATCTCCACCGCCGCCTCGACCTTTTGCGTGGCGATGCCGATGCTGATCGTCACCTGCCGCGTGTCGCCGCCGTTGCGCTCGTGCGGGATGGCCAGCTCCAGGGCGCGGGCGCGGATCGCCTCGGCCATCGCGGTGGCCTGCTCGACGTCGGTCTCGGGCAGGATCATGGCGAATTCCTCGCCGCCGTAGCGCGCCATCAGGTCGCACGGGCGCTTGAGCATGGCCGCCAGCGCGGCCGCCACCTGGATCAGGCACTGGTCGCCCTTCTGGTGGCCGTAGTGGTCGTTGTAGGCCTTGAAGTGGTCGATGTCGATCATCAGCAGCGACAGCGGCGTGCCGCCGCGCTTGGCGCGCCGGTGCTCCTTTTCCATCGCCACGTCGAAGTGGCGGCGGTTGGCGATGCCGGTCAGGCCGTCGGCGAAGGTCTGCGAGCGCAGCACCATGGCTTGCTCGCGCAGCAGCTTCTCGCGGGCGACGGCGATGCTGACGTCGTTGATCTGGATCAGGCAGTGGCGCGCCGCCCCCTCGACGGCGATCGGCGTGATCTCCACCGCCTGCTGGATGCGCTCGTTGCGGGCGGCCGCCACCGCGCCGGCGTACAGCGCGAACGGCGCCTTGTTGAGCGTTTGCGACAGCAGCGAGGGGAAGTTGTTGTACAGCGCCTGCTGGATCGCCGCCTCGACCCGGCCGCCGCGCAGGCCGGGGCAGACGGTGAAGAAATCGGCGCCGAGCACCTTGTCGTGGCCCAGGCCGGAATGCTTGATCATCCACGAATTCCACAGCACGATCCGGCGTTCGTTGTCGAGCACGATGGCGCCCAGGTTCACCGCGCACAGCACGCTGTGCAGCAGGTGCGGGCGGTGCGCTTCGGTCAACGGACCCATCATGCCTGGCCCATGGCGCGGGCGATGTAGAGGTTGATCTGCTCCTTCAGGTCGTGCAGCGCCGAGATGTCGAGCACGAAGGCGACGTAGCCGTGGATCTGGTGTTTTTCCAGCAGGAAGTCGATGTGCAGCATCAGCACCACGGTGTCGGGCTGGCTGCCGGAGGCGATCAGGATCTCATCGCTGGTGCCGATGTGGTATTGCGGCAGCGAGCCGTGCAGCTCGCGCTGGAAGATGTTGGCCAGCGTGCCGACGCAGGAGTTGAGGATGATGTTGCCGATCTCGCACATGGCCTCCTGCTCCATCTCGGTGAGCTCCTTGAGCGGCACCGCTTCGCCCACCATCAGGCGCACGATCTCCAGGCTCTTGTCCTCGGGGAACATGAGGATGGCCTCGGTGGCGAAGGCGCCCTCGTAGTGCTGGCTGACGCCGCAGATGGCCCCGGCCTCGGGCGATTTGCCGTCGAGCAGGCGCGCGGCCTCGGCGCGGTTGATGAAGCTCACCGACGGCACCGACATGCGCACCGCCTCGTTGACGATGGCGCTCATCGAGGCCGCCGCCTGGCCGACGCCGATGTTGAAGATCTCGATCAGCGCGTCGTTTTCCAGCTCGGACAGGGCGAACATGGTCAGACCGCTTCCAGCGTGGCCAGCAGCTGCGCGATGCGCGCTTCGGTGATCGGCTTTTCCATGAAGCCGATGCCGAGCTGGGTGGCCCGTTCGCGGGTGGCGGTTTGCACGTTGGCCGTCAGCAGCGAGATCGGTATCGTGGGGAATTGCTGGCGCAGCAGCTCGGCGGCGGCGATGCCGCCCATGCCGGGCATGTTGACGTCCATCAGGATCAGGTCCGGCGGCGTGGCGCGCGCCTTTTCCAGCGACTCCTCGCCGGTGCCGGCCTCCTCGACGATCCAGTCGGCGTGCAGGCCGGCGATGTACTGGCGCGCCATCAGGCGCGAGACGCGGCTGTCATCGACTATCAAGACTGTTTTGGTAGGCGTCATGGCTCATCCCCCGGCGATCAATGTTGGACCTGCGTGACGACCATTCTCGCATATCCGGCGCCGTCGCTGCCAACCATCGTTGCGTGGCCGCAGCGCTTGTGCCAGTCTGCGACACCGGCGCCGGCCAGGTGTTGTCTGAGCGCAATTTTTAACCGAAAACGGTGGCGGACAGGGGCGATCCGTTAAAATAGCGGAATTAAATTCCCCTCTCTTTGATAGACACCCCATGACCCAAGACGAACTGAAACAAGCCGTAGCCCGCGCCGCCATCGAATACGTGGTGGAAAACGAGATCATCGGCGTCGGCACCGGCTCGACCGCCAATTTCTTCATCGACGAACTGGCCAGGATCAAGCACCGCATCAAGGGCGCGGTGGCCTCGTCCGAAGCGACCGCGGCGCGCCTGCGCGGCCACGGCATCGAGGTGTTCGACTTGAACGAGGTGCCGGAAATCGCCGTCTACATCGACGGCGCCGACGAGATCACCAACAGCGGCGCCATGATCAAGGGCGGCGGCGCGGCGCTGACGCGCGAGAAGATCGTCGCCTCGGTGTCGAAACAGTTCGTCTGCATCGCCGACGGCTCCAAGCTGGTCGAGGTGATGGGCAAGTTCCCGCTGCCGGTGGAAGTGCTGCCGATGGCGCGCGCGTCCGTCACCCGCGCGCTGGCCAAGCTGGGCGGCACGCCCAAGCTGCGCCTGAAGCCGGGCACCGAAGAGGCTTTCATCACCGACAACGGCGGCATGATCATCGACGTGGCCGGCCTGGTGATCGCCGATCCGGTGGCGCTGGAGCAGCAGATCAACCAGATCGTCGGTGTGATCGCGGTCGGCCTGTTCGCCGCGCGCGGCGCCAACGTCTGCCTGCTGGGCATGGCGGACGGCGTCCAGACGCTTACTTTCTAGTCAACGACCCAGTTCACTTTTCCCTGCGACTCATGAAACGATCCTCTATCCTGGTTTTGTCCTGCGCTGCTTTGCTGAGCGCCTGTTCCTGGCTGCCGTCGATAGGCAAGTCGGCCGACGCGCAACCGGCGCCGCGCAAGCCGGCGCCGCGCACCACGGCCGACGATGGCACGCCGCTGGGCTATGTGGACGGCGTCGAAATCCAGAAAGTGCCGTTCCGCGCCGGCGTCTCGTCGGCGACGGTGGAAAGCCTGGCCAAGCAGCAGGGCTGCACGGGCGGCTGGGGCGCGGGTTTGGTGAGCGAACCGGGACCGGTCGAGATCTATCGCATGACTTGCGAAAACGGCAAAGTTTTCATGGCGAAGTGCGAACTGAAGCAGTGTAAAGCGATGTAATTCTTACACGCCGGCGGCAGGCGCCGCCGGCGCTTCCGGCAACCTTATTCGGTGGGCGGCACGTAGCCCATGGCGGCGTCGGCGCCGTCGCCGAAGAAGTGTTTCTCCATCTGCGTGGCCAGGTATTTGCGGGCGCGCTGGTCGGCCAGGTTCAGGCGGTTTTCGTTGACCAGCATGGTCTGGTGCTTCAGCCAGGCCGCCCAGGCTTCCTTGGAAACCGATTCATAGATCTTCTTGCCCAGTTCACCCGGATATGGTGGAAAGTCCAAGCCCTCGGCTTCCTTGTTGAGTTTGATGCATTGAACGGTGCGGGCCATCTGTGTTGCTCCTAAAGCGGTAGGTAAAACGAGATTATAAGGTCTTAATCAAAACCTGGGATTTGCGCTGCCAGTTATACATGCGCTGGCGGTCCTTCGGCAGGGCGTCCACGGTGGACGGCACGAAGCCGCGCTTCTGGAACCAGTGCGAGGTGCGGGTGGTCAGCACGAACAGCTTCTGGATGCCGATGGCGCGCGCGCGGTTCTCCATGTGCTTGAGGATGCGCTCGCCGTCGCCCTGGGCCTGGACTTCCGGGTTGACGGTCAGGCAAGCCATCTCCGCCATCTTCCGTTCCGGGAACGGGTACAGCGCGGCGCAGCCGAAGATCACGCCGTCGTGGTCGATCACGGAGAAGTAGTCGATCTCGCGCTCGATCAGCTCGCGGCCGCGCTTGACCAGCGTGCCGTCCGCCTCGAGCGGCTCGATCAGCTTGATGATGCCGCCGACGTCCTCGATGGTGGCCTGGCGCAGCGATTCCAGGTTTTCGTGCGAGATCATGGTGCCCACGCCGTCGTGGGTGAACAGTTCCAGCAGGGCCGAGCCGTCCATGTCGAACGAGACGATGTGCGAGCGCTCGACGCCGTTGTTGCAGGCCTTGACGCAGTGCTTCAGGTAGAAGGCGGTGGCGTCCGGCAGGAAGCCGGCCTGCAGCACGGCCTCGGCCTGGTGCGACGACAGTTCGCGGATCTCGGCGCCGCCGGCGTCGGTCATCATGCCGGTCTCGGTGATGAAGATCAGCTTGTCGGCGTGCAGGGCGATGGCGGTGCTGCACGCCACGTCCTCCATGGTCAGGTTGAACGCCTCGCCGGTCGGCGAGAAGCCCAGCGGCGACAGCAGCACCAGGCCGTCCGAGCCGAGGATGGAGTGGATGGTCTCGGCGTCGACCTTGCGGGTGATGCCGGTCAGCTCGAGGTCGACGCCGTCGATCACGCCCAGCGGACGGGCGGTGATGAAGTTGCCGGAAATGATACGGATCGCCGCGTGCGACATCGGCGTGTTGGGCAGCCCCTGGCTGAAGGCGGCCTCGATGTCGAGGCGCAACTCGCCGGCGGCCTCCTTGGCGCACTCCATGGCGGCGATGTCGGTGATGCGCAGGCCGTTGTGGAAGCGGCCTTCGACGTTACGCAGGGCCAGCTGTTCGGCCACCTGCGGACGCGAGCCGTAGACCACGGTGACGTTGATATCGAGCGCGTGCAGCAGCGACAAATCGTGCGCCAGCACCTGCAGCGCGCCGGCGCTGACGAGTTCACCAGGGAAGGCGACCACGAAGGTCTTGCCACGGAAGGCGTGGATGTAGGGCGCGACTGAGCGCAGCCATTGGACGAATTGGGTAGGGTTTTCCATTAGCCGCATTATAATTCGGTGCGCGACTTCCGCGCCAAAACCTTTGTAAAAAACAATGTCAGAAGCCAGCAACAAGTCTAAAGGCGCGTCCAGCACGCCCGCCAGCACGCAGAACGCCCCCGCCCGCACTCCGCAAGCGCCCAACGCCCGGCCAGGGCAGGGCCAGCCACGCCCGCAAGGGGAGGGGCGCCCGCGCAGCGGCGAACCGCGCCCGGCCGGCCAGCCGCGTGCCGACGGCGCACCGGCGCAGCGTCCGCCCGGACGCGCATCCCGAACCGATAGGGGGTCTGACCCCGTACGGGTTCAGACCCCTGGCTCCGGTTTGCGGGGTGGCCGGCGCGCGGCGCTGCCGGATGGCGAGGGCGGGCTGCTTGCGCCGCCACGCCGCGAGTCCCGGCCACGCCTGACGCCCGAGCAACAGGCCGCCCGCGACGCCGAACGCGCGTTCCGCAACCCGCTGCCGCCGATTACCTACCCTGAAGACCTGCCGGTCTCCGGCCGCCGCCACGAGATCGCCGAGGCGCTGCAAAACAGCCAGGTCATCATCGTCTGCGGCGAAACCGGCTCCGGCAAGACCACCCAGCTGCCGAAGATCTGCCTGGAGCTGGGCCGCGGCCAGAAAGGCCTGATCGGCCACACCCAGCCGCGCCGTATCGCCGCCTCGTCCACCGCCAAGCGCATCGCGCAGGAGCTGGGCACGCCGCTGGGCGTCACGGTCGGCTTCAAGGTGCGCTTCGCCGACACGCTGACCAAGGGCGCCTCGGTCAAGCTGATGACCGACGGCATCCTGCTGGCCGAAACCCAGACCGACCCGCTGCTGCGCAACTACGACACCATCATCATCGATGAAGCGCACGAGCGCAGCCTGAACATCGACTTCCTGCTTGGCTACCTGAAGCAGCTGCTGCCGCGCCGCCCGGACCTGAAGGTGATCATCACCTCGGCGACCATCGACGCCGACCGCTTCTCGCGCCACTTCGGCACGCCGGAGAAGCCGGCGCCGGTGATCGAAGTCTCCGGCCGCCTGTACCAGGTGGAAGTGCGCTACCGCCCGATCGAAAGCGACATCGCGGGTGGGGCCAATGCGCCGGCCGTGGCCAACGCCGAAGGCAAGGGCCAGCGCACCGCCGCCGCCCGCGAAAAGCGCGACCTGATGGACGCCGTGATCGACGGCGTCGACGAGCTGTCGCGCCTCGGATCGGGCGACGTGCTGGTGTTCCTGCCCGGCGAACGCGAAATCCGCGACGCCGCCGAAGCGCTGCGCAAGCACCATCCGCCGCACGTGGAGATCCTGCCGCTGTTCGCCCGCCTGTCGGCCGAGGAGCAGGAACGCGTGTTCAAGCTGACCAACGCGCGCCGCATCGTGCTGGCCACCAACGTCGCCGAAACCTCGCTGACGGTGCCCGGCATCCGCTACGTGGTCGACGCCGGCCTGGCGCGCGTGAAGCGCTACAGCTACCGCAACAAGGTCGAGCAACTGCAGATCGAACCGATCGCGCAATCGGCGGCCAACCAGCGCGCCGGCCGTTGCGGCCGCGTGGCCGACGGCGTCTGCATCCGCCTGTACGAAGAGCAGGACTACCTGCAACGACCGAAGTTCACCGAGCCGGAAATCCTGCGCTCGTCGCTGGCGTCGGTCATCCTGCGCATGAAGTCCCTGCATCTGACGGACGTCGAGACCTTCCCGTTCATCGAACCGCCGCTGGCGCGCGCCATCGCCGACGGCTACCAGCTGCTGCAGGAGCTGGGCGCGGTCGACGAATACAACCAGCTGACGCCACTGGGCAACAAGCTCTCCAAGCTGCCGCTGGACCCGCGCGTAGGCCGCATGATCCTGGCCGCGCTGGACAACGTCTGCCTGGACGAAGTGCTGGTCATCGCCTCCGCGCTGTCGGTGCAGGACCCGCGCGACCGTCCGATGGAGCACCAGCAGGCCGCCGACGAGGCGCACAAGAAGTTCGCCGACGAGAAGTCCGAGTTCCTCAGCTACATCAAGATCTGGAAGTGGTTCGACAACGCGATTGAACACAAGAAGACCAATCGCCAGCTGATGGACAACTGCCGCACCAACTTCCTGTCGCAGCTGCGGCTGCGCGAGTGGCGCGACGTGCACTCGCAGCTGCTGACCATCGTCAAGGAGCAGGGCTGGCGCGTCAACGAAACCCCGGCCACCTACGAGAACCTGCACCTGGCGCTGCTCACTGGCCTGCTGGGTAACATCGGCTTCAAGGGCGAGGACGAACCGGGCGCCGGCTACCTGGGCGCGCGCGGCATCAAGTTCAATATCTGGCCGGGCTCCTCGCTGCTGAAGAAACCGGGCAAGTGGATCATGGCGGCCGAGCTGGTCGACACCACGCGCCTGTACGCGCGCTGCGTGGCGCAGATCCAGCCGGAGTGGCTGGAAAAGGTCGGCGGCCACCTGCTGAAGAAATCCTGGGGCGAACCGCGCTGGGAGAAGAAATCGGCGCAGGTCAGCGCGTCCGAACGCGCCACCTTGTACGGGCTGGTGGTGTACAGCCAGCGCCGCATCAACTACGGCTTGTTCAATCCGACCGAGGCGCGCGAGATCTTCATCCGCGATGCGCTGGTCGGCGGCGACTACGAAACGCGGGCGCCGTTCTTCGCGCACAACCATAAGCTGATCAAGGAAATCGAAAACCTTGAGCACAAGTCGCGCCGTCTCGACGTGCTGGTGGACGACGAACTGATCGCCGCCTTCTACGACAAGCTGATACCGGCCGACGTGGTCAACGGCGCAGGTTTCGAGAAGTGGCACAAGGACGCGACGTTCGCCGAGCCCAAGCTGCTGTACCTGAACCGCGACGAATTGATGCGCCACGAAGCGGCCGGCGTCACCACCGACCTGTTCCCGAAGATGATGTCGGTGACCGGGCTGGAGATGCAGCTGACCTATCACTTCGAACCTGGCAGCGTGCGCGATGGCGTGACCATGGCGGTGCCGCTGTTTGCCTTGAACCAGCTGCCGCGCGAGCGTTGCGAGTGGCTGGTGCCGGGCATGTTGAAGGAGAAGGTGCACCTGCTGCTCAAGTCCCTGCCGCAAAAGCTGCGTCGTCATTGCGTGCCGCTGCCGGACTACGCCGCCAAGTTCTGCGAGCGTGTGCATGAAGCGGGTGTGTTCGGCCGTGGCGACCTGATAGACGCCATCATCGCCGACATCCGCAAGCAGATCACGATCTCGGTGCTGACCAGCGACTTCAAGCCGGAAACGCTGGCGGCCCACCACTTCATGAACTTCAAGGTGATCGACGAGCACGGACGCCAGCTGGAGATGGGCCGCAACCTGGCCACGCTGCAGGCGGAATTCGGCACGCAGGCGCGCGCGAGCTTCCAGAAGATGGCCGAGTCGTCGGGCGCGCAAAACACCGCCGCCGCGCGCGTCGTCGTTGGCCCCCCAGGCCAACGACTTCCTGCGAAAGCAGGAATCCATGCTGAGCGTGCGGAACCGAAGACCACCACCAGCAACATCACGCTGACCGGCCTGACCTCCTGGACCTTCGGCGAGCTGCCGGAGCTGCTGGAAATCGCCCAGGGCAAGCTGACGCTGATCGGCTTCCCGGCGCTGGTCGACAAGGGCACGCACTGCGACCTGGAAGTGTTCGACGATCCGACCGTGGCCGCGCGCACCCACCGCATCGGCCTGCGCCGCCTGTTCTCCCTGCAGATGAAGGACCAGATCAAGTTCATCGAAAAAGGCATCCCGGGCCTGCAGCAGATGGGCATGCAGTTCATGAGCATGGGCACGCAGGAGGAGCTGCGCGAGCAGATCATCAACAAGGCCTTGGACATCGCCTGCCTGCAGGATCCGTTGCCGCTCGATGCAGCCAGTTTCGCCAAGCGCAAGGACGAGGGCAAGTCGCGCCTGGTGTTGCTGGTGAACGAGATCGCGCGTTTGCTGTCGCAGGTGCTGACCGAGTTCCACGGCCTGCCCAAGCGCCTGCAAGGCTTGCCCGCGCAGGCGGCGGCCGACATGCAGTCGCAGTTGCAGGGATTGGTCAACAAACGCTTCCTGTCGGAGAACGAGTACAGCCAGCTGTCGCACTTCCCGCGCTATCTGAAGGCGATGAACGTGCGTATCGAGAAGCTGCGCGGCGACCCCGCGCGCGACGCCAAGCTGATGGCCGAATGGCAGCAGGCGGCGACGTTGTACCAGCGCGCCAACAAGGACAAATCGGCCGGCAAGAACACCGATCCGAAGATGGTGGAATTCCGCTGGATGCTGGAGGAGTTGCGCGTATCGCTGTTCGCGCAGGAGCTGCGCACGCCGATGCCGGTATCGGCCAAGCGATTGCTGAAGGTATGGGAGTCGATGCAGCGCTGATCTGCCGCTATGAGCGCTGGCGCACGCAGGCCGGGGCGGGTTTCGGGGTAGACTTTATGGCAACAGGAGATCGTCGCCATGAAGAGAGCCGCCAGCAGTTTGTTACGCACTTTGGTCCGCACGGGGAAGCGGCAGAGCCGTTCCGTCAGCAAGTTGGTGACGGCGCTGTTCGCCGTCCCCGCGGCCGCCAAACCCAAACGGAAACGCAAGCCGGCCGCCACCTCGAAACCCGCCAGCAAGGGGTCTGACCCCGTTCGGGGTCAGACCCCCGTATCCGCTGTTCGGGGGCAACGCGAAAATCCGCCACCACCCCGCAATGGCCCCCCATCGCCGGGCAAATGGCTGGCCTCACACTTCAGCGCACCGCCAGGCGTCGGCACGCCAGCGCGCCGCATGAGTTACTGGCTTTACCTGCCTAACCATCCGCCCGCAGACACCCAACGCAAAGGCTTGCCGCTGCTGGTGATGTTGCACGGCTGTCAGCAGACCGCGACCCAGTTCGCGCAAGGCACCCGCATGAACCAGTGGGCCGAGCAGATGGGCTATGCCGTCCTCTACCCGCAGCAACTGGTCAGCGTCCAGGCGCAGCGCTGCTGGAAATGGTACGACCGCGCCACGCAGGAGGGCGGCGGCGACGTCCCCGTCATTGTCGGCATGATCAACAAGGTGATGTCGCAATACGCCATCGACCGTTCGCGCCTCTACATCGCCGGCCTTTCGGCCGGTGCCGGCATGGCCAACATCGTCGCGCTGAACCATCCGCAGCTGTTCGCCGCCGTGGGACTGCATTCAGGCCCGGTGTTCGGCGCCGGCCACAACACCATCGGCGCATTGGGCGTGATGCAGCACGGCGCCGCCACGCGCACCGAGGCCGCCGCGCACGAGGTGATGCTGCGTCATCCACAATTCCCCGGCATGCCGGCGATCCTGATCCAGGGGGAGGGCGACAAGGTGGTCCGTCCGATCAACCAGATCCAGCTGGCGCGCCAAAGCCGGCTGCTGAACCGATTGTCGGCGGCGCCGAAGATCACCCTCAAGCCGCAAGGGCGCGGCGGCCGCCACAACGCCCATCAGCTGCACGATTTTTACGAAGGAAGAAAACTGCTGCTGCGCGTGGCCCAGATCGCCGACCTCGAGCACGCCTGGAGCGGCGGCGATCCGGCGCTGGCCTTCAACGCCAAGGCCGGACCGGATGCCAGCAAGATGATGCTGGAATTTTTCTCGCGCCATCAGCGCACCTGATACGTATCAGGGACGTCCGTAGTAGCGCGTTTTGATCTCGATTGATGGGGTAACATCGTTCTTGTATTGATGTATCCCATGGAATACAATCAGATTGGGCCATCTGGAATATGGATATCCTTCAGACTGAACTTTTTAGTTCATGGTTTCGTTGCCTGAGAGACCGCCGGGCCCGTGCTTGCATACAGGTACGTATTGATCGAGCGGAAGGCTGCAAGCTGGGCGATCATAAATTTGTGGGCGATGGCGTTTCCGAGATGCGCATCGATTACGGGCCTGGATATCGCTTGTATTACACATTCCGAGGTACTTCGTTGATTATTTTGCTGGCTGGCGGAGATAAGTCGTCCCAAGCCAAGGACATTGCGGCTGCGCAAGCGCTGGCACGACAACTGTAGGAGATCATCGTGGAGCTTAAGTTGAAAAAATGGGATAGTGCCGAATATCTTCAGACCAAGGAAGACATGGCCCGCTACTTCGAGGCTTGCCTTGAAGAGGCGGGTGATGATGTGGCGTTCATTGCGAAGGCGCTGGGCAACATCGCCCGGGCCTACGGGATGACGCAACTTGCCAACGAAACGGGAATGGGCCGCGAAAGCTTGTACAAGGCCCTTTCCACCGATGGCAATCCAAGCTTCGCGACCATCTTGAAAGTCATGCGTGCGCTTGGATTGAAATTCCAGGTCGAGATGGCTACAGCAGAAAAGCCAGCGCAGCCACGGCCGTCGGCGCCAGCGCGCCGGCCAGCAGGCCGATAGCACCTATCGATTCGTCCTGGAAGCCGCGCCGCAGCAGCGACACGCCGGCCGGATTCGGCGCGTTGGCGATCACCGTCAGGCCGCCGCCGGCCACCGCGCCGGCCACCAGCATGTATTGCGACTGTGCCGAAATTCCCTGGATCAGCGAACCGAGGTAGGTCAGCGCGGCGTTGTCGGTAATCGCCGTCAGGCCAAGCGCACTGAAGAACAGCGCCACCGGCGGCAGGCTCTCGACGATGGGCTGCAACCACCATTGCTGCATGCCGCCCAACACCACCAGCCCGGCCAGGAAGAAGCCGACCAGCAAGCCCTCTTTGATGATCAGCGGATTCTGGTAGCGTTGGTAAGCCTGGGTGAATCCCAGGAACAGCATGAAGATGCCGAGGAACAGCACCGGGTGATGGCCCAATACCACCACCGCCGCCAGGAACACCAGGTGGATCGCGGTGACGGTCAACGGCACCGCCGGCGCCGCCACGACCTCAGCCGACGGCGCGGCCGGCGCGCGCAAATGCTGGCGCAGCACGAAGCTGATCACGGTGGCGTTGACCACCACCGCGATAGCGGCCTTCCAGCCGAAATGCGTGGCCATGAAGGCGCTGTCCCATTGCCAGGTGGTCGCCACCATCAACACCGGCGGCGCGGCGTAGGCGGTCAGCGTGCCGCCGATCGAGACGTTGACGAACAACACGCCCAGCGCGCCGTACTTCAGCCATTCCGGCATGCCGTCGCGGAAAATCAACGGCGCCAGCATCAGCGCGGCCAGCGTCATCGCGGCCGGTTCGGTGATCAGGGAGCCGGTCAGCGGCACCAGCGCCAGGCCGAACCACACCAGCGCCAGTTCGGCGCGCATCGGCAGCAGCCTGGCCAGCACCAGCAGCATGCGCTCCATGATGTCCAGCACCGGCCGCGAGGCCGCCACCACCATTACGGTGAACACAAACAGCGGTTCGGTGTACTGGCGCGATTCGGCGTATTGGATGGCGGCGTCGCCACCGCTCAGCAGCGCCATCGCGATAATCAGGATAAAGGCCCAGAAGCCGAACACCACTTCCACTTCGCCCAGCAGATGGAACAGCCCCGCATGGCGCGAGTGGCGGTGCGACAGTACTTCGAAGGATTTGGCTGCGAAGGTGTGCAGCAGCGCCAGTCCGAACAGGATGGCGCCGACCAGTTGGATGGTTTGCAAAGGATGTCCTTGTTGAGTTGCTTGAACCACATGGTACAGCATGGGACGCACGATACAGATTGGCCTTGCCAAAAACGCCAACAAATAGTACTGTGTATTTATACAGTATTTGCGGTAGAATCCATCCATATCATGAGCCTGCCCGCGACCCATTCCGCCCCCCGTTCCGCCGCCCTTGCGCCCGAAGCCGTCCATCCGGCGCTATGGCTGGCGTCGCAACTGGCGCACAGCGCCACCCGCTGCGTCGACACCGGCTTTGCCGCCTTGTCGGCGCAGTTGCCGGGCGGCGGCTGGCCGCTGGGCGTGCTGACCGACCTGCTGGTGCAGCAGCACGGCATCGGCGAGCTGCGCCTGCTGCGGCCGGCCTTGCTGGGGCTGGGCAAGCGGCCCATCGTGCTGCTGCAACCGCCGCATGCGCCACAGGCGCTGGCGCTGGCGGCGCTGGGGCTGGAACCGTCGCAGCTGGTCTGGATACGCAGCGGCGCCAAAAGCGGCGACGCCTTGTGGGCCGCCGAACAAGTATTGCGCAGCGGCTGTTGCGGCGCGCTGCTGCTGTGGCAAAACCATGCGCGCGGCGAAACGCTGCGCCGCCTGCATCTGGCGGCGCAAAGCGGGGATACGCTGTTCTGCATGCTGAGGCCGCTGGCGGCCGCGCAGGATGCGTCGCCGGCGCCGCTGCGGCTGTCGCTGCATGCGGCGCCGGGCGGCATCAACATCGGCTTCGTCAAGCGCCGGGGGCCGCAGCGCGACACCCCGTTATTTTTGCCCTTAACCCCCTCGCTCTTACAACGCCATGCGCCTCTGGATCGGACTACACCTGCCACGGCTCCCGCTCGAAGTATTCTGCCCGCGCTGGTCGGCTGACGGCTGCACCGTGGTGCTGGAACAGGAGCGGGTGGTGGCCATGTCGGCGCTGGCGCGGCAGGCCGGCGTGGCTGTGGGCATGCGGCGCGGCGGCGCGCTGATGCTGGCGCCGCAGTCGCAGTTCCAGCAGCGCGCGCCGCAGCGCGAGGTGGACGCGCAGCAGGCGGTGGCGATGGCGCTGCTGCAATTTACACCGCAGCTGGCGCAGGCCGAGGAGGCCACGCTGCTGCTCGACGTCGGCGCCAGCCTGCGCCTGTTCGGCGGCATCCGCGCGCTGTGCCGGCAGGTGGCGGCCAGCATGGAGGCGCTCGGTTTCACGGCCACGCTCAGCTGCGCGCCCACCGCGCGCGGCGCCTGGCTGCTGGCCCGCAGCCACGCCGGACGGGCCTTGACGATGGACGCGTTAGTGCGGCGCATGGACCGCTTGCCCGGCAGCCTGCTGCCTCCGGCCCGGCCCTACCTGAGCTGGTTGGAAGGTATAGGGTGCTTGACGCTGGGCGAGATGCGCCGCCTACCGCGTCCCGGCTTGCAGCGCCGCTGCGGCCGGGCCTTGCTGGACATGCTCGACGATGCCTACGGCGAGCGCGCCGAGATGCATCAGTGGCTGGAAGCGCCGGCCAGCTTCCGCGCCAAGCTGGAATTGTTCGACCGCGTGGAGAACGCCGAGGCGCTGCTGTTCGGCGCGCGCCGCTTGTTGCAGCAGCTCACAGGCTGGCTCAGCGCGCGCCAGTTCGCGGTCGAGCGCATCCGGCTGCTGCTGGAGCACGAGCGCGGCAAGGTGGCCGGCCCGCCGACGGTGATCGACATCGTGCTGGCCGAGCCGACCTGGCGCGACGAACACCTGGTGCGCCTGCTCAAGGAAAGGCTGGCCAAGCAGGTGCTCGATGCGCCGGTGATCGGCCTGTGCCTGGAAGCGCCGCAGGTGCAGCCGATGGCGCCGCCCAGCGATTCATTGTTCCCCGAGCCGGGCGGCAGCAAGGAGGACTGGCAGCGCCTGCTGGAATTGCTGACCGCGCGGCTGGGGCCGGACAACGTGCTGCAAGCGGCGCCCCGTGCCGACTACAGGCCCGAGCAGGCCAACGCCTGGGTCAGCGTGCAGGAAAAAATCCGTCCCGCCGACGCCCGCGCCCAGCTGCCGCCGGACATGCCCGGCCTGCCGCGTCCGACGTGGCTGCTGGCCAAGCCTATCCCCTTGCTGATGCGCGACCACCGGCCGTTCTACGGCTCGCCGCTGAAGATCATGTCCACCGGCGAGCGCATCGAGGCCGGCTGGTGGGGCGCCATGCAAACCCGCGACTATTTCATGGCCGAGGGCGACGACTACGCCCACTACTGGCTGTACCGCGAGCGCACCGGCCACGAGGGCGAACAGTCGGCGCGCTGGTATCTGCACGGTTTGTTTGGTTAAATAGCGTCTGGCAACATCAACGGGACAGCGCATGCGATCACAACGACAGGAATTCCTCGGCGCCGACGGCCAGAAGCTGGCCTCCCGGCTGGATGTGCCGGACGGCGCCATCCGGGCCTACGCCTTGTTCGCCCATTGCTTCACCTGCGGCAAGGACGTGTTTGCCGCCAGCCGCATCGCGCAGGCACTGACCGAGCATGGCTTTGCCGTGCTGCGCTTCGACTTCACCGGCCTGGGCGCCAGCGAGGGCGAATTCGCCAACACCAATTTCTCGTCCAACCTGGCCGACTTGCTGGCCGCCACCGCCTACCTGCGCGCCAGCCACAGGGCGCCCAGCCTGCTGGTCGGCCACAGCCTGGGCGGCGCGGCGGTGCTGGCGGTGGCCGGGCAAGTGCCGGAGGCCAAGGCGGTGGTGACGCTGGCCGCGCCCAGCGACCCGGTGCGGGTGACCGGCTTGTTCAGCCAGCATCTCGACCAGATCGCCAGCGAAGGCGAGGCGCAGGTGCAGCTGGCGGGCCGCCCCTTCCGCATCAAGCAGCAATTTGTCGAGGATGCGGGCGGGCACAACTTGAAGCTGAAGATCGCCGGCCTGAAGCGCGCCTTGCTGGTGATGCACGCGCCGGGCGACGACACGGTGGGCATCAGCAATGCGATGGAGATTTTCACCGCCGCCAAGCATCCGAAGAGCTTCATCTCGCTCGACAGCGCCGACCACCTGCTGACCGAGCGCGACGATGCCGTCTACGTGGCCAATCTGATCGCGGCCTGGAGCGATCGCTATATTTGAGAAACGTTATTATATAATATATTCTTTTATATAATGTCTGGCGGGGCCGGCAAATCAGGAACGAAGCCGGCACCATCTACGGCGACGTCAACGGCTTCCAGGTATTGAGCACCACCAGCGCCCCGCCGCGCAAGATCAGCAAGGAAGAAATGGGCGACTTGCAGCAGGAAGTGATCGCGGCCATTGACTACGACAAGCTGATCAAGGTCAGCTACGGCGACGGCGGCGGCCGCAAGATGGTGCTGTTCTCGGCGGTCGATTGCGGCTTCTGCCAGCGCTTCGAGCAGGACCTGATGAAAAAAGGCAGCGGCGTGAACACCACCTTCTATGTGGTGCCGATGTCGCTGCAAGCGTTTAGTGGCGCCGGCGTGGCGAAGTGGCAGACCGTGTCGCGCATCTGGTGTGCCGACAACAGCAGCGCCGCCTGGAGGAAATACTGGACGCGGCGGCGGACAATGTCAACGATCCACAGCAGCCCGCCGCCGCGCAGGCGGGCGAGCAGCCGCCGAAGAAAATCAAGATAGACGTGAAGCATGCGTTGAAGAAGCTGTTTAACTAAGGCCGGGATTACTCGTCGTCGAATTCTTCGGCGAGGTCTTTCCAGCCCTTGCCGGCGGCGAAGGTGTTGAATTCGTCCGGCGCTTCCAGCACCAGCAGTTTGCTTTCCTGCAGCACGGAATCGCCGGCGCTCAGGGCCGGGCCCTTGTAGCCGACGGTGCGCAGTTGCGCGACCACGGCGTCGATCAGCGATTTGTCCTTGTGCAGGCCGCTGATCGAAGCGGAAAAGTCCACATACACGTCGATCGCGCCGTAACCTTCGTCGAAGATACGGATCGCCTTGGCGTCGTGGGCACGGCCGGAGCCGTCGGAGGCCTTGAAGGGGCCGCTGAGTTGGATGTCGGTGTCTTTGTTCATAGCGATTAGCATACACCAAAACAGCAAAACGCCAAGGCCACGCCCGGCGCGGCCGGCCTAGCGCGAAACGGTGTTGCGGCCCTGGTGCTTGGCCCGGTACAAGGCCTGGTCGGCCTGTTCGTAGATTTCTTCCTGGCTCAGCGTCGTCTCCGGCGCGACGAAGGCCAGCCCCAGCGACAGCGTCACATGGCCGCAGGGCGGGTTGCCCTGGTGCGGGATCAGGCGGGCCGCCAGGTCGGCGCGGATCTGTTCGGCCAGCGCCGCGCTCTCGTCGGCGCTGTTGCTGGCGAACAGGCAGGCGAACTCGTCGCCGCCGATGCGGAAGCTCAGGTCGCCCGGACGGCTCAGCGCCTGGCGCATGGCGTCGGCCACCGCCTTGAGCACCTGGTCGCCCTGCGGGTGGCCGTAGCTGTCGTTGTATTCCTTGAAACGGTCGACGTCGATCAGCAGCAGGGTCAGCAGGCGCTGGTCGCGGCGCGCGCGCTTTTGTTCTTCGCCAAAGCGGATGTTGAAGTAGCGCCGGTTCTTCAGCCCGGTCAGCTCGTCGGTCACGCTGTCGGCCTGCGCGGCCTTGGCGTCGGTGATGTCGGTGGAGACGGCGCAGGTGGCGTAGACCTGGCCTTCGTCGTCGAGCAGCGGGAACTTCACCGTCATGTAGGTGTGCAGCGTCTGGTCGCGGTGGTAGACCGATTCCTCCTCGTGGATGGCGCGCCGCTCCAGCGCGGCAATGCGGTCGTTGCGCCACAGCTGTTCGGCGATCTCGCGCGGGAACAGTTCGAAGACATTGGAGCCGACAAAGGTGGCGGCGTTGTAGCCGTCGAGGATCTCGAAATGGCGGTTAGCCATCGTGATATTGCCTTGTAAATCCTTGGTCGAAATCAGGATGGGGGCATTGTCGAGCAGGGCGTGGAAGATGCGGTCGGACGCGCGCAGTTCGTCTAGCTCGGCGAGCGGTGGCGGGCGGGTGTCGGTCCGATCTGGCATGGGGGCAGTATAACCCGATGGCGAGCCGGCACAAGCAGCCGGCTCCCTCCAGCGTGATAATTACTTTAACGGTTGCAGAATTGCATCAAGGCGGTCCGGCGTGCCTTCGATGCGCTCCAGCCGCGGATACTTCAGGCCGCCGTGGTAGTCGAGCGCATAGGTCTGGTACAAGCTGCCTTTCCTGACCAGCAGGGCGATCGGCTCCTTGCCGCTCTTGGCGGCCGTGACGGCGGCGCGCAGCACCTCGGCCTTGTAGGCGCGGCCGTTGACGGCCAGCAGCGTGCTGCCGCCCGACAGGCCGGCCTTGAAGCCCACGCCCTCCCACTGGAAGCCTTCCAGCTTGCCATCCGAACCGACCGAGAAGCCCAGCGAGTACTGGAAGTTGGCCGACTTGTTTTGCTCTTCCTGGGCCTTGAGGAAGTCGGTCGGCTTGTCGGTGTAGACCAGTTTCCAGCCGGCGCGCGCCAGGCCGTCCAGCGGTGCGCCCGGGCCGTGGCCGTCCAGGCGGGCGCGCAGGAAGCCGGCCCAGTCGTAGGGCTGGATGGCGTTGAGCGCCTTCACCACGTCCTCGAAGGTGTAGTGCTTGGCCACGTTGACGCCGTCGTCGACGCCGAAGAAGCTGCGGGCGAAGTCGTTCAGCGAGCGCTGGTCGCCGGACTTTTCGCGTATCAGCGTGTCGGCGTCCAGCCAGATCAGTTCACCTTCCGAGTAGTAGTCCTCGGCGCGCTGCCAGTTGTTCCAGCCCTGCGGACGGCGGGCGTTGACGATCGGATCGTTGGTGGTGTCCTGCACCGCGCGCCATTCGCGGCCGCGGGTGTTGTCGTAGCGGGCGGCGGTGGCGGCCAGCAGGTCGCGCGTGTGCTCGGGCTTGATCAGGCCGGAACGGGCGGCGAGCACCGCGCCCCAGTACTGGGTCTGGCCTTCGTACACCCACAGCAGCGTGTTCTGCAGCGGCGTGTTGAAGTTGGGGACGTTCTGGTCGGCCGGACGGCGGAACTTGCCGTTCCACGAGTGGGTGAATTCATGCGGCAGCAGTTCGCGCCGCGTCTCCTGCTTGGCCCACTCGGCGAAATAGCCCAGCTTGACGCCGTTTTCGCTCGACTGGTGATGCTCGCGGCCGATGCCGCCGAACTCGTCGCTGATGGCGAACAGGAAATCGTAGTGCCGGTAGTGCTGCGAGTTGAACAGCTTGTAGGCCTGCTGCACCATCGCGCGGTGCGGGGCGATCTGTTCCGGCGTCGCCTCCAGCTGCTCGGCCGAATCGGCCACGACGTTCAGATGCACCGGCACTTTCGCGCCAGGATCGAGGTCGATGCGGCGGAAGTAGCGGCCGGCGAACAGCGGCGCATCCATCATCGCCTCCAGGTCCAGCGGCTTGAAGGCGATCTGGTCGCCGTCGCGCGCGGCCGTCTCCAGCGCCGTGCCGTACTGCCAGCCGGCCGGCAGCGTCAGGTTGGGCTGCATGGTGATGCGGCGGCTGTTGTAGCCGGCCGGGTACAGGGTCAGCGATTGCCATTGCACGCCGACGATGTCGTTGGTGATCGTGGTGCGGCCCTGGTTGGCCTCGGTCGGCGACAGGTACTGGAATTCCACCTCCACCGACGACGCATCCTTCGGCACCTCGAGGTGGAAGGCGTAGACGTTGACCGTGTCGCGCCGCCACTCCAGCGGCTTGCCGTTGGCGCTGACCTTGAGGCCGGCGAACTGGTTCAGCGCGCCGCTGGGGCCGTGGTTGGCCGGTATCCACTGCGGATAGAGCAGGGTCAGCTTGCCGGGCCTGGCGGGGATGCGCTCGCGCACGCGGAAGATTTTCTGCGCCGTGTTGGTGGCGTCCACATTCAAGACGATGGTGCCTGGGTAAGGCTGTTCGGAGATGGCTTCTGCCTGGGCGCTGAAGGCGGTAGCCAGCAGGACGGCGAGGGCGGCGCGGGATAGGGACATGCGGGACATGTGGTCGATAACGAGGTTGGACAAGAAGGCGAGTGTAGCACGCAGGTAACTTGTAAATCTGGCAAAAAGATGGCGCACCGCAGCGAAAATATTTTTAAAAAATGTGCGGCTCTGGGGATCTTGTGGCCGTTTTTCAAGGCCTTGAAAGGCCGGAAAACCATCCTATATCGGACTCAGTGGTTGCCCAGATGGGGACCACCGAGGGGAATCTTCCCCGCCCATATCGCTTAACTTGAAAAGGATATCCACCATGCGTACTTTTGACCTGACCCCACTGTATCGTTCCGCCATCGGCTTTGATCGTCTGGCACAAATGCTCAACGACGCCCAGCGCAGCGATGCCACCCCGAGCTACCCGCCGTACAACATCGAACTCGTGTCGGACGACAAATACCGCATCGTGATGGCGCTGGCCGGCTTCGACCGGTCGGAAATCGACATCACCTTCGAGCGCGATTCGCTGCACATCGTCGGCCGCAAGCAGAAGGACAGCACCGAGCGCACCTATCTGCACCGCGGCATCGCCGCCCGCGATTTCGAGCAGCGCTTCCAGCTGGCCAACCACGTCAAGGTGACCGGCGCCACCTTCGACAACGGCATGCTCAACATCGAACTGGTGCGCGAAGTGCCCGAGGCGCTCAAGCCACGCAAGATCGTCATCGACGGCAGCGACAACGTCACCGCCCTGGAGCAGCGCCAGGCCGCCTGATGCGCGTAGCCGAGTAGTCGCCCACTGGCCGGTATATCCGGCCAGTTTTGCGTAAACTTGTCTTGGTTGTAAGCAATTGTATAGTTAAGACGGGTCTAAGTTTTTCCCTGCATATTGGATACATCTACAAACCTTATTCAATTCAATAAAGGAGTGCAGCTATGTCCGTATCTACCCTCAAACGTGGAGCCGTCGCCGTGGCAGTGCTGGGCGTGATAGGCGTCGGCGGCGCCGTCGCCGTCAAGCAAGGCAATGCCGTTGCCGCCGCCCCCATTGTGCTGCAGGCCGTCGCACCGGTCCAGGGCGCGGCAGTCGCCGTGCCGGCGCCGGTGATGACGCTGCCCGACTTCAGCGTCATCGTTGCCCATAACGGCCCGGCGGTGGTCAACATCAGCGTCACCGGCAGCACCAAGACCGCCTACGACGGCGGACCGGGCGGCCGCGCCGATCCCTTCGCCGACGATCCGTTCTACGAATTCTTCCGCCGCTTCCAGGGCCCGCAGCAGCGCGGCGGCCAGCGCAGCGTGCCGACCCACGGCCTCGGCTCCGGCTTTATCATCAGCGCCGACGGCATCATCCTGACCAACGCCCACGTGGTGCGCGACGCCAGCGAAGTGGTGGTCAAGCTGACCGACCGCCGCGAGTTCCGCGCCAAGGTGCTGGGCTCCGATCCGAAAAGCGACGTCGCCGTGCTGAAGATCGACGCCAAGAACCTGCCGGTGGTGCCGCTGGCCAAGGGCAACGACCTGAAAGTGGGCGAATGGGTGCTGGCGATCGGCTCGCCATTCGGCCTCGACAACACCGTCACCGCCGGCGTGGTCAGCGCCAAGGGCCGCTCTCTGCCGGACGGCAACGTGCCCTTCATCCAGACCGACGTCGCCGTCAATCCCGGCAACTCGGGCGGACCGCTGTTCAACACGCGCGGCGAGGTGGTCGGCATCAACTCGCAGATCTATAGCCAGACCGGCGGCTACCAGGGCCTGTCGTTCGCGATCCCGATCGAGGTGGCCGGCAAGATCAAGGACCAGATCGTCTCGACCGGCAAGGTCACCCACGCCAAGCTGGGCGTGACGGTGCAGGAGATCAACCAGGGCTTCGCCGACTCGTTCAACCTGGCCACGCCGGAAGGCGCGCTGGTGTCCAACGTCGAGAAGGGCGGCCCCGGCGACAAGGCCGGCCTGAAGCCGGGCGATGTGATCCGCACGCTCAATGGCGCCAAGATCGTCAGCTCGGGCGATTTGCCGGCCATCGTCGGCCTGGCCACGCCGGGCGATAAGGTGACGATGGAGGTCTGGCGCCAGGGCAAGCCGGTACAATTGAGCGCCACGCTGGGCAACGCCAGCGACAAGGTCGCGGCGGCCGAGGGCGAGCGCGGCGACCAGGCCAGCGCCAAGCTGAAGCTGGGCTTGTCGTTGCGTCCGCTGGAAAACGTGGAGAAGCGCCAGTCCGGCATCGCCGGCGGCCTGCTGATCGAGGATGCGCGCGGCGCGGCGGCCGATGCCGGCGTGCAGGCGGGCGATGTGCTGCTGTCGGTCAACGGCCGGCCGGTCAACTCGGTCGACCAGGTGCGCGACGTGGTCGGCAAGTCCGGCAAGTCGGTGGCGTTGCTGATACAGCGCGGCGACGATAAAATCTTCATACCGGTGCATCTGGGCTAAGCTTAAGCCCCTGCGGGCCGGCAGAACGCAACACAAAAACAGAAAGGAAACAATATGCGACTTCTGCTGGTGGAAGACGATACGATGATCGGCGAAGTGGTGCTCGACCTGCTCAGGGCCGAGCACTACGCGGTCGACTGGGTCAAGGACGGCGCGATGGCCGACACCGCGCTGCAAACCCAGACCTACGATCTGGTGCTGCTGGACCTGGGACTGCCGCGCAAGGACGGCCTTGAAGTGCTGCGCTCGATGCGCGCCCGCAAGGAGCTCACGCCGGTGCTGGTGGCCACCGCGCGCGACGCCAAGGAACAGCGCATCGCCGGCCTCGACGCCGGCGCCGACGACTATGTCCTCAAACCCTACGACCTCGACGAGCTGCTGGCGCGCATCCGCGCCTTGCTGCGCCGCTCGGCCGGCCGCGCCGAGCCGATCTTCGAGCATGGCGGCGTCAGCGTCAATCCGCAGACCCGCGAGGTGCTGGCCGACGGCAAGGCAGTGAGCCTGTCGGCGCGCGAGTGGGCGGTGCTGGAGGCGCTGATCGCGCGGCCCGGCATCGTGCTGTCGCGGCACCAGCTGGAGGAGAAGCTGTACAGCTGGAAGGATGAAGTCAACAGCAACGCGGTCGAAGTCTACATCCACGGCCTGCGCAAGAAGCTCGGCGCGGAACTGATCCAGAACGTGCGCGGCCTGGGATACATGGTGCCCAAACTATGAAGGTGAAGATGCCGTCGCTGCCGCGGGTGCCCGTGGTGACGCACTCGCTGCGCGGACGTTTGCTGTGGTTCCTGCTGGCCGCCATCACGATGGCGGCCATTGCACAGGCGATGATCGCTTACCGCAGCGCGCTCAGCGACGCCGACCAGATCTTCGACTATCACATGCAGCAGATGGCGATGTCGCTGCGCTCCAGCGCCACCTTGACCAACAAGGCCGCCGACACGGCGGCCGATCCCGAAAACGACGACCTGGTGGTCCAGGTGTGGACGCCGGACGGCGCCCAGGTGTTCCGTTCGCTGTCGCGCGCGGCGCTGCCGCAGCGCGCGGTGCTGGGCTTCTCCAACGTCAAGGCCAACAACACCACCTACCGCATCTTCTCGGTGCAGACCAGCAACCAGACGGTGCAGGTGGCGCAGGACATGGCGGTGCGCCAGCGCATGGCCGGCACCCTGGCGCTGCGCACGGTCGGCCCGATCGCCGTCATGGCGCCGGTGTTGATGCTGGTGGTGTGGTGGGTGGTCAGCGGTTCGCTGGCGCCGGTGTCGCGCGTCAAGCGGCAGGTGGCGGCGCGCCAGGCGGACGATCTGTCGCCCGTCTCGGAAAACGATTTGCCCGACGAAGTGCGGCCGCTGGTGCACGAGCTGAACCTGCTGTTCGGCCGCGTGCGCACCGCCTTCGAGGCCCAGCAGCACTTCGTCGCCGACGCCGCGCACGAGCTGCGCTCGCCGCTGGCGGCGCTCAAGTTGCAAGTGCTGAGCCTGGAACGCGCGCAGGACGAGGCGGCGCGCAGCATCGCTATCGGCCGCGTCACGGCCGGCATCGAGCGCGCCACGCGGCTGGTGGAACAGTTGCTGGTGCTGGCGCGGCAGGAAGGCTCGGTCAACGACGTCAAGCTGGAGCCGGTCAATCTGAGCGAGCTGGTCAAGCGCTCGCTGGGCGACATGGCCGGGCTGGCGCAGTCGCGCCAGATCGACCTCGGCCTGCACCATGCCGACGAGGCCTCGGTCGATGGCCAGCCCGATGCGCTGATCATCCTGCTGCGCAACCTGATCGACAACGCCACCAAGTACACGCCGGCCGGCGGCACCGTCGATATCGAGCTGCGCCGTAGCGCCGGCGCCACAAAGGCGGCGCCGGGCCGGGTGGTGCTCACGGTCGAGGATTCCGGCCCCGGCATCCCGCCGGAAGAGCGCGAACGCGTGTTCAGCCGCTTCTACCGCGTGCCGGGCAGCGCGGCCGGCGGCAGCGGGCTGGGGCTGGCGATCATCAAGTCGATCGCCGAGCGCCACGGCGCCGCGCTGACCCTGGGCCAGTCCGAACGCCTGGGCGGCTTGCTGATCAAAGTCGATTTTCCTGAGACTGCAAGGGCCACTCCAGTCTAAAATGCCACTTTGACATGGCGTTGGAGTGGCGTATGAAGAAAATCGGCTTTTCGGGCACCCTGGACCCGATCACCAACGGTCACATGTGGGTGATGAACGAAGCCCGTTCGCTGGCGGACGAGGTGGTGGTCTTCCTGTCTGAAAATCCGGCCAAGAAGCCCAAGTTCTCGGCCGAGGAGCGCAAGAGCATCATTGCCCTCAGCTGCGCCGAGCAGGGCTGGGACAATGTGCAGGTGGTCATCGTCAAGGGCGACTACACGGCGCGCGCCGCCAAGAAGCAGGGCGTGCATTGCCTGATACGCGGCATCCGCACCACCGCCGATTTCGACTACGAAAACCTGATCCAGCAAACCAACGTCGACGTGCTGCAGGGCGCCAAGACCATCTTCGTCATGCCGCCGCGCGACCTCGGCTCGGTCAGCTCCAGCTTCGTCAAGGCGCTGGAGGGGCCGATCGGCTGGAACTGGATCATGAAGAAGTTCGTGCCCGGCCCGGCCTACCACGCCTGGGTGCTGAGCTGGCTGCGCAAGGAGTGGGAGACGCTGTGGGACTACGAGCACCGCGACGCCACCGCCATCGCCCACGCCGACCAGTGGTTCGTGCAGCTGACCGGCGCCACCGCCTACGGCGGTCCGGCGCGCCACTACCACAACCTCGACCACCTGGTGCACGGCCTGTGCGAGATCCGCGTGTGGGCCGCCAACACCCGGCCCGAGCCGGCCGACGTCGATATCGTCAAGCAGGCGTTCTGGTTCCACGACGCCGAGTACGGCCACAGCGGCGAGCCGGGCGCGCTGACCAATGAGGAAGCCAGCGCCCAGCTGTGGCTGGGCAGCCATCTGGGCCAGGAGATGGGCGACGCCGCCGAGCTGATACGCGCCACCGACCATTTCCAGGAAGCGTCGATCAGCCACCGCCTGAAGGACACGCTGCTCAGCGTCGACCTGGCCATCCTGGGACAGGACGACGAGGTCTACCAGAACTATGCGCGCGCCATCCGCCAGGAATACATCCACCTGCCGGACGCCAAGTACCGCGAACAGCGCGGCGGCGCGCTGGCCCACCTGTGCCGCAAGGCCGACGCCGGCCAGCTGTTCGGCAACGCCTATTTTGCCGACCAGTACAACGAGCGCGCCATCGACAACATGCAGCGCGAGATGGAACGGCTGGCGGCGAAGTGATGTGGCGCTGAACCGGCGTTAGTGCGGCGGCAGCTCGACCAGCTCCTTGCGCGCGGCGATCTGGACGCCCAGCGCATCGAGGTCGAGCTTGGCCTTGCGGGCCTTGGGAAACATCTCGCTCTCTTCTTCGTTGACGTGATGGTCGATCAGCTCGGAGAGCACCTTGACCTTGGCGTCGTACAGGTCGTCGGTGGACTCCATCGCGATGATCTGGGCGATCAGGTCCTTGGCCGAGGCGTGCTCGACGGCGGCCTCGTCCATGATGTCATCCGCCTTGGTGGCGGCGCGCACGGCGGGGTAGAAAATTTCCTCTTCGGCCGTGGCGTGCTTGGTCAGCTCGGTACAGATCTGCAAGGCCAGCTTCTGCTTGGTGGCATGCGCGCGCTCGCCCAACTCCTCGTACTGCTCGAACAGCGACTTGACGTGCTCATGGTCTTCCGTCAGCAGCGTGATCGCATCCTGTGGATCGGTTTCAGTGGGGATAGGCTTGGGGATTTTGTCCTGCGAGTGGGTGGTGCTTTTCATATCGGCTCCTTGCGTGGCGTATGAATGGGGGGACAGCTTCCCCAGTCTAGGAGCGCGATCAATGACGGTCTGTGCGTTGTTCAACTTTGTCGTTGACTGCGAATGGAAAGAATCAAGACGATGCCACCGCGAGTATAGCCGCGCGGCATCGCTACACCTTGGTTTTCCTGAATACGGGTTTTTGCGCGGCCTTGCCGGCGATTCGGCTTTCGAAGTATTCGCGTACTTCTGCTAACGGGACAGACTCGCCCGACCGTAAATATTCAGCGTAGCTGGCGCTTGTCTGAACATCCCAATCATCGATAGCATCTGGTCGTTCCAGTCTGTCGGCGATGGACAGCAGAATGAAATCTTCGGCTGTCAGTTTGCTAGCTTCAACAGCATCGGCCAAACGCTCGTTGAGTTCCTCTGAAACATGAATGGTGATCGTAGGCATGGCAATCTCCAGATGCGAGACTTGATTCTAGCATCGCGCGCCGGGCCGGGTTCGGTGCGCATCAAGCCTGTTATCAGAAGCGATTCCAGTTGTTGTGGCGGTGTTCGGCCGCTTCCTTGAGCAGGTAGCCGGCGCGGCGTTCGTCCTTTGGGCTGAGGGCGTCGCCCAGTTGCACCGTCATCGCCAGTTCCTGGATCGCCGGCGGATATTCGTGTTCGGCGGCTTCTTCCAGCAGGCGACGGGCCTGGGCGCTGTCCTGCGCGACGCCGCGGCCTTCGCGGTAGCTGTAGGACAGCAGGAACATGGCGTGCGGATTGCCCAGCCCGCTGGCGACGTTCAGCCAGTGCGCGGCCTGCGCGTCATCGCGCGCGACGCCGTCGCCGTTTTTGTAGAGCAGAGCCAGCATCAGCGCAGCGCGCGCGTGATGCTGGCGGGCCGCCATCGCGTACCACGGCGCCGCAGCGGCCGGCGCCGCCGGCACGCCGGCCACGCCCACGCGCAGCATCTCGCCCAGCTGGTAGGCGGCATCGACGTCGCCGCCGCGCGCGGCCTGCTCGAACAGTTTCAACGATTCTGTCCGTTGCCCGGGACGGGTTTGATACAGCAGCGCCAGCTCGCGCTGCGCCACCGGCAGGTTCTGCGCCGACCATGCCATCAGCTTGCGCTCGGCGCCGGCGTCGGCCTGCTGCATGGCTTTCATGCCCACCGTCTCGATTTGCGCCGAGTTCGGCTTTTCCTGTTGCAGCTGGCAGCCGAACAGGAACACGCCGGCCAGCAGACCGATCAACGCGACGCCGGGATAATTTTTAACTTGCATAATCAGTGACCTCACGACAGGCGGAGCCGGCCTTCACCGGCCCCGCGCACCACGCTTGAATTACTTGCTCAGATCCACCGAGTACTTGGCGAAGCCGCTGGCGTCCAGCGCGCCTTCGGCGGTGACGGCGGTGATGCCGCTGCTTTTGGCCAAGGCCAGGTGGCCGGGCGCCGAACGCAGGATCACCGGACCGGCGGTCGCCACCTTGACGAAGCTCCAGCTGCGCGCGCTGCCGTTGCCGGCCAGCGTGACCTTGCCGCTGGCCGCGCCCTGCGCCGTCAGGTAGTTGCTGACCACGGCCTGGTTGGCGTCCGGCGACTTGATGATGGTCTTGCTGCCGTCGATGCCAGGCACGGCGCCGCCGCCGCCCGCGCGGTAGTCGTTGGTGGCGACAATGAAGTCGTCACCGTCGGCCACCGCCTTGCCCAGGTAGCTCAGGTTGACGATGCGGCTGCCGACCGGCTTGGTCACGTCGATCTGGTAGGTCAGCGCGTTGTTCTCGGCGTAGAACACGTCGTAGTTGTAGATCGTGCCGTACGAGGGCACCAGGTCTTGCTCGCTGGTCTTGGCCGGGTCGATCTGGCCGAACTGCTTGGCCGCCGTTTCCAGCCAGGCCTTCAGGTCGGAACCCTTGATCTTCACCGCCTGCAGGTTGTTGTTGCTGTACAGGTAGAGGTCGCCCGGATTGCGCACCTGCAGGCCGACCGGCGCGGCGGCGCTGGCGCCCGGCGCGACGTCGGTGAAGTCGGAAGGACCGTTGCGGCCGGCCTTGAACGGCGCGCTGCACGAGATCACCGGGATGTTCTTGTAGCTGGCGAGGGTGGCGTCGGTGCTGGCGGCGATGAATTTCTTCACGTAGTCCAGCTGCGCCTGGTTGACCAGCTGGATCGCGCTGACGTCGCCGACCAGCGAGAAGTAGGCCGACATTTCAAAGTCGGTGCTCACGCCCAGCGGCTGCTTGGCGTAGGCGATGGTGGCCGCGTGCTCGGTGGCGACGATGGGCGCGATGGCCGGGTCGGCCTTGACGATGGTGGCGCCGTCGGTGTACTTGAAGCCGCGCGATTCCACGCTGGTCTTGTCCTGCTGCACCACCCACTTGCCGCCGGTGAAGACCAAGGTCAGCTTGATGATGCCCAGACGGCGGCCCCAGCTTTGCGCCATCACGGTCGGCACGCCGTTGACGAAGCCATTGACGGCGTCGATCTTGGCGCTGGCCGGGAAGGCGGCGAACGATGGATCGAGCGCGGCGGCGCCGGTCTCTTTGCCCTTCGGGAAGATCAGGTGCGAGTGGCCGATCAGCAGCGCGTCGATGCCGGTGCTGGTCAGGTGATAGCTGCCGTTTTCCATTTTCGGGCTGTAGGCGCTCGGGTCGAGGCCGCCGTGCGACAGCGCCACCACCAGGTCGGCGCCTTTGGCGCGCAGCTCCGGCACGTATTGCCTGGCCGCTTCCTGCACGCCCGTCACGGCGACCTTGCCGGCCAGGTTCTTCTGATCCCAGTCCAGGATCTGCGGCGGCACGAAGCTCATGATGCCGATGTTCAGTTTGACGTCGACCTTGGTGCCGTCCAGCTTGGTGGCGCTGAAGGTGCGCGGCAGCAGCGTGTACGGCTGCACGATGGGCTTGTTGCTGGCCACGCCGGTGACGTTGGTCAGCACCAGCGGGAAGGCCGGCGCGCCGCAGTTGCCGGCCGGCTTGCTCACGCCCGGAATGCCGAAGTCGGTATTGGTGATCTGGCTCAGCAACGGCAAGCCGTAGTTGAACTCGTGGTTGCCGAAGCCGCCGCCGTCGTACTTCATGGCGTTCATGACCTTGTGCACGGCCATGGTGTCGGTGCAGGCGATCGGCTTGGTGACCGCTTGCAGGTCGCCCAGCAGGGTGCCCTGGATCACGTCGCCGTCGTCCAGCAGCACGTTGTTCGGGTTTTCAGCGCGCGCCGCGCTGACCAGGGTCGAAGTGCGTTCCAGGCCCAGGCTGGTGTCTTCCGCCAGTGAGTAGTAGTTGTAGCTCATCACGTTGGCGTGGATGTCGGTGGTCTCCATCAGCGCCAGCGTGACGGTCGTGCCTTCCGCGATCGCCGGCGGCGGCGTGTAGTCGCCACCGCAGCCAACCAGACCCGCTGCCGTCAACGCAGCCAACATCACCAGATTTGTTTTCATTGCACCCTCAAAATTAAGAAAATTCAAGGTGGCGACTGTACCCAACGCAGATGACATGGACGTGACACAACGCAAACAATTGCAGGGCGGTGGGCCGTGGCGCGATTTAACAGGAATTTGTCGCGATTTCGCGATACCG
Organism: Oxalobacteraceae bacterium AB_14; assembly: GCA_000381565.1. Taxonomy (GTDB): domain Bacteria; phylum Pseudomonadota; class Gammaproteobacteria; order Burkholderiales; family Burkholderiaceae_D; genus Rugamonas. The sequence goes on from KB906724.1 coordinate 1,180,962, forward strand.
CCCGGGCGGCGGCCGCTATTCTGGCAAGTCGCGCCGGGGTTACCAACGCCGGCGCGCGCAGAGATGCATCATCCTTCGACCAGACACCCACGGAGAGAAGGTAGGCAAAACCCAAAAGATGGACCACAACAGCGGCTCTGACGGCAGCGCTTATCGGGCGCTGCCGGCACGTTGTGCGATCCTAATAGGCCCACAGCGGCCCGGTCTTGCCGTTGACGGCGGCCCCTTCCAACACCACGAACACGCGGCGGCCGTAGAAGAACGGCAATCCCCAATCAAAGTAATTGCCCGCGCTGGCGCCGGAGCTGCCCACCGTGCCGCCGACCTGCGCCGCCGAGATGGTCGACGCCAGTTGCACCAGGTTGGCGACGCTGAAGTTGACCACGCCGCTGGCGCTGCCGTCGGCGGCCGCGTTGCTGGCGCTGAGCGAGAGCGTCGCGGCCGGGCAATAGAAATCCCCTCCCGAGCAGGTGCGTATCGCGTTGTCGCTGAAGAAGTAGCCGTTCGAGCCGCTGTCGATGAAGCTGGCGCTGTAGGTCTTGCCTTTGTAGGTGGTGCTGAAGTCGCCGCTGCTGTTGGTCTTGTACAGCGTCTCGCCGGCGATGCTGTTGTTGCTCTGGGTGTTGACGCCGAAGATCAGCGTGCCGCTGACCGACGTCAGGCCGGCCGCGCCGACGCTGGGCAGCAGCACCAGCACGCCGTTGTTGTTGACCGCGAACGACGCCACCGGATTGCTGACCTGCGACGCCAGCGCCATGCTGCTGGCGGTGCAGCCGTTGCTGGTGCAAGCGTAGTAGGCGCCGCTGACCGCCGACCTGGCGCAGCGGTCGCCGCAATCCTGCTTGAACAATCCCACCCCGAGCACGCCCTTGGCGCCCAGCGCCGCCAGCGAGCCCAGGCTGTTGCCCGCGCTGCTGCAGCTCGAAGGCGTGGCCGCGTAGTTGGCGCCGCTGTCGGCGATCACCTGGATCGAAATGCCGGCCGCCGTTTCGTCCGCCAGCTTGACGTCGGCCTGGCGCACCGCGCCCCAGGTGTAGCCGCTGATGAACTTGGCGCATTCGCCGGCGTCGGCGCCGGACGGCGTCTTCACGGCCGGCAGCTTGAGCGCCGCGTCGAGCGGCGCCAGCAGGCGCAGGCCGTAGGAGCCGGTGTCGAGCAGCACGTGGTCGATGCTCTGGCAGGTGCTGGTGCCGGGCTGGCACACCGTGACGCTGACATACGGGATGTTGATCGAGCCGTTGATGCCGGTGGGGCCGCTGTCGACCACGATGGCGGTGCTGTTGCTCAGCGGCGCGGTCACGCTGAGCGCGGCGCTGGCGTTGACGTTGCCGCCGTCGCCGGTGCAGGACAGGGTGTAGACAAAATTGCCCGCCGCGTTGGGCACGACGCTGATCGAGCCCGAGCCGGCCCTGGCGCCGCTCCAGGCGCCGCTGGCGGTGCAGCTGCTGGCGTTGGCCGACGACCAGCTCAGCACCGAAGTCTGCGCGCTGGTGATGCTGGCCGGCGCCAGCGTCAGGTTGACGGTGGGCGAGGGCGCCGGCGTGCTGACGACCACGCTGGTGGTCTTGCTGACGCCGCTGCAGCTGATGGTGTAGAAGGCGGTGCCGGCCGCGCCGGCCGTGACGGTCTGCGAGCCGCTGTTGTCCAGACTGCCGCTCCAGGCGCCGGAGGCGGTGCAGCCGGCCGCGCTGGGATTGCTGACGCTCCAGCTCAGCGTGATGACCTGGCCGACGGTGGTGGCGGTCGGCGTGGCGCTGATGCTGACCACCGGCGTGACGGCGGCGGCCTGGCTTGTGGTCGGCGTGGTCGGCGTGGTGGGCGCGGCGGCGCCGCTGCCGCCACCGCCGCAGGCGCCGAGCGTCAGCGCCAGCAGGGCGCAGGCAAAGAGGGAGCGGAGCATGCGCGACTCCTTATTCGATGACAGAGGTGTCGAAACCGGCCGGCAGCGCGCCCGGTAGCCACGCGTGGCCGGCATAGGCGCGCATGTGGCCGCTGGAGACGATCACCACGTCCGGCCGTTCAAGCGCCAGCTGCGAGTGGCCCGCCTTGGGCCGTTGGGCGGCGGCGCCGGTCAGTACCGCGAACTTGTCGCCCAGCAGGGTGCGCAGGTCGGGCAGGGCGGGGCCGCTCCAGCTGACCGCGAACACCGTGCCGTCAGTGTTGACGTATTCGCGCACCACCGTGCCGCTGTCGAGCGTGCTCTGGCTGACGGTGTAGGCGGGCGTGCCGACGCCGCTGGCCGCCGCCAGGCTGCGCCCGCCCTGCCTGAGCGGCGTGGTGCCGAAATTGGACGGCGCCGTGCCCAGCGCGGCAAAGGCCAGCGCGCCTTGCAACAGGGGGAGTAACAACATGAGTAAGAGTGCGCGGCGCATGAAACGCTCCTGTGCCTAAGATATGGGCAGTGTAAAACGGCAACGGGTTGGATTAAGTTAGCGATGTGTAAGCAAACGTTACGTCTTATTTTTCGTTGATGAGAAAGTCGCCGATGTCTGGCCATGCCGTCAATGAAAAACGGCGCCCGCAGGCGCCGTCGATGCAGGGAACGGGGAGCTTAGAACTTGACGTACAGGCGGCCGAAGTAGGACGCGCCGTTCAGACCGAACTGCACGCTTTCATACTTGAAACCGTTGTCGGTCTCGTCGGCGTTCTGCGACGTCGGCTTGACGTTGAAGATGTTGTTGCCGCCGAAGGTGAACTTCATGTTCTTGTTGATGCTGTAGGTGAAGCTCAGGTCGGCCGAGGTCTTCGACTCGTAGTGCTGGTTGGGCACGCCGGCCGCCGTACCGCTGAACGTGCCCAGGGTCTGCGGACCGAAGTGGATGATCTTCAGGTCGCTTTCCCACGGGCCGGTCACGTAGTCGAAGCCCAGCGTGGCCTTCGAGCGCGGCGCGCCTTGCTCGATGTACAGGCGTTCCTTCTCCGACAGCAGCACGTCCTCGAAGCCTTTGAGCGAGGCCGGCGGGTGGATGCCGGTCACTTCCGTCTTGCTGACGTTGAGCGCCAGGAAGGTGGTCAGCTTGTTGGAACCGAAGTTGGTCTTGTGCGACGCGGTCAGGTCCAGGCCCTGAGTCTTGGTGTCGACCGAGTTGACGAAGAACTGCGCCTCGCCCACGCCCAGCTTGGCCAGGCGCTCGGCCAGGTCGGGGTAGGTGTCGGCATTGAAGCGGCCCGACAGCACGATGCGGTCCTTGATCTTGATGTTGTACAGGTCGGCGGTCACGGAGACGGCGGCGTTCGGCGTCCAGGTGGTGCCCAGCGTGAAGCTGGTCGACTTTTCTTCCTTCAGTTTCGGGATGCCGGCCGCGTTGGCGACGGCGCCGCCGTTGGGCGCCAGCACCACGTCGGTCGGCACGCCGCCGATGAAGTCGGTGAAGGTCGACGAGAAATAAACTTGTTGCAGCGACGGCGCGCGGAAGCCGGTGCTGGCCGAACCGCGCAGCAACACGCTGTCGGCCACGCGCACGCTGCCGGCCAGCTTGCCGGTGACGGTCGAGCCGAAGTCGCTGAACTTCTCGTAGCGCAGCGCGCCCTGCAGCTTGACGGTCTTGCTCAGGTCCGCTTCCAGGTCGAGGTAGGCGGCGCTGCTGTGGCGCTTGGCGTTGACCTGGTCGGCCGGCTGGAAGCCGGGGAAGCCCTGGCTGCCGGCGTTGCCGCCGAAGCCGATGCCGTCGACGTCGTTGTACGAGCCGGGCTCGCCGGCGAAGATCTTGTAGTTCTCGCTGCGGTACTCGCCGCCGAAGGCAACGTTCAGGCCGTCACCGACCAGGCCGTCGTAGTAGTGGTTCAGGTCGAGGTTGGTGGTCAGCTGCTGGAACGAGAAGCCGCCCGCGTCGAAGCGGTCCGGGCTGATGCCCTTGCCGCCGGCCAGCAAGTCCTTGTTGGCGATCGAGGCGTTGATCGTATGGCTGATGTTGTAGCGCATCTTGTTGTAGCCATAGGTCTGCGACACATCCAGGTTCCAGTCGCCCACCGTGCTGCGGTGGCCGAGGATGGCGTACTGGTCGTCGATGTCGGCGTTGATGAAGGGCACGAAGCCGTTCGGGTACATGGCCGCCGAGTTGCGGCTCGGGATGTCGTCGGAACCGATGCCGCCGCGCGCGAAGGCGGCGCTGGAGGCGTTGCGGGTCTGGCCGCCGGCGGTGAAGTACAGCTTGCCCGTGCCGGTGGTCGGCAGTTCGCCGTTCAGGTAGATGGTCTGGTTCTTGGTCTGGGTGTCGCCGATGATGCGCGGGTTGTCGGCCTCGGCGCGGTTGGAACGGCCGCGGTCCAGGTATTCGCCGGTGATGCCGAGCGTGCCGCCGTTGCCGATCTCGAAGCCGCAGTAGGCCGAGGTCATGTAGTTCTTGCCGTCGCGCCTGGAGTATTCGCTGAAGCCGGCGACGGCTTCGCAACCCTTGCTTTTCTTCAGACCGATGTCGATCACGCCGGCGATGGCGTCCGAGCCGTACTGGGCGGCGGCGCCGTCGCGCAGCACCTGCACGTCCTTGATCGCCAGCAGCGGAATGGTGTTCATGTCGGTGCCGGTGTTGCCGCGGTTGCGGGCGCCGAACAGGTTGACCAGCGCGGTGGTGTGGCGGCGCTTGCCGTTGACCAGCACCAGGGTCTGGTCGGAACCGAGGCCGCGCAGCGCGGCGGAGTCGACCAGGTCGGCGCCGTCGGAGCCGCTCTGGCGGGTCGAGTTGAACGATGGCGAGATGTAAGTCAGCGTTTGCGCCAGGTCGAACTGGCCGCCTTGTTCTGTGGACTTGCTCATCGGGATGATATCGACCGGCACCACGGTGTCGGTGGACGAGGTGGTCGCGCGGCGCGAGCCGACGATGCTGACCGATTGGATTGGTGTGTCTGGCCTGGCTTCCTGTGCGGTCTGGGCGAAAGCGGATGGTGCGAGGCTGAGGGCGGCTGCGCCGTAAAGGCTGAGCAGTACTGCATGGCGTAATGGCGTATTGGCGAACAAGTTTTCTCTCCCGTGAAAAAACCGATTCTAGTCAAATAGCTCATCAGCACATGACTTTTTTGACAATTTTTCAGCCAAACTTTATTTACTGTTGTTTTGCCGCGCCAGAGTGGCGACGGCACTACGTAATGCTACGTAGTGCCATAGTTTTAGCCAATTATTGCTTCATCTATTCAGGTGGCTATCGGCGTGGGGTGTATTATACTGTATAAAAACACAGTATATAATCATGACACCCATCACCACGCCGACCACGCAGGGCTTGCCGGCCTATGCCGAGCTGTTCTGCCTGACCAACTTCTCCTTTCTGCAAGGCGCGTCCAGTGCCGAGGAGCTGGTCGCGCGCGCCGTGCAGCTGGACTACGCCGCCCTGGCCATCACCGACGAATGCTCGCTGGCCGGCGTAGTGCGCGCTCACGCCCAGGCCAGGGAGGCCAATCTGCCGCTGATCATCGGCAGCCATTTCCACCTGAAGCATCCCGACGGCAGCCCGGCCTTGTCGCTGATCGCGCTGGCGCAGGACCGCGAGGGCTACGGCAATCTCTGCGAGCTCATCACGATAGCGCGCAACCGGGTCGCCAAGGGCAGCTACCTGCTGACGCCGGCCGACCTGGCCGCGCCGCCGCCGGCCTGCGCCCATCTGAAGGGCTTGCCCGGCTGCCTGATGATACTGCTGCCGCATTACCCGGCGTTCCAGCCGGACGACGTCGACCGTCTGCACGCGCAGGCGGCGTGGATGGAGGTGACGTTTCCCGGCCGTAGCTGGATGGGCCTGAACCTGTTGCAGCGCGCGCTGGACGAGGCGCACCGCCTCAGCATCGACGAGGTGGCGCTGCAGCACGGCATGCAGGTGGTGGCGCTGGGGCATGTGTGCATGCACGTGCGCTCGCGCAAGCCGCTGCTCGACACCTTGTGCGCGGTGCGGGTCGGCAAGCCGGTGGCCGAGTGCGGCTACGCGCTGGCGCAGAACGCCGAGCAGCACCTGCGCTCGCGGCTGCGGCTGGCGAACCTGTATCCGCCGCAGGCGCTGGCGGAAACGCTGAACATCGCGCGTCAGTGCCGCTTCAACCTGGGCGAGCTGCGCTACGAATATCCGCACGAGCTGGTGCCGCCGGGCCACACGCCGGGCAGCTATCTGCGGCAGGAAGTGTATGCCGGCGCGCAGCGGCGCTTTGCGGCCGGCGTGTCCGACAAGGTGCGCGGGCAGATCGAGAAGGAGCTGGTGCTGATCCGCGAGCTGAAATACGAGCCTTATTTTCTGACGGTCTACGACATCGTCCGCTTCGCCCGCTCGCAGGACATCCTGTGCCAGGGCAGGGGATCGGCGGCCAACTCGGTGGTCTGCTATTGCCTCGGCGTGACCGAGGTCGATCCCGAGCGCAGCAATATGCTGACCGGGCGCTTCATTTCCAAGGAGCGCGACGAGCCGCCCGACATCGATGTCGACTTCGAGCACCAGCGGCGCGAGGAAGTGATCCAGTACATCTACAAGAAATACGGCGCGGACCGGGCCGCGCTGGCGGCGGTCGTCATCAGCTACCGGCCCAAGAGCGCGCTGCGCGACAGCGGCAAGGCGCTCGGCGTGGACCTGGCCATCGTCGAGAAGGTGGCCAAGGCGCACCACTGGTTCGACGGCCGCAACGACCTGCTGGGCCGGCTGGCCGAGTGCGGGCTGGACCCGGAATCGCAGCTGGCCCAGCAATGGGCCGCGCTGGCGGTGGCCCTGCTGGGCTTCCCGCGCCACCTGTCGCAGCACCCCGGCGGCTTCGTCATTTCGCACGAAAAGTTGTCGCGGCTGGTGCCGATCGAGGCGGCGACCATGGAAGGGCGCTGCGTGATCCAGTGGGACAAGGACGACCTGGAAGAGCTGGGCCTGATGAAGGTGGACGTGCTGGCGCTGGGCATGCTGACCGCGCTGCGGCGCGCGCTGGCGCTGGTGGGCGCGCAGCGCGGCGCGCCGTTCCGCATGCAGGACATTCCCGCCGAGGACGCCGCCACCTACGACATGATGTGCGAGGCCGACACCGTCGGCGTGTTCCAGATCGAATCGCGGGCGCAGATGAGCATGCTGCCGCGCCTGCGGCCACGGGTGTTTTACGACCTGGTGATCGAGGTCGCGCTGGTGCGGCCGGGGCCGATCCAGGGCGGCATGGTCCATCCCTATCTGCAACGGCGCATGCGGCGCGAGGACGTCCACTTCCCGCCGCGGCTGGAGGAGGCGCTGGGCCGCACCCTGGGCGTGCCGATCTTCCAGGAGCAGGTGATGCAGATCGCCGTCATCGGCGCCGGCTTCACCGAGGGCGAGGCCGACCAGTTGCGGCGCGCGATGGCCGCGTGGAAGCGCAAGGGCGGGGTCGACAAATACCAGCAGCGCATCATGGACGGCATGCGCGAGCGCGGCTACGACGAAGCGTTCGCGGCCGCCATCTGCAGCCAGATCCAGGGCTTCGGCGAATACGGCTTCCCCGAATCGCACGCCGCCAGCTTCGCGCTGCTGACCTATGCCAGTTCCTGGCTCAAGTGCCACGAGCCGGCCGCCTTCCTGTGCGCGCTGCTCAACAGCCAGCCGATGGGTTTCTACAGCCCGTCGCAACTGGTGCAGGACGCCAAGCGACATGGCGTGCAGGTGCGCGCGATCGACGTCGCCGTCAGCGGCTGGGATTGCTCGCTGGAGGAACGGGTGGGCCGGCGCAATCAGCCGGCCGTGCGCCTCGGCCTGTCGCTGCTGAAGGGCATGCGCGCCGAAGCGGCCGAGCGCATCGAGCAGGCGCGCGCCGCGCAACCGTTCGCCGACGTGGCCGACCTGGCGCGGCGCGCCGACCTCGACCGCCATGACCTGCACGTGCTGGCCGGCGGCAATGCGCTGCAAGCGCTGGCCGGCAACCGGCGGCAGGCCTTGTGGCAGGCGGTCGGCGCCACGCCGGACAAGGATTTGCTGCGGCCGACCACGCCGGACGAGGAAATCCCGCTGCTCAAGCCGCCGACGGAAGGGGAGGAGATACTGGGCGATTACCGCTCGCAGGGATTGACCCTGGGCCGGCATCCGCTGGCGCTGTTGCGCCCCAAGCTGCTGGAGCACCGCTTCCTGCCGGCGTCCACGCTCAACACCTACACCAACGGCATGCTGGCGCGCGCCTGCGGCATGGTCACGGTGCGCCAGCGTCCCGGCACGGCCAAGGGCGTGCTGTTCGTCACTATCGAGGACGAGACCGGCAACGTCAACGTCATCATCTGGCCGGCGCTGGTGGAGCAGCAGCGGCGCGAGGTGCTGGGCGCGCCGTTGCTGGGGGTGTATGGCGTGTGGCAGCAGGAGGGCATCGTGCGCCACCTGGTGGCCAAGCGGCTGGTCGACATGTCCCATCTGCTGGGACGGCTGCCGACCATCAGCCGCGATTTCTGCTAGCGCAGGCCGGCGCTGCGGTCGCCGCTGGTGCCGTAGTAGGTGTGGATCTGGCTGGCCCAGCTCTGGTTGGCCATGTTCGGCCAGTGGTCGCTATTGAAGCCGGGCGCCGCTTCGATGCGGTCCTTGTCCAGGTTCAGCGTGAAGCGTTTGTTGACGGTGTCCAGGGTCAGCGCTTCCCACGGCACGGCGAACAACTTTTCGCCCAGCGTGAACACGCCGCCGAAGGCCATCACCGCATAGGCGATGTTGCCGGTGCGCATGTCGAGCATGATTTCCTTGATCTCGCCCAGGTGCTCGTCTTTGAGGTTGTGGACGTGGTTGCCGATCAGCGTATCGGCGCCCATCAGTTCCGGGCCGGGACCTTTATGGCCGTGGTCGGCATACATGCCCAAGGCATCGAGTTCTTCGTAGTTCATCGTGATCTCCCTGATTGAGTGAGTTGTCATTTTTGCCTGGTTGGAGGCGCCGGTCTGTACGGTGCAACACAGTGCTGGCGGATAGGCAAACTGGTAATTTTTGCACTTTATTTCACAGGAGTTTCCCTGCCGGTTGCGGATTTTTCCGGGCAGGAAGGTGAAGAATCGGACGTTTTAGGGTATAATTTCAATTTCCCGCACGTGCCGTTCGGCACCATCTGCAATGACCAAATTTGTCTTCGTCACCGGCGGCGTCGTGTCTTCCCTTGGTAAAGGGATAGCCGCCGCCTCTCTCGCCGCGATCCTCGAATCGCGCGGCCTCAAAGTCACCATGCTCAAGCTCGACCCGTATATCAACGTCGATCCTGGCACGATGAGCCCTATGCAGCACGGTGAAGTATTCGTCACCGACGACGGGGCCGAAACCGACCTCGACCTCGGCCACTACGAGCGCTTCATCTCCACCCGCATGAAAAAGGTGAACAACTTCACCACCGGGCAAATCTACGAATCGGTGATCCGCAAGGAACGCCGCGGCGAGTACCTGGGCAAGACCGTGCAGGTGATCCCGCACATCACCAACGAAATCCAGGACTATATCCGTCGCGGCGCCGAAGGCTACGACGTGGCCCTGTGCGAAATCGGCGGTACCGTGGGCGACATCGAATCGCTGCCGTTCCTGGAAGCGGCGCGTCAGCTGAGCCTGCGCGCTGGCCGCAAGAACACCGCCTTCGTCCACCTGACGCTGGTGCCGTTCATCGCTTCGGCCGGCGAACTGAAAACCAAGCCGACCCAGCACTCGGTGCAGAAGCTGCGTGAAATCGGCATCTCGCCGAACGCGCTGCTGTGCCGCGCCGACCGTCCGATCCCGGACGACGAGCGCGCCAAGATCTCGCTGTTCTCGAACATCGAAGAGCAGGCCGTGATTTCGGTATGGGACGTCGACACCATCTACAAAGTGCCGCAGATGCTGCACGACCAGGGCCTGGACGCGATCATCTGCGAAGCGCTGGACCTGAACCCGGCCCCGGCCGACCTGTCGGTCTGGAGCCGCCTGATCTACACGCTGGAACATCCGAAGACCGAAGTGTCGATCGGCATGGTCGGCAAGTATGTGGAACTGACCGAGTCGTACAAGTCGCTGACCGAAGCGCTGCGCCACGCCGGCATCCACAACGAATCGAAGGTCAACATCGAGTACATCGACTCGGAAGAGATCGAGACCACCGGCTGCGCCGCGCTGGGCAAGTACGACGCCATCCTGGTACCGGGCGGCTTCGGCAAGCGCGGCGTGGAAGGCAAGATCATGGCCGCCCAGTTCGCCCGTGAAAACAAGATCCCCTACCTCGGCATCTGCCTCGGCATGCAGGTGGCGCTGATCGAATACGCCCGCCACAAGGCCGGCCTGACCCACGCCAACTCGACCGAGTTCGACCTGGAAACCTCGCAGCCTGTCGTCGCCCTGATCGACGAATGGCAAGGCCAGGACGGCAAGGTCGAGAAACGCGACGAGAACTCCGACCTGGGCGGCACCATGCGCCTGGGCGCGCAGACCTGCGCCATCAAGCCGGGCACGCTGGCGTCGGAAATCTACGGCGCGGTGGTCACCGAGCGTCACCGTCACCGCTACGAAGCCAACAACCACTACCTGCCGCGCGTGGAAGCGGCCGGCCTGGTGGTCGCGGCCCGTACCCCGACCGAAGACCTGTGCGAAATCATGGAACTGCCGCGCACCGGCGAGAACTCGCACCCTTGGTACATGGGCGTGCAGTACCACCCGGAATTCAAATCGACCCCGCGTGACGGCCATCCGCTGTTCACGTCCTACATCAAGGCAGCACTGGCCCACAAGGCCGCCGGCGGCAACCGCCTGCACGCTGTGACTGATTCTTTGCAAGGAGATGCGGCATGAAACTGTGCGGATTTGACGTTGGCCTCGACCAGCCGTTCTTCCTGATCGCCGGCACCTGCGTGATCGAATCGCGCCAGATGGCGTTCGACACCGCCGGCGCGCTGAAGGAAATGACGGCCGCGCTGGGCATCCCGTTCATCTACAAGTCCTCGTTCGACAAGGCCAATCGTTCCTCCGGTACCTCGTACCGCGGTCCCGGCCGCGACAAGGGCCTGGAGATCCTGGGCGACGTCAAGCGCGAGCTGGGCGTGCCGGTGCTGACCGACGTGCACTCGATCGACGAAATCGCCGAAGTATCGGCGGTGGTCGACGTGCTGCAAACCCCGGCCTTCCTCTGCCGCCAGACCGACTTCATCGTCGCCTGCGCCGAGTCCGGCCTGCCGGTCAACATCAAGAAGGGCCAGTTCCTCGCCCCGCACGACATGAAGAACGTCATCGACAAAGCCCGCCTGGCCGCCAAGGCCAAGGGCCTGAACGAAGACAACTTCATGGCCTGCGAGCGCGGCGCTTCCTTCGGCTACAACAACCTGGTGTCGGACATGCGTTCGCTGGCCATCATGCGCGAATCGAACTGCCCTGTGGTGTTCGATGCGACCCACTCGGTGCAGCTGCCGGGCGGTAACGGTACCTCGTCGGGCGGCATGCGCGACATGGTGCCGGTGCTGTCGCGCGCGGCGGTGGCCGTTGGCGTGGCCGGCGTGTTCATGGAAACCCATCCCAACCCTGCAGAAGCCCTGTCGGACGGCCCGAACGCCGTGCCGCTGGGTCGCATGAAGGAGTTGCTGTCCACGTTGATCGAGCTGGACCGCATCACCAAGAAAGCTGGTTTCCTGGAAAACAGCTTCAACTAATGCAACATACCTGGCGTACGAGTATTCGTATGAGTGGCGCTCCCGCGCCGGGTACAATTCGCCTTATTTCGTCCGCAACGCGCATCAGAACGCGTAGCGACTTCGCATCGCCTAACTTTGGAGAATGACATGAGTGCTATTGTTGACATCATCGGACGTGAAATCATTGACTCGCGCGGCAATCCTACCGTCGAATGCGACGTGCTGCTGGAATCGGGCGTCATGGGCCGCGCCGCCGTACCGTCGGGTGCATCGACCGGTTCGCGCGAAGCGATCGAACTGCGCGACGGCGATCCGAAGCGTTATTTCGGCAAGGGTGTGCTGCAAGCCTGCGAAAACATCAACACTGAAATCTCGGAAGCGATCATGGGCCTGGACGCCAATGAGCAAGCCTTCCTGGACCGCACTCTGATCGACCTGGACGGTACCGAAAACAAAGGCCGCCTGGGCGCCAACGCCATGCTGGCCGTGTCGATGGCCGTGGCCAAGGCCGCCGCCGAAGAAGCCGGCCTGCCGCTGTACCGCTACTTCGGCGGTTCGGGCGCGATGCAACTGCCGGTGCCGATGATGAACGTCATCAACGGCGGCGCGCACGCCGACAACAACCTGGACATCCAGGAATTCATGATCATTCCAGTCGGTGCCCCATCCTTCAAGGAAGCGGTCCGCTACGGCGCCGAAGTGTTCCACACGCTGAAGAAGATCCTGCACAAGAAGGGTCTGAGCACCTCGGTGGGCGACGAAGGCGGTTTCGCGCCATCGCTGGCCAACCATGAAGAAGCGATCAAGCTGATCATCCAGGCGATCGAAGAAGCCGGCTACGAGCCAGGCACCCAGATCGCCATCGGACTGGATTGCGCGGCGTCCGAGTTCTACAAGGACGGCAAGTACGAGCTGGAAGGCGAAGGCCTGAGCCTGACCTCGACCGAGTTCACCAACCTGCTGGCGACCTGGTGCGACAAATACCCGATCATCTCGATCGAAGACGCGATGCACGAAGGCGACTGGGACGGCTGGGCGATCCTGACCCGCGAACTGGGCAAGAAGATCCAACTGGTGGGCGACGACCTGTACGTCACCAACACCAAGATCCTGAAAGAAGGCATCCAGAAGGGCATCGCCAACTCGATCCTGATCAAGATCAACCAGATCGGCACCCTGACCGAGACCTTCGCCGCCATCGAAATGGCCAAGCGCGCCGGCTACACCGCCGTGATCTCGCACCGTTCGGGCGAGACCGAAGATTCGACCATCGCCGATATCGCCGTTGGCATGAACGCCCTGCAGATCAAGACCGGCTCGATGTCGCGTTCGGACCGCATGGCCAAGTACAACCAGCTGCTGCGTATCGAAGAAGATCTGGGCGATATCGCTTCCTACCCGGGCCGCGACGCGTTCTATAATCTGAAGTAACTAAGCAAGCGCGGCCGGACCAGCTCCGGCCGCTGTCGACTCCATGCGTTTGATCACCCTCGCACTGGCAGCCCTGCTGCTGCTGATACAGTACCCGCTCTGGCTGGGGAAGGGGGGCTGGCTGCGCGTGAAGGACTTCGAGGGCCAGGTCGACACCGCCCACAAGAAAAACGCGGAACTGATCGCCCGCAACGCCAAGCTCGACTCCGAAGTGCGCGACCTCAAGGACGGCACCGGCGCAGTGGAGGAGCGTGCTCGCTACGAGCTCAGCATGATCAAGCAAAACGAAATCTTCATCCAGATCGTCGGCAAAGGCCAGGCTGCCGCGCTGCCGCCGCTGGCGCCCAAACCTCCCGAAAACTGAGTCATCCATGACGACACGTGCTGGCATACTGCTGATGTTGGCCACGCTTGTCCCCGTTGCGCATGGCGCTGGCCTCTGCACGCCGTTGCGGGTCGGCTATATGGACCAGAACCGTCCGCCGTACTGGATGGGCGAGGGCGAGCAAGTGCCTGAACCGCCGGGTGCGGCGGTCGACCTGATCCGCAACGCGGTGATGGGCTCGGGCTTCAACTGCCTGCCGACGCTGGTGCGCCTGCCGGTGGCGCGCCTGCGGGTGGCGCTGGAGGCGGGCGACATCGACATGACGCCGCTCGGTGAGCAACCGAGCTACGCGGCGGAGATCGCGCTGCCGCGCGACCAGGACGGCAACGTCGACCGCGACCGCGCGCTGCGCAACACGCTGGTGGTGCTGGTGCGCGCCAGGGACAAGCTCCCGGCCGCCACCAATCCCAGCGACTACTTTCGCGGCAAGGTGCTGGGTTCGGTGCAAGGCCTGGGCTACAACACCCGCCTGCGCGAGTCCGGCCTGACGCTGGACGACGGCGCCCGCGACCTCGAGCGCAATATCGAGAAGCTCAAGCTGGGCCGGGTGGACGGCGTGGTGGTCAACCTGGTCAAGCCCGAACACCTGGCGGCCACGCTGAAGCGCTATCGCGGCGCGGTGGTGCAGCTGCCGCAGCCGCTAATCAACACACGGCTGTGGCTGGCCTTCAACGCCAACTACTATCGCGCCCATCGCCAGCAAGTCGAAGCGCTGTGGAGCTGGTTGGATACGCACCGCGGCCGCCTCGGCGACGTGATGCAAAAATACCGCAAGCCGGAGTAAGCCGATGACATCCCGGTTGAACCACCTCAGCGCCATCAGCCTGTTCGTCGAAGACGTGGCGGCGGCCAAGGCGTTTTATCTCGACGTGTTCGGCGCGCCGGTCGTGTACGACGACGCGGTTTCGGCCGCGCTCAAATTCGACAACCTGATCGTCAACCAGCTGCAACATATCATTCGGCGTGCGCGACCTCGCGCTCGCCGGCGCCTTCTATGACGCCGCGGCGGGCACGCTTAAGCTAGAATAGGCGCCCACATCGTCCTACGAGTTTTGGTTTGAGAGTCTTATTTTTTGCAGTGGCGCTGGCGCTGTCCGGCATCGCCAGCGCGGCCACCATCGGGCCGCATGCCAAAGGCGATCAGGTGTTGCGGGCACAGGTGCTGCTGGACCGCGCGCACTTTTCATCCGGCGAAATGGACGGCGCCTATGGCAGCAATATGCGCCAGGCCATACGCGGCTTCCAGAAGTTGCACCAGCTGCCGCTGAGCGGCGTGGTCGATGCCGCGACATGGACCGAGCTGGAACGTGACCAGGCGCCGGTGCTCGACACCTACACCATCACCGCGCAGGACGTCGCCGGTCCCTACACGCCGGTCCCCGCCGGCATGATGGCCAAGGCCAAGCTGCCCGCGCTCGGCTACGCCAGCCTGGCCGAAGCGCTGGGCGAGCGCTTCCATTGCAGCCCCGATCTGTTGCGCCGCCTCAATCCCGGCAAGTCGCTGACGCGCGCCGGCACCCAGCTGACCGTGCCCAACGTGGCCGCCGCCCAGCCGCTGCCGAAAGCCAGCACCATCCTGGTCGATGCGCGCGAAGGCACACTGACCCTGCTCGACGCCGGCGGCATGCCGTTCGCGCAGTTCCCCGCCAGCACCGGCAGCCAGCACGATCCGCTGCCCGAAGGCCGCTGGCAGGTGCGCGGCGTCGCCACCAATCCCGAATACCGCTACAACCCCAAGCTGTTCTGGGACGCCAAGGCCGGCGACGCCAAGGCCCGCATCGCGGCCGGTCCCAACAATCCGGTCGGCCTGGCCTGGATAGAGCTCAGCAAGGAACACTACGGCATCCACGGCACGCCCGAGCCGGGCATGATAGGCAAGACCCAGTCGCATGGCTGCATCCGCCTCACCAACTGGGACGTGATGGCGGTGGTGGGCTCGATCGCGCGCGGTGCGGTGGTGCTGCTGCAATAGTGGTGACATTTCAATAGATTTCCCAGCGGTAATTTTTTGTACAATCGGCGGGTCGATTCTTCATGAGAACAATCCTCCATGTCCCGCCCACTACTGACGATCACCTTGCTGTGCGCCTGCGCCAGCGGCCACGCACAAATCTACAAATGGGCCGACGCCCAAGGCCGCATCCACTACACCGACAACAAGGATGATGCCGGCGACGCGCCGATCGCCGAGTTGAAAATGAACGGCGAGCCGACCGTGCTGCCGGCGCAGCCCGCCATCGGCCCGACCTGGCAGCAGCGCGAGGCGGAATTCAAGCGCCGCCTGCAATACAAGCTGCTGGCGCCGAACTATCGCCAGCGCCAGCAGGCCGCGCCGCAGCAGGCTTCCGTCCGGCAGTCCTGACCATCTCGCGCCGGCCACCCCAGACCGCCTCCGCAGCGCAAAAACGCAGCGCCGTGTATGCTTGAGCCCAGCGGCCGCGGATCGCACGGCCGGATTTCTGGAGGGAGCGCAGTTGAAAACAATCGGACTGATAGGCGGCATGAGCTGGGAATCGACGGTGCCTTACTACCGTCAGGTCAACCAGACGGTCAAGCAGCACCTGGGTGGGCTGCATTCGGCCAAGGTGGTGCTGTACAGCGTGGACTTCCATGAAGTCGAGCGCCTGCAGCATGCCGGCGACTGGGATGCCGCCGGCGCCTTGCTGGCCGCCGCCGCACGTTCGCTGCGCGCCGCCGGCGCCGATTTCCTGGTGCTGTGTACCAACACCATGCACAAGGTCGCGCACGCCATCGAGGCCGCGGTGGACATTCCGCTGTTCCACATCGCCGACCCCACCGCCATTGAAATCAAGCACGCCGGCCACGCCAGGGTCGGCCTGCTCGGCACCCGCTTCACGATGGAGCAAGCCTTCTACAAGGACCGCCTGCGCGAGCGCCACGGCCTCGATGTGGTGGTGCCGGACCAGCACGACCGCGACATCGTCCACCGCATCATCTACGAAGAGCTGTGCCTGGGCCGCATCGTCGACGCCTCGCGCGACGAGTACCGCCGCATCATCGCCGGCTTGGTGGCGCAGGGCGCGCAGGCTATCATCCTGGGCTGCACCGAGATCTCGCTGCTGGTCGCGCAGGCCGACGCCGACGTGCCGCTGTTCGACACCACCGCCATCCACGCGCGCAAGGCCGCCGAGTGGGCGCTGGCTTAACTTTTGGAGAAAGATATGAAATTAATCGGCATGCTCGATTCCCCTTACGTCCGCCGCGTGGCGGTGACCCTGCAGTTGATGGGCGTGCGCTTCGAGCACCAGTCGTTGTCGGTGTTCAGCACCTTCGAGCAATTCCGCCAGCTCAATCCGGTGGTCAAGGCGCCGACCTTCATCGCCGACGACGGCACCGTGCTGATGGACTCGACCTTGATCGTGCAGTACGCGGAAGCGCTGGCCATGCCTTCCAGCCGCCTGACGCCGTCGATGCCGACCGAGCTGCTGCGCTCGCTGCGCGTGCTGGGCCTGGCCTTGGCCGCCTGCGACAAGGGCGTGCAGCTGGTGTACGAGCGCATGGTGCGCCCGACCGTGCACCAGCCGTGGGCCGAGCGCGTGACGGTGCAGATGCTGGCGGCCTTCGATGCGCTGGAAGCCGAGCTGCGCGCGCAGCCGCTGTCGGTGGCGACGATCGACCATGCCGGCGTGATGACGGCTGTGACCTGGCACTTCATGCAGCAGATGCTGCCGGAGGTGGTCGATGCGTCGCGCTATCGGCTGCAAGTTGAATTCTCGCGCCAGGCTGAAGCACTGCCTGCCTTCCAGGCTGCGCCGCATGGCGACAGCACTTATGTCGCCTGACGCCATGCCAGTCTCCAGCTACCTGAACACCAGCCCCGTCCTCGGCGAGGACATCTATCTGCACGCCTCGGCGCAAGTGATCGGCGACGTGCGCATCGGTCGCGACAGCTCGGTCTGGTGCAACACCGTGCTGCGCGGCGACGTCAACCGCATCGTCATCGGCGCCTGCAGCAACGTGCAGGATTTCGCCATGGGCCATGTGTCGCACAAGAACGCCGCCAAGCCGGACGGCTCGCCGCTGGTCATCGGCGACTACGTCACCATCGGCCACTCGGTGCTGCTGCATGGCTGCACCATCGGCAACGAGTGCCTGATCGGCATGGGTTCCATCATCATGGACGACGTCGTCGTGCAGGACCGCGTGATGGTTGGCGCCGGCAGCCTGGTCGCGCCCGGCAAGGTGCTGGAGAGCGGCCATCTGTACGTTGGCCGCCCGGCGCTAAAGGTGAGGGCGCTCACCGAAGAAGAGATCGCCTACCTGAAGTACTCGGCGGAGCACTATGTGCGCGTGAAGAACAACTACCTGGCGGGCTGATCCGGCTGCAGTTTCTGGCTCGCCCAGTAGCCGAAATCGACGTCGATGTTTTCCAGCAGCGCCACGAGATTCGTGGTCTGGCTGGTCAGCAGCTCGGCCGATTGCGAAATCAGGTTGCCCTGCTTTTCCACCAGCTTGGACATGGTGTTGGCCTGACGCAGCTGGCCGTAGTCGTCGACCAGGATCGCACAACCCTTGTGCCAGTCCTGGTTCTGGGTGTACAGGCGCTGCATGATGGCCGCCTGCAACTGCGTCCACTCGCTCCAGACGGCCGGGTCCCATAGCTTGGCCACCAGCGCCATGGTCATCGCGCCGTTGTTGACCAGGTGGGTGGCGTCTTTTTGCACCAGTCTCTGCGCGGTCATCGCGTGCGCCAGCGGCGCTAAGGTGTTGGTCGCCAGCGCCATGGTTTCGGCGACGACGCCTTCTTTTTTTTCAATGGCATTCGATCTGGCCGAAAGGGGAAATTTGCTCATGATGTTCTCCGTGGTCGCTCAAGCGCAAAGGCGGTCAAGCATGGCGTGGATCGCTCTGATCTGGACGGCATCGCGCGAATAGTAGGGTGAGTTTTCATCCTTGTTGCTGTAGCCCCACCAGTCCCAGCAGCCATCCGGATTCTGGATCTGGCCGTTGTCCGTGCCTTCGGCCTGCGGGTAGAGCACGATGATGTCGTTGCTTTCGGCGATGTGGTTGTAGCCGGTGGTCGTGATGTAGCGGTTGCCGTACGGCGGCTGGTTGGCGGTGTCGGCGCGGCCGTTGACATAGTCGGTGTAGTTGTAGCCTTGCTTGCAGCCGTGCAGGGCAATGTGCACGCGCGGCTCCTTCACGCTGCCGGCCAGCACCCTGGATGGAATATAGGCATAGCCGAATTGGCTCATGCTGGCCCATGGCGCATCGTCGCCGAGAAATTCCCGCTGGTCGAAACACAGCAACTTGCCGTTGAGCTGCTCGGCGGGAGCCTTCAGGTCGCCGTAAATATGGCGCAGGATGTCGTGCGATTGCATGAAGCCGCCGTTGTTGATGTAGGGCGGCTGGTTGAGCTCCAGCTCCGAATCCTCCGGGTTGTCGGTGATGATGCTGTGGCCGGCGGGCACGTCGTCGCGGTAGCTGATATTTTGCTGCGGTACGCCCAGCATTTCGTAGAACTGCCGGGTTCTTTCGACGACGTCGGAATACACCACGTCGTCCTCGCTGCCGGTGAAGATGTAGAGCCGGTCGTCGGCGAGATTGGCGATGTCGTCGATCAGCCCCGCCTCGGCCGTGTCCTTGGCCATGGCGACCAGGCGGCGCGCATCCGGGCCGGTTTGCGGGGTCAGCGGATTCATGCAGATGTACAGCGAGTTCTCGATGCGGGAATCTTCCGGCGTCACCAGCCCGCTGGGCTGGTAGGTCTCGGCGCAGCGGAACGGCCCGCCGGCGATGATGCCCGCGCCGGCAAAGCTGGCCGAACGCGCCAGATGCAACTGCACCGTCATGAAGGCTCCGGACGACAGGCCGGAGATGGAGTTATTCTGTTTCGACGCCTTGTACGATCCGAGTTGAACAATTTTCCCGTTTGCATTTGCAACCATCGTGAACCTCCTGGTGGGGTTGAGTCTTCGCGTAGAAGCGGTATTCTGCGGGCGCCTCAGGGAAGGTTGTTGAGCCTTATCAAGATACCCGAAGAATCGATAGATGCAAGAAGAATAATTTTCAACTTTTACCAAGCAATCCTAGCTTGTAAATGAGAATCATTATTGTTAAGATGTGCTTTTGCCAGCAATCGCCCCAGGTCCGAGAGCCAGCCGTCACCCCACTCTTGGAACCCTATGGCCGCTATCACTTCGGGCGCCCGGCATACAGCCGCGCCTTCGACCCTTCACGCCGTCACGCCGGCGCTGCAATCCGCTTTGCTGACCCTGCTGGGCGCCGCGCTGCTGCCCGCCCATGCCGCCGATAACGCTGACGCGCCCGCCGCCGCCACGCTCGGCGAAATCCTGGTCCAAGCCAGGCGCGACGACAGCGGCAACACCCGCCGCGGCGCTACCATCGTCATCGGCGCCGAGCAGATCGGCCGCAACAACGCCATCGACATGGCCCATATCGCCCGCTATGCGCCGCTGATCAGCGTGCCCGCCGCCGCCAGCGGTTCCGGCAATATCTGGGATGGCGCCGGCAATACCGGCTTCAATATTCGCGGCGTCGAGGGCAACCGCGTCAGCCTGGAACTGGACGGCGTCGCGCTGCCCGACGCCGCGCCCAAGCCGGATGGCGCCAGCACCAACGCCTTCGGCATCGGCCGCGACTACTTCGATCCCGAGACCTTCCGCGAAGTACGCATCGGTTCCGGCAGCAGCCCGGCCGGCGCCGGCACGCCCGGCATCGGCGGCTCGGTCTCGTTCATCACCAAGGCGCCGGAAGACTACCTAAGCACGCGCAAGCTCTACGCCGACTACAAGTTTGGCTACAGCTCCGACCACGCGCAGCGCATGCACGCGGTGACCGCCGCCGCCAAGCTCGGCGACAAGCTGCAAGGGCTGATCGTCGGCGTCCAGCGCGAAGGCGAGCAAGGCAGGAGCAAAGGCGGCACGCCGCAAAACCCGGACGAGTGGAGCGCCGGCGCCGTGCTGGCCAAGCTGAACTGGAAGCTGGCGCGCGACCAGCAACTCAACTTCACCGTCGACAACTACAAGGCCCGGCACGACCGGCTCTTCGCCAACAAGCTGGGCGCCTCCTACCCGGAAGGCGCGGCCCAGGATTCGCGCACCGAGCGCACCCGCTACGGCATCGAGCATCGCTACACGCCGGGTTCCGGCCTGCTGTTCGACACGCTCGAGACCCGCGCCTACACACAGAACTCGTCGGTGGCGGACCTGACCCGCGCCAGCTACCTGAGCGGCGGCCAACCCTATCTGCGCAACATCTCGACCGGCTTCTACAACAACAGCAAGGGCCTGGCGCTGGACGCCACCAGGCAGCTCGATCCGTCGAGCATGCTCAGCTACGGCATCGGCTACGAGCAGCAGCAGTCGCGCCGTCCGTGGCAGGAAGACCGCACCGTCATCAAGACCGGCGCGCACCAGGTCACGCTGAAGAACCGCATGGCCGACATGGACAGCGACAAGCTGGCCGCCTATGTGCGCGGCGAGTTCGGCTTCACGCTGCTGGGCCGGCAAGCCACGTTGACGACCGGCCTGCGCGGCGAACAGCGCAAGCTGACGCCGAACAAGCTGGCGGCCTACCTGATCGCCGTGCCGGGCGCGGCCAGGGAAGTCAAGCAGGACACCGATTCCTTCTTCACGCCCAGCCTGAACCTGTCGGTCGAGGTGGCGCCGGGCTTCAGCGCCTACGGACAGTACAGCCGCGGCACCCGCCTGCCGACTGCGGCCGAACGCACCGGCACCTACGATTCGTTCAGCTACACCGGCGCCGGCAATGGCTACGCGGTGCTGGGCAATCCGAACCTGAAAAAGGAAACCAGCAACGCCTTCGAACTGGGCCTGAAAGGTGGGCCGAGCAGCGGCGTGGAGCTGAGCGCCTCGGTGTTCTACACCCGCTACAACAACCTGATCGAATACGCCGCGCAAGCGCCCGATCCGGTCAATTATCCGACCGTCACCTTCGGCCTGTTCCGTCCTGAAAACGTCGGCAAGGCCAGCACCTGGGGCGGCGAGCTGAGCAGCCGTTTCGTGCTGGGCCAGTGGATCGAGCGGATGAAGGGCTACAGCGTGGCGCTGGCCGGCGGCGTGTCGCGCGGCACGGCTGAGAACCGCCTGACCGGCAAGCAGGGCGAGCTGTCGTCGATCCAGCCGTACAAGGCCAACGCCACCTTTGCCTACGACGATCCGGCGCTGCGCGGCGGCGCGGCCTTCGTGCTCAGCACCGTGCGCGGCAAGCAAGCGGGCGACGACATCATCGCCGACGCCGCCGTCGCGCGCTTCGCCGTGCCCGGCTCGACGGTGTTGGATTTCACCGCCTACTGGAATCTCGGCAAGCACGCCGTCCTCAACGCCGGCGTCCACAACCTCGGCGACAAGAAGTACTGGGACTACGCGTCGGCGCGCAGCCTGCCGGCCGCCACCAGCGCCGTCACGCTGGCCGATATCGAGCGCAACGTCCGTCCGGGCCGCAACTACGCGGTCAACCTCAAAGTGATCTACTAAGGAGTCCACATGAAAGCTCATCACCGTTTTGCGCTGGCGCTGGCCGGCGCCTTGCTGCTCGCTAATTTGCCGGCCCACGCCGCCAGCCTGGCCGAGCGCTACGACGCGCTGCGCGCCGAGCAACCGAAACTGCAATTGCGCGACGCCGCCAGGACGCTCGACGTGTCCGAAGCCGATCTGCTGGCGGTTGGCATCGGCAAGACCGTCACCCGCTTGCGGGAAGGCGAGAACGTGCCGCGCGAAATCATGCGCCGTGCGCTGGACCTGGGCGCCGTGACGGCGCTGACGCGCAACGACAATGGCGTGCTGGAACGCACCGGCGTCGCCAGCCGCCTCAAGCCGCAGGAGGAAATTGCCGGCCTCGACGCCGACAAGGAGAAGGAGCGCGAAGCCCGCCTGCGCAACATCGCCGGCGGCTATCTGGGCGGCGAGATCGACCTGCGCTTCACCTTCAAGAACTGGAAGTACGCGTTCGCCGTGGTCCAGCCGGGCAAGGATGGCGTGCTCGCGCGCAGCCTGCAATTTTTCGACACGCATGGCAACGCCGCGCACAAGATCTACGTGAAGAACGAAGCCGGCGTGCCGGTGTTCGAGCGGCTGGTGGCCGAGTTCCGCAACCCGGTGCAGAGCGCCGAACTGAGGGTGGCGCCCGCGCCGGCCAAGGCGGCCGAGAAGCCGGACAGCGCGGTCGACGTCAAGGAATTCCAGATGGCGTGGAACGAACTGAGCGACGTGCACCAGTTCAACCGCCTGCTGAGCGAGTTCGGCGTCTCGCGCGAGCAGGCGATGCGGCTGGCGCCAACCAGTGCGGTGCGGCGCATCGCGCCGCTGGCGGTGCGCCAGCTGCTGGAAGAATCGGCCAGGCAGAAACTGGACATCATGGCCTTCCTCGGCAATGAATCGACGATCCAGATCTACAGCGGCAAGGTCAACAAGGTGCAGGAAGCGGGCGGCTGGCTCAACGTGCTCGACCCGGAATTCAATCTGCACCTGCGCGAAAACGCCTTCAACAGCGGCTACGTAATCAAGCGCGCCGGCGTGACGTCGGTGGAGTTCTTCGACCGGAACGGCGAGCTGGTGGTGAGCTTCTTCGGCGTGCGCGAGCGCAACAAGCCGCAGCCGCAAAGCTGGGTCGACATGACGGCCGCGCTGCCCAAGCCTGACAACGCCGCGCGCCAGGCCAGTCGATAATTGCTTTATTATCAATGTTTCGTTATGCTGGGTCGCCATCGAAACCAGGAGAATTTCATGTGGACTCATGTATCAAGCATAGAAACCAGCGCCACGCCGGCGCAGGTCTGGGCCTTGTTCTCGGACGTCGCCGGCCGGACGCGCGTCAGCTACAGCACCGAGATCGGCGGACCGCAGGAGGCCGAGCCCGGGCCGGTGGTGGTGGGCGATTTCCCCGAAGTATTGAGCGCATTGAAGCGCCACCTTGAAATCCCCGCGGCCGAGGAACGCCTGCGGCTGGCCATGCTGGCCTCGGACGTGCAAGAGCTGGACCAGATCCTGGCCGACGACCTGCTGTTCACCAACCACATGGGGCAGATCGTCAGCAAGCCGCACGACCTGGAGCTGCACCGCTCCGGCACGCTGCGCTTCCGCAGCGTTGAAACGGTCGAGCTGCAAGTGCTGGGCAACGCGGCGCTGCCGATGACCTCGATCTGCGTCAAGCTCGACGGCTCATACGGCGGACAGGACTTCGAGACCCTGCTGCGCTTCACCCGCATCTGGCGGCTGGCGGACAACGGCCAGTGGCAGCTGGTGGTGGTGCACAGCGGCGCGGTGGTGTAGCAGGCGTTTTCTACGCGCTGCCGGGCCGGATGCTGGTCGGCTTCCTGTCGAACCCGCGCGACATAGGCGGCGCCACCGGCATGGCGGTGTACAACAACAAGGGCGACGTGGTGGCCAGCCATCCCAACCCGACCGGCAAGACCGGCGAGGTGCAGGGCGACGGCTATGGCTATGACTTGGCGATCAACCCCGCCCGCAACGCCATGCTCACGGCCGACGGCAAGGGCCCGTGGGTCAAGCCCCGCATTTCCTGACCTCGCGCTCGGTGGGGCAGCTGCAACCCATCCTCGACGCGCTGGGGCGGAGCACCTCGGTCCAGCTCGACAACCAGGGCAAGCCCACACGGCTGTACTACCACCAGCCCAAGCTGTTCCTGCTCGACCGACAGGGGCGGGTGCGCGAGATCTACAGCCCGGCCTTCCTGCAGCCCGAGCTGATCTACCGCGACATCCAGACCCTGCTGCTGGAAAACCAGTAGTGCCGGGTTAAGCGAGCGCGGCGCGGCCCAGTGCCGGATCGTCGGTGAAGAAGCCGTCCAGGCCGGTGGCGATGTAGCGTCTGATTTCGGCGATCGAGCCGGCTTCGTTGCGCGCTGCGTCGCCGGCGTTGTTGCGGAAGTCCGCCGCCAGGAAATGGTTTTCCGGACGGAAGGTCCACGGCTCCACCCGCAAGCCCGCCTTGTGCGCATCGTCCACCAGCGAGCTTGGCTGGTCCAGGCTGCCATCCTTCTTCAGCGGAATCAGCGAGCGCGTCGGCGGCGCCACCACGTCGGCGTACTGCGCGATGTCGCGCAGGCCGGCCGGCGTGCACATCTGCGCGAAGGTCAGCGTGCCGCCGGTCTTGGCCACGTCCATCGGCCGCACGTTCTCGCCGATCACCAGCTGCATCAGGCGCAGATTGGCGCGCTGGCCCAGCTTGCCGCGCATGTATTTCAGGTTGGCCACTTCGAACGATTGGATCTCGACCGGATTGCGGCGCGTGTAGTCGTGCGCGGCCAGGATGGACAGGAAGCGGTCCTCCAGCGGCAGGCCGATGCTGGCGAAGTAGGTCGAATGCTTCAGCTCGGGCACCAGGCCGATGATGCGGCCGCGCGCCGCCGCTTCCGCCGCCGTGAAGTCGATGATCTCTTCAAACGTCAGCACCTGGAACATGCCGTTGTACTGCACGCTGCCGGGACGGAACTGCGGCAGGCGCTCCACCGCGCGCAAGGTCTTCAGTTCGGCCAGCGTGAAGTCGTCGACGAACCAGCCTTCGTGGGTTTCGCCGTCGATGGTCTTGCGGGTCTTGCGGCTGGCAAATTCGGGGTGATTGGCGACGTCGGTGGTTTCGCTGAGGAAGGCTTCATGACGCGCGACCAGCACGCCGTCCTTGGTGCTGCACAGGTCCGGCTCGATGTAGTCGGCGCCGTCGGCGATGGCCTTGGCATACGAGCCCAGCGTGTGCTCGGGACGCAGCGCGCTGGCGCCGCGATGGCCGAACACCAGCGGGGTTTTCGGCCCGGTGCCGACCGGGCCGACGCCCGGCATGCCGGACAGGTCGGGCGTGGCCGCCGCCAGCACCGAGCCCGGCAGGATCAGCGTAGCGCCGGCGGTCAGCGCCGCCGCCTGGATGAAGCCGCGCCGCGACAGGCGCTTGGGCAAATAAAGATTGTTCATCAGAAGTCAGCCATCAAAGTCAGGAAGCCCTGGCGTGGTGCGATCGGAAAAGTATTGTAAGTCCCGCTGGCCGCGCCGACCACCACGTTCAGATTGCCTACGCGATTGGCCAGGTTGCTGACGTTCAAACGATAGCGCGCATTCTTCACCCAGCTGTTGTTCAGGAAGGGCAGCTTGCCCGATACGCCCAGGCTCATCAGGAAGTAGCTCGGCACGTCCAGGTCGTTGGTGTAGGTGGCGTAGCGCTTGCCGACGTAGTCGCCGATCAGCTGGAACTCGGTGTCGGCCACGGTCGCGGTGGCGACGAATTTGTTCATCCACTCCGGGCTGCCCGGCACGGCCTTGCCGGCGGTCTGCACGATGTCCTTGCCGTTGCTGTAGTTGTCCGAGTAGGTCGAACGGTTGAACGACAGCGCATCGTAGAACGAGAACATGCGGCCGAAATGCAGCGTGCCGGAAATGTCGATGCCGTCGGTCTTGACGCTGCCGACGTTGGCCAGCACCGGATTGCCGCCGATGATGGAAGTGATCACCGGCGTCGGGCTGATGGTCAGCAGGCGGTCCTTGAAGTCCACGTGGTACAGGTTGACCTGGCCGTCGATGGCCTTCAGCGGGCCCAGGTCCAGCTGGTGGCTGGTGCGCAAGCCCAGTTCGTAGGTGATCGAGGTCTCGGGCTTGGCGCTGCTCTTGAACAGGTCGAACGCGGCCTGGCTCGCCAGGCTCCACGGCGAGGCACCGCCGCCGCCGTAGGTGACGAACTGGCGCATGTTCTTCTGCACGTTGACGAACATCTGGTCTTGCGGCGTGATGTCCCAGCGTGCGCCGACCTGCGGCAGCAACCATTTCTTGGTGATGATCTCGCCCACCGGCAGGGCCAGCGAACCGTTGGCGATCGCGCCCTTGGCCGGCTGCACCGGGTACTGGCCGTCGGCGAATTGCAGGCTGGACTTGAAGCCCGCCTGCAGCGCCAGGTCGTTGCGCAAGTGCCATTCATCCTGCACGTGGAACTGCACGACCTTGTTGTCGATCTCGCTGCCGTACTGCGTGATCAGCGGATTGCCCGGGCGGTCGTAGGGCGAACTTGGATTGTTCACGTCCAGCGCGTACCAGCGGCGGTAGGCCGACGAGCGGTTGTGCTCCAGCCACAGGCCGCCTTGCAGCTTGTGGTTGCCGAACTCGCTGGTCAAGGTCGACAGCCAGCCGTTGCGGTTGATCGCGTACTCGGTGGTGCGGGTGGCGTAGCCGGAGTTGCCGAACACCTGCTTCAGGTTCTGGCCGGGGAAGTAGACCGCGAACAGGCCAGGCAGGCCGGCCACGCCGATCGGGCCTGCTACCACGCCGACGCCGTCGTCGTTATGGTAGTAGACCTGGTTGGACCAGGTGGTCGATACGCCGATATTCATGTCGTACTTGGCGTAGGTCAGGTAGTCCTTGCGCTGGGCGTCGCTGTAGTAGTTGCGGTAGTTGTTGCCTTCCGCCGCAGGGGTGGCGCCGGTCGGCGACAGGTAGGCCAGCGCGCTCTGGAAGTTCGGGTAGATGAACGGACGGGTGTAGGGCTGGAACTTCTCGGCGGCCGAGCGCACGGTGGCGTCTTCGTTCGGCTCGATCTTGTCCGAATAGTTGAAGTACAGGGTCAGCTTGCCGGCGTTGCCCTGGTTGATGTACTTGGCGTTGACCTGGTCGCCGCCCTGGCGGCCGTTGAAGTCCCAGGCCTTCTGCTCGTGGTGGACGGCCGAGATGTAGGCGCTGTTGCCGTTGCCGAAGTCGCCGGTGTCGTAGCGCAGCAAGGTGCGCGAGGTGCTGTGGCTGCCGACGGTCTGCTGCGCGGCCAGGTTGCGGCTGCGCTGCGGATCGCTGGAGTAGGTCTCGATGGTGCCGCCCAGGTTGCTGGTCGAGGCGGTCGACAGGTCGCCGGCGCCGGACGACAGGATCGCGCTGCCGACGTTCTCGCTGATGACGGCGCGCTGCGGCGACAGGCCGTTGTAGTTGCCGTACTGCTGGTCGCCCAGCGGCACGCCGTCCATGGTGTAGCCCAGCTGCTGGCCGCTGAAGCCGTGCACGAACAGCGACAGGTTCTGCTCGTTGTTGCCCCAAGGGTCGGCGGTCTGGAAGCTCACGCCAGGCAGGGTTTGCAGCGCTTTCAGAGGACTAATGCCTGGCAGGATTTTCTGCATATCGCCCTTGGTCAGCGCGACCGAGGAGCGGGTTTTGCGGGTGGCGATTTCAATCGTGGCGACCGGTGCGGCGGCTGCCGCTTCGGCTTCCGTAGCGTGGCCTTGCGCGGCGGCTGCGGGCGCGTCGGCGGCCATGTCGGCCACGGCGGCGGCGACGTTGGCGGCCATCGCCAGCATGGGGACGCTCAGCGCGGCGAAGCACACTGCGGATAATCTCTTGTTCATGAATTGCCTTTTGTGCCAGTTTTAGGAATTGGAAACTTTGCGCATGATAGGTAGCGAGTGTTACCGGGTGATGACGCCGGTGGGATACACTGCTGGCTGGAAATAATGAGAGGATCGCGATGCGCAAACTTTTGATGCTGGCGTTGCTGGTGCAGCTTGGCGGCTGCTACACGGTGAACCAGGCGGGGCTGGGCAACTTCGTCACGCAGACGGTACAGCCGGGCATGCCGCTGGAGCAGGCGCTGGTGCGCATGCGCGCCGAAGATTTTTACTGCAGTACCAGTACCGCCGGCTCGGTGACGATCTGCACCCGCAACCACGAGCGCTTGCTGCGCGGTTCCTGCGTCGAGCGGGTCGACCTGATGCGCAGTGCCACCTCCGCGCAGACGCTGGGCGCGGTCGAAGTGATGGAAACCCGTTGCACCAAGAGTTGACTCCGCTGTAAAAAAGAAACGCGCCGGACGGGATCGTCGGGCGCGTTTTCTTTGATGCGTGGTGGACGGCTTAGTGCTTCACTTCGCCCGCTGGGATCAGCGCTTCGACCGGCGCGTCGGTGGCGAACAGCTGGGCGCAATCGACCTTGTCGTAGTCGTAGTGCTGGCCGCAGAAATCGCAGTTGACGCCGACCTGGCCCAGCTCTTCCAGCACGCTGTTGACTTCGGGGCGGCCCAGCATCTTCAGCATGTTGCCGACCTTCTCGCGGGTGCAGGTGCAGTGGAAGGACGGATGCAGCGGCTCGAACACGCGTATCGTCTCTTCCCAGAACAGGCGCTCCATCAGCACCTCGATGGTGGTCGACAGGATCTCTTCCTGCTTCAGGGTCGAGCCCAGGATCACGGCGCGGTTCCAGGTTTCCAGCGCTTCGTCTTCGGTCAGCGGCGCCGTCTCGACGGCGGTCGTGCCGCCGTGGTAAGGCAGCTTTTGCAGCAGCAGGCCGCGCGAGACGTTGTCGTCGGCCGCCAGCCACAGCTTGGTGTCCAGCTGTTCCGAACGCAGCATGTAGTTTTCAATGACGGTGCTGACATCGTCGCCGTCCAGCGGCACGATGCCCTGGTATGGCTGCTGGCCCGGCATCTTGTCGGCCGGGTCGAGCGTGATGACGAAGCGGCCCTTGCCGCTCGCGTTCAGCAGCGACGGCAGGGTGGCATCATCGGCGATCACCGCGTCGGAAGCGAGCTTGGCGGTGGCGCGCAGATGCAGCTCGGCGTCGCACTCGACCACCAGCAGGTTCACCGGACCGTCGCCGTGGATCTGCATGATGATGGTGCCGTTGAACTTCAGGTTGGCCGACAACAGCGCGGCGGCGGCCACCATCTCGCCCAGCAGTTTCTTGACCGGGGCAGGGTAGGCGTGGCGCGACAGCACCTCGCGCCAGGTGGCGGAAATGTCGATGAACTCGCCGCGCACGGAGGCGTTGTCGAAGATGAATTTTTGCAGGGTGTCCTGGCCGATGATGGGGGTGATGCTCATGTTTTATCCAATCTTTTTGAGTTGCGTCTTGAACAGTTGGCCGCGTTTGACGTAGCTGTCGGCGCTGGCGAGCAGGCGCGCTGTGTCTTCGTCGGTCAGCGTGCGCACGGCCTTGGCCGGCGAGCCGATGATCAGCGAGTTGTCCGGGAATTGCTTGCCTTCGGTGACCAGCGCGCCGGCCCCGACCAGGCAGCCCTTGCCGATCCTGGCGCCGTTCAGGATCACGGCCTGGATGCCGATCAGGGCGCCGTCGCCGATGGTGCAGCCGTGCAGCATGGCCTGGTGGCCGATGGTGACGTTCTTGCCCACCGTGAGCGGGTAGCCCATGTCGGTGTGCATGACCGTGCCTTCCTGTACATTGCTGTTTTCGCCGATGGTGATGCGTTCGTTATCGCCGCGCAGCGTCGCACCGAACCACACCGACGTGTTGGCGTGCAGGCTGACCTTGCCGATCACTGTGGCAGTGTCGGCAACAAATGACGATGCATCGATCTCGGGCGCATGTTCGCCCAGTTGATATATAGACATTGGAAACCTTAGTTAGTTGAGCTGAAAGTGCTGAATTCAGCGCTGATGAGCGGTGGGATGGTGCTATTTTACGCTTGAGCGGCTATCGAACGGTCGTGCTATTATTTTACTTCATCGCCAGCAAGCAACTGATATTGCGCCGGCTTACGCATTTTCAAGGACCATCATGACCTTCACTTCGTCCCGTTCCGAATTCCTGACCATCCGCGGCCTGCGCTGCCACCTGCGCCACTGGGGCCGGGAGGGCGCGCCCAAGATCTTCATGCTGCACGGCTGGATGGACGTGGGCGCCTCGTTCCAGTTCGTGGTCGACGCCCTGCAGGGCGACTGGCATGTGATCGCGCCGGACTGGCGCGGCTTCGGCCTGTCGCAGCGCTGCGGCACCGATACCTACTGGTTCCCGGACTACCTGGCCGACCTCGACGCCATCCTGCGCCATTACTCGCCGGATCAGGCGGTCAACCTGCTGGGCCACAGCATGGGCGGCAACGTGGTCGGCATCTACGCCGGCGCGCGGCCGGAGCGCATCCGCAGGCTGATCAACCTGGAAGGCGGCGGCCTGCGCTCCAGCAAGCCGGAACAGGCGCCGGGCCGCTACGCCAAGTGGATGGACGCGCTGCTGGAGCAGCCGGAACTGCGCAACTATCCGTCGCAGGCCGCCGTCGCCGCGCGCCTGCAAAAGACCAATCCGCGCTTGAGCGACGAGCGCGCCGCCTTCCTGGCGCAGCACTGGTCGGCGCAGAACGATGCGGGCGAATGGGAAATCCTCGGCGATCCGGCCCACAAGCAGCCGGGCCCGCTGCCCTACCACGTCGAGGACATCATGGCTTGCTGGAGCGCCATCACGGCGCCGACGCTGTGGGTGGAAGCCGAGCAGACCAATATGTGGACCTGGATGGGCGGGGAGCAGGAAGGGCGTGCCGAGCTGGAGCGCCGTCTCGGCCATTTGCGCGACGTTGAGTGCAAAGTGCTGGCCGATGCCGGTCATATGCTGCACCACGACCAGCCGGAGGAGCTGGCGCACCTGATCGAAGCCTTCCTGGCGCGCTGACAGAGGGGGCGGCAGGAAACGCTTGCCAAGGCTTTGCGTATTTGGCATGATTAAACACATGAGCTCTTATCCGATCATCTTGCCAACCCGCCGCCACGTCGCTACCGACGCTGGCGCTGCCGCGTTTGCCGGTCGGAGCCTGTCCGCCACCTCCATTATTCGAATTATTCAGGG
This sequence comes from Oxalobacteraceae bacterium AB_14, assembly GCA_000381565.1. GTDB lineage: Bacteria > Pseudomonadota > Gammaproteobacteria > Burkholderiales > Burkholderiaceae_D > Rugamonas. The sequence continues at coordinate 1,211,847 of KB906724.1, forward strand.
TCGCTGAGCTGCGGCTGCGCCGGTGCTCGGCGCCCCCAGCACCACCAGCCCCTTACGCGGCTGAGCCGCCTTCCCTCGAATATTCTATGGAGCAGCACCATGACCCCACTCTATCCCTCGCTGGCCGAGATCCGCGCCACCGCCCGTCGTCTGGACGGCAAAACCCTTGAAACGCCGGTGTGGCGCTGGCAGACCGGCGTCGTCGAGCAGCAGTTTGCCGGCGGCGAAGTCTGGCTCAAGCTGGAACTGTTTCAAAAGACCGGCACTTTCAAGCTGCGCGGCGCCATCAACTGCATCGAAGCATTGGATGAGCCGGCGCGGCGGCGCGGCATCGTCGCCGTCAGCGCCGGCAACCACGCGATCGCCGCCGCCTACGCCGCCAAGCTGGCCGGGTGCAGCGCCAAGGTGGTGATGCCGCGGCACGCGAGTCCGGCCCGCATCGCGGCGTGCCGCGACTTGGGGGCCGAAGTGCTGCTGATGCCCGACGTACACCAGGCGTTCGCGCACGGGCGCGAGATCGAACGCGACGCGGCGCGCACCATGCTGCATCCCTACGAGGGACCGCTGACGGCGCAAGGCACGGCGACGGTCGGGCTGGAGCTGATGGCGCAGGTGCCGCACCTCGACGCGGTGGTGGTGCCGGTGGGCGGCGGCGGCCTGTGCGCCGGCATCGCCGCCGCCGTCAAGCAGATCAATCCGGCCTGCGCGGTGTACGGCGTGGAGCCGTTCGGCGCCGACGCGCTGTACCGCAGCTTCGCCTCCGGCCAGCCGGAAGCGCTGGAGCGGGTCGACACCGTCGCCGACAGCCTGGGCGCGCCGTATGCGATGGCCTACAGCTTTGGCGTGTGCCGGCGTTTCGTCAACGAGGTGGTGCGGGTGAGCGACGACGAGATCTGCCTGGCCATGCTGCATCTGTTCCGTGATGCCAAGCTGGTGGCGGAACCGGCCGCCGCGGTGGCGACCGCCGCGCTGTTCGGGCCGCTGCGCGAGCGGTTGGCGGGCAAGCGCGTGGCGCTGCTGGTGTGCGGCTCCAACATCGATCCGGTGCGCTTCGCCGAGTTGCTGGCGCGCGGCGCGCGGGTCCGCAGCACCGGCCTTGATGTGGCGATGGATGGCTTTTGCGCAGGCAGCGTACAATGATCACTTCATTGCCGTAACCATAGAGCCATATGTTGAAAGTCGATCTGCACTGCCATTCCAACGTTTCCGACGGCGTCCTCGCGCCGGCCGCCGTGGCGCAACACGCGCGCAAGGCCGGGGTGGACGTGTGGGCGCTGACCGACCATGACGAGGTGGACGGCATTCCGGGCGCGCGCCTCGCCGCCCAGGAGCAGGGCATGCGTTTCGTGACCGGGGTCGAGATCTCGATCACCTGGGCCAACGAAACCGTGCACATCGTCGGCTTGCAGATCGATGAAAACAATGCCGGGCTGGTCGACGGCCTGGCCCGCACCCGCTCCGGCCGCGACAAGCGCGGCCGCGAGATCGCCAACCAGCTGGCCAAGGTCGGCATCGTCGGCGCCTACGAGGGCGCGCTCAAATATGTCGGCAATCCCGACCTGATGTCGCGCACGCACTTTGCCCGTTATCTGGTGGAAATCGGCGCCTGCGCCAATATTCCCGACGTGTTCAAGAAATACCTGTCCGAAGGCAAGCCGGGCTACGTCCCGCATTGCTGGGCCAGCCTGGCCGATTCGGTCAACTGGATACGCGGCGCCGGCGGCGTGGCCGTGATCGCCCATCCGGGCCGCTACAAGTTCAGCCAGCTGGCCCAGGGACAGCTGTTCGACGAGTTCAAGCAGCTGGGCGGCACGGCGATCGAGGTGGTCACCGGCAGCCACACGCCGGAGCAGTATGCGGTGTACGCGCAACTGGCCAACAGCTATGGCTTCCTGGCGTCGCGCGGCACCGATTTCCATGCGCCGGGCGAGTCCCGCGTCGATTTCGCGCTGCTGCCGCCGCTGCCGGCGAACGTCACGCCAGTCTGGCACGACTGGTTCTAAGCCAGGTCGGTCTCGGCAAGGCCGAGTCGTCGAGCGCTGAACGCCGAAGCCGGCAGTGAAAATCATTGGAAAGTTTAATTAAAGTTAGGTAGACTATTTCAAAAAAGTTATGATGAACTCCAGCGTGCTTGAACTGGTTTCGATTACGAAGTTCCTTGCCCCAGCTGCGGCTTAACACGGCAATCCCCATCGCGTCCCATCGCCCATCCATGTTCATCATCCGCCGCGAGCAAATGCAAGCCTTCGAAGAAGCTAGCTGGGATCACTTCTTCGACCGCGTGATCGAGCGTGCGCGCGTCGAGACGCCCGCGCGGCGCGACACAACAGCGGCTGATCTGCGTGCCTTCCTGCGCGGGGTGGTCCATGACGTCGAGGCCCATGGCATCTTTCTCACCGACGATCTCAGGCGCCTCTGCCTGCTCGCGATTCGTATTGGCATGGACCCCGCCCGTCACACGGTCCTCGGGCCTATCCTCCGGGATCCCGACCTGCTCGGCGCGGACAAGCTCGACGCGCTCGAGCGCGCCACGTGGTGAAGCATGGCATTCCTGAGCGCACACACGGGCAGGCCGCCAGGATCGCCAGGGAGCGTGATCGTACCCTGCGTGCTCCCGCGCGGATTTCTCGTCATCCAGGTGCGCAATCGGCGCGCCGACGGCCAACCCGGGCTGGCGAACACCGACGTCACGGTGACGGTCGGCGGCGGCCCTGCGCAAGATCTGGCCACCGACGGTAACGGCTTCGTCACGATCGTCTACGATGCGGCCGCGGATTTCGCCAACGTTGCGGTGACCGTCGTCCTGCGCGTGCCCGCCCGGCTGTGGGAAGGGCAGCAGAACACTGCGGGCGCTGCCGCCGCCGCGACGGGCGTGGTCAACCAGACGGCGACGCTGATCGCGGTCCCGGTAGCCGGGACGTTCACGCTCAACGTCCGCGTGACGACGCGAAGGCCGGGCGCGGCGGCCGATATCGGATGGGTCCTGGCGTGGAATAGTCTGGCCGCGCAGCTCAGGCGCGTGACGACGCCTGACGGCGGCGCTGCCGCGGCGGCGGTCGAAACGGACCTGGTCGGCTCGGCCGCTGCGCCGCCCGAGGTGGAGCTCACCGTCGCCGGCCTCGACTGCGTCTCTTCCCACGACTTCAGCATCGCCAGGATCAACCGCGCCATCGACGCCGCCTCCCAGGTGCGTCTCTCGATCGACGGCGAGGCCGTGGTGGTCGCGGGGGCGGTGAGCGTCATCGCCGACCAAGTCGACTACTCGCGCCAGCCGGGCAACGTGCTGCGCTTGGTCGTCGAGCGCCACGGCGCGGTCATCGACGTCGAGTACTTCTTCCAGTTCGAGCAGTTCCTCATCGTCGGCGAAGGCACCTCGTACGAATACGCCGCCGGCCTGGCCAACAAGTACGGCGACGCCAGCGGCGCCGATGGATTCAAGTGGATCGTCGCCACCCAATACGACGTCGTCCAGCCCGGCGCCGTGTCGGACAATATGGCTGTCCTCAACCCGGCCGACGGCGTGGCGATCAACAACTTCAACCAGCGCCAGTACGTCGCGAACGCGCTCGCCAAAAACATGATACGCCGCGCCGCGCAGTTCGACGCGATGAATCAGCCGCACTGGCAGAACGCGCTCGCCACCTACGGCGCGTTCGACGCCTGCATCTTCAACAATCCCCATATCGGCTACGGCGCACACATGTGCGTCGTGATGGGGCTGACCCAATGGCAGGCAGGCGGCGGCGGCGCGGCGGCCACGGCGCGGCGCTATGCGAACAAGAACGGCATGGCGGTCAGCGTCTACTCGCTTGGATATGACGATCCGCCGCATCCGCCGCTTACACCTGTTCAGCTCGATCCACTTCGCGGCGCGCCCGTGGCGGATCCGCAGGCCACCGTCGAATCACGCGCCCGCCAGCGCGATTTCGTGCGGACGAACGGCGCCGGTTGCCTGAACTATCAGAACAACTCCGGCACTGCCGTCGCCGGCCAGTTCGACCCCGCCGATTCCGCAGCCGTCGTCATCGATATCCAGACGGCATTCGCGTATGCGGCCGACAGAACCGCCATCGCCGGTTACGGAGCGGACGACGAATTCGCGGACAACGCGGTGCGAAGCCACTATACGTCCATGCACAACACGGTGGGGCTCCAGGGCTACCTCCTTCGTTGCTATCGGCATTATGGACCGACGGTGCTCAAGGCTGGGGGCTGGCTCTATATCAATGGATCGCAGCGCTGGAATCGCGAGCTCACCGCGGCGTTCAACTTCGGCCCCGCTGCCGTTCCCGCGATGACCAACATCGCGGGGTGGGACGGGCGCGACACCTTCGTGCACTACAACACCAACTTCACGAGCAATGACCACCACCCCTCGTGGTACAGTCTGTGGAATTTCAATCCGGGCGAGCCCGGCCTGCAAAACGCGCGCGTCTACGGGAGGCAATACTGATGAACGTCGCCACCGCCATTGCCTTTGAACCGGCCGCGCTCTGGATCGGGACGCGCGAAGGCATCCTCGTGCGGCTGGCGGCGACGTCGGCGTGGGGAGTGCGCGCATTCGCTTCCGGGCCCATTGGCGCACTCGCCGTGTCGGATGACGGCGAGGCCCTGCTCGCGGCCGACGCCACCGGCGCGGTCGCCATCGTCAAGACGGCAGACGGTTCGGTCATCGACAGTCTCTCGTGCGCGGCCCCCGTGCTCCAAGGCAAAATCGTCGCGCCGCGCACTTACGTCACGGTCGACAATCTGCGCTGCGGGCTCGTCTGGTCGGCGAGCGGCGCGGGGGCGATCCGCTCCACCCCCATCTGCAAGGACGGCAAGACCGAGGTGCCGTTCGATCGCTTCGGCGGAGGATCGGCGCGGCTGACCCTGCTCTCGGCCATCGACTGGATGATCTGGGACCGCGCAACAAATAGTGTTGTCTCCGAGCATCACCCGATCGACGGCATGCGCCTCGCGTACCTCGACGGCCTCGTCGGCCTGACCGCAAGCGGCGGGCACTATTTCGTCCACTGGGACGAATGCCTCGTCATCGCGACCGAGACCGAAGAGATCGCGTTCGAGGGAGCGATTGTCCGCCGCGCGCGATGTGCCGCGCTCTCCGACAATGCGCGCCGGCTCGCGGTGGGCGCGCGCGACGGGGAGCTCGTCGTCGTCGACGACGCGCAGACCCAGACCATCGCCCTGCGGCCGAGCACCCATGCGATCGCCGAAGTGGTGTGGCAAGACGGCGGCGCCCGGATCGGCTGGCTCGACGTCCAGGGCGGCTTCGGGGTCGTCGACGCGCTGAGCGGCGCGGAGATCATCGACCGAGCGCATGGCGTCGCGCTCATCGGCTAACCGCACCTTGTTATACTGCGCTCGCGCAAATCCGCCCAAGACCGTCTAAGCCGGTAAATCACCGCGCCGATTACCGGCGTAATGTCATACCTTGCATCTTGAATTTGCGTTTGCACGGTCATACCTTATTATTTGGACAAACTTTGTCCCTACCGGAGACCTTCAATGAAACGCATCATCCTGTTTATCGCCACCAACCTCGCCGTGATGCTGGTGCTGTCCATCGTCCTGTCGCTGCTGGGCATCGGCCGTCCGGGATCGGGCAACACGCTGCAACTGGGCAGCCTGCTGGCGTTTTCGCTGGTGGTCGGCTTCACCGGCGCCATCTTCTCGCTGCTGATCAGCAAACCGATGGCCAAGTGGTCGACCGGCGCCCGCGTGATCGCCACGCCGTCGTCGTCGACCGAGCTGTGGCTGGTCAACACCGTCAAGGCGCTGTCCGAGCGCGCCGGCATCGGCATGCCGGAAGTCGCGGTCTACGACGGCGAGGCGAACGCCTTCGCCACCGGTGCGTTCAAGAATTCGGCGCTGGTGGCCGTCTCCACCGGCCTGCTGGCCAATATGAACCGCGATGAAGTGGAAGCCGTGCTGGGCCACGAAGTCGCCCACATCGCCAACGGCGACATGGTGACCATGACCCTGATTCAAGGCGTGGTGAACACCTTCGTGGTGTTCCTGGCGCGCGTGGTCGGCTTCTTCGTCGACAACATGCTGCTGAAAAATAACGACAATGAACGCCGCGGCCCCGGCATTGGCTACATGGTGACGGTGTTTGTGTGCGAAATCATCTTCGGCCTGGCCGCCTCGCTGATCGTGGCCTGGTTCTCGCGCCAGCGCGAATTCCGCGCCGACGCCGGTTCCGCCAAGCTGCTGGGCAGCAGCGTGCCGATGCAGCACGCGCTGGCGCGCCTGAACGGCATGGAGCCGGGCGCCTTGCCGCAGTCGATCGCGGCGTCCGGCATCACGGCCGGTAGTGGCTGGACGGCATTGTTTTCGACCCATCCACCGTTTGAGCAGCGTATTGCCGCCCTGCGTAGCGTACAATCCTAACCGTTAATAACAGCGGCCGGCAGCAAGCCCCGGCAGCGGCCATATGAGTCAATTTTTCCAGGTCCATCCCGTCAATCCGCAGCCGCGCCTGATCAAGCAGGCGGCGCAGATTGTGCACGACGGCGGCATCGTCGCCGTGCCGACGGATTCCTGTTACGCACTGGTTTGCCATCTGGACGACAAGGCGGCCGTCGAACGGCTGCGGCGCATCCGCGGCATCGACGAGAAGCACCACCTGACCCTGCTGTGCCGCGACCTGAGCGAGATCGGCGTCTACGCGCGGGTCGACAACCGCCAGTTCCGCCTGCTCAAGGCGGCCACGCCGGGGCCGTTCACCTTCATCCTGGAAGCGACCAAGTGCGTGCCGCGCCGGCTCAGCCATCCGTCGCGCAAGACCATCGGCCTGCGGGTGCCGGAAGACGCCATCGTCCACGCATTGCTGGAAGAATTGCAGCAGCCTCTGCTGGGCACGACCCTGATCATGCCGGGCGAGACCGATGCGCTGAACGACGCCGACACCATTTGCGAGCGGCTCGGCAAGCAGATCGAGCTGATCATCGACGGCGGCGCCTGCAGCCTGGAGCCGACCACGGTGATCGACCTCAGCGGGACGGGCGCCGAACTGGTGCGCCAGGGCAGGGGCGACGCGGCCATATTCGGGCTGTAAGCCTGGCCTAAGCCTGGGCTGTCATTGTCAGGCTTTCAATTGGGCACGTGCGCCGGCCCTTGACGGCGCAGCAAGAGCATCCCGCAGCCTCTGGTAAAATTCCCCTCATGAACGAAACCGACAGTATTATCCAGACCATCGCGGTCTACCTGATCCCTGTTCTTTTTGCAATTTCCCTGCATGAAGCCGCACACGGATACGTCGCCCGCTACTTTGGCGACCCCACCGCCGCCAATGAGGGCCGCCTGAGCCTCAATCCGCTGCGCCACATCGACCCCTTCGGCACGGTGATGCTGCCGCTGATCCTCAGCCTGCTGCACCTGCCGGCGCTCGGCTACGCCAAGCCGGTGCCGGTCGACTACGGCCGCCTGCGCAATCCGAAAAAGCAGATGGCGCTGGTGGCGGCGGCCGGCCCGGCGGCCAACTTCGCCATGGGCCTGGCATGGATGGCGCTGTGGGTGGTGCTGACTTATGCGCTGGGCGTGCCGCAGGATGACTTCTTCATCGAGATGAGCAAGGCCGGCATCGGCGTCAATTCGGCCATGTGCATTTTCAACCTGATACCCCTGCCGCCGCTCGATGGCGGCCGCATCGTCACCGGCATCCTGCCGCTGCCGCTGGCCCGCAAATACGCGCAAATCGAGCGTTATGGCATGTATGTGTTCATCGGCCTGATCCTGATGATGCAGTTCGGTCTGCTGACCGGTTTCCTGATCGGCGGCATGCACATCTTGCAGAGCATTTTCCACGTACTGTTGTACCCCCTTATTTTCCTTCTTAGCTGAGCCTGACTATGTATCCCGATCGTGTTGTATCCGGCATGCGCCCCACCGGCGCCATGCACCTGGGCCATTACCACGGCGCCTTGAAGAACTGGATCAAGATGCAGTCCGAGCTGCCGTGCCTGTTCTTCGTGGCCGACTGGCACGCGCTGACCACGCATTACGACGATCCGTCCGTGATCGAGCGCAGTACCTGGGAGATGCTGGTCGACTGGCTGGCGGCCGGCGTCGACCCGTCGCAAGCGACGCTGTTCATCCAGTCGCGCGTGCCGGAACACGCCGAGCTGCACCTGCTGCTGTCGATGGCCACGCCGCTGGGCTGGCTGGAGCGCGTGCCGACCTACAAGGACCAGATCGAGAACCTGTCCAGCAAGGACCTGGCCACCTACGGCTTCCTCGGCTATCCGCTGCTGCAGGCGGCCGATGTGCTGATCTACCGCGCCAGCCAGGTGCCGGTGGGCGACGACCAGGTGCCGCATATCGAGATGATGCGAGAAATTGCGCGCCGTTTTAATCACTTGTACGGCAAGGAAAAAGGCTTCGAAGAGAAGGCGCAAGAGGCCGTCAAAAAGCTGGGCAGCAAGCGCGCCAAGCTCTACAACGAACTGCGCACCGAATACCAGCAGGACGGCAAGGACGAGGCGCTGGAGCAGGCCAAGGCCATGCTGGACGACGCCCAGAGCCTGTCGATGGGCGACCGCGAGCGCCTGTTCGGCTATCTGGAAGGCAGCCGCAAGCTGATCCTGGTCGAGCCGCAAGCCCGCCTGACGGTCGCCTCGCGCCTGCCGGGACTGGACGGCCGCAAGATGTCCAAGAGCTACGGCAACGCCATCGCGCTGCGCGAGGACAAGAGCTCGGTGGAAAAGAAGATCCGCACCATGCCGACCGACCCGGCGCGCGTGCGCCGCACCGACGCCGGCGATCCGGCCCGTTGCCCGGTCTGGCAGTTCCATCAGGTGTATTCCAACAACGAAACCCAGGAATGGGTGGTAAAAGGATGTAAATCCGCCGGCATCGGCTGCATCGAATGCAAGCAGCCGGTGATCGACGCCATCGTCAAGGAACAGGAACCGATGCACGAGCGTGCCCAGCAGTACCTGGACGACCCGTCGCTGGTGCGCGCCATCGTTGCCGACGGCAACGACGCGGCCCGCAAGCTGGCGCTGGAAACCATGCGCGACGTGCGCGAGGCGATGGGGCTGGCCTACACATGAGCGACGCTGTGATCAACCCCGTCTCCCCTTGGGTGCGGCGTTACGCGCCGCTGATACCGGGCGGCGAAGTGCTGGACCTCGCCTGCGGCAGCGGCCGCCACTCGCGCCACCTGGCCGCGCTGGGCCACGCCGTGGTGGCGGTGGACCGCGATGCCGAGGCGCTGGCCGCCGCGGCCGGTCCGGAAATCGTTACCAGCGCCATCGACCTGGAAGAGGCGGGCGCCGCCTGGCCTTTTGGCCCGGATCGATTTGCCGGCATCGTGGTCACAAACTACCTGCATCGTCCGCTAATCGCCGACATGCTGGCCAGCCTGGCGCCGAATGGCGTGCTGATCTACGAGACCTTCGCGGACGGCAACGCGCAGTTCGGCAAACCCTCGAATCCCGCCTTTTTGCTGCAAGCCGGCGAACTGCTCGATTGGGCCCGCACCCACGGTTTGCGGGTGGTGGCCTTCGAGGATGGCGTCATCGATACGCCAAAAGCTGCCATGGTGCAACGTCTGTGCGCCGTGAAGCCGGATTTCCCGCGCGTGGCGGCGCTTTTGCCGCCATTTTGATGGCCGATATGTCACCCGGAATGCACCATATTCGCGGCCTATCGTCTACAATCGTTGTTTTAATACTTTATGCAGTGGTTACCTATGATTAAGGGCAGCATAGTAGCAATCGTCACCCCGATGAACGCAGACGGCAGTCTGGACTTCGAGGGTTTGAATCAGCTGATCGACTGGCACATCGCCGAAGGCACGGACAGCATCGTGATCGCCGGCACCACCGGCGAATCGGCCACCGTGAGCGTGGAAGAACATTGCGCGCTGATCAAGGCGACCGTCGCCCACGCCAAGGGCCGCATCCCGATCATCGCCGGCGCCGGCGCCAACTCGACCGCCGAGGCGATCAAGCTGACCCGTTTCGCCAAGGAAGCCGGTGCGGACGCCACGCTGCAAGTGGTTCCCTACTACAACCGTCCTACCCAGGAAGGCATGTACCAGCACTTCAAGGCCATCGCTGAAGCGGTGGACCTGCCAGTGATCCTGTACAACGTGCCGGGCCGTACCGTTGCCGACATGAGCAACGAAACCATCCTGCGCCTGGCGCAAATCCCGAACATCGTCGGCGTGAAAGACGCGACCGGCAACATCGGCCGCGGCTACGACCTGCTGCGCCTGGCGCCGAAATCGTTCGCCGTGTATTCCGGCGACGATCCGACCGCGATGGCGCTGATGCTGGCCGGCGGCGCCGGCAACATCTCCGTCACCGCCAACGTCGCCCCGCGCGACATGGCCGACATGTGCGAAGCGGCGATCGCCGGCAACATCGCCAAGGCAGTGGAGTTGAACAATAAAATGTTCCCGCTGCACCAGAAACTGTTCATCGAGCCGAATCCGGTGCCGGTCAAATGGGCGCTGGCGGCAATGGGCAAAATGCCTGCCGGCATCCGCCTGCCGCTGGTGCCGCTGGCGGCCGAATGCCACGAAGCGGTGCGCGCGGCCCTGCGCGAAGCCGGCGTACTGTAAAAACCTTAGCAACAAGCCCCGACTTCGGTTCGGATCATCCCTGATTTGCTGCTTTTCAGCTTCTTAAACAGTAACGACATGACTATTCGCAAGACAGCTTCTATTTCCTCGCAGCGCGCCGTCGTAGTAGGCGCATTGATGACCAGTTTGACCGGTTGCGGCATGATCAGCTCCGTAGTCGGTAATGATAAAGTGGACTACAAGTCCGCCAAGAAGGCCAGCACGCTGGACGTGCCGCCGGATCTGACGCAATTGCAGAAAGATAACCGCTACTCGCTGCCGGATTCGAACAATGGCGTCGCCACCGCTTCCGGCTACAACGCTTCCAAGGGCATCGTCAGCGGTCCCGCCGCCATCATGCCGGGCACGCCTGCCGCCGGCACCGTGGTGCCGACCAGCATCAACGATATCAAGGTCGAGCGCGACGGCAACCAGCGTTGGCTGGTGATCAAGCAGACGCCTGAGCAACTGTGGCCGCAGCTGAAGCAGTTCTGGGAAGATTCGGGTTTCGTGCTGGCCAAGGAAAACGCCACCGCCGGCACCATGGAAACCGAATGGAATGAAAATCGCGCGAAGATCCCGCAAGACTTCATCCGCAACACCATCGGCAAGGTCTTCGACTCGGTCTATTCGAGCGGCGAGCGCGACAAGTTCCGCACCCGCATCGAGCGCCGCGCCGACGGTGCCAGCGAGATCTACATCAGCCACCGCGGCGCCCAGGAAGTGGTGACCGGCGCCCAGAAGGAATCGACCATCTGGACCCCGCGTCCTAACGATCCGGGCCTGGAGGCTGAATTCCTGGCGCGTCTGATGACCAAGCTGGGCAACGGCTCGGAAGTGGCGCAAGCCAAGACCGCCGTCGATACCGCGATTGTGCAGCCGCAGCATGCGTCGCTGGTGGGCGCCGGCGCCGACCGCGCCGTGCAGGTGGACGAGGGCTTCGACCGCGCCTGGCGCCGTGTGGGCCTGGCGCTGGACCGCGCCGGCTTCACCGTCGAAGACCGCGACCGCACCCAGGGTACTTACTTCGTGCGCTACGTCGACGATGCCACCGAAACCAAGGGCTTCTTCGGCAAGCTGTTCAGCTGGGGCTCGTCGTCGGAAGCCGATAAGGAAGCGCAGCGCTATCGTATTTCCGTTAAAGCCGGCGCGGGTAATAGCAGTACCGTTACCGTGTTGAGCAATGCGGGCAAACCGGAAGCCACGCCAGTCGCCGAGAAGATCCTGACGCTGCTGCACGAGCAATTGAAGTAAAAGCGTTTCACGAAAAAGAAAACCGGCTTTTAGCCGGTTTTTTTATAACTGCTCAAAAGCTTGGGACGAAAAAAAAACCCGCTTGCATTGAGCGCGATCTTGATCGCGTTCAGGCTAGCGGGTTTTTTTCCGCAAGCTGATTACTTCGAAGCAGCAGGAGCAGCAGCAGCAGCGTCCGAAGCAGCAGGAGCAGCAGCAGCGTCCGAAGCAGCAGGAGCAGCAGCAGCAGCGTCAGCAGCTGGTGCTGGAGCTGGAGCAGCAGCTGGAGCAGCGGCTTCTGGAGCAGCTACTGGAGCTGGAGCAGCAGGAGCTTCTTCTTTTTTCGAGCAAGCAGCCAGAGCAACAGCCAGCAGGGAAACGATCAGCAGGGATTTTTTCATGGGGTTTTCCTTAATTAATTCAAAATTAAACACAATTGTTGCGATTAATAATTACCGGTAATTATCGCTCATTAGGTCGTCTTCGAAGGCTTTCGTAACCTGAAATGGTGCCTGCCAGACAACGGAAACTTCCTAACCGAATATTATAGCGATTTTTAGTGCGTCGCAATAGGACAAACAGCCGAAAGTACAACTATTTTGCGATATCGCAACATTTCGGTTTCGACTCTACTTTAGCAGAATCCGCACCAAACACCAGCGTTCGCATCGAACACCGGCATTTTACCTTGAACTGGCTCATAATCCAGTTGAGTTTGCGAACAAACCGGGGGTAGATTCTAACCAAATCGTAATAAAACGGTCGCTACTGGTTTGGGTATCTTCCGGCCCGTCAAAAACTGCTTCGCCACGGAAATGATCTGCATGAAAACGGCGCACGATATCGCGCTCGTCGGCGATGCAGAACGAGTCCGTCAGCTGGCGTAATTGCTGGCTGCTGCGGCGCACCTCGACCAGGTGGCCGTAGTCCTTGATCAGGCGCAGAAAACGGGGCGCGTCGCGCTCGACGGCGTGGCCATCGTGCGCCACCAGCTGCAAATGCCCGCCGGCCCGGAGGAAATGGCGCAGCAGGGTGTCGGTGGCGCTGCTGCCCAGTTCCCAGATGGCGAAATCCGGGTCGAACATGGTCAGCTTGTGTTCGGCGCGGGTGATGCAGCGGGACATGTGCTGGAGGAACTCCGCCTTCGTGGTGAATGGAAAACTCTGCCGTTCCATGCTGCCTCCCTTTGCCGGTTTTTAGCCCAACTCGATCCAACCGTCCGTGTACCAGGTGTACAGGGCGTCCATGACGTCGTCCGACGCCTCGGCCAGCGCCGCGCCGTCCAGCGCGCGGGTGTTGGCCAGCAGCTCCAGCGTGACCTTGTCGGCCCGGCCGACGCCGAACGATTCGCCGTTGATGAAGACATTTTTGCCGCGGTACAGCATTTGCGTCTTGCGCGAGAGCACCAGGCCTTTTTTCGCCGCGGTTTCGGCGAACTTGCCGACCGTTAGCGGCTTGGCCGGGCCGGTGAAGAACACATTGTGCTTGGGCTCGGACATGTATTCGCCCAGGAAGATGGTGATGTCTTCCTCGGTGAAGCGGACCTTGTTCATTTCCTCGACGATCGTGCCCAGCATGTGGCGCGGGATTTCCGCCGGCTTGGAGGTCGCCTCCAGGTCCGGATCGGCGTAGATGCCGGGCAGGTCGATCGAATCGGCCATGAATTGCAGGAAGGCTTCGCCCAGTTCCTGGTAGGACGGGGAGCGGAAGCCGATCGAATAGGTCTGGCAGTCGCCGATGGCGATGCCGTCGTGCGCGTAGTGCGGCGGCAGGTACAGCATGTCGCCCGGATTGAGCACGAACTCTTCGTTCGGGGTGAAATTGGCCAGGATTTTCAGCGGCAGGCCTTCGACCAGGCTCAGGTCCTTCTGCGGGCCGATGCGCCAGCGGCGCTGGCCCTGCGCCTGCAGCAGGAACACGTCGTAGGAATCGAAGTGCGGGCCGACGCCGCCGCCGTCGGTGGCGAAGCTGACCATCAGGTCGTCCAGCCGCGCGTCAGGCAGGAAGCGGAACTGGCGCAGCAGCGCGTCGGCCTTGGCGTCGAACAGGTTGACGCCCTGGACCAGCACGGTCCATTCCTTCTGGTCCATCGGCGGCAGGCTTTCCAGCGGGCCGTGCTGCATATTCCACTGGCCGTCGAGATTGCTCACCAGGCGCGATTCCGCGTGGTTGGTGGTGGCCAGCTTGGTCAGCGCCTCCATGTTCAGCAAAGGCTTGAAGCCGGGGATGGCGTTGCGGATCAGCAGGGGCTTCTTGTGCCAGTAGTCGCGCAGGAACTGCGCCGGCGTGATGTCGCCGAGGAGAGGTAATTTTTTCATGCGCTCATTATAACCATGGCGGCGTCGATTGTCGGCCTGGCGGCGGCCGGCCCGGCGATCCAAGGTATAATTCCGGGGCTTATATACAGAAAGGAATTACAAAATGAAGATTGCCAAGAACACGGTCGTGACTGTGAATTACAAGCTGTCCGATGCCCAGGACAATCTGATCGAAGACGGTCGCCAGCCTATGGTCTACCTGCACGGTGGCTACGAGAACACCCTGCCGAAAATTGAAGAAGAGCTGGACGGCAAGGAAGTCGGTTATTCCTCCATCATCCAGATCGAGCCGGACGATGCGTTCGGCGACTACGACGCGGCGCTGGTCAAGGTCGAGCCGCGCAGCCGCCTGCCGGAGCCGCTGGAAGTGGGCATGCAGTTCGAAGGCATGCCGGATGGCGACGATGGCGAGGAAGCGATGATCTTCACCGTCACCGAAATCGCTGACGACAAAGTGGTACTGGACGGCAATCACCCGCTGGCCGGCATGGCGCTGCGTTTCGCGCTGAGCGTCGCCGAAGTGCGTGAAGCATCGGACGAAGAAATCGCCCACGGTCACGTGCACGGCGCCCACGGCCACCACCACGGTGACGAGGACGACGAAGGCGAAGAGGGCGACCACGTCGCCATCCACCCGATCCACTAAGTACCGATGTCGTTCCCGCGAAAGCGGGAATCCATGCCGGCTATGATCCGCCTGCGCGGGTATGACGCTACGGCGTCGTCTCGACGCTGCCGCCCTTGAGCGTGAACAGGGCGGCGGTGCCGGGTGCGACGCGCACCTCGGCCCATTCAGCGGCCAGGCTCATATGCCCAACATTGCCGCGCCAGACGATGGACGGCTCGGTCCCGGCGCCGCCCTGGGTATCGACCAGCAGCACCTTCCCCTTGAATTTTTCCGCCATCGCCCGTATCTGCCGGCGCGGTTCGGCGAAGCCATCCTGTTTCGACTGAAAACTCGGCAGCAGCGAGAACCCTTGCTTCGCCTGCACGCCGACATCGCCGTCCGAGAACAGCACCAGGCCGCGCATCTTCTGCCGCTCGGCCAGCGTGAACAGCCGGTGCAGCCAGGCGCGGTTGGCCACCAGCCGGTCTTCATACTCGCTGTTGCGGCCAGCCTCGGGGCGGAAGTGGTTGTTATTGGCGGGCAGGTTGATGGTGGCGAACAGCACCTTGCCGTATTCCCAGTGCGCGTTCTCGGCGTAGCTGCGGAACTTGGCGCTGGACGACAAGCGCGTCAGCGGCAGGCGGCGCTCGCCCAGCGATTCGCCGTCGGCGTAGAACAATTCGCGCAGGCGGTTCAGGCGTTCGATGGCGTTCGAGCGGCCGACGGAATTGATGCAGCCGCTCCAGTCGCTGCCGGCCAGCGAGACGATCATCGGCGCCGCCGCCTCGCTCAGCAGCGCGCGCCGCTGGGCATACAGCTTGTCGCTGCAGGGCTCGCTGCTGGACTTGATGCCGGTGGCGACGATGAAGGCGGGCGCGGTCTGCGTGACGCCGGCGATGGCGCGCTTGAGCACCGATTCATCCGGGCCGCTCTTGAACGAGTGGCCGATCACGCCGAACTGGAAGCCGCGCATGGCCGGCTGCGCGGCCTGCGCGTGGCCAGCCGCCAGCGCCGCCAGGCCGGCCGCCATCGCGCCCACGGCGGTGCGCACGCGCCGCGGCATCATGCCTGCGCCGTCTCCGTCAGGCGCTTGAGCTGATACAGGCGTTCCAGCGCTTCGCGCGGGGTCAGCGCGTCGGGATCGAGATCGTCGAGCGCGTCGAGCAGCTCGCGCAGCGCCGGACTGGCGGCTGCCGGCGCGCCGTGCGCCGGCGCATCGAGTTCCTGGTCGTCGGCGTCGGTGCTCGGCGCGGCGAACAGGTCCAGCTGCGGCGTGGCGTCCAGCGCCTGCGCTTCCAGCCGCGCCAGGTGCTTGCGCGCGGCCTTGATCACCGGCTGCGGCACGCCGGCCAGCTGCGCCACCTGCAAGCCGTAGCTCTGCGACGCCGGGCCGTCCTGCACCGCGTGCAGGAACACGATGCTGTCCTTGTGCTCGACCGCCGACAGGTGCACGTTGGCCGCCGTCGGATGGCTCTCCGGCAGCTGCGTCAGTTCGAAGTAGTGGGTGGCGAACAGCGAGAAGCTGCGGCTGGTGTCGATCAGGTGGCGCGCGATCGCCCACGCCAGCGCCAGGCCGTCGAAGGTCGAGGTGCCGCGGCCCACCTCATCCATCAGCACCAGCGAATGCTCGGTGGCGCCGTTCAGGATCGCCGCCGATTCGGTCATCTCCACCATGAAGGTCGAGCGGCCGCCGGCCAGGTCGTCGGTGGCGCCGATGCGGGTGAAGATGCGGTCGATCGGGCCGATGGTGGCGCTGGTGGCCGGCACGTAGCTGCCCACGTAGGCCAGCAGCGTGATCAGCGCCACCTGGCGCATGAAGGTCGACTTACCGCCCATGTTGGGACCGGTGATCAGCAGCAGCCGGCGCTCTTCGACGAAGCGGCAATCGTTGGCGATGAAGCGTTCGATCTGGTTCTCCACCACCGGATGGCGGCCTTCGGCGATGTTGATGCACGGCGTGTCCACCAGCTGCGGCGCGCACCAGTTGTGGCGCAGCGCGTGGTCGGTCAGCGAGGTCAGGGCGTCGAGCTGCGCCAGCGCCTTCGAGATCGTCTGCAGGCAGCCGATGAACGGCGCCAGGTCGGCCAGCAGCTGGTCGTACAGCATCTTCTCGCGCGCCAGCGCCTTGTCCTGCGCCGACAAGGCCTTGTCCTCGAAGGCCTTCAGTTCCGGCGTGATGTAGCGCTCGGCGTTCTTCAAGGTCTGGCGGCGGCGGTAGTCGTCCGGCACCTTGGTGGTCTGGCCGTGCGTGACTTCGATGTAGAAGCCGTGCACCTTGTTGTACTCCACCCGCAGGTTGGCGATGCCGGTGCGCGCCCGTTCGCGCGTCTCCAGGTCGACCAGGAACTGGCCGGCGTTTTCGGACAGCGCGCGCAGTTCATCGAGCTCGGCGTCGAAGCCGCGCGCGAACACGCCGCCGTCGCGCACCATCGCCGCCGGTTCCAGCGCCACCGCGCGCTGCAGCAGGTCGAGGCAGGCTTCGGGCGTGGCCATGTCGGCGTGGATCGCGGCCAGCAGGCCGTCGTTGTCGCTCAATGCGCGCTGCATCGCATGGCGCAGCGCCGGCAGTTGCTGCACGCCGTCGCGCAGGCTGGCCAGGTCGCGCGGACGCGCCGACAGCAGCGCGATGCGGGTGGTGATGCGTTCGATGTCCGGCACCTGCGCCAGCGTGTGCGACAAGGTGCCGGTGGCGTCGGCCTGGCCCAGCGCGGCGATGGCCTGGTGGCGCGAGCGGGCGATGGCCTGGTCGCGGCGCGCGTGGTGCAGCCAGTGGCGCAGCAGGCGCGAACCCATCGCGGTGCGGCAGTGGTCCAGCAGCGAGAACAGGGTCGGGGATTCCTGGCCGCGGATGGTCTCGGTCAGTTCCAGGTTGCGGCGGGTGGCGGCGTCGAGGCCGATGAATTCGTTTTCGGTTTCGGTGGTCAGCGTGCGCACGTGCTGCAGGCCGCGTCCCTGCGTCGACTGGGCGTAGCGCAGCAGCGCGCCGGCCGCGCCGAACGCCGCGCCCAGGCCGTCGGCGCCGAAGCCGGTCAGCGTGGCCACGCTCAGCTGGTCGAGCAGCGCCTTGTGGCCGCCGACGACGTCGAAGTGCCAGTCGGGCACGCGACTGGTGTGGAAACTGAGATGGCAGCTCAGTGTATCGTCGAACAGGTCGGCGTTATCGCCGCGCAGCACCTCGGCCGGCGCGATGCGTTCCAGCTCCTGCTGCATGCGGGCGGTGACGGTGCGGCTGTCGCCGGAGAACTCCATCAGCTTCAACGCGCCGCTGGCCAGCGACAGCCACGCCAGGCCGGCCGTGGCCACCTTGCGCTGGCTGATGATGCACATCGCCAGCAGCGGACGTTCGGCCTTTTCCGGCAGCAGGTCGGCGTCGGTCAGCGTGCCCGGCGTGACCACGCGCATCACCTTGCGTTCGACCGGTCCCTTGCTGGTGGCCGGGTCGCCGATCTGTTCGCAGATCGCGCACGACTCGCCGATCTTGACCAGCTTGGCCAGATAGCCTTCGAGCGAATGGAACGGCACGCCGCACATCTTGATCGGCTGGCCGCCCGAGCTGCCGCGCGCGGTCAGCGTGATGCCCAGTACCCGCGCCGCCTTTTCCGCATCCGAATGGAACAGCTCATAGAAGTCGCCCATGCGGTAGAACACCAGCATGTCCGGATATTCGGCCTTGATGCTCAGGTACTGCTGCATCATCGGGGTGACTTTTTCGGTGGGGCTGTTCTTGACGGCGGCGGCGTTGATTTCGGTCGGGACGGTGGTCATTGGTTCTTTTTCGGCGATGCGTGAGTCTGGTTTTGCGACGGCTCAACCGGCCCCCGCGCGTAACCTGTCATTTTACCGCTTTCGGCCGTGCTACTGGTGAATTCGCACCGCCGTTCTTGGTGGCGTACACTGGACTACCCCAAACGAGTGTCGAAGACTCGTTGAGAGCGGCAGTTGAGGAAGCCCGGGCAGGGCGGGACGGCTTTTTGGACTATGCTTTTCATGCACGGGGAGGCGAGGTAAGGGTTTTGGCAGATGTCGTTTTGGAAAAGGATACGATCATCTGCAGAAACCTTTGCGTCTATGCGGCATCCAACCCTCCTGGCATAAAAAAATCGACAATTGCAAGAGAGCTGCTTGCTGAATTTCGCGCCTTGCTGAAGGTCGGCAATGCCCTTGGATATGATGCGATGACCGTGCAAGGAAAGCGCACTGCCGGTAGTAGTTCTGCAAATGTAGGAAAGGCTGTCGACATCAGACGCAGGAGGAAGAAATGAATCAATCTGAAATCGGTGTCGAACTCGTAAAATCGAAGTGGCAACAGGCTAGCGATGTTGAACGGGAACAGGTCTTGTTGGAGCTGAAGCAGCTAGGGCTATCTATTACCGATGCGATACTGGCGCTGCGAAACTCGGGATTCTATTCGCTAGGCGAGGCGAAAGAATACATCTCGACCAGCCCTGCATGGCATGTTGAAGTCGAAAACGGCAAGGTTCTGCATGAGGTAGCTTGGCAAGTCCTTGATGATTTTGTCGCTTCTCAACGTCAACAGTCACGACAACCGTAACGTTAGCGATTCTCAAGAACGGTCAGTGGGCTTTCATATGTTTAGACATGCTTTTCTCCAGGCGACATCGGGCGCAGCAGCGCCCGCTGGCTGCCGCGCAGCAGGAACACGCCGTACAGGCAAAACGGCAGCACCGCCAGCACCGCGGCGAACGGCAGCACCGATCCCTCGCCGGTCTTCGCCGCCGTCAGCGCCGACGTCACCAGCGCGAAGTCCCACAGGCCGTGCACCACCACCATTGGCCACACCGAGCGCGTGCGCAGGCGGATGGCCGCGTAGCCGACGCCCTGCAGGGAGGCCGCGACCGCTTGCCAGAGCGCGCTGCTGAAGTCACCGGTCGCCAATCCATTGAGCGTGTGCACCACGCCGAACAGCAGCGACGAGATCAGCACGGCCGGCCAGATCGCATGCCGGTCCAGCAGGCTTTGCAGGAGCACCGAACGGAACATCAGCTCCTCCGACACCGCGACCAGCGCCGTATTGCAGCCGACGATCAGCAGCACCTGCGACGGCGGCCAGCCGCCCGCCCACGCCACCAGCAACATCAGCAGCGCATAGAGCAGCGGCGGCCAGACCAGCCACAGCGATTTCCAGGATGCCGGCGCGCCCAGGCCGGCGGCGCGCCGTTCCGTCGACGCCAGCGCCACCGCCACGGAAAACAGGACCGCCAGCAGCCACGCCGGACCGATGCCGGCGGCCACCGCATCAAACAGCGCCAGCTGCCGGCCGCCGCTGAGCAGCCTGCCGACGCCCAGGGTCAGGCCCAGCCACAGCACCAGCGCGGCCAGCGCCAACGGCAAAGTAATGCGGACTCTTTTCATGTGCCTGGTTCGTGTTTTGTCTACAGCAATAATACATGAATGCAATTTTGGCGACGGTCAAACGAAAGCCCTGCCAATCTGCCGCCTTCGCTTTCGCTCCTCTTGACTAACAGACAAATCAAAACTGTGTATTAAAGACAACGGCGCTGATGTGTGTTTGCGCCGGAAACGCCCATGTTTCCGGTCTTCCACAAAAAAATGTCCGCCAACTGTTGTGACGGAAAATTAATTAAGTAATACTTAAGTTGAAACTTTTGCATGTCTTGTTCGCAACACATGAATGTTTCACTGGGCATATTTTCCGTTAAATTAAGGGTATAGCAGGCATGAAACTTTCAGTGAACCCGTCACCGGCTCCCCGCCTCAAAAAGGCAGGGGCAACGCTGCGTCCTACCGCTGGACGCATGTTATTCGCCTTCATGGCCCTGGGCTGGACCATCTCCAGCGCCGCCGCCGTCATCGCCAAGGATGGAGCGGCCGCCAGTCAGCCGACCGGCGACTTTTGGCAGGACGTGGGCGCCGCCAACGGCAGGACCGCGCAATCGGCCAGCACCGCCGGCCCGCGCCGCTTCCACGCCGCCAGCCTGAATCGCCAAGGCCTGAAGCAACTGGCCCAGTCGGCGCCGCTGGAGCGCACCGAGGCCGCCGCCGTCAGCCCGCTGATCATTTCCCTGCCGCACCCGGACGGCGGCTACCAGCGCTTCGCCATCGTCGACTCGCCGATCATGGAAGCCGGCCTGGCCGCCAAGCACCCCGAAATCAAGACTTACGCCGGCAAAGGCATCGACGATCCGAACGCCAGCCTGCGCATGGACATCACTCCGCTGGGCCTGCACGCCTCGGTGCGCACGCCGGCCGGCGCCTGGTATGTCGACCCGCAAATGGTGCTCGACGACAGCGTCTACAACAGCTACCACAGCCGCGACCTGCCCAATACCCACGGCGCGCTGCGCGAAGCGCCGCTGACCGAGGCGCAGATCGCCCTGTCGCAGGGCTTCTACCACGCCGGCGACCAGGTCGAAGTGCGCGGCGCCGGCTTCACGCCGGGCGCCTCGGTCACCTTGTCGGTGCGCAACGAAGGCGACACTGGCACCCGCCAGAGCCTGGTGGTCAACGCCGACAGCGAGGGCGTGATCAATGCCACGCTGGTGGCCGATCCATCGCGCAACACCGGCGCCTTCGAAGTCAGCGCCACCGACGGCGTCTCCTCCAGCACCGTGGCCTACCATGTGGTGGACGACCTGTCCGTCGCCACGCCGGCCACCGGCAAGCAGCTGCGCACCTACCGCCTGGCGCTGGTCACCGATCCGTCCTACGCCACCTATTTCGGCGGCCCGGCCAACGTGACGGCGGCCAAGGTCACGCTGATCAACCGCGTCACCCAGGTCTATGAGTACGAGACCGCGATCCGCCTGATGTTGATCAACAATACCGACGCCCTGAACCTGGACAGCGCCGCCCAAATGACAGGCGCCAACGGTCCCTGCGGCGCCAACGCCTGCTTCAGCGCCAGCCAGGCGGCCAGCTGCGGCAGCGGCACGCTGTCGCGCAACCGCGTCGTCGCCGGCCTGCTGGCTGGCGCCCGCAACTACGACGTCGGCCACATCGCGCTCGGCCTGAACGGCGGCGGCATCGCCAGCCTGGGCGTGGTCGGGGGCAACAGCAAGGCCCAGGGTTGCACCGGCATTCCCACCCCGGTCGGCGACTTCTACGCGGTCGATTACGTGGCGCATGAGATGGGCCACCAGTTCTCCGGCAACCACACTTTCAATGGCGTGATCAGCAATTGCTCGGGCGGCAACCGCAACGCCGGCACCTCGGTGGAACCGGGCAGCGGCTCCTCGATCATGGCCTACGCCGGCATTTGCGGCTCCGACGATTTGCAGACCCACAGCGACGCCTATTGGTCGCAGCGCAGCTTCGACGAGATCGTCGCCTACACCTCGGGCTCGGAAACCATCATCAACGAAGTGCAGATGCTGGCGCTGACCAATTTCAGCAGCAACGGCCAGCAATTCCAGCTGCGCTACAACGGCAATGACTCGGCGCCCATCGTCCGCGGCAGCAATTTCAACGCCGGCGGCATCAAGAACGCCATCGAAGGCATCGCCGGCTGGCCTGCGGGCGGCACCGTCAGCGTCAGTGCGTTGAGCAACGGCGCCGTCACGCTGACCTTCAACGGCGCGCTGGCCGGCACGCCGGTGCCGTTGCTGCAACTGATTAATTGCAGCGGCGGTTGCAGCGGCTATGTCGGCGAGGTCGCCGTCGGCGGCGCCACCACCCGTCGCGGCGCGCTGTCGTTGACCGGCAATACCACGCCGGTGGTGACGGTGCCAACCGGCTACACCATCCCGGTGCGCACGCCGTTCGCCCTGACCGGCAGCGCCGCCGATGGCGAAGGCGACACCCTGACCTATCTGTGGGAGCAGAACGACCGCGCCAACGGCACTGGCACCGGCCTGATCAGCAACGGCAAGACCAATGGCCCGCTGTTCCGCCAGTTCGGCGTGCGCGCCGTGGTCAGCAACGCGGACGCCATCAAGTACGGTTCGCCGGGTGAAAACCACGTCAGCACCAATCCAACCCGCGTGTTCCCCGACCTGTCGCAGATCCTGGCCAACAACACCAACGCCGAAACGGGCGCCTGCCCGGCCGCCGCCGCGACGCCGACGCCGGCCGACATCGAGTGCTTCTCGGAGTTCCTGCCGACCGCCGACTACGTGGGCTTCAGCGCCAACGCCAATCCGGCCGCGCTGAACTTCCGCCTGACCGCGCGTGACGGCCGTGGCGGCGTCGGCAACGCCAGCACCAAGCTGGTGCTGGCGCCCAACGCCGGTCCCTTCCTGGTGACGTCGCCGAACACCGCAGTGTCGCTCGATGGCGGCTCGACCCAGACCGTGACCTGGAGCGTGGCCAACACCGATGCCGCACCGGTCAACACCGCCAACGTCAAGATCTCGCTGTCCACCGACGGCGGCAACAGCTATCCATACACGCTGGCGGCCAGCACGGCCAACAACGGCAGCAAGGCCGTCACGCTGCCGCAGGTGGCCAGCAGCACGGCGCGCATCAAGGTGGAAGCGGTCGACAATATCTTCTTCGATGTGTCGAACGCCAACTTCACGATCCGCCTGGTGGGCGATGTCAACGGTGATGGCGCGGTCAACTGCGACGACCTGGCGCTCATCAAGGCCGCGCTGGGCAAGCGCACGGGCCGGGCCGGCTACGATGCGCGCGCCGACCTGAACAAGGACGGCGTGGTCGATGCCCGCGACCTGGTCGCCGAGTCGCAACGCATACCAGGCGGTTGCCGCCTGTAAGCAGCACACACACTGGCGGCGCCGCCGCCGGGGCACACCCGGCGCGGCGCCGATGCTGAAACCAAGCCTGATGGGCAAAGGAAAATGAATATGTTGAGTTTGAATAAATGGAAATTCCCGGCCGGCGCCGCGCTGCTGGCCGCCGCTTTCGCCGCGCCGTCGGCCTATGCGGCCGATCCGGTGCTGAGCATCGTCGCCACGCCATCGAGCGGCGTGGTGGGCTCGACCATCGAGCTGGACATCCGCATCGACGGCGTGACCGACCTGTATGGCTATAACTTCTCGCTGGTGTTCAACCCGGCCTATCTGCAGGCGACCGGCGCCGGCGAGGGGGGCTTGCTGGGTTCCGACGGCGGCGCCACCGACTTTGGTGTGGCCGATCTGTCCGGCACGCCTGGGCAGGTGTCCTATGTGTACGGCACCAAGTTCGGCGCCGTGCCCGGCGTCAACGGCGGCGGCAGCCTGGCGCACCTGAGCTTCAACGTGATCGGCGCCGGCGCCGGCACGCTGAGCTTTACCGACGCGCTGTTCCTGGACCGCAATGGGGGCGACATCAGGACGCAGCTGGGCACGCAGACGCTGGTGACCACCGCCGTGCCGGAACCCGAGGCTTACCTGATGCTGGGCGTTGGCCTGCTCGGCCTGGCGGCGCTGCGCCGCCGCAAAGCCGGCTAAGGTTGCACCGCGCTGCCGCCTTGCTGCGGCAGCGCTTCATCTTTCTTCAGCAGCAGGCGCGCGATAATATTCATAAATTGTGAATGATTGATGGATATCCTGAGTATTGATGATCTTAAGTGTGAAACATATAGTGACTACACCAACCCATCACTCAGGAGCCCAACATGAACACCCGCACCACGATTTTCCGCCGCAGCCTGGCCGCCGCCGCCCTCGTACTGAGCACCGGACTGGCCGCCGCGGCCGCCGCGCCGATCGACGTCAAGGTCGACGGTTTCACCGACCAGTACGCGCAAGTGAACGGCGTCAGGCTGCACTACAAGATCGGCGGCCAGGGCAGCCCGGTGGTGCTGCTGCACGGCTATGGCCAGACCGGCCATATGTGGACGCCGGCCATGGCCGAGCTGGTCAGGCACCACACCGTCATCGTGCCCGACCTGCGCGGCGCCGGCGGCTCGGAAAAACCGGCCGGCGGCTACGACAAGAAAACCATGGCGGTCGACATCCATGAACTGGTCAAGGGCATCAGCGGCGAGCCGGCCGCCGTGGTCGGCCACGACATCGGCCTGATGGTGGCCTACGGCTACGCCGCCCAGTTCCCGGCCGACACCGGCAAGCTGGTGTTGATGGACGCCTTCATTCCCGGCGTCGGCGACTGGCGCAACGCCTTCCCGGCCAAGGCCGTGTGGCACTTCCACTTCTACGGCGAAACGCCGCTGGCGCTGGTCCAGGGCCGCGAACGCATCTACTTCGAACACTTCTGGAACGACTTCTCGGCCGACAAGACCAAGTCGGTGAAGGAAGCCGACCGCAAGCTCTACACCGCGGCCTACGCGCAGCCGGGCGGCATGCGTGCCGGCTTCGCCTACTTCAGCGATTTCGAACGCGACGCCGCCGACTTCGGCCCGATGGCGCAGACCAAGCTGACCATGCCGGTGCTTACGCTGGCCGGCCAGTACTCGGCCGGCGAATTCCTCGGCAAGCAGGTCGGCACGGTGGCCACCAATGTGAAGAGCGTCATCGTCCAGGGCTCGGGCCACTGGCTGATCGACGAGGCGCCGGAACAGGTGGTGCCGGCGCTGGTGGAGTTCATCAAATAATTTTAAAAATATTTAAAAATATTTGTCGATTCGACGCGTGCCGCTTCGTCGTGGAGGTAGAGTGAGCATTCTCACTCGCCCCAACCCACACAAAGGAGAGCATCATGACTGCAAAAGTAGATCCGATTCCAGAAGGCATGCACAGCGTCACCCCCCACCTGGTCGTCGACGGCGCGGCGGACGCCATCGAGTTCTATAAAAAAGCCTTCAAGGCCACCGAGACCGCGCGCATCCCCGGCCAGAACGGCAAATTGATACACGCCGCCGTGCGCATCGGCGACTCCACCGTCATGCTGGTCGACGAGATGCCCGACTTCGGCAACCTCGGCCCCAGGAAGCTCAATGGCAGCCCGGTCACGCTGCACATCTACGTGCCCGATGTGGACGCCACCTACGCCCAGGCGGTCGCCGCCGGCGCCAGCGAGAAGATGGCGCCGGCCGACATGTTCTGGGGCGACCGCTACGGCCAGGTCACCGACCCGTTCGGCCACGTCTGGTCGATCGCCACCCACACCCGGGACATGACGCCGGAGGAAATGAACACGGCGATGAAACAGCAAATGCCCAATTGCGGCTAACCGGAGAGCGCCATGCGTTTCATGATTATCGTTAAAGCCACCGAGGATTCCGAAGCGGGCAAGATGCCCAGCGTCGAGCTGCTGACCGCGATGGGCAAGTTCAACGAAGAACTGGTCAACGCCGGCGTGCTGCTGGCCGGCGAGGGCGTGCATCCCAGCTCCAAGGGCGCGCGCATCCTGTACGACGGCCCCAAGCGCACCGTCATCGACGGCCCGTTCGCCGAGACCAAGGAGTTGATCGCCGGTTTCTGGCTGATACAGGTGAAATCGAAGGAGGAGGCCATCGAGTGGATGAAGCGTTGCCCGAATCCGTTCGACACGCCGTCGGAGATCGAGATCCGCCAGGTGTTCGAGATGGAGGATTTCGGCGAGGCCGCCACGCCGGAGCTGGTCGCGCAGGAAGAAGCCTTGCGCGCCCGCCTGTGATGCTGCTACCTTAGCGAAAACCAAGGAGTACGCGATGGAATTCATGATACTGCGCCGCGCCAACCAGAGCACCGAACGTGGCCAGCAACCGCCCGCGCTGGAGCCGGGAACCTTTCTCAAACCCAGCACGGAGGCGGTGCGCCTGTTGCGGCGCGACGGCCAGTGGAGCGTGCTGCACGGGCCGTTCGCGCCCAGGGAACTGGTGGCCGGCTTCACGCTGATCGAGGCCGAATCGAAAGAGGACGCCATCGAACAGGTGCGCTGGTGGCCCTTGTTCGACAGCGGCGCAGTGTATGAAATCCGCGACGCCGGCTGCCCCGGCAACTGCCTCGGCTTCGACGAGCGCGGCACGGCGGCCGGCACGCTGCCGCGCCGCGACCTAGCCTTGACGCGCTATGTGATCTTCATCCGTTCCGACGCCGACCTGGAGGCCGACCTGGTGCCGCCGAAGGAAATCATCGACGTCATGAACGCCTTCAACGAAGCGGGCGTGCAGCAGGGCGTGCTGCTGGCCGGCGAGGGGCTGATGGCCAGCGCCTCCGCCACCCGCATCCACTTCGCCAATGCGAAGACCTCGGTGGTCGACGGCCCGTTCGCCGAAGTCAAGGAACTGATCGCCGGCTACTGGATGGTGCAGGCGGCCTCGCTCGACGACGCCATCGCCTGGGCCAAGACCTATCCCTACCCGAGCCCCGGCGACCTGACGCTGGAGATCCGCGAAGCCTGCGAGCGCATCGCCCACCAGGAATTCACGCCGGAGATGCGCGCGGCCGAAGAGCGCCTGCGCGCCGAGCTGCTGGAGTCCGGCCTGCGCGAGGCCTTCAGGAAGAAAGCCCGTGGCGGCTGACGTCCCCAGGATCGTCGAGGCGGTATGGCGGATGGAATCCGCCAAGATCATCGCCGTGCTGGCGCGCATGCTGCGCGACGTCGGCCAGGCCGAGGAGCTGGCGCAGGACGCGCTGGTGATGGCGCTGGAGCGCTGGCCGCAAACCGGCGTGCCGGAGCAGCCGGCCGCGTGGCTGACCACGGTCGCCAAGAACCGCGCGCTGGACGTGCTGCGGCGCCGCCAGCTGCACCAGGACAAGGAAGCCGAGCTCACCTACGAAATCGAAGGCGTGCTGCAGGACGCCGCCCCCAACCTCGACGCGGCCGTGGCCGACGCGCTGGAAAACGACATCGGCGACGACCTGCTGCGGCTGGTGTTCGTGGCCTGCCACCCGGTGCTGCCGACCGACGGCCGGGTGGCGCTGACCCTGCGCATGCTGGGCGGCCTGAGCACCGAGGAAATCGCCCGCGCCTTCCTGGTGCCGGAAGCGACGGTGGCGCAGCGCATCGTGCGCGCCAAGCGCACGCTGGCCGAGGCCAAGGTGCCGTTCGAGGCGCCGCGCGCGCACGAGCTGGTGGAGCGGCTGGCGTCGGTGCTGCAAGTGATCTACCTGATCTACAACGAAGGCTATTCCGCCAGCGCCGGCGCCGACTGGATGCGGCCGGCATTGTGCGAGGAAGCGCTGCGGCTGGGCCGCATCCTGGCCGAGCTGGCGCCGGACGAGCCGGAGGTGCACGGCCTGGTGGCGCTGATGGAGATCCAGTCCTCGCGCGCCCGCGCCCGCGTCGGGCCGAAGGGCGAGCCCATCCTGCTGCTCGAGCAGGACCGCGCGCGCTGGGACCAGCTGCTGATACGGCGCGGCCTGGCGGCGCTGGCGCGCGCCGAGCAAACCGGGCGCGGACTGGGCTCCTACGGCGTGCAGGCGGCGATCGCGGCCTGCCACGCGCGCGCGCGGCTGGCGGCCGACACCGACTGGCAGCGCATCGCCGCGCTGTACGACGCGCTGGCGCAGCTGACGCCGTCGCCGGTGGTGGAGCTGAACCGCGCGGTGGCGCTGGCGATGGCCTTCGGGCCGGCGGCGGGCCTGGAAGTGGTGGATGGCTTGATGGATGTGGCGGCGCTGAAGAACTACCACCTGCTGCCCAGCGTGCGCGGCGACTTCCTGTCCAAGCTGGGACGGCATGACGAAGCGCGCCACGAATTCGAACGGGCCGCGCGGTTGACGCAGAACCAGCGCGAGCGCACTTTGCTGCTGGCGCGCGCCGCCGCCCAATAAAAAAAGCTGGCCCCCACGGGAGTAAAGGGCCAGCAAACCTTGGTACAACAACCTCGTTACAGCCCTGCGATTACAGTTTGGCGCGCAGACCCAGGTAGAAGGTGCGGCCGTTCGAGTAGAACGCGCGCGGCTGGTCGGGCGTTTCCGCGTACATCTTGATGGTGGTGTTGGTCAGGTTCAGCGCGTCGAAGGTGATCGTCAGCTGTTCGTTGATCTTGTAGTTCAACGAGCCCGCCAGGTTGCCCGCGCCCTTCACGTGCTGGCTGGCGCCACGGTCCACGCCGGCCTTGTAGCTGGAGCGGTAGTTGTACGCCAGGCGGGCGCTGAACTTGGCGTCCTCGTAGAAGCCGGTGATGTTGTAGGTGCTCTTCGAGGAGTTCAGCAGCTCGCTGCCGTCGGCCAGCTTGCCATCGGCGTAGGTGTAGTTGGCCAGCACGCCGAAGCTGCTGAACAGCGGCTGCTGGTAGCTCAGCTCCACGCCCTTGTTCTTGCCGCTGGTGTTGAACGGCGACGTGATCTGGTACACGGTCTGCTTGTTCTGCTTGTTGTTGAAGTAGGTGCCGGAGGTGGTGCCTTGCGCCACCACCGACACCAGGTCCATGTAGAACAGGCCGGCCGACAGCGAGGATTTCGGCGCGAAGTACCATTCGGCGCTCACTTCCGCATTGTTGGAGCGCACCGGATCGAGCTTGGCGTTGCCGCCGCTGCCGCTGAGGGCGTCGTCGTTCAGCGAGACCGAGCCGCCCAGCGCGCTGTAGTCGGGACGCGACATCGCCCGTGCCACCGCCGCGCGCACCACCAGGTCGCGGTCGACGTCGAACTTGATGTTCGCGCTCGGCAGCACGTCGTTGTAGGTGCGTTCGAACGCGGTCGGGGTGTACGGACCGAAGGCCGAGCCGGTGATCGGCGCGGAACCGCCGGCCAGGTTGACGATCGAGGTTTGTTTGGTGCGCACGGCGCGCACGCCGGCGTTGCCGCTCCAGCTGTCGCCGGCCAGGTTGGCCATGCCGTAGAGCGCGGTGGTTTTTTCATTGACCTTGAATTCATCGGTCCAGTTGTGGCGCACCACGAAGTCGAGCAGGCGGTTGCCCGGCACCGCGCCCCAGGCGCCGAGCGCCGCGCCGTCGTAGCGGAAGTAGGCCGACGACAGCTTGCCGCCCAGGTTGGAGGCGAAGTCGCTTGGATACTGCTCGCCGTTCCAGGCCGGCCCAGGATTGCTGAAGCCCAGCGGACCCGGACGGGTTTCCAGCGGATGCTCGGCGCTGCGTTTGTGGTCGGTGAAGCGCGCGCCGAACTTGATCGAATCGAGCACGCCTTCGCTGATGCGCAGGTCGCCGTCGAGCTGGGCGTAGTGTTCCTTGTCGATCGACTGCGCCTCGCCGCCGCCGGCCCAGGCGGTGCTGCCGGGCTTGGTGGTCACGCCGCCCGGATAGGAGACGTTGGCCGGACTCAGGCCGTTCAACTGGTAGCTCATGCCGCCGTTGACGTTGTTCTGGTAGTAGACGTCGCCGTGGTCCCAGCCTTCGCCGTGGGTCAGGCCGGCCTTGCCGCTGAAGGTCAGGTCCTGCGTGGCGCGGTAGCGGAAATTGAAGTCGGCGTAATAGGCTTCGCCGCCGGCGTCGGGACGGTAGATGTTGTCGACCTCGCCAGAATTGCTGGCGAAGGTGGCGCCGGTGACGGTGCCGCCCTTGGTGGTGACGCCGGTCGGCAGCAGGTTGTCGCGGTTGAAGGAGTTGGCCGGCGCCGCCAGCCAGTTGGTGTTCTGGTGCGGTGCGCTCAGCTTGGAGTAGAAGCCATTGACGTCCAGGGTCAGTTCCTTCGATGGCTTGAACTCGACGTCGAAGGCGCCGCCTTCGCGTTTTTTCTTTTGCTCGAACAGCGAGGCGCCGATGAAGGTCGGCACGCTCAGGCCTGCCAGCGCCGGATTGGCCTTGGCGGCCGCGCTGTCCGCGCCCACCTTGGCGTAGCCGAGGATTTCCTGGCCGTCGCGGCGCACGCTGGTTTTTTCGGAGAAGGCCTGCACCAGCACGCCAGCGGTGTTGCTGTCGTTCTTCCACGCGAACAGGCTGGAGAACTGCGGCTCGGTCTTGCTGGACAAGTCGTTGTACACCGCCTGCACCGACGCTTCCAAGGTCAGCGCCTTCTTGAACTCCAGCGGACGGCGGGTGATGACGTCGATGGCGCCGGAGACGCCGCCTTCGACCAGGTCGGCGGTCTGCGATTTGTGCACCACGACCGAGCTGACCAGTTCGGACGGCAGCAGCGAGAAGCTGCTGGAACGGCCGACGTTGCCGCCGAACTGGTTCAGCACGAACCAGTCGCCGGTGCTGATGGCGTGGCCGTTGAACAGGGTTTGCTGCAGGGACGGGCTGGTGCCGCGCAGGCTGACGCGGTCGTTCTCGCCGAAGCCGCCTTCGCCGCCGGCCGACGACTGGATGTTCACGCCGGGCAGGCGCTGGATGGCGTCGGCGACGTTCTTGTCCGGCATCTTGCCGATGTCTTCCGCGGTCACCACTTCGACCACCGAGTCGGCATTGCGTTTTTGCTTGAGCGACTGTTCCAGGGCGGCGCGTACGCCCGAGACAGTCACGATGGCGGCGGGGGCGTCGGCAGGCGGCGTCGCCTGTTGCGCCATGGCCGGCATTGCGCAGACGGCGGCGGCGATCATCATGCCGACTGCGGCGGCGATCGGTGTCAGGCCGGTGCGGGCCGAGTTGGTGGTGCTTGCTGCGTGCTGTCGAAACGTCATTGCAAATCTCCAAAATTGCCCAGGACGGGCCTGTTCACTTCTTGTGATGATGAATCTCTCGCAAGATTCCCCCTTGCAAACCAAACAACCAAACCAGTTCGATGCCAATATACTGTAAACAATGATACCAAAGCGCTACCAGTTGTGAAAAATTGCGAGGTTGTGGTGTTTTTTAGACAAAATATCGCTTAATATTCACCTGTTTGGTGCGAAATGTTAAAAATACTTCAAGACGACCGTCAATTTTTGGTACTTAATTGGTACTATTGCATGGCAAAGGGAATCGTATGGTGACATTGACCAACATCATGAAAGTGCTCAGCGACACCAGCAGCCTGCCGCTGTATCACCAGCTACAGCGCGCCTTGCGCGAGGCCATCGCCCAGCGCGTGCTGCTGCCGGACGACGCCCTGCCGCCGGAGCGCAAGCTGGCCAGCGATTTGAACGTATCGCGGCTGACGGTGCGCAAGGCGCTCGACGGGCTGGTGGCGGAAGGCTTGCTGGTGCGGCGTCCCGGCTCGGGCAACTTCATCAATCACAGCCGCATCGAGCAGAATTTTTCCAAGCTCAGTTCATTTTCGGAGGACATGCGGGCGCGCGGCCGGCGGTCCAGCAGTACCTGGCTGGACCGTAGCGCCGGCGGCGCCAGCAGCGAGGAGGCGGCGCGGCTGCGCCTCAGTCCGGGCGACCGGGTGTTCCGCTTCCACCGCATCCGCCACGCCGACGGCACGCCGATGTGCGTGGAATACGCCACCGTGCCGGCCGACTGCCTGCCGTCGCCGGAGTCGGTGGATAAATCGATGTACGAGGCGCTGAACCGCTGCGGCAACCGGCCGGTGCGGGCCTTGCAGCGGCTCTCGGCCCTGCTGTTGAGCGCGGAACAGGCGCGCCTGCTGGAGGCGCGCGAGGCGGATGCGGGGCTGGCCGTCGAACGGCTGGGTTTCCTGTCCGACGGCCGGGTGGTGGAGTTTTGCCGCTCGTATTTCCGCGGCGATGCCTACGACTTCGTCGCGGAGCTCAGCTCGGTCTGAAACCAGGCCAGCGCGTCTTCCCACAGCGGCTGCGCCCTGGCCCTGAAGTAGCCCATGTGGCCGATGGCGCCGATGCCGGCGCGGGCCGGGTCGATGGTCACGCGGGTGACGCGGGCGTTGCGGTAGCCGGCCATGAAGGCGTCGCGCGAGGAGGGGCCGGCCCACAGGTCGTCCAGCGAGTTGATCGCCAGCACCGGCGTGCGCACCCGGTCGTAGCTGCCGCGGATGCCCGTCATCTTGGGATCGTCGAAGAAGTAGTGCGGGTAGCGGCACCAGTTTTTCCATTGCCGGTATACACTGAGCGGCAAGTCTTCGCCCATGCCCAGCTTGCTCCACGCCAGATAGCCGTGCCAGCCCGTCAGCAGCGGGCCGAGCACATTCCAGGTGAACCAGACCTTGGCCCGTTCCAGCGGCGGCATCCAGCCGTGCCAGCCGGCGCTGGTGCCGAACAGATAGCTGGCGGCGATCTTGTGCTGGTTGGGCAGCAGCCCGAGCGCGTGGCCGCCATACGAGTGGCCGACCAGCAGCAGCGGCACGTTGTCGCTGGCCATGTGCTCGACGGCGGCGGCCAGGTCGAGCCGGCCCCAGTCCAGGAAATCCACGGCGTAGCCCTTCAGGGTGGCCGGCTTGGACAGGCCGATGCCGCGATAGTCCAGGGTCAGCACGCGGTAGCCGCGCGCGGCGGCGAACTCGGCGAAGCGGCGGTAATAGCCTTGCGGCACGCCGGTGGCGTTGGCCACGACCAGGTGGGCCAGCGTGGCGCCGGCGGCGGGGTAGAGCGTGGCGGCCAGGGGGTAGCCGTCGGCCGCGTGGAGGGTGAGCTGCTCAGTTGCTTGCTTGGTCATTGCGGGGTCCTTGTAGTTGGGCGCGCAGCAGCGGGAACAGGGTGGCGCCCACCAGTTCCATCGGCGCCACGCTGCCGGCCACGCGCGCTTGCAGCAGCGCGCCTTCATAGGCGGCCACGATCAGCGCGGCCAGGCCGGCGGCGTTGGCGATCCTGCCCGAGGCTTCGAAGGCGAGCGCCAGGCGGGCGCGGATGGCGGCAAAGCCGGCGGCCAGCGCCTGGCGGATGGCGACGTCCTGCGCCGACGATTCCAGCGCCACCGTGGCCAGCGGACAGCCGCGCTGGAAGCCGCTGGCGGCCAGTCCCTGCTGGGCGCGGGCGATCCACAGCTGCAGCGCCGCCACCGGATCGGCGCCGGGCAGCAGTTTGTCGAGCAGGGCGCACAGATCGGCCACCTGCTGTTCGATGGCCGCCACCGCCAGCTCGGTCTTGCCGCCGGGGAAGTGGTGGTACAGGCCGCCCTTGGGCGTGGCGGCGGCGGCCAGGATTTCGCTCAGGCCGACGCCGTGCAAGCCCTTGTGCTGCAAGGCGTTGCCCATGGCGCGGATCAGCCGGTCTCGGGTAGGTGGTGTGGTCATCGGTGTACTGTACAGACCGGTCGGTCTGTTGGCAAGCAAAAAAAATAGTTGTCGTTCCCGCGCCAGCGGGAACCCACAGGCCGGGTACCTGCCGGCTCGGTATGGATACCCGCCTGCGCGGGTATGACGTGTCAGGCCAGCGTGGCTTCGAGGATCTTGACCAGGGCTTCGATGCCGTCGGCGTCGGTCTGGTCGAAACGGTTCGGCAGCGGGCTGTCGAGGTCGAACACGCCGACGATCTCGCCGTCCACGCCGCGCACCGGCACCACCAGCTCGGAACGCGAGTTGACGTCGCAGGCGATGTGGCCGGGGAAGGCGTGCACGTCCGCCACGACGATGGACTTGCCTTCGACCACGGTGGTGCCGCAGACGCCGCGCCCCTTCTTGATGCGGATGCAGGCCGGCTTGCCCTGGAACGGTCCCAGCACCAGCTCGTCGTCCCTGAGGAAGTAAAAACCGGCCCAGTTCAGGCCCGGCATGCTGTTGAATACCAGCGAGCTGAAGTTGGCGGTGTTGGCGATCAGGTCGCTTTCGCCGTGGACCAGGCCGGTCAGCTGCGGGCGCAGGTCGTCGAACATGGCCAACTTGGCTTCGGGAGTGTCGGTGCCGTAGGCGGTGTCGCTGAGGGTGAAAGTCATGATGATCTTTTAAGAAAAATTTTCCAGGACGATATGGTAGCCGATATTGTGGCAATTTCGGCGCAGGCGCGCTGCCGCTCAGCCCAAGGTTGCGCTCGCCAGCCGGCGCAGCAGGGCGGCGGCCGGATGGCCTTCGGCGACGATCAGGCCCAGGCCGGCGGCCAGTTCGTCGCCCTCCTTCAGCTTGCGGTAGGACACGCCGCTGCGGCTGACCGCTGCGAACGAGGCCGGCAACAGCGCCATGCCCTTGCCAGCCGCGACGTCGCTCAGCAGCACGTGATGGTCGTGCGGCTCCAGCAGGAAGCGCGGCGCGAAGCCGTGCTTGCGGAACACCGCGTGGCTGTGGTCGAAGAAGGCCGGCTGGCGGGCCCGCTCGAACCAGTACACCGGCTGGTCTCGCAGGTCGGCCAGCGCCAGGCTGCGGCGCTTGGCCAGCGGATGGCGGCTCGACAGCGCCACCAGGGTCGGCTGTTTTCCAAGTTGCAGCACCGGCAGCTCGAAGGTCTTGGTCGGCAGCGCGATGATGGCCGCGTCCAGCCGCCGCGCACGCAGCCGCGCCACCAGCCGCGGCGAGGCGTCGAACACGGTGTCGAGCGCCGCCCCGGCGCCACTGCCGAGTTCTGCCGAGACGCCGTCGGTGAAAGCGCGGTACAGGTCGGTCTCCATCGACGACGTCATGCCCAGCCGCAGCCGCGCGGCGGGCTGGCGTGTTTGCAGCGCCTGCTCGGCTTCGTCCAGCAGCGCCAGGATGCGCAGCGCGCGCGGCAGCAGCTCGGCGGCGGCCGGCGTCAGCGCCACGTGCTGGGTGTCGCGCTCGAACAGCTGGACGCCGAGGCGCTCTTCCATCTGCCGCACCGCGCGGCTCAACGGCGGCTGCGTCATGTGCAGCTGCTCGGCGGCCTGGCGGAAGTTCAGGCATTGCGCGACGGCGACGAACATCTGCAAGGCGTTGGTATCGAGTCTTCTCATGATACTGAAAAGGTATCACGATTTTGCACATTCCGCCTGCCGCGCACAGTGGCTAGACTCGCCCCCATAGACCAACAACGGAGTTCAGCATGAAGAAATTATCGGGTTTGGGTTTTGGCTGCATGGGCATGTCGGAGTTCTACGGCGCCACCGACGACGCGCAATCGCTGGCCACGCTGGAGGCCGCCTACGAGGCGGGCGTGACGCTGTTCGACACCGCCGATTCGTATGGCGTCGGCCACAACGAAGAGCTGCTGGGCCGCTTCCTGCGCGGCAAGCGCGAGCACGTGACGCTGGCCACCAAGTTCGGCCTGGTGCGCAAGGCCGGCAACTACGAGCGCCGCATCGACAATTCGCCGGCCTACATCCGCGCGGCCTGCGTAGCTTCGCTGCGCCGGCTCGATATCGAGCATATCGATTTATACTATATACACCGTTTGAACCTGGCGGAAACCCCGCTGGAAGAGTCGATGGAAGCCCTGGCGCAACTGGTCCGCGAGGGCAAGATCGGCGCCATCGGCCTGTGCGAAGTATCGCCCGCCACCTTGCGCCGCGCCGCCGCCGTGCATCCGGTGGCCGCCGTGCAAAGCGAATACTCGCTGTGGACGCGCGACCCGGAAGACGGCGTGCTGCAAGCCTGCCGCGACGTCGGCGCCGCGTTCTGCGCCTACAGCCCGCTGGGCCGCGGCTTCCTGACCGGCAAGGCGGCGCCGCTGGAAGCGGGCGATTTCCGCAAGCTCAGCCCGCGCTTTGCCGAGGAAAACCGGGCCGCCAACCAGCGCATCGTCGACATCGTGCGCGAGATCGCCGGCGCCAAGGGCTGCACGCCGGCCCAGCTGGCGCTGGCCTGGTTGCTGGCACAGGGCGACGACGTCGTC
Source organism: Oxalobacteraceae bacterium AB_14 (assembly GCA_000381565.1). Taxonomy (GTDB): domain Bacteria; phylum Pseudomonadota; class Gammaproteobacteria; order Burkholderiales; family Burkholderiaceae_D; genus Rugamonas. Next base: position 1,247,842 of record KB906724.1, read on the forward strand.
CCCATCCCTGGAACCAAGCGCATCCCTTACCTGCTGGAGAACCTGGGCGCGCTGCGCGTGCAGCTCAGCGCGGAGGAGCTGGCCCGCATCGGCGCGGCGCTGCCGCCCGGCATCGCCGCCGGCGCGCGCTATCCGCAGGAAGGCATGAAGGGACTCAACTCCTGATGAGCGACTCCTAGCCGTTTTCCGAAACACTCCTACGTTCGTTGTAGGCAGCCTCCGATGGCGCGCGCGCGCGGCTCGCGCTACTCTTGGAGGCAGTGCGCTGCGGCCCACGCGCCGCGCGCGTTTGTTGACCATCGAAAACGGATAACATATGTCGACCAGAAAAAAAAGCGCCGTCTTGCCGCGTCAGGGGAAACCGAGAATATCGTCCAACGGAGAAAAAGCAGTGCCATACGGGCCGCCAAGGCTGTCGCCGGAGATCCAGGCCATGCTGATGGTGGGCGAGGAGCAGGTCATCATCAATCAGGAGGTGAACGACAAGCTGTGCCTCATGACGGAATTCATCGATTGCGTCTGAACCGGCGCCGTGGTGAGGGACATTCGGTTAGGCATACCAACTGGTACAAGGAATGGTCCTACGTCGCTGCCTGCAAGCGTCCTATATTGTGCGGCTGGGTCGTGCACTACGATGGCTACTCCTGTGTAGCAAGCAGGATCAGTTAGCGGTAGTTTTTACGAGGAGACCATCATGGCAACTTCCAACCAAGGCAATGACCAGGGCAGCAAGCAGGGCGACAAGTCGGGCAGCCAGCAGAAGGACACGAGCAAGCGCGGCTTCGCGTCCATGGACCCGGAACAGCAGCGTGAGATCGCGGCCGAAGGCGGTCGGGCGGCCCACGAGAAAGGCACGGCGCACGAGTTCACTTCGGAAGAAGCGCGCCGCGCCGGCAGCATGAGCCACAAGAACGATGCGCGTAGCAGCCAGAGCAGCACACCGGGCAGCGCATCGCAGAGCGGCAGCAAGGACGACGAGGACGACAACAGCAAGGGCGGTCGCAGCGGCTCCAGCCGTTCGGGATCGTCGAGCGGTTCCAGCTCCAAGTCCTAAGCGCTGACAGGTAGTTGGCCGCCCGCGCAGGTTTCCGTGCGGGCGGCGTTCGTCATTCCCGCGAAAGCGGGAATCCATACTGCGCATCTGCAGCAGGCGGCGTATGGATTTCCGCGTGCGCGGGAATGACGTATCCGCTACAGGCAGATCGTCGTATGCGGCCCCGTCTGCTGCGGCGTGCGGCCGCCGATGGCGGCGCTGGCCAGCTCGAACAGCTGCTTCATCCTGCTGGCGCCGGCATCCCAATATTCGGCGGACTGGATGCGCACCCGTATCAACGCCAGGTGCGGATCGTCCAGGCCGCCGGGAAACCAGCTGCGCGTCATCGGGCGCCACAGCTCGCGCGCCTTGGCGCGGTCCTTCACCAGGCTGGCCTGCCCGGACACCGACAGGTACAGGTGCTCCGCCGGATTGCAAAAACTGATGTTGACACCTGGGTGGCGCTGCATGGCGGCGGTAAAGTCGGCATCGTCCGCCGTGAAAAACCACATATTGCCTTCGTTGTCGAGTTGCTGCGGCGTCAGCGGGCGGCTGCTGAGCGCGTTCTCGTCGTCGCAAGTGGTGAACATGCCGAAGCGCACATCCTTGATCTTGGCGGCCAGCGTGGCGATTTGTTCCTGATTGTAGAGTGGCATGATGCGCCTCCGTGAAGATGGTGGACAGCGTTATGTTCCACCATAGCCGTATAGCTGGGAGAGCACTGTGCGTGACCTCACCTAGCTTTACATTGGCGATACATGCTGGCGGTTGACTTTGCAAATGATAATCATTATCATCTACTTTTCACCGATTGAAGGATAGCCCTTGAGCGCCCAAGCCGCAGCCTCCGCCCGCAACGCCAGCCGTGCCATATGGCTCAAGCATCTGCACCAATGGCATTGGGTCAGTTCGGCGATGTGCTTGATGGGCATGTTCTTGTTCAGCATTACCGGCATCACGCTCAACCATTCGTCGCAGATCGAGGCCAAGCCGGCCGTCGTGCGCCAGCAGGCGACCGCGCCGGCCGCGCTGACGGCGCAGCTGCGCGCCTACGCCGCCGGCCACGACGGCGCCAGGCAGCCGCTGCCGGCCGCCGCCGAGCAATGGCTGCGCGACACCTGGAAGATACAGGCCGGCGGTCGCGTCGCCGAGTGGGCCGCCGATGAGGTCTACCTGCCGCTGCCCAAGGCCGGCGGCGACGCCTGGGTGCGCATCGCGCTGGAGGACGGCGCCGCCGAATTCGAAGATACCGACCGCGGCTGGATCTCCTGGCTCAACGACGTGCACAAGGGCCGCAACACCGGCAGCGCCTGGAACTGGTTCATCGACATCTTTGCCGGCGCCTGCCTGGTGTTCTGCGTCACCGGCTTGCTGATCCTGAAATTCCACGCGGCCAACCGGCCGTTCACCTGGCCGATGGTGGGCCTGGGCATCCTGATTCCTTTTGTCATTGCGCTGCTGTTCATTCATTAAACTCACCACAGGCACTCCATGAAATTACGTTATTCCATCGCCCTCAGTCTGCCGCTGGCCAGCGCCACGGCCATGGGCGCCGAGCTGGCGCTCAAACTCGAAGTGCCGCAACTGAACGTGGCTGAATACCACCGTCCCTACATCGCCGCGTGGCTGGAGAACGCCGACCAGAAAGTGGTCGCCAACCTGGCCGTGCTGTACGACGTCAAGAAGAAGGACAACGCCGGCAGCAAGTGGCTCAAGGATGTGCGCCAGTGGTGGCGCAAGAGCGGCCGCGACGTGGCAATGCCGATGGACGGCGTCAGCGGCGCGACCAAGGCGCCGGGCGAGCAGACGCTGACCTTCCCTGGCGCGAAGGCGGCGCTGGACAAGCTGCCGGCCGGACAATACACGCTGGTGGTGGAGGCGGCGCGCGAAGCCGGCGGCCGCGAGGCGGTCAAGGTGCCGCTGCAGTGGCCGCCGAAGTCGGCGCAGAACGTGAGCGGCCAGGGCAAGGAAGAACTGGGCGCTGTGGTGGTACAACTCAAACCTTAAGGCTGTTCATGAAACTGTATAAATCGTTGATCGCCGTGGCGCTGGCCGGCCTGTCGGCCGTATCGCTGAACGCCCAGGCGCACAAGCCGTGGCTGCTGCCGTCGTCGACCATCGTCGAAGGCAAGGAAGCCTGGCTGACCGTGGACGCCGCCATTTCCGAAGGCCTGTTCGATATCGACCACCAGCCGCTCAAGCTGGACGGCATCGTCATCACCGGCCCGGACGGCGGCAAGCTGGCCATGGAAAACGTCAACAAGGGCAAGCTGCGCAACACCTTCGACCTCAAGCTGCCGAAACCCGGCACCTACAAGATCGCGCTGGTGACGCAGGGCGTGATGGGCCGCTACAAGAACAGGGAAGGCGAAATGAAGCGTTTCCGCAGCAGCGAGGAAACGCTGGCCAAGGACGTGCCGGCCGATGCGAGCGATGTCAGGCTGACGCGCATGCACAGCCGCCTGGAAACCTTCGTCTCGACCGGCAGGCCGGACCTGGCGGTGTTCAAGCCGACCGGCGTCGGCCTGGAACTGGTGCCGGTGACGCACCCGAACGATATGCGCGCGGGCGAGAAGGCCACCTGGCGCTTCCTGCTGGACGGCAAGCCGGCCGCCAACCAGGGCTTCAGCCTGATCCCCGGCGGCGTGCGCTATCGCGGCACCCTGGGCGAGCTGCGCAAGAACACCGACGCCAACGGCGAGGCGACGTTCGAGCTGCCGGCCGCGGGCATGTACCTGGTCAGCAGCGCCTGGCCGGCCGCCGCGCCGCAAGCGCCGGGCCAGCCGCCGCAGATGCCGCCACGCCGCGTCAGCTATGCGGCGACGGTGGAAATCCTGCCGCAATAAGGCGCAGTACGCTCGCCATGCGCCGTGTATTGCTGCCCCATGTCGTCGCCGACGAGCCGGCCCCCGCCGGCGGCGTGATCCGCGATTTCGGCGGGCGCAGCATGGGTACCCGTTGGTCGGTGCGGCTGGTGGCCGCGCCGGAGGATGCGTGCGCCCAGCTGCAGCAAGGGCTGCAGCAGCAGCTGGACGCGGTGGTGGCCGAGATGAGCCACTGGGAAAGCGACTCCGACCTCGGCCGTTTCAACCGCGCCGAGGCGGGCAGCTGGCGGCGGTTGCCGCCGGCGTTTTTCGACGTGCTGGCGTTTGCGCTGGACGTGGCCCGCGCGTCGGGAGGCGCCTACGATCCCTGCGCCGGCGCGCTGGTCAACCTGTGGGGCTTCGGCCCGCACGGCAGGTTCGACCAGCCGGATTTCGCGCCGCCGTCGGCTTCGGAAATCAGCGCGGCGCTGGCGTCGCTGGCGTCGCGACCCGTGCTGCTGGAACGGGAAGGCCGCCGCGCCCTGCAGCCGGGCGGCGTGCAGCTCGATCTGTCGGCCGTGGCCAAGGGCTACAGCGTGGACCGGCTGGCGTTTTTTTTGAAGGCACAGGGCTACGCGCATTGCCTGGTCGAAGTCGGCGGCGAGCTGCGCGGCGCCGGCGTCAAGCCGGACGGCCAGCCGTGGTGGGTGGCGCTGGAGCAGGTGGCCGACGGCGCCGACCACGCCGCGCCGCAGCCGGAGGAACTGGTGCTGGCGCTGCATGGCCTGTCGGTGGCGACCTCGGGCGACTACCGCCGCTATTTCGAGCTGGACGGCCGGCGCTATTCGCACACCATCGACCCGCGCAGTGGCATGCCGATCGCCAATGACCTGGCCTCGGTCACCGTGGTCCATCCGCAATGCATGGCGGCCGACGCCTGGTCCACCGCGCTGACGGTGCTGGGCTGCGAGCACGGCCTGCGCCTGGCCGAGCAACAAGGGCTGGCGGTGCGCTTGGTCGCCCGCCGGCGCGACGGCGGCTTCACCGAACACATGAGTACCCATTTACGCAGCATGCTCGACGAATGATCTGGACCAAGGACCCCACCCGATTGATGCTGGTCGCCAGCCTGGCCATCAGCTATGCGCTGGTCTGCCTGGCGCCCTACCTGCGCACGCGCCGCAAGCGCGCGGCCGCGCAGCGCGCCAGGGCCGAAGCGGCCGCCACCCCCGGCTGGATCGTCGCCTACGCCAGCCAGACCGGCAACGCCGAGCAACTGGCCGCGCAGACGCTGGCGACCCTGCGGCTGGCCGGCATCGCCGCGCAGATGAGCGAGCTATCCGAACTGCGCGCCGACGATTTGCAACGCGCCGAGCGCATCCTGTTCCTGGTCAGCACCTACGGCGAGGGCGATGCGCCGGACGCCGCCGCCGCCTTCGCCGGCCGCCTGATGACCGACAGCCTGGCGCTGCCGCGACTGCACTACGCCGTGCTGGCGCTGGGCGACAGCGCCTACGGCCAGTTCTGCGGCTTCGGCCGCGCGCTGGACCAGTGGCTGCAGGCGCAGGGGGCGCAAAGCCTGTTCCCGCGCATCGAGGTCAACCGCAGCTCGGCCGAGGCCATCGGTGCCTGGCGCCAGCAGCTCAGCCATCTGGCCGGCACCAGCGACGCGCCGGACTGGAGCGCGCCGGCCTTCGCTGACTGGCGGCTGGCCGAACGCCGGCTGCTCAATCCGGGCAGCGCCGGCGCGCCGCTCTACCACCTGGAACTGGAACCGCTGGATGGCGCGCTGCCGGCCTGGGAGTCCGGCGACCTGGTGCAGGTGTCGGCGCCGTCCGATCCCGAACGCGCCCGTGAATACTCGATCGCCTCGATGCCGGCCGACGGCCGCGTGCAGTTGCTGGTGCGCCTGCATACGCATGCAGACGGCAGCCACGGCGCCGCCTCCGGCTGGCTGACGCGGCAGGCCGCGCTCGGCCAGGCGGTCCAGCTGCGTCTGCGCCAGCACCGCCGCTTCCGCCTGGAAGACAACGCGCAGCGGCCGCTGATCCTGATCGGCAACGGCAGCGGCATCGCCGGCCTGCGCGGCCACCTGAAGGCGCGCACGGCGTCCGGGCGGGCCCGCAACTGGCTGCTGTTCGGCGAGCGCAACGAAGCCCACGACTACCACTATCGCGACGAACTGGCGGCCTGGCAGCTGCACGCCAGTCTGGAAAAACTGGACATGGTGTTCTCGCGCGACCAGCCCGCGCGCCGCTACGTGCAGGACAGTCTGGCCGAGCAGGCGGACGAGGTGCGGGCCTGGGTCGCGGCCGGCGCCGCGATCTACGTCTGCGGCAGCCTGGACGGCATGGCGGCCGGCGTCGACGCCGCGCTGGCCGCCGCCTTGGGCCGCGACGCGCTGGACCAGCTGGCCGCCGCCGGACGCTATCGGCGCGACGTTTATTGACGTTTTATTGCAACGCACCAATGCGGTGCAAATCCGATTGTTCTGATGACGGTTGAAATCACCGGCTCGCGCATCAAGCGCATCGCCGTGGAAGGCGGCGCCTCCGCCCTGTACGGTTCGGATGCGATCGCCGGCGTGATCAACTTCATCCTGAAGAAAAACGCCCACGGCGGCACCATCGTCGCGACCTGGTCGCAGCCGGCCAGCGGCCGTCCGGGCCAGTCGTACGACACCAACCTGACCTACGGCTTCGGCGACCTGCAGGAAGACCGCTACAACATCCTGGCGACCTACCGCCACGACGGACAGAGCCCGGTCAAGACGACCGACCGTTCGTTCGCGTCGACCTCCTATATCCCGTTCGACTACCACGGCCACCACTACATCTACGACCGCACCAGCCCGGCGGCGGCACCGGCCAACGCCGGCGTGACCTTCAACAACGGCCTGGCGCCTATCGGCTTCAGCCCCAGGGCAAGCTGGCGCTGAGCAAGACCGCGGCTATCCGCATGGGCGTGAAAAACCTGCTGGACCGCGAGCCGCCGCTGTCGCTGCGCGCTTCGTCGGGCCACCAGATCGGCTTCGACCCGCGCTACGCGGACCAGATCGGCCGCACCGTCTACCTGACCGGCGCGCTGGCCTTCTAAGTTGTAACCGTCGCTCCCGCGAAGGCGGGAGCCCATGCAACGCCTATGGGCAAGCACAGCATGGATTCCCGCGTTCGCGGGAATGCCGGGCTGATCCGCACGGCACACCCTGACCGGTAGTATTGGTCGGGGTTTTTTTATTCGGCGCCAGCTTGCTCCAGGCCGCGCGCCAGGCTGGAGATGCTGGGGTTGTCGATGAACACGCAGCGCTTGCCGGTGCGCTTGCAGTAATCCTTGACCCGCCAGTAGGCGCTGTGGCTGATGCAGCCGGTCTGGCAGATCACCAGGTCGGCCGCCGCCAGGCTGGCGTCGAGGCGGTTGGCGTTGTCCTCCAGGCCGCCGTCGTGGTGGGCGAACTGCGCGCCTTCGCGCTCGATCAGCTCGCGGTAGGTGGCGACGTTGCCGCTGCGCCCGCCCACGCACAGCACCGCGCGCTCGTTCAGGCTCAGCGGCATCCGCATCACGTGTTCGACGACCGGGCGCGGTTCCTCCTGTAGCGGCGCCGGTCCGGCCGCCGTCTGCAACTTCGCCAGTTCCAGCTTCAGCTCGGTGATCTGGTTGCGCATGGCGCGTTCGCGCTGCTCCATCTGCACCAGCCGCTCGGCCAGTTTGGCGCGGCTCTCCAGGCCGGGGATGGACTCGCGCAGCTGCGCCAGCTCGGCCTTGAGCGCATCGATCATGCTGTCCTTGCCGACCGCCTGCGCGCGCTGCCGCATCAGCTGGGCCGCGTGCTGTTCGGCGTCCGCGCTCTTGTCGGCCAGCACCGCGGCGGCGCGTTGCTGGGCCTTGGCCAGGTCATGTGTCAGGCGCGCGTTGTCGGCCAGCGTGGCGTTGAATTTGTTGAGGTCGGCGCGCACGCAGGCACCGGCCTGGTGCTGCACCATGTGCAGGTCGCGGCACATCTGTTCTTCCAGTTCGGCGTTGCAGCGCGGATGCGTCAAGCCGGCCCAGAAGGCGCCGGCGACGTCGCCGTTGGCGACCGCCGTGTTCCACATCCCGGCCACCTGCGCGGTGCTCCTGGCGGCGCGGAAGCGCAGCAGCACGGCGGCGTAGCGGCGCTCCAGTTCCTTTTGCAGCGCCTCCGACAGGCGGTTGCGGCTGCCGCACTCGGTGACGGCGCCGACGTGCACTTCGTAGTCGTTGGCCAGCACCTCACCCGAGCTGACTTTGTCGACCAGCTTGCGCAGCACGCCCAGCGGAAAACCGACGCCGACCAGCGGGCAATGGCAGGCATGACCCAGTTCCCACAGCCGGCGGCGGCGCGAGGCGTGCGTGTGCTCTTGCGGCCGCGGCGCCGCCATGACGCTGGTGATGGCGGGCTTGAGCACCTGCTGTTCGGCGGGGCGCGGCGGCGCGGTGGTGGCGGGCGCCAGGGCGCCGGCCACCTGCGGCATGGCGGCGGCGATGATGGCCGCCAGCGGATCGTGTTTGTCGCACATGGCGGCGCTCCTTACATCGTGGCCGGCGCGACGCGCGCGCGCGCCATGATGCGGCTGAGGAAGTTGCTCTTTTCCTGCGTGGGCAGTTGGCGCTCGACCACGCCGGCCCACTGCTCGGACAGTTGCTGGCAGGTGGCGCTGAGCACCGGCGCCAGGTCCGGCAGGCTGGCCAGCGCTTTCAGGTGGCGCTCGATCACCGAGGCCAGCTTGACACAGCCGCCGGCGTCGTCGCTGCCGGCCGTGTAATGCGACATCAGATGCAGCACGGCGGACAGCATCAGTTCTGGATTGTGTCGGCCATGGGAGGGGGCGAGAAAAATCGGATTGCTACGGTCTATGGCCATCAAACGCTCCTGGTTTCAATGAGGAAGTCTGGCTGGCTTGCGGCTGGCTACTCGGGCGGGACGGGCGCGGCGGCGCCCTGGGGGACCTCAGGCGGTCAGGATCAGCTTGTTGAGCTGGGTGATGCGCAGGCGGTAGATGCGGCCCGAATGCTCGATCTCGATTTCACGGCCGTCATCCATCAGCTTGGCGCTGCTGATGCGCTTGACCGGGCCGATCGCCGGTGCGGCGACAACGGTCGCGGCGTGGGCGGTGACGGCGGGTGGAGTGGCGGGCAGGGCGGTGGTCATCTTGGGGGCTCCTTTAAATAAGAATGATTCGCATTTGCATTTATTATTGTGGAAGCACGGTAGGAATGCAAGCGTTATTTGGCGGGGATTGCAGCGCTGGCGGAAGGCATAAAAAAGAGCCCGGCAGGAGTGACCGGGCCCAAGCTGGGTTCGCGCGCGGGGGCGGCGCTTACATCACAGCGCCGCCAGCAATTGCGCCGGGGCGTCGCTTTCGGCGCCCTTGGTCTTGGCGGCCGCCAGCTGCTTGGCGCGGGTGCGCGAGGGCGGCAGGCGGCGCAGGGTTTTCAGCGCTTCCGGGTCCTTGATGCCGATGGTGCGCTGGTCCACGCTGATCAGGCCGATCTCGTTGAAGGCCGACAGCGTGCGGCTGACCGTTTCCAGCGTCAGGCCCAGGTAGCTGCCGATTTCGTGGCGTGTCATGCGCAGGTTGAACAGCTTGCTGGAATAGCCCATCTGGGCGAAGCGCTCGGCCAGCGCCACCAGGAAGCGCGCCACGCGCGCCTCGGCGCTGAGCGCGCCCAGCATGCCGATCATCGCTTGCTCGCGCACCAGCTCGCGGCTCATGACGCCGTACATCATGTTTTCCAGCTCCAGGTGGACCCGGCCCAGCGCCGTCAGCTTCTTGAACGGCAGCAGGATCAGGTCGCAGTCGGACAGGGCCACCGCCTCGGACGAGTAGTGGCGGGTGTGGATGCCGTCCACGCCCAGCATGTCGCCCTTCATCGGGAAGCTGAGCACCTGTTCGTTGCCGAATTCGTCGATGAGCACCGTCTTCAGGAAGCCGGAGTTGACGATGTACAGCGTGTCGAAGGGCTGGCCGATGGTGTGGATGCGCTGGCCCGTCTTGAACTGCACGTGCTGGAACAGCAGTTCCTCGTTGGTGACCGAACAGGCCGCCGGGATGTGCAGCAAATCGCAGACTTCCTTCAGGTTCGACCAGAGCCGCCCCTGACGCTGACGGCCCGCCTCCATCGACGAGGACTGCATGGTCGCAGTGGTGGCCGGGCGAATTTCAGACGTTTGCGTAGGCAGCATGTTGATCTCCTGTGTACAGGTATTGCTTTTCGAAAGGACGGGAAATGGGCTGTGCCGCGCTGCTTGGTTTCCTGTTGTGGTGTCGCACGGCATCTTGCTGCGTGTCTGTAGCCGTGCAGCATGTATCGTATGGTTTCAGTATGCCAACGAGGGGGGGAGATAGATATCAGCAATGGCTGAATATGCGCGTAGGACGCAGCGTAGCAATGTAGGAGTTGTCCTAACGACGGACGGGAATTCAGGTCTTGAAGGGAGACAACAGACGATGAGCCACGGCATATTGCACCATCTCCGAGAGCGAGCTCATGCCCATTTTCTGCATGATGCGGGTCTTGTGGGTGCTGACGGTCTTGACGCTCAGGTGCAGGCTGTTGGCGATTTCAGTGATCGACTTGCCGGCCACCAATAGCGAAAACACCTCGAACTCGCGGTCCGAGAGTTGTTTATGCAACAGGCTTTCGTTGGGCATCATGATGTTCAGCGCCAGTTGCTCGGCCACTTCGGTGCTGATGTAGGGACGGCCGGAGGCGACCTTGCGGATCGCGCCGACCAGCTGGGTGCCGGCGCTTTCCTTGGTCAGGTAGCCCTGGGCGCCGGCGCGGATGGCGCGCACCGCGTACTGTTCCTCTTCGTGCATGGTCAGGATCAGGATGGCGAGCTTGGGCGCTTCCGCCTTGATCTGGCGGATCAGGTCGACACCGCTGCGGCCGGGCATGGACAAGTCCAGCAGCAGCAGGTCGAAACCGCCCTGGCGCACATGGCCCAGGACTTCGAAGCCATCGATGGCCTCGCCTACGATGTCGATGTCGGGAGCGCCGTCGAGGATGCGCTTGAGACCCTCACGCATGATGGTGTGGTCGTCGGCAATGACAATTCGAATCATAGGGATGCTTGAGGGAAAAAGTAATTAAAAGTAATTAAAAGTAAGTATTATTGTGTTTGAACTAATCTTGTGATCTTACTACAAAAAGCATCTCGACCGCGTTTTATTTGCTGCCGGGCTCCTTGATCAAGCGGTGCACCAGCACCGGTGTTTTGGCGTGCGACAACACCTTGTTGGTTACGCTGCCCAGCAGCAGCTGGCCCCAGCCGCTGCGGCCATGCGAACCCATGAAGATCAGGTCGCAGTGGTGTTTTTCCGCCACATCGACGATCTTTTGCGCCGCGCTTTCCGCAAACGCCGTCAGCGCCTCGCACGGCACGCCGCGCTTGGCGCAGGAATCGACCACGTCCTGCGTATGTTCCTTGCCGGCGCGCAGCATCGCGGCGCGGTACTCGTCCTCGCTGGGGTAGCTGGGCGGGATGATTTCGACGTAGATCGGGTACTGGTAGTCGGGCGCGACGAACAGCACCAGCACTTCGGCCTTCATCTGTTCGGCAAAGGCCACCCCGGCGCAGGCGGTTTTACTGGAGACGGCGGAGCCGTCGGTGGTGATCAAGATTTTGCGGTACATGATGAACCTCCTGTTAAAACCAGCTGGCTGCTCTTCATTGTAGCCCCGATTTACATTATTGTTAGTATGGAAAGACTTGATGATTATCAAATGAAAGCGCTTTACGCCGAGGCGCCCGTGTTGGCTTTCATACTTTTTACCCGCTTTTTTTGCACACGAGCACTACTTTTGTGTCTCAAGGCGTGTTTTGTCTATCTAACCAATGTTAGTATCTCCAAATACAACGAAACTTGGCTTGGACCCGGAGCGCAGGGCAGGCGACCCGACTCTGGGATTGAATAATCTGGCTGCGCCCTGCTACACTCGGGTAAGAGCGTTATATTGCCGAGCGTCATCACAAGCATGCAAGTTTAGGGCAGCAATTTTACAAATTATGGAGAAGCAGGGATTATGACCAACGCCGCTGACGATTTCGACGCACTATTTGATGAAGTGTCTGCTCAGAGCAAGACGGCAGCGCCCGCTCCAGCGCCTGCTTCCGCCGAGGATGACCTGGAAAGCCTGTTCGACGAAGTGTCGTCGGCGCGGCCTGCGGATGCAGCGCCCGCCGTTCCCGCTCCGGCTCCGGTAGCCGCCGCGCCCGCCGCGACGGCGGCCGAAGCCGGCGCCGACGGTGAAGACAAGCCGATGTTCGAGCGCCTGGGCGGCATCGTGCGCCTGTTGCACGATTCGCTGCGCGAACTTGGCTACGACAAGGCGCTGACCGAGGCCTCGTCGCAGATTAACGACGCCCAGGACCGCCTCGAATACGTCGCCACCCTGACCGAACAAGCCGCCAACAAGGTGCTCAACACCCTGGACGAAGGCATGCCGGAGCAGGACGTGCTGTCGAAAAAATCCAAGGAAATGGAAACCCGCTGGGCCGACCTGTTCGCAGGCAAGCTGAGCCTGGACCAGTTCAAGCAGCTGGCCGGCGACTCGCAAGCGTTCGCCGCCGCCGTGTCGGTCGCCACCGAAGCGGAAAAAGCCCGCCTGCTGGAAATCATGATGGCCCAGGACTTCCAGGACATCACCGGCCAGCTGATCAAGAAAGTCGTGACCATCACCAAGACGGTGGAGCACGAACTGGCAGAACTGCTGCGCGACAACGCACCACCGGCGGTACGCGAGAAAATCGCGCAAAAAGAGGTGTCCCTGATGACCGGCCCTTCGGCTCCAGCCGTAGCGCTGAACCAGGACAATGTCGACGACCTGCTTGCTGACCTGGGATTCTAATGGACGATATGCTCAAGGATTTCGTCGTCGAGGCGATGGATCTTGCGGTCAACGTTGAAGAGCATCTGCTGCGGCTCGAACGCGACCCGGACAATAAAGAAACATTGAATGCGGTGTTCCGCTCCTTCCACACCATCAAGGGCGGCGCCGGTTTCATGGGCCTGCCGGCGATGGTGGCGGCATGTCACTTGACCGAGAACTTGTTTGACGCGCTGCGCACCGGCGCCGCGCCGGTGACGCCGATCGCGATCGAGGCGGCGCTGCAGGCGTCGGGCTTCGTGGCCGACCAGCTGGCCGAACTGAACAACGGCGCCGAGCCGGACAGCCTGTCCGCCATGCCCAAGGATCTGGAAGTCATCCTGACCGACGCCATCGAAGGCAAGACCACCGCTGGGCCGGCGCCTGCGCCGGCCGCCAAGGCCGCCGCGCCGGCGCCTGCGCCGGCCGCCGCTGCCGTGGCCCCGGCCGCTGGTGCTGGCACTGCCAGCACGCAAGCGGCGCCGTCGCCTGACGGCCTGGACTGGGAAGGCATGTACGAAGCCGTGATGCCGGCCGGTAGCTACACCAAGCCTGCCGCATCGGCAGCCGCTCCGGCGCCAGTGGCGCAGGCGCAGGCGCCGACGGCGCCGCTGCCGGCCGCCGAACTGGCCGCCGTCGTGGCAGCCGTGCACGCGGCCGCGCCGTCCGCCAGCCCCGCCAAGCGCGAAGCGGCCGAAAAACGCGAAGAGCGTCCGCACGCCGCACCGGCCAAGGAAGAATCGATCCGGGTCGACGCCGTCAAGCTGGACGCGCTGCTGGAAGTGGCCGGCGAATCGGTGCAGGCCGCCAACCAGGCCGCCGTGCTGCTGGAGCGCCTGCTGCAATTCAAGTTCGAAGGCCAGGCCCAGACCCTGATGGCGACGCTGGCCGAAACGCTGGAACGCGCCTCGCGCTACTCCACCGAACTGCAGCGCGCCACGCTGGCGACCCGCATGCAGCCGGTCGGCCGCCTGTTCCAGAAGTTCCCGCGCCTGGTGCGCGAACTGGCGAAAGACCTGGGCAAGGACGTCGAGCTGACCATCGAAGGCGCGGAGACCGAAGTCGACCGCGTGGTGGTGGACAGCCTGTACGATCCGCTGGTGCACATGCTGCGCAATTCGCTGGATCACGGCGTCGAATCGCCGGAGGACCGCCTTGCCGCCGGCAAGCCGGCCAAGGCCTATATCTCGCTCAAAGCATGGCAGGAAGCAAATAGCGTTATGATTGTGCTGCAGGACGACGGCAAAGGCATGGATCCGGTGGTGCTGCGCACCAAGGCCCAGCAAAAGGGCCTGATCTCGGAATCGGTGCAGCTGACCAACGACGAATGCTTCCAGCTGGTATTCTTGCCGGGTTTCTCGACCAAGGAGGTCGCGTCCAGCGTGTCCGGCCGCGGCGTCGGCATGGACGTGGTGAAGACCGCCGTGGAGAAGAACCGCGGCGCCATCCACATCGAATCGGCGCTGGGCAAGGGCACCAAGTTCGCCATCCGCCTGCCGATCGAGCTGTCGATCGTGCCGACCATGCTGGTCTCGACCTCGGGCGCCGCGCTGGCGTTGCCGATGGCCGTGGTGCAGCGCGTGGTCGAGCTGCCGGAAGTGTTCATGGAAGTGGGCGGCGCGCCGGTGCTGAAAGACCAGGGCCGTCCGTTGCCGGTGCGTTCGCTGGCCGATTCGCTGGGCTACGAGAGCTGCCGCGAGAAGGTGGGTATTGTTGTCGCTGCACCACAGCCGTACATTCTGGCGGTGGAAGCGGTCGACGGCACTGCCGACCTGGTGATTAAACCGATGACCGCGATTAGCGTCGAGGGCATCACCGGCACCGCGCGCTCGGCCGAAGGCGAACTGGTGCTAGTGGTGGGCCTATCGTTCCTAATGGACGGATGTCGAGGTAGTGTACGCATGGCGGCCTAGTCAGAGGATTAGGCCAGAAAGTCCAAAAGCCTGCGTTCACGCAGGCTTTTTTTAATTGCATTTCCGAATTTTGCAAAAGGAGTCATAAGAAGTGTATCGGAAGGCGGAACTGCATCGGCTCACGAGGCCTGACAGCGGCGGCCGCTACCGCATTGCACAATATGGCATAATCGAAGTGGATCACTCACACAGGCAGCAGCGGTACTTATAACGAGTACTCATAAATTATGATGAAGACGCTTTACGACAAACTCTGGGACTCCCACGTGGTCAAGGCCGAAGAAGACGGCACCACGATCCTGTACATCGACCGCCACCTGGTGCACGAAGTCACCAGCCCGCAGGCCTTCGACGGCCTGCGCGAGGCCGGCCGCGCGCCGTGGCGCGTGTCCGCCAACCTGGCGGTGGCCGACCACAACGTGCCGACCACCGGCCGCGCCGACGGCATCGCCGACCCGGTCTCGCGCCTGCAGGTGGAAACGCTGGACAAGAACGCCAAGTCCTACGGCCTGACCTACTTCAACATGAACGACAAGCGCCAGGGCATCGTCCACGTGATCGGACCGGAGCAGGGCGCGACCCTGCCGGGCATGACCGTGGTCTGCGGCGACTCGCACACCTCGACCCACGGCGCCTTCGGCGCGCTGGCGCACGGCATCGGCACCTCGGAAGTGGAGCATGTGCTGGCCACCCAGACCTTGCTGCAAAAGAAATCCAAGGCCATGCTGGTGCAGGTCGACGGCGCGCTGCCGGCCGGCGTCACCGCCAAGGACGTGGTGCTGGCCATCATCGGCAAGATCGGCACCGCCGGCGGCACCGGCTACTGTATCGAGTTCGGCGGTTCGACCATCCGCGCGCTGTCGATGGAAGGCCGGATGACGGTCTGCAACATGGCGATCGAGGCGGGCGCGCGCGCCGGCATCATCGGCGTCGACGACGTCACCATCAACTACGTCAAGGGCCGGCCGTTTTCGCCGGCCGGTCCGCACTGGGACCGCGCGGTCGACTACTGGCGCACGCTGCACAGCGACGCCGGCGCCAGGTTCGACCTGGTGGTCACGCTCAACGCCGCCGAGATCAAGCCGCAGGTGACCTGGGGCACGTCGCCGGAAATGGTGGTGGCGATCGACGGCCGCGTGCCGGACCCGGACCAGGAAAAGGACAGCGTCAAGCGCGACGCCATGGAAAAGGCGCTGGTCTACATGAACCTGAAGCCGAACACCGCGATCGAGGACATCCGCATCGACAAGGTCTTCATCGGCTCCTGCACCAACTCGCGCATCGAGGATTTGCGCGCCGCCGCCGATGTGGTGCGCGGCAAGCACCGTGCCTCCAACGTCAGGCTGGCGATGGTGGTGCCGGGCTCCGGACTGGTGAAAGACCAGGCCGAGAAGGAAGGCCTGGACCGCATCTTCAAGGACGCCGGCTTCGAATGGCGCGACCCGGGCTGCTCGATGTGCCTGGCGATGAACGCCGACCGCCTGGAACCGGGCGAGCGCTGCGCCTCCACCTCGAACCGCAATTTTGAAGGACGCCAAGGCCAGGGCGGACGCACCCATCTGGTGTCTCCCGCCATGGCGGCGGCAGCCGGTATCGCCGGCCATTTTGTCGACGTGCGCACCTTGCGTTGATTTTATCTCCCCACCACCGAGTACTTATTATGAAAAAACTGATCGCACTGACCATCTTCGCGCTGACCATCACCGGCTGCAACACCATTGCCGGCGTCGGCAAGGATGTGCAGAAAGCCGGCCAGGCGGTGCAGGGCGCCGCGGGCCATTAAACCCGACCCCGACGGCCGGCGCGGTCATGCGCGCCGCCGTCCACTTATAGAGCATCATGGATAAATTTACGATCTACGAAGGGCTGGTCGCGCCGCTGGACCGCGCCAATGTCGACACCGACGCCATCATTCCGAAGCAATTCCTGAAGTCCATCCACCGCACCGGCTTCGGTCCCAACCTGTTCGACGAATGGCGCTACCTGGACCACGGCGAGCCGGGCCAGGACAACAGCGTGCGTCCGCTCAACCCGGAGTTCGTGCTCAACGAGCCGCGCTACCAGGGCGCCTCGATCCTGCTGACCCGCAAGAACTTCGGCTGCGGCTCCTCGCGCGAGCACGCGCCGTGGGCGCTGGACCAGTACGGCTTCCGCGCCATCGTCGCGCCGTCGTTCGCCGACATCTTCTTCAACAACTGCTACAAAAGCGGCTTGCTGCCCATCGTTTTATCCGAAACGCAGATCGACCATCTGTTCAATGAAGTCAAGGCCTTCCCCGGTTACCGTCTGGTGGTCGACCTTGAACAGCAGCGCATCTCCACCAGCAATGGCAGCGTCTCCTATCCCTTCGAGATCGACGCCTTCCGCAAATACTGCCTGATGAACGGGCTCGACGATATTGGCCTGACGCTGCGTCACGCCGACGCTATCCGCGGCTTCGAAGAGCGCCATCTGGCAACCCAACCTTGGTTGGCCAACGTCATCTAATCTCGAAAAATACTCATGAAAATCGCTATCCTCCCGGGCGACGGTATCGGCCCGGAAATCATCGCGCAAGCCGTCAAAGTCCTGAACGTACTGGGCGAACAATTTGAGCTGGAAAGCGCGCCGGTCGGCGGCACCGGCTACGCGGCCCACGGCCACCCGCTGCCGGAAGGCACGCTGGCGCTGGCCAAGGCGGCCGACGCGGTGCTGTTCGGCGCCGTCGGCGACTACCAGTACGACACGCTGGAACGCGCGCTGCGTCCCGAGCAGGCGATCCTGGGCCTGCGCAAGCAGCTGGGCCTGTTCGCCAACCTGCGTCCGGCCATCCTGTATCCGGACCTGGCCAACGCCTCGACCCTGAAGCCTGAAGTGGTGTCCGGCCTGGACATCCTGATCATCCGCGAACTGACCGGCGACATCTACTTCGGCCAGCCGCGCGGCGTGCGCGAGTGCCCGGACGGCCCGTTCAAGGGCCAGCGCGAAGGTTACGACACCATGCGCTACGCCGAAGGCGAAATCCGCCGCATCGCCCACGTGGCGTTCCAGGCGGCGCAGAAGCGCGGCAAGCGCCTGACCAGCGTCGACAAGGCCAACGTGCTGGAAACCTTCCAGTTCTGGAAAGACATCGTCACCGACGTGCACCAGGAATACCCCGATGTCGCGCTCGAGCACATGTACGTCGACAACGCCGCGATGCAGCTGGTGCGCGCGCCGAAGAAGTTCGACGTCATCGTCACCGGCAATATGTTCGGCGACATCCTGTCCGACCAGGCGGCCATGCTGACCGGTTCGATCGGCATGCTGCCGTCGGCCTCGCTGGACGCCAACAACAAGGGCCTGTACGAGCCGTCGCACGGTTCCGCGCCCGACATCGCCGGCAAGGGCATCGCCAATCCGCTGGCGACGATTTTGTCGGCCGCGATGATGCTGCGCTACTCGCTGAACAAGGCCGAACAGGCCGACCGCATCGAGAACGCCGTCAAGCACGTGCTGTCGCAAGGCCTGCGCACCGCCGACATCTACGAAGCCGGCACCACCAAGGTGGGCACGGATCAGATGGGCGATGCGGTGGTCAAGGCGCTGGCCTGAAACGTATGAGCCGTCATTCCCGCGCAGGCGGGAATCCATGCTGACGTCATGTCGTCGCAGGCTCGGTATGGGTTCCCGCCTTCGCGGGAACGACGAGGTAATGGTATAAACAATATAAAGGAATGATGATGAAACTCGTAGGCTTGGTAGGTTGGCGCGGCATGGTCGGTTCGGTCCTGATGCAGCGCATGCAGGAAGAGGGCGATTTCGCCCACATCGAACCGGTGTTTTTCACCACCTCGAATCCGGGCGGCGACGCGCCGGCGATGGCGAAGAATGAAACCAAACTGAAAAGCGCGACCGACATCGACCAACTGAAAAAGTGCGAGATCATCATCTCGTGCCAGGGCGGCGACTACACCACCGAAGTGTTCCCCAAGCTGCGCGCGGCCGGCTGGAACGGCTACTGGATCGACGCCGCCTCCACGCTGCGCATGGAGAAGGACGCCGTCATCGTGCTGGACCCGGTCAACCTGCACGTCATCAAGGACGCGCTGGGCAAGGGCGTGAAGAACTACGTCGGCGGCAACTGCACCGTGTCGTGCATGCTGATGGGCCTGGGCGGCCTGTTCCAGCACAACCTGGTCGAGTGGATGACCTCCATGACCTACCAGGCGGCATCGGGCGGCGGCGCCCAGCACATGCGCGAGCTGCTGACCCAGTTCGGCACCATCAATTCGTCGGTCAAGGCGCTGCTGGACAATCCGGCCTCCGCCATCCTGGAGATCGACCGCCAGGTGCTGGCCACCCAGCACGGACTGACGGCAGAAGAGACCAAGCAGTTCGGCGCGCCGCTGGCCGGCAACCTGATCCCGTGGATCGACAAGGACCTGGGCAACGGCCAGTCGAAGGAAGAATGGAAGGGCGGCGCCGAGACCAACAAGATCCTGGGCCTGGGCGCGGACTTCGGTTCGAAAGCGATTCCGGTCGACGGCCTGTGCGTGCGCATCGGCGCCATGCGCAGCCACTCGCAGGCATTGACCATCAAGCTGAAGAAAGACGTGCCGATCGACGAGATCCACGACATCATCGCCGCCAACAACCAGTGGGTCAAAGTGGTGCCGAACACCCGTGAAGCGTCGGTCAAGGACCTGTCGCCGGCAGCCGCCACCGGCAGCCTGACGATCCCGGTCGGCCGCCTGCGCAAGATGAGCATGGGCGACGACTACCTGTCGGCCTTCACCGTCGGCGACCAGCTGCTGTGGGGCGCGGCCGAACCGCTGCGCCGCATGCTGCGCATCGTGCTGGACAAGTAAGCTTCCGGGCAATTGTTAAAGCAGAAGGGGTTTTCTCTATGATTTCTCATAGGGGAAATCCCTTTTTTTGGTTTAAAGTAGACACAGACGTTACACATCCTCATGTATCACTAGAGAAACATCGCGCAAAGCTTGCATGCTCTGGAGCATGATGATATGTTGATATATCTGGGAAAGTAACATTTTCCCTCTGACAACCAGATGCCGCCCACTATGCACGTACCAACTCGCTCCAGCATTGTTTCCTTCGCGTTGAAGACGCTCACTGGGGCTGTCGCCAGTGCGGTGTTAGTGGCGTCCGCCAACGCCGCCGGGCTTGGCAAGCTGACGGTTTTATCGTCGCTAGGGCAGCCGCTGCAGGCGGAGATCGAACTGACCGCGGTCTCGGCGGACGAGGCGGGCGCGCTGGTCGCCAAGCTGGCGCCGGCCGAAGCCTTCCGCACCGCCAACATCGATTTCAATCCGACCCTGCTGTCGCTGCGCTTCGACATCGCGCAGCGCGACGGCCGCCAGTTGATACGCATAACGTCCAGCCAGCCGGTCAACGAGCCCTTCGTCGACATGCTGCTGGAGCTGAACTGGACCGGCGGCCGCATGGTCCGCGAATACACCTTCCTGCTGGACCCGGCCGACATGCGCGCGACGCAAGCGCCGCAAGTGGCCGCGCCGGTGGACCTGGGCCGCACCGCGGCGCCTTCCGCACCCGCCGCCGCGCCGGCCGCGGCCGCGCCGGCCGCCGCGCCGGTGGCGCCGGGCACGCCGGCGCCAGCGCCCCAGCCGGCCGCGCCGGCCAAGCCCGCCGCCAATGAATACACCGTCAAATCCGGCGACAACCTGACCCGCATCGCCAACCAGGTCAAGCCGGTCGACGTGTCGCTGGACGTGATGCTGGTGGCGCTGTACCGCGCCAATCCGGAAGCGTTCTCAGGCAACAATATGAACCGCCTGAAGTCGGGCCGCATCCTGGCCTTGCCGGACGCCGACACGATCCGCAACAGCGTGCCGGAAGGCGAGGCGCGCGGCGTGGTGGTCGCGCACGCGGCCGACTTCAACGCCTACCGCGCCAAGCTGGCCGGGCAGGTGGCCAACAGCACCCCGGCCAAGGAGCCGGACACCAGCCAGAACGTGTCGGGCAAGATCACCGCCAAGGTCGAGGAAAAGCCGAACGCCGTCAACGCCGCCAGGGACAAGCTGACCCTGTCGAAAACCACGTCCGGCGCGCCGGTCGCGGGCAAGACCGGCATGGCGGTGGAAGACAAGATCGCCCGCCAGAAGGAACTGGACGAGGCCGCCGCCCGCACCAAGGAACTGGAAAAGAACGTCCACGACCTGGAAAAACTGATGGCGGTGAAGAACAAGGCCGCCGCCGACACCGCAAAGCCGTCCGCTTCGGCTGCCGCCGCGACACCGGCATCGGCCCAGGTCGAAGCATCGGCACCGGCCAAGCCCAAGCGCACGCTGGTGATCCCGCCGAGGAAACTCGAACCTAGCCTGTTCGAAACGATGATGGACAATCTGCAATACATCGGCTTGGCGGCCGCGGCCCTGCTGGCCGGCGTGGGCGCGCTGATCGCTTCGCGTCGCCGCAAGAAGTTCGAGGTGCCGAAGGAAGAGGGCAGCATTCTCGGCGACACCGCGATTCCGTCGCAGGACTTGATCGCCGAAGCGGGCGGCCAGAGTGTCGACACCAACAACAGCGTGTTCAATTCCAACTTTGCGCCGTCGGCCAGCCAGCTCGACACCAACGAAGTCGATCCGGTGGCGGAAGCCGACGTCTACATCGCCTACGGCCGCGACGCCCAGGCCGAAGAAATCCTGAAAGAGGCGCTGCGCAGCCATCCGGAGCGCCATGCGGTGCGCCTGAAACTGTTAGAAATCTACGTCACCCGCAAGGATGCGCGCGCGTTCGAGAGCCAGGCCTCCGAGCTGTATTCGATGACGCGCGGCCAGGGCGATGAATGGGCGCAAGCGGCCGCCATGGGCCGCGCGCTGGACCCGGGCAACCCGCTGTATGTCGAAGGCGGCGCCGGCATGTTTGCCGCCGCGCCGGCCGTGGCCGCTGCTGGTGTCGCCGCCGGCGCCGCCGCGTTCAGCGCGTCGGACTTCAGCAACGATTTCAGCGCGCCGGCCCCGGCGCCGGAGCCGGCCCCCGCTGGCCTGGACCTGGATCTGGGCTTCGACGCCGCGCCTGCCGCCGGCGACAGCAATCTGATGGATTTCGGCAGCGAGATGGATACCGCCTTGCCGCAGGCAGCCGATGCCTCGGTGTCGCCCGCTTCGGTGGCGGCGGAAACCGACAACCTGATGGACTTCGACCTGGGCGGCCTGAGTTTCGAGCCGGCCGCCGCCGCGCCGGCGCCAGCCCCTGCGGCCGAGCCGGAAACCATGCCGGAAGACGCCTTCAACCTGGCCTTCGACGCGCCAGCCGCACCGGCCGCGCCGGAACCCGCGCCGGAACCTGCGCCGGCGCCGCTGGAAGACCTGAGCATGGACTTCGGCCTGGACTTGCCGGCCGAGACCGTGGCGCCGGGCTTGCCGTCGGCCGGCAGCGATCCGCTGGACCTCGACTTGATGAGCTTTGACATTCCGGCGATTCCAGCACCGGCGCCAGCACCGGCGCCGGCCGCCGAGTTCGACGCCGGCGACTTCGCCGACGCGCTGCAAGGCGCGGAAGAGGTCACGCCCGCGCCGGCGCCGGCCGCGCAGGAGTTCGACCTGTCCGGCATCGACCTCGACCTCGATACCGCACTGGGCGGCGCCGCCGCCCCGGCCGCGGCTGCGGCCGATGCCGCACCGGCCCAAGGCCGCGACGACACGCTGTCGGCGCACCACATGGAAATGGACACCAAGCTGGACCTGGCGATCGCCTACCAGGAAATCGGCGACAAGGAAGGCGCGCGCGAACTGCTGGACGAAGTGCTGCGCGGCGGCAGCGACGACCAGATCGCCAAGGCCAACGCCATGCGCGCCCAATTGGGCTAAGGCCGCGCCGTATATAATGGCTGACTCTGACACGACATCGGGCAGCAATTGAAACGGATAGCAATCGGCGTCCAGTACGACGGAACCGCGTGGAACGGCTACCAGAAGCAGGCGGACGGCCACACGGTCCAGGATAAGCTGGAGCAGGCGCTGGAGAAATTCGCCAGGGTGCCGCTGGCCACCACCTGCGCCGGCCGCACCGACACCGGCGTGCACGCGCTGGAACAAGTGGTGCACTTCGACACCGAACTGGTGCGCGACACCCATTCCTGGGTGCGCGGCGTCAACGCCTTCCTGCCGCCGTCGATCGCGGTGCGCTGGGCCAGGCAGCTCGACGGCGACCCCGGCGTCAACGACTTCTTCCACGCCCGCTTCAGCGCCCGCGCCCGCACCTACCACTACGTGCTGTACAACAATCCGACCCGCTCGCCGTTGCTGGAAGGGCGCGCCGGCTTCTGCTTCCGTCCGCTGGATGTGGAACTGATGCAGCAGGCCATCCCGCCGCTGCTGGGCTGGCACGACTTCACCGCCTTCCGCGCGGCGCAATGCCAGGCCAAGTCGCCGGTCAAGCTGATGCACGACATCCAGATCAAGCGCCACGGCGAGCTGGTGGTGTTCACCATCACCGCCAACGCCTTCCTGCACCACATGGTGCGCAACCTGGTCGGCTCGCTGGTCTACATCGGCACCGGGCGCGAGCGGCCGGAATGGCTGGGCCAGCTGCTGGAAACCAGGGACCGCCACGCCGCCGCGCCGACCTTCATGCCGGACGGCCTGTATCTCGCTAAAATCGACTACGACCCCAAATGGGAACTGCCGCTGGAAACGACCAGCGCGCTGCCCTGGTTCTAAAGGAATAGCCCATGCATCGCACGCGTATCAAAATTTGCGGACTGACCCGCGTGGAAGATGTACAAGCCGTGGTGGCGGCCGGCGCCGATGCGATCGGCTTCGTGTTCTATCCGAAGAGCCCGCGCTACGTGACGCCTGAGCAGGCCGCCGAGCTGATGCGCGCCGTGCCGCCCTTCATCACTTGCACCGGCCTGTTCGTCAACGCCACGCCGGAACAGGTGGCGGCCATCTGCAAGGTGGCGCCGATTGCGCTGATCCAGCTGCACGGCGACGAGACGGTGGCGCAGTCCGCCGCCATCGCCGCGGCGGCCGGGCGACAGTTCATGCGGGTGTTCCGCGTCAAACCCGACACACTTCCGTCCGATTTGCTAGAATACGAACAGCTGTGCCGCGCCGCCAGTCCCTTGTTCACCAGCCTGTTGCTGGATACCTATGTGGATGCCTATGGCGGTGCAGGAAAGGGTTTTGATTGGTCTCTCATTCCAAAAGATCTCGCGCCTCGGGTCGTTTTAAGTGGTGGCTTGAGCGTACACAACGCGACTGACGCGGTGGCCGGTGTACGCCCCTACGCCGTCGACATCAGCAGTGGTGTCGAAGCGTCCAGGGGGATCAAGGATGCCCGCAAGATCGCCGACTTTGTCGCGGCGGTGCGGGCCGGAGATGCCATGAACGAAAGCGAAACCCATCATGATGAACGCCCCAGCGAAGCCGTTGTTCCACGCTAAAGACTACAATTTTCCCGATACCAAAGGCCATTTCGGCCCCTACGGCGGCGCCTTCGTCGCCGAAACGCTGACCTACGCGCTGGCCGAGCTCAACGAAGCCTACCAGCGCTACAGCAAAGATCCCGAGTTCCTCGACGAGTTCCGTTACGAGCTCAAGCACTTTGTCGGCCGGCCGTCGCCGATCTACTACGCCAGGCGCTGGTCCGAGCTGGCCGGCGGCGCGCAGATCTACTTCAAGCGCGAAGACCTGAACCATACCGGCGCCCACAAGATCAACAACGTCATCGGCCAGGCCCTGCTGGCCAAGCGCATGGGCAAGCCGCGCATCATCGCCGAGACCGGCGCCGGCCAGCACGGCGTCGCCACGGCCACCATTTGCGCCCGTTTCGGGCTGGAGTGCGTGGTCTACATGGGCAGCGAGGACGTCAAGCGCCAGGCGCAGAACGTCTACCGCATGAAGCTGCTGGGCGCGACCGTGGTGCCGGTGGAGTCCGGTTCCAAGACCTTGAAGGATGCGCTCAACGAAGCCATGCGCGACTGGGTCACCAATATTGAAAACACCTTCTACATCATCGGCACCGTGGCCGGCCCGCATCCATATCCGATGCTGGTGCGCGACTTCCAGTCGGTGATCGGCGAGGAATGCCTGGTGCAGATGCCGGAAATGACCGGCCGCCAGCCGGACTGCGTGGTGGCCTGCATCGGCGGCGGCTCCAACGCCATGGGCATCTTCTACCCATATATCGACCAGAAGCAAGTGCGCCTGATCGGCGTCGAGGCGGCGGGCGAGGGGCTGGACGGCGACCAGCACGCCGCTTCGCTGACCAAGGGCTATCCGGGCGTGCTGCACGGTAACCGCACCTATCTGCTGCAGGACCAGAACGGCCAGATCATCGAGACCCATTCGGTGTCGGCCGGCCTCGACTATCCGGGCGTCGGTCCGGAGCACGCCTACCTGAAGGACATCGGCCGCGCGGAATACGTGTCGATCACGGACCAGGAAGCGCTCAAGGCCTTCCACGACTGTTGTCATATCGAAGGCATCATTCCGGCGCTGGAATCGTCGCACGCGCTGGCCTACGCGGCCAAGCTGGCGGCAACCTTGCCTAAAGATCAAATTATTTTGGCCAACCTGTCGGGCCGGGGCGACAAGGACATGCATACGGTGGCAGAACGTATGGGGCTGAATTTCAGCTGACGCGTCGTCCCCGCGCAGGCGGGGACCCATGCTGAGTATGGATTCCCGCGTGCGCGGGAATGACGTTTCGACATACAACCAAGGGAAAACCCATGTCCAAAATCGCAGCAACTTTCAGCGCCCTGAAGGCGCACAACAAAACCGCGCTGGTCACCTTCATCACTGCCGGCGATCCGTCGCCGGAATCGACGGTGCCGCTGATGCACGCCATGGTGGCGGGCGGCGCCGACATCCTGGAACTCGGCGTGCCGTTTTCCGATCCGATGGCCGAAGGACCGGTGATCCAGCGCGCCTGCGAGCGGGCGCTGGCCAACGGCGTCGGCATCCACGACGTGTTCGGCTACGTGGCGGAATTCCGCAAGACCAACCAGAGCACGCCGGTGGTGCTGATGGGCTATGCCAATCCGATCGAGCGCATCGGCGCGGCCGCCTTCATCGCCAAGTCCAAGGCGGTGGGGGCGGACGGCGCCATCGTGGTCGATTATCCGCCGGAAGAGTGTGTAGAGTTCGCGGCCGCCATGCGCGCCGCCGAACTGGACCTGATCTTCCTGTTGGCGCCGACCTCGACCGAGGCCCGCATCGCGCAGGTGGCCAAGGTTGGCGGCGGCTTCAGCTACTACGTCTCGCTCAAGGGCGTGACCGGCGCCGGCAATATCGACACGGTGGAAGTGGCGGAGCGCCTGACGGCGATCCGCAAGCACGTGCAGCTGCCGATCGGCGTGGGCTTCGGCATCCGCGACGGCGCCACCGCGCGCGCCGTGGCCGAGGTGGCCGACGCGGTCGTCATTGGCAGCCGCATCATCCAGGAAATCGAAAACGCCGGCAAGGACGGCGCGGTGGCAGCCGTGCAAACCTTCGTCAGCGGCATCCGCGCCGCGCTCGACGCTTAAACCCGCGCCGGCGTCCTTAGCCGGCATCAAATCCTGACCGCTCACCTTGATACATAGTTCAGTACTGGCTATGTTGAAGGGGAGCGGCCGTGCGTTTCGAATGGGATCAACGTAATTTTATCGATGAGGTAACGTATGTGCGACGAAGAGTTGGATGTTTCTAAATATGTGTCTGTCCCCCACCCGATCGCTAAGCTGATGGGGCGGACATTGACTATCGGCTTGGCTCATACCGATATCGAATACTTCAAGACAATTGGCGACGAAATCGGCTTGTCGCCTGAACAGGTAATACAAATTTATTTAAGAAATATTGTCCATACGGGCTATAAGGTTGAGATAGATTTGCCTCCTTTGCAATGTGAGAAGGCACCAGCCGTAGTAGGGGAATCACTCTAAAAACCCGTCAATTTCATGACGAACCTTGAAAATTGTTGTACTGCAAAGTTCGACAGAGGGGCGAGAAACGGCTACACTTCGGCCACAAGTTAGCTGCAAGGAGAATTTATGAGTTGGTTGGAAAAACTGCTGCCCCCACGTATCCAGCGTTCCGACGCTGCCGCACGCAAGACCATGCCCGAGGGCCTGTGGGTCAAATGCCCGTCCTGCGAAGCCGTGCTGTACCGCACCGATCTGGAATCGAACCTGCACGTTTGCCCGAAATGCGACCATCACATGCGCATCCGCGCCCGTGAGCGCCTCGACAGCCTGTTCGACGCCGGCGGCCGCTATGAAATCGGCATGGACACGCTGCCGGTCGATACGCTGAAGTTCAAGGACAGCAAGAAATACCCCGACCGCCTCAAGCAAGCCATGGAAGCCACCGGCGAGACCGATGCGCTGATCGTCATGGGCGGCGCCATCATGAGCCTGCCGTGCGTGGTGGCCTGTTTTGAATTCGAATTCATGGGCGGCTCGATGGGTTCCGTGGTCGGCGAGCGCTTCGTGCGCGGCGCGCAAGTGGCGCTGGAACAGAAAGTACCGTTCATCTGCATCACCGCCACCGGCGGCGCCCGCATGCAGGAAGGCCTGCTGTCGCTGATGCAGATGGCCAAGACCACCGCCATGCTGACCAAGCTGTCCGAGAAGAAGCTGCCGTTCATCAGCGTGCTGACCGATCCGACCATGGGCGGCGTGTCCGCTTCGTTCGCCTTCATGGGCGACGTCGTCATCGCCGAGCCGAAGGCGCTGATCGGCTTCGCCGGCCCGCGCGTGATCGAAAACACCGTGCGCGAGAAACTGCCGGAAGGCTTCCAGCGCGCCGAGTTCCTGGTCACCAAGGGCGCCGTCGACATGATCGTCGACCGCCGCAAGATGCGCGAAGAAATCGCCCGTCTGATGGCATTACTGCAAAATCAAGCGGTAGAAGTGCTGGCCTAAAGCGGTTGCTTCAAAAAGACCGCAGCGGCGTTGCGGTGTCTCGCCGTGCTAACGCACTGTCTTCGCCACCGCGCCTTGCTGCGCTCATTTTGAAGCAACCGCCTAGTCACTCCCTCACGCTACGGCGCGCAATCGGCTATCATGCCGGCCTGCGCGCCGTTTTTCATTTCTGAGCCCCCATCATGCCGAATCTCCCAACTACTTTGCCCGCCTGGCTTGCACTGCTTGAGTCGCGCCACGCCGAAACCGTCATCAACATGGGCCTGGACCGCGTGCTCGCCGTCAAGCAGCGCCTGCAACTGAGCTTCAGCTGCCCGGTCATCATGGTGGCCGGCACCAACGGCAAGGGCTCGACCTGCGCCATGCTGGAATCGGTGCTGATGCGCGCCGGCTACAAGGTCGGCCTGTACATCAAGCCGCACTTCCTGGACTTCAACGAGCGCGCCCGCATCAACGGCGAGCTGGCCAGCGACGACCTGCTGGTGGCCGCCTTCAACGCGGTCGAAGCGGTGCGCGGCGACACCCCGCTGACGTATTTCGAATTCACCACGCTGGCCATCATGCACCTGCTGTCGCGCGCCGGCATGGATGTCGCGATCCTGGAGGTGGGCCTGGGCGGCCGCCTGGACGCGGTCAACATCGTCGATGCCGACGTCGCCATCGTCACCAGCGTCGATATCGACCATACCGACTATCTGGGCGACACGCGCGAGGCGATCGGCTTCGAGAAGGCCGGTATCTTCCGCACCGGCAAGACCGCGATCTGCTCCGATCCGGTGCCGCCGCAATCGCTGATCGACCACGCCAACGCGATTCAAGCAGACCTGTGGCTGATGGGCCGCGACTTCAACTATTCCGGCGACAAGCAGCAATGGAACTACGGCGGCCGCTCGCAGCGCCGCAATTCGCTGGCCTATCCCAGCCTGCGCGGCGCCAACCAGATCCTCAACGCCGCCGCCGTGCTGGCCGCGCTCGAAGCGCTGAAGATGGAACTGCCGGTCGGCGCGCAGGAAGTGCGCACCGGCCTGGTGACGGTGGAACTGCCGGGCCGCTTCCAGGTGCTGCCTGGCCGTCCGACCGTGATCCTGGACGTGGCGCACAATCCGCACGCCGCCTCGGCGCTGAACCAGAACCTCGGCAATATGGGCTTCCACCCGTACACCTACGCCGTGTTCGGCTCCATGCACGACAAGGATATCGACGGCGTGGTCGCCGCCATGTCCGAGCACGTGGACCACTGGTGCCTGAGCAACCTGCCGTCGCCGCGCGCGGCCAGCGCCTCGGAGCTGGCGGCCAAGGTGCAAATCGTGCAGGCGGAAAAGGCTGAACGCACCATCAATATCTTCGACGATCCGGCCGCCGCCTATGCAAATGCGATCAGCCGAGCCGGGGAGAATGATAGAATTGTGGTCTTTGGATCTTTCCTCACGGTCGCCGGCGTCATGGCGGCACGAAAATCCGCATTCCATTGAACGCACAGGACTGAAATCACGCATGGGCTTGTTCTCGAAACTCGGTAAAAACAAGCAAGAGCCGGCTGGCCAGGACAGCGGCTATTACACCAGCGCAGATGACCAGGCCGCGACGGAGCGCGCACGCGCCAAGCGCGCCTCGTCGGCCGATGGTTCCGCCAAAACCCGCCGCAGCCAGGACCGCGAAGCGGATGATCCGGTGTTGCCTGAAAAGAAACGCGCGCGCCGCCGCCTGGTGGGCGCCATCGCGCTGGCGCTGGGCGTGGCCATCGGATTGCCGATGGTGCTCGATTCCGAGCCGAAGCCACTGGCGTCCGATATAGAAATCAAGATTCCCGCCAAGGACCAACCGGCCGAGGCCGCTCCTGCGCCAGCCCCCGCGGCCGCCGCGCCGGTAGCGCAGAGCGCCGCGCTGGACAGCCGCGAAGAAATCGTCGACGACGTCAAGCCGGCCAAGCCGGCCGCCGCGCCGGCCGCGCCGCTGGTGGTGGCGCCGGTCAAGGTCGATGGCGCCAAGCGCGACGCCGAACTGAAGGCCGATGCCAAGGCCAAGGCCGAGACTGTCGCCAAACTCAAGGCCGACAACGAAGCCAAGGCCCGCCAGGACGCCGACTACAAGCAGGAAATCGAACGCAAGCAGGCCGAAGTGAAAGCCGAAGCCAAGGCCAGGGCGGATGCCGAGCGCAAGCTGGCCGAAGCCAAGGCCGCCAAGCAGGCCGACAGCGCCAAGCCTGCCGCGACGTCGGAGGACGCCCGCGCCCTGGCCATCCTGGAAGGCAAGGCCGCCGCCAAGCCGGCCGCCGCCGAAAGCGGCCAGAAATTCGTGCTGCAGGTGGCCGCGCTGAGCGACCAGGGCAAGGTCGACGAGCTGCGCGAAAAATTGAGGAAAGCCGGCATCAGCTCCTTCACGCAAAAGACGCCGTCCGGTGACATCACCCGCGTGCGCGTGGGGCCGTTCACCAACAAGGATGAGGCCGAAAAAGTGCGGGCCAAGCTGAGCGCCATGGGCCTGGGCGGCCGTCTCGAAACGGTCTGATCCAGCAGGCGCCCGACGTGACGATATTTGATTATCTGGTGATGTTTGTATTGGTCGCATCGGTCATCATCGGCATGGCGCGCGGCCTGGTGAAGGAAGTGTTGTCGCTGGCGGGCTGGGTGGTGGCCTTCGTGGTCGCCAACGCCTACGCCGCCGTGCTGGCGCCCATGCTGCCGGCGGTGGTGCCGGGCGAGGTACTGCGCTTGATCCTTGCCTTTATCGCACTGTTTGTCGGTGTGAAGATTTTGACCGGCCTGTTGGCCATGGCGCTGGGCGCCTTGCTCGATGCCGGCGGCCTCAGCTTGGTCGACCGCGCGCTGGGCATGGTGTTTGGCTTCGGCCGCGGCCTTGTCATTGTGCTGGCCGGTGTCATCCTGTGTGGGATGACGTCGATGCCGCAACAAGCATTCTGGAAGGATGCGCTATTGAGTCCGTTCGCGGAGACCGGAGCGCATACGGTGAAAGCCTTGCTTCCCGCTGCCATGGCGCAGCATGTGAATTTTTGAATTCTTTAAATCAGTAGCACCCAGTCCAGGAGCAACATCATGTGTGGCATCGTCGGCGTCGTTTCTCATCAACCTGTCAACCAACTGCTGTATGACGCATTGCTGCTGCTGCAGCACCGCGGCCAGGATGCGGCAGGTATCGCGACCAATCACAGCAGCATGTTCGCCATGCACAAGGCCAACGGCCTGGTGCGTGACGTTTTCCGTACCCGTAACATGCGTACGCTGCAAGGCAATTCCGGCATCGGTCATTGCCGCTATCCAACCGCCGGCTCGTCGAGCGAGGAAGAAGCGCAACCGTTCTACGTCAACGCCCCGTTCGGCATCACCTTGGCGCACAACGGCAACCTGACCAACTGGGAACAGCTCAAGAAAGAAATGTTCCAGAACGACCGCCGCCACATCAACACCGATTCCGATTCGGAAGTGTTGCTCAACGTGCTGGCCCACGAAATCCAGAAAGCCACCACCGGCATCTCGATCGACGCCGACACGATTTTTGAAGCCGTGACCGTGCTGCATCGCCGCGTGCGCGGCGGCTACGCCGCCGTGGCGCAGATCGCCGGCGTCGGCCTGCTGGCCTTCCGCGATCCGTTCGGCATCCGTCCGCTGTGCCTGGGCATCAATGAAACCGAGCAGGGCGCCGAGTACCTGATCGCCTCCGAGTCGGTGGCGCTGGAAGGCATGGGCTTCCGCTTCGTGCGCGACATCGCGCCGGGCGAAGCGGTCTTCATCGACGCCGACAAGCAGCTGCATGCGCGCCAGTGCGCCGACAATCCGTCGCTCAATCCTTGCGTGTTCGAGTTCGTCTACCTGGCGCGTCCGGATTCCGTCATCGACGGCGCCTCCGTGTACGCCACCCGCCTGAAAATGGGCGAGTACCTGGCCGAGAAGATCAAGCGCGAATTCAAGGACGGCGAGATCGACGTCGTCATGCCGATTCCGGATTCGTCGCGTCCGGCCGCGATCCAGCTGGCGCTGGCGCTGAACGTGGAATACCGCGAAGGCTTCATCAAGAATCGCTACATCGGCCGCACCTTCATCATGCCGGGCCAGGCCGCGCGCAAGAAGTCGGTACGCCAGAAACTCAACGCCATCGCCTCCGAGTTCAAGGACAAGGTGGTGCTGCTGGTGGACGACTCCATCGTGCGCGGCACCACCAGCCGCGAGATCGTGCAGATGGCGCGCGAAGCCGGCGCCAAGAAGGTGATCTTCGCTTCGGCGGCGCCGCCGGTGATCTTCCCCAACGTGTACGGCATCGACATGCCTACCCGCGACGAGCTGATCGCCTACGGCCGCAGCACCGAGGAAGTCTGCCGCGAGATCACCGCCGACCACCTGGTGTACCAGGACATCGACGCGTTGAAGCGCGCCATCTCCGACGTCAACCCGGCGCTGAAGAACTTCGAGGCGTCGTGCTTCGACGGCGTCTACGTCACCGGCGACATCTCCAAGGATTACCTGGACAAGCTGGAATACGCGCGCCACCATCCCAAGGCCGCCGGCCCCGAGGATGCTGGACGTTCGCAACTGAACCTGAATCTGGCCGCCACCGAGGCCTGACCGTCCTTCCCACCACTGGTGGAAAGGACTCCCGCGCAGACGGGAATCCATAGAGCGCCGGCACGCAGGCTCAGCATGGATTCCCGCTTGCGCGGGAATGACGCTGTGAGCATGCACATGAACGACAAGAAAAACTACGGCTTCACCACCACTATCCTGCACAACGATCGCCAGAAGGGCATCGAGCACGGTTCGCTGCACAAGCCCATCCACACCTCGGTCGCCTTCGGTTACGCCGACGCGCGCCAGCTGGCGTCTGTGTTCCAGGGCAGGGAACCGGGCTTCCGCTACGGCCGCCAAGGCAACCCGACCATCTCCGCGCTGGAGGACAAGGTCAGCAAGATGGAGCAGGGCGTCGGCACGATCTGCTTCGCCACCGGCATGGGCGCGATCGGCGCCGTGTTCCAGTCGCTGCTGCGCGCCGGCGACCATGTGGTGTCGTCGTCCTTCCTGTTCGGTAACACCAACAGCCTGTGGCAGACCACCATGGCGCAGGGCGTGGCCGTGTCCTTCGTCGACGCCACCGACGTCGCCAACGTGGCCGCCGCCATCACCGGGCAGACCCGCGTGGTGTTTGTCGAGACCATCGCCAACCCGCGCACGCAAGTGGCCGACCTCCGGCGCATCGGCGAGCTGTGCCAGCAGCGCGGCATCCTCTACATCGTCGACAACACGATGACCACGCCCTACCTGTTCCGTCCGAAGGCTGTCGGCGCCGGGCTGGTGGTCAACGCGCTGACCAAGTCGATCGGCGGCCACGGCAATGCGCTGGGCGGCAGCCTGACCGACACCGGCGCCTACGACTGGACCCGCTACCCGAACATCTACGAGAACTACAAGAAGGCCGCGCCGCTGCAATGGGGGCTGGCGCAGATCCGCGCCAAGGGCTTGCGCGACTTCGGCGCCTCGCTGGCGCCGGAGGCGGCGCACCACATCGCCGTCGGCGCCGAGACGCTGGCGCTGCGCATGGAGCGCACCAGCGCCAATGCGCTGGCGCTGGCCAGGCTGCTGGAGGCGGACGAGCGGGTGGCCGCCGTCTATTATCCTGGCCTGGCGTCGCACCCGCAGCACGCCATTTCCAGCGAACTGTTCCGCAGCTTCGGCTCGCTGCTGAGCTTTGAGCTGAAGGACGGCATCGATTGCTTCGACTTCCTGAACCGCCTGAAGCTGGCGATTCCGGCCTCCAACCTGGGCGACACGCGCACCCTGATCATCCCGGTGGCGCATACCATCTTCTTCGAGATGGGCGCGGAACGCCGGGCCTCGATGGGCATCGCCGAATCGCTGATACGGGTCTCGGTTGGCATCGAGGATACCGACGATCTGCTGGACGATTTCTGCTGCGCGCTGGAAGCTTGCTGAGCATCGCGCCGAGTTGTGATAATCTAAGCTTTCAATTTTGCTAAGCGGGAGGGGGCGTTATGAGAGCTGCATGGGTGCTTGCCTTGACCGTGCTGTCGACTAGCGCCTTCGCCGGCGAACAGGCCGGCCGCCTGGCCCGGCAAGCCGAGATCGAGTACTACACCAGCCACTACGACGGCGCCGATATTGCGCTGGCCCGTTTCAACTGCCAGCCTCCCGATATCCCGATGCGCCCGGCGCTGGCCAGCGGCCCTGCGGTGGCGCGGGCGTTGGCCGCGTGGCGCAGTTGCTACGACCAGTTCCTTGCCAATTACAATGCGGCGCTGCCGGTCGGCAAGAACATCCCGCCCGACCTGGCCGACCTGATGAGCGATGATGAAATGGCCGCCGCGCAGACCTTGATGAGCGAGGTGTTCGTGCGCGTGGCGGACGAGGCCAAGCGCCAGGCGGATGCCGTCACCTTGGCGCAGGCCGCGTGGGAAGGCCGGCGCGGCGACATCGCCTTGAGCGCGCGCGACCTGTCGCACCTGCCGCAGACGGCGGGCAAGCGCTAGGCGCGCAAGCCGCCGGTCCTGCTGGAATGCCTAGTGCCAGCTGCGCATCAGGCCGACCGCCAGGCCTTCCAGCGCGAACTCGTCCGCTTCGGGATCGACCTTGATGATCTTGAAGTCCGGGTTCTCCGGCAGCAGCTCGACCAGCGAGCCGGTCTTGCGGTAGCGCTTGACGGTGACGTCGTTGCCGATGCGGGCCACGACGATCTGGCCGTTCTTGGCGCTATCCACTTTCTTTACGGCCAGCAGGTCGCCGTCCATGATGCCGGCGTCGCGCATCGATTCGCCGCGCACCTTCAGCAGATAGTCCGGGCGGGAGGAGAACATGGCTGGATCGACGCTGTAGCTGGTCTCCAGGTTTTCCTGCGCCAGCATGGGCGAGCCGGCGGCCACGCGGCCGATCAGCGGCAGCGACATCATCAGCGACACCGGCACCCTGGACGCGGCCGGCTCGGCGTGCACGCCCAGCAGGCGGATGCCGCGCGAGGTGCCGGCGGCGATCTCGATCGCGCCCTTGCGCGCCAGCGCCTGCAAATGCTCCTCGGCCGCGTTGGCGGACTTGAAGCCCAGTTCATTGGCGATCTCGGCGCGGGTCGGCGGGAAGCCGGTGTTTTCGATGGCATCCTTGATCAGATTGAGAATTTGTTCCTGTCTTGCGGTGAGCTTGATCATAGAGTGCTTTGGGCCTGTGTATATAGACAGTCTGTATTTTTGTACAGTGTGAAGCGAAATGCAAGGGAATTTGTTGCTTAGCACGAAATAATTTCATGGAGGCTCGCAGGGGAGGGGATTTTGCGCCCGCGCCGGGGCTGGCCTTTTGCCGGAAAAGCTGCTATAGTCGCGGGCTTACCTCTTCCCACACCTGTCTTGACGCCAGGGTGGGCTATATTCACAGTCCTTAAGGGAGTTTGCATGCGTCACTATGAAATAGTATTTATCGTCCATCCGGACCAGAGCGAGCAAGTGCCCGCCATGATCGAGCGTTACAAAGCCTCGGTAACCACCCGCGGCGGCGCCGTGCACCGTGTTGAAGATTGGGGCCGTCGTCAAATGGCTTACTCGATCCAGAAACTGGCTAAAGCACACTACATCTGCCTGAACATCGAATGCGACAACGAGACCCTGGTCGAGCTGGAAACCGCCTTCAAATTCAATGATGCCGTGCTGCGTCACCTGACCGTCAAGATGAAGAAAGCGGAAACCGCTCCTTCGCCGATGATGAAGTCGGTACAACGTGAAGATGCAGCGAAATCGCATCGCACCGAAGCTCCAGCAGTCGCTGCTGCTCCTGCGGCCTAATTGTTCCAGAACCGAGCTGTAACGGCTCCAGTGAATTTAAGCCAATTCATTGCCTTGATCGCCGAACGGGACGCCTTGCGCTACACCCCGGCCGGCATGCCGATCGTGAATGCTGTACTCCAGCACCGATCCCAGCAGATGGAGGCGGGCATCGCCCGATTGAGCGAGTTTGAAATTTCCGCGGTTGCCGCGGGCGAGATTTCAGGCCGCTTCAGTCAGGCGCCACTGGCAGGCATGTATCAGTTCACCGGTTTTCTGAACAAGAAGAATCGCAATAGCAAAAGCCTGGTGTTTCACATCATTGATTTTAGTGCTGTCCCAGACAGCTCAATTTAGATACAGGAGCCTAAAATGGCATTCGGTAAAAAGTTCGACAAAAACAAGCTCAAGCTGAAAGAAAAGCGCAAGCAACAGAATCCTTTGTTCAAGCGTAAGAAATTCTGCCGCTTCACCGCAGCAAACGTAGAACAAGTTGACTACAAAGACGTCGACACCCTGAAAGACTTCGTCCAGGAAAACGGCAAAATCATGCCAGCACGTCTGACCGGTACCAAGGCGCACTACCAGCGTCAAGTTGACACCGCAATCAAGCGCGCTCGCTACCTCGCGCTGCTGCCTTACACCGATCTGCACCACGCTTAATCGCGTCGTCTAGATAAGATCCTGGAGAAGAACTATGCAAATCATTCTGTTAGAAAAAGTCGTCAACCTGGGCAACCTGGGTGAAGTCGTTAAAGTTAAAGACGGTTACGCACGTAACTTCCTGATTCCGCAAAAAATGGCTCGCCGCGCTACCGCGTCCGCCGTTGCTGAATTCGAAGTCAAGCGCGCTGAACTGGAAAAAGCCGCTGCTGAAAAGCTCGCCGCTGCTCAAGCCCAAGGCGAGAAACTGAACGGCATGACCGTGAACGTTTCGCAAAAAGCTGGTGTTGACGGCCGTCTGTTCGGCTCCGTCACCAACTTCGACATCGCTGAAGCGCTGACCAAAGCTGGTTTCGCCGTTGAAAAAGCTGCCGTACGCATGCCTACCGGTCCTCTGAAGACCGTTGGCGAGCACCCAGTGAGCGTTGCTCTGCACACCGACGTGGTGGTGGAAGTGACCGTTGCTGTGGTAGGCGAAGCTGCCTAATACTTTTCCGGGCGGAAACGTCTGATGAGTGCTGCAACGCATTGAAAAAGCCGGGCTTGCCCGGCTTTTTCTCGTCATAAATTTGTAATACGGTCCAAGCAAGCAGGTATAATTCGCGCCATGAACGCCCCCTCCGATCCGCAAGTAGATTCACTCCGCGTCCCGCCGCATTCCATCGAAGCAGAACAGTCCGTCATCGGCGGCCTGCTGCGCGATAATGCGGCGTTCGACCGCATTGCGGATATGATGCATCCGGAAGACTTTTACCGCTACGACCACCGCATCATCTTCGAGCAGATCGTCAAGATGATCAACAGCTCGCGGCCGGCCGACGTCATCACGGTGTTTGAAACGTTGACCCAGCTGGGCAAGGCGGAAGACGTGGGCGGCCTGGCCTACCTGAACGCGATGGCGCAAAACACGCCATCGGCCGCCAACATCCGCCGCTACGCCGAGATCGTCCGCGATCGCTCCGTGCTGCGCCAGCTGATCACGGTCGCCGA
The DNA here is from genome assembly GCA_000381565.1 of Oxalobacteraceae bacterium AB_14. Taxonomy (GTDB): domain Bacteria; phylum Pseudomonadota; class Gammaproteobacteria; order Burkholderiales; family Burkholderiaceae_D; genus Rugamonas. The sequence goes on from KB906724.1 coordinate 1,284,758, forward strand.
CGAGATTTCGGGGCAGGCGTTCAGCCCGCAGGGCAAGGAAGTCAAGCAGATGCTCGACGAGGCCGAATCGAAGATCTTCGCGATCGCCGAGCAGGGCGCCCGCGGTTCGGCCGGCTGGACCGCCGTGCAGCCGCTGCTGACCCAGGTGGTCGAACGCATCGACGAGCTGTACTCGCGCGAGAACCAGTCCGAGATCACCGGCGTGCCGACCGGCTTCATCGACCTCGACCGCATGACCTCGGGCCTGCAGGCGGGCGACCTGGTCATTGTGGCCGGCCGTCCTTCCATGGGCAAGACCGCATTCTCGGTCAACATCGGCGAAAACGTCGCGATCGAAGCCGGCCTGCCGGTGGCGATCTTCTCGATGGAGATGGGCGGCGCGCAGCTGGCGATGCGTATGCTGGGCTCGGTCGGCCAGCTCGACCAGCACCGCCTGCGCACCGGCCGCCTGAACGACGAGGATTGGCCGCGCCTGACGCACGCCATCCAGAAGATGAACGACGCCCAGTTGTTCATCGACGAAACCCCGGCGCTGAACCCGATCGAGATGCGCGCCCGCGCGCGCCGTCTGTCGCGCCAGTGCGGCAAGCTGGGCCTGATCATCGTCGACTACCTGCAGCTGATGACAGGCTCGACCCAGGGCGACAACCGCGCCTCCGAGATCTCGGAGATTTCCCGCTCGCTCAAAGGCCTGGCCAAGGAATTGCAGTGCCCGGTGATCGCGCTGTCGCAGCTGAACCGCTCGCTGGAGCAGCGCCCCAACAAACGTCCCGTCATGTCCGACTTGCGCGAATCCGGCGCTATCGAGCAGGATGCGGACGTCATCATCTTCTTGTATCGCGACGAGGTCTACAACCCGGACTCGCCCGATAAAGGAACGGCCGAGATCATCATCGGTAAGCAGCGTAACGGCCCGATCGGGGCGGTACGCCTGACCTGGATCGGCCAGTACACCAAGTTTGGCAACTACACCGGTAACCTGGCGCTGTACCAAGGCGACTAAGCTGGCATCACTAATCTTTACGCCGTCCTCATCCTGGGCGGCGATCTGTAGTAATCAATGGAACGGAGAATAAAATGTTTGGACGTTTGATGCCCACCGAGGGCAAATTTTTTGACCTGTTTAACCAACACGCCGAGCTGTGCGTCAAAGGTGCAAAAGAAATGCTGGGCCTGATGTCCAATTTCGACGATCTGGAAAATCGCGTGCACGCGATCGAGAGCATCGAAAAGCAGGCCGACAAGATCACCTACGCCACCGTCGACCTGCTGCACAAGACCTTCATCACGCCGATCGACCGCGACGACATCCACAAGCTGATCACCCGCATGGACGATATCCTCGACCTGCTGGAGGACGCCGCCCAGACCGTCTCGCTGTACGACCTGCATTCGGTCACGCCGGAAGCCAAGCGCCTGGCCGAGCTGGTGCTGGCCTGCGCCGAAAAGGTGCGCGACGCCGTGGCCCTGCTGCACAATATGGACAACTCGCGCCAGATCGTCGCCATCTGCGAAGAGATCGACCGCCTGGAATCGGACGCCGACCACGTGATGCGCGCCGCCATGTCCAAGCTGTTCCGCGACGAACCGGACGTGCGCAACCTGATCAAGATGAAGGCCATCTACGAGATCCTGGAAACCGTGACCGACCGTTGCGAAGATGTGGCCAACATCATCGAAGGCATCATCGTCGAAAACGCATAATCACTACACAAAAGAATAGTCCAACATGCATACCCTACAAATCAGCATCTATGTGCTGGGCGTCCTGATCGCCCTGGCGCTGGTGTTTGACTTCATGAACGGCTTCCATGACGCCGCCAACGCGATCGCGACCGTGGTCTCGACCGGCGTGCTCAAGCCGCAGACGGCGGTGGCCATGGCCGCGTTCTTCAATTTCACCGCGATCTTCGTGGTCGGCCTGCACGTCGCCTCGACGGTGGGCAAGGGCACCATCGATCCCGGCATCGTCGACCAGTACGTGATCTTCGGCGCGCTGGTCGGCGCCATCGCGTGGAACCTGTTCACCTGGTACTACGGCATACCCTCGTCGTCCTCGCATGCGCTGATCGGCGGCCTGGTCGGCGCCGCGGTGGCCAAGTCCGGCACCAGCGCGCTGGTCGGCGGCGGCCTGCTGAAGACGGTGCAGTGGATCATCCTGTCGCCGCTGATGGGCTTTGTGTTCGGCTCCATCATCATGTTGATCGTCTCGTGGATCTTCGTGCGCTCGACGCCGCGCCGGGTCGACAAGTGGTTCCGCCGCCTGCAGTTGGCCTCGGCCGCCGCCTATAGCCTGGGCCACGGCGGCAACGACGCGCAGAAAACCATCGGCATCATCTGGATGCTGCTGATCGCGGTCGGCCAGGTGCCGGTCGGCGACACCGCGCCGCCGCTGTGGGTGGTCATTTCGTGCTACACCGCGATCTCGTTCGGCACGCTGTTCGGCGGCTGGCGCATCGTCAAGACCATGGGCCAGAAGATCACCAAGCTCAAACCGGTGGGCGGCTTCTGCGCCGAGTCCGGCGGCGCGCTGACCTTGCTGATCGCTTCGCACTTCGGTGTGCCGGTCTCGACGACGCACACCATCACCGGCGCGATCGTCGGCGTCGGTTCGGCGCAGAAGATGTCGGCGGTGCGCTGGGGCGTGGCGGGCAATATCGTGTGGGCCTGGGTATTCACCATCCCGGCCTCGGCCTTCGTTGCGGCGCTGGCCTGGTGGGTCGGTCACCACATCATGTAAAACCAGGGGAGCTTCGGCTCCCTTTTTTGATGGATGCAGCATGCAGAAAATCGATTTTACGCAGTTGCTGCAAATGGCTCAGGCTTCGGCAGCCGTCACGGTTGCATGCAGCTGCAATAAGGTGGCGCTGGCGGCATGGCAGCGCTTGCCGACCTCGCTGGAGCTGGACCGCTTCGAGGAAGTCGGCAGCTTGATGGACGATCCGTACGACGAGCCGACCTTCGCCGAATATCCCCCCCCACGGCACGCGCTACGACAGCGAGGACGCGCCCATCGCGCCGCGCTACTATCCCTGTAACCTGAGCCAGGTCGCGCGCTGCCTGGACTGCGGCCGTCACTACCTGCGCTACAACGAGGCCGGCGGCTATTTCACCGAGCTGCGCATCCGCGCCTTGCAGCCGCAGCTACTGGTCGACGCCGCCCTGTAGTCCCAGCATCCGCGCCGCCATCGCCCGCGCCAGCACGGCCGGCGCCGGGACGGCGATCGGCAGATCCGTGAACGCCTCGTCGATCGCCAGGTTGGCCAGTCCGTGCGCCAGGCTCCATCCGGTCAAGGCCAGCTCCGGTCCGCGTGCCGCGTCGAAAGCGGTGGCCGCCACGACCAGCACATGGAACGCGCTCTCTGCCGCCTGCTTCAAGTCCGGGTGGCGCGCCTTTTGCGCCAACATCGGGCCGAACATCAAACGGAACTGCGCCGGCCGCGCGCGGGCAAATTCGACGTACACCTCGCAGATATCCATCAGCCGCACGCCTTGATCGCGCGCCTGGTCGCCGTTGGCCGCCGCCATGGCCGCGGCCAGCCCGGCGAAGGCGCGCGCCGCCACCGCCGCCAGCAATTGCTCGCGGCTGGCGAAGTGATGGTAGGGCGCCGCGTGCGACACCCCCGCCGCCTTGGCGACTTCGCGCAAGGTCAGCGCCTGCGCGCCGTCCTGGGCGAGCAGGGCGTCGGCGGCGTCGAGCAGGCTGTCGCGCAGATTGCCGTGGTGGTAGGGTTTGGTGGCCATCAAGTTATCTTGACATGAGAAAGATATCATCGCACTATACAGATCTTTCCAGTGTAAAGATTGGAGTCCGTCATGTACCACTTTATCGTCGGCCGCAAGCTGCGGCGTGCTTTTGGGGATATCAACGCCGGCGCCTACGAGCGGGTGCTGCCGCAGTTCGCGCCCGCGCACCGCCATGTGATGCACGGCCATCATCCGCTGGCCGGCGAGCGCCGCACGCTGGCGTCGACCGCGCAGTGGTACGCCCGCCTGGCGCGCCTGCTGCCGGGCTTGCGCTTCGAGATCGACGCCGTCGCCGTCACCGGCTGGCCATGGCGCACGGTCGCCACCGTGACGTGGAAAGACCGCTTCACGCTGCCCGACGGCAGCACCGGCGCCAACCAGGGCGTGCATGAATTCGAGCTGCGCTGGGGCCGGGTGCACAGACTGGAGGTCCACTGCGACACGGCGAAACTGGAGCGCTACTGCCGCGCCATGGCCGCCAGCGGCATCGCCGAGGCCGCCGCCGCGCCGATCAGCGACGCCTAGGAAATATGCGGCAGCCACATGGCCATGCTGGCGCCGAAAATCCCCACGCCCATCGCCAGGGTCAGCAGCAACAGCCGCAGCGCCCAGCGCCGGTGCAGGTCCAGCCGGCGCGCGCGCGCGTGGCGCACCGCCAGCACCGCGCGCAGCGCGATCAGCACCGCGTTCAACGTGGTGCCCCAGTGCCGGGTCATGTCGCCGGCCGCGTGGCGGGTCCAGACCATATAGACGCCGGCGATGGCGGTGACGAGGGAGACCGCCACGTAGACGCGCCCGTTCCAGCGGTGGAAGGCCGGGAAGCGCGCCCGCAGCGCCGGAATCAGCTGCAACGGGCCGGCCAGCGTGACCAGCGCGGCGATCGCCAGATGGGCGGCCAGCGCGGCGTTGCCCACGCGGTCGCCGGGCACGTAGCCGACCGGCAGCACTTGGTTAAAGCGCAGCCAGTCGCCCGCCGCCACCGCGCCGCCGTAGAACGACACGATATAGGCCACGAAGATCGCCTGGCCGGCAACCATCACCGCGAACCAGAACGCGGCGGCGGCCTTCAGCGCCTGGCCGGCGCGCACGCGCACGCTGCGGCCATCGGGCATGGCGCCTTTGAACATTAGGGTGTCCGACATCTCACTCCTCCTTGCTTGTGTTTCGCCGCAGGCCGGCGCAGCATGGGAATATGGCCGAAGGCGGCCGCGCCCACCCGACGTATCCGACCAGCGACGAGCCTTTTGCGACGAAGCACGGCGGATGCCGACCAACGGCGAACCGCTGCTGCGCCAGCATGTGTTGCGGCCAAGCCGCAGTGAGCCGCATTTATTTCGCCGGATGCCGCAGCGCCGTGTACGGATGTACAATGACTTGCAGGCTGAAAGGCCGGCAGCCACCGTGGAGGATGCATGACGGATACGTCGCCGGCAGCAAACTTGCCATTGTTGCCACTGATGGCCGCAGACCGGCCGGCGCGCAAGCGCGCGCTGGTGCTCACGCTGGTGTCGGCGCTGGTGTTCTGCGCGCTGCTGCCTTACACCACGGTGCCGCTGCCGGCGCTGGCCGCCTTCATCCCCATCTATGAATCGAGCCTGCTGCTCAACGACCTGATCACCGCCGTGATGCTGTTCGGGCACTTCAGCATCCTGCGCTCGAAATCGTTGCTGGTGCTGGCCGGCGGCTACCTGTTCACCGCCTTGCTCACCGTGCCGCACATGCTGACCTTCCCCGGCCTGTTCTCGCCCAGCGGCTGGCTGGGCGGGCACAGCCAGGCCACGGCCTGGCTGTATGTGTTCTGGCACGGCGGCTTCCCCGCCTGCGTGGTGGCCTACGCGCTGCTGGGCCATCGTGAACGCCGGCGGCCGCATGACGCGGCGCCGCCGCAGCTGGCCGCGCTGTGGGCGATCGCCGCCGCGCTGCTGGCCGCCGCCGCCTTCACCGTGCTGGCCACGGCGGGCCACGACTGGCTGCCGCCGATCCTGGTGGAGGGCCGCTACACGCTGGCCGGCCGCATCGTGCTGGCCGGCACCTGGGCCGCCAGCGTGGTCGCGCTGGCGGTGTTGTGGCGCTACTCGAAGCGCTCGCTGCTGGACCTGTGGCTGGGCGTGGTGATGGCGGCCTGGCTGTGCGACATCGGCCTGTCGGCGGTGCTCAACGCCGGCCGCTACGACGTCGGCTGGTACGCCGGCCGCATCTACGGCCTGTTGGCGGCCAGCTGCGTGCTGATCGTGCTGCTATTGGAAAGCAACAAGCTGTTTGCCCGCCTGGTGGTGTCCCATGAGCACGCGCTGCAGCGCGGCGCCGACCTGCAACGCCTGAACCTGCAAAACGAGCAGCGCGCCACGCAGTATGCGCAAGCGCTCGACGAGCTGCATTTCAAGGAAGAGGAGATCCGCGCGGTGGTGCACAACATCGCCGACTGCGTGCTCACCACCGACGCCGCCGGCGTGGTGATCGGCGCCAACCCGGCGCTGGAGCGGGTGTTCGGCTACGCCGCGGCGGACGTGGTGGGGCGCCATATCTCGCTGCTGATACCGGAACTGGCGGCCGACAGCGAATCGGCCTTCATCCGCGACGGCGAGGTCGAGGGCCTGCACCGCGACGGCCGCCAGCTGCCGCTGGAACTGGCGATGAACGACTTCGAGGTGCATGGCGTGCGGCAGTCGGTGGTGGTGCTGGCCGATATCAGCGAACGCAAGCAGTTCGTGGCCGAGCTGCGGCGCGCGCAGATCAACGCCGAGCAGGCCAACCAGGCCAAGTCGACCTTCCTGGCCAACATGAGCCACGAGCTGCGCACGCCGCTCAACGCCATCCTCGGCTTCGCGCAGATCCTGGCGACGGACAAGATGCAGGTGACGCCGGAGAAGCGGCGCGAATTCGTCCAGCACATCCTCAAGGCCGGCAAGCACTTGCTGGTGCTGATCAACGAGGTGCTGGACCTGGCCAAGGTCGAGTCGGGCACGCTGTCGCTGTCGGTCGAAGCGGTCGAGCTTGATGAGATCATGAGCACCTGCCAGCAAATGATGGCGCCGCTGGCCGAGCACCGCGCGCTGCGCCTGCGCTTCGTGCTCGAGCCCGGCATTTATGTGCAGGCCGACCACACGCGCCTGAAGCAGGTGCTGCTCAACCTGCTGAGCAATGCGGTCAAGTACAACCGCAAGGGCGGAATGGTCAGCGTCAGCTGCGTCGCCCTGTCGCCCGAGCGTATCCGGATCGCGATCCAGGACGGCGGCGAGGGCCTCGCGCCCGCCCAGCTGGCCCAGCTGTTCCAACCCTTCAACCGGCTGGGACGCGAGGCGTCGGGCGAGGAGGGCACCGGCATCGGCCTGGTGATGACCCGGCGCCTGGTGGAAATGATGGGCGGCACCATCGGCGTCAGCAGCACGGTCGGCGTCGGCAGCGTGTTCTGGATCGAGCTGAAGGCGGCCGCCGCGGTCCGCGTCGCGCCCGGATTCAGCCAGATCGCACCGGCGGACCCGCTGGCCGCGGCCGTCTCCGGGCAGCGCACCCTGCTCTACGTGGAGGACAATCCGGCCAACCTGTTGCTGGTCCGGGAACTGGTCGGCTTGCGCGGCGACTGCAGGCTGCTGACGGCCAGCGAGGCCAGCGCCGGCCTGCGGCTGGCGCGCGAGCAGCGGCCGGACGTGATCCTGATGGACATCAACCTGCCCGGCATGAGCGGCAACGAAGCGATGAGGCTGCTCGGCGCCGATCCGGCCACCCAGGACATTCCGGTCATCGCGCTGTCGGCCAACGCGATGGCGCACGATGTCGCGCGCAGCCGGCAGGAGGGCTTCACGGGCTACCTGACCAAGCCGCTGAACCTGGACCAGTTTACCGAAGCGCTCAACGCGGCGCTGCGCCGCTCGGAGCAGCGCGCCAGCCGCAGCCTGTAGCCCTTGCCCGGCGTGCGGCGCTCGGCCCGGGGCGGCCCAAATAGGCTATCATGCCGCCTCTTTACCCGTTTGATTGTTCTTCCCATGAAAGTTCCCCGCAGCAAGCATTTTTCACCGCACCGCAGCAAGCTGGAAGCGTTGGTGAATGTCGTCCTGATGGGGGGCGTGGTGAGCGCGCTGAGCTATTACAGCCGCCTGCATGGCCGCCTCGGCGTGACCCGCCACGCGATCGCGCTGGCGCCCGGCCAGCGCCTGCCGCGTCCGCTCAAGATCGCGTTTGCCTCCGATTTCCATGCCGGCCCGCCGACTCACGCCGGCATCTTCAACGACTTGTTCGCCAGCATCGCCAGCGAGCAGCCGGACGTGCTGCTGATGGGCGGCGACTACGTGTCCGGCCCGGCGGCCAATGTCGCCGTGCTGTGCCCGGCGCTGGCGGCCTGCCGTCCGCCGCTGGGCAAGTTTGCCGTGCTGGGCAACCACGACCTGTCGACCGACGACGGCGAGATCTGCCGCCGCTTCGAGGCGGCCGGCGTGCAGATGCTGGTCAACCGCGCGCAGGCCCTGGCGGCGCCGTTCGGCAATGTGTCGATCTGCGGCATGGACGATCCCTGGACCGGCGAGCCCGACGGCGCCGCCACCTTCGCCGGCGCCGCCGACGTGCGGGTGTTGCTGATGCACGCGCCGGACGGCTTGCTGGCGCTGGCCGGTCAGCGCTACGACGTCGCCTTCGCCGGCCACACGCACGGCGGCCAGATCGCGCTGCGCGACGGCACGCCGCTGGTGCTGCCGGCCGGGCCGCTGTCGCGTCCCTATCATTATGGACGCTTCCCGGTGGCCGGCAACGGCGAGCTGATCGTGAGTCGCGGCGTGGGCTGCAGCCGGATTCCGGTGCGCATCAACGCCGATCCGGAACTGGTGATCTGTACTGTGCAATAATTTGTCCACCATGCACACCGACATCCAACTCCACACCGAAGACCCCGGCGCCCGCGACTCCCTGCTGTTGATGGAGGAATTGTCGACCGCGCTGGAAGCGATCACCGGCGACAGCGGCCGCTCCTCCTTCGACATCGAAGACATCGTCGGCCCGGCGGGCTGCTTCGTGGTGGCGCGCGACGGCGCCGGCCTGGCGCTGGGCTGCGGCGCGCTGCGGCCGCTCGAGCCGGGCGTGGCCGAGATCAAGCGCATGTACGCGCGCCACGGCACCAGCGGCGTCGGCAGCGCGGTGCTGCGCTTCCTGGAGGAGCAGGCCGTGGCGCTGGGCTACCAGGCGCTGTGGCTGGAGACGCGCCTGGTCAACCGCCGCGCCGTCGACTTCTACGCGGCGCGCGGCTACCACCGCATCGCCAACTACGGCAAGTACATCGGCAACCCGCTGGCCGTGTGCTTTGAAAAACAATTGCCTACTTGATGCAGACGGCGCGCACCATCTTGATGTCGGTGATGCCCAGCAGGACCTTCTCGATGCCGTCCATCTTCAAGGTCAGCATGCCGTCCTCCAGCGCGGCCGCCAGCAGCTGGGCGACGCGGGCGTGCTCCTGCAGCAGCTTCTTGACCTTGTCGCTGCCTATCATCAGCTCGTGCAGGCCGACCCGGCCCTTGTAGCCCTTGTTGCACTCGTCGCAGCCGACCGCGCGGTACAGCGTGAACTTGCCGTCCCTGGCGTAGCGCTGGCGCCAGCCGGCCAGCACGGCGGCGCGGCCGGCGGCGCCGTCCTGGACGAAACTGCCGGTGTTGAGCAGCTCCTCGCAGAACTCCGTCAGCAGCAGCTCGAGTTCCTCGTCGTTCGGCTGGTAGGCCTGCTTGCAGTTGCCGCACAGGCGCTTGGCCAGCCGCTGCGCCAGGATGCCCAGCAGCGCGTCGGCGAAGTTGAACGGGTCCATGCCCATGTCCAGCAGCCGCACGATCGATTCCGGCGCGCTGTTGGTGTGCAAGGTGGCGAACACCAGGTGGCCGGTCAGCGAGGCCTCGATGCCCATGCCCACGGTTTCCTTGTCGCGCATCTCGCCGACCATGATGATGTCCGGATCGGCGCGCAGGAAGGCCCGCATCACGGTGGCGAAGTCCAGCCCGGCCTTGCGGTTGACCTGCACCTGGCGCAGTCCCTTCTGCGTGATCTCGACCGGGTCCTCGGCGGTCCAGATCTTGGTGTCCGGCGTGTTCAGGTAGTTCAGCACCGAGTGCAGCGTGGTGGTCTTGCCGGAGCCGGTCGGGCCGCAGACGAAAAACAGGCCATACGGTTTCTCGATGGTGGCGCGCAGCCGTTCCAGGTTGAACGGCAGCACGCCCAGCTTGTCGAGCGGGATCGGCTCGCCGGCCGCTAAAATCCGCATGACGATGTCCTCGACCCCGCCGGCCGAGGGGATGGTGGCCACCCGCAGCTCGATGTCCAACGGGCCGTATTTCTTGAACTTGATCTTGCCGTCCTGCGGCTTGCGCCGCTCGGAGATATCGAGGTCGCACATGATCTTGACCCGCGCCACCAGCGCGCTGCGGTAGGAGGCCGGGATCTCGATGTAGGGCACCAGCGTGCCGTCCTTGCGGAAGCGGATGCCGGTCTTGCCCTTGCCGGGCAGCGGCTCGATGTGGATGTCCGACACGCCCTGGCGGTAGGCGTCGACGATGATCTTGTTGAGCAGCTTGACCAGCTCGTTCTCGACCGCCTCCGACACCTCGGCCGAGGCGCCCTCGTAATCGCCGTCGTCGTCGTCCATGCCCGACAGCAGCTCGCCGACGCTGCCGCTGTCGCCGGCGGCGCCGAAGAAGTGCTCGATCATCATGCGGAACTCGCGGTTGCTGGTGACGCGGAACACCGGCTTGGCCTTGGGGAAGATCTGGTTGACGATGTGGGTGTTGGCCACCCGCTCGGGGTCCAGCGCCACCACCAGCATGCCGTCCTTGCCGTCCTCCAGCGGCATCCAGCCGGATTCCTCGATGTACTGGCGCTTCAGGTTGCGCAGCAGTTCGACCGGCTTGACGCGGTCCGCCCTGAACTGCTCGTACGGCACCCCGAAGTGCCGCTCCAGCGAGGCGCCGATGGCCGCCAGCTTGACCTGGAATTCGTCGATCAGCACGTCCTCGACATCGTGCTCCTTCTTGCGGGCCGAACGGGTGGCCAGCTCCAGCTCGGGCGCCGACAGCACCGCGTCCGTCACCAGCCCGTCATATTTGGTGCGTACCATTTGCGGTGGCTTCAAGCGCTGGCTGAAGGCCACCGACAGCGTGTCGCACAGCTCCTTGACGCCGGCCTCGGCGATGGAAGAGAAGGGCGCGCGGTCGCGGTTGTTGATGAACTGGACCACGCCCAGCAGCTCGCGCGACTGCACCGCGATCAGCGGCGCCACCAGCATCTGCCTGGTGCGGTAGCCGGTGCGCTGGTCCACCCCCTGCTGGAAGCGCAGCTCCGGCGAGTAGCGCGCCAGCTCGGCCTGGTCGTAGACGTCGGCGATGTTGATGGTCCTGCGGGTCAGCGCGACATAGCCGGCGATCGAGGCCGGCGTGACCGCCAGCTTGAGGTCGCGGAACGAGGTCAGCCCGGTCTTGACCTTGGAGACGATGTAGTCTTTTTCATGATCCATCGCGTACAGCGTGAAGCGGTCGCAGTTGAACAGGTCGCAAAATTCCATGCCCAGGTCGAGCATGATCTCGTCCAGGTTGCTGGTGGCGTGGATCTTGGTGGTGACCGTTTGCAGCTTCTGGAAAAACGCCAGCCGCAGGTCGACATCGCTGGGGTGTGGACTGGGGTGGCCGGCGTCGTTCATGTGCGCTTTCGCTAGGTCAGTAGAACTTCCATGCCTTCGTACGCGAGGAAGACCTTCAGGTCGCCCAGCAGCGGCGCGTGGCGCGCCATCACATCGGCGAACACGGCTTCGAGTTCGTCGTCGCTGCGGGTCGGTTCATGATGGGTGCAGTATAGCGCTTTGGCGCCGGTGCGCAGCGCCATGGCGAAGGCGGAATCGAAGGTGCCGTGGCCCCAGCCCTGCTTGGCCGGGTATTCCTCGCGGGTGTAGGAGCAGTCGACGATCAGCGCGTCGACGCCTTGCACCACGGCGTCGATGGCGGCGTTGCGCTGGTCCATCCATTGCTGGTAGGCGGCGTGTTGCGGATGGCCGGGCGGATGGATGTTGTAGTGCGGCTCGTGGTCGCCGGTGAAGAACACCGACTTGCCGTGGCACTCGATGCGGTAGCCGAGGTCGGTGACCGGGTGGTTCATCACCACGTTGTGCACGGTGGCGTCGCCGACCTGGATCGCCTCGCCGATGGTCAGGGTCTGGTATTCGATGGTGGCGTCCATCTGGGTTTCGCTGACCGGGAAATAACTGTTTTGCAACTGCACGCCCATCACATGCTCGATGCCGTTGCCGGTCACCGGGTCGGTCACGCCGTGCAGGCGCACGCGGCTGTCGCGCACGAACAGCGGCGTGAAGAAGGGCAGGCCGTGGATGTGGTCCCAGTGGCTGTGGGTGATGAAGATGTTGGCGTGGACTGGCGTTCTTTTGTTTTGCAACAGGGACTGGGCCAGCGAGAAGATGCCGGTGCCGCCGTCGATGACGATCAGGGTGTCGTCGTCGGTGCGCACCTCGATGCAGGTGGTGTTGCCGCCATAGCGCGCCGTGCGCGGGCCGGGGGAGGGAATGGAACCGCGCACTCCCCAAAAAATAAATTTCATACGCAATCCCTGTTCTTTTTTTACCCGATACTTCGGTCGATGATAGCTTTTTTTTTCGGCAACAGGGAAAAACCCGACACTGCCTGGGCTAATTTTGTGTCCCGCGTCATTTGCCGATGTACAACAGCTTGTGCTAGAGATACACTCCGACAGTGCGCCTGAGCGTCTGGCGGCTAGCGCAAGCCCATACTACAGGTATTGAAAAAACAACCATGCAAGAGTTGAATCAAACGCAGATCTCACAGCGGCTCGACCAGTTGACGGAACTGAGCGTCCAGCTGGGCAGCAGCCATGACACCGATACGCTGCTCGAGCGCATCCTGATCGTTGCGAAAAGCATGACCAACGCCGATGGCGGCACCCTGTACCGCCCCAGCGAGGACAAACGTTACCTCGATTTTACGATCCTGATCAACGACACGCTCAACACCCATCAAGGCGGCATCAACGGCGAGCCGATCAGCGCGCCCGGCGTGCCGCTGTTCGACGAGAACGGCGAAAAGAACCTGGCCTCGGTGGCGGCCTACGCGGCGCACTTCGGGCTGTCGGTCAACATCGAGGACGTCTACAAGGCCGACGTGTTCAATTTCTCCGGCATGGTCAAGTTCGACCAGCTGCGCCACTACCATTCGCAATCGTTCCTGACGGTGCCGATGAGCGACCACGAGGGCGAGCTGGTCGGCGTGCTGCAGCTGATCAACGCCAAGGACAGCGACACCGGCGCCATCCGCGCCTTCAGCCAGACCGACCAGCGCTTCATCGAGGCGCTGGCGGCGCAGGCCGCCGTGGCGCTGACCCACCAGCGCCTGATCGCCCAGCTGGAAGAGCTGCTCGAGTCGCTGGTCAACCTGATCAACATCGGCATCGATGAAAAGTCGCCCTACACCGGCCGCCACTGCCAGTTCGTGCCGGAGCTGACGATGATGCTGGCCGAGGCCGTGCACAGCACGGAGACCGGCCCGCTGGCCGGTTTCCGCATGAGCGACGCCGACCGCAAGGAGCTGTGGCTGGCCGGCCTGCTGCACGACTGCGGCAAGATCACCACGCCGGTGCACGTGGTCGACAAGGCCACCAAGCTGGAAACCATCTTCGACCGCATCGCCGTCATCGACACCCGCTTCGAAGTGCTGCTGCGCGACGCCGAGATCGCCGCGCTGCGGCGCAAGCTGGCTGGCGGCGAGCACGCCGCCATCGACGCCGAGCTGGCGCAGCTGCAGGCCACGCTGCGCGAGGAGCGCGATTTCATCCGCGACGCCAACGTCGGCGGCGAGGGCATGAAGGCGGAGGACCAGGAGCGCGTGCGCCGCATCGGCCAGCGCCGCTGGGTCGGCGTGGACGGCGTCGAGCAGGACTTCTTCAGCGACGACGAGCTGATGAACCTGACCATCAAGTTCGGCACCCTGACCGACGCCGAGCGCAAGATCATCAACAACCACATCTCGATGTCGATCCGCATGCTGGAGGCGCTGCCGTGGCCCAAGCACCTGAAGAACGTGCCGGAATACGCCGGCGGCCACCACGAGCGCATGGACGGCAAGGGCTATCCGCGCGGGCTGACCAAGGAGCAGATGTCGATCCAGGCGCGGGTAATGGCGATCGCCGACATCTTCGAGGCGCTGACCGCCAAGGACCGGCCTTACAAGAAAGGCAAGATGCTGTCGGAGTCGCTGCGCATCCTCGGCAACTTCTCGCTCAACGGCCACATCGATCCCGACCTGTTCGACATCTTCATCCGCAGCAAGATCTATCTGGTGTTCGCGCAAAAGAACATGGACGAAAGACAGATCGACGACATCGACGAATCGAAGATTCCCGGCTACACCCCCTGACGCCCTGACCCCCGGAAGGAGCGCGCGTGCGCCTGATCCCCGCCAAGTGGAGCAAGACCCTGCTGAAGTACGGCCCGCGCTGGCTGCTGGGCCTGCTCATCACGGCCGCCGGCGTGCTCTACACGCTCAGCATCTGGGACAGCGAGGCGGTGGCCCGCTTCGACAACCTGCTGGCCGGCGAGCGCATGAAGCTGGAGGCGCCGCGGCTCGATCCGCGCATCGTCATCGTCGACATCGACGGCAAGGCGCTGACCGAGTTCGGCCGCTTCCCGTGGAGCCGCAACGTGCAGGCGCGCCTGATCTCGCAGCTGACCGGCCACTACCGGGTCAAGGCGGTCGGCTACGATATTTCCTTCCCCGAGCCGGACACCAGTTCCGGCTACGGCGTGCTGGAGCGGCTATCCAAGCAAGAGTTGAGCGACGTGCCGGCGCTCAGGCAGAAGCTGGCCGAACTCAAGCCCGCGCTGGACTACGACGGCCTGTTCGCCGCCGCGCTGGCCGGGCAGCCGGTGATCCTGGGCTTCAACCTGTCGCCGGACCAGGTCAAGGGCGAGCTGCCCAAGCCGCTGTTCAGCGAACAGGACTTGAACGGCCGCGAACTGACGGCCTACAACGCCCCCGGCTACGAGGCCAACGTGCCGGTGCTGCAGCGGGCGGCGGCCGGCGGCGGCAGCTTTTCCGTCTCCACCGATCCGGACGGCATCGTCCGCTCGGCCTACCTGATCCAGCAGGTCGGCGACCAATACTATCCTTCGCTGTCGGTGGCCACGGCCGGGCTCTACCTGGGCGCGCTGGCGATCAAGCCGCTGCTGACGGAATCGGTGGACCAGCTGTCGCAGAGCCAGCTCGACAGCGGCGGCTACGACGCCCTGACGTTTTTGCTGCCTGACCACAAGCAGCGCGTGATCCCGGTCGGCGAGGCGATGACCACGGTGGTGCAGTTCCGCGGCACCGGCGGCCCGGCCGGCGGCGCCTTCCGCTACGTGTCGGCGGCGGACGTGCTGACCGGCCGCGCGCCGATGGCGCTGCTGAAGGGCACGGTCGTGCTGATCGGCACCACCGCGCCCGGCCTGGTCGACTTGCGCGCCACGCCGGTCAAGGCCGAGTATCCAGGGGTGGAAATCCACGCCAACCTCATCAAGTCCATCCTCGACAACCGCTTCAAGTCGCGGCCCTACTATGCCTTCGCGCTCGAGGCCGGGCAGATCCTGGCGATCGGCCTGGTGCTCAGCTTCGCGCTGGCCGCCCTGTCGCCGCTGCGCTCCATCCTGCTCGGCCTGCTGGTGCTGGCCGCCAGCTTCGGCCTGAACTACTACGAATACGCCTCGCTCGACCTGATCTACAACCTGGCGATGCAGCTGATCGTGATCGCCGCCGTGTTCGTGCTCAACGTGGCCTGGGGCTATTTCTTCGAGGTGCGCAAGGGCCAGGCGCTGGTGTCGCGCTTCGGCGAATACGTGGCGCCCGAGCTGGTGGCGGAGATGGCCGACGATCCCGAAAAATACAATATGGACGGCGAAAGCCGCGAGCTCACCGTGCTGTTCGTCGACGTGCGCGGCTTCACCACCATCTCCGAGGGGCTGACGCCCAAGGCGCTGCGCGAATACATCAACCTGTACCTGACGGCGATGTCGGAAGACATCCGCGACAGCCACCGCGGCACCCTCGACAAGTATATCGGCGACGCCGTCATGGCCTTCTGGGGCGCGCCGGTGGCGTTTGCCGACCACGCCAGCCGCGCGGTCGCCACCTCGCTGCTGATGCAGGCGTCCGCCCGCCGCCTCAACGACGACTTCATCGCGCGCGGCTGGCCGCCGCTGAAGATCGGCATCGGCCTGAACACCGGCCTGATGCACGTGGGCGACATGGGCTCGAAAATCCGCCGCGCCTACACCGTCATGGGCGACGCCGTGAACCTGGGCTCGCGGCTGGAAGGCATCACCAAGGTGTACGGGGTCGGCATCGCGGTCGGCGAGGCCACCCGCGCCGCCGCGCCGGAGTACGCCTATCGCGAGCTGGACCTGGTGCGGGTCAAGGGCAAGCACGAACCGGTGGCGATTTTCGAGCCGATAGTGCTGGATAAAGACCTGGATCCGGCCGCCCGCGGCGAGCTGGAACGCTGGCACGCGGCGCTCGCTGCCGTGCGCGCGCAACAATGGGATCAGGCAATGGCGATAATTGTTGAATTACAGACATTATTGCCTGACCGCAGCCTGTATTCCTTATATACTGAACGCATCGCATATTACCGAGCTCATCCTCCCGGCGTGGACTGGGACGGCGTCACCACGTTCGAAACAAAATAGTAGGAAAAGCGCAATCATGAAGGCGAAATAACAAAGCGCGAACCAGCCACAGGCAGGGAAAAAACTGTCCTCCAGACAGGAAAAAAAGTGGCGGCCTGAGCAAAGAAGGCTACACTGAGAGGAATATTAGTTTCCTCATGGCTATGCTTTTGCGGGCGCTTTGCAGCCCTTCTGACCACCAACAATTCTGAATCACCGACTCGCGGCGCACCGGGCGCGCGGGCCCAGATCCACACCGGATAGAGGATGCCGTTATGAAAGCCGAGACCAGCCGCTCCCCACAAGGCCGCGCGCACACCGCGCCGCTGCGCCGCAAACTGATCGCCGTGCTGGTGACCGCCTGCTACACCGGCGCCCAGGCCGCGCCGGTCAGCCCGACGGTGGTGGCGGGGCAGGCCAGCTTCAACCTCCAGGGCAAGACCTATTCGATCACCAACACGCCCAACACCATCATCAACTGGCGGAGTTTTTCGGTGGCGCCGGACGAGATCACCCGCTTCATCCAGCAGAGCGCGGACAGCAAGGTGCTCAACCGCATCACCGGCCAGAGCCCGACCCAGATCCTCGGTTCGCTGCAATCGAACGGCAAGGTGTTCCTGATCAATCCGAACGGGGTGATCTTCGGCGCCGGCTCGCGGGTCGATGTCAACGGCCTGGTGGCGTCCAGCCTGGCGATCTCGAACGCCGACTTCCTGGCCGGCAAGAACAACTTCAGCGGCGACGCCGCCGCGGGCAAGGTCGGCAACGCCGGCACGATCACCACGCCGTCCGGCGGCCAGATCTTCCTGGTCGCGCCGGCGGTGGAAAACAGCGGCGTGATCTCGGCGCCCAACGGCGACGTGGTGCTGGCGGCGGGCCACAGCGTGCAGCTGTTCGATTCCAGGGATCCGAATGTGCAGGTGGTGGTGTCGGCGCCGCCGGACCAGGCGCTGAACCTGGGGCAGATCGTGGCGCAGGGCGGGCGGGTCGGCGTGTATGGCGCGCTGGTGAGCCAGCGCGGCGCCATCAACGCCAACAGCGCGGTGCGCGGCGCCAACGGCCAGATCATCCTCAAATCGAGCGGCGCCACGCTGCTCGAGGCGGGCAGCAGCACCAGCGCCACCGGCGCCAACCTCAACACCGGCGGCGACATTCAAGTGCTCGGTCCGCTGGTGGGCCTGACCGGCAACGCCGTGGTCGACGCCAGCGGCGCGGCCGGCGGCGGCACGGTGCTGCTCGGCGGCGACTACCAGGGCAAGAACCCGGCGCTGCAGAACGCCCGCCAGGCCTATGTGGGCAAGGACAGCGTGATCAGGGCCGACGCCACAGGCAACGGCGACGGCGGCAAGGTGATCGTCTGGGGCGACCAGGCCACGCAGATGTTCGGCAACATCTCTGCGCGCGGCGGCGCGGCCGGCGGCAACGGCGGCTTCGTCGAAACGTCCGGCCACTACCTCGACATGCAGGGCCAGGTCGACACCCGCGCGCCCAAGGGCGCCACCGGCAAGCTGCTGCTCGACCCCAGCGACGTCTACATCGCCGACAGCAGCAGCGTGTCCGGCGTGCCCAGTTCGATCGGCAACGCCAATCTGATCGCCGGCGGCACCACCTTCCTGGAGTCGGGCAGCGTGCAGGATTCGCTGCTGCTGACCGATACCCTGCATACGGCGCTGCTGGCCAACAACGTCACGGTCAGCACGGGTAACCCGAACGGCGGCAGCGGCGGCGATATCTCGGTGCTGAGCGAAGTGCTGTTGCCCGCGGGCCGGACGCTGTCGCTGACGGCCGACCGCGACATCTACCTGAAGGCCCCGGTCACCGGCGCCAATGGCGACCTGGTGCTGACGTCGGGCCGCAACATCGCCCAGGTCACCGAGCCGATCTCCGCGCTCACGCTGCACAACCTCACAGCGCTGGCGGCCACCGACATCTCGCTCGACAACAACAGCAACACCATCGGCGGCGCCGCCTCGCTGCAGGCGACCAACGGCAATATTGCGCTGACGGCGGTCAACGTCAATCTCGGCGCCAGCAGCGCCGGCGGCACGCTGACGGCCAAGGCCTACAACGGCGACCTGACGGTCAGCGGCAATCTCAGCAGTGGCGGCGATATGACGCTGAGCTCGACCAAGACCAACGGCGTGGCCAGCATGAACAATGGGGTTGCCGTGGCTTCCTCCGCCGGCGATATCGTCGTGCAAGCGGACAATATGGCGCTGGGCGGCAGCTTGTCCACGATCACCGGACATGGCGTGCGGCTCACGCCCACCTCCGACAGCGCCAGTATCCAGGTCGGCGTGGGCGCCACCGACGGCGACGGCGTGCTGGGCCTGAGCCAGGCCGAGCTGGCCGGCGTGCAGCTGCCGGCCAACGGCTGGCTGAGCATCGGCGAGGCCGCCAACGGCAGCGGCTACGGCAGCAACACCGGCAACCTGACCGTGGTCGGCAACCTGGACCTGACGGGCGGGCAGAACGCCGGCTCGCTGACCCTGTACAGCCAGGGCGGCAACATCGGCGTCAATGCCGGCGCGGCCGTCAACGGCAGCGGCGCGATCAGCCTGATCACCCGTCCCGACGGCGCCTACCGCATCACCAATGACGGCAGCGTCACGTCCAGTTCCGGCATCAATCTGTACGCCGGCAAGATGACCCTGGCCGGCGGTACGCTCAACGCCCCTTCGGTCAGCCTGGGCTCGACCAACGCCATCGACATCGGCGCCGCCGGCGATCCTGGCAACACGCTGGTGCTGAGCAACGCCGACCTGGACAGCGTCACCGGCAGCTCGCTGACCATCAATAACAACAAGGCCGCCGCGGCCGGCGACATCGTCGTCAGCGGCGCGCTGACCCACAGCAACAGCGTGAGCCTGACGGCCACCGGCAGCATCGCGCTGCAGGCGGCGGTCAGCACCGGCGGCCTGACGCTGAGCGCGGGCACCGGCATCACCGCCACCGACAGCGTGAACGTCAACGGCATCTTCGACCTGACGGCCGGCGCCTGGTCGCAGGTCGGCACCCTGCCGACCTTCTGCGCCAGCGATTTCCGTATCTCCGGCGGCAGCTTCGTGCGCGCCGCCAGCGGCGACGGCGGCAGCGGCACGCCGTTCCACCTGGCCGATGTCTATGGCCTGCAGGGGATAGGCTCGCTGTCCACCGGCTATTCCTACGTGCTCGACAACGATATCGACGCCAGCCATACGGCGTACTGGAACAATAACGGCAGTGCCGTCTACGCCGGCTTCAAGCCGATCGGCAGCACGGACTATGCCTACGCCGGCGTGTTCGACGGCAACTACAAAACCATCAGCGGCTTGTACATCAACCGCCCCACCAGCAACCATGTCGGCTTGTTCTCGGTGCTGAATTCAGGCACGCTACAGAACGTCAAGCTGAGCGGCGCCACGGTCGAGGGCAACAGCTATACCGGCGCGCTGGTGGGTTCCATCAATTCCGGCGGCACCGTCAGCGGCGTGGCGATCGAGTCCAACGTGATCGGCAATGGTTCGAACGTGGGCGGCCTGGCGGGCTATTCCAACGGCGCCGTCAGCAACTCCTACGTGCAGGGCAACGTGACCGGCAAGACCTCCGGCAGCACCGGCACCACTGGCGGCCTGCTGGGTGGCAATTCGAATTCCGGCTCGGTGAGCGCCGCATACAGCAGCGGCGACGTCAAGTCCGATACCACCGTGGTGGTGGACGCGCTGGTCGGCGACGGCGCCAACGGCGGCGCGGTGACGGGCTATTTCCTGAGCACCGGCGCCGCCAGCGACAGCGCCGGCGCCGTCGGCCTGAACGCGACGCAGATGCAGCAGCAGGCCAGCTTCACCGGCTTCGACGTCAACAACAATTCGTCTGCGTGGCGCCTCTACGAAGGCCACACCTTGCCTATGCTGCGCGGCTTCCTGACGCCGTTGTCGGTGCATGTGACCGGCAGCGGCAGCAGCAAGATCTACGATGGCCAGACGACCGCCTTCGGCCAGAGTTATACGCCGCCGGCCGACGTCAGCGGCGCGCTGGGTTACGACGGCGCCGTCAATGTCGGCACCTACGACATCGGCGGCCTGTATTCGAGCAAGTACGACATCAGCTACGACGCCACGCCGCAGTTGGTCATCACGCCGCGCCACATCACCGCCACCGTCACCGGCGCCAGCAAGACCTACGACCGCCAGAGCGATCTGGTGCTGGGCAGCTCCGACGGCGCCTACAGCTTCAGCTACGGCAACACCGTGAACGGCGACACGCCCGGCATCACCGGTGAGCTGAGCTTTGCCAACAAGCTGGCCGGCAGCGGCAAGACCGTCACCGTCGCCAGTCCGACGCTGACCAACAACGAGTACGGCAACTACGTGCTCGATGGCGGCGTCAGCGGCACCGGCACGATCAACCAGGCCAGCCTGTCCATCAGCGGCCTGAGCGTGGCTGGCCGCACCTACGACGGCTCCGTCAACAACCTCACGCTCAACGGCCCGGGGTCGGTGACCCCCATCTATGGCGACGACGTGACGCTGACCGGTTCCGGCAGCGCCACGCTCCAGACCAAGACCGCCGGTGCCAGCAAACCGGTGAACCTGGCGCTGGGGACCTTGGCCCTGAGCGGCGACGATGCGGCCAACTACCTGCTGGTCTTGCCGACCGATCTGATGACCGAGATCGCGCCGGCGCCGCTGACGGTGGGCGGCACGGTGACCGCCAACAGCCGCGTGTACAACCTGGATTGGAACCCGGCCGCCAGCGAGTACGGCACGCTGGCGACACTGAACGTCGCCGGCGGCACACTGAGCGGAAAGTTCGGCAGCGACGTCGTCACGCTGTCCGGTGGTAGCGGCAGCTTCGACAACCGCAACGCCGGCACCGGCAAGAGCGTGACGGCCACCGGCTTCACGCTGGGCGGCGCCGATAGCGGCAACTATGTGGTGACCAATCTGCCGACCGGGCTGAGCGCCAACATCACCCCGGCCACGCTGACGGCGACCCTGGCCAGCCGCGAGTACAACAACAGCGTCGGCGCCACGCTGTCCGGGGCCACGCTGTCCGGCGTGCTGGGCATGCCGGAAGGCCCGCTCGACTCGGTGTCGATGTTCCTCAGCGAAGGCGCCAGCCTCAGTTATGCCGACAAGAACATCGGCGTCAACAAAACCGTCACCGCCAGCGGCGGCTCGGTCAGCCTGACCGGCGCGGACGCCGGCAATTACACGCTCAGCACCAGCCTCCATGGCACCATCACCGCGCGTCCATTGTCGACCTGGAGCGGCAGCGGCGGCGGCTTGTGGAGCGCCGCCGGCAACTGGGTCGACGGCATCGCGCCGGACGGCGCCAACGTGCTGGCCGCCGCCATCGGCAGCGGTGCCGGCACCATCACCTATGACGCCACCACCAGCGGCAACACCGGCAACACCACGCTGACGACGCTGGCGGTCGGCAGCGGCAGCGAGCTGGCGCTGACCGGCGGCGTACTGACCGTCACCGGCACCGGCGGCAAGTCCTATCTGACCGGCGCCACGCTCAATCTGAACGGCGGCAGTCTGGTGTTGAACGGCGCCATGGAGGCCACCTACCTGACCCTGGCCAGCGGCGTGTTGAGCGGCACCGCCAGCGCCGCCGACCTGACCGTCAACTACCTGACGCAAACCAACGGCAGCCTCGACATGAGCGGCTCGCTCAACGTCAACAGCTACGGTAACATCGTGGTCGGCGCTATGCGCGCGCAAAACGGCATTACCTTGAACGCCGTCGAGAGCGGATCGATCACCCAGACCGGCGCGTTGACCGCCGACAGCCTGCAGGCGTCGGCTTACAACGGCATCACGCTGACCAATAGCGGCAACCATGTGGGCGCCTTCACTGCCAACAACTACCAGGGCAGCATCCTGCTCAACAACACCGTCAACAGCGGCGAGCTGGCGCTGGGCGCGCTGACCACATACAATGGCAACATCGTCATCGACAACCACGGCGGCATCCATACCAGCAGCAGCGATAGCATCCATGCCTACAGCGGCGGGGTATCGATTACCGCGCACAGCCCGATCACCATCAATGGCAGCCTGGTCGGCGACGACATCGCGCTGTCGGCCAGCACCAATATCACGCTGGGCGGGAACGCGACGCTGAACGCGACCAACTCGATCAACATGGTGGCGACCAACAACATCGTACTGGGCGGCGTGTTGAGCGTGAGCTCGCCGACCGGCAGCATCTCGGCGGTCGCCACCAACGGCAACATCACCGTCGGCAGCGCCACCACGATCAACAGCAACGGCGCGCATGTGTCGCTGGCCGCCCCGTACGGTTCGGTAGCCGCCGGATCGGTCACCCTGGGCAGCGGCACGGTGCCGACCATCGACTCCGGCAGTGCCGCCGCCGCCGCCGCTGCCGCTGCCGCCGAAGCCGCCGCCAAGGCCGCCGCCGATGCCAAGGCCGCCGCCGACGCCGCCGCCAAGGCCGTGGCCGACGCCGCCGCCAAGGCCGCCGCCGACGCCGCCGCCAAGGCCGCCGCCGACGCCGCCG
>KB906724.1:1307801-1532165 GCA_000381565.1 Oxalobacteraceae bacterium AB_14
CAAGGCCGCCGCCGACGCCGCCGCCAAGGCCGCCGCCGACGCCGCCGCCAAGGCCGCCGCCGACGCCGCTGCCGCCGCCGCCCAGGCCGCCGCCGATGCTGCCGCCAAGGCCGCTGCGGATGCCGCCGCCGCCGCCCAGGCCGCCGCCGACGCGGCCGCCAAGGCTGCCGCCGACGCCGCAGCCGCCGCCAGCCAGGCCGCCGCCGACGCGGCCGCCAAGGCCGCTTCCGACGCCGCCGCCAAGGCCGCCGCCGACGCCGCCGCCAAGGCCGCTGCCGACGCCGCCGCAGACGCCGCCGCCAAGGCCGCCGCCGACGCCGCCGCCAAGGCCGCCGCAGACGCCGCCGCCGACGCCGCCGCCAAGGCCGCCGCCGACGCCGCCGCCGACGCCGCCGCCAAGGCCGCCGCCGACGCCGCCGCCAAGGCCGCCGCAGATGCCGCCGCCAAGGCCGCCGCGGATGCCGCCGCCGCTGCCGCGGCCCAGGCCGGCGCCGATGCTGCCGCCAAGGCTGCCGCCGATGCCGCCGCCGCCGCGGCCGCCAACCAGACGTCGACCCCGGTGGCGCAGGCGGTGAACTCCACGGTCAACATCATCAACACCGTCACCCAGGCCCAGGGCGGCGTCCTCAAGGCGCCGTCCGTGACCACGCCGCCGGACGCCGGCGCCGCGTCCAGTGGCACCGGCAACAGCGGCGGCACCACCAAGCCGGACGACAAGGTGCCCGACGATAAGGAGAAGTCGAGCGGCAAGGTCGAGCTGACCGCCAGCAAGAACGAACCGACCAAGAAGATGTATTGCAACTGATGCGGCGGCGGGCAGTTTGTGAGCTGAAATCCAACACTCGCCCGCAGCACTATCAATTTCAATCTTTCAAATAGGCATTGTATATAAGGGCTATGCTAGCATCGGAAAGCGTGGCAAATGTCACGCGACCCATACTACGAGCGAACCAATGAGATATAGCTTAACGCGCCTATTAGCAGGTTCCCTTCTTGCCGCCGCCGTGACCTCGGCCTGGGCGGCCCAGCCGGCGGATGACAGCGCCGTCATCCGGTTCGAGATTTCCCGTTTCGAGGTCAAGGGCAATACCCTGTTGCCGCCGGCGCAGGTCGACGCGCTGCTGGCCAAGTTCGTCGGCAAGGAGCGCGATTTCGGCGACGTGCAACGGGCGCTCGAAGCGCTGGAAGCGGTCTACCACGAACGCGGCTACAACGTCGTGACGATCGAGCTGCCGGAGCAGGAACTGAACCGCGGCGTGGTGCTGCTGCGGGTGGTGGAAACGCGCGTCGGCCGCATCAGTGTGAAGAACAACCTGTACGTCGACGAGAACAATATCCGCCGCAGCCTGCCCGCCTTGCAGGAGGGACACACGCCGGACCTGAAGGCGGTCTCGGCCAACCTGAAGCAGGGCAACGAGAGTCCCGCCAAGCAAGTCACGCTGAAGCTGCAAAGCGGCGAAAAGGACGACGAGGTCGATGCCGTGCTGGAGGTCAAGGACCAGCCGATCTGGAAGGCCATGGTCAACGTCGACAACACCGGCACCCAGCAGACCGGCAAGACCCACCTCGGTTTCATCCTGCAAAACGCCAACCTGTTCAACCGCGATCACCTGGCCTCCCTGCAGTACACCACCTCGGCCGAGGAACCGGGCCGTGTCAAGGTGTATGGCGCCGGCTACCATATCCCTCTGTACGCGCTGGGCGACTCGCTGGACTTGTTCGCCAGTTATTCCAACGTCGATTCCGGCACCGTGTCGGCCGGCGCGGTCAACCTGGCCGTCAGCGGCAAGGGCGCGGTGTACGGCGCGCGCTACAACCAGAGCCTGGCCAAGCGCGGCGAACTGGAATCCCGGCTGAGCTACGGGGTCGACTACAAGGCCTTCAAGAACAGTGTGCAGTTGCAGGGCCAGGAGCTGGGCAACGATGTCACCGTGCATCCGCTGAGCATCGCCTATCAGGCCACGCTGCCGATCAAGCAGGGCGAACTGGGCGGCCAGGTGACGCTGTTGCGCAATATCGCCGGCGGCGCCAAGGGCGACCAGGCCGCGTTCACGCTGGCCCGCGCGGGCGCCAAGGCCGACTACACCATGCTGCGCGTGGCCGGCAGCCTGACCCGCGCGCTGGCCAGCGACTGGCAGCTGCGCGCCATCCTCAACGGCCAGTACAGCAGCGATGCACTGATCCCTGGCGAACAGTTCGGCGCCGGCGGCGCGACCTCGGTGCGCGGCTTCGTCGAGCGCGAGATTTCCAACGACTCCGGCCTCGGCGTCAACCTGGAAGCCTACACGCCCAATCTGTGCACCCACACCGGCTGGAATTGCCGCCTGCTGGCCTTCTACGACACCGCCTATGCCAGGCGCAACCACGCGCTGCCCGAGGAGCTCACCAGCACCACCATCGCCAGCACCGGCGTCGGCGCGCGTTTCGTGCTGTCCACCTACGTCAACCTGCAACTCGATTTCGGCCACGTGGTCCGCGCCGGCGCGACCGGCCGCGACAACGCCAGCCGCCTGCACCTGCGTCTGGGGCTGGCGTACTGACCGCGTGCGGTCCATCCTGAAATGTACTGGAAATGAAAATGCCACAGCTAAATAACTCCGATGTCGTCCGGGCCCTGTTCAAGGGCTTGCTGCTGCTGGCGCTGGGCGGCATGGCCAGCGCCGCTTGGGCCGCGCAAGTGGCCGGCACCATCGTCCAGTTGAGCGGGCCGCTGCTGGCCAAGAAGGCCGGCGGCGTGGTGCGCATCCTGTCGTTGCGCTCCGAAATCGAAAGCGGCGACACCTTGGTGACCGAGAAGAACACCTACGCCATGGTCAAATTCATCGACAACAGCGAAATCACGCTCAAGCCCGGCACCACCTTCAAGGTCGAGAACTTCAGCTACGACGCCGGCAAGCCCGACGCCGACAGCGCCTCGTTCAACCTGGTCAGGGGCGGCCTGCGGTCGGTCACCGGCCTGCTGGGCAAGCGCAACAAGGAAAAGTTCGCCATGAAGACGCCGAGCGCCACCATCGGCATCCGCGGCACCACCTTCATCGCCGACATCGTCGAGCCGAGCGAGGAGGCGCTGGCCTCGCGCCTGGCCTACAACCTGGCCAGCACCGCCGCGCTGGACCAGCTGGCGGCGCCGCTGCGGCCGCTGATGCTGGCGCAGTTGGCGCTGCCGTCGCCGACCGGCGCGCGCGCGCCGGGCCTGTACGTGCAGGTGATCGACGGCTTGATCCATGTGACCAACCCTGCCGGCACGTCCAATTTCAGCCCCGGCCAGTTCGGCTATACGCCTAACTTCCGCCAGCCGCCGGTGCTGCTGCCGGTCAATCCGGGCATCCCGTTCACGCCGCCGCCGGCGTTCAACCAGAGCACCGGCTCGTCGACCAGCAGCGGCCCGAGCAAGTCGAACACCGTCGATTGCGAAGTGCGATAAGCCTGGCCGCAGCGACGGAAATGACTTGACCTTCCCATCGTGGGATACTTGATGCTCTTGTCATCGAGTCGTCCACAGGGGTTGTCATGTCCACTTCCGCTATTCCCGTCACGCTGTCGATCAATATCGAAGGAATGACCTGCGCTTCCTGCGTGGGGCGCGTCGAGCGCGTGCTGGCGGCCGTGCCGGGCGTCGACAAGGTCAGTGTCAACCTGGCGACCGAATCGGCGCGGGTGGAATCGGCGCAGCCGCTCGATTTCGCGCTGCTGGCGCAGGCGATCGACAAGGCCGGCTACCACGCCACGGCGGCGCTGCCGTCGTCTTCACCCGCGCCCGCGCCGGCGGCGACGACGCTGGCCCATCCGGGCGGCGGCCGCGCCGTGCTGCTGGCGGCCTTGCTGTCGCTGCCGCTGCTGCTGCCGATGCTGCTGGAACTGGCGGGCGTGCACTGGATGCTGGACGGCCGCCTGCAGCTGCTGCTGGCGACGCCGGTGCAGTTCTGGCTCGGCGCCCGTTTCTATCGCGCCGGCTGGCTGGCGCTGCGCGCCCGCAGCGGCAATATGGACCTGCTGGTGGCGCTGGGCACCAGCGCCGCGTATGGCCTGAGCGTGTACCAGCTGCTGATGTCCACATCCGCCATGCCGCACCTGTACTTCGAAGCGTCGGCCGTGGTGATCACTCTGATTTTGTTGGGCAAATGGCTGGAGGCGCGCGCCAAGCGCCAGACCACCTCGGCCATCCGCGCCCTGCAGGTGTTGCGGCCCGAGTCGGCGCGGGTGCGGCGCGGCGCGCAGGATGTCGAAGTGCCGATCGCCGATGTGCGGCCGGGCGAGCTGGTGGTGGTGCGGCCGGGCGAGCGGGTGGCGGCGGACGGCGAGGTGGTGGAGGGCGCCAGCCATGTCGACGAGGCGCTCATCACCGGCGAAAGCCTGCCCGTGGCGCGCCACGCCGGCGACCGCGTGACGGGCGGCGCCATCAACGGTGAAGGCCTGCTGCTGGTGCGGGTGACGGCGGTCGGCGCCGAAAGCACGCTGGCGCGCATCATACGCCTGGTGGAGGATGCGCAGGCGGCCAAGGCGCCGGTGCAGCATCTGGTGGACCGGGTCAGCGCGGTGTTCGTGCCGGTGGTGCTGGTGCTGGCGGCGCTGACCTTTGCCGGCTGGTGGCTGGCGAGCGGCGACGCCGAGCGGGCCATCATCAATGCGGTGGCGGTGATGGTGATCGCCTGTCCGTGCGCGCTGGGGTTGGCGACGCCGGCCGCGATCATGGCCGGCACCGGCGTGGCTGCCCGCTACGGAATACTGATCAAGGACGCGGAAGCGCTGGAGCTGGCGCACCGCATCACCACCGTGGCGTTCGACAAGACCGGCACACTCACCGAGGGCAAGCCGTCGCTGGCGGCGCTGGAGCCGGTTGGTATCGATGACGGACGGCTGCTGCAACTGGCCGCCGCCATCCAGCGCGGCAGCGAACACGCGTTGGCCCGCGCCGTCAGCGATGCCGCCGCCGCGCGCGCCGCCCCGGCCAACGACGCCGCCGCGTTCGCGGCCACCGGCGTCACCGCCTTGCCCGGCCGCGGCGTGGCGGCCATGGTCGACGGCGCGCGCCTGATCCTGGGCAGCACGCGCCTGATGCAGGAGGAGGGCGTCGCGCTCGATGCGCTGAGCGCCCGCGCGACGGAACTTGAGCGGCAAGGCTTGACGATTTCCTGGCTGGCCGTTTCAAACCCGCCGCAGCCAGGGCAGCTACTTGGCCTGCTGGCCTTCGGCGACCGCATCAAACCGCAAGCCCGCGCCGCGCTCGAAGCGCTGCATGCGATGCACATCCAGACCATCCTGCTCACCGGCGACAACCAGGGCAGCGCCGACGCCGTCGGCAAGGAACTGGGCATAGGCCGCATCATCGCCAACATGCTCCCCGCCGACAAAGCTGCCGCCGTCGCCGGCCTGAAGACCGGCGGCGCCTGCATCGCCATGGTCGGCGACGGCATCAACGACGCCCCCGCGCTGGCCGCCGCCGATGTCGGCATCGCCATGTCGAGCGGCACCGACGTCGCCATGCACGCCGCCGGCATCACCCTGATGCGCGGCGATCCGGCGCTGGTGTCAGCCGCCATCTCGATCTCGCGCCGCAGCTACAGCAAGATACGCCAGAACCTGTTCTGGGCCTTCATCTACAACCTGGTCGGCATACCGCTGGCCGCCTTCGGCCTGCTCAACCCCATGGTTGCCGGCGCCGCGATGGCGCTCAGCTCCGTCAGCGTGATCAGCAACGCCTTGCTGCTGCGCCGCTGGAAGCCGGACCATCAGAAAGGAAGCGCATGAATATCGGACAAGCGGCGGCGGCCAGCGGCGTCTCGGCCAAGATGATCCGCTACTACGAAAGCATCGCGCTGATCCCTCCGGGCAAGCGCAGCGACGCCGGCTACCGCATCTACGGCGACAACGACCTGCACGCGCTGCGCTTCGTCAAGCGCGGACGCTCGCTGGGGTTTTCGCTGGAGCAGATCCGCGAGCTGCTGTCGCTGTGGCAGAACAAGGAGCGCGCCAGCGCCGACGTCAAGACCATCGCCATGGGCCACGTGGCGGAACTGAACCAGCGCATCGCCGAACTGACCGAAATGCGCGACACCTTGCAAACACTGGCCGGCTGCTGCCACGGCGACCATCGCCCCGACTGTCCCATCCTCCAATCGCTGGCCGATTAGAGGATGACCGCGCCGGCGCGGCGTGCGCGTGCTGATCGCCACTACGTTCTGACGAACATCCAGATGGTCAGCACGGCGCCGACGATCACGACGAAGCCGCGCATGACCTTTTCCGGCAGGCGGTGGACCAGCCATCCGCCGCACAAGCCGCCGGCGATGCCGCCCGCGCACAACGCCAGCGCGGCCGGCCAGCTGATCAAGCTGGAGCTGGCGAAGATCAGCGTGGCGGCGGCGTTCATCGCCATCGCCAGCATGTTCTTGGTGGCGGCTGCGGTGCGCACCTGCTGGCCGGCGATGGTCAGCGCGGCCAGCATCAGGAAGCCGATGCCGCCGCCGAAGTAGCCGCCGTAGACGGCGATGCAGCTTTGCACCAGCACCAGCGTCCAGCGCGGCATGCTGCCGGCGGCGTGCAGCGGTTTCTTGCGGAAGCTGCCCCACGCGAACACGCTGGTGGCGAACAGCACCAGCCACGGCACCAGCCGCGCGAAGAACGACGGCGGCGTGTTCAAAAGCAGGATGGCGCCGAAGATGCCGCCGATGGCGCTGATGATCAGCATCTGCCTGAACGTCAGCGGTCCGACATCGCCGGCCAGCTTGCGGCCGGCGTAGGCGGAGGTGATCTGGCTGGGGAACAGCGCGATGGTGGACGTCATGTTGGCGGCCAGCGGATTGAGGCCGGCCAGCAGCAGCGCGGGGAAGGTGATGAACGAGCCGCCTCCGGCCAGTGCATTCTGCACCCCGGCCATGAGACCGGCGGCGGCGACCATCAGGACGATGTGGATTTCAAGTGGCGGGACTGGCGGCATATGGGCTCGGAAGTGATCGGTGCAGCGGTCGATTATAACCGTGTACTGAATATCATTCCCGGCGCTGTCCGGAAGTTGTTGATGCTACTATCTTGGCATGACGACACCCTACCAACTCTACTACTGGGACGGCCTGCAAGGCCGCGGTGAATTCGTGCGGCTGGCGCTGGAGGAAGCGGCGGCGCCCTACGTGGACGTGGCGCGGCACAAGCAGGGCATGCCGGCGCTGCTGTCCTGCCTCGACGGCGCGCAGGTCGAGCATCCGTCGTTGGCGCCGCCGGTGCTGCGCGCGGGCCAGCTGCTGATCGGGCAGACGGCCAATATCCTGATGTACCTCGGCGCCCGTCATGGCCTGGCGCCGCGCGCGCAGGCGGGGCGGCTGTGGACCAACCAGCTGCAACTGACCATCGCCGACATCGTCAACGAGGTGCACGACACCCATCATCCGATCGCGGTCGGCAAATACTACGAAGAGCAGAAGAAGGAAGCGCAGGCGCGCGCCCAAGGCTTCCGCGAGGAGCGCATGCCGAAGTTCCTCGATTACTTCGAGGGCGTGGTGGCGCGCAATCCGGGGCGGGGAGGGTATGCGGTCGGCTCGAAGCTGACCTATGTGGACTTGTCGCTGTTCCAGCTGGTCGAAGGTTTGCGCTATGCGTTCCCGAAGACGATGGCGCGGCTGGAGCCGTCGTATCCGGCGCTGATCGCCTTGCGCGACAAGGTGGCGCTGCGGCCCAACATCGCCGCTTATCTCAAGTCCAGGCGGCGGATAGCGTTCAATGAAGACGGCATCTTCCGCCGCTATCCGGAGCTGGACAAATAATCAGGCCGCGCTGGTGACGGGGTAGCCCGCGTCGGCGATGGCCGATTTCAACGGCGCCAGTGCGCTGGCGCTGTCTATCCTGACGGTCTTGCTGGCCAGGTCGATCTCCACCTTCGCGGCCGCATCGACCGCCTGCACCGCCTTGGTCACCGCGCCCACGCAATGGCCGCAGCTCATGTTTTCCACTTGTAGCTGATACATCGTCGTACTCCTCAAACTGTTTCGATGTTCATACTGTAGTCCTTCCCGCCATGGGAAGGTCAAGGATTACTTCATCGTAGGGAAAGATCACGCGCCCCTCACCACAGGGTTCAAGAATGCCGGCGAGTACCAGCGCACGGAAATCTGCTTCCACTTCATCCGCATCACGCCCCATGCGCCGCGCTGTTTCGGTGGCGGTCACTTCCCCAGCGCCACAAAGTATCCTGACGATACTCCGGCGATCTGGCGTCAGGATTTCATCCATCAATTCCTGCGTGACAAATGCCATTCTGGCGGATGTCTGTGGTACACCCGTGTCCCATGCTTGAGAAAAATCATCGAGGCAATCCTCCAGCGACCTGACTTCAAAGATAACCGTTTTCATGGTTCCACCTCGCGATATCCAGGTAAAAATCTTTTTTCAACTGCCCCAGCGTAGTGAAGCTGTACGGCGTTTCTATGGAGCTGAAATGGCGGTGGTCGCCTTTTGCTACTTCGTTGTCAAAGCGAGCTACGCATTTGCCATTTACCACGTATGCCAATCGGTATTTATATGGGCGGGAGGTGTTTGCTTGGCCCGAGCCGGGCAAGTTCCAAATGACCAGTTCCGCGAATGTGGACGGCGACAGGTGGACGCGTTTTTTAGAATCAGGGTTGCCTTCTTCTCGCCCATGGTGCCCCCGCCAAATTGGGATTGTCAATTGAGCTAAACAGTAGCCGGATGCAGACAATCCGTATGGACATTGATCAGCTATTCTGACCGCACTGTCCAAGGGAGCGATATTGGGAGGGGCGGCTCAATCTTCGGGCGGATCGTTCAGCTTGGCCAGGTCCAGGCTGACCAGCGCCCAGATGCCGCCGGCGTAGTCCGGCTCGCGCGAAAGGAATTCCAGTTCGGAGGGCTTGATTTCAAACGCCTTGCCTTGCTCGATCAGCTGGCCGACGTGGCCGTAGATGGCCTTGGTGGCGTTGCTCATGGCCTTGTCCACCGTGTCGCCGGTGGTGACGCAGCCGGGGATGTCCGGCACGGTGACACCATACCTGGTGGCGCCTTTTTTTCGGATCAGGATAGGAATGTCCATGGGTCTTACCTCGGCTGTGGTCCGAAAATCCGGCGAAATCAATGACTTGCAGTGTCTAGTGTCATACAGCTTGCTGCCGGTTTCAAGCACTTTCGTGGCTGACGCCGTCTTTATTGTGCAATGCATTAAAAACTGACATCGAAGATTGCTTATCGCTATCACTTTGATAAAAAAGTAGCCCCGCCGGCATTGCTGCGGGCGGGGCTAACAGGTACGGCTTTATTCTACTACAGTTACAACACCTCGCTGGCGTGGTCGGCCAGGCGCGAGCGTTCGCCGCGCGCCAGCGTCACGTGACCGCTGTGCGACCAGCCCTTGAAGCGATCCACCACATACGTCAGGCCGCTCGAGCCTTCGGTCAGGTAAGGCGTGTCGATCTGTGCGATATTGCCCAGGCAAAGAATCTTGGTGCCCGGACCGGCACGCGTGACCAGGGTCTTGATCTGCTTGGGCGTCAAGTTCTGCGCTTCGTCGATGATCAGGAACTTGTTGACGAAGGTGCGGCCGCGCATGAAGTTGAGCGACTTGATCTTGATGCGCGAGCGGATCAGGTCCTGCGTCGCCGCGCGGCCCCATTCGCCGCCGTCCGAATCGGATTTGTTGAGCACTTCCAGGTTGTCGTCGAAGGCGCCCATCCATGGCGACATCTTCTCTTCCTCGGTACCCGGCAGGAAACCGATGTCTTCACCGACCGGCACCGTCACGCGGGTGACGATGATTTCGTTGTAGAGCTTGGTTTCCAGCACTTGCGCCAGGCCTGCGGCCAGCGCCAGCAGGGTCTTGCCGGTACCGGCCTGGCCCAGCAGGGTGACGAAGTCGCACTCCGGATTCATCAGCAAGTTCAAGGCGAAGTTCTGCTCGCGGTTGCGGGCGGTGACACCCCACACATTGTTCTTGTTGTGGCTGAAGTCGCGCAAGGTCTGCAGCACGGCGGTCTTGCCGTTGATCTGCTTGACCTGGCCGTAGAACGGCGTTTCGCCATTCTTCGGTTCCAGGAAGATGAACTGGTTGACCAGCAGCGACGGCACGAACGGACCGGTGACGCGGTAGAACGTCGCGCTCTGGCCGTTCTTGTTTTCCTGCCAGGATTCGAGGTCCTTGCCGTGCTTGGTCCAGAAATCGTCCGGCAGCTGGACGATGCCCGAGTACAGCAGGTCGGTGTCTTCCAGCACGTGGTCGTTGAAGTAGTCCTCGGCCGGCAGGCCCAGCGCGCGCGCCTTGATGCGCATGTTGATGTCCTTCGACACCAGCACCACCGGGCGGCCTTCCTGTTCCGCTTCCAGCGAGCGGACCACGGACAGGATCTGGTTGTCGGCCTTGCCGACCGGCAGTCCGACCGGCAGGTCGGCCGTTTGCAGGCGCGTCTGGAAGTACAGGCGGCCCTTGGCGTCCTTGTTGCCCAGCTTGGAAAGCGGGATGCCGTTCTCGATGGCGTCGTCGTCGGTGTTGGAGACCAGCGCGTCCAAGGTGCGCGACACCTGGCGGGCGTTGCGCGCCACCTCGGTCATGCCCTTCTTGTGGTTGTCCAGCTCCTCGAGCGTCATCATCGGCAGGTAGACGTCGTGCTCCTCAAAGCGGAACAGCGACGATGGGTCGTGCATCAGCACGTTGGTGTCGAGCACGAACAGCTTGGTCGTGCCGGTCTGGTCGGCGTGACGGCTGGTCGACGACTTGATCGCCACCTCATGCGGCTTGTGCTTGGCCGGGTGCGGCGCCTCGGCGGTGATCGGCGTGACCTTGCCGCGCGCGGCAGGGACGGGCTTGGCCTTGGCGGCCGGCCTGGCTGGCGCGGCGGCAGGCGCGACGCCGGCGGCGGCGTTCTTCAATACGGCAGGCGCGGCCTTCAGCACGGCCGCCACGGCTTTGGACTTGGTGCTGGTTTTCGGGGTTTCTACTTTGGCTTTTGCTACAGGCACTGCTTTGACAGGCGCCGCTTTCTTCGGCGCGGGCGCGACTTCAGCCACCGCTGCTATAGCGGGAACTGGACGCGGCCCTGTCGCTTTTGGATAATCTTTCGCCAGAAGTAAAGTCGCTGGCTTACTAGGTAATTTTGGCAGTGGCATCAGGATCTCATTTGAAAAAAATCTGGAGGAATCCGCCCATGGTGAGCGCTCGCAGTGCGAGGGCGAACGCACGCTCCAAACGTTGGAAGCGTTGGGACCGTATGGGGTGGATGCTGGGTAAAACAGGGTTTAAAGACTGCCGACGGGCGCTCATCATGCCCGGAGAAAGTACCGCGTGGTGGCCGGCTGGCCACCATGTAGGGTGGTGGTGTGTATGACAGTGATGACTCAAAATGACTGGATAGGCTTGGTTCGGTTGAGCAACTCTGGAAGCTGCAACACGCATCCTGACACTAAGCCTGACGCGCTACAAATTCCAGCACTTCATCGACGTGACCCGCTACCTTCACGCCTCTCCATTCTTTCACCAATTGACCATTAGCGTCAATCACAAACGTGCTGCGTTCGATGCCGCGCACCGTCTTGCCGTACATTTGCTTCATCTTCATGACGCCAAACTGCAGGCAGAGCGCTTCGTCGGGATCGGAAATCAGTTCGAAGGGCAGGCCCAGCTTGGTCTTGAAGCTTTCGTGCGAGCGCAGGCTGTCGCGGCTGACGCCGTAGATTTCGGCGCCGGCGGCCTGGAATTGCGGGTACAGGTCGCGGAACGCCATGTTTTCGGTGGTGCAGCCGGGCGTGTTGTCCTTGGGGTAGAAGAACAGCACGGTATGGCGCGCCGGACGGCCCGACAGCTGGAAGGTCTGGCCGCTGGTCATGGCGGCGGAGAAATCGGTTACAACGGTAGGGCTATCAGCCACAGGCAGTCTCCTGAACGGTAGGCATTAAGAACGGGCGGCGCCCTGTACGATCAGCTGTCCGGAACGACCGGGCAGCTCGCCCCAGGTGATCGGGCAAACCGGCATGGTCTGATGCTGGACCTTCTGATGGTAATCGGCCATCGACGCCAGTTGGTAACCTTGCGCCTTCCAACCGGCCAACAACTGCTCGAATATGGGGGCGAGTTTTTGCCCTTCAAGCTCGGAATGCAAAGTATATACGTGGTCGCGGGTGGCGCCGGCGGTCAGCTTCAGCAGGAAGGCGGCGATGTTGCCGGTGCCGATGACGACGCCGTCGATTTCGCGGCCCAGCAGCTCATCCAGCGTCGGCAGCGTGGTCGGCAGCTGGATGTGGGACAGCACCTGGTCGCCGTCGCACAGCCGGTGCGGACCGTCGGCCGGATGGGCCAGGGTGCCGTTCTCGTTGAGCACGCAGCGGCCGTCGGAGGCGTAGGCGTAGCCGGCGGTGTCGTGCTCGGCGAAGGCGGCGTTGTTCATCTGCCAGCCGGCCGCGCCGTGGGTGCGCGGCGCGCTGCCGAACACCTGCGTAAAACGGGCGGCGGCCTTGCGCATCATATTGGTGGACCAGGCGCCGTCGCGCTTGGCGACATTGTCCTGCCACAGCACGTGGTCCCAGGTGTGGATGCCGCATTCGAAGCCGGCCTCGCGCACGGAGCGCATCTGTTCGGCGCACTCCTTGCCGATGTCCGGACCCGGCAGCAGGGTGCCGTACATCAGCGTCTTGATGCCGTAGTGCTCGACCACGGAAGTGCGCGAGACTTTGCTGAAGAAGCCCGGACGCAGCGCGCGGCGCAGCGCCCAGCCGGTGTGGTCCGGTCCCAGCGAAAACAGGAAGGTGGCCTGGGCCTGGTGCGCCTTGAGCATGGTCACCAGGTGCATGGTGCCTTCACGGGTGCCGCGGTAGGTGTCGACGTCTATCTTCAACACCATCAGCGGCGCTTGCGGTTGCAAAGTCTCGGTCAAATCTTAGTCCATCAGTTTTTTTGCTTCGGCCACCTGGCCGCGGTAGGCGTCGAAGATTTTCTTCAGCGCGTCAGCCATGGTGGTGGTCGGTTGCCAGTTCAGCTCTTCGCAGGTGTTGGTGATCTTCGGCACGCGGTTCTGCACGTCCTGGTAGCCGCTGCCGTAGTAGGCCCCCGACGTGGTCTCGACGATCTTGACCTTGGCGGCGCCTTCGGCGTACTCCGGGTACTGCGGCGCCAGCGCCAGCATCATGGCGGCCAGTTCGCGGATCGAGTAGTTGTTGACCGGGTTGCCGATGTTGTAGATCTTGCCGCTGGCCGCGCCATCCTTGTTCTCGATGATCTTCATCAGCGCGTCGATGCCGTCGTCGATGTCGGTGAACGCGCGTTTCTGCGCGCCGCCGTCGACCAGCGAGATATTCTCGCCGCGCACGATGTGGCCGAAGAACTGCGTCACCACGCGCGACGAGCCTTCTTTCGGCGTGTGGATGGAATCGAGGCCGGCGCCGATCCAGTTGAACGGACGGAACAGCGTGAAGTTCAGGCCTTCCATGCCGTAGCCCCAGATCACGCGGTCCATCAGCTGCTTGGCGTTGGAGTAGATCCAGCGCGGCTTGTTGATCGGGCCGCAGACCAGTTCCGAATTCTCGGGATCGAACTCGGCGTCGTGGCACATGCCGTACACTTCCGAGGTCGACGGGAACACCAGGTGCTTGCCGTACTTGGCGGCCGAGCGCACGATGGGCAGGTTGGCCTCGAAGTCCAGCTCGAACACGCGCAGCGGCGCCTTCACATAGGTCGACGGCGTGGCGATGGCCACCAGCGGCAGGATCACGTCGCACTTCTTGACGTGGTACTCGACCCATTCCTTGTTGATGGTGATGTCGCCTTCGAAGAAGTGCATGCGCGACTTGTAGGCCTCGTTCTCCAGCACGTCGGTGATGCGATCGGTGCTCATGTCCATGCCGTAGACATGCCAGTCGGTCGTTTCCAGGATGCGCTTCGACAGGTGATGGCCGATGAAGCCGTTGACGCCGAGGATGAGGACTTTTTTCATGTGATGGTTACCCAGGTAATGTTCATTGTCCGCCGGCGGACAGCTCCGCCAGGCGGGATTGCAACTGCTCAGCCGTTACGGGTTCCCCGTCGGCCATCAAGGCGGAAATCGTCAGCATGCGGCCATCGCCGCACACGCCAAAGATGCAATTATCCACTACTGTCAAGCCCGGTGGCAAACTTAGCGACACAACATTGCCGAAATTGCCAGACAATCGGGCCCGTTGCAGCACGTATCGTACACCGCCGATATCGGTGAAGGCGCCGGGGTAGGGCGGGGCCACGGCGCGGTGCAGGTTGTACACATCCTGGGCCGGCAGCAGCCAGTTGATACGGCCGTCCTCGGGCTTGCGGCCGCCGAAGTAGCCGCCCTTGCCAAGGTCGTTCTTGAGGCGCGGCGCCGTGCCGTCCAGCAGCGACGGCAGCACCCGCCACAGCGCCTGCTCGGCCGCCACGGTGACCTTGCCGAACACTTCGAAGGCGGTGTCGTCCGGCAGCACCGGCACTTCCATCTGCGCCACGATGGCGCCGGCGTCCGGCTTGACGGTCATCTCGTGCAGGGTGGCGCCGGTGACGGTGGCGCCGTGCAGCACCGCCCAGTTGACCGGCGCGCGGCCGCGGAACGCCGGCAGCAGCGAGCCGTGCATATTGAACGCGGGCGCCACCGCCAGCAGCTCGGCCGGCAGCATGTTGCGGTAGTAGAAGCTGAACATCAGGTCCGGCGCGATGTCCCGCACCTGCTCCAGCAGCTCGGGCGACTTGGCGTCGGCCGGCGTGATGTAGGGAATGCCCTCGGCCTGGCACAGCGAAATCACCGATTCGAACCAGATGTTTTCGCTGGCGCTGTCCTCGTGCGTGACCACCAGCGCGACGTCGACGCCGCCGGCCAGCAAGACCTTCAGGCAGCGCACGCCGACGTTGTGGTAGCCGAAGACGACGGCGCGTTGCGGTTTGTTGAAATCAGTCATGGCCTCGGCCTACGGTACGTTTTTCCACGCCGGCCGGCACGTCGAGCGACTGGCCGGGTTTTTGTTCCAGTATCGTTTGTACCACGTAGCGCGGGCGCGCGCGCACCTGCTGGAAGATGCGGCCGACGTATTCGCCCAGCAGGCCGATGCCGAACAGGATGGTGCCCATGAAGAAGAAGGCGATCGCGAACAGCGTGAACAGGCCTTCCGCTTCCGCGCCCAGGAACAGGCGGCGCACCAGCAGCACGAACACCAGCAGGCCCGAGGCCAGCGACAGCAGGATGCCGAACATCGAGAAGAATTGCAACGGCACCAGCGAGAAGCCGGTGACCAGGTCGAAATTCAGGCGGATCAGGCTGTACAACGAGTACTTCGATTCGCCGGCCGAGCGTTCCTCGTGCTCGACGATGATCTCGGTCGGCTTGCGCGAGAAGCGGTAGGCCAGCGCCGGCACGAAGGTGTTGACCTCGCCGCACTGGTTGACCAGGTCGATCACATTGCGGCCGTAGGCGCGCAGCATATTGCCCTGGTCGGTGATCTTGATGTTGGTGATCTTCTCGCGCAGATGGTTCATGGCCTTGGAGGCGTAGGTGCGCCACGCCGAATCCTGGCGCTTGCGGCGGATCGAGCCGACGTAGTCGTAGCCTTCGCGGATCTTGGCCACCAGGTTGCCGATTTCCTCGGGCGGGTTCTGCAGGTCGGCGTCGAGCGTGATCATGATGTCGCCGCGCGAGGCTTCGAAGCCCGCCAGGATCGCCATGTGCTGGCCGTAGTTACCGTTGAACAGCACCACGCGGGTGACGTCGGGACGCAGGCGGAACTGCTCGGCCAGGATGGAGACCGAGTTGTCGCGGCTGCCGTCGTTGACGAACACGACCTCGTAGGTCGTGCCGAGTTTGTCGAGCGCCGGGTACAGGCGGTCGAACAGGGCTTGCAGGCCGGCCTGCTCGTTGTAGATCGGGATAACGACGGAAATTTCAGGTTTCATCAACGACACGCTCACTTGATCAAAATCGCTTTCACGGCGGCGACGGCACGGTCGACATCGGCCGTGGTCATGGCATAGAACATCGGCAGGGTCACGGTCAGGCGGCCGATTTTTTCCGATACGGGGAACATGCCCTCCTTGAAGCCGCGCTCGCGGTACAGGGTGAACAGGTGGATCGGCGCGTAGTGGTAGCCGGTGCCGATGTTGAACCGTTCCTGCATCGCGCGCATGAAGTCGGCGCGGGTGGTCGGGCCGTGATCCGGCAGCACGATCTGGAACAGGTGGTAGTTGCTATGCGCTTTGCTGGTATCGAATGCGGCGAGCGGCAGCTGGGCGCCGGAGCGCGCTTCGAAATCCGGGCCGAACGCCTGGTAGTAGTGGCGCGCCAGGTTGCGGCGGTGCGCGGTGATGTTGGCTATGTTGGCGAACTGGCCCAGGCCGATGGCGGCCATGATGTCGCTCATATTGTACTTGCCGCCGAGGACATCGACATCGATGCCGTCGACGCCGCTGCGGGTCACGCCCTGCAGGCGGTACTTCTCGGCCAGCCTGGCCTCTTCCAGGTTGTTGAGCACCAGCGCGCCGCCTTCGCCGGTAGTGATGTTCTTGTTGGCCTGGAAGCTGAACGAGACGAAGTCGCCGAACGAGCCGATGCGCTTGCCGTTCCACTCGGAGCCGAAGGCCTGGGCCGCGTCTTCGATCACGCGCAGCTTGTGTTTGCTGGCGATGGCGTACAGGCGGTCCATGTCGACGGGCAGGCCGGACAGGTAGACCGGGATGATGGCCTTGGTACGCGGGGTGATCGCCGCTTCGACCTGGTCCAGGTCGATGTTGCGGGTGGCCGGGTCGATGTCGGCGAACACCGGCGTGGCGCCCACTTCGATGATGACGTTGGCGGTGGCGACCCACGAGATCGAGGTGGTGATGACCTCGTCGCCGGCGCCGATGCCGGCGATGCGCAGCGCGATCTCCATCGTGCAGGTGCCGGAATTGAAGGTGCGCACGGGGCGGCCGCCAAAGTATTCGGACATCTGGGCTTCGAAGGCGGCCACTTTGGGGCCGCTGGTGATCCAGCCGGAACGCAGCACGTCGCTGACGGCGGCGATGGTCGCCTCATCGATCGTAGGTTTCGAAAAAGGCAAGAAGGGTAAGGCAGAGGTCATGGGGGTCGCTCTCGTTATGCTCTCGTTGTTGAGGTTGGCTGATGGCCGCATTCTAAATTGTTCGTCAGGTCCGCGCCAGCAAGGCGACCCCGATCAGGATGACGCCGATGCCGACCATGCGCTGCACCGTCAGCGCTTCGCCGAACATATACCAGGCGCCGATGGCGGCGACCACGTAGCCCAGCGACAGCATCGGGTAGGCGATCGTCACGTCCACCCGCGACAGCGCGATGATCCACACCACCACCGACAGCACGTAGCAGGTCAGGCCGCCGATGATGGGCAGCTGCATCGCCACCTTGAGGCCGACCGCGAACAGATTGTCCATCGACAGGTGGATCGCGCCGACGTTGTTGGCGCCCGCCTTGAGCAGCAGCTGGGCCAGGGCGTTCAGCAGCACGCCGGCGATGATGAAGCCGAAAGTTGCAATGTTCATGTGTATTCTTGATCAGTTATAGGTTGGCCACGACGACGCGGCGTGTATCTTCAGCGACCACGCGCATGGCCAGGCCGTCCGCCTTCAGCTCTGCATACTTCTCCGGGCTGAGGATGGCGAGCGCCTTGACGCCTTGCTGGATGTGTTGATTCCAGCGCACGACGAACTCGTCGACCGTCGGAATCGACAGCTGCGGCTGCTGGCGCAGGCCGAAGGTGAACTCGTCCCAGTAGTCGACCAGCACCACGGTGCGTTGCAGGTAGAAGGTCATCGACTGCTCGTAGGTGCTGACCGAATAGATCGTGGTGTCGGGCTTGAGTTCCGGCAGCATCTTCAGCGCCACCGCTTTGCCGGAGCGCATTTTGCCATACGGCTCGAAGCCGGTCAGTATCAGCTGGGTGGCGGCGAAGCCGGCGATGGCCATGGTCAGCACGGTCAGGTCGCGCCGCAGCTGGCGCGCGTGCAGCAGCGCCAGCGCGCCGCCGGCGGCGGCGACGATGCCGGCCATCAGTACCCACGGCTGGTAGGCTTCGAGCAGCGCGGTTTCCTCGGGATGGCGCACCGCCATGGTGACCATCTGCGGCACGGCGGCCACGCCGGCCAGGCCGATCAGCACCAGCAGGCCGGCGGCGATCATGCGGCTGCGGCGCGAGGCGTTCTCCAGGTCGACCGCGATCAGCAGGGCCAGCGCCGGGAAGATCGGCAGGATGTAGCCGGGCAGCTTGGAGCTGGAATAGCTGAAGAAGAAGAAAATGAACACGGCCCAGATCAACAGCAGCAGCTTGGGCTGGAACACGCCGTTGCGTTCGCGCCGCAGCGCGCCCCACAGCGCCTGCGGCAGCAGGCCCAGCCACGGCACGATGCCGGGCGCCAGCATCACGAAGAAGTAGTACCATGCGCCTTCGCGGTGGTGGGTCTTGAGGAAGAAGCGTTCCCAGTGCTCGTGCACAAAGAAGAAGTAGGGCTGCTCGGGGTTGCGCAGCGCCACCAGCACGAACCACGGCGTGGCGACGGCGAAGAACAGCAGCAGGCCCTTGCCCAGGTGCAGGCGCTTCCAGATGGCGAGATCGCCCGACAGCGCCGAGTACAGCACCAGCACCGCGCCCGGCAGCACCAGGCCGATCAGGCCCTTGGCCAGCACCGCCAGCGCCATGCCGGCCCAGCAGACCAGCATCCAGTTGCGGCGCTCGTTCTCGCCGGCGCCGTCGCGCTGGGCGACCATGACCGCGCACAGCACGATGGTCATCATGCCCGACAAGCTCATGTCGAGCGAATCGATCTGGCCGGAAGCGACCCAGAACAGGCTGGAGCCGAGCGCCAGCGCGGCGTAGAAGCCGGCGCGGGCGCCGAACACGCGCTTGCCGGCGTAGCCGGTCAGCAGCACGCCGCCCAGGCCGCACAGGCCGGTCCACAGGCGCGCCTGCCACTCGCCCAGGCCGAACACGGCGAACGAGGCCGCGTTCATCCAGGTTTGCAGCGGCGGCTTTTCAAAATACTTGATGCCGTTCAGGCGGGTGGTGATCCAGTCGCCGGTGCTGAACATTTCGCGCGCCATTTCGGCGTAGCGGCCCTCGTCGGGCGGCACCAGCGTGCGCACGCCCAGCACGTACAGCCAGACGATGATGAATACGGCCAGCAGCGACCAGACGATTTTCTTGGAGTTGTGCAGGTCGTTCATCAGGCGGGCTTGGCCTCGTGGTCGATCGAGTTGTCAGTCGAGCTGTCGATGATGAGGGCGAGCGTGACCTTGCGGCCTTCGCCCATCAGGATGTTGTAGGTGCGGCAGGCGGCCTGGCTGTCCATGCATTCGACGCCGATGCGGCGCATGGTCAGCGCGGCCGTCAGGCGCGGGTGGATGAAGCGCTGTTTGGCGCCGGTGCCGAGGATGACCACGTCCGGGTGGTCGGCGCCTATGGTGTCGAAATGCTCTGCGGTAATAGATTCGAAGCTGGGGGCGTCCCAGGCGCGCGGCGGGATTTCCGGCAGCACGATCAGGCTGTAGTGGTAGCGCTGGGCGTTGATTTCGACGCCGGTTTCATCGTAACCGGTCACCGTCTGGTATTTTTGAGTATCGCTGGCGTGGAGCTTCATGACAGAAATCGTGGGTTTAGTCGGCAAAAGAAGCGCCATTGTAGCGTTTTTCCGGGGCGATCCTGCGCTTTCCACCCCTTACAGGTTGATTAAATGGGATGCTTTCGGCAGAATGGATCTTTTCGCATTGCAGCACGGGCCGCCGGGGCGTTTTGGCAGTCCTGAGCGGTTTGCCTCACCTAGACAGGATTTTATTTTGCGACCGATTCAAAAATCGAACAAATTAGCGGAAGTCTGCTACGAGATCCGCGGCCCGGTGCCGGAAAAAGCCCGGCAAATGGAAGAAGAAGGCCATAAGATCACGAAGTTGAATATCGGCAACCTCGCCGTGTTCGGTTTCGATCCGCCCGATGAAATCGTCCAGGACATGAAGATCAACCTGCACAATGCTGCGGGCTACACCGATTCCAAGGGCATGTTCGCGCCGCGCAAGGCCGTGGTGCACTACACCCAGGGCAAGAACATCGCCGGTGTGAACATCGAGGATGTTTACCTGGGCAATGGCGCGTCCGAGCTGATCGTCATGTCGATGAACGCGCTGCTCAACACCGGCGACGAGGTGCTGGTGCCGGCGCCCGACTATCCGCTGTGGACGGCGGCGGTGTCGCTGTCGGGCGGCACGCCGGTGCACTATGTGTGCGACGAGATGCAGGACTGGTATCCGGACATCGAGGACATGCGCCGCAAGATCACCTCCAACACGCGCGCCATCGTCGTCATCAACCCCAACAATCCGACCGGCGCGCTGTACCCGGTCGAGTTGCTGCTGCAGATCATCGAACTGGCGCGCCAGCACCAGCTGATCATCTACGCCGACGAAATCTACGACAAGGTGCTGTACGACGGCGCCGAGCACGTCTCGATCGCCTCGCTGGCGGACGACGTGCTGTTCGTCACCTTCAACGGCCTGTCGAAGAACTACCGCGCCTGCGGCTACCGCGCCGGCTGGATGGTGGTGTCGGGCCAGAAAGACCATGCGAAAGATTACATCGAGGGCCTCAACATGCTGGCCTCGATGCGCCTGTGCGCCAACGCGCCGGGCCAGTTTGCGATCCAGACCGCGCTTGGCGGCTACCAGTCGATCCAGGACCTGGTGGGGCCGGGCGGGCGCCTGCTCAAGCAGCGCGACCTGGCCTACCAGCTGCTCACCGATATTCCAGGCGTAACTTGCGTCAAGCCGAAAGCTGCGCTGTACATGTTCCCACGCCTCGATCCGAAGATCTACCCGATCGCGGACGACCAGCAGTTCGCCTACGAGCTGCTGGCCGAAACCAAGGTGCTGATCGTCCAGGGCAGCGGCTTCAACTGGATCGCGCCGGATCACTTCCGCGTCGTGTTCCTGCCGAATTCGGACGATATGATCGAAGCCTTCGGCCGTATCGCCAAGTTCATGGAAGGCTACCGGAAACGTCACGGCGCCAGCTTCTAACTTCGCCGTCATTCCCGCGAAAGCGGGAATGACGGGTTTAAATTATAGAAACGATTTATATGAAACCCATCAAAGTAGGTTTGCTCGGCGTCGGTAACGTCGGCGGCGGCACGTTCGACGTGTTGTTGCGCAATCAGGAAGAAATCCGCCGCCGCGCCGGCCGCGGCATCGAAATCGTCGCCGTCTCGGCCCGCAACCTGGAGCGCGCCACGGCCCGCACCGGCGGCAAGGTCAAGGTGGTGGCCAGCCCGTTCGAGATCGTCAACGATCCGGAAATCGACATCGTCGTCGAGCTGATCGGCGGCTACGACGAAGCCAAAGCGCTGGTGCTGCAGGCGATCGCCAACGGCAAGCACGTGGTCACCGCCAACAAGGCGCTGCTGGCCGTGCACGGCAACGAGATCTTCGCCGCCGCGCAGGCCAAGGGCGTGATGGTGGCGTTCGAGGCGGCCGTGGCCGGCGGCATCCCCATCATCAAGGCGCTGCGCGAAGGCCTGACCGCCAACCGCATCGAATGGCTGGCCGGCATCATCAACGGCACCACCAACTTCATCCTGTCCGAGATGCGCGACAAGGGCCTGGACTTCGCCACCGTGCTCAAGCAGGCGCAGCAACTGGGCTACGCCGAGGCCGACCCGACCTTCGACATCGAAGGCGTGGACGCGGCGCACAAGGCCACCATCATGTCGGCGATCGCCTTCGGCATCCCGGTGCAGTTCGACAAGGCGCACGTCGAGGGCATCTCCAAGCTCAATGCCATCGACATCCGCTACGCCGAGCAGCTGGGCTACCGCATCAAGCTGCTGGGCATCGCCAAGCGCGCCAAGGTCAACGGCGTGGAAGGCGTGGAGCTGCGCGTGCATCCGACGCTGATCCCGGCCAAGCGCCTGATCGCCAACGTC
The DNA here is from genome assembly GCA_000381565.1 of Oxalobacteraceae bacterium AB_14. Taxonomy (GTDB): domain Bacteria; phylum Pseudomonadota; class Gammaproteobacteria; order Burkholderiales; family Burkholderiaceae_D; genus Rugamonas. The sequence continues at coordinate 1,329,697 of KB906724.1, forward strand.
GAAGGCGCGATGAACGCGGTGCTGGTGCAGGGCGACGCCGTCGGCGCCACGCTGTACTACGGCAAGGGCGCCGGTTCCGAGCCGACCGCCTCGGCCGTGATCGCCGACCTGGTCGACATCACCCGCCTGGCCACGGCCGACGCCGAGCACCGCGTGCCGCACCTGGCCTTCCAGCCGAACGCGATGACCGATATCGAGATCTTGCCGATGTCGGAAATCACCACCAGCTACTACCTGCGGATGAACGTCAGCGACCAGCCGGGCGTGCTGGCCGACCTGACCCGCATCCTGGCCGACGCCACCATCTCGATCGACGCCATGATGCAGAAGGAACCGGCGGAAGGCGAAACCCGCACCGACATCATCTTCCTGACGCACCAGACGCAGGAGAAGAACGTGCTGGCGGCGATCGCCAAGATCGAAGGCCTGGCCACCGTGTGCGGCAACGTCACCAAGATCCGCCTGGAAAACCTGAGCTGATTCTGGCGCTTGGACGAAAAAAGCCGGACAGCGTCTACGCACGCTGTCCGGTAAAGACTTGCTCCTATTAACGGGGTACTACTTCCTGGTTACTGCTTACTTCGAAGCGACGGTCAGCTCGCTCTTCACTTCCTTCACGCCCGGCACGGCCGAGGCGACCTGGATCGCCTTGGTGCCGATGTCGGTGCTCGCGACCGAGCCGCTCAGCACCACCACGCCGTCGCTGGTGGTCACGCCGATTTGTTTTTGATCTGCCAGGGAAGCCTTGATTTTGCTGGTGATGGCGTCGTCATTGGTGGCGGTGCCGGTCTTGGCGGCGCCGGCCATCGCCGCTTCGGTCTGGGCGTATGCGGTGCCGGTGGCGGCAGCGGCGGTCAGGGTGGCGGCAACCAGCAGGCGGGCGATCAGTTTGGTAGTCATCATGATGTGCTTCCTTTTTCAGTTTGAGGGTGAAACGTCAGTGACGTTATCCTCTCCTTTGCAAGCCCCGTGCCAGCTCCGGAAAACCGTTTAAAATCAAACGCTTGAGTGCGATTTTTCAGCCGGGACCGGTTCGGTCGTGGCATTTCCGGCCAGATTGCCCCGACTTTGTCGGGAGATGGCGACAAGCTTCCGCCGCCATTTTGCAAGTGCTTGATTTGTCGGTGTTTATTCCTGTCGCTCCACGGCGACAGCGGCGCCGTCGCCGCGGAACAGGCTGGCGTCCAGATCGTATTTTTGCAGCAAGCGGTAGAACTCCGTGCGGTTGCGCTCGGCCAGGCGGGCGGCGTCGGCCACATTGCCATCGGTGAGTTTGAGCAGCTGCACCAGGTAGTTGCGCTCGAAGCGTTGCTTGGCTTCGGTGTAGCTCAGCACCTCCAGCGACGGCACCCGCAGCGCCCGCTGCACCAGCGACAAGGGCACCAGCGGCGCGGTCGCCAGCGCGCACACATGCTCGACCACGTTGTACAACTGCCGCACATTGCCCGGCCAGGCGGCCGTGGTCAGCGCCTCCAGCGCGCCGGGCGCGTAGCCGCGCACCGTCTTGCCGTACTTGGCGGCCAGCGCTTGCAGGAACTGGGTCGCCAGCGGCGCGATGTCCTCGCGCCGCTCGGACAGCGGCGGCAAGGTCAAGGTGATGACGTTGAGGCGGTAGTACAGGTCTTCGCGGAACTGGCCTTCCTGCATCGCCGCGTCGAGGTCGCGGTGGGTGGCCGACAGGATGCGCACGTCGACCGGCCGCGCCTGGTCCGAACCGAGCTGGCGCACCACGCGCTCCTGCAGCACACGCAGCAGCTTCACCTGCAGCAGCAGCGGCATGTCGCCGATCTCGTCGAGGAACAGGGTGCCGCCGTCGGCCGCCTGCAGCAAACCCTCGCGGCTGGCCACGGCGCCGGTGTAGGCGCCCTTGATGTGGCCGAACAGCTCGGACTCCAGCAAGGCCTCGGGGATGGCGCCGCAGTTGACGGCGATGAAGGGCGCCTTGCTGCGCCGGCTGGCGCGGTGGATGGCGTTGGCCAGCAACTCCTTGCCGGTGCCGCTCTCGCCGCGGATCAGAATGCTGGCGTCGGAGGCGGCCACCAGCCGCGCTTCGGCCAGCAGCTCGTCCATGCACTGGCTGCGGCTGATCAGGCCGGCGCGCCAGGCGTGGTCGCCGCTGGCGGGGCCGGCCGCCGGCGCGGACAGGCTCAGCGCCTGGACGATGCGCTCCAGCAGCGTCTTGGCGTCGAACGGCTTGGTCAGGTAGGCGTAGGCCCCCAGTGTGGTGGCCTCGACCGCGTCGGGAATGCTGCCGTGCGCGGTCAGCAGGATCACCGGCAGCGCCGGCCAGGCGCCGCGGATTTCCTGGAACAGCGCCATGCCGTCGCGGTCCGGCAGCCGGATGTCGCTGATGACCAGGCGCGGCAGCTCGATCGCCAGGCGCGCCAGCGCCGCCTCGGCGCTGCCGACGGCGGTCACGCGGTAGCCGTTGGCGCTCAGGCGCATGGACAGCAGGCGCAGCAGGTCGGCGTCGTCGTCCACCAGCAGCAGGTGGGCGCCCTGGCCGGCGGCGGCGCTGCGCGGGGCGCCGTTGTCGCCGGCGCGGGTCAGCGCGCCCGGTTCGCGCCGCGGTTTCAGGGCGTCGGCCGGCGCGTTCATTTGATCACCGCCTGCGGACCCGGCGCCGGACGGGCCGGCAAGGTGCGCTCGATGGTCTTCAAGCCTTCCAGCATCTCGTTGAGCTGGTCGATGCGGCGCAGGCTGTCCTTTTGCTGCACGGCCAGTTTGTCGGCATGTTCGGCCAACCGGCGCGTCTCCGCGCAATTGCTGGACAACAGCTGGGCCAGCGCCTTGAACGGTTGCGCCTCGGTGTCGGCCGAGGTGGCCACGCTGTCGAGCAGCGCCTGCGCGCGCGCCAGGTCGCCGCCGCCGCGCGTGAGCATCAGCACCATGCCCATCTGGATCGCCACGCGCGGGCTGCGCTGTTGCAGGCCCAGTCCGCTCAACTCCTTGAGCAGGTCGCCCTGGCTCATCTTGCGCAGCTGCTGGTGGTAGCCGAGCAGCGGACCGACCTCGTCCGGCGGCGCTGGCGGCGGCAGGTCGACGATGGCCGGCGGCGGCGGCAGCGTCGTTTCGGCCGGCGTCGGCAAGCTCGGCCGGGGCGAGCTCAGCGTGCAGGCTGCCAGCGACAGGCTGAGCACCAACAACAGCAGGGGGGAAGCCAAGTCATATTTCATAGGGTAGTTCGATCCGGAAGTGCGCGCCCTGGTCGGAGGGCAGCAGTTGCAAGGCGCCGTCATGGGCGGCGATGTATTCGTGGACGATGGACAGGCCGATGCCATTGCCCCGGCGCGCGCCGGCCGGCTGGCGCGCGCCCTGGTAAAACGGTTCGAAGATGCGCGCGGCGTCGGCCGGCGCCACGCCCGGCCCCTGGTCGATGCAGTCGAGCAGCAGCTTGCCGTCCGCCTGGGCCAGGCGGAACACGATCTGTCCGCCGGGCGGACTGAAGCGCAGCGCGTTCGACAGCAGGTTGCCGGCGACCACCGCCAGCTTGTCGGCGTCGACGGCGATGGGCGCGGCCCGGCCTTCGATCGCCACGCTCAGCCCGCCCGCCTGCCATTGCAGGCGCTGGCCGGCGACCGACCGCGCCAGCAGCGCCGCCATGTCGGTCGGCGCGCGCTGCAGGTGATGGGCGTCGAAGGTGGCGGCGTTGTAGCGCAGCAGCGCCTCGATCTGCGACTGCAGCGCCGCCGTGTTCTGGTTCAGGATGGCGGCGATCTCGCGCTGGTTGGGCGACAGCGCGCCGGCCACGCCGTCCTCCAGCAGCGCCACGCCTTCGCGCAGCGCCGCCAGCGGCGTCTTCAGTTCATGCGAGATGTGGCGCAGGAAGCGCGCCTTGTCGGCCTCCAGGTCCGACAGCCGCTGGCGCAGCCAGTTCAGCTGCTGGCCCACATGCTGCAGGTCGCTGGGGCCGCGCACCACGATGGGCTGGTCGTAGCGGTTCTCGCCCAGCCGGTCGATCGCCGATTCGATCTGCGCCAGCGGCCGCGACAGCCACAGGCCGAAGCCGCCCGCCAGCAGCGCCGCCAGCACGATGGACGCCATCACTTGCCCCTTCAATACGCCGCGCCGCTGGTCCAGCTCGCTGAGCAGCGCGCCGTTGCGGCGATCGACTTCCTGTTTGACCTCGTCGGCCAGTTCGGCGTTCACCGACGGCAGCGGCGCCAGCACTTTTTCCAGCGCCCGCTGGCGCGCGCCGGATAGCGGCCGCGCCGGCGCCTGCAGCATGTCCCATGCCTGCTCGCCGGCGTGGCGCCAGCGCTCGAAGGTGGCGGGCGGCGCGTAGGGCAGGGCGCTGGCCACCGCGTCCAGCGCCGTGCGCGCCTCGCGCCAGGCGTCGGCGTAGCGCTTGCGGAAGGCGGGATCGTCCAGCACCAGGAACTGGCGCGCGCTGCGCGCCATCGCCACGCTGCGCTCGGCCAGTTGTTGGGTGTTTTCGGTCAGTGCCAGGGCGTGGCGTCCGCTGTCGCGGCTGTGGGCGGCGAGCCGGTCGAGGGTCCACAACGCGTGCAGCGATGCGGCGCTCAGCAGCACGGCGATCAACAGGAAGACGCCCAGCAGCAGCTGGCGAAACGAAAGTTTCGTGAGCATCGTCGTTAAATAGTCTCTATATGGTCTGAATGATATGACCAAAGCGGCCCTACAGCCCGTTCGATTGGCGGCGTTGTTGTTCGGCACGGATGCGGAATTTTAGGTTGCGCATGGCAACACTATTCGATTACGCTGATTTGCAAATATGCTTGTGCCGATTTAACCTTTGGGGAGTGTCATGGCTAGTCTTCTGCGCCGTTTGTCTATTCAGCAAAAACTGATGCTCAGCATGGCGGCCTGCCTGTTGCTGTTCCTGGTGGTCTCGGCCACGCTCAGCGTGGTCATGACGGGCAACAGCATCCGCGAGCGCGTGGTGAACCAGGAGCTGCCGGCCGAGGTGGGCGAGATCCGCAACGACATCCTGCGCCAGATCGGCGAGCCGCTGGCGGCCACGCTGTCGGTCAGCGCCAACACCTTCCTGCTGGACTGGGAAAAAGCCGGCCTGCCCGACAGCGGCCTGCCGGCCTGGATCGCCTATTCGGCCAGCGTGCGCAAGGCGGCGAAGGCGGCGGCGGTGTCCTGGGTCTCCGCCAGCACCGGCAAGTATTTCGACGAAAAAGGCTACAGCCGCACGCTCGACAAGGGCGCCGCGGCCGACCAGTGGTTCTTCGGCTTCCTGGCCAGCGGCAAGCCGTATTCGCTGAACCTGGACAAGGAACCGGGCGCCACCACCTACAACGTGTTCATCAACACCCGCTTCGACACCGGCGACGGCAAGATCGGCGTGGCCAGCCTGGGGCTGTCGGTCAACAAACTGGCGGAAAACATCCGCAGCTACAAGGTCGGCGCCTCCGGCTTCGTGTACCTGGTGCGGCCGAACGGCATGCTGATCGTGCACCGCGATACCGCGCTGGCGGACGGCCAGCATTTCATGAAGGACTTGCCGGGCTTTGACGCCGAGTTGACCACCAGGCTGCTCGGCGGCCAGAACTACGCCAGCGCCAGTTATTCGCCGCCGGGCGGCAAGCGCCTGGTGGCGTCGTCGTTCGTGCCGGAGCTGAATATGTACGTGATCGCCGAAGTGCCGGAGTCCGAAGTGCTGGGCGCGGTCACGCGTTCGGTGACGGTGTCGGCGCTGGTGGGCGGCCTGGTGGGCGGCGGCATCGGCATGTTCGTGGTGTTCCTGGTCAGCCGGGCGATTGCCGCGCCGGTGGCGCGCGCCGCGCACATGCTGGGCGAGATCGCCGACGGCAATGGCGACCTGAGCCGCCGCATGACGGTCGAGAGCGAGGACGAGGTCGGCGCGCTGGCCGATGGCTTCAACCGCTTCGTGTCCTCGCTCAATACCACCATCCGCAAGGTGCGCGACAGTACCGAGACCATCGCCACCGCGTCGAGCGAGATCGCCAGCGGCAATCACGACCTGTCGGCGCGCACCGAGGCGCAGGCGTCCAGCCTGGAGGAGACGGCGTCGGCGATGGAGCAGTTGACCGCCACCGTGACCCAGAACGCCGACAGCGCCAGGCAGGCCAACGAGCTGGTGCAGTCGGCCTCCGGCTACGCGACCGAGGGCGGCGAGGTGGTGGGGCGCGTGGTGCAGACCATGGTGTCGATCAAGGACAGCTCGCGCAAGATCGTCGACATCATCGGCGTGATCGACGGCATCGCGTTCCAGACCAACATCCTGGCCCTGAACGCCGCGGTGGAGGCGGCCCGTGCCGGCGAGCAGGGGCGCGGCTTCGCGGTGGTGGCGTCCGAGGTGCGCAACCTGGCGCAGCGCTCGGCCAGCGCGGCCAAGGAGATCAAGGAGCTGATCGGCGATTCGGTGACGAAGGTCGACGCCGGCAGTGTGCTGGTCGATGAGGCCGGCGTCACGATGAGCAAGATCGTGTCGTCGGTGGAGCAGGTGACCAGCATCATGGGCGAGATCGTCGCCGCCAGCCACGAGCAGAGCGAAGGCATCGCCCAGGTCAACCTGGCGGTGACGGAAATCGACAGCACCACGCAGCAGAATGCGGCGCTGGTGGAACAGGCCGCGGCCGCGGCCAGTTCCCTGCAGGAGCAGGCCGCCAATCTGGCGGCAGTGGTCAGCGTGTTCAAGCTGGAGGAAGAGGCGCGTGGCGGCGGCAGGCGCCTGGCGCTGCGCTAAGCTGTGTGGTCGGCGTAACTAAATGTTTCGGTTATGCACCAATGTACGGTAGACTTGTCAATTATCCAAGTTTGCAAACCACGTACAGGGAGTGTCGATTGAAACAGCTGTTTTCCGGAAAATTTGCCGCCGTGGCGTTGATGTCCGCTTGCTGGCTGGCGCCTGGCGTGGCGGCCAGCCAGGAGGGCGTCAAGGTCGGCGCCTATCATGTGGACGCGGCCAGCGCGGGCAGCGGCCCCTACACCGTCATTTTCGAATCGGGCTTCGCCAGCGACCTGTCGGTGTGGCGCAAGGTGGCGCCGGAAATCGCCAAGTCGGCCAAGGTGTTGGTCTACTCGCGCGCCGGCATCGGCAAATCCGATGCGCGCCCCGAAGCGCGCACGCCGCAGCGCAGCAGCGCGGAGCTGGACCAGCTGATCGAGGCCGCCCACCTGTCGCCGCCGTACATCCTGGTCGGCCATTCCTACGGCGGCTATCTGATCCGCCTGTTCGCCCAGCGCCATCCGGAGCAGGTCGCCGGCATGGTGTTTGTCGACCCCAGCATGGAACGCTTCGACACCGAGCTCAAAAAGCTCGACGCCGCCAAGGTCGCGCAAGACCACAAGTACCTCGATACGCTGACGCCCGCGCCGCTGAAGGCGGAAAGCAAGCTGGTCGATGAAGCCTTCGCCGCCGCCAGCCTGCTGCCGGCGCCGCGCTTGCCGGACGTGCCGGCCGTGGTGCTGACCTCGACCATGGTGCGCGAGCAGCCGGAGTTCTTCATGCACACGGCGCCGGCGGTGGCGGTGTGGCGCTCGCTGCACGAGCAATTGTTCCTGCAGTTTTCGTCGGGCAGCCATGTCGTCACGGCCAACAGCGGACACAACATCCATCTGGAGGAACCGGCGCTGGTGGTCGGCGCCATCCAGCAGGTGATCGCCGGCGCCACCGCGCAGCAGCAGCGCCGTGTTCACAAGCTGGCGCAGGAAAACCTGTTGCGCGCCCTGGAGCGCGCGGACGTTTTGCTGAAGGCGCAGCGCGCCAGCGAAGCGGGGCAGCTGGTCGACAGCGCGCTGAAAGAGAGCGGCTTCGGCGAGAATGAAATCAACGGCGTGGGTTACATGGTGCTGGGCAAGCGCAAGCAGCCGCAGCTCGCCGCGCTGGTGATGAAGTTCAACGCCGGCACCTTCCCGGCATCGGCCAACGCGCACGACAGCTACGGCGAGTTGCTATTGGAAGTGAAGCAGCCCTTGCAGGCCAGGGCGCAGTTCCAGCAGGCGATCGCGCTGGGCACGGCCGGAGACAAGAGTCCGCAGGCCATGGAAGGCTACCGCAAAAACCTGGCGCGAGCCGAGCAGGCATTGGCCCGGTGATATATGATGCCCAGGTTTCCCTATGAGGTTGCCTCAGCATGTACATCGTGAATCTGACTTATCTGAAACCGCTGCCGGAAATAGAGGCGCACCTTGCCGCCCATCGCGCCTTCCTCGACGCGCAGTATGCACGCGAGGTATTTCTGGCGTCGGGCCCGAAGAACCCGCGCGATGGCGGTGTGATTATCGTGAGTGGACACCTGTCGCGCGCGCAGCTCGACGGCTTGCTGGCACAGGACCCGTTCGCGCAGAACGGGATCGCCAGCTATCAGGTGACGGAGTTCGAGGCCACCAAGCACCATCCGGCGCTGGCGGCCTTGCTGTAATCAGGCGACAGGACCGACGTCCATGCCGTCGTAGGATTCGAGCTGGTGCTCTTCGGCGAACTTGTAAAACTCCTGGTTGCGGACGTGCAGCGTGTCGGCGCTGTGGTGCTCGGCTTTTTCAACATGCAGCCACCACAGCGCAGGGACGCTGGCTTCAGGCTTGGAGTCGTAGATGCCGACGACCTGATAGCCCTTGGCCTTCAGCTGCTCGCCGGCGACTTCCAGTTTGCTCTTGACCGGGTCGGCGAAAAAATAGCCCCACAACAGCGGCTTGGAAATATCCCACGGTGCGTTCTGCTTCATGTCGGCAAACAGCTCGACCATGTCTTCTTTGGTGATCATGTACTTATTCCTTATTGCGGTGATAGAACGACACGCCCACTCTGTCGATATGGGCCAGTAGTTCCGGGTTGTCGATCCGGTCGCGGATCGACAAATCTATTTTGTAGGGCAGCAGCAGATCGTCCAGCTGATTCTCTATCCTGAGCAGCAGCTGCATGTTCAGTCCCGCGCCGGTCAAACACAGATCGATGTCCGAGCCGCGCTTGAAATTTCCCTTGGCGCGCGAGCCATATAAAATTGCTTGCTCGACTTCGGGGTGCGCAGAAAAAACAGCAGCCATGTTGCGCACGACACTGGCCTTCAACCCAAACACGAGCGGTTCCAGTTCAAGTGACATCGGCGAGCTCCGTCATTTTCCGTTCGAACTCCGTGAACAGCGCGAAGTAATGCTTCAATATCAGGTCGGCGATTTCATCGGCGGTTTCCTTGTTATAGGTATGCGCCGATTGGTTGCGGCTTTTAATCATCCCCATCCAGGTTTCACCGTCGCTCAGCAGGTTATATTGAAACGCCTCGCGCGTCGCATCGCGGGAGCCGCTGATATTGCTGTTGCCCTGATAGTGAAAATAGTCCTTCATGACGTTCCACGCGAGTTCGTGCGTGAACTCAAACGCCTTGATCAGGCCTTGTTGTTCAAGCTCGTTCAGATCGCCGTGGTCGATGAATTTTTTAAGCTGCGCCAACGCGCGCCGGTAATTCGACAGGCGTTGCAGCCAGCGGATGTCCTGCTCGCTCATGATTTGCCCCGCACCCTACGTTGTCGTGTGTATTTTACCGCGGCGGCGGTGGAGCGGTCAGGTGCGGGGAAAGGCTACCGTGACTTTCAGGCCCTGGCCGCTGCCGGCGTCGTCCAGCGCGATGCTGGCGCCGTGCAGGGTGGCGATGTCGCGCACGATGGCCAGGCCCAGGCCGGCGCCGCCCGGATTGCGTTCCAGCGTCGCGGCGGCGCGGTAGAAGGGCGCGAACACCCGTTCGCGCTCGGCGGCGGCGACGCCTTGGCCGCTGTCCTCCACTTCCAGCACCACGCCGACCGTGCCGGCGCCCGGCCGCACCCGCAGCGTCACGGTGCCGCCCCGCGGCGTGTAGCGCAGGGCGTTGTCCACCAGGTTGGCGATCAGCTCGTGCAGCAGCAAGGCCTGGCCCTGGACCACGCATTCGCTGTCGGCCTCCAGCGCCAGGTCGATCTGCCTGGCCACCGCCGCCATCGCCATCTCCAGCCCGACCTGGCGCGCGATGTCGCGCAGCGAGGCCGGTTCCGACCGGACCGCCGCGCCGTCGGCGTCGCCGCCATGTTCGATGCGCGCCAACGTCAGCAGGCGGTTGGCCAGGTTGACGGTCGAATCGGTGGTGGCGGCGATGCTGTGGACGATCTCGCGCAGCGCCGCCCGCGTGGCCTGCGGATCGACGCCGGGACGGTCGCATTCGCGCAGCGCCAGTTCGGCCTGGGTCTTCAGCACCGTCAACGGCGTGCGCAACTGGTGCGAGGCGTCGGCGATGAAGCGGCGCTGGCTGCTGATCAGGATCTGCAGGCGCGAGCGCGAGCTGTTCATCGCCGCCACCAGCGGCCGCACTTCCTTGTGCACCAGCGTCGGATCGACATCGGACGAATCATTGAGGCTGCGCGTCTCCACCGCGATCTTCAGCCGCATCAGCGGCTGCAGCACCAGCCGCACCGCGAACCACACCAGCAGCGCCACCGCCAGCAGCAGCAAGGCCTGCCACACCAGCGTATCGAACAGGATCTGGTTGGACAGGCCGCGCCGCGCCTCCAGCGTTTCGCCGACCTGGATCAGGGCGATGCCGCGCATCGAATCGTCGTACACCGGCTGCAGCAGCGCGGCGATGCGCACCGGCTGGCCGTTGTAGTTGGCGTGGTAGAAGCGCACCAGCGCCGGATAGGCCTCCGAGCGCGGCACGTTGGCCGGCACCGGCGGCAGGTCGGCGTAGCCGGACACGGTCTCGCCATTGATGCCGGTTACCTTGTAGTAGATGCGGCCCAGCGTATCGGTTTCGAAGCTGTCCAGCGCCACGTAGGGCACATCCGCCACCACCTTGCCGTCGACGATGGAGACGCGTTCGGCCAGCGCGCGCGTGGAGGCCAGCAGCGAACGGTCGTAGGCGACGTCGGCCGCGTTCAGCGCGTTGTGGTAGACCGACAGGGTGTTGAGCGCCACCAGCACCAGCAAGGGGCCCAGCAGCCAGCGCAGCAACTGGCCGCGCAGGCTGCCCGGCTGGGGGGCGCCCGGACCGAAGCGGCGCGCCAGCCGGTCCAGCAGCGGCAGGCGGCGGCCGATTGCGTTCAAGGTCAGCCGCCCTTGGCGCCGCCGGCCGGAGCGGGCCCGGGCGCGGGGCGCGGCTGCAGCAGGTAGCCGATGCCGCGCAGCGTGGTGATGACGGCGGCATCCGGCGCGGCGATGTCGAGCTTCTTGCGCACGCGGTGGATATACAGCTCGATCGCATCGAGGTTGGCGTCGTCGGCCAGCGCGAACACTTCGTCGAACAGCTTCTCCTTGGAGACCGCGCGGCCGGAACGGGTGATCAGCGTTTCCAGCACCGCGTGTTCGCGCGGGGTCAGCGCCAGCGGCGCGCCGGCGTAGCTGAACATGCGGGTGACGGTGTCGAAACTGAGCGCGCCGCAGCTGTGCACCAGCGCCTCGTTGCCGACGCTGCGGCGCAGCAGCGCCTTCACGCGCGCCTCCAGTTCGGCCAGTTCGAAGGGCTTGGCCAGGTAATCGTCGGCGCCCAGGTTCAGGCCCTGCACGCGGTCTTCCAGGCCGCCGCGCGCGGTCAGTATCAACACCGGAGTCTGGCCGCGCGGTCCGCCGCGCGCGCGCAGGCGCTTGAGCACTTCCAGGCCGTCCATGCGCGGCAAAGTCAGGTCGAGGATCAGCAGCGCGTAGTCCTGGGTGTGCAGCAGGGCGTCGGCGTCGGCGCCGTTGTCGGCACATTCCACCGTCAGGTTGGCGTCGCGCAGGGCCTTGGACAGCCAATGTGACAGCTCGGTGTGGTCTTCAACTAACAGAATGCGCATAATTTCTTGCCAACCATATGAAATAAGTTCAGTGTAAGGCCAGAATCATGGTCTCCGCCGCCCCAAAAGGGAAGCCCTTACCTGATTTGTGGCGGCTGGACGACAGCAAGCCAGGCCGCGCAGTAGCGATGGATGCAGTGAAAGGCAATTGAAAGGAAGCGACTCCTATAGTGACAGCCTGATCGCAAAAATCAGGCGCCACAAATAACTATATCCTCTGGAGACCCACATGAAAAAAACCTCGTTGAACCTCGCTGTCATGGCACTCGCGGCAGCCGCCGGCGGCGCCGCCCACGCCCAATCGAATGTGCAGATCTACGGCTTGCTGGACGCCGGCATCGAAACCGCCAACAACAAGTCGGCCACCGGCGGCAGCCGGACCAGCGTCATCTCGGGCGGCATGAACACCTCGCGCTGGGGCCTGCGCGGCAGCGAAGACCTGGGCGGCGGCCTGAAAGCCGTGTTCAACCTCGAAGGCGGCATCCTGATGGACACTGGCGCCCAGGATGGCGTGCTGTTCAAGCGCCAGGCCTACGCCGGCCTGGAGGGCTCCTTCGGCCGCGTGGTCATCGGCCGCACCTTCACCAGCGTGTACGACACCGTCCTCGCCTTCGACCCGATGGGCTATTCGCCCTACTATTCCTGGGCCACCTCGGGGCCGGCCACCGGTCCCAGCAAATACGGCTTCACCGCCGCCTATGACAACGTCATCAAGTACACCGTCGTCACCGGCGGCCTGAAATTTAGCGCCAACTACGCCGCCGGCGAGCAGGCCACCGGCGCGCAGGATAGCGCCAAGATCGGCGCCGGCGCCACCTACAAGATTGGCGCCGCCCACCTGATGGCCACCTGGGAGCGCAACAACGGCAACACCGTTCCGGCCACCGGCGCCCGCGACAAGAACACCGTCTGGCACCTGGGCGCGAACTATGAAAACGGGCCGTTCAAGCTGTTCGGCGTGATCCGCGACTACAAACTGGTGGCCGGCAAGGCGCTCACCGCCGACGTCGACGCCACCACCTCCTGGGCCGGCATCGCCTACAAGGCCAACGCCGTGACCACGCTGACCGGCGCGATCTACCACGTCAACGTCAAGAATGTCGCCGGCGGCAAGGACGCCGATCCCACCATGTACGCGCTGCGCTATCGCTACGCGCTGTCCAAGCGCACCAGCCTGCATATCTCGGCCGCCTACGCCAAATCCAAGAACGGCCAGCTGACCGGCCTGTCGCGCGACGACGCCGGCTTCGGCACCAGCCAGCACGGCCTGGTGGTCGGCATGCAGCACCGCTTCTAAGCCAGGGAAAGGAGCGCGGTATTTTGTGCAGAATGCCGCGCCCTGAAAGCGCTTTGAAAGCTTCACCGTTCTAAGATACCTACCAAGATGACTAAAGTTTTGCTGGCTTTGATTGCCGCGCTCTCGCTGAGCGCGGTGGCGCGGGCCGCGAGCCTGGAGTGCATCGTGCCGTCCAAGCCGGGCGGCGCGATGGACCTCACTTGCAAGCTGGCGCAAAAGGGTTTGCAAGGCTTGAGCGGCGCGCCGAAGCCGCCGCCGTCGGATATGCATATCAGCTATCTGCCGGGCGGGATCGGCGCGGTGGCCTGGCATTCGCTGGTGTCGCAGCGGCGCTCGGAACCGAACACGCTGGTGGCTTTTTCGGGCGGCTCGCTGCTCAATCTGGCGCAGGGCAAGTTCGGCAAGGCCAAGTCCTCCGATGTGCGCTGGGTGGCGGCGCTGGGCGCCGACTACGGCATGATCGCGGTGCGCGCCGATTCGCCCTACAAGACGCTGGGCCAGCTGGTGGCGGCGCTGAAGGATCATCCGGAGAAGGTGCTGATCGGCGTCTCCGGCACCATCGGCAGCCAGGACTGGCTGAAGATGGCGATGGTGGTCAAGACCGCCGGCATCGATCCGAAGGTGCTGCGTTTCGTGGCGCTGGAGGGCGGCGGCGAAGCCTTCGCCGCCATGCACGCCAGCCTGGTGCAGGCGGTGTCGGGCGACGCCAGCGAAGCGGCGCTGTATTCGGCCGGTGGCAACACCAGGGTGCTGGCGATACTGGCCGAGCACCGCCTGCCGGGCGTGTTGGCCAATGTGCCGACGGCGCGCGAGCAGGGCATCGACGTGGTGTGGCCGATCATCCGGGGCGTCTGGATGGGGCCACAGGTGTCGGATGCGGATTACCAGCACTGGGTCGCCAATTTCGACCGCGTGCTGGCCAGTCCGCAGTTCGCGCAAATGCGCGCGGCGTCGGGCCTGTCCCCGTTTGGGATGACCGGCGACGCGCTGGCAGCATACGTAAAAAAGGCCGTGGACGATTACGGCAGGCGCGCCGCCGAACTCGGTCTGGTGCGCTGATTTCCACCACATATAAAACAACGGAGACTATCATGATGTTGAAGACCACTTTGGCCGCTGCATGCGCCACCCTGTTCGCCACGATGTACGCCGCCCCGGCCTTCGCCCAGGTGCCGGCCGGCTATCCGGCCGACTACCAGAAGATCATCGACGGCGCCAAGAAAGAGGGCAAGCTGGTGATCTACGGCGCCACCGACAGCAAGGCCACCCAGCCGCTGATCAAGGATTTCAACGCGCTGTACCCAGGCATCACCGTCGAATACAACGACATGAATTCCACCGAGGTGTACAACCGCTTCATTTCCGAAGTGGCGGCCGGCGGCAACACCGCCGACGCCATGTGGTCGTCCGCGATGGACCTGCAGATGCGCCTGGCCTCGGACGGCTACGCGCTCAAATACAAATCGGTCGAAGCGGCCAAGATCCCCGGCTGGGCGGTCTGGGACGACCAGGCCTACGGCACCACGTTCGAGCCGGCCGCCATCGTCTACAACAAGCGCCTGGTGGACGCCAAGGAAGTGCCGCAGACGCACGCCGAATTCGCCAAGCTGATCACGCAGCCCAAGTTCAAGGACAAGGTCACCACCTACGACATCGAGAAGTCCGGCGTCGGCTTCATGTTCATGACCCAGGACGCGCGCGAGAATCCGAAGTTCCTGGAGATGGAGAACGCCTTCGGCGCGGCCAAGGTGCGGGTGCAGTCGTCCACCGGCACCATGATGGAGCGTATCTCGTCGGGCGAGAACCTGATCGGCTACAACGTGCTCGGTTCCTATGCGCTGGTGCGCGCCAAGACCGATCCGTCGCTCGGCGTGGTGCTGCCCAAGGACTACACGCTGATCCTGTCGCGCGTATTCTTCATCAACAAGGCCGCCAAGAACGTCAACGCCGCCAAGCTGTGGCTGGACTACATGCTGTCGCACCGCGGCCAGACCATCATCGCCAACGACTCCAAGCTGTTCGCGATCCGCGCCGACGTCACCGGCGAGACCACCTCGGCGGACCTGATCAAGATCATCGGCAAGGACAACGTCAAGCCGGTGCCGGTCCATCCTATCGTGCTGCAATTCCTGGGACCGGCCAAGCGCATGGCTTTCCTCAAGCAGTGGAAAGAAACCGCCGGCAAGAAGTAACCACTGACAGGCCCGCCCGCACGCCGCGCGCATTCGCCGCGCCGCGTGCGGGCCGCAACATCCCATCCGCCTCATCGGAATCACTATGCAAACTCTCACTCTCCCGGGCTCCGGCCGGCGCGGCATCAACTGGACGCGCGGCGTCGTGGTGACGCTGGCGGCCACCGCCATCTTCCTGCCGCTGCTGCTGATCTTTTACCAGAGCTTTTTGAACGCGCCTTTCTTCATGCCCACCAAGGAGCTGGGACTGGACGCCTACCGCTTCATCTTCGACGATCCCGATTTCGCGCTGGCGTTCAAGAACGCCTTCCTGCTGGCCGCCGGCCTGACCGCCATCGCCGTGCCGCTGGGCGGCATGCTGGCCTTCCTGATGATACGCACCGACCTGCCGGGCCGCGGCTTCATCGCGCCGCTGCTGCTGGTGCCGATCTTCGTGTCGCCGATGGTGATGGGCTTCGGCTACGTGGTCTCGATGGGCCCGGTGGGCTTCTACTCGCTGTGGGCCAAGGACCTGCTCGGCTTCATCCCGTGGAATATCTACTCCTTCACCAGCATCGTGATCATCGCCGGCCTGACCCACGTGCCGCACGTCTACCTGTACGCCTCGTCCGCGCTGAAAAGCCTGGGCTCCGATGTCGAGGAAGCGGCCCGCGTGGCCGGCGCCTCGCCGCTGCAGGTGATGTTCAACGTCTCGCTGCCGATGATTACGCCGGCGCTGGCCTATGCCGCCGTGCTGGTGTTCTTCCTCGGCTTCGAGGTGTTCGGCCTGGTGCTGGTGCTGGGCGATCCGGAAGGCCACCTGGTGCTGGCGACCTATCTGTACAAGCTGACCAACAAACTGGGCACGCCGTCCTACCACCTGATGGCCGCCGTCGCCGTCTGCCTGGTGATGGTGACGATGCCGCTGGTGATGATACAACGCTGGCTGCTCAAGTCGGCCAACAAGTTCGTGTCGATCAAGGGCAAGGGCGCGCGCTCGAAGTCCATGCCGCTCGGTAAATGGAAATGGCTGGCTTTCGCGCTGATCTTCGCCTGGCTGATGTTCACCATCATCATGCCGATGTCGGGCATCGTGCTGCGCTCCTTCGTGCAGTACTGGGGCGAGGGCGTCAACTTGCGCGACGTGCTGACCCTGCAGTACTTCCGCGAGATCATGGAGCAGCCGGCGCTGATGCGCGGCATCCTCAACACCATTTTGATCGGCGTGGTCGGCGGCGCCCTGGCGGTGATCTGCTACTGCGCCATCGCGCTGGCCATGCACCGCAAGCCGGACGGCGTCACCCGCTTCCTGGACTACAGCGTGCTGGTGCCGCGCGCCGTTCCCGGCCTGCTGGCCGGCCTGTCCTTCCTGTGGGTGTTCCTGTTCGTGCCGAGCTGGCTCGACGGCATGTTGAAGGGCATGGACAACGGCGTGGCGCTGTGGCTGAGCGAGCACGCGATACCGTTGCTGCGATCGGTGCGCTCGACCATCTTCGCCCTGTGGCTGGCGTATTCGGTGGTGTGGCTGGCCTATGGCATGCGCCTGATTTCCACCGCGCTGCTGCAGGTGGGCCCGGAACTGGAGGAGGCGGCGCGCGCGGTCGGCGCCTCGCGCGGCCAGGTGACGCGCGACGTCACCATCCCGCTGGTCAAGTACGGCCTGCTGGGGGCGTGGCTGATGGTGTTCCTGATCTTCGAGCGCGAGTACTCGACCGGCGTGTACCTGCTGTCGCCGGGCACCGAGGTGATCGGCGCGATGCTGGTCTCGCTGTGGGCCGCCGGCTCCACCGACCTGGTGGCGGCGCTATCGTTCATCAATATTACGCTGGTGGCCATCGGCCTGGGCGTGGCCCTGCGCTTCGGCGTGAAGTTACACAACTGAGTGCACAATCAAGTCAAAATAAAATGAAACGAGACCTCATCATGAACGAACTGACCGTCAACGACCTGCACCTGGACTACGGCACCGGCGCCCACGCCAACCAGATCCTGAAGGGCGTGTCCATGCACCTGCAAAAAGGCGAAGTGGTGGCGCTGCTGGGCCCTTCGGGCAGCGGCAAGACCACCTTGCTGCGCGCGGTGGCCGGCCTGGAAAGCCCGAAGCGTGGCACCATCGCCATCGGCGAGCGCAATGTGTTCGACGGCGCCAGGAACTTTGAAATGGCGGCCGAGCACCGCAACCTGGGGCTGGTGTTCCAGTCCTACGCGCTGTGGCCGCACAAGACGGTGTTCGACAACGTCGCCTACGGCCTCAAGCTGCGCAAGATGGGCAGCGGCGAGATCAAGGACAAGGTCGGCGAGGTGTTGAAGAACCTGGGCCTGGGCCACCTGGCCGAGCGCTTCCCGCACCAGCTGTCGGGCGGCCAGCAGCAGCGCGTGGCGATCGCGCGCGCGCTGGTGTACAACCCGCCGGTGATCCTGCTCGACGAGCCGCTGTCCAACCTGGACGCCAAGCTGCGCGAGGAGGCGCGCGCCTTCCTGCGCGAACTGATCGTGCGACTGGGCCTGTCGGCGCTGATGGTCACCCACGACCAGGCCGAGGCGATGGCGATCTCGGACCGCATCCTCTTGCTCAACAACGGCAAGATCGAGCAGCAAGGCTCGCCGCAAAGCATGTACGAAACGCCGGACACGCTGTTCACCGCCGAATTCATGGGCAGTAACAACCGCCTGCCGGCCAAGGTGGTGCAGCGCGACGGCGCCCGCGTCATGCTCGATGTCGGCGGCAAGCCCTTGCAGGGCAGCGCGCGCGGCGCCGGCGGCGGCGAGCCGTCGACCATCATCCGCGTGGAGGAGGTGAAGGTCAGCGCGACGCCGGTGGAAAACGCCATCGAACTGCCGCTGCTGACCTGCATGTACCTGGGCGACCGCTTCGAGTGCCTGTTCAAGAGCGAGGGCGGGCCGGAAATGAGCTTGCGCGCCTATTCCAAGTACAAGCTGGAAGCGGGCAAGTACTGGCTGCAGCTGCCGGCCGACAAACTCTGGGTGTTCTGATCGCGTCCTCTGTCAGCTCTGGATGACGCCATAGTCATGCGCAGGGCGGGGCCTGTTTTCTCAGCTTTTACTAAAACGCGATAACCACTACTACCCGACGCTAACCGGCGCTAAGCAGCTCTAACAAATATAGGTGGTAGAAATTAGTACCGCTTAGCGTTCGGCGAGGAAATTTTAGTAAGTGATAGCGCGCTGTAGTACTGGTCAGTAGTGCTTAGCAGCGCTTAGTGAAAACCGATTTTTTTGGAGCCCTCACCATGTCCAGGTATAGCCTTCATTTCCCGATCCGCGTACGCGCCAGGCTGCGCGCCAGCTTCGGTCGCCGGCCCTATTTCGCCTCGCCCGGCATCGCCATCTTCATTCCGCAGGCATGAAGCCATTCGGTGTATAGTCAAACCGTGACTTCAAAGCGAGATTCATCATGGAAACCGCATTCGTTGCTGATACTACACGTCCGCAACTAGAGCAGTTGCTGGCGGCCTATTCGGAGGGCCGAATCAGCCGCCGCGAACTGGAGCAGTCCAGCGGGCTTTGGTTCGGCGAGATATTGAATGAGCTGGCCCATCGTGGCTTGCCTTTGCCGCGTGTCGATAGCCGTTTGCATTTCAACGAGGCGCAGCGCAATTTGTTCGACCGGGTGTTCGGATGAACATCGCCTTGATCGTGACGGACGCCGGGCCGCTCATTACGTTGGCGGTAGCCGATGCGCTCGACACGCTGACCTTGCTGGGTATACGTGTCGTCATTCCGGACATGGTGCGGTTCGAGGTCACGCGCCACGCCGGCAAACCGGGCGCGCAGGAACTGCTTGCGTGGCTGGATCTCAATCGCGACGCCGTGGAAATCGGCGACACCGAGGAGTATGCCGAGTTTTCAGCCTTGCTGGCGTTGAACCCGGCGCTGCGCACGCGCAATCGCGGCGAGATGACGGCGGCCGAAATTTTGGCCCGCGAACTGGCGGATGGCGTCGATGCCGGTCTGCTGCTATTTGAAGACTCCGATGTTCGCAAGACCAATTTCCTGGTCCGCATTCCCGACAACGTCCTGATCCTGTCGACATCGACCTTCCTGCACGGCCTTCAGCGGCGGCAGCTGATTCCCGACGCCGAGCTGATCCTCGACCGTGCCACGCCACCACGCTACGCGGCCCGACCGCGCGTGCTGCCGGCGCGCTTGCCAGCGGCGGAGCCGAGGATATCCATGAGTGCATGGCTGGATAGATCTGGCGCTAGCTTGTTGCTTATCGGCATGTTTGGATCGCGCGGCATGAGGTTATAATCCGTTCAACCTTTCCGTAACACCCATCAGAACGGATGCCGCAGACATGAGCCAGCCCAATCAGTTTTCCCTGTTGTCGCAACGCCGCTTCGCGCCGTTTTTCTGGACCCAGTTCCTCGGCGCGTTCAACGACAACCTGTTCAAGACCGCGCTGGTGGTGATGCTGACCTTCGACGCGATGAGCTGGACCACGCTGTCGCCGTCGCTGATCACCAACCTGATCCCCGGCCTGTTCATCCTGCCCTACGTGCTGTTCTCGGCCACCGCCGGCCAGCTGGCCGACAAGTTCGAAAAGTCCGGCCTGACCCGCTTCGTCAAATGGCTGGAAGTGGCCATCATGTGCATCGCCGGCCTCGGCTGGATGACGCACACCCTGTGGCTGCTGGTCACCGCCGTGGTCGGCATGGGCGTCCACTCGACCCTGTTCGGCCCCGTCAAGTACGCCTACCTGCCGCAGCAGCTCAAGCCCGAAGAGCTGATCGGCGGCAACGGCGTGACCGAGATGGGCACCTTCGTCGGCATCCTGCTGGGCGAGATCCTGGGCGCGGTGCTGGTGGTGCAAAAGCCCAACGGCATCGCCTTCGAGGCGGTCGCCACCATCGCCGTCGCGCTGCTCGGCCTGGTCGCCAGCTACCGCATCCCGCTGGCGCCGGCCCCGGCGCCGGAGCTCAAGGTGAGCTGGAACTTCATCGGCGAATCGTTCCGCAACATCAACTTCTCGCGCAAGAACCGCGTGGTGTTCCTGTCCATGCTGGGCAACTCGTGGTTCTGGTTCTACGGCGCGCTGGTGCTGGCGCAGTTCCCGGTGTACGCCAAGGACTACCTGCACGGCGACCACAGCGTGTTCGTGCTGCTGCTGACGGTGTTCTCGCTGGGCGTGGGCAGCGGCTCGCTGCTGTGCGAACGGCTGTCCGGCCGCAAGGTGGAGATCGGCCTGGTGCCGTTCGGCTCGATCGGCCTGTCCGTCTTCGGCGCCGACCTGTATTTCTCCAGCCAGGGTTTTGCCGCCGACGCCGCCGCGCTGGCCGCCGGCCCGCACCTGGACGCGTTTGCCATGCTGGTGCAGCACGGCATGTGGCGCATCCTGGGCGACGTGCTGTTGATCGGCATGTTCGGCGGCTTCTTCATCGTGCCGCTGTTCGCGCTGATCCAGACCCGCTGCGATCCCGCCCACATGTCGCGCACCATCGCCGGCATGAACATCCTCAACGCGCTGTTCATGGTGGCCGCCGCCGGCCTGGCCATCGTGCTGCTGGGGCAGGGCTACACGATCCCGCAGCTGTTCCTGGTGACGGCCGGGCTCAACGCGGTGGTGGCGGTCTACATCTTCTCGCTGGTGCCGGAGTTCCTGATGCGCTTCCTGGCCTGGATGCTGATCCACACCGTGCACCGGGTGCGCCTGATCGACGCCGGGCGCATTCCGGCCGAAGGTGCGGCGGTGCTGGTGTGTAACCACGTCAGCTATGTCGACGCCATCGTCATCGGCGCGGCCAGCCCGCGGCCGATCCGCTTCGTGATGGACCACCGCATCTTCAAGCTGCCGCTGCTGGGCTGGATCTTCCGCACCGCGCGCGCGATCCCGATCGCGCCGGCCAAGGAAGACCCGTGGCTGATGGAGAAGGCCTATGTCGACATCGCGCAGGCGCTGCACGAGGGCGACCTGGTGTGCATCTTCCCGGAAGGCCGGCTGACCAGCACCGGCGAGATCAACGCATTCAAGGGCGGCGTGTCCAAGATCGTCGAGCGCACCAGGGTGCCGGTGATCCCGATGGCGCTGTGCGGGCTGTGGGGCCATCTGCTCAGCCGCAGCGGCGCCAATGTGTTCGAGCGCGCCTTCCGCAGCGGCCTGCGTTCTCGGCTGGCGCTGGCGGTCGGCGTGCCGGTGCCGCCGCAGGACGTGACGCCGGAAGGCTTGCAGGAGCGCGTGCTGGCGCTGCGCGGCGATTGGAAATGAGCCACTTACTCGTTGTTACAAAGTAATTGCCAGAAAATATAGATTTTCTTTAAACTAAGTGTCGATGCCTTACCCGGGCGTCGCACACTCCAGGGAAAATCATGGCCATAAAAAAATATCTGATCGCCGCGCTGTCCGCGACCGGCGTCCTGACGCTGACCGCCTGCGGCGGCGGCGAATTCTTTCCTAACCCGTACAAGCTGCCGGACAAGGGAACGCCGGTGGCGTCCACGGTGACGATCGACTTCAACACCGGCATCGACGGCTGGCGCGCCGACGTCGCCGACTACACCGACAAGGACCGGCCGACCGAGGTCGTTTCCGGCTGGAAGGACTTGCCGGCGCCGCTGAGCGGCAAGGGCTTTTACCTGGCCGCGCGCAACAACAGCGACGACGTACTGAGCTACGTCACGCGCCAGCTGGAAGGCTACGTGCCGACCACCCGGTATGCGCTGAGCTTCGAGATGCGCTACGCCACCGACGCGGCCACCGGCTGCATGGGCGTCGGTGGCTCGCGCGGCGACAACGTGTACATGGTGGTGGCGGCCAACTACTACAACATCAATACGGTGGAACGGCCGGGCGGCCAATTCCGCATGAACCTGGACCGCGGCAACCAGGCGGTTTCCGGCAAGGATGGCAAGGTGCTGGGTACCCAGGGAGTCGCGGGCCTGGACTGCGCCGGCGGCCAGTGGGCCAGCACCACCCGCAAGGCGAGCGAGACGATCGAAGTGACCAGCGACAAGGATGGCCGCTTCTGGATCGCGCTGGGCGCCGATTCCGGCTTCGAAGGCAGCAACGCCTTCTACCTGCAGGGCGCGACCATCAACATCAAGCCGCTGTGAACGCACGCGCAGTTCAGCGCGCCGCCTGCACCTGCTCGCGGTTCTGGCGGGCGCCGGCCAGCCGCACGATCTGGTCCAGCTCCACCGGCTTGACCAGGTGGTGATCGAAGCCCGCCTCGCCTGAACGGCGGCGGGCGTCGCCCTGGCCCCAGCCGGTCAGCGCGATCATCAGGATGGCGTCGGCGCCGGGGCGCTGGCGGATCGCCCGCGCGGTTTCGTAGCCGTCCATGCCGGGCATGCCGAGGTCGAGGATGATCAGGTCCGGCGGATGCTCGGCGCTGGCGGCGATGGCGCTGGCGCCGTCGTACACCGCGTGCGCGTCGAAGCCGTCGATCTCCAGCAGCGCCGCCAGCGAATCGGCGGCGTCCTGGTTGTCGTCCACCACCAGCACCTGCAATTTGCGGCCGTCGACATTGCCGGCCGCCGCCGGCAGCGCGGGGTCGCGCGCGGCGCCGCCCAGCACCGGCAGGCGGATCGCGAACTCGCTGCCCTGGCCGGGCCCGGCGCTGCGGGCCTCCACCGTGCCGCCGTGCATCTCGGCGAAGCGGCGCGCCAGGCTCAGGCCGATGCCCAGGCCGCTGGAGAACTGGCCGGCCACGGTCTTGCTTTGCTCGAACATGCGGAAGATGCGCGCGATCGCTTCGGCGTCGAGGCCGATGCCGTTGTCGCGCACCGTCACCAGCAGCTCGTCGCCCTGGCAGCTTGCGGCCACCGCCACCCGGCCGCCCTGCGGCGTGAACTTGACCGCGTTCGACACGATGTTGGCGACGATCTGCACCACCCGCGCATAGTCGGCGTCCAGCGGGACGTCCTCGGCCGGCAGCTGCCAGGCGATGGCGATGCGCTTGGCGTCCGCCGCTTGCCGGCACAGCTCGCCGACGTGGTGCATCACCGCGCACAGGCTGACCTGCTGGCGTTGCAGCGTGATCTTGCCGCTGGTGATGCGGGCCACGTCCAGCAGGTCGTCGACCAGCCGCGTCAGCAGCCGCACCTGGCGCTCCACCATGTCGCGGATGCGCGCCACCGGCGGCGCGTCCGGATACAGATGCGTGAGCAGCGAGACCGAGGTGCGGATCGGCGCCAGCGGATTGCGCAGCTCGTGCCCGAGGCTGGCGAGGAATTCATCCTTGCGGCGCGCCGCCTCGCGCACCTGGTACTGCTTGTTGCGCGCGCGCAGCGTGGCGTGCACGGCGGTGATCAGGGTCAGCCTGCGCACCGGCCGCTCAATCAGGTTCAGGTTGCCCAGGCCGGCCACGGCCTGGCGTACGGTCGGCGAATCGGCGCCGCGATGGGTCAGCAGGATGATCGGCAGGTCGGACCAGTCGGGCTGGCGCGCCACGTATTCCTGCAGCAGCTTGTAGCCGCCCGGCGTCAGCGCTTCCTCCACCGTCAGCACCGCGCCGGCGCCGCGCTCCAGCTGCGCCGCCAGTTCCGCCAGCGTGCGGCAGACGTGGCTGTTGATGGCCGCCATCGCCAGCACCTTGGCCGCCAAGGTGGCGTCCTGGCCGGTGGGCGCATAGATCAGGATGCGCGTTTCCATCGGCGTCAGGCGGCCGGATGAGCGCCGCCGACGGCCAGCGTTCCGTTATAGGTCGGCACGCCGGTGAGGATGCCGTGGAAGTCGTTCAGCACCGGCCCGACCTGGATGCCGTCCCTGCCGATCTGGAAGCGGCGGATGGTGCGCTCGTGTGCGCTGCCGCGCTTCTTGAACACCGAGATCGCCTGCCGCACTTCGCCCTCGGCTTCGAAGTAGCGCAGCATGATGACGTTGTCGGCGATGTAGCTGGCGTCGATCGCGGTGGTCATGCCGCTGCCCAGCATGCCTTGCTGGACGCCGACCACGATGCTGACCACGCCGCGCTGGCCCAGGTAGGTGAGCAGCTCGTGCAGGTAGACGGTGAGGAAGCGCTCGTCCGGCACCGCGTTCAGGTAGCCGTTCAGGCTGTCGATGACGACCACCCGCACGCCGCGCTCGACCGCCTGCATCACCGCGTGCGAGAACTGGCCGGGCGCCAGCTCGGCCGGATCGATCTGCTGTATCGTCAGCAACTGGCGCTCGATCGCTTGCGCCAGGTGCATGCCGACGCCGGCCGCGCGGTTGAGCATATTGTTGCGCGCCTCCTCGAACAGGAACATCGCGCACGGTTCGCCGCGCTGGGTGGCCGCATGCACGAACTGCGCCGCCAGCGTGGACTTGCCGGTGCCCGGCGGCCCGGAGATCAGCGTGCTCATGCCTTCTTCGAGGCCGCCGCCGATCAGCTGGTCCAGCGCCGGCAGGCCGCTCGACAGCTGGCGCCGTTCGCTGACCACGCGGCTGGTGGCCGCCTCCAGGCGCGGGAACACCTGCAGCCCGCCGCTGATGATCTTGTAGTCGTGGGCGCCGCCGCGGAAGGCGATGCCGCGGTACTTGACCACGCGCAGGCGGCGCCGCTCGGCGCCGTAGGCCTGGTCGGCCAGTTCCAGCGTCAGCACCGCGTGCGCCACGCTGCGCACTTGCAGGTCGGTGCTGAGGGCGGTGCGGTCGTCGAGGAAGATGGTGGTGCAGCTGCGGCTGCCCAGGTACTGCTTGAGCGCGAGCACCTGGCGCCGGTAGCGCAGCGGGCTTTCCGCCAGCAGCTGCAGCTCGGACAGCGAATCGAGCACCACGCGGCGCGGCTGGTGCCGTTCGATGGCCGCGACGATGCGCTGGATGGTGGTGCCCAGTTCGATTTCGGACGGATGGAAGATGGTGTACTGCTGTTCGGGGTCGAGCACGTCCTCGCTGGGCAGGATCTCTTCGATATGAATGCCGTCCATGGTCCAGCCGTGCGACTGCGCCACGCTCAGCAGTTCGACGGCGGTTTCGGCCAGCGTGATGTAGAGCACCGGCTCGCCCTGGCGCGCGCCCTCGTTGAGGAACTGCAGCGCCAGCGTGGTCTTGCCCGTGCCCGGTTCGCCTTCGACCAGGTAGAGCCGGTCGCGCGTCAGGCCGCCTGCCAGCACCTCGTCCAGACCGGGCACGCCGGATGAGAGAAACAGATGAGTAACGCTGTTCTGTGCTTGCATGGGCGCAGTCCGAAAAGTGAGCGCCGCGGTCGCAGGGCCGTGGCTGATATTCGGCTGATACTACCTGAAATGGAGGAAGCGGGATTTTCGATAGCAAACGTGCGCGGACTACCCTGACTTAGCCTTGCAGGCGCTGTTGCGCGCTGCGCTGCTTGTCGAGGTACATCGCGCGGTCCGCGCGGTTGAGCAGCATCTCGATATCCTGCGGGTCGTCCGGATGGTGGATGGCGATGCCGATGCTGGCGCTGAGCGAGACGGTGGCGGTCTTCAGGCGGAACGGCTGTTGCAGCGCCGGCCGCAGCTTGTCGGCCGTCTCCTGCGCCGCGTTGTCGCTGTGCAGGTTCTCGAGGATGACGATGAACTCGTCGCCCGCCAGGCGTCCCACGGTGTCGGTCTTGCGCACGATGTGCTGCACCCGCGCGGCGAACTGGCGCAGCAGTTCGTCGCCTTCCTCGTGGCCGTAGCGGTCGTTGATCTGCTTGAAGCGGTCGAGGTCGAGGAAGAATACGGCGCAGCTGTGGCGCAGGCGGCTGGCGCGCTGGATCGCTTCGTTCAGCGCGGTCATCAGCGCGCGTCGGTTGGGCAGGCCGGTGAGCGTGTCGCGCAGCGCCATCGCCTCCATCGATTCGAACAGCGACTTGCGCTCGCTGATGTCGTGCAGGAAGGCGATGAACAGGTGGCCGCTGCTGCGCGGCACGTAGGCCAGCGACACTTCCACCGGCAGCTCCTGGCCGGCGCGGTTGCACAAGGTCAGTTCGATGCGACGGTTGAGCACGGTGTCGGCGCCGCATTCGGCCAGCTGGCGCATGTCGCGTTCGTAGGCGCGGCGCAGCAGCGGCGGCAGCACCATCGCCGCCAGCGGCTGGCCGATCACCTCGGCGCGGCTCCAGCCGAACAGCTTCTCGGCCTGGCGGTTCCAGTCCAGCACCACGCCGCCCGGATCAAGAGCGATGAAGGCGTCATGGGCGTTGTCGAGGATGGCGCGCAGTTCGGCCGCGCGCTCCTGCAGCAGCCGCTGCGTGCTTTGCTCCTGCGCCAGCGCGCGCTCCAACAGCAGCGCCTTGCGGGCGATCTCGCGGGTGCGCTCGGCCACGGTCGATTCCAGTTTCTCGTTCAGGCCGCGCAAGTTGCCCAGGTGGTCCTGCTCGTTGTGCACCAGCTCGGCCAGCGCCTGCGACAGCACCTGCGCCTCGTGGAAGCTGTCGACCAGCGGAATCGGCGGCAGCGCGTCCGGCGCCGTATCGGCCGGCGCGGCCGAGCGCTGTTCGATGTTCTTGCTGAGCGCGTTGAGCGGCCGCGTCAGCCGGCGCGCCGCCGCCGACGCCGCCAGCGCCATGGCCACGCCGAGGATGGCGCCGAGCAGCAGGATCTGGCGCTCCAGCGCGCGGGCGCCGGCCAGCGCCACGTCCTCCGGCTGGCGCACCAGCACCGACCAGGTCAGCGTGGCGGGATTGTTCAGATCGCCGGTGCGCGAGAAGCCGGTCAGGTAGCTGCGGCCGTCGGGCCAGGTTTCCTTCAGCGACCCCGGCGCGCCCGATTGCGACAGCATCAGGCTGGCGCTGCCGATGGTCTTTTCCTCGCTGCCCTTGGGCCCGAGCATGACGGTGCCGTCGCCGCGCACCACGAAGATGTCAGCCGAGTACTGCTGGTCGGCCGGCGTCAGGATGGTCTGCACCAGGCGCCGCGCCCAGTTCCAGCTCATGTGCACGCACAGCACGCCGCGGTAGCTGCCGTCGCTGCGCCGCACCGGGCCGGCCGCGTCGACGAAGCGCCACGGGTCGGCATTGTACGGCAGTGTTTTGCCGAGCAGGGTGGCGGGGTGGAAGTCGCCGGCGTAGAGCTTGTCGCGGCCGCCCTTGAACCAGGCCCGGCCGCTGACATCCTGGCCTTCGAGCAAGCCCTGGGTGGCGGCGTAGACGCTGCCGTCGGGATTGGCCAGGCCGATCCAGGCGTAGTCGGGGAAGGTTTTCTGCAGGCTTTCAAGCACCTGGCGGATCTCGGCGGGGGATTTGGCGTCGCGGATCTGCGGCAGCTCGGTCAGCAGCAAAACGTCGCCGGTGGCCTTTTGCACCACGCGGTTGAGCGTATCGCGCATCTGCCACGACAGCTGCTGCAAACGCAGGCCCGCTTCGCGCTCGGCGTAGTCGATGGCGAAGTGATCGACCAGCACCAGCAGCGACAGCACCGACATCAGCACCGTCGCGGCCACACCCACTGTCACCAGCGTGGTGAGGCGCGGCCGGGCCGTGCGTGGAGGGGGCTGCGATGTCATGGCGCGGGCCGAAAAAGATGTCTGAAAGAAATTAAATTCATTGTAGCACCGGGCGCGGCGCATGCCTTGGCCGGCCTGAAAATTCCCCGCTTTGAGCCACGCTTTGCGTTGTTCTGGACAATAAGCGGGCTTGACTTAATTAGAATGATCGTTCATTCTATGAACTTATGCACATTTTTTATACAGAAAGTCCCACCATGGAAGCTCTCTTCTGCAGGACCGCAGCCCTGATCACCGCAGCCGTGTTCGTTGCCGGCTGCTCCAAAACCACGACCGAAGCACCGGGCGCCAACCGCGCGCCGGTGGCGGAAGTGGGCGTTTTTAAAGTGGCGCCGGAAGCGCTGCGCATCACCACCGAACTGCCGGGCCGCACCGGCGCCTTCCAGGTGGCCGAAGTGCGCCCGCAGGTCAGCGGACTGATACAAAAACGCCTGTTTGTCGAAGGCGCCGACGTCAAGGCCGGCGTGGCGCTGTACCAGATCGACGCGGCCAGCTACCAGGCTTCCTACAACGCGGCCAAGGCGGCGCTGGCCAAGGCCAGGGCCAACCTGATGACCAGCGGCCCGAAAGTGGCGCGCTACAAGGAGCTGGTGGCGATCGAAGGCGTCAGCCGCCAGGACTATGACGACGCCGTCGCCGCCAACGAGCAGGCCAAGGCCGACGTGGAATCGGCCGCCGCCGCGCTGGAGCAGGCCGCCATCAACCTCAGATACACCCACGTCGACGCGCCGATCAGCGGCCGTATCGGCCGCTCGGCCATCACGCCGGGCGCGCTGGTGACGGCCAACCAGGCCGGCGCGCTGACCACCGTGCAGCAGCTGGACCCGATCTATGTCGATGTCACGCAATCGAGCGAGGACCTGCTGCGCCTGAAGCGCGAGCTGGAAAACGGCGGCTTGAAGCAGGCCGGCGGCCAGGCCAGGGTCACGCTGCTGCTGTCGGACGGCAGCAAGTACGCCGAAAGCGGCAAGCTGCAGTTCTCCGACGTGACGGTCGATCCGGGCACCGGCAACGTCACCCTGCGCGCGCTGTTCCCCAACCCCAGGCACGATCTGCTGCCCGGCATGTTCGTGCGCGCGGTGGTGGAGTCGGGTGTCAACGAGCAGGCCATCGCCGTGCCGCAGCAGGGCGTGACCCGCAACGCCAAGGGCCAGGCGACCGCGCTGGTGCTCAACAAGGAAGGCAAGGTCGAACAGCGCGTGCTGGTCACCGGCGGCACCATGGGCGACAAGTGGCTGGTCAAGTCGGGCCTCAACGCCGGCGACCTGCTGATCGTCGAAGGCGTGCAGAAGGTCAAGCCGGGTGCGGCGGCCAACGCCGCCAAGCCTGCCGCCGCCGTGGCCGTGGGCGGCGCCATGCCGTCCAGCGCCAAGAGCGCCCAATAAAGGAGCATCACCATGTCACGTTTCTTTATTGACCGCCCGATCTTCGCGTGGGTGGTCGCCATCGTCATCATGCTTTCAGGCGTGATCGCGATACTCGGCCTGCCGATCGCGCAGTATCCAAGCATTGCGCCGCCGTCGATTTCGATCAGCGGCTCCTACCCGGGCGCCTCAGCCAAGACGGTGGAAGACGCCGTCACCCAGGTCATCGAACAGAAGATGAAGGGCATCGACGGCCTGCGTTACATGTCCTCGTCGAGCGACGGCACCGGCGGCATCGGCATCACGCTGACCTTCAAGAGCGGCACCAACCCGGACATCGCCCAGGTGCAGGTGCAGAACAAGCTGCAGCTGGCGACGCCGCTGCTGCCGGCCATCGTCACGCAGCAAGGGCTGGTGGTGGCCAAGGCCACCAAGAACTTCATGATGGTGCTGGGCTTCGTCTCCGAAGACGGCAGCATGAAGCAGGCCGACCTGGGCGACTACGTGGCCGCCAACGTCATCGATCCGCTCAGCCGCGTCGAAGGCGTGGGCGACGTGACGCTGTTCGGCGCCCAGTACGCGATGCGCATCTGGCTCGATCCGGCCAAGCTGCAAAGCTATCAACTGACGCCGGCCGACGTGACCGCCGCCATCACCGCGCAGAATACCGAAGTGTCGGCCGGTGAGCTGGGCGGCGCCCCCGCCATGCCGGGCCAGCAGCTCAACGCCACCGTCTCGGCGCAGAGCCGCCTGCAGACCGCCGAGCAGTTCGGCGCGATCCTGCTCAAGACCGCCGCCAGCGGCGCCACCGTGCACCTGCGCGACGTGGCCCGCATGGAGCTGGGCAGCGAGAACTACAACGTGCTGGCCCGCTACAACGGCAAGGCCGCCACCGGCGTCGCCATCAAGCTGGCCACCGGCGCCAACGCGCTCGATACCGCCAACGCCGTCAAGGCGCGGATCGCGTCGCTGGAGAAGCAGTTCCCGGCCGGGATGAAGGCGGTGATCGCCTTCGACACCACGCCATTCGTCAAGCTGTCGATCGAGGAAGTGGTCAAGACGCTGGTGGAAGCGGTGATCCTGGTGTTCCTGGTGATGTACTTGTTCCTGCAAAACTTCCGCGCCACGCTGATCCCGACGATGGCGGTGCCGGTGGTGCTGCTTGGGACGTTCGCGATCCTGTCGGCGCTGGGCTATTCGATCAACACGCTGACCATGTTCGCGGTGGTGCTGGCGATCGGCCTGCTGGTCGATGACGCCATCGTGGTGGTGGAAAACGTCGAGCGCGTGATGACGGAGGAGGGCTTGTCGCCGCTCGAGGCGACGCGCAAGTCGATGGGCCAGATCAGCGGCGCGCTGGTGGGCATCGCGATGGTGCTGTCGGCGGTGTTCGTGCCGATGGCCTTCTTCAGCGGCTCCACCGGTGTGATCTACCGCCAGTTCTCGGTCACGATCGTGTCGGCGATGGTGCTGTCGGTGCTGGTGGCGATGATCTTCACGCCGGCCCTGTGCGCGACCCTGCTCAAGCCTGTGGCCAAGGGCCATACGGCGATCGACAGCGGTTTCTTCGGCTGGTTCAACCGCAGCTTCGACCGCGGCAGCCTGAAGTACCAGGGCTGGGTGGGCGCGCTGCTGAACCGTAGCGGACGGTCGCTGATCATGTACGCGCTGCTGCTGGCGGTGCTGGCCTTCGTGTTCGTGCGCCTGCCGACTTCCTTCCTGCCGGAAGAAGACCAGGGCGTGCTGTTCTCGCAAATCCAGCTGCCGACCGGCGCGACCCAGCAGCGCACGCTGAAGGTGATCGAAAAAGTCGAGCAGCACTTCCTGAACGAAGAGAAGGATACTGTGGCGTCGGTGTTCGCGGTGGCAGGCTTCAGCTTCAGCGGCAACGGCCAGAACACCGGTATCGCCTTCGTCCGCATGAAGGACTGGTCGGAGCGCAAGGGCGCAGGCCAGCGCGTGAACGCCATCGTCGGCCGCGCCATGGGCAGCTTCTCGCAGATCAAGGATGCGATGGTGTTCGCCTTCGCCCCGCCCGCGGTGCTGGAGCTGGGCAACGCCAGCGGCTTCGACCTGCAGCTGCAGGACCAGGGCGGCGTCGGCCATGAAGCGCTGATGGCGGCGCGAAACCAGATGCTGGGCATGGCGTCCAAGAATCCGGTGCTGATGGCGGTGCGCCCGAACGGACAGGAAGACACGCCGCAGTACAAGATCACCGTCGACCAGCAGAAGGCGACCGCGCTGGGCTTGTCCATCGCCGATGTGAACAAGGTGCTGAGCACCGCCTGGGGTAGCGCCTACGTCAACGACTTCGTCGACCGTGGCCGCGTGAAGAAGGTGTACATGCAGGGCCAGCCCGATTCGCGCATGTCGCCGGAAGACCTGGGCAAGTGGTTTGTCCGCAACGCCGACGGCGAGATGGTGCCTTTCTCGGCCTTCTCGACCGGCAAGTGGATCTATGCGTCGCCGCGCCTGGAGCGCTACAACGGCCTGCCGTCGACCGAGATTCTCGGCATGCCGGCGCAGGGCCAGAGCTCGGGCGCCGCGATGGCGGCAATCGAAGAGATGGCGGCCAAGCTGCCGCCGGGAATCGGCTTCGAGTGGACCGGCCTGTCGACGGAAGAACGCGACTCCGGCTCGCAGACCACGCAGCTGTATGCGATCTCGATCCTGATCGTGTTCCTGTGCCTGGCCGCGTTGTATGAGAGCTGGTCGATCCCGTTCTCGGTGTTGCTGGTGGTGCCGCTCGGTGTGATCGGCACGGTGCTGGCGACGTATGTGTTCAAGCTGTCGAACGACGTGTACTTCCAGGTCGGCTTGCTGACCGTGGTGGGCCTCGCGGCGAAGAACGCGATCCTGATCGTGGAGTTCGCGAAGGAGCTGCAGGAGCAGGGCGTGGAACTGAAACAGGCGACCTTGCGGGCCGTGCGTCTGCGACTGCGTCCGATCCTGATGACGTCCATCGCCTTCGGACTCGGCGTGCTGCCGCTGGCGATCAGCAGCGGCGCCGGTTCCGGCAGCCAGAACGCGATCGGCGTCGGTGTGTTGGGCGGGATGCTGTCGGCCACCTTCCTGGGCATCTTCTTTGTGCCGGTGTTCTTTGTATTGGTGCGGGGCTTCTTCAGCAAGAAGGCGGCCGCTCCTGTTGCGGCTGTGGAGGCGCATTGATTGTGGATAAATTCATGAAAAAATCTTTACTCACGATGGCCGCGCTGGCCGCATTGACCACCACCGTGGCTGGTTGTAGTCTGGCGCCGGTGTATGAACGTCCGGCGCAACCGGTGGCGCAAGCCTGGCCGGCCGGCGACGCCTACCAAGGCGTGCCGCCAGCGACGGCCGATGCCAAGCCGGTATCCGAAATCCAGTGGCGCGAATACTTCGCCGACGAGCGGCTGCGCCAGGTGATCGCGCTGGCGCTGGCCAACAACCGCGACCTGCGCGTATCGGTGCTCAACATCGAGAAGGCCAAGGCGCAGTACAACATCGACAGCGCGGCCTTGCTGCCCGAGCTGTCGGCCAATGTCGGCCAGAGCGCGTCGCGCACGCCTTCGACCATGACCGGCACCGGCGAAGCGGCCATCAACCGCCAGTACAGCGGCGGCTTGGCGATGGCGTCGTATGAGCTGGACTTCTTCGGCAAGGTGCGCAACCTGTCGGAGGCCGGCTTGCAGACTTACCTCGGCACCGAGGAGGCGCGCCGCGCGCAGCAGATCACGCTGGTGGCCGAAGTGGCCAACGCCTACCTGACGCTGATCGCCGACCAGCAGCGCCTGAAGCTGGCGGCGGAAACGCTGCGCAGCCAGCAGACCTCCTATGAGCTGAGCAAGAAGCGCTTCGATTCCGGCGTCACCTCCGGCGTCGATATGTACGAGGCGCAGACCAGCGTGGAATCGGCGCGCAGCGACATGGCAGTCTACACCGCGCAAGTGGCGCTGGACCAGAACGCGCTGACGCTGCTGGTCGGCAGCGGCGTGCCTGCCGACTTGCTGCCGGCGGGCGAGCTGGATGCGGTGACGCAGCTGGCGGCGATTCCGGCCGGCCTGCCGTCGGACCTGCTGCAAGCGCGTCCCGATGTGCAGGAGGCCGAACGCGCGCTGCGCGCCGCCAACGCCAACATCGGCGTGGCGCGCGCCGCCTTCTTCCCCAGCATATCGCTGACGGCGTCGGGCGGCAGCGCGAGCAGCACCTTGTCCGGGCTATTCAAGGCGGGATCGTCGACGTGGAGCTTCGTCCCGCAGATCAATCTGCCGATCTTCGACGGCGGCGTCAATCGCGCCAACCTGAATATCGCCAAGGCCAATCGCGACATCTCGGTGGCGCAGTACGAGAAGGCGATCCAGGTGGCGTTCCGCGAAGTGGCCGACGCGCTGGCCCAGCGCGGCACGCTGGACGAGCGCATCGCCTCGCAGCAGGCGCTGGTCGACGCGGCCGACAAGAGCTTCCGCATCCACGAGGCGCGCTACCGCAAGGGCGCGGACTCGTACCTGAACGCGCTGGTGTCGCAGCGGGCGCTGTACGCGGCGCAGCAGGGCCTGATCTCGGCGCGGCTGGGCAAATCCAGCAACGCCGTCACCCTGTACAAAGTGCTGGGCGGCGGCTGGCAGCCGGAAACCGCGCAGCAGCGCGGCTAAGGTGGCCGGAGCGGCGGGCGCAAAGTGTTGCGCGCCCGCCGCCTTCGACTGCTGATAAATTGACAAAGATCGTCAGCTTCGCCACAGTACCGCCTCAGGCAAGTTCGTTACCCAAGGAAGACCCATGACCGCACCCATCGTAAAACGACGCACCGACCCGGAGCGCGCGCAGAACCGGCGCAACCAGGTGCTGGAAGCGGCCGCCGTCTGCTTTGCGCGCAGCGGCTTCCATGGTGCGAGCATGGCCGAGATATCCAAGCAGGCCGGCATGAGCGCCGGCCATATCTACAACTACTTCGACGGCAAGGACGCCATCATCCTGGCCTTTGTCGCCCGCGAGGCCGAACACGTATCGGGCCTGTTGCGCGACCTGGCGTCGCGCGAAGACCCGTTGGAAGCGATGCTGGAAGATGCCCCGATCCACATTGACGAGTCGCTCGACCCGCAGCCGTGGAGCGTGCCGCTGGAGATGTTTGCCGAAGCCTCGCGCAATCCGGTCATCGCCGCCAAGATGCGCGAAAATGAAGAAGTCTCGCGCGCGCAATTGCGCGAGCTGGTCAAGCGCGGCCGCGAACAGCGCGGCCTTCCGGTGGACGACGTGCTGCTGGACGGCCGTCTCGACACGCTGATCTCCTACTTCCACGGACTGACGATACGTGCGCTGTATCGGCCGAACATGAACCGCGCCAGCCTGGTGGACGCCTTCCGCGTCGCCATGCGGGCGTTGTTGATGACCTGATTTGTCTCGTATTGTTTCCGTCCGCGGCACGCGGGCGGAGGCTGTTGTACCATGACCGCTCTCCCATTCCAGCCTATCGGAGCATCATGACATCCTACGTAATTCCCGCCCATGACATCGTCGGCCTGCCGGTCGCCGGCACCGCCGATCTGTTCCCTGTACGCCGCGTCTACTGCGTCGGCCGCAATTACGCGGCGCACGCGCGCGAGATGGGCTACGACCCGGACCGCGAACCGCCGTTCTTCTTCTGCAAACCCAACGACGCGCAAGCCGTGATCCCTGTGGCGCCCGGCGCGGTGCTGGACCTGCCGTATCCGCAGGCGACCGGAAACCTGCACTACGAGTGCGAACTGGTGGTCGCCATCGGCAAGGGCGGCAGCAATATCGCGGTGGAAGACGCGGCCGGGCATATCTTCGGCTACGCGGTGGGGCTGGACATGACGCGCCGCGACCTGCAATTCAAAATGCGCGACGCCGGCCGTCCCTGGGAAATCGGCAAGGCCTTCGATTATTCGGCGCCGGTGGGCGTGATCCACCGCGCGGCCGAAGCGGGCGATATCAACCGCGCCGCTATCGAGCTGGCGGTGGATGGCGTGACCAGGCAGTCGGCCACCATCGATCACCTGATCTGGTCGATCAGCGAGACCATCGCCAATTTGTCCACGCTGTTCGCGCTGGCGCCGGGCGACCTGATTTTCAGCGGCACGCCTGAAGGTGTGGGCGCCGTGGTGCGCGGGCAGACGCTGGTGGGCAAGGTGGACGGCCTGTCCAGCATCGCCGTCAAATTGGTGTAAACCGTTTATAACAGTGTGTCGATCGCCGTCAAGGCGGCGAGGGCGCCCATCGCCAGGCCCACATCGAGCGGGTTGCCGACATCCGGTTCGCGCGGATTAATCCGTATCAGGCGGCCGTTGTGATTCCGAAGTACGCGCTGGCTGAAGTGGCGCACCGAGGGGACCACCGCGCCCGCGCCCAATTCGATCACCAGCGGGCGCTGTGCCGTTTGCAGCAGTGATTGCAGGCGCGCCTCCTGCATCACCGTGCGGCGCTCGTTCCATCCCCAATCGCCGAACATCAGGATATTCGGCCGCGCCATGCCGCCGCAGTGCGGGCAAAGCGGGGCGGCGTTCAGCAGGCGGCAAGCCTCGGTGTCGACCTCCGGCACGAAGCTGTCGGCGCTCCAGATATCCGGGCCGCAGGGCTCCATGCATTGCAGGTGATGGATGGAGCCGTGGTATTCGTGGACGGGGTGCGCGTCGAAACCGGCGCGCTGGAAGTGGCCGTCCACGTTGCTGGTAAAGACGCCGTAGCCGGCCTCCATGCGTTCACCCCAGGCCTTGAGCAGGGCGAAGCCGGCGTGCGGCGTGGTGTTGCGGTAGAGCTGAAGGCGATGGCCGTAGAAGCCCCATGCCAGCGTTGGATCGGAGCGGAAGGCGTAGGGCGTGGCGATGCTGGAAAACTCCATGCGGGCGCGGCCGAGGGCCGGGTAGACCTGCCAGAAGCCCTCGTTGCCGCGAAAGTCGGGCAGGCCGGAGTCGACGCCCATGCCGGCGCCGGCGGCGATGATCAGGGCGTCGGCCTGTTTGACGAGGTCGGCGGCTTGGCTGAGGGCTGCGAATTCGGCGGGGGAAGGCATGCAGGCTTTCGATGGCGAGCAGAATTGCTTATCTTACTCCTGCGCTGGCGATGAAATGTTGCATCGAAGTTGAAAGCAAACATGACAAATACTTAAAGCCACTGCTATAATTCCAAATTCGTCGGGGCGTAGCGCAGCCTGGTAGCGTACTTGCATGGGGTGCAAGGGGTCGGAAGTTCGAATCTTCTCGCCCCGACCAATAGAATCAACAGCTTAGGCCAGTCTTCGGACTGGCCTTTGTTGTTTTTACAAGTCTGTACCCCAACAAATACCCCAACAAACTTCTTTTAGCGGTCAAACCCCAGTCTCACGATTTTCTGCCGGTGTTGGGGTACAACTGCGACTGGCCTGGATACGGCTTTCTACCCAGGCCAGCACCTCTTCCCGAACCCATGCCGAGGCGTGCCTGGTTATCTTAACCCGCGCCGGGAATTCGCCGCGCTTGGTGTAGGCGTAGACGGTGCTGCGCGACAGCCCGCAGATCGCCATCACTTCCGGCAGGCGGATCATTCGTGTGGTGCGGGGTAGGGGTGATCGTTTCATGTCTTCCTCCATTGTTCGGGTGCTGCCAGCACTGTCCTCCGATTGCCGCGCAAGTGCGACCCGAAATTGGCCCCGTTTTTGGCCTCGATTCTTCGCTAGCTTCGTCGACAAATAAATCGATGAGAATTTTAAGTCGGTGATGCCGGCGCGATGGAATGTGGAGGACAATATGCTTTTCGACGCGAAGGATCGCCCTTCGCGCAACTTGGCATCGCGCCAGGCGTAGCGCTCGTCACGCGCCCTTAGTCTCCACATTTGTTTTTAGATTGGCGTCGCCTTTGAGCGAGCCCGCGATCAGCCTGGATAGGCTGCATCCATATTGCGCAACCTTCCCTCGAGGGAGCTGCGCGTCACATTGTGCGCATTCACGCACCGTCCCCACCTCACGCGGCGATCTGCCGCCGCGTGCATGTCGATACGCCGCCCTGGTCTGCGGCGCAAACCGCGCGTCGTTACTGGCGGCCTGCTGCCAGTGACGACGCGCTAGCAACCAAGCGCTATATGGGCCGCGCCGCTGTTTTCTCAGTGACGCAGGCCAGTGACGGCGGATCTACCGCTATCAGCGCAGCAGAACGCTGCTTGCCAACCTTGCCCCTCGTGGGCCGACAACGTGTGCGAGGCACACCCCATGGACCCTGGGTAACTGGTCCCACCGCGATCAGGCTTCTACAAGGAGCGGATCGCGGCGCCATACGCGCATGCGGCGCGGGCAAGCAGTGAATGTGAACGCCGGTCAGAATCCGCGTTAATTTGGCGGCGTTGGCGTGTCGGTGCAGTCGGTGACACAATCGCTTTTCTGCTGGAGACTAGGTGCTCATCAGCGACTCTGTTCCAGGAGAGAGGCATGACGTCTATCGGCCGCTTGTTTCTATGCGCGAACTGTCGAGCGCAGACGGTGATATGTGCCGCCTGTGACCGAGGTCAGCGCTATTGCTCACCCGAGTGCGCAACTCATGTTCGAACTGCTCGTGTTCGCGAAGCTGGACGACGTTACCAATACACTGAACGGGGCCGCGCTGCCCACGCCGAGCGTATGCGGCGCTTTCGCGCAAAACAGACCGATGTGACGCATCAGGGTTCAATAATGCCGACAGGTCGAGAATTATCTGCACCGGCCACAAAGCCTTCAATCACACCGTTGTCGAAAGCGGCGGTGAAGGTTGCCGTCGAGCCGCCGCGCTGCAACTGGTGCGGCTGTACTTGCTCCGTATTTATCCGGCTGGGCTTTTTACGCAACAATTGCAGACCTCGACGCTGCACGAGTCCCCTAAGCCAGCTCCCCCAATGAACCCAACAGCGTAGGCTGCCAGGCCACTGCCCCCTTGCTGGCCGTCCAGCAGGCGTGTGGTCAGTCGGCAGGGGCGATTTGAGCCGAGCGAAGGCGAGGTAGCCCGCAAGGGCGTACCCCTGCACAAATCCGGCGCTCCTCCAGAGCGTCCGGCCCGGTCTCCGCCAATAAACAGGCTCGCAAAGTCGACTGTTTCCATCAACTATTCGCCGTCATTTAGTGACGGATTTGCACCGGCGCTAACAGTGAACATACCGCATACACGGGAGTGGTGTCCCGGGGCCTTTACAAACCGTCCTTGCTGCGGCAAGCACGGTGGCCAGAAACACTCATCTGACTCGACTACACCAAGTTTGATTTTAGGAGCATGCGATGCGCGACTTGAACTATCAACTCAAACAGCTATGCGACCGCAATCGCGATGGCAGCTATGCCACGCAGTCCGACCGCGCGCGGATACTCTCGCACGTGGCCAACCAGTTGCACAATCTCGGATATCGCCATATGAATGCTGACAGTCTGCGTCCCAAGCATGTGGACGCGCTGGTGCAGGAGTGGAAGGCCGATGGCATCAGCGCCGGCACGATGAAGAACCGAATGAGCGCCATGCGATGGTGGGCGCAGAAGATCGGCAAGGACAACATCATCAAGCGCGACAACGGCAGCTATGACATCGACAAGCGCACCTTTGTCACCAATATCTCCAAGGCCAAGGTGCTTGATGATGCGTGCCTGGCGAAGATCACGGATGCGTACACGGCGATGTCGCTGCGGCTGCAATCCGCGTTTGGCTTGAGGCGCGAGGAGAGCATCAAGATCGTTCCCGCGTGGGCCGATGGCGGCGATCGACTGAAGCTCAAGGACACGTGGACCAAGGGCGGCAAGTATCGTGAGATCGCCATTCGCACCCCTGAACAACGCACCGTGCTCAATGAGGCCAAGCGGCTTGTTGCTGGCGGTAGTCTCATCACGTCTAACCTGCGATACCGCGACCAACTCCAGCGCTTCCGTGCGCAGTGCGATACGGCGGGAATTCACGGTGTTCATGGACTACGCCACAACTACGCGCAGGACCGCTACCGCCAGCTCACCGGCTGGCAATGTCCGGCGCGAGGCGGCCCCCGATCATCTCAGTTAGGGCCGGAGCAAAGGCAGCGTGATCTCTCGGCACGCTTGTTACTGTCAGAAGAAATGGGCCACGGTCGCGAACAAATTACGGCGGTGTACTTGGGTCGCTAGAGCAGGAAAATGTCCTCAGTTTTGTGTGAACGAGCCTTCTGTGACAAATTGTGATTTTTACTTGATGGCAAGAATGCTATGCTGGTTGCGGAAGTGATATTCACTCGGTGCGCCGAGTTCGGCCAATAACAGACATCAAAAATATGCGACGTAGAACATTTATTCTGTTGGCTGCTCTGCTACCAACCTTAGGCTCCTGTAGGACGAAGGATGTACTCCTATCCGTAAATTCCTCCTCCGTCGCGGAATTACGTACGCTTAGAAGGGAAGAGAAATTTCAAGATCTTCCCGGTATCCCTGCGGAGGAGGAGCGCAAGCGATTCACACCACATCTCAACGCCTTACTGGATCGCATTATTGAAGGAGTTCAACAAAACCCACGGCGCGATTGGGTGCTTGAGCAAATGGACCCATTTGTCGCCGAGTTCTACTTAGAAGATACAGAGCTTCGAGAGCGCTGCATCAGTTATCTTTCACGGATATTCGTCATCTTAGGAATCCCCGATGACGATGGTGCTTTTAAAAAATACATGATTGTTTGGTAGGTTGCTGTGAGCTGTGACTTGCCGGTGTCGGCCAATAGCGGACGCATCCGGTTTTGATTTAATTTGGGATTAATATGAGCGCGAGATTTTCCGACGGAGCAGGTTACCTTACGATGTATCCCGACCTGAGACGTTGGATTAATAGCTGCGCCTGCTGTCAGTTTACAGGCTACAAGCCGGAGATGCCGCCAAATGATGAGCCTCTTTTTAAAGGGCAAAACCTGCGACGATATTTTCAACCGTTAACGCTAGACTCGGAAGGACTGTGCGTCCAATGTAGCGCTGCATTGAGGAAGTAACTTTAGCTAAGCTTCGTGTAGGCATTTGCTGGGTAGACTTCGATAGCCGCAACCGGCCAAAAGCCGCCATTCTAATCGTAGATGATTTCCTCAACAAGGAGCGAAAATGATATTACCTTTAATACTTGGTACTGGCGTCGGGGCAGGGGCCGGAACTGCACTCGCTGTTGCCCTGCACAGTTCTACTTTGGGATTTGCTCTTGGCACCGGAATAGGCATTGCGACTGCATTTGCGTTTGCTGTCGTGATAAGAAAGAAAGCCTAAAAAGCTGACCGAAAACGGCCATTATCTGACGTTGAGAACTATCTGTCCAAACCCAATTGAAAAACTGAAAATGTTTGAAGCGCTACCAAATGCGAGGGCCAATTTAAAAGCTGGGGCGACGTATGCTGTTCAAGGGCCCGATGATTTGCTGTATTACGCTCAGGTGGGCAAAGATAAGTCGTTTGTTTTTTTCCGCTTACGGACGCGCGAACTTGTTGATGGCGGCGCGATTTTTGACAACGCAATGATGTGCCGCTTTGTCGTCTCATACCCATCCGTTGGTAGAGCCCTTCGTGACGGTCACTGGAAGTTTTTAGGCGTGTATCCGATGCACCCGTCCCTTGCGGAAATACGTGAATCCATACAATGGCCCGTCGGAACTTTAGATGTATGCGTGTGGCGGGATGGAAAAGAGGTCGCAACTGTGCGGGTTGATGACATCGCCATACAGCGTTCAGAAATCATGGCAGTTTGGGATGCGGTATATCATGTTCCCGGACGCTTGAGAGTGGATTATGAGGGGACTGGCCCTGGAAATACCATTGGAGGCCCTATTTGGCGAGAACGCTTGATTAAGCAAGAACTTGCTAGGCGATTTCCCGATATGCCAAATCATGAGTTACCGATTGACTGGATATGGCTAGAAGGTGCTGACGATTAATGTTTACCTTATTAGTCTGGCGGAGTCCGGGCAATAGCGCCCCAATCCACCCAAGTTAAGGAAAATGTGCGCGGTTAAATAATTTATTTTCAATATTTGCAAATATATACTTGACACCGTATTAAAAGTGCGGCCGCCAGTGTGAATTTTTATTCCCACTGCCTGCCATGTCTGTTCTGACCATTCTGTTTCAAGATTTCGCCGCCCGACTATGCTCAACAGAATTCCTCCTCGATGCGCGCCACGCGGACCATCCGACTGCGTTTTCGCGCTGTCGCAAGCTGCCCTTGCCGACGCTGGTCGCCATTATGCTGACGGGCATGCGGATGAGCATCCAGGCCGAACTGGACACCTTCTTTGCCCATCTTCGCCAACAAGCCCAGCTGGTCCGGGAAGTGTCGGAGCAGGCGTTCGCCCAAGCGCGTGCCAAGCTGTCCCCGACCGCCATTCCCGGCCTCAACGACTGGCTCATCGCGCGCGCCGAAACGGACAGGTTTGTGCCGCGCTGGCGCGGACTACGGCTGGTCGCCGCCGACGCTTCGACGATGCGTTTCGGTCTGCGGGCCAGCCATGTTAAGCGCGCCGCGCTGGCCGATCAAATCCTGTTCGGCCTGTTCTTGCCGGGGCCGGACCTGATGCTCGCGGCCTCCCTGCACGACGTCCACGAATGCGGCGAACGCCAATTCCTGTTCGAACACCTGGACCGGCTTTCACCGGACGACTTGCTGTTGCTCGACCGAGGCTATCCCTGCCGCTGGTTGGTCGCCGTGCTCAACGATCGCGCCATCAAGTTCTGCATGCGCGTCGACAATACCAGCAGCTTTGCTTGCGTGCGCACGTTCATGCGCTCGAACGCGCTTGAACAGATCGTCATGTTGCCCGCGCCGAACAAGCGTGACGCACTTGACTACGAATGCCCGCGCAAACCACAGCGCGTGCGTTTGGTTCGCAATGTCTCGCCCAGCGGCGAGCAGCGTGTTCTGATGACCAACCTATTCGATGAACAGCTCTTCCCGGCCGACTGCTTCGCCGAGCTTTACCACAAGCGCTGGGGCATCGAGGAGGCGTTCAAACGACTCAAGCACCGGCTCAATCTCGAGCACGTCACTGGATTGACCCAGCAAGCCGTGGCCCAGGACGTGGCCGCCAAAATCGTCTGCGACAATCTGCAGGCTCTCGTCGCTCTAACCGCGCATGCGGACGCCGATCTGCCCGACAACAGACGCGTCAACCACGCCTATGCCCACACCGCACTCAAGCCGTTGTTGCCCATTCTTCTGCTTGGCGCGGGGATCGGCAGAAAGATCGGCAAACTGCTGCGGGGAATGCTCGACCTGATTGCCGGACGAACCTATCGCCATCGCGAAAATGTTTCAAAACCACGCAACCCAGGCCGGAAGCCGCACAAGTCGATGAGTCAGAAAAATTGCTGAAAAGTCTTAACTTGGGTGGATTGAATAGCGCCCCCCATGGAAATAGAAGGCTCTATGCCGTTTCGTGTGGAATTTGACATCGGGTAACATGTCGGTTACCGCCACTTCCTGAGTTCACGAGTCCCCAATGAGTATTGCCGTCGAAACCTTGTTCACCACCGCGCTGGGCCTGCAAGCGCCTTGGAATGTTTCCAAAGTTGAGCTCGACACGGGCAAGCGCCGGATCGATTTCGAGGTGTCGTGCGATGCCAAACAGCTGCCTTGTCCTGCCTGTGGCGTGAACGGCCAGGGTGTTCATGACCGCATCAAACGTAGCTGGCGGCATCTGGATTTTTTTCAGTACGAGGCCTGGTTGCACGCCGAGGTACCGCGTGTGGATTGCAGTGCATGCGGCAAGACCACGCAGGCAGAAGTGCCGTGGGCGCGGCCAGGCAGTGGTTTTACGTTGCTGTTTGAAGCGCTTGCCTTGTCGTTGTGCCAGACCTTGCCGGTGGCCCAGGCTGCTGCTCAGTTGAGAGTGGCGTCGAAGCGGCTTTGGCGGCGCATCGAACACTATGTGAACATAGCGCGTGACCGCGACGACATGACGGGTGTGCGTGTGATCGGCATTGACGAGACCAGCATCAAGAAGGGGCACCAGTACGTCACCGTCGTGCATGATCTGGAGGCTCGCCGGCTGCTGTTCGTCACGCCAGGGCGCGACCATGCAACGGTGGCGGCCTTCAAACAGGAACTGGCGATGCACGGCGGAGTTGCCGACGAGATCGAGCATGTCTGCATGGACATGAGCGCGGCCTATGCCAAGGGCGTGGCCGAAACGCTGCCCGGCGCCCAAATCAGCTATGACCGCTTTCATGTGATCGCGCTGGCCAATGCTGCCATGGACGAGGTGCGGCGGGAGGAAATGCGTAGCCAGCCCAAAGCCGTGCGCGCTGCGCTGGGTGAAGACCGCAAGGCGGTCAAGGCGATGATGTGGGGCATGCGTAAAAATCCTGTTAGCTGGACTTACCATCAGACGAATTCTATGCACTGGTTGCAGCGCTCCAACCTGAAAAGCGCACGCGCCTGGCGCTTGAAGCAGGCGCTGCGCGAGGTCTATCGCGGCGCTGTCGCGGCCAACTGCGCCAGCAAGGCCAAGCAAGACCTGATGGGCTGGATATCCTGGGCCAGCCGTTGCAGACTTGAACCATTCAAACGCTTGGCCATCACCCTCACGGAGCGCCTGCCCGGCGTGGTGCGCGGCATGCTCGATGGCCGCAGCAACGCCTATGTCGAGGCCATGAACGGAATGCTTCAGCAAACCAAACGCGCCGCACGCGGCTTCCGTACCGTGACCAATTTCATCGCCATCGCTTACTTACGCATGGCCAAGCTCAAACACCTGCCGTCCAATCCGCTGCTCACCGCCGGGGCGCGCGAACACGGCGTTACGCGCCACTTCGCCTGATGTCAATTTCCACTGAAAACGGCATAGAGCCAAATAGAATGAATAGAATTCTCAGTAGTGAAGTATTAATGGAAAAGTTGGCCATCTTGATGCAACCAAAGAAGTACGGTCTCACTCAGGATGCAATTGACCATGCCTTGATTGATTTCTGTGCCGGATGTCCTGACCCGGTCAAGGCAAGATGGCTTATTGTTGAGTGCCTTGACTCAATGACCGATGCCGAATTGGTCGACCGTGCCGTGAGTATGCCGGTTCATCGCATATCCGACGTGCCGACGTCGATAATTCCCGCAGGCCATCCTTCAAGAGCGTTGGATGATAAAAACCTTTAGCCGGACCGTTTTCGGCCAAGAACAGACATCGAAAATGAAAATAATGGTATAAATAATGACGTTTTATTCTTGATTTACTCAATTAACTAGCAGATGGAGACTTGGCGGAGTTGCAGAGCCGGATGCCAGCACTGAGACCAATGAGGTTACGCAAATGGTCGAATGTTCGAATCACGGTTCTAGAGAACCTGCATTTCTTTGTCGCCATCTCATGGAGAATTCCAGGCAGGCTTGGTTTTGCGCGCATCCAACAGCAGATAACCTTTGGCCAAACGCGTGGTGTAGTTCGTGCGATATCGAGTTTCTGAAGGAAGGTGAATGGAATG
The DNA here is from genome assembly GCA_000381565.1 of Oxalobacteraceae bacterium AB_14. Classification (GTDB taxonomy): domain Bacteria; phylum Pseudomonadota; class Gammaproteobacteria; order Burkholderiales; family Burkholderiaceae_D; genus Rugamonas. Next base: position 1,374,031 of record KB906724.1, read on the forward strand.
AAAAAAACGAGCACGTAATTGAAGCTGGGCTTGTTTGTTCTGAATGTTACGAGGCAAAGCGAGCTGATAGCTCTGACATTCTGTCCGGCGAGACGCTCGCGCATTGGCAACATTACGTCGCAGCTTGTTGTGAAAAAATGAAAGCTAGCCAGAGCAAGTTGTGGGAGGAATATCAGCTTGGAGGATACTCAAGGTGGGACTGGGAGCAGAGCTCAGGAGAACTTGTCTTTTCTGACCAAGATGGCCCTAAGGTGATTGCGAAGATTGAATTCATCGGTTCAGTCTCAACAACATCGAAAACTTGGCTTTGGGCATGGGCGAATTTCCACATATTAGAATCTGTCCGCTCCAAGATAATCGCCGTTCGAGACTTCGGGGAGAAAAATGGGTATCCGAAGCTTGTCGTGCCCAAATGGCCCGCTGACGAAATAGATGGTTGGAACATGGCGGTGATTGCGGCTGATGTGCTTGGCGCGCGCGGTGTTTATAGGACACCAGGAGAGGAAGGTTTTACGTTCTTAGCTCTGATGGATGTTCGCAATGCCTAGATGTCTTTCTACCTCGACATGCTCTCCGAACTCGGCTGAAACCGGCCAAAAGCTGCCCCTCGTGTTAAAGGGTGAGGTGTTATGAAATTGCGATATCTGTTTAAAAAGGAACACTATGATCGTTTGGCGTGGTTACGGATTTTTGGTTGCAATCTTGACCGTGGTTGGCTATTTAATTGGCCGTATCGGTGCTGAAAAAATTTGGGGCAGTCCATTGCCTGAGACATATCGGCCTGGTGCGGAGTTGGTCGGGATGTTCATTGCTGCGGCCTTGGCTTATGTGCTTCACACAGCCATTCGTGCTAACGAGGTTCCGCGCACTTTTATTGACAAGGCTACCGGCCAAGAAATCGAGTTTAAGGCGAAGCATGATCTGTTCTTCATTCCCGTCAAGTTTTGGCCGTACATTCTTTGTGTTCTGGGGATCTGGTTCTTTTTCCAGAAATGAAGAATCACGGTTAGATTCAGGCGGTGTTCGGCCAGAAGCTGACGGAGTCTTTAAGGTTGAACTTGGAGCGTAAATGCAGGTAGCAATCAAGGTTGGCAAGTGTTGTTTGCTTTTACTGATCGGGATTTCCATTGCGGTCCTCTGGGTGTATTGCCATGGCTTTCTTCCTCATGAGTTTTATGGTGGCAAGGCGATCAATCCCGATGCTGAACGGCTTGGTGGCATGATTACGCTTGCTGTCCTCTTTGCGGCCCCGGCTTGGCCAATTTATCGACTGTTTCCGGGTCGCACGGTTTTGGCTTCAGCGATAGTTGGATGGATACCCTTAGCGCTATCTTTGACTCTTGCGTACCAAACCAACATGGCGGTAAAGAACGCTCTCTCGTTAAATCTGGCGGCTGTGGAAGGCGTGCTTTGCGGGTTGGCAATCATCTTAGGTGCTTGGACTGTTAAAGCAATATCGCAACCGAGTTTTTAGAACAGTCCAAGTTCGGCCAACAGCGGCCCGAGTGCAGAATGATATGAATTTATTCCAGTCTGAGTTTCGATAATTTAAAGATAGCTATTCCTCAGGAAATTTTCATGCGACCAAATCAATCTGTTGATGCATTTATCGAGTTTTCTCTGGCTTCTGGTGTCACGATTCACGAGAGCAGACCGCCTGAAGGTCTGAAGCAAATGTTTGCTTTCTATGAAAATATCAGGGCGGTCGGATGTGATGGCGTAAGAGGTGATATGCTTCTTTTTCAATGGGGAACCTACGACTGGGGCCACGGACAGTTCTTTGAACTTGGCATTACTCGGCAGTTCAAAGAAATTGAGTTCAAAGACGATGATGCGATCAGTCAACTTAGCCTAACCTTCAAATATTATCCTGCGGCGAATCTAACAAAAATTAATGCCGGTAGTCGATGGCTTGATGCGCGAGATGAATTGAAAGAATTTCATGATTTTGTATTATTATCTGAGCCGGTTCTTTTCACGTCGGAAATTACTCCGGTAAAAATCGAGTTAAGGCATGAATATGTATAAAACTCGGACCGAGATTGGTAAATCGTTGATGGCTTGTGGCAGCTTCTGAATTGAACTGCACGCCGACTTCTGTAACCGGGCATAAGCCGTCATTCTAAAAATTAATTCTTTGAAAGGCCAATAGTGGTCCCGCAAAATATTGAATCTGCACGTGCGATGCGCGACGGCGGCATCGACGCAATGGCCGCATTAGATTCGGCATTGCGCACCGCACTCGATGGTATTTCACAGGAAAATTCCACTGAGTTAAAGGATGTTTTTGGAAAAGTGATGGGAGAAGTGGTTTTTGAAATCATTAATCCCGCCATCAAAGCTTTTCCGGGGCTGGCCGTTGACGATGCCGCCTGGCGCCAGATTGCTATCGCGCAGGCAGTTGCGCGAGTCAAGAGCTTGTAAGCTGGGCTGTAAACGGCCAAAATCGGTCGCTCAACGCATCGTTTATTCTTGGTATATAACACGTAAAAGTTCCAATGCATCTTAACGCAACTTTCTCTGCCTCGCCGTTTGACGATCGTTACCAAATGGCGTTGATTTATTGTTTTGACCAAGATCAGAACTATTGCTTTTCACTTTCCAGATTTCCAGATGAAGATGAAATTGAAGTTATGGTGCTTGATCAAGTCAATCGTAAGGTCAGCGATCTTTCCGTCGTACTGGTAGATTCGACTTTGAAAATTTCATTGGATGACAAGCTTGCGGCACAACTGGATGGTCATAGCGGTTACACAATTCGTTTGATTGGTATTGACGGCTATAAGATGGAAACCCTTCGGGACGCCCTTCGTAAAATTTTTGAGGGTAAGAATGGCCTCAGGATTGAAGGTTGACACAGGCTGCGTCAAGCCCTCCCTGGCGGCAGCTCTCTGTCTTAGCCCATCGGCAGAAACCGGCCAGAAGCCGACCTAATCATAGAAAGAACATCCGTATGGTGTCATTGATGAACGATACGAAGTGGGATGAGTTGAGATTGGCCATGTGTGAGCTCGGGCCACTCTCACCCAGATGGCGTACATTGGACGTAGAAAATGGACACCTCTCAGAGTGGGATGGAGAATGGTTTTACCACTTCCGGAATAGTGGATACAAATTCATTAAATGGGTAGAAATCGCTATCGAATCTCTCGCGCAACGGCAGGCGGTATTGAATGAGCTAGCCAAGGTCCGCGTTCCAGGAGAGCCCACTGAAACCGGGTTCCGAGTTATTGGGTACGCCGAACTGGGCGTCGAGGTCGATTACTTGGCTTGACGTGTAACGGCGAATAGACGCCGCCAATAAATTTACCGGAATAAATGCCGGAAATAAAAGGATGAGGGCTATGATTAAGGATATTCCTACTAGTGAAGAGTTTGAATCCGCTGCGAAAGCGCAATTTGATTTTGCTTGGGATATCGTTATTTCATATGTGCTGGCGCTCGAAGAGGCACGCGGCTATGTCGAAGTGGACGAGGAGGATGTGAAAGCTTTTTGGGAGACAGCTCGTCAGAGAATTCTCACGTCACTGATAATTGCTCAGCAAGGGGTCGAACTTGCAGTAAAAGGTAAGATCGTTGCAGTTAGCCCTTTTTTACTTATTTCGGGAAACCATTCAGATTGGCCAAAGGACGGGGGGCGGGGGTAAGTTTTTCTGAGTTTAGAGCAATTGATGCGCAAGATTTGATTAGGGTTCACGATACAGTTTATGAAAAGAAGTTAGATGTTGGTTTTGCTGGCTTATTTGAGAAGCTTAGGAAAATGCGAAACAAAGCGATGCATACGGTTGACAAGGGGCTTAACGTATCAGCTCACGAGGTGATATCCATCCTTCTTGAGTTACATGAATATTTGTTTGAAAATGAAAATTGGATAGCGACGCGCAAAGACTTTCTTAACAATTCACCAGCCAGTCATTTGTTTTTTGATACAGAGCACGTGGACGGTTTAGTATCCAAAGAGTTTCTAGCTGTTTTTAAATTTTTGAAACCTGCTGAAGCAACGCGCTTCTTTAAGGTTAATAAAAAGCAGCGCCTGTATCTTTGTCCCCAGTGCAAATACGAAGTCGATAAGTTCGATTCAGGCTCCCCTCAATATGCTGTTTTACAACCCAACGAGCCTGATTCTGAGGATTTATTTTGCTTTGTATGCAATTCACTGCATTCAGTCGAGCGAAAGGAATGCTCACAGGAAGAGTGTCCAGGCAATGTAATAAGTCTTGAATATGATATTTGCTGTACTTGCGGCACAAGTCCTAACTAGAAATACGAGCATGATATAGAGCCGCCCAATGGCCGCTTAGGGGCGGAAGCGGTCCAATCCACCCAAGTTAAGACTTTTCAGCAATTTTTCTGACTCATCGACTTGTGCGGCTTCCGGCCTGGGTTGCGTGGTTTTGAAACATTTTCGCGATGGCGATAGGTTCGTCCGGCAATCAGATCGAGCATTCCCCGCAGCAGTTTGCCGATCTTTCTGCCGATCCCCGCGCCAAGCAGCAGAATGGGCAACAACGGCTTGAGTGCGGTGTGGGCATAGGCGTGGTTGACGCGTCTGTTGTCGGGCAGATCGGCGTCCGCATGCGCGGTTAGAGCGACGAGAGCCTGCAGATTGTCGCAGACGATTTTGGCGGCCACGTCCTGGGCCACGGCTTGCTGGGTCAATCCAGTGACGTGCTCGAGATTGAGCCGGTGCTTGAGTCGTTTGAACGCCTCCTCGATGCCCCAGCGCTTGTGGTAAAGCTCGGCGAAGCAGTCGGCCGGGAAGAGCTGTTCATCGAATAGGTTGGTCATCAGAACACGCTGCTCGCCGCTGGGCGAGACATTGCGAACCAAACGCACGCGCTGTGGTTTGCGCGGGCATTCGTAGTCAAGTGCGTCACGCTTGTTCGGCGCGGGCAACATGACGATCTGTTCAAGCGCGTTCGAGCGCATGAACGTGCGCACGCAAGCAAAGCTGCTGGTATTGTCGACGCGCATGCAGAACTTGATAGCGCGATCGTTGAGCACGGCGACCAACCAGCGGCAGGGATAGCCTCGGTCGAGCAACAGCAAGTCGTCCGGTGAAAGCCGGTCCAGGTGTTCGAACAGGAATTGGCGTTCGCCGCATTCGTGGACGTCGTGCAGGGAGGCCGCGAGCATCAGGTTCGGCCCCGGCAAGAACAGGCCGAACAGGATTTGATCGGCCAGCGCGGCGCGCTTAACATGGCTGGCCCGCAGACCGAAACGCATCGTCGAAGCGTCGGCGGCGACCAGCCGTAGTCCGCGCCAGCGCGGCACAAACCTGTCCGTTTCGGCGCGCGCGATGAGCCAGTCGTTGAGGCTGGGAATGGCGGTCGGGGACAGCTTGGCACGCGCTTGGGCGAACGCCTGCTCCGACACTTCCCGGACCAGCTGGGCTTGTTGGCGAAGATGGGCAAAGAAGGTGTCCAGTTCGGCCTGGATGCTCATCCGCATGCCCGTCAGCATAATGGCGACCAGCGTCGGCAAGGGCAGCTTGCGACAGCGCGAAAACGCAGTCGGATGGTCCGCGTGGCGCGCATCGAGGAGGAATTCTGTTGAGCATAGTCGGGCGGCGAAATCTTGAAACAGAATGGTCAGAACAGACATGGCAGGCAGTGGGAATAAAAATTCACACTGGTGGCCGCACTTTTAATACGGTGTCAAGTATATATTTGCAAATATTGAAAATAAATTATTTAACCGCGCACATTTTCCTTAACTTGGGTGGATTGGGAAGCGGTCCACCACCCAATGGCGCCAGCGGGTTCCGGCGAGGCGGGCTGGCCGGGCTAACCTGGCCGCCCAGTCTTATGTGTATCCCACCTAGTCGCGATTTTCTGTGGCGGCAGTCGCACAATTTGGTGTCGCTCCGGTGGGACGATCGCTCGGCAGTCGTCTCAGTAAATCGAATTGACAACGGCGCAAGCGGCTGGCCAAGTATGGGGTTGAAGCGGCACTGATGCGTCTTTTAGGAAGTGGATTTATTGCTGGGTATTAGTTACTCGGACGCGCGGCTTTTGAGCGGCATATGCGGCCTTTGCCGTGGCGAGATCTGTCTTAGCCGTTGCATATTGCGCTTCGGTCATGAGCTGCGCACCAGCTGGCAAGAACCAGGCGCGGACGCAAGCTTTTTCGCGCAGAGCGATCTGGATGTGCGAGCTACGTTTAAAAGCCGAAGATGGGGCAACCTCTTCACCTTGCGGGAATGCTGACCGAACAGCTTGAAACGCGTCTAAGCCAGTATCCCGACGAATTCGATGCATGAAGTTAAATACGTCGCTATCTAACTGTCGGACGATGATGTCTGCGTCATCATCATCGGCTTTCGAATTTTTCGGCTCCGGCTGCCCATCCTTAGTAAGATACTCGACCATTGCTTTATAAGCTAAGCTGTATTCTTCAATACCTTCTTGCGTGGTCATATCCAGGATGAAGTCAAATTGCAGCACTGCGCCGATTACAGCTGGAGTAGCAATTGGTTGCCTTGTGAAACGCTTCTGCGGATTTGCTTGCGCAGCGCTCGCGAACATCAGCGCACGCTGGTAATCATTCTCGAAGAAATATGCACCACCGCCTAGCCAATCATACTTGTTGGCGCTCGGGTTGAGCCCGGTGATGCGGCCGCTGACGAGATCGTCACGCAAGGTAATATCACAGCCGTGATAAGCGAATAGCAGCTGCCCGGTCTTCACTTGAGGTGCGAGGCAAGCTTGCCGTGGCGATTCAAAACCCCGACGCTCTGCAGGGCCTTTTTGGTTACCGCCTCACTCACGCTATAAGGATTGGCAGGAGAAGCAGCTGGCGCTGCGGCGACTTTTACACCGTAATCTTTAGCCAAGCGGCGGACCAGAGCTCCGTAAGTCGTTTTGCGTGCAGGTTTGGCATCCGCAGCAGCTACCACTTTCCCGGAAGCAGATCGACCTACGGGAGCCGGCGCAGCCGTCTTTGCAGTTGCCGGTTTTGCAGTTGCCTTATTCGAAGCTACCTTCTTTGCGGCGGGCTTCTTCGCAACAACAGCTGTGATAGTGGTTTTAGCCATATCTCATTGTCTCACAATTTGGGGGATAGTTTGAGGTTCTCTAGATTTCGGTATCGCAGATCCTCGTAGGCGACACGGCACTGCTGCCGGTCGTGGTAGGCTGCCATGACCACTAGCGGCCAGCTGGGAAGTTGCTATTCTGTCTGGGTGGAATCGTGCAAATTCGATTGGAAGCCCATTCGTCGCTTTTGACTGGCGCGTGCCCCTGGAGTTTGTAGACATCGCCTGCGTATCTGTATTCCATGTTGCCTCCTCCATGAATTGGATCACTGGATCGATAGTGGTCCAGCTCACGAGGCGGCTAGTTGGGAATGCTCAACGGCTCTTTATTTATCGAGCAAAGCGGCGACATTTTCAGCATTAATGATCGCTTCTAACTGCCGTCCTAGCTTGTTCCATGCGTCCCGTTTTTCGCGAGCATAGTCGTAATGCAGGTAATGGCGGCGAACCTTGCTTCCCGCCAGTACGTGGTTTTGGCAACGGTCGATTACGTCCAGTGTGACGCCGAGACTTTGCATCAGTGTGGCACCTGTCCTGCGCAAGTCATGCGCGGTCCACGCGCCGTGTTTCCCACTTTGCAGCACAAGACGATCATCCTGGCGGCGATGCGGCATCTTGGCGCGAGGTCCGCCGTCGCGGCAGTGCTTGAACATGGTTTGTCGGTCGCTGATTTGTTTGGTGATCGCTCGCGGGGAAATGTGGAGCGTTCCCATGTAGTTCGGGAAGCACCAGTCGGTATCTCCGCTGCAATCGTACAAGCGGCGAAAATACCGTAGCGCGAAATCGGATAGCGAGATCGTCAAACTGCTGATGCGGTCCTTCACGTTCTCCTTTGGTATAAACCATTCCGCGCGCTCGAAGCTGACGTGTTCCCAGCGCGCCATGGTTAATTCGCCGACCCGGCACAAGGTCGATAGCATGATCCAGATCGCGCATTCGGTTGTGATTTCGATGGGCTGCACGGCGATGCGCCGGTTTGCCGCTTGCGCATACTCCTTCCGCGCGCGGTCGAGGACGATGTGCAATTCGTGAATCTCGGCAGGGGAGAGCACCCGCTCGCGCACGCCGCGCGGATCGAAGTCCGGGCTGACGATGCGGCCGATCTCGATCAGATCCATCGGGTTGCCCTCGACGAGAAGACGGCGCCACGGCTGACGCTTCTGTGCCCAGTTCAGCATCTGCTTCAGGTTGTTCCTCAGTGAGACGGCGCTGCGGTTGGCGCCACGTGCCACCATGGTACGCAGCACGTGACGCAGATCATGCTCCGTCAGCGCGCGGACGGCGACGCCGCCAATCTTGGGCAAGACGTCGGCATTGAACTGTCGTTTCAATTCTGCGTTATCGTTCCGGCGCCGCACGCCGTCCAGCAGCCAGACGTCGAACATATCGCGCACCGTCAGGCCTGTCTCGCGTTGCGCCTCGGCCTGGGCCAGTTTCGCTTCCAGCGCCTCCTGAACCTCGATCTTCTGCACTTTTTTTACCGTAGCAGGATCGGCGCCAGTGGCCGCGCGGTCGCGCGCGGCATCGCGGGCTTCCCTGATCTGCGCCAGGCTGTCGTGCGGCCAGGAGCCGCATGAAATGTCGTGCAGCTTGTCGCCATGCCGGTAGCGGTAGTAAAACGGAATCGTGAGTTTGTTGTCGGCCTTTACGCGTACGCGCCCGAACAGTCCGCCATCATCCCGGACGACGAGTCCGACTTGTTTCGTCGTAATCGCCAACAATTCCTTCTGTGTGATCCTAGGCATCTTGTATTCCAGAACGTCAGCCCTGCAATTGGCCGGAGGTTTTTACAAGGGGTCGCAAGAGGAGCAAAAAATACCCCAACAAATACCCCAACAAGACGCTCGGCTAGGACTGGATGAGTACGGATGGGTATAGACGCATGGTAGCGCCAAGCCATTGATTCTTAATGATGTTGCTCAATGGATGGACGTTCCTGGATGCTAAAGGAAGAGTTAACTCGGCCATGGGGTGCAAGGGGTCGGAAGTTCGAATCTTCTCGCCCCGACCAATAGAATCAACAGCTTAGGCCAGTCTTCGGACTGGCCTTTGTTGTTTTTGCAAGTCTGTACCCAACAAATATCCAACAAGCTTCTTTTGGCGGTCAACAAGCAGCGAACAGGGTGAGGAATTGCGCCATCGGGACCGGGCGCGAATACAGATAGCCCTGGACGAGATCGCAACCGGCAGCGTCGAGCATCGCGCGCTGGGTGCTGGTCTCGACCCCTTCGGCGATGACATCCAGGCCCAGCTTGTGCGCCATCGCGATGATGGCTTCGCACAGCACCAGGTCGTCGGCCGACGTGTCCAGGTTGCGCACAAAGGCGCGGTCGATCTTGAGGTAGTCGATATCGAACTTCCTGAGGTAGGCCAGCGACGAGTAGCCGGTACCGAAATCGTCGAGCGCCAACAGCACGCCGGCATCCGCCAGCGCCAGCAGCTTGGCTTTGACCTCGGCGCTCATGTCGAGCAACAGGCCCTCGGTGATTTCGACCACCAAGCCGCTGGCCGGCATCCCGTGCTGGGCCAGATAGGCCAGCCAGCGTGTGCTCAGTGCCGCATCGTTCTGAAACTGGATGGGTGAAACGTTAATGCTGATTTGGAAGTCAGGGTGGCAGCGTGCCCGCAGCTGTGGCAAAAAATCGACTGCCTGTCGAAATACCCAGTCGCCGATCTCGATGATCAGGCCGCTGATCTCGGCCAGGCCGATAAACTCGTCCGGACTGACCAAGCCACGCTGCGGATGGCGCCAGCGCAGCAGGGCCTCGGCCTTGCACATGTGGCCGGTGCGCAGGTCGACGATCGGTTGCAGGTAGATTTCGAGTTGCTGCCCTGCGACGGCCTGCCGTAGTTCATTGGTCAGTTTCATTCTGGACTGCGCCGCTTGCTGCAATGCCTGGGTAAAGTAGCAATAACGGTTGCGACCATTATTCTTGGCGGCGTACATCGCCTGATCAGCCTGGCGCAGCAACAGGTCGATCTCCTGCGTATCGGTGGGGAAACGGGCGATGCCGATGCTGGCCGAAATGAATAATGTTTCTTCTTGAACCAGGTAGGGCGTCGCCAAGGCCGCCAGAAGCTTTCCCGCGACAGTATCGATGCCGGCACGGTCAACGGCTTGCGCGATCACGATGGCAAATTCATCGCCGCCGAGGCGCGCTAGCGTCGTTTGCGGCGGCAGGCAGCCCGCGATGCGGCGTGCAACGTCGATGAGCAGCAGGTCGCCAATTTCATGCCCGAGCGTGTCGTTGATCTCCTTGAAATGGTCCAGGTCGACCAACAGCAGCGCCAGTTCGCCGTTGCTCCGCACTGCCTGCTGCAGGTGCTGGTCGAGGCAAGCGTGAAACCGATGACGGTTGGGCAGCTGGGTTAGGCTGTCGATATTGGCCTGTTCCCAGATGACGCGCTCTGTATTCTGGCGTTCGGTGATGTCGGAAAACAAGGCGACCCGCCGATCAATCTTGCCCGCTGCGTCAAACACGGTATTGATGATCAGGCGGATGGCGATCAGACGACCGTCCTTGGCGCGGTCGGTCAATTCCCCCTGCCAGCGCCCATGCTGCTCCAGGGCTTGCCACATGGCCTGATAAAACTGCTTTGGTTGCAGGCCTGAATTGAACAGGCGGGGATTTTTCCCCAGCACTTCGCTGGCGCCATAGCCGGTCATGTGGGTAAAGGCGTCATTGATGGCCAGGATGCGATTGTTTGCATCAGTCACCATCATCGCTTCCGAGCTATGCAAATAAACCAGGGCGGCGACGCGCAAGGCTTCTTCAGCGCGCTTGCGCTCGGTGACCTCGACCAGCGAAAAGACCAGGAATTCGATCTCGCCGCCCGCATTCAGCACCGGGACCAGGGTCCAGTCCCAGTAGGTGATGCCGCGCTCGGGCTGATCGACAAATTCAAAGGCACGGGTAAACGTCACGAAGGCGCGCTTGGTGCGCACAACATCGTCGAAAATCGCCTTGACGTCCGATGGATAGAGGTCAAAATGGTTGTGACCGACGAAGTCGTTGATGTCGCGGCGACAGGCTCGTGCATAGGCGTCGTTGACGCGGATAAAATTATAGTCGCGATCGAGAATGACGAGGCAGCTGACACTGTGGTTGAAATAAGTTTCGGCCAGCGCCAGTTGCTGGCGGGTCGGGAGATCGGCTTGATCGACATGGTCATGTTGCTTCATGCAAACAAATCCTTCGATGGAGTGCTTAGGCAGGCAGCATTGATTATGCTTCTACACTATAGCGCACTCGACACCGTCCCGTCCAAATAGCCGCTCAGCCAGGCAATGCGGCAGCACGCCGGCGGTGTGGATCCCGGCGCGTCAGTGGCGGCGCGCTCGACGGCAACTAGCGTGCGTCTTTCGGTCTATCCCCCTTGGGCCAGTCATACACCCTGGGCGCGTAATCTGGCCTGGGTTGCTGCGTGAAGTAGGCGGCGACATCGACCGCTTCCTGGGCGGACAGTGTGCCGCCTTGGCCGAGCGGCATATTGTGTTTGACGAACGCGGCGGCGGTAAACATACGCGCCATCCCCGCGCCCACGTTGAATGAGTCCTTGCCCCAGACCGGCGGGAAAATATAGCCCCCTTGCGGATTCTTTGTGCCCTGTCCGTCTGCGCCGTGGCAGGACGCACATTGCGCCGCGTAGACGGCCTTGCCGTGCTCGCGGTCAGGAACCAGCGAGGCGTCGATTTTTTCGAAACCCCGGCCGGGGACGCTGGTGCCGGTCGGCACTCCCGTGGACAACCACTTCATGTAGGCCATGATGGCGTTCATTTCGCTTGAGTCGAACGCAAGAGGCTTGCCATTCATCGAGCGCTGAAAGCAATCGTTGATGCGTTCCTGAAGCGAAATCACCTTGCCGCCGCGTGACCTGTACTCCGGAAAGGCTCCGGCCAGGCCCACCCACGGCGACGCATGCGCGGTTGTCCCGCCATTGAGGTGGCAACTGGTGCAGTTCAGGCCATTGCCTACATTGCGCGGCAATTGCTTGTGGGTATCCGTCAGCAAGATCTTGCCACGCTTGATGGCTTCCCCCATAGGTCCGTTGGGAATCGAGGCTTCATCGGGCACTGCCATGGTCAAGGTTGTCGACTGGCTTAGCGCGGGCACGCTGAGCGCCGTCAGCATAGCCAGTGTCAACGCATGTAATTTGATGGTGTTCAAGGGGATACTCCTCGGGGATTGTATTCAGCTAGTTCGCTTGACGGCAGTCATGCGTTCAATTATTTCAAAGACGACCATTCCAGCTACCATGGCGGCCACGAAGCCTATAGCCTTCGAATATCCGGCACCCAGCGCCACCAGCGCGGGGCCGGGGCAGAAGCCCGCCAAGCCCCAGCCGATGCCGAAGGCGGCGCTCCCCAGCACCAGCCGCAGCGTTACGTCGGCGCTGGCCGGCAGTTGGATGGGCAATCCCAGGAACGAGCGCTTGCGGCGCTGGGCTATCAGGAATGCGAGCGAACCGACCGCGATGGCGCCGGCCATGACCAGGGCCAGGGAAGGGTCCCAGTGCCCTGCCAGATCAAGAAAGTTCCGCACCTTGGCGGGATTGGCCATGCCAGAGACCATCAATCCCACGCTAAAGAGCAGTCCCGCGAACAGAGCAGTTATTGCGGTCATGTCAGCCTCCAATCAAATGTCGTTGCACGAATACCGTCAGGAACCCTGCCGCCATGAACGTCAGCGTGGCGACCAGGGAGCGGATCGACCCGCGCGAGATGCCGCAAACGCCATGGCCGCTGGTGCAGCCGCTGGCATAACGGGTGCCGATGCCGACCAGGAAGCCGGCGACCAGGATTTCGCTCCAGCTCGCCTGTATATCGGCCACGGCCGGCTTGCCGAGCAGAGCCGCGATCACGGGGCCGGCGAGCAGGCCGATCAGGAAGGTCAGGCGCCAGGCCATATCCTTGCTAGGAAGGCTGAACAGGCCTCCGAGGATGCCGCTGATGCCAGCGATGCGGCCGTTGAACAGTATCAGCACCGCGGCCGCCGCGCCGATGATGAGGCCGCCCCCAAGGGACATGGCGGGGGTGAAGTTGGCGAGGTCTATCAGCATGTCGTCTCCGCTAAGGTATGGGCACAGAATTGTTGATACAGCACGGCCATGACGGCGACGGCTTGCTGGTTCGCCACCGAATAAAAGATGTTCTTGCCATCGCGGCGCGTGCTCACCAGACCGCTTTCACGGAGCACGGTCAGTTGCTGCGACAGCGTGGGCTGGCGGACGCCGAGCAGCTTTTCCAGTTCACCTACGGACAATTCGCCTTGCGATAGCTGGCACATCACCAGCAGGCGGTCCGGATTGGCAAGAACCTTGAGCAGCGCGCAGGCGTTCGCCGCAGCAGCCTGCATCGCACCAGGGTCGATCGCGGGGTGGGTTTGATCCATGGGGCACCTGAGATTTCAATAAGAATCAGTATATCATCTAATATAATATGAGTATATATAATTTGTTGCATCCAGGCAGACCTTCGTGCAAGCCATGCGCTATCTCAAGATACCCTTGAACGCCGTCCGCAGCACGGGCCAACTTCGGCGTGCGGGCCTGGGTTCGGTCGCACGCGCGTGCCGCTGGCCCTATGGTGGCATCGCGTCGGGCGTCACACGCGGCACATTCCGATATTCTTCGTCTTAGTTTTGATTCACATCATTTTTTTTATCGTGTGCGCCCCCTAGAATTGACGTGCTGCAAAGTTCTCCGTGCTCCGACGTGTTTTGACCGGTCCGGCTGAACGATGTCTTTTCTCAAAAATCTCCCCGCAAGGTAGCGCACATGGAAATCAAAATACTGGGTTCAGGGTGCAGCAAATGCGCATACACGGTCGCGTTGGTTGAAAAGATCGCTCATGGCGCCGGGCGGGAGATCACCCTCACCAAGGTCACGAACCCCGAGGAAATCAAGCGCCTGGGCGCGACTGCCACGCCGGCCGTCGTCATCGACGGCACGCTCGTGCACAGCGGTGGTATCCCGTCACACGAACAGGTAAAGGGATGGATGGAAGCCAAGCCGCAGGGTTTCCTGACGCGCCCGACGCGCCACCTTTTTTTCACCGGCAAAGGCGGAGTGGGCAAGACGTCGCTGTCCGCCGCCACGGCGCTAAGCCTTGCCGATGCAGGCAAGAAAGTGCTACTTGTCAGTACCGACGCCGCGTCGAACCTGGACCAGATGCTGGGAATAGCGCTACAAAACACAGCCATTCCCGTTGCGGGCGCACCAGGTTTGTCGGTCTTGAACATCGACCCCGACACGGCTGCGGAGTCCTATCGCCAGCGCGTGCTGGCGCAGATGGACGCCGATACCGCTGAGACAGCACGCGCAACCGTGCGCGAGCAATTGTCCGGCGCCTGCACCACGGAGATCGCGAGCTTCGACGAATTTGCCTCCCTGCTGTCCGACGACACAGATCGCTACGATCATATCGTGTTTGACACGGCGCCGACGGGACATACCTTACGCCTGCTCAGCTTGCCTCAGGCATGGAGCGGATTTCTTGCCGGTAATGATCGCGGCGCTTCCTGCCTCGGCCCGCACTCTGGCTTGAAGATGCAGGAAGTGCGCTTCAAGGCCGCCCTCGATGCGCTCAGTGATCTGGAGCGCACCACCGTCATCCTGGTAACACGCGCGGACACGAGTGCGATTGCCGAGGCGGCGCGCACTTCTGACGAATTGCGCACGCTGGGCCTGAACCATCAGCGTCTGGTGATCAACGGGGTATTTCACGCCAGTGATCCCGGCGACGAGGTCGCTTGTGCCATCGAAGCACTGGAGCGGCAGGCGTTGGATGCGATGCCGCAATCCCTGCGGGCTTTGCCGCAGGATCTGGTGCCGTTACGGGCGTTCGATACGGTCGGTCTGCCAGCCTTGCGGGCCTTGCTCGCAGGCTACGTCGCCCGGATCGCTCCCTGCGCGGCGCCGGCCGAACCGTTCGAGCGCCAGCTGAGCCTGGATGCCTTGGCCGATGCATTGGCGTCGGCCGAGCATGGCCTGATCATGGTCATGGGCAAAGGCGGTGTCGGCAAGACGACCATCGCTGCCGCCCTGGCCCTCGGTTTGATTCAGCGGGGCAAGACCGTTCATTTGAGCACCACCGATCCGGCCGCCCACCTGGCCGTCACCTTGGCCGGCGACGTGCCGGGCCTGCGCGTCGATCGCATCGACCCCAAGGTGGAAACGCAGCGCTACATCGACAAGATGATGGCGGCCAAATCTCCCGGCCTCACTGCCCAGGAACAAACCCTGTTGCTGGAAGACTTGCGTTCTCCTTGCACGGAGGAAGTTGCCGTCTTCCATGCCTTCTCGAAGATCGTTAACGAGGGGCGTAGCGCCTTTGTGGTGCTCGACACTGCGCCGACCGGGCACTCCCTGCTGCTGATGGATGCGACCGGAGCCTATCATCGACAAACGCTGCGCGAGTTTGAAGGCCGAGGCCATGGTCGGGTGACGACGCCCTTGATGCGGCTACAGGATGCTGCGTACTGCAGGATCATTTTGGTGACGCTGCCGGAGGTGACGCCGGTTTCGCAAGCGGAGGCGCTGCAGGACGATTTGCGCCGCGCAGGGATCGAGCCTTACGCGTGGGTGATCAACAAAAGCATCTTGGCAGCCGGCACGCATGATCCGCTGCTGGCTGCGCGGGTGGAGGGCGAACGCCAGCAAATGAAGCGCATCGCAAGCGGACTGGCCACGCGCGTGTTCACCGTGCCCTGGCGCATCCGCCCACCGGTCGGATTTGTCGAACTGTCCAAGCTGGTGACGCAACAACCGGGCCCGGGCCGGTCGCAAGCAGGGAGCCCGCGATGACGCTGTTTCGTATGCTCGCCGCAATCGCCGCAATCGCCGCCCTTGGCGCCAGCTGCACCGCGCTCGCGGATACCGATTGCACCGATCCCATCGCGGATTGGAAGCCGCGTGAAGTGTTGCGCCATCAGGTCGAGCTGCGCGGTTGGACCGTCCAGCGCATCAAGGTCGACGACGGTTGTTACGAGGTGCGAGGCACCGACCGGCTAGGTAATAGAGTGAAGGCCAAGTATGCACCGGCGACGCTGCGCATCCGCAGCCTTGAGGTCGAATTCGGCGAACACGGCGATGCCTCCGACTACCTGCCCCCGGCGCGTCCGGCCGCTGAACAACACAGGGCGCGTGGCCCGCATACTCAAGGAAATAAGCAATGAAGAACATTCTTACCGGCGCCTGCCTGGCGGGCACATTGGCGCTCCCCGCAATGGCGCAGGCGCGTCCCGTCGTGCTGACCACGCAACTGCAAAATTACAGCGGCAGCGGCGCCTATCTGGCGTTCTATGTCACCGATGCCGCCGGCAATTATAAAAAGACCTTATGGGTCGCAGGGAAGAAGTCCAAATACTATAAGCACCTGAGCGCCTGGGCGCGTGGCAGCGGGCTCGACGCGCGCGCCTACGATGGCATCAGCGGCGCCAGCGTGGGCAACGGTAAATCCCTGAAGGTCACGGTCGAACTGGCCGATACGCTGATCGATGCAGGCTATGAAATCCGCGTCGACAGCGCGGTCGAAGACGGACGCGATCATCCGGCCGATGCGCGCGCGCCGCTGACCAAGGCCGGTGCCGGCAAGCCGGTCCAGGGGCGCGGCTATATCAAAGCATTCAGCTACGACCTGTAACAGACCGCATGTCGCGTCGGCTACATTCCATGCTGGGCCTGTTCTGCGGCCTCCTGCTTACAGTGCTGGGGTTGACTGGCGCGCTGTTGTCGCTCGATCCGGCGCTGGACCGGCTTGGCACCACGGTGCCGAGCGGCGTCAGTGTGGCCGAGATGGCCGGCCGGGTCGCGCGCCTGTACCCAAGCGTCGAACAGATCCAGCGCACGCCTTCAGGATCATTGATCGTCTACTATAGCTCGGACGCCGGCGACAGCGTGGTCGGCGTCGATCCGGTGAGCGGCGCGGCGACGGCCTATGCGCCGTCGGTGGTTTTTCGCTGGATCAAGCAACTGCACCGTTCCATGCTGCTCGATACGCCTGGGCGCCTGGCGGCCGGCCTGACGGCGCTGACCCTGCTGGGGCTGTGCGTTTCCGGCATGTTATTACTGGTCAAGCGCACCGGCGGCTGGCGCCAGATTGCAGCGCCGCTGCATGGCAACTGGAGTCAGCGCTGGCACGCCGAGCTCGGGCGGATCGCGATGGCGGGCCTGCTGTTGTCGGCGCTCACCGGTGCGTATATGTCGGCGGCCACCTTCGCCCTGGTTTCGGACGGGATGCAGAACGAACCGGATTTCCCCGCCGCGACCTCCGGCGGACCGCCGCAGCCGGCCGCGAGCCTGGCTGCGCTCAAGCAGGCCGACCTCGCCGACTTGCGCGAACTGGTTTTTCCGATCCCTGGCGAGCCCGCCGCGGTGTACACCCTGCGGACGATGCAGGGCGACGGCTACGTTGACCAGTCCACCGGCGCCTTGCTCACCTACCGCCCCCACAGCGTCGTGCGCGAAGGATACGAGCTGGTGTATCAGCTGCATACCGGCGAAGGCCTGTGGTGGCTTGGCCTGTTGCTCGGCGTGTGCGCGTTGGCGGCGCCCTGGCTGGCCGTCACCGGCACCATGGTGTGGTGGCGCCGCCGCCGCGCCAGGCCACGTATCCGCAACAACAGCAGCGCGCAGTCGGCGGACACGGTGATCCTGGTCGGCAGCGAGAACAACAGCACCTGGGGTTTTGCCCAGGCGTTGCACGACGCCTTGCGCGCCCATGGCCGGCAAGTCCATACGGCGCCGATGAACCAGTTCTCTGCGCGCTATCGCAGCGCGCGCGATCTGATGCTGTTGACGGCGACCTATGGCGACGGCGGCGCTCCAGCCACGGCCAGTCGCTTCCTTGAACAACTCGAGCGGCTAGCGGCCAATCCGGCGCTGAGATTTTGCGTCCTCGGCTTTGGCGACCGGCAGTTTCCGAAATTCTGCCAGTTCGCCAGGGACGTGGACGCGGCCATGAGCGCGCATGGATGGCAGCGCGCCCTCGAGCTGGCCACGATCGATCGCCAGTCGTCGCAGGAATTCACGCGTTGGGGCGTCAGCGTCGGCGCCATGCTAGGCATTGCGCTCAAGCTCGAACATGCGCCCCCTCATCCGCGTACCTTTGCGCTACGCCTCGCGGAGCGCATCGACTACGGCGTGCAGGAACAAGAACCGACGGCGGTGCTGCGCTTTGCCGCCACCCCGGTCCACCAGGCCCACACGGCGCCGAAGCGGCTGTTGCGGCAACCGCGGCTCCCGCATTTCGAAGCCGGCGACCTGGTCGGCGTGATGGCGCCTGGCAGTCCCGTGCCGCGCTTCTATTCATTGGCCAGTGGCGCGCGCGACGGGGTGCTCGAGATCTGCGTGCGGCGCCAGCCCGGCGGCCTGTGTTCGAGCTATCTGCATGGCCTGCAGCCGGGCGCATGCATCGAAGCGTTCATTCTGCCGAATCCGCAATTTCGGCCGGCGTCCGGCAAGGCGCCCATCATACTGGTCGGCGCCGGCACCGGCATCGGACCGCTCGCCGGCTTCATCCGCAACAATAGCGGCCGGCACCCGATGTACCTGTACTGGGGCGGCCGCAATCCGGAATCGGACTTCCTGTATGAACCGGAGCTGCGCAACTATCTCGCCGATCGCCGGCTCACGCAGCTGCATACCGCCTTCTCGCGGGTGAAGGATGGCGTGCGCGTGCAGAACCGGCTGATCGACGATGCCGACAACCTGCGCGGCCTGATCGCGGACGGCGGCCAGGTGCTGGTGTGCGGCAGTCGCGCGATGGCCGAAAACGTCCGGCTAGCGCTGAACGAAGTGCTGGCCCCGCTCAAGCTGGATGTCCAGTTCCTCAAGAACCATGGAAGATATCGTGAAGACGTCTTTTGAATCGCCGGCCCCGCGGCGCTACAGCCTGAACGGCGCGACGATGGGCACACGCTATACCGCCGTCTTCTACGCTCCGGCATTGATGAACGCCACGGCGATCGGCGCCAGCCTGTTTGCCGCCGTGGACGAGGTCGACCGGCAAATGTCGAGCTGGAACCCAGCCTCTGATCTCTGCCGCGTCAACGCCGCCCCCGACAATGTCTGGATCGGCATACCGGACCAGCTGGCCGAAGTGCTTGAAACCGGCGTGCGGGTGGGCCTGGCATCGAAGGGCGCCTTCGACATCGGCCTGGGCGCGTTGGTCGAGGCGTGGGGATTTGGTCCCGCGCGGCGGCCGGTGCAGGCGCCGCCCGGCGCACAGGTCGGCGCCTGCAACGGCGCCGCCGGCCTGGAGATCGACCGCGCTGGACTTCGGGTACGCAAACGGACGCCTGTTTGCCTGGACTTATCGGGCATTGCGAAAGGCTACGGCGTCGACCGGCTGGCACAGTGTCTTGATCGATGGGGCGTCGCCAATTACCTGGTCGGCATCGACGGCGAGATGCGTGCGCGTGGCTGCAAACCGGACGGCCAAGCCTGGACGGTGGCGATAGAGAAGCCCGCATACGGTGTGCGCGAGCTGGCTGGCGCAATGGAACTGGTGGACACGGCGATCGCGACTTCCGGCGACTATCGGCGCTGGCTTGACGTAGGGGGGCGGCGTTACTCGCATACGATGGACGCCGCCACGCAGCAACCGGTGCAAAGCGACTTGGCCGGCGTGACGGTGCTGGCTCCGACATGCATGCTGGCCGACGCCTGGGCGACGGCGTTGATGGTGTTGGGGCAGCATGCGGGCGGGAGCCTGGCCCGCGAGCTCGGCATGGACGCCCTGTTCATCTTGCGTGAGGGCGGCGGGCTGCGGGAAGTCTGGATTGCCGGCAAAGACGCGGGGACTGAGGTGTAGCTCCCTTCGCCCTTGCCCTAGGCGCTCATTTGGACGCCGGCGCCGATTCCTTCGCACTTTGATGTTGCACCATCTGCTCCATCATCATCTGCATCATGTCCATGCGCTTTTCCATCATATCGGGGCGCATCATCATCATGCCGCCACCGGCCTTGCCTTGATGCATGCCGCCCGCCGGCGAAGCATCGGCGGCGCGCATGGCCTTCATATTGTCCTGCATCGCCTGCATATGCTCCTGCATCAGCTTTTGGCGCTCCTTGGAATCGGTGGTCGCCTGAATTTTCTCCATCTGGCGCTGCATCTTCTGCATATTTTCCATCATCCCCGCCGACGTGGCGTCCGGCCCATTTTTTTCCTGCTGTGCCGGATCCGGATGATGCGGGTCCGCGGCGCCAGCGTGGGATACGCTCAGCAGCGAGGCGAAGAAGGCAATTGCGATAGAGGTTTTCATGGTCGTTTCCTGGTTAGATTTTCGTTCTCGTTCAGTGTCAGCGCGGACTGTCTGATTCACGGCTTACAGCACCAGCACCTGGTTTGGCAATTCGTTGGCGAGCTTGTCCTCTGCCGGATAGTGTTCCCTCAGATGGCGCGTCACCGCCTCAATGCCGGCGAGCACTCCGGCCTCATAGTCGCCTTGCTTGAAGGCGGCTTCCATCCGATGGCAAATGCTGTCCCATTCATGCGGGCCCGCCTTGCTGTGAATGCCGCGGTCGGCAACTATCTCGACGCTGCGGTCAGCCAGCAGCAGGTAGATCAACACCCCGTTGTTTTGCGCCGTGTCCCATATCCGGTATTGTGAAAACACATCGATGGCACGCGCCCTGGCTGACTGATTGCTGAACAGTGGTGCGCCGTCCAATGCGGCCTCCACCACAAAGCGTATTTCGCCGCCATGGGTACGCTCGCTGGCGGCGATGGCGTCTTCAATCGCGCTCAGCGCCTCCGGTGGAAAGGTGTGTTTGATGTTGCGGCGTGTCGTCAACAGATGCCGCACCAGGCGTTGAATGTTCATTGCTACCACCTCCCTGAAGCGCCACCGCCACCAAAGCTGCCGCCGCCTCCGCTGAAGCCGCCTCCGCCTGGCCCGCCACGACCGAATCCGCCGGCGACACCACCAAGGCCCCGTGCGAGCATGCCGCCGCCAAGCAAGGTGAACAACAATGCCAGCACACCCGCGCCGACGGCAATGTAGACCGTTCCCGCCAGCAGCCAGGCGACGCCGGCCACCGCGCCGCCCGTGAGCACCGCGGCAGGAAGCCTGCCCAGCAGGGCGCGCAATATGCCGCCGATGGTGAACACCAGGATGAAGGCGACCGGCAGGTAGCGCTGCGCGCCGTCCGCGCCGACCCGCCTGGTTTCAGACGCCGGCAATTGCTCGCCGTCGACCAGCCGCATCATCTGGGCGGTGCCAGCGGCAATGCCGCCGTAGAAATCGCCTTGCTTGAAATAGGGCGTAATGATCTCGCTGATAATGCGCTTGCTGGTCGCGTCATTGAGCGGCCCCTCCAATCCGTAGCCGACTTCGATGCGTAGCGCGCGATCGTTCTTGGCCACCACCAGGATGGCGCCGTCGTCGATTTTCTTGCGTCCCAGCTTCCACTGCTCGGCGACGCGCAACGCGTATTGCTCGATCGTCTCTGGCGCAGTGGTGGGAACGATGAGGACGGCGAGCTGGCTGCCTTTCTTTGCTTCAAACGATTGCAGTGCTTGTTCCAGGCTGTTTGTCTGCTCGGCTGTCAGCGTCGCGGTCTGATCGGTAACATGCCCTGTCAATGGCGGGACGGCGATTTGCGCGCCGGCGCTGGACGCTCCCCACAGTGCGAAGGCCAGCAACGACGCCAATGCCACGCGTCTGGCACCGGCCATCGTCATCATTTGGTCCGCTCCTGGGGGGCAGCCTGAGGCTTGGCGGGCGCGGCTTTGAAATCGACCGTCGGTGGTTTGCTGATTTCCTTTTCATTGTCGACCGAGAAATTCGGCTTCGCCTGGTAGCCGAAGGCCATGGCGGTCAGATTGGACGGAAACGAACGCACGGTGACGTTGTATTCCTGAACCGACTTGATATAGCGATTGCGCGCCACGGTGATGCGGTTTTCCGTGCCTTCCAGTTGTGCCTGCAGATCGCGGAAATTGGCGTCGGCTTTCAACTGTGGATAGCTTTCACTGACTGCAAGCAGTCGCGACAGCGCACCGGACAAGGCGCCTTGCGCCGCCTGGAATCTGGCGAAGGCGGCCGGGTCGTTCAATACTTCCGGCGTGACCTGCACCGACGTCGCGGCGGCCCGCGCCTGTGTCACCTGGGTCAGCACGTCTTGCTCATGCGCGGCATAGCCCTTGACGGTATTGACCAGGTTGGGAATCAGGTCGGCCCGCCGCTGGTATTGGTTGACCACCTCAGACCAGCTCGCCTTGATTTGCTCGTCCTGGCTTTGCAGGGCGTTGTAGCCACAGCCGGACAGGCCGAGCAGGGCCAGCATCGCCAGCATCATGCACAATTTACGCACTTTGTTTCTCCCAATAGCTGCAGTATTGATCTGTCTAAACAGGCATCTTCGCTCCAGACTAGTCGTCTGACGATTGACTTTCTATGACGCAGATCAAAACAGACTGAATGCCGTCCGGCAGGCGGTTGTCGCACGCCCACCTCACTTGTTTCCTAAACAACGCTAAACTTCATGCAAACTTTGAAAGTTTGTAGAGCCACCATCGCTTCTTCTGTATAAATCTTTCTGGTTGGAATGCGGTCCCCATCGATATGCAAGCGGCTTTTGAGCCGTTTAGGAAAACTTCAGGGTACGCGTTGCAATGCGGTAGCCAGCTACCGCCAAATAATAAATACAGCCCCTCGTTGGGCACACGACCAGGAGACAGCACATGACGTTAACAACCCCTCACGCTGCACGCCAGCGCCGCTGGACCAAGACGCCGCTCGCCACGGCCTTGAGCCTCGGCCTGATGACCCTTTCCAGCGCCCACGCGCAGACCGCGTCCGCCGATAAGCCGGCCGAGAAAACCGCCGACGGCAAGCCGATCGACTCCGTGGTCGTCACCGGCTACCGCTACGCGATCGAGAAAAGCCTCGACCAGAAGCGCAACGCCAACGCCATCGTCGATGTCGTCACCGCCGAAGACATCGGCAAGTTCCCCGACAAGAACGTGGCCGACGCGCTGCAGCGCGTGCCCGGCGTGATCATCGACCGCAGCGGCGGCGAGGGCAAGAACGTCAGCGTGCGCGGCCTGTCGTCGGAACTGACCCTGACCCAGTTGAACGGCAACTACATCGCCACGGCCGAGTCCAACGGCGATCCGACCCGTTCCTTCAACTACATGCTAATGCCGGCCAACATGCTGTCCAGCGCCGAACTGTTCAAGACGCCGGAAGCGCGCATCGACGAAGGCGGCATCGGCGGCACCGTGATCCTGCACACCCGCCGTCCGCTGGAAGTGAAGTCGGGCACCGGCTTCGTTTCCGCCGAAGGCACCTGGGCCGACACCAGCAAGAAGACCGACGGCCAGTTCTCCGGCCAGTACGCGTGGCACGACGAGAGCAACCGTTTCGGCGTGCTGGTCGGCTACACGCAACAGAAACGCACCACCCGCACCATGGGCGCCAGCACCGAGAACTGGCAATGGTATGGCGACGACTACGACGCCCATCCGGCCACCGACGTCAACGGCAAGCCGTCCAATATGAACAGCTACTGGTGGGGCCAGTCCGGCTTCAAGGACCAGAGCGGCAAGAAATACACCAATTTCATGATGCCGACCTCGGTCAACTTCGACGTCAAGACCGAGGACCGCGAGCGCAAGGGCGGCCAGCTGACGCTGCAGGCCAAGCCGGTGCGCAACCTGACCGTGACCGGCAACTATTTCCGCTTCGACCTGTCGCAGAACTCGCAGACCAACACGCTGAAGATCCCCGAGTGGAATCTGGCCCGCTACGACGGCGACGGCAACTGGGCCGGCGGCCGCATGCTCGACGGTCTGACTTTCGACCGCAGCGGCACCATCGTCACCGGCGCGCAATACAGCGCGCACCCCGGCAAGACCTACTACTGCAGCGGCGACCAGGCCAAGGCGGGCGGCCTGACCAACACCGGCGGCTTCGGTCCGGACGATTGCACCATCCCGACGCCGCAGATCACCGGCAGCTACAACCGCGAAAAGGCGCTGTCGCAAACCGCCGACATCGAAGTCGAATGGCACGGCGACACGCTGGACGCCACCTTCAAGGGCGGCCGTACCTGGGCCGGCGGCGGTCCGGACCTGCAATTCGGCATGCCGATCAAGCCGCGCCTGCAAAACGCCGACGGCAGCTGGACCCTGGGCAACTACGCCAGCGCCTGGAGCACGGCCGGCAAGCCGAGCATGACCTTCTCGCCGGAACTGATGGCCAACCTGCAAAAGGGCATAGGCGAGATCGACCTCGGCTCGACCAGCTCGTCGTGGACCCACAACAGCACCCAGCAGAAATACGCCCAGGCCGATTTCACCTGGCACGCCGACAGCAACTGGCTGGACTCGCTGCAATTCGGCGGCAAGTACCGCGACGGCGGCACCCACCGCAGCACCGGCAACAACTACTGGGTGTGCAAGGGCGCCGATCCGGCCAACTACGACAAGCGCTACCAGGCCGGCTGCGATCCGACCGCCAACAAGTTCCAGTCGCAGTTCCTGTACGGCCAATCGCTGGACAACCTGGCCGGCGGCATCAGCGCCAGCGCCTTCCCGGCGATTAACTACCCTGCCTACATCGGTTACCTGAACCAGACCTACGGCGCCATGCAGACCCGCAACGAAGACAACTTCGTCTACAACGTCAACGAGAAGATTTCTTCGACGTACTTGCAGGCCAACATCAAGACCGACCGCCTGCGTGGCAACGTCGGCCTGCGCGTGGTGCGCACCAAGCAGCATGCCGATTCGACCGACCGCGTCGACAACTACAACGACTACTTCTTCAACGGCGCCAACGGCAGCCCGGCGCCTTGCCAGGCGGGCGGCGCTCCGGCGGTGGGCGCGCCGGCCGGTTCCGGCTGCACCAGCGGCTTCACCCGTCTGCCGGACAGCACCGCGCGCAGCTCGTCGTTCGTGCTCAGTTCGCTCGACCGCAACTACACCGACGTCCTGCCCAGCTTCAACCTGGCGTTCGACGTGCGCAAGGACCTGCTGCTGCGCATGGCCGCATCCAAGGTGGTGTCGCGGCCGAGCTACGGCGACATCGCGTCGCCGGGCGGCTTGCAGTACTACAGCCAGGAATACGTCAACGACCGCCGCCTGATCGGTGGCGGCGACAAGCAGGGCTGGTTCGGCGAAGGCAGCAACAAGCAGCTCGATCCGTACAAGGCGACCCAGCTCGACCTGGGCCTGGAGTGGTACTTCCACCGCGGCTCCGTGCTCGGCGCCGACCTGTTCCGCAAGAACGTCAGCAACTTCGCGGTACCGGTGGTGCGCGACGTGACCATGAACGTGGGCGGCCAGAGCGTGACGGTGCAGAACTACTCGACCAGCGCCGGCGGCCGCAACGGCGTGTCGCAGGGTATCGAGATGTATGCCCAGCACACGCTCGATTCCGGCCTCGGCTTCCAGGTCAACTACACCTACAACAAGACCAACCAGGCGGCCATCACCCTGAGCGACGGCACCGAGATCGGCAAGTCGCCGCTGGTCGGCAGCGCCAAGAACCAGGCCAACATCACCGTGTTCTACGAAACCGACAAGTATCTGGCGCGCGCCTCGTACAACCGTCGCGGCGAGGTGGTCAACGGTCTGGTCAACGGTTTGAACGTGTATTCGGAGCCGTACAGCCAGGTCGACGTGAACGTGGCCTACAACCTGACCAAGGAGCTGAGCCTGACCGCTTCGGTGCTGAACCTGACCAGGGAAGAGACCCGTTCCCACCTGGGCAGCGACACCAAGGACCGCTTCT
This sequence comes from Oxalobacteraceae bacterium AB_14, assembly GCA_000381565.1. Lineage (GTDB taxonomy): Bacteria > Pseudomonadota > Gammaproteobacteria > Burkholderiales > Burkholderiaceae_D > Rugamonas. The sequence continues at coordinate 1,399,810 of KB906724.1, forward strand.
ACGCCAACGGTTACACCGGCCGCATCGCCTACTTCGGCTTGAACTACAAGTTCTGATAGCTTCCTCCCGCCCCCTCGCGCCCGCGGGTGCGAGGGGAGGTTCCCGTCGGCGCTTGCCTGTCTTGGCAAGCGCCGACTTTTTTGCATCTGCAAGGGATAGAGAAAAATGACAAACAACCGTATCCAACGCGTGGTCGTGGTCGGCGGCGGCAGCGCCGGCTGGATGGCGGCCGCCGCGCTGGCCACCTACCTGGGCAAGCAGGCGTCGGTACGCCTGATCGAGTCCGAGGAGATCGGCATCGTCGGCGTCGGCGAAGCCAGCGTTCCGCACATCCGCATGTTCAACAGCCAGATGCTGGGCATAGCCGAGACCGAGTTCGTCCAGCGGACCCAGGGCACGGTCAAGCTCGGCATCGAGTTCAGGGATTGGTCGCGCATCGGCGACAGCTACATCCACGGCTTCGGCGTCATCGGCCGTTCGCTGGGGCCGCTGCCCTTCCACCAGTTCTGGCTCAAGCTGGCCCAGTCCGGCCGCGCGGCGGCCATCGGCGACTATTCGGCCCAGACGCTGATGGCGCCACAGGGCAAGTTCGTGCCCGGCGTCGGCGCTGCGCCGCCGAGTTCGCCGCTGTCCGACATCGCCTACGCCTATCACTTCGACGCCGGCATGTATGCGCGCTTCCTGCGCGAGCTGTCGGAGCGGCGCGGCGTGCAGCGCATCGAAGGCAAGATCGTCGGCGTCAACCAGCGCGCCGACGACGGCCATGTCGAATCGGTGACGATGGAAAATGGCGACGTCGTCGAAGGCGAGTTGTTCATCGATTGTTCCGGCTTCCGCGGGGTGCTGATCGAGCAGACCCTCAAAACCGGCTACGTGGACTGGACGCACTGGCTGCCGTGCGACCGCGCGATGGCGGTGCCCAGCGAGCGCGTCGATCCGATCACACCATACACACGCGCCACCGCGCGCGCGGCGGGCTGGCAGTGGCGCATACCGCTGCAGCACCGCACCGGCAATGGCCATGTGTATGCGAGCCGCTACCTCGGCGACGACGAGGCCGCCGCGACCTTGCTGGCCAACCTGGACGGCAAGGCGCTGGCCGAGCCGCGCCCGCTGCGCTTCACGCCCGGCATGCGCAAGAAGTTCTGGAACAAGAATGTGGTGGCGCTGGGCCTGGCCAGCGGCTTCCTGGAGCCGCTGGAATCGACCAGCATCTATATGGTCCAGTCGGGCATCAGCCGCCTGCTGGCGCTGTTCCCCGGCCGCGATTTCCATCCCTTGCTGGCCGAGCGCTTCAACCGCGAGTCCGCGTTCGAGTACGAGCGGGTGCGCGATTTCCTGATCCTGCACTACCACGCGACCGAGCGTAGCGACACGCCGTTCTGGAACTACTGCCGCACCATGTCCATCCCGGACAGTTTGAAGGAGGCGATGGATTTGTTCCGCAGCGACGGGCGCTACTTCCGCAACGGCGAGGATTTCTTCGCGTTGCCGAGCTGGGTGCAGGTGATGCTGGGCCAGCGCATCATGCCGCAAAGCTACCACCCGATCGTGGACGATATGCCGGAGGAGAAGTTGGTGCAATACGTCGAGGGCGTGCGCGCGTCGCTGGCGCAGGCTGTGGCGGCCATGCCGACGCATGGGGAGTGGATCAAGCGCTATTGGAAGGCGGCCGCGCCGTAAACGTCGTTCCCGCGCAGGCGGGAACCCATGCTGCGTGTCTGACCACGCGACGTATGGATTCCCGCCTGCGCGGGAATGACACGGTGGTGGCGTTATGGACGTTGCGGCTCGCGCAGATCGGCGGGCAGGGCGTCCGGCTGCGTGCCCCAGGTTAGAGCGGCGGCATCGCTGCCCAGCTTCATCTGGATCTGTCCCCCGGCCTTGAGCTGCTCCCAGTCCAGCCAGACCTGCGGCCGTGGCTGGCCATTCCAGCGCAGCTGCTCGATCGCCAGCGGCGCCTGGGCCTTGCCGCCGGCCGCGTTGCTGTTGATGCGCAGGGTCTTGCCGTTGCCGACATCAATCTCGGCGCTGGCGAATTTCGGCGCGTGCAGCAGGAAGTGTCCGCTGCCCGGCATCGATGGGTACAGCCCCAGCACGCTGAACACATACCACGCCGACATGGTCCCCAGGTCGTCGTTGCCGGTGACGCCGTTCGGCGCGTTGGTGAACAGCGTCTCGGCCGCACGCAACACGGTGCTGGTCTTCCACGGCTGGCCGACCAGCGTGTACATCCACGGCGCGTGCAGGTCAGGCTCGTTGTTCGGGTTGTAGCGGTACTGGCTGTAGTAGTTGTACGGCCCCATCACCCAATCCTTGCGCACCGCCTCGTAGGGATTCTTGCGCAAGGCGTCGTAGGCGAAGAAGGCGTCGAGCCGGCGCGCGGTTTGCGCGCGTCCGCCCATGGCCGCGACCATGCCGCCCACGTCCTGCTGCACCAGCCACTGATATTGCCATGCCGTGCCTTCGTGGAAGCCATGTTCGGCGCGCGGGCTGTAGCTGCCATCGAGTTCGGCGAACCATTTGCCGTCGCTCATGCGCGCGCGCGGGAAACCCTTGAAGCCGAGTTCCTTGTCGTCCGCCGCTTCGTCCCACACCTTGTGCCAGTTGCCGGCGCGCTTGCGCAGCAGCGCGGCGTCGTCGTGCTTGCCCAGCGCCTCGGCCATGTAGGCCAGCGCGCCGTCGGCCTGCGCGTATTCCAGCGTGGCGGAGCCGCCGTGGTGCGGATCGACGTCCATGCCCTTGGCGCGGAAGGCGCGGTCGTACTGCACGTAGCCGTTTTTCAGGTAGCTCGGATTGCCGGCCCGGCCTTCGCTGCGGCTGCCGAACGGCGGCGTGCCGAAGGCGTTTTCACGCAGCGCCGTGTAGGCGCGCTGCTCCTGGCCCTTCAGCGCGCCGAAGCGCCACAGGTCGACCAGGAAAGGCGTCACCGGGTCGCCCGTCATCACGTTCGATTCGAAGTTGGCGTAGCCCCAGCGCGGCAACCAGCCGCCCTGTTCGCGCGTCTTCAGCACCGAGTCGGCGATGTCGCGCGCGCGTTCAGGCCGCAGCAACGCCAGCAGCTGGTTGTGGGCGCGGTAGGTGTCCCACAGCGAGAAGAACTCGTAGTAGGTGGAACCGCTGGCGTTGTGCAGGGCGTCGTCGTAGCCGCGATAACGGCCGTCGGCGTCGTTGCCCGTCAACGGCTGCAGCAGCGCGTGATAGAGGGCGGTGTAGAACACCGTGCGCTGGTCCTTGTCGGCGCCCCCGATGCGCACCGTGTTCAGTTCCTTTTGCCAGGCGAGCTGCGAGGCCTCGCGCATCGCGTCGAAGCTGCGCGGCTGCGCGCCCGTGTAGGCGTCGGCGTGCAGGTTGCGGCGCGCGCCTTCCGCATCGACGTGGGAGATGGCGCTGATGGCGGTGACGGCCTTGCCGTCTTTCAGGTCGAAGGTGAACCACGCGCCGTGCGGACGGCTGTCGCCTTGCTGGCTCACGCCGCGCGTGCCGGGCGTGCCGCCGGCGTCGCTCCACACGCCGTGCGTGCTGAAGGGACGGTCGAACTCCATGCGGAACCAGGTCGCGTACTGGGCGCCGCCGCAAAAACTCTTGGTGACGATCTTGCCTTCGATGGCGCGGTCGCCCACCACCTGCAAGGTGCTGCCGACCACCGAGTGGCGCTCGTTGGCCTGGCCGACGTTGACCAGCACGTGGCCCTGGCGGGCGCTGTCGGCGAAGGTGTAGCGCTCGGCGCCGGCGCGCGTGAGCGCCGTGGTTTCGGCGACGATGCCGTCGTAGTCGGTGAGCTTGATCTTGAAGTAGCCGGCGGTGCCGACTTCGCCCTCATGGGTGTAGCTGGACGCGTACTTCTTCTGGTCGAAGCTGGCCGGCTTGGTGGTGTCGAACCTGGCGCCGGGGCCGATGTCGCCGGTCACCGGCAGCACCGACAATTGGCCGCCCTGTTCCCAGCAGCCCGCGCCGGACAGGAAGAAGTGGCCGAAGCCGCGTATCTTCGGGTCCAGGTAGCGCCAGCCTGCGTAGTGTTCGCCGATCGGGCTCAGTTGCAGCATGCCGAAAGGGGCGGAGGCGCCGGGGAAGGTGTTGCCGTCGTCCTGGGTGCCGATGAAGGTGTTGACCGGGAAGCCGGGTTTCGGCGCCGGCGCCGGCGCCGGCGCCGGTGCTGCGTCGGCCCAGAGGCTGGTCATGGCCAGCGCGATGCTGAGCGCGAGCTGGCTGGTGGTGCGGTGTGGCGTCATTGAGCGTCTCCAGTGGGTATTGTTGTTTTGTTGTTTATAGCACTTGAACCCTGCGGCGGCGAGGCCGGGGCGGCGCGGGCCGCGGAGTTTAGTGCGGTTTTAGTAAACATCGCCCTGGCCGATCGCCTTGAAGCGGATCGCGGCGCCGCCGCCGGCCGCCAGCCAGAGCTTCATCGTCTGGTCGTGTTGCACCGCTTTCTTTTCGATGACGATGGCGTAGGGATTGGTTTCCCAGTGCGCGTCCGGGCCGTCGCGGTAGATCTCGGCCTGGTAGCGCTGGCCCGGCGCCAGGAAATCGAGCTTGAGATCGAGCGTGCGCGCCGTTTCGTTGGTCAACGCGCCGAGGAACCAGTCGCGGCCCCCGCGCTGCTGGCGGGCGATGGCCACATACTGACCTACTTCGCCGGCGATGGCGCGGCTCTCTTCCCAGTCGGCCGGAACATCGACGATGAACTGGAAGGCGTCGCGGCGCGCCTCGTAGTTCTCGGGCAGGTCGGCCGCCATCTGGATCGGGCTATACAGCACCACGTACAGCGACAGTTCCTTGGCCAGCGTGGAGCGCACGCGGTTCTCCGATTGTTCGCCGTTGGGCTTGAGGTTGAAGATGCCGGGCGTGTAGTCGAACGGGCCGGCAAGCATGCGGGTAAAGGGCAGCAGCGCCGTGTGCTCGGGCGGATTGGGCGGATAGCCCCAGGCGTTGTACTCCTGGCCGCGCGCGCCTTCGCGCGTGAGCCAGTTGGGGTAGGTGCGGCGCAGGCCGGTGTCCTTGATCGGCTCGTGGGTATCGATGCTGATGTGGCGCTTGGCCGCCGCGACGACGGAGTGCAGGTACTCGCCGGCCATGTATTGGCCGTCGTGCCATTCGTAGCGGGTGATGCCTTCCGCATCCACGCGCTTGATGCGGGCGTTGTCGGTGACGTAGCCGGTCTTCACCTGGGTGACGTTGTTGTCGCGGTAGTAGTCGAGCGCGCCGTCCATCTGGCTGGCGTAGTGCGATACCGCGCCCGAGGTCTCGTGATGGCCGATCAGGCCCACGCCCAGCTTCTTGCCGTAGGCGGCGATCTGGCGCATGTCGAAGTCCGGGTAGGGTTCGGTGAAGCTGAAGCGGTCGCCGTTGTCCTGCCATTCGCCGTCCCAGCCCACGTTCCAGCCTTCCACCAGCACGCCGGAGAAGCCGTACCTGGCGGCGAAGTCCATATAGCGCTTGGTCTCGGCCGTCGTCGCGCCGTGCTTGGGGCCCGAGGCCCAGGTCTTCTGCCACAGGTGCATGGCCCACCAGATGCCGACATATTTGCCCGGCTTGACCCAGGAGACGTCGCCCAGTTTATTCGGTTCGTTGAGGTTGAGGATCAGGTCCGAGTTCAGCAAGCCTTTGGCGTCGGGCGATACCTGCACCGTGCGCCACGGCGTCTTGAAGGCGCCGCGGGTCTTGACGCGGCTGCCGTCGTACCACGGCGTGAGGTCGGCCTTGAACACGCCGTCGTGCTGCTGGTTCAGCGTCATCGACGCGTAGTCGGTCAGCGCCGCCTCGTGGATGGACAGGTGCACGCCCGATGGCAGGCGCAGCGTGAACGGCGTTTCCACATGCGGCGCGTCCTTCAGCAGCGTGGAGCGGTACAGGTATTCCAGGCCGCGCCAGGCGCGCGCCGGGATCCACCAGGCGCGGGTCTTGCCGGCGTCGGGGATCTGGAACTCGGTGGTTTCGTCGACGATCTCGATCTCGCCCGGCATGCCCGCTTGTTCGGGCACTTCGTAACGGAAGCCGATGCCGTCATTGAACACCCGGAAGCGCACCGTGAACTTGCTGCGCGCGTCGAGCGCGCGCGCGAAGTCGACGCGCAGCTCGTTGTGCTGGTCGCGCACCAGCTTGCGCTCGCCCCAGGGCTGGGTCCAGGTGGTGTCGGCTTGGTCGCTGGCGGTGGCGGTGATGTTGTAGCCCTCGCCAAACGAGGCGCCGCGCTTGAACACCATGCCGAGGTGGGAGGGCGTGATGACCGGCACGCCGCGATAGGTGACGCGATAGCTCGGGTTGGCGTGGTCGTCGCTGACGCTGACCACCAGCGCGCCATCGGGCGAACTGACGCTGGTGTCGCGCGCGTGGGCGAGGGGGGCGGCCAAGGCCAGTAACAGGAGGTAGACAGGTTTCATTCGAAAAGTTGCTGGTTTTGATTGCGGAATTCTCACATGCCCGGATGACGGAATTCGCGCCAGGCATGCTGGCGCGGCATAGTTTAGTCATGATTACTAAACCGTCAGGCGGCTGCTGCTGCCGTCCTACGTCTGAGGTCATCCAGCAGCCATCGTCCCGCAGGCCGCAACGTGCGGTCGCGCTGATGCGCGGCATAAATCGTCAGCCCCCCGGCGGGAGTCGGATCGTTCTCGATATCGAGCGCGACCAAGCTGCCAGCCGCGATCAATCCGGACACCAGATGGTCGGGCATGCGGCACCATCCAAAACCGCCGAGCAGGAAGTCCAGGCGGCGGCCGAGATCCACGAAGCGCCAGAGTTTGGCGCTCGCCAGCCCGAAATTTTCGCCAGCGGGATCGACCGGGTCCGACAGCACAAGCTGAACATGCGGCTCCAGATCGACCGGCGTCGCCGGCCGCCCGAGCGCGGCAAGTGGATGGGCTGGCGCGACCACGGCCTGCATGCCGACGCGCAGCAGCGGATATGCGGCTATGTCGTCTGGAATGGAAGGCAGCAGCAGGCAGATGCCGATGGCGGCGGCGTCGCTTCTGAGGCGCCTCAACGAGCCCCCCAGGCCTTCTGTCGAAAAGCTCACTGGCAGATTCGGAAATGTCCGGCTCAGCGCCGACAGGCTCTCGATGAATGGCGCGGTAGGCACCAGAGGATCGATTGCAATGACCAGCTCTGGCTCCAAGCCCAAGCGCGTTCCCATTGCCACGCCTTCGAAGCGGGCAGCGCTGGCCAGGACCAGGCGCGCATGGTCGACCAAGACCCGGCCAGTGTCGGTCAAGCTTGGACGGTGGCCGCTGCGGTCGAACAGCGACACACCCTGGAGATCCTCCAACGTGGCTATGGCCTGGCTGATGGCCGACTGGACGCGGCCAAGCTTTCGCCCTGCGGCGGAAAAGCTGCCCGTATCCGCAATCGTCACCAGGACGCGTAGCTGGTCCAGTGTAAGGCTACCTATCAAGACATTTACTCCCTGGGCTGGTCCATCGGAATTTATGATGGAGTTCTTCATATTTTAATCGCTTACGGAGAGGGAGGCGCGGCGATATATTGTGGCTACCCAAACAGCCCGACGTGCAAGCCATTCCAGGCTTCACGTCCCGGCGCTACTTTTTCAAGGATAATTGCAATGGCCAAACTCTTGGTAATCGAGACCAGCCCTCGCGGCAAGCACTCGGTATCACGCAACATGACGCGTCGTTTCGTGCAGGACTGGGTCGCGGCCCACCCCGGCGGCGAGGTGATTGTCCGCGACCTGATGGATGCCGGACTCCGGTTCGTCGATGCCGCGTGGCTGCAGGCCTACTTCACGCCGCCGGAAAAGCACACGCCAGAGATGGCGGACATGTTGAAGCTCTCCGACCTGCTGGTGGCGGAATTGCTCGCCGTCGATCACCTTGTCATTGCGACGCCGGTCTACAACTACAACGTGCCAGCGGTATTGAAGGCGTGGATCGACCACGTCGTTCGCAAGGGGGTGACGCTCGGCTTCGATGGGCGCGGGCTCGTGACTGGAAAAAAGGCCAGCGTATTGATCGCGTCGGGAGGCATTTATACCGAGGGATCGCCCATCCAGGAGCGCGACATCGCGTCCCAATATCTGCGGCTCATACTTGGCGTGATCGGCATCAGCGATGTGACCTTCGTTGCCGGTGGCGGGGCCAAGGCGGTTGACCTGGGCGAGCAGACCATGGAGGCTTTTGTGGAGAAACTCGGCGGAGAGCTTGAGCGCGCCGCCAGCGCCCGCTGATCAAAGTTGGCTACTTTACAAAACTTCACGCAACGGAGATAAAGCGGCAATCGCCCGTCGGTTTAATGGCTGCAGTACCAATAAACCGACGGGAACCAACCATGACAGCATCCGCAACGGCGCGACCTTTGATGGTCTTGCGCGATTTGAGCAAACGTTACGACAGTAGCGCCGGCAGCCTGATGGCGCTCGATGGCATCAACCTGGAGGTGCAGGCCGGCGAGTTCGTCGCCGTGGTCGGCAAATCGGGCAGCGGCAAGTCGACCCTGCTGAACCTGGCCAGTGGCATCGATACGCCATCCTCCGGCGAGGTCTGGATAGACGGCGCCGCCGTGCACGTCATGCGGCAATCGGAGCTGGCGCGCTGGCGCGGCCGCCAGCTCGGCATCGTGTTCCAGTTCTTCCAGCTGCTGCCGACGCTGACCGTGGCGGAGAACGTGATGCTGCCGATGGATTTCTGTTCCACCTATCCGGCGCGCCAGCGGCGTGCGCGGGCGCTGGCCTTGCTGGAGCGGCTCGATATCGGCGCGCAGGCCGACAAGCTGCCGTCGGCACTGTCCGGCGGCCAGCAGCAGCGCGCCGCGATCGCGCGCGCGCTGGCCAACGACGCGCCCATCCTGGTGGCCGACGAGCCGACCGGCAATCTCGATAGCGACACCACGCGCCAGATCATGCAGCTGTTCGCCGGCCTGGTCGAACAGGGCAAGACGGTGCTGATGGTGACGCACGAACGCGACTTCAGCGAGTACTTCACGCGCCTCGTCACGCTGGCCGACGGCCGTATCGGCAGCATCGGCGCGCCGCGCGGCGGCGTGGCCGGCATCGACCACAGCGCCAACCGGGTGCGCCATGCTTAGCCCGCGCTGGCGCAAGCTGTTGCGCGATGTCGCGCTCACGCCGGGCCGCGTGGCCTTGATGCTGCTGGCGATGGCGGCCGGCGTGTGCGGGCTGGCCACCATGTTGAGCAGCTACACCATCCTCAGTCGCGAGACCACCCGCAACTACCTCGACACCAATCCGCCCTCGGCCACGCTGCAACTGGAGCGCATCGACGCGCCCCTGCTGGCGGCGATACGCGCCTTTCCCGGCATCGCCCAGGCGCAGGCCAGCGGCACGGTCGGCGTCACCCTGGCGGGCGAGGGCGCCGGGGCGCCGCCGACCTTGCCGTTGACCATCTTCGTGGTGGAGGATTTCAACAACCTGCGCATCAACACCGTGTACCGCGAGCAGGGCGCGTGGCCGCCGCCGGACGGATCGCTGCTGCTGGAGCGCGATGCGCTGCGCCTGATCGGCGCGACCATCGGCCAGCGCCTCGCCGTCAGCACCGGCCACGGCGCGCCGCAAGCGCTGCTGGTCTCCGGCACCGTGCACGACCCGTCGTTGCCGCCTGCCAGCCGTGGCCAGACCGTGTACGCCTATGCCACGCCGGCCACCGTGGCCGCGCTGGGGCTGGACGGCAGCCTGCGCCAGCTGAAGCTGACCGTCAGCGAGCAGCCGATGAATGTCGACGCCATCGAGGCGACCGTGGCGCGGCTGGCCGTCTGGCTGCGGCAGAACGGCCACGCGGTGGAGCGCATCCGGATTCCGCCGCCGGGCGAGCATCCGCATCAAAAGGTCATGACTTCGATCCTGGCGATGCTGCTGGTGTTCAGCGGCGTGGCGCTGGTGCTGTCGGCGGTGCTGGCGGCGACGGTGGTGGGCGGCATGCTGCAGCAGCAGCGGCGCCAGATCGGCGTGATGAAGACCATCGGCGCGCGGCGCGCGCAGATCGCCGGCCTGTATCTGACGCTGGTGCTGGTCCTGGCCGGCATGGCCACTGCACTCGGCATGTCGGCCGGGCTGGCGGCCGGGCGCGCGTTCTCGCGTGTGGTGCTGAACCAGATCCTCAACTTCACCATGCACAGCGGCGCGGTGCCGCACTGGAGCTACCTGCTGATGATCGCGGCCGGGGTGCTGCTGCCGCTGGCGATCGCCGCGCTGCCGATCGCCCAAGCCAGCGCGGCGACGGTGCAGGCGGCCATCAGCGACAGCGGCAGCCACGGCCAGCGCTACAGCGCACCGGCGGCCTGGCTGGACCGGCTGCCGCTGGTCGACCGCGGCCTGCTGCTGGCGCTGCGCAACAGCCTGCGCCGGCGCGGCCGCCTGCTGTTGACCCTGGGCTTGCTGGCGCTGGCCGGCGCCATGACCATGAGCAGTCTGAATATCCGGGCCGCCTCCGCGCAGCACCTGGTCGACGCGGCGGCGGAGCGCCACTACGACATCGAGACCATGCTGGCCCGCCGGGCGCCGATCGCGCAGGTCAGCCAGCTGCTCGCGGCGCTGCCGCAGGTCGCGCTGGTCGAGGCCTGGGAGCGCAGCGGCGTGGCCCGCCAGCGCGCCGACGGCCTGGAGATCGAGCGGGTCTATCCGGACGGTGCGCACGGCACCCTGGCGGTGCAGGCGGTGCCGGAGCAGAACGCCACGCTCAAGCTGGAGATGCTGGCCGGGCGGTGGCTCGGCGCCGGCCGGCCGGACGAGGTGGTGTTGAACAGCGCCGCGCTGGAATTCTTCCCGCAGGCGCGGGTGGGCGGCAGCATCGGCATCGCCGGCCATGGCCGCACGCTGACCTTGCGGGTGGCCGGCATCGCCCGCCAGGACATGACGGCGGCCACGGTGTTCGTCTCGGCGCCGACCTATGCGCGCATGGCCGGACGTCCGGGACAGGCGGCCAGCTATCGCATCGTGCTGCGCGCGCACGACGAGGCGGCCATCGCCGCGGCCGCGCGCCAGATCGGCCGCACGCTGGCCGGCGCCGGCATCGACGTCCGCATGAACCTGACGCAGACCATGCTGCGCAAGGAGGTCGACGGCCATTTCGACCTGCTGATCGCGGCCATGCTGTTCATCGCGCTGTTGACGGCGGCGGTTGGCCTGTTCGGCCTGGGTTCGGCGATGGGCAGCAACGTGGCCGAGCGCGGGCGCGAGTTCGGCGTCATGCGCAGCATCGGCGCCAGTTCGGCCGTGGTGCTGCGCAATGTGTTGTGCGAGGGTGTGCTGGTGGCGTTGATGAGCGTGCCGCTGGCCTTGGCCTTGTCGCTGCCGCTGTCGGCGGCGATCGGCGCCTATCTGGGCGAATTGCTGTTCGGGCTGGCCTTCCCCTTGACCGTGTCGGGCGCCGGCGTGCTGGCCTGGACGGCGATGGTGTTGCTGGGCGCCTTGCTGGCCAGCGGCTTGCCGGCCTGGGCGGCGTCGCGCCTCAGCATCCAGTTATCTCTAGCAAGTCTTTGAAAGGAAACATCATGAAAAAATCCACCGTGGTGGCGGCGCTGATGGTCGCCGCTTGCATCGGCCTGTATGTCGGCGCGCAGTATCTGGACCTGGTCGGGCTGTTCAGGCGCATGCACGGCATGTGAGCGCCGCAGGAGCGCTTCAGGCCGGCTTGGGCGGCAGCGCCTGCTGGCGCGCGATCAGGTGACGTTCCATCAGCACCAGGAAGCGGGAGGCGCCCTGATGGATCAGGCGCTGGTCGGTAAATTCCTGATGCTTGAGGAAATAGTCCGATTCCAGCACGGTCAGGCCGACCAGTGTTTCCTCGCCGCGCTCATCAACAGCCAGCGCGCCGACGATGATGAGGAAGGCGCGGCAGCGGCTCGACAGATTGAGCATGGCGCTCTCCAATTGTTGTAGATCAATAGAAGAGTGTAAGCGGTTGCGGCCGGCGTTCGTTGCGGAGTTCGCTTGCAAGAGTGTAGGAGGAACGCCCGCCTAGGACCCGGCGGCGACACGCTGTTGTATGTTTTCGATAATCTTGTCGGTGCGCATCTGGCGCAGCACGGCGGCCAGTTGCGGCACCAGCGCCGCGTGCTTCTTGTGCAGGTAGTGGTAGACCGGGAAGGCGGCCAGCGGCGGCGCCAGCATCGCCACCTCGTCCAGCTTCAGCTGCTTGATCACGGCCATGCCGGACAGGCGGTTGCCGACCACCACGTCGGTGCGTCCCACCATCATTTTCTGGAAGGCCTGGGTCATGGTCGGCACCGCCTCGGTCTTCATGCCGATGGTGTTTTCCTGCACGATCTTGATGCCGCGCACGTGGCCGATGGTGTAGGGCTTGAGGCTGTCCCAGCCGTTGAGGAGGAAATGGGTGCCGTGCGTGAAGACCACGATCTCGTAGGTCAGCAGCGGCACCGGCACGATGATCAGGTTGCCGTAGCTGCGGTCCATTCCCAGCTTGCGATACAGCTCGCCGTCCATGCGCCCTTCGTTGGCGTAGATCAGGGTGCGCTCGCCGGGCAGGCGCTGCACCGCGAGCTGGTAGCCCAGCCGGCTGTAGGCTACGCGCAGCACCTGCTCGGCGACGTCCGTGGCCGGATCGTCGCCGAGCAGGGTGGAGACGTTGACCACCGGCCTGGCCGGCGCCGCCATGGCGGGCAGCCAGGGCAGCAATGCCAGCCGTATCAGGGAGCGGCGCTGCATTTGCGTGTGCCTTCAGTCATGAAGCCAAGTCTTCAGCATAGACGCTGGCGCCGCGCTATGCCAACAGTATCTTGGCGGCGATGGTTTTGCATAAAAGCAACACTATCGCCGCCCGCCATCGACAGGTTGGCGTGCGCGAGCGTAGGATCGAAGTGCGTCCGGCGGCGTAGCCGTCGCCGGCGGCAACCGGGGGCCATCCCCTCACTCCACCATAAGGAAACTCCATGAAACGTTATGCCATTGCTGCGCTCAGTCTGCTGTCGGTCACGTTGCCGGCGCTTGCCACCGACAAGATGGCGACGCTCGACCCCAAGGTGCCGTGCGTGATCGAGTACCCCAAGGCTTCGCTGATGAACGAAGAGAAGGGCACGGTCGTGCTGAGCCTGAAGCTGACGGCCGACGGCAAGGTGCAGGAGTCCAAGGTCAGCAAATCGAGCGGCTTCAAGAACCTCGACAAGGCGGCCTCGACCAGCATCACCAAGTGCAAATTCCTGTCGCCGGGCGGGGATCAATGGCAAACCCTCGAGTACGTGTGGAAGCTGGAATAAAAGCCGGCGCTAGTGCGGTGTTGCGCTCTTGGGGCCGCGTATAAAAATGATGCGTTTGCGCGCCAGGCTAGGCGCAAACCGCAGCGATAGCGAGCTATCGCGAGGATTTGTAACGACGCATGGCTCGCAAACGCGCATTTTTATGCGGCAACAAGAGCGCAGCACCACACTAGGGACACAGCGCGCTGCCGGGCTGCAGGCCGAGCGACTCGGCGCGGGCGATCGCGGTCGCGGTCGGCAGCGTGGCCGTCAGGCTGAACAAGGGCATGACGCTCTGGTAGCGCACCGGGTCGCAGCTGTTGCCGTTCGGCGCGCACAGCCGCACGCGCACGAAGCGGATGCAGCTGGCGCCGTTCGGATCGGCGATGCAATTGAGGCGCGCGCGCGCCACGCAGGCCGGCAGGCTGCCGCTCGGGATGGGCGTGAGCGTCAGCTCGCCGTTGGCCGCGCGCGCCAGCGACAGGTAGTCGATGCGCAGGTGGGCGTCGGTGACGGGCTGGCCCAGCGTCAGCAGGCCGGGGCCGGTGCGCATCAGCGCCGTCTGGCGCACCTGGTCCATCACGGCCGGGTTGCTGAAGTCGCTCACGGCGGCCAGCGCGGCCGCGCGCCGCGTCACCTCCTGTAAGGTGCTGAGCAAATACATCGCGCGCGCCACTTCCATGACGGCGAACAGCAGCGTGAAAAACAGCAGCGACAGCAGGCTGAATTCGACCGTGATCGCGCCGCGCCGCCGCGCGCGTGCCGGGCTAGTTGCCGACATAACGCATCGATGCGGTCACGCTCAGCGGCAAGCCGCGCGCGCCCAGCAGGTTGTAGGAATAAAACGGCAGCACGTCGTCCTCCAGCAGGTCGGTCACCTGCACCGTGACCGTGGCGGGGACGAAGTAGCCGGAACACTGGCCGCCGTTGCAGCTGATGCTGACCAGGGGCGCGGCGCTGCCGGCGCTGCCGCCGTCGAGCTCGGCCAAGACGATGGCGCGCGCGGCGGCCACCACGTCCGCCGTGCGGGCCGGCGACCTCAGGTCGACCTCGGCGCAGGAGGCCAGGTAGCGCGCGGCGTCGTGGCTGGCGCGCTGCATGATCTGGTAGTGATACAGGGCGCGGCCGAAAAACAGCGGCAGCGCCAGCAGCAGCAGCAGGGTCGGCAGGATCAGCGCCATTTCCACGGCGGCGCTGCCGCGCGGCCGGCGCGATGGACGGGGTGGGGCGGGCCGGCTCATGGCAGCAGCTCGACCGCGCCGCCCAGCGCCTGGTCCGGCACCGCGCCGGCGAATTCGGCGTACAGGGCGGTGGCGCTGGCGGGCGCGGTCATGAAGAATTTTCCCACCGCCAGCACGGTGGCGCTGACGGTGCCGCCGGCCGGCAGCGGGCAGGCCAGCAGCGCCACGTTGAGCACGCGGCGCTGGCGCAGGCCCGGCAGGTTGGCGGCGGACGGCGCCTGGTAGTTGGCGCCCGCCACCGCCAGGTAGGGCGTGCTGGCCGGGTAGCCGCTGGCGACCGGCGCGCCGGGCGCGTACAGTACCGCCCAGTTGCCGCTGGCGTAGCTGCTGTAGCCGGTGGCCGGCTCGGCGGCGCCGGCCACGTAGGAGGCGAAAGGCACGGCCTTGGCGTAGGACCACAGCGGGCCGTAGTCGGCGCCCGCCGTGCCGGCCGGCGAGGGCAGCGGATCGGCCACGGTCCACAGCTTGCCGCTGGCGGCGTCGGCGTACCGTTTGGCGCCCTGGCCGTTGCGCGCCGTGCTCATCCAGGGGATCGCCGTGTAGACATAGGACTTGACGTTGGTGTCGGGCGGCGCGCCGTTGGGCGAGCAGGCGCCGCCGGCGTACTGGTCGAAGCGCGAATTGAGCTGCTGGTATTGGCTGGCCAGCGGGAAGCCGCGGCTGACCGTGATGGCGCCGCCCTGCAGGCGCGGGATCTGCAGCGTGCCGGCGCAGACGTAGGGGCTGAGCACGCTGGCGGCGGTGTGGGCGGCGCTGCCCGGGCTGCCGGGCGGCGACAGCGGGTCGATGGCGAAATGCTCCGGCGCCAGGCCGTTCGGGTTCAGTTGCATCAGGTCGTAGCCGACGCCGCGCCGGAAGCCGTATTCCACCAGTTCATTGAGCGGCGCCGGCGGGCCGGGGTTGAGGCGGGCGGCGGCCGGCGTGTTCGACAGCGCGCACACCGCCAGCGGCGTGGCGGCGATGGTCAGGCGGCCGGCCACCGCGCGCGCCGAGGTGCTGACCGTGTTCCAGGCGCTCGCCAGCAGCCGCATGAAGACGGTCTGCATCTGGCCGTGGGCGGCATCGAGCAGGCCGCTGTCGGCGCGCACGTACTGCAGGCCGTCCGGCGCGGCCTGGGCGGCGGCGGCGCCGAGCCAGTTGCCGGCCGCGTCCGGCGTCGCGCTGAAGCGCAGGGCGGCGCTGGACCAGGCGACCGGATACCGGCCGAACTGGTAGCGCGCGCCGGCGGCGGCGTCGGCCGCCTTGGCCAGCGCGCTGGCGACGCCGGCGCTGGTGCCGTTCAGTTCGCGCGCGGCGGCCAGCGCGGTGGCGTCGGCCAGCAGTTGCAGCTCGGCCTTGCGGGTGTACAGCTGGCCGAGGTCGAGCGCCATGCCCATCAGCAGCAACAGGCCGGCCATGGCCACGCCCAGCATCAGGGCGAGGGCGCCGCGCTGCCGGCGCAGGTCGAGGGCGCCGCGCTGCCGGCGCAGGTCGAGGGCGCCGCGCTGCCGGCGCGGCATGCGGCGTGGGGTGTCCATGCGTGGCCTCCTGAATGTCGCTACCGCCACAGTCTATCCACTCGGAAATATTCACGCTTGATCGGGGACAAGCGCGACGCTCCTGACAGAAACTGTCACAGCGCGCCGTTAACATTCTGTTCATGCGGCGCCGGCACAGCGCGCCGCGCCCACCCTTATCAATCACCAGGAGAACCACCATGATCAGCCCTAACTTTGTGTTGTTGTACGTCGAGGACCCGGTCGCCAGCGCCAGCTACTACGCCGACCTGCTGGGCCAGCGGCCGGTGGACGTGGCGCCGACCTTCGCGCTGTTCGTGCTGGCGTCCGGCCTGAAGCTGGGCCTGTGGTCGCGCGACCATGTCGAGCCGAAGACGCTGGCCTCCGGCGGCGGCGGCGAGTTGTGCATCAGCGTCGGCGACCGCAGCGTGGTCAACGACATGCACGCCGACTGGTCGGCGCGCGGCGTGACCATCGCCCAGCGTCCGGTGGCGCTGGACTTCGGCTACACCTTCGTCGCGGTCGACCGCGACGGCCACCGCCTGCGCGTGTTCGTGCCGGAAGGCGTGTAAGCGCGGCGGCAGGCGGCCCGGCGCCGGCTGCCGCAATTGTCGGTTGACACCCAAAAACAATGGATGCTATATTCGTCCGCATCAATTGGTAACGTTTCCAAAGCTTGTTGCATGTCCCTGGTCTCTGCGGTCGCGAAGTTGCCGGCGCCCTGTGCGGCGCCGGTTTTTTTGCCAGGGACGGCGGCAACGGCTAAGATCGCAGACCAGACCAGCATAGCGCCGGGGCACATCGGCGCACAAGGAGACAGGATGAGCAAACATCGTAGGGGCGGCGCGGCCGCCTCGCTGCTGGCCGCGCTGGCCGTGGCAGGCGCCGGCCACGCGGCCGCGCCGGCCGCCGGGCCGCGCGCCGAAGTGATGCACTGGTGGACCTCGAGCAGCGAGTCGGCCGCGGTGCGCAAGTTCGCCGAGGCTTACCGCGCCGCCGGCGGCGTCTGGGTCGACACCGCCGTGGCCGGCGCCGACCAGGCCAAGGCGGTGGCGATCAACCGCATCGTCGGCGGCAATCCGCCCACCGCCGCCCAGTTCAACACCACCAAGCAGTTCCGCGACCTGATCGACCAGGGCTCGCTCAACAACGTCGACGACATCGCCGCGCGCGACCACTGGGACCAGCTGATGCCGGCGGCTATGCTCGACGTGATCCGCGTCAAGGGCCATTACTACGCGCTGCCGGTCGACATCCACATGTCGACCTGGATCTGGTATTCGAAGGCGGCGTTCAAGAAGGCCGGCATCGTCAAGGAGCCGGCCACGCCGGACGAACTGTTCGCCGCGCTCGACAAGCTCAAGGCGGCCGGCCTGGTCGGCCTGGCGCACGGCGGCCAGCCGTGGCAGGAAAACATCGTGTTCCAGGCCATGCTGGCCAACGTCGGCGGCCGCGAGCTGTACCTGCAGGTGCTGCGCGAGCGCGATCCCAAGGCGCTCAATTCGGCGGCGTTCAGGAAGGTGCTGGTGGCCTTCAAGCGGCTGCAGGGCTATGTCGACGCCGGCTCGCCCAACCGCAACTGGAACGACGCCACCGCCATGCTCATCAGCGGCAAGGCCGGGGTGCAGATCATGGGCGACTGGGCCAAGGGCGAGTTCGCCGCCGCCAGGCAGAGCGCCGGCAAGGACTACGGCTGCATCGCCGGCCTCGGCCCGGCCGTGCCCTATTTGATCCAGGGCGACGCCTTCGTGTTCCCGAAAACCGACCATCCCGACGCCGTCAGGGCGCAGAAGCTGCTGGCCACCACCATGCTGGCGCCGGCCGCGCAGCTGGCGTTCAGCAAGCTCAAAGGCTCGCTGCCGGTGCGCAGCGACATCGACGTGTCGACCATGGACGCCTGCGCCCAGGCCGGCATGGCGATCATGAAGGACAAGGCGCGCCCGCTGGGCATGATCGAGGTCTACCTGACGCCGGACCAGAACGGCAGCCTGCAGGACGTGCTGACGGCGTTCTGGAACACCCGCATGCCGGTCGAGAAGGCGCAGAAGAGCATCGCCGCCGCGCTGCGCGACTGAGCGCGCCGGCGCGCTTGTCACCGCCGGGCGCGATGGGGTATGCTTGCCGCCGACTGAACGGATAAGGGAAGCTGTGGCAACCATCAAAGACGTAGCCCGCCTGGCGGGAGTAGGGCTGGGCACAGCGTCGCGCGTGATCAGCGGCAAGGGTTCGGTGTCGCAGGCGACCCTGGAAAAGGTGCGCAAGGCGATCGAGGAGCTGGAGTTCCGGCCCTCGCACGCGGCGCGTTCGCTGCTGTCGGGCAGCTCGCAGATGATCGGGGTGTACATCCCGTACCTGAGCGGGACGTTCTACACGCCCATCCTGCAGTCGATCTACACGGCGCTGCGGGCCGGCGGCTTGAACATGGTGGTGGCCTTCGGCGTCGGCGAGGGCGATGCGCGGCAGCAGGCGATCGAGGGCGTCAACTTCCTGATCGAGCGCGGCAGCGACGGCCTGATCGTGATGAGCAACGCGCTGGAGGACGAGGATTTCGTGGCGCTGGGGCCGTTCCAGTCGCGGGTGGCGGTGATCAACCACGCCTACGCCAGCATCGCCGAGCAGTGCTTCACCGTCGACCACGAGGCCGGCGGCCGGCTGGCGGCGCGCACCTTGCTGGCGCTGGGCCACCGCCGCATCGCGGTGATCGCCGGCCGCGCCAGCGCGCCGGACAACCAGCAGCGCATCGCCGGTTTCATGGCGGAGCTGGCGGCGGCCGGCATAGCTCCGGCGTCGGTGTGGATGGAGGACGGGCAGTTCTCGCCGGAGGGCGGCTGGGCCTGCACCGAGCAGCTGATGGCGTCGGGCTACGCGTACACGGCGGTGTTTTGCGCCAACGATGAAATGGCGGTGGGGGCCTTGTCCTGCTTCCAGCAGGCGGGGGTGGCGGTGCCGGAGCAGGTCTCGGTGCTGGGATACGACGACACGCACAGCGCGGAATTCACCGCGCCGCGCCTGAGCAGCGTGCATATCCCGTGGAGCGAGATGACCTTGAACGGCCTGAACTTCCTGCTCAACCGCTGCTACCAGTTGCAGCGGCCGGTCGAGCGCGCCTACGGCGTGCACCTGACGCAGCGCGCGTCGCTGGCGCCGCCCGCCGGACAGCGGTAAAGAATGGGGGTGTGCGCCGGTTGCACACTCTTTTTTTGTAGTATATTGGAAACGATTCCACACACGGAGGCGCTGGATGGTCACGACACGATTGCTGAGCACTGCCTGGCCGGCCGGCGCCGCCCACTCCCTTCGCCCACAAAAACTAAAACCATGACCATGATTCTTACCGACCTGCCTACGGCGATCCAGCGTTCCGACTTTGCCAGCGACTTCCTGTGGGGCGTTTCGACCTCGGCCTATCAAATCGAGGGCGCGGCCGCCGAGGACGGGCGCGTGCCGTCGATCTGGGACACCTTCAGCGCCACGCCGGGCAAGGTGCGCGACGGCTCCAGCGGCGCCGTGGCCTGCGACCACTACCACCGCTGGGAGGAGGACCTGGACCTGGCGCAGGCTATGGGCCTGAACTCCTACCGCTTCTCGATCGCCTGGCCGCGCATCTTCAACGGCGTCGACGCCGAACCGAACGCCAAGGGACTGGCGTTCTATTCGAAGCTGGTGGACGCCATGCTGGCGCGCGGCCTGCAGCCGTGGTGCACGCTGTACCACTGGGACCTGCCGCAGTACCTGGAGGACCGGGGCGGCTGGGCCAACCGCGCCACCATCGACGCCTTCCTGCACTACGCCGACGTGGTCAGCAAGCACCTGGGCGAGCGCGTGCGGCACTGGATCACGCACAACGAACCGTGGTGCACGGCCATGCACGGCAACTGGGACGGCATGCACGCGCCGGGCAACAAGAGCCTGCCGCTGGCGCTGCAGGTGTGCCACAACGTGCTGGTCTCGCACGGGCTGGCGGTGCCGCTGATACGCGCCAACGTGCCGGGCGCGAAGGTCGGCATCGCCCTGAGCCTGCACCCGGTCAAGGCCGCCAGCGACGGCGCCGCCGACCGGCAGGCCGTGCTGCGCCACGACGCGCTGCGCAACCGCTGGTTCCTCGACGCGCTGTATGGACGCGGCTATCCCGAACTGGCGCTGCAGCTGGTGGGCCGGGATGCGCCGCAGGTGCTGCCGGGCGACATGGAGGCGATCGCCGCGACGATGGATTTCCTCGGCGTGAACTACTACTTCCCCGAGGTGGTGAGGGACGCGCCGGAGCAGTATCCGCTGCGCACCTCCATCGTCTATCCGCAGGACCGCCAGCGCACCGACTTCGGTTGGGAAGTGTCGCCGCAAGGCCTGGTCGAACTGCTGGAGCGCGTGGCGCGCGATTATCCGGCCGGCGATCTGTACGTGACCGAAAACGGTTCGTCCTACGACGACCACCTGGACGCGGACGGCGCCGTCAACGACACGGCGCGGCGCGATTACCTGGTCCGCCACCTGGCCGCCGTGCGCGACGCCATCGCCGCCGGCGCCAACATCAAGGGCTATTTCGCCTGGAGCCTGCTGGACAACTTCGAATGGGCGGAAGGCTATCTGCGCCGCTTCGGCCTGACCTACATCGACTACCCGACGCAGCGCCGCATCCTCAAGCAGAGCGGCCGGTGGTACAGCGCTTTTCTGCAGGCCGAATAACCGTCATACCCGCTTGCGCGGGAGCGACGAGATAACAACATCAACAACGGAGACGAGTACACAAATGAAGACCGATAACCACATCCTGCGCCGCGCCGTGCTGGCCGCCACCCTGGCGCTGGGCGGCGCCATCGCAACCGCCGCCGCGCCGGCCGCCAGGCCGCTGGCCGACTGGCCGCACATCACCAGCGCCGTCAAGCAGGACCCTGGCATGGAGGCGCGCATCGCCCAGATCGTCGCCGGCATGACGCTGGCGCAGAAGATCGGCCAGATGACCCAGCCGGAAATCAAATTCAGCACGCCGGACGACATCCGCAAGTACTACATCGGCTCGGTGCTCAACGGCGGCGGCAGCTGGCCGGACGGCAACAAGCACGCCAGCGCGGCCGACTGGGTCAAGCTGGCCGACGCCTACTACGACGCCTCGATGGCCACCGACATGAAGGTGCGGATCCCGGTCATCTGGGGCATCGACGCCATGCACGGCAACAGCAATATGTACGGCGCCACGCTGTTCCCGCACAACATCGGCCTGGGCGCCGCGCGCGACGCCAAGCTGATCGGCCAGATGGCCAGGTCGGTCGCCAAGGCGGTGCGCGCCACCGGCATCGACTGGGTGTTCGCGCCGACGCTGGCCGTGGTGCGCGACGACCGCTGGGGACGCACCTACGAATCCTTCTCCGAAGACCCGGCCATCGTCAAGGACTACGCCGGCGCCTACGTCAAGGGCCTGCAGGGCGACCTGAAATCGGACAACACCGTGGTCGCCACCGCCAAGCACTTCATCGGCGACGGCGGCACGGCCGGGGGCAAGGACCGCGGCGAGAACCAGTCCACCATGGCGGACATGATCAACCTCCACGCCCAGGGCTACTACCCGGCGTTGCAGGCGGGCGTGCAGACGGTGATGGCGTCCTTCAACAGCTGGAACGACGTCAAGGGCGGCGTCGACCACGGCAAGATGCACGGCAGTAAAGAGCTGCTGACCGACGCGCTGAAGACCAAGATGGGCTTCGACGGCCTGGTGGTCAGCGACTGGAACGCCATCGCCGAAGTGCCGGGCTGCGCCAACGACAGCTGCGCCGCCTCGATCAACGCCGGCGTCGACATGGTGATGGTGCCGGAGCACTGGAAGGCCTTCATCGCCAACACCATCGCGCAGGTGGAGCAGGGCGAGATCCCGATGGCGCGCATCGACGACGCCGTCACCCGCATCCTGCGCGTGAAGCTGCGCGCCGGCCTGTTCGACGGCAAGAAGCCGTCGCAGAACATCTACGCCGGCAAGCAGGAGCTGCTGCAGGAACGCGCGCTTGCGCGCCAGGCGGTGCGCGAATCGCTGGTGCTGTTGAAGAACAACGGCGGCGTGCTGCCGCTGGCGCGCGGCAGGAAGATCCTGGTGGTCGGCAAGAGCGCCGACAGCATGGCCAACCAGTCGGGCGGCTGGTCGCTGACCTGGCAGGGCACCGACAACAAGAATAGCGACTACCCGGCCGGCGACACCATCCTGGCCGGCATCCGCGACGCGGCAGGCGCGGACAACGTCACCTTCAGCGAGAACGCCGCCGGCGTCGACGTCGGCCAGTTCGACGCCGTCATCGCCGTCGTCGGCGAGACGCCGTATGCGGAAGGCGACGGCGACATCGGCCCATCGGGCACGCTGCGCCTGACCGGCCGCCATCCCGAGGACCTGGCGGTGTTGCAGGCGGTGGCGGGCAAGGGCAAGCCGGTGGTGACGGTGCTGGTGAGCGGCCGTCCGCTGTTCGTCAACGACCTGCTGAACCTGTCGGACAGCTTCGTCTCGGCCTGGCTGCCGGGCACCGAAGGCAAGGGCGTCTCGGACGTTTTGTTCCGCAAGGCCGACGGCAAGGTCAATGTGGACTTCCACGGCAAGCTGTCGTTCTCGTGGCCGAAGTCGGCCTGCCAGACGCCGCTGAACGTCGGCGACGCGGCCTACGATCCACTGTTCAAATACGGCTACGGCCTGACGTATACAACTGCGGCCAGCAAGGGCGCCTTGCCGCTGCTGGACGCCGGCTATCCGGCCGGCGGCTGCGGCAAGACCACGGCGGTGCCGGTGTACGCGCCGGCCGACCGCTCGACCTACGCGCTGTATGTCAGTAGCGGCGGCCAGCGCGTGGCCCTGGGCGCGGACCTGAACGCCGTCTTCAAGCTGCCGACCGTCACCGTCGAAACCGCGCAGATCAACACCCAGCAGGACGCCAAGCGCCTCACCTGGAGCGGCGCGGCCAGGCTGGAGGCGCAGGCGGCCAAGGCGCACAAGCTGCCGGCCTTCGCCGCGGCCGACGGCGCGCTGCAATTTGATGCTATCGTGTCGGCTGCGCCGCAGGGCAAGGTCAGCGTCGGCATCGAGACGGCGGAGCTGGACGCCAGCGCCGTGTTCCAGCGCCTGGCGGGCAAGGGCAAGCAGACGGTTAAAATCCCGTTGGCCTGCTTCAGCGCCAAGGGGCTGTCGCTGGCGGCACTGAGCACGCCGTTCAGCGTGGCCGCCGACGCGCCATTCGCCGCCAGCTTCGCCAACATCCAGATCGTCGGCGGCGCCGCCAGCGACAAGGATGCGCTGGCGTGCGGCGACTTTAAATAAACCCAGGAGACTATCAAAGCATGGAACAATATTCCCCAGCCGTCCCGATGTCGGGCGGCCAGACGCAGAGCGGCGGCAACACCGGCCCGCTGATCATCGTCACCATCCTGTTCTTCATGTGGGGTCTGCTGACCTCCCTGAACGACGTGCTGATCCCGCACCTGAAGGCGGTCTACACGCTGACCTATGTGCAGGCGATGCTGGTGCAGTTCTGCTTCTTCGGCGCCTACTTCATCGTCTCGCTGCCGGCCGGTATGCTGATCCGGAAGATCGGCTACCAGAACGGCGCCGTCGCCGGCCTGACCATCGCGGCCGCCGGCTGCGCCTTGTTCTACCCGGCGGCGACCAGCGGCTACACGCTGTTCCTGATCGCCTTCTTCGTGCTGGCGGGCGGCATCACCATCCTGCAGGTGGCGGCCAATCCCTACGTGACGGTGCTGGGCGATCCGCAGACGGCGTCGAGCCGCCTGACCTTGACCCAGGCCTTCAATTCGCTGGGCACCACCGTGGCGCCCACGCTGGGCGGCATGCTGATCCTGGCCGGCGGCGTGATGAGCTCCGCCGACATGGCCAAGCTGACCACCGAGCAGATGGCGGCCTACCATACGACCCAGGCGGCCAGCGTGCAAGGCCCTTACCTGGTGCTGGCGGCGGCCTTGCTGGCGCTGGCGGTCCTGTTCGCGCTGGCGCGCCTGCCCAAGATCGTCGACGCCGAAGCGGCGGACGGCGCAAGCGCCGGCTGGTCGGCCGTGCTGCAACACCGCCATCTGGTGCTGGGCGCGCTGGCGATCTTCCTGTACGTGGGCGGCGAAGTCAGTATCGGCAGCTTCATGATCAACTTCATCGGCGACGCGAAAGTGGCCGGCCTGTCGCCTGCCGACGCGGCGCCCTTTGTCAGCTACTACTGGGGCGGCGCGATGGTGGGCCGCTTCATCGGCTTCGCCGTGATGCGTTACGTCAGCCCGGGCAAGGCGCTGGCCTTCAACTCGGCGGCGGTGATCGCGCTGGTGCTGGTCGCGATCTTCAGCGGCGGCCAGCTGGCGATGTGGGCCATGCTGGCGGTCGGCCTGTTCAACTCCATCATGTTCCCGACCATCTTCTCGATGGCGCTGAACAAGCTCGGCCCGCTGACCGGCCAGGGTTCGGGCGTGCTGTGCATGGCCATCGTCGGCGGCGCGCTGGTGCCGTTCGCGCAAGGCCTGCTGGCCGACACCATCAGCCTGCAGATGTCCTTCCTGGTCCCTGCGGCCTGCTACACCTTCATCCTGTACTTCGGCCTGAAATACGCCGGCATGTATTCGGAGAAGTAACTTGCCGCGGGTATACCCACCATGGGTGTACCCGCGCGCTCCTTCTAGCAAACCTGCTGAATTTTTTACTGAATTCTACTGAATTGGGCTTCCGGGTGCTTCGGCTGTTTGACTCAGTAACCGCCAGCAGAATCCAGTAGATTTCAGTAAGGAGATCAGCACGGTTGCTAGAAGGAGCGCGAATGTCCCTGCCATCTCCCGGTGCGATTTTTGAATTTTTGATCTGGCGCATGGATGTTTGACTATGCAACCCGCACTATCGTGGCTTTACTTGCACGAAAAGGGCGATTCCATGAACGATACCATCAAAGCATATCTGGTCGGCGGCGGCATCGGCTCGCTGTCCGCGGCCGCCTTCATGATCCGCGACGGCGGCGTCGAAGGCAAAAACATCACCATCTTCGAAGCGATGCCGCTGGCCGGCGGCAGCCTCGATGGCGGCGGCAACGCGGACACCGGCTACACGCTGCGCGGCGGCCGCATGCTCACCACCGACAACTACGAATGCACCTGGGAGCTGTTCAAGAGCATCCCCTCGCTGGAGCACGAAGGCCGGAGCGTCTACGACGAAACCGTGGCCTTCAACGAGATGCATAAATCGCACTCGCAGGCCCGCCTGGTCGACCGCAACCGCTTCCGCGTCGACGTGACGTCGATGGGCTTCAGCATGCAGGACCGCACCGAGCTGCTGGCGCTGGCCGAAGCCGACGAAGAAAAGCTGGGCAACAGCGCCATCACCGACTGGCTGTCGCCGGAATTCTTCGGCACCAAGTTCTGGACCATGTGGGCCACCACCTTCGCCTTCCAGCCGTGGCACAGCGCGGTGGAGTTCAAGCGCTACCTGCATCGCTTCATGCTGGAGTTCTCGCGCATCGAAACGCTGGCCGGCGTCAAGCGCACCGTCTACAACCAGTACGATTCGCTGGTGCGTCCCTTGCAGCACTGGCTGCAACAGCAGGGCGTGCAGATCGTCCGCAACTGCAAGGTCGACGACATCGAGCTGCTGGAGCAGGGCGGCACGCTGACCGCGACGGCATTGAAATGCACCCGCAACGGCGAGGCCATGACCATCGCCGTCGCCCCGCACGACCTGGTGTTCTTCCAGAACGGATCGATGACCGACGCTTCGAGCTTCGGCAGCATGCGCAACGCGCCGCCCAAGCTGGACAAGCGCGACAGCCAGGGTTGGACGCTGTGGGAAAAGCTGGCGGTGGACCGTCCGCAGTTCGGCAATCCGGCCGCCTTCAATTCCAGCATTCCGGAATCGTGGTGGGAATCGTTCACGGTCACGCTGAAGGCCCCGGCGTTCTTCGACAAGATGGAGCAGTTCAGCGGCAACGTGGCAGGCACCGGGGGACTGGTGACGTTCAAGGATTCGAACTGGCTGATGTCGATCGTGCTGGCTCACCAGCCGCACTTCGCCGGCCAGCCGGAAGGCGTGCAGGTGTTCTGGGGCTATTCGCTGCACCCCGACCGCATCGGCAATTTCGTCGCCAAGCCCATGGCCGATTGCAGCGGCGAAGAGATCCTGCGCGAGCTGTGCGGCCACCTGAATTTCGACATGGAGATCATGGCCAAGGCGAACTGCATCCCATGCCGCATGCCCTACATCACCAGCATGTTCATGCCGCGCTTTAAGAGCGACCGTCCGCTGCCGGTGCCGGCCAACTCGCGCAACCTGGCCTTCGTCAGCCAGTTCGTCGAGGTCGCGGACGATGTGGTGTTCACCGTCGAATACTCGGTGCGGGCGGCGCAGATGGCGGTGTACCAGCTGCTCGACATCAAGCGCGAAGTGCCGCCCGTCAGCCACCACGACCAGTCGCTGAAGGTGAAACTGGACGCCCTCGTGAAAGCTTTCAAATAGACGGCTATACTCTCCATGTCCACTACATGGGGAGTGTCTATGTTTGCCGGCATCGGAAGAAAACACTGGTTTGCGCTGATCGTCCTGCTGGCCATGTCGGCGCACTACTTCTACTTCCGCGTGCCGTTCATCGCCAACGACTACGGCCGCAACATGGCCGACTGGCCTCTGCTGGGCGACCTGCTGGTGAGCTTCCCGCTGCTGTACTACTTCATGTTCCGCCCGTCGTGGAAGGCTTTCCTGCTCAAGTGGCTGGTGTTCGCGATGGCCGGATTCGCCTTCGGCAGCATGATCATCCCCGACGGCAGCAAGGATCTGTGGCGCGGCGTCGAGCGCCTTTGGCCGCTGCTGGCCGTGGTGCAGGGCGCGTTGGAGCTGTTCCTGCTGGTGTACCTGGTGCGCCGTATCAGGGCGCTGATGCGCCTGAGCGGCGACGCCGACGAGGCGCTGGCGAGCGCCATCCACGACCGCTTCGCCGGCACCGGCTTGGCGCCGTTCGCGCTGTTCGAGGCGCGGATCTGGTACTACGGCTTGTTCATGCGGCGCGGCGATCAGCTTCGCTTCGCCGGCCGGCAGCACTTCAGCTACGACAAGAACGACGGCAACGTCTCCAACCAGTTCGCGCTGATCATGGTGATGCTGTTCGAGATGCCGCTGTCGCACCTGATGCTGCACCTGGTGGCGGTGCGCCCGGTGTTGGCGTGGGTGGTCGACGTGCTCAGCGTGTGGTCGGTGCTGTACCTGGTGGCGGAGTACCGCGCCAGCCAATGGCGGCCGGTGTCGCTGGACGATCAGGCGATCCTGATACGCTACGGCGTGTTCGCGGCCGACCGCGTGGTCCCGTATCACCTGATCGAATCGGTGGCGCGCTGCGGCGACGACATCCGCCGCCAGCGCGGCCTGCTGCGCTACCGCCAGTTCGGCAGCCTGAACGTGGAGCTGCGCCTCAAACCCGGCAGCAAATTAGCCAACGCCATCGGCCGCCCGCAAGCCGTCAAGCGCATCTGCATCAGCCTCGACAAGCCCGACGCCTTCATCGACGCGGTGCGCGGCCGGCTGGCGGAATCAGGCTAGAACACGCATCAGTTTTCGCCCATGGGTGGTACTATGGCCGCTCACCAGGAGTCCTATGCCCAATGAACTCCCCGCCAGCGCCGATGGCCTGCATCAACTGACACTCGATGGACTGGCCTTGCACGGCTGGTCGCAGCAGAACCTGTTTTTATCCCATGAATTGACGCTGGCCCTGGCCGCAGAATGCCGCGCCGGTGCGGCCGCCGGCGCGCTGGCCCTGGCCGCGGTCGGCCGCGGCGCCGCGCAGGCGGTGCGCAGCGAGATACGCGGCGACCGCATCCTGTGGCTGGAAGCCGGCCAGTCCGCCGCCTGCGACAGTTATCTGGGTGTGATGGAAGCCCTGCGCCTGGCGCTGAACCGGGAATTCTTCCTCGGCCTCGACAGCTACGAAAGCCACTTCGCGCACTACGCGCCCGGCGCCGCCTACCACAAGCATCTGGACCGTTTCCGCGACGACGATTTGCGCACCGTCTCGGCGGTGATCTATCTGAACCCGGATTGGCAGGTGGAGCAGGGCGGCGCGCTGCGCGTGCATCCGCAGGACGCGCCCGCTTGCGACATCGCGCCGCTGGGCAGCCGGCTGGTGTTGTTCATGTCTGCCGACTTGCCGCATGAAGTGCTGCCGGCCACGCATGACCGGCTATCGCTGGCCGGCTGGTTCCGCCGCCGGCCGCACTGACAGCACGCGCTTACAGGAAGCGGTCGAGGATCTTCTTGCTGTGCTTGTCCAGATCGCGCACATCGCGGATCAGGTAGTGGATGCCGTGGATGTCGGAGATCAATAGCGTGTCCACCGTCAGGCGGCGGATGTCTTCCTCGCCGCGCAGCACGAACTCGGTGTCGCCGCGATCGGTCGCCACCGACCAGGTGCACGGCGTGGCGAAGCTGGTCACGCTGTTGATGCGCGCGATCTCCGGCATGAACTCGCGTCCCTCCAGCTCCTCGCGCACCAGCTGGCCCACGGCCGCCGGCAAGTCCTCGATGCGGTCGATCCAGCCCACTTCTTTACCGTCGGTGCTCACCAGCGCGATGCCGTCGTCCGGCGCCTGCACCGGGAAGGCGCGCACCGGCGCCACGCTCTCGTGCACTTCGCCCTCGGCCGTGGTCAACACCAGGCGGCCGAAGGGATTGCGGGTCAAATTGAATTTCGTCGTCATATGCTTGTTCTCTTATTCTTTGCTGGCGCTGTCGTCGAGATCCGTGTCGACGTTGCGGGCCTGCGCCTGGTACAGGCGGAAGTAGGCGCCTTCGCGCGCCATCAGGTCGTCGTGCGGGCCTTCTTCCACCACCACGCCGCGGTCCAGCACCACCAGCCGGTCCGCCTTCTGCAAGGTCGACAGGCGGTGCGCGATGGCGATCGTGGTGCGCCCTTGCACCAGGTTTTCCAGCGCGCGCTGGATCTCTTTTTCAGTCTCGGAGTCGACCGAGGACGTGGCCTCGTCGAGGATCAGGATCTTCGGATCGATCAGCAGCGCGCGCGCGATCGAGATGCGCTGGCGCTCGCCGCCGGACAAGCCTTGTCCGCGCTCGCCCACCATCGAATCGTAACCCTGCGGCAGGCGCAAAATGAACTCGTGCGCATGCGCGGCGCGCGCGGCGGCGATGATCTCGGCGCGGGTGGCCTCCGGCTTGCCGTAGGCCAGGTTCTCGGCGATGGTGCCGAAGAACAGGAACGGCTCCTGCAGCACCAGGCCGATGTTGCGGCGATAGTCCGACACCGCGAACGAGCGGATGTCCACGCCGTCGAGCATGATCGCGCCTTCCGACACGTCGTAGAAGCGGCAGATCAGGTTGACCAGCGTCGATTTGCCGGAGCCCGAATGGCCCACCAGGCCGATCATCTCGCCGGCCTTGATGTCGAGCGAAATGCCGCGGTTGACGGCGCGGTTACCGTAGCGGAAGCCCACTTCGCGCAGGGTGATGTTGCCATCGACCTTGGCCAGCCTGACCGGATTGGCGGGTTCGGGCACCGACGACACGTGGTCGAGGATGTCGAAGATGCGCTTGGCGGCCGACGCCGATTTCTGCGTCACCGAAACGATGCGGCTCATCGAATCGAGGCGGCCGTAGAAGCGGCTGGAGTAGGCGATGAAGGCCGACAGCACGCCGACCGTGATATGGCCCTTGGACACCTGGTAGATGCCGAACACCCAGATCACCAGCAAACCCAGCTCCGTCAGGAACGACACGGTCGGCGAGAACAGCGACCAGATTTTATTGAGCTTGTCGTTGACCGCCAGATTGTGCTTGTTGGCGGTGCGGAAGCGCGACGCTTCGCGCGACTCCTGCGCGAACGCCTTCACCACGCGGATGCCGGGGATGGTGTCGGCCAGCACGTTGGTTACTTCGCCCCACACGCGGTCGATCTTTTCGAAGCCGGTGCGCAGGCGGTCGCGCACCACGTGGATCAGCCATGCGATGAACGGCAGCGGCAACAGCGTGAACAAGGCCAGCCACGGATCGATCGAGAACAGGATCACGCCGGTCATGATGATCATCAGGCAGTCCGACGCGAAGTCCAGCAAGTGCAGCGACAGGAACACGCAGATGCGGTCGCTCTCGCTGCCGATGCGCGACATCAGATCGCCGGTGCGCTTGCCGCCGAAGTATTCCAGCGACAGCCTCAGCAAGTGGTCGTAGGTCTCGGTGCGCAGGTCGGCGCCGATGCGCTCCGACACCAGCGCCAGCACATAGGTCTTGCCCCAGCCGAGTATCCACGCCAGCACCGCCGACGCCACCAGGCCCGACATGTACAGCGCCACCAGCGAGGCGTCGACCGGCTGGCCGTTCTGGTAGGGAATCAGCACCTTGTCCATCAGCGGGATGGTCAGGTAGGGGGGGATCATGTGGGCGCCGGTCGACAGCAGCATCAGCGCGAAGCCCAGGCCCAGCGGCAGCTTGTACGGCTTGGCGAAGCGCCACAGGCGGAACAGGGTCCAGGTCGACGGCGGCGTGTAGACCACCTTGGTGCAGATCGGGCATTCCTCCTGTTCCGGCTCCAGCGGCGCCTTGCAGCTCGGGCAGACATTCTTTTCCTCGCGCGCCACCGGCACGCCCAGCGCATGGCTGTCGCGGTGCGCGCCGAACTGCTCGACCAGGCGGATCGCGTGCAGGTTCTGGCCCAGGGTGAAGCGCCACGCGCCCAGGCGGCCGCCGTCGTCGATCAGTTCCAGGTGGCCGACGCCCGCATGGTCGTGGTGCTTCAGCAGCAGATCCTTGGCGAAAGGCCAACGTTGCCAGTCGCTGCGGCCCGGCGCGCGCGCCAGCACGCCGCGTTCGGTGACGACAATTATCCCCTTGGCGAAACGAAGTTGTTCATCCAGGTCAACCTCCAGGGCACTTACAACGTTTTCCCCTTGGGAAAGTTGTGCCTGTATCTCGTAACGCCAGCGTTCAGGAAGCTCGCTCTGGCTGGAGTTGGAGGAAAGTTGTTCTGTTGTCATCGTGCAGCGTACTCCGGTGGCGAAAAGGTGGAACAAAGGTGGTACTAGTCGACGTTGCGACTGATATAAGTGCTTTATTTACGGTATTCTGTCATTGGTCACATCCTTGACAGAAATCAAGAAAAACCAGTGTTTTGTTGGCGGCAAGTATAACGCACGCGCAGGGTGGACCAAATGCAATTTGGCCGCCGGCGGTGGTACAGAGGTTAAAATACGGCGCGGGCTGGCCACGGCTGATAACAAAGATACAAGAATAGAAACATGACCAAGAAGAAAGACATAGAAGTTCTCCGCGTAACCCATTTGCGCGGACCCAATATCTGGACCTATCGCCCGGTGATCGAGGCGTGGCTGGATATCGGCGAACTGGAGAAATTTCCCTCGAATTTGTTGCCTGGCTTGTATGAGCGCCTGACCGCGATCCTGCCGGGGCTGATCGTCCACCGCTGCGGCGTGGGCGAGCACGGCGGCTTCCTCGAGCGCCTGCGCGACGGCACGTATGCCGGCCACATCCTCGAACACGTGGTGCTGGAACTGCAAAACCTGGCCGGCATGAAGACCGGCTTCGGCAAGACGCGCCAGATCGGCGACGGCACCGGCCTGTACAAGATGGCCTTCCGCACCCGCCAGGAGCAGGTCGGGCGCGCCGCGCTGGCCGCCGGCCGCGAGCTGCTGATGGCGATGATCGAAGATCAGCCCTACGACCTGGCCGCCACCGTCATCGACCTGACCGACCTGGTCGAGTCGGTCTGCCTGGGACCGAGCACCGCCAACATCGTCGACGCCGCCACCGTGCGCAAGATTCCATCGATCCGCCTGACCGACGGCAACCTGGTGCAGCTGGGCCACGGCGCCATGCAGCGCCGCATCTGGACCGCCGAGACCGAAGAAACCAGCGCCATCGCCGAAGGTATCGCCAGCGACAAGGACTTGACCAAGTCGCTGCTGGCCTCGTGCGGCGTGCCCGTGCCCGAGGGCGAGCTGGTCACCAGCGCCGAGGCGGCGTGGGAGGCGGCGCAGGACATCGGCGTGCCGGTGGTGGTCAAGCCCTACGACGGCAACCACGGCCGCGGCGTCTCGCTCAACCTGATGACCGAAGCCGACGTCGCCGCCGCCTACGCGCTGGCCGCGCGCAAGGGCGGCAGCAAGAGCGTGATCGTCGAGCGCTTCATCGCCGGCAACGAACACCGCCTGCTGGTGGTGGGCAAGCGCCTGATCGCCGCCGCCGCCGGCGAATCGCTGTGGGTCACCGGCAACGGCAGCTCCAACATCATCGAGCTGGTCGACGACCAGATCAACACCGATCCGCGCCGCGGCACCACCGAGGATGCGCCGCTGAACGCGGTGGCGCCCGAGCACGGCGCCGAGATCATCCTGGAGCTGGAGCGCCAGGGCATGACCGCGTATTCCGTGCCGCTGGACGGCCAGAAGGTGCTGATCCAGCCGAACGGCAACGTCGCCTTCGACGTCACCGACCAGGTGCACCCGCAGGTGGCCGCGATGGCCACCTTGGCCGCGCGCGTGGTCGGCCTGGACATCGCCGGCATCGACTTGGTGGCCGCCGACATCACGCGTCCACTGGAAGAGCAGGGCGGCGCCATCATCGAAGTCAACGCCAGCCCCGGCCTGCTGGCCCACCTGAAGCCGGCCAGCGGCGAGCCGCGCAACGTCGGCGAGGCCATCGTCGACCACCTGTTCGCGCCCGAACAGAGCGGCCGCATGCCCATCGTCGGCGTCGCCGGCAAGCACGGCACCACCATGGCCTCGCGCCTGATCGCCTGGCTGCTGCAAATCAGCGGCAAGAAGGTCGGCCTGGCCTGCGCCGACGGCTTGTTCGTCAACGGCCGCCTGCTGCCGCGCGACGGCTTCAGCGACTGGGAAACCGGCGAACGGCTGCTGCTGAATAAAAATGTCGAAGCCGGCGTGTTCGAAGCCAGCGCCCGCATGATCCTGACCGAAGGCCTGGCCTACGACAAGTGCGCGGTCGGCGTGGTCACCGACGTCAGCGACTTCGAGGACGTCGGCGAGTTCTACATCGACAGCCACGACAAGCTGTACGGCGTGCTGCGCACCCAGGTCGACGTCGTCCTGCCGAGCGGCGCGGCGGTGCTCAACGCCGCCGACGCGCAGGTGGTCGACATGGCCGAGCTGTGCGACGGCGAAGTGATCTTCTACGGCGTCGACGAGCAGCTGGCCGCGATCGCCGAACACCGCCAGCACGGCAAGCGCGTGGTGTTCCAGCGCGCCGAGCGCATCGTGCTGGCGCAAGGCCACGAGGACGTCGCCAGCCTGCCGCTGTCGCCGCTGGTGCCGCCGGAAGCCGTGCTGGCCGCGATCGCCGCCGGCTGGGCGCTGGGCCTGTCGCCGGAGCTGATCAGCGCCGGCCTGCGCACCTTCGAGGCGAACCCGAAGCGAACTCATCACTGATATCACCGATACATTCCACGGAAAGAACAAGCAGATTTATGGAAGTCATCCGCACCCGCGCCCTTCGCGGCCCGAATCTTTGGAGCCACCACACGGCGGTGGAAGTGATCGTATCGTGCCCGCCCGAGGAGCAGTCGATCGCCGCGCTGCCCGGCTTCGAGCAGCGCCTGCGCGCGCGCTTTCCCGCCATCGGCGCCCTGCACACCAGCGGCCACACCGACGCCGTGCCGCTGGCGCGCGTGCTGGAAGTGGCGGCGCTGAGCCTGCAGGCGCAGGCCGGCTGCCCGGTCACCTTCAGCCGCACCACGGCCACGCTGGAAGACGGCATTTACCAGACCGTGGTCGAGTACAGCGAGGAAGCGGTCGGCCGCCTGGCGATGACGCTGGCGCACAATCTGATCAACGCGGCCCTGGCCGACACCCCGTTCGACCTGACCGGCGCGCTCAACGAACTGCGCGACCTGGATGAAGACGTGCGCCTGGGCCCGAGCACCGGCGCCATCGTCAGCGCCGCCGTCGCGCGCGACATTCCGATCCGCCGCCTGACCGAAGGCAGCATGGTGATGTTCGGCTGGGGCTCGCGCCAGCGCCGCATCCAGGCCGCCGAGATGGACAGCACCAGCGCCATCGGCGAGTCGATCGCGCAGGACAAGGAACTGACCAAGAAACTGCTGCACGCGGCCGGCGTGCCGGTGCCTATCGGCCGCACCGTCGAGGACGTCGACGACGCCTGGGCTGCCGCGCTGGAAATCGGCCTGCCGGTGGTGGTCAAGCCCAAGGACGGCAACCAGGGCAAGGGCGTCACGGTCAACGTGATGTCGAAGGAGCACCTGGCGATCGCCTTCCGCGCGGCCAAGGAATTCCGCGACGACATCATGGTCGAGCGCTACCTGCCGGGCCACGATTATCGCCTGCTCGTCATCGGCAACAAGCTGGTGGCCGCCGCCCGCCGCGATCCGCCGCAAGTGGTGGGCGACGGCGTGCACACCGTGCGTGAGCTGGTCGGCATCGTCAATTCCGACCCGCGCCGCGGCAGCGGCCATTCGACCTCGCTGACCAAGATCCGCTTCGACGACATCGCCCTGGCGCGCCTGGCGCTGCAAGACCTGGAAGCCGAT
Source organism: Oxalobacteraceae bacterium AB_14 (assembly GCA_000381565.1). Taxonomy (GTDB): domain Bacteria; phylum Pseudomonadota; class Gammaproteobacteria; order Burkholderiales; family Burkholderiaceae_D; genus Rugamonas. The sequence continues at coordinate 1,434,226 of KB906724.1, forward strand.
TCGATCCCGGCCAAGGGCCAGCGCGTCATCCTGCGCAACAACGCCAACCTGTCGACCGGCGGCAGCGCCACCGACGTCACCGACGACGTGCACCCGGAAGTGGCGGCGCGCGCGGTGGAGGCGGCGCAGATGATCGGCCTCGATATCTGCGGCGTCGACGTGGTCTGCGACGGCGTGCTGCAACCGATCGAGAACCAGCGCGGCGGCGTGGTCGAAGTCAACGCCGCCCCCGGCCTGCGCATGCACATCGCGCCGTCGTTCGGCAAGGGCCGCGCGGTCGGCGAAGCGATCGTCAACACCATGTTCGCGCCGGGCGAGAACGGCCGCATTCCGGTGGTCGCCGTCACCGGCACCAACGGCAAGACCACCACCGTGCGCCTGATCGCCCACCTGCTGACCGCCAGCGGCCTGCGCACCGGCATGACCAACACCGACGGCGTCTACATCGAGGGCCGCCAGACCGACAGCGGCGACTGCAGCGGCCCGCGCAGCGCCCGCAACGTGCTGCTGCATCCGGACGTCGACGCGGCGGTGTTCGAAACCGCGCGCGGCGGCGTGCTGCGCGAAGGCCTGGCCTTCGACCGCTGCCAGGTGGCCGTCGTCACCAACATCGGCAGCGGCGACCACCTCGGCCTGAACTACATCACCACGGTGGAAGACCTGGCCGTGTTGAAGCGCGTGATCGTGCAGAACGTCTCCGAGAGCGGCTTCGCGGTGCTCAACGCGATCGACCCTATCGTCGCCAGCATGGCGGCCAACTGCCGCGGCAAGGTGATCTTCTTCGGCGCCGAGCGCGGTCACCCGGTGATCGCCACCCACCTGGCGCAAGGCTGCCGCACCGTGTACGTGGAAGACGGCCACCTGGTCGCCGCCGAAGGCAAGAACCTGCAGCGCATCGCGCTGTCGGAAGTGCCGATCACCCGCAACGGCGCCATCGGCTTCCAGGTGGAGAACGTGATGGCGTCGGTCGCCGCCGCCTGGGGCGTGGGCATCAGCTGGGACGCGATCCGCCTCGGCCTGAAAACCTTCGCCAACGATTCCGACAACGCGCCCGGCCGCTTCAACGTGTTCGACTACAAGGGCGCGACCCTGATCGCCGACTACGGCCACAATCCGGACGCCATCCTGGCGCTGGTGCAGGCGGTGGAAACCATGCCGGCCAAGCGCCGCGCGGTGGTCATCAGCGGCGCCGGCGACCGCCGCGACCAGGACATCACGCAGCAGACGCAGATCCTCGGCCGCGCGTTCGACGACGTGATCCTGTACGAGGACGCCTGCCAGCGCGGCCGCGTCGACGGCGAAGTGGTGGGCCTGCTGCGTTCGGGCCTGAACGGCGCCCCGCGCACCACGCACATCCAGGAGATCTACGGCGAGTTCCTCGCCATCGACACCGCTCTGGGCCGCCTGCAAGCGGGCGACCTGTGCCTGATCCTGGTCGACCAGGTGGAGGAAGCGCTGGCCCACATCGCCAAGCGCATCGCCGAAGCGTAAGGTCCAGCCTTGTGCGCCAAGCCGACCTGCGGGTCGGCTTTTTTCATGGCCGGTGAGTTTTGGTGACATTGCAATCGGGCGCGGGATTCCTGCGGTCAATGGGATAATGCTAAATCAGCAATTTCATTTATACCGATTGAGCATGCAAATGACCGAAGTACTGGAGCAGCTGCGCGCGTCGCTGGCGGGCTACTCAAGCGAACGCCGCCTGTATGCGCTGAGCGTGGACAGCGCCAGCGCCGACGAGCTGATGGTGGAAGCCTTCTTCGCCGACGACCCGCTGCAGGGCGTGGGCGAGCGCGACATCATCGCGCTCTCGCCTAGCGCCCAGCTCGACCTGGCCAGCCTGCTGGGCAAGCGCGCCGTGCTGGAAGTGCGCCTGGCCGATGGCAGCCGCGCGCGCTTCAGCGGCCATGTCAGCCAGGCGGGCATGCTGGGCAGCGAAGGCGGCCTGGCGCGCTATCGCCTGCGCCTGACGCCGTGGCTGTCGCGCCTGTGGCACGTGCGCAACAGCCGCGTATGGCAGGACAGCAGCGTCACCGACATCGTCGACGCCGTGCTGGGCGGCTACGCGCCGGACGCGCTGTGGCGCTGGAGCGGCGACGTCGCCGCCTTCATGGAGCAGGTGACGCCGCGCAGCTATTGCTGCCAGTATCGCGAATCCGATCACGACTTCATCCTGCGCCTGCTGACCGAGGAAGGCCTGGGCTGGCGCTTCGAGGACACGCCCGACGGCGCCTGCATGGTGCTGTTCGCCGACAGCACGCAGGGCAGCGCCGTGCCGGAGGACGCCAGCAGCGCGGCCGGCGGCGGCCTGCGCTACCACGCCGCGCGCGTCGGCGAGAGCCAGGACACCATCCAGTCGCTGCGCGCCAACCGCCGCCTGCACGCCAGCCTGGTGTCTGTGCTCAGCTACGACTACAAGGCCAAGAAAGCGACCGCCGCCAGCGCGCCGACCCGCTTGCCGGCCGGCGGCGCCAAGGCGCCGATGGTCGAGAGCTATGATCATCCCGGCCAGTACTTCTACACCGATGCCGCGCAGGCGGAACGCTACGCCAGCCTGCAGATGCAGGCGCACGAAGCGGACGGCCGTCTGTGGCAGGCCCGCTCCACCGTACGTACGCTGCGCGCCGGCACCCGCTTCACGCTCACGCAAGGCCCGCTGGCAGGCGGCGACAGCCCTGCCTACGTGGTGCTGCGCGTGCTCAGCGTCGGCATCAACAACCTGCCTGCGCCGGCGCGGCAAGGCATGGCCGAGCTGTTCGGTCCGATTCCCGAATTGCTGGAGGAAGTCGCAGCCGAACGCTCCGCGCAGTTGCCGCGCGAGTTCGCGCTGGCGTTGCAGCAGGCACGCGACAGCGGCTACGCCAACTGCTTCGAAGCGCTGCCGGCCGAACTGCCATGGCGGCCGATGGTTGACGTTGACGGCCGCTCCGCGCGCCACCACGCCAAACCGACCGCGCACGGCAGCCAGAGCGCCATCGTGGTTGGCGCCGACGGCGGCGACCAGCCCAGCGGCGCCGACGAACTGTATTGCGATGCGCTCGGCCGCGTGCGCATCCGCTACCACTGGCAGGACGAGGCCAACGCCACCTGCTGGGTGCGGGTGGCGCAGCGCTCGGCCGGCGGCGGCATGGGCAGCCAGTTCCTGCCGCGCATCGGCCAGGAAGTGCTGGTGCAGTTCATCGAGAACGACATCGACCGCCCCATCATCATCGGTGCGCTGTACAACGGCCAGGGCGAAGGCGGCGTGCCGCGCACGCCGGGCGGCGAACCAGGCGCAGACAGCGCCGCCGTGTTTGATCCGGCGCACGACCACGGTGTATCGGCCCAGGGCAATCTGGCCGGCGGCAACAGCCCGCCATGGCACGGCGCCTCGGGCGACAGCGCCGGCCACCGCAACGGCGCGGCCCAGTGGGGCATCCGCAGCAAGGAGTTTGGCGGCGCCGGCTACAACCAGCTGCTGTTCGACGACACCGACGCGCAGGGACGCGTGCAGCTGCGCTCCACGCACGCGGCCAGCGAACTGACGCTGGGTCACCTGATCCACAGCGCCGACAACTATCGCGGCAGCCTGCGCGGGCAGGGGGCCGAGCTGCGCACCGATGCCTACGGCGTGGTGCGCGCCGGCGCGGGCCTGCTCGTCACGAGCTACCAGGTCAGCCACAGTGCCGCCGAGCGCGAACCGATGGGCGACAACACGTCCGGCATCGCGCTGATGAAGCAGGCCGTCAAGCTCGGCGAAACCTTCAGCGCGGCGGCCAAGACGCACGAGACCGTGGCCTACGCCAGCCACCTCGGCGGCGGCAAGGCCGATGCCAGCGTACTCGATGGGCAGTCGGCGCCGCTGAAGGCGATGCTGGCGGCGGTGTCCGGCATGGTCGGCGACGCCAGCCTGGATGCGGCGCAGGCCGACGCGGCGAGCAAGGACAGCAGCCCCGGCGACGGCAAGCTGCCGCACAGCAGTTCGGCCATCATCGCCGTCTCGGCCAAAAACGGTCTGGGCGTGACGGCCGGGCAGGGCTTGCAATTAGCGAACGGCGAGACGCTGACGCTGATGAGCGGCGGCGACAGCCAGTACGTCGCCGGCGGCCAGTTCCGGCTGCACAGCGGCCAGGCCATCGGCGTGCTGGGCGGCGCGGTCAAGGCGGGCGAGCAGGGTGTGGGCGTGCAGCTGATCGCGGCCAAGGACGCCGTCGACATCCAGGCGCAGGCCGACATATTGAAGGTGCAGGCGCGCGACGACATCAATCTGGTCAGCGCCAGCGCTTTCGTGGACTGGGCGGCGGCCAAGAGCATCACCCTGTCGACGGCGGGCGGCGCCAACATCACCATCGACGGCGGCAATATCACGGTGCAATGCCCCGGCAAGATTACGATTCGTGCGGGTACGAAGAATTTTGCGGGACCGGATAAGTTGAACTACCCGCTGCCCAAGTTGCCGCAGGCCGTGTGCCTGGAGTGCTTGCTGAAGGCGATGAAGAGCGGCAGTGCGTTTGCGCTGAAATAAGAATTGAACTGATAGGAACCCGCATGGAGATGTATTTTGCTGTCGACGAACTGCCACCTGCATTCATGGCTGATTTGCTGGGGGCATTTCGACTGGCAAGATCAAGTAATGCCAATTTGTCCCTTTACGCGCTGATCGACGCTTCCTTCGACTATGTTCGACCGGGCAGCGGCCGTAAGGCATGGAAGGACACGGCAGTGTCTTTGTACGAAGGAACGGCGCTCGACGCTTTGAGCAAGGAATCGCCTCATCTGTTCGCATTTTCCGATGAGCCTGCATCCGCGCGAGTGCAAATGCACGGCATGTTGGCGAGGGCCAGCGGCATGCCGATGATCAGTTTTGTTGCCAGCCAACTGAACCTCGACGCCTTGGCGCAGACCTTCAAGGCTTTTTTGGAGATAAACACCGCCGACGGGCAGAGTTTTTTGCTGCGGTTTGCCGATACCCGCGTGCTTCCTGTGCTCGATTCCGTCCTGCGGGATGAGTGTGGAGATCTGTGGCGGAAGGGTGTGGCGCACTGGTGGCTGCCTGGTAGGGACGGAAACTTGCACACAATGCCGGCGCACCATTGGAGTGGCGACCAGGAGGATCGAGCGGATAATACCTTCGTGTTATCACAGGATGCGTTCAACCGCGTGGTGAGTGAGGGGGACGCCGACGCCATTCTCGATGTAATTGCCGATCAAAATCCCGAGGTGTTAAGCCAAGCGATGCCCTCGGAAAACTATTGCGCGATCCGCAGGCTTGTGCCAAAAATGGCTGAATTGGGAGTCGAGAGTTTCCCTGATGCCGTGGTTTTCTGTACTACTGCTTTGCTCACGTCGGAGAATTTTCACTTGCATCCAGATTTCAATGCGCTGTTGGCTAACAAGAAATGGGTTCCAGGAAAGCTTGGCGAAGCGCTCTTCGAAGTTGATGATGCTTCGTGGGAGGAGATAGAGGCGATGAAAATTTCTCGCGATAAAAGTTGTGATAAGGTTTTTTAAATGATTTTTCGAAAGAAAAAGCCGTTGCGGAAATATGTGACAGCTATTCTGCTGTTGCTGATTCTTTTTGCTGGATATTCTATTTATCAATATTTTTTTGTTGAGAAGACTGTCATTGCATCCGTAAATCCTTATAATTTCACGAATGTTCCCATTGTTGATCTGTTTGTGGATGAACAGTGGGGCGGCTCGGTTCACGCACATTCTGGCGGAGGCTCTAGCGTCTGCTGCGTGCTCATCCCTGAAAAATGGCGGAAGGATTTGGTTGTACACGTTAAATGGCAGAGAGATGACGATCCGAAGTGGCATACCGCGACTGTCAAGGTACCCGCCTACACGGAAACGGCCGGGTTAGAAGTTCTTTTTTTGCCGAATGATGAAATAAAGGTCTACGTGAATGACCATTGGCCATGTTCTGAAGACCATCCTATGCCGAAGGACGAGAAATTGTGTGGAGCTGACGAAAAGTGACGATCGCCGCGCCAAGTACTGTCAAAGCTCTCCCTTTGTCCGGGTAGGGCCCGCGCCAAAGAGCAGGTGAGAAGGTAGCAAGCTCTTGCATGAAAATTTATTGCAATCAAAGTTATGATAAGGTTTATTAAATGATTTTTCGAAAAAAAAGCAGTTGCTGAAATATGTGATAGCTATTTTTCTGTTGCTGATTCTTGTTTCTGGATATTATTTTTATCAATATATTTTTGTTGAGAAGACTGTTATTGCATCCGTGAATCCTTATAATTTCACGAATGTTGCCGTTGTTGATCTGTTTGTGGATGAACAGTGGGGCGGCGCGGTTAATGTCTATTCTGGCGGAGGTTCTAGCGTCTGCTGCGTGCTTATTCCTAAAAAATGGCGGAAGGATTTGATCGTACACGTTAAATGGCAGAAGACAGAAGACCCGAAGTGGTATACCGCGATTGCCCAAGTGCCCGCTTATACGGAAACAGCTGGGCTGCAAGTGCTTTTTTTGCCGAATGATGAAATAAAGGTTTATGTGAATGACTATTGGCCATGTTCTGCGAAGCATCCCATGCCAAAGGACGAGCAATTGTGTGGAACTGACGAAAAATGACGACTGCTGCGGCAAGTACAGTCAAGCCTCTCGCTTTGTCCGGATAGGGTCCGTGCGAAAGAGCAGGTGCGAAGGTCGCAAGCTCTTGCATGAATATTTTAGAGAAAAATTCGCCGAAAATTTCTCACAATAAAAGTTTTGATAGGGTTTATTAGATGATTTTTCGAAAAAAAAAGCCATTGCGGAAATATGTGATAGCTATTTTGCTGTTGCTAATTCTTTTTTCTGGATATTCTGTTTATCAATATTTTTTTGTTGAGAAGACTGTTATTGCATCCGTGAATCCTTATAACTTCACGAATGTTTCCGTTGTTGATCTGTTTGTGGATGAAGAGTGGGGAGGCGAGGTTGACGCTCATTCTGGCGGAGGTAAAAGTGTCTGCTGTGTGCTCATTCCTGAAAAATGGCGCCAAGATTTGGTTGTACATGTTAAATGGAAGAAAACGAAAGACCCGAAGTGGTATACCGCAACTGCAAAAGTGCCTGCTTACGCGGAACCAGCTGGGCTGCAAGTTCTCTTTTTGCCGAATGATGAAATAAAGATTTATGTGAATGACTATTGGCCATGTTCCGCGAAACATCCCATGCCAAAGGACGAGAAATTGTGTGGAGCTGACGAAAAATGACGACCGCTGCGGCAAATACAGCCAAACCTCTCCCTTTGTCCGGACAGCGCTCGCTTAGCGCAAAAGAGCAGATGCGACGGTCGCAAGCTCTTGCATGTAATCTACCCGAGAAAAATAAGCCAAGTTGCACCGGCCAAGCATTCCTGGGCGTGTTTTTCGATGGCACTGGTAATAATCGCGACGAAGATGTTGGACTGCACAAGCACAGTAATGTGGTCCGGCTTTGGCGCATTCATCAGGATAATAGCGATAAAATGAAGATCGCGCCGCCTGTATTTATTCGAGCGGAGTACATTCCGGGCGTTGGAACACCATTTAAGGAAATAGGGGAAGCTAAATATTCAAAACTTGCCTTTCTGAAATCAGCCACTGGAAAGGCAATGGCGAATGGCGGCCAATCGAGAATTTTTTGGGGTTTAATACAAACGATCAACGCCTTGCACCGTTATGTGAACCAAGGTAAGGCGCTTTTATCGGATAAGGAGGCTGGCAAGTTTGCGGAAACGGAAGCGGATGGAGCCTGGAGTGATGGTATTGAGAAGCTGAAACCTTATCTTGCCACGCTGAAAACGGTGCTGGCTGCGAATAAACCGCAAGTTACCCAATTCAATATATCAGTTTATGGTTTTTCCCGTGGGGCGGCGCAAGCCCGGGTGTTTTGTAACTTGTTCTACAAATTCTGCGAAAACACTGGCGATGGTTACACTTTTGCAGGCGTCCCTGTACGTATCTATTTTCTTGGAATTTTTGACACCGTTGCGGCCGTTGGTGCAACCGGTGGCGATATCTTCAAGGATGAGATTGCGTCAGGGCATGCGGCTTGGGCCAAAGGAAACCTGGCTATTCACCCTGCCATTGAACGGTGTGTTCATTTTGTGGCATCGCATGAGGTTCGGGCCAGTTTCCCGTTGGACTCCGTAAGATATCTGGGGAAGTATCCGGCCAATTGTTTTGAAGTGACCTACCCCGGTGTCCATTCAGATGTAGGCGGCGGCTACCGGCCGATAACTCAGGGGCGGAGTGCCCTGCCTGCGGATGGAGTTTCCTATAGTTTTACCGCATTGCTGCCATGCATCGATATGTATCATCAGGCGCTGGCATCCCAATCCACCCAAGTTAAGGAAAATGTGCGCGGTTAAATAATTTATTTTCAATATTTGCAAATATATACTTGACACCGTATTAAAAGTGCGGCCGCCAGTGTGAATTTTTATTCCCACTGCCTGCCATGTCTGTTCTGACCATTCTGTTTCAAGATTTCGCCGCCCGACTATGCTCAACAGAATTCCTCCTCGATGCGCGCCACGCGGACCATCCGACTGCGTTTTCGCGCTGTCGCAAGCTGCCCTTGCCGACGCTGGTCGCCATTATGCTGACGGGCATGCGGATGAGCATCCAGGCCGAACTGGACACCTTCTTTGCCCATCTTCGCCAACAAGCCCAGCTGGTCCGGGAAGTGTCGGAGCAGGCGTTCGCCCAAGCGCGTGCCAAGCTGTCCCCGACCGCCATTCCCGGCCTCAACGACTGGCTCATCGCGCGCGCCGAAACGGACAGGTTTGTGCCGCGCTGGCGCGGACTACGGCTGGTCGCCGCCGACGCTTCGACGATGCGTTTCGGTCTGCGGGCCAGCCATGTTAAGCGCGCCGCGCTGGCCGATCAAATCCTGTTCGGCCTGTTCTTGCCGGGGCCGGACCTGATGCTCGCGGCCTCCCTGCACGACGTCCACGAATGCGGCGAACGCCAATTCCTGTTCGAACACCTGGACCGGCTTTCACCGGACGACTTGCTGTTGCTCGACCGAGGCTATCCCTGCCGCTGGTTGGTCGCCGTGCTCAACGATCGCGCCATCAAGTTCTGCATGCGCGTCGACAATACCAGCAGCTTTGCTTGCGTGCGCACGTTCATGCGCTCGAACGCGCTTGAACAGATCGTCATGTTGCCCGCGCCGAACAAGCGTGACGCACTTGACTACGAATGCCCGCGCAAACCACAGCGCGTGCGTTTGGTTCGCAATGTCTCGCCCAGCGGCGAGCAGCGTGTTCTGATGACCAACCTATTCGATGAACAGCTCTTCCCGGCCGACTGCTTCGCCGAGCTTTACCACAAGCGCTGGGGCATCGAGGAGGCGTTCAAACGACTCAAGCACCGGCTCAATCTCGAGCACGTCACTGGATTGACCCAGCAAGCCGTGGCCCAGGACGTGGCCGCCAAAATCGTCTGCGACAATCTGCAGGCTCTCGTCGCTCTAACCGCGCATGCGGACGCCGATCTGCCCGACAACAGACGCGTCAACCACGCCTATGCCCACACCGCACTCAAGCCGTTGTTGCCCATTCTTCTGCTTGGCGCGGGGATCGGCAGAAAGATCGGCAAACTGCTGCGGGGAATGCTCGACCTGATTGCCGGACGAACCTATCGCCATCGCGAAAATGTTTCAAAACCACGCAACCCAGGCCGGAAGCCGCACAAGTCGATGAGTCAGAAAAATTGCTGAAAAGTCTTAACTTGGGTGGATTGGCTGGCATCCGGGGTGCCACTTAAAGTATTTGGGGCAATGAAAGAGGAAAGTCAACGCGACTTTCAGGCGGACCAGAAAACGGTGGAGGATTTCAACGCTTACATCAAGGCGGATACGGTCGCCGGGCCGCTAGAAGAAATGTTCAAGCAGCGGATGCACAGATATCGATATTACCGTTACAAGAAGCTGGCAACGTTTGCCGATGACGCAGCCAAGCAAGGGGCGCCTGCCGAAGACGTGCAATTTCTTCGTTTGACCAACAAGGATTTTGAAGAAAAGTGCTTGGACTACAAGAGAAAATATGCCAATGTGACAGCCATAATAAAGAGGGAAGAGCTCCAGCAGTTGGCCAAGCACTCGGCCGGTACTGGTGAAACTTCAGCGCAGAGGAAGCGCGCCCTCTTGCAGAAGAGTATTCATCCCGAGGATTTAGAGATGTGGGAGGGAATGCACCGAGTCGGGGAATTACCAGGTGCGTTAGAGAAATTCTTTGATTATTATGTTCATGATTCCATTGCCGGGTTTGCGCAAGATAAAGTACATGAGTATCAGTTTAACGGCAGGGGACATTTTCGGTCTAGAACCATATATGATAAAGGGTAAGTACGCCATTTAAAAAGAGGCATTCTCCAGCGTTGAGGCGGACGTCGCCGCCCAAGATGCATGAGGGCTCAGCCCAAGGAACACACGAATTGAAAACAATTTTTGCAAGATGCATTTTCCCAATGAGCATGGTACTGCCGGCGCTCGCTGCTGCGGCTGATCCGGACGTATTTTCGGGCATCTATTCCGTTACCGATCCCGTCACGGGCGTCGAGGTCGATATGCTGAAAATCCGCAAGTACGCGGACGGCTACGGCGTCTTTTCATATCTGTCGGGGGAAGCTCCACGCGGTTCGCTGAGGGCGACGGAGGGACCCGCTACCGGCCGCGTTCCGGCTGCATTCCCCGCAGACGCTAACGTCCGCACCTTGTCGGTGCCGGACGCTGGCAGCCTGCATTACGCCCCCGGCGGCGCCTACTCCCCAGTAGGGCGTTCCGACACCGGCTATATGGCGCAGATGGATGGACTCAATATGTACGCGCTGAAGCGGCGGCCTCTGCCCAAGACACCTGAGCGCGGCATCAACGGCATCCATGCCTACAGGCCGTCGGCAGAGGAACGAGAAGTCTCGATCCGCGCGTTGAACTACGGTCCGAGCGCTCTCCAGCTTGGCATCAGTTCCGCTGCGGACAGCAAGAATGCCGTCGATACCGATCCCTTGAATCCCTACATGGCAGGCGCCCTCACTTGCTGCTTCTACCTCCCAGAAAAATGGAGCCCGTCGCTGCAAGTGAATATCGAGCTGCGCTCGCCTGACGGCAAGCTGAAAACCGTCCCTGTGTCAGTGCCTCAGTATGAAAGTCCACAAGACTTTACCGTGGCGGTCAATCGCGATGGCCGCGTAGAGATTCTTTTTTCGCAAAACCGCCCATTGCCGAAGCCCCCGGAAGCCGAAAGCGCCATCGCGAAAGCCGCTGAATGGAAGCGCCGGCAGTTGTTCCTTGATGATTTGACCAAGCGGCTGCCTGAGCTACCTGAAGATGTCCAACAGAGCTACCGGGAAGAGATCGGATACCGCACCAGCGCCTTGCGGGATGCCAAACTCGGCAAGTAAAACTCCTTTAATAGCACATGGCTATTGATTCAATAAGTTTAATTGCCTTTGTGTTTGCGCCTGCGCTCCTTACAATGATTTCACTATCAATATTCAAGGAGTCATAGTAATGAGCCAGCCGCCAATCACCACCGCCTCCGGCATCCCGGTCGCCGACAACCAGAATTCCACCAGCGCCGGCCCGCGCGGCCCGCTGCTGCTGCAAGACTTCCACCTGATCGAAAAACTCCAGCACTTCAACCGCGAGCGCATCCCCGAGCGCGTGGTGCACGCCAAGGGTTCGGGCGCCTACGGCAGCTTCACCGTCACCCACGACATCACCAAATACACCAAGGCCAAGCTGTTCTCCGAGGTCGGCAAGAAGACCGACACCTTCGTGCGCTTCTCCACCGTCGGCGGCGAGAAGGGCAGCGCCGACACCGAACGCGATCCGCGCGGCTTCGCCATGCGCTTCTACACCGAGGAAGGCAACTGGGACCTGGTCGGCAACAACACCCCGATGTTCTTCATCAAGGACGGCATCAAGTTCCCGGACTTCATCCACACCCAGAAGCGCGACCCGCAGACCAACCTGAAATCGCCGACCATGATGTTCGACTTCTGGAGCAAGACGCCGGAAAGCCTGCACCAGGTCACGATGCTGTTCTCCGACCGCGGCACGCCGGACGGCTACCGCCACATGGACGGTTTCGGCAGCCACACCTTCAGTATGATCAACGCTGCCGGCGACCGTGTCTACGTCAAGTGGCACTTGAAGACGAAGCAGGGCATCAAGAACCTGCCCGCCGCCGAAGCCACCCGCCTCGCCGGCACCGACCCGGACTACGCGCAGCGCGACCTGTTCGGCGCCATCGCCGCCGGCGACTTCCCCCAGTGGGACGTCAAGCTGCAAGTGGCGACCGAGGCCGAGCTGGCCGCATGGGAAGCGCGCACCGGCTGGAATCCGTTCGACCTGACCAAGGTCTGGCCGCACAAGGACTTCCCGCTGATCCCGGTCGGCGTGTTCGAGTTGAACCGCAACCCGCTGAACTACCACGCCGAAGTGGAGCAGGCCGCGTTGTCGCCGGCTAACGTGGTGCCTGGCCTGGGCTACTCGCCGGACAAGATGCTGCAGGCGCGCCTGTTCGCCTACCACGACGCCCAGCTGTACCGGGTCGGCACCAACCACCAGCACCTGCCGGTGAACGCGCCGCGCTGCCCCTTCCACAACCAGCAGCGCGACGGCGCGATGGCGATCGCCAACGGCGGCGCGGAGCAGAACTACGCGGCCACCGAAGCGGGCGGCAGCCACCCGCAGGGTCTGGGGCACGGCGAACCGGCACTGGCGCTGCAAGGCGGCGCGGCCCGCTACGACGGCCGCGGCAAGGAAGACGATTACACCCAGGCCGGTAATCTGTTCCGCCTGATGCCGGCGCGGGAGCAGCAGAACCTGTTCGACAACATCGCCGGTCCCCTGAGCCAGGTGAGCGCCGAGATCATCGCCCGCCAGCTGGCACACTTCGACCAGGCAGACCCGGCCTACGGCGCCGGCGTGCGCGCCGCGCTGGCGGCCAGGGGTGTAGTGGTGGCATAAAGGAAGTCTGCGGCCTGCGCTGAATTGCACTACAATCGCATGGTGCAGTGCAGCGTAGTCCGCATCCTTCCGGAGGTCACACTTGAATCGCAAACCCGCCCGTCTCTCGTCGCCTTCGATGCCGGGACAAGTCGTCCTGGCGCTGCAAGGCGGCGGCGCGCTGGGCGCCTACCAGGTGGGCGTCTACCAGGCCATGCACGAAGCCGGCGTCGAGCCGGACTGGGTGATCGGCACTTCCATCGGCGCCATCAACGGCGCCATCATCGCCGGCAACGAGCCGCGCTACCGCATGGACCGGCTGCGCCAGTTCTGGCAGCGCATGGAGCAGAACACGCTGGGCTTTTCCGTCATGCCGCGCGCGCTGGCCAACGCGGTGACGATGGGGCAGGGCATACCGGCCTTCTTCGAACCCAATCCGTCCTCGTGGTGGAATCCCGACGCCAAGGTCGGCATCGAACACGCCTCCTACTATCAAACCGCGCCGCTGCGCACCACGCTCGATACGCTGGTCGATTTCGAGCGCCTCAACGACTGCGACACCCGCTTCACGGTCGGCGCGGTCAACGCGCGCAGCGGCGGCATGCGCTATTTCGACAGCCGCAAGGACACGTTGAGCGCCTCGCACGTGATGGCCTCCGGCGCGCTGCCGCCGGCCTTTCCCGCCGTGCGCATCGACGGCCAGCCCTACTGGGACGGCGGCATCTATTCCAACACCCCGATCGAGGCGGTGCTGGACGACGAGCCGCGCCGCAGCTCGGTGATCTTCTCGGTGCAGGTGTGGAACCCCGACGGCAGCGAGCCGCAAAGCATGTTGCAGGTGCTGGACAAGTACAAGGAGATCCAATATGCCAGCCGCGCCAGCAACATCGAGCAGCAGCGCAAGCTGCACCGGCTGCGCCATGTGATCCGCCAGTTGACGCTGCACCTGTCTGACGAAGCGGCGATGTCGTCCGAGGTGCGCGAGCTGGCCGCGTGGGGCTGCGGCACCACCATGCATGTGGTGTCGCTCAAATCGCCGCGGGTCGGCAACGAGGACCACACCAAGGACATCGACTTCAGCGCCGCCGGCATCCGCGCCCGCTGGCAGGCCGGCTATGAAGACACCCAGCGCATGATCGCGCTGCGGCCATGGGACCGCGAGATCGATCCGATCGAGGGCATTGCCATCCACGAGCTGCCGCCGCTCTAGCCTAGGCGCGCAGCACGTCCCGGCACACGTCCAGCCACGCGCGTGCCGCGTGCGAAAGGTAGGGGCCGCGCCACATATGCGCCGCCTGCCATTGCAGTTGCGGCTCCACCAGCCGCACCGCGTCCAGATGGCCGATCGCCAGCCGGTGGATGAACGGTTCCGGCAGCAGCGCCACGCCCATGCCGGCCGAGGCCATCGCCACCAGCCAGTCCCACTGGCCGCTTTGCGCGGCGATCTGCGGCTCGAAGCCGGCCGCGCTGAAGGCGTGGCGCAGGCTGCGGGTCAGCGCGAAATCGTCCTTCAGCAGCACCAGCGGCATGCCGGCCAGCGCCTTCAGCTTGAGCGTGGTGCGCTGCTTTTGGAACGTGCCGCGCGCGGCCAGCGCCCAGATCGGGTAGCTGGCGATGGGCGCCGTCTGCAAGCCCAGTCGCGGATCGGCAGGCAGCACCGTCATGCCGATCTCCAGTTCTCCCGCCGCCACCTGGCGCTCCAGCGCCTGCCCCGCATCCTCCCTCAGCGTCAGCGCGATGTCGGGGTGGCGCTGGCGGAAGGCCTTGAGCACGGGCGTGAACAGCAGGTTGATCATCGGCGGGATGCCGATCGTCAGCTGGCCGCGCTGCGCGGCCTGGGTGTCGCGCACTTCAGCCGCCAGCTGGCCCATGGTGGCCAGCATCTGCTCGCCGCGCGCGTAGACCACGCTGCCGGTGTCGGTCAGCGCCAGCTTGCGGCCGTCGCGTATCAGCAGCTGGGCGCCGACTTCCCGCTCCAGCTGGCGCACCATCTTGCTGATGGTCGATTGCGTGACGTGCAGCGACTCAGCCGCCTGGGTGAAGCTGTTCAGGCGGACGGTTTCGACGAAGTAGCGCAGCGAACGCAAGTCCATGAATAAAACGACTGGAAAGTGAGAATTTAAGTCATGCAGCGACTGATCTTCGAATTCTATACTGAATCAAAGAATGAGGAGATCGCCATGTATGAAGACCGCATCCGCCGCCCGGCGCTGATGGAAAAAGTGATGAGCGCCGCGCAGGCGGCCAAACTGTTCAAGAAAGGCATGACCGTCGGCATGAGCGGTTTCACCCGCGCCGGCGACGCCAAGGCGCTGCCGCTGGCGCTGGTGGAGCGCGCCCGCGCCGAGCCGCTGAACCTGACCCTGTTGACCGGCGCCTCGCTGGGCAACGACAGCGACGGCTTGATGGCCAACGCCGGCGTGGTCGCCCGCCGCATGCCGTTCCAGGCCGACGCCGCGCTGCGCCGCAAGATCAACGCCGGCGAGGTGATGTTCATCGACCAGCACCTGTCGGAGACGGCCGAGCAGCTGCGCTCCGGCGACCTGAAGGCGGTCGACATCGCCGTCATCGAAGCGGTGGCGATCACGCCGGACGGCGGCATCGTACCCACCATGTCGGTCGGGAACTCGGCCAACTTCGCCCAGCAGGCGGACCAGGTGATCGTCGAGATCAACCTGAGCGCGCCGCTGGCGCTGGAGGGCTTCCACGACATCTACATTCCGGGCGCGCGTCCGCGCCGCGGCGCGATCCCCTTGCTGGCGCCGTGGCAGCGCATGGGCTGGACCTCGATCCCGGTGCATCCCGACCGCATCGCCGCCATCGTCATCACCGACAGCCCGGACAGCCCCTCCAACGCGCTGCCGCCGGACGCCGAGACCGACGCCATCGCCCGCCACGTGATCGCCTTCCTCGAGGGCGAGGTCAAGGCCGGCCGCATGGGGCCGGAGCTGCGGCCGCTGCAGGCGGGGATAGGCACCATCGCCAACGCGGTGCTGCATGGCCTGATCGACTCGCCGTTCCGCCACATGACGATGTATTCGGAGGTGCTGCAGGACAGCGCGATCGAGCTGCTCGACTCGGGCCAGCTGGATATGGCGTCGGCCTCGTCGATCACGCTGTCGGCGGCGATGCACGAAAAATTCATCCGCAACATCGAGCAGTACCGCGAGCGCATCGTGCTGCGGCCGCAGGAGATCAGCAACCATCCCGAGGTGGTGCGGCGGCTGGGGCTCATCGCGCTGAACACGGCGCTGGAGTTCGACATCTACGGCAACGTCAACTCCACCCATGTCGGCGGCACCCACATGATGAATGGCATCGGCGGCTCGGGCGACTTCGCGCGCAACGCCCAGATCTCGATGTTCGTCAGCAAATCGGTGGCCAAGGGCGGCGCCATTTCCAGCGTGGTGCCGTTTGCCGCCCATGTCGACCACACCGAGCATGACGTCGACGTGCTGGTGACGGAATGGGGCCTGGCCGACCTGCGCGGCCTGGCGCCGCGCGAACGCGCGCCGCTGATCATCGAACGCTGCGCCCATCCCGACTATCGCCCGCAGCTGCGCGCCTACCTGGCCGAGGCGCTCACGCGCGGCGGCCAGACGCCGCACGTGCTGGAACAGGCCTTGTCCTGGCACGCCCGCCATCAGGCGGAAGGGAGCATGCTGGTAAAATAGCGTCATCGGCATTCACTTCATATTGGATCGACATGACTATCAAAATCAGCCAAAACTTCGACTCCGGCGCCATCGAGGTGCTGCGCGCGGACAGCGCGGCGGAGATCGAACTGAATCTGCGCAAGGACTCGCACGCCGACATCCACCAGTGGTTCCACTTCCGCCTGCAGGGCGCGCGCGGCCAGCAGGTGCGCTTGCGCTTCCTGAACGCCGGCCAGGCCACCTACGCCAAGGGCTACGAGGACTACCAGGCCGTCGCCAGCTACGACACCGAAAACTGGTTCCGCGTGCCGACCGCCTTCGACGGCGAGGTCATGACCATCAAGCACACGCCGGAAACCGACAGCGTCTACTATGCCTACTTCGAGCCGTATTCGTTCGAGCGCCATCTGCGCCTGCTGGGTGAAGTGGCCGAGCATCCGCTGGCCCGCGTGCACGACCTGGGCAACACCATCGACGGCCGCGACATGAACCTGGTCGTCATCGGCAAGCCGGAAGCGGAAAAGAAAATCTGGGTCATCGCGCGCCAGCATCCGGGCGAATCGATGGCCGAATGGTTTGTCGAAGGCCTGATCGATTCGCTGCTGGACGACGCCAATCCGATCGCCCGCAAGCTGCTGCAGCGCTGCGTGTTCTACATTGTGCCGAACATGAATCCGGACGGTTCGGTGCGCGGCAACCTGCGCACCAATGCCTCGGGCGCCAACCTCAATCGCGAGTGGATGACGCCATCGGTCGAGCGCAGCCCGGAAGTGCTGTACGTGAAGCAGAAGATGCACGAAACCGGCATCGACATGTTCTTCGACATTCACGGCGACGAGGCGCTGCCGTACAACTTCGTAGCCGGTAACGAGATGCTGGAGAACTTCAGCGAAGAGCGCCGCGTCAAGCAGCAGGCCTTCATCGACCGCTACAAGAACGCCAGTCCGGACTTCCAGGACAAATACGGCTACGCCGCCAGCAAGTACAAGGAAGACATGCTGACCTTGGCCTCCAAGTACGTGGGCCACCACTTCGGCTGCCTGGCGCTGACCCTGGAGATGCCGTTCAAGGACAACGCCGACCTGCCGGACCCGCACGTGGGCTGGAACGGCGCCCGCAGCGCGGCGCTGGGCGCGTCCATCCTGCAGCCTATCCTGCTGTCGCTGGACGCCTGAGATGGGCGTTGAAATCGAGCGCAAGTTCCTGTTGCGCGGCGATGCGTGGAAGAGCCTTGGCGAACCGGTGTTTTTTCGCCAGGGCTATCTGTCGTCGCACAAGGAGCGCGTGGTGCGGGTGCGCATCGAGGGCGATCATGCGGTGATGACGATCAAGGGCCGCAACGTCGGCGCCACCCGCGGCGAGTGGGAGTATCCGATCCCGATGGCCGACGCGGTCGAGCTGCTGGACCGTTTGTGCGAACAGCCGCTGATCGAAAAATACCGTCGCTGCATCAGCTACGCGGGCAATGTGTGGGAGGTCGACGAATTCCTCGGCGCGAACGCGGGACTGGTCGTGGCCGAGATCGAATTGAGCTCGGAAGACCAGGTCTTCGACAAGCCGGAGTGGATAGGGGAGGAAGTCACCGACGACCTGCGCTACCTGAACTCCAGCCTGATCAAGCACCCTTACTCGGAGTGGTAAGCGCCACGTCGTTCCCGCGAAAGCGGGAACCCATGCTTCGCTTCCGTTGAGGCGATGTATGGATACCGGCTTTCGCGGGTATGACGTGCAGTTAGTGGAAGTGCTCGGTACCGCTAGGCGTATCCTCGGGCATTTCCGCGTGCGCCAGTTCGCCGACCGGATCGGCGAACAGCGGCGCGCCGCAGTCGTCGCAGAACTCGGCCACGAAGCGCTCGCTGTGCTTCTTGATCTGCGTGATGCCGGCCTCGTTCAGGTTGTTGATGATTTCCTCCACCGGCGTCACCGGCTGCTGCACGATGCCGCCCGGACCGCCTTGCAGCGGACCTTCCGGCGGCGTGCCTTCCTCGTCTTCCTGCCCGTACAGCGGCCACACCACGCCGTAGATCACGTCCGGCGACGAACGCTGCGTGAACGCCACGCGGTATTCGTCGATCTGGCCGTCGGCGTTTTCCTCGCCGAAGCCTGCGATCACCGCGCGCAGCTCGGACGGCTCGACCGCCAGCGTATGCGTCAGGTAATGCACGGCGGCGCGGATCGACACCGGGCGGATCAGCTTGTCCGCCTCGCGGCAGGCCATGTAGTAGGCCTCCGGCAGCAGCAGCTCGACGCCGCAACCCGGCAGCAAGCGGTTGATGGTCGGCGTCACCTGCGCGCGCCACTGCTCCAGCGCGTTGGTGCGTTCGGTCACGAAGTTGGCCTGGTTGGCCGGCATCTGCCAGCGGAACAGCGGGCCGCCCGCCGGCGTCACCACGGCCACCAGCAGGTAGCGGGTGTCGGCCAGGAAGGGCGCCGTCTCCGGCACCTTGGTGTCGGGCTTGAGCACCGTGCCCTTGAGCGCGGCCTGGGCCAGCTTGTGCACCTTGGCATAGGTCTCGACATGGCTGCGCGGCAGTTGGTCGATCGAGAACAGCGTCGGCGACATCGCCATGTGCGTGCCGTCGGCCAGCAGGTGGGCCGAGAAGTGCGCCGACAGCGTGCTCAGGATATCGGCCGGGATCGCGCCCGAGGCGATGGCGAAGCGGGTCCACGCCAGGATGGGCGCGGCCACCAGCAGCACGTCGTACCGCTTGGCGACGCCATCGGTCTCGACGGTGATGCTGCTCGACTCGCTGACCGCTTCCACGCCATCCATCAACACGTCATACGCGTTCAGGTCTTCCTTGAACAGGCTGTTCAAGGTCGAATCGATGGTTTCCTGGTGGCCGGTCTTGAGGAGTTTGTGGAGCTGCGCATCGAGGCTGTGTTCCCATGCCCGCTCTTCGATACGGCTGGCCGCCTGCCCGACAGCGAGGGCATAGGTGACGAGGCGTTGGCTCTCGGCAGACAACTTATGGGATGAATCTTTATTTGGACGACGCATAGCGCAATAAGAGTCTCATAAAAGTGAATAAAGCGGATCAGTCATGCAGATGATAACCCTTATGAACCGTATTGTAGTTGATTCAGCAAACGTGCATAAAAAAACGCCCTGTGGCCATGAGGCGGCCTTGGCCGCCTCAGCACACAGGGCGCTCTTCTGTAAAACAACTAACTTTTTACGCGGCCAGCAGCTGACGCAGCACGAATGGCAGGATACCGCCATGCTTGTAGTAGTCAACTTCGATCGGGGTGTCGATACGCAGCAGCACTTTGACTTCCTGTGCCGGCTTGCCTTCGCGATGGATGACCAGGGTAGCCAGTTGCTGTGGCTTGATCTCGCCTTCCAGGCCCTTCAGGTCGTAGACTTCCTTGCCGGTGATGCCCAGCGACTCAACGCTGTCGTTGCCGATGAATTGCAGCGGCAGCACGCCCATGCCGACCAGGTTCGAGCGGTGGATGCGCTCGAACGAACGCACGATCACAGCCTTCACGCCCAGCAGCTGGGTGCCCTTGGCTGCCCAGTCGCGCGACGAGCCGGTGCCGTACTCTTCGCCGCCGAACACCATGGTTGGCGTGCCTTCGGCCACATACTTCATCGCCGCGTCGTAGATCGACAGCTGTTCGCCGGTCGGCTGGTGGATCGTGATGCCGCCTTCAACCGCCGAACCGTCCGCCTTGGCAGGGATCATCTTGTTCTTGATACGCACGTTGGCGAAGGTGCCGCGCATCATGATCTCGTGGTTGCCGCGACGCGAGCCGTAGGAGTTGAAGTCCGCCTTCATCACGCCGTTGGCCAGCAGCCATTTGCCCGCTGGACCGTCTTCCTTGATGGAGCCGGCAGGGGAGATGTGGTCGGTGGTGATCGAATCGCCGAACACGCCCAGTGCGCGCGCGCCGGTGATGCCGGTGGCGGCCGCTTTCGGGGTCATCTCGAAGCCGTCGAAGAACGGTGGCTCGGCGATGTAGGTCGATGCTGGCCAGTTGTAGACATTGCCTTCGGTCGACGACACGTGTTCCCACAGCTTGCCTGGGTTGCCCTTGACGTCGGCGTAGTTCGATTTGAACACTTTCGAGTTCATCGCGAACTTCATCAGCTTGGCGATCTCTTTCGAGGTCGGCCAGATGTCGCCCAGGTACACGTCCTTGCCGTTCTTGCCCTTGCCAACTGGCTGGGTCATCAGGTCGACGGTCATGTTGCCGGCGATGGCGTAGGCCACCACCAGCGGTGGCGACGCCAGGAAGTTCGAACGGATGTTCGGGTGGATCCGCGCTTCGAAGTTGCGGTTGCCGGACAGCACGGCCGAAGCGACGATATCGTTGTTGCTGATGGCGGCGTTCAGTTCCGGGGTCAGGTCGCCGGCGTTGCCGATGCAGGTGGTGCAACCGTAGGCGGTCACGCCGAAGCCCAGTTGCTCCATGTATGGCAGCAGGCCGGCGGCGGTCAGGTACTCGGTCACGACGCGCGAGCCCGGCGCCAGCGAAGTCTTGATGTGCGGAGCGACGGTCAGGCCGGCTTCGACAGCTTTCTTCGCCAGCAGGCCGGCGGCCAGCAGCACGCTCGGGTTCGAGGTGTTGGTGCACGAGGTGATCGCAGCGATCAGCACGTCGCCATTTTTCACGTTCACGCCGTTGGTGGTGGTGTAGGTCTTGTTCAGGTCTTCGGCTTTTTTGTTGAAGCCGTTGTCGGTGGTCGGCTTCGAGAACAGTTCGGTGAAGTTGTTCTTCACGTTGCCGATTTCGATACGATCCTGTGGACGCTTAGGACCGGCCAAGGAAGGAGTAACGCTCGTGAGGTTCAGTTCCACCACGCGGGTGTAGTCGATGTCGCCGGCCTTGGGCACGCCGTACAGGCCCTGGGCCTTGAAGTAGGCGGCGAATGCGGCGATTTCGTCCTTGGTGCGGCCGGTGCCTTCGAAATATTCGATGGTGGCGTCGTCAACCGGGAAGAAGCCCATGGTCGCGCCGTATTCAGGCGCCATGTTGGCGATGGTGGCGCGGTCGGTCAGCGACAGCGTCTCGGTGCCTTCGCCGAAGAACTCGACGAACTTGCCGACGACTTTTTCCTTGCGCAGCAGTTCGGTGATGGTCAGCACCAGATCGGTCGCGGTGCAGCCTTCGCGCAGGATGCCGGTCAGGTTCACGCCGATCACGTCCGGGGTCAGGAAGTAGACTGGCTGGCCCAGCATGCCGGCTTCCGCCTCGATGCCGCCCACGCCCCAGCCGACCACGCCGATGCCGTTGATCATGGTGGTGTGCGAGTCGGTGCCGACCAGGGTGTCCGGGTAATAGACGCCGTCAGCGGTCTTGTGCACGCCGCGCGCCAGGTATTCCAGGTTGACCTGGTGGACGATGCCGAAGCCAGGAGGCACGACGCCGAAGGTGTCGAAGGCTTGCATGCCCCACTTCATGAACTGGTAGCGCTCGTTGTTGCGCGAGAATTCCAGCTTCATGTTCAGGTCCAGCGCGCCTTTTTCACGGAAGTGGTCGATGGTGACCGAGTGGTCGACCACCAGGTCAACCGGGACCAGCGGTTCGATTTTCTTGGCGTTGATGCCCATCTTGTAGGCGACGTTGCGCATCGCGGCCAGGTCGGCCAGCAGTGGCACGCCGGTGAAGTCCTGCAGCACCACGCGGGCGACCACGAACGGGATCTCGTCGGTACGGTCGGCGGTCGCGCCCCAGTTGGCCAGCTGCTTGACGTGTTCTTCGGTGACCTTTTTGCCGTCGCAGTTACGCAGCACGGATTCCAGCACAACACGGATCGATACCGGCAGGCGGGAGATTTTGGCGCCCAGGCTCTTTTCCAGGGCTGGCAGGGAGTAGAACTTGCCCTTTTTGCCGGAAATGTTGAAATCCTTAAGCGTGTTCAGAGTGTTGCGGGACATGACCTCTCCTTCGTGGGTATCGTCTATTATTGAAGTTAAAACCGTGGTGCTGGCGCCCGTGCCGGCGCGCCCCTTTGGAACTTGAAAACGGTATTACTGAATCGTGATCTTGGTGCTGGTCGGCTCCGTCGCGCTCGGGGCTGCCGGTTTCCGTTGCTCGGCGTCGCGGCACTCGTTGGCCAGCTGGCGATTCCGCTTGGAGTCCAGCAGCATGGCCTTGGCCGGAATACCGATCCAGATCAGGCCGTACAAGTGGTTCTCGAAACGCTGCGCGCCGGTGGTGGTGCCCACGCGCGTCAGGCGGTGCAGGCGCTTCTTCCAGCGCAGCGCGATGTGCGCTTCGTCTTTGGCGTTGGCGTAGACCGTGATCTTGTTGCCCAGCTCGCAGTCGAACTCGGTCACTGCCGCATCGGCCACGTTAGGCTCGTCGGCGTCTTCATCCGGCACCTTGGTTTCGACAGGCTTGGCGACGGCCTTGGATTTGCCTGCCTTCTTGACGGATTTCTTGGCTGGCGCGGTGGTCTGCGCTTGCGCGCCGGCGGCCAGGGTCATGGAGGCTAGCGCGAAGCTGCAAGCGAGGAGTAGTTTGGAGATGGACATCATGGTGTTTCCAGTGTGGGGTCGGTGGGGCTGCCGTTGATCAGCGTGGTGGCGGACTCGGGCAAGCTCAGCCCGGCCAGCTTGGCGCGCTGTAAAACGGTCCAATAGTATCTGTAGCTTGCACGGTCATGCAAGCGCCCGTTTTGGGAAATTGGCCCCCATTGCTTCGCCTCTGCTTCCAGCAGGATGGCGGCCGCCTCGCTGACCTCGGACAGGCGCGGCGTGAAGGTCTTGATAATTGGTTTGATCTGGTTCGGGTGGATGCTCCACATGCGCGTGTAGCCGAATTCGGCGGCGGCGCGCTGGGCATCGTTGGCGGCGACCGCCGTGTCCTTGATCTCGGTGGTGACGTTATGCGACGGCACCTTGCCGTGCGCGTGGCAGGCGGCGGCGATCTCCAGCTTGGCGCGCACCACCAGCGGGTGCGTGAACTGGCCCGGCGTGCGCATCGCGTTGGCGGGAATCGCGCCGTAGTGCGCGGAGACGAAATCCATGATGCCGAACGACAGGCACTGCACCTGGGGCAGGGCGGCGATGTCGTAGGCTTCGCGCAGCGCGCCGTGGGTTTCGATCAGCACGTGCACCGGCAGGTCCTTGCGGCCGGCCTTGGCGGCGTGGGTGTTGATCAGCTTGATGGCGGCCGCCACTTCCTTGGCGCCGTGCACCTTGGGCAGCACGATATAGGCCAGGCGCTGGGCGGCGGCGCAGATGATCCCGACATCTTGCTCAAAATAGGGGCTGGCGACATCGTGCACGCGGGCGCCGATGCGGTTGAATTTGTTGTCGTCCGACAGCAGCAGTTCCGCCACCAGGCGGGCGTGGGCTTGCTCGTTGCCGGCGCTGGCGCCGTCCTCGCAATCGAGGGTGATGTCGAACAGGGGGCCAAGCTCTTGTTGCAGGGCGATCGATTTGCGCATCAGCTTTTCGGAGCCGGCGTAGTGGTCGCAGGCCGGCAGCAGCAGCGGCTGGCGATTGCCCTGGAATAAAACCTCGGATGGGTGCATGCGGGAATCTTGAGTAGATACAGACACCGCGCTGCTCTCGGCAGCGCGGCGGGTGCGGCGGATCGGTGGTTTAACCGGTTCCACTTGCGGGTGGTGTCAGAACTTAGGCTGGCAGCAGGTGCTTGACGCCTTCGCGCTCTTCGGTCAGTTCTTTCAGGGTGATGTTGATGCGCTCTTGCGAGAACGCGTCGATTTCCAGGCCCTGGACGATTTTGTATTCGCCGTTTTCGGTGGTCACAGGGAAGCCGAACATGGTGCCTTCAGGGATGCCATACGAACCATCCGAAGGAACGCCCATCGTGGTCCACTTGCCGGCGGTGCCCAGTACCCAGTCATGCACGTGGTCGATCGCTGCGTTGGCGGCCGAAGCAGCCGACGACAGGCCGCGCGCTTCGATGATCGCTGCGCCGCGCTTGCCGACGGTTGGCAGGAAGGTGTTGGCGTTCCATTCCTGGTCGTTGATCAGGTCTTTGACAGCTTTGCCGTTGACGCTGGCGAAACGGTAGTCGGCGTACATGGTCGGCGAGTGGTTGCCCCATACGCACAGCTGCTCGATGTCCTTGACGGCGGTGCCGGTCTTGGCGGCCACTTGCGACAGCGCGCGGTTGTGGTCCAGGCGCAGCATGGCGGTGAAGTTCTTGGCCGGCAGCGAAGGCGCCGATTTCATGGCGATGTAGGCGTTGGTGTTGGCTGGATTGCCGACCACCAGTACTTTGACGTTGCGCGATGCGACGGCATCCAGTGCCTTGCCTTGCACGGTGAAGATCTGGGCGTTCGCTTCCAGCAGGTCCTTGCGTTCCATGCCTGGACCGCGTGGACGGGCGCCAACCAGCACGGCGACGTCGACATCCTTGAAGGCGGTCATCGGGTCGGAGTGGGCGGTCATCTCGGTCAGCAGCGGGAAGGCGCAGTCGTCGATTTCCATCATGACGCCCTTGAGTGCTTTCTGGGCTTTCTCGTCGGCGATTTCCAGCAATTGCAGAATGACTGGTTGGTCTTTGCCCAGCATGTCGCCATTGGCGATGCGGAACAGCAGAGCGTAACCGATTTGACCGGCGGCGCCGGTGACAGCAACACGCATTGGGGTTTTAGCCATGATGAATCTCCAAAGTGGGAATTAAAACGTTCTCGAAGCTGGACCGGTGCCGGTCCGGGAAATCGTAATCATACTGCAAATTGAGCGCTTAGAATGGTTGCCGAGGCGATAGCTAATGCGTCTCGCCGGGGAGTGTAGGCGTGTGGCAGGCATCTGTCAATCCTATCTTATGTCTTATATAAGACAGATAAGTTATTGCTTGTTTTTGCTGGACGGCACCGGGCATTTGTGGTGAAATCTTGGTCTATGAATTCAGTCCCGCCCAATCCGAACAGCAATTCCACTGCCGTCAGCAACGGCGGGGCTGCCGGACCGTCTGCGGGCTCCGCGGCCGCGCCGTCGCCGACTTTCTCCCCACTGTACCAGCAAATCAAGGCGCTGATCACGCAAAGCCTGCAATCGGGCGAGTGGAAGCCGGGTGAATTGATCCCCAGCGAGGTGGAGCTGGCCAACCGCTTCAAAGTCAGCCAGGGCACGGTGCGCAAGGCGATCGACGAGCTGGCGGCGGAAAACCTGGTCATGCGTAAGCAGGGCAAGGGCACCTTCGTCTCCACCCACCATGAGGCGCGCGCCCATTTCCGCTTCCTGCGCCTGATGCCCGACGAAGGCGTGCCGCACTACCCCGAAAGCAAATTCATCGAAGTCAAGCGCATGCGCGCGCCGGCCGACGTGGCGCGCCTGCTCGACCTGAAGTCCGGCGACGCCGTCATCTTCATCAAGCGCGTGCAATCGTTCGACAGCCTGCCGACCATCGTCGAGGAGCTGTGGCTGCCGGGCATGACCTTCAAGGGACTGACCGCCGAGCGCCTGGTTGAATACAAGGGCCCGATGTACGGCCTGTTCGAATCCGAGTTCGGCACCCGCATGATACGCGCGACGGAGAAGATCCGCGCCGTCTGCGCCGGCGCCGACGATGCCGAATTGCTGCATATTCCCGTCAATACGCCCCTGCTGGCGTCCGAGCGTGTGTCGTTCACCTATGGGGACAAGGCGGTGGAATTGCGCCGCGGCTTGTACTCCACGGAACGCCATCACTATCACAACGAGTTGAATTGAGGAGACCCTGGAGCACCAAGAAACCCGCTTCAGGAAGCGTAAGCAGGGCGCCGTCACACCCCGGTAGCATTGTTGCGCTGATAATACGTTGAGCTACGGAAAGTAGCCGCCGCTTAGTGTTGCCAAACACTATTTTAGTTATATGTAACAATAGATATTGGTTATGAGTGCGAAAATCGGCGAAAATCGCAGTCTCGATATTTTTGTTTAAGCTTAGGAGGTCTTGTTATGTCAGAAGCCGTAAGGGAAACCCCAAAAAAAGAACGGCCGGAGTTCCGTAACATTCATGTTACCGAATTGTCCAACTACCGCATGCCTTTGGCGAGTATTGTATCCATCCTGCACCGCATCAGCGGCTTCATGATGTTTGCACTGCTGCCTTTCGTGCTCTATCTGTTGGAGCAGAGCTTGCGCTCCGAGATCTCCTTCGCCTACTACCAGGGGATTGTTTCCTACCCGCTGGTCAAACTGATCATCCTGGCCCTGGTCTGGGGTTATATGCATCACTTCTGCGCTGGCGTACGCCACCTGGTGATGGATGCCCACATCGGCCTGGACAAGGATTCCGCCCGCAAATCGTCCGTCGGCGTGCTGGTCGTCAGCCTGACGCTGACCGCGATCGTCGCCCTCAAATTGTTTGGAGTTTTCTGAGATGGCAAATAACAATATTGGTCCAAAACGCCTGGTGGTCGGCGCCGGCTACGGCATGCGCGACTGGCTGGCACAACGCGTGACCGCCGTCATGATGGTGCTGTACACCGCCATCCTGCTGATTTCCTTCCTGACCGGCCAGAACTTCACGTATGAAGGCTGGGCTGGCCTGTTCGCGCAGCAATGGTTCAAGCTGATCAGCGCAGTGACCCTGTTCGGCCTGTTCTTCCACGCCTGGATCGGCGTGCGCGACATCTGGATGGACTACGTCAAAGCCGTCGGCCTTCGCCTGACCCTGCAAATCGCCACCATCCTGTGGTTGGTCGCTTGTGCCGTTTGGTCGGTACAGATACTCTGGAGTGTGTAATCGTGGCAGCTATTAAATCTGCAATCCCTACCCGCCGCTTTGACGCGGTAATCGTCGGCGCCGGCGGCTCCGGCATGCGCGCATCCCTGCAACTGGCTGAAGCCGGTCTGAACGTGGCGGTGCTGTCGAAAGTTTTCCCTACCCGCTCGCACACCGTGGCGGCGCAGGGCGGCATCGGCGCATCGCTGGGCAATATGGCGGAAGACAACTGGTTCTGGCACATGTTCGACACCGTCAAGGGTGGCGACTACCTGGGCGACCAGGATGCGATCGAATTCATGTGCCGCGAAGCACCGAAGGTCGTCTACGAGCTGGAACACTTCGGCATGCCGTTCGACCGCAACCCTGACGGCACCATCTACCAGCGTCCGTTCGGCGGCCACACCGCCAACTTCGGCGAGAAAGCCGTGCAGCGCGCCTGCGCCGCGGCCGACCGTACCGGCCACGCGCTGCTGCACACCCTGTACCAGCGCAATGTCCGCGCCCGCACCCACTTCTTCGTTGAGTGGATGGCGATCGACATCATCCGCGACGCCGAAGGCGACGTGGTCGGCGTGGTGGCACTGGAAATGGAAACCGGCGAAACGATGATCCTGGAAGCGAAGACCACGATCTTCGCCACCGGCGGCGCAGGCCGCATCTTCGCCGCGTCGACCAACGCCTTCATCAACACCGGCGACGGCATGGGCATGGCGGCACGCGCCGGCCTGCCGCTGCAGGACATGGAGTTCTGGCAGTTCCACCCGACCGGCGTGGCCGGCGCGGGCGTCCTGATCACCGAGGGTGTGCGCGGCGAGGGCGGTATCCTGATCAACTCCGAAGGCGAACGCTTCATGGAGCGCTACGCGCCGACGCTGAAGGATCTGGCGCCGCGCGACTTCGTGTCGCGCTCGATGGACCAGGAGATCAAGGAAGGCCGCGGCTGCGGTCCGAACAAGGACCACGTCATGCTGGACCTGCGCCACATCGGCGCCGACACCATCGCCAAGCGCCTGCCGTCGATTCTGGAAATCGGCCACAAGTTCGCCAACGTCGATGCGACCAAGGAACCGATCCCGGTCGTGCCAACCATCCACTACCAGATGGGCGGTATTCCAACCAACATCCACGGCCAGGTCGTCACGCCTGGCGCCGACGGTACGCAGAAGGTCGTGGGCGGCCTGTACGCGATCGGCGAATGCGCCTGCGTCTCGGTGCACGGCGCCAACCGCCTGGGCACCAACTCGCTGCTGGACCTGCTGGTCTTCGGCCGCGCCGCGGGCAACCACGTGGTCGCCTCCAACCTGAAGCAGAAAGAGAACAAGCCTCTGCCGAAGGACGCCGCCGACTTCGCACTGGGCCGCCTGAACAAGCTGGAAACCTCGACCGGCTCGGAAAAAGTGCAGGGCGTCGCCAACGACATCCGCGCCACGATGCAGAAGTATTGCGGCGTGTTCCGTACCGACGAAATGCTGACCCAGGGCGCCAAGGAAATCATGGTGCTGGACGAGCGTCGCAAGCACGTCTCGTTCAAGGACAAGTCCATGGTGTTCAACACCGCGCGCGTCGAAGCGCTGGAACTGGACAACCTGATCGAAACCGCGAAAGCGACGATCACGTCGGCCGTGGCCCGCAAGGAATCGCGCGGCGCCCACGCCCACAACGATTTCCCGCACCGCGACGACGACAACTGGATGAAGCACACCCTGTGGTATTCGGAAGGCAACCGACTGGAATACAAAGCGGTCGTTACCAAGCCATTGACGGTTGATACCTTCAAACCGAAACCACGTACTTTCTAAGGGCTAGAACATGGCACGCACTCTCAAACTGAAAATTTATCGTTACGATCCGGACCAGGACGCCAAGCCGTACATGCAGGACGTGACGGTCGAGCTGAAGGACACCGACAAGATGCTGCTCGACGCACTGCAGCGGATTAAATCGGACGTGGACGACTCGCTGGCCCTGCGCCGCTCGTGCCGCGAAGGCGTGTGCGGTTCGGACGCGATGAACATCAACGGCAAGAACGGCCTGGCCTGCACCACCAACCTGAACGAGCTGAGCGAGCCTATCGTGCTGCGCCCGCTGCCGGGTCTGCCGGTGATCCGCGACCTGATCGTCGACATGACCCAGTTCTTCAAGCAGTACGATTCGATCAAGCCTTACCTGATCAACGATACCATCCGTCCTGAAAAAGAGCGCCTGCAATCGCCGACCGAGCGCGAAGAGCTCGACGGCCTGTACGAGTGCATCCTGTGCGCCTGCTGCTCGACGTCGTGCCCATCGTTCTGGTGGAATCCGGACAAGTTCGTCGGCCCGGCCGGCCTGCTGCAAGCCTACCGCTTCATCGCCGACTCGCGCGACGAAGCCACCGGCGCGCGCCTGGACAACCTGGAAGATCCGTACCGCCTGTTCCGTTGCCACTCGATCATGAACTGCGTCGACGTTTGCCCCAAGGGTCTGAACCCGAACAAGGCGATCGGCAAGATCAAGGAATTGATGGTCCGCCGCGCGATCTAAGCGGCACCACACGGGCGGCGGCCTCGTCGCCCGTTTTCGTATAAAGTAGCACATCCATATGACTGAACCGAACAGCTCAGCGCATCAGGCCGACCCCGCCAACCGAGCGCGCCTGCGGTGGCGTTCCCGCCGGGGCCTGCTGGAAAACGACATTATCCTGACCCGTTTTCTCGATGCGCATGAAACCGAATTGACCGACGAAGAAGTGGACGCGTTCACGCGGCTCCTCGATTTGTCGGACAATGACCTGATGGATCTGGTACTGGCCCGCAAGGAGCCCGAAGGCGAGGTCGATTTGCCGCATGTGCACGCACTGCTGCAGCGACTGCGTCGCGCGTAAAGACACACCCAGAAAAATTTCGTTTTTTTTATTTGCCGCATCTCTCCAAGAAGGAAGAGTCCATGAACACCTCTGATAACAAAGCCACCCTATCGTTTTCCGATGGCAGCCCATCGGTAGAATTCCCGATCTACAAGGGCACCGTCGGTCCCGACGTGATCGACATCCGCAAACTGTACGCCGGCACCGGCAAGTTCACCTACGATCCGGGCTTCATGTCGACCGCGGCATGCAATTCGTCGATCACCTACATTGACGGCGACAAGGGCGAGCTGCTGTACCGCGGCTACCCGATCGAGCAGCTGGCCGTGAACGCCGACTTCCTGGAATCGTGCTACCTGCTGCTGAACGGCGAACTGCCGAACAAGGTCGAGAAAGCCGAATTCGTGGAAACCGTGACCAAGCACACCATGGTCCACGAGCAGATGCAATTCTTCTTCCGCGGCTTCCGCCGCGACGCCCACCCGATGTCGGTGCTGGTCGGCACCGTCGGCGCGCTGGCCTCGTTCTACCACGACTCGCTGGACATCAACGATGCCAAGCACCGTGAAGTGTCGGCCATCCGCCTGATCGCCAAGATGCCTACCCTGGTGGCGATGGCGTACAAATACTCGATCGGCCAGCCGTTCGTGTACCCACGCAACGACCTGTCGTACAGCGCCAATTTCATGCGCATGATGTTCGGCAATCCGTGCGAAGAATACAAGGTCAACGACGTGCTGGTGCGCGCGCTGGACCGCATCCTGATCCTGCACGCGGACCACGAGCAGAACGCATCGACCTCGACCGTCCGTCTGGCCGGTTCGTCGGGCGCGAATCCCTTCGCCTGTATCGCTGCCGGTATCGCCTGCCTGTGGGGCCCTGCCCACGGCGGCGCCAACGAAGCGGCACTGAACATGTTGAAGGAAATCGGCACCGTCGAGAACATTCCTGCCTTCATCGCTCAGGTGAAAGACAAGAACTCCGGCGTCAAGCTGATGGGCTTCGGTCACCGCGTGTACAAGAACTTCGACCCGCGTGCAAAACTGATGCGCGAAACCTGCTACGAAGTGCTGGAAGAGCTGGGCCTGCAAGACGATCCGCTGTTCAAGCTGGCGATGGAACTGGAAAAGATTGCACTGAACGACGAGTACTTCGTTTCGCGCAAGCTGTACCCGAACGTCGACTTCTACTCGGGCATCGTGCAATCGGCGCTGGGCATTCCGGTGTCGCTGTTCACCGGTATCTTCGCCATGGCCCGCACCATCGGCTGGATCGCCCAGTGGAACGAAATGATCGCCGATCCGGAACAGAAAATCGGCCGTCCACGCCAGCTGTTCGTCGGTTCGACGACGCGCGACGTCAAGCCGCTGGACCAGCGTTGATCGCCGGTCTTTGCGTCAAATAGAAAACGGGCTTCGGCCCGTTTTTTTATGCGTCGGATTCGGCTTGCGGCTGGCGGCGGTCAGGCCGCACCACCAGCAGCCACCAGACCAGCACGCCCAGCGTCGCCTGCGGCAGGTTGAACAGGAATTTGTCGATGACCACCTGCTGGCGCTGCGGCCAGGGCAGGTTGGCGGTGTCCGCGATGATATTGGTGTGATACAGGCAAGCGCCCAGCAACAGCACCATGGCGATCGCCCAGATCGATGGCAGGCTGGTGACCCGGTGGCGCAGCAGCGCCGCGACCGGATAGGCCACGATCAGGCAAGCGAAATAGGCGAACAGATTGGCCGGCAAATCCTGCAGGCGGAAGTGCGGCAGCAGGATGGGCACGGCGCAAATGGCCAGCGCGAGCATGACGGCGATGACGGGGTGAGGGCGTTCGGGCCAGTGGTTGAAGCGGCTGATCATGAGTAAGGCTCCGATGAATGGGGCCTCATTGTAGTAGAAAGCAACGGAGGGTCAAGTCTGACATTCGGACACGGTCTTAGCCGTAGCGAGACGATAAGGTTGAGCTTGTGTCCGAATGTCAGACTTGACCCCCGCTCTATTTCTCCTGATCCAGCAGCGCCTGGATTTCCTCGCGTTCCTTCTTGCTGACATGGCCGCCGCGCAGCGCGGCCAGCACCAGCGCCTTGCCGGAGCCGGAGAAGGCTTTCTGGATCAGCTCTTTCAGCAGATTGGTTTGCAGCGAATCCTGCTCCTGCGCCGGCGCGTAGACGTGGGCGCGCTGGCTTTCGTCGCGGGTCAGCAGGCCTTTGGTGTGCATCACCTGCAGCAGCCGCAGCACCGTCGCGTAGTTCATGTCGGGACGCGCCTCCAGCGCCGCCTGGTGCACCTGCTTGGCGGTCGCCGGTCCGCTTTGCCATAACAGGCGCAGCATTTCCAGTTCGGACGGGGTGGGCTTCGGTGGGGCAGTGGTCATGATGGTGATGGAATGCGGGACAATGCATCTAGAATAAAATATCTAGATGCATTTGTCTAGTTCTACCGCGCTTTTTACATCACCACTTCATTTCACCCTTGGCGACCTTGGCGCTGGTTTCCAGCGCGCCGTTCAGGCCGGCGTTCGGATACAGCTCCTTCATGCGGGCGATCAGCGCGGCCGAGTTGGCTGCCTTGGCCGTCTCGGCTTCGAAGCGCACCAGGTAGTCGCGGGTGAAGGCGATGCTGTCCGGCGTCAGCGCGGCGCCTTGCTTAAAGTGGCCCGGCACGATGGTGGCCGGCTTCAGCGCGGCGACGCCGTCCAGGGTCGCCAGCCACTGCTTGCGCGACTCAGCCGTTTGCGTATCGGCGGTCCACACATGCAGTTCGTTGAACAGCACCACGCCGCCCACCACCGCCTTGATCGACGGGATCCACACGTAGCTGCGTTCCGGCGTCGCGCCTTTCAGGCCTTCGATCTTCAAGGTCTGGCCTTCCAGCTTGATGGTGTCGCCCTGCAGCGGCTGCGGCACGATGATGCTCTTCGGCGCGTTGTCTTTCAGGATAGGTCCCCAGAACGCCACCTTGGCGTCCTTCTTCTTCTCGATGCCGGCGATGGTTTGCGGCGTGGCGACGATCTTCGCGTCCGGGAAGGCGGCGTGGATCACGTCCAGGCCGAAGTAGAAGTCCGGGTCGCTATGGCTGACGTAGACCGTGGTCAGGTGCTTGCCGCCGGCGCGGATCCGCTCGACCAGCTTGAGCGCTTCGCCGCGCGAGAACTGGGCGTCGATCAGCACCGCATCCTTGGCGCCGCTGACGATCACCGAGGCGACCGGGAAGATGGCCGCTTCGCCCGGATTGAACACTTCCAGTGTCAGCGGTGCGGCGGTGGCGCCGGCAACGGTGGCGGCGAGGGCGGCGGACAACAGGCTTTGCTTGATCATGATGGTCTTTCGTGTGGAGTTGAAGTGACACCATCTTAAATTTCTTTATCCGATAGAAAAATAGGGTAATCTGCAGCTATTAATTGCATAAATCGGACGAATAGATGGACAGGATCACTGCGGCGCAGGTTTTCGTCAGCATCGCCGAGCGCGGCAGCATGATCGCGGCGGCCGAGGCGCTGGACATGTCGCGCGCCATGGTCACGCGCTATCTGGCCGAGATGGAGGAGTGGGCCGGCGCCCGCCTGCTGCACCGGAGCACGCGCCGCCTTAGCCTGACCGACGCCGGCGACCTCACGCTGGCGCGCTGCCGCCGCATGCTGGAGCTGGCCGATGCGATGGCAGTGAGCAGCGGCGCCGATGCCGATACGCCGCAAGGCCTGCTGCGTATCACCAGTTCGCAATCGCTGGCGCAGGCCGCGCTGGCGATCGCCGTCACGGCCTTCCTGAAGCGCTACCCGCGCACGGCGGTCGACCTGCAGATGAATAACCGCGCCGTCAATCTGGTCGAGCAGCGTATCGACCTGGCGCTGCGCATCACCAACGCGCTGGAACCGAACCTGATCGCGCGCCAGCTGGGTTGGTGCGATTCGGTGGTGTGCGCGGCGCCGTCCTACCTGGCAGAACGCGGCATGCCGCTGCGGGCCGAAGACCTGGCCGTGCACAACTGCCTGACCTACACGTATTTCGGCAAGAGCCTGTGGCAGTTCACGGACCGCGATGGCGAGGCGGTGTCGGTGCCGGTCAGCGGCAACCTGTCGGCCAACGAGGATTTGATTTTGCTGAAGGCGGCCGAGGAGGGCGCCGGCATCGCGCTGCAACCCTGGTACAGCGCGGCGCCGCTGATCGCCGAAGGCCGGCTGGTGGCGCTGCTGCCGGACTACGTGCCGCAGCAGATGGGCATCTACGGCATCTACACCTCGCGCCAGCACATGTCGCCGGCGCTGCGGGCGATGCTGGACTTCCTGCTGGACTGGTTCGCCCGCGACCCGGCATGGCTGGGCCACGCCACGCCGCGTTAAACTTGAAGCGCCATCATCCGCTGTTCGACATCGGCCAGCGACGGCCGGGCGGCGGGATCGGTTTGAACGCAGGCTGCTTGCAGTTTCGCCAGCGCCGCCTGCTGCGCGGCCGGCAGTTCGCAGCGCGCCATCAACTCATCGAGCAAATGGCCGAAGGCCCGTACTTCCAGCCGTTGCAGGCCGGCCGCGTGCGGCGCACCCGGCGCGAACAGCGAGGCCGCGCCGAAGTCGCCCAGCAGGCTGCGGCCCTGGCCGCAATGCAGGATGTTGTGGCCGTACAGGTCGCCATGCATGATGCCTCGCTCATGCAGGTGGCGTGCTGCCGAAGCAATGCCGCCGGCGATGCCGAATAATTCCGCCGGGCTGAAACGCTTGCCGTCCGGGTAGGTGTCGCGGGTGCAGCTGTCCAGGCTGGGCGGGCCGGCCAGGTTGCCGAAGCCGGGATCGATCAGCGGCATCACGCAGCCTTTCGCGCCCTCCGGATGATCGGACACTTCGCCAAGCACGGGGATC
Source organism: Oxalobacteraceae bacterium AB_14 (assembly GCA_000381565.1). Classification (GTDB taxonomy): domain Bacteria; phylum Pseudomonadota; class Gammaproteobacteria; order Burkholderiales; family Burkholderiaceae_D; genus Rugamonas. The sequence goes on from KB906724.1 coordinate 1,469,121, forward strand.
AGATTGGGATGTTCGCCCGAACTCACGCAGGCCGTCATCTCGCAGCGCGGCAGGCCATCGCTGGTGACCGCGCCCTTGAACATCTTGACGGCCACGGCCCGTTCGCCGTCGCCCTGCCGCAGGGCGGCCTGGTGGATCACGCCGGATGCGCCTTCGCCCAGCTTCTGCTGGAATTGCAAACGATCCCACGCGATGCCGGCGATGCCGGCGCCGGTTTCGGCGGCCAGTTCGTCCGCCGCGCAGAAAGGATTGCCGGCGTAAGCCAGCCAGGACAGGCGCGGCATGGCGAGCAGCCAGACCGGCAGCTCGGCCAGCCGGTTGGCGGCTATGCGCAGCAGTTCCAGTCGCGAGCAGGCGGCCAGTTCGGACGGCAAGGTGCACAGCTGGTTCCCCGCCAACATCAGCTTTTGCAGTTGCATGCACTGGCCGATGGCGGCCGGCAGTTCCGCGACCTGGTTGTCGGTCAGGATCAGCCAGCGCAGGTCCGGCGGCAGCGCGGCGGCCGGAACTTCGCGGATCTGGTTGCTTTTGAAGCCGATCATCGTCAAAGCGGGGCAGGCGCCCAGCACCGCCGGCAGCGTCGTGAACTGGTTGGCGGAGCAGAAAATCACGCGCAGCTTGTGCAGGCGCGGCAGATCGGCCGGCAGCGAGGACAGGGCGTTGCCCGACAAGTCCAGGATTTCCAGGGTGTCGGCCAGGGCGAATATCTCGTTGGGAAACTCGGTCAGGCCGCAGGACATTTGCAGGCGCTGGACGCCGGCCAGTTGTCCGGCGCGTAACTGCTCTAAGGTGTGCATGAGGGGAGGGCGGGATCGGAAAGCGCTATTCTACAACCTCCACCGCAGGCCCAAAAAGCCGTTAAAGATATGGAAACATTACGCCCGAACCGAGCAGCCATGCGGTTTAAGTGAAAACCCGTACCGAAACATTTGTTACGCTTTTTGTCGCGGAATTGGTTGTTGGGATACAATACCGGTGCTATCCTGAATGACCGATTTTTGTAGTACTGAAGAACTATAGCCCTTCCCCACAACTTGATGTGCAATCCGCTAACCGGTCAGGCCGTGTCGCGGAAGGTTAGATTAACCCGCTAATTCCTCGCGAAGCGCGAAGAAAGGTGAGCAAGATGATGCAACAATATACGTCCAATTCCTACCTGTTTGGTGGGAACGCACCGTACGTCGAAGAACTGTACGAGGCGTACCTCAACAATCCAGGTTCCGTGCCAGACAACTGGCGCGCCTACTTCGACGCCATGCAGCACGTGCCGGCCGTCGACGGTTCCAATAAGCCAGACGTCGCTCACGCTTCGGTCATCGCCTCCTTCGCCGAACGCGCGAAAGCCGGCCCGATCCGCACCGTGGTTGCCTCCGCCGACGCTGAAATGGGCCGCAAGCGCGTCGCCGCGACCCAGCTGATCGCCGCTTACCGCTACCTGGGTTCCCGCTGGGCCAACCTGGATCCGCTGCAACGCCAGGAACGTCCGTCGATTCCTGAGCTCGAGCCGAGCTTCTACGGCTTCTCCGATGCGGACATGGACACCGTATTCAACATCAGCAACACCTACTTCGGCCCTGAAACCGCGACCCTGCGCGACCTGCTGAACTTCCTGCGCGACACCTACACCCGTTCGATCGGCGCAGAGTACATGTACATCTCCGATCCGGCTGAAAAGCGCTGGTTGCAGGAACGCCTGGAATCGATCCGCTCGACCCCGAGCTTCACTGCCGAGAAGAAAAAGCACATCCTGGAACGCCTGACCGCGGCCGAAGGCCTGGAACGCTACCTGCACACCAAATACGTCGGCCAGAAACGCTTCTCGCTGGAAGGCGGCGAAACCTTCATCGCCTCGATCGACGAAATCATCCAGCGCGCCGGCGAAAAAGGCGTGCAGGAGATCGTTATCGGCATGGCCCACCGCGGCCGCCTGAACGTGCTGGTCAACACCCTGGGCAAGTCGCCCAAGGAACTGTTCGAAGAATTCGAAGGCAAGCACGGCGACGACCTGCCGGCCGGCGACGTCAAATACCACCAAGGCTTCTCGTCGGACATCTCGACCGCCGGCGGTCCGGTCCACCTGTCGCTGGCGTTCAACCCGTCGCACCTGGAAATCGTCAACCCTGTGGTTGAAGGTTCGGTCAAGGCGCGCATGGACCGTCGCGGCGACACCCTGGGCAAGCAAGTGCTGCCTATCCTGGTGCACGGCGATGCCGCCTTCGCAGGCCAGGGCGTTGTGATGGAAACCCTGAACCTGGCGCAGACCCGCGGCTACGGCACGGGCGGCACGGTGCACATCGTCATCAACAACCAGATCGGCTTCACCACGTCCGACCCGCGCGATGCGCGCTCGACCATCTACTGCTCGGACGTCGTCAAGATGATCGAGGCACCGGTGCTGCACGTGAACGCCGACGATCCTGAAGCCGTGGTGCTGGCTTCGCAGATCGCCATGGACTACCGTCTGCAGTTCCAGAAGGATATCGTTGTCGACATCATCTGCTACCGCAAACTGGGCCACAACGAACAAGATACGCCGGCGCTGACCCAGCCGCTGATGTACAAGAAGATCGGCACCCACCCAGGCACCCGCAAGCTGTACGCCGACAAGCTGGTGGCGCAGACCGTGATCGCGGCCGATGGCGGCGAGCAGATGCAAGCGGCCTTCCGCGATGCGATGGACGCCGGCAAGCACACCGTCGATCCAGTGATCTCCAACTTCAAGAACAAGTACGCGGTCGACTGGCTGCCGTTCCTGAACCGCAAATGGACCGACTCGGCCGACACCGCCGTGCCGATGACCGAACTGAAGCGCCTGGCCACCCGCATCACCACCGTGCCGGAAAACTTCAAGGTCCACTCGCTGGTCGAGAAAGTACTGGGCGACCGCGCCAACATGGGCAAGGGCGAACTGAACCTGGACTGGGGCATGGGCGAACACCTGGCCTACGCATCGCTGGTCGCTTCGGGCTACGCTGTGCGCCTGACCGGCCAGGACGCCGGCCGCGGCACCTTCGTGCACCGCCACGCCGTGCTGCACGACCAGAACCGCGAGCGTTGGGACGCAGGCACCTACGTGCCGCTGCAGAACATCGCCGAAGGCCAGGCGCCGTTCACCGTGATCGACTCCGTGCTGTCCGAAGAGGCGGTGCTGGGCTTCGAATACGGCTACTCGACCGCCGAGCCGAACACGCTGACGATCTGGGAAGCCCAGTTCGGCGACTTCGTCAACGGCGCGCAAGTGGTCATCGACCAGTTCATCAGCTCCGGCGAAGTGAAATGGGGCCGCGCTTCGGGCCTGGTCATGATGCTGCCGCACGGTTACGAAGGCCAGGGTCCCGAGCACTCGTCCGCACGTCCGGAACGTTTCCTGCAGCTGTGCGCCGACAACAATATGCAAGTGGTGCAGCCGACCACCGCGTCGCAGATCTTCCACGTGCTGCGCCGCCAGATGGTGCGTCAGTTCCGCAAGCCGCTGGTGATCCTGACGCCTAAGTCGCTGCTGCGTAACAAGGACGCAGGTTCCGCGCTGACCGAACTGGCCAAGGGCGCGTTCCAGACCGTGATCGGCGAAGTCGACGAGAAAATCGACGCCAAGAAAGTCAAGCGCGTGGTCGCCTGCTCGGGCAAGGTCTACTACGACCTGGTCAACGCACGCAAGACCCGTGGCCAGACCGACACCGCCATCATCCGCGTTGAACAGCTGTATCCGTTCCCGCACAAATCGTTCGCTGCCGAACTGAAGAAGTTCCCGAACCTGGCGGAAGTGGTGTGGGCGCAGGACGAGCCGCAGAATCAGGGCCCATGGTTCCAGATTCAGCACAACATCTTCGAGAGCATGGACGCCGGTCAGCGCCTGGCATACGCCGGCCGCCCAGCGTCGGCATCGCCGGCTGTCGGCTACTACGACAAGCACTACGCCCAGCAAAAAGACCTGCTGGAGACGGCGTTCTCGAAGCTCAAAGGCTTTATTCTGACGAAATAAAGGTCCAAGGCGTCGTGCGGGTCGCACGACGCCTGACCAAATAATCGCACTTACTTGACGGAGCGCCCTGCTGCTACGCGGCGGGGCGCCGCAACAATAAAATATACGGAGTTTTACATGGCACAAATCGAAGTCAAAGTCCCCCAGCTGTCGGAATCGGTAGCAGAAGCAACCATGCTGACCTGGCATAAAAAAGTCGGCGACGCAGTCGCTCGCGACGAAAACCTGATTGACATCGAAACCGATAAAGTCGTTCTGGAACTGCCGGCGCCAGCCGCCGGCGTTCTGGTCAAGATCATCAAGGGCGACGGCAGCACCGTGGTTGCTGACGAACTGATCGCTGTTATCGACACTGACGGCGTCGCCGCAGCAGCCGCTCCAGCAGCCGCGGCAGACGCTCCAGCAGCAGCCGCTCCAGCAGCTGCCGCACCAGCCGCTGCCCCAGCAGCCGCAACCGGCGGTTCCAAAGGCGACGTGGCCATGCCTGCCGCCGCCAAGATCCTGTCGGAAAAAGGCCTGAGCGCTGGCGATGTCGCCGGTTCGGGCAAAGACGGCCGCGTGACCAAGGGCGACGCCCTGGCCGCTTCCGCTCCTTCGACGCCAGCCGTTGCCGCCCTGGCGCCAGCTGCCGCCAAGCCAGCCCTGCAGCAAGTTGCCGCGCCGTCGGTCGCCAGCCTGGGCGCACGTCCGGAAGAGCGCGTGCCGATGAGCCGCCTGCGCGCACGTATCGCCGAGCGCCTGATCCAGTCGCAATCGACCAACGCCATCCTGACCACGTTCAATGAAGTGAACATGGCGCCGGTCATGGAACTGCGCAACAAGTATAAAGACAAGTTCGAAAAAGAGCACGGCGTCAAGCTGGGCTTCATGTCCTTCTTCGTCAAGGCGGCTGTGGCAGCGCTGAAGAAATACCCGATCATCAACGCATCAGTCGACGGCAACGATATCGTCTACCACGGCTACTTCGACATCGGCATCGCGGTCGGTTCGCCACGCGGCCTGGTCGTGCCTATCCTGCGCAACGCCGACCAGATGTCGATCGCCGACATCGAGAAGAAAATCGGTGAATTCGGCGCCAAGGCCAAGGACGGCAAGCTGACCCTGGACGACCTGACCGGCGGCACCTTCTCGATCTCGAACGGCGGCACCTTCGGCTCCATGCTGTCGACCCCGATCATCAACCCGCCACAATCGGCCATCCTGGGCGTGCACGCGACCAAGGACCGCGCCGTGGTGGAAAACGGCCAGATCGTGATCCGCCCGATGAACTACCTGGCTATGTCCTACGACCACCGCATCATCGACGGTCGCGAAGCCGTGCTGGGCCTGGTCGCGATGAAAGAGGCGCTGGAAGATCCGGCACGCCTGCTGCTGGACCTGTAATTTCATAAGGCTTGACCCCGGCAGTTCGGGGGCTGACCCAGGGACCGGATAGGGGCTACGCCCCGCCGGCCCTGCGGCCCGGCCCCCAGGCTCGCGGGTTTCATCTCCGAGGATCATCAATGAGCGTATCTGAAGAAATCAAGCGTTTGCACGAATTGCAGCAGGCTGGCGCGCTGTCGGACGAAGAGTTCGCCGCCGCCAAGGCCCGGTTGCTGGACCAGGAAGCCTCTTCCGGCATCGCCAACGACATCACCCGATTGCGCCGCTCGAACACCGATCGCTGGCTGGGCGGCGTTTGTGGCGGGCTGGGCCAGATCACCGGGGTTGAATCCTGGATCTGGCGCTTGCTGTTCGTACTGTTTGTGCTGACCTTTGGCTTCGGACTCGCCATCTACATTCTGTTATGGATTTTCGTACCAGAAGAGAACTGATTGGAAAATAAAAAATGAGTAAACAATTTGACGTGGTAGTCATCGGCGCCGGTCCTGGCGGTTACATCGCGGCGATCCGCGCAGCGCAACTGGGTTTCTCGGTCGCTTGCGTGGACGCATGGGAAAATGAAAAGGGCGGCCCGGCCCCAGGCGGCACTTGCACCAACGTAGGCTGCATCCCGTCGAAGGCGCTGCTGCAATCGTCGGAACACTTCGAGCACGCCGGTCACGCGTTCAAGGAACACGGCATCGATGTCGCCGGCCTGTCGCTGAACCTGCCGCAAATGCTCAAGCGCAAGAACACCGTTGTGAAGCAGAACAACGACGGCATCCTGTTCCTGTTCAAGAAAAACAAGGTCACCTTCTTCCACGGCCGCGCAGCGTTCGCCGGCGCCGCCACCGCCGACGGCTACCCGCTGGCGATCTCCGCGCCCGCCAACGAGACCATCAACGCCAAGCAAGTGATCATCGCCACCGGCTCCAACGCCCGTGCCCTGCCGGGCGCGGAGTTCGACGAGAAACTGATCCTGTCGAACACTGGCGCGCTGGCCATCGAAGGCGTGCCTGCCAAGCTGGGCGTGATCGGCGCCGGCGTGATCGGCCTGGAAATGGGTTCCGTATGGCGCCGCCTGGGTTCCGAAGTGACCGTGCTGGAAGGCTTGCCTGTGTTCCTGGGCGCGGTCGATGAGCAGATCGCCAGGGAAGCCGGCAAGCTGTTCGCCAAGCAGGGCCTGAACATCAACCTGGGCTGCAAGATCGGCACCATCACCAAGGGCGCCGACAACGTCACCGTGGCCTACGAAAACGCCAAGGGCGAAGCGCAGAGCGCCGTGTTCGACAAGCTGATCATCTCGATCGGCCGCACCCCGAACACCGACGGCCTGGCCGCCGACAAAGTGGGCCTGAAGCTGGACGAGCGCGGCTTCGTCGCCGTCGACGACGACTGCAAGACCAACCTGCCAGGCGTCTGGGCAGTGGGCGACGTGGTACGCGGCCCGATGCTGGCGCACAAGGCGGAAGAAGAAGGCGTTGCCGTCGCCGAGCGCATGGCTGGCCAGCACGGCCACACCAACTTCAACACCATCCCTTGGGTCATCTACACCTCGCCGGAAATCGCGTGGGTAGGCCGCACCGAGCAGCAGCTGAAGGCGGACGGCGTGGCCTACAAGGCCGGCACCTTCCCATTCCTGGCGAACGGCCGCGCACGCGCGCTGGGCGACACCTCGGGCATGGTCAAGTTCCTGGCCGACGCGACCACCGACGAAATCCTGGGCGTGCACATCATCGGACCGATGGCTTCCGAGCTGATCTCCGAAGCGGTGGTGGCGATGGAGTTCAAGGCTTCGGCTGAGGACATCGCGCGCATCTGCCACGCACACCCGTCGCTGTCGGAAGCGACCAAGGAAGCGGCGCTGGCGATCGACAAGCGCACGCTGAACTTCTAAGCAGGACCCATAAGCGGACTGCGGGCGGACTGCGGTCCGCCCGTTTTTATTTTGCGCGCCGCCACAAAGAATCGAACACATGAACGTCGAAGAGTTTTATCAGCATGCGCTGCAAGAGCGCAATTTCAAGGCCGACGCCGCCCAGCGGCGCGCGGTCGACCGCCTGCAACTGTGCTATGACGAATGGGTGGCCTACAAGGGCCAGCGCTCCAGCACGTTCAAGCGGCTGATCAATCGTCCCGGCGTGCCGAAAGGCGTCTACATGTGGGGTGGGGTGGGGCGCGGCAAGTCCTTCCTGATGGACAGCTTCTATTCGGTGGTGCCGCTGGTGCGCAAGACGCGCCTGCACTTCCACGAGTTCATGCGCGGCGTGCACCGCCAGCTCGACGAGCTGACCGGCGTCGCCAATCCGCTCGACGAGGTGGCCAAGCGCATCGCCAAGAAATACCGTTTGATCTGCTTCGACGAGTTCCACATCTCGGACGTGGCCGACGCCATGATCATGTACAACCTGTTGAGCGCACTGTTCGACAACGGCGTGTCCTTCATCATGACCTCGAACTACGATCCGAAACTGCTGTACCCGGACGGCCTGCACCGCGACCGCATCCTGCCCACCATCGCCCTGCTGTACGACAAGCTGGACGTGATGAACATCGACGCCGGCGTCGACTACCGCGGCCGCGCGCTGGAGCAGGTCGATTCCTACCTGACGCCGCTCAACGCCCATACCGACGAGGCGCTGCGCGAGGCCTACGCCCGCATCGCCGAGACCGCCGACGAAGATCCGGTGGTGCGCATCGAGGCGCGTGAAATCCGCGCGCTGCGCCGCGCCGGCACCATCATCTGGTTCGACTTCAACACCCTGTGCGGCGGTCCCCGCTCGCAGAACGATTACCTGGAAATCGCCAGCCGCTTCCATACCGTGATATTGTCCGGGATTCCGATGATGTCGGCCGCGATGTCGTCGGAGGCGCGGCGCTTCACCTGGCTGATCGACGTGTTCTACGACCAGGGCGTCAAGCTGCTGATGTCGGCCGAGGTGGAGCCGGAAGAGCTGTACACCAACGGCACGCTGGCCAACGAATTTCACCGCACGGTGTCGCGCATCGTCGAGATGCAATCGCGCGAGTACATGGATAAGGAGCAGCGCGCCGCGGCCGGCGCGCTGGCGTGATGCAACAGGAAAAAAATATGAGACCAAGTTTGAAACCGTTGGGTGAGATGATTGCGCTCGCCGCGCTGGCGGCCCTGGCGGCGCTGGCCGCGCCGGTGCAAGCCCAGACCGCCGGCCCGACGCATTCGGTCGCGCAGGCCAACGCCACGCTGGAGCAAGTGGCCAAGGACCGTCTGGTGGTCCAAGACGAATTCGCCGCCAGCGAGAGCGTTTGCTACACCAAGTTCTTCGTCAACCACTGCCTGGACCAGGCCAAGGAAAAGCGCCGCGCCGCGCTGGCCAAGCTGCGCGCCACCGAGGTGGAGGCCCAGCATTTCAAGCGCGCCGACTCGGTCGAGAAGCGCGACGCCGACCTGGCCGAGCGCGCCCGCAAGGATGCGGCAGACGAGGCGCAACGCGCTGCGCTGCCGCCCAAGGAAGCCAAGGTCGTCAATGAAACGCCGCGCCCGGCGCCGAACGGCGGCAAGGTGGTCGACCGCGAGGCCGAGCATGCGGCCAAGCTCCAGCGTCAGGCAGCGCAGGATGCGGCCGACGCCGGCAAGCGCGCCGCCAATGTCGCCGCGTTCGCGCGGAAACAAGCCGAGTCGGAAAAACGCCGGGCGCAGGTAGCCAAGAAGAAGGCCGAAAGCGAGGCCAGGCGCGCCGCGCACGAGGCGTCCGAGAAGAAGAAGGCGGCAGCCGCCGAGGCGGCCGCTGCCGCAGCTTCCGCCAGGAAATAGTGACGGCGCTTTAAGCCTGGCGCCAATGCCATTCAGCGTCATTCCCGCGCAGGCGGGAATCCATGCTGAGTTTGCTTCAGAGGCGTTCCATGGGTTCCCGCCTTCGCGGGAACGACCTCGTTTAGCTGGACGGCATCACACCGCGCGGCGCATTTTCTGGATGGTGTAGTTCGGAATTTCCTTGGGCTGCTCGACCAGCTTGATGATGGCCATCGAACAGTTGTCGCCCTTGCCTTGGGCGCGTTCGCCGGCCTTGCTGATCAGGCGTTCGGCCGCCTGGCGCGGCGTGTTGCGCGCCACGGCCGCCGCCAGTTCCGTGTCCTTGAATAATTGCCACAGCCCGTCCGAGCACAGCAGGAAGGCATCGCCCGCCTGCAAGCCGTCGTGGTAGCCGGCCGTGACGAAGGGCGCTTTGAAGTTGTTGCCCAGCGCGTTGTTGAGCAGCTTGGAACTGCGGTGCCGCTTGGCCGCTTCCAGCGGCAGCTTGTCCTGCTGGACCAGGTGTTCGATGTAGGCGCCGTCGTTGCTGCGCATGGCGCAGGTCTCGCCTTCGAAGCGGTACACCCGGGCATCGCCGACATGGGCCCACACCGCCTGGCCGGCCGGCGTCAGCACCATCAGCGCCAGCGCGCTTTGCGGTTCGGCGGTCTTGGCGATCGGGTTCATCTTGATGACCTGGTGCGCTTCCTCGGCTATGTTACGCATCAATTCTTGCAGGCGCGGAATGCTGGGCGTGTCGCCGACGCGCATTTCGTCGAACAAGTGTTTGCTGGTCAACAGCACCTGGTCCGAGCCGATGGCGCTGGTGTTGCCGTCGGCCAGCACCGCCATCACGTAGCCGGGCGCCTGGGCGGCCGTGTACAGGGCCACCCGGTCGTTTTGCTGGGACCGGTTTCCGATATGTTGGGCCGTGCCGGCTTCTATTTTGTATGCGCTCATGGTTGACACTGTATCCTACTAGGGTGGTGAGCGATCATTATGTTGGCGGCAAGCCCGCCGTAGATTAAACTATGCACCGTGTCGCAGTTTGTTTGCAATACTTTTGTTGTTCCAGTGAAACTATTTGTGTGGGTAAAGACTGAGAATTATGACTGATGTACAAGATATCCAGCGTCGTCTGATAGAACTCGACGTCGAACACCGCGATTTGGACGCGGTCATCGACCTGCTCACGCTGGACGGCCATCACGACCAGCTGCAATTGCGCCGCCTCAAGAAGCGCAAGCTGCAATTGAAAGACCATATCACTCTGCTGAAAATGCAATTAGTGCCCGACGTTCCGGCCTGAGTCCGGTTCAGCGCCACAACTAAGCTTACCTTGACCGACCACCTTCCCACGCCCGCCGACACCATCCCCGCCGTAGTCGGCGCCACGCCCGACCAGCCCCCCGGAAAACATGACGCCGAGGTCGAACGCCTGTTCGGCGCCGGTGGACCGTTGGGTCCGGCTGTGGGGGAGTACCGCCCGCGCCGTTCGCAGACCGAGATGGCCAAGGCGGTGGCCGACGCCATCGCCAACCAGACCACGCTGATCGCCGAGGCCGGCACCGGCACGGGCAAGACTTTCGCCTACCTGGTGCCGGCGCTGTTGTGGGGGGGCAAGACCATTGTTTCCACCGGCACCAAGAACTTGCAGGACCAGCTGTTCCTGCGCGACATCCCGACCGTGCGCGCCGCCTTGCAGGCGCCGGTGTCGGTGGCGCTGCTCAAGGGCCGCTCGAATTACGTCTGCCATTACCACCTGGAACGCACGCTGCAGAACGGCCGCATGACCTCGCGCGACGACGTCGGCCACCTGCGCGAAATCTCGCGTTTCCTGAAGATGACCAGCTCCGGCGACAAGGCCGAGCTGGCCCGCGTGCCGGAAAACGCGCTGATCTGGAACCTGGTGACCTCGACCCGCGACAATTGCATGGGCGCCGAGTGCCAGTATTACCAGGATTGCTTCGTCATGAAGGCGCGCAAGGAGGCCCAGCAGGCCGATGTGGTGGTGGTCAATCACCACCTGTTCTTCGCCGATGTGGCGCTGAAGGATTCCGGCATCGCCGAGCTGCTGCCGTCCGCCAACACCGTGATCTTCGATGAGGCGCACCAGCTGCCGGACACCGCCACCTTGTTCTTCGGCGACACGTTTTCCACCTCGCAAGTGCTGGAACTGTGCCGCGATGTGCTGGCCGAGGGCTTGTCCAACGCCCGCGACGGCGCCGACTGGGGCAAGGTGGTCACGGTGGTGGAGAAGGCCGCGCGCGACCTGCGCCTGACTTTCCCGCAAGATATCGTGCGCTTGTCGCTGCCGCAGATCGCGCCGTCGAGCGACTTTTTCCCGGCCTTGCAGACGCTCAAGGACGAGCTGGACGGCATGCTGGCGGTGCTGGAAACCCAGGCGGCCCGCGCGGAAACGCTGGAACAATGCCGCCAGCGCGGCCTGGAACTGGCGCAAAAGTTAAAAGATTGGAAATTCGACCCCAAGGCGCGGGTGGAAAAAGGCGCCGAGGCGGTGTTCTGGGTCGAGGCTTACGCGTCGTCCTTGCAGCTGCACAAGACGCCTTTATCGATCGCGCCGATCTTCAACGGCCAGCGCGAAGGCGTGCCGCGCAGCTGGATTTTCACTTCCGCGACCTTGGCCGTGAAGAATGATTTCAGCCATTTTTCCGAGCAAATGGGACTGGATGGCGAGCCGTCGAAGACTTGGCCGAGCCCGTTTAACTACGAGCAGCAGGGGATTTTGTACGTCCCGCAAGGCTTGCCGGACCCGAATTCCATGGGCTACACCGATGCCGTGCTGGACCATGCGCTGCCGATCATCGAAGCAGCGGGCGGAAAAACCTTCCTTTTGTGCACAACTTTGCGCGCCGTCAAGCGCGCCGCCGAGCGTTTGCGCGACGAATTCGAGAAGCGCGGCCTGCCATATCCGTTGTTTGTCCAGGGCGACAAGGGGCGCACCGAGCTGCTCGATCAGTTCCGCAAGGCGGGAAATGGCGTGCTGATCGGGTCGCAAAGCTTCTGGGAAGGCGTCGACGTGCGCGGCGATGCGCTGTCTTTGGTGATTATCGACAAGCTTCCGTTCGCGCCGCCGGACGATCCGGTGCTGGCCGCGCGCATCGAAGTGATGGAAAAACAGGGCAAGAACGGCTTCATGCACCACACTTTGCCGGAGGCGATTATTAACCTGAAGCAAGGTGCCGGTCGTTTGATACGCGACGAAGGCGATCGCGGCGTGCTGATGTTGTGCGATCCGCGGGTGATTTCCAAGCCCTACGGCAAGCGGATCTGGCAGAGTTTGCCGTCCTTCAAGCGCACCCGCGAGCAGGCGGAAGTCATTGAATTCTTCAAGAACAAGAATTCCGATCAGTAACTTCTGGTACCAAACCAAGCGTGGTCATTCCCGCGCAAGCGGGAATCTATGCTGAGTATGCCGGAACTCAAGCTGTGCATGGATCCCCGCTTTCGCGGGGACGACAACGGCTAGGGCACGATTACTATCTTGCCCGTGACCTTCCTGGCCGCCATATCGTTGAGCGCCTGCGCCGTCTCCTCCAGCTTGTACCGGCCCGAAATATGCGGCTTGATCTTTCCCTCCTGCAACCACCCCATCAACTGACGCATGCCGGCCAGGTTGGCTTTCGGTTCGCGTTTGGCGAACTCGCCCCAGAACACGCCGACCAGTGACGCACCTTTGAGCAAGGTCAAATTGAGCGGCAGTTTCGGAATCTCGCCGTTGGCGAATCCCACCACCAGATAACGCCCGCGCCACGCGATCGAACGGAACGCCGGCTCCGCATATTGGCCGCCGACCGGGTCGTAAATCACGTCCGGACCCTTGCCGCCGGTGGCCGCCTTGATCGCCTCGCGCAAATCCTCCCGGCTGTAGTTGATCAACACGTCCGCGCCATGCGCCTTGCACACTTCCAGCTTCTCATCGGTCGAGGCGCAAGCAATGATGCGGGCTCCAAGCGCTTTGCCGATCTCGATCGCAGCCAGCCCCACACCGCCAGCCGCGCCAAGTACTAGCATGGTCTCGCCAGCTTTTAGCGCGGCACGGTCCACCACCGCATGATGCGAGGTGCCGTAGGTGAGGGTGATCGCCGCCGCCGTCTCGAAATCCATGCCGGGCGGCATGGGCGCCAGGGCTTGCGCGGACGCCACTAGTTGTTGCCCAAAACCACCGGTCGGAGTGAAGGCGATGACCTGGTCGCCCGGCTTGAAAGTTGTCACATCGTCAGCAACCGAGCGCACCACGCCGGCCACTTCGCTGCCTGGAACGAAAGGCAATTCCGGCTTGAATTGATACTTGCCCTGGATGATGAGTACGTCCGGAAAGTTGACGCCGGCCGCCTTGACGTCGATCACGACCTGTCCCGGACCGGCTTGTGGATCGGGCAATTCCTGGACGGTGAGGGTATCGGGCAATCCCCAGCTTTGACATACGACAGCTTTCATGGTGGTCTCCTTGGTTTAAAAATAGAACGGTCGTTAGATTTTTATGATACCTGAATCCGCCACCGGTTTGCGCAAAGTTCGGCCTGCCGCACGTTTGCGTTGGCACAAAGTGCCGGTCGAGACGATTGTTAGAGTTGGTTAAACGCTGCGTCGCTGTAGGGCAGCAACGGAGGATGTCATGACTATCCGTCACGGCTGCTTTTTCAGTTATGCACACGGCCAGCACGCGTACATGAGCAAGTTCAAGAACGACCTGGTCGAAGCGCTCAAGTGCTACCTGGAGCCGCACTTCGACAACGAGAACGAACTCTTTGTTGATAGCGAACAACTTGGCGGCGGCGACGACCTGGACCAAAAGATCGCGCGCGCCATGTGTGAGAGTGCTTGCATGATTGTGATTTATACACCGAAGTACGAAGCCCACGCCTACACCCGCCGCGAGTTTGCAGCAATGCAACTTATTGAAAGTGAACGCAGGCAGTGGTATCCGCTGCCCAGCCACCTGATCATCCCCGTCATCATGACCCGCCACCCGGACGGGTTGCCGCCGCAAATTTCCGGGCCCGGCATGTATGTCGATTTTTCCCGCTACACGCTGGCCAGCGGCGATCTGAAAACCAATCCCGAATTTCTGCCGGACATAGAAAAAATTGTCTTGCGCATTGCCGAGCATTACCACTACCTAAAACGATGCACGCCGCCGGGGCATGACTGTGGTCGTTTTGTCATGCCGGAGATCCCGCCTGAATGGCGTGCCCATCCTCCTCCACATTTCCCACGCTAAAGGTTTGCCATGGACATCACTGCCTTGTCGCTGCCGCCGTTGACTGGAACCGGCGAAGTCGTCACCTTCTATTCTTACAAGGGCGGGACCGGGCGCACGATGGCCCTGTCCAATATCGCCGTGTTGTTGGCGCGACAACAGAACGCCACCACGCCGGTATTGATGATCGACTGGGACCTGGAGGCGCCGGGCCTGCATCACTACTTCGACCACCACGACGAGGGGCCGGGCGTGCTGGAATTGTTCGAAGCTTGCCGCGAGCAACTAATGCGCCGAGGCAAGGGGGCAGGGGGCCTGCTGGACGAGGAGGAACTGGCGCGCGACGTGCTGGCCGCCGTCGGCTGGGAGCAGTATGTCAGCCGGGTCGACCAGAGCAGCCAGCTGTACCTGATGCGCGCCGGCCGCTTCGACGACAGTTACGGCGAGCGGCTGGCGGCGATGCACTGGGATGAGCTGTTCAACAGCTGCCCGGCGCTGTTCCGCTGCTTTGCCGACAATCTGGCGCGGCATTTCCGCTACGTGCTGGTCGATTCGCGCACCGGCCGCACCGACAGCGCAGGCATCTGCACGACCTTGCTGCCGCGCAAGCTGGTGGTGGTGTTCACGCCCAACCGGCAAAGCCTGGAGGGCGTGCAGGCGCTGGTCACCCGTGCGACCGCCTACCGCCGCAGCCACGAGGATGAACAGCGGCCATTACTGGTCTATCCTCTGCCATCACGCATCGAAATGGGCGACAGCGCGCAGCGCGCGCAATGGCGGCGCGGCGACCGGCAGCAGCGCATCCTGGGCTATCAGCCGATCTTCGAACAGCTGCTGTGTTCGTGCTACGGCATGTCGCAGATGTCGCTGGACAGCTATTTCGACGAAGTCCAGCTGCAGCAGACCCGCACCTTTGCCTACGGCGAGCAGCTGGCGGTGCGCATGGACCAGGGCGGCGACCGCTTTTCGCTGACGCGCACCTTCGAAGCCTTCCTTGACTGGCTGGCCGGCGGCTATTTCCCGTGGCAATCGAGCCGCGAGATTCACCTGCTGGCCGCGATCGGCGATGCGCGCCGGGCGCTGGAGGATGGCGGCGTGCGGGCGCTGTCGCAGCCGCTGGCGCGCGACCTCAACCTGCTGGGCGAACTCTACCGTCGCGAGGGGAGGCTGCGGCAGGCGCTGGCGTGTTTCGAGGAGAGCATGAGCCTGCGCCAGCGCGGCCTGGGTGTAGACCATCCCGACACACTGGCCAGCAAGAGCAATCTGGCCGGCGTGCTGCGCGTGCAGGGCCAGCTGGACGAAGCGCAGTTCCTCGAAGAATGCATCGTCGAGGCGCGCGAGCGCCTGCTGGGGCGCGAGCATCTCGATACGCTGGCGGCGCGCGCCAACCTGGCGGCCACGCTGGCCGAGCAGGGGCGCGCGGCCGAAGCGCTGGCCATGCTGGACGCGGTGCTGGACGCCTATCTGCGCCTGCTGGGCTCGGAACACCTGCTGACCCTGGCCTGCAAGGCCAGCCGGGCCGACATGCTGTTCCTGCGCGGCGACACCGAACACGCCCGCATCGCGCAGGAGCAGGTGCTGGCGGCGCGCAAGCGCCTGCTGGGCGCCGAGCATGCCGACACCCTGCGCAGCAAGACCGCGCTGGGCTGCACCTTGTTGCGGATGCAGGAGCTGGAAGCGGCCGGCAGCCTGTTCGATGCCGTAGTCCAGGCGCAGATCCGGCGCCTGGGGCCGGACCACCCGGACACCCGCAAGGCGCGCGCCCGGCTGGCGGACGTGCAGGTGCAACTGGGCGGGCCGGTCGGCGGGCGCATGGGCGAGCCGGCGCTGGTGCCGGAGCTGCATCAGGACGCCGCCGGGGCCGATTACGGCGACGCCCTGTCACGGCCGCCGCGCCCGCGCGAGCGGCCCGGCGCCAGCGACCTGTGGACCCGCGCGGCCGAAGAGTTGCTGGCGTTGGACGGCCATTTGACCGCTACCCGGCCGCTGTCGCGCTAGCGCAAATTTATCTGGTTTGGAGGCCGCAGGTACGCGCAGTCAGGCCATTGCTTCAGGTAAAATCTGCGTATGAGAATCCTGATCAGTAATGACGACGGCTACCTTGCGCCGGGCATCAACGCGTTGGCGGAAGCCCTGGCGCCCATCGCCGACATCGTGGTCGTGGCGCCGGACAGCAACCGCTCCGGCGCTTCCAACTCGCTGTCGCTGGACCGGCCCTTGTCGGTGCAGCGCGCGGCCAATGGTTTCTATTTTGTCAATGGAACGCCGACCGACTGCGTCCACGTGGCGCTGACGGGCATGCTGGACTACAAGCCCGACCTGGTGGTGTCCGGCATCAACAACGGCCCCAACATGGGCGACGACACGCTGTACTCCGGCACCGTCGCCGCCGCCACCGAGGGCTATCTGTTTGGCATCCCGGCCATCGCCTTCTCGCAGGGCGCCTACGGCTGGGAGCACATCGAGGACGCCGCCCGTCATGCGCGTGACATCATCCAGCGCTATTATGCAACGTTGCCGGCGCCGTATCTGCTGAACGTCAACATCCCGAACCGGCCCTACGATCAGCTGGCCACCCCAGTCGCCACGCGGCTGGGGCGGCGTCACCAGGCCGAGCCGGTGATACGGGCCAGCGACCCGCGCGGCAAGGAAATTTTCTGGATCGGCCCGCCGGGCGCGACCAAGGACGCAGGCGAGGGCACGGATTTCTTTGCCTGCGCCCAGGGCCAGACCTCGATCACGCCGCTGCAGATCGACCTGACCCACAAAACTCAACTCGATGCATTGGCAAAGGCCCTGGCATGAACGACAAGAACCGTAGCTTTCCCCTCCCGCTATCCTCGGTAGTCGATAAGGGGGCCAAGAAGGCGACGGTATTCGCGCCGGTGGCGACGCCGCAGACGGCGACCCAGAACGCGGCCCGCCACGTGGCGCCGCAGCACGCTTATGCCAACCCGCGGCCGGTGGCGGTGCCGTCCAAGTCGCACAGCTACGCGCTGGAGCGGGCGCAGCCGGTGGCGGCGCCGGCGCCGCGCGGCAATCCGCTGGTGTCGGACGCGGTGCGCCGCGCCATGGTGCAGCGCATCGCCAGACAGGGCGTCAAGGATGCGGTGGTGCTGGCGGCGATGGAGAGCGTGCCGCGCCATCTGTTCATGGACGAGGCGCTGGCCTCGCAAGCGTATATCGACGCCTCGCTGCCGATCGGCCACCACCAGACCATTTCCCAGCCCTACATCGTGGCCCGCATGATCGAGGTGATGCGCAACGGCGGTCCCTTGCAGCGGGTGCTGGAGATCGGCACCGGTTGCGGCTACCAGGCGGCGGTGCTGTCGTGCGTGGCGCAGCAGGTGTATTCGATCGAGCGCATCAAGCCGCTGCACGAGCTGGCCAAGGCCAATCTGCGCCCGCTGCGCGTGCCGAACCTGCGCTTGCATTACGGAGATGGTATGCTAGGCCTGCCGCAAGCGGCCCCGTTCGACGGTATCATCCTGGCCGCGGCCGGCCTGGAAGTGCCGCAAGCGCTGCTGGACCAGCTGACCATCGGTGGCCGGCTGGTGGCGCCGGTGGGCGTCCGCGCGCAGCACCTGGAGTTAATTACACGCATCGGCAAGGCGGAATGGGCCAGCGTCACGCTGGAAGACTGCCATTTCGTGCCGCTGCGTCCGGGCACGATATGACGTGCCCGTATCATTAGACTAAGATGAGAATGACTAATAAAAGTAACTTGCTCGCCATGAGCTTTGCGCTCGCTTTATTGAGCGCCTGCAGCACCACCCCGAATCTGGCACCGGTCGTCGACCGCACCGTGCCGCCTCCAGTCAAGCCCGCCACGCCCAGCGAAACGGCGCAGATCGCCCGCGACGAGCGCGGCCTGTACACCGTCAAGAAGGGCGATACGCTGATCCGCATCGCGCTCGAATACGGCCAGAACTACCGCGACCTGGTGACCTGGAACAGCCTGGCCAATCCGAACGACATCAAGGTCGACCAGGTGCTGCGCGTGCTGCCGCCGGACAGCGCGGCCAACGGCGTGCAGACCGGCGCCATCGTCATGGCGCCGGCGGAAAAGACGCCGCCGACCCCGCCCGTGGTCAAGAAAACCGAGCCCAAAGGCGAGAAGAAGCCCTATTCGGACAGTGCGCTGGCGGAATTGCAACGCGCCGACGGCAACGGCAAGGCCGAGGGCAGCGTCAGGCCGGCCCCGGCGCCATCGCCCGCCGTGGCCGCCGCGCCGCCGGCCGCCGCCAGCGCCGACGACGAAAAATTGAGCTGGATGTGGCCGTCCGAAGGCCGCGTCATCGCCACCTTCGACGAGGGCAAGAACAAGGGCGTGGACATCGCCGGCAAGGCGGGCCAGCAAGTCGTGGCTGCCGGGGCCGGAAAAGTGATGTATGCCGGCAGCGGCATCCGTGGATATGGTAATCTCGTTATTGTGAAACACAGTAATAGCTTGTTGTCGGCCTACGCCCACAATCGCACCATAGTGGTCAAGGAAGGCCAGAGCGTGACCAAGGGACAAATGATTGCTGAAATGGGCGATTCGGACGCCGATTCCGTCAAGCTGCACTTTGAGATCAGGCAGCAGGGCAAACCGGTGGACCCGTCCAGATTCCTGCCTAACCGCTAGCTGAACCATGACACAGACGCCGCACGACCCGATGGATGACGACGCTGCCCCGGACGAATTCCCGGACGAGGGCAATGATGATGTCGCCATCGAGGCTGCGGATGGCGAGGCGGAAACCGTCGAGCCGGGCGCGGTGCTGGAAAGCGTCGATGAACTGAAAAAAGTGCTGGCGGCCGAGCTGTCGACCGACACCACCCAGCACTACCTGAACCAGATCGGCACCCGTCCGCTGCTGACGGCGCCGCAGGAGGTGCACTACGCCACGCTGGCCAAGGCCGGCGACTTCAGCGCCCGCCAGACCATGATCGAGCACAACCTGCGGCTGGTGGTGTCGATCGCCAAGCACTACATCAACCGCGGCGTGGTCCTGCTCGACATGATCGAGGAGGGCAACATCGGCCTGATGCGCGCCATCGACAAGTTCGAGCCGGAGCGCGGCTTCCGCTTCTCGACCTACGCCACCTGGTGGATACGCCAGAGCATCGAGCGCGCCATCATGAACCAGGCCCGCACGGTGCGCCTGCCGGTGCACATGGTGCGCGAGCTGAACCAGATCCTGCGCGGCAAATACCATCTCGAAGCCCAGCACCACAACGGCAAGGACGCCACCGCCGAGGACATCGCCGAGCTGGTCGGCCGCCCGGTGGAGGAGGTGCAGGACATCCTGGCGCTGTCCGAGCACGCCACCTCGCTCGACGCGCCGCTGGACAACGATCCGCAATCGTCGCTGATGGACATGCTGCCCGGCGACGCCGACGACAGCCCGGACGCCCGCGCCGAACACCACGAGATGACCTTGCTGGTGCGCGACTGGCTGACCAAGCTGCCGGACAAGCAGCGCATCGTCATCATGCGCCGCTTCGGCCTCGACAACGACGATCCGGCCACCTTGGAAACGCTGGCCGAGGAAATGGGCGTCACCCGTGAGCGCGTGCGCCAGATCCAGCAGGAAGCGCTGGTCAAGCTGAAACGCGCCATGGCCGCGCGCGGCGTGGTGCGCGATTCCCTGCTGTAGTTCCCTTCTGCTATCATGTTGGCCCGGCCAGGCCAGGCCCCGGCGCTTGAGTGCCGGCGTCAGCCATTCCCTATCCAATATTGAACGTTATGCAAGAAAATACAATTTTCATCAAGTCGCTCGACATGGACGCCCGCGGCGTCGGCCATCTGGAAAATGAAGACGGCTCCCAAGGTAAAGTGGTGTTTGTCGAGGGCGCGCTGCCTGGCGAGACGGTGAAATTCACCACGTTCAAGAAGAAGAAAAACTGGGAAATGGCCCGCATGGACGAGCTGCTGCACGAGTCCCACATGCGCGTCAAGCCGCAGTGCGTGCACTTCGAGATGTGCGGCGGCTGCTCGATGCAGCACCTGGAAGCGACCGCGCAGGTGGCGATCAAGCAGCGCGTGCTGGAAGACAACCTGCGCCATATCGGCAAGGTCCGACCGCTGACGGTGATGCGCCCGATGTACGGCCCGACCTGGGGCTACCGCTACCGCGCCCGCCTGTCGGTGCGCCACGTGGCCAAGAAGAACACGGTGCTGGTCGGCTTCAAGGAAAAGAAAACCATCTTCGTGGCCGACATCCAGAGCTGCGAGATCCTGCCCAGGCACGTGTCGGACCTGCTGCTGCCGCTGCGCGGCCTGATCGGCTCGCTGACCCTGTTCGACCAGGTGCCGCAGATCGAAGTGGCGATCGGCGAGGGCGTGACCGCGCTGGTGCTGCGCATCATGGCGCCGCTGGGCAGCGGCGACGACGCCAAGCTGAAGGCCTTCGCCGACCTGCACCAGGTGCAGTTCTGGCTGCAAACCAAGGGCCCGGAAACGGCCGAGCCCTTCTACCCGCTGGACCAGCAACTGTACTACCAGCTGCCGGAGTTCGGCATCAAGATGCCGTTCAAGCCGGTCGACTTCACGCAGGTCAACCACTACATCAACCGCGTGCTGGTGGCCAAGGCCCTGCGCCTGCTGGACGTGCAGCCGGAAGACCGCGTGGCCGACCTGTTCTGCGGCCTGGGCAACTTCACGCTGCCGCTGGCGACGCAGGCAAGGGTAGTGGTGGGCATCGAAGGCCTGACCTCGCTCACCGAGCGCGCGCTGGACAACGCCAAGGCCAACGGCCTGTCGGACAAGACCACCTTCTACACCCGCAACCTGTTCGAGATCACGGCCGATCACCTGGTCGAGCTGGGCAAGTTCGACCGCATGCTGATCGACCCGCCGCGCGACGGCGCCATGGCGCTGAGCGAAGCGCTGGTGGCCCTGAGCCAGAGCCGCGCCGACCTGCTGCCCAAGCGCATCGTCTACGTTTCGTGCAGCCCGTCGACCCTGGCGCGCGACGCCGGCATCCTGGTCAACGCCGGCTATGTGCTCGACAAGGCCGGCGTGATCAATATGTTCCCGCACACCTCGCACGTGGAATCGATGGGCGTATTTAATCTGAGTTAATGCGCTGGCATGATGCGCTGGCCTGATGTTTTTTCTGTAATATTGTTGACATTGCCGGGGGCGTTTGCAACACTGGTCTGATTCCCCATCAGCACCGGAGTTGGCATGCGCCTCCTGACCCGCTTTATCGGCCTGGCCGCCTTGTGCAGCCTGCCGTTGGCCGTCCTGGCCCAGACCTCCGTCACCTCCTTTTCTCCCTCCGGCGTCGTCAAAGGCGTGCGGCAGGCGAGCGCGCGCTTCAGCGGCCAGATGGTCCCGCTGGGCGACATGCGGCTGGGCGATCCGTTCACCGTCGATTGTCCGGAACAGGGCAAGGGCCGCTGGATCGACGGCAAAAACTGGCGCTACGATTTCGTCCGCGACCTGCCGGCCGGCGTGGCGTGCAGCTTCACGCTGAAGCCGGACGCGCAGGACCTGGCAGGCAAGCAGCTCGCCGGCGAACGCCGCTTCGCCTTTAACACCGGCGGCCCCGCCATTGTGCAGTCGATGCCGCGTGAGGGCGCTTCGGATATCGACGAGCAGCAGATCTTCATCCTCGGCCTGGACGCGCCGGCCAGCGACGAAACGGTCGCCGCCCATGCCTGGTGCCGCGCCGAAGGCATCAACGAAAGAATCGGCGTGCGCGTGCTGGACGGCGCGCAACGCAAGCAGATATTGGAACAGCGCAAGTCCTTCATGGACCGCTATCTGACCGTCTACTTCAAGGCGCGCGGCGTGGTGTGGGGCGCGACGGCGACGGTGCGCAGCAGGCGCCTGGAAAAGCTGCCGCTGGCGGTCCTGCAATGCAAGCGCCGCCTGCCGGCCAACGCGGAGGTGTCGCTGGTCTGGGGCGCTGGCATCGCGGCCGACAGCGGCATCGCGACCACGCAGGAGCAGACCTGGTCGTACAAGACGCGGCCTGAATTCACCGCCAGGTTCAGTTGCGACAGGCTGAAAACCAACGGCGGCTGCATTCCCTTCCTGCCTGCGCGCCTGGAGTTCACCGCGCCGGTCCGCATGGCCGATGCCCTGGCCGTCAGGCTGACCGGCCCAGGCGGCAAAGTCTTCAAGGCCAGCGTCGACAAGGAAGATGCCAGGGCCGACTACGTCAGCTCGCTGACCATCGAAGGCCCGTTCCCGGAGAAGTCCAAACTGACGCTGTCGCTGCCGGCCGGCTTGAAGGACGACGCCAGGCGCCCCCTGCTGAACCAGGCGCGCTTCCCGATGACGGTGCTGACGGATGTGCAGCCGCCGCTGGTCAAGTTCCCGGCGCGCTTCGGCATCATCGAGGCCAAGGGCGACCGCCTGCTGCCGGTCACGGTGCGCAATGTCGAGGGCAGCCTGGCCGGACGCAAGTCGCGGGTCGACGGCGCCGCCTTGCGCGTCAACGACAGCGGCGTCGCGCAGGATGAGCAGGACCGCCAGATCATGTCCTGGCTGCGCCGCATGTCCGGCTATGGCTGGGAGCCGCGGGAACTGTACGGCGACGCCTTGTACCAGCCGCTGCTCGGCGAGAGCAGGAAGGCGCCGGCCGGCGCGGTCGAGCGCTTCACCATGCCCAAGCCGGGCGGACGCCGGGCCTTCGAGGTGGTCGGCATCCCGCTGCGCAAGCCGGGCTTCTACGTGGTCGAACTGGCCAGCCCCAAGCTGGGCGCGGCGCTGAACGTCAAGCCATCCACCGCCTATATCAGCACGGCGGCGCTGGTGACCAATATGGTGGCGCACTTCAAGCGCGGCGCGCAGTCGTCGCTGGTGTGGGTGACGTCGCTGGACAAGGGCAAGCCGGTGCCGCAGGCGCAGGTGACGGTGCGCGATTGCGCCGGCAAGCAGATATGGCAGGGCGCCACCAACAGCATGGGCGTGGCCGGCATCGCGCAGGAGCTGCCGGAGGCCAGCTGCGAATCCGCCGGCGGCTACTTCATCAGCGCGCGCAATGGCGCCGACATGACCTTTACGCTGTCCAGCTGGACGCGCGGCATCGAGAGCTGGCGCTTCAATCTGCCGACCGAAGGCAGCAGCGCCGACAACGTCATCGCCGCCACGGTGTTCGACCGCACGCTGCTGCGCGCCGGCGAGACGCTGCACATGAAGCACTTCCTGCGTCGCCACGTCAATCAAGGCATCGCGCTGCTTGGCGGGAACGACGCCGCGCGCAAGGCGCAGCCGGGCAGCATCTTCGTCATGCATGAAGGGAGCGAGCAGAAATACGAGCTGCCGATCGCCTGGAGCGCCAACGGCAGCGCGGAGAACCAGTGGGCGATCCCGGCCGACGCCAAGCAGGGCTGGTACACCGTCCTGCTGGGCGGCCGCACGGCGGGGCGCTTCCGCGTCGAGCAGTTCCGCGTGCCGACCATGAAGGCCGTGCTGCAAGGGCCGAAGACGCCGGCCATCCAGGCGCCGGCGGTGGATCTGGATGTGCAGCTCAGCTACCTGTCCGGCGGCGGCGCCGGCGGCGCGGCGGTGCAGTTGCGCACCGTGGTGCAGGACAAGGCGGTCGGCTTTGAAGACTACCCGGACTTCAGCTTCAGCACCGGCGACGTCAAGACCGGCGTGGAGCGCAGCAACGGCGCCTTCGACGAGGATGAGGGCATGTTCGGGGAGGGCGAGGCCGACGCCGACGCCAACGGCGGCGCGGTCAGCGGCCCGTCCGGCATCAAGACCCGCAGCCTCACGCTGGACAAGGCCGGCGGCGCGCGCGTCAAGCTGGACCAGCTGCCGACGGTGCAAACGCCGCACGACCTGACGGCCGAGATGTCCTACCAGGACGCCAGCGGCGAGACGCTGTCCGTGTCGACCCGGATTCCCCTGTGGCCGTCCAGCTACCTGATCGGCATCCAGCCGGACGGCTGGGTGTTGAGCAAGGACGCGCTGAAATTCCAGGTGGTGGTGCTGGACCTGCAAGGCAAGCCGGTGGCCGATGCGCCGGTGTCGGTGGACTTCTTCCAGCGGCAGTCGTACTCGCACCGCCGGCGCCTGATCGGCGGCTTCTACGCCTACGAGAACAACCACGAAGTCAAGGCGCTGGGCGCCGCCTGTGCCGGCAAGACCGACAACAAGGGCCTGCTGATCTGCCAGGTCAAGGCGCCCGCGTCGGGCAACCTGATCCTGCGCGCCAAGACGCAGGACGGCCAGCAGCGCGTGGCGATGACCAACCGCGAAACCTGGGTGGCCGACGGCGCCGACTGGTGGTTCAACGCCACCGACAACGACCGCATCGACCTGCTGCCGGAGAAGAAGCGCTACGAGCCGGGCGAAACGGCCAGCTTCCAGGTGCGCATGCCGTTCCGTGAAGCGACCGCGCTGATCACCGTGGAGCGTGAAGGCATCATCGACACTTACGTGCGGCCGTTGTCGGGCAGCTCGCCGGTGTTCACCATTCCGGTCAGGAACAGCTACGCCCCGAATGTGTATGTGTCGGCGCTGGTGGTGCGCGGCCGCGTGGCCAGCGTGCAGCCGACCGCGCTGGTCGACCTGGGCAAGCCCGCCTACAAGCTGGGCATCGCGCCGCTGCGGGTGGGCTGGTCGGCCAATGAGCTGAAGGTGCAGGTCACGGCCGACAAGCCGGTCTACAACATCCGCGACAAGGCCGCGGTGGCGGTCAAGGTCACGCGCGCGGACGGCTCCGCGCCGCCCGCCGGCGCCGAGGTGGCGCTGGCGGCGGTCGATGTCGGCCTGCTGGAGCTGATGCCCAACAGCAGCTGGGATCTGCTGGAGGCGATGATGCAGCAACGCAGCCTGCAAGTGGAGACGGCGACCGCGCAGATGCAGGTGGTCGGTAAGCGCCACTTCGGCCGCAAGGCCGTGCCGCACGGCGGTGGCGGCGGCAAGGGCGCGGGGCGCGAGCTGTTCGACACGCTGCTGTTCTGGAAGGCCCGCGTCACGCTGGACGCACATGGCGAAGCCACGGTGCAGGTGCCGATCAACGATTCGTTGACGGCCTTCCGCATCGTCGCCATCGCCAGCGCCAACGCCGACTTGTTCGGCACCGGCCGCACCGAGGTGCGCAGCTCGCAGGACCTGATACTGCTGTCAGGCCTGCCCGCGCTGGTGCGCGAGGGCGACCGTTTCCGCGCCGGCTTCACGCTGCGCAACACCACCAATGCCGCCGTCAAGGTGGCGCTGAGCGCCATTGCGGGCGGCAAGGCGCTGGCGCCGCAGCAGGTGTCGCTGGAGGCGGGGCAGGCGCAGGATATCGGCTGGGACTACCAGGTGCCGTTGGCCGTCGGCACGCTGGCGTGGGACGTGAGCGCCAGCATCGTCGCGCAAGGCGAGGGCGGTGCGGCCACGCGCGACCGTCTGAATGTCAAGCAGAAGGTGGTGGCTGCCGTACCGGTGCGCACCACGCAGGCGACCCTGCTGCAACTGGATGGCAAGCAGTCGATGCAGGTGCGCCTGCCGGACGATGCGCTGCCTGGACGCGGCGGCGTGCGGGCGCAGTTCAGCGCCAGGCTCGGTGGCGATTTGCCGGGCGTGCGCGATTACATGAGCGCCTATCCTTACCGCTGCTTCGAGCAGGTCGGCTCGCGCGCCATCGCGCTGCATGACAAGGCGCTGTGGCAGTCGGCGGTCGACACGCTGCCGGCGCACCTGGACGCCGATGGCCTGGTCAAGTACTTCGCCAGCATGCAGCAGGGCTCCGATACCTTGACCGCCTATGTGCTGTCGGCCTCGCAGGAAGCCGGCTACGCCATTCCCGATGAGCTGAAGGGCCGCATGGAGAGCGGCCTGATGGCCTTCGTGCAGGGCAAGGTGACGCGCTACTCGTCGTTGCCGACCGCTGACCTGGCGGTCCGCAAGATGGCCGCGCTGGAGGCGCTGTCGCGTTCCAACGGCATCCTGCCGGAAGCGCTGGAGTCGTTCTCGGTCGAGCCGAATCTGTGGCCGACGTCCGCCGTCATCGACTGGTACCTGGTGCTCACGCGCTCGCCCAAGCTGCCGCAGCACGCGCAGCGATTGACGCAGGCGGACCAGATCCTGCGTTCGCGCCTGAACCTGCAGGGCACGACGATGGGCTTCTCGACCGAGCGCAGCGACGACTGGTGGTGGCTGATGGCCTCCGCCGACAGCAACGCCAACCGGCTGTTGCTGGCGATGGTGGACAACCCGGCCTGGAAGGACGACATCGGCCGCCTGGCGCGCGGCGCGCTGGGACGCCAGAAGAAAGGCCGCTGGGGCACGACGGTGGCCAATGCCTGGGGCACGCTGGCGATCGACCGCTTTTCGCAGAAGTTCGAGAGCGTCGCCGTGACCGGCACCAGCAGCGCCACGCTGGCGCAGGCCAGCAAGAGCATCGCCTTCGGCGGCGCGACCAGGGGCGGCAGCGTGCTGCTGCCATGGCCGCGCGGCGGCGGCGAGCTGGAACTCGTCCACGCCGGCACCGGCAAGCCGTGGGTGACGGTGCAGGCCCTGGCCGCGCTGCCGCTGAAGGCGCCGGTGTCGAGCGGCTACAAGATCGCCAAGACCATCACGCCGGTGGAGCAGAAGAAGGCCGGCGTCTGGTCGCGTGGCGACGTCTATCGCGTGCACCTGGCGCTGGAAGCGCAGTCGGACATGACCTGGGTGGTGGTGGATGATCCCATTCCCGCCAGCGCCACGGTGCTGGGCTCGGGCCTGGGGCGCGATTCGCAGCTGCTCAGCAGCGGCAACAAGCGCAGCGGCTGGACGTGGCCGGTGTTCGAGGAGCGCACCTTCGAGGGCTACCACGCGTTCTACCAGTTTGTCCCGAAAGGCAAGTGGAGCGTGGAGTACACTGTGCGCTTGAATAATCCGGGCCAGTTCAAGCTGCCGACCACGCGCGTCGAAGCGATGTACAGCCCTGAGATGTTTGGCGAAGCGCCGAACGCACCGATGAGCGTGAAATGAAACTGATTGCAGCAACCGTGCTGGCGCTGGCCGGCGTCGCCGGCCCGGCCGCATCCGCCGACGATGCCGGCGTGCCCACTCCGGAGCAGGTGCGCGCCGGCTACCGCTCGTCGGAAGCGCAGCTGCTGGACCGTCACGGCCAGCCGGTGCAATCGCTGCGCATCGACATGAAGGTGCGCCGCCTGCCGTGGGTGGCGCTGGCCGATATCTCTCCCAGCCTGCCGGCGGCGGTGTTGCAAGCCGAAGACCAGCGCTTCTACCAGCATGGAGGCGTCGACTGGAACGCGGCCGCCAAGGCCGCCTGGGACAATCTGTTCCGCAGCCGTCCGCGCGGCGCCTCCACCATCACCATGCAGCTGGCCGCGCAGCTGGACCCGCATCTGCAGGCATCGGCCAAGGGCCGCAGCTGGGGCCAGAAGTGGGACCAGATCAAGGCCGCCCGCCAGCTCGACGCCACCTGGACCAAGCCGCAGATCATGGAAGCCTATCTGAACCTGGTGTCCTTCCGGGGCGAGCTGCAGGGCGTGGGCGCGGCGGCGCGCGGCTTGTTCGGCAAGGCGCCGTCGGGACTGAACCTGACCGAATCGATGATACTGGCCAGCCTGCTGCGCGGGCCCGGGGCGGCGCCCAAGGTGGTGTGGCAGCGCGCGTGCGCGCTGTCGCGCGAGCTCAAGGCGCCGGCCACCTGCAGCGAGATCGAGCTGCGGACCTTGATCGCCATGGGCCGCCCGTTGCTGGCGGCCGAGCTGGCGCCGGCGCCGCAAGTGGCGCGGCAGCTGCTGACCAGCGGCGGCCAGGCGGTGCGCAGCACGCTCGATGGCGATTTGCAGCGATACGCGCAAACCGCCCTGCGCCAGCAGCTGATGACGCTGCGGGAGCGCAACGTCAACGACGGCGCGTTGGTGGTGCTCGATAACGCCAGCGGCGAGATCCTGGCCTACGTCGGCAATGCGGGCGGCGGCGAGGTCGATGGCGTGGCGGCGCTGCGCCAGGCCGGGTCCACGCTCAAGCCCTTCCTGTACCAGCTGGCGCTGGAGCGCAGGCTGATCACGGCGGCGTCGCTGATGGACGATACGGCGATCGACATCTCCACGCCGTCCGGCCTGTACATCCCGCAGAACTATGACAAGGACTTCAAAGGCAACGTCAGTGCGCGCACCAGCCTGGCCAGTTCGCTCAACGTGCCGGCGGTGCGCACCTTAGTGATGACCGGCATGGAGCGTTTCTACGAGCGCCTGCACGACGTCGGATTGAGCAGCCTGACCGAGTCGCCGGATTTCTATGGCTATTCGCTGGCGCTGGGTTCCGCCGAGGTGTCGCTGCTGGAGTTGAGCAACGCCTATCGCACCTTGGCCAACGGCGGCATGTACGGCGCGGCGACATTGGCGCCGCGCGCAGCTGCCGCGCCGGCGCCGCGCCGGGTGCTCGACGCCAGGGCCGCCTTCATCGTCGGCGACATCCTGTCCGACCGCGCCGCGCGCAGCCTGACCTTCGGCCTGAAGAACGAGCTAGCCACCACTTTCTGGAGCGCGGTCAAGACCGGCACCAGCAAGGACATGCGCGACAACTGGTGCGTGGGTTATTCGGACCAATACACGGTCGGCGTCTGGGTCGGCAATTTCGATGGCCAGCCGATGTGGGATGTTTCCGGCGTCAGCGGCGCGGCGCCGGTGTGGCGCGACGTGATGGACTACCTGCACCGGGGACGGGCCAGCCGCGCGCCGCAAGCGCCGGCCGGCCTGTTGCGCCAGCAGATCGTCTACCAGCCGGCGCTGGAACCGGCGCGCGGCGAGTGGTTCATCGCCGGCACCGAAACGCCGGTCATCGCGCTGGTGCAGGACAGGCAGCGTGCGCCCAAGATCCTGTATCCGGGCGAAGCGAGCATCATCGCCATCGACCCCGACATCCCGGACGCCGTGCAGCGCGTGTTCTTCCAGGCCCAGGCCGGGAAGGGCCTGCGCTGGCGCCTGGACGGCGCCGACCTGGGGCAGGCCAGCGCCGACTACGGCTGGCGCCCCAGCCCCGGCCCGCACCAGCTGGCCCTGATCGACGCCGACGCCCAGGTCGTCGCCAGTACCCGCTTCCACGTCCGCTAACCGTGGGGTCAACCGTGGGGTCAAGTCTGACATTCGGACACAGCCTCTGCCGTAACGGCCGTTACGGCAGAGGCTGTGTCCGAATGTCAGACTTGACCCCCGCATAAAAAAAGCCGGCGCTGGGCCGGCTTTCGAGGGTGTTGCGGGTGTCGCTTAGTCGCGGCTGCCGCCGAAGATGCCCAGCAGGCGCAGCAGGTTGACGAAGACGTTGTACACGTCCAGGTAGATGCTCAGCGTGGCGCGGATGTAGTTGGTCTCGCCGCCGTTGATGATCTGCTGCACGTCGTACAGGATGTAGGCCGAGAAGATCACCACCGCGATCACCGAAATCACCAGCGACATGGCCGGGATGTGCAGGAAGATGTTGGCCAGGGACGCCAGCATCAGCACGACAACCCCGGCGAACAGCCACGTGCCCATGCCCGAGAAATCGCGCTTGGAGACGGTGGCCACCGTGGCCAGCACCGCAAACACGGTCGCCGTGCCGCCGAACGCCGTCATGATCAGGAAGGCGCCGTTGGTGTAGGCGCGCAGCGTGAACGACAGGATCGGCGTCAGCATCAGGCCCATGAAGAACGTGAAGCCCAGCAGCAGGGCCACGCCCACGCCGGTATCCTTGTTCTTTTCAATGCCCCAGATGAAGCCGAAGGCCACCGCCAGGAACAGCAGGCTCATCATTCCGCCGCCCAGCGGCAGCTGCAGGCCGACGCCCAGCACCGCGCCGAAGATCGTCGGCACCATCGACAGCGCCAGCAGCCAGTAGGTGTTGCGCAGCACGGCGTGCTGCACCGAACGGCGGCTTCCCGCCAGGTCGTAGGTGTTTTGCATGTTGTTCATAAGGAACCTCCTTCAGAGTGATTCGAATACCGCTTGCCAAAAGGATAGCACGCCGGGGTAAAGATGCGCAAAACAGGCCCCGAAACCCGCTTAAAGATGACTTAATCCAGGCATAGTCCCAATATTTGCCCGCCAATCCGGCAAATATGGCCGCTCTTGCAAGCTTATCTACGCCCGATTCTCGGTATATGGGGTGTTCTATGGTAAAATCAAAGGTTGATTGAGTTATCAATTTTGTTTTAAACCTTTCTTTTTATTGGAGTTTTTTAAATGGCAATCGAACGCACCCTGTCGATCATCAAACCAGACGCAGTTGCAAAAAACGTCATCGGCCAAATCTACAGCCGTTTCGAAGGCGCTGGCCTGAAGATCGTTGCTGCGCAAATGAAACAACTGTCGCGTGAAGAAGCCGAAGGCTTCTACGCTGCGCACAAAGAGCGCGGCTTCTTCAAGGATCTGGTTGACTTCATGGTCTCCGGTCCTGTCATGATCCAGGCGCTGGAAGGCGAAAACGCAGTCCTGAAAAACCGCGAACTGATGGGCGCCACCGATCCTAAGAAGGCAGAAAAAGGCACCATCCGCGCCGACTTCGCCGATTCGATCGACGCTAACGCTGTGCACGGTTCCGACGCTGTCGAAGCCGCCCAAGTTGAAATCGCTTACTTCTTCGGTAAGTAATTTTTAGTAGATCCGTTTCCGCGCCGCGGTGCGGAAACGGAAAAATGATTAGTACTGTCTTGAACCACGAAATGAGCACGACCTTGAACGCACCTCTGACCAACTTGCTGGACTTCGATCCCGCGCAACTTATCGCTTATTGCGCCGAGTTGGGGGAGAAGCCGTTCCGCGCCAAGCAACTGCAACGCTGGATCCACCAATTCGGTGCGTCGGATTTCGACAGCATGACCGATCTGGCCAAGTCGCTGCGCGACAAACTGAAAACCCGCGCCCACGTCACGGCGCCGGCCGTCATCAGCGACCACACGTCGACCGACGGCACCCGCAAGTGGCTGGTCGATGTCGGCAACGGCAACGCGGTCGAAACCGTGTTCATCCCGGAAGAGAACCGCGGCACGCTGTGCATCTCGACCCAGGCCGGCTGCGCCGTCAACTGCCGCTTCTGCTCGACCGGCAAGCAGGGCTTCTCGCGCAACCTCAGCGTCGGCGAGATCATCGGCCAGCTGTGGATGGCGGAATTCGAACTGCGCCGCACCAAGGGCATCGAGCCCGGCCCGAAAGGCGAGCGCCAGATCACCAACGTGGTCATGATGGGCATGGGCGAGCCGCTGCTGAACTTCGAGCCGACCGCCACCGCCCTCAAGCTGATGCTCGACGATAACGCCTACGGCCTGTCGCGCCGCCGTGTGACCCTGTCCACCTCCGGCGTGGTGCCGATGATGGACAAGCTGTCGCAGGAAGTGCCGGTGGCGCTGGCCGTCTCGCTGCACGCCTCGAACGACAAGCTGCGCGACAGCCTGATCCCGCTGAACAAAAAATACCCGCTCAAAGAGCTGATGGCCGCCTGCAAGCGCTACCTGGAATTTGCGCCGCGCGACTTCATCACCTTCGAGTACTGCATGCTCGACGGCGTCAACGATTCCGACGACAACGCCCGCGAACTGCTGGCACTGGTGCAGGACCGCGAGTTCGGCGTCAACTGCAAATTCAACCTGATTCCGTTCAATCCCTTCCCGGAATCGGGCCTGCTGCGCTCCAAGAACCCGCGCATCAAGGCCTTCGCCCAGATCCTGGTCGACGGCGGCATCGTCACCACCATCCGCAAGACGCGCGGCGACGACATCGACGCCGCCTGCGGCCAGCTGGCCGGCGAAGTCCAGGACCGCACCAAGGTCGCCCAGCGCATGGAAAAAATGGCCGAGTACCAGCAGAAATTCGGCGCCGACTTCGGCAAGATCGTGGAGATCCGTTCCTGATGACCTTCCTGGCGCAGCGTAGCCGGCTCAGTCTCGTCGCCTTGTGCGCGGCGGGGGCGTTGGCCGGCTGCGCCGGGCCTTCGCCGGGACCGGAGCGCGGCAAGAGCGGCCAGGCCGAGCTGACCACCGAGTCCGACCAGACCGCGGTCCAGCGCCGGGTGGAGATCCGCATGCAGCTGGCGGTCGGCTACTTCGAGCAGGCGCAGTACACCTTCGCGCTGGACGAGGTGAAGCTGGCGCTGGTCGCCGACCCGAACTACGCCGACGGCTACGGCATGCGCGGCCTGATTTACCAGGCGATGGGCGAGCAGGGCCTGGCCGAGGACAACTTCGTCCGCGCCCGCAAGCTGGCGCCGGCCAATCCGGATTTGGCCAACAATTACGGCTCTTTCCTGTGCCAGGCCGGCCGCGTGGCCGAGGCGCTGCCGCTGTTCGATGCGGCCCTGGGCAACCGCGCCTACCGTTCGCCGGCCAACGCCGCGAACAACGCCGGTTCCTGCGCACTGAAGATCAAGGATTACGCCAGCGCGGAGCGTTATCTGCTGCAAGCCTTGCAGTTGACGCCCGACCTGCCGGCCACCAACGCCAATCTGGCGCGGGTTTATTTTGAAAAGCGCGATTATGTGCGCGCCAATTTCTTCATTACCCGTCTGAACAAGGTGGCAAAGATGGAGAGCCTGACGGCCGATGTGCTGTGGCTCGGGATTAAGGTGCAGCATAAAGTGGGCGACAAGGGTGCGGAAACCAGCTGGGCGACGCAGTTGCGCCGCCACCACCCCGGTTCGGCCGAGTATGCTGCTTATCAACGTGGGGCGTTTGATGAGTGAGACAGGGATACCAATGAATTCAGAGTGGGCAGAACCGCCAAAGGACCAGGGCAGCAGCCTGGCCGCGCCCGGAGCACAACTGGCAGCCCAGCGTGAGGCGATGGGGCTGACGGTCGAACAGATTGCCGATCAACTGAAACTGGCGCCGCGCCAGGTCAAGGCGCTGGAAGCGGGCGACTACGCCGCGCTGCCCAATATGGCCGTGGTGCGCGGCTTCGTGCGCGCCTACGCCAAGGTCGTGAAGCTGGACGCCACGCCGCTGGTGGCGATGATCGAAGTCATCTCGCCTACCAGCCATGAAGCGGCGCCGCCGCGCAAGGAAATCGCGGCCACCTTTACCGAGTCGCGCTTTCCGTCGATGACGGGCCGTTCGCCCGGTCCGGCCGCATGGCTGGTCGGCGTTGCAGTCGTGGTGGTGGTGGCCGCCGCCGGCGTCTACGCCTACCAGGCAGGGTTGATACCGGCCACGCTGTTCCAGCGTTCGGACAAGGATGCGGCGGCCAGCGCCGCCGTCGAGGCGCCCAAGCCGGCCGATGTGGCGGTTGCGCCGATCGAAACCGCGCTGCTCAAGCCGGGCCAGGAAACGGCGCCGTTGCAGTCGCCAAGCGTGCCGCTGATCTCGGTGCCGCCGCAAGGCGCGGCGACGGATGCGGCGCCAGCGCCGGCAACCACCGCGCCGGCCGCAGCAACGCCGGCGCCGGCTCCTGCGGCGCCGGCCGCGCAGGTGTCGCCGCCGCCGCCAGCCGCCGCGGCCACGGCCAACGGCAGCCAGCTGGTGCTGAAGGTAACGCAGGATTCGTGGGTGGAAATCCGCCGCCCAGGCACGACGCCGCTGATTTCGCGGCTGGTGAAAGCCGGCAGCACCGAGACCTTTGACATCAAGGATCCGGCGCTGCTGATCGTCGGCAAACCGAGCGGCGTGGAAGCCATGCTGGGCGGCGCGCCGCTGGCGTTGCCGCCGGTCGCGGGCGGTACGATTTCGCGCGTCAATATCAAATAAGCCAAATAAGTTAAAAGTACGAGTGCAACCATGTCTTCAACGCAAACAGCTATTCCTTCGGGACCATTGAATCGCCGCGCCAGCCGCAGCGTGCTGGTTTCGCACGGCCAGCGCAAGATCTGGGTGGGCGGCGACGCCCCCGTGGTGGTGCAGTCGATGACCAATACCGACACTGCCAACGTGATCGAAACCGCGATCCAGATCAAGGAACTGGCGCGCGCCGGTTCGGAGCTGGTGCGCCTGACGGTGGACCGTCCTGAAGCTGCGGCCGCGGTGCCCTACATCCGCGAACAGCTCGACAAGATGGAGATCGACGTGCCGCTGGTCGGCGACTTCCACTACAACGGCCACACGCTGTTGAACGATTATCCGGACTGCGCCAAGGCGCTGTCAAAGTACCGCATCAATCCGGGCAATGTCGGCAAGGGCGCCAAGCGCGATACGCAGTTCGCGCAGATGATCGAAGTGGCCGCGCGCTACGGCAAGCCGGTGCGCATCGGCGTCAACTGGGGCAGCCTGGATCAGGCGCTGCTGGCCCGCATCATGGACGAAAACGCCGGCCGCGCCGAGCCGTGGTCGGCGCAGGCGGTGATGTACGAGGCGCT
This sequence comes from Oxalobacteraceae bacterium AB_14, assembly GCA_000381565.1. Lineage (GTDB taxonomy): Bacteria > Pseudomonadota > Gammaproteobacteria > Burkholderiales > Burkholderiaceae_D > Rugamonas. The sequence continues at coordinate 1,503,670 of KB906724.1, forward strand.
GATCACCTCGGCCATCGAGAACGCCGTGCGCGCCGAAGAGCTGGGCCTGGGCCGCGACAAGATCATCCTGTCGTGCAAGGTCTCCGGCGTGCAGGATTTGATCGCCGTGTACCGCGAGCTGGCCAGGCGCTGCGACTATCCGCTGCACCTGGGCCTGACCGAGGCGGGCATGGGCAGCAAGGGCATCGTCGCCTCGACGGCCGCGCTGTCGGTGCTGCTGCAAGAGGGCATCGGCGACACCATCCGCATCTCGCTGACGCCGGAACCGGGCGGCGACCGCACCAAGGAAGTGGTGGTCGGCCAGGAGATCCTGCAGACCATGGGCCTGCGCAAATTCACGCCGATGGTGATCGCCTGCCCGGGTTGCGGCCGCACCACCTCGACCACCTTCCAGGAACTGGCCGACAACATCCAGACCTATCTGCGCGACCAGATGCCGGAGTGGAAAAAGACCTATCCGGGCGTGGAGGCGATGAACGTGGCCGTGATGGGCTGCATCGTCAACGGCCCCGGCGAATCGAAGCACGCCAACATCGGCATCAGCCTGCCGGGCACCGGCGAATCGCCGGCCGCGCCGGTGTTCGTCGACGGCGCCAAGTTCGCCACCTTGCGCGGTGAGCGCATCGTTGAGGAATTCCAGGAAATCGTACTGAATTACGTGAAAAAGAACTACAGCCAAGCGGTCGTTCCCGCGTAGGCGGGAACCCATGCTGAGTATGGATTCCCGCTTGCGCGGGAATGACGTGGTCAATGAAGAGAATAGAAATGTCCGAAAACAAAAAAGCTGAAAAAATCGTGGCCGTCAAAGGCATGAACGACATCCTGCCGACCGATTCCCATCTGTGGCAGCTGTTCGAGAACACCGCGCAATCGGTGGTGCAAAGCTATGGCTTCCAGCAGATCCGCACGCCGATCGTGGAAAACACCGCGCTGTTCTCGCGCGCCATCGGCGCCGTGACCGACATCGTGGAAAAGGAAATGTACTCGTTCGAGGATTCGATGAACGGCGACAAGCTGACCCTGCGCCCCGAGGGCACGGCCGGCGTGGTGCGCGCGGTGATCGAGCATAACCTGGTCTACGAGGGCCCCAAGCGCGTCTGGTACACCGGCCCGATGTTCCGCCACGAGCGTCCGCAGCGCGGCCGCTATCGCCAGTTCTACCAGTTCGGCTGCGAAGCGGTCGGCTTCAACGGCCCGGACATCGACGCCGAAATGATCATGCTGTGCCGCCGCCTGTGGGATGACCTGGGCCTGGAAAACATCCGCCTCGAACTGAACTCGATCGGCGACGCCGAAGAGCGCGCGCGCCACCGCCTCGACCTGATCGCCTACCTGGAAAAGCACGAGGACATCCTCGACGCCGAAGCCAAGCGCCGCCTGCACAGCAACCCGCTGCGCATCCTCGACACCAAGAACCCTGCGATGCAGGAGATGGTCAACGCCGCGCCGAAGCTGCTGGACTACCTGGGCGAGGAATCGCTGGCGCACTTCAACGGCGTGCGCAAGATCCTCGACCACAACAACATCCCGTACGTGATCAATCCGCGCCTGGTGCGCGGCCTCGATTACTACAACCGCACCGTGTTCGAATGGGTGACGGACGCACTGGGCTCGCAGGGCACCGTGTGCGCCGGCGGCCGTTACGATCCGCTGATCGCCTCCTTCGGCGGCAAGCCGACGCCCGCCGTCGGTTTCGCGATGGGCATCGAGCGCCTGCTGGAGCTGATGAAGGAAGCCGGCGAGCCGGCCGCGCCGGACCAGTGCGACGTCTACCTGGTGCATCAGGGCGAGGCGGCGCAGCTGCAAGCCTTCGTGCTGGGCGAGCGCCTGCGCGACGCCGGCCTGGACGTGGTGATGCACGCCTCGACCGCCAACGGCCCTGGCAGCTTCAAGACCCAGATGAAAAAAGCCGATGGCAGCGGCGCCTCGTTCGCCGTCATCATCGGCGAGGACGAAGTGGCCAAGCACACCGCCAGCGTCAAGGCGATGCGCGCGGAAGAGGGCAGCGCGCAGCAATCGACGGTGCCGTTCGACGACGTCGTCGATTTCGTGGTCGACCAGATCACCGACAGCGGCGACCATCACCACCACGTGCACGACGAGCATTGCAATCACTAAGCCGTACTTTTTATAAACCGCATCTACTTAACCTCTAGCAGACGAACTGACATGGCATACGATCTCGAAGAACAAGAACAAATTGCGACCCTCAAAGCATGGTGGGGAAAATACGGCAATCTGACCTCGTGGGTGCTGATCGCCGGCCTGGCCGCGTATTCGGGTTTCACCGGCTGGAGCTACTACCAGCGCAGCCAGGCGACGCAAGCCGCCGCGCTGTACGACGAAGTGCAGGCGGCCGTGGACGCGAAAGACAACGCCAAGGTGCTGCGCGCCGCCGGCGACATGGAAAGCAAATTCGGCAACACCGCCTACGCTTCGATGAGCGCACTGGTGGCGGCCAAGAGCAGCTTCGAAGCGAGCGACCTGAAATCGGCCAAGGCCCAGCTGCAATGGGTGGCTGAGCATGGCGCCGACGAGTTCAAGTCGGTGGCCAAGGTGCGCCTGGCCGGCCTGCTGCTGGACGAGAAAGCCTACGACGAAGCGCTGAAGGTGCTGGCCGGTGAGGTGGCGCCGCAGTTCGCCGGCACCGTGGCCGACCGCAAGGGCGACATCCTGGCCGCGCAGAACAAGCTGGTGGAGGCCCGCGCCGCCTACCAGGCTGCGCTGGACGCGACCGACAAGAAGAACCCTGGCCGCCAGCTGATCCAGCTGAAGTTTGAAGCCATCGGCGGCACCGTGCCTGCCGCCAGGGACGCCGCATAACCCAGCGTCATTCCCGCGCAGGCGGGTATCCATGCTGAATATGCTCAGCATGGATACCCGCTTTCGCGAGGGCGACGTACGTAACGATCAAGGTTGAAAATTTATGCGTATTACCGAAAAAGTTATTGCTGCAAGCGTGTTTGCGATGTTGGCCGGTTGTTCCTTGTTCTCGTCCAAAGATACCAAGAACCTGCCGGCGCCGCTGGTGGAACTGAAGGGCGGCACCACGCCCAAGACGGTCTGGAAATACTCGATGGGCAAGGCCGGCGCCGCCGTCTTTACCCCGGCGCTCGCTGGCGACAGCCTGTACGTGGCCGACGCCGACGGCGCGCTGGCGCGCCTGAACGCGGCCACCGGCAAGGAACAATGGCGGGTCAAGACCGGCACCGACCTGACGGCCGGCGTCGGCACCGACGGCGAGGTGGTTGTGGTCGGCGGCGTCAAGGGTGTTATCCTTGCGTACGACGCCAGCGGCAAGCAGCTGTGGAAAGGCCAGGCGTCGAGCGAAGTGCTGTCGTCGCCGGTGGTTGGCGGCGGCGTGGTCATCGTGCGCAGCGTCGACAACCTGATCACCGCGTATGACGCCAAGACCGGCGCCAAGCGCTGGAACGTCACCCGCACCGCGCCGGCTCTGACCCTGCGCAACGCGCCGGGCATGCTGGTCAACGGCCCGAATGTGTACGTGGCCCAGCCGGGCGGCAAGCTGCTGGCGCTGGTGCTGGCCACCGGCCTGCCGCGCTTTGAAGTGGTGGTCGGCGAACCGCGCGGCGCCACCGAGCTGGAACGCGTCACCGACATCGCCGGCACCCCGGTGATCGTGGAAAAAGATGTGTGCGCCGTGTCCTACCAGGGCCGCGTGGCCTGTTTCGACGCCATCACCGGCGCGCCGCACTGGAGCAAGCCTGCCTCGTCCGACGTGGGCGTGGCGGTGGACCAGCGTTTTGTATTCGTCTCCGACGACAAAGGCGAAGTTGCAGCCTATAGCCGTGAAAACGGCAGCAACGCCTGGAAGAACGACAAGCTGGCATACCGCCGCCTGTCGACGCCAGTCTCCTACGGCCGTGCAATTGCCGTGGGCGACTACCAGGGATATGTCCATCTCCTGTCACGGGAAGATGGCGCATTAATAGGTCGCGCCGCGACCGACGGCAGCCCGATCCAATCGGATCCTGTCATCGCCGGCACGAATTTGATTTTCCAAACCCAATCAGGGACAGTGACCGCTCTCGCGGTCGAGTAATAAAATGAAGCCGGTAATCGCACTAGTGGGTCGACCCAATGTAGGGAAATCGACCTTGTTTAATCGTCTGACCCGCTCGCGCGATGCGCTGGTGGCGGACTTGCCTGGGTTGACGCGCGATCGTCACTATGGCGAGGGCCGTGTCGGCGAACGTCCCTTCCTCGTCATCGACACGGGCGGCTTCGAGCCGGTCGCCAAGGAAGGCATCATGCATCAGATGGCGCTGCAGACCAAGCAGGCCGTGGCCGAGGCCGACATCGTCGTGTTCCTGGTCGACGGCCGCCAGGGCCTGACGCCGCATGACAAAACCATTACCGACTTCCTGCGTAAAAGCGGCCGTCCGGTCATGCTGGTCGTGAACAAGTCGGAAGGCATGCGCTACACCGCGGTCGTCGCCGACTTCTACGAACTGGGACTGGGCGAGCCTTACTCGATCTCGTCGGCGCACGGCGACGGCGTCGCCGACCTGGTGGAGGAGGCGCTGGACCTGGCCTTCGCCCAGCGTCCGGACGATCCCGAGGAACTGGAGAAGACCGAGCACGGCATCAAGCTGGCGCTGGTCGGCCGTCCCAACGTCGGCAAGTCCACGCTGATCAACACCCTGCTGGGTGAAGAGCGCGTGATCGCCTTCGACATGCCGGGCACCACCCGCGATTCGATCGAGATTCCGTTCGAGCGCGAAGGCAAGCAGTACACGCTGATCGACACGGCCGGCATCCGCCGCCGCGGCAAGGTGTTCGAAGCGATCGAGAAATTCTCGGTCGTGAAAACCCTGCAATCGATCTCGGAAGCGAACGTCGTCGTGCTGATGCTCGACGCCCAGCAGGACATCTCCGAGCAGGACGCCCACATCGCCGGCTTCGTGCTCGAGACCGGCCGCGCGCTGGTGATCGCCGTCAACAAGTGGGACGGCTTGCGCAGCGACGAGCGCGACGAGATCAAGATCGACATCGACCGCAAGCTGGACTTCCTGTCCTTCGCCAAGATGCACTTCATCTCGGCGCTGAAGTCGCAGGGCATCGCTCCACTGATGAAGTCGGTGGACGCGGCCTACGCCGCCGCCATGTGCAACCTGTCGACGCCGAAGCTGACCCGCGCCCTGATCGAGGCGGTGGAGAAGCAGGAGCCGCGCCGCAAGGGTTCGATCCGTCCGAAGCTGCGCTATGCGCACCAGGGCGGCATGAACCCGCCGGTGATCGTCATCCACGGCAACGCCCTGGACGCGGTCGGCGAGCCGTACAAGCGCTACCTGGAAAAGCATTTCCGCGACACCTTCCAGCTGGTGGGCACGCCGCTACGCATCGAACTGCGCACCGGTAAAAACCCGTTCGCAAAAACTCAGGGCAAGTAACGTCATTCCCGCGCAGGCGGGAATCCATAGGCCGCTTGACTTCACGGCTCGGCATGGATTCCCGCTTGCGCGGGAACGACGCGGAAAAATTCGGTTTTTTTGCAGGTGCGCCCTGCAAAAAAGACAAAAACAGGTTACAGTGGCTTAGAAGCACCATTCCCGGCATGGCGAACGGTGTTTCAGCGAAAATTGTTTGACTTTCGCTGGGCCACGTACTTGAAATTAAGCGTTTCGCCTCCAATTCCAACACAACAACATAAAATGGAGCTGTTATGAGCAACAAAGGGCAACTGTTACAAGACCCATTCCTCAATGCCTTGCGCAAAGAGCATGTTCCTGTCTCGATCTACCTGGTCAACGGCATCAAGCTGCAGGGCCATATCGAATCGTTCGACCAGTACGTCGTACTGCTGCGTAACACCGTGACCCAGATGGTTTATAAGCACGCCATCTCCACCGTGGTGCCGGCACGCGCCGTCAACCTCAACATTGAATCCGAAGCGGAATAAGCGCTTGCAACACTGCTTCTTCTCAACTCGCCCAGCCTTGACCGTCGTATGCGCGCAGCTCTAGTCGGTATCGATTTCGGTCAGGGCGACTTCGCCGCCAGCGTCGAGGAACTGAACCTGCTGGCACGCTCGGCAGGCGCGGAACCGGTGACGACGATCACGGCCAAGCGTTCCTCGCCGGACGCCGCCTATTTCGTCGGCAGCGGCAAGGCCGATGAAATCGGCCTGGCCGTGCTCGATCACGGCGTCGAAATCGTCATCTTCAACCACGCCCTGTCGCCTGCCCAGCAGCGCAACCTGGAAAAGCGCCTGAACATCCGGGTGCTGGACCGCACCAGCCTGATACTCGACATCTTCGCCCAGCGCGCCGCCTCCCACGAGGGCAAGCTGCAGGTGGAGTTGGCCCAGCTGCAGCATCTGGCCACGCGCCTGATCCGCGGCTGGACCCACCTCGAGCGTCAAAAGGGCGGTATCGGTTTGCGCGGCCCCGGCGAAACCCAACTCGAGACCGACCGCCGCCTGATCGGCGAGCGGGTCAAGGCCTTGCGCGCGCGCCTGGACAAGCTGCGCAAGCAGCATGAAACCCAGCGCCGTTCGCGCGGCCGCAGCCAGACGTTCTCGGTGTCGCTGGTCGGCTATACCAATGCCGGCAAGTCGACGCTGTTCAACGCCGTCACCAAGGCCGGCGTGTATGTCGCAGATCAATTGTTCGCCACGCTGGACACCACCTCGCGCCGTGTGTACATGGGGCAGGAAGTGGGCAACGTGGTGATCTCGGACACGGTCGGTTTCGTGCGCGAGCTGCCGCACCAGCTGGTGGCGGCGTTCCGCGCCACGCTGGAGGAGACCATCCATGCCGACTTGCTGCTGCACGTCGTCGACGCCTCGTCGCCGGTGCGCATGGAGCAGATCGAGCAGGTCAACCTGGTGCTCAAGGAAATCGGCGCCGACCATATTCCGCAGATCCTGGTGTGGAACAAGATCGACGCCGCAGGGCTGGAACCGTCGGTCGAGCGCGATGAATATGATAAGATTTCCCGCGTTTTCCTCAGCGCGCGCACCGGCCAGGGCACCGATCTTTTGCGCGGCGCCATCGTCGAATGGGCCAAGAGCGCGCCCGGCGCCCGCCTCAACCAGGCGTATGACACCGGCGAAGCAGCGGGCGCAGAAGCAGGCGAAGAAGCAACCGAGCCGGATAGCAGTCCCACCCTTACTCATGTCGGATCACACTAATGCGTGTCTCGTCACTTATGAAACGTCTCGGCCTGAAGCTGTCGCTGAACGATCCCCACTGGGGCTCGGGCAAGAAAGACGGCAAGCCGCAAGCCAATGAAGGCAAGAAGCCCGGCGAAGGTCCGCCCGACATGGAGCAGCTGTGGCGCGATTTCAACCAGCGCCTGAACAGCTTCTTCGGCCAGAAGAACCGTCCCGACGGTAACGGCGGCGGCAACGGCCCCGGCGGCGGCGGCCGTCCCGACCTGGCCGGCATGCGCGCCACCGCCGGCGCGATCGGCGCCGTGATCGGCCTGATCTGGCTCGCCAGCGGCTCCTTCATCGTGCAGGAAGGCCAGGCCGGCGTGGTCTACACTTTCGGCAAGATCAGCCACGTGACCGGTTCCGGTTTCAACTGGCGCTGGCCGTATCCGTTCCAGAGCGACGAAACCGTCAAGGTCTCGCAGATGCGGATGGTGGAGATCGGCTACCGCAACAACATCAAGAACAAGCAGGCGCGCGAATCGCTGATGCTGACCGATGACGAGAACATCATCGACATCCAGTTCGCCGTGCAGTTCAAGCTGAAAGACCCGGTGGCCTGGCTGGTCAACAACCGCGACGAGGAGGAAACCGTACGCCAGGTGGCCGAGACCTCGATCCGCGAAATCGTCGGCAAGAACAAGATGGACTTCGTGCTGTACGAGGGCCGCGACAAGGTCGCCCTCGAAACCCAGCAGCTGATGCAGCAGATCCTCGACCGCTACGCTTCCGGCGTGCTGGTGTCGAACGTGACCCTGCAGGCGGTGCAGCCGCCGGAGCAGGTGCAGGTCGCCTTCGACGACGCCGTGCGCGCCGGGCAGGACCGCGAGCGCCAGAAGAACGAAGGCCAGGCCTACGCCAACGACGTGATCCCCCGCGCACGCGGCAGCGCCTCGCGCCTGCTGCAGGAAGCCGAGGGTTATCGCTCGATGATCACCGAGAACGCCACCGGCAACGCCTCGCGCTTCAAGCAGGTGCTGGCCGAGTACCAGAAGGCGCCGGGCGTCACGCGCGACCGCATGTACCTGGAAACCATGCAGCAGATCTTCACCAGCACCAGCAAGGTGATGGTCGACGCCAAGTCCGGCAGCAATATGCTGTATCTGCCGCTGGACAAGATGATCGCCCAGGCCGCGGCCACCGACAGCGCCGCCGCTGCCGCCCGCGCCGCCGCGCAGGCCGCCGCCTCGACGTCGTCGTCCGCATTGCCGGCCGAAGTGATGCCGCAGGTGGAAGTCAGTCGCCAGCGCGATTCACGCGCCCGCGACGCCTTACGTGAACGGGAGGGTCGTTAATGAACCGCATAGCCAGTACCCTCATTGCGGCCTTCGTCGCGTTCCTGCTGCTGTCGTCCACCATGTTCGTGGTCGACCAGCGCAAGTACGCCATCGTGTTCGCGCTGGGCCAGATCAAGGAAGTCATTCGCGAGCCGGGCCTGCATTTCAAGCTGCCGCCGCCGTTCCAGAACGTGGTCTACCTCGATAACCGCATCATGACCATCGAGACCCCGGACGCCGAGCGTTTCATCACGGCCGAGAAGATGAACATCCTGGTCGACAGCTTCGTCAAGTGGCGTATCGGCCGCGCCGAGAGCCAGCCCAAGCTGTACTACGTGACCTTCGGCGGCGACGAGAGCCGCGCGCGCGACCGCATGTCGCAGATCGTCAAGGCGGCGCTGAACGAGGAAATCACCAAGCGCACCGTGGGCGAGGTGATCTCCGGCCAGCGCGGCAAGGTGATGGAGGCGATCCGCGCCAAGGTGGTGGCGGAGTCGTCGCAGATCGGCGTCGAGATCATCGACGTGCGCCTCAAGCGCGTCGAGTATGTCGAGCAGATCAACAACTCGGTGTACGAGCGCATGAAGGCCGAGCGCATGCGCGTGGCCAACGAGCTGCGTTCGACCGGTAACGCCGAATCGGAGAAGATCCGCGCCGACGCCGACCGCCAGCACGCCGTGATCATCGCCGAAGCCTACCGCGACGCCGAGCAGATCCGCGGCGAGGGCGATGCCAAGGCCTCGGCGATCTACGCCGAAGCGTTCGGCAAGAACCCGGAGTTCTACAAGTTCTACCGCAGCCTGGAAGCCTACCGCGCCACCTTCAAGAATCGCAGCGATGTGATGGTGCTGGACCCGAGCTCGGACTTCTTCAAGTACTTCAAGGGCTCCGGCGCCGCCGGCCCGGCAGCGGCTCCCGCCAAAAAATAAGTTGTATAGTCATTCCCGCAAGGTGGGACTCCATAGTCGGTATGGATTCCCACCCGCGCGGCGATGACAGCCGGCGTATCTTTTTCCCCTCCCGCAACGCATTTTCGCGTAAAATATCAGGTTCGGCCTTCCGCTTCACGGGTCTCGGCGCGTGCGCCACATTGTTCATTTTTAAACTGCCTCCCCATGCCGAATTGGCTTTTGCCTGAGAATATCGCCGACGTTTTGCCGTCGGAAGCGCGCAAGATTGAAGAGTTGCGTCGTCTGATGCTGGATAATTTCCGTCTGTACGGATATGAACTGGTGATGCCGCCGCTGCTCGAGTACCTGGAGTCGCTGCTGACCGGCGCCGGCCAGGACACCGATCTGCGCACCTTCAAACTGGTGGACCAGCTGTCGGGCCGCATGCTGGGCCTGCGTGCCGACATGACGATCCAGGTGGCGCGCATCGACGCCCACCTGCTCAACCGCGACTCGGTCACCCGCCTGTGCTACGCCGGCAGCGTGCTGCATACCCGTCCGTCGGGCCTGCACGCCACCCGCGAGCCCTTGCAGATCGGCGCCGAGATCTACGGCCACGCCGGCCTGGAGGCCGATGCCGAGATCCAGGAACTGGCGCTGGCGTCGCTGGCCCTGGCCGGCTTCACCGAAGTGCGGCTGGACCTGACCCATGTCGGTGTGCTGCGCGCCATCCTCGAAGGCGACGCCGCGGCGTTGAGGGATGAAGCCCAGCTGTACCTGCTGCTGCGCGCCAAAGACGTGCCCGGCCTGCAGGCGCTGACCAAGAATTATTCGCCGGTGGTGCGCGACGCGCTGCTGGCCTTGCCGAATCTGTACGGCGACGTCGAAGTGTTGAAGCGCGCGCGCGAAGTGCTGCCGGAGCTGCCGGGTATCGGTAAGGCGCTGGCCGAACTGGCCGCGTTGGCGGCCTCGGCCATCAATCGCGCCGAGGTGGCGATCGACCTGGCCGACCTGCGCGGTTATCAGTACGAAAGCGGCGCGATGTTTGCGCTGTACGTGCCGGGCCTGCCGAACGCGGTGGCGCGCGGCGGCCGTTACGATCACGTAGGCGAGGCCTTCGGCCGGGCGCGTCCCGCCACCGGCTTCTCGCTCGACCTGCGCGAACTGGCGCGCCTGTTGCCGACCGCGGAGCGCAAGCATTCGATCCGCGCGCCGTGGGGCAATGCGCCGGAATTGAAGGAGAAAATCGCCGAACTGCGCAAGTCCGGCGAAGTCGTGATCCAAAGCATGCCGGGTCACAGCAACGAACTGGACGAGTTCGAGTGCGATCGCGCTCTGGTTCTCGACGATAATGGTAGCAACTGGATTCTTAAAAACTTAGGTTAGTGTGATGTCAAAGAAAAACGCAAAAAACGTCGTCGTCATCGGTACCCAATGGGGCGATGAAGGCAAGGGCAAGATCGTCGACTGGTTGACCGATCATGCACAAGGTGTGGTCCGCTTCCAGGGCGGCCACAACGCTGGTCACACGCTGGTCATCGGCGGCGTCAAGACCGCGCTGCAACTGATCCCGTCGGGCATCATGCGCCCGGGCGTGGCCTGCTACATCGGCAACGGTGTGGTGGTGTCGGTGCCGGACGTGCTGCGCGAAATCGACAAGCTGGAAAAGGTCGGCGTCGAAGTCGCGTCGCGCCTGAAGGTGTCGGACGCGGCTCCTGTGATCCTGCCTTACCACTCGGCGCTCGACCTGGCGCGTGAAGCCAAGCGTGGCGAGGCCAAGATCGGCACCACCGGCAAGGGCATCGGCCCGGCCTACGAAGACAAGGTTGCGCGCCGCGCGATCCGCGTCGCCGACCTGCTGAACGAAAGCCGTTTCGCCGAAAAGCTGGCCGAGAACCTGGACTACCACAACTTCGTGCTGGAACACTATCTGAAGGCGCCCAAGGTCGACTATCAGAAGACCCTGGACGACGCGCTGGCCTACGTGCCGCGCCTGCGTCCGATGGTGACCGACGTCTCGAGCGCGCTGTACGCCGCGCACAAGGCCGGCGCCAACCTGCTGTTCGAAGGCGCGCAAGGTTCGCTGCTGGACGTCGACCACGGCACCTATCCGTTCGTCACCTCGTCGAACTGCGTGGCCGGCAATGCCGCCGCCGGCGCCGGCGTCGGTCCGAACATGCTGCACTACATCATGGGCATCACCAAGGCCTACACCACCCGCGTCGGCTCCGGCCCGTTCCCGTCGGAACTGCCTACCGATGCCGGCGTCGGCCATCACCTGGCGCAAGTGGGCCACGAATTCGGCACCGTGACGGGCCGCGCCCGCCGCTGCGGCTGGTTCGACGCGGCGCTGCTGCGCCGTTCGGTGCAGATCAACGGCGTGACGGGCATGTGCCTGACCAAGCTGGACGTCCTGGACGGCCTGGAAACGCTGAAGCTGTGCACCGGCTACACCATCGACGGCGTGGCCGTGGACATCTTCCCGTCCGGCGCCGAAGAAGCCGCCCGTTGCGTGCCGGTGTACGAAGAAATGCCGGGTTGGACCGACAGCACCGTGGGCGCCAAGTCGCTGGCGGCGCTGCCGGCCACCGCCCGCGCTTACATCAAACGTATCGAAGAGTTGGTCGGCGTGCCGGTTGACATGGTATCGACCGGCCCGGATCGTGAGGAAACGATCGTGCTGCGTCATCCATTCGAGTAATCAAAGGATTTTGCAAAATGACGACCCCACAAACCAACGACAAACACCTCTGGGTCTCCTGGGATGAATACCACCGCCTGATCGAGCGCCTGGCGCTCAAGGTGCACGAATCGGGCTGGAAGTTCGACCAGGTGCTGTGCCTGGCGCGCGGCGGCGTGCGTCCCGGCGACGTGTTCTCCCGCATCTTCGACGTGCCGCTGGCGATCCTGTCGACCAGCTCGTACCGCGAGGAAGCCGGCACCGTGCGCGGCGACCTGGACATCGCCAAGTACATGACGATGACCAAGGGTCCGCTGAGCGGCCGCATCCTGCTGGTCGACGACCTGGCCGATTCGGGCGTGACGCTGGTCAAGGTGATGAAGCATTTGACCGACAACTTCGACGGCGTGACCGAAGTGCGTTCGGCGGTGATCTGGACCAAGGGCAGCTCGGTGTTCAAGCCGGACTACCAGATGGAGGAGCTGCCGCACAACCCATGGATCCACCAGCCGTTCGAAGACTACGACGGCATCCGTCCGCACCAGCTGGCGGCATGGATCAAGAAGGGCGAGAGCGGCAACTAAGCCGGTCTATTGCTCCACAGAAAAGCGGCCACTGGCCGCTTTTTTCATGTGTACGTCATGGGTAATGAGTGTGTTCTTTATGGCAAGTAAAGTTGCAAATACAATCTGTTAGATGTGCAAAAAGAAATGCAATTAGGACATTTTATGTTAAGATGGCGCTAAGGTTTGGCGGAAACGATTTTTTGGCCGCGCCATGTAGGTTAGCTGGGCAGAAAGAATTCCCCCTAAGAAAAATAATCTGAATTGGAACATTTATGAATCTGAATAAAATTGCACAAGCTCTGTTCGTAGCAGGCTGTTTCGTCTCCGCCGCCGCGTCGGCAGCAACCCAAACCTTTACCAGCAACGTCATCGCCAGCACCCAGACCGACCTGACCGCAGTGCTGAACTTCGCGCAGTTCAACGCGTCGCTGGGTACGCTGACCTCCGTTAAGTTCGACCTGTTCGCCGACGTGGCCGGCAAGGTTGATCTTGCCAATTACAACGCCGACTCCATCACCGTTCCTGTCAGCCTAAGCGTGGACGTCTGGCTGAACCGTCCGGACAACAGCACCTTGGCACTGTTTTCGGCTCCGGTGCTGAACCAGGCTGCGACCATCGACGGCAACGGCACCCTGACCCTGAGCAACGCCTTTACGATGTCGAACAGCGCCAGCTTCGGCGGCGCCAGCGATCTGGCCCTGTTCACCGGCAACAGCAGCGTTGCTACGCTGTTCGCGGCCAAGGCCTACACCCAGGCCAACGGCGACGGCGTCGAAGCAGACTTCATGACCAAGGTTGGCGGCTACGGCAAGGTGACTTACACCTACACCGCCGCTCCAGTACCTGAACCGGAAACCTACGGCATGCTGCTGGCCGGCCTGGCCCTGGTAGGCGTGGCCGCCAAGCGCAAATCGCGCAAGGCCTGAGCCCCCTCATCACGATACGCCTGCCGACACACCGGACCATACTACGGATAGAACATGAAAAAACTGACTCAAACCCTCGTCGCCATCGCGGCACTCAGCGGCGTTGCTGCTGCCCAGGCTGCTACCCAAAGCATCACCGTTAATTCCAACGTCATCGCCAACGCCAAAGTGGGCAACGGCGTACTGGACCTGACCAAGTTCGACGCCACGCTGGGCACCCTGCAATCGGTGAAAGTTGAGCTGTTCAGCTCTTTCACGCCGACGCTGAAAGTGGAAAACCTGAGCACCAGCTCCGGCTCGACCATCGTCGCCAGCGCCAGCGAGAAGCTGGTAATGAGCGCTGCGACCGGCACGCTGGTTGTGTTGCAAGGTTCGGTGAGCAATACCTTCGTCGAAGCTGCGTTTGATGGCAGCGCCAACTACGCCGGCCTGTCGGGTGCGACCTACGCGCCAGGCGCCACGCTGTTCAGCAACTCGGCAATGTTCTCGGACGCCGCCACGCTGGCGCTGTTCTCCGGCGCCGGCTACCTGCACGCCGATCTGGTTGGCACCGCCACCTCGGCCTTCAACGGCACTTCGGGCAACACCAAATCGCTGAGCGTGACAGCCTTCAACGGCTACGCCAACGTGACCTACACCTACGCACAGCCGGTGCCCGAGCCGGAAACCTACGCCATGCTGCTCGCTGGCCTGGGCCTGATGGGTGTGGTAGCACGCCGCCGCAAATCGGTTTAAGCCGAATCTGGTGGTACACTGCCAACGGGAGCTTCGGCTCCCGTTTTTCATTTGACCCAGGGATGCCATGACCCAGAACTTCTTCCAGACCTTCATCCTGCTGCTGCTGGTGACCGACCCGTTCGGCAACGTGCCGCTGTTCGCCAGCGTGCTCAACCCCGTGCCGGTGGCGCGCCGCTCGCGCATCGTCATCCGCGAGTGCGCGATCGCCTTCGTGCTGCTGCTGGTCTTCATGTTCTTCGGCCGCCACTTCCTGACCGCGCTGCAATTGTCGGAAGTGTCGCTGCGCATCGGCGGCAGCGTGATCCTGCTGCTGATCTCGATCCGCATGATCTTCCCGCATCCGGACGGCGTGCTGGGCCGCACCGAGGGCGGCGAACCGTTCATCGTGCCGCTGGCGATCCCGGCGCTGGCCGGGCCGTCGGCGCTGGCCACGGTGCTGCTGTTCTCGCGCGAGAGCACCGGCGAGGTGCTGGTGCACGTGGCCGCGCTGGCGGCCGTGGGCCTGGTCTGGCTGGCCGTGTTCCTCAGTGCCGAGCGGCTGCAGAAAGTCCTCGGCCCTCAGGTGATGACGGCCTTCGAACGGCTGATGGGCTTGATCCTGACGGCGATGTCGGTCGAAATGCTGCTCGGCGGCATACGCGAGTTCGTCAAGACGCTTTAGTGCGGCGAGGCGGGGAGGGTGCTTGACTTGGCCCTCAAGTCGGCCTATATTTCGATAACTGTCTAATTAGATGACTATCTTAATATGACTGCTTCCAACAACGCCTTCAAGGCCATCGCCGATCCGGCGCGGCGCGAGATATTGCGCCTGCTGCGTTCCGGCGAGATGACGGCTGGCGACCTGGCGGCGCATTTCGACATGAGCAAGCCGACCATGTCGCATCACTTCGCGGTGCTGGCCGACGCCGACCTGATTACACGCCGCCGCGAAGGGCAGACCATCTGGTATGGCTTGAACACCACGGTGCTCCAGGATGTGCTGTCATGGATGATGGACCTGGCCGGCGCCGAAACCAAAGGGAGGAAAAAATGAGAACCCGTTACCTGCTGTTTTGCGCCTTGCTGATCGCTGCCGCCGGCGCGGCCACCGCCTACTTCTGGCCGCAACTGCCCGCGCAAGTGCCGGTGCACTGGAACGCCGCCGGTGCGGCCGATGGCTATGGCCCCAAGGCGGCCTTGTGGTTGCTGGGTCCCGGCATGATGGCGATGGTGGCGTGGCTGGGTGTGGTGATGCCGGCGATCTCGCCGCGCCGCTTCGAGATCAATGGCTTTGAGTCGACGTACTACTACGTGAGCGGGGTCGTGGTCGGCCTGCTTGCCTACGTCTACGCGCTGGTGCTGGCCGCTTCGCTGCACGTCGAGGTGCCGATGGGGACGGCCATCCCGGCCGGCATATTCGTGCTGCTTATCCTGGCCGGCAATCCGCTGGGCAAAGTGCGCCGCAACTTCTTCATGGGCATCCGCACACCGTGGACCCTGGCCAGCGAGCGCGTTTGGTACGCCACGCACCGGCTGGCTGCGCGGTTGATGGTGGCCAGCGGCGTGCTGGGACTGTTCGCCCTGTGGCTGGGCGCATCGGTATGGGCCTTGCTGGCGCTGATGCTGGCCTGGGCGCCGCTGGCGGTGGGCTATTCGCTGCTGCTCTACAAACGTCATCCTCACTGATCGGAGAATTGGTATGCGCTGCAAGCTATTGCTGTCTTTGTTGATGCTGTCGGTGTCGGTCCATGCCGCCCAGCGGCCGGTGTCGCTGGATGTGGGCGGCGGCACCTTGTATGGAACGGAGCTGCTGCCTGACGGCGGCGGCAAGTTCCCGGTGGTGCTGCTGCACGCCGGTTCCGGCCCGACTGACCGCGACGGTAACAACCGGCTGCTGCCGGGGCCTAACGATTCCTTGCGCATGGTGGCCGAGGCGCTGGCCCAGCGCGGTATCGCGTCGGTGCGCTACGATAAGCGCGGCATCGGCGCCAGCGCGCTGCCAGTGTGGAAGGAGCAGGACCTGCGGCTGGACGACTACATCGACGACGCCACCGCATGGCTGCGCAAGCTGCGCGCCGATCCGCGCTTCTCGCGCGTGGCGATGGCGGGGCATAGCGAAGGCGCGCAGATCGCCGCCGAGGCCTGCAGGCTGGCTGCCACCGATGCCTGCGTGCTGATCGCCGGCGCCGGCCATCCGCTCGACGACATCCTGCGCGAGCAGCTCAAGTCCAAGCTGCCGCCGGAGCTGGAGGCGCAGAACGAACGCATACTGGTCGCGCTCAAGCAGGGCAAGACGGTCGACGATGTGCCGCCGGGCTTGATGATGTTGTACCACCCGTCGGTGCAGCCGTATCTGATTTCGTCGCTGAAGCATGATCCGCGCACGGCGATCGCCGCGTTGGCGATGCCGGTGCTTATCCTGCAAGGCACGTCCGACATCCAGGTGCCGCCGGCGGAAGCGAAGGTGCTGGCCGCCGCCGCGCCGAAGGCCAGGCTGGTGGTGGTCGTAGGCATGAACCATCTGCTGAAGATGGTCGGCGACGATGAGGCCATGCAGAAGAAAACCTACGGCAGCCCCGAGTTTCCGGTGGCGCCGCAGCTGATCGACGCCTTGAGCAGCTTCGTCAAGGCGCCGTCGGCGGGCAAATAAAGGCCTATAGCCTTCAGGCGATATTGTCCGCGCCCGGCGCGCCGAACAGCTGCTGTTTGAGGTGATGCAGCTGGTCGCGCACCTGCGCGGCCTTTTCGAACTCCAGGTTCTTGGCGTGATCGAGCATGGTCTTCTCCAGGCGCTTGATCTCCTTGCTGATCTGCTTCTCGCTCATGGATTCGTACTTGGCCGTCTCCTGCGCCACCTGCAGCTCTTCCTTCGCATCCTGCGGGCTGTAGACGCCGTCGATCATGTCGCGGATCACCTTGTGCACGCCGCGGGGCACGATGCCGTTGGCGGTGTTGAAGGCGATCTGCTTGGCGCGCCGGCGTTCCGTCTCGCCGATGGCGCGTTCCATCGAATCGGTCATGCGGTCGGCGTACAGCAGCGCCACGCCGTTCAGGTTGCGCGCCGCGCGGCCGATGGTCTGGATCAGCGAGCGTTCGGAGCGCAGGAAGCCTTCCTTGTCGGCGTCCAGGATCGCCACCAGCGACACCTCCGGCAAATCCAGGCCCTCGCGCAGCAGGTTGATCCCCACCAGCACGTCGAAGGTGCCCAGGCGCAGGTCGCGCAGCAGCTCGACCCGTTCCACCGTCTCGATGTCGCTGTGCAGGTAGCGCACCTTGATGCCGTGATCGCTCAGGTATTCGGTCAGCTGTTCCGACATGCGCTTGGTCAGCGTGGTCACCAGCACGCGCTCGTTCTTGGCGACGCGCAGCGTGATCTCGGACATCAGGTCGTCCACCTGCGAGCTGGCCGGCCGCACGATGATCAGCGGGTCCACCAGGCCGGTCGGACGCACCACCTGCTCGACCACCTGGTCGGCGTGGGTGCGCTCGTATTCGGCCGGGGTGGCGGAGACGAACACCGTCTGCCGCATCTTCTGCTCGAACTCCTCGAACTTGAGCGGCCGGTTGTCCATCGCAGATGGCAGGCGGAAGCCGTAGTCCACCAGGTTGGCCTTGCGCGAACGGTCGCCGTTGTACATGGCGCTGAGCTGGCCGATCAGCACGTGCGACTCGTCGAGGAACATCAGCGCGTCTTTCGGCAGGTAGTCGACCAGCGTCGGCGGCGGTTCGCCGGGCTGAGCCCCGCTCAGGTGGCGCGAGTAGTTCTCGATGCCCTTGGTGAAACCGATTTCGGCCATCATCTCCAGGTCGAAGCGGGTGCGCTGTTCCAGGCGCTGTTCCTCGATCAGCTTGTTCTCCTTGCGGTAGAACTCCAGCCGCTCGCGCAGCTCCACCTTGATGGTCTCGATCGCGCGCAGCACGGTCGAACGCGGCGTGACGTAGTGCGAACCCGGATAGACGGTGAAGCGCGGGATCTTCTGCTTGACGCGGCCGGTCAGCGGATCGAACAGCTGGATCGATTCCAGCTCGTCGTCGAACAGGTCCAGGCGCACCGCCAGCTCCGCATTCTCGGCCGGGAAGATGTCGAGCGTGTCGCCGCGCACGCGGAAGGTGCCGCGGCCGAAGTCCACTTCGTTGCGGGTGTACTGCATCTGGATCAGGCGGGCGATGATGTCGCGCTGCGACACGCGGTCCTTGGCGCGCAGCGTCAAAATCATCTGGTGGTACTCGGTCGGGTTGCCGATACCGTAGATCGCCGACACGGTGGCGACGATGATGACGTCGCGCCGCTCCATCAGCGACTTGGTGCACGACAGGCGCATCTGCTCGATGTGCTCATTGATGGACGAATCCTTTTCAATGAACAGGTCGCGCTGCGGCACGTAGGCTTCCGGCTGGTAGTAGTCGTAGTAGGAGACGAAGTATTCGACCGCGTTCTCCGGGAAGAATTCGCGGAACTCCGAGTACAGCTGCGCGGCCAGCGTCTTGTTCGGCGCGAACACGATGGCGGGGCGGCCCTTGCGCGCGATCACGTTGGCCATCGTGTAGGTCTTGCCGGAACCGGTCACGCCGAGCAGGGTCTGGAAGGACAGGCCGTCGTCGATGCCTTCGCACAGCAGCGCGATCGCGGTGGGCTGGTCGCCGGCCGGCGGGAAGGGTTGGTGCAGCTTGAACGGCGAGTCCGGGAAGGTAACTACCGTTGCGTTTGGGGTGACTACTACTGGTAAATCCGCCATCTTGTCCGACCTTTGTTAAAATAATGGCCTGCCAGCGGCCTGAAGCAGTTTTTCATGGGGCGCTGTCTACCTTCAACCGCTGCGTACCGCTTCCAATCGAATCCAATCTTATCATGACGAATCCTAGCTTGTTCAGCGCCATCGACATGGCCCCACGCGACCCTATCCTGGGCATTACCGAAGCTTTCAACGCCGACCAGAATCCGGCCAAAATCAATCTGGGCGTGGGCGTCTATTATGACGACAACGGCAAAGTGCCGCTGCTGTCGTGCGTGCAAAAAGCCGAAGAGATGCTGATCGCCGCCCCGGCGCCGCGCACCTACCTGCCGATCGAAGGCCTGGCGGCCTACGACAAGGCGGTGCAGGAACTGGTGTTCGGCGCCGACAGCGCCGTCATCCAGGAGAAGCGCGCCGTGACCGTGCAGGCCATCGGCGGCACCGGCGCACTGAAGATCGGCGCCGACTTCCTGAAGCGCTTCGCACCCGATTCGCAGGTCTACATCAGCGATCCGAGCTGGGAGAACCACCGCGCGCTGTTCGAGAGCGCCGGTTTCACCGTCAATAACTACGCTTACTACGACGCGGCCACCCATGGCGTGAACTTCGCCGCCATGCTGGCCGACCTGAAGGCCATGCCGCGCGGCTCCATCGTGCTGCTGCACGCCTGCTGCCACAACCCGACCGGCGCCGACCTGAGTTCGGCCCAATGGGATGAGGTGATCGCCGCCGTGACCAATGGCGGCCTGGTGCCGTTCCTGGACATGGCTTACCAGGGCTTCGGCGCCGGCATCGCCGAAGACGGCGCCGTGGTGCGCCGCTTCGCCGCCGCCGGCGGTCCGCTGCTGGTGTCGAACTCGTTCTCGAAGTCGTTCTCGCTGTACGGCGAGCGCGTGGGCGCGCTGAGCGTGGTCGCCGCCAGCGGCGAAGAGGCGAGCCGCCTGATGTCGCAGTTGAAGCGCGTGGTGCGCACCAACTATTCGAATCCTCCGGTCCACGGCGGCAAGGTGGTGGCCACCGTGCTGACCACGCCCGAGCTGCGCCAGATGTGGGAAGACGAACTGGCCGGCATGCGCGTGCGCATCAAGGAAATGCGGGTCGCCTTCGTCGCCAAGCTGAAGGCTAAGGCGCCGGCCCATGATTTCGCCTTCGTCAGCGACCAGGTCGGCATGTTCTCGTACTCGGGCCTGAGCAAGGCGCAGGTCGAGCAGCTGCGCGCGCAGTCGATCTACGCGGTCGACACCGGCCGGATCTGCGTCGCCGCGCTCAATTCCCGCAACATTGACATCGTTATTGACGCGATCGCCAAAGTCCTTTAAAATCTTGCTTCTTCGGGTTGAGCGGCTAAGCTTAACCTGAACGCAGTGCTAATCCCTGATAGCTCAGTTGGTAGAGCGACGGACTGTTAATCCGCAGGTCCCTGGTTCGAGTCCAGGTCGGGGAGCCAGAATACGAAAGCCGCATGTGTGCCTAAACGCCACATGCGGTTTTTTTGTTTGCGCGCCACAGGCGGAAAATCTGGCTCTTATTTCTACGTAGTAATTTATATTGCCTTACGGTAACTTTTAAACTATCATTTTGGTAGTTGAAATTTCGGCCTTGCGCCGCCACCGGAAGGAATCCCATGTCAGCCCTGCACGCCGCCCCCGTCAATCGCCACTACCTGGAAAAGGTGATGTCGGTGGCTGAGATCATGGAGGTGGAGGTGATCGTCGACATCCTCGACGTGCGCGGCTTGAAGCTGGTCGCCAAGGGCACCCAGGTCACCCGCGCGCTCCAGGAAAAACTGATTCTGCACAAGCTGCGGCAGCCGTTTGAGAATTGCGTGCGGGCCAGCGGCAGCGTCGATGCGCGCGCCATCGTCGCCATCGCAGGCCGCCTGATCGATACCAGTCCGTCGGTGGCGCACATCGTGCGCGCCACCAGCAAGGGCGGCGCCCCGGTGTTGGCGCAGCTGGGAAAACTGGAGTTCGGCGGCGCGCTGGAGATGATGCTGACCGTGGCCGACCGCAGCGGGGCCCATGCGCTGGAACACGCGGTGCTGGTCAGCCTGCTCTCCATCTGCATGGCGCAGAAGCAGGGCCTGAGCGCACAGGATCAGATGGTGGCCGGCCTGTCGGGCATGCTGCACGACATCGGCGAGCTGTACATCGCGCCGGCCCACCTGGCGCGCGGCAGGCGGCTGCTGCCGCACGAGTGGTCGCACGTGGTCGTGCATCCGCGCATCGGGCAGATGCTGATCGACGAGCTGGGCGGCTATCCGTTCGCGGTCGGCCGGGCGGTGGCCGAGCACCACGAGCGCTTCGACGGCAGCGGCTACCCGCGCCAGATCGGCGGCGACCAGATCAGTGCGCCCGGCCAGGCGGTGGCGGTGGCGGAGATGATCGCCGGCCTGTTGTTGAAGGACCATCCGCTGGAGCGGGCCGAGCTGGCATTGAAGATCATTCCCGGCGAGCACTCGCATCAGTTGCTGTCGGCCATCTCGGGCGCGCTGCGGATGGCTGCCTCGGACGTGGACGCCGATCCGGTCCGCGCGCAGGGTGGGGAGGGTGTGGGACGCTTGTTTGCCCGCATTGCGGCCATCCTCGACATCGGCGAGGGCTTGACGGCAGGGGCGGCGGCGAAGTCGCCCAGCACGCTGCAGCTGTTGCACAAGACGATGGCGCGGGTGCGTAATATCCGCCGGGCGTTCATCAGCACCGGCCTGGACGTGTATTTGCGGCCGGAGCCGGGTTTGGGTGCGGGTACGGATCACATGCTGCTGTTTGAGCGTGAAGTGGCCTGCCGGGAAATTCAATGGCGGCTGCGCGACATCGCGCGCGACCTGGCGCTGCAAACGACGACCCCGGACGAGCGGCTGGCGCTGGCGCCGCTGGTGCGCATGCTGGATGATGACTTGCCCGGCGAACCGGCAGGCGAAGCCGGCGTTGCCATGCCGCCAAGACGCCTGCAATTCGACGCCGGCGCGGTGCATGTGCGGCGCCACGGCAGCTGAGGAAAATTTTTCCCCGAGGGGAAGCCAAATTGGCTGTGAGCAGCTATAATATTGCCTCTTTTCCCTGATAGCTCAGTTGGTAGAGCGACGGACTGTTAATCCGCAGGTCCCTGGTTCGAGTCCAGGTCGGGGAGCCAGAATACATAAGGCCTTGTGCGAAATCACAAGGCCTTTTTTGTATGGTTATTCCCCAGATATTCCCCACTTGGGGAATATTCCTCTTCCCGCGACTACTGATTACCCGTATCAAAGCTGTATTGTTGGCAAGCAGGTGGGGTCGATGGTTTTGCTTCGATGCTACTTATCAGTCTCTTTTGGGAATGCTTGCGCAGGAAATACCGCCATGCGGCGAATTACGTCGAAATAGAGTTCCACCATATCGTCCACGTCCTTGTCCGGAAACGCTACCTGCAACCCCTTTAGGGCCGCGAGCTGACACATGGCCGCAATCCCAAGCGTTTCCTCGATGCGCTCGAACCGAGGTCGCACGGATATGCCCACGACGTGTCCGCTTGTTTCATGGTGCGCTGCGGACTTTCGGAGCGAATCCCATGTCGGATGTCCGGCTTCGGCGCTCAGGAACCGGTAGAGGATGTACGCGTCGGCCATGCCTGCCGCCTTTGCCAGCTGTTCCAGTTTCAAGTCTGCGGGGGGATGGATCTCCATATCCGTAATGATCCGCTGGAGGTACGCGTCGAGCGGCTCGCCTTCCTGGATGTCGATAGCGTCCTTGAGCGCCTGCCTGAACGTGACGTAATGGCGCTTGTGTGCGCCGTTCAGCTTTGCGATGACGTCGAGCTCGGGCTTGGCGGCGTGCGCGTAACCGACGATTGCCGCTTCGAGGCTGTTTCTCGCCTGTGCCCTTGCCTCGCACTCCATGCCCATGCTCGCGAGAGTGCACGAGGCCTCGAAACCCGTCGTGGCCTGGGAAAACAGCAATGCCGAGACTATGGCGCGGGCGTCGTCTTCTCGGAACGTGATGTCCTGCAACCGCATCACGGACAACCGGTTGATGCATATGCAGAGATTGCCGAGTTGTCTTGCCGTATCGGTCCATTCGGGGCGCGTCAGCAGGGCGGCGGATAGGAACGCGTCCCTGACGAACACTAGACCGTCGCCCGATCCCTGTGGCACCGGATTTCTCGCGAGGGGAAAAATGCGGTACTTGTTGCCCGTGGATGAAACGACCAGGGTTACCAACGCGCCAGTGCGCAGGTCGCTTTCTAGGACCCTGAGTGCGGCGGAGACGTGTTCGTGCAGCGTGTCGGGATCGAGGTGCCAGTCGCGTACCTGGAGGACGCTGGGCGTGCCGTGCGGCTTCGCGTTGAGGATCCGTCGCATGCCGATGTCCGAACTTACGACGACGCTGCCCTGTTGAGCCGCGTGTTCGAGAATTTCCGCATCGGTCGCGTCGGAAGCGCCGACCACTGACCAATGCGTTGGCGTCCACGCCGGATTTTCTGACAGGAGGGCAGTCAACCCCAGTGGTAGGCTGGGATGGATAAGCAGGTTCATGATTGGTAGGGTAAGTGTGACGTACACCCATTCTAAGTCGGAAGGAGCTTATGTCCATTGCTGGCGTACACGACTGCATTCCACGCCATCCGGAACGGAGTTTTAGAGAGCCCGATTTGGTAAATCTCTCGGCAAGGAATAACATTGCCAACATCACCTATCCAGCGCCTTTCAGGTACCTATGAGCAAACCAATATTCATTCCGACCCACAAGTCAGGCTTCAGCCACCCCAAATGCTACCTCGGCCACACGAAAGGCTGTTCGCCGTCCATATCGGGAGAGCATTCCATATCCGAAAGCGTCCTGAACAAAGTCGAGACCGAAAACAAAACAATCGACGTGGTGGGACTAGCCTGGCTGCCGAAAGGAAAATTTAGCTCTATCGGCAAGGCAAGCTTGGTTTCTAACATTCTTTGCACCAAGCACAACTCCGATCTATCGCCGCTCGACAGTGTAGCGAGCGGTTTTATAGACGCTATCGGAACCATTGATGCTGAGCTTCAAAAGGCAAGCCCCGACAGTCTTACCTTCTCTTTTGATGGAGCGATTCTTGAACGATGGATTCTCAAGACGGTGATAGGGCTTGTTCGCTCGAAGCAGATTGTGCAGAAGTCCGGTGATCTGTTCGTCCTCAAGGAAAAGTGCGTCGAACTCCTGTGTTCCCCTGTCGCAAGGTGGCCTCTTGGCTGGGGGCTGTACATGCCATTGCCAAGCGAGAAAGTCCACCATTCATCGAGTTTCGAATTGATTCCGCGCCACAATCCAGCGAATGGAGAGCTCGTGGTCGTTGACCTGAAGTTCAATGGGATTGCGCTAACGTTCGTGATGGGAAAACCGGACGACCCGGCTTCCTTTGGCATCCATAGGCCTGGCGGAATTGCCTTTGTCAAAGAAGATTTGCGCTCTACCGTGGCCCTCAAGTGGGCAGGGCGTAAGGTCGGCCAAACGGTTACGCTGCCCCATGCGGGAGCTTACGCCGGGATATCGCCGGACCACGTTTTATAGCGGCTGCGGAATTCCCGAGAGAATCACTACAGGGGCCAGTCCGCCGACACCCTCGCGCGCACGGTGGGCGTGCCTGCGGACACGATAAAGGGCCTGAAGACCGGGCAGTTCGTCATCCACCAGCGCGAAGGGACTCCCACTGCTGCAATCGTCCACATGCCCACCAACACGCTCAAGAACCGCGCGGGCATGGCACCAGAGGATTGGAAGCGGGTTCTCGCGGACCAAGTCGTTGCCTACTACCGGAAGCCGGGCCAGAACGGCGGCGGCCGCCCCGCGCCTGAAACGCCCGCGCCAAAACCACCCGATCCGGGATCGGCCAACGCTTACGACCCGCTGATGATCGACCTCGACTCACACCTTAACTAACCGCCCATGCCATCGACCCAGATAACGCCGAAGAGGATAGATTTCCTCCGCATGCTGACGAGGACGGGGTTCGCCTCCACGCGCCACCTGGCGGAGTCGGGGCTCATCGAGAACGCGATGAGCTACAGCCAGTCGGCGTTCTTCAAGCCGATGCTGGACCAACTGCTGGTCGGCCGGATCACCGTCGTATCCCCGTACGGCATCGGCAAGCGGGTCATGTACTACCTGACCCGGAAGGGGGCGGAGCTCGTCGCCGAGGCGGACGGGCTCGACGTCGAAGCCGTCCGGTACGTCCCGCTCCGGGGCGGAATCGCGAGGGCGGCCGACGGCACGAAGGAGGAAGGCCTCGTGCGCGCGGACTTCCCCCACAAGGAAGCCTACGTGTCGGTACTCATCGCGCTGGAACGCTACCTGGACCGGACCGACTACCAGGTCACGGGGTACCAGCACTACTACGACAAGAAGCGCGGCGTGCCCACTTTCGAGCTGGGCGGCAA
This sequence comes from Oxalobacteraceae bacterium AB_14, assembly GCA_000381565.1. Lineage (GTDB taxonomy): Bacteria > Pseudomonadota > Gammaproteobacteria > Burkholderiales > Burkholderiaceae_D > Rugamonas. The sequence goes on from KB906724.1 coordinate 1,529,018, forward strand.
GCGCTTCCGGCCGGACGGCCTCGTGACGGTGGGGTCGCACGTCGCCGGGACGCCGCAGTACGCTTTCGCCATCGAGGTGCACCGGCACAGCGACCGCAGGAAGATCGCGGAACAGCTTCTCCGCCACGCGCAAGCCATCAGGGAAGGTGCCATGAGCCCGCACTTCGGCAAGGGCAACCCGCACTTCGTCCTGTCGGTCTACGCGGCCGAAAACGTCGCCGCGATGCGCCAAGTCATCGAGACGCTGAAACAGGACCGGGCCATGTGGCCGTACTTCGAGCGCTTCTTCCTCTTCGCCGAGCTGTCCGAGCTCACGGCGGACTTCTACGGCGCGTGCGGGTACTTCGGAGGCCAGAAGAAGCCGCTGCCGCCGCTCGCGGAGCGGGGAGCGTGACTGCGGCTCTCGATGCGGTTCCGGTACGCCTGCTGGCGGCAGACCTTCGGCGTTTAGGGGCGAGCTTAACTAGCCTAGCTATCCCCCCGGCAACGCGGATTCAACGTAAAATAAAAGCGCCCCCAAGCTGTTGGGGAGCGCTTTACTTCTTTACTTTTTGTCTATGCAGATATTTCTGAGCGCACGTGCCCGTCAAACCTTCTTGCTCCGTAAGATGCAGGCGTCCGTTGCATTATTAATGCGCGGAACTGCTATTCCGGGCGATGGGGCTGGCGGGGCTTGCGCCTAACCGCAGCGGCATCCGTACGGAAGTAGCGCCCTGTATCAGGGGCTTGGATGAGGGGTGGAGGCGTAAGAGCGCCTTCACCCCCTTATCTTATTCGGCCCACGTGGCGGGTCAAGTTAATTGTTTCTACGCAGGTTGACCGGGTAATAAAATTAGGCATTTCTGAAGTTCTGAAGATAATTGCCACCTAACTATGTGGTCAGGCTTAGCTGCAATCCTTACTTTTTCTAGCGAACTCAATGAACTTTTCTGAATCCACGTTCGAGTTATGGTCCAAAGGTCCAGGAAAGACCGAAGCCGACCGTTGCGCCAACGCTGAGAAAGCGGTGAGGAACGCAATTGACGCGCACGAGAAATTGCGCGGCTTGGATATCAGCGTGTTCCCCCAAGGGTCCTATAAAGCTAGGACAAACGTGCGGCAGGAAAGCGACGTGGATATCTGCGTTCGCTACAACGGTGCGTTTCTTGCGGACTATCCGGACAACAAAGCTCATGCGGACTTCGGGAACCTGGATAGCGTTTTTACTTACGCTGAGTTCAAAGATCTTGTGGGCGAAGCTCTGTTCGATTTCTTCGGTGATGACGGGGTCACCCGAGGAAACAAGGCGTTCGACGTCCACGCGAACACTTACCGCATCGACGCGGACGTCGTCGCCACGTTCGAACATCGGCGCTACACTGGAGAACGTGACCAAGATGGCACGCATACCTACTTGTCAGGAGTTGCTTTTATCCCTGACGAAGGCGAAATCGTTAAGAACTGGCCCGTACAAAACTACGACAACGGGATTGAAAAGAACTCCCGTTGTAATCGCCACTATAAACGGGTGGTTAGGATACTGAAGCGCCTTTGCTACAAGATGCGTTCCGAGGGTGTCGCTGGAACCGACGGAATAGGCTCCTTCCTCATCGAGTGCATGGTATGGAACGCGCCCGATGATGCTTTCGCACATCAGACCTATACCGAAGACGTTCGCTACGTTCTTGCTAACTTGTGGAACCGGACCCGGACCGATGACACCTGTTCCGAATGGGGCGAAGTCAATGAACTGAAATACCTTTTCCGCCTAGGCCAACCTTGGACGCGCCAACAGGCCAATGACTTCCTGCAAGCGGCTTGGGATTACATCGGTTTCCAATAATGAAAAACTTAGACCCCAAACGATTCGCCTACGCGATTTTTGCTATCTTCGTGATCTGCTTTTGCGGCATCGCCTATTTCGGCGGCGTCGCGAACCTTACGGACATCTGGAGCGCGCTACGCGTCGCGTACAAGACCATTCCCCTCGTCCTGCTGGTCATCGCACTGTTCGTGACGCACATGTGGCGATGGAAGATCTTTCGCGGATGGCTCGTTCCATTCCCGGATCTGAACGGCACTTGGCAAGGCTATATAAAGTCCACGTGGAGGAATCCGGAGACCGGCCTCGCTCCGCCGCCCATTCCAGTAGTCCTCAGCATAAAGCAGTCCTTTACCCGCATCAGCTGCGTGATGCGGACTTCGGAAATGACGAGCCGAAGCTTCTTGGCAGGCTTCTGGCTGGACGGAGACGAGCAGATCCGGAAACTCGGATACAGCTACCACAGCTCTCCGCTCGTATCCATAAGAGAACGGAGCCAAGCGCACGATGGCTCGGTCGTTTTCGAACTGGTAGGACATCCCGTCGCCAAGCTAGTCGGGACATATTGGACGGGACGGAAAACAACCGGCGAGATCGAGCTGACATTCCGTACGACGGAGCTGCTCGACGAATTTCCGAGCGATCTCGTTGGCAATTCTCAGCTATGAGCTATAGTCGAATCTGGTGTACGGGCTGAAATCTGATGGCGGGGTTGAGGCGGTGGAGATTTTTGTTGGACAATTTGATTGTCTAGATCAAAACCAACCAACAAGAGGAACCCCCACCATGAGCAAGGATAAGCAAAATCAGGAAATCGGTCTAGAGGAAATCGGCATGAGCCTGGACGATGTCGTGCGGCGCGGCGCGCGGCAGGTGATTCAACAAGCGATCGAGGCGGAGTTGGCGCAACTGCTCGAGCAATACGGGAACGTAAAGACGCTGCATGGTCAGCGCGCGGTGGTCCGCAATGGCTACCTGCCGGAACGGGAGGTGCTGACCGGCGCGGGCGCGGTGGCGGTCAAGGTGCCCAAGGTGCGCGATCGCTCTGGCAGCGGGGTGAAGTTCAATTCGGCCATTGTTCCACCGTATGTGAGGAAGTCGCCACGGGTATCGGCGGCGCTGCCGTGGCTGTACTTGAAGGGCGTTTCGACCGGCGACATGAGCGAGGCGCTGGGTGTGTTGCTGGGCGAGGATGCCAAGGGTCTGTCGGCCAACGTGGTCAGCCGATTGAAGGCGCAATGGGCCGACGAGCAGGTGTTACGCACCGCAGTATTTTAGGAGCCTCGGTTCACCCTATTCCAGGGCGGGAAACCGGGAACGTCCCACTCTTGCGTAGGTAGAGCGTTG
>KB906724.1:1538765-1737630 GCA_000381565.1 Oxalobacteraceae bacterium AB_14
GCCATCCTCGTAACCGCAACCAATCTGGTAGATACGCTGAGTCAGAATGTCGTGATAAGAATGGCTGACGTAACTCTGGTGACGGCGGTCAGGCAAGGCTGCGGCAAGGCGCTTGGTCAAGCCGATCTGGAGGTCGACACCGCGCAGCAAAACCGGGCCGAAATCGGACGACAGGCCGCCGCCAGCGAAATCGGCGCGAACGCTGTGGGCGGGAATAGATGCAAAACGAAGCTGCTCTGAGGTAGAATTCATGTCGGGCAAGGTGTGTTCGTGTTGATAGGGTAGGTTTCTAGATAACTCCCATTCTATCAATCACTTACGGCACTCTTGCCCTTTTTTATGCAAAATTCAGGTTAGAAGCATGAAAAAGATCTCGGAAAACCCGTCGGCAAAGAAACTGCTCGACCAAATCCAAAGCATGGAAACCCTAAAGGGGCTCTTCGACGCGGTCCCCTTTGCCAGCACTCTGTTTCCCGGCGCGGGAGCGCATTTTGATGCGTTCAATGAGATTAAGAAGCAGTCCGAGGTACTGCTGGTCCCAGACCGGTTCAACGATACGTTCGCCCAGCAGGGCTGGATCGCATACGAATCCATGAGCCTGGACGCCATGCTCAAAGCCATTGAGATCGAGAAGAAAGAAGGGCTTGCGGCGGCCGAGGAATTCTTGGCGAATGAGTACGGCGAGGACACGCTGAAGTTCGGCGTCATGCGCTGTAGCGGACACGTCGAGTTCAGGAAGCGCTATAGGCTCATCGAATTAGCCAAGGATGATTACCTTGCGGCGCGCTACCATGCATGCGTTCCGCTGCTCCTCGCGCTGGTGGACGGGTTGGTCAACGATATTTCCAAGCACGTGGGATTCTTCGCGGAAGGTGCGGACATGACCGCTTGGGACAGTATCGCGGCACATGAGACCGGCCTGGAAGCCTTGGCCAAGATCATGGGACTGGGCCGCAACAGGACAAACGAGGAGAGCATAAGCGTCCCTTACCGCAACGGGATACTGCATGGCCGCGAGCTTGCCTTCGACAACAAGGTCGTCGCGGCGAAATGCTGGGCAATGCTCTTCGCTATCCGGGACTGGGCAGGAGCGTTGGCCGACGGGAAGGCTGAGCCCAAGGCTGAGAAGGAGACCAGTTGGTCCGAGCTATTTCAGCAGATCGCCGACAATGAGCGGACCAAGAAAGCGCTGGCGGAATGGAAGCCGCGTTCGGCAGCGGATCTTGGACACCTGCCATGCGATGGCCACCCGGGCTCCCTGCCGGAAGGCACGCCGGAGCGGACCGTCGCGGAGTTCCTCGCGAACTGGTGCAACCGGCGGTACGGACCGATGTCGGAGGCTTTGCTCGACTATCTGGATACTCCGAAAGGAAAGAAGGCGGGAAACGCGAAGAGGGATTTCGGACGCCAAGTGCCGACCGCATACCGCGTCGTGGAGATCTCAGAGCAAACACCCGCGATATCCCAGATTGAGGTTGACCTCGTCCTCCAGAAAGAGCAGACGACCGAAACGGTTCGAATCAGCGTGCGCCTTATGTACAGCGACGCGACCAACGATGCCGTGGTATGGGGACACGGTGCCGGAACTTGGAAGATAGTCCAGAACGGGTTCGGCAAGGTTATTTACGCGACGACCAATTCAAGCCTATAGATACCCTGTGCTGGGGCGTTTTCTTCTTGCGAGCTTGCTATTATGCTTGCCAAAAGCGTGAAAATAGACAATATTTGTCGGATCCGATTCGAGGAGATTCCACAGCCCCTCAATCTCAAGGCATAAACAAGAAAACACAAAACTCAGGAATATGACCCCGTCAGCATCTAACGAATCGCTTCTGTCCGGGTTGGCAGCTTTCAGCAAAGATCAGATCCTTCAAGCCGGACAAAGGTATACGCCGGGGATCGATCCACAAGCGCCGAACCTTAGGATCGAATCGCTCATTACGGCAATAGAAAACGCCGCATGCGGCGCGGGTGCCCTTGATAGGTTCAAGTCATTTCTGGACTCGTTTTCCGAGGCCTGGGACCGTGCAAAATACTGCAGCCAAAGATCCGGGGAAGTTCAGAACCAGATTGATAGCACTGCTGCGTTCGTATCGCCGATGATTGACCGCATGCGGGCCCGCGACGCAGGCTCTGGCGAAGAATGGTCCGGTCGCCTATCGGCAATCGATTCCGAATTATCTGCGGATATGGAGCATTGGCGAGCGGAAGAGGCTAAGCTAATGCCCGAAGGCGGAAGCTACTCTTCCGCGCACAGTACCGTGCAAGGCAACATGAATTCTATCGGGCGATGCCTCTCCATTCTGCGCGACGAGCTCGAGTACATCCGTGACCCCGCCTTTAGAGTCCTGTTCGATCCACAGATCCTAATCAGCGGCGAATGGGGGACGGGGAAAACCCATCTGCTGTGCGACATCACACAAGGCAGGATTGATCGCGGCCAGGCTACCATCCTAGCGCTTGCCAAGAACTTCCATGGCAGCGTTGTCGATGACATCTGCGCTCGGATTGAGGCAGGACTCGCTGCTGACGAGGTATTCGAACGGCTCGATGAGTTGTCCAAGCAACGCGGGGAGCGAGCCCTAGTTTTGATCGATGGGGTAAACGAAGGCCGCCGGAAAGAATGGCGAGAAGCCATTGCCACGATCCAAGCTCTGATTGAGCATCGCCCGAATTTGGCCTTGGTCGTGACCTGTCGTACACCCTTTGAGCCAATCGCCATCGATGCGGAGAACCTGCAGAAATTCAATCGGATCACTCATCGCGGCTTCGACGATCAGGAATTTGACGCGCAGGCGGCCTTCTTCCAATACTATAAGCTCCCATTGCCGGAAGTGCCGCTCCTGGACAGGGAATTCTCACGACCGCTCACGCTGAAGCTCATCTGCCAATCGCTAAAAGACCTATCGAGCAGCAAGTTTGCGAAGGGATTCGAAGGCATTGCCTCTGGCCAGAGGGGAATGACTTTCATACTCGAATCATTTGCAAAACGGGTTGGTGAACCGATTGAACTGGAGCACGGTTTGCCCGGCAAAGCTTGTTGGACGCTGTTAAAGGGAAACGATAGGATCACCGACGCCCGTCAGTCTGGTTTCGCGCCGTGCATGGCAGCAAACATACGGGGCCATATACTGCCAACTGAAGCTGATCGCATCGTTTCCGCTAATTTCCCAGCGCTAAGACCAGCCCAGCGCAAGCGGCTTTTGGAGGCGCTACGGACGAGCGGCCTCATCGAAGAGGACGTCGTGTGGCGCTCGACGAAGTCCGGAGTCAAGTCCCGGATCGTCTTCCGGCTTCCGTACCAGCGATTCAGCGATCACCTCATCGCGCGGCACCTGCTAAGCAGGTATCTCGATGCGACTAGTAGCGATACGATCAAGCAAAGCTTCGAGGCCCGTTCGCCTCTCGGCCGCATCTTTCGCATTCCGAATCGCCACCAACGGGAATACGCGGAACCAGGCTGGGCGCAGGCGTTGATCACGGAGTTCCCGGAACGGGTCAAGCAGCGGCTACCGCCCAAGCAGCGCGAGCTCTTTTTCGTGCTGCACGGACGGGCCCAGAACCTCAACGCCTACTTCGGGCCATTCATAGAAGGAATGTTCTGGCGAGCTCCATCGGCGTTTACCGAAGGCACTAATGCAATCATCAACCGGTTCCTGAGCGCCGGAACGCGGGCATGGGAGAAAACTGTTGACGCCTTGGCGGCGGTCTCGACCAAGCCAAAGCACCCGTATCACGCGCGTCGCCTGTACGATTTCCTATCCCGGCTCGCGATGCCGGATCGAGATCTCCAATGGTCGGAATATCTCCGGCGACATTACGCGTCGCCGACGATCCACAGGCTGCTTACCTGGGCAGGGAAACTCAACGCGGCCAATATGAAGCCGGACTCCGCGATTGAACTTGTCGTGTTGCTCTCACTGGTCCTTACGACGGTCGTGCGGAAGGACCGCGACCTGGCGACAAAGGCGCTCGTTCTGGTCGGCGAGAAATTTCCCGAAGTGCTATTCGCCCATGTCGTGACGAGCCTTGAGTTCAACGATCCTTACGTGCCGGAACGCATGCTCGCGGCAGCATACGGTGCGACTTTGTCCTTGGTCGATTCTGATTCAGAGTCGCAGTTTTTGCCTGTCCTCGGCAATCTTGCGGCGACGCTGTATTCGGAGATGTTCGCTCCCGGTGCGCGCCATTCGACTCATCACACCCTGATGCGCGACTACGCCCTTGGCATCATTCAGCTTGCCCAAAGGGCGAATTGCGTCACGCTTTCGGAGGGCGCAAACGAGAGTCTTTCCACACCGTTTCCAAATACCGCTTCGACGTTTGCCAGCGACGGCACGCCTGATAACGCCATCAAGGAAGCTCTGGGTTATGCTATCAAAATGGACTTCGGTAACTATACGATGGGGCGATTGATCCCAAATCGCTCGAACTACGACGATAGCAGCTCCGGCTACGTCCAGGTCCGCGCCAAGATCGAACGTCGAATGTTCGATCTTGGTTACAGGGCCGAACGCTTCGAAGTGGCGGACCGCGAAATCGGGAGCACATCGTGGAACTCCGGCGACCAGGAAAAGGTTGACCGGTACGGCAAGAAGTATTCCTGGATCGCATATTTCGAAATGTATGGCGAACGGGAGGCTACGAAGAAGTTACCCGACTGGCGTCTCGAAGAGCGGTGTTCAGATAGCGGGGTCGATCCAAGTTTTCCGAAGCGCACTCCTGACTGGACACATCCCATTCCAGACCTGTTCGGCAATCCGGACGTTGAGACCGAGGCGTGGGTGCAAGGAGGGTTCACGCCAAAATGGGACCAATTGCTCGTCGTTCCGGAGATCAACGGGCATGCGGGCCCGTGGGTGCTCGTCGAAGGATATGTCAGCGGTGCCGATGAGGCCAGTGATCGCGAGATTTTCGCCTTTCTGCGCGGGATGTTCGTCGCAAGTAAAGACGTGAGTAACTTGGAAGCCAAGTTCCTCTCGGTCGATTACCCTGGGAATGACAAGATTCCTGAGGGCACCACGGAATACTACCTCTACGCCGGTGAAGCCGGGAGACGGCAGAACTACGTACGAAGCCTGCTCCAACGAAATGGCCAATACCGGCGGCAAGTCGTAGAGGCCTTCGGCGCATACGAGCCGGAACCAGCGGACGAGGTCGTAGCGAACGACGGAGTGCTGGAGTCCATTTCCGAAGATGCGGAAGGGATTTTCACTATTTCCGTCGAACTACTTGGCCGGTTTCCAAAAATGCGCCGTGTTCCAGGAGTTCGCGTCGAACTTCCACACATTCACTTTGGACGGGAATCCCACCATTCCGTCCACAACGACTTCTCAGGTTTCAACTTCCCCGCCCCCAGCCTGATTCAACGTCTTGGCTTAAAGAGCAAGAATCGAGAGATAGATTTCTGCGATTCCACGGGGAATCCAGCGACTTTGTACCGGGAAGCCGGAAGTGGCTGGGGAGGGAATCAACACAAACTCCTTTACGTCCGAGCAGATCTTCTTCGACGTTATTTGCAGGACACTCGGCAAGTCTTGGTGTGGTGCAACTGGGGCGAGCGGGATTGGATGAAAAAAATGGAAGGGCTCGATGCGATTCGAGATCCCGTGCGCCAGAATATCTACGAAGCCCACGACCACATTCACCGCTCGTTTTGCCAATGGTCCGCGAAGGATTCGAAGGTCAAATAGAGCGGCAACTAACTCTTTTCACGATTACCAATGGGCAGGAATACAGATTCAGGGAGTGCAATGATTCCCCAGCCGTATCGGCACGGAACAACTGAGCAAGAAGCGTTTGCCGATTACATTCGGCGCTGGCCTGCTCAGTACGCCAAGATACCCGAAACTGTAATTGAGACATGGATATACCGACATTGGATTAACTTCCAGGCATGGCTCCCCTTACAGCCGCTGTCTTGGGCGTATGCCGTTGCATCTATGTCCAATGAGGAAGTCCTGCGGATCAGCCACGTCAACGACTGGCCCAAGATTTTGGATTATTGGGGCGACGACCTATTCGATGGAACTTCCCGACGGAAGACTTGGCTGGGCGGACATATGCTGGAATCGGGAACGACGCCTGCGCCGATAATCGTTGCGCTGGACGCAGGCTCGTACGTGCATCCTCGGGAACAGAAGAACATGTGTACGCCCTACCAACTCATCGAAGGGCATATGCGGCTCGCCTACCTCCAGGCGATGATCCGCAGGGAGCACAGAAACTTGCAGCTGTCGCACACGGTAGTGATCGCAACACTTCGGGCCACGCAGGCACGGCAATAGTGGGGAATATTCCATGCAAGAAACCCTGGCTGCGGGGCATGAACCATGAGAGAATGGCGTGAAATATTCCCCACTGTTTTCGCTGAGACTTAGTGTTTATGCGGGTTTTCAGCCGAAAGCGGGACGGACTGTTAATCCGCAGGTCCCTGGTTCGAGTCCAGGTCGGGGAGCCAGAATTTTAGTGGTACAGAATCAAGGGGTTGCATGCCGAGGCGTGTAATCCCTTTTTTCGTTTTTGGAGATGCGTGAGCATGTAGGTATCCATCACGCCTTTGCTGAAGCCGAGTACGTATAGCGCACCCAGCAGGCACCAGGTCGGCCGCCGGTATGCGCAGTATTGCTCAATCATCACAGGTGGAGCATTTCGCTGAGGTTTTTGCATTTCTGCGGCGCCAGTTCCGGTCGGAAATGGCAATCCAGCGCGATGAAGAAGTCCCGCGTCACGCCGTAGTCGCTTTGGTAGCGAGCCAGGATGCGGTCGATTTCCCCGCTGGCGTAAAGTTGCGTGATGCCCCGCTCAAACATGTCCCGTTGCGCCGCCGTGCGGAACCGCATCCAGTAGAATTTCCCCGGTCCCAATACGTCGTGGTACGCCAGTTCCGCCTCGGCATCGCGCTGTTGCGGCAGCTGCTGCTTGAGGTAATAGCGGAACACGTCGGGCTGCGAAATAATGACGTCCGTGCGGTCCAGGAAGAGTGTGCCGGAAGGCATGGTGGTCGCTTCCCGGTAGTGCGGATGATCCGCCGTCGCCGCGGCGTAGGCCGGCCCCAGCACCTTCTGCGCGTTGCGGAACGCGGTCACCCGATACTTCTTCAACTCATCCACGCTCGACAGCGTTGGAATCCGCTTGCGCAAGGTAATCGCCATATTGTGGAAATACGTCACCGGCCACCGGCCCAGATAGCCATCCGCCGATTGCCTTGGCGCCGATGCCGTGGTGACGTCGAACACGCCCTGGCGAAATTGCTCATCAAAACGCACGTTGGGCAAATAGCGGAATTCGACGCTGGCGTGCTGCGACGCGAACGCGGCGCGCAGCACGTCGGCCAACAAGCCCGATGCGCGGTCCGCCAGCACGAACGGGGCGATCACGCTTTGCAGCCCTATCTTGATGGAAACGGGGCTGGCCGGCGCCTGTCCTGCCGCGGGGCTTGCAGCGGCGGTTGCGGCAAAAACTACGGCGGTTAACCACATCGGCGCCCCCATCAGTCCAGTTGGCTCTCTTCATTATAGTCAGATTGTTTTGGGGTGTGCATCCCCCGCTGGCGAGGCGAAGCCGACTGACACGAGCAGCGCGGCCGCATAATATTTCACAGATTTCCTGCAAATGGGCCTACCATTTGCCAATCAACACGCAATTAGTGTCCCTTGTACCGACTGATCAAGGAGCTTGCCGTTATGTTGCAACAACGTGTCGTCTCGGACGATTTCCTGGGGAAGTGGCAGCAGACCACGAATGTGATGGCGGGCATCTTCGACGTGCCGGCCGGCCTGATTATGCGCGTCGGGCCGGAACGGATCGAGGTGCTGGTGTCCAGCCACACGCCAGGCAATCCGTATGAGGCGTACGAGAAAGCCAACCTGAACACCGGCCTGTACTGCGAAACGGTGATGGCGACCCGCTCGCTGCTGCACGTGCCGCATGCGCTCGAAGACGAGCACTGGAAGGACAATCCCGATGTCGCGCTGAACATGATTTCGTATCTTGGCGTGCCGCTGCTGTGGCCAGACGACGAGGTATTCGGCACGATCTGCGTACTCGACAGCAAGAAGCGCTCCTATCAGCAGCGCTACGTCGATTTGCTGTGGGAGATCAAGAAGGCGATCGAGGCGGATTTCAAGATCATGGAGCAGCAGCGGAAATTAATCTCAAGCAATGCTGATCTGCTTAGCGCCAACCAGGCGCTATCGCTCAGCAACGGCGAGTTGACGGCGGCGCTGGACAAGATCGGCGCGATGCAAGCCAAATTGCTGCGCGCGGAAAAGATGTCGGCCCTGGGCAATCTGGTGGCCGGCGTCGCGCATGAACTCAACACGCCGATCGGCAACGGCCTGATGGTCGCCAGCACGCTCAAAAGCAACGTCGGTACGATAGCCAGGGAGCTGGCGACGGGCGTAACACGCAAGCATATGGACGACTTCATCGGCGGCGTCGACCAGGGCGCCGATATCCTGCTGCACTGCCTGGGGCGGGCGGCTGAGCTGGTGGATAGTTTCAAGCAAGTCGCGGTGGACCAGTCCAGCAAGCGCCGGCGCCAATTTGACCTGAGAAAGACTTTCAGCGAGATCCTGGCGACCGTGGGTACGGCCATCCGCCAGAGCGGCCATCAGGTGCTGTGCGAGGTGGAGGGCGACATCGCCATGGATAGCTACCCCGGCGCGCTGGAGCAGGCGCTGCTCAACCTGATTAACAATGCTTTGGTGCATGCCTTCCCCGACGGGGTGCAGGGGCGGGTCCGCATCGCTGCCTGCCTGCATGCCGACGACTGTGTGGAGATTAGCGTTGCCGACGACGGCATCGGCATCCCGCAAGCCAATCTGGTGCGCGTGTTCGAGCCATTCTTTACCACCCGGCTGGGGCAGGGCGGCAGTGGCTTGGGACTGCACGTGGTCTACAACCAGGTGACGACCGCCTTGTGCGGCAGCGTGCAGGTGGTGAGCGAGCCAAGCCGCGGCGCATGCTTCACATTGCGGGTACCGCGCGTGGCGCCGGCAAGTCCGTCCCTGGCGTAGGCCAACTTGTTGTTTTCAAGATGTTTGCAAAATGAAACCATTGATGTTTCCTTGTTATCGGATACCATGGCATTGATTCTAGGAAAACCTAGTTGCCGTTGTGATGCAAAATGGGGAAAATCAGATGTTAAAAATTAAAAAACTGGCTGCAATCGCTGCGTTGGCCGCGCTGGCTCCTCTGGCGCAGGCGTCGTCCGAGTTGATCGTCAACGGTGGCTTCGAGTCGGCCGCGAACGCCTTCGGCGGCAATTTCGTCACGCTGGGCTCCGGCCTGGATGGCTGGGCCATCAACGCCGGCACCGTGGACCTGATCCACAGCTACTGGCAGCCTGCCGGCGGCAGCTATAGCCTGGACCTGAATGGCGGCGGCGCCGGCACGATTTCCCAATCGTTCGCCACCATGGTCGGCGGCACCTACAACGTCAGCTTCAGCCTGGCCGGCAATCACGACGGCGGCGGCGACAAGACCATTACCGTGGGCGTGACCGATCCGCACAGCTTCTCGTTCGCACTGGCCGGCAGCTCGCACAGCGCCATGGGCTGGCAAACCGAGAGCTTCAGCTTTGTGGCCACCTCGGCCCTGAGCACGCTGACCTTCGCCGGCAGCCCTGCCAACAGCTATTACGGCGCGGCGCTGGACAACATCTCGGTCACCGCGGCTGTGCCTGAGCCGGAAACCTATGCCATGCTGCTCGCTGGCCTCGGCCTGGTGGGCGCGATTGCGCGTCGCCGTCGCCCTGCATAAAAAAAATTCACGGCGGGGTCGCCAAATCCAATTTGAGCGGATATAATTCGGGCCTCAATTCCCTGATAGCTCAGTTGGTAGAGCGACGGACTGTTAATCCGCAGGTCCCTGGTTCGAGTCCAGGTCGGGGAGCCAGAATTTAGCAAGATCAGAAAGCCCAGCCTTTATCGGTTGGGCTTTTTGCGTTTCTGAGCCCTATTTATTTGCGCATAGCCAGCACTAAGGCGTAGCGCGCTGTTTGCTATGCGGGATCATCTATGAACTATTCGCAATACCAAGCCAAGCATTCTGCTTGATTTTCTTCAGCTGGAGTTACGTTGATGCGCCAGCCGCCACCCAGCGCCATTGGTCGGGCCCGGGGCCGCGCGTCCTGGCCAGCGCGTCGGTCGGCGCCCGGGGTTAATTCCCGGCGTGAGGCTTTTTGCATTTTGGCACGCAATCTCACCGAAATGCGCGATTCCGGTGGACGGGAATCTTGCACCTCGGTATTCTGAATCTTATTTCTGGCCGGAAGGAAAAGCGATGGTCATCTCAGCCGAGGCGGTCGATCGGGTGCAACGGGTGCGTGAGCTGGAGCGCGAAGTGGCGCTATTGCGCAGCACCCTGGCGGCTGGCGGCAGGGACCAGGAATGGAAAGATGAGGTCGTCCGCTTGCTGAGCGAAGTGGTCTTGTTCCGTCTCTCGCTGGACCAGGAAACTGTGCTTTCATCTTGTAAAAATAACTAGAGGTAGATCATGAGCATGAGCGAGGAAAACAAGGAAGTTGTGTACGGAACCGAAGACTTGTTGATGAGTCTGTGCAACTCGGTGACCCGTGTCCTGAACGTCGCCACCCAGAGCAAGGTCAATTATTCCGGCATGGTGCAACGGATCACCAAGACCGGCCTCAAGCCCGATATCGGCTGTTTCGTGCTGTTCGACGGCGGCTTCACCGGCCTGGTGGTGCTGAACTTCGCGGCCGACACGGCCATGGAAATCTACGAACGCTATATGTTGCACATGGGTATGCCGAAGTCCGAGCTGGCCAGCTCCCATACTTCGGACGAGGTGTCCAACATCATGGGCGAGCTGATGAACCAGATCGTCGGCGACTTCACCGGCAAGGTGCGGCGCGAGCTGCAAACCAACATCACGCAGAACCAGCCGAAAATGCTGGTGCTGACCAAGCAGGTGATGCTCAGCGTGGACACACCGCTGGATCGCCCTGAGATGCGGCGCGTCACGTTTTACACGGAAAAGAGTAATATCTTTTACCTGGAGCTGGCGATCGACCGCACCGAGTTCATCCGTTTGCACGACTTCGATTCCAGCGAGGTGACCGATACGGATGCGCTGATGGATCTCGAGCGCGGCAACCAGGGCGGCGGCTCAAGCGCCCCGTCCGCCTCGGCGGAAGACGAAGCCAACGACGAGCTGTTGAGGTCGCTGGGCATGTAGGGCGATTGGCGACTTGTGCGATTAAAGCCACCACGACCGCCCGGGATAGGACTATGATCAAAAGCAACGGGCCGTAGTTTGTCGGTTGGGCGCGGCCCGGTGACTTATCTTCGTGGGGGCGCGACATGGACAAGCACACTCTTCTTGGCAGCCTGCGGCTCGGGCACAAGTTCCTGATCCTGAGCCTGATCGCGGTGATCCTGGCGAGCATACCGACCTGGCTGTACATGCGCGAAGCCGCCAAGGGGCTCAATGCCTACCTGGACGAGCGCGATGGCGTGCCAGCGGTGGTGGACGGCCTGCGCATGGTGCAGTTTACCCAGCAGCATCGCGGCCTGGCGGCGTTGGTGCTGGGCGGCGCCACCGGCGACGACAAGCGCGTGGCCAAGCAGCGCGAAGCCGACAGCGCCTACGCGGCCACCGATGCGCTGGTCAAAACCTTGGGCGACCCCGTGTTGGATGCGGCGTGGTCGCAGGCGCGCGGCGACTGGGAAACCTTGCGCGCCCAGGTCGGCAACAAGAGCTTGTCTGTGGCGCAGAGTTACGCCGCCCACACGGCGCTGCTGCTCAAGCTGCTGAAGGTGAACGACCTGATCGGCGATAACTACGGCCTCAGTCTCGATCCTGACCGCGACACCTATCAACTGATCCAGGCCATGTTCTACCAGCTGCCCTATCTGTCCGAGGAGCTGGGCAAGACCCGCGCCAAGGGGGCCGGACTGCTGGCGAAGAAGGAGGCCAGCCCGGCGGATCGCCAACAGTTGTCGTCCCTCGTCGCCCGCGTGACGGACCGCCTGGACCAGACGCTGACCGCGTTTGGCAAAGCCGCCCGCTACAATCCGGAGTTCGACTCGTCGTTGGCGCCGGCCATGCGCGACGCCGCCCAGGCCGCCAGCAAGATCACCGAGCTGGCCACCCGTGAGATCGTGCGGCCGGAGGCGCTGACCTATTCGGCGGAGAATTACGTGGCGCAGGCCACCCAGGCCATCGACCTGCAGTTCGCGCTGAACGCGGCCGCCAGCAAGCAGCTGGACGCCTTGCTGGACGAGAAGATCCGCGCCTTCTACACCACCCGCTGGATGATGCTGGGCGCCATGTTCGGACTGCTGGCGCTGGCCGGCTATGTGGCGCTGCTGATATCGCGTTCGGTGACGCGGCCGTTGAGCAACGCCATCGCCGTCGCGCAAAGCGTTGCGCGCGGCAACCTGGTGAGCGACTTCGACGTCGGCGCGCCCAACGAAGTGGGGCAGATGTTGCGCGCGCTCAAGGACATGAACGACAGCCTGCGCAACATCGTCGGCGACGTGCGGGGCAGCATCGACCATATCAGCGCCGCCACGCGCGACATCGCCAGCGGCAACGCCGATGTGTCGGCGCGGCTGGAATCGCAGGCCTCCAACCTGGAGGAGACGGCCTCGTCGATGGAGCAGCTAACCTCCACCGTCAGGCAGAACGCCGACAACGCGCGCCAGGCCAACGCGCTGGTGATCAGCGCCGCCGATGTCGCCAGCCGCGGCGGCGAAGTGGTGTCGCAGGTGGTGCAGACCATGGGCGAGATCAACGACAGTTCCCACAAGATCGTCGACATCATCAGCGTCATCGACGGCATCGCCTTCCAGACCAACATCCTGGCGCTGAACGCCGCGGTGGAGGCGGCGCGCGCGGGCGAGCAGGGCCGCGGCTTCGCCGTGGTCGCTTCCGAGGTGCGCAACCTGGCGCAACGTTCGGCCGCCGCCGCCAAGGAAATCAAGGAGTTGATCGGCCGCAGCGTCGAACGGGTCGAGGTCGGCAACCGGCTGGCCGACCAGGCCGGCGAGGCAATGGGCGAGATCGTCACCAGCGTGCAGCGCATCACCATCATCATGTCGGACATCGCGACCGCCTCGGCCGAGCAGGGCGCGGGCATCGAGCAGGTCAACGACGCGGTGACGCAGATGGACGACATGACGCAGCAGAACGCCGCCCTGGTCGAGCAGACGGCGGCGGCCTCGGCCAGCCTGGAAGAGCAAACCCAGGCCCTGGTCCAGGCGATGAGCCGCTTTGTGCTGGGCAATGAGAAGCCGGCCGCCGGTGCCCCCGCGCCCCGGTCGGCGGCCAGACCTGTTGTGCAGCAACAACGTCTGGCGATCCGGCATGGCTGAATCACGAGCTTGATCGATCTGTCATCCATGCCGCTGGGGCGGGCTGTTTAGCCTTCTATTATTCAGTCCGCCCTGCTGAGGCACCAAATTTCTAACAGTAAATTCCCATTTGCATATATTGCCCTTGCAATACCTGCTATCAATGAAAGAAAATACCGCCTTTCTGCAAGACGGTGCATTCTAGACATCGAAAAACGGCCTCACCTCCGCTTGCGCCGCCACGGACACATTAGATGACCGGGTGGTATCAAAAAGAAAGAGAGAACAGGAGACACTGTTTTTAACTCTTTGCCTTACCTCAAAATCGGGAAATTGAATGATCAAACTGTCGAAGATGCACAAGCGCCTGCTGGCGCTGAGCGCCGTTATGCCCATCGGTAGCGCCATGGCGCAAACCGCCGCCCAGCCGCAACTGGAAACCGTCACCGTCACCGCCCAACGCCGTGCCGAAAACATCAAGGACGTGCCGGTCTCGGTCACCTTGTTGAAGGACGAGAAGCTCGACGTGCTGCTGTCCGGCGGCCAGGATATCCGTGTGCTGGCAGGCAAAGTGCCATCGCTGAACGTGGAGTCGTCGAACGGCCGCACCTTCCCGCGCTTCTACATCCGCGGCTACGGCAACACCGACTTCAGCACCTTCGCTTCGCAGCCGGTGTCGCTGGTGTATGACGACGTGGTGCAGGAAAACGGTATCCTGAAGGGTTACCCGATGTTCGACGTGGCTGGCGTGGAAGTGCTGCGCGGCCCGCAGGGCACGCTGTTCGGCCGCAACACCCCGGCCGGCGTGGTCAAGTTTGAATCCGAAAAGCCGAACACCAAGAAGGTCGAAGGCTATTACAACCTGTCGTGGGCGACCCACAACACCGTCAACGCCGAAGGCGCCGTCAACCTGCCGCTGAGCAGCGTATGGGCGATGCGCGTATCGACGCTGCGCCAGCACCGCGACAACTTCGTCGACAACACCTTCACCAAGCAGAACGACGTGCTGGAAGGCTACAACGAACACGCCGAGCGCGTGCAGTTCCTGTACACCCCGAGCACCACCTTCAACGCCTTGTTCAACGTGCACTCGCGCACCACCGACGGCAGCGCCCGTCTGTTCCGCGCCAACCTGATCAAGAAGGGCAGCAACGACTTCGCCGACGGTTACGACTTCACCAAGATCGCCACCAACGGCCAGAACACGCAGAGCCTGAGCACCAACGGCGCCAATGCCCGCCTGAGCTGGGACCTGGGCGCGCTCAAGCTGTTCTCGATCACCGGCTACGAAGCCGTGGACAACTACTACAGCCGCGGCGACATCGACGGCGGCAGCCCGGCCGGCCCTGGCTTCATTCCGTTCCAGGTGCAGACCGGTGGAGGCCTGAGCGGCCTGCATCAGTACTCCCAGGAATTCCGCGTCGAGTCGAAGAACCCTGGTCCGCTGAACTGGCAGAGCGGCGTCTACTACTTCAAGGAAAGCGCCAGCGGCTACAGCGACAACTTCGACAGCAACACCCAGCGGCAGACCTCGCACCTGGCCAGCCACCAGAACAACACCGCTGCGGCGGTGTTCGGCTCGCTGACCTATGACGTGTCGGACCAGCTGGTGCTGCGCGGCGGCCTGCGCTACACCCACGACAAGAAGGACTTTGCCACCACCTCGCGCGTCAACGTGACGCAGACCGGCCCTGACTCGGTCGACGAGAGCAAGAACAAAGCCAACTGGGACATGAGCGCGACCTACAAGATCAACAAGGACGTCAACGCCTACGCCCGCGTGGCGACCGGCTTCCGCGCGCCAAGTATCGCCGCCGCTTCGGCGTCGGTGCCGATCACCGTGGCCGACGCGGAAACCATTGTGTCCTACGAAGCCGGCATCAAGGCCGACCTGTTCAATCGCCGCGCCCGCGCATCGCTCAGCATCTACAACTACGACGTGAAGAACCAGCAGCTGACCGTGGTCGGCGGCACTTCCAACGTGACCAAGCTGATCAACGCAGCCAAGACCGTCGGCCGTGGCCTGGAAGCGGACTTCGAAGCCTTCGTGACGCCTGACTTCAAGGTCACCGCCGGCGGTTCGTACAACTTCACCAAGATCGAAGATCCATCGCTGTCGGTCGCCAAGTGCGGTTCGTGCACCGTGACCGATCCGCTCAACGCGGCCGGCCGCGTCAGCATCGACGGCAATCCGCTGCCGCAAGCGCCCAAGGTCATCCTGAACGCCAGCGCGCGCTACAACTGGGCGCTGGCCGACGGCAACCTGTTCGTGCTGACCGACTGGGCTTATCGCAGCAAGATCAACTTCTTCCTGTACGAAGCCAAGGAATTCACCGGCAAGGCCATGCTGGAAGGCGGCCTGCGCGTGGGTTACAACTGGCAGGGCGGCAAGTATGAAGTGGCAGCCTTTGGCCGCAACATCACCAACACCGAACGCATCGTCGGCGCGATCGACTTCAACAACCTGACCGGTTTCGTCAACGAACCGCGCCAGTTCGGCGTGCAGTTCAAGGGCAGCTTCTGATTTTTTGGAAAATTGCCCGCTAGCCTAGACAGCTAGAAATTGGCCGTATATAATGCGGCCTCTTTTCCCTGATAGCTCAGTTGGTAGAGCGACGGACTGTTAATCCGCAGGTCCCTGGTTCGAGTCCAGGTCGGGGAGCCAGAATTCAAGAAGCACCAAAAAAAGAGCTCCATGCGTAGGCATGGAGCTCTTTTTTTTTGCGTTCCGGCCGGCGCGCTTACCTCATCGGCGAGAGCAGCCGGTTGTCGGTGACGAGGTTGCGCACGCCGTGCGCGTGGTCTTCCTTGAAGACATTGGCCGAGCACCAGGCGCCGACGGATGCAGCATTCACCTTCAGCACTTTCGGACGCACGCTCCACGAGACCTGCAAGGGCGAACCTTTTTCATTGAAGGTCGGGCCGGTGGTCGAACCCGCGTATTGGATGGGTTTGCCCGTGTGTTTGGGGATGTGCTTGGCCTGCTGGTAGCCGTTGACCTCGCCGAGCTCGGTCAGTGCGGCAAAATCGGCCGCCTTGGCGTCATTGACCAGCACCAGAACCTGGGCTTCGACGCGAAGCTGGGGATTGGCGTCGGCTTCGCTGAGGCAAGCGCTCAGCGTCGGGCCTGGCGTGACTTGCGCCGTGCTGTGCACGTAGTGAAGTTCGATGGTATCGCCCACCTGGAGGCCGCCGTGCTCGCTGGGACAGACCTCGGCGCTCAGCGGGGTGGCTTCGGCGGGCGTCAATTTGCCCGCGTATTTGAACCCCGCATCGGCCGGCACCGAGAATTCCCCGCCCTTGTGTTCGGCATTTTTATGGAAATGAATATTGCAGAGATTCATTCTGGACGCGGCCGGCGCCATGGTGAACACGCGCAGATTGCTGCCGCCTCTGGCGCCCAGGTCGCGCGGCGATTGGGGGCCGTAACCCTTGCCTTCGGTGGCCTTGGCCAGGGCCTCGTTCTGGGCTGCTACCGTGTCGCTCCCAACATGATGGGCGTCTTGGGCATAGGCGCTCGCGCCAAGCGTGAGCGCTAACAGGTTCAAGGCGAATGGTATTTTCATTGAGCGTACTCCAAGTTTTGCAGATGTAAAAAATTCAATTCTAACTGCTTTGAACTGGGCAGTCGATCAGTCGTTCGGGCGGCTGGGTTTATGGCCGTCTGCGCCGTATCAATGTCGAAGCCAGCAGCAGTTCTATGCTCGGTCGGTAGTCCTTAAAGGAGACCCGACATGAAACACCAGCCGTTTGTTGCGACCCTGACCGCTCAGCCTGTGTATGCGCTGGGCGATCCCATCGTCATTACCGTTGACATCGAAAACACCAGCGCCGAAGCCTACCAGCTGCTGACCTGGGGCACGCCGCTGGAACCCACCCTCAGCGGCGACTGCTTCGTCGTCGAGCGCGACGGCCAGACCATCCCCTACGACGGCCGCTACGTCAAGCGCGGCGATCCGCCGGCCAGCGCCTACACGCTGATCGGTGCCGGCGAACGCCAGAGCTTCAGCGTCGACATTTCCGAGGTGTACGCGATCGATCAGGCCGGGCAATACAAGGCGGCGCTGAACGCCGTGTTCTTCGATGCCTTCATGGTGGCCGGCAACGTCAAGGCGGGCGCGCGCAAGCGCCAGGCGCACGAGGCGCACGCGGCGCCGCCGGCCGAGGTGCAGTTCGAGGTGGTGGCCGGCGCGACGCCCAAATCGACCTCCGGCCAGCTGGCGCGCAAGGCCGAGGCGCAACTGGCCAAGAACAATGCCAAGGCGCCCAGTTTCAACGGCGGCACGGCGACCCAGCAAGCCGACACCATCATCGCCCACGGCAATGCGCAGTATTTCGCGGCGCTGTCCGCAGCACAGCTTGCCGCCGGGCTGGCCGGCAGCAACAGCCTGTACCAGACCTGGTACGGCGCCTTCAACCAGGGCCGCTACGACAAGGTCACCGACGACTACAACAAGATCGCCAACACGCTGGCCAACGAGCAGGTGACCTATGATTTCACCGGCCAGGGACACGGCAGCGACACCTGCCAGCCGGGCTATTTCGCCTTTACCTACAAGGGTTCGCGCACGGTCTGGCTGTGCAGCAGCTATCTGAGCGCGGCGCAGATCGGCACCGACTGCAAGTTCGGCACGCTGGTGCACGAGTGGAGCCACGCGGTCGACAACACCGACGACATCCAGTACGGCGAAACGGCCTGCCTGGCGCTGGCCACCAGCGATCCCGGCAAGGCCGTCAACAACGCCGACAGCCACGAATATTTCGCCGAGCACCTGGCCGAGTCGGACTTCGGCAAGAGCTTCACCTTCATCACCGACCGCAGCACCTTCGGCAAGGACGAGATCGACACGATGCCGTCGCCGGCCGTGATCGACAAGGCGTTCTACGTGGTGGCGGACGGCTTCTGGCCGGACAAGCTGGGCATCACGGCGGGCACACTGGGCAATGCGCCGACGGTGAAACCGGCCATCAGCTTCAATCCGGCGGTGGCGGGCATGTCCGTCACGGTGACGTCGCTGGAGGCCGAGGATGCCAGCCTGCCCATCGCGCCGCAGCGCTTCACCTGGGTCTGCCGCATCAGCTTCGCCGACAGCAGCGGCTTCCCCGCTGGCGCCGGCCAGACCCTGGCGGTCGACATGACGGCGACCCTGGGCGGCCTGAGCGCCAACGCGCAAATCCTGCTGATACGCGACCCCAATCCGTGGGAGGTGGACGGTCCGACATCCTGGCTCAGCACCGACCTGCGCGTGTTCAAGCTGCGCGACGGCGACGCCCGCTTCGGCGCCACCATCAGCGGCAACGCCAATGCCTACATCCAGCAGGTGCTGGCCAAGCTGAACGCCGGCACGGCAGGCGAGAGCTTCGACAACCTGTCCACCGACGCCACGCTGGAGCTGTCGCAAAAGGTCAACGGCACGGCCATGTTCAACTTCGCCATCGCCCGCGTCCACTATCGCGGTTCGACCAACATCAGCAATGTGCGCACCTTCTTCCGCCTGTTCCCGGCCAGCACCACTTCGACCGAATTCGACGCCGGCACCACCTACCGCCGCGCCACCAGCGGCAGCGAGGCGATCCCCTTGCTGGGGCTAAGCGGCGGCGGCGATTTGCTGACGATACCGTGCTTTGCCGAGGCGCGCGTCGACTCGTCCAACACCGCGCTGACGGAACAGCACGATCCGGCCAATGTGCGCAGCATGAACGGCAGCGGCGGCGAGGTGTTTGCCTACTTCGGCTGCTGGCTCGACATCAACCAGACCCAGGCGCAGTTCCCGACCCATCCATCGCCTGCCAACGGGCCGTGGGGCTCGGGCCGCAAGAGCATCCAGCAACTGGTGCGCAACGCCCATCAATGCCTGGTGGCGGAAATCGCCTTCGATCCCGATCCGGTGCCGGCCGGCATATCGCCGGCGGCTTCGGACAAGCTGGCGCAGCGCAATCTGTCCATCATCGAATCGCCCAATCCGGGCTACGCGTCGTCGCGGCGGATACTGGGCACGTTCGAGCTGCGCCCGGCCAAGGGCGCCGAGCAGTTGCCGGACCGCCAGCCCGACGAGTTGCTGATCGAGTGGGGCAACCTGCCGACGGACAGCATCGCCAGCATCTACATACCGGAGGTGGCGGCCAGCCAGATCGTCGCGCTGGCCAGCGCGCGCTACGTCAACCACGGCCTCACCCTGCTCGACGAGCAGACGATCCAGTTGAAAATCGGCGGCATTTCCTATGTGCCGCTGCCGCCGGGCGCGGCGTTCGGCCTGACCGGCTTGCTGTCGGTGCAGCTGCCGGACACCATACACAAGGGCGAGCTGTACACGGTGATCGTGCGCCAGGTCAGCGACACCTTTGCCTTGCCGCCGGTGGTGATCGGCATTCGCGGCGAAGTGCGCGCCGCGGCGGCGCGGGAGCACGCGCTGGACGTGATCCGCTGGCGCCGCGTGGTCGGCAGCTACCAGTTGACGATACCGGTGCGCACCAAGGAAGTGATCGTCGGTGCCGAATCGCGGCTGCTGTCGGTGCTGCGCTGGATACTGGAGGCGGTGCCGGCCGGCGACCGCTGGCAACCGGTGTTCAGCCGCTACGTTTCGCTGATCGGCGACCGCGTCGGTGGACTGGGCGGCGATCCCGACCACATCAAGCCGTCGCCGGACGGCTCCGGCGGCGAGGCGGGCGGCGGCCAGCACGGGCACCCGCCCGGACACGGCCACGAGCATACGCACCGTTACCAGGGCAAGGTTAGCGGACTGATCTACGATTGCTTCGGCGACTTCGCCGGCTTCCTGCTGGACACTTGCGGAAAGGAGAGGGAATTCTGCACGCACGAACACCAGATCGAAGCCTTGGCAAGCACCGCCTGGCGCGAGCGGATGGCGATCACGGTGGTGGCGTGCTCATCCGATCCACACCGGCCGCTGAGCATCATCCTGCAGCGGGCGCCGGCTCAATGTAGCTAAATTGGTATGGTTCTCGTGTTATATTCTGGACACTGAATTTGTCCAGGGGAAGACGATGTCGAGAAAATGGCTGCTGGGAATGGGCGTGGCGGTGGGCATGATGACGGTCGCGCGTGCCGAAGCGCCCTTGCCGGTGCAAGTACACCTGACGCACGTGGCGCCCGATACCTGGCGCGCCGACTACCGGTTTTCGCAAGCAGTCACGTCGCTCCAGTTCGAGCCGGTGGCCGACTTTCGCAAATCGGCGTGGAAGGTGCTGACGCCTGGCGTGACGCTGACCACCGGCGGCGAGCATGACACGCTGGCCGCCGTCAGCGGCAAACCGCTGCGGCAGCTCAGCGTGGAAATCTCCACCTTCGATCGACTGCTGGAGAAGCAATACGTCGCCATGGACCGTTTCTCCGATGGCGGGCGCCTGATCTATCTGGGCTTCCTGCAAGGCCAGGCCCGGCAGGGCAAGCTGGTGCGCGATATCGCGGCCAACTTCACGCTGGCGGGGCTGGGCAAGGAAACCGTGCTGGTGCCCGCCACCCCGGCCGCGCCGTCCAACAGCGCCACGCCGTATGCCTACTTCGGCCCGCAGTCGCCGGTCACCGCCGGCGAGGCGCAGGTGCTGCTCGACCCCGGCCTGTCCGCCTGGGCCAGGGAAACGCTGCTCGACACCACGGCCAAGATGTCGACCTACTACCGCGCGGCGTACCGGCAAGCGCTGCGCCAGCCCCTGCTGCTGCTGGCGGCCGTCAGCGACACCGCCTCGCCGGGTCTGTCGATCAAGGGCGGCGTGGTCGGTGCGCAGATCGTCTACCGTTTCGGCGGCACCGCCCTGCTGACCGCCGAAAGTCCCAAGAAGCGGGAGATGGTGGCCAAGGTCGTGGCGCATGAAATGGCGCATCTGTGGCAGAACAATGCGCGCCGCGGCGGCACCAGCGAGCTCTCGCCGCCGTGGGTGCACGAGGGCGGCGCCGAAGCCATGGCGCTCGATGGGCTGCTGCGCACCGGCATCTGGAGCGCCGAGCAGGGCCAGGCGTTCACCGCCGCCACGCTGGACGAGTGCGCGAAGCTGGAACACAGCTTCGACAGCTATCGCGGCATCTACGCCTGCGGCTTCGAGCGCTACAACCAGCTGAAGGTCGACATCGTGCCGCTGTGGCGCGACATGATCAGCGCCGCCGACAGCAAGGGCGAAATCTACAGCGAGGCGATGATCAACTCGCTTGTCGGGCGCGCGGGCAAGGCCGCGCCTTGATGTGCGTCAAGCGGGGAGGATGGGGCGCTTCTTATCATGGTAGTCCAACCACTTGAAGGAGGCTGCCATGGCTAACAGTTTGATGCGTATCGATCCTTTCCGCGAGCTTGCCCGTTTCGATCCCTTCCGCGACATGGATGAGATGTTCCGCGACTTCGCGCCGGCCGCGTGGCGCGGCGCCGACGTGGCGCCGCGCATGCGCATGGATGTGAGCGAGACCGATAAAGCGTATCTGGTCAAGGCTGAAATCCCCGGCGTGCAGAAGGAGGACATCAAGGTGGCCGTCAACGGCAACCAGGTGTCGCTGAGCGCCGAGATCAAGGACGAACAGCAGGCCGGCGCCAACAAGACCGGCGCCCTGCGCAGCGAACGCTACTACGGACAATTGCAGCGCAGCTTCACCTTGCCGCAGGACGTGGACGACGAACAGGCCGAGGCGCGCTACGAAAACGGCGTGCTGCACCTGACCCTGCCGAAAAAAGTCGGCACCGGCGGCAAGCAGCTGTCCATCCAGTAATCAGTGCGACGGGGCGTTGCAGGCCGGGTCGGCGTCCCAGCGGCCCGAGCAGATGCGCGAGCGGCACAGCATGCCCTCGATCAGCCCCAGCTGCTTGCAGCGCGCCAGCAGCTGCGCCGTGCTGTCGCCATGCTGGCGCTCGACCACGTCGCGGTTGCGCTCCGGCAGCACGGCGGCCGGCTTGTTTGCATGCGCGACCAAAGCCGTGAGCAGGGCGACGTCGGTGTCGCCGGGAGCCGCTGCGGTTGCGGCGGCGGTGCCGGCGGCGCCCGTCTGCCTGCGTGCCGGGCCGGCCGCGTGTGGCGCCTCGGACTTCGCCAGCGTGTGGGGGGGCGGCGCGGTCGCCGTGGATGCCGGATGAGACGCCGGCGCCGGCGTGGGGGCCGGCCGGGCGATCGATTCATTGACGATCGCCGCCGCCTGCACGGCCGGCGAGCTAGCCGCGGCTTGCGGCTCCACGGCCTCGATAGTCCGCCGCTCGAAATGCGTGCGCACGCTGCTGCGGCTGTGCGCGAATGAGCCCGGGGTGAGCGTGTCATCGTGCACCAGCCAGGCGACGGTGCAGAGGGTCAGCACCAGCAGGCCCAGGCCGATGGTCCAGCCATCGATGGTCCAGCCGCCGGTGCGGGCCGGTTTGGCCGCTGTCTTCTGACCATGTTCCAGATGCGCCAGTATGCGTTTGCCGCCGTCGGCCGCCACGCGCTTGGAACTCATCAGGTCGGGTTTTTGCTTCGACGTATCCACGGTATTTCCTCCGAATTTGATCTGGTCTTTCACGCCGTTTGCCGGAGCGCCTACGATGAAGCGTTCTCGCACCTCAGTGTCCGATCTGCGGCGCGACCTTGCTTTGACGGAGCGCACCATGTTTCTCTTTTCGGTCTTGCTGTTTTTCATCTTCGCTTGCGTGGGCGCATGGCTGGCGCTGTTTCCTGCGGGGCGAGACGTGGTGGCGCAGTCGATGTCGGCCATCGGCCGGCGCATCGAACTGGGGCTGCGCGGCGGCTACCGGCAGGGCGCGCAACAGGCGGCGCTGGCGGGACGCAGCGCCGGCGGCGGCGTGCTGCGCACGCTGAAGTTCTTGCAGCGCCGCTATCTGCTGGTGCTGTCGGCCGCGGTGCTGCTGACCGTGCCGCCGATGCTGGCGCTGGTGCTCAGCGGACGCAGCATGCTGGGCGGCTACGACGGCGACAGCCACGCCGTCAACGACCAGGTCGCGGATCTGCTGAAGGGCGAGCAGCTGGCGGCACCGGCGCCGTTGCCGCCGCCGGTCTTCACGACGGCGGAGGTGACGCTGGTGCGGCCGCTGCTCGACGGCGCCAACCGCAACTGGCAGCTGCTCGATCCCGACTTCGCCCGGCGCCTG
Source organism: Oxalobacteraceae bacterium AB_14 (assembly GCA_000381565.1). Taxonomy (GTDB): domain Bacteria; phylum Pseudomonadota; class Gammaproteobacteria; order Burkholderiales; family Burkholderiaceae_D; genus Rugamonas. The sequence goes on from KB906724.1 coordinate 1,562,164, forward strand.
CTGCTGGTGTTCCGGATCATGAAGGAGAACCACGGCTACGACATGGCGATCCTGGAGGGCTACCGCAGCCCGGAGCGGCAGAACGCGCTGGCCGCCGCCGGCCCAAGCGTGACCAACGCCAAGGCCTTCCAGAGCTATCACCAGTTCGGCCTGGCGGCGGACTGCGCCTTCCTGCGCGACGGCAAGTTGCTGATCTCCGAAAAGGATCCGTGGGCGATGCGCGGCTACCGCCTGTACGGCGAGGCGGCCGAGGCGGTCGGCCTGCGCTGGGGTGGCCGCTGGACCATGATGGACTTCGGCCATACGGAGTTGCGGGTGGCCGGCACCGTGCGGAAATAGCCAGGCGCGGGGCGATGATTGTGCTGCCTCAAGTAATCCCTGCTTTGTTGGTGGCAACATTGCTCGGTCCGCTTGCTGCTCAGGCGCTGTCGTTCAAGCCGGCCTACACCCATGATGCGAAGAATCTGGACCTTCCTCACCGATACCCGCCACCTGACCATCATCGGCCTGACCGCCATGGCGGCCCTGTTCTACCTCGGCGCGCAAGTGCTGGAGCTGGCCCTGGCCTGGGCGCTGGCGGCCACCGCGCTGATGCTGCTGCTGGCCGGACTGGTCTGGCTGTGGCGGCGCCAGCGCGCCCGCCGCGAATCCGAACAGCTGGGCGCGGCCATCGGCGCCCAGGCCGCCGCCGAGGCGCCGCCGCAGGACCAGTCCGGCGCCGAGGTCAAGCTCCTGCGCGACGACATGCTGAAGGCGATCGACACCATCCGCGGTTCGAAGATGGGCCTCGTGTCCGGCACGCGCGCCTTGTACGAGCTGCCGTGGTACATGATCATCGGCAATCCGGCGGCCGGCAAGAGCACGGCCATCACCAACTCCGGCCTGCAGTTCCCCTTCGCCGACGGCAAGATCGTGCAGGGCGTGGGCGGCACCCGCAACTGCGACTGGTTCTTCACCACCGACGGCATCCTGCTCGACACGGCGGGCCGCTACTCGGTGCAGGACGAGCACCGCGCCGAATGGTTCGGCTTCCTGGACCTGCTGAAGAAGTACCGCCGCCGCGCGCCCATCAACGGCATCCTGATCGCGGTCAGCATCGCCGAATTGCGCGGCGACGATCCCGAGGTCGGCATCAAGCTGGCACGCAGCCTGCGCAAGCGGGTGCAGGATCTGATCGAGCGGCTGGAGGTGTTTGCGCCGGTGTACGTGGTGTTCACCAAGGCCGACCTGATCGCCGGCTTCGGCGAATTCTTCGCGCGCGCCGAACGCGCCGAGCGCGAGCGCGTGTGGGGCGCGACCATGCCCTACAAGCGCAACAGCGGCAGCCAGCAGATGATGACCTTCTTCGACCACAGCTTCGATGAGCTGTGCGCCGGCCTGAAGGAACTGAGCCTGGCCAATATGGGCCAGCAGCGGCGCGACCGCATGGAACCGGGCGTGTTCACCTTCCCGCTGGAGTTCGCGACGATACGGGCGCCGCTGCGCAGCTTCCTCGTCACGCTGTTCGAGGAAAACCCGTTCCAGTTCAAGCCGGTGTTCCGCGGCTATTACTTCACCAGCGCCTTGCAGGAGGGCGTGGCGGCCAGCGAACAGTCGCAGCGGCTGGCCCGGCGCTTCGAGCTGTCGCTGCCGGACGCGCCGCCGGTGGCCGGCAGCGGGCAGTCGGGCTTCTTCCTGCTGAACCTGTTCCGCAATGTGATCTTCGCCGACAAGGACCTGGTGTCGCAGTACGCCAGCAAGCATAAGGTCAAGCTGACTTACGCGGCGTTCTTTGCGGCGGCGGTGCTGCTGGGCGTGTCGCTGGGCGGCTGGAGCTGGTCGTATCTGGGCAACCGGCAGCTGGTCAGCAATGTGCAGGCGGACCTGGACAAGGTGATCAAGCTGCAGGCCAAGCGGCTCGATCTGCAATCGCGGCTGGAGGCGCTGGAGATCCTGCAGGACCGCATCGAGCAGCTGGACAAATACCGTGAAGACCGGCCATGGTCGCTGCGTTTGGGCCTGTACCAAGGCGAACTGCTGGAGCGCAAGCTGCGCGAGGAGTACTTCGCCGGCGTGCGGGAAGTGATGCTCAAGCCGGTCGTCGCCAACCTGGAGACGCTGCTGTCGGAGATGAACGCTCATGCCGACCAGTTGCAGGCGCCCGGCGCGCCGCCCGCCGCCGGCACGCCCGCCGCCGCGCCGGGACGGCAGTTCCAGGAAGCCTCCGCCGTCAACGTCGAAGACGCCTACAACGCCTTGAAGAGCTATCTGATGCTGGCCGATACCGCGCGCGCCGAAGCCGGCCACCTGAACGACCAGCTGACCCGCTACTGGCGCGGCTGGCTGGAGAACAACCGCGGCGCCATGCCGCGCGAGCAGATGATACACAGCGCCGAACGGCTGATGACCTTCTACCTCGCGCAGATCGCCGACCCGTCCTGGCCGCGCATCGAGCAGAAGCTGGCGCTGGTCGACCAGGCGCGCGAGAACCTGCGCCGCGTGGTGCGTGGCATGCCGGCCAGGGAGCGCGTCTACGCCGACATCCGCGCCCGCGCCAACACGCGTTTCCCGCCAATCACGGTGGCGCGCATGGTGGGCGGGCAGGATCAGGCGCTGGTCACCGGCAGCTACGCCATCGCCGGCGCCTACACCCGCGAGGCATGGGAAAAGTATGTGCAGGACGCCTTCCGCGAAGCGGCCACGCACGAACTGCAAAGCGCGGACTGGGTCCTGAAAACCGCCGCCCGCGACGACCTGACATTGGAGGGCAGCCCCGAACAAATCCAGAAGGGGCTGACCGATTTGTACCTGGCCGACAAGGCCGCCAGTTGGGGCGATATGCCGCTGCATGTCTGGCTGCGGGCCGTGATCAAGGATCCCGCCGCCATCTCCAGCGTCGAGGAGCTGCTGGGCGCGCAAGCCGCGGCCAGCGAATAATATCCTTGAGGAAATATTTCCTTTAAGACTATAGTTTTCCCTCAAAGGGTGCTGGCATGGATTGAAAGGCCCATCCATCTCCGTTTTGAGGAATGCTATGAACAACCTGAAAATTGGCACACGCCTCGGTTTCGGCTTTTCACTCATCCTGTTGATGCTGACGGCGATGACCATCATCGGCATCCTTCGGCTCAGCAGCGCCAGTGCGCTGACCGACCACATGATCAACGAGAAGATCCGCGACGAGCGGCTGATCGCCGAGCGGGGCAAGATCATCGAAGTGAACGCCGCCCGCACCACCGGCGCCTGGATGGTCGCCTATCCCGCCGACCAGAAGAAGCTGGAAGGCATGATGGCCGGGTCCTCCGGCCGGGCGACCAAGATCCAGGACCAGATCGGCGCCAGCATCGAGGACGAGGAGCGCAAGCCCTTGTTCAAGAAGGTGCTCGATACGCGCAAGACCTACACCGAAATCCGCAAGGCCGACTTCGTCGCCAAGAATGCCGGCGATCTCGAAAAGGGCAAGAGCCGCTACGAAGGCGACATGGCGCAAAGCCGTGTTCTCTACCTCGACGCGCTGAGAAAATTCTCCGACAAGCAGGCCGAATTGCTGGACCGGGCGGCGGTCGAGATCCAGCAGCAGTACACCAGCGGCCGCACCTTGCTGGTGCTACTGGGATTGGCCGCGATCATCATGGGCGTGTTCGCCGCATGGTGGATCACGCGCACCATCACCAATCCAATTAACGAAGCGGTGAAGGTGGCGGAGACGCTATCGTCGGGCGACCTGACCAGCGACATCCAGGTCAGCAACAGCGATGAAACCGGCCAGTTGATGAGCGCTCTCAAGACCATGAACACAAGCCTGGTCAACATCGTCGGCCAGGTGCGCAACGGCACTGACCTGATGGCCCACGCATCCACCGAGATCGCCGCAGGCAACCACGACCTGTCATCGCGCACCGGGCAGCAGGCGAGCTCCTTGCAGGAAACCGCATCCTCGATGGAGGAGCTGACATCGACCGTGCGCTTCAACGCCGAGAACGCGCGCGAGGCCAACAAGCTGGCCGTCACCGCATCGGAAATCGCCAGCCGTGGCGGCGCCGTGGTGGGAGAAGTGGTCAGCACCATGGGCTCGATCAACGACGCCACGCCAGTGAAGAGCAGAGTGGCGGAATCGCGCAGGTGAACGACGCGATCACGCAGATGGACCAGGTAACGCAGCAGAACGCGGCGCTGGTGGAGGAGGCCGCAGCGGCGGCCGAATCGATGCAGGAGCAATCGGCCAAGCTGGCCGACGTGGTCAGCGTGTTCAAGCTCGATGCATCGCAGATGGCGATGCAGGCGCGCGCCTTGCCGCCTGCGCTGCGGCCCCGGCGTCCGGCGCCGGCGGTGAGGGCTCCGGTCCGCAAGGCGCTGGCGGCGGCTCCCAAGCCTGCGGTAGCCGCTTCCACCAAGGCCGAAGGCTGGGAAGAGTTCTAGGCGCGGCCCGCGCCTTCGGTACAATGGCGGTCTATGACGACCAGTACCGACGGCGCCGCCGCACCATCCACGCCACGTTCCACGCGCGCGCTATGCGCTGACTGTTTGCGTCCGCAGCGGACCTGTATCTGCCGCTGGGTTGCATCGCTTGCGAACCAGGTGGAAGTGCTGATCCTTCAACACCCGATGGAAGTGAACAACGCCAAGGGCAGCGCGCGCCTGCTGCATCTGAGCCTGGCCAGCAGCCGCCTGGAAGTGGGCGAGGCCTTCGCACCGGAGCGATTGCAGGAACTGTTGTCGCCCGAGCGCCGCAGCGTGCTGCTGTATCCCGACACGGCGGCCGATAGATCGCTCGGCCTGGCCGCGGCGCAGCCGTTCGATCCGGACTGGCTGCGCGAGCCGCGGCTTCTGCGGCTGGTGGTGCTGGACGGGACCTGGCGCAAAAGCCGCAAGATGCTGTACCTGAATCCTGCGCTGCAAGCCTTGCCGCGCCTGCCGCTGCGCGATACGCCGCCGTCGCACTACCTGATCCGCAAGGCGCACCTGCCGGACCAGCTGTCGACGCTGGAGGCCACGGTCTACGCGCTGGCCCAATTGGAAAACGATATAAACAAATTCAATCCGCTGATCGATGCCTTCGACGGCTTCGTCGCCCAGCAGGCCGGCTACGCTGCGCGGCCGCCGTCAGACGATCAGCTTTAGGCCCGGCGGCAGGGCTTCGCCCAGCATGCGTTTTTCGTCGGCCTGATCGAGCTGCACCACTTCGCGCACCATCGCGCTCCAGTTGGCCGGCGCGCCAACGGCGGCAAGGCGCCGCAGGATTTCCGCCCGCAGCGTTTCACCGATGTCGCGGGTGCGGTCGCCCGTCATGCGCGCCAGATGGGCTGCGGCGAAACCGGCCGGTTCCACCTTTTTCCAGTCCAGCGACAGGATCGTTGCCAGCCATTGTTCGACGACTGCAGTTTCCACCACATCGTGCGCACTGCCGTGGAAGGGCTGGCGCGCGCCGACCCGGCTCAAGCCCCACAGGAAGCGCGCCTGGGCAGCTTCGGCTTTGCCGGCGTCGGCGGCGCCGCTGCGGGTTTTGTTGGCGGCGGCTTTGACGACGGCCTTGGTCGCCGCTTCCAGCTGGCCCAGCATCCACGCGCCGATTTCGGCCTTGTAGCTGCCGGGGATGCGCTCCAGCGATGCGCCCAGGCGCAGCATGTCTTCCTCGCTGCCGTTGACCAGCGTGTGCGGGCGGCGTCCGCGTTCCTGGGCGTCGGCCTGCACGTTGAAGGCGAAATCGTCCAGCACGCGCAACTGCGCTTCCACACTCAGGCCGCCGGCCACGCGGCGCCACAGCGTCCACCATTCGGCGCAGACCTGGCTGTCCTTGTGGTGCTGGATGCCGGTGTCGAACATGGCCCACAGCTGCTCGATGCGCCATTCGTCCAGCGTGTAGCCGAAGCCGGGGCGCAGGCAGTAACCGCTCAGATTCAGCCACGCGCGTTCATGCTCGGACGAGCGGCGGCGGCCTTTGGCGCGCTGCATCAGCGCGTCGAACAGACGGCGCAGCAAGGGCGTAGCCCAGCTTTCGCGGCTGCCCAGCAGGTGTTCGAGCTGTGTGCGCAGCTGCTTGACTTCCTTGATGTCGACCTGCTGCGCGCGGCTGCCGAAGATGCGGTCAATCTTGTCGATGGCGGCTTCGAAGCCGGCCGGCATCGGCGCCTCGTGCGGGGCGGCGGTATCGCTGTCGTCGTCAACGGCTTCGCCGCGCAGCTGGAACTCCAGCAGCCAGCGCTGGGCGCCTTCGATGGCGACGCAATGCACGTCCAGCGCGCCGACTTCGCTCAGCATGGCGGCCAGCTGCACCGGTATCTCCTTGCGGGCGTCGGCGCTGCTGCGGTCGCGTAGTACGGTGGCGATCGGCGGCAGTTGGATGTACTCGTCGGCTTGCAGCTCGACCAGTTGACCGGCTTGTGGCGGTGCGGCTTCGGAGATCGACGAGGCCAGGTGGAAGCGCACCGGCCGGCCGAGGCGCAGCGCGAAGGTGCGGTCGGCCAGCAGGATCTCGCGGTTCTCCGCACTGCCACGCGGCAGGATGCAGATCGCGCGGCGCGGCTTGTCCTGGCGTGCTTCGTCGTCGAGCAGCAGGAAGTAGCTGCGCGGCGAACCGCCGCCGATCACCGGCGCTTGTCCGGCCTGGCCCAGCGCGTAGGCGACGCCGCCGCGCGCCACCGCCACATCCGGATTGTCGTTGTGCAGAACCTGCAGCGGCTGCCCGCGCCAGTTGGTCAGCGTGGCCTCAAGGCGGCTGGCCAGCGCATCGGCGCGGAACACGCCGCCGTTGAGCAGCAGCGTGTCCGGGATGGGGATGGCGGCGCGCTCGTCGGCCGCCATCCCCAGCGCCTCGCGCGCGGCTGCCGCGTGCTGGCGCAGGAAGCTGGCAAGGTGGCGCGTGATGGCTGCGTCGCTGGCGTAAGGTAGGCCGAATTCGACGATGGCGCCGCGGCCGCGCCGCGCCGGTTCCTGCTCTTCGTTGAGGGGGAAGAAGCCATCTACCACCAGCGCTGCGACTTCCTCGCGCGTCAGGTCGGCCGAGCGCGAGCCGCCGATCAGGCGCGAGCCGGAGCCGAGCAGGGTGACGGTGGTGCGCTCCGGCGCATCGGCCGCAAGCAGCAGCTCCTTCGCCGCCCGGCAGCGTTCTGCCAGTTGCGACAGGCTGCTGGCGGAAAGGCGCGCCGCCGCGCCACCGGCATTCGACGCCATGCGCGTCTCGACCAGATGCGCCAGCGCGAGATCCATGTTGTCGCCGCCGAGGATCAGATGATTGCCCACGCCGATACGGCTGATCTGCGGCTGGCCGTCGGTCATCCCGACCTTGATCAGACTGAAGTCGGAAGTGCCGCCGCCGACGTCGCACACCAGCACCAGGCGGGTATCCGCCAGGTCCGCGGACAGCGTCGCGCGCTGGCGGAACAGCCAGTCGTAGAACGCCGCCTGCGGTTCCTCCAGCAGGCGCAAGGAGGGCAGGCCGGCCATGCGCGCCGCCTCCAGCGTCAACGCGCGCGCGCCTTCGTCAAAGGACGCGGGTATCGTCAGCACCAGCTGTTGATGTTCCAAGGGATGCGCAGGGAAGCGGGCATTCCACGCCGCCCGCACATGCGCCAGATATGAGGCGCTGGCGGCCACCGGCGACACCTTGGCCACATCGGCCTCCGCGCCCCACGGCAGTATCGGCGCCATGCGGTCGACCTGGGGATGGGACAGCCAGCTCTTGGCGCTGGAGACCAGGCGCCCCGGCACCTGCGCGCCCAGCTTGCGCGCCAGGCGGCCTACCACCACCTGCGACAGGCCCGCCACATCGGCGGCGGGCCAAGGCAGTTGCAGCTCGCCGTCCGCCAGCTCGCCCTGGGCCGGGTGATAGCGCAGCGAAGGCAGCAGGGCGCTGGCGCCGACTTCGCCGGGCGCCACCAGCTGTTCGATCTCGAACAGGCGGATCTGCGCGCTGCCCGGCTCCGAATAGGCCAGCACCGTGTTGGTGGTGCCGAGATCGATGCTGACGACGTATTGACTCATACTCAGGCGGCGCGGACGTCGAACTCCACCTTCCAGCGCTGGCCGTCGCTGGCCACCGCCTGCAGTTCGAGCGTGCCCGACTCGGTCGCCATCGCATGCAGGCGAACCTGCACCACGTCGCTGGTCTGGCGGCCTTCCGGCGACAGCGTCGCCTGAATCTCGTTCAACTCGATCAGCTCATCGGCGCTCCAGAAGTCCAGCAGGTCGCCGATCTGGTCCTGGCGGCGCACCGACGAACCGAAGAAGCGGAACTGCACCGGCTCGCCGACCACCAGGCCGAATTCCTGGTTAGGCAGTTCGATCTCATTGCCTTCCTCCATACCGAACGGCGCCACGCACAGCGCCTGGATCGGCGGCTCCATGCCGGGGATGGCCGGCATCGACGATTCGATCGCCACGTAGTAGGAACGCGCCGTGCCGCCACGGATGCGCACACCGCTGCCGCGCCGCACGTAGCTGTAGTAGGCCGCGCCGCGCGCCACCGCCAGGTCCAGGTCCGCGCCGCCCAGCATGCGCGCTGGCTCGGAGCCTTCCAGGTACAGCCAGTCGTTGATGGCGCCCATGATGCGCTGCGACAGCAGTTCCGACTTGAACACGCCGCCGTTGAACAGCACCGCCGTCGGATGCAGGAAGGTCGCGTCGGCGTTTTGCTTGCCGGCGTAGCCTTCCAGTTCGCTGGTCGCGCCCAGCTGGCGCGCCAGGAAGGCGGCCAGATGGCGGGTGATGCCGGCGTCCTGCGCATACGGCAGGCCAAGCTGCGTCAGGCCGGCGCGCGTGCGCACCGCCGGACGCGCCGACGCTTCCACCTGCGGGAAGAAGCCGTCGAGGATGAAGGCGGTCACCTCGTCGCGCGTCAGTTCGGTGCGGATCGAACCGCCGATCAGTTTCGAGCCGCGGCTAGGCACCACGATAGGCCAGGTGTCGACGCTGGCGTCGGCCAGCAGTTTTTCCTTGGCGCTGCGGCAGCCGTAGGTCAGCGCGCGCAATTGCCAGGCGTCGAGCTGGGTGCCGTTGGCGGCCAGCTTGCGCGCCACCAGATGCGCCAGCGCCAGGTCCATATTGTCGCCGCCGAGCAGAATGTGGTCGCCCACCGCGATGCGGTGCGGTTCCAGCACGCCGTCGCGTTCCAGCACGGCGATCAGCGAGAAGTCGCTGGTGCCGCCGCCCACGTCCACCACCAGGATGATGTCGCCCGGCTTGACTTCCTTGCGCCAGCGGCCTTCGCTGCCCTGGATCCAGCTGTACAGGGCCGCTTGCGGCTCTTCCAGCAAGGTCAGATTGGTGTAGCCGGCGGCGCGTGCCGCGTCGGCCGTCAGTTCGCGCGCGCCCGGGTCGAACGATGCGGGGATCGTCACCGTCACCGCCTGCTCGCCGAACGGCGCGTCAGGGTAGGCCTGTTCCCATGCCTTGCGCAGGTGCGTCAGGTAGCGGGTCGAGGCTTCCAGCGGCGAGACGCGCGACACTTCTTCCGGCGCGTCGTTCGGCAGCAGGGCGGAGCGGCGGTCGACGCCCGGATGGCTCAACCAGCTCTTGGCGCTGGAGACCAGGCGGATAGGCGTGGTGGCGCCACGGCTGCGCGCCATCTCGCCGGCGACGGCGGTTAGCTCTTCCGGCGACTGCGTCCATGGCAGGCTCAATTCGCCAGGCGCCAGTTCGTCCGCGTGCGGCAGGTAGAGGAAGGACGGCAGCAGCGGCAGTTCTTCCACCGTGCCCGCTGCGGTCAGCTGCGCAATGGCCAGCACGGCGTGCTGGGTCTTCTCGCCATCGCTGGCGGCCAGGTCCACATAGGACAACGCGCTGTGCGTGGTGCCAAGGTCGATGCCGATGGCGTAGCGTGGATCGCTCATAATTCCACCTCCGCCGGCGCCAGGATGGCGGCATCGTGTGCCTCGGCCAGTTTCGGCAGGCGCACGTTGGAGGCGCGCCAGCCGCGATGGCTCAAGGCTCCGCGGAACGGCGCGCTGCCGACCACGTTGCCGGTCAGGCGCACGGCGCTGGCGTCGAAGCCTTCTTCCAGCACCACGCGGCTGCCTTCGGCCTCGCTGCGCACCGCTTCGATGGTGAAGTGCTCGCGCAGCACCTTGCTGCAGCCTTCATGCACCACGCGCGCGGCGGCGCCGATGTCGGCGTCGGAATAGGCGCTCAGGTTCTCCTGGGTGAAGTCGATCAGGCGCGCTTCGCGCTGGAACAGGCTCAGAAGCTGCAAGGCGGCATCCGGAGTCGCCACGCGCAGCGTCTGCGCAGGCGCTGGCGCCGGGGCAGGTGCTGGCGTTGCCACGGGAGCGGCGGCCGGCTGCGGCGCGTCGTCAATGCGGGTCAGGCGGGCGGCATAGTCGGCGTCGGACAGGGCGCGGAAAAACGCGCCGATGGCGATGGAGATCCTGCTAAAAAACGACGGCAATGGTTGGGTCGAATTGTTCATATTGTTTGCTCGTATCGGGTGAGCCGGGACGCCGCATCGGCGGCGTCCTGGCGAGGTGTGGGTTGGGGGCGCGCGTGGCGCGGGGAAATTCCATCCCCCGGAACCCCGCATGATACCAGCTTGACCACTTGGTTCCCAAGAAGGCAAGCATGCACCTTTGATATTTCGCTTGATATCGCCATTTCAAGGGCATAGAATACTGTACATGTATACAGTAGTTTGGTGCCACGATGTCTTACGATGAAAATAATCAAGAACATGTGATGCTGCCGCCGCCGTCGCTGAAGGCGCAAAAAGGCCGTGGCGCGGTGTCGAACCTGCAGGGCCGGTTCGAGGTCCACGCCCGCGAGGCGTATGACGACGGCTGGGAACGCGAAGAGGAGCAGGCTGTGCCTTGGAAGACGCAAGTCACTGACGAGCTCTGCAAGTCCATCCTGAGCCGCAACGCCTCGCCGGACCTGCCGTTCAGCGTCTCGCTCAATCCCTACCGCGGTTGCGAGCACGGCTGCATTTATTGCTTCGCGCGGCCCACGCACAGCTATCTCGGCCTGTCGCCCGGCATGGACTTCGAGAGCAAGATCTTCGCCAAGGTCAACGCGCCGGAAGTGCTGCGGCGCGAGCTGGCCAAGGCCGGCTATGAGCCGTCGTCGATCGCGCTGGGCGTCAACACCGACGCCTACCAGCCCTGCGAGCGAGAGCGCAAGCTCACCCGCCGCGTGCTGGAAGTGCTGCAGGAATGCCAGCACCCGGTGGGCCTGATCACCAAGTCCTCGCTGATCGAGCGCGACATCGACATCCTGTCGGCAATGGCGGAGCGGCAGCAGGCCGGCGTCGCCATTACGCTCACCACGCTGGACCCGGCCGTCGCCCGGACGCTGGAGCCGCGCGCCGCCGCGCCGGCCCGCCGCCTGCGCACGATACGCACGCTGACCGACGCCGGCATCCCTGTCGCGGTCAGTGTCGCACCCATCATTCCTTTCGTCACCGAGCCCGATCTGGAGCGCATTTTGGAAGCGGTGAAGGAGGCTGGCGCCGTCAGCGCGCACTACACGGTGCTGCGCCTGCCGTGGGAAGTGGCGCCGCTGTTCCACCAGTGGCTGCAAGCCCATTTCCCGGAGCGGGCCCAGCGCGTGATGAACCGCGTGCGCGAAATGCGCGGCGGCAAAGACTACGACAGCAACTTCGGCGCCCGCATGAAGGGCGAGGGCGTGTGGGCCGAGCTGATACGCCAGCGCTTCAAGATCGCCACCGAACGCCTCGGCCTGACCGGGCGCGGCAGCCGCTTCCACAACATGGACGCCTCGCAATTCACGCGCCCGCTAGTGGTGCCGCCGCTGGGCGCGCGGGCCAAGGCGGCGGCCGATGCCGGCCAGCTGGACTTATTCTGACAAGGCCGTCACGCCGATGTGAACGGACAGTTCGACATCTTCCGCGAACGGCAGCGACATGAACCCGGACGCAGGCGAGCGCACCAGCGCCACGTAGTCCGGATTCATGTCGGCGTTGTCCGCGATGACGAGCGCGCCGGGCCGCAGCCGGCTGCGCACCAGGCCGAGGATCTCGGGGTAGAGCGCCTTGGCGCCGTCGAGCAGCAGCAGGTCGATCTGTTCCGGCAAGTCTTTGGCCAGCGTTTCCAGCGCATCGCCGGCGCGGATGTCCACCAGGTCGAGCAGGCCGCCTTGCTGCAGGTGGGCGCGCGCCCGCGCCACCTTGGACGGCTCGAACTCGCTGGTGATCAGATGGCCGCCGCCGTTGTCGCGCAAGGCCGCCGCCAGGTACAAGGTCGAGATGCCGAACGACGTGCCGAACTCGACGATATTGCGGGCTTTGCAGCCGCGCGCCAGCATGTACAGCAGTTCGCCGGTCTGGCGCGACACCGGCAGCGGCACATCCTTCAGCCGATGGTAGAGGTTGAGGTATTCGGTCTTGCTGCGCAACAGGCGATCGCGCTCGTCCTTGGACAGTTCGGCGACGGCGGGAATCGCGGCGATCTGCACGGCGTCGGCTTCGTCAAACAGGCGGTCGAGCAGCGATGCCACGGGATGATTGGTCAGGGTTGTCATGGTGATTCCTTTCGAATGAAGAATGGATATAATATGAAGAATCCTTCATGTTTCATATTCGCATTCGGAACCACTCCCATGGCAGACCCCGTAAAAGCCGCTATCTCTTCGCGCAGGAAGCCCAAGCAGGCGCGCTCGGCCGACCTGGTTTCGGCCATTCTCGAAGCGGCTATTCAGGTTTTGGCGAAGGAGGGCGTGCGCCGCTTCACCACCACGCGGGTGGCGGAGCGTGCCGGTGTGAGCGTCGGTTCGGTGTACCAGTACTTCCCGAACAAGGCATCCATCCTGTTCAGGCTGCAGGCGGATGAGTGGCGGGAAACGACGGAGATGCTGGTCAACATCCTGCAGGACGCGCACAAGCCGCCGCTGGAACGGCTGCGCATACTGGTCCATGCCTTCCTGCGCTCGGAGTGCGACGAGGCCGAGATCCGGACCGCGCTCAACGACGCGGCGCCGTTCTACCGCGACACGCCCGAAGCGCATGAGACGCGCTCGACCGCCGACCGCATCATCGAGGCCTTTATGCACGAGGCCCTGCCAACAGCGCCGGCCAGCGTGCGCACGCTAGCCGGCGACCTGGTCATGACGACCTTCAGCTCGGTTGGCAAACAGTTCTCCGAGACGCCGCGCACGGAGCAGGAGATACATAGCTACTCGGAAGCGCTGGCCGACATGCTGTGCGCCTACCTCGCCAGCCTGAACTAGCGGTTTCAAACCCCGTCCAGCACAATGCCGGCAGCCTGGAAATCCCCTTCCAGCACGACATCGATCCCGCGCCCCATCCAGTAAGCGCCGCTGGCAAGTTGCGGCGTCTGCGCTGTCGCGCTGCCGGAAATGGCCCGGAGCGCATAGTTCCGCTGCGGATCGAGCCCGCGCAGCTGGATGCGCGGCTGCGGATCGCGCCTGCCGCCGGAGTGCAGGAACGCGAACAGCACAGCCTGCTTGCCATCCTGCGCCACGGACAGCGTGGCCGAGCGCGCCGCTCCGCGCTGCGGCGACACCAGACGGTACAGGTTACCCCGCTGCACCGTCGAGCGGATCGTCTTGTATTCCGCGACCAGGCGCTTCGCTTTCGTGAAATCCTCTTCCTGCCAGTGATTCAGATTGGCGCCGATACCCAGCGCGCCCTGCATCGACGACAGGAAGCGGTATTCCAGCGACGTGACGCGCTTGTTGAGGTAGTTCGGCGCATCGGTCACCCAGGCCATCATGATCCCCGGCGCATAGGCGTGGCTGAAGCCATCCTGGATCAGCAGCCGGTCGAAGGGATCGGTATTGTCGGATGTCCACACCTGGTCGGTCAGCGCCATGATGCCGAGGTCCACGCGGCCGCCGCCGCTGGCGCAGGATTCGATCTCGAGCTTCGGGTGGCGCCGGCGCAGTTCGGCCAGTAGCTTGTACAGGTTCTCCACGTAGCTGACATACAGCTTCTGCTGCTCGCCGGGCGCCGCCTCCGGCCAACCCGGCTCCGACCATGCGCGGTTGTGGTCCCACTTGAGGAAGGCGATGTCATGCTCCACGAGGAGCTTGTCGAGCACGGTCAACAAGTGCTCGTACACATCCTTGCGCGCCAGGTTCAGCACCAGCTGGTTGCGTGCCTCGCTGCGCGGCCGGCCCTTGAAGTGGATGACCCAGTCCGGGTGGGCGCGATACAAATCACTGTCCGGATTGACCATCTCCGGCTCCACCCACAGCCCGAACTCCATGCCGAGCGCATTGACCCGCCTGATCAACGGCGCAAGTCCGTTCGGGAATTTTTGCCGGTTGACGACCCAGTCGCCCAGGCCGGCCTTGTCGCTATTGCGTGCGCCGAACCAGCCATCGTCGACCACGAAACGCTCCACGCCGATGCTTGCGGCTTTCTCCGCAAGCGCCACCTGTCCCGCTTCGTCGACGGCGAAAGTCGTCGCCTCCCACGAATTGTAGAGAATGGGACGCAGCCGCGGCTGCGGCGCGCCAGGCAGGATGCGCTCGCGCTGGTAACGGTGGAACAGGCGCGACGCGCCGCCAAAGCCGCCCTCCGCATACCCTGCGTGGAACACGGGCGAGGCCAGGCTCTCCCCCGGCTTGAGGCGATAGGCGAAGTCGAAAGGGTTGTAGCCGGCGGTCGTGCGGACGCCGCCCAGCGCATCCATATCGACATGGATGCGCCAGGAACCGCTCCATCCCAGCGCACCGAACCACACGGGGCCGGATTCCTCTTCCGTGCCGGCATGGCTGATCGCGATCCAGGGATTGGCCTGGTGGGAGGTGACGCCCTTGCGGCTTTCAATCACGATGGAGCCCGGCTCGATCGGGCGCGTCTGCAAGGCGAATTCGCCGCCCCAGCGTCCCGTGAGGTAGGAAAGGCGGTAGTCGTCCCTGTATGGCAGGCTGATGCTCGCAGCCGCCAGCTGGTCGAGCTGGATCCAGCTGGCCGTGCGGTTTTCCACCACGGCCGAGCGGGCCAGGATGCCTGTCGTCGCATCCATTGCATACGTGAGGGTCACGTGCACGGCGCGGCTGGCGTCTTTCATCCGCACCACGATCCGGTCCTGGTCGAGCTGGTGGCTCACGTAGCGCAAGACAAGGTCGCGCACGCCGTCCGGGAACGTCACCTTCAGGGCCGGCTCCACGGTCAGGCCGCCGCCAAAGCCCGGAAATTCAAACGGCGTGATCGTGACCGGCATTTCATTGGAGGAGTTTTCCGGCACCGGCATGGGCGCCGCCAGCCTGTCCGCGCTCGACAAGGCGCTGCCCCAGTACATCGACTGCAACTGCCCGTCGCTGTTGACGCCGAACGCGTAGGTGACGCCCGCCCCATCGAGCCGGAAGACCCTGGTGGCTTCGTCCGAGGAAGGCTGAGCCTTGACGGCGCCGTCGATGGCGATACCGGCGAGGCCGCCGAGCAGTTGCATGCAGAGGGTGCGGCGGCGCTGGTCGATATGGCTCATAGGGTGTGGACGCGCGATCGTTATGGTTGATGGTTGTTCAGGGCGGCAAGATGGCGTTCGATCTCGAACACATGCTGGTCATGGCGGCCCAGCTCGCGCAACGCGTGGGCCAGGTGATTGAGGTAATCGCTGTTCGGCCCGCTGGGCCCGGCGGAGCGGGCGATATGCTGCGCAATCTCCTGCTCGGAGGCGGCGCCGAGGAAGGCCGTATTGTCCGGCGTGGCGATGTAGACCAAGCCTTCGACGCTGTCGCCGTCATCAAACGCGATGGCGATCGCCAGCCGCAGGTAGCCGTTCTTCTCGCGATGGTCCAGGTGCGCGAACACTTCCGGCGTCACCAGGTAGGCCATGCCGTGGCACAGCGCGCCGGGCTCTTCGATGATGGTCACCACCCGGCCCGGCGCGTCCGGCGTGCCGCGATGATCGTGCGAGCCTTGCCAGAAGCGCCGCGTCCAGTTGGCGATGCTGGCCGGGCGGCGTTCGAGGTAGGGGAAGTCGGCCTTGTAAATCAGTGAGCCGTAGCCGAACAGCCAGACGCTATGGTGGCCGTCGAACTGGTCCATCTTCTGATTGATGGCGATGGTGTCTGCTGTCATGAGTCAATTATAAAACGATCAGCCCTGCGGCACATTCCAATGATGCGCCGCTGCAAACTCCTGCAGGAAGGCGACGAAGCTCTCGGCGGCAGGGGACAGCGCCCGCGCGTTGCGCGTGTAGACGAAGAAGCGCCGCGTCAGCGCCGGCGATTCCAGCGGCCGCATCTGCAAACCGTACAGCTGCACCATTTTTTCCGCATACGGCAGGCACACCGTGATGCCCAGCCGCGCATGCACCATGGCCAGCGCGGTGGTCATGAAGGTCACCTCGTTGTACGGACTCAGCGACTGCTCGCGGAACGACGCATGCATGTCGCGCAACAGCCGCTCGGTGAACTGGCCTTGCAGCGAGATCAGCGGGTACTCGTTCACATCGGCCCAGGTGATGCGCTTGCGCCGCTCCAGCGGATGTCCGGGCGGATACACGACGACGAACGGCATCTCGAACAGCGGCTGCGCTTCGATCTCGGCGGTGGTGTCGCGGTCCGGGCCGATGCCGAAGTCGGCCTCGCCGCTGAACACCCGCGCCGACACCATCTCGACCGGGCTGTCGGCCAGCCACACCTGCACGTCCGGATAGCGTGCCTTGTAGGCGGCGATCACCTCCGGTATCAGCGTGCAGGACAGCATCTGCGGCGCCGCCACCCGCACCGAACCCTGCTTGAGCGCCTTGCGGCTGGCGATGTCGGCCATGGCGCGGTCCAGGTCTTGCAGCATCTTCTCGAACAGCGGCGTGAGCTCGCGGCCGATCTCCGACAGCTGCGCTTTGCGCGTGGTACGCTCGACCACGCGCACCCCCAGCATCTGCTCCAGCTCCTTGATCTGGCCGCTGAGCGCGGATTGGGTCACATTGAGATGCTCGGCGGCCAGCGTGAAGCTGCCGGTCTTGGCGAGCGCCACCAGGGCGCGCATCTGGCGCAAACTAGGATTCATCGGGAAATCTGATAAGTGAACTGGAAAATATCGTTTGTATGATATCTGAAATTCGCATTTAATGCGGCATGACTCAGTTGGAGACAAATATGAAAATCAAGCAAATACACCATGTGGCCTACCGCTGCATCGACGCCAAGCAGACCGTCGAGTGGTATGTCAAACACCTGAACATGGACTTCGTGCTGGCCATCGCCGAAGACGAAGTCCCATCCACCAAGGCACCGGACCCGTACATGCACGTGTTCCTGGACGCCGGCCACGGCAACGTGCTGGCCTTCTTCGAGCTGCCGACCCAGGCGCCGATGGACCGCGACCACAACACCCCGGCCTGGGTGCAGCACCTGGCGATGGAAGTGGAGACCATGGACGAACTGCTGGCCGCCAAGGAGCGCCTGGTCGCCGCCGGCATCAGCGTGATCGGCCCGATCAACCACACCATCTTCAAGTCGATCTACTTCTTCGACCCGAACGGCCACCGCCTCGAACTGGCGGTCAACACCGGCACGCCGGAGATGATGCAGCGCCTGGACGCCGTCAAGTGGGAGATGCTGGAAGAATGGTCGCAGACCCGCAAGGCGCCCAAGCACGCCGCCTGGATGCACGCACCGGAGGTGAAGGCATGAAGCTCGCAACCCTGAAAGACGGCAGCCGCGATGGCCGCCTGGTGGTGGTCAGCCGCGACCTGTCGCGCTACCAGCACGTACCGAAGATCTCCGCCACGCTGCAGCACGCGCTGGACAACTGGGACCTGGTGTCGCCGGCCCTGGAGCAGGTCTATGCCGCGCTGAACGCCGGCGACGCCATCGACACCCGTCCGTTCGACCAGCAGTACTGCCACTCGCCGCTGCCGCGCGCCTACCAATGGGCCGACGGCTCGGCCTACATCAACCACGTTGAACTGGTGCGCAAGGCGCGCAACGCCGAAGTGCCGGCCTCCTTCTACACCGACCCGCTGATGTACCAGGGCGGCTCGGACAGTTTCATCGGTCCGCGCGACCCGATCTTCGCGCTGTCGGAAGAATGGGGCATCGACCTGGAAGCCGAAGTGGCCGTCATCACCGGCGACGTGCGCATGGGCGCCAGCACCGGCGACTGCGCGAAAGCGATCCGCCTGGTCATGCTGGTCAACGACGTTTCGCTGCGCAACCTGATCCCGAACGAACTGGCCAAGGGCTTCGGCTTCTTCCAGTCGAAGGCCGCCAGCGCCTTCTCGCCGGTGGCCGTCACGCCGGATGAACTGGGCGCGCATTGGGCCGACACCAAGCTGCACCTGCCGCTGCTGGTCGATCTGAACCAGCAGCCCTTCGGCAAGCCGAACGCCGGCGAAGACATGACCTTCAACTTCGCGCAACTGGTGGCGCACGCCGCCGCCACGCGTGAACTGGCGGCCGGCACCATCATCGGTTCCGGCACGGTGTCGAACAAGCAGGGCAACCTGCACGGATCGAGCATCGCCAACGGCGGCGTGGGCTACTGCTGCCTGGCCGAAGTGCGCATGTACGAGACCATCGAAAGCGGCAAGCCGCAGACCGCCTTCCTCAAATTCGGCGACACCGTGCGCATCGAGATGAAGGACGAGCAGGGCGCCAGCATCTTCGGCGCCATCGAGCAAACCGTCACGCACTACCAAGAGCGCAGCTAAGGCATGAAGCTTTATACCTACTTCCGCAGCACCGCCGCCTACCGCGTGCGCATTGCGCTGAACCTGAAGGAACTGGCCTACGATGCCGTGCCGGTCCACCTGCTGCGCGACGGCGGTGAACAGCTCGCCGATTCCTATCGCGCGCTCAATCCGTCGGCGCTGCTGCCGACGCTGGACGACGACGGCAGCGTGATCGGCCAATCGCTGGCCATCATCGAATACCTGGAGGAGACGCGCCCGCAAGTGCCGCTGCTGCCTACCAGCGCGGTCGACCGCGCCCGCGTGCGCGCGCTTGCGCTGACGGTGGCGGCGGACACTCACCCGCTGGGCAACCTGCGCGTGCTGAAGTACCTGAAGGGGCAGCTGAAGGTGGCCGAGGAAGTCAAGGTGGAATGGCAGCAGCACTGGCTGCGCACCGGCATGGCGACGCTGGAGCGCCTGCTGGCCGACGATGCGCGCACCGGCCGCTACTGCCACGGCGACACGCCGACGCTGGCCGACTGCTGCCTGGTGCCGCAGGTCTTCGGCGCCCAGCGCTTCGGGGTCGACCTGGCGCCGTATCCGACCATCATGCGCATCTTCGCCGCCTGCGCCGAGCTGCCCGCCTTCCAGCAGGCGCACCCGTCGCAGCAGCCGGACGCCGAGTAGGCGCCGGCGGGATCAGAACCGGCTGGTCAGCGTCACGCTCGCGTTGCGCGGCGCGCCCGGCTGGATCTGCACGTTGTTGATGGCCGATTCGTAGAAGCGCGCATTGCCGACGTTATTCAACTTGAACCGCACGTCGTAGCGCTTGCCGCGATAGCCCAGCGCCGCATCCACGCGGCCGTAGCCGGGCAGGCGCACGGCATTGTCGGACAGGGCGAACTGGCCGCCGCTGAGCAGCACGCCCAGGCCCGCGTTCCACGCTCCGCCCAGTTCCTGGTCCACCCACAGCGAGGCGCGATGGCGTGGCGTCATCTCCGCCCGGTTGCCCCTCGGGATATCGTTGGACGCCACGATGCGCGCATCGTTGTAGGTATAGGACGCGTTCAAGCGTCCGCCTTGCCACAGCGCGCCTTGCAGTTCCAGCTCCAGGCCCTGATTGCGCTGCTTGCCGACTTGTAGCTGGCGCAGGCCGGCGGCGTCGGTGGGGTCCAGCGTCAACTGGTTGCGCTGCTCGATGCGGAACAGCGCGGCGGTGGTGTAGAAGCGGCCGCCCATCCAATCCTGCTTGTAGCCCAATTCCTGTAAATCCGTCTGCAAAGGCTTGACCTGCGACAGCGGCGTGCTGCCGGTGTAAAGCAGGTCGCCGCCGCCTGGCTGCGACGAGCGGCTCAGGTTCAGATACCACGACTGCCCGTCCAGCGGCTGGTACACCAGCCCCGCGCGCGGCGAGAAGACGTTGTCGGTCCGTTCGCTGAACACTTTGCTCAGGCGATTGGTTTGTTCCTGCCGGAAGCGGTCGAAGCGCACTCCCGCCAGCGCCTTCCACTGCGGCGTGAACGTGATCTGGTCCTGCAGGTACAGCGCCTGCGTCTTGGCCGTGAATGCGTTGTTCAGCGCGACCGGCAGGGCGCCAAGCTTAGGCGCCGGCAGCACGTGCTGTGGCGCGTACAGGCTTACCGGATAGGCGATGCCGGTTTGCGCGGTGATCATGTCGCGCTGCTGGTCCGACAGCTCCAGCCCGACCAGCAGCGCATGCCGGTCCAGCGTGTACGCCAACTCGGTTTGATTGATCAGGTTGCGCTGCGTCTGCGGGAAGTAAGTGATCTGGCGCGACACGGTGTTGTCGGCATTGAGGCGGCGGTTGCGGGTGTTCACGCCTTCAAGTTCGGTGCGGCTGTATTGGAAGGTGTTTTCCAGCTTCAGGCGGTCGTTGAAGCGGTGTTCCAGCTTCGCCTTCGCCATGTCGCTGTCGGTGCTGGTGTAGTCATAACGTTCGCCGTAATAGCTTGAAGGCGACACCGCGACCGGGCGGCCCGCCAGCGACGGCACGCCGCGATCCGGCGTGCGGTCTTCGCGCTGCACCTCGGCTTGCAGCAGCAGCGTGGTGGCCGGCGACAGCGCGAACTTCAGCGAGGGCGCCAGCAGCTTGCGCGTGTGCTCGACCACGTCGCGATAGCTGTCGCCGGTGTCGTACACGGCGATCAGGCGGCCGTTGATGCCGCCGCCCAGGGCGCCGCCGGCGTCGACGCTGACGCGCCGCTCGTTGTCCGATCCCAGCGTGGCGGAGACCTCGGTTTCCTGTTGGGCGTTCGGTTGCTTGCTGACGCGGTTGATCAGGCCACCGGCCGAACCGCGGCCATACAGCGCCGCCGCCGCGCCTTTGATCACTTCAATCTTCTCCACCGTCGCCAGATCGCGCGAATACAGCGTGTCGTCGCGCACGCCATCGAGGCTGGCGTCGCGCAGCGAGTAGAAGCCGCGGATGTAGAACTCGTCGCGGCGGCCTTCGCCCTGGCCAGCGACCACGCTGCTGACGTAGTCCAGCGCATCCTTGCTGGTCAACGCGGCGCGGTTGCGCAGATTCTCCGCGGTGACCACGCTGACCGATTGCGGCGCGTCGAGCAGGCTGCCAGGGGCCTTGGCGCCGCCGATGGTTGCGGCCAGGCCGTCGCTGGAACCGATCACGGTCACCTGCTGCATGGTTTGGATGTCGTCCGCCTGGGCCGAGAAAACGAGGCTTGCCAACAGAAGGGGTAGTGGTTTGAGAACTGTTTTCATTGTTTTGAAGTGCTGTCGTTAAAAAGATGCCGCCGCGCCGTTGACGACGCCAAGCGGGTGATACAAGGGAAGATAGCTGGCCTGGCGGTCGGCCTGGCGCAGGAAGCGCGTCAGCAGATTGCCTTTGGCCGGCAGGGGCTCGCCCGCCAGCAGACCCCGGATGCGGCGGCTGGCGGATGGATTGGGGAACTTCGCCAGATAGTCCTGCAGCGTGTTGCGCAGAACTCCCCACAGACCGAGGTACAGCGTGTGGTTGCCGTTGGCGATGCTGGCGATGACCTCGCACAGATTGTTGACGAACAGGCAGTAGCCGATGCGTATCCAGGCCCGCTCGTCGGTGCAGCACAGCGCCGACAGCGAGCCCGATTCCAGCTGCATGCTGCGGGCCAGCGCGTGCGCCTGCGGTGCGAGCCGCGTGAGCTCCAGGTCGCGCAGGATGAAGTGGCTGGGCGCACCTTCGCCGTCAAGTCCGACAACCGTGTTTTGCATGTGCGGCTCGAACGCCACGCCGTGCTCGAACAGCAGGTACAGGATGGGATGCACCGCGGTTTCCGCGTACCGCGCGAACCAGCGGCGCGCGGCTTGTTCCAGCGTATAGCCGCGATGCAGCGCATAGCGTTCGATCTGGGCGAAGACCTGCTTGCGTCCATGTTCGCCGTTGCCGAACAGCGCGGCGCACACAATCGGCTGCATTCCCTGTTGCAGCAGGCCGGCCACGCCCTCGCGCAGCAGCACGCCAAATCCGTTGCTCAGCTCCGGGTCGGCGCCGGGCAGGTCGGCGGTGACGTAGGCCTGTTCCTCCATCACGCGGAAGCCAGGGAAGCGGCCTTGCATGTCGGCCTGCACGGTGCGATACAGCCGCGTGCCGGTCAGCGCGCTTTGCAGTTCGTGGCGGGCGTTGTTGCGGATGCAGTTGGTGATGCGCATATTGAGCGACAGCTTGACGAAAGAGGCCGCGTCTTCGGCCAGCAGCGTGCGCACCGACGCCGTTGGATGGAAGGGGAGGCCGTGGGGTCCGAGGTCGAGGATCTCGCCGCTGCGCAAGGCGCTGGCGATGCGCGGCTGCCGGCGCATCCAGCCGGCCTGCCACGGATGCAGTGGCAGGATCGCACCGCCGTCGCCGGGCGGCAGGCCGTGCGCACCGAGTGTTTGCAGAGCGCCGGCGTCGATGCTGTCGCAGAGCAGCCACTCTTGCGGAAGCTGGAAGTAATGCAGGCGCATGCTGGCCTTGTGTTCCGGCGAGTAGTCGCGCTGTTCGGCGGGCGACCAGTCGGAGCGGCTTTTCGGCGCAGGATGGAAGGGGTGGCCGGTCAGCAGACCCTGTTCGCTTTCGATATACAGCTGCAGAGGCGTGGCGCCGGCTGCGGCAGGCGGCAGGGCCGGCGCCGGACGGCGGTCCACCACGTCCTGCATGGTGGCGATGCTGTCGCCGATCTGTTGCAGCAGTTCGTCGTTGAACGGCGTCGCTGCGCGGCAGGACAGGTCTTCGATGATGAGCCGCGCCAGCTCTCGCCAGCCGGCGGCGCGCCAGGCTTCCTGTCCTGTGCGCAGGTAGACGCCGGTGGTGTAGTCGAAGTTGGCGGTCGCCGACACGTGCAGCACGCCGACGCACAACTGGCTGCCCAGGCGGGGCAAGGCGATTTCCAGCACCTGTCCCCGATAGTCGGCAGGCATGGCCGGATGTCCGCCACGGCTGGCCGGCAAAACGGCCAGCGTGTGCTCCTGCATTGCCACTTCGCGCGCATAGCAGTTGATCAGCAGCCGGCCGTGCTGCTGTTCGGCGAAGCTCTCGGTTTCGGACGGAGCGGGCTGCAGATGCCTGGGTAACAGCGGTGAGTTCATAGCAGTTTCCATTTCATAGAAATAAACAGCGCGGCGACAACGGAAGTCCCCAGCCATAGCGGTGCGGCATAGCCGAGCGACGGCGCCAGCAGGCTGGCCAGCAGGCCGGCGCTGACGGCGCCCCATTTGTTGGCCCCTTCCAGGCTGCCGAAGTGGCGGCCGGCGTGCTCGATGGTGGAGGTGGCCGCAGCCAGCGTGTTGATGGCCAGGTAGGCGCCCGCCATGCCTATGCCCATCAGGATGCGGCCGGCCAGCAGCAGCGGCAGCGTGTCGGCCAAGGCCTGCAGCAGCAGGCCGGCGCTGGTCAGTGCGGCGTACCATCCGAGTGCGGCACGGGCATTGGCGTAACCGAGCTTGCATCCCAAAGGCCACGCCAATAGCAGGAACAGCGCGTGCGGCAGGCCGAACATCACGCCGGCCGTGGCGGCGCCGATCTGCAGCCGCTGCGCGAGGTCGCTGACAAAGTAGGGATAGGTGAGAACGGTGCCGATGGCGAACAGCGCCTGCAAGCGGTACAGGTTCACGGCGCTGACGCCGCAACCGGCGGCGGCGATGGCCTGCGCGCCGGATGGTGCGCCGGTGTTCGCGGCGGCCGGCGCCGGCACCGGCCGGTGGGGCGCAGCGCCCTCCGGCAGCAGGTACAGCACCACGCAAGCGACGCCGGGGAACAACGCCAGGTACAGGAACAGCTGCAGCATGTTGGCATGCCCGCTCATCATGCCGATCAGTGCCGGGCCGGCGAACAAGGCGGTGCGCGCCGATGCCTGCATCACGCCGAGCAGAGTTGCCAGCCGTGCCGGCGGCAGTTGTTCCGCCAGATAGGCGTTGGACGCGGAGAAGGTCCCGCCTAGCAGCCCTTGCAGCATCAGGCCCAGTGCGAATTCCAGCGGCGTGCGCGCCAGGCCGGTGAGGATGAAGCTGAGGCACAAGCCCGCGTGCGCCCGCATCAGCGAGGCGCGGCGGCCGATGCGGTCGGCCAGGCGCCCCCAGGCCGGATTGGCGATGGCCGCGGCCAGCGTCGGCAGCGTGAAGTACCAGCCGGCCAGCGCCGCCGACGGCGCGCTCGCCGGAAAGCTCGACTCCAGGATCTGCGCGTAAAACGGCGGCATGCACAGCGCGGCGAAGGCCGCGCCGAAGTGGCCGGTGACCGTGACCATCACCGCGCGCGTCGTCCCGGCCTGGCGCGCTGCGGCTTGCGCCACGTTCATGTGTTGTCGCCTGTGTTAGCCGCCGCCAGGGGATTGCCGACCGCGCGCAGGCGCGGCGTGCTCCATCCAAGCAGGCGGCGAGCGGCCAGGCACTCAATCCGCAGCTGGGCGCCGAGCAGGTCGAACTCGCGATGGCGCGCGGCGTGCGCAGGAAAGCGCGACAGATACGTTTGAACGGTGCGCGCGGCCTGGGTCCAGAACAGTGCCTCCGCATAGCCGTGGTGGCACTGCAGCCGCCACGCCAGTTCTCCCAGGTTGATAAAGAACAGCACTTCCAGCAGGTAGTCGCGTGCCTCGGCTGGCGAGTCGAACATGAATCCTGTGCTGGCATTGAGCGCGTTGCGGTAGGCCGGCGCGCTGCGCAGGCCGGCCAGTTGCGCTTCGTCGGTGGCGCCGTGCAGATAGTGCAGGCCGCCCGGCAGGTCGCGGATGGCGATGCGGCGCGGCAGGCCGTCGTGCAATATCAGCAGGGTGTTTTGCGCATGGCATTCCAGCAGCACGCCGTGCGCCATCATCAGGTGCAGCAGCGGCGGTACGCTGGCCTCCAGCAGCGCGTCCACCCAGCGTTCCGCGCCGTGCCGCGCCAGCCACGGGCCGATGGTCAGTTCGCCGTCGGCGGTTTGCGTGGTGAGGGCGGTCATCGGGAATATCTGTTCGCCCTCGGCCAGCACAGACTCCGGCGCGCTGCGCCAGATCGCGCCCAGCACGCCATAGGCGCCCGCGCGCTGGCGCGGCGCGGCGATGGTGATGCCGGCCGGTTCGGCCAGTACCGCCAGTCGCTGGCCATCGGCGAGAAAGGCATCGTCGCGGCAGATGGCGTACAGCCAGCGCGAGATGATGGGCGCGTTGTGCACATGGTGGTCGGAGAGGATGCGATCGGCCGAACTGTTGGCGATGGCCAGCGGCAGCTTGAGGTTGCAGCGGCCGTCGGCCGTCAGGCAGCTGAGCGAGCGTATCGATTGCTGCGCCAGCCATTCGGCGCGGCCCGCGCCCAGGTGCAGCAAGGTGCCGTCGGCCAGCCAGTCGGCGAAGTGCGGCGCCACGCCGTGTTCCCATTGCCACGGATGCACCGGCAGCAGGCGGTAACGCGCCGCTGCATGGCCCTGCGCTTCGATCTGGACCAGCAGGCGGCGGTACTCGGCCATTCCCAATTGCGAGGCGACGAAGCTGTCGTAGTCGAGCTCCGGCAGCAGGTGGGTTGCGCTGGCGTCGCGGTCGATCGCCAGCCAGGTCAGCATGATCGCTTGCGCGAATTCCGGGCCGTAGCGGCGGTGCTCGTCGATGCTGAAGCCGATGCGCGAACGGAAGCACGGATGGTAAGGGTGGCCGTCGCCCAATTCCGCCTCCTGCAAGGCGTAGGGCGATTGCAGCGTGGCCTGCGGCGTCGCCGTCATCGACCAGGCCTGTTTGAGCGCGGTCTGCTGCAGCTCGGCGACGAAGCGGCGCAAGGCGTCCGCCGGCGGTTGCAGGTGCCGCACCAGCGCCGACACCACGGCGGCGAGATCCGCTTGCGTATCGCCGCCGCGCAGGTCACCGCACAGCCGCAGGCGGTCGAACGCGCTGTGGCCTGCGATATCGATGTGGTAGACCAGCGGCGCATCGCGCTCGTCCCGGCCCTCCAGCCGCAGGCGGTCCCGCTCCGGCGCGATGGCGCCAATCAGGCAGCCCTCGTTCCAGAAGGCCTCGACGAATTGGCGCAGCGTGCGGGCGCGGGCGGCCGCGTAGTGGGGAAGGAAGGCAAGGGTGTGGGGCATGGCGGCGTCTGTGGATTGAAAGCTTGTCTTAAATGCTATGCCGCCAGCTTATCCTTCGCAAAGACGAATGTCAATACAAATGATAATGATTCGCATTTATCATTGTGGCGGGCATGTGCCGCGCGTGCCGCGGGATCAGGCGCTGACCACCCGGTCGCGCCCTTCGTGCTTGGCCTGGTACAGCGCCTTGTCGGCGCGCGAGATCAGGGACGAGGCGCTGTCCGGTGCCCCCTCCGGCATCGACGCCGCCACGCCGATGCTGACGGTGAGCGATATCAGCTCGCCGTTGTCGCCCTCGATGCGCAGCTCGGCGACATCGCTGCGCAAGCGCTCGGCGGCGCCGCTGGCGACATCGATTTCGGTTTCCGGCATCAGCAGCACGAATTCCTCGCCGCCGAAGCGCGACGCCATGTCGATATTGCGCATGCCGCCCGCCAGCGCCCTGGCCACCGCCACGATGGCGCGGTCGCCGGCCTCGTGGCCGTAGATGTCGTTGACGTTCTTGAAGTGGTCGATGTCGACCATCAGCAGCGACAGCGGGTGCTTGAAGCGGCGGCTGCGTTCTAGCTCCTTGTTGATCTGCTCCGTCATGCGGCGGCGGTTGCCGATGCCGGTCAGCGGATCGGTGGTGGCCAGCTGTTCCAGCTTGGTGTTGGCCACCATCAGCTCCAGCGTGCGTTGCAGCACCCGCGCTTCCAGCTGATTGCGTTCATCGTGCAGCGCGGTCAGCGTCTGGCGGCGCCCGCGCAGCGCCACGATCAGCGCCGAAATCAATATCCCTTCCAGTACGATCAGGGTGGCGCCGGCCAGTATCTGCCACAGGTATTGTTCGAACACGCTGCGCGGGCGGTTGAGCCACTGCGCCGTCGGCGGAATATTCTGCAAATGGAAGCGCTGCACCGCGCCGTAGTCGAACAGGTAGCCGGGTATGCCGGCGATATCGGGCTGCTGCTGCATCAGGATGGCGGCGATGGCGCGGCCTATTCGCTCGGCGCTGACCACGTAGCCGCCAACCACGCCGGGCACCACGATGGCCTCCCAGTTGGTGAACACCGGCACCTGCGTGGTGGCGGCCAGCTGGCGCGCGATGTCCACCGGCCGGCGCCGCGCGCCGGTGACGTCGTGGTAGGTGGGCAGCAGGAAGATGGCGCTTCCGGGCCGCAGCAGCGCGGCCTGGCGGAAGATCTGGTCGTAGCTGAGTTGATCCCAGTATTCGAAGCGTATCTGCTTATCGTAGCTGGCGGCCGCCTGGCGCACGCCGGCCACGGATTCCTGCATGCGTTCCGTGCTGTCGCCGATGACCACGATGTGCCGCACATACGGCGCCACTTGCGGGATGATGCCGATGGCCGGTTCGAAATTCGCATGGACCTGGTAGGCGATGCCGTCGGACGGAGTCCAGGCCAGGCGTCCGTGGTTGACGTAGTGGCGCGGCACGCCGCGGAACAGCTTGGGACGCTCGTTGAGGAAGCGCGCCGCCACGTAGTTCTCGGTGATGATGGCGTCGAACTGGATGTGGGCGTACTTGGTGCGCAGGTATTGCTCCATGCCGGCCTGCGACTGCTCGTCGCCGACGCGCACGGCGTCGAAACGTTCTTCGAAAATGCCCAGCGTGGAGGTCAGGTTTTTGGCGGCCAGTTCGGCCGACAGGCCTTTGTGGATCAGGTGCTGCCAGGCCGACGCGGAGTCTGATCCCAGCGAATACAGCACCAGCACCTTGCGATCGCTGGCGGCCCACGCGGGCGCCGCCAGCATCGACATCAGCAGCGCGCAGCAAAGCAGTAGCCGGCGCCAGGGTTGGCGCGGCGCGTTTCCGTGCGCGGCAGGTGGGTGATCCTTGTGCGGCATGGTCGGCGGTGACTCCGAAGGCAAAAACGGCGTAGACGGCGAAATTTGCATTCAGGCAAGTCTAGCATGCTTTCCTTCGCTATTGTTGCTGCTGCGGTGCGGTTCGCGGCGTCATTGCTCAGGCGGCGCGCAGGGCGTCGACGATTTTCATGCGGGAGGCGCGCAGCGCCGGCAGGAAGCCGCCGACCATGCCCATCGCCAGAGAAAACATGAGCGTTTTGACCACGATCGCCGGCGTCAGGCGGAAGCCGAAGGCCAGCTCGGAGAAGGACTGGAAATTGGTGGTCGAGAAGGACAGGAACTGCATCAGCGAAGCGCAGGCCAGGCCCAGCGCGCCGCCCAGCACCGCCAGCAGCATAGCCTCGGCCAGGAAGGCGGCCAGGATGCTGCGGCGCTGGAAGCCCAGCGCGCGCAAGGTGCCGATCTCGCCGACCCGGTTGGCGACCGAGGCGTACATGGTGATGGTGGCGCCGATCATCGCGCCGATCGAGAAGATGATCGACAGGATCAGCCCCAGCACGCTGATGAAGGTGGACAGTGCCTTCGACTGGTCGGAGTAGAAGGTCTGTTCGCGCTTGGCGTCCAGCGTCAGGCGCTGGTCGCTTTCGATGTCCTTCTTGAAGCCGTCGAACAGCGAGGTGTCGGCCAGGCGCAGCACCATGGCCGAATAGGCGTTGCGGCGGAAGGCCGGCATCAGCTGGTCGGCGTCGCCCCAGATCTCGGAATCGAAGCCGCTGTTGCCGGCGTCGAACAGGCCGACCACGGTCCACTCGCGCTGGCCGAAGCGCAGCGTCTCGCCGATGCCGGCGCCCTCGAAGCGGCGCGCGATGCTGGCGCCGGCGATGATCTCGGAAGCGCCGGGGCGGAACATGCGGCCGGCCGTCAGCTTGACCTGCGGCCGCAGCATCAGCCCGCGCTGCGAGATGCCGCGGATGATGACGTTGGACGGCTTGGCCGAGCCGCGCTTGTTGAGCGAGATGAGCACCACCGTCTCCTTCGACAGCAAGGGCTGGCCGTCGGCGCCGAGCGCGATGGCCGGGTGGCTGGATGCGATGCTGGCCTGGGTGCGGTCCACGCCGCTCTGCACCTCGGTGTCGGCCGAGCGGCGGATCAGGATCACGTTGTCGTATTCGCCGGTGGTGACCATGGTGTTGCGCAGGCCCTCGTCCAGCATCAGCACCGTGGCGAACACGAACACCACCAGCGCCAGGCCGGCGCCGGTCAGCGTAGTGGTCAGGCGGCGCGCCCACAGGTTGCGGGCCACGTAGGAAAGTGGAATTTTCATAGCAGATTCGTCATCCGATACTCCGCAGTCCATCGACGATGTTGATGCGCACCGCCCGTATCGTCGGCGCGATGGCGGCGGCGGCGCCGATGGCCAGCGCGGCCAGCACCTGCTGGACCACCGTCAGCTGCGACACTTCAAACACCGGGAACATGGTGCCCATCACCTTGCCCAGGAAGGCCGCGAACGGGAACAGGATGACGATGCCGATCGCCGCGCCGAACGCCGACAGCAGCAGCGACTCGCCAAGGATCATCAAGGTCAGGAAGCCAGGCCCGAAGCCGAGCGCCTTCAAGGTGGCGTACTCGCCCAGCCGCTCGCGCGCGCTCATGGCCATGGTGTTGGCCATCACCGCCGCGATGATGACGATGACCACGAACGACACCACGCGGATCGCCACCACGATCGCCTCGGACATCGAGACAAAGCCCAGCTGGAACGCCTTCTCGGTCTCGGTCAGCGTTTCGGCCAGCGAGTTGGCGAACTCCTTGTCGACGGCGGCGGAAATGGCGGCGGCGTTTTCCGGCTGGTCGATCTGCACCACGTACACGCCGATCTGGTTGGCGCGGCGCGGCGCCACCTTCTTCATCGTCTCGTTGACGTAGTCCCAGTGGAAGAACAGGGTGGCGGTGTTGGTGGTGCTTTGCTTGCCGTCGTAGATGCCGCGCACCACCAGCTCCCAGTTGCCGGGGTAGATGGTGCCCTTGAGCGGAATGATGTCGCCGACCTTGAAGCCGTATTGGTCGGCCAGCTTGCGGCCGACGATGCAGCCCTTGCGGTCCTTGAGGAAGGCGGCGCGGTCTTCCTCGGGCAGCAGGTAGTCGGGATAGATGTTCAGGTAGCTCTCGCCGGAGATGGCGAACTGCGCGAAGAAGTTCTTCGGATCCTTGTAGGTGCCCTGGAACCAGTTGGCGAAGCCGACCCCGGACACGCCCGGCACCGCGCGGATGCGCGCCTGGTAGGACAGCGGCAGCGGGAACACCAGCGAGGTCTTGTTGCGCGTGACCAGCGTGGTGCTGGACGCGCCCTCGGCGCCGGCGTACCAGGCGTCGACCACTGTTTGCAGCAGACCGAAGGAAAAGATCGCCACCACCAGGCCGAGGATGGTCAGCGAGGTGCGCAGCTTGTGGCGCATGGAGTTCTTGAAGATCAGCCGCAGCGTGTACATGGTGCTAGGCCGTAATGGCCGGTTCGCCGGCGATCAATTCGCCTTTTTCGAGATGGATCATGGTGCGCGCCTGCGCCGCCGCGTTGGCGTCGTGCGTGACCATGATGATGGTCTTGCCCAGCTGCTGGTTCAACTGCTGGAGCAGGGCCAGGATCTCGCTGGCGGAATTGCGATCCAGGTCGCCGGTCGGCTCGTCGGCCACGATCAGCGTCGGGTCGCTGACGATGGCGCGGGCGATGGCCACGCGCTGCTGCTGGCCGCCGGACAGTTCGTTCGGCGTGTGGTCCATGCGGTCGGCCAGGTTGACCATCTCCAGGGTCAGCTCGACGCGCTCGCGCCGTTCGCGCCGCGACAGGGGCGTGAGCAGCAGCGGCAGCTCGACGTTCTCGAACGCCGACAGCACCGGCATCAGGTTGTAGAACTGGAAGATGAAGCCGACGTTGGTGGCGCGCCAGCGCGCCAGGTCGGTCTCGCCCATGCCGGCGATATCGAGGCCGGCTATGCGCAGCACGCCGCGATCGGGCTTGTCGATGCCGGCGATGAGGTTGAGCAGCGTGCTTTTTCCGGAGCCGGAAGGGCCCATCAGCGCCGTGAAGTCGCCGGCCGGTATCGCCAGGCTGATATCGCGCAGCACCTCCACCACCTGGTCGCCGCGACGGTAGGACTTGACCAGGTGTTCTATCAGTACCAGTGGTTCGCTCACGCTTTTGCCTCGCTCACTTCTTCGCCGGGCTGACAAGCGCGCCGTCGCGCAGCCTGGCGTCCGGCGACATCACCAGCTTGTCGCCCGGCTTGACGCCTTTGAGTTCGACCAGCTCGCCGATCTTGCGGCCCTGGGTGACGGCGACCTGCCTGACCTTGTCGCCGTCGACCACGAACACCACGCTCTTGCCGTCGCGCGTGGCGAGGGTGCTCGCCTGCACGGCGGTGACGGCTTGCTTGTCCTCCGGCGGCACGGCCTTCGACAGGAAGGCCACCTTGGCGCTCATGTCCGGCAGCACGCGCGGATCGCGCTCGATGAAGCGCACCTTGACCAGCAAGGTCGCCTTGCTGCGGTCCATGGTCGGCACCATGCGCGAGACGGTGCCGGCCAGGTGCAGCTCGGGGAAGGCGTCGAGCAGGATTTCGGTCGGCTGGTCGACGCGGATCTTGCTGAGGTTCGACTCGGAGACGTCGGCCTCCACCTCCAGCGTGTCCATGTCGGCGATGGTGACGACGGCGCCCTTGCTGTCGGCGGCGGAAGAGAAGGGGGTGATGTTGTCGCCGACGTTGGCGCTCTTGGTCAGGATCACGCCGTCGAACGGCGCCCGTATCACCGTCTGGTCCAGCGCCACTTGCGCCGCCTGCGCGTTGGCCCTGGCGGCGGCGATGCCGGCGTTGTAGCCCGAGATATTGGCCTTGGCCTTGTTCAGCCGCGCCTGCGCGGTGTCGTAGGCCGAGGCGGTGATGAACTTCTGGCTCAGCAGCTCGGCGGTGCGCCTGAAGTTGGCCTGCGCGTCCAGCAGTTCGGCCTGGCCTTGTTCCAGGTTGGCCTGCGCCACCTTGATGTTGGCCTGCGCCAGGCCCAGCGAGGCACTGACGTCGCGGTTTTCCAGCCGCGCGATCACTTCGTCCTTCTTGACCTTGCTGCCTTCGAGCACGCCCAGCCACTCCAGCCGGCCGGTGGCCTTGGACGACAGCGCCGCCTTGCGCTGCGCCACCACGTAGCCGGTGGCGTTGAGCAGGGTGTAGCTCTGCGCCGGATAGGTCTGCGCCACGGTCACGGTTTCCACGCTGGTCTTGCCGCCGAACTGGCCCATGGCGACCTTGCCGCCGATGCCGACGACGATCACCGCCACCGCGATCTTGATCCAGCGGCGGCGTTTGAAACGCTGCCCTTGAACTTGCGCGGGAGCGCCGCGCTCTATTTTCAACCGGGAAATGTCGGGAGTCGCCACAAAATCCTCACAAGTTCATGTTGCATGAATGTTGACAATAAAGTTATCAAATAGTGCTGGAAAAACCCGTTCACCGCAAGTTCAATTGCAGTAACATGTCGGCCACGACTTGGAATTGCTTATGAATTTGCTGCGGCCCCTGTTACTTTTGCTGATCTTGTGGCTGCACGGCTCGGCGCGGGCCAGCGACATCGTCGACGCCAGCGCGCTGCCGCGCGGCATGCTGGTGCTGACCGCGCACATGGGCGTGCTTGAAGACCCCGCGCAGCAGCTTTCCATCGACGATGTGCTGGACGCCGGCGCGCGCTTCCAGGCCAGCGGCCAGGCCGACGAGGCGCTCAGTTTCGGCTACACCCGTTCCGCCTACTGGCTGCGGCTGGACCTGCGCAATCCCGGCGGCGCGCCGCTGCAGCGCATGCTGGAAATCAGCAATGCCCGCCTGAGCTCGATCACCCTGTACACGCCCGGCGCCGACGGCCGCTACGTGGCGCTGCACACCGGCAGCGCACAACCGTATGCGACGCGCCCCTACCATAACCGTTATTTCGTCTTTCCGCTGGCCCTGGCGCCGCATACGCAACAGGTGGTCTACCTGCGGATCGCGTCCAATGGGGCCAAGCTGATCCCTGCGCGGCTGTGGTCGCCCGAGGCTTACCTGGCCTACGAAGGCCAGGACTATCTGCTGCAGGGTGTGTATATCGGCATGGCGCTGGCCATGATGATGTTCAACCTGGTGCTGTACGCCACGCTGGGCGACCGGCTTTATTTGATGTATGTTGCCTTTGTCGGCTGCGTCGCGCTGGGCCTGGCGGGGCAGAACGGCCTCGCGCACGAGTGGCTGTGGCCGGGGGCGCAAGGGGCGTGGCCGAATCTGTCGGCGTCCATCCTGTTCTCCTTGTCGGCCGCGCTGCTGCTGGTGTTCATGCGCAGCATGCTGGGCACGCG
Organism: Oxalobacteraceae bacterium AB_14; assembly: GCA_000381565.1. Lineage (GTDB taxonomy): Bacteria > Pseudomonadota > Gammaproteobacteria > Burkholderiales > Burkholderiaceae_D > Rugamonas. Next base: position 1,595,405 of record KB906724.1, read on the forward strand.
CACGCTGGTGCCGCGCCTGGACAAGGTATTGCTGGTGCTGCTGGCCTTCTTCGTGCTGTCGCCGGTGGCCATGGTGGTGTTCTACACCCACGTCGCCAAGCCGATCACCACCATCTGGAGCGTGGCCTCGCCGCTGATCATGATCGTCAGCCTGGCCTGCGCGCTCAAGCGCTCGCGCAGCGCCTACTATTTCAGCGGCGCGTTCTTCGTGCTCCTGATCGGCAATACCAGCAGCTCGCTGGCGGCGATGGCCCTGCTGCCGCACAACCTGCTGACCAACCACGGCAGCCAGATCGGCTCGGCCTGCGAGATGATGTTGCTGGCCTTTGCGCTGGCCGACCGCGTCCATGTGATCCGGCGCGAGAAGGCGCTGGCCAAGCGCGCCGCCTACGAGGCCCAGGCCAGCCTGATCGCCAGCCTGCAATCGTCGGAGCGCTTGCTGGAGGAACGTGTCGCGCAGCGCACGGCGGAGCTGAACGAAGCCAATGCGCGCCTGGCCGAACAGAGCATGACCGACAGCCTGACCGGCATCGCCAACCGGCGCCGCTTCGACGCGGTGCTGGCGACCGAATGGGCGCGCGCGGCGCGGCTGGGACGGCCGCTGGCGGTGGGGCTGCTCGATATCGACCACTTCAAACTGTATAACGACCACTATGGCCACCAGGATGGCGACGAGTGCCTGCGCCGGGTCGCCGCCGAATTCGCGGCGCAGTTGCAGCGCACCGGCGATCTGGTGGCGCGCTACGGCGGCGAGGAGTTCGCCTTCATCGCGCCGGGCACCGATGCCGACAGCGCACTGACCATGGGCCAGCGCGTATGCGAAGCATTGGAGGCGCTGGCTTTGCCCCATGCGCAGACGCCGGGCGGCTTGCTGACGGTCAGCATCGGTGTCGCGGCGTGGACGCCAAGACCCGGTGAAACCGCCGTGCAGCTGCTGCGCGCTGCGGACGCCGCGCTGTACCGCGCCAAAGAGCTGGGCCGCAACCGCGCCGAACTGGACGCCTGATTTCCTGGGCGTCATCCGTGCGGTGAGGTACATACGCCGGCGGGCGCCCGTGGCAACATGGGTTTTTTGTATTTGCCGGGCCCGCTATGACCGTAATTCCGCCTGTTGAGTGCCCTCGGACCGTGATCGATGCCGCGTCGCTGAAGCTGCTGACGGTGATGCAGAAGAATTCCTTCGAATACTTCATCCACGAAATCAATCCGGCCAACGGCCTGATACGCGACAAGACCGGGCCGGACTGGCCGGCCAGCATCGCCGCCGTCGGCATGGCGCTGACCGCCTACACGATAGGCGTCGAGCGTGGCTGCATGGCACGCGGCGAGGCGGTGTCGCGCACCCTGACCACCTTGTGTTTCTTCGCCAACAGCGAGCAAGGCAACGCGCCCGGCGCCACGGGCCACAGAGGCTTCTACTATCATTTCCTCGACATGGAGAGTGGCGCGCGCGCGTGGAAGTGCGAGCTGTCCAGCGTCGACACCGCGCTGCTGATCGCCGGCATGCTGACGGCGGCCGAGTATTTCAGCGACGACTCACCGTGCGAGCGCGAGATTCGCGAACTGGCCGATATGCTGTACCGGCGCGTGGACTGGCAATGGATGCGTCGTCGCGGCGCGCTGCTTTGCCATGGCTGGAAGCCGGAGCGGGGGTTCCTGCGCTGGCATTGGGAAGGCTACGACGAGGCGCTGATCCTGTATGTACTGGCGTTGGGGTCGCCCATCCATCCGATCGGCCGCGACAGCTACGACGCCTGGGCCAGCAGCTACGAATGGAAGACGGTGCACGGCATCGACTATCTGTACGCCGGGCCGTTGTTCATCCATCAGATGTCGCACATCTGGCTGGACCTGCGCGGCATCCGCGACGACTTCATGCGCGCGCACGACCTGGACTACTTCGAGAACAGCCGCCGCGCGACCTATGTGCAGCAGCGCTATGCGATCGAGAATCCGCTGGACTTCCCGGAGTACGGCGAACTGTGCTGGGGGATGACGGCCAGCGACGGCCCGGGTCCCGCCACCCGGAAGATCGGCGGCGTGCAGCGCAAGTTCTACGACTACGTGGGACGAGGCGCGCCATACGGCCCGGATGACGGCACGGTGGCGCCGTGGGCGGTGGCGGCCTCGCTGCCGTTCGCGCCGGAGATTGTCCTGCCCAGCATCGCGCACTTTCAGGGGCTGCAACTGTGCGAGAGCAATCCTTACGGCTTCAAGGCCTCGTTCTCGACGATCTTTCATCTCTGCGAGAAAGGCTGCCGGCGCTGGGTGTCGCCCTACCACTTCGGCATCAACGAAGGGCCGACCGTCATCATGGTGGAAAACCATCTAAACGATTTCCCCTGGAGCCTGTTGCGCCGTAACACCTATCTGCGTGATGGCCTGCGGAGTGCCGGCTTCGCCGGCGGCTGGCTGGACGTATGAGTGCGTCGATTTGATGCTCTCTGATGCATTGAGGGGCGGCTAGTGGTTCAAGCTGCACGCAACTAAACAGCTCACTTCATTTAGATGTTGGGCTGCGGCGCCGTTCGGCGATACAATTTCGCCTTTCCCCAAACGCTTTTTCTCATGACGATCCCGACTCCGATCCTCGATGCGCTGACGCGCGCAGATGCTTCCTGGCGTCCATTGCTGGTCCAGGGGTTGGAGGCCATGATGGCCGCCACGCCCGACTACCTGCCGCAGTTGTCCAATGACCAGTACCTGCCGACCGAGCAACGCCTGTTCGCCGCCTTCGCGCTGCCGCTCGATAAAGTGCGCTACGTATTAGTCGGCGAAGGCCCGTATCCGCGCGCCGAGAGCGCCACCGGCGTGTGTTTCATGGATGGCGCCGTCGGCAGCCTGTGGTCGGACGAGCAGGGCGGCGGCCTGTCCAAGCCGGTCAACAAGGCCACCTCGCTGCGTAACTTCATGAAGATGCTGCTGGTGGCGGACGGTCAACTGTCGCTGGACAACACCGGAGGTGTAGCGATGGCGGCGGTCTCCGCCCGCGCCCGCAGCGGCGCCGGCAGCCACATCCAGACCCTGTCCGACATGCAGCAGAAATTGATACAGCAGGGGTTTTTGCTGCTGAACGCCTCGCTGGTGTTCCGCAGCCACGTCGCCCCGGCCAAGGATGCCAAGGCCTGGCTGCCGTTCTTCGAGACCGTGATGGCCGGCCTGGCCGCGCAGGCGTCGAAGACGCCAACCATGGTTTTATGGGGAAAGATCGCTGAATTGCTGAGTAAGTTGCCGGTAATGAAAGATTTCCCGCAAATCAGCGCGGAACACCCGTACAACCTGAGCTTTATCGGCAACCGGGACATGCACCAGCTGTTCCAACCGATGCAGTTGCTGAAAGGGTAAGTACCCCGACAGGCAATGGGGCTACCCGGCAAACTTTGTTAAAGTTTGGTATACTTGACTAAATCGATCAACTAATCAGCGCTTGTGCAACATCGTGATTAGCGACAAGGTCGATATTTTAACCCAGTTGAACCGAGGTAGTGATGCGTCTGACCACCAAAGGCCGTTTTGCTGTGACTGCGATGATCGATCTGGCTTTGCGCCAAGGCAAAGGCCCGGTCACGCTCTCCGGCATCAGCCAGCGCCAGGCCATTTCGCTGTCCTACCTCGAGCAGTTGTTCGGCAAGCTGCGCCGCCACGAGATCGTCGAGTCGATCCGCGGCCCGGGCGGCGGCTACAGTCTGGCGCGCCGCGCCGACAAGGTCACCGTGGCCGACATCATCATCGCCGTCGATGAGCCGCTTGACGCGACCCAGTGCGGCGGCAAGGAAAATTGCCACGGCGCGGACGCCGCCAGCGGCGCGCGCTGCATGACCCACGAACTGTGGGCCACGCTGAACGAAAAAATGGTGGATTACCTGGATTCCGTGTCGCTGCAGGATCTGGTCGATCAACAGAAGCAAAAGAATGCTGAACAAAACGTGGTCGTGATGCACCGTAACCACGCCGCGCTTGGTTAAGAGAACTCAATAACGGAGTAACCCAGATGAACGCCCCTGAAAAAAACATCGCGCCAGTGAAGTTCCAGACCGCCCCGCATTTCCCGATCTACATGGACTACTCGGCCACCACGCCGATCGATCCACGCGTCGCCGACATGATGATTCCCTTCCTGCGCGAGCAGTTCGGCAATCCGGCGTCGCGCAGCCACATGTACGGCTGGACCGCGGAAAAGGCAGTGGAAGAGGCGCGTGCGCACGTCGCCGCCCTGGTCAACGCCGATCCGCGCGAAATCATCTGGACCTCCGGCGCCACCGAATCGAACAACCTGGCGATCAAGGGTGCGGCCCAGTTCTACAAGACCAAGGGCAAGCACATCATCACCGTCAAGACCGAGCACAAGGCGGTGCTGGACACGGTGCGCGAACTGGAACGCCAGGGCTTTGAAGCGACCTACCTGGAACCGCAGGACAACGGCCTGATCACCATCGAGCAGCTGACTGCCGCGATCCGCCCGGACACCATCCTGGTCTCCGTCATGCTGGTCAACAACGAGATCGGCGTGATCCAGCCGATCGACGAAATCGGCGCGCTGTGCCGCTCGAAAGGCATCATCTTCCACTGCGACGCCGCGCAAGCGACCGGCAAGGTGGTGATCGACCTGCAAAAGACCAAGGTCGACCTGATGACCTTCACCGCGCACAAGACCTACGGCCCTAAGGGCGTGGGCGCGCTGTACGTCTGCCGCAAGCCGCGCGTGCGCATCGAAGCGCAAATGCACGGCGGCGGCCACGAGCGCGGCCTGCGCTCCGGCACCCTGCCTACCCACCAGATCGTCGGCATGGGCGAAGCCTTCCGCCTGGCGAAGGTGGAAATGGACAGCGAGATCACCCGCATCAAGGGCCTGCGCGACCGCCTGGCCAAGGGCCTGCAAGAGATCGAAGAAACCTACATCAACGGCGACATGGAACACCGTGTGCCGCACAACCTGAACGTCAGCTTCAACTACGTCGAAGGCGAGTCGCTGATCATGGCCGTGAAAGACCTGGCCGTGTCGTCCGGTTCGGCCTGCACCTCGGCCTCGCTGGAGCCATCGTATGTGCTGCGCGCGCTGGGTCGCAGCGACGAGCTGGCGCACAGCTCGATCCGTTTCACCATCGGCCGCTTCACCACCGAAGAGGACATCGACTTCGCGGTTAATCTGATGAAGTCCAAGGTACACAAACTGCGTGAGCTGTCGCCACTGTGGGACATGTTCAAAGAAGGCATCGACATCAGCTCGATCCAATGGGCAGCCCACTAATTTTTAAAGATACAGAAAATACAGGAGCATCAAAATGGCTTACTCGGAAAAAGTGTTGGACCACTACGAAAATCCACGCAACGTTGGCGCTTTCGAAAAGGGCGATGACAGCGTTGGCACCGGCATGGTCGGCGCGCCGGCTTGCGGCGACGTGATGAAGCTGCAAATCAAGGTCGGCGCCGATGGCCTGATCGAAGATGCGAAGTTCAAGACCTACGGCTGCGGTTCGGCCATCGCTTCCAGCTCGCTGGTGACCGAATGGGTCAAGGGCAAGACGCTGGACCAGGCGCTGGCCATCAAGAACACCCAGATCGCTGAAGAGCTGGCGCTGCCGCCGGTAAAAATCCACTGCTCGATCCTGGCGGAAGACGCCATCAAGGCAGCGGTACTGGACTACCAGACCAAGCACCCAGTCGCAGCGTAACCCAGTCATTCCCGCGAAAGCGGGAATTCATGCCGGGCCGGATACGGCCAGTCAGCATGGGTTCCCGCCTGCGCGGGAACGACGTAGGAGAATCAAATGGCAATCACCCTGACCGAAAAAGCAGCCAAGCATATCAACCGCTACATCGAACGCCGTGGTAAAGGCGTCGGTCTGCGTTTTGGCGTGCGCACCACCGGCTGCTCGGGCCTGGCCTACAAGCTGGAATACGTGGACGAAATCGCCGAAGAGGACAGCGTCTTCGAATCGCACGGCGTCAAGGTATTCGTCGATCCGAAAAGCCTGCCGTACATCGACGGCACCGAGCTCGATTTCGCGCGCGAAGGCTTGAACGAAGGCTTCAAGTTCCATAACCCGAACGAGAAAGACGCTTGCGGTTGCGGCGAAAGCTTCCGCATCTGATAAGCCATGCAAAATCACTTTGAGTTGTTCAATCTGCCGCAGCAGTTTGCCGTGGACGCGGAGGCGCTGGACAGCGCCTACCGCGACGTCCAGGGCCGCGTCCATCCCGACAAGTTCGTCAATGCCACCGACGCCGAAAAGCGCGTCGCCATGCAGTGGGCCACGCGCGCCAACGAAGCCTATCAGACCCTGAAAAATCCGCAGAAGCGCGCGCAGTACCTGTGCGAGCTCAATGGCGTCGATTTGCAGACCGAGTCGAACACGGCGATGCCGATGGCCTTCCTGATGCAGCAGATGGAGTGGCGCGAAGAACTGGGCGACGCCCGCGCCGCCAAGGACAGCGACGCGCTGGAAGCGCTGGACAAGCAGCTGCGCAACGAACGCAAGGCGCGCCTGGCGGAGATCGAAACGCAGATCGACGGCGGCGACTTCCACGCGGCGGCGCAGGGCGTGCGCGCGTTGATGTTCCTTGAAAAATTCGGCGAAGAAGTCCGCTTCGCCTTCGAAGCAATCGAAGCCTGAGCGCGGCGCCTCGCGCGCGCCCTCGGCAGACAAGATAAGAATACAGGTCCATCCATGGCACTTCTGCAAATTTCCGAACCAGGCATGTCCACCGCACCGCACCAGCATCGGCTGGCGGTCGGTATCGACCTGGGCACCACCAATTCGCTGGTCGCCACGGTGCGCAACAGCATTCCAGAAGTGCTGTGCGATGAGGATGGCCGCCCGCTGCTGCCGTCCGTGGTGCGCTATCTGCCGAACGGCCATGCCAACATCGGCTACAAGGCGCAGGCCGCGCAGACCACCGATCCGAAGAACACCATCGTCTCCGTCAAGCGCTTCATGGGCCGCGGCCTGGCCGATATCGCCTACGCGGAAAACATGCCCTACGATTTCCAGGACACCCCTGGCATGGTGCAGCTGAAGACCATCGCCGGCGTCAAGAGCCCGGTCGAGATCTCGGCGCAGATCCTGGCCACGCTGCGCCAGCGCGCGGAAGATTCGCTGGGCGACGATCTGGTGGGCGCGGTCATCACCGTGCCGGCCTACTTCGACGACGCGCAGCGCCAGGCCACCAAGGATGCGGCGCAGCTGGCCGGCATCAACGTGCTGCGCCTGTTGAGCGAGCCTACCGCCGCCGCCATCGCCTACGGCCTGGACAACGGCTCGGAAGGTTTGTACGCAGTGTACGACCTCGGTGGCGGCACCTTCGACATCTCCATCCTCAAGCTGAGCAAGGGCGTGTTCGAAGTACTGTCCACCGGCGGCGATTCCGCGCTGGGCGGCGACGACTTCGATCACCGCCTGTTCTGCTACATCCACCAGCAGGAAAAACTGGCGCCGCTGTCGGACGAAGACACGGCCGTGCTGATGGTGAAAGCGCGCGAAGCGAAAGAGCAGCTGTCGACCAAAAACGATGTGACCGTCGACGCCATCCTTGGCTCCGGCGAAGAAGTGCATCTGAAGATCACCGCAGAGATCTTCCAGGAGATCACCCGGCACCTGATCGACAAGACCATGAAGGCCATCAAGAAGGCGCTGCGCGACGCGAATGTCGACGCGGACGACGTCGATGGCGTGGTCATGGTCGGCGGCGCGACGCGCATGCCGCACGTGCAGCGCGTGGTCAGCGAATACTTCCACACCATCCCGCACGCGAACATCGACCCGGACAAGGTCGTGGCGCTGGGCGCGGCGGTGCAGGCCAATCTGCTGGCCGGCAATCGCGCGCCGGGCGACGACTGGCTGCTGCTGGACGTGATCCCGCTGTCGCTGGGCATCGAGACCATGGGCGGCCTGGTCGAGAAGATCATTCCGCGTAACTCGACCATCCCTTGCGCCCGCGCGCAGGAGTTCACCACCTTCAAGGATGGCCAGACCGCGCTGGCGGTGCACGTGCTACAAGGAGAGCGTGAGCTGGTGTCCGACTGCCGTTCGCTGGCGCGCTTCGAGCTGCGCGGCATTCCGCCGATGGTGGCCGGCGCCGCGCGCATTCGCATCACCTACCAGGTGGATGCGGACGGCTTGCTGTCGGTGTCCGCGCGCGAACTGCGCTCCGGCGTGGAAGCGTCGATCGTCGTCAAGCCGGCCTACGGCCTGGGCGACGACGACGTCGCGCGCATGCTGCAGGATTCGTACAAATCGGCCGACACCGATATGGTCGCCCGCGCACTGCGCGAAGAGCAGGTCGAGGCCGAGCGCATCATGCTGGCCACGCAATCGGCGCTGGACGAAGATGCGGCTTTGCTGAGCGACGAAGAACGCGCGGCGGTCGATGTCTTGATGAACAAGGTGCGCGACGTGGTAGCCCAGTCGCAGACCGGCGCCGTCGACCACGCGGCGGTGAAGTCCGCCGTCGAAGCGCTGGCCAACGGCACCGAAGAATTCGCATCGCGCCGCATGGATCGCAGCGTGCGCAGCGCACTGGCCGGCAAGACGCTGGACCAGGTAGTTTAAGGCGCCGCACGTCATTCCCGCGAAAGCGGGAATCCATGCTGAGCCAACTGAATCGCGCCCCTATGGATCCCCGCTTTCGCGAGGATGACGGTGGGGCTAATCAAAATGTAGAGGTATCAAGTGCCACAAATCGTATTCCTGCCCCACGCAAAACTGTGCCCGGACGGCGCCGTTGTCGAAGCCGAAGCCGGCAAGACCCTGTGCGACGTCATGCTCGAAAATGACATCCACATCGAGCACGCCTGCGAGAAGTCCTGCGCCTGCACCACCTGCCACGTGCTGGTGCGCGAAGGCTTCAACTCTCTGAGCGAAGCCAGCGAAACCGAAGAAGACCTGCTGGACAAGGCCTGGGGCCTGGAGGCCGTGTCGCGCCTGTCGTGCCAGGCGGTGGTGGCGAATGAAGACCTGGTCGTCGAGATCCCCAAGTACACCATCAATCACGCAAGCGAAGGCGGACACTGATATGAAATGGACCGACATCACCGCGATTGCGGAAGCGCTCTACGATAAGCACCCGGACATCGATCCGCTGACTATCCGCTTCACTGATCTGCACAACTGGATCGTCGACCTCGAAGAGTTCGACGACGACCATACGCGCGGCGGTGAGAAAGTCCTCGAAGCGGTTCAGCAGGCGTGGATCGATGAAGCCAAGTAAGCCAGCGGCGAAAGCCGCGCCAGCGAAAATCGGCGCCACCGTCACCGGCGCGGACAACATGCCGGAGATCCGCGAAGGCCAGACCGTCGCGCTGCTGCAAGAGCTGCACATCCTGACCCGCGACGGCAAGATGAACCAGGACAGCCGCCGCAAGCTGAAGCAGGTCTATCACCTGTACCAGTTCATCGAACCGCTGCTCAAGGAAGTGCTGGCCGAGAAGGACAGCGTGTCGCTGGTCGACCACGGCGCCGGCAAGTCCTACCTCGGCTTCATCATCTACGACCTGTTCTTCAAGGCGTTGAACGATAACTCCCACATCTACGGCATCGAAACCCGCGAAGAGCTGGTGGCGCGTTCGCAGGAACTGGCCAGGCAGTTCAAGTTCCCCGGCATGTCCTTCCTGCCGCTGTCGGTGGCCGAGTCCACCGAATCGAAGCTGCTGCCGGACCAGATCGACGTCGTCACCGCGCTCCACGCCTGCAACACGGCGACCGACGACGCCATCCACTTCGCGCTGAAGAAGAAGGCCAGGTACATGGTGCTGGTGCCGTGCTGCCAGGCGGAAGTGGCGACGGTGCTGAAGAAGAACAAGGGCAAGTCGCTGGCCAAATCGGCGCTGACCGAGATCTGGCGCCATCCTATCCACACGCGCGAATTCGGCAGCCAGATCACCAACGTGCTGCGCTGCCTGCAACTGGAGGCGCACGGCTACCACGTCAACGTGACCGAGCTGGTAGGCTGGGAGCACTCGATGAAGAATGAGCTGATCATCGCCACGTACAAGAACCTGCCGCGCCAGCGACCATCGGAGCGTTTGCAGGAAGTGCTGGAGACATTGGGGCTGGAAGAAATGGGCAACCGTTTTTTCACCGAGCAGGTAGCAAAACAGTAAATCAAAAAGGGGTGATGGAACGATGAGTGAGCTGAACGAAAAATGGTTGGACCTGCGCAGCGACACCATCACCCGCCCCAGCGCGGCGATGCGCGCCGCGATGAACGCAGCGGACGTCGGCGACGATGTCTACGGCGATGATCCAGGCGTCAACCGCCTGCAGGAATACACGGCCGATTTGTTCGGCTACGAGGACGCGCTGTTCGCGCCGTCCGGCACGCAGAGCAATCTGCTGGCCTTGCTGGCCCACTGCGGCCGTGGCGACGAATACCTGGTCGGGCAGGAAGCCCATACCTACCGCTACGAAGGCGGCGGCGCCGCGGTGCTGGGCAGTATCCAGCCGCAGCCCATCATCAACCAGCCCGACGGCAGCATCGCGCTGGCCGACATCGAAGCCTACATCAAGCCGGACGATTTCCACTTCGCGCGCAGCAAGCTGCTGGCGTTGGAAAACACCATCGGCGGCCGCGTGCTGGGCCTCGACTACCTGAAGCAGGCGACCACGCTGGCGCACGAGCGCGGCCTGGCCACGCACCTCGACGGCGCGCGCGTCTGCAACGCCGCCGTCAAGCTGGGCGTGAGCCCGCGCGCGGCGGTCGCCGGCTTCGATTCCGTTTCGGTGTGCCTGTCCAAAGGCCTGGGCGCGCCGATCGGCTCCGTCCTGTGCGGCAGCAAGCCGCTGATCGCCGAGGCCAAACGCTGGCGCAAGATGCTGGGCGGCGGCATGCGCCAGGCCGGCATGATCGCGGCGGGCGGCATGTACGCCCTGCAGCACAACTTCGCGCGACTGGCGGAGGATCACGACAACGCCACCTACTTCGCGGGCGAACTGGCCAGGCTCAAAGGCATCAAGGTCAGCACGCCGCAAACCAATATTTTCTACGTCGATATCCCGGCCGACACCTGCCGTGCTTTGAACGACGTGCTGCAACTGACCCGCATACGCGTATCGATGTCGCCGCACCTGCGCATCGTCACGCACATGGATGCATCGCGCGAGGACATCGACCGCGCCATTACCGTTTTTGGAGATTTTTTCGGATGACCGACACCACCACTGATAATTCGGTCCGCCTGGCCAAGCGCCTGTCGGAAATGCGCCCATGCTCGCGCCGCGAAGCCGAACTCTATATCGAGGGCGGTTTCGTCAGCGTCGATGGCGTTGTGGTGGAAGAGGCGGGCGCCCGCGTGACGATGGAACAGCAGATCGACGTCGCCCCCGACGCCACGCTGCTGGAGATCCTGCCGGTGACGATCCTGCTGCACAAACCGGTGGGCGCCAACGGCGGCATCGGCAAGGACGGTTCGCCGGCGGTGCATCTGCTGAACCACGCTTCGCTGACGCGCTCCGCGCCGGGCCAGCGCTTCCTCAAGCGCCACCTGGTCAACCTGACCCTGACCAACCCGCTGGAGACGCATGCCAGCGGGCTGCTGGTGTTCACGCAGGACTTCCGCGTCAGCCGCAAGCTGGTCGACGAAGCGGCCAAGATCGAGCACGAGATCATCGCCGAGGTGACCGGAACCATCGTGGAAAACGGCCTGGCGCTGCTGAACCACGGCCTGCCGTTCAACGGCAAGCCGCTGCCGCCGATGAAGGTCAGCTGGCAGAACGAGAACCGCCTGCGCTTCGCGCCGAAGAATCCCAAGCCGGGCCAGATCGAACATATGTGCAAGATGGTCGGCCTGAGCGTGGTGTCGTTGAAGCGCATCCGCATCGGACGTATCGCAATGTCGAGTCTGCCGGTAGGCGAGTGGCGCTACCTGCAGGATCATGAGCGATTCTGATTTTCACCTTGCCCGAATAAATCGGATACAACAAAAATTTTTGAAAATCGCCGCAATATCAATTAATTATTGATTTAAACGAATTATCAAATGCCATAAATGGATTGGCCGGCCGATTCGCCGCGCCCTGCCCTTATGGAGATGCAAATGAAATGGCGGCTTTGCGATTGTGGCGATGATCGGCGCACTGATCGGCCTGATAGGTTTGCAGAAAGCCGATCAGATCAACGAAATGGGCAATCGCATGTACGACACCGAGACCATCGGTCTGAGGCATGCGGCCGAAGCCAATGTGCAGCTTTTCGCGGCAGCGCGGGCGATCCGCAGCTCGATCCTGGCCGATACCCTGGAGCGCCGCGCCGCGCCGCGTCGCTCAAGACAGTTGAAGTACGCATCGCCAACGTCAAGAAGGAAATCGCGGCGGCGGCCAGGCATTTCGACTCGCGCGAAGGGCAGGCCCTGGTGGCGGAGGTCTCGGCGGGATTCGCGGCGTACGAGGGCGGCCTGCGCAAGGCGATGGACGCGCTCGCCAAGGAGGCGCCGCGCGAGACCTCGGCCTCGGTCGAACAGATGAACCAGGCGCGCCCCATGGCCGATCGCATCGACGATTTGATGACCAAGATGGTCAATTTGAAGTTATCCAACGCCGAGCGCCTGAGCGCCGACACCGACGTCATATATGGCCAGGTCCGTACCACCCTGATCGCCCTGAGCGTGGGTGGCCTGGTGTTGGGCGTGGCGATCGGCCTGGTGATCGCGGCCAGCCTCACCGGCCAACTGGGCGGCGAGCCCAGCTATGCGTCCATGATCGCCGACCGCATCGCAGAGGGGGACCTGACGGTGGAGGTCGAGACGCGGCCCGGCGACCGCGGCAGCCTGTTGCTGTCGATGCGCACCATGCGCGAGAAGCTGGCGGACATCGTCGGCAACGTGCGCTCCGGTACGGACATGATTGCGACCGCAACGGGCCAGATCGCCGCCGGCAATCTCGATTTGTCGTCGCGTACCGAACAACAGGCCAGCGCGCTTGAGGAAACCGCGTCGTCGATGGAGGAATTGACCTCGACGGTCAAGCAAAATTCGGAGCACGCCGCACAGGCCAACCAGCTTGCGCGGTCGGCCTCCACGGTGGCGCTCAAGGGCGGCGCGGTGATGGACAGCGTGATGGCCAACATGGCGTCGATTTCAGATTCCTCGCGCAAGATCGGCGACATCATCAGCGTCATCGATGGCATCGCGTTCCAGACCAACATCCTGGCGCTGAACGCCGCCGTCGAGGCGGCCCGGGCAGGCGAGCAGAGCCGCGGCTTTGCCGTGGTGGCCAGCGAGGTGCGCAATCTGGCCCAGCGCTCCGCCGCCGCCGCCAAGGAAATCAGCACGCTGATCAAGGATTCGGTCGAGAAGGTTGACGGCGGCAGCAAGCTGGTCGGCGAGGCCGGCGCCACCATGCGCGAAGTGGTGCAAAGCGTGGACCGGGTGTCGTCCATCATCGGCGAAATCACCTCGGCCAGCCGCGAACAGTCGTCCGGAATCGAACAGATCAACCAGGCCATCTGCCAGATGGACGAGGTGGTGCAGCAAAACGCCGCCTTGGTCGAGGAGGCCGCCGCCGCCACCGGCGCCTTGCAGGAGCAGGCCGATGGCCTGGTTCAGCTGGTCAGCGTGTTCAAATCGGCCGCCAGTCAGGCTGCTGGTCAGCAGTTCGTGAAGCCGGCGGCGCCGGTATTGCGGCTGGCCTCGAACAGGACCGGGCGCTTGGCGGCGCCGACCGCGGCCAAGCCTGCCGCGCCCCCCCCAGCGCATGGCCGCCGCGGCGATCAACGATTGGGAAGCGTTCTAAGCGTCGGGGCCGGGTGCGCCGGCCTTGGCCGCGCGCCGTGGAAGCGGCGGCAGCTGGACCAGGCGGGTGCCGGTCAGTTTGTCGTGCAGGAACTGGCGGTCCTGGTCGAGGAAGGCGGTCAGCGACCACAGCAGGATGCCTGCGCCGACCGCGCCCAGCGCCTGCCACTTGTGCAGGTCCAGCACCAGCGACGCCAGCAGTGCCGGCAGCACCCACATCCAGCTCAGCAGATAGCGCACGGCGGCCGTTTGCAGCGACAGGTGGTCGTGGCCGGGGCGCACCACCTTCAGGCGCCAGGTCTTCATCGCCAGCGTCTGGCCGTCGCGGCTCCACTGGTGGATGAAGTAGGCGCCCAGCACCAGGAAGGCCAGCGCCTGGCGCATGTGCTCCAAGGTCGGCGTGTGGCTGCCGTGGACGGCGACTTCAAAAATCAGGAAGGGCAGGAACAGCACCGCGAAACCCAGCAGGGTTTCGTAGACCATTGAAATCAGGCGGCGCTTGATGGTGGGGATGGTGACAAGCGGCTTATTTGACATTGTTGGTGGCAGGCGGGGCAGGAGGTGCGGACGCCGGTGCGGCAGGCGCGACGACCGGTGTGATATTCGATGCGTTGGGGATGGCAGCGCCGGTGGCTGGATCGGTGGTCGGCGCCACGGCCGGCGCGGCGCTCGCGACAGGCAAGGCCGGCGCCACGGCGGGACCGCCAGTGGTCGGCACGGCCGGCTTGATCGGCGCCACGGTTTTCATCTTGCTCTGGGTCGGCGTCGGCAGGTTGGCGACTTGTTTCTTCATCGCTGCCTTGGCCGCCAGTTTGCGCTTCTGTTCTTCAGGCAGTTGCTGATACGATTCCCATTGCGTGGTTTTCTGCGACGGATCGATCTTTTGCGCGCGGGTGAAGTTCTGGCGCACCTGGCGGCGCTCTTCCGGCGTCATCTTGACCCACTCTCGCATGCGTTCCTGCACGCGAGCCTGCTCGCCAGGCGTCATCGACGCATAGCGTTTGACGATGCCCAGCCATTTTTGCTTGCGGATCGGTTCCATTTGGTCCCATTCGGGCGCCAGCGGCTCCAGCGCCCGCCGTTGCGCAGGCGACAAATCCTTCCACATGGTTTTTTCCGGCGACTTGGCCGGCGCGCGCTTGCCCGCCGCCGCACTCGGCCGCACGCCGGTTGCGGAAGAACTCGACGCGGCAGGCTGGGCTGGCGTTTCCGACCGGCCGCAACCGACCAGCGCCGCGCTTGCCGCTGCTATCGCCAACGCCACTGCCATTCCAGCGCCCCATTTTGCACGACCGCTCAATGCCATGCTGGTTACTCGCTTTGGTTCAGGTAGGCGTTGAAACCGTGGTCCAGATAAGCGGACAGCGGCAATTCGTCCGACAGCACGGCGGCGTCGAGCTCGGCCAGGTCGGCCACGCGCTGTTCCTGCTCGTACTGGTAGATGCCGACCAGGCCGCCGACCAGCACCAGCAATGGCAGCGCCACGCCCACGCGGGTCATCCAGCTGAACGAGAAGAAGCCGGTGCCGGCGCCCGCCAGCGCATTTTTGCTGGCGCGCACCTTCAACGGCGCCTCCACGTGGGCCTTCTTGCGGGCGAGCGCCAGCTTGCGCGCTTGCGCCAGGCGCTCGGTGGTCGATGCGGGCAGATCGTCCAGGTGCTCATTGAGCGCGTGCCGCACCTTGTAAGCGAAATTCAGATCGTCGGTGTTCATAATGTTATTCCCTTGGATTTTAGCGATTCGGCGAGCGTATGTGTTGCACGTGAGCAATGTGTCTTCACGCTCCCCTCGGAACATCCCATCGCTTCGGCTGTTTCGGCCACGTCCATGTCCTGCCAATAACGCATCAGGAAGGCTTCTCGTTGACGCGCCGGAAGCTTTTGTACCTCAGCATCGATCAGCGCCAGCATTTGCCGGCGCTCGATCTTGTCCGCGCTCGATTCGGAGGCCTCGGAACCTGCTTCGGCGGCGTACGATTCGAGCATGTCGAAATCGTCATGGTCGTCGCTGGAAGATCCCATGCCGGAGAACAGGCTGACCCAGGTGTTGCGGACCTTTTCTCTACGGAAATAATCGAGGATGGTGGTTTGCAGGATGCGCTGGAACAGCATCGGCAGCTCGGCGGCCGGCTTGTCGCCGTATTTCTCGGCGAGCTTGATCATCGCGTCCTGCACGATGTCCAATGCGGACTCGTCCTTGCGCACTGCATACACGGCTTGTTTGAAGGCACGCCGCTCGACGTTTTCGAGAAAGTCGGATAATTCTTTGTCTGTGGCCATGCGTCGGGTGTGGATACTGCCGGAAAAGCCGGCGCTGGGCCGCTAGGTGGCGGCTCGATAACGTAGCGCATGCTAGCAAAAATTAGCCATTTCTGCATGGTTTTCGCGGCTTTGACGGTGCAAAATGTACCGAAGTGCTGATTTTTTCGATATTTCACTTGCCCAAACCGGGGCGGCGGGTGTACCGTATGGGACGCTTTGAACACCCCGAAGCTCTATGGTCTGGTCGCAGCTGGCACACAACGCCGCAATCGACGAGACGCGCTTTCATATGTCAGCAGTTTGCTCTAACCCGTGCCACAAGCGCGAGAGGTACGCAGAACCGCTACAGACAGATCCAGCCAAACGAGAGTTTGCAGCTAGCACTGCTTTGCACGTCACTACGGTTGACGGAAGAGGCAGGTGTGACTGCAGAGAAAAAGGGAAGCAGGGCAATGCTGTAGAGGTGGGCCTACTTCGTTAGGAAAGAGCATCCGATCAATCTCCTATGGACCTTGAAAGGAATGTTTCATGAATACCGAAGCAACCGCATCACAAGGAGCGAACACGCTCACAGGCGCTGAAATACTGGTGCGCTGCCTGGCCGAGGAAGGCGTGGAACACGTCTTTGGCTATCCGGGCGGAGCCGTCCTGTATATCTACGACGCCATCTTCAAGCAAGACAAATTCCAACACGTCCTCGTGCGTCACGAACAGGCCGCAGTGCATGCCGCCGATGCGTACTCGCGCAGCTCGAACAAGGTTGGTGTCGCGCTGGTCACGTCCGGTCCGGGCGTCACCAATGCCGTGACAGGTCTTTCCACCGCTTACATGGATTCCATCCCCATGGTCGTGATCTCGGGCCAGGTGCCTAGTCACGCCATCGGCCAGGATGCCTTCCAGGAATGCGACACGGTCGGCATCACCCGCCCGGTCGTCAAGCACAATTTCCTCGTCAAAGACGTCAAGGACTTGGCGGAAACCGTCAAGAAAGCCTTCTTCATCGCCCGCACCGGCCGTCCAGGCCCCGTGCTGGTCGACATCCCGAAGGATATCTCGATGCACAAGACGACGTACTCGTACCCGAAAGAGGTCGAGATGCGTTCGTACAAACCGGTCGACAAGGGCCACTCCGGCCAGATCCGCAAGGCGGTCCAACTGCTGCTGCAAGCCGAACGTCCGATGATCTACACCGGCGGCGGCGTGATCCTGGCCAATGCCTCGCCCGAGCTGAACAAGCTGGTCGACAAGCTGGGCTTCCCGGTCACCAACACGCTGATGGGCCTGGGCGCCTACAAGGCGTCGAGCGAGAACTTCGTCGGCATGCCCGGCATGCACGGCACCTACGAAGCGAACATGGCGATGCAGCACTGCGACGTCCTGATCGCCATCGGCGCCCGCTTCGACGACCGCGTGATCGGCAACCCGAAACACTTCGCCTCCAACCCGCGCAAGATCATCCACGTGGACATCGATCCATCGTCGATTTCCAAGCGCGTGAAGGTCGACATCCCCATCGTCGGCAACGTCAAGGACGTGCTGATCGAATTCCTGGCCCAGCTCGACGCCGCGGAAGCCAAGCCGAACGCGCCCGCGCTCAAGGACTGGTGGAAGCAGATCGCCGAATGGCGCGGCAAGGATTGCCTGAAGTTCGCCACCTCGGACCTGGTGATCAAGCCGCAGGCGGTGGTGCAGAAGCTGTGGGAAGTGACCAAGGGCGACGCCTTCATCACCTCCGACGTCGGCCAGCACCAGATGTGGGCCGCGCAGTACTACCCGTTCGACAAGCCTAAGCGCTGGGTCAACTCGGGCGGCCTGGGCACGATGGGCGTGGGCTTGCCGTACGCCATGGGCGTGCAGATGGCCAACCCGGACGCCACCGTCGCCTGCATCACCGGCGAAGGCTCGATCCAGATGTGCATCCAGGAACTCGCGACCTGCAAGCAATACCATCTGACGCCGAAGATCATCATGTTGAACAACCGCTTCCTGGGCATGGTGCGCCAGTGGCAGCAGATCGACTACGGTTCGCGCTATTCCGAGTCCTACATGGATTCGCTGCCGAACTTCGAGAAGCTGGCCGAAGCCTACGGCCACGTCGGCATGCGCATCGAGAAACCGGGCGACGTCGACGGCGCGATGCGCGACGCCTTCGGCATGAAAGACAAGCTGGTTTTCATGAACTTCATTACCGATCAATCGGAAAACGTCTGGCCGATGGTGAAAGCGGGCAAAGGGCTCTCTGAAATGCTGTTGGGTTCGGAGGACTTATAAGATGCGACACATTATCTCTGTCTTGCTGGAAAACGAAGCCGGCGCGCTGTCGCGCGTGGTGGGCCTGTTCTCGGCCCGCGGCTACAACATTGAAACGCTGACCGTGGCGCCGACCGAAGACGCGACCTTGTCGCGGATGACCATCGTCACCACCGGCTCGGACGACATCATCGAACAGATCACCAAGCACCTGAACCGCCTGATCGAGGTGGTGAAGGTGGTCGATCTGACCGAAGGCCAGCACATCGAACGCGAGCTGATGCTCATTAAAGTGCGGGCGGTGGGCAAGGAGCGTGAAGAGATGAAGCGCACCGCGGACATCTTCCGCGGCCGCATCATCGACGTCACCGAGAAGACTTACACGATTGAACTGACCGGCGCCAAGACCAAGCTCGACGCGTTCATCGATTCGATCGACCGCGCCTCCATTCTGGAAACGGTACGTACCGGCGGTTCCGGCATCGGACGCGGCGAACGCATCCTCAAAGTTTAACGGCGTCATTCCCGCGCAGGCGGGAATCCATACTTCGCCGGATTGGACACGTACCATGGATTCCCGCTTGCGCGGGAATGACGGAAATGCCGCTGGCTTTTAATACAAATATCGCAAAGGATTTACCATGAAAGTTTTCTACGACAAAGACGCGGACATCTCCCTGATCAAGGGCAAAAACGTTGCCATCATCGGCTACGGCTCGCAGGGCCACGCCCACGCGCAAAACCTGAGCGATTCCGGCGTCAATGTGACCGTCGGCCTGCGCAAGGGCGGTGCTTCGTGGAACAAGGTTGAGAAAGCCGGCCTGAAAGTGGCGGAAGTGAACGACGCGGTCAAGGCCGCCGACGTCATCATGATCCTGCTGCCGGACGAGAACATCGCCCAGGTCTACAACGAAAACATCGCCCCGCACGCCAAGCAGGGCGCGGTGCTGGCCTTCGCCCACGGCTTCAACGTGCACTACGGCCAAGTCGTGCCGCGCGCCGACCTGGACGTGATCATGGTCGCACCGAAGGCCCCGGGCCACACCGTGCGCGCCACCTACACCCAGGGTGGCGGCGTGCCGCACCTGATCGCCGTGTACCAGGACAAATCCGGCATCGCCCGTGACATCGCCCTGTCGTACGCATCGGCCAACGGCGGCGGCCGTGCCGGCATCATCGAAACCAACTTCCGCGAAGAAACCGAAACCGACCTGTTCGGTGAGCAGGCTGTCCTGTGCGGCGGCGCGGTCGAGCTGATCAAGGCCGGCTTCGAAACCCTGACCGAAGCGGGCTACGCTCCGGAAATGGCTTACTTCGAATGCCTGCACGAGCTCAAGCTGATCGTCGACCTGATCTACGAAGGTGGCATCGCCAACATGAACTACTCGATCTCGAACAACGCCGAATACGGCGAGTACGTGACCGGTCCCAAGGTTGTGACGTCGGCCACCAAGGACGCGATGCGTCAGTGCCTGAAGGACATCCAGACCGGCGAGTACGCCAAGTCCTTCATCCTGGAAAACAAGGCAGGCGCTCCGACCCTGATCTCGCGTCGTCGCCTGACGGCCGAGCATCCGATCGAAGAAGTCGGCGCGAAACTGCGCGCCATGATGCCTTGGATCGCCAAGAACAAGATGGTCGACCAATCGAAGAACTAAGCTTCCTCTTCGTCACGAAAAAGCCGGCATTGATTGCCGGCTTTTTTTATTTTGACCTTGCCGGCGACTCTTGATCGCCCGCGTGCGGATGTAGCACAAGTTTGCTACATTAAAGTGTGAAAAGGAGCTGCTATGTCTACCACAACGATACGATTGCCAGAAGAGTTAAAGGCGCGCGTTGCCAGCGCCGCCGAACGTGCCGGCAAGACAAGCCACAGTTTTATTCTCGAAGCCATCGCTGAAAAGGCGGAAATGGAAGAACTGCGCATCGGCTTTGACGCCGAAGCCGACGCCCGCTTTGCCAAGCTGCTCGAAACCGGAAAATCCATTTCCTGGGAGGATATGCGTGCCTACCTTGAGGGGCGTGTCGCTGGGCAGCCGGCGCAGCGTCCAGCTGCAAAAAAACGCCGGGGCTGAACGCGCGATGATTTGGTTTATACGATATAAATAATTTCGCGGCCCGGCCTCATCCTCTTGAAATGCCGCGCGCCGATGGGCGTAGGCTTAGGGTTGACGTACCGATCGCGCCCAGCACGATCAGGGCGACCGCGATTATTTCTGCCTGCGTGGCATGCAGGCCCATGACATTGAACACCGGATTGACCCGGATCTGCTCGATCAGCAGGCGCTCCACGCCGGCCAGCATCAGATACACCGAGAACAGCCAGCCGATGCGGAACGCATGCTTGCGCAGCGCCCACAGCAGCGCGAAGCACAGCAGCGCCATCGCGGTCTCATAGACAGGCGTCGGATACACGCCGGGCAGGGCGATCAGCTCGCCGTAGATGTTGTTGTCGTAGGTTTGCGCCCACAGCCAGGTCGGCAGCCAGTCCGGCTTGAGCGCCATATTGGCCGCGATGCCCCAGTCGCCGTCGCCCGACACCTGGCAGCCGATGCGGCCGATGGCGTAACCCAACATCATCGCCGGCGCCGTTGCATCGAGCAGCGGACGCACCGGCAAGCGCCAGCGCCGCACGCACACCATGCCGGCCAGCGTACCGGCGATCAGCCCGCCGAATATGCTCAGGCCCGAGCGCGTGAAGATCATGCTCATCGGATCGGCCGCAAACTGATCGGTGTGCTCCAGGATGTGGAACAGGCGCGCGCCGAAGATGCCGGCAACCAGCACCACCATCGTCAGATCGCTGACCACGTCCTGCGGCGGCGCCTCGCGGCCGCGCACGCGCGCCGGCCCGATCAGGCCGGTTTGGTACAGACGCTTGAGCTCGGCCCGCAGCAGCGCCCCCGCCGCCAGCGCGCCCAGGGCCACGAACAGTCCGAAGGTCGCCAACGGCAGCGGCAGTTCATGGCCGGTCCAGGCCTTGATCACATCACTCAAATACGGATACGACATGTCAGCTTTCAAAAAGGAGTCCGCCGGAACTTTAGCACAATGGACTTTGTTACAAACACTCACCATGTCTTACATATCTTGAGGGCAATTTCAGGTAAAGTTCTTCTTGTTGTAATTTTAACTTTGGAGCCCGCAATGACCGTCATGAAAACACTCGCCGCAGCCGCTGCCGCCTCCTTCGCGCTCGCCGCGCACGCCGCCCCGCTTGAATCGCTGCCGACCTCCGGCACGCTGGTCGTGGTGCCGGCCTTCGGCGAAGTCAAGCACGCCAACGATCAGGCGGTCGCCACCCTGGCGATCGAAGAGCAGGACAAGGACAAGGCCGCCGCCGCTTCGCGCGTCAACCTGAAAATGAAACAGGGCCTGGACATCGTCAAGAAAGAAGACCCGAGCGCCAGCCTGAAAACCCAGGGTTACTACACCTATCCGGTCTATCCCGAAGAGCGTCCATCGGTGAGCGGCCAGCCGTCCAAGCCGCGCTTGCCGACCGCCTGGCGCGTGGGCCAGTATCTGCAAGTGACCACCACCAACCTGGAGAAGCTGCCGAAAACCGTGGCCGCCGCCCAGAAGATCCTGACCCTGAACGGCCTGCAGTTCGGCCTGACGCCGGAAACCACGCGCCAGCTGGACGACCAGCGCATCGCCGCCACCTACAAAAACCTGAACGAGCGCATCAGCTCGATCGCCAGCGCCATGGGCCGCAAGGTCGGCGACGCCGTGCTCGACACGGTCGACTTCGAAGGCTCGGGCAACTACGTCCAGGAACGCATGGGTGGCGCGCCGGCGCCGATGATGATGCGCTCGGCCAAGATGGCGGACGCCGCCGATGTGGCCGAGCCGAGCTTCGAACCAGGCGAAACCACGCTGCAAATGAACCTGGTGGGCAAGGTTCGCTTCAAGTAAGACCGATGCGCGGCGGCGCGGGTTGAGGTACAGTTGCGATTGCCTTTATATTAATTCCGGAGATCGCCATGACTGTCACGAAGCACTTGACCGCCGCCGTAGGTGTTGCCGCCTGGGCGCTGTCCGCGCAGGCAGCCCCGCAGGAAACCTTGCCGACCAGCGGCGCCCTGGTGGTCGTTCCCGCCTTCGGCGAAGTCCGCCATGTCAACGACCAGGCCGTCATCACGCTGACCGTCGAGGAGGTCGACAAGGACAAGGCGGCCGCCGCCTCCCGCGTCAACCAGAAGATGAAGCAGGGCCTGGAGATCGTCAAACGGGAAGATCCGCAGGCCAGCTTGAAAACCCAGGGCTACTACACCTACCCGGTCTATCCGGAAGAGCCGGCGCCGGTGAACGGCCAGCCGCGCAAGCCGCGCGCGCCGACCGCCTGGCGCGTGGGCCAGTCCCTGCAGGTCACCACCACCCAGTTGGCGGGCCTGCCGAAGACGGTTGCCGCCGCGCAGCGCGTCATGGCGCTGAATAATCTGTACTTCGGCCTGTCACCGGACACCACCCGCAAGCTCGACGACCAGCGCATCGCCGCCACCTACGCCAATCTGAACGAGCGCATCAACTCGATCGCGCATGCCATGGGCCGCAAGCTCAGCGACGCCGTGCTCGATACGGTCGATTTCGAAGGCTCGGGCAATTTCGTCGAGCGCGTCAGCGTGACCGGTTCGCGCGTGATGGCGGCGCCGGCGCCGGCCTATCTCGCGCCGGAGGCGGTGGTCGAACCGAGTTTCGAAGCGGGCGAAACCACGCTGCAGATGCGCCTGGTGGGCAAAGTGCGCTTCAAGTAGGCAAACTTGGGCAGAATAGGGCGGATGGCGGGCCGACTCCCTTTTTTATGGTCGGCTCCTCTATAATGACGAGGCAACATGACCAGCTAATCAGAAACGGAACCCTATGGCCAAATTCCCCCGTCGCCGAGCCAAGAATGGCGCAGTCCAAGGCAAGACGCCGCAGATGTCGCGCTTTAGCCGCTTTGCGCGCCGCGCCAGGGGCGAGGACCTCGACCGGCCGCGCCATCGCGGGATCTATCTGTTGCCGAACGCCTTCACCACCGCCGCGCTGTTCTGCGGCTTCTACGCCATCGTCATGGCGATGAACCAGAAATTCGAGCACTCCGCCTGGGCCATTTTCATCGCCATGGTGCTCGACGGCCTGGACGGCCGCGTCGCGCGCCTGACCAATACCCAGAGCGAATTCGGCGCCCAGTACGACTCGCTGTCGGACATGGTCTCCTTCGGCGCCGCGCCGGCGCTGGTGATCTACGAATGGTCGCTGCGCGGCCTGGGCAAGCTGGGCTGGATCGCCGCCTTCGTCTACTGCGCCGGCGCCGCGCTGCGCCTGGCCCGCTTCAACACCAATATCGAAGTGGTCGACAAGCGCTTCTTCCAGGGCTTGCCGTCGCCGTCGGCCGCCGCGCTGGTGGCCGGCTTCATCCTGCTGATGGTCGACCAGGAAGTGTCCGGACTCGAACTGCGCTGGGTCTCGTGGAGCATCGCCGTGTTCGCCGGCCTGACGATGGTGACCAATGTGCCGTTCTACAGTTTCAAGGACGTGAACTTCCGCAAGTCGGTGCCGTTCATCGCGGTGTTCCTGATCGCGCTGGTGTTCGCGCTGGTGTCGATCGATCCGCCGAAAGTGTTGTTCCCGATCTTTGTCGCCTACGGCCTGTCGGGCTATGTGGTGTCCGCATGGCGGCTGGCCAAGGGCAAGAAGGTCAGCCTGATCCAGACCGACGAGCACACCAGCGACCCCAGCGAACGCCGCTGAACAAGAGGGCGGCAGGCCCTGAGAATTCAAGCAACGAAGCATCAGCCACGGAGCTATCATGAGCAACTCATCCAACCGCCTCATCATCTTTGACACCACCCTGCGCGACGGCGAGCAATCGCCGGGCGCGTCGATGACCAAGGACGAAAAAGTCCGCATCGCCAAGCAGCTGGAACGCTTGCGCGTCGACGTCATCGAAGCCGGCTTCGCGGCCGCGTCGCAGGGCGACTTCGAGTCCATCAAGGCGATCGCCTCGGTGGTGCGCGAATCGACCATCTGCTCGCTGTCGCGCGCCAACGACCGCGACATCGCGCGCGCCGCCGAGGCGCTGGCGCCGGCCGAGCGCAAGCGCATCCACACCTTCATCGCCACCTCCAAGCTGCACATGGAGATGAAGCTGCGCATGCTGCCCGACCAGGTGCTGCTGCAGGCGCGCAACGCGGTGCGCTACGCCCGCCAGTTCACCGACGATATCGAATTCAGCCCGGAAGACGGCAGCCGCTCGGACGAGGATTTCCTGTGCCGCGTGCTGGAGGGCGTGATCGAGGAGGGCGCGACCACCATCAACTTCCCGGACACGGTGGGTTATGCGGTGCCGGAGATCTTCGGCGAAACCATCCGCCGCCTGCGCGAGCGCATCCCCAATTCGGACAAGGCCATCTGGTCGGTGCACTGCCACAACGACCTCGGCCTGGCCGTGGCCAATTCGCTGGCCGGCGTGATGATAGGCGGCGCGCGCCAGATCGAATGCACCATCAACGGCCTGGGCGAACGCGCCGGCAACACCGCGCTGGAAGAGGTGGTGATGGCGCTGCGCACGCGCAAGGCCTACTACAACCTGGAAGTCGGCATCGACACCACGCAGATCGTCGCCGCCTCCAAGATGGTGTCGCAGATCACCGGCTTCGCCGTGCAGCCCAACAAGGCGGTGGTGGGCGCCAACGCCTTCGCGCACGCCTCCGGCATCCACCAGGACGGCATGCTGAAATCGCGCGAGACCTACGAGATCATGCGCGCAGAGGACGTGGGCTGGGCCGCCACCAAGATCGTGCTGGGCAAGTTGTCGGGCCGCAACGCCTTCAAGCAGCGCCTGCAGGAGCTGGGCATCGACCTCGATTCGGAAGCGGAGGTCAATGCCGCCTTCGTCCGCTTCAAGGAGCTGGCCGACCGCAAGTCCGAGATCTTCGACGAAGACATCCTGGCGCTGGTGTCGGACGAAGCGCAGTCGCATGAGGGCGAGTACTACCGCTTCGTCTCGCTGTCGCAGCAGTCGAACACCGGCCAGACGCCGAGCGCGAAAGTGGTGTTCTCGATCGACGGCGAGGAACATGCTTCCGAAGGCAAGGGCGATGGCCCGGTCGACGCCACCGTCAACGCCATCGAGGCCGAAGTGGGCAGCGGCGCCGAGCTGGTGCTGTTCTCGGTCAACGCGATCAGCACCGGCACCCAGTCGCAGGGCGAGGTGACGATGCGCTTGTCGAAGGAGGGGCGCATCGTCAACGGCGTCGGCGCCGATCCGGACATCATCGTCGCTTCGGCCAAGGCCTACCTGTCGGCATTGAACAAGCTGCATTCCAAGATCGAGCGCGTCAATCCGCAGCCGTGAGCGCCGGCACCGATTCCGCCAGGCGTGCCTTGTTGCAGATGGTATGCCTGAGCTTGCTAGGCGGCGCCAGTGTGCGCGCTGCCGGCGGCGCGGCGGCGCCGGGGCGCGAGCTGCGGGTGGTGAGCACGCGTTTTCCGCGCATCTACGAGCTCGGCGCCGATGGCGTTTTCGACGGCATGGGCGTGGAACTGGTGCGCACCATCGCTACCGAGCTGGGCTACACGGTGCGCTTCGAAATTTATCCGTGGGCGCGGGCGCAGCGGATGCTCAATCAGGGACAGGCCGACATACTCGTCGGCCCATACAAGTCGGCCGAACGCGTGTCGACCATGGCGTTCTCCGGGCGCGCCTTTTTCGAGGATCAGCTGGCGTTTTATATACGCTCCGACAGCAAGATCGAATGGGGCGGTGACTATCAGGCGCTGGCGGGCAAGCGCATCGTGGCGTTGAATGGCTGGGCCTACGGCGCGGCGTTCGATCGGGCACGCCCTGGTTTGCTGCTGAGTGTGTCGAACACCGTGGAAAATGGCTTGAACATGCTGGTTCACCGCAGGGTGGATTTATTCGCCACCGACCGTCGCGATACCGATCCGGTGGTGGTGTCGCTGGGGATGCAGGGCAAGGTGGCGGTACTGGCTCCTTTGATCGATACGGAAATGGCGTATCTGGCGTTTCCCAAAATGGAAGCGTTCGATGAGCTGCGGCTTCAGTTCGACCATGCGTTGAACCAGATGGCTGCGCACGGTGTGCTGCAAAAACTTGGACAGCGCTACGGTGTTAGCGTGCCGTGACATTTAATGGCGAAAGCGTCATCGTGGCCCAGGCCGTTGTCTGGCCGGCGATTGAGGCTTGACCGTCCTCCGGCCACTACCAGTCGGTGGTGGACGACCGCTTCCGCCTGGGCTTCGGCCGGTACATCAACGTGTCGGGGTATCGTACCTTACTGTAGATGCTCCACTAACTGTCAGACTCGTCGCTCAGCGCGGCTGCGCAGCTCCTGAGTAGATGGCAAAGAAGCTGAGCCTCTTCAATGGAGAGCCTGGATAACATCTGGCGCTCCACCACGTCGGCCGCTTTCGCTCCCTCTGCGACCACCTTTTTACCTGCCTCCGTCAGCTCGGTCATGATGACCCTGCCATGCTCCGGGTGCGGGCTCCGTTCAATCAGACCAACGCGTTCGAGATTGACGAGGATTCCTTGCATGGTTTGCGGCGTCACGAACGCGGCGCGCGCCAACTCGGCATTCGAGATGCGCGGGTTGCCAGCGACTGCAAGCAAGACTGCGTTCTGGGGTGCCGTGATGCCGAAGCGCGCAAGTTCGGCATCCAGTCGTTGCCGCAGTCGATGTTGCGTGATCTTGAGGTTGTAGCCGATCCAGTCGGCTCCGCTCCGCGGTGCTGTTTTTTTCGTTGACATATCAGGGGCCTTACATTAATATCAGGTTCCTTATATTACTCAATGGGAGCTCCCGTGACAACCCCTATCGGCCCCGACTTCATCGCCTTACAAGTGCGCGACCTCGCCGCGTCCCGCAAGTATTACGTTGAGATATTCGGCTTCGAAGTCTCGCAGCACTGTCCTCCTGGAGCGGTCATCTTCAAGACTGAACCGATCCCTTTCGCGCTGCGAGATCCGGTGCGTGCCCTTCCCGAAACGGGGGCACTCGGTGTGGGCATGGCGCTCTGGCTCGCATGCACCGACGCCGATGCACTTCACGACCTGATTGTCGAGCGGGGCGGCGCGATCCTCAGCCCGCTAGCCGATGGCCCCTTCGGCCGCTTTTTCGTCGCTGCTGATCCCGATGGTTATGCGATCACCTTTCATACGGCGCGAAGCGAATCATAGGTCGTTATGAACGTCTGCTTTGCTGACGTTCGTTGATGATATCTTTACTTCCGCTTAGGGGCCGAAACCGCCGATGCGCTGTCATCAACAAGACCTTTGACCGCATGCCCAAGCCCGAGTCTTGACCTGGCCACGCGCCGGCCTCTGCCGCGGCGCATGCTTCGTTACACGCCGAAGCGTGCGCCGCTTCAAACAGCTATCTTGTCGGTTCGATGACAGGAGGCTGCAATGATCAAACTGATGGAGGCGCCCTTGCTGGCGCTGCAAGTACGCCGCGCCACTGAGGATTTGGGGGACGTAGTCTACGTGCACGGCTCGACGTTTGGCGCCGATCTCTCCGTGTTCTATGTTTTCGACGGCCGCAGTTGGGCCGACGCGCTGAACGCCGCCGGTTTTAATGTATGGGGCTTCGACTTCGCCGGTTACGGCGCGTCCGGGCGATACGCACGACACGACAGCATTCCCGTTGGCGACTTGCGCAGCGTGCAGCAGCAACTGCATCGCGTGGTCTGCGCAGTTCGCGAGCGCAACGGCGGCGCCGCTGATGTAGCGGTCACCGCCACTGGGGCGTCGCACTTTCCGCTGACGGCATTGGCTCAGTACCGCCGCTTTGTAGAAGACGTGCCGCGCGGCGCACCTGGAGTCGTCGCGTGGGCTGCTTTACAATGCCGTCAACGCCTTTTTGCGTAGGAGCGCCACATGATCGCCGTGATATTCGAAGTCATTCCCAGCACCGAAGGCTATGCCGAATACCTCGGCCGCGCGGCCCAGCTGGCGCCGTTGCTGGAAAAGATGGACGGCTTCATTTCCATCGAACGGTTTGAAAGCCTGAAGTCCCCCGGCAAGCTGCTGTCGTTGTCCTTCTGGCGCGACGAACAGGCGGTGCGCGCCTGGCGCGAACAGGAGCAACACCGCGAGGCGCAAAACGCGGGCCGCGCCGGCGTGTTCGACAACTATCGCTTGCGCGTGGCCAGCGTCGTCCGCGACTACGGGCTGATGGAGCGCGATGAAGCGCCGCCCTTCCATCCACCGATTGCGGCAGGCAGGCCATGAATACACCGCAACCACGCTTCGCCCGTGTCGCCGCCGCGATCGGCGATCCAACCCGCGCGCTGATGCTGTCGCGGCTGCTCGACGGCCGCTTCTACACCGCCACCGATTTGGCCCAGCATGCCGGCGTGTCCGCGCCGACCGCGTCGCAGCATTTGAAACTGCTGGTGGAAGAGCGGCTGGCGAGCGTGCGCGCGCAAGGCCGTCACCGCTATTACATGCTCGCCGACGGCAATGTCGCTCACGCTCTGGAAGCGCTGCTGCGCGTGGCCGACGGCGCGCTGCCCGAGAGCACGCGCTGGCAGGCGCCGGCCATGCGCGGCCTGCGGCACGCGCGCAGCTGCTACGGCCACCTGGCGGGCGTGCTGGGCGTGGATTTGTGCCGCTGTTTCGTCGACAACGGCTGGGTGATGCCGGGGGAGGGCGATGGCCACGACTATCCGCTCACGCCATTGGGACAGGCGCGGCTGCGGCAACTGGGCATCCAGCCGGCGGAAGGCGCGCCGGCCCGGCGCCAGTTGTATGGCTGCGTCGACTGGTCCGAACGGCGCGATCACTTCGCCGGCCCCTTGGCCGTCGCATTGCTCGACAACTTCGTCGAACGCGGCTGGCTGCGCCGCAGCGACGACAGCCGCGCCCTCGAAGTGCCGGCGCTAGGCAAGACCGAACTGGCGGCCTGGCTCAGAAACGCAACAGATTGAATCTATTCGTTTTCTTCAATACGTAGCGACAGCGCCGCTGCGATGAACATCGAGATGCCGCCGAGTACCAGCATCATCACGGCGCTGCCGTTGAACACATGGGTCAGGAAATAGCCCAGGCAGACGCCCGACACCACCTGCGGGATCACGATCGACATGTTGAACATGCCCATGTACATGCCCATCTTCTTCGCTGGAATTTTCCCCGCGAGGATGGCATACGGCATCGACAAGGTGCTGGCCCATGCCAGCCCGACGCCGGCAAACGACAGCAGCAACATCATCGGCGAGGTGATGAAGTAGATCGAGATGAAGCTGAGTCCGCCGACCACCAGTGCCAGCGCGTGCGCGGTCTTGCGGCTGGTGCGCGCGGCGATCAGCGGCAGCACGAAGGCGAAGGCGATCGAGGCCGCGTTGTAGACGGCGCCGCATACGCCCCACCAGTTGGCGCCCTCGTTGTACAGCGCGGAGCTGGTGTCGGTGGCGTGGTAGATGTGCTGCGTCAGCGTGGCCGTTCCGTAGGTCCACATCGAGAACCAGGTGAACCAGGTGAAGAACTGCACCAGCGACAATTGCACCATGATCTTGGGCATGTTGAGATAGTCGTTGACGAAGCCGCGCAGGCCGGTCGGCGCGTGCGCCTCCGCTTCCGCTTCGGGATGGAATTGGCTCAGCTGTTCCGGCGAGTATTCGCGGGTGCGCAGCACGGTCCACAGCACGGCCGCCAGGTAGATCGCGCCGCCGATGTAGAAGGCATAGACCACCGAGTCCGGCGTCTTGCCGGCGGCTGCGGTGTTGGCCACGGCGAACCAGTGCGTCAACACCCACGGCAGCGCCGAGGCGCCCACCGCGCCGACGCCGATGAAGAAGGTTTGCACCGCATAGCCGGTGGTCAGCTGTTCCTTCGGCAGCAGGTCGCCGACGAAGGCGCGGAACGGCTCCATCGAAATATTGATCGCGACGTCGAGCACCAGCAGCATGGCGGCGGCGGTCCACAGCACGGTGGCGTTCGGCAAGCCCAGCATCGCCAGCGCGGCCAGCACGGCGCCGATGAAGAAGTAGGGGCGGCGCCGGCCCCAGCGGCCCCAGGTGCGGTCGCTCAGGTAGCCGATGATGGGTTGCACCAGCAGCCCGGCCAGCGGCGCGGCGGTCATCAGGAAGCCGATCTTGTCGAGCTCGGCGCCCATGGTCTGGAAGATGCGGGGGACGTTGCTTTGCTGGAGGGCGAAGCCGGCCTGGATGCCGAGAAAGCCAAAGCTCATGTTCCAGATGGCCCAGAACGACAACTTCGGCTTTTGCGCCGGCGCTGCGGTGGCGCCGGTTTCGGCCAGTTTCACTTTTGCATGCATGAGGATCTCCGTTTTTGTTGGCGTATTATCTACTTGAAAAAGTAGTTTGGCTACAAAATGCGGAAATCCTCAGTAAAGTTGCACAATACTTTTGTATCTTTGCTACATCCTAACGGCGGCGCGATTCCCGCTCCGGGTCCGGGCCGTTGACCATGGCCTGCACGATGCCGTTGCGGTCGAATTCCACGTGCATGACGGAATCCCAGACGTTTTGTTCCTTGTAGCGATAAACCCACACATCGCCGTCGACGCTGGCGTAATGCACCTGCTCGGCCGGCCTGCCGAAAGTGCTGAGCACAGTTTGCTTGTTATCCTTGCGCGGTTTGATGGTGGCGAACTTCTCGCTGCTGAGCACTTGCTCGAAGGAGATCAGCTTGCCGTCCGGGCCGATGCGCGCCATATGCGTGTACTGGCCGAACGGGCCGCCGGCGTATTCGAGCATGAGGTCCTGGCCGTTGGCATAGGTGGCGGTGGGCTGGCCCAGCTTGGCCTTGACGGCGGCTACCGGTTCGCCGGCCGCCAGCGGAGGGGAGTTGAGGCTGGCGCAAGCGCTCAACATGGCAGGCAAGATTGCCGCAAATATCATTTTTTTCATCGCACACCCCTCTATAGGACCGGAAAGATAGAACAATTGTAGCCAACACAGGATACATGCGGGAGTTTTTCCGCTATACTTCCGGGTCTGGTCTTCGGATCAGTTTTTTTTGAAGTTCACGATGTGCAGGGTTACGACTCCGCGCACCGCATGTTAAAGGTAAATATCATGACCGTAGAAAACATCAACAAAGCCGCCATTATCGCGGACAACGCCCGTGGTCAAAAAGACACCGGCTCCCCGGAAGTTCAAGTTGCGCTGCTGACCGCACGCATCAACGAATTGAACGGCCACTTCAAGGCACACAGCAAGGATCACCACTCGCGTCGTGGTCTGATTATGATGGTTAACCGTCGTAAGAGCCTGCTGTCCTACCTGAAGGGCAAAGATGCTACCCGTTATCGCGATCTGATCGCTAAACTGGGTCTGCGTAAGTAATTTTTTGCGTCATCCGGCTTAATCGAAATGCCTGCGCCAGTTTTCTGACGCGGGCATTTTGTCATTTTTGCCGGGAAAATTGCCAAGCGGAATAGCGTCTTGGCAGTGCGACATGGAATTCCTGGGTTTTAGCAGTTGCAGTAAAGACGACAACTATGTCGTCTGTGGTGAGGTGAACGACAGCCCCTGAAAATCTGTCGGCAAATAGAAAGGGATTACCCATGTTTAATAAAGTTACGAAAACCTTCCAGTACGGTCAACACACCGTGACGCTGGAAACCGGCGAAATCGCTCGCCAGGCCTCCGGTGCAGTTCTGGTATCGATCGAAGATACCGTGGTGCTGGCTACTGTCGTCGCACGCAAGGACGCCAAGCCAGGCCAGGACTTCTTCCCGCTGACCGTCGACTACGTTGAGAAAACCTATGCTGCCGGTAAAATCCCGGGCGGTTTCTTCAAGCGTGAAGGTCGTCCTTCGGAAAAAGAAACACTGACATCCCGCCTGATCGACCGTCCTATCCGTCCTCTGTTCCCAGAAGGCTACCTGAACGAAGTGCAAGTGATCATTCACGTGCTGTCGGTCAACCCGGAAATCGATCCAGACATCGCCGCCATGATCGGCGCATCGGCCGCCCTGTGCGTGTCGGGCGTGCCGTTCAACGGCCCGGTCGGCGCAGCGCGCGTCGGCTACGCCAACGGCCAGTACATCCTGAACCCTACCGTTGAACAGCTGAAGACCTCGCAGATGGATCTGGTTGTCGCCGGTACCGAAACCGCCGTGCTGATGGTGGAATCGGAAGCCAAGCAACTGTCGGAAGAAATCATGCTCGGCGCCGTAGTCTTCGGCCACACCGAAATGAAAGCAGTCATCGACGCGATCCACGAGCTGGTGCGCGACGGCGGCAAGCCGGAAGTTGAATGGGTCCCGCCAGCGAAGAACGAAGCGCTGATCGGCCGCGTGTCGCATTTCGCCGCAGGCAAAATCAACGCAGCCTACCAGACCAAAGACAAGCAAGAGCGCACCGCCAAGCTCAAGGCCGCCACCAGCGAAGTGCTGGCCGACCTGTCCGCTGAAGCCGCCGCCGCCGGCGCCGCGCCAGTCGATGCAGCCGAAGTGAACAACATCCTGTTCGACATCGAAGCCAAAATCGTCCGTACCCAGATCCTGGACGGCGAGCCACGCATCGACGGCCGCGACACCCGCACTGTTCGTCCGATCTCGATCCGTACCTCGGTGCTGCCACGCACCCACGGTTCGGCGCTGTTCACCCGCGGTGAAACGCAGGCGCTGGTGGTTGCCACCCTGGGCACCGCACGCGACAGCCAGAAGATCGACGCGCTGATGGGCGAGTTCACCGACTCCTTCATGCTGCATTACAACATGCCACCGTTCGCCACCGGCGAAACCGGCCGCGTAGGTACGCCTAAGCGCCGCGAAATCGGTCACGGCCGTCTGGCCAAGCGCGCGCTGATCGCCGCACTGCCGGCACCGGAAGAGTTCAGCTACTCGGTGCGCCTGGTGTCGGAAATCACCGAATCGAACGGTTCGTCGTCGATGGCTTCGGTCTGCGGCGGCTGCCTGGCGCTGATGGACGCTGGCGTTCCAATGAAAGAGCACGTCGCCGGTATCGCGATGGGCCTGATCAAGGAAGGCGGCAAGTTCGCCGTGCTGTCGGACATCCTGGGCGATGAAGATCACCTGGGCGACATGGACTTCAAGGTAGCCGGTACCCGCAACGGTATCACCGCGCTGCAGATGGACATCAAGATCATGGGCATCACCAAGGAAATCATGCAAGTGGCGCTGGCGCAAGCCAAAGAAGGCCGCGAGCACATCCTGGGCGAAATGCAAAAAGCCATGCCGACCGTGAAGACCGAACTGTCGGACTTCGCGCCGCGCCTGATCACCATCAAGATCAACCCAGAGAAGATCCGTGACGTCATCGGCAAGGGCGGCGCAGTCATCCGCGCGCTGACCGAAGAGACCGGCACCCAGATCGACATCAGCGACGAAGGCGTGGTCACCATCGCTTCCGTCGACGCTGCCGCCGGCCAGGAAGCCAAGCGCCGCATCGAAGAACTGACCGCTTCGGTCGAAGTGGGCAAGACCTACGACGGCGTGGTTCTGAAACTGCTGGACTTCGGCGCGATCGTTCAGGTCATGCCAGGCAAGGATGGTCTGCTGCACATCTCGCAAATCGCCAACGAGCGCGTCAACGCCGTTGCCGACTACCTGAAAGAAGGCCAGGCAGTGCGCGTCAAGGTTCTGGAAACCGACGACCGCGGCCGCCTGAAACTGTCGATGAAAGCCGCTGCTGAAGAAGCCGCTGCCGCCGCTGCACAGTAAATTGCCGTCGCCGGGCTGATCCCCGGCGTTTCGGTCTGAACACCCCGCAGGCTTTGCGCCTGCGGGGTGTTTTTTATTGTGCGCCCGGCAGGGCGCACTGACTTGGAGGTGCAAGTCCTCTGCTCGCCCGACAAGGGGAAGAGTTAGCTGAACGGCAAGGGTGTCGCGGGCGACTGCGAATCTGGAGGAAGCCGAAGGCAAAGCGCTGGCCTGACGAACAGGAAGCGGATATGAGGCGGCGCAGCCGGATGAGGTGTCAATTCCCGCCAAAGTCCGATACTTGCACGGAAGGCTGCGGCGTATATCCGACGGGCATAAGCATGAAGGTGGGTGCGCCATACCCGGGGAGATCTGCATGTGTGCCTCGGTGCTACCGACATCGAGAGGTGTCGGGATGCGCATGCAGAAGTCAGCAGATGGCATAGTAGGTCGAGGCCAAGGCGGCGAGCCGACGAGAACCTGACCGAAGGCCGGAACATTGAACAACGCGATTAGGACATCCGACCTCGATGCACATCGATGAAGCGACAAGGCAGGCCACTGCGCCCGACATGGAAGAAGACGACCGGATGTCGTCGCGAGCCATGCTGGGTGCCGAGATGGGTACGGCGGCGGATGGGCAAACGAAAGCGGAAGGACCACGGCAGATGGAGGCCGTGGTGGAACGCAACAACCTGTGGCGAGCGTATGAGCGGGTCATGCGGAACAAGGGCGCGGCCGGAGTCGACGGACTCACCGTGGAGGAGTTCAAGGCATGGCTGCAAGGGCACTGGCCCAGCGTCAGGGCGGCGCTGTTGGCGGGCGATTACATGCCGGCGGCGATCCGCAAGGTGGAGATACCCAAGCCCAATGGCGGGGTAAGGACACTGGGGATACCGACGGTATTGGATCGGCTGATTCAACAGGCGTTGCTGCAAGTGCTGCAACCAGGCGGTTGAGGGACAAGGTGCGCGATATCGTGGTGGGGAATGCCTCGCGCAGCCTCGCCAATACGATAGAGGCGCTCAATCCGGTGCGACGCGGATGGATCTCGTACTTCCGCTTGACCGAGGTGAAAGGTGTGTTGCAGGATGTGGACGGATGGATACGGCGCAAACTGCGCTGCCTGCTATGGCGGCAATGAAAGCGCCCGGCCACTCGCAACAAACGGCTGCAAGCCCGAGGGCTGGACGGGACGCGGGCATGGAAATCGGCGAGCAACCGACGTGGCCCATGGTGGAACGCCGGAGCAAGCCACATGAACGCGGCCTACCCGAAAAGCCTGTTTGACGTATTAGGGTTGGTTTCGCTGCTGGACACTCAGCGGCGCTTCCAGTTTGTTTAATGAACCGCCGTATGCGGAACCGCATGTACGGTGGTGTGAGAGGGCGGCGAGGGTAACTTCGCCCCCTACTCAATTCAGGCACCGTGTTTCGAACGGCGTGCTGTTGGCGAGTCAGGCCGGCGTCGGCATAACGCCAGCGGCAGGCCCGACAACATTAACAGCAAGGTCGAGGGCAACGGCACGGCAGTTACCGCGAAGTTGGCATAGGCCGCTGCCGCGCTCTCCGCCGAGCCGATGCCGGTGTGGCCGAAACTATCGGCGTGCAGCGTGCCGGTGATATCGATCAGGGTGCCGACCGGATATCCGCTGGAGTATTCGAACATCTGATCGAACGAGCGCGCCTGCGCGGACGGCGACGGGCCGCAATCGTCGAACAGGCCGCTCGATGAGCAGTTGCCGCCTATATTCAAGTCGCCCCAGTTCAGCGACTGGACCAGCGCACCGACAGTCAGCGTCGCCGTCAGGTTGCTGATGCTTACGTTGGCGCGTGAGTTGGCATTGAAGTTGGTAAATACCGAAGTGCTGCCGCCGTAACTGTAGTTGAGCCGGATAGTCGTCAAGCCCGGTTGGGCAATTCGAAACTCATACAGCCACGATGCGTCGGCGGTAGCGCTGGTTTCCCGAAAACGATCGATATCGACATTGGCGCTTGCGCTCCCGGCGCCGCCAAACCCCCTGGCGAGGGCGCCGATGGCGGGATTGCCCACCAGGCCGATAGACGCGGCGGCATTGCCGATCGGAGGTGCCGCCGCCGGTATCGCCCGTATCAACGCCAGTGCGGTCGAGATGACGGGAATGATCCCGGCTTGACTTGCCTTCGGCAAGGCTATCACCAGCAGCAACAACAATTTGCATAGCGGACGCATGACGTTCTCCTCAGTGGCATAGGCCGGCGGGACCGCCGGTTGCCGATATGGATGCAAAAACCGTACATTGCGACCGGCAGTGGCGGCGCGGCATGGCCAGGCGCCATTGCTGTAAAGACCGCCGACAGTACGAGGCTGCGGAATGAACTGTTGACGTGGAGCGACGACGGGCCGGAGTCTTTGTCTGAACTCCTGGCGCCGGGCCCGGTTAGCCGTCCGACACCGCCGACCTGCCTCGGCTATACTCTGCGTATTGCCAATTTCTCAACTGGAAAGCGCAGATGCCTCCATTTAATCTGTTCCAGCGCGTCTCCAAGGCGCCCACCAATCCCAAGGCCGCGCCCAAGCCGCGCCAGTTCGACGTCGCCGACCTGTACCAGGGGCCGGTCAAGCTCGGCGCCGAGCAGGGGGCGGCGGCCCAGTCGCTGGATGAGAAGCTGCGCCAGGCGTATTTTTGGATCGTCAACAACGCCATCATCAGCCCGCATTACGACATCGAATACAACCACGGCCCGGCCCAGTCGTACAACGTCGGCGACAGCAAGCGCACGCTGAGCCTGCCCTCGGCGCAGAGCTATTCCAGCTTTGTGCTGTTGCCGCTGCTGACCTTTGCCACGCGCCGCAAATGCCTGTTCGTCGGCGGCCCCGGACGCGGCAAGACCGCCAGCGCCATTCTGATGGGCGTGCTGTCCGGCGCCACCGTCAAGGAGGTCAAGCGTGGCATGCAGCACGGCCATCCGCAGATGACCATCGCCGACCTGCTGGGCAACCCGCTGCCGGCCGACCTGGTCAACGCTCAGAGCATGGACGACATCCGCATCGCCTGGCGGGCGTGGCTGGGCATGCGGGTCAAGATCATCGACGAATACAACCGCATCCCCACGCGCACCCAGAGCGCGCTGCTGACGCTGATGGGCGACAACTACGCCGAGGTGCTCAACCATGTCTACGAGTGCCCCGAGTCCGCCTGGTTCCTGACCGCCAACGACGACCAGGGCGGCGGCACCTACGAGGTGATCGAAGCGCTGCGCGACCGCATCGACGTGATCGTGCAGGCGCTGTCGTTCAACCCGCGCTTCCTCGGCGACCTGCTGCTGCGCATCGAGGAAAACCTCAGGCCCGAGGAACTGGTGCCG
Organism: Oxalobacteraceae bacterium AB_14; assembly: GCA_000381565.1. Lineage (GTDB taxonomy): Bacteria > Pseudomonadota > Gammaproteobacteria > Burkholderiales > Burkholderiaceae_D > Rugamonas. Next base: position 1,632,627 of record KB906724.1, read on the forward strand.
CCGGAAATCATCTTCACGCCGGAGCAGGTCGACCGCATCGGCGTCGAGGTGCGCCAGATCCTGGTGCCGGAGCCGGTGCGGCGCCGGCTGGAGTTCTTCACCAGCCAGTTCGAGCTGATGGAAACGGCCGGCGGCCAGTTCGAATACATGACCAAGGACACCGCGCGCCTGTCCGGCTTCGACTGGAACCAGGTGGTCGCCGCCGATACAGGACGCGACCGCCTGAAGGACCTGGGCTGCCAGACCCTCAACGGCATCTCGGTGCGCAACCTGATGACGCTGCTGATCTACGCCAAGGCGCTGGCTTACTTCCGGGGCAACATCGAAGTCGAACTGGACGACGTGCGCCAGGTGCTGCCCTTCGTCCTGCACGACAAGCTGCAGCCGGACCTGGACGCGCCATTTTTCGGCCTGCCGGAAAACGCCGCCTACCGCACCGACCGCCTGAGCTGGCTGCGCCGTTTGTTCGATCTCTCCAACGCCGACTACGACCGCCTGGACCTGGACCGCAGCGACCCGGTCGGCGACTTCGCCGCCGAATTCGCCCAAGGGCTGGACGGCCTGACCGAACGCGAAGCCCTGGCGCGCCTGACCAAAATCGAACGCCTGGTGGCCGAGCAGCTCAAGGGCCGCAAGCTGTACGGCCATCTGTACGACGACCTGCTGAAGCTGAAGTACCTGCATCAGCGCTACAGCAACTATCTGAGCTGGGTACGTTCGCAATAAGATGATCTCGTCCGCCTTTGCCCAAGTGCTGGCCGCAGGCCGCCCGGAATTCAACCGGCGCGCGGCCGAAGCGCGCCGCCGCCATCCCAACTTCGACGCGGCGGCCTTTGCCGGCTTGCTGGAAACCTGCGTCGATGGCGTGGTGCAACTGGCGATCCAGTGCGCGCCCGACCGCGCCGGCGGCGTGGCGATGGCCACCTACGATGTCGCACTGGAGCTGGTCGGGCAAGGGCAGGGCAGCCCGCTGATCGTGCAGGTCTGGCGCGAACTGGCGCCCAGCTATCCGCAGCTGCTGCTGGCGCAGCCGGCCAGGCTGCTCGGCATGCTGACCAACGCGGCGCTGCATCTGGAACGCAGCGGCGCGGCGCGGCCCGCGCAATGGCTGGCGCTGATGGCCGCGCTGGCGCCGCAGATCGGCGACTGGCAGCAACTGGCAACGGTGGGCCAGGTCTGCGCCTGGCGGGCCGGCTTGGCGCACTTCCGCACCGGCGCGATCGAGGCCGCCGACGCCCTGCCGGAAGCGCTGGCGCTGTCCGTATTCGGCGCCACCCACGGCAGCTGGCAGGCGCTGCGCACCGTGCTGCTGGACGATCCGTGGTGGAGCGCGGACGAAGCGGCGCGGCAGCGCACGCAGCAAGGGCGCGAGTTCGGCTGCTTCAGCGGCTTCGGCGGCGCCTTCGCGATGCCGCCGCAAGTGCGTCCGGCCGCCGACGGCTTCTGGGTGCGCAGCGGCGAGCGCTACACTCTGCTGGTGGCCGATGCCTGCGGCGCCGTGCTGCATGGCGCCACCGCCGACGAGTACGAACATCTGCAGGCGCCGGCCGGGCGCGACGCGTGCAGCTTGTCTGGTCAGCGGCTGACGATACGCCAGCGCCAGATCAAGTTGAGCTTGCCGGCGCAGGGACTGGCGGCGACTGCCAACCAGCATACGGTCGCCGTCACCTCGCCGTACAGCCACGCCATCTTGCTGTTGCCGCTGCGATGACGGCCGCGCTGATCGCACAATGGCAGGCGGCCTGGCCGCAGGCGCTGGAAGCGTGGAGCAAGTTCACGCGCCTGCGCGACGCCCGCCTGTGCGCCAGCACGGTGGAAGCGGCCAGGGAAGGGCTGAGCGGCAGCTTCGCGATGATACGGCTGTTCGACCAAAGCGTGGTGGTGGACATGCAGGGCGTGCAGGAGCTGGGCCTGAGCGGCTACGCGGTGGAGATACTGGCGCACGAAATCGGCCACCACGTGCTGGCGCCGGCCAGCGCCACCGACCAGTTCCGGCTGTTGGCCCGCATCCGCCGCGCCTTGCCGACGCTGGAAAAGCATGCCGCCATGGTCGCCAACCTGTACACCGATTTGTACATCAACGACCGCCTGCAACGCCAGGCTGGCCTGCGCATGGCCGACATTTACCGCATCCTGGAGCAGGGCCGCAAACCTGCCGGGCCGGCGGCGCGCAGCAAGGTGTGGCTGCTGTACATGCGCATCTACGAAAACCTGTGGCAACTGCCCAAGGGCGCATTGGGCGGCGCCGGCGCCGACGACGCCATGGATACCGACGCCTGGCTCGGCGCCCGCCTGATCCGCGTCTACGCCAAGGACTGGATGGACGGCGCCGGCCGCTTCTCCACGCTGCTGCTGCCCTATCTGGTCGAGAGCCAGAACCAGGAAGACGAATTCCGCCGCATGTTCGATACGCGCGACGCCGCCGAGGGCTGCGAACCCAGCGGCGGCCAGCAGATCGAAGCAGGCGAAATCGACGACGCCGTGCATCCGGTGCACGACAGCCGCATCTGCGGCCTGGACGACGCCGCCGAACAGCCGCGCGACACCGCCACCACCAGCTTGCGCGGCCAGGTGCGCGAGCCCTATGAGTACGGTGAAATCCTCAAGGCGGCCGGCATCAAGTTGAGCGACGAAGAGATCGCGGTGCGCTACTATCGCGAGCGCGCCTTGCCGCACCTGATCTCCTTCCCCAGGACGCCGGCCCCGCAGTCGGACGAGTTGCAGCTGGAAGGGCTGGAGCCGTGGCAGATCGGCGACCCGCTGGACCAGATCGACTGGCTGCAAACGGTGATCCAGAGCCCGCGCCCCATCCCGGGCGTGACGACGGTGCAGCGCGCATGCGGGCGCGAGGCGGCGCCGTTGCGCAAGCCGGAACCCATCGACCTGGATCTCTACGTCGACAGCTCGGGATCGATGCCCAATCCGCAGCAGCAGACCTCCTACTTGACGCTGGCCGGCGCCATCATCGCCTTGTCCGCGCTGCGCGCCGGCTCCAGCGTGCAGGTTACGCTGTGGAGCGGCAAGGACGAGGTGATGACCACCAAGGGCTTCGTCAGCGACGACAGCAGCGTGCTGAGGGTGTTGACGGGATTTTTCGGCGGTTCGACCTGCTTCCCCATTCCGCACCTGCGGCGGACCTACGAGCAACCCCGGGCGCGCCGCACGCACATCCTGCACATCTCCGACGACGGCATCACCACCATGTTCGATCCGGATGAACGCGGCAACAGCGGCTGGGACATCGCCGCGCATGCGCTGGCGGCGGGCGACGCCGGCGGCACCATGGCGCTGAACCTGCCCATGGAATGGGAGAAGTCCGGCGATCAGGACTGGCGCAGGGACGCCTACAAGATACTTCTGCAGGCGAAAGCGCTGCAACAGTGGGAGATCCACGCGATTGCGCAGTTCGAGGACTTGGTAGAATTCGCCAGGGCCTTCAGCCGTCGTCATTACGCGCCCAAGTCGTCGCTACAGAAAAAGAAAGCATGATGGAAAATCCCGGGCCCGCCCTCGAAACGCTGATGCACCGCCTGTCCGATACGCCGGCCGAATTCCTCGACGAGCCGCGTATCGGCGTCGCCGGCACGGTGCATGTGGCGGCGCTGGTCAACGATGTGCTGCACATGCAGGGCGCGCGCGCGCCGGCCGCCGCGCTGGAGCGCTTTGTCGGCGCGGACGCCAAGCGCGACCGCAACCGGCTGGCGCTGGTGATGATCGCCGCCTGGCTGTTGGCCGAGGATTGGTTCCTGTCCGTGCAGCCGGCGCAACACAAAGTGCTGGCGCTGCTCGACGGCCCGCTCGGCGAACTGGCGCAGGCGACGGCGGCGCACAAGTTCGTGCACGATCCGGACCGGCGCGAAGAACTGGTGCGGGTGGTGCTGGCGCGCTTGGACTATCGGCCGGCCGGCGAGACGGAGGCGCAGGCCACCGACCGCCTGTCCGGCATCAGCGGCATGGAGCGCAAGCGCCTGCTCGAAGCAAGCCGCGCGGCCGAACGGCGCGCCGCCGAGATCCGCGAAGCGCTGGCGCGCAAGGCGGCCGAGGAGTCGGCCGATAAATGGTCGCGCGAATGAATGGTCCGACACCCATCCCCGACGAGGAGCAGCGCTTCCCCACGCTGACGCCGGCGGGGCGCGCCATGCTGGAGTTTTTGTGCGAACATCCGGCCGCGCCGTTCTACCGCAACCAGAGCGGCAACAAGCTGTTGGCGCATGAGGTGGAGCAGGTGCGCCGGTTTGAAGCCGACATCGCGCAGGCCGCCATCGGCTGGCCGGTGGACGGCAAGCCGGCGTGGCTGGATGGCTTTATCCGCGCCACCTTCGATACGGTGCCTTACTACCGCCAACTCGGCTCGCCGCCCAGGGTCTTCGAGGATCTGCCCACGCTGAGCCGGGCCGACTTCGCCGCCGACATCACCCGCTTCGTTCCGGACACCGTCGAGATCGAGCGCCTGATTAACTTCCGCACCACCGGCACCACCGGCCATCCCTTGCTGATCGCGTCGCACCCGGTGGTGGCGGCGCGCTACCTGGCGTTCCACAAGCGAGCCTTGACGCGCTTCGGCGTCGCGCTGCGGCACGGCGGCGGGCAGGTGGGCGTGGTGCTGCTCGGCCACCAGCAGCGCTGCTTCACCTACGTGTCGGTGACGCCGACCATGGGCGAGTCGGGGCTGGCCAAGATCAACCTGTACCCGGACGAATGGCGCCACCCTGACGACCGCGCGCGCTATCTGGATGCACTGTCGCCGGAGGTCGTCGCGGGCGATCCGATTTCGTTTGCCGAGCTGCTTAAGCTGCCGGTGACGATGAAGCCGCGCGCACTGCTGTCGGTGTCTATGCTGCTGTTGCCGGCGATGCGCGTGCGCCTGGAGCAGCGCTTCGCATGCCCGGTGCTGGACATCTACTCGCTCAACGAAGTCGGCCCGGTGGCCGTGTTCGACGCGCAGGCGGGCGGCCACGTGCTGCTGCAACCGGAACTGTATGTCGAAATACTGGACCCGGACGGCAAGCCGGTTCCTGCCGGCCAGCGCGGCGAGATCACGCTGACGGGCGGCTTCAATTTCTGCCTGCCGCTGGTGCGCTACCGGACCGGCGACCACGCCTCGCTGTCGTTCCACTCCGATGCGCCGGTGCTGGTCGGGTTGTCCGGCCGCTCGCCGGTGCGCTACCTTGCGTCCGGAAACTGGATAAACAATATCGACGTAACGCACGCTTTGAAGCATCTGCCGATACCGCATTTCAGCGTGCACCAGCGTGCCGACGGCATCGTGGTGCTGCGGCTGGTGCGGGCCATGAGCGCGCTGGGCGGGGAAGCGCGCGCTGCGCTGGAACTGCTGTTCGGCGCCGGCAACGTGGTGCTGGAGGAGCTGGCCGCCGACGACAAGACCGTTCAATATACTTCCGCACTGCAGGGCGTCGACGCATGAAGCAATTCAAGGCCGGCCTGGTGGTCGGAAAATTCAGCCCGCTGCACCTGGGCCATGAGCTGCTGATACGGCGCGCCATGGACGCCTGCGACGCCACCTTCATCATCAGCTATTCGCTGCCGGAGCTGCCGGGCTGCGAAGCGCACATGCGCGAGCGATGGCTGCGCGCGCGTTTTCCCGACGCAGTGGTGCTGGTGGTCGACGCCGACCTGCCGCACAACGATGACGGTGAACTGATACACCGCCGATTCTGCGCCAGCCTGTGCCTGGATCGACTGGGCACGACGGTGGAAGCCGTCTTCACCAGCGAGGACTATGGCGACGGTTTCGCCGTTGAGCTGGGCCGCTGTTTCAGCGCGCGCACAGGGCGGCAGCTGACGGTGCAACATGTGAATGTGGACCAGGCGCGGCGCATCGTGCCGGTGTCCGGCACCACGGTGCGCGGCGATCCGCATGCGCATCGGCGCTTTCTGTCGGATGTCGTGTATGCGAGCTTCGTTCAGAAAGTCTGCTTCCTCGGCGGCGAATCCAGCGGCAAGACCACTCTGGCCGCTGCGCTGGCCGAGCGGCTCGCTACGGCCTGGGTGCCGGAATACGGCCGCGAACTATGGGTAGCCCAGGACGGCGTGCTCCGTTACGAGGACATGGCCCGTATCGGCGCCATGCAGCTGCAGCGCGAGATGCAAGCGCGCCCGCAAGCCAAACGCTTCCTGTTCTGCGACACCTCGCCGCTCACCACGCTGTTTTATTCGCGTGAAATGTTTGGCCGTGCCGATCCCGCTTTGGTAAAAATGGCCGACGCAAGGTATGACCATTTCTTCCTGTGCGCCCCCGACTTCGAATTTATCCAGGACGGCACCCGCCGCGACGCCGACTTCCGCCAGCAGCAGCACCGTTGGTACCAGGACGAGCTGGCCCGCCGCCAGCTGTCCTACAGCGCGCTGACCGGCCCGCTGGAACAGCGCATCGCGAGCGCCATCGCATATCTGAACTGAACCTTTCGCCCGGTCCGCCCGCGAAACCCATGTGCCTGGGCTGCCCAAAGTCCGCGAGTGGGACCTTGGGCAGATACTCTCAGCGGATTACTTGCCGTCGTAAGTGACGCGGTACACGCGGCCACCATAGTCGTCGGACACGAGCATCGAACCATCCGGCAGCGTGGCCACGTCCACCGGCCGGCCCACCACTTCCTCGCCGCGCAGGAAGCCGTCGATGAAGGCGGTGTCGGTGACGACTTTGCTGTTGTAGAGCGTAATCAAGCGCACGCTGTAGCCGCTCTTGGTGCTGCGGTTCCACGAACCATGTTCGGCGATGTAGACGTTGTTGCGATACGCCTCGGGGAATTGCTTGCCGGTGTAGAAGCTCAAACCCAGCGGCGCCACGTGCGGCCCCAGCTTGGCGGCCGGCGGCTCGAACTCCTCGCAGCTGCGGCCCTTGGCAAAGTCCGGGTCCGGCACCACGCCGCCGTGACAGTAGGGGAAGCCGAAATGCAGGCCAGCCTTGGGCGCCACGTTCAGCTCACAGGACGGCGTGTTGTCGCCCATCTCGTCGCGGCCGTTATCGGTGAACCACAGCACCTTGGTCGTCGGGTGGAAGGCGAAGCCGACCGTGTTGCGCACGCCGCGCGCATATTCTTCCAGCTGGCTGCCGTCGGCGTTCATGCGATAGATCTTCGCGCTCCTGCTATCCTCGACATCGCACACATTGCACGGCGCGCCGACCGGGATGTACAGCTTGCCGTCAGGCCCGGCCTTGATGACCTTCTCGCCATGCCACTTGTCGTTCGGCAGGCTGACCTTGAGCACCTCGTAGGACGGCTTTTGCGCGTAGCGTTTGTCGATATTGTCGAAGCGGATCACGCGGCTGATCTCGCCCACGTACAGCGCGCCGTTGAGCAGCGTGACGCCGATCGGGTGTTCCAGGCCCTCGGCGACGGTGAGCACATCGGCCGTCTGCTTGTCGGCGCGCGGCACCAGCGCGTACACCTTGCCGGCCTTGCGCGAGCCGACGTAGACGACGCCGCTGTCCGACACCACCATGCTGCGCGCGGCGCTGACCTGGTTGGCGTAGACGCTGATGTGGAAACCCTTCGGCAGCTTGAAGCCGTTCAAGTCGGGCACGGTCTGCTGCGCCTTGGCCTCGGGCGTCAGCGCCACGGCGGGCTTGGCGGCGTTGGCGGCGATCAGGTCGGCCAGCAGCGCGATCTGCGTTGCGTTCAGGGCCGGGGACCAGGCCGGCATGTCCTTCTCCGGCACGCCCTTGCCGATGATCTTGATGAGGTTGGCCTTGGTGGGCGCGCCGTGCAGCCACGCGTGATCGCCCAGCGACGGACCGACGGCGCCCTCCATCTTGACGCCATGGCAGGCGGCGCAATTGGCCTGGTAGAGCTTTTCGGCGACGCCAGGCTTGGCTTCGGCCGCATGGCCGGCAAAGGACGCGGCGGCCAGGCAGGCCGTGAGGACGGCGCGGAGTGCAGGATGTTTCATGGGCGTTTCCTTCGAGTGGCGACACGGTATTGTGCCAGTGTCTACCAGCCATTACCATGTTGCCGATACTGTAAGCCCCGTACACGCAGCGTGTACGGATGTACAATGTTCTTTCTTTACCAACTCTGTCGCACACCACTCATGATCAAACCTTTGCTGGCCGCGGTACTCTGCGGCCTTGCCGCCTTTGCCTCTGCCAACGCAGCTGACGACAACTGGAACAAGCCGGTCGAACCCTTTCAGATTTATGGCAACAGTTACTACGTCGGCGTGAGCAGCCTCAGTTCGGTGCTGCTGACGTCGCCGCAGGGCCATATCCTGCTGGACGGCGCCTATCCCGATTCGCCGCAACGCATCGCCGCCAGCATCAGCAAGCTGGGTTTCCGCATACAGGACGTCAAGCTGATACTGAGCTCGCACGGCCACATGGACCACGCTGGCGGCATCGCCGAACTTCAGCGCATGAGCGGCGCAACGGTGGTGGCCAGCCCTTTGACGGCGGCGGACCTGAAGCGCGGCGGCATGGACAAGGATGATCCCCAGTTCGTCGGCAGCACGCCATTTGCCAAGGTGGCCAAGGTGCGCACGGTGCGCGATGGCGAGGCCGTCAAGGTCGGGCTGCTGTCGGTGACCGCGATGTACACGCCAGGCCACACGTCGGGCGGCACCAGCTGGACGTGGAGCTCCTGTGAACAAGACCGCTGCGCCAGCATCGTTTTCGCCGACAGCATCAACCCTGTTTCCAGCGACGGCTACAAGTTCAACGCCCATCCGCAAGTACTGAAGCAATATGAGCAGAGCTTTGCGGCATTGGAGCAGGCATCGTGCGACATCATCATCGCCGTGCACCCGGAATTCTCGGGCACCTGGGACAAGCTGAAAAACGGTAAACCGCACCCCTTGCTCGATGGCGGCGACGGCTGCAAAGCCTACGCCAGGCAATCGCGCGACAATCTCGGTCTGCGTTTGGCCAAGGAGGCAGGCAAATGATCGTGGATTTCGATGTGGCGTTTGGGGACCATGTGCTGAAGGGCGACCAGTACGTCGGCGACGGCGTCAACCGGGTACTGTATTTGCACGGCGCCGGCACCGGCACCCGGCGCGGCCATCATCTGCTGCGCAACGCCTTGCAGCAGCGCGGCGTCGGCAGCACCAGCTTCGATTGCATCGGCCATGGCGACACCGGCGGCACGCTGGCGCAATCGTCAGTGGCCAGCCGCACGCGCCAGGCGCAGGCGGTGGCCGCTGCGCGCGGCTTGCCGGAGCCGTTGGCGGTATTCGGCGCCAGCATGGGCGCCTACAACGCCATCCGCTTCACGCAAAGTCATCGTGTCGATGCGCTGGTGCTGATCGTCCCCGGCGTCTTCACGCCGACCGCGTACGAGGTGCCGTTCGGGCCGGAGTTCTCGGCCGTGATACGGCGCGAGCGCAGCTGGGCCGACAGCGACGCCTGGGACATCATGTCGCGCTTCGAAGGCCGCCTGCTGGTGATCGCCGCCGAGAACGACGCGACGATCCCGAGGGAGATCCCGGAGCGACTGGTGGCCGCCGCCACGCGCGCGCAATCGAGCCGGCTGCACGTGGTGCAGGGCGCCGAACATAATCGACTGTGGTCGCTGCTGGCGGAAGACCCGGCCAGCTTCGACGCCGCCGTCGACATGGTGGCCAACACCTTGAATGGCGGAAGGCAGTAGGAGTCGAACTTACAGGAGAGCGTCTGACGCCCCCCACCGGGTTTGAAGCCCGGCCCCATCACCGGATGAGTATGCCTTCCCTGGTATTATTCGCCACTGTACGACCAGACCGCGTTGGGTCGTATCAAGTGGATGTTGCCCACGCGCCGAGTATAGCCGACGCGATCGAAGAACTCCAATATCTGTATGGCCCGCTTGCGACCCAGCCCGGTCGCGTCGCGGAATGCCGACGCCTGCACCTCGGGCAGCGACGCCACCAGCGCCGCCAGTTCGGCCAGCCGCTTTGGATGATAGAACAGATCCGGCACCAGCTGGCTGATCTCCCCCGTCTTGGAGAGCTTGAGCAGCAGGCGCCGCACCTCCGCTTCCGGCATGCCGTGTTCACGCGACAGGTCGCGCACCCAAGGCGGATCGTATGCGCCTTCCATCAGGGCGGCCAGCAGGGGCTTGACCTGCGCTTGTTCCTGCTCGCTTAGCTCCACGCTGTGGCCGGGCAGGTGCAGGCTGCGGCCGCGCTGTTTCACCTGGCCTGCGACTATCAGCGCTTCGATCAACCGGCTCCACAACCGGTCTTCCATTTCCGGCGCGACGATGCGCTTGAGGCGCCACAGTTCGGGGCCGGCATTGTCCGGCGCGCGCGCGTGGAAGTCGGTCAACCCATTCAGGATGCGTGCTTCCAGCGCTTGAACTTCGCCGGCGGCCAATAGCAGCTGGTCGCCGCCTTGCAGGGCAACCTTGATGGTATCCGGCGGCAGCGCGATTTGATCCATAGGCAGCTGCGACAGGCGCACCAGCGCCGACATGCGCAAGCCCAGTGGACTGCGGGCCAGCAGCGAGGCGACGTCGCCGCCGGCGACGAAATCGGATAGCGCCTGCAACCATGCCAGCCGCGCTGCGCCGCGCCGCTTGCGCGCCGGGCCGAAAGGGTCGAGCACCATGCCGCCGCCGATGGTGGCGGTGGCCTGCGCGTTGCGGATCACGAAGCGGTCGCCGGGGACGGCGTGCACCGGCGCGTCCAGCACCAGTTGCACGCGGGCGGTCTGGCCCGGCGCCAGCAGGTCGCCGTCCAACATGACGACGTTCGCCGTGTGGTGCGCCGCGCCCAGGTGCACGTGCAGGGGCGACCAGGGCTTCAACGTCTGGCCGCAGTCCGTCGTGAGCGACAGTTCGGCGTCGATGCGCTCGGAACAGGCGGCGAGTGCCGGAGCGACTATCCAGCTACCGCGCTGTATCTCGTCCTTCGATACGCCGCTTAAATTCAACGCCAAGCGCTGTCCCGCACGGCCGTTGTCGGCGCTGCGGTTCTGCGCATGGATGCTGCGCACGCGCGCCTGCTGTCCGCCCGGCGCCAGTTGCAGCACATCGGCGACACGGACACTGCCCGCGAGCGCGGTGCCGGTGACGATAGTGCCCTGGCCGGACAGGGTGAACACGCGGTCCGCGCCAAGCCGGAACAGGCGCCGGTCGTCGCTGGCCGGCAGCGATGCGGCCAGCCATGCCAGATGGTGCAGCAAAGCCTGCACGCCGGGGTCTGCGGGCGCGCTGGCGTTGGTGCGGAAGATCGGCGCTTCCGCAAAGTCGGTCGCCGCCAGCAGGGCGTTGATATCGCGTTCCACCTGCTCCACGCGCGGCGTATCGACACGGTCTATCTTGGTCAGGGCCACGGCGCCGCGCCGCACGCCCAGCAGGCGCAGGATGGCGAGATGCTCCAGCGTCTGCGGCATGATGCCGTCGTCGGCGGCGATCACCAGCAGCGCCGCGTCGATGCCGGTGACGCCTGCGGCCATGGTGCGGATGAATTTCTCGTGTCCCGGCACGTCGATCACGCCGAGGATCTCGCCGTTTTCCAGCGGCGCGTAGGCGTAACCGAGTTCGATCGATATGCCGCGCGCTTTCTCCTCCTTCAGCCGGTCCGTGTCGACCCCGGTGAGCGCGCGCGTCAGCGTGGTCTTGCCGTGGTCGATGTGGCCTGCCGTGCCGACGATCATACGGCCAGCAGCGCCAGTTGCTCGGTGAAGCGCTGGCGCTGGTGGTCGTCCAGGCAGCGCAGGTCCAGCCACAAGGCATCCTGCGCTACGCGGCCGATCACCGGCAGCGGCAATGCGCGCAGGCGTCGCTCCAGCACGCCCAGCGCGTTGCTGATGCGTCCCGCAGCGGCCGCGCGTATCACCAGGCCGTGGCTGGGCAGCTGATCGACGGGCAGGGCGCCGCTGCCGATCTGGCTCATCACCGGCTCGCTGCTGACTTCATAACCGGCGCCCAGCGCCGCCTGCAACTGCGGCAGCAACGCCTGCGCCAGCTCGCGCATGGCGGCGGCGGGGCGGGTCAGCAGCTTGAGTGTGGTCAGGCGTTCGGGCAGCAGGTCCGGCGCGCGGTACAGCGCAAGCACCGGCTCCAGCGCCGCCAGCGTGAGTTTGCCGACGCGTAGCGCGCGCTTGAGCGGATTCTTCTTGATCTGCGCGATCAAATCGGCACGGCCGACGATGATGCCGCACTGCGGACCGCCCAGCAGCTTGTCGCCGCTGAAGGTGACCAGGTCGGCGCCGCCGGCGATGGTTTCGCGTACCGTCGTTTCGTGCGGCAGGCCGTATTGTTCCAGGTCGACCAGCGTGCCGCTGCCCAGGTCCACCGCCAGCGGTATGGCGTGCTGCTTCGCGAGCGGCGCCAGCTCCGGCAGCTCGACGCTCTTGGTAAAACCGGTGATGGCGTAGTTGCTGCAATGGACCTTCATCATCAGCGCGGTCTGCGGGCCGGCCGCTTCGGCGTAGTCCTTCAGGTGCGTGCGGTTGGTGCTGCCCACTTCGCGCAGCACGGCGCCGGCGCGGGTCATGATGTCCGGGATGCGGAAGGCGCCGCCGATTTCCACCAGCTCGCCGCGCGAGACGATGACCTCCTTGCCTTGTGCGATCGCGTTCAGCATCAGCAGCACGGCGGCCGCGTTGTTGTTGACGATGGTGGCCGCTTCGGCGCCGGTCAGTTCCAGCAGCAGGTCTTCGATCAGGTTGTCGCGGTCGCCGCGCTTGCCGGTGTCGATGTCCCACTCCAGGTTCATCGGCCAGCGCAGCGCTTCGGCCACGGCCTGCACCGCGCTGTCGGGCAGCAGGGCGCGGCCAAGATTGGTGTGCAGGACTGTGCCGGTAAGGTTGAAGACGGGGCGCAGCGGCGAACGGTTGCTGTCGCGCAGGCGTTCGGCCAGCATCGCCAGCAGGGCCGGAAGGGAAGTGTCGCCAGCTGCCGGCATGCCGTCGCGCCGGCTGGCCAGCATCATGCCGCGTAGTTCGGCCAGCAGCAGGCGGGCGGCTTCCAGCGTCTGCACGCGGCCGTACTCGGCGATCAGCGGTGCGCAAGCGGCATCGGACAGGATCAGGTGGACGGCCGGGAGGTGGATGGCTCCCGCTGCGACCGTGGTGCCCATGTCTGCGATGTCGTCGCTCATTCGGCGTTGAACCAAAGCAGAGGATTGCCACTGGCGCGGGCGTAGCCGGCTTCGCCCACCAACAGATCCAGCGCCAGGCTGGCCAGGTCGTCGGCCAGCGGTTCGACGTTGTAGTCATGCTCCTGGTTGAAGATCTTGCGGTAGGTACGGCAGTCGTCGCAGGTTTCGGCGCGCGCCACCTTGCTTGGGTCGTTGGCCTTGTTGACGATCTCCGGCGCCGCGTCGGCCGCGTCGGCCGGCTCGATGCTCTGGTAGGCGATGCGCGCCGTATGCTCGCAGCACGAGCACTTGACCCGCACCATATGCCATTCGCTGGCGCAGCAGCTGCACTGCAGGTAGCGATACCCCTGCGATTGTCCGCCGATGCGGATCACGCTGGCCACCGGGTGTGCGCCGCATACGGGGCACAGCGTGTTGGTCACCAGCGGCTGCACGCGCTGCGCGTCCAGCTGGCCGGCGCGCATGCTCCACATGACTTGCAACGCCGCCGCTACGAAAGGCGCGTGCAGCGGATTCACGCCGTCGGTGAGCTCCGACAGCACCGCGTCGGCGCAGCCTTCCAGTTCCGCGCTATCGAGCGAGCGCAGTTCGGCCAGCACGGCGGCGATCTGCGGCTGGCCTTCCGCCAGCGGGTCGAGTTGATCGAGCAGGGTGTCGAACACCGCGCGCCACGACGGCGGCCGCGCGCCGCTGACCGGCAACGGCGGCATATTGTGTTCGAGCGAGACGTCGATGTCGGCGGCGTCGGGCAGGGCGAAGGCCTCTGCCGGAAGGGAGAGCGCCACGGCGGCCTGCGCGTCGACCAGCGCCGCCATCAGCAGCAGGTAGCCGCGCAGCGTTTCGCCGACGGGGATACCTTTGATGTCATTTTTGGCAAGCTGGCGCAGGCGGGCGGCGCGCGCGGAGAACAGGCTGCGCGGCTGCGGCAGCAGCAGGCGCGGAATGGCGTTGTGATCGAGCGCTTCGATCTCGCCGGGTGCAAGCAGACGTTGTACCAAGATGTCTCCCAGATTGCCGGCGGCGACGGAGCCGCCGGCCCGGGGACCATTCTAATCCTAAATTGCTGAGCTAATCACGCGATTTTCGGGCGACCTCTTCGAACCAGCGCGGGTGATGCTTGCGCGCCCACCCGTAAGTCACGGTGCCGCGCACCATCGCGCCGATCGAACCTTTCACCCACAAGCCCGCATAAATGTGGACCACGATGGCGCAGATGATCACGAACGCGCAGAAGGCGTGCAGCAGCGCGGCGAAGCGCACAACCTCGATCGGGAAGTAGAACGCGAAGTACGCCCGCCAGATCACCACGCCAGACAGCAGCAGTGCGCACATGCAGAAGATCAGCACAAAGAACAGCAGCTTCTGCCCAGCGTTATAGCGGCCCACCCTGGGCAGCTTGTCTTCGCGGTTGTTGACCACGTCGCCGATTTGATCCAGCCATTGCTTGTCGCCCGGCTCGAACTTGTTGTGATGCCAGAAGCGCATCACCAGCAGCGCGAACGACACAAACATCACCAGCCCGATAAACGGATGCAGGATGCGGGTCCACTGCCCGCCGCCCAGGAATACGGCCAGCCACGCCGTCGCCGGATGGAACATCGCCAGCCCGGACACCGCCAGCAGAATGAAGCAGGTGGCCGTCACCCAGTGGTTGCTGCGCTCATTGGGCGTATAGCGCTCGATCAGCGGGTTGCCGTCCTTGTCGCGATTTGGCGTGCTCATTTTTCGCTCTCCCGGATGCGGTTGGCCTCGTGCAGCGCCTCGGCTTCCTCTTCCTTGCTGACCTCATTCGGACCGACCCGCGAATAGTGGAACCATCCCGCCAGCGCGGTGACGGCGATGCCGGCCAGCGCCAGGGGCTTGGTCAAGCCCTTCCACAGTCCGACCATCGGGCTGATGCTCGGATTGGCCTTCAGGCCGTGGTACAGGCCCGGTTGGTCCGCGTGGTGCAGCACATACATCACGTGCGTGCCGCCGACGCCTGCCGGGTCGTACAGGCCGGCGTTGGCGTAGCCGCGCGACTTCAGGTCCTCGATGCGTTCCGCCGCGTGCTCCTTCATGTCCTCCTTGGTGCCGAAGACGATGGCGCCGGTCGGGCAGGTCTTGACGCAGGCCGGTTCCTGTCCCACCGCGACGCGGTCCGAACAGAGCGTGCACTTGTAGGCGCGATCGTCCTTCTTCGAGATGCGCGGCACGTCGAACGGACAGCCGGCCACGCAGTAGCCGCAGCCGATGCAGTTCTCCTGATGGAAGTCGACAATGCCGTTGGTGTACTGGACGATGGCGCCCGGCGCGGGGCAGGCCTTCAGGCAGCCGGGGTCCTCGCAGTGCATGCAGCCGTCCTTGCGGATCAGCCATTCGAGGTTGCCGTCGTTGGTCTCGTGTTCCGAGAACCGCATCACGGTCCACGATTGCGGCGTCAGGTCGATCGGATTGTCGTACACGCCGGTGGTCTCGCCGATGTCGTCGCGCAGGTCGTTCCATTCCATGCAGGCGGTCTGGCAGGCCTTGCAGCCTATGCACTTCGAGACGTCGATCAATTTTGCGACGGTGCCGGTGACCGGCGTGCGCGCCACCGGTTCCTGCACCGTCGTCGCCGACATGCGCTTGATATCAAGGGATTGTAGTGCCATGGTCATTCTCCTCGGGCCGTCATGCTTTTTCCACTTTCACCAGGAAGGACTTGAATTCCGGTGTCTGTGAATTGCCGTCACCAACCGTCGGCGTGAGGGTGTTGATCAGGTAGCCCGGTTTGGTGACTCCCTTGAACCCGAAGTGTATCGGCAGTCCGACCTGGTGGGTTTTCTTGCCGTCGATGATGAGCGCCTTGATACGCTTGGTCACCACGGCCTTGGCCACGATGTGCCCGCGCCTGGAGCTGACCTTGACGCGGTCGCCGTGCGCCACGCCGAGCTCCTTGCCCAGTTCCTCGCCGATCTCGACGAATTGCTCCGGCTGGATAATGGCGTTCAGGCGCGCGTGCTTGGTCCAGTAGTGGAAGTGCTCCGTCAGCCGGTAGCTGGTGGCCACGTGCGGGAACTCCGCCGCCTTGCCCAATTTGGCCCGGTCGTTCGGGAATATGCGGGCGGCCGGATTGCTGGTCGCGCGCGCATTGGTCGGATGCAGCGGGTTGTGGCCGATCGGCGACTCGAACGGCTCGTAGTGCTCGGGGAAGGGACCCTCGGCCATCGCATCGCGCGAGAAGAAGCGCGCCACGCCTTCCGCCAGCATGATGAATGGGCCCATGCCGTTTTCCGGCGGCTCGTCGGCCTTGAAGTCGGGGACGTCGGCGCCGGCCCAGTTGGTGCCGTTCCAGCCCACCAGCTTGCGGGTGGGATCCCACGGCTTGCCTTTCGGGTCGCACGAGGCGCGGTTGTACAGGATGCGGCGGTTTGCCGGCCAGGCCCACGCCCAGTTCAGCGTCTGGCCGATGCCGCTCGGGTCGGAGTTGTCGCGTCGTCCCATCTGGTTGCCGGCGGCGCTCCAGCAGCCGGCGAAGATCCAGCAGCCGCAAGCCGTGCTGCCGTCGTCGCGCAACTGCGCGAAGCCGGCCACCTGCTCGTTTTTCTTCAGGATGACCTTCGCCGGGTCCTTCGGATCGGTGAGCTCCTTCAGCGCCTTGCCGTTGTACTCCATCGCCAGCTCTTCCGGCGTCGGGCTGTACGGCTTGGCGTAAGGCCAGGTCAGGTTGACGATCGGATCGGGGAATTTTCCGCCGTCCGCCTGGTAGGCCTTTTTGATGCGCACGAAGATGCCGGACATGATCTCCAGGTCGCTCTTGGTCTGCCCCGGACCGTCGGCCCCTTGCCAGTGCCATTGCAGCACGCGCGAGGAGCTCACCAGCGAGCCGCGTTCCTCGGCGAAGCAGGTGGTCGGCAGGCGGAACACCTCGGTCTGGATCTTGGTCGGATCGACCTGGTGGAACTCGCCGAACGGACGCCAGAACTCCGCCGTCTCCACCGCGAGGGGATCCATCACCACCAGGAACTTCAGCTTGGACAAGGCTTCCGTGATCTTCTGCTTGTCCGGCGCCGAGGCCAGGATGTTGAAGCCCTGGCAGATGTAGCCGTTCATCTTCCCTTGATGCATAAGCTCGAAGGCCTGCATCATGTCGTAGGGCTTGTCCAGCTTGGGCAGGTAGTGGTAGCCGAACTGGTTGTTCTCGTTGGCCGCGTCGCCCCACCAGCATTTCATCAAGCTGACATGGAATTTCTTGTAGTTGCTCCAGTAGCTTAACTGGCCCGGACGCAGCGGCTTGAGGGCGCGTTTGGCGATATAGGCGTCGAAGTCCTGTTCCGCCTCGCCGGCCAGCGTCATGTAGCCCGGCAGAAGGTTGGAGAGCAGTCCGAGGTCGGTCAGGCCCTGGATGTTGGAATGGCCGCGCAGCGCGTTCATGCCGCCGCCGGCGATGCCGATGTTCCCCAGCAGCAGCTGCATCATGGCGCCGGTGCGCAGCGTTTCGGCGCCGGTGGAGTGCTGGGTCCAGCCCAGCGCATACAGGATGGTCGCTGCGCGGCCAGGAACGGCGGTCGATGCCAGCATTTCTGCGACTTTGAGGAACTTCTCCGGCGGCACGCCGCAGGCCTTTTCCACCATCGCCGGCGTGTAGCGCGCGTAGTGCTTCTTCATCAGCTGGTACACGCAGCGCGGGTGTTCGAGCGTGGCGTCGATCCTGGCGAAACCGTCGTCGCCCATCTCGTAGTTCCAGCTGCTCTTGTCGGTGTACTTGCCGGCCTTTTCGTCCCAGCCCGAATACAGGCCGTCGTTGAAGGCGAAGTCCTCGCGGACGATGAAGGGCATGTCCGTGTAGTTGCGGACGTACTCGTGCTGTATCTTGTCGTTCGTGAGCAGGTAGTTGATGATCCCGCCGAGGAAGACGATGTCCGCGCCGGTGCGGGTAGGGACGTAGTAGTCCGCCACCGAAGCGGTACGGGTAAAGCGCGGATCGACCACGATCAACTTGGCGCCGCGATGTGCCTTCGCTTCCGTGACCCATTTAAAGCCGCAAGGGTGTGCTTCTGCCGCGTTACCGCCCATGACCAGGATGACATCGGCGTTCTTGATGTCCACCCAGTGATTCGTCATCGCACCACGTCCAAATGTCGAGGCAAGACCTGCCACCGTCGGACCGTGTCATACGCGTGCTTGATTGTCGAATGCCAGCATGCCCAGACTGCGCATGGTTTTATGGGTCAGGTAGCCTACTTCGTTGGTGCTGGCCGACGCGCACAGCATGCCGGTGGTGGTCCAGCGGTTGACGGTCTTGCCGTCCGCCGTCTTGTCGATGAAATTGGCGTCACGATCGGCCTTCATCAACTTGGCGATGCGGGTCAGCGCGTCGTCCCAGGACATCTTGCTCCACTCGGTGGCGCCGGGCGCGCGGTACTCTGGCACCAGCAGGCGGTTTTCGGAGTGGATGAAATCGATCAGGCTCGCGCCTTTGGGGCACAGCGTGCCGCGGTTGACCGGGTGGTCGGCGTCGCCCTCGATGTGGATGATGCTGGCCTTGGCGTTCTTGGCGCCGTCGCCCAGGCCGTACATCAGGATGCCGCAGCCTACGGAGCAGTAGGGGCAGGTGTTGCGGGTTTCGGTGCTGCGCGCCAGCTTGTACTGCCGGACTTCGGCCAGGGCCGATGCCGGCGCGAAGCCGAGGAGCGCGATGCTCGAACCCGCGATGGTCGCGCCAGTCACCCGAAGGAACTGACGCCTCGTCATCTGATTCATGGGGTAAGCCTCTCATAATATGAAAAGACCTACCAAGTCTATCACTATAAAAACGACAGTCTCGCAACGAATTGAATCGGATGTTGTGTTTTCGGCAGCTGCTGGCCTTTTGGGATGGTGTAAATGACAAATTTACATCATCGTCACTTCGGCATATAGCAGGCGCGCAGGGCGGCGTAGTCGTAGTAGTGGCTGGCCGGGGCGATCTTCGCGCGGTCGCAGCCGCGCTTGAAGTCCGCTTCCTTCTCGTTGTACAGCATGCGGACCAGCGTGCGGCCCTGGTCATTGGTGTAGACATCCCACTGGATATTGGCCGCCATCGGCGCGACCGCGTGACCGCGCCAGCTGCTGTTACTGTAACTGTACGACACTGCGCGTGGCAGCTGTTCGGACATGCCGGACAGGCCGAGGATGGCCGCCATCGGGATGACGATTTCGGCGTGGGCGAAGCGCAGCTTGGCGGCATGCGACAGATCGCCCCTGGCGATGGCGTCCACCTCGCCGAAGAAATCGTTCAGCAGCGTTTGCGCCATGCGGTAGTTGACGTCGCCGTTCTCGCTGATGCCGGGACCCTTGCTGTAGAAGGCGATGGCGTCCTCGGTGGCGGCGAACACCGCCGCCTGCTGCGCCGGCATGTAGCGGGTGAAGTCGGCTTTCAGCTCGGCCTTCATGTCGGCCGCCGCCGCGTACTGTTCGTAGAGCGCCTGTGCGGCATCGACGGAGGATTTGATGTCGGTGTCGCCATCGCCGGTCAGCTTGTTGGTGAACTGCTGGTCCGCGCTGGTGTAGCTGTAGGTGCCGGTATTGGCGGCGCTGTAGCGGCCCTGATCCAATCCTTCGACAAACGCCGGCGTGAACAGGCGCCCCAGTACCGCCTTGGCGGCAGCCGCCACTTGCGGCTGCACCAGAACGGCGGCTTCACGCGCGCGCAGTTCGTCGCTCTTGGCCCAGGCCTGGTATTCCTGGCTGGCCAGGTAGGTGGCACGCAGCGGATCGCTGTCGTCGGCCACCAGGTCCTGTTTCGCGCTCAGTTTGTGGAAGTAGAGCAGGAAGCGGTCGGTGCCCGCCGGGCGGCCGTCGTGATTCGTTTTGGCGCGCGGCGCCAACGATGGCGGGCGCACGATCAGCGCCTGCAGATTGGGCTGCTGCGCGAGCAGCGATCCGGCGAAGTAGTCGCCGCTGTCGACGGCGCGGTCCTTGCCTGAAGTGAGCAACAGGATCTGGCGAGGCTCTGCGCCGGCGGCTGCGCTGCGGAACAGTTGCGGCAAGCGTTGGTACATGCGCTCGGCGAGCTGCTTGTGCTCCGTCACACCCTGCATGGTCTCGTTGCCGTAGCCCGGCTTGGTGATGCCGGCCACGCCGTAGCCCAGCAAGGCGTTGGCCCTCATCATTTGCAGCAGGTCGTCGCCGAGATGGGCGCCCAGCGGCGTCAAGGCTTTCTCCTTGCTGGCCAACTGCCACAGCTTGTAGAGCGCCAGGTCGGTCTTCATGCTGCTCAAGCCGCGCGACCCATGCCGCGCCAGCAGCTGGGTGTAGACCGCACTGTAGCCCTGCGGCGGTGCTTCGTAGCTGGCGCCGGCCTGCTGCGGTTGATACGGCGTCTTGGTTTGATAAAACTGCTCGCCGACGGCGTTCAACATCAACAGGGACAGCGCGGCGCCTGCCGCAAGGCGTGGTGGTTTCATGGCTTAGAAGTCTACGCGAACATTCACGCTGGCGGTACGGGGCGAGCCGACGTTCAGGTAGTTCTCCTGGTAGTAGGTCCAGTATTTGCGGTTGGCGATGTTCGAGATGTTGGCCCGCACGCTGACCATCTTGCCGAAGTAGCGGTGACGGTAGTTGAAGCCCGCATCGAACAGCGTGTAGGCCGGCAGCGTGTTGACGTTGACCGCATCCATCGGAAGCTCGCCCAGGTACTGGGTGCCGGCATGCAGCGCCAGGCCTGGCAGCACGTCGCGCCAGGTCGCCTGCACCGAAGCCTGGCGGCGCGGGGCGCCGACGGCGCGTTTGCCGCTGTAGCCTGCGGCGGCGTTTTCCAGCGTCGCATCGAGCAGCATCAGGCCACCTTCGATCGACAGGTTCTTGGTGGCCTGCACCACAGTGTTGAATTCCACGCCCTGGTATTTGGTCTCGCCGTCGGCCACGAAGATGTTGCCGGCGTTGGTGTACTGTGCGCCGCGCTTGATGTGGAACAGCGCCGCGCTGGCGTTCCAGAAGCTGCGCTCCGTCTTGATGCCGACTTCGGCCTGCTTGCTCTTGAGCGGGGCGAAGGTCTGGTTGGCGTTGACGGTGGACGTCGGTGCGCTGGAAGCCTGCTCCATCGCCTCGACGTAGCTGCCGTAGACGGTGGTGCCGGCGGCCGGCTTGTACATCAGCGCCACGGTCGGCGTGGTGCGCTGCGCCGGGTAGTTGGCGACGACGGCGCCCTTGGTGGAATAGGCGTTGTCGTCGTAGCGGGTGTAGCGGGCGCCGGCCAGCACCGACCAGTTGTCGGTCAGCTTGACGGTGTCGCTGGCGAAGACCGCTTCCTGGCGGGTCGCTTCGTCGCGGTAAGTGCCGCCGCTCCAGTTGATGCCGCCGACGTTGATGATGGTCGGCGCATACAGGTTGCCGGTGCCCATATAGGTTTTCGGCGTCACCGCGGAGGAGGTCGACGACAGGTTCTGCGAGGTCACGCCGGCGACAATTTCGTGCGCCAGGCCGAAGGCGTTGACCTTGCCTTCAAAGCTGGCCTGCGCCTGGTCGAAGTGGTAGCCATGCAGCTCGGAGGTGACGCGGTCCTTGTACTCGCCCTTGTTGCTGGTGATGTAGTACTGGTCCTTCTTGTAGACGCGGGTCGAGTTCGAGGTGCGGTACGACAGTTCCGCCATCCATTCAGGGCTCAGGCGATATTCCAGGCCGACGGTGGACAGTGCGAATTCGACGTCGCTGCCGGCGCCGATGCTGTTCAATTTACTGTCGCCGGCGATCGGCTTCGGCACCACGTACAAGGGCGAGATCACCACATCGGTGCCGCCCACGCTTTTGCGGCGCTGGTAGATCGCATCGTAGGTGATCGCCATGTCGTTGTTGACGCGCCATTCCAGGTTGATGCCCGCAGCGTTACGCTTGATGGAGCCGCTTTCTTCCTGTACGCCGCCGTCTTCGTGCAACAGGTTCAGACGGTAGCCGAAGCCGCCTTCGTCGCCCAGTCGGCCGCCGGTGTCGATATGTTCCTTGATTGCGCCGCCTTCCTGGTAGCCCAGCGCCGCGCTGAAGCTCTTGTCGGTGGTGGGGCGCTTGCTGACGTAGTTGACGATGCCGCCCGGCGAACCGAAGCCGTACATAAAGCCGGTCAGGCCCTTCAGCACTTCCACGCTCTCGAACATCTCCAGCGGCATTTCGGTGCCGCGGTTGACATTGGCCAGGCCGTTGACTTTGTAGCCGTTCAGGTCATCGAGGCGCAGGCCACGCATCTGGATGGTGGCCGGGTGGGTGCTGATCGGTGGGCTGATGGCGGTGACCGAGGCGTCGTACTTCAGCACTTCGGAGATGCTGGTGGCCAGGCGGTCTTCGATTTCGTCGCTGCTGACGGCCTTGGTGGAGAAGGGCGTATCGAGTTCGGACTTGCGTCCCAGTGCACCGCCGCTGACGCTGTCACCCAGTTTTTTCTTTTCCACCGTCGCCTTGATGACGACCTTGGACAGCGCGCCTTCGCCGCTGTCTTCTGTGGCGAACGCCGCGCCGTGCAGCGCGCACAGGCCGGCGGCCGCGAGGGCCAGGTGCAAACGGGATTTGGCGAAGATGGTAGTCGGGTGCATGAGAACCTAAAGAAGAGGGATGATATAAAACCCGCAATCTTATCGGTGTTGTATGACAACCGTATGACGGTCCCCATGCTAAATTCTTACGGCAGCAGCGCCTCGATCT
The DNA here is from genome assembly GCA_000381565.1 of Oxalobacteraceae bacterium AB_14. Classification (GTDB taxonomy): domain Bacteria; phylum Pseudomonadota; class Gammaproteobacteria; order Burkholderiales; family Burkholderiaceae_D; genus Rugamonas. The sequence continues at coordinate 1,655,301 of KB906724.1, forward strand.
GCGCCAGCGACGGTGGCGACGCACCAGCAGCGAGGCAGGCGGCTGCGCCGGCAGCCACGGCAAACTGCAGATGCTGTATTGGCCGGTTTTGCGGGCGATGCATCATGCTCCACGCCAGCGCCGCGATGCTGGCGTCGCCGGCGCCGACGGTGTCGACCACGACGATCGGCGGTGCGGGCAGGTGCCACGCCTGGTCGCCGACGTGCAGCGATGCGCCGGCTCCGCCCTTGGTGTACAGCCAGGTGGCGGTGGGATTCCAGCTGCGCAGCGTGGCAAAGGCGGCCTCGATATCGGTGGTGCGGAACAGGCCTTCCAGATCTTCTTCCGACACCTTGATGACGTCCGCCAGCTCAGTCATGCGGCGCAGCGTGGCGTCGTAGCGCTGGTCCATCAGCAGGCGGAAGTTCGGGTCATAGCTGACGCGCACACCTTCCTGTTTCAGCTGCGCGGCCAGCGCCACCAGCTTGTCCGCCAAGGGTTGACGCGCCAGGCTTATGCCGCCGAAGTGCGCCCATTTGCAGTGCGCGCGCCAGCCATCCGGCAGCGCCGCCGCGTCGAACTGCAAATCGGCGCTGTCGTCGCCGACGAAGAAGTAGGCCGGCGGATCGGTGCGGTGCACGATCGCCAGCAGCGGCGATTTGTCGCTACGTTGAAGGAAGCGCAGGTCGAGCCGCGCGGCCTCGCTGGCCTGCCACAGCGCGTCGCCGAAAACGTCGCGGCTGATGGCGCCAGCGAAAGCGGTCGGCACGTCCAGCCTGGACATGGTGCGCGCCACGTTCCAGGTCGAACCGCCCACCTGGCTAAACCAATGCTGCTGTTGCGGGTCCTGCACGATCATGTCGGTCAGCGCTTCGCCTGCCGCCACGAATACCGGAAAGGCCGTCATTCTCAGTCCTTCAATACGTTGAGCACTTCGTAGCAGGCGCCCATGGTGTGATAGTCCACCTTGCCGGCGGGGCTCTTCTCGTCGGTCAGCTTGCTGTTGTCCGCGCCGAGGATGCGATACCACGCGCCGTGCCGGTGGTCGACGAAATGCCCCCAGCTGTATGCCCAGATCTTGTCGTACCAGGTCCAGTAGCGCGCTTCGCCGGTGCGCGCGGCCAGCAGCGCCGCGGTGGCCAGGCTTTCGGCCTGCACCCAGAAGTATTTGAGATCGTCGCAAATGCTGCCGTCCGGCGCGAAGCCGTAGTAGATGCCGCCGTGCTCGTGGTCCCAGGCCTTGGCCAGCGCCGCGTCGAACAGCTCGACGGCGCGCGGCAGCAGCCAGTTGCTGCCGCCTTCCAGCTGTGCGCCGTGGCGCTCCAGCAGCAGCAGCAGCTTGGCCCACTCGGTCAGGTGGCCCGGCTGGTAGCCCCACGGACGGAAGATGTTGCTCTTGTCGTGGCGGTTGTATTCGGTGTCGACCGACCAGTCGGCGTGGTAGTGCTCCCAGATCAGGTTATCGGACAGCGCGGCCTGGCGTTGCGTGATGTTGCGGGCCAGTGTTTCGGCGCGCAGCAGGTAGGCGCGTTCGCCGGTCGCCTCGAAGGCGGCGATCAGCGCTTCGCAGGCGTGCATATTGGCGTTCTGGCCGCGATAGGGCGCCAGGAAAGTCCAGTCGGCGCTGGCTTCGTCGGCGTACAGGCCGTGCGTGGATTGCCAGAAGCGGCGTTCCATCAGGGCGTAGGTCTCGGCGATCCATACACGTGCCTGGGTCTCGCCGGCCATCAGCGCGTGGCTGTAGGCCAGCAGCACGAAGGCCAGTCCGTAGCAGTGGTTGGTGCCGTCGCTGACGAGGCCGGCGCCGTTGTTCCAGTCCAGCTGCCACGCGTAGCCGCCGGTGTCGGCGTTGCGGTGCGCCGTGCGCAGGAACTCCAGGCCGTGGCGCAGGCGCTGCTGGTCGCCCGCTTCGCCGAACTGGCGCCAAGCCATCGCGTGCGTGAAGATGAAGCGCGTGCTGCTGACCAGGTGGCGGGTGTGCGCGTCGTAGACCGTTCCATCATCCTTGTAGAAGTGATAGAAGCCGCCGCTGGGGTCCACGCAGCGGTCGTCGTAGAAGTGCTTGGTGTGGCGTATGTGGTTCAGCAGCGTTGCGCGGGATTGAAAATCTGGTACCATCGTCAGGTCCGTTTGTGGGTTGAAAAGCAGGCCGCCTTGTAGGGCAGGCACTGTATGTTTTTCAGGCGCGCAGCAGCCCCCGCATACGATTCCTGCGAACCGTACGCCCTGCGGCAAAGCCTGTTCTGTAAAAATTATTTCTGTATGCGCCACCCGTCGAACACGGTGCTGGCACGGACGATCAACTCCACCGGCGCGATCTTTTCTACTGCCTCTTCCTGCTGCCCGCTGAGCAGCAGTTCCACGCCCAGCGCGCCCAACGCCTTCTTGTCGATGCGCAGCGTCGTCAGCGGACGATGCCCCAGTACGGCGGTCGCGATGTCGTCGAAGCCGACGATGGCGATGTCGTGCGGGACCTTCAAACCCTTGGCCAGGCAGCAGCGCATCGCCACCAGCGCGGCGCTGTCGTTGTAGCAGAACACCGCATCGGGCGGATGGGGCAGCGACAGCAGCTTCTCCATCGCTTCCCAGGCGCCGGTTTCCAGGTCCACGCCGTCCGGCAGTCCCGCTTCCAGGCGCGGATCGGCCAGGATGCCTTCTTCAAACAGCGCCTGACGGTAGCCGCGTGCGCGCTCGCGGATGCTGTAGTGCGACAGCGGACCGGAGATGAAGCCCACACGGGTGCGGCCGGTGTCGATCAGGTGCTTGGTGGCCAGGTAGCCACCCATCATATTGTCCGGGTTGACGGAGCTGTAGCCGCGCAGCTGCATATCGATCAGCACCAGCTGCTTGCCGGTCGAGCGCAGGGCGCTCAAGGTCTCCGGTTCGAAGAAGCCGGCGCAGACAATGCCGTCCGGCGCATGCATGCGTATCTGGTCGATCAAACCGTCCGCCGGACCGACCGCCATGAACGACAGCACGATGCCCTGCTTGCGGCAGGCTTCCTCGGCGCCGTGCAGCACCGGCGAGTAGAACGGGCTGCTCGACGCGGTGTTGTGCTGGCGGTGCAGCAGGAAGGTCAGCCGCCGCAGGCGCTTAGGCCGCAGCTTGCAAAAATCGTAGCCCAGTTCCCGCGCCGCTTCCAGCACCATCTGGCGGGTGGCCTCGGTCAGTCCGGGTTCATTCTTCAGCGCCCGCGAGATGGTCCCGGCGGACACTCCGGCGACACGGGCGATATCCCGTATCGTCACTCCGGCGGCATTCGTGGCATTGCCCATCTACCCTCCAAGTATCTTTATGAAACTGCTCGCGGCGGGGCCGTCGGCAGGATTCTGTATGAACGCAGTCTTGCATAAGCGTCCACGCCCGGTCAAACAAGTAGATGACTTTCCCGAAAAGTTTAGCGCAATTTACTAAACATGCCAGTTTTAGCCTTGCGCTGCGCCGCAACGGCGGCGTCGCGCCTATATCGGCGTGTTTAGTGAAGGTGGCTAAACTGCGGCCGAAATGCGGCAGATGTTTGACCACCGGATGGCGCCCATGCAGAATCTTTTTCATTAATATAAAAACCATCCATACGGGAGACAGATTTATGGAACACGTTGCATCGGCAGCTATGCGTCGCCAAGGCCAAACGGACCAGGAGGGGACCAGCAACACCGTCCCGCTGGTCATCATCACGCTGCTGTTCTTCATGTGGGGCCTGCTAACGTCGCTAAACGACGTGCTGATCCCGCATCTGAAATCGATTTACACCCTTAATTATGTGCAGGCGATGCTGGTGCAGTTCTGCTTCTTCGGCGCCTACTTCATCGTTTCGCTGCCGGCCGGGATGCTGATCAAGCGCATCGGCTACCAGCGCGGCGCGGTCAGCGGCCTGGTACTGGCGGCCGGCGGTTGCGCGCTGTTCTATCCGGCGTCGATGAACGGCTACGCGCTGTTCCTGCTGGCTTTCTTTGTGCTCGCCAGCGGCATCACGATCCTGCAGGTGGCGGCCAATCCGTATGTGACGGTGCTGGGCGCGCCGGCCACCGCATCGAGCCGCCTGACGCTGACCCAGGCCTTCAATTCTCTGGGCACCACCATCGCCCCGACACTGGGCGGCATCCTGATCCTGTCCGAGGGCGCGCCTGCGGTGGCGAACCTGGTCAAGACCAAGGCCGAGGAGGCGGCCGCCGTGCAAGGCCCGTATCTGGCGCTGGCCGCCGCGCTGCTGGCGCTGGCCATCCTGTTCGCGTTGGTGCGCCTGCCGAAGATGACCCACGCGGAAGAGGAGGCGGGCGTTATCTCCACGGTTGAGAAATCCGTGCTGGCGCATCGCCACCTGGTGCTGGGAGCGATCGGCATCTTCCTATACGTGGGCGGAGAAGTCAGCATCGGCAGCTTCCTGATTAACTTCCTCGGCGAGTCGAATATCGCCAGCCTGCCGGCCGGCGCCGCCGCGCATTACGTCAGCTACTACTGGGGCGGCGCCATGATCGGCCGCTTCATCGGCTTCGGCGTGATGCGTTATGTCAGCCCGGGCAAGGCGCTGGCCTTCAACTCGGCGGCGTCGATCGCGCTGATCCTGGCCGCCATCTTCGGCAGCGGCGCGGTCGCCATGTGGAGCATCATCGCGGTAGGCCTGTTCAACTCCATCATGTTCCCGACCATCTTCAGCATGGCGCTGCACAAGCTGGGCAAGCAGACCGGCCAGGGCTCCGGCATCCTGTGCATGGCCATCGTCGGCGGCGCGGTCGTGCCGTTCGCGCAAGGCATTTTGGCTGATTCGATAGGCCTGCAATGGTCGTTCTTCGTGCCGGCCGCCTGCTACACCTTTATTCTCTATTTCGGCGTGAAGTACGCCGGCATGTACTCCGCAAAATAGACCATGAAACGACTACTCAAATTCTACGCCGCCGCACTGATGCTGGGCGCTTGCGGCATGGTTGGCGCGGCCGACGCCCACGGCGATTTCGTCAGCGCCAGGAAGACGCACTTCGCCCGCAAGGGCCAGGCCTACTACATCGTCGGCGCCAATTTCTGGTACGGCGGCTATCTCGGCTCGGCCGGCGGTGTGGGCGAGCGCGCCCGCCTGCTGAAGGAGTTGGACAATATGCGCGCGCTGGGCATCAACAACCTGCGGGTGCTGGCCGTGTCGGAAAAGACGGACATCAAGAGCGCGGTCAGCCCCGCAACGACGGCGGCGCCGGGCCAGTACGACGAAGAGCTGCTGGTCGGCCTGGACTTCCTGATGGCGGAAGTCGCCAAGCGCGATATGACGGTGGTGCTCTACCTGAACAACTTCTGGCAATGGTCCGGCGGCATGACGCAGTACCTGAACTGGTTCGAAGGCACGCCGGCGCTGGACCCCAACGTCACCAAGGACTTCGACGGCTTCCTGACCAGTACCGCCGCCTTCTATCGCAGCGCCGCCTCGCAAGCCGAGTACCGCAACGTGATCGCCAGGATCGTCAAGCGCGTCAACACCGTCACCGGCAAGCCTTACTCCGAGGATGCCAGCATCATGGCGTGGCAGCTGGCGAACGAGCCGCGTCCTGGCACCAGCCGGGTAACGCCGAAGGAAAGGGCGGTCTACGTCAAATGGATAGACGAAACGGCAGGCTATATTCATAGCCTGGACAAGAACCACATGGTCAGCAGCGGCAGCGAGGGCGTGGTCGGCTCGGCGCAGGATGCGCAGCTCTACCTGGACGCTCACCGCACCAGCAATATCGACTACCTGACCTATCACCTCTGGCCCAAGAACTGGGGCTGGTTCGATTCGAAGAACCCAACCGGCAGCTGGGACGGCGCCATTGCCAAGAGCCGCGACTACCTGAACACGCACATCGAACTGGCGAAGAAGCTGAACAAGCCTATCGTGCTGGAAGAGTTTGGGCTGGACCGCGACGGGCCGTCGTTCAGCATCAAGGCCACCACCAAGATCCGCGACCGCTACTACCGCGTAGTCTTCGACGTCATCTACCAGCGCGCCAGCAAGGGCGATCCGATCGCCGGCTTCAATTTCTGGGCGTGGGGCGGCGCCGGCCGCGCCGCCAACGGGGATTACTGGTGGAAGCCGGGGAACGACTTCGTCGGCGACCCGCCACAGGAAGAGCAGGGGTTGTACTCGGTCTTCGATTCCGACGTCGGCTCCCTGTTGCTCATTAAGGAGTACGCCGACCGTTTGCACGGCATCTGCCGCGTTCCAACAACAGGTGCGCAGGCTTTTTGTAAAGTTATGTAAGCATTTCTTACGAAGCCTTGCAGGACGGGGGCGCTGTCCCCGCCCTATCCCCTTGGCATCCCATCGGCGGTAAGGAAATGTAATGCAGTGATCCCTCGCTGAAAATTTATATCAATGAATTCAATAGCTTAGCCTGTTGGTTCTGTAAGGCAACTCACTCGCCTGTCACAGAAAAGCCGATGCTAGAATAAATTCATCGTTGTAAATAAAGCCATGCAAAGGGACTCAACCATGCAAGTACGCCGGATTGTTCGCCACGCTCTGCTGATCGCCACGTTTTCCGCCCAGGCCTCCCAGGCCGGCACCCTGGTGATTGAGAGCTGGCGCGTCGACGATAAGACGCTGTGGGAAAAAGTGCTGCTGCCGGCCTTCGAAAAGAGCAATCCCGGCATCGAAGTCAAATTCGCGCCGACCGCGCCCACCGAGTACGACTCCAGCCTTGCCGCGCGCTTGGCAGGCGGCACCGCCGGCGACCTGATAGCCTGCCGTCCGTTCGATGTCTCGCTGTCGCTCTACAAGAAGGGCCATCTGGAAAAGCTGGACGGCAAGCCGGGCATGCAGAACTTCGCGCCCACTGCAACCGTGGCCTGGCAGACCGACGACGGCAAGGACACGTTCTGCATGCCGGTGGCCTCGGTGATCCACGGCTTCTTATACAACAAGAAGATCTTCAAAAGACTCAACCTGCAACCGCCGAAGACCGTCGCTGAATTCTTCGCCGTGCTGGAGGCGCTGAAGAAGGGCGGTGTCGCACCGCTGGCGTTGGGCACGGCCGACCAGTGGGAATCGAGCCAAATGGTTTATACCAACATCGGCCCGAATTTCTGGCGCGGCGAGGAGGGCCGCAAGGCGCTTATCTCCGGCAAGGCCAAGTTGACCGACGCGCCGTTCGTCGAGGCCTTGCAGTTCGAGCAGAGGATGGGCACTTACCTCAGCAAGGGCGCCAGCGCCCAAACCTACGGCGACAGCCAGAACCAGTTCGCCCTGGGCCGCGCGGCGATCTATCCGACCGGTTCCTGGGATATCTCTTACTTCGGCCAGACGCCGGGCCTGGAGCTGGGCGCGTTTGCGCCGCCGGTGCGCAAGGCGGGCGACCCGTGCTTCATCTCCGACCACATGGACATCGGCCTTGGCGTCAACAAAAAGTCCAAGAACAAGGAAGATGCCTACAAATTCCTGGCCTGGGTGGGCTCGCAGGAATTCGCGGACATCTACACCAACCGCGTGACCGGTTTCTTCTCGCTGTCCCATCACCTGATCGCGGTGCGCGATCCGGTGGCCAAGCAGATGGCGGAATGGCGCGGCAGCTGCGCTTCGACGATACGCTTCAACGCCCAGGTGCTCAATCGCGGGCAGCCCAGCATGGAAAGCGAGTTGTGGAACGTGAATGCGCAGGTATTGAACGGCAGGCTGGCCCCGAAGGACGCGGCGGCCAAGCTGCAAAACGGTTTTGCGAAGTGGTACAAGCCACAGCAAAAGTAGTATCACACCAATCCCTCCCCCTGATTGTGTGATTCCTTTGGCCGGCGCCGGGCGCGGCGCCGGCTCTTTTTTGCCCGAATTCTGGAGGCTTACTTGAAACACGTGGTTAATACGGTGCGGCCCTGGCGGTTGCTGATGTTCCTGGCGCCGGCGGTGAGCGTCTACTCCCTGTTTAGCGCGCTGCCGCTGGTGCAGACGCTGGCGCAGGGCTTCTTCAGCGCCGACGACAATGGCACGACGGTTTTCGTCGGCCTGGATAACTTCCGCACCATCCTGCTCGATCCGGATTGGTCGGCGGGGTTCTGGAACGCGATGGCCAACAACGCCAAATTCTTCTGCATCCACATGCTGCTGCAGAACCCAATCGGCCTGCTGCTGGCGACGTTGTTTAGCCTGAAAGGGCTGCGCGGCGCCCGTACCTACCGCACGCTGATCTTCTTGCCGACGCTGCTGTCGGTGGTGATCATCGGCTTTATCTGGCAGCTGATCCTGTCGCCGCTGTGGGGCGTGGGCGAGAAGCTGATGGGCTTTGCCGGCCTGGCCGACTGGTTCGCGCCGTGGATGGGGCAGGAGGAAACCGCCCTGGCGACGCTGTCGATGATCTCGGTGTGGCAGTACATCGGCATGCCGATGATGCTGATCTATGCCGCGCTGCTGGCGGTGCCCGAGGAAATCGTCGAAGCGGCCCACGTGGAAGGGGCCAGCGCGCTGCGCATCTTCTGGCAGATCAAGCTGCCGCTGATCTATCCGACGCTCGGGCTGGTGACGATACTGACCTTCGTCGCCAATTTCAACGCCTTCGATCTGATCTACTCGATCAAGGGTGCGCTGGCCGGGCCGAATTATTCGACCGATATCCTGGGCACGCTGTTCTATCGCACCTTCTTCGGCTACCAGGCGCAGGTCGGCAATGCCTACCTGGGTTCCGCCGTCGCCACGCTGATGTTCCTGGTGATCCTGGCCGGCGTGGGCGTCTATTTTGTCGGTGTCCAGCGCAGGCTGACCCGCTTTGCACTGTGAGGGCCGCGCCATGACCGCTAGCGCCATGAATCCACCCGTACCGCTGGCCAGCCGCTTCGACCTGGGCCGCCTGATGGTGCACGCGACCCTGATCGCCTACACCGTGCTGGCGCTGTTCCCGATCGCGCTGATCCTGATTAATTCGGTCAAGAGCCGCGCCGCCATCTTCGACGATCCGCTGGCGCTGCCGACGATGGAGTCGCTGACCTTCATCGGCTTCCAGAAGGTACTGGCCAGCACCAACTTCCTGCTCTACTTCGGCAACAGCCTGTATGTCACGCTGGTGGCGCTGCTGTGCATCGTGCTGTTTGGCGCGATGGCGGCGTGGGCGCTGTCGGAGTACAGCTTCATGGGCAACCGCGTGCTGACGCTGTTCCTCGCCCTCGGCATCATGATCCCGATCCGCCTCGGCACGGTGTCGATACTGGAGCTGATGGTCAAGCTGGACCTGGTCAACACGCTGGCCGCGCTGATCCTGGTGTACACGGCGCAGGGCCTGCCGCTGGCGATCATGATCCTGTCCGAATTCATGCGCCAGGTGCCGTCGGAGTTGAAGGACGCGGCCCGCTGCGACGGTGTCGGCGAAGTGCGCATCTTCTTCCAGGTGGTGCTGCCGCTGATACGGCCGGCGATTGCGACGGTGGCGGTGTTCACCATGATCCCCGCCTGGAACGATTTGTGGTTCCCGCTGATCCTGGCGCCGTCCGACCGCACCAAGACAGTCACGCTGGGCGTGCAGCAGTTCATCGGCCAGTACGTCACCGACTGGAATTCCGTGCTGGCGGCGCTGTCGCTGGCGGTGATTCCGATGCTGATTTTGTATGCGGTCTTTTCGCGTCAATTGATCCGCGGCCTGACGGCCGGCGCAGTGAAGTAGCCACCGTCATTCCCGCGAAAGCGGGAATCCATGCTGAGCGTGATTGCATGCGTTCTATGGGTTCCCGCCGGCGCGGGAACGACACTGATTTGATTTGAATGAGGAATGTGATGGCAAGTGTCAGCTTAAAAGAACTGCGTAAATCCTACGATGGCAAGACCGATGTCCTGGCCGGCATCGACCTGGATATCGCGCACGGCGAGTTCGTGGTGCTGGTCGGCCCCTCCGGCTGCGGCAAATCGACGCTGCTGCGGATGCTGTGCGGCCTGGAGAACATCACCGGCGGCAGCATGTCGATCGGCGACGAGGTGGTCAACCACCTGCCGCCGGCCGAACGCGGCATCGCCATGGTGTTCCAGAGCTATGCGCTGTATCCGCACATGACGGTGTACCAGAACATGGCCTTCGGCCTGAAGGTGGCGGGGCAGGGCAAGGCGGCTATCAAGGAGCGCATCACCCGCGCCGCCGCCACGCTGAAGATCGAGCACCTGTTGGAACGCCTGCCGCGCGAGCTGTCCGGCGGCCAGCGGCAGCGGGTGGCCATCGGCCGCGCCATCGTGCGCGAACCGCGGCTGTTCCTGTTCGACGAGCCGCTCTCCAATCTGGACGCCGCGCTGCGCGTGCAAACCCGCCTGGAGATCGCAAAGCTGCACCGCCAACTCGACGCCACCATCGTCTACGTCACGCACGACCAGGTCGAGGCGATGACCCTGGGCGACAAGATCGTCGTCATGCATGACGGGCAGATCCAGCAGGCCGGCACGCCGCTGGACCTGTACCAGCAGCCGCGCAACCTGTTTGTCGCCAGCTTTATAGGTTCGCCGAAGATGAACCTGATGGCCGGCACCGTGGCCGAAGCCGGCGTCGGCGGCGTTCTGGTGCTGCTGCCCAGCGGCGAAGCGGTGCGCGCCGCCGTCGATGGCAGCGGCCTGCGCACCGGCATGAAAGTCACGCTCGGCCTGCGCGCCGAACATATCAACGAATCGCGCGCCGGTTCGGAAGTTTTCAAAGGCGAGGTCAGTGTGGTCGAACACCTGGGTGAAGCCAATTACATCTACGTCAGTCGTGAAGGTGCAGAAGACGTGGTGATACGCGGAGACGGCGAACGTCGCGTCGAGATCGGACAGCCTATCGTCTTCTCGGCCGACAGCACCGCCTTCCACGTGTTTGACGAAGGGGGACAGGCGCTACGCCGCCTGCGTCCGGGGAATATGGTGTCGGCCGCGCGCAGCATGATGCGCAGCGTCTGAGATCAATGCGGTTTACATTTTTCAAACAAGGAGAATTGAATGACTAAGCCGGTACTTAAGAAAAAACTACTACCTCACTTGATCGCACTGGCGTTGAGCGGAGGCTTTGCGCACCAGACCTATGCGGCGGATCCAGTTGCGGCCGAAGCGGCTCAAACCAGCGAGGCGGCGCCAGTCGGCGACACCGCAACCGTCGAAGTGCGCGGCATCCGCGAACGCCTGAAGCGCAACCTGGCTGAGAAACGCGATTCCGGCAACGTCATCGACACCGTCACCGCCGAGGAAGTCGGCAAATTCCCGGACAAGAACGTGGCCGACTCGCTGCAGCGCGTGCCGGGCATCTCCGTCGACCGCACCTGGGGCGAGGGCCGCGACATCTTCGTGCGCGGCACCGACAAGAACCTGAACCTGACCCAGTTGAACGGCCAGGCCGTCGCTTCCGGCTATTGGTGGAAGAACGATTCGCAAAGCCGTGGCTTCAACTACGATATCCTGGCCTCCGAACTGGTGGCCAGCATCGACGTGTACAAAAGCCCGTCGGCAGACCTGGACGAGGGCAGTATCGGCGGCCTGGTGATCGTCAAGACCCGCAAGCCGCTGCAACTGAAACCGCTGGTGGCGCAGGTGTCGGTCGAGGAGACCTACAGCAAGCTGCCGAAGAAGACCGATCCGCAGGTCTCCGGTTTGCTGAGCTGGACCAACGAACAGAGGACCTTCGGCGCGCTGGTCGCGGTCAGCCGCCAGCAGCGCACCATGCGCCGCGACGGCCTGGAAAACTTCACCGACTCGACCAAGTACAACATCGTCGACCAGAACGGCGTTGTCACGCCGGGCGCTTATGCATCATGGGGCGGCGGCTCGGCGATCTTCCGCCAGGACCGCAAACGCACCACCGGCGACATCACCCTGCAGGCCCGCCCGAACGTCAACACCGATATCTCGCTGAACTACATGAACTCGGACATGAGCATGGACAACAGCAACCAGAACTACCTGTGGGAAGCGGGCGGACTGGCGGACAAGAACGGCAATATCGCCGTCGCCAATCCGAAGTTCATCACCACCTCCGACGGCACCAGGGCGCTGGTCGGCGGCACCGTTGGCCCGACCGGCGGCGTGTCGTTCGAACCGATCTTCCGCCAGTCCTACATCAAGTCGGAAGTGCTGGACCTGGAAGGCACCTACGACGCCGACAACTGGAAATTCCACGGCCAGGCCGGCACCACCAAGGGTTCGGGCGGCAGCGACCATGACCGCAACTTCTGGTTCGTCGGGAATACCCGCACCACCTTCAACATCGCGCCGGACACGTATGAGGTCAAGTACCAGGACATCAATCCGCTCGATCCGAGCAAGCTGACGCTGCAAAGCTCGCGCGACTGGATTCGCCGCATGGAGACCAAGGAAAACTATGCGCAGGGCGACCTGACGCTGGACGTCAACAACGGCTTCTTCAAGTCGTTCAAAGTCGGCGCCAAGTTCCGCGACACCACGGTGCAGAACCACCGCACCATCGGCACCGACGGCCCTGGCAATCCTGGCTGGCAGTCGTTCTCGCTGGCCGACCTTTCGACTGGCGCTTCGCCTCTGTTGAGCCAGAAGGCCGCCAATCCAGGCTCGCTGACGCAGTACGCGTGGGTGGATGACGGTCTGGCGTATTCCAAGGGCTTCCCGATGTACGACAAGGGCATGGTCTATGCGGAAGCGAAGGGCGAGTACTACAAGATCAAGGAAAAGATCTACGCTACCTATGCGCGCGCGGACTTCGCCACCGGTCAATGGCGTGGCGACTTCGGCGCCCGCATCGTCAAGACCGACCAGACCTCGGAGGCCTACCAGGATTTGACCGGTACCGGCAATTATTCGCTGGCCAACGTCAGCCGCAGCTATACCGACGTGCTACCGAACTTGAATGCGGTTTATTCGGTCAGCAAGGATTTGCTGGTGCGCGGCGCCGTGGCGCGTGTGATGGCGCGTAGCACCTACAGCGACTTGAGCGCCAGCACGGAAGTCAGCGGCACCACCAACGCCGCCACCTCCGGCAATCCGCTGCTCAAGCCTTACCACGCCAACCAGGCGGAGCTCGGCGCCGAGTGGTACTACGCCGACGCGTCGCTGCTGTCGGCCACCGTGTTCGCTAAAAAGCTGGATACCTTCATCTACACGCAGACAGCGACGGAGAACGTTGGGGGCGTGATGCGGCCGGTCACCCGTCCGTACAACGCCAACAACGGCGAGACGGTCAACGGCCTGGAACTGCAATGGCAGCAAGCGTTCAGCAGCGGCTTCGGCGCCATCGTCAACTACACCTACACCGACGCCAAGACCGGCGCCAATGCGGGCGGCGTGAAGCTGAACGTGGTCGGCAACTCGCGCAACCAGGCCAATATCACCGGCTTCTTTGAAAAGGATGGCTACAGCGCGCGGCTGTCGTACAACTACCGCTCGAAGGCCTATGGTGCACTGGATGAAGGTGGCCAGGACGTGACCAGCGCCTACGGCCAGTGGGATGCGTCGGCCAGCTGGGATATCACGCCGAAAATCAGCCTGTACCTGACGGCGGTGAACATCACCAATGAAGTCATCCGCACCAATACGACCGACGGCTTGCCGGTGGGCGTGTACGAAAACGGCGCGCGTTACAGCATCGGCTTGAAAGCCAAGTTCTAAAAAAGCTGGACGTAACACCATGCTGGTGGCGAGACAAATAAGGTTTGATCGGGAGAGCAATGATGTCGCATCATAGTATCAAGAGAAAATTTATGAGTCTCGCCATCGGCAGCATTTGTGCCGGCGCGGCCTATGCACAGCAGGAGTCCGATACGTCGGCCATCGCCACCAAGGACCAGGTGGCGGAAGTCAAGGTCACGGCGACGCGCCATTCCACCTCGCTGCTCAAGACGCCGGTGGCGGTAACGGCGGTGACGCAGGAAGCGCTCAACCGCGACGGCATCACCGACGTGCGCGGATTGAGCGGCCAGATCCCCAACCTGCAGCTGGGCACCTCCAACGACGGCAGCGGCGGCGTGCAGATCGCGATCCGGGGCGTGAGCAGCTCAGACTTCACGGAGATCGGCAATCCGGCCGTGGGCCTGCATGTGGCCGGCCTTTACCAGCCGCGCCCCCAGGCCGCGCTGGCGTTGATGTTCGACCTCGATCAGGTTGAGGTGCTGCGCGGTCCGCAGGGGACGCTGTTCGGCCGCAACTCGACCGGCGGCAGCATCAACATCATTCCTGCCAAGCCGGAATTCGGCAGCAGCTACGGCACTGCCGAAGCGGATTTGAGCAATTACCGTGGGCGCCAGATCTCGGCGGTGCAGAATATCCCGGTCAACGACAATTTCGCGATGCGCGTCACGGCGATGAAGATCAAGCGTGACGGCTACATCAACCAGCAGCAGGACTTATACGCGGCGGATTTCCCGGCGCTGGGCATCGTGCCGGCCCGCGATTCGGCCGGCAACGTCATCCCTGATATCGACCAGCGCTTCAACCAGAAGGTCGGCGCCGACAAGTTCTACACCAACAAGGACGAATACGCGGCGCGCTTGCAGGCGCGCTGGAAGGTCCGGCCCGATCTCGACTGGCGCGTGGCCTACGAGAAGTACCAGAACAACGGCGCCGGCGACTTGCCGATCAAGGATTGCGAGCAGGCGGCCGGCACGCCGTATGCCTGCACCGGCGGCCAGTGGGACGTGAAGGTCAACCTGCCTGGCGTGATGGACATGACCATCGACACCTTGCGCAGCGGCCTGGTGTGGGACTTGAGTCCATCCACCACCATCGAGTACAACGCCTCTTGGTCCAGCCAGAAACGGCGCGAGATCCAGGACAGCGACAGCGGCTACCAGCCCATCGAGAGCGAGCTCGCCGAGCGTCCGGGTACCTCGCCGTTCAACGATTACGCGACCTACACCACGGCATCCAAGTACGTCTCCACCGTGCACGAGCTGCAATGGCGCGGCAAGTACGACCGTTTGCGCTACGTGGCTGGCCTGTTCTGGATGCACGAGAAGAATAGCATCGACTATGCGCAGGACTACCTCGGCGCGTCCTGGGGAACATACGGCTTCCCGGCGGAGTCGTACTTCTACCACCAGGCCGACCGCCAGTCCGACTCCAAGGCCATCTTCGCGCAGGCTGATTGGGAATTCGCGCCGACCTGGAACCTGACAGTGGGCGGACGCATGACCCGCGACACCCGCAAGGACGTCGGCGGCCAATATTGGGACACGGCGTTCTCGGAAGATCCGGCGATCTACTTCAAGGGGTTGCATAATCCCGGCACACCGGGTACGCCGGGCTTCGTGCCGTTCAACAGCTCCGACCTGAAGCCGGGCATGGGCGGTTACTACGGCGCCGGCGGTTTCGATGCGTCTATCCATCCGGTGATCAGCGACGATTCGGCCTCGTGGAAGAAGTTCACCTGGCGCCTTGGCCTGAGCCGTCAGCTGACGCCGCGCGACATGGTCTACACCTCGCTGTCGACCGGCTACAAGGCCGGGGGCTTCAGCGACAAGGAGGATATCTGCCGCACCGGCTTGAACGGCAATTGCGCCGGCCTGTCGCCGGGGCCGCACTACACCAACATGCCGTGGAATCCTGAAACGCTGACCAACTTCGAATTGGGCTACAAGGGCCGGCTGCTGAACAACAAGCTGAGTTTCTCGGCCACCGCGTTCTATAGCCGCTACAAGGACATGCAGCTGACCGGCGGTGTCACCGTCGGCAAGATCATTCCGAAGGTGCCGTGCACCGCCACCAATCCGTATTGCGACAGCGTGGTCATTTACGGCACGCAGAATGCGGCGCAGGCGAATATCTCCGGCCTGGAAATCGAGGGCGAGTACAAGCCGTGGCCTGGTTCGCACATCGGTTATTCGTATTCGCACCTGAAGGCCGTCATCGAGTCCTATCCGACCTACAGCGAGGATAGTTCGGTCAGCTGCAATATCCGCGACAAGTACGGCGCGCCGCCTTGCGTGGCATATGAAGGCACAGATCCTCTGTTCGCCGGAAAATTCCCGTTGAATATCGCGGGCAACCGCCTGCCGTATGCACCGGCCAATACGCTGAACCTGAATGTTTCGCAGGACTTCGAGCTGGGCGACTACACGCTGACGCCGTGGATTTCCGCACGCTGGCAGGACAAGATGTACTTCTCGCTGCGGAATCTGGATAATCCCCACATCTCCGATGCGCAGAAGGCCTATACCACGGTCGATGCGGCGATCAAGCTGGTTGCGCCGGGCGGCAAGTGGCAGGTCGAGGCCTATGTGAAAAACTGGGGCCAGACGCTGGCGAAGAACTACGCAAGCGTGGTCGATCCCGGCTATGTGACGGCGTCCTACAACGATCCGCGCATCTTCGGCATCCGCCTCGGCGCCACCTGGTAAAAGAAAAGGAATCGAATGCGTAAGCAGATCAAGTACAGTGGTATCGCGCTGGCCTCGTGGCTGATGGTGGCAATGGCTGGCGGCGCAGTTGTGCAGGCCGCGCCGGAAGCAAAGACGGCGACCGGGCAAGGCGCGTTGGCGGGCTACGCCAACGGCGCGCAGATCCGCTTGCGCTGGGAGCTGGTGCGCACTGTATTCACGCCCGAGGCGCCGGGCGGCGGCACGCAGGCGCGCCTGATCCTGACCAACCTTGGCCAGCAGCCCTTGCCCGCGAAGGGCTGGACGCTGTACTTCAACGTCATGGATGGCGTGGCCACCGGCCCGCTGGACGGCAACCTGCTGCTGGAGCAAGTTGCGGGCAATCTGTACTGCATTCGTCCCGCGCCCGGCTTCGCTGGCGTGCCGGCGGGGCAGACGTTGAGCATCGCCTACTACCATCCCGACCTGGTCATCAAGCTGGCCAAGGCGCCAGCCGGGCCCTACCTGGTCTACGACGCTGCGCCGGACGTCGGCCAGGCCATCGCCGACTATCAGCTGCTGCCTGTCACGCGCCCCGAGCAACTGGACAAGGGCAGCAGCGGCGCCAAGCCGGTCGTCACCGCGCAGGACATCTATCGCCGCAACGTCAACGCGGACTGGATGCCGGCGGCCTCGCTGCCGCCGGTATTCCCGACGCCGCAGCATCTGCAAGCCGGCGGCGGCAAGTTGCAACTGGTCGCGCTGCCGAAGATCGTCGCTCCCGCCGCATTGAAGACGGAGGCCGCGTTTGCGCGCTCGCTGTTCCCTGCCAGCCTGCCGGCGGCTGGCGCGAACGCGCCGACGCTGCGACTGAGCGTTGGCGCCGTAGCCGGCTCCACCTCGCCGGAAGCCTACACGTTGACGATCAAGAACGGCATCGACATCGTCGGCAACAGCGCGGCCGGCGTCGCCTATGGTTTGCAATCGTTGCGCGACCTGCTGCCGCTGCCGGGCGCCGTTAGAATCGAACTGCCGGAAGTGACGATCACCGACGCGCCACGCTTCGAGTATCGCGGTTTCCAGCTGGACGTGGGCCGCAACTTCCACACCAAGCAGACCGTCTTCAAGCTGCTGGACCTGATGGCGCGCTACAAGCTCAATAAATTCCACTTCCACCTGACCGAGGACGAAGGCTGGCGACTGGAGATCGCCGGCCTGCCGGAACTGACCGGCATTGGCGCGGTGCGCGGCCACAGCGCCAAGCCCGGCGTGCGGTTGCAACCGGCCTACGGCTCCGGCCCCGATCCGCTGGACGCTAGCGGCAGCGGCTACTACACCCGCGCCGAGTACATCGAAATCCTGCGCTACGCCGCCGCGCGCCACATCGAAGTAATACCCGAAATTGAAATGCCGGGCCACGCCCGCGCCGCAGTCAAGTCAATGGAGGCCCGATACCTTCGCCTGAAGGCCGAGGGGAAGGGCGACGCCGCCAAATACCTGCTCAACGATCTTGCCGACAAATCCGTCTACAAATCGGCGCAGCTATACAACGATAACGTGATCAATCCCGGCCTGGAGTCCAGCTTTACCTTCATCGACCACGTGATAACGCAGGTCGCGGCGATGTACAAGGAAGCTGGCGTGCCGCTGCATACCATCCACGTCGGCGGCGACGAACTGCCAAGCGGCGCATGGGAGCAGTCGCCCGCCAGCCGCGCTGTCATGCGGAAGAAAAAACTGGAGAGCACCGCCGAACTGTGGGACTACTTCTACGACCGGGTCGACGCCATCCTGCGCAAGCACGGCCTGTACGCCTCGGGTTGGGAAGAACTGGCGGCCCGTGGCACCAAGCTGCGCGGCGAGCACAAGCTGATACCGAATCCGCATTTCACGCAGCGCGGTTTCAGCGCCTACGTCTGGAACAACACCGAAGGCGCCGAGGACTTCGCCTACCGTCTCGCCAACGCCGGCTACGACGTCGTGCTTGCGCCAGTGACGAAGATGTACATGGACATGGCCTACAACGCCAATCCTGAGGAACCAGGCGTGAACTGGGGCGACTACGTCGAACTGGATACGGTCTACGACTTCATCCCGCTGGACTACCTGAAGAACGCCAACCCGCCGCTGGCCGGCAAGGACGCGCTGACCGACTACGGCAAGCGCCGCATACGGGGCCTGGAAGCGACGTTGTTCACCGAAACCGTGCGCACGCCGGAGCGCATCGATTACCTCGTCATGCCACGACTGCTGGCGATGGCCGAGCGCTCGTGGGCTCCCGATCCCGATTGGGCAACCGAGCCCGATGCCGGCAAAGCCGCCGCACTGCACCGCAGCGCGTGGTCCGGCTTCGTCAACACACTGAGCCAGCGCGTGCTGCCGCGCCTCGACCTGGAACACGCCGGCGTCGACTACCGTATCGCGCCACCGGGCTTGGTGCTGGACGGCGGCAGGGTACTGGTCAACCACGTCCTGCCGGGCATCGCCATGCGCTATACCAGTGACGGCAGCGAGCCGAATACCAGTAGCAAACCAGTGAGCGGGCCGATATCCGACAAGGGCCAAATCAAAGTGGCGGCGTTCGACCGCAACGGCAGGATGGGAGCGGTGTCGCGCATCGACAACCCTTGAACGGGGGGGGCGCACGCGAAGCATACCAATTGATCCCGGTAGGCGGCTTCTCCGTTATAATCATGGCACTGTTTTGTACGGGATAGCGAGTGATTGTGTCGATAGAAAAAGCGTGGACCTTTGGCCTGCTGGCCGCGGCCTGCGCCTTCAATTGCGGCGGACTTTCGACGGCCTATGCCACGCAACAGCCGCAGCCACCCGCAGCGGGCGCCGGCGCGCCGGCCACCTCCCTCAACACGCTACAGGTGCTGCACTGGTGGACATCCAGCAGCGAGCGCAAGGCCGCCAATGCGCTGGCCATGCGCATGGCCGACGAAGGACTCGAATGGAAGGACGCCGCCATACCGGGCGGCGCCGGACTGGGCGCCGGCAAGGTGCTGAAAAGCCGCGTGCTGGCCGGCGATGCGCCGGAAGTCACGCAGATCATTGGCGTCTCCATCGCCGAATGGGCGGAACTGGGCCTGCTACTGGAGATCGACAACGTCGCCAGCGCCGGCAACTGGAACGGCTTCCTGTTTCCTACTATTCAAACCCTGATCCAGCATCGCAAGCACGTGGTGGCTGCGCCGCTTGGCATCCATCGCGTCAATACGCTGTACTACAACCGCGCGCTGTTCGCCCAACTGAAAGTGTCGCCGCCGCGGACGTGGGAAGAATTCCGGAGCGTTGCGCTCAAGTTCAAGGCGGCCGGCATCATGCCCCTGGCGCAGAGCAGCGAATCCTGGCAGGTGGCCGCGCTGTTCGAAAACCTGGTGCTTGCCGAAAGCGGGCCAGAGTTCTACCGGGAGCTGTTCGTGCGCCGCAATCCGGCCGCCGCCGCCGACCGCCGCACCGCTGAAGCGCTGGAGCGGCTGCGCGTGGTCAAGGGCTGGATCAGCGGCCAGCTTGACGAGCGTCCGTGGCCGGAAGTGGTGCGCCAGTTCGCGCGCCGTGAAGCGGCGATGATGATCATGGGCGACTGGGCCAAGCCGGAACTGGCCGAACGCGGCATGACGCTGGACCAGGACTACGCCTGCGGCGCCGCGCCGGGCACCGCCAGATACCACTTGTACAGCGTCGACACGCTGACCATGTTCGCCGGCGACTACCGTCACATGGCGTCGCAGGAAAAGATGGCGCGCCTGCTGGTGTCGCCGACGGTGCAGGCGGAATACAATGCCTTGAAGGGCGCCGTGCCGGTGCGGCGCGACGCCGACCCGTCCAAAATGGATAGCTGCGCGCGCACTTCCTGGACTACCTTCGCGCAGGGCGCCGCGGCGCAGGCGCCTAGCCTGGTGCACCGCATGGCCACGGACGAAGCCAGCCGCGACGCCATCATCGCCGAGATCCACCGATATTTTCTAGACGACAGGGCCACGCCCGCCGAGGCGCAACGCCGCCTGGGTGCGTTGTTCCGACTGTTTAACCTCAGAAGCCAAGGAGCACCCGGTGCGCAAGATACTGATCGTAGACGATGACCAAAAGACCCGCGTCCTGCTCAAGACCTACCTGGAGAAGAACCAGTACGAGGTAATCCTGTCGCACAACGGCGAGAGCTTCATGGCCGAGCTGCACAGCCATTCCGAGCAGCTGTCGCTGGTGATCCTGGATGTGATGCTGCCCGATACCGATGGCTTCGCGCTGTGCAAGCAGGTGCGCCAGCGCTCGAATGTCCCGATCATCATGCTGACGGCCAGCTCCGACGAGACCGACCGCATCGTCGGCCTGGAGCTGGGCGCGGACGACTACATCGCCAAGCCTTACAGCCCGCGCGAGCTGCTGGCCCGCATCAAGGCCATCCTGCGCCGCACCGCGCTGGAGACGCCGTCGGCGCGCTATTACCGCTTCGTCGGTTTCACGCTGGACCTGATGGAGCGCAAGGTGCTTGACAATGCCGGCGCGGTCGTCGCGTTGACGGGACTGGACTTCCAGCTGCTGAAGTACTTCGTCGAGCATCCGGGCGTGATCCTGGACCGCAGCGTGCTGTGTGAAGAAACCCGTGGCCGCGACGCCGGCCCGTTGGATCGCTCGCTCGACGTGCAGATCAGCCGTCTGCGCCTGCGCCTCAACGACGACGGCAAGCAGCCGGCCTTGATCAAGACCGTGCGCGGCGCCGGCTACGTGTTCTCGGCCGATGTCAGCGTCTCGCATGCTTAGGCGTGCATCGAATCGGATGCTGGAGCGGCTGGGCAGGATCTGGCCGCGGTCGCTGCTGGGACGGTTGATGCTGGTGATGGCGGCCGGGCTGCTGGTGACGCAGTTGGCCGCCAGCGTGATCTGGGCCAGCCAGCTGCGCGCCAAGGCGCAGGTGGAGGCGCAATCGGCGTCGCAGTACATGGCGCATGGCGCATCCGGCGCGATCCGCTTCTTCCGCAGCCTGCCGGCGAATTACCGTCTGCTGCTGATCCAGCAGCTGCGCGAGATGGGCGGCACGCGCTTCTTCGTCAACCTCAATCACGCCTATGTGCCGGTCCAGCAGATCGCCGAGCATCCGCTGGCCGGCAGCGTGCTGGCGACGGTGGGCGCCACCCTGAAAAGCGACCTGCCGCATTCACCCAGCTTTCGCCTGGCCTTCGCCTGGCCGGACCAGCTGGTGGTGTCGGAGGATGGCGTCCGCTTGAGCGACCTGCCGGACGCCTGGGTCCAGCACATCCTGCTGATCCAGCCGGACCCCGCGCCGATACTGGTGATCCAGACCGAGATCGAGCCTGGCAACTGGCTGTACATGGCGGCGCTGATGCCCAATCCGTACTTCTTGAGCAGTAACGATCCGCTGGCGTGGGACCGCCTGGCGCTGCAAGGCCTGTCGCTGGCCGTGGTGCTGCTGCTTTGCCTGCTGGTGGTGCGCTGGATCACCCGGCCGCTGGCCGCCTTGTCCGACGCCGCCGCCGCCTTCGGCCAGGGCCAGGACGACCGCGCGCCGCCGCTGCCGGAGACGGGCAGCCGTGAATTCATCAACACCGCGCGCGCCTTCAGCGCCATGCGCGAGCGCATCCAGCGCTACATCGAGGACCGCGAGCGTTTGTTCATCTCGATCTCGCACGACCTGCGCACGCCGATCACGCGCCTCAAGCTGCGCTCCGAACTGCTCGACGACGAAGCGCTGCGCAACGAGTTCGAGGAAGACCTCGATGAGCTGGACATGATGGTCAAGGGCGCGCTGCAATGCGTGAAGGACAGCGACATCCACGAGAACCCGGCCGAGGTCAAGCTCGACGCGCTGCTGGGGCGCCTGGTGCGCAGCGCGCGGCTGGCGGGGCACGAGGTGGGGTATCGCGACAGCGGCATCACCGTGCGCGCCAAGCCGCTGGCCTTGAAGCGCGCCATCGGCAACCTGCTGGACAACGCCTTGTATTACGGCGATCGCGCCGAGATCAGCGTCAGCAGCGAGCCGGAGGTGGTGGCGATCGCCGTGCGCGATCACGGCCCCGGCGTGCCGGAGGACGCCTTCGCCAGCCTGTTCGATCCTTATGTGCGGCTGGCCCATGGCCGCGAGCAGAACGACGCCGGCATGGGCCTGGGGCTGGGCATCGCCCGCAGCGTGATCGAGGCCCACGGTGGCCAGCTGCTGCTGGAAAACCATCCCGAGGGCGGCTTGAACGCCACCATCCGCTTGCCTGCCTGAGCGTCAAAGCAACAGCCGCGCAATACATTTTGTAAGGCTCTGTGAAGTTTTGTTGCAGCGGCGGACGCGCCGCTGCGCAGACCGCGCCTGTACGCGTAAAGAACTGTAAGTGATGCCGGTGTTATGTCAATGGAATCAAGGTCTTATCGGAATTCGCCTGGCGCCGGCGATGATGATAACGTTTGCAGCAACCTACTACACACTGAAAGCCGGCCATCAATGAAGACACAGCTTCAACGCTCGCAAGCCATCGACGTGCTGCGCGGCCTGACGGTCGCGCTGATGATCATGGTGAACATGCCGGGCACGCCGGCCACCACCTACGCGCCTTTCCTGCACGCCGAATGGCACGGCCTGACGCTGACCGACCTGGTGTTCCCGACCTTTATGTTCGTGGTCGGCACGGCGCTCAGCTTCACGCTGGAGAAGTGCCAGGGCATGGGCGAGGCGGCGGTGCTGAAGAAGATCTTTACCCGCACCGCGCTGATCTTCCTGTGCGGCTTCCTGCTGTACTGGTATCCCTTCTTCAGTACCGAGGGCGGCTCGCTGGCGATGCTGCCGCTGTCCGGCACCCGTATCTTCGGCGTGTTGCAGCGCATCGCGCTGGGCTACTGCGCCGGCTCGCTGATCCTGCATTACTGGAAGGAGAGGGGCGCCATCATGTTCGCGGTGCTGGCGTTGCTGGGCTACTGGGCCGCCATGTACTGGTTCGGCGACTACACATTGACCGGCAACGCGCAGCGCAAGCTGGATTTGCTGGTGCTGGGCGAAGCGCATATGTACCACGGCGAGGGTGTCGCCTTCGATCCGGAAGGGATATTGAGCACGCTGCCGTCCATCGTCAATGTGCTGGCCGGTTACTTTGCCGGACGCACGGTGCGCCGCCTGGGCGCCAGCTACGAAACCATCGCCAAGCTGACCATGTCCGCCGCCGTACTGGCCGTGTTGGCGCTGTGCTGGAGCAGTGTATTCCCGCTCAATAAAAAGCTGTGGACCAGTTCCTATACGTTGATCACCATCGCGATCGACCTGTTCACGTTGTCGTTGCTGTTGTATGTGATCGACATGCTTGGCAAGCGTGGCTGGACTTACTTCTTCGAAGTCTTTGGCCGCAACACCTTGTTCATCTATCTGTTCAGCGAAGTGGTGGCGTCCACCTTTTTCCTGTTCAAGGTCGGCGACCTGAATCTGTTCGACTGGATCTACCTGAACCTGTTCCAGCCGTGGGCCGGCGCCCGCAATGGCACGCTGCTGTGGGCCGTGGTGTACATGCTGGGCTGCTGGTCGGTCGGGTACGCGCTGGACCGGAAGAAAATCTACATCAAACTCTGACTGGGCCGGGGAGGGCGACGGCAGCCAGCTTTGCTGGCGCGACGTGCCGGCGCTGCTGAAGAAGCCGGCTATCAGTAAACTTCAAGTCACCTATGTCATTCCCGCTGTCGCGGGAATGGCGGTTGTCCTGGCCCTGCTTTTCTGTCGCCCAGTCCCCCATTTGTGCAGTTCGTCGCAATCCGCATGATCGTCAGGCAAGTGATGGCTATAGTGATCACATACCGAAACGCCTACAAGGAGAGCAAAAATGAACATCGCCAAAAACATGGAAGTCATCTTCGTCGTCGCCGCCGTCCTGCTGGGCGCTTCGGCCTACGCCAGCGCCGCCGCCCAGGCCACCGTCGCCCTGCAACCGGCGATCCAGGTCGCCGCCGCCCACGCTCCGATGCAGGTGGTCGTCATCAAGGCCAAGCGCTTGACCGCAGTGGAAAAAGCCAGCCTGTCGTAATTTGACAGTTGGTCGTACTGCAAAGATTGCTAGAAAGCTTAGTGCGCTGCTACATTAGCCGTTCGCAGCATCTAAGAACAACACCAGAGGAATCCGACAATGAATAAGCTTTTCCAACTTGGCCTGCTGTGTGCCGCCTTCTGTGCGCTGTTTGGTCGCGCCCAAGCCGCCGACGAGGCTACCGAGACGCGCTCCATCCCGCTCGACGCCCGCGTGGTGCGCGTCAAGCTCGATGGCGTACTCGACCTCAAGCTGCGCCAGGGCGCCACGCCTTCGTTGACGCTCTATGCGGACAAGCGCACCATGGAAAAGGTGACGGCGTCGGCCACCGGCGACACGTTGCACCTGGAGTCCGAGGGGCGTGGACTGAAGATTGGCCGCTCCTCCACCCGCGCCGAGCTGGTGTTGCCGATGTTGCGGGAAGTGGTGTCGGAGGGCGTGGGCTCGACCGAGATCAGCGGCTTTAGCGGCGACGAACTGGAATTGACGATGGATGGCGCCGGCACGATGAAAGTGGTCTGTGACTACAAGGTCCTGAAGGCCAACCTGGGCGGCGTCGGCAGCATGCATCTGTGGGTCAGCGAGAACGACAGTGTGGAACTGGATCTGCGCGGCGCCGGCTACATCACCCTCGGCGGCAACAGCAAGGCGCTGAAGGCGACCTTGGGCGGACTCGGCGGCCTGAATGCGCAGAAGCTGCAGGCCGAGACGGTCAACATCGACTTGAGCGGCCTGGGCAACGCCACCGTCAACGCCAAGACCAGTGCGACATTGAACTTGAGCGGCCTCGGATCGGTCACTGTCTATGGCAAGCCCCTGAACCGCAACGTGAGCGTTGACGGCCTGGGCAAGGTAAGTTGGAAGTAAAACACACACACCTACGCGACATGAAAAAATTCATATTAGCGATCGGTCTCGCACTGGGCCTGCAACAGGCTGCGATGGCCGGATTCGCCGAAGGCGCTACCGCCTACAACAACAAGAACTACGCGGCGGCCTTGAAAGAGATCACGCCGCTGGCCAAGGCTGGCAACCCGGACGCCCAGCACCTGCTGGGCTTGATGTATTACATGGGGCGCGGCGTGCCGCAGGATTACAAGCAGGCGCTGGAATGGCATCGCAAGGCTGCGCTGCAGGGCAAGGCCGACGCCCAATACGTGGTCGGCGCCATGTACTACACCGGCAACGCGGTGATCCAGGACCACAAGCAGGCGGTCACCTGGTTCCGCAAGGCCGCCGAGCAGGGCCATCCGGACGCGCAGCAGGCGCTGGGCTTGATGTACCGCTATCACATGGCCGGCATGCCGCAGGATAACGTGATCGCCTACATGCTGTGGAACCTGGCGGCGGCCAACGGCTCGATGAACGCGGCCGAGCAGCGTTCGGCCGTGGTCAAGAGCATGACGCCGGCGCAGATCGAGGAAGGGCAGGCGCTGTCGGCCTCGTGGAAGCCGAACACGCCGCTGCCCAGGCAATCGCGCACGGGCGGCGGCTAATCGGCGGCTGTCGTACAATCGCCCTTTCTTCACGAGAGGGCGAGCCATGCGCGCGATTGAAATCACCCATCCCGGCCCGGCCGATGTCCTGAAACTGTGCGAACGGCCGCTGCCGGTCGTCAAGAGCGGCGAGGTGCTGATCAAGGTCCACGCGGCCGGCGTCAACCGCCCCGACCTGTTCCAGCGCATGGGCAACTATGCGCCGCCAGCGGGCGCCTCCGACCTGCCGGGGCTGGAAGTGGCCGGCGAAATCGTCGACGGCGATCTCGACTACACCACCTTCGACATCGGCGACCAGGTCTGCGCGCTGGTGCAGGGCGGCGGCTATGCCGAATACGTGGTCGCGCCGCTGGAACAGGTGCTGCCCGTTCCCAGGGGCTGGAGCATGCTGGAAGCGGCCACCATTCCCGAAAACTACTACACCGTGTGGAGCAATGTGTTCGACCGCGCCCACCTGGCCGCCGGCGAGACCTTGCTGGTGCAGGGCGGCAGCTCGGGCATCGGCGTGACGGCGATCCAGCTGGCCAGCGCGCTGGGCCACCGCGTGTTCGCCACCGCTGGCAGCGACGACAAGGTGGCCGCCTGCATGCAGCTGGGTGCCGAGCGTGGCATCAACTACAAGACCGAGGATTTCGCCGTCGTCGTCAAATCGCTGACCAACGACCGCGGCGCCGACGTCATCCTCGACATGGTGGGCGGCGACTACCTGCCGCGCGAGATCTCCTGCCTGGCCGACGACGGCCGCATCGCCCTGATCGCCACGCTGGGCGGCGGCAAGGCCACGGTGGACCTGGGCCAGGTGCTGCGCCGCCGGCTGACCATCACCGGCTCGACTTTGCGCCCCCGTTCGGCGGCCTTCAAGGGCGCGATCGCCAAGCAGCTGCTGGACAGGGTGTGGCCGCTGATGGCGGCCAGAAAACTCAAGCCGGTGATCTACCAGGTGTTCCCGCTGGAGCAGGCCGCCGCCGCGCATGCGCTGATGGAAACCAGCAATCATGTCGGCAAGATCATGTTGCAGGTGATTTAGGTCAGGTTGTCATTCCCGCGCAGGCGGGAATCCATAGGCCGCCACCGGTCCTGCGAAGTATGGATTCCCGGGAGTGATGCGGCGGCGGATCGTAGTATTTGTGCCATTTTTAACGCGGTGTCGCCATCCGCTGGTTTGACCGGGCTTCCAGCCTCGCGTTAAAATAGCGGGTTATTGAATTTTAGGCTACTATGCGTCGCAAACTCGTCATCGGCAACTGGAAAATGAACGGCAACCGTGCCGGCAATACGGCTCTGTTGTCCGGAATACTGGCCGGCCTGAACGACTTTGGCGCCGATTGCGCCGTGTGCGTGCCGGCCCCATACCTGGCCCAGTGCCAGGCTGAACTGCAAAACAGCCCGCTAGCGTGGGGTGGGCAGGATGTGTCGGTCCACGCCAGCGGCGCCTACACGGGCGAAGTCTCGGCCGGCATGCTGGTCGATTTCGGTTCCCGCTACGTGCTGTGCGGCCACTCCGAGCGCCGCGCCTACCACAAGGAAAGCAGCGAGCTGGTGGCGCAAAAGACCGTCGCCGCGCTGGCCGCCGGCCTGACGCCGGTGGTCTGCGTGGGCGAAACGCTGGAGCAGCGCGAAGCAGGGGAGACCGAAGCGGTCATCTGCGGACAGCTGCAGGCGGTGCTGGATGCGATCGGCGCCGACGACCTGGCCAGGATCGTGGTGGCTTACGAGCCGGTCTGGGCGATCGGCACCGGCAAGACGGCGACGCCGCAAATCGCCCAGGACGCGCACGCTTTCCTGCGCGCGCGCATGGCGCAAAAGAATGCGCCGGTCGCGGCCGGCGTGCAGATCTTGTACGGCGGCAGCATGAAACCGGACAATGCAAAAGAATTGATGGCCCAGCCGGACATCGACGGCGGCCTGATAGGCGGCGCCGCATTAAAGGCGGTGGATTTCCTCGGGATTATCCAGGCCGTTTAAAGTTGTAGAAACAAAACGATACAAATCTCTTATTTTTGAATGGAATAACATGAACTCCTTGTTCAATCTGGTTATCGTAGTGCAGGTCATTTCCGCAATCAGCATTATCGGCCTGGTATTGCTGCAGCATGGTAAGGGCGCGGATATGGGCGCGGCCTTCGGTTCGGGCGCTTCGGGCAGCCTGTTCGGCGCGACCGGCTCGTCGAACTTCATGTCCAAGTCGACCGGCGTCGCCGCCGCGATCTTCTTCAGCGCCACGCTGGCCCTGTCCTACATCTCGACCCAGCACGGCAGCGGCGCTGTCAGCGGCGGCGTGATGGACAAGGCATTGCCGGCGGCGCCAGCTCCGGCTCCGGCGACCGGCGCGGCAGCGATCCCTACCGCGCCAGCGGCAGCACCTGCGGTGGCGCCAGCCGCTCCGGCAGCGACGGGTCCTGCAGCATCGATCCCAAAGTAATATAATAATGAACTAGTTGTGAAGTTCAGCAATTCCCTTAGCAACTTTTTAAGTTGTTTGCTCATTGTTTTGGCAGTACATTAGCGTTGCAAGCTAGAAAAACAATTCAGAGTGAAAAGAAGCAAAGATTTATCGTTTTTCTTCTTGTTTTGGCGCAATACGGATTAACAACCGCGTGAAAACACAGTAGAATAGCGGCCTTACGCCGACGTGGTGAAATTGGTAGACACGCTATCTTGAGGGGGTAGTGGCGCAAGCTGTACGAGTTCGAGTCTCGTCGTCGGCACCAGAAATATAAGGCCAGCAAGGGAGCACCGAAGTGTACCTGAGCTGGCTTTTTTACGAGGATGTGTCGTTCGATCCTGGTCTAAGCAGTTTTACGATTGGGGCGAACGTTAAGAGCACCGCAGAGCACCGCAGTGTGTCCTTTTAACCGACCGTTCAATATAAGCTCATCAATCGTGAACCTCGAAAATTATCTCCCCGTCCTGTTGTTCATCCTCGTCGGTCTCGGCGTAGGCATCGCTCCCCAAGTTCTGGGTCACATCCTTGGGCCCAACAAGCCAGATGCGGCCAAGCTCTCCCCGTATGAATGCGGCTTCGAAGCGTTCGAAGACGCGCGCATGAAATTCGACGTGCGTTACTACCTCGTCGCAATCCTCTTTATTTTGTTCGATCTGGAAACGGCATTCTTCTTCCCGTGGGGCGTATCCATGCGCGAACTGGGCTGGAACGGATTCCTGGTGATGATGTGCTTCATCGCTGAATTCGTCGTCGGTTTTTGGTATATCTGGAAGAAAGGTGCCCTTGATTGGGAATAAGCCATGGCTATTGAAGGCGTATTAAACGAAGGTTTCATCACCACCTCGGCCGACAAGCTGATCAACTGGGCGCGCACGGGTTCGATGTTCCCGATGACGTTCGGTCTGGCATGCTGTGCGGTTGAAATGATGCACGTGGGCGCAGCCCGTTACGACATGGACCGCTTCGGCGTCGTGTTCCGTCCATCGCCACGTCAGTCCGACGTGATGATCGTGGCCGGCACGCTGTGCAACAAGATGGCGCCCGCGCTGCGCAAGGTCTACGACCAGATGCCGGAACCGCGCTGGGTCATCTCGATGGGCTCCTGCGCCAACGGCGGCGGCTATTATCACTACTCCTACTCCGTGGTGCGCGGTTGCGACCGCATTGTGCCAGTCGATGTCTATGTGCCGGGCTGCCCGCCGACGGCTGAGGCTCTGCTGTACGGCATCATGCAGCTGCAAAACAAGATCAAGCGCACCAATACGATCGCACGCTAACGGGGTCGCTTCACAAATATGACTACACATTTAGAACAACTGCAAACCGCCCTCGGCACTGCCCTGGGCGATCGCGTTTCCACCACCGTGGCGTTGGGCGAAATCACGCTGGTCGTGAAAGCCGCCGACTACTACGGCGTGATGCAAACGCTGCGCGACGACAAGTCGCTGGGCTTCGATCAACTGATCGACCTGGCCGGCGTCGACTACCTGAACTACGGTGAAGGCGCCTGGGACGGCCTGCGATTCGCAGTGGTCGTTCATCTGCTGTCCGTCAAGCACAACTGGCGCGTGCGCGTGCGCGCGTTCTGCGCCGACGACGAGATGCCGCTGCTGCCGTCGCTGATCCCGCTGTGGCGCGCCGTCAACTGGTACGAGCGCGAAGCGTTCGACATGTTCGGCATCCTGTTCGAAGGTCACAACGACCTGCGCCGCATCCTGACCGACTACGGTTTCATCGGCCATCCGTTCCGCAAGGACTTCCCGGTATCGGGCTATGTCGAAATGCGTTACGACCCCGAGCAGAAGCGCGTGATCTACCAGCCGGTCACCATCGAGCCGCGTGAAAACGTGCCGCGCGTGATCCGCGAAGAAAACTACGGGAAGTAAAACAATGGCTGAAATTAAGAACTACACCCTGAACTTCGGTCCGCAACACCCGGCCGCGCACGGCGTGCTGCGCCTGGTGCTGGAGCTGGACGGCGAAGTCATCCAGCGCGCCGACCCGCACATCGGCCTGCTGCACCGCGGCACCGAGAAACTGGCTGAACAGAAGACCTACCTGCAGTCCGTGCCCTATATGGACCGCCTCGACTACGTCTCGATGATGTGCAACGAGCACGCCTACGTGATGGCCATCGAGAAGCTGCTGGGCCTGGAAGTGCCGCTGCGCGCGCAATACATCCGCGTGATGTTCGACGAGATCACCCGCATCCTGAACCACCTGATGTGGCTGGGCGCGCACGCGCTCGACGTCGGCGCCATGGGCCCGTTCCTGTACTGCTTCCGCGACCGCGAAGACCTGTTCGACTGCTACGAAGCGGTGTCGGGCGCGCGCATGCACGCGGCCTACTACCGTCCGGGCGGCGTGTATCGCGACCTGCCGGACGCGATGCCGCAGCACAAGCCGTCGATCATCCGCTCGGCCAAGGCCGTCGCCGGCCTGAACGAACACCGCCAGGGTTCGCTGCTGGACTTCATCGAAGCGTTCACCGGCCGTTTCCCGACCTACGTCGACGAATACGAAACGCTGTTGACCGATAATCGAATCTGGAAGCAGCGGACCGTCGGCATCGGCGTGGTGGCGCCGGAAGATGCGCTGGCGATGGGCTTCACCGGCGCCATGCTGCGCGGCTCGGGCATCGAATGGGATCTGCGCAAGCACCAGCCTTACGAAGTGTACGATTTGATGGACTTCGACGTGCCGATCGGCACCAACGGCGACTGCTACGACCGCTACCTGGTGCGCGTGGAAGAACTGCGCCAGTCGAACAAGATCATCAAGCAGTGCGTGGAATGGCTGCGCAACAATCCTGGTCCGGTCATGACCGACAACCGCAAGGTGGCGCCTCCGGGCCGCGTCGACATGAAGACCAATATGGAATCGCTGATTCACCACTTCAAGCTGTTTACCGAGGGCTTCCACGTGCCGCCGGGCGAAGCGTACAGCGCGGTGGAGCATCCGAAGGGCGAGTTCGGCATCTATCTGATTTCCGATGGCGCCAACAAGCCGTACCGCATGAAGCTGCGCGCTCCCGATTACGCGCACTTGCAATCGCTCGATGAAATGGCGCGCGGCCACATGATTGCCGACGCCGTGACCATCATCGGTACGCAAGATATCGTGTTCGGCAGTATCGACCGCTAAGGAAAAAGTATGTTGTTATCAGAGCAGTGCTACAAAAAAATCGACCGCGAGCTGGCCAAGTATCCGGCCGACCAGCGTCAGTCGGCCGTGATGGCCGCGCTGGCCCACGCCCAGGTTGAACTGGGTTGGATCTCGTCGGACGTGATGGCGGAACTGGCCGACTACATCCGCATGCCGGCCATCGCCGTGCAGGAAGTCGCGACTTTCTACAATATGTACAACCTGAAGCCGGTCGGCAAGCACAAGATTTCGGTGTGCACCAACCTGCCATGCGCCTTGTCGGGCGGCGTGCGCGCGGCCAACCACCTGAAGGAAAAGCTGGGCATCGACTTCCGTGGCACCACGGACGACGGCGCTTTCACGCTGGTGGAAGGCGAGTGCATGGGCGCTTGCGGCGACGCGCCGGTGATGCTGGTGAACGATCAGCGCATGTGCAGCTTCATGTCCAACGACAAGATCGACACCCTGGTGGAGGAATTGAAGAAATGACGTCACTCCACAATCGTCACATCGACCCAGTCATTCTCGCCGGCCTCGACGGCAAGAACTGGCACCTGGAAGATTACGTCAAGCGCGGCGGCTACAGCGCCCTGCGCAAGATCCTCGAAGAGAAGATCACCCCGGAACAAATCATCGCCGACCTGAAGGCGTCGTCGTTGCGCGGCCGTGGCGGCGCGGGCTTCCCGACCGGCCTGAAGTGGAGCTTCATGCCACGCCAGTTCCCTGGCCAGAAGTACCTGGTATGCAACTCAGATGAGGGCGAGCCGGGCACTTTCAAGGACCGCGACATCATGCGCTACAACCCGCATGCGCTGATCGAGGGCATGGCCATTGGCGCCTACGCCATGGGCATCACCGTGGGCTACAACTACATCCACGGCGAGATCTTCGAGGTCTACACCCAGTTTGAAGATGCACTGGAAGAGGCGCGCGCCGCCGGCTTCCTGGGCGACAAGATCATGGGCAGCGAGTTCAGCTTCCAGCTGCACGCGCACCATGGTTATGGCGCCTACATCTGCGGCGAGGAAACCGCGCTGCTGGAATCGCTGGAGGGCAAAAAAGGCCAGCCGCGCTTCAAGCCGCCTTTCCCTGCGTCGTTCGGCCTGTACGGCAAGCCGACCACCATCAACAACACCGAGACCTTCGCGGCGGTGCCGTTCATCCTGAACATGGGTCCTGAAAAGTACCTGGGCATGGGACGTCCGAACAACGGCGGCTCGAAGATCTTCTCGATCTCCGGCGACGTTGAACTGCCGGGCAACTACGAGGTCCCGCTGGGCACCCCGTTCGCCAAACTGCTGGAACTGGCAGGCGGCATGCGCGGCGGCAAAAAGATCAAGGCTGTGATCCCTGGCGGCTCGTCCGCTCCGGTGATCCGCGGCGAACTGATGATGAACACCGACCTGGACTACGACTCGATCGCCAAGGCTGGCTCGATGCTCGGTTCGGGCGCCGTCATCGTCATGGATGAAACGCGTTGCATGGTCAAGGCAATGGAGCGTCTGGCTTACTTCTACTTTGAAGAGTCGTGCGGCCAGTGCACCCCATGCCGTGAAGGTACGGGTTGGATGTACCGCATGATACACCGCATCGAAAACGGCCAGGGACGTCCTTCGGACCTGGACGTGCTGAACTCGATCTGCGACAACATCCAGGGCCGCACCATTTGCGCGCTGGGCGATGCCGCGGCGATGCCGATGCGCGCGTTCATCAAGCAATTCCGCGAAGAATTTGAATATCACGTCGAGCACAAGCATTGCTTAGTGCCCGCTTACATCTAAGCTGCGTCAGGTAACGATCACCATGGTTGAAATCGAAATAGACGGCAAAAAAGTCGAAGTCCCTGCTGGTAGCATGGTGATGGACGCCGCCAACAAATTGGGAACCTACATTCCGCACTTCTGCTATCACAAGAAATTGTCGATCGCTGCGAACTGCCGTATGTGCCTCGTCGAAGTGGAAAAGGCCCCCAAGCCTTTGCCAGCATGCGCAACGCCGGTCTCGGCAGGCATGATTGTGCGCTCCGCTTCGGACAAGGCCGTGCAGGCACAGAAGTCGGTGATGGAATTCCTGCTGATTAACCACCCGCTGGACTGCCCGATCTGCGATCAGGGCGGCGAGTGCCAGTTGCAAGACTTGGCAGTCGGCTACGGCAAGGGCGAATCGCGCTACGAAGAAGACAAGCGCGTCGTCGTGCCGAAAGATGCCGGCCCGCTGGTCTCCATGCAGGAGATGGCGCGCTGCATCCAGTGCACCCGTTGCGTACGTTTCGGCCAGGAAGTGGCCGGCGTGATGGAGCTGGGCATGATCGGCCGCGGCGAACACTCGGAAATCACCGCCTTCGTCGGCCAGACCGTCAACTCTGAGATGTCCGGCAACATGATCGACCTGTGCCCGGTAGGCGCGCTGACGTCGAAGCCGTTCCGCTACAGCGCCCGTTCGTGGGAACTGTCGCGCCGCAAATCGGTCTCGCCGCACGACGGCCTGGGCGCCAACCTGATCGTTCAGGTCAAGGCTGGCAAGGTCAAGCGCGTGCTGCCGCTGGAAAACGACGCCGTCAACGAGTGCTGGATTTCCGACAAGGACCGCTTCTCGTACGAAGGCCTGGAAGCCGCCGACCGTCTGACCCAGCCGATGCTGAAGCAGGGCGGCGAGTGGAAAGAAGTCGATTGGCAGACCGCGCTGGAATATGTCGCGCACGGCCTGAAGAACATCAAGCACGAACACGGCGCCAACGCGCTGGCCGCACTGGCCACGCCGCACTCGACGCTGGAAGAACTGCACCTGCTGCAAAAGCTGACCCGCGCCATGGGCTCGGACAGCGTGGACACGCGCCTGCGTCACAGCGACTTCTCGCTGAGCGATGTGACCCCTTGGCTGGGCATGTCGATCACCGAGTTCGGCCAGCTGAACCGTGCGTTCGTCATCGGCTCGTTCCTGCGCAAGGATCACCCGCTGCTGGCTACCCGTCTGCGCACGGCAGTGAAGGGCGGCGCCAAGCTGTCCATCCTGCACGCGACCGACGACGACCAGCTGATGAACATCGCGAACAAGATGATCGTGGCTCCGTCGGAGTGGCTGTCGGCACTGTCGCAAGTGGTCGTCGCTGTTGCCAAAGCCAAGGAAGTATCGGCTCCTGCCGGCTTCGAAGGCGTACAAGCTTCCGACGTCGCCAACGCGATCGCCGCTTCGCTGATCTCCGGCGACGCATCGTCAACAACTAAGGCTGTCTTCCTGGGTAACGCGGCAACGCAGCACCCACAGGCCGCCGCGTTGCACGCCGCCGCACAATGGATCGCCGAACAAACCGGCGCCAAGCTGGGCTACCTGACCGAAGCCGCCAACACCGTCGGCGCTTACATCGTCAACGCCAACGGCGCCAAAGTGCCAGCATTCTCCGAGCAGAAGCAAGCCTACGTGCTGCTGAACGCCGAGCCTGAGCTGGACGCACACAACCCGCAAGCCGCCGCCGCCGCACTGAAACACGCGGAGATGGTCGTGGTCCTGTCGGCCTACAAGCACGGCATGGAATACGCCGACGTGCTGCTGCCGGTCTCGCCATTCAGCGAAACATCGGGCACCTTCGTCAACTGCGAAGGCCGCGCGCAAAGCTTCAACGGCACCGTCAAGCCGCTGCTGGAAACCCGCCCTGCGTGGAAAGTCCTGCGCGTGCTGGGTAACATCCTCGGCCTGGCCGGTTTCGACTACGACACTTCCGAAGCGATCCGCGACGAAGTGCTGGGCGCCGGCGTGACCGACCTGTCGGCCAAGCTGAACAACACCTCCAAGCAAGCTGTCGTTGCAGCCTCCGCTGCTTCCACCGGTACGGAACGTATCGCCGACGTGCCTATCTACTTCGCCGACGCCGTAGTGCGCCGCGCCGAGTCGCTGCAAAAGATGGCCGACGCGGCTGCGCCCAAAGCGCACCTGTCGACCGCCCTGGCGCAGCAACTGGGTGTCGCCGCCGGCGACAAGGTCAAGGTCACGCAAGGTTCCGGCAGCGCGATCCTGGTCGCCGCTGTTGATGCCAAACTGCCAGCCACCGCAGTCCGTGTCGCCGCCGCTCATGCGTCGACCGCTGCACTGGGCGGCATGTTCGGTTCCATCACCGTTGAAAAAGCAGGGGAGGGTAAATAATGGCTCTGCCTGAATTCGTCAATACCATCAACGCCACCGGCGCGCAAACGCTGGGGCAGTTCTGGCCGCTGGCCTGGGCGCTGATCCGCGTCGTCGTCGTGCTGCTGCCGCTGATGGGCCTGGTTGCCTATCTGACGCTGTGGGAACGTAAGTTCATCGGCTGGATCCAGATCCGCGTCGGTCCCAACCGCGTCGGCCCGATGGGCCTGCTGCAGCCGATCGCCGATGCGCTCAAGCTGCTGTTCAAAGAAATCATCACGCCGGCCAAGGCCAACCGCGGCCTGTTCGTGATCGGTCCTATCATGACCATCATGCCGGCGCTGGCCGCATGGGCGGTGGTGCCGTTCGGCGCCGAGGCCGTGCTGGCCAACGTCAACGCCGGCCTGCTGCTGCTGATGGCGATCACCTCGATGGAAGTCTACGGCATCATCATCGCCGGCTGGGCGTCGAACTCGAAGTACTCGTTCATGGGCGCGATGCGCGCTTCGGCCCAGATGATCTCCTACGAAATCCCGATGGGCTTCGTGCTGGTGGTCGTACTGATGGTGTCCGGTTCGCTGAACTTCGGCGACATCGTCGCCGGCCAGCAGAAGGGCATGTTCGCAGAACACGGCCTGAACATCCTGTCGTGGAACTGGCTGCCGCTGCTGCCGCTGTTCGTGGTCTACCTGACCTCGGGCCTGGCGGAGTGCAACCGTCACCCGTTCGACGTGGTCGAGGGCGAGTCCGAGATCGTTGCCGGCCACATGGTCGAGTACTCGGGCATGGCCTACGCCATGTTCATGCTGGCCGAATACGCCAACATGATTTTGATCGCGACCCTGGGTTCGATCATGTTCCTGGGCGGCTGGTCCGCACCGTTTGCCTTCCTCGAATTCTGGGGCGGTTTCGGCGGCTTCTTCTGGTTGTTCGCCAAGGCGTTCTTCCTGGTGTCCGTCTTCATCTGGGTGCGCGGTACTTTCCCACGCTACCGTTATGACCAGATCATGCGTCTGGGCTGGAAAGTGTTTATCCCTCTGACGCTGGTGTACCTGGTGTTCGTGGCCGGCTGGATGCAGACATCCTGGAATATCTGGAAGTAAGGACTGGAAAAAATGGAACGTTTAAAAGACTTTATCGGCAGCTTCATGCTGACCGAATTGATCAAAGGGATGGCGCTGACGGGCAAGTATATGTTCTCGCGCAAGATCACCGTGCAGTACCCGGAAGAGAAGACGCCGATGTCGCCACGCTTCCGCGGCCTGCACGCCCTGCGCCGCTATCCGAATGGTGAAGAACGCTGCATCGCCTGCAAACTGTGCGAAGCAGTGTGCCCGGCGATGGCGATCACCATCGAATCCGAGCAGCGCGACGACGGTTCGCGCCGCACCACGCGTTACGACATCGATCTGACCAAGTGCATCTTCTGCGGTTTCTGCGAAGAGTCGTGCCCGGTTGATTCGATCGTTGAAACGCACGTGCTGGAATACCACGGCGAGAAACGCGGCGATCTGTACTACACGAAAGAGATGCTGCTGGCCGTTGGCGATCGTTACGAAAACGAGATCGCCGCAGCCCGCGCAGCGGACGCTCCTTACCGCTGATGAAATGCGGCTGGTCCTTAACCTCGCCAAGGCGAGGCCAAGGCACGCCGCAAATCACTAGCGTGTCGATCAATAATGTACGTCTCTTGGGTTAGTTATGGAATTTAAAACTGCTTTGTTCTACGCCTTCTCAGCCATCATGATATTGGCTGCGACGCGCGTTATCACGGCCCGCAATCCGGTCCACGCCGCACTGTTCCTGGTGCTGGCGTTCTTCTCGGCTGCCGGCATCTGGATGCTGCTGGAGGCTGAGTTCCTCGCCATCGTGCTGGTACTGGTTTATGTCGGCGCCGTCATGGTGCTGTTCCTGTTCGTGGTCATGATGCTCGACATCGATACGGACAAGATGCGCGAAGGCTTCTGGGGCTACTTGCCGCTGGCGTCCTTCGTCGGCGTCATCATCGTGCTGGAAATGGCTGCCGTGCTGTGGCGCTCCTTCCTGTCGTTCGACCAGCAGGCGGTCAACGCCGGCAACATCGGCGGCACCAAGGAACTGGGCATCCTGATCTACACCAAATACATCTACGGCTTTGAAATCGCCGGCGTCATCCTGCTGGTCGCGATCATCGCCGCCGTGGCGCTGACCCTGCGCAAGCGCAAGGACACCAAACATTTCGACCCTGCGGACGCGGTACGCGTCAAGCGCAATGATCGCCTGAAGATCGTCAAGATCGCGCCGGTGAGCGCGCGCGCAGCAGGCGCGGCTGATTCCGCCTTGCCCGGGTCGGCAGAAGTTAAGGAGGCACCATGACGTTATCGCTCGCTCACTACCTCGTTCTTGGCGCGATCCTGTTCGCGATCTCGATCGTCGGTATTTTCCTGAACCGCAAGAACATCATCGTTCTGCTGATGGCCATCGAATTGATGCTGCTGGCAGTGAACATGAATTTCATCGCGTTCTCGCACTACCTGGGCGATGCGGCCGGGCAGATCTTTGTGTTCTTCATCTTGACCGTGGCGGCTGCCGAATCGGCAATCGGCCTCGCGATCCTGGTGGTGATGTTCCGTAACCTGGACACCATCAACGTTGAAGACCTCGATAGCCTGAAGGGTTGATCCCGTGGCTAAAGTTCAAACCTCGAAAAATAACGATTAAGGTTCATCATGGCGGTTACACTTAACCCTAATCTCCTGCTGGCCGTACCCTTGGCGCCGCTGGCCGGCGCCGCGATTGCGGGCTTGTTAGGAACTCAATTCTTCGGCAACGTCGTAGGTCGCAAGACCTCGCACACCGCGACCATCCTGGGCGTGCTGATTGCCTTCATCCTGTCGGCGCTGACGCTGAACGACGTGGTCAACGGCGCCTACTACAACGGCACCGTCTACAACTGGATGACCGTGGCCGGTCTGAAGCTGGAAGTCGGCTTCCAGATCGACGCGTTGTCGGCGATGATGATGTGCGTGGTGACGTTCGTGTCGCTGATGGTGCACATCTACACCATCGGCTACATGGCGGAAGACGAAGGCTACAACCGCTTCTTCGCCTACATCTCGCTGTTCACGTTCTCGATGCTAATGCTGGTCATGGCGAACAACTTCCTGCAGCTGTTCTTCGGTTGGGAAGCGGTGGGCCTGGTTTCCTACCTGCTGATCGGTTTCTGGTACACCCGCCCAACGGCGATCGTGGCCAACATGAAGGCCTTCCTGGTCAACCGCGTCGGCGACTTCGGCTTCATCCTGGGTATCGGCCTGCTGCTGGCCTACGCCGGTTCGATGGACTACCAGGAAGTCTTCGCCAAGAAGGAACAGCTGATGTCGATGACCCTGCCGGGCACCGACTGGGCGCTGCTGACCGTCGCCTGTATCTGCCTGTTCATCGGCGCGATGGGCAAGTCGGCGCAGTTTCCGCTGCACGTCTGGCTGCCTGACTCGATGGAAGGCCCAACCCCGATTTCGGCACTGATCCACGCCGCGACCATGGTTACCGCCGGTATCTTCATGGTGACCCGCATGTCGCCGCTGTTCGAACTGTCGGACACCGCGCTGTCGTTCATCCTGGTCATCGGCTCGATCACCGCGCTGTTCATGGGCTTCCTGGGCATCATCCAGAACGACATCAAGCGCGTCGTCGCTTACTCGACCCTGTCGCAGCTGGGCTACATGACCGTGGCGCTGGGTTCGTCCGCCTACTCGGTGGCCGTGTTCCACCTGATGACCCACGCATTCTTCAAGGCGCTGCTGTTCCTGGGCGCCGGCTCGGTCATCATCGGCATGCACCACGACCAGGACATCCGCAACATGGGCGGCCTGCGCAAGTACATGCCTATCACCTGGATCACTTCCTTGCTGGGTTCCCTGGCGCTGATCGGCACGCCGTTCTTCGCCGGCTTCTACTCGAAGGATTCGATCATCGAAGCCGTCGCCGCGACCCATATCTGGGGCGCAGGCTTCGCCAACTTCTCGGTGCTGGCCGGCGTGTTCGTGACCGCCTTCTACTCGTTCCGCATGTACTTCCTGGTATTCCACGGCGAAGAGCGTTTCGGCAAGGCCCACGCGCATGACGACCATCATGCTCCGGCGGCCGCCCATGGCGCCCACGACGATGACCACGGTCACGATGAGGAATCGCATGCCGATTCCGACGACCACGCCCACCACGGCCTGGCCCCAGGTCAGAAGCCGCATGAATCGCCATTCGTGGTCTGGTTCCCGCTGGCGATGCTGGCCATCCCGTCGGTCATCATCGGCTACCTGACCATCGGTCCCATGTTGTTCGGCGACTTCTTCAAAGGCGTGATCACCTTCGGTGAAAACCATCCTGCGATGGAAGAACTGGCGCACGAGTTCCACGGCCCGATGGCGATGGCGCTGCACTCGCTGACCTCGCTGCCGCTGTGGCTGGCCATCTCCGGTGTCGCCTCGGCTTACTACTGCTATATGATCAATCCACGCGTACCGGCCTGGTTCTACGCCAAGTTCAAGTTCCTGCACACGCTGCTGGAGAACAAGTACTACCTGGACAAGTTCAACGAGGTGGTCTTTGCCGGCGGCGCGCGCATGATCGGCAACGGCCTGTGGAACATCGGCGACAAGACCCTGATCGACGGCTTGCTGGTCAACGGCAGCGCCAAAGTGGTGGCCTGGTTCTCGTCGCTGACCCGCCTGGCGCAGACTGGTTACATCTACCACTATGCGTTCGTCATGATCCTCGGCATTCTGGGGTTCCTGGTCTACTTCCTGCCGTTTTGGCACGCTTAATTAGCTGATACGCAAAGAGATAACGATAACCATGATGCAGTCAATTACATCCTATCCTCCGTTCCTGAGCCTGGCGATCTGGCTCCCGATCCTGTTCGGCCTGATCGTGCTGGCCCTGGGCCGCGACTCCAATGCCGGCCTGGTCCGCGTTGGTTCGCTGATCGCTTCCATCATCAGCTTCGTGGCCACGCTGCCGCTGATCGTCCACTTCAACAACGCCGCCCACGGCATGCAGTTCGTCGAGAAGTCGCCGTGGATCGAGCGCTTCAACATCTACTACTCGCTGGGCATCGACGGCCTGTCGCTGTGGTTCGTGCCGCTGACCGCCTTCATCACGGTGATCGTCGTGATCTCGGCCTGGCAGGTGATCCAGAAGCGCGTCGCCCAGTACATGGGCGCCTTCCTGATCCTGTCCGGCCTGATGATCGGCGTGTTCTGCGCCATGGACGGCCTGCTGTTCTACTTCTTCTTCGAAGCCACGCTGATCCCGATGTACATCATCATCGGTATCTGGGGCGGCGATAACCGCGTGTATGCGTCGTTCAAGTTCTTCCTGTACACCTTCTTCGGTTCGCTGCTGACGCTGGTCGCCATCATCTACCTGTACAAGGTATCGGGCGGCAGCTTCGACATCCTGATGTGGCACAAGATCGCCCTGACGATGAAAGAGCAGATCTTCATCTTCATCGCCTTCTTCATGGCCTTCGCCGTCAAGGTGCCGATGTTCCCGGTCCACACCTGGCTGCCGGACGTCCACGTGGAAGCGCCTACCGGCGGTTCCGCCGTGCTGGCCGCGATCATGCTGAAGCTGGGCGCTTACGGCTTCCTGCGTTTCTCGCTGCCTATCGTGCCGGATGCGTCGCACTACATGGCGCCGTTCGTCATCACCCTGTCGCTGATCGCCGTGGTCTACATCGGCCTGGTCGCGCTGGTCCAGAAGGACATGAAAAAACTGGTCGCCTATTCGTCGATCGCGCACATGGGCTTCGTCACCCTGGGCTTCTTCATCTTCAATAACATGGGCATCCAGGGCGCCATCGCCCAAATGATCTCGCACGGCTTCATCTCCGGCGCGATGTTCCTGTGCATCGGCGTGCTGTACGACCAGGCGCACTCGCGCCAGATCGCCGACTACGGCGGTGTCGTCAACAAGATGCCGAAGTTCGCCGCGCTGTTCATCTTCTTCTCGATGGCCAACTGCGGTCTGCCGGCGACTTCCGGCTTCGTCGGCGAGTTCATGGTGATCCTGGGCGCCACCCAGTTCAATTTCTGGATCGGCCTGCTGGCCGCGACCGCGCTGATCCTGGGCGCCGCCTACTCGCTGTGGATGGCCAAGCGCGTCATCTTCGGCAAGGTCGCCAACCACCATGTGGCTGAACTGGTCGACATCAACGGCCGCGAATTCCTGATGCTGGGCATACTGGCGGTCGCTGTTCTGTTCATGGGCCTGTACCCAGCGCCATTCACCGACACGATGCAAACCTCGGTTGCAGACCTGCTGGCGCACGTTGCACACAGCAAGCTGCCTTACTGAAAACGGAAACACATAAATGACTACTCCACTTCCACAAACAGTTATCGACATGGTGCCGGTGTCCGCGGAAATCGCTCTGCTGGTCGGCACCTGCGCGATCCTGTTGATCGATATGTTCCTGTCGCAGGGTAAGCGCTCGGTGACCTACGCGCTGTCGCTGCTGACGCTGCTGGTCTGCGCCGCCCTGAGCTACCACGACTTCACGGCCGGCACCACGGTCTACACCTTCAACGGCATGTTCGTGTCCGACCCGATGTCGAACCTGCTCAAGCTGTTCACCTAC
This sequence comes from Oxalobacteraceae bacterium AB_14, assembly GCA_000381565.1. Taxonomy (GTDB): domain Bacteria; phylum Pseudomonadota; class Gammaproteobacteria; order Burkholderiales; family Burkholderiaceae_D; genus Rugamonas. Next base: position 1,697,325 of record KB906724.1, read on the forward strand.
CTGGCGGTCGGCCTGACCCTGGTCTACTCGCGCCAATACGCCGACGACCGCGGCATGTTGAGCGGTAACCTGGGCGGCGAGTTCTACGTGCTGGCGCTGTTCGCCACGCTGGGCCAGATGGTCATGATTTCCGGCTCCAACTTCCTGTCCGTGTACCTGGGCGTGGAACTGATGTCGCTGTCGCTGTACGCGCTGGTGGCGATCCGCCGCGACAACCACAAGGCCACCGAAGCCGCGATGAAGTACTTCATCCTGGGCGCGCTGGCTTCCGGTTTCCTGTTGTACGGTATCTCGATGCTGTACGGCGCGACCGGCACGCTGGACATCGCCAAGGTGGCGACCGCTGTCGCAGCGGGCACCATCAAGCCGACCATCCTGGTGTTCGGCCTGGTGTTCCTGGTCGCCGGCCTGGCGTTCAAGCTGGGCGCGGTACCGTTCCACATGTGGGTGCCGGACGTGTATGAAGGTTCGCCAACCGCGGTGACCCTGCTGCTGGGCGGCGCACCGAAGATCGCCACCTTCGCGATCTGCATCCGCCTGCTGGTGGAAGGCCTGCTGCCGATGGCATTCGACTGGCAACAGATGCTGATGGTGCTGGCGGTAATGTCGCTGGCCATCGGCAACCTGACCGCGATCGCGCAGACCAACCTGAAGCGCATGCTGGCTTACTCCACCATCGCGCAAATGGGCTTCGTGCTGCTTGGCCTGCTCGCTGGCGTGGCCGGCACCACCGACCGTACCGGCGCCGCCGCCGCCTACAGCGCCGCGATGTACTACACCATCACCTACGTGCTGACCACCATCGGCAGCTTCGGCGTGTTGATGCTGTTGTCGCGCTCCGGCTTCGAAGCGGAGAACCTGGCCGACTTCAAGGGCCTGAGCAAGCGTAACGGCTGGTTCGCGGCTGTGATGTCGATCCTGCTGTTCTCGCTGGCCGGCGTGCCGCCGATGATGGGCTTTGCCGCCAAGTTCTCGGTGCTGACCGCGGTGCTGGGCACCGGCCAGATCTGGTTGACCGTCGTGGCGGTGATGTTCTCGCTGATCGGCGCGTTCTACTACCTGCGCGTGGTCAAGATGATGTGGTTCGATGAGCCGACCGACACTGCGCCGATCGTGGCCAAGGGCGACATGAGCTTCGCACTGAGCCTGAACGGCGTCGCCATCCTGGCACTGGGCTTGCTGCCAGGTCCGCTGCTGGCGGCCTGCCTGAAAGCCATCACCATGACGCTGAACACCTGATGGATGTTTCCGTCGCAAGCTGGTTGGTGATCGCCGCTGCACTGGTGGCCGCCAACCTGCCGTTTTTCAATGACAAAGTATTCGCACTGGTGGCCGTCAAGTGGCCCCGCAAGCCGCTGTACGTGCGGCTGGCGGAAATGGCGGTGCTGTACTTTGTCGTTGGCGGCATCGGCTTCGCCCTCGAAGCGCAGATCGGCAACCGCTTCCCGCAGACGTGGGAATTCTACGCAATCGCCGCCTGCATCTTCCTCGTCCTGGGCTTCCCGGGATTCATTGTCCGCTACCTGCGCAAGCGTCACGGCTGATACACTATCGTTCTTCAACGACGTGGAGCAGGCATGGACAAGCATCTCAAAGAAACCCGTATCGACGGTGAACTGGTCTACAACGGCCACTTCCTCAAAGTCCAACGCGACACGATCGCTCTCCCTGACGGCAAACACACCGCGCGCGAATATGTGCTGCACCCTGGCGCCGTGGTGATCTTGCCGCTGCTGGACGACGGCACCGTGCTGATGGAGCGTCAGTACCGCTATCCGCTGCATCAGGTGTTCATCGAATTCCCTGCCGGGAAAATCGACCATAACGAGGACCCGCTGGCCAGCGCCAAGCGTGAACTGGAAGAAGAAACCGGCTATACCGCCAGTGAGTGGCAGTTCGTCAGCACCATCCACAACGCTATCGCCTATTCTGACGAGCACCTGGACCTATACCTGGCGCGCGGCCTCAAAGCTGGCCCGCAGAAGCTGGACGAAGGCGAGTTCCTCGAAACCTTCACCGCCACCATCGACGAGCTGCTGCAATGGGTGCGCGAAGGGAAAATCACCGACGTCAAAACCGTCATCGGCATTTTCTGGCTGGACAAGCTGCGCGCGGGCGACTGGACGCTATGAAGCGCGTCATCCTCCTCGGTATTGGTTTCGGCCTGCTGGCCAGCGGCACGGCAAGCGCCGCCGCGCAGCGCACGCCGTTCCAGATCCGCTGCGAGGATACGATCGCGAAGACGGTGTCGGTGCTGTCGGCCAAGCAGAACGGCTACACCATCAACAACCAGCTGCCATACCGCGCATTGACCGCGAAGTACGGCAGCATCGATAACAAGATGGTGACGCTCGGCCTGACCGTGACCAAGGGCCAGTACTCGGTGGACCTGGGCGGCCAGGTTTTGCAGGACCCGGTCAGCGGCTACGAGTGCATCGCGCCGCGCGTGGAATTGAAGCTGAATTATTCGCCGGTGCTGATCTATGTCGGCAACGAGTTCGCGCCGGGAAGTTGCGGGTACACGGCGATCCTCGAACACGAACAGCGTCATATGCAGGCGTATATGGAAAACCTGGCGCGCGTGGAGCAGGTGGTGCGCGACGCCTTGAACAAGCGCTTCGAAGCCAAGCCGCTGTATGCGCCGTCCGGCACCGCGATGTCGGCGCTGGAGCACGAGATCAACGGCAGCTGGTTCCCGTTCATCCGGGATGAATTTGACAAGGGCAAAGCGAAGCAGGCGCAGATCGACTCGCCGGAAGAATACGCCCGTCTCGGCAAGGTTTGCGACGGCGAGATCGGCGCGATCCTGCTGCGCCGCCATAAATAATTGAACACTATGACCGCATCCCGACACATACCGCGCTACTTTGCGCTGCTGCCCGCCGCCGGCGTTGGCGCGCGCATGGCTGCGGACGGCCCCAAACAATACCTGACTGTGGGCGGCAAGCCGATGCTGCGCCACGCGGTGGACGCCTTTCGCGCCAGCGACCTGGTGGTGCATACCTACGTGGTGGTCAGCGCGGCCGACGGCCAGATCGACGGCGTGCTGCCGGCGGACCTTGAAGGCGTGACGGTGCTGCGCTGCGGCGGCGCCACCCGCATGGACACGGTGCTCAACGCGCTGCGCGAGCTGCAAGGCGTGGTCGCCGACGGCGACATGATCATGGTGCACGACGCCGCGCGTCCCGGCCTGACGCCGGCGCTGATCGCCAAGCTGATAGACGGCGTGGGCGATGATGCCGCCGGCGGCCTGCTGGCGCTGCCGGTGGTGGACACGGTCAAGCGCGCGACCGGCGTGCTGCCGGTGGCCGCGACGACGGTGCCGCGCAACGGCCTGTGGCTGGCGCAGACGCCGCAGATGTTCAGCTACGCGCTGTTGCTGCGCGCCCTGGGCAGCGCGCCTGACGCCAACGCCATCACCGACGACGCCAGCGCCGTCGAGATGCTGGGCCTGTCGCCGCGGCTGATCGAAGGCCATCCACGCAATTTGAAAGTCACGCTGCCGGCCGACATCCGCATCGCGGAAATGTACCTGGCCGCCGGCGAATAACACAGGATAGAAAAATGACCAAACTCCCATTCCGCATCGGCCAGGGCTACGATTGCCACGCACTGGTGGAAGGCCGCAAGCTGATTATCGGCGGCGTCGACATCCCGCACCATGTGGGCTTGCTGGGCCACTCGGACGCCGACGTGCTGCTGCATGCGATCACCGATTCGCTGCTGGGCGCCGCGGCGCTGGGCGACATCGGCAAGCATTTTCCGGATACCGATCCGCAGTTCGAGGGAGCCGATTCGCGCACCTTGTTGAAGGAGGCCGCGCGGCGCGTGGCGGCCACCGGCTACAGCATCGGCAACATCGACGCGACCATCATCGCGCAGCGGCCGAAGATGGCGCCGCACATCGCCAGCATGTGCGCCAACATCGCGGAGGATCTGGGCGTGGCGGTCGGCCAGGTCAACATCAAGGCCAAGACCAACGAGAAGCTGGGTTACCTGGGCAGGGAAGAGGGCATCGCGGCCGAATCCATCGCCTTGCTGATTGCGTCGTAGTTGCCAGGCACAGGACATCGTTTCGATATCCTGTGCCTGGCACTCTCAAGCATCCTCGATTAGATCAATAGTGCGCCGCCATCGACGACGTGGGTCTGGCCGGTGGCGTAGCCGCTGCTCATCAGGAACAGATAGGCGGCGGCGACATCTTCCGCCGACCCCACGCGGCCGACCAGCAGCGCCTCGCTGACGTCGGCAAACAACTGCTCGCGCTGCGCTTGCGGCATGTCCGCCCACAGATTCGTCGCGATCACTCCCGGCGCTACCGCATTGACCCGCAGAGGCGCCAATTCCACCGCCAGCGCCCGCGTCAATGCCTCCACCGCGCCACACACGCTGGACATCAGCGACCATCCGGTCTGCGGACGCGCCGAAGCGATGCCGGTCGTGAAGGTGATCGAGCCACCCGCCCGGATATGGCGCGCGCCGTATTTGGCCGCCGCCAGCGCACCCCAGTAGCGCAAGTCAAACACCGAGCGCGCCGCCGCCAGGTCGACGCCGGTCAAGGCGCCGATCGTGAGCGCGTCGCCCGCCGTGAAAACCAGGTGATCGAACTCGCCCGCGGTGGCAAAGAAGCGCTCGATGGCCGATTCATCGTGCAGATCCAGCGCGCAGCCCTGCGCCTTGCTGCCGAGGTACACCAGCGCTTTCTCGACGCGCGAGATCTGGCTCGACACCACCAGCACCTCCGCCTGCTCGCGCAGGGCTTCGCGCGCCACCGCCAGCCCGATCCCCGAAGAGGCGCCGAGCACGATCACTCGCTGCCCGCGCAAGCGGCCGCTCGTGCCTGCGCCGCCGTCTGATTTAATACCGTTCGTTGCATACATCATGTTCTCCCTGAGTGAGACGGAAAGTCCGCATGCAAGAATTTTGATGCAAAACTAGCTATACTCCGATAGCATGGAACTCATATCATTCATGACAAATCGGCATACTTCATGGCGTTCGACGAACGAGTAGTAAACGGCATGCGCGTGCTGGCGGCGATCGTCGATGCCGGTAGCTTCGTGCGCGCGGGCGAGGCGCTGGAGATGTCGCAGTCCGGCGTCAGCCGCGCCATCGCCAAGCTGGAGGCGCGGCTCAACATCCGCCTGTTCGACCGCACCACGCGCAAGGTGTCGCTGACGGACGAGGGCCGCCGCTTCTACGCGCAAATCGGGCCGCTGCTGGCGGGGCTGGAGGAGGCGGTGGCCTCGGCGGGCGAGGGCGCGGTCGTGGTGCGCGGCCGCCTGCGCGTCAACATCGAGCCATTATTGGCGCGGCTGCTGCTGGGCCCCAAACTGGGCGCCTTCCTCAAGCGACATCCGGAACTGGACCTGGACCTGGTGGCGCGCGACCAGTTGGGCGACATGGTGGGCGATGGCTTCGACCTGGCGATACGTTTCGGCGATCCGCAATCGTCGTCGCTGATCGCCCGCAAGTTGATGGACACGCGTGTGCTGACCGTCGCCACGCCGGCCTACCTGCGTCGCCACGGCGTGCCGAGGAAGCCGTCCGACCTGGAAAGCGAAGACCACACCTGCATCCACTTCCGCAATCCGGCGACGGGCCGGCCCTACGAATGGGAGTTCCATCGCGGCGGCAAGACCACGATCGTCAACCCGCGTGGCCAGCTGACGCTGAACGACGCCGGCACCATGGAAAGCGTGCTGCTGGCCGGCTACGGCATGGCGCAGGTGATCGACCTGGCAGTGGAGCCGTTGCTGCGCTCGGGCGCGCTGACGCCGGTATTGACGGCATGGCCGGACGAGCGTTTCCCGATGTATGCCTACTATCCGTCGCGCTACCATCCGCCAGCGAAAACGCTGGCCTTCCTGGAGTTCATTACTTCGCTGGTGGGATAGTATCGATAAACGATCTGCTACCATGGCGCTTTTGACGGCGAAGGATGGACGATGGCGCGTGATATCTACGCTTATCGACAGGTGGCGGTGTATTCGGTGGAACGTGCGGGCAGGGTGGAGATTCATCCTGTGCCGGGACAGGCGTTTTCGCCGGAGCTGCATGTGCAATGTTCGCGCCGCATGAGCGACGACTACCCGCTCGGCACCTGCTTCCTGCTCGACGCCAAGCTGACCGACCGTCTGGGAGGCACGCCCTATCTGTACGCCTGGCACGGCGATGCCATCAAAGTGCTGTCAGCCAGGGAGACCAAGGCCTTCCTGGCTGAGTTCAAACGCGGCCGGATCTGATCAGTGAACGGCGTGCAGTTTGGCTAGCGGCTTGCCGTCGTCCCGCGCCCACGCCGCGATGACGGCGGCCATCGCCAGCGCAAACACACCGCCAACCACCATCGCGCTCGACACGCCCAGATAGTCGACCGACACGCCGCCCACCAGCGCGCCGCTGGCCAGCGAGATCTGCGCGGTGGCGACGAATACCGCGCCACCGCTCTCCATCGCGTCCGGCGCGGCCTTGAACATCCAGGTCTGCACCGAGATCGGCATCATGCCGAAAGCCAGGCCCCAGATCACGATCAACACCGTGGCGCCGGCGGCCGTGGCGCCGAATAGCGGCATCGCGGCGGCGGACAGGCCCATGATGACACCGGTGGCGATCAGCGATTTTTTCACGCTTCGGGCCACCGCCCAGCCGCCGATCAGATTGCCGGCGAAACCGGCCGCGCCGTAAATCAGCAGCAGCACGCTGATGGTCTTGGCGCTCAAGCCGGCGACCTGGCTCAGGAACGGCGTCACATAAGTGTAGGCGGCGAACTGGCCGATGAAGATCAACAGCGTGGCCAGCATGCCGAGGCGCGCCTTCTGTACGCGCAGCAGCGCCGGCAGCTGGGCGAAGGTCAGGGCGGAGGTGGTCGGCAGACGTGGCAGCAGCCACATTTGCGCCGCCAGCACCAGTACCGACACCGCACTGGCGGTGAAGAAGGCCATGCGCCAGCCCACCATCTCACCGATCATCGCACCGGCCGGTACGCCGGCGACGGTACCCAGCGAGATGCCGGCAAAGATGATAGCCGTGGCGCGCGCGGACCAGGCTGCCGGCACCAGCCGGTTGCCCAATGCGCCGCCGATGGCCCAGAAACCGCCGACGCCTATGCCGAGCAGTGCGCGTCCGGCCAGCACCAGCGGATAGCTATGCGACAGCGCGACGATCAGGTTGGAGGCGATCAACGTGGCGGTCAAACCCCAGATGACGTAGCGGCGATCGGTCTTGCCGACGCCGATGGTGACCAGGATGGCGGCAAACGCGGCAACGATGCCCGGGACGGTGACCATCATGCCGGCGATGCCTTCGGTCACGCCCAGTTCGGCGGCGATGGACGGCAACAGGCCGACCGGCAGGAATTCCGTGGTCACCAGCGCGAACGAGCCGACGGCGACCGACAGCACGGCCAGCCAGGCGGCGCGATTGGGTGTGGAAATGGGCGAGGGCGCGTCATCGGGCAGGACGGCCTGGACGTTGGTGTGGTTTTGCATGTGAGTTATTCCCTATGAGCTGTAAAAATACTTGAGTTTTTTACTGATCGGTTCATAATGAAGTCCGCAAAGAACTTTGTCAATAAATTTTTAACCGATCGGTATGAAAGATATTTCCGCTACAGCTCGCAAGTCCGGCCGCCCGCGCACCTTTGACGCCGAGACGGCGCTGGACAAGGCCATGAAAGTGTTCTGGGAGAAGGGCTACGAAGGCAGCTCGCTGCCGGAGCTGACCGAGGCGATGGGCATGAACCGTCCCAGCCTGTACGCCGTGTTCGGCAACAAGGAGAATCTGTTCCGCATGGCGCTGGAGCGCTACGCCGCTTCCCACGATCCGCTGTTCAACGCGGCGCTGGCGCAGCCGACCGCGCGCGCCGTGGTCGAGTATTTTTTGCGCGGCAATGCCGACGCCCAGACCGAGTCCGAGAACCCGCACGGTTGCCTGGTGATCAACGGCGCGCTCGCCTGCAGCGACGACGCGTTGCCGATCCGCGACACCTTGATCGAGCGCCGCGCCGCCAGCGAGGCCAAATTGCGCGAGCGGCTGCAACGCGCCAAGGCCGAGGGCGACCTGCCTGTCGATAGCTGCTCGGGACAAATGGCGCGCTATGTGATGACGGTTTCCAATGGAATGGCGGTGCAGGCGGCGGCCGGCGCCACCCGCAAACAGCTGCAGGAAGTGGTGGACCAGGTGCTGCGCGGATGGCCATCTTGATGCCGATGGAATGTTGCATTAAGCACATAACCGGTATCAAAATGAAATTTTAGTTGTGATTTTGAAATTCTTCGGTAGAATAGCGTCATTGAGTCGCCGTCCCCACCTTTTTGAAAGTCACCACATGAAAATGTCCAAACTGATCCTGGCAGCAGCCATCGCCGCAGCAAGCGTTTCGGGCGCCGCATCGGCCGCCAACCTGATCCAGAACGGCGACTTTGAAAGCGTCAGCGGTGTCAAATTGAACAACTATGTCAAGGTAGGCGCGGGCTCGGGCGCGATCGCCAACTGGACCGTCGGCGGCGTGTCGGTCGACGTCATCAACAACAGCTACAACGCGATCTCGGGCAACAGCATCGACATGCTGGGCACGCCGGGTCCGGGCATCCTGTCGCAGTCGTTCAACGCGGATGCCGGCGCCACCTACACGCTGGCGTTCGACCTGACCCACAATCCAAATTCGCACGGCGCCGGCCTGGACGTGTTCGTCGGCGGCAACCACTACTCGTTCGATGGCAGCAGCCCCGTCACCAATTACACCTTCAATTTCACCACCGCCGGCGGTTCGCAGGCGCTGGTGTTCAGCAGCGTCGGTGGCGACGGTTACTCGGGCGCAGTGCTGGACAATGTGTCCGTCACCGCTGCTGTTCCTGAGCCGGAAACCTACGCCATGATGCTGGCAGGCCTGGGTCTGGTTGGCTTCATCGCCCGCCGCCGCAAAGCAGGCAAGTAACAGACAGCACATAAAAAAGCCCGCCGGCCTGAACGCGATGTTAAGCGCGTTCAGGCCGGCGGGCTTTTTGACGTCGATCGATTAGGGCAAATGAGCTAACGCCAGGTATAAGGCAGCGAGCGCACACAAGAGAAAAGGCGATGCCATGATGACTATCACAATCGCACGCGCGATTGACGCGTATCGGCTTTCTATTGCCTTCTTCGAGAGGCGGTATGACCAGAGCGCTGCGGGAAACGCGCATGACAGCGTCAAAACGTAGGTAATGCCGTAGCCAATGGCAGCGGCGAAAACCGCTCCCAGTGCATCGTCTCCCTTGGCGTTGAAAGTCGTCGCCAAGAAACCCATCACAACGAAAAAAGGAGCTATGCCAGCTAGCATCAGCAGGTCGGAGGCGAGTTTTTGACTGAGCAGGGTATCGGTGGGCACCTGCACGGTCATTGTGGTATTCATTCGATTTTCTCCCCTATTTTGTTCGGCTTTCCTAGATTTAGACCGGCAAATCCGGGTATCGTTCAATGCTTGAAAAAATCGGAGAAAACAGAAGAGAAAATCGAGGCTTTGCTACAAGGAGCGTGGCGGCGCCCCCCATGTGCATACTCCCACCTGGGTGGTGAGCGCAATGTGGACTCTGGCGCATCTGGCAGCTGATTGCAGTTCAAGTTTTAGTCGCTTCAGTTTACTCGTCGCCGTCGTCGTCGGTTTCGGGCGTGCCATCCTTGACCGCGCGGACGCGGGCGGCGTCGGCGCCGGTCTTCAGCTTGGCGGCCTCGGCCAGGAACTGGTCGACGCTGCGATCGGGGCTGTGGCGCACTTCCGGCGGCAGCAGCACCGACATGTACAGCTCGTCCGAGGCGCGCCCCGTGCTCTGCAGATTGGTCATCAGCATCAGGCCGGCGCCGCCGACCAGCATCACCCAGCAGCTGACGGCGAAACGCCGTCGATGGTGGGGCTTGATGGTGATCAGGTGGAAGAACAGCATGCCGCAGGCGATCGCCAGCGTGACCAGGTTGCCGTAGCGGGTGAACGCCTCGGCCGACCAGGCATAGGCCAGCACCGAACTGGCGACCCGCCACAAGCCGACCACGGCCAGCGCGCTGCCCAGGATGAACAGGTGCCGCCCCAGCCGCGCGTGGACGCCGAACAGGCGGTTGGCCAGCGCCCACAAGCCGCTCCACACCAAGCCTGCCGCCAGGCTGGTGGCCAACACCTGCAGGTAGCGTATCAGCGCGAACGGCTCGACGTCGGACAACCAGGTTTCCGCGCAGGTGAAGATGGCGATCAGCGCCAGGCCGATGGTGGCCGGCGCCGCGCCTTCCCAGCCGTGCATGGTGGTGTCGGCCAGTTCGTCGGCGACCGGGAAGTCGGCCGCGCGCACCCGCAGCCGCGTGTGGCCCAGGCGCACCACGGTGTCGCCGTCCAGCACCAAGCTGGTCTGGCGCTTGCCGTTCAGGTAGCTGCCGTTGTTGCTGCCCAGGTCGCGCAGCACCAGTTCGCCTTCCTCGTTGGCGTCGACCACGGCGTGGGTGGCGGCGCTGTGGGCGTCGTCGAGGATGACGTCGTTGTCGTAGCCGCGGCCCAGGCGGATCGGCAGCGCGGCGACCTTGTGACGGTGCAGCACGTCGCCGTTGCGGGCCAGGATCTCGATGAAGTAGGGGGCTTTCATTGCTTGCCTCCGTTGGCCGGCACGGCCGCCACGGCGGGCTTCCTGGCCACCGGCGCCAGGCCCAGCGATTCGATGAACACGCGCGACAGGCGCAGGCCGTTCTCATACGAGACGCCGCGCGCGTCGAGCCGGCTTTGCAGGCTCATCAAGCCCTGGTCGGTGCTGGCGGTCAGCAGCGCGAAATCGTATAGCCCGGCGAACTTGCGGTAGGCGCGCACGCACAGCACGGCGCGCAGCGGCAGGTCCTTGTTTTTGACGAACTCCTCGGTGCATTGCGGGCCGGTCAGGCGGGTGTCCTTGTTGGTGCCGAAGTGCTCGTTCTTGAACGAGGCGCTGGCCAGTTGCGCGAAGCGCAGCGGGTCCAGGCCGGTGCTGCGCAGATACTGGTGGCGTATGCTCAGCTGCCCCGTTTGCAGCGAGCCGTTGACGAAGATCGCCGACTCCATCGCGCAACTGGCGTCGTCCACCGTGAACGGCTTGTCGGCCTTGACGTTGGAGCGGCCCCAGCAGCGCATTTGCTCGGACTCGCGCACCGGCACCTGATACGGGCCCATCGGTTTCAGGGTCAGCGGACTGGCCAGCAACTGGTCGACCATGGCGCGCTGATGGTTCAGCAACTGGGCGGCGACGACGGCGGTGAAGTCAGTCGGCGTTTTCTTTTGCTGTTCGACGCGCTTGAGCAAATCCTGCGCATAGCGGGCCGGCACCAGGAAGCTGACCAGTTCGCCGTCGAGGCGCTTGGAGACATTGACGCCGGCCACCGCGCCGTCCACCGTCACGCTGGGGCCGCCGCTCATGCCGGCGTTGATCGGGCCGGTGAACATCAGCTGGTCGTAGAAGCTGCGCGCGATCACGCCGTTGTAGGCGCCTTCGGAAATGGCGAAGCCCAGGTCGAGCGGATTGCCCAGCGAGTACAGGTACTGGCCCTGCGTCAGCCTGGCCAGCTGCTCGGGGATCTTGAAGAAGCCGGTGCCGTTGCGGCTCACGCGCAGCACGGCCAGGTCGTGCAGCACGTCCACCGCCAGCAGTTCGACGTTGCCGCGCTGGCCGCTGGTGTCGACCCATTCGCCGACGTAGGTGTCGGGATCGAGCGCGAACTGCGAGACCACGTGGTAATTGGTGACCACCAGGTTGCTGGTGCCGATCAGGAAGCCGGAGCCGACCGACGATTGCGTGCGGCCGCTCTTGAGCAGCGAGCGCACTTGCAGGATGTCGTTCTTGGCGGAACCGTAGAGATGCTGGGCCGCGCTGGAGGGCGGCGGCAGCGGGGCGGCGTCGGCGTTGTCGGCGGCAGGCGCGGAGGCCTTGGCGGAAGGCTGGGCGGCGGCCAGTTGTGGCGGCGAGGCCGCCGTGTTCGCGCCCGGCGCCGCCAGCGCGGCGGCGCTGGCCCAGCTCAGGGCGATGGCAAGGGCAAGCTCGTTAAATTTCATGCAGTCCTTAAAGTTCAACCTTTAACAATCAAGCTTACAGCGCGCCATCCTCCACCGGCGCCGGGGTCAGCGGCGTCATCATGTGGCCCAGCTTGGCTGCCTTGGTGTTCAGGTAGTGCTGGTTAAAGGCGTTGCGGTTGACCAGCAGCGGAACGCGCTCGGCCACCTCGATGCCCAGTTTGGTCATGGCATCGATCTTACGCGGATTATTGGTCATCAGGCGTAAGCTTTTGACACCGAACTGCGCCAGCATCGGCTGCACCAGGCCATAGGTGCGCTGGTCCGGCTTGAAGCCCAGTTGCTCGTTGGCCTGCACCGTGTCGGCGCCGGCTTCCTGCAGCCGGTAGGCGCGGATCTTGTTGATCAGGCCGATGCCGCGCCCTTCCTGGCGCAGGTACAGCAGCACGCCGCGGCCTTCGGCGGCGATCTTCTTGAGCGCGCCTTCGAGCTGGGCGCCGCAGTCGCAGCGCTGCGAGAACAGCACGTCGCCGGTCAGGCACTCGGAATGCACGCGCGCCAGCACCGGCGCGCCGTTGCCGATGTCGCCCAGCACCATCGCCAGGTGTTCCTTGCCGGTGGCCTTTTCGACAAAGGCGTGCAGCGTGAACTGGGCCCAGGGGGTCGGCAGGGCGCAGGAAGTCATGTAATCCAGTTCGTCTGTTGCCGGGGTTGCTGCGCTCTGCGACATAGCTATGCTCTTCAATTGATTGATATTCAAGGTAAAAAAGGCGCGCCGGGCTGTTCGAACAGACCCGGCGCGCCCTTCATGATACCAAAACTGGCGGAAAGTTTTTTTAGGCTAGCCTCTAGCTCATGCGGGCAGGTCGAACACCAGCACTTCCGCCGCCTTGGCGTCCTGCAAGCTCACCAGCGTTTCCCCGCTGATCTTCAGCGCATCGCCGCCTTTGAGCGCCGTGCCGTTGACCGTCACCTCGCCACGGATCACGTGGACATAGGACTGCCGTCCCGTGGCCAGCTCATGCTTCAGGCTGTCGCCCGAGGTCATGATGGTGGCGTAGATCGCCGCATCCTGGTGGATCAGCACCGAGCCGTCGCGGCCGTCGCTGGAGGCGATCAGGCGCAACTGGCCCAGCTTGCTCTCCGGCGTGTAGTGCTTTTCCTCGTAGCTTGGAGGTATGCCGGTCTGGTTGGGCTGGATCCAGATCTGCAGGAAATGCACCTGTTCGTTCGGCGAGTGGTTAAACTCGCTGTGACGCACGCCGTTGCCGGCGCTCATGCGCTGGACGTCGCCGTAATGCAGCACCGAGCCGGTGCCCATGCTGTCCTTGTGTTCCAGCGCGCCGCTGAGTACGTAGGAAATGATTTCCATGTCGCGGTGGCCGTGGGTGCCGAAGCCCTGGCCGCCCTGGACCTGGTCTTCGTTGATGACCAGCAGCGGGCCGAAACCGGTGTGTTTCGGATCGTGATAGCTGCCGAACGAGAAGGTGTGGCGCGATTGCAGCCAGCCGTGGTTGGCGACGCCGCGTTCTTCGCTTTTACGAATTTGCAACATGGTAGGGCTCCGTTTCTTTTAAGTTAATGTGCGATAATTTTGAAAGCTGTTTTCTGATCGCTGCATCCATGAATCACAGTATAAGCGGCTGCCTCGGATTAAAAAAACGGAAAATTTACCACTTTACTATCGAAAAAATCGAATGCTCAGATTCAGCCTCGAAGCCCTGCAAATCGTCGACGCCATCGACCGGCGCGGCTCTTTCTCCGCCGCCGGCAAGGAACTGCACCGCGTGCCCTCGACCATTTCCTACACCGTCGGCAAGCTCGAGGACGACCTCGGCGTGCAGGTGTTCGAGCGCAACGGCCCGCGCGTGGTGCTGACGGCGGCCGGCGTCGAGCTGCTGAAAGAGGGCCGCTACCTGCTGAAAGCCGCGCAAGACCTGGAGCACCGCGTGCGCCGGGTGGCCTCCGGCTGGGAGACCGAGCTGGCGGTCGGCATGGATTCGATGTTTTCGGCCAGCCTGTTCCACGACGATATCAAGGCCTTCTACCAGGTCGCCCAGCAGACCCGGCTGCGCATCGTGCAGGAAGCCCTGTCCGGTACATGGGAAGCGCTGCTGGACCGCCGCGCCGACCTGCTGGTGGGCGTGGCGGGCGACGGCCCGGCCGGCGGCGGCTATGTCTCCCTGCCGATCGGCAAGATCGGCTTCGTGTTCGCGGTGGCGCCGTCGCACCCGCTGGCTGCGCTGCCGGGCCGGCTGGACCGCGTGCAATTGCAGCAACACCGCGCCGTCAGCGTGGCCGACTCGGCGCGCCAGATGCCGCCGCGCACCGTCGGCCTGCTGCTGGGCCAGGATACCCTGACCGTGCCCGACATGGCCACCAAGTTCCAGTTCCAGCTGGCCGGCATGGGCTTCGGCTTCCTGCCGGAGCCGTGCGCGCGCGCCGCCATCGCGGCCGGCCTGCTGGTCGAGAAGCAGGTGGAGGAGCCCAAGCCGGCCGAAACCTTCCACCTGGCCTGGCGCAGCGGCGAGCATGGCGCAGCGCTGCAGTGGTGGCTGGACCGCATGAAACAGCCGGGACTGTTCGAGCGGCTGATCGGCCATTTACCGCACCGATTGATATTGCCCGCCTCGCCAGCATAATGTTGGCCGACGCCAATAATTTCGGAGTACCATAGCGGGATCACCGACCGCTTTCGCTGGACACCCTCAATGACCGCTACGACTGCCATGCCGCCTGTGTTCTTGCATCCTTTGGCCGACCGCAACGGCGTGCCGTCGGCATTGCTGCTCGACGCCAGCGCCTTGCAGGTCGATACGATGCCGGCCGGCGTCTTGCAGGAGCTGGCCGCCGGCAGCATGAATTGCTATTACCGCGTTGGCCAGGCCGAGGCCGTCCATCAAATGCTGGACGAGGCCGGCTGGAAGGCGCTGCCGGGCGACAAAGTCCTGCGCAGCGACAGCCCGCTGGCCGCCGAGCTGCCCATCGGCGTGGCGTGGATCGAGGGCGACTGGTTCCTGGCGCCGCCGCCCAAGCCGGTCGGCAACCAGGCCGCCTCGCGCGCGTTGGCGCTCAAGCTGGTGCAACTGGTCTCGGCCGACGCCGACACCCATGAGATCGAAGCGCTGCTGCGCCAGGACCCGACGCTGTCCTACCACCTGCTGCGGCTGGTCAATTCGCTGGGCATGGGCACCGGCCGCCGCGTCACCAGTTTTTCGCAAGCCATTTTGATCCTCGGCCGCTCGCAGCTGCGGCGCTGGCTCAACCTGATGCTGTTCTCGTCGCGCGAGGCCGACCAGCGCTCGGCCATGCTGCTGGTGCGGGTGTCGGTGCGGGCGCGGGCGATGGAACTGCTGGCCAAGGCCGCCGGCCACGACAAGCCGCACCAGGAGCAGGCCTTCATGGCCGGCATGTTCTCGCTGCTGGGCGTGTTGTTCGGCATGCCGCTGGCCGAGGTGCTGAAGCCGCTGACCATCAGCGAGGCCGTGCAACTGGCGCTGCTGGCGCGCGAAGGCGAACTGGGCCAGTTGCTTAGCGTGGTCGAGGCCGCCGAACACGACGATGTCGCCGCGCTGACGCAAGGCTTGCAGGCGCTACAGATCGACAACACCGCCTTCAACCAGATCCTGGCCGACGCCTATTTATGGATGCAGGGCGTCGCGGCGGGCAAGGCGGGTGCTCCCCATGCATGACGCGATCGAGCGTTGCCTGGCGCTGAGCCGGCAGGCGCGCGGCGAATCGGGCGAGGCGCTGGCGGCGACGCTGGCCAGGCTCGATGCCGCGCTGGCCGAGGCGGGCCTGGCCGCGCCCGCCAAGGCGGCGGAGGCGGATGCGGAACTGGAACTGGACCTGACCGGCTACCTGACCGGCTGGAGCGCCGGCGCCCAGCAGATGTTCGGCTACAGCGCCGCGGAGGCGCTGGGCCAGCATGTGCTGTTCCTGTACGCCGAGGGCGACGACGACGGCAATATCGCCGAACTGTTCTTCGAGACCGACGGCAACCCCGCCGGCGGCGCCCACACCGAGGTGCGGCGGCGCAAGAAGAATGGCGACCTGATCTGGGTGAACCTGCACATCCTGCTGCGCCACGACGAGGGCGGCGATCCGGTCGGCATGCTGATCAAGCTCAGCAAGGTCAACCAAACCTTGTCGGAAGAGGACAAGCTCAACCTGCACGCCCGCATCATCGAGGACAGCGACCAGGGCGTGCTGATCACCGACGCCCACGAGCGCATCGTCTCGATCAATTCCTCGTTCACCCGCATCACCGGCTACACGCCGGAGGAATCGATCGGCAAGACTCCCGACCTGCTGCGCTCCGGCGTGCACGACGCCGAGTTCCGCGCCAAGGTGCGCTCGGCCATGCAGGGCCAGGGCCCGTGGCGCGGCGAGATCATCGGCAAGCGCAAGAACGGCGAGCTGTTCCCGCAGTCGGTGACCATCAGCGTGGTGCGCGACGAGCAGGGCAAGATCAGCCACACCTTCTCGCTGTTTTCCGACATCAGCGTGCACAAGGACGCCGAGGCGCGCATGCAGCGCATGGCCAACTACGACACGCTGACCGGCCTGCCCAACCTGTGCCTGCTGAGCCAGCTGGTCGGCCAGGCGCTGACCGAGACCAAGCGCTCGCAGGAACACGGCGCCTTGCTGGTGATCGAAATCACCCGCATCGGCGCCATCAGCGACACGCTGGGCCACGACATCGGCAACGGCCTGCTGTGCGAGATCGGCCGCCTGTTCCGGCAGTCGCTGCGCGAGGCCGACGTGCTGGCGCGGCTCGACGGCCACAAGTTCGCGGTGGCGCTGCTGCACGTGGAAAAGCGCGAACACGCGGCCATCGTCGCGCAAAAGCTGTTGGCCGCGCTGGCCGCGCCCATCGTCATCGAGAACCACCGGCTGCAGGTCGGCGCCCACATCGGCATCACCGTCTACACCGAGGACGGCAGCGACGTGCCGACCCTGATACGCTATGCCGACGTGGCGATGAGCAAGGCGGCGCAGAACATCGAATCGGCCTTCCTGTTCTACAGCGAAGAGATGAACCAGCGCGCCAAGGAACACCTGCGCATCGAGAGCGAGCTGCGCCAGGCGCTCGGCAACAACGAGCTGATGCTGTACTACCAGCCCAAGGTCAGCTTGCGCAGCGGCCGCATCGTCGGCGCCGAGGCGCTGCTGCGCTGGCGCCATCCGGTGCGCGGGCTGGTGTCGCCCGGCGTGTTCATCCCGGTGGCCGAAGAGACCGGCCTGATCCTCGACCTCGGCACCTGGGTGCTGGAGGAAGCATGCCGCCAGGTGCGCGAATGGAAGGACGCCAACCTGATCATGCCGCCGATCGCCGTCAACCTGTCGGCGCGCCAGTTCGACAACCAGCTGCCCAGGCGCATCGCGGCGGTGCTGGAACGGCACGGCGTGCAGCCCGACCAGATCAACCTGGAAATCACCGAAAGCCTGCTGGTGCGCGGCACCGACAACGTGATCGCCATCATGAACGAGCTGGTGGCGATGGGCATGGCGCTGGCGCTGGACGACTTCGGCACCGGCTATTCCAGCCTGGCCTATCTGAAGAAATTCCCGATCAGCACGCTGAAGATCGACCGCTCCTTCGTCATCGGCCTGCCCTACGAAGAGAACGATTGCGCCATCGCGCGCGCCATCGTCACCATGGCGCAGCAGCTGCGCCAGGAGATCGTGGCCGAGGGCGTCGAGACGGCCGAGCAGATGAGCTTCCTGCGCGAGCTGGGCTGCGACCAGCTGCAAGGCTATCTGTTCAGCCAGCCGATCCCGGCGGCCGAGTTCGCCGGCATGCTGCGCGAAGGCAAGCGCCTGGCTTTCGGCGTGCGCTGAAACGCGGCCCGATTGGCCTGCTGAAAAATCCCGCGATTGGCATCCCGCCGGCGCGCCATCCCGGTGCACAATCAAGCCATGATAGATCTCTACTACGCCGCCACCCCCAACGGCTTAAAAATGACCATGTACCTGGAAGAGGCCGGCCTCGACTACCGGCTGATCCGCGTCAACATCGGCAAGGGGGAACAGTTTGCGCCGGAGTACCTGCGCATCTCGCCCAACAACAAGATCCCGGCGCTGGTGGACCACGCGCCGGCCGATGGCGGCCCGCCGCTGAGCATGTTCGAGTCCGGCGCCATGCTGCAATACCTGGCCGACAAGAGCGGCTTCGGCCTGCCGCGCGATCCGCGCGCGCGGCTGCAGGCGCTGCAGTGGCTGACCTGGCAGGTGGCCGGGCTGGGGCCGATGGCCGGGCAGATCGGCCACTTCAACATCTACGCGCCGGAGACGGTGCCGTACGCCATCGACCGCTACACGCGCGAGACCAGCCGCCTGTACGGCGTGCTCGACCACCAGCTGCAAGGGCGCGACTTCATCGCCGGCGAATTCTCGATCGCCGACATCGCCTGCTATCCGTGGATCGTGCCGCATGAAGGACACGGACAGAACCTGGCCGCTTTCCCCGACCTGCAACGCTGGTTCGAAGCGATGCGCGCGCGGCCGGCCACGATCAAGGCCTACGTCGGCGTGGAGAACGTTTACGCGCGCAAGGAGCGCACCATGTCGGCCGAAGAGCGCGCCATCCTGTTCGGGCAGGCCCGGCCCGTTTGATACGGATGGGACAAAGCACGAAATCGCGGAAGATGACAGAATAGGGGCGGCCATGGTTATTATGGCAACCCACAGCTCATTCATTTCTTTCGGAGACTTCCATGCAAAAACGTACTTTCCTGGTCCGTAGCACCGCTGCGCTGATGTTCGCCGGCCTGGCGCTGGGCGGTTGCACCACCACCACCACGGCCGGCAAGGCCGATTCGTCTGCCGTGCGCACCGAGATCGAGCAGGGTTCCTACTCGACGCTGGAGCGCCTGTATACGGAAGTGAAGGGTTCGCGCGAGCTGGTGCGCAAATCGGCCGGCGTGCTGGTGTTCCCGCGCGTGCTGGCGGCCGGCCTGGTGGTGGGCGGCGAATACGGCAAGGGCGTGCTGCGCACCGGCGGCCAGTCGGTCGACTATTACAGCGTGGCCTCGGTGTCGGTCGGCTTCCAGGCCGGCGCGCAATCGAAGGCCGTGGTGCTGCTGTTCATGACCCGTGAGGCGCTGGATAAATTCCGCAACAGCAAAGGCTGGACGGCCGGCGTCGACGGCTCGGTGGCGCTGCTGAAAGTGGGCGCCAACGGCGAGCTCGACACCACCACCGCCAACAATCCGGTGCAGGCGCTGGTGCTGACCAACGCCGGCCTGATGGCCAACCTCAACCTCGAAGGCACCAAGATCACCAAGCTGGCGCTCTGATCCTTCGGTCCGGCGCGGAAAAGGCTATGCCGCCGCGCCGGTTGCGGCTACTCTTACTCATCTATCATTCATGAGGAATACCGATGAGCCGTAACATCCTGGACGAAGCCCACATCCACCCCGCCGTGCGCGAGCGCGTCGGCGGCTATCACCGCGACCTGGTGGCCGAAGTGCAGGCCGCCGTGGCGGCCAACAAGGTGGTGGTGGTCGGCATGGGCTTGAATCCCTTCCCGCGCAAGGCCCGCAAGATCCTTGACGGCCTCGGCACTCCCTACCAATACCTGAGCTATGGCAGCTACCTGTCCGAATGGCGTCCGCGCACGGCGCTGAAGATGTGGACCGGCTGGCCGAGCTTCCCGATGATCTTCGTGCAAGGCACGCTGATCGGCGGCGCCGACGACCTGCAAAAGCTGGTCGAGCAGGGCGAATTCGCGCGCATGGTGGCCTGATGCAAACGCTGGCGCTGCGCCTCGATCCCGGCGACGATCTGCGCGCGGCGGTGGTGGCGGCGCTGGTCGCCAGCGGCCACCAGGCCGGCTTCGTGTTGCAGGGCATCGGCAGCCTGAACGTGGCGCAACTGCGCTACGCCGGCATGGCGCAGCCGGACGCACTGCGCGGCGACCTGGAGATCCTGAGCCTGGCCGGATCGATCTCGGCCGACGGTGCGCATCTGCATATGTCGGTGTCGGATGCGCAGGGGCGGGTGCTGGGCGGCCATGTGTGTGCGGGCTGCATCGTGCGCACCACGGCCGAACTGTTGCTGGCGCTGCTGCCCGGCCAGCGCTTCACGCGCGTTCTGGACCCGCGCACCGGCTATCCGGAATTGAACATCGGCTAGTCGGGATCGACTTCGTAGAGCTTGTCGGTGAGTTCCTTCAGCGGCGGCGGCACGGCGTCCAGGTGGTAGTGGATGGAGTGCGCCTGCGGGCCCTGGTCCACCTTGAGGTCGTACAGAAAGTCCGACGAGCGTGGCGCCGGCTTGAGCAGCTTGTCCGGCAGCGCGAAAAAATCGCAGGCGCTCAGCAGGTGCTCCAGCTCGTGCGCCTGGTGCGGCGGCAGCAGCGACAGGTCGACGGTGCGCGTCTGCGCGCCGGCCGGGCCGGTAAATCCTCCGGTGCATCGCAACGATAAACGTGTCATACGATTTCTCCTAAACGACGCCGACCACTTTCCATGCCGCCTGCACCGCGTGCTGCTCGGCCGAATCGGGGCCATACAGCAGCGTGGCGGCCTGCGTGGTGGCTTTGGCCATGTCGACGAAGGTGGCATTCGATGTCAGCAGGCCGAGCGCCTTGTACCAGACCGGTCCGGCCTTGTCCCACGAGTTGCCCTTGAGCGCCATGGCGGCCGTGTAAAAAGCATGGTTGGGTATGCCCGAATTGATGTGGACATCGCCGCCATCCACATATCCTGCCATGGTTTTCGGTTGCTCGTCGCCCGACCAGGTCAGTTCCTTGTTGCCGGGATCGGCCATCGAGCGCAGCGCCTTGCCGACGCTGGGCGCCATGATGCCGGCGCCGATCAGCCAGTCGGCCTGCTCGACGCTCTGCTTGAGCTTCCATTGTTTGACGATGCTGCCGAACACGTCCGAGATCGATTCGTTCAGCGCGCCGCTCTGGTTTTCGTAGACCAGGCCACCGGGCACGGCATGCTGGGTCACGCCATGGGTCAGTTCGTGCGCGATGACGTCGAGCGCGCCGGTGAAGCCGAGAAACAGTTTACCGTCGCCGTCGCCGTAGACCATTTGCTGGCCGTTCCAGAAGGCGTTGTTGAACTTGTTCAGGTAGTGGACGGTGGAATCGATGCGCAAGCCCTTGTTGTCGATGGAGTTGCGCTTGAGCACTTCGCGATAGAAGTCGTAGGTGGCGCCGGCGCCGTCGTAGGCCTGGTTGACGGCGGCGTCGGCCACCGCCAGGCCGCCTTCGCTGCGCGCCAGTTTGCCGGGCAGGGTGGATTTGTGCTTGCCGTCGAAGATGGTGCGGCGTTTTTCGCCGACCGAGGCGATGCCGGCCGCGACCGGCGTGAGCGAACGCTGGCCCCGCAGGTAGGCCGAGGATTCACACTGGTCCAGCAGAATGCAGCGCTCCGCCGGCGTGGCGGCGGCATCGGCCAGCTTGCGCAACATACTGGGCGGGATGATGAAACAAGTGCAGCTGTGCGGCTCGGTCGCCATGAGGTTCTCCTTCGGAATTGCAATAGTGCCTTCTTTATACACTTGTTTGCAGGGGCGGGATGTCACGATTGCCGCGCACGGCATGCGGTTTATCTGCTATCTTATTGCCATTCTTGACATGTGAATATCTGGCCCGGAGCTTCTGCATGCCCAAATTCAGCATCATCTCGTTTGTATTGGTTCTATTGGCAGCAAATGTTCCGGCTCTGGCCGAGACCTGGCAACCGTCGTCGGGGCAGGTGCAGGTGCCGATCTGGCCCGGGGCGGCGCCTGATGCGATATCCGCCCCGAAAGCGGAGTCTGTCGCTCCTGCCAGCGGACACGGAGGGTGGGTCCAGGCACGCGATGTCAGCCAGCCAAGCATGACGGTGTACCCGCCCAAGGGCCAGAACACCGGGGCGGCGGTGGTGGTCTTTCCCGGTGGCGGTTTCAAGGTGCTGGCCATGGATTTGGAGGGGACTGAAATCTGCGACTGGCTGACAGCGCGCGGCATCACCTGCGTGCTGCTCAAGTACCGCGTCCCGAATGGCAACCACCACTGGGACGAGAAATGCCAATGCCACGTGACGCCGAAGGTTGCGCGCGCGCTGCAGGACGCGCAAAGGACGATCAAGCTGGTCCGTTCCATGGCCGGCGAACTGCACATCAATCCCGGTAGAATAGGGGTGATCGGATTCTCGGCGGGGGGGTATCTGGTGGCGCAGACCAGCAACATGGTCGCGCCGGCGTACCAGCCAGTCGATGCGATCGACAAGCTCAGCAGCCGCCCAGACTTTGCCATTGCGCTGTATCCAGGCCACCTGTGCCGCGCCGGCGGCAAGTTCGATCCCGGCATCCGCGTTACCGGGCAGGCGCCGCCTACGTTCCTGTTGCAAGCCTGGGACGATCCGGTCGACCCGATCTGTAACAGCATCCTCTATGCGCGGGCGCTGGACCAGGCCGGCGTACCGGCGGAGGTCCATCTGTTTGCCAAGGGCGGACACGCCTTCGGCCTCAGGGACAAGGACCATCCGCTTGCTTCATGGCCGTCGCTGGTTGAAAACTGGCTCAAGGATATCGGGATGCTGTAGCGCGCGGCCGCAGCATGTTGGCGACGATCTGCAATATTGTTTGCCTCGGCAGCATCCGGGGCAACCATCCAAGCAGGCGATTTGCTCCGCCGGGAACGATGTGGCTGCGGCCGCGATCCAGCGCCTGCAAGCTGGCGTTGACGACCGACTCGGCGCTCATGCGCTTGCCGACCCCGGCCTCTGCCGCGCCGACCACGTCAAAGAAAGCGGTGTCGGTCGCGCCCGGACACACGGCCAGCACGCGAACGCCGCGGGCGCGGTACTCCTGCCACAACGCTTCTGAAAAAGAGAGCACGAAGGCCTTGGTGGCGCCGTAGATCGCCATATAGGGCAGGGGCTGCAGGGCGGCGGTCGACGCCACGTTGACGATGGCGCCCTCGCCCCGTTTCAGCATGGCTGGCAAGACCGCGTGGCTGAGTTCGACCACGGCCCTGCAATTGAGCGATATCTCATCAAGCTGCCGTTCCATGGGCAGCGTCTCGAAACGGCCATGCGTCGCGAAGCCGGCATTGTTGATCAGGATGTTCGGCGTGAGCCCCAGTGCGCTTGCCCTCGCATGGACGTCGCCGGCGGCGCCGGCCTCGCTCAGGTCGGCCGCGAGCGCGTAGGCCCGGATGTAGTGGCGATAGGCCAGCTCCTGTGCCAGCTCCCTGAGCTTGTCCTCCGAGCGCGCGACCAGGATCAGGTTGGCGCCACGTGCCGCCAGCGCATGGGCGTATGCCAGGCCGATGCCGGACGAGGCGCCTGTTACCATAACGGTGGTGTTGCGATAGTTAAGTGGTCGCATGATGAAATGATTTGTTGACAGAGCCTTGACTGTAAAGCGTGGACTTGGGTCCACGGTCAATCACTCTTTTCAGAAATCTGCATTTCGATGGGAAGGAAACCGGTAATGCGCATTGGTGAAATTGCATCCCGGGCCGGCGTTTCGCGCGACACGGTCCGGTTTTATGAACGCCTGGGCTTGCTCAACGAGGCGGCCCAGCCGCATCTGAGCAACAACTACAAGGAGTATTCGGCGCTGGCGTTGCGGCGCATCGAGCTCATCACGCACGCCAAGGCGCTGGGCTTTACGCTCAAGGAGATCGGCGAGGTGATCGGCGTCTGGGAACAGCAGGCGCTGGCGCCAGGCGAGAAACGGTCGTTGATCGGCGAAAAACTCCGGGAGGTGGAGGCCAAGGCGCACTCGCTGTCCGTGCTGCGCCTTGCGCTGTCGGAGGCTTTGGACAAAGTGGAAAGTGGTTGCAGCGATGAGGAACCGGCGTTGCAGCAAGCGATGACGTGACTGTTTACAGTCGGCAGCTCAGCGCGGGCGGGGTAGGCGCAGCGGATCGAGCAGGCTGCGCAGGTCGTTGTGGTCGAGCTCGTACATCAGCGCGATCAGGCCGCCCAGTTCGCCGGACGGAAAGCCCTCGCGGGCGAACCAGCCCAGGTAGTGGCCGGGCAGGTCGGCGATGACGCGGCCTTTGTATTTGCCGTAAGGCATTTCACGCGTGAGCAGCAGGGCAAGTTTTTCGGAATTCATCGGGGGGGGGCAGTACGATCGGCTGGCTAGCTTAACATCGAAGTCGGCGGCACGCTGCAGCACTCAAAAAGATGAAGATGACGGTCGATGGCATCGCGCTGACCAAGGTGGGATGATAATTCTTGCTGTGAAATCAAATATCTTTGTTATTTCAGAGTATTTTTCTCACTAAAGAAAATCCCGATACTGCATGACATCAACTTTTCAGGAGTGAATGTCATGCCTATTGCCTTGCTGGCGCTGACCATCAGCGCTTTCGCCATCGGGACCACCGAATTTGTCATCGTCGGCCTGCTGCCGACCATCGCCGCCGATCTGGGCGTGAACCTGCCGTCGGCCGGCCTGCTGGTCAGCCTGTATGCGCTGGGCGTCGCCGTCGGCGCGCCGGTGCTGACCGCGCTGACCGGCAAGGTGCCGCGCAAGGCGCTGCTGGTGTCGCTGATGGTGCTGTTCACCCTCGGCAATCTGCTGGCGTGGAAAGCGCCCGGCTACGAGTCGCTGGTGATCGCCCGCATCCTGACCGGCCTGGCGCACGGCGTGTTCTTCTCGATCGGCTCGACCATCGCCACCTCGCTGGTGCCCAAGGAGAAGGCCGCCAGCGCGATCGCCATCATGTTCACCGGCCTGACCGTGGCGCTGGTGACCGGCGTGCCGCTGGGCACCTTCATCGGCCAGCACTTCGGCTGGCGCGAGACTTTCCTCGCCGTCTCCGCCTTGGGTGTGCTGGCTTTCGTCGGCAGCCTGCTGTTCGTGCCGTCCACCATCAAGCACAGCAAACCAGCCTCGCTGCTGCAGCAGGTCAAGGTGCTGGGCGAGCCGCGCCTGCTGCTGGTGTATGCGATCACCGCGCTGGGCTACGGTGGTTCGTTCACCGCCTTCACCTACCTGGCGCCCATCCTGCAAGACGTCACCGGTTTCAGCGCCAACACCGTGGGCCTGGTGATGCTGGTGTACGGCGTCTCGGTCGCGGTGGGCAATATCTGGGGCGGCAAGCTGGCCGACAAGCGTGGCCCGATCGGCGCGCTGAAGATCATCTTCCTCGGCCTGGCCGCCGTGCTGTTCGTGCTGAGTTTTGCCGCGCCGTACAAATGGCTGGTACTGGCGACCGTGCTGGCGTGGGGCGCCGTGGCCTTCGGCAATGTCGCCGGCTTGCAAGTGTATGTGGTGCAGCAGGCCGAGCACTTCACGCCGCGCGCCGTCGACGTGGCCTCCGGCTTGAACATCGCCGCCTTCAACGTCGGCATCGCCGGCGGCGCCTGGGGCGGTGGCCTGATCGTCGATCACTTCGGCCTGGTGCATACCGGCTGGGTCGGCGGCCTGGTGGTATTGGGCGCGCTGGGCCTGACCGTGCTGAGCGGCCGCCTGGACCGGCTGAATCCGCAGCCCGCCAGCATCGGCGGCGAAAAAAAAACTGCATGCGATAGCCCATTGAATGGATTCCACAGTTTAGCGGAGTCTCATTAAAATTCGACTGGATAGAATTGGAGTGACTGTTCAGCAGCTAAGCAGTTAGCTGGATAGGATTGCTGACGAAGGCGCGTTGCAGGACGGTGAGCATGCCGTGCCCTTGCTTGCGCAGTGTGTCGAGGCACGAACGGATGACGCAGAAATGCTCCGCCCCGGCGAGCGTGCGGAAGCAGCCGGAGATTTTCTGTTTGACCTTGGGCATGCGCACGGCGCGCTCGCCAACGTTGTTGGTGAACGGCACAGCCGGGTTGCTGATGAAGCGCAGGACGGCGTCGGCGTGTAGGCGGAAGCGGCGTAGCAAATTGGCCGCGACGCTTTGCTTACCACGGCCGCGCTGCCCCGGTTGTTGTTTGGTTTCAGGATGGATCGCCTCACCTTCCCGCACCAGGGCATCGTAGACAGTGCGGAAGGCAGCAACATCGCTTGCATCGAGCGTACGCTGTTGGCGCCGCGCCGCCGTGCAGACCCGGTTGGCGCTGAGCAGCAATTGCATCATCGACTCGGGCCATTGCTCGCCTGTGACCTCCTTCACGTAAGCCAGTTCGCGCAACAAGTGGGCATTACATAAGGCATGGACCGCATCGTCAAGCCGCCAGTACGGTGCCCAGCAATCATGGACCAACACGCCAAGGCGGTTGGGCAGGATGCCATGTGCCTCGATGGCCGCCATGCCCCGCTTGGCGTGCACGCCGTACCATGTCAGCGTGTCGCTGGCGGCGATGTGCAACCAGTGCAGTTTGCCGGCCACGCGCAGGCCCGATTCGTCGGCGTTCAGGACCGGCGCGGCATGCAACTGGTCGGCAATGCGGTCCGCCGTCGTTTGCAGGGCCGCGCGCGCTTCGGCCACCCACGCCAGCAGCGTGGCCGGCGAGATCGAGAGACCATAGACATCGTGGATTAATTCGGCGGCGCGTGCGTATGGCAGCATTTGGCCCTGGGTCAGATGTACGCCCAGCGCGCGCACATTAGGGCCGTACTGCACCAGCTCGGTCACGTCGGAGGGGAAGCTGCTCACGTGGGTTTGGCCGCAGCGGCAAGTCACCGCCAGCGTACGGTGTTCGATGACGTCGAACACCGTGCTGGGCACATCGATGATCTGGCGCCGTTCGGCAATCTCAGCCTGCTCCAGTAGCAGCGCGCTGTGGCAGCGCATGCACTGCTGCGGCAACGGATGATGGACCGTATTGGTCGGTTCGGCAACGCGTTTGAGCGTCGTGCCCTTGTGGCCAGCTTGCCCGCCCGGTGGCTTACCCGATGGCTCGCGCAACGAACTCGTCTTCTTGGCCAGCCCATCGGACGACGGCGGCTTGCTCGAATTCTGGCTAGTCTTGTTCACCTTTGACTCCAGCGCTTCCAGGCGCGCAAACAAACTCAAAATGAGCGTGTCCTTCTCCTCGTGCGAGAGGACGGAAAGGTCGGGAGCCGTTGGTTTCTTTGCCATGCCAGCATGATGAACGTATCCAGAACTGTTTACAACCTTTTTATTGCTGCCATAGCGGCTGAACAGTCACAGCGAATCTAGCCAAGCGAGTATGCTTTCATCCCGCTTCCATCGTGGCGACCTCTTGATTTTGGAGGATGGATCAAGCCGGTCGAGCGCGGCTCGTTTGGTTTCCAAATTCGCCTGCGCGTAGTGATTAGTCGTATCCAAACTGACATGACCCAACCAGCTGCGGATTACGGTAACATCAACACCCGCAGCGATCAGGTGCACGGCCGCGGCGTGACGGAAACTGTGTGGCGTCACGTTCTTGGCAAGCAGCGTTGGGGTGGTTCGCGCGGCGGCCTTGACGTACCGCGCCAATTTATATCTCACGCCTGAGGCGCCCAGCGTCTCGTTGTACCGATTCACAAATAGCGGCGCATTCTCCGCGCACGGTTGTCGTCGAAGAAGCGCCTTGAGTAAAGCCGTCGTTTCAGGCCAAAGCGGACATATGCGCTCCTTGCGCCCCTTGCCAAACAATCGAACGCATGCCGGTGTTTCGAACCGTATTGCCGACGGGCAGACATCCAGCGCCTCTTGGATGCGTGCGCCAGTGTTATAAAGGAAGGACAGAAGTGCGTGATCACGTTGCCCCTCCACGCGGGTACGGTCTGGTTGTGCGAGGATCGCCTCGATCTCATTCGATTCAAGATAGGACGGTGCGGAAATTGGAGCCTTCTTGAATGGAATGCGTAATACGGAAGTACATTGCGCCGCGGCCGCTGGCTCCCGTTCCGCCACAAAGCAGAAGAAGCTGTGCAAGGCGGCGAGCCGGCAATTGCGTGTGCCAATCGAGACATGACGCTCGCGCTCGCAATATTGAAGGAACGCCGTCACTTGGTCGTGGGTCAGATCGTCCAGCATGAGTTTCGCCACGCCCTTTTTCTTGCTGGTCGCGGCATGGCTTAGGAACAGTCGCCACGTGTCACGGTAGGAGCGAACCGTGTTTCCGGAGAGGTTGCGTTGATCAACCAATCGATCGTAGAAGAATGCCTGCAGGAGTCCAGGTAAGGGATCGGCCGGCTTCATGTCCGCTCTCCCTCATCCGCGTGTAGACTGTGTGCTCCAAACGCGCGGAACCGCTCGCTCGCCTGGCGCATCAAGTCTTGCGTGATCGTTAGATAGATCAACGTGGAGTTGATGTCCTTGTGCCCCAAATAGGCGGCGAGGTATGGCAACTTGGCCTGGGGATTGACGCCTTCGCGGTACCACGCCAGCATGCGGTTAACCACGAATCCATGCCGGAGATCGTGTACTCGCGGTCCCTCGCGGCCCGCACCGGGTTTCAATCCGGCGCGACGCAACACACGAACCAACAACTTCTCGGTCATCACCCGCGAGTAGCGACCCGCATGTTGCTCGTGCCAGAATAGCGCAGATGAGTCTTGCTGGGGCGCTCCGGCCAAACGCCTGGCGTCGAGATACTCTCCTAGCGCGACGAGCACGCTATTTGAAATTGGCAGTGTTCTTGACTTGAAGAACTTGGTATCGCGAATCGCAATCTCACCTTCTTTCAAATTGATGTCGCCCAAGTCAAGATGGACGAGCTCGCCGAGCCGTAGGCCGGCGCAATAGGCCAGGATGATCATCATGCGTAGAGCCAATGGACGAAGCGGCGCCCGTGGCGATGGAAATTCCATAGCGGTTGCCATCAGGAGTCGAATTTCCTCTTCCGAGTAGATGTAGGGACGCCGACGTCGCTGTTGGAGCATGCCGCGGAGTCGCCGATCCCGAACGGACATCGTGGCATCCGGGTCGATGCGGCGCCACGCCTTGACGAGATCACGTCCAAGTTCTTCGCACTGCCAGGCGTGTTCGAGTGTCGGAATCTCGGTGGCCCAATGTCGCAACAGGACCGCTGGTGATTGTCCCGCCAAATCTGGGCGCCCTTGAAGGAATCGATCAAATTGCATGAAGCGCGCGGCCTGGGTTTCGTACCGGTACCCGAGGGAACGCATGAGATGGATGTGATCCCGCAACAAGTCACCGATAAAGCTGGCGAGTCCAGGCAATGGTCGCAACAGTTCGAGCGCGCGCATTGGATCGGACGTGAGCAGTGCGCGAACAACCTGTGGCAATGTTCGCTGACCGTAGGTATGCCGCAGTTGCGCCAGGGGATTGGCCGGGATGGATCCTTGTTCAGCGAGGAAGTCCAGGAAGCGGTCAACGATACGTGCGCGATGGATCACCAGACGCACCGGCCAGTGGGCTGCCCGGTCATTCAACCATGCCTGGAGCGCCTGTTGCCCAACGGGAGTCTCGTTCTGCTGCCGCATGGCGAATCGCTGAAAGCCCAAGAGGATGCAGCGATAGACGATGGGAGTGCGGGGGCAACGAAACGACATTCGTCGCAGGTAATGGTTAATGGTGTCACCATCATCATATGGCCAGGTTCTCATGATCGATTCCCCCATCCGGGAATTTCCAACGCGACTTCGCGAAGGTCCTCGACCGCGAGTTTCAGGTACGGTGTTGTCGACGCGGTTGATCGATGCCCCAGTAGATCGCCGATGATCTTCGGCGGCACTTCGGCACGGAGCAGGCTAACGGCGCGCGCGTGCCGGAACGTATGGGGACCCCGCTTTCCGGCCGGGTGGACGCCGGCTTCTTCGATCCTGCGACGTATGGGGGTATAGAGACTGGATCCGCTTGCAAAGCCCCTATAGGGAGCTCTGGCGCGTATGAATATTTCCCGGAGATTCGTTTCCGGGCGCCCTTGCCTCAGATAGGCAAGAAGCGCCTCGCCAACAGCGGGCATCAGCGGC
This sequence comes from Oxalobacteraceae bacterium AB_14, assembly GCA_000381565.1. Classification (GTDB taxonomy): domain Bacteria; phylum Pseudomonadota; class Gammaproteobacteria; order Burkholderiales; family Burkholderiaceae_D; genus Rugamonas. The sequence continues at coordinate 1,727,098 of KB906724.1, forward strand.
AGGATTGTTCGCGCATTGGTCTTGGAATGATGAACCGTGAGCCTGTCGGCATGCCAGTCGATGTCATCCAGGCGCAGGCGGGCGATTTCTCCCGCACGCAACCCATATGTGGAAAGCAACATGAGGATCGAATAGTCCCGCAATCCCTTCGGCGAACGATCCTTGCGCGTCTCCTCCAGGATAGTTGTAATCTCGCTTGGGCGCAGCGCCGACGGGATCGCCTCGTCCGTATAAATTGTCGGCGCAAGAATGCTGGTACTAAGATCGCATCTAGTCGCGCCGATGGAATGCGCGAACCGCATGAGGCAGCGCAAACGCATACAAACACCCTTGCGGGATATTCGCCGCAACCCGGGCACTCTGTACAGCAGGTAGTCGTCGATGTCTTTGATGGACATTTCCAACAGGCTGTCGGCATTCCTTTGCCCTCGATACCATTCGAGGAACCAGATACATTCACGAACCAATCCGGAAATAGTCTTTTGTGCAAGCCCGCGATCTTCGCGAAGAAATTCGGCATAGCGCGCCGCCATTTGATTCAACGTCTCGGGCAGTGTGTGGGCATGGCTTACCGGCGGCCACGCCCCACAAAGCGATCTCAGAAAACAGCGGATACCGCTTGTGTGCGAATTGCGCCAGTGACGATTCGATATGGGTGCATGGCCGTGGATATCATGAAAGCGGGCCAACTCGCAGTGCAAGTAGCGCGAAATGTGCACCGGCGCCGTAAGTTCGATGGGAATGGCCCGGCTTTCCAGATACCGCAGGAATTTATCCGCGACAGCCAGGTAACGTTCGGAAATGGTCTGGCAATATCTTTGCCGCGCCAAATGGTCCGCAAAACGTGCCAACAAAATTGCGTGACTTGAGGAATGAATCGACATGATATGCCTCCCTGGGCAATTGATCGTCTTCCAAGGATTGCACTCGTAGAAATAATGTGAAGGAGAATTGCTCCTGTGGTCCGCGTCCATGGGCCAAGCCCCAACTCCTTCACATTAATTGCTGCTGCTGATTAACGGCCTTATCCCCAGCTGGTGATAACTGCGGCACGCCGCCGATGAAGGCCAGCGCGCGCGCCGTGGACTCAAGCCAGTCCTTCATCGTCTCGTGTGGCGTGGCGCAGGCATAGGTATAGCTGGAAGCGCCCAGGGCGGCTACGAAGATGTGGGCGCGGCTGCCGTCGGTCAGCCCGATGGTGGGGCCGGCGTAGTCGATGAACAGCTTCTCGCCGGCTCGGTGCACCTGGCGCATCGAGCGCTTGAGCTGCTTGGCGAAGCGGCGGTAGTTCTCGCAGAACTGCGTGTAGCCGTAGGTCTGACGGTCGGCATAGTCGGCGCGATGCTCCTCCCACAGCAGCATCAGTGTCATGCCCTTGCGACGCAGCTCCTGGTGCAGACGGCCATAGTCGGGCTGCACATGGTCGCGTGGTCGCTCTGGCGCCACCAGCAGGCGCCGCTCCAGCGCCACTTCATCGATTCCCTGGACAGCCGCCCAGTCCAAACCTGCTGCGGCGGCCAGGCCCAGGTACTTGGTGACAACAGCCTTCGACATACCCAGTGCAGCGGCGATCTGCCGGTGCGATAGCTGGGCGTCGAGTTTCAGACGCAGTACATCTTTTATCTTACGCATATTGATCCTCGGTGCGGGCACGCTGTCTCCAGACAAAAGCTGGAAGCGTACTCGCTCGGTTGCTATATGCGTAACATCATCTCGGCGTGCTACGACACCGTTCCGGTATCGTGACCGGCCATTCCGGTATCGTGCCCACTGATTCCGGTATCGTGACCAGTGATTCCGGTCAGGCCATCAAACTGGGCACGATGGACCGGAATGGGTGGGCGCGATGAACCGGAATGGCTGGGCACGATGGACCGGATTCAGTGGGCACGATGGACCGGAATACCCACAATAACTTTCGCCCAGCGGAGAGGCCGGGAGAAACCGAGCTCGCTATGCGGCATCCTGATGCATTCAAGTCTCGCGGTGACAACGCAGGGGCTGCCACTCGGGCTGGCCGCCATCAAATTCTGGAGTCGTCAGGAGTTCAAGGACACGACGACCAAGCGCAGCAAGGTGAATTTCACACGCATACCGATCGAAGAGAAGGAAAGCTTTCGCTGGATTGAAAATCTGCGTCAGTCAACAACTCGACTCGGCGACGCTGATCGCTGTGTGCACATCGGAGATAGGGAAAGCGACATCTTTGAACTGTTTTGCGCTGCCAACGAGCTCGGAACGCATTTTTTGGTAAGGACCTGCACTAACAGGCTGGCCGGCGACAGTGGGCATACTGTTGCCGATGAAATGTCAGAGGTGCGGGTGAAGGGATTACACCGGATCGAATTTTGCGACGTCAAAGGACGCCCCCACCAAGCGCTTCTGGAAATTAGATACCGTCGCATCATAGTTTGGCCACCCGTCGCAAAGCAAAGGCACTATCCCGCGCTGAGGCTGACGGTCATCCATGCGACGGAGCGCGGTGAGCCGGTGGGTCGCGAGCGCATCGAATGGAAGTTGCTCACGGATCTGCCTGTGAACTCACGCGTAGAGGCGATTGAAAAGCTTGATTGGTATGCGCTGCGCTGGAAGATCGAGACGTTTCACAAGAATTTGAAGTCCGGTTGCAAGGCCGAAGAGTCGCAATTGCGTACAGCCAGCAGATTGACCAACCTGATCGCCATCTTCTGCATTCTTGCATGGAGAGTATTCTGGCTAACAGAGATGAATCGATGCGCACCGGAGGCGCCACCGGACGTGGCGCTTACCGAAGTAGAGGTGACGCTTCTTAATCATCTTGTCAAGGACACGGCACGCACTGAACGGGCGCCTCCACTGTCTCGCATACTGATCAAACTTGCCCAACTGGGCGGCTATCTTGCACGCTCCAGCGATCCTCCCCCTGGCAATAAGGTTATCTGGCGCGGCATGCGTCGGCTTGTCGACATCCAAATCGGATACTGTCTGGGACGTGAAAATAGTGGGTAATCACAAGGAGGCTTGTAACGTTTACAAGGCCGACGTTGGCTTCCAGGTCCGTTCTGGCCGCCGCCAGTCTATGCCTTCCAGCAGCATCGACAGCTGCGCCTGCGTCAGCGCTACCGAGCCAGTAGTCGCCTGCGGCCAGATGAAGTGACCGCGCTCAAGTCGCTTGGCCAACAGGCACAGGCCATCGCCAGTCCACCAAAGTAGTTTGATGAGGTCTCCACGCCGGCCACGGAACACAAACAGATGTCCGCTGAACGGATCTTCCTCCAGCGCCGTCTGCACTTTTGCCGCCAGGCCATTGAAGCCCGAGCGCATGTCGGTAGTGCCGGCAGCAATCCATATCTTGGTGCCAGCTGGTAGGCCGATCATCGCAGCACCCGATCCAATACCTGCGCCAGCATGGCTGCGTTAGGCTGACCTTCAATACGGACGCGGACCTGGCCCACCTCGATCACGATCATGCCGTCATCATGGCCACTGGCGTTGCTAGGTGCAGGCACAGTTGGCGCCAGAACCACCGGCAACAGACCATCTTCACGCATTAACGCCGGAGCGCCGAGGCGTCCTTGCTGATAAAGTCGGCGCCAGCTGAACACCTGATTGGCGTTGACGCCATGTTCGCGCGCGATGCGGGCAACGGAGGCACCTGGTTCCAGAGACAACGCTACCAACGCGCGCTTGAACTCCAACGTATGCTGGCGGTAGTGGCCGCGCGCGTTGGCGGAAATGACCGGTTGAAAATTTGTGTCCATAATCAGAATTTGTGGGCACAAATGCTGTGCCAAAATTCGATCATGGCTGTTGCGTGGATCAGCGTCTACCTGCCATTTAGTCAGACTGGCGGAGCCTTGCTCTTCCACCTCATCAGCAAGCTCTACGAACGCACGAGCCTCATCATCACGACGAACTTGGGCTTTTCTGAGTGGGGAGCTGTGTTTGGAGACGCCAAAATGACGACCGCTCTTCTTGACCGCTTAACGCACCACTGCCACATCATCGAGACGGGCAATGACAGCTATCGCTTCAAGAACAGCTCGACTCAACCCATGGCAAAAGGAAGGAGAACCCGGCTCAGATCCGCCTGAGCACTCCATACCTGAGCGGGTCAGAATTCGATGCAAATTCCGGGTCAGAGTTCAGTGCAATCCAACAGATGAACCAAACCGCGACGGTCGTCAACGAGATTTTGGTGCCGTCATTAGAGAGTTGAGTGTCACGCATAGAGATGGGTGGCTAGAGATGTTGTGGGCAGGACGAGAGCAACAGCTAAATTTCTCGGATATGGCATTTCTCACAACATAACATACATTACCAAAATGTAATAAATTCCTCGTGATAAATCGTTGACTTCCATTTTTTTGTAAAGCAACATGCAAGAGCTGCAATATTGCAGTTTTAATGGAGTAACGATGCAAACCTTGACTTTAGATGAAATTGAAATGGTTTCTGGCGCTAATGCGGCTACCGATGGCGCAGCTATCGGCGGTGCACTAGGCGGTGGAGTTGCTTTATCTTCGACGATTGGAGCCGGCGGTACTGCGGCCGCAGCATTAGGTTTGACGGCGCTTGGTGCAGCTGCTGGCGCTGCGTTAGGCGTATCCTTTGGCCTCGGTTGGGCCTTGGGTGGATGGCTGTATCATTCGTTCGCTAATTAAACTTTAGCAACTTACGTCCAGCCTACTCTAGGCTGGACGTTTAACACAAAGCTTTAAGGCTGACATGAAATTTCAAGATTACTTACAGTACACCATTCCAGAATTACTAAAAATTCTTAAAATTAGTCGAATTGCCTTCTTTTTAATCATAGCTATCTCAGCCACAATCGTGGCATTAAATATAATTCTACAGTCCGATAGTGCTCCCGATTTAAGTGATAGCGGGACGAAAGCAATACTTTCAATTGCGGGATTTTTCTGTTACGTATTAATTTGGGTTTTCGTTAAAAAAATAACAAAAAATTCAGATTCAAAAGATTAATAAAATAACTGCCAAGTATGTCGAATATGTCAGCTAATTCTGGATCGCCTTTTCGCTCAGAAGCCGTAAACGCAGCCCGCCCGCCTTGGCTAGGAAGCATCATTCTAATTCGGCCAATTTCCTTTACATTTTTAACGTTGATAGGAACTATTTTCGGCCTGACAATTGTTGGATTCATTACTCTCGGAACATATACAAAACGAACAACCGTAGTAGGACAACTTTTGCCGAATACAGGGCTAGTTAAGGTTTATGTTCCACAAGTCGGGATCATTCTGGAGAGGCGTATTACTGAGGGGCAATACGTGGAAAAAGGTGATCTACTATTCATACTGTCATCCGATCGTCAGATACTCCATTCTGAAAATACTCAAGCCACTATTAGTGATCAAGTTACATCTCGGCAGTTTTCATTGCGAGATGAGCTTAATAAAACCAAAGAACTACAGCAAGAAGAGCGCATTGCGCTGTCACATAAAATCGATAGTATACGGGCTGAGACTGCGAAGCTTGATACCCTGATAGTAATTCAGAAAAGTAGAGTGAAATTCGCTGAAGATACTGTCATACGCTATCAAGGACTACAGGATCATGACTATATCTCAAAAGAGCAATTCCAACAAAAACAAGAAGATCTCCTAGATCAACGCAATCGTCTAGAAAATATAGAGCGAGACCATATCAGTGTAGAACGAGAATTAGCACTGCAAAATAATGCTCTATCCACGCTAACTTTAAGGCAGCAAAATCAGTTGGCCCAGATAGAAAGAAGTATTAGTAGCACCCGCCAAGAACTCACTGAAAGTGAAGCGAAACGGCAAATCCAAATTACCGCGCCAGCGGCCGGTATCGCCACGGCCATTGCTTTCGACGTAGGCCAAGCAGTGGATGTAACTCGGCCATTAGTTGATATTGTCCCAAGAGGAGCAAGTCTCCAAGCTAGGCTGTACGCTCCAAGCCGAGCGATTGGATTTATCACTCCTGGCGACCAGGTGTTGCTACGCTACCAAGCTTATCCCTATCAAAAATTTGGTCACGTGCGAGGCACGGTAAAGTCTGTTTCTAAAACTGCGATTCCTCAAAATGAATTAGTTTTGGCAAATAACTTTACAAAAATCAACGGCGATGGAGAGTCACTTTATCTTATAACCGTTAATCTATCATCTCAAACTATAAATGCTTATGGAAAAGCCCAGCCGTTGCAGACGGGTATGCAACTCGATGCCGATATCCTTCAAGAAAAGCGACGTCTATATGAATGGGTGCTGGAGCCACTTTATAGCCTCACCGGAAAATTTTAATAGATTGAGTGTGAATAATGTTTTCGTTTGATAATATTTTGTTTCGCTTTGGCTCTAAACTTCCGCTAATTCTGCAAACTGAAAGTACCGAATGTGGTCTAGCCTGTTTGGGCATGGTTGCTAGCTTTTATGGTCACCATTTTGATCTAGCCACATTACGCCGAAAATTTCCAATTTCATTGCAAGGCGTTACTCTAAAAACTCTGATCCAAGTATCTGGACATATGGATTTGGGGGGGCGACCTCTGAAGTTAGGAATTGAAGATTTAAGCAAGCTCAAGCTCCCTTGCATATTGCATTGGAACTTTAACCATTTCGTCGTCCTAAAAGAAATTTCTACAAAATTCGTAACAATACATGATCCGGCAGTTGGGATTCGGAAATTACCAATTGAAGAAGTCTCCAGATCATTTACTGGAGTTGCACTTGAGCTGTGGCCAAATGAAGGGTTTACAGTTAAAAAGGAAAAGATCTCTATACGATGGTTTGATTTGTTTGGGAAGGTTTATGGTTTTGCCAAATCTTTTAGTCAAATACTACTGCTGGCAGCGTGCATTGAGATTTTTTCAATAATTAGCCCATTCTTCTTACAATGGATAATTGACGACGTTATTGTCTCTGCCGATAGAGACCTCTTAACTACATTGGCAATAGGATTTGGGTTGCTAATGTTGATGCAGCAGTGTGTAACGGCCATACGTACTTGGCTGCTTTTGTACATGGGCACTACGCTGAATGTTCAATGGCGGGCAAATGTTCTTTCCCATCTTCTACGGTTACCAGTTCAATATTTCGAGAGACGGCATTTGGGCGACGTGGTATCGCGCTTTAATGCAATTGACCAAATACAACACACCCTAACTACCTCGTTTGTTGAAGGAGTTTTAGACGGGGTCATGACTGTTATAACCTTCTCGATGATGCTCATGTACAGCAGGACGCTTGCCCTTATCGCGATGCTTTCTGTACTTTTTTACGCTTTGGGGCGATGGATTTGGTATCGCCCGTTGCGTTATGCAACTGAGGAGCAAATTGTTCACGCAGCAAAACAGCAAAGTCATTTTTTGGAGACGATCAGAGGTATCAAAGCAATAAAATTATTTCAACGACAGGATGAACGTCATGCTGCGTGGCTCGTTCTTTTGGTCAACCAGATAAATGCAGATTTGAGAACTCAGAAACTGCAACTGTTTTATCGAGTTTTGAATGGCATTGTGTTTGGTGCGGAAAATATCCTAACTATTTGGCTTGGCGCAAAATTAGTGCTTGATGGAAATTTTAGTGTTGGTGTATTAATGGCCTTTAACTCGTATAAAGGTCAGTTCGGGAGTCGTATTAGCTCACTAATAGACAAATTTTTTGAGCTAAAAATGCTTCGATTGCAGGGGGAGCGATTGGCCGATATTGTATTAACTGAACCTGAATTTTTAAGTGTTAATGACAAGAAAATTGTTGAAAGCAGCGAATTTGATACAGGTTTGGAAATATCCAATCTGCGATATCGTTATTCTGAGCAAGAACCATATATTCTTGATGGAATTAGCTTAAATATTGCGAATGGGGAATCTATTGCAATAGCTGGGCCTTCCGGGTGTGGAAAGACAACGCTTATGAATTTGCTTCTTGGCGTATTGCCGATCTCTGAAGGCGAAGTGAATATTGGAGGCAATAATATTAAGCATATTGGTACTGGTTCATTGAGAGCTATAGTCGGGGCGGTTTTACAGGACGACGTACTCTTTACTGGATCAATTGCTGAGAATATCAGTTTCTTTGATCCGAATGCAGACCAGAACTGGATTTCAGAATGCGCGCGAACTGCCGCGATTGAATCTGAAATATTGGGTATGTCTATGGGATATAACACATTAGTTGGGGATATGGGGACAGTGCTTTCTGGAGGGCAAAAACAACGAGTTTTGCTGGCTCGTGCGCTATATAAGCGCCCCAAAATTCTTTTCCTGGACGAGGCAACAAGTCATTTGGATATTAGAAAAGAACAAGAGGTGAACGCGGGAATTAAGTCGCTAGCGATAACTCGGATAATTATTGCACATCGGCCAGAAACAATTTCTACCGCCAATAGAGTTGTCATTCTAAATAAAGGGAAAATACAGCAAGATATAAATATTCCCGCATCAACTATCGTCCAAGAAGCCGCATAATGAAGGTACACGCTTTAGTATTTTTTTCTCTTTTCGCATTTTCTCATTCAAGTATCGCATTGGCGGAAGATGGTTTAGTTCGGCGTGTGATTTCGGTAAATGAGTTTTCGATCGTAGAGAAGAATCAAGCACATATAAATAACAGCCTTACCTGTCCGTTAAGCGATATGTCAACATCATTGACTTTATCGGAGGTCATGGATAGAGCTTTTTGCAATAACCCTCAAACTCATCAACGTTGGGCTGAGGTAATGCAGCGCGTTGAACTGGTTAGTATTGATAAATCGGCTTTCCTACCTTCCGTAACGGCTACTGCCGGTTTGAGTAAGTCTAATACATCAACCAATGTCGCAGGTTATCCGCAATTTAGTTATAACACGCGTCCCACTGCAAAGACGTTATCTATAAATGGGAGTTGGATATTATTCGATTCCGGTTTGAGAAACGCTAATTTGGAACACTCTCGTCAGTTGCTTGCAGTAGCTCAAGCCATGCAAGATGCCACACTTCAGGAAATATTTCTCTCCACATCTGAGGATTTCTACAAACTTCTTAGCGCGCAGGGCAAAGTCGGCGTAGCTACAGATGCGAGAAGATCCGCTGAAGAAAATCTTGTGGTTAGTGACGCGAAATATCAGGCAGGCGTCGGTACCCTAGCGGAAAAATTGCAGGCTCAAACGAACTTGGCTCAAGCGATACTGAATCTTGTAAAGGTTAATGGTGAAGTAAGAAATTTACAAGGCGTACTGTCAGTAGCAATAGGAATGCCTATTAACGCTAAAATTACTTTATCGGCAGATAATGTGACTCCGCCATTGCAAGAATTTATGCAATCTGTCGAAGCGCTCATTGATGAAGCAAAGCGCTCTCACCCTACCTTGACTGCAGGTCGAGCGCAATTGCGAGCAGCAATTGCAAATGTGACCAGCACCCAAGCTGAAGGGCGTCCCTCAATCAGACTTACCACGAGCCTGGAGCATGATGCGCAATTTGGTCAATCGCCTGCGAACACAAATGAGACTCCTTCAAGCAGTGTTAATCGTAATAATTCCATTGGGGTTTACGTTAACATACCGATTTTCGATGGATTTGCACGAAGTCATCGAGTACAAGCAGCTCAAATGCAAGTTGAGGCGAGTCGAGCCGATTTGAGATTATCTGAGGATAAAATATCCTTAGATATTTGGAAAAATTATCAGTCTGTTCTGTCTGAAATGGAGACTTTAAAGGCTACGGACGATTTGATAAGCAGCGCCAAACAATCAGCAGATGTTGCTTTTGGACGTTATAAGGCTGGGGTAGGTAGCTTGCTTGACCTTTTAAATATGCAAAGTGCGCTAGCAAGCGCTCGGCAACAACGAGTGCAGACATTGTCTGATTTTTGTATCGCTAAGTTAAGGCTAGCCTCAAGTTTAGGAAGTTTGCATTGAGGAATACTTAAAATAAATATTGCGTGAGCAGATACCATTTGCTATAAAAAACACAACCTAGAATTTTTTGAAAAATAAGGAATTTCCAATGCGGATAAAGAAATCCTCAACAGATAAATCACTTTCTTTATGGGTGCTGCCACTGTTTTTTGTTATTATGTCAAGCTACGGCATCTCTGCTAACGCTGATGCATCTTCATATCCCTTCAAGCAGGATCAGCCTGATACGGGTTCATCTATACGACATGTTATTGGAACCTCTTCCTTTCCGTTAGACCGTCGATTCCAAGATCTAAAGACAAATGAGCGAATTGATTTCCTTAAGGATTTTCCATTTTTATTGCCAATGGATACACCTGCCTATCCTGTAGATAGTCTGAAGCCTCTGATTGTTGGTCTTTCAAAATTGAGGAAGGATCTCGTACTCGCCAATAATGGTATCTCGCCGATTTCCAGAATAGGGGTATCTATATTAGTTAATGTTGGCTTGGATGGAAAGGCACAATCTACTTCTGTAATATCAAGCACTAACAATAATTTGAATGCTTTAATATCTAGTGAGTTAAGTAAAATTTCCTATGTTCCAGGTATGTGTTCCGGTCAACCTTGCGTTTCGGATTTTAAAATTTCTGTGACTGTTCAGCAGCTAAGCAGTTAGCTGGATAGGATTGC
>KB906724.1:1738800-2624684 GCA_000381565.1 Oxalobacteraceae bacterium AB_14
TCGAATTCTGGCTAGTCTTGTTCACCTTTGACTCCAGCGCTTCCAGGCGCGCAAACAAACTCAAAATGAGCGTGTCCTTCTCCTCGTGCGAGAGGCTCAATGCCGTTCCCAGTGGAATTTGACATCGGGTACCATGTCGGATAGTCCCTTTTTTTGAGCCCAAGAGTCCCTGATGAGTATCGCCGTCGAAGCCCTGTTCACCACCGCGCTGGGTCTGCAAGCGCCGTGGGTTGTCTCCAAAGTCGAGTTGGATACAGCCAAGCGCCGGATTGATTTCGAGGTGTCGTGCGATTCCAAGCAGTTGCCTTGTCCTGCCTGCGGGGTGAACGGCCAAGGCATCCATGACCGCGTCAAGCGCAGTTGGCGGCACCTGGATTTCTTCCAGTTTGAAGCTTGGTTGCATGCCGAGGTGCCGCGTGTGGATTGCGACGCATGTGGCAAGACAACGCAGGCCGAGGTCCCGTGGGCGCGACCGGGCAGTGGTTTCACGTTGCTGTTCGAAGCCCTTGCCTTGTCGTTGTGCCAAACCCTGCCGGTGGCCCAGGCCGCGGCCCAGTTGAGGGTGGCGTCGAAGCGGCTGTGGCGCCGCATCGAGCACTATGTGAACATCGCGCGGGACCGCGACGTCATGACCGGTGTGCGGGTGATCGGCATTGATGAAACCAGCATCAAGAAGGGACACAATTACGTCACCGTCGTGCATGATCTGGAGGCCAAACGCCTGCTGTTCGTTACGCCGGGGCGCGACCATGAAACGGTGGTGGCGTTCAAACAGGAACTGGTGGCGCACGGCGGAGCCGCTGACGAGATCAAGCATGTCTGCATGGACATGAGCGCGGCCTATGCCAAGGGCGTGACCGAAACCCTGCCCGAGGCCCAAATCAGCTATGACCGCTTTCATGTGATCGCGCTGGCCAACGCCGCCATGGACGAGGTGCGGCGCGAGGAAATGCGCAGCCAACCGAAGGCCGTGCGGGCCGCGCTGGGCGAGGACCGCAAGGCGGTCAAGGCAATGATGTGGGGCATGCGTAAAAATCCCGTCGGCTGGACTTACCGTCAAACCAATTCCATGCACTGGCTGCAGCGCTCTAACCTGAAAAGCGCGCGGGCCTGGCGTCTGAAGCAGGCCCTGCGCGAGGTCTATCGCGGCGCCGTGGCCGCCAACTGCGCCACCAAGGCCAAGCAGGACTTGTTGGGCTGGATCTCCTGGGCGAGCCGCTGCAGACTTGAACCGTTCAAACGCTTGGCCGTCACCCTCCAGGAGCGCCTGCCCGGTGTGGTGCGTGGCATGCTCGATGGACGCAGCAATGCTTATGTCGAGGCCATGAATGGCATGCTCCAGCAAACCAAGCGTGCCGCCCGCGGCTTCCGTACCGTGACCAATTTCATCGCCATCGCCTATTTACGCATGGCCAAACTCAAACACCTGCCGGCCAATCCGCTGCGCGCCGCCGTGCCGCGCGAGTTTGGCGTTACCCGGCATTCCACCTGAAGTCAAATTCCACTGGAAACGGCATTGAGCCGTGCGAGAGGACGGAAAGGTCGGGAGCCGTTGGTTTCTTTGCCATGCCAGCATGATGAACGTATCCAGAACTGTTTACAACCTTTTTATTGCTGCCATAGCGGCTGAACAGTCACAATATATTTAAGAACGATACGAAGTATGTCAACTATTGTAGTAGCCCAAACAATTGGAAGCGACCGTCCTATCTGCCTCCCGAAGATTTTGTCGACGATGGTGGCCATGGAGGTGGCTTGGGGGGGGGCATGGAATGCGCTTGGTATTTATGTGCCAGAGAGAATACCTGGGGGATACTGGCAGACGCCGCCGTCGTTGCCGAGCGACGCAACCGGCCCGCATACGGACGTCACACCGCTAGTGGACTGTAACAATTAAAAACGGAGTATCATTATGTCCAAGGGGGACGCCATGATACTTACCGACAGTGAGCGAACGGAACTTCAACAACAGGTCTCGGCCCGTAACGTTCGGGCTGACGTCGCGCGCCGCGCGCGTTTGATTTTGTTACTGTCCGACGGATGCACATGGGCAGAGATCCAGGGAAAACTTGACTGCTGCAACGACTTCATCGACTTGTGGAGCAAACGTTTTTCTGCCGAGCGACTCGCGGGCCTTTATTCGCGCCATGCAGGGCGCGAGCGATTCAAGGTCACCGACAAGGTCGAGGCGCGTGTGCTTGCGCGGACCACGAAGCACAAGCCTGCCGATGGCTCCACGCATTGGTCGAGCCGCAAGCTCGCTGCGGAACTTGGTGACGGTATTTCGCATATGACGATTGCGCGCATCTGGGCCAAGCATGGAATCAAACCCCACCGACTCGAAGGCTACCTGTCGTCGAACGACCCTGACTTTGAAACCAAGGCGGCCGATGTGATCGGCCTCTATCTGAACCCGCCCCAGAATGCCGCCGTCTTCTGTGTTGACGAGAAGACGGCTATTCAGGCACTGAACCGTAAGGATCCGGTCTTGCCGCTGTCGCCGGGACGCGCTGAACGACATGGGTTTGAATACTACCGCCATGGGACGCTGTCCTTGTATGCAGCCTTCAATACCAAAACGGGCGAGGTGCTGGGTAAAACAGCGACCAGCCATACGTCGGCCGAGTTCGTCGCTTTCCTCACTGATATCGTTGCCAGCCAGCCCAAGCGCAAAGAAATTCACGTCATTGCCGACAACCTCTCGGCACACAAGACCAAGCTCGTTACCGCGTTCCTAGAACTGCATCCCAATGTCCATATGCATTTCACGCCAACCTACTCGTCTTGGCTAAATCAGGTCGAACTTTGGTTCGGAAAAATTGAGCGCGATGTCATAGCCCGTGGCGTCTTCACTTCCGTTTCTGACCTCAAGCGAAAGCTCATGCGCTACATCAGAAAATACAACGAGGAGCCCAAGCCGGTGAAATGGAAATACTGTGATTTAAGCAGACGCATCACTCCGGATTCGATTGTTACAGGCCACTAGATACAGTGTTAGTCGGAATTGCGTCAACCTCTGGTCATCGCTTGGACGTCATGATTTAAGCGCTGGCGACGAGCAGAGAACTATCAGAGGAAATGGCGGAGGCCTGCGCGGCCGGTGTATATTGGCGGCGAGTTGAATGATTGGATCGTCCCCACATGTCTGCTGTTTCCCTGTTCTGCCTGGTCTTCGCCTATTTCACCTTGCTGCTGGCCGTGGCCTGGCGCACCTCCCGCAACGCCACCAACGACAGCTTCTTCATCGGTAACAAGCGCAGCAACTGGATGCTGGTCGCGTTCGGCATGGTCGGCACCACGCTGAGCGGGGTCACCTTCATCAGCGTGCCCGGCGCCGTCGGCCGCGACGGCTTCGGCTACGTGCAGGTGATACTCGGCTATGTGCTGGGCTACATCGCCGTCGCCACCATCCTGCTGCCGCTGTACTACCGCCTCAAGCTGACCTCGATCTACAGCTATCTCGACCAACGGCTGGGCCATCGCTCCTACCAGAGCGGCGCCGCCTTCTTCATCCTGTCGCGCAGCTTGAGCGCGTCGGCGCGGCTGTACCTGGTGGTCAACATCCTGCAGGCGACCATCCTTGACAGCCTGGGCCTGCCGTTCTGGCTGACCACGCTGGTGATCCTGGCCATGATACTGCTGTACACCTATGAGGGCGGCGTCAAGACCATCGTCTGGACCGACACGCTGCAAACCACCGGCATGCTGCTCGGCCTGGTGATCTGCGTAGGCTGGCTGCTGGCCCGGCTGGACCTGAGCCTGCCCGCCAGCCTGGCGGCGATGGAGGCGCGCGGCTTGACCCACGTCGTCACCAGCTCGGTCGACCGCCCCGCGTATTTCTGGAAGCAGCTGCTGGCCGGCTTCTTCATCGTGCTGGCGATGACCGGCATGGACCAGGAGATCATGCAGAAAAACATCTCGGTGCGGACGTTGCGCGATTCGCAAAAGAACATGCTGCTGCTGACCGTGGTCCTGAGCGGCGTGCTGCTGCTGTTCATGTTCCTCGGTGGCCTGCTGTCCCTGTACGCGCCCACGGTGGGCCTGGCCGCGACCGGCGACAAGCTGTTCCCGGCCGTGGTGATGCAGCACATGCCGGCCGCCGTGCAGCTGATCTTTTTCATCGGCCTGGTGTCCGCACTGTTCCCCAGCGCGGACGGCGCCATGACCGCGCTGACCTCGACCTTCTGCATCGACATCCTCGGCATCCAGCGCCGCGCCGACCTGCCGGACGCGGCCAAGGTGCGCCTGCGCCACCGCGTCCACCTGGGCTTCTGCGCGCTGTTCCTGCTGCTGGTGCTGCTGTTCAAATGGGTGGACAACGCCAGCATGATCGGCCTTGTATTGAAGCTGACCGGCTATACCTATGGCCCATTGCTCGGCCTGTTCGCCTTCGGCATCCTGACCCGCCGCGGCGTGCGCGACCGCTGGGTGCCGCTGGTGGCGCTGGCCGGTCCGGTCCTGTGCTATGTCATTGATTACAATCAAAAATTGCTGTTCGGCAGCTATCGCCTGGGCCTGGAGTTGCTTATCCTGAACGGATTGCTGGTCTTCACCGGGCTGCTGCTGATCTCCAGACCGAGACAGTAACGATGGCATG
This sequence comes from Oxalobacteraceae bacterium AB_14, assembly GCA_000381565.1. Classification (GTDB taxonomy): domain Bacteria; phylum Pseudomonadota; class Gammaproteobacteria; order Burkholderiales; family Burkholderiaceae_D; genus Rugamonas. The sequence continues at coordinate 1,743,398 of KB906724.1, forward strand.
CAGTATCATTCTTGCAAATTGCGCAATCACCTGGAGTACAAATGAGCAGATCCCCGTTTTCCTACCTACGCAGTGGCTTCGCCTTTTGCTGGCGCGCGCTGGACACCGGCCGCCGCGCGTTGCTGAACCTGCTTTTCCTGCTGGTGCTGATTATTCTGCTGTATGCCATCTTCGGCGGCGGCGCCAAGCCGCTGTCGCCCAGGACCACGCTGGTGCTGAACCTGAAGGGCCAGCTGGTCGAACAGTCCAACAACAACGCGCGCGACGCGCTGCTGACCAGCGTGCGCGGTGGCGAGACCCACAAGATGATGCAGCTGCGCGACGTGTTGTCCGTGCTGGAGACGGCCGCCAAGGACCCGGAGATCACCGGCGCCGTGCTGCTGACCGACGAGATGGAAGGCGGCGGCCAGGCCATGCTGCGCGAAGTGGCGGCCGGCATCGACCGCTTCAAGGCTTCCGGCAAGCCGGTGGTGGCCTGGGGCGCCAGCTACGACCAACGCCAGTACCTGCTGGCCGCGCACGCCAGCGAGGTGTATCTGCACCCGATGGGCATGGTGCTGCTGGAAGGCTTCGGCCGCTATCGCAACTACTACCGCGACGCGCTCGACAAGCTGGGCGTGACGGTCAACCTGCTGCGCGTGGGCACCTATAAGAGCTTCGGCGAACCCTACATTGCCAACGGCCCGTCGCCCGCTGCGGTCGAGGCGGAGTCCTACCTGAACAACGCGCTGTGGGCTTCCTACACCGGTGACATCGAGAAGGCGCGCAAGCTGCCGCAAGGCCAGGTCATGAAGACCATCAACGACCTGCCGGCGCAAGTGGCCGCCGTCAATGGCGACCTGGCCAAGCTGACGCTGTCGGCCAAGCTGGTCGACGGCCTGAAAACCAAGGACGAAGTGCGCGACATGATGATCAAGCGCGGAGCCCGCGACAGCGAAGGCAAGAGCTTCCGCCAGATCAGCTTTGAAGACTACCTGGCCCGCGTGCACACCAAGTTCACCGGCGACGCCATCGGCGTGATCGTGGCGCAGGGCGAGATCAGCGACGGCACCGCCGGTCCGGGCGCCATCGGCGGCGATTCCACCTCCAAGCTGATACGGGCCGCGCGCGAGGACGACCATATCAAGGCCGTGGTGCTGCGCGTCGATTCGCCCGGCGGCAGCGCCTTCGCTTCGGAGCTGATTCGCCGCGAGCTGGAACTGACCCGCGCCGCCGGCAAGCCGGTGGTGGTCTCGATGGGTAACGTCGCCGCATCCGGCGGCTACTGGATCTCGATGGCGTCGGATGAGGTGATCGCCGATCCGAACACCATCACCGGCTCGATCGGCGTGTTCGCCATCCTGCCGACCGCCGACAAGGTGATCGACAAGCTGGGCATCCACACCGCCGGCCAGCCGACCACCTGGCTGGGCGACGCCGGCAATCCATTGCGTCCGCTGGACCCGCGTTTCGGCCAGGTGATCCAGGGCAGCATCAACCACATCTACGCCGAGTTCACCGGCCGCGCCGCCAAGGCCCGCAAGACCACGCCGGAGAAGATCGACGCCGTGGCGCAGGGCCGCGTATGGACCGGCGCGCAAGCCAAGGAGCGCGGCCTGGTCGACACGCTGGGCAGCTACAACGATGCCTTGAAGTCGGCCGCCAGGCGCGCCAGGCTGACCGACTATCGCGTGGTCTATATCGAACGTGAAGCGAGCAAGTTTGACCGCCTGATCGAAATGGTCGGCGGTTCGGCGGCGCAGGCGGTGGCGCAATCGGTGGCGCAAACCCTCGGCGCGCAGCTCAAGCTGGGCGTGACCGCCAGCACCGGCCTGCCGCCCAACGCGGCCGCCGGCATCGTCAACGACCTGGGTTGGCTGTCGGAGATCACGGCGGCGCACAAGCCGTTCACCGCGATCACCCACTGCCTGTGCGAGTCGCCCTAACGTGAACGGCGCCGCTGCTTACAGCGGCATCATGCTGGCGCTGTCGCTAGCGGCAGCGTAATCTCGAAGCTGCTGCGGCCATTGGGCAGCAGCACGCAACGGGCCTCGCCGCCGTGACGGCGGGCGATCTGGCGCACCAGCGCCAGGCCGAGGCCCGCGCCGCTGTTGTCGCGCGTGCCGCGCCGGCGATAGAATGGTTCAAACACCCGCTCGAATTCCGCTTCCGGTATCCCCGGGCCGCTATCCCAAACCGCCAGCGTGGCAAGGCCCTCGTCGCAGGCGATGCTGACATGCGCCGGCGGCACGCCGTGGCGGTGCGCGTTCTCCAGCAGGTTGCGCAGCAGCCGGCGCAGCAGGCGCGGGTCGCCCTGCAGCACGGCCGAGGCGCCGTTGAGCACCGCGTCGTCGTAGCGCGCGCATTCCTCGGCGGCCAGCGCCAACAGGTCCAGCTCTTCCAGCTCCGCGTTGTCGCAGACGGCGCCGAGGCGGCTGGCCAGCAGGATCTCGTCGAGCAGGTCGTTCAACTCGGCGATGTCCTGTTCCAGTCCGGCGCGGCGCTTCGGATCGACGCCGTCCTTGATCAGTTCCAGCGCCAGGCGGATGCGCGCCAGCGGCGTGCGCAGCTCGTGCGAGGCGTTGGCCAACAGCGTCTTGTGCGCGCCCACCAGTTGTTCGATCTGGTCGGCGGCGCGGTTGAAGCTTTGCGCCAGCCGCGCGATTTCATCCTTGCCTTCGACCGGCACGCGCGCCGTCAGGTCGCCGGCGCCCAGCGATTCCACGCCTTGCTGCAAGCGCTCCAGCCGCTTGGTCAGCCGCCGCACCAGCGGGAAGGCGGCGACGCCTATGCCTAGCGCCAGCAGCAGCAGGGCGTTGTGCAGCATGGCCTTGGGCCGCGTGAAGCCCAGCGGCTCGCTCGACAGCAAGCGGCGGCCGTCCGGCAGGTGCACATAGGATTCGGGCGGCGGGCCGCCCATGCCGTGCTGCTGCCAATGACGCGAGGGCAGGGGCATGCCCACCACCGCCAGCGGCAGCCAGTTGCGGCTGAACAGCGTCATATGCGCATTCAGGCCGGCAGCCATGCGCTCCAGCGCGGCCTGTTGTTCGGCCGGCGGCGCATCGGCTGGCGCCAGCGAATTCTGGATCACCATCGCCAGCGTGGCGTTGGATCGTTCCAGCGGCCCGCCGCTGCGGTTCCACACCAACACCACGGCCAGCGCGAACAGCAGCAGGCTGAAAAGCAGGGCCACGTAGAAGCGGAAGTAGAGGCGCGGCAGGCCCCAGCTGAAGCGCGGGGCGGCCATCAGTCCTGCACCTTGGCGAACAGATAGCCGGCGCCGCGCACGGTGATGATGCGGCGCGGTTTCTTGGGATCGTCCTCGACGGCGGCGCGGATGCGCGACATGTGGACGTCGATCGAGCGGTCGAAGGCTTCCAGCGGTTCGCCCTTGAGCAGGTCCATCAGGCTCTCGCGCGACAGCACGCGGCCGGCGTGGCGGGCCAGCACCAGCAGCAGGTCGAACTGGTAGGCGGTCAGCTCGCAGGATACGCCGTCCAGCCGCGCGGCGTGGGCGGCCGGGTCGATCTCCAGCCGGCCGAAGCGCAGGAACTCCGCGTCGCGCCGGGCCACGCCGTCGGGCTGGTGGCGGTGCTCGACGCGGCGGCGCAGGATGGCGCGCAAGCGGGCCAGCAGCTCGCGCGGCTCGAATGGCTTGGGCAGGTAGTCGTCGGCGCCGATTTCCAGGCCGATAATGCGGTCGATGGCGTCGCCGCGCGCGGTCAGCATTAGCACCGGAATATCGGATACGGCACGCAGCTGGCGGCAGACATCGAGGCCGTCCATATCGGGCAACATCAGGTCCAGGATCACGGCGTCGATGTCGCCGGCCGCGATGTGCTCCAGCGCCGCGCGGCCGTTGGGCGCGTGCGTGACGCGAAAAGCCGCCTGGCTCAGATACTCGGTGAGCATCTCGGCCAGGCGGGGGTCGTCTTCGACCAGCAGTATATGGTCACGTATCGGGTCACGTATCGGGTCACGTATCGGGTCAGGCATGGGATTCATGGTTGAGGTTCACGCGGACCATTCTACGGACCGGCGACCGGCTTCACAAGGCGGCTTAGCCGTGATGCCCGCGTCGCTCGTGCATCTTGCCCAGATGCTCGGCCAGCTTCTGGCGCTGCGCCGGCGTAAGGGTATCCCCTACATCAGCCAGCAATTGCACGATGCGCCTGGACGCCTGGTCCGCCAGCGCCAAGCCGGAGGCGCGAGTGGTTTCCAGCGCCGAGCGGTCGATGCTGGCGGCGGACATCTGCTGGATCAGCTGCGCATGGAGCTGGTGTACCTGCTCGTGCAGAGGCTTGATGCCGGCCATGGCGGCTTTCAGCAGCGGCTCGATCTTGGCCTTCTGCGCATCGGTGGCGTCGACTTCGACATACAGGTGCTTGAGCATGTGGTCCATATGGGCGCTGCTGTCGATGGCGGCGTGCTGGCCGCCCATGCCCATGTGGCGTTCGACAGCGAAGGCGCCGACGCCCACGACCAGCGTGGAACCCAGCAGGAATGCGGCGACGGTTTGGCGGTTAAAGATACTCATGTTTTATCCTCGTTTGGTGAATGTGGGAGACAACGAGGCCAGTGTGCGCCGCCAGCGTGAAGCAGCGATGTCGCGCCGGTAAAGATATGTAAAGCCAGCTTAACGCCAAGTGCGCAAAGTCCTTGATTTGTATCGAGTTTGTAACCTTGAGGGAGGCGCGACTGACAGCGGCGGGGTGCCTGTGCTAGAGTCCACGGATTGATCGCCATGGGGTATTTGCCATGGACGCGCACGCATAAAAAAGGACCAAGATGGAATCGCAAGCCAAGCCGAGTATGAACACCGCCCCACCACAGCGCAGCCGCCGCTCCAAGGTTGTCGGCAGCGTCATCGCCGTCGCCGCCATGGCGGGGCTGGGCGGCTTGGCCTGGTACCTGACGCACCAGACGCCGGGCACCGGCGCGCCAGGGGCGCCAGGCGCTGGCGGTCCTCCCGGTCCCGGCGGCCGACGCGGCGGCCCGGCCACCACCGTGGGCGTGGCGACGGCTGATAAAGCCGATATTCCGGTCACGCTGGAGGCATTGGGTACGGTCACCGCGGCGGCCACCACCACCGTGCGTCCGCAGGTGTCGGGCATCCTGCAGCAAGTGCTGTTCAAGGAAGGCCAGATGGTCAAGGCCGGGCAGGTGCTGGCACAGATCGATCCACGCCAGTTTGAAATGGCGCTGTTGCAGGCTTCCGGCCAACGCCAGCGCGACGAGGCGCAACTGGAAAACGCCAGGCTGACACTGAACCGCTATCGCACGCTGCTGGGCCAGGACTCGATCGCCCGCCAGGACGTGGACACGCAGGCCTCGCTGGTCAAGCAGCTGGAAGGCACGGTCATGACCGACCGCGCGCAGGAAGGCACGGCCAGGCTCAATCTGGGCTACACCAAGGTGATCGCGCCGATCACCGGCCGGGTGGGCTTGCGGGTGGTCGATATCGGTAACCTGGTCAGCCCGGGCGACGCCAGCGGCCTTGCCGTGATTACCCAGCTGTCGCCTATCGATGTGGAGTTCTCGATCCCGCAGGACAGCGTGCCGGTCGTGATGCAGCAGGTGAATGGCGGCGCGCAGCTGCCGGCCATCGCGCTGGACCGCACCCGCACCAACGCGCTCGACAACGGCAAGTTCGCGGCGATGGACAACCAGGTCGACGTGCAGACCGGCACCGTGAAGGCCAAGGTGCGCTTCGCCAACGCCAAGTCGACGCTGTTCCCAAGCCAGTTCGTCAACGTGCGGCTGGAGCTGCGCACCATCAAGGACGCGGTGATGGTGCCGGTGACGGCGGTGCGCCACGGCGCCAACGGCGATTTCGTCTACGTGCTCAGGGAAGACAAGACCGTCACCATCCGTCCGGTCACACGCGGCCAGGCCACGGTCGACAAAGTGCAGATCGCCAGCGGCCTGCAAGTTGGCGAGCAAGTCATCACCGAAGGCGGCGACCGCCTGAAGGAAGGCGCCAAGGTCACGCTGCCGGGCGCCGGCAAGGGCAAACGCGACGGCGCTGCGGCGGCCGATGGCGCTTCCGCCCCGGCGGAAGGCGAACGTCGTCATCGTCGCAAAGAACAGGGCGCGGCACAACAATGAGTCCATCAGCACCCTTTATCCAGCGGCCGGTAGCGACATCGCTGCTGATGCTGGCGATCGTCCTGGCCGGCATCGTCGGCTTCAAGTTCCTGCCGCTGTCCGCGCTGCCGCAGGTTGACTTCCCCACCATCCAGGTGCAGACGCTATACCCCGGCGGCAGCCCCGAAGTGATGGGCCAGACCGTGACCGCGCCGCTGGAGCGCCAGTTCGGCCAGATGGCCGGCCTGCAGCGCATGAGCTCCACCAGCGCCGCCGGCGTCTCCATCATCACCCTGCAGTTCGGCCTGGGCCAGACGCTGGACGTGGCCGAACAGGAAGTGCAGGCCGCGATCAACGCCGGCGCCTCGCTGCTGCCGACCGACCTGCCGGCGCCGCCGGTGTACGCCAAGGTCAACCCGGCCGACGCGCCGGTGCTGACGCTGGCCATCACCTCGGACACGATGCCGCTGACCGAGGTGCAGAACGTGGTCAACACCCGCCTGGCGCTGAAGATCAGCCAGGTCTCCGGCGTCGGCCTGGTCACGCTCAGCGGCGGCCAGCGTCCGGCCGTGCGCATTCAGGCCGACACCAACGCCCTGGCCTCCTACGGCCTGGGGCTGGACACGCTGCGCACCGCGATCACCGCCGCCAACGCCAACGGCGCCAAGGGCAGCTTCGACGGCCCGACCCGCGCCTACAGCATCAACGCCAACGACCAGCTGGTGACCGCCAAGGACTACAAGGACCTGATCCTGGCCTACAAGAACGGCGCCCCGGTGCGCCTGGCCGATGTCGCCACCGTCAAGGACAGCGCGGAAAACGTCGAACTTGGGGCATGGTCCGGCAACAAGAAGGCCATCATCCTCAATGTGCAGCGCCAGCCGGGCGCCAACGTCATCGCCACCGTCGATGCGATCAAGGCCCGCCTGCCGGAGCTGCAAGCGGGGCTGCCGGGCGCGATGAAGGTCGAGGTGCTGAGCGACCGCACCACCGGCATCCGCGCCTCGGTCGAGCACGTGGAGATGGAGCTGCTGTTGGCCGTGGTGCTGGTGGTGCTGGTGATCTTCGCCTTCCTGCACAGCCTGCGCGCCACCGTGATCGCCAGCCTGTCGGTGCCGATTTCGCTGATCGGCACCTGCGGCGTGATGTATTTGCTCGGCTATAGCCTGAACAACCTGTCGCTGATGGCGCTGACCATCGCCACCGGCTTCGTGGTCGACGATGCGATCGTCATGATCGAGAACATCGCCCGCTACATCGAGGAAGGCGAGACGCCGATGGCCGCCGCGCTCAAGGGCGCCAAGCAGATCGGCTTCACCATCATCTCGCTGACGGTGTCGCTGATCGCCGTGCTGATTCCGCTGCTGTTCATGGGCGACGTGGTGGGCCGCCTGTTCCGCGAATTCGCGATCTCGCTGGCGATCACCATCCTGATCTCCGCCGTGGTGTCGCTGACGCTGGTGCCGATGATGTCGGCGCGCTGGCTCAAGAGCCATGCCGAAGAAAAGCCAAGCCGCTTCGCGCGCCGCTTCCAGCAGTTCTTCGACTGGGTCATCAGCCACTACGACCGCTCGCTGACCTGGGTGCTGGAGCACGCCGGCCTGACGCTGCTGGTCGCACTGGGCACGATGGCGCTGACGGTGCTGCTGTACGTGGTGATCCCGAAAGGCCTGTTCCCGACCCAGGACACCGGCCAGCTGCAAGCGCGCCTGGAAACCGGCAAGGCCGTCTCCTACGCCAGGATGGCGGACCTGCAGCAGCAGGCCGCGCGCCTGATCCTGGAAGATCCGGACGTCGGCACGCTCAGCTCCGTGGTCGGCGTGGACGCCGCCAACAACACCATGCTCCACACCGGCAGCATGCTGATCAACTTGAAGCACGAACGCACCGGCAGCCAGCAGCAGACCATGGACCGGCTGCGCCAGCGCGTGTCGCAGATCCCCGGCCTGACGCTGTACCTGCAGCCGACCCAGGACTTGACCATCGACGCCGAATCCGGCCCGACCCAGTTCCGCGTGTCGATCGAAGGCGCGGACAACGCCACCGTCAACCAGTGGGCGACCAAACTGGCGGAGCAGATGCGCGCGAAACATGAGCTGCGCAACGTGGTGTCGGATGTCGGCGCCAGCGCCAACGCGGCCTACGTCAGCGTGGACCGCGACAGCGCCTCGCGCATGTCGATCACCGCCGCCTCCATCGACGACGCCCTGTACAGCGCCTTCGGCCAGCGCATCGTCTCGACCATCTTCACCGAGACCAACCAGTACCGCGTGATCCTGGAAGCGCGCCGCGACGACATCACCACCCCGGCCGACCTGGGCAACCTGCAAATCCGCACCGGTTCGGGCAAGGCCACGCCGCTGTCGGCGGTGGCCACCATCAGCGAGCGCGCCGCGCCGTTGCAGGTGACGCACGTGGCGCAGTATCCGGCCACCACGCTGGGCTTCGACACGGCGCCCGGCGTTTCGCTGGGCACGGCGGTGGACTCGATCAAGCAGGCCGCCGCCGAGATCAAGTTGCCGGCCTCGGTCACGCTGACCTTCCTCGGCGCGTCCGGCGCCTACCAGGCCTCGCTGTCGAACCAGCTGTGGCTGATCCTGGCCGCCGTGATCTGCGTCTACATCGTGCTGGGCGTGCTGTATGAAAGCTATATCCATCCGCTGACGATCCTCTCGACTCTGCCGTCGGCCGGCGTCGGCGCCTTGCTGGCGCTGCTGATCAGCGGCCAGGACCTGGGCGTGATCGGCATCATCGGCATCATCCTGCTGATCGGTATCGTCAAGAAGAACGCCATCATGATGATCGACTTCGCCATCGAGGCGGAGCGGGAACTGGGCAAACCGCCGCGTGAAGCGATCCACCAGGCCGCGCTGCTGCGCTTCCGCCCGATCTTGATGACGACCTTGGCCGCGCTGTTCGCCGCCGTGCCGCTGATGCTGGGCTGGGGCGAGGGCGCCGAGTTACGTCGTCCGCTGGGCCTGGCCATCTTCGGCGGCTTGATCGTCAGCCAGATGCTGACGCTGTACACCACGCCGGTGATCTACCTGGGCTTCGACAGCCTGGCGCGCCGCGTCCGCCGCAAGTTGGGCAGCCCGCCGGCGCAAGTTGAAGGCGGCGCGCTGTGAATCTGTCGTCACCCTTCGTCAGGCGTCCGATCGCCACCGTGCTGTTGACCTGCGGCGTGGCGCTGGCCGGCATCGGCGCGTTCTTCGTGCTGCCGGTGGCGCCGCTGCCGCAGGTGGATTTCCCGGTCATCTCGGTCAACGCCAGCCTGCCGGGCGCCAGCCCGTCCACCATGGCCACCAGCGTCGCCACGCCGCTGGAGCGCCACTTGGGCGTGATCGCCGGCGTCAACGAGATGACGTCGCAGTCGAATACCGGCTCCTCCAGCGTGACCTTGCAGTTCGACTTGAACCGCAACGTCGACTCGGTCGCGCGCGAAGTGCAGGCGGCGATCAACGCCAGCCGGGTCGACCTGCCGGCCACGTTGCGCAGCAATCCGACCTACCGCAAGGCCAATACCTCCGGCATCCCGGTGATGATCCTGGCGCTGACGTCGGACACCCGCACGCCGGGCCAGATCTTCGACGCCGTTTCCAACACCGTGTTGCAACGCCTGTCGCAAGTGACCGGCGTGGGCGACGTGGAACTGGGCGGCGGCTCGCTGCCGGCGGTGCGCGTTGAACTGAACCCGTATGCGCTGAATCGCTACGGCCTGTCGGCGGAAGACGTGCGCGCGGCCATCCAGGCCACCAACGCCAACCGTCCACGCGGCGCCTTGCAGGGCAACGGCCGCCGCCTGCAGATCTATTCCGTCTCGGCCAACGCCAGCGGCGGACGCTCCGCCGCCGACTACCGCAACCTGGTGGTCGGCTGGCGCAACGACAGCGCGATCCGCTTGCAGGACGTGGCGCAGGTGATCGACGGCGTCGAAGACAACAACAACCTCGGCCTGTTCAATGGCAAGCCGGCGATCATCGTCATCCTGCGTTCGCAGGCCGGCGCCAACGTCATCGAAACCGTCAACAGCGTGCGCGCGCAGCTGCCGCTGTTGCAGGCGCAGTTGCCGTCGGACGTCAAGATCGACGTCGCCAACGACAGCACCAATTCGATCCGCTCGTCGCTGCACGAGATCGAGATCACGCTGATCATCTCCATCCTGCTAGTGGTGCTGGTGGTCAGCGCCTTCCTGCGCAGCGTGCGCGCCACCGTCGTGCCGGCGGTGGCGACCATCGTTTCGCTGCTGGGCACCTTCGGCGCCATGTATCTGCTGGGCTTCAGCCTGAACAACCTGTCGCTGATGGCGCTGACGGTGGCCACCGGCTTCGTCGTCGACGACGCCATCGTGGTGCTGGAAAATACCACCCGCCATATCGAGGCCGGCATGGACCGCTTCGAGGCGGCGCTGCTGGGCGCGCGCGAGGTGGGCTTCACCGTGCTGTCGATCAGCCTCTCGCTGATCGCGGTGTTCATTCCGCTGCTGTTCATGGGCGGCCAGTTCGGCGCGCTGTTCAAGGAATTCGCCGTCACGCTGTCGGCGGCGGTGATGATTTCGCTGGTGATCTCGCTGACCACCACGCCGATGATGTGCGCCTGGCTGCTCAAGCCCGGCCATGTTCACGCCAAGCCGCCGGGCCGCATGTCCCGCTTCTTCGAGCGCGGTTTCGACTTTGTCCTCAAGACCTACGAGCATAGCCTGGACTGGGCGCTGTCGAGCGTCTGGCTGGTGATGCTGAGCCTTGTGTTCGTGATCGGCCTGAATTTCTACCTGTTCGCGGCAATACCCAAGGGCGGCTTCCCGCAGCAGGACACGGGCCAGATCAACGGCGGCATCCGCGCCGACCAGAGCATCTCGTTCCAGGCCATGCAGGGCAAGTTGAAACAGCTGGTCAACATCATCAAGGACGATCCCGACGTCGCCACGGTGGTCGGCTTCACCGGCGGCCGGCGCGCCGGCGGCGGCTTCATGTTCATCAACCTGAAGCCGGCCAACCAGCGCACCGTGGCCGGCCAGGCGGTGATCGCGCGCCTGCGTCCCAAGCTGGCCAGGGTGACGGGCGTGAGCCTGTTCCTGAGTCCCGTGCAGGATCTGCGGGCCGGCGGGCGCCAGGCCAATTCGAACTACCAGTACACGCTCAAGAGCGACAACCAGGCCGACTTGAAGAAGTGGGCCAGCCGTCTGGCCGACGCGATGAAGGGCCAGAAGGCGCTCATCGACGTCGACACCGACCAGGCGGACAACGGCGTCGAGACCTTCGTCACCATCGACAAGGCCAGCGCCTCGCGCCTCGGCCTGTCGGCGCGCGACGTGGACAACGCCTTGTACAACAGCTTCGGCCAGCGCCAGGTGGCGACCATCTACGCGGAGCTGAACCAGTATCATGTCATCATGGAAGTGCCGCGCGAATTCGCCAGGAGCCCTGAGGCGTTGAAGGATGTGTATGTGCCGTCGAAGGGCCTGCCTGCGCCAAGCGCCAGCAATCCTAACGGCGCACCGGTGGCGGTGACGGCTGCCGCTACCGGCGGCACTGGCAGCACCAGCACAACCGGCGCCACTCCGGCCAACGTGGCCGCGCCTGCGGTCAAGGATGCGTCGTCCGGCTCCGCGCTCAGCACCAGGGCCACCACCATGGTGCCGCTGTCGGCGCTGGCCAGCTTCGCCGAAAGTTCGGCGCCGACCTCGATCAGCCACCAGGACGGCGAGCTGGCGACCACCATCTCCTTCAATCTGCAAACGGGCGCCAGTCTGTCCGTTGCGGCGGAGCAGATCAAGGCGGCCGAAGCGGAAATCGGCATGCCGAACAATGTGCGCGGCAGCTTCCAGGGCTCGGCCAAGGCCGCGCAGGACAGCAACAAGTCGCTGCCGCTGCTGATCCTGGCCGCCATCGTGGTGATCTACATCGTGCTGGGCATCCTGTACGAAAGCCTGGTGCACCCGATCACCGTGCTGACCACACTGCCGTCGGCGGGCGTGGGCGCGGTGCTGGCGCTGCTGATCTTCAAGATGGAGTTCTCGACCATTTCGCTGATCGGCATCTTCCTGCTGATCGGCATCGTCAAGAAAAACGCCATCCTGATCATCGACTTCGCGCTGGAGGCGGAACGCTCACGCGGCCTGACGCCGATGCAGGCGGTGCGCGAAGCGTGCCTGCTGCGCTTCCGCCCAATCCTGATGACGACACTGGCAGCCGCGCTGGGCGCGCTGCCGCTGGCGATCGGCTTCGGCGAGGGTTCCGAACTGCGCCAGCCGCTGGGCGTGGCCATCATCGGCGGCCTGATCGCCAGCCAGGTATTGACGCTGCTGACCACACCGGTGGTCTACATCCTGATGGACAAGCTGCGTCGCCGCGGCAAGTCCGAACAACATTTAAGCCGCATCCACAGCGAAGCGCCAAGCACACCATGAACAAGCACGCACCATCCTTCCGTTACTCCCTGATCGCTATGGCGGCCGTGCTGGCCAGCGGTTGCGCGGTCGGCCCGGCCTACCAGCTGCCGTCCACGCCGCAGCCGTCGGCCTACAAGGAAACCGCCAGCGCGGCCGAGAAGGTCGCCGCCGGCTGGACCGCCGCCGCGCCGGCCGACACGCTGGAACGCGGCCCGTGGTGGCAGCTGTTCGGCGATCCGCAGCTGAACCAGATGGCCGACAGCATCGAAGTATCGAACCAGAACGTCGCCGCCGCCATCGCCAACTATGCGCAGGCGCGTGCGCTGGTCGAGCAGCAGCGCGCCTCGCTGTTGCCGTCGGCGACGCTGAACGGCAGCGCCAACCGCTCCGGCGGTGGAGGCGACACGCCCACCGGCAGCCAGTACCGCGCCAACATCGGCGGCAGCTGGGAACCGGACGTCTGGGGCAAGCTGCGCGCCGGCGCCAGCAACGCCAGGGCCGGGATGCAGGCCAGCGCAGCCGAACTGGCCGCCGCGCGGCTGTCGGCGCAGGGCGAGCTGGCCACCAACTACTTCTCGTTGCGCCAGACCGACGCCCAGAAGGCGCTGCTCGACGCCACCACCGAGGGTTATGCGCGCGTGCTGCAAATCACGCAGAACCGCTTCGACGCCGGCATCGCCGCCAAGTCGGACCTGCTGCAAGCGCAAACCCAGTTGGCCAACGCCCGCATCGACCAGGTCACGCTGGGCCGCCAGCGCGCCACCTTGGAGCATGCGATCGCGGTCCTGCTGGGCAAGGCCGCCAGCGATTTCACGCTGCCGCCGGCGCCGTGGAAGGTGGTGGTGCCGGACGTGCCGGCCGGCGTGCCGTCGACGTTGCTGCAGCGCCGCCCCGACATCGCCGCCGCCGAGCGCCGCGTGGCCGCCGCCAACGAGCAGATCGGCGTGGCCCGCAGCGCCTACTTCCCGAGCCTGAACCTGACGGGCTCCTTCGGCTACGGCTCCAGCTCCACCGGCGGCTTGTTCAACGCCTCCAACAACCTGTGGTCGCTGGGTTTGTCGGCGGCGCAGACGCTGTTCGACGCCGGCGCCACCAAGGCCCGCGTCAGCGGCGCCGAGGCGCAGCGCGACGCCGCCATCGCCCAGTACCGGCAGACGGTGCTGGGCGCCTTCGCCGACGTCGAGAACCAGCTGGCCGCCACCCGCGCGCTGGCCCAGCAGCAGGACCTGCGCAAGATCGCCTCCGAGGCGGCCGACCAGGTCGAGGCGCAGATGCTCAACCGCTACCGCGCCGGCCAGGTTGCTTACAGCGACGTGGTCACCGCGCAGAACACCGCGCTGGCCGCGCGCCGCGCGCTGGTGCAGTCGCAGGCCGACCGCCAGACCACGGCGGTGGCGCTGATCCAGTCGCTGGGCGGCGGCTGGCATGCGGCAAGCGAGTAGGTTGGTGTAGCGCGGGCGACACAGTTTGGCGTTTGGGTACGGTGTTTGTATAATCATCTGGCAAGATGTTAACAATTACCACTTTTCCCGAAACGCCCGACCGCCGGTGCAGGGTTGTTCCGGCGGTCGCCTAGCCATCATGACGAAACAAACCGCTCATGCATCCGCTGTCGCCGCCATCGACGTTCCGAAGGTGAGACACACCCACGGCCTGGTGCCGGTGGTGGGTATCGGCGCGTCCGCCGGCGGCCTCGATCCGATCTGCGAATTCCTGGTCAGCGTGCCGCCGGCCAGCGGCTTCGCCTATGTCGTCGTGCAGCACCTCGATCCCACCCACAAGGCCATGCTGCCGGAACTGCTGCAACGGGTCACCCGCATGCCGGTGCACGAGATCGAGGACGGCATGCCGGTCGAAGCCGACCATGTGTATGTGATCCCGCCCGGCCGCGACCTCGGTTTCGACGGCGCCAATTTCGCCGTGCTGCCCGCTTCCGGCGCGCGCGGCCACCATTTCCCCATCGATAGCTTCTTCCAGGCGCTGGCCGTGCGCAACGGCGAGCATGCGGTGGCCGCGGTTTTTTCCGGCATGGGCGCCGACGGCACGCGCGGTTTGGCAGCGGTGCGCGCGGCCGGCGGCCTGACGCTGGCACAGCAGCCGGCGTCGGCGCGCTTCGATCCGATGCCGCTTAGCGCCATCGGCGCCGACCTGGTCGACATCGTGGCGCTGCCAGGCGAAATGGCGGCGCTGGTGACCAGTTGGAGGAGCAGCCAGGAATCGATCCTGCCGGCCCAGGCGGCGGCCCAGCGCGATGCGCTGCGCCAGCTGTTCCAGCTGCTGCTCAAACAGACCGGCGCCAATTTTTCCGACTACAAGCTGAGTACGATGCTGCGTCGCATCGAGCGCCGCATGAAGGTGCGCCAGTGCCTGAGCTTGGCCGACTATGTGGTCTTCCTGCGCGCCAATCCGGCCGAGATCGAGCTGCTGTTCAAGGAACTGCTGATCGGCGTGACCAACTTCTTCCGCGACCCCAAGGTGTGGGACTACCTGATGGCGAGCGCGCTGCCGCAGCTGCTGGCAGCCCACCCCGACGGCGCCAATTTCAAAGCCTGGGTGCCGGCCTGTTCCACCGGGGAGGAAGCGTATTCGCTGGCGATCGCCTTCAACGAAGTGCTGGAGCGGGTGCGGCCGGCGGCGCGCTACACGCTGCAAATCTTCGCCACCGACCTCGATGACGACGCCATCGAGCGCGCGCGCCACGGCCTGTTCGGCAACGGCATCGAGGCGGAAATGTCGCCCGAGGTGCTGCAACGCTATTTCATGCCGGCCGAGAAGGGCGGCTTCCGGGTCCGCAAGGATGTGCGCAACACCATCATTTTCGCGCGCCAGAATGTCATTTCCGACCCGCCGTTCACCAAGCTTGATATACTGTGCTGCCGCAACCTGCTGATTTATTTCACGTCCAAGCTGCAGGAACAGTTGATCCCGTTGTTTCACTATGCGCTGAAGCCGGATGGACTGCTGATGCTGGGCAGCGCCGACACGCCCGGCAACTTCCATGAACTGTTCGCGCCGGCCACCGGCGCGGGACGCATCTACCGGCGCCTTGATGCCTCGGTCCACCGCGTCGCCAATTATTTCCCGACCCGCGTCAACACCGTGTCGGTTTCCACCGCCAGCGAAGCTCAGCCATCATCCATGAACGGTAACCTCCAATCCCAGCTCGAGCAGCAGCTGCTCAAAAAGCATACGCCGGCCGCCGTGCTGCTCAACGCCCATGGCGACATCCTGTACATCCACGGCCGCACCGGCGCCTACCTGGAACCGGCCGCTGGCAAGGCCAACTGGAACATTCACGCGATGGCGCGCGAAGGCCTGCGGCACGAACTGGCCGACCTGCTCAAGCGCGCCACGCTGGGCGAAGGCTTGATCGCCGTGCGCGGCCTGGTGCAGCGCGACGACGCCGGCAAGCCCTTGCAGGCGCTCGACCTGACGGCCGAGCCCATGCCGGGTGAAGGGCCGCTGGCCGGCACCGTCATGCTGACGCTGGCCAGCGCGCCTCTGCCGCCGGCGAAGCGCCGCAGCCGCACCAGCAACCCGCAGTTGCTGGAACTGGAGCAGCAGCTGGCGCAGGCGCGGCTGGAGATCCAGGCGGTGCGCGCCGAGATGCAGACCTCGCGCGAGGAGCTCAAGTCGGCCAACGAGGAGCTCCAGTCCACCAACGAGGAACTGCAATCGGCCAACGAGGAACTGACCACATCCAAGGAAGAGATGCAGTCGCTGAACGAGGAGCTGTACACCGTCAACGCCGAGCTGCAATCGAAGGTCGACGACCTGTCGGTGGTGAACGGCGACATGAAGAATCTGCTCAACAGCACCGACGTCGCCACCATCTTCCTCGACGGCGAGCTGCGCATCCGCCGCTTCACGGACCAGAGCAAGCAGATCTACAAGCTGATACCGGGCGACGTCAACCGGCCGCTGAGCGACATCGTCAACGATTTGCAGTACCCCGAGCTGGAGGACGACGCACGCGAGGTATTGCGCACGCTGGTGTTCCGCGAACGCCAGATCGCGACCAACAACGGCGGCTGGTACACTGTGCGCATCATGCCTTACCGGACCGTCGACAATGTGATCGACGGCGTGGTGGTCACCTTCATCAACATCACCGAGTCGAAACAGCTGGAAGCCCAGCTGCGTTCGATGCAAAAAGGATAGGATCAGCATGAAAAAGCGCCAGCGTCCCGAACTCGATCCCGTGCAACTGCGCCAGATCGCCGAACTGACGGTGGCGGCGCTGCCGGATGTGCGGCCTCCGGTCGATGGCGCCGGCAGCGATGAACTCAAGCGCTGGCACGAGCTCCAGGTCAGCCAGATCGAGCTCGACATGCAGAATCTGGCGCTGGCCGAGCTGCAGATCGAGCGCGACCAGGCAGAGGAAGGGCGCGACAGCTATGCCGCGCTGTACGACCAGGCTCCGGCCGGCTACCTGTCGCTTGATGCCGGCGGCCGCATCACGCGCGCCAACCAGGCCGCCGCCGTGCTGCTGGCGCGTCCGATGTCCGAGTTGGCGGGCCGGCGCTTCGAGCAGTTCGTGGCGCCGCAATCGCAGGCGCTGTTGCGCGGCTTCCTGCTCGACCTGCTCGACAGCGGCGGCCGCGGGGTGCTGGAGGCGCCGCTGTTCGATTCCTACACCCGCAGCGCCATGCGTGGCCTGCGCCAGGTCCGCATCGAAGCCAATATGGATGCGGCGGGCCGCTCCTGCCGCATGATCCTGAGCGACATCGGCACCGAGGATGCGCGCGAGGATGCGCGGCGGCGCGCCTTCCAGGTACTCGACAGCATCAACGAGGCAGTGCTGGTGTGCGACGCCGAGCAGAATATCGTCTTCGTCAATCCCGCCTTCACCGCGCTGACCGGCTATGCGGTGGAGGAGGCGCTGGGCCGCAATCCGCGCTTCCTGGGCCGGCCCGGCGCCCACCCGGTCGGCTACCATGCGGAGTCGCTGCGCTGCCTGCGCAGCTACGGCAAATGGCAGGGCGAGGTGTACAACCGGCGGCGCGACGGCACACCATATGTGGCCTCGATGTCGCTGACGGTGGTGCGCGACGACGACGGCTCGATCAGCCATTTCATCGGTGTGTTCTCCGATGTGACGGCGCGCCAGCAGGCCGAGGCGGCGCTGTTGCAGCTGTCGCGCGAGCTCGATGCGCGGGTGGCGGCGCGCACCGCCGAACTGACCGAGGCCAATCGCCAGCTGATGCTCGAAGTGGTAGAGCGCAAACGCACCGAGGCGGCGCTGCACGAGTCGCGCGAGCAGTTGCGCAAGCTGGCCGAGCACATGGAGACGGTCAAGGAAAGCGAACGTACCCGCATCGCGCGCGACATCCACGACGAGCTGGGACAAAACCTGATGGCGCTGCGCATCGATATCTCCATGCTCAGCGCCCGCACCAGCGAGCGCCACGCGCGCCTGCACCGGCGGGTCGACGCGGTGCTGGAGAACGTCGACACGACGATCAGCAGCGTGCGCGGGATCATGAACGAATTGCGGCCGGCGGTGCTGGACCTGGGCTTGCAGGCGGCGCTGGAGTGGCAGGTGGGCGAGTTCCGCAAGCGCAGCGGCCTGGCCTGCTCGCTGGCGCTGCCGGACGACGGGGTGTTTGGCGCCATCGCGCCGGAGATGGAGATCGTGCTGTTCCGTACTTTGCAGGAGGCGCTGAGCAATGTGCGGCGCCATGCGGGCGCCAGCCGGGTCGAGGTGCAGTTGGCGCGGAGTGGTGGCCGTCTGCTGTTCAGCGTCAGCGACAACGGCGTCGGCATCGCGCCGCAGCACCGCGACAAGAGCGAGTCGTTCGGCTTGATGGGCATGGCGCAGCGCGTGGAATCGCTGGGCGGGCGGCTCGATATCGGCCAGTACGCGCCGGGCCGCGGCTGCACGCTGACGATGGACTTCGAGCTGCCCGCCTGAGCGGATCAACCCGCGGAATGGCACTTTGCCGGAACTGACCCCGGGCGCCGCGCAGGATGCAGTATATGGGTCCCCGCTTTCGCGAGGACGACGAGCTGATTCCATGCATCGTCAGGACGGGGCCCGCTGCAAATAAAAGCATTTTCAGCTATCCGCAGAAGGAATATACTGCCGCCAGAACTCAAACTGGGGTGTATATCTTGTTAAAATATCTAGTGCTTCCGGTGGCCCTGATGGGCGCCGCCGCGGCCCGGGCCGACGAAGGTCAATGGCAGCCATACCAGCTGCCGCAGCTGAAATCCGAATTGAAGCGCATCGGCATCACCATCCCGGCCGAGAAATTGGCCGATCTGTCCAGGCATCCGATGAGCGCCATCGTGTCACTGGGCGGCTGCTCGGCGTCATTCGTGTCGGACGCCGGCCTGGTGGTGACCAACCACCACTGCGCCTACAGCGCGATCCAGCGCAACGCCACCCCAGAGCATAACTACATCGTCGACGGCTACCTTGCCAAGACCCGCGCCGAAGAGCTGCCGGGCGGCCCGAACACGCTGGTCTACGTGACCGACAAGGTCGAAAACGTCACCGACCGTGTGCTCAAGGGCGTCAGCGACACCATGAGCGGCAAGCAGCGCCACCACGCCGTGGAAAAATCGATCAAGGCGCTGATCGCCGAATGCGAGAGCGACAAGATCTACCGCTGCTCGGTGCCGGCCTTCCACCGCGGCCTGGAGTACTACCGCATCCGCCAGATGATGATACGCGACGTGCGCCTGGTGTATGCGCCGGCCGACATGATCGGTAACTTCGGCGGCGACATCGATAACTACGAATGGCCACGCCACGACGGCGACTACTCCTTCCTGCGCGCCTACGTCGGCAAGGATGGCCGTCCGGCCGATCCATCGCCGGACAACGTGCCTTACCACTCCAGGGACTTCCTGGTGGTCTCCGCCGCCGGCCTGAAAAACGGCGACCCGGTGCTGCTGGCCGGCTACCCCGGCCGCACCAGCCGCTACAAGCTGCCGTCGGAAATCCGCGCCGCGCGCGATTTCGCCTACCCGGCCAAGGTGGCCGAGATCCAGGCCGACCTGGACGTGATCGCCGCCGCCACCAAGGGCGATGCCGCCGCCGCCGTGCGTTACGCCAGCGTCGACAAGGGCATGAACAACGTGATGAAGAAAACCCAGGGCCTGCTGGACGGCTTTGCGCGCAAGGACATCGCCGCCATCAAGGACGTGCAGGACGCGGAGTTCCGCGCCTGGTACGCCAGGCAGCCGGGCGTGTCGAAAACCCTGCTGGCCGAACTGGATGCGGTGATCGCCGCCGACCTGGCGCTGAGCGACGAGGAATTCGGCTACAGCGTCGCCACCACCGGCGACCTGCTGAGGAGCGCGACCACCCTGTACCGCCTGGCGCGCGAGAGCGCCAAGCCGGATGCTGAACGCGAAACCGGCTACCAGGAGCGCGACCTGACCTTCATCAAGGCCCGCCTGAACCGCCTGGAGCAGTCGTATGTGGGCAGCGTCGACCAGGCGCGCTTTGCCGCCGCCTTGCAGCGCTATGCCAAGCTGCCGAAGTCCATGCACGTCTTCGGCATGGACGCGTTGCTGCCGGCCGTCGATGCGGTGCCGGCCATGTACGCCAAGTCGTCGCTGGGCGATACCGCCAAGCGCCTGGCCTGGGTGGGCAAGGACGCCGCCGCGCTGGCCGCGTCGGACGACGCCTTCCTGCAACTGGCCGTCAAGCTGGACGACGTGACGCAGGCGCTGAAGGAGCGCCGCAAGGAACTGGACGGCAACCTGGAGCGCGTCATCCCGCAATACATGCAGGCCGTGATCGCGTGGAAGAAGTCGCAGGGCAAGCCGGTCTATCCGGACGCGAATTCGACGCTGCGCGTGACCTACGGCACGGTGTCGCCTTACTCGCCCAAGGATGGCATCACCAAGGGCCCGTTCACGACGGTCGAGGGCATCGTCGAGAAGAACACCGGCAAGGACCCGTTCAACGCGCCGAAAAAGCTGCTCGACGCGATCAAGGCCAAGCGCTACGGCCAGTTCATGGATCCCATCCTGGGCACGGTGCCGGTCGATTTCCTGACCAGCGCCGACACCACCGGCGGCAATTCCGGCTCGGCGGTGATGAACAGGAACGGCGAGTTGATCGGCCTGAATTTCGATTCGACCTACGAGTCCATCACCAAGGACTGGTACTTCGATACCGCCATCACCCGCGCCATCCATATGGATATCCGCTATATGCTGTGGGTGATGGCCGAAGTGGACCACGCTGATAACGTGCTCAAAGAGCTGACCATCAAGTATCCGGCCAAGAAAAAATAATGAACGAGCTATCGGTTCTACTGGGGTACCTGAACATGCCGTGGCACCTGGCAGGCGTGGCCACGTCCCCGCTGGAACTGGTGTCCTTCATTTTGTCGGTGGCCACGGTGTGGCTGAACATCCGCCAGAGCCATTGGGGCTGGCTGTTCGCCATCATCTCGTCGGCCACTTACGGGCTGGTGTTCTTCGGTTCGCGGCTGTATGGCGACATGGGCTTGCAGCTGGTGTTCATCGCCGTGTCGTTCTTCGGCTGGTACCAGTGGCTGCACGGCGGGGACAGCCACGAGATCAGTCGTGATGCGCTGCCCGTCTCCACGCTGGACACGCGCGGCCGCTGGTGTGCCGCGGCCGGCTGGCTGGCCGGCTTCGCGCTGCTGGCCTGGTTCCTCAAGACCTATACCGACACCGACGTGCCCAACTCCGACGGCTTCCTGACCGCCGGCAGCCTGGTCGGGCAGTTGCTGCTGTCGCGTAAAAAGGTCGAGAACTGGCATGTGTGGATCATCGTCGACGTGCTGTACGTGGCGCTGTACCTGCACAAGCACCTGGTGCTGACGGCGGTGTTATACGCGGTCTTCGTCGGCATGGCGGTGATCGGCCTGCGCGCCTGGAGCCATGACGCCACGGACGGCGGCAACGGCCGCATGGCGCTGGAATGAGCGCGCACGCGCCGCTGCGGGTGGCGATACTGGGCACCACGTCGTCCGGCAAGTCGACGCTGGCGGCGGCGCTGGCCGAGCACTATCAAACGCTGTGGGTGCCCGAGTACCTGCGCGAGTTCGTCGACACTGAAGCCAGGATACCGGTGGCGGCCGACCAGTTCCATATCGCCGAAACGCAGCGGGACCGCGAGGATGTGGCCGCGCCGCGTGCCGGCAAGTATCTTTTTTGCGACACCGCGCCGCTGATGACGGTGGTCTACGGCCGTCATTATTTCGGCGGTATCGACGACCAGTTGGCCGCGCTGGCGGCCAGCCACCAGCAGGACTATGCCTGCACGCTGGTGATGGCGCCGGACATCCCCTGGGTGGCCGACGGCTTGCAGCGTGAATCCGAAGAAGTGAGTGTCATCATCAACCGCATGCTGCTGGACGAGCTGGCGGCGCGTGGGATACCCTATCTGCTGGTGTCGGGCGATCCCGGCGAGCGATTATCCCAAGTGGAGCGGCATCTATCATGAAGCAGCGGCTGGCGGCGATATTGATGTGCGTGTCCCCGCTGGCGTTGGCCGATACCGGCTACTACCTGGTCTCCACCTATGACGTGGAAGGCCAGGCATCGCTCGACTACAAATACTGGAACGCCCACTACAACGGCCGCACCGTGGCGGCGCCGGAACTCGGCATCGGCTACGGTGTCACGTCGCGCTGGTACACCGAGGTCTACGCCAAGTGGGTCAAGATGAACGGCGGCGCCGCGCACTGGGCTGAGACGGCCTGGCAGAACGACTACCTGCTGACGCAAGGCCAGTACGACTTCGACCTCGCACTGCATACCAAGCTGGAAAAGGCGCGCGACAACGCCGGCGGCTACGCGCTCGAATGGGGCCCGGTGCTGCAAACGGAAATCGGCCGCACCCAGTTCAACGCCAACCTGTTCTTCCAGCGCGACTTTCGCGTTGCGCCGGGCGGCGGCGCGCATCCGATGGAGCTGACCTACCAGCTGCAAGTCAAGCATAAATGGAAGCCGTGGCTGCAGCCTGGCGTGCAGGTTTTCGGCGAAGTGGGGAAGTGGAACGGCTGGCTGCCATACCGGCAGCAGTCGCACCGCGCCGGGCCGGCGGTGTTCGGACACCGCGATATCGGCCGGCAGGAGATCAAGTACGAATTCGCCTACCTGATCGGCAGGAATTCGGCACGCGCAGCGAAGAGTTTTTCGATGCGCGTGCAGCTGATCTTTTAGGTCTTTTACCCCGCACGGCCAAGCGGGGCTGGCGTATCGCTCAGGGATGCGGGGTTAAAAGTCCATCTGGGCCGACACGCGGAAGGTGCGGGTGGCGCCCGGCATCAGGTAACCACCCAGCTCCGGCGTGACGTCGCGCCAGTAGAACTTGTCGAACGCGTTGTCGATGCTGGCGCGCAGCGTGGTCTGGACGCCGCCGATGCGGGTGGCGTAGGCGCCGCCCAGGTTCATCACATGGTAGCTCGGCACGAACACCTGGTTGGCCTTGTCGAACGCCTTCTTGCCCGAATAGATCCAGTTGGCGCTGACCGACAGGCCGGCCACTTGCGGCACCGCGTAGTCGGCGTAGACGGTCGACTTGAAGGCCGGGACGTCGGCGACGCGCTTGCCGTCCAGTTCCGCCGAGCCGGTGTCGCGCTGCTGCGAGTTCAGCGCCATGGCCGAGACGCCCACCGTCAAGTCACGCGAGGCGCGGCCGTTCAGTGCCAGTTCCAGGCCACGGTGCTGCGCCTGGCCGTTGCGTACGAAGGTGTTCTGGCCATCGGTGTATTCGAGGCCCTTGCGGATCTCGAACAGGGCCACACTGGCGCTCAGGTCGGGATGGATGTCGGCCTTGACGCCCACTTCAACCTGCTTCGATTTGCCCGGCGCCAGCGCGCGGCCAGGGATCTCGGTGCCGATCGGCGCGACGCCGCCATGCTCCAGGCCCTGCGCGTACGAGGTGTAGACCGAAACGTTGGGGCGCAGGCTGTACACCAGCGCCAGATTCGGCAGCCAGAAGCCGACGTCGGTGTGGGCGTCCGGCAGCATCTCGCCCTTTTCGTTCGGTCCGACATATTCGACGCGCTTGACCTGCACATAGCGCGCTCCGGCGTGCAGCTTGAGCTGCTCGGTGATGCTCAGGATGTCCTGCGCGAACAGGGCGCGTTCGTTGTCGCTGCGGCGCTCGGAGACCGGACCGCTGGTGCCGCCGTTCGGCGCCACCATGATCGGGCGGTAGATGTTGCTGAACGCGTCGCCTTTCGGGCCGGCCTGGGTGTACAGGTAGTCGCCCCATTTCTCGCTGTTCTTGAACAACGATGCGCCGGCCGTGAACGCATGCTTGAGCGAGCCGGTGCTGAACTTGCCCTGCACCAGCGCCTGCACGGTCAGCGGCGATTTCTTCTCGCCCAGGCTGACGTAGTCGTAGACGTCGTAGTCGCCGTTGCCGCAGAAGCCGCCGTAGTACAGGCCTTGTGCGCCGCAGCCGTAAGGGAAGGCGGTGTAGTCGTCGCGCTTGAACTGGTGCTGGTTGGCGCTGACGGTGGTGCTCCAGTCGGGCGTGAACTTGTATTCGAAGCGGGCGCCGATGTTGCTGCTGGTGGTTTCCACCGGACGGCTCCACGGTTGGTTGTTGAGCATGGTGTCGGCCGGGATGTTCGGCAGCGTGGTGTTGTTCAACAGCTGGAAGCCGGGCGCGGTCACCTGCGATTTCTTCTGGTAGTCGGCGTCCACTTGCAGCAGCGCCTGCGGCGAGATCTTCCAGTCGAAGGCGGCCGAGATGAACTTGCGGTTGCCGTCGGCGCCCTTGATGTAGGAGCGCAGGCGCTCGGCGGCGGCGTTGAAGCGGTAGCCGAAGCGCTGGTCCTCAAAGCGGCCGCCCAGGTCGACGGCGCCGTACAGCGTGCCGCGCTCGCGCTCTTCCAGCACCACCGTGCGCAGCGGCGTATCGGTGGGGCGCTTGGTGACGTAGTTGACGATGCCGCCCGGCGCCGACACGCCCGCCTGCAGGCCGGACAGGCCTTTCAGCACTTCCAGGCGTTCCTTGTTCTCCAGCGGGATCTGGGTGTCGGCCGAGATGGCCATGCCGTCCTTGCGGTAGCTGGAGGCGTTGTCCAGCTTGAAGCCGCGGATCGAGAACTGCTCGGAATAACCGACCGCGTTGTAGGAGTCGCCGATGCTGGCGTCGTAGCGGGCGGCGTCGGTGGTGGAGCGGATTTGCAGGTCCAGCATCTGCTGCGCCGTCAGCACGCTGACCGAGGCCGGGGTTTCCAGCAGCGGCGCGTTGGAGAAACCGGCCACAGCGGCGCGGCTGGCCTGCGCCTTGGCGCCGGTGATCACCACTTCGGGCAGGGCTTGCCCGGCGGTGGAGGTTTCAGCGGCGGCAACGGCGGGGAATGCGTGGAGTACCGCCAGGGCGATGGCGGAAACTGCGAATCGTGGTGTGTTCATGTGCTCTCTCTTTTTGTTCTTGGCTGGGAGCCGCGAAGAGAGCCATCAAAGAAGGGGAGAACTACTTTGCGCTTTCCTTCGCTGGCATTATCCAGATCAGGTACGAAGGGTATCTCTCACCCGGCAGCAAAAGCTCCAGGACCCCTAGCGAGGCGCTAGTGTAGCACATGCGGTGCCGTGCGCCGCGATCCGCGCCGCGCCGCTACACTTGCGGTTTGCGCCACGCGGCGCCAACGAAGCAGACACAGCTTTTAACGGAGGCGCCATCATGTCCATACATTTTGGCGACACTCTGCTGCATCGTGCAAGTGAAAGGGTTGGAATGAGGCAGTCGTATCAAGAAGGTAGCTGGTTTGCCATACCGTTGTTGGATGGCGGCTATGGCTGGGGCCTGGTGGCGCGTTTGTCGCCAGGCAGCAAGATCATGCTGGCGTATCTGTTCGGCCCCAAGTTGCCGCGCTTGCCGTCGCTTGAGGAACTCAATACGCTGCAACCGCAGGACGCCGTCAAGGTGCTGCGGGTGGGCGACATGGCGCTGGCCAGCGGCCACTGGCGCGTGCTGGGCGATATCGCCGACTGGAATCCGGCGCTGTGGCCGATGCCGCAGTTCCTGCGCCGCGCCGATTCGCTCAAGCGCGCCTGGCGCGTGACGTATTCGGACGCCGACCCGAGCCGCTCGGAGCGCGAGGAGTCCGTACCCTACGATACGCAAGGCCTGGAGGCGGATTCGCTGTACGGCTACGGCTCGACCGAGCTGCTGCTGACCAGGCTGCTGGAGCCGCAGGACCACCCGATCAACCGCGGCGGCAGTGCCAGCGGCAGCGCTAGTCGCAGCTGACGTTCCAGGCCGCATACTCGCCGCGGTGCTTGCGCACGGCGACGCGGGCGATGGTGTCGCGGTCGCTTTCAAATTCCAGGCTGAACATCACTGGCGCGCCGGCCGCCGGCGCCGCCGGCCCGATCGCGCGCAGCGTGAAGGGCAGGGCGCGCTGGCGGATGCATTGCGAGTTGCCGGCGAACAGCAGGCGGGCGCGGCTCAGCAGTTCGGGATACTGGCGCAGCAGCGCCACCACGTCTTCCGGCGGCAGCGCCTGGTCCATCAACACCGTGTGCGGGGCGGCGGTGCAGATGGTCCTGGGCTGGGCCAGCCATACATGCCAGCTCGGCGGCTGGGCCGACCCGGTCCAGCGCCCCTCCCTGGGCGCCTTGGCGTCGTAGACAAAACTCGAACGGATTTGCCGGCACAGGTCGACCGCCGAATGGCGCGGCGCCGAATCGACCCGCGCCACCACCTGCCACGCCTTGCCGCGCTGGCGCTGGATGTCGAACTCCGGCGCGAACAGCGGCGGCACCGGGCGCGCGCCCCTGGATTCGGCCAGCATCTTCTGGCGGAAGTAGTCGTCGAAGGAGCTGCGTTCGTCGTCGCTGGCGGCGCGCTGCTCGATCGGCGGCGCGGGCGGCCTGGCCGGTTTGGCCGGCTTGCCAGCCACGGCCGGCCCGGCCGCCGCCAGCAACATTGCAAAATACCTTGCCCGCATCAAGCCGCCTTCATCACGATCTGGATCAGCAGGCCGCCGCCGTCGCGGTTGCGCACGTGCAGCTCGGCGCCGTGGCGCAGCATCACGCGGTCGACGATGGCCAGGCCCAGGCCGGCGCCGTTGGCCTGGCCGCGCGCGGTGTCGAGCCGGGTGAAGGGCTTGAGCAGCTGTTCGATCTGGTCGGCCGGCACGCCGTCGCCGTGGTCCTGCACCTCGACGATCACGCGGCGCGAGGTGTGCATGCCCTTCATGCTGCACCTGATGTCGATCTCGGTCAGCTCGCTGCCGGGCGTCTTGCCGTAGCGGCGGGCGTTCTCGATCAGGTTGTTGATGACGCGCTTGAGGTCGGTGGCGTTGCCCATCACGTGGGCGTTGGCCACGATGTCGGTGGTGATGCGCACGTCCGCCAGGCGGCCGGCTTCATGCGCGGCGTCCCGCAGCAGCTCGCTGAGGTCGACGTTGATGAAGCTCGACACCTCGGTCGGCTTGGCGTAGTCGAGGAACTGGCCGATGATGTCGTCCATCTGGCCGATGTCGGACTGGATGCCCTCGCGCGCCTCGGTCGACAGATTGGCCATCTCCACTTCCAGCTGCATGCGCGCCAGCGGCGTGCGCAGGTCGTGCGAGATGCCGGCCAGGATCACGGCGCGGTCCGACTCCACCTGCTGCAGCTGCGCCACCATCTGGTTGAAGCTGCGGTTGGCCTCCATGATTTCCATCGGGCCTTTTTCCGGCAGCGGGTCGGGCCGCTTGCCCTGCGCGAAGGCGCGCGTGGCTTGCGTCAGGCGGCGCAGCGGCAGGTTGATCAGGCTGGAGATGAAGGCCGCGCCCAGCAGCGACACCACCGACACCACGCTGGCCCAGCCCAGCCACTGGATGCCGGTCAGGCCGCGGATGCGTTCGCGCTCCAGCATCAGCCAGTAGGCGTCGTCGTCGATCTTGAAGCTGACCCAGAAGCCGGCCACGCCGTTGACGCGCGCCGAGAAGCGGGTGTCCTCGCCCAGTTTGGCCTTGACCAGTTTTTCGATATCGGGCATCAGCGCGTTGTTGGGCGGCGGATCGACCTTGTCGTCGTCCTCCAGCGTGAACACGCGGATGCCCTCGTTGGACACCAGGTCGAACAGCAGCTCGCGCCGCAGTTCGGGCGCGGAGTGGGTGAGGGCGGCGTGGGTGATGGTGACCACCGAGATCACCTGCGAGGAGATCTGCTGCACCTGCGGCTCGTGCTGCACCGCGCTGATCATGGCGACCCAGGCGGTCATGCTGGTGGTGGTCAGCGCGCCCAGCAGGAAGAAGGTGCGCCAGAACAAGCCGCTTTTCAGGCTGGCGGCCCTGAACGTAAAGGGTAACGTCGACGGAAACTTCATGCGCACGCCCGCGCCTTAGCGCGGCTGCCCCTCCGGAATGAACACATAGCCCAGGCCCCAGACGGTCTGGATGTACAACGGGCTCGACGGATCGGGCTCGATCAGCTTGCGCAGGCGCGAGATCTGCACGTCCAGGCTGCGGTCGAACACTTCGTATTCGCGGCCGCGCGCCAGTTCCATCAGCTTTTCGCGCGACAGCGGCTGGCGCGCGTGGCGGGCGAATACTTTTAGTACCGAAAATTCGCCGGTGGTCAGCGGCACGGTTTCGCCGGCCTTCTTCAGCGTGCGGGTGCCCAGGTCCAGCACGAACTGGCCGAACTCGAACGACTGCGGGGTTTCCGACGGCGCGCCGGGGATCTCGTCCGGGCCGCGGCGGCGCAGCACGGCGCCGATGCGGGCCACCAGCTCGCGCGGGTTGAACGGCTTGGGCAAGTAATCGTCGGCGCCCATTTCGAGGCCGACGATGCGGTCCACGTCTTCGCCCTTGGCGGTCAGCATGATGATCGGCGTCTGGTCGCCGGCGCCGCGCAGGCGGCGGCAGATCGACAGGCCGTCTTCGCCCGGCAGCATCAGGTCCAGCACCAGCAGGTCGTAGCGCTCGCGCAGCCACAGCTTGTTCATGGCGGTGGCGCTCTCGGCGGTGAAGACGTTGAAGCCTTGTTCGGTCAGGTAGCGGCGCAGCAGGTCGCGCAGGCGCACGTCGTCGTCCACTACCATGATTTTGGCCTGGTGGCCATGCTGGTTGGCGGAGGTGTTGCCGGATTCAGTCGTTGTGCTTGTCATTTGCCTGCCAGATTTGTCATATTCATGTTGCTATGGTAACGTCATAATCGCATTGCGAAAACGTCTGTGACAACCCATTACAAAGTGTTACAAACTTTACCCAATTCGTCTTACCCCCTCGGGTAAAGCATCATACACTCTGGTCATAGATTCAGCTTTTTAGGAACGTCATGGGCATCGATCACAAAAAAAACTACGCGGCAGCAAGCGCAAATTTTTGCGTTCGATCCGTCCTGGGTGTCCTGTTGCTGAGCGGCGCCGCGATGGCGCACGACGGTTCGTCGGAGCGCGACGCGCCGCGCCGTGAAGAACCCCGCACCCTGCCTGCGCGCGACGCGCAGCCGGCCCGCCTGGCCGAGCCGCGCCAGCTCGATCCGCGCAGCTACGAGGCCCGCGCCGAAGAACAGCGCCGCGCCATGCAGGAAGCGGGCCGCAACGCCGAAATGAATCGCCGCGCCGGCCGCCTGACGCCGGACGAGCGCCGCGACCTGCGCCGCCAGATCAACGAAGCCGGCCAAGATATCTACGCCAACCCGCTGCGTCACTGACGGCTTGCCGCTTTTATTATTGAACCAACATTGATCTGTAGCAATAAGTTCACAGTTGTGTCGTGCACGCCACGAAAATCGCTTTCTTTTCCTTGGTCTAAGTGTAAGATTAGTTAATTACACGCAATGCCTTTCGGCCGCGTGCCGTTGGGAGGAAGATGGTGGTTCAAGAGGTTGCCCCTGCCGTGCCAGGCCAGGAGTCTCACGCTCCGGGGAACGGCTTGCCTGTCGGTTTGCTGAAGCGGCCGGACGGCATCTATATCGACCTGTCGCTGTCGCCGCTGACGCTGACCGCCGCCATCAATGAAGTCTTCCATTCCCACTGCTATTTCGTCGGCTTGAATTATCCCCTGCTGGTCAAGGCGCTGTATGGCGTCGGCCCCGATACCGGCGTGCCGGCCCCGGTGCGGCTGGCGACGGCGGTGCGCGTGATGGAGCCGGAGCGCATCGCGCTGTACAAGAATCCGAAGATGGGGCGCGGCTACGCCGAATACTATTTCGAGACGCTGTACCTGGACGAGATGACGCTGCCCGACGGCACCGTGATCCCGGAGCGGCCGACCAAGCTGGACGTCGACGAGTTCGTGGCCGAGATGTGGAACAAGGGCATCCTGTTCGGCATCGAGGTGGCGGCGGTGGCGACGGCCATCGCCTCCACCAAGGCCGACCGCATCACCGTGGCCACCGAGCTGGAGCCGGCGCCGGGCCAGGACGCCAGCGTGGTCGAGGTATCGTCCGACCTGCACCGCAGCGACGCGCCCAAGACCAAGGCCGACGGCCGCATCGACCTGGGCAGCTTCGAGAACCGCTTCCCGCAGATCAAGGCCAATGTGCGGCTGCTGAAAAAGCTGCCCGCCGTGCCGGGGCAGCCGGGCTTCGACCTGGCCGGCCGCATGACGCCGGCCGCGGCGCCCAAGGACCTGACGCTGCGCTTCTTCGCCGGCGACGGCACCGAGGCCAGGGAGCTGGAGGACGGCGAGTACCTGGTGTCGACCCGCGAAGGCTTCCTGAATGTCGACTCCAAGTCCAACCGCATTTCCATCACCGATAAAATTGTCAGCACGGACGGCGTCAGCGGCCGCACCACTGGCAACCTGGAACTGGCCGGCGCCTACGAGGAATTCGGCGACGTGCAGGAGCAGCGCGACGTCACCGGCGGCGACATCACGGTGCACGGCAACGTCTACGGCAATATTCATTCGCGCGGCGGCACCGTGGTGCTGGACCAGAACCTGGTCAGCGGCAGCATCGCCAACGTGGCCGGCAACATCACCGTCACCGGCGTCGCCTCCGGCTCGGTGATCTCCACCCGCAGCGGCGCGATCCACATCGGCCGGGCCGAGAACTGCGTCATCTCCGGCACCATCGTGACCTTGGGCGAGGCCTCCAACTGCGAGATCATCGCCGAGGAAATCCGCATCGAAGTGGCCGAGGGCTGCGCGGTGGCCGGCCGCAACGTCGAAATCGAAAACGCCGGGCCGCGCCGCCGCACCGAGATGGTGATCTATGTGCTGGTGAAGGATGTCAGCCAGTTCGACCAGGAGATCGCCGACCTGGAGTTGCGGGTGGTGGGCTTCGAGGCGGCCAATGTGGCCGCGCGCGAGGAGGCCGAGCGCATCGCGGCGGTGCCGGACGTGCGGCGCTACCTGGCGCTGGCCGAAAAACTGCGGATGCAGGAGCTGCAGCTGACCGCCGACCAGGGCCAGCACCTGCGCAAGATCGCCGGCGCGGTGGCGACCGAACTGCAGGCCATCGCCAAGTTGCGCACCGAGCTGCAGGCAGGCCAGACGCAGCAAACGCTGTTGCGGGATAAGCTGGCCCGCGTGCTCGAACAGAAGGCGGAAGCGGCCGGCGTGGCGCGCTGCGGGCTGCACATGGTCAACGGCGACACCCTGGTGCGCACCATGCCGTTCCAGGCCGACGTCGCGGCGCTGACGCAGCTGCCGGCCAAGGACATCAAGCAGCGCCTGCGCGGCACGCCCAACGGCGGCGAGGTGCTGTTTAGCGACAGCGCCGGTTCGCTGGACTGGCACCTCAACGCGCGGCAGCGGCCAGTGGCCAGCTAGCCAGGTACGCGCACAATGCCTGCGGTTCATGCTAATCTAGATTCAACATCACAAAGTGAAGAAGCGCCGCCCGGACGGGCGGCGTTTCGACGTACATTTTCCTGGGGATTACTGTGTCTGATGACGCGACGGCGCTGGATTTGAACGCGGAGAGCGAGCTGCCCGCAGCGATCGTCAAGCGCAGTGACGGCGTCTTTTTCGCCGCCGACGCCTCGGCCGTTTCCTGCCTGTCGGCGGTCAGCCAGGTGTTCCTCGGCAGCGCCTATTTCGCCAAGCTCGATTACGCGGTCTTCATCAAGCTGCTCTACAACTGCGGCCCGGACCTGCCGGCCAATGTGACCAGCAAGCCGCTGATACGCTTCGCCGACAGCATCGAGCCGTTCCATCCGCCGCGCCGGGCGCTGTACAAGTCCGTCAAGATCATCAACGGCGAGGCCGAATACTATTTCGAGCCGGTGTTCTTCGAGATGCCGGACATGCCGCCGCAACCGGCGCGCCTGAACTTCGACGAATTCGTTTCCGACATGTGGGTCAAGGGCATACGCTTCGGCATCGACGCGCCGGCAGTGCGCGACGTGATCACCAGCGGGCGGCTGGCGCGCATCATCGTCGCGCGCCGCCTCAACGCCACGGCGGGACGCGACGCCACCATCGTCGAAGTGTCGCAGGATATCCACCGCAGCAATGCGCCGCGCGAGAGGTCGGACGGCAAGCTGGATTTGCAGGCCTTCCAGAACCGCTTCCCGCAGGTCAAGCCCAACGTCAAGCTGCTGCGCAAGGTGCCGCGCACGGCGGGTGTGCGCGGCTATGAATTGTCGGGCATCGTGCTGGAGCCGCCGGTCCCGCGCGACATCGAATTGAGCAGCGTGGCCGGCGCGGGCACGGTGATCGAGAACCTGCGCGACGGCGAGTACCTGGTGTCGGCGGTGGAGGGTTTCCTCAGCGTGGACCCGGCCAGCAAGCGGCTGTCGATCGGTCCCAAGATCATCAGCCGCGAAGGCGTCAGCGCGCGCACCACCGGCAATTTGCAGCTGACCGGCGAGTACGAGGAATTCGGCGACGTGCAGGAGCAGCGCTCGGTCGAAGGTGGCAGCATCACCATCCACGGCGACGTGTTCGGCATCATCACCTCGCGCGGCGGCGACATCGTCCTGAGCCGCAACCTGATGGGCGGCACCGTCACCAACGCCGACGGCGGCATACGGGTGCAGGGCGTGGCCTCCGGCGCGGTGCTGCAGACCAGGCGCGGCGAGGTGACGCTGGCGCGCGCGGAGAGCTGCATCATCTCCGGCACGCGGGTGGTGATCGGCGAGGCCAGCAACTGCGAAATCATGGCCGAGGAAGTGGTGATCAAGGTGGCCGAGGGCTGCGCCATCGCCGCCCGCACGATCGAGATCGCCAACGCCGGCCCTCGCAAGCAGAACGAGATGCTGCTCTACACGCTGGTGCCGGACACCTCCAAGTTCGACAAGAAGATCGCCGAGTTGCAGCCCAGGGTGCAGCACGCGGCGCACGAGGCCAATATGCGCAAGGTGGAGATCGACGCCATCACCGGCCAGACCGAGGTGCGCAACTACCTGACGCTGGCCACCCGCGTGCGCAAGCGCGAGGTGATGCTGACGCCGGAGCAGGAGCCGCTGTTCCACAGGATGGCGGCGGCGGTGGGGCCGTCGCTGAAGGCGGTGGCGAAGATATCGCTGGCGATGAAGGCGGCGCAGGTAGAGCAGGAGCAGGCGCAGGAAGAAGTCAACCAGGTGCAGCGGCAGAAGGCCGCCGTGATGCTCGGCTCGCGCTGCATGGTCGAGACCCTGACCGGCGACGTGCTGCTGCGGACCATGACCTTTGTGCCGGACGGCCCGCCGGCGCACGACCGGCCGGCCAAGGAGGTCAAGGCCAAGGTGCGCACCACGGCGGCCGGCATGAGCACCATCTATTCCGGCGCCGCCGGGCCGCTCGCCTGGGCGCCGGATACTGACTAGCCTACAACTTGATCTTGCCGCGCAGCTGTTTGCGTTCGCCGTCCTTGGTCTTGCCGTCCAGGCGCTTGCGCTGCGAGCTGCGGGTGGGCCGGGTAGGGCGGCGCACGGTGGGCAGCACGGCCACGCTGGCGACCAGTTCCTGCAGGCGGCGCAGGGCTTCTTCCTTGTTGGCTTCCTGGCTGCGCGATTGCTGCGCCTTCAGCACCACCACGCCCTCCTTGGTGATGCGCTGGTCGCGCATGGCCAGCAGGCGCTCCTTGATGTGCTCCGGCAGCGACGAGTTGACGATGTCGAAGCGCAGGTGCACCGCGCTGGACACCTTGTTGACGTTCTGCCCGCCCGGCCCCTGGGCGCGGATGGCGTTGAATTCCACTTCGTTCACATCGATCACGGCGCGAACCTCACCGGTTGCGCCACCGACCACGCCTCGCCTTCGGTGTCGTGCGGGCGGCGGCTGACGATGTCGCGGAACAGCGGGTGCTGCAAGGCTTCCTCGGTGCGCAGCACCGGCGAAACGCAGCAGTCGGCGGGGGCGAAGGCCTCGGTCCATTGCGCCAGCGTGCGGGTGGCGAACAGCGCCTCCAGCTCCGTCTTGAGCGCCATCGCGTCCGCGCCGCCGACCTGCTGGCCGAGCTGCCAGTGGCGCGGCTTCAGGTCCGGCCGTTGCAGCACGTCGCAGCAAGCCTGCCAGAACTTGAGCTCCAGCGCGCCGACCGCCATGTAGCGGCCGTCCGCCGTGCGGTAGACGTTGTAGCAGGGGACGCCGCCGGTCAGCAGATCGCGGCCCGGCACGGCGGGCGCGCCGTTGTTGACCGCCACCAGCGGCATGATGTTGTGCGCCATCACGGCGGCCGTCATCGAGACGTCGACGAAGCGGCCGGCGCCGCCCATCTTGACCGCCACCAGCGCCGCCAGGATGCCTTGCAGCGCCGATTGCGCGCCGCCCAGCAGGTCGCCAACCTGCAGGTTGGGCAGCGCGGGCACGCCGTCTAGGCCGGCGTTCTGGTCGAGCATGCCGGCGTAGCCGATGTAGTTGATGTCGTGCCCCGCCAGCTGGGCAAAGGGGCCGTGCTGGCCGTAGCCGGAGATCGCGCACATCACCAGCTGGGGATTGCGCTGGCGCAGCGTCTGCCAGCCCAGGCCCAGCTTGTCCATCACGCCGGGGCGGAAGCTTTCGACCAGCACGTCGGCCGTCTCCACCATCGCCAGCAGCCGCTCGCGGTGCGCGGCGTCCTTCAGGTCCAGCCGCATCATCCGCTTGCCGCGGTTGACTGCGACGAAGAACTGCGACACTTGATTGCGCACCGGTCCCATGACGCGCGCGTAGTCGCCGGGGCCGGGGTCTTCGATCTTGATCACTTCCGCGCCCATGTCCGCCAGGTGCATGGTGGCGACGGGGCCGGGCAGCAAGCGGGTCAGGTCCAGCACGCGGATGCCGCTGAGGGGGAGTTCTGTCTTCATGAATTCATTGTAGCAAACCAGCAACCGGGAGCCGGGTGAATATTGACGCTGCTCAACGACCGCGGCGGGGGCCAAAGGTAGGATGGCACATGCCTGTTACCGCACGTCCCGGACGAAAGGATCATCATGCCTTCATTGACAACGCAAGCCGCCAGCGCAATCGCCACCGCCGCGCCGGGCCAATATCTGGTGTTCCGGCTCGGTGGCCTGGACTACGCGCTGGACTTCAGCAAGGTGCAGGAGCTGCGGCCCTTGAAGGCGCTGGAGCGGTTTTCCTCGGAGGGGGAGATCGTGGCCGGGGTGGCGGTGTCGCGCGGCGTGATCATGCCGATCGTCGACATGCGCATCGCCTTCGGGCCGCGGCCGCCGGAGCACGATCCGCTGACGGACGTGATCATCCTCAGGCTGTCGAGCTGCGTGATGGGGATGGTGGTGGATGGGGTGACGGATATCGTCCAGCTGACGCTGGGGCAGATCCAGCCGATACCCGGCGCCAGCGCGGTGGAGTACCTGGTCGGTATCGGTGAAGCGGACGGGCGCCGGCTGATCGTGGTCGACATCGATAAGCTGATGTCGATCCAAAAAGTACAGATGGGCGCCCGCCAGGCGGCATGAGAAAGCCTGGGTCCCGTCGTTCCCGCGCAGGCGGGAACCCATACGGCGCCTGTCGGGACGCTGCGCATGGATTCCCGCCTGCGCGGGAATGACGTACTGTCAGCTTAGTGCTTCCAGCTGCTCCTGCAACTCCAGCCATTCAGCTTCGAGCTGGCCAAGGTCCTTGGTGAAAAAGGATTGATCGGCCAGCAGCTGTTTCAACTTGGCCTTGTTGGCGGCGTCGTAGATCGACGATTCGCCCAGGGCCGCATCCACATCGGCTTTCTGCGCGCTGCGCTTGGCGATCTGGTCGTCCAGGCGCTTGATCTTCTGCTCCAGCGGCTTGCGCAGCGTGGCCAGGCGCTGGCGGTCTTCGGCCTGCTGGCGCTTCTGGTCCTTGCTGAGCGCAGCCGGCGCGGCGGCGGTCGGCGGCGCCACCGGCGAGGTCACCGGGAAGTCGGTCTTGTTGGCCTTGCCCGCGGCCGGCAGCACGTCGGTGCCCTTACCCAGCTTGGTCTTGAACAGCCAATCCTTGTAGTCGTCCAGATCGCCGTCGAACGGCTGCAGCTTGCCGTCGGCGACGATGATGAATTCGTCGGTGGTGGCGCGCAGCAGGTGGCGATCGTGGGATACCACGACCAGCGTGCCTTCGAACTGCGCCAGCGCTTCGGTCAGCGCCTCGCGGGTTTCCAGGTCCAGGTGATTGGTCGGTTCATCGAGCAGCAGCAGGTTGGGGCGCTGCCAGACGATCAAGGCCAACGCCAGGCGGGCCTTCTCGCCGCCGGAGAACGGCGCGATCGAGCTGGTGACCATCGTACCGGGGAAGTTGAAGCCACCGAGGAAGTTGCGCAGCTCCTGTTCGCGCACGGTCGGCGCGATCTTGGCCAGGTGCCACAGCGGCGATTCGTCGTGGCGCAGCATCTCCACCTGGTGCTGGGCGAAGTAGCCGATGTTGAGGCCCTTGCCCATGGTGGCGTCGCCGGTCAGCGGCGACAGTTCGCCGGCGATGGTCTTGATCAGCGTCGACTTGCCGGCGCCGTTCACGCCCAGCAGGCCGATACGCTGGCCGATCTGCAGCGAGAACTTGATCTTGTTGACGATGGTCTTGTGGGTGATCTCGCCGGTTTCGTCGTTCTCGATCTTGTAGCCGGCGTCGACGTCTTCCATCACCAGCAGCGGATTCGGGGCGCTGAGCGGCTCGCGGAATTCGAACGAGAATTCGGCGGCGGCGCGCAGCGGCGCCAGTTCTTCCATCTTGGCCAGCGCCTTCATGCGGCTCTGCGCCTGGCGGGCTTTGGAGGCCTGGGCCTTGAAGCGGTTGACGAACGATTCCAGGTGGGCGCGCTTGCGCTGCTGCTTTTCCAGCGCGCCGGCGGCCAGGATCATCTGCGCTGCGCGCTGGCGTTCGAAGGACGAATAGTTGCCCGAGTAGCGTTTCAGCTTGCGCTCGTCGATGTGCACCACCACGTTCACCACTTCGTCGAGGAAGTCGCGATCGTGGGAGATGATCAGCAGGGTGCCGGCGTAGCGTTTGAGCCAGTCTTCCAGCCAGATGATCGCGTCCAGGTCCAGGTGGTTGGTCGGTTCATCGAGCAGCAGCAGGTCGGAAGGGCACATCAGCGCCTGCGCCAGGTTCAGGCGCATGCGCCAGCCGCCGGAGAAGCTGGCCACCGGTTGCTGCATTTGGTCGATCGAGAAGCCAAGGCCCAGCAGCAGCTGTTCGCCGCGCGACTGCACGGTGTAGGCGTCGGCGTCGGCCAGGGCGCTGTAGATCTCGCCGATGGCGATGCCGTTCTCGGACGTTGCAGGCTCCGATTCCAGGCGGGCAAGTTCGGCTTCCAGCTTGCGCAGGGTGACGTCGCCGTCGATGGCGTAGTCGAGCGCCGCGCGGTCCAGCGGCGGGGTTTCCTGCGCCACGTAAGCGACGCGCCATTTGGCCGGGAAATCGATCTCGCCCTGGTCCGGGTGCAGCTCGCCGCGCATCATCGCGAACAGGCTGGACTTGCCGGCGCCATTGGCGCCGATCAGGCCGATCTTGTCGCCAGGGTTGAGGGTGACATCGACCTGTTCCAGCAGCGGCTTAATACCGCGCATCAGGCTTACTTGAATAAAGCGAATCATCTTGTTCTTCGATAGTTAGCCCGTCATTCCCGCGCAGGCGGGAATCCATACTCAGCATGGGGGGATCCAAGCAGTGTGAGGATCCCCGCTTGCGCGAGGACGACGCGCGGCGGTTATTACAGCTTGAGTTGGTCTGCGGTCAGCAGGAATACCATGTCGTCGCCGTTGCTGGTGGTGAGCCAGGTCAGGCCCAGTTCACCGAAGGCCGCTTCGGCGAACTCGCGTTCATTGCCGATTTCGACGATCAGGATGCCGTCGTCGGTCAGGCGCTCGGCGGCGCCGGCGACGATCTTGCGCACCAGGTCCATGCCGTCCTTGCCGCCGTCCAGCGCCAGTTCAGGCTCGGCGCGGTACTCCATCGGCAGCTTGCTCATCGACGACGAGTTGACGTACGGCGGGTTGGTGATGATCAGGTCATACTTCTTGTCCGGCACATTGGCGTACAGGTCGGACTGGATCAAGGTCAGGCGGTCTTCCAGCTTGTAGGTGGCGACGTTTTTCTTCGCCACTTCCAGCGCGTCGGCCGAGATGTCGACCGCGTCCACGTGCGCGTCCGGGAAGGCGTCGGCCAGCATGATGGCCAGGCAGCCGGAGCCCGTGCACAGTTCCAGCACGTTGGCGACGCTTTCAGGCTCGTTGACCCATGGCGCGAAGTACTGCGGAATCAGTTCCGCGATGAAGGAGCGCGGCACGATGGTGCGCTCGTCGACGTAGAAGCTGTAGGTGCCCAGCCACGCCTCGTTGGTGATGTAGGCGGCCGGCACGCGCTCGTTGGTGCGGCGGTCGATGACGGCCATGACGGCGGCGATTTCCTCCGGCAGCAGCCTGGCGTCCAGGAACGGGTCCAGGTGGTCCAGCGGCAGCTTGAGCGTGTGCAGGATCAGGTAGGCCGCTTCGTCGAAGGCTTCGACGCTGCCGTGGCCGAAGAACAGCTTGGCGGTGTTGAAGCGGGTGACGGCGTAGCGCAACAGGTCGCGCGGCGTGGTGAAAGGAGTCGTGTTCATGGCTATCTCGGTAAAATGCTGCCATACCCGCGAAGGCGGGTATCCATGCCGAGCGGGATCGGATGCCCGGCATGGGTACCCGCCTTCGCGGGTACGACGTTAACTCAGCAGGTTTTCCAGCGTACGCCGATAGATATTCTTCAGCGGATCGACAAAACGCAGCTCGATATGCTCGTCGATCTTGTGGATACTTGCGTTGGGAGGCCCGAATTCTATCACCTGAGGGCAGATCTGGGCGATAAAGCGTCCATCCGAGGTGCCGCCGGTGGTCGACAATTCGGTGGTGACGCCGGTTTCCGACTTGATCGCGGCCGACAGCGCGTCGCTCAAGGTGCCGCGCGGCGTCAGGAAGGGCAGGCCGCTCAGCGCCCATTTCAGGTCGTAGTGCAGCTTGTGCTTGTCCAGGATGGCGTGCACGCGGCGCTTCAGCTCCTCGTGGGTGCTGGCGGTCGAGAAGCGGAAGTTGAAGTCGATCACCATCTCGCCGGGGATGACGTTGTTGGCGCCCGTGCCGCCGTTAATGTTGGACATCTGCCAGGAGGTTGGCAGATAGTACTCGTTGCCTTCGTCCCAACGTTCCGCCACCAGCTCGGCCAGCGCCGGCGCGGCCAGGTGGATCGGGTTCCTGGCCAGCTGCGGGTAGGCGATGTGGCCCTGCACGCCCTTGATCGTCAGCTTGCCGGACAGCGAGCCGCGGCGGCCGTTCTTGATCATGTCGCCCAGGGTTTCGTCGGAGGTCGGCTCGCCGACGATGCAGTAGTCCAGCGTCTCGCCGCGTTCCTTCAGCATATTGCAGACGATGACGGTGCCGTCGGTGGCCGGGCCTTCCTCGTCGCTGGTGATCAGGAAGGCGATCGAGCCCTTATGGTCGGCGTGGGCGGCGACAAACTCCTCGCAGGCCACCACGAAGGCGGCGATCGAGGTCTTCATGTCGGCCGCGCCGCGGCCATACAGCTTGCCGTCGCGGTGGGTCGGGTTGAAGGGCTCCGAGCGCCATTGTTCGACCGGGCCGGTCGGCACCACGTCGGTATGGCCGGCGAACACCAGCAGCGGCGCGGTGGTGCCGCGGCGCGCCCACAGATTGGTCACGCCGTTCGATTCGATTGTCTCGCAGGCGAAGCCCAGCGGCGACAGCAAATCGATCAGGTGCTGCTGGCAGCCTTTATCGTCCGGGGTGACAGAGGAGAGGGCGATCAGCTTTTCGGTCAGCGCCAGGGTCTTGGAAGGTGTCATATTATTTGTCGAAGATTTGTTTGTACTGGGCGTCGGAGAAGGAAACGGCGTAGGCGCCGTCCTTGTCCAGCACCGGGCGTTTGATCACGGACGGATTTTCCAGCATCAACGCGATGGCGCTTTCGTCGTCGACGATGGCGGCCTTGCGCTCGTCGGACAGCGCGCGCCAGGTCGTGCCTTTTTTGTTCACCAGCACATCGCGCGACAGGTGCTGGAGCCAGCCGGCGACGATTTCGCGGCTCAGGCCCTGCTTTTTAAAATCGTGGAAGACAAAATCGTGCTGCTGGTCGGCCAGCCAGACGCGGGCCTTTTTGACGGTATCGCAGTTCGGGATGCCGTAGAGGGTCGTTTTCATGTGCTTGGGTGCTAAGACTAGTGTTTTGAGCGGAGGGCGACAGAATAACATGGCTGGCCCGCAGGGGTGGCAATGCCGCCACGACGCCCCAGCTTTCGTCCCACATTCCCATGCTTTACGCTTACAATCCCAATCGGGATCATTCTTTGTGGAAATACCAATATTCGGGGTCCTGCGGCGCCGCCGCGCCCCTTGCCGCCCACGCTGCCGACTGCACCCATGACCGAGTCTGAAGCCTCCTTATCCTATCCCGCCGATTCATTGGTGCGGCGCCTGACCCGCATGAATTTGCTGCTGCTCAGCGTGACCATGTTGCTGACCTTTGCCCTGCTGGCGACAGTCACCTGGTATGTGGCGCGCGGCCGCCAGGTGCATGCGGCGCAGCTGAGCGCGCAGCAGCTGGCCAACAGCGTCTCGCCGATGATGGTGTTTGCCGACCGTCCCGCCGCGCAGGTCGAACTCGAAGCATTTTCCCGCCGCAGCGATCTGCTGCTGGTGCAGGTGCAAACACCGGCCGGCGCGGTGTTCGCCCAGTGGCAGGCCGCCGCCGGCGCGCCGGCGCCCCGCATCGTGCCGCCGCTCGCCCCGCAGCTGCTGGCCGACGCGGCCTCGGTGACGATGCAGGAACTGGAAGTATGGGCGCCGATCCGCCTGAAGGACGAGGTAGTCGGGGTGCTGGTGCTGCGCGAAAGCCTGGACGGCCTGCGGATGGCGGTGTTGACGCTCAGCGCGGCGTCGGCGGCCTTGATCGCGGTGGCGATCCTGGTCGCCTGGCGCGGGCTGCTGCTGGTGCAGCGCCGCGCCCTGGCGCCGCTGGTGGAGTTGTCCCGGCTGGCCGAACACATCGCCCGCGAACGCGATTACGGCAAGCGCGCGACGGTCTACCGGCGCGACGAGGTAGGCCGCCTGACCGAGCGTTTCAACGACATGCTGAAGCGGATCGAGATATGGCAGGCCGACCTGCACCTTCAACTGGAGCAGGAACAGGAAGCCGGCCAGCAGTTCCAGCAGCTGGCCCACAAGGATAGCCTGACCGGCCTGCCCAACCGCCTGTTCTTCCAGGGGGAGTTGCAGCGCTACCTGGCGATGAGCCTGGAACACGGCGAGTTGATGGCGCTGATGTTCATCGACCTGGATAACTTCAAGACCGTCAACGACCAGCATGGCCACGATGCGGGCGATGAAGTATTGTGCGAAGTGTCGCGCCGCATGGCCGGCGTGGTGCGTTCGCGCGATGTGCTGTGCCGCCTGGGCGGCGACGAATTCGCGCTGATCCTGCCGGCGCTGCCGGACCAGGCGGCGGCCGAGCAGCTGGCGCAGCGCCTGATCGACGCGGTGCATATGACGATGACGATACGCGGCGAGGTCATGCCGATCGGCGCGACCGTGGGCCTGGCGTTCGCGCCGTTGGACGCCAGCGACGCCTCCGCCTTGCTCAACGCCTCCGACCAGGCCATGTATGAAGCCAAGCGGGCCGGCAAGAATACCTTCAGGAGAGCGCGGCATGTGGATGCGTAGGAGCTGTTTGCTGCTGGCCGCCGTTTGCGGGGCGCCTGCTGCCGCGCTGGCGCAGCAGCAGGCGCCGGCCAGCCTGGAAGAACTGCTGCGGCAAACTCCGACCGATGTCACGCGCGACGTCGAGGAATCCACCTCATCGCGCTTCGCGCAGAGCGCGTCGCAGGCGCCGTCGGTCACCTATGTGGTCACGGACATCGACATCGCCCGCCACGGCATGCGCAATATGGCCGACATCCTGCGCAGCATGCCGGGCCTGTACGTCACCGGCGACGGCAATTTCAGCTACGTCGGCGCGCGCGGCCTGGGGCGGCCGGGCGACTTCAATGCGCGCCTGCTGTTCCTGGTCGACGGCATGCGCATCAACGAGAACATCTACGACGCAGGCCTGCTCGGTTCCGAGTTCTTCGTCGACGTCGACCTGATCGACCGGGTCGAATATGCGCCGGGGCCGGGCTCCGCGCTGTATGGCAACAACGCCTTCTTCGGCGTGGTCAACATCATCACCAAGGGCACGGACAAGCTGCATGGCCTGCAAGTGCGGGCCAATGTGGACTCGGACCGCAAGCGCGAGGTGCGCGCCAGCGTCGGCCACCGTTCGGAGCAGGGCTGGGAAGCGTGGCTGGCGCTGAGCGCCTTCCGGCAGGACGGCATCGCCGCGCCATTCTCTCTTGCGCCGGGAGACGACGCGTCCTACAAGGACTTCAACTGGGACCGTGGCCAGCGCCTGCTGGGCATGGCCCGCTATGGCGGCTGGACGCTGCGCGCAGGCCTGAGCCATCGCGAACTAGGCTACCCGGCCATCTTGCCGGAAGAGGCGCCGGTGCATATGCTCCAGAACCGCAACGTCTACAACAACAACTTCCTGTCGGCCGAATACCGGCGCGACCTGGGCAACGACTGGAGCCTGTATGGCGCCGTGTCGTCCAAACGCAGCGACTACCTGAGCGCTTTTCCCGTGGTGCGCGTCGATGCGACGACGTTCGAATTCGACAATCTCGCGCTGGGGCGCTGGTACAACCTGGACCTGCGCATCAGCACCCAGCGCTGGCGCGACCACGAATTGATGGCGGGCTTCGAATACCAGTACGACCGCACGCAGTCCATCGTCGCCGGCCCGGTGGGCCAGGAGCCGGATGCCGCCTTCTACGGCGACAACCGGCGGCGCGGCCTGTTCGTGCAGGACTCGTGGCGCCTCAACGATACGCACCGCGTGACGGTCGGGCTGCGCCGCGACAGCACCATGGTCGGCGGCACCAACACCAATCCGCGCTTCGCCTGGATCTGGAGCGGCGTGGCCGATGCATCGCTCAAGCTGATGTATGGCAGCGCCTACCGCGAGGCCAACCTGTACGAGTTCCAGGTCAACGCGCCGCTGGAGGCGCCGCTGCCGTCGCCGGAACGGATACGCACGCTGGAGCTGGCGTGGGAGCACGCGCTGAACCACAATTTCCAGTACCGGGCCTCGGTCTATGCGTCGCGCCTGCGGAACCTGATCAGCATCAATCAGGAATCCACGGTGTTCGAAAACAGCGGCAGCATCCGCAACGTCGGCGCGGAGCTGGGGCTGGAGCGGCGCTGGTCCGGCGGCCAGCAATTGCAGGCGGCGTTGTCGCTGCAGCGGACCGCCGATACGGCCGGACGGCGGCTGGACAATTCGCCGCGCGCGCTGGCCAAACTGCTGTACAGTCAACCGCTGCAAGGCGACCGGCTGCGCCTGTCGTGGCAGCTGCTGGGCCAGAGCCGCCGCGCCATCGGAGCCGTGGCGCTACCGGGGTATGCATTGCTCAACAGCACCCTGCTGTGGCGTCCCGGCGTGGGGACGGACATCGCGGTCTCGTTGTACAACATCGGCAATGTGCGCTATTACGATGCGCCGTCCGGCGTGGATCAGCAGTTCAGGCAGGAGGGACGCGTGCTGCGCTTCTCGTTGACCAGGCAGTTCGGACTATGAGGCCGCTGCGCCTGGCCTGCTTGCTGCTGCCGGTGTTGGCCGCGCTGGCGCCGCCCGCGCGCGCGGGACAGGATCAGCTGCAATTGAAGGCGGCCTTCATCTACCGCTTCGCCCAGCTGACCCAATGGCCGCCGCCGCCGCAGCGCGAGTTCACCTACTGCGTGGCGGGCGACGCGCCCTTGCAGGACGCGCTGCGCGCGCTGATGCCGGCCACGCCGAGCGGCGTGACCGTGCATACCTTGCAGCTGAACGAGCCGCAGCGCGTGCCGCAATGCCAGCTGCTGGTGCTGGGCGCGGGCGTGCGCGGCGATCTGCGGCGCTGGCAGGAGGTGCTGGCGGACGGTCCGGTGCTGGTGGTGGGCGACAGCGCG
The DNA here is from genome assembly GCA_000381565.1 of Oxalobacteraceae bacterium AB_14. GTDB lineage: Bacteria > Pseudomonadota > Gammaproteobacteria > Burkholderiales > Burkholderiaceae_D > Rugamonas. Next base: position 1,787,110 of record KB906724.1, read on the forward strand.
GAATCGTTCCGCAATGGCGCCATCATCGGGCTGGTGATCGAGCCGAACGGCCTGGCCTTCCGCATCAATCAGACGGAAGCCAGGCGGCGCGGCCTTGCGCTCAGCTACCAGATGCTCAAGCTGGCGCGCGAGGTGAAGTAGGGCGCTTCAGGTGTTGAGCGTGAACTCGGTGAACGAGGCTTCGTCCGGCGAGGCCTTGTTCGGTTCCGGTTCGGCCTGGGCGTTCTTGCTGTCGGGGCCGTTATTCAGGAGCCACAGCAGGTTGGTGGCGGAATCGGCGTTGGCCAGCGCTTCGTCCTGGCTGATCAAGCCGTCCTGCACCAGCTTGAGCAGGGCCAGTTCGAACGACTGCGAACCGGGCGACATGCTCTTTTCCATCGCTTCCTTGATCTGGCCGATTTCGCCTTTTTCGATCAGGTCCGAGATGTAGCGGGTGTTGACCATCACTTCCACCGCCGCCGTGCGGGTGCCGCCGTTGATCGAGCGGACCAGCCGCTGCGAGACGATGGCCTTCACCGTCGACGACAGATCCTGCAGCAGCGCGGCGCGGTTCTCGATCGGGTAGAAACTGATAATACGGTTTAGCGCGTTATAGCTGTTGTTGGCGTGCAGGGTCGCCAGCACCAGGTGGCCCGACTGCGCGTAGGCCAGCGCGGCGGCCATGGTTTCCTTGTCGCGGATCTCGCCGATCAGGATGCAGTCCGGCGCCTGGCGCATCGAATTGCGCAGCGCGGTGTAGAAGTCCTTGGCGTCGCTGCCGATCTCGCGCTGGTTGACGATCGACTTCTTGTTCTTGAACAGGTACTCGATCGGGTCTTCCAGCGTCAGGATATGGCCGGAGCGCAGTTCGTTGCGGTGGTCCAGCATCGAGGCGATGGTGGTGGACTTGCCGGAGCCGGTCGAGCCGACCAGCAGCAGCAGGCCGCGCTTTTCCATGATCAGGTCCGCCAGCACCGGCGGCAGCTGCAGATCGGCCAGCAGCGGGATGGTGGCCGGCACGAAGCGGAACACGGCGGAGATGGTGCCGCGCTGCTTGAACGCGGAGAGGCGGAAGCGGCCCATGTTAGGCACCGAGACGCCCATGTTCAGTTCATTGGTCGCCGCCAGTTCGTCCATCTGTTCGGGCGTGGCGATTTCCGCCAGCAGCGAATGGATGTTGTCCGGCTCGAGCTTTTGCTGATTGATGGGGATCAGGTTGCCGTTGATCTTGATGTGTACCGGCGAATTCACCGCAAAGAACATGTCCGACGCGTTCTTTTCCTTCATCAGCTGGAACAGGCGTTCCATGGCCATGGCACTCTCCTCAGTTTTACCCCAGAACCTCGATGCCAGGGGCGGACCCCGCATGGGGTCCGACCCTGTTTGGCCGTGCGGGCTTAGATACCGCGCAGCAGTTCGTTGATGCCGGTCTTGGCGCGGGTTTTTGCATCCACGCGCTTGACGATGACCGCGCAGTACAGCGAGTACTTGCCGTCTTCCGAAGGCAGGTTGCCCGAGACGACCACCGAGCCAGCTGGCACGCGGCCGTAGGTCACTTCGCCGGTGGCGCGGTCGTAGATCTTGGTCGATTGGCCGATGTACACGCCCATCGAGATCACCGAGTTCTCTTCGACGATCACGCCTTCGACGATTTCCGAGCGGGCGCCGATGAAGCAGTTGTCTTCGATGATGGTCGGATTGGCTTGCATCGGTTCCAGCACGCCGCCGATGCCGACGCCGCCGGACAGGTGGACGTTCTTGCCGATCTGCGCGCACGAACCGACGGTGGCCCAGGTGTCGACCATCGCGCCTTCATCGACGTAGGCGCCGATGTTGACGTAGGAAGGCATCAGCACCACGTTCTTGGCGATAAAGGAACCGCGGCGCGCCACTGCTGGCGGCACCACGCGGAAGCCGCCCTTGATGAAGTCTTCGGCGGTGTAGTTGGCGAACTTGGTCGGAACCTTGTCGTAGAACTGCATGGTGCCGTCGGACGGCATCTGCACGTTGTTCTCCAGGCGGAACGACAGCAGCACGGCTTTCTTGACCCACTGGTTCACAACCCAGTCGCCGGTGGTTTTTTCGGCCACGCGGATGGTGCCGGCGTCCAGGCCCGCGATCACGTGCGAAACCGCGTCGCGCAGTTCGGCGGTGCCGTTACCCGGGTTGATGTTGGCGCGGTCTTCCCATGCCTGGTCGATGATTTGCTGGAGTTGTTGGCTCATGATTTACTCAATTATTTGTTAAGGGACTTGCAGAATTGGACGATGCGCTGTGCGGCTTCCAGGCCTTCTTCCATCTCGGCGACCAGCGCCATGCGGATGCGGTTGCGGCCCGGATTGGCGCCGTGGGCGTCGCGCGCCAGGTAGCTGCCCGGCAGTACCGTGACATTATATTCGGCGTACAGGCGCTGGGCGAATTCGGTGTCCGACAAGCCGGTCTGGCTGACGTCCGCCCACAGGTAGAAGCCGGCGTCCGGCAGTTCCACTTGCAGCACTTCCTGCAGCAACGGGGTGATGGCGGCGAATTTGGCACGGTATTTTTCGCGGTTCTGTTCGACGTGGGTTTCGTCGTTCCAGGCCGCGATCGAAGCAGCTTGCACGGTGGGGCTCATGGCTCCGCCGTGATAGGTGCGGTACAACAGGAATTTTTTCAGGACCTCGGCGTCGCCGGCCACGAAGCCCGAGCGCATGCCGGGCACGTTGGAGCGCTTCGACAGGCTGCTGAACACCACCAGGCGCGCGTAAGGTTTGTCGATGGTGGACAGGCCCAGCGTGTGGGCCGCTTCCAGCGCGCCCAGTGGCGCCTTGTCGCCGTGGTAGATCTCGGAGTAGCACTCGTCGGCGGCGATGACGAAGTTGTAGCGTTCGGACAGGGCGAACAGGTTCTCCCAGTCGGTCAGCGTCAGGACGGCGCCGGTCGGATTGCCGGGGGAGCACAGGAACAGCAGCGCCACGCGCTCCCAGACCGCGGTCGGAATGCTGTCGTAGTCGCAGCCGAAGTTGCGGGCCGGGTCGGAATTGACGAAGTACGGCTCGGCGCCGGCCAGGTAGGCCGCGCCCTCGTAGATCTGATAGAACGGATTCGGGCTCACCACCAGCGACCTGGCGGCCGGATCGATCACGGTCTGCGCCAGCGCGAACAGCGCCTCGCGCGAGCCGTTCACCGGCAGCACCTGGGTGGCTGGATTGAGCTTTGGGATGCCGTAGCGGCGTTCCAGCCAGCCGGCGATGGCGCCACGCAGCGCGTCCGAGCCGATGGTGGTCGGGTAGCTGGCCAGGCCGTCCACATTGTCGATCAGCGCCTGCTGGATGAACTGCGGCGTAGGATGTTTGGGTTCGCCCATGCCCAGGCTGATGGCCTTGTGCTGTGGGCTGGCGCTCACCTGCGCGAACAGCTGGCGCAGTTTTTCGAACGGATAGGGTTGCAGCTTGTCGAGATGTGGATTCACTTGGCGGACCGGGTGCGGAACGTTGAAAAAAGAGCAGCGTAGACAACCATTATAGCGCCTCCGCGCAGGCCTCGTCATACGACGTTGAGTAGGCCGCCTATCAATGCCAAATAATAAACATGTGAGATACTTCGGCCCACGGTTCACAAAGAGGTCAGGCATGGAACAGGATGAAACGACGATGGAAGTGGACGTCAGCCGGCAGGTGATGGCGCTGCGGCTGGCGACCGGGCTGGCGCAGGGCGCGCTGCTGTATTGGCTGTACCAGGCCGACCGGGGCGGCTGGTGGCCGGCCGGGGCGCCGTATGTGATGACGCCACTGCTGATGGCCTGCGCGCTGCTGCCGGCGATGCTGATATCGGCCATGGGCCACATGGCGCCGAAGAAGGTGGCGCAGTGGATGGCGGCCGCCGCCGGCGTGGTGCTGATCATGGCGCTGCATGCCGTCAGCCGCGAGGCCGGCGTGGCGCACAGCGCCGGCGAGCTGGGGAAGGGCGCGTTCACGTCGATGTCGGGGCCCATGATGGTGTTCGGCGCGGTCTTCATGTACATCGCCCACTCGCTGGTGATGGCGGGGGCTGCGGACAAGCGCCGTATCGCCAGCTACGACACCTATTTTGAGTTGGCCTGGAAGCTGGCGGTGCAGCTGATGTTTTCGGCGTTCTTCGTCGGGGCGCTGTGGCTGGTGCTGCTGATGGGCAGCGGCCTGTTCTCGATGGTGAAGCTGGGCTTCCTCAAGCAGATGATGGCAGAGTCGTGGTTTGTGGTGCCGGTGATCTGCTTCGCCTGGTCGTGCGCGATGCACATCACGGACGTGCGGCCGGCCATCGTGCGCGGCATCCGCAGCCTGCTGCTGGTGCTGCTGTCGTGGATACTGCCGGTGGCGGCGCTGATCATCAGCGGCTTCCTGTGCGCCTTGCCGTTCACCGGGCTCGATGTGCTGTGGGCCACGCGGCACGCGACCTCGCTGCTGCTGGCGGCGGACGCGGTGCTGATCGTGCTGATCAACGCCGCCTTCCAGAACGGCCACGCCAAGGCGGCGCTGGCGGTGCGGGTGAGCGCGCGCGTGGCTTCGCTGTTGATACTGCCGCTGACGGCGATCGCGATTTATGCGCTGGGCTTGCGGGTGTACGACTACGGCTGGACCTCGGACCGGGTGATCGCCGCCGCCTGCCTGGTGGTCGCCGGTTGCTATGCGCTGGGTTACGCGTGGGCGGCGCAACGCTACGAAACCTGGTTGTGCCCCATCGCCAACGTCAACGTGGCGGCGGCCTTCGTGGTGCTGGTGGTGCTGCTGGCCCTGTTCACGCCGATCGCCGATCCGGCGCGCCTGTCGGTGAACAACCAGATGGCGCGGCTGGAGAAGGGCCGCACCAAGGCGGCGCAATTCGATTACCACTATCTGCGATTCGAAGGACAGCGCTACGGGCACGAGGCTTTGACGCGCCTGTCGCAGCAGACCACCGGCCCCGATGCGGCATTGATACGCGACCTGGCCGGCAAGGCGCTGAAGGAGACGAACCGCTGGCAGGCGGGATCGCAGCTGGCGGCGGTGTCGATCACCGACAACGTCAAGGTGTGGCCGTCGACCACCAGGCTGCCGGCCGGTTTTGCGGCCCAGAAGTGGAGCCCGATCGAGGATGCGGCTGTCCTGCCATGTCTGCTGAGCCGCGGTAGCAGCTGCGATGCCCTGGTGCTCGATGTCGACGGCGACGGCAAACCGGAAGTCTTGCTGTTCAACGCGGGCCGCTACTCGGCGGCGCCGCTCTACACCGAGCGCGCCGACGGCAAGTGGGTGGTGGCCGGCCATCTCGACGCGAGCGGCAGCGAATGTGCTCCGCTGATCGAGAAGCTGAAGGCGGGCCAGTACACGCTGGTGGCGCCGCGCATGAAGGCGTTGGAAGTGGCGGGGCAGTCATTGCAGTTCCAGTCGGAGTTCGGCGCGGATGACTGCAAGCTAATCAACGCTGCGAAATAAATCAGCCGTAGCTGCGCACTTCGAGATTGTGTCCATCGGGATCATAAAAGTACCAGGCGTCGGCCAAGCCGCGCGCACCCAGGGACTGCGCCAGTGGCCCGCCGTTGCGGTCAAATGGCGTACCGCCGAACGCAATCGATCGTTCGCAAAGCCGGGTGTGTACGGCATCGAAGCTGGCGCGGTCCATGCAAAAGGCCAGGTGCATCAGGTCGCGCGGCGGCTCGCGCAGCAGGTCCAGCGTAAAGTCCTCGTTCACGCGCACAAGTTCGAACGGGCCCGCGCTGCCGTCGAGACGGAAGCCCAGCACGTCCTGGTAGAAGCGGGCGGACGCGGCCGGATCGCGCACCCGCAGGATGATGTGATCGAGCGTTAGCATGTTCTTGTTCCTTATGCGTCGCGGGGAGTATTCACGTCATGACGCGGCCACCGGCAACATCCAGAGTGATGCCGGTGATCCATGATGCGGATGCGGACAGCAGAAACAAAGCTGCCGACGCGATGTCGTCAGGCTGGCCAAGCCGGCCTAGCGGAAACGCCGCCAGCATGCGCTGTTGCTGTTCAGGCGGCATGCGCTGAGCGGTGCGCTCGGTCAGAACGGCTGACGGCGAGATGCAGTTCACGCGGATGCCGTGTTGCCCGAGCTCGTTAGCGGCGTGGCGAGTCAGCATGATCACGCCTGCCTTAGCTGCGCCATATCCGGCCGGCGCCCCCGAAGCCACCCGTGCGCCCGCCGACGCCATGGTGACGATGCTGCCGCTGCCGCGCGCTATCATGGCGGGCAGAACGGACTTGAGCGTGAAGAACGTTGAAGTCAGATTATGGTCGATGCTTGAGCGCCAATCTTCTTCGGTGATGTCGGCCAGCGGGACCGGACGGCCGCTGCCACCGCCTGCAAATGCCAGCAACAACTCCGGCGCGCCCAAGTCGGCTTCGATGGCGGCCCGCATGCGTTCGACGGAAGCCAGGTCGGAACAGTCCGCCGTTGCCGCGAACGCTACGCCGCCCAATGAGCGGATCGCGGCCACGGTGTTGTCAACGGCATCACGGGCACGGCCATTGACGGCGACGCTTGCGCCACAGCGCGCCAGTGCCAGGCAGGCGGCGGCGCCAATCCCGCGCGAGCCGCCGGTGACCAGCGCCACCTTGCCGCGCAGGTCGGGATAAGTCGGAAAATCGGTGTTTGATACAGTCATGTCTGGTCTCCAGTGATTGCTTGACGCCAGATTACAAACTGACTAGGCTAAAATCAAATCACAAGTTATTGGCCATGCCATAAAAAATTAGATGTCTTACCTACTTCATCTGCGCAGCTTCCTCAGCGTCTACCGGCACAATTCGATCTCGCGCGCGGCGCTTTCCTTGCAGTTGACGCAACCGGCCGTGTCCCGGCACGTCAAGATCTTGGAAGCGCGCCTGCAGACCCAACTGTTCACCCGGCTTCCGCGTGGCCTGGCGCCGACGCCTGCGGCCGTCGAACTGGAGCGCCAGTCCGGCCCGCATCTGGACGCGCTGGAGGCCATCATCGGCAGCGGCGCGGGTCAGCGCCAGGCCCTTGCCGGTGTCGTCCATGTCGGTGCGACCAGCGGCTTTTCCGGCTTGTTGCTGTCCGGGTTGAACATCCTGCCGCGTTATGCGATTCGACTTGACCTGCGCGCGATGCCGCCGCCGGCCTTGGTGAAGGCGCTGGCCGAGCGCGAACTCGATCTGGCGGTTACACCCGCGCGCATACCGCACAAGGCTGTCGACTATGCACTGCTGTATGAGGGACGGCTGCAATTGGTGTGCGCGCCGGCGTTTCGCGACCGCATATCCAAGTCGGCTGCTCCGAAAGGCGTGCCGCTGATCGATTTGCAGGGGCCGGTGCCGCCATTGACGGCTTTTTGGCGCGAGGTTTTCGGCTGCGCTCCTGAGCAGGCTGCGGCCATAGTGCCGGACTATCACATGGCGTTGGAGGCCGCGGCGGCGGGCGGGGGATTGGCCGTCTTGCCGGAATGCCTGTGTCGGCCGCTGCTGAGTGCCGGCCATCTGATAGCGCTGCCCCTGCCGAAACGGGCGCCCTTGTTCGCGCTCTATCTCGCGCGCGGCAAGGGCGGCGCTTCCGTTGAGCGCGTTGACCTATGCAGTCAGCACTTGATTGATGCGGCGTGCAACTGGTGACGAAGCGGAAATTTCAAGTCAGCTGGCCCGACGCGATGTCAATTGTGGCCGTTTTGGCTCCAATTCCCGGTATCTTATTGTCATCGAGACACTATCATGCTCCGAGGCGAGAGGATGCTGACATGCCGGGAGCCCGGCATGCTATTGTGCATGCAGGTTACAGGTTTTATCTCCACACTTCGCGAAGTCCCATCATCCAGCCCACGCACTTCAATGGGTTGCCTCGACCTCCCACCGCCTAGCTGTCGCTCATAACGCGCCGCATTCCACGATATCCGCCGAGCATCGCGACGGGCAGTGGATGCACGTGCCATTCAATGTGACATCCGGGAGAATATCTTGATCGTAGACCGCTCGCTGTACGATGGACAACTGCTATTGAAGGCGGGCGCTTTGCAGGACGCCATTTTCAACAGCGCCAATTTTTCCAGTATCGCCACTGACGCCCAGGGCGTGATCCAGATTTTTAACGTCGGCGCCGAGCGCATGCTGGGCTACAAGGCAGTCGACGTGATGGACAAGATCACGCCGGCCGATATTTCCGATCCGCGCGAACTGATCGCCCGCGCCACCGCGCTCAGCCTGGAACTGGGGACGTCGATCACGCCCGGCTTCGAAGCGCTGGTATTCAAGGCCTCGCGCGGCATCGAGGACATCTATGCGCTGACCTATATCCGCAAGGACGGCAGCCGCTTCCCGGCGATGGTGTCGGTCACGGCGCTGCGCGACGACAAGGACGCCATCATCGGCTACCTGCTGATCGGCACCGACAACACCGCGCGCAAGCACGCCGAGGAGGCGTTGCTGAAGGCCGGCGCGCTGCAGAACGCCATCTTCAACAGCGCCAACTTCTCCAGCATCGCCACGGACGCGCACGGCGTGATCCAGATTTTCAATGTCGGCGCCGAACGCATGCTGGGCTACAAGGCGGCCGACGTGATGGACAAGATCACGCCGGCCGATATTTCCGATCCGCGCGAACTGATCGTGCGCGCCAACGCCCTCAGCCTGGAATTGGGGACCTCGATCACGCCGGGCTTCGAGGCGCTGGTGTTCAAGGCCTCGCGCGGCATCGAGGACATCTATGAGCTGACCTATATCCGCCAGGATGGCAGCCGTTTCCCGGCGATGGTATCGGTCACCGCGCTGCGCGACGATCAGGAAACCATCATCGGCTACCTGCTGATCGGCACTGACAACACCGCGCGCAAGCGCGCCGAGGAGGCGTTGCAGAAGGCGGGGGCGCTGCAGAACGCCATCTTCAACAGCGCCAACTTCTCCAGCATCGCCACCGATGCGCAGGGGGTGATCCAGATTTTCAATGTCGGCGCCGAGCGCATGCTGGGCTACAAGGCTGCGGACGTCATGAACAAGATCACGCCCGCCGATATTTCCGATCCGCTGGAGGTGATCGCCCGCGCCCATACGCTGAGCATCGAACTGGGCACGGCGATCACGCCGGGCTTCGAGGCGCTGGTGTTCAAGGCCTCGCGCGGCATCGAGGACATCTATGAGCTGACCTACATCCGCCAGGACGGCAGCCGCTTCCCGGCGATGGTGTCGGTGACGGCCCTGCGCGACGACAGCGAGCAGATCATCGGCTACCTGCTGATCGGTACCGACAACACCGTGCGCAAGCAGGTCGAGGCCGAACAGGCGGTGCTCGACCAGCGCTTGCGCGATCAGCAGTTCTACACCCGCTCGCTGATCGAGTCGAATATCGACGCGCTGATGGCGACCGACCCGCGCGGCATCATCACCGACGTCAACCAGCAGATGGAATCGATGACCGGATGCACCCGTGACGAACTGATCGGTGCCCCGTTCAAGAACTACTTCACCGACCCGGACCGGGCGCAAGTTGGCATCTCACGCGTGCTGCGCGAAGGCAAGCTCACCAACTACGAACTGACCGCGCTGTCGCGCGAGGGCGCCGAGACCGTGGTGTCGTTCAACGCCTCGACCTTCCACGACCGCGACCGCAAGCTGCAGGGGGTGTTCGCGGCGGCGCGCGACGTGACCGACCGCAAGCAATTCGAACACAAGCTGCAGGAAAACAATGTCGAACTGGAAGGCGCCAAGAAGGCGGCGGAAGTCGCCAACCTGGCGAAATCCGAGTTCCTGTCAAGCATGAGCCATGAATTGCGCACGCCGCTGAACGCGGTACTTGGCTTCGCGCAACTGATGGCATCGGATACGCCGCCACCGTCCACCGCGCAAAAAATCTCGATCGATCAGATCCTGCAGGCCGGCTGGTATCTGCTACGCCTGATCAACGAAATTCTCGACCTGGCGACGATCGAATCGGGCAAGGTCAGCCTTTCCAAGGAGACGATGTCGCTCACCGAGGTGTTGCTCGATTGTCATTCGATGATGGCGCCGCAGGCTGAGCAACGTGATATCGCCCTCAATTTCCCCATCTTCGACAATCCATTCTTCGTGCACGCGGACCGGACCCGGGTCAAGCAGGTCATCGTGAACCTGATGTCGAACGCCATTAAATACAATCGTCCCGGCGGCGCCGTGACGGTGAACTGCCAGCCTGAAATCGACGGCAGCGTGCGCGTCAGCGTGATGGATACCGGCATGGGCCTGCCGCCTGACAAGCTGGCGCATCTGTTCCAACCGTTTAACCGGCTGGGGCAGGAAACCAGCACGGAGGAAGGCACCGGAATCGGGTTGGTGGTGACCAAGAAGTTGATCGAACTGATGGGCGGCACCATCGGTGTCGACAGCACCGTCGGCGTGGGGAGTGAGTTCTGGTTCGACCTGTTGGCGTCGGATGCGCCTGGGCTGGAGACCGAAGCGCCGGGCTTGGCGCCGGTCCGCGGCGACGACAAGGCCAGCCGGACGGACAGCGGCCATCGCCGTACGCTATTGTATGTCGAGGATAATCCGGCCAATCTGGCGCTGGTGGCGCAGCTGATCGCACGACGGGACGATTTGCTGTTGATGACCGCGGTGACGGGGCATCTCGGCATTTCACTGGCCAAGCAACATCAACCCGACGTGATACTGATGGATATTAACCTGCCGGGAATGAGCGGCTACGGTGCGCTGAAAATATTGCGCGACGACCCGGCCACCTCGCATATCCCGGTGATCGCCTTGTCCGCCAATGCCATGCCGCGCGACATAGAAAAAGGTATTGAAGCCGGGTTCTTCAATTATCTGACCAAGCCCATCATGGTGCGCGAGTTCATGGATGCGCTGGACGTCGCGCTCCGGCATTTCGCTGAGCTCAGTCGGGCAGGCGTCAAGCCCGTAGTGTCGGAGTAGGCTGCAAAGGGCAGGTTGCCATGTTCTCGTCCAGCCGGCGCGCCAGTTCGCCGCGCAGGGTGCGCAAGCCTTCGATGCGCTGGTCGATGTCTTCCAGCTTGCGCGCCAAGGCCGCGCGCAGCTGGGGCGCGGACGATTCCGGGTCGGCCAGCAGTGGCAGGTCGGCTTCGATCTCGCCCAGTGTGAAGCCCAGGGTCTGCGCCAGCCGGATGTAGCGCAGCCAGTCCACCGCTTCCGGCGGATAGTCGCGGTAGCCGTTGGCACTGCGGCGCGCGCGCAGCAGGCCGCGCTTCTCGTAAAAGCGCAGGGTGTCGCGGCTTAGTCCCGTGGCGCTGGCGATTTCTCCGATTTGCACGGACAAGCTCCAAATATCGTTTGACCTTGGAGTGTACTCCAGGCTTTAGCATGGCTCCACCATATTCCAGGAGACCCCATGCTCGCCTCATCGACCTTGCGCAAAATTGTCCTCGGCAGCGCCATCTACGATCTGATCGTGACCGCGCCTTTCGCCACGCCGTGGAGCTTCGCCTTCGCCCGCGCGCAACTGGACGGCGTCAACCAGCGGCTGGGCGGCGCCGCGTTGCCGGCATTCGAGCCGTTCCACGTGTTGTTCGCCTGCCTGCTCGGCAGCGTGGTGCTGGTGTGGTCGCTGCTGCGCATCAGCGATCCGCAGCAGCGCTTCGGCCGTTTCGACGGCATGGCGCGGCTGCTGTTTTCAACCTGGATGAGCTGGGCGCTGGCCGTCACCGGCGCGCCGCTGCTTTGGCTGTTTATCGTGCCGGAGATAGCCTTCTGCGTGGCGCAGTGGCTGCCGGTGCGCGGGGCGGACGGTGCAGATCGAAGCTGAGGCGTTGATGTTACTGTGACTGATAATTTGTGCGCGGACGGCGGCGCAGCGCGGCGATCAGCGTGTCGAGCAGCAGCGCGGCCAGCATGGATGCGCCGAGCAGCGGGAAGCAGCAGCCCAGCACCGCGGCGATCACCACGGCGCCACGCGCCAGCCGGTCGCCGTCGCGGCGCTCGGGAGCTGCCAGCCTGCCGGCGGGGCGCCGCTTCCACCAGATGACGATGCCGCTGACGCACAGGGCGATCAGCGCCAGGCAGCCGGCCAGCATGAGCAGCAGGTTGGGCGTGCCATACTCGCCGCCCTGATGCACGCTGACGCCCCATTCGGTGATGCGGCCTATCGCGCCGATGCGCTGCGGGCCGATGTCCATCAGCACCTTGCCGCTGTATTGGTCGAGGTGAATCACGCGCTGGTCCGCCGTCCGGCCGGTGCTGCGGATCGCGCTGTAGACGCCGCGGGCGTCGCGCGGCAGCGCGAGCCGGTAGCCGCGATCGATGCCCATCGACGCCAGTTGCGCGGCCACGGCGTCGGGGCCGGCCATGCCGGGGTGGCTGTCCGGGACCTGGGCGCCGGAGGCGTCGTGCGGCGTGGCCTTGTGGTGCGCATGCGGATCGTCCGATTCGGGAACGGCGAGCTGCTGCTGGGTCCACGGCAGTTCGCCCAGGGCGCCGGCCGGCGGCGTCGACTTGGGCACGCCCCGCCACATGCCCTTCGGCACGCCCAGATCGTGCGCGGTCAGCCAGGCATTGACGTTCGCGCCCCAGAACACCGACCACGGCATGCCGGTCAGCGCAAGGAACAGGATCACGATGCCGCCGAAGGCGCCGGTGACGGCGTGCAGGTCGCGCCACCAGGTCCGCCCCCGGGCTCCAGGCCGTATCGACACCACGCCTGCGCTGCGGCCGCGCGGCCACCACAGATAGGCGCCGGTGGACATCAGGACGATGATCCAGCCGGCCACGATTTCAATCACCACCTTGCCGCCGTCACCGGCGATGGCCAGCGAATGGATGTGCTTCACGATGGTCATGATCCGCCGGTCTTCGGCGATGGCGCCGGCAACCGTGGCGGTGGCGGGATCGACAAACACCTGCAGCGTGGCGCCGTCGGGCCGGATCACGTCCACCTGCGCATTGTGGCGGTCGTCCGCAGGCAGCGTGAGTGCCTTGGGCCGTCCGGGCTGTGACTGCAGCGCCGCGGCGATCAGCCGTGACGGCGGCTGCATGGCGTCGGCGCCGCCGGCCGGTTCGCGCAGGATCTGCCGGGCGTAGACAAGGTCGTCGATCTGGCGGTGGAACAGGTACATGGCGCCAGTCACGGCCAGCGAAAAAATAAAGGGCACGCAAACCAGGCCGGAAAAAAAATGCCAGCGCCAGATGCGCCGATACAGCGCGGCGCGCGGCACTGCGGCCGCGGCAGAATACGATGGGTTCATTGCTATCCTCGTCAAACAAATTGACCTGGCGCACAAAAGTGCGCCCTTGGGCAGGGATCAGGCGAGGAGTGGCGGTGCGCGTGCGTGGGCCGCAGACCAGACGTGCAGCGGCAGCGGCGCGGCGTAACAGAGGGAAGGGTAGATATCGCGGCCGGCCTCCGCCAGCAGCGCGGCAGCCGGTGCGGTGGGGATGGCGTCGGCGCCGCCGTGGGCGGCGCAAAACGCGCAATGCTCCATGCCGTGCCTGGCCGATGGCGGGGCCTTGCCGCCGTCGCCGGGGGCCAGCTTGACCACCTTGTAGCCGCTCACCGTGCAGACTTCCACGGTGTCGGCGCCGGCGGCGGCCAGTGCGTGGGAAATCGAAGGCGCGAGTGCGCTGAACAGGACGGCCAGCAAGGCTATCCAGATGTGCAGCGTTTGTCGTTTTGCCATTTCGATCATATTGCCATTATATCCGATGCCGTTTGTCTGCCGAAGCCGGCATGCTCGCCACGAGGAAGTCGATGAAGGCGCGCACGCGGGCCGGCTGCTGCTGGCGGCTGGGATAGTAGACGTACAGGTCGGCCGAGGGCAGGGTGTAATCGGCCAGCACCACTTGCAGGCGACCGCTGTCGAGGTACTTGGCGGCGTCCCACTCGGAGCGCAGCAGGATGCCGTGGCCGTCCAGCGCCCAGCCCAGCACCACGTCGCCGTCGTTGCTGGACAGGCTGCCATGCACCTTCACCGTTTCGGTCTTGCGGCCTTTGCCCAGCTTCCAGGTGCTATGGGTATCGTTATTCTGGCGGTGCAGGATGCAGCGGTGCTGCGCCAGGTCCTGCGGCAGGCGCGGCGCGCCGTGGCGCTTCAGGTAGGCCGGCGACGCGCACAGGAAGCGCTGGTTGGACAGGATCTTGCGCGCGCCCAGCCGCGTATCGGGCAGCTCGCCGAAGCGGATGCCCAGGTCGTAGGCGTCTTCCACCAGGTTGATGGCGCGGTCGGTCAGCTGCAGCTGCACTTCCACGCCGGGATAGCGGCGCGAGAAGGCGGAGACCAGCGGCGCGATGGTGGTGCGGCCGAAGCCCAGCGTGGCGTTCACGCGCAGCAGGCCCTTGGGCGCGGCGCGGCTGCTCGATACGGATTCCTCCATGTCGCGGATATCGCCGAGGATGCGCACTGCCTGCGCCAGGTAGGTTTCGCCCTCGCTGGTCAGGCTGGCGCGGCGCGTGGTGCGGTTCAGCAGCCGCACGCCGAGGCGCTGCTCCATCAGCATCAGGCGCTTGGTGACGGCGGGCGGCGTGATGCCCAGCTCGCGCGCGGTGGCGGACAGGCTGCCCAGCTTCGCCAGCAGCACGAAGAAGGACAGTTCGGAGACGATGTCATTATTCACTTGAAGTGTATAAAGGAGTAAATATCGGTGAATTATACGACTGCTTTTCAAGAGTAAGCTTGCTTCCATTCTTAGCCCACTGGAGACAGCACAATGAAAATCGTCGAGATCCGCGAAAAGACCATACCGATCAGTTCCCCGATCCGCAACGCCTACATCGATTTCAGCAAGATGACTTTGAGCCTGGTGGCGGTGGTCACCGACGTGATCCGCGACGGCAAGCCTGTGGTGGGCTATGGCTTCAATTCCAACGGCCGCTATGGCCAGGGCATGCTGATGCGAGAGCGCTTCATCCCGCGCATCCTGGAAGCCGATCCGATCGCGCTGATGAACGACGCCGGCACCAACCTCGATCCGCACAAGGTGTGGGACTGCATGTACACCAACGAGAAGCCGGGCGGCCACGGCGAGCGCTCGGTCGCCATCGGCACCATCGACATGGCGATCTGGGATGCGGTGGCCAAGATCGAAGGCCAGCCGCTGTTCCAGTTGCTGGCGGACCGCTACGGCAACGGCACGCCGGACAGGAAGATCTTCGTCTACGCGGCGGGCGGCTACTACTATCCGGGCCAGAGCCACGATGCGCTGAAGGACGAGATGCGCAGCTATATCGATCGCGGCTACACGGTGGTGAAGAAGAAGATCGGCGGCGCCTCGCTGGACGAGGACCTGCGCCGCATCGATTCCATCCTCAGCGTGCTGGGCGACGGCCAGAAGCTGGCGGTGGACGCCAACGGCCGCTTCGACCTCGATACCGCCATCGCCTACGCCAAGGCCTTGTCGCAGTACGATCTGTTCTGGTACGAGGAGGCGGGCGACCCGCTGGACTTCGAACTGCAGGCCACGCTGCGCAACTACTATGACAAGCCGATGGCCACCGGCGAGAACCTGTTCTCGATGCAGGATGCGCGCAACCTGGTACGCTACGGCGGCATGCGCGCGGACCGCGACTGGTTGCAGTTCGACTGCGCGCTGAGCTACGGCCTGGTCGAGTACCTGCGCACGCTGGACATGCTGCACGAGCATGGATGGTCGCGCAAGCGCTGCATTCCGCACGGCGGGCACCAGATGTCGCTCAACATCGCGGCGGGACTGGGCCTGGGCGGCAACGAGTCCTACCCCGACCTGTTCCAGCCCTTCGGCGGTTTCCCCGACGGTGTGAGGGTGGACAACGGCTACGTCACCATGCCGGACCTGAACGGCATCGGCTTCGAGGGCAAGGCCAATCTGTATGCTGAAATGAAGGCGCTTGGCGCCTGATCGTCAGGCAGCCTTCAACAGTGCCTGCGGCTTGCTCCAGACCTGCTGTGCCACGCGCATCATGTTGCGGCCCATCACTAGCTCGGTCTCGCTGTCGGTCATGCCGACATTGCGCAGCGCGGCGGCCAGCTGGCGCCAGACTTCCGGCGGCGTGAAGGTCGGTGGACGGCTGGCGCTGTAGCCGGCGGAGGCTGGCCACCAGTAACCGGGGTCGAAATCGCCGGGCGGCGTGTCGTCCAGGCCCGGTTGCTGGAAGCAGATATCGAGGCCGATGCCGGCATGCGATACGCCCACCAGATTCGCGACATAGGCGGCATGGCGCGCGACGTCGTCGGCGGTCGGATGCTCCTTCCCCAGGAACCACGACAGGCCGGACACGCACACCACGCCGCCCGTGGCGGCGCAGGCGCGGATCTGCTCATCGGTGACGTTGCGGCCGTGCTGCACCAGCGTGTACGGATTGGCGTGGCTGAAGATCACCGGCTGCGACGACGCCGACATGATATCGAGGCTGCACAGGCGGCCCGTATGCGAGCAGTCCATCAGGATGCCGGCCTCGTTGACGGCGCTCACCATGCTGTAGCCGAGCGACGTCAGGCCGCGCGGCAGGTCGTGGCAGCCGTCGGCGACGTTGTTGTTGCGGTTGTAGGCGAAGTGGATCTGGCGCACGCCCAGCTGGGCGTACAGGGCGATCATCTCCGGCTGGTCGAGCAGCGGCATCGCGCCTTCCAGGTCGAAGCTGATGGCGATGCGGCCGTCGGCCGCGGCCTGGATCACGTCGTCCACGCTGGAAATGAGGACGTAGCGGTCCGGGTCGGAGGCGATGGTGGCGCGGTAGCCGGCGATCACGGACATCACCTGCGAGATCGGGTTCATGTCGCCGCCGACGTTGAGCGAGACGTAGTTCACCCCGGCGGCGTGCAGCTTTTGGACGGGTGTGAAGTCGGCCTGCGGATGCTGCGGCAGACAAGCGTGGGCGTCCCAGTTGATCATGGTTGTAGGCTTTGGCGAAAATGCCATGTTCCCACGAATGCGTGTCCAGGGCAAATCGGAACGGCCGAGGTGTGGCGCGCATGCTTTATACTGGCGGCACAACACAATTCACATTTTTAAGGCCAACATGTCTTTTTCTTCGCTGGGCCTTGCTCCCTCACTGATTAACGCCGTCACCGAAATCGGTTACCAGGAGCCGACCGCCATCCAGAGCGCCGCCATTCCCGCCATTTTGCGCGGTGAGGACGTGCTGGGCGCGGCGCAGACCGGGTCCGGCAAGACGGCCGCCTTCGCGCTGCCGCTGCTGCAATCGCTGCTGGACAACCGCAACGGCCCGCGCCAGCTGCATGGCCTGATCCTGGTGCCGACGCGCGAACTGGCGGCGCAGGTGGGCGAATCGATCCGCAAGCTGGTGGCGCATCTGCCGATGCAGGTCAAGGTGGCTATCGTGTTCGGCGGCGTGTCGATCAATCCGCAGATGATGGCGCTGCGCGGCGGCGCCGATATCGTCATCGCCACGCCGGGCCGGCTGCTGGACCTGATCGACCACAATGCGCTAAAGATCTCGCGCACGGCGATGCTGGTGCTGGACGAGGCGGACCGCCTGCTGGACCTGGGCTTCAGCGAAGAATTGAACCGCATCCTGGAGCTGCTGCCCAAGCAGCGCCAGAACCTGTTCTTCTCGGCGACCTTCCCGCCGGCGGTGCAGGCGCTGGCCGACGGCATGCTGCACCAGCCGACGCGCATCGAGGTGCTGTCGGAACCGCTGAGCAAACCCGATATCGAGCAGCGCGCGATCATGGTCGACGTGCCGCGCCGGACCATGCTGCTCAAGCATCTGATCCAGGAAAACAAATGGAGCAGGGTGCTGGTGTTCGTCGCGACCAAGTACGCGGCCGAGCATGTGGCCGATAAGCTCAACCGCAACGGCATCCGCGCCGGCGCCTTCCACGGTGAATTCAGCCAGGGCGCGCGCACCGAGGTGCTGGGTGATTTCAAGGCCAGCCGCCTGCAGGTGCTGGTGGCGACCGACGTGGCGGCGCGCGGTATCGACGTCGCCCGCTTGCCGGCGGTGGTCAACTACGACCTGCCACGTTCGGCGGTCGACTACACGCACCGCATCGGCCGCACCGGCCGCGCGGGCGAGAGCGGCGTGGCGATCAGCTTCGTCAGCGCGGAGACGGAGCAGCATTTCCGCCTGATCGAAAAGCGTCAGGATATCCTGCTGCCGCGCGAGGAGATCGCCGGCTTCGAGCCGGTGCAGACGCTGCCGCCAGTGGCCGCCGATTCGGTGACCGACACTGTCAACGGCGGCATCAAGGGCAAGCGCAAGAGCAAGAAGGACAAGCTGCGCGAGGCCGCCGCAGCGGCCGGGGAGTAAGTTCCCGCGCCGTCAATCCAGTACGGCGGAGCGGTACAACTTGCGATACTCGGACGGCGAGGTCCGCAGCGCCGTCCGGAAATGCTGGCGCAGCGACAGCGCCGAACCAAATCCCGCCTGCTGCGCCACCATCTCGATCGACACCCCGCTGCTCTCGAGCAGATGCCGGGCATGGGCCAGCCGCTGGTTGAGCAGCCATTGCTTGACCGAGGTGCCGGTGGCCTGGCGGAAGTGGCGGGTGAAATTCCGGCGGCTCATCAAGGCGCGTTCGGCCAGCGCGTCGATGCTGTGGTTTTGCGTCAGATCTTCGCCGACCCAGGCCAGCACCTGCGCGAAGCGGTCGTCGCTGCCGTTGACGGGCAGCGGACGCTCGATGAACTGCGCCTGCCCTCCCTGCCGGTGCGGTGCGACCACCATCTGCCGCGCCACGCGATTGGCGATCTCCGCGCCGCACAGCTGGCGCAGCAAGTGCAGGCAGCAATCAAGGCCCGCCGCCACGCCGGCCGATGTGACCACTTTTCCTTCATCGACATACAGGACTTCACGGTCGACCCGGACCTTGGGGTAGCGCTCGGCCATGATGTCGGCGTTGGCCCAATGCGTGGTGGCCGTGCGGCCGTCCAGCAGGCCCGCTTCCGCCAGCGGGAACGCGCCTATGCACAGGCCTACCACCTGCGCGCCGCGCTGGTGGGCCTTGCGCAAGGCTTGCAGCAGGCTGGCCGGCGCAGGGCGGCAGTCGGAATGCCACGATGGCAGGATGACGATATCCGCGCGGGTCAGGGCGGCGAGGCCGTGCGGCGCGACGATTTCGAAGCCGGCCGTGGTGGACAACGGCGCTCCAGCATCCTCCGCGCACACCTTGACGTCGAAGGTCGCGCTCTCGCAGTCGGCGCGCTGGGCGCCGAATACCTGGCAAGGCACCGACAGGTGAAAAGGGTTGATGCCGTCGAAGGCGATGACGGCGATGCGGAACTTCTGGATGGGCGAGGTGCGTGCGGACATGGCCTGATTATATCGCATGGTGGCCTTCGGGCCACTTTTGAATCACTGCGCGGCGGCGGACAATGTCACTCACCGGGCGCTTCCGCCTTATCCTACAGGAGAAAACCATGACCGCAACCCCACGCCGTGCCCTGATCGTCATCGACGTACAAAACGAATACTTCACCGGCAAGATGAGGATCGAATATCCGCCGGTCGAGACGTCGCTGCCGAATATCGGCCGCGCCATGGACGCCGCGCGCGAGGCGGGCATCCCCGTGGTGGTGGTGCAGCACGACGCGCCGGAAACCTCGCCGATCTTCGGCCTTGGCTCGGACGGCTGGAAGCTGCATTCCGTGGTGGCGCAGCGCGCGCACGACCATTTCATCAACAAGAAAATGGCGAGCGTGTTCACTGGCACGGACCTGGCCGAATGGATCAAGGAAAACGCCATCGATACGCTGACCATCGTTGGCTACATGACGCACAACTGCAATGCGTCCACCATCTACGAGGCGATGCATCGCGGCTTGCAAGTGGAGGTTCTGGAGGACGCCACCGGTGCGCTGCCGTACCAGAACGCGGCCGGCAAGGTCAGTGCGGAAGAAATCCACCGCGTGTTCAACACGGTGTTCCATTCGAACTTCGGCGCGGTGGCGAGCACCGAAACCTGGCAGGGCGCCGTGCGTGACGGCGTCAAGCTGGAACGCGATAATATCTACCTGTCGAACCAGCGCACCCGCTAGCCGCCGGTGCGCTTGGCTTGGTGGCCCTGTTTTTTCAGGGCTTCCATCACCAGATCGCAGTGGTCGCCCTGGATTTCGATGACGCCGTCCTTGACGGTGCCGCCGGAGCCGCAGGCGCTGCGCAGCTGCTTGCCCAGCAAGGCGAGAGCGATGGCGTCCAGCGCCAGGCCCTTCACCAGCGTGACGGTCTTGCCGCCGCGGCCCTTCGATTCGCGCGAAACGCGCACGACGCCGTCGCCGGCGGGTTTGGATTTGGCTGCAGCCTTGCAGCGGCAAGCGGCGACCGGCTGCCCGCAATCGGGGCACATGCGGCCGGTTTCAGTGGAGTAGACGAGTCGGGTGATCATGGGGCGAGATTCTAGCAGACGCTTTGCAGCGGAATGCCGATGGCGGATAGCGTGGAGGTCATGGCTGCTTCTCCGTGATGAGGTTGATGCGGCGCTGGAGTCGTTGGGCTTCGGCGGTGTCGCCTGCCTGCTTGGCGCGCATGGCCTGCACGCCCAGCCATGCCAGCAGCGGTCGGCGCCAGCCTTGGGCGGAGGCGGTGTCCACCGCGCCGCTGAGGATCTGCGGCGTGGCTTTGCCGGCGCGCAGCAGCACGCCGCTGGCCACCAGTTTGGACAGCGGATCGGCGATGGCTTGCGCGGCGCTGGCGGCGGCGGTGTCGCTCGATGCCGAGGCGACCGGCTGGTGCTGCGCCGGCAGCAGCGCGGCATCGGCGGCGGTGGCGCGGCCGGACAGGTAGGCGGCGTAGGCGCGGTCGGCCGGGCCGGCGTCTTGCGACAGCTTGACGTAGCCGGCGCAATCCTCGAACACCAGCGAGGCGACGCGGGCGGCGCAGCGTATCAATTCGGCGCGTATCATCAAATCGACCTTGCCGGTGCTGGCCAGCGCTTCGCGGGCGCGCTGGTACTCGGCCGCTTCCACGCGGGCGTTGCCGGACATGTAGGCGGCGGTCGAGCGTTCGATGGAACTCTGCGCGTTCATCTGCCAGTCGGGCAC
Source organism: Oxalobacteraceae bacterium AB_14 (assembly GCA_000381565.1). Classification (GTDB taxonomy): domain Bacteria; phylum Pseudomonadota; class Gammaproteobacteria; order Burkholderiales; family Burkholderiaceae_D; genus Rugamonas. Next base: position 1,807,965 of record KB906724.1, read on the forward strand.
CGGCGGGTTGTTGCCGCAGGCGGCCAGCAGGGAAGTGGCAAGCAGCGTGGCGAGCAGCGTCGCGATCAACGGGGTGCGGGTCTTCATGGGAGCTTGATCTCCGTGTCGCGCTTGAACGGCCATTTGCGGTTGATCTCATTGACCAGTTGTTCGACCCGGCGCAAGCTGCTTTCCACTTCGCCGCGCAGCGTGCCCAGATCGGCCGTGGCTTCCTTGGCGTTGGCGCCGACGGCCTGCGCCTCGACCAGCACCGCGTCCATTTTCTTCAGGCTGTTGCGGGCGTCGGCCAGCAGGCCGTTGAGCTGCACGATGGTCGCTTGCGCGTCCGTCATCACGCCTTGCTTGCCGAAGACTTGCGTGTCGGCGTGGCCAATCAGGCTATCGGCCTTGGTGGCCAGCGCGTTCACGGTGACCAGCAGCTGGTTGGCGCGCTCCGCCAGTTGCTGTGCGTTCTTGTCGTCGCCGGCGATCAGGCCCAGGGCGCCGTTGGGACCATTCAGCTTGCCGGTCACGCCCTGGACGTTGGCCAGGCTTGCTGCCAGGGCGGAGTTTTCCGCCGTCAGTGCGTTGAGGTTTTCCAGCAGGTCCTTGGCGGCGGCCAGCAGGCGCGGAATCTCGGCGCCGGCGTCGCCGACCAGCAGCGCGCGGGCGGCGCCGTCTTCCAGCGGCGGATCGGTCGGAATGCCGCTGAATGCGCGCAGCTTGGCGCCGCCCACCAGGCCGCGTTCCAGCGTGAAGATGCTGGAGCTGCGCAGCCAGTGCGCGTCGTTGCGCGGCACGTCGACGATCACGCGCGCCTTGCCGTCCTTGCCCAGTTCTATGCGCCGCACGCGGCCGATCGGGAAGCCGGCGAAAGTGACGTCCATGCCGACGGTGACCCCTTCCGAGTCGTCCGCCAGCAGCACCAGCGTCTGCGTCGACTCGAAGGCGCCGCGCGCGTACATCAGGTACAGCGCCGAACCGGCCACCAGCACCACCATCAGCACCAGCAGCAGGGCCGCCTTGAGTTCCGCGTTGCGCACCGGCGCCGGGTCGTTTGTTGCTTGGGTCATTTTTCCATTCCGCTCAGTAGTAGTTGCCCATCAAGGAGGCGATTTCGATCAGCAGCATCACGGCGAACAGCCGCACCATGTCGTACAGGCCGTGCGTGACCTTGGCGCGATAGCTGGCGCCAAAGTAGTAGGAGGAGGCCATCGGTATCAGTCCGACCGCAAAGCTGAAGAAGACGATCTTCAGCACCAGGATCAGCGTCACGGCCGGATTGAAGACCTGGCCGACCACCCGCGTGTAGCCGGGCAGCGCCCAGGGCGTGAAGCCGTACAGCGACAGGTAGGCCAGGATCAGCGCCATCACGCAGCTGACGGCGGCCAGCATCCAGACGGCGAACACGCCGGCGGCCACGCGCGGGAAGAACTCCTGGTGCAGCTCGTCGTCGCCGGCGTTGGCGGCCTTGTCGCGGCTTTGCGAGAATTCCAGTGCCGAAGGCAGGGTGGTGCGCAGCGCAACGAAGGCGGCGGCGGTCAGCGGGATCAGTTCCAGCACCAGCACGCGCACCACCATCTCCAGCGCGAAGCGCGACAGGCCGTAGCTCTGCGACGTGACCACCACGATGCGGATCAGCACCAGGCTCACCAGCGCCGACAGCACGCCGTACCAGGCCAGGTTGGGCGCGGTGTCGCGCACGATGCGGCGCGCCAGCAGGTTGCGGTTGGCGCCGCCGTAACTGGCGGGGCTGAACGCCAGCGACAGCATCAGCACGGCGAACTGCAGCAGCCGCCACCAGCTGTTGAGCCAGTTGACGGTTGCGTGGACCAGGCGCTTCAGCGCGGACGGGATAGCTGCTTCTATGCTCATTTTGACATCTTAGCACCGCGACGGCGTCGGCGCATGTCCGCCACGGGCGCTTATTCTTCGGCGAAGGTGGCAATGACGGCGTCGGCGGCGGCGCGCACGCGGGCGCTGCGACTGAGGTCGCTGTGCATCACCAGCCAGACATCGTAGTGGTCGACGCGCTCGGGCCAGACGCGGGTGAGCTGCGGATCGCCGTCGGCCATGTGGCAGGGCAGCTCGGCCACGCCCATGCCGCGCCGGGCGGCGTCCAGCATCACCATGCCGCTGTTGACCTCAAGCGCCACGCGGGCGTTGGCGATCGGTTCCATGCAAAGCTTCTCCATGTGGCGCGGCGCCACCGCACCCTGGTAGATGATGATGTCGTGGCCTTGCATGCCGTTGCCCCGGAGCGGCACGCCGCGTTCGGCCAGGTAGGCCGGCGTGGCGTACAGGCCCATGCTGCGCCGGGTCAGGTGGCGCGAGATCAGGTCGGGACTGGTGGGCTTGAGGGTGCGCACCGCCAGGTCGGCTTCGCGCCGGGTCAGGTTGCTGATCTCGGTGCTGGTGCTCAGGATGATGCGGATTTCCGGATGCATGGTGTGCAGCCGCTGCATGGCGCCCAGCACCGAGTGGCTGGCGATGGTGTCCGAGGTGGCGATGCGCACGATGCCGGACAGGCGGTTGTCGATGCCCTGCATCTCGCGCTGGAACTGCAGGGCGGCGTGCTCCATCAGTTCGGCGGCGGTGACGGCCAGTTCGCCGGCGGGCGTGGCCAGGTAGCCGGACGGCGTGCGCAGGAACAGGCGCGCGCCCAGCGATTTTTCCAGCGCGTTGAGGCGCCGGCCGACGGTGGCCTGGTCGATGTCGAGGGCGGCGGCGGCCGAGCGCAGCGTGCCTTTGCGGTAGATGGCCAGGAAAATCCTGGCGTTGTCCCAATCCATGCGGGTTTCCGGTGATGATGCATTTTTGCATCGAGGTGCCGATATTATGCGTATTTACTGCATCATGCAAGGAGGCTAACATCGATGCACTCTCACTGAAGGAAGCATCATGACTACCCCTAGCACCGTGGCGCCGGCGACCCTGCCGCGCCAGATTCCCGCCTTGCTGGTGTTGATGACACTGGCCATCGGCTTCGTGATGGCGATGATCGATGTCACCGCCGTCAACACCGCTTTGTCCGATATCTCGCTCAATCTGGGCGTGCCGCTCACCGGCCTGGTGTGGGTGGTGGACGGCTACACGCTGACCTTCGCCGCGCTGCTGATGGCCGGCGGCGCGCTGGCCGACCGCTATGGCCCGAAGAATGTCTACCAGGGCGGCTTGAGCGTGTTCATTCTGGGGTCGGTGCTGTGCGCCGTGGCCCCCAGCGGCAATGCGCTGATCGCCGCGCGGCTGCTGCAGGGCGCGGGCGCGGCGCTGTTCATGCCGAGTTCCCTCAGCCTGCTGACGCATGCCTACGAAGACCAGGCCACCCGCGCGCGCATGCTGGGCACCTGGTCGGCGATCGTCGGCTGCTCGTCGGCCGCCGGTCCGCTGGTGGGTGGGCTGCTGGTGCATGGCTTTGGCTGGCGCAGCGTGTTCTGGGTGAACGTGCCGATCGGCCTGCTCGGCATCGTGCTGACGCAGGTGGTGGCGCCGGCCACGCCGCGCCTGCAGCGCGCGCTGTCGATGTTGAGCCATCTGCTGGGCGTGGCCGCGCTGGCGGGGCTGAGCTTTGTGCTGATCGAAGGCCCGTCGCTGGGCTGGGCCTCGGCGCCGGTATTGGGCGCCCTGGCGGCGACGGTGTCGGCGGCGTTGCTGCTGGTGCGGCGCGAGCGCACCGGCGCGCATCCCCTGCTGCCACGGGCGCTGTTCGATACGCCGGCTTTTGCAGCGGCCAACGGGGTCGGCTTCCTGATTAATTTCGCCGTGTTCGGCCAGTTGTTCCTGCTTAGCCTTTACATCCAGCAGTCCGGCGCGGATGCGCTGCACACTGGCTTGAAGCTGATACCGATGATGGCCGCTTTCGCCGTCGGCAACCTGACTTCGGGCCGCGTCACGGCGCGGGTCGGCACGCGGCCGCCGATGATGTACGGCTTGATGGTGGGCTTGGGCATGGCGTTCGTGATGCTGGTCGGCCTGACGCCGCAAACGCCTTACTGGCTGCTGGTGCTGGGCGCCGTGGTGATGAACTTCGCCATCGGCATCGCGATTCCGGGCATGACGGCGACGGTGATGCTGGTGGCCGGCAAGGCGCATTCCAACAGCGCCGCCGCCGCGTTGAACGCCAATCGTCAGATCGGCGCCCTGGTCGGCGTGGCGATGATGGGCACCGTGATGCACATGGTGCCCGGGTGGGCCTGGCGCCTGCCGCTGGCCTTCGGTTTGATTTCGGCGGCTTACGCAGGCGCGCTAGTGCTGGTGTACCGATACGTCAAGCTGGGCAAGCCGGCTTAAACACCGTGCGTGGTGCGCCATTCGATCATCTCGGCGATGGTCAGGATGGGCATGCCGTGCAGTTCGGCGAATTGCTCGATGTCGGCGCCGCGCATCATGGTGCCGTCGGGGTTCATCAACTCGCACAGCACGGCGGCCGGATTGAGGCCGGCCATGGTCGCCAGGTCCACCGAGCCTTCGGTGTGGCCTTTGCGGGCCAGTACGCCGCCCGGCGTGGCGCGCAGCGGGAACACGTGACCCGGATGGACCAGGTCACGCGGTTGAGCGTCCGCCGCGATGGCGGTGCGGATGGTGGTGACCCGGTCCGCCGCCGAAACGCCGGTGGTCACGCCTTCGCGCGCCTCGATCGATACCGTGAACGGCGTGCCGTAACGGCTGCCGTTATCGGCGGCCATCATTGGCAGCTCCAGCGCGCGCACCTTGTCGGCGCTCAGGCAGAGGCAGACGATGCCGCTGCATTCGCGGATCATCATGGCCATCGATTGCACGGTGATTTTTTCGGCGGCGACGATCAGGTCCGCTTCGTTCTCGCGGTCGAAATCGTCGAGCAGGATCACTGGCACGCCGGCGCGCATGGCTTCCAGCGCCGCGGCGATGCGGCCTTCCAGGTCGTCCGATACCAGGGAGCAGGGGGATACTGCGGATTGTTGGTCTAACATGTGAAACGCTCCTCGCAAATAGGCGAAAAACGCGACAGGGCAAGCGAATACGCGCGGCCCGCCGCACCGATCGCTCGGGCGGGAGGCCGCGTCACCGCACATCTTCTTTCATCCGGACTATACCGTCGGCTTTGGAATCGCACCAAATCTGCTGACCCTTCGTGAGAAGGCGCTCGCGGGCTTGGCCATCGCTGGCCTTACCGCCGGTGGGGAATCGCACCCCGCCCCGAAGACGTCGTTAAATCCTGCCGGCTGGCAGGCGAGGAAGGATTCTAGCCCAAATTAAGGATTTCAGTGTAAGGTAGCTTTTTCCTTCTTATTTATGCAACGGTATGAAGCTGATGACAATGCGTAGCGCCTCCGCCGCCGTTCTTCTGGCGTGTTCCTTCATGGCGCAAGCCGCCGATCAGCCGCCGTTGAAATTGAGCGATGCGATACCGGTCGGTCCGCAGGTCAAGGTGGGCCAGCTGGCCAACGGCCTCACTTACTATGTGCAGAAAAACACCCGTCCCGAGAAGAAGCTGGAGCTGCGGCTGGTGGTGAAGGCCGGCTCGATTCTGGAGGACGACGACCAGCAAGGACTGGCGCACTTCACCGAGCATATGGCCTTCAACGGCTCGACCCACTTCAAGCGCAACGAGCTGGTGTCCTACCTGCAGTCGATCGGCGTGAAGTTCGGCGCCGACCTGAATGCCTACACCACCTTCAACCAAACCGTCTACATCCTGCCGCTGCCAACCGATAAGCCGGAGGTGGTGAAGCAGGGCTTCCAGGTGCTGGAGGACTGGGCGCACGGCCTGTCGCTCAACGACGCCGACATCGACAGCGAGCGCGGTATCGTGCTGGAGGAACTGCGGATGGGCAAGGGCGTGGACGACCGCATGAACAAGGTGCTGCTGCCGAAGGTGCTGAACGGCTCGCGCTATGCGCAGCGCATGCCGATCGGTAAGGAGGACATCCTCAAAACCTTCAAGCACGACGCCGTCAAGCGCTTCTACCGCGACTGGTATCGCCCTGACCTGATGGCGGTGGTGGTGGTCGGCGATATCGAGCCGGCCGATGCGGAAAAGCTGATCACCCAGCATTTCGGCGGCCTGAAAAATCCGCAGAACGAGCGCCCGCGCGAGTACGCCAAGATACCCGTGCGCGCGGAATCCGAAGGCGTGGTGTTCACCGACAAGGAGATCGGCGCGAACTCGGTCTACATCCGCTACCCGATCCAGGAATGGCCGGCCGGCACCACCATCGCCGACTATCGCCAGAAGCTGATCGAGAACATATACAGCTTTATCCTCAGCCAGCGCATGCACGAGTTGACGCAGCAAGCCAATCCACCGTTCCTGCAAGGCGGCAGCGGCATGAGTTCCGTGATGCGAGGCTACCGCTCGTTCGGCGCCGGCGCGGTGCTGGGCAAGGGCGGCGCCACGCCGGCCATCAATGCGCTGGTGAAGGAAGACCAGCGCGCGCGCCAGTACGGCTTTACGACGTCCGAAGTGGAGCGCGCCAAGAAGGGCATACTGCGCAACTACGAGCGCATGTACAACGAGCGCGATAAATCCGATTCTGCCGGCTACGCCGCGGAGTACATCCGTAATTTCCTCGACCGGGAGAGCATACCCGGCATCGCGATGGAGTACCGCTATGCCAGCGAGCTGATACCGGGTATCGCATTGTCCGAGGTGAACGCCGCGGTGCGGGCGGCGGTCCCTGATAGCCAGAACAAGCTGGTGATCTATACCGGTACCGAGGTGGCGGGCGTGCCGGCGCCGACGGCCGGCGAGCTGCTGGCCACCGCCGGCGCGGCGGAGAAGATCAGCGTCAAGGCGCCGGAAGAGAAGGTCTATGCCAGCCAGCTGATGGCGGCGCCGCCCAAGGCCGGCAGCATCGTCGGCGAGAGCGTCAACGCCAGGCTGGGACTGACCGAGCTCACGCTGAGCAACGGCGTCAAGGTGGTGCTGAAGCCGACCGATTTCAATAACGACCAGGTGATACTGGCCGGCCTGCGTTACGGCGGCTGGTCGCTGTTCGGCGACCAGGACCTGTTCAACGCGCGCTACGCCAGCAACATCGTGCACCAGATGGGCGTGCGCGATTACACGCCGAGCGATCTGGTGAAGGTATTGGCCGGGAAGACGGCGGGCGCCAACGCCAGCGTCAGCTCGATCAACGAGACGGTCAGCGGCGGCTCCGGCAGCGGCGACGTCGAGACCATGCTGCAACTGGTGTACCTGAACATGACGCAGCCGCGCAAGGATGCGGCGATCTACAGCGCCTACGTCGATCGTCAGCGCGAACTGGCGAAGAACAATATGGCGCGGCCGGAGTCGATCTTCAGCGACACCATCACGGCTACGCTGTACAACAACAACCCGCGCGTGCAGCGGGCGCCGAAGCCGGCCGACTTCGATCAGCTGGGCATGGACCGCGTGGTCGACATTTATAACAGCCGCATGTCCAGCGCCAAGGGCTTTACCTTCTTCATGGCGGGCAGCTTCGATGTGGAGAAGGTCAAGCCCTTGATCGCCACCTATCTGGCCAGCCTGCCGGTGGGCGAGATTCCGGTGGCCTTCAAGGACGTGGGTGTGCGTCCGGTGCGTGGCGTGATCAAGAAGGAAGTGCATGCGGGCTCCGAGCCCAAGAGCACGATCTCGCTGTCCTTCACCGGCGAGGCGCCGTTCTCGTCGCAGGAGCGCATGCGCCTGCAGGCGCTGATCGAGGTGCTGAACATCAAACTGATCGAGGTGCTGCGCGAGAAGATGGGCGCGATGTACAGCGGCGGCGTGCGCGGCAACATGGAGCGCATCCCGTACCCGAACTATTCGATCACGGCCAACCTGCCGTGCGCGCCGGAGAACGTCGACAAGGTGCTGGCGGCGACGTTCGCGGAGATCGACAAGATCAAGGAGAACGGCGCCGAGGACGCGGACCTGGCCAAGGTCAAGGCTTCGTGGATCGAGAACTACCGCAAGGGTTTGCGCGAGAACGGCTACTGGATGGCGGTGTTGATGAACGCCTTCTTCAACAAGACCGATCCGGCCGATGTGCTGACCTATGAATCACGCGTCGGCGCGTTGACGGCGGCCGAGTTGAAGGACGCCGCCAGGCGCTACTTCGACACCAACAATTATGTGCAGGTGGTGCTGTATCCGGCGAAGTAACCGGGCCGCCTGTTACACTGGCGGCTTGTATCCATCACGATGTAGAGAACTATCATGGCAAAGAAAAAAGAAGAGCTGGACCCGGAAACCCTGGAACTGATCCACTGGTGTATCGAAGTGGAGGGCTTCCTGGTGAAGGGCGGCGCCACGCAGGAACAGGCGCAGGAGCATATCGAGGAACAGGTCGAGTGGTTCACTGACCTGTTCTACGATGGCTTGACGCCCGAACAGGCGGCGAAGGAAGCGCTGGCCTGATGTCGGCCGCCAGGACAGTCACGATGAAAATTCGCGCTCTTGTTTTGCTGTTCCTCGCCACGCTGTACTCCCACATCAACGCACAGGAGTGTCCGAGCGGGAAGTCTTACGAAGCGGCTAGGGCGGTCGTGCGCGACCTCCAGCGCATCGTTGCGCCAACCGGTATCGATGACTCGTACACGACCACAATCGGCGGCATCAAGCAGTGGATCAACGTGCGCGGACACGACAGTGGCAACCCCGTCATCCTGTTCCTGCACGGTGGCCCCGCGGCACCTCTGACGCCGGGAATTTGGGAGTTCCAGCGGCCGATTGAGGAATATTTCACGGTTGTCAATTGGGATCAACGTGGCGCTGGCAAGACCTATCTGGAAACCAATCCGGAAGAGATCAGCGATAGTATCCACATCGACCGTTACGTTAAAGATGCCATCGAGGTTGCCGAGTACATTCGTCAGCGCTACGGCAAGGACAAGTTGGTCCTGATGGGGCATAGCTGGGGCACTGTCATCGGCATGAAGGCCGCTCTTGTGCGCCCCGACCTCTTTTCTGCCTATGTCGGCATCGGTCAGGTGATCAATACGCGCGACAACGAACAGCTCAGTTTTCAGTATGGTTTGGATCAGGCCAGGGCACATCACAATGCCGAAGCCGTCGCAGAGCTGAATTCCATCGCGCCGTATCCGGGCGACACGCCGATCACTCGGGAGCGCATCATCATTGCGAGGAAATGGGCGCAATTTTATGGCGGGCTAAGCGCGTATCGCGATGGCGGCGCGAAGTACTATTTCGACGCACCGTTGCTGTCGCCGGAGTACGACTGCAAGGCCGCTCGCGCGGTCGATCAGGGCAATGTGTACACCCTCGGCCGGATCTTGCCTGAATTCCTGCAGGTCGACTACAAGCAGGTGCATAAGTTTCCGATTCCGGTGCTGATGTTCATGGGACGTCACGACTACACGACACCGTCTGCCCCCACCGCCGCATGGCTGGAGCAAGTGGACGCGCCCTACAAGAAGGGAGTATGGTTCGAGCATTCAGCGCATATGATTCCTTGGGAGGAACCAGGGAAAACGCTGATCAGCCTTTTGGAATTTGTACGGCCCCTGGCAACTCGTGCTGGCCGCTAGCGGCTGATATTTCAGTCCCAGGCGGAGGGATCGATGACGCCTTCCGCCCGGAATGCGGGCTTGCAGAACCAATACCCTTGCATCAAGTTGATGCCCGCGTCGCGCAGGACGTCGCGTTCAGCCTTGGTTTCTATGCCTTCGGCGAGCACTTGCACATCTAGCGCGGTGCAGATTGCCATGATGCCGTTGATGATCGCCTGTTTCGGTTTGCTGGTGTCGATGTCGCGCACCAGTTCCATGTCGATCTTGATGATGTCGGGCTGGTACTCGGACAACAGGTTCAAGCCCGCGTAGCCGGCGCCGAAGTCGTCGATCGCCGTGCGGAAACCAAAACGGCTGTATTCCTGGAAGATGTTGACCAGATGCGGCCTGTCCTGCACCCGCTCGCCTTCGGTGACCTCGAATATGATGCGCTCGATCGGGAAGTGGTAGCGCTGCGCCGCCTCGAAGGTGCTGCGTATGCAAGCCGCTGGCTGGTAGACTGCGTTCGGCAGGAAATTGATCGACAATAATCCCTTCAAACCAAGTTCTGCCGCTCCCTTGATTGCTTGCACCCGGCACGCCTGGTCGAACTGGTAGCGATTGGTGTCAGTCACCTGCGACAGGACTGAATAAGCAGATTCGCCGTTCGGACCTCGCACCAATGCCTCGTGCGCGTAAATCGAGCGAGCGCGCAGATCAACGATGGGCTGATAGGCGAACACGATGTCAAAGCCCAGTTCTTGTTCGTCTTTGCATTTCTGGCACTTGACGGATGGCGTGTCGCTCTGCGCGGCTGGAGTCGAAGTCATGTGGGACCAATACTTTCGAAGGAATGCGTCGGAAAATCATTGTTGTCGTAAGCCATAGTACGCTCTTCCAGCGCGAGCGTCGGCAATTGGCCAAGATGATGGATCTGCCGCGACCTTTTCGCGTTCCGCTTGACGGGGCCTGATCACCGGCCTATATTCACCCATATGGATGAATATAATGCAGACCAGCGGCTCGACAGCATGTTCACCGCGATGGCCGACCCGACCCGGCGCGCGATCCTGGCGCGGCTGACACATGAGAGCGCACGGGTGACGGAGTTGGCGCGCGATTTTCCGATCTCGCTCAACTCCACCTCCAAGCACATCAAAATCCTGGAGCGGGCCGGCCTGGTCATCCGCACCATCAACGGACGCGACCACCTGCTGTCATTGAACGCTGCCCCGCTCGCCGAGGCGGCGCACTGGGTGCGACACTTTGAAAGCTTCTGGGAGGAGCGCCTGGCCGCGCTTGATCAACTGCTCAGCGCCCGCCGGAGCGATGCGAAGGAGAAGGACAATGGCTGAATATGCCGCCTTACGCGAGGTTTGTGTGCGCCGCACGATAGGCGCTTCAGCCGGGGACGTGTTCGACGCCTGGCTGGATGCGGACATTCTCGCTCAATGGATGCAGACCCGTTCATTCACGCACGCCACCGCCAATTGCGACCCGCGCGAAGGGGGCGCGTTCGAGATTGTGATGTACGCAGCCGAAGGCGCAATACGGCATACCGGCAACTATCTCACTATCGACCGGCCGCACAAGCTGGTGTTCACATGGCGCTCTCCCGCTACAGCACACCGTGATTCGCTTGTCACCGTCGAGTTCTTCGGCCACGCCGACACCACCGACATCGTCGTCACCCACCGCCAACTTCCAGGCGACACCTGCGGCGCGCATACGGAGGGATGGGGCGATGCGCTGGCACTTCTAGCCTACCTGTTTCGCCGCTAAAGCACGCCTTTCACCCAGGAGTCCATCATGATCTTGCAAGGAAAACGCTGCATCATTCACGGCGCCGCAGGCGCCATTGGTAGTGCCGTCGCGCGTGCATTTTCGCGTGAGGGCGCGCAATTGTTCCTGGCTGGCCGCACGCAGGAAAAACTCGACGCGCTGGTTCTGGAATTGCGCGCCGAAGGCGGCATCGCCCACGCCGCCCGTGTCGACGCGCTCGATGAAGAATCGGTCCGGCAGCACGCACACGCCGTCGCCGAACAAGCGGGCGGCATCGATGTCATGCTCAATGCGGTAGGCTTCTCCCATGTGCAGGGGGTACCGTTTGCGGAATTGTCATACAGCGATTTCCAGTTGCCGGTGCAAGCCTATACCCGTACCATCTTCCTCACCGCGCAGGCGGCCGCGCGGTATATGGCGCCACAGAAGTCGGGGGTCATCCTGACACTTTCCACGCCCGGTGCGCGCCTCTCCGGTGTTGGCTTTCTTGGCAACGGAACGAGTAGCGCGGCGGTCGAAGCCATGTCGCGCATCCTGGCAGGTGAACTGGGACGCCAAGGCATCCGGGTGTTATGTATTCGCTCCGATGCGATTCCAGAAGCCGTGCCCGTGTCGCATGCCAGGGCGGCTTTCGAAGGCATGGCGCAAAAGATGGGCGTCAGCGTGGAAGAATTCCTGCACGCGCGCGCAGAAGGCGCCACCTTGCTCGGCCGCCTGCCCACGCTGGCCCAGCTCAGCGCATTTGCGGCTTTTGCCGCATCTGACGGTGCTGGTGCCATGACAGGCGCCATTGCCAACCTTACCTGTGGATCACTGCAGGATTAAAGGATCGCTTGCAAAACGAACGATATGCCCTGGACCGCGCGCGGCCAAGGCATGACGAACTACCTCGGACTTTTTACCACATGATCACGCGCTGCTCGGGCGGCAGATACATCGGATCGCCCGGCTTGATGTCGAAGGCCTGATAGAAGCCAGGCTGGTTCATCACGGTGCCCTTGGCGCGGAATTCGCCAGGCGAATGCGGATCGCTCTTGATCTGGGCGATCGCCGCTTCCGGGCGCAGCTTGGCGCGCCACTTCATCGCAAAGCCGATGTACAGGCGCTGTTCGCCGGTCAGGCCGTCCAGCACTGGCGACGGCTTGCCTTGCAGCGAACGCTGATACGCCTGGTAGGTGATCGACAGGCCCGAGTTGTCGCCGATGTTTTCACCCAAGGTCAGCGCGCCGTTGATGTAGTAGCCCGGCACCGGGCTGTACGAACCATACTGTTTGACCAGGCCTGCGGCGCGCGCCTTGAAGGCGCTACGGTCTTCCGCGGTCCACCAGTTGCGCAGGCGGCCCTTGGCGTCGTACTGGCTGCCGGAATCGTCGAAGGCGTGGCTGATCTCGTGGCCGAAGGTGATGCCGAGCAGGCCATAGTTGACCGCGTCTTCGGCCTTCACGTTGAAGAACGGCGGCTGCAGGATCGCGGCCGGGATCGTGATCGCGTTCAGCGACGGGTTGTAGCTGGCGTTGACGGTTTGCGGCGTCATCGACCATTCGTCGCGGTCGACGGTCTTGCCCAGTTTCTCGAGGTTGCGCTGGCGGCTCCAGGCGCGCACCGCGCGCACGTTGGCGATCAGGTCATTCTGCTGGGTTTTCATGGCGCTGTAGTCGCGCCATTTGTCCGGGTAGGCGATGTTCGGCTTCAAGCCCGCCAGCTTGAGCTGGGCTTCCTTCTTGGTCTCGGGTCCCATCCAGTCCAGCTTTTCGATGCCGTTCTTGAACGAGGCGACGAAGTTGTTAAACATGGCCATCACGCGCGGCTTGGTCTCGGCCGGCAGATATTTTTCCACATACAGCTTGCCGACCGCGTCGCCCAGCGCGCCGTCGGTGAAGCGCAAGGCCAGCTGCCATTGCGGTTCGCGTTGCGGCACGCCGCGCAGCACCGTGCCTTCGAAGGCGAAACGCTCCTTGACGGCGGCGTCGTTCAGATAGGACGCATAGCTTTCGATGATGCGCCAATTGAAATAGCTCTTCCACGCCTCCAGCGGCACGTTGGCCACGGTCTCGGAGAAGCCGCCGAAGAAGCTAGGCTGACGCACCACGGCCGACGATTCCTTCGGCGCCAGGCCGGCGGCGGTGAAGTAGGCCTTCCAGTCAAAGGCCGGCGCCAGCGTGGCGAATTTGTCGAACCCGACGCGGTTGTAGGATTTGACCGGATCGCGCATCTGCACGCGGGTCCATTGCGCCGAGGCCAGGCGGGTCTCGATGTCGAGCACCTGGGCGGCGTGGGCGGCGGCGTCCTGGTCGCCGCTCATGGCCAGCATGGTCTCGATGTGCTGCAGGTATTTGGCGCGCACGGCCTTGAGCCTGGCGTCGTCGTCCTTGAGGTAGTAGTCGCGGTCCGGCAGGCCGAGGCCGGACTGGCTGACGTTGACGGTGTAGTGCTCGGGGTCCTGGGCGTCGGGCGCGACGTGGGCCGAGAACGGCGTCTGGATGCCGTTGCGTTGCAGGTAGGCGAACAGCGCCGGCAAGTCCTGCTTGTCCTTGAGCGCCGCGACGTGGGCCAGGTCGGCCTTCAGGGGCTTGAAGCCGGCCGCGTTGCGCGCCTTGTCGTTCATGTAGCTGGTGTACAGGTCGGCGATCTTGTGGGCGTCGCTGCCTGGCTTGCCGGGATGCTTCAGCGTGGCGTCGATCACGGCGCGCAGCTGGCCCTGCGCGGTTTCGCGCAGTTCGATGTAGGTGCCCCAGGTCGATTTGTCGGCCGGGATCTCGGTATTGCGGGTCCAGACGCCGTTGACGTAACCGTAGAAGTCGTCCTGCGGACGTACCGCCGGGTCCAGGGATTTCAGGTCGATGCCGGAGACCGGCGCGACGGCCTGGGCGTACAGCGTTGGGGTGGAGCAGACGAGCAGGGCGCAGCAGGCGGCGCTGATCAGCGTACGATTCACGGGGAGTCCTTTAATTTGATTGGAGCATGCCGGAGTAGAGGTTGTGACCCAGCATGCGAAGCCGGATTATACCCGTCGAAAAGTTGCCGCGTTGCAGCAAAATGGGCGGCCCGCCGCATGCCGCCTTTTCCTATCCGGCGTCGTGGCAGACCACGCACAGCTTGTTCCCGTCCGGGTCGCGGAAGTAGGCGCCGTAGTAGCTGGCGTGGTAGTGCGGGCGCAGCGCCGGCGCGCCTTCGCATGTGCCGCCGTGCGCCAGGGCGGAGGCGTGGGCGCGGTCGACTGCCGCGCGCGTGGGCGCCATCAGGGCCACCATCTGGCCGTTGCCGCAGGTGGCCGGCTGGCCATCATACGGCTTGCCGATGATGAACAGGGGGCGCGCACCTTCGGCCGGCTGCCACGCGGCCCACGGCCTGGCGGCGTCGCTGAAGCGCAGGCGCGTGCCCAGGTCCGTCATCACCGCGTTGTAGAAGGCGAACGCCGGTTCAAAGTCGTTAATTCCCACATAGACATGCGATAGCATCGGTTTCCTCGGTTAAGTGAGTATATCGTCAACATTTCGGGGTATAGTGTACGCGGAGACTTAATCAAATGGGGGAACACCATGGAACTGACGTCCGTCGCGCCGCCGCAGCTGCGCAGCCTCGCCGATTTGCCCGGGCCGAAGGGCCGGCCGCTGCTGGGCAATGTCCGCGATATCAATCGCAAGCCTTTGCACCAGGCGCTGGAGGAGTGGAGCCGCGAGTTCGGCACCTTGTACAAGTTCCGCATCATGCGCAAGGAGATCGTCGCCACCTCGGACCGTGCGCTGATCGCCAGCCTGCTGCGCGACCGGCCCGACGCGATGCGCCGCTCCAGCCGCACGGCCGACATGCTCAACGAGGTCGGCACGCGCGGCCTGTTCACGGCGGAGGGCGAGGATTGGCGCCGCCAGCGCAAGCTGGTGATGCGGGCGCTGACGCCGGAAGTGATCCATAACTTCTTCCCCACGCTGACGGCGCTGACCGAACGCCTGCGCCTGCGCTGGGACGCCGCCATCGCCGCCGGCAAGCCGGTCGACGTGCTGCGCGACCTGAAGGCCTATACGCTGGACGTGACCATCGGCCTGGCGATGGGCCAGGACATCAACACGCTGGAGCTGGAGGAGCATCCGCTGCAGCGCGATATCGAATTCCTGTTCAAGCTGGTGGCCAGGCGTTTGACGTCGCCGTTTGCCTACTGGCGCATCCCGATGCTCAAGCGCGCCGACGACCACGAGGCCATCGCCGCCGCCGCGCGCATCCAGCGCGCCATCTTCGGCTTCATCGCCGACGCCCGCAAGCGCATCGAGGCCAATCCGGCCTTGCGGCAAAAGCCCTCCAATATGCTGGAGGCGCTGATCGTCGCCCGCGACGAGCCCGATTCCGGCCTGACCGACGAGGCGGTGGTTGGCAATGCGATCACCATGGTGTTCGCCGGCGAGGACACGACCTCGAACACGACGGCCTGGCTGATCGATTTTCTGTCGACCCATCCGCAGGCCGCGCGCAGCATGGCGGAGGAGACGGAACTGGTGCTCGGCACCAAGGCCGTGCTGGACGACTATCATCTGCTGGACCGCCTGAAATACATCGACGCCGCCACCCGCGAGGCGATGCGCCTGAAACCGGTGGCGCCCATCATGGCGGCGCAGCCGAACGACGATGCGGTGGTGGGCGATCTGCTGGTGCCGGCCGGCACGGTGATCTTCCTGCTGCTGCGGCAGGCGTCCGAGCGCGATTGCGACCTGGCGCAGCCGGAAAGCTTCCAGCCGGAGCGCTGGCTGGAGGGCGCCCACGGCAACGGCGACGATCCCGCGCGCAAGCTGTTCCCCTTTGGCGGCGGGCCGCGCTTCTGTCCCGGCCGTTACCTGGCGATGGCCGAGATCAAGATGGCGATGTCCATGCTGGCCAAGAATTTTGCGATCGAGCGCGAGCCGGGCGCGGCGCCGGTCGAGGAGCGCTTCACCTTCACGATGACGCCGAGCGAGCTGCCGGTGCGACTGATCAAAAAAACATGCTAGTCTAGACGCGCGTCTTAAAAAAGGGAGAAATCATGCTGAAGAAGATCGCCATCGGTGTCGTCGTTCTGGTATTGATTGTGCTGGGCCTGGCCGCGATGCAGCCGGACAGTTTCCGCGTGCAGCGCACCATCGCCATCAAGGCGCCGCCGGAAAAGATCCTGCCGCTGATCAGCGATTTCCACAACTGGACCTCGTGGTCTCCCTGGGAAAAGCTGGACCCGGCCATGAGGCGCACCTACAGCGGCGCGCCCAAGGAACAGGGCGCCGTCTATGCATGGGAAGGCGACGACAAGGTCGGCGCCGGGCGCATGGAGATCACCGGCCAGGCGCTCTCCAAGGTGGACATCAAGCTCGATTTCCTGAAGCCGTTCGAATCGCACTGCCAGACCGAGTTCGCGCTGGAACCCAAGGGCGAGCTGACCACCGTGAGCTGGACCATGTCCGGTCCGAGCGATTTCATGACCAAGTTGATGGGCCTGGTGGTCAGCATGGACCGCATGATCGGCAAGGACTTCGAGACCGGCCTGGCGAACATGAAGGCGGTGGCAGAAAAATAGCGTAGCGTAGCGGAGGCGGGCCATGAACAAGCGTCTGAGGCGGGAGGTGGCGATGCTGGCGATGCCGGCCGTCCTGATCGGACCAGCAGGGCCGTTGGTGCGGGTCAAGGGCAACGCCATCTAGGCCGCACTTCAGCCCCGGTATGCGCCGGGATTGACGCCAGCCCACTCCTTGAAGGCGTGGTTGAAGGCGCTCTGCTCCTGGTACCCCAGCAGGAAGGCGATATCCACCAGGCTCAGTTCCGGCTGGCGCAGGTAGTCCTTGGCCAGCGCGAAGCGGGCCTGGTCCAGGATCTGCTGGAAGGTGGCGCCGGCCTCGCTCAACTTGCGTTGCAGCGTGCGCGGCGACAGCTTCAATTCTTCGGCGATGGAGGCCAGCCGCACCTGGCCGTGCGCGAGGTTGCGGACGATGGCCGCATGCACCTGCTGGGCGATCGAGTTGTCGCTCTGCGCGCGCTGGCGCAGCAGCTGCTCGGCGTGCTGTTGCAGCACCGGGTAGAGGCTGACGTCGGCGTTCGGCACCGGGAAGGCCAGCAGGGCGGCGTCGAAGCTGGCGACGTTGGCCGGCGCGCCGAAGCCGGGCATGGCGCCCAGCACGCGCACATATTCGTCGCGGGCTTCGGCGGCGCCGCCGTCGTGCATCAGCGCCAGTTGCGCGGCCGGCAGCGTGAGCCCGGCCAGCCAGTTGCCGAACACGCGGATGCCGGCGAACACGCTGTCGGCCAGGTGGCGCTGGGCCGGGCCGTAGTTGCTGTGCCAGGTGTAGTGGGCGACGCCGTCCGCCACCGTCAGCGTGGAGCGGCCCAGGTCATGCGCCAGCTGCTCGTAGCGCATGGTCTGCTCGAAGGCCTGGCCGAAGTCGCGGCAGCTGAGCAGGATCAGCCCATACACGCTGTAGGTGCCCAGCTTGACCCGTTCCCCCACGTGCAGGCCGAAATGCCGATCGGCCGCCAGTTCGGCGCCGATGTCGAGCAGGCGCACGTAGTCGTCGGCGTGCAGCGAGTCGGGCAGCGGTTGCAGGGCGCCTGGCGCCATGCCGGCGGCGCGCTCCAAGGCCGCAGCCGTGACGCCACGCGCGGCCGCCGCTTCGAGCAGGGGCTGCAGGTAGGAGCCGGCCACGCGGCGCGGCAGGTCAGCGGGCGTACTTGGCATGATCGAACAAGGCGTGTGTCATAAAAGCGCAATACCAGGTTGGTTCGTTATCTTATTCTGTTGTCATTCAAACTCGGTGCGCGCCAGTATAGCAAGCGCTCCGCTACGCAGACAGGAAAACAATGAGACGCTGGAACGGTTGGGGTGACGATACGATAGAGTTTGCGCTGAGCGAGGATGCGCTGGGCTTTCTGGTGCAGCGTGTCGGCGCCGGCAGGCCGGTGGCGGATGCGGCGTTCGCGCAGGCTTGTGCGCGCATCGCGCCATCGCGGCTGCCGCCGCATGCGTTGACCGATGGGTTGATCGATGGGTTGATCGATGGGTTGATCGATACCTCGGCCGAGGTCCGCTTGCGCAATGCGCTGGGCCAGAGCCTGCCGGACTGGCTGCGCCTGCGCTATGGCGTGATCGAGACGGCGCCGGACGGCGTGGCCTATCCGGAGAGCGCGGAGCAGGTGCGGGCGCTGATCGACTATGCGCAGCAGTTCGGCGTGGCGCTGATACCGCAGGGCGGCGGCACCAGCGTGGCCGGGCACTTGACCGCGCCGGCCGGCGCGCGGCCGGTGCTGGCGGTGAACCTGACGCGCCTGCGGCAGATGTATTTCCTGGATACGGAATCGCAGCTGGCGACCTTCGGCGCCGGCGTGTTCGGCCCGGACCTGGAGGCGCAGTTGCGCGCACGCGGCTACACGCTGGGCCACTTCCCGCAATCGTTCGAGTATTCGACGCTGGGCGGCTGGGTGGTGACGCGGTCGTCCGGCCAGCAGTCGCTGCGCTACGGCCGCATCGAGCAGATGTTCAAGGGCGGCAAGGTGGAGACGCCATCCGGTACGCTGGACATTCCAACCTTCCCGGCATCGGCGGCGGGGACGGATCTGCGCGAGATGGTGCTCGGTTCCGAGGGACGCCTGGGTATCCTGACCGAGGCCACGGTGCGCGTGACGCCGTTGCCGGAGTACGAGGCCTTCCATGCGGTGTTCTTCCCGAACTGGGAGGCGGCGGAATCGGCGGTGCGGCAGGTGGTGCAGGCGGGGTTGTCGCTGTCGATGTTGCGCCTGTCGAATCCCCTGGAGACGACCACCATGCTGGCGCTGGCCGGCCACAAGAAGCTGATCGGCGCGCTGGAAGGCTATTTGTCATGGCGCAGCTGCAAGGACGGCAAGTGCATGCTGATGATAGGCGTCAGCGGCCGCAAGGCCGCGGCCAAGGCGTCGCTGAGCGATGCGCTGGCGCTGACGGCGACGCACGGCGGCGTGCACATCGGCCGCAAGATGGGCGACAAGTGGAAGCAGAACCGCTTCCGCAACGTCTACCTGCGCAACGCGGCCTGGCAGCACGGCTATGCGATCGATACGGTGGAGACGGCGGTGGACTGGCCGCGGGTGGGCACGATGATGCGGGCGCTGGAAGCGGCTGCCACCGGAGCGCTGGCGCAACATGGCGAGAAGGTGCATGCCTACACGCACTTGTCGCATCTGTATGCGCAGGGGGCGAGCGTCTATTCGACCTTTGTGTACCGGCTGGCAGGCGACTATGAGCAGGACCTGGCGCGCTGGCGCACGCTCAAGCATGCGGTCAGCATGGCGATCGTGGAGAACGGCGGCACCATCAGCCACCAGCATGGCGTCGGTAGCGATCATGCGCCGTATCTGGTGGCGGAGAAGGGCGAGTTGGGCCTGTCGGCGATGCGTGCCTTGTTCGCGCACTTCGATCCACAGCAGATCATGAATCCAGGGAAGCTGCTGCCATGACGGCGCTGTGGCGCAGTGGCGGGCGTTCCGGCTTGACGGAGGTGCTGGGGCGCGAATGGGATTTGATCGTGATCGGCGGCGGCATTACCGGCGCCGGGATTTTGCTGGAGGCTTCGCGGCGCGGCCTGAAGGCGCTGCTGGTGGAGCAGCGGGATTTTGCCTGGGGCACGTCGAGCCGTTCGTCCAAGCTGGTGCACGGCGGCTTGCGGTATCTGAAGGAAGGCCAGTTTGGGCTGACCCGCGAGTCGGTGCATGAGCGGCAGCATTTGCTTCAGCAGGCGGCAGGGCTGGTGGAGCCGCAGAGTTTCGCGTTCGGCGAGTTCGAAGGCCGCAAGCCGGGCAAGCGCATGTTCCTGCTTGGGCTGGCGATCTATGACCGCATGGCGGGGCAGAAGACGCGCCACTATTTCGGCCGCGACGAGTTCGAGGCGCTGGCGCCAAACGTCTCCACCAAGGGGCTGAAGGGCGGCATGGTCTACACCGACGCCAAGACCGACGATGCGCGGCTGGTCATGCGCGTGCTGCAGGAGGCGCAGCAGCACGGCGGCGTGGCGGTCAATTACTTGGCGGTGGAATCGCTGCTGCGGGCCGATGGCGGCGTGCGCGGCGTGTGCGGGACACGGCTGCGCGATGGGCTGAGCGGCGCGCAGCATGAGGTGCGCGCGCGGCTGGTCATCAGCGCGACCGGCGCGTGGGCGGACGGCTTGCGCTTGCAGGGCGATGCGGCGGCGCGCGGCGCCAAGCCGCGCTTGCGGCCCTTGCGCGGCAGCCATCTGGTGCTGCCGGCCTGGCGCCTGCCGCTGGCGCAGGCGATCAGTTTGATGCATCCGCAGGACGGCAGGCCGGTGTTCGCCTTTCCGTGGGAGGGCGTGACGCTGGTGGGCACGACCGATGTCGACCACAGGGGCGACCTGTCGCACGAGGCGGCGATCACGCGCGCCGAAGTCGATTACCTGATGGCGGCCCTGCACGACCAGTTCCCGCAGTTGGATTTGCAGGAGCGCGACGTGATCGCCAGCTATGCGGGTGTGCGTCCCGTGATCGACAGCGGCAAGGCCGATCCGTCGAAGGAAGGGCGCGACCATGCGCTGTGGCTGGAGGATGGGCTGTTGACGGTCACCGGCGGCAAGCTGACCACGTTCCGCGTGATCGCGCTCGATGCGCTCAAGCTGGCGGCCACCTTGCTGCCGGACTGGCGCGACAAGCTGGAGCCGCAACCGGTCTTCGGCAATGGCCCGAAGACCCGTTTGGGCTACCAGCGCCACCTGCCGGCGGGCCAGGCGCTGCGGCTGCAAGGGCGTTACGGCGCGCTGGCGCCGGAGCTGATCGCGGCGGCGCAAGCGGGCGAACTTGCGCTGATCGCCGGCACGGAGACCATCTGGGCGCAGCTGCGCTGGGCGGCCCGCTGCGAGTCGGTGCAGAAGCTGGAGGACCTGCTGCTGCGCCGCAGCCGCATCGGCATCCAGCTGCGCGGCGGCGGCGTCGAGATCCTCGATCGCATACGCGCCATCTGCCAGCCGGAATTGGGCTGGAGCGACCAGCGCTGGAATGTCGAGCAGGCTGCCTATCTGGCATTATGGAATACCCACTACAGTTTGCCCGCATAAGTACGGGCACTCACCAAGAGACTAGAGCGACATGGCCGATCAATACCTTCTTTCCATCGACAACGGCACGCAGAGTGTGCGCGCGCTGCTGTTCGATTTGGACGGCAACCTGGCCGCCAAGGCGCAGGTGCATTTGCAGGCTTACTTTTCCGATCTTCCCGGCTGGGCGGAGCATGACGCCGACGGCTACTGGAGGGCGGTCGGCCAGGCGTGCCAGCAGCTGTGGGCTTCGACCGATATTCCGTGTTCGGCCGTCAAGGGCGTGGCGGTGACGACGCAGCGCGGCACGGTGGTCAACCTGGACCACGACGGCAAGGTGCTGCGGCCGGCGATCACGTGGCTGGACCAGCGCCGCGTGGGCAAGCAGAAGCCGCTGAGCTTCCTGTGGCGCACCGCGTTCAAGCTGGCGCGCGTTTCCGGCACCATCGAGTATTTCCGCCGCGAGGCCGAGATCAACTGGATCGCCGAGCACCAGCCGGAGATATGGGCCAAGACCGACAAGTACCTGCTGCTGTCGGGCTTCCTCAATTTCCGCCTGTGCGGGCGGCATGTCGATTCGGTCGGCTCGCAGGTGGCGTATCTGCCGTTCGACTACAAGCGCCACAAGTGGGCCGGCGCGCGCGACTGGAAATGGGAGGCGCTGGCCATCAAGCCGGAGATGCTGCCGGAGCTGGTGGCGCCGGGCACGGTGATCGGCGCGATCACCGCCGCCGCCGCCGAGGCGACCGGCATCCCGCAAGGCACACCGCTGGTGGCCGCCGCCGCCGACAAGGCCTGCGAAGTGATCGGCGCCGGCGCGCTGGAACCGCATATCGCCTGCCTGAGCTATGGCACCACGGCGACCATCAACACCACGACAAAAAAATACGTCGAAGTCACGCCGTTGATACCGCCTTATCCGGCGGCCATCCCCGGCGCCTACAGCACGGAGGTGCAGATCTTCCGCGGCTACTGGATGGTGAACTGGTTCAAGGAGCAGTTCGGGCACTTCGAACGGATGGCCGGCGCGGAGCAGGGCAGGTCGCCGGAGGCGATGTTCGACCTGCTGGTGAACGAGGTGCCGCCCGGTTCGATGGGGCTGATGCTGCAGCCATACTGGAGCCCCGGCATCAAGACGCCGGGCCCGGAGGCCAAGGGGGCGATGATCGGGTTCGGCGACGTCCACACGCGCGCCCATATGTACCGGGCGATCCTTGAAGGACTGGCCTACGCGCTGCGCGAGGGGAAGGAAAGGATCGAGAAGCGCGGCGGCGTGCCGGTGACGGAGTTGCGGGTGGCCGGCGGCGGCTCGCAGAGCGATGCGGCGATGCAGCTGACGGCCGATATCTTCGGCTTGCCGGCGGCGCGCGCGCATGTCTACGAGACGTCGGGACTGGGCGCGGCCATCGCGGTGGCGGCGGGACTGGGGCTGCACAGGGACTTCGACAGCGCGACGCACGCGATGACGCGGCCGGGGCGGGTGTTCCATCCGATCGAGGCGAACCGGCAGATCTACGACAAGCTGTACCGGCGCGTGTACCTGAACATGTACAAGCAACTGCAACCGATGTACCAGGAGATCGCCGACATCACCGGCTATCCGGAACAGCTGTGACGGCACGCTGCGTCAGCGCGTCGCATCTTCCGCAGGCCGCGCAGCTGGCGACGCTCTACGCGGGCAAATGCGGCGAGGTGCACTACAAGCTCGCCGTCTCGCAGGAGAATCACACGGTCGCGTTCAGCGCCGACGATCCTGGCCGCGCGGCTCAAGCCGGCGCCGCTCCACCCGTGAGCTGGTACAGCCTGGTCGTGGTGTTCCAGTTGCGCGTGGTGGCGCGCAGTTTCAGGATGCGCTCAAAATAGTTGTTGTTCAGTTTGGTTTTGCCGTAGCCGTTGGGGCAGTGGACGTAGACCACTCTTGCCCCGACGGCGAATTCATCGGGAAGGAAGCCGGCGCCCGCCGCCGGCGTGGCGGCCGGGGCGGTCTTGATGAAGGTGAAATACAGGTTAGCCGTATCGTGCGCCCGCCACGCGGCGGGCAGGGCCTGGAGCACCGCCAGGATGTCCGGCGCCGTGCGGGCCAGCACATCGACGTCGGCGTAGCCGAACTCGCTGCAGATGGCGCGCTCCAGCGTCGCTTCCAGTTCTGCTGCGGCCAGATCGGTATCGAGGACGATATTGCCGCTCTGCAGATAGCTTTCGACTTCGGCAAAGCCGAGCGACTGGCACAGGCTGACGAGCTCCTTCATCGCCAGCTTGCGCTGGCCGCTGACGTTGATTCCCCTCAGCATACAAGCGTAACGCGTCATTTAACACTTCCTCGTTGAGTTGCCTGGTTGCGGGGCCTGGCCCGGTCCGGCGAGCAGTGTAGCAAACATGGGCGCGGGCCGGGAGCATTATCCAGGCGTTACAAGCTGCCCCGCAACTCCAGCCCGATCATGCCACGTTGCGGTCGCAGTCGGTGGTGGTGACCTTCGCCGCGGTGGCGCTGGGCACGGTCGGCGCCGGGGCGCTGTTCCAGGGCCTGGGCGGCTGGGGCGTGATCCTGTTTTCGCTGCTGGCGCTGGCGCTGGCGGGCAGCGTGCCGCTCGGGCTCAAGGCTTTGCGTGCACGCTCGCTACTATCGCCGCCCTAAATGCAAGGCGTGTAGGCGAAACCCTGGCCGATCACCGGCGCCAGCGCCGCCTGGTTTTCCGCGCTCTCGCTGAAGCCGTACAGCACGGCGGCCCGTTCGACGCCGTGGTTCAAGCCGTCTATCCAGAAATCGAACCCCCCTGGATCGGGCGCGCGGTGCAGGACGTTGTGGTACAGCGTGGTGAGGAAATCGTGATCGCTGAGGTTGTCGCCGTACCGTTGATTGAACTCTGCGCTGGTGAGGAAATTCTGCGCCACTTCCTTCAGCGCGACGCCCTTGTCCAGCACATTGATCCAGAAGCCGATGCCGCCCTGGTCCGGCGCGCGGTCGAACGCGGCCTGATACAGGCGGTAGGCTTGCCCGCCGTGGCCGTGGCCGTCGACGTCGAGCGCCAGCGCATGGTTCGGGAACACCAGCCGCTCGACCCCGGTCAGCGTGTCGCCGCCGGCGGCGCCGTGCTGGGATACGGTGGCCTGGCCCTGTTGCAGCGTGACGTCCAGCGCGCCCTTGCTGTCGTCGTAGAACACGGTGTCGATGCCGGCGCCGCCATCGATCTGCTGGCCGCTGGCGCTGCCGACGAGGAAGTCGTTGCCGCCGCTGCCGGCGGTGGCGGCGGCCACGGTGGTGAAGGTATAGCTGGCGTGGCCGGCGTATTGGTTGCCGTTCAGGTCCAGCACGCTGCCCCGCGGCAGCGCCAGCGTGTAGGTGGCGCCGGGATGCAGATTGACTTGCGGGTCGAGCTGCAGTGCCGCGCCGATGGCGCGGAACGGCGTGGCGCCGCCGGCTGCCGTGACGGCCACGCCGTGGTCGTCGGTCAGTGTCAGGCCCGCGCCGGCGGTGATCGCTTCGTTGAACGTCAGCGTCAGCTGGGGGGAGAGCGCGACGCCGGTCGCGCCGCTGACGATGGACGAGGTGGTCAGCAGCGGGGCGGTGACGTCGTTCGCTCCGAAGGTGGCCTTGATTTCATAGGCGGCCGGCCGCGGCCCGCCGTCCGCCCCGCTCAGTGTGAGGTAGTAGTCGCCGGCGGCGCCGGTGGCGTAGCGCGCCACGGTATGGCCGGCGTAGCTGCTCTGGCTGATCGCTGATATGGCGCCAATGCCGCCGTTGACGGTGTACGCGTCGAATTTTACCGCATCGGGGGATGCATCCAGGGCCACAGTGAGGACGCCGCTCTCGGCCAGGTGCACCTTGAATGTGTCGTGCTCGAAGAAAGTGCTATCGATCTGGCTCTTCACCGACTGGCCGAGGGGCAGCACGCTGGCATATTGCCACTGGCCGCTGATGTCGTCGCCGGCATGTCCCACTGTTGCTTGCAGGGTATAGCTGGCCGGCGCGGGCGCGGCGCCGGCATTGACGACCTTGACGTAGTAGTCGCCATAGGCGCCGGACACAAACCCCATGTGGCGTCCTTGCGGGTCGCTGTTGCTGCCGAAGGCGCTCAGCGCCTTGCCGGCGCTGTCGACGATTTGCAGCGTCGGGCCGACGGCGGGCTGGGCGGCGGCGTCGCTCAGCTGTGGCGAGCTGAGAACGACCGAGAACGACTCGTCCGCATGCAGCGTGATTTTGAATATGTCGGTGGCGCCGGCCGATGCCAGCGTACTTTTCACCAGTTGGCCGTAGGTGAGCGTGCCGGCACGGCTGTAGTCGTTGCCTGGGTCCGGGGCGACGACCGCCTCGCTCAAGTGCAGCTGGTAGACGCTGCCTTTGGCTGCGCTGGCCGATGCCACTTCGAGATAGTAGGTGCCGCTGGTGGTGGGGGTGTACTGCGGTAGCTTGGTGTGTGGCGGCGGGCCGTCGAAGTTCATGGCGAAGTTGTTGGCAAGCTCGGCGCCGGACGCGCTCAACAAGCGCAGTTGGGTGCCGCTGTCGGCTTCGAGGTCGACCACATAGGCGGTGCCGGCTTGCAGCGCCACCGCTATCCAGTCGCGGTCGCCGCCGCCCTGGCCCAGCATGCCCTTGATGGCGCCGCCCACCGCCAGTACGCCGGCGGTGCTGGTGTTGGCGCTGTAGTCGTCGTCGGCGTCCAGGCTGGTCTTGATCGAATAGCTGCTGTTGGCCGGCGTGTCGGTCGCGGACGAGTACGCGGCGCTCGCCGCCAGGTAGTAAGCACCGCTGGTGGTTGGCGTCATGCCGAACGAGATGGCGCCGCCGCTGCCTTGGTGGACGACGGTGCCGTCCGCTGAATACAGGGCCACCCGCACGCTTGTCGGGGTATCGGAAGGCGCTTCGAACGCATAATTCAGACCGGCGCTCAGCTCCAGCTTGACGATGTCGACATCGCGCGCCATTTGCAGCTTGCCGCTCATGGTGGCGCCGATGTGCAGCTGGTTGGCGGCGTCCCTGGTGTCGGCGTAGTCGTCCGCCGCGGCCTTGGCGCTGAGCGTGTAGCTGCGCGAGCCGGTCTGCGGCGTCGCGTTGTTGGCATCGCCGACGTCCAGCGTGTAGGTGCCGCTGGTCTTGGCTTTCAGCGCAAACGAGAAGACCTTGGCCGGGCTGCTGATGGCGCCGTAGTCGAAGGCGTTGTTGCCGGCAGGGTCGCGCAGCAGCAGGTTGGCCGAGTGGCCGCTGGCGACGACGCCAGTGTTTCGCATGGTCACGGTGTAGATCGTGCCGGCCACCATGTCCAGCGTGAACCGGTCGACGTCGCCCTCGTATTGCAGCGCGCCTTTGGCCGATGCGTCCGGCGTCAGGCTGCCAGGCTGGCTGCCGTTGCCGCTGTAGTCGTCGACCAGCGTGGTCGCGGTGGCGGTGTAGGCGCCGAAGCCGTGCGCCGTCACGGCGACGTAGTAGTCGGCAGCGGTGGCCGATTCGATCACGCCGGCGTTGATAGGAAGCAGCTTGCCGTCGGCGTCGTAGGCTTGCACGGAGCCGTCGCTTCGGTTGTCGTCGCCGATGGCCTTGATCTGGTAATGCTGGCCGGCTTCAGCGTGGAATTTGAACCAGTCGCTGTCGTCGGCGCGCTCGAATACGCCGTGGCCCGGGACGCCGGTGCTGATGACGCCGGACGTCGCGGTGCTGGCCGGCAAATCGTCGGCGGCCGGATAGCCGGCCGACACGGTGTAACTTCCGCCGAGGTAGCCGGTGAGGCTGGCCTCCAGATAGTAGATCCCGCCGACCGTCGGCGTGAACTGCTGGAGCGGCGGCTGGGAATAGCTGGAGGAGCCCAGCGTCGTTTCCACCTTGCCGGCGCTGTTGTACAGGTAAAGCGAGGAATAGGAATAGTCCGCCAATGTTCCGGCGCCGTCCGCCTTGCCGGTGAGCTTGAAGACATAGGTGGCGCCGGCCTGGAGCGAGATTTTGAACCAATCCCGGTCGTATGTGACCGAGCCGTCGGCCGGGGCCTCGAAATTGCCGGCGGCGGAGCCGCCAACGGTCAGGACGCCGGTGGTGCTGGTGTTGGAGCTGTAGTCGTCGGTCATGCGGGGGGGGGGCGGAAGGGGGCGGGCCCGCATTGTAACAACATTTCCACCCGGAAAAACTATCCGATTCTCACGCGCCGCCTGCTAGCGCATCACCAGCGCCTTGACCGCCTCCATCGCGGCGCTGCCGGTCCGGGTGGCTTGCACCTGGTTGCGGCCGCCCTCCTTGGCGACGTACATGGCGCGGTCGGCGGCGACGAACAGCGATTCGGTGTTGTCGAGCTGGTGCGGGACGATGGTGGCCACGCCGATGCTCACCGTCAGCCAGGCCGAGGTGGTCGAGCGCGGATGCGGGATCTGCAGCGATTCGACGTGGGCGCGGATCGATTCGGCCAGCAGGTGGGCCGAGTCGCTGTCGGTCTCGGCGAACAGCAGCACGAATTCCTCGCCGCCGTAGCGCGCCGCCAGGTCGGTCGGGCGCAGCGCGTGCGAGGCGATCGCCTGCGCCACCTGCTGCAGGCAGGCGTCGCCGGCCGGGTGGCCCAGGGTGTCGTTGTACAGCTTGAAGTGGTCGACGTCCAGCACCACCAGCGACAAGGGCTGGCCGCTGCGCATGGCGCGCTGCCATTCTTTTTCGAGGAAGGTGTCGAAGTGGCGGCGGTTGGCGATCTTGGTCAGCGGGTCGACCATGGCGGCGCGCTGCAGCGCGTCCTCCGACTGCTTGTGGTGGGTGATGTCGTGCAGCAGGCCGATGAACAGCGGCTGGCGCAGGTACATCGGGGTCAAGGTCAGGTCCATGCACACCGAGCTGCCGTTGCGGTGGCGGATGATCACCTCGCGCGTGCCGTGGCTGTGCGCCGTTTCCGGCGCGGCGGCGTAGCGGTCGAAGTAGTCCAGGTATTCCCGCGCCACCAGCGGATTGAGCAGGTCGGCGATGGCGCGCCCGGCCAGTTCGTTCTCCTGGTAGCCCAGGTATTTGTCGCAGGCCGGGTTGGTGTACTGGATGCGGCCGTCGGCCTCGATGATCAGCAGGCCCTCGGCCATGTTCTCGACGATGGTGCGCAGCCGTTCGGCCTGTTCCTCCTGGGTCTCGCTCTTGCTGCGGATCTGCAGCTGGGTGCGCACGCGGGCGCTCACCTCGGCCAGGCGCAGCGGCTTGCCGATGTAGTCGACCGCGCCGATGTCGAAGCCGGCCACCACGTCCTCGGTCTCGGTGCGCGCGCTCATGAAGATGACCGGGATGCGCTGGGTGGCGGCGTGGCTCTTCAACTGGCGGCAGGTTTCGAAGCCGTCCATGCCGGGCATCATGACGTCGAGCAGGATCAGGTCGGGATGGACCCGGCGGGCGATCTTCAGCGCCCGCTCGCCGGAGGTGGCGACGAAGGTCTGGTAGCCCTGCTGGACCATCAGCTTGCGCAGCGCGCTCAGGTTCTCCGGCGCGTCGTCCACTATGAGTATCGCGGCATCGCGCCGCGTGGCAAGGATGGGATGGGGAACTGGGGTGAACAAAGGCTGGCCTGATCTGAAAGTGACTATCCGTTCAAATCATAACGCTTCAGCTCGGCTCCGGGTGAAAAACAATCCCTGGGAATTTGAGGATTTCTTCGGAAGTGACGGCGATGCCACACCAGCATGGGACTGGCTTGCTGATTGTTGATGGGATGTTACTGCTTTGCCCGGTTTTCGTTACTTTTGGTGATAAAGCTGGCGGGGCCGTGGGCGGCGAGCGCCGCCCACGGCTAGTGCGACTTAGATCTTGGCGGCGATCAGCTTGCCCAGGATCTCGATGCCGGTGCGGATGCGGTCCGGCGCCACGGTGACGAAGGACAGGCGCAGCGTGTTGGTTTCCGGCTCGTTGGCGTAGAACGGCGAACCGGGCACGAAGGCGACCTTCTGGGCGATGGCTTCGTCGAGCAGCTTCATGGCGTCGATGTGCTTAGGCAGCGTGACCCAGATGAACATGCCGCCTTCCGGCTTGGTCCACTCGACGCCGGCCGGGAAGTGCTGGGCCATGGCGTCCAGCATGACCTGGCACTGGTCGCCGTACAGGGTGCGGATTTTCGGGATGTGGCGACCCAGGAAGCCGTCCTTGATCACTTCGTGCACCACCATCTGGGTCAGCTGCGAGGTGTGCAGGTCGGCGGCCTGCTTGGCCAGCTCCAGGCGGCGCACCAGCGGCAGCGGGGCGACCACGTAGCCGAGGCGGATGCCGGGGGTCAGCACCTTGGAGAAGGAGCCCATGTAGATCACGCCGTCCGGGTTCATCGCCACCATCTTCGGCAGCGGGTCGCCCTTGTAGCTCAGGGCGCCGTACGGGTCGTCCTCGATCAGCGGCAGGCCGAGGCGGGCGCAGGTTTCCACCAGCTCCAGGCGGCGCTCGACGGACAGGGTGCGGCCGGTCGGGTTCTGGAAGTTCGGCAGCGCGTACAGCAGGCGCGCGCCCTGGGCGACGGCGTCCAGCGACGACGGCACCAGGCCGTGTTCGTCGGTGGCGACCGATTTGAATTCGGGACGGTAGACCGAGAACGCCTGCAGCGCGCCCAGGTAGGACGGCGTCTCGACCAGCACGCGGCTGCCTTCGTCGATCAGCACCTTGCCCAGCAGGTCCAGCGCTTGCTGGGAGCCGGAGGTCATCAAGACCTGTTCCGGCACGATTTTCGCGCCGTTGGTCGACAGCGAATCGGCGATCCACTGGCGCAGCGGCAGGTAGCCGTCGGTCGGGCCGTATTGCAGGGCGACCTTGCCGTTTTCGCTCAGCACCTTGTCGAAGGCGGCTTTCATTTCGTCGATCGGGAAGGTCAGCGGCGACGGCAGGCCGCCGGCGAAGGAGATGATCTCCGGCTGCTGGGTGATCTTCAGGATCTCGCGGATGAACGACGATTGCAGCTGGTCGGCGCGTTCGGAGAAGCGCCACTGGATCGGATTGGGGTTTTCGATTTTCATACATGTCTCACTAGAGGATGCCGGCGCTGCCGGCTATTCAACAAGCTCGCTTGTGGCGTGCTCTGATAAAAGGAACGACTCCGGATAAGGAGCCGCCCGCTTACGCGACTTCCGCGATCAGTTCGATTTCGACGCAGGCGCCAAGCGGGATTTGGGCGACACCAAAGGCCGAGCGGGCGTGCTTGCCGGCTTCGCCGAAGACTTCGCCCAGCAGCTCGGAGGCGCCGTTGGTGACCAGGTGCTGTTCGGTGTAGTCGGCCGTGGAATTCACCAGGCTCATGACCTTGACGATGCGCTTGACGCGGGTCAGGTCGCCGCCGACGGCCGCCTGCAGCGTGCCCATCAGGTCGACGGCGATGGCGCGCGCGGCGGCCTTGCCTTCGGCGGTGTCGATATTCCTGCCCAGCTGGCCGACCCACACGCTGCCGTCGGCGCGCTTGGCGATATGACCCGACAGGAACACCAGGTTGCCGGTTTGGGCGTACATGACGTAGGCGGCGGCCGGGGTGGCGGGTGCGGCCAGGGTGATCTCGAGCGCTTTCAGTTTTTCGTAGACAGACATGTGCTTATCCAAAGAGTAAGTGGGAAATTCGGGTTCAAGACCGATATTGTACGTCAGCGGCAGGGGCCGCCCACAATCGCGGCGAAATCAAGATAGTCTACGGTTTTAGCCCCGTTTCACCTGCATTTTGCGGCCGGCACCCACCACGGCGATGACGGCGATTGCAAAAACGACAGTGGGCCATTCCAGCGCCTCGCCCAAAACCACGGCCGCGCCGAGCAGCGACAGGAAGGGCTGGACCAGCTGCACCTGGCCGACCCGGGCCACGCCGCCCAGCGCCATGCCGCGGTACCAGAAGAAGAAGCCGATGAACATCGAGAACACCGAGACGTAGGCGAAGCCGGTCCAGGCGGCGGCGCCGGCGGCGGCCAGCTGCGCGCCTTCGCGCCAGCACAGCCAGGCCACCAGCGGCAGCAGCGCCGGCGCCGACAGCACCAGCGCCCAGCAGATGGTCTGCTGGCCGCCCAGGGTTTGCGACAGGCGGCCGCCGGCGGCGTAGCCCATGGCGGCCAGCAGCACGGCCAGCAAGATGGCCAGGTCGGCCAGGTGCAGGCTGCCGCCGCTCTGGCCCAGCGCGAAGCCGACCACCAGCGCGGAGCCGACGCTGGCCATGATCCAGAAGCCGGTCGACGGCTTTTCGCCGGCCAGCAGGGCGCCGAAGACGGCGGTGGCCAGCGGCAGGATGCCGACCAGCACGGCGCCGTGGGCGGCCGGCAGGCTGCGCATGGCGATCGAGGTCAGCCACGGGAAGCCGATGATGCAGCCGACGGCCACCATCGCCAGCGCCAGCAGGGCCGAGCGCGGCGGCAGCGGCGCGCGCTTCCAGGCCAGCCAGCCGCCGGCCAGCACGGCGGCCACCAGCGCGCGGCCGAGGGCGACGAAGGTGGGGGACAGGCCGGCGCCGCCGCCCACCGCCAGCCGGGTGAATGGCAAGGTCAGGCTGAAGATGGCGACCGCGAGCAGGCCGAGCAGCATGCCGGTGGTTTCGTCGCTCAGGCGGCGCCCGCCGTCATGCCCGCGCACGCGGCTATCCATGCTGAGCGTGCGTTCTATGGATTCCCGCCTGCGCGGGAATGACGGGGCGGGGCCGGCGGGCTGTCGGTGCTTGGCTAGTCTCATCGGGTCTCCGTGGTGTTATGGTTGGTATGGATGTATGCTACGTGACAAAACCAGTACAGTGCCAGTACACTTGTACACATAATTTCTCATACTGTGACGGTAAAATGACCAATACACGCGCGCGCACTTCACTTTTGGGCGCCGCCGCGTCGGCCGCGGCGGAGGCGGTGGCCGATGCGCTGGCGGCGGCTGACGCCCGCGCGGCAGCCAAGCTGGCTACCGGCCGGCCGGTGGCGGCGGCCGCGCACACAGGACGCGGAGCCGGCAGGGGCGCGCAGAAGGCGGCGCAGCCGGGGGTGGTGCTGGGACTGTTGTCGCGCGCGTCGGGCGAGACGCTGATCGACCAGATCGTGCGCTCGGTGACGGCGCGCATCGACGACCGCCTGTTGCGCGGCGGCGCGCGCATGCCGTCGATCCGCGCGTTCGCGGCGGCGCACGCGGTGTCGGCGTTCACGGTGGTGGCGTCGTACGACAAGCTGGTGGCGTCGGGCTACCTGGAGTCGCGCCGGGGCGCGGGCTTCTTCGTGCGCGAGCCGGCGGCGATGGAGCTGAACCTGGCGCAGCGCCGGCCGGGCAGCCGGCGCCGCGCGGCCGAGGGCGAGCGCGAACACGGCGGCGCCAAGCCGATCGACGTGGTCTGGCTGGTGCGCAATATGTTCCGCCAGATGCCTTACGGGCAGATGCCGGGCACCGGCGTGCTGCCGCCCGACTGGCTCGACGGCGCCGCCATCGCCAACGCGCTGCGCTCGGTCAGCCGGCAGCATCCCAACCTGCTGGTCAGCTACGGCGTGCCGCAGGGCTTTTTGCCGTTGCGCCAGCAGCTGCAGCTGAAGTTCGCCGAGCTGGAGATCGCCGCCGCGCCGGAGCAGATCGTCACCACGGCCGGCGTGACGCAGGCGCTGGACCTGGTGGCGCGCGAGTTCACGCGGCCGGGCGACACCATCTTCGTCGACGATCCGGCTTGGTTCCTGATGTTCGGCTCCTTCGCCGCGCTGGGCGCCAAGGTGGTGGGCATCCCGCGCCTGGCCGACGGCCCGGACATCGCCCAGCTGGCGGAGCTGGCGGCGCTGCACAAGCCCAAGCTGTACATCATCAACTCGGTGCTGCACAACCCCAGTTCGACCTCGCTGTCGGCGGCCAAGGCCTTCCAGGTGCTGCGGCTGGCGGAGGAGCACGATTTCCTGATCGTCGAGGACGACATCTATTGCGACCTGCATCCGGGCAGCGCGGTGCAGCCGGCCACGCGGCTGGCGGCGCTGGACCAGCTGCAAAGGGTGGTCTACCTGGGCGGGTTTTCGAAGACGATGGCGGCCAACCTGCGGGTCGGCTATATCGCGGCGTCGCCGGAACGGGCCGAGCGACTGGCCGACCGCAAGATGCTGACCATGCTCACCACCAGCGATATCGGCGAGCGGGTGGTGTACAAGGTGCTGTCGGAGGGGCTGTTCCGCAAGCACACGGACCGGGTGCGCGCGCGGCTCGACGCGATCCGCGCCAAGACCATCCGCCAGATGGAGCGGGTGGGGCTGACGGTGGACGTGGCGTCGCCGGCCGGGATGTTCGTCTGGGCCGATGCCGGCTGCGACACCAATGTGCTGACCGAGAAGGCGATGGCGCACAACCTGCTGCTGGCGCCGGGCAGCCTGTTCTCGCCCAGGCAGTTGCCGTCGACCCGCATGCGCCTCAATGTGGCGGCGATGCAGGAGCCGGCGGTATGGCGCTTCCTCGAAAGAGAATTGGGCAAATGAGGGGCCGCTCTTGAAATCCCTTTTATAATCCCCACTTTCGTCAAACCTTTGCGTTTTTAATCACATTCACCACAAGACTATTGAGGCTCTTAAAATGGCAGACAACGACAAGCAAACCCTGGGTTTCCAGGCCGAAGTGAAACAGCTGCTGCAGCTGATGATCCACTCCCTGTACTCGAACAAGGAGATTTTCCTGCGCGAGCTGATTTCGAACGCGTCCGACGCGTCCGACAAGCTGCGCTTCGAGGCGATCAACAACGACGCCCTGTACGGCAACGACCATGAACTGAAGATCAAGGTCTCGTTCGACAAGGCCGCGCGCACCATCACCATTTCCGACAACGGCATCGGCATGAGCCGGGACGAGGCGATCTCGCACCTGGGCACCATCGCCAAGTCGGGCACCAAGGAATTCTTCGGCAAGCTGTCGGGCGACCAGCAGCAGGACGCGGCCCTGATCGGCCAGTTCGGCGTGGGCTTCTACTCGGGCTTCATCGTCGCCGACAAGATCACCGTTGAAACCCGCCGCGCCGGCGCGGACGCCGCCGAAGGCGTGCGCTGGGAATCGGCCGGCGAGGGCGACTACTCGGTCGAGCAGATCGAGAAGACCGGCCGCGGCACCGACATCATCCTGCACCTGCGCGAAGGCGAGGACGAGCTGCTGTCGTCGTGGAAGATCAAGTCCATCATCCGCAAGTACTCCGACCATATCTCGCTGCCTATCGTGATGGCGAAGGAAGAGTGGGACGAGGAGAAGAAGGAGACCGTCGTCAAGGACGAACTGGAAACGGTCAACCAGGCCAGCGCGCTGTGGGCCCGCAACAAGTCGGACATCACGCCGGAGCAGTACGAGGAATTCTACAAGCACGTGTCGCACGACTTCCAGGCGCCGCTGACGCATACGCACAACCGCGTCGAAGGCCGCAGCGAGTACACGCAGCTGCTGTACATCCCGGCCAAGGCGCCGTTCGACCTGTGGGACCGCAACAAGCGCGGCGGCATCAAGCTGTACGTCAAGCGCGTATTCATCATGGACGACGCCGAGCAGCTGATGCCGGCCTACCTGCGCATGGTCAAGGGCGTCATCGATTCGGCCGACCTGCCGCTGAACGTGTCGCGCGAGATCCTGCAGGAGTCGCGCGATGTGAAGGTGATCCGCGACGGCTCGACCAAGCGCGTGATCGGCATGCTGGAGGAACTGGCGAACGCCGACGAGCAGGAGAAGAAGGACAAGTACGTCACCTTCTGGAAGGAATTTGGCCAGGTGCTGAAAGAGGGTATCGGCGAGGACGCGACCAACAAGGACCGTCTGGCCAAGCTGCTGCGCTTCGCCTCGACCGCCAACGACAACGACGAGCAAAGCGTCTCGCTGGAGCAGTATGTGGCGCGCCTGAAGGAAGGCCAGGACAAGATCTACTACGTCACGGCCGACAACTACGTCGCCGCCAAGAACTCGCCGCACCTGGAGATCTTCCGCAAGAAGGGCGTGGAAGTGCTGCTGCTGACCGACCGCGTGGACGAGTGGATGCTGTCCTTCCTGACCGAGTTCGAAGGCAAGGAGCTGGTGTCGGTGGCCAAGGGCGGCCTGGATCTGGGCGCGCTGGAAGACGAGGCCGAGAAGAAGGAACACGAGGAGACCGAGACCTCGTACAAGGATTTGGTCGGCAAGATGAAGGAAGCCCTGGCGGACAAGGCCAAGGACGTGCGCGTGACGTTCCGCCTGACCGATTCGCCGGCCTGCCTGGTGGCGGACGAGCATGAGCTGTCGGGCAACCTGCTGCGCATGCTCAAGGCCGCCGGCCAGAGCGCGCCGGAGTCCAAGCCCATCCTGGAGATCAACCCGAACCACCCGCTGGTGACGCGCCTGAAGTACGAGGAAGCTGGCAGTTCCTTCAGCGACTGGGCCAACATCCTGTTCGACCAGGCGCTGCTGGCCGAAGGCGGTTCGCTGAGCGATCCGGCCACCTTCGTCAAGCGTCTGAACGAGATGCTGCTGAACGGGGCCGGCAAGTAAGTTGCGGTCGCTCCCGCGCAAGCGGGAGTCCATGCCGGCGCGGCTTCGGAGGCGTTCCATGGATTCCCGCCTTCGCGGGAATGACGAGTTGTGCTATGTTGGGGGCTCATAGGCACACTTCCGGGATGTACATGAAAAAAATCCTTTGGGCGCTGACTGGCGCCCTTGTCGTTTCCGCTCCCGCCGTTCTGGCCCAGTTGCCGGCGTCGACGCCGGGCGTGGCGGCCGCCCCCCTTTATCCCGCACTGCCCAGCGAGACGCCGGACGAGTTCAAGGCGCCGATCGACGGGCTCGACTACGTCAAGCGCAGCGTGATGATACCGATGCGCGACGGCGTCAGGCTCAACACCGTGATCATCGTGCCGCGCAAGGCGCGCAACGCGCCCATCCTGCTGACGCGCACGCCCTACAACGCGGGCGAGCTGACCAGCCATAACGAGAGCGCGCAGATGGAGTCCATGCTGCAGGGCTACGACAACGCGGCCGACGTCATCGTCGAGGGCGGCTATATCCGCGTGGTGCAGGACGTGCGCGGCAAGTACGGCTCCGAGGGCGACTATGTGATGAACCGGCCGCTGAGCGGCAGCGCGCTCAATCCGACGCCGGTCGACCACGCCACCGACACCTGGGACACCATCGAGTGGCTGGTCAAGAATATCCCCGAGACCAATGGCAAGGTTGGCATCATCGGCATTTCCTACGACGGCTTCCTGCCGCTGATGGCGCTGGTCCATCCGCATCCGGCGCTGAAGGTGGCGGTGCCGATGAACCCGATGGTGGACGGCTGGCGCGGCGACGACTGGTTCCACAACGGCGCGTTCCGCCAGATCAACCTGTCGTATGTGCTGGAGCAGGTGGTCACGCGGCGCAACGAGGCCAAGTGGTATAACAGCCATTTCGACGATTACGACACCTTTCTCCGCGCCGGCTCGGCGGGCGAGCTGGCGCGCCGG
Organism: Oxalobacteraceae bacterium AB_14; assembly: GCA_000381565.1. Taxonomy (GTDB): domain Bacteria; phylum Pseudomonadota; class Gammaproteobacteria; order Burkholderiales; family Burkholderiaceae_D; genus Rugamonas. The sequence continues at coordinate 1,844,534 of KB906724.1, forward strand.
CGCGGGCTGGAGCAGAGCGGCTTCTGGCGCAAGATGGTCGCCCATCCGAGCTATGACCCGTTCTGGAGCGCGCAGGCGATGGACCAGATCCTGGCGCGCCAGCCGGTCACGGTGCCGACCCTGCTGGTGCACAGCCTGTGGGATGCCGAGGATATCTATGGCGCCATCGCGGTGTACAAGGCGATCAAGCCGCAGGACAAGGACCACAAGGTGTTCCTGGTGCTGGGGCCGTGGGACCACGGCGGCGCCATCGGCGACGGCAGCCGGCTGGGCCCGCTGCGCTTCAACAGCGACACGGCGCTGCACTTCCGGCAGGAGATCTTGCGGCCCTTCCTGGACCGCTATCTGAAGGACGACGCGCCGGCGGGCGCGCTGGTGGCTAATATTGCGCCGGTGTCGGCGTTCGAGACCGGCAGCAATACATGGCGTTCGCTCAACAGCTGGCCGAGCGGCTGCGTCAGCGGCTGCGCGATCGCGCCGGCCACCTTGAAGCTGGCGGCCAATGCCCGGCTGAGCCTGACCAACCAGGCGTCGCGGCCGGCCTCCGTGCCGGCGCAGCGCGGCGCCTTCGACGAATATGTGTCCGATCCGGCCAAGCCGGTGCCGTTCCGCGCGCGGCCGATCGCGCCGTACGGCTATGACGAGGCCAAGGGCCAGACCTGGCCGCGCTGGCTGGTGGACGACCAGCGCGAGGCGTCCGGCCGCACCGATGTGCTGAGCTACACGAGCGAGGTGCTGACGGCGCCAGTGAAGATCAGCGGCGAACCGGTGGCGCACCTGCTGGCCTCGACCAGCGGCAGCGACGCCGACTGGGTCGTCAAGCTGATCGACGTCTATCCGGACCTGGTGGCGGCGCAGCCGGAGATGGGCGGCTACCAGCTGATGGTGTCGGCCGACATCTTCCGTGGCCGCTACCGCGAGAGCCTGGAGACGGCCCGGCCGATCGCGGCCAACACGGCCTTGCCCTACACCTTCGCCATGCCGACCGCCAACCATGTGTTCCTTCCGGGCCACCGCATCATGGTGCAGGTGCAGTCCAGCTGGTTCCCGCTGTACGACCGCAACCCGCAGACCTTCGTGCCGACTATCTTCTATGCCCAGCCGTCCGACTACAGGAAGGCGACCCAGCGGGTGTATCACGACAGTTATATCGAGCTGCCGCTGGTTGGCGCGAGCCCTTAGTCACGTTTTGCGGCGGCGCCGCGCCATCAGCAGCACGGCCGGCACGCCCAGCCCCAGCATGCCGAACATGGCCGGTTCGGGCACCGGCGGGGCAGCGGCCGTCAGGAAGCCGCGTATTTCTCCGCCGGGGTAGAGGCTGCTGTGGATGTTGAGATAGGCTACGCCGCCGGCCAGGCCGGCGGCGAAGGCCGATTCGGCGCCGGCCGTGGTGCCGCCGTGGCTGCCGATGAAGGCCGGGTTCCAGCTGGCCAATAACGAAGTGTCGTAGGTGTTGGAATAGGCGCCGCTGGTCACGCCCAGCGGGAAGCCGCCGAAGGTCGGTGTTGCCGTGGCGATGCCGGCGGTGCCGCTGTCCGGCGTGGCGGTGCAGCAGTGGATGTGCGCGGCGGTGCTGGGGGCGAGCAGGCCGCCGAAGGCGACGTCCACTTCCAGGAAGTGGCTGGCGGGATCGAAGCGGACCACCGCCGCGCCCACGCCGGTCGAGCTGTCGGGCGGCGATTCACCGGGGCCGGTGAGGATGGCGGTGTAGTTGGCGGCGCTGGCCGTCATGACGGTGAGCAGCAGGCCGGCGGCGGCCGTGCCATTGCGCAGATATTGGTTCATATTCTTCCCTCCAGGGTGCGTGTAGCAGGTTAGAGGGCGGAGCGGCGCCGGAGTTCCGTCAGCGTTGCAGTCTGGCGCAGAAATCGAGCAGCATTTGTTCGCCTTCGGGCCAGGGGCCGTAGCCGGCGTCGCCGTTGATGTGGCCGGCGTTGCCGATCTCGACGTAGTCGCTGCCCCAGGCTTGCGCGAACTGGCGGGCGCGCTGCGGGCTGACGTACTGGTCGTCGCTGCTGGCGATCACCAGGCTGGGGAAGGGCAGGCGCGCCAGCAGCATGGGCTGGAAGCCGGTGGTGCAGTCGGGATAACTGGGGGCGTCGGTGTCGCTGGGGGCGACCAGCAAGGCGCCGGCGATTGTCAGCGCCGAGCCGGAGGCGGCCCAGCGGCCCACCAGCGAGCAGCTCAGACTGTGCGCGGCCAGCACCGGCGGGCGCTTGCAGCGGGCGATGGCGGCGTCGAGGTCGGCCACCCAGTCGTCGCGGTCCGGGGTTTCCCAGTCGCGGTGCGGCACGCGGAGCCAGCCGGGATGCCTGCCTTCCCACTGCGTTTGCCAGTGGGCGGGACCGGAGTTCCACAGGCCGGCCAGGGTCAGTACTTCGTAGTCCATGCGTTGTCCTTGCTGGATAAGATGGTTTTTATCTTACCTCGGCCGGGGGCGTGATACATGCCGGCGCTGGCAGTATGCGCAAGCGTGGACAATTGTCTTCAATTGAATGCGACGTCTTCGAGTCGGAAGCGGAATTTTCTGCGTTCGGGCTCCGTCCAGCCTTGGCCGGGGCCGGTGTTGCGGGGCAGGGGCGGCGCCACGCATGGCGCACTGGCGACGAGTGGGGTTGGTGCGATGGCTGGAGCGCTTGCGGCAGCGGGCGTGGGCGTTACTGCTGCTGCGCGCGCCAGTTCGCGGCGGCGCACACCGGCCAATTTCCAGTGCTTTTTGCCGGGCATGCGGAGGGAGACGTCTTGCCATGCGTTGCGCACGCTGTCGGCGTAGCCACTGGCGAACTGGTTGGGCGAGATGGCGCGGCCCTTGTACATGATGCGGTCGCCTTCGACGATGGCGTATTCATGGTCGCCACGATAGGCCATGCGCAGCCATGTGCCCTCGGGCAGGAACAGCGTTTTCCATTGGTAGCCGCGCGGTGCGGCGTCTGGTGCATGGCCCGATGTGGCGAGCCAAAGGCGTATCGCGGCATCGACCGCTTCGGCCGGATCGATGCTCGCTCCGGTCTCGCGCAAGCGCTCCATCAGCGCGAGCACGGTATTGGGTGAGACATTCACACTCGTTGTAGCAACCATGCTGTTCTCCTTGCTGAAATCTACTGAATTTTGCTTGGATCTACTGAGTTAGACCGAAGCAGCCCAAGGAAGTTCAATTCAGTAGGATTCAGTAAAAAATTCAGCAGGTTTGCTAGAAGGAGAGCGGGGGGGCACCCATGGTGTGTATTCCCGCGGCAATCTTACAGGGCGGTGCGCAGCGCGAACAGTTCGGGGAACAGCACCACGTCGAGCATCTTGCGCAGGTAGCTGACGCCGGCCGTGCCGCCGGTGCCGGTCTTGAAGCCGATGATGCGCTCGACCGTGGTGACGTGGCGGAAGCGCCAGAAGCGGAACGCGGTCTCGAGGTCGACCAGCTTCTCGGCCAGTTCGTACAGCGCCCAGTGGCGGGACGGGTCGCGGTAGACTTCCAGCCACGCGTTCTGGACGGACGCGTCGGCGGCGGTCGGCAGGGTCCAGTCGGCGTCGAGGCGTTCGGCGGACACCGGCAGGCCGTTGCGGGCCAACAGCTTGATCGCCTCGTCGTACACCGACGGCTCGCGCAGCGCCTTGTCCAGCACGGCGAAGGCGTCCGGCGCGGTGGTGTGGACGTTGAGCAGGGCGGCGTTCTTGTTGCCGAGGATGAATTCGATCTCGCGGTACTGGTAGGACTGGAAGCCCGACGACGCGCCCAGGTAGGGGCGGATGGCCGTGTATTCGGGCGGCGTCATCGTCGCCAGCACATCCCATGCGTGCACCAGCTGGTCCATGATGCGGGCCACGCGGGCCAGCATCTTGAAGGCCGGGGCCAGGTCGTCCGACTGCAGGTGGGCGCGCACCGCGTGCATTTCGTGCAGCATCAGCTTCATCCACAGTTCGCTGGTCTGGTGCTGGACGATGAACAGCATCTCGTTGTGGTTGGGCGACAGCGGATGCTGGGCGGTGAGTATCTGGTCCAGGCCCAGATAGTCGCCGTAGCTCATCTTGTTGCTGAAGTCCATTTGCGCGCCGTGCCATTGGGCATCGGCGGCGGCGGGCGCGGCGGCGTGCATCGGGCAGCCGCTGGCGGTGTCTTTGGTATCGCTCATATTGTTTATCTCGTTATTAGGTTACTGCATCGCGCTTGGCGTCGACGTTGTAGTCCTGGCGGTCCAGGATGTCGCGCAGGATGTCCACCGCGTCCCAGACATCGGCATAGCTGGTGTACAGCGGCGTGAAGCCGAAGCGCATGATGGCCGGCTCGCGGTAGTCGCCGATGACGCCGCGCGCGATCAGCGCCGCCATCACCGCATAGCCGTGCGGATGGGTGAAGCTGACCTGGCTGCCGCGGCGCGCGTGCTCGCGCGGCGTGACCAGGCCCAGCCGATGAGCGGCGCAGCGCTGCTCGACCAGCGCGATGAACAGGTCGGTCAGGGCCAGCGACTTGGCGCGGATGGCGGCCATCGTGGTCTGGCCGAACACGTCCAGGCCGCATTCGACCATCGCCAGCGACACCACCGGCTGGGTGCCGCACAGCGCGCGGCCGATGCCGTCGGCGGGGGCGAAGTCGGGCGCCATGGCGAACGGCGCGGCGTGGCCCCACCAGCCCGACAGCGGCTGGCGGAAGCGCGCCTGGTGCCTGGCCGGGACCCAGATGAAGGCGGGCGAGCCGGGGCCGCCGTTCAGGTATTTATAGGTGCAGCCGACGGCCAGGTCGGCGCCGTCGGCGTTGAGGTCGACCGGCAGCGCGCCGGCCGAGTGCGCCAAATCCCAGACCACCAGCGCGCCGGCGGCGTGCACCAGCGCGCTGGTGGCGCGCATATCGTGCTGGTAGCCGCTGCGGTAGTTGACGTGGGTCAGCATGACGACGGCGGTGTCGGCGCCGATGGCGGCCGGCAGTTCGTCCACGCTGTCGACCAGCTTGACGCTGTAGCCGCGTTCCAGCCAGCCGCTCAGGCCCTGGGCCATGTAGATGTCGGTGGGGAAGTTGGAGCGTTCGGTGATGATCACGCGGCGCTCGCGTCGGGCCGGGGCCGGGTCGGTGGCCTGCATGTGCAGCGCGGCGGCCAGCGCCTTGAACAGGTTGACCGAGGTGGTGTCGGTGACCACCACTTCGCCGTCGGCGGCGCCGATCAGCGGGGCCAGGCGGTTGCCCAGGCGCTTGGGCAAGTCGAACCAGCCGGCGCTGTTCCAGCTGCGGATCAGGTCATGGCCCCATTCCTGGGCGATCACCTGCTGGGCGCGGGCCAGCGCGGCCCTGGGGCGGGCGCCTAAAGAGTTGCCATCCAGATAAATCACATGGGCGGGCAGGTCGAACTGGTCGCGCAGGGCGGCGAGCGGATCGTGCGCGTCGCGGTCCAGGCAGTCGTTGCGAGTTGTCATTATGTAACTTTCTTGCAAGGTGGTGGAATGCTTTAAGCTTCAATAAGTTGCCAGTGTAACCTGAAAAGCCCGCCGGCGGCCCCCGCACCGGGGCCGCCGCCCGCCCGCAAACCCGCATGTTTGCTGGGTCGGCGAGTTTTTTTAAATTATTTTCGTTTTTTTTCAAAAAAATCCTCAAGTTCCCCAAAATGCTGCCGTTACCAGTTTCATGATGAGCGGAAAAGCGCCATCGGGTAGCAAGATGGAGTCGAAAATAATTCAAATTATTTTCACCGGAACCCTAAAGTTCCTCAAATTGCTGCCGTAACCGGGTTAGATGTAGCAAAAAAGAGTCGCTGAACTGCACTATTTTTCGTTTCATGACAGGACTTTTTTGAAGAACTGGACCCCTACAAAGCCTGCGCCGCAAGGGCGTGGATGAGCGATCTGCGAGTGTTTGTCAGACAAACACCGACGGGTCGTGTCCGCTATTTCCGGACGGAAAATACGGAGAACCTCCTCTACTCGTATTTTTGTTGCTCCCGCAGAATGTATCTCACTGGAAACGCAAATGTGTTCCGCAGTGCAGATAACGGACTAGGAGATGGAAATGACCGCTAACGATATGATGGCTGAAATTCGCGACGCCAACCTGAGCTACCTGATGTTGGCCCAGCAGATGATACGCGCCGACAAAGTCACCGCGATCTTCCGCCTTGGCATCGCCGCCGACATCGCCGAGCTGATCGAAGGCATGAGCAACGCGCAAATTCTCAAGCTGGCAGGCGGCAACATGATGCTGGCCCGCTTCCGCTTCGACGACAGCGCCATCCTGTCGATGCTGACCAACTACAATAAAGACCGCGTGCTGGCCCAGTCGCACGCCGCCATCCTGATGGCCGGCCAGGCCGTCGAAGAAATCGCCTGACCCCGAGCCGGAGCCGATCATGTCAAAGAAGAGCGTAGTGACGGAAGCCCAGGAAATCCAGCTGGCCATCGAACTGATCCAGCTGGGCGCGCGCCTGCAGCTGCTCGAATCGGAAGTGTCGCTGTCGCGCGAGCGCCTGCTCAAGCTGTACAAGGAGTTGAAGGGCGTGTCGCCGCCGAAGGGCATGCTGCCGTTCTCCACCGACTGGTTCCTGACCTGGCAGCCGAACATTCATTCCTCGCTGTTCATCAATATTCATCGGTTCCTGACCGAGCACGCCGGCGCCACCGGCATCGAGGCGGTCATGAAGGCCTACAAGCTGTACCTGGAGCAAATGCCGCCGGAAGCGGGCGAGGAGCCGCTGCTGTCGCTGACGCGCGCCTGGACCCTGGTGCGCTTCTTCAGCGGCAGGATGCTGGAGCTGGCCCCGTGCGGCAAGTGCCAGGGCAAGTTCGTGGTCAACTGCATGGACTTGAACGGCAGCTACGTCTGCGGCCTGTGCCACATGCCTTCGCGCGCCGGCAAGACCAAGAAGGCGCGCGACGCCGACGCCCTGGCCGCGTGAGCCGGCCCGGCCCCGACCCCTACCTGAGGCGCATCGCCCGCGCCCCCGCCGTGCGGGCGTTGCTGATCCAGTGCGGCGTCGCGCCGCTGACGCTGGCCATCATCTATGTGATGGCCAGTTGCCGTTTACCGGTCGGTCTGTGGAGCGTGGCCGTGGTGCAGGGCCTGCTGGCGGCCGGCCTGACCTGGACGCTGGGCCTGGCCGCGTGGTGGCGCGCGATCCAGCTGCTGTTTCCGCCCGCGCTGCTGGCCGCGCAGGCGCTGCAGCTGCCGCCGTGGCTGTTCCTTGCCGTGTTCCTGTTGTTGCTGGGCTGGTATTGGTCGACTTTTCGTACGCAAGTGCCGTACTACCCGTCCACGCCGGCGGTCTGGGATGCGGTACGTCAAATCCTGCCGCCGGCGGCCGGCGGCCGGCCGCTGCGCGTGATCGACATCGGCAGCGGCCTGGGCGGGCTGGTGCTGTACCTGGCGCGCCAGCGGCCGGACGCCGAGTGCCACGGCATCGAGCTGGCGCCGCTGCCGTGGCTGGTCAGCCGGCTGCGCGCCGCCGCCGGCGGCAGCCGCGCCCGCTTCACCCTGGGCGACTACGAGCGGCTCGACTTCGGCCGCTACGACCTGGTGTTCGCCTATCTGTCGCCGGCCGCGATGGCCGGCCTGTGGCGCAAGGCGGCGGCCGAGATGCGCCCCGGCGCCATGCTGGCCAGCTACGAATTCGCTATCGACGCCCGTGCGCCCGACCGGACCATCCGCGCCACAGCGGCCGAGGATGCCCTCTACATATGGTACTTTTAAGCATCATTTCGCGTTAATCACTTGCCCGCCCCCCCCTAGTCACGCTATTGTAGTTCTACATGTAAATTTATTGAAATCGGGCGATTGTTAGGTGGAGGCCGGCCGAGCTCATACCGGGGAGTCAGGGCACTTTGTTAGTCATAATTGGATATGTAGTGGTCTGCGTCGGCGTGTTCGGCGGCTTCGCCATGAATGGCGGGCACCTGGCCGCGCTGTTGCAGCCGCTCGAGCTGGTGATGATCGGCGGCGGCGCGCTGGGCGCCTTCCTGGTCGGCAACAACGCCAAGGCGATCAAGGCCACCTTGGCCGCGATCCCGACCCTGTTCAAGGGCTCGCGCTACACCAGGGACTTGTACATGGAGCTGATGTCGCTGCTGTTCGACGTGCTGTCCAAGGTGCGCAAGGAAGGCTTGATGTCGATCGAAGGCGATATCGACAGCCCGGACCAGAGCCCGCTGTTCAGCAAGTATCCCAGCGTGCTGGAGGACCACCACATCGTCGAGTTCATGACCGACTACCTGCGCCTGATGGTGTCGGGCAATATGGATGCGTTCCAGATCGAGAACCTGATGGACAACGAGATCGAGACCCACCACCACGAGCACGCGGTGCCGGCGCATGCGCTGGCCAAGCTGGGCGACGGCATGCCGGCCTTCGGCATCGTGGCGGCGGTGATGGGCGTGGTGCATACGATGGAATCGGTGGGCTTGCCGCCGGCCGAGCTGGGCATCCTGATCGCGCACGCGCTGGTCGGCACCTTCCTCGGCATCCTGCTGGCCTACGGCTTCGTCGGTCCGCTGGCCAGCCTGCTGGAACAAAAGCTGGATGAGTCGACCAAGATGTACCAGTGCGTCAAGGTCACCCTGCTGGCCAGCCTGAACGGCTACGCGCCGGCGCTGGCGGTGGAGTTCGGCCGCAAGGTCTTGTATTCGACCGAGCGCCCCAGCTTTGCCGAGCTGGAAGACCACATCAAGAAATCGAAGGCCAAGTGAGCGCGCCCATGACAGGCGGCGCCGCAGCAACCATAAGGAATCGCCATGGCTGAAGAAGGCTTGCGGCCGATTATCGTCAAGCGCATCAAGCAGGGCGGCGGCGGCCACCACGGCGGCGCCTGGAAGATCGCGTACGCCGATTTCGTGACGGCGATGATGGCCTTCTTCCTGCTGATGTGGCTGCTCGGCTCGACCACCAAGGGCGATCTCAACGGCATTTCCGAATACTTCAAGACGCCGCTCAAGGTGGCGCTGCAGGGCGGCTCGGGCAGCGGCGACAGCTCGTCGGTGATCCCCGGCGGCGGCAAGGACCTGACCCGGCGCGACGGCCAGGTCAAGGCCAGCGACGATCCGGCGATCAAGAAGACCTTCAACCTGACTGCCGCCAAGGCCGCGCTGGAAGCCGAGGAAAACCAGCGCCTGAAGGCGCTCAAGGAAAAGATCGAAGCCCAGATCGAGGCCAATCCGCTGCTCAGGAAGTACAAGGAGCAGCTGCTGCTCGACATCACCAGCGAAGGCTTGCGGATCCAGATCGTCGACGAGCAGAACCGCCCGATGTTCGCGCTGGCCAAGGCCGAGCTGCAGCCGTACACGCGCGAGATCCTGCACGCCATCGGCTTCGTGCTGAACGAGGTGCCCAACAAGATCGGCCTGTCCGGCCACACCGACTCGACGCCCTACCTGAGCGACGCCGGCTACAGCAACTGGGAATTGTCGGCCGACCGCGCCAACGCCTCGCGGCGCGAGCTGATCGCCGGCGGCATGGCCGACAACAAGGTGCTGCGGGTGGTGGGGCTGGCCTCGGCCGCCAACCTGGACAAGGCCGATCCGTTCAACCCGATCAACCGCCGCATCAGCATCATCGTGATGAACAAGCGCACCGAGGAAAACGTGATGCGCGACGGCGCCCGCCAGCTCGACGTGGGCGCGGACGAGGGCCAGTCGCCAGCGACGGGCGCCGCCGCGGCGCCGGCGCCGGCCGGACCGCCGGTGCGCAAGTAGGCGGGTGCAATCCAGCAGTTGTAAGACAAGCGGAACAACGAGACTGTTATGACGAGAAAAAAAATCCTGGGCTCACATGTAAAGCGCCTGTTGTCGGGCGTGTCTGACCATGGGCGCAAGCATTTGACCGAAGTCGAGACCGACCTGATCCAGACCGGCCTGCTGCTGGAGGAGGCGATCGAAAAGCTGTCCTTCAACTTCATGGCCATCCATCAGGCGGTCGAGGCCGAGCAAGCGACGATCCAGCTGCTGCTCGACGGCGGCACCGCCACGCCCGAGCAGCGCAGCCAGCTCGAAGCCCTGCAGGGCCAGGTGGGCGGCTATGTCAACGCCGCCATCACCAGCCTGCAATTCCAGGACATGACCAGCCAGCTGCTCGACCGCACGCTCAAGCGGGTGACCGGCCTGCGCGAATTCCTCGGCACCCTGGGCGCGCACGGCGCCGAGATGCTGCCCGAGAGCGACAACGAGGAAATCGTCGCGCTGCTGGGCAAGGTCAGCATGGCGCTGGCGATCCAGAGCCTGGAGCTGCGCAGCGTGCTGCGCAAGGCCGTCAGCCAACAACACCTGGAGAGCGGCGACATCGAATTATTCTGAACGCCGCAACCTGCCGATTGATACAAACGGGGCGCGTGTCCCGCATTTAATGAGTGAGAGCAAAGATGGCCAAGACAATACTTGCAGTTGATGATTCCAGTTCCCTGCGCCAGATGGTGGCCTTCAGCCTGAAGGCCGCCGGCTACCTGGTGGTGGAAGCGGTGGACGGCCAGGACGGCCTGGAAAAAGCCAAGCTGCAAAGCGTCGACCTGGTGCTGACCGACCAGAACATGCCGCGCATGGACGGCTTGCAGCTGATCAAGCTGCTGCGCGAACTGCCGACCTACCAGAAGACCCCCATCCTGATGCTGACCACCGAATCGTCCGACGAGATGAAAGCCAAGGGCCGCGCCGCCGGCGCCAATGGCTGGCTGGTCAAGCCTTTCGATCCGCAGCGGCTCATCGAGGTGGTGAAGAAGGTCATCGGCTGATAAGGCGCATGCAATGAAGCTGAGCGAAACTTACGGAGTATCCCCATGACCATCGATATAAGCCAGTTCTTCCAGGTCTTTTTCGATGAGGCCGAGGAACTGCTGGCTGAAATGGAGCGCCTGCTGCTGGCGGTCGACGTCGCGCAGCCGGACGCCGAAGACCTCAACGCGATCTTCCGCACCGCCCATTCCGTCAAGGGCGGCGCCTCCACGTTCGGCGTGACCGACATGACCGAGGTGACCCACATCCTCGAGACCCTGCTCGACCGCGTGCGCAAGGGCGAGATGGCGCTGACCTCGGAGCACGTGGACGCCTTCCTGGCGGCCAAGGACATCCTCAAGATGCAGCTCGACGGCCACCGCCACGGCAGCACGGTCGACCAGGACGCGGTCGGCGACGTGCGCATGATGCTGCAGTCGCTGGCGCAGGACGTGCCGCTGGCGGCCATGGCCGCCGTGGCGCCGTCGTTCCACGCGGCCGAGGCCAAGGTGGTCGACCACAGCGGCGGACGCCGCTACCGGCTCGAACTGCCGGTCATGGTGCACCGCGAGGTGACCGCGCTGGGCGCCGAGCTGGGCCTGATGGGCCATGTGGCCATCACGCCGCTCGACCAGGAGCGCAACGCCATGGTGGTCACCACCCACGAGAGCCTGGACGACATCATCGCCATCTGCTCCTTCGTGCTCAACCCGGACGACATGGTGGTGACCGAGCTGCCGGCGCTGGACGCCAGGCAGGCGCGCCTGGAAAACGCCGAGCGCTCCAAGGTCGAGCAGGACCTCGGCTACGGCTTCTTCGACCAGGCCGAGCTGCATCCGGCCGCCGCCGGCGGTGCGCAGGGCTACGGCTTCTTCCAGCCGCTCGACGAGATCCGCGCCGCCGCCCAGGCCGGCAGCGAGGACGCCCAGGGCTATGGCTTCTTCCAGCCTGTCGAGCAGATCCGCGCCGCCGCCGGCATCGTCATCGAGGCGCCGGCGGTGCAGCAGGCCGCCGCCGACGAGGAAAAGAAAACCGCCAAGAAGGAAGAGAAGGGCGGGGGCGGGGGCGGGGCCGGCCCCGGCGCCGAATCGTCGTCGATCCGGGTGTCGATCGAGAAGGTCGACCAGCTGATCAACCTGGTGGGCGAGCTGGTCATCACGCAGGCGATGATCGAGCAGCGCGTCGACACGCTCGACCCGATGGTGCACGAGCGCCTGTTGAACAGCGTCAGCCAGCTGACCCGCAACACCCGCGACCTGCAGGAAGCGGTGATGTCGATCCGCATGATGCCGATGGACTTCGTGTTCTCGCGCTTCCCGCGCATGGTGCGCGACCTGGCGGCCAAGCTGGGCAAGAAGGTCGACTTCATCACCAACGGCGCCGCGACCGAGCTCGACAAGGGCCTGATCGAGCGCATTGTCGATCCGCTGACCCACCTGGTGCGCAACTCGATCGACCACGGCATCGAGATGCCCGAGGTGCGCCGCGCCGGCGGCAAGAGCGACGCCGGCCGGCTGTTCCTGTCGGCCTCCCACCAGGGCGGCAACATCATCATCGAAGTGTCGGACGACGGCGGCGGCCTGAACCGCGAGAAGATCCTGGCCAAGGCCGAGCAGAGCGGCCTGGCGCTGCACGAAAACATGAGCGACGCCGAGGTCTGGCAGCTGATCTTCGCGCCCGGCTTCTCGACCGCCGAGCAGGTCACCGACGTCTCCGGCCGCGGGGTCGGCATGGACGTCGTCAAGCGCAACATCACCGCCATGGGCGGGGTGGTCGACATCCGCTCGGCCAAGGGCTTCGGCACCACCATCTCGATCTCGCTGCCGCTGACCCTGGCGATCCTGGACGGCATGTCGATCCGGGTCGGCGAGGAGGTCTACATCCTGCCGCTGGGCTTTGTCATCGAGTCGCTGCAGCCGGCGCCGGAAGACGTCAAGGAAATCTCCGGCAAGGGCCGGGTCATCAAGGTGCGCGGCGAATACCTGCCGCTGGTGCCGCTGTACCAGATGTTCGGCATCGCCCCGCGCTACACCGACCCCTGCCAGGGCATCGTGGTCATCATCGAGACCGACGGCCGCAAGGCCGGCCTGTTCATCGACGACCTGGTCGGCCAGCAGCAGGTGGTGGTCAAGAACCTCGAATCGAATTACCGCAAGGTGGCCGGCATTTCCGGCGCCACCATCCTGGGCGACGGCGGCGTCTCGCTGATCCTCGACGTCGCCGCCCTGATACGCTCATCCCGCCAGCTCGCTGACGAACAGATTTTTAGCTAATCCCACCAAGGAAACCATCATGGCAGACGTACTAACCACCGGGGCCAACGAGATCGCCGGCCACGAATACCTGGCCTTCACGCTCGGTTCGGAGGAATACGGCATCGACATCCTCAAGGTGCAGGAAATCCGCGGTTACGAAACGGTGACCCGGATCGCCAACGCCCCCGCCTTCATCAAGGGCGTGATCAACCTGCGCGGCATCATCATCCCGGTGGTCGACATGCGCATCAAGTTCAACCTGGGCGAACCGGTGTACGACCAGTTCACCGTGGTCATCATCCTCAACATCGGCGGGCGCATCGTCGGCATGGTGGTCGACTCGGTGTCGGACGTGACCACGCTCACGCCCGAACAGGTCAAGCCGGCGCCGGAAATGGGCACCGCCTTCAGTTCCGACTACATGATTGGACTGGGCACCATTGATGAGCGTATGCTGATCCTGGTGAACATCGACAAGCTGATGTCGAGCGCCGAGATGGGCTTGATGGAACAGATCGCGGCCTAAGCCACGCCGCAACCGCAGCACGGCAGCGCCCAACAGAGTGCGCGCCCAGCCACCCACACAATAACGGGGTCCGCAGGCAGTTCCCGGCGGACGATAGAACAGACAGCATAGGGGAGAAAACAACATGAATTTACGCGACTTCAAAATTGGCGCACGACTGCGCATCGGCTTCGGCAGCATCCTGGCGATCCTGGTGGCGATGGTCTTGATGACCAACTACCTCAACTACAGCAACAAGAGCAAGCTGACCGCCGGCCTGGAGCTGTCCAACGCCAAGAACCTGCAGGCCGGCGCGATGAAGAGTTCGATGCTCGAGACCGGCATCGCCATGCGCAACATCGGCCTGCAATCGGACGTCAGCCTGATGCAGAAGGAAGAGCAGAAGGTCAAGGACCAGCGCGCCCGCTACGACAAGGCGCTGGCCGACCTCAAGGCGCTCGGCCTGAACGACGCCGAGAAGAAGGCGCTGGCCGACATCGCCGCGCTCGACGTCGACGTCGACAAGGCCTTCAAGGAAGCCATCGGCCAGGTGCTGGCGTTTAACAGCGAAGGCGCGGCCAAGGTCATTTCCGGCCGCATCGACCCGCTCAACCAGCAGACCCTGGCCCTGATCAACAAGCTGGTCGACATGCAGCGCGCCAACGCCAAGGACGTGATGGACGGTTCCGTCACCGCCGACCGCAGCCTGATGATGGTGCTGTTCGTGCTCGGCGCGGTGGCCGTGGCGCTGGGCGTGGTGTGCGCCATGGTCATCACCCGCTCGATCACGGTGCCGCTGTCGGGCGCGGTCGAAGTGGCGCAGAAAGTGGCGGCCGGCGAGCTGACCTCGCAAGTCCAGGTCGAAGGCCGGGACGAGACCAGCGAACTGCTGCAGGCGCTCAAGGACATGAACGACAGCCTGGCCAAGACCGTCGGCGACGTCCGCACCGGCACCGAGCTGATCTCGACGGCCTCGCAGGAAATCGCCTCCGGCAACGCCGACCTGTCGGCGCGCACCGAGTCGCAGGCCAGCTCGCTCGAGGAGACCGCCTCGTCGATGGAGGAACTGACCTCCACCGTCAAGCAGAACGCCGACAACGCCCGCCAGGCCAACCAGCTGGCCGTGACCGCGTCGTCGGTGGCGGAAAAGGGCGGCGCCGTGGTCTCGCAGGTGGTCGAGACCATGGGCTCGATCAAGGCCAGCTCCAGCAAGATCGTCGACATCATCGGCGTGATCGACGGCATCGCGTTCCAGACCAACATCCTGGCCTTGAACGCGGCCGTCGAGGCGGCCCGCGCGGGCGAGCAGGGCCGCGGCTTCGCGGTGGTCGCCTCCGAGGTGCGCAACCTGGCGCAGCGCTCGGCCGGCGCCGCCAAGGAAATCAAGGAACTGATCGGCGACTCGGTCAACAAGGTCGACGCCGGCAGCAAGCTGGTCGACGAGGCCGGCCAGACCATGGGCCTGATCGTCACCTCGATCCGCCAGGTGGCCGACATCATGGGCGAGATCACCGCCGCCACCCAGGAACAGAGCAACGGCATCGAGGAAGTCAACCAGGCCATCACCCAGATGGACGAGATGACCCAGCAGAACGCCGCGCTGGTGGAGCAGGCCGCCGCCGCCGCCGAGAGCATGCAGGAACAGGCCGAGCTGCTGGCGCAGGCGGTCAGCATCTTCAAGCTGAACCAGGACGACGGCCGCCGTCCGGCCGCCCGCGCGGCCGTGCCGGCGCCGCGTCCGGCGCCGGCGGCGGGCAGCCGCCCGGCCGCGCGCCCGGCGGTGGCGGCCGCCAAGCCGGCCGCGCCCAAGAAGCTGGCCAGCGCCGCGCCGGCCGCCGGCGACGAGTGGGAAGAGTTTTAATCGTTACCACGTCGTTCCCGCGCAGGCGGGAACCCATGCTGAGTATGGATTCCCGCCTGCGCGGGAATGACGGCGGCGCGGGCAATGTTAGTAGTGACAGATGAGAGGTTTAACATATGCCGCAAACCAAAGACACCGTCAAAGAGTTTGATTTCAACGCCAAGGACTTCGAACGCGTCCGCGGCCTGATCTACAAGCGGGCCGGCATCTCGCTGGCCGACAGCAAGCAAGAGATGGTGTACAGCCGCCTGGCGCGGCGTTTGCGCGCCACCGGCATCGGCTCGTTCGGCAAGTACCTCGACGACCTCGAAGCCGGCCGCCTGGGCGAGGAATGGGAGTCGTTCACCAACGCGCTGACCACCAACCTGACCTCGTTCTTCCGCGAGGCGCACCACTTTCCGCTGCTCGCCGAGCACATCAAGCACAAGCGCGAACCGATCACCATCTGGTGCTCGGCCAGCTCGACCGGCGAGGAACCGTACTCGATCGCCATGACCGTGTGCGAGGCCTTCAACACGCTCACGCCCAACTGCCACATCATCGCCACCGACATCGACACCAATGTGCTGGCCACGGCCGCCAACGGCGTCTACACGATGGACCGGCTGGAGAAGATGTCGCCCGAGCGCTCGCGCCGCTTTTTCCTCAAGGGCAAGGGCGACCGCGAGGGCATGGCCCGCGTGCGGCCCGAGCTGCGCAACATGATCACCTTCAAGCCGCTCAACCTGCTGGCCGACAGTTGGCCGCTGAGCGGCCAGTTCGACGTGATCTTTTGCCGCAACGTCATGATTTACTTCGACAAAGCCACGCAGCGTAAAATACTGTCCCGCTTTGTCCCGCTGATGAAACCGGACGCCCTGCTGTTCGCGGGCCACTCGGAGAATTTCCTCTACGTGTCGGAGTCGCTCAAACTACGCGGCAAGACGGTGTACGAGCTGGACGAACAACACCGTGGCGCTGCCCTCAAAGCATCGCAACGCACATGAGAGTAAAACATGGACCTCGAACAATTTGCCACGAACGTATATTTCGATAGAACGTTCGACTGTGAAGCCGCCAAGATCCTGCCGGGCGAGTATTACTTCACCAACAAGGACATGTTGATCGTGACCGTGCTCGGTTCCTGCGTGTCGGCCTGCATCCGCGACCGCGTCACCGGCCTGGGCGGCATGAACCACTTCATGCTGCCCGACGGCGGCAGCGACACCAACAGCCCGGTGTCGGCCTCGGCCCGCTACGGCACCTACGCGATGGAAATCCTGATCAACGACCTGCTCAAGGCCGGCGCCAAGCGCGAGAACATGGAGGCCAAGGTGTTCGGCGGCGGCGCGGTGCTGAAAGGCTTCACCGCCATCAACGTCGGCGAGCGCAACGCCGCCTTCGTGCTGAACTTCCTCAAGGTCGAGAAAATCCGCGTGGTGGCCGAGGACTTGAACGACATCCACCCGCGCAAGGTGTATTTCTTCCCGCGCAGCGGCAAGGTGCTGGTCAAGAAGCTGATGCAGACCCACAACGACACGCTGGCCAAGCGCGAGATCGAGTACGCCAGCCGCCTGAAGAAGGCGCCGGTGGGCGGCGAGATCGACCTGTTTTAACTTATTTGAGAGTGTAGTCAGGGCCTTTTGCCCGGAAAGCAGCATTTTATGAAGATCAAAGTCCTGATCGTCGACGACTCCGCGCTGATCCGCAGCGTGATGAGCGAGATCATCAACAGCCAGCCCGACATGGAAGTGGTGGGCGCGGCCCCCGACCCCCTGGTCGCGCGCGAGCTGATCAAGCAAACCAACCCCGACGTGCTGACCCTGGACGTCGAGATGCCGAAGATGGACGGCCTCGATTTCCTGGAAAAACTGATGCGGCTGCGGCCGATGCCGGTGGTGATGGTGTCCTCGCTGACCGAGCGCGGCTCGGAGATCACCATGCGCGCGCTGGAGCTCGGCGCGGTCGACTTCGTCACCAAGCCGAAGATCTCGATCCAGGCCGGCATGCGCGAGTACACCGAGCTCATCACCGACAAGATCCGCGCCGCCTCCAAGGCGCGCGTGCGGGCCCGCACCCTGCCGCAGCCCGGCGCCGAAGGACAGGCGCCGCTGCCGCAGCTGCGCAATCCCTTGACCTCGTCGGAGAAGCTGATCATCATCGGCGCCTCCACCGGCGGCACCGAGGCGATCCGCGAATTCCTGATGCAGATGCCGTCCGACTGCCCCGGCATCCTGATCACCCAGCACATGCCGGAGGGCTTCACGCGCTCGTTCGCCAAGCGCCTCGATTCGCTGTGCAAGATCTCGGTGCAGGAAGCGGCCGGCAACGAGCGGGTGCTGCCCGGCCACGCCTACATCGCGCCCGGCCACTCGCACCTGTACCTGACCCGCAGCGGCGCCAACTACATGACCAGGATCGACCAGGCCGAGCCGGTCAACCGCCACCGGCCCTCGGTCGACGTGCTGTTCCGTTCGGCCGCCCAGTGCGCCGGCAAGAACGCGGTCGGCGTGATCCTGACCGGCATGGGCAAGGACGGCGCGGCCGGCATGCTGGAGATGAAGGGGGCGGGGGCGTATAATTTCGCCCAGGACGAGGCCAGCTGCGTGGTGTTCGGCATGCCGCGCGAGGCGATCGCCATCGGCGCCGCCCATGAGGTGGGCGCCTTGCAAGCGCTGCCCGGCATGGTGCTGGGCTACCTGGCGGCGCACGGCATGCGCGCATTGCGGGTCTAAAAAGCTTTAAATCGTCAAGTGTGACGTTTTACTGCTACTTTGTTCGCCTTAAAGCAACGAAAATGCTATCCTACAACTTGCTGGCACGTAGAACTTATTAACAACCACCGCGTAGAGAAACAACGGAGTAATTCATGGCTGATCCAAAGATGAAATTTTTAGTCGTTGACGATTTTTCGACGATGCGCCGCATTGTCCGGAATCTGTTAAAAGAACTGGGTTATGCCAATGTCGACGAGGCCGAAGACGGCGTGATGGCGCTGGCCAAGCTGCGCGCCGAAACGTTCGACTTCGTCGTGTCCGACTGGAACATGCCGAATATGGACGGTCTGACGATGTTGCAGAACATTCGTGCCGATCCCGCGCTGGCCAAGCTGCCGGTGCTGATGGTGACCGCCGAAGCCAAGAAGGAAAACATCATCGCGGCGGCCCAGGCCGGCGCCAACGGCTACGTGGTCAAGCCGTTCACCGCCGCCACGCTGGATGAAAAGCTGAACAAGATCTTCGAGAAGCTCGGAGCTTGATGATGGTTGAGCAACAAGGCGGCGCCATCGCGGCTGCGGTGGAGCCGAATGAAGAGTTCTTGTCGCGCATCGGTCACATGACGCGCGCCCTGCATGAAAGCCTGCGCGGCCTGGGACTGGATAAGTTGATCGAAAAAGCGGCGTCGGACATCCCGGACGCGCGCGACCGGCTGGACTACGTGGCGCGCCTGAGCGAAGACGCGGCGCAGAAGGTGTTGAACGCCACCGACGCCGCCAGTCCCTTGCAGGACCAGATCGCCGGCGACGCCAGGCAATTGAGCGCTTCGTGGAACGGCCTGCTGGCGGCCGGCGCCTCGGACGCGCAGTGGCGCGCGCTGGCGCAGCAAACCGTCGCCGCGCTGGACGGCGCATCGGCCGGGACCTCGCAGACCAAGGCGCATCTGATGGACATCATGATGGCGCAGGACTTCCAGGACCTGACCGGACAGGTGATCAAGAAGGTCACTTCGATCGCGCAGAACCTCGAAAAGCAGCTGGTGCAGATGCTGATCGACTTTGCGCCCGAGCAGATGAAGAAGGAAATCGACAACGGCTTGCTGAACGGACCGCAAATCGATCCGACCCGCGAGAACGTGGTGGCTGACCAGGAGCAGGTGGACGACTTGCTGGATAGTCTGGGCTTCTGATCTGTACCGGCCCGTTCGCCGCGGGCCTACTCCGATACGAGCATCATGCATCAAACCAATTTCCTCGTCCGTGAGCCGCTGCTCGACCCCAAGCAGCGTGTGGTTGGGTATGAACTCTGCTGGCAACGGCAGGGCGCGGCCCCGTCCACGCCGGCCGAACTCGAATTGCTGCTGGCCTTCGTCGCCGGCCAGATGGTCGACGGCGACGACAACTGGCTGCTGCGCGACAAGACCCTGTTCCTCGAAGCGGTGCCGGCCATGCTGTCGACCGACGCGCTGCACCAGCTGCCGCCGGAACGCACCGTGCTGTCGATCAAAACCTCCGAACTGGCCCGGCCCGACACGCTGGCCGCCGTGCAAGCCTTGCGCGCCGGCGGCGTCGGCATCCTGCTGCGCGAGGCCGACCTGGCCCGCATCGGCGCCCGCCTGCCGACCATCGCCTCGTACGTGGAAGTGCGCTTCTCCGGCGCCGACGTCGGCAGCCAGGCGCGCGCCTATGCGGCGCTGAAGCAGTCGGCGGTGGCGATGGTGGCGCGTCCGGTCAGCAACTGGGCCGATTTCGACGCCTGCGCCGCGCTCGGCCTGAACGCCTTCGTCGGCAAGCTGCACCTGACGCCGCGCCCCAGCAGCGACAGCAAGGGCATGAACCCGGCGCAGACCATCATCATGCAGCTGATGCAGATGGTGCGCCAGAACGCCGACCTGCCGCAGCTGGAGGCGGTGCTCAAGCGCGACGCCACGCTGTCCTACAAGCTGCTGCGCTTCATCAACTCGGCCGGCTTCGGCGCCGGGCGCGAGATCCAGTCGCTCAAGCAGGCGCTGACGCTGCTGGGCTACACGCCGCTGTACCGCTGGCTGACCCTGCTGCTGGCCACGGCCAGCACCTCGGGCTATTCGCCGGTGCTGCTGGAGACGGCGGTGGTGCGCGGCCGCCTGGCCGAGCTGCTGGCGCTGGCGGCGCTGGGCAAGGGCGAGGCGGAAAACGTTTTCGTGGCGGGCATGTTCTCGCTGCTGGACCGGCTGCTGGGCATCGCCATGGAGGAGGTGCTGGCCAACATCCAGCTGTCCGACGACGTGGTCGCCGCGCTGCTGACGCGCAGCGGCAAGTACGGGCCCTACCTGGCGCTGGCCGAGGCCTGCGAACTCAATTCCGACCTGGTGGCCTCGCTGGCCGCCTCCCTCAAGCTGAGCCCGGAAGAGGTCAACAAGGCCCACCTGTCGGCGCTGGCCTGGGCCCAGAACGTCGCGGCCTGATCGGTCGCAAGCGGCGCCCGCGCGGGCGTTGACAGCGCCGATGGCGAGGCGGATGATCGCCGCATGAACGCCAATTCCGACAAAGATTATATCGACGCCAAGGTGTCGTCGTTCGACGCCAAGCTTGACGCCACCAACGCCAAGATCGATGCCGGGCTGGCTGCCACCCACGCCAAGATCGACGCCGGGTTCGCCGCCGTCGACGCCAAGTTCCAGGCCACCGACGCCAAGCTCGCAGCCATCGTTGCGATGATGATGGAGACGCGCGCGGCGCTGGAGGCGAAAATCGACAGCGCTTTCGAACGGGCGACGTCGCAGTCCGTCAAATGGATGGTCGGCGTGCTGGTCGCGGCGATCACCATCGTGGTGACGATCATGACCTTCGTGCTGAACAATGCGATCCCCAAGGCGCCACCAACCGCCGCTGCGCCGCCGGCCATGATCATCCAGCTTCCGCCCCAGGGCGTCACCGTGTTGCCGGCGCCTAAACCTTAAATCTCCAGATTGTCGATCAAACGGGTCGAGCCCAGCTTGGCTGCGGCCAGCACCACCAGCGGCGTGCCCTGCGCCAGGTCGCCGGCGCTCGGCGGTTGCAGGTCGATGCGGCGGCGGATCGAGATGTAGTCCGGCTGCCAGCCGCGCCGGGCCAGGTCGTCCATCGCCTTGTGCTCCAGCTGGAACACGTCCAGGTGGCCGGCGCGCACTTCGGCCGCGACCGAGTTCAGGCTCTGGTACAGGGCCGGCGCCTCGGCGCGCTCGGCCGGCGACAGGTACATATTGCGCGACGACAGCGCCAGGCCGTCGTCGGCGCGCCAGGTCTCGGCGGCGATGATCTCGGTCGGCAGCGCGAACTGGCGGCTCATGTTACGCACGATCATCAGCTGCTGGTAATCCTTCTTGCCGAACACCGCCACGCGCGGCTGCACGCAGGAGAACAGCTTGAGCACCACGGTGGTGACGCCGGTGAAGAAGCCGGGACGGAACTCGCCCTCCAGCGTGTTGCCCAGGTCGTCGGGCGGGCGCACGCGGAATTCCTGCGGCTCCGGATACAGGTCTTTCTCGGTCGGCGCGAACAGCACGTACACGCCTTCCTTCTCCAGCTTCTCGACGTCGGCCTGGAAAGTGCGCGGGTATTTGTCGAAGTCCTCGTTCGGGCCGAACTGCAGGCGGTTGACGAAGATCGACGCCACCACCGGGTCGCCGTGCTTGCGTGCCAGGCGCATCAGCGACAGGTGGCCTTCGTGCAGGTTGCCCATGGTCGGGACGAAAGCGGTGCGCAGTTGGCCGCTGAGTTGGTCGCGCAATTCTTCTATGGAGGTGACGATTTTCATGTCGTGGTCGCTCTGGGCGTAATGGGAATGGGGGGATTCAGGCGGGCGAGTACGCCAGCCGCACGTAGATGGGCGCGAACGGCTCGGCCTGGGTAATTTCGATCAGCGTTTCCTTGGCCAGCTCCAGCAGCGCGACGAAGTTCACCACCACCACCGGCACGCCGCCGGCGATGTCGAACAGGTCGGCGAACTCGACGAAGCGGCTCGATTGCAGGCGCCGCAGGATGCCGGTCATGTGCTCGCGCACCGACAGTTCCTCACGGCTGATCTTGTGGTGCTGGGTAAGCTTGGCGCGCTTCATCACGTCCAGCCAGGCCTGCTGCAGGTCGATCGCCCCGACCTCCGGCCAGGCCGGCACCAGGCTCTGCTCGATGAAGATCTGGGTGCGGACGAAATCGCGGTCCAGCTGCGGGATTGCGTTCAGGTCGTAGGCGGCCAGCTTGATCTGCTCGTATTCCAGCAGGCGGCGCACCAGCTCGGCGCGCGGGTCGTCGCTCTCGATGTCGAGCTCGGACTGGCGCTGCGGCAGCAGCATGCGCGACTTGATCTCGATCAGCATGGCCGCCATCAGCAGGTACTCGGCGGCCAGCTCCAGGTTGGACAGGCGGATCTGGTCGACATATTTCAGGTATTGCAGCGTCAGCTGCGCCATCGGGATGTCGAGGATGTTGAAGTTTTGCTTGCGGATCAGGTAGAGCAGCAAGTCCAGCGGGCCTTCGAAGGCGTCGAGGAAGATTTCCAGCGCGTCGGGCGGGATGTACAGGTCGTTGGGCAGCTTGAGCAGCGGCTCGCCGTACAGGCGGGCGAGGGCGGCCACTTCGGTGGTCACGGCGACCGCCTCGTTCAAGGCCTCGGGCGACAGCTGCGCCGACGGCAGTGCCGTCGCCTCGGCGATGCCGTGGCCGGCCACAGTCGGCTGGGCTTCAGCCGTATCGTCTGGCAACATCCTTGCCGCCCCGGTGCTTAGACTTTGTTCTGATAAACGTAAGCTTGTTGCTTGATGGCCGATTTCAGCTGGCGCTCCTGCTCATCGAGCGACACCGGCGGACGATCCCACAGCAAGGCGCGGCCTTGTTGCTGGCCCGCTTCCATGCCCGGATTCTTTTCCTTCAGCGCCTTGATGAACAGGGTGTGCTCGGATTCGTACATCGAATGTTGTTTGGAGAGTTTCATATTTTTTAAGTGGGTGGATCAGCAACGCGTATTTTACCGCGCCGCGACGGCCGGCGGTAATTCTATCGTTGGCCGCCGCGTCCGCCGGGGCTAGAGGGTGTGCAAAAAGTGGTCGATGATGCTTTGCTTGATGTGCGGCGCCAGCTCCCGGCTGAAACCGTGGCCGGTCGGGTAGTTGTCGTGCGTCACCGCATGCGGGTAGTGTCGCGCCTTCAAATCGGCCGTGATATCGTTGGACATCTGGAAAGACGGCCAGATCTGGTCGTTTTGCGCCGAAATCAGCAGGATAGGGCCGTTGATCCTTTCCACCGCGATGCGCGCCTGCCGCACGACCTGCGGCTGGCCCAGCGCCGCCAGGAAGCGGCCGACCTGGGGCAGGGTCTCATCCTGCGCGGGACTCATGGCCGGGACATACCGTTCGGGGCCATCATCTGGCCGTTGGCGTCGCCGGTGCCCAGCCCGCCCTCGGAACCGCCGATCGCCACCACGACGGGTACTTTGGCGTGTGTCTTGGGCAGGTAGAGGTGGGCCAGCAGGTCGCGGTAGACCACCTGCCGCATCTCATATTCGAAGCCTGCGGCGCGCGCCGCGCTGAAAAAAGATACATACAGTATCAAAATACCCATCACTATGCGTTGCATCGCGTTCCCCGGTATGATTGTATGCCTTGGCAAATCAGCAAGGCGCAATGCTAGCAGTGCGCTGGCACGGCAGCAATTCATTTCTCAACAACAGTCCACCCTCGATGACCCAGCGCCTGACGCCCCGCACCGTATTCCTGCTGACCCTGCCGCCGCTGCTGTGGGCCGGCAATTCCATCGTCGGCCGCCTGGTGCACGACCAGTTGCCGCCGGTGCTGCTCAACTTCCTGCGCTGGGCGCTGGCGGCCGCCATCCTGCTGCCGCTGGCCGGGCCGGTGTTCGGACGGGCGGCCGGCATGTGGCGCTACTGGAAGCAGTATGCGCTGCTGGGCCTGCTCGGCATCGGCCTGTACAACACCCTGCAGTACATGGCGCTGCAAACCTCGACGCCGATCAACGTCACGCTGGTGGCTTCCGGCATGCCGGTGTGGATGATGCTGACCGGCTGGCTGTTCTTCGGCGTGCCGGTCGGCCGGCGCCAGGTGGCCGGCGCCGTGCTGTCGATCGCCGGCGTGCTGCTGGTGCTGGCGCGCGGCCAATGGGACCATCTGCTGGCGCTGCGGCTGGTGGCGGGCGACCTGTTGATGATACTGGCCACCATCGCCTGGTCGCTGTACAGCTGGCTGCTGACGCGCGCGCGCGAACCGGCCGCGCTGCGCGCCGACTGGGCCGGCTTCCTGCTGGCGCAGGTGGCGTTCGGCGTGCTGTGGTCGGGCGGCTTCGCGCTGGGCGAGCAGGCGCTGGGCGCGATGCCGGTGCAATGGAGCTGGACCGTGGCGGCCGCGCTGGCCTATGTGGCGGCCGGGCCGGGCGTGATCGCGTTCCGCTGCTGGGGCGAGGGCGTGCAGGCGGCGGGGCCGTCGGTAGGCGCCTTCTTCGTCAACCTGACGCCCCTGTTCACCGCCGTGCTGTCGGCCGCCTTCCTGGGCGAGGCGCCGCACGGCTACCATGTGGCGGCGTTCGCGCTGATCGTCGGCGGCATCGTGGTGTCGGCGCGGAGCCAGCGCAAGAAATATTGACGGAACGTAACAAGCCGCAAAACCGGCCGCCTTACACTGCAGCTTCGCCATCACCCAGCGGAGCGACATCATGCGGCACCATCCACGCACCCCCGGCGGCATCCTGGCGGCAGCGGCCCTGATCGGCGCCGCGCTGGCGTGGCAGGCGGCGCCAGCCGCCGATTCCAGCGTGCGCGACGCGCTCGCGCCCGGCTTGCTGGGGCTCTATCCCAGCGACCGCTTCAAGCTGGCGACCGGCCGCTGCCAGGACTGCGCCGCGCCCCTGAATGTCGAGTTCACGCCCAGGCTATCGAGCAACCGCTCGTACCTGGACCGCAGCAGCCTGGCGTTTTTCGCCGGCGGCGAGGTCAAGGCGCGCGGCGCGCTGACCGAGGAACGCTTCGTGATGCGCACGCTGTGGCCCAAGCGCTTTGCGCTCGGTGCGGTCACTTCGCCGTCGCCACCGGCCGCTTCGGGGCCGCCGGCGAATGGGACAACTGGCTGGTGAACAATTTCTACAGCCTGGCCTCGATCAGCGAAAAAGGCATCGTCGCGGCTATCCTGCCGATGGACGCCTATATGGGCGACCTCAACAGCGGCCAGGCCGGGTAACGCCCGCCCTACATGCTGGTGGCGGTGCTGAAGGACCCGCGCGCGCCCGGCCCTGGTCCGGGAGGCGATCGGCCGCGTGCTCAACCACTTCTACCGGCAGGATTTCCATTACCGCCACGCCAGCACCAATTGCGCCGGCATCAATGTCGAAACCCTGCGCACGCTGGGCTGGAACATACCGCGCCTGGGCGGCGAAAGCCCGCTGAAGGCTGCGCTGGCCCTGCCGTACATGGCGTTGAAGGAAGTCAGCCTGGCCAGCGGCCAGAGCGCCTACGACTACCTGAAGACCGAGCGCACCGAGTTGCTGCCCTTCGTCGCCTTCAACACGATTGCCGACGACCTGCTCAAGCGCGTGGCGGCGCCGGGCCGGGCGGCCGGCGGCACGCTGGAGGCTCAACTGGGCGAGGACCTGGAGGCGCTGCTGTTCGTGCGGATACCGCAGTTCCCGTCGTCGCCCGCCTTTGGCCACGATCCGGTGCTGTCGCTGCGCGAATACCAGCAGCGCGCCCCGGCCAACCACGCGGACTGGAAGATCGTGCCGCTGGCTGGCTAGTCGCCGGCCGCCAGCTTGAGCGCGTCGATGAACACGCGCACCTTTTGCGGCAGGTGCGGCGTGGCCGGGAACACGGCGTGGATGTCGCCCTCCGGCAGCGACCATTCCGGCAGCAGCCGCACCAGCCGGCCCGCCGCCAAATCCTCCCGCACCGAAAACCAGGTCGCGCGCAGCACGCCGTCGCCGGCCAGCGCGGCGGCGCGGCAGGCGGGGGCGGTGTTGGTCGAGAACACGATGTTGCGCATCCGGACTTCGCTGTGCCGGCCGGCGCCGTCCACCAGCGTGAAGCTGTTCGGCTGCGTCAGCACCGTCAGCGAGATGTAGGGCAGCTGGGCCAGCGCCTGCGGATGGTCCGGCATGCCATGCCGCGCCACGAACTCCGGGCTGGCCACCAGCAGCCGCACCATGCGGCCGACGCGCGCCGCCATGTAGCCCGAATCGGCCAGCTTGCCCAGCCGCACCGTCACGTCGATGCCTTCGGCGATCAGGTCGATCAGGCTGTCGCCGCACACCAGTTCCACCTTCAGCGCCGGATAGCGCTGGCGCAACTGCGACAGCACCGGCGCCACCACCATCACCCCGTAGTCGATCGGCGCGGCCACCCGCAGCGTGCCCTGCGGGACGGCGCGGCCGCTGCGGGCCTGCTCGATGGCCAGCTCGGCCTGCTGCAGCAGCTGGCGGCTGGCGTGGTAGAAATCGCGGCCGGCCTCGGTCAGCGACAGCTTGCGGGTTGAGCGCAGCAGCAGGCCGACGCCGACCTCGGCCTCCAGCAACTGCATGTGCTTGCTGACCATGGACTTGGCCAGCCCCAGGCGCTCGGCGGCGGCCGTCAGCGAGCCGGCGTCCACCACGGCGACGAAGCTAATCAGGCGGTTCAGGTTGACGGTGCTTAAATCGGCCATGGCGTGTGCGGAGAGTGATTGTCCACCTAGGGTGAACTTAGTGTCCGGTTTTGTCCAGCTTATCAGTACGATTGCAGCTCCATATACTGGCCGGACCAACCATCGTCACAGGAGATTGATCATGAAGCTATACGGCTCCCCCCTTTCCGGCCACACCCACCGCGTGCGCCTGTTCCTCGGCCTGTTGAACTTGCCTTACGAATTCGTCCAGCTCGACATGCGGGCCGGCGAGAACCGCACGCCCGAGCATCTGGCACGCAGTCCCTTCGGTGAAGTACCGGTGCTGGAAGACGGCGACGTGAGCTTGCCCGATTCGACCGCGATCCTGGTCTACCTGGCCCTGAAATACGACGACAGCGGCCGCTGGCTGCCGCGCGAACCGCTGGCGGCGGCCACGGTGCAGCGCTGGCTGTCCAACGCCTCGGGCAAGATCGCCTACGGCCCGTGCGTGGCGCGGCTGGTGGTGGCGTTCGGCATGCCGTTCGATCACCAGCGCGCCAAGAGCATCGCGGTGCGCCTGTTCGATGCGATGGAGGTCGAGCTGGCCGGCCGCCGCTACGCGCTGGGCGAGCAGCCCAGCATCGCCGACGTCGCCGCCTTCAGCTACATCGAACATGCGCCGGAAGGCGGCGTGTCGCTCAAGCCGTATCCCAACATCCGCGCCTGGCTGGCCAAGGTCCGCGCCTTGCCCGGCTTCGTGCCGATGGTCGCCACGGCATGCGGCCTGGCGCCCGAGACCTACTGAACGGAGGCCATCATGAGCGCCACCCGATTCCATGCGGGCGAACTGGCGATCCAGCAGCGGGTGGGCGTGCGCGAGCAGATGGCCGGCGCCGCCGGTGTGCGCGACTACATGCCGGACCAGCATCGCCAGTTCTTCGGCGAGCTGCCGCTGTTCTTCATCGGCGCGCTGGATGGCGAGGGCCAGCCGTGGGCCACCATGCTGGTCAACCAAGCGGGCTTCGTCTCGACGCCGGATGCGCGCACGCTGCACATCGCCGGCGGCATGCTGGCCGGCGATCCGCTGCAAGGCCAGCTGCGCGAGGGCGCCCACATCGGCGGGTTGGGGCTGGTGCCGACCACGCGGCGGCGCAACCGCGTCAACGGCGTGATCGCTGCGATCGACGAAGGAGGCATGCGGGTCGCGGTGACGCAGAGCTTCGGCAACTGCCCGCAGTACATCCAGGACCGGGTGCAGACGCCGGTGCCGGCCGCGCCTGCGCCGCAGGTGCTGCGAGGCGCCGTGTTGAGCGCGCAGGACCGCGAGCTGATCGCCCGCGCCGACACCTTCTTCATCGCCAGCGCCAACCTGGGGACCGAATCGGAGGTAGGACTAGGCGTCGATGTCTCGCATCGCGGCGGCCGGCCCGGCTTCGTGCGGGTGGACGGCGAGCGCACGCTGACGTCGCCCGAATTCGTCGGCAACTTCTTCTTCAATACGATGGGCAATCTGCTTGCTCATCCGCGCGCGGGCTTGCTGTTCATCGACTTCGAGCGCGGCGACATGCTGCATGTGGCGGTGGAGGCGCAGATCATCTGGGAAGGCGCGCAGCTGCGGGCCTTTGCCGGCGCCGAGCAGCTGCTGCGCTTCCAGGTGCGCGCAGTGGTGCGCAATGTGGGCGCGCTGCCGTTCCGCTGGAGCGCGCCCAAGCCGGCCGCGCAAGTGGCGCGCACCGGCGTCTGGGAGGAGGCGGACCGCGTGCTGCAAGCGGCCGCGCTGACCAGCGCCTGGCGGCCCTACACCGTCACCGACGTGGTGCGCGAGAGCGCCACGGTGCAATCGTTCCATCTGGAGCCGGCCGACGGCATGGGCGTGGCCGCGCATGTGCCGGGCCAGTTCATCTCGCTGCGCGTGGCGGCGGACGGCGCCTCGCGCATCCGCAGCTACACCCTGTCCGACGCGCCGAACGGCCGCAGCTACCGCATCAGCGTCAAGCGCGACGGCGCCGTATCCGGCTGGCTGCACGACCACCTGGCGCCCGGCGCGCGCATCGAGCTGCTGGGGCCCGGCGGCGATTTCACCTTCGAGCGGGGCACGCGGCGGCCGGCGGTGCTGCTGTCGGCCGGCATCGGCATCACGCCGATGATCGCCATGCTGAACGGCCTGCTGGTGAACGGCAGCCGCACGCGGCACCGCCATCCCATCCACTTTTTCCATGGCGCCCGCAACCGCAACGAGCAGGCGTTTGCCGAACGCCTGCGAACGCTGGCTGCGGGACACCGCAACCTCAACGTCCACATACGCTACAGCGGCGGCGAGGCCGAGGCCAGCGACATCGCCAACTGGCAGTCCAGCGCCGGCCGCATCGACCTCGATTGGTTGAAGTCCCAGCTGCCGTTCGATGACTACGATTTCTATCTGTGCGGTCCGGCCGCGTTCATGCAGCAGATGTATGACGGCCTGCGTGGCCTGAACATCGCCGATGCGCGCATCCGCTTCGAGGCCTTCGGTCCGGCCAGCGTGCTGGCGCTGTAACGCCTCAGGGACAGGCGCCGACCACATAGTAGCCGGCCGCCGTCTGCGCCAGCAGCGTGGTGAAGAACAGGTTGTCCAGTCCCATGTTCTGGTTGGAGCCATTGGCCAGCGCATAGCCGCCGCTGTCGTGCGCGCGTCCCGCGTGCACATGGGCGTAGTTGCTGGCGCTGACGGCGGTGCAGCTCCACGGCGGCGCGCTGCCGACCTGGAATTGCGCCAGCGGGCAGGCCGTCGAGACCTGGCCCAGCGTGTCGGTGGCGGTGACGCTGCCGGTGTAGCTACCGCTGGCGACGTTGTAGCTTCTGCTGAAACTGGCGCCGCTGCCGGCGGCCGCATCATTGATCGCGGTCGGGCCGTTCAACCGCACGGTATAACTGGCCACGCCGCCGCTGGCCGTGGCGGCGCCGCTGATGGTGACGCTATTGTTGCTGATCACCGTGGTGCCGCAGGAGGTCATCACCGGCCCGGGCCCCGTTGTCGCCGAAGCGCGCAGATTGTTCTTGAACCAGAAATCCATGACGTAGGCCGGGTAGTTGACCCTGTTGCCGTCGACGTAATTGGTGTTCTGGCCGCCGCTGCCGGCCGGCCACGCGTGGCCCATGCCGCTCACCGTGATCTCGTGCGTGCGCAGCTTGCCGTTGCTGTCGGTGTAGGGTACGTTGCTGCCGCCGCCCGCGACCGCGACCGCAGCGCCCTTGCTGTAGCCGCCGCCGTAGGCCAGGCGGATGCCGGCCGTGTCGATCGGGCCGTAGCCCTGCGCCACCGTGAAGTCGGCAGTGCCCCAGACGGCGCCGGCGATCTGCGTGGTGAAGGCGCCGGCGTTGGGGCCCGCCATCGCCTTGCACCGGTTGCCGGCCGTGGTGGCGGTATAACCGGACGGCACCGCGCCGATCTGCAGGGTGGTGGTGCCCGGCGGCGGCCCGGCGTTGATGCCGACGCCTGCGAAGACGTCCGGCGCCAGGCAGCCCAGCACCATGGTCTCGCCGCCGCCCGAGGACAGGCCCGTCACATACACCTGCCCGGGATCGATGGCGTACTGCGGATCGTTGACGAAGCGGCTCACCAGGTCGAGCAGGATGGCGTCGTGGCCGGCGGCGCTGCGGGTGTGAGTGGTGTTGGCATAGTCCCAGCAGTGGTTGTTGTAGACATTGCCGGTGGCGTTGGGCGCGAGGATCACGGCGCCGTATTGATCGGCCGTCGCCTTCCAGTTGTAGCCGCCGTCGCCGCCGCTGTTGATCACGTCGCCGCCGGCCGTTTGCAGGCAGCCGTGCAGCACCAGCACCAGCGCGCGCTTGCCGCCCAGCGTGGGCTGCGAGGCGGGCCAGTAGAAATAACCGGTGAGGTTGCCGCCGTTGACGCTGTCTGCGGCCCAGGTCTGCTGTGCGCTCCACGTGCCGGGACCGGCCGTCACCGCCTGCGCCGGGCAGGCCGCCGCCAGCAGGATGGTACAGACGATACAGACGAACGCGTGCCCCATCAATCGCTTGATGTTGATAGCCATGATATGTCTCCGTTGTTGTTGGTGGGTGCGCCGGCAGCAGGAAAATAGTAGATCAAAACCGCGCGCGCACGCGCACCCCAGTATTTTTACTGTTGTGCAATCGGCAGGAAAAGGATCAGCCCAGCGACTTGATGTAGCGGGGATCGATCTGCGCGCAATAGCCGGCGCAGGCCTGGCGGGCGGCGTTGGCGGCGGCGTGCACCAGCATCTCGGCGTTGGAGTGGAAGCACATCGAGACGATGATGGCCGGCGGCTCGGGCTGCACCGGCAGTTCGATGAACTCGCCGTTCTTGAGCGCGTCGACCACGAACAGGCTGGGAATGGCGGCCACGCCGTAGCCGTCCTTCACCAGCTGGACGATGGCCGCCACCGACGGCGAGCAGGTGATGCGGGTCTGCTCCAGCGGCACCATCGCCAGGTTGGCCATCTTGCTGACGATTTCCTCGATCATGCGCTGCGGCGCCGTGCCGCGCCCGAAGGTCAGGATGGGCAGGGCCAGCAAACGCTGGTTCAGGCCTTCCTTGCGGGTGTCGATCAGGCCCTTGCGGGCGATCCAGTGCAGCGGATACACGGCCAGCGCCTCGGAGACGATATCGCTGCTCTCGACGCCCTCGACCTGGATCACCAGATCGAGCTCGCGCGCGCGCAGGCGCCGCTCCAGCACATTGCTCATGTCGACGGTCAGGTCGACCTCCAACTCCGGGTACGTGGTGTTCAACTCGCGGATGTACTGCGCCAGCCAGCTGTGCACCACCGATTCGATCACGCCCACGCGCAGGCGGCCGCGGATCGCGCTGTCCTTCTGCGCCGCCGCCATCAGCCGGCGCGTGGCGTCGACCACCGCCTTGGCGTGGCCCAGCAGGTATTCGGCGTTGGCGGTGAGGCGGAACTCCTTGCTGGCGCGGTCGATCAATTCCGTCTGCAGTTCTTCTTCCAAGGTCTTGATGCGCAGCGAGATGGCGGCCGGCGTGGCGTGCAGCGCACGGGCGGTGGCGCGGAAGCTGCGCAATTGGGCGAGGGTGACGAAGGTCTCCAGGAAGCGGATGTTCATGGCAAACAAGAATACCTTAACCCGACGCACCAAGATAGCGCAGAGTGGTAAGAAAAACTATACAACAACAGCAAAAATAACTAGATGGCGGTTAGGGTTATTCAAGTTTATTCTTAACTCATGCAACTTATTCATGATTTGAAGAACGAGACCAGCGCCATGACCCCGCTCGAATTACGTCACAAAGTACGCAGCGGCGAATTCCGCCTGCCGACCTCCGGCTACTGCGGCGCCTACGCCCAGGCCAACCTGGTGATCCTGCCGCAGGCGCATGCCGACGAGTTCCTGCGCTTCTGCCAGCGCAATCCGCGCGCCTGCCCGCTGCTGGCGGTGGGCGAGCCTGGCCAATGGAACCTGCCGCGCCTGGGCGCCGACATGGACCTGCGCAGCGACATCCCCGGCTACAACATTTATCGCGGCGGCCAGCTGGCGTCGCAAACGCACTCGCTGCACGACGTCTGGCGCGAGGACCTGGTGGTGTTCGCGATCGGCTGCTCGTTCTCGTTCGAGCAGATGCTGATCGAGGCCGGCATCAAGCTGCGCCACATCGAACAGCGCCGCAACGTCGCCATGTACCGCACCAATATCCGCAACCAGGGCGCCGGCCCGTTCGGCGGCGAGATGGTGGTGTCGATGCGGCCGATGACGGCCGCCGACGCCATCCGCGCGATCCAGATCACCAGCCGCTATCCGGCGGTGCATGGTGCGCCCGTCCACCTGGGCGACCCGTCGCTGATCGGCATCGCCGACATCGCGCGGCCCGAATACGGCGATCCGGTCGAGATCATGCCGGACGAAATACCGGTCTTCTGGGCATGCGGCGTCACGCCGCAGGAAGCCATCCGCCACGCGCGCCTGCCGCTGGCGATCACCCACCAGCCGGGCTACATGCTGGTGACCGACATACTGAATTCATCTTTAGCCGCGTTCTGATTTAAAACCAAAGTAGCGCCCGCGACGGACCCGCACAGCGCGTCCGCAGGGGAGTGCTACGCCTGACAAAAGGGGACCACCATGAATACCAGAGCACTATCAACCACCCAGCCGGAGGGCTTCTTCTCCTGGTTCCACGCCCTGACCGGCAAGGAGCGCCGCACCTTCTGGAGCTGCAAGATCGGTTACGCGCTCGACGCGATGGACACGCAGTTCCTCAGCTTCGTGATCCCGACGCTGATCGCCACCTGGGGCCTGTCCAAGGGCGACGCCGGCATGATCGGCACCGTCACCTTGCTGACCTCCGCCCTCGGCGGCTGGATCGCCGGCATCCTGTCGGACCGCATCGGCCGCGTCAAGACGCTGCAGCTGACCATCCTGTGGTTCGCCCTGTTCACCGTGCTGTGCGGACTGGCGCAGAACTTCACCCAGCTGCTGCTGGCGCGCGGCCTGATGGGCTTTGGCATGGGCGGCGAGTGGACCGCCGGCGCCATCCTGATCGGCGAGGTGATACGCGCCAAGGACCGCGGCAAGGCGGTCGGCATGGTGCAGGCGGGATGGGCGATCGGCTGGGGCGTGTCGGCGCTGCTGTATGCGCTGATGTTCTCGCTGCTGCCGCCTGAATGGGCATGGCGCTCGCTGTTCCTGCTGGGGATATTGCCGGCGTTGTTCGTGATCTTCATCCGCCGCTTCGTCGATGAGCCGGAAGTGTTCGTGGCGCAGCAGAAGGCGGTGGCGCCGGCGGACCGCGCATCGTTCGCCGCGATCTTCGCACCCAGGATGCTGAGCACCACCTTGCGCGCCGTATTGCTGACCACCGGCGCCCAGGGCGGCTACTACGCCATCACCACCTGGCTGCCGACCTTCCTCAAGACCGAGCGCCACCTGACGGTGCTGGGCACCGGCGGCTACCTGGCGATGGTGATCGTCGGCTCGTATGTGGGCTACATCGTCAGCGCCTTCCTGACCGACTACCTGGGCCGCAAGAAGAACTTCATCCTGTTCGCCACCGGCTCGCTGTGCATCGCCCTGGCCTACACCCGCTTGCCGGTGACCGACGGCGTGATGCTGTTCCTCGGCTTCCCGCTGGGCTTCTGCGTGTCCGGCGTGTTCAGCGGCATGGGCGCCTTCCTGACCGAGTTGTTCCCGACCTCGATCCGCGGCTCGGGCCAGGGCTTCAGCTACAACATGGGCCGCGCCATCGGCTCGCTGTTCCCGCTGATGATAGGCCTGAGCAGCCAGTCGATGGCGCTGGGCGAGGCGATCGGCATATTCGCCGGCACCGCCTACGGCGTGATGATCCTGGCCGCCCTGACGCTGCCGGAAACCGCCGGCAAACAACTTGAATCCTGACTTAGTACAGCTAACAGTAACAGCAGAGGTAACACCATGAAAAACGACATCCCCGCTCAACAACTTCGCTGGCAGTTCTGGGTCGATCGCGGCGGCACCTTCACCGACATCGTCGCGCGCCGCCCGGACGGCAAGCTGGTCACGCACAAGCTGCTGTCCGAATACCCGGAGCGCTACGACGACGCCGTCACGCAAGGCATGCGCGACATGCTCGGGCTGAAGACGGGCGAGCCGCTGCCGGCCGATCAGATCGAAGTGATCAAGATGGGCACCACCGTCGCCACCAACGCGCTGTTGGAGCGCAAGGGTGCGCGCACCGCGCTGGCGATCACGCGCGGCTTCGCCGACCAGCTGCGCATCGGCTACCAGGACCGGCCGGACATCTTCGCCATGCGCATCGAGCTGCCGGACCTGATCTACGAGGAAGTGATCGAGATCGACGAGCGCATCGGCGCACGCGGCGAGGTGCTGCAAGCGCCGGATGAAGAGGTGCTGCGCGGCCAGTTCGTCGCGATGCGCGCCAAGGGCATCGACGCCATCGCCATCGTGCTGATGCACGCCTACCGCTATCCGCAGCACGAGCAGCGGCTGCGGGTGCTGGCCGAGGAGGTGGGCTTCACGCAGATCTCCGTCAGCCACCAGGTCAGCCCGTTGATGAAGATCGTCGGCCGTGGCGACACCACGGTGGTGGACGCCTACCTGTCGCCGGTGCTGCGCGACTACGTGTCGCGGGTGTCGGCCGAGGTAAGATCCGATGCGGGCGATGTGCGCATCATGTTCATGCAGTCCAACGGCGGCCTGACCGACGCCGGCCGCTTCCAGGGCAAGGATGCGATCCTGTCCGGTCCCGCCGGCGGCATCGTCGGCGCGGTCAAGAGCTGCGAGGCGATCGGCCTGAAACAGGTGATCGGCTTCGACATGGGCGGCACCTCGACCGACGTCGCCCACTACGACGGCGCCTACGAGCGCGTGTTCGAGACCGTGGTGGCCGGCGTGCGGGTGCGCGCGCCGATGATGCACATCCATACCGTGGCGGCGGGCGGCGGCTCGATCTGCAGCTTCGAGAACGGCCGCTTCAAGGTCGGCCCTGAATCGGCCGGCGCCAACCCGGGACCGGCCAGCTACCGCAAGGGCGGCCCGCTGACGGTCACCGACTGCAACGTGATGCTGGGCCGTATCCAGCCGGAGCACTTCCCGCGCGTGTTCGGCCCGAACGGCGACCAGCCGCTGGACCGCGACGTGGTGGTGCGCGCCTTCGGCGAACTGTCCGAGAAGATCGCCCGCGAAACCGGCACCCGGCTGTCGCCGTCCGCCGTGGCCGATGGCTTCCTGGCGGTGGCGGTCGACAACATGGCGCAGGCGATCAAGTCGATCTCGGTGGAGCGCGGCTATGACGTCAGCCGCTACGCCATGTGCTGCTTCGGCGGCGCCGGCGGCCAGCACGCCTGCCGCGTGGCCGACGTGCTGGGCATGACCAAGATCGTGATCCATCCGTTCGCCGGCGTGCTGTCGGCCTTCGGCATGGGCCTGGCCGACATCCGCGCCATGCGTGAGGGCGCGGTCGAGCAGCCGCTCAGCGACGCCACCTTGGCCGAGCTGGGGCCGCAACTGGTGGCGCTGGCGCGCGACGCCGCCACCGAACTGCTGGAGCAGCAGGTGGCGCAGGAGGAAATCCGCGTCGAACTGTGCGCCCGCCTGAAGTACCAGGACAGCGATTCCGCCTTCGTCATCCCGCTGGCCGACATGGCCGACATGAGCGAGGCCTTTGCGGCGCTGTATCGCGGCCGTTTCGGCTTCGTCATGGAAGGCCAGCCGCTGGTGATCGAATCGATATCGGCCGAAGCGATCGGCGCGGGCGACGGCGCCGACTTCGTCATCGAAGTGCCGGCCGGCGGTGGCGCGGATTCGCCGGGCCGCGTCTACAGCTACGTCGACGGCCAGACCGTGCCGATCGCGCTGCACGTGCGCGCCGAACTGCCGGTGGGCAGCCGCGTCGCCGGCCCGGCGCTGATCCGCGAGGAGATCGCCACCACCGTGGTGGACGCCGGCTGGAGCGCGCGCGTACTGCCCGACCACTCGCTGCTGCTGGAGCGCGGCGTGGCCGCCGGCAGCGCGCACAAGATGACCACCGCCGTGCATCCGATCCACCTGGAGATCTTCAACAACCTGTTCATGGCGATCGCCAAGCAGATGGGCACCACGCTGGAGAACACCGCCTACTCGGTCAACATGAAGGAGCGGCTGGACTTCTCCTGCGCCATCTTCGACCGCGAGGGCAAGCTGATCGCCAACGCGCCGCACATCCCGGTCCACCTGGGCTCGATGAGCGACAGCGTGCTGTGCGTGATCCGCCAGCACGCGGCGACGATGGCGCCGGGCGACGCCTATGTGCTCAACGTGCCATACAACGGCGGCACCCACCTGCCGGACATCACCATCGTCTGCCCGGTGTACGGCGACGGCGACCAGCCGCTGTTCTACGTCGCCGCGCGCGGCCACCACGGCGACGTCGGCGGCATCACGCCCGGCTCCATGCCACCGAACAGCACCAGCATCCTGGAAGAGGGCGTCCTGCTCGATAACATCAAGATCGTCGACCAGGGCGTGTTCCTGGAGCCGCTGGTGCGCGAGCTGTTCGGCGCCGGCCCTTGGCCCAGCCGTAACATCGACCAGAACATCGCCGACCTGATCGCCCAGCTGGGCGCCTGCGAAACCGGCGCCAACGAACTGCTGAAGGCGACCGCCTGCTACGGCGAAGACGTGGTGCTGGCCTACATGCAGCACGTGCAGGACAACGCCGAGGCGGCGGTGCGCAAGGCCATCGGCGGCCTGCGCGACGCCAGCTTCGCCTACGAGATGGACGACGGCGCGATGCTGAAGGTGAAGCTGACCATCGACCACGCCAGCCGCAGCGCCACGGTCGACTTCACCGGCACCAGCGAGCAGCGGCCGACCAACTTCAACGCGCCGCTGTCGGTCTGCAAGGCGGCTGTGCTGTACGTGTTCCGCACGCTGATCGACAGCGACATCCCGATGAACGAGGGCGTGCTCAAGCCGCTCAAGCTGATCATCCCGGAAGGCTCGATGCTCAACCCGCGCTATCCGGCGGCGGTGGTGGCGGGGAACGTGGAAGTGTCGCAGTACGTCACCGATGCGCTATACGGCGCGCTGGGCGTGATGTCGGCCTCGCAGGGGACGATGAACAACTTCACCTTCGGGAATGAAGAGCACCAGTACTACGAAACCATCGCTGGCGGTTCCGGCGCGGGTCCGGGCTTCGACGGCACGGCCGCCGTGCAGACCCACATGACCAACTCGCGCATGACCGATCCGGAGGTGCTGGAATGGCGCTTTCCGGTGCTGGTCGAAACCCACGCCATCCGTCGCGGCAGCGGCGGCGAGGGCGCGCAGCGGGGCGGCGACGGCGCCTTGCGCCGCATCCGCTTCCTTGAGGCGATGACGGCCAATATCCTGGCCGGCCACAGACGCATCGCGCCGTTCGGACTGGAGGGCGCGATGCCCGGAGCGCTGGGCCGCAACTGGGTCGAGCGCGGTGACGGCACGGTCGAGGAGTTCGGCGCCACGCATACCGCGCTGATGCAGCCAGGCGACGTTTTCGCCATCGAAACGCCCGGCGGCGGCGGCTTCGGCGCGAAATAAACGATATAAACACCAAACCGGCGGGGTAGCCCGGGCTCGTTATCCCGCTTCCATTATCAGAGCCTGACCAACTGGGGACACAATGAATAAAACTATGTTTGCGCTGGCGCTGAGCGCATTGGCCGGTACGGCTGCGGCCCAATCCAATGTGACGGTGTACGGCATCGTCGATGTGGCGGTGGTGCGCGAAAGCGGCGGCGTTGGCGCGGCCGCTTCCAGCACCAAGCTGACCAGCGGCGTTGAATCGGGCTCGCGCCTGGGCTTCAAGGGCAGCGAGGATCTGGGCAACGGCCTGTCCGCCATCTTCCTGCTGGAGAGCGGCTTCCAGGCCGATACCGGCGCGATGGGGCAGGGCGGCCTGCTGTTCGGCCGCCAGGCCTACGTCGGCTTGCAGAGCAAGACCGCCGGCACGCTGACGCTGGGTCGCCAGTACACGCCGCAGTACCTGGCCGTGGCGGCGGTCGATCCCTTCGGCTCCGGCACGGCGGGCGACACCAAGAACCTGATGGCTTCCACCGGCAATAGCGCCAGCCGCATGGACAACGCGGTCAAATACGCGTCGCCGGTGGTCAACGGCTTCAATGCGGAACTGGCCTGCGGCGTCGGCGAAGTGGCGGGCGACAGCACGGCCCAGCGCCAGTTCGGCGGCGCGCTCGCCTACACCAGCGGCCCGCTGGTGGTGCGCCTCGCGCATCACAACCGCAACAACGATACCGCCACGCTGAAGCACACCAGCAGTGCGAAAAACACCGTGTTGACGGCGCTGTACGACTTCGGCGTGGCGAAGGCGCACTTCGCCTACGGCGTCGACAAGGGCCAGAACAGCGCCTTGCCGCGCAACCTGAACAACCCGTTCGGCTACGCCGTCGCGCCGACGCCGTCGATCGACAGCAGCGTGGTGCTGCTGGGCGTGACGATGCCGCAGGGGATGGGCACGTGGCTGGCCTCCTACATCCGCAAGAACGACAAGACCAGCTTCAACCAGGATGCGCAGCAGCTGGCGGCGGGCTATCGCTACTACCTGTCCAAACGCACGGACTTATACGGGGTGTATGCTTACATCCGCAACAAGAACGGCGCCGGCTACACGGTCGGCAGCGCGATCGAAGGCGGTAGCGGCAATCGCGGCCTCAATCTCGGCATTCGTCACATTTTCTAAGGAGCGGTCATGAAAAAACTCTACGCGGGGATGTTAGCCGGACTGATGATGCTGGCGGCGCCGGGGGCGGGTGCGGCGGAGAAGGGCACGGCCGACGAGGCGGTGGCGATGGTCAAGAAAGCCAGCGAGTTCCTGAAGAAGAACGGCAAGGAGAAGGCCCTCGCCGAGTTCAATAATCCGAAGGGGCAGTTCATCCAGAAGGATCTGTACATCTTCGCCTTCGGCGCCAACGGCGACGGCGTGGAGCTGGCCAACGGCGCCAACGTCAAGCTGGTCGGCAAGAACGTGCTGCAGATGAAGGATGCCGACGGCAAGTTCCTGATCAAGGACATCCTGGCGCTGGGCATGAGCAAGGAAGGCAAGGGCTGGGTCGATTACAAGTGGCCCAACCCCAGCACCGGCACCGTCGACGGCAAGCGCACCTACGTCGAGCGCGTGGACGACGTCGTGATCGGTTGCGGTATTTACAAGTAAAAAGAGGTGGAGGGGGTGGGTTGTTCCCACTCCTATATTTCAAGTTATAAAAAATAGGTTGCCTTGGAGCAAATCGCAAACTATGATGAAGTTATAAAGAGACCCAAATAACGTCGACATAGAGGTGGTGATATGCTACTCACTGAGCACACTGCCGTCACGATCCGCAAAGGACCGCCA
The DNA here is from genome assembly GCA_000381565.1 of Oxalobacteraceae bacterium AB_14. Classification (GTDB taxonomy): domain Bacteria; phylum Pseudomonadota; class Gammaproteobacteria; order Burkholderiales; family Burkholderiaceae_D; genus Rugamonas. Next base: position 1,883,953 of record KB906724.1, read on the forward strand.
CGGCCACAAGACGCGATAGGCGCCATCCCGGCCGCCGCCAACACGTATGACATGACGACCGAGGACGACATCGGCGACGCCTTCACTTCCCTTGCCGCCAGTGGCGAAGCGATCTCGATGTACACCAGCGGCGTCCGCGAGCCGGTGCTTGGGCGCATATTGTCAGTCGATCCCGAGCAGCCGCATTTCGTGATGGAATTGAACGAAGGCTCGACCCTGCAGCCTGGCAAAGTCACCTTCGTCACCGTCATGAGCAACGCGAAGATTCAATTCCGCCTGTCCGATGCGGATTGGAACTCGCTGCCCGGCCAGCCGCATTTGATCCCGATGAAATTCCCGGAAACCTGCGCGGTGCTGAACCGGCGCGCATCGGAGCGCGTGGAAACGCCGCTCGGCGTCACGTTCATGGCCTCGTTCGAGGTGAACGGCAGGATGTATGAGCTGGCCATCTACGATTTCGCGCTGGGCGGCATGGGCCTGCGCTGCACCAAGAGCGCCGCCAAGGGTTTGCTCAAGGGCCGCAAGGTGGTGGAGGTGCGGCTGGAACTGGAAACCGAATCCGAATCGGAATCCGTCATCGTGGCGGAAATGGAAGTGCGGGTCACGCGCGCGGTCCGCTCCTTCCTGCTGGGCGAACAGCTCCATGTCGGCTGCATGTTCACCCAGGTGTCGCCGGAGGCCGAAGCCGATATCAAAACCCTGCTCAAGCACATCAACCACGCCACGACGTAGCGGCTTAGTGCTTGAGCGTGCGCCGCATCACCAACGGCGGCGGTTCCAACGGATTGGCGTGCGAGTATTCAAGCTCTTCGGCCAGTTCGAATTCGAAGGCGGCGTAGAAGTCGATCAGCTTGGGCTGGTCGCCGCGCACGGCCAGCCGCACTTCCTCCACGCCGCTCGCCAGGCCGTGGTGGATCACCGCCTCCAGCAGATGCTGCGACAGATTGCTCCCACGGTGTTGCGGCAGCACGCCCATGCGGCAGATTTCCCAGACATCCGGCTCCGCATCGAGCGGCAGCCAGCGCACCGAACCCACCGGCTGTTCATCGACCAGTAAAACAAAACCGCCGCCATCGCGCAGGTGTTCTGCAACGAGGACGGCGGTTTCGCGGTGGCCGCTGGACGTGACGCTGACCTTGCCGGCCCACGCGGCGCGCGTGAGCTCGGCAATCAGCTTGGCATCGTCATTCCGTGCTTCCCGAACCACGATGTTCATCGGCCGGCCCTTAGCGGATGCGCATGCCTGGCTCAGCGCCTGGCCACGGGTTGAGGATGTAGATGCCTGGATTGGCTTTCTCGTCCTTGGCCGAACCGGCCAGCACCATGCCTTCGGATACGCCGAACTTCATCTTGCGCGGCGCCAGGTTGGCGACCATCACGGTCAGCTTGCCGACCAGTTCTTCCGGCTGGTACATGGACTTGATGCCGGAGAAGACATTGCGCAAACGGCCTTCGCCCACGTCCAGGGTCAGGCGCAGCAGCTTGTCCGAACCGTCGACGTGTTCGCAGTTGACGATCCTGGCCACGCGCAGGTCGATCTTGACGAAGTCGTCGATGCCGATCTGCGGCGCCAGTTCTTCCACGCCTTCCGGCATCGGCAGCGCCGGCGCGGCTGGCGCGGCGGCGGCCTGTCTGGCCGGCTTGGCGGCGACCGCAGGAGCGGCCGCAGCGGCGGCTTGCTGGGCCGGCGCGTCGAACAGGTCTTCGATCATCTTGGCGTCGACGCGCGTCATCAGGTGCGCGTAGGCGCCGATGGCGCGGCCCAGCATCGCGTTCGACACCACGCCGCTGGCGACGTCGGTATCGGCCCACAGCAGCTGCTCGTCGTTGAGGAACTTGGCCACATTGGCGGCCACGCCCGGCAGCACCGGCGACAGCAGGATGGTCAGCTGGCGGAACAGGATCAGCGCGGTGGTGCAGACGTCGTGCAACTCGGCCCGATACGGCGACCCGGGCTTGGCCTCGTCCTTGGCCAGTATCCACGGCTTGTTCTCGTCGACGTACTGGTTGGTGATGTCGGCGATCTCCATGATCTCGCGCAGCGCCTTGCCGAACTCGCGCGCCTCGAAATTGGCGGCGATGCTGGCCTGGCGCTCGACGCCGTCGGCGGTGACCAGCGCGCGCTTGATCCAGCCCTGCGCGCCCTCGGACAGCGACGAGGCCAGCTTGCCGTCGAACTTCTTGGCGATGAAGCCGGCGCAGCGCGAAGCGATGTTGACGTACTTGCCGATCAAGTCGCTGTTGACGCGGGCCACGAAGTCGTCGCCGGTGAAGTCCAGGTCTTCGACCTTGGCGTTCAGCTTGAAGGCGATGTAGTAGCGCAGCCATTCCGGGTTCATGCCCAGGTTCAGGTAGCGCAGCGGCGAGATGCCGGTGCCGCGCGACTTGGACATTTTTTCATTGTTGACGGTCAGGTGGCCGTGCACGTTGACCTTGAGCTTGTCGATCACCGGGTGGCCGGCGAAGTTCAGCATGGCCGGCCAGAACAGCAGGTGGAAGGAGACGATGTCCTTGCCGATGAAGTGGATCTGTTCGGTGCCCGGATCGTTCAGCAGCGCGTTGAAATCGATGCCCTTTTTCTCGCAGTAGTTCTTCAGGCTGGCCAGGTAGCCGACCGGCGCGTCCAGCCAGACGTAGAAGAACTTGCCCGGCGCGTCGGGAATCGGGATGCCGAAGTAGGGCGCGTCGCGCGAGATATCCCAGTCGGCCAGCTTTTCGCCGGCTTCGCCCAGCCATTCGCTGACCTTGTTGACCATTTCCGGCTGCAGGCGGCCGGGCGTGTTCAGCCAGTCCTTGAGGAACTGGTAGCAGCGCGGATCGGACAGCTTGAAGAAGTACTGCTCCGAGTCCTTGAGGACGGGCGTGGCGTTGGTGAACACCGAGAACGGGTTGATCAGCTCGGTCGGCTGGTAGGCCGCGCCGCACACTTCGCAGTTGTCGCCGTACTGGTCCTTGGCGTGGCAGGTCGGGCACTCGCCCTTGATGTTGCGGTCCGCCAGGAACATGCCTTTGACCGGGTCGTAGAAGCGCGGCACGATCTTGGTCTGGATCAGGCCGTTGTCGCGCAGCTTGCGGTAGATGCCCTGCGACAGCTCGACGTTTTCCGGCGAGTCGGTCGAATACCAGTTGTCGAAGGCGATATGGAAACCGTCCAGGTACTGGGCGCGGCCGGCGGCGATCTTGGCCACGAATTCCTGCGGCGTGATGCCTTCCTTTTCGGCGGCGATCATGATAGGCGTGCCGTGGGTGTCGTCGGCGCCGACAAAGTGCACGATCCGTTGCGCGTCGCCGTCGCGCTGCATTCGCTGGAACCGGACCCAGATGTCGGCCTGGATGTATTCCATCATGTGGCCAATATGGAAAGCGGCGTTAGCGTAGGGCAGGGCAGTGGTGACGAACAGCTTGCGGGTCATGGTTGATGCACTTTGTGGGTGGAAAAAGAACATTTTAACAGTGGAAGCCGCAACTGCACACGTCTGAGGGCTTTTCTGTCGCTATGCGCTAGAATGAGGGCACATTTTACGGAGAGAGTTACATGAGCATCACAGTAGAAGACGTCAAAGCCGCGCTGTCGCAAATCGTTGACCCAAATACAACGAAAGACTATGTCTCCGGCAAGGCCGTGAAGAATTTGAAGGTCGAGGGCGGCGATATCTCCCTCGATATCGAGCTCGGCTACCCGGCCAAGAGCCAGTTCGACGCCATCCGCGCCAGCGTCATCGCCGCGCTGCGCGTGCTGCCCGGCGCCGGCAACGTCAGCGTCAACGTGCACAGCAAGGTGATCTCGCACACCGTGCAGCGCGGCCTCAAGCTGATGCCCAACGTGAAGAACATCATCGCCGTGGCCTCCGGCAAGGGCGGCGTCGGCAAGTCGACCACCGCCGTCAACCTGGCGCTGGCGCTGGCAGCCGAGGGCGCCTCGGTCGGCCTGCTCGACGCCGACATCTACGGCCCGTCGCAGCCGATGATGCTGGGCGTGTCCGGCCGTCCTGAGACCAAAGACGGCAAGACCATGGAGCCGCTGGAGAACTACGGCGTGCAAGTGTCGTCGATCGGCTTCCTGATCGACCCGGACGAGCCGATGGTGTGGCGCGGCCCGATGGTCACCCAGGCGCTGCAGCAGCTGCTGGAGCAGACCAACTGGCGCGACCTCGACTACCTGATCGTCGACATGCCGCCGGGCACCGGCGACATCCAGCTGACCCTGTCGCAGAAGGTGCCGGTCACCGGCGCCGTCATCGTCACCACGCCGCAGGACATCGCGCTGCTGGACGCGCGCAAGGGCTTGAAGATGTTCGAGAAGGTGGGCATTCCCATCCTCGGCATCGTCGAGAACATGAGCACCCACATCTGCTCCAACTGCGGCCATGCGGAAGAAATCTTCGGCGCCGGCGGCGGCGCCAGGATGTGCAAGGATTTCAACGTCGAGTTCCTCGGCGCCTTGCCGCTGACCCTGTCCATCCGCGAGCAGGCCGATTCCGGCAAGCCGACCGTGGTGGCCGAGCCGGACGGCCAGGTGGCCGCCATCTACCAGGACATCGCCCGCAAGATTGCAGTGCAGGTCTCGGAGAAGGCCAAGGACATGACCAGCAAGTTCCCAAGTATTGTCATCAAAAACGACTAAACCGGAGATCACTTCATGATGAAAACCCTTGTGGCCGCAGCAGCATTTCTGGCTGTCAGCGCCAGCGCCTTCGCCCAGCAATCGGTCTCGTTCGTCGAGCCGGCTGACGGCGCCACCGTCACCAGCCCGTTCAAGGTCAAGTTCGCCGTCAGCGGCATGGCCGTCAAGCCGGCCGGCGACATGACGGCCAACACCGGCCACCACCACCTGCTGATCAATGCCGCGCCGGTCAAGGCGGGCGAAGTGGTGCCGGCCGACGAAACCCACATCCACTTCGGCAAGGGCCAGACCGAAACCGAAGTCAAGCTGGCGCCGGGCACCTACACCTTGTCGTTGCAGTTCGCCAACGGCCTGCACCAGTCCTATGGCCCGGGCATGAGCGCCTCGATCAAGGTCACCGTCAAGTAAGGCAAAAGCGAAGAGTCATATCGGCTCCGACATCGTCATCGAAGACCGCGGCGACCGCACGACCGTGTGGTCGCACAACTTCCACCTCGGCTTCGAGCTGGCTAGTGTCCCGAGTTGGGCGCCCTGCATGCCCGATTCAAGCAGGAGGGCGTGACCATCAAAATCGAAGTCTTCCACCACGAGCGCGGCTCGCGCCTCTTCTGCGAGGCGCCGGGCGGCCTGCCGTTTGAGATCAACACCCGCGCCGATGCGCAAGAGCGCTATCGCCGCACCTTCGCCGACGCGGTAAAATAGCTGCTTTTACACCTAAGCACTCCTACTTCGATGACTACTGCACCAGCCAAGCCAGTCCGCACCCGTTTCGCACCAAGCCCGACCGGTTACCTCCACCTGGGCGGCGCCCGCACGGCGCTGTATTCCTGGGCCTACGCCCGTCACTTCGGCGGCACCTTTGTGCTGCGCATCGAAGACACCGACCTCGAGCGTTCGACCCCGGAAGCGGTGCAGGCCATCATCGAGGGCATGGAATGGCTGGGCCTGAGCCATGACGAAGGTCCGTTCTACCAGATGCAGCGCATGGACCGCTACCGCGAAGTGGTGGCGCAGATGCTGGAGGCGGGCACCGCCTACCATTGCTACTCGTCGCAGGAAGAAGTCGAAGCGATGCGCGAGCGCATGCGTGTAGCGGGCGAAAAGCCGCGCTACGACGGCACCTGGCGTCCTGAGCCTGGCAAGACCCTGCCGGCCATCCCGGCCGACCGCAAGCCGGTGGTGCGCTTCAAGAACCCGCTGGACGGCGAAGTGAGCTGGGACGATTTCGTCAAGGGCACCATCACCATCGGCAACAAGGAGCTCGATGACCTGGTCATCGCCCGCCCGGACGGCACGCCGACCTATAACTTCTGCGTGGCGGTCGACGACTGGGACATGGAAATCAGCCACGTGCTGCGCGGCGACGACCACGTCAACAACACGCCGCGCCAGATCAACATCCTGCGCGCCATCGGCGCGCCGCTGCCGCTGTACGGCCACCTGCCGATGATTTTGGGCGCCGACGGCCAGAAGATGTCCAAGCGCAAGGACGCGGTCAACGTGATGGACTACCCGGCGCAAGGCTATCTGCCGGAGGCGATCCTGAACTACCTGGCGCGCCTGGGCTGGAGCCACGGCGACGATGAAGTGTTCTCGATGGAGCAGGTGTGCAGCTGGTTCGACGGCACCCACCTGTCCAACTCGGCCGCGCAGTTCAACATCGAAAAGCTGAACTGGCTCAACAACCACTATATCAAGCAGGCCGACGACGAACGCCTGGCCTCGCTGGCCCAGCCGCGCATGCTGGCCGCCGGCGCCGTGTTCGACGGCGCTCCCGCGCTGCCGGCCGTGCTGGCGCTGATGAAGGAGCGCGTCAACACCGTCAACGAACTGGCCGACGCCGCCATGCTGTTCTACCGCGCGCCGCAGCCGGACGCCGCGCTGATGGCCCAGCACCTGACCGACGCCGTCAAGCCGGCGCTGGCGCAGTTTGCCGGGCGTTGCGCCACGGTGGCGTGGACCAAGGAAGCGCTGGCCGCGATGATCAAGGAAGTATTGGCCGCCAACACGCTGAAGATGCCGCAGATGGCGATGCCGCTGCGCCTGATCGTCACCGGCCAGCTGCAAACCCCGGCCATCGATGCCGTGCTGCAGATCTTCGGCCGCGAGACGATAGTGGCGCGCCTGGCGAAATTTCTCTGATTTTGACTTGAATCCTGAGCAAAGTTGCAAAAGGGTATTTGCATAGTCCAGCTTCTTTGCTATACTCTTGTTTCTGCAGCAAACGGGGGTATAGCTCAGCTGGGAGAGCGCTTGCATGGCATGCAAGAGGTCAGCGGTTCGATCCCGCTTACCTCCACCACGTTGCAGAATTGGTTGTTCGCAGTCCCCATCGTCTAGAGGCCTAGGACATCACCCTTTCACGGTGAGTACGGGGGTTCGAATCCCCCTGGGGACGCCAAGGTTGTGATAAGTTGTAGATGTTGTAGTTGACGTTGTTTGTACTGATTTGTTTGATGTTTGGCTTTGTGCTGGATAGATACAAGTAGTGAAAACAAGAGTCGCGCAAGCGGCTTTTATTATTTCTGCGCCCGGGGGTATAGCTCAGCTGGGAGAGCGCTTGCATGGCATGCAAGAGGTCAGCGGTTCGATCCCGCTTACCTCCACCACTGCGCGGAAGTGATGACGGCGAATTGTAGTAACAGTGTAACTGTAGTGCCAAGGTCCCCATCGTCTAGAGGCCTAGGACATCACCCTTTCACGGTGAGTACAGGGGTTCGAATCCCCTTGGGGACGCCAGCTTTGCCAGGCTGATGAAGGTAGTAAAAGTAGTACCTGCAGCACCGTAGTACGACAGAAGACTTTCTGCGCCCGGGGGGTATAGCTCAGCTGGGAGAGCGCTTGCATGGCATGCAAGAGGTCAGCGGTTCGATCCCGCTTACCTCCACCATTAGCGCAGGAAGCACCGACATGTCCCCATCGTCTAGAGGCCTAGGACATCACCCTTTCACGGTGAGTACGGGGGTTCGAATCCCCCTGGGGACGCCAGCACTGCAAAAGCCGCCTTGAGCGGCTTTTTTGCTTTGACGGCCTTTGCGCAGTTGTTGCAAACTCGGCTATGTTCCGGGTTTTTCCTGTAAAAACAAGGGTTTGCTATTGCCAGACGCGGATTTGACTGCTATGATTCGCGCCTTGGAAAAGTCCCCATCGTCTAGAGGCCTAGGACATCACCCTTTCACGGTGAGTACAGGGGTTCGAATCCCCTTGGGGACGCCAGTGTTACCGGACTTTTCCAGCGGGTCAGTACGGACAGATTTCTGTCCCCATCGTCTAGAGGCCTAGGACATCACCCTTTCACGGTGAGTACAGGGGTTCGAATCCCCTTGGGGACGCCAGTCATGCAAAAAGCCGCCTAGTGCGGCTTTTTGCTTTTCCGGCGCTACCACATGATGGGGTTGTACGGCTGCGGCAGCGGGAAGCGGCCCACGTGCAGCTGCGGCCACTGGGTGCCGTAGACGGCCATCTGCGCCGCCCGCGCCACGTCCAGCCCCAGCGGATCGTAGACCGCGCCGCCGCCCATCAAGCCGCTCATTGCGCCGCCGATGCCACCGCCGAGCGCGCCGCCCAGTTGCGGCGCCGCCATCATCGGCGTCATCGCGCCGGCCTGCTGCGGCGCCACCTGCGGCGGTTGCTGGTTGAGCTGCGTCTGCAGGCCCACCGCCACCAGCACGTCGGGCAAGCCGAAACCGGTGCGGCTCTGGTCGGCCAGGCTGACCCGGCGCGCGCTGGCGCGGATGATCTGGAACAGCCGCTCGACCCGCTCGGCCCCGCGCGCCTTGTATTGCGGCGACTGGAAGTCGGGGTGGTGCGCCAGTGTCAGCGCCGCCAGCCCGGTCACGTGCGGGGTCGCCATCGAGGTGCCGTCCCAGGCCGCGAAATTATTCGGCGGCACGCAAGAGGTGATCGCCACGCCCGGCGCGCACACCGCCACCTGCGGCCCGAAGCAGCTGAACTTGGCCGTGAAATAACCGTAGGCGTCGACATTCTGGTCCAGCGTCTGCGCGTGGTAGCTGTCGGCCGGGAATTCGTCGAGCTTGCCCACCGCGGCCACCGCCAGCACATTCGGCGACGAGGCCGGGTACTGCACCGCGCCGCCCGAATTGCCGGCCGCGACCACGCAGGCGATGCCGGCCCGCTTGGCGCGTACGATCTGCTGCTCCAGCGCCTCCGACACTTCGGCCCCGCCCAGGCTCAGGTTAACCACGTCGATCTGCTTGTCGATGCAGTACTCCAGCGCGTCGATCAACTGGCTGATCTGCCCGCCGGGGAACAGTTTGCAGGCATGGACCTCGGCGTCCGGCGCAAAGCCGCGTATGCCCGACGCGATGTCGGCCGCCGCGATCACGCCGGCGCAATGCGAGCCGTGGCCCAGCGTGTCCTGGTCCCAGCTGTCGGGATTGGTCTTTTTGTTCAGCACGTCGAAGCCGGCCTTGATGCCTTTCAGGTTGGCGTGGGTGGTGGCCGCGCCGGAATCGATGATGGCGATCTTGATGCCCTGGCCGCGATAGTTGCCGGGCAGCTGATCGAGCCGCATCGCCTTCTGCCCCCAGCCGTAGGCGCGCTGGCGCGGGAAGCCGGCCAGCGATGGCCATTCCGACAGCGCGCGCAGCGCCACCACGTTGGCCTCGTCGGTGCTGATGTCGGGGTCGCGCTGGTAGAAGCTCCAGTAGTCGGACTTGGGCTTGACGTACAGGCCGCGCACCGATTCCGGCGTCTCGCCGAACAGCGACAGCGTGACCTGGCCGTTGGCGTCGGTCACGCCGCTGGCCGGCAGCAGGCTGCCGAACAGCGACACTTCCGCTTCCGCCTGCGGCGCGCCGTCCTTGCCAATCACGCTGATCACGGCGTTGAGCACCGGGCCGCCGCCGGCCGACATCACACCGGTCACCATCGCCGGCTGGCGCAGCGCCGGGTCCATCAGGTTCAGGTGCTGGTCGTGTTCCACCAGCAGCCGGCCCTGGCCCTGCTGGTGCAGCACGGCGGCTTTCTGTTCCGTCATGCGCGCCACCAGCACGCCTTGCGAGCCGCCCATGCCGTCGGCCAGTGCGCCGAGCACGGATTTCGGGCCGACCGTGTCGACCACTTCGATGTCGCTGTTGCTGCGCAGGGCCTGTTCCAGCGCCGAGAATTGCAGCGGCTGGAAGCTCATCGCCTGCAAGCCGTCCGGCTGGCGCGGCGCGATCACATACTGCTTCTTGCGTCCCGCCACGGTGCGGCCGCCGCTGTCGGCGGGACGCCGGCCGGGATCGCCGGCGGCATCGGTCGTCGCATCGCCGGCAGGAGCGGCCGGGCCGGCGCCGGAGCCGCTGGCGCTGCGCGACGAGCGGCCGGGGTTGTCTGTAGAGCTGGCGTTTTCGCCGCCGCCGGAAAGCGTGGAGTCCGGGGACGACGAGATGCCATCGTTGGAGGGTTTGGGCATGGACTTTCCTTTCAAATCGGATCGGCCTGCTCGCGCTCGAAGAGCGACAGCGGCTGGTCCGGTTCTATCGTCAATTGATGGGAGGGCGTGCCGGTGCTGCGGAAATGCAGCTCCAGCACGCGGGCTTTGTCGGGACTGATTTCCACCACCGCCGTATGCGGCTGGCCGCGCGGGCCGATGACGTCGACCACATTGATTTCGGGGTCGACGTCGGCCAGCGCCAGAAAATCGGCCAGCGGCGCGCCGTCGGTGGCATGGATCAGATACCTGGGCTTCTTGGCTGGCGCGCCTCGGGTTTCAAACATGAAGGTCTCCTTGAAAAGTGCGGCGCCCTCCGCGGCCGCCGCCGTCGGAGGGCAGGGACGGCGCCGCCGTCCGGTCAGCGCCTGCGCTGTCAATGCAGGGTCTGGCCGCCGCCATACTGCGCGGTGTTACCGGCGTTGGCCAGTTGTGCCTGTTGCGTCAGCTGGGCCAGCTGCTGCTGTTGCTGCGCATAAGCCGCGGTCACCGGATCGAGGCCGAACGGCAGCATGCCGCCGAGCTGGCCGGCGATGCCGCCGATGGTGTTGCCCAGGCCGGAATTGCCGAAGGCGCCGCCGAGCGCGCCGCCCAACGGCTGCGCCACACTCTTGATGATGTTGCCGAACCAGCCCTGTGGCGCCAGGCCTTGCAGCTGCTGTAGTTGCTGCAGCTGTTGCAGTTGGGCCGCCTGCTGTGCATAGGCCTGTTGCACCGGATCGGCCGCGAAGGGCAACATGCCGCCCAGCTGGCCGGCAATGCCGCCGATGGTGTTGCCGATCCCCTGGTGGCCGAAGGCGCCGCCTATCATGCCGCCCAGCGGCTGCGCCACGCTCTTGATGATGTTGCCGAACCAGCCTTGCGGCGCCAGGCCTTGTGCTTGCAGCTGTTGGAGTTGTTGCAGTTGCTGGAGTTGTTGCAGTTGCTGGAGTTGCGCTGCCTGCTGGGCTGCCTGCTGCGCATAAGCCTGCTGCGCCGGATCGGCCGCGAACGGCAGCATGCCGCCCAGCTGGCCGGCAATGCCGCCGATGGTGTTGCCCAGGCCGGCGTTACCGAAAGCGCCGCCGATGGCGCCGCCCAGCGGTTGCGCCACGTTCTTGATGATGTTGCCGAACCAGCCCTGTGGTGCGAGCTGGGCCTGTTGCAGTTGCTGCAGTTGCTGTTGTTGTGCCTGTTGTGCGTAGGCGGCGGTCACGGGGTCGACGCCCAGTGGCAGGAAGGAGCCGCCGATGCCGCCGGCGGCCTGGCCGATCTGGCTGCCGAGATGGGAGTTGCCGAATAGCCCGCCGATGCCGCGGCCGATCAGTCCGCCCAGCGGTGCGCCCAGCAAGCCGCCGAAGAAACCTTGCGGCGCCAGGCCGCCCAGTTGTTGCGGTGCTAGTTGTTGTGCATAGTACTGTTGATACTCGTTCATGACATCTCCTTGTTGTGGTTGCTATTGGCCAGCGCCGTCTGTGTGCCGCGTGGACCTGCGCTGGAAGGAATTGGACTGGGCCTGCGGGCGGAAGTTTTGGTATTCTTGGTGGCTCCCGCGTGTTAATCAGGTATCATCCAGCCTCTCTTTTTTCTCGACCTGCCATGAAGAAATTCCGCCGCCTCGATCTGTTCTGCCGTGTCGTCGACAACTACGGCGACATCGGCATCTGCTGGCGCCTGGCGCGCCAGCTGCGGCACGAGCACGACATCGCCGTCACGCTGTGGGTCGACGACCTGGCCAGCTTCCGCCGCATCTGTCCCGAGGTCGACACCGCCGCCGAGCGCCAGCAGCTCGACGGTGTGCAGGTGCGCCACTGGCGCGACCAGGACGGCGCCTACACACCGGCCGACGTGGCCGACATCGTCATCGAATTCTTCGCGGTCGACCTGCCGCCCGGCTACATCGAGGCGATGGCGCGGTGTGAGCCGCGCCCGGTGTGGTTCAACCTGGAAGGCCTGACGGCCGAGGAGTGGGTCGAGGGCTGCCATCGCCTGACGTCGCCGCATCCGCGCCTGTCGCTGACCAAGCATTTCTTCTTCCCCGGCTTCACCGATAAAACCGGCGGTCTGCTGCGCGAAGCGGAACTCGATGAGCAGCGCCGCCAGTTCCAGTCCTCGCCGGCGGCGATGGCGGCGTTCCTGGCGCGCTTCGGCGTCACGCCGGCCGAGCTGGCGGCCACCAAGGTCTCGCTGTTCTGCTATCCGCACGCGCCGGTGTCGGCGCTGCTGGACGTCTGGCGCCAGGGCGATGCGGCCGTCACCTGCCTGGTGCCGGAAGGCGTGGCGGCCGAATCGGTGCAAGCCTTCCTCGGCGCCGAAGCCAAGGCCGGCGCCAGCGCCACCGACGGCGCGCTGACCTTGCGCGTGCTGCCGTTCGTGCCGCAGCCGGACTATGACAAGCTGCTGTGGGCCTGCGACCTGAACTTCGTGCGCGGCGAGGATTCCTTCGTGCGCGCACAGTGGGCCGGCAAGCCCTTCGTCTGGCACATCTATCCGCAGGACGAAGACCTGCACCACCAGAAACTGCGCGCCTTCCTGCAGCGCTACGCCAGCGAGCTCGACGCGCTGGCCGAATTTTCGCTGCGCTGGAACGGCGCGCCGACGGCGGGCGAGGGCAGCGACTGGTCGTCGCTGTGGCAGGCGTTCGCGCGCCAGATGCCGGCGATGAGCGCGCGCGCCGCCGAGTGGCAGGGGGAAATGCTGGCCAACGGCGACCTGGCCGCCAATCTGATGGCGTTTGCCGCCACGCTGAGATAGGCGGCGCGGGAAAAGCAGGGTATAATGCCGGGTTAATCTTTAGCGCATTTTTACCTGATCAACCGTGAGCTTTGGGCCTAGCACCTGGCGACAGATGATTTTTACGCAACCTACTTTTTACGTACACTCTCTATGAAACCTGCAAAAGAAATTCGTGTTGGCAACATCATCATGGTTGACAGCAAGCCTATGATCGTTCTGCGCTCCGACGTCAACGGTTCGAGCCGCACGGGCTTCACGTACAAATGGAAGATGAAGAATCTTCTGACCAACACCCCGATGGAAAACGTGTTCCGCGGCGACGACAAGTTCGACGTGGTGGTTCTGGACAAGAAGCCAGTGACCTACTCGTACTTCGCCGATCCGCTGTACGTGTTCATGGACGCCGACTACGAGCAATACGAAATCGAAGAAGAAAACCTGGGCGAAGCGTTGAACTACCTGAAAGACGGTATGGAATGCGAAGCCGTGTTCTACGACGGCAAGGCAATCTCGGTTGAACTGCCAACCACCATCGCACGCCAGGTCGTGTACTCGGAGCCTGCGGTCAAGGGCAACACTTCGGGCAACGTCCTGAAAGAAGCCAAGATCGAAAACGCCATCGAAGCGCATCGCCACACCGTGCAAGTGCCGCTGTTCGTGAGCCAGGACGACGTCATCGAAATCGACACCCGTACCAACGAATACAAGCGTATCGTTCGTAACTAATCGGTTTTAGTGCCTGAAAAGCACGCCCAAGCATGTTAAACACATGCCGGCGTGCTTTTTTATTGGAAATTGGTAATTATTTGCTGATTTGTAATAATTTTTGTAGTGTAGGTGGCAACACGCTGATATATTTATGCAACGCAATAAATAGTGCGCATAGCTGATCAGTTCAAACCACTCACGAGGATGGCATGGATCGCAGGGATTTCGTTCGTATCGGCGTGGCGGCGGGCGCCGCGGCGGGCAGCAAGCGGGTGCTGGCGGCGCCGGCGGGTGCGGCGTCCAAGCACGGCCCTGGCGGCATTCTCGACGCCGGCGTCTGGGAACAGCAGCAGATGATGGAGGCGGGCAAGCTGTCCTCGCACTCGCTGACCTCGCAATACCTGGCGCGCATCAAGACCATCGACAAAGCCGGCCCGCGCCTCAACGCCATCATTGAAATCAATCCCGAAGCGCTGAAGATCGCGCTGGACATGGACCGCGAGCGCAAGCTCAAGCGCGTGCGCGGCCCGCTGCACGGCATCCCCGTCCTCCTCAAGGACAACATCGCCACCGGCGACCGCATGAGCACCACCGCCGGCTCGCTGGCGCTGAACGGCATCCGCGCCGCGCGCGACGCCCACGTCGCGGCGCAGCTGCGCGCGGCCGGCGCCGTCATCATCGGCAAGACCAACCTCAGCGAATGGGCCAATATGCGCTCGACGCATTCGGTCAGTGGCTGGAGCGGGCGCGGTGGGTTGACACTGAATCCGTATTCGCTGGACCGCAATTGCAGCGGCTCCAGCTCCGGCTCGGGCGCGGCGATCGCCGCCGGCCTGGCCACGCTGGCGGTCGGCACCGAGACCGACGGCTCGATCGTGTCGCCGGCCTCGATCTGCGGCTTGGTCGGCATCAAGCCGACCTTGGGACTGGTGAGCCGCAGCGGCATCATCCCGATCGCCCACTCGCAGGACACGGCCGGCCCAATGGCGCGCAGCGTCGCCGACGCCGCCCTGATGCTGGCCGCGATGACCGGCGTCGACGCGAAAGATCCGGTCACGCAGGAAGGCGCCGGCAAGGCCGGCGACTACCGCGCCGCGCTGGAGACGGGCGGCTTGAAGGGCAAGCGCATCGGCGTGGCGCGCAACTTCTTCGGCACCAACGACGAGCTCGACGCGGTGATCGAAAAAGCGCTGCTGGACCTGAAGGCGCAGGGCGCGATCCTGGTCGACACCGAAGTGCCCAACATCGGCAAATACGGCGACAGCGAGACCGAAGTGCTGCTGTACGAATTCAAGGCCGACCTGGCGGCCTACCTGAAGGAATACGCGCCGCACGCGCCGGTGTCCAACATGGCCGACGTGATCGCCTTCAACCAGAAAAACCGCCAGCAAGAGCTGCCATACTTCGGCCAGGAATACCTGGAGCGCGCGCAAGCGAAGGGTGATCTCGACACTCCTGCTTATCGCGAAGCGCTGGCCAACAACCAGCGCTACTCGCGCGCCGAAGGCATCGACCAGGTGATGCGCGAGCACCAGCTTGACGCGCTGGTGGCGCCGACCGGCGGCCCCGCCTGGCTGACCGACTTCATCAACGGCGACCATTTCGGCGGCAGCTTCTCATCGCCGGCGGCGGTGGCCGGCTACCCGCACATCACGGTGCCGGCGGGGTATGTACACGGCCTGCCGGTGGGTTTGTCGTTCGTCGGCGCCGCCTACAGCGAAGCCGTGCTGATCCGCATGGCCTACTCCTACGAACAAGCGACGCTACACCGCCGCGCCCCGCAATTCCCCGCCAGCGTCTCGCTCGCCGTCCGCTAAAGAGACACTACAGCCCTTTACGTACCAGCACCGGGTCGGCGCGATACGCGTCCGGCGCGATACGTTTGAGATTCTCGATTTTCGGCAGGTCGTTGAAGGCGATATACGGATGGCTGGGGTGCAGCGTCAGGAAGTTCTGGTGGTAGGTCTCGGCCGGATAGAAGGTCTTGTCCATTTCGATCCTGGTCGCCAGCGGTTTCTGGAACACGTGCGCGGCATCCAGTTGGGCGATGTATTTTTCCGCCACGCTGCGCTGAACCGGCGTTTGCGGGAAGATCGCCGAACGGTATTGCGTGCCGCTGTCCGGACCCTGGCGATTGAGCTCGGTCGGATTGTGCGCCACCGAGAAGAAGATCTGCAGCAGCTTGCCATAGCTGACTTGCACCGGATCGTAGGTGACCTTTACGCTTTCCGCGTGGCCGGTGTCGCCGCCGCTGACGGCGTCGTAGTTGGCGCTGCGGCTGTCGCCGCCGGCATAGCCTGAGACGGCGTTGGTCACGCCCTTCACGTGCTGGAACACGCCCTGCACGCCCCAGAAGCAGCCGCCGGCAAAGACGGCGGTGGCAGTGCGTCCGGAGGCCGGTTCGTCGACCGCCGGCGGTGCGATCACCACCGCGACCTCCGCCGATTCCGCCGGCTGCTGCCACAACGCCACACCAAAGATGGCCGCGCCGACCAGCGCCGCCGGGCCGCCCCAGTTTTTCAGGATACTGTTCATGATGTGCTCTCCGTTTCAACCAAAGATAAAGGCGTAGGCTTGTGCGCCGGGATCGAGGAATTCGATGCTGAAGGTGCGGTCGGCGATGCTGCCCGACTGCCGCACCAGCTGATGCAAACGCTGGCCGGCGAGGCGAAGTTCTGTGCGCGTTCGTAGCCCAGGCAGGTCTCCGGTGAAGCCACCTGGCCGATGTCGGCGGCCTGCTGCACGCCCTTGGCGTCTTCCGCGCTGACCACCGATTCGGGAGCGTGCACGCCGATCACCACCAGGCCCTGGTCGCGATATTTTTCCGCCCAGGCTTTCAGGTCAGGCATGGTGCGCAGGCAGTTGATGCAGGAGTAGGTCCAGAAGTCGACCAGCACCACCTTGCCTTTCAGCTGGGTTGCGGTCAGCGGGGCGGAGTTCAGCCAGTCGACAGCTTATCGATCAGCTTCTGCTCCAGCCCGGCCGTCGCCACGCTCGACACCCGCGTCAACAGCCCGGTATCGAGCCCGCTGGCGATGGCCGCCATGCCGCCAGCATCGCCACGCCCAAGCCGCGCCGTATCCATACGCCAGCGGCCAACGAACGCTTCATCGCACTGAAGACCTTACCACCGATGAGCAGCGCCAACGCCAACGAAGTCGCCGCGCCTGCCGCATAGGCCAGCAGCAGCAAGGTAGTCCCGGCACTGGCGCCGTTCAGCGCCGCGCCGGTCAGCACCAGGCCAAGCACCCGACCGGCGCAGGGCGCCCACAGCAAGCCGGTCGCAATCCCCAGCAGGAACGATGCCCGCGCTCCGCACCATGCACCGTCACCAGCGGCGGCACCCGGCGCCTGCGCCTTGCTGGACAGCTTGTCGCCGAGCGCCACCAGCGGCTTGGTCAAGCGATCCGCCAGATGCGGCAGCATCAAGGTCAATCCAAAGAAAGCCATCAGCGCCATCGCCAGCCAGCGTCCGTACTGGTTGGCCTGGACCACCCAGCCGCCGCCGACGGCCGCCAGCGTGGCCACCAGCGCAAAGATCAGCGCCATCCCGGCCAGCATCGGCAGGCCGCTGCGCGCAAATGGCTGCCCGGTGCGCGCGAACACAAACGGCAGCACCGGCAAAATGCATGGGCTGAGGATGGTCAGCGCGCCGCCCAGATAGGAAAGAAGTAACAGCAACATGACGATCACCCTCCGTTAAGCGGCACCGGGCGTGAACGTCAACGCCAGGCCGTCGATGCAATAACGCAGGCCGGTCGGTTCCGGGCCGTCGTCGAACACATCGCCCAGGTGCCCGCCGCAGCGGCGGCACAGCACTTCCGCGCCACGGAAGCCCAGCGACGTCGTGCGGCTGGTGTAGACGCCGCGTTCCAGCGGTTTCCAGAAACTGGGCCAGCCGGTGCCGCTATCGAATTTTGTCGCGGACGAGAACAAGGGATGCTGGCAGCCGGCGCAGAAGAATTTGCCGGCGCGATGCTCCTTGTAGAGCGGGCTGCTGAACGGCCGCTCCGTGCCGCCGCGCCGCAGAATCTCATGCTGCGCGGGCGAGAGCAGGGCGCGCCATTCGGCGTCCGTGTGGGCCACTTCCCATACCGGTGCCGGTGCGGCATGGGCGGCGCGCCATTTTAAAGCTGCGGCGCCTGCCATCAGGGCGGCGCCGCTAGTGAGGAGAAATTTGCGTCTGGAAGTCATGTGAACTCCATCAAGTGGAATGTCGATGCAGCCATTGTGGCCGGGAAGGGCTGGCGAAATCCTCACGTAAACTTCAATTAAATGTGATACTTTCCAAGGCGGGAATCCCTCACAATGGCGGCACCCAGACTCTTACCCGGCCCGACTGACTATGGATTTACCAAAACGCGTCCTGATCGTCGAGGATGACATGCCCATCGCCGACCTGCTGCGCCTGCATTTGCAGGACGAGGGCTATCAGGTCACCCATTGCGCCGACGGCAACCAGGGCCTGGCCCAGCTGCGCACCGGTGGCTGGGACGCGCTGATACTCGACCTGATGCTGCCCGGCGTGGACGGCCTGGAGATCTGCCGCCAGGCGCGGGCGATGGCGACCTACACGCCCATCATCATCACCAGCGCCCGCTCCAGCGAAGTGCACCGCATCCTTGGCCTGGAGCTGGGCGCGGACGACTACCTGGTCAAGCCATTCTCGGTGCTCGAGCTGGTGGCGCGCGTCAAGGCGTTGCTGCGCCGCGCCGACGCCATGGCCCGCAACCAGCGCAACGAGTCCGGCGCGCTGGAGCTGAACGGCGTGCGTCTCGATCCGCTGACCCGGCAAGCCCAGGTCGAGGGCCGCCCGCTGGACCTGACGCCGCGCGAGTTCGACCTGCTGTACTTCTTCGTCAAGCATCCCGAGAAAGTGTTCTCGCGGCTGGACCTGCTCAACCAGGTCTGGGGCTACCGGCACGACGGCTACGAGCACACGGTCAACACCCACATCAATCGCCTGCGCGCCAAGATCGAAGCCGATCCCGCCGAACCGGCCCGCATCCTGACCGTATGGGGCAAGGGCTACCGCTTTGCCAACGGCGGGCCTGCGGAATGAACCTGAGCCTTTCCCAGCGGTTGTCGCTGGTGTTCTCGGTGCTGCTGCTGGCGTGCTGCGGCGCGTCCGCGTGGTTGCAGATCCGGGCCAACATCATGCATGAGAAGGAAGTGGTGCAAGGCCTGTCGCGCGGACTGGCGCGCAGCATCGCGCTCGACGCGCAGCTGATGCATGCGAACAGCGATCCCGCGCCGGCGCCCGGCGTGCCGGCCAGTGTGGGCCTCGGCCCCGAAACGGTGCGCCGCCTGTTCGGCCAGCTGATGGTGGTCAATCCCAACGTCGAGGTCTACCTGCTGGACATGGATGGCCGCATCGTCGGCCACGCCGCGCCGGTAGGGCACCTGAAGCGCGACCATGTGAACCTTGAACCGATCCGCCGCCTGCTGGACAACCAGCCCTTGCCGATCCAGGGCGACGACCCGCGCAGCGACAGCGGCCGCAAGGTGTTCAGCGCGGCCGTGCTGCGCATGGACGAGCGCAAGGTCGGCTATATCTACGTCATCCTGCAAAGCGAGGAGCACGACCGCCTCGCCGCCCGCGCCACCGCCAGCTCGGTGCTGCGCACGACCTTGTGGTCGATGGCGATCGTGGCCTTGCTCGGTCTCTTGGCCGGCCTGTTCGCCTTCCGCCTGATCACGCGGCCTTTGCATCGCCTGGCCGCGACCATGCGCCAGCTCGACACCAAGGCCGAGCAGCTGGTGCTGCCGCCGCCCAGCGCCGGCGGACGGCGCGACGAGATCGCGATCCTGGAGCGCACCTTCGCCGAGATGGCGGAGAGGATCAACGAGCAGTGGCAGACCATGCGCCAGCTGGACCATGAACGCCGCGAAGTGGTGGCGAACATTTCGCACGACCTGCGCACGCCGCTTGGTTCGCTGCACGGCTACCTCGAGACCTTGTCGCTGAAGGATGAAACGCTGGACGCGGCGAGCCGCCAGCATTACCTCGGCATCGCGCTGGCGCAGAGCCGCAAGGTGGGACGCCTGGCGCAGGCCCTGTTCGAGCTGGCGCGCCTGGAGCACGGCGCGGTGGAGCCGGAGATTGAAGCCTTTTCGCTCAGCGATCTGATACAGGACGTGTTCCAGAAATTCGAGCTGCGCGCCGAGGAAAAACAGCTGCGCCTGAATGCCGTGCTGCCGCATCCGGCGCCGATGGTGCGCGCCGACCTGGGCATGATCGAGCGCGTGCTGACCAACCTGTTCGACAACGCGATCCGCCATACGCCGCCTGGCGGCACGGTGGAGATCACGGTGGAGCCGGGTGGGCAAGGTCACGTTCGCATCACCGTAGGCGATACCGGTCCAGGGATCCCGGCGGATATGGAGGAGGTGCTGTTCCGTCGTCCGTTCGCGCTGCGCGGCGAGCACCGGGAAGGGGGCCTGGGCCTGCTGATCGTCAGCCGCATCCTGCAACTGCACGACAGCAGCATCGAATTGGTTCGCGTGCCGCAGAGCGGGGCCGTGTTCAGCTTTAAGCTGCGGATGGCTTAAGCTGGCTGCAAGGGCGCGCGCCAGCTGTTCAGATAATGCTGCGGTGTCTTGCCGAGTATGCGGCGGAACATGGCGCTGAACGCGCTCGGGCTGGCATAGCCCAGCGCCGCCGCGATCTCGCCCACGCTGTCGCCGCGCGCCAAGCGGCCGAACGCCTCGGCCAGGTGCACCTGCTGTACCCACTGGCGGTAATGCAGTCCGGTCTCCTTGGGGAATAGGCGCATCAAGGTGCGCGCGCTGGCGCCGGCTTCGGCGGCCCAGTCCTCGATGGTGCGCGGGCTGCCCGGATCGTCCACGATGGCTTCGCATACGGCCAGCAGGCGCCGGTCGCGCGGCCAGGGGATCGCGATCGGCACCGTCTCCGCCGCCGCCAGTTCGGACAGGATCAGCATCGCCAGATGTTCGCCGCGGCCGGGTAGCGGATATTCGATCGGCTCATCCAGCAGCGACAGTATCAGTTCGCGCAGCAGCGGGCTGACTTCGATCACGCGGCAGGCATCGCCGAATGCCTGCGCCGTTGCGGCCTCGATGTAGATGGTCCGCATCGTCACACGGCTCAGCGAAGTCCATTGATGCACAACGCCGGGCGGGATGAACAGCGCGCGGCGCGGTGGCAGTATCCACACGCCGAAGGCTGTCTTCACCTTCATCAGTCCTTCGGTGGCATATAGCAGCTGCGCGCGTTCGTGGCTGTGCGGGGGCGCCGATACACCGTGCACCGCGTCTCGCGCCATCGCCGTGACCACGCGTGGCACGCGCTGATAATCGCGATGGTCGCCGCTGCGGTGGAGAGCTTTCATTGTCACTTATTCGACGAAAAATGGAATTGATCGGGTTTTCGACCATATTACACTGGCTGGCATGAATACATCCACACTAGCTCCCGCCAGTCGCCCGCACGGCGACACTGTTATCTCCATCCTCGGCGCCGTCGCGCTGGTCCATCTGCTGAACGACCTGACGCAGGCGATGCTGCCGTCGATCTACCCGATGCTGAAGGCGCAGTTCGGCCTGACGTTCACGCAGGTCGGCCTGATCACGCTGGCCTTCCAGTGCACCGCCTCGCTGCTGCAGCCGTGGATAGGCCTGTACACCGACCGCCGCCCGATGCCTTTCCTGCTGCCGCTGGGAATGGCCGCCACGCTGATCGGCGTGCTGATGATGTCCGTCGCCGGCAGCTTCCCTGCCTTGCTGATAGCCGCTGCGTTGATCGGCGTCGGTTCCTCGACCTTCCATCCGGAGGCCTCGCGCGTGGCGCGCATCGCCTCGGGTGGGCGGTTCGGCTTTGCGCAATCGCTGTTCCAGGTCGGCGGCAATGTCGGCTCGGCGCTGGGACCCTTGCTGGCCGCGGCCATCATCATCGGCCGGGGGCAGGGTAATATCGCCTGGTTCGCGTTGCTTGTGGTGGTGGCGATTGCGGTGCTGGTGCGCGTCGGCCGCTGGCATAGCGCGCACCTGGCCGGGCTGCCGCGCAAAGCCGTCTCGCAAGCCGTATCGCCTTTATCTAAAGCCCGTGTTTATGGCGCGTTGACGGTGCTGGCGCTGCTGGTCTTCTCCAAGTACATCTACATGTCCAGCTTGAGCAGCTACTACACCTTCTACCTGATCGATAAATTCGGCCTGTCGGTATCGTCGGCGCAGCTATACCTGTTCCTGTTTCTGGCGGCGGTGGCCGCCGGCACCTTCATGGGCGGGCCGATCGGCGACCGTATCGGCCGCAAGCGCGTGATCTGGATCTCCATCCTCGGCGCCGCGCCGTTCACGCTGGCACTGCCCCACGTCGGCCTGTTCTGGACGGCCGTGCTGTCGGTGGTGATCGGCTTTGTGATCTCGTCGGCGTTTTCCGCCATCGTGGTGTTCGCGCAGGAGCTCATGCCGGGCAAGGTCGGCATGATTGCGGGGATCTTCTTTGGATTGATGTTTGGCGTGAGCGGCATCGGCGCCGCCGCCATGGGGCATATCGCCGACGTAGCCGGCATCGCCTATGTGTACAAACTGTGTTCATTCCTGCCGCTGCTGGGCATCCTGACGGTGCTGCTGCCGCATATCGAGCAGCCGCACTGTCATTCCCGCGCAGGCGGGAATCCATAGAGCGCGTCCGAAGCTTGCTGTGTATGGATTCCCGCCTTCGCGGGAATGACGTGTCAGGATTCGATGAAGCGCATCTTGAAGTTGCGGCCCTTGATGGCGCCGAAGTCGCCGCCCAGCGGGTTGTTCTTGCTGAGGCGCTCGAAGGCATCGTAGGCCACGCGGCGGTCGATCGCCACGTAGGTCTGGAACTCGAACACATTGATCTTGCCGACTTGTTCTTTCGAGAGGCCGGCGTCGCCGGTCAGTGCGCCCAGCAAGTCGCCCGGACGCAGCTTGTCCTTCTTGCCGCCCGAGATCACCAGCGTCATCATCGGCGCCGGATCGACGCCGTACTCGTTGTCGTCCAGCGATTTCAGGTCGAACCATTCGACCGGCGCCTTCTGGTATTCCTCGATCAGCTTGACCCACTTCTTCTCGTTCGGCGCGCACAGCGACAGGGCCAGGCCTTGTTCGGCGCCACGGCCGGTGCGGCCGATGCGGTGGATGTGCACCTCGGTGTCCTTCGACACGTCGACGTTGATCACCGCTTCCAGGTTGGGGATGTCCAGGCCGCGCGCGGCGACGTCGGTGGCCACCAGCACGGAGCAGCTGCGGTTGGAGAACAGCACCAGGATCTCGTCGCGTTCCTTCTGTTCCAGTTCGCCGTACAGCGCCATGGCGGAGAAGCCCTTCGCTTGCAGCTCTTCCACCAGCTCGCGGCACTGCACCTTGGTGTTGCAGAAGGCGATGGCCGATACCGGCTTGTAGTGGCCCAGCAGGCGCGCCACGGCGGAGGTGCGCTGGTCGAAGCCGATCTCGAAGAACAGCTGTTCGATCTGGCTGTTGTCGTGCTGCGCTTCGACTGTCACTTCGACCGGATCGGCCAGGAAGGAATCGGTGGCGCGGCGGATGTCGTCCGGATAGGTGGCCGAGAACAGCAAGGTCTGGCGACGTTTCGGGCAGGCGCTGACGATGCCGGCGATTTCGTCGTAGAAGCCCATGTCGGTCATGCGGTCCGCTTCGTCCAGCACCAGCGTTTCCACTTTCGACAGATCCAGCGTGGCGCGGCCCAGGTGGTCGCGCACGCGGCCCGGCGTGCCGACCACGATGTGGGCGCCATGTTCGAGCGAGGCGATCTGCGGGCGCATCGGCGAGCCGCCGGTCAGCACCAGCACCTTGACGTTGCCGGTGGCGCGCGCCAGGCGGCGCAGCTCATTGGCCACCTGGTCGGCCAGCTCGCGGGTAGGGCACAGCACCAGCGCCTGCACGGCGAACCAGGCCGGATTGAGCTTGGCCAGGATGCCGATGCCGAAGGCGGCGGTCTTGCCGCTGCCGGTCTTGGCCTGGGCGATCAGGTCGCGGCCTTCCAGCACCGACGGCAGGCTTTGCGCCTGGATCGTCGTCATCTCCTTGTAGCCGAGCGATTCGAGATTGTCCAGGAGGGCGGTGGTCAGCGGCAGGCTGGAAAACGCGGTGGAGGCGGTGGATGTCATGGTGTCAGACCTGTTCAAAAAGGACGTGGTCACAGTCTAACAGGCTCGCTGACGCTGTGATATCGGGTTGGTATTAGTTTGGCGCCCACACCGGCAAGCCGGTCAGGTCCAGGTTTTCGTCGCGCACCCAGACCGGCAGACCGGAGTTGTCGGTCGCTTCGAGCAGTTCGAGCTGCACTTGCTTGAGCGTGGCACGCTTGCCGCGTGGCGCCGGTGGGCGCTTCGCTTCCGGTTCGAGCGGCGCGGCCGGGCTGAAGCCGGGCAGGTCGAACGTGGCGTTATCTTTTTTATCTCTCATTCTTAAATCTCGTGCCCACGGCACCGGTGAAAATGCGCCGCTCAAAACAAAAGCCCGGCTGCAGCAGTCGGGCTCAGTAAGTAAGTCTCGGATTGTAACACAGAGGCGCCGTCTCCAGCGCATCCGCGGCATCAACTCATCGGAAGCTCAGCGCCCCCGTCAGGTCGCCCGGCGGCAGCGCATTGCGGGCCGCGAAGGCCTCATTGCGCAGCTTCAGGCCTTCCAGCAGCGGCAGGCCGTGCAGGCGGGTGATGAAGCGCATGATCGAGGTGGTGTCGTAGAAGCTGTGATCGACCTGGCCTTTTTTCGCATACGGCGAGACCACGATGGCGGGAACGCGCGAGCCAGGGCCCCAGCGGTCGCCCTTGGGCGGCGCCACGTTATCCCACCAGCCGCCGTTTTCGTCGAAGGTGATCACGATGACCATGTCCTTCCACTGCGGGGACTTCTTCAGGTGCTCGATCACGTTGGCGATGTGGGCGTCGCCCGACTCGATGTCCGAGTAGCCGGCATGCAGGTTCAGGTTCCCTTGCGGCTTGTAGAAGGTCACCGCGGGCAGCTTGCCGGCGATGGCGTCGGCGATGAATTTGTTCGAGATCGGGCTGTCGCCCAGGCCACCGTCGCGCAGGTGTTCCGCGCGCGCGGCGGTGCCGGGCGCGAACTGCTTGAAGTAGTTGAACGGCTGGTGGTGGTACTGGAAGTTGGGTTTTTCGCCGCCGCCGCGCGCGTCGAGCGCCGCCTGCCACGCGCCGCCGTACCACGCCCAGCTGACCTTCTTGGCCGACAGCAGGTCGCCGATGGTGTCGTAGGTTTGCGGCGGCAGGGTGCCGGCGTCCTTGGGATCGGCCAGCAGCGGATCGCCGTCGAAGGCGGGGCGGATGTAGCTCGGCTGGTAGGGCGGAGCCATGGTGTTGACCGCGTAGCCGTCCGGCGTGATGGCGCCGTTGTTGGCGTAGATCGGATGGCCGTCCATCGCCGAGGCAGGGCTGTCCTTGGTCACGGACAGGCGCATGCCGGTCGGGCCGTCGTCGAGCACCGCGATCTTCTTCTTGGCGGCGGTGTCCTTTGCGTTGAAGTATTCGGGCGTGCGGCCGGAGATCAGGAACTGGTGGTTCAGGTAGGAGCCGCCGAAGGCCGCCATGAAGAAGTTATCGCACAGCGTGTACTGCTCGGCGATCTTCCACAGGCCGAGGTTTTTGCTGGTCTCGCCGTAGTAGCCCATGACCATGCCGCCGGCGTTTCCCCAGGCCGCGAAGCCGTCGTTCTTGCCGCCGTTGATCTGCATCTGGTTCTGGTAGAACAGGTGCCACAGGTCGCGCGTGATCACTGCTTCCGGCAGCGGTTTGCCGTCGAGGTCGACCAGTTTGAACGGGCCGTTCGGCAGGTTCTTGACGTCGTCTTCCTTGAGCGCGTATTTTTTGCCGCCGATGTCCTGGGTGTTGGGCACCATGCCGCCCCATGCTTTCGGCAGCGCGGGCAGCACGGAGCCGTCGAAGTCGCGCTGCTGGCAGGCGGCTGCGGTGGCGGCCGACAATGGCGCGGCGGTGCCGGGGAAGTTGGCGAACAGGTTGTTGAAGCTGCGGTTTTCCAGGTAGATCACGACCACGTTCTTGACGTGCGCTTGCAGCTTGGCGTCCAGCGAGCCCTTGGCGGCGGCCGGCTTGGTGGCGGCTTCGCTCAGGGCGGGCAGGGAGGCGGCCATGCCGGTGGCGGCGGCGGCCTGGAAGATGCGGCGGCGCGCCGGACTGGCGGGCGCATCCTGCTCCTGTTGGGCTGTAAGCTGAACTTGATCCTTCACATGCGTCTCCCTGAGTAAGCAAAAAGAGCAATTGTGACAGTTTTGTGATGGGTTGGGTATATCAGGGGAGGAGTAGTTTGATGCGTTTGCTGACGTCGTTGGCGCACTGCGGAGCCACCTCGGCGAATTTGCGGGCAGTGCGCGCCCTCCAGTCGACCGAGCTGTTGCCCCATTTCTGTATCTCGACCAGCATATCAACCTCCGTCAGTGCATCTACATTGTAGATACGCGCGAGCGGGGAGTACAAGCAGGGAAAAAGAAAAAGCCGTTGATTCTTGGGAGGAATCAACGGCTTATCGAATCTGGTTGCGGGGACAGGATGAGTGTCTCGGCAGCGCTCTGTTCAGGCCAGGCCATTGAACCTAAAGGGCATGCTCTGAACACGGGCATGCGCGTTGGAGAAGGCCAGGCAGTATCACTGACCTCGTCATTGGGCGAGATGCATCCAAAGCGAGACCCCAACAATGTTGCTCCGACTTGCGTCGGTTGCCCTGCGCTTCGGCGATCCTGGCTGAGCGCGTTGTGGCAAGCTAGTCAAGCGATTCGGTTGGTCGACAAGTTCCAGCCTCCGCCGGTGTTGCCGGCCGATCCGCCGGAGATGCCTTGCCGCGTGTAGCGCCACTTGATCTTCGAATATTTCAACGCGACATGCTCGCCCAGGATGTCGCCCTCCCGAATTGCCGGCGACACGCCGCCGATCAGCACGTTCTCCAAGGCGATCTCGAAATACGTGACCCGCTCGCCCGTCGCGTCGGCGCGCATGAACTCGATAGTGGCCTTCGGAATCGTCTTGCCCGACGAGCAGGTCTGCAAGAGCAGCGGCGTGGAGAGGTCCGAGAGCTTGGAGGCCACGATGTCGCCGTGCTCGCTCCTCTCGGCCGTGTGGCCGCCGCCGGTCGAAGCCGTCGCCGACTTGGGCTGCGAGAGCTCCCAGCGGACGGACTTGCACTCGATCCATTCCTTGTGGCGGTCGTCGTTGGACTCGCCCTTGATGCCGTCGATGCGCAGATAGACGTCGATCGCCATGGCCTTCTCCTGGTGGGTTCGCGCGCGGCGGCGCCGGGCGCCATGCCATTATTTGCCTCCCGAAGCCGACCTCCGTTGAGGACGCTCAAAGGACCGCCTCGCGGCGGACCAGGCCCACACGCCGCTGTCCCTTGCGACGGCCAACCCGAAGGGCAGGTGCGCAGCCGCGTGGCCGATTGCGCGGCGTCAGGGCAGGCGCGGCTTGGCGAGCGTAGAGTTTGGCAATGCGGCCATGGAAGGCGGCCGTGCCGATTTCAATGACCCGCCAACCACCGTGAGGAAGCCATGCCGGACAACGCCTCGAAAGGCCAAAAAATCGACAACTCCAAGCTGCGGATGAGCTCCGCCGGAAAGGCGCGCTTGCGCAAGACCGAGGACCCCAAATACTTTTATTACGACGATGGCGGAAGGCCTGGTCGCGGCAATTGCACCTGGGGCGCCGGGACCCTCGCCCACCAGGGGCCTTGCTCCGACGCCGAGCTCAAGACGAAGGTGGGGCCGGCCGAGGTCGAGGCGGCCTTCGCGTCGCGGATCGCCGACGCGGAGGGGATCGTCCACCGGAAAGTGTCCCGCCAGGCCCTGAGCCAGGGGCAGTTCGACGCGCTGGTCAGCTTCGTCTACAACGTGGGCGTGAAAGGCGCCGAGAACGCGCTCTGGCTTGTCGACCACGGGGATTTCAAGGGCGCCGCCGGCGCGATCTCCCGAACGATCTACATGACGGTGCGCACGAAGAAGGGGCGGAAAAAGGTCGTCGCCCACGGCCTCATCGGACGGCGCGCCGAGGAGAGTGCGCCTTTCCGGGCGCCTTCGCAGTAGCATGAATGGAGCGCCTGCATGCGCGGCGCGCCACCAACCATCCAGCCGAAGAAGGGATCGACATGCGATTCGCCGACTTGTTTTCGAAGCCACGCCAAGCCGTCGGCCATCTCGCGTTGGCGGCGCTGCTGCTCGGGCCGGCGGGGGCATGGTCCGCCGACGCGGCGCGGCGGCCCGCGCAGGACAACTCGGACATCTATGGGACATGGCGCCTCGCGAAGGTGCTCGACTCCGCCGACATCGCGGCCATGTCGGACCGCCAAGCCAAGGCCATGCTCGGCCAGGAGGTGCTGATCGCCAAGGACCGCTTCAAAATCGGCAAGCAGACGTGCGAGGGGCCATCCTACGAGCGCAGCGTGGACGACCTCGCCAAGTCCTTTCGGGAGGAGGGGCATGTCAGCTCGGTGAACATGGGGCTGCCCGATCCGGTGACGTCCATCGATGCCGGCTGCACCCACATCTACCTCAAGCCCCCCGGCCGCATCGTCGTTCATTGGGACGGATATTATTTCGACGCGGCCAGAAAGGCGCGCTGAACCGGGCCGCGCTGTCGCAGGGAGACATGCCGCCCGAAGCCACCCCCTCCGCCATGGCCGCGAGGACTGCCCCGACGAGGCGCCGGACCATCGTTTCCATGGCGCGCGCTTTGATTTGCACAGACGGCCCACCAGGTGGCGCACCCGGAAAAGCAAAAAGCCGTTGACTCCGGAGAGTCAACGGCTTCTGCCTGAATTTGGTTGCGGGGACAGGATTTGAACCTGTGACCTTCGGGTTATGAGCCCGACGAGCTGCCAGACTGCTCCACCCCGCGTCTGAGGCCCGAATTATACATAGGCCTTCTGCGTTCCGCAAGGGGCAAAATAAGTCCCACTTATATTTTGATGATACTTTTAAGTGGGACTTATGTTTATCGCATCGTTTGGTGGCTTACGCTGCGGCCAGGCGCCACAGCGACGTCACCTCGGCGGCGCGAGCGGCGTGCAGCGGATCGGTGGCGTCGGCGGCGCGCGGATGGGTAGGGCGTACGTCGTGGCGGTCGATCACTTTCAGGCCGGCGGCGGCGATCCATTCCATCAGGTCCGCGCGCGGACGCAGGCCCAGGTGCTCGGCCAGGTCCGACAGGATCAGCCAGCCCTCGCCACCGGGCGTCAGATGGTCCGACAGGCCGGCCAGGAAGCCGCGCAGCATGCGGCTGTCCGGATCGTAGACCGCGTATTCGATCGGCGAGCTCGGACGCGCCGGCACCCACGGTGGGTTGCACACCACCAGCGGCGCCCGGCCTTCAGGGAACAGGTCCGCCTCCAGCAGCTCGACCTGGCCGTCCAGGTCCAGCCGCGCCAGGTTCTCGCGCGCGCAGCTCAGCGCCCGCTGGTCCTGGTCGGTGGCGATGACGCGCGCCACGCCACGCTTGGCCAGCACCGCCGACAGCACGCCGGTGCCGGCGCCGATGTCGTAGGCCAGCTTGACGCCGGCCGGCAGCGGCGTGTTCGCCACCAGTTCCACATACTCGCCGCGCACCGGCGAGAACACGCCGTAGTGCGGGTGGATGCGCGCGTCCAGCGCCGGGATCTCGACGCCGGTGCGGCGCCATTCGTGCGCGCCGATCACGCCCAGCAGCTCGCGCAGCGAAGCGACGAACGGCTCTTCGAAACGGCCGTAAGCCTGGTTGCAGGCCAGCTGCACGTCAGGCGCGCGGCGCAGCGGAATCGCGTAGGCGGCGTCGAAGGGGATCAGCAGCATCGCCAGCGTGCGCGCGCGTTGCGACTGCGCCTGGCGATGCAGGTGGAAGGCTTCGGTCGGCGTGGCGGGCACTTTGGCCGGCTTGGCTTTCTTGGCCGGCTTGGCCTTATGGTCGGCGCGGCGCGCCAGCGCTTGCAGCAACTGGCGGGCGTTCTGGAAGTCGCCGCGCCACAGCAGCGCCGTGCCTTCGCAGGCCAGGCGGTAGGCCACGTCGGCATTGGTGCGGTCGTCGGCGAGGACGACCCGCTTCGGCGGCGCCATGCCGGCTTCGGAGCGCCAGCGCGCGGAGCACTGCACGCCGTTCTCCTCCCAGTGGATCTGTTGTGGCGTAGGGGAGGCGGTGGTTTGTGCGGACATGTCGGGGCAATCGGTAGGTGTAATAGGCGGAAGCACAAAAAACGCCGGGGATGGTGTCCATCCCTGCCGGCGTTTTGGTGTTGAGGCGCTTATTATACTTGGCGCTTAGCTGGTGGCGTCTTTGGCGCCCGGCGCGGCGTCGTTGGCGGCGCTGGTCGAGATCGGGTCGTCGGCCGGCGCGGGCGTCGCGCTGACGCCTGCCGGTCCCGCCTTGATGGGGTCCGGCACCGCTTGCACGCCGGCGGCGTCGCTTGCCGGCTTGACCTTGTCTGCGGCGGTCGGCGCGCTGTAGGTGTTGGTGTCCTTGCTGTTGACCAGGCTGAGAAGACGCAGCGACAGGTTGCGCAGCGTATTGCGGTCGATGCCGTTGCTGGCCTGGCTCGGGGAGTTGTCGCCGGTCGACAGCGCCGAGTGCAGGTCGCGCCCGATCAATTGGAACAGGTCGGCCAAGGTGCCAGGGAAGTCGATATTCGGCACCTGCACCGACGGCAGCTTGTCGCTGCCGGCGCCATTGGCGGCCACCGGTTTCTTGCCGGCGGCGTCGCTGGACGGCTTGTTGCCGGTGCTCTGGCTGGCGGCGCCGCTCAGTTCAGCGTCGTACTGCACTTCCACTTCGAAATCGAACTTGCGGCCGTCGGCGGTGGTGATCGTGCCCTTGCCGATGAAGTGCGAGCTGTCGGTCAGGTCGAAAGCGGCGGCGTCGCTGCTGCCCTTCGGTCCCGAACTGTGCTGCACGCCCACGGCGAAGCTGGACGAGGTGTCCAGGCTGGCCGAGTCGAAACTGATGGTCGCGCCCTTGCCGGCGTCGCCGAACAGCGAGGTGGCGAACTTATTGACGAAATCCTGCGCGAAATCGACCGTCGCGTTGCCGACCGCGGCGACATGCTGCGCCAGGGCGTCGCTGGACAGCGACGCAGGCGAAGAACTGCTTGCCTTCAGGGGCGTGGCGGCGGTCGCGCCGTTCGTCTTGCCGTCGTTGCGCGTGTTGGCGCCATAGAGGGGCGCTGGCAAAGCGCGCGGGCCGAGAGCAGGTAGGATAGACATGGCAGGTTCCAGCGGATTTCGTTTGATAGTACTTCTATAACGGTCCCGCTGGCGATTTCTTGAGGCCTGCGCAAAGATTAATGATGGTGGGTCCAGCCTTCCGGCGCCGCCAGGTAGGAAGCGACGGCGTCCTTCTGGCCGATGGCGTGGTGTTTGACTTCGCCGCAGGCGCAAATTCCCAGGTAAGGCTGGATGTGCGAGCAGGCCGACACCTTTTGCAGGCGGACTTGCACGGCTTTGGCGCACTTGGCGCATTTGAAGGTCAGGGTGCGTGGTGCTTTTAACATGGTTGTTCTTGGTTGGACTGGCAAAGGCGGGATTCTATCACTCAGGCGTAGATGTCCAGCTTGGGCGGCACCAGCGGCGGCGTTTCGTAGGTGCGCCGGACTTTGGCGGCATCGTCCGATCCCTGTCCGTGGACCCGCGCCGCCGCCTGTTCCACCTGCTGCGTCGCCAGTTCGGCGCGGGCCTGCAGTTCCAGCTGCGCCGCCTGGGCCGCCACCGCGCGGTCGGCGCCGGAGGGATCGGCCGGCGCCAGCGCCGCCGCCTGTATCGTATGGGCCCGTTCGATGGTCTCCTGCGGCGTGCGGCCGGGCGAGGTGTCGATTTGTACCTCGCCGCCGATGGCGTAATCGACCCCGTTCGGTCCGCGCTGATAGGTGTAGGTGGCGCCAGAAGTGGCCAGGCCGCCGGCGGTTGCCAGGTGCGCCTGCTCGTGCTGGCGCACCTCGGTGTCGCGGGTTTTCAGCTGGGCGACCAGGGCCAGCGCCTCCGGCGTGAGGTTGGTGACGGAGTCGCTGCCGGAAAAATTGGCGTTCGGGGACGAGCTGGGAGAAGCCGAGGCAGGACCGGCAGGCGTGACCGACGACGTCACCTGCGCCGGCGGCGTCGCGCGCACCGGCGGCTGGCTGGCGGAACTCGGTGATATGGCGCCTGTGCTCATGGTGGTGCGCATTGCCTCCTGCTCTTCTGAATGATAGCAAATCTGTAGCAAATGGTTGCAAATTGGCGCCGGCCCGCAGGTCAACTGGTGCGGCGCGTCCGCTAGGTCGTTTTAGTCGCTGACGGTGGCGATCAGCGTGTGCAGCAGCTGGTTGACCTTCGCGCCCATCGCATCGGAGCCGTAGTCGCCGGCGGTGATGACCACCGTCAGATCCAGTTCCGGCACGATGAAGATGCGCTGGCCGCCGTTGCCGAAAGCGGCGCTCCATGCCGTGCGGTGGCCGTGCCAGGCCGCCGTGCCGTCCCACCACTGGTAGCCGTAATGCAGCTCGTCCGGCTGGTTGCCCGGACTGCGGAAGCCCACGCTCAGGCGCGGCTTCAGCGATTCATCCACCCATTCCTCGGCCACGATCTGGCGGCCGTTCCAGCGGCCGTGGTTCAGCATCAGCCGTCCCAGCTTGGCCATGTCGCGCGGCCGCAGGCGCAGTCCCGCGAACGGCGCCGGCCGGCCGCGCAAGTCGGTCACCCATTCCCACTGCAGGATGCCCAGCGGTTCGAACAGGTCCTTGCGGGCGACCTCGATCCACGGCTGGCCGCTGACGCGGCTGACGATGTCGGCCAGGATGGTGGTGCCGCCGCCGTTGTAGTTCCACACCGCGCCAGGCGGCGCGACGATAGGGCGCTCCAGCACATAGCGCAGCTGGTCGGATTTCCAGTACAGCCGCAGCTCGTTGTTGGGCTGCGCGCCTTCGTCCCACTTCCAGCCGCCGCTCATGGTCAGCAGGTGTTCGAGGTTGACGGCGTTCAGCAGCGGCGTGCGCAGGTCCTGGTATTCGGGGTAGTAGTCCAGCACCGGCGTGGCGAGCGCGCCGATCTTGCCGCGCTGCTTCTCGATCCCCACCAGCAGGCTGATGACGCTCTTGCCGATCGAGCGCACGTCGTGCAGCGTGTCCGGCCCGAATTCCACCGTCGGCGCGAACGGCGGCCACACGCCCAGCCCGCGCCGGATCGAGCGGTCCTTGCCGGTGCGGTATATCTCCGCCACCAGTTTGCCATGGCGTTCGATGACGATGCCGTGGATATTGTCCTTGCCCTGTGCCAGCGCGGTCAGCGTGACGCACAGTGCGTTGGCGTTGAAGCCCGATGCTTCAGGCGCCGCCAGTTCCCAGCCATCGCCTTGCGCGAACGGCGCGGCGCAGGGCGCGGCATGGGCAGGGGGCAGTACGGTCGACAAGCAAAAACACAGACTAAGCAGTAATTTCATGAGCTGGCCTGAATTAACAATAAAACACCATTCTACTGCACTGTGACCGCGCTCTTGCCGCCCGCCGAAGGTTGCACCAGGATTTTTACGGCGATCCGCTCCGTCATTTCCTGCACGTGCGAGATGACGCCGACCTTGCGGCCCATCGCTTGCAGGCCGTCCAGCGCATCCATCGCCACGCGCAGGGTCTCGGCGTCGAGGCTGCCGAAGCCTTCGTCGATGAACAGCGATTCGACGCGCACGCGGTTGGACGACAGCGAGGCCAGTCCCAGCGCCAGCGCCAGCGACACCAGGAACGATTCGCCGCCGGACAGCGAATGCACCGAGCGCATCTCGCCGCCCATGTCCTGGTCGCGCACCAGCAGCGCCAGCGACGGGCTGGCCGGGTTGTCGATGCGTTCCAGCTGGTAGCGGCGCGCCAGGTGGTTCAGATGGGCGTTGGCGTAGCCCAGCAGGACGTCCAGCGTGAATTGCTGGGCGTAGTTGCGGAACTTCTTGCCGTCGGCCGAGCCTATCAGGTCGTTCATGCGCGCCCAGCGCTGTTCGATCGCTTCCTGCCGCTCGATCTCGGCCAGCATGGCTTGCGATTGCTGGCGCCTGGCGTCGTCCTGCGCCAGCGCCAGTTGCAGGGCGGTGGCGTGGTCGTGGGCTGTCTTGCGTTCGCCCGCCAGCTCGTTCAGCGCGGCGGCCAGCAGGGCGATCGGCGCTTGTTCGTCTGCCGACGCGCGCTCCGGCGGCGCGGACAATTGGTGTTGCGCGCGTTGGCGCCGGCGTTCATGGAGCACGGTGGCGGCGTTGTCGGCGGCGCGGTCGATGGCTTGCAGCGCGGCGCGTTCGGCGTCGACCTGTTCGGCCGAATCGGCCAGCAGTGCGTGCAGGTGCTCCAGGCCGCGCAGGCCGGCGTCGGGCTGGCGCTGCTGGAAGGCGGCGATCCAGTCGGACAGCGCGGCCGCCGCCGATGCCGATGCGCCATGCAGCGCCGCCAGCCGTTGCACGGCCTGGGCCAGCGCCTCGTCCGCGCGGGCGCGCGCGTGGGCCGCCTGCTGTGCGGCGGTTTGCAGGCCGGCCAGGCGCTCCCTGGCGGCGTCGATGGCGGCGTTGAGCGCCGTTTCGACGTCGCGCACTTCCTTGCCGCCCCACAGCGCCATGCGTTGCTGCTGCATCTCCTTGAGCGCGGCGTCGGCGCTGCTGTAGATGACGCGGGCGTTGACAGCGTCCAGGCCGGCCTTGGCCTGTGCTTCACCGAGCGCCTTCACCTCCACCTCGACGGTGGCGATGGCTGCGGCGCGTTCGTCATGGGCGGCGCGCTGCGCCAGCCATTGCCGGCTTTCGGCCTGGCGGGCTTCGTGGAATCGGGCGGGGCCTGCCTTCCAGTCGTCCTTCCAGTCGTCGCTCGGGATGTCGCTGCCGCTGAAGGCCGGGTCCAGGTCCGCGAGCAGGGCGCTCAGCGTCAAGGCGACTTCGATGCGCTGGTCGTCCAGCGCCTTGTGTTCCGTGTTCGATTGCGCCAGCGCGGTCTGGGCGTGCGAGGCGACGCTCTGCAAACGCGTGTGCTCGGCCGCCGCCAGGTCGTAGGCCGATTGCGCCTGGTCGCGGGCGATGCGGGCCGCATGCATGGCGCGTTCCTGCCGTTCGATGCCTTGCAACGCGTCGCGCGCAGTCTCCAATTGAGCGACGAACCAGCCGGTGCGTTCTGGCTCCGGCGGCAGCTTTGCCGCAAGCCGGGACGCGGCCTCGTCCCGCCCTTCAGCGTGCAGGTGGCTGTGCCACGCTGCGGCGACGCGTTCCAGCGCCTGCGCCACGGTGTGGCCTTCGCTGGCCAGGGCGTTCAGTTGCTCAAGGCAGGCCTGCTCGGTGGCGCGTTGCGCCGCCTGCTGGTTGACATTCGCTTCCAACAGCTGGCGGCAGCGGGCGACTTCCGCCTGGAACTCGGCCAACATGTCGTGCAGGCCGTCGTTATCGTGGCGATATGGATGCTGGTTCGATCCGCAGACCGGGCAAGGCGTATCGTCCTCCAGCGCGGCGCGCAGCGATTCCACGTTCTTGGCGCAGGCGGCTTCCGCCAGTTTCAGCGAACGTTCCGCCTGCGAGGAGGCAGCCAGGATGCCAACGCCTTCCTGCTCCGCCGCTTTCAACTGAATTTTGGCCGCGTCCATCGCCTGCCGCAGCTGCGCGGACTGCGCCTGGATGTGCGTATGGCGCGATTGCCGCGCATCGAGTTCGATCCAGAGTTTTTCCGCCGCCGCCAATTGATCTCGGCGTTGTTCCAGATCGTGGCGCGAGGACTGCAACTGCTCGGCGGGGAAGGCCGCCAGCGCGCGCGCCGCATCCTGTCGCTGCGCTTCCAGGGTTTGCAGGGCGACGCCGGAGGCGGCCAGCTTGCCGCTGGCATCTGCCTCGTCGTCGCGATGCGCCTTGGCGTTGCGCTGCACGCGGGCCAGCGCGCTGCCCAGCTTTTCGGCTTGCGAGGCGGCCTGGCCGGCCTGCACGAACAGCACATCCCAGCGCTCCCACGATGTCGCCATCGTCTGCCACTGCTTGTGCTGCGCCAGCCAGGCGACGCCTGCTTCATGCTGCGCGCCCAGGCGCCTGCGTTCGTCCTGCCGTTCTTGCAACGCGGCCCTGGCCACGGCATCCGCCTGGTCGGCTGTTTCGCATGCCGCGGCGGCTAGTCGGTAAGCGGGCAGCAGGGCTTCGATGCGGGCATCGAGCGCCTTGGCCTGGTCCAGCTGCGGCGCGGCTGCGCGTTGGGCGGTTTCCGATTCCTGCACCTGCATCGCGGCCTGCGCTTGCGCCGCCGTGGCGCGCTCCAGCGCCTGCGCCGCGGACGCGGCATCCTGCGTGCCGGCGGCGATGGCGGCCTGCGTGGCCGCGATGTCGGCGGCGATGCGCTCAATTTCGGCGGCCAGCGGACGCGCCGGTTGCACGGCGTCGATGCGCGCCAGCGCGGCGCGGCGCGGCGCCGACGCCTCCACCTCGGCGGCGGCGGCCTGGCAGGCCTGCTGCGCCGACTGTTCGTCTTCCGCCAGTTTCTCGGCCTGCTTGTGCCAGCGCAGTTCCTGTTCCAGCTCGGCCTTGCGCTGTTCCAGCACTTGCAGCCCGGTTGCGGCGGTAGCGCTTTGCGCTTCCAGCTCGCCGCGTTGTTCCGCGGCGAGGGGCTTCTGGTCGGCCAGCCTGGCGCTCAATCTTTGCAGCGCCGCCTGTTCCAGCTTGGCGCGCTCGAAGGCCCGCATCGAGATCTCGCTGTAGACGGTGCTGCCGGTCAGCGTCTCAAGCAGCTCGCCGCGTTCATTGTCCTCGGACTTGAGGAAGGCCGAGAACTCGTTCTGCGCCAGCAGCACGGCGCGCGTGAACTGCTCGAACGACAGGCCGATGCGCTTCTCGATTTCCCCCTTCACTTCGGTCTTGGTGCCGCCGATGGCTTGCAGCGACGGCAGCAGGTGCAGCGTCATCGCGGTCGGCTGCAACGCGCCCTCGGCCTTGGTGCGCGAACGGCGCACGCTCCAGCGGGCGCGGTACGAGGCGCCGTCGTTGCCGACGAAATCCACTTCCGCAAAGCCCTCGGCCGTGCCGCGCCGCAACAGCGTGCGCGGGTCCTGCGTGGAGATGGTCTCCGCGCCGACGTCGGTGAGGTAGCTGCGGCCCGCGACCTTCAGCAGGCGCGGCGTGGCGTCGTACAACGCCAGGCAGAGCGCGTCGAGCAGGGTGCTTTTGCCGGCCCCGGTCGGGCCGCTGATGGCGAACAGGCCGGTCGACGCCAGCGGTTCCTGCTCGAAGTCCACGCCGAATTCGCCCGCCAGCGACGCCAGGTTCTTGCCGCCGATTTTCAGGATTCTCATGGCTGCCCCGGCGTCAACATCAGTTCCGCGAAGGCGCTCAGCTGGTCGGCCGGCGCGTCGCTGTCGAACCTTTGCCGGTACAGCTGGCGGAAGATATCGTCCGGCTTGAGCTGCTCCAGCTGGTCCAGCGTCATCACCTCGTCATCGATGGAGTTGCTGCGCGCCGCGCTGGAGGTCTCGATCTTGGCCAGCCGCACCGGCTTGCCGTCCAGCGCCGCCTCGATGCGCGCGCGCAGGCCCGGCTCCGGCGCATCCAGCCGCACCCGCACTTCAAGGAAGGGCTGCTGCTCCGGCTGCGCCGGCTGCATCTCCAACAAATCCAGCGCGGCCAGTTCCTCCAGCACCTGCGCCAGCGGCGCCGGTTTGGCCGGAATGCGCAGCAGCTGGACCGCGCGCGGCACCATCAACGGCGCGATCCCGCGTACTTCGCCGCCGTCGATATCGATGCGCAGGATCTGGTGCTGGTAGCCCACCTCCGCGAACGACAGCGGAATCGGGCTGCCGCAATACCGGATGTGCTGCTGTTTGCCGACGCTCTGCGCCAAGTGCAAATGCCCCAGCGCCGCGTAGACGATGGCCGGGTCGAAGATCCCCGCCGGCAGCATCTCGGTGCCGCCGATGACGATGCGGCGCTCCGAATCGCTGGACATCTGGCCGTCGACCATGTGGCAAT
This sequence comes from Oxalobacteraceae bacterium AB_14, assembly GCA_000381565.1. GTDB lineage: Bacteria > Pseudomonadota > Gammaproteobacteria > Burkholderiales > Burkholderiaceae_D > Rugamonas. The sequence continues at coordinate 1,921,349 of KB906724.1, forward strand.
GGCCCATGGCCAGTATCGCCTGGCCCGGCCGGCGCTTGGCCAGCGCCAGTTCCAGCGCCTGTTTGTAGAGCAGGGCGATGCCGGCCAGATAAGGATCGGCGCAAGGATCGGCACCTTCGCCGGCCGCCACGCGCGGCACGTCGCCGGGGCGCAGGAAGGGCACGGCCAGGCACCAGGCCTCGACCGCGCCGCCACGGCCGGTCAGCGGCAGCACCAGCTGTTCCAGGTCGATCTCGCCGTTCGCCTTGCGCCGCACGCTGCCGACCACCCGCGTGCCGTGTGCTTCCAGCAGCGGTCCGGGCGCCTCCAGCCGTCCCGGCGAATCGTGGTTGCCGGCGATGACCACCAGGTTCAGATGCGGCACGCGCTCCCTGGCCTGCTGCAAAAATCGATACAGCTGCCTTTGCGACGCGGCAGAGGGATTGGCGTTGTCGAAGATGTCGCCGGCGATCAGCAGCGCGTCGGCCTGTTCGGCGGCGACGGTGTCGAGCAGCCAGTCCAGGAAGTGCTGGTGCTCGTAAGTACGCTCGAAATTGTGCAGGGATTGGCCGAGGTGCCAGTCGGAGGTGTGCAGCAGACGCATGAAGATGTGTAATCAAAACAGCCGGGAAGCGCACAATATAGCGCAAGATTGCGCCGGATGAGTTGATAAAAGTGGATCGGCGGCCGGTTAGTCCGCGTTGCTGGCCGTCGCGGGCCGGGCCGGGCCGGCGCGATAGGTGTTGCGGCCGCCCTGTTTGGCCTCGTACAGCAGCACGTCGGCGCGGTTCAGCAGCTCGGCCGGCGTGACATCCTCGCCGCGGTAGTAGGCCATGCCGATGCTGGCGGAAATCGACACCACCGTGCCATCGAGGTCGAACGGCGCCTGCATCGCGGCGACGATCTTGGCCGCAAGCGCATCGGCGGCGTCCATGCGGCCGATGCGCTCCATGATGATGGTGAATTCGTCGCCGCCCAGCCGGGCGACGGTGTCGGAGCTGCGCACTGCGTGCGTGAGCCGTCCCGAGAAAGCCTTCAGCAGTGTATCGCCGACGCTATGGCCGAAGGTGTCGTTGACCGGCTTGAAACGGTCGATATCCATGTACATCACCGCCATCAGGCTGTGGTTCTCGCGGCAGGCGGCCATCGTGTCCTGGAGCTTTTGCAGGAAGCCGGCGCGGTTGGTGAGCCCGGTCAGCGCATCGACTTGCGACAGCTTGAGCAGGCGCTGCTTCTCGCGTTTTTGCGCCGTGATGTCCTGCCGCATGACGTGGAAGCCGATCACGGTCACCCCGTCTTCGTCCACCTGCGGGATGTACACCACCTCGAAGGTGCGGCCGACGGTGCTGTCGGGGTCCTCCTCCTCGAAGGTCAGTGTTTCACCGGCCAGCGCGCGCTTGATGTAGGGGGAGAGGAATTGATAGCGCTCCTGGCCCATGGTCGCTTCGATGGACTTGCCCAGCACCGTCAAGCCGCTGCGGTTGAATTCCCGTTCGTAGGCGACGTTGTGGAAGCGGTAGATCTCCTCCGAGTCGACATAGGCCACCATGGCCGGCAGCGTATCGGCGATGGTGCGCAGGCGCGATTCGCTCTCGCGCAGCGCCATCACCGATTTGCGCACGTGGGTGATGTCGTCCACCGTGCCGACGTAGCCGTAGATCTGGCCGTCGACCACCATCGCCGCGACCTTGAACGAGATCCAGACCATCATGCCGTCCGGGTGCACGCAGCGTACCGTGTCCTGGTAGGGGACGCGGGTTTTCGCCATGTGGCTCAGGGCCGCCTTGAGCACTGGGCGGTCGTTGGGATGGATGGCCCGCATCCACTGGTCGCCCAGCGCTTCTTCGCGCGTCAGGCCGGTGATGAATTCGAAGGTGCGGTTGACATAGGTGCATTGGCCGGCGGGGTCGGCCCGTATCAATCCCAGCGGCGAGGCGTCGTTGACGGCCGCCAGCTCCGCCTGGTTTTTGCGCATCGCCAGTTCGCTTTCCTTGCGCGGCGTGATATCGCGCGTGGTCACCGCCACGCCGTCGTGGATGGCGACGATTTGATGGTGCAGCCACAAATGGCCTCTACCCGGCAGGAAGTCGACTTCGAATTCCTCTTCCAGCGGCCGTCCGCTGGCCAGCACCGTCTTGTATTTTTCCACGAAGCCCTGGGTGTGCAGTGCTGGCAGCACTTCGATCAGGCGCCTGCCCTTGACCTCGCCGGTGGTGGAGCCCAGCAGCGCCGCACCGCGCTCATTCAGGTCGGCGATGGTGAAGTCGACCACTTCCTTGCCCGGACCGCGCATGTGGCAGGCCTTTAACAGATAGACCGCGTCCATGCTGGCGTCGGCCGCGGCCCGCAGCATGGTCTGTGCTTCGGTGACCATGCGCGCGCTGCGCCGCAGGCGGTGCGCCTGTTGCATCAGCAAGCCGACAAACAGCAGCACCAGCACCGAGGCGACGGCCACCGCCCTGTAATAGATGTCGCGCCGGTGCTCGAAGGTAGCCATCGCCGATGTGACCGGGTTGCCGACCACCGCCAGCAACAGGTAGCGCGGCATCTCGGCGTAGCCGTAGATGCGCTCGACGGCGTCGAACGGATGCGCCAGCAGCAGCTCGTCCGACTGCTGCCGGCCGCCCGGCGCCGCGGCGAAGTCGATCGCATCGCTGATGATGACCTGTTCGTCGACGCGGGCGGTGGACATGCCGTTTTCACGGCTGATCAGCAGCACCGCGCCGCCGGGTTCGACGTCCAGGCGGTCATAGTCCTCGACGAAGGCGGCGGGGTCGATCATCACCATGATGACGCCGGCGAACTCGCCCTGGCGGTTGTTCAGGCGGCGGGAGATCTGGATTTGCCATTTCTTCGTGCGCGGCTCGACCACCGGCGTCGTCACCAGCGGCGTATCGGCGCTGTTGTTGGCGAGCTGCTTGAAGAAGGCTTGCTGGTGCTGGTCCGGCGCGAAGTAGCCGTTGCGGCTGTCGAGCAGGCGGCCGTCGGCGCCGACCAGCGCCAGCGGCAGGTCCAGCTTGGACGGCAGCAGCGAATCGAGCAGGCCGTTCCGGCGGGTGAATTCGGCCAGCCGCAGCGTGCCGCCGGTTTCCTCGTATTTGAGCTTGAACAGCTGCGTCGCGTGGTCGATCTGGCGCAGCAGGTGGTTGGTGTGTTCGGCCAGCGTGCGCGCCAGCGACTGGCTATGCAGCACCGCTTCGTAATGGGCGGTCAGTTTCTCCTGGCCGATCTGGTAGGCGGCGGCGGCCCACAGGGCCGCCAGCAGCGCCAGTGCAAACACCGGCAGCAGTATCGCGCGATACAGGTGGCGTAAATACATCACGAACGGGCGAGTGGCGAAATAGTTCATCGAAAATCTACGTTCCCCGCGAAATGAAAGCTGCTTGCCATGTGTGGATATTCTGCACGGAAATGTCACGTTTGTGGCTGGCGGGTCAAAAAAAACCGCTTTCCGATCACAGGCAATGTTGATTTCTTTATTAGAATAGCGTTCATGAACGAATTGATCATCAGCCTGGCCGCGGCAAGGGCGCTGCACCTGGCGGCGCAGGGACTGCTGCAAGCGCGGCGCCGCAAGGCGCGCCAGGCCGATGTGGTCGAGGCGATCCGTCAAATGGGCGTGCTGCAGATCGACACCATCCACGTGGTGGCGCGCAGTCCCTACCTGGTGCTGTGGAGCCGCCTGGGCGACTATCCGCAGCCGTGGCTGGAGCAGGCGCTGGCGACGGGCCAGCTGTTCGAGTACTGGGCGCACGAGGCCTGCTTCGTGCCGATCGAGGACTACGGCCTGTATCGCCACCGCATGCTCGATCCGGCCGCGATGGGCTGGAAGTATTCGGCGACCTGGATGGTCGAACGCCGCGCCGACGTCGACGCCGTGCTGGCCCACATCCGCGCCAACGGCCCGACCCGTTCCTCGGACTTCGAGCGCACCGACGGCCAGAGCGGCGGCTGGTGGAGCTGGAAGCCGGAAAAGCGCTCGCTGGAGGTGCTGTTCACGTCCGGCGCGCTGATGATCGCCGCGCGCGAGAACTTCCAGCGCATCTACGACCTGGCCGAGCGCGTGCTGCCCGGCTGGGACGACAGCCGCACGCCGCACATCGACGACACCCGCCGTGAGTTGGTGCTGAAGGCGGTCAAGGCGCTGGGCTGCGCCCGCGCCGGCTGGATCAGCGACTACTTCCGCACCAAGCCTCCCCGCCTCGATCCGGAGCAGCTGGTGGCGCAGGGCCTGCTGCTGCGCGCCTGGGTCGAGGACTGGGACGATCCGGTCTACGTCCACCCCGACCACGCCGAACTGCTGGCCGCCGCGGCCGCCGGCACGCTGGCGCCGACCCTGACCACCATCCTGTCGCCGTTCGACCCGGTGGTGTGGGACCGGCGCCGAGCGCTGGAACTGTTCGGCTTCGACTACCGGCTTGAATGCTACACTCCTGCGGAGAAGCGCCGCTACGGCTACTTCACGCTGCCGATCCTGCGGCGCGGCGCGCTGGTCGGCCGGGTGGACGCCAAGGCGCACCGGCGCGGCGGCGTGTTCGAGTTGAAAGCGCTGGCGCTGGAGCCGGGCGTACGCGTCAGCGAGCGCTTCGTGCGCGACGTCGCCGGCGCCTTGCAGCGCCTGGCCAACTGGCACCAGTGCCCCGATGTACGGATCACCCAGGCCACGCCGGACAGTGTCGCGCCGCTGCTGCGCGCCGCGCTGGCCAACAACACCAGGGAAATGGAAGCCGCATGATGGGAGTTCAATGAGTTTGCCCGCCGCCCCCGCCAGCCTGCTGAGCCCAGACGGCCAGCCGCTGTTCGGCCGCTACGCCGGCCAGGTCGGCCATATCGACTGGAGCCGGCTGGCCGCGCCGTTCGCGCGCGGCCGCCTGTGGCGCCGCTTCCACCACAAGCGCTGGCACTACGTGGCGCTGTGCACCGAGCGGATATTCTGCGCGGTGGCCATCGTCGACCTGGGCTGGACCAGCACCGCCTTCGCCTACGCCTTCGACCGCAGCGACGGCGACATGCTGGCCAACTTCGGCCAGGACGGCTTGCCCGGCCTGTCGGCGCGGCTGGCCGACCATGCCGGCGCGTCGAGCAGTTTCAAGACGCGCAAGAGCAGCATCGCCATCGACAGCCGCGACAACGGCAGCTACGGCCTGGCGCTGCGCTGCGACTACCTGGAGATCGACGCCGAATTCGGCCCCGGCGCCTCGCCGCTGCTGCTGGCCGCCGGGCCGGTGGCGCAAGGCTCGGTGCACGCGACGCAGAAGTCGTCCGGCCTGCCTTTGAGCGGCGAGGTGCGCACCTTCCGCGAGGACTACAACCTGGCCGGCGGCGTCGCCAGCTTCGACTACTCCAACGGCCTGCTGGCGCGTAACACCGCCTGGCGCTGGGCCTCGGCGCACAACCTGGAGCTGGGCTTCAACCTGCAGTCGGGCTACTTCGGCGGCAACGAGAACGCGCTCTGGCTGGACGGCCAGGTGCACGCGCTGGCGCCGGTGCACTTCATCTACGACAGCAGCGATCCGCTGTCGCAGTGGCACATCTTCACCGAGGACGACCTGCTGGAGCTGTACTTCACGCCGGAGGGCGCGCGCCGCGACAACAAGAACCTGGTGGTGGCGGCCAGCCGCTACCTGCAGCCGATCGGCACCTTCACCGGTTGGGTGCGCAGCGCGCCCGATCAACCGAAACGCATGGTCACGCAGATGATGGGCGTGACCGAGGATCACGCTTCACGCTGGTAGAAAGGGCAGGGCCGCCATGAGCATCAGGAATCTCGACCGATTGTTCCAACCCCGCTCGGTGGCCGTGATCGGCGCATCGGACAACCCGCAGCGCATCGGCGCGCGGGTGCTGGCCAACCTGGCCGAAGCCGGCTTTGGCGGCGACGGCGGCGCCCTCTGGCCGCTCAATCCCAAGCACCAGATGCTGCACGACCTGCCGTGCTATGCCAGGGTGTCGGCCTTGCCGGCGGCGCCGGACCTGGCCATCCTGTGCACGCCGCCGTCGACCATCCCCGGACTGGTCGCGGAACTGGGCACGCGCGGCACCCGCGCCGCCATCGTCATGACGGCGGGGCTGGCCGAGATCAGGGCCGGCAGCCGCAGCCTGCAGCAGGCGATGCTGGACGCGGCCAAGCCGCACCTGCTGCGCATCCTCGGGCCGGGCAGCGTCGGCCTGCAATCGCCGGCGCTGGGGCTCAACGCCAGCTTCACCCACCTGGCCGCCGCCCCCGGCAAGCTGGCCTTCGTCTCGCAATCGGGCGCGCTGGGCGCGGCGGTGCTGGACTGGGCCAGCCTGCGCGGCATCGGCTTCTCGCGCTTTGTCGCGATGGGCGAGGTCGCCGACATCGATTTCGGCGACCTGCTGGACTACCTGGCCGGAGACCCGGAGACCGAAGCCATCCTGCTGTGCATCGAGGACGTGCGCTGCGCGCGCAAGTTCATGTCGGCCGGACGGCTGGCGGCGCGCGGCAAGCCGGTGATCGTGCTGAAGGTGGGGCGCGACGCCGCCCCCGGCGCCGACCTGGTGTTCGACGCTGCGATCCGCCGCGCCGGCATGCTGCGCGTGCATTCCACCGAAGACCTGTTCGACGCCGTCGAAACGCTGGCGCGCCAGCGGCCGCAGCGCGGCGAGCGGCTGGCGGTGCTGACCAACGGCGTCGGCCTGGGCCTGATCGCGGCCGACGCGCTCGCGTGCGGCGGCGCGCAACTGGCGCCGCTGTCGGCCGAGACCCTGCGCCTGCTGAAACGCGCCGGCGCGCCGCTGGCCAACCCGGTTGACCTGCTGGCCGACGTGCCGGTCGAACGCTACACCGGCGCGGTGGAGGCGCTGCTGCGCGAAACCCAGGCCGACGCGCTGCTGTTCCTGCACGCGCCGACCGCCATGGTGTCCAGCAGCCTGATCGCGGCGGCGGTGGCGCCGCTGATGCGCAACGCTTCCAAGAACGTGCTGTCCTGCTGGCTGGGCGGGCGTTCGGTGGCGGCCGCGCGCCAGGTGTTCGCCGACGCCGGCCTGCCTACATACGACACGCCGGAGAAGGCGATCCACGGCTTCCTGCAAATCGCCCAGTACCGGCGCAACCAGGAGCTGCTGATGGAAGTGCCGGCGCGCCTGCCCGCGGCCGCCGCGCCGGAACGCGCGGCGGCCCAGGCGCTGGTGGCCGCGGCCCTGGCGGCCGGCCGCGGCGACCTGTCCGACCAGGATGCGCGCGCGCTGCTGTCGGCCTACGGCATCGCGCTGGCCACGCCGCAGCAGGCCGCGCTGACCGGCCCGACGCTGGCGGCGGCGCGCATCCAGATCGCCACCGATCCGGTGTTCGGGCCGGTGGTGTTCTTCGGCCAGGGCGGCATCGCGGCGGAGGTGGCGGCCGACCGCGCCGCCGGCCTGCCGCCGCTGAACATGGTGCTGGCGCGCGACATGGTCGGCCGCACCCGCGTGGCGCGCCTGCTGGCGCAAGGCCAGACCGCCGCCGACGCCGACGCGCTGTGCCGCACGCTGGTGCAGGTGGCCGACATGGTGGCCGACCTGCCGCAGCTGGCGGAACTCGACCTCAATCCGCTGCTGGCGTTGGGCGGCGGCGTGGTGGCGCTGGCCGCGCGCGTGCGGCTGGCGCCGGCGCGCAGCGACGACACGCTGGCCATCCGGCCCTATCCGCTGGAGCTGGAGCAGGAGCTGGACTGGGGCGGCGGCCGCATCCTGCTGCGGCCGATCCGGCCGGAGGACGCGCCGCAGCACCAGGTGTTCTTCGCCGCGCTCGACCCGGACGACGTGCGGCTGCGCTTCTTCACCGCCATGCGCGAGCTGCCGCCGTCGCAGCTGGCGCGGCTGACCCAGATCGACTACGACCGCGCGATGGCCTTCATCGCCACCCGCGACGGCCCCGGCGGCGAGCCGGAAACGCTGGGCGTGGTGCGCGCCGTGGCCGACGCGGACAATCAGTCCGCTGAATTTGCCGTCATCGTGCGTTCCGACCTGAAGGGGAAGGGGCTGGGCTACATCCTGTTCCAGAAACTGGTCGATTACTTCCGCAGCCGGGGCACCGCCGAGATCGTCGGCGACGCCTTGTCGGAAAACCTGGGCGTGCAAAAACTGGTGCGGCATTTCGGCGGCGTGGTTTTGCCGCACCCGGAGGCGGGCATGGTGCGGCTTCAATTGTCTTTACGATAGCATTCGCGGCCGGCTTGTTATATATTGATACGTATAGCGCTGCGGTCTGGGTTTGTTCTAGCTCAAAGCGTGTTTGTCGGCTTTATTTACACTTTTACTTCCGGTCTTGCCGCTCATCCGGGCGCGCGCAACTTCAGCTTTGGGAGTCAGAATGTTAACTGCCACATATACTCTGGTAGCACTGTCGGTGGAGCACGCAAGTGTCCGCCTCAGTTTGTTATCGTTCCAAAAGTATGTGCGCTCCACGCTGATGCATCAAAACAGCATCACCCTGTCGCAGCTGGAATATGCCTGCGAGAATTTGAACAGCCTGTACCAGGCCTGCCACTGGCGTAAAACCGAGATGTACCTGATCCCCGCGCTGCGCGAGGCGACCGAGCGCGCCGACCAGCTGCTGGACGAGCTCAACCGTCTGAACCAGTCGGCGCTGCTGTCGATCCGCATGCTGCAAGACCGGCTCGGTTCGGTGGCCGAGGTGCGCGACGAACAGGTCAACCTGATTTGCGACAGCATCGAAACCTTTTGCTCCTCGCTGCTGAAGCGGCTGGAAAAGGAAGAGCAGGAACTGTTCGCCATCGCCCGCAACGCCATCGCCGGCGAGACATGGTTTTCCATTGCGAATCAATTGATGATGCACGACAAGCATCTGGAAGAAATGAAACGGGCGGGCCTGACGCCGGTCGAGGCGGTCGAGGCGGCCAAGCCCAAGGCGGTGGCCGCGCGCAACCTGGCCGGCGCGGTGCGCGTGGTGGACGACGGTCAGATCAGCATTCCCGGTTTGCAGGTGCTGCCGATAGTAAGTACCGAGGAAAGCGCGGCGCAAACGGCGCCCGCCAGCCTTGTCCGATCGACCCGGCAGCTGCCGGCGATGAAATAACCGCCCAATTAGCATACGCATCGGGCAAATTCCCCTCGCTTTGCTATGATGGTGGTTTTAGCCATCCCATAGCGCATCCATGTTCGATTTCATCTTCAAGCGAACTACCGACCAGGCGGCCGATCAACAGGCCGCCGTGGCCACTTCCGAGCAGGGCGCCGCCGCTGCCGCTTCGGCCAGCCGCCGCGAGGAGCAGGCGCAGCGCGCCGCCGCGCTGGCGGGCGACGAGGCCGCCGCCGTCGAACTGATACTGCACAGCGAATTTGCCGGCGTGCGCCTGGCCGCCGCCGAACACGTCCAGTCCCAGGCCTGTCTCGAACAGGTGTTGCAGGCGATGCGCAATACCGACCGCCGCGTCGCCAAGCTGATGCAGGGACGGCTGGATGCGATCCGCTACCGGCTGGCCGAGCAGCACAAGGCCCAGGCCTGCCTGGACCAGGCCCAGCGCTTGTTGCAGGATGAGAAGCTGACGCCCAACCAGGTCGCCGACCTGGACCGTCAATGGCAGGTCACCGCCGCCGTGCCGGAGCTGGCCGAACCGTTCGCCGGCGCGCGCGCCGCGCTGGCTGCGCGGCTGGAGGCGCAGGTCAACCTGCAGCGCAGCATCATCGATGCGATGGCGGCGCTGCGCCAGCTGCCGGCCGCCGGCTTGGCGCCCGAAGAAGCGCAGCAGGCGCTGGAGCGCCACGCCGCCGCCCAGGCCGAATACCAGCAGGCGCCCGAGCACAACGCCTTGCCCAAGCATATGCTGAGCGACTTCGCGCAGGTGCTGGAGCACAGCCGCGCCGCGCTGGCGGCCGCCAGCCAGCGTCCCGCGGCCGCGCCGGAAGCCGCGCCCGCGGCCGAATCGCCGGCCGTCGCCCCGGCCGCCGCCGCAGCTGCGCCTGCCGCGCGCGCGCCGAAGAAGCCGGCCGCACCCAAGGAAACCGACAAGAAATTCCTGGAAACGCTGGATGCGATGGAAGCCGCGCTGGAGCAGGGCTTGCTGCACGCCGCCGCCGACCACGACAAGTGGCTCAAGGAACACAAGACCCGCCTGACGCCGGCCCAGACCGACCGCCTGAACCACGTGCGCGCCGAGCTCAAACGCCTGGGCGACTGGGCCCGCTGGGGCGGCAACGTCTCGCGCGAGGAACTGGTCAAGGCGGTGGAAGAACTGCCCGCGCTGGGCCTGGCGATGAGCGAGCTGGCCAAGAAGGTCGGCAGCATGCGCGAGCGCTGGAAGTCGCTGGACGCGGTCTCCGGCCACGCGCCCAAGAGCCTGTGGGAGCGCTTCGACAGCGCCTGCACCGCCGCCTACGCGCCGGCCGCCGCCCACTTCAAGCAACTGGCCGACGAGCGCCACGCCAACGCCGCCAAGGCCCAGGCCCTGATCGACGAAACCCGCAACCTGGCCGCCAGCGCGGCCAGCGAGGGCGCGGACCTGAAGAACGTGGCCGCCGCCGGCCAGCGCCTGCGCCAGGTGTGGGGCCGGCTGGGCACCATCGACCGCAAGGAAAAACGCAAGCTCGACCAGGCCTTCGACAAGGCGCTGGGGCTGATGCTGGCGCCGCTGTCCGAACAGCGCAAGATCGAAAGCGCCAAGCGCGAGCTGCTGATCGCCGAAGCCGAGCAGATGCAGGCCAGCGAGCGCCACACGCTGGATAATCTGCGCCGCCTGCAAGAGCGCTGGCAGGAGCAGGCCAAGGCGCTGCCGCTGGAGCGCAAGATCGAGCAAGCCTTGTGGCAACGCTTCCGCGCCGCCTGCGATGCGATCTTCGCCAAGCGCAAGGAGTCCGCGCACGCCGCCGACCACGAACGCAAGGCCCACCTGCACGCGCGCGAAGCGCTGTGCAACGAACTGGAAACGGCCACCTTCAGCGGCGACGACAAGGCGCAGCTGGCGGCCATCGCCAAGATCTTGCGCGACACGGCGGCGGCCTGGCATGCGGCCGGCGGCGTGCCGCGCGCGTCCGAAGCGCGCATCACGCAGCGTTACCAGGCGGCCGTGGCGAAGGTGCAGGGCCAGGCAGACGCCATCAAGCGCCGCGCCGGCGCCGCCCAGGCCAACGCGCTGCGCGACAAGTTGCGCCTGTGCCAGGCGCTGGAGAGCGCGATCGGCACGTCGGCCGACGGCGCGGCCATCGACGGCGCGGACTGGCAAGCGCGCTGGTCGGCGCTGCCGCCGCTGGCCACCGAATACGAGCGCGCCTTGCAGGGCCGCTTCAACGCGGCGCTGGGTGCGCTCGATAAGGTTGACGAACAGCGGCGCAGCGCCTACGCCGAGCAGCTGGAGCGCAACCGCGCCAAGCTGCTCGATGAAGTGCTGCGGCTGGAGATCGTGGCCGGCGTCGACAGCGGCGCCGAGTTCGCGCGCGAGCGGCTGAAGATGCAGGTCGAAGTGCTGCAATCGTCGCTGAAGTCCGGCCAGAAGCCGCAAAGCGCCGGCAGCGCCTACCTGCAGCTGTGCGCGATGCCGGCCCTGGCCGACGACCGCACCGCCAGCCGCATCGAGCAACTGTTCCGCCGGATCGGCGCCGCGGAGCGCGCATGAGTGTGGGCGACAACTTCCAGGTCCGCATCCAGACCGAAGACTTCGACCTGAGCACGGAGCTGGCGCGGCTGCGCGCCGCCAACCCCAAGGTCGGCGCCATCGTCAACTTCGTCGGCACGGTGCGCGACCTGAACGAGGGCGCCAGCGTGGCGGAGATGGAGCTGGAGCACTACGCCGGCATGACCGAGCAATCCATCCTCGCCATCATCGAGCAGGCCCGCCAGCGCTGGCCGGTGTTTGGCGCGCTGGTGATCCACCGGGTCGGCCCGCTCAAGCCGCTCGAGCAGATCGTGCTGGTGGCGGTCACCTCGGCCCACCGCGGCGAGGCCTTCGCCGCCTGCGAATACATCATCGACTTCCTCAAGACCGAAGCGCCGTTCTGGAAAAAAGAACAAACCCCGGCCGGCGCGCGCTGGGTGGACGCCCGCGTCAGCGACGACGTCGCGCTCAAAAAGTGGAGCATTGAGCCCTAGCCTGCATGTTGCATAAACCAGCACGTGCGCAGAGGCGGGGTGTCAATCCTGCTATGAGTATATTGATGGCTGGCGGCTGACGAAAGCTCCCCTACCCAAACGAGTTGGGGTTCATTGAAGTGGCATGAAGGTTACAGGCGATGGGGCGGTGTGGTCGATTCTCGGCAGACCGGACGTGACGTCGCTACGACGAGTTGACGAGCCTTGACGCTGGCGGCAGATACAGGCGCTCGGTCAATGTTTGTAGCAGCTGTTTGAACGGGCAAGCACTTGGTAAATGAAGAACGATTTTGTTCTTGCACTGTCTGACTTGCACGGCGATCTTGAACAGTTTCGAGATGACCGTCGATGGTTGCGCCTGCGACAGCGCAGTGTGCCGAAGCGCCTGTGTGCGCAGTTGCTGGTGCAGGATATAGGCCGCCGAATGGAGCAGCAGGCGCATGCAGTTGGCGAGGAAGCTCGTGCACGAGGTCCGGTCCGCAGCGAGGTCATCCTTGAGATGTTTTATGTAATTTTCGGTCTGGCCGCGCGCGCAGTAAATTTCCTCGTACAGCGTGCCGGCATCGAGTCCCGGCAGCGATGTCACGATGAAGCGAGTGTTCTCGCCGAGTGCCATGACCTCGGCCTTCATCAGCACGCGCCAGGACTTGGGCCATGAGCGCGCCTTGTAAGCGAATTCATCGAATAGGCGCACCGCGCTTGGCACCACTTCTTGCGTTTGCGCCGCGACCCACAGGTCGATGGCGCGCAGCCTGGCTGGCTCGGCCATCGCAAGAAGCTTGACGTTGCAGGAGAAACCGAAGATGAAGTCGATATTCGGCATGCTATCGATGAGGCCCATGAGTTCGGGTCCGCTGAAGTGGCCATCGCCACGCACGAGAATATGGGTATCGGGAAAATGGTGGCGGATCGCCGTCAGGACGCGGCGCATGATCATGGCGTTCTCATCGCCGAACGGCCGCTTGCCTGGCCGCAGAACGGCCGCGATCAAGGCGCCCGATTGACCATCGAAGATCATCAGCGGCAGGTAGCAGGTCGAACCATAGTGATGGTTGTAGAACGCCAACGGCTGTTGGCCGTAGCATGCATCTTCGGAGTGATCCAGGTCGAGTATCAAACTCTTGGGTGGACTGGCGAAGCCGGCGATGAACTGCTCGACGAGGGCTTGGCTGACGCGGTAAATGTCCTGCCGGCTCGCCGCGTGTTCGAAGCGCGAGATCGTCGCGCCCGAGGCCAGCGCGGCACCATCGTCGAACGGCTGGCGAGCCGCCCCGAGCTTGAACATCGGGTCGTGGCGCAGGCTGTTCGCGTCGTTGCCATCCTCGTAACCGCAACCAATCTGGTAGATACGCTGAGTCAGAATGTCGTGATAAGAATGGCTGACGTAACTCTGGTGACGGCGGTCAGGCAAGGCTGCGGCAAGGCGCTTGGTCAAGCCGATCTGGAGGTCGACACCGCGCAGCAAAACCGGGCCGAAATCGGACGACAGGCCGCCGCCAGCGAAATCGGCGCGAACGCTGTGGGCGGGAATAGATGCAAAACGAAGCTGCTCTGAGGTAGAATTCATGTCGGGCAAGGTGTGTTCGTGTTGATAGGGTAGGTTTCTAGATAACTCCCATTCTATCAATCACTTACGGCACTCTTGCCCTTTTTTATGCAAAATTCAGGCTAGTGGACTGTAACGCTTAAATCGGTAGCGCCTGCCGCGCAGGCAACGCGCATGGCGGCGTTGCAAATGCTCGCAATAGCTCGCTATTGCTGCGCTTTGCGCCTTGCCCTGCGCGCCGCCTGCGCGTCCTTCGCCACCAATTTAAACGTTACAGTCCACTAGTTGATGTAGCGCATGGATTTGCGATTTAAAAGGGTGTCTCCTTGAAAACGGATCGCATACCCCTATGTATGCGATAAGTTAAATTTATCGGAGCAATTCCATGCGGCAAGACAAACTCACCACCAAACTCCAGGAAGCCTTGTCGGACTCGCAGAGCCTGGCAGTCGGCAATGACAACCAGTACATCGAGCCGGTCCACCTGCTGACCGCGCTGCTGAACCAGGACGACGGCAGCGCGCGCTCGCTGTTGCAGCGCGCCGGCGTCAATGTCGGCGGGCTGAGCAAGGCGCTGGGCGCCTCGCTGGAACGGCTGCCCAAGGTGTCGGGCACCGGCGGCGACGTGCAGGCCGGGCGCGAGCTGGTCGCCGTGCTGAACCTGGCGGACCGGGAAGCGCAAAAGCGCGTCGACCAGTTCATCTCCAGCGAGATGGTGCTGCTGGCGCTGACCGAGGACAAATCCGACGCCGGCAAGCTGGCGCGCGAGAACGGCCTGACCCGCAAATCGCTGGAAGCGGCCATCGACACCGTGCGCGGCGGCGCCAAGGTGGACAGCGCCGAGGCCGAAGGCCAGCGCGAAGCGCTGAAAAAATACACCCTGGACCTGACCGAGCGCGCCCGCGCCGGCAAGCTCGATCCCGTGATCGGCCGCGACGACGAGATCCGCCGCGCGATCCAGGTGCTGCAGCGCCGCACCAAGAACAATCCCGTGCTGATCGGCGAACCCGGCGTCGGCAAGACCGCCATCGTCGAGGGCCTGGCGCAGCGCATCGTCAACAACGAGGTGCCCGACTCGCTCAAGGGCAAGCGCGTGCTGTCGCTGGACATGGCGGCGCTGGTGGCGGGCGCCAAGTACCGCGGCGAGTTCGAGGAGCGCCTGAAGTCGGTGCTCAAGGAGCTGGCCATGGACCAGGGCCAGACCATCGTCTTCATCGACGAGATGCACACGATGGTCGGCGCCGGCAAGGCCGACGGCGCCATGGATGCGGGCAATATGCTCAAGCCGGCGCTGGCGCGCGGCGAGCTGCACTGCGTCGGCGCCACCACCCTGGACGAATACCGCAAATACATCGAGAAGGACGCCGCGCTGGAGCGCCGCTTCCAGAAGATCCTGGTCGACGAGCCGTCGGTCGAGGCCACCATCGCCATCCTGCGCGGCCTGCAGGACAAGTATGAGCTGCACCACAAGGTCGCCATCTCGGACGCCGCCATCATCGCCGCGGCCGAGCTGTCGCACCGCTACATCACCGACCGCTTCCTGCCCGACAAGGCGATCGACCTGATCGACGAGGCCGCGTCCAAGATCAAGATCGAGATCGACTCCAAGCCGGAGGTGATGGACAAGCTGGAACGCCGCCTGATCCAGCTGAAGATCGAGAAGGAAGCCGTCAAGAAGGAAAAGGACGAGGCTTCGCGCCGCCGCCAGGACCTGATCGACGAGGAGATCGCCAAGCTGGGCCGGGAACTGAACGACTACGAGGAAATCCTCAAGGCCGAGAAGGCGGTGGTGCAGGGCAGCACCCACATCAAGGAAGAGATCGACCGCATCAAGCTGCAGATGGAGCAGGCCACGCGCGAGAGCAACTGGCAGCGCGTGTCGGAATTGCAGTACGGCCGCCTGCCGGAGCTGGAGGCGCAGCTCAAGCAAGCCGAGAGCGTCAACCTGAAGGCCGGCGAGGCCGCCAAGCCCAAGCTGCTGCGCACCGAGGTGGGCGCCGAGGAAATCGCCGAGGTGGTCTCGCGCGCGACCGGCATCCCGGTCTCGCGCATGATGCAGGGCGAGCGCGACAAGCTGCTGCACATCGAAGAGAAGCTGCACGAGCGGGTGGTGGGCCAGGACGAGGCGATCGCCGCCGTGTCCGACGCCATCCGCCGTTCGCGCGCCGGCCTGTCCGATCCCAACCGTCCGTACGGCTCCTTCATGTTCCTGGGGCCGACCGGCGTCGGCAAGACCGAGCTGTCCAAGGCGCTGGCCGGTTTCCTGTTCGACACCGAGGAATCGATGATACGCATCGACATGAGCGAATTCATGGAGAAGCATTCGGTGGCCCGCCTGATCGGCGCGCCGCCCGGCTACGTGGGCTACGACGAGGGCGGCTACCTGACCGAGGCCGTGCGCCGCAAGCCGTACAGCGTGATCCTGCTCGACGAGGTGGAGAAGGCGCATCCGGACGTGTTCAACGTGCTGCTGCAGGCGCTGGACGATGGCCGCATGACGGACGGCCAGGGCCGCACGGTGGACTTCAAGAACACGGTCATCATCATGACCTCCAACCTGGGCTCGCACAAGATCCAGGCGATGGAGGAATCCGATCCCGGCGTGGTCAAGCTGGCGGTGATGGCCGAGGTGCGCTCGCACTTCCGTCCCGAGTTCATCAACCGTATCGATGAGATCGTCGTGTTCCACGGCCTCGACGAGAAGAACATCGGCGCCATCGCCAAGATCCAGCTGGCGATCCTGGAGCAGCGCCTGGCCAAGATGGAGATGACGCTGACCATCAGCGAGGACGCGCTGCAGAAGATCGCCGAGGCCGGCTACGATCCGGTGTATGGCGCGCGGCCGCTGAAGCGGGCGATCCAGCAGCAGATCGAGAATCCGCTGTCCAAGCTGATCCTGCAAGGCCGTTTCGGCCCCAAGGACGCCATCCGCATCGGTGTCGCGAACGGCGAGCTGGACTTCAGCTAACCCGGCTCAGCCTGGTGGTGGACGATGCGGTTGCGACCGTCGCGTTTGGCGCGGTACAGCGCATCGTCCGCCCGTTTCAACACTTCCTCGCTGGAGCTGTCGCCGGCCAGCATTTCGCTCAGGCCGCCGCTGATGGTGGCACCCTGGCCCAGCGTGCCCAGTTCCCGCAGCTGCTCGGCGATGCGCAGCCGCAGCCGCTCGGCGATCGGCACCGCCTGCGTCCAGCTGGTGTGCGGCATCAGGATCACGAATTCATCGCCGCCCAGCCGGGCCGGGAAGTCGGTGCTGCGCAGCTCGCGCCGGCAGACTTCGGCCGTGGTCTGGATCGCCTTGTCGCCGCTCAGGTGGCCGTACTTGTCGTTGATGTCCTTGAAATGGTCGATGTCGAAGATCAGCACCGAGGCCGGCGTCTGGTAGCGGGCGTATAGCTCGTGGTTGTCGCCGAGGGCCTGCATCAGCTTGCGGCGGTTGGCCAGGCCGGTCAGCGAGTCGGTCTCGCTTTGCATGCGCAGCAGCGCCTCCAGCTTCTTGCTGGCGGTGATATTGCTGGCCACCCACAGCACGGCGTCCTCGCCCAGCACCTGGTAGTCCAGCGCCTGCACCCGGCCTTCGAACCAGATCGTGTCTTCCGGGCCGTCGCTGTCGAGACCCTTCACATCCTTGCGGTTCAGCTGGTATTCGACCACATGCAAGCCCCGCTTGGCCAGCGCGACGGCGATCTGCGCCAGGAACCAGGCGGCCTTGTCGGCGTGCAGGACCTCGGGGATGCGCTTGCCGACCAGCGTGCTGCCATCGTGGTAGTAGCGGGCGTCGGTGCCGCCGAAGATGGCGGCGTAGGCGCCGCTGCGGGTCAGGATAAATGCCGGGTCCGGCAGCGCGGCGAGTAGTGCTGCGATCTGTACGCTCGAGAAGAGAGACACGTCCGTCATGCGATAGCGCTTTTCCAGTTGTTGAGTTTCCACTAATGTACCGTACTTTCGTCCAAGACAACGTTAACGGTGCATTAATCGAAAACTTGATCGTTTATCCATTTTTCAGCGAAAAAGGCGGTCGGCGTGCTGCCGAAGGTCTTCTTGAACATGGCGGAAAAGGCTGACTGGCTGGCATAGCCCAGCTGTGCCGCCACTTGCGACAGCGGCACGCCGCGCGCGATCAGCGGCGCCGCGTGCGCCAGCCGCACCTGCTGGCGCCACTGGCTGAAGCGCATGCCCAGCTCGCGTTCGAACAGGCGGGTCAGCGTGCGCTCGGAGGCGCCGACCCGGCCGGCCCAGTGCTCCAGCGTGTGCTCGGCGCCGGGATCGGCGATCAGCGCGTCGCACAGGGCTTTGAGGCGCTTGTCGTCGGGCAGCGGCACGCGCAGCGCACGGCCGGCGCAGCGCGGCAGTTCGTCCAGGATCATCTCGCCCAGCAGCTGCTCGCGGCCGGACTGCTCGCCCTGGTCGTGCTGCTCCAGCGCGGCCATCAGTTCGCGCAGCAGGCTGGACACCTCGACCACCTTGCAGGCGTCGGCGAAGGGCGAGCGGCTGGCGTGCACGCACAGCGGCCGCAGCCGGGTCGGCTCCAGCACCGTGATCGCGTGCTCGACGTCCGGCGCGATCCAGATGGCGCGCTGCGGCGGC
The DNA here is from genome assembly GCA_000381565.1 of Oxalobacteraceae bacterium AB_14. Taxonomy (GTDB): domain Bacteria; phylum Pseudomonadota; class Gammaproteobacteria; order Burkholderiales; family Burkholderiaceae_D; genus Rugamonas. The sequence goes on from KB906724.1 coordinate 1,939,504, forward strand.
ACGATCCAGCTGCTATGGTTGGCCGTGACCCGCATCACGCCCTGCATCGCGTAGGTGAACTGGCCCCACGGATGGTGGTGCGGCAGCAACACGGCGGCGGCCGGCAGGTCGCGGCCGGACATGGTCAGCGGCCGGGCCGGGGTGGGAAAGTCGCAATGCCAGTTGAATTGCGTGTGCGTGACGACCGGTATCGGCATGGCGGATTCTCGACAAATGTTGACCCGCTATCTTAAATCGGTCTGGCGTCAAATGCTTACACTGTGCTTTCTTTTTTTGAAACAGGGAGGCGGCATGAACCATACTTCGTTGCTGCGGCAGGACGCCAGGGTCATCGGCCTGGTCGGGCTGGCGCATGGCACTTCGCATTTTTACCACGTGATCCTGGCGGCGCTGATCCCCTGGCTGAAGCCGGAATTCCATCTTTCCTATGCCGAGCTGGGCTTGCTGATGACGGTGTTTTTCACCGTCTCCGGCGTGGGGCAGGCGCTGGCCGGCTTCGTCGTCGACCGCTACAGCGCACGCACGGTGCTGTTCAGCGGTATCGCGCTGCTGGGGCTGTCGGCGCTGGTGTTGTCCAGCGCGCACAGCTACGCGCAGCTGATGCTGGGGGCTTTGCTGGCCGGCTGCGGCAACAGCGTGTTCCACCCGGCCGACTACACGCTGCTGAACCAGCGCGTGTCCAGGGCGCGGCTGACGCACGGTTTTTCGGTGCACGGCATCAGCGGCAATATCGGCTGGGCGATTTCGCCGCTGTTCCTGACCTTCGTGGCGGCACGCACCGACTGGCGCACCGCGCTGCTGAGCGCGGCCTTGCTGCCGCTGGGGGTGCTGGCGCTGCTGGTCTGGAACCGCCACGCGCTGCGGCCGGAGCCGGTCGCGGCGCCGGTGGCCACGGCGGCTGGCGCCGGCAAGGCCGGTGCGTTCAGCTTCCTGCGGCTGCAGGTGGTGTGGATGTGCTTTGCCTTCTTCCTGATCTCGGCGGTGGCGCTGGCCGGCATCCAGAGCTTCGCCGCCACCAGCCTGGTGAGCCTGTACGGCATGTCGCTGGCGTGGGCCACCACGGCCTACACCGCCTACATGCTGGCCTCGGCGATCGGCATGCTGTACGGCGGCTTCCTGGGCGCCGGCAGCCGCCATCACGACCGCATCATCATGCTGGCTTTCGGCGCGGCGGCGCTGTTGGCACTGGTGCTGGCAGCCGCCGTGGTGCCGGCCTGGCTGGCGGTTGTGCTGATGGGGCTGATCGGACTAGTGACCGGCATCTCGGGGCCGTCGCGCGACCTGCTGATACGCGGCGCGGCGCCGGCCAACGCCACCGGCCGCGTGTTCGGCGTCGTGTATTCCGGCCTGGACAGCGGGTTGGCGCTGGGGCCGCTGCTGTTCGGCGCGCTGATGGACGCCAACCGTCCGTCGGGCGTATTCATCGGCATCGCCGTGTTCCAGGCGCTGGTGATACTGACCGCGATCGGGGTCGGCAGCAAGACCCGCGTGGTGGGCCTGCCCAAAACAGCTTAGAATCCTTGCTATCTTAACCAACGCACACGGGACCGCCATGAGCTTTGCCACCACCGATTTATGCGACGACCACGCCAACCTGCTGGAGGACGGCCGCCTGGCCGTGCTGCCGCCGGTGTTCCTGCACTTTGGCAAGCAGCGACGTTTTTCCGGCCGCGTGACCACGCTCAAGGTGCATGAGGACAATGCGCTGGTGCGCTCGGTGCTGGAAGCCCCGGGCGGCGGCAATGTGCTGGTGATCGACGGCGGCGGCAGCCTGCGCCGGGCGCTGGTCGGCGGCCAGCTGGGCTTGCTGGCCCAGGACAACGGCTGGGCCGGCATCATCGTCGACGGCTGCATCCGCGACAGCGACGAGATCAATTCCTGCGAAATCGGCGTGCGCGCGCTGGCCGCCCATCCGCAAAAAAGCAGCAAGAAGGGCGTTGGCGAGCGCAACGTGCGAGTGCATATCCAGGGCGTGCCGGTGCAGCCGGGCGACTGGATCTATGCCGACGCCGACGGCATACTGGTGGCGCAGCAAATGCTCGCCTGAAGTTTGATATATTTCTAATATGGAAATTTCAGTGGTATTTTCGCAATAAAATATTGACACTGGTAAGTTTCCATGTAAAAGTCACAAGGCGTCAATTTCTGGACGCGTGCTCATCAGGAGTGCTCCATGAAAAGACTTTGCTTTGCCGTGTTATGCGCACTGGCAGGGGCTGCCGCCCACGCCGCCCCGGTGACCTTGCTACCGGGCGCCACCAATCTGACCATGCCGGTGCTGAATTTCGTCGGCGCCGGCCCGCAGAATCTGGCGCCGGGCGTGGACTGGAGCAGCGCCAGCAGCAATTCCGTCTTCGGCTATGGCGACCCTTACGGCTTCGCCGACAATGGCGGCTGGAGCGGCCTGGCGATGGCCGGCACCAACGACCAGAGCAGCGCCATGACGCTGGCGTTCAGCCAGGCGGTTGCCGGCGTCGGCGCCTTCTTCAACTACTCGCCGCTCTACTATGGACCGGCGACGATCGCGGTCTACGATGCAACGCACACATTGATCGAATCGACCACCCTGAGCTTCACCACCAACGGCGGCCAGAACCAGGGCGAATTCCACGGCTTTCTGGAAAACGCTCCGTCGATCAGCTTCCTCACCATGAGCGGCGCGTACATCGGCGCTACCGGCTTCGCCGTGCAAGCCGTTCCCGAACCGGAAACCTACGCCATGCTGCTGACCGGGCTGGGCCTGCTGGGAGTGGCTGCGCGCCGCCGCAAAGCCTGATCCCGATCTGGCGCTCGCGGACACCCCGTCAGTCACGCGGCTTGCGGGGTGTTTTTTCATCTGGCGGGGCAGGCATTTCACATCGCGGGAATGCATGACTGGCGGACACCTTTTTTCCTTCCATTTCAAGAAATGCCATTCCGCATCGTGGGAAATTTCATGCAGGTGCATGTTTTTAAACGATATATATTTAGTTATATGTCTTATATAAGACTATTGGTGCATGGCACAAAGAGGTCTACTATTTGATTAACGGATTTCGTTTTTAAATAGGAGAGCACCATGGCAAACCGTGAACAGCAAATCGCAGCCTTGCGCCAGGACTGGGACAGCAACCCTCGCTGGAAGGACGTCATCCGCACTTACAGCGCCGAAGACGTGGTGCGCTTGCGTGGCTCCTTGCAGATCGAGCACACACTGGCCAAGCGCGGCGCGGAAAAACTGTGGAACCTGGTCAACAACGAGCCTTACATCAACGCGCTGGGCGCGCTGACCGGCAACCAGGCCATGCAACAGGTCAAAGCCGGCCTGAAGGCGATCTACCTGTCCGGCTGGCAAGTGGCCGGCGACGCCAACCTGGCCGGCGAAATGTACCCCGACCAGTCGCTGTATCCGGCCAACTCGGTGCCGATGGTGGTCAAGCGCATCAACAACACCTTCCAGCGCGCCGACCAGATCCAGTGGTCCGAAGGCAAGAACGACATCGATTTCTTCGCGCCCATCGTGGCCGACGCCGAAGCCGGCTTTGGCGGCGTGCTGAACGCCTACGAGCTGATGAAATCGATGATCGAGGCCGGCGCCGCCGGCGTGCACTTCGAAGACCAGCTGGCGTCGGTCAAGAAATGCGGCCACATGGGCGGCAAGGTGCTGGTGCCGTCGCGTGAAGCCATCGAAAAACTGACCGCGGCCCGCCTGGCGGCCGATGTCATGGGCGTCTCGACGCTGGTGATCGCCCGCACCGACGCCGAAGCGGCCGACCTGCTGACCTCGGACGTGGATGACAACGACAAGCCCTTCTGCACCGGCGAACGCACGGTGGAGGGCTTCTACAAGGTCAAGCCCGGCATGGAGCAGGCGATCTCGCGCGCGCTGGCGTATGCGCCGTACGCCGACCTGGTCTGGTGCGAGACCGGCAAGCCCGACCTGGCCTTCGCCAAGCAGTTCGCCGAGGCCGTGCACGCCCGCTTCCCCGGCAAGATGCTGGCCTACAATTGCTCGCCTTCGTTCAACTGGAAGAAAAACCTGGACGACGCCACCATTGCCAGGTTCCAGCGGGAGCTGGGCGCGATGGGCTACAAGTTCCAGTTCATCACCTTGGCCGGCTTCCATGCGCTCAACTACGGCATGTTCAACCTGGCGCACGGCTACGCGCGGCGCCAGATGTCGGCCTTCGTGGAATTGCAGGAGGCGGAGTTCGCCGCCGCCGAACGCGGCTTCACGGCGGTCAAGCACCAGCGCGAAGTGGGCACCGGCTACTTCGATGCGGTGACCCAGTGCATCCAGAACGGCCAGTCGTCGACCACCGCGCTGCGCGGCTCGACTGAGGACGAGCAATTTTTCGACAAGAAGGTTGCCTGAGAGGGGAGGCGCGGCGCAGGCTGGAACTAGTGGCCTGTAACAATCGAATCCGGAGTGATGCGTCTGCTTAAATCACAGTATTTCCATTTCACCGGCTTGGGCTCCTCGTTGTATTTTCTGATGTAGCGCATGAGCTTTCGCTTGAGGTCAGAAACGGAAGTGAAGACGCCACGGGCTATGACATCGCGCTCAATTTTTCCGAACCAAAGTTCGACCTGATTTAGCCAAGACGAGTAGGTTGGCGTGAAATGCATATGGACATTGGGATGCAGTTCTAGGAACGCGGTAACGAGCTTGGTCTTGTGTGCCGAGAGGTTGTCGGCAATGACGTGAATTTCTTTGCGCTTGGGCTGGCTGGCAACGATATCAGTGAGGAAAGCGACGAACTCGGCCGACGTATGGCTGGTCGCTGTTTTACCCAGCACCTCGCCCGTTTTGGTATTGAAGGCGGCATACAAGGACAGCGTCCCATGGCGGTAGTATTCAAACCCATGTCGTTCAGCGCGTCCCGGCGACAGCGGCAAGACCGGATCCTTACGGTTCAGTGCCTGAATAGCCGTCTTCTCGTCAACACAGAAGACGGCGGCATTCTGGGGCGGGTTCAGATAGAGGCCGATCACATCGGCCGCCTTGGTTTCAAAGTCAGGGTCGTTCGACGACAGGTAGCCTTCGAGTCGGTGGGGTTTGATTCCATGCTTGGCCCAGATGCGCGCAATCGTCATATGCGAAATACCGTCACCAAGTTCCGCAGCGAGCTTGCGGCTCGACCAATGCGTGGAGCCATCGGCAGGCTTGTGCTTCGTGGTCCGCGCAAGCACACGCGCCTCGACCTTGTCGGTGACCTTGAATCGCTCGCGCCCTGCATGGCGCGAATAAAGGCCCGCGAGTCGCTCTGCAGAAAAACGTTTGCTCCACAAGTCGATGAAGTCGTTGCAGCAGTCAAGTTTTCCCTGGATCTCTGCCCATGTGCATCCGTCGGACAGTAACAAAATCAAACGCGCGCGGCGCGCGACGTCAGCCCGAACGTTACGGGCCGAGACCTGTTGTTGAAGTTCCGTTCGCTCACTGTCGGTAAGTATCATGGCGTCCCCCTTGGACATAATGATACTCCGTTTTTAATTGTTACAGTCCACTAGTGAACTGTAACAGTCCACTAGCCTGCATGTTGCATAAACCAGCACGTGCGCAGAGGCGGGGTGTCAATCCTGCTATGAGTATATTGATGGCTGGCGGCTGACGAAAGCTCCCCTACCCAAACGAGTTGGGGTTCATTGAAGTGGCATGAAGGTTACAGGCGATGGGGCGGTGTGGTCGATTCTCGGCAGACCGGACGTGACGTCGCTACGACGAGTTGACGAGCCTTGACGCTGGCGGCAGATACAGGCGCTCGGTCAATGTTTGTAGCAGCTGTTTGAACGGGCAAGCACTTGGTAAATGAAGAACGATTTTGTTCTTGCACTGTCTGACTTGCACGGCGATCTTGAACAGTTTCGAGATGACCGTCGATGGTTGCGCCTGCGACAGCGCAGTGTGCCGAAGCGCCTGTGTGCGCAGTTGCTGGTGCAGGATATAGGCCGCCGAATGGAGCAGCAGGCGCATGCAGTTGGCGAGGAAGCTCGTGCACGAGGTCCGGTCCGCAGCGAGGTCATCCTTGAGATGTTTTATGTAATTTTCGGTCTGGCCGCGCGCGCAGTAAATTTCCTCGTACAGCGTGCCGGCATCGAGTCCCGGCAGCGATGTCACGATGAAGCGAGTGTTCTCGCCGAGTGCCATGACCTCGGCCTTCATCAGCACGCGCCAGGACTTGGGCCATGAGCGCGCCTTGTAAGCGAATTCATCGAATAGGCGCACCGCGCTTGGCACCACTTCTTGCGTTTGCGCCGCGACCCACAGGTCGATGGCGCGCAGCCTGGCTGGCTCGGCCATCGCAAGAAGCTTGACGTTGCAGGAGAAACCGAAGATGAAGTCGATATTCGGCATGCTATCGATGAGGCCCATGAGTTCGGGTCCGCTGAAGTGGCCATCGCCACGCACGAGAATATGGGTATCGGGAAAATGGTGGCGGATCGCCGTCAGGACGCGGCGCATGATCATGGCGTTCTCATCGCCGAACGGCCGCTTGCCTGGCCGCAGAACGGCCGCGATCAAGGCGCCCGATTGACCATCGAAGATCATCAGCGGCAGGTAGCAGGTCGAACCATAGTGATGGTTGTAGAACGCCAACGGCTGTTGGCCGTAGCATGCATCTTCGGAGTGATCCAGGTCGAGTATCAAACTCTTGGGTGGACTGGCGAAGCCGGCGATGAACTGCTCGACGAGGGCTTGGCTGACGCGGTAAATGTCCTGCCGGCTCGCCGCGTGTTCGAAGCGCGAGATCGTCGCGCCCGAGGCCAGCGCGGCACCATCGTCGAACGGCTGGCGAGCCGCCCCGAGCTTGAACATCGGGTCGTGGCGCAGGCTGTTCGCGTCGTTGCCATCCTCGTAACCGCAACCAATCTGGTAGATACGCTGAGTCAGAATGTCGTGATAAGAATGGCTGACGTAACTCTGGTGACGGCGGTCAGGCAAGGCTGCGGCAAGGCGCTTGGTCAAGCCGATCTGGAGGTCGACACCGCGCAGCAAAACCGGGCCGAAATCGGACGACAGGCCGCCGCCAGCGAAATCGGCGCGAACGCTGTGGGCGGGAATAGATGCAAAACGAAGCTGCTCTGAGGTAGAATTCATGTCGGGCAAGGTGTGTTCGTGTTGATAGGGTAGGTTTCTAGATAACTCCCATTCTATCAATCACTTACGGCACTCTTGCCCTTTTTTATGCAAAATTCAGGCTAGCGTGCTTGCGCCGCGGCATGTCAGGGCTTGCCGGCCAGGTGCTGTTGCAGATGTTGTTTCAGGCGGCCCTGGAAGTCGTCGATGTCGTTGATGGTGCCCAGGTCGTCGTCAACCTCCAGCATGTGGGTGGTGTGGCCCGGCGCGAACGAGACGCTCGCTTCCACCTGTCCCTGCTTGCCGGTCAGCGAATGCCCCTGGACGGCGCCCAGGATGTTGTTCTGGTCGTCCGTAATGATCGTCATCTTCATACCATGCCTCCGCCTTGCAGGTTGTGGAAGGCGCCGCCTATGCCCTTGTTGTGGATCTGGACGAAGTAGGTGGCGTTGCCGTTGTTTTCCTTGCGCTTGCTTTGCTGGTCCGCCATGTGGACCGCGCCCAGGTTGGGCGCCTTGACGTCGGCCGAGGCGAACTGCGTGCCATGGTCGCTGGGATAGCTGTAGCTCCAGAACGCCGTTTGTCCCGGCGCCAGGAAGACCAGCGGACCTACGTTGTTGAATGCCATAATCTCCTCCGTGAAAGGTCGCCGCGCCTGCGGATGCAGCACGGCTGTTCCATCTTAGTCAGCATGCTGGCGCACGCTTTGACGCAAACGATATGGGCGCTTTTTTGGCGGGCGGCGCTTTCTAGTGGATAATGCCGGATTGTTCCGCACCACCTCATTTAGGAAGCACCAAAGTTATGTTGAGTTACCGCCACGGTTTTCACGCGGGCAATCACGCCGATGTGTTGAAGCATTTCGTGACCATCCAGTTGATGCAGTATCTGAATCAAAAAGATACCGCCTACAGCTATATCGACACCCATTCCGGCGCTGGCGTCTATGCGCTCGACGGCACTTTCGCCTCCAAGAATGCCGAGTACGACACCGGCATCGGCCCGCTGTGGGAGCGCAGCGACATGCCGGCCGCGCTCAAGGAATACGTCGACCTGGTGCGCGCCATGAACCCGAGCGGCAAGATGCGCTACTACCCGGGCTCGCCCTACATCGCCGACCAGGTCGCGCGCGAGCAGGACCGTTTGCGCCTGTTCGAGCTGCACCCGGCCGACGCCAAGCTGCTGGCCGATAACTTCCGCAAGCTCGACGAGCACGCCGCGCAGCAGGGCATCCGCCCGACCACGCGCGGCAAGCGCGTGCTGGTCACCCGCGGCGACGGCTTCCAGGCGCTGAAGGCGCTGCTGCCGCCGCCGTCGCGCCGCGCGCTGGTGCTGATCGATCCGCCGTATGAGGACAAGCAGGATTACAAAAAGGTCAAGGACACGCTGGCCGAGGCGCTGGTGCGCTTCCCGACCGGCACCTACGCGGTCTGGTATCCGCTGCTGCATCGCATGGAGTCGCGCCAGTTCGCCGACAAGCTCAAGCAGCTGCAATGCAGCGACTGGCTCAACGTCGTGCTGACCACCAACACGCCGATGCCGGACGGCTTCGGCCTGCACAGCAGCGGCATGTTCATCCTGAACCCGCCGTACACGCTGGAGCCGATGCTGAAGCAAGTCATGCCCTACCTGGTCAAGGTGCTGGGCAAGGATTCCGGCGCCCGCTTCACGCTGGAAAGCGGCAAACCGACGGGTGTACGCAACAATGCGGTGCGCCGGCCAGTTACGCGCTAGAAAAATGTTGTCGGGACGGTATAGGCAGGTATAGTCTCGTAATTAGCGGATTGCCGCTTGAGACGGCAAACCGAATATAAGCAGATTGCAGATTGGGAGTTTCCCATGATGATCGCGCCGTCCACCATGCCGCCCAAGCTCGCCGATAATTTCTTTCTTGCGCGCCAGCCCATCCTCAACCGGGGACAGCGGCTGGTGGCATACGAGCTGCTTTTTCGCGACGCGCGGGTGCGTAACGAAGCCACTGTCACCGACGACGCCGAGGCCACCGCCACCGTGATCGCCCACGCTTCCGAGCTGGGCATGGAGCACGTGGTGGGCGACCAGATGGCCTTCGTCAACGTCGACGCCGTCGGCCTGATGAGCGACTTCATCCGTTTTCTGCCGAACGACAAGGTCATCCTGGAAATCCTGGAGACGGTCAAAGCCACGCCCGAAATTCTCGACCGCATCCGCGAGCTGAAGCAGGCCGGCTTCAAGTTCGCACTGGACGACGTGATCGGCCATTCCGAAGATGTGCAAAAATTCCAGCCGCTGTGCGACGTCATCAAGGTCGACATCAAGGAGATGCAGCCCGGCACCCTGCCGGCGCTGACGCGGGTGCTGAAGAACCCCAAGCAGAAGCTGCTGGCCGAGAAGGTCGAGACGATGGAGGAGTTCCAGCAGTGCATGGAGCTGGGCTTCGAATATTTCCAGGGTTATTATTTCGCCCGCCCCGTCATCCTCAGCGGCAAGAAGATTTCGCCGTCGCAGCGCAGCGTGCTGCATTTGCTGGACCTGCTCAACACCGACGCCAGCAGCCACGAGATCGAGCGCAGCGTCAAGCACGACGCGCTGATCACCTTGAATCTGCTGCGGCTGGTGAATACGCCGGCGGTCGGCGCGCGCTACCGCATCAATTCGGTTGGCCATGCGCTGATGGTGCTGGGGCGGCGCCAGCTCAAGCGCTGGCTGCAAATCCTGCTGTACGTGAAGAATGGCGGCGCGCAGGAATTCACCTCGCCCTTGCTGCAGCTGGCCACCACGCGCGGCAAGACGCTGGAGCTGATGGTCGAGCATTTGCGGCCGGGGCAGCGCGTCAGCGCCGACATCGGCTTCACGGTGGGGGTGATGTCGCTGATGGACACGCTGTTCTCCATCCACATGCGCGACGTGCTGGAAAGCGTCAACGTGCTGGACGAGGTGCGCGCCGCGCTACTGCACCGCAGCGGCGACTACGGCAGCATGCTGAGCCTGATCGAGCATATCGAGCGCAACCGCGACGGCAAGCAGCTGGCGCAGATGCTGCACCAGCTGGAGCTGACCCCGGCCGAGCTGTACGCGATCCAGCTGGCCGCGATCGAGTGGGTGACCGACTACACCCGCAGCGTCTGAACGTCATGCCCGCGCAGGCGGCAATCCATGCCGAGCCGGCTACGGACGGCGGGCACGACGCCGGCTACTGGCCCAGCAGCAGGAACACGGTCGGCTTCTTGTGGAAGTCGGGCGCCTTGGCGCTCTTCCATTGCGACGCGGTCATGGTGCGGATGGTTTCCGACGGCAGGCTGAGGTCGGTCGCCACGCACAGCAGCGTGCCCGGCGCGCAGGCCGCGATCAGCGCTTCGAGCATGGCGGCGTTGCGGTAGGGCGTCTCGATGAACAGCTGCGTCTGCTTTTCCTTGCGCGAACGCAGCTCCAATTCCTTGATGCGGGCGGTGCGCTGCGCGGCGTCGGTCGGCAGGTAGCCGTTGAAGGCGAAGCTCTGGCCGTTCAGGCCGCTCGCCATGACGGCCAGCAGCAACGACGACGGCCCCACCAGCGGTCGCACCGGGATGTTGTGCTGGTGCGCCAGCCGCACCAGGTCGGCGCCGGGATCGGCCACCGCCGGCACGCCGGCTTCCGACACCAGGCCGCCATCGCGCCCCGCCAGCAGCGGCGCCAGCAGGCCCGCCAGCGCGGCCGCCGGGGTGTTCACGTTCAGTTCGGAGATGGCGATCTCCTGTAGTGGCTTGGCCAGCGGATGCTGGGCGTTGACCAGCTTGAGGAAGGCGCGCGCCGTCTTGGCGTTCTCGGCGACGAAATAGTCGAGCTGCGAGGTGATCTGCTGCACCTGTTCGGGCAGCACGGAGGCGAGCGCTTCAGTCTCGCCCAGGGTGTTCGGTATTAAAAAGAGGGTGCCGGGCATAAAAACAGTCAAAGATTAAAAAAGGAAACGCCGATGTTGCGCAGCATGCCTGTCAGCGCGATCAAAGGCAAGCCGGTAAGGGCGGTCGGGTCGCTGCTGTCGATGCGTTCCAGGATGGCGATGCCCAGCGCCTCGTTCTTGGCGCTGCCGGCGCAGTCGTAGGGCTGCTCGATGCGCAGATAGGCGTCGAGCTCGGCGTCGGGCAGGTCGCGGAACTTGACGACGGTCTGGATGTCTTCCAATTGGAAGCTCTGGTCGCGGCCATCCCATACGCACAGCGCGGTGTGGAACACCACCTCGCGCCCGCGCATGGTCTGCAGCTGGGCCAGCGCGTTGGCGTGGTCGCCCGGCTTGCCGATCTGGCGCTCGTCCAGCGTGGCGACCTGGTCGGAGCCGATGACGACGCGGCCCGGCATATTGGCGGCCACGGCGGCGGCCTTTTCGCGCGCCAGGCGCAGCGCGGTGGCGCTGGGCGATTCGCCGGGCAGGGGGCTTTCGTCGATGTCCGGCACCGCCACCTCGAACGGCAGTTGTAACCGTGATAAGAGTTCCTTGCGGTAGGCGGAGCTGGAGGCGAGTACGAGTAAACTTGATGTCATGTGGGGAATGTTATATGCTCTGTCGCCGGTAGTGCCAGCGGCACAAAAAGAACGAAAAATACGCTAAGGCTTTGACTTGGCGATGAAAACCCTGTTATTATCGCAGGTTTTCCGGGGAAATTTCTGTAATGAATGCTATTGTGATCGACGCCTTTGATTTTTGTCGGAGCAACGGCAGCCAGCATGGCGTGACGCCTGTTGCCGAAATGACCCGTTTGATCAAGGATTGTGCCGATACGTCGGGCACGATAACCTGGAAAGCGGCAGGGGGCACCAGCAAGATGGGCTTCCCGCAGATGACGCTGTCGGTTGCCGGCACCGTGCGACTGGTCTGCCAGCGCTGCCTGACCTCTTATGCGCACACCATCGACGCCGAAACGGTGCTGATGCTGGGCAAGGACGATGAGCAGGCTGACGAGATCGAAGAAATGCTCAACGACGAGACGATCGATGTGATCGTCGGCAGCCGCAGCATGGAGCTGATGGATTTGGTGGAAGACGAGGCGTTGCTGGCCCTGCCGCACACGCCGAAACACGCAGTCTGCCCCGATACCGCCCTGCTGGACAAGGCAAAGAGCGAGAAGCTGTCGCCGTTCGACGCCCTCAAGGGCCTCAAATCCGAATAAAGCAGTACCGAATATGTAGTGTTGTAAAGAACGTGTCAAACGCGTGTAGTAAATCGAGTATGGCAAGTCAGCAGTGAAATGTAGTAAATCTCAGTTTAACTATGCCGGTTAAGTTTTGCCGGCAGGATACTCGATTCGCATGTATTTGCTGGTCGAATGTGTTAAAATTTTAGAACTTATGTATTAGGAGTCATTAACATGGCAGTTCAACAGAACAAGAAGTCCCCTTCGAAGCGCGGTATGCACCGTTCGCACGATTTCCTGGTTGCTCCACAACTGGGTATCGAGCCAACCACCGGTGAAACCCACCTGCGTCACCACATCAGCCCTAACGGCTTCTACCGTGGTCGTAAAGTCCTGAAAACCAAAAACGACGAGTAATCGACGCTTTTGCTGGACCCGGAAATAGGCGGTGCTACGTGGATAACTCGCGAAGCATCGCTTTTTCTTTATCATCGGCTGCAATCCTCTTTTGCACACCGTCATTTTGAAACGCGTAGACCTGGAAAGCGTTGGTCCGCAGCTTGCCGCAGCTTGCCTCGTATAGGCTGGAGCGTGGTACTGAATCAAAACAAATGACAATCAAAATTTCTATCGACTGCATGGGTGGCGATCACGGCCCGTCGGTCACTATCCCCGCCGCAGTTTCCTTCCTCAAACGTGAGCCTGACGCTGAACTGATCTTGGTCGGTTTGGAGGAGGTCATCCGCGCGGAACTGAAAAAGCTGCACGCCGACGCGCACCCGCGCATCACCGTGCAGCACGCTTCCGAACAAGTCACCATGGACGATCCGCTCGAAGTGGCCCTGCGCCGCAAAAAGGATTCGTCGATGCGCGTCGCCATCGAGCAAGTCAAGGACGGCAAGGCCCAGGCCTGCGTCTCGGCCGGCAACACCGGCGCCTTGATGGCGGTATCGCGCTATGTGCTCAAGACCATGACCGGGGTCGACCGTCCGGCCATCTGCGGCATCATGCCGAACCAGAAGAATGGTCCGACCTATATGCTGGACCTGGGCGCCAACGTCGATTGCGAACCGCATCACCTGCACCAGTTCGCCATCATGGGTTCGGTGCTGGTCGCGGCCATGGAAAAAATCGAACGCCCGACCATCGGCCTGCTCAACGTCGGCACCGAAGACATCAAGGGCAACGAAGCGGTCAAGGCCACCAGCAAGCTGCTGCAGGCCGACCACGAGCGCGGCGCGCTCAACTTCTACGGCAACGTCGAGGGCAACGACATCTTCAAGGGCACCACCGACATCGTGGTGTGCGATGGTTTTGTCGGCAACGTCACCCTGAAGGCGGTGGAGGGCGTGGCGCGCTTCTTCGGCGACACGCTGCGCACCGAATTCAAGCGCAACCTGCTGACCATGCTGGGCGCCTTGCTCGGGCGCGGCGCGCTGAAGGCGGTCAAGGACCGCTTCCAGCCGTCGCGTCATAATGGCGCCAGCCTGCTGGGCCTGCGCGGCCTGGTGTTCAAGAGCCATGGCGGCGCCGATGCCTATTCATTTGAATGGGCGATCCGACGCGCGTATGATGCTGCAAAAAATGATGTGTTGGGACATATCTCGGAAATGATCGCCGAGCTCATGCCGCGCAACACGGATACTCCGGAAGTACCTGGCTCAACTATTTAGTGGACGGTAGACGGCATGACTTTGTACAGCAAAATTATAGGCACCGGCAGCTATCTGCCGGAAAAGCGGGTGAGCAACCAGGATCTGGCTGACCAACTCGCCGCCAAGGGCATCGAGACTTCGGACGAATGGATCGTCAGCCGCAGCGGTATTTCGGCGCGCCACTTCGCCGAGCCTGAGCAGAAATCGTCGGACCTGGCGGTCAACGCCGCCAAGCGGGCGCTGGAGATGGCCGGCCTGGCGCCGAACGACATCGACCTCATCGTGCTGGCCAGCTCGACGCCGGACTTCTTCGGCAGCTTCCCCAGCACCGCCTGCATCGTGCAGAAAAAACTGGGCATCACCAACAACAGCGCGGCGGTCGACGTGCAGGCCGTGTGCAGCGGCTTCGTCTACGCGGTCTCCACCGCCGACGCCTTCATCCGCGCCGGCGTGCACAAGAACGTGCTGGTGATCGGCGCCGAGGTGTTCTCGCGCATCCTCAATTTCGACGACCGCAGCACTTGCGTGCTGTTCGGCGACGGCGCCGGCGCCATCGTGCTGAGCGCGTCGGAAGAGCCGGGCATCCTGGCCACCAAGCTGCACGCGGACGGCCGTCATTCGGACATCCTCAGCGTGCCGGGTTCGGTCGATGGCGGCGCGGTGGCCGGCAGCGCCTTCCTGTACATGGATGGTCCCGCCGTGTTCAAGCTGGCCGTGTCGGTACTGGAAAAAGTCGCGCACGAGGCGCTGGACAAGGCCAATATGACGGCCGACCAGATCGACTGGCTGATTCCGCACCAGGCCAATATCCGCATCATGAACAGCACCGCCAAGAAGCTGGGCCTGCCCGCCGAGAAGATGGTGGTCACCGTCGACCAGCACGGCAACACCTCGGCCGCGTCGATCCCGCTGGCGCTGGACGTCGCCGTGCGCGACGGCCGCATCAAGAAGGGCCAGCACATCATGATGGAAGGTGTGGGCGGCGGTTTTACCTGGGGCGCCGTCCTGGTAAAGATGAGTGGCCTTCCTGATGTTTGCCAGGACTAGGCGCGTTTTTAAGCGTCTGAATTAGAATTAGAGTTCTAACGGGCTCGTCGGTAGCAAGCCTGTCACGATGGCATGCTAGCGTTGCGTTCAATAAAAGAGATGGATGAAGTATGACTAAATTTGCTTTTGTATTTCCAGGCCAGGGTTCGCAAGCGATCGCGATGATGGACGGCTTCGCCGGCAATCCGGTGGTGGCGCAAACCATCGCCGAGGCATCCGACGCACTGCAGTTCGACCTCGGCAAGCTGATGGCCGAAGGCCCGAAGGAAGAGCTCGACTTGACCACCAACACCCAGCCGGTGATGCTGACCGCCGCGGTCGCCGTCTACCGCGCGTGGATCGCCGCCGGCGGTCCGCTGCCGTCCATCGTTGCCGGCCACAGCCTGGGTGAATACTCGGCGCTGGTCGCCGCCGGCGTGATCTCGTTCAAGGATGCGGTGCCGTTGGTGCGCTTCCGCGCGCAGGCGATGCAGGAAGCCGTGCCGGTCGGCATGGGCACCATGGCCGTCGTGCTGGGCCTGGCGGACGACGACGTCCGCGCCGCCTGCGCCGAAGCCGCCGCCGCCGTGGTCGGCGCGGTGGTCGAGGCCGTCAACTTCAACGCGCCGCTGCAGGTGGTGATCGCCGGCGACACCATCGCCGTCGAGCGCGCCTGCGAGATCGCCAAGGCCAAGGGCGCCAAGCGCGCCATGAAGCTGCCGGTGTCGGCGCCGTTCCACTCGTCGCTGCTGAAGCCGGCGTCGGACCGCCTGCGCGAGTACATGGACGGCCTGACGTTCTCGGCGCCGCAGATCGCGCTGATCAACAACGTCGACGTCGCCGTGCTCAGCGATCCGGCCAGCATCAAGGATGCGCTGGTGCGCCAGGCCGCCGCGCCGGTGCGCTGGGTCGAGACCATGCAGAAGGTCGCCGCCGAAGGCATCACGCAAGTGGTCGAGTGCGGTCCCGGCAAGGTGCTGATGGGCTTGACCAAGCGCATCGACGCCACCCTGGTGGGCGACGCCATCACCGATCGGGCTTCGCTGGAGCGCGTGTTGACCCTGCTTTAATAAGCGGCCGGGTTTTCAGGCACACTCCCTCAACGTTTAAGGATACAAATGAATCTAGCAAATCAAATTGCCCTGGTAACGGGCGCGTCGCGCGGCATCGGCAAGGCCATTGCCCAGGAACTGGCCCGTCAGGGCGCCCGCGTGATCGGCACCGCCACCACCGAAGCCGGCGCCGAGGCGATCTCGGCCTACCTGGCCGAGTTCGGCGCCGAGGCGGGCCAGGGCATGGTCCTCAACGTCACCGACGCCGGGCGCTGCGCCGCCGTCATCGATGAAATCGGCAAGACCTGGGGCGCCGTCGGCATCCTGGTCAACAACGCCGGCATCACCCAGGACCAGCTGGCCATGCGCATGAAGGATGAGGAGTGGGACAGCGTCATCGCCACCAACCTGAGCTCGGTCGGCCGCCTGTCGCGCGCCGTGCTGCGCGGCATGATGAAGGCCAAGGCCGGACGCATCATCAACATCACCTCGGTGGTGGCGTCCTCCGGCAATCCGGGGCAGATGAACTACGCC
Organism: Oxalobacteraceae bacterium AB_14; assembly: GCA_000381565.1. Classification (GTDB taxonomy): domain Bacteria; phylum Pseudomonadota; class Gammaproteobacteria; order Burkholderiales; family Burkholderiaceae_D; genus Rugamonas. The sequence continues at coordinate 1,955,915 of KB906724.1, forward strand.
GCCGCCAAGGCTGGCGTGGAGGGCATGGGCCGCGCGCTGGCGCGCGAGATCGGCAGCCGCAACATCACCGTCAACAGCGTGGCGCCGGGCTTCATCGACACCGACATGACCAAGGCGCTGGGCGAAGAGCAGCACGCCGCCTTGCTGACCCAGATTCCGCTGGCGCGCCTGGGCAAGCCCGAGGATATCGCCGCCGCCGTGGCTTTCCTGGCGTCGCCGCAAGCGGCGTATATTACCGGTACCACCCTGCACGTGAACGGCGGGATGTATATGAACTGATGTGTTCCGGTGGCGTAAAATCCACCGGTTCTCGTCTTTTAGCAGTGATTTCGGACTAGTTGTAGGCAAATACGCAGCAGCTACCGAAATTAGTTTTTCAGTGCGCAAACCTGATAAAATGCGCGCTTTCCGTAACAAACAAAATGGAGCCATAACATGTCGGATATCGAACAACGCGTTAAGAAAATCGTCGCTGAGCAACTGGGCGTCGCCGAAGCAGACATCAAGATCGAATCCTCGTTCGTTGACGACCTCGGCGCTGATTCGCTGGACACCGTGGAACTGGTGATGGCCCTGGAAGACGAATTCGAAATGGAAATCCCTGACGAACAAGCAGAAAAGATCACCACCGTGCAGCAAGCGATCGACTACGCTACCGCCCACGTCAAGGCGTAATTTCTGCCCGATCGACTTTAGGAGAATCGCTTGAGAGGTTCTAAAAACCGTCGTGTTGTCATCACCGGCCTGGGCGCCGTGACTCCGGTCGGCAATACTGTTGCCGAATCGTGGGCCGCGATCACCGAGGGTAAATCCGGGATTGCCAACATCACCAAGTTTGATGCGCAAGCTTTCACCACCAAGTTCGCCGGTGAAGTCAAAGGCTTCAATATCGAGGATTACATCCCCGCCAAGGAAGCGCGCCACATGGATACCTTTATCCATTACGGCATGGCGGCCGGCATGCAGTCGGTGCAAGACTCCGGCATCGTCGTCACCGAAGAGAACGCCGATCGCATCGGCGTCATCATCGGTTCCGGTATCGGCGGCCTGCCGCTGATCGAAGAAACCAAGCAAGAGTACGACAAGCGCGGTCCGCGCCGTATCTCGCCGTTCTTCGTGCCTGCCTCGATCATCAACATGATCTCGGGCAACCTGTCGATCAAGTACGGCATGCGTGGTCCTAACCTGTCGATCGTCACGGCCTGCACCACCGGCCTGCACTGCATCGGCGCGGCTGCCCGCATGATCGAGTACGGCGACGCCGACGTCATGGTGGCCGGCGGCGCGGAATCGACCGTGTCGCCACTGGGTCTGGGCGGTTTCGCCTCGGCCCGCGCGCTGTCGACCCGCAACGACGATCCAGCGACCGCGTCCCGCCCCTGGGACATGGACCGCGACGGTTTCGTGCTGGGCGAAGGCGCAGGCGTGATGGTGCTTGAAGAGTACGAGCACGCCAAGGCCCGCGGCGCCAAGATCTACGCTGAACTGCTGGGGTTCGGGATGAGCGCTGACGCTTATCACATGACCTCGCCATTGGAAGATGGCAGCGGCGGCAGCAAGTCCGTGATTGCAGCGCTGGCCAACGCCGGCATCAATCCGGACCAGGTGCACTACCTGAACGCCCACGGCACGTCGACCCCGCAAGGCGACGTGGCGGAAGTGCAGGGCATCAAGCGCACCTTCGGCGCGCACGCCAGGAACATGGTGATCAATTCGACCAAGTCGATGACCGGTCACCTGTTGGGCGGCGCCGGCGGCCTGGAAGCAGTGTTCACGGTACTGGCGGTACACCATCAGGTGTCGCCTCCGACCATCAACATCTTCAACCAGGACCCAGCGTGCGACCTGGACTTCTGCGCCAACGTGGCCCGTCCGATGAAGATCGAGTATGCAGTCAAGAACTCGTTCGGCTTCGGCGGCACCAACGGTAGCCTGGTGTTCGGCAAGATCTAAAGTCCGCAAAAAGTTCGACTCCGCGTTGAACTAATCCCCGCGATCCCTGTCAAAACAGGGTGAGCGTGGATTCGGCGCCGGCATTCGCCGGCGCCAGAATTGCCCGGCCCTCGCGGCCGGCGCTTCCGATTGTGATTCCCTGTTTTGTTGCACCCTTGTTCAACGCCTGCTGCTGTCATGTCGATTGCGGTTTCCGTCCTCGTTCGCCCCTCGTCCGGTTTGCGCCTGCTGCATGCCGGCGCGTGTTGCTGCGCGATGGTGTCGGCTGCCGCCTGTCCCGGTTGGTGCGCGCCATTGTGTTGCGTGCTGGCCGGGCTATTTGGCCTGTGGCGTGGGCGTCCGTATCGTTTTGCACGTCAGCTTGATATTTCTGCTGTCGGCCTGCTGCGGCTGACGGTATACCGGGAGGCGGGGATGGCGCTGCGCTTGCTGGAAGATTCGACCATATGGCCGGGCTTGCTGATCTTGCGGCTGGGCGACGACGACAAGCTGCAGTGGGTGACGGTGCTGCCCGACAGCGTAACTGGCGCCGATTGGCGCGCCTTGTCGCTGGCTTGCCGGGCCATCGCCGCACGGGCTGAAATAAAAACGCGAACACTGTGAACTTCTTGCAGCGGGCTAACTCTATAGCATATGGCTATATTATTCGGCCACGCTGCATGCCACCGAGGAATGCAGGAGTGACGACAGAACGTGAGTGCGACCAGGTGCTGGTGGACCGGGTACGGGATGGTGACAAGCAGGCGTTTGATCTGCTGGTGGCGAAGTACCAACGCCGGCTGATGCGCCTGCTGTCGCGCATCGTCCACGATCCGGCCGAAGCCGAGGATGTGGTGCAGGAGACATTTATCAAGGCCTACCGCGCGCTGCGGCATTTCCGCGGCGACTCGGCCTTTTATACATGGCTGTACCGCATCGGCATCAACACCGCCAAGAATTTTCTGGTGACGCAGGGGCGCCGCACGCCCACGTCGACCGAAGCCGACGCCGAACAAGCCGAAGCCTTTACCGATGGCGAGCACTTGCGCGACATCAATACGCCGGAGTCCATGCTGGCAAGCAAGCAGATCGCCCAGACCGTCAACGCGGCGATGGACGCCTTGCCCGTGGATTTACGCACCGCGATCGCCTTGCGCGAGATCGAGGGACTGAGCTACGAGGAAATTTCCGACATCATGGCCTGTCCGATCGGCACGGTGCGCAGTCGCATTTTCCGCGCCCGCGAAGTCATCGCCGAGAAATTGAGGCCCATGCTGGATTTGCCGGTTGACAAGCGCTGGTAAGCGGCGAATGATGGCAAGTGTTATTGGCGTCTGGCAATGCGCCTGCGGCGGGCGTGGCGGACTTGTTTTGACATGGCGGGAAACGCGATGGATACCCAGAGAAGACTGCACGAAAACATCTCGGCGCTGGCCGACGGCGAGTTGGCGGACAGCGAGCGCGAGCTGGCCCTGGCGGCGCTGGACACGGCGGAAGGGCAGGGCGCCTGGCGCGCCTACCATCTGACCGGCGACGTGCTGCGCGACCAGGCCCGGGGCGAGCTGAGCGACGGCTTCAGCGCCGCGCTGGCGGCCCGTCTGGCAGCCGAAGCTGCCTACCTCCCCGATCGCGCTCCGGCGGGGCGCGCCGCCGGCCCTGTGGCGCCTGATCCGGCCGAATCGCCGGCCGACGTCATCTTGCCTTGAAAAGCATACGCTTTTAACATCTGCGAACGCACCATCGGGCGACTTTTCGCTTACCATACGTTAGTGAACTGTAACGTTTAAATCGGTAGCGCCTGCCGCGCAGGCGACGCGCATGGCGGCGTTGCAAATGCTCGCGATAGCTCGCTATCGCTGCGCTTTGCGCCTTGCCCTGCACGCCGCCTGCGCGTCCTTCGCTCCCAATTTAAACGTTACAGTCCACTAGCCTTAGCCTCGCGCAACTTGCCCGAGGGGTACGTGGATTCCAGAACTTTATAGAGACCGATACTTTCCATGAAAAATAATTTCTCTGCTGGTAGTAAAACTCCTAGTAGTCCAACCCTTCTGGCGCTGTTGCTCAGCGCAAGCGTATGGATGTCGCCGGCCGTGCTCGGCATGGCGGCCGCGGCCGCGGCGGCGCCGGTCACCGGCGCCGTCATCGGCTTGCCGGACTTTGCCGACCTGGTCGACCGCGTCGGTCCGGCCGTGGTCAACATCCGCACCACCGAACGCCTCAAGCTGGGCAGCCGCGGCAACGCCGACGGCCAGCCGGGCGAAGAGGAAATGCAGGAATTCCTGCGCCGCTTCTTTGGCGGCGCCTTGCCGCAGCCGGGCAATCCCGGCGGCAAGAGCGTGCCGCGCGGCCGCCGCCAGGCGCCGTCCGACGAACCGGTCCAGCGCGGGGTCGGCTCCGGCTTCATCCTGTCGGCCGACGGCTACGTGATGACCAACGCCCACGTGGTCGACGGCGCCGACGAGGTGTTCGTCACCCTGACCGACAAGCGCGAGTTCAAGGCCAAGGTGCTGGGCGCCGACGCCCGCACCGATGTCGCCGTGCTGAAGATCGAGGGCGACCGGCTGCCCTTCCTGGTCATGGGCGATTCGGACAAGATCCGCGTCGGCGAATGGGTGATCGCGATCGGTTCGCCGTTCAACCTGGAAAACACCGTCACTGCCGGCATCATCTCGGCCAAGCAACGCGACACCGGCGACTACCTGGCGCTGATCCAGAGCGACGTCGCCGTCAATCCCGGCAACTCGGGCGGCCCGCTGATCAATATGCGCGGCGAGGTGATCGGCATCAACTCGCAGATCGCCACCTTGTCGGGCGGCTACAACGGCATTTCCTTCGCCGTGCCGATCGACGAGGCGATCCGCGTGTCGGAGCAGCTGAAGAAAAGCGGCAAGGTCACGCGCGGGCGCATCGGCGTGCAGATCGGCGAGGTCAGCAAGGAAGTGGCGGAATCGCTGGGCCTGAAGAGCGCGCAGGGCGCCGAGGTGTCGCTGGTGGAGCCGGGCGGTCCTGCCGACAAGGCCGGCATCAGGGCGGGCGACATCATCCTCAAGTTCAACGGCGTGCCGGTGAACCGCTCGTCCGACCTGCCGCGCCTGGTGGGCGGCACGGCGCTGGCCAGCAAGGCCACGGTCACGGTGTGGCGCCAGGGCCAGCAGCTGGACCTGGCGGTGACCGTGGCCGAGCTGGAAGCGGACAAGACCGGCAGGGCCGGCAAGGGCAAGGGTGGCAAGGCCGAGCCGGAAGCGGCGGCCAAGGCCAACGCGCTGGGCTTGAAGGTCAGCGACCTGACGGCCGGGCAGAAGAAGGACCTGGGCGTCGACGGCGGCGTGGTGGTCGATGCTGCCGAGGGCGTTGCCGGCCGCGCCGGCGTGCTGGAGGGCGACGTGCTGCTGCAATTGAATAACGTCGAAATCAAGGACGCCAGGCAGTTCAACGCGGCCGTGGCCAAGCTCGACGCGAAGAAGGCCTCGGTGCTGCTGGTGCGCCGCGGCGCCGTCACGCAGTTCGTTTCCGTGCGCCCTAGCGCGAAGTAACATCGTTGGCCGCCGCACCGTCGTCCGCGCGAACGCGGGGACCCATGCTGAGCACGCTCAGCATGGACTCCCGCCTGCGCGGGAGTGACGGGGACGGGGCCGCAGGACAGCCCATGCACTTTACCCTCTACTCCCGCAGCTACTGCCACCTGTGCCAGGACATGCTGGACGCCCTGATGCGCCTGCAAACGCCGGAGCGGCCCATCACCGTCGACGTGATCGACGTCGATGCCGACGACGCCCTGGCGGCCCGGTTCGACGAACTGGTGCCGGTGCTGTATGCCGACCTGTCCCAGCCCGAGCTGTGTCACTACTTCCTGGACGAAGCCAAAGTGCGGCAACTGCTCGAATCTGCTCAATAAATAAGCATTTCCGCGACATTTTTTGCCCGCGGACCTACAGCAATATGCATTTCCCACCGCATAAGTCGGCCTTTCCCCTCTGAAATCCGGTAAAATGCGGGGGTAGAAAAGCTTACGTTTTGCTTTTAGTGGCTGTCATCAAGGCGCTCGCCAGGGCATTACCGCCCCGCTCGGAGCGCTTTTTTCGTATTGCGCGCAGCTGTTATGAGTTGTATTCGCGCCCCGTCGTTTCAAACCCGTTTTTGAATATTTGTTAATGAACAACATACGCAATTTTTCCATCATCGCCCACATCGACCACGGTAAATCTACCCTGGCGGACCGTATCATTCAATTGTGCGGTGGCTTGTCCGAACGCGAGATGGAGTCGCAAGTGCTCGATTCGATGGATCTGGAGCGCGAACGCGGCATTACGATCAAAGCGCAGACCGCGGCCCTGAAATACAAGGCCCGCGACGGCCAGATCTACAACCTGAACCTGATCGACACCCCCGGCCACGTCGACTTTTCCTACGAGGTGTCGCGCTCGCTGTCGGCCTGCGAAGGCGCGCTGCTGGTGGTCGACGCCTCGCAAGGCGTGGAAGCCCAGACCGTGGCCAACTGCTACACCGCGCTCGACCTGGGCGTGGAAGTGGTGCCGGTGCTCAACAAGATCGACTTGCCGAACGCCGATCCGCCAACCGCGATCGCCGAGATCGAAGACGTGATCGGCATCGAAGCCGGCGACGCCGTCCACTGCTCGGCCAAGACCGGCCTGGGCGTGGAAGACGTGCTGGAATCGATCATCGCCAAGGTGCCGCCGCCGAAGGGCGACCCGGACGCGCCGCTGCAGGCGCTGATCGTCGACTCCTGGTACGACGCCTACGTCGGCGTGGTGATGCTGGTGCGCGTGATGAACGGCACCCTCAAGCCCAAGGACAAGATCAAGCTGATGGCCACCGACTCGCTGCAGCTGGTGGAAGACGTCGGCATCTTCGCGCCGCGCTCGGTCTCGCTGCCGCAGCTGTCGGCCGGCCAGGTGGGCTTCATCATCGCCGGCATCAAGGAACTGAAGGCCGCCAAGGTGGGCGACACCGTCACCCTGGCCAGCCGTCCCGCCGCCGCGCCGCTGCCGGGCTTCAAGGAAGTGCAGCCGCAAGTGTTCGCCGGCCTGTTCCCGGTCGAAGCCAACCAGTACGACGCGCTGCGCGACTCGCTGGAAAAGCTGAAACTGAACGACGCCGCGCTGATGTACGAGCCGGAAGTGTCGCAGGCGCTGGGCTTCGGCTTCCGCTGCGGCTTCCTCGGCCTGCTGCACATGGAAATCGTCCAGGAACGCCTGGAGCGCGAATTCGACCAGGACCTGATCACCACCGCGCCGACCGTGGTGTACGAGGTGGTCATGCGCGACGACAGCATCATCAAGGTGGACAATCCATCGAAGATGCCGGAGCCGACCAAGATCAACGAGATCCGCGAGCCTATCGTCACGGTCAACCTGTACATGCCGCAAGAGTACGTCGGCTCGGTGATCACGCTGTGCATCGGCAAGCGCGGCGTGCAGATGGACATGGCCTACCACGGCCGCCAGGTCAAGCTGGTGTACGAAATGCCGATGGGCGAGATCGTGCTGGACTTCTTCGACAAGCTGAAATCGACCTCGCGCGGCTACGCCTCGATGGACTACGAGTTCAAGGAGTACCGCGCCTCCGACGTGGTCAAGGTCGACATGCTGATCAACGGCGAGAAGGTCGACGCGCTGGCCATCATCGTGCACCGTTCCAACTCCGCCTATCGCGGCCGCCAGGTGGCGGCCAAGATGCGCGAACTGATCCCGCGCCAGATGTTCGACGTGGCGATCCAGGCCGCCATCGGCGTCAACGTGATCTCGCGCGAGAACGTCAAGGCCCTGCGCAAGAACGTGCTGGCCAAGTGCTACGGCGGCGACATCAGCCGTAAGAAGAAGCTGCTGGAGAAGCAAAAAGCAGGTAAAAAACGCATGAAGCAAGTGGGCTCGGTCGAGATTCCACAAGAAGCGTTCCTGGCAATCTTACAAGTGGACGATAAATGAACCTGCAAGTGATCTTAGGTAACTTTGCTTTAATCCTGTTCGTGCTGATGGTGATCACCGGTGTGATCTGGTTCCTGGATGTGTTCTACCTGGCCAAGCAGCGCCGTGCCGCCGCCGACCGCGCGCTGGCCGACTACGACGCCCGCAACGCCAAGCTGACCGCCGACGGCATCAAGCTCGACAACCTGGGCAGCCGCGCCACGATCGAGGCCGCGCTGCTGCGCCAGCCGACCTGGATCGAATACTCGGGCAGTTTCTTCCCGGTGATCGCGCTGGTGTTCTTCCTGCGTTCCTTCCTGTACGAGCCGTTCAAGATCCCGTCGTCGTCGATGGTGCCGACCCTGCGGGTGGGCGATCTGATCCTGGTGAACAAGTTCACCTACGGCATCCGCCTGCCGGTGCTGAACCAGAAGATCGTGCAGATCAACAACCCGCAGCGCGGCGATGTGATGGTGTTCAAATATCCGATGGACATGAGCCAGGATTACATCAAGCGCGTCATTGGCGTGCCGGGTGATAAAATCACATATGAAAACAAGCGCTTGACGGTGAACGGCGTGGCGGTGAAGTACACGCCGCTGGACGACTACCTGGACGACGAGCACCTGGTCTACAACAAGCAATACCAGGAAGACTTGACCGGCGTCAGCCATCGCATCCTCAACAACGAGGCTGCGCCTACGCTGAGCCTGGATGGCGTGAAGAAGTTCCCGTACAGTGAAAATTGCACCTACAAGTATGAAGGCTTCACCTGCGTAGTTCCGCAGGGCAATTACTTCATGATGGGCGACAACCGCGACAACAGTGCGGACAGCCGCTACTGGGGTTTTGTGCCGGACAAGAACATTGTTGGTAAAGCATTCTTCGTGTGGATGAACCTGGGTAACCTGCGCCGCATCGGCAGCATCCACTAACCATCCACGCTCAGCGGGCCACGGCGAAAGGGACTAAGATGCAATCGAGCTTGAAGCAGCAACAGGGTATTTCCCTGGTCGGACTGATCATCGTGCTGGCCGCGCTGGGCTTTGTCGGCGTGCTGGCGCTGAAGATCGTGCCGACCTACACCGAATACCGGGCGATCCAGAACGCCATCGTCACGGCCAAGGCCACCGGCGGTTCCGTGCTGGAGATGCAGAAGTCGTTCGAGGCCAACGCCACCACCGGCTACATCAGCTCGATCACCAGCCACGATCTGCTGATCGCCAAGGAAAACGGCGAGTTCGAAATCAGCTTCGCCTACGAAAAGAAAATCCCGCTGGTCGGGCCCGCGAGCCTGTTGTTGGAATACCAGGGCACCACGTCGAAAAACGGCGTGCAGGCCCCGGCCAAGACCGATCAATAAATCAAGCAATCAGCTTAAAAAAGAACCGAACCGAACAATGAATCTTCAGTTATTGCAAAACCGTTTAGGCTATACGTTCCAGGATGCTGGCCTGTTGCAGCAAGCCTTGACGCACCGTAGCCACAGCAGTTTGCATAATGAACGACTGGAGTTCCTGGGCGATTCGATCCTGAACTGCGTGGTGGCGTCCATCCTGTACGAGCGTTTCGTGACGATCGACGAGGGCGACCTGTCGCGCCTGCGCGCCAACCTGGTCAAGCAGCAGTCGCTGTACGAGATCGCGCAAAAGCTCGAGCTGTCGCAGTTCCTGCGGCTGGGGGAAGGGGAGTTGAAGTCGGGCGGCTTCCGCCGTCCTTCGATCCTGGCCGACACGCTGGAAGCGCTGCTGGGCGCGATCTTCCTGGACGCCGGCTTCAACCCCGCGCGCGACGTGATCCGGGCCTTCTACATCCCCATCCTGGAATCGGTGGACCCGCAAACCCTCGGCAAGGACGCCAAGACCCTGCTGCAGGAATTCCTCCAAAGTAAGAAGATTTCACTTCCGCTGTACAATGTGGTGGCCACCCATGGCGCCGCGCACAGCCAGGAATTCGAAATCGAATGCCTGGTGCCCAAGCTGGGCATCCAGGTCTACGGACGCGGCGGAAGCCGCCGCGCCGGCGAACAGGCCGCCGCCAAGCTGGCGCTGGAGGTGGCCGAGCAAGCGTTGGTGAAGACCCCGGCCGCCGGCCGCAAGTCCAAACCGCGCGCTGCCCAGCTCAAGCTGGCCGGCATCGCCACCGTGCAGACGACCGAGGCCCCGGTCGACCATGAGCCGTCGCCACCGCCTGCCAAAGCAGCAAACAAGTAAAGAGAACTGAAATGAATACCGAAACGACCTCCGCCAACTTCCGTTGTGGCTATATCGCCATCGTGGGCCGCCCGAACGTGGGCAAATCGACCCTGATGAATACGCTCATTGGCGCCAAGGTCAGCATCACCTCGCGCAAGGCGCAAACCACGCGCCACCGCATCACCGGCATCCAGACCCACGACGACGCGCAGTTCATCTACGTCGACACGCCGGGCTTCCAGACCCGCCACTCGAACGCGCTCAACAAGACGCTCAACAAGACCGTCACCAACACCCTGATCTCGTCCGACCTGATCCTGTACGTGATCGAGGCCGGCACCTTCGGCCCGGCCGACCAGCAAGTGATGGACCTGCTGCCGGCCGAAGTGCCGGTGATCCTGGTGATCAACAAGTCCGACCGCGTCAAGGACAAGGCGGTGCTGCTGCCATTCGCCCAGCAGGTCGCGGCCAAGTTCAACTTCGCCGCCATCGTGCCGGTGTCGGCCAAGCTGCGCTTCCAGCTGGACGGCCTGGAAAAGGAGATCAAGCGCTTCCTGCCGGAGAACCAGCCCATCTTCGGACCGGACGACATCACCGACCGCAGCGAGAAATTCCTGGCGTCGGAAATCGTCCGCGAAAAACTGTTCCGCTTCGTCGGCGACGAGCTGCCTTACACCAGCACCGTGCTGATCGAGCAGTTCGAGCAGGAGGGCGACCTGCGCCGCGTGTTCGCCGCCATCCTGGTCGAGCGCGACACGCACAAGTCCATGATCATCGGTAACAAGGGCGCGCGCCTGAAGGAAGTGTCCACGCAAGCGCGTTTGGACATGGAAAAACTGTTCGGCGGTCCGGTGTACCTGGAAATCTGGGTCAAGGTCAAATCCGGCTGGGCCGACAACGAAGCGGGTCTGCGCGCCTACGGCTACGAGTAATAGCAGAAAAAGCGAGGGACGATGTCCACCACCACGCTCGACGCCGACGCTGAATCGGCAACGCAGCAAGCGGTCGTTCCCGCGCAGGCGGGAACCCCATCACCCCCCGCCGCTCCAAAACGTCCTCGCGCACCGTCGCGCGAGCGCACCTTCGGCACCAAGGTTGCAGGCCAGCCGGCCTTCGTCCTGCACAGCTATCCCTACAAGGAAACCAGCCTCATCATCGACCTGTTCACGCGCGACTTCGGCCGCGTGGCCCTGATCGCCAAGGGCGCCAAGCGGCCGCACTCGCAGCTGCGCGGCGTGCTGCAAACCTTCCAGCCGCTGTCGTCCAGCTGGGTCGGCAAATCCGAGCTGCGCACGCTGACCGAGGCCGAATGGGTGGGCGGCATGCTGCCGCTGGAAAAGACCGCGCTGCTGTGTGGTTTCTACCTGAACGAGCTGCTGGTCAAGCTGCTGGCGCGCGACGACGCCCACCCGCGCCTGTTCGACCACTATGTCGCCACCCTGAACCAGCTGGCGCACCACGAACCCGCGCCCATCGTCTTGAGAAAATTCGAACGGGCCCTACTTAAAGAGACAGGCGTCGCCGCCGAGCTGACCCGCTGCACCGACACCCGCCGCGCCGTGCAGGCCGACGTGGTCTACGTGGTGGACCCGGAACGCGGCCCGCGCCCCGAGCGCGCCGCCGACCCGTGGCCGCGCGTGGCCGGCAAGACCCTGCTCGACATGGAACGCGAAGACTATCAGGACGCCGCCACCCAGGCGCAGAGCAAGCAGTTGATGCGCTTCCTGCTGGCCCACCACCTGGGCGGCGCGCCGCTGAACACGCGCCAGATCCTGATTGACTTGATGCAGTTATAACTAGATAAACGGTATACACCAATGAGCTTCCTGCAACCTTCCGGCACCATCATCGACCTCGGCGTCAACATCGACCACGTCGCCACCCTGCGCAACGCGCGCGGCACCACGTACCCGGACCCGATCCGCGCCGCGCTGCTGGCCGAGCAGGCCGGCGCCGACTGCATCACCTTGCACCTGCGCGAAGACCGCCGCCACATCAAGGACGCCGACGTGATCGCGCTGGCGCCCCAGCTGCTGACCCGCATGAACCTGGAAGCGGCCGTCACCCAGGAGATGATCGACTTCGCTTGCCGCATCAAGCCGGCCGACGTCTGCCTGGTGCCCGAGAAGCGCACCGAGGTCACCACCGAAGGCGGCCTCGATGTCGTCACCCATTTCAAGGCCGTGCAGGCCGCCGTCAGGCAGCTGCAGGCCGAAGGCATCCGGGTCAGCCTGTTCATCGACGCCGACGAAGCGCAGATGAGCGCCACCGCCGAAATCGGCGCACCGGTGATCGAGCTGCACACCGGCCGCTATGCCGACACCGAAGGCGCCGAGCAGGCCGCCGAACTGGCGCGCATCCACCGCGGCGTGCTGTATGGCGTGTCGAAGGGCCTGAAGGTCAACGCCGGCCACGGCCTGCACTACACCAATGTGCAAGCCATCGCCGCGATACCGGAAATCGCCGAACTCAATATCGGCCACGCCATCGTCGCCCATTCGGTGTTCGTCGGCTGGGAAAACGCCGTGCGCGAGATGAAGGCCATCATGGTCTCGACCCGCCTGGGACGGGCCAAGTGATCTACGGCATAGGTACCGACATCTGCCAGATCCCGCGCATCGAGGCGGCGCTGGCGCGCAACGGCGACCGTTTCGCCGCCAAGATCCTCGGCCCGCAGGAGATGGAAAAGTACCTGGCGCGCAAGGCCAAGAACGCGGCGCGCGGCATCCGCTTCGTCGCCACCCGCTTCGCCGCCAAGGAAGCCTTCTCCAAGGCCATCGGCCTGGGCATGCGCATGCCGATGACCTGGCCGGCCGCGCAGATGCTCAACGCGCCCAGCGGCAAGCCGATGATCGTTTGCAGCGGGGTGCTGCAGGAATTCATGGAAAAGCATAAGCTGTCGGCGCAGGTGACGGTCAGCGACGAGGAAGAATACGCCGTCGCCTTCGTCATCGTCGAACAAGAGAACTAAGCTCCGTCATTCCCGCGCAGGCGGGAATCCATAGAACGCAAGCTCAGCATGGTTTCCCGCTTTCGCGGGAAGTCATTGCCCCAACGGGGGCAATGACGGCGGGGCGCAAGAGGTGAGAATTGACTGACGAAGTAAACGCCGCGCCCGATCCGCGCGAACAGGTGCTGGCCACCGTCGCCAAGCTGCCCAACCTGCCGGGCGTGTACCGCTATTTCGACGCCGACGACAAGGTGCTCTACGTCGGCAAGGCGCGCGACCTGAAGAAGCGCGTCTCCAGCTACTTCCAGAAAAACCTCAGCAGCCCGCGCATCGCCATGATGGTCGAGCGCATCGCGCGGCTCGAGACCACCGTCACCCACAGCGAAGCCGAAGCGCTGATCCTTGAGAATAACCTGATCAAGGCCCTCAGCCCGCGCTTCAACATCCTGTTCCGCGACGATAAGTCCTATCCCTACCTGAAGATCACCGGCGGCGACGCGCCGCGCATGGTCTACTACCGCGGCGCGGTGGACAGGAAGAACCAGTATTTCGGCCCGTTCCCCAGCTCGTGGGCGGTCAAGGAATCGATGCAGATCCTGCAGAAGGTATTCCTGATCCGCACCTGCGAGGACAGCGTGTATGCCAACCGCACCCGCCCATGCCTGCTGCACCAGATCGGCCGCTGCAGCGGGCCGTGCGTGGACCTGATCAGCAAGGACGACTACAAGGCCGACGTCGAAAACGCCGCGCGCTTCCTGCGCGGCCGCCAGAGCGAAGTGATGGCCGACCTGGAAAAGAAGATGCACGCCTATGCCGGCGAGCTCAAATTCGAGCTTGCCGCCGGGGTGCGCAACCAGATCCAGTCGCTGTCGCGCGTGCTGCACCAGCAAAGCATGGAAACCACCGGCGACGCCGACGTCGACATCATCGCCGTGCTGGTGCAGGGCGGGCGCGCCTGCGTCAACCTGGCGATGGTGCGCGGCGGCCGCCACCTGGGCGACCGCGCCTACTTCCCCAACCACATCGGCGACGCCGCCGCGATCGCGGAAGAGCCGATCGAGCTTGAGGTCCTGGCCGCCTTCCTGGTCCAGCACTACAGCGAGAAGTTCATCCCCGGCACGCTGATCCTGAACATCGAATTCGACCACCCGGCGCTGATGCAGGCCTTGCAGGAGCAGTGCGGCCACCGCATCCACCTGATCTTCCAGCCGCAGGACCAGCGCCGCAAATGGCTGGAGCTGGCGCAGAAGGGCGCCGAAATCTCGCTGGCGCGGCTGCTGTCGGAGCAGGGCTCGCAGCAGTCGCGCACGCGCGCGCTGGTCGAGGCGCTGCGGCTGGAGCCGGAAGACATCGACGCGCTGCGCGTGGAATGCTTCGACATTTCGCACACGCAGGGCGAGGCCACGCAGGCCTCGTGCGTGGTGTTCCATCACCACCAGATGCAGAACGGCGAATACCGCCGCTACAACATCAACGACATCACCCCCGGCGACGATTACGCGGCGATGCGCCAGGTGCTGATGCGCCGCTATGAAAAGGTCGCCAACGGCGACGGCGTGATGCCGGACGTGGTGCTGATCGACGGCGGCAAGGGCCAGATCGAAATGGCGCGCCAGGTGTTCGCCGAGCTGGGGCTGGACATCAGCCTGATCGTCGGCGTGGCCAAGGGGGAGGGGCGGCGCGTCGGCCTGGAGACGCTGATGTTCGTCGACGGCCGGGCCGCGCAGGAGCTGGGCAAGGAGTCGGCGGCGCTGATGCTGGTGGCGCAGATCCGCGACGAGGCGCACCGCTTCGCCATCACCGGCATGCGCGCCAAGCGCGCCAAGACGCGCCAGACCTCGCGCCTGGAGGAGATCGAGGGCATAGGCGCCAAGCGCCGCCAGCGCCTGCTGGCGCGCTTTGGCGGCCTGCGCGGCGTGGTCGACGCCAGCATCGAGGACCTGAAGCAGGTCGAAGGCATCTCCAGCGCCCTCGCCGAGGAAATCTACCGCCAGCTCCATTGAGGCGTGCACAACAACAGTGCGCTGGTTTAATGTGCGGCGGCAAGGTAGACTAGCGGCGCATTGACAATTTTCACGGCCGCACTAATTTCCGAGCTTATGCCCTTCAATATACCGATACTGTTGACCTGGTTGCGCGTTGCGCTGATTCCGCTGGTGGTAGGCGTCTACTATCTGCCCACCACCGTGCTGGCCGTGGCGGATCAGAACCTGGCGGCCACGCTGGTGTTCATCGTTGCCGCCGTCACCGACTGGTTCGACGGTTTCCTGGCGCGCCGCTGGAACCAGACCTCGGCCTTCGGCGCCTTCCTCGACCCGGTCGCCGACAAGCTGATGGTGGCGGGCGCCTTGCTGGTGCTGGTGCAGCTGGACCGCGCCAACGCCGTGCTGTCGTTCGTCATCATCGGCCGCGAGATCGCCATCTCGGCGCTGCGCGAATGGATGGCGCAGATCGGCGCCTCCAAATCGGTGGCGGTCAGCTCGCTGGGCAAGATCAAGACCACCGCGCAGATGACAGCCATTCCGCTGCTGCTGTTCCATGACGTGCTGTGGGGCGCCGTCGACACCCAGTTCTGGGGCTCGCGCCTGCTGGAAGTGGCGGCCGTGCTGACGGTGTGGTCGATGTTCTACTACCTGCGCCTGGCCTGGCCCCTGATCAAGGAAAAAGCGGGCGCGCTGGGCTAGTAACAAAATGCTATGATCTGGTGAAGCTCACCCCACCAGATCAGGAGCACCCGCCATGGCGTTCTGGAGATCCCTGGCCGCCGGCGCGGCAACCGCAGTCTGCCTGGCGGCGCAGGCGCAGCAACAACCCTTCGTTTGCCGCACGCAGGAAGCAGGCCTGGGCCAGCCCAGCGTCGACAACCACGACGGCGTCGGCCACCCGGTGCTCGATGTGGCCAGCGGCGCCATCGTCGGCTACAGCCGCAATTGCGGCATCGCGACGCGGGTCCGGTACTTCTACCTTGCCGGCAGCCGCTTCAATCCTTTCGATCCCGCCACCGGCTATACCGCAGCGCCACCCGACCTGACGACGATACAGTGCAACGGCGCGGCCGTGCCGTTCGTGGTGCGGGTTGAAGTTGGCACCATCAACCGTTTCGTCTACACCATCGCCATGCTGGCGCCGGCGGCCTGGAACCGCAAGCTGGTGTACTGGCTGGGCGGCGGTGTCGGCATCGGCCATCATCAAGGCCGGCCGCTGTGGTTCAAGCCGGGAGGCTTGAGCGGCAACGAGCGCCAGTTGATGGTGCCCATGCTGGCGCAGGGCTACGCCATCGCCAGCTCGTCCGGCAACGAGGCCGGCGTCCACTACAACATGCGCCTAGCCGGGCAGACCGCCATGCTGACCAAGGCGCGCTTTGTCGAAGCGTATGGCGCGCCGCTGTTCACCATCGGCCTGGGTGGTTCGGGCGGGGCGGTGCAGCAGTACCTGTTCGCGCAAAACCACCCCGGCCTGCTCGATGGCGGCTTTGCGCTGCAGTCGTATCCGGACATGATCACGCAGACCATTCCGATCTCGGATTGCCCGTTGCTGAGCCAGTATTTCAAGGACGAGGTGGCGCTCGATCCGGCGTCGCCATGGGCCAGGTGGGCCCATCAGGTCGCCATCGAAGGCCTGAACGCCAGCGACAGCGCGCCATGCCTGGACCGGCGGCGCCGGATCGACCGAGTGCATCAACGGCTGGAAGATGGCGATCGTCACGGTGCTGAACCCGCGCTACAAGGATGACCGCTACGACCTGGCCGCGACCTACTACCGCCATCCCACCGGCGCGTTCGAGCGCAGCGCCACCTGCCGCGATCCGCAGGGCGTACCGGCGCCGCGCCGCAGCGGCAGCGTGGAGGCGATGCGCAAGGCCTACAGCTCGGGCCAGGTGTTCACCGGCTGGCGCCTCGGCATCCCGATGATCGATCTGCGGCCCTATCTGGAGCCGGAGCTGAACATGCACAACGCGCGCCAGGCCTTCTCGGTGCGGGCCCGCCTGCTGGACGCCGGCCGCGCCGAGGCCGCGCGCCAGGTGATCTGGTTCACCCGCTCCGAGGCCGACATGCAGCGCCGGGTGTTGGAAGCCTTGTCGGTCATGGACCGCCTCCTGAGCGGCGGCCCGGCGCCGGCCGAATTCACCGACCGCTGCGTCGATGCCGGTGGCGCCGTCAACGCCGCCGGGCCATCCGCCGGGGATGGCATCCTGGACGCCGGGCCGCCGGGCGCCTGCACCAGGCCCTTCCCGCTGTTTTCCAGCCCGCGCATGGTGGCGGGGGAGTCGATCAAGGGCGACGTTTTCAAGTGCGCGCTGAAGCCGGTCACGCAGGCGCTGCGGGACGGCAGCTATCCCGCCGGCGAGGCCTGGACCGCGCCGCAACAGGCCTGGCTGCGGCGGATATTCCCGCACGGCGTCTGCGACTACAGCCAGCCGGACCAGGGCCGGCCGCCGGCCTTGGAGCGGAATCGATAAGATTGGCATCAAGGCCATTGACAGCTGCCATGGATCATCTATAATGCTGGCCTGTTGTTGATGACAGCGACGCGGGAGTAGCTCAGTTGGTAGAGCGCAACCTTGCCAAGGTTGAGGTCGAGAGTTCGAGACTCTTCTCCCGCTCCAAGTTATCAAGAACTAAGTAGCACTGGCAATAATGACGGCTAGCTGCTATGATGTTGGACTCCAAATGCGGGAGTAGCTCAGTTGGTAGAGCGCAACCTTGCCAAGGTTGAGGTCGAGAGTTCGAGACTCTTCTCCCGCTCCAGTTTCTTCGAGGCTGGTTGGCGCGGTAAAAATCAGTAACTCCGATGCGGGAGTAGCTCAGTTGGTAGAGCGCAACCTTGCCAAGGTTGAGGTCGAGAGTTCGAGACTCTTCTCCCGCTCCAGAATTCCGGATCGCAGCGTGTAACCCCGCTGTGCATCTTAGTAAAAAGTTTCCTCTGGCGAGGTAGCAAAGCGGTTATGCAGCGGCCTGCAAAGCCGTCTAGGTCGGTTCGACTCCGATCCTCGCCTCCAGACAATTTGAACTCCAAGCGGGAGTAGCTCAGTTGGTAGAGCGCAACCTTGCCAAGGTTGAGGTCGAGAGTTCGAGACTCTTCTCCCGCTCCAGTACGTAGAAGGGCAGCCGATGTGGCTGCCCTTTTTGCTTTGGAACTTACAATTGTGGGTTTCGTTCCGCTGACATTGCGGCAAGGCCGGCAAATCTTACCATTCAACATTGGGGCAATAGCCTGACAGCTTGTTTTGGTCTGCGACCCACTGAACCAGATCATCGCGATAGGATAGCAGTGTGGCGGCGCCACATTTAGTGCACAATGACGCCGTCCCTGCTCATTCCCGTGATTCATGACCTCTCCCCATCCCGACCCCGAAGCCGTCGCCGACACCGATCCCCTGGTTTATCGCACCCTGCTTGAATCGACCCGCGCCATCCCGTGGCGGATCGATTGGGCGACGATGTGCTTCACCTACATCGGACCGCAGATCGAAACGCTGCTCGGCTGGAAGCAGTCCAGCTGGTTGTCCGCGAACGACTGGGCCGAGCGTATCCACGAGGACGACCGCCAGAAGACGGTTGATTTCTGCATCGCCCAGTCGCAAAAGGGCGTGGACCATGAAGCCGACTACCGCGCGCTGACGCGTGATGGCGAGCATGTCTGGATCCGCGACGTGGTGCATGTGGTGCGGCGCGACGACGGCAGCGTCGATGCGCTGGTGGGCTTCATGTTCGACATCACCGAGCGCAAGCAGGCCGAAGACAAGATCCTGCAACTGCAGCGCGAGCTGGAAGAACTGTCCTACCGCGACAGCCTGACCGGCGTGGCCAACCGCCGCATGTTCGATACCCTGTATCCGGTCGAATGGGCCAAGGCGCACGCCACCGGCGAGCCGCTGTCGTTGATCGTGATCGACATCGATTACTTCAAGCAGTACAACGACCACTACGGCCATGTGCAGGGCGATGAGTGCCTGCGCCGCGTGGCCCAGGCACTGGACAGCTGCGCCTCCCGCTCGCGCGACCTGTGCGCGCGCTTCGGCGGCGAGGAATTCATCCTGCTGTTGCCGGCCACCGACGCAGGCGCGGCCCGCAACGTGGCCGAGCGCTGCCGCAAGCTGCTGGAGCACAAGGACATTCCGCACGCCCGCTCGGGCGTCGGCCGCATGATCACCGTCAGCATCGGCGTCGGCACCATCGTGCCGGGCGCCCACGACGACCGCAACGTCTTCCTGGACCGGGTCGACCGTCGCCTCTACCAGGCCAAGTCCGCCGGGCGCGACCGCATCTGCGACACCGAGGCTTGAACCGCTTTTTTTACAATCCACACGAAAGTACAAGATGAAACAACTGCTGTCCTCCTGCGTTATCGGCCTCACCCTGACCTTGGCCCTGGCTGGCTGTGAACGCGCCAAGGCGCCGCAAGCGGCCGCGGCCGACGCTGCGCCTTTGCAAAAGATCGACACCGTGGCCGGCACCGGCAAGGAAGCGGTGGCCGGCGTGACCGCCGTGGTCAATTACACTGGCTGGCTGTACCTGCCGACGGCGCCGCAGCAGCACGGCGCGCAGTTCGATTCCTCGATCGGCCGCGAGCCGTTCAGTTTCCCGCTCGGCGCCGGGCGCGTCATCCCGGGCTGGGACGAGGGCGTGAAGGGCATGAAGGTCGGCGGCAAGCGCACCTTGATCGTGCCCGCCGCCATGGGTTACGGCGAAAACGGCGCCGGTCCGATTCCGCCGAACGCCACCCTGATCTTCGACGTCGAACTGCTGGACGTGCGCTAAGCAATACGACGCCATCGGAGCCCGCCGGTGTGTCACAGCGGCAAAAATACCGGATAATGGAAGCCAGCCGCCCCGTCGCGGGGCGAGGCCGACACGGGAGGACGCATGGCGCAAGTGCTGAAGGTACTGGTGGTCGATGATGTCGAAACGATGCGCAAGGTCACGGCCGGCCAGCTGGCCGCGCTGGGCTACGGGCCGGTGGAGCTGGCCGGCGACGGCGCCGAGGCCTGGCGCATGATAGAGCGCAAGCGCTACGACCTGGTGATCTCCGACTGGAATATGCCGGCCATGACCGGCATCGCCCTGTTGCAGCTGTTGCGGGCCAGTCCGCGCCATGTGCATACGCCCTTCATCATGATCACCGCCGAGGCCGAGCGCAGCCGCATCGAGGCGGCCATCGCCAGCGGCGTCAGCGACCTGCTGGTCAAGCCGTACACGGCGGGCCGGCTGGCCACCAGCGTGCAGCGGGCGATGGCGCATCACGTGGCGCCGCCGGCGCCGGACCTGCCGGCGCCGGCATCGTCGCCCGCCGCTGCGCCGGTGGCGGCGTCAGCGGCCGAGGCGCTTGCCGTGCCTGCGTCCGCCATCCACCTGCCGCCGCCGGAGCCGTCGCCGCCGACCCTGCTGCTGGTCGACGACACCGCCGACAACCTGCACCTGCTGGCCAACATCTTCAAGGGCCAGTACCGTATCAAGGCCGCCCACAACGGCGAGAAGGCGCTGGCGCTGTGCTGTTCCGACACGCCGCCCGACCTGGTGCTGCTGGACGTGATGATGCCGGGGCTGGACGGCTTCGAGGTGGCGCGCCGCATGCGCGAGCATCCCGGTTCCGAGAACGTGCCCATCATTTTCGTCACCGCGCTCAGCGACGACAACGCGCGCCTGCAAGGCATGGAATTGGGCGCGGTCGATTTCGTCACCAAGCCCATCGATCCGACCCAGCTCAAGCTGCGGGTCGACAATTTCATGCGCTATGTCGAGCTGCGCCGCCACCTGCAGGCCGACTACGACAATATGCTGGCGATCGCCCGCCTGCGCGACGACGTCGAGGCGATGACCCGCCATGACCTGAAAGGGCCGCTGGCCGGCGCCATCGGCCTGGTGCAGTCGCTGATCGACGCGGGCGACCTCGACCGGCGCCAGAACGAGCACCTGCGGCTGGCCGAGCAGGCCATGTTGCAGGTGATCGACATGGTCAACCTGTCGACCGAGCTGTACAAGATCGAGACCGGCAAATACCTGCTGCGGGCGGAACCGCTGGCGATCAGCGACATGCTGCGGCGGGTGGTGGAGACGGCGCGCGCCACCTATGCCGGCAAACAGCTGGTGATCGCGGTCGATACCGACGTCGACGTCGGCACCGATCCGCCGCAGGTGCTGGGCGACGCCATGCTGAGCTATTCGCTGCTCAACAACCTGATCAAGAACGCCTGCGAGGCGGCGCCGGAGCGCAGCCGGGTGATCGCCACGCTGCATGCCGGCCAGCCGGTGCGCATCGAGATTGTCAACAAGGGCGTGATCCCGGAGGCGATACGGGCGCGCTTCTTCGACAAGTTCGTCACCGACGGCAAGGCCGGCGGCACCGGACTGGGCACCTACTCGGCGCGCCTGCTGGCGCGCGCCCAGCATGGCGAGGTGGTGTTCGCGGTGGACGACGAGGCCCAGATCACCACGCTGATCGTCAGCTTGCCGGCCGCGCCTTCAACGGTCTAGCGCTGCCGCCTCAGGCGGACGGCGCCAGCGTGTCCAGCGCCAGCAGGGCCGCGTCGAAATCAAAGCGTTCGATTTCCTGGCTGACCTTGCGCAGCTGGCGCGCCAGCGGGTGGCCCGTGGCCGCCGTCTCCAGTTCGCCCAGCACTTCCAGCGCGGCGGTGTCGCTGTCGGCCAGCAGCGTGCGCAGCCGGTGCAGCAAGGCTGGGGCTTGCGGCGGCAATGGTGCGGGCGCGGACGCGCTCGACGGCGGCGCGCTGGCCGCCGCGCCGCCGTCGAGCGCGGCCAGGCCGGCCAGCACCGGCGCCAGCTGCTGTTCCAGCGCCGCCAGCAAGGGCGCGATCTGCTCGTCGCCGGCGCCGGCCTTGCAAGCCAGTTCCAGCGCGGTGGCCGCCGCCGCCGTGTCCTTGGCGCCGATGTTGCCGGCCGTGCCGCGCAGCGTGTGCGCCACGCGCGCCGGCGCGCCCGGATCGTCGCCGCGCCGCGCCGCGTCGAAGAGCTCGCGGAAGCGGCCCTGGCCGTCGCGGAAGCGCGTCAGCATGCGGCGGTAGAGCTCGGGGCGGCCCATGCTGGTCGCCATGCCCGCGCGCTGGTCGATGCCGGGCAATGAAGCGGGCAGGGCGCCGGCGGCGTCGATGGTCGCGGCGCCGGGCGCATGGACGCCAACGCCGGCGGCGCCGGCGTGCGCGGCCGGCGCGGCGGCGCGCTGCGCCGGGTGTATCCACCTGGCCATGGTGGCGAACATGGCCGCCACGTTGAGCGGCTTGGAGATATGGTCGTTCATGCCGGCCGCCAGCGCCAGTTCGCGGTCGCCCGCCATGGCGTTGGCCGTCATGGCGATGATGGGCAGCGCGGCAAAGCGCGGCTGCGCGCGCAGCTCGCGGGTGGCGCGGTAGCCGTCCATGACCGGCATCTGGCAATCCATCAGCACGCCGTCGAAGGGGGCGCCGCCGGCCAGCAGGTCCAGCGCCTGCTGGCCGTCGCTGACGATGGTCAGCACGATGCCGGCGCTTTCAAGCAGGTCGCGCGCCAGCTCCTGGTTCATGTCGTTGTCCTCGGCCAGCAGGATGCGGGCGCCGGCCAGGCTGGCCTGGTCGGCCGCGCTGCGGTCGTGGCGCTCGGCCTGGCGGGTCTCGGCCACCACGCCCTTGCCCAGCACCTCGCCTATCGCTTCGAGCAGGGTCGACGGCGTCACCGGCTTGGTCAGCACCGCCGGCAGCACCATCTGCTGGCGCGCCGCCGCGTCCTGGGCGTCGTCGCGGCCGAAGGCGGTCACCATGATCACCGACGGGATGTGGGTGACGGCGCCGGTCTGCATGCGGTGCAGCGTCTCCACGCCGTCCATGCCGGGCATGCGCCAATCCAGCAGCACCAGGTCGTACGGCAGGGCGCGATTCTCGGCCGCGACCATCGCGCGCAGCGCGCCGGCGCCGCTGTCGGCCACATCGACCTCCAGCCCGAAGCTGCGCGCCATGGTCGACAGGATCTCGCGCGCGCTGGCGTTGTCGTCGACCACCAGCACCCGCAGGCCGAGCAGCTCGTCGGCGTGGAACATGCGGCGCGGCTGCAGCTCGTCCTGGCGCCCGAACCAGGCGTGGAAGTGGAAGGTGGAGCCGTGGCCGGGCACGCTGTCGACCCAGATCCGGCCCGCCATCAGCTCCACCAGTTTTTTCGAGATCGCCAGCCCCAGCCCGGTGCCGCCGTATTTGCGGGTGGTCGAGCTGTCGGCCTGGCTGAACGACTGGAACAGCCGCTCGCACTGTTCCGGCGTCATGCCGATGCCGCTGTCGCGCACCCAGAAGTGCAGCTCGACCCGGCCGTCGGCCTCGTTCAGCAGCTCGATGCCGACCACGATCTCGCCGTGCTCGGTGAACTTGGCGGCGTTGTTGCCCAGGTTGATCAGCACCTGGCCCAGCCGCAGGGCGTCGCCGACCAGCGCGGTCGGCAGGTCGGACGGCGTGGCGAACAGCAGCTCCAGCCCCTTGTCGTCGGCCTTCAGGCCTATCATGCTGGCGAAATTCTCCAGCACGTCCTCGAGCCGGAACGGCGCCTGCTCGATGCTCATCTTGCCGGCCTCGATCTTGGAGAAGTCGAGGATGTCGTTGATGATGCCCAGCAGGTTCTCGGCCGAGCGGTGCACCTTCTCGATGTAGTTGCGCTGCTTCTTGTCCAGTTCGGTCTTCAGCGCCAGGTGGCTCATGCCGATGATGGCGTTCATCGGCGTGCGGATCTCGTGGCTCATATTGGCCAGGAAGTCGCTCTTGGCGCGGGTGGCGTCTTCGGCGATCTCCTTGGCGCGCAACACTTCGGCCTCGGCCTGCTTGCGGTCGCTGATGTCGCGCACCGAGGCGCACACGCAAACGCCGCGCTCGGCGATCGCCGGCAGCCGCGACAGGCCGATCTCGACCGAGAATTCGCTGCCGTCCTTGCGCAGGCCGTGCAGGTCGGCGCCGACCGTGCCCATCTGGCGTGCGCTGCCGTGCCCGATGAAGCCGTCGCGCTCGCCGACGTGGCGGTCGCGCGACGCCAGCGGCACCAGCGTTTCGATCGGCTTGCCGGCCAGCTCGCCGGCGCCGTAGCCGAACAGCTGGTCCAGCTGCGGATTGGTCATCAAGATCAGGCCGTGGGCGTCGATCACCAGCATGCCGTCCGGCGCCGCCTCGATGATGCCGCGGTACCAGGCCTCGGTGGCCTTGAGCACCACCTGCTGGCCCGCCAGTTCGGCCGATTGGCGCTCGGTTTGTTCCAGCAGGGTCTGCACCGCCTGGTTGCGGATCTTGATTTCGATGGTCATCGCCAGCTTGGGCAGCAATTCGTCCAGCAGCGCCAGTTCGGCCTCGCCGGGGGCGTCGAAGCTGGCCAGCTCCAGCACGCCCATCAGGCGGTCGGCGTGCAGCAGCGGCAGCACCATCAGGTGGCGCGCCTGCGCCTGTCCCAGCTGCGACTGGATGGATGCGTAGTCCGGCGGCAGGCCGGTCAGCCGGCGCGGCTGGCGGTCTTGCGCGCACTGGCCCAGCAGGCCGCTGCCCAGCGCCAGTTCCGGCGGCGGCGGCCGGCCGGCGTCGGCCGCGTAGCTGCCGCTCAGCAGCAAGGTCTGGCCGCTGTCGTCGAGCGTGTATAGCACGCCCTGGCCGGCCCCCAGCAGCGTCGCCGCCAACGTCAGGAAGCGTTGCGCCACCTCGTCCAGCGTGTTGGCCAGTTGCAGCTCGGCCTGGATGGTCGCCTCCTGCGACTTGATCCAGCGCTGCATTTCCAGCTGCCTGGACTCGACTTGCAGCTTGGCGATGGCGCGCGCCAGGTCGCCGGTTTCGTTCAGGTAGTCGGTGTGCGGGATGTGGATGTCGAGCTGGCCGGCGGCCAGCGTGTCGACCGCCTGGCGCAGGCGGTCGACCGGACCGCGGATCGACCTGCTGATCAGCGCGACAAACAGCAGCGCCAGCGCCAGCCCGCCGATCAGCAGCGCATAGGTCAAGCTGCTGCTGGTGGTGGCGAACTGGCGGATGTTGTAGATCGTGCTGCGCACATTGGCGTCCTTGACGGCGGCGATCTCAGCCATCTGCTGGTCGGCCGTGGCCAGCGCCTGCTGGTAGCGTTGGCTGTCGAGCAGCGCGGCGGCCTCGCCGGCGCGATGCAGGCGCACCAGTTCCAGCGCCTCGTCGGCGGTGCGCTCGGCGCGCGCCAGCATGGTCTCGAACGTGGCCAGGCGCTGCTGGTTGTCCAGCCGTAGCAAGGTGGCGCGCGACTCGTCGGCGGCGAAATGCAGGCGTTCGCGGGACTGGTCCAGTTGCTGCAAGGCGTCGTCGGCCGCCACCGGGTCGGGCGCATGGGCCACCTTGTACAGCGCCAGTTCGAAGTGGGTCAGCTGGATGCGCGCCTCCTTGACCTGCACGATGCCGATCATGCCTTCGGTGAGCAGGCGCTGCATGTCACGGTTGAGCTGGTCCTGGGTGCGCAGGCTTTGCACGCCCAGCGCCAGTGCCAGCAGCACCACCGAGCAGAAGCCGACCACCAGTTTCTGGCGCAGGCGCAGGCGTTCGAGATACTCCAGTGGCGATCTCATGGGCGCCCGTTCACGCCGCCGGCGCGATGTGGGCCATCGCGGCGGCCTGCCTGGCCATGTCGTGGTCGCTGTCGGCAAAGCGCGCGGCGATCTGCTGGAACGCCGGCAGGCAGGCCAGGAAGGCGTCGCAAATGTCCGGGTCGAAATGGCTGCCGTGGCCTTCGACGATGATCTGCACCGCCTGCTCATGCGGCATGCCCTGTTTGTAGACGCGGCGGCTGATCAGCGCGTCGTACACGTCGGCCACCGCCATCAGCCGCGCCGAGAGCGGGATGGCGTCGCCGGCCAGGCCCTCGGGATAGCCGCTGCCGTCCCACTTTTCCTGGTGGGCGTAGGCGATCTCCTTGGCCAGGCGCAGGAAGTCGACGTCCATGCCCAACTGCTGTTCGGCGTGGGCGATGGCGTCGCGGCCCAGGGTGGTGTGGGTCTTCATGATCTCGAACTCCTCGGGCGTGAAGCGGCCCGGCTTGAGCAGGATGCGGTCGGGAATGCCGATCTTGCCGATGTCGTGCAGCGGCGCCGACTTGAACAGCAGGGCGATGGTGGCGGCGTCGAGGAAGTGGCGGAAGCGCGGATGATCGCGCAGGTGCTCGGCCAGCACCCGCACATAGTGCTGGGTGCGGCGGATGTGGTTGCCTGTCTCGTTGTCGCGCGTTTCGGCCAGCGAGGCCATGGCGTGGATGGTGACGTCCTGGATCGCGCCCAGCTCGCGCGTGCGGCGCTGCACTTCGCGTTCCAGGTAGGCGTTCTGGTCGCGCAGGAACTCGGCGGCGTCCTTGACCTTGAGCTGGGTGCGCACCCGCGCCAGCACCACGGGCGGGCTGATCGGCTTGGTGATGTAGTCGGCCGCGCCCAGCTCCAGGCCGCGCGTCTCGTCCTCGCTGGAGGCCATCGCGGTCAGGAAGATGATGGGGATGTCGCGCGTGGCCGGATCGGCCTGCAGCACCTGCGCCATCTGGTGGCCGGTCATGCCGGGCATCATGATGTCGAGCAGGATCAGGTCAGGCGGCGGCTGGTCGCGGGCGACCCGTATGGCTTTCTCGCCGTTGTTGGCGGCCTTGACGGTGTAGCTATCCTTGAGCAAGTCAGCCATCAGCATCAGGTTGTCGGGCGTGTCGTCCACGACCAGGATGACGGGCTTGGCGGGATGGTCGGGGGACGGGTTCATGCCATGGCGCTCCGGTGGGTGGCCCGATTTGCTGGTTTGTTGCTGAGACTATAACGCCGCGCCGGACTGCTGTAAACATGGAGTTGAGTTGGCGTGGCGCGGCAGCCTCCCGGCGCCGGCCCCTGGTTCAGGCCGGGCGGGAGGCGTCGCGCCCGCGCCGTTGGAGCGGCGGCGGCGCGCCGTCTATCAGGCGCCGCAGCTCGGCCACCGGTATCTTGGCCGCCTCATGCAAGCGCAGCAGCAGATCGGGGCTGACCTGGGTGCGGCCGCGGCGTATCTTGCTGATGCGCGGCGGCGCAATATGCAGCGCCCGCGCCAAGGCGGCGTCGTTCTTCAGGCGCAAGTGTTCCAGCATGTGGTCGAGCAGCGGATGCGGGCAGCGCGCGCTGGCTGCGGTCAAAGGGGTGGTGATGTGGGTGCTCATGCGGCCTCCTGGTGTGCTGGTGTGGGTTGATGGTGGTCGCCGTAGCGTTGCTGAATGGCCAGCAGCGCGGCCTCGTCGCGGAACAGCGCGTGCAGGCATGCGGGATCGAAATGGCTGCCGCTGTCCGCTTCCATGGCGGCCCGCGCCCGCGCGAACGACCATGCATCCTTGTAGGGGCGGGCGGACGTGAGGGCGTCGAAGACGTCGGCGGCGGCGACGATGCGTCCGCTCAGTGGAATGGCGGCGCCGGCCAGGCCGCGCGGATAGCCGCTGCCGTCATAGCGCTCGTGGTGGCTGGCGGCGATCACGGCGCCGGTCTGCAGCAGTGGCGAGGCGCTGTCGGCCAGGATTTGCGCGCCGATCTCGGCGTGGCCGCGCATGATCGCCAGCTCGGCGCTGTCGAGCGAACCGGGCTTGAGCAGGATGGCGTCGGGGATGCCGAGCTTGCCGATGTCGTGCATCGGCGCGGCGGTGAGGATGTGCTCGCATTCGTCCTCCGGCAGGCCCAGGTTGCGCGCGATCAGTTCCGAATAGGCCGCCATGCGCAGCAGGTGGCTGCCGGTTTCTGGATCGCGGAATTCCGCTGCCCGCGACAGTCGATAAATCGCTTCACGCTCGCGCGCGGCGATGGCGGCGGTGGCCTTGCGCACCTCCTCGGCCAGGCAAGCCGCATGGTTGGCCAGTTGCAGCTGGGCGCGCCGCAGCGCCAGCAGGTTGCCGACGCGCGCGTTCAGCTCGACGAAGTTGACCGGTTTGGTCAGGAAGTCATTGGCGCTCAGGCGCAGCGCCTCGTGGCGCACCTTGCTCTGGGTATCGGCGGTGACCATCACCAGTGGCGTTTCCCGTTTGCCAGGCAGGGCGCGGAAGCGGCGCAGGAACTCCAGGCCGTCGATGTCCGGCATCATGTAGTCGACCACCACCAGGTCGGGGTCGTTGGCCGCGCACCAGGCCAGCGCGGCGGCGGGGGCGGTCATCGTCACGGGCGGCGCTTCGCACAGCATTTCCAGCATGTGGCCAAACAGGTTCAGGTTGGACTGGTTGTCGTCGACGATCAGGATATTCATGTGGATGGCTCCGGTGTGGGATCAGGCCAGCGCCAGATTTCAGCGTGGCGGGCGCCGCCGTGGATTGGCGCGGCGCCGCTTTCACGGCATAATGTCAGACAGCTCTTGGTTTCATCAAATTCGATAACTGATGGCAATTGTAATGATTTTTTGTTTAAAGCGGTAAAATCGTTTTAATTATTTATTGAAAAGAGGTGGGTGTGACGAATAAACGCAGCGATTCCCCAGTGGAAGAGGTCTGTACCACTCAGCGCGCAGCAGAAATCCTGGGTATTTCTGTATCCTCCGTGCAACAACTGGTCGAGGCCGGCGTGATCGAAGCCTGGAAAACCAAGGGCGGGCACCGGCGCATCCCCTTGTCGGCGGTGCTGCGCTACAAGGCGGTCTCGCCGGGCGACCCGCTCCAGCGGCAGGCAGCGCCGGTCGCCCAGGGCGGACCGGCCACGGTGCTGGTGATCGAGGACAACCCGCTGCAGCGCGCCGTCTATCAACGTCAATTTGCCTTGTGGAATCTGCCGGTCAACCTGATTTTTTGCGAGAACGGCTACCAGGCCCTGATGGAGATCGCCCGCCGCCGGCCGCATGTGCTGCTGGCCGACATCGTCATGGACGGCATCGACGGCTACGAAGTCGTCAAGACCATCCTGGCCGATCCGCAATTGGCCGGCATGCACATCGCCATCCTGTCGAGCCTGACGTTGGGCGAGCTGGAGGCGCGTGGCGGGGTGCCGGCCGGCGTGGTGTTCTTTGGTAAGCCGCTCAACTACGACGAGTTGCGCGGCTATATGCGGGCGTGCTGCGCGCAGTTGCAGCGCGTCGCCGGATGGGATGCGTAGCTTAACGAATTAATTAAATTTGACAAATATTTGATCCTCAGGCAGCATCGGCTCGTACTCCGCGCCTTCGGCGCGGCGCTAAATCATGACGGGAGGCAGGATGTTGCGGAGAATCGCGGCGCGGATCGACCTGCGTTGGTTGTTGCTGAGCTTTGCGCTGTTGCTGGTGGCCGGCACCTGGTCGCTGACCCGCTATCAGCTCGGCGAAGCGCGGCGCATGCAACTCGACGACGCCCGCCGCGACGCCAGCATGCTGGTGCGCCTGTTCAGCGAGCACGCGACCCGCACCCTGGAGGCCGCCGACCAGGCGGTGACCTTCCTGCGCCACCGCTACAACGCCGAGGGCATGCGCCTCGACATCAACCACGAACTGCGCGAAGGCCTGGGGCCGAGCGACATCTACAACCAGTTCAGCATCGTCGACGAGCACGCGGACGTGATTCTTTCGAACCTGCCGTTCAAGGCCGTCAACCTGGCCGACCGCGAGCATATCCGTGTGCACATGCAGGGCGACGACGGCTTGCTCTATATCAGCAAGCCGGTGCTGGGGCGGGTGTCGAACAAATGGTCGCTGCAATTGACGCGACGCATCAACGATCCGGACGGACGTTACAAGGGCACGGTGGTGGTGTCGATGGACCCGCAATACTTTACCCGGCTGTACCACGACATCGACGTCGGCCGCCAGGGATCGATCGCGCTGGTCGGGGCCGACGGCGTGATGCGGGTGCGCCGGGTCGGCGACGACGACAGCCTTGGCCAGGATATCTCGTCGAGCGCCGTGTTTGCCGCCATGCGCGCCCAGCGCCAGGGCGTGCTGACCCAGACCGGACCGATCGACGGCCGCCTGCGGGTCTATGCCTTCCAGCGGCTGGACCGCTTCCCGCTGTATGTGCTGGTCGGCATCGACATCGAGGAGCGCCGCCTGCAGTACGCCGCCGAGCGCGAACGCACGCTGCTGCTGGCCGCCGGCGTCACGCTGGTGATCGTGCTGTTCACGCTGGGGCTGCACATCCTGACCGGCAAGCTCATCCGCAGCCGCGCGCGGGCGGTGGCGGCCAACCTGGCCAAGTCGCGCTTCCTGGCCAATATGTCGCACGAACTGCGCACGCCGCTGAACGGCATCCTCGGCTACTCCGAGCTGTTGCAAAACGAAATGGGCGGCAGCCGCGCCGGCGGCTTTGCCGACGCCATCCACTTGAGCGGCCTGCGGCTGCTGGGCCTGATCGAAGCGGTGCTCGAACTGAGCGCGCTGGAGTCGGGACGCGAACCGCTGGTGATCGAGCCGATGACGGTGGCCGAATTGCCGCAGCTGGCCCTGTCACGCCGGCGTGAAGCGGCCGCCGCCAAGGGGCTGGCGCTGCGCGCCGAGCTGGCCCCCGGCCTGCCCGAGCTGTGGCCGTGCGACCGCGCCAAACTGCTGCGCATCCTCGACCTGCTGTTGCACAACGCGGTGGCGGCCACGCCGTCGGGCGAGGTGGTACTGCGGGTGGCGCCGGCCGCCGGCGGCGGGCTGCGCTGCGAGGTGCGCGACACCGGCCCCGGCGTCGCCAGGGAACTGCGGCGCACCATCTTCCAAAAATTCACCCAGGCCAACGACAGCGCCAGCCGCGCCAAGCAAGGCGCCGGCCTCGGCCTGGCGATCGCCGGCCGCCTGGTGGCGCTGATGCGCGGGCGCATCTGGCTGCACAAGGACAACGCGCCGGGCGCGGTGTTCATCGTCGAGCTGCCGCCGCAGCGCGACGCCGCCGTGGCGGAGGTCGCATGAGCGCCGGCTATCGCCTGATCGCGCCGCAGGTGCTGTGGCAGGCAGCCGGCGCCGACCTGGACACCTTTCGCGCGCTGTCGCAGCTGTTTCTCGACCTGGCGCCGGGCCGGCTGGCGGCACTGGAGCAGGCGCTGCGGCGCGGCCAGACCGGCGCGGTCGCCGCCGCCAGCCACGCGCTCAAGGGCATGACCCTGCTGGTGGGGGCCGATCAGCTGAGCAACCTGTTGCAAGAGCTGGAGCGCCAGGCGCGGGCCGGGACGGCGGCGCCGCCCGCCGCGCTGGCCGGCCTG
This sequence comes from Oxalobacteraceae bacterium AB_14, assembly GCA_000381565.1. Classification (GTDB taxonomy): domain Bacteria; phylum Pseudomonadota; class Gammaproteobacteria; order Burkholderiales; family Burkholderiaceae_D; genus Rugamonas. The sequence goes on from KB906724.1 coordinate 1,986,997, forward strand.
CTGCAAGGCGTCATGGACGAGGTGGCCTCCAGCATGGCGCACTACCACGGCGCGGAGCCGCCGCCATGATGCGCCGCCTGCTGCGCCGCCGCAGCGCGCAGCCGCTGCGCGCCGGTCTGCCGCGGGGACGCCGCACGCTGGCCTGGATCGGGGCCGCGCTGCTGCTGTTGCTGGCGCTCACCACGGCCGGGGTCGGCTACACGTTGCGCGCGCACGAGATCGACGGCTGGCGCCAGGATCTGGACAATCTGACGCGGATGCTGGCCGAGACCACGGCGCAGAACATGGGCTCGGCCATCCAGGCGCTGGACGGCGTCACCGACAAGGTGCAGACCGGGCTGGCCGGCGGCGCCGCCGGCGGCGCCGCGCTGCGCTCGCGCCCGCTGTACCAGACGCTGCACGACATCGGCCTCGGCCTGTCGCAGGTCGAGGCGATCAGCGTGGTCGGCGCCGACGGCGCGCTGCTCAACTTCAACCGCGCCTTTCCGCCGCCGGCCGTGACCCTGGCGCAGCGCGATTATTTCATCTGGCATCGCGACCACGCCAGCCCGGCGCCGTACGTCAGCGCGCCGGTGCGCAGCAAGGTGAGCGGCAAGTGGATGTACAACGTCAGCCGGCGCCTCAACGATGCCGATGGCGGCTTTGCCGGCGTGGTGGCGGTGGGTATCTCGGTCGATTATTTCGTCAATTATTTCAAGCGGGTCAACCTCGGCCCGCAGGCGGCGATCACGCTGTACCGCGACGATTTCACCCTGATGGCGCGCTGGCCCGAAGTCGGCGCGCTGATCGGGCAGAAGGTGGCGACCGGCGTCACCGAGGCGGTGATGCGCGACGGTCTCGACGCCGATGTGCGCATCACCCGCGCGCCGCGCGCCGCCGAGGGCCGGCTGCCGGTGCTGCGCATGGGCGCGGTGCGCCGGGTGCGCGGCCACCCGCTGATCATCAACGCCACCGTCACCGACCAGATGCTGCTGGCCGGCTGGTGGCGCAATCTGCAGTTGCTGGGCGCGGTCGCCGTGGTCGGCTTGCTGGGCTTGCTGGCGGCGTTCTGGATGGTGGCGCGGCTGCTGGCGCGGCGCGCGCGCGACGCCGAACAGGCGCTGGCGCTGCAGCAGCAGGCCGACGCCGCCAACCTGGCCAAGTCGCGCTTCCTGGCCATGATGAGCCACGAGATCCGCACGCCGATGGGCGGCGTGGCCGGCATGGCCGAACTGATGCTGGAGACCGAACTGGACGCGGTGCAGCGCGGCTACGCGGACAATGTCTGCCGCGGCATCCACCAGCTGATGCACATCATCAACGACGTGCTGGACTTTTCCAAGATCGAGTCCGGCCACATGGCGCTGGAGCGGCAGGCCTTCGACCCGGCCGCGCAACTGCAGCAGGTGATCGACTTGCACCGCGCCACGGCCGAGCGCAAGGGCTTGCAGTTGCAGGCCAGCGTGGGCGCTGGGCCGTTCTGGGTCAGCGGCGACGCCGCCCGCGTGCGCCAGGTGCTGGGCAATTTGCTGAGCAACGCCATCAAATTCACGCCGTCGGGCGTGATCGCGCTGGAATACAGCGCCGAGGTCGACGGCGAGCGCACCGGCCTGTGGCGCCTGCGCTACGCCGTCGCCGACCAGGGCATCGGCATCGACGCCGCCGCGCAGCAGCGGCTGTTCGAGCCGTTCAGCCAGGCCGACGACAGCATCAGCGGCCGCTATGGCGGCACCGGCCTGGGCCTGGCGATCTGCAAGCGCCTGGTGGCCTTGATGGACGGGCGCATCAGCTGCAGCAGCCGCCTCGGCGCCGGCACCCGCTTCGCGTTCGATTTTCCGGTGCCGCTGGCGGGCCGGGCGCCGGTGGCCGCGCCGGCCGCGCCGGCGCCGGCACTGCCCGGCGCCGGCCAGCGTCGGGTGCTGGTGGCGGACGACAATGAAATGAACCGGCAACTGGCGCGCATCCTGCTGACCCGCCTCGGCTGCGCGGTGGACGAAGCGCACGATGGCCAGCAGGCGCTCGACCTACTGGCGCTCCAGCGCTACGACCTGGTCTTGATGGACTGCATGATGCCGGTCATGGACGGCTACCACGCCTGCCTGCGCTGGCGCCAGCGCGAGCAGGAGGGCGGCCTGGCCCGCACCCCGGTGGTGGCGCTGACGGCCAGCGCCGTCGAGGGCGACCGCGAGCGCTGCGTGGCGGCCGGCATGGACGACTATCTGAGCAAGCCGTTCAGCGCGGCGCAGTTCCATGCGATGGTGGTGCGCTGGGTGGTGGCGGCTTGAAAAATGGCCGGCAGCCGACCTCCGGCCGGCTCATGGACTTCGCCGCCGGCGACAAAGCCTGGACATTTGACGACAGCGCGCCTGCCAGGATTGACGCGCCGCGCCGCCGCGGCCACCATGGCCGATCGTCCATGCCATCAACCGAGGAGTGTATATGACCCAAGATGTAGTTGTTTTAAGCGCCGCCCGTTCCGCCATCGGCGCCTTTGGCGGCAGCCTGGCCGACCTGGAGCCGGCCGAGCTGGCCGCGCAAGTGATGCAGGCCGCCATCGCCCGCGCCGGCGTGGACGCGGCCGCCATCGGCAACGCCGTGGTCGGCACCTGCATCCCGACCGATGCGCGCTACGCCTATGTGGCGCGGGTGGCGTCGGTCAACGCCGGCCTGTCCAAGCAATCGGTGGCGCTGCAGGTCAACCGCCTGTGCGCGTCCGGCCTGCAGGGCATCGTCACGGCGGCCCAGGGCATCGCGCTGGGCGATTTCGAATACGGCCTGGGCGGCGGCGTCGAGGTGATGTCGCGCGGCGGCTACCTGCTGCCGGCCCTGCGCAGCGGCGCCCGCATGGGCGACGCCAAGGCCATCGACATGATGGTGGCGGTGCTGACCGATCCGTTCGGCGTCGGCCACATGGGCATCACGGCCGAGAACCTGGCCGCCAAGTGGGGCATCACGCGCGCGGAGCAGGACGCATTCGCGCTCGAGTCGCAGCGCCGCGCTGGCGCCGCCATCACCGAAGGCCGCTTCGCCGGCCAGATCGTGCCCATCGTGCGCAAGACCCGCCAGGGCGAGCTGGTGTTCGACACCGACGAATACGTCAAGCCCAACACCACGCTGGAGGCGCTGGCCAGGATGCGCCCGGCCTTCAAGCCGGACGGCACCGTCACCGCCGGCAACGCCTCCGGCATCAACGACGGCGCCGCCTTCCTGGTGCTGGCCAACGCGCAGACGGCCGCGCGCGAAGGACGGCGTCCGCTGGCGCGCCTGGTCAGCTACGCGCTGGCCGGGGTGCCGAACGAGCTCATGGGGGAGGGGCCGATCCCGGCCACCAAACTGGCGCTGGCCAAGGCCGGCCTGCGACTGGACCAGATCGACGTGATCGAGGCCAACGAAGCGTTCGCCGCGCAAGCGATCGCGGTCAACCGCGCGCTGGAACTGGACCCGGCCAAGACCAATCCCAACGGCGGCGCCATCGCGCTCGGCCATCCGGTGGGCTGCTCGGGCGCCTTCATCGCCACCAAGGCCATCCACGAACTGCAGCGCAGCGGCGGCCGTTATGCATTGGTCACCATGTGCATCGGCGGCGGCCAGGGCATCGCCGTGATCTTCGAGCGCTGCTAAAACCACATGTCGTGAAATGCGAAGTGCCCGTCACGAAATGAATGCGCGACGGGCCGCAGCGAATCCTATGATGGCTCATCGTCGACGCTGACCGGACACCATAAGTCCGGCTGTGTTCGACGACCCACACCATCAGGAGACAGCTCGATGCATATCACCACCACTGGCGCGCCGTCCGGCGCGGCCACGGCCGTTCTGCGCCATGCCCCTACCGTCCAAGGTCCCCGACTGGTCCGCCATGCGCTGGCCGCCGCGCTGTGCGCCATCGGCTGCGTGCAAGCGGCCGAGATCGCCACCGGCAACCCGGACCTGGCGGTCCGCTTCGACAACACCATCAAGTACAACTACGGCCATCGCCTCGGCGCGCAGAACCAGTCGCTGCTGAAGTCGGCCAACTTCGACGACGGCGACCGCAACTTCAACCAGGGCACGGTCTCGAACCGGCTCGACCTGTTGAGCGAACTTGACATCGTGTTCCAGCAGCGCATGGGGATGCGCATCTCGGCCGCGGCGTGGTACGACGCCGCCTACAGCAGCCTGGACAACACCAACCTCGCCAGCTCCAACCACCAGCAGGACGGCAAGCCGGCGCTCGGCCTGTCCGACTACAGCAAGCGCTACCACCGCGCCTCGGGCGAGGTGCTGGACGCCTTCGTGTTCGGCAATTTCGAAGTGGCCGACATGCCGCTCAACGTCAAGCTGGGCCAGCACACGCTGTACTGGGGCGAGAGCCTGCTGACGCCGATCCACGGCGTCAGCTACGGGCAGTCGCCGGTCGATCTGCTGAAGGGCTACTCGGTGCCCGGCAGCGAGGTCAAGGAACTGTTCCTGCCGCGCCAGGCCGTGTCGGCGCAATTCTCGCCGACGGCCGAACTGGGCTTCGCGGCGCAGTACTTCTTCAACTGGAAGCCGGCGCGCCTGCCGGAATCGGGTTCCTTCCTGGGCTTCTTCGACTACGCCTTCCAGGGCGGCGAATCGTTCATCCTCGGCCCGCTGGGCGCGCCTGCCGCGCGCCGCGCCGACAGCCGCGCGCCGCAGTCGGGCGACTTCGGCGTCGCCAGCCGCTGGAGCCCGGCCTGGCTGGACGGCACCGCCGGCCTGTACCTGCGCCGCACCTCCGACCTGCTGCCGCAGGCCAACGTGCGCCTGGTCGGCCTGCCGACCGCGCTGTTCGGCGCCTCGGGCGCCGCGCTGTGCAAGGGCTTCATTCCGGGCGCGGCGGTGGCGGGCAACAACTGCCTGTTCTACCCGGGCCAGCTGACCGGCAACCAGTACCAGCTCGAATACGGCAGCGGCATCGACGTGCTGGGCCTGTCGCTGTCGAAGAGCATCGCCGGCGTGGCGATGGGTGCCGACCTGTCCTACCGACGTAACATGCCGATCTACTCGACGCCGGCGCTGCTGATGCCGGTCGGGACCAACCCGGCCATCATCAACGCGCTCAACGCCAAGGTGGCGCCGCAGCTGGTGGTCACCGCCGCCGACCTGCCGCAGCAGGGCGAAGTGAGCGGCGCGCGCGGCAACACCATCCACGGTGTGCTGAACTTCCTCGGCACCACCGCCAGGACGCCGATCGCCGACGCCTCGACCTGGGCGGTGGAAGGGGTCTGGAACCGCCTCGGCAAGATCACCCAGGGCGCGCAGTTCTCGCGCAGCCGCGACAACTACAACGGCGTCGACAAGGTCACGCGCGACTTCTTCTCGCTCGCCGCGACTTACACCTCGACCTGGTTCCAGGTGTTCCCGGGCGTGGACGTGTCGATGCCGCTCAGCTATTCGGTCGGCCTGAAGGGCAATTCCGCCGTGCAGGCGGGCGGCAACAAGGGCGCCGGCAACTATGCGGTCGGCGTGTCGTTCGACGTGCGCCAGAAGTACCGCTTCGACCTGAAGTATGTCGACTTCTTCGGCCCGCTGGTGACCGACCCGACCACCGGCGCCGTCACTTCCTACGGCGGCGTGACGTCGCTGCTCAAAGACCGTGGCTTCCTGGCCGCGACTTTCAAGACCACCTTCTGACAGGGTAGAGACCATGAACTTCAAACACACCATCATGCTGGCGGCGCTGCTGGCAGCGACCGGCGCGCAGGCGGCCGTCACGCCTGAAGAAGCCAAACAGCTGGGCGCCACGCTGACCGCGGTCGGCGCGGAAAAGGCCGGCAACAAGGACGGCACCATTCCCGAATACACGGGCGGGCTGGCCTCGCCGCCGGCCGGCTACGTCAAGGGCAGCGGCGTGCGCCCCGATCCGTTCGCGGGCGAGAAGCCGCGCCTGGTCATCACCGGCAAGAACCTGGCCGGCATGGAAGACAAGCTGACCGCCGGCACGCGCGAACTGCTCAAGCGCTATCCGGCCTTCCGCGTCGACGTCTACCCGACCCACCGCACCGTGGCGCTGCCGAAGACACAGCTGGACAACACCGCCAAGAACGCGCTCAACGCCAAGACCACCGACGGCGGCGTCGGCGTCGAGAACACGCTGTCCGGCGTGCCGTTCCCGATCCCGAAGACCGGCAATGAAGTGATGTGGAACCACCTGCTGCGCTACCAGGGCCACGCCTTCACCACCAAGTACGAATCGTGGAACGTCGATTCGTCCGGCACGCCGAGCCTGGCCACCGCCGGCGAGATCTTCGAGGAGTTCCCGCTGGCCAATCCCAAGCAGACCGAGGTCGCCAGGCAGAACGACGTCTTCTTCCGCACCAAGCTTACCTACCTGGCGCCGGCCCGCCGCGCAGGCGAAGGCTTGATGGCGTTCGACGCCGTCAACCCGGTGGTCCAGCCGAGGAAGGTGTGGCAATACCTGCCAGGCCAGCGCCGCGTCAAGCTGGCGCCGGACGTGGCCTACGACACGCCCAACCCCGGCGCGGCCGGCGCCGCCACCTACGACGACGCCTGGATATTCAACGGCGCGCTGGATCGCTACGACTTCAAGCTGGTCGGCAAGAAGGAGATGATCGTTCCTTACGGCGAGTACGCGCTGTTCGGCGCCAAGGTGGTCACCGACGTGGTCAAGCCGAACCACCTGAACCCGGACTTCGTGCGCTGGGAACTGCACCGCGTGTGGGTGGTGGAAGCGACGCTGAAGCAGGGCAAGCGCCACATCTACAGCAAGCGCACCTTCTACATCGACGAGGACAGCTGGGTGGCGCTGGCTTCGGACCAGTACGACGCGCGCGGCCAGTTGTACCGCTCCTCGTTCGATCACCTGATCTATTCGTACGACGTGCAAGCCACCTACACCGGCAACCACGTGATCTACGATTTTATCAGCGGCGCCTACAACCTGACCGGCATGTCCGGCCCATACGGCGGCCTGAAATACATCGACGCGCTCAAGCCGATCCAGTGGTCGCCTGAAGCGCTGGCCGGCGCCGGCGTGCGCTGAGCCTCGCCCCGTCGTTCCCGCGCAGGCGGGAACCCATGCTGAGCATCCTGCCCGGCAAAGTATGGATTCCCGCCTGCGCGGGAATGACGGCTCTTGGGCCGGTAGATTTTTTTGCGAGTGCCTTATGTCTCTTGTTTCCCGTTTGCTGGCGCCGGCTCTGGCCGTGGCCCTCGGCATCGCGCCGGCATGCGCCGCTCCGGCCGGCTTTGTCGATCCGCTCGACCTGCCGGCCCAGCCCAGCGCCCTGGCGCAGCGCGCGCTGATCAACGGCGTGGCGCAGGCCGGCCGCCGCCTGGTGGCGGTGGGCCAGCGCGGCCACATCCTGCATTCCGACGACCAGGGCGCCAGCTGGCGCCAGGCGGCGGTGCCGATGTCCGGCGACCTGGTGGCGCTGACCTTCACCAGCGCGCGCGAGGGCTGGGCCGTCGGCCACGACGCCGCCGTGCTGCACACCGACGACGGCGGCGCCAGCTGGCAACGCCAGTTCGACGGCCGCCGCGACGCGCAGGCCGGCGACAAGGCGCTGCTCGACATCTGGTTCGACGGCGCCGGCCACGGGCTGGCGGTGGGCGCCTTCGGCCTGGCGCTGCGCAGCGACGACGGCGGCCGCAACTGGCGCCATTGCGAGGAGCTGCTGGACAACCCGCAGGCGCTGCACCTGAACGCGATCCGCGCCATCAACGGCGCGCTGTACATCGTCGGCGAACAGGGGCTGGTGCTGCGCCGCGCCGCCGGCGCCGAGCGCTTCGAAGCGCTGGCCACGCCGTACAAGGGCAGCTACTTCGGCATCACCGGCAATGCCAACGCCTTGCTGCTATTCGGCCTGCGCGGCACGGCGCTGCGCAGCACCGACGCCGGCCGCAGCTGGCAAGCCGCCGCCACCGGCACCCAGGTTGGCCTGACCGCCGGCGTGCAATTGCAGGACCACACGCTGCTGCTGGTCAGCCAATCCGGCCAGCTGCTGCGCAGCCGCGACGACGGCGCCAGCTTCGTAGCGCTGACCGGCGTCAAGCCCGGTTCGGCCGCCGCGGCGCTGCCGCTGGACGGCCAGCGCCTGCTGATCGGCGGCGTGCGCGGCCTGCGCGTGCAGCCGCTCGAACTCCAATAGAAAGACGATGATGGACATGAGATGCAATGGACCGGACCAGATGCCGGTCATCCAGGAGCTGGCGCACTTCGACCGCCGCTCGGGCAACTGGCTGGAGCGGCTGGTCTTCAACAACCGCATGGCGATGGTGGTGCTGTGCGCGGTGGCGACCGTGGTGCTGGGCTGGCTGGCCGGCACGCGACTGAGCCTGAACGCCAGTTTCGAGAAGATGCTGCCGCAAGGGCAGCCCTACATCCAGAACTATTTGCAGCACAAGCCGGCCCTGCGTGGCCTGGGCAATGCGCTGCGGGTGGTGGTGGAAAATCCGCAGGGCGACATCTTCGACCCGCGCTACCTGGAATCGCTCAAGCAGGTCAATGACGCGCTGTTCCTGACCCCCGGCGTCGACCGCGCCTGGATGAAGTCGATGTGGACGCCGTCGGTGCGCTGGACCGAGGTGACGGAAGAGGGCTTCCAGGGCGGCCCGGTGATGCCGGACGGGTATGACGGTTCGGCGCGCAGCGTCGAGCAGCTGAAGATCAACATTGCACGCTCCGGCATCGTCGGCAGCCTGGTGGGCAACAACTACAAGTCCACCATGATCTTCGTGCCGCTGCTGGACAGGGACCCGGCCACCGGCGAGGCGATCGACTACCGCCAGCTGGCGCGCGCCATCGACCAGACGGTGCAGGCGCAGCAGAAGGGCGCCTATCCGGTCAAGATCCACGTGATCGGCTTCGCGGAGCTGATCGCCGAACTGCTGGCCGGCATGCGGCAGGTGCTGATGTACTTCGGCGCCGCCGCCGCCATCGCCACGCTGGTGATCTACGCCTACACCCGCTGCCTGCGTTCGACCACGCTGGTGGTGGCCTGCTCGCTGGTGGCGGTACTGTGGCAACTGGGCTTGGTGGCGGCGCTGGGTTTCGCGCTCGATCCCTTCTCGATCCTGGTGCCGTTCCTGGTGTTCGCCATCGGCGTCTCGCACGGCGCGCAGAAGATGAACGGCATCATGCAGGATGTCGGCCGTGGCACGCACCGGCTGGTGGCGGCGCGCTACACCTTCCGCCGCCTGTTCCTGGCCGGCCTGACCGCGCTGCTGGCCGACGCGGTGGGCTTCGCCGTGCTGATGACCATCGATATCCCCGTCATCCGCGACCTGGCGATGACCGCCAGCATCGGCGTGGCGGTGCTGATCTTCACCAACCTGCTGTTGCTGCCGGTGCTGCTGTCGTATGTGGGCGTGTCGCCGGCTGCGGCGGCGCGCACCATGCGCGACGAGTCCGGCCCGCAGCGCGGCATGGCAGGCCTGTGGCAGGGGCTGGAACGCTTCGCCACGCCGCGCTGGGCCGGCGTGACGGTGGCGGCGGCGCTGCTGCTGGCGGCGGGCGGCTACGCCGTCAGCCTGCAACTGAAAATCGGCGACCTGGATCCGGGCGCGCCGGAGCTGCGCGCCGATTCGCGCTACAACCGCGACAACGCCTACATCACGGCCAACTACTCGCTCTCGTCCGACCAGTTCGCGGTGATGGTGGAGACGCCCAAGGAAGGCTGCCTCAAATACGAAACACTGGTGGAGGCGGACCGCCTGGCCTGGACCCTGCAGCAGATTCCCGGCGTGCAGACCACGGTCTCGCTGGCCGACGCGGTGCGCCAGATCACGGCCGGCACTTCGGAGGGCAGTCCCAAGTGGCTGACGCTGTCGCGCAACCAGGACGTGCTCAATTACGGCGCCCAGCAAGCCTCGGTCAACAACCCTGAGCTGTTCGACCGCGCCTGCACGCTGATGCCGGTGATCGCCTACCTGTCCGACCACAAGGCCGAGACGCTGGAGCGCGTGACCGCGGCGGCGGCAGCCTTCGCCGCCGTCCACAGCACGCCGGAGCGCAAGTTCCTGCTGGCCGCCGGCAGCGCCGGCATCGAGGCCGCCACCAACATCGTGGTCAAGGAAGCCAACCACAAGATGCTGCTGTACGTGTACGCCGCCGTGATCGTGCTGTGCTGGGTGACCTTCCGCAGCTGGCGCGCGGTGCTGGTGGCGGTGCTGCCGCTGGTGCTGACCTCCATCCTGTGCGAGGCGCTGATGGTCATGCTGGGCATGGGCGTCAAGGTCGCGACCTTGCCGGTGATCGCGCTCGGCGTCGGCATCGGCGTCGACTACGCGCTGTACCTGGTGTCGGTGCAGCTGGCGCGCCAACGCGCCGGCGACAGCCTGGCCGAAGCCTACCGCCATGCGCTGCAATTCACCGGCAAGGTGGTGGCGCTGGTCGGCGTGACCTTGGCCGCAGGCGTGGTGTGCTGGGCGTGGTCGCCGATCAAGTTCCAGGCCGATATGGGCATCCTGCTGACCTTCATGTTCACGCTGAACATGGTGGGCGCGCTGGTGCTGGTGCCGGCCCTGTCGCACTTCCTGCTGAGGAAAGTGAAATGACGGCCGCCGCCGCGCCGCCGCCACCGGCCGTGGCGGCGCTGATACAGGCGCTGCGCGCAAGCGGCGCCTCCTACAACGCCATCGCCGCCGCCCTCAACCAGAGCGGCGTTCGTGGCCGCCAGGGAGGGCGCTGGTTCCCCGCCACCGTGCGCAACGCGCTGCGGCGGGTCGCCGCCGGCGGTGAATTCCCGGATCAATCAATTGAAATCAAGGAGTCGCAATGCAAGGTCTGATGCAGCATCAATCGCTGCTGGTGTCGTCGCTGATCGAACACGCCTGCCACAGCCACCCGGAGCGCGAAATCATCTCGCGCACCTCGGAAGGACCGGTCCAACGCAGCACCTACGCCTCGGTCGCGCGGCGCGCGCGGCGCTTGGCCAATGCGCTGCTGCGGCTCGGAGTCAAGCCGGGCGACCGGGTCGCCACGCTGGCCTGGAACGGCTACCGCCACATGGAGCTGTACTACGCGGTGGCCGGCATCGGCGCCGTACTGCATACGATTAACCCGCGCCTGTTCCCGGAACAGATCGAATACATCGTCAACCACGCCGACGACCAACTACTGTTCTTCGACATCGGCTTCGCCGGACTGGTATCCGAGCTGATGCCGAAGATGAAAAGCCTGCGCAAGGTCTACGCGCTGACCGACCGTGCGCACATGCCGGCCATGCCGGACGTGGCCTGCTACGAAGAACTGATCGCCCGCGAGAGCGAACAATTCGCCTGGCCGCAGCTGGATGAAAACAGCGCGGCGGCGTTGTGCTACACCTCCGGCACCACCGGCCATCCGAAGGGCGTGTTGTACTCGCACCGCTCGACGGTGCTGCATGCGATGGCCGTGTGCGGCGCCGATGGCCTGGCGATCTCCGGCGCCGATACCGCGCTGGTGGTGGTGCCGATGTTCCATGTGAACGCCTGGGGCATGCCGTATGCCGGCGCCTTGTCCGGTGCGCGGCTGGTGTTTCCTGGGCCGCAGCTGGACGGCGCCAGCGTCTACCAGCTGATGCGCGATGAGCGGGTGACGGTGGCGCTGGGCGTGCCGACCGTGTGGCTGATGCTGTTCCGGCACGTCGAGCAGCACAGCCTTGAGCCGCTGCATGAACTTTGCCTGGAGCGCGTGGTGATCGGCGGCGCGGCGGCGCCGCTGTCGATGATCGAGACCTTCGAATCGCGCTTCGGCAGCGAAGTGCTGCACGCCTGGGGCATGACCGAGCTGTCGCCGCTGGGCACCGTGTGCCGGACTATGCCCAGGCACGCCAAGCTGCCGCAGGAAGCCTATCGCCGGGTGCAGATGAAGCAGGGCAGGCCGGTATTCGGCATCACGCTGAAGATCGTCGACGAGGACGGCAGGGCGCTGCCGCACGACGGCAAGGCCGCCGGCCGCCTGCTGGTGCGCGGCCCGTGGGTGGCCAGCGCCTACTTCGGCGGCCAGCCGGGCGAGCTGCTGGACCCGGACGGCTACTTCGACACCGGCGACGTCGCCACCATCGACACCGACGGCTACATGCTGATCACTGACCGCGCCAAGGACGTCATCAAGTCCGGCGGCGAGTGGATCTCCTCGATCGACCTGGAAAACGCGGCGATGGGCCATCCGGACGTGGCCGAAGCGGCGGTGATCGGGGTCGCCCATCCGACCTGGCAGGAACGCCCGCTGCTGATCGTGGTGCGCAAGCCGGGCCGCGAGGTCGGCGGCGCCGAGCTGCAAGCCTTCCTGGCGGCCAGGGTCGCGCGCTGGTGGTGTCCGGACGAAGTGGTGTTCGTCGACAGCCTGCCGCACACCGCTACCGGCAAGCTGCAAAAGATGGTGTTGCGCCAGCAGTTCCGCGACTATCGACTGAGCCAACCGGCGCCGCAACGCAGCGCCGCGCCGACGCTGCTGATCGTCCCCGGCCTGCGCGACCATGTGCCGCAGCACTGGCAAACCTTGCTGGCCGAGGCCACGCCCGGCGCCCGCATCGTGCCGCCGCTGGAGGTCGACGGCCTCAATTGCGCGGCGCGGATCGCGGCGCTGGACCAGGCCATCGCCGCCATCGACGGCCCGGTGATCCTGGTGGCGCACAGCGCCGGCGTGCTGATGGTGGCCCACTGGGCCGCCAAGCACCAGCGTCCTATCGCCGGCGCCTTGCTGGTCACGCCACCGGACCTGGAGGCTGATTGGCCGGAGCCGTATCCGCGTCCGGCCACGCTGGTGGCCAACGGCTGGGCGCCGCTGCCGCGCCAACGCCTGCCTTTCCCGGCGCTGGTGGCGGCCAGCAGCAACGATTATCTGGCCAGCCACCAGTCGGTGCGGGCGATGGCCGAAGACTGGGGCGCCGAGCTGGTGGAGCTGGGCGCGGTCGGCCACCTGAATCCGGCCGCCGGCTACGGCCCGTGGCCGCGCGCGCAGGAACTGCTGGAACGTTTGCAAGCGAGTGTCGTGAAATGAAAAGACGCTGTCGCCCACTGCACGGTTTCCGCTGAATCGGCGGGACTATACTCATCAAAACAGAACGAGGAGATCAACGATGGCAAAGGCAGTCCGTTTCAATCACTCCGGCGGGCCGGAAGTACTGTACCTGACGGAGGTCGACGTGGCCGATCCTGGTCCCGGCGAAGTGCGCATCCGCCACGTGGCGGTCGGCATCAACTACGCCGACACCTACTTCCGCAACGGCACCTATGCGATCCCGCTGCCGAACGGCATCGGCGTCGAAGCGGCCGGCGTGGTGGTGGCGCTGGGCCAGGGCGTCACCCATCTGGCGCTGGGCGACCGCGTCACCTACACCGGTTTTATCAATACCCTGGGCGCCTACAGCACCGAGCGCTTGATCTCCGCCGCGCCGCTGATCAAGCTGCCCGAGACCATCTCCTTCGAAGCGGCGGCCGCCGCCACCATGCGCGGCCTGACCTCGGCCTACCTGATGCGCCGCATCCGCGACTTCAAGCCGGGCGACACAGTGCTGCTGCATGCGGCGGCAGGCGGCGTGGGCCTGATCGTGTCGCAATGGGCCAAGCTGCTGGGCGTGACCGTGATCGGCACCGTGTCCACAGCGGCCAAGGCGGAACTGGCGCTGGCCCACGGCTGCACCCATGTGATCAACTACAGCACCGAAAACGTCGCCGAACGGGTGCGCGCGCTGACCGATGGCGTCGGCGTGGACGTGGCGTTCGACAGCGTCGGCAAGGACACCTTCATGGCGTCGCTCGATTCGCTGCGCAAGCGCGGCCTGCTGGTGTGCGTCGGCACCGCGTCCGGTCCGGTGCCGGCGTTCGATCCGGTGCTGCTGGCGATGAAAGGCTCGCTGTTCGTCACCCGTCCGGCGCTGGCCGACTACATCGCCGATCCGGCCGAGAAGGCGGCGCTGGCCGCCGAGCTGTTCGACCACGTCGGCAACGGCCGCATCAAGATCGAGATCAACCAGCACTACGCGCTGGAGGACGCGGTCCAGGCGCATCGCGACCTGGAAGCCCGCAAGACCACCGGTTCGTCCATCTTTGTGATCTGAGGAGAGCGCGATGCGAGTAGAACAACTGACTTGCGCCATCGGCGCCGAGCTGCGCGAGGTGAACCTGGCCGACGCGCTCCACGACGACGGCCTGTTCGAGGACATCCGCGAACTGCTGCTGCGCCACCGCGTGCTGTTCCTGCGCGGCCAGGACTTCAGCCGCGCCGAGCACGTGGCCTTCGCGCGCCGCTTCGGCGAGCTGGAAGACCATCCGGTGGCCGGAAGCGATCCCGATCATCCTGGCCTGGTGCGCATCTACAAAAGCCCCGAGCAGCCCAACGACCGCTATGAAAACGCCTGGCACGCCGACGCCACCTGGCGCAACGCGCCGCAGTTCGGCGCCGTGCTGCGCTGCGTGCAGTGCCCGCCGGTCGGCGGCGACACCATGTGGGCCAACATGGCGCTGGCCTACGAGCGGCTGCCGGACGACGTCAAGACCCGCATCGAAGGCCTGCGCGCGCGCCACAGCATCGAGGCCAGCTTCGGCGCCGCGATGCCGATCGAGAAGCGCCTCGCACTGAAGGCGCAGTTCCCGGACGCCGAGCATCCGGTAGTGCGCATCCATCCGGAGACGGGCGAGAAGATCCTGTTCGTCAACGCCTTCACCACCCACATCAGCAACTACCACACGCCCGATCGCGTGCGCTACGGCCAGGACGCCAACCCCGGCGCCAGCCAGCTGTTGAGTTATCTGATCAGCCAGGCCTACATTCCCGAGTACCAGGTGCGCTGGCGCTGGCAGCCGGACAGCGTGGCGATCTGGGACAACCGTTCGACCCAGCACTACGCCGTCATGGACTACCCGCCGTGCCATCGCAAGATGGAACGGGCCGGCATCGTCGGCGACATCCCTTACTAAAAAATACAGGAGCACAGCATGCAATTTCTCGACGATTCCCTGCACCCCGAGAACCAGGAAAAAGTAGTCATCACCACCGCGCCGTATGGCCCGGAGTGGGCGCCGGAAGACTTCCCGGAAGATATCCCGGTGACGATGGAAGAACAGATCCAGAAGGCGGTCGACTGCTACAACGCCGGCGCCACCGTGCTGCACCTGCATGTGCGCGAACTTGATGGCAAGGGCAGCAAGCGCCTCTCCAAGTTCAATGAGCTGATCGCCGGCGTGCGCGCCCGCGTGCCGGACATGATCATCCAGGTCGGTGGTTCGATCTCGTTCGCGCCGGAAGACGACGGCCAGGCCGCCAAGTGGCTCAGCGACGACACCCGCCACATGCTGGCCGATCTGGACCCGAAGCCGGACCAGGTGACGGTGGCGATCAACACCACCCAGATGAACATCATGGAGCTGCTGTATCCGGAGTACCTGGAAGGCACCTCGCTGGCCTCGCCGATGATGCACGCGGCCTACAGCGAGATGACGGTGCCGGCCGGCCCGGCCTGGGTGGCCGAGCACCTGAAGCGCCTGCAGGCCTCCGGCATCCAGCCGCACTTCCAGCTGACCGGCATGCACGCGCTGGAGACGCTGGACCGGCTGGTGCGCAAGGGCGTCTACACCGGCCCGCTGAACCTGACCTGGATCGGCATCGGCGGCGGTTTCGACGGCCCCAATCCGTTCAACTTCATGGACTTCATCCGCCGCGCGCCGGACGGCGCCTGCATCACGGCCGAATCGCTGCTGAAGAACGTCCTGCCGTTCAACATGATGGCGATGGCAATGGGCATGCACCCGCGCTGCGGCACCGAGGACACCTTGATCGGCCAGCTGGGCCAGCGCATGACCTCCGTGCAGCAGATCGAGCAGTGCGTGCGCGTGGCGCGTGAACTGGGGCGCGAGATCGCCAGCGGCAAGGAAGCGCGCGCGATCTACCGCATCGGCGTGCAGTACAAGGATGCCGAAGAAACCCTGCGCATGAATGGCATGGCGCCGAACCGCATGCGCGGCCAGAAGAACGTACCGCTGCGGACCTGAGCATCATGGCCTTCCATTCCACCCCCGACGCCGGCGACGGCGATCCGGACATCGCGCGGCCCTATGCCTGGCTGGTGTTCGCACTGACCTTCGGGCTGCTGATTTCGGACTATATGTCGCGCCAGGTGCTCAACGCCGTGTTCCCGCTGCTGAAAAGCGAATGGCTGTTGAGCGATTCCCGTCTTGGCCTGTTGTCGGGCATCGTCGCGCTGATGGTGGGCTTGCTGACCTTCCCGCTGTCGCTGCTGGCGGACCGCTGGGGCAGGGTGCGTTGCCTGGTGCTGATGGCCGTGCTGTGGAGCCTGGCCACCCTGGGTTGCGGCCTGGCGCAGAACTTTGAGCAGATGTTTGCGGCGCGCTTCCTGGTCGGCGTCGGCGAGGCCGCGTATGGCAGCGTCGGCCTGGCGGTAGTGCTGTCGGTGTTTCCCAAGCATTTGCGGGCCACGCTGACCGGCGCCTTCATGGCCGGCGGCATGTTCGGTTCGGTGCTGGGCATGGGCCTGGGCGGCGGCATCGCCGCGCACCTGGGCTGGCGCTGGGCGTTCGGCGGCATGGCCTTGTTCGGCCTGGCCCTGGCGCTGCTGTATCCGGTGCTGGTGCGCGAGGCGCGCATCGCTCCCGGCCGTGGCGTCGCCGATGGCCGCCAGCGCGCACCGCTGCGCAGCCTGTTCGGCAGCGCCTCGATCCGCGCGGTGTATGTCGGCAGCGGCCTGCAGCTGCTGGTGGGCGGCGCCTTCATCGTCTGGATGCCCAGTTTCATGAACCGTTACTACGGCCTGGGCGCTGACCGCGCCGGCCTGGGGGCGGCGGTGGTGGTGCTTGCCAGCGGCGCCGGCATGGTCTTGTGCGGCATGCTGAGCGACCGCATGTGCCGCAACGCGCCCGAACGCAAGATCTCGCTGGCGATCGCCTACTGCGTGCTCAGCTGCCTGCTGCTGTCGCTCGCCTTCGCGCTGGCGCCGGGGGCGCCGCAGATGGTGCTGATCTGCGCCGGCATGTTCCTGGCGGCCGGCACCACCGGCCCGGTCGGCGCGATGGTCGCCAACCTGACGCACCGCTCGGTGCACGGCACCGCCTTCGCCACGCTGACCCTGGCCAACAACCTGCTGGGCCTGGCGCCCGGGCCGCTGCTGACCGGCGTGCTGGCCGACCGCTACGGCCTGGCGACGGCCTGCCGGCTGGTGCCGCTGGTGAGCGTGCTGGCGGCACTTGTGTTCGTCCATGCGCGCCGCCACTACCTGCTCGACGTGCGCGCTGCAGCCGGGATGCAACTGAAGGTGGCCGCATGAACACCACGGTGAATATCAAGGTCGGTTTCGACTTCATATGCCCGTGGTGCCTGATCGGCAAGCGGAATTTGCAGGACGCGCTGGCGCAGCTGCAGGCCGAGCGGCCGGAGGTGACGGTGCAGCTGCACTGGCTGGGCGTGCAGTTGCTGCCGTCGGTGCCGCAGCAGGGCTGGCCGTTCGAGGATTTCTATCGCCAGCGCCTGGGCGGGGAAACGGCGATGCGCCAGCGCCAGGCCATGGTGCAGCGCGCCGCCGACGCCGCCAGCGCCCGCATCGACTACGGCGCCATCGGCATCATGCCCAATACGGCGGATGCGCACCGCCTGCTGGACTGGGCCGGTCGCCAGGGTGAAGCGGCGCGGCGCGACGCCTTGCTGGAACGTCTGCTGTGCGCCTATTTCGCGCAGGGCGATGACCTCGGCGATCCGGTGGTGCTGCTGGCGCACGGCGTCGCGGCCGGTTTCGAGCGCGCCGCCATGCAGGCCGAATTGCGCGGCGCCGGCACGCCGTTCCGCAGCAACGACGTGCGGGCCGGCATGAGCGGCGTGCCGTTCTTCTCCATCAATGGCCGGCTGACGTTGACCGGCGCCCAGCCGCCGTCGGCCTTGCTGGCCGCCATGCGCGACGCGCTGGCCGAAGCCGACTCGCCACGCCGATGAGCTCCCGCATCGAAATCGATCCCGCCCAGCTGCCGGCGGTGGACGGTCACGCCTGGCTGCGGCTGCCGGGGCGGTGCATCGCGCTGTTCAACAACGGCGGCCGCTATTACGCGCTGGACGACAGCTGTCCGCACCAGGGCGCCTCGCTGGCCGGCGGCAAGGTGGTCGACGGCAAGGTGCAGTGCCCGGCGCACGGCCTGCGCTTCGACCTGGCCACTGGCTGCCTGCTCAACGTGCCGAGCGTGAAGGTCGCCACCTATCCCATCCACATTGAAGCGGGCAGGGTCTATCTGGACCTGCCCGGCCAGGAGTCCGCAGCATGAATACCGCCGTCCTTACCCACACCCACCAGCGCGTGCGCGAACTGGCGCCCGGCTTCGCCGTCAGCGCCATGGTGGCCGCCGCCGCCAGCTTCCTGTCCGAGCATTACGGCGCGCCGGTGATGCTGTTTGCCCTGTTGCTGGGCATGGCGCTGAACTTCCTGTCCGCCGACGGCCAGTGCAAGCCGGGCATCGAATACACGGCGCGCACCGTGCTGCGCCTGGGCGTCGCTCTGCTTGGCCTGCGCCTGACGCTGGCGCAGATGGCGGCGCTGGGCTGGAAGCCGGTGGTGATGGTGGTGGTGATCGTCACGCTCACCATCCTGAGCTCCATCGTCGCTGCCAGGCTGCTGGGCTTTAACCGCTTGTTTGGCCTGTTGACCGGCGGCGCCACCGCGATCTGCGGCGCCTCGGCCGCGCTGGCGCTGGCCGCCGCGCTGCCGGCCCATCCGCAAAAGGAGAAGGCCACCTTGTTCACGGTGATCGGCGTGTCGGCGCTGTCGACGGTGGCGATGATCGCCTATCCGATGCTGTGCAAATGGTTCGCGCTGTCGCCGCAGCAGGCCGGCGTGTTCCTGGGCGGGACCATCCACGACGTCGCGCAGGTGGTGGGCGCCGGCTACAGCATGTCGCGCGAAACCGGCGACGCCGCCACCGTGGTCAAGCTGATGCGGGTCGCCATGCTGCTGCCGGTGATCCTGTGCGCCACGCTGGTCACGCGCGCGCAGAGCGCCGGCAGCGGCGGCAAGCGTCCGCCCTTGCTGCCGGCCTTCGCGGTCGGCTTCCTGGCGCTGGCCTGCATCAACAGCACCGGCTGGGTGCCGGCGGCGGTGCAGCAGCTGGGCAACGACGGCTCGCGCTGGGCGCTGACCATCGCCATCAGCGCGCTGGGCATGAAGACGCAATTGAAAGAATTGGCGGCGGTCGGCATCAAGCCGATCGCTCTGATGATAGGCGAGACCATTTTCCTCGCCGCCCTGGTGCTGCTGCTGATGCACTGGGGCCTGTAGTCACTTTTTTTAACCACCGAAGGAAAATAATGAAAAGACTCATCCTGGCCAGCGCCGCGCTGGCTGCGTGCGGCTGCGCCCACGCCGGCATCGGAGACAGCGGCAACCTGACCATCAGCGGCTTCGGCACGCTGGGCGTCGCCAAGAGCGACACCAACGACGCCAGGTTCGTGCGCTACAACCAGGCGGACGGCGTCGGCGACAGTCCGCGCATCGG
The DNA here is from genome assembly GCA_000381565.1 of Oxalobacteraceae bacterium AB_14. Taxonomy (GTDB): domain Bacteria; phylum Pseudomonadota; class Gammaproteobacteria; order Burkholderiales; family Burkholderiaceae_D; genus Rugamonas. The sequence continues at coordinate 2,006,410 of KB906724.1, forward strand.
CCTCGATACCAACTTTGGCCTGCAAGCGAGCTATGTGGTCGACCAGCGGCTGTCCGGCACGGTGCAGATCCTGAGCCGCAAGAACACCAGCCCGGCCTTCACCACCGACCTGACGTGGGCCTTCCTCAAGTACAAGGTCAGCGACGAGCTCAGTGTGCGCGTGGGCCGCGTGGCGCTGCCGGTGTTCATGATCTCGGACTACCAGAACGTCGGCTACGCCAACACCATGATGCGGCCGCCGGTCGAGATGTATGCGCAGGCGCCGATCGAATCGGGCGACGGCGTCGACCTCAATTACCAGCACGCGCTGGGCGACACCAACCTCAGCGCGCAGGCCGTGCTGGGCGTCAGCCGGGGCAAGCTGTTCCTGGTCAGCACTGGCACGGTGGCCAGCTACCGCGCGCCGGTGCACGGCGTCAGCGTGGCGGCTGAACACGGCCCGCTGACGCTGCGCGCGGCCTACCTGGGCGCGACCATGAGCAGCAACGACATCACGCCGGTCAACACGCTGGTGGGCACGCTGCGCAACGTCGGCTTCGGCCAGCTGGGCGACGACTTCGCCGTCAGCGCCAAGCGTGTCAGCTTTGTCGCCGTCGGCGCCACGCTGGACTGGAACAACCTGGTGGGACAGGCGGAATATGGCCGCCGCCGCGCGCGCGACAAGGTCTACATCCCGGACACCGATTCCTGGTACGCCATGGCCGGCTACCGCATCGGCAAAGTGCTGCCGTACTACACCCACGCGGTGGCCAAGGGCGCCGGCAGTTCGATCACGCTGCCTGCCGCCTTCCCGGCCAGCGGCGCCTTGTCGAACGCGGTGCGCGGCGCATTGCTGGCGGCGGAGCAAAGCTCGGACACGATAGGCTTGCGCTGGGACTTCGCCAAGTCGGTGGACTTGAAGCTGCAGCTGGACCGCGTGCATCCCAGGCAGCGCAACGGCATGCTGATCTACGGACCGGCCGCCGGTTTGCAGCGCAGCGTCACCGTGGTTGGCGCCACGCTCGATTTCGTGTTTTAAGGAGACCGCCATGAAAATTCTGATCACCGCCTGCCTGCTGGCCAACGCGCTGTGCGCGCAGGCCGAAACCGTCGTCATCGTCAACAAGGCCAATCCGGCCACGCGCATGTTCGGCGAACAGGCGTCGCAATTCTTCCTGGGGAAATCGACGATGTTCACGCCTGTCGACCAGCCGGAAAGCTCGGCCATCCGCGCCGACTTTTATCACAAGGTGGCAGAGAAAGACCCCGCGCAGGTCAAGGCCATCTGGTCCAAGCTGGTGTTTACCGGCAAGGCTGTGCAGCCGAAGGAATATGCCTCCAACGCGGAGGTGAAGAAGGCGGTGGCGGCCGATCCGAAGGCGATCGGCTACATCGACAAGTCGGCGGTCGACGACACCGTCAAGGTGATCCTGACGCTGCCGTAAGCACGCCTCAAGTCGGCGCCACGCAGGGCTTGCCGTTGTTGGCGCGCCAGGCGGCGGGCGTGGCGCCGAATTGCGCGGTGAACCAGCGCGTGAAGCTGCTGGGCATGGAGTAGCCCAGCAGGTCGCCGATGCGCGCCAGCGAGTAGCTGGGGTTGTTCATGTAGCGCTGCACCAGGTCGCGCCGCACCTCGTTGATCAAATCGCTGAAGTTGGCGCCGTCGTCCTCCAGCCGGCGCTGCAGCGTCCGCACATTCATGCCCAGCGCCGCCGCGATCTGTTCGATCGTCGCGCGGCCCATCGGCAGCAGCAGGTAGATCGCCTTGCGCACCTCAAACACCAGCGACGCCTCGCCCACCGCCGGCAGCGTATCGACGAAGCGCTGCGCATAGCGCGCCATGGCGGGATCGGCGCGCGGATTGGGCGCGTCGAAAGCGGCGGCGGGGCAGGCGATGCCGTTGAATTCCGCGCCGAACTGCACCGGGCAGCCGAACACGCGGCGATGGATGCGCGCGTCGTCCGGCGCATCGTGGCTGAAATTGACGCTGACCGGGCGCCATGCGGGGCCCAGCAGGCTGGCGCACAGGCGCGCCATCACACCCAGCGCCAGCTCGGTCGCCTGGCGGCAGGGCAGCGGGGTGTCGGTCACCACTTCCTCGCGGATGATCACCAGCTCGCCCACTTCCTCGATATAGATGGCCAGCGCGCGGTTGAGCAGATGGCGGTATTGCACCGTCACCTTCAGCGCGTCGCGCAGCGTGGGCTGGTGGGTCAGCAGCAGCGCTACCGCGCCGAGGTCGGAAAACTGGCGCGATTCGGCCATGCGCAAGCCGAAAGTCTGGCAGCCGCTGTGGGCGGCCGCGTTCTCCAGCAGCTCTACGGCCGCCTTCACCGGGATCGAATGGTCGGGGTCCTGCAGCATGGTCTTGCTCAGTCCAACGGCGGCCAGTTCGAGCTGGGCGTTGAGTCCCAAATGCTGGGCCACTTCGAGGAAGTTGGTGAGCACCGCGGCGCGGACCAGTGTAGTCATTCGGTGTTATTCCTAGAGATGCGGGCCCGGACCGGGCGCGCATAAATTGTATCGGCGCGCTGTATTGCAGGCAATTATATCGGCCATTTTCAGCCGAATCAGGCCCTTTTTCGGTTGGAAAACAACGCTGTGGCGACGCTGGCTGGGTTTTCTGGGCAGTGAAGGGCCGCAGAGCACCTTGACGCTGGTATTCGGGGCTAGAATTGTTCGATATGCATAAAATTACCGCCGCCACGATTGCCCGGTTTACGGACTTGCTCATGGATGCCGTCTGCATGGTCGATGCGGACGGCCGCTTCGTGTTTGTCAGCGCCGCCTGCGAGCGCATCTTCGGCTATGCCGCTCGGGAAATGATCGGCATGCAGATGATCGACCTGGTGGCGCCGGCCGACCGCGAACGCACCCTGTCGGCGGCGCGCGCCATCATGGGCGGCGAGCCCACCTCCCGCTTTGAAAACCGCTACGTCCGCAAGGACGGCAAGATCGTCCACATCATGTGGTCGGCGCGCTGGTCCGAGAGCGACCGGATGCGCGTGGCCGTGGCGCGCGACATCACGGCCGCCAAGCAGGCCGAAGCGATGCAAGCCGCGCTGTACGCGATCTCGGAGGCGGCCCACGCCAGCGACGACCTGCCGGCCCTGTTCGAGCACATCCACCAGATCATCGCCGCCATGCTGCCGGCGCCCGGCTTCTCGGTGGCGCTGCGCAGCGACAAGGGCGGTTGCGTGGATTTCTCCTATCACGTCAACGCCCACGGCCGCGCCGAGCCGCCTCCGCTGGCGTGCTGGCTGGGGGAGGAAGTGCTGCGCAGCGGACAGGCGGTGTTGCTGACGCCGGCCACGGCGGCCGCGCTGCCGCCGGCCTTGCAGGCGGCGGCCATGCTGCCGGATTGCTGGCTGGGCGTGCCGTTGACGACCAGCCAGGGCCATATCGGCGTGCTGATGCTGCAAAGCGGCGACGAGCCGGACCAGACCGGCTACACCGACCAGGACCGGGAATTGTTGATGTTTGTGTCCCACCAGGTGGCCACGGCGATCCAGCGCAAGCAGCTGCATTCCAGGCTGCGCTTCATGGCCCAGCATGATGAGTTGACCCAGCTGCCCAATCGCCGGCTGTTCCTCGACCGCCTGCAGATGGCGGTGGCGCGCGCCCAGCGCCACCAATGCCGGCTGGCCCTGCTGTTCATCGACCTGAACAAGTTCAAGCAGATCAACGACGAGCACGGCCACGCCTGCGGCGACCTGCTGCTGCGCGAGGTGGCGCACCGGCTCAAGTACTGCGTGCGCGAATCGGACACCGTGGCGCGCCTGGGCGGGGACGAGTTCGTCATCCTCGTGGAGGAAGTGCTGGTGGCCGACGACGCCTTGCAGATCGTCGACAAGATCCACCGGGTGCTGGCGGCGCCGATGTTGCTGACCACCGGCCTGGGCCTGGCGATCACCGCCAGCGTCGGGGTCGCGCACTATCCGGAACACGGCGCCGACATCGAGCAGCTGATGCGCTACGCCGACCAGGCCATGTACGCGGCCAAGCAAATGGAAGAGCATACCGGCTAGTCGCCTTAAGTCTGTCCAGACAGTGATTTGACCACATGGCTCCTTCGGGAGCCATGTTCGTTCTGATCGCGGTTGTGCCGATTTCCCACCCTTCTAGTGTTGAGACCGCCAAGACGTCCTCAGCCGAGCCACGTAAGCTCTGTTGCGATTCGATAGTCTGTTGACGCATGCCATCGAAGCAAACCGGCAGTTTCATTGCAACGATTCCCCACACTCGATGGGGGACGCCATCACTAGGAGACGAGTAATATGCTTCAGGAAAAAATATGTGTGCGCTGGGTGAAGTTGGCGCTGGCCCTGTTGTCGGCCCACGGCTTGGCGCACGCGCAGCTGGAGGAGGCGCCCAAGCCGGACGCCAGGATGGAGCGGGTGGAAATCACCGGCAGCAACATCAAGCGCATCGCGCAGGAGGGCGTCTCGCCGATGACCCTGATCACCAAGGAGGACATCAAGCGCTCGGGCGCGACCTCGGTGCTCGACGTGCTGCGCAACCTGCCGTCGGTCGGCGGCAACGGCCGCGATTTCGGCGGCGGCAACGATTTCCGCAACGGCGCCACCACGGCCAGCCTGCGCGGCATGCCGACCCTGATCCTGTTGAACGGCAACCGCCTGCCGGTCTCAGGTTCGGACGATTCCAACGGCTTCACCTCGGTGGACTTGAACATGCTGCCGCTGGCCGCGATCGAGCGCATCGAGGTGCTCAAGGACGGCGCCTCGGCGATCTACGGCACCGATGCGGTGGGCGGCGTGATCAACTTCATCATGCGCCAGAACTACCAGGGCGTGGACCTGAGCACCAGCTACGGCGCCACCACGCTGGGCGGCGGCGATGTGCGCAAGCTGTCGGTGGCCGGCGGCTACGGCGACCGCGCCACGCAGAAATTCAACCTGACCTACGCCGCGATGGTCGAGGACACCAAGCGCATCAAGGGCACCGACCGCGCCTGGGCCAACCACATCGACTTCGGCGCCAGCGGCGGCCTGCAGTACGCCAACGTCTACGGCGCCCACGGCACCGACGCCGGCACGCTGTCGATCGGCGGCAACCGCTTCGCCGACCCGGGCTGCCTGCCCGGTTCCAAGCTGCCTTATCCGAGCGGCGCCGAATGGTTCCCGTCGCCGACCCGCAACGGCTGCCTGTCGGCGACGGCGGAATTCACCGACCTGGTCAAGCCGTCGCGCCGCGCCGGCGCAACGGCCGCGCTGAACTGGGATATCGCGCCCGACCTGAGCTTGTTCGCCAACGCCTTCTTCACCAACTTCGACAAGCGCATCGTCGGCCAGTCGTCGTGGCTGCAGAACCGCGACCGCAACAACCTGGTCATCCCGGCCTCGAATCCCTTCAACACCTACGGCAAGCCGGTGACGGTGCGGCGCGATTTCCCGGTCTACGAGGGTGGCATCAAGACCAATGTCGACAATATCTGGCTGCTGACCGGCCTCAAGGGCGAGCTGGGCGGCTGGGACTGGTCGGCGACCTTGTCGCACGGCGAGGAGCGGGGCCGCACCGATACCCTGGGCGCCTACAAGCTGGAGGAGTTGAACCAGGCGGTCGACGACGGCCGCTTCAATCCCTTCGGCGTCAACAGCAATTCGGACGCCCTGATCAGGGAGCTGTCGGGCGAGATGTATGTGAAGACCCGCAGCAAATCCGATTCCATCAAGGTGCAGGCCTCGACCGAATTCGGCGGGCTGCCGGGCGGGAAGGTCGGCGTCTCGGTGGGTTCCGAACTGCGCAAGAATTCGCTGTCGTACACGCCGTCGCAGGATTGGCAGCAAGGCTTGCTGGGCCAGTACGCGGTGCTGCCGCCGATCTCGGGTTCGGAAAAATTGTCTGCCGTGTATGCCGAGTTGAGCCTGCCGTTGCTGAAAACGCTGGAGGCCCAGGCCGCCGTGCGCCACGACAAGTATGAGCTGGCCGGCGCCACCACCAATCCCAAGGTCGGCTTGAAGTGGACGCCGAGCAAGACGGTCATGGTGCGCGCCAACTACAGCACCGGCATGGTGGCGCCGTCGCTGCCACAGCGCTTCAGCGAAGGCCGGGATTCGTTCTCGGCGACCAAGGACCCGCACCGCTGCGTCGAGGGCGATGTGTATTTTGATACATACTGCACCCGCTACGTGAAGGCATCCAACGTCGGCACCAAGAATCTGCAGCCGGAGAAATCGAACCAGTACAACATCGGCTTCGTCATCGAGCCGTTCAAGGACCTGAACATCGGCCTGACCTACTACGATATCAAGTGGAAGAACAAGATCGACGTGCTCGACAACACGACCGTGCTCGACAACGAAGACGGCGCCTACAAGTCGCATGTGACGCGCGACGAAGTCACCGCCGACGATATCACGGCCTACGCGGCGTTGTCGGCGGCCGACCGGGCGCGGCTGGGGCCCTTGCGCGGCGAGCTGTCCAACATCAAGACCGGCTGGGTCAACCGCTTCCAGTCGCACACCTCAGGCATCGACCTGGAAGCGTCCTACACCTTCCGCACCGAGAAGCTGGGCCGCATCAAGGTGTTCGGCGATGCCAACTACACGCTGCGCTACGACACGGTGCTGTTGGCCGACAACGTCTACATCAACTGCCCGAACAACACCTCGTGCGATGCCGGCGAATACGGCAATCCGCGCGTGCTGGCCAACGTCGGCATGAACTGGGACCTGGGCGCGTGGAGCGGCACCGGCATTGTCAAGTACGTGGCCGGTACCAAGGTCGACCGTTCGCCATCGGCCGTGCAGAACCAATGGTATGACTTCTATGCCAAGGGCCGGCGGATTCCCGCCGTCGCCACGCTGGACGCATCGCTGGCCTATTCGGGCATCAAGAACACCGTGGTCCGCGTCGGCGCCAACAATGTGTTCAACCGCGATCCGGCCTTCGACCCAGGCTCTTCGCTGGGCTACAACGATAGCTGGGGCGATCCGCGCGGCCGTTATGTGTATGTCAGCCTGGACTACAGCTTCAAATAAGTGTTGTCCGGCCGTCTTCCTCGCGAAGGCGGCCGGATGGCCGGCGCTGCGGAATATCGTTTCAGCGTTTCGTCATTTTCATAATTGCCCCGCCCGCGCAGCACAGGCACAATCGGCGGTAAACAGTTCAGAAAGTGACGGAGACAAATGACATTGAAGACAAAAATCGGCGTGCTGTCGGCCGCCGTGGCGCTTTGCTGCGGCAGCGCCTGCGCGCAAGCCGCCGGCGAGCCTGCCGCGCCTGCGGCCACGCCGTGGATGAACGCGCAGCTGGGCGCGGAGGAACGCGCCCGCCTGGCGGTCGCGGCGATGACGTTGGACGAGAAGCTCAAGCTGGTCTACGGCTACTTCGGCGCCGACATGGAATCGAAAAAGAGCACCCGGCCGGCGCCGTCGCACAAGCAGTCGGCCGGCTTCATCTACGGCGTGCCGCGCCTGGGCATCCCCCATCTGTGGGAAACCGACGCCGGCCTGGGCGTGGCCAGCCAGGCCGGCCCCGACGTGCGGCCGGGCACGGCGCTGCCCTCCGGCCTGAACACGGCCGCCACCTGGGACCTGCAGACCGCCTATGCGGGCGGCGCCATGATCGGCGCGGAAGCGCGCGCCCACGGCTTCAACGTGCTGCTGGCCGGCGGCGTCAACCTGATGCGCGAGCCGCGCAACGGCCGTAACTTCGAATACGCGGGCGAGGACCCCCTGCTGGCAGGCAAGATCGTCGGTGCGCAGATCAAGGGCATCCAGTCCAACCGCGTGGTGTCCACGCTCAAGCACTTCGCCCTGAACGACCAGGAAACCGGCCGCAATACGCTCAACGTCAGGATCGACGACCGCTCGGCGCGCATGTCGGATCTGCTGGCCTTGCAGATCGCGAACGAGGACGGCAATCCGGGCTCGGTCATGTGTTCCTACAACCGCGTCAACGGCGCCTATTCGTGCGAGAACAGCTATCTGCTGAACGAGGTGCTGAAGAAGGACTGGGGCTTCAAGGGCTGGGTGATGTCGGACTGGGGCGCGGTGCACAGCACGGTGCCGGCCGCCAATGCCGGGCTGGACCAGCAATCCGGCATGCCGTTCGACCATGCCGATTATTTCGGCCCGCCGTTGAAGGAGGCCGTGTTGAACGGCTGGGTGCCGCAGGCGCGCCTGGACGACATGGTGCGCCGCATCCTGTATGCGATGTTCGCGCACGGCGTGGTGGACCACCCGGTGGCGCCGGCGCCGCAAACGATCGACTTCAAGGCGCACGCGGCCGTGTCGCGCAAGGATGCGCAGGAAGGCATGGTGCTGCTGAAGAACAGCACCGGCGCCTTGCCGTTGAAGCCATCCGCCCAACGCATCGCGGTGATCGGCGGCTATGCCGACCGCGGCGTGCTGGCCGGCGGCGGTTCGTCGCTGGTGTATCCGGCCGGTGGCAACGCGGTGCCGGAGCTGGCGCCCAAGAACTGGCCCGGCCCGGTCATGGTGTACCCGTCGTCGCCGCTGAAAGCCATCCAGGCGCGGCTGCCGGCGGCCACGGTGGTGTACAACGACGGCAACGACCGCGACGCAGCGGCCAGGCTGGCCCGCGACAGCGACGTGGTGCTGCTGTTCGCCACCCAATGGACGGGCGAGGGCTTCGACATGCCGAACCTGTCGCTGCCCGACCAGCAGGACGAGCTGATCGCGACGGTGGCGGCGGCCAACGCCAACACCGTGGTGGTGCTGGAAACCGGAGGACCGGTCACCATGCCGTGGCTGCCCAAGGTGTCGGCCGTGCTGGAGGCCTGGTATCCCGGCAGCGATGGCGGCGAGGCGATCGCCGGCGTGCTGTTCGGCGAGGTCAATCCGTCGGGACATTTGCCGGCCACCTTCCCGGCGTCGGAAGCGCAATTGCCGCGCCCGGCGCTGGACGGTTTTCCCGAAGTGGCGGAGCGGCGCTTCGATGTCGACTACAGCGAGGGCGCGGCGGTCGGCTACAAGTGGTTCGACCTGAAGGGACTCAAGCCCTTGTTCCCGTTCGGTCACGGCTTGTCGTACACGGAATTTGCTTTCTCGGATCTGGCCGCCAGCGTCAAGGGCGGCGTGCTGCGGGCCTCGTTCACGGTGAGGAACGCCGGCAAGGTGGCGGGCAAGCAGGTGGCCCAGCTCTATGTGTCGCCGTTGAAGGTGCGCTGGGAGGCGCCCAAGCGTTTGGCTGGCTTCCAGAAGGTCGAGGTGCAGCCGGGGGCGGGTGTTCAGTCATCCGTTACCGTCGATCCGCGTTTGCTGGCGGTCTATGACTCGGCATCGAAGACCTGGAAGGTCGCCAAGGGCGATTACAAGCTCACCCTGGCGTCCAGCGCTGCCGACGACCAGGCCGTCAGCACCGTGGTGCATCTGGAGGCCGCCGTCTACGATGTGACGGGCAAGCTAACCCGGTAAAACGCTGGACGATAAAAAAGAGCGGGCGCTGCAAATGCAGCGTCTGCTCTTCTTATTTGTACTAGCGCTGACTTGGCCTGACATGAGCTGTCAGATGAGTTAGAGTTCTGAATGTTCGTTACCGGCCACAAGCAGCCGCAGAGGGCGGTGGCAATTTCACTAGCAATGCGCTCAACGCGAACGACATTGGAATTGTCAATCAACGCATGCCGAGCCTGAAAGCCAAGATTGTGAATCGTAAAGACGATCGCGTCGAAAAGAGGCTTGAACTTGGCGTCGAACGGGCAGTTAAGGAAGACTCGGGTATCGTAGTCAGCCGGTTTATTCACTGAGAGGGCCATCAGATTAGCACCATCGAGGCTAAAAGCGACTTTCGCGTTTCGTCGTCGAGCTTCAACTTGGTCTTGGGTGCCGGAAGGTGGTGGATCTCGGGATGTTTGCCCACTACGTTGCTTCGCGAAAGGTTCAACTTCACGATCTTCCCTGGCTTCAAGGTGGTATTCGCCTCGAGGACCTTGCCAGGTGCCGATATGACAACTGTCTGGCCTCGCCCCTTAGCGCTCGCGAGCGTCACTTTGTATGTCTTGCCTGTTGGAGGCTTGGACGCGGGCGCCTCATGATCTGACAGCACGACCTTTTCAGCCACCTTAGCTATCGTCTTCTTGGCCCTCTTCTCACCTACGACAGAACTGCCGATCTTTTTGGCCACCGCTTTCCCCTTTTTCCGAAATCTTGACCCGAGCGTTGTTCGTAACCATAAGCCGATGATAGCCCCTAACACGCAGGTTGTCATGCCGAGCAAAATTCGGGTACGGGGCGCGTCGTTACCACCAAAGGCTGTAGATCGTCGTCAGCGCGACGGCGATCACAGCCGAACCCAACGCGAATGCGCCATCAACGCGGAACAGCGAAGTATCGATGTGCATCGGCTTCGACAGGTTGTCGCGCTTGACGCCTGCCATCTTGCTGATCACCACCATGCCGGCCACCACCACCCAGAACACGATGAACATGCGGTCGAGGAAGGGGATCTCGGCCAGGCCGCTGGCGGTGACCTTGGCGAAGCCGATCGGCGCCAGGAAGGACAGATCCATCATCGTCGGCAGGAACTTCAGCACGATCGAACCGGCCAGGCCGCCCAGGGTGGCGAACATGGCCGCGCCGGCCGTGGTCTTTTTCCAGAAGAAGCCCAGCAGGAACATGGCCAGGATGCCGGGCGAGACGAAGCCGGTGTATTCCTGGATGTACTGGAAGCCGCCTTTCTTGTCGATGCCCAGCATCGGCGCGATCAGCACGGCCAAGGCCATCGCCACCACCACGCTGACGCGGCCGATCCACACCATGCGCTGTTCGCTGGCCTCCCGGTTGAAGACCTTGTTGTAGATGTCGAGCGTGAAGATGGTGGCGATGCTGTTGGCCTTGCCGGCCAGCGAAGCCACCACCGCCGCTGTCAGCGCGGCGAAGGCGATGCCTTTCAAGCCCGATGGCAGCAGACCCAGCAGGATAGGGTAGGCGCGGTCGGGATTGACTTCGCCGCCGACCCGCATGGCGTCGCCCAGCGCGCCGGACTTGTCGAGCGCGTAGGCGGCGATGCCGGGCAGCACCACGATCACCGGCATCAGCAGCTTGAGGAAGGCCGCGAACAGCAGGCCCTTGCGCGCGGTCGGCAGGTCGGCGCCCAGCGCGCGCTGGGTGATGTACTGGTTGCAGCCCCAGTAGTTCAGGTTGACGATCCACATGCCGCCCAGCAGCACCGACAGGCCGGGCAAGTCCATGTAGTTCGGGTTGTCGCGCTTGAGCACCATGTCGAAGTGGCCGCGGGCGTGGTTGTACAGCTCGGAGAAGCCTTGTAGCGCGCCATGCTTGTGGCCCAGCGCGGCGACCATGTCGAGCGCCAGCCAGGTCGTGACCAGGCCGCCGACCACCAGGCAGGTCACCTGCACCACGTCGGTGTAGCCGATCACCTTCATGCCGCCCAGCGTGATGACGGCCGCGAACACCGCCAGGAACAGCATGCACGGCAGCAGGGCGATGCCCGACAGGCTGCTGATGGCCAGCGCGCCCAGGTACAGGATCGAGGTCAGGTTGACCACCACGTACAGGCCCAGCCAGAACAGCGCCATGGTGGTGGCGACCGCCTTGCCGTAGCGCTGTTCGAGGAACTGCGGCATCGTGTAGATGCGGTTCTTCAGATAGACCGGCATGAAGAACACGGCCACGATCACCAGCGTGGCGGCGGCCATCAGCTCATAGACGGCGATCGCCATGCCGATGCGGAAGCCGGAGCCGCTCATGCCGATGAATTGCTCGGCCGAGATGTTGGAGGCGATCAGCGAGGCGCCGATGGCCCACCAGGTCAGCGAACCCTCGGCCAGGAAGTAGTCATGCGAGGCTTTGCCGGAGCCGCTCTGCTTGCGTCGGTAAACCCAGATGCCATAGCCGGCGACCAGGACGAAATAAACAAGAAATACGAACAAGTCTACGGCTGAAAAAGTACTCATGCGGTGCTCACGATAAAGAGGTTGTCTCCGGGCTGGTGGCCATGCTGCGGCCGGGGCCCTTTTTTTTGTTGAATCTGCCAGAGGGGAATCTTAGGCGATTTCGGCCTGTCATTTCCAATAAGGTTTTTGCACTCAGCTATATCGTTTGGGTAGGGGCAGGCCAGATCGGGGGTGGGGATTGCTACCAGAAGTTACAAATCGGCCAGCCGGGCGCGGGTGGCGGCGGCCTGTTCCTGCAGCGCCTGGCGGTCGGCGTCGCTCATGCGGTGCAGCTGGCGGTAGACCATGCCGAGGCGGTGGTTGCCGCCCAGCCGCTGCTCGTTGCGGGCGAAAAAGTCCCAGTACAGCGCGTTGTAGGGGCAGGCGCGCTCGCCGATGCGCAGCTTTTTCTGGTAATGGCAGCCTTTGCAGTAGTCGCTCATGCGGTCGATGTAGGCGGCGCTCGACACATAGGGTTTGGTCGCCAGCTGGCCGCCGTCGGCATACTGGCTCATGCCCAGCGTGTTGGGCAGCTCGACCCATTCGAAGGCGTCGATGTAGATGCCCAGATACCATTGATGCAGTTCCTGCGGCGACAGCCCCGCCAGCAAGGCGAAGTTGCCGATGACCATCAGGCGGTTGATGTGGTGGCTGTGCGCGTGTTGCAGCGACTGGCCGATCGCCGTCGCCAGGCAGCGCATCCGGGTGTCGCCGCTCCAGAACCAGTGCGGCAAGGCCGTCTCGTGGCCGAAGGCGTTGAGCCGGTCGTAGCCGGGCATGCGGTGCCAGTAGACGCCGCGCACGTATTCGCGCCAGCCGAGGATTTGCCGGATATAGCCTTCGGCCGATTCCAGCGGCACGGCGCCGTCGCGCCAGGCGGCCTCGACCCGCTCGACCACCGTGCGCGGATCGAGCATCTTGGTGTTCAGCGCGAACGACAGCAGGGAATGGAACAGCCGCCAGGCGCGCAGGCTCATCGCGTCCTGGTAGCGGCCGAAATGCGGCAGGGCGTCGCGCACGAAGTGCTCCAGCTGTTGCAGCGCTTCCTCGCGGTTCAGCGGCCAGGCGAAGTGGTCGGCCTGCGGCTGGCCGAAGCTGCGCACGCCGGCCGCTTCGATGGTCCGCCACAAGGCGCTGTGGTCGTGCCGGCCGCGCGGGTCGGCCGGCTCCCACGGCTGGCCCGGCCAGGCTTCGCGGTTGTCGTGGTCGAAATTCCACTGGCCGCCGGCCGGGGCGGCGTTGCCGGTCATCAGCACGCCGTGCCGCTTGCGCATGTGGCGGTAGAACGGCTCCATCACCCAGGCGGCGCGGGCGTTGAAGAACTGCGCCGCCTCGTGGCGGCCGGCGTAGAAGTGCTCGCTGTCGTCCATACCGGCGGGGATGGACAGGCCGGCGGCGTAGTCGGCCAGCTGCCGGTCCAGCCGCCATTCGTCCGGCGCCTGCCAGGCAAAGGCGTCCGCTTCATAGTGCGCCAGCAGGCGGTCCAGGTTGGCGGGCAGGGACTGGCGGTTGTCCGGGTCGTCGATGGTCAGGTAGTGGACGCTGTGGCCGGCCGCCCGCAAGCGGCGCGCCAGGTCGCGCATGGCGGCAAAGATGGCGATGATCTTTTGCGCGTGATGCAGCACGTAGTCGGTTTCCTGGCGTACTTCCATCAGCACGAACACCACGTCCGGCGACGGCTGCGCGAACCAGCTGTGGCGGCAGTTGAGCTGGTCGCCGAGGATCAGCTTGAGCGTCTTGCTCATAAGGCGGGCACGGGGACGCGGAAGCGGCCGCGCAGCCAGCGGATCGGCGCGCCCACCAGCGGCAGCTTTTGCAGCAGTTCCTCGGCCGCGTCCCAGTAGTCGCGGTGCATGACGACCAGGCCGGCCTGGTTGAAGCGCAGGTGGCTGCTGCCATCGATCTGGTAAGGCACGCCGTGCAGGCTGAACACGAACAGCCAGGTGACGAAGGCCTGGTCGCCCTGCGCCATGCGTTCGCCGATGATGAAGCGCGGCTGTTCGGTGTGGACGAACATGTGGCGGAAGATCGCTTCAATCGCGGCGATGCCCCGCACATCGTTGAACGGATCGCGGAACTGCGCGTCAGCTGCGTAAAAGTCGCCGGCCTGCGCCACCGTCTCTGGCGTCAGCGCGGCGTACCAGGCCAGCAGTGGTTCGGGGTCGCTCATTGTGGCACCAGGAAGTGAGTGATGACGGCGAAACGCCAGCGGTAGGGCAGCCAGCGCAGCAACTTTACCAGCCGCGTGAAGCGCTTCGGGAAATGGATTTCGAATTCGCCGGCGCCCAGGCCGCGGCGGATCGCCGTGGCCGCCGCCTGCGGCGTCTGCAGGGCCGGCATGGGGAAGGCGTTCTGCGCGGTCAGCGGGGTCTGCACGAAGCCGGGATTGATCAGGTAGACGTTCAGGCCGCGCGGGCGCAGGTCGGTGTACAGCAGTTCCGCCAGGTTGATCAGGGCCGCCTTGCTGGGCCCGTAGACGCTGGCGTTGGGCAGGCCGACGTAGCCGGCCACGCTGGCGACGATGGCGACGCCGCCGCTGCCGCGCGCCAGCATGTCCGGCAGCACCGTGGCCAGCCCCGTGTAGACGCTGCCCAGGTTGACGGCCAGCGTATGCGCCGCGCCGGCCGCGCTGACGTCCCAGCTGCGTTCCGGGTGGTAGGCGGCGGCGCAGAACACGATCAGGTCGACACCGCCAGTCTGCGCGCAGATATCGCGGTAGCGCTCGCCCCATGCGTCGTGGTCGAGGATGTCGAACGGCGCCACGATGGCTTGCGCATGGCCGGAGGCCACCGCCTGCAGCAGATAGGCGCGGCGCGCGGACAGCGCCACCCGCGCGCCGGCCTGCAGCAGCTCGCCGGCCAGCGCGGCGCCGATGCCGCTGGAGGCGCCGACCAGCCAGATCCGCTGGCCGGCCCAGGCCGTGATCGGCCGGTTCAGGGCGCGCATGCGCGTCTCCTGAACATCAGCGTGACCTGGCCCAGCTCGACGCCGAACTTGCCCATGCTGGCGCGGTTGATCATGGTGCAGTCGTCGATCAGGAACATCCAGTCGTCGAAGCGCATGGCGTAGCTGCGGCCGTCCACCGGCAGGCGCAGCGTGTATTGCCAGTGCAGCGCGTTGCCGGCCAGTTCTCCCAGGGCCTCGCCTTCGACGTCGTCGGCGCGGCCGTGCCAGCGGCCGTCGGCGGCGCGCGTCAGGCGCCAGACGCGGCGCTGGCTGCTGCCGTCGTCGTAGCGGAACTGTTCGTCCAGGGTCAGCGTGCCGTCGCCGCTGGTGCCGGTGATGACGACGTGGAAACGCTTGACCACGTCGCCGCCGCGCTTCTGGAACATGCCCCAGGCGTCGGTGGTGCCGGTGAAGTAGGCCGGCAGGTCGAGCGCCGGCTTCAGCGCCCGGTACTGCTGGACGTCGGGGCCGGCGCAGCCGGCCAGCACGGCCAGCAACAGGGCGGTGTACAGGGTTTTCATGGAGACTTCCGGTGGCGGTGGACGGGCACGGACGTGGGCGGAGCGCGCCACAGCGCCGCCATTGCCAGCAGTTTCAGTAGGCAGGGCAGCGCGGCATACACCAGCGCCAGCGCGGCGCCGCCGGAGGCGCCGGCCGCGCCGGGCCGGTAGCCAAGCGCGGCCAGCAGCGGCAAGGCCAGGCCGGACACGGCCAGCGCCAGCTTGCCCAGCAGCGTCAGCACGCCGTAGTAGGCGCCGGCCGCCTCGTCGGGCGCGAGCGTCTCGGCCAGCAGCACCGGCGGCATGGCCAGGTCGGCGCCGAGCGCCGCGCCGGCGGCGACGCAGACCGCCAGGTAGGGCAGCACGTCGCCCGCGCCCAGCAGGCCGGCGCCGGCGAAGCTGGCGATGGACAGCGCCATGCCCAGCCGCCAGCACGGCAGCACGCCGATGCGGCGCGCCAGCGCGGTCCACAACGGCAGGCCGCAGGCGGCGGCGACAAAATAGCAGCCCAGGAAGGCGCCCGCCAGCGGCGCCGCCCGCAACTGGTCGCCGATGAAGAACAGCGCCAGCGTCGCCGGCAGCGCGACCGAGCAGGCATTGAGGAAATACGGCGCGAGCAGCCGCCGGAAGCCGTGGTTGGCCGCCATGCGGCGCAGCGCGGCGCGCCAGTCGCCGGCCGGTCGGGCGGCGGACGGCCAGGCCGGCGCCAGCTTCAGCAGCGCCAGCAAGGCGGCCAGCAGCAGCGCGGCGAACGCCAGGCTGTACAGTCCCATGCGGGCCGGGATGCGGTCGGCCGCGCCGCTCATGATGGTGGCGGGGAGCACGCTGGCGATGATCATGCCGGCCAGTCCCGCGCCCTCGCGCCAGGCGGCCGCCGGCAGCCTGGCGCCGCCGGCCTGCGCGGCGTCGCCGGACAGGCGTGCGCCCCACGTCAGGTAGGCGATGTTGAGCATGCTGTGGGCACTGTAGGCCAGCACCAGCATGGCGCCCAGCCACAGCGTTGCCGACACGCCCGCGCCCGGCGGGGCCCACAGGCCGGCGAAGGCCAGCGCCAGTATCGCGCCGCCCACCAGCAGCCAGCGCTTGATGCCGCCGCGCAGGCCGTCGATCAAGTGGCCCTGAAACGGATCCTGCAGCGTGTCGAGCAGGCGCGCCGCGAACAGCACCCAGCCCAGCTCGGCCAGCGCGACGCCGCGCAGCACGCTGTAGTAGGACGCCACCTGCAGATACACGGGCAGCGCCGCCATCGCCAGCGGCAGGCCGAGCAGCCCATACGCGGGCAGCCGCCACCAGCGCGGCTGGCCGGCCAGCGCTGCGCCCGCCGCCGTCACTGCGGCGCTCCCATCAGTTTGCGGCGCAGGTCCTGGTCGCGCGTGTCGCGGTCGAGCCAGATGGCGAAGAAGGCGCGCGCCAGTCCCACATCGTCGATGTCGGCCAGCAGCTGTTGCTGGTTGTAGAGGCGCATGCCGTGGCCGGGAAGGTAGACGCCGATCAGCTCGTCGCCGGATACGACGTCGGTGAAGGCGCGTTGCAGCGCGCCTTCCCATTGCGCCAGCGTGGCCGCGTCGAGGCCGGCGCCGCGCAGCCGCCGCATCTCATCCAGGCTGGTTTGCACCAGGCGTTGACGGCTGATGTCGCGGTAGTAGCGCAGTTGCAGCGCGAACGCCGCCTGCGGCTGGAACGGCCGCTGCTGCGCCCACAGTGTGGCGTGGTAGATGCGGAAGCCCAGCCAGCTCAGCTCGCCGTCGCCCAGCCGCTCGGCCTGCGGCAGCGCGTCTTGCCAGCTGGCGGCATGGCACAGGCCGCTCAGCATGCTGCCGACTAGCAGGCAGCCGATCGCCAGAAAGCGGCGGCCGCCATGCCGGCGGGCAGGCTCAGGATTTTTGCAGCAGGAATTGGACGACATCGGTTCTTCCCTCGTCAAAGGCCGCTTCGCAGTAGGCGAAGTACATATGCCAGATGCGCATGAAATGCTGGTCGTAGCCCAGGCCGGCGATTTGCGCGTGGGCGGCGTTGCACTGGGCGTGCCAGCGGCGCAGGGTTTCGGCGTAGTCGCGGCCGAACGCATGGCGCTGCCGCGGCTGCAGGCCGGCGCGCGCGGCGTGCTGCTCGAAGCGCTCGATGCTGGGCAGCATGCCGCCGGGGAAGATGTACTGCTGGATGAAGTCGGTGCTGCTGCGATAGCGCGGGAAGAACTGCTCGCCGATGGTGATCGACTGGATCAGCGCCTGGCCGCCGCGCTTCAGGCGCGCCGCCACGGTCCTGAAATACTCGTTCCAGTATTGCTCGCCCACCGCCTCGAACATTTCGATCGACACCACGGCGTCGTATTCGCCGTCGAGGTCGCGGTAGTCGCACAAGGCCAGCTCCACCCGGTCCTGCAGCTTGCGCGCCTGCACGCGGCGTTGCGCGATCTCCAGCTGCGACGGCGAGATCGTCACGCCGTGCACGTGGATGCCTTGTTGCGCGGCATGCTCGGCGAAGCCGCCCCAGCCGCAGCCGATCTCCAGCACGCGCTGGCCGGGGCGCAATTGCAGCGTGTCGATGATGCGCTGGTACTTGCGCTGCTGCGCGCTGTGCAGCGACAGGCTGTAGTCGCCGTCGAACCGGGCGCTGGAATAGGTCCAGCTGGGATCTAGCCACAGTTGGTAGAAATCGTTGCCGATGTCGTAGTGGGCGTGGATGTTGCGCTGGCTGCCGCTGCGGGTGTTGGGCCGCAGCCAGTGGCGCAGCCGGTACCAGCAGCGCGCCAGCGCGCCGCCGAACAGCATGCGGTCCAGCGACGCTTCGTTGCGCAGCGCCAGGCGCAGCAGCGCGGTGAGGTCGGGCGTATCGACCCAGCCGGCGGCGTAGGCCTCGGCAAAGCCGATGTCGCCGGCGTGCAGGATGCGCTGGCAGGCGCGCCAGTCATGCACGGTCAGCGTGGCGCCGGCCGGCGCATGGGCGTCGCCGAACACCATGCGGGTGTTGCACGGCGTGACCAGTTCGAGGTGGCCGTGGCGAATATTGTTGAGCAGCGTGAGAAACCATCGGGCGCCAACGGGCGCCGACAGCGGTAGTGTCGACAAGGTGCGGTTCATCGGGCAGACTCCTGGTGCACGGTGGTGTGGTGGACGGGGGCGGACGGCTTGCTGAAAAACGGTACGCGCTTCAGCCACAGCCGCAGCGCCTGCCAGTGGATGCGGGCGACGATGCCGATGCCCAGCAGCGGATAGCGCAGCAGCGCGCCGGCCAGCGCGCGGTCGGTCATCGGCAGGGGGCGGCCGCTCAGCGAGGTCTTCAGCAGCAGGCCGTGCTGGTCGTGATAGTCCAGCCCGGTGCAGTGGCTGGCGCCGTTCAGGCGGAAGCGGAAGCGGTAGTGTCCCTGCACCGCGCAGAACGGCGACACGTGCAGCTGCTTGGTGGCGCGGCAGCTGCCGTCGGCGGCGATGCGCAGCAGGTAGCGGTGGGTTTCGCCAAAGGTGTTGTTGACCTCGGCCAGCACGGCGCGCAGCCGGCCGTCGGCGGCGTGGCAATGCCAGAAGCTGACCGGATTGAAGGCGTAGCCGGCCACGCGCGGGAAGGTTTGCAGCCAGATCTCGCCGTCGGCGGCGATGTCGTGCTCGCGCAGCAGCGCGCGCATCCACAGTTCCAGACTGGAGCCGTCGCGCGGGCCGTAGTCGCGCCGGCGGATCGACAGCGGCCGCCAGCGGTCGACGCCGAACCAGACTGACTGACAGGCGTCCAGGCGGGCCAGGTTGAGGCGCAGGTACAGCACCGGATAGACGAAGCGGTGGCGCGCCGGGCGCAGGCGCGCGTGCATCACCTGGCCGTGTACCAGCTGGTGGGCGGGCTGCTTCATGTCGGCGTGGCCCAGGCTGGCGCGACGTCGAAGCCGGCGGCGATGCGCAGCGCCGATTTCAGGCCGTCCTCGTGGAAGCCGTAGCCGGTCCAGGCGCCGGCGTACCAGACGCCGCCGTTGCCCTGGATCTGCGCCAGCTGCTGTTGCGCCCGGATGGTGGAGCGGTCCATGATCGGATGGGCGTAGTCGAATTTGGCGAGGATGGTGTCGGCCGCCGGCAAGGCGTGCGGGTTGAGCGTGACTATCACCGGCGTCGCGAACGGCAAGGCCTGCAACTGGTTCAGCCAGTAGCTGACGCACACCGGCCGCTGGCCGGCCGACTGCGAGCCGGCCAGGTAATTCCAGGCCGCCCACACCTTGCGCCGGCGCGGCATCAGGCTGGCGTCGGTGTGCAGGTAGGCGGTGTTGGGCTGGTAGCGCACACTGCCGAGGATGACGCGTTCGGTCTCGTTGGCGTCCAGCAGCATGGCCAGCGTGGTCGGCGCGTGGGTGGCGCAGACCACGGCGTCGAAGCTTTCGGCGCCGGCGGCGCTGCGCACGATCACGCCGCCATCGGCAACCCGCAGCACCGACTGCACCGGCGTGCGCAGCCGGCAGTCCGGCAGGGTGGCGGCGATCTTCTCGACATAGTTGCGGGCGCCGCCGGCCACCGTGCGCCACTGCGGCCGGCCGCTGATTTGCAGCAGCGCGTGATTCATGCAAAAGCGCAGGAAGGTGGCGGCGGGGAAGTTCAGGATGTCGTTTGGCGAACTGGACCAGATGGCGGCGGCCATCGGCAGCAGGTAGGCGTCGCGGAAGCAGTCGCCGTAGCCCTGCAGTCTCAGCAGCTGCCCCAGCGTCAGGCTGGCCTGTTCCGACAACAACAGCAGGCGCTGCGCATTGCGGTTGAAATGCAGGATATCCCACAACATGCGCAGGAACGACGGCGAGCCAAGGTTGGACCGCTGGGCGAACACGGTGTCGAGGCTGGTGCCTGCCCATTCCAGCCCGCCCTGATCCATGGAAACGGCGAACGACATATCGCTGCCTATGCTGGCCACGCCCAGCTCGTCGAACAGGGCCACCAGGTTGGGGTAGGTGTGCTCGTTATAGACCAGGAAGCCGGTGTCGACGCCGTGGCTGCGGCCTTCGAGCGTGACATCGACGGTGTTGGTGTGGCCGCCCAGGTAGTCGCCGGCCTCGAACAGCACCACCTCATGCTTGCGGCTGAGGAAATAGGCGCTGGCCAGGCCGGAGATGCCGGAGCCGATGACGGCGATGCGTTTGCGTGTCGGATTCATCAAGGTCTGTTGTTGGTTATTCTGGCCGCGGTTCTACCGGCGTGCTAATATTACTACTACCAAACAACAAAAGCTACTGATTAGTAGCGAAAATTTACCAATGAGTATTCTTCCGAGATTAAGCTTTAAAAATCAAGCATTTAAGTTACGCGAGAGCGCGATACTCGACGCCGCGACGGCGGTGCTGAGCGTTAAAGGCTACGATTTGATGACGATGGACGATGTCGCCGGCGCGGTGGGCATCTCCAAGCCCAGCCTGTACAAGCACTTCAAGTCGAAGGAAGAGCTGGTCGGCGAGGCGCTGATACGCCTGCTCGACGGCGCCCTCGATTACGTGGCGGCGCTCGATGCGGCGTTGAGCCCGGTGCAGAAATTGTCGGCCTTGCTGGAGTGGGCGCTGCGGGTGCGGCTGGACGGCGGCTTGCCCTTCCTGCCGTCCACCAGTCCCCATGTGCGCGACATGTTGATACGCAATGTGAAGTACATGCTGCGCATCATGAAGCTGAACCGCCAGCTGGAGGCGCTGGTAAAGCAGGCGCAGCAGCAGGGGCAGCTGAGCAGCGAACTGCCCACCGACGTCATCCTGTACAGCTATTACGCCCGCACCTGCGATCCGGCGGTGGAGTATCTGCAGAAGTACAGCAAGATGGCGCCCGACGATATCGTGCGCCACATGCTGCAGGTATCGTTCGAGGGTTTCCGCTGATGCTGGCTGTCATGTCAAACAAAAAATATTTATTGAATTATCATATTTTTGTTATTGTCTGACCTACACCGCAGCCCACCCAGGAGAAACATGAAAGTACTAGCATTCGCAGCAAGCAATAGCAGCAAGTCGATCAACAAGAAACTGGCGACCTACGCCGCCGGCCTGCTGGACGGCGCCGAGGTCGACCTGCTGGATTTAAACGATTACGAAATGCCGCTGTACAGCATCGACCGCGAGGCGGCGACCGGCCACCCCGAGTTGGCCAAGGCCTTCCTGCAAAAGATCGCCGCCTGCGACGCGATGATCATCTCGTTTGCCGAACACAACGGCTCGTATAGCGCGGCCTTCAAGAACCTGTTCGACTGGTGCTCGCGGATCGAACCCAAGGTGTTCCAGAACAAGCCGCTGGTCTTGCTGTCGACCTCGCCCGGCGCCCGCGGCGGCGCCACCGTGCTGGCCGCCGCCACCGGCTCGGCGCCGTTCTTCGGCGGGCAGGTCAAGGCCAGCCTCGCCGTCCCCAGCTTCCATGACAACTTCGACCTGGAGCGGGGCGTGCTCAAGCATGAAGAACTGAATGCCCGGCTGCTCAACGCAGTGGCGTCGCTGAAGGAAGCGGCGCCCGCCCAGTAGTCTTTTGCCCGAGCAAGGGCAGCAGGCTGAGCAGCGCAAGCACGGCCAGCGCCACGCCTACCCACAGCGGCGAGCGCAGGCCGTAGCCGGCGGCGATCCCCAGCCCGCCAATCCACGACCCGGCCCCCAGGCCGATGTTGATGACCGAGGTGTGGATGGTGTTGACCAGCGGCCCCGGATGCGCGGTGCGCATCACCCGCGCGATGATGGCGGGATTCATCGACATGCCGACCAGTCCGGTCACCACCAGCAGGGCGATGCTGATCGTCTGGTCCTGCGCGAAGACGGCGAACAGCGCCAGGCTGACGCCCAGGATCAGCATGCCCCCGACCATGAGCGGAATCGTGTACTGGTCCGCATACCGTCCGACCACGCCATTGCCCACCACGTTGGCGACGCCGTACACCCCCAGCAGCCAGGGGATCGACGAGGGCGGGAAGCCGCTCACTTCGGTCAGGATGGGTGCGAAGTAGCTGAAGGCGGCGAAGATGGCGCCGATGATCAGGCCGCTGCTGGCGTAGGCCGCCCACAGCCGGGGATTGCGGAACTCCTGCAGTTCGCTGCCCAGGCTGACGGCCTGCGATGCCTTGGCGCGCGGCACCAGCAAGCTGACCAGCACCATGCACAGCACCGTCAGCACCACCACCAGCCAGAAGCTGGCGCGCCAGCCCAGCTGCTGGTCGACCAGCGTGGCGATCGGCACGCCGGCCACGGAAGCGAGCATCAGGCCGCCGATCACGACGGCGGCGGCGCGCCCGCGCGCGCGCGCGTCGACCACGTCGGCACAGATCGCCAGCGAGACGCCAAGGCAGGCCGAGGCGGCCACGCCGGTGGCCAGGCGCGCGATAGCCATGACGTCATAACTGGTGGCCGAGGCGGCGATGGATTGCGCGATCACATACAGGCTCAGCAGCCCAAGCAAGCCTTCCTTCTTGGTGATGCGCAGCTTGAGCATGGCGACCGTGATCAGCGGCCCGCCGACCACCATGCCGATGGCGTACAGCGAGATCAGGTAGCCGATCCGCGTGACCGGCTCGCCCAGGGCCAGCGCCAGCGATGGCATCATGCCCGCGACCATGAATTCGGAGGTGGTCAGCGAGAAGATCGTCAAGCCGAGTATGTAGACAAGCAGGGGCATACAGGTTTCCTTTGAAAATAGTGGCTAGTCGGGCGTGAAAATGCTGGCCACGATGTCGGCGGCGGAGAAGTTTGGAAAATCGCGCACCGACAGATGCTGCGGGTCGTTGCCGGTGACCATGCGCAGCAGGTGGTTGCCGCCGGCTTGCAGGTAGAAGGTCGAGCGCGCCTTGCCGGGGCGCTCGACCACCCAGGCGTCGGCCTGCCGGCCCAGCACCGCATGGCGGCCGTCGTGCAAGGCCGCGCCGTCGCGCAGGATGGCCTGCGGCAGGAACAGTTCACGGAACGGCGCCACCTCGTCCGGCAGCGCCGTTTCCCGCAGTTGCACGCCTTGCCTGGCATACGCCACTTTTTGCTTGCGGCTGCGCTCGCGCCCGGCGTCGCCGACCTCCGACATCCACAGCCGGTGCCCGGTTTCCCGTTCCGACCAGGGATTGAACAGGCCGTCGATGCGGCAGATGTTGCGCTCGTAGTCGAACCAGCAATAGCCGGAGGTGAGCTCGTCCTCTTCCCGCATCGGCGACCAGTAGGAGATGTAGGCGCTGCTCCATTGCGGCGGCAGCAGCGGCGGCGTGGCGTAGGTCGGCATGGCGGCTCCCTATCGGCCCAGCGCGTAGCCGAGCGTGGCCATCAGCGCGTCCTGCAACGGCGGCAAGTCCTTGCGGCGGGCGTCGAAGCTGATGGTCAGTTCGGCGTTGCTCAGTCCGATGCGGTCGCCGACGCTTTCAAACCAGCGGCGACTGCTGTCGGCATGGTCCTTGAACAGCCGCACCAGCGGCACGGCGCGGGCGTTGAAGCTGGCCAGGGCGGCGGCGGTGTCGGCCTCGGCGGCCAGGGTCTTCGCCAACAGCAGCGCGACCGTCACCGCCATCGTGGTACCGTGGCCGATCGAGAAGTGACCGGACTGCAGCGCGTCGCCGATCAGCACGAACTTGCCGTCGCAAGCCTGTTCGCGGCTGAGCGTCATGAAGTTGCGCCAGCCCTGGCCCGGCTGGCTGACCAGGCCGTGATCGCCCAGTTCGGGCTCGAAGGTCTTGGCGAGGTAGGCGGCCACTTCGCTGTCGCTGCCGTGCTCCAGCCCGGCGCGGGTGAAGCTCCGCTCGCTGCACTCGACGATGAAGGTGCTCATTGTGTCCGAGTATTTGTAGGCGTGGCCGATGAAGATGCCTTGCTCGTTGCTGCGGAATACCAGGTTCATCTGGTCGAACAGCTGGGTGGTGCCGTACCAGATGTATTTGTTGCGGCCGAAATCGACCTGCGCCGCCAGCGCCGGCGGCAGCTCCAGCGATTTGTGGTTGACGCCGTTGGACACCACCACCAGGTCGTACTCGGCCTCCAGCTGTTCCCTGCTGGCCGGCGGCGTTTCGTAGCGGATCGCGATGCCGGCCGCCGCGCACTTGGCGCGCAGCGCCTGCACCAGCGCCTGGCGGCCGACGCCGCACAGCGTGATGCCGGTGCTCATCAGGTTGGGCTGGTCGCGGTGCACCAGCTTGAACTCTTCCAGGTACTGCGGGTTGAGCAGTTCCGGCTGCTCCAGGTAGGACAGCGGATTGGCCGGATGGCGCGGCGGCCGTCCCGGCAGCACCACGCCCCAGCCCAGCACTTCTTGCTGGGTGTTCTTTTCCGCGATGCTGATGTCCCAGCCCGGTCGGGCTTGCTTCATCTGACTGGCAAAGATCAGTCCTGCGGGTCCTGCGCCGATTACGAGTATCTTCATTAATTTACCCTTCCAAGTTTGTACCAAACGTTTTGCTTCTTCTGGATTTGTTGCAACTCATCGTAGGGAACCGATGTGAAGTACAGTTTCTCCGCCATGTCGGGCGGATAAACACGGGGGAATTTCTTGTGCATGTAGCGGGTGTACCGGGTCTGCAGGAAGAAAATCAGGTTCGGGTTGCTCAGCGCCTCGTAGTTGGCGATCGCCATGTCCTGCATGGCGTCGGCCTGCACCTTGCGCTGGCGGGTGAATTCGGCCAGCACCTGCGGCAGCGCGTCGGGCTGGCGGTCGAGCAGGGTGGCGAAGACGTACACATCCTCCAGCGCCATGTTCATGCCCTGGCCGAGGAAGGGCGCGGTGGCGTGCGCGGCGTCGCCGATCAGCAGCACATTGCCCTTGTAGTGGAAGGTGTTGGAGCGGACGTTGATCAGGTCGTTGCTGGGCAGGGCGATGAACTGCTCCAGCAACTCCTGGCGGCTGGCCGGCGGCAGGCTGCCGAAGTAGCGGCTGAAGAACTCCGCCATCGCCTCGCGGTTGAGCGTGGCCAGGCTGGGCGTGCCGGTGTAGGGCAGGCAGATGGCGAAGCTGATGCTGCCGTCCGGGATGGTGGCGGCGCGGCCGGCGAACAGGCCCTTGGAATCCATGCCGAAGAAGTACAGCAAGTCCTTGCGGAAGCCCAGTCCGGCGGCGTCGGGCAGCACCAGCGTCTTGTAGCCGTGGCGGAAGAAGGTCTGCCTGAATTCGAAGCGCCGCAGGCCGCTTTGCATGGCGCGCCGCACCGCCGAGTGGGCGCCGTCGGCGCCGATGATCAGGTCGCCTTGCAGCGTCTGCATGGCGCCGTCGCTGCCCTGGATCAGCACGCTCTTCCGGTCGAGGTCGACATCCAGGCATTTGTGCTCGAAGTGGTATTTGACCTCGTGCTTGACGGCGTGCCGGTTCAGCAGCCGCTGGAAGGCGGTGCGGTCCAGCGACAGCGGGAACAGGCCTTCGAGCGGGGTCAGCTCGCGCACCTTGTAGTCGCCGCGCACGGAGAACGCCATGCCGACGATGGGCTCGCCGCACTGGTCCAGCTCCTGCTTGCCGATGCCGGCCGCCAGCACCGCCTTGATGCCGCGCACGGTCATGCTGACGCCGATCGCGCGCGAGCCGATCGGATCGGCGCTGGCCGCGTTGGGCCCCAGCGGATCGGCGCGCTTTTCGATGACGTGGACGTCGTGGCCGCGTCGTGCCATGTAGATGGCGGTCAGGCTGCCGGCCAGGCCGCCGCCGACGATGATGATCTTGTTCATTTCAAGCCTCTCTAGACATCTTTCCCCGAGATAAATCGGTTAATTGCTGATTGAAAAACGCCAACATGTCGATCTGCGCCTGGCCGACCACGCCGGCCTCCAGGCTGCGCGCGTACTGCGCCAGCGCCTGGCATTGCTGCGCCAGCTGTTCGCAGCCCAGGCTGTAGTCGGCGCTGACGGCGGCGCACGGCGGCTCGGGCACCGGCGGCCCGGCGTTGCGGCCGGGCAGGCCGGACGGCATGTTCATCAGTGCGGCCGACAGGGGCCGCAACAGGCCGGTCATGATGTCGATGGCGGCGTTCATCAGGCGCGAACGGCGCAGGCTGCCCAGCGGCTGTTGCGCGAAATGGTGGCCCATCAGGCCGAAGGTCAGCTGGTAGCAGCCCTGGTACAACCGCATCAGCGCGCGGGCCTGCGTATCGGTCACCACGGTGCAGTCGGCGCGCGCCGCCAGCACCGGGTTTTTCAGCGCGGGCAGGGCCGGCTCGAACGGTTGCTCGCGCGACGAGAAGCGGCCGCCCAGCGCGCGCAGCCGGTGGAAATGCGAGACGTCGAAATGCGGCGAATCGACCGCCACGCCTTCGCCCTGCTCGGTGACGAAGTCGATCGCGAACAGCGCGCTGGCGCGGTCGCCGACCTCCAGCTGGTAGCCGGGATAGGCGCGGTTGGTCAGCTCCTTGAGGAACAGGTGGTGTTCGCCGCCGCGCTTGCCGCCGTTGGCGCCGTTGGCTTCAAACAGCCCGGGCAGCTCGGCCAGGGCCAGCCGGATGGCGCGGTAGAAGCTGGCGATCGACTTGCCCGGCGTGGGCAGGTAGTCGGGCCACTCGAAGCGCACGAACCTGGCCAGCACGTGCTCGGAGAACGGTTCGAACGCGAACTCGGTGTCCAGGTCGAAGCGCTCGCGCGCCTGCCGGCCCAGCAGCGGGACGCCGGCGTGGAACGGTTCGCCCAGCGCCATCAGCACGTTGTTGATCAACAGGTAGTGGATCATCTCCTCATGGGCGATCTCCAGCAGCGCGCCGCGCGCGCCGCTGTTGCGGCGCCGGTCGGCGTCGCCGCAGGCCAGCTCCAACTCGTCCGCCCGCCAGCGGCCGGCCTCGACCAGCTTCCGGCCCTGTTCGTAGTTGGGGATGCTGTAGGCGGCGTACAGGTACTGCGTCATCAGCGACAGTTCCAGGTCGACCGCCTTTTTCAGTTCGTCGATCAGCGCTGCCTTGCTGCCGATGTGGTGGGGCGCCGGTTGCGGCGGCGCGGCGGTCCTGGCGGCGGCTTCGACCTGGGTCAGGTATTTCAGGAACAGCCGCGCTTTCGGCAGCGACAGCTCGCGCGTGCTCGGCATGTAGTAGCTCTTGTCGCGGTTGTGCGGATCGCACATCTGCCACATCAGGCGCGCATAGGTGTCGCACTTGCAGTGGTCCGCCAGGCTGAACACCTTGTCCGCCATGAAGGGGTAGACCAGCTCGTAATAAGCCATCACGTGGCGGTACAGGAAGGCATAGTCGACCTGTTCGGCCGGCACCTGGTCCAGATGCCAGTCGTCGGGCAGCACGCGGACGCCGAGCTGCTGGGCATGCCGTCCTTCGCCCAGCACGATGCAGGTGGCGCCGGATGCGCGGCCGGTGACGGTCAGCTCGGTGTAGCCCGCTCCGAGCGCCGAGGCTTGCAGGTCGAATGCCAGCAGCTCGCCGTGTTCGGCCTGCACGGCCAGCGCCGGATGCGCCTTCAGTTCGCCCCGGTAGCGGCTTTGCAGCGTGATCGTCTGCGGGTGGTCCTGCCGCAGCTGCCGGTTGGGCGCTTCCAGATACAGCTGGTTGCTGTCGGACTGGTGCACCCACTCGGCCTCGTCCCACTGCGCCTGCGCGTTGCCCAGGCTGAGCGGGCCGGTGGCCACGGCGCCGTGCGGCAGCGCCACGTCGACCACGCCGTGGTGGCGCCAGTGATTCAGGTACAGCTGCTCGGGGATGCGGGCCAGCAGCACGCCGTCGGCGCCATGCAGCAGCAGGTCGCCCAGCGCCACCTTGCCGCCCAGGGCGTGGGTCGGATGTTGCGCGGACAGGGGACCGGCCGCGCGGGTGGTGAACGGAATCGCGGTCGGCATGTTCAGCGAGACCCGCTCGCCATCCAGCTTGACCAGCACCGGCCCCAGGCTGGCCTGGCGCGGCAGCAGCAGGCGGCCGGACGGATAGGTGGCCAGCTCGTCGCGCCGCCACAGGCCGATGCTGCCGGCCAGGTCGTAGAACACCGGCGAGTCCGGCTTTTGCGGCGTCGACATATTGAACAGCGCGTACTGGATCGTCAGCCCCAGCACATCGTCGCCGGCCAGCGCCTGTTGCAGCGCGCGCAGGCTGGCCGGCAGCGGCGTGTCCGGATTGAAGAGGAAGTGCGGGTCCTGCTTCGCCACCGAGAACTGGAACAGCCGGGAGCGGCCGAACTCCTCGTCCAGGAAATGCCCGCTGCGCTCGGTGATATGGCCGCTGCCCAGCCAGCGCACCGAATGCGGCTGCGCGATGTCGGCGCTGAACAGGGTCGGCGTGTTGGGAGTGGCCAGCTTGCCGCTCAGCGTGAACTGGCCGGCGTAGATCAGCGTGGTGTCCGGCTGGGCGGGGTTGTTGTCGACCCAGCGGGCGCGGTTGAAGGTGGTGCGCAGGTAGTCGTTGTAGTGGCCCCACAAGGCCAGCCTGGCGCCGACCAGCGCGTCCTCGGTGTCGACCTCGCCATGGCGCAGCTGGACGCCGGTGATGCGGGCGTTTTCCCACGAAAAGTGGTTGTTGCCACAGGCGTTGTAGCCGGCGGCCTGGCTGAACACGCCTTCCGGGTCCGGCTTGCCGGCCGCATCGAAGCGCGGCGCGAGCTGCTTCAGGTGCTGGTGGAAGTCGGACGGAGGGCGCTCCAGGTCGAAGGGCACGCCCGCCATCGAGACCGTGTTGGTGGCGATATCGATGTGGCCGTGCGTGTTGCGATTGGCGGTGGGCACGTTGGCGCGGGCGTGGCCCCGAAAGTGCAGGCGCGGAAAATCAAGCAGACTCATACACCCTCGGCGCTGGAAGGGGAAAACGCCTTGGCGTCGTTCGCTGCGCCGCCCTGTTGGCTCAGCCGGTCGAGCAGCAGCTGGCTGGCGTGGCGGGCGCTGATCAGGCTGCCTTCCATCCATCCGCAGTGCGAGGTGTAGGCGTCCGAGCAGGCGATGATGCCGTCCTGGTGCAGCAGGGCGGCCGGATGCTCGGCCCCGGGGGCCATGCAGAACTCGACGCCGTGCGGCCAATGCTTGTAAAAATGCCCCTTGATCGGCGGCAGCGGCCGGCCATCGAGCGGCAGCACTTGTTCCAGGTGGCGGCGGACATGTTCCAGGTAGACGTCCTCGCCCTGCGTCAGGCAGTCCCGCCAATAGGTCGCGCTGTGGCTGTCGGTGTAGAACAGCAGGTATTTGTCGCCCTTGAAGTAGATTTTCCGCAGCGGGTTCTCGGCCATCAGCACCTTGTCGGTCAGTCCCAGCGCTTGCCACCAGGCCTGGTCGAAGGTCAGGAAACCCTTGAACAAGGGCAGGGAATCGTACTGGAACGGACTCCAGCCGGAGCGCAGGTCCAGGTTCAGGCGCGCCATGGCGGTGGGCGGCACGGCCATGACCAGATGGCGCGCCCGGTGCACGCGCCGTTCGCCCATGTGGTTGAAGGCCAGCACGTGGTCGGCGCCGGACTTTTCCACCGACAGCAGGCGGTGGCCCAGCTCGAACGTCACGCCGCCGGCCTGGGCCTCGCCCTGCAGCTGGCTCAGCAGCTGGCCGTAGCCGTCGGTGGCGTACCGCCATTCGTTGGCGGCGTTCTCGGTGATGCTTTGCGTCTCCGGGTGCTTTTTGATGATGTCATAGGCCATCGCCGGCGAGACGATGGGCAGCAGCAGGGCGTCGTAGCCGGTGGCCTTGATGATGCGGGTGGCTTCGGCTTCGCCCAGGTAGTGGCTGACGAACTGCAGGAACGAGTCCTGCGGATGTTCCTTCACCATCTTGCTCAGGCTCAGCAGGGTAGCCTTCAGCTGCTCCTGCACCCGCTCGTGGAATACCGCCTCGGTGAACGGGTAGACCGCGTGCGGCAGTGCGCTGCCCTGCATCAGCTGCTGGAAGTTCGGATGCAGCTGCGGCGAGTAGCGGGCGGCGCCGAGTTCGGCGATTTCCTCGCCGTCGACCTTGCGCGACTGGATGCGGCCGCCCACCGCGGCATTCAGGTCGAACACCCGTATGCGCAGGTGCTTGCTGAGGGCGGCGCCGATCAGGCGGGTGGCGCAAGTCAAACCTCCTATGCCTGCGCCGATGATGCAAATGTCAGAATAATTGGTCATCCAGAATTCCCTTGTGGTGAATCCCGAGCCACTAGCCCAAATGTCCCCGCGCGTGCTGGTATGGCGCGAGGTGCAGCGTGCCGCCCTGTTAGGGCGTTACTGGCGTGGTTCAAGAGTGATGTCGAGGTGTCGAACTCACTTGCATGTCCCTAGTTGCTTATTGTTAAATATTGCGCAAACAATATCTGAGCGGATCGCCAAACGGCTTGATAAATCTCAAACCGGGCTCGTCTGACAGGAAATGGCGGGAAGTCGCAGAGGGTGCCTGCTTGTTGCAGAAACACCAGCGCATGAGCGCCATCGGCAGCAGCGACTGTACAAGCGCGCCTCAACCTGCCAACATGTTTTATTGGAGCAATTAATCTGGTGTGAGAGGCAAATGGCGATGATGAGTCAACGGAGGACGGCGCCGCTATGCCTGCCCATGTTGTGCGGATTGCTCGCGCTTGAGCCGGGCGCCGCTGCGGCCGACGCCGCCCCGCAAGATTTGACGGCGTTGCCGCTGGAGCAACTGATGTCACTGGAGGTGTACAGCGCGTCGAAGTTCGTCCAGCGCGCCAGCGAGGCGCCGTCCAGCGTCACCGTGATCACCGCCGCCGACATCCGCGCGTATGGCTGGCGCACCTTGGCCGATGTGCTGCGCAGCGTGCGCGGCGTCTACGCCAGCTACGACCGCAACTACAGCTACGTCGGCGCGCGCGGCTTCCTGCGGCCGGGCGACTACAACACCCGCTTCCTGCTGCAGATCGACGGCAACCGCATCAACGACGCGGTGTTCGATTCGGCGCCGATGGGCGGGGAGTTCCCGCTCGACCTGGAGCTGGTCGAACGCATCGAATACGTGCCCGGTCCCGGTTCGTCGGTGTACGGGGCCAACGCCTTCTTCGGCGTGATCAACGTCATCACGCGCCGCCCGCGCGACATCGACGGCAGCGCGCTGACCCTGGCCGGCGGCCAGGACGGCGCCCGCCGCGGGCACGCCAGCCGTGCCTGGACCGACAGCTTCGGCACCGACTGGCTGCTGTCGGCCAGCCGCTACAAGACCGATGGCCGCGACCAGTTCTACCCCGCCTATGCGCAGGACGGCGTCAGCGACGGCGTGGCGCACGGCCTCGATGATGAAAGCGGCCACCGCCTGTTCGCCAAGGCCATCCACGGCGCCTACACCGCCACCCTGATCCACGCGGAGCGCGACAAGGGCGTGCCGACCGCCTCCTACAGCCAGCGCTTCGACGATCCGCGTTCGCACACCGTCGACACGCAGAACTACGCCGACCTGGCCTACCGCACGATGCTGACGCCGCAGGTCGAGATCAGTGCGCGCGCCTACTGGGCCGAGTATGGTTCGCTGGGCGACTACGTGAGCGACGACGCCAACGGCACCCTCAACCGCGACGTCTTCGCCAGCCGTTGGTGGGGCGCGGAACTGACCTTGCTGGCCAACCTGGGCGAGCATAAGCTGCTGGCCGGCCTGTCCTTCGAGGACGACTATCGCCAGCGCATGCTCAACTTCGACCCCGCGCCCTACGCGCTGTACCTGAACCAGAACCACAACGGCAAGCGCTACGGCCTGTACCTGCAAGACCAGCTGGCGCTGACGCCGGCGCTGCGGCTGAACGCCGGCTTGCGCTACGACCGCCATGGCGCCGCCGGCGGCGTGTTGAGCCCGCGCCTGGCGCTGGTGCACCAGTGGAGCGCGGCGACCACCGTCAAAGCCATGGTCGGCAACGCCTACCGCGCGCCCAACAGCTACGAGCGGTATTACAGCGCGCCCGGCGACGGCGGCCAGCTGGCCAATCCGGCGCTGGGCCGCGAGCGCATCGTCAGCGCCGAGCTGGCGCTGGTGCGCCAGCTGCCGGGCAACCGGCGCGTGACGGTCTCCGCTTTCCGCAACGTGGTGTCGGCGCTGATCACGCAGGTCGACCGGGGTGGCTTGCCGGTCTTTGTCAACGCCGGCCGCGCGGTGGCGCGCGGGGTGGAATTCGAATACGAGCAAAACTGGGACAACGCGGCGCGCCTGAAGGCCAGTTACAGCTGGCAGCGCACCCGCCAGGACGGCGGCGACGGCGAGGGCGGCAACGTCAACACGCCCAGCCAGTTGGCCAAGCTGAACCTGACCATGCCGCTGCACGGCGCCTGGCGCGCCGGCGCCGAGGCTCAGTACGTGGGCCGGCGCGCCATGATCCAGGGCGGCAGCACCGGCGCCGCGCTGGTGGCCAACCTGAACCTGTACTCGCATCGCCTGGCGCGCCACGCCGATCTGGCGCTGACCGCCTACAACCTGTTCAACCGCCGCTATGCCGATCCCGCCTCGGTGGAGCACCTGCAGGACGCGATCCTGCAGGACGGCCGGCGGCTGCAACTGAAACTGATGCTGGACTACTGAGATGCCGATGGTGCGCGCCATAGCCGTGTGGTTCTCCAGCTTGCCGTTGGCCCTGTTGCTGGGCGGGTGGAGCGTCGCCGCGCGCGCCGACAGCGCGGTGCCCGAGTACCAGCTCAAGGCGGCCTTCGTGTTCAACTTCGCGGTGTTCGCCGAATGGCCGGCCGGGGCGCTGCCGCAGGCCAGTCCGCTGGTGCTGTGCAGCTACAGCGGCAACGCGCTGCTGGCGGCGCTGCAGGAGCTGCGCGACAAGAGCGTCAACGGCCACCGGCTGGAGGTGCGCGTGCTGGCCGCCGGCGCGGCGCCGCGCAACTGCCACCTGCTGGTGCTGGACCGCCAGGACCGCGACGCCTGGCCGCAGCTGCGGCAAGACCTGGCAGCGGCCGGCGCCAGCGTGCTGACCGTCGCCGACGACCGCCAGATCGCCCGCGCCGGCGTGATGCTGGCGCTGTTCATGGACGACAAGCGGGTGGTGTTCGACGCCGACCTCGGCGCCTTGCGCGCCGCCCGCATGGTGCTCAGCTCCAAGCTGCTGCGCCTGGCCAGGAGCGTGCAATGACGCGGGAGCCGCCGCCGGCGGCCGGCCAGGGCGCCGGCACGGCTGCAGGAACGGCGGCGAGCACGGGAGCGCTCGGCAGCACCGTCGCGCGCAGCATGTTGCTGGTGGCCGGCGCCGCGCTCGGCGTGGCCGCCTTGCTGCTGGTGGCGTTCCAATATTTTGTGCTGCGCGGCGCGCTGCTCGACGATGTGCAGGTGCAGGCGCGCATCGTCGGCAGCAACAGCAGCGCCGCGCTGATGTTCCAGGACCAGCGCGCCGCCGCCGAGACGCTGGCCGGGCTGGCGTTGTCGCCGGTGGTGGAGAGCGCCGCCATCCTCGATCCGCGCAGCGTGCCGCTGGCCAGCTACCGGCGCGCCGGCGGCGCGCCGCCCACCGTCGACCAGGCCCTGCGCGACCGGCGCCAGGTGTTTTCCGCCGGCGCGCTCGAAGTGCTGGAGCCGGTGGCCGCCAACGGCGCCGTGATCGGCAGCGTGGTCTTGCGCGCCACCCTGGCGCCGCTGTACCGCAGGCTGGCCGCCTTCGCCGCCTACACGCTGGCGGTGGCGCTGGCCTCGATGGCGCTGGCCTGGCTGCTGGTGGCGCGCATGCGCGCCACCGTGCGCGCGGCCGAGCTGCGGCTGAACTACCTGGCCCTGGTCGATCCGGTGACGGCGCTGCCGAACCGCAACGCCTTCAACGAGAGCCTGGACGCCTGCCTGCGCCGGGCCGACCGCCAGGCCAGCGCGGTCGGCCTGCTGCTGCTCGACCTGGACAACTTCAAGGTGGTCAACGACACCCTGGGCCACACCTGCGGCGACCTGCTGTTGCAGCTGGTGGCGCGGCGGCTGCATGAGGCGCTGCGCGCGCAGGACGTCATCTGCCGCGTCGGTGGCGACGAATTCGTCGTCATCGTCGAGGCGGACGACGCGGCGCACGTCACGGCCGGCGTGGCCGACAAGATCCTCGGCGCGCTGGCGGCGCCGTTTTCGGTCGAGGGCCAGCAGCTGTACGTCAGCGCCAGCATCGGTGTGGCCACCTATCCGGCGCACGGCGCCAACGCCGAGTCGCTGATGCGCGGCGCCGACATGGCGATGTACCACGCCAAGCACCTGGGCAAGAACACCAGCCAGGTGTTCCACCAGGAGATGACGCTGCGCGCCCACAAGCGGCTGACGATGGAGGCCAGGCTGCGGCGCGCGCTCGACAACGACGAATTGATGCTGCACTACCAGCCGCAGATCGACACGCGCAGCGGCCGCATGATCGGCTTCGAGGTGCTGGCGCGCTGGACCTGTCCGGAACTGGGGCCGGTCAGCCCGGCGGAATTCATCCCGGTGGCCGAGGACAGCGGCGTGATCGTGCCGCTGGGACGCTGGGTGCTGCAGACCGCCTGCCGCCAGGCCGCGCAATGGCTGCGCGAGGGACTGCTGGAGGGCATCGCCCACATGGCGGTCAACCTGTCGGCGCACCAGACCCGCGACCAGGACCTGATGGACGAGATCGAGGCGCTGCTGGCGGCGACCGGGCTGCCGGCGCAGCTGCTGGAGCTGGAACTGACGGAGAGCGCGATGATGGAAAACGTCGAGGCCAACCTGGCGCTGATGCAGCGCATCCGGGCCGCCGGCATCCACCTGTCGATCGACGACTTCGGCACCGGTTATTCGTCGATGGCCTACCTGAAGCGCTTCCCGATCGACCAGCTCAAGATCGACCGCAGCTTCGTCAGCGACGTGCCGGGCGACGGCGCGGCGATCGCCATCGCCATCATCGCGCTGGCGCACAGCCTGGGGCTGTCGGTGGTGGCGGAGGGCGTGGAGAACGCGCAGCAGGTCGAGTTCCTGCGCCAGGCCAGCTGCGACGCCATGCAGGGCTATTATTTCTCGCGGCCGGTGCCGGCGTCCGAGCTGGAGCAGATGCTGCGGCGGGCGCTGTCGGCGCCGCCGGTGCAATAATCTGCAACGGGCGCGCGCAGTAAGCCCGGCTTTTGCCGGGCCAACGTACGCGAGCGTACAGAACTCCGGCGCCGCCAGGCGCATGCTGCGCTCAATCACCCAAAGGAGCGCATCATGCGGTAGGTCCGGCGCGACACTGCCAGCGCAGCCGAGACATCGTTGTCCAGCACAGTTTCAAGCAGACCTGCGTCAACACCGAAAAAACGGCGTGCGGGGCCAATCGTGCGCGCTGCGCACGATTGGCTTCTGTTAAGATAAATCCATGCAAATCGAGCCACGGCCAAACACCACCACGGACCAGTCGATGCCAGCGCTGGTCGAGGGGCGGCAGCGCGTCAACGGCGACGCCATCGATCCGCAAACCTTCTTCGACCATTGCCCGTATTTTGTGTTCACGGTGGGCATGGACGGCAGGGTGCTGGCGCTGAACCTGTACTGCCGCCAGCACCTGGGCGCCTACAAGCTGGGCGAGCCGGCGGCGCGCCTGTACACCGACTGGGCGGCGCTGCTGCTGCAGGACGCGGCGCTGGCGGCCGCGCAGGAGAGCGGCTACTGGCATGGCGAACTGGAACTGCTGGGCGCCGATGGCAGCTTCCACCCGGTGACCCAGTCGATCGAATTGCAACCTGCAACGGAGCACCGGCCGGACCGCTTCCTGTGCATGGCCTACGAGCTCAGCGATTACGATGTGTACGAATCGCTGCTGCGCTTCAAGCGGCTGTTCGAGCACCATCCGCAGCCGATGTGGATCTACGACCTGCAAACGCTGCGCTTCCTGATGGTCAACGCCGCCGCCGTGGCGCATTACGGCTACAGCGAGGCGCAGTTCCTGCAGATGACGATCAAGGACATCCGGCCGCCGGACCAGGTCGCGGCGCTGGAGCGCAACCTGGCCGCCGCGCCGGCCAGGGGCGCCGAGCAGGCCGGCGACTGGACCCACGTCAAGGCCGACGGCGGCCGCCTCCAGGTGCAGATTTCCTCGCATTCGCTGGTGATCGCCGGCCGCCAGGCGCGCTTCGTGGTGGCGCACGACGTCACCGAGCAATTGCGCATGGAGGCCGAGCTGTACGCCTCGCGCGAGCTCAAGCAGCTGGTCATCGACCACATCCCGCACCAGATCTTCTGGAAGGACCTGGACGGCAAATACTGCGGCTGCAACACCGTGTTCGCCG
This sequence comes from Oxalobacteraceae bacterium AB_14, assembly GCA_000381565.1. GTDB lineage: Bacteria > Pseudomonadota > Gammaproteobacteria > Burkholderiales > Burkholderiaceae_D > Rugamonas. The sequence goes on from KB906724.1 coordinate 2,042,696, forward strand.
CCGCCGCCGGCCTGCGGGCGGTGGAGCAGGTGGTGGGCAAGACCGACGACGATTTCCCCTGGCGCCACAACGCCGCGGCGATCCGCGCCGACGACCGCGTCATCGTCGCCACCGGCCAGGCCCGCTTCAACGACGAGGACCAGCTGCTGCGCGAGGACGGCCGCCTGCACTGGTACCTGATCAACAAGCTGCCGTTCCACGACCAGCGCGGCAACATCATCGGCGTGCTCGGCACGATCGAGGACATCACCGACCGCAAGCAGGCGGAGCAGACCCTGCAGCTGCGCGGGCGCGCGCTGCAGGCCAGCGACAACGCGGTGGTGATCACCGCCCACGGCCCCGGCGGCGACCTGATCGACTACATCAATCCCGCCTTCACGCGCCTGTTCGGCCACACCGAGGCCGAGGCGGCGGGGCGCCGGCTGGACTTGCTGCTGGAGCAGGAACACGCCGACCGCGACGCCCTGCCCGAGGCGCTCAGCGGCGTGCACGAGCTGACCATGATGCTGCGCATCGTCCACCGCGACGGCCACCTGCTGTGGGTGCGGCTGCATGTGGCGCCGGTGCCGGCGCCGGCCGGCCCGCCCAGCCACCATGTGTGCGTGCTGACCGACATGACCGAGTCGATCAACTACCAGAACCAGCTGGAGCACCAGGCCAACCACGATCCGCTGACCGGGCTGCCCAACCGGGCGCTGTTCGGCGACCGCATGGCGCAGGCGATCGGCTACGCGGAACGCTACGGCCACCACCTGTGGGTGGTGTTCATCGACCTCGACAACTTCAAGCTGGTCAATGACAGCCTGGGCCACCAGGCCGGCGACGAGCTGCTGTGCACGGTCGGCATCCGACTGCGCGCCTGCCTGGCCGACAGCGACACCGTGGCCCGCCTGGGCGGCGACGAATTCCTGCTGCTGCTGTCGGACACGCCGGAGTCGCCGGCCGCGGCCGTGCTGCAGCAGGTGCAGGAAACGGTGGCCGAGGCGATCGCCATCGCCGGCCAGGTGCTGACCGTCACCTGCAGCATCGGCGTCAGCGTCTACCCGCTCGACGGCGGCGAGCCGCAGCAGTTGCTCAAGCACGCCGACATCGCCATGTACCGCGCCAAGGAGGGCGGGCGCAACCAGCTGCAATTCTACGAGGCGGCCATGCACAGCCGCATCACCGAGCGCGCCATGATCGAGGCCGAGCTGCGCCATGCGCTCGAACGCGACGAGCTCAGCCTGCACTACCAGCCCAAGGTCGACCTGCGCAGCGGCGCCGTGGTCGGCATGGAGGCGCTGCTGCGCTGGCGCCATCCGACGCTGGGCATGGTGTCGCCGGCGCGCTTCATCGGCGTGGCCGAGGAGACCGGCCTGATCGTGGCGATCGGGCGCTGGGTGATGCGCACCGCCTGTTTCCAGAACCAGCAGTGGCAACAGGCCGGCCTGACGCCGCTGCGGGTGGCGGTCAATGTGTCGGCGCGCCAGTTCCGCGATCCCGGCCTGAGCCGGGAGGTGCAGGCCGCGCTGGCCGACAGCGGGCTGGCCGCGCACTACCTGGAACTGGAGCTGACCGAGAGCCTGGTGATGCACAACGTCGACGGCGCGGTGGCGGTGGTGCGCGAGCTCAAGCAGATGGGCATCGCGCTGTCGATCGACGATTTCGGCACCGGCTACTCCAGCCTGGCCTACCTGAAGCTGTTCCCGGTCGACTACCTGAAGATCGACCAGTCCTTCGTGCGCGAGATGCTGGTCGAACCCAAGGTGGCGGCCATCGTGCGTTCGGTGATCGCGCTGGGCCAGAGCCTGGGCTTCAAGGTCATCGCCGAGGGTGTGGAGACCGAGGCCCAGCTGGCCTACCTGCGGCGCCACCTGTGCGACGAGATGCAGGGCTATTTGTTCAGCAAGCCCCTGGCGGCGCCGGACTTCGCCGACTTGCTGGGCGCCGAGCGCGCGCTGGCGCCGCCGGCCGGGGAGGGCGCGGGCGCACAGCAAACGCTGTTGCTGCTGGACGACGAAGCGAGCATCCTTTCGGCGCTGGCGCGCTTGCTGCGCCCCGACGGCTACCGCATCCTGCGCGCCAACAGCGCCGGGGAGGCGTTCGATCTGCTGGCCTGCCACCCGGTGCAGGTGGTGATCAGCGACCAGCGCATGCCCGCCATGAACGGCACCGAGTTCCTCAGCCGGGTGAAGGACATGTACCCGGAGACGATACGCATCATCCTGTCGGGCTACACCGAGCTCGAGGCCGTGCTGAACGCCATCAACCGCGGCGAGATCTACCGCTTCTACACCAAGCCCTGGGACGACCTGACCCTGCGCGAAAATATCCGCGACGCGTTCCGCTACCAGAAGTTGATGTTCGGCCGGCCGCCGCCGCAAGGCGAGGTCATCGCCGGATAGAATTGGTGAGTTTTCCGCTTGGTAAAGTGGGCATAATTGCGCTAGCCAACAATGGTTCCAGGAGGCGACATGTCCGAGCTTGTCCCGCGTACGCGCATCATGGTCGTGGACGATCAGGCTGCCCATCTGAAGGCGCTGTGCGACATACTCGGCCAGCACGGCTTCGACGCCGGCGGCTACGCCACCGGCGAACTGGCGCTGGCCCATCTGCGCGACCAGCGCTATGACCTGCTGCTGACCGACATGATCATGCCCGGCATGAACGGGCTGGCCCTGATCGAGGCGGCGCGCGCGCTCGATGCCACCATCGCCTGCATCATCATGACCGGCGAGGGCACGGTCGACACCGCCGTCAAGGCGATGCAGATCGGCGCCTTCGACTATATCATCAAACCGTTCAAGGCCGCGACCTTGCTGCCGGTGCTGGCGCGCGCGCTCGATTCGCGCCAGCTGCGCAGCCAGAACCTCAAGCTGGAGGCGGCGCTGCGCGACCGCATCGACGAGCTGGGCCGCGTGAACCTGTTCCTGGAGACGGCGCGCAAGGAAGCCGAGCGCACCAACCGCGAAAAGTCGGCCTTCCTGTCGAACATGAGCCACGAGCTGCGCACGCCGCTCAACAGCATCCTCGGCTTCGCGCAGATCCTGGCCAGCGACAAATACCCCAAGGCCGAGGGCGAGCGCCAGCGCTTCTGCCAGAACATCGTCTCGTCCGGCCGCCACCTGCTGCAGCTGGTCAACGAGATGCTGGACCTGTCCAAGATCGAAGCCGGCAAGGTGTCGCTGATGGTGGGGGCGGTGATGCTCGACGAGGTGCTGCGCGAAGTGCAGGCCATCGTCGCGCCGCTGGCCGAGAAGCGCCTGATCGCGCTGCTGATGCCGGCCGACTGCAAGCTCGAGCTGTGCGTCGACCGCATGCGGCTCAAGCAGATCCTGGTCAACCTGCTGTCGAACGCGATCAAGTACAACCATGTGCACGGCAGCGTCACGGTCCACTGCAGCGTCGCGCGCGGCGGCCAGGGCTGCATCGCCGTCAGCGACAGCGGCATCGGCCTCGACCCCGAGCAGATGGAGGCGATCTTCCTGCCGTTCGGCCGCGCCGTCCGCGACGAGAGCGGCGAGGAGGGCACCGGCCTGGGGCTGACCATCACCAAGCGCCTGGTCGAGGCGATGTGCGGCAGCATCAGCGTCGAGAGCAAGCCGGGCGAGGGCAGCACCTTCCGCATCGAGTTGCCGCTGCAGGGCGCGGTGGCGGCGATGCCGGGCGCGCGCGTGCCGTCGCAGCATGCCAGCTGACATGAAGCGCTACCCCCACACCGCCCTGTGGCTGCCGGCGCTGGCCGTGCTGCTGGCCGCGCTCGGCGCCTGGCTGCTGCTGCGGCCGGCCGCCGCGCCGCTGCCGGCGCCGACCGCGCTGGTGATCGCCACCAACACCGAGTACGTGGGCGCGTGCCCGGTGCTGGCGGCCCAGGCCCAGGGCTATTTCGCCGAGCGGCGGCTGGCCGTCACGCTGCAACCCTACACCAACGGCCGCCAGGCGCTGGAGGCGGTCACCTCGAACCGGGCCGACATGGCGACGGTGGCCGACATCCCCATCATGTTCTTCGCGATGGACAACACGCCGATCCAGGTGATCAGCACCATCTTCCGCACCGGCCGCGACCATGGCCTGGTGGCGCGGCGCGACCGCGGCATCGCCGGCCCGGCCGACCTCAAGGGCAAGCGCATCGGCGTGACGCTGGGCACCTCCGGCCACTTCACGCTGGAGGTGTTCCTCAACCACCAGCGCCTCGACAGCCACGACGTGACCTTGGTGAACTACCCGCCCAGCGGCCTGCAGCAGGCGATCACCGACGGCGCGGTGGACGCCGTGAGCGGCTGGGATCCCTTCCTGGGCGCGGCCGAGGAAAGCCTGGGCGCCAACGCCATCCGCTTTTCCGGCGCCGACGTCTACGAGAGCATCTACAACATGGTGGCGCTGGCGCGCACCATCGCGCGCGATCCGCAGACCGTGGTGCGGCTGCTGCAGGCGCTGGAACGGGGCGAGCGCTTTTGCCGCGAGCATCCGGCCGCCGGCGTGGCCTACTTTCCCAAGCTCTCGGCCAGCGGCGCCAGCGCCATGCTGGCCGCGTGGCCGGCCCACCATTTCGGCCTGGAGCTCGACCAGAGCCTGCTGCTGGTGCTGGAGGACCAGTCGCGCTGGGCCATCAAGGGCGGGCTGACGGCCGGGCGCGCGGTGCCCAACTTCCTCGACTATATCTACCTCGACGGCCTCAAGACCGTCAGCCCGACCGAAGTGACGATCATTTATTAGGGGCCCCTGCGTGAAAATTTCCACCCGCCTCAAGCTGGCCCAAATCATCTGCATCGTGCTGCTGGCGATCATGGCGCTGGTGTTCGCCCGCACCACGCAGCAGATGCGGCACGAGATTGCCAAGGCGGAAATCACCGGCGATGTGCTGCGCGGCGCCGCCGCGCTGCGCTATCTGTCGCTCGAATATGTGCAGCACCACCAGCGCCGCACCACGGCGCAATGGCTGCAGCGGCACCAGTCGCTGCAAAAGATGATCGCCGCCGACGGCCGCTTCGACGGCGAGGACGAGCTGGCGCTGCTGCGCGACGTGCGCGAGCGCCAGCAGTCGCTGCTGGGCCTGTTCAACGAGCTGCAGGGACTGCAGCCGGACTTCGCCCGCATGCCGGAGCGGCGCGCGATCCTGCTGGAACTGGAGGCCAGGCTGGCCGGCCAGATGATGAACCGGGCGCAGGCGATGATGTCCGATGCCGAGGAGCTGGCCCGCATCAGCCGCGGCAATATGTTGTCGGCCCAGTCCGACCTGGTGACGGCCGGCGCGGTGCTCGGCGTGCTGGTGCTGCTGGTGGTGGTCGGCGCGATGGGCCTGACCATCCGCAGCGTCAGCAAGCCGCTGGCGCGCCTGCAGCAGGCCACCAAGGTGGTCGGCACGGGCAGCCTGGACGTGCTGCTGGACGCGCGCACGGACGACGAGATCGGCCACCTGGCGCGCTCCTTCGACGGCATGGTGGAGCGGCTGCGCCAGACCACGGTGTCGCGCGATGACCTGATCCACGCCAACCTGGCGCTGCAGACCGAGGTGGCCGAACGGCAGGCGGCCGAGCGCAGGGTGGTGGCCCAGCTGGCGCGCATGAGTTTGCTCCACCAGATCACCCGCTCGATCGGCGAGCGGCAGGACTTGCCCAGCATCTTCCAGGTGGTGATCCGCTGCCTGGAGGACCAGCTGCCGATCGCCTTCGGCGCCATCTGCCTGTACGACGGCGCCCGGCTGACGGTCAGCTGCGTCGGCATGCACAGCTACCAGTTGTCCGAGGCGATGGCGATGGGCGAGGCGGCGCGCATCGAGATCGACGAGAACGGCCTGTCGCGCTGCGTGCGCGGGCAGCTGGTGTACGAGCCGGACATCCGCGCGGTCGAGTTTCCCTTCCCGCGGCGGCTGGCCGGGGCGGGCATGCGCTCGCTGGTGCTGGCGCCGCTGCTGGCCGAAAGCACCGTGTTCGGCGTGCTGATCGTGGCGCGCGCCGAGGCCGACGCCTTTTCCAGCACCGATTGCGAATTCCTGCGCCAGCTCAGCGAGCACGTGGCGCTGGCCGCCAACCAGGCCAGGCTGTACGGCGCGCTGCAGCAGGCCTACGACGACCTGCACCAGAGCCAGGTGCAGGTGACCAAGCAGGAACGCCTGCGCGCGCTGGGGCAGATGGCCAGCGGCATCGCGCACGACATCAACAACGCCATCTCGCCGATCGGCCTGTACGCCGAGTCGCTGCTGGAGACCGAGCGCGGCCTGAGCGAAAACGGCCGCGCCTGCCTGCAGGTGATCGAGCGCGCCATCGACGACGTCGCCTCGACCGTGGCGCGCATGCGCGAGTTCTACCGCCAGCGCGAGCCGCAGCTGACCCACAGCACCGTCAACGTCAACCTGATGCTGCAGCACGTGGTCGACCTGACCCGCGCGCGCTGGTCGGACATGCCGCAGCAGCGCGGCATCGTGATCGAGATGCGCCAGGAGCTGGGGGCCGAGCTGCCGGCCATCCTCGGGGTCGAGGGCGAGATCCGCGAAGCCTTGACCAACCTGATCTTCAACGCCGTCGACGCCATGCCGGAAGGCGGCGCCGTCACCCTGCGCACCGGCCACGTCGAGCGGCTCGACGACGGCTCCGGCCCGTATGTGCTGGTGGAGGTGGCCGACAGCGGCACCGGCATGGACGAGGCGACCCAGCGGCGCTGCCTGGAACCGTTCTTCACCACCAAGGGCGAGCGCGGCACCGGGCTCGGCCTGGCGACGGTGTACGGCATGATCGAGCGCCACTCGGCCAGCATCGTCATCGAGTCCGCGCTGAACCACGGCACCGCGGTCAAGATGTATTTCCCGGTGGCGCCGGCGGCGGCGGGCGGCGCGGCGCCGCCGCCGGCGCAGCAGGCCGGGCCGGGCCTGCGCATCCTGGTGGTGGACGACGACCCGACGGTGCTGGCGTCGCTGGAGAATATCCTCAGCCTGGACGGCCACCAGGTCACCAGGGCCGACGGCGGCCAGGCCGGCATCGAGCTGTTCTGCGCGGCCGAGCAGGCCGGCCAGCCGTTCGCGGTGGTGATCACCGACCTCGGCATGCCGTATGTCGACGGCCGCAAGGTGGCCGAGACGGTCAAGCGGGTGGCGCCGGCCACGCCGGTGGTGTTGCTGACCGGCTGGGGCCAGCGCCTGATACCGGACAGCGGCGAGGCGCCGGTCAACGTCGACCAGGTGCTGAGCAAGCCGCCCAAGATGCGCGACCTGCGGCTGGCGCTGGCCAAGTGCGCCGAGCAGCTGGCCCAGGCTTGATGGGCGGGAAATACCGGTCGTTCCCGCGCAGGCGGGAACCCATACGCCGCATGGATTCCCGCCTGCGCGGGAATGACGCATCGGCGCTTATTCGCGCTCGCCTTAATCGGCCGGCGCGAACGCGGCCGGGTCGAGCCGGTCGAGCGTGACGAGCTGGCCGCGGCCGGGCAGCGATTGCTGCCCCAGCAGGCGCGCGCGCAGCCGTTCCAGGTAGTCGGCGCGGCTGCGGCGCAGCGCGTAATCGCGGAAGTTGCTGTGCTCCAGGTCGCGCCAGGCCTGCTCGCGGCCGCTGCCGGAGCGGGCCAGCGCCTGCTCGAACAGCGCCGGTTGCATGGGCGCGTCGCCGGCCGCCAGGCGGGTGTAGCCGTAGCGGTCCATGTAATCGCCGGTGAGCGTCTCGATGAGGTTGATCTCGTCCAGGCTCAACTGCTGCTTGAACTTGTCGATGTTGGCGGCGATCGGCGCATAGCAGTTCGACGACCACAGCGCCGACATCTGCGACAGCTGGCGCGCCTCGCGCGAGGCGGCGCCGTCGAGCATCTGCGGCAGGAAGTCGATGCCGAGGAAGGCGCATACCGCCTCCAGCGTGGCCTGCTGGCGCGCCAGGAAGTCCTCGTAGCGTATCGTCAGCACGCGGTCGGGCCATTGCTGCATCACGCGGTCGGCCGCCTGGTGCGCGGCCAGCCAGGTGCGGGCGTTGAGGCGGGTGTCGAAGTCGTGGATGATGGCGCGGTTCATCGACGCCACCTGGGCGCGCGGATCGCGCAGCACGTTCACGAACAGCATGTCGGGATACAGCGTCATCAGCTCCTGCGCGTAGTGCACGCTGTCGAGCGACTTGTCCATCACCACCTGCGCGCCGCGCTGCCCGCCGGCGCGCAGCAGCAGCTCCCACACCACCCGGTGCACGCTGCGCGGCTGGCCGCGCAGGGTTTCGAAGATCTCCACCGGATCGAACACCAGCTCCGGCCACTTGACCATGCTGACCGCCTGCAGGCCCACCACGTCGACCACCAGGTTGAAGTAGGCGCGGTCGTCGCGCAGGTCGCCGTACAGCGGCAGCAGCGGCACCAGGTCGACGATGTGCAGCGGGTAGGGCGAGTAGAACTGCGGCGACATATTGAGCCGCAGCCGCAGCGCGTGGCTGCCGCAGCGGCGCAGCGGTATCATCATCACGGGACGCGGACGCGGGGCGCCGCCGTTGCTGGACAGGTCGTTCATGCGGTTTCTTCCTTGGTAAGCTGGCCGGCGGGCGGCGCGGTGTAGTAGCGGCGGAAGCTGTCCATGAAGCGGTCCAGTTCCGCCGCCGGCAGGCGGTTGATGCCGGCGGCGGCCTTGCGGCCGCCGCCGGTGTCGAATTGCTGGCAAAAGCCGTTGGCGCTGTGGGTCAGCGGCGCGCCGGAGCGCACGCTGACCAGGTAGGAGCCGTCGTCGCGCTCGTTGAGCACGGCGAACGAGGCGCCGTGGTGCTGGGCCGCCAGGCGGTTGGCCAGCACGCCGCTGACCCGCCGCGCCCAGGCGCTGGCGGGCAGGATGTAGACCGCGCCGGCGCCCAGTTCGGCGTGCGGGCGCAAGCCCTGCAGGCGGGCGCAATCGTCGCGGTAGCCGGCGCACAGGGCGCGGTAGATGTCGCTGGCGGCGATGAAGCCGAACGGCTGTTCGTGCCCGGCCAGCGCACGGTACAGCGCGGCCGGGGCGATGTGCAAGTCCTGTTCGCATTCGCCGTAGGCGTTGTAGTTGAACACCTGGCCCAGCTGCGCCAGCGCCTCGACCGCAGCGCTGTCGAGGCCGCTGCGGCGGGCCAGCCGGCAGGCCGCCTCGGCCAGGTTGTCGCCGAACGCCGCCGCCACCGCCCACGGCCGGTGGCGCCCTTGCAGGTGGCGGTCCACCAGGATGCTGGTGCAGACGTCGGGGGCGCCGTCGCAATGCAGGCGCAAGCGCGGATGGTCGAAGGCGCAGTCGGCCGAGTGGTGGTCGAAATAGTCGACCTCGGCGCCGCCGTCGAGCAGGCGCCGCAGCGCCGCGCTGTTGCTGTCGAGCGCGATGTCGAGCACCAGCACCCGGCCGCGGCAGCCGTCCGGCACGCGCCGCAGCAGCTCGACATCGCGCTTGACGCCGGTCACCAGTTCGGCCTGCAGCGGCGTGTGCAGGCGCATCTGGTGCAGCGCGAAGATGCCGTCGGCATCGCCGTTGAAGACGTCGTAGTGGTGGGCGGCGGGTCTGGCGGCATCCATGGCGGCCTCAGAGGAAGCGGCGCGACAGCTGCTGGTACAGCCGCTCGCAGCAGGCGTCGAGCGGCAGTGCGCCGGTGTCGAGCTTGAGCGCCGGCTCCAGCGGCGCCTCGTAGGGCGCCGAGATGCCGGTGAACTGCGGGATCAGCCCGGCGCGGGCCTTCTGGTACAGGCCCTTGGGGTCGCGCGCCTCGCACACCTCGGCCGAGGTGCTGACATGGGTTTCGAGGAAGTTGTCGGCGCCGATGATCTGGCGCGCCATCTCGCGGTCCTGGCGCAGCGGCGAGATGAAGGCGCAGATCACGAACAGGCCGGCGTCGTTCATGATACGCGCCACTTCGGCGCTGCGGCGGATGTTTTCCTGGCGGTCGGCCGGCGAGAAGCCGAGGTCGCGGTTCAGGTGGTGGCGCAGGTTGTCGCCGTCGAGCACGTAGGCCATGTGGCCGGCGCCGACCAGCCGGCCCTCCAGCGCGGAGGCCAGGGTCGACTTGCCCGCGCCGCTGAGGCCGGTGAGCCAGACGGTGGCCGCCCGTTGCCCGGCCTGGCGGCTGCGCAGCTCGGCGCTGACCTGGCTGCCGTGCCAGAATATATGCGGCGCGCCCTGCATGCCGATGCTTTCGATGTGATCCAGCTTGCCCATCTGTCTACCCTCCGTATCAGAACTGTTCCCATTCGTGCGCATCGACCTTGGCCGCGCCGCGCGCGCGCACGGCGGTGGTCAGGGCGGGCGCGCGCGGCGACTTGGACGGCACCGCCACCGCCACCCGCTGCAGCGCCGGGCGTGCCGCGCCGGCCTTGGCCTCGGTGCGGAACACGCTGACCAGGTCGTTGAGGCTGTTGACCTGGTCCTGCATGGCGTGCGCGGCGGCGGCCGCTTCCTCCACCAGCGCGGCGTTTTGCTGGGTCACGTCGTCCATCTGCGTGACCGCCGTGTTGATCTGCTCGATGCCCGACGATTGCTCCTGGCTGGCCAGCATGATCTCGGACATGATGTCGGTCACCCGCTTGACGCTGGAGACGACGTCGTGCATGGTCGATCCGGCCTGCTCGACCAGCCGGTTGCCGGCCTGGACCTTGTCGACCGAGTCGCCGATCAAGTCCTTGATTTCCTTGGCCGCCGCGGCCGAGCGCTGGGCCAGGTTGCGCACCTCGGTGGCCACCACCGCGAAGCCGCGCCCCTGTTCGCCGGCGCGCGCCGCCTCGACGGCGGCGTTCAGCGCCAGGATGTTGGTCTGGAACGCGATCCCATCAATCACGGCGATGATGTCGACGATCTTGCGCGCCGAGACATCGATCGCGGCCATGGTGTCGACCACCTGCGCCACCACCGCGCCGCCCTTGGCGGCGACGTCGGAGGCCGATTCGGCCAGGCCGTTGGCCTGGCGCGCGTGGTCGGTGTTCTGGCGCACGGTGCTGGTGAGCTCCTCCATCGACGAGGCGGTCTCCTCCAGCGTGCTGGCCTGCTGCTCGGTGCGCGAGGACAGGTCGAGGTTGCCGGAGGCGATCTGGCCGGCGGCGGCGGCGATGGTCTCGGTGCTGGCGTGCACCTGGTTGACGATGCGGGCCAGGCTGTCGCGCATGGTGCGCATCGCGAACAGCAGGCTGCGCTGGTCGCCGGCCCTGGGATCGATGCGCACCGTCAGGTTGCCGGCGGCGATCTGGCCGGCGATCTCGGCCGCTTCGCCCGGTTCGCAGCCCAGCTCGCGGGTGACGCCGCGGGTGATCAGCCAGGCCGCCGCCACGCTGGTCAGCAGGGCCAGCGAGCCGATGATCAGCATCACGGTGCGGGCCTGGTCATAGGCCACTTCGGCCGCGCTCGCCGCGTCGGCGTTCTGCTTTTCCTCGATCGCGATCAGCTTGCGCAGCAAATCCCACCAGCGCTTTTGCACCGGCCGGAATTCATAGCGCAGCAGCGTATAGGCCTCGTCCTGTTTCTGTTCCAGCGCCAGCGCGGCGGCGCGCTCGATGAAGGGCAGCGACAGCTCCGCCTGCTTGCGGATATGGTCCAGCAACTCCTTTTCCTCGGCCGAGGTGCCGGCCAGCGTCGCGAACATCTGCCCCAGCTTGTCCTGGGCGGCGGCATATTTCTTCTGCTGTTCGGCGATGCGCTTGACTTCGATCTGGATTTCCTTGTCTTCCTTGAGCAGGATCAGGTTGCGCGTGGCCAGCGCGCGCTCCGTCACCGTCAGGTCCATCACCTGGGCCAGCTTGGTTTCGACGTCGTTGATCTTGGTGATTTCGTCCAGCCGTCCCTGGATCTGCCGCATGCTGGTCAGGGCCAGCGCGATGATTACCAATAGAAACACGGCGCCCAGGCCAAAACCCAGTCCCAGCCGGTTCGCCACTGTCCAATTCTGAAATTTCATGCTGCCTCCTTAAGGCCATATTTGCATTCCAAATATCCAAATGAGCATTTGGCAAAACGTTTCCACGATCTTAGAGGCCGGATGAGGCTAGCAAACTCTCACATAATCACTTTCAACACTGGTGCAACAAAGAAATAGCTATTGCTTGCATCTGCTGAAACTTTTAGTTGTTAAAACCATGCGTTGCGGCAACTCAAGTGGATGTTCTTTTTATATTTATTGGACGCAAAGACCCTCTACGCAGAATCCGCCTCTGGGCATCGGCCGCCAACAGGGCTAAAATGCAGCTTGGGGCCGTTGCCAGATTACGACACACCATCTTGCAATCTGGAACGGAGGAATTCAATCGGCGGGTATCGCCCGCATGACATGGAATGAACATGGCAACACAGAAAACTAAAATCATCTACACGCTGACCGATGAAGCGCCTATGCTGGCGACCTATTCGCTGCTGCCTATTATCAAGAAGTTCGCTGCATCGGCTGGCGTGGACGTGGTCTCCAGCGATATTTCGGTCGCGGCACGGGTGCTGGCCGAATTCCCCGAATTCCTGAGCGACGAGCAGAAGGTTCCGAACACCCTGGCCGAACTGGGCGCATTGACCCAATTGGCCGACACCAACATCATCAAGCTGCCCAACATCAGCGCCTCGGTCGGCCAGCTGGCCACCTGCGTGCGCGAATTGCAAGCGCGCGGCTACCAGCTGCCGGACTATCCGGAAGACGCCAAGACCGACGCCGACAAGGCCCTCAAGGCCCGCTACGGCAAGTGCATCGGCAGCTCGGTCAACCCGGTGCTGCGCGAAGGTAACTCCGACCGCCGCGCGCCGAAGGCCGTCAAGGAATTCGCCCGCAAGCACCCGCATTCGATGGGCGAGTGGAGCCAGGCATCGCGCACCCACGTGTCGCACATGCACCATGGCGACTTCTACCACGGCGAAAAATCGCTGACGCTGACCCAGGCGCGCGATGTCAAGATGGAACTGATCACCGCCTCGGGCAAGACCATCGTGCTCAAGCCGAAGGTCGCGCTGCAGGCCGGCGAAATCATCGACAGCATGTTCATGAGCAAAAAGGCCTTGCTGGAGTTCTACGAGAAGGAAATTGACGACGCCTTCAAGACCGGCGTGATGTTCTCGCTGCACGTCAAGGCCACCATGATGAAGGTGTCGCACCCGATCGTGTTCGGCCACTGCGTGCGCATCTTCTACAAGGACGCGTTCGCCAAGCACCAGGCGCTGTTCGATGAACTGGGCGTCAACGTCAACAACGGCATGGCCAACCTGTACGAGAAGATCGAGAAGCTGCCGACCTCGCAGAAGGAAGAGATCCTCAAGGACCTGCACGCCTGCCACGCCAACCGTCCGGAACTGGCCATGGTCGACTCGGCCAAGGGCATCACCAACTTCCACTCGCCGAACGACATCATCGTCGACGCCTCGATGCCGGCCATGATCCGTATCGGCGGCAAGATGTGGGGCGCCGACGGCCGTCCGAAGGATGTCAAGGCCGTGATGCCGGAATCGACCTTCGCCCGCATCTACCAGGAAATGATCGGCTTCTGCAAATGGCATGGCAACTTCGATCCTAAGACCATGGGCACCGTGCCCAACGTCGGCCTGATGGCCCAGCAAGCCGAGGAATACGGTTCGCACGACAAGACCTTCGAAGTGTCGGAAGCCGGCGTCGCCAACATCACCGACCTGGCCACCGGCGAAGTGCTGTTGTCGCAGAATGTGGAAGAGGGCGATATCTGGCGCATGTGCCAGGTCAAGGACGCGCCGATCCGCGACTGGGTCAAGCTGGCCGTCACCCGCGCCCGCAACTCCGGCATGCCTGCCGTGTTCTGGCTGGACAGCTATCGTCCGCACGAGAACGAAGTGATCAAGAAGGTGCAGACCTACCTGAAGGACCACGACACCAAGGGCCTGGAAATCCAGATCATGTCGCAGACCCGCGCCATGCGCTACACGCTGGAGCGCGCCTTCCGCGGCCTGGACACCATCTCGGTGACCGGCAACATCCTGCGCGACTACCTGACCGACCTGTTCCCGATCCTGGAGCTGGGCACCAGCGCCAAGATGCTGTCCATCGTTCCGCTGATGGCCGGCGGCGGCATGTACGAGACCGGCGCCGGCGGTTCGGCGCCCAAGCACGTCAAGCAGCTGGTGGAGGAAAACCACCTGCGCTGGGATTCGCTGGGCGAGTTCCTGGCGCTGGCGGTGTCGCTGGAAGACCTGGGCATCAAGACCGGCAACGCCAAGGCCAAGCTGTTGGCCAAGACGCTGGACGAAGCCACCGGCAAGCTGCTGGACAACAACAAGTCGCCGTCGACCCGCACCGGCGAGCTGGACAACCGTGGCAGCCACTTCTACCTGTCGCTGTACTGGTCGCAGGCGCTGGCGGCCCAGACCGACGACGCCGAACTGCAAGCCTACTTCGCGCCACTGGCGAAGTCGCTGGCGGCCAACGAAGCGAAGATCGTCGAAGAGTTGAACTCGGTGCAGGGCAAGGCGATGGATATCGGCGGCTACTACTACCCTGATCCGGCCAAGACCGAAGCGGTCATGCGTCCAAGCGCCACCTTCAACGCGGCCATCGCGGCGATCTGAAGCTAGCGTGGCGCAGTAAAGCAGAAGGGCAGCCGGTTAAACGGCTGCCCTTTTTTCGCGCCATTGGCGTGCACAGGGCGGGTCGTGTTTTTTCGGCTTTTACTAAAACGCGATAACCACTACTACCCAATGCTAACCATCGATATTTCGTGCGGGTTTGCGATATTTTCGCAACTAAACGCCGCTAAGCGGCTCTAGCAAATATAGGCCGTAGAAATTAGTACCGCTTAGCGTTCGGCGAGGAAATTTTAGTAAGTGTTAGCGCGCTGTAGTACTGGTCAGTAGTGGTGAGCAGCGTTTAGTGAAAACCGATTTTAGGGAGCCCCCACCATGTCCACGTATAGCCTGCATTTCCCGATCCGCGTGCCCGACGATGTGCTCGTCGAGTTGGGCGAATTCACAGGTACTTTCTGGTCGGATTCCCTGGCCCAGGAGCCCTTCGCCATCGAGGCAATCCGCAACGACATCAAGCCCGCCTGTCGCCCCGCAGCAGCAGCCGGCGGCCACCTCGTAGCGGTCCGAATCCCGCAGTTCATCGGTCGTGACCGCCAGCACCGGGCCGGCGACCTGGTCGTCCGGCGAGCCGGTGCGGGAAACGATGGGATGATGCGTCTTGCCGCTGGTGGCGACCACGGCCGGATCGGCTATCGCCACCGCCGACAGGCGATAGCCCGGCAGGCTGTCCTGCCGGCCGGACAGTCTGCGGCCAAACGTCGCCATCCGCACTTCCGGCTGTTGCAGCGTGCCGTAGGAGAACAGCTATTCAGTTGCATCGGTAGAGCGTGATTCCATTCGTGATTCCATTTGCATTCCTTGTCGTTTCACAGCGTTGCCTTGCGGGTGGCCCACACGATCGGCAGGCCGAACAAGAACATATGGGAAGCCAGGTCCAGCACCGTCGACAGCGGCTGGAACGTGACCGGGCGGGGAAAGGCCGACAAGGGCAGCACCACCAGCCGCATCGCCAGGAACACCAGCATGCCGAACAGCACCGCCGACAACAGCGGCTTGGCCAGCAAGGCCGGCGCCTGCCTTGCCGCCAGCAGGAACAGGCCCATCCATACGAAGCTGAGGGCGAAGTGGCTCAGCAATCCGACCGTCGCCGTCAAGGCGCCGCCGCTGAAGGCCGCGCTGCCGAGCAGGCCGCTGGCGACGATCTGCAGCAGGCGCTCCGGCGTCAGGCCGTTGTAGACGGCGAAGGAAATCGCGAACGTGATGTCGAGCGCGCCGGCCACGGCGCCCCCGATCAGTACGGCAAACGGAATCGACCAGCGCTTCATGCCTCAGCCTCCTGTGGTTTTTGCATCATCTTATCGTAAAAGCAAATCCCCGGGAGGGCATGCGCGTTAAATCGACCGCCCGTCGTAGTGATGGACGGGGATGGCGTCCAGGTCTATCCCTTCGATGCAACGCAGATTGATCGCGGCCACCGGGTCGCCGTTGGGCGCCACGCCTTCGCTGTAGGGCGAGATGCCGCAAACCGGGCAGAAACGGTGCTTGATCACGTGCTTGTTGAACAGATAGGTGCTGGCGTTGTCGTCCGGCGTCAGCAGGTGCATGTCCGGGCGCGGCACGAACCACATCAGGGTGCCCTTGCGCTGGCACATCGAGCAGTTGCAGGACAGCGCCGTAGCGATCTCGCCTTCGGCCTCGAATTTCACTCTGCCGCAATGGCAGCTTCCCTGGTATTTCATAGCGAACCTCCTGAAAAGTAACGATCAAGACTGCTGAAGAAAAGAGCCCAGCCGCGCTCATGATTGATGCGGGCCTGCTCGTCGAAGAAGCGGTCGTGCACGAAATGCAGTTCCGTGCCCTGCGCCACCGGCGTCAAGTCGATGCTGACGCGCGACTGCCGTTCCGGCGTGCTGTGCCAGGCCCAGGTAAACACCAGCCGCGTAAATGGCGCCACTTCCTGATACACGCCGGCCAGCTGATTCAAGCCGCCGTCGGGGCCGGCGAAGGCCAGCTGATATTGCCCGCCCACGCGCAGGTCGATCTCCGCCCTGGTCAGCGAGGCGGCGCCGGGGCCGAACCACTGGCTCAGCGCTTGCGGGTCGGTCCAGGCGCGCCAGACTTTTTCGGGGCCGACGGGGTAGATGCGTCGGAGGCTGACTTGGGCGGGCTGTTCGGTGGTTGGCATGATGCGATTTCCTCCTGGTGGTAGAGATAGCGTCCCAGAGCATCGAGCTGCTCGGTCCAGAAACGCTGGTAGTGGCCGATCCACGCGGCGGCCTCCTGCATGGGCGCGGCCTGCAGCGCGCAGCGCACCACGCGGCCTTCCTTCGAACGGGCGATCAGGCCGGCCGTCTCCAGCACGGCCAGGTGCTTCATGAAGCCGGGCAGCGACATCTCGTACTGCTGCGCCAACTCCGTGACGGTGCAACTGCCGTCGCCCAGCTGCGCCAGCACCCCGCGCCGCGTGGCATCGGACAGCGCCGCGAAGACCAGGTCCAGCTGAGGATCTTTATAGTTAACCATAAGGTATAGTATTGGCGAAGACGCAGGCCTTGTCAAGCCGGTTTTAAACGGCCGCGTGCACGATGGTCAAAACTAGGATATGATGACCGTCATGGAATCGAAATCTGGAAAACGCGCGGCGCCCAGCCGCAAGGAAGCCAGCCACGAACGGATCGTGGAAGTGGCGGCGCGCGCCATCCGCCGCAGCGGCTACGGCGGCACCGGCGTGGCCGACATCATGAAAGAGGCTGGCCTGACGCACGGCGGCTTCTACGCGCACTTCGCATCGCGCGACGCGCTGCTGGCCGAGGCCGGCGACCGCGCAGGCGCCGAATCGGTCGCGCTGGCGGCGCGGGTGGCGGCGTCCGCGCCGCCGGGACAGGCCTTGCAGGCCATGATGCAGGCCTACCTGTCGCAACAGCATATCGACGCCATCGAGACCGGCTGCCCGGTCTCCGCGCTGGGGTCGGAAATGCCGCGCCAGGCGCCGGAGGTGCGCCGTGCCGCGACCGCCCATATCAAGGAAATGATCGATCTGTTCGCCCGCCAGCTACCCGATTGGGGCCAGCCGCAGGCGCACGAGCAGGCCATGGCGCTGGTCTGCGCCCTGATCGGCACCACCATGGTGGCGCGCGCGGTTGACGATCCGAAGCTGTCGGCGGCACTGCGCGCGGCGACCCTGAAACAACTCACCCCGGCGGCCGCCTGATCCAAGGGCGGGCGTTTTTTTTGCACTAGAATATGATGGTCATCATATCTTCGTTGGCAGTCACTGGAAAGGAAACACCATGAACAGCAAGATCGCATTGGTCACCGGCGCCTCGTCCGGCATAGGGGCCGCCACGGCAAACACACTGGCCGAGGCGGGTTACAAGGTGTACGGCACCAGCCGCCGCGGCGCGCAGGCGGGGCGGCAGCGCTACGAGATGCTGTCGCTGGATGTGACCAGCGCTGCCTCGGTGGCGGCGGCGGTCGCCGAGGTGGTGCGGCGCGAAGGGCGCATCGATCTGCTGGTGAACAACGCCGGCGTCGGCGTCGCCCCGGCCGGCGCGGAGGAGAGTTCGATCGAGCAGGCCCAGTCCATCTTCGACACCAACTTCTTCGGCATGGTGCGCATGACCCGCGCCGTGCTGCCGCATATGCGGGCGCAAGGAGCGGGCCGCATCATCAACATCGGCTCGGTGCTGGGCTTCCTGCCTATGCCCTATGGCGCGCTGTACGCCGCCACCAAGCATGCGGTCGAGGGCTACACCGAATCGCTGGACCACGAACTGCGCAACTGGGGCATCCATGCCGTGGTCATCGAGCCCGCCTACACCAGCACGCCGTTCGACGCCAACATGCTGGCGCCGGACGCCAAGCTCGATACCTACCGCGATGTGCGCGCCGCCGTGACCCGGCGCGTCCAGGAAGTGATGGCCGTGGCGGACGGCCCGCAGGTGGTGGCGGCGACGGTGTTGAAAGCGGCCTTGGCCCGGAAACCGAAACTGCGCTACACCGCCGGCGGCCTGGCCAAGCGCCTGCGCCTGCTGCGCACCTTCGCACCGGCCGGCGTGCTGGACGCGGGCCTGCGCAAGGATTTGCGGCTGGCATAGCCGCCCCGTCGTTCCCGCGAGATCAGCCTCGTCGTTCCCGCGAAAGCGGGAACCCATGCAGCGCATCCTGCACGGCGGCGCATGGATACCCGCTTTCGCGGGCATGACGAACGAGCGGCAAAAAAATAAAGAAAGCAATCATGAAAGCACTCATCCTGAAACGCTACAGCAAGACCGGCCAGCTTGAATTCGCCGATATTCCCCGTCCCGCCATCAAACCGGACGAGCTACTGGTGCAGGTCCACGCGGCCGGCCTCAACCCCATCGATTACATGATCCCGCAAGGCAGCTTCAAGCCCATCCTGACACTGCGGCTGCCAGCCACCATGGGCAGCGACCTGGCCGGCATCGTGGTGGAAGCCGGCAGCCGCGTGAGCCGCTTCAAGGTGGGCGACGCGGTGTACGCCAGCACCTTCGATCTGGGTTCCGGCGCGCTGGCCGAATTTGCCGCCGTGCCCGAATCGGCCGCCGCGCTGAAACCGGAAAACCTCAGCTTCGTGCAGGCCGCCGCGATCCCGATGGTCGGGCTGACGTCGTGGCAAGCGCTCCATGAGCGCCTGAAGATCAAGCCTGGCCAGAAGGTGTTCATCCCGGCCGGCTCGGGCGGCATCGGCACGTTCGCGATCCAGCTGGCCAAGCACCTCGGCGCCCACGTGGGCACGACCACCAGCACCGGCAATGTCGAACTGGTGCGCGGCCTCGGCGCCGACGAAGTGATCGACTATTCCCGGCAGGAATTCGAGCAAGTGCTGACGGGCTACGACGCCGTGCTGGGCGCGACGAGGGGCGACGGGCTGGAGAAGGCGATCCGCATCCTGAAGCCATCGAGCACGGTGGTTTCGCTGGTCGGCCCGCCGGACGCCGCCTTCGCCCGCGGACGCGGCATGAACTTCCTGATGACTTTTGTGTTCGGCCTGTTGAGCCGCAAGATCATCCGCCTCGCGGCCAGGTATGGCTCCAGCTACTCGTTCCTGTTCGTGCGCCCGGACGGCCAGCAGCTCAAGGAGATCGCCAGCCTGATCGAGACCTCGCGCATCCGTCCGGTGATCGATACGGTCGTCCCCTTCGCACAAGCCAGGGACGGCCTGGCGTATCTGGAAAAAGGCCGCGCCAAGGGCAAGGTCGTGGTGCAGCTGGTGGACTCCTGAGCTGCGGCGCCGGCCATTGGAAATGCTTCCAAGCAACTTTCTAGCATGGCCCTGTAGTAAGGTGGTTCTAAAAAAAGCAACACGTGCATTGTAGTATTCGAGTCCCCTACCAGGAGACCCTATGAAAACTGCATTGATCGCCACCAGCGTCGCCATGGCCGTTTGCGCCACCACGCCCGCCCTCGCATGGGAGCAGGAAACCCACCGCCAGATCGTGCTGGACGCGGTGAACTACATGAAGAACAACCCGGCCACCACCAACTACAACAAGCTGGTGGCTGGCGTGACGCGGGCCGGCTTCACCGTGGACCAGTTCGCCGCGGCGCTGGGCCAGGGCGCCTACGATGTCGACGATTTCGCCGACACCTACATGTGCGGCGCCTCCACCGGCGACTGCCAGCTGGCGCCGGTGTGGGGCGCGGGCGCCAGCATCGTCAAGTACACCTCGTACTGGCACTTCCAGAACCACACCTCGGGCGCGGACGCGCACGGCAATCCCTTCGGCGGCTACAACTACGCCAAGCTGGGCATGGCCGGCGACATCGACAACATGGCCGCCGCCTGGCTCTACGGCGACTACCTGGACGACGGCGCCGGCGGCCTCAAAGGCTGGTTCGGCGACAGCAGCAAGTACAACAGCTACGGCGTCACCGAGGCGCACTACCGTTTCGGCGGCGTCTCCGGCGCGTCGCAGTACGCCGATTTCGAGACCATGCCGTTCCAGCCGATCGACAACCTGGGCCAGTACTGGTGGCAGCAGTTCCTGGCGCAGCCGACCGCGCAAAGCCTGGGCTTCACGCTGCACACCACCGACCTGCTGCAACCGCACCACACCTGGGCCACGTCGGCGCACAACCACTCGTCGTGGGAACAGTGGGTGCGCGACAACTACGCCACCCAGCACCTGAACGATCCGGCGCTGGTGACCGCCGCGCTGGCCGACTTCACGCCGCTGGCGCCGGCCGCGGTCGACATCCGTCCGTTGCTGACCCAGGGCGGCAGCTACTCCTACGCCAACGGCGGCATCGTGCTGTCGTCGACCGACCAGGGCGACCGCACCCGCGTGGCGCAGATGATGATCCCGCATTCGATCGCGATGGTCGTGGTGGTGCTCAACCGCGCCGCCGAGCGCCTGGTCGATTGATGCGGACGTCGACGCGGCGATCATTGTGGTGCCCGATGGCGCTGGCGCTGCTGGCGGCCGCGCTGGCGCTGCCGGCGGCCGCCAGGGTGAGCTACGGGCTGGGCGATCCGGCGCTGGCCGCGCGCATCGACGGCGCGCCGGTGACGGCCTTCAGCGTCGATGCGCTGTGGCGCCTGGCGCGCCTCAAGGATGGCCGGACGGCGCGCAGCGCGGTGCTGGAGGAGGTGGTGCTCAACCGCCTGCTGGCCGGCGCCGCCCGCGCGCGCTTCGACCAGGCGCAGCTGTATGCCGGCCAGCGGGTCGGCTTCGCGCGCGAGGTGGCGCTGGACGACCAGCTGGTCGCCACCTTGCGCAGCCTGTACGGCAAGCAGATGCAGCAAGCCTTGCAGCAGCTGCCGGGCGGCTCGCTCGACGGCCTGGTGGTCGAACCAGGCCAGCCCTCGGCGGCCGCGCTGGACGCGGTGTTCGGCAAGCCCGAGCAGCTCAAGCTGGAGTTCACGCTCAGCCCCGGGCAGCTGGCGCGGGCGCGCGGCATCGTGCTGCTGCGCTACACGCTGCCGTCCGGCGCCGGCACGGTCACGCTGGCCGACGTCTACCGCCGCCAGAACGTGCAGGGCAGGGTGGCGCTGTACAACCGCCAGGCCGACTTCCTGCAACAGCAGGCCAAACAGGATTTGGCCGGGCGCTTTGTGCTCGACTGGAGCCGGCGCCGGTTCGGCGCGGCGGCCGTCGCCGACCTGCGCCAGGCGCTGGCCGAGCGCGGCGAGGCGCAGGCGCTGCGCCAGCAGCACGGCATCGGCGACGATATCGAGCACACCAGCGCCTTGTTGCAGCGCCTGGCCGGCGAGGTGACGCCGGCCCAGGTCGCGGACTACTACGCGCGCCATCGCAACGAGTTCACGCGCATCGAACGGGTCAAGGCGCGCCACATCCGCGTGGCCGACGAGCCGACCGCGCAAACGGTCTACAAGGCGCTGGCCGCCGGCGCGGATTTCGCCGCCACGGCGCGGCGCCATTCGACTGCGGGCGATGGCGGCGCGTCCAGCTGGATACGTCATGAAGGCAAGCCGGACTGGTTGGCGCAACTGGCGCTGGCCCAGCCGGAAGGCCAGTTGTCGCGGCCCATCCGCACGCCCGCCGGCCCGCGTGACGAGGCGGCGTGGGAAATCATCCAGGTCGAGCAACGCGTGATGGGTTACCAGGCGCCCGACTCGGAAGCGGTGCGCTATGCTGCCAGCAATGCGCTGGCGCGCCAGATGGCGCAAGCGCAACTGACCTTGCTGCGCAAGCAACTACTGCGCGCCGCACAGATCGACATCAACCGCGGCCTGCTCGATCAGCGGCTGCAAACATTGGATGACGTTAAATGAAACCTGTCGTGATCGCCGGCGCCGCTTGCCTGCTGGTGGCCGGCTGCTGGTTGGCCTGGCTCGGCCAGGACGTCAAGCCGCCGCTGCGCACCGAGGCCGCGTCGTCGACGCGAGCCGGCGCCGCTGGCGCCGCGCGCGGCGCGCAATGGCCGCCGGCGACACCGGAACCCGCCGCCCGCGAACTGAAATTCGTGCCGCTGACGCCGGTCGACAGCGGCGCCTCGGCCTGGATCAGCATGGCGGCCGCGCGCGAGAACGGCGATGGGCGCACGCCGCCCATCGAGCGCGACGCCGAGCCGCGCCCCGCGCCCACGCCGGCCCAGCTGGCCGACCCGCAAGCCTATCAACAATACGAGCAAGCCCAGCACACCCGCCTGCTGGGCGCCTATGTCGCCGCCGCCGCGACCGAGCTGCCGCGCCTGCAGGCCGACCTGGAACGCGGCCGCCAGGCCGGCATTCCGGCCGAACAGCTGGCCAAGCTGGAGGAAAAAATCGCCCGCATCCAGCGCCAGTCGGCCGACATCGTCAAACAACATCCTCAAATGCAAGCGAATGTCACACGCCGGTAATTTCTAGCTGGCAAGATTGCTTCCTGAAGTCAGCCGATGTGGTCTACCCTTACTGCCTCTGACCGGAGGCAGTCTTTTTTGAAGGATGGTTTATGCAGACCGCAGAAGTGGTGTTTTCGCGCCGGCTGGGCGTGGTGAGCATGGCGTTGAGCGTGGGCGGCAAGGTGGTCGCCCAAAGCGCCAGCCAGGAAACCATCGCGCGTGAGCTGCAGATCCGGTCGCTGCGCTTCCTGGCGATAGACGGCCTGTTCACGACGGAATTGCCGACCACGGAAAAGACGCTGCAGCAGGCCTCGGCGGTGGCGTTTGCCGAACCGATGCAGGCGCTCAAGCTGGTCGCCGCCTGTTCGGCGGTGGGCGAAACGGTGGGCTTTCTATTTCCCGAACGCCGGCGCCGCCCGCGCGAACGGCTGGCCGACGGCGCCGCGGACAAGCCGGACACGTCCACGGCGAACTGACGCCGCGCGCGTGTGGCATACTCGGCGGCTATGACGCCTGATCCCATCGCCCGTTTGCTGTCCGCCGTCGCCATGCTGTGTCTGCACATGGCGGCGTCCGCGGCGCCATGCGTGGAGCCGCCCGCCGATCCCGCCAACATCTACGACGCGCCGCACACCTACGACAAGCTGGCGCCCCGCTATCCGGCCATCCGCATCGCCAGCGCGGCGCTGCCGGTGGACGTACGCCGCGTCGCCGGCCTGACGTATGCGCAGCTGGGCACGCGCTGCCTGAAGCTCGACCTGTACCTGCCGCTGGCCGCGCGCGCCGACGGCGCCATGCCGGTGGCGGTGCTGGTGCACGGCGGCGGCTGGCGTTCCGGCTACCGCGCCGAGTTCGCGCCGCTGGCGGTGCGGCTGGCGCAGCACGGCTATGCGGCGGCGGCGATCAGCTACCGCCTGTCGGGCGAGGCGCCGTATCCGGCCGCCATCCACGACGCCCGCGCCGCCGTGCGCTGGGTGCGCGCCCATGCCGGCCAGTACCACCTGAATCCGCAGCGCATCGCGCTGGCGGGCGGTTCGGCCGGCGGCCAGATCGCCAGCCTGGCCGGCGTCACCGGCCATCTCGACCGCTTCGATCCGGCCGCCGCCGGCAGCGCGGTGTCGGGCGCGGTGCAGGCCATCGTCAACATCGACGGCTTGTCGGACTTCACCGCCGACGCGGCGCTGAAATACGAGGACGACCCGGCCAAGCAGCCATCGGCGGCCGGCGCCTGGTTCGGCGGCCGCTATGCCGAACAGGCCGCGCTGTGGGACGAGGCCTCGCCGATCCGCTACGTGCGGCCCGGCATGCCGCCGATCTTGTTCATCGCCAGCGCGCAGCCGCGCTTCTCCGTCGGCCGCGAGCAGATGGCGGCCCGCATGACGCAGGCCGGCGTGGCCAACCGCACGCTGGTGCTGCCGGATACGCCCCATTCGTTCTGGCTGTTCGATCCCTGGCTGCAACCGACGGTGGACGCCATGGTGGCCTTCCTGGACCAGCAGATGCCGCAGCGCTGAGGCGTGTTCCGAGAAGGGTGGTCCGGGGTAGTCCGGCCTCTCCATTTAGCCAGTGGCGCGGCCACGGTGCCCGGCCTAAGATGATCGCAGCGGCGCTCATTGCAGCGGGCGCCGTATTCAACCCATCCAAATGGAAGCCACCATGACCAATCCCAAACTTGAAGTATTGACGCCGACCAACTGCCAGCTGATCTTCATCGACCAGCAGCCGCAAATGGCCTTCGGCGTGCAATCGATGGACCGCCAGGCGCTGAAGAACAACACCGTGGCGCTGGCCAAGGCCGCCAAGGTGTTCAATATTCCGACCACCATCACCACCGTCGAGACCGAAGCGTTCTCCGGCCACACCTATCCCGAGCTGCTGGACGTGTTCCCCGGCAAGCCCATCCTGGAACGCTCGTCGATGAATTCCTGGGACGACCAGAAGGTGCGCGACGCGCTCAAGGCCAGCGGCAAGAAGAAGGTGGTCGTGTCGGGCCTGTGGACCGAGGTGTGCAACAACAGCTTCGCGCTGTGCGCGATGGCCGAGGGCGACTACGAGATCTACATGGTGGCCGACGCCTCCGGCGGCACCTCGAAGGAAGCCCACGACTACGCGATGCAGCGCATGATCCAGGCCGGCGTGGTGCCGGTGACCTGGCAGCAGGTGCTGCTGGAATGGCAGCGCGACTGGGCCCACCGCGACACCTACGACGCCGTGATGGCCATCGTGCGCGAACACTCGGGCGCCTACGGCATGGGCGTCGACTACGCCTACACCATGGTGCACAAGGCGCCGCAACGCACCACCACCAGCCACCAGACGCTGGCCGCCGTGCCGGCCCGCTGACACCGAGGGGGCGCGCCGGCCCGGCGTCGCCCCGGGTGCGCCAGCGCGGCAAACTCGGGTACACTCGGCTGCATGGCACACATTCATCTTTGCTGGGAACTGGGCGGCGGCCTGGGACACGCGGGCCGCCTGAAAATGCTGGCGCTGGCGCTGCGCGAACGCGGCCATCGCGTCAGCATGAGCCTGCGCGACCTGGTGCAAACCGATCGCGTGCTGGCCGACCTCGACGTGCCGGTGCTGCAGGCGCCGGTGTGGCTGCACCAGGCGATGGGCGTGCCGCCGGCGCAGGCCAGCCTGGCCGAGATCCTGTTCCTGTGCGGCTACCTCGATCCCGGCGCCTTGCGCGGCATGGTGCGTGGCTGGCGCGCGCTGTTCCAGCAGTTGCAGCCCGACCTGGTGGTGGCGGACTATGCGCCGACCGCGATCCTGGCCGCGCGCTGCGTGGGCATGCCGTCGGCGTCGGTGGGGATCGGTTTCTACAGCCCCCCCGCCGGCCGCGCCTTGCCGCCGCTGCGCGATTGGGAGGCGCTGCCGGCCGCGCGCCTGCACAACGCCGAGGCGCGGCTGCTGCAAACGGCCAACGCCATCCTGGCCGAACACCGGGCGCCGCCGTTGCGTTGGGGCGCGGACCTGCTGCTGGGCGACCAGCAGCTGCTGTGCACCTGGCCGGAGCTGGATCACTACGCGCGCCAGGACGCCGGCGCGCGCTGGCTGGGTCCCAGCTTCCTGCCGCAGACGGGCGAGGCGCCGCAGTGGCCGCCGGGCGAGGGGCCCAAGGTGTTTGCCTATCTGAAAAGCGCGCATCCGGACCATGAAGCCGTGTTGACGGCGCTGGTGGCCGAAGGCTGCCGGGTGCTGTGCTACTTGCCGGAAATCGCCGCCGGACGGCCGCCGCCGGTCAGCAGCCCCTTGCTGCGCTACGCGCGCGCGCCGGTGTCGTTGCAGGAGGCGTATCGCGAGGCCGCGCTATGCGTCTGCCATGGCGGCGAGGCGACGCTGGTGCAGGCGCTGCTGGCCGGCGTGCCGGTGCTGTTGCTGCCGATGCAGGCCGAGCAGTTCCTGATGTCGCGCCAGGTCGAGCGCCACGGCGCCGGTCTCAACGCCGCGCTGCTGGCGCGGCCGACCGACTGGCGCCGCCAGGTGCGCCGCCTGCTGGACGAAGCGGGATGGCGTCAGGCGGCGCAGGCGTTCGCGCAGCGCTACCGCGGCTTCGACCAGCGGCAGATGGCGCTGCAACTGGTCGAGGCGCTGGAGGCGCAACTGGCCTAGCGGCCGGCCGTTTCGGCCGGCCGCCGGCGCCGTCCCAGCCAGGCGAGGATGCCGATGCCGCCTAACATCATCCCATACTGGTTCGGTTCGGGCACCGGGTCCAGCGAAACATACCCCTGGTAGTTCTGGCCGTAGTGGTTGACCAGGTAGTCGGTGCCTGCCAGGTCGACATGGAAGGGATCGCCGCTGCTGGCCTGCGAGCCGCCTGGATTGCCGCTCAACCAGTGCTCCGGTATCTCCACCACGTCGCCGGGTTGATATTGCGAGCACAGGTTGCCGTAGCCGCCATAGCCGCCATAGCCGTCCTTGCACGGCCCTTCCATATACCAGCCGTCCGGCACCACGAAGGTCTGGGCCGGCACCAGCTGCGGCGGGCCGGCCGGCGCGTCGCCGTTGGCATAGGTGCTGAGGGTGTAGCTGAGCTCGATGGTCTGGCCGGCGTTGATCACGCCCAGGTCGATGTCGTGCGATCCGCCCAGTACGTTGTACATCATGCCGCCGCCGGCATACAGCGTGCCGTCGCCGCTACTGGTGTAGGCGGTGCCGCTGGCGTCGGTCTTGAGCGCGGCGCCGCTGCCCCAGATGGAATTGCCGTCGCGCTTGATATCGAAGTTCAGTCCCGCTTCGACGTAGTTGCCGCCGGTGAGCGGGCTGTTGACGGTGTTTTGCAGGATGCCCGGCGTGATGCTGAAATGGAAGGTGCCGGTCTGCGCGGTCGGCCCGGTGTTGGTGAACGATTCAATGATGTTAAAGCTGCTTGCACCTGATAGGTCCCGGTGCCGGAAGCGCGGCTGCCGAAGTTGCCGGAGGTGCTGCCGTAGCTGTGCAGGCCGGTGCTGCTGGTCGCCGAGCTGCTGAAGTCGAGCACATCCACATAGCTCAGGGATGGGTAGCTGGAGGTTAGCGTGCTGGACGGTCCGCCGTCCATCGAGTAGGTGGTTGTCGCGGTCATGGAACTGACCTGGGCCAGGGCCGCCGGGCTCAGAAGCGCAAGGGCCGCGCCTATGGCCAGAGGGGTGTATTGCGAGACTGCGTGTGTCCGCATGGATGCCTCCGTTTAATCGTGGATGGGGTGCCGTCGACCAAAACCGCGCGCCCGTCAGCCGGGTAACGTGGCTTGTCATTATTTTATCAATTCACGGTGATAATTGGTGAGTATTTATGGCAACTTGCCGCGTCTGTGGCTTTTGCGTGCGGCCCCGGCTTGTCATGCTGCGCCGCCGCAACCGGGGCTGCGGGGCGCTCGCACCCAGGCGCAGGGGCCACCGGTGTTGCGCTGCAGCGCGGATACTTCTTTACAAGTCGGCGCTGCGCGCCATGCGGTTATACAATGGCGCTTGGTGCCCATCCATGCATACACCGCCGGAGGCCGCAATGTCCACCACCCATACTTTCCGTCCCGACTATGTCGGCGCCGAAGTCGTCGAAGCCGGCATTGAAGTTGCTGATCGTAAAGGTCCGGACAGTGCGACCGCCTATCTCAGCCAGCGCGGCGTGGCCGACACGGTGATCCAGCGCGTGGTTGCCGAGCCGGAACATCGCCGCAATCCCGGCCGTCTGCGCAGCCGCGACGAGCGCCTGCTGGAACAGGCGTCACGCTTCAAATTCAAGCTCTGAAGGGGCGGTCGGGCTTAGGCGGATGCCGACCGCCGTAGGACAGGGACCACATCGCCCTATGTTCCCAGCCTACATATGGCCCGTCCGTGCTCCTATAATCGACCGCATATGGCGCGGATATAGTGTTGTTCATCAGGTCGCAACGATAAACAACCCCCCAAGAGGCTCGCCATGTACCATGCTACTCATCCTTCCGTATCGCATCGAGCAGTGCGCTCCACGCAGGCAGCAGCATCCGCACCGGTCGTCAGCCTGACCGGCGCCCAGCAGAACGATTTGCTGCGCGCCTTGTCGCGTGAAGAATTGATCAGTTTGTTCGAACACCTGGAACTGGTGCCGCTGGAAGCGGGCAAACACCTGTTCGACTTCGGCGACAAGATGGAATACGCCTACTTCCCCACCAACGCCATCGTCTCGCTGCAATTCGTGACGGAAGACGGCGGCGCCTCCGAGATCGGCGTGGTCGGCCGCGACGGCGTGGTCGGCGTGTCGATGTATGACAGCGAGCGCGCCAACTGCTCGGCCGTGGTGCAGAGCGCCGGCTACGGCTACCGCATCCGCGCCTCGGTGTTGCGCTCGGCCTTCTTCGACGGCGGCGCACTGGCCCAGCAGCTGATGCGCCACACCAGCGCGCTGTTCGCACAGCTGGCGCAGACGGTGGCCGGCGCCCGCCACGGCAGCATCGAGCAGCGCTTGTGCCGCTGGCTGCTGGAACGGCTGGACCGCTCGCTGTCGAATGAATTGAAGGTCACCCAGGAAGCGATCGCCAATCTGCTGGGCGTGCGGCGCGAAAGCATCACCTGCTGCGCCGGCAAGCTGCAGGAAAAAGGCATGATCGAATGCCGCCGCGGCACCGTGGTCGTGCTCGACCGCGACGCCATGGAACGCCATGCCGGCGGCTGCTACATCCCCGCCTAATGCCTGTACCTGGGCGCATGCTGGAGCTGATCCAGCTTGCGTTGCACCAGCCTGTACCAGGCGCTCGCCCATCTGGTCGCCCTGATCGATTCCTCCACCGTTGCCGCCGCCATGCAGCGCTGCACCGCCCGCATCTGACGGTGCAGGGCATAGGCGGCGGGCGGCGGCTTGCTGCGTGTGGGCGAGGTTTCCATGCCTGTATTCTGGCGTCGTTTCAACGCCGCCGCTGTGCGTTGGCACACCGAGTAGCCACCTCGACCCATGACGCCCCTGACCACATGCTGCTTGCCTCGGTGGGTGGCATCTTCGATCAATGAAGCGTCGCGCAAGATCGCCGACATCATTTCGGTCATCGACGGCATCGCCTTCCAGACCAACATCCTGGCCTTGAACGCGGCGGTGGAAGCGGCGCGCCGGCGAGCAGGGCCGCGCCCCAGCCGGCGGCCGCGCCGACGAAGCTGAAAGCCAGCGCTGCCGCCAGCAAGGATGAGTGGGAAGAATTCTGACCGGCGCTGCGGTCGATTGATCCACGCTACAATCCAGACTCACTTATTGGAGGGTAGCGATGGATCATAACCGTCTCGGAAAATCCGGCTTGCGCGTGCCGGAACTCAGTTTTGGCACCGGCACTTTTGGCGGCGGCAACGACTTCTTCAAAGCCTGGGGCAGCACGGACGCAGGCGGCGCCTCCCGCCTGATCGATGTCTGCCTCGAACACGGCGTATCGATGTTCGATTCGGCCGACGTCTATTCGGACGGGCTGGCGGAACAGATCCTCGGCCAGGCCATCAAGGGCAAGCGCAACCGCTTGCTGATCTCCACCAAAGTCACTTTCCCGTCCGGCCCCGGCGCCAACGATTTCGGCTCGTCGCGCCAGCATCTGATCGAAGCGGTCGACCAGTGCCTGCAACGGCTGCAGGTCGAGCATATCGACCTGCTGCAACTGCACGGCCAGGACAACAACACCCCGGTTGAGGAAACCCTGTCTACGCTGGACCAGCTGGTCCGCTCGGGCAAGGTGCGTTATGTCGGCGGCTCCAACTTCTCCGGCTGGCACCTGATGAAATCACTGGCGGTGTCGGAGCGCTACGGCTATCCGCGCCACGTCGCGCACCAGGTCTACTACTCGTTGCTGAACCGCGACTACGAATGGGAGTTGATGCCGCTGGCGGAAGACCAGGGCGTCGGCGCGATGGTCTGGAGCCCGCTGGGCTGGGGCAAGCTGACCGGAAAAATTCGCCGTGGACAGCCGGCCAAGCCGGGCACGCGCGCGCACGACATCGCCGGCACCGGGCCAAGCTTCGAGGAGGAGCGCCTGTTCCGCATCGTCGACGCGCTCGATGTCGTGGCCGAGCAAACCGGCAAGACCATCCCGCAAGTGGCGCTGAACTGGCTGCTGGGGAAGCAGACCATCTCCAGCGTGATCATCGGCGCACGCGACGAGCAGCAGCTGATCGACAACATCGGCGCCACCGGCTGGCGCCTGAGCGCGCAACAGAACGCGCTGCTGGAGCAGGCCAGCGACGTGTCGCCAGCCTATCCGGTGTGGCACCAGCGCGGGTTCCCGATGCTGGCTAGAAGTTCCTGACCAGCGTCGCCCGCAAAGAGCGCGCTTCGATGGGATGGAAGTGGATGTCGTTGACCGGCGCCGCTTCGCCCTTCAGCTGCGACGGGTAGTAGTAGTCGATGGCGGAGTCGCGGCGGTTGGCCAGGTTGAAGGCTTCCAGTTCCAGCGCCAGGCCCTTGCGGAGCTTCCAGCCGAAGCGGCCGTTCAAGGTCAGGCTGGGCCTCGAGCGCACGCTGTTGTCCTCGATCAGCGGGCGCGGGCCGAAGTAGCGCAGCTTCAGCGAGGCCGAATAAGGGCCGCCGCCGTCCACGGTCAGCGCCAGCTGGCCGGTGCCTTCGATGGCGCCGGGGATGTAGGCGCCTTCCGGATGTTCATCGCGCGAGCGGGCGCGCGCGTAGGCCAGGTCCAGGTCCACCGAAAGCCATTTCAGCGGCTTGTAGTAGTTCGAGACTTCCACGCCGTAGCGGCGGCTGGGCCGGCCCGCCTCGGTGCCGCCGGCGTCGCCGACGAAGCTCAGCTCCGAATCGAAATCCAGCCGGTACGCCGACAGCGACGATTGCAAGCCGGGCAGCCAGCTGCTGCGCGCGCCCAGCTCCATGCCGCGCGAACGCACCAGCGGTGTGACCTTGTCGGCCGCCGCGCCGGTCCTGGGATCGACGCCGATGGTGGTGCCGCGCGCGTCGTTGCTGTGGAAGCCGTTGCCGATGTTGGCGTACAGTTCGGCCGTCCGCCACGGGCCGTAGATCAGGCTCAGGCTCGGACTGAGCAGATGGTCGCCGGCCTTGCCGGAGTTGGCCGCCAGGTCGCTGCGGACGTCGAAGCGGTAGCTGTCGATGCGCGCGCCGGCCACGGTGCGCAAGGCGCCGTTCCAGCGCGTGCTGTTCTCGAGGTACAGGCCGGCGCTGGATTCGACGATGTGATCGCGCCGCACGACGGCGAGCGGCCGGCGCGCCTGCGTGTTCAGCAAACCGTTAAAGATATTATCGTTTTGCAGCTCGATGCCGATGGTGGTGGCGCTGTTGCCGCCAGCCGTGTGCTGGTGCCAACTGTGGCTCGCGTTGACGCCGCTGGTGACGCGCTTGTCCGGCTGCGCGAACTGGTCGCCGTGCAGCGGGTCGTCCATGAAGTAGCGGAAGTTGGAGTACAGGTCCAGCTGGTTGGCGATCATGTAGGCATTGACCCTCGAGGCGCTGTCCTCGCCGGTGCGGCGCCAGCCGCCGGAGAGGCTGTAGCGGTGCGACCTGCCGCCGTCGGTCGGATCGATGGCGTCGTCGCGGGCGAGCTGGCCGTCCCGCACGGCGCGCAGCGGTATCTGGTCGGTCGCGTTCCAGTCGGCGCGGTAGGCCATCAGGCTGACGCTGTAGCCGTTGTTGGCGTAGCCCTCGCTGTAGCGCAGCACCGCGTTCAGCTTCTGGTAGTCGTCCGGATGCGTGTAGGGGCCGTCGTTGTGCAGCACTTCGAGCGCGTACAGCAGGCTGCCCTGGCCGGCGTCCAGCGAGTCGGCCAGCAGCGCGCGGCCGTAGCCGTTCTGGCCGGCCGATACGCTGGCCACGCCCTGCAGCAGGCGGTTGGCGTACACCACTGACGCCGTGCCGGCCGAGGCGAAATCGCCTTCGCCGGCGGAGTAGGGGCCTTTTTTGTAGTCGAGCCGCACCGCCAGTTCCGGGATCAGGAAGTTCAAGTCGGTCCAGCCTTGGCCGTGCGCGTGGCTGCGCTGGTTGACGGGCATGTCGTCGACGCTGGTGCGCAGGTCGGTGCCGTGATCGAGGTTGAAACCGCGCAGGTAGAACTGGTTGGCCTTGCCCTCGCCGCTGTGCTGGCTGACGATCAGGCCGGGCGCCGCTTCGAGCAGCTCGCCGGGACGGTAGACGGTGCGCGCGGCCAGTTCCTGCTGCGAGATGCTGCCGGCGCTGGCGGCATCGGCCACGCCCAGCTGATTGCCGCGCGAACCTTCGACCAGCACCCGTTGCAGGATCTGGTCGTCCGCCTGCGCCGAGCCTAGCGCAAACAGCAGCAGGTACTTAATGGGTGATTTGATCGATGCTGCCTTGATCGAAGATGAGAGTCTGGACGGGGCCATCGGCTTGCAGGTTGACTGTGTTCTTTTGAGATGGCAGGAAGTCGATCAGCAAGGCGTTGTGGATGCGCGTGGCGGGCGCCAGTTTTTTGCCTTCGATCTCCTGGAAGATGACGACGCTGTCGGCGTCCGCCTTCACGCCCACCCAGTGCAGCGGCAGGCGTTGGCGGTCCGGGCCCTCCAGGTAGAACTGCCGTTCGACGTAGCGGCGCAGCGGCGCTTCGCTGTCCGCCCGGCCGAGATCGAAGTTGCGGCCGTAGAGATTCGTCAGCAGCAGCGCCACGTCGTGCGCCGTGTAGGTGTGCACGATTTCGGTGTTGCCGGTGCGGTCGTTGTAGCTGATGTCGGCTATGCCCATGTGAAAATTATGGGCGTTCGCAGCCGTGCCGGCGAACGCCAGCACGGCTGCCACGATCAGGCGCAAGGCGCGCAGCATCATTCGGACGACGCGTCCCTGGACGACTTGTCGCCCTTGCCCTTGAGCGGCGTGTTGAAGTCGCGCATCAGGTTGATACGGTCACGCTCCGTCTTGAACAGTTCCACGCGCGACTGCGTCACCTTGCGCGGCCAGCTGTTGTTGCTGGTGTCGATGTCGGCGGTTTCCCAGAACGGGTCCTGGGTCAAGCCCACCATCGGCTCGTCGGTGACGATCAACTTGGTGATCTTCTTCGGCGAGTAGCGCCATACTTCGGCCGGAATGCGCTCGATGTACTTCTTGCCGCTTTTGAGTTCCACCTCCAGGATCAGCGGCATCACCATGCCGCCGACGTTCGAGAAGTCCACCAGGTACAGGTGCTTGCCCTGGTCCAGCAGCTTCTTCTCCCACGGCTCCAGCTTCTCGATCGCCTCGGCGTAGGTGTTGCGGTCCTTGTTGGTGACGGTGAACTCGTCATGCTCGTTGTAGAAGTCCTTCAGCTCCGGATGCGCGTCCAGGCGTTTCGGCAGCGATTTGTTGCGCTGTTCGGAAATCGAAACCGGCTGCGCTTCCTTCTGCGCCTTCTTCCATGCCTTTTCCTTTTCCGGGTCCTTGGTGCTCACGCCGTATTCGCTGATGCCGTCGATGCTGATGTCCACCGCGTCGGTGGTGTAGAACCAGCCGCGCCAGAACCAGTCAAGGTCGGTGCCGGAAGCGTCTTCCATGGTGCGGAAGAAATCGGCCGGGGTAGGGCGCTTGAACTTCCAGCGGCGCGCGTATTCCTTGAAGGCGTAGTCGAACAGCTCGCGGCCCAGGATGGTCTCGCGCAGGATGTTCAAGCCGGTGGCCGGCTTGGCGTAGGCGTTGTTCCCGAACTGGAGCAGCGACTCCGAGTTGGTCATGATCGGCACCTGGTTCTGGCTGCGCATGTAGTCGACGATGTTGCGCGGCTCGCCGCGGCGCGACGGGTAGTTGTTCTCCCATGCCTGTTCGGCCAGGTACTGCACGAAGGTGTTCAGGCCTTCATCCATCCAGGTCCACTGGCGCTCGTCCGAGTTGATGATCATCGGGTAGTAGTTGTGGCCGACCTCGTGGATGATCACGCCGATCAGGCCATACTTGGTCTGCTGCGACCAGGTCAGGGCGCCGGTCTTCTTGTCCTTGGCCGGACGCGGGCCGTTGAAGGAGATCATCGGATACTCCATGCCGCCGACCGGGCCGTTGACCGAGATCGCGCTCGGGTAGGGATAGTCGAAGCTGTACTTGTTGTACTGGTCGATGGTGTGGATGATGGCCTGGGTGCTGTACTTGCCCCACAGCGGATTGCCTTCCTTCGGATAGTAGGACATCGCCATCACGTTGGTGGAATCCTTCTTGAAGCCCTGCGCATCCCAGATGAACTTGCGGCTGGAGGCCCAGGCGAAGTCGCGCACATTGGCGGCCTTGAAGTGCCAGGTCCTGGACGCGGTGCTGACGGACTTCTCGGCCTTCTCGGCCTCTTCCTGCGACACGATGACCACCGGCGCGGACGCGGTCCTGGCCTTGGCCAGGCGGTCGCGCTGCGCCGCGGACAGCACGTCGTTGGGGTTCTGCAGTTCGCCGGTGGAGGCCACCACGTGGTCGGCCGGGACGGTCAGCTGCACGTCGTAGTCGCCGAATTCCAGCGTGAATTCGCCGGAGCCCAGGAACTGCTTGTGCTGCCAGCCCGTCACGTCGTAGTAGGCCGCCATGCGCGGATACCACTGGGCGATTTCGAACAGGTCGTTCTTGTCGGCGTCGAAGTGCTCGTAGCCGGAACGGCCGCCCAGCACCTGCTGTTCGTTGATGTTATACGACCAGTCGATATCTAAGGCGAAGCTCTGGCCCGGCTTCAACGGCGCCGGCAGTTCGATGCGCATCATGGTGCGGTTGATGGTGTACTTCAGCGGCTGGCCGCCGGCCGCCACCGACTTGATGTTGTAGCCGCCGTCGAATTCGCGGCCGGCCAGGATGCCGCGCATGCCTTCGAACTTGTAGCCGTCTTCCGGCGTGCGCGGCTTGGCCCATGCCTCGCGCGAAGGCTGCGTCAGCATCATGCGGGCGTCGGAATCTTTTTTGTAGATGTTCTGGTCGAGCTGCACCCACAGGTAGCTCAGCGTGTCGGGCGAGTTGTTGTGGTAGTTGATTTGCTCGCTGCCGGTGATGGCGTGCTTGGCTTCGTCGAGCGTGGCGCGGATCGTGTAGTCCGCGCGTTGCTGCCAGTAGGCGGCGCCGGGTGCGCCGGAGGCGGTGCGGTAGCTGTTGGCGGAGGGGAGGACTTCGTCCAGTTGGCGGAACTTGTCGTCGAATGGCTCCGCCGCAAATGCGGACGCTGTCAAGCAAAGGGCGAAGAAGCCGATGGTCTTGCGCATAGTTTGTATTCCCGATGATTTCCCGAATAAAGGAAGCTAGTGTATAGCAACTTTTCAAAGAATTACCATGCGATACAATAAAATACAAACTAAGTGGCAGTTTTCATTCCTGCTTATTTGCCTGGCCGCTGCTGGTCCTGGAAAGCGTGGTGGGCGTCGTCGGTGGCGCTCATCGCGGCCGCCGGCAGGTCCAGCCGCATCAGGCGGGAACCCTTGCCGTTGCTGGCTCGCGGCCATTCCGGCAGGCCGGCGCAGTTGGGGTTTCCGGTCTTGATGAAGTTGGCGAAGTAGTCCTGCATCTGCGCCGACAGCGCGTAATCGTCGGCGGTCCACGCATAGACTTTATTGGCTTTCAGGTTACCCAGCGCGTATTCGATTTCGACCGAATGGCCGGCGCCGGTCTGGCCCGGACGCGGGTGCGAATAGTAGTAGCGATAGACCGGCTGCCCGCTGGTGCGGACATGCGTGTCTATCCATTTCCAGGTGCCGTGGGCGATGAACCGGTCGCCGGCGAGATCGGTGGCGGCCTGCATCGGGTCGCCGCTGTAGGCTTGCCGCGCGGCGCCGGCGCGCTCGCCGTACATCGCCTGCAGCGCTTTGTTGAAGTTCTCCTGCGTCGGCTCGTTGTCCCCGAATATCTGCCTGTAGTAGCCTTCCTGCGAATTCCATCCGGCCAGCAGCGGCACCTTGGCCTGTTGGCCTGCGGCGTACATCTCGAGCGGGCTGCGTGGCAGCACGTAGCCGTCCTGGATATCGGAGAACCACGGCGCGTCGGGCCGCTTCAGGGTTTCCAGCAGCTGCCGGGCGGGCATGGCGCGCAGCGCGGCCAGCGTGGGCGCGCCGATTTTCTCGGCGAAGCCGGCGCCTTTGCCTTCCGCGAGCGCCAGCGGCAGCGGGGCGTCCAGGCCGAGCAGCGCGCCGCTCTCGCCGATGGCGCCGGCGATCAGCCCCTTGGCCAGCGGCGATATCATCTGCGCGCTGACCGACCACGATCCGGCCGATTCGCCGGCGATGGTCACGCGCGCCGGATCGCCGCCGAAGGCCGCGATATTCTTCGCCACCCATTGCAGCGCCGCCGCCTGGTCCATCAGGCCGTAGTTGCCGGATGCCTTGTGTGGCGATTCGGCCGTCAGTTCCGGGTGGGCCAGGAAGCCGAAGATATTGAGCCGGTAGTTGACGGTCAGCGTGACGATGCCCTTGGCGGCCATGCTGGCGCCGTCGTAGCGCGGTTCGGAGCCGTCGCCGGCGGCGAAGCCGCCGCCGTAGAAGTAGACCAGCACCGGCAGCTTGTCCTTGGCCGATTTGGCGGGCGTCCAGACGTTCAGGTACAGGCAGTCTTCGCTGATGCCGCCGGAGCGGAACACCATGTCGCCGAACAGCGGCAGCTGCATGGCGCGCGGGCCGAAGTGGTCGGCCTTGCGCACGCCGCGCCACTTCTGCGCCGGCTGCGGCGCCTTCCAGCGCAAGGCGCCGACCGGCGGCGCGGCGAACGGTATCCCTTTGTACGACGTGACGCCGGAGGCCTCCAACGTGCCCTCGACCACGCCGGTGGCGGTGGTGGCGCGCGGCGCGGCCGCAAAGCAAGGGGAGGCGATCACACTGAAAGCAGCCAGCAGCAAACCGTATTTATTCATGGCGTCATCATCGGAGTTAACTATCGACGCCCACTATAACTGGAAGCACTTCCACCTGCGATAACTTATTTGCGTTTTGCCATACCAATCTGTTAATGACGGCGCGGACGGGCGCGCGCCGTCGCCCTGATCTGAAGGCAGGTCAGCCGCGGCGCGCGCGGCGGCGCGCCAGCCCAATCAGGCCCAGGCCGCCGAGCAGCATGGCGTAGGTTTCCGGTTCCGGCACGGCGGCGATGGTGCCGTTGACGGCGAACGGCAGTTCCACCGACAAGCCGCTGCCGTCGTCGACCAGGGTGGCGAACGGATCGCCGCCGCCAGCCTGCAGCGCGTTGCCTTCACGCCCGTCGGACGTCGGCGGCTGCCATGGGCCGGAGGCGGCGGTGCCGGTCACGCCCCAGGTCAGCCAGTAGTGGCCGGCGCCCAGTGTGATGTCGCTGATGTCCGCGTCGATCTGGTAGATGCCGCGCTGCTTGTTGTCGACGGTGCTCCCGGTGACGCGATAGCCGGCCAGGCCGCCGTTGGTGACGGCGTCGGTGCCCGATGCCACCACCGTGCCGTTGTTGACGTCGTCGCCCGAGACGATGCTCCAGGTGGCCGAGGTGAAGCTGAATTGGCCGGCGTTGGTCTGGTAGCCGTAGAAGCTCAGGCTGGACACGTTCCAGCTCTTGCCGGCCGTGACGTTGAAGTCGTCCGCGACGAAATTGCCGACCGCGCTTTGGTTGCCGAAGCCGATGGTGGAGGCGTCCGGCGCCAGGATGGACTTGCCGTCGCCGTCGACCACCGGGCCATTGTTGTACAACACGCCGGCGTTAGCGACGCCGGCGACCAGAGCGAGTACTGCGAATGCGATTTTGTTCATCATTTCCCCATCTTTGTTGTGAGAAATGACAAAGTATCACTATTTAATAATCTTGCCTATATATTATTTTCTAATATCAATATGCTACTAACTCAGCGCAGCGTCTCGGTCAGCACGCGGCCTTCGGCGCCGGCCGGCGGGCGCACGTGCAGCAGGTTGGCCAAGGTCGGCGCGATGTCGACCACTTCCGCATACTGGCCGTAGGCGCCCGGCTTGATCCAGCGTTTGCCCATGATCATCAGCGGCACGTTGGTGTCGTAGGCGTACGGCGAGCCGTGCGAGGTGCCGCTGCTGCCGGTGCCGAAGTACCAGTAAGGCTTGGTGACCACCATCAGGTCGCCCGATACTTCGCGGTTCCAGGCGCGCCGCATCAGCGTGGCGATGCGGGTGGTGTTGGCGGCGCCGCTTTCGAGCTGGGTGCGGGTATAGGCTTCGACGATGCCGTTCTGCGCCAGCAGGAAGCGGGCGGCGGCGGTTTCCACGTCCTCGCGTTTCAGGCCGCTCTTGTCGATCTGCGCGTTGTCCAGGTGGATGTTGGGCAGCGACCAGGCGCTGAGCAGTTTGGCGCCGCCGAATTTTTCCGACAGGTGCTGGTCCAGCGCTTTCATCAGCTTGTTGCCGTCGATGCGCTGGGCGTCGATGTGCTGGGTGCGCGAGAACTCGGGCGTGTTCGGAAAGCCGTGGTCGGCGGTCAGCACCACCAGCACATTGTCCATGCCGACCCGCTTGTCGAGGTAGTTGAAGAAGTCGGCCAGCATGCGGTCCACGCGCTGCAGGTGGTCGTGCGACATCTTGCTTTCCGGTCCGAAGGCGTGGTTGACGTAGTCGTGCGCCGACAGGCTCACGCCCAGCAGGTCCGGCACGCCGGCCGGATTGCGGCCGAGGTTTTCGCCTTCCACCGCGGCGCGCGCGAAGTCCAGCGTCAGCTGGTCGAGGAAGGGGCCGGTCTTCAGGCGGTTGTAGTAGCCGGCGTCGATCTCGCCGCTTTCGCTGTAGTAGGTGTAGGGCAGGCGGTTGTGGGTGCCGGCCTTGACCTGGTTCAGGTCTTCGCTGGCGTCGGCGGCGTAGGCCGCCTCGGGCAGCAGCGCCGTCCACGACTTGCCGTAGTAGCGGTCCTGCGGCTTGCCGGCCTGGTATTGCTGGACCCAGGCCGGATGCGCCTTCATGTAGAAGGTGCTGCTGGCGAAATTGCCGCTCTTGTCCATGTACATATAGGCGGTGCCGGTCTTGCCGGCCAGCAGAATCGCGCCGCGGTCCTTGCCGGAGACGGTGACCACCTTGCTGCGGCTGCCGGTGGCGTAGCGCAGCTGGTCGCCCAGCGTGTCGACCTTCAGGCGGGTCGGCGCGGTGCCGTCGCTCGGCCTGGTCTCTTCGCCGATGTAGGTGTAGTTGGTGTCCTCGGTGCAGTACACCGATTTTTTCGTGACGGGATCGATCCAGTTGTTGCCGATCACGCCGTGCACATACGGGTAGGCGCCGGTCAGCACGGCGCTGTGGCCGATCGCGGTGACGGTGATGCCGTGCGCCTGGTGCGCGTTGCTGAACGACGCGCCCTGGTCCAGCATGCGCCGCAGGCCGCCCTGGCCGAACTGGTCGCGGTAGCGCTGCACCTGCTCGTTCGGCAGGCCGTCCACCACCAGCACCACCACCAGTTTCGGCAGGGCCGAGGCGGCGCTGGCGGCGGGAGCGGCGGCGTGCGCGGCGTGCAGCGCCAGGCAGGAGGTCGCGATTACGAGTGCGGGCAGGGACAGTTTCTTTGTCATGTTGGTTCGTCGTCAGGTTGGGAAGGATGGTCGCGCACAGCCTACCATGCGCCGGCGATATCCTACCCCAAGCTTGTGACGGCTCGATGACAGATGCTATGGCTGGGGGTTCCAGCCGGCGCCGCCGTTGTAGGCGGCGAACACCTTGGCGCGGTCGGCGAAGCCGGCTGCGACGTCGCTGGCGCTCAGCTGGAAGCCGCCGACGCGCGCCGCCAGGTTGATCGGCACGCCGGCCAGCGTGGTGCTGCCGTATTCGCGCCAGCCGCTGGCGGCGGTCGGCGCCCCCGGGTTGGGCGCGGGCTGGCCGTTCACGCCGGCGCCGGCCCAGCCCGCGGCGGCCACGTGCGCGTCCATCCTGGTGTTGATGAAGGCGACGTTGTCCCAGGTGGCCGTGCCGCCGGGGCTGCGCGCCAGGTAGGTCGCGCCGGCCGGCACGTCGCCGTGCAGCGGGCCGGGACCGGCGCCGTGCGTCAGGCTGCTGTTGAGGAAGACGTAGCCCTTGTCGCCGGCGTTGGCCACGCGCGCCTGCAGCACGTAGCCGCCGCTGCTGGCGTTGGCGGTGTCGCCCACCGAGCGGATCTCGCTTTCCTCGAACAGCGCGGCGCGGCTGCCGCCCCAGATGAAGTCCACATTGCCCGCCACCAGCGCGTGATAGAACCAGGCGTAGCCTTTCAGGTTCAGCGTATCCTGCTCGCTGTAGAAGTTGGCGTTGTTCGCCACCAGCCGGCCGCTGTCGCTATTG
The DNA here is from genome assembly GCA_000381565.1 of Oxalobacteraceae bacterium AB_14. Taxonomy (GTDB): domain Bacteria; phylum Pseudomonadota; class Gammaproteobacteria; order Burkholderiales; family Burkholderiaceae_D; genus Rugamonas. Next base: position 2,082,995 of record KB906724.1, read on the forward strand.
AAGTAGATCGTTTCCGCCTGGGCCGAAATGGCGCCCGAGCGCAGCGTGGTGTTCTTCAGCGTCAGCGTGTCGAGGGTCAGCATGTCGGCCGCTTCGACCAGCATCACCGCGCGCCCGCCGGCCGGTGTGGAACTGTCGCCGTTGGCCTGGCTGGCGCCGGAGCCGGTGTTGAGCGTGTCGTAGTTGGCGTACTGGATCACGGCGCCGTCGCGGCTTTCACCCGTCAAGGTGAGGTTGTTCTTGCCGCGCAGGTAAAGCAGCTCGTTGTAGCTGCCGTTGCGCACGGTGATGGTCAGCGGATCGTTGGCGCCCAGTTCTTTCATCGCGTAGTTCAGCGCCGCCTGCACGGTGTTGAAGTCGGCGTCGTCGGCGGCGCCCACGGTCAGGCTGGTGCGGCCGGCGCCCGGGCCGGCGGCGCGCGTGGTGAACCACCAGTCGCCCAGTTTGCCGATCCCGGCGAACGGCACGCCGCCCAGCGTGGCGCCGTTGAACACGCCGTTGGCGATGGCGACGTAGTACTCGGTGCCGTAGGCTAGCTTGTTACTGTGCGGCTTGATCGTCACCGTGCAGCCGCTGATGCTGACCGGCGTGGTGTTGACCTTGCGGATGGCCGGCTGGCCGGCGTAGCCCAGGATGTCGGTCTCGCCGCTCAGGCGTATCACGTCGACCAGCGCGTCGTCGGACCTGCGGAAGATGCGGATGCTGCCGCTGCTGCCCAGCGTCGGCGGCGTATCGAAGGTCAGCCTGAGCGAGGCGTCGATGTTGGCGCTGCCGGTGTTCGAGGGCAGGGCGGCGCCGGTCAGCGGATAGGTCTGCACCGGTTGCACGAACCGCGGGCTGATGGTGGCCGCGATGGTGCGCTGCAGGGTCGGATCGGAATCGCTGGTGACGACGATGCTGGCGTTGCCGGCTCCGACCGGCGTGACCGTCAGCACCGTGCCGTTGATGGCCACCGCCGCCACCGCCGGGTTGCTGGAGCTGACGCTGAAGCCCTCCAGCGCGCCGTCCGGCTTGACGGCGGTGACGTTGACGCCGAGCGGCGCGTCGCCCACTTCGGCCGAGTAGCCGAGCGTGGCGGGGTTGAGCGTCAGCTGCGAAGGCTTGAGCGCCGGATCGCCGATGCGCACGTCGTCGATCTGGAACGATTTGTTGGCGGTGTACAGGCCGACCTGGCCGCGCTCCGCGAAGGCGGCGTCGGTCACCGTGCCCAGCGCCTCGCCGTCCAGGTAGACGGTCAGCGCGGCGCCTATCATTTCAAAGCGCACCGTGTAGAACTGCGCGTCCAGCGCGATCGGCTTCTTCACCTGCTTGGGGCGCGACAGGGAGCCGGCCAGCATCCTGGCGATTTCGACCTGCGTGCTGGCGGTGCTGTTCTGCACGTTGAGGCCGCCGCCGTACCAGTTGGCGGCGTCCTTGTAGCGGGTGATCAGGTACAGCTGCTTGTTGCCGGTGGTGCTGTTGGTCAGGGGCTTGATGCGGGCCTCGACGTAGTAGTCGGCGGACGGCACGCCGCTCATGGCCGCGGGATTGAGCAGCGCCAGCACGCCGCCGGTGGTGGCCGCCGTGTACTGCATCATCATATTGGCGCCGCCCACGCTTTCGGCCTTGACGCTGAAGCTGCCGTTGGCGCCGGCCACCGGCAGCAGCTTCCAGTTGGCCGAGCTGCCGCTCTGGAAGTCGTCGCAGAAATACAGGCCGGACGGCGGGCAAGTGAGCATCACGCTGACGTCGGGCGTGACGTTGCCGCTGCCGCTGATGGCGGTGCTCAGCTTGCCGCCGCCGGCCTGCGCCAGCACGTTGGCCTTGACCAGCGCCAGCGGCCGCGCCGCGTAGGCATAGGGCACGCTGTAGGCGACGCTGTCCGGCGTCGAGCAGCCGGCCAGCGGCGCGCCGTTCAGCATCGAGCCGCTGTCCTTGAAGGCGCCCGGCACGGTGCCGCCGATCGGCTCGACCACGTCGTCGCAACGCAGGGTACGCGGGCCGGCGATCTCGAACACGTTGTTGTTGGACAGGATCTGCGCCGCCTGGCCCACGCCTATGCTGTATTCGTACGGGTAGGCCGGATGCGACTTGCTGCCGGCGAAGTAGTTGTTGTACACGTGGACCTGGCCGTAGCGCACGCGCGGCGCGCGGCTGACGATGTCGCGGAACACATTGTTGCTGAAGCTGACGCGCAGCTTGCCGCTGTCGGCGCTGGCGCTGTCGCTGGAGCCGATCAGGTTGTTCTTGCGGTGCTGGCCGAAGACGTTGTACGACACCGTCACGTAGTCGGCAGCGTGGGTGATGTCGAGCGCGCCGTCGTGGCACTGCTTGGGCTGGCCGTTCTCGACCGGCAGCAGGTCGTCGCTCATGGCGCCGTCGGTGAAGGTGTTGTGGTCGATCCAGATGTGGTCCGAGCCGCTGACGCCGATGCCGTCGTAGGCCGAGTTCCAGTTGCCCAGCGCGCCGTCGGTCGGATCCCAGATCGGGCCGGCGTCGCAGGGATTGACGATCTTCAGGTTGCGGATGATCACCTGCGAGACGTTGGCGACGACGATGTGGCCGTTGATGATGCCCGACGCCGCGCCGTCGCCGATCAGCGTGGTGTTGCTGGGCAGGCGTATCAGGCCGCGTATCGCCTGGTCGCCGGTGTTCGCGTAAGGCACGCCTTCGCTCATGTCGATGGTGCCGCTCAGCTTGATGATCTTGGGCGCGGCGCCGCCATGCTTGATGGCCGCCAGCAGCTGCACGCGGTTGGTCGCGGTGTAGATGTTGGACGACAGCGCCGTGGCGCCGCCGCTGGTGCCGCCGGCCATGGCGGCAAAGCCGTCGGCGGGCGCGCTCTGGAGTGCGACGTCCGGCGCTGCCGCCTGCGCGGTCAGCGAAATCAGCAGGGACAGGCGTAGCGCCGCCCTGAAACCGTAGCGTTTCATATGGTGCTCCTTGGGTTGTGGGGGCGGTTTAGTGCTGCGGCTTGCGGCGGCGCGCCAGTGCGCCCAATCCAGCCAGGCCGGCCAGCAGCATCCACGCGGTGGCCGGTTCCGGTACAGCCTGCAAGACGATGGCCGTTTCCAGCGCGTTGAAGTCGCCGTTCCAGTTCACCGCGCTCAGGTCGATGGCGATGGTGTGGTTGTTGACGATGGTCAGCACCGGCGCGCCGCTGGTGGCGCCGCTGTCGACCACGCTGAAACCGGCGATGGGGGCCGCCAGCGTGGCGCCGAAATCGAAGCTCGCACTGTAGTTGCCGGCGCCGATGGCGCCGTTGTTGAGGATGGTCAGGTGGCCGTTGGACGCGAAGTCGAAGGCCAGCAGGTAGTCGGCGCTGAGGAATTCCGCGCCGGGATTGTTGGGATCGAGGCCGCTGACGTTGCTGCCCGGTTCGGCGTTGAAGCCGTGGTCCAGGCCCAGCATGCCGGCGGCGTCGCCGTTGTAGCTGGCGCTGATGACGGCGTTGTGCAGCGGATCGGTGGCCGCCTGCGCGCCGCCGCCGGCGAGGGCGAGGGTGAGGACGATACCGGCGGCGGTCGTGGCGGCCGCCACGGCTTTGAGTAGGTTGACGTGCATTTTTGTCTCCAGATATTGAGTTGCATAACGCCGGTCTGCGCCGGTCGCCGGTCGGCACACCTCGCGTATGCCGTGCCACCGCGAGGAGGGCGTGGGGAACGCCGAGCTCATGGTTGGTCAAAAATCTGTGTAATGCGGGAAGAGGGTGAGGCTGCGATCAATTGGTCAGCCAATTCTACGGTGGCCTGACCAATTAATCAAGGTGGACTGTCCAATAAGGTGGCGCGGCGGTCACAACCGCATGTGCATGAAGGTGGCCGCGCCCAGCGTGCCGTCGGGCAGGGCGGCGTAGTCGGGCACCGCGCCGGTCACGGCGAAGCCGAGCTTTTCATACATGCGCTGCGCCGGGAAACCGGTGCAGGTGTCGAGCACCAGCAGCTTGCAGCCGAGCGTACGCGCCCGCTCCAATGCATGCCGCATCAGCGCCTGGGCGACGCCTTGCCGGCGCGCCGAGGAATGAACCAGCATCTTGGAAATCTCGGCCCGGTGGCGGCCGTTGGGCAGGCCGCACAACACCAGTTGCACGGTGCCGCACAGGGCGCCGTGCGCATCATGCGCGACCAACAGCAGCCGTTCGCCGCGGTCGACCTGCGGCGCCAGCGCCAGCCAGAACGCCTGCGCTTCCTCCAGCGGGCAGGGCAGCAGAAAGCCGACGCTGGCGCCATGCAGAACGCAGTCGCGCAGCACCTGCGCCAGCCCGGACGCGTGGCGGCGCAGGCCGGCGCCATCGAGTTGAATTATGGTGGGCATAGGGCGATCAGGTAGCGGGCCGGCGACGGCCCCGGACAGAAGAAGCGCGTGGCGCCGAACAGGTGGAAGCGCAGGCAGTCGCCCGCCTGCAACTGATGGGTGACGCCGTCGAGCGTGTAATCGAGCGCGCCCTCGAGCAGCCACAGGTGTTGCTCCATGCCGGGCACGGAAGCGCTGGCGTAGTCGATGCGGGCGCCGGGCGGCAGCCAGCCCTCGACCAGCTCGACGCCGTAGCCGCGCGCCGGCGGCGACACCATGCGGCGCTTGAAGCCGCTGGCCGGGTCTTGCCACAGCACCTGGTCGGCGGCGCGCAGCAGCTCGCCCGGCTGGGATTCGGCCTCGGCGATCAGGCGCGACATCGGCAAGCCGAACACGGCGCACAGCTTGCCCAGCAGGGCTGCGGTGGGGCTGTTCTCGCCGCGTTCCAGGCGCGACAGCGTGGCCCGGCTGATGCCGCTGGCGGCGGCCAGCTCGTCCAGCGACAGTGCGCGTTCCACGCGCAGGGCGGCCAGGCGCAGGGCCAGGCGGGATTCGATCTCGTTTCTCATAATTGGGAATATATCTCCATTGTGAGATTTCAGCAAGGCCGGCGGGCGTTTTTATCAGCGATTCCTCTGCGCTGCGTCAATCGCGCGGCCATCGCGAGCTGGGCTTGCCGGCGCCGCGCGTCAAGCTCAGCTGGGGCGCGCCCGAATCGGCCTGGACCGGGCAGGCCATGACCGCCTTCGAACAAGCCTTCGCCGGCGCCGCCGCGATGGGCGTGACCATCCTGTGCGCGGCCGGCGACAACGGCTCGACCGACGGCGTCGGCGACGGCGCCCAGCACGTGGACTTTCCGGCGTCGGCGCCGCACGCGCTGGCCTGCGGCGGCACCAGCGCGCTGGCGCCCTTGTGGGCCGGTTTGCTGGCGCTGATCAACTAGCGGCTCGGCCGGCCGGTCGGCTTCCTGCATCCCTTGCTGTACGGTTCCTTGCAGGGCAAGGGGGGGGGGGAACCAGGGACGTGACTAACGGCAACAATGGCGCGCAACAGGCGGCGCCGGGATGGGGTGCGTGCACGGGTTGGGGCTGTCCCCATGGGGAAAAACTATTGCAGGCTTTGAGTGATTAATTTTGCAAATCGAAACGTTGCTATGACGCAAGTTTCGCATGGGAAAAAGACACTTTTTCGCTCTACAGCCCGCTAAAATTGGTGATTGTTGCCGAAACCTTGATAGAATGACGGGGTAGAAGTTATCTTTGCTCGACAGTTCCAGGCGTCGTCAAACAGGAGCCGATTATGATCATGGTGAACAACATTGGTGGTGCATCCCTTCCCGCGTCCTTGGTCGCGGAGAAGACGCTTGAGCCGAAGAAAAACGCCACGCCTGCAGCCGACACCAACGCGGACTTGAGCGCATCGGTCGCCGCCTATCTGTCCCTGCCCGGCTTCAATTCGCCGGTGCAAAACGACCACATCCAGGCCGTCAACGCGGCCGACAAGGCCAGCGCGGTCGTCAAGGCGGTGGCGGAGTCGGACGACGATGGCATGAAGCTGGCGTTGAAGCAGTTCGACGAGGGCTTGAAGCGCCTGGTGCAGCGTCCGGAAACCCAGTTCTTCAAGGCCAAGTTCGGCCTCGACGCCAGCGCCGACGACCACAACAATCTGGTGGCGCCCGATCCTTTGCCGGGCGTCGATGAAAATGGCGTGCTGGGCAGCGGCAAGGTCGACATGGCCGCCGACACCAACAAGGACGGCAAGATCAGTCCCGATGAGCTGCGCCGCTACCAGATGCCGATCACCTACCGCAGCAGCGAGCGCGCGGTCGATTCCGTGGTCAACGGCCCATCGGCCTTTTCGCTGACCGAAGTCAACCGCGCCTACGGCGTGGTGGCCACCGCGGAAGCGGCCTGATCACCCCTCACAGTCTTCCCTGAAAAACGGGCTGCGCCGACACGGCGCCGCCCGTTTTTTTTCGCCCAGCAAGCTTCGTGGCGCGAATGTCGTACAAAAAACCCACTCAGCACGTAAAAAATGCGAATATGTCAGCCAAAAGTGCAGTTCAGTTAACCTTTTGGTCTGGCATGACCCTTCAGCGGGAGTTTTTTGTGAGAAAACAGAACTTCAGGCAATTCCACCGGCAAGCCCTGCGTGCCTGCGTGGCGGCACTGGTCGCGGCGGGACTGGGGGCTTGCGCCCTCGGCCCCGAATTCAAGACCCCGGCTGCTCCGGCCGCGGCGGGCGAGCGTTATACGCCGACGCCGCTGGCGGCCCGGACGGCGGCCTCGGCCGGCATCGGCGGCGCCGCCCAGCAGTTCGCGATGGGGCAGGATATTCCGGCGCAGTGGTGGACGGTGTTCCGCTCGCCCGCGCTGGACCAGCTGATACGCGGCGCGCTGGAGCAGAACCCGAATATGGCGGCGGCCGAAGCGGCGCTGCGCCAGGCGCAGGAAAGCTATAACGCCCAGTCCGGCAGCCTGGTGTATCCGACCGTGAACGGCCAGCTGGGCGTGGCGCGGCAAAAGGTGTCCGAGGCTGGCAGCGGCAACGGCGGCGTCTTCAATCTGTACAACGCCTCGGTCAACGTCGCCTACACGCCGGACGTGTTCGGCTCCACCCGGCGCACGCTGGAGGGCGCGCGCGCCCAGGTCGATTACCAGCGCTTCCAGGTCGAGGCGACCTATCTGGCGCTGAGCGCCAACGTGGTCACCACCGCCATCCGCGTAGCCTCGCTGCGCGCGCAGCTGAAGGCCACTCGGGAAGTGCTGGACGCCCTGAACCAGCAGCAGGGCGTGATCGAGAAACAATTCCAGTTCGGCGCCGTGCCGCGCAATACCTTGCTGACCCAGCGCAACCAGGTGGCGCAGGTCGCCGCCACCTTGCCGCCGCTGGAAAAGGCGCTGGCGCAAAGCCGCCACCAATTGTCGGTGCTGGCCGGCAAGCTGCCGAGCGAGGCGGGCATGCCCGAGTTCGACCTGGCCTCGCTGACCCTGCCGGAATCGCTGCCGGTGTCGCTGCCGTCGGCGCTGGTGCGCCAGCGGCCCGACATCCGCGCCAGCGAAGAACAGCTGCACGCGGCCAGCGCCGCGATCGGCGTGGCGACGGCGGCCCAGTATCCGCAGTTCACGCTGAGCGGCAGCTACGGCTCGTCGGCGCAAACCTTCAGCAAACTGTTCGACGCCGAGACCACGGCCTGGAACCTGGCCGCCGGCCTGAGCGCGCCCCTGTTCAACGGCGGCGCGCTGAGCGCCAAGCGGCGCGCGGCGGAAGCGGCCTACGACGTGGCGGCGGCCCAGTACCGCGCCACCGTGCTGACGGCGTTCCAGAACGTCGCCGACAGCCTGCGCGCGCTCGACGCCGACGCCGCCTCGCTCAAGGCCCAGGCCGAGGCGGAGTCGCTGGCGGCCGAATCGCTGGCGCTGGCCACCCAGCAGTACAAGCTGGGCGGCATCAGCTACCTGGTGCTGCTGGACGCGCAGCGCAGCTACCAGCAAGCCCACGTGGCGCTGGTGCAGGCCCAGGCGGCCCGCTATGCGGACACGGCGGCGCTGTTCCAGGCGCTCGGCGGCGGTTGGTGGAACCGCGCCGGCGGCGTCCCGGCGGCCACGGCGGTGTCGGCGGCCGCACCCTACGGCAGCGCCAAGTAAGCACATATCAAACAACACTAAAAAGCAGGAGAACGATACATGACCAAGCGTATGTTCATCATGATAGGCGGCGTCCTTTTACTGATCGTCGTGCTGGCGTTCGGCAAGTATTTGCAGATTAAAAAATTGATCGCCAGTTCGCCCAAGCCGACCGCGCAGGTGGTCACCGCGATCAAGGCCACCGTCTCCGAATGGCAACCTCAGCTGACTTCGGTCGGCACGCTGGTGCCGGTGCGCGGCGTCGACGTCACCACCGAGATCGCCGGCCTGGTGCGCCAGGTGCGCTTCAAGTCGGGCGACGAGGTCAAGGCCGGCCAGGTGTTGTTCGAGCTGAACGCCGAGGCCGATATCGCCCAGCTGCGCGCGCTGCAGGCGGCCGCCGACCTGTCGGCCACGGTGCTCAAGCGCGACAAGCTGCAGTTCGCCGCCCAGGCCATCAGCCAGGCCCAGCTCGACAACGACGACGCCGACCTCAGGAGCCGCAAGGCGCTGGTGGCGCAGCAGCAGGCCGTGGTCGACAAGAAGACCATCCGCGCGCCGTTCGCCGGCAAGCTGGGCATCACCGCCGTCAATCCCGGCCAGTACCTGAACCCCGGCGACAAGCTGGTCACGCTGCAAACCATCGATACCGTTTATATCGATTTCTTCGTGCCGCAGAAACAGCTGGCCGGCCTGTCCATCGGCCAGAAGCTCAGCCTGACCAGCGACGCCTGGCCGGGCGTGGGCTTCGCCGGCAAGGTCACCGCGATCAGCCCGAAGGTCGACGCCGCCACCCGCAACGTGCAGGTCGAGGCCACGGTGCCCAACGCCAAGCGCCAGCTGCTGCCGGGCATGTTCGCCAACGTCAGCCTGGACCAGGGCGAGCGCAAGAAATACCTGACCCTGCCGCAGACCTCGATCACCTACAACCCTTACGGCTCGACTGTGTTCGTGCTGGCGCCGCCGCCGGCGGACGCCAAGGAGCCGCTCAAGGATGACAAGGGCAACGTCCACCTGGTGGCGCAGCAGGTGTTCGTCACCACCGGCCCCACGCGGGGCGACCAGGTGGCCATCCTGACCGGCGTCAAGGAAGGCCAGACCGTGGTCACCAGCGGCCAGCTCAAGCTGAAGAACGGCACGCCGGCCGTGATCGACAACAAGGTGCAGCCTGCCAACAGCCCGAATCCGACGCCGCAGGAACACTAAGGGATACCGCGCCATGAATTTCACCGACATCTTCATCAAGCGGCCGGTCCTGGCCAGCGTGGTCAGCCTGCTGATCGTGGTGCTGGGCCTGCGTTCGCTGTTCAGCCTGCCGATCAACCAGTATCCGAAGACGCAGAACGCGGTGGTCACCATTTCCACCACCTACTACGGCGCCGACGCCTCCACCGTGGCCGGTTTCATCACGCAGCCGCTGGAAGGGGCGATCGCCCAGGCGCAGGGCATCGACTACCTGTCCTCGTCGTCCAACAGCGGCGTGTCGGTGATCACCGCCACCCTGCGCCTGAACTACGATTCCAACCGCGCGCTGACCGAGATCACCACCCAGGTCAACTCGGTGCGCAACCAGCTGCCGCAGCAGGCGCAGCAGCCGGTGCTGACGGTGCAGACCGGCCAGACCACCGACGCCATGTACATGGGCTTCTACAGCGACACGCTGCCGACCAACAACGTCACCGACTTCCTGGCGCGCGTGGTCAAGCCGAAACTGGATTCGATCCAGGGCGTGCAGACCGCCGAGCTGCTGGGCGCGCGCCAGTTCGCGCTGCGCGCCTGGCTGGACGCCGGCAAGATGGCGGCGCACGGCGTCACCGCCACCGAGGTCAGCGCCGCGCTGGCGCAGAACAACTACCTGACCGGCCTGGGCGCCACCAAGGGCCAGATGGTGACCGTGCCGCTGACCGCCGGCACCGACCTGCACACGGTGGAGGAGTTCAAGGCGCTGGCCATCAAGCAGACCGGCGGCGCCATCGTCCACCTGGAGGACATCGCCACCGTCACGCTGGGCTCGGAGAACTATGACTTCAACGTCGCCTTCAGCGGCGTGCGCTCGGTGTTCATCGGCATCAAGGTGGCGCCCGAAGCCAACATCCTGGACGTGGCCAAGCGCGTGCGGGTCGCCTTCCCGCCGATCAAGGAGCAGCTGCCGAACGGCCTGACCGGCGAGATCGTCTACGACTCGACCGAGTTCATCAACACATCGATCGACGAAGTGGTCAAGACCCTGGTCGAAGCGCTGGTCATCGTCACCATCGTCATCTACCTGTTCCTGGGCAGCTTGCGCGCGGTGATCGTGCCGGTGATCGCGATGCCGCTGTCGCTGATCGGCACCTTCTTCGTGATGCTGATGCTGGGCTACTCGATCAACCTCTTGACCCTGCTGGCCATCGTGCTGGCGATCGGCCTGGTGGTGGACGACGCCATCATCGTGGTGGAGAACGTCGACCGCCACATGAAGGAGGGCATCAAGCCCTACGACGCCGCCATCATGGCCGCGCGCGAGCTGGGCAGCCCGATCCTGGCGATGACGGTGGTGCTGATCGCGGTGTACGTGCCGATCGGCTTCCAGGGCGGCCTGACCGGCGCGCTGTTCACCGAGTTCGCCTTCACCTTGGCCGGCGCGGTGGCGGTGTCGGGCATCGTCGCGCTGACTCTGTCGCCGATGATGTGCGGCCACTTCTTCGATGCCAAGCAGGACGAGGGGCGTTTCGTCAAGGCCATCGACAAGCTGTTCGAGAAGGTCCACAACGGCTACCTGCGCCTGCTGCACAGCCTGCTCAACACCTGGCCGGTGCTGATCGTCATGGGCGTCATCCTCAGTCTGCTGCTGGGTGTGATGTTCAAGATGTCGCAGTCCGAACTGGCGCCGGAAGAGGACCAGGGCATCGTGCTGTCGCAGGTGGTCGGCGCGCCGACCGCCACCTCGGACCAGATGCAGGCCTACGCCAAGCAGATCTTCGACATCGCGCACCAGTTGCCCGAGTACGAGCAGATGTTCCAGATCACCGGCGTGCCGACCACCAATTCCGGCATCGGCGGCGTGCTGTTCAAGTCGTGGGACAAGCGGACCCGCTCGGCGCACGAGATCCAGCAGGACTTGCAGGAAAAATGGAGCCATGTGGCCGGCGGCCGCGTGGCGGCGTTCCAGTTCCCGGCGCTGCCGGGCAGCTCCGGCTTGCCGGTGCAGTTCGTCATCACCACCACCGAACCGTTCGAGAACCTCAACACGGTGGCGCAGGCGGTGCTGGACAAGGCGCGCAAGGACAACAAGTTCTACTTCGCCGACGTCGACCTGAAGATCGATTCGCCGCAGGCGCGCGTCGAGGTCGACCGCGACAAGCTGGCCACGCTGGGCCTGACGCAGCAGGACTTCGGCAACGCCATGGGCGCGGCGCTGGGCGGCGGCTACGTCAACTACTTCTCGATCGCCGGCCGTTCGTACAAGGTGATCCCGCAGGTGCGGCAGGTCGACCGCCTCAACCCGTCCGACGTGCTGGACTTCTACATCAAGACCCCGGGCGGCGCCATGATCCCGGCCAGCACCGTGGCCAGCATCAAGTACAGCGTGCAGCCGGAATCGGTGACCCGCTTCCAGCAGCTGAACTCGGCGACCATCTCCGGCGTCACCGGCGCCTCGCAGGGCGAGATCCTCGAATACCTGCGCAACACCGTCAAGGAAGTGGCGCCGTCGGGCTACACGGTCGATTACTCGGGCGGCTCGCGCCAGTACATGAGCGAATCGGGCGGCTTCGTGTTGACGATGGCGTTCGCCGTGGTCATCGTGTTCCTGGCGCTGGCGGCGCAGTTCGAGAGCTTCCGCGATCCGATCGTGATCCTGTTCTCGGTGCCGATGGCGCTGTTCGGCGCGATGACCTTCATCTTCCTCGGCTTCGCCTCGATCAACATCTACACCCAGGTCGGGCTGGTGACGCTGATGGGCCTCATTTCCAAGCACGGCATCCTGATCGTGGAAGTGGCCAACCACCTGCGCGCGGCCGGCAAGAGCAAGCGCGAGGCGATCGAGGAGGCGGCCGCCACCCGCCTGCGCCCCATCCTGATGACGACCGCGGCGATGGTGTTCGGCGTGGTGCCGCTGGTGGTGGCCTCGGGCGCCGGCGCGGCCGGCCGCCACGCGATGGGCCTGGTGATCTTCACCGGCCTGTCGATCGGCACCTTGTTCACGCTGTTCGTGGTGCCGGCCATGTATATGTTCCTGTCCGGGCAGCACAAGGTTGATCCGCAGGCCGCCGCGCATGGCGGCGCGGCGCCGGCACACACCGCCGGGCAGCCGACCTGAAGCCGGATATGATGTCCGCCGTGGACCAGGCAGCGGCGCGGCGCTTCGGCTGGCTGAACGGCCAGCGCAAGCGCAGCATGGAAGAAGTCATTCTGATGTGGCTGTGCGCGCTGGCCGTCCCCAGCATCCTGCCGTTCGGGATCTACCGGCTGACGCAGCGGCAGTGGTTGTCGGCCGCGGTCGACATGGCGCTGGTGCTGGCCATGCTGACGGTGATCGTCCATGTGTGGCGCACCGGCCGCCACCGGGTGGCCAGCTTCTGCGTCACGCTGTTTTACTCGGCCGGCATGCTGGCCACGGTGTACCTGCGCGGCGTCTCGCTGGTGTACTGGGTGTATCCGACCATGATTGCCTGCTACTTCCTGCTGCGCCCCGGCGTGGCGGTGGCGATCAACAGCGTCTCGCTGGCGGTGCTGGTGGTGATCCTGCTGTCGCAGCTGGCGGTGCTGAACCTGCTGACCATCGTCGTCACCATCGGCCTGGTCAACCTGTTCGCGTATATCTTTTCCTATCGCACGGGCGCGCAGAACAAGGCCCTGCACACCGAGGTGGAGCTGGACTTCCTGACCGGGGTCGGCAACCGCCGCTCGCTGGACCGCAAGCTGGCCGACCACGCCGACGAACGCCGTCCGCACCTGCCGTCCTGCCTGCTGTTGCTGGACCTGGACCACTTCAAGCAGGTCAACGATCTGCACGGCCACGCGGCCGGCGACCAGGCGCTGATACGGCTGTGCGAGGTGATGCGCCTGCATACGCGCTCGAGCGACCGCATCTTCCGCTACGGCGGCGAGGAGTTCGCCGTCATCGCCAACGGCGCGGAGCTGGAAGCGGCCAGCCGCCTGGCCGAGAACCTGCGGGCCGCCGTGGCCGGGGCCAAGCTGATCGACGGCCACCCGCTGACGATCTCGATCGGCGTGGCGTACATGGACAAGCGCCGCGCGCCGGCCGACTGGCTCATGCAAGCGGACCAGATGCTGTACGCGGCCAAACAGGGCGGGCGCAACGCCGTCCGCGTGGCCGCCGGCGATGCGCCTGGCACGGAGCCGGAATGAGGAACACCGTCGTCGCCGCGCTGCTGGCGGCCATGCCGCTGGCCGCCTGGTCTTTGCCGGCAGCGCCGCCGGCGCCGGCAAAGGCGCCGCCCGCTCCGCTGGCGGGCGACCTGAGCTTGCCGCCCGCCTTGTCAGACGAGATGATACGCAAGGCGGTGCGCGCCACCATCATTGAAGATCCGCATCCGGTCGACACGGCAAACCGCGCTGCCGGCGCCTACAGCAGCGCTGCGCCGAGCATGCATGAGACGATGACGGCCGCCTTCGAGCAGGCCAAGGTGCCCGACTGCCTGCACGGCGACGCGCTCAAACTGCAACCGGCGCAAATAGGTCCGATCGGCGTGGTGGGGCCGTTATCGCTGCCGTGGGTGATTGCGGCGGCGATACGGGGCAAATGCAACTGAAATGCGCCTCAAAAGACCCGTCGTTCCCGCGCAAGCGGGAAGCCATGCCTCGCATGCTCAGAGGCCGGGCATGAAGCGTCAGAACGGCTTCACGCCTATCAGCATCAGGTGCAGCCAGTGGGCGAACAGCACCGCAACGCCGATGCCGGCCACCACCGTGACGGCCGTCGCCACGCCCTTGCCGGGCGGGTAGACGGTGCCGGCGGCGGCGTCGCGCCGGCGGGCGCTACGGAACAGCAGCACCGACCACACCAGGAAGCTGCCGAACAGGATGATGTCGTGCAGCGTGCCGTTGGCCAGCAGGTGGGCCAGCGCCCAGACCTTGACGGCCAGCGTCATCGGATGATGCAGGCGGGCCTTGATGCCGTTGCCCGGCACATAAGCCGCCACCAGCAGGATAAAGGAAAGCACCATCAGCGGCGCGGCGATATGCGCCATGAAGCGCGGCGGCGACCACACCACCACCGGCTGCTGGCGCGCCAGGCTGTAGCCCCAGATGACCAGCCCGAAGCCGGCCAGCGACGCCAGCGAATACAAACCCTTCCAGCCGTTCTCGCCCAGGCGCGCGCGCATGGCGGTGCGCCAGCCGTCGGCGAAGATGCGGACCGAATGCAGTCCGAGGAAAATCAGCAAACCGAATATCAGCAGCGCCATCGTCATATCCCTGGAGTTGGTTGAACTGCGCTGACGATACACCGGCTGGCGGCGGCACGCAACGTCAGCGTAGCCGTCCCGCGAGATGGACGGTGTCCTCGTCGCCGGCCAGGCGCAGCGCGCGCCAGCCGTCGGCGTCGGCCTGTGGCGCCAGCTGCACCGACAGCGCCTGGCCGGGCAGCGTCACCGGCCGCAGGAAGCGCACGTCGATCTCGGTGAAACTGCCGGGCGCCAGCGTTTCGTAGCTGCGCGCCAGGCTGCCGAAACCATGCAGCACCTTGCCGCCGAAGATGGAGCGGCGCGCCAGCGGCCCGCACCAGTGGATCGGGTTGAAGTCGCCGGTCAGCAGCGAGAAGCGCAGGCCGTCGCTGGCGTCGGCGCGCCAGGTGCCGGCGCTCTGCCAGACGGGATCTGGCGGCCGCGCCGGCGTGCCGCGGGCGGTGCGCGCGCCCGGCAGGCGCACGCGCATGTGCAGCCGCGTCTCCACCAGGCGCGCTTGCTGCGCCGTGCCGGTGACGACCAGCACGATGATCCTGGCCCAGCCGTCCGCGTGTGCGACCTGTTCGACCGCGGCGCTCAGCGTCAACGGAGTATCGCGCGGCAGCGGGCCATGCACCGTCATCGATACGCCCTGGTTGATGATGCCGGTGAGGTGGTAGGGCAGCTGCATCAGCAGTTCGCTCACCAGCGGCAAGCTCCATTGCGACACCATGTGCGGCGGCAGTTCGCCGTCGTAGCGGCCGACGGCGCCGCACCAGCGGATATAGTGTTCGACCAGCTGCGCCGGCGGCGCGGCGATGCGGCGCCGGAGCGGCGTGGCGCTGTGCGTTTGCACCGAAGGCGCATCCGTCGTGCGCGGACCCTGGAGCGCCAGCAGGGCGCGGCCTGCGGCCTGCAGCAGCATCCTGGCGGTGGCGCCGAGCATCGCGCCCTGGTGGCGCAGCAGGCCGTAGGGAATGGCGTCAGCCGTCGTCATTCGAGCGCCTTGATCACGGCGGCCAGCAACGCCTGCGGCTGATAGTTCAGGCGACTCGGCGTCAGGCCCAGTCGCACCAGCACCAGCTGCTTCGACGGCACGATGGCGATGGCCTGGCCGTCATGGCCTTCCAGCCAGTAGGTATCGGCCGGAAGCTTGAACGGCGGGTCCGGGTCCTGTCCTTCCGGCGTGGCGCCGCTTGGTCCCCGGCGCCATACCTGGCCCTGTCCATACTGGCCGCCGGACGCCGGCGCCACCTGCTGCATGGTGGCCACGAAGCCTTCCGGCAGCAGGCGCTTGCCTTGCCAGACACCGTCCTGCAGCAGGAACTGGCCGAAGCGCGCCCAGTCCTGGGTGGTCGCATACATATAGCTGGAGCCGACCAGATTGCCGCGCGCGTCCGCCTCCATCACGGCGCTGCTCATGCCCAGCGGCTCGAACAGGCGCGTATGCGGCAGCGACAGCACGGCCGCCGATGTCGGCGCCGCCTTGGCGCCGGCCGCCGCGCGTTGCCAGATCCGCGACAGCAGCAGCGTGGTGCCGCTGGCGTAGTTGAAGGCGCTGCCGGGTTTCTGCGCCAGCGGCCGGGCGGCGGCGTAGGCCGCCATGTCCGGCTCCAGGTACAGCATGCGCGTGACGTCCGAAACGTCGCCATAGCCTTCGT
Organism: Oxalobacteraceae bacterium AB_14; assembly: GCA_000381565.1. Classification (GTDB taxonomy): domain Bacteria; phylum Pseudomonadota; class Gammaproteobacteria; order Burkholderiales; family Burkholderiaceae_D; genus Rugamonas. The sequence goes on from KB906724.1 coordinate 2,098,943, forward strand.
TGAATTGCAGGCCGCTGCTCATCGCCATCAACTGCGCCAGCGTGATGGCGGCGCGCGGATCGCTGGCGTCCGGCCAGAAGCCGCTTTGCTGCGGCGTCAGTTTGCCGTCGGCGATCAGGATGCCGACCAGCGCCGCGCTGACGGTCTTGGTCATCGACCAGCCCAGCAGCGGGGTGTCGGCGTGGAAGCCGGCGCCGTAGCGCTGCGCCACCAGCCGTCCACGGTGGATCACCGCCATGCCGCGCATGCCGGGGCCGGCCAGCGCATCCTGCGCCAGCAAGGCTTGCACCGCCGGCAGGGCCTCCGCTTGCGCACCGGTCGGCCACGCCACGTTGGCGGACGGCGCCCAGATCTTCAGCGGCGAAAACTGGTACTGCGTGGCCTGGGCGGCGTCATCGTCCGGCACCACGGCGCAACCGGTTCCTGGCCGGTACACGGCCAGGCCCTTGCCGATAAAGCCCAGCAGGTCGGCGCGCACCAGTTTGTGCTCGCGGTCGACGCGCACCTGCAGGTATTTGAGGATGGGATGGCCCGGCGCCTGCACGTCGTCGGCCAGCACGGCCTGGGCGTCGCGGCCGGCCAGGAACACATTCGAGCACACCATCTTGGCGCCATAGCTGGCGGCCACGCGCGGCAGTTCGGGCGGATGCAGCACCAGCGTCAGCACGGCGCCGCCCACCAGCACCAGGGCTGTTGCGGCGGCGAGCTTGAGTTTCCCGCCCATCTACAGGCTGGCCCGGAATTCCACCGCGATCATGCGCGGCGGCGTGAGGTAGGCGTACGGCGCGCCGTATTGCTCCGTTTGTCCGCCCAGGTTGGTGATGTAGCGCTGGTCGAACACATTGTTGACCAGCAGGGCCACGCCGTAGCGCGAACCCGGGCTGTCCCAGCCCAGGCGCAGGTCGAACTTGCTGGTGGCGGTGCCGGTCTTGAGCTGCGCGGTGCTCAGGCACTGGAGCTTGGCGGTGTCGCTGTTGCAGCGCTGCGCGGTCGAATGCGTGCCCTGGAAATTCAGGCTGCCGCGGCCGCCCAGCGTTTCCCAGTTGAGGTTCACGCCCGCCATCGCCGTCAGGCGCGGCGTGCCGACCGGCTGCCCGCCCAGGTCCAGCGTGACGTTGCCGGCGGCGTCCAGGCGCTGGTAGCGGGTGTAGCTCTGGTCGATGTACTCCATGCCGCCGAACACCGTCACGCGCGGCGTGATGCGCATGCGGCCATCGAGGTCCAGGCCGTGCGCCTTCTGGTCGCTGGACACCACGTTATAGGTTGGCACCGTGCCCACGCTGTACAGCTGGATGTCCTGCAGGTTCTTGAACTTGTAGGCGAACAGCGAGGCGTTGACGGTGGCGCGCAGCGCCGGGAAGGCCATCTTCACGCCGGCTTCGAAGTTGGTCATCTTTTCGGGCGCGAAGCTTGGGTCCTGGCCGGTGTTGGCCGGCGCGGCCGGATTCGGCGGCGTGAAGATGTTGAAACCGCCGGCCTGGTAGCCGCGCGCCACGGAGGTGAACAGCAGCGTGTCCTTGTTCAGCTTATGGTCCAGCACCAGGCGCGGGCTCCAGTCGGTCCAGTCCTTCTCGCGCGTGACGGGCGACGACGCCAGCTGCGCCGCCGTGCTGAAGATCGCATTGGACGGGAAGGCCGCTGCGTCCAGCCCCGCCAGCGGGCCGAAGCTGTTGAGGAAGTTGTCCAGCTGCGGCGACACGCGGCCCGGCACGAACCAGGTCATCTGCTTTTTGTCCTGCGTGTAGCGCAGGCCGGCGGTGACGTTGGTGGACGGCGTCAGGTGCCAGATGGTGTCGCCGTAGATCGAGACCGACTTGGTCTTGACGTCGCTGTAGTGCGTTTCGTCCCAGCTGAATACCGTGTTCGGGCCGATGCCCGGCAAGCCCGCCGCGCCAAGGCCGCCGAACAGCATGGCGAAATTCGGCTGGCCGCCGGCGAACTGGCTCAGGGTGTCCAGCGTGCCGGTGGTGACGAAGGCGCCGGCGTCCTGGTGCTCGTTGTTGTGGTAGAAGCTCAGGCCCGCAATCCAGTCCAGCTTGTCGGTTTTGCCGGACAGCTTGAACTCCTGCTGGAAGCTGTGGGCGCGCTTGGCGTCCAGCGTGGTCAGGTACAGGTCGGGACGGGCGCCGCCGTCGTTGTCGGTCATGTTGTGGGTGCTGAAGCGGCGGTAGGCGGTGGTGGAGTTGAAGGTCATGCCGGCCAGCGGCGTTTCGAAGCGCAGCGTGGCGCCGTCGAACATCCGTCCCTCGCTGCCCTGGTCGTCGTTCTGCAGCGGCGCCTTGAAGGGATCGACGAAGTTGGCGGTGTAGGCCGCGTCATAGACGCCGGTGTAGCCGCCCAGCGGCAGCCGTGGGTCCTTGATCACGCCGAAGGCAGGGCGGCCGTACTGCTCCATGTTCTCGTGCTCCCACGCGAACACCAGCTTGGCGGCGTCGAAGTCCTTGCGCAGCGTCAGGCGGGTGGCCCAGTCCTTGTCGCCGCCGGACTTCTTGCCGGTGGCGGTGTTGTCGACCCAGCCCTCGCTGCCCGAACGCACCGCCACCAGGCGCGCGGCGAAGCTGTCGGTGATCGGGATGTTCATCATCACATCGGCGTTGGCGCGGCCGTGTTTTCCCAGCTTCATATGGCCGGCGGCGTCGAGCTCCTTGCCCGGTTCATTGGTGCTGATGGCGATGGCGCCGGCCGCGCTGTTGCGGCCGAACAGCGTGCCTTGCGGACCCTTGACCACTTCGATGCGCTGGACGTCGATGAAGTTCATCAGCGCGCCGCCGGTCTTGCCGGTGTAGACACCGTCGACATAGATGCCGACCGGCGAATCGGTGGCGATGCCGAAGTCGCCCGTCTGCACGCCGCGTATGCCGAAGCCGGGCTGGGTCGGTTCGTTGGCATCCACCACCAGGCCGGGCACATAGCCGTTCAAGTCGCCCAGGTCCTTGGCGCCGATGGCGTCGAGGTCCTTGGCGGTCAGCACCTGGATGGTCATCGGCACGTCCTGCACGAACTGCTTGCGGGACTGCGCGGTGACCACCACCGATGGCATCTCGTCGGCGGCCCACGCGGGCGGCACGAAGAAGGCTGCGGCCAGGCTGGCGGAAATTACGGTGCGGGCAGGGATGCTCATGTCGTCCTCCATTGGAAAGTTTTTATATTCTTGTCCAGCTAAACTACAGCGATCATCATGACGGCCAGGATCGTCACTTTCAAAACCATCGGCGCTACGTAACCGAACCATTGCGGCAGCAGCGCGAACGCCAGCCCCAATCCCAACGCGCGCGCCTGTTCCGCGCGCTGCGAGGTGGCGTGGCGGGGCGGTAGTGCGTGAACTGGGTGGCGTCGAAGTGGCCGAGCGGCTCGCCGGTCCAGCCGCCGGGCGGCCCGAGCCAGACATAAAGCTTGCTGCGCCAGCCGCGAACGCTGCGCGAGGCGCGCCACAAATCGGCATAGTAGTGCAGGTTGGCCCAGACGGGATTGAGGCTGCGCAGCGGCGTGCGCACGCCGTAGACGATGCGTTCGTCGTCGCGTTCGTCGGCGTAGGTGCCGAACAGGCGGCCGAACAGGATCAGGATGCCGCCGTAGTTGCGGTCGATGCAGTAGTCGTTCTGGCCGTGGTGCACGCGGTGGTTGGACGGCGTAACGAACACCCGGTCCAGCCATCCGAGGCGGCCGATCATCTCGGTGTGCACCCAGTACTGGTGCAGCAGGTCGATCAGGCCGACCACCTGGCTCACCATGCCGAGGTGCAGGCTGGTGAGGGCGTCGGCGGTATCGTAGGCGGCCAGTCCACGGCGGTGCGCTATCCATGCTTCGAGCAGGATGGTCAGCATGAAAACGGGAATGGCGAAGACGATAGGATTCACTTCGGGCCGGGATCGTTTAAGTCCAAACGATTATGCCTATATCCATGCAAGATACACAAGAATTACCGGCAATGTTGAGGCTTGTGAAACACAAACAGGTCAGATTTGCACGGATAGTTAATCCAGTTGCAGCCGTGTTTTGGCGGCCATGAGCGCGACCGCGCCGGCGACCACTCCAAGCAGGTGCACCTGCCACGCGACCATCACCTCGGCCGACAGGTCGGACCAGCCGTGGACGGTGCCGCATCGAGTAGTGGACCAGGTGCCCGGTCCAAAGTCGCCATAGCTGGCCGGCCAGCAGGGCGTGGCGGTCGAATTCAAGCAGCTCAGGCACGGCGCCCCAGTCTCCAGGCCAGGCCGACCAGCAGCGCGACCAGCGCCAAGCCTGGCCCATCCATCGCGCCGCCGTCCTGCAGCAAAGCCGCCGGCGGCGTGATGGTCAGGATATTCAAGATATGCATGTGGATTCTCCGGTGGTTGCCGATTATGCGTTCCTGTGTCCCGTGTGCGAAAGCGCCGCCAGCCGAGTACCACCGGATGCTACAGGCGGTATTGTCGCAGTGCACTTCCGCCGGTGCCACCGGTTCAGCCGCAGCCGCCCCTGGCGATCGATCAGCAGCAGCGTCGGCGTCCCGCGCAGCCGGTACTGTTCCATCGTCAGCGGAATGGCGCCGCGTGGCGCCGGCTGGTCTATCGCCGCCGGAAACTGGATGCGGTACTCGTGCACAAAGGCTTCCAGCGCCTTGGCCGTCATGACGTCGTGGTGCCCGAACACGGAATGCAATCCGATCACAGCGACGTCCTGCTCGTCGAAAGTGCTGCGCATCGCAGCGCGGCGGCGGTCTTCGGATCGGTCGACTGGGCGGTCTGCGCGGCGCTCATCTCCTCAGCGCTGGCGCCGGCGTTGCGGCCAAGGACGGTGTGCGCGGCCAGGCAGTAGTCGCAGGCATTGCGGTCGGCGATGGCGACGGCGATCTGTTCGCCTAGCTTGGCCTTGATCACGCCACCGCCCAGCGCGCCGAACGCGCCCCACATGCTTTTCAACGCAGCGGTCGAAGTGGCGACGGCTTTGAACATATTCGGCGTGGCGCCGAATGCGTCCTGGATTTGCACCAGCAGCTGTTGGCGTTAAATTGGTCAAGAAAAATCTCAGGCAAACACCTTCCAGTTGCGCCGGCGCGTGGCGGGATCGGCCGGCACCTGTTCCGGACAGTCCATGCGCAGCAGCGCCACCGACAGCGGCGCGATCACCAGTCCGCAGTGGTGCGGCGCCGGCTTGCCGGGATGGCGATTGGCCTCAAAATACTGGCACGACAGGCAGGCGGCGACGCCTTCGTCGGTGAGGAACAGCGCGGTGGCGCGGCCGTCGTCCTCCGCCCTGGCCTTGTACAGCAATCCCTTGGACACCAGCGCCAACACCGAAACGCTGGCGCTGGCCGCGCTGATCGACAGCTGCGACGCCAGCCAGGACAGGCGCACACCCTGCTTGATTTCGATTTAACAAGGACTCCTAACCAAATCAGAATCCGACCGAAATTCCAGCGTAAAGCGTGCGGCGGGCACCGTATTGCGGCGCGCCCACGCCTACGCCGGAACCGTCGCGCAGCAGATAGGATTTGTCGAAGGCGTTGACCAGCGCCAGGCGGCCTTCGACATTGCCGACCGCCGTATTCTTCCAGTTGTGCGTCAGGGACAGGTTGACCGTGGTGTAGTGCGGCAGCGTGCCGGAGTTCGGCGCGGCGCCGTCCGGCGTCATGCGCAAGCCGCTGCCGTACAGGAAATCGCCGTTCAGCTGCGTCGCGCCCCAGTGGTAGTGGGCGCCGCCCGATACCGTGTAGGTTTGGTCGTGGTCGACGTAGATGTAGTGGTTGGCGATATAGGCCAGTTCGTCCGGCCCGAACAGCGACTGGCCGGAGACGATGTTCTGGCCCTTGGCCTGCTGCGTGGTCAGGTTGAGGAAGCTGCCCCAGTTGGCGCGGTTGTACACGGCCGACAGTTCCAGCCCCTTGGCGTAGCCACGGTCGTAGTTAAACGGCGACAGTATCAGCGCCTGGCCGAACTGCCCCTCGTCGAGCATGTTGCGGATTTTTTTGTAGTAGGCGTCGGCCGTCACGGTCAGCTGCTCGTTGACCTGGTGGCTCAAGCCGATGTCGTAGTAGTTGGTGCGCTCGGCCCTGACGTTGTCCGACAGCGCCACCTGCGGCGCGTTGGTGGTGCCGGCGTATTTGTCGATGCTCGATTGCGCGGCCAGTTCCTGCGGCGGTGGCGTGAAGTAGCGCGAGTAGCCGGCGTGCAGCGCCGTGCCCTTGGCGAGCTGGTAGGCCAGGTTGACGCGCGGGCTCCATTGCTGTTCGTCGACGAAGGCCGATACCTTATCGAAGCGCAGGCCGTAGTTCAGCGTCAGCGGCGCGGCGATATGCCATTCGTCCTGCAGGTAGAAGCTCGACAGCTTGCCGGTCTTGCTGCTGTTGTCGACGATGGTGCGCGGATCGGTGCCGGCCTGGGCGCCGCTGTCGTCGGTGTCGAACACGGCGACAGCGTTGTCGCTGTGGGTGGTCTGGCGCGCGTAGGCCAGGCCGGCGCGCACGGTGTGGCTGTCGTTCAGTTTATAGCTGGCGTCGAACTGGGCGCCGCTGGCGGAATTGGAGCGCAGCGTGTTCGAGGCCACGCCGTTGTAGATCAAATCGCCCAGCGCATCCGGCGTGTAGTGCAGTTCCGAATACTGGTGGAAGGCCGAGACCTGGTAATTCAGGTCGCCCAGGCTCTTTTGCAGCGACAGCACCAGGAAGCGGTTCACTTCGCGCTGGCGCTGGTCCAGCTGCGACGACGGCAGCTTGCTGGCGCCGGTGGCGGCGTCGCTTAGTCCGGTGAGTGAAAAACCCGGCGCCTGGTCCGGATTGTTCGGTATCTGGAAGCGGCCATTGTAGGTGCCGAACATCAGGCCCAGGCGGGTTTGCTCGTCCAGGAACCAGGAGAGGGCGCCGAAGGATTTGCTTTGTTTTGTGCGGTCGTGCAGCGCGCTGCGGTTCGGCAGCGGATTCTCGATGCCCAGCGCGTTCGACAGGTAGCTGCCGGACAGGTAGTAGTTAAAGGCGCCCTGCGTGCCGAAAAATTCCGCGCTCGGTTCGACATAGTCGTTGCCGCCCGCCAGCACGCCGACGCGGCCGCCCGATTTGACGGTGCCCTCCTTGGTCTGGATGTCGACGATGCCCGACGTGCGCAGGCCGAATTGCGCCGGCAGCGCGCCGGTGATGAAGTCGGTTTGCTGGACGAAGCGGGTGTCGATCGACTGGCCGAAGCCGGTGATACTCTCCGGCAGCTGCACGCCATTGACGCGGTATTGCACATTGGCGTGGTCGTCGCGCACGTGGATGGAGCCGGAGCCCTTCGAATCCTGGCTCACGCCGGGCAGGCGCAGCAGCACTTCGTTGAACGGCGTGTTGTCGCCGCGGCCCAGTTGCTCGATCATGTGGCGGTCGATGGAATAGACGGTGGTGCCGACGTTCGGCGACAGGTCGATGCGCGCGCTCTTCAAATGAGCGGCGGTCACTTCCACTTGCTGCATCGGGCTGCCGTCGGCGTTGGCCGGCGCGGCGGCGGCGGCGGCATCGTCGGCGGCGCTGGCATGGTGAGTGTAGAAGGCTGCGGCCAGCAGCAGTGGCAGGGTGCGGAGTTGTGGCGTGCGTTGCATGGTAAATCCTTGAAGGTTCAGGCGTGGCTAGCCTCCGGCCTGCGCGATCGTGTCGGGCAGGCGCGCGGCTACGCGCACGGGGCGCAAAGGTGCGACCGTGTTAAAAGTAATGAAAAAAACGAATCAGAAGGAGATAGCGGCAACGCCGGGCGGCGCGTGCGAGGGAGGGGTGAGGAAGTCGATCCGGCGGGCCCGGATGGATCGCTGCGGGACGAGGGCGGGCAGGCTGACCAGCATCGCCACCGGCACCACCGCCAATGCCGGCGGCGGAACACCGGCCGGCATGTGCGCGATTACGCAGGCTGCGCAATCGTTCTGGGTGTCGGTATAGGCATGCTTGTGCGAGCTCGCCCCGATCAGTTGCAGCGACAGGAACACCAGCACGAACAGCATCAGGACGCGCTTGATGCGCGTCTGGCGATGTGAGCTGCCTACGGAGTGTGTATGTGCATGCATGCCCTGATTTTACAGGGCTTCTGCGAAGTTCGCCAATGACTATCTCACTAGGCTTCCGGCGCCGACCAGACCAGGTTCCACAGGTGGCCGTCGATATCCTCGAAGCCCTGGTCATACATGAAGCCGTGGTCCTCGGGCGGATGCGGTATGCGGCCGCCAGCTGCGGCGGCCTTGGCGATCAGGCTGTCCACCTCTTCCCGGCTTTCGCAGGTCAGGCAAATGACGAGTTCATTGGCTTCCTTTGCGTTCGCGAGCGGCTTGTCGATCAGCGATTTGAAAAAGGGCTCGGTCGTCAGCATGGCCTGGATGGTGTCGCCGACGACGTTCATGAACGCCGCGTCCTCGCCGCTGAACCGGGGATCGAAGGTGAAGCCGAGCGCGGAAAAGAAGGCCCTGGATTTTTCCAGGTCCTTCACGGGCAGGTTGAGGATGATCTGTTTTTTCATGGCGTTTCCTTGGTTACGGTGGAATGGGCAATCGGTGCTTCATTCCTACGACGGATGACGGCAACCCGAATCGACACGCTTGCGAAAGAAAACACGACTTTAAATCATCTGACCGCGGCTGTCAGCCCAAGTCTGCGTTGCTGAAAATCAGTGATGGCCGGCGGCGCCGTCGCCGACCAGCCCGCGCCGGGTGGCCAGCACCACCGCGTGCGTGCGGGCGGTGGCGCCCAGTTTGTCGAACAGGCCCTTGACGTGGGTCTTGACGGTGCCGACGCCGATGCCCAGTTCGCGCGCGATCGACTTGTTGCACTGGCCTTGCGCCAGCAGTTGCAGCACGTCCGTCTCGCGGCTGGTCAGGCCGACGCGGGTGAAGCTGTCGGCCACGCAGCGGCTCAGGTCCGCGCTCAGGTAGCGCAGGCCGCGGCTGAGCGCGCGCACCGCCGCCGGCAGCTGGTCGGCGGCGCAGCTTTGCAGCAGGTAGCCGTGCACGCCGGCCATCATCGCGGTGCGCACTTCCCATTCGCGCTCCAGCTGCGTGACGATCAGCACGCGCGGCGGCGCTTCGTTGTGGTGGGGCGCGTTGGCCCGTTGGCGCATGTGCTCCAGCGCGCCCTTGTGGTCGAGGATGATGACGTCGGCCAGCTGCGGCTGCGGCTGCGCGAGCTGCATGTCGCTCTCGGCGCCGAGCAGCGCGGCCAGGCCGGCGTTGACGATGGCGTCGCTGTGCGCGATCAGCACGCGCACCTTGCTATCCTGGTTGGCGGGGTTGCCGCCGATCGCGGTGTGTGGCCAGTGTCTGGTATCCAGTCGCATCTCAATTCTCCCCGAATAAATGACATTGAATTCGTTTGCTGTCCTGCGGCAGAAGATTAAACTGGTTGAACCTTTTTGCCACGCCCCGATAAGGGGGCGGGAGGCTACCTAGAAAGGGTGATTGCGGCGCACCTACCCCAAAAGAGTGAGCAAACGAGGATCATTACCGGTGATGGCAAGCTCGCCTCGCGCCCCTAAACTATGGACATGTAGTTTCACCCCTGATCCGAGGAATTCTCTATGTCGAAAATGTATATCGTGTCGCTGGCCGTAGGGCTGCTGGTTGGATTAATCTATGGCTTCCTGAACGTGCGTTCGCCGGCGCCGCCGGTGATTGCGCTGGTCGGCCTGCTGGGCATCCTGCTCGGCGAGCAGTTGCCGCCGCTGCTGCGCCAGTGGTGGCAACCGGCGGCCAAACAGGTATCGTGGATCGAGCAGCAGGTCAAGCCGCATTGCTTCGGCCAACTGCCCTCCGCGCAAAAGAATGACGAAACCAAGGGGAACGCATGATGAGCCAAGACCTGAGCCAGCAGCCCGACCTGATCCTGCACCGCGGCCTTTTCACCACGCTCGATCGCAGCAATCCGCACGCCGAGGCGGTGGCCATCAAGGACGGCCGCTTCACCCACGTCGGCCGCGCCAGCGAGATCCTGGCGCTGGCCGGCCCGCGCACCAAGGTGATCGACCTGCAGGGCAAGCGCGCGCTGCCCGGCCTGATCGACAACCACTGCCACATCATCCGCGGCGGCCTGAATTTCAACCTGGAGCTGCGCTGGGACGGCGTGCGCAGCCTGGCCGACGCGATGGCCATGCTGAAGGCGCAGGTCGCGATCACGCCCGCGCCGCAATGGGTGCGCGTAGTCGGCGGCTTCACCGAACATCAATTCGCCGAGAAACGCCTGCCGACCATCGATGAACTGAACGCGGCGGCGCCGGACACGCCGGTGTTCATCCTGCACCTGTACGACCGCGCGCTGCTCAACGGCGCCGCCTTGCGCGCCGTCGGCTACACCAAAGACACGCCGGAACCGCACGGCGGCCAGATCCTGCGCGACGGCGCCGGCAACCCCACCGGCCTGCTGCTGGCCAAACCGAATGCGGCCATCCTGTACCAGACGCTGTCGAAGGGTCCCAAGCTGCCGCTGGAATACCAGGTCAACTCGACCCGCCACTTCATGCGCGAACTAAATCGCCTCGGCGTGACCGGCGCCATCGACGCCGGCGGCGGCTTCCAGAATTATCCCGAGGACTACCAGGTGATCCAGCAGCTGTCGGACGCCAAGCAGCTGACGATACGCCTGGCCTACAACCTGTTCACGCAAAAGCCCACGCAGGAGAAGGAAGACTTCCTGAACTGGACGCAAAGCGTCAAGTACCAGCAGGGCGACGACTACTTCCGCCACAACGGCGCCGGCGAAATGCTGACCTTCTCGGCGGCCGACTTCGAGGACTTCCGCCAGCCGCGCCCGGACATGCCGGAAACGATGGAGGACGACCTGGAAGGCGTGGTGCGCGTGCTGGCGCAGAACCGCTGGCCGTGGCGCATGCACGCCACCTACGACGAAACCATCAGCCGCGCGCTGGACGTGTTCGAGCGCGTCAACCAGGACATTCCGCTGGCGGGGCTGAACTGGTTCTTCGACCACGCCGAAACCATCTCCGACCAGTCGATCGACCGCATCGCCGCGCTGGGCGGCGGCGTCGCCGTGCAGCACCGCATGGCCTACCAGGGCGAGTATTTCGTCGAACGCTACGGCCACGGCGCGGCCGAGGCCACGCCGCCGGTCAGGAAAATCCTGGAGGCCGGCGTGAAGGTCTCGGCCGGCACCGACGCCACCCGCGTGGCCTCGTACAACCCTTGGGTGTCGCTGGCGTGGCTCATCACCGGCAAGACCGTGGGCGGCATGCAGATGTACCCGCGCGCCAATTGCCTGGACCGCGAAACGGCGCTGCGCATGTGGACCGAGAACACCACCTGGTTCTCCAACGAAGTGGGCAAGAAGGGCCGCATCGAAGCGGGCCAGCTGGCCGACCTGATCGTGCCGGACCAGGACTTCTACGCCTGTGCCGAAAGCGAGATCGCCGACATGACGTCGCGCCTGACCATCGTCGGCGGCAAGATCGTCTACGCGGCCGGCGAATTCGCCAGCCACGACGAACCGCCGCCGCCGGCCATGCCGGATTGGTCGCCGGTGCGGCGCTTCGGCGGCTATGCCGCCTGGGGCGAGCAGATCGGCAACAACCGCGCCGCGCTGAAGGAACTGGAGCAGCGCAAGCGCGAACAGCAGCAACTGCGCCGGCAGCAGGCCGCCTGCGGCTGCGCCAACCAGTGCAACGTCCACGGCCACCAGCACGCCAGTGCGTGGACCAGCAAGCTGCCGACGTCTGACCTGAAGAGCTTCTGGGGCGCGCTGGGTTGCGCCTGCTGGGCGGTGTGATGGCGGCGCCGCTTCAACCGCTGTTGAAACCACTCGGCGCACCGTGGCTGCGCCGGATCTTCCTGCTGCTGATCTGCGCCGCCTATCTGCAGGGCGGCATCAACAAGCTGCTGGACTTCCCGTCGGCCATCGGCGAGATGCGCCACTTCGGCCTGTCGCCGGCCGGCCCGATGGCCGCGCTGGTGATCGCCGGCGAACTGGGCGCCTCGCTGATGATCTTGTGCGGCTACTACCGCTGGCTGGGCGCCGGCTACCTGGCCGCGTTCACGCTGATGGCCACCTTCGTCGCCAACCGCTACTGGGAAATCGCCGGGCCGGAACGCTTCATGGCGGCCAACGGTTTCTATGAACACCTGGGCCTGGCCGGCGCCTTTCTGCTGGTGGCATGGCACGACATTCAAAAGGAGACCTGATGGAGCGTGGCGAGACCAAACAAAGCATGGCGCTGGGCTTCCTGGCCGGCTATGTCGACACGCTGGGCTTCGTCGGCCTGTTCGGCCTGTTCACCGCCCACGTCACCGGCAACTTCGTGCTGATCGGCAGGGCCATGGCGCGGCCGTCGCCGGACATCTTGCTCAAGCTGTTGGTGTTTCCGGTGTTTGTGCTGTTCGTTGCGCTGGCGCGCTTGCTGATACTGCATTGGCAGCGCACCGGCGGCCGCCAGTTGCGCAACAGCTTTTTGCTGCAAGCCTTGCTGATGGCGGGCAGCGCCGCCAGTGCCTGGGTGGGCGCGCCCATGGAGGCGCCCAATGCGCCGCTGACTTTGTTGACCGGCATGCTGTGCGCTGGCGCGATGGCGGTGCAGAACGCCTACGGCAAACTGCTGCTGGGGAAGGTGGCCGCCACCACCGTCATGACCGGCAACGTGACCCAACTGGTGATCGACCTGGTGGACACGCTGCGCGGCGACGCCGACGCGCACGGGCGCCTGAAGAAGCTGGCCTGGCCGGTGCTGGCGTTCGCCGTGGGTTGCATCAGCGGTGCGCTGGCGTTCATGCAGGCCGGCTTCAACGGCCTGCTGCTGCCGTGCGTGCTGCTGGTCTGGCTGGCCGGCGCGGCCAGCGACTAGTGGACTAGATCGACATGATGCCGCGCTTGAGGGCGATCGTCACCGCATGGGTGCGATCGTTCGCGGCCAGCTTGGACAGCACATTCTTCATGTGCGCCTTCACCGTCTCTTCCGATATCGACAGCTGTTCGGCGATGCGCCGGTTGGACTGGCCATTGGCTGCATGGCTCAACACCTCCGTCTCACGCGCGCTGAGCGGGCCCTGGCCCATGTGCTGGGCCAGTTCCATCGCGATCTCCGGCGGGATGCGGCGCTGCCCCAGGTGCACGCCGCGTATCGTATCGAGCAATTCCTTGCGCAAGGTACTCTTCAACAAAAAGCCCGCGGCGCCGGCCTGCACGGCGCGCAGGATCTGCACGTCGCCCTTGTAGGTGGTCAGCATGACGACGCGCGCGCCGGGATGGGCGCGCCGTATCGCCTGCAGCGCGCTGACGCCGCACATCTCCGGCATGACGATGTCCATGATGGTGACATCGGGCCGCAGCGCCTCGTGCTGCTCGACGGCCTCGCGGCCGTTGCTGGCCTCACCGGCCAGGCGCATGTCGTCCTGGCTGGCGATGGCTTCGCCCAAGCCCGTGCGCAGCAAGGGATGGTCATCAACCACCAGCACGCTGATGGGGCGAGGGATGTCACGCTTTTCCATGTCGGCCAGTTTAACGCAGCTGGGTGTAATTTGCCGGCACCCACTGGTAAGCCTTGCCGGCGCTGCGCAAGTGGCCCAGGCCGGGGAAGGGCAGGTGGGCCGCGCCTATCAGTTCGCTGTCCTTGGCGGCCGCCGTGAAGACTTGCCTGCGGGCCTGCGCGGCGGTCTTCGGATCGGTGTCGAAGCCGATGGTCACTTCCGGGTGGTCGAACTGGACGGCGCCGGCGTGGATCAGGTCACCCACCACCAGCAGCTTCTTGCCTTTGCTCTCCACCATGTAGCTGATGTGGCCCGGCGTGTGGCCGTAGCTGGCGACGGCGCGGATGCCCGGCGTGATCTCGCCGGCGCCATCGAACGGTTGCAGGTGCCCGTTGGCCACGTAGGGCGCCAGCGACGTCATCGCGCCCTGGAAGAATCCCTTGCTGTCGACCGGCGCCTTGTCCATATTGGCCTGGCTGAGCCAGAAGTCGGTGTCGTGCCTGTCCGCGCGGATGGTGGCGTTGGGGAAGGCCGCCTGGCCGTCGGCCGCAAGGCCGCCCACATGGTCCGGGTGCAGGTGGGTGATCAGCACTTCGTCAACCTGTTCCGGCTGGTAGCCCGAGGCTTTCAGATTGGCCAGCAGCTTGCCCAGCGTCGGGCCGAACAGCTTGCCGGCGCCGGTGTCGATCAGCACCAGCTTGGCGCCGGTGTTGACCAGATAGCCGGTGACCGAGGTCTCCACCGGCTTGCTCAGGAAGGCGCGGGCCAGTGCCTGGTCGGTCTTGGCCGCCGGCTGATGCAGCAGCTTGTCCATCGGCAGGTCGACGGTGCCGTCGCTGAGCGCGGTCACTTCAAAATCGCCCAGCATGATGCGGAAGAAGCCGGGCGCGTTGCTGCCTGCCAGCGGCGCGGCGGCCATGGCGGGCGCGCTGAAGGTGATGGCCAGGGCTGCGGCAAGCGGGCTGAGTTTGCGGAACAGTTGCATAAAGATCCTCATTAATGAATTTACTAAACATAGTATGCATCTTTGCAAAAAATGGCACAATACACAATAATGCAAATGATATTTGCGCCAATTGCAAAGAGAGGAAGTGGAATGATCGATTGCCTGCAATGCCTGCTGGCTGTGGTGGAGCACGGCAGCTTGTCGCGTGCGGCGGCGGAGCTGAAGATGGCGGTGTCCTCGGTATCGCGCAAGCTGGACGCGCTGGAGGCCGAAGTGGGTTCGCGCCTGCTGTTGCGCGGTTCGCGGCAAATGCTGTTGACCGACGCCGGCGAACGCTTCCTGCCGCGCGCGCGCAACATCCTGGCCGAACTGGCCGAAGGCAAGGCCGCCGTGCAGGAGCTCGACAGCGAACCGCGCGGCGTATTGACGGTGACCGCGCCTGCCGCCTTCGGCCGCCTGCACGTGGCGCCGGCCATCGCCGAGTTCTTGCGGCACTGTCCGCTGCTGGAGGTGGAGCTGCACGTCAGCGACGATATCGTCGACCTGTCCGCGCGCCGGGTCGATGTGGCGGTGCGCGCCGGCGTGCTGCCCGACAGCGACCTGGTGGCAACGCGGCTGGCGATCCAGAACCGCGTGGTCAGCGCCAGCCCGGCCTATCTGGAGCGCCATGGCTGGCCGCAAACGCCGCTGGACCTGCTCGACCACCAATGCCTGACCGTGACCGGGCGTTCGGCGCCGCGCGGCTGGTGGCGCTTCGACGGCGTCAACCAGAACCAGCCGCTGGCCGTCAAGGGCAAGCTGCGCTGCGACGACACCGATTCGCTGCTGCACGCGGCCATCGGTGGTGCCGGGCTGGTGCACCTGGCGAACTGGCTGGTGAGCGACGCCATCGTCGCCGGCCAGCTGGTGCCGGTGTTCCCGATGGCGCCGGTGGTGCGCGGCGCCGCATCGGGCAGGCGCGACCCGTACGAGTCCGCAGTACACGCCGTGCACATGCCGGGCCGTTCCAACCAGGCCAAGGCCCAGCTGCTGATACGTCATCTGAAGGAGTATTTCGGCGATCCGCCGTATTGGGATCTTGCGATGGAAGCTGCCGGGGCGGGCGAACGCCGCGCCCCGTGAGGTGGAAGGTGAACCGAGATTAATCCCAGTCGCCGCCACCGCCGCCGCTGTCGCCGCCACCGCTGCCGGAATCATCCCAGCCGCCGCTGACGCCGAAGTCGTTGCCGCCCATGTCATCGCGGCGCAGCAGTTCGTCGCGGGACGGATCGTCATACACGATGTCGTTGCGCGGCTGGCCGCTGTTGCCCGAATCGTGGTTGCCGCCGGTGAACTGGCGCGCCAGTGCTTCACCCGCGACGATACCCGCGCCTACCGCGGCGCCGGTCGCCAGGCCGCCCATGATGCGCGAGCCCATGCCGCTACCTTGTTGCGGCTGGCCGTAGCCCGGCTGCGGATACCCCTGCTGCGGATAAGCGCCTGGCGCGTAACCGGGCGCCGGCGCGCCGCCGGGGTTGAAGCCGGCCGGGTTGTTGTAGCCGTCGTTCTGCTGCGCGTTACGGCGCGACATGAAGCGTGTCGCCAGCCAGATAAAGCCGATCAGGCCGCCACCCAGGATCAGGATGGTGCCCCAGGGGATGCCATTGCTCTGCGGTGCGCCGTAGTTGCCGTTGCTGTAGCCGGCGTTGCTGTGGGCCGGCCGCTGCTGCGAATAATTGGCTTTCGGTTTCTGGCCGTCGGCCAGCAGCGTGCGCAGCTTGGCCAGCGCGCCTGGATTCACCTTCGGCAAGCCGGGCGACAGCCGTTCGGCCGTCGCCAGCTCGCCCTGTGCGGCGGCGAACTGGCCTTGCTTGGCCAGCAGCTCGGCCTCCACGAAGTGCGCGGTGGCGCTGTTCGGGTGGGCTTTCAGGACCTGGTCCATCATCGCCTGGGCGTCGGTGTACTTGCCTGCTTCGGCGGCTACATAAACATCGTGTATCGTGGGTTCGGCCGCAAACGCCGGCATCGCCAGCGCCAAAGCGCCGGCCAGCAGGGTCATGCGTGCGAAAGATTTTGCCGTCATGTCAGATCTCCTTGTAGGAACAGGCTGAATATAGTGGCAGTTTACGCCATTTTCAAGCCCTGCGCGGTACGTTGGCTAACGGATGGCGTGGACGCACCCACTGCGGCCAGCACCGTGTCGGCGATCAGGTCGGCCGTGGCGGCCGACAGGGTCCAGCCCAGGTGGCCGTGGCCGGTGTTGTAGAACACGGTGGGCGCCTTGCCCCGGCCCACGCGCGGCATCAGGTTCGGCATCATCGGACGCAGGCCGGCCCATGGCGTGACGTCGCGCGTGCTGATGCCGGGGAAGCATTGTTGCACCCAATTGTGCAGCGGTGCGATGCGATCGGCGCGGATGTCGCGGTTGTAGCCGTTGAACTCCGCCGTGCCGGCCACGCGCAGGCGGTCCGCGCCCAGGCGGCTGGCGACCAGTTTGGTGGCGTCGTCCACCAGGCTGACGTTGGGCGCGGCGGTCTGGCTGGCGGCGTCGTGCAGGTGCACGGTGATCGAGTAGCCCTTGACCGGATAGACGTTGACGCGGTCGCCCAGCATGGCCGCCAGTTCGCGGCTGGCGGTGCCGGCGCAGACCACCAGCGCATCGTAGCGCCGGTTGTCGTCGGCGCCGTCCTGGGTGGTGGTGATGAAGGCGCCTTTGGCGTCGGCGCGGACCTTGCTCACGTGCTGCTCGAAGCGCAGCTCCACGCCCAGCCGCTGCGCCGCCTGCGCCAGGCCGGTTGTGAATTTGTGGATGTCGCCGGAGCTGTCGCTTTCGGTGTAGTGGCCGCCGTAGAACTGGCCGGTCAGCGTCGGTTCGAGGGCGCGCATCTCTTCAGGCGTGACGGCGCGCCGTGGCAGGCCGCCTTGCGCCAGCAGCCTGGATACCTCGGCCGCATGCTCGAAATCGGCGCGGTCGCGATGGATGTGCAGGATGCCCGCGCGCTTGTGGTTGAAGTCTATGCCCTCCTGCGCGGCCCAACTGAACAGATGCTGGCGCGCGGCCACGGCCAGCCTGGTGGTGGCGATGGTGTTGTCGCGGTAGTGGGGCAGGGCGGCGATGAACTCGGCGAACCAGGACAGCTTGTGCCAGCTGGGTTTCGGACTGACCAGCAGCGGCGCATCGTTCTTCAGCATCCACTTCAGGCCTTTGACGATGGTGCCGCGGTGGTTCCAGGCTTCGGCGTTGGAGGCGGACAGCTGGCCGCCGTTGGCGAACGAGGTCTCCATCGCGGCGTAGCGATGGCGCTCCAGCAGCGTGACGGCGTAGCCTCGCCTGGCGAGCGCGTAGGCAGTGGTGACGCCGGTGACGCCGCCGCCGATGATGGCTATGGTTTTCATCCGAATGTATTAATCATTTCCCGCGTAGAGGCCAGAGTTTAGCATCTTGAAGTGGCGTCAGCTCTGGAAGCGGACTAGACTAGGAAAAAAGAAGGAGAAAACAATGGGGCGCATCCGTTTGCTGCTTGTTGTGCTTGGCGTCGGCCTGATCAACGCTTGCGGCGGGGGCGGCGGCGGTTCAGGGGGCTACGCCCAACCCTTTGTTCCTGTGCCGTCGAACACCGCTTCCGGCACCGTCATGTTCAAGGGCGCGCCGCTGGCCGGCGCCGCTGTGACGGTGTTCCAGACCAATACCAACCGGGTCGTCGCGACCGTCACCACCGACGCCAACGGGAATTACAGCGTCAGCGGCCTGGAGACTTCCTGCACCATGTCCTGCAAGATCAATTACCAGTTCTCCGCGTCGAAGGCCGGCTACGCGTTCAATCCGTTCATGGCCGCGAATGTGTCGGGCGACCGTTCCGGCTATGTGTGGGACCCATCGGGAAAGAGTTGGTACGTCGATACCGGCGCGGCCGTTACGCGGTCTGAATACAACGGTTCGTTTTCGAATCCCAATGGCGGTTCCGGCATCATGTTCAA
This sequence comes from Oxalobacteraceae bacterium AB_14, assembly GCA_000381565.1. Taxonomy (GTDB): domain Bacteria; phylum Pseudomonadota; class Gammaproteobacteria; order Burkholderiales; family Burkholderiaceae_D; genus Rugamonas. The sequence continues at coordinate 2,117,238 of KB906724.1, forward strand.
CGTCGTCAATTTGAACTCGACAATTAACAACTCCATCACCGGCGCCAACTTCAATGCCTACGACGGCAGCAATCCGCCGGCGAATGTCGCATCGACCGGGCAAACGAGCAGCTACATTGCCGGCGACGACGGGGCGCTGAAAAAAGGCGTGGCCTGGCCGGGCAGGCGCTACACCGATAATCAAGACGGCACGGTCAGCGACAACTTGACCGGCCTGGTCTGGTTGAAAAACGCCGGTTGCTTAAGTCCGGCGCTGTGGGTGAACGCGCTGGCAGAGGCCAACCAGTTGGCGAGCGGAGCGTGCGGATTGACGGACGGTTCCAAGGCCGGCGATTGGCGCTTGCCCAACCTGGTGGAGCTCGAAAGCCTGGTCGACGTCTCCGCCAGCAATCCGGCGCTCACGGCCGGCAACCCGTTCACGTCCGTATCGACCGGCATCTATTGGACCTCGACCAGCTACTACGGCGGCCAGGCGGGTTCGTCGAACGCATGGGCGATCCGCATGCTGGACGGGCGCCACATCAACGACACCGCCAGCTCGAATCTCAACATCAAGGCGACTTCGACGAACGCGGTGTGGGCAGTCAAGGGCACGAGCACCGGGGCGGCCAGGCTGCAGGCGACGGGGTTCTACGTTCCCTACGCCGGCGGTGACGACGGCTCGCTGGAGAAGGGCGCGCCTCTACCGGCGCCACGCATGCGCGATAACGGCAACGGCACGGTAACGGACACGGCCACCGGACTGGTCTGGCTGAAGAAAGCCGATTGCATCCAGCAAAACTGGACGGCAGCGCTCGGCACCATCAGGACGCTTGCCAGCGGCCAGTGCGGCCTGACGGATGGTTCCGTCGCGGGCGCGTGGAGAATGCCGAACCGGAAGGAAATGCAGAGCCTGGCCGATCGCGCGCAGGGCAATATGGCGGACTATTTCAACGAGTCGTTCAACAGCTCTGCGGCGGGCATTGCTTCCCAGCCCGCCAGCTTTGCCAACTTTGCGACGTTTCAGTACTATTGGACCTCGTCCACCAATGCTGCCAGCCCCGGCGATGCGTGGAGCGTGTTCAGCTGCGATTTTGGTGTCTACAACATCCCCAAGGGGAATGCCGGTTATGCGCTGGCGGTTCGTTAGTCGTCCAGCCCTTTGCCCTTGAGGATAGAGGGGATGCACTTGTTCACTCTCGACTCGCGGGTCTTGGCTTGCTTGGCGGATGAGAAGTGGAGCAGGTAGCCGCGCTGCCGGCCGGGCGTCAGGGCGGCGAAGGCTTCTTGCAGTTCGGGCGATTCTTCCAGCCGGTTCAGGAATTCTTCCGGCATGGCGAATTCGGCGGTCTTCTTGAATTCCACTTGCGCGCCGGACTGTTCGACCTTGATGGCGTCGCGGATGTAGGCCTTCAAGGTCGACCCCAGCCTGGCGATTTCCTCGGCGCTGGTGAAGCGGATCTGGCGCCCCGCCTGCACGTTCTCGGTTTGCTGGATCAGGATGCCTTCGGGGTCTTGCATCAACGCGCCTTTGAAGAACAGCAGCGCGCAGTATTCCTTGAAGCCGTGGATCAGCACGATGTTCTGGTCGTTGAGCGTGTAGCAGGGATGGCCCCATTTGAATTCCTCGCCCAGATCACAGTCGAGGGCGATGGCGCGCAGCTTCTTGTATGCGTCCTGCCATTGGCCGGGCTTGCTGACGTAGGCATCAACCTTGGGATTCAATGTCTTCTCTGTCATAGTGTCCTCGATGGCATCAACAGTGGCAAAAAGAAATTATACCCGGCTCATCGCCGGGTGCGCGGCCGGGTGCGCAGTCCGTTTACGTGGGAATCTGTGAGTTTTTCATCATGGCAAAATGTTATGCTGCTGCCGGCCAAGATCCGCCATTCACCAAGAAAATGAAATTCTCATATGAATTATGACCCCCTTGCTGAAGTCATTGACGCACCCATCGAGATCGATGAATCGACGGTGACAAAACTTCACATCCTTAAAATGGTAGAAAAGTTGGGTTCTCTGCCAGGAGAAAACACAGCTGAAGAAAAGCAACGTCTACCAACTGTTCTCAATGACTTGCTTGGTCGATTGATCGATGGAGTTCAGGCCAACCCGTCAAAGTTCTGGATTCTTGCCGAGTTCCAGCGGTCACTATGTTTGGTTGAGAACGAGGACACCGAAGGGCGCGAACATTTCGGCAATGAGCTGGAATCGATAATGGGCGTCTTAGGCATTGAAAGTTCAGATGGTCTGCTTGCTGCCTACCTGGGCGGAATCTGACGATGCTGAATATTTTGCTTGCGACATACTTGTTAATCATCGCTCCTTCGCTAAACATGTGGCGCAGTCTATACCCGAAGAAAGACAAGCCGCCTCGTGCATTAATGCTTCGTTATTGGTCCATGAGCTGGCCGGTGTTGGTGATGCTGGGAGTTCTTTTGACCGGCTCATGGCAAGCGGGTTACACTGTTCGTGACATCGGGTTTGATATGCCCCTGTCGAGGGCAGGCGCGTGGGGCTTGGGCTTTTCTGTGCTGCTGTTGGGGGGGCTTTTCGTCGCCGGGAGCATTATTGAGCATCGTTATACGGCGGAGACCCGCGCCAGGAGCGAGCGCAAGCTATTGGACTCGCCGGGGGTGTACTGGATTCTGTGTAAACGGGTTTTCGTTTAAGCCTGCGGTACCCGGTCTTCAAACTGGATGGCGAAGCGGTTCAGCGCTGCTTTCCAGTCCCGTATCGGCATCGTCCACTTCTTGCTGATGTTGTTCAGCGCGAGGTAAAACAACTTGCTGACTGCATCATCGGTCGGGAAGGAACTGCGGGCCTTGGTGACTTTTCGCAGGCTCATATTAATCGATTCAATCGCGTTCGTGGTGTAAATCACCTTGCGGATTTCCGGCGGGTAGTCGAAGAACGGTATGACGCGGGCCCAGTTGCGGCGCCAAGACTGGCTTATTGGTTTATACTGTTTATCCCATTTTTCCTCGAATTCCGCGAGCCTGAGTTCAGCCTCGTCGACGGTGGCCGCGCTGTAAATCAGCTTCAAATCGGCGGCCACTTCCTTCTGCGCCTTCCAGGGCACGAAGTTCAAGCTATTGCGCACCATGTGGACGATGCATAGTTGAACGGTGGTCTGTGGGTAGACTGCCTCGATGGCTTCAGGGAAGCCTTTCAAACCGTCGACACAGGCGATGAAGATGTCCTGCACGCCGCGATTTTTGAGTTCGGTCACGACCTGCAACCAGAACTTGGCACCCTCGGTTTGGGAGATCCACAGGCCCAGCACCTCCTTGTGGCCCTCCATGTTGACGCCGATGGCCAGGTAGACCGCCTTGGTGCGCACCGCGCCGTTGTCGCGCACCTTCACATGGATGCAGTCCAGATACAGGATCGGGTACACGGCGTCGAGCGGACGAGCCTGCCAGAGCTTCACATCCTCGCTGACGGCGTCCGTGACGTTGGAGATGAGGGTGGGTGACACCTCGGTGCCATACATCTCCTCCAGGTGGCCTTGAATTTCCCGCACGCTCAGGCCGCGCGCGTAGAGCGAGATGATTTTGTCGTCGAAGCCGGTCCAGCGGGTCTGGTGCTTGACGACGATCTGCGGCTCGAACGTTCCTTGGCGGTCGCGGGGAACATCCAGCGGCAGCGAGCCGAAATCGCCCTTTAGGGTCTTGGTGCTATGGCCGTTGCGGGTGTTGGCGGTACCGTTGGTCACATCGCCGCTCTTGTCGTGGCCCAGGTGGCCAGTCATCTCGACCTCCAGGGCGCGCTCCACCAGCATCTTGGTGAGCTGCTTGAGCAGGCCGTTTTCACCGATCAGGTCCTCGGGCTTCTGGTAGTTGGCCAGCAGGCTGTCGGCCAGTTTGAGCAGTTCTGGATCGGGCTTGGCCCGCTTGTTACGCTTTACAACGGTCATTATTTCTCCTTGATGGCGGCAGTGTCCTGCCAAATGACCGTTTACACAAAATTATTTACACCCTCGACTCGCCGTTTCCATGGCCGCATACAGCTGCTGAAACCGCAGCCTTTGTCGTCAGCATGACGCTCATGACCGCCGGATGGGAAGTCCTCTACCGTGGCTTCATTTTGCTATTTCTAACGCCTAGCGTTGGTTTGCCAATTGCTGTCACAGTTACTGCTTTTGCTTATGGGATAGGCCATGGCTACCAGTCTGCTAAGCAATTGATTGCCTCGATTGCATCTGCGTTCGTTTTTACGATTGCCTATGCTTCGACCAATAGCCTTTGGTGGTTAATCGTCATCCATGCAGGCTTGCCGCTGAGCGTAGTGCCGGCAGCGTTGCGAGCATATCGCCGTAGTGAAAAAGTGATCCCCAATACGGCGATTTAGGGATGAGTGGGGGCGGACGGGGGCGGTTCCGGCAATGCATATTATGAAAATAAAAATTTCCGAGGTAAGAGACTTGAGTAGCCCGATTGCGCACTTGTTGCCCGTGCAGTCGCTAAGGCAGTTAGGTTCGTATATAGCCAGCACGCTAGTTGGCTTTTTCATCTTTCAACTGATATTAGTGGCCTTGAGGCTGCCATTGGCGACGCCGATTGTGCTTGTCGGAGCATTTATGGGTTCTTCGGCAATGTTGAGCTTTGCGCTGCCGGCAAGATTCTTTGTTGAGGTAGAGTCGATTGATGATTGCCTAAGTTTACGAACCGATATAGCAACGCGCATTGTTAAATATGGATATCAACAAGGCGATGCCGGAAATTTCAAGTCTCGGCTGCTATCGATTCTTTCCTGGGAGGAGAACTCTATAGTGCTGGAAGTGAGCGATAAAATAATAGTTATTACAGGACCGGTTCTGATGATGCGTATGCTGCGTGGAAATTTAAAAAGGAACCACTGAAGCCACAGGCGGCAGCTGGCTGCCGCCCTGTCATGTGCCACCCCAGACCTGAGCTAATGCAACTCAGGCCTTTTTCGCGCCATTGATGTAGCGGTCCACCACCGTCGGCAGCACCATCAGCGGCACGCCGCAGCTTTGCACCAGCGCGTCGTTGAAGCTGGCCAGGTCGAACTTGCCGCCCAGCGCGGCCCTGGCGCGTTCGCGCTGGCGCAGGATCTCGTTGTGGCCCATCTTGTAGCCGCAGGCCTGGCCCGGCGACACGCAATAGCGGTCGATCTCGCTCGTCATCGCTTGCAGGCCGCGCCCGGTGTTCTCGACCAGGAAGCGGATCGCCTGCTGGCGCGTCCACTTCATCGCATGGATGCCGGTATCGACCACCAGGCGGCAGGCGCGGAACTGCTGCGCTTGCAGATAGCCGATCTGGCTGAACGGGTCGTTGGCGTACAGGCCGAATTCGTCCACCAGCTGCTCGGCGTACAGCGCCCAGCCCTCGACGAAGGCGTTAAACCCCACCAGCGAGGAAATCAACGGCAGCTCGTCGTGATGCTCGGCCAGGTACGCGCCCTGGAAGGCATGGCCCGGCAAGCCTTCGTGCGCGGTCAGCGTGGCCAGCTCGGACTTCGGCCACAGCGTCGTCGATTTCAGGTTGATGTAGTAGATCGCCGGGCGCGAACCATCCAGCGAGGCAAAGTTCATATAACCCAGCGCAGCGCCGGCTTCGATATCGACCGGCACCCGCTTGATCTGCAGCGGCACCTTCAAGTCCATGTGCGAGATCTTCGGCATCAGCGCGCGCACGGCGTTCACGCGCTCATTGCAGTAGGCGATCAGCTGTTCGCGGCCCTGGTCGTTGTCGGCGTAGAAGCGCTTCGGGTCCTTGGCCAGCGCCTGCAAGCGCGCGCCGACGGTGCCTTGCGTGATGCCCTGCGCCTTGAGGATGGCGTTGATGCGCGCCTGCAGCTGCTTGTTCTGTTCCAGTCCGATCGCGTGGATCTCGCTGGCGCTATGGCTGGTGGAGGTGCCCAGCTTGAGCGCCCATTCGTAATACGCCGCGCCATCCGGCAGGCGGTGCACGCCGGCGACGCTGGTCGCCTTGGCGGTGGCCTTGGCGAAGGCGGCGATCTGCCGGTCCAGCGCCGGATAGACCGCGCCTTCCACCAGCTTGGCGGCGCGCGCGTTCCAGTCGCCGGCGATGCCCAGCTTCCCGGTGCGCCCGCTGATCGAGGTGACCAGCTTTTGCGCGGCGACGGCGGTCTTGCGGTATTCCTTCAACTGGCTCAGGGCGGTGCGGGCGATGAAGTCAGGCGGCATGATGCCTTGCCCGGCCTGGTCGACGATGCGGGCGGTTTCCTGGTCCAGCATGCGGGCCATGCCGGCCACGCGTTCGAGGTAGGCCTCGGCGTCGGCGGCGTTGGCGATCTGGTGCTGCGAATCGAGGAACTCGGGGATGCGGGTCAGCGCGCCATCTTGCTGCGTGACGGGGAAGGGCGCGGTGCCGCCGAAGAAGCCGCTGGCGGCGCCGCCGAAGGAAAAGCGCAAACCGGCCACGCCTTCGGTGGCGGCATAGCGCACGGTGTCATAACGGATCTGCGCCTCGGCGCCGAGGGCGTTGCGGTCCAGCGCGGACAGGCGGCCCAGCATGGACTTGACCTGCGCGGCCCAGGCGGCGTCGCCGACCGGGGACAAGTCTTCCAGTTGCGCCTTCAGGCCGGCGCGCCCGTCCTTGTCGACGCCTAGCGAGGTGGCGCTGGTCGGCGCCAGCCGCAGAATCTCGTCGGCGAAGCTATCCAGCAGCGTGGCGAAGCGGGCGTCGGCCGGTGCGGCCTGCGCCAGGGCGAAGCCGGGCAGCGCGCTGAGTGCAGTGGCGGACAGGGCGGACAGCAGCAGGTCGCGGCGGGAGAAATTCTGAGGCTGATTGTTCATGACATCCTTTATGGGCGGGCTAAGAATTCGTGCGAGCACGACCTTAGCCCGACGATGGGACGCGTGTCAATCAGTTTTGGCGGGGGCGAAGCGCAAGTGATAGCGCTCCACCAGGTTGCGCAGGGTATCGAGTTCCTGGCGCGGCAGGGCCAGCGCCACGTGCATGTCGGGGCGGATCAGGTAGGCGGCGTCGCGCAGCAGGCCGGCGTCGGCGGCGGCATCGCTCCACGGGTAGACATGCAGCGGCAGTGATATTTCGCGCGCGGCGGCGCCCAGCAAGGCCGACGGCTGGCCGTAGACATGCAGCTGCCAGTCCAGCGTCTGCAGCGCGCTGAAGTTGTCCTCGCCGTCCGGCTGCGGCACCCACGGCAGGCGATCGCCGCCGATCACGTCGCCGGCGCGGCCTGCGCTCAGGTGGCTGTCGGGATAATGGATCTGCACCTGCGACAAGGTCTTGAACAGTGAGCGGCGCGCAGCCGCAAAGCCGGCCAGCACCGGAAACACATGCGGCACCAGCCAGCCGCGCAGCAGCTGGCCGCCGGCGCCCTGCGAGACGATCATCTGGAAGGCGCGGTCGGTGGTGGCCACCAGCTTGCGCGCGAACACGATGCGCTCGGCCTGGTAGGTGTCGAGCAGGGTGGAATCGGCGCGGCCTTGCAGCACCTGGGCCAGTTTCCACGACAGGTTGACGGCGTCGCCGATGCCGGTGTTCATGCCCTGGCCGCCGGCGGGGCTGTGGATGTGGGCCGCGTCGCCGCCCAGGAAGCAGCGGCCGGAACGGAACTGCGACGCCACCCGGTGATGCACGCGATAAGTGGAGAACCAGTTGACCTGTTCCACCTTGATGCCCAGCAGCGGCTCCAGCACCGGACGGACATCTTCAAAGTTCGGCTCGGGCAGCGCTTCCGCTTGCGGCGGCATGATGCCGATCAGCCGCTGCATGCCGCGCGAGCGCACCGGCAGCATCAGCGCAAAGGTGTTGGCGCCGATGTGGCCGACCAGGTCGCGATTCTCCGGGCCGGAGGTCTTGACGTCGGCGACGTAGTACAAATGTTCGTAGGTGCCGCCGCTGAAATCGAACTTCAGCGATTCGCGCACGCGGCTGCGCGCGCCATCGCAGCCGCACAGGTAGGCGCTGCTGCAGGCGATGCGGTCGCCGTCGCGCTCCAGCACGGCCCGCACGCCCCATTCGTCCTGCGTGAACGATTCGAGCTCGGTGCTCCATTCGACCTCCACCCCCAGGGCCTTGAGCTGCCCGGCCAGGAAGCGCTCGTGGTCGTCCTGCGGGAAGGCCAGCACGAAGGGATAGGGACTGAGGCCGGCGCCCATGTCCTTGAGCGGCAGCTCGGCGACGTCTTCGCCGCCCTCGCGCAGGTGGATGGCTTCGATCTTGATGCCGAGGTTGACGACGACGTCGGCAAAGCCCAGCTGGCGATAAAACTCCAGCGTGCGCGCATGCACCGCCATCGCCCGCGAAGCCTGGCCAGGACCGCTGTTCTTGTCGATGATGCGCACGGCCACCCCGTGCCGTGCCAGGCGGATAGCGAGTGCCAGGCCGGTGGGGCCGGCGCCAACGATGAGGACTTGAGGGGCCATCCAAAGAGTCTACATCCGCCGCAAAATGGGCTGCGTTCAATTGAATACGAGTTTAAGAAACCGCTGGTAAGATGCAAAACATTGCTTAACTTACACCTGCGCACCATGACCGTTTTCGCCACCCGCCGTGCCCTGATCCTGGCGCTTGCCGCCGCTCCCTTCGCCCGCGCCGCCGATTTGCTGGATGCCGCGCCGGCCTCGGCGCCGCATTCTGCAGCGTCGCTGCTGGCCAAGCTGGAGGGCGAATCGGGCGGCCGCCTGGGCGTGGCGGCGCTGAACACGGCCGACGGCCGCCAGCTGCTGCATCGCGCCGACGAGCGCTTCCCGTTCTGCAGCACGTTCAAGATGATGCTGTCGGCCGCCGTGCTGGCCAGGGAGCCGGCCTTGCTGAGGAAGCGCGTGCGCTACACCAGAAAAGACCTGGTGACGTATTCGCCCGTCACCGAAAAACACGTCGGAACAGGCATGACGGTGGCGGCGCTGTGCGAAGCGACCCTCCAGACCAGCGACAATACGGCGGCCAACCTGCTGATGCAGCTGATCGGCGGACCGGCCGCGGTGACGGCGTTCGCGCGTTCGATCGGCGACATGGAGTTCCGGCTGGACCGCATCGAAACGGCGCTCAACTCCGCGCTGCCCGGCGATCCGCGCGACACCACCACGCCGGCCTCGATGGCGGAGTCGCTGCACAAGCTGCTGCTGGGCGACGGTCTGGGCGTGGCGCAGCGCAAGCAGCTCAAGGACTGGATGCTCGGCAATACCACCGGCGACACCCGCATCCGCGCCGGCGTGCCGTCCGCCAGTCTGGTGGCCGACAAGACCGGCACCGGCGACTATGGCAGCACCAACGATATCGGCGTGATTTGGCAGCCGGGCAAGGCGCCGATCATACTGGTGATCTACCTCACCCAGCCCGGCAAGGACGACAAGGCGCGCAGCGAGATCCTGGCCGAAGCGACCAGGATAGTCGTGGAAGCCTTCCGAGTCGGTTAAACTACGGCCTTGCACACTAAGGCCTGATCATGACGAACAAAAAAACACCAGCACCCGCGCCTACGGGCCGGGTAGCCAATCCCTTCCTGAACGCCGAGTTTTACTCGCGCATGCGCGACTACACCGAGCGCGACGCCGGGTTTTCCAAGGAAATCAAGGCGATCGGCGAGAGCGGCGCCGGCAAGCAGAGCACCGATGCGCGCCATGCGCCGTCGCTGACGCTGCTGCGCGCGGTGGTGAAAAAGGGTCTGACGCTTGAAGAAATGATGAACCGCATCGTCAAGGGTGTGGAATCGGGCCTGTGGGAGCCTTGGCTGAGCGCCTTCGGCATCGAACTGCGCGGCGTGAACTACGCCAAGACCGGCGAGCGCAATGCCCGCCTGGCGATCGACATGAGCATGAGTTCCAAGGCGCACACCATCTTTTCCGCCGCCGGCGTCGGCAACTGGCGCAGCCTGGTGGCCGAAGACTGCGCGCAGGTCCAGATCGACAAGCCTACCGAGAAAACCCCGGCCAAAGTCACCGCCATCTTCTTCCTCGACGCAGCAGCCTGATTCACCTTCCGGGCCGGCAAGCCAGCGACGCCACCAGATTGTCTGGCAGCAGGGCGGAGCGCGTGCTGGTCGCCAGCCCTGCGATCTCTTCGCACCATTCGCTCAGGTGAACGCCATGGCATTTGAGCGCGGCCTCGTGCCTGGTCCAGGCGAGGACGAAGGCGAGCGTTTGTTCGACGGCCGGCGTGGCGGCCAGCTCGGCGCAGACTTCCGGCCCCAAATAGTCGCGCGCCACCGCCTGCCAGTCGAAGACTTCCTCCGCCCGCATCAAATCGACGCCGACCGCGCCGTGCAGGTTGATGGCGGCCAGCGAATAGCCGTCTTCGTGGGTGAACGAGCAGCCGATGGCGCACCCGGCGCCGGCCAGCGCGATGCGCGGCGCCTGGCCCGGCGTGCTGTCGATGAGGATTGTATCGGCATCGACGCCCAGCACCGAGGCCAGCGCGTCGCGTGCCGCCGAACGGATTTGTTCGCGCGCGCGTGGCCGCTCCACGCTGGTGGTCACGCCTATCACGAACAGACCGTCCTGCGGCGCCGGCACCGGGCCGGGCCAGGGGGAGACGATGAGCGCGGTCATCGCGCCGGCGCCGCCGGGCAGCCTGCCCAGTAACCGTTGGCGGGAATCTGCTCGCCCTTCATCACCAGCGTCAGCGCGCCGAGACGGGCGTTGTCGCCGACCACGGCGCTGTACAGCACCGCGCTGCGCGGCCCCATGTAGACGCCCTTGCCGATGGTGACGTGGTCGATCTTCATCACGCGGTCTTCGAACAAGTGGGTCTGCGGGCAGGTCAGCGCATTGAGTTCGCTGTGGTCGCCGATGTGGACGCAGTCGAATTCCGTGATGTCGGTGGTGTCCAGGTAGACGCCCTTGCCGATTTTGGAACCGAGCATATTGAACGCCAGCGGCAGCCACGGCGTGCCGCGCAGGTAGCGCATGAAGTTCGGCACAGCGATGCCCTCGTACAGATTGGTCACGCCTTCGGACAGCCAGACAAACGGCGTCCACATCGGCTCCGACTGTTTGCGATAGCGGCCGATCAGCAGCCATTTCAACAGCACCACGAAGAAGTAATTGCCGATGCCGTAGCCCAGGCCGGCCAGGGTCAGGTCCCACGTCACCTCCGACCAGCGTCCGGCGCCGGCGACCGGCATCACCGCCAGCACCAGCGTGTAGCCCACCGCGATCACCAGCGCGTGCGGCGCGACGATGCGGAACGCCTCGATCAGGCCGCGGCCCAGGCGGCGCATCGGCGACGGGTGGAAGGTCAGGTTTTCGGGATAGCCGCTGGTCTGTTCGCGCGCGGGCAGGTTGATCGGCGGGGAGCCGAGCCAGGTGTCGCCGCTCTTGATCTGATCGTTGTCCGGCGCGCGCGAGTGCACGCCGATCAGCACACTCTCCGGCAGGATGGTGCCGTCCGGGATGTAGGCGCCGTTGCCGACGAAGCTGCGGTTGGAAATCACGGTCGGCTTCATGGTCATCCAGCCGCCGTCGATCTCCTCGTCGCCCAGCATCACGGCGTCGGCGATGAAGGTTTCGTCGCCCAGGGTCAGCATGTCCGGCACCACGCCCAGGGCGGTGGAAATTTCCGCGTCCTTGCCGACCTTGGCGCCCAGCAGGCGATACCAGTACGGCGCGAACACCGTGGCGTAAATGCCGTGCAGGACGTTGAGGCTCGATTCCTGGATCTGGCTCACCAGCCATTTGGCGCAGTAGATGTTGCTGTGGATGGCCGATCGCCCTGGCTGCAAACGTGGCAGCACGCTCCAGCGGATGCCGGCCGACAGCAGCGCCGTCAGCACGATCAGCACCGTACTGGCGGGGAAGGCCAGCAGGAAGTAGCGCAGCAGGTGGATGCGCAGGTCGTCGCCCTGTATCCACGGCAGCCAGCCATGTTCGTCGAACCAGTCGATCAGCACGAAGCTCGGGAACACCGGCATGAAGAACAGCGTGACGATCAGCAGGATGCCGAAGACGAAGAACACGGCTTCGCCCATGCGGCGCGCGGCGCCGGCCCGGGGGCGCGGCGGCAGGCGGGTGGTGTCGAAGGCGCCGGTGTCGCGCGCCGGCGAGCCGGCCCAGACGCGGCCGGCCGGCACGCGCATGCCGTCGCTCAGCGCCGACTGGCCTTCCAGGTGGCCCAGCGCTTCGATATGCGTGTTGCCTTCCAGGACGGCGAAGGAGCTGACGCAGGCGTCGTCCTCCAGCGTGATCTGGCCCAGCAGCAGGCGGCCGCGCTGCACGCGGGCGTTCTCGAAATTGACGGCATTGCCGATGCTGACGTTGTCGCCGATGCTGAGCAGATCGGGCGAACGCAAGGTCATCGAGCCGATGATGACGTCCTTGCCCACCGTCGCGCCCAGCGCGCGCAGCCACCAGGCGCTGAGCGAGGAGCCGCTCAGCAGGTAGGACGGCGCCGACTCCACCAGCCGGTCGGCCAGCCACCAGCGGTAGTAGGTGAGGCCCCACAGCGGATAGTTGCCGGCCTTCAGGCGGCCGGCGATCAGCCACTTGCCGGCGATGGCGATGGCGAATTCGCCGATGGTCGCCAGCAGGAACACGCCGACCGAGGCACCGATCGCGCGCGCCACCGAGTCGCCCGGATCGCCGGTGAAGAAGTGGTAGGTGAAGAACGGCGCCAGCCACTGCGCCATGCGCAGCGCCACCAGCGCCGGGATCACCGCCAATTGCGCCAGGCCGCAGGTCCAGCGCTTGAGCGAGGAGGGCGGCGTCCAGCCGGCTTCCACCTCGGCCGCTGCGGGAGTGTCGGCCAGCACCAGCGCGATCTTGCCGATCTGGCGCTGCTGGTAGATGTCGCGCACGGTGATGTGGGCGTAGCGCGGATCGGCGCGCAGGGCCGAGGCCAGGCGCGCGGCGAAGAAGGAATGGCCACCGAGGTCGGTGAAGAAGTCGGCCTGGCGCAGCACCGGCTGGCCCGGAAACAGCGCGGCCAGCGCGGCGAACAGCGCCACTTCGGCCGGGGTCTCTGGCAGGTCGGAGTCTTCGTTGCCGCCGGCCGGCGGGGCGCTCAGCGGCATGGCCTTGAGCGCCTTGCGGTCGATCTTGCCGGAGGTCAGGCGCGGCATGGCTTCCTGCATTTCGTAGCGGCCGGGGACCATGTACGGCGGCAGCTTGGCGGCCAGGCCGGCGCGCAGCGACTTTGTGTCCAGCACAGCGCCGGCTTCGGGCGCGATGTAGGCCACCAGCTGGTCGATGCCGTCGTCCTTGCGCAGCAGGACGGCGGCGGTGCCCACGCCTTCCTGCTGCGCCAGCACGGCTTCGATCTCGCCCAGTTCCACGCGGAAGCCGCGGATCTTCACCTGGTCGTCGGCGCGGCCCAGGCACAGCACGTCGCCGTCGGCGTCGATGCGCGCCAGGTCGCCGGTGCGGTACAGGCGGGCGTCGTGCCGGCCGCTGGACCACGGATTGGCCAGGAATTTTTCCTCGGTCAGGTCCGGGCGGCCCAGATAGCCGGCCGCCAGGCCAGGGCCGGTGATGCACAGCTCACCGATCTCGCCGCGCGCCAGCAGGCGCAGCGCCGGCATGGCGTTGGTGTCGATCACCAGCAGGCCGTAGTTGGGCAGCGGCGTGCCGATGGTGACCGGATGGCCCGGCTGCAGGCGCGCCAGGCTGGCCGACACCGTCGCCTCGGTCGGGCCGTAGGTGTTGAACATCTGCCGGCCGGCGCGCGACCAGCGCTCCACCAGCGACTCCGGGCACATCTCGCCGCCCAGGTTGATCAGGCGCAGGCTGGGCACTTCCTGATTGAACAGCGCCAGCAGGGTAGGCACGGCGTGCAGCACGGTGACCTGGTTCTGGTCCAGCATGCGCGGCAGCGTTTCCGGGTCGCCGCTGATTTCCTTGGGGCCGATCCACAGCGTGGCGCCGACCAGGTAGGCGATCCAGATTTCTTCGAACGACATGTCGAAGGCCACCGAGAAGCCTTGATACACCTTGTCGTCGGCCGTGACGCCGAGCACCGCGTTTTCGCTGCGCAGGAAGTGGCAGATGCTGCGCTGGGTGATCAGGATGCCTTTCGGCTTGCCGGTCGAGCCGGAAGTGTAGATGACGTAGGCCGGCACGTCGGGCGAGACGGCGCCGCGGCGCGCCAGCGTGCAATTGGCTACACCTTCGTCGCCAGGAGCGGCCAGCAGCGCCTCGGCGGTCCACACCGGACGGCCAAGGTCGGCCAGGCGCGGCGCGAAGGCGGCGCAGGTCAGCACGCCGGCGCCGTCGGCGTCGTCCAGGCACACTTGCAGGCGCTCGACCGGGATGTCCTCGTCGACCGGCAGCCAGGCCGCGCCGGCCTTGGCGATGCCGGCCTGCAGCACCAGCAGCTCGATGCCGCGCGGCAGCCACAGGCCGACGATCTGGCCCGGCCGCACGCCGGCGTCGATCAGGCGCGCGGCGACCAGGTCGGCCTGCGCGTTCAGTTCGCGATAGCTGAGGCGGCGCTCGCCGAAGATCAGCGCGGTCTGGTCGGGGGCGCGGGCGGCGCTGGCTTCCAGCAGGTCCGCCAGGATTTCCTCGCGCAGCAACTCGCTTTGCGGTTTCCCGTAAAGAATGTCTGGGTGCGATTGTGGAATGTGCGGCGTTACTGGGTCATTCATGCTGAAACTTTATTTTGTGTTGGCGGGTGTCATTGTACGGTACGGCTGTGCGCTCCAATAGAGGAAGAATGCAAGTTCCGCTTACAGCCTTTACAATAAGAAATATGGGATCTTCCCCTGTGTCACGAAGGAGCCGCATGTCACCGAGCCGTCCGTTTATCGCCCCCATGCAATTTGACGATCCGATTGCCGCTTATGAACAGGTGTTGGCCATCTATGAGGCCAACGTCGCCCACCTGCGCGACGCCATGAAACGCTTTGTCGCCGGCGAGGACGTCGGCGAGCACGTGCGCGGCTGCTACCCGTTCGTGCGGGTCCATACCGACACCGTGGCGCGCGCCGATTCGACGCTGGCGTTCGGCTTCGTGGCCGGCCCCGGCACCTACGAAACTACGCTGACCCGGCCCGACCTGTTCGCGCGCTACTACCAGCAACAGTTCAAGCTGCTGTTGAAGAATCACGGCAGCCATCACCTGCGCATCGAGGTGGGCACCAGTTCGCAGCCGATCCCGATCCACTTTTCGTTTGCCGAGCACGAGCACATCGAAGGCAATATGAGCGCGGAGCGGCGCCTGCTGATGCGCGACGTATTCGACCTGCCCAACCTGGCCGCGATGGACGACGGCATCGCCAACGGCACCCACGAGCCGCCGCCGGGCGAGGCGCAGCCGCTGTCGCTGTTCACGGCGCCGCGCGTGGACTATTCGCTGCAGCGCTTGCGCCACTACACCGGCACTTCGTGCGAGCACTTCCAGAAGTTTGTGCTGTTCACCAACTACCAGTTCTATATCGACGAATTCGTCAAGCGCGGCCATGAGCTGATGGGCCAGGCCGCCGGCGCGCCGGACGACGACTACATCGCCTTCATCGAGCCGGGCAATCTGGTCACGCGCCGCGTCGGCCAGGCGGTGCAGGCCAACGACGCGCATGGCGCGCCGCTGCCGCGCCTGCCGCAGATGCCGGGCTACCACCTGGTCCGCGCCGACGGCACCGGCATTTCGATGGTCAATATCGGCGTCGGCCCGGCCAACGCCAAGACCATCACCGACCACATCGCCGTGCTGCGCCCGCACGCCTGGCTGATGCTGGGCCATTGCGCCGGCCTGCGCAACACCCAGCAGCTGGGCGACTACGTGCTGGCGCACGGCTATGTGCGCGAAGACCACGTGCTCGACGAGGACTTGCCGCTGTGGGTGCCGATCCCGCCGCTGGCCGAGGTGCAGGTGGCGATCGAGGCCGCCGTGGCCGAGGTCACGCAGCTGACCGGCCACGACCTCAAGCGCGTGATGCGCACCGGCACCGTCGCCAGCACCGACAACCGCAACTGGGAGCTGCTGCCGCAGCGCACGCCGGAGCGCCGTTTCAGCCAGAGCAGGGCGATCGCGCTGGACATGGAAAGCGCCACCATCGCCGCCAACGGCTTCCGTTTCCGCGTGCCATACGGGACTTTGTTGTGTGTGAGCGACAAGCCCATGCACGGCGAGATCAAGTTGCCCGGCATGGCCAACCAGTTTTACAGGGAACGGGTCGACCAGCATCTGCGGATCGGCATCCGCGCGCTGGAACTGCTGCGCGCGCTGGGCGTGGACAAGCTTCACAGCCGCAAGTTACGCAGCTTCACCGAGGTCGCGTTCCAGTAAGTCCATGCAAAAAATGCATGAAGCCCGCCGAGCGCGGGCTTTTTTTGGTTTTCTTCCCTTGCGGCGATACTTTTTTTGATATCAAAAACCGGAAAAAATTGATTGGTTTGTTTTTTGACCAGCCCATAAGATGATTTCCGAGGTAGCTGCAAAAACATAAAACATAAAACACTGGAGACATATGAACAAGCAAATGACCGGGACTGTCGAGTCCCAGGCGAAGCATCGCCTTGTCCTGAAAAGCGGCGTCGCCGCACTGGCCGCGGCCGGCCTGCTCAGCAGCGCCTCGGTGTGGGCGCAAGCGGCCGCCGACAAGACCGAACCGGCCGAGGCCGCGACCGTGGTCGTCACGGGCGTCAAGGCATCGCTGATCAAGAGCCTGGCGATCAAGCGCACCAGCGACCAGGTCGTGGAATCGATCGTGGCCGAAGACATCGGCAAGTTGCCTGATAACAATGTCGTCGAAGCGCTGCAGCGGGTGACGGGCATTCAGGTCACCGACCGCGCCGGCGGCGAAGTCGGCACCTTGTCCATCCGGGGCCTGACCGACGTCCAGACCACCTGGAACGGCCGCACCATCTTTACGGCGTCCGGCGCGCAGGTCATGCTCCAGGACATTCCCTCGACCCTGGTGCGCCAGATCGACGTCTACAAGACACGCGACGCCAGCCAGCTGGAAACCGGCATTGCCGGCCAGGTTGACGTCAAGTCGCTGCGGCCGTTCGATTTCAAGGGACAGAAAATTTCGCTGTCGGCGCGTGAAACCTATCTCGAGCCCGCGAACAAGGCCAACCCGCAGCTCAGCGGCATGTTCAGCAACCGCTGGCAAACCGGCATCGGCGAAGTCGGCGCCCTGGTCAACCTGTCGGAAGTCAAGACGAAATACCGCAACGAAAGCGTGACGCCGGGCGCCATGGTGCCGTTCACCAGCCCCAACGCCGCCGAGGTTCCCGCCGGTTACACGCCCTTGCAGCGCATCTTCGACAACAACATCTGGACGCCTGGCACCCATACCGGCTTGCCGACGGCGGCCGGTTCAACGCTGGATTTCAACGGCAAGGCCTATCCTTACTACCTGGCGCGCGACGCGGTTTTCCAGAGCGACGTTAAGGGCGAGCGGGAGCGTCCTGCCGCCAACCTCGCCTTGCAGTGGAAGCCGAACAGTGATTCGGTCTACACCTTCGAATCGATGTACAACGGTTATCGTGACAAGTCCTTCAACCAGCTGCTGTTCAGTTTTGTTGACTGGTGGGGTGATCTCGGCAGCAACCCGGCGAGCTCGATCACGACGTTCCCGGGAACGAACATCATCAAGAGCCGCAACGTCAATAACGTCTATGGTTTCAACAGCGGCGACTACACCACCTCGGCAACCGATTCCTACGTTTATGCCCTGAACGGCAAGTGGGACCTTGGCGACAGGCTGAAGCTGGAGGGCGATCTGTCGTACCAGACCAGTACCTTCCACTCGGAATTCACCGCCACCCGGATCGATCGCGTTGCGCCGTCCATCTCGGTCGACTTCAATGACGGCGGCAACAACACGGCGTTCCGCTTCAATAACAATGCCGACCTGACCGACCCGACCAAATGGAATGTTGCGCAGTTCTACGATACCGCCAACCGCAACAAGGGCAGCGCCGCGACGGCCAGTCTGGGCGGCGTCTACGATGCCGACTGGGGGGCGCTGCAGTCGATCCAGTTCGGCGCGCGCTTCGACGACCGCAAGGCGTCCGAGGCTAACCGTACCCAATCGGCCTTCCTGGGCCGCAACCTGGCGTCGCTGGGCTCGGCGTATTCCTCCACCAACTCGAACTTCGGCACATCCATCTCGGACGTTCCGCGCACCTGGGTGGAACCCAATGCCTACTACATCCGCGACCATATCGACGAGTGGCGCAAGCTGTACAACTCGGCCGATGCGAACTTCCTGACGACCGACCAACTAAGCCTGCAGAAGACCTTCGACGTCGATGAAAAGACGAAGAACCTGTTCGTGATGGGGAATACCCAGAACGAGCTGTTCGGCCATCGCCTGCGCGGCAATTTCGGCCTGCGCTACGTCAAGGTCGATACCGACATGAACTTCTATAAGGTTGACGCCACCACCAAGGCGGTCACGCCGTCGGGCGCCAGCAAGTCGACCAGCAAGTTCCTGCCCAGCATGACCCTGATTTACGACCCCTCCAAGGACGTCGTGCTGCGCTTTAACTATGGCCAGACCCTGCGCCGCCCGAACTTCGGCGATCTGAATCCTGTCCTGCAACTCGGTGACGACGTCTCGAAGGTCGGTTATGGCTCGGGCAGCGGCGGCAATCCCGACCTGAAACCGACGCGTTCCACCAACCTCGATTTGACGGGAGAGTGGTACTTCCAGAAGGACAGCGCACTCTACGGCACGCTGTTCAAGCGCAAGATCGACGGCCTGGTCGTGAGCTTGCGGCACAAGGTGCACGTCGATCCGGCGAACGATCCGTACCGCAACTCGACCTCGGGCGGCGACCATACGAACGGCTATGACTACGTCATCAACTCGCCGGTCAACGCCTCCAACGGCGACATCAAAGGCGCCGAGGTCGGCTTGATCTACTTCCCGAAAGGGTTGCCGAGCCTGCTGGACGGCCTGGGCATCCAGGGCAGCTATACGCGGCTCAGCTCGTCGCAGAACGTGCCTGACGCCAATGATGCCGGCGTCATCGTCTCCCAGCTCGAGACCCCGTTCTTCGGCGTGTCGCGCAGCTCCTACAACGCCACCCTGGCTTACGAAAAGGGTCCGGTTAGCGCGCGCTTGTCCTATGTCTGGCGCTCCTCCTTCCTGGCCAGAAACGAAGCGGCCTTGTTTGCCAATCCGATCGGTATCTGGCGTCATCCGGAAAAGAGTGTGGACATGCAAGTCTCGTATAAAATCAACGACAGGATGTCGGTCGATATCAGTGGTGTCAACTTGACCAACGAAATGCAGCAGCAGTACTACCACTTCGGCAATGCCGGTACGCCGCAGTTGACCAATTTCGGTACGCTCCAGATCGGACGTTCGGTCTCGGCTGCCGTGCGCTGGCAGATGTAAGCCCCGACGGTCCTGTCTTGTTGTGTTGACGTCGTCCCCGCGCAGGCGGGGACGACAACCTGTTGGAGTATCCGATGTCGAATCAAAAATTGTCGTTGCTGGAAAAAGTGGGCTTTGGCGCCGGCGACATGGCGCTGAACGTGGTGATTTCCTCGATGATGTTGATCATTACCTTCTTCTACACCGACATCTACGGCCTGAAGACGGTCGACCTGGCGATGATGTTCGGCGTGGTGAAGTTCGTCGGCGCGATGGCCGACCTGACCATGGGCCAGATCACCGACCGCTTTACCAGCCGCTGGGGGCGCTACCGTCCGTGGCTGCTGCTGTTGGCCGTACCGTATGGCCTCAGCGTGTTCTTCGTGTTCACCACGCCGGACTGGGGTTATAGCGCCAAGCTGGTTTGGGCCTATTCCACCTACATCATCATGACCATCATGACGGCGGGCGTGGGCATACCCTACATCTCGCTGCCCAGCGCCTTGTCCAAGAATCCGCAGGAGACCTTGTCCGCCAACGGCTACCGCCTGTTCTTCGCCAAGATCGGCGCCTTCATGGTGACGGTGATCGTGCCGCTGCTGTCGGAGCGCTGGGGCGGCGGCAATGCGGCCGCCGGCTACCAGTTCGCCATGGCCGTGATGGCCGGCATGGGCGTGCTGCTGTTCCTGTTCTGCTTCTTCACCACCCAGGAGCGCGTGCGGCACGTGGTGCAGCGCCAGTCGCTGTGGGAGCAGGCCAAGGTGCTGGTGAAGAACGACCAGTGGCTGATCCTGTGCGGCGTGTGCGTGACCGGCACCATCGGCTATGTGGTGCGCGGCTCGGTCGCCATCTACTACGCAAAATACTACCTCGGCGCCGACGGCCCGGCCATCTCGGCCTTCCTGTCCACCGGCGTGGTGGCCGCCATCCTGTCGATGATCGCCTCGACCTGGATCACCAAGTTCTATTGCAAGGTCAAGCTGTTCCGCTGGACGCAGATCGGCGTGGGCCTGATCAGCGCCGCGATGTACTTCCTCGTCGGGCCGGGCGACACCATGCTGGCGTTAGTCCTGTACTTCCTGCTGTCGTTCGTGGTGGACCTGCATGCGCCGGTGTTCTGGTCGTCCATCGCCGAGACCATCGACTACGGCGTGGTCAAGACCGGCAAGCGGGTATCGGGCTTCGCGTTCGGCGGCATCTCGGTCTGCCAGAAAGCGGGCATGGGCATCGCCGGCATCCTGGTCGGCAAGCTGCTGACGCATTTCGCGTATGTGCCCAATGTCGAGCAGAGCGCCTATGCGCTGCACGGCATCGTTTTGATGATGACGCTGATACCGGGTTTCTTCCACACCGTCATGGGGCTGTTGATGTTCAAGTATCGTATCAACGACGAGTACTACTCCGAGGTCAAGACGGCGATGGGAGTCAAAGGCTATGTGGCAGTCTAATTTTTTGGAAATCGAAGCAATGGAAGATGTTCTCACCCCGCTGATCGAGCAGCGCGCCGATCCCTTTATCATTCGTCACAGCGACGGCTATTACTACTTCACCGCCTCGGTGCCGCAGTACGACCGCATCGAGCTGCGCCGCGCGAAAACCATCGCCGGCCTGGCGGACGCGGACATGGTCGACGTCTGGCGCAAGCCCGACACGGGTCCGTACAGCGAGCTGGTTTGGGCGCCGGAGCTGCACTACAACGACGGCGCCTGGTACGTCTACTTCGCCGCCGCGCCCAGCCGCGAGATCAAACACAAGCTGTTCCAGCACCGCATGTACGCGATCCGCAACGCCAATCCCAACCCTTTGGCAGGCGAGTGGGAGTTCATGGGCCAGGTCGACACCGGCATCGACACCTTCTGCCTGGACGCCACCACCTTCAGCCACAAGGGCCGGCTGTACTACCTGTGGGCGCAGAAGGACGTGGCCATCGAGGGCAATTCCAACCTGTACATCGCGCCGATGAAGACGCCGTGGCAGCTGGGCGGTCCGCCGGTCATGCTGAGCAAGCCGGAATTCGACTGGGAGATACGCGGCTTCTGGGTCAACGAAGGGCCGTCGGTGCTGAAGAAGAACGGCAAGATCTTCATCAGCTACTCGGCCAGCGCCACCGACGAGAACTACGCCATGGGCCTGTTGTGGGCGGACGAGAATGCCGACCTGCTGGACCCGGCATCGTGGACCAAACTGCCGCAGCCGGTGCTGCAAACCTGCTACGAGCATGGCGTGTACGGACCGGGACATAACAGCTTCACCATCGGCGATGATGGCGAGACCGTCATGTTGGTTTATCATGCACGCACCTATACCGAGATTATCGGCGATCCGCTGTGGAACCCGGACCGGCACACCTACGTCAAACCATTGAAGTGGGACGAGCAGGGCATGCCGCTATTCGGCAAGCCCTCGATGGCTTAAAAACGTCGTCCCCGCGCAGGCGGGGACCCATAGAACATACGCGGCGGCCACGGAACCAATTCCGTCGGCCGCCGTTGCCGTAGAAAGCACCCATGCAGCCCACCATCACCACCAGCCCCTTCGGCCCCGAAGCCACCCTGTATACCCTGACCAACGCCAACGGCATGATCGTCAAGATCAGCGACCTTGGCGGCGTGATCACCGAAATCCACGTGCCTGACCGCGACGGCCAGCTGGCCGACGTCTGCCTCGGCTTCGACGATGCCGCCGCCTACCTGGGCGAATCGCACTACCTCGGCGCGCTGATCGGCCGCTACGGCAACCGCATCGCCAGCGGCCGCTTCACGCTGGACGGCGAAACCTATCTGCTGAACGTGAACAACGGTGTAAACCATTTACACGGAGGCCTGGACGGCTTCCACCGCCGCATGTGGGAAGCCGAAACCTTCGCCACGCCCAAATCGGCAGGCCTGATCCTGAGCTATCTGAGCGCCGACGGCGAACAAGGCTACCCCGGCAACCTGGAAGTGACCGCGATCTACGAACTGCGCAACAATAACGAATTGCGTATCGCTTTCCACGCCATCACCGACAAGGCGACGCCGGTCAACCTGACCAACCACGCCTATTTCAACCTGGCCGGCAAGGGCGACATCCTGTCCCACGAGCTGACCATCGCCGCCGACGCCTATACCCCGATCGACAGCGGCCTGATACCGACCGGCGAACTGCCTGCGGTGGCGGGCACGCCGTTCGACTTCCGCACACCGCACGCGATCGGCGCCCGCATCAACTCGGACGATGAACAGCTGCGCCACGGCGCCGGCTACGACCACAACTTCGTGCTGAGCAAATCCGCGCCCGGCGCGCTGGAACTGGCCGCCCGCGTGCGCGATCCGTCCTCCGGCCGCGTGCTGGAAGTGCTGACCCAGGAGCCGGGCGTGCAGTTCTACAGCGGGAACTTCCTGCACGACGGCATGGGCGGAAAAGGACGCATCTACAGCCATCGCAGCGGCTTTTGCCTCGAACCTCAGCACTATCCCGACTCGCCGAACCGTCCAGAATTCCCGTCCACGATACTGCGCCCGGGCGAGGAGTACAGCACCGTCATGAGCTACCGCTTCGCCGTCGAGGACTGATACCGATTCAGGTATCAAAGTCGAATAATAATTTATTGGAAAGATATCTCAACACAACTTAGTATGGCTTATCGATGCGGGGGCATGACGACCACGCCCCCGCACAAGAACATACTGAGGAGATATGCATGTCCGAGAACGACAAAAAGGTGAAGCTGCGCTCCGCCGAGTGGTTTGGCACCCAAGACAAGAACGGCTTTATGTATCGCAGCTGGATGAAGAACCAGGGTATTCCTGATCACGAATTCCAGGGCAAACCTATCATCGGCATCTGCAACACCTGGTCGGAACTGACTCCTTGCAATGCCCACTTCCGCAAGCTGGCGGAACACGTCAAGCGCGGCATTCTCGAAGCGGGCGGCTTCCCGGTTGAATTCCCGGTGTTCTCCAACGGCGAATCGAACCTGCGCCCAACCGCCATGCTGACCCGTAACCTGGCCAGCATGGACGTCGAAGAATCGATCCGCGGCAATCCGATGGACGGCGTGGTGCTGCTGGTCGGCTGCGACAAGACCACACCGGCGCTGCTGATGGGCGCCGCCTCGGTCGACATTCCAACTATCGTCGTCAGCGGCGGCCCTATGCTGAACGGTAAGCTGAACGGCAAGAACATCGGCTCCGGCACCGCCGTATGGCAGCTGCACGAGCAGGTCAAGGCCGGCGAAATCACCATGCACGAATTCATGTCGGCGGAATCGGGCCACTCCCGTTCCGCAGGCACCTGCAACACCATGGGCACCGCGTCGACGATGGCCTGCATGGCCGAGGCATTGGGCACCACGCTGCCGCACAACGCCGCCATTCCCGCCGTCGATTCGCGCCGCTACATCCTGGCGCACATGTCGGGCATCCGCGCCGTCGAGATGGTGAAGGAAGGCCTGACGCTGTCCAAGATCCTCAAGCGTGAGAACTTCGAGAACGCGATCCGCGTCAACGCCGCCATCGGCGGCTCGACCAACGCCGTGATCCACCTGAAAGCCATCGCCGGCCGCATCGGCGTCGACCTCGAACTGGAAGACTGGACCCGCGTCGGCCGCGGCACGCCGACCATCGTCGACCTGCTGCCGTCGGGCCGCTTCCTGATGGAGGAGTTCTACTACGCTGGCGGCCTGCCGGGCGCGATCCGCCGCATGGGCGAGGGCGACCTGGTGCCGCATCCAAGCGCGTTGACCGTCAACGGCAAATCGCTGTGGGAAAACTGCAAGGATGCGCCGATCTACGACGACGAAGTGATACGTCCGCTGGACAAGCCGCTGCTGAAGGATGGCGGCATCTGCATCCTGCGCGGCAACCTGGCGCCGCGCGGCGCGGTGTTGAAACCGTCGGCCGCCACGCCGGAGCTGATGCAGCATCGCGGCCGCGCCGTGGTGTTCGAGGACTTCGAGCATTACAAGAGCCGCATCGTCGATCCCGAACTGGAAGTGGACGCGAATTCGGTGCTGGTGATGAAGAACTGCGGCCCGAAAGGTTATCCGGGCATGGCCGAAGTGGGGAATATGGGCCTGCCGCCGAAACTGCTGGCGGCCGGCGTCAAGGACATGGTCCGTATCTCGGATGCGCGCATGAGCGGCACCGCCTACGGCACCGTGGTGCTGCACGTGGCGCCGGAAGCGATGGCCGGCGGCCCGCTGGGCATCGTCAAGGATGGTGACTGGATCACGCTCGATTGCGCAGGCGGCTTGCTGAACCTGGAGATATCGGATGCGGAGATGGCGGAGCGCCAGTCCGTGCGCGTCGCCGGCTCGGCTCCGGGTCCCAAGACCGGCTACCAGAAGCTCTACATCGACCATGTGCTGCAAGCCGACGAAGGCTGTGATTTTGACTTCCTGGTCGGGAACCGCGGTTCGGCCGTGCCGCGCCACTCGCACTAACCAATACAACCACCACCGCCGTCATTCCCGCGAAAGCGGGAATCCATGGAGCGCTGGCTTAGCCACTTCAGCATGGATTCCCGCCTGTGCGGGAATGACGGGGATGCAAAGGAGACTTTATGCTACTCGTACAATTCAAGAACGAACAAGGCGCGCGCCAGATCGGCGTGCTGGAACAGAACACCATCCGCATCATCGAAGGCTACGACACCACCTACGCGCTGGCGCAGGCCGCGATTCGCCAGTCGATCGGCCTGGCCGACCTGGCGGTGAAGGCCACCGGCTCCGCATTGCTTGCGTTCGACGCCGTCGCGGCGTCGGGCCGGCTGCTGCCGCCGCTGGACCACAGCGACGACGCCCATTGCTACGTCACCGGCACCGGCCTGACTCACCTGGGCAGCGCCGACACGCGCGACGCCATGCACAAGAAAATCGGCGGTGACGTCGAGTCCCTGAGCGACTCCATGAAGATGTTCCGCATGGGCGTGGAAGGCGGCAAGCCCGCCGCAGGCGAAGCGGGCGTGCAGCCCGAATGGTTCTACAAGGGCGACGGCTCCATCGTCGCCGCCAGCGGCCAGGCCCTGAGCATGCCGGACTTCGCACTGGACGGCGGCGAAGAGCCGGAAGTGGCGGGCTTGTACGTGATTGGCGATGACGGCCAGCCATACCGCGTCGGCTACGCCATCGGCAACGAGTTCTCGGACCACGTGACCGAGCGCCAGAACTACCTGTACCTGGCGCACTCCAAGCTGCGCGCCTGCGGCCTCGGCCCGGCGCTGCTGGTCGGCGAAGCGCCTGCGCACATCGAAGGCACCTCGCGCATCTACGATGTCGAAGGCAAGCTCCGTTGGGAGAAAGCCTTCTTCAGCGGAGAGCAGAACATGTCGCACACCATCGGCAACCTGGAGCACCACCACTTCAAGTACCCGCTGTTCAAGCGTCCGGGCGATGTGCACATCCACTTCTTCGGCACGGCGACACTGAGCGTGGCCGACAACATCGTCGTCAAGCCCGGCGAGACCTTTGAAATCGAAGCACCGCAATTCGGCCCGGCCCTGCGCAACAAGCTGACCGTGTACAAAACCGACATCGCGAAAGTGAAAGCGTTATGATCATCACCGGTGAAGCACTGATAGGCGGCGTTGCCGTCAAGGGCACAGGCGCTGCACTCCGTGGCTACAATCCGTCGCTGCAACAGCCGATGGAGCCTGAATTCCATGCTGTCGATTTCGAACAGATCGACCAGGCCTGCCGTTTGGCCGACGCCGCGTTCGACAATTTCCGCGCGCTGAGCGACGAGCAGCGCGCCGTCTTCCTCGAGACCATCGGGGAACAGATCATGGCGCTGGGCGATGTTCTGGTGGAGCGCGTGATGGCCGAAAGCGGCTTGCCGCGCCCGCGCATCGAGGGTGAGCGTGGCCGCACCGTCGGCCAGTTGAAACTGTTTGCCAACCTGCTGCGCGAAGGTTCGTGGAACGACGTCCGCATCGACAAGGCGTTGCCGGAACGGGCGCCGCCGCGCCCCGACCTGCGGATGCGCATGATCGGTCTCGGTCCGGTAGCGGTCTTTGCGGCCAGTAACTTCCCGTTGGCTTTTTCTGTCGCTGGTGGCGACACCGCGTCGGCATTGGCGGCCGGCTGCCCGGTGGTGTTGAAGGCGCACTCCGCGCACCCCGGCACGTCCGAGCTGGTGGGCCGCGCGGTGGTGAAGGCGGTGGAGCTTTGCGGCTTGCCAGCCGGCGTGTTCTCTCTGTTGACCGGCAGCGGCAACGGCATCGGCCAGGAGTTGGTGCGCCATCCTGCCATCAAGGCCGTTGGCTTCACCGGCTCGCGCAGCGGTGGCATGGCGTTGATGGCGGTTGCGGCCGCGCGTCCGGTGCCGATTCCCGTGTATGCCGAAATGAGTTCGATCAATCCGGTGTTCCTGATGCCGCGCGCATTGGCTAGCCGTGCAGAGGAAATCGCCGCCGGTTTCGCCGGTTCGCTGGCGCTGGGGGTGGGGCAGATGTGCACCAATCCGGGTCTGGTGATCGGCGTCGACGGCCCGGACCTGGACCGCTTCGCCAACGCCGCCGCACAAGCGCTGGCCGGCGGCGCGGCATGCGCGATGCTGTCGCCGGGGATCGCCGGCAGCTTCCAGCGCGGAATCACGCAACTGGCTGAACACGCGGACGTGAAGACGCTGGCGTTGGCGCCACAATCGGAAGGCAAGGGCGCGCCGGCGTTGTTCGTCACCAGTGGCGCCGCCTTCCTGTCGCAGCATGCGTTGTCGGAAGAGGTATTCGGCCCGGCTTCGCTGCTGGTCGCCTGCAAGGACATCGCGGAGCTGCATTTAGTAGCTGAAAGCCTGGAGGGCCAGTTGACGGCCACCCTGCAAATGGACGACGGCGACCTGGATCTGGCGCATGCCTTGCTGCCGGTACTGGAGCGCAAGGCCGGCCGTATCCTGGCCAACGGCTTTCCGACCGGCGTGGAAGTGTGCAGTGCGATGGTGCACGGCGGACCATTCCCGTCGACCTCCGATGGCCGCAGCACGTCCGTCGGGACGGGCGCCATCGTGCGCTTCCTGCGTCCGGTGTCGTACCAGAACCTGTCGCAGGCCTTGCTGCCCGAGGTATTGCGCGACAACGGCGCCGCAAGCTGGCGTCGCCGTGAGGGCGAACTCACGCGCGGCTGAGGTGCGTCGGTATGGATTCCCGCTTTCGCGGGAACGACGGAGCCGCGTCATTCCCGCGAAAGCGGGAATCCATACTGAGCGTGCATATACATAAAAATAGCAGGAGACTGAATGACCCAACTGGCCAAATTTGGCAGCTTGCGCGGCAAGCGCGTATTCATAACGGGTGGTGGCACAGGCATCGGCGAGGCGATGGTGATTTCCTTCGCCGAGCAGGGGGCGCAAGTGGCGTTTGTCGATATCGCCCGCGACGCCAGCCTGGCCTTGATCCGGCGGGTGAAGGAAGCCGGCTACCCTGAGCCGCTGTTCCGCCAGTGCGACATCACCGATATCCCGGCGCTGCAAAGCGCGATGGCGGAGATGGCGGCCAACGTCGGCGATTTCGACATCCTGGTCAACAACGCCGCCAACGATCAACGTCACGAGACGTCCGAAGTGACGGTGGAATACTGGAACGAGCGCATCGCCATCAACCAGCGCCCGATGTTCTTCACCTGTCAGGCGGTCCTGGAAGGCATGAAGAAGAAGGGCGCCGGCTCGATCATCAACGTCGGTTCGATTTCATGGCACGTCAAGAACGCAGGCTATGCGGTGTATGCCACCTCCAAGGCGGCGGTACACGGCCTGACGCGCGGGCTGGCGCGCGAATTCGGCGCGCACGGCATCCGCGTCAACACCGTCACCCCGGGTTGGGTGATGACCCAGCGCCAGATCGACCTGTGGCTGGACGACGCGGGTGAGCAGGACATCAAGCGCAACCAGTGCATGCCGACCAAGCTACTGCCGCAGCACGTCGCATCGATGGTGCTGTTCCTCGCCGCCGAAGACGGCGCGATGTGCACCGCCCAGGAGTTCATCGTCGACGCCGGGTGGGTATAACACGATTGGGCCCGGAGACAACCGTCCTATGAGGCGGCGGGGATACATAACCATAAAAAAGGTAGGAACATGGCAAAGACATGTTTATTCGCGCTGGCGCTCGCCGCCAGTGCAATGACGGCAACTGCGGCGCCGCCTGTGCTGACCAGTCCCGATCATCACATCAGCGTCAGGCTGCAAGCCACTGCCGGCGGTGGGCTGGCATATTCGATTTCCCGCGACGGCAAGCCGGTGCTGCTGGCCTCCGATCTCGGCCTGCAATTGCAGGGTGCGGACCTGGCGCGCGGGTTGACGTTGACGGCGACTTCCAGGGCCCGCCCCGTCAGCGACCAGTACCAGATGGCTGTCGGTAAGAAGAGCAGCATCAGCTACCACGCCAACGAGCAGACCTACTCCGTGCGCAACGCGCAGCAGCAGGCGATGGACATCGTGTTCCGCGTCTCGAACGATGGCGTGGCTTTCCGCTACGTCGTTGCCGAGCCTTCGCTGCCGCACAAGAAGCTGATCCAGGAGCGCACCACCTTCGCCTTGCCATCCACGGCCAAGGCCTGGCTGCAACCGATCGCCGTCGCGCAAACCGGCTGGAACAGAACCAATCCGTCCTACGAAGAGCACTACCAGATGGACATCCCGGTCGGCACGGCATCGCCATCGCCGGCCGGCTGGGTATTCCCGGCACTGTTCAAGAGCGGCGATAACTGGGTGGCGATCTCCGAGGCCGGCATGGACGGCAGCTTCCAGGGCTCGCGCCTGGCGCCGGAATCCGTCGGCGGAAAATACAGCATCGGCAATCCGATGGATGTCGAAATTTATCCGGGCCGCGGCTTGCTGGCCGAAGTCGACGGCACGCTGACATCGCCTTGGCGCCTGCTGGCGCTGGGCTCCCTGAATACCGTGACCAACTCCACTCTCGGCACCGACCTGGCTGCACCGGCCATCGCCTTCGATAAACAGCTGGTCAAGCCAGGCCACGCTTCGTGGAGCTGGGCATTGATGAAGGATGACGCCACGGTCTACGACGTGCAGAAGAAGTTCATCGACTACGCCGCCGACATGCATTGGGACTACACCCTGATCGATGCCGACTGGGACCGCAAGATCGGCTACGAGAAAATCAAGGAGCTGGTCGACTACGCGGCGACCAAGCAGGTCGGTATTCTGCTGTGGTACAACTCGTCCGGCCTGTGGAACGGCACCGAGTACTCGCCCAAAGGCCAGCTGCTGACGCACGAGCAGCGCGTGTCCGAGTTCAAGCGCCTGCACGACATGGGCGTCAAGGGCGTGAAGATCGACTTCTTCAACGGCGACGCGCAATCGATGATCGCCTACTACGTCAGCATCCTGCGCGACGCCGCCGATGCCGGCCTGCTGGTCAACTTCCACGGCGCCACGCTGCCGCGTGGCTGGACCCGCACCTGGCCTAACCTGATGACGATGGAAGCGGTGCGCGGCATGGAGTTCACCACCTTCGAGCAAACCGACGAGGACAAGATGCCGACCCATGCAGCCATGTTGCCGTTTGCCCGCAATCTGTTCGACCCGATGGATTTCACGCCGATGGTGTTTGGCGACATCCCCAAGATCAAGCGCAGCTCCAGCAACGGCTTCGAGCTGGCCACGTCGGTGCTCTACATTTCCGGCATCCAGCACTTCGCCGAGATCCCGGAAGGCATGGCCACCGTGCCGGCCTACGTCAAATCCTTCCTGCAGGAGCTGCCGCGCAGCTGGGACGACAGCCGCCTTGTGGCCGGCTATCCCGGCCGGTACGCCGTCATCGCGCGTCGCTCCGGCAACACCTGGTACATCGCCGGCATCAACGCCACCAATGCGGACAAGGCTTTTGCGCTGGACCTGTCCTTCGTCGGCGCCAAGCAGGGCGTCATCATCGGCGACGGCAGCGCCGAACGCGAATTCAGCCAGCGCAGCATCGCAGCGGGCAAAAAAGTAGCGGTAACGATCAAGCCGCACGGCGGCTTCGTCATCAAATTATAAACAGGAGATCAGAATGAACTACATCAAACAAGGCGTGCTTTCCCTTTGCCTGCTGGCTTCCGGCGGCGCATTCGCCGCCGACACCATCGGCCTGACCATCGACGCCGGCAAGCCGGGCGCCGTCATCAACAAGGACATCTACGGCCAGTTCGCCGAGCATCTGGGCACCGGCATCTACGAAGGCATGTGGGTCGGTCCCAAATCGAAGATCCCCAACACCAAGGGCTGGCGCAACGACGTCGTCGGCGCATTGAAGGCCATGCACGTGCCGCTGGTGCGCTGGCCGGGCGGCTGCTTCGCCGATGAATATCACTGGAAGGATGGCCTGGGCCCGCGCGAGAAGCGCCCGGTCAAGGTCAACACCAACTGGGGCGGCGTGGCGGAATCGAACGCCGTCGGCACACACGAGTTCTTCGACCTGGTCGACCTGCTGGGCGCCGATGCCTACGTCAACGGCAATCTTGGCACCGGCAGCGCGCAGGAGATGTCGGAGTGGATCGAATACATGACTTCCGACAGCCAATCCACGCTGGCCAATTTGCGCCGCAAGAACGGACATGAGAAACCGTTCAAGGTCGCCTATTTCGCGATCGGTAACGAGGCCTGGGGCTGCGGCGGCAATATGACGCCGGAACACTACGCGGATCTGTACAAGAACGTCGAAACCTTCCTGCGCGCGCCGCAGCAGTATCGTCCGAAGATGATCGCCAGCGGCGGCAACGACAACGACCTGACCTGGTCCGAAGTGCTGAGCAAGCAGCTGAAGCGCCAGACCGATGGCATCAGCTTCCACTACTACACCATCCCGACCGGAAAATGGGAAGTGAAGGGCGCCGCCACCGGCTTCCCGGAGAAGGAGTGGATGTCCACGCTGTCCAACACGCTGCGCATGGATGACCACATCCGCAAGAACTCCGCGGCGATGGACAAGAGCGATCCGGAGAAAAAACTGGGCCTGTTCGTCGACGAGTGGGGCACCTGGTACGACGTGGAGAAGGGCACCAACGCCGGCTTCCTGTTTCAGCAGAACACCCTGCGCGATGCGGTTGTTGCAGCGCTTAACTTCAACATCTTCCATGCCCATGCAGACCGCGTGCGCATGACCAATATCGCGCAGATGGTCAACGTGCTGCAATCGATGATCATCACCGACAAGGACAAAATGGTGCTGACGCCAACCTATCACGCCTTCGAGATGTATGTGCCGTTCCAGGGCGCGACCTCGCTGCCGCTGACGTTGTCGAA
Organism: Oxalobacteraceae bacterium AB_14; assembly: GCA_000381565.1. GTDB lineage: Bacteria > Pseudomonadota > Gammaproteobacteria > Burkholderiales > Burkholderiaceae_D > Rugamonas. The sequence continues at coordinate 2,148,659 of KB906724.1, forward strand.
CAACCCGCAATATGCGTTGGACGGCGCCAGCGTGCCGGAGATCAGCGCATCGGCGGCTCGCGGCACCGATGGCAAGCTGTATCTGGCGCTGGTCAACACCAATCCCGGCCAGGCTGCGGAGGTGGCGATCAACGTGCCGGGCCAGGCGATCAAGTCGGTCAAAGGCCGCGTGTTGACCGCCGCCACGATGGATGCGCATAACACCTTCCAGGCGCCGCAGGCGATCAAGCCGGCGCCTTACAACGCTACGGCAGTCGACGGCAAGTTGACGGTGAAGATCCCGGCCAAGGCCGTTGTCGTTGTCGCGGTGGAGTGAGAACATGAGTGAACACGATATCTCGATCTCGCGCCGCAAGGCTATCGCCGGCGGTGTAGCGCTGCTGCTGGCTGGTTGTGGCGGTGGAGGGGGAGGCAGCAATCCGGTCGCTCCTGTGCCGACGCCAACACCTGCGCCAACACCTGCGCCGGCTCCAGCGCCGACGCCGACCCCTACACCAACGCCGTCGCCGACCGCCATCACGTTTGGCGATGCATCGGTACACGATCCCGCAGTGATCAAGGTGGACGGCACGTACTATGTCTTCGGCTCGCACCTGGCCGCCGCCAAATCGACGGACCTGATGAACTGGACCAAGATAGCGGACGGCGTCAACGCCGCCAATCCGCTGTTCAACAACGTCGTCACCGCGTTGGCGGACACCTTCACCTGGGCGCAGGTGACGGACCTGTGGGCGCCGGACGTGGTCAAACTCGGTGACGGCAAGTTCTACTTCTACTACAACGCCTGCAAGGGCGACTCGCCCCGTTCGGCGCTGGGCGTGGCCGTGGCGGACAAGATCGAAGGCCCATACGTCAACCAGCAGATCATGCTCAAATCCGGCATGTGGGGCCTGGTTAGCGAGGACGGCGTCAATGTCTACGATGCGCTGACGATGCCGAACGTGGTCGACCCGAACACCTTCTTCGACAAGGACGGCAAGCTGTGGATGGTCTACGGCTCCTACTCGGGCGGCATCTTCATCCTGGCGATGGACCCCGCCACCGGTTTGCAGAAGCCAGGCCAGGGCTACGGCAAGCACCTGATGGGCGGGAACCACAGCCGCATTGAAGGCGCGTATGTGATGTACAGCCCGCAGTCGAAGTACTATTACCTGTTCACGTCCTTCGGTGGACTGGATGCCAACGGCGCCTACAACATGCGCGTGGCGCGCTCGCTGAACCCGGACGGTCCATATGTGGACGCCAAGGGCAACGACATGGCCAACGTCAAGGCCAATCCGGCGCTACCGCTGTTCGACGACGCCAGCATCGCGCCGTTCGGCCAGAAAATCATGGGCAACCACCAGTTCGCGCTGGCGGACGGCGAAACCGGCACGCCGCTGGGCTATGTATCGGCGGGCCATAACTCGGCCTACTACGAGGCGTCGACTGGCCAGTACTTCCTGGTGTTCCATACGCGCTTCCCTGGCACCGGCGAGTTCCATCAGATCCGCGTGCACGAAATGTTCATCAACGAAGACGGCTGGATCGTCGTGTCGCCGTTTCGCTATGCGCCGCTCAGCAAGAACTCGACGGCGGTGTCGGCCGAGGTGACCGCTGCCGATGCCGCCGGCACGTACAAGATGATCAATCACGGCAAGGACATTACGGCGGCGATCAAGGCCTCGCAGAACATCAAGCTGGCGGCCGACGGCACGGTTTCCGGCGCCGCCACCGGCACTTGGAAGCATAATGGCGCCAACAAGATCACGATTTCGCTGGGCGTCACCGGAACCTTCAACGGCGTGCTGTCGCGCCAGTGGAATACCAATGCCAGCGCCTTCGTGGTGACGTGGACCGCGCAGTCGGTGGATGGCGTGTCGATCTGGGGCGCGCGCACAGGGAGTTAGGATGAAGTCAGCGATATTTGCATTGGGCCTGTTGGCGCTGTCGGCTTGTTCAGCCAAGGAAGTCAGTGTCCACGATCCGGTGATGGCGAAGGAGGGCGATACCTGGTACGTGTTCAGCACAGGACCGGGCATCACCTTCTACAGCTCCAGGAACATGAAGGACTGGACGCCGGAGGGCCGCGTCTTCAAGGACCAGCCGGTGTGGGCCAAGCGCGCCGCGCCGACCTTCGACGGCCATATCTGGGCGCCGGATGTGCAATTCCATAACGGACAATACTATTTGTACTATTCCGTTTCGGGCTTCGGCAAGAACACATCGGGCATCGGTGTTACGGTCAACAAGACGCTCAATCCCCGTTCGCCGGACTATCGCTGGGAAGACAAGGGCATGGTGCTGCAATCGGTGCCGCTGCGCGACGACTGGAACGCCATCGACCCGAACATCGTTGAAGATGGCAAGGGTGGGGCGTGGATGGCGTTCGGCTCCTTCTGGAGCGGCCTGAAACTGGTCAAGCTGAATGCGGATTGGACCGGACTCGCGGAGCCGCAGGAATGGCATGCGATCGCCAGCCGTTCGCGCGGTCCGTCGCTGGCGGGGCAGTCGGCAGGACCGGACGAGATCGAGGCGCCATTTGTCTTCAAGAAGGGCGGCTACTACTATCTGTTCGCGTCGTTCGGGCTTTGCTGCCGCAAGGGCGACAGCACCTACTACGTCGTGGTTGGCCGATCCAGGGATGTCACCGGCCCTTACCTGGACAAGAACGGTGTCGACATGTTGAAGGGCGGCGGCTCCACCGTCATCGCCGGCGACAAGGACTGGAAGGGCTTGGGCCACAACAGCGCCTACACCATCGATGGCAAGGACTTTCTGGTGCTGCATGCCTACGAGACGGCGGACAACTACCTGCAAAAGTTGAAGATCATGGAAATGAGGTGGGACGCCGGCGGCTGGCCGCAGGTGGATGCCGCGGACCTGAACCGATACCGCAGCAAGCAGCTGCCATCGCCATGATGGCGGCGGCGCTGCGCGGGGCTGCGGCGCTGGTCGTCGCGGCGATGCTGTGTGCATCGGCTGCGGCGGCTCCGCTACAGCTATTCCCATTGGCCGACGTTCGGCTTGGCGACAGTCCCTTCCTGGAAGCCCAGCGGACGGACCTCCATTATCTGCTGGAGATGGAACCCGACCGTCTGCTGGCGCCATTCCTGCGCGAAGCCGGCCTGCCGCTGAAGCAGCCCAGCTACGGCAACTGGGAGTCGTCCGGCCTGGACGGCCACCTTGGCGGTCACTATCTGTCCGCGCTGGCGCTGATGTACGCATCCACCGGCGACGAGGAAGTGCTGCGCCGCCTGAACTACTTCGTGGCGGAGCTCAAGCGCTGCCAGGAACGCAACGGCAACGGCTACATCGGCGGCATCCCGGGCGGCGCCGCCGCATGGCAGGCCATCGCCAGGGGCGATCTCCATGCCGACAATTTCTCCGTCAACGGCAAGTGGGTCCCGTGGTACAACCTGCACAAGGTGTACGCGGGCCTGCGCGACGCGTACACCTACGCCGGCAACGCGGACGCCCGCGCCATGCTGATCGCCATGTCCGACTGGGCGCTGGAACTCACCTCGCACCTGAGCGAGGAGCAGATGCAGTCCATGCTGCGCAGTGAGCACGGGGGCATGAATGAGGTGCTGGCCGACGTCGCCCAGATGACGGGGCGGAAAAAGTATATGGACCTGGCGATCCGCTTCTCCCATCAGGCCATCCTGCGGCCGCTGGAAGAGGGCAAGGACCAGCTCACCGGCCTGCACGCGAATACGCAGATCCCCAAGGTGATAGGCTTCAAGCGCATCGGCGACATCACCGGCCGCCGCGACTGGCAGCAGGCCGCGCAATTCTTCTGGCAGACGGTGCACGATCACCGTACCGTCGCCATCGGCGGCAACAGCGTCAAGGAGCACTTCCACGACGACAAGGACTTCTCGTCGATGGTCGATGAAGTCGAAGGCCCAGAGACCTGCAACACCTACAATATGCTCAAGCTCACCGAGCTGCTGTTCCTCGGCGACGCCAAGGGCAGCTACAGCGACTACTACGAGCGCGCGCTGTACAACCATATCCTGTCGTCGCAGCGGCCCGACAGCGGCGGTTTCGTCTACTTTACGCCGATGCGGCCCAATCACTATCGCGTCTATTCGCAGGTGGACAAGGCCATGTGGTGCTGCGTCGGCTCCGGCATCGAAAGCCATGCCAAGTATGGAGAATTCATTTATGCGCATCGCGGCGACCAGCTGTACGTGAACCTCTTCATCCCGTCGACCCTGAACTGGCGCGAACAAGGCGTGACCATCACGCAGGCTAATCGCTTCCCGGACGAGGACCGCAGCACGATTCTGGTCAAGGGCAGCAAGGCGTTCACGATGAAGATCCGCTATCCCGAGTGGGTGGCGCAGGGCGCCTTGCGCATCGCTGTCAATGGCAAGCCGGCGTCGGCCGGCGCGGGTTCGGACCGCTACGTCAGCCTTCGCCGCGCATGGCGCGATGGCGACAAGGTCGAGATCCTCCTGCCCATGAAAACCCATCTGGAGCAGATGCCGGACAAGTCCAACTATTATGCGGTGCTGCACGGCCCCATCGTACTGGCAGCGAAGACCAATCCCTTCGCCGGCGAGAAGCTGAACTTCTTCGCCGACGACTCGCGCATGGGGCATGTGGCACAGGGCCAGGTCTGTCCGCTCGAATCCGCGCCCATGCTGGTCAGCGACACCAAGGCCTTCATGGACCGTTTCAGGCCGGTGCCCGGCAAGCCGCTGACGTTCACGGCGCCCGGTCTGGTGCAGGGCAAGAACGTCGGCAGCGTGACCTTTATCCCGTTCTTCCGCCTGCACGATTCGCGCTACGTGGTGTATTGGCCGTATTCGACGCCGGCCAACCTGGCGTCCATGCAGTCCAGGGCTGCGCAGGACGAGGCGGCCCGCCTGGCGCTGGACGCCCGGACCATCGACCAGGTGGCGCCGGGCGAGCAGCAGCCGGAATCCGACCACTTCTTCAAAGGCGAGGGCGCGGACGCCGGCATCAACAAGGGCCTGCATTGGCGGCACGCGAGCGGCTGGTTTAGCTACGACCTGACCGACAAGAAGGGCGAGGCAAAGACACTCAGGCTGACTTATTCGACGCTGGATGCAGGCCGCCGCTTCGATATCTTCATCAACGGCCAGCTGCTGGCAGAGGTGATATTGGACGCCGCCGCGCCGCAGGAGATCTACACCAGGGACTACGCCATCCCGCCCGCAATGGCGGCTGGCGGCAAACTGGCGGTCAAGTTCATCGCCCGCAAAGGCTCGATGGCGGGCGGGTTGTATGGTTTGCGCTTGCTACGCTGATATCGAAATAGGTATCGAACTGCCAGAAAATGTCATTGGATAGATATTCTCGTTTCTCATAGTATGTGATCCAGAAAATACACAAAAATCCATCTGGAGACTTCGCTATGACGTGCAATCGCAGAACCGTGCTGGCCGCCGCATTCCTCGCCGCCTTTACCTTCAACACCCCGGTCTTCGCGGCCAAGCCGCTGGTGATCGGGTTTTCGCAGGTCGGCGCCGAGAGCGAATGGCGCACCGCGAACACCGTATCGATCAAGGAGGCGGCCAAGAAGGACGGCATCACCCTCAAATTCGCCGACGCCCAGCAGAAGCAGGAAAACCAGGTCAAGGCGATCCGCTCCTTCATCGCCCAGCGCGTGGACCTGATCGCGTTTTCGCCGGTGGTGGAATCGGGCTGGGACACCGTGCTGCGCGAGGCCAAGGCGGCCAAGATCCCGGTCATCCTGACCGACCGCGCCGTCCACGTCAGCGATCCTTCGCTGTACGCCACCTTCGTCGGTTCCGACTTCGTTGAAGAAGGCCGCCGCGCCGGGCGCTGGCTGCTGGAGCGCGCGAAGAAGACACCCGATACCGTTATCAATATCGTTGAGCTGCAAGGCACCGTCGGTTCGGCGCCGGCGCTGGACCGCAAGAAGGGCTTCGAGGAAGTCATCGCCGGCAATCCGAAGCTGAAGGTGCTGCGCTCGCAGACCGGCGACTTCACCCGCGCCAAGGGCAAGGAAGTGATGGAGGCTTTCCTCAAGGCGGAGGGCAAGAAGATCAATGTGCTGTATGCGCATAACGACGACATGGCGATCGGCGCGATCCAGGCCATCGAGGAAGCCGGCCTGAAACCGGGCAAGGACATCGTCGTGATCTCCATCGACGGCGTCAAAGGCGCCTTCGAGGCGATGATCGCCGGGAAGCTGAACGTGACTGTGGAATGCAGCCCGCTGCTGGGGCCTCAATTGATGCAGCTGGCGCGCGATGTCGTCGCTGGCAAGCCGGTGCCTAAGCGGGTCGTCACTCAAGAAGGTGTGTTCCCGGCCGAAGTCGCGGCCAAGGAATTCCCGAACCGTAAATACTGATCCATGAATATCCTAACTTCCGCGCCCGCTCCGGTGCTGGAGCTGCGCGGCATCAGCAAGGCATTCCCCGGTGTGCAGGCCTTGAGCGGCGTGGCGTTGAACCTGTATCCGGGCGAGGTGCATACGCTGATGGGCCAGAACGGCGCCGGAAAATCGACCTTGATCAAGGTGCTGACCGGCGTGTACGCGCCGGACCAGGGGCAGATCCTGCTGGAGGGGCGGGCGATACAGCCCGCGTCCACGCTGGAGGCGCAAAACCTGGGCATCAGCACCGTTTACCAGGAAGTGAATCTGTGCCCGAATCTGTCGGTGGCGGAGAATATCTTCATCGGCCGTTATCCGCGCAAGCGCGGCGGCATCGACTGGGCCGGCATGCAGCGGCAGGCGGTGGAGCTGCTGGAGCGGATGCAGATACGGATCGACGTATCGCTGCCGCTGGCGCGCTATCCGCTGGCGATCCAGCAGATGGTGGCGATTTCACGCGCCTTGCTGGTGTCGGCCAAGGTACTGATACTCGATGAGCCGACTTCCAGTCTTGATGAGAAGGAAGTGGATTTGCTGTTCAGCGTATTGCGCGGCCTGCGCGAGCAGGGCATGGCGATACTGTTTGTGACGCACTTCCTCGATCAGACCTATGCGATTTCGGATCGCATTACCGTCATGCGCAATGGCGAGCGGGAAGGCGAGTACGCCTGCAGCGAGTTGTCGCGGTTTGATCTGGTGAACAAGATGGTCGGCGCCCCGGCTACGGTTGGCGAGGGTGCGGCCGCACCCGCTGCCGCCACCGCTGCTGCGCCGTCGAAGCTGGCAACCTTGCTGCGTGCGACCGGCTTGGGGCGCAAGGGCGCGCTGTCGCCGATGGATATCGAGTTGCGTCAGGGGGAGCTATTAGGACTGGCCGGCCTGCTGGGTTCCGGCCGCACCGAGGCTGCGCGCTTGCTGTTCGGCGCGGACAAGGCCGATAGCGGCAGCATCGTCGTCGACGGCAAGGAGTGCAGCTTCGCCTCGCCGCGCGACGCCATCGCCGCCGGCATCGGCTTCTGCTCCGAGGACCGCAAGCATGAAGGCGCGGTGCTCGAACTGTCCGTGCGCGAGAACCTGATCCTTGCGCTGCAGGCCCGCACCGGCATCCTGCGCGCGATTCCGCTCAAGCGTCAGCAGCAGCTGGCGGAGGAGTACGTCAAGGCGCTGGGCATCAAGACGGCCGGCATCGAGACGCCTATCGGCACGCTCTCCGGTGGCAATCAGCAGAAAGTGCTGTTGGCGCGCTGGCTGGCCACCGAGCCGAAGATGCTGATCCTGGACGAGCCGACGCGCGGCATCGACGTGCGCGCCAAGCAGGAGATCATGGATTATGTGACCGCCTTGTGCCGCAAGGGCATGGCGATCCTGTTCATTTCGTCCGAGCTGCCGGAAGTGCTGCGCGTGAGCGACCGTATCGTCGTCATGCGCGACCGTAAAGCCGGCGGCGAGTACCAGCGCGGTGCGTTGGACGAGAGCTCGGTGCTGCAAGTGATCGCCGCAGGAGACGTCCATGAATAGCCCGCTGCTCACCCTTACATCCGGCCCCACCTCACCTTCGACTGCATCCATGTTTGTGCGCCATCCCTTATTCCGCCCACTGGCAGCGCTGGTCCTGCTGCTGCTGGTGGACCTGCTGCTGGTTCCCGGCTTCTTCCACCTGGAGATCAAGGACGGCCACTTGTACGGCAGCTTGATCGACATCGCCAACCGCGCCGCGCCGCTGGTGCTGGCCGCTCTCGGCATGACGCTGGTGATCGCCACGCGCGGCATCGACATCTCGGTCGGCGCCGTGGTCGCGATCAGCGGCACCGTTGCCGCGATGCTGATCGGTGGCACGATGGTGATGCAGAACGGCGTGCCCGAATACGTCGCCAACACGCCAATGGCCTGGGCCTTGTGCGCAGCCATGGGCGCGGCGCTGCTGTGCGGCGCCTGGAACGGCCTGCTGGTGGCCGGACTCGGGCTGCAACCCATTGTCGCCACGCTGATCCTGATGGTGGCGGGGCGTGGCCTGGCGCAGCTGTTCACGGACGGCCAGATCGTCACCGTCTACTACCAGCCGTTCTTCTTCCTCGGCAGCGGCTACCTGTTTGGCCTGCCTTTCTCGCTCTACATCGTCGCCGCGGTATTCCTGGTCACCGCGCTGTTGATGCGCAAGACGGCGCTGGGCCTGTTCATCCAGGCGGTCGGCATCAATCCGGTCGCCGCGCGGCTGGCGGGCTTGAAGACTGCAGTGCTGATCTTCTTCGTCTACGTGTTCTGCGGCGCCTGCGCCGGCCTGGCCGGCCTGATGATCAGCGCGAACATCAAGAGCGCGGACGCCAACAACGCCGGCCTGCTGTTGGAGCTGGACGCCATCCTGGCCGTCACGCTGGGCGGCACTTCGCTGGCCGGCGGAAAATTCAGCCTGGCGGGCAGCGTGATCGGCGCGCTGATCATCCAGACGCTGACCTACACCATCTACTCAATCGGCCTGCCGCCGGAAATCAACATGGTGGTCAAGTCGGTGGTGGTCTTCCTGGTTTGCCTGTCGCAGTCGGCGGAATTCAAGAACATGTGGCGCGCCTTCCGCGCCCGGACTAAAGGTGGCGCAGCATGAGCACCATGATACTTCGCGGGCGCGCCTGGATGGCGTCGCCGTACTTCACGTCGCTGGTCACGGTGATGCTGCTGATTGTCCTGTTGGCGGCGGGCGGCGTTGCCTATCCCGGCTTTCTTTCCATGCAGGTGCTGTTCAATCTCCTGATCGACAACGCCTTCCTGCTGGTGATCGCGGTGGGAATGAGCTTCGTCATCCTCTCCGGCGGCATCGACTTGTCGGTGGGCTCGGTGCTGGCGCTGACGACGATGATCTCCGCCTGGCTGCTGCAAAGCTGGCACCTGCCGCCCTTGCTGGTGATCGTGATCGCGCTGACGCTGGGCGCCGGTTTCGGCGCTGCGATGGGCGCGATGATCCACTACTTCAAGCTGCAGCCGTTCATCGTCACGCTGGCGGGCATGTTCCTGGCGCGCGGCCTGTGCTACCTGATCAGCATTAACTCGATCACCATCGACGATCCGCTGTATGTCGCCATGTCGCAGACGCAGTTGCCGATGCTGGGTGGTTTCATCTCGCCCGGCGCGCTGATCGCGATACTGACCTTGGCGGCGGCGATCTACGTCGCGCACTGCACGCCGTTCGGCCGCGCCATCTACGCGGTCGGCGGCAACGAGCAGTCGGCGCTGATGATGGGCCTGAGGGTAGGGCGCACCAAGGTGCTGATCTACGCCTTCAGCGGCTTCTGCGCCGCGCTGGCCGGTGTGCTGTTCTCGTTCTACATGTTGTCCGGCTACGGCCTGCACGCGCAGGGCACGGAACTGGACGCCATCGCGGCGGTCGTCATCGGTGGCACCTTGCTGAGCGGCGGATACGGCTACGTGGCCGGCTCGCTGTCCGGCGTGCTGGTGCTGGGCACCATACAAACGCTGATCGCCTTTGACGGCACCCTCAGCTCATGGTGGACCAGGATCGTGATCGGCGGCCTGCTGTTCGTCTTCTGCGTGGTGCAGCGCTTGATGGCGCTGGGCGCAAAACATAAAAAATAACCGGAGAGACCGTTGAAAATCAAGCTGACCAAATTCGTAGCCCTTGCCATGGCGGGCCTGGCGCTGAGCGCCGCGCAAGCGGCCAACCCGCTGTTCCCCAAGCTGTTCACGGCCGATCCCTCGGCGTATGTGGAAAACGGCACCGTCTACCTCTACGTCGGCCATGACGAAGCCACGCCGCAAAGCAAGGACTACGTGATGAACGAATGGCGCGTCTACACCAGTTGCGACATGAAGAACTGGACCGACCGCGGTTCGCCGGTGCAGGCATCGACCTTCAAATGGGCCAAGGGCCATGCCTGGGCCGCCGACATCACCAAGCGCGATGGCAAGTACTACTTCTATTCGACCGTCGACCACGCGACCATCCCCGGCCACGCCATCGGCGTCGCCGTCTCCGACAGCCCGACCGGCCCGTTCGTCGATGCGCGCGGCTCGGCGCTGGTCACCAACGACATGACGCTGCAAACCCCGATCGCCTGGGACGACATCGATCCCGCCATCTTCCAGGACGACGACGGCCAGGCCTATCTCTATTGGGGCAACACGGTGCTGAAGTACGCCAAGCTGAAACCGAACATGATCGAATTCGACGGACCTATCCAGACCGTCGGCATGGACAGGTTCACCGAAGCGTCTTACCTGCACAAGCATAACGGCACATACTATTTATCCTATTCCCGCGACTTCCCGGAAGAGACGGCGTATATGACCGGCCCGAGCGCCACCGGCCCTTGGCAGTATCGCGGCGTGATCATGTCGAAGAACGCCAAGGTCAAGACCATCCACCAGGCCATCATCGATTTCAACGGCAAGTCCTACATCTTCTATCACAACGCCAAGCTGCCGGGCGGCGCCGAGTACCGCCGTTCGGTCGCGGTCGAGGAGTTCCAGTACCACGCCGACGGCACCATCCCGTTCATCAAGCAGACCAGGGAAGGCCCGGCCGCCAATCCTTCCGCCGCATGCAAGTGATACCGCAACAGTCGGTATGCCATCAACTTCAATACCGATTGTGATATCATTTTTCCATGGAAACTAACCCCAACTGGTTCTTGCGCGCGCGCCTCAAAACGCGCCAGCTGCTGCTGCTGATCGCGCTCGACGAACAACGCAATATCCACCGTGCCTCCGAAGAGCTGCACATGACGCAGCCGGCCGCCTCCAAGCAGCTGAAGGACCTGGAGGAGATGCTGGGCGTGCAGCTGTTCGACCGTCTGCCGCGCGGCATGGAGCCGACCATCTACGGCGAAACGATGATACGCCACGCCCGCATGGCGCTGACCAGCCTCTCGCTGGCGCACGAGGACATCGTCGCCATCAAGGCCGGTTTATCAGGCCAGGTGGACATCGGCACCATCATGACGCCGGGGATCGCGCTGCTGCCGCAGGCGATCACGCGCACCAAGCTGCAGGCGCCCAAGCTGCGCATCGGCGTGGAGATGGAGCAGTCCAACATCCTGCTGGAGCAGTTGCAGCGCGGGCGGCTGGACTTCATGATCGGCCGCATTCCCGAGCGCCAGAGCGCGGAGGGCCTGAGCTACGAGGAGCTGGGCGACGAGCCGGCGTGCGCGGTGGTGCGTCCCGGCCATCCGCTGCTGAAGGCGCGCAACCTGTCGCTGCGCGATATCGCCAGCCAGCCGTGGATCTTGCCGCCGCAGGGCAGCATCCTGCGGGCGCGCTGCGAATTGATGTTCCGCCGCGCCGGCCTGGAAGTGCCGGTCAACGTGGTCGATACCACCGCCGTGCTGCTGATTAAACCGCTGTTGCAGCAGACGGACGCGCTCAATGTCATGCCGATCGCCGTCGCCAAGTACTACGAATCGCAGAGTGTGCTCAACATCCTGCCGATCGAGCTGCCGTGCCGCATGGACGCCTACGGCATCATCACGGTCGATGGCCACATCATGTCGCCGGGCGCCAGCCTGCTGTTGAAGGCTGTGCGCGAAGTGGCGAAAGAGATGTTCTAACTTTTGTGCGGCGCCAGCTGCTCGAAGCTGGCGAAGGCGTCCAGCAGCACCCTGGCGCGGAACGGCTTTAGGATCACCCGGCTGACGTGGCGTTTGCGCAGGTCGCTCAGCAGCTCGGCCGTGGCGTGTTCCGCCATGACCGCGATGGGGATGCCGCTGTTGCTGGCATACAGTCCTTTGCGCACCCGGTCCAGCAAGGCCAGGTTGTAGGTGCAGCCTGGCAGTGAGCCGCAGTCGATCGAGATCACCGCGCCGTGGAAGCTGTGCTCCCGCAGCAGCCGTTCCGCCGCCTCCATGCTGGCCGCTTCATGGATGGTCCCCAAGCCCAGCGAGCGCGCCGTCAGCGCGACGGTCCGGCGCAACAGCGCCTGCTCCTCCACCAGCAGCATGTTCAAGGGTTTGACCGCATTGTCAGTCATGCAGCGCCTCCTGGCGTTGGCTGAGTTCTTCCAGCAGCAGGTCGCGCAGCGTCGCCAGGATCGCCATTTCGGTCGCGTCCAGCGTGCGCGGCTTGTGGTCGATCATGCACAAGGTGCCGATGGTGAAGCCGGACGCTATGGTCAGCGGCGCTCCGACGTAGAAGACCGCATGAGGCTCGCCGGTGACGATGGGATTGTCGGCAAAGCGCGCATCGGTGCGGGCGTCGGGGATGACGAAGATATCGGGCTGCAGGATCGCGTGGCCGCAAAAGGAGGTGTCGCGCGCGCCTTCGCACGCATCCATGCCGACGCGGGCCTTGAACCATTGGCGGTTCTCGTCGCTCAGCGACAGCAGCGCGATCGGCATGTCGAATTCCTCGGCGGCGAACTGCACCACCTTGTCGAAGCGCTCTTCCGGCGGCGTGTCCAATATCAGCAGTTCGCGCAGCGCCGCCAGGCGCTCGGCGTCGTTGTCGGGGATCGGGGCGGTTTGCATGGGCGTCGGCTCGGAGTCGGGTTGTAGTGACTCTAGCACCGCCGGGCCGGCCACGGGATTTATTGTTGACTGGGTCAACAATCTGTTGCAAAATCGGCCGATGTTCCAGCCGGAGGTGGTATGCCTGTTCCTGTTTTTGATGACCGCGTCGCCGCGGTCCGTTCCTTCAACCGCTTCTTCACCCGCCAGATCGGCGTGCTGCGCGAAGGCCTGCTGCACAGCGAATACACGCTGACCGAGACCCGTGTGCTGTACGAGCTGGCCCAGCACGGCGACCAGCCGGCCGCGGTGCTGGGCCGCGACCTTGGACTCGATCGCGGTTACCTGAGCCGCATCCTGGCCAAGTTCGAGAGCGCGGGAATGGTCTCCAGGGTGCCATCGGCCACCGACGGCCGCTCCAAGCTGCTGCACCTGACGGCGCAGGGCCGGGCCGTCTACGATCCGCTGGAGCGGCGCTCGCGCGACGAAATCGGCGATCTGCTGGGCCGCCTGGGCGAGGCCGATCAGCTGCGCATGCTCGACGCCATGCACACCATCCAGCAACTGCTGGATGCCGGCAGCGGCCTGAAATACGCCCAGCCCTTCGTGCTGCGCACCTTCCGCGCCGGCGACATGGATTGGATCACCCGCCGCCATGGCGCGCTGTACACGGCGGAGCAGGGCTGGGATGACAGCTTTGAAACGCTGGTCGGCGAGATCTGCGCGGACTTCGCGCAAAACTTCGATCCGGCGCAGGAGCAGTGCTGGATCGCCGAGATGGGCGGCCAGCCGGTCGGCTCGATCGCGCTGGCGCGCAGCGGCGAGGCGGGCGTGGGCAAGCTGCGGCTGCTGCTGGTGGAAGAGCAGGCGCGCGGCTACGGCCTCGGTTCGCGGCTGGTGGACGAATGCCACCGCTATGCGCGCGCCGCCGGCTACCGCACCATGCGGCTGTGGACCACGGACCAGCAGAAGGAAGCCCGCCAGATCTACCGCGGCAAAGGCTATGTGCTGGTCGGCGAAGAACCGGTGCACGCCTTCGGCCGGGACATGGTCAACGAAACCTGGGAGCTGGCGCTGTGACCATGTAATGACTTCCACCAGCTGATTGCCTGCTTGGCCGGTTCTCTGGCACTATCCTCAACATGGTACTTTAATCAATCGTGGGGATACTATGCGGAAGAACAGGCTGGCGGTGTGGTCCAAGCGTGTCGTAATCGGGTTGGTGGGGTTGATCGTGCTGGCCATCGCGGCGGGCTGCTTGTATTTACGCGGCAGCCTGGCCCAGTTGGAGGGCACGGTGCAGGCGGCCGGGCTGGAGTCCGGCGCCAGCGTGGCGCGCGATGAACACGGCGTGCCGGTTATCAGCGGCGGCAGCCGGCTCGACGTGGCCTACGCCACCGGATTCGTCCACGCGCAGGAGCGCTACTTCCAGATGGATTTGCTGCGCCGCGTGTCGTCCGGCGAGTTGTCCGAACTGTTCGGCGCGCGCGCACTGCCGCTGGATAAATCCCATCGCCTGCACCGCTTCCGCGCCCGCGCCGAGCTGGCGCTGGCGGCCATGCCGCCGGCCGACCGCGCGCTGCTGGACCGCTACGTGGCGGGCGTCAACGCCGGCCTGGAAAAGCTGAGCGCCAAGCCATTCGAGTACTCGCTGATCGGCATGCCGCCGCGCGCCTGGGCGCCGGCCGATTCGCTGCTGGTGATCTGGGCCATGTACTTCGACCTGCAAGGCAGCCAGGAGCCGCGCGAGCTGGCGCGCGGCTGGTTCCGCGACCACGCGACGGACGAACAGCGCGCCTTCCTGGCGCCGGAATCGACGCAGTGGGATGCGCCGCTCGACGCCCAATCGATTGCCGCGCCGGAGATCGCGATTCCGGCCGCGCCACCCGCATGGTGGGGCAAGCCCAAGGCCGGCGGCGCGGCGCACACCGATCCCAAGGTGGCGGCGGCGGAATTGCTCAACACCGTGGGCAGCAACAACTGGGCCGTGGCCGGCGCCCGCAGCGACACCGGCGGCGCCATCGTGTCGGACGACATGCACCTGGGCATCCAGCTGCCGGCGATCTGGTATCGCGCGGCCTTGCAGTTCCCCGACGGGAAGGGCGGCCAGCGCCGCGTGGTCGGCGTTACGCTGCCCGGCGCACCGGTGGTGGTGGTCGGCAGTAACGGCCACGTGGCCTGGGGCTTCACCAACAGCTACGGCGATTATCTCGACCTGATCAAGCTCGACACCGACCCGGCCAAGCCCGGACAGGTGCGCACCCAGGCCGGCTGGGAGACCCCGGTGCTGCACGAGGAAACGATATTAATCAAAGGCGAGCCGGCCGCCAAGCTGGCCGTGCGCGAAACCAGCCTCGGTCCGATCCGCGAGGCCATGGGCCACAGCTACGCCATCCACTGGGTTGCGCACACGGCGGCCGCCGTCAACGTCAACGCCAGGAACCTGGAGTTCGCCGACACGCTGGAGCAGGCGCTGGCGATCGCGCCGACGATGGGCATCCCGGCGCAGAACTTTGTCGGCGGCGACGACAAGGGCAATATCGGCTGGACCATCGCCGGTGCGCTGCCGCGCCGCGCGCCGGCCGGCGTGGCCGCCACCTATCCGCTGTCGGCGGACGACCAGGCCGGCGTCTGGACCGGCTGGCTCAAACCTGAGGAATATCCGAAGGTCGTCAATCCGGCCGGCGGCCAGCTGGCCACCGCCAACAGCCGCCAGTTGGCGGGCGCCGGCGCGGAGCTGCTGGGCGACGGCGGCTTCGATCTCGGCGCGCGCACCCACCAGGTACGCGACGACCTGACCGCGCTGGGCCCCAAGACCGACGTGAAAAAAGTCTACGCCGTCACGCTGGACGACCGCGCCATCTTCATGACGGCCTGGCGCGAGCGCGCCATCGCGGCGCTGGACGGCAAGGCCGTCGAAGGCAACGCGTCACGCGCCGAAGCGCTGAAGATGTTGAAGGACCGCTGGACCGGCAAGGCCAGCGTGGATTCGGTGGGCTACCGCATCACGCGCGCCTACATGTACGCGCTGTACGACATCCTGTTTGAAAGCGCCAACGAGGAAATGGCGAAGATCGATCCCAAGTCCACCATGGCGGCGGTGACCTCGCGCTGGCCGGTGGTGGTGGCCCGTGTGCTGGACCAGCAGCCGGCCGGCTGGCTGCCGCCGCAGTACGCCAGCTGGCAGGCCTTGCAGCTGGCCGCGCTGGACCGCGTGATCGCCGACCTGACCAGGGACGGCAAGCCGCTGGCCAAGGCCACCTGGGGCGAGCGCAATACGGCGGCCAGCGCGCATCCGTTTGCGGCGGTGGTGCCGGTGCTGGGCAAATACCTGAAAGTGGCGCCGGACATGCTCTCCGGCGACCAGCATATGCCGCGCGTGGCGGGGCCGTCGTTCGGCCAGTCGGAGCGGCTGACGGTGTCGCCGGGCCACGAGGAGCAGGGCATCTTCAACATGCCGGGCGGGCAGAGCGGCCATCCATTGTCGCCGTACTTCCTGGATGGCCGCGGCGATTGGCTCAGCGGGCGGGAATCGCCGCTGCTGCCTGGTCCCGCGACGCATACGCTGACGTTTGTGAAGTAGCGCGGCCAAGGCCGAACAGTGGGCGCAGCACGGCGATGCGGCGCACCACTTCGAACACGCCGAAGCTGATGGTGAAGGTCAGCACGACCAGCACCACGCCTTCGATGCCGGGCGCCAGCTTCACCGGCTTGAGCCAGTGCGCCATGCCGACGATCAGCGTCTGGTGCACGATGTAGACCGGGAACACGGCCTCGGTCAGGTAGCGGCGCTTGGCGCTGTCGAAGGCCAGGTGGCGATGGCTGAAGCCGCAGATGGCCATGATGGGCGCCCATTGCCCGAGGCAGACGAGCATGCGAAACAGCGGTTTCAGTTGCGCGATGATAGGCAGGTTGCCCACGGCATCTGGCATCGCGTTCAGCACCACCACCACCGCCCAGCTGAACAGCCACAGTCCCAGGCTGGTCCAGCGCAGCTTGTCCACATTGGCCCAGAAGCCCTGTTGCAGCGCCAGCATCACGCCCAGCACGAACAGGAAGAAGTAGTGGGCGTGGTTGTACCAGTCGTTGACCAGCGCGTGGGTTTCGGGGAAGGACTCGACCAGCGCATAGCGGGCGACGAACAGCACCAGCACCGGCAGCGCGATGATCTTCCAGCCGGTCAGCTGGCGGCCCAGCGTGGCGGACCACGAGCGCAGACGCTCGGCGCCGGCCAGTGCGGCCACGGCGCCGATCACCATCGTATAGGCCCACAGGTAGATCACGAACCACAGATGGTTCCAGGTTGGCAGGTCAAGGCAGCTGCCGTCCTTGCAGAAGCCGTGGTAGCCGCTGACGTACAGGCGCATGAAGTCGGCGTAGCTGCCGGCGTAGTTGAGCTTTTCGATCACCTCGAAATATGGCTGCGGCGGCACGATCACCAGCATGCCGAACACCAGCGGCACCAGCAGGCGCCAGCTGCGCTGCTTGAGCACGGCGCCGACGCGGATCTTTTGCAGCATGAAGGCGGTGGCGACGCCGGAGATCATGAACAGCAGGCCTAGTCGCCACGGCGAGGACAACATCATCAGCGGCTCGAGGGCGTCGCTGGCGTACGGGCTCTTGACGTGCCAGCCCCAGCTCACGTAGTACATGCCGGTGTGGTAGAAGATCAGGACGAAGAACGCGAAGATGCGTATCCAGTCGAGGAAGTACAGGCGCTTGTTTTCGGTAGGGTTCATGGGGCTCGCTCCAGGTTGAATGAAGCCAGTCTAGCGAGGCTCCGCGGCCGGCGT
The DNA here is from genome assembly GCA_000381565.1 of Oxalobacteraceae bacterium AB_14. Taxonomy (GTDB): domain Bacteria; phylum Pseudomonadota; class Gammaproteobacteria; order Burkholderiales; family Burkholderiaceae_D; genus Rugamonas. The sequence continues at coordinate 2,166,256 of KB906724.1, forward strand.
CCAGTGCGCTGGGGCGAGCCGGGATGCCGGCGGGGCGAGCCGGTTTATTGGCCTTGCAACCGTTCCATGACCCCGGCACGGTACTGGCGCGAGCAGGGCACGCGCACGCCGCTGCGCAGCACCAGTTCGCCGTCGCCCTTGTCGCGGTGCTGCACGCTGGCGATCCAGTCCAGCTGCACGGCGGCGCGCCGGTGGCAGCGCTGGAAGCGCGGCCCGAGCTTGTCGACCAGGCCGGCCAGGGTCTGGCGCATCAGCGGCTGGCCGTCGGCGGTGTGCAGCACGACGTAGTTGTCGGCCGTTTCGATCCACTGGATCTGTTCGACCTTGACGATGCGGGTGCCGCCCCGTTCCGGAATCAGCAGCTGGCTGATGGCGGGCAGCGGATGCGATGGCGCAGGGAGGGTTGCTTCGACGGGCGTTGGCGACATGGGCTGGACGGCCAGGGCGGCGCGCTGCTGGGCGAGGCGTTCGCGCACGCGCTGGAGGGCGCGTTGCAGGCGCTGCTGGTCGTAGGGTTTGAGCAGGTAGTCGATGGCGTTGGCGTCGAAGGCGCGGATCGCGTATTCGTCGTAGGCGGTGACGAACACCACCAGCGGCGCCGGCGCCGGCAGCGAGGCCGCCACTTCCAGGCCGGTGATCTCCGGCATCTGGATGTCGAGCAGCAGCAGGTCGGGCGCGAAGCCGGGCAGGCGCTCGAGCGCGTCGACGCCGTCGCGGGCCTCGTCGATGGCGCTGATGTCCGGCTCCAGCTCCAGCAGGCGCCGCATCTTGTCGCGCGCGGGGCGCTCGTCGTCGACGATCAGGACGCGCATGGCAAGCGCATTTCTGCCCGCACGCCGGCGGGCGACAGCTGGATCAAATCAAAGGAGGCGCCGGCGCCGTGCAGGGCCGCCAGCCGCTCGCGCAGGTTGCGCACGCCGATGCCGGCGCCGGGCTGCGGGTCGGGCGCCGCGCCAGCGGCCGGCAGCATGCCGCCGTCGTCCTCGAGCCGCAGCAGCATCGCGCCGTGCTCGCGGCTGGCCGAGATGGTGATGCCGGTGGCCTGGCGGCGGCGTTCGACGGTGTGCTTGAAGATGTTCTCCAGCAGCGGCTGCATGCTCATCACCGGCACCTGGCAGCCCAGCAGCGCCTCGTCGATCTGCCAGGTTATGTGCACGCGGTCGGAGAAGCGTTCGCTCATCAGGGCGGCGTAGCCGCGCAGCAGGCGCAGCTCCATCTCCAGCGTGACCTGGTGCTGCTCGCTGACGTCGAGCGTGGCGCGCAGCACGTCGGCCAGCTGGATCAGCATCGCATCGGCGCGTGCCACGTCGCTGTGCATCAGCGAGGAAATGGTGTTGAGGGCGTTGAACAGGAAGTGCGGCTGCATCTGCTGGGTAAGCCACAGCAGCTGGGCCTCGCGCAGCGAGGCGTTGACGCGCTCGACGCGCAGCTTCTCGTTCTGCATGGCGTGGTACGACAGCACACCGAACATGATGGTGGCGAAGATGCTGAAGAAGACCGTCATCTTCACGTCTTCGTACAGGAAGGTTTGCGGCCACGGCAGGTGGTCGTAGGTTTCGCCGGCCAGCGCGTACACGCTTTGGCGGATGCCGAAGGCGATGGGTACGAACAGCACCCAGTAGATTGGCAGCCACACCAGCTGGCGCGCGAACCAGCGCAGCGGCTGCGCCAGCAGATGGTCGTACTTGCGGGTGAAATGGCGCTGGGCCAGCAGCAGCAAGGTGCCGGTCAGCGCGGACGAGCTCTCCCACAGGATAGGCTTCCACACGCCGTGCTGATGGTCGCGCAGGTATTCCTGAACGGCGGTGACGTTCATCAGCAGCCAGAACAGGATCCAGGCGGCGGCGATGGTGATTTGTGTGCGCTTCGGTAGCATGGCCCAGATGATTACCGATTCTTATTAATACGTCAATGTGCCGGAAAGACTAGCGGTAGCGCGCTTCCACCAGGTCGATCTCGCGCACCAGCTTGCGCGAGATCTCGTCGGAGATGTGGTCGTGCCGCGCCAGGTCGTAGACGGCGTGGCGCTCAGCCTCCAGCGCCGCCAGCCGCAGTTCCTTCTCGGCGTGGTCGGTCTTGCGCCAGGCGGCGTCGTTGTCGGGATCGACTTCGCGCAGCTTGTGCTGGTAGAAGGCGATGATGCGCGCCGCCGCCTGCGGATACACCTCGGGGTCGACGCAGGAATCGGCCTCCATCAGGGCGATCTGGGTCTGCTCGACAGCGGCGATGGCGGCGTTGGCCGCCGCGCGCCGCGCCAGGTCTTCCTCCTGCTGCTGCTCCGGCGAGGCCGGGAAGGTCATGCCGGCCAACAGGCGCGGCAGGCCCAGGCTGGCCACCAGCAGCGACACCAGGATCACCGAGCAGGCCAGGAAGATGGTCAGCGCGCGCGCCGGGAAGGGCGAGCCGTCGGGCAGGGCCAGCGGCAGCGTCAGCACACCGGCCAGCGTGATGGCGCCGCGCGCGCCGGCCAGCGTGGTCGCCAGCAGCAGGCGTGGATTGATCTTCATGCGCGGCTGGTTGCGCATCTTCTGCTGGTAGATGGTCAACCGCAGCGAGGCCCATACCCATAGCATGCGCAGCACCAGCAGGCCGACGTTGATGGCCACTGCGTACACCGCCAGCCACCACGGATTCAGATGGCCGCTCTCCTCGATGGTGGCGCTGGCGCCGCGGAAGATGTCGGGCAGCTGTTCGCCCAGCAGTACGAACATGATGCCGTTCAGCGCGAACTGCACCGTGTCCCACACGGCCGCGCGCTGGATGCGGGTGTTGGCCAGCGTGTGGCCGCTCAGCTCCGCGTAGCTCATGGTGATGCCGGCCGCCACCGCCGCCAGGATGCCGGAGGCGTGCAGGCGCTCCGCCACCAGGTAGGCGCCGAACGGCAGCAGCAGGCTGACCAGGATGGGCGAGCCCACCGGCTCGCCGTAGCGGCAGCTGAGCCAGTGCTGCATGCGCGTCACCAGCATCGTCACGGCGACGCCGGCGCCTATGCCGGCCACCACCAGCCAGACGAAGGTGAGGGCGGCGCTGCTGATCGAGAAGGCGCCGGTCAGCGCGGCGGCCACGGCGAAGCGGAAGCACACCAGCCCGGAGGCGTCGTTGAGCAGCGATTCTCCCTCCAGGATGTGCATCAGGCGCTTGGGGATGGGCGTGGTGGCGGCGATGGCGCTGACGGCGACCGGATCGGTCGGCGAGATGATGGCGGCCAGCGCGAAGGCGACCGCCAGCGGCATGGCCGGGATCAGCCAGTGGATCAGGAAGCCGGCGCCGATGACGGTGAAGATCACCAGCCCCAGCGCCAGCTCCAGGATGGTGCCCTTGTCGCGCAGCAGGCCGCTCTTGGGGATGCGCCAGCCGTCCAGGAACAGCAGCGGCGGCAGGAACACCAGGAAGAACAGGTCCGGCTCCAGGTCGACGCCGCGCGTGGACTTGGCGGCGATCAGCGCGCCGAGCGCGATCTGCACCAGCGGCAGCGGCACCGCGCGCGGCAGGAAGCGGGTCAGATAGGCGCTGGCCACCACCGCCAGCAGCATCACCAGCACGACTTCGATCGAATCCATCCCATTCCTTCATCATTGCGAAATGTTAGCCAGCTTACACCATCGATGGTTTTGTAAAAAGTTGGAGCTGAGCACTAGTAAAGTCGAGATCTTTCTGTCATAATTTCGTCTTCTGCGGGAGTAGCTCAGTTGGTAGAGCGCAACCTTGCCAAGGTTGAGGTCGAGAGTTCGAGACTCTTCTCCCGCTCCAGAATTCGGTAGCACATTAAAAGGAAGCCCGCGGGCTTCCTTTTTTGCGTCTGCACGGCCGGCAAACGTTGTATCTCGTGCTGTAAAACAATATCTCTACTGTCAAAGTGTGACGGGGGCAGTGGCAGCCGCTATACTTGCTACGAAGCTACCACCGACGGAGACGAAATCTATGAAATCAGTTCAGCAGGAAGTTGATGAGCGCAGTAACCTGACCAACTCCAATAAATTCGAACTGCTACTGTTCCGCCTTGGCGCCGACGCCAACGGCGAACATTCCGAGTTGTTCGGTATTAACGTCTTCAAAATCCGCGAAATCGTCGCGATGCCGGAAGTGACTGCAGTGGCCGGGTCCCCGCCACATATGCTGGGCGTCGTCAATCTGCGCGGACAAATCATCACGGTGCTGGATTTGCCAGGCATCGTCGGCGTGACCCCAAAAACCGGTCTGAACATCATGTTGGTCACCGAGTTCGCCCGCACCACCCAGGCCTTCGCCGTGGAATCGGTGGATGAGATCGTGCGCCTGGACTGGAGCCAGGTGCTGACCGCCGAAGGCACCGCCGGCGGCAAGGTCACCAGTATCGCCCGCGTCGACGGCGACGTGCAGAACACCCGCCTGGCGCAGGTGCTGGACGTGGAAACCATCCTGCGCGAGCTGGTGCCGGCCGAAGGCAAGGACGTCGATCCGGAAACGATCGGCCCTAAAGTCATCCTCAAGCCGGGCGCGGTGATCCTGGCGGCGGACGATTCCGTGGTCGCCCGCAACCTGATCGAGAAGGGCCTGGAAGCGATGGGGGCGCACTTCATCATGACCAAGTCCGGCAAGGAAGCCTGGGATCGCCTGCAGCATATCTCCGACGGCGCCAAGGCCGAAGGCGTGCCGATCACCGACCGCGTCGCCATGGTGCTGACCGACCTGGAAATGCCGGAGATGGACGGCTTCACGCTGACCCGCCTGATCAAGCAGGATGCGCGCTTCGCCAAGATTCCCGTGGTGATCCATTCCTCGTTGTCGGGCAAGACCAACGAAGACCACGTCAAGGGCGTGGGCGCGGATGCTTACGTGGCCAAGTTCTCGGCCGAGGAGCTGGCGGGCACCATCCGCACGGTGCTGGGCAAAGCGGGCGTGTAAGCACGCCGACGCGAACAAGGGTACTATCGGAGGGCCGTGACGGCGACGTCACGGCCTTTTTTCGTTTTTCATTTCTCGAAAGGATATACCGTGGCGGCTAAGAAAATACTGTTTCTGACGGGCGACTTTGCAGAGGACTACGAAACCATGGTGCCGTTCCAGGCGCTGCAGATGGTGGGCCATGCGGTGCACGCGGTGTGCCCCGACAAGCGGGCCGGCGACACCATCAAGACCGCCATCCATGACTTCGAGGGCGACCAGACCTACACGGAAAAGCCGGGCCACCTGTTCGCGCTCAACGCCAGCTTCGCCGATGTCGACGTGGCCAATTATGATGCGCTGATGATCGCGGGCGGGCGCGCGCCGGAATACCTGCGGCTCAATCCGCGCGTGATCGAGATCGTGCAGCAGTTCGCCGCCGCCAACAAGCCGATCGCCGCCGTGTGCCACGGCGCGCAATTGCTGGCGGCGGCCGACGTCATCCGCGGCAAGACCATCTCGGCCTATCCGGCCTGCGCGCCCGAGGTCAAGCTGGCCGGCGCCAGCTACGCCGACATTCCCGTGGACCAGGCTGTCACCGACGGCAACTTCGTCACCGCGCCGGCCTGGCCCGCGCACCCGGCGTGGCTGGGCCAGTTCCTGCAGCGCCTGGGCACGGAAATCAAGCTGTGAGCATGGTAGTCTGACCGCCGTCGTTCCGCAGCGGCGGACCGCCGCGCACGCGGGAACCCATACGTCGCATGACTAGCGGCGCAGCATGGATTCCCGCCTGCGCGGGAATGACGGATTGGAGGTGCGCTACAGCGCCGCCAGGCAGCGCGCGTGGAAGCGGATGTGGTCTTCCATGAAGCTGGCGATGAAGTAGTAGCCGTGGTCGTAACGCGCATGCCGCCGCAGTTCCAGCGGCTGCGCGGCGCTGCGGCAGGCCGCTTCGAACACTTCCGGATACAACTGCTCCTTGAGGAACTTGTCGCCCAGGCCCTGGTCGATCAGGATGCCGGCCGGGAAGGGTGTCTGCAAGCGCGCCATCAACAGGCTGGCGTCGTACTGTTCCCATGCGCCGGCGTCGTCGCCGAGGTAGCCGCTGAAGGCCTTCTTACCCCACGGGCACATCGACGGCGCGGCGATCGGCGCGAAGGCGGAGACGGAGCGGAACAGGTCCGGGCGTTTCAAGGCGATGGTCAGTGCGCCATGGCCGCCCATCGAGTGGCCGAAGATGCCGATGCGTTCGGCGTCCACCGGCAGTTCCCGCACCACCAGTTCGCGCAGTTCGTGGATGTAGCTGTACATGCGGTAATGCGTGGCCCACTGTGCTTGCGTGGCGTCGAGATAGAAGCCGGCGCCGACGCCGAAATCCCAGTTGTCGGTTTCGCCATCGACGCCGGCGCCGCGCGGGCTGGTGTCCGGCGCGATCAGGATCAGGCCGGCTTCGGCGGCGGCGCGTTGGGCGCCGGCCTTGATCATGAAAGTCTCTTCGTTGCAGGTCAGCCCGGCCAGGTAGAACAGCGCCGGCGCGCGGCCTTCGGCGGCCTTGACTGGAATGAAAACCGAGAAGCGCATCGGCAGTCCGATTTCGCGCGATGCGTGTTGGTAGAAGCGCTGCACACCGCCAAAACAGGCGTGTTCGCTGATTAGTTCAAGCATGTTGTTCCCTTATGTATCTTAGCGCACAGTCAAAACGCCGGTAATAGTACAGAATTGTACAAGTATCTATTAAAAGGAGAAGTACATGCCGGATCTTCAGGTCTTCATGGCCGAACTGGGCTGGCCCTTGGCCATTGCGCTGGCCTGGCTGTCAGCAGAATTCATACACCGCTGGACCCGTTTGCCGCGCATCAGCGTCTACGGCCTGGTCGGCTTTTTGATGGCGCAGGCGTTTCCCGCCGCACTGAGCAGCGGCGCTTCGAGCACCGTGACGCTGTTGGCCAACCTGGCTTTCGGACTGATACTGTTTGAATTCGGTTATCGCATCAACCTGCACTGGCTGCGCATCAATCCCTGGATCGCGGTCAGCGGGCTGGCCGAATCGGCCGCCACCTTCGGCGTGGTCTATCTGATTGCGCATCTGACCGGCATGCCGCCGCTGACCTCGCTGTTACTGGCGTCGCTGGCCATGTCGACCTCGCCGGCCGGCGTGCTGCGCGTGATTAACGAGGAAGACAGCTCGGGGCAGGTGACCGAGCGCGTGCTGCACCTGGTGGCCATCAATTGCGTGCTGGCGGTGTTCGTGTTCAAGGTGGTGGTGGGCTTCTGGGTGTTCCAGACCTCGGGCAGCTTGACGCAGGCCGTGTCGCACAGCCTGATCGAACTGGTGATGTCGGCCGCGATGGGCGCGGTGCTGGGCTTTATCGTGCCGGCCGTGCTGCGGCGCCTGGGCGCGATCGCGCACGACGGCACCGTCGCCTTCGCCATGGGCGTGGTGCTGCTGGTGGCGCTGGCGCATGCCTTCGACGTCTCGCCGGTGCTGGCCACGCTGACCTTCGGCCTGGCCGCGCGCCACAGCCGCGTCGCGTTCAGCCGCACCGAACGCAACTTCGGCGGCATCGGCGAGCTGCTGACGGTGCTGCTGTTCGTGTTCGCCGTCTCCACGCTGGAGTGGGATCGCGTGCTGGCCGGCGCCGGCCTCGGCGTGGTACTGGTGCTGGCGCGCTTCCTGGTCAAGGCGGCCGCCGTGGCGGCGTTCGCGCATGTCGGCGGCATCTCGTGGCGCAAGGGCTTGCTGACCGGGATCGCGCTGTCGCCGATGTCCGTGTTCGTCACGCTGCTGCTGGAGCAGACGCGCTACATGGGCATCGTGCTGGTCGACGAACTGGCCGCGCTGGCGGCCATGACCTTATTGCTGGAAGTGGCAGGCCCCATCATCACGCAGCGGGCGCTGATCTGGGCGAATGAAACCGCCGCTAAAGAGGAGCATTGACATGCCATTGGAACCCTTCAAATCATCGCAACCGCTCACCATGGGCGTGGAGCTGGAGCTGCAACTGGTCAGCCTGTCGGACTTCGACCTGACCGCGTCCAGCCCGGACCTGCTGCACCTGCTGAGCCGCAAGCCGTTTCCCGGCAACGTCACGCCGGAAATCACCGAGAGCATGATCGAGATTAACAGCGACGTGCACACGCATCACGGCGAGCTGGTGGCGCAGCTGCAGGTGATCCGCGACACGCTGGTGCAGGCCGGCGAGCGGCTCAATATCGGCATCTGCGGCGGCGGCACCCATCCGTTCCAGAAATGGTCGGAGCGCCGGATTTTCGCCAAGCCGCGCTTCAAGGAAGTGTCGGAGCTGTACGGCTATCTGGCCAAGCAGTTTACGATTTTCGGCCAGCACGTGCACATCGGCTGCGCCTCGGGCGACGACGCGCTGTTCCTGCTGCATTCGCTGAGCCGCTACGTGCCGCACTTCATCGCGCTGTCGTCGTCGTCGCCGTATGTGCAGGGGAACGACACGCTGTTCAATTCGGCGCGGCTGAACTCCGTGTTCGCCTTCCCGATGAGCGGGCGGGCGCCGTTCACGCAAAGCTGGTCGACCTTCGAGAACGAGTACTTCGCCAAGATGGAGCACACCGGCGTGATCAAGAGCATGAAGGACTTCTACTGGGATATCCGGCCGAAGCCGGAGTTCGGCACCATCGAACTGCGCGTGTGCGACACGCCGTTGACGGTGGAGCGGGCGGCGGCGCTGGCCGTGTATCTGCAGGCGCTGTGCCGCTATCTGCTGGAGCGCCGCGAGGAGCCGCCGGTGGAGGACGACTACCTGGTCTACAACTACAACCGCTTCCAGGCTTGCCGCTTCGGCCTGGACGGCACGCTGGTGCATCCGAAGACCTACGAGAGCCTGTCGCTGAGGGAAGACATCCTGACCACGCTGCGCAAGATGGAGCCGCACGGCGCGGCGCTGGGCGGCACGGCGGGCTTGCAGCATCTGGTGCAGGTCACGCACGAGGGCAGCGACTCCCACTACCTGCGCCAGCAGTTCGACCGCAGCGGCAGCGCCGAAGGCATGGTCGACGCGGCGATCCAGCGCTTCCGCGGCGAGTGATCGGTTAAGGAAGAATTTACTTCTTCCTCTTGGCCGATCGATCTTCTGGTGTGACGAAGCCTATGGGGTGCTTGTGCGCCGTAGCCGGCGGCGTCATCAATTCGCGCAGCGTGTCGATGATCTGTTTGAGCTGAACGCGGGTGTGGTGTTCGAAGGTTTCCTGTTTGAGCGACATCAGGTCAGTCTTGCTCTCCAATTCATCCAAGCGCAGTGCCAGTTCCTTGTTCGACACCACAAGCTCACGCAAATGTACGAAGGCTCGCACCACGTAGACGCCTGTTTCAATGGCCTGTGGCGATGCGAGCACATTGGCGGCCTGGATGGCGCCGTGTTCGGTGAAGGCATACGGTAGCGACTTCGAAAATTTCAGCCTGGAGAGGTGGTCACAGTTTGTGACCACCTCCAACTTTTCGGCAGTTGTAAGCTGGAACATGCAGTCTATTGGAAATTGTGGCAAGGCTCATACTGTATCCCCTGTTTTGAGGGGGACTAGATATTGTGCAAACGTCCTCGTTTTAATCAAGCAATAGGCAAGCCGGCACTCCCGCAATCCTATTTGACCGCGATCGCTTTGTTCAGGCGGTTGATGATGTCGTCCGGCACGCCCTTGCTGCACATGATGTGGCGTTCCGGGCCGTGCGGCATGTCCTTGAAGTGCAGCAGGCGCAGGGTGCTGGTCTCGGCGGCGGGGTGATGGGCCATGACGTATTGGCCCTCGTCTTCGGAAATGAACATCATGTCCACCACGCCCTTGCTGATCGACTGCACCATCTTGCCGGCGGCGGCGGTGGAGACGGCCAGCGTGGCCTTGCGCGGCGCCAGCAGCTTGTCGAGCTCGGTGCCGTAGGAGTAGTTGTCCTTGACGATGATGCGGGTTTCAGGCCGTTGCAGCAGTTGATGCAGCGAGGTGTCGCCGCGCGCTGCCAGCGCGACGTTGGCCAGCACCATCCAATCCTTGTCACGATAGATCGGCTTGGTGAGCTTGGCAAAGCCTTCGCGTTGCGCCGTCCAGAACCAGCCGACCGCGCAGTTCAGCGCGTTGGCGTCGTGGAGCATCAATAGTTGACGGTTGGTCGGCAGCTTTTGCCAGTTGACGGGGATGCCGGCAGCCTCGAAGGCGTTGACGGCGGGCGTTCCGGTCAGGCCGCTGGGCATCCCGCCGGGCATGCTCACCATATAGGGCGGGCGTTCGCTGTAGGCGACATTGATGGTGTTTTCGGCGGCGCAGGGGAGTATCAGACAGCTGACAGCGATCAGAGTGGCGCTACGCGGACGCATCATGGGAAGGCCTCGTTGGGTGTATCCCATGAGTTTACACCCGGCAAGCGGCTTCGGCCAATGTTTTACTAGAACCGCGTCTCGCGCGCCACGCGCAGGAAGTTGTCGAGGATGGCGGTGCAGTCGAGCAGTTCGACGCCGCGGGCCTGGTGGAATTCCGGATGCCATTGCAGTCCCATGACGAAGGGCGCCTTGCGGTAGCGGATCGCCTCGATCATATTGTCCGGCACCGACAGCGCTTCCACCGCCATGTCGCGGCCCAGCGTCTTGACCGCCTGGTGGTGGATGGAGTTGACCAGGCCGGGGCCCTTGCCCTTGAACAGCTTGGCCAGCGAGGAGCCGGCCGGGAAGATCACTTCGTGGCGGTTGCGGTCGTAGTCGTCGTTGACGTGGGCCAGCGAGTCGGGCACGTCGGAGGCGATGTCCTGGTACAGCGTGCCGCCGAAGGCGACGTTGATCAGCTGGCAGCCGCGGCAGATGCCCAGCACCGGCTTGCCCGCTTCGACGAATTCATGCAGCAGTTCCAGCTCGTACATGTCGCGCGCGCGGTCGCCGCCCCATTCGGGCCGGGTCGGCGTTTCCGAATAGCTTTGCGGCGAGACGTCGGCGCCGCCTTGCAGCACCAGGCCGTCCAGGTGCCTGGCGTAGTCGCGCAGGCGGATGTTGGAGGGGTGGAGCAGGCCGTCGGTATTGACGGTCGGGATCATGAACACCAGCACGTCGCGCGACATCACCCACTGCGCGATGGATTCTTCAAGGTATTGCAGGTTCTTGCTGCGCAGGCCGGTGGCGCCGGGCTCCGGGTGAAAGATGCGGGCCGAGACGCCGATGTGCAGCGGCCGCTGGATGATGTGGCGCGTGACGGCGGCGGCGACGCGCCGGTAGCGCGCCATGAGCACGCGGCCCCACAGGCTGAAGACGGTGTCGCCCGGGTCCAGATAGCTCGGCGTGCCGATCTCCGGGCGCGCTGCCCGCCGGTCGCGGTCGCTGCTGCGCCGCTGTGGCGCTGGTTGTGCCTGATCCTTGCCGTCCGGTCCCGCGCTCATGCTGTCCTCTTGCCTGTCTACAGGACTATAGTGTGCCACATACCGGCGCCATCAGTCGCCCGCCATGACCCTGGATGGAGTTCGCGCAGCAGGGCCTGGGCGAATGCGGCGACCAGCGGTTCGGCCTCACGCCACCAGCAGCCGCTCCGTGGTCAGCTCGCGCAGCTGGATGTGCGGATACTTGCGCAGGGTCGGCATGCGGATCAGGCCTTGCGCGCCCAGCCCCACCTGGCGCGCCTGCACCACCGTGTGACGGAAGCCGCCATGTTGGAACTCATCGGAATAATCGGCATGATCGCAAGTATTGCATTGAAATTACTATGCGTCCAGATCGGCTGCGGAAGCGGCATCGACGATCAAGAGGACTGATGCCCCTATAATCGCGCATGCTGAAAAAAATCCTGACCTTCGCCGGCAAGCTGTGCGCCTTCCTGTTGATGCTGTGCCTGTCGCTGTGGGGCGGCGGCGCGCTGTGGTTCCAGGCCGCGCCTGTGATGGCGGTGGCCTGGGGCGTGGCCAGCGTCGCGACGCTGGTGTGGTGGTGGTGGCGTCGCAGCGCGCGCGTGCTGCTGCCTTGGGCGCTGGCGGTGGTGTCGATGCTGGGGTGGTGGAGCACCATCGAACCCAGCCATGACCGCGTGTGGGCGGACGACGTGGCGCGCATGGTCACGGGCCGTGTGCAGGGCAGCGTCGTCACGTTGGACCAGGTCCGCAATTTCGACTGGCGCAGCGATGCCGACTACACGCAGCGCTGGGAGCAGCGCACGTATGACCTGCAGCAATTGCAATCGGTCGACGTCGCGATGTCCTACTGGATGGGGCCGGCCATCGCGCATACCCTGGTGTCGTTCGGCTTTGCCGACGGCCGCTACCTGACGTTTTCAATCGAGATCCGCAAGGAGCGCGGCGAGCGCTTCGACGGCATCGCCGGCTTCTTCAAACGCTTCGAGACCGTGCTGATCGCCGCCGACGAGCGCGACATCCTGCGCGTGCGCACCAACGCGCGCGGCGAGGACATGTATCTGTATCGCCTGAAGATGCCGCCGGAAGTGATGCGCTCGCTGTTCCTGTCGTATCTGGACGAGGGCGCGTTGCTCAAGCGCGTGCCGCGCTTCTACAACACACTCGCCGCCAACTGCACCACCATCGTCTTCGAGATGGCGCACCGCATCGATCCCGGCCTGCCGCTGGACTGGCGTTTGCTGGCCTCCGGCTACCTGGACCACTACCTGTACGCCATCGGCGCGCTGGCCGGGCAGGGCGGCTTCGACACGCTGCGGCAGCAGGCCGACATCACCGCCAAGGCGCGCGCGGCCGACCAAGACGCGGATTTCTCCGGCCGCATCAGGCTCCGCTGAGCGTCGTTTTTACAGCGCAAACACTCTGAGACCGTCGATACCCACCTTTTCGGGAGCGAGACTGGCGATATCGCTCCCCGAGGCATTGATGACCTTGCAATGCTGTTCTTGACTGTCGCTACTGAGTAAAAATCCGGTGGGGAGCAAGTAGGCGCATCTGACTTGCGCATCGCAGCTGGCAGAGAGTTTGATGTGAAAATCGACCGGGGCCAGCGTCCGCTGTATCTGAACGCGCTGGCCGAACGAGCCTGCATGAAGATCATCGTCCGCACAAATCGACAAGCCAAATGTCATGCCGCCGCAATCAAATCTGCAAGGTTGGACACTGGGAATGTGTACGGTATCCTTGGCCCCCAAGACCTCGTGGAAATCTCCGATCTTGTGATACTTTGCTACGTTAATTCCATTGTAGTAAACAAACGCCGTATTCCGGGCGAAGTATTCGGCGCCTGATGCAGAGGCAATTCTCTCCTTGTAGGTCTGCGGCAGTAATGAACCGGCAAGCGGGAGCGCTACGAAACGCGTATCGACGTCTTCCGGGTCCGCGACATCCTTGCTCAGGTCTCTGGGTGCAGGACGAAATTTGGACGATTCGGTCACTGCTTGACGGTATCGCCCAATTTTCTCCGACGTGCAGTGCGTGCTACTGCGTCGCCAGGCTATCGTGCCCGGGACGATCAGTATATTTTTTAAAGTTGCGCTGAATGACGCGAAGGCGCGGCATAAATGCTGCATTTCTATCTCGTCAAGATGACGAGTGTCGCCCGTTGCATGAAGTTGTGGGACGACCTTTGCTATTTTTTTGTCGACCCCTACCATTCTTATTTTTGCCGGTTTATGTCTTGCAAACATATATTCCGGAGCGAGGAAAATTCCACGTAAGCGGTGTTGGTTGTCGCAGATCGGAAGTTTGTCTTCTACCATAGCCTCAAAGCCGCGCAGCGCTTTTTGAACGAGCTCGAATCTTTGTTTAATTTCCTTGCTTTGTAAATCAGTATTTTCCAGGAGCATGCCAACGTACACGCGCCGGATGACGTTGAGTGATGGCTTTTCCGGGCGGGTCAGCAAAATCGCGCTTAAGCGGTCTTCCGCGACCAGGCTGCTTATCATCGAACTGCCGGAAGTACCGCCCAAGCGGATCTCAAACATGGAGCCCGGCAGGCGCGCGATGATTTCGCCATGCCACTCAGCCCGCCCTTTGTCTACCGTTACATACTGGCCTACTCGAAATGGCATGGTCGTCCCCGGAGTCAATTGCATCAGATTGCATTTATAGTAACTCAAGGAGTCCTCAAACAAACGGGGACGTAATGAATAAAAGACCCACGGTCGCTTTGGTGGCCAGCCTGTCGGGATTGATGTTGGCTGGTTGTGGTGGCGGCTCAGGTAGCAGCGCCAGCCTCAGGTGAATCTGTATGAGCCTGTCGGCGATGCGGCGGCCGGCTGCTCCAGCGACGATCATATCGTCCGGTCTATGTTCACCGACCTGAATACGTTGGCGGTTATCCCCAACTCTGGCTTCAACGCCAATGCTGTCGCGGCCGTTAAAGCGTTTACGTTCACCGCCACCGAGTCCACCTATGTGCTTCCTGCGATCAGCATCATGTCGAACCAGGTTGCGGCGTTCCGCGCTGTGCCGGCGTCGGCGCATCAGTCAGGGTGCGGGGGATGGGGCAGCCGGAGCTTCACGATGGGCCCTCACCATGCTGGACAGGCGTGATTAAATATTTGATAATTTAATTTTAATCAATATTGAGTCAATATGGCCGCAATCAACCGTCTGCTTGCCACGACCTTGGCAACGCTGCTTATGGCGGGTTCCGCCTCCGCCGCGACCATTCTTGTGGATTTTGAGACCACGCCAGGCGCCGATGGCCGCTTGGGGACTGCCGATGATTTGCCGATGTTCAGCGATAGCATCCGCTGGATACGTGACGAGCTGACTCCTGCCGGCATCACCTTCACGCAAGGAACGCTGTTCGAGGGGCCGTTCTTCGACGGCAATCCCGGCAATCACTTTCTGTCGTCGACCAGTCCGATTGGCACCTTCAGCACCCCAGTTTACGGTATCAGCATCCAAAGTTATTCCTACTGGAATGCGACTCTGTATGCCTATGATGCCACTGGCAAGCTGATCGCCAGCGACCACGTTCTCAATGCTGGCCAGGGTTTCCAGCGCCAGACGCTGTCCTTGTCCAGCGCGGAAGCGATTGCCGGCTTTGCCGTCCTGCCAGACTATCCTGGCTACATTCTCAATCTGGACAATATGGTGCTGACTACGACGCCGGTGCCGGAACCCTCATCATGGGCCTTGCTCGGCGCTGGTCTGGCGCTGCTGGGCTGGCGCGCGCGCCGGCGCGCCTGAGCGTCTCAGGGCAACTGTTTAGAGACGGGGTCAGTTCCGGCATCACGCCAAATGGCATTTTGCCGGAACCGCCCCTCAAGCATTGCGGGGCAGGACGACTGAAAATACGGTTCCTTCAGCCATACTGGACGTGACCCCAATCGTCCCGTTGTGGGCGACGGCTGTTTCTCGCGCGATGAAGAGGCCGAGCCCCAAGCTGGTCGTCGGCCTGGCCTCGTCTTCGATATCCGCTCCCAGTTGGAGCAAGGGCTGGAAGATGGTTTTAAGGGATACTTCCGGGATTACCGGCCCAAAGTTGCTGACCTTGATGGTGATGGCGCCTTCCAGCCCGTCTGCCCGCAAGGTAACGTCATGCCCCTTGGCGCTGTACTGAGCGGCATTGATCAAAAGGTTGGTCACCAATTGTTGCAAGCGTACGCCGTCAAACGATCCCGTCAGGTTGCCGTTGGAAAGAAATGCGATCGTGCTTTTGGGGTACATTGCGCTCGCATCCGCGACCGCAGCTTGACATATCTCCTGCACGTCTACCATCGTCCGCGCGGTCGGCATGCCCGCTCCCATCTGAAAACGGGTAAACCCCAGCAGGTCAGTGACCATCGCGCTCATCAGCATTGCGCTGCGCTTAGTCTTCTGACCGAGCGAGGCGACTTGTTCTTGTGGCACTAGCGACCGAGTGAGCAGCTCTCCAACCAGGGAGATGGTGGCGAGCGGGGCGCGAAGATCGTGTCCCAGTACCGCCAGGAACAGGTCCCTCATTCGATCCGTTCTGGCCGAGAAGGTGACAATCGATTCCGCCAGCGCCTGGTCGATCGCCTCGTTAAAACGGACCATTTCATGTATAGTCGTTTCCGACATCTGATGAACACGAGGCAGCCAGAGGCGCAACACGGTCGCCCTGAGCGCGCGGAATTCCGCACTGAGCTGTAGCAGTGAAAAATTGCTGGCTTGGCGAAGCCGTCCGTGAATGGCCGCTGCGCTTTCCTCTTCGCTGGTTTCCACCTCATCGCCCTGGGACTTTTCATACTGCTGCAGCTTGCTTTGTTGCGTCTCGATATCGATGGCGATTGCGCAGAGGATGGCCTCAGCATGGTCAGTCAAGGCCAAGTCCGACATCTGCCCGTCAGCCGGGGCGGATTTTTTCGCGAAAGCCGTCCATTCCGCGAGTATCTCCGTCATTTCGGAACGTATAAAGGTGGAGAGATTCATAGCGCGGCAGTCCTTCGAGGGAGAGGTGAAACGTTCGGCGTGCGAGGTAAAGCTGGTGGAGATGTTCGGAGTCGACATCGGATGCCACTAGCGATAGTACTACATGCCCGCTCTGCACCAGGTGCCTGCCGCCCCCGACGCTTTCGATCAGGGGTGCGTTTCGCTCAGTGCCTGATTCAGATAGTTGTCGAAGCGGCCGCCGGCAAAGGCTTGTTGTGCGGCTTGCCGGTAGCGCTGCACCAGTTCAGGGGACGCCAGCGGCGAAAAGGCGCCATACAGCGTCACGCCGGGCACCGGCACGGCCAGCAGCTTGAGCCTTATGTTGTTGCGCGCCGCGTAATAGCTAGCGCTTGCGCAGTTGGAAAAATAGGCGCCGTCGATGCGCTCCAGCTGGAGCTTGCCCAGGTTGACTTTTTCCCAGTCTACGCCGCCGACCAGGTCCAGCCGGATCGCCGGATCGTGCATAAAGGGCGGCAGCACGCCGGCTTGCACCCAGCCTATCGTCATGCCGGCCAGGTCGGATGCGCTGCGCAGGTGGTCGAGGCGGTGTCCGGGCAGCACGGCGATGCAGGGCTCGAACTTGATATAGGCGGTGTCGTCGAAACGTATGCCGGCGCTGTCGCGCTGCGGGGTCCGGGCCAGGATGGGGGTGAACAGCACGGCGCCACTCGCCAGGCTGATTTCCAGACGCGCCACCGTGACGGGGCGCTGCCACTGAAAGCGCACGCCCATGCGAGGGGCAATCTCGCGGTCGAAGAAGTCGATCAGCGCGCCTTGCGGTCCGTTCGGGCCGGGCAGGATGAACGGGGCCACCGTGAACACGCCAACGACGACCGGTTCGGTCGGCGCCACCGGCGCCGCCTGCAGCGGGACGCCGCTCCAGCATACCGCCAGTATTGCGCACACACCGGCACGGCGCCGCCAGGCGCGACATGGCGGTTGGAGCAAGGGCAACCACCGGTGCGGGACGACTATCATACGCGCGCTTGCAGGAGGAAAGTCTTAGCCCATTCTAACTCTGGGCGGCCCGGGCAGGGCCGTCAGCGGCCGTCAGCTGTTGGCATCCGGCCACAGCGATCGTTTGACCGGAAGAGAGCGACGTGTCCTTCAGCGTGCAAAGTAAAGCGCGTGGAGGTGCTGGAGTTCGACCTGGGATGCCGGCTGGGACAAGGCCACGCGCCCGCTTTGCATCAGGTAGACGTGATCCGCCACGCCTACCGCGCGTTCGGTATTCTGCTCGACCAGGATGATGGTGCGGCCGCCGGCCTTGAGCCGCTCCAGTATCTCGAACAGCTCATTGACCACCAGCGGCGCCAGGCCCAATGACGGCTCGTCGATAATCAGCAGGCGCGGGTTGGACATCAGCCCGCGCGCCATCGCCAGCATCTGCGCCTCGCCGCCGGACAGCGATCCGGCCAGTTGCGCGCGGCGTTCGCGCAGGCGGGGGAACATCGCGTAGGCCTCCTCCAGCCGCTGCTTCACATGCGCGCGGTGCGACTTGTGGAAGGCGCCCATGATCAGGTTTTCCTCCACGCCCATGTCGCGGAAGACCATGCGGCCTTCCGGGATCATGGCGATGCCGTGGTCCGCCATGTCCCAAGTCGGCGTGCCGTTCAGGCGTTGGCCGTCCAGGCGGATCGCGCCGGCGCTCAGCGGCGCCAGGCCCATGATCGCGCGCAGCAGCGTGGTCTTGCCGGCGCCGTTCGGGCCGATGATGGTGGTGAGCTTGCCCGCTTCCGCCTTCAGCGTTACGTCCCACAGCACGTTGATCGCGCCGTAGCCGGCACGGACCTGGTCTACCTCAAGCATGCGCGGCTCCCGTGTAGCTGCGGATGACTTCAGGATCGTTGAACACCTCGTCCGGCGTGCCGTCCGCGATCAGCTGGCCGAAGTTGAGCACCACCACGCGCTGGCACAGCGAATTGATGGTCTCGATATCGTGCTCGATGATGATGATGCCGACGCCGAAGCGCGCATGCATCTCCTTGAGCATGCCCATGAAGCGCCGCTTGCCGCTGGTCTCCAGGCCGGCCAGCACTTCGTCCAGCAACAGCAGCTTGGGCGTGGTGGCCAGCGCTTTCGCCACTTCCAGCGCCTTCAGTTCGGTCAGCGCCAGTTCGGTGGCGGCGTCGCGGTGCGCCTTGTCGGCCAGGCTGGTGAACTCCAGGATCTCGTCGATCTTGTCCTCGTCGACCTTGCCGGTGCCGAAGCGCTGCGCCACGATCAGGTTCTCGCGCACCGTCAGTTCATGCATCGGCTGCGGAATCTGGAAGGTGCGGCCTATGCCCAGCCGCGCGCGCCGGTAGATGGGCGTGCGCATCACGTCGTGGCGGTCGAAGCGGATGCTGCCGCCGGTCGGGCGCACCAGGCCGGAGATGGCGTTGAACAGCGTGGTCTTGCCGGCGCCGTTGGGACCGACCAGGCCGACCACGTCGTGCGTGCCGACCGTCAGGTTGACCGCGTTGACCGCCGTCAGGCCGCCGAAGCGGACCGAGAGATTGTTCAACTCAAGCATGGTTCTTCCTTCGCAGCAGGGCAAGCAGGCCGGTGGGACTGAATATGATCATCGCCACCAGCAGTCCGCCCAACACCAGCTGATGTCCGGTGGGGATCAGCGACTTGAACACCAGTTGGTCCAGCAGGTACACCACCAGCGCGCCGACCACCGGGCCGGCGATGGTGCGGTAGCCGCCGAAGATGGCGGCGACGATGGGCAGCGTCACCCACACGCTGTTGAAGGCGTAGTCCGGCTCGAGGAAGTTGATGTAGTGGGCGTTGAACGCGCCCGCCACGCCAGCCATGAAGGCGGACACCATCAGCATCAGTCCCTTGAGCAGCGTGCTGTTGACGCCGACCACGCGGGTGGCGTCCTCGCTGTCGTGCATGGCGCGCAGCGCGATGCCGTAGTAGCTGGCGCGGATGGCGCGGTAGGCCAGCGCAAACAGCAGCACGATGGTCAGTATCACCAGGTAGGCGCCGCTCTTGCCGCTCATGTCGTAGCCGAAGATGGTCGGCAGCACCGGGATGTTGGCGATGCCGCCGGAGCCGCCGGTGAGCGAGCTCCATTCGGTGGCGAGGATGCGGAAGATGTGGGCATAGGCCAGGATCGCCAGCGCGAAGTAGGGGCCGCGCAGCCGCAGCACCGGCAGCATCGCCACGGACGCCAGCAGCGCGCCGACGCCGCCCAGCGCGATCCCCGCCAGCACCGGTACGCCCAGCTTGACGGTGACGATGGCCGAGACATACGCGCCGACGCCGAAGAAGGCGCTGTGGCCGAAACTGACCATGCCGCCCATATTCCCCAGCAGCGCCCAGGACAGGGCGACGCAGCCGATCACCATGGCCGCGACGATCAGGCTCATGACGTAGTTGTTGGAGCCCAGGGCGGCGGGAACGACCAGATAGGCTGCAGCGATCAGCAGGCCGTAGATCAGCCTTGCGGCCTTCGATTGAGCGCTACCCCGCAACCCGGACACCGGGGTCTGACCCCGGACGGGGTCAGACCCCTCCATGCCGCCGTGCGGGGTCATCCGCGCCTCCTTGTTGCGCCCATCAGGCCATTGGGCATCACCAGCAGCACCAGCAGGAACAGCGTCATGCCGGCCAGCTCCTGCAAGGCGGAACTGGCCAGCGTCACGGTCAGCGCCTCGGCCACGCCCAGCAGCACCGCGCCCAGCAGCACGCCGGGGATCGAACCTATCCCGGCCAGCACGGTGATGATGAAGGCCTTGACCGTCAGCGCGCCGCCGTACGCGGGCTGGATCACGCCGTAGCTGTACAAGGCCACGCCGGCGAAACCGGCCAGCATGCCCGCCACGATGAACGACACCAGCTCCGTGCGTCCGGGCGCGATGCCCATCAACTTGGCGGCGTCGCGGTTGCTGGACACGGCCCGCAATGCGCGTCCATACCAGCTGCGCGACAACCACCACCACAAGCCGCCCATCAGCGCCAGGCTGACCGCGAAGAAGATCAACTCGCTGCGCATGCTGTACAACGGCCCGACCACGAAGGCTTCCTGCAACCAGCTGGAACTGGTCGAGCGGACGTCGGCCTTCCAGACCAGCAGGATCAGGTTGGTCAGGATCACGCCGATGCCGAAGGTCAGTATCAGCGAATTGATCTCGCGGTCCTGCTTGATGCGGCTGACGATCCAGTACACGCCGGCCGACGTCGCGCCGACCACCACCACCGCGATCGGTATCGCCCACGCCGGATTGAGCCCCAGCCCCGACTCCACCGAATAGGCGATGTAGGCCGCCAGCAGCACCAGTTCGCCGTGGGCCAGGTTAATCACCCGCATGGTGCCGAACACCAGCGCCAGTCCCAGCGCGATCAGCGCGTAGGAGCCGCCCTGCAGCAAGCCGGAATACAGCGCCTGGAGTATCAGTTCCGTCACGGCGGCTTACCAGGGCAGGCCTGGATACACCATCTTGCCGGTCGCCTTCTCCTTGGGCCAGACGATGACGATGTTCTTGCCCTGGTGCTGGCCCATGCGGTGCACGAAGTTGGGATTGTCGCCGTTGGCGCCGAACTGCACGCGGCCGATCAGCGTTTCGCGGTCGGTCTTGTGCAGTTCATCGACGATGCCGCCTTTCTTCACCGTGCCTTTGTCGGCGGCGCGGGCGATGGCTTCGAACAGCAGCGTCGCCTGCACGTAGCCGAACTGGCCCAGGTAGTCCGGCTCCTTTTTGTACAGCGCCTTGTAGCCGTCGGCGAAGGCCTTGCCTTCCGCCGTGTCGAAGACTGCGGGGAAGGGCAGCAGCGCGGTGCCGTACACGTTGGGCATCAGGTCCGGGAACTCCGCGGCCATCTTCGGCGTGGCCAGCGACCACACACCTATCATGGCCTTGACCGGCGGCTTGAGCACGCGCGCGGCGCGCAGGATGCCGACGTAATCGTTCTCGTAGCCGACCATCAGTATCGCTTCCGACTTGTCCTGGAGCCTGATCTTGTTGATGATGGGCTTGAAATCGGTGATGGCCGGATCGAAGGAGTGGGTGGTGACCTTGACGCCTTTGGCCGTCAGCGCCTTCTGCACGGAGCTGGTCAGGTCGGAGGTGGCCTCCTTGGTCGAAAACACGATGGAGACGGACTTCACGCCCATGTCGGCCAGCAGTCCCTGCACGGCTTTTTCGTAGCCGGCGGTGTTATTGATGCGGAAGAAGGTCTTGCGGCCGCTGTTGACCAGGCTATCGTCCACGCCGCCGGAGGTCATGTAGACCAGTCCCAGTTTGTTGGCCGCGTCCGAGGCGGGCGAGATGTTGTTGGAGCCGTAGCCGCCGGTGATCGCCACCGCACCCTGGCTGGCCAGCTTTTCCACCGCCGCCACCGCCTTGGCCGGGGACGATTCGTCGTCGATGGTGATGATCTTGATTTTGTGCTTGCCGTTGGTTTTGTTGAAGACTTCGGCGGCCACCAGCACGCCTTCCTGCATGCCCGAGCCGACGCGGGCCAGTGTGCCGGTCAGCGGCAGCTCCGCGCCGACCGTGAATTCCTCGGCGTATGCGCCGCCTGCCAGTGCCATCGCGATCAGTGCCGCGATTGTGGTGTTTTTCATGCTGGTCTCCCCTTGGTGGTTATTTTTGTGCCAGTTGCCGCAGCTGTCCTTTCAATATCTTTCCGGTTGCCGCTGCGGGCAGGGCTTGCATTGCGATGATCTCGGACGGGCATTTGTACGGCGACAGCAGGCCCGCCAGGTAGTGCTGCAATTCTTCACATGTGACGCGATGGCGCGGATCGATTTCGACGAAGGCTACCACTTCCTCGTTGCCGTCGGCGGCGTTGCGGCCGACCACGGCCGATTGCGTCACCGCCGGATGGGCGTTGAGCACCGTCTCCACTTCCAGCGGATAGACGTTGAAGCCGGAGCGGATGATCAGCTCCTTGGTGCGGCCGACGATGAACAGGGCGCCGTCCGCATCCTGGCGCGCGACGTCGCCGGTATTGAGCCAGCCGCCGTCGCGCATCGCCGCCGCCGTCAGTTCCGGCTCGCGGTAGTAGCCGGCCATGACGTTGGGGCCGCGCACCCACAGTTCGCCGTCCTCGCCGGGCGCCACGCCGTCGCCGCCGGCGTCCACCAGGCGCACTTCGACGCCGGGGATGACCTGGCCGACCGAAGCGTCGTCGCGCGGCTGGTCGAGGCGGGTCTGGCTGACGGTGGGCGAGGTCTCGGTCATGCCGTAGCCGTTGTGCAGCGGCAGGCCAAACAGCTGCTGCACCTGTGCCTTCAGGCTGGGCGCCAGCGGCGAACCGCCGGCGTAGAGGAAGCGCAGCCGCGACGCAATCTGTTCGCCACCGCCCAGCGTCTCCAGCAGGCGCGCGTACATGGCGGGCACGCCCTGCAGGATGGTCAGGCCGTCGTCGCGGATCGCCTTCAGCACGGTGTCCGGCGCGAAGCGCGGGCACAGGTACAGGCAGGCGCCCGCGTACAGGGTGCCCAGCATGACCGAGGCCAGGCCGTAGACGTGGGTGATGGGCAGCACGCCATAGGCGCGGTCGGTGGGCGTGAGGCCGCGCAGGGTGCTGGAGACGGCGGCGATGAACAGCAGGTTGCGGTGCGTGAGCATCACGCCCTTGGGCTGGCCGGTGGTGCCGGTGGTGTAGATCAGCGCCGCCACTTGCTGCGCAGGGTCGGCGTGCGCCGGCTCCGGCGCGCAGTCGGGATTGAGCGCGCCGATCATCCACGCGCCGAACGGCGAGGGCGTGGACACGGCGCCGTGCCGCTGGCCGTGCGCGGCGGATTCGGGCGAAGCGGGCAAGGTCGGTGTTGACAGGTAGATCGCGCGCCGCGCGCCGCTGTGGTCGAGGATCTGGTCCACCTCGCGCGCGGACAGGCGGCCGTTGACGTTGACGATCCACGCGTCCACCTCGGCGGCGGCGAAGATCAGCGCCACCTGCGCCGCGCAGTTTTCGCCGACCACCATCAGGCGGTCGCCCGGCCGCACTTGCAGCGCGCGCAGCAGGGTGGCGGTTTCATCGACGGCCGCCGCCAGCTCGGCGTAAGTCCAGTGGCGCGCGCCGTCGTGCAGGGCCCGCGCCTGCGGCGCGCGTTCGGCCCAGCGGCGCGGAATGCCGCTCAGGCGCTCGGGCAGCGTCGCCAGCAGGTGGTCGGTGGCGATCGCCTCCATCAGGCCCCGGCCGCCTTGATCATGTTGCGGGCGATGACCAGTTGCTGGATCTGCGAGGTGCCCTCGTAGATGCGGAACAGCCGCACGTCGCGGTAGAAGCGTTCGGCCGCGTACTCCGACATGTAGCCGGCGCCGCCGTGGATCTGCACCGCGCGGTCGGCCACGCGGCCGCACATTTCGGAGGCGAACAGCTTGCAGCACGAGGCTTCGGTGGAGATGTCCTCGCGCTTGTCGCGGCGGCGGGCGGCGTCCAGCACCATGCTGCGGGCGGCGTAGATCTCGGCCTTGCTGTCGGCCAGCATGGCCTGGATCAGCTGGAACTCGGCGATGGGCTGGCCGAACTGCTGGCGCTCCATCGCGTAGCGCAGCGCGTCGTCCAGCATGCGCTCGGCCACGCCGACGCAGATCGCCGAGATGTGCAGGCGGCCTTTGTCCAGCACCTTCATCGCGGTCTTGAAGCCCTGGCCCTCTTTGCCGCCGATGATGCTGGTGGCCGGCACGCGGCAGTTCTCGAAGATCACGTCGCAGGTGTGGGCGCCGTGCTGTCCCATCTTCTTGTCGTTCTTGCCGAGCGAGATGCCGGGCGTGCTGCGTTCGACGATGAAGGCCGATACGCCGCTGGGTCCCTTGCGGGTGTCGTCGGTGCGCGCCATCACGGTGAACACGCCGGCCTCCGGCGCGTTGGTGATGTAGCGCTTGGTGCCGTTGATGATGTAGTGGTCGCCGTCGCGCACAGCGGAGGTGGCGAGCGAGCCGGCGTCCGAACCGTATCCCGGCTCGGTCAGCGCGAAAGAGCCGACCACTTCGCCGGAGGCCATGCGCGGCAGCCAGGTGTTTTTCTGTTCTTCGGTGCCGTCGATCAGGATGCCCTGCGAGCCGATGCCGTTGTTGGTGCCGAACAGCGAACGGAAGGCGGGCGAGGTGCGGGCGATTTCAAACGCGGCCAGCACTTCCTCCTCCATCGTCAGACCCAGGCCGCCGTACTGCTCGGGGATGGACAGGCCGAACAGGCCCAGTTCGCGCATCTGCGCCACCAGCGCTGGGGGGATTTCGTCGGTGTCGGCCACCAGCTGCTCGTGCGGCACCAGTTGTTCGCGCACAAAGCGGCGGATGCTGTCCAGCAGGATGTTCAGCGTTTCCTGGTCTCTTATCATGGGTCTCCCTCTTCGGCAGACTTCAATGTGCCGATTCGGCCAGACCCTGTCAAGCTTTGGTGTTGACGAATGTGCCAATTAAGGTGCCGATGTTCTGGTCGGCCACCTGGATCACCTTGGCCGACAGATCGAATTGCGCCTTGTAGACCAGCGAGTTGGTGGTCTCGGTGGCGAGGTCGGTGGCGCTGGGCGCGTCCGCCGCCTGCAGCTGCTGCGCCTGGAACGAGATCGACACGCCGCTGCCGGCCGGCGCGTTTTCCTTGAACACGGCCTGCGTCGGCTGGAAGCCCTGGGTGCCGATGTTGGCGATCGCGTGCGCGCTGTTGCCCAAGGCCCGTTCGGAGGCGTTGAGACCGGTGATTCCTGAACTGAGTGCGGCGATGGCCATGATATTTCCCTTCGGCAAGTACCGAAAGTGTACACCTGTGTGCGGCGGAATGCACGTGTTTGATTAAAAATTCAGCACGCTTGACGCCGCCGGGCAACGGGGTGACTATTGTCATGGAGATACTTTGGTGGAACTGGAGACATGCCTACGCTGTGCCGATTGCTGTGTGCCTGCCTGATCCTGCTTGCGGCTGAGGCGGGGGCCGAACCCATGCTGATCCACTATCCGCGCGCCGAGAGCATCGACGACGAGCGCGGCGAATACGGCCTGGCGCTGCTGGAGCTGGCGCTGGCCAAGTCCGGCGGCCTGTACCGGGTTGAGCTGTCGCCGACCCGCATGCAGCAGAACCGCGCGCTGGTGGAGCTGCAGTCCGGCTCGGGCCGCATCGACATCGTCGGCACCATGACCTCGGCCGAGCGCGAGGCGGCGCTGCTGCCGGTGCGGATACCGATGTCGCGCGGCCTGATCGGCTGGCGCATCGGCCTGGTGCGCGCCGATCATAAGGACTTGCTGCGCGACGTGCGCACGGTGGAGGACTTGAAGCGCTTCAGCACGGCCCAGGGGCATGACTGGCCGGATCTGCAGATTCTGCGGCATAGCGGGCTGAAAGTGCACCCGGTCGCCGTGTATAGCGGCCTGTTCGGCATGCTGAACGCCGGCCGCATCGACTGGGCGCCGCGCTCGGCCAACGAGATCTGGGCGGAGGCCGCGCACCATCCCGAACTGGCGATCGACAGCCATATTGTGCTGCACTATCCGACCGCCGACTATTACTTCGTCAACCGTAACAACCCGGCGCTGGCCGAGGCGGTGCGGAGCGGGCTGGAGGCGGCGCTGGCCGACGGCAGCTTCGAGCAACTGTTCTATCTGCACTACGGCCGCCTGCTGCGCAACGCCAGGTTCGAGCGGCGCCTGATCATCCAGCTGCCCAATCCCTTGCTGAGTGCGCAAACCCCGCTGGCGCGCAAAGAGCTGTGGTTTTCATTGGAAGACTTGAAACGCTATCCATAAGACAAGTCGCGTTGTATGAAATTTTTCGTGTTCCTCGGACTGGCCGCCTGGCTGATGGTGCAAAAAGCCGCCGTGTTATTTAAATAGCACAGTAGAATAAGGCATCCGCAAGCGGGGCCGGTCCGGCATGGTGCTGGAACGGCGCCGCCGCCATTTCCAGGAGCGCTTTGTACATGCTTGAATTACGTAACGTCGTCAAATCTTATGCGAAGAACGTGCGGGCAGTCGACGACGTCAGTTTGAACCTGCCGGCCGGCGTGGTCGGCCTGATCGGCCATAACGGCGCGGGCAAGACCTCTCTGATGCAGATGATCGCCACGCTGACCAGGCCCACCGGCGGCGAGATCCTGTTCGACGGCGCCGACATCGTCAAGCGGCCAGAGGCGATCCGCGGGCGGCTGGGCTTTCTGCCGCAGGACTTCGGCGTGTATCCCAACCTGACGGCGCTGGAGTTCCTGCAGTACTTCGCGGCGCTGAAGGGCGTGCGTGATCCGGCCCGTTTGCGGCTGCTGCTGGAGATGGTCAACCTGCATGAACACGCGCACCGCCAGGCGGCGGGCTTCTCGGGCGGCATGCGGCGCCGGCTCGGCATCGCGCAGGCGCTGCTCAACGATCCCGATGTGCTGATCGTCGACGAACCGACCGCCGGCCTCGATCCGGAGGAACGGCTGCGCTTCCGCCATCTGCTGTCGGAGATCGGCTTCCGCAAACTGGTGATCGTGTCGACCCACATCGTGTCCGATATCGAGAACATGGCGGGCCACCTGGCCATCATGAACAAAGGGAAGCTGGTGGCCTTCGATACGCCGGACAGTTTCGTGCACGGCGCGCGCAGCCAGGTGTGGTCGGTCACGGTCGAGGCGCGGCATTACGAAACCCTGCGCGCCGAGGTGCGGGTGCTGCAAGCGCAGCGCAATGAACATGGCATCAACCTGCGCATCGCCCATCCAAGCTCGCCGTGCGCGGGCGCGGTGCCGGCCGAGCCGACGCTGGAAGAAGCGCTGATGACGCAGCGTTACGCGGTGCAGGAAGCAGCGGCATGAACGCGCTGGCGTTGAAGTTATTGGTGCTGACCGAAGTGCGGTTGCGCATGCGCCGCACCGGCACGCTGGTGGCGGTGTTGGCGCTGATCGCCGTGACCTGGCTGATGGTGGGCGACCCCGCCAAGGGCCACGCGATGGTGGTCGCCGACAATATGCGCGTGGCCTACACCAGCAGCTGCCTGGCCCTGGGCAGCGCCGGACTGGGCGGCCTGTTTTTCGGGCTGGCCGGCTTCTACCTGGTACGCGGGCGCATGAGCGAGGATGTGCGCAGCGGCGCCGGCTCGGTGCTGGCGGCCACGCCGGTGAGCAGCGCCGTGTTCCTGCTCGGGCGCTGGCTGGGCGCGGTGGCTTATTTATGCGCCCTGCTGGCTATTTTCATGCTGACCTTGCTGGTGCTGCACGCGTTGCGCGGCCAGGGGCCGATACAGGTGCTGGTCTATCTGCAGACCTTCGCGATGCTGTTGCTGCCGCTGGTGTTCTTCACTGCCGCGATGGCGCTGCTGTGCGATGCATGGGCGCCGCTGATGGGCAGGGGCGGCGATGTGCTGTATTTCATCTTCTATCTGGCGCAGTTGGCGGCGCCTGTCGCGCTGACGGCGGAGGGCAATGGCGCATGGTCACCGTTGCTGCTGCTCGATTTCTCCGGCATGGGGGCGACGGTGCTGACGGTGAAGGCGATCCTGCACACGTCCAGCTTCGCCATCGGCGGCGGCACTTTCAATCCGGCGCTGGCGCCGCTGGTGCTGCCCACCTGGCTGTGGTCGGCGGAAATGGGGGCCACGCGCATCGGCTGCGCGCTGGTGGCCTCGCTGCCACTGCTGCCGGCCTGGCGGCTGTTTCATCGCTTCGCGCCGGATCGGGTCAAAGTACGCGCAACCGGCAGTGGCCGCTGGTCGCCGCTGGCGTTGGCAAACCGCGCGCTGCGGCCCATGAAATGGCTGGTACGCCCGCTGTTCGGCCTGGCCACGCATGTGCCGGGCACGGCCGGCCAGGCGCTGGCGGTGCTGGCGTTGACCTTGGCGTCGAATCCGGCAGCGGTGGCGGCGGCCCTGGTGCTGCTGGCCGCTGGCAGCGTGGTGCCGACAGCGGCGCTGGGCGGGGTGGTGGTGGCGGCCGTCGCCGTCTGGGGCATTTTGGTCAGCGACATCAGCGTGCGCGACCACCAGCACGACGTGGACGCGATGAGCGGCACGGCGCCTGGCGGCGCGGAGCGGCGCTATGGTGGGCAGTTGCTGGCGTCCTGCCTGCTGGCGTTGTTGTTCACCGGGCCCGTGTTGTGGCGCTGGACGACGGCGGCGCCGTTGCGCGCAGCCGCGCTGTTGACTGGCGTGCTGGCGCTGGCCGGCGCCGCCGGTGTGCTTGGCGGTTTGAGCCGTAGCGCCCGCACCTTCCTGGCGCTGTTTCTGTTCGGTCTATACGTCGCGACGCAGGCAAGCAAGGTGCCCATGCTGGATGTGCTTGGTTTCAATGGCGTTGCCACCGCACGAACGGTTGCGATCCAGTTGTTGCTGGGTATGGCGTTGGCCGTTGGCGGCTACTGGCATGAACGGTGGCGGAGCGCGCGGAACTGAAGAAGCGTTGGCCTAGGACTAATCCGTTTTCCAAAGTTCCGGTGAAAGCGGCAACGCACGTTTGATCTAGATCAGACGTCACGGGACTGTCTAACGTAGCCTTGGCATTCGCGCTGCTATGCGGCGTCGAAACCGGTTCGACTATCCCCAGGCCAATCTTTACTTTCTTTTCGAGGCATATCTATGTATCCATTTTCTCAATCTGTCACCCCAGCGGCCAAAACCCATATGGAAGCCCAGTTGTCGTTCTTTAACGACATGTCGAAGTCGCTGTTCCGCACGGTACAGCAGTATAGCGACCTGAACATCCAATTGGCACAAACCCTGCTGGAAGAAAGCACGACGACGGGCCAGCAAATCATTACCGCGCACCGTCCGACGGAGGCGATCGCCGCCGCCGCCGCCCATGCCCAACCCACCGCAGAGAAGCTGCGCGCCTACCAGCAGCATCTGTCCCGGATCGCCGCCGACACCCAGGTCGACCTGTCCAAAGTGGCGGAAGAGCACGTACAGGAAACCAGCCGCACCGCCAAGGCCCTGGCTGATGAAGTGGCCCGCGTCACGTCGGAAGAAGCGGAAAAAACGCTGCGCAGCCATCAGGACGCGGTGGAACGCTACTCCGATCCCTTCATCAACCATGGCGACGGCGCGCGCCAATCGCGCGGCAATGAAATGCGCAGCAGCAGCTCGACCATGCAAAGCGCCGGCCAGAATGGCACCGAAAGCCGCGAAGGCAGCATGCAGGGCGGGCAAGCCACCCAGGCCCAGACTGCCGCTCAGGCTGCCCAATCGGGCAAACCAAGCAGTGCCCGCAAGGAAACCTGAGACCGCCGACTGAACCAATAGTTGCAGTCTGCGCCGCGCCCGCGATCTCGCATCGCGCGGCGCGGCATTTTTTTCGCCCTTGCTTTATCATGGGTGACTTGAAGCAGCCTGGAGATAAAGATGACAAATACCGCCGCCGCGCAGCCTGAATCGCTGCATATCGTTTGCCCCCATTGCGACGCCGTGAACCGCGTGCCCGCCGCCAAGCTGGCGCAGCAGCCGGTGTGTGGCAAGTGCCAGAAGGCGCTGTTCAGCGGACAGCCGCTGGAGTTGTCGGCCGCGCGCTTCCTCAAACATATCGAGCGCAGCGACATTCCGGTGCTGGTGGATTTTTGGGCGCCGTGGTGCGGGCCGTGCAGAACCATGGCGCCGTTCTACGCGCAAGCGACGCAACGGCTGGAGCCGCAGTTCCGCGTGGTCAAGCTCAACACGGAAGAGGCGCAGGAGCTGGCGGCGCGCTATGCGATCCGCAGCATACCGACGCTGGCGCTGTTCAAGGGCGGGCGTGAGGTGGCGCGGCAGCCGGGCGCCATGGATGCGTCCAATATCGTCGCCTGGGCGATGCAGAATAATCGCGGCTGAGCTATAAAATGTGTTCGCTATTCGGCGGCGCGCTCCAGCCATTTGCGGATGCCGTCCAGCGTGCGGAAGTCGGCCACGGAACGGGTGTTGATGTGCGGGTGGCGGCTTTTCAGCAGGCGCGATAGCGCGGCGCCGGGGCCGAGTTCCAGCGCGTAGCTGATGCCGGCCTCGGCGGCGGCGTCCATGCAGGCGGCCCAGTGTATCGTCTCCGACAGCTGGCGCGAGAGCTGGTCCAGCGCCAGCGTTTTGCTGCGGACGGCCATTGCGCCTATGCCCGCCAGCACGGGAGCGGCCATCGGCTGGAATTCTGCCTGCTGCAAGGCTGCGGCGAAGGGCGCGACGGCGGCCTGCATGTGGCGCGTGTGCGAGGCCACTTCCACCGGCAGGCGCGTGCAGCGGCCTCCGGCCGCGTGCACCGAGCGCGCAAGCGCTGCGCCATTTGCGGCCGGGCCGCCGGCGATGCAGGCGTCGTCGCCGTTCTCTATGCTCATGTAAAAATCGTGTTCGGCAAGCAGGGCCGAGGTGCGGGACAGCACCAGGCCGGAGATCGCCATCAGCGCCTGTCCGGGCCGGGCGTGGGCGCAGGCGTCCATCAGCCGTGCGCGTTCCGCCGCCAGCTGAACCGCCGTCCGCGGCGAGAATGCGCCGGCGACGCCGTAGGCGGACAGCTCGCCGATGCTGTAGCCGGCTACCAGTGCTGGCGGCGGCGCGAATTCGCATAGCGCCGCCCACATCGACAGCGTGGCTGCGACGATCAGTGGCTGGGCGTTGCGGTTGGCGTAGATGTCCGCGTCATCGGTTAGCGCCATGTCGGCCAGCAGTGTGCTGGCGGTGGCGTCGCCGGCCGGACTGCTGCGGGGCAGGTCGAACATCGTGTCATGCTGTCCACCCTGGCCGGGGCAGAGCAGCAGCAGGCGGGAGTGGGCGCCGTAGGAGGTCGTCATTGTCCGTCTTGCTCCATTGCGGCGATGGCGTGCACCAGGCAGCTGGCCGCCAGCAAATCCGCCGCGCCGCCTGGGGACAGGCGCTGCTGCACGAACGCCTGATGGCTGGCCAGGGCTTGCGCGCGCCAGCTGGCGTTGGCCGTGCCGCCCATGTCGATGAACTGTTGGGCGTGCGTGCGCACGGTCTGGGCACCCTGCGGGCCGGCGCGGTGATAGACGTTGCTGTCGCTGATGCGCGCCATCAGCGTGAACAGGGCGTCGATGCGCGCATGCGTCATGCTGGCGCCGCGTGCGCGCGAGGCCAGCAGCGCGGGGACGCCGATCTCGAACACCGATGGCAGCCCGAGCGCGCCTTCTTCCCGCGCGCCGCTGACGGCATAGTGCGCGGCGACGCGCAGGCCGTTGCTCAGCTGCGCCGACGGCGCGCTTGATGGCGGCAGCGCGACGGCATGCATGGCCAGTTCCTCGCCCCAGCGTATCAGCATGGCGGCGCGCAGTGCGGCTGGCGTCATCGGCGTGCCTTGCGCGCGCGCGCGGCCGGCGGTGGCGCACAGCAGGCCGAGGCTGAAGATCGCGCCCCGATGCGTGTTGATTCCGCGCGTCGCCTTCAGCATCGCGGCTTCGGCTTCGATGCCCAGCTGTTTCAAGCGTGCGAACGGCGCATCGTTCAATCCTGCCAGGCAGATTTTCTTGAAATAGTGGCGCAGCGAGAACAGGCTGCGCATGAAGGTCCGGGCGTCCATGTCGTCATGGCTGCCGGGGTCCACCAGCGACACCAGCCCGGGCTTGGGATACAGGCAAAGCTCGGCGTGCAGGCTGCCAACCGCCAGGCGCGCCACCGCGCCCGCAAAGCCATGCTGCGCCGTGCGGCCCAGTCCCGGCTTCACCATCGCCGGCGTGCGCGAGCGCGCAGCTGCGAGGGCGGCG
Organism: Oxalobacteraceae bacterium AB_14; assembly: GCA_000381565.1. GTDB lineage: Bacteria > Pseudomonadota > Gammaproteobacteria > Burkholderiales > Burkholderiaceae_D > Rugamonas. The sequence goes on from KB906724.1 coordinate 2,198,005, forward strand.
GGCATCAACGCGGCTCCAACTGCGCCAGCAGCGACGCGGTATCGGCCAGCCGCACCGCGTGCAGTTCCTTGGCGATCACCCGGGCCGGATTTTCCATCGCCATGCGCCACTCCTTCCAGGACACCGCCTGCCCGCCGGGGAATACGATCTCGCCATCAAGCGGCAGATGCGCGGCATGCCGCGATAGCAGCGCCACGCCGTCGTGCAGTTCTTCCTGGCTGCGCGGACGGAACAGGATGTCAATGTCCGAGGTGGGCGTCAGATACAGCAAGCCAGTCAGCGCCTGCATCGCCAGCGAACCGTAGATGCGCAGGTGCAGATGTCCGGTCTCGCGCTCCAGCGCCGCCAGCGTCTCGCGCCACGGGCCGGCGCAGCGCAGTGCCGACCGCAGTTCGACCGCCGGCGACGTCCTGCTGATGTCCGGCGTCCGCGCGCGCAATGCAATGCGCACCTTTTCGCCGGTGTCTTCATCCGGCGGCAGCGGCAGGCCAAGGCAAACCTCGTCCGGCTGCGCGCCGATATCGAAGCGGCGCACAACGGCCGGCCAATCCTGGCCTTGCCAGAGAGTGAGTGCCGCCTTGTGCTGCGGCTGCGCCGTGCGCATGACCGCCTGCCAGCCCAGCTCCGTCAGCCAGGCCAGCATATGCCGCTCAAGGCTGCGCACGGCCGCCGCTGGCTGCGCCATCCGCTCCGCTTCAGGCAATGCGTACATGGCCGTCAGTCATCACGGCATCGATCACCGGCTGGGCCCAGCGGCGACCGCCGCGCTGAAGCCCCAATGCGCTGCGCTGGTCGCCGTCGGGCCTCCCCGCAAGCGCGGCGCGCAGATGCGCAGCCAGGTCGCCTTCCCAGATCGCTTCCAGTCCGCCCATGCGCAGATAGTTCTCCGGCCCCGGCGCGAACACCGGATTGCTCTGCGCAAGCTCGGTCAAGCGTTCTTCCGGCACCTTGGTGATGCGCGCCATCGCCGGCAAACCCATGACGCGGATGGTCGCATCGGGCAGGGCGTAGCAGGCGTCGGCCATCAGCCCGCTGGTGATGAAGCCGCCCGACAGCGCCTGGTCGTACACCAGGCCGATGATCTTGTGGCCCTTGCGTCGCGCCAGGTCCGCGCATTTTCCAAGGTGCGCCATGTAGCTGTTGATGCCCAACATTTCGTCGCGATGGCGCAGGCGCTGGCCCTGCGTATCGACCAGCATCAGTATCGGCATGCCGGGGAATTCGCGCACCGTGCGCAGGATCGCCCTGGCCTGGGCCAGCGCGATCTCCACGCCGATCGGCGTGTGGGCCGTGGTGCCGATCACCGCCACAGCGTGCCCGTCCACCTGCGCGCTGCCGCACAGGAAGTCGTTCTGCTCGACGATGGCATGCCCTTGCGGGAACAGCGTGTCCGCCAGTTTTTTCCAGTCCATCTCAGACTCCCATGCGGCGCTTGTCGGCCACCGCGATAAAACTGTCCACATCCAGCATCGGAACATTGGCCGCATCGGGTATCTGCATCGCGCTCCAGATATCGACCGGATCGGCGAGGGCGCCGAAGCGTGCGATGCGCTCGTCCAGCATCTGCTGTTCGGCTTCCAGCGCTTCCAGCGTCAGCTCCACCTGCGTGCCGCTCAGCGCGGCCAGCGCCTCGCGCGCGGCCGCGCGGAAGGCGGCGATATCGTCGGCCACGAGGCGCTGGCAATCTCCCATCAGGTAGCGGTGCTTGCCGCCGCTGGTGCGCCACACCAGCGCGCGGTCGCGTGAATCAAATTCCTCGACACCGCTGGCGGTCTCGATCACTTCCGGACCGGACATCGCCAGCCGGCCTTCCTCCGACATCACCACCACGTTGGCGCAGCGCGAGACGATGCCCATGCCGCCAAAGGCGCCGTTCGATCCGCCCACCAGTACGATCACGGGGATGCCGGCGGCGCGCGTATCGAGCAGCGCGCGCATCACTTCGGACACCGCGATCAGGCCGGCGTTGGCTTCATGCAGGCGCACGCCGCCCGATTCCACCAGCAGCACCACCGCCGCGACCTGGTCGTGCACCGCGCGCCGCAGCAGACCGACCAGCTTGGCGCCGTGCACCTCGCCGACCGCGCCGCCCATGAAGCCACCCTCTTGCGCCGCCGTGTAGACGGTGACGCCGCCCAGCTGCGCGCGGCCTACGGCGACACCGTCGTCAAACGCCACCGGGGCGTTCAACTGGCCCAGGTGGGGACTGACGATGCGTTCCGACGGCGGCAGGAATTCCTCAAAACTGTCCGGATCGAACAGCTGCTGCAGGCGTTCGCGCGCGTTCGCTTCCTGGTAGCTCGACGCCCGGCTCATCAGGACACTCCCAGCATGGTCTGCACTGCCTGGTCCATGCGCAGGCTGACGACGGCGGGCGTGGCGCCCATGTCGTTGATCGAGATGCGGGTGTCGGCCAGCAGCCAGCGCTGGTGGAAGTCGCGCATCACCGCCTCCCAGATCGGTCCGAAGCCGACGGCGGCGGTGGTGATCTCGATGGTGCAGGCGCCGGCCAGGTCGGCCGGTTCGATCAACACTTCCAGGTTGCCGGAGCCGACCACGCCCACCACGTGCGGTGGCGCTTTCAACCGCTGCGTCCCTTGTTCAAATCGGTAGTTCAGTGTTTCCATAGTCAGTTTCCTCTTACATTCCTCCGCCGCGTCATTCCCGCGCAGGCGGGAATCCATGCTGAGTATGGGGCCCCGCTTGCGCGAGGACGACGGATCACCAGTTGCGGAAACGCTTGGGCGGTTGGTACAAGCCGCCCGATGCGCGCGCCAGGTCCTTCATGTTGCGGGCGGCCAGCAGGTCGCGCGTGGCCATGCGCTTGTCGACGCCGAGATCTTCCGCGCGTTGGATGATACCGCGATCGCGCAGGTTTTCCACCATCCGCTTGTCGCGCGCCAGGCCGACCGGCGTGTAGCCCGCCACGCCGCGTATGGCCTGCTCGCGCTCCTCGTCGGAGCGGCACATCAGCAGATTGGCGATGCCTTCCTCGGTCAGGATGTGGCTGACGTCGTCGCCGTAGATCATCACCGGCGGGATCGCCATCCTGGCCTGTTCCATCAGCTCCCATGCGTCGAGCTTCTCGACGAAGGCAGGTTGCATGTGCTCTCGGAATGTCTCCACCATCTGCACCACCAGCTTCTGGCCGCGCGGGATGGTGTTGCGGCCTTCGCGCGCCTGCTGGCCGGCCTTCAGCCACGCCGGGCTGGCGTGGCGCCGTCCGCGCGCGTCGGCGCCCATGTTGGAGGCGCCGCCGAAGCCGGAAATGCGGCCGGCGGTGGCGGTCGAGGAGTTACCCTGCAAGTCGATCTGCAGCGTCGAGCCGATGAACATGTCGCAGGCATAGTGGCCTGCGGCCTGACACATGGCGCGGTTGCTGCGCATGGTGCCGTCCGGGCCGATGGCGAAAACGTCCGGCCGCGCATGGATGTAGTCCTCCATGCCCAGCTCCGAGCCGAAGGAGTGCACCGACTGCACGAAGCCCGCTTCAATTGCCGGAATCAACGCCGGATGCGGATTGAGCGCCCAGTGCTTGCCGATCTTGCCGCGCAGGCCCAGCGACTCGGCGTAGGTCGGCAGCAGCAGCTCGATGGCGGCGGTGTCGAAGCCGATGCCGTGGTTCAGGCGTTGCACGCCATATTCGGCGTAGACGCCTTTGATCGCCATCATCGCCATCAGCACCTGGATCTCGGAAATCTGTGCCGGATCGCGCGTGAACAAAGGTTCGATGTAGTAGGGGCGCGGCGACTGCACGACGAAATCGACCCAGTCGCCCGGAATGTCCACGCGCGGCACGGTGTCGACGATGCGGTTGACCTGTACGACGACGATACCTTGTTTGAACGCCGTCGCTTCAACGATGGCCGGCGTGTCCTCGGTGTTCGGGCCGGTGTACAGGTTGCCGTGGCGGTCCGCCGCCTCGGCTGCGACCAGGCAGACGCGCGGCGGCAGGTCGATGAAGTAGCGGCTGAACAGCTCCAGGTAGGTATGGATCGCGCCGATATTGAGTTTGCCGGCGGAAGCGAGCCGCGCCACGCGCACCGCCTGCGGGCCGGAGAAGGAGAAGTCCAGCTTGGAGGCGACGCCGCGCTCGAACACGTCCAGGTGCTCCGGCAGCGCCAGCACCGATTGCAGCATGTGCAGGTTGTTGATGCGCTCCGGGTTCAGGTTGGCCAGCGCGTGGCCGAGGAAGTCGGCCTGCTTCTGGTTGTTCCCTTCGAGGCAGACGCGGTCGCCGCACTCGAGCACCGTGTGCAGCAGGTCGGCGATGCGGGCGGACGGCAGGGTTTTGCCGTCCAGTTCATTGCCCAGGGCGGCGCGCGTCCGCTGCAGGCGCGCTTCGCGGTTGTCCCGAAGGGTGTTCCAGTTCATTTACTTCGCTCCCATGATCATGTCCGGCAATCCAGTCGAGATGGACGGGAACACGCACAACAACAGCACCGCCAGGAACATCAGGATCAGGAACGGGAACACGCCCCACACCACATCCTTGAGCGGGATGTCGGGCGCGATGTTCTTGATGACGAAGATGTTCAGGCCCACCGGCGGGTGGATCAGGCCCATCTCCATCACCACCGTCATGACGATGCCGAACCAGATCAGGTCGAAGCCGGCGGCCTTCAGCGGCGGCAGGATGATGGGCGCGGTCATCAGGATAATCGAAACCGGCGGCAGGAAGAAGCCGAACACGATCACCATCAGCAGTATCACCGCCAGCAGCAGCCATTTCGACAGGTGCAGGCTGACCACCCACGCGGCGGCGGACTGGCTGATGTGCAGGTAGCTCATCACGTACGAATAGAACAGCGACATGCCGATGATCAGCAACAGCATCGTCGATTCCTTGATCGACGAGCTGAGGATGGGCGACAGGTCCTTCGGCCGCCACACGCCGTAGATCACGGCCAGCAGCACCAGCGCCAGCAGCGCGCCCAGGCCCGCCGTTTCGGACGGCGTGGCGAAGCCGCCGTACAGCGCGACCATCACGCCGATCAGCAGGATGATGAAGGGCAGCACGCGCGGCAGCATTTCCACCTTTTGCGCCAGTGTGAAGTGCTCGTCCTCCAGGTAGGCCGACTTGGCGCCGCCTTGTTCGTAGATGACCAGCGCGGCCTTGTATTCCTTGTGCGCGCGGTAGACGGCGTAGCCGGCAAACAGCAGCACCAGCAGCACGCCCGGGCCTATCCCGGCCAGGAACAGGCGGCCCAGCGACTGTTCGGCGGCGACCGCGTACAGGATCATGGTGATCGACGGCGGCAGCAAAATACCCAGCGTGCCGCCGGCGGCGATGATGCCGGCCGCGAAACCTGGCGAGTAACCGCGCCGGCGCATCTCCGGAATGCCGGCCGAGCCGATGGCCGAGCAGGTGGCGGGCGACGAACCGGCCATCGCCGCGAACAGCGCGCAGGCGAACACGTTGGCGATACCCAGGCCGCCCGGTATCTTGTGCATCCACGTGTGTATCGCGGAGTAGAGGTCCTTGCCGGCGGGGGATTTGCCGATGGCCGCGCCCTTCAGGATGAACAGGGGGATGGACAGCAGCGTGATCGACGCCATTTCCTCGTACACGTTCTGGGTGATGGTGTCGAGCGAGGAGGCGGGCATGCAGAAGTACATGAAGCCGGTGGCCACCACGCCCAGCGCGAAGGCGATCGGCATCCCGGAGAACATCACCACCAGGGTAACGGCGCCGTACAGTGCGCCAAGAGTCAGGTCGCTCATGCTGCGCGCTCCGTTTTATCGCGAGGTTTGTCAGTGAGGCGTGCCAGCGTTTGCAGCAGGATTTGCAGCGTGAGGATGCTCATTCCGGCGGCCATCATGGCGTAGGGTATCCACAGCGGCGGCGCGAAGGTGGAGGAGGTGGTCTGGCCGTCGGCCCAGGCTTCGTGGAACAGCGTCCACGACTTCCACGAGAAGAAGGCGCAGAACAGCGCCGACACCAGGTCCACCATGAACAGCCGCGCCGCGTTCACGCGCGGCGGCAGCAGCGATGCCAGCGCCTCGATGCCGATATGGCCGCGCTGCGATTGCACATAGGCGGTGCAGAAGAAGCTCACGCCAACGAGCATGAACACCGACGCCTCATCCTGCCAGTCGGTGGGCGCGTGGAAGAAGTAGCGCGACACCACCGAGTAGGTCAGCACGAACGCCGTCAACACCAGCGCCACCATGGACACCATCATCAGCGCGTGATTGAGCTTGCCCAGCAGCGCTGTCGCCATGGCGACGATGGCGTTGTCCGGCGCCGCCGCGGCGCGCGGCGGCGCCAGGTCTATGCCGTGGCTCATAGGGTTTTCTCGGCCAGTTTCAGCAGCTTGGCGCAGTTTTCATTGCGTGCGCCGTAGTCCTTCCATGCGGTGGCGCGGGCGATGGCCTGCCATTTTTTCAGCGCGGCCGGATTCAGGTCGACCACCTTGGCCTTGGCTTTGGCGTAGACATTGGCCACTTCGGAGTCGTCGGCCTTGGCGGAGTTCAGCGCGAAGGTCTCCATTTCGGCGCCGACGGCCATGATGGTGGCTTGCTGTTCTTTCGTCAGGCGGTCGAAGATGGCCTTGGACATCATCAGCGGTTCGAACATGAACCAGTAGGCGCCGGCGCGGCCGGTGGTCAGCGCCTTCGACACTTCCTCCAGGCGGAACGAGATCAGCGAGGTGGAGGAGGTCAGCGCCGCTTCCATCGCGCCGGTCTGCATGGCGGCGTAGATTTCGTTGGACGGCAGCGACACCACGGCGGCGCCGGCGGCCTTGAGGATCAGGTCCATCTCGCGCGAACCTCCGCGTATCTTCATGCCCTTGGCGTCGTCCGGGTCGATCACCGGCTTGGTGCGCGACGCCACGCCGCCGGCCTGCCAGATCCAGCTGATGAGCACGATGCCCTTTTCGCTCAGGATGCGGCTCAACTCCTTGCCCACTTCGGCGTTCTTCCAGCCGTAGGCCTGCTCGTAGGAGGTCACCAGGCCGGGCATCAGGCCGATGTTCACTTCCGGGACCTCGCCGCCGGCATACGACAGCGGCACCAGCGACATGTCCAGCGCGCCCTTGCGCATGGCGGAGAACTGGGCGTTGGTCTTCATCAGCGAGGAGCCCGGATAGATCTCGAATTTGAGGCTGCCCTTGCTGCGCTTTTCCACCTCGGCAGCGAACATGCGGGTCAGCCGGTCGCGGAAGTCGCCCTCGGTGACCGTCCCGCCGGGGAACTGGTGCGAAATCTTGAGGGTGGTGTTTTGCGCCCATGCCGGTTGCAACAACAACGGGCTGGCGGCCAGGGCGGCCAGTACGGACCTGCGGGTGATTGCGCTCATAGTTCCTCCAAGGTGGGTCAAATATGCAACGATCTTTTTTGTGTATACAAGAATATATCGTTGGAATACATTGTCAAGCTAAATTTACTGCTTATAATGAAGCTTGTTATACACAAGGCTGCAAGACCACCATGACTACCCATTCCGCCACGTTGCGCGAACAAATTGAAGAGATGATCGCCGTCGGCGAGCTCAAACCGGGACAGCACCTGGACGAGACCGAGCTGGCCACGCGCTTTGGCGTCTCGCGCACGCCGGTGCGGGAGACGCTGATACAGCTGGCCTCGATGGGACTGGTGGTGATACGGCCACGGCGCGGCGCCATCGTCGCGGATCTGGGGCCGCAGCAGCTGGTGGAGATGTTCGAGGTGATGTCGGAACTGGAGGCGACCTGCGGCCGCCTGGCGGCGCGGCGCATGACGCCCGAAGAGCAGCAGGCCCTGTTGGCGGCGCACCAGGCCTGCCAGGATGCGCGCGATGCGCAGGAGCCCGACGTCTACTACTACAAGAACGAGTTATTCCACGAGGCGATCTACGCCGGCAGCCATAACCAGTTCCTGATCGAGCAGACGCGCAATCTGTACCGGCGCCTGCGGCCTTACCGGCGCTTGCAGCTGCGCGTGCGTGACCGCCTGGCCACGTCCTACCACGAGCATGACGGCGTGGTGCGGGCCATCGTCGACGGCGACGGCGACCTGGCGGCGCGCCTGCTGCGCGAGCACGTGATGATACAGGGGCAGCGCTTTTCCGATTTGATGTCTTCGCTGCCGCGCTTGCGGCAGGAGGCGGCTTAGCGTTGCTAGGCCGCCGCGCCGCGGACGATGCGCACCGGCTTGGCCGCGTTGGGCGCGGCCTGCGGCAGCATGTCTTGCAGCGTTTGTTGATCCAGCACGGCCAGGAAGGCCTTGGTGGCGTCGTTCAGCGTGTGCTTCAGCGCGCAGTTGGGCGTCAGCGGGCAGGTGTCGGTTTCGCGGTCGAAGCATTCGGCCATGAAGAAGTCGGTCTCCGTCATCCGCACCAGCGCGCCGATGTTGATGTCCTTCGGTTCCTTGGCCAGCCGCAGGCCACCGTTGCGGCCTCTTACCGTCTCCACCAATCCGGATTGCCCCAGCTGGTAGACCACCTTCATCAGGTGGTTCTTCGAGATCGAATGCATGTCGGCGATGTCCTGGATCGTCACCAGCCGGTCCCGGTGAGCGCTCAGGTATAGCAAGGTCCGCAGGGAATAGTCGGTGAAGGAGGTGAGGCGCATGGCTGGCTCTGGGTCGTTACAATGCAATCCACTATTCTACATGCGGATTAAGCTTTACTCCATTTGTACGAGAATCTCGCGCACGCGCAGCAGCGCGATGTCGATATCGAGCGTCTCGATGCCGCCGTAGCCGAGGAACAGTCCGGGCTTGGACGGCGTCGAGGCATAGAAGTTCGACAGCGGGTAGAGGCCGACGTCGGCGCGCCGCGCCAGTCGCAGCAGCAGGTCCAGGTCGAGCGGCTTTTTGCACAGCGCCGCCAGGTGGAAGCCGGCGCTGGCCGGCACCAGCTCGAACCACGGCGACAAGGCATCGGCAAACAGCGTTTGCAGGCGTTCGCGCCGCGTCGCGTAGATGGCGCCGCAGCGGCGGATGTGGCGCGACAGGTAGCCGTCGGCGATGAACTTGGCCAGCGCGTGCTGGCTGGCGGTGGCGGTATGCCAGTCGTTCAGGTGCTTGACGGTGAGGGCCGCGTTCAGTATCGCTTCCGGCAGCACCGCATAACCGAGCCGCAGTTCCGGCAGCATCACCTTGGAGAAGCTGCCGACGAAGGCCACCACGCCGTGCCGGTCCATGCTTTGCAGCGAATCGGTGGGGCGGCCGTGGTAGCGGAACTCGCTGTCGTAATCGTCTTCGATGATGATGGCGCCGATCTCCAGCGCGCGCGCCAGCAGCGCCTCGCGGCGCGCCACGCTCATCTGCATCCCCAGCGGGAACTGGTGGGCCGGCGTGGTGTAGATCAGGCGCGTGCCTGGCGGGATCTGGTCGACCAGCATGCCTTCCCGGTCGACGCCTATGCCGACCACCCGCGCGCCCTGGCTGGCGAACAGCATGCGCGCGGCCGGGTAGCCCGGTTCCTCGACGGCGACCACGCAGCCCGGCTCCAGCAGCACGCGGCCCAGCAGGTCCAGCGCCTGCTGGGCGCCGTTGGTGACGACCACGTTGTTGGCGGTGCAGACCACGCCGCGCGCGAAGGCTGCATGGTGCGCGATGGCGGCGCGCAGTTCGGCGATGCCTTCCGCCTGGCGGTACATGCCGCTGCCTTTGACGTCCTGGCGCAGGCCGTGCAGCATGCAGCGGCGCCATTCGTCGACCGGGAACAGCGACGGCGTGACGCAGCCGCCGACGAACTCATAGCGCGAGCGGCCTTCCGGGAAGGGCACGCGCAGCGGCGTGTGCATCGTGTCCCACTTGGCGACGATGGCGGCGCTGGCCAGGTTGATGGCGAGCTGGCGGCGCGGCTTGGCTTCGGCCGGCGCGCTGACGAAGCTGCCCTTGCCGACCTGGCCCAGCACCAGCCGCTCCTGCGTCAAGCGGGTGTAGACGTCGGAGACGGTCTTGCGGGACAGGCCGAGCTGCTCGGCAAGCAGGCGGGAAGGCGGCAGCTGCTGGCCGTCGGCCAGCCGCCCGCTGCGGATCGAATCGCTCAACTGGCGGTACAGCTGCCCGCCCAGGTCCTTCTTGCCTTCGATGACGATGTGGAGTTCCATGGTATGTTGGTGCGGGGGCTAACGGACGATATCGGCAGTTTGCCACAGACTAGCAACCATCACAGGAGGGAACATGGACAAGGAAACCGCACGCCGCCAGTTCGTCAACGAACTTTGGCAGCGCTACGAGCAACTGCAGCTATGGGCGGAGGAGAACTGGCCGGACAAGGAACATCCCTTGTCGAGCGCGGACTTTGTCGAGACCCGCAAGGAGCTGCTCGGCTTGCGCAATCCGGCGCAGGCGCCGGGACAGCCTGCTCCAGGCGCGGCTCAGGGCGATGCCCGCGAACCGGAGCAGGGCGGCGCCCAATACATCGATGTGAATCCGACGCCCTGGCCTTGATGACTTAGTGTGTGACCGGCTTGCCGGTCTGCGCCAGCAGCCAGGCGATCACGCTGACGACCAGGCTGGCGAGCACGCCCCAGGCCAGTTTCAGCGCGCTGTCGAACAGCAGCGGCGCCACCAGGCCGGACACCAGCGCAAACAGCAGCATCTGGATAAACGACTGCATCGACGACGCCAGGCCGCTGTTGTTCGGGAAGTACTCCAGCGCGATCAGCGACAGCGGCGTCATCGCCAGCGCCAGGCCGAAGGAGTAGATGAACAGCGGCGCCACGGCGTAAGGCACGGCCGCGACAAAGGCGCTGTTGTAGGCGACGTTGAGGATGGCGGCGGCGATCATGATGGCGAGGCCGATCCACACCTGCGCGGTGCGCGAGAATTTGCTCGCGAACTTCCCCGACAGCGCCGAGCCGACCACCATGCCGCTGATCAGCGGCACGAACATCCAGGCGAAGGCCGTCTCCGGCAGGTGCAGGATGTTCATCACAAAGTAGGCGGCCGAGCCGATATACAGCGCCACGCCCGCAAAGCTCATGCCGACCGCGATCGACAGCAGCAGGAACTGATGGTGGCACAGCACCTTCCAGTAATTGGCTGCGATGACGCCGAGATGGAAGGGATGGCGGTCCTTGACGGGCAGGCTTTCCGGCAGTGCGCGTTGCACGGCGATGAACATCAGGACGCCGAAGGCGCTGAGGAACCAGAAGATCGAGCGCCAGCCGAAGCTCACCTGTAACCAGCCGCCCAGCACCGGCGCGATGGCGGGCGCCAGGCCGAACACCATCATGATATGCGCCAGGATCTTCTGCGCGGCGGCGCCGGAGAAGCGGTCCTGCACGATGGCGCGGCCGACCACCGAGCCGGCGCCGGCCGCCAGGCCCTGCACGATGCGGCAGGCCAGCAGCACGCCGATGGACGGCGCCATCGCGCCGACGATGGAGGCGGCGATGTAGGCCACCAGCGACACCAGGATCACCGGGCGGCGCCCGAAGGAATCGGACAGCGTGCCGTAGAACAGCATCATGAAGGCAAAGCAGAACAGGAACATGCTCAACGTCTGCTGGATCAGCATCGGACTGGCGTCGAAGGTCTTGGCGATCGCCGGGAACGACGGCAGGTAAGTGTCGATGGCCAGCGGCCCGACCATGGAAAGGCCGGCCAGCAGCAGTGTCAGCAAAATATTCATTTAAGGCGTATTGTTCAGTGAGCTGAGCATTTTACGCGATATGCAGTCATCGCATATCCGAAGGCGAAATGCGTTTTTATAATTCGAGACATTATGACTATCGATACCTATGATGGAACCGGCGTCAAGCCGTCGCACTGGAACCTGGACCACGTGATCGAGCAGCTGCGCGTGTCGCGCGAGGCCACGCACAACATCCGCCATCACGGCAAGGTGCGCGAGCTGCCGTCGCGCGAGGCGCTGACCATCATCGTCAACGGCCTGTCCGCGGCGCTGTTCCCGACGCATTACGGCCGGCCCAACCTGACCGACGAGAGCATCGACTACTTCGTCGGCGACACCCTCAACACCACCTTGAACCGCTTGACGGAACAGGTCCGGCGCGGCCTGCAGTTCTCGCTGGAGGACGCCACGCCGGATGAAGAAGCCCTGACCCGCCAGGCGCACGCCATCACGCGCGAATTCGCTGCCGGCCTGCCGGCCATACGCGCTCTGCTGGTGTCCGACGTGCAGGCGGCGTTCTCCGGCGATCCGGCGGCGACCTCGGTGGCCGAGATCATGCTGTGCTATCCGGGCACCATCGCCATCCTGTACTACCGGCTGGCGCACAGCCTGCACCGGCTTGGCGCACCGTTCCTGGCGCGGCTGATTTCGGATATCGGCCATTCGCTGACCGGGATCGACATCCATCCGGGCGCGCAGATCGGCGGCAGCTTCTTCATCGACCATGGCACCGGCGTGGTGATCGGCGAGACGGCGATCATCGGCCAGCGCGTGCGCCTTTACCAGCATGTGACCCTGGGCGCCAAGCGCTTCCCGGCGGACGAAAAAGGCACCTTGATCAAGGGCGTGCCGCGTCACCCGGTGGTGGAGGACGACGTGGTGATCTACGCCGGCGCGACCATCCTGGGCCGCATCACCATCGGCGCCGGCTCCACCATCGGCGGCAACGTATGGCTTACGCAGAGCGTGCCGGCGGGGAGCAATGTGTCGCAAGCGCAGATGCGCAACGATTAGGGTATCCTTTTGGCTTGAATTTGCATGGAGTTTTGAATGACTGATCAATCGAAGTACGTACCGCCGAAAGTCTGGGTGGCCGAAGCGCCATCCGGCGGCACCTTTGCGAGCATCAACCGCCCGGTCGCGGGCCCCACGCATGACAAGGAACTGCCGGTCGGGCAGCATCCCTTGCAGCTCTATTCACTGGGCACGCCGAACGGCGTGAAGGTGACGATCATGCTGGAAGAGCTGCTGGCCGCCGGACATGCGGGCGCCGAGTATGACGCCTGGCTCATACGCATCAACGAAGGCGAGCAGTTCTCCAGCGGCTTTGTCGACATCAATCCGAACTCGAAGATCCCGGCGATGGTGGACCGCAGCGGCGCGCAGCCGTTGCGCGTGTTCGAATCGGGTTCGATCCTGGTGTACCTGGCGGAGAAGTTCGGCGCCTTCCTGCCGAAGGACCTGGCGGCGCGCACCGAGACGCTGAACTGGCTGTTCTGGCAGATGGGTTCCGCGCCGTTCCTGGGCGGAGGCTTTGGCCATTTCTATGCGTATGCGCCGGAAAAGCTGGAGTACCCGATCAACCGCTATGCGATGGAAGTCAAACGCCAGCTCGACGTGCTCGATCGCCAGCTGGCCGATCACCGCTACGTCGCCGGCGACGACTACACCATCGCCGACATGGCGATCTGGCCGTGGTATGGCGTGCTGGTACTCGGAAAGATCTACGGCGCCGGCGAATTCCTGTCGGTGCACGAATACAAAAACGTCCGCCGCTGGGCCGACGAGATCGCCGCTCGTCCGGCGGTGATCCGTGGCCGCAAGGTCAACCGGACTTTCGGCGAACCGGAAGAGCAGGTGCTGGAACGGCACGCCGCTTCAGACCTGGACTGAAGACGATTACTTGCCCGGCTTGGCCGCGCCGCCAGCTTCCAGCGCCAGCTGGTCTTCGGTCTTGGCGTAGTCGGGGAAGTATTTGTTGGTCACCGCCAGGAACTCGCGCGAACGGTAGGCCGCCGCGAGATCCTTGGCGAACTGCTTGTTCTTGTCGGCGCTGCGGATCGCCACCAGGTTGATGTAGTTGGGCGAGATCTTCTCGGTCAGCAGCGCCTCTTTCAACTTCATGCCCGAGGCCAGCGCGTAGTTGCCGTTGACGAAGGAGTAGTCGGTGTCCTGCAGGGAGCGCGGCAGCTGCGCGGCGTCCAGCGAGATCAGCTTGATTTTCTTGACGTTGACGGCGATGTCCTTCTCCGACGCCTTCACCGGATCGAACTTGGCGCGCAGCTTGATCCAGCCCAGTTGATCGAGCAGCACCAGCGCGCGCGCCTGGTTGGTCGGATCGTTAGGCATGGCGACGGTGCCGCCTTCCTTTACCTCGGCCAGCGTCTTGTGCTTCTTGCTGTAGATGGCGATCGGCGCGGTCGGGATCTTCACCAGGTCCGCCAGCGGCAGCTTGTTCTTGGCCGCGAATTCATTCAGGTAGATGATGTGCTGGAATACGTTGGCGTCCAGCGAGCCTTCCGCCAGCGCGAAGTTCGGCTGGATGTAGTCGTTGAATTCCACCAGCTTGATCTTGTAACCCTGCTTCTCCAGGATGGGCTTGATGCCCAGCTTGATCTGGTCCGCATACGGGCCGGCGCTGGTGCCGATGACGATTTCCTTCGGGTCCTTGGCGTAGCTTGGCGCGGCGATGCCGAGGGCGATGGTCAGTGCTGCGAGCAGCAGGTTGCGGCGAGGTGCGTTCATGTTGATACCCTAAATTAGCGTTTGTCGAGGCGTTTGGCGATGCGGTTGCCGGTGAACTGGATCAGCTGCACCATGGCGATCAGGATGGCGACGGTGGCGACCATGATGTCGGTCTCGAAGCGGTAGTAGCCGTAGCGGATGGCGAGGTCGCCGATGCCGCCGCCACCCACCACCCCGGCCACGGCGGAGTAGGACAGGAAGCTGATCGACAGCACGGTCAGCGCCAGCACCAGGCCGGAACGGGCCTCCACCAGCAGCACGCGCAAGACGATCTGCATTTCCGAGGCGCCCATCGCGTGGGCCGCCTCGATCACGCCGCGCGGCACCTCACGCAGGTTCTGTTCGACCATGCGGGCGAAGTAGGGTATGGCGGCGAAGGACAGCGGCACGGCTGCAGCCAGCGGCCCGATCGAGGTGCCGGCGATGATGCGCGTGAACGGCACCAGCGCCACCAGCAAAATGATGAACGGGAACGAGCGCACGGTGTTCACGAACCAGCCCAGTATCAGCGAAGCGGGGCGGTTTTGCAGCGATTGGCCGTCGGCCACCAGGAACAGCAGGATGCCCAGTGGACCGCCGATCAGCACCGCGGCGGTCAGTCCGATGCCGAGCATGGTCAGCGTTTGACCGAGGGCGGTCCACATCTCCGGCAGCATGGCGAGGATGGCGTCGAGCGAGGCAAGGTATTCAAACATAGGCTGCCTCCGTGTTGGCGTTGTTGATGTTGGCGAGCGCGCTGGCGGCGCCGTGCCGCGCCAGTTCCCGGCCCAGCGCGGTCTTGCGCGGTTCGGCCACGCTGGCGGCGTCGTTCAGCGCAAACTGTTCGGCGATCGCGCCGTCTTCGATCACGGCCACGCGGTTGCAGATCTCGCCCAGCACCGACAGTTCGTGGCTGACCATCACGATGGTCACGTTCAGCCGGCGATTGATGTCGCGCAGCGTGGCGAGCAGCGCGCGCGTGGTTTCGGCGTCGAGCGCGGAGGTGGGTTCGTCGCACAGCAGCACGGCAGGGCCGCTGGCCAGCGCGCGCGCGATGGCGACGCGCTGTTTCTGGCCGCCCGACAGCTGCGCCGGATAGCTGGCCGTCTTGCCGCTCAATTCCACCAGCTCCAGGCAATCGTTGACGCGCGCGGTGATCTGCGCCGGCGTCATGCCGCCATGGATGCGCAGCGGGAAGGCGACGTTGTCGAACACCGTGGCGTTCTGCAGCAGGTTGAATTGTTGGAAAATCATGCCGATATTGCGGCGGGCATCGCGCAGGTCGCGCTTGGACAGCGCGGTCAATTCGCGGCCGTCGACAAATACGCGGCCGCTGTCGGGCCGTTCCAGCAGGTTAAACAGGCGCAGCAAGGTCGATTTGCCGGCGCCGCTTTTGCCGATCAGGCCAAAGATGTCGCCTTGGTTCACTTCCAGGGAAACGTCGCGTACTGCGTGGAACTGGCCGCCGTCGGGCAGCGCAAAGGTTTTACTCGCGTGATCGATGCGAATGAGGGGTGTAGTCATTGGAAATAGGGGTTGGTGCCGGTGGTAAGGTACCGGTGCGCGAAGTATCGCATCAGTCGCTCATGCGGCAAACGACGTTTTTCCCCTTTCTATATTCCAATAAATTATAAGAAGGAAAGGTGCGTGCCAACGCCAAACGCTTCTACGATCGATTTTATCGATAGTAAGGTGGTAAATTTTTCGTTTTACAACATGAGGCGGTGACGAGCATAATCGGTCCACTCGAAGGACACGCACCAGGCCGCCAGTCGCGGCCGGGGCGAGTCTTTCTCTCTTGTTTTCACATCCTGGAGTCTAACTAATGAAAAAAATCTTCGCCCTGCTGGTTGCCGCTGGTATCTCGATGTCCGCCTTCGCCGCTCCGGAAAGCTTCACCTCCGATGCGAATCACACCTTTTCCCGTTTCGGATACAGCCACTTCGGCTACTCGCTGCAGCAAAGCCGCTTCAACAACACGACCGCCAAGATCGTGCTGGACCGCGCCGCCAAGACCGGTTCGGTTGAAGCCGTGATCGATACCAAATCGGTGGACACCGGCTCCAAGCTGTTCGACGGCCACATCCAGGGCGAAGACTTCCTGGACACCGGCAAGTTCCCGACCATCACCTACAAGTCGACCAAGTTCAACTTCAAGGGCGACGTGCCGTCTACCATCGAAGGCAACCTGACGATCAAAGGCATCACCAAGCCGGTAACGCTGACCGTGACCCATTTCCAGTGCATGGAGCACCCGATGATGAAGAAGCTGGCCTGCGGCGCCAACGCCACCGCCATCATCAAGCGCACCGAATTCAACGCCGGCAAATACGCGCCTAACGTCGGCGACGACGTCACCCTGACGTTCTCGGTCGAAGCGATCAAGGACTAAATTGCGGCAAGCCTGGCGGCGTCACACCAGCTGGAACCATCCCAGCAAGGCGCCGCCGGCCAGCATCCACAGCAAGTGGATGCGGGTACGCCAGATCACCAGGCCGGCCGCCACCGACAAGGTCCACAAGGGCCAGTCGCTGGTCCAGCTGTGATTTGCGCTGCCGAGTATGATTCCCACCGACACCATCAGTCCGACCACCACCGGCGCCATGCCTTGCTTGAAGGCGCGCACGCCCAGCAGCTCGCGGTTCTGGTGGCCCCAGCGCGCCGCCAGGTAGGTCAGGGTGGTGCTCGGCACCATGATGCCCACCATCGTCACCAGCACGCCGGCCATCGCCGCCGTGTAGCTGCCCGCGTTCAGGCCCACGTTCCAGCCCATCAGCGCCACAAACAGCACGTTCGGCCCCGGCGCCGCCTGGGCGATGGCGATCGAATCGTTGAACTGCGATTGCGTCAGCCAGTGATGTTCCTCGACCAGGAAGCGGTGCATCTCGGAGGTGGTGGAAATCGCGCCGCCGATCGACATCAACGACAACAGCATGTAATGGGCGAACAGGCTGATCCAGTCGCCCAGGCTCAGCACCAGGTGCAGCGGGGCGTCGTTCATGGCTGGTGTCCCTTGAGCTTGCGGCGGGTGAGCGTGACGCCGATGCTGCCCAAGATCAGCAGGGTGTAAGCCAGCGGCAGGTGCAGCAGCACCACGAACACCACGCACAGCAGGGCGATGGCGGCGGTCAGCCACATCGGCAGCGGATGTCTGTTGAGCGCCGAGGCCAACTTGAGGCCGGTGGCGGCGATCATGCCGGCCGACACTGCCGCCATGCCGCGCAGCGCGCCGGCCACGCCGGGGTGGTGCGCATAATGGGAATGCAGCACGGCCAGCACCAGCACCACCAGCAGCGGCACGGTGAGCATGCCGGCCAGCGCGACCAGGCCGCCGCGCAGGCCGAAGTAGCGGTTGCCGATCATCAGCGCCAGATTGACCACGTTGGGGCCGGGCATGATCTGGGCGACCGCCCATTCCTCGATGAACTCTTCCTGGGTCAGCCAGCGTTTGCGTTCGACCAGCTCACGCTGCACGACCGCCAGGACGCCGCCAAAGCCCTGCAGCGCCAAAATGGTGAAAGAGACGAATAGATCAAGTAGCGAGGCGGGGCGGTGGCGTGGCGGATCGGTAGGCATGCACCATTATCGCGCCGGTATTGCCGCCTGTCTATGAACTCAGGCGCATGGCGAGTTTTAAATCGGAATTGATAGGAAGCTGACATTGACTTTGGTCTACGGTCGCCCATACTGGCCTAGGCATGACGCAGATCAAAGTCCTATCCTTCAATTCTCCCTAGGGAACATGATGAACGTTTCGTTATTGCAGCAGCGTAGCGACGAGCAATGCAGTGCCGCGGTGAATCGTGGCATTCAGGTGCAGTCCAGCTTTAATACCGTTTGTGCGGTCGAATACATGAAATCGCACAACGTCGATCCGCAAGTGATCGAACGGGTGTTATTACACCCCGAACAGCGTCGAAAATCCCCACATTGAGGGTGCCGCCCGGCGTTGCGCCGCGTTTACTTATGCACAAACCATGTTGATAAGAATTATTTTCAAAATATTTTCTTGTCACAATACGTGGCGCGCTAAGTGTTTGATTCGTAAGGGGTTTGAATTTGCCTTTTGGATGGGCAGTTTGTTGAAAGCCGCATAGGTAAAGCCTCCCTGCGGTGTCAATGGGGTGATATCCACATAGATATCCACAGCCTCTGTGGATATCCTGAAAAGTGCTATAACAATCCGCGACTTACGGCGCTACAGCGGGCGCTTGAGTGCTTGCAGGACGCTGGCGACGACGATGTAGCGCGGCGGGATGTCGGCGGTGACCGTCACGGTGGCGCGCAGCCGCACTTCCTGGCCGTCGCGGCGCCAGGCGCTGACCACGTCGGTCCAGGCTTCGCCTTCCTTCAGCGCTTTCAGGGCGTCGGCCAGCTGGTCCGGCGGATAGGGCGGGGCATGCAGCAGGCGCGGATCGGCGCCTTGCAATTCCTCTCGGCTGTATTGGAACACCGCGCAGAATTTATCGTTGACCGTGACAATCTTGCCGCGCGCGTCGAGCGTCATCATCGCCGCGTGCTGGTCCACTGCGGCCAGCAACGTTTTCGCCTGGTCCAGTTCCTGCTGCAGCGCCTGTATCTGCCGGTGCGCCTGCTCCAGTCCGGAATAGGCGCGCAGCGACGAAATCACCGTGGTGAACAGCTTGCGCGTGGTGAGGTCGGTCTTGCACCAGAAATCGTTGATGTCGTAGTCGAGGATGATGCTGTGCTCCAGCGCCTGACCCGGCTGGCCGGTGCGCAACACGATGCGCACCAGCTTGTTGTGCAGGGTGTCGCGGATGTGGCGGGCCACGTTCAGGCCGGCATCGCTGGTTTCCATGATGACGTCCAGCAGCACCAGCGCGATGTCAGGCGTGGTGCGTAGCGTCGTCAGGGCTTCTTCGCCGCTGTAGGCGTGCAGAAAGCTTAGCCGCCGCCCCTGGAAGCACACATTGCTCAATGAGAATTTGGTGACCACGTGGACATCGACATCGTCGTCCACGATCAGCACCCGCCACGGGGCCGGCGTCGGCGCGGCGCCGGGCTTGCCTGGCTGCGGCTGGCTGGCCGGCGGGGCCTCGTCCTCTATCATCCAATCGGTGTCGTCGTCGTTCTGGTTCATGCATCAATCCCGCGTAAGTCGAAGAAGGGAATTGCGGACCCTCAGAGTGACACTATTCCTTGCTAGCACTTTTGTCAAAGGTTTCCCCGGTAGGCGTGCGTCGGCGTGTCTCCCGGCCTACTTATGCACAAAAAAATATTTTTCAAGCGAGCCGAAAAACCTTTGAAGCCTGAATTTTACATGATGTAAGTCATTGATTTTATAGGGTAATAAATCTGCCTGTGGATTAGGCATTTTGTTGAATCCCGCGCCGTTAAAGGCGTTCTCGCCTGTCAAGAGGCGGTTATTCACAACCTTATCCACAGTTGGTGTGGATATCTGTGAAAAGGGCTTTAAATACGGCTGCTTAGCGGCTTTTCTTCAGGGATTGCTTGCACGCCATGCGACTGTCCCACCGCGCCAATATTATTGAAAAGCAAGTAGTCTGATCTCATTGCAGGTTTCTAAGAGACCTGACGTATTTTTTTTGGGTAATTTGGCATTATTTTGCCGTTTTTGAGCCTTTTCCTCATTTGGTGATGTGATGTCCGTCGCCGTTGTGTGATGACGTTGTCTTTTGGTCATCTGTTGCGGTGTGTTTCTGGTTAGTAAATTCAGACATCTATCTTAAGGAGACTGACTTGTGGCTATGAAGGAAACCATTATTTTTGGGGCCGTAGCGCTGTTGTGCGGCGACGGCACGATCGATCCAACTCGGCTGGAGCCTGCCTTACTCCGCCCCGTTGCTGAACGCGTCGGCGGCCAAGGCCTCGGTCCTGGGCAATGTGGGAACCGGCAAAGGTGATGCACTCCAGGCCATCCTGCGAGGGTGGCCTGGATACGTTCAGCCCGTAATTTCGGCCAGCAGCTTGCGCACGGCGCCGTGCGCCATGACGATCTCGGTGCCGTCGTGCAGCAGTGCGTTGTATTTGGCGCGGAACTCGGCGTCGCCATTCTCGGACGGGCCGATCAGCGCCTCGATCGCCTTGCGGTAGGCGCCGGCCTCGGCGGCGGTGACCGGTTCCGGCTCATCGAGCCGCTCATCCATTTGCGCCATCAAGCCCGACAGCTTTTGCAGCCACGCGAAATGCGGATGATTCGTCACCAACTGCAAATGCTCCAGCGGACTGCCGACCGCGCCGAAATACTGCGTCTCCACATGGATCAGCTGCTTGTGCAAGTCGCGCAAGGCGCGCGCCAGCGCCGTCAGTTTGGCGTTGTTGGCCAGTTCGTTTTCGGGTGTCGTCATGAAATCTCCACGTAAAGTTACGCAGCAGTATAGCGTCGTTGCCGAATGCGCGGCATCGTCCGTAAGTATCAGGCGCTGAGGGCTTTCAGCCGATCCAGCTCTGCCAGGAAGCGCTCGCTGGCGATGGCCGGCGGCCACGGCTCCCACGCGGCGCCGCCGTAGATGGCTTGCAGCGGATCGTCGCTCAACGGCGGCACGGCGATCTTCAGCGTGTGCAGTACTTCCTTCGCCGACCATCCCACCACATGCACCGCCTCGCTGGCCGCAGCCAAGCGGTCGGCCATCTTGTGGGCGGCGTGTTCCTTCGGCGTCCAATGCGGCAAGCCGTAGCGCAGGAACACCGCGCGCTCCAGCCGCACCGTCAGCGCCTTGAAGCCTTCGCCCAGGAAGGGTTTCAGCGGCGAGACGCAATCGAATCCCAGCAAGCCTTCCTCCGCATCGTGCAGCAGTTCGCGCAGCGCGCCCAGCGGCGGCAACGCCAGCCCGGCCGCCGTACCCGCGGCCGCGCGCAAATGCATCACCGTCAGCGAATGCTGCGCCACCGACAGCGGCAGCGGCCACGCCGAATGCCCGCCCCAGCGATAGGTGCGCGCCAGGCCCAGCGCCAGGTCGCTGTCTTCCCAGTCGAACGGCGTGGGGTCGAGCAGGTCCAGCCGGCGTTCCGACGGCATGCGGACCCAGGCGCGGGTTCCATGTTGATCGCGACCCATGCGGTCTTCCTTATCTGTGGCTCAGGCTACATCCTACACCCACGGCGGCGAATTATTTTTCGGCAATGAACAGTGATTTTGCAATACACTGGAACGCTGTTCAACCCCCGACGAATGAGCTATGGCGACCAGACCTTCATATATCTACCAGGGCGGCTCGGTGATGATGCACTCGCCGCTGCAATTGAAAAACTCCGAGATGTACGGCTTCTTCGTCAAGGGCGATCTGGCCAAGCTCCAGGCCACGCTGGACGACAGCTTGAACCAGGTGGCCGGACAGCGCATGCGCTTCAACGCGATTTCGCCGTATGTGCTGCTGACGTTCACCCGCGTCAACCACGCCGATTCGGCGGCCCCGGTCGACCATGCCAAGGGCTGGATCACCGAGATCGACATCGTCACCTGGATCATGGTCGGCGCCATGGACGACGAGGGCAAGCTGTCCCACATCTACTACTACCCCGCGCACATCTTCGTCGACGACGCGATGGCGCTGATTAACGGCCGTGAACTGTTCGGCTATCCCAAATATCTGTGCGAGTACGAGATCCCGGCGGCCGGCGCCGAGCCGTTGCGCTGCTCGGTCGCGGCCAAGGGCTTCCAGCCGTTTGCGCCGGAAACCAGAATCGCCATGCATCCGCTGCTGGAAGTGAATGCGACCCGCAAGACCGGCATCGAAAAGCCCATCGCCAGCGTGCTCGATCTGATCGAACAGGCGATAGAACTGTTCCTGTCCATCCCCGACTTCTTCAACCTCGACGTGGCGGGTTGGGACGACATCATCTCGCTGCTGCGCAATCCGCGCATCGACCAGATCTTCCTCAAGCAGTTCCCGGACAGCGCCGGCCTGAAAGCCGTGTACCAGGCCATCCTGGCGGCGCCCGCCACCATCGACAAGATCCACGGCGGCAAGCTGCTGGGCTACGAATACGAGTGCGTGCTGCACGCCTTCGACAGCTTCCCGCTGCACGAGACGCTGGGCCTGCAACTGGGCGCGCAGGCCGCCATCCTGCCGTACAACCTGAACTTCGACTTCACCGCGCAGCCGGGCGAGGAGCTGATCGACAATTCCTCGATCGCACCGCAGAAGATCGCCATCCTCGGCGGCGGCGTCGGCTCGATGACGGCGGCCTACTACCTGAGCGACTCGCCGGGCTGGCAGAACAACTACGACATCACCGTCTACCAGCAAGGCTGGCGCCTGGGCGGCAAGGGCGCCAGCGGGCGCAATGCGCAATACGGCCAGCGCATCGAAGAACACGGCCTGCACATCTGGTTCGGCTTCTACTCCAACGCGTTCAAGATGATCAAGGCCGCCTACGCCAGTCTCGATCGACCGGCCGGCGCGCCGCTGGCGACCTGGCGCGACGCCTTCAAACAGCACGATTACGTGGCGCTGTCGGAGCAGGTCGGCGACCAGTGGCACAACTGGTCCATCGTGTTCCCGACGCTGCCGGGCGAACCGGGCGAGGGCGGCGAGCAGATCACGCTGTGGCAGCTGGCGGTGGCGATGATGGGCTGGATCGAGCAATGGATCAAGAGCCTGGACAAGCTGACCCGCGAGCTGGAACTGCCGCCGCACGAGCACCACACCGGCATACTGCCGGACTGGCTGTATCACCTGGCGGAAGGCGTGACCTCGTCGGCGCACGAACTGCTGGAGGACATGTCGCTGCTGGGCAGTGCCTTGTACGGCATGGTGGTCAACCTGTCGGCCGACGTCGCGCAGCACACGGAGGGCGAACACCATGCATTGGCAGGCGCATTGGTGGGCGTGCGCCAGCGGCTGCACTCGCGCTACCGCAGCCTGATCGACCGCGCCGACGGCAATGCCAGCGACGACGTCCGCCGTCTGTTCATCTGCCTGGACCTGGGCGTTACGGTGATGAAGGGCGTGTTCGAGGACGGCGTGATACGCAATGGCTTCGACGTGATCAACGACGTCGATTTCCGCCAGTGGCTGCGCAACCATGGCGGCGATGAAGACCTGTGTGTGGATTCGGCGCCGGTGCGCGGCTTCTACGACCTGGTGTTCGCCTTCGAGGGCGGCGATTTCGGCAAACCGAATATCGAAGCAGGTACGCTGCTGCGGGCGATGGCGCGCATCGGCCTGGCCTACAAAGGCGGCATCATGTTCAAGATGCAGGCGGGGATGGGCGACACGGTGTTCACGCCGCTGTACCAGGCCTTGCTGGCGCGCGGCGTCAAGTTCAAGTTCTTCCACAAGGTCGAGGAGCTGGTGCCGGACGGCCGCCAGATCGGCAGCATCCGCATGACGCAGCAGGTGGCGCTGAAGGGCGCAGACTACGATCCGCTGGTGGATGTGAAGGATCTGGCCTGCTGGCCCAGCACCCCGAACTACGGCCAGATCGATCCGGCCCAAGCCGCGCTGCTGCAGGCGCACGACGTCAACCTGGAATCCTACTGGAGCGACTGGCCCAAGCTGTACCACCAGCAGTTCGACAAGGAGCTGCCGGTGCTGACGCTCAAGCGCGGCGTCGATTTCGACCAGGTAGTGTTCGGCATCTCGATCGGTTCGCTCAAGGCTTTGTGCCCGCAGCTGCTGGCGCAAAGCCCGGCGCTGAACACCACCTACGAGCAGGTGCGGACGGTGGCCACGCAGGCCTACCAGGTCTGGCTGGACAAGGACCTCAAGCAGATGGGCTGGGACTATCAGCCCGACGGCCAGCAGCCGGTGCTGAGCGGCTTCAGCGAACCTTACGACACCTGGGCGCCGATGGACCAGTTGCTATGCCGCGAGGCCTGGCCGGCGCCGCTGGACCCGCGCAATGTGTCCTACTTCTGCAGCGCGCTGCCGGTGGCGAGCTATCCGCCGGTGAGCGACAGCGGCTTCCCTGCGCGCATGACGGCGCTGGCGAAGGAGGGCGCGGTCGAGCAGTTGAGCAAGAGGATCGCCTCGCTGTGGTCGGCGGCGGGACCGGCCGGCGCCTTCCCGTGGCAATGGCTGGTGGATGGCAGCGAAGCGACCGGCGTGGCGCGCTTCGACAGCCAGTACTGGCGCGCCAACGTCGATCCGTCCGAGCGTTATGTGATGTCGGTGGTGAACAGCACCAAGTACCGCTTGCAGACCGACCAATCCGGCTACTCCAATCTGTTCCTGACGGGCGATTGGATCAAGACCGGCTTGAACGCCGGCTGCGTGGAAGCGGCGGTGATGGCCGGCATGCAGACCTCGCGCGCGATGAGCGGCCACCCGGCCGTCATCGAGGGCGAGACCGACTTCTGACGCGGGGATTAGCGGCGGCGGGCCAGCGCGGGGCCCAGCCGCAGGTCGATTTTATCGGCGATGCCGGCCTGCGCCCAGAACGGCTTGCCGATGCGGGTGTACTCGTCGCTGATGTCGCAGGCCAGGATGCGGCCGTCGGCCGGCAGTGCCAGCGCCACCGACAGCGCGCTGTAGCCGGTGAACACGCCGATCTCGATGGTGTTGCGGGCGCCGGTCAGCTTGACCAGCATCGCCAT
The DNA here is from genome assembly GCA_000381565.1 of Oxalobacteraceae bacterium AB_14. GTDB lineage: Bacteria > Pseudomonadota > Gammaproteobacteria > Burkholderiales > Burkholderiaceae_D > Rugamonas. The sequence goes on from KB906724.1 coordinate 2,222,826, forward strand.
GAATTGGCCCTGCTCGGGCGCGATCTGCATGGTGGCGCGTTCGTGGCCGCGGGTGGCGTCGCGCAGGGCGGTCTGCGCCGGATGCTCGCGCAGCGAATGCGCCAGCACGTAGTCGTACAGTGGGTCGGTGAGGTTGAGCGTGCGGTTGGACATGCGGCGTCTCCTTGGTTGGATGCCGCCAGTGTAGCAGTGTCACCGCGGGCTCGCAGGTCAGGTGGTCGATTCCTGCTGCGACATGGTCACATCGTTGCTGGCGGCGCGGCGCAGGTCGTTGCAGGCCTGGTCCAGCGCGGCGGCCACACCTGGCAGGCGGCGGGTGACTTCGTCCAGATCGCCAGCGGCGGCGGCGGCCTCCATCTCGTGGCACAGCGTGTGCAGATGGGTCGAGCTCAGATAGCCGGCGCTGCCCTTGAGCGCATGGATCGCCGCCGCCGCCGCGTGGGCGTTGGCGGCCGTGACGGCGGCGCGCGCGTTCTCCAGCCGGCGCGGCGCTTCATCCAGGAAGGCCTGGGTGATGCGCTGCATGTGCGAGTGCGACAGGCCGGCCAGCGGCATGATCTGCACCGTGGAGGGATCGACGCGCTTCTCGACCGCCGGCGCCACGCCGAACTGCTCGTCCAGCGATTGCGCGCGGTTGGCGGACAGGCGCGCGGCGTCGGTCGGCCGCAGCGGCCGGCCGCGACTCAGGTGCTGGGCGATGGTCTTCTCGATCTGGTCGTACAGCAGGCGCTCGTCGACCGGCTTGCTGAGGAAACCGTCCATGCCCACCGCCAGATAGCGCGCGCGGTCATGGTCGCTGGCGTTGGCGGTCAGCGCGATGATCGGGATGCCGGGATCGAGCACGCGGTAGTCTTCGCTGCCGCCGCTGCGGATCAGGCGCGCGGCCTGTTCGCCATCCATCATCGGCATGCGGCCGTCCATCAGCACCAGGTCGTAGGCGGCGGTGCTGAGCGCATGCAGCGCCTGCAAGCCGTTCTCCACCACGCGGATATCGTGGCCCATGTTTTCCAGCAGCGTGCTGACGATGATCTGGTTGGTGCGCACGTCCTCGGCGCACAACACGCGCAGGCGATAGGCGTGGTGCTCCTTGCGCGGCAGGCTGGAAGGATCGATGGCCGGCGCCGTGCCCAGCGCCAGCGGCAGCGTGAAGCTGAACGTGGAGCCGACGCCGACCCGGCTTTCGGCGGCGATCGAGCCGCCCATCAACTCCACCAGCTCCTTGCAGATCGCCAGGCCAAGACCGGTGCCGCCGTAGCGGCGGGTGGTCGAATGGTCGGCCTGTTCGAACTTCTGGAACAGGCGTGGCAGCGTCTCGGCCGGGATGCCGGGGCCGGTGTCGGCGATGTCGAAGCTGACGCTGGTGCGGCCGTCGACCGTCAGCACGGCCGAGGCGTCCAGCCGCACTTCGCCGCGGTCGGTGAATTTGATGGCGTTGCCCAGCAGGTTAAGCAGGATCTGGCGTAGACGGGTCGGATCGCCGCGCACGTAGCGCGGCAGGTCCAGCGCCAGGTCGCAGCGCAGCAGCAGGCTCTTGGCGTCGGCCTGGCCTTGCAGGATGCCGATGGCGTCGTCGACCAGCGCGACCAGGTCGAAGTCCACCGTTTCGATCGACAGGCGGCCGGCGTCGATCTTGGAGAAGTCGAGAATGTCGTTGAGGATGGCCAGCAGCGATTCGCTGTTCTGCAGGCCGATGCGCAGGTATTCCTCGGTGCGGCCGCGCACCGACTGGTCGCGCATGGCGAACTTGATCATGCCGATCACGCCGGCCAGCGGCGTGCGGATGTCGTGGCTCATCGCCGACAGGAAATCGATGCGGTGGCGGCTGACCACCTCCGCGTGTTCCTTGGCCTCGGTCAGCTGCGCCGTGCGCTCCTGCACGCGCTGCTCCAGCGTGTTGCGCAGCAGGCGGATCTGGTCGGCCAGCGCGAACGCCAGCAGCACGCCGTCCAGCGTGCCGCCCAGCAGCGTGAACAGCTGGGCGTTGGTGATCATGGCCGGGATCAGGCCCAGGTTGGCCGGCAGGATGAACAGCCCCGGCACCATCAGCGCGACAAAGCCGAGCACGAAGAAGCGCGCCGGGTAGTAACCGCGCCGCCACACCACGATGCCGCTGGTGAGCGCCATCGTCATCCAGATCGTGATGACGATGGTGGCGATGGTGTGCGCGTAGCTCAGGTAGAAGAAGCAGCTCGGCAGCGTCACCAGCGGCAGCACGATGTTGATGCGGCTGAGGCGGTGCAGCAGCGGTGAATGCTCTTTCAGCCGCAGGAAGTTGGTGTAGAACATGGTGCTCAGCACCGGCAGCAGGAAGAAGGGCACGTAGTGCCATTGCAGGTTGTGCCAGCCGAACAGGTCGGCCGTCAGGTGGAAGGTCATGCCCCAGGCGATGGCGTAGCACAGCACGTACAGCGAGTAGTACAGCGACGAGTTGTCGCGGGTGATCGAGTAGATGAAGAAGTTAAACACCGTCAACGCCAGCAGCGCGCCGATGGAGCCGATGATGAGCACGTTCTCGCGCGCCACCAGCTGCTGGTAGGCGGTGCGCGGCAACACTGACATCACCGGCGTGCGGGCGTAGTAGGGGCTGGCGAAGCGTATCAGCACCTGGTAGCGCTGGCCGGGCTGCAGGTCGACGTCTTTGCCGTAGTGCAGCAGGTAGGAATGCGGCTGGCGGTAGCCGGTCAGCATCTGGCGCGCGCTGCCGTCGGGACCGAACACCTGGATGTCGACCATGTCGATCAGCGTGTCGTTGGGATCGATGACCCAGGCCGGCTGGTGGCTGTCGTTGCGCAGCTCGGCATAGAGCCAGTAGCCGCCGCCGAGCAGGTTGACCTTGGTGGCGGGATTGAGACCGGCGAGCAGCTTGGGCAGACCGGCGGCGTCGACCGGGAAGGGCTGGCCTTCGTCCACGTATAGCTTGCCTGTTGTCATCAAATCGATACTTGCGGTATTGACGCTGATCGCAGCCGGTGGACGCTCCGCAGCCGAGGCTGCGGTTGGGCTCAACACCAGTTGCCACCATGCCAGCATCGCCAGCAGCACGAGCAACGCGCCACGTGGTAGACCGTAAGACATCTTGCTAGCTGTACTCATTAGTGTTCCGAAGGCCGCAGGTCTCAATAAGTGGGGTTTTTTCCATTTTAAACGAGAACTTATTGTTTTATTCAAAAATTGACCTATGGCATGGACCGATGCTTGGCGCATGCCGGGCGGGGCAGGTAAGATGGCGCCTTTGCACCACAGGAGCGCGACCGTGCTTATCTCTCCAGAACAATTCATCGGCTTTCTCAGCGCCGCCTTGCTGATCACGATTTCGCCGGGCCCGGACAATTTGATGGTGCTCAGCGTCGGCATGTCGCGCGGACGGCGTCAGGGCATGGTGTTCGGCCTGGGCTGCGCGCTGGGCTGCCTGAGCCATACTTTGTTGGCGACCTTGGGCGTGAGCGCCCTGATCAAGGCTACACCGATGGCGTTCGGCGCGCTCAAGCTGCTGGGTGGCGGGTATCTGATCTGGCTGGGCATCGGTGCGTTGCGCAGTCGCGGCGGCGCCCGTGTCGAGGGCGGCGGGGTGCCGGACGAGAGCCTGGCCAAGCTGTTTGGCAAGGGGCTGTTCGCCAATGCCGTCAATCCGAAGGTGGTGCTGTTCTTCCTGTCTTTCTTGCCGCAGTTTGTGGTGGCGGAGCGGGGCGATGTCAGCTGGCAGACCGCTCAGCTGGGCTTGTTGTTCACGGCGCAGGGCGTCGTACTGTTCGGTTTGCTGGGATATTTTTCCGGCGCGGTGGGCGCGTGGATCAACCGCCATCCGGGCGCCGGCATGTGGATGGATCGCGTGGCCGGTGCGATTTTCGTCGGCCTGGGGTTGAAACTGATTATTTCTCGTTAAAAGAGCAAAAAAAGTCTGTTCGCAGCGCCGATGTCATCATGGCGTAATGTTGCGCTGCAATACTGGCTTTGCTCTTTCAAGTCTCTCCCGATTTGAAAACTTTTGGCCCGCGCCTCTTTGTGCTGCGGGCTTTTTTTTGTCCGTCGCATGGTGAAGCAGGATTGCAGTTGCAACTTTTTCATGTCATTATCTGCCGGACAACTATCTGGAGTTCGCCATGTCTACATACATCCCCGCTTTGATCTGGGCACTTTCGGCGGTGGCTTGCCTGGTTATTGCCAAGCGGCGGTCTGTAAAAACAACTGGGATCAGGGCTGTCTTGGTGGCCGTACTTGGCCCAGTTGCGATTCCTTTCGTGCTGGCTGTAAAGCCTGACGCATTCAAGCAGGCATAAATCGAGACGGTAGGATTCGAAGGCAGTGCTGGGGGAAAGCTGTCGGTTTGCTTACGGCCAGAAACCGACGTTCAAGTCCCATTCAAGGTAGAAGCATTTTTTTAGGTTAGATATGGCACTTCACCCACAACTCGACGAGTTGATTCATCGCATGCTTCCTGTCGTGCAGGACTTTCATCGCAAGAGCATGTTTTCCCCTCACGCAGCAACGATTAACGACGCTGGCGAACTATCAGGGTATGCCCTTACGACAGATGGAACAACGCAGCTATCCGTAGTGCAAACAATCGAGCACTTTGAAAATAGATTTTCGGGACAGGCGAAGTCGGGTGAAATTCGAGCTACGGGCATCTTCTATCATTCTCCCGGAATTGAGGCTTCAGGTAACAGCGTTTCCTTACCTCCTGCAGACACTACTGATGAATGCAGAACCTTAGTGGCACTATTGGAGCATTCATCAGGTGACTCCCTCTACTTGCTCGTGCCCTATAGCGGTGAGGCCAACGCCATTGAATATGCCGCTGGAAAACTCATCGAGAAGCCCGCAAAAATCTTTCGTTCGGAGCCGAGTTCAGCGAAAAATCCCTGGTGGAGGCTGTGGTGACGCCTGAGTTCATTATCGATCGTATGGGGTTACCGGCGACTTACACCCGTCATAGGGCATGGCAGCAACCGGCCACAAGCAGACGAGTAGAAGGTTCACAAAAAAAGGATAGGAAGACTTATGTCGAATTGGACCAATCGGGGAAAGACGGTATCGCAATTGATAAAAGAATTGCGGACCTTTGAGAATCAGGAGTTGGAAGTTCGCATCTCCGTTGATGATGGCACGACCTCCGTTCCCATCTCGTTGGTAGCAAAGGTTAATGGTCGTTTCGCTATGTTGACGAACTGTGAAGAAGCGCCAAGTGTTCTCAATCATCGCGGTTGAACTTAGGCGGAATTCGGCCATTTGCAGACTGTCGGGTTACGAAGTCGCGTATACTATATTGCTAATTTTCGATATATGACAGGTTAGGCCACTCGTGAGCAACGAACGAGGAAATATTAAGCGTGACAGAGCTTTGCTTAAAGAGCGATACGGCTCCTTATTTGAAGAAGTTTCGGCAATTCTCTTCGAAGAAGATCTCGTGGGAATTGCCTTCGAAACGAACACTGACGAGTACGAACCGGAAGTCGGGACGATCCTTCCTAAGCTTAGCCATGCTTGTAGTTCCACGGATGTCGCAGAAATTGTTCGCGAAGAATTCATTCGTTGGTTTGGCCCCGAATATGGCGGAGAATCAGAGGCTTATTTGCCTGTGGCGGAAAGAATCTGGGACGCCTGGTGTGTATTCAATCAAACAAAAGTCTGACAGTTTCGTAAACTGGTTTCGTATTTGGCTGTCATCGGCCAGAAGCCGCTGTTGCCTCTAAAAAAAGTACACTGATGGATTGGACTTACAACACGATATGGATGGATAGGTTGCCGCCAGGCCGATTGGCGACGATTGAGTTTGAACGCGGTAGGGCCCTATCCAAGGTAATAGCCGGTGCCACGTACTACCGCATTCAGAAGTTCAAGACCAGGGAGCCAGGATTTCATGACTTGGGTGGCATTACCTCTGCTGAATACCTTGAAGTTAACTTCTCCAACATCACGTCATTCTTGGAAATAGCAAAACTAGGAAAAATCAAGCGGCTTGAACTCAGTTGGTGCTTGAAGCTTGAGAGTGACACTGGGCTCTCTGAGATCGGAGATCACCTTGAATGGCTTCATGTTAATACGTCACAAAAGTTTAGTCCGAAGAAGGATCTTTTTGAACTACGCCATCTGAAGGTCCTTTGCTTAAATGGGTGCGCGCCACTGGAGAACCTACGCTTTCTGGAGAGAATGCCAAATCTTCTGGATTTCAGATTTGTGGGCACCGAAGTACTCGATGGTGATCTAACACCACTGATGAATCATCCAAATCTTGTAAATGCCGGCTTTCTAGATAAGCGCCACTACAACCTCAAGAGTGTCGATATTGAAAGCCAACTCAGGGAGCGGAATGAAAAGGCAAAGGAATACGCCTACAAAGGAGAATTTCAAACGTACCGCTACAAGGCGTTCGGCGCCAAGGGCGATGCATAACCCAACTTCCCATATCGGCCAAGAACGGCCGCTGGTTAACGTTAAAAATTCAATTAAAACTTTATTGACTTTCTGCAATGCTTAAAATGCGCGCTTACAAGTTGGCACTACTATTTATGGCATCTTACTCGCTTAGTGGTTGTTTTGGTGCCGGCACCGTTACTGGGAAGACTCTGGGTTGGGATGATAATGATGCTGGAAATATGGCACTTTGCCCTACCAGTTACGAAAAAATGATTATCGCCTGTGAAAATAAGTCACTTCCGAATCAGACTGGCGCCAAAAACATTAAACCAGATACACTCATCAGGATGTGGGGGGCACCCAATAGCGAGAACGTCATAAATGGAGTTCGCACATTGACCTATCGTCATGGCCTCGCGTGGCGCGGCCTTACAGTATTCGTAATTTTGCCGATACCTCTTCTATTGCCAATGGGTTACAACAGCGCGAAATTTTCCTTCAATAATGAAAATTTGGTTAATGTAGAATATACGTATAACGAACTCGATGCGACAGTTTGCGGTCTTCATAGTGAAGGGCCTGATGGTGTTGGATGTGTCACCCATTGGCATTGATGTTTGAACGCTAGACTGGCGACATTCACATTGCCTGGGTACCCCGGTAAGTCGGCGTCTGCATTGTTGCGCTTTCTACCTTTAGCGAAATGGTTACAACCGGCCAAAAGCAGAAGTTGCCGCGTATATACCAAAGTCCACTAGCTGGGTAGTGCACAAAGCCAGAAATGCCTTCCGATGAGCATTTCGTACTTAGCACCGCCGACGTAGATTGGCCTACTTAAACCAACGCGCCGCTGCTTCAGCTGTATCTTGTGGTGTTGTGTTGAACGCGATGGCGGCGGCGGGCGCGGCGCGGTGTACGGCATTGACGATCTGTTCAAACAGCACCAGGCTTTTCGGCGGAATACGGATGCCGCCGCCGATCACCACAGCGTCATAATCGAAGCGGCCAAGTTGGTGCTGGATTTCGATGGCGGCGCTGTCGTCGGGCCGAACGAGGCACAGGTCGGCGTGCCAGCCGCGCTCGGCCATCTGCGCCATGCCGCCAGCGATGCCGGCATGGATCTTGGCGGCATCGAATCCAGGCGGCAACGCGGGATCGGAAAAATCGACCGTCTCCGGCTGCTGGCCGATAAACAAGACCTTCTTCGTGCCGTGCGATACATTCATGTTCTGCTCCTTGTGTGGCGGCGTTATTGCCATTGACGGAAGGTTTCGCGCCCGAAGTCGCGGTGATTGCGTAGAGGTCGGCCCAGGAGGTCTGTCGGGCGCGCGACGTCGGGCTCGGTAGCGACGCGCCATCGGTCTGGCAGCGCCGTAGCATGGCGCGCATGTCTTAGGCTTTCCATGCCGGTGAGTTCCCCTTGATGTTTTACTCGAACGCGTCCAGGTCGTCGCCCGAGTAACGGATTTCGCGGTTCAGCACATCGGCCCATATCCCGGCCAGCACCGTGTGCTCAACGCATACGAACCGGACAGCAAGGCGGCGGGCGGCGCAATCCACCCAAGTTAAGACTTTTCAGCAATTTTTCTGACTCATCGACTTGTGCGGCTTCCGGCCTGGGTTGCGTGGTTTTGAAACATTTTCGCGATGGCGATAGGTTCGTCCGGCAATCAGGTCGAGCATTCCCCGCAGCAGTTTGCCGATCTTTCTGCCGATCCCCGCGCCAAGCAGAAGAATGGGCAACAACGGCTTGAGTGCGGTGTGGGCATAGGCGTGGTTGACGCGTCTGTTGTCGGGCAGATCGGCGTCCGCATGCGCGGTTAGAGCGACGAGAGCCTGCAGATTGTCGCAGACGATTTTGGCGGCCACGTCCTGGGCCACGGCTTGCTGGGTCAATCCAGTGACGTGCTCGAGATTGAGCCGGTGCTTGAGTCGTTTGAACGCCTCCTCGATGCCCCAGCGCTTGTGGTAAAGCTCGGCGAAGCAGTCGGCCGGGAAGAGCTGTTCATCGAATAGGTTGGTCATCAGAACACGCTGCTCGCCGCTGGGCGAGACATTGCGAACCAAACGCACGCGCTGTGGTTTGCGCGGGCATTCGTAGTCAAGTGCGTCACGCTTGTTCGGCGCGGGCAACATGACGATCTGTTCAAGCGCGTTCGAGCGCATGAACGTGCGCACGCAAGCAAAGCTGCTGGTATTGTCGACGCGCATGCAGAACTTGATGGCGCGATCGTTGAGCACGGCGACCAACCAGCGGCAGGGATAGCCTCGGTCGAGCAACAGCAAGTCGTCCGGTGAAAGCCGGTCCAGGTGTTCGAACAGGAATTGGCGTTCGCCGCATTCGTGGACGTCGTGCAGGGAGGCCGCGAGCATCAGGTCCGGCCCCGGCAAGAACAGGCCGAACAGGATTTGATCGGCCAGCGCGGCGCGCTTAACATGGCTGGCCCGCAGACCGAAACGCATCGTCGAAGCGTCGGCGGCGACCAGCCGTAGTCCGCGCCAGCGCGGCACAAACCTGTCCGTTTCGGCGCGCGCGATGAGCCAGTCGTTGAGGCCGGGAATGGCGGTCGGGGACAGCTTGGCACGCGCTTGGGCGAACGCCTGCTCCGACACTTCCCGGACCAGCTGGGCTTGTTGGCGAAGATGGGCAAAGAAGGTGTCCAGTTCGGCCTGGATGCTCATCCGCATGCCCGTCAGCATAATGGCGACCAGCGTCGGCAAGGGCAGCTTGCGACAGCGCGAAAACGCAGTCGGATGGTCCGCGTGGCGCGCATCGAGGAGGAATTCTGTTGAGCATAGTCGGGCGGCGAAATCTTGAAACAGAATGGTCAGAACAGACATGGCAGGCAGTGGGAATAAAAATTCACACTGGCGGCCGCACTTTTAATACGGTGTCAAGTATATATTTGCAAATATTGAAAATAAATTATTTAACCGCGCACATTTTCCTTAACTTGGGTGGATTGGCGGGCGGCGCAGCAACTCTATCACGGCGGCGTCGGCGATGTCGCGCACGTCGACCATCGACACTCCCCTGACTGCCGATAGGCAAAACGTACAGCCCGGTGTTTGTCAGCGGATCCTTCCCTCCTTACTGAACTGTGGAAATGTGTGATATTTTCATTTCAGCAAGCTGATATCCTGTTGTCTTGGGCCGAAAGCGGCCAAAGGCGGTCCTCCGGCAATCTGGAATTTGAATTAATTTGCAATTTCGAGATGCCTAGATGAAATTTTTACAAGGTGAGTGCGAGACGTTGATAGGACCTGCTGCGGTAGGTGTTGTATTGGGCATAGTTTTCACGGCCTGCACTGTCGCTTTTAATAGTGAATACAATGCACCACTTTCGTTCAACTTGGCGACAATAGGCGATACCATGTTGAGTTTTTTCGGTGGATTTTTCCTTGCGTTCGTCCCGTTTGGCTTGGCTCCCGTATTAATTGGTCGCTTCAGGTTTGGAGCCGGAACGAAGAACAAGTAGCCGCCGATTGCGGCCAATACCGGACCTTCGAAACTCATTAAGGTAAGAGTTTTCATGTTTGGATATGTTTGTAATTGTGTTGTTGTGTTTCCGGTTTGAGCTAGCAGTTCCCACAAACTTTTGATTGATTATATGTCGCTTGAATTGATACTCGTCTTTGCGCTAGCAGCCCCACCCTCAACGGACAGCTTGCAGGCCGCGTTAGTTCACCACGGCATTCCAATTCGACTTTCACAAGCTCATGAATTACAAAAACACAAAGGGTTCTTGCCGCTCGATTACGAGTCAAAGAGGACCGGCTTTTACGTTACTCAGCTAACGTACAACGAGCTGCTATCGGACTATCCGGAAGCCAAGCTTGCAACAGATGCTGGTAAGTCCGTGATTTCTCTTGAATTCGGTGGACATTTTTTAGAATGCGCTTCCGTATTTCAAGTTGCCTCGGTATTGGTATCAGAGTTTGGCGCCAATGCGTTCGATACCGAGTCTCTCAGCTACATGTCTCTTGAGGACATCAGTAGTAATGCATCAGCCTGCTACGAAGAGTCGAAAAAACAGCAACCGTAAAGTAAGGCGTTGTGCCGCCCAGTACCGGTCAACAAATGACCTGCTGCCGTGACCTCAGTCGTGAGTCCGCATCGAGGCGGCTTCAATCTGAAGTGGGAATTCGTGAGTTTTACAGGTAAGCAAGCTGCTATCCTGAACGCCGTCGGCCGAGTACGGCCACCAGCCGACGTTCACGTAGACAGTTTGTGAATCAAAAATTCTTGGATTTCTAAAGGTCTAAATTGAACTCGATATTTAAATATTTTTTGTTAGCGCTCATTCTGGTGAGCTCGCAATCTATAGCGGCGCCGGTGGGTGACTGTGCTGGGACACCCGGCGATGCAGTGGTTGAACTCCCTGGACCTATGGCGACGTGGGCTCAGATTACTTGTACGCCGTATGGTCATGTTATCGAAGGCCACGCCGGTTGGGTTTGGTCGCAACCTGGCTCCTTTGCACCAGTTTTCATTCCGTCGCAAATGGTGCGCAACAATCCTGAAGAGATTGGAAATAAGTCATATTTCGCGAAGATTGCGCTTTCGAAGGTTACGGGTGACGAGTTCGTAAAAGCCTATGACGCTTTCCATCTCGGCCTTGACCGAGACAAGGTTCTGCCTATCGGCTATCGTCTTGATTTGAAATCGGTATCGGGAAAAACAATCACGCAGTATTTCTTCGATTACGGCGACTCGGCTTGGGGAATCTGGTGCAACGATGGCTGTGATTCAGGCAGTCGTTTCATGTTGCTGGACATGAAAAAACGACCAGCCAATTGATACATTGGCTGACTTCGATGCATTATTGACTGGCAGAATGCGGCCAGGACCGGACAATTATGAAACGATGAGTATAGCTATGTCATTTCCGAAGCGAATCGAAGGAATTTCAGTTGAAGATCTGGATCGGTACCGATGGTGCTATTTCCATGATGACGAGGGTGAATATGACTCGTTTGAGTGGGTAATACCTGAGACTCACCCGAAGTTCAGTGAGGATGTTATTCAGTTGGAGTTGGCTACGTTTCGCTTTCATGGCGGGGAGGAGCTACTTGGTATGTTTGACGGCTCCAAGTGCTTTTCAATTTATTTAGATGGTGAATGGCACGGACTTTGGTATGGCGTCAGAATCCCAACTGAGCAGGACAAGGCGAAATTGAAGATGGCATTGGGTGGACTTGGTCTAGATTTGCCGGTGGTCGCGACGGCTAAATGGTCTGGCAAGTCCGAAAGCTACAAAGGAATACGTTACTATGACGAAGCCAGAAATGAGGTTGAAGTTTAGTTCTGCAATCGGCCAGCAGCGGCCACTCACCGTATTCAGTGATAAACACTATGATATGAGCATTGATAAAAAAGAACTTCTCGAGCTTCGAAAAGCTACGAATAAAGTCATAACTGGTAAAGCGGGGCTTTTGGAAGGAAGTCGCTTCGTTTGTGCCTGTCTAAGACGTGTGAATTCGGCTATTGAATTTCCTGATTCGGCATTAAATGCCCTGATTGCATCGATACCACCTGATTTTCCTACAGGGGATTCTTTGCTGTATATCAACGATGCTGCACTTCTCGCGGCTATTCGTGAACTAAGCGAGCATGAAGGAAAATACCGTGGTGCAGTTATTTTAGAGTGCCGCGTAATCTATGAAAAATGTCGGGAGTTGCTGGATGAGGCCTAGTTGGGATTGGCCTCCAGGCAGTCGGTAGGATACAATCAAGTGAAGCTGCATCGCGCTACGCGAGTTGAAGATTTTCGCGAGCTAAGCTTAGGCCGAGTACGGCCAAGAGCTGACCTCCATGTATCTGCGATGTGAAATAACCTGATGAAATACATTCGATTTGTTTCAAGCATCCTGACTTGTATCGTTCTGGCGAGTACCTGCCAAGCAGCCCCTATTACTAGCTACTTTCCGGGCAAAGATTTGGGGAGATTTCTGGCAGAGAAATTCGATCTGGCTACTATCCGAAGTTCGTTCGGACCTCGTCGCACGCCAGCACAGCACACATTCTCGGATTTCGGGATGAAACCGAGTACGGTCACTGCAGATTCCGTGGTCTTTCTAAATCCCGGCGACTGGCTTTACGAATTGCACGTCGTCGGACGAAAGGACATCAATGGCGATGGCCTGGAGGACTTGGAGGTCTGCTTCATTGACCGGGCCTTGAATGGCGGAAGCTACAACGCGGCGCAGGGGGTGCTCGTCACCAGATACTCGGCAGACAGTTATGCGGTCGCATTGAGCTTCAGTCTTGAAGATGGCTTATGCGATGAGTACGCCAGGTGACCTTCTGTAAACGGCCACGAGCGGCCAGACCGGAACTGAATATTTTCAAGTTGAAACCCTTGAACTCCTTGTATGTCAATGATGAAATTGGTGAATTAGGATTTTTACTTATGGGCCCCATTACTTATGCTCTCTGCCAAAAACCAGTTCTTGGCCTTGCGATGTTTGTCGCAACATTGTGTGAATTTCCACCTCTCGTGCAGCGCGCGCCGATTTCCCTAGAGGAACAAGGAGAAACGGCTGTCAGTACATTTACTGTACCAGTCGACAAGAGTTACGAGTTCGACCTGGTATTTGAATTTCCATCTGGTGAAGCAATCCTTAAAGACCAACTGGCCGGTACAAACTCGAATAAATATTGCGAAGGAGATGCACACTATCAAGAAATCCCCTTGACAGAAAGGAAATATTTTGGGCGTCCTATTCCGATTCAAGTAATTGTGAACAAAAAAATCGATGGGCACATAATTTTCAATAAGACATTTAACTCTCTTTGTATATTTGCGTCCAGCGGAAACCCTTTTGTTAAATGGAGAAAGATTGGCCAAGTACCGCTTACCAGAGGAGATTACACCTTTGAAGTTAAGAATCTTGAGGCTCAAACAGGATTGGATGGTGTTCACACGTATATTTCATTAGCTTCGGGCCACGGGAAATGATTTACGCATCCTAAATACATTGGCTCCAAGAGTTCAATATTGCGACCGGAGACTATGGGGCGACAACGGCATGTCGCGGCAGAGCATGATGTTTTCGCAACGGCAACATGCTATGCTGGTGAGACCGGCCGAGAACGGCCAGCAGCAGGCGTACACTTAAAAGAGACTTGAAAATGAAAATCATTGTGCTTTTCCTGGTCGGTGCGCTCTTGTCCGCCTGCGCGACGTCCAAACAAATTATTGGTCCAAGTGGCTCTCCAGGCTATGCGATTAAATGCGGTGCGGCTGCATTGAGCGCGTGCTATGAGAAAGCTGGCGAAATCTGTCCGAGTGGATACAATATCTTGACTAGCGACGGTGCTCGATATCTCGGCCAGCTTGGCAATGCTAATATTTCAGGAGGGTACGGCTCTGCGTCATCCGTGCCGATGATTACGCCGAACAACCTACTCGTCGAGTGCAAAGCGGCGAAGTCGTTAAGACGGCTTCAGCGGCTTTCGGCCAAGAGCTGCCACCCAGGATGACCATGAAGGATTTGTGTTTTGGAGAGGGTTGTTGGCTACATGTTCAAATTGGTGAAATCATTTAGATTCTGGTCATTGCTGCTAGGCATGGCGTCTATCGCGCCACTGGCATATTTCGTGTATCAGAATTGGATGTTCTCCCAGTGGGTAAAAACGCAGACCAGTAATAGTGGCTATGTCTGTGGAACAGGAATGTTCGCACTGCTTGCCTTTTGTATTGCGGTCGGTGGTATCTTCTCTGCTACTGGAAGTTTGTTGGGCATAGTCGGCTACTTGAGAATCGAAAGGCCAAGACCTAGAAGGCGAGTATTTGAGATAGTGCTGGTAGGAGCTGTCATGGTTGTCGCTATTGCAGCTGGCTTTATCCTTATCTGACATCTAGCGGCTAAAAGCGGGCGGTGCCATCATTCATAATTTTATGAAACAGAAACGAATATGAACAAAAATTTTCTCCTACTTGCTCCTATTGGAGCTGGTGTCGGAACAGCTATCTGCAATGGATTTTTTAGCGGATTTTCTCATCTTGACTGGTATAGAATATTCTTCGTCATGATAGTTACCTTTGTTATCGAGTTGCCGATAGTTTTCTTTTCACGAAAGAAAAAATGATAGCCGGTATCGGCCAAATCCAGACAGCCGATACAAAAGCAAAGTTGAGCTTCCTTATGAAAATTTTGACACGCGTTTCTGATGTGGAAGCGAATCTCATTCATCAACAATTTCCGCTATTGGAAAAAGTATTAGAAAAAGAGTCCGATGGCGGCATGAAGAAGATTGCCATTTCCGTATTTGACCATTGGCTTCGTGATGAGTCAGAGTGGCATTTGATGGATTGTTTCGAGGAACCTGAGCGTATTATTCGGGACAGGAAATTGGAAGCGCATTGGGCGGAAATTTTTGACCTCACTCCTGCATACACGATAAGGTACAGAGGGCGATGGCCAGACAAGGCAAGATTGGTTCTCAAACGCTATACGAATCGCGAGGGCTTCCTCAGCCAATCAAGGCTACGCATGACGAAGAGACCGTCGCAATTTCTAATATTACCTAAGCTCGAATGCATTTACGCTGCCGGATGGGATGACACAAATATTGTGTATTTTAAGAACGAGGAATTGGTTAAACCCGTCCTGGACTTGGCAACTAAGGTCGGGTTATTCCATCTAAACTATGAATAGTGAGTAATTTGAACTTCCGCTATGGGGCGATAGCAGCCCTTCCTCAACGCAACGTATAAGTTTAATTTTCAGGTTTTTATTTTCAAAGTTTATCTAGGCGGTACAAGCTGGTGATCTATTGGCTTGTAGTTTATTCCGTCATAAACGTCGCTGGTTAACTGGCCGTCATATTTTCTTACTCGCACGTTAAAAAGGCGGGGCCCTGTTTCTGGAGTCCCGCCACAGTTTTTCGTGTGACGTTCGCGTACTACAATTTCAAAGTATGACGGTTTCTCGATTACATCGGCCATGCCGCATTCATCTCTTAGCGCCGTTAGGTGGTATTTATGTATGGCGTCGATGGCAAGTTTGACTGCTTCATCTTTGGTCTTGATTTGACCGGCGAACGCCAATGCGGATGCAAGAAGCAGTACGGCTGGCGACATGAGCGATCTCCGATCCGGCCGAAGTGGCCAGACTTAGCATCGCATCAATTTCAGCAGCTATCGTTGAGCTCGCTCAGTAGTTATGTTGGCGGCCGAAATCACTTTATTTCAGAAAAAAAGCGCATGGCCGTTGCCGGCGCATGCGCTCTTCATGGCTGCGGCACAGCCGGCCGCGCCGGGATCAGCT
Source organism: Oxalobacteraceae bacterium AB_14 (assembly GCA_000381565.1). GTDB lineage: Bacteria > Pseudomonadota > Gammaproteobacteria > Burkholderiales > Burkholderiaceae_D > Rugamonas. The sequence continues at coordinate 2,238,459 of KB906724.1, forward strand.
GGTCTTCTTGCGGCGGGCTGCGTAGCCCAGCAAGCCCAAGCCGCCCAGCAACATGCCGTAGGTGGCAGGCTCAGGTACGGCTTCCAGTGGCGTCACATTCAGGCTGCCGCCGTAGGCGCCTCCGCTGCTGCCGTCAACGCTGCCGGTGATTTCCAGGTAGTACTGGCCCTCGCTCAGGTTGTTCGCATGGAACCTGAAGTAGTTCGGCAACAGTTGCGACGCGCTGAGGGACGACAAAATCACGATATTATTGTTGATATCGATGGTGTAGTTCACCAGTTTTAGCGATGCCAGCGTCAATGATTGAGTCGAGGTGAAATCCGACGAGACCGAGCCTCCCGCTTCAAACGACGAGCCGACGCCGAATCCGATGATGTCATCAAAGGTGCCGTGCTGGTCGGTGTTGATGAAACTATTGCCAAAACTCATAGTGAAGCCGCCATACGCGTCACTGATCTGCTGACTGAATGGCGAGCCGATGACGTTCGCGCCGACAGCGGATTGCGCCATCAGTCCGGAGCAAGCAAGCAATGCGGAAAATATAACTGCCTTGTTTAAGACTTTCATGCGCGTTCCAGTCATCAGTGAGGGCCGTAGGGAGGTTTGTATTGTTGTCGATATTTTATCGAAAAGCATAGCACAATAAGTCCTGCTGGAATTGTCTATTTGACTGTATTTTCCCTATTTGGCAACAAGCGTGAAGCGCAGTTCCAGCTGGTCTTGCACTGCTAGCGCGCCCGCCATCACCGAGAACGGCGTGATGCCGAAATCACTTTGTTTTAGGTTCACTTTGCCGGTGACGGTCATGATGCCCGCCGTCTCATGGATCTCCGCCGGAATCGCCATGTTGCGCGTGACGCCATGCAGCGTGATCGCCACCCGGAGCGGCTGGCCGGCGGCGCCGCGTTCGGCGTGTACTTTGACCACCGGATAGCGTTCCGCATCCAGCACCCTGGTCAGCATATTGTTGCGTGTGCCGTCGATGGCGTCGGCGGAGGGTTGCTTTTCCAGGCCGGCGGCGATGCGCAGCTCGGCTTCGTCGACCGTCAGCTGGTCGAGGCGAAATTGGAAATCGGCACGGTTCTGCGTTGGCGATACGGTGCCAGTGACATGGCGGCTGGCGACCAGATGATCGTGTCCCAGCCGCGCCAGCAGGCCGCCGCGCCGCACCGTGACGGCGATCAGCGATTGCGCGCTGTCGATGGTCAGCGCGCTCGCAGCCGATGGCGGATAAACGATAGGGGCGGCCGGAACCGCAGGCGCAGCCGCGGCCGGCGGCGGGTTGCCGGGCAGTTGCGTGCATGCCGCCACGCTCACGCACAGCATGCCGATTCTTAGATAATTATATAATTTTGTCATTCCACACCATGGTCATTTGGCCGTCATATTGCCCGATTATGATGCGTCTCGCTGGTCCCAGCGTGCTCCAGTTGGTTTCGTGCCCAAGCCGGTGCGGGATTTCACAAAGCATGACTCAGCAGGCTCGCCGGTGGCCTGAAACACCGGCACCATCACCTCGGTCCGGCTTCGCCCCGGCCCAGACTTCCACCTTAATCAATCCCTAAGCCTATGCCGGCCGATAGCTGGCAAAGTAACACCTGTAGCGCGCGGTCTAAGCCTCGCGCCCGGTTGCCGGACTCCATCAAGCCCGGCACAAATTCCGCCCAGGCGGCACCATCGCCGCCGGGCAAACAGACATCCCCACGCTCTCGAGCGTTTTCGTAACCAGCATCATCTCACGATGACGCTGGTTTTTTTTTGCTGTTAGCCGTGCTTGGCCAGCCAGCTGTCGATCTCCGGCAGGCGGGTGGTGCGCAGCTTCACGCGGTACTGGATCGAGGCGATGGCGGTCTTGGTGTCGCCCTGTGCTTCGGCCGGCAGGTACTGCTTGGCGTAGGCGTGCAGCTTGGCTATCATCGCCAGGTCGGCCGAGCGTCCGCCCAGGCCCGGGAAGTAGCGGCTGCGCGAACTGCCATCGACCTTCTTCTCCAGTTGCGCGTAATGGCTGATGGCGAAATCGTAAGCCATGTCAGGGTGATGGCCGGCCACGTGATTCAGGATCGATGCGCCTTCGGTAGCGCCGCCTTCGTCGGTCAGCGCCAGTTCCAGCGCGCGCTGCGCCAGCGCCTTGTCCTTGGTGGTGCCCAGCAGGTCATACAGCTCGCTCTTGATCATGGACGATTTCTCTTCCTTTGCCGCGGCGTGCAGCTGGTCCCAGGTCGCGGCATCGGCGTTGGTGGCGATCACGCCCAGGATGGGACGACGCAGCGCAGCCGGCATCGCATCCTTGTCGGTGGCGGAGGCGGCATAACGGCGGCGCGCTTCCGCCACCACGCCTTCATCGCCGACCGCGCCCAGCACGTGGATCAGCGTCTCGCGCAGGTTGGCCACCGGCGCCGCTTCATCCGCGGCCTTGGTCCAGCCTATGCGCGCCAGCACTGGCGCCAGGCGCTTGCGGGCGTAGCGATCCAGCGCCGCCTGCTGTTCCGGCTTGCCTTCATAGCTGTAGTGCAGCGAGGCCAGCGAATCGGCGATCTGGTCCCACACTTGCGGCGCGGCGTCCACCGGCGCCTTGCTGGCCAGGTCCATGAAGCTGGAGGCCGGCATCAAGCCCGCCATGCCCAGCGACCAGCTGTCCGACAGCAGGCCCATTTGATCGATGGTTGGCAGGCCGGCGAAGCTCTCGGTCAGCGCGGCAAATGCCTTCGGCGCGTACAGCGTGCGGTAGTAGCCGCTCTGGCCCGCATTGACCAGCACCGTGCCGCAGCCCGGCAGCGTCATGCTGGCCTTGCCGTTGACGATGGCGCGCACGGGGGCGCCGCCCACGGTCTGCGCGATCACCGGCACGCGCCAGCTCAGCGGCTTCTTGTCGGTTTGGTCTTTGCTGAACTCACCCTGCGTCAGTGCGATGGTGGTCTGGCCGTTTTTGCAGACGGCATCGGCCACGCGTATCATCGGCACGCCCGGCTTGAGCGTGAAGTCGTGCGCGATCGCGGTCACCGGCTTGTGCGCGGCCTTTTCCACTTCGCGCCACAGGTCGTCGGACACCGTGTTGCCATAGGCGTGCTTGGCCATGTAGCTGCGCACGCCGGCGCGCCAGGCGTCATCGCCCACATAGTTTTCCAGCATGCGGATGACCGACTCGCCTTTTTGATAGGTGATGCTGTCGAAGGCCTGGCTGGCCTGTTCCACGGTGCTGATGTGCTGTACCACCGGGTGCGTGGTGGCCAGCGCGTCGCGGCTCATGGCCTGTTCGCGGGTGCCGACGGCGCGCAGTTCCCATTTCCATTCCGGGTGCAGGCGGGTGGTGGTGCGCGATTCCATCCACGAGGCGAAGCCTTCGTTCAGCCACAGGTCGTCCCACCATGCCATCGTCACCAGGTCGCCGAACCACTGGTGCGCCATTTCGTGCGCGGCCACCAGGAACGAGGTTTCCTTGTCCGACTGCGTGGCCACACGCGGATCGAGCAGGATCGCGGATTCGAAGGTGAAGATCGCGCCCCAGTTTTCCATCGCGCTGAAGAACTGGCTGCGGCCCGGCGCGGCGATGTTGTCCAGCTTAGGCAGCGGATACTTCACGCCGAAGTAGTCGTTGTATTCCTTCAGCACGGCGACCGACGAATCAAGCGCGAACTGGGCCTGGCCGATCGATCCCTTTTGCGTGACGACGCCCAATTCGGTGCCGCCTTCGACCGCAGTCGCGCGTTCGAATTCGCCCAGGCCGAAGAACAGCAGGTAGGTCGACATCTTCGGCGAGGTGGCGAAGCGTACCAGGTCGCGGCCGTCGGCCAGCTTGGTGGTGGAGACCACCGGCATGTTCGACACGGCCATCTGGCCGGCCGGCACGGTCGCTTCCAGCGCGAAGGTGGCTTTGTAGAACGGCTCGTCCCACGACGGAATCACGCGGCGCGCTTCGGAGTTTTCAAACTGGGTGTACAGCGCGCGCTTTTTGTCGCCGCCGTTCTGGTAGTCCAGCGAGAACATGCCGGTCGCCTGGGTGCCGATCACGCCGGTGTAGTCCAGCTTGAGCTGGTAGCCGCCGACGGCCAGCGGCTGGTCGAACTCGAAGGTGGCGGTCTGCTTGTCGTTGTCGACGCTGATCTTGCTGGCGGCCAGCGCCGGTTTGCCAGGGCCGGCGCTGATCGCGACGGCGCTGAATTTCAGGTCGGCGGCGTTGAGGGTGATGCTGTTGCTGGCCTGCTTGATGTCGAGCGCGATGGTGACGCTGGCACTGAAAGTGCTGTTGGCGGCGTCCGGCGTCAGCGAGACCGCGTAGTGGGTCGGCACGGCGTTGCGGGGGAGCTGCGTGGTGACCTTGTTGGCGGCCTTGGCGGCCGGCGCGGCTGCCACAGTCAGTGGAGCGAGGCCGGAAGTAAGGCCGAGCAGCGCCATCACGGCGAGCGAAATCAGACTACGTTGCATGCGATATCCTTCAGTTGGGTGAGCCGGGAGGCATACGATATAAACCGTTACTGGCTTCGTGGGCCAGCAAGCAATCTAAGGCTAACTGGTTACAATGTCAATCTACCCATCACGACAACAGGAGTTGGTTATGAAGTTCTATACATCGCCGCGCACGCCGAATCCGCGCCGGGTCGCCATGTTTATGGCTGAGAAGGGCCTGACCGATATCGAGCTGGTGTCGATCGACCTGGTTGGGGGCGCCCACCGCAGTGCCGAGTACCTGGATAAGAATCCGTTTGGCCGGGTGCCGGCGCTGGAGCTGGACGATGGCCGCATCCTGTGCGAAACCCGCGCCATCTGCACCTGGCTGGAAGGCTATGCGCCTGAACCTAACCTGATGGGCGACGGCTTCGACGAACGCGCCTTCATCGAGATGACCGACCGCCGCGTTGAGCTGCATCTGTTCATGGGCATCGCCAATTGCGTGCGCCACACGCATCCGGGCCTGGCCATCCTGGAACAGCCGCAGTTTGCCGACTTTGGCGCTTCGCAGGGTGAGAAGATGCGCGAGACGGCGCGTTGGCTCGATGGTGTACTGGCCACGCAGCCGTTCGTGGCCGGGCAGCGCTTTACCATTGCCGATATCACGGCGTTCTGCGCGCTGGAGTTCGGACGCGGCCTGATGAAGTTCCGGCCGGGCGCGGAAGGCATGGAGCATCTGCAGGCCTGGCGCGACCGCATTGCGGAGCGCCCCAGCGCCACGGCGGTGTATTAACGCCGCCGTCATTCCCGCGAAAGCGGGAATCTATGCTGAGCTGAGAGGTAGGCTGCGTATGGATTCCCGCCGGCGCGGGAATGACGGCTAGGCCACCCGCTTGTACCAGGGCTGTTGCGGGAACACCGGCTTGTAATGGACGGCCAGCGGGTCGTCCAGTTCCAGCGGACGGTCCAGTACCAGCAGGCCCGATTGCGCCAGGCTGTCGTCGAACAGCCGCAGCACGCGCCGGCGCAGCGCCGGGCCGAAGTCGGGCAGGGCGCGGCGCCCGGAGATCAGCTGGAATTCATTGAACGAGGCGTCCGTCACCAGGTTGTACTGCGCCCAGGTGATGCGGCTGCGCAGTTGCGGCTGTAGCGCTGCGTGCAGCCCGTCGCCGCTGACTTCGAAATAGTCGAGCAGCTTGCCCACGCCGCCGCTGCACACATAGTTCGCCTGCAGCTCGCCCAAACGCGCCATCGGCAGGCTTGCCGCCTGCGCTTCCGCCAGCAGCGCATCGCTGGAGACGGTGGCATAGATCTCGGTGCGCGCGCCCAGCTGTTCCTGTTCCAGCAGGATTGCCAGCGTCCATGCCTGCTGGGCGCCGGCGCAATCGGCCAGCCACACGCGCGGCAGCGCGGCGCCGTGCAGGCATACGCCAAGCGACATGCGCAGCAGCGATACTTCCGACGCATCATCGAACATCGACGCCGGTTCCACCGACAGTTCACGCAGCAGGACGTTCCACGCATGCGTGTCGTGCAGCACGCGCGCTTGCAGCTCCGAGATGGTGGACAGCGACAGCTGCTTCATCGCGGCCTGCACGCGGCGCGTGACGACGTCGCGCTGGTAGCCGCGATAATCGTAGCCATAGACCTGGAACGCGGCCTCCAGCAGCAGCTCAAGCTCCAACTCCTCGACCGAGTCGGCGGGCCGCAACGCCGCCCGCAACGAAGCCAACAACGAGTTCATCACCGCCATCAGTGCAGCCACACCCGCATCAGCGACAGCAGTTGCGCCACGTCCACCGGCTTGGTGATGTAGTCCGAGGCGCCGGCCGCGATACATTTATCGCGGTCGCCCTTCATCGCCTTCGCCGTCAGCGTGATGATCGGCAGCGATTTGAATTTGGGGATGCGGCGGATCGCGCGCATGGTGTCGTAGCCGTCCATCTCCGGCATCATGATGTCCATCAGGACGATCTCGATGGTCGGGTCCTTTTCCAGCACCTCGATGCCGTCGCGGCCATTTTCGGCGAACGACACCTGCATCTGCTGGCGTTCCAGCAGCGATGACAGCGCGAAGATGTTGCGCAGGTCATCGTCGACGATCAGCACCTTGCGGCCGGCCAGGCCGCCGTCGGCCGCGTGGATCTCTTCCAGCATGCGGCGCTGCGCTTCCGGCAGGCTGGCCTGCGAACGGTGCAGGAACAGCGCGGTTTCATCCAGCAGGCGCTCCGGCGAGCGGGCGTCCTTGATGACGATGGTCTTGGCGTAGCGCTTCAGCTTTGCCACTTCCTTGCGGTTCAATTCCTTGGCGGTGTTGATCACGATCGGCAGGTCGCGCAGCGATTCGTCCTTGCCGATGATGTCGAGCAGGTCGAAGCCGCTGATGTCGGGCAGCGTCAGGTCCAGCACCATGCAGTCGAAGCGCGCTTCGCGCAGCGCGTCCAGAGCAGCCTGGCCGGTATCGACGGCGACGATGTGCAGGTCGGCGTCGCCGATCAGGGCGACAATGGCGTCGCGCTGCATTTGTTCGTCGTCCACCACCAGCAGGCTGCGCTTACCGCCCAGCAGGAACTTCTGGATGCGCGTGAATTCTTCCTGCAAGGCGGCCTTGCTGACCGGCTTGTTCAGGTAGGAGATCGCGCCCAGGCGCAGCGCCCGTTCGCGTTCGCGCAGGCTGGACATCACATGCACCGGAATGTGGCGCGTGCTCGGGTCGCGTTTCAGGCGGTCCAGCACCGTGAAGCCGTCGATATCCGGCAAGTCGAGATCGAGCAGGATGGCGGACGGCAGGTAGTCGCGCGCCAGGCTCAGTGCCGAATCGCCCTGCAGCGTGACGATGCCCTTGAAGTTCTTCTCGCGCGCGAAGTCCAGCACGATCTTGGCGAAGCGCTCGTCGTCCTCGATGATCAATACCGACGGGTCGCCGGGCGCCACCAGGCCGCGGTCATCGCTGCTGCCGTATTGCTCCATGTCGGCGTCGATGTCGGTGATGGCGCCCAGGCTATCGTGCTCCGGCTGCGACAGTTCGCTGTAGTGCGGGGCGGTGTACACCACTTGCGGGGCCGGTGTCGGCAGGCGCACTTGCGGCTGGCGGCCCATGTCGTAGTTGATGAAGCCGGCCCGGTTGTACGGCAGGAACAGCGTGAAGGTCGAGCCGTTGCCGACCGCCGATTCAACGCGGATCTCGCCGCCCAGCAGGCGCGCCAGCTCGCGCGAGATCGACAGGCCCAGGCCCGTGCCGCCGTATTTGCGGGCGGTGGAGCCGTCGGCCTGCTGGAACGCTTCGAAGATCAGTTGCAGCTTGTCGGCGGCGATGCCGACGCCGGTGTCGCAGACGGCAAAGGCCAGCACCGCGTCGGCGTGCAGCAGGTTGGGGTGGTCGCTGGAGAAGCCGCTGCTCACCAGGCTGATACAGAGCGAGACCTGGCCGTGCGTGGTGAACTTGAACGCGTTCGACAGCAGGTTTTTCAGCACCTGCTGCAGGCGCGTGGTGTCGGTCATCATCGCGGTCGGCAGGTTGTCCTTCAGCTCCACCGAGAAGCCCAGGTGCTTGGCCTCGGCCATGTGGCGGAAGGTGCGGTCGACGTAGTTGCGCAGGTTCTGGAAGCGATACTCCGAGACGTCCAGCGTCACGGTACCGGATTCGATCTTCGACAGATCCAGGATGTCGTTGATCAGCGTTAGCAAGTCGGAGCCGGAGCCGTGGATGGTCTTGGCGAATTCCACCTGCTTGCCGGACAGGTTGCCGTCCGGGTTGTCGCCCAGCTGCTGCGCCAGGATCAGCAGCGAATTCAAAGGCGTGCGCAGCTCGTGCGACATATTCGCCAGGAACTCCGACTTGTACTTGGAGGACAGCGCCAGCTGGGTGGCTTTTTCTTCCAGCGCCAGTTTTGCCTGCTCCACCTCGCGGTTCTTGCGTTCCACCTCGATGTTCTGCTCGGACAGCAGGCGGGCCTTTTCGGCCAGCTCCTGGTTGGTCTGCTGCAGTTCCTGCGCCAGCGATTGCGACTGCGTCAGCAGCGATTCGGTACGGCTGTTCGCCTCGATGGTGTTGAGCACCACGCCGATCGATTCCATCAGCTGGTCGAGGAAGGAAAGGTGGGTTTCGGTGAAGCGGTCCAGCGAGGCGATCTCGATCACCGCCTTGACCTGCTGCTCGAACAGAATCGGCAGCACGACGATGTTGGTCGGCGGCGCCGCGCCCAGCCCGGACGAGACGACGATGTAGTCGCGCGGCACGTCGGTCAGCCAGATGCGCACCTTCTCCACCGCGCACTGGCCCACCAGGCCTTCGCCCGGCAGGAAGGAGGTCGGCAGCTTGCGGCTGGAACGGTAGCCGTAGCTGGCGATCATGCGCAGGCGGGCGTCCGATTCCTGCGAGTCCATCATGTAGAACACGCCGTGGTGGGCCGACACCAGCGGCGCCAGCTCGGACAGAATCAGCTTGGTCACGGCCTGCAAGTCGCGCTGGCCTTGCAGCAGCCGGGTGAAGCGCGCCAGGTTGGTCTTCAGCCAATCCTGCTGCGCGTTCTTCAGCGTGGTGTCCTTCAGGTTGCGGATCATCTCGTTGATGTTGTCCTTCAGGTAGGACACCTCGCCGCGCGCCTCCACCTGAATGGAACGGGACAAGTCGCCGCGCGTCACGGCGGTCGCCACCTCGGCGATCGCCCGCACCTGGTTGGTCAGGTTTGCCGCCAGCTGGTTGACGTTCTCGGTCAAGTCCTTCCATGTGCCGGCCACGCCGGACACATTGGCCTGGCCGCCCAGCTTGCCCTCGGTACCCACTTCCCGCGCCACCCGCGTCACTTCGGATGCGAAGGAGGACAGTTGGTCCACCATCACGTTGATGGTGTCTTTCAGTTCCAGGATCTCGCCCTTCACGTCCACGGTGATCTTCTTCGACAAGTCGCCGCGCGCCACGGCGGTGGTCACCGCCGCGATATTGCGCACCTGGCCCGTCAGGTTGGAGGCCATGAAGTTCACGTTATCGGTCAAGTCCTTCCAGGTGCCGCCGACGCCCGGCACATAGGCCTGGCCGCCCAGCTTACCCTCGGTACCCACCTCGCGCGCCACGCGGGTCACTTCCGATGCGAAGGAGGACAGTTGGTCCACCATCACGTTGATGGTGTTTTTCAGTTCGAGAATCTCGCCCTTGACGTCCACCGTGATCTTTTTCGACAGGTCGCCGTTGGCCACGGCGGTGGTCACGTCGGCGATGTTGCGCACCTGGCCGGTCAGGTTGCCCGCCATCGAGTTCACGCCGTCGGTCAAGTCCTTCCAGGTGCCGGCCACGCCGGGCACGTTGGCCTGGCCGCCCAGCTTACCTTCGGTGCCCACCTCGCGCGCCACCCGCGTCACCTCGGATGCGAAGGAGTTCAATTGGTCGACCATCACGTTGATGGTGTTTTTCAGTTCGAGAATCTCGCCCTTCACGTCCACCGTGATCTTCTTCGACAAGTCGCCGTTGGCCACGGCGGTGGTCACGTCGGCGATGTTACGCACCTGGCCCGTCAAGTTACCCGCCATCGAGTTCACCGAGTCGGTCAAATCCTTCCAGGTGCCGGCCACGCCTTTCACCTGCGCCTGGCCGCCCAGCTTGCCCTCGGTACCCACTTCCCGCGCCACCCGCGTCACCTCGGATGCGAAGGAGGACAGTTGGTCCACCATCACGTTGATGGTGTTTTTCAGTTCCAGAATCTCGCCCTTCACGTCCACCGTGATCTTCTTGGACAGGTCGCCGTTGGCCACGGCGGTGGTCACCGCCGCGATATTACGCACCTGGCCCGTCAGGTTGGAGGCCATGAAGTTCACGTTATCGGTCAAGTCCTTCCAGGTGCCGCCGACGCCCGGCACATAGGCCTGGCCGCCCAGCTTACCCTCGGTGCCCACCTCGCGCGCCACCCGCGTCACTTCCGACGCGAAGGAGCGCAGCTGGTCCACCATCACGTTGATGGTGTCCTTCAGTTGCAGGATCTCGCCGCGCACGTCCACCGTGATCTTCTTGGACAAGTCGCCGTTCGCCACCGCGGTGGTCACCTCGGCGATGTTGCGCACCTGGGAGGTCAGGTTACCCGCCATCGAGTTCACCGAGTCGGTCAAATCCTTCCACGTACCCGCCACGCCTTTCACCTGCGCCTGGCCGCCCAGCTTACCCTCGGTACCCACCTCCCGCGCCACGCGCGTCACCTCGGAGGAGAACGACGACAGCTGTTCCACCATCGTGTTGGCGGTGGTTGCGGCCCGCAGGTACTGGCCTTTGAGCGGCACCCCGTCCACCTCCAGCGCCATGGTCTGCGACAGGTCGCCCTTCGCCACGGCGCCGATCACGCGCGCCATCTCGGTGGTCGGACGCACCAGATCGTCGATCAGCGCGTTGACGGCGCTGACGATGGTGGCCCAGCCGCCGGACATATTGGGAACCTGCGCGCGCTGCGTCAGCCGGCCCTCGCGGCCCACCACGCGGCTCACGTCTGTCACCACCTGCACCATTTTTTCCTTGGTCTCGATGATTTCGTTCAGGGTGTCGGCGATCTTGCCCGCCATGCCGGTCCAGTCGGACGGCATGCGCGCCGTGAAGTCGCCCTTTTTCAGCGCCATCAGGGTCGACAGCAATCGCTTGGCGTCGATCTGTTCGCCCATGTCGGTCATATTGTTCATCGGCTTAGTCCTCGTCGTTTAAGAGGGAGTGGGATTTGGGGGGGGGCGCTGTTGGCTTGGCGCCGGCGTGTTCGATCAGTTCCGCTGCGGTCAGCGGCGGGAAAAACAGTTCGCCCTGGCAGCTGTCGCAGCCCAGCGCACGCAGCACGTCGAGCTGTTGGTCCTGGTCGACGCCCATCGCCACGACCCGCATGGACAGCGCACGCGCCAGGTGGATGACGGCGGCGACGATGTCGGTTCCGCCTTCGTCGTTGCCGATCGCGTGGATGAATGTGCGGTCTATCTTCAGTGCGTTCAGCTGCCAGCGTTTGCAGGCCGCCAGTGAGGAACGCGCGCTGCCAAAGTCGTCCAACGCTGCGCGCACGCCGCCGGACTGCAATTGCAGCAGCAACTGGGTCAGCGCTTCGGCCTGGCCCTGCAGCAGCTTTTCGTTCAGTTCGACGCCGATGCTGCCCGGCGCCAGATGCTGCTTGCGTATTGCCGGCAGCAGCGTTTGCAGAAAGTCGGTATTCAACTGCGGTGTGGCCAGGTTGATCCAGACGCACAGCGGCGCCGCGCCGCGGGGACGGGCGCCTGCCGCCGCGCACCGCTGCCACAGGGCCGCTTGCGCGCAGGCTTGTCCGATCACCCAGGCGTCGACCCGGTCCAGCAGTCCACGGTCCTGCAGGTGCGGCAGGAATTGCGCCGCTTCCAGCACGCCCTTGTCCGGATGCCGCCAGTGCAGCTGGGCCTCGGCGCCGATGGTGCGGCCGCTGGCGATGTCGACCTGCGGCTGATAGCGCAGCTCCAGCTGGCCGGCGGCCAGTCCCTTGCGCAGCTCCAGCGCCCATAGTCCGCGTTCGCGCTCGCGCACGTTGAGCTCCTCGTGGAAGAACTGCACCGGGCCGGCGTCGTTTTGCTTTGCGTGGTACATCGCGGTATCGGCGTTCTTCATCAGCGTCTGCGCGTTGTTGCCGTCCTGCGGATAGATGGCGATGCCGATGCTGGCCGCCGTCTTCAATCGATGGCCGGCGATGTCGAAGGGCAGGGCGAACGCGAGTTCGATCTTGCGCGCCACGCGCGCGGCGTTGGCCGCCGCCGCACGGCCTTCGATCAGCACCACGAATTCGTCGCCGCCCAGCCGCGCCACCACGTCGGCCACGCGCACCGCCGCCGTCAGCCGCGCCGCGACCTGGCGCAGCAGCTCGTCGCCGGCCTCGTGGCCGTAGCTGTCGTTGATATGCTTGAATTTATCGAGGTCGAGGAACAGCAGCGCGAAGCCGGTGCCGCTGCGGTCCGAGGTGGCCACCGCGTGTTCCAGTTGCTGGATCAGCGCGCGGCGGTTGACCAGGTTGGTCAGCGCGTCGCGGGTGGACAGCTCGTGGGCGCGCAACTCGGCCTGCTTGCGGTCCTTGATCTCGTGTTCCAGCTCGGCGTTGATGCGCTCCAGGTCTTGCAGTCGCTGCACCCGCAGGTCCTGGTTCAGGCGCGCCAGCTGCTCGCTCTTTTTGCGCAGCTGGATATTCTTCTTGGTCATCTCGACGAACACCGCCACCTTCGCTTGCAGGATCTGCGGTATCACCGGCGTGAACAGGTAATCGGCCGCGCCTTCCTGATAGGCCTTGAGGCGGTTCATCTCGTCCGCGTGGTGCGCGGTGATGAAGATGATCGGCACGCCGGCCGAACGCGGGTGCGAGTGGATGGCTTCGGCGGTTTCGAAGCCATCCATGCCGGGCATGCTGACGTCGAGCAGGATCACGGCGAATTCGTGCAGCAGCACCTGGCGCAAGGCCTCCTTGCCGGAGCCCGCCGTCAACAGCTGATACACATGCTGGTCGGCGGCCTCGGACAGCAGGCTTTCCAGCGCATACAGGCTGGCCGGATCGTCATTTACGAGGAGGACTTTTGGGATAGGCACGGCTGGCTGAACGGTTGAGGTGTCGGGCGGTCGCACTGTGTCTGGAAGGGAAAAGATACTCTTGTATGTCCGGGAGTCAAGCAAAATTGCGCTTAACCATACGATGGTTAAAACAGCATTTTATCAATATGACAATCGGCATGCGAAAATTTTTTACCTGTAAAAATATTATCGTAGTTCAATACTTTGCCGCGCACGATTGTGGCCGCGCTGGCTGACCCAGATCGGCGCGCTCCACAGCATTTTTCCATCGTCTTGTGTCACCCTGGCGTAATAAAAGTGCTCGCCGGCGGCCGGTTTGACGACGCTGCGGGCCGTGTTGCTGAGCGCGGCGACCGTGCCATTCCGACCGGGCACGCCGTGGAAGAGGGTGATGGCGACGGCCCCATGCCCGCTGATGCTGGCGTAGCTTGCTCGCAGCGTCAGCTTGCCGCGATTGATAAAGCGTTCTCCCATCAGGTGGCCATTGGCGGTCAGGATCAGCCTGGCGTTCTTGTCCATGGTGGCAAATACACGGCGCTCGCGCAGCGCCGCCAGCAGGCCGGGGCCGTCCGGCGGCGCGCCGGCCGGCATCAGCACCCCGGTGCGGTTGCTGTAGGACGCGCCCCAGTTGGCGCAATGATTGTCCTGGTCGCTGCTGAAGGCGACGTGGTAGCCGGCCTCCAGCAGCTTGTTGCAGGCCGCTTCGTAGTTGCTCAGATGGGTTTCGGTTTCGTCGCTGCTGGTCGAGAAGGCGCTGCTGTTCATCACCTCGCACAACACCATGGCCTGGTCGCCGTCGGCGCTCCAGGCCAGCGGCTTGCCCAGGATGGCGAACTGGTCGCCCTGCGGATGGTTGAACTGGCCCAGCCAGCCGCGTTCGCGCATCAATTTGTACAAAAAGCCATAGTCGCCTTTGGGACTTTCCGTATCGGCGACCAGTTCGCCAAGGGCGTTGCGCTCCCAGCCCAGTAGTTCCTCGCTGTTGAGGAGGTTGAGGTGGCCGCCGTGGTTGATGACGCCCCATTCCTGGCCGTAGACGGCGACAAAGCCCGGATGCGCCTGGTTCCACGCGGCCGCCGCTTGCAGCCCGCTCCGGTACAGCGCCCTGGCGGCGGCCGGATCGGCGGCGGCGTTGGTGCCGTCCGAACCGTCATACATATGATTGTGTTCGGACGTCATCAGGAAATCCAGACCGTGTTGGAACGCATAGGCATAGGCGTCGGTGGGGCCGAACGCGGCGCTTTGCGGCGCCTGCGCGCCGGTGCAATGGTCGAGGGCGCCACCGCCGTCGCTGTGGCCGGTCTGGCTGTGCAGGTTGCCGAGGTAGACGGTGTAGGGGGCGGCATCGAGCGTCGTCGGCGCCAGCAGGGACGCCGCCGGTGTCGGACTTTTTCCTACCATCACGCCCCAGGCTTGTTCGACGGCGGGACCTGCGCCCGCGCTGGCGCGCAAGCGCAGCGTGTAGATGCCGTGGCGCAGCGTTGGCGGCGCGCGCCAGCGTAGCGTCACGTCGTGGACGGGCTCGGTCATGGGATGGGCGCCGCGCCAGCTGCGCAGCGTGCGGCCGCCCGGCGCCAGCAGGGCCAGGCGCCAGCGCAGGGTGTCGCCCGGCTGCGGGTCGGGCGCGGAAAAATGCAGCGCCAGAGTGCGTTCGCCGTGGGCGTCGGCGTGGAACGGCGCCACCAACCACGCTTCGAATTCGTGGTGGTCAACAGTCGTCGCACGACCGCTCGTCGATATACAAATGATGCCTATGAAAAATACCGCTATCATGGATGGTGCGCGCATGATGCGTCTCCCGCAATGGCGGCAGATCGCCAACCTCACATTTTAGAGCGCGCCTTACTGCATATGGTTCCCTTGAATTTGGTGCGGAAAATCGGCGAATTCTCTCCAATTGTTTCACTGGTTCCCGGGCAGCATTAATAGTATGCTGCTGTGATGCAAATTTTTCCGCAAATTTATAGACCTAAAGTGATGGCGAATGCTCAAATCGGGTAACGCGACGGAAGCTGTCCGCAGTCCCCGCCTGTTGTTCTGGCTGGCGGGCGGCGCGTTGGCGCTGGCCGTCGGTGCGGCCCTGTACGGCACCGCTGCCAGGACCGTCGACGACGATGCCAACCAGCGTTTCGAGAACCTGGCGCGCAGCACCCAGTACGGCATTTCGGCCCGCATCAAATCGTATTCCGATCTGACGCGCGGCCTGGTGGCGCTGTTCCAGACCAGCGATGACCTGACACGCCCGCAATTCCACGAGTACGTGGCCAGCCTGGAGATTCCGCGCCACTTCCCGGCCATCGAGGCGGTGACCTGGGCGCCGCTGGTCGCGGACGCGCAGCGCGACGCCTTCGTCGCCCGCGTGCGCGCGGACCGCAGCATGTCGCCGCAGGGTTATCCGGAATTCGACATCAAGCCGCCGGGCCGGCGGCCGCATTACGCGGTGCTGACCTACCTGGAGCCGGCGTCGATGATGGGCGAGAAGATGGGCGTCGACGTGGTCGCCAACCCGCTGGTCGACAAATTGGTGGCGGCCTCGCGCGACAGTGGCCAGGTCAGCGCTTCCGGCCAGCCCATCGTGGTCCAGCATCCGACGCCGCACATCGGCCTGGGCATCCGCCTGCCGGTCTATCGCCGCAATATGCCGGTGGCCGATGTGGCGGGACGCCGCGCCGCCTATCTGGGCTCGGTCGGCATAGGTTTCAGCGTGCCCAAGCTGGTGCAGGGCGCCATCGACGAGATGACGGTGCGCCAGGTGCACCTGATGCTGTACGCCGACGGCAGCAAGGAGATCGAACAGCGCCGCCTGGTGATCGAAAAGACCGACCGCCTGCTGTTCAACGACAACGGCTCGATGCAGGCGGCACCCATTCCGGTGGCGCAGCGTAGCCGGTATTTCGAGTCGGTGCTGCCGATCGATTTCAACGGCAGCCTGTGGAAGGCGCAGTTCCAGGTCAGGAAATCCGAGCTGTTGACGCACTTCGACCTGTATTTCCCGTGGGTCGCCGGCCTGACCGGCTTCGCCGGCACCATGCTGCTGTACAGTTACTTCTTCGTGCTGTACACCTCGCGCCGGCGCGCGCTGAAGCAGGGCGTGCTGCTCGACACGGTGCTCAACAACGTCGACGCCCACGTCTACATGAAGGACCAGAAGCGCCGCTACATCTACGTCAACGCCAAGATGGCCGACTCGATGGGGCTGCCGGTGGAGCAGATCGTCGGCAAGCTCGATCGCGAACTGATGCCGGCCGCCGTCGCCGACGCCGCGTGGGCGCAGGAGCGGCCGGTGTTCGCCGACAACGTCAAGCGCTCCGGCGAGACCCAGTTCGTGGGCCGCGACGGCGTGGTGCAGCACCTGTGGACCGTCAAGGTGCCGGTCGAGATCGACCGCGCCGTCACGGCCGTCATCGGCCTGTCGACCGACGTCACCGAGCTGCATCAGCTGAAGGAGGAAGCCGACACCGCCAACCAGGCCAAGAGCGATTTCCTGTCCAATATGAGCCACGAGATCCGCACGCCGATGAACAGCATCATCGGCATGGCCCACCTGGCGCTCAAATCGGTCACCCATCCGAAGCAGCGCGACTACCTGCAAAAGATCTACCATTCGGGCCAGCACCTGCTGGGCATCATCAACGACATCCTGGACTTCTCCAAGATCGAAGCGGGCAAGATGGACCTGGAGGTGCTGGACTTCTCGCTCGATTCGCTGCTGTCCAATATGTCCAGCCAGCTCGGCGAGAGCGCCGCGGCCAAGGGGCTGGAGCTGGTGTACGAGATCTGGCCGGGACTGTCGCAGCAGTTGCGCGGCGATCCGCTGCGGCTGGAGCAGGTGCTGCTGAACTTCACCAGCAACGCCATCAAGTTTTCGGAAAACGGCAAGGTCTATGTGCGCGCGCGGCCGCTGGGGGAACGCGACGGCCATATCCTGGTGCGCTTCGAAGTGGAGGACCACGGCATCGGCATGTCGCCGGACCAGCTGGAGCAGCTGTTCCAGTCCTTCCACCAGGCCGACACCTCGACCACGCGCCGCTACGGCGGCACCGGCCTGGGACTGGTGATCAGCAAGCAGCTGGCGGAACTGATGGGCGGCGGCGTCGGCGTCGACAGCCACCCCGGCGCCGGCAGCACGTTCTGGTTCACGGCGCGGCTGGCCAAGGGCGTCAGCATGCTGCAACCGAGCGACGAATCGGTGCAGCCGGATGTGCTCGACAGCATACGCGGCGCCGCCATCCTGCTGGTCGAGGACAATATCTTCAGCCAGCAGGTGGGCCAGGAGCTGCTGGAAGACGCCGGCGCCACCGTCTGCGTGGCCAACAACGGCAAGGAGGCGATCGACCTGCTGCTCAAGGAGCGCTTCGATTGCGTGCTGATGGACGTGCAGATGCCGGTGATGGACGGCTACGAGACCACGCGCCTGATCCGCGCCCATCCAAAACTGTCGGCCACCTTGATCATCGCGATGACCGCCAACGCCGGCCGCGACGACCAGGAGCGCTGCCTGGGGGCGGGCATGGACGAATTTGTCACCAAGCCGATCGCGCCCAAGCTGCTGTTCAATATGCTGTCCAAGTGGATGAGCCAACGGGCGCGCACGGCCAGTTTCGCGCGGCCGTTGGCGCCGCCGCCGCCGTCGTACTTCACCATGGCCGATGGCGCGGCCGCGCCGCTGCAAGGGCAGCTGCGCGCGATGGCGCAGGGCGTGGAGCAACCCGCGGCGCGGGTCGAGGCGGCCGTGCCGTCGGTGCCGGCTTCAGTGCCGGTTGAGGCGGAGCTGCTCGATGTGGCCGCGCTGGCCCAGACCTTCGGCGGCAAGGCCGACAAGATGCGCAAGTACGCCATGTTGTTCCTGGACTCCGCCCGCGAAGGCCTGCGCGAGGTCGACGCGGCGCTGGCGCAGGAAGACCTGGCGCAGCTGTCCGAACTGGGACATCGGATCAAATCCTCGGCGCGCGCGGTGGGCGCGATGCGCTTCGGGAACCTGTGCCTGGCGCTGGAAAACGTGCGTCACGATGGCGATTGCGCCAACGCCCGGCAGCTGGTGCAAAAACTGCATGCCATGCTGGCGCTGCTGAACCAGCGCATGGAGCAGGAACTGCTGGCCTACGACCCCGGCTAGAGCGATAATACGGGCTCTATTCCAACGAAGAGCCCTATGCATTCGAGCATCACCCCCGGCCTGCTGATTTTGCACGGTAATCAAATGGAGCAGCTGCGCGCGGCGGTGTTCCAGTGGCTGCGCAATCATCCGCTCGGGGCGCTCGAATCGGAAACCATCCTGGTGCAGTCGAACGGCGTGGCCGAATGGCTGAAGATCGCGCTGGCCGAGGAAATGCGGGTCTGCGCCGCCACCCGCGTGGCGCTGCCGGCGCGCTTTTTGTGGGAAACCTATCGCGGCATGCTGGGGCGCGAGCGCGTGCCGGTGCGCTCCGCCTTCGACAAGGGGCCGCTGACCTGGCGCCTGATGCGCCTGCTGCCCACCTTGCTGGCCGATCCCGTGTTCACGCCGCTGCGCCACTTCCTGGCCGACGGCGAGGCGGAACGCCGGCTGCAGCTGGCCGAACGCCTGGCCGACTTGTTCGATCAATACCAGGTCTACCGCGCCGACTGGCTCGACGACTGGGCCCAGGGCCGTGACCAATTGCGCAACGCCCGCAACGAGGCGCACCCGCTGCCGGAAGACCAGCGCTGGCAAGGCCAGTTGTGGCGCGCGGTGATCGCCGACGTCGAACCGCATGAGCGGGAGCTGGGCCGCGCCACCGTCCACACGGAATTCGTACGCGCCAGCGCCGCCGGCGAGGAACCGCTGGGCCGCCTGCCGCGCCGCATCGTGATCTTCGGCGTCTCGGCGCTGCCGTATCAAAGCTTGCAGGCGCTCGCCTCGCTGTCGCGCTACACGCAGGTGCTGCTGGCGGTGCCCAATCCATGCCAGTTCTATTGGGGCGACATCATCGAAGGCCGCGAGCTGCTGCGCAGCGCGCACCGCCGCCAGCAACTGCGCAACGGCCAGGACCTGGGGGCGATCCCGCTGGAAGAGCTGCATGCGCACAGCCATCCGCTGTTGGCCAGCTGGGGGCGGCAGGGCCGCGATTTCATCCGCATGCTGGACGAATTCGACGAAGCGTCGGCCGCCGCCGCAGCCGAAAACGACGCGGGTGGCGATCATACTGCACCGTTGCGCATCGATTTGTTCAGCGGCGGCGAGGGTGATAGCCTGCTGTCGCAGGTGCAGGCGGCCATCCGCGACCTGCTGCCGCTGTCCGAGCATCCGCAAGTGCCGCCGCCGGACGACGACCGCTCCATCGAATTCCATGTCACCCACAGCGTGCAGCGTGAGGTGGAGGTGCTGCACGACCAGTTGCTGGCCATGTTCGCCGACGCCAGCGGCCTGCGTCCGCGCGACGTGGTGGTGATGGTGCCGGACATCGACACCTTCACCGCCGCCATCCACGCGGTGTTCGCGCAGCACCGCCGCAGCGATCCGCGCTACATCCCGTTTGAAATCGGCGACGTCAACGACCGCAGCGTCAATCCGCTGCTGGTGGCGCTGGAGTGGCTGCTGCGCTTGCCGCAGCAGCGCTGCCGCCAGAGCGAGGTGCGCGACCTGCTGGACGTGCCGGCGCTTGCCGCGCGCTTCGGTTTGAAAGAGGACGACCTGCCGACGCTGGGCCTGTGGATCGAAGGCGCCGGCGTGCGCTGGGGCCTGGATACCGAACACCGAGCCGGCCTGGGTCTCGGCGCGGCGGGCGAGCAGAATTCCTGGCTGTTCGGCGTGCGCCGCATGCTGCTCGGCTACGCCAGCGGCGGCGATGCTGCCTTTGCCGGCATCGAGGCGTATGGTGAAGTGGGCGGCCTGGATGCGGCGCTGGCCGGCTCGCTGGCGCAGATGGTCGAAGCGCTGCTGCACTGGCGCGCCGTGCTGGCGCAGTCGCATACGCCGGCCGAGTGGGGCGTGCAGGCGCGCGCGCTGCTGGCGGCCTTTTTCAAAGCCGGCGAGGAGGGCGACCGTCTGACGCTGGCGCATCTGGACGATGCGCTCAACAACTGGCTGGAGACTTGCGAAGGCGCGCAGTACGATGAGGCGGTGCCGCTGGCCGTGCTGCGCGAAGCGTGGCTGGGCCTTCTGGACGAGCCGACGCTGAACCACCAATTCGTCTCCGGCGGCGTGACCTTTTGCACGCTGATGCCGATGCGCGCGGTGCCGTTCCGCGTGGTGTGCCTGCTGGGCATGAATGACGGCGACTTCCCGCGCCGCGCGCCCAAGGCCGACTTCGACCTGCTGGCGCAGCCGGGCATGGCCCGTCCGGGCGACCGCTCGCGCCGCGACGACGACCGCTACCTGATGCTGGAAGCGCTGCTGGCCGCGCGCGACAAGCTGTACATCAGCTGGGTCGGACGCAGTGTGCGCGACAACAGCGAGCAGCCGCCGTCGGTGCTGGTCTCTCAGCTGCGCGATTATCTGGTCAACGGCTGGCAACTGGAGGAAGAACACCTGCACGCGCGTACCACGGAGCACGCCTTGCAGCCGTTCAGCCGCCGTTATTTCGAGGACGGCGGCCTGCTGACCTACGCGCGCGAATGGCGCGAAGCGCACGGCGAGGAGGCCGGCGACACAGCCGGCGCCGAGCTGCCGCCCTACGAGATCGACGACAAGTACCGCCTAAAGCTGTCGACGCTGACCAATTTCATGCGCCAGCCGGTGCGCTTCTTCTTCCGCCAGCGCCTGGGCGTGATGTTCGGCGACGCCGCGCTGGTGGGCGAGGACGAGGAGCCGTTCTCGCTGAACGCGCTGGAACGCTACCTGCTCGAAGATACGATGCTGGACGACGGCGCCGAGGCGGAAGAGATCCACCAGGTCTACGACAAGATGACCGAACGCGCCGAACGCCTGGCGCGCGAAGGCGTGCTGCCGATAGGTTTGATCGGCCAGCAGTACCAGCACCAGCTGGTGCAGGCGCTGGTGCCGGTGCGCTGCGCCTGGCTGACGCTGCGCGAATGCTATCCGCTGGCGGCGTCCAAGGTGGCGTTGAGCCTCCAGCTGGCCGGCGTGCAGGTCGACGACTGGATCGACCAATTGCGCAGCAATGGCAGCGAGACCGTCTGGCTGGCGCAGATGTCGTCCAAGGTCACGGACAAGCAGGGCAAGCCGCGCGGCGACAAGTTGATCGCCATGTGGCTGCGTCAGCTGGCGGTGTCGGCGGCCGGCATGCCGGTCGAGGGCTTCCTGGTGGCGCGCGACGCCATCGTCACCATGAAGCCGCTGGCGCAGGCCGACGCGCTGGAAGCCTTGCGGGAACTGGTCTGCCTGTGGCGCGACGGCATGAACCGCCCCCTGCCGACCGCCTGCAAGACTGCCTTGGCGCTGGCCCGGGAGGGCGATCCGCGCGGCGTGTACGACGGCGGTTTCGAGATCTCCGGCGAGAACGAAGACCTGTGCCTGGCCCGCCTGTGGCCGGACTTTGCGGCACTCAGCGCCGAGCCGGATTTTGCCGATGTCTCGCAAGCGCTCTACGGACCGCTGGCCGACTGGCTGGAACACTCCATTACGATAGACGCCATTGACGCCCAAGACGGCCAGGACGCAGCATGAGCAGCACCGCTAATTCGCTAGACCCCTTGAGCTTCCCGCTGCACGGCTCGCGCCTGATCGAGGCCAGCGCCGGCACCGGCAAGACCTGGACCATCGCCGCCCTGTACGTGCGGCTGGTGCTGGGCCACGGCGGCGACAACGCCTATGGCCGGCCCTTGCTGCCGGCCGATATCCTGGTGATGACCTTCACCCGCGCCGCCACGCGCGAGCTGTCGAACCGCGTGCGCGAACGGCTGGTGGAGGCGGCGGCTTACTTCCGCGGCTATTCGGCGATGGGCCTGGGCGCGGACAGCGGCGTGGTGCGCGACGATTACCTGGACGCCATCCTCGAATCCTATCCAAGCCACAGCGAGCAGCAACAAGCCGCGCACCGCCTGATGCTGGC
This sequence comes from Oxalobacteraceae bacterium AB_14, assembly GCA_000381565.1. Classification (GTDB taxonomy): domain Bacteria; phylum Pseudomonadota; class Gammaproteobacteria; order Burkholderiales; family Burkholderiaceae_D; genus Rugamonas. The sequence continues at coordinate 2,260,353 of KB906724.1, forward strand.
GGCGGAAACGATGGACGAGGCGGCGATTTTCACCATCGACGCCTGGTGCCAGCGCATGCTGCGCGAGCACGCCTTCGACAGCGGCAGCCTGTTCGACGAGGAGCTGGTCAGCGATGAGCAGGCCTTGTTTGAAGACGCCGCGCACGACTACTGGCGGCAGCAGGTCTATCCACTCAACGCCGTATCGCTGGATGCGCTGCTGTCATGCTGGGGCGACGTGGGCGCGTTGAAGAAGTCGATCCGGGAGCTGGTCAAGCGCGCCGACATCATCGGCGAAGGCGCGCGCATCGAATCGCTGGGTGAACTGATCACCACCGTCCAGCGCGAGCAGCAGGCGCAATTGGCCGGCCTGAAGGCCGGATGGATCGATCGCGCCAACCGCATGGAACAATGGATCGCCGCCGAACGCGTGCTGTCGCCCAAATGCTTCAACGGCAACAAGATGCGCGCCGATTCGCTGGTGGCCTGGTTCAACGGCCTGCGCGCCTGGGCCGAGGACACCGCCATGGTCATCCCCGGCATCTCGGACACCGCCTGGAAGCGCCTGACGCCGCACGGCCTCGAAGACGCATTTTCGAAAGGCTACACCGCCTCGATCCCCGACGATTTCGACGCCATCGAAGCGCTGAAAAAGGCGCTGGACGACATCGAGCCCTTGTCGCACGCGCTGTACCGCCACGCTGCCGGCGCGGTGGCCAAGCGCATGGACGAATTGAAGAAGCGCAGCCGCCAGTTCGGCTTCGCCGACATGCTGGATCGCCTGAATGCGGCGCTGCAAGGCGAGAACGCGGCCGCGCTGCGCAAGCGCATCACCGACCAGTACCCGGTGGCGATGGTCGACGAATTCCAGGACACGGCGCCCAACCAGTACCAGATTTTCAACCTGCTGTATCGCGTGGCGGACAACGATGCCGAGACAGGCCTGTTCCTGATCGGCGATCCGAAGCAGTCGATCTACGGCTTCCGTGGCGCCGACATCCACAGCTACCTGTCCGCGCGCCTGGCCACCACTGGCCGCCATTACCAGCTGGGCACCAACTACCGCTCGACCAAGCCGGTGGTGGACGCGGTCAACCACCTGTTCATGTACGCCGAGGGCCAGCCTGCGGAAGGCGGCTTCGGACGCGGCGCCTTCCGCTTCCGCGATCCCGGCACGCGCGTGAATCCCTTGCCGTTCGAGGCGGTCGACGCCAAGGGGCGCGGCGAGCGCATGGTCAACACAGCTGGCGACGTGCCGGCGCTGGTTATCGCATGCAGCGCCACGCAGGACTTGAAAGCGGACAGCTACCGCGAATTCTTCGCCTGGCACTGCGCCGAGCATATCGTCGCGCAGCTCAACGACGAGCGCGCGGGCTTTGCAGGACCGAAAGGCTTTGTGCGCCTGCAACCGGCAGACATTGCGGTGCTGGTGCGCGACCGCAAGGAGGCCGCGGCCATACGCCGCGCGCTGCAACGGCGCCAGGTCGCCAGCGTGTATTTGTCGGACAAGGATTCCGTCACCGACAGCGCGGAAGCGGTCGACGTGCTGCGCTGGTTGTCGGCCGTCGCCAGCCCGCTGGACGGCGGCCTGGCGCGCGCCGCCTTCGCCACCCGCACCACCGGCCTGCCGCTGGCGGAACTGGCGCTGCTGTCGTCGGACGAACTGGCGTGGGAAGCGCGCGTCGAACAATTGAAGGCGCTGCACATCGTATGGCAGCGGCAGGGTGTGTTGGCGATGCTGCGCCGCTTCATCCACGAACTGAAACTGCCGGCGGCCTTGCTCCAGCAGCCGGGCGGCGAGCGGCGCCTGACCAATCTGCTGCATCTGGCGGAGCTGCTGCAATCGGCCAGCCGCCAACTCGATGGCGAGCAGGCGCTGATACGCTGGCTCGCCGAGCAGATCGAAGGCGGCGAGGGCGCGGGCGACGAACGCGTGCTGCGCCTGGAAAGCGATGCGGAGCTGGTGAAGGTCGTCACCGTCCACAAATCGAAGGGCCTGGAGTATCCGCTGGTGTACCTGCCGTTCGCCGTCACGGCGCGCAAGGTGGAGCGGCGCAACCGCAGCTTCTTCGAGTTCAGCGACGAGGATGGCGTACGCCAGATCGACATGGCGCTGACCGACACCGCGATGGAACTGGTCGAACGCGCGCGCCTGCAGGAGGACTTGCGCCTGCTGTACGTGGCGCTGACGCGGGCGCGCCACTTCCTGTGGCTGGGCGTGACGGCGCTGGCCGCGCGCAAGGCTGGCGACAACACACTGCATGAATCGGCGCTGGGTTACCTGCTGACCGGCGGCGAAGCGCTGCCGTCGGACCTGATGATGGAGCGTTGGGGCCACGCCTGCAAAGGCTGCGACGGCATCAGCATCGAGACGCTGGAGATGGCGATGCAGCAGTTCACACGCCTGAGCCGCGTCGAACAACGCCCGCCGTTGCTGGAGCCGCAGCTTTACACCGGCCGCTTCGAGCGTGATTGGTCGGTGGGCAGTTTCAGTTCGCTGGCGCGGCGCACCGGTCCCACCGGCACCATCGGCAGCGGCGCATCGTCCTTGCCGGTGCCGCGCGACGGCTTGCAGGAGAACCTGCTGGAAGGCGCCGGCATGCCGTCGATCGCGTTGTCGAACCGCGTGGAGGATGCGCCGTGGCATCGCTTTCCGCGCGGCTCGGTGCCGGGTAACTTCCTGCACGAGCAGCTGGAGTGGATGGGGCAGGAGGGCTTTGCCGTCGTCGATCACGAGCACTTCGAGTCGCGCATGACGCGGCGGGTGGAGCGCGCCGGCTGGGGCAATCGCCTGGAGGACACGCTGGCGTGGCTGCGCGAGATCGCCGGCACCAGCCTGCCGTACCTGGGGGCGCCGCTGAGCGCCATCGCCGCGCCGCTGCCGGAGATGGAGTTCTGGTTCCCCAGCGAGCGCCTGAGCACCGGCGCGCTCGATAGCCTGTGCGCGACCCATCTGCTGGGCGGCGTGGCGCGGCCGGCGCTGCCGGAGCGTCAGCTGCATGGCATGCTGAAAGGCTTCGCCGACCTGGTGTTCGAGCACCAAGGCCGGTTCTGGGTACTGGACTACAAATCTAACGCGCTGGGCGCGGGCGATGCCGCCTATCACCAGCCGGCGCTGGTGGCGGCGATGGCCGAGCATCGCTACGACATCCAGGGCGCGATCTACATGCTGGCGCTGCACCGGCTGCTGCAAAGCCGGCTGGGCGACCGGTACGATCCTGCCGAGCACCTGGGCGGCGCGATTTTCCTGTTCTTGCGGGGCATTGCGAATCAGCAAACGCGCGGTTGCTACCTGATAGAACCCGATCCGGCGCTGCTGGACGGGCTGGACCGGTTGCTGGATGTGTCCGGCGTCACGCAAGCAGAGGCACCACATGAGCATTGAAACGTCCGCCGCCCTGTTCGAACAGGTTGACGCCTTGACCGAAAATGGCCAGCTGCGCCGTCTGAGTGGGGCGTTTGCGCGCTTTATCGCTACGGTTGGCATCAGTTCGCCGCAATTGATGGCGGTTTGTGTGCTGTTGTCTGAGCTTGAAGGACGCGGCCACAGTTGTTTGATGCTCGACGAGCTGCAGGACGATCTCTCCGGGCAGCTGGGCTGGACCGGCGATGAATGGCGCGCGCTGCGTGACGCGGCCGGCGCCTGGCCCGGGAGCGCTGACGCCTGGCGCACGCTGCTGGCGGGCTGCGAGCAGGTGATGCCGGTGGGCGGCAGGGATCTCCAGCAACCGCTGGTGCTGGACGGGGAACGTCTCTACTTGCGCCGCTATTGGCGCGATGAAACGCTGGTCGCCGAAGCCGTGCGCGGCCGCGCGCTGGGCGGCCTGATCGCCCTCGACGCCGAGACCAGCACCGCCGACGTGCGGCACTGGCTGGATATCCTGTTCCCGCACGCGCCGCGTGGCGGCGCTACCGACTGGCAAAAAATCGCCTGCGCGGTGGCCATGCGCGGCAAGCTGGGCATTATTACCGGCGGGCCCGGCACGGGCAAGACTTACACCGTGGCACGATTGCTGGCCTTGCTGTTCGCCACCGCCGGCGACCGGCGGTCCGGCCTTCGTGTGGCCTTGGCCGCGCCGACCGGCAAGGCGGCGGCCCGCCTCAAGCAATCGATCGATACCGCGCTGGACGATCTGGCGGAAAAAGTCGGCTCGGCGCTGCCGCTGCGCGAGTTGGCGGCGCGCATGGGGCCGGCGCGCACTCTGCACAGCCTGCTTGGCGCCCGGCCGGATACCCGCGCCTTCCAGCACAATGCCGGTAATCAACTGGAAGTCGATGTGTTGATTGTTGACGAGGCATCAATGATCCATCTGGAAATGATGTCCGCGCTGCTGGCCGCCTTGCCGAGGACGGCGACCTTGATCTTGCTCGGCGACAAGGATCAGCTGGCCTCGGTGGAGGCGGGCGCGGTCCTTGGCGACCTGTGCCACAACGCGGAGGCGGGCGGATATGAGTCGGAAACCTTGTCATACGTACAAGCAAGCGCCGGCCAGCAAATCCCCGACAACTTCGCCGGCGATGGTGGGGCTATTGCTCAGCAGACAGTGATGTTGCGTGAAAGCCGGCGTTTCGGCGGCCCGATCGGCGCGCTGGCGCTGGCCGTGAATGCCGGAAATGCTGCCGCGTCGCTACAAGTTTTGCGTGACAGCACTGATGGCAAGGTGGCCTGGATCGATCCTGCGCAGTCTTCCGACCTGCTGCAACTGGCGTTGGCTGGCCGCGCTGGCGCCGCCGGCGGCTACCAGGCTTATCTCAAGATGATCAAGATCGGTGTCCCGGAAGGCGATGAGATCGTACATCTTGCATGGGTGAAATCCGTGCTGACCAGCTTTGAAACCTTCCGGATTCTGTGCGCGGTGCGCGAGGGCGAGTGGGGTGTTGCTGGATTGAATGATGTCATCGAGCAAAGGTTGCAGTCGGCAGGATTGCTGCGGCGAAGCGGCGAATGGTATGTCGGCCGGCCGGTCATGGTCACGCGCAACGATTACGGCAGCGGCGTCTTCAACGGCGATATCGGCCTGACTTTGCCCGATCCGGCGCGTCCCGGCGCGCTGCGTGTCTACTTCTCGGAAGGTGACAATGTGCGCAGTGTTCTTGCTACACGGCTACGCAATGTCGAGACGGCGTTTGCCATGACGGTGCATAAATCACAAGGCTCCGAATTCCAGCACACGGTGTTGGTGTTGCCTAAAGACAGCGGCGGCATGCTGGCGCGCGAGCTGATTTACACCGGCATCACGCGCGCGCGCGACTACTTCACGTTACTCACGCCGAACGGCCAGGTGCTGCTCGACGCCATCGCCCAGCGCACCCAGCGCGCCAGCGGCCTGCGTACGCTGCTCGGCAACTAGTCCCTCGCTACGATGCCTGTTCAAGGCATTGTTATCGTCAAATCATGCTAATAATTAGCTTATAAACACCAAAAACTGGCTTGCCGAGGACAAAAAAACCGGACCCTCGGGTCCGGTTGTCGCTGTGGCGGGCTGAAAAGATCAAGTTGCGCGGCGGTGGCGCTTGGCCGATTTGGCGGCTTTCTTGTGGCGGGTGACCGAGGCCTTCATGACTTTTGGTTCCCCGGCCGGGCCGGCAATGAAGCGGCGGATGTTGAATGCATCCATCAAACGGGCCGAGTTGGCCTTGGCATTGAGCAACACCAAGGTGGCATGCTTGCCGGCCGACTTGAAGCGCATGATCAGGCAGCGGCCGGCTTCTTCGGTGTAGCCGGTCTTCGACAGGCCGACATCCCAACCCTTGGCGCCGACTAGTCGGTTGGTATTGTGGTACTCCACCTGGCGGCCCTTGATGGTGATCACGTCCTTGGTGTCGGTGGTGATGCGGCGGATGTCCGGGTAGGCCGAGGCGGCGGTTGCCATCTTGACCAGATCGGTCGCGGTCGAGCGGTTATTCGGCGACAGGCCGGTCGGTTCCTCGATCACGGTCTGGGTCAAACCCAGCGCCTTGATCTTGGCGTTGACCGCCAGTTTGAACGCGGCAGGGCCCCCTGGATAGGTGCGCGCCAGCGACGCGGCGGCACGGTTGTCAGATGACATCAGGGCCAGTTGCAGAACGTCGCGGCGGGCGATCTTGGCGCCGACCGGCACCCGCGAGGCGCTGTGCTTGAGCATGTCGACGTCGGTCTTGTCGATGCTGATGGGGGCATCCATGTCCGGCTTGGAATCGAGCACCACCATTGCGGTCATCAGCTTGGTCAGCGAAGCGATCGGTACTTGGACATTGGAATTTTTTTCGAGCAGCACTTTGCCGGTGCCGTCTTCGACGACCAGCACCGACTGCGAGCCGAGCGGCACCGCGAGCGCAGCCGCGGTAAACGAACTCAGCAATACAGCAACAATTTTCTTGAGCATGTTAGGTATTCTTGGGAGAAAGGAGTGTATCGGGCGTCAGCAGTTGACGCGGCGCAAAACTAGTCTAGCTATGCGGCAATATTTCCTGAGGATAGAAGATAACATTAAAGTGGTTTCTCGTCTATTGAATGTAACTCCAAGATTCCATTTATTTTCAAGGAGGGAGCAGTCTTGCCCCCCCCATGCAAGAAAGCCCTGAGACCGTGGACGGCATCGATGTCCTGGTTTAGTGGTCATACTGAGCTTTCGTGATAACAGGCGCCCATGGTGTAAAATTTCGCCCGGAAAAGATACGAATTTTTCGTACTATGCTTAGCAGGATGTTTGCCACGAGGTTTTCAGTAGAAACCGCATTATGATTTTTGAAAACATTCGTGGGCAAAAACAGGGCCGACCACTGGGCTGCGGAGTCAATCGGGCGTGCCCGCAACGGCTTTTGCTGCTTGGTGTATAGTGGGTTTCAGGCACGGAAGAAGGCGCGCGGGATGACGGCGTAGCGCTTCATTTTTGCTATCGGGAATATTTGTGAGCGTACATGAGTCTTGAAATTCGGAGTCTTGAAATTCGTATCGCTGCGTCGACTGATGCGGATGCGGCATGCACCGTGTTGCGTCGTTCGATCACGGAATGCTGCGACCTGGATCATAAAAACGATCCCGCCATCCTTGACGCCTGGCTAGGCAATAAAACGCCGCAGATGGTGGCGAACTGGTTCAGTTCGCCGACGAATTTTTCGCTGGTCGCGCTGAGCGAAGGCGTGGTCGTCGGCGTCGCGCTGCTGACCGGCGCCGGCAAGCTGGCCTTGTGCTATCTGTTGCCGGAAGCGCGCCGTCAAGGCGTCGGCAAGGCGCTGCTGGCGCGCATGGAGGAGCAGGCGTGCAGCTGGGGCGTGAAGGCGCTGCAATTGCACAGCACCGCCACCGGCCGGGATTTCTTCGCCCGGCGCGGCTATGTGGATGCCGGCAAGGTGCGCTCGCCGTATGGCGTGGAGACCGTGTTCTTCTGGAAGCAGCTGGACGCCGGCGCCGAGGCGCCGGACGGCAGCAAGCGCAAGCGCTTCTGCAACTGCAATCCCTTGTAAGGCCGCGCAGCAGCAAATCTCCAGTTCCCATTGCTGGCGCCGCAGCGGCGCCGCTGCCGCTTCCAGTCAGCGTCTGCACCGGCCGCAATAATTACGTGGCGCTGGACCGGCAACTGAAATGGAAGTCGCGCGGCATGACGATCAGAACGTGAGCGCTTCGGTGACGAGGGTGGTGCCGTCGCGGAGCCTGTCCGATGGCCGTTTCGTACCCGAGCAAGTCGTACTGCTGGCGTGCCGTTAGCATCTGGCGGCGCCCGTTTTTTTGGGGAAACCGGGCCTGTTTCCTTTTTCATTTCCCTCTGCATACGCTATAGTGTCCCTATTGGTTTTCACGGGTAAGTTATGGCAACGCGCAGAAATTTTTTACAGCAAGGTTTGGGCTTGGCGGGAGCGAGTTTTTTATCGGTGCCGCTGATAGGGTGCGCCTCCCGCGCCACGGTTCAACACAACACGGCAGCTGCGCCGAAACACGCGCCGCATCCGGCCGCGTCCGGCGCCGTGGCCCGGGCCAGGCCGGCCGCCAGCGCGCCTGCCGGCTTCGGCGAGCTGGAGCCACCTCCGGACATCTTCGACGCGCAAGCGCTGGACCTGGAGTTCTGGCTCAAGCCGCGCACCATCGACGTGGTGCGACCGGCCTCGGGCGAGCGCGCCAAGCTGCTGTACTGGAAGGACGGCGAAATCATCGATTCGGCCTACCAGGACTTGTGCCACTTGCTGCGCGACGTCAACGGCAAGGAAACCGCGCCCATCGATCCCAAGCTGTTTGAAACGCTGTGGGGCACGCAAGCTTTCGTGGCGCGCTACGGCATCGAGACGCCGCTGGAAATCCTGTCCGGCTACCGCACCCGGGCCTCGAACCAGAAGCTGCGCGAAGCCGGCGTGCCGGCCGCGCGCCAGTCGCTGCACATCCAAGGCCGCGCCGCCGACATCCGCCTGGCCAGCCTGAACTCCGAAGTCTTGGGCGGCCTGGTCAAGAGCTTCCGCCAGGGCGGCGTCGGCTTCTACTACCGCAGCGGTCCGCGCGGCGGCTGGATCCACGCGGATACCGGTCTCAAGCGCACCTGGAAGGGCTGAGCTTCACTCGTAAAAATACGAGTGATAGACAGTCGGCTTCAGTTCGGCCTTGCGCTCGCGGTCTATGCTGCCCGGATCGACCGGCCGCTCCCAAAAAATGCGCCATCCCAGCTGCTGGTCGCGCCGCACTTCCGGGTGCTGGCGCAGGTAGTCGTTTAAAAACCGGGTGAACTCGGACTCGTATTCAAGGCGTCCGGGGCCGTAGGGGTATTTATATTTCATGGGGCACTCCTCCCATCGATTAAACTGGCGCTTGGTAAACAACTTCGAAGCAACTTTGCAAGCAAAACAGGACGACTATGCAAGACGATGACAAGCCTGCGCCACCGCGTTTCCGTCCGGTGCCGTGGAGCGGGCTGGAAACCCCGGCCGATGTGGAACTGTGGATCGCCGAGCACGATCTCAGCCTGCAGGAACACATCGCCAAGAATGAAACCGGCTATGGCGTCTGCTTCACGCTGGCCGAGGGCGGCGAGATCTATATGCAGACCACGCAGGACGGCGCCCTGATCCTCGATGTTACGCCCGATGCGCAATGGGTGGCGCCGCTGATCATGGCGGCCGCGCGCGTGGACGAGGCGCCGCCGGGCCGGCTGTGGGTACTGCCGGACGATAAACTGGTACAGTTGATGATAGGACTGAGCGGCCTGATCGCCAGTTCCATCCTGGTCGCGGGCCATGATTTCGGCCTGCGCCGCCGCATGGGCGCCTGGTAGCGCCTGCCATTTTTATAAGGAACTCCATGCATAAACGTGATTTCACTTTCAAGCTGGCGCAAGGCGCGCTGTTGGCGTTGACGTTGGCCGCCGCCGCCGTGCCGGCCTCGGCGGCCGACCTGCTGGCCACGGTCAAGGCGCGCGGCGCGCTCAAGGTGGCGTTGGAGGGCACGTATCCGCCGTTCAACTACAAAGACCAGAAGAGCGGCGAACTGGCCGGCTACGACGTCGATGTGGCGCGTCTGCTGGCCGGCAAGCTGGGCGTGAAAGTGGAATTCGTCAGCAGCGAGTGGGCCAGCATCCTGGCCGGGCTGTCGGCCAATAAATACGATGTGATCATCTCGCAGGTCGGCATCAATCCCAAGCGCGAGCTGGCGTTCGACTTTACCGTGCCGTATATTTACTCGATGCCGCAGCTGATCGTGCGCAAGAATGAGCAGGCCAGCTATAAGACGCTGGCCGACCTGAAAGGCAAGAAGCTGGGCGTGGGGCAGGGCAGCGTCTACGAGCAGCAGGCCAAGGCGGTGCCGGGCATCGAGGTGCGCAGCTACGCGGCGGCGCCGGACACCATGTCCGACCTGGCCAACGGCCGCCTCGACGCGGCGCTCAACGACAGCCTGATGTCGGCCTATCTGTTAAAGATTTCCAGGCTGCCGATCAAGGCCGGCGCGCAGGTGGGCGCGGTCGAGCGCATGGGCATCCCCTTCCAGAAAGGCAACCCCCTGTTCAAGCAGGCGCTGAACAAGGCGCTGGCCGATGCCGCCGCCGATGGCAGCCTGAAAGCGATCTCGCTGAAATGGTTCGGCACTGACGTCAGCAAGGCGCCCTGAGCATGGACTGGCAGGGGCTGCTGGAGCTGCTGCAAGAGGCCGCGCCGGTCATGTTGCGCGGCGCCGGCTATACGGTGATCTTCGCCATGGCTTCGATGCTGGGTGGGCTGCTGATCGGCTTCCCGGTGGCGGTGCTGCGCATCCTGCCCTACCGTGTGTTGCGCTGGCCGGCCAGCGTGTATGTCAGCCTGATGCGCGGCACGCCGCTGCTGGTGCAGATGTTCGTCATCTATTACGGCCTGCCCAGCATCGGCATCGAATTCACGCCGGTGACGGCCGGCATCCTCGCGCTGAGCCTGAACGCCGGCGCCTTCCTGTCCGAAAGCCTGCGCGGCGCGATCGGCGCGGTCAGCAAGGGGCAATGGGCGGCCAGCTTCAGCCTGGGACTGGGCTACTGGCCCACGCTGTACCACGTGGTGCTGCCGCAGGCGCTGCGCATCGCGGTGCCGGCCATGAGCAATACGCTGATCAGCCTGATCAAGGATACCTCGCTGGTTTCCGTCATCACCATGACCGAACTGATGTTGTCGACCAAGGAAGTGATCGCGACCACCTTCCGGCCGCTGCCGTTGTACCTGGCCGCCGCCCTCATCTATTGGGCCCTGAGCCTGCTGTTTGAAGCGCTGCAGCGGCGCGCAGAACAACGCTTGAACCGCGCGCACCGTTGAGGCGTCGCCGTTCGCTCGACAGTGCGCGCCTTAAATGCTAGTCTGAATACCTACGCAAAGGGGTGGTATGGAGAAGCCTACGCACAATACCGAATTGCATGGCGGCCGGCAGCCTATCTCTGCGGCCCGCATCGACGGGCTCACCAGCATGGCTATCATGGACGAAGGCGCGGCGATGGAGCCGTTCGCCGCATTGCCCTCGGCCGACGAGCTCAGCGCGGAGCAAGCCTATTTCAACGATGTCTACCTGTTGGCGCCGGTCGGCTATTTCGTGCTCGGCTTCGACACCACCATTTTGCAAATGAATGTGGTGGCGGCCGACCTGCTGGGCCTGCCGCGCAACAATCCGGCCAAGGTGCCGCTGCGGCAGTTTATCGCGCCCCGTTTCCATGACGACTTCGACCGTTTCGTGCGCCTTGCGCTCAACAGCCAGCACCCCGAACAATGCGCGCTGCAGATGACGCGCGCGCGCAACCAGCAGGGTTTCCCGGTCACCTTGCGCGCCAGCGCCGACAGCAGCGGCCAGGCGATCCGCGTGGTGCTGGAGCTGGCCGAGGGCAAGCTGGCGGCGCTGGAGCGCAGCGAGGAACGCTTCCGCCGCATCGTCCACAGCGCCGAGGAGGGCATCTGGGAAATCGACGCCGCCGCCCGCACCAGCTTTGTCAATCCCAAGATGGCGCACATGCTGGGCTACGGCGTCGAGGAAATGCTGGACCAGCCGCTGGTGGGCTTCATGGACGACGAAGGCCGCGCCATCCTGGAGCGCAACATCGCGCGCCGCCAGCAGGGCCTGGCCGAGCGCCACGAATTCAAATTCCTGCGCAAGGATGGCAGCGAGCTGTGGGCCACGCTGGCCACCAACCCCATCTTCGACGCCGAGGGCACCTACCTGGGCGCGCTGGCGCTGGTGACCGACATCACCGAGCACCGCGCGACCACCGAGCGCATCTGGCACCAGGCCAATTTCGACGAGCTGACGGAGCTGCCCAACCGCCATATGTTCCAGGACCGGCTGGGCCAGGAGCTCAAGAAGGCGCAGCGCGAGGGCCTGCAGCTGGCGCTGCTGTTCATCGACCTGGACGGCTTCAAGCAGGTCAACGACAGCCTCGGCCACGCGCATGGCGACACCCTGCTGGTGGAGGCGGCGCGCCGCATCGGCGCCTGCGTGCGCGGCTCGGACACGGTGGCGCGGCTGGGCGGCGACGAGTTCACCGTGATCCTGGCCGGCATCGAGCAGGCCGCCGGCATCGAGCGCATCACGCAGACCATGCTGGCGCTGCTGAACCGGCCGTTCGCGCTGGGCGCGGCTAATGCGTCGATCTCGGCCAGCATCGGCATCGCCCTGTATCCGTCGGACGCGGTGGCGCCGGAAGACTTGCTGCGCCATGCCGACCAGGCCATGTACGCGGCCAAGCAATCGGGCCGCAACCGCTACAGCTACTTCACGGCCGACCTGCAGCTGGCGGCGCAGGCGCGCCAGCAGATCACGCTGGACTTGCGCTCGGCGCTGGCGCAGCGGCAGTTCGAGCTGTACTTCCAGCCCATCGTCAACCTGCAGAGCGGCACCATCGAGCGGGCCGAGGCGCTGCTGCGCTGGCGCCATCCGCAGCGCGGCCTGCTGGCCCCGGCCGAATTCCTGGCCCATGCCGAGGCCGGCGGGCTGATGATGGAGATCGGCGACTGGGTGTTCCGCCAGGCGGCCCTGCAGGCGCGCCGCTGGCAGGACGAGCTGGGGCCGGGATTCCAGGTCAGCATCAACCAGTCGGCGGCGCAGTTCCGCGGCGACACCGCGCTGTATGTCGGCTGGCTCAACTACGCGGCCGAGCTGCAGCTGGCGCCGCGCAGCATCGTCATCGAGATCACCGAAGGGGTGCTGATGGACGGCATGGCCAAGGTCGCCGACCGCCTGCGCGAGCTGCGCGAGATGGGCTTGCAGGTGGCGCTGGACAACTTCGGCACCGGCTATTCCTCGCTGTCGCACCTGAAGCACTTCGGCATCGACCTGCTCAAGCTGGACCACAGCTTCATCCAGCACCTGGCGGTCGACAGCGGCGACCTGGCGATGTGCGAGGCGCTGATCGTCATGGCCCACAAGCTGGGGCTGAGGGTGGTGGCGGAGGGCGTGGAGACGGCGGCCCAGAGCGCCTTGCTGGCGCTGGCCGGCTGCGACTATGCGCAGGGCTTTGTGTATGCGCAAGCCTTGCCGGCCGAGCAGTTGACCGAGCTGGCCAGGCGCGGGCTGCCGCGGCTGGCGATGGCGTGACGCGGGACGGCCCGCCTAGCGCAGGCTCAGCAGCGAGATCACGCGCTCGCGGCTGATGCCCGCCAGCGCCGAGGTGATCGACAGCAGCGACTGGTAGCCGGGCTGCCTGGCGGTCGAGACGAAATTCTGCGCCACCTGGTCCATGCCGGCGGTGGTGTCCTTGGGCGTGGCGCTCTGGACCCGCGCGCTGACCTGGTTGAGCGCGGTGTGCACCGAGGCGATCGCCTGTTCCACCTGCGCCAGCGCCTGCACCACTTGCTGCAGGGTCGAGCGGATGGCGTCCATGTCCGAGGTTTGCCAGCTGTCGGGATCGACGGCCGGCGCCTCGGCCTCGGCCTTCACGCGGTTCAGCTGGCCGGTCGGGAAGCGGATGCCGCCGCCCTGCACCGCGATGGTGTCGCGGATATTGGCCCACGACGATTCGGCGGTGGTGAATTCCAGCTGGCCTTCCTCGTTGAGGTCGGCGCGCACGCCGCTGGGCGCCAGCGCGTCGTCGAAGCGCCGGGCGATCTCGTCGTCCGACAGGCCGGGCTCCAGCACCACCGAGCGCAGGTTCTGGCCGCCACCCAGCGAGATCGCCAGCACTTCGCGGCCGCCGTTGCGCAGGTTGCCGATGTTCATGCCGCGCACCGTGAAGCGGGTGGTGCTGGTCTTGTTGCTGAATTTGAGGCGGGCGTCCAGGGTGCCGCCCGAGGCCGCGCTGCGGTTGCGCCAGCTGTTGCTGAACTGGCGCACGCGCGCGTCCAGGCTGCCGTCGGCGCGCTGGCGGCTGGCCAGGCGGGCGCTGAGGTCGGCCTTCAGGTTGCGCAGCTGGGCCGCGCTTTGTTCGAGGAAGTCGAGCGCCTGCTGGGCGCCGGAGATGTCGCCCTGCAGCGGCTGGTCCCAGTTGTTCAGGCCGCGGCGCAGCGGCGCCGCCGAATTCGGCGTCGGCGTGACCGGCGTGGCCGTGGCCGCGTTCTCGCCATTGAGCCCCAGCGAGGTGCCGTCCACCGCGCTGGCATTGCTGGCGTTGCCAGGAACAATGACGGTGGGCGTGGCATTGGGCGAGATTTGCATACGGTGCTCGGTCTGAAGTTACAGGATGTTGAACAGCGACAGGTTGCTGATCTTGGAATAGGCCTTGTAGGACGATTGCAGGGCCAGATTATAGCCGTTCAGCTGGGTCGCGGCGTCGCCGTAGTCGAGCTGGCCCAGGTCCAGCATCGCGGCTTGGTTCGACAGGCTGACGTTGGCGTGGTTGCCGTCGAGCGTGCTCATGACGTTTTGCGCGCCGCCGAGGTCGGCGACCTTGCCTGAAATGGCGTCCAGGCCGGCGGCGGCGCCATCCATATTCGCCTTCAGCGCCGCCTGCAGCGACGGCGAGCTGACGTTAACGCCCGGCGCGCTCAGTTCGGCGATGGTGCTGTCCATCAGGTTCAGCAGCGACTCCAGGCCGGACAGGTTGACGTTGGCCGTCTGGGTGATGCCGTTGCCCACCACCACCTGCTGGGCGCCGCTGTTGCCGGTGTAGCTGTAGCGCGCGCCCACCGCCGCCGTGGCGTCGTAGCTGATGGCCGGGGTGTCGGTCTGCGTGCCGGAGAATACGTAGCGGCCTTCCTGGTCCTTTTCGTTGGCGCTGTAGAGCATGCTGTCGCGCAGCGCCGACATCGAGTTGATCATCGAGCCCAGGTCGGCGCTGGAGTTGCCGCCGTCGGAAGCCCACACCAGCAAGTCATGGCTCTGGGTGATGTCGTTGACCATGCTCTGCAGATAGGTCTCATTGGTCGTCAGGCGGATCTTGACGGCGGCGATGTTGTCGCGGTACTGGCCGACGATGGCTTCCTCGCGGGTCAGGCGCGACAGCCGTACATTGGTGACCGGGTCGTCCGACGGCAACTGGATCTTGTTGCCGGAAGCCATTTGGGCGGTGATCTGGGCCAGATGGCTCTGGTTGTCCTGCAGACCGCGGTTCATGGTGGCCTGGAACTGGCTGGTGGCGATGCGCATACGGGCTCTCCTTAACCGAACATTTGCAAGGTGGCGTCAAACAGCGTGTTGGCGACCGCGATCACCTTCATGTTGGCCTGGTACATATTCTGGAACTCGACCAGGTTGATCGCCTCCTCGTCGGTGTTGACCGCGCTGGTCGATTTCCAGTCGTCCTCGGACTGCTGGCGCACCGTGGTGGCGGTGTTCATCTGCGCCTGGTTTTGCGCGCTGTCGATGCCCAGCTTGCCCACCAGCTGGGTGTCGGCGTCGCCCAGCAGCACGCTGCCGAGCGTGGTCAGGGTGATCGGCTGGCCCTTGATGGCCACCAGTTGCTGCAGGTTGCCGCTGTCGCCCGGCGTGCCGTCGCTGGAGAAGGCCAGGTCGCCGGTCTTGAAGCCGCCGACCACTTGCAGCAGGCCGGTGGCGCTGGTCGGATTGAACGCCAGCAGCGCCGTGCCGGGCACGCCGAGGCTGGTCAGGCCGGCCGCCAGCTGGTTGTTGATCTTGGTCGACATCTGCTCGGCGATCTCGGCGATCGAGGTTTGCAGCGGCTTCAGGGTGTTTTCCTGGTAGCTGGCCAGGCCGCCCAGCTGGCCGCCGACCTTGGTGTCGTCCAGCTTGAAGGTGGTGCCGGCGAAGCTCAGGTTCAGCTGCTGCACGCCGCTGCTGGTGTCGAAGGCCAGGCGGGCCGACAGATTGCTGACCACCAGCGGCTGGCCGCTCTTGAGCGAGACGCTGGCGGTGCCGTCCGGATTGTTGATCACTTCCACCGCCACTTGCGAAGCGACACTATCGATCAGCTGTTCGCGCTGATCGATCAGCGGCGAGGTGTTGGCGCCGTTGGCGCCGGTAGTGATGATCTGCTGGTTGAGCGCGGCGATCCCGGCGAGTGACTGGTTCAGCCCCGGCAGGATGGCCGAGCGCTGCTGCTGCACCGAGATCAGCTGGTTGGCGGTGACGTTGTAGATGCTGTTGAACTGCTGCGACATCGAGTCGGCGGCGGTGATCACCTGCTGGCGCAGCGGGGTCGAGGTCGGATCGACGCCGGCCGCGTTGAGCGCCTTGAAGAAGTTGTCGATGCCGTAGCTGAGGCTGGACTTGTCATCGCTCATGACTTTTTCCATCTGCGTCAGGTAGGGCTGGATCTGGGTATGCTGGCCCAGGTCGGACGCCGCGCGCCACATCTGCTGGGTTTTATACGCGTCGCTGAAGCGCAGCAGCGAGCCCACCTGCACGCCATTGCCGGGACTTTTGCCGGAGCCGTCGCCGGCCAGCGCCTGCAGCAGCACGCCCTGGCGGGTATAGCCCTTGGTCTGCGAGTTGGCGATGTTCTGGCTGACCGTGTTCAGGGCGGCCTGGGCGGCCAGGGCGCCGGACAGTGCGTTGTAAGAGATGCTCATATTGCAAGGGTCTTTCCTGGTGAAGGCCGGAGGACCAGTCGCTTGCAGTGCTTACCCGGGGTCCACTGGTCCGTTAACTGTAAAGGGCGACCGTTTATTGCGCCGGATTAAGCACGGCGGGAATATTTTGCGGCTCGGCAACACTCACGGCCGCCCGGCGCGGCAGGCCGGCCTGCATCGCCACCGGCGCGCTGGCTGGTGGCAGCAGCTGGCGCAAGATGGCGTCGGCCACGCCGAAGGCGCGCTGGCCGGCCAGCTGGTCGGCCACCTGGTTGTCGGCCATGTCCAGCATGTCCTCGTTGATCTTGTCCTTGAACACGCTGTCCTCGGAGGACAGCGCGCGGGTGCCGGCGCGCATCTGGTGCAGCATGTGGCCGATGAAGAAGCTCTCGAACTTGACCGCCGCCTCGGTGGCCTTGGCGCGGTATTTCGGATCAATCGCGGGATCGGCGCCGCCACCGCTGGCGGGCGCGGCCGCCAGCGGCGTCCCGCCGAGCTGGTCGGCCACGCCGAGGCGCATGGTGCTGCCGTCGAATTTGCTGGGGTCGAAGTTCATGGGCTATCCTTAGATGACGACCAGTTCGCCTTCGATGGCGCCGGCCTGGTCGAGCGCCTGCAGGATCGCCATGATGTCGTCCGGCGAGGCGCCCAGGCTGTTGATGACGTCGATGATCGATTGCAGCTTGGCGCCGGCCGGCCACTTGAACATCTGGCCCGAGCCCTGGTCGACGCTGACCTGCGACTGCGGCGTGGCCACGGTGTTGCCCTGGGCCAGGGCGTTCGGCTGGCTGACCTTGGTCGATTCGGAAATCACCACCTTCAGCGCGCCGTGGGTGACGGCGGCGGCGCGCACCCGCAGGCCGTCGGCGATCACCACCGTGCCGGTGCGCGAATTGAACACCACCTTGGGCGCATCCTCGCCGACGTCGATAGCCAGCGCCTCGAGCTTGGCCATGAAGGCCACGCGCTGGGTCGGGTTGGCCGGGGCCACCACGTCGATGCTGGTGGCGTCGGTGGTGGTGGCGATGTCGCCGAAGCGATGGTTGATGGTGTCGACGATATTGATCGCGGTCTGGAAGTGCGGGTGGTGCAAGGACAGGCGCACGGTCGGCTTGGTGGCGAAATCGCTGGCGATCTCGCGCTCGATCGCGGCGCCGTTCGGGATGCGACCGGAGGTCGGGGTGTTGACCGTGACCGAGGAGCCGCTCTTGCCGGCGGCGCTGAAGCCGCCCACCACCACATTGCCCTGGGCCAGCGCATACACCTCGTTGTCGGCCGCGCGCAGCGGCGTCAGCAGCAGGGCGCCACCGCGCAAGCTCTTGGCGTCGCCCATCGACGAGACCACGACGTCGATGTTCTGGCCCTTGCGGTAGCCGGGCGGGAACACCGCCGACACCATCACGGTGGCGACGTTCTTCGACTTGGCGTCGGTGCCGTCGGGCACCTTGACGCCGAACTGCTTGAGCATATTGATCACCGACTGGCTGGCGAACTTGACCTGGGTCGAGTCGCCGCTGCCGTTCAGGCCGACCACCAGGCCGTAGCCGACCAGCGGATTGTCGCGCATGCCTTCGACGGCCACCAGGTTGCGCAGCACTTGCGCGGCCTGCGCCGGCAGGGCGGCGCCCAGGGCCACACAAAAGGCCAGCGGCAGGGCCAGCAGGCGGTGCAGGGAATGGAGGCGCGTGCGGAAATTCATGGGTTCACCCTATCAAAAACGTCGGCCGTTCAAAACGGCATCAGCGGGCCATTGAAGAAGCGCGACAGCCAGCCGGCCGATTGCGTGTCGGCCAGCGTGCCTTGCGCCGAGTAGGCGATGCGGGCGTTGGCGATGCGCAGCGACGACACCTGGTTGTCGGCGTCGATGTCGGCCGCGCGCAGGTAGCCGCGCAAGCGGACGAATTCCTCGCCCTGGTTCAGGGTCAGGGTCTTTTCGCCGGCCACACGCAGCAGGCCGTTCGGCAGCACTTCCTGCACGATCACGGTGATGGCGCCGGTCAGGGCGTTCTGCTGGGTGCTGGTGGCGTCGCCGGCGAAGGTGTTGGAGGCGCCCAGGCCGAGCGCGGCCTTGCCGAAGGTCTTGCCCAGCAGGTTGGGGGCAACGATGTTGTCGGCCGAATTCTTGGAATAGCTGGTGCCGGCCTTCTTGCTGGCCTGGGTGGTTTCCTGCAGGTTGACGGTGACCACATCGCCGACCCGGAAGGCGCGGCTGTCCGAGGTCAGCGACAGGCCCAGGTCGGCGCTGTAGACGCCGCCCGAGGTGCCTTTCGGGCCGACCACGCGCGACACGCCGGGCGGCTCGTCGGACGGGCCGGGCCGCACCGGCGGCGGCTGCAGTGCGGCGCAGCCGGCCAGCAGCGCGGCCAAGGCGGACAGCGCCACGGCCAGTGCGGAGCGGATCGGCGGCATCGGCTTCATCAGCGCGCTGCCTGCGACAGGTATTGCAGCATATTGTCGGCCGCCGACAGCACCTTGGTGTTCATCTCGTAGGTGCGCTGGGCGGCGATCATGTCGACCATTTCCTCGACCACCTGCACGTTCGAGCCTTCCAGCGCGCCTTGCTTGAGCTTGCCCCACTGGGCGTCGCCCGGCTTGCCTTCGGTCGGCGTGCCGCTGGACGGCGTTTCCGCGAACAGGTTCTCGCCCAGGGCCAGCAGGCCGGTCGGGTTGATGAAGCTGGTCAGGGTCAGCTGGCCCAGCTGGCTGGCGCTGGTGTTGCCGGCCAGCGTGGCCGAGACCACGCCGTCCTCGCCGATGGTCAGCGAGGTGGCGTTGGCCGGCACGGTGATCTGCGGGATCAGCGGCAGGCCGTGGGCGTTGACCAGGATGCCGTTGGCGTCGACCTGCAGCTGGCCGGCGCGGGTGTAGGCGGTCTCGCCGTTGGGCTGGCGCACCGACAGGAAGCCGTTGCCCATCACCGCCAGGTCGAGCTGGTTGCCGGTGGTTTGCAGCGAGCCCTGGCTGAAGACTTTTTGCGTGCCCACCATGTGCACGCCGTTGCCGAGCTGCACGCCGGACGGCGCCAGGGTGTTGTTGTCGGCGCGCTGGGTGCCGGGCTGCTGCTCGATCGAGTAGAACAGGTCCTCGAACACCACGCGGTCGCGCTTGAAGCCGACGGTGTTGGCGTTGGCCAGGTTGTTGGCGATCGCCTGCAGTTTTTCGTCCTGCGCCTGCACGCCGGTTTTGCTGATCCACATTGCTGGATTCATGATAGCTCCTGGTTGTGTAACGTGGACCGGCTCAGCCGCCGATCAGGCGGTTACCGGCTTCGGCCATCGAGTCGCTGGCCTTGAACAATTTCATCTGGATTTCAAAGCTGCGGTTCAAGCTCATGGTGGCGACCATTTCCTCCACCGCCGAGACGTTGCTGCCCTCCAGGTGGCCGGGCTTGACCACCACGGTGGGGTCGGTCGCCAGCGGCTGGCCGCTGCGCGCCACCAGCAGGCCGGCCTCGTCCTTGGTCAGTTCCGACGCTTCGGCCTTGACCAGCTTGAGCTTGTCGATGGTCTGCATGGTGGTGGTGCCGGGGCTCTGGATCGACACCGTGCCGTCGGCGCCGACCGCGATCTTGCTGTACTCGGGCAGCGAGATCGGGCCGCCTTCGCCCAGCACCACGTTGCCGTTGATTTTCAGCGTGCCGGTCTCGTCGAGCGTCATGGCGCCGGCGCGGGTGTAGGCCTCGCCGCTCGGTCCCTGCACCGCGAAGAAACCGTTGCCGTCGATGGCGACGTCGAGGTCGCGGCCGGTGGCCTTGAGCGTGCCCTGGCGGGTCGACACCGCGTTCGCCTGCAGCTGCGACATGTGGCGGTCGTCGTAGCCGTAGCCGTTGACGGTCTGCGCCGACGACAGCTCCATATTGGCGCGGAAGCCGCCGGTTTCGATGTTGGCCAGGTTGTTGGCGTGTACCTGCTGGCCGCGCAGGGCCCGTTCGGCCCCGCTCATGGCGGTGTAAATCAAGGCATCCATGGCGGTCCTTACAGCGCTTGCATCAGCGATTGCATCATCTGGCTCTCGGTCTGGATGACCTTGGAGTTGGCCTGGTAGTTGCGTTGCGAGGTCATCAGGCCGACCAGTTCCGAGGTGATGTCGACGTTCGACTGTTCCAGCGAGCTGGTGTTGAGCGAGCCGGTCATGCCGACGCCGGCGTAGTTGATCAGCGGCGTGCCCGAGCCCTGCGACTGCACCCAGCTGGTGTCGTCGACCTGGGTCAGCGCGCCTTCGTCGGGGAAGGTGGCCAGCGTCAGCTTGCCGACCGGCTGCTTCTGGCCGTTGCTGTACTTGGCGTACACCGAGCCGTCCTTGGCCAGGTCGACACCGGCGAAGGTGCCGGAGGCGTAGCCGTTGGCGCTGTTGGTCGAGGTGGTGGCCTCGCCGGCGAAATAGGTGGTGCCGGTGTAGTTGATGGCCATGGTGGTGGTGGCCGCGGCAGGATTGGTCAGCGTGGCGCCGCTGGTGAAGCCGGCCGCCGCGTAGTCGAAGGCGCCCAGGTCCAGCGCGAACGTGCCCTTGATGGTCGGGTCGTTCGGGTCGGGCGCGGTCATCTGGCCGGTGCTGGGCGAGAACGACAGCCCGGTGGCGCCGGCCGGGACGCCGTCGATGACGTAGTTGACCGCCACTTCGCCCGGCGCGGTGGTGCCGAAATACTGGGTCAGCGTGTGCTGGCCGCCCAGCGTGTCATAGATGACCGAGGCCTTGGACATGCTGAACGTGGACGGGTCGGGCGGCGTGGTCGGGGTGACGACGCTGGGATCGAAGGCGGTGACCGGCCAGTCGGCCGACAGATTGCCGACGTAGTTGACCTTGTCGCTGAGCACGGCCGGAATCTGGCCGGTCGGGATCGTGATGTCGCCCTGGGCGCCCGGCTGGGTGCTCGGCGGCGTGATGGTTGCGCCCTGCACCTTGCGGCCGGAGGCGTCGGTCAGGTAGCCGTCCAGCGAGGTGTTGAAGATGCCGACCCGGGTGTAGTTGATGGTGTTGCTGCTGTCCTTGACCATGAAGAAGCCGGCGCCGTTGATCGAGGCGTCCAGCGTGCGGCCGGTGTTGAGGATGCCGCCCGACAGGCCGATGTTCTGGGTGGTCGAACCGACTTTGACGCCGGTCAGCTGGTTGCCCGCCACCAGCGACGAGAAGTTGGCGCGCGACGCCTTGTAGCCGTAGGTGCCGGCGTTGGCGATGTTGTGGCTGGTGACGTCCAGCGCTTCGTTAATGGCCTGGATGCCAGACAATGCGATATCGAAACTCATGATGGAGTCCTTTCTTAGAGACTAGATTGAGTGGCGGAAGCGGTGGATTTACCGTTGAAAGCGGTGATGGCGGTCGGCGCGACTTCGCCGATGTTGCCGATGTTCAGGACGACGCTGCCGCTGGCGGCCAGGCGCACGCTGTTCAGGCGGCCCTGCAGGTCGACCGGCGGGTTTTCCTTGGTGCTGGTTTCGACCGTCATGCTGTAGCTGCCGGCGGGCAAGCCCAGCGCGGTCGGGTCGATGGCGAACGGCACCGTGCCGGCGGCGGTCGTGCCGAGGTTGACGTAATGCTTGCCGCCGTCGGCGCCGGTCAGCACCACGCGGGTGGTGGTGCTGGTCGCGCCCAGGGTCATCTGGCCGCTGACCTTGGTGACGCCGTCGGTGCTCAGCGTGCCGGTCTCGGCCATGACGTCGGCGCCGACCTGGGCGCCCAGGGCCAGCACCTGCATGCTTTGCAGCACGCTGGCGTTGGCGCTGGTCAGGCTGGCCAGGTTCTGCAGCGATTCGGTCTGTGACAGCTGGGTCAGCTGCTGGACGAACTGGGCCGGATCGGTCGGCGACAGCGGGTCCTGGTTCTTGATTTGCGCCACCAGCAGCTTGGTGAACATGTCCGAGGTCGCGCTGGCGCCGTTGCCGGTGATGTTGGCGCCGGCGCCGGCGGCGGCGGCCGTGCCGGCGCCGTTGTTGAGGAGACTCACTGTCATGGCTTAACCTTCACCGAGTTTGAGGAGGGATTGCTGCATCGTGCGGATGCGACCCAGTACTTCGACATTGGTCTCGAAGGCGCGCGAGGCCGACATCATGTCGGTCATTTCGGCCACCTGGTTGACGTTGGGGTAGAACACCATGCCGTCGGCGTTGGCCATCGGGTGGCCCGGCTCGTAGACCTTGCGCAACGGCTCGCTCGACTCGACCACGTCGAGCACCTGCACCTTGCCGCCGGCGCTGCCGATGTCGCCGATGCTGTCGCCCATGACGGCGGCAAACACCGGCTTGCGGGCGCGGTAGGTGTCGGCTTCGGTGCCGGCCACGGAATCGGCGTTGGCCAGGTTGCTGGCGATGGTATTGAGGCGCACCGACTGGGCGGCCATCGCCGAACCGGCGATCTCTGAAATATTCTTGAACGACATCTCGCGCTCCTTATTGACCGTTGATGGCTTTGGCCAGGCCCTTGAGGCTCATGTTGACGAAGGTCAGGCTGGTCTGGAAGTCGGAGGCGTTCTGCGAGAACGCCGCCTGCTCGACGCCGATCTCGACCGTGTTGCCGTCGCGGGTGGGGTGGAAGGGCACGCGGTACAGCATGGCGCTGTCCTCGTCGCCGCCGATGTCGCCGCTGGCCTCGGCCTGGGCGTTGGCCAGGGTGGCGCCGAAGTCCATGTCGCGCGCCTGGAAGCCTGGCGTGTTTTCATTGGCGATGTTGGAGGCCAGGATGCGGGTGCGCTCGGCCCGCAGATGCAGCGCGTCGGCATGCAGGCCCACTGCGTCTTTGAAATTAATCGCCATGTTCTTCCCCTGTGTAGGCATTGCTGTAAAACGTTGTTACATGAGTGAAAACCGCCGGCGCCGGGGTAGAATGGCGCCCGGGCGCAGCATGCGCCCGCGACGTTCCGGCTCCCGGCATCATAGTAGAGGTATTGCCCATGTTCAACAAAATTATTGTAACCGCTTTGAGTGCAATGTTGCTGTTTTGCACTCCATTTTCTGCGGCTTTTTCCGCCCCCGGCCCGACCGCTGCCGAACAGGTGCCGCTGGCGGTGGAGGCGGCCGCGCGCGCCCATGTGCGGCGCTGGGCCGTCAGCAGCGGCCTGGTGGAGCCGAAATTCGTATTGAACGTGGTGCGCGGCAGCCGGCCGCTGGCCGCCTGCGGGCAGGCTGTGACGGTCGAGGCGCTCGATACGCGGCTGCCCAGCCGCATGCGTTTCGCCGCCGTCTGCGACGGCGCCGAAGGCTGGCGATATGAGTTCGTGGTGCGCACGCAGATCTCGGCGCGCATCGCCGTCATGGCCAGCGATGTGCCATCAGGCAAGGTATTGACCGACGACGACGTGTTGCTGGAGCGCCACGACATCTCCACCCTGGCCGACAGCGTGTCCGACCTGCGGGAAGTGGTGGGCCTGAGCGGGCGGCGCGCGCTGCGCGGCGGCGAGGTGTTGCACATGGCCTTGCTGGCCGCGCCGACCCTGGTCAAGCGCAACGACGCGGTGCGCATGGTGGCCAGGCGCGAGCAGATCGAGGTCAGCATGGCGGGCGAGGCGCTCGACAGCGGCGCCCGCGGCGACGTGGTGCGGGTGCGCAACGCCAACGGCGTCGTGATCCGTGCCAGGGTGACGGGCGCGGCGACGGTGGAGCCGGTCGATATGCCCGTGTCCACTAATTCCCCGACGCAGTGAGGGTGCTGGCGCCGCGTTGCAGCTGCGCGGCCAGTTTGCTGAGTTTGTCAGCGTAGTTGGGGTCGGTGGCATAGCCGCCTTGCGCCAACCCTAGCGCGAAGGCGCGGGCGTCGCTGCCGGTGTTGAGCGCGCCCTGGTAGCGAGGATTGCTGGTGAGCATGTCCGCGTAGTCGCGGAAGGCGCTGGCGGTGTCCGGATAGCTGCGGAAGCGTTCCACTTTCTTCAGCATGGCGCCGTGTTCGAATTCCGTGGTGCTGGCGGCCGCGACCGCGCCCTGCCAGCCGCCGCCGGCCTTCAGGCCGAACAGGTTGTTGCTGTCGGCGCCGCCCTGGCGCAGCGGATTGCGGCCCCAGCCCGATTCCAGCGCCGCGTGCGCGGCCACCACGTCGGGCGAGACGCCGAGCTTGCCGGCGGTTTCCTCGGCCCAGGGCTTGATCGAGGCCAGGAATTGCTGCTGCAGCCCGGTGTCGGCGCCGCCGGCGATCGCGCCGGCGCCCTGGTGGCGCAGCGCCATCGCCTGCAGGCTCATGGCCGGCGTGGCGGCGGCAGAGGACGAGGACGAGTACGAGGCGCTGAAGCCGCCGCCCTGCGCGATGAAGGTGCTGACATCGCGCTGGACTTGCTCGAAGGTGGCGGCGAAGCCCGCGGACGAGGCGACAGCGCCCAGCGCCGCGGTGGGGCGGCTGGCGCTCATGTTCGAGACGGTTGCAGCCGTGGGTGCGGTCGATTGCATCCGGTCAAGCTGGTGCATAAATCTGCTCCTCGCCATGCAGCACGCGCTGCATGATGCTGTACTGTTCTACCAGCAAGTCGCTATTGCGCTTGCCCAGACGCTTGCATTCGATCACCATCTGTTCCAGGATTGCCCAGTCAGCTTCCATTCTCTCCCGTGCCGCATTTTTCAGCAAGGCAAATGCCTGCAACATGGTCGATGTTGGTCCCAATAAACGTTGTACCAGCGCCACGCGCTGCGTGCGGCGCTGCTGCATCACGTCGACCAGGGTGGAAATCGCCTCGGCCACGGCGGCCAGCTGCGGACCCTGGTGGCGCACGGCGGCGTCGAATTGCTGTTCCAGCAGGGCGCGCAGGTCGCGGTAGGCCAGCAGATCGTCGGCGATGCCGGCCAGCAGCAGGCGCATGGCGTCCTGGCGGGTGGCCGGCGCGGCGCCGGCCGGGTACAAGGTGTTCACTTCTCGCTCCCGTGGAAGCGCTGCACCAGGCCGGCCAGCTTGGCGGCGTCGAACGGCAGCTCGCCCTTGGCCAGCGCGTCGCGCAGCAAGTCGACTTTTTCCTGGTCGATTTCCGGCATCTCGCGCATCGCCCGCAAGGCCGGCTGCAGCACCGCCGATTGCAAGGGCGCCTGCGGCGCCGGCGCGGCGACGGCCTCGGCCGCTTCGGCCGGCGCCGCTTCCGCCACCCGCTGGACGGCGACGCCGTCCGGACTTCCTGTCGAGATTCTCATACGTGTGCCTCTGCTTGGCTTGGTTTCCATACGGTGGACGTCTTATTTCTTGTGGCGCGGGTCGCGCAGCGGGCTGTCGCCGCCGAGCTTGGCGCGCAGTTTTTCCAGCAGGCTGGCGTCCGGCAAGGCGGTGTCGACGTCCTCGGTCAGCGCGTTGCTGGTTTCGGGCATGCCGAACATGCCGGCGATCGATTTGGCCTGGGCCGTGGTTAAAATCAGCAACTCGATGCGGCGGTTGACGCCGGCGTCGGCGCGCTTGGTGTCGAGCGGCGCGCGGTCGGCCATGCCGACCACCTGCAGCACCGATTCCGGGTTCATGCTGCCGGCCAGCAGCTGCGAGCGGGCCGACATCGCGCGGTTGGCCGACAAGGTCCAGTTGGAGAAGGCGGCGTAGCTGCGGTCGGCGTATTGCAGCGAATCGGTGTGGCCGACGATCAGCATCTGGTTTTCCATCTGCCGGAACAGCGGCCCCATCTTGCGCAGCAGGGCGCGGAACTTGTCGGTCGGCACCGCCGAGCCGCGCACGAACATGCCCTGGCGGTCGGTGTCGTGCAGCATCACGCGCAAGCCGTAGGGCGTGATCACCGATTCCAGGTTGCTGGTCAGGCCGGCCTCGGCGCTCATCTTGGTCAGCGCCCTGGACAGCGCCGCCAGGTCGCTCGGGCTGTCGTACTTGACCTTGGCCGGTTCGACGATGGGCTGCGCATCGCCGGTGACCTTGGTGTGGGCCTCGCCCTTGGCCTTGGCGTCGCCCGGCTCCTCGGTGCTGCCGGTGTGCGGCATCGGGAAGCGGTCGATCAGGCTGCCGCGCGGGCCGCCCACCTGCTCCGGCATGACGCCCTTGCCCTGGTCGGTCTTGGCGCCGTCGGCCTCGGTCAGGATCTGCTCCAGCGACTCGAAGTTACGCGCCGCCATCAGCCACAGCACCAGGAACAAACACATCAGCGCCAGGCAGAAGTCGGCGAACGCCACCTTCCAGGCGCCGCCGTGGTCGTCGTGCTTGTGCTTGCCACCGCCGCGCTTGACGATGGTTTGCTCATGGCCCTTGTCATGCGACTTTAGCACCGCGGCCTCCTCTGCGCGAGCTGTCTTCGGCCGGGGCGCTGTCGCGGCCTTCGAGGTCGTTAATCCAGCGTTCCAGCTGGGCGAAGCTCGGCTTGATGTTGAGCTGCACCAGACGGCGGCCGGCGTCGATCGCCAGCAGCGGCGGCTTGCCGGCCACGTGGGTCACCAGCACCACCTTGACGGTTTCCTTGTTGGACGCCTCCTGGCTGACCAGCTGCTTCATCATGCTGGAAATCGGGTCGAGGATGCCGTAGCAGAAGAAGATGCCGATGAAGGTGCCGACCATGGCGGCGCCGACGTGCTCGGCGATCTCGCCCGAGGTCGCGCCTTCGCTGACGGTGTTCATGGTGATCACGATGCCCAGCACGGCAGCCAGGATGCCGAAGCCCGGCATCGCCTCGCCGATCTTGGCCAGCGATTTGGCCGGCTGCTCGAGCTCGGTATGGATGGCTTCCAGTTCCTGCTCCAGCACGCCTTCGAGCTCGTGCGCGTTGATCTTGCCCATGGCCATCAGGCGGAAGTTGTCGACGATGAAGGCCAGCAGCTTGGGTTCTTCCAGCACGCGCGGGTAGCGCTGGAACAGCGGGCTGTCCTTGGGCGCCTCGACGTGGGCGTCGAGCGCCTTCAGGCCGCCGGCGGCCAGCTGCAGCAGCTCGTACATCAGCAGCAGCAACTGGCGCTGGAATTCGGAATCGTATTTTTTGCGGAACACGATCTTCTTGATCTGGGTGACCGCCTCCTTCAGCACATGGCTGGGATTGCCGATCACCAGCGCGCCGAAACCGGCGCCGGCAATCACGATCAGTTCGATCGGCTGCCAGATCTGATGGAAGGCGCCCCCCATCATGAAGAAGCCGCCGAAGACGCTGCCTAAAACTATGAGTATGCCGACAATTTGCTGCATGATGATTCGCCTTTCCGCGTCATTTTTCTAATCTTGCCCCGCGCCCGCTCTGGATCAGGCGCTTTGCAATACTGCCTTCATCTTGCCCAGCGCCGCCTTGTTGAGCTGACAGACGCGGGCGTCGGTCAAGTCCAGCACGGCGGCGATTTCTTTGTAGCTGAGCTCGAATTCGTAATACATCTGCACCACCCGCTGCTCGCGCTCGTCGAGCCCGCGCAGCGCCTGTTCCAGGCTGCGCCGTATCATCAGCTGGTCTTCCGGGCTGGGGGCGCTGTCGTTGCTGACGCTCTCTTGCAGCACTTCGTCGAAGCTGGCGATCAGCTCGGCGTTCTCGTCCATCTGGTAAGCCTGGTAGGCTTCCGAGCTCAGGTTCAGCGCGCTCATGATTTCCTGTTCGCTCGGTTCGTGCCCGAGGCTGCGGGTCAGGGCGCGCACGCCGTCGCGCAGCTTGTGGCTTTGCTGGCGCACCGCGCGCGGGCGCCAGTCCTGGCGCCGCAGTTCGTCGAGGATGGCGCCGCGCACCCGCAGGCTGGCGTAGCTGCCGAAGGCGCCGTCGGGTTCGCCGTAGCGGCGCAGCGCTTCGAGCAGACCCATCAGGCCGATCTGCTCCATGTCGTCGCGGTCGATGGCGCCGGCGATCTGCGAATTGAGCTGGCGTACGATGCGCTTGACCAGGGGCGCGTACGACAGCAGGTGTTTTTGCTCGTCGGCCACGCTGTGCGCCGCCGGCGTGCCGCCGGCTTCGCCATAACTTTCGGCGTAAGCGTCCGCATATTGCTCTATATAGGCCATGCCCGCTCCACTGGTCGCACCACTCGTCTTCATGCTTGCCGTGCCGGTTGCAGCTTACTCAATGATGAGCTTGCCAATCATGACTTCGGAAAACGGCTTTTCCCGGTCCTCATGCTCGTAGGTGGCCTCGAAAGCCTTGTTCAGTTCGGCTGCGAACTGGTCGATCGTCATCACTTGCGCGGTGGCCATCGGCAGGTTGGACAGCGTGCGCACCGCCACGCTGCGCAACAGCGGCAATTGTTCCTTGGCTTCCTTCTCTTTCTTCTCGGTGGTGGTGATCACCAGGTCGGCCGACATGTAATGGCTCAGCGTGTCGCCCGGCTGGCGCTTGAGCATGATGACCACCTTATCGACCGTCAGGTACTTCGGCGCCGACTTGTCTTCCTTGACTTCCCTCTTGGGCGCGGCTTTGGCCGGCTTGCCATCGGCCGCCGGCTCATCTTTGCCCTTGGACAGGTACCAGACTGCGCCGCCGGCCACTGCTGCGCCTAACACGGCCACCAGCACCAGCGTTATGATCAATTTCATGTTCTTCATCTACTGATTACTCCCGTTCGGACGTCATGGCAAAGGTGGTGCTGTCGTCGTCCGACAGGGCGCGGCCCGGCGTGCGGCCTTCTTCCTGCTCGCGCTGCTGGCCGTTGCGTCCGCCGCTGTCGGCCTGGGCCTGGGCGCGCGACGACGACACCGTCACCGAGACGTCGGCGAACTGGCGGGTCGACAAGTCCTGGCGCACGCTGTCGCCGATGGCGTTGAGCTGGCGCAGCACTTCGCTGTGGTTGGCGCTCAGGTTCACCTGCAGCGCGCCGGCGCTGTGGCGGATCGAGATCTCGATGCTGCCCATGTTCGGCGGTTCCAGGCGGATCACGGCGTGGTCGTTATTGCGTTGCAGCTGTACTTGCAGGCGGTCGCCCAGCGCGTCGCGCAGCGGCTGCTGCCACTGCTCCGGCGCGCCGGCCAGCTTGACCACGGCGGCGGCCGGCGTGGCGGCCTGGGTGTTCTGGCTGAAGCTGACGCCGCCGCCGACCGGCGCCGGCGCCGGCGCGCTGCTGCGGGGCATGCCATCGTCCTTGGCGGTGGCGGCCGCGGCGGTGGTCGCGTTGCCGAGCTCGGGCGTGCCGGTGGCGGCGGGTTCGGCGCCGCGCGGCGCCACGCGCGGCAGCGCCGGCGTGAAGGCGGCGCCGACGGCGGCCGGCAAGGGGGCGGCGAGCTGGGACGGCGCGGCGTCGGCGGCGGCAGGCGCGGGGCTGGCGGCCGGTGCCGGTGCCGCTGCATCCGACAGACTCCGCTGGCCCCGCGCGCCGAGCGCGGCGTTGTTGGCTGTGGCGTAAAGGTTTTGCGGCGCGGCGACCGGCGCCGCGCTGGCCGGGGCCGGCAGCGGGGCCGAGGCCGGCGCATCCGACCGGGCTTGCTGGACCTGGGCGCCGAGCGCGGCGCTGTTGGCCATGGCATAGATGGTTTGCGGCGTGCCGGCCGGGATCGCGCTGAGCGCGACCGGGGCTGGCGCAGCGGCGGCGGCAGAGGCGAGGGCGGCGCCATCGTCGCTCGCGGCCGGGGCGGCCGGGGCGGCCAGCGTGGCCGGCAGCGGGGCGGGGGCCGGGGCCGCAGCCGGGGCGGCGCTGACGGCCACGCCGGCGGCCGCCAGGTTCAGGCGGGTGACGGCGCTGTTCAGCGTCGAAGTGGCGCCGACGGCGTCGGTGCGCACCGGGGCGGCGCTGTCGGCGCCCGCGACCGGCGCGGCCTGCGGCGCAGCGCTGGCCTGCAGCGCGTTGAACATGGCCGGCACCAGCGTGGCGGCGTTGGCGTTGGCCGCGGTGGCGGCCGTGGCGGCGGCAGCGTCGGCGGAACCGTCGGCGGAACCGTCGGCGGAACCGTCGGCGCCGCTGTCGGTCTCGCCGGTTTGCGGGCCGAGCAGCAGCGGGTCGGCCAGTTGCAGCAGCTGGGCGAACAGCGGCGCGCCGGACTGGGCTTCATCGGTGGCCGGCTCGGCCTGGTCGCGGCCCGGATAGCTGACCGGGTCGTTCTGGCCGGACGACGTGGCGCTGCGGGGCGCCGCGGTGGGCTTGGGCTGGTTGCTGGCCAACTGAGGCTTGTTGTTGCCGGTCAGCGGCGCGGCCTTGGGCGGAACCCGGCCGCCGTTGTAGGCGGCGTTAGGGCTGGGCGCCGGCGTCGGCATGCTGTCGCGGCCGCCATGGTTGGCGGCGATCGGCGCGGTCAGTTCGGCTTTCGCGGCTTTGGCCGCGGCGGTGGCGCTGGAGGTGGTCATGGTCATGCTTGGATTCCGGTTTCTAACTGTTCGCTGTCTAGCGCATAGGCCAGCCAGCCCTCTTTGTTGGCTTGCATTTCATGCAGCCGCCGCGCGAGGTCCTCGGTGGCGGCGTTGCATGTGCGCACTGCTTCCTCATGTATCTGACGCAGGACCGACAGGGCGGCCCATTCGCTGCCGCTCCATGCGCCCTGGGCCGCCATCTGCGGCAGGGCGGTGGCCATCAGGGTGTTCATCGCCGCCAGCAGCTTCCAGTCCTCGGCGGCGATGGCGGCGCGCATCTTTTGCCCCATTTGCAGCAGCGTGCGTTGCCTATCCATTTTTGGCCTGTACGCCCAGCCAGCCCTTTTTGATCGTGGTCAGCAAGGTCGTCACTTCGTCGATGATGGTCGGGTCCAGGCTGACGCCGGCGGTGTACAGGCGGCCGGCGCAGTAGTCGTACAGGCGGCCGAGGTTTTCCACCACTTCGCCGCCGTTGTCGAAGTCGAGCGAGCTGGCCAGACCGTTGATGATGTCGGTGCACTTGTTCAGGCTATTGGCCTTGAGCTCGTAGCGCTTGCCGACCACGTGGCCGCGCGCGCGCGCCAGCTCCTCGAGCAAACCGTCGGTCAGCACCAGCACCAGTTCGATCGGCGAGGCCCGCGCCACCTGGGCGTCCAGGTTGGTGGAGTGGTAACTGCTGTAGGCTTCCTGGTTCAACATGGGGTTCACCGTAATAGGGGTCGCGTCGCGCCGGACGGCGCGTTAGCTATTGGACGATGAGAACATCGCCGTAAACATGTTCGACGTGCTGGTCATCGTCGACTGCAGCTGTTGCAGCGCCGAGAACTGCGCCAGATAGCGCTTGTAGGCATTGTCGAACTGATTCTGCACGGTGACCTGGCGCGTCGCCAGGTCGCTTTGCAACTTGCTGGTGGCCAGCTGGCGCGCCGACAGCAGGCCGCTGCCGGCCGTGGTCCAGCCGGTGACCACGGTGTCGATCGCGCCCAGCACGCCGCTTTCGACGCCGATGCCGGCGCGGCCGAACAGCGTGTCGAGCGTGCCCGGATTGGCGGCCACCGCCTTGTTGAGGCGGGTCGAGTCGACCGCCAGCGTACCGTCGCGCTTGGCCGCGATGCCAAAGCTGATCAGCGACTTGCCGCCGGTGACGGCGCGCAGCGCGGTATTGAGGCGGTCGCGCAGCGCCGTCACGCCGGCGTCGTTGTAGAACGCCGCGTCTTCCGAGCGCGGGCTGCTGTCGGTGGCCGAGCTCGGCGTGTGGTCGCCCGGCGCCGTCAAGCCGTTGATCGCGCCCAGCAGCGTGTTGTAGGCATCGACGAACTTCTGCACATTGGCCACCGTGCCGCTGGTGTCGGCCGCCACCGTCAGCGTGACCGGAGCGGCGCCGACCGTCTGCGCCTGGGTCACGGTAAAGCTGACGTTGTCGATCACATTGTAGGTGTTCGAGGCCTGCTGCAACTTGGTGCCGGTCTGGCCGCCGAGCCAGACTATGGCGTCGTTGGCCGCCGTCAGCGTGGTCGGCGCCGACAGATCGGCCTGCAGGCCGGCATCGGCCAGACCGCTGACGTCGATCGACGCCACGGCGTTGTCGGCGCCGGTCTGGGTCGACGACAGCACCAGCTTGGTGCTGCCGTTGACGGTCAGCGTCGAGGCGGTGATGCGCGAATTGTTGCCGGCGGCGACATTGACGGCGGCGGCGATTTCCTTGGCCGACAAGGCGCCGTCCATATTGCTGTCGGCATTGGCCAGGTCGACCTGGAAGGTGGAGCCGTCGGCCAGCACCACGTTCATGGCGCCGGCGTTGGTGGCGGCGCTGTCGGCGACGTTGTACGAGACCTGGCCGGCGGTGGCCAGCTGTTCCACGTAGAACGAGTAGGTGCCCGCCACCGCGTTCGAGTTGGCGCTGGCGTTGGCCACCGCGCTGTTGCTGAAGGTGGCGGCCACGGCGGTGACGCTGCTGGTGGCGCTGGCCAAGCCGCGCAGCGCGCTCTGGAAGGCGCTCAGCGCCGAGCCCAGCGTGGTCAGCCCGCTGTCGGTGGCCTTGGCCTTGGCCGTCTGCATGTCCAGTATCGCCTTGGTCGGCGCCACATAGGCGTTGGCCAGGTTGGTGGCGGTCGTGGTCGGGTCGTAGGTCGGACTGCTGATAACTGCCATGATCGTGCTCCTGGAAAGGATGATTGAAGTGTACCCTGATATAAGGCGACCCTAATCGTTTCCCTATGAAAATATTCTCAACTATTTTTTCGGCGCGCGCGGGGCGCCGCGCTTATTTCTGGCCGCGCAACCATAGTTGGGTTGCCAATTCATCATGTTGCTTGCGTTCCTGCACACTTTGCTGGGCCAGCACCACCTTTTGCTGCTTGACCAGCACCTTGCCCAGTACCTCGCGCTTGGCCCAGGCCGCGTTGAGCTGCTGCTGCGACACCGCCATGTCGGCCTCGTGCATGTGCAGGTCGAGCCGGTGGCTGTCGGCCATTTGCATCACGGCCTGCTTGTAGTTGCCGCAGTTGCCGGCCAGCGCGGGGTGCAGGTTGCCGCTGGGGCCGCTGTTGGTGTAGAGCCCGGTCAGGCGCTCCAGGTTTTTTTGATAACGCTCGCGCAAACTTTCCTTTTCCGCCAGCTCGGTCTGCAGGCGCTCCACCTCGGTGTTGCGCAGGGCCACGAGCGTGGTCAGGTTACGGATGTTGTGGTGGCTCATGTCATCAGCTTTTCAAGTTGGTGGATGCACGGCGCGAAGGGCGCCTCTTCCTTGGTACCCTGGCACAGGAAATCCTCGACCCGGGGATGCAGTTGCACCGCCTTGTCGGTGACCGGATCGGCGCCCGGCACATAGGCGCCGAGCGGGATCAGGTCGCGCACGCGGTCGTGGCGCGCCATGCTGGCCTTGAGCGCGCGGGCCGCCATCAGGTGCTCGTGGGTGATGACCTGGCTCATGCAGCGGCTGATCGAGGAGGCGATGTCGATCGCCGGATAGTGGCCGCGGTCGGCCAGTTCGCGGGTCATGACGATGTGGCCGTCGAGCACGGCGCGCGCGGTGTCGACCACCGGGTCTTGCTGGTCGTCGCCCTCGGCCAGCACGGTGTAGATCGCGCTCATGCTGCCGGTCTGGTTTTCGCCGTTGCCGGCCGATTCGATCAATTGCGGCAGCGCCGAGAACACCGACGGCGGATAGCCCTTGGTGGCCGGCGGCTCGCCCAGCGCCAGCGCCACTTCGCGCAGCGCCATCGCGTAGCGGGTCAGCGAATCGACCAGCAGCAGCACGTGCTTGCCCTGGTCGCGGTAGTGGGCGGCGATCGAGTGGCACAGCTCGGTGGCCATGATGCGCATCAGCGGGCTCTCGTCGGCCGGGGCGATCACCAGCACCGCCTTCGACAAGCCTTCCTTGCCGAGCGACATGTCGACGAATTCGCGCACCTCGCGCGAGCGCTCGCCGATCAGGCCGACCACCACCACGTCGGCCACGGTCTGCCGGGTCATCAGGCCCAGCAGCACGGACTTGCCGACGCCGGAGCCGGCCATCAGGCCGACCCGCTGGCCCTTGCCCAGGGTCAGCATGGCGTTGATGGCGCGCACGCCGACGTCGAGCGCCTCGGTGACCGGCTTTTTCTTCAAGGGATGGATGCGCGGCGGCAGCGCTTCGAGCGGGAAGTCGCCGGACAGCTTGCCGAGGCCGTCGATCGGCTCGCCCAGGCCGTTGACCATGCGGCCCAGCCAGCCCGAGCCGATCTGCAGGCTCACTTTTTCGGCGGAGGGCAGCACGCGGGCGCCGGTGGTCAGGCCGGTGGCCTTCTTGAACGGCATCAGGAACGACAGCTTGTCGCGGAAACCGACCACCTGCGCGTCCAGCCACTCGCCGCTGACTGTCTCAATCTGGCAACGCTGGCCGGTGTGCAAGGGACAGCCGACCGCCTCGAGCAGCAAACCGGACGCCCCCACCAGGCGACCGGTCGGGGTCGCCATGGGCACGGAACCCAGCTCGAGATTGCGTAAGGCGTCAGCGATCACTCTTCGCTCTCCGTTTCATCGCCGCCGTCGGCGGCTTGAAGTTGATTATCGACCTGTTCCATGACAGCCGCAAGACGTTGATGACATCCGGCATCAACTTCATTGTCGCCGGCCTTGATGCGGCACTCGCCCACTTCCAGGCGGGCATCCGGGATCAGGTTCCAGCGCTTGGAACGTTTCGGGTCCAGCTCGGCGATGCGCTTGAGTTCTTCCGGGTTCAGGAAGACGTCGATTTCCTCGCGGGTGGGCGGCATCGACGCCAGCGTTTCCTCGACCAGGGCCATCAGCTGCACCGGCTGCAGCGCCAGTTCGGCGCGGATCACCTGGCGCGCCACCTTGGCCACCAGGTCGACCACTTCCTTGCGCTGGGCGGCGCGGTAGTCGGCGCGCAGTTTCTTCAGGCTCTTGAGCATGGCGTCGACCGGGCGCGCCATCTGGTCGTAGGCCACCAGGGTTTCGTGGCGGCCTTCCTCGCGGCCCTGTTCCTGGCCGGAGGCGCGGCCCGCTTCGAAACCGTCTTCCTGGCCGCGCGCCAGGCCGATCTCGTAGCCGTCGCGCTGGCCCTGTTCAAAGCCCTCGCTGACCGAGGCGGCCCACTGGGCGCCGCCGTCGCCGCTCTGGCTGTGGCTGTGCGCCACCGCGCGCTGGTGCGCCAGGTTGGTGAACTGCGCCAGCGGCGGAAAGCGGTAAGCGCGGAACGCCTTCATTCGACCACCTGCTCGGCGAACAGCTGGATCTCGATCTCGCCGACGTCGGCCAGCGCCTTGACGGTGGCCATGATTTCCTGGCGGGTTTGCTCGATGCGCGACAGCGGCATCGGCCCGGCGCGGCGCATCATGTCCTCGAAGGCCTGGGCCTGGCGTTTCGGCATGGTCTTGAGGATGGCGTCGCGGATCGACACTTCAGCGCCCTTGAGCGCGATCGCCCATTGCTCCAGCGGCACTTCCTCGATGATGCGGGTGATCGCCACCTCGGACTGGTTGCCGAGGATGAAGAAGTCGTACATCGACAGCTCGATCTTGGACACCACTTCCGGGTCGTGCGCGCGCAGCAGTTCGACCATCTGCGCGCGGTTGCTGGGCAGGCGGTTGAGGATCTCGGCGGCCTGGCGTATGCCTTCCACGCTGGTGCTTTGCGAATCGAAGGACGACAGGCAGCGCACCACCAGCTCGTCGAGCTCGACGAGCAGGTCGCGGTCGATCTCTTCCAGGCGGGCCAGGTTCAGCAGCACCAGGTCGCGGCCGTCGGCCGGCAGCGCGTCGATGATCTGGCCGGCCAGCGCGGCCGGCAGGAAGGCCAGGAACACAGCCTGCATCTGCACGTGTTCGTTGGAGATGTATTCGGCCAGCCACTTCGGCGAGGCCCACTGCAGGCGCGCCATCTTGGGCCGCAGCTCGTCGCCGTAGATGTTGTTGAGCACCGTGTTGGCGAGGTCGCCGCCGAGCGCCAGGTCCAGCGAGCGCTTCAGGTAGCTGCGCGAGGCGCCGTGCACGCCGGACTGCTGGCGGTAGTCGTCGAAGAAGGTTTGCATCGCGGTCTTGACGGACTCGACCTTGATGCCGCTCATGCGCGACATCACCTGGGTCACTTCCAGCAATTCCTCGCGCGACAGGCAGCGCAGCACGGCCGCGGCCGGCTCCTCGCCTATGCTCAGCAGCACGATCGCGGCCTGCTCCACCGGCGACAGCTGGGCGTTGCGGACGGCGTTGCCGTAGTCTTCTTCGTCGGGGTTATTGAGCTCGGCCATTTTTCTGCATCCATTGTTTGACGACTTCGGCGACACGTTCCGGTTCTTTGGCGGCCAGCACTTTCAGGTGGTCGACCATCACGTCGACCGCCGAGCCCGGCGGCGGCAGATCGTAGTTTTCCAGCAGCGGCACCACCGGCATGCCCGGCGCGGCGGCGCCCGGCAGGGCGGGCGCGCCCGGCGCCGCGGCGCCGGCGATGGCCGGCGTGGCGGCCGCGGCGGCTTCCTTGGCTTCCTTGGCGGCCACCACGGCGGCCTGTTCGGCGGCGCGGCGTTCGGCGGCGATGCGCGCCAGTTCCTGCGGCGGCGGGGTGAAGCGCACCGTGGCCAGGCGCATCAGCGGACGCAGCAGCAGCAGGTAGCCGAGCAGGATGCCGACGCCGTACATCAGGTAGGAGCTGATGTCGACCACGTTGTCGCGTTCCTGCCACCATGGCGGCGTCGCCGCCTTGGCCGGGAAGTTCATGGCCGACACCACCAGCTGGTCGCCGCGTTCGCTGTTGATGCCCAGGCCGTTGCGCAGGATCTTGTCGATGTTGGCGATTTCGTTGGCGCTCCAGCCGGTCTTGGGCGTGGGCGAGGCGGCCTGCGCCAGCACCACGGCCACGCTCAGTTTTTCAAGGCGGCCGCGGCTGCGCTTGGTCTGGGTGATGCTGCGGTCGTAGGCGTACTGGCGGGTGGAGGCGTTCTTGCGCGCGGTGCCGTCGGCGGGATTGTTGGGGTCGTTGGCGGCGGCCGGCTTGGCGGCGTCGGCCGGGTTGGCGCTGGCCGGCGGCGGACGGTTCGACAAGGTGCCCGGCACGCCTTGCGCCACGCGGTTGCGGTCGAGCTCTTCGCGCATCGCTTCGCTGGTCACTTTCGGATCGGCGCCGTATTTCTCGACCGTTTCCTCGACCTTGTCGTTGTCGACCACGGCCATCACGCTCATACGGAAATTGTCGTCGCCGATGACCGGGCCCAGCAGGTTGCGGACGTTGGCCTTGACCTCGTCCTGGTAGCGCTTGCCGTTTTCATTGCTGGCGCTGCCGGCGTCGAAGCCGTCGGCCAGGTCGATGTGGGAGGACAGCAGGTTGCCGGCCTGGTCGACCAGGCTGACCCGCTGCGGGCTGAGGCTGGCGACGCTGCCGGCCACCATGTTCACCACGGCGGCGATCGCTTCCGGCGCCAGCGTGTGGCCGGGCTTGAGCGCCACCACCACCGAGGCCGACGACTTCTCGCCGTCCGACGACACGAACGAGGTCGACTTGGCGATCGACAGGTGCACGCGCGCGTGGGCGATCGCGTCCAGGGTCATGATCGATTGCGCCAGCTCGCCTTCCAGGCCGCGGCGGAAGCGCACGTCCTGCACGAATTGCGACACGCCCAGCGGGTCGTTCTTGTCCATCAGTTCCAGGCCGGCCGGCAGCTGCGCGGTCACGCCCTTGGCGGCCAGCAGCATGCGCACCTTGCCCAGCATCGAGTTCGGCACCAGCACCTGGCCGCTTTCCGGATGCAGGCGGTAGGGGATGTGGTCGGCGTCGAGCACCGACATCATGTCGGCCGCGGCGACTTTTTCGCGCGCGCCGAACACCGGTTTGTAGCTGGACTGGTCGCTCCACAGATACATCAGCACCATGGCCGTCACGCCGATCGCCAGCAGCAGCAATGGATACAGGTTCTTGAGCAGGTTGGGCGGCATGGACAGCGCGACCGGGCTGGCGCGCCAGCGCTCGAAGGCGGACTTGATGGAATTGATCACGTTGTTGGCTTTCGCGTTGAACTGGGCACGCCGTTACAGCGGCAATTTGATGAGCTCGTCCACGGCGCCCATCACTTTGTTGCGCACTTGCATCAACATCGAGAAGGACAGGCTGGCTTCCTGGCTGGACAGCATGGCGCCGACCAGGTCGTCGCTCTTGCCGGAATCGACGTCGGACATCTGCTGCGCGGCATTGGCGTCGGCGTCGTTGACCTTGTGGACCGCGTCCTTCATCGACTGGGCGAAGGAGAAGGCCGGCTGACTGTCGCCGGCGCCGGCGATAAATTGCGCGGCGGGCGCCACGCTTTGCTGGGCCAGGTTTTGCGCCGCGTTGGTGAGCGACGCCAGGTCGGCCTGTATCAGGTTAGCGATTCCGTTACTCATCTTGCTATCTCCCGTTTGTGCAACGTTAGTCCCACATGCCTACCATATCCAGATTGCCAGAAAGCAGCAAGCCCCGCGTTGTTTATCTGTAAGCCACAGCGTGCCACAATCGACCCGGATGTTACGGCGATGTCACACTCTTGTAAGAAAGCAAGCGTATGCATGGTGTTCAAAGCCAGCCCCGCGCTGTGGCGGCGGCATCCGTGATGCGGAAGTGGGGGTGGCGGCGCTGGCGCAATTCCCGCGTGCCGGAAACTGTTCTCTTGCAGCAAATATCGTTATAAATCATTCACTAAGCGCCATGTATTCAAGTGTGTTGCAGAGCAGCGTCAGACGACGGTAAGCGGATTAAGCTTACTGGCTAGCAATATTCTTGTAAAGACTTATTTGCCACCGGGAATTACTTCATTAAATATTGTTGGATGGCAATAATGTGAATTTTGATGTATCCTGTGCTACCGACACTGCGTGACTTTAAGTTACGATAGGTAATATTCGCCAAATAGTGCGCTGG
Organism: Oxalobacteraceae bacterium AB_14; assembly: GCA_000381565.1. Classification (GTDB taxonomy): domain Bacteria; phylum Pseudomonadota; class Gammaproteobacteria; order Burkholderiales; family Burkholderiaceae_D; genus Rugamonas. Next base: position 2,299,207 of record KB906724.1, read on the forward strand.
AAGTAACCAGTTTTTGGCTGGATAGTGCGATGATGGGGGCGTAGCTAAGAATTTCCGATATGGCGAAAACATGACAACCACAAAACAGACCGCGCCACCTCAAGTTCTGGACCCATGCCTGCTCGGGCGGCCGGTGCACCTGCTGCATCTGTTTGCGGCGCAGTTGCGCGACGATCTGGCGCAGTCGATGCGGCTGAATATGAACCGCCGCTACTGGGGTGGTTTCCAGGTCGAGGACGTCGCCTTCGAGCGGCTCGAAGGCAACGAGATCCGCGGCCGCTGGCTCAGCTTTGCCGCACCGGCCGGACAGATCGCCTTCTCGCTGGAACGCAAGGTACTGCTGAGTGTGTTGAATTACCGCTACGGCAGCGGCAAGGCGGACGCCGCCGCGCTGGACGAGAACACGGTCAAGGTGACCGCCACCGAAGAGCGCCTCGCCGTGGTGTTGGGGCAACAGTTGGCCGGCACCCTGGCCGGCCGCATCGAACTGAACCTGCCGGTGCTCGACAAGCCGGCCCCGGCCGAAGGCGAGGCGGAGGCGGTCGACAGCGAATTCAAGCCGGCCCCTGGTTCCCAGCCGCCCAAGGGCAGCTGGATCATCACCGTCACCCTGGCCGACATCCAGAGCGGCGCCACCGGCAAGTACTGGTTCGCGCTCGACAAGGCGTTGATGGCCAGCGTGCTGCGCGGCCTGTTGCGCGACCGCGACGCCGGCAAGAAGGCCAAGACCGCCGCGCCGCTGGTGCAGCGCCTGCAGGTGGGCCTGGTCGGCCGCCTGGCCAGCAAGGAAGTGCCGCTGGGCAGCCTGTACGACCTCCAGGTCGGCGACGTGATCCCGATCAGCCTGAACAGAGCGGACGTGCTGCTCGAAGATTCCCGCATCTTCACCGCCGCCGTCACCGAACACAAAGGCAAACTCTGTTTAACCTCTTTTGAAGACGCCGAATAACATGATGAACATGAACGTAGCCAACCCTAGCGACGCCCTGCTGGAAGACCTGTCCGAAGAAATGATCATCGACCAGGTCGGCACCGAGCTGACCGACGTGCCGGCCACGCCGGCGCGGCGCGACCTGCCGGCCATGATGCGCAAGATCCCGGTGACGCTGACCCTGGAAGTGGGCTCGGCCCGCATCTCGCTGCAGGAACTGATGGCGATCGGCCCGGACAGCGTGGTCGAACTCGACGTGCTGGCCGGCGAGCCGCTGGTAATCAAGGTCAACGGCACCGCCATCGGCCGCGCCGAAGTGGTGGTGGCGGGCGAAAACTACGGCCTCAAAGTGATCGACCTGGACGGCCTGAATCTCGACATGATGACTCCATGACCTGGAGCCCGACCCCGCAGTGGCGCCGGCGACTGCTGCCAGCGGCCGCGGGCTTGACGTTGCTGGGCCTGCTGGCCTGCGCTCCGGCCCACGCGGTCGACCTGCTGGCCAATGTGGTGCCCGGCGCCAAGACCGAACTGACGGTCAAGACCCAGATCCTGATCGTCATGACCTTGCTGGGCTTGCTCCCGGTGATGGTCATGATGATGACCAGCTTCACCCGCTTCGTGATCGTGCTGTCGCTGCTGCGCCAGGCGCTGGGCCTGCAGCAGGGCCTGCCCAACCGCATCATCACCGGGGTGGCGCTGATCCTGACCTTGCTGGTGATGCGCCCGATCGGCGACCAGATCTGGAGCGAGGCCTTCGTGCCCTACGACCAGGACAAGATCGGCCTGGAGCTCGCCCTGCAGATCGCCGAGAAGCCGGTGTCGCGCTTCATGCTGGCGCAGACCAGCAAGGCGGCCCTGCAGCAGATCGCCCACCTGGCCGGCGAGGACAAGATCGCCGAACCGTCGCAGCACGCCTTCACCGTCAAGCTGGCGGCGTTCGTGCTGTCGGAACTGAAGACCGCTTTCCAGATCGGCTGCATGCTGTTCATTCCCTTCCTGGTGATCGACCTGGTGGTGTCGTCGGTGCTGATGGCGATGGGGATGATGATGTTGTCGCCGCTGGTGATTTCATTGCCGTTCAAACTGCTGCTGTTTGTGCTGGTGGACGGCTGGACCCTGACCGTCAACACGCTCGTCACCAGCGTGCAGGCGTATTGAGGAGCGACACTATGCTGACTCCCGAAGTTGCCGTCGACCTGGTGGTCGAATCGCTGCACATCGTCATGCTGCTGGTGGTGATCCTGGTCGTGCCCGGCCTGATCACCGGCCTGGTGGTGGCGCTGGTGCAGGCCGCCACGCAGATCAATGAGCAGACCCTGAGCTTTCTGCCGAGGCTGCTGGTGACGCTGCTGGCGATCATCCTGATGGGGCGCTGGATGGCCGGCTACCTGATGGACTTCTGCGTCTCGATCTTCACCCGCGCGGCCACGCTGGTCGGCTAGCCGCCCCGTCATGGAACCGCTACTGAGCCAGCTGCTGCCGATGCTCACCGCGCTGTGGTGGCCGTTCTGCCGCATCCTGGCGATGTTCATCGGCGCCCCGGTGCTGGGCGAGGCGGTCACGCCGGTCACGGTGCGCATCCTGATCGCGCTGGTGCTGGCCATCCTGATGCTGCCGCTGACCACCGCCGCCGGCGCCTATGCGATCGAGCCGTTTTCCATGCACGGCGTGGTGGCGTCGATCGAGCAGGCGCTGATCGGCTTCGTGCTGGGCCTGGCCTTCCACTTCGCCATGTCGGTGATCGGCGTGCTGGGCTACCTGGTGTCGTCGCAGATGGGCTTTTCGATGGCGGTGATGAACGACCCGATGAACGGCCAGTCGTCGGACGTGGTGTCGGCGCTGCTGTCGGTGCTGGCTATCATGGTGTTCTTCGCCATCGACGGCCACCTGGTGATCGCCAGCGTCATCGGCCAGAGCTTCAAGGCCTGGCCGCTGGGCCACGGCTACAGCCCGATGCTGATCAACGCGATCGCCTACAACGTCGCCTGGATTTTTTCCGCCGCCATGTTGCTGGCCATTCCCATCGTGTTTTCCACGCTGGTGGTGCAACTGGGCTTCGGCCTGCTGAACCGGGTGGCGCCGGCGCTGAACCTGTTCGCGCTGGGTTTTTCCGTGATCACCATCTTCGGCCTGACGATGCTGGGGCAGGTGGTGCGCTTCATCCCCGAGCATTATGTGCGCATGACCAATATGGTGCTGGAGCTGATACGCCAGCAGATGCAGGTGGCGGCCCATGGCTGAGCAGGACAGCGCCGACAAGACAGAAAAGGCTTCACAGCAGAAGCTCAAGAAGTCGCGCCAGGAAGGGCAGGTGGTGCGTTCGCGCGACCTGTCGACCGCGATCGGCATCCTGGTCAGCCTGAAGCTGTTCGTCTACCTGCTGCCCGACTACCTGGGCGAGTTCCTCGAGATTTTCCACCAGAGCTTTGCGCCGTTCAGTTCCTCGGGCGCGATCGACAACGCCATGTCGACCGTGTTCGGCTCGGCGATGTGGTTGCTGATCAAGATGGTGCTGCCGCTGTTCGTGGTGCCGTTCTTCATCGTGCTGGGGGCGATGGTGCCGGGCGGCTGGGTGGTCAGCACCAAGCACTGGGCGTTCAAGATGGACCGGCTGAGCCCGGCTGCCAACCTGGGGCGGCTGTTCAGCGCCAAGCACGGCATCGAGTTCCTGATCTCGCTGGGCAAGGCGGGCGTGCTGATCGCGGTGCTGGTGCATGTGGCGCGCTCGACGGTGCAGAGCTACACCCAGCTGCAGCACATGCCGATGGGCCAGGCCATGCTGATGGGCTCGAATTTGATGCTCGACGGCTTGATGTCGCTGGTCGCTGTGTTTATCATCTTCGCCTTGGTCGACGTGCCGGCGCAGGCGTATTTCTTCGCCAAGAACCAGCGCATGTCCAAGCAGGACCAGAAGGAGGAGCACAAGTCGAGCGAGGGCCGGCCGGAAGTGAAGAGCCGCATCCGCCAGCTGCAGCGGGCCATGGCGCGCCGCAGCGCGCGCAAGACGGTGCCCAGCGCCGACGTGGTGATCGTCAACCCGGAACACTACGCGGTGGCGCTCAAGTATGACCAGAACCGTGCCGAAGCACCGTATGTGGTCGCCAAGGGCATCGACGAGATGGCCTTGTACATCCGCCAGTTGGCGCTCGAGTTCAAGATCGAGGTGATGCCGCTGGCGCCGCTGGCGCGCGCCATCTACAACACCAGCCAGGTCAACCAGCAGATCCCGGTCCAGCTGTACCAGGCGGTGTCGCAGGTGTTGAACTACATATTGCAGTTGAAGGCGTTCCGTACCGGACGGCGCAGCGCCGAGCCGGTGTATCCAAAAGAAGTCGATGTCCCCACATCCATGAGCGAGGTTGTTAAGTCATGAATTTTTTGAACAGGCTGGTCGCAGAAGCGCGTCGCCACAAGTTCGCCACGCCGGCATTCCTGCTGGTGATCTTGGCGATGATCATCCTGCCGTTGCCGCCCATCCTGCTGGACGTGATGTTCACGTTCAACATCGTGCTGGCGCTGATCGTGATCCTGGTGTCGGTGTCGGCGCGCCGGCCGCTGGACTTCTCGGTGTTCCCGACGGTGATCCTGGCCACCACCATGATGCGCCTGACCCTGAACGTGGCGTCGACCCGGGTGGTGCTGCTGCACGGCCATGAAGGCACGGCCGCGGCCGGCCAGGTGATCGAAGCGTTCGGCAAGGTCGTCATCGGCGGCAATTACGTGGTCGGCATCGTGGTGTTCGTGATCCTGATGATCATCAACTTCATGGTGGTGACCAAGGGCGCGGAGCGGATCTCCGAAGTGTCGGCGCGCTTCACCCTGGACGCCTTGCCGGGCAAGCAGATGGCGATCGACGCCGACCTCAACGCCGGCCTGATCAACCAGGAAAAAGCCCAGGCGCGGCGCCAGGACGTCGCCGCCGAGGCCGACTTCTACGGCGCCATGGACGGCGCCTCCAAGTTCGTGCGCGGCGACGCCGTCGCCAGCATCCTGATCCTGATCATCAACATGGTCGGCGGCGTCGCCATCGGCGCGCTGATGCAGGACATGTCGTTCGGCGACGCCTTCAAGCAATACGCGCTGCTGACCATCGGCGACGGCCTGGTGGCGCAGATCCCGGCGCTGCTGCTGTCGGCCGCGGCGGCGATCCTGGTGACCCGCATCTCCGACTCCGGCGACTTCGAACAGCAGGTCGGCGGCCAGGTGCTGGCTTCGCCGCAGGTGATGCTGAGCGCCTCGGGCATGATGCTGGTGCTGGCCATGGTGCCGGGCATGCCGTGGCAGATGTTCGGCCCGTTCGCGCTGGTGCTGGCCTATGTCGGCTACCGGCTGCTGCAAAAGGTCAAGGCGCCCGAAACCAACAACCTCGACGCCATCGAGGCGGCGCTGCGCGAAGACCGCAACCCCGAGCTCGACTGGCACAGCCTGCCGGCCGTGCAGCCGTTGCAGGTGGCGCTGGGCTACAAGCTGGTCAGCCTGATCGACAAGGCCCACGGCGAGCCGCTGACCAAGCGCGTCAAGGGTGTGCGCCAGAGCCTGTCCGAGGCCATGGGCCTGCTGCTGCCGCCGATCATCGTGCGCGACGACCTGGGCCTGAAGCCTTCGCAGTACTCGGTGATGTTGTCGGGCAGCGTGGTGGCCCAGGCCGAGGTGTTCGCCGACCGCCTGATGGCGATCCCGTCGCCCAACATCTACGGCCAGATCGACGGCATTCCCGGCATCGAGCCGGCCTACGGCATGCCGGTGACCTGGATCGAGACCAGCGAGAAGGCCAACGCGCTGGGGCTGGGCTACCAGGTGGTGGAGGCGCCGAGCGCGATCGCCACCCACTTGTCCAAGCTGATCCGCGAATACCTGCCGGAGCTGTTCCGCCACGAGGACGTGCCGGCGCTGATGGAGCGGCTGGCCGCGCTGTCGCCCAAGCTGGCCGCCTCGCTGGACAAGGCGCTGACCCACACGCAGATGCTGCGCGTGTTCCGGGTGCTGCTGGCGGAAAACGTATCCTTGAAGGATATCGTGCCGATCGCCACCACCCTGGTCGACAGTTCCGAGACCACCAAGGACCCGATCCTGCTGGCGGCCGAGGTGCGCTGCGCGCTGCGGCGCCAGATCGTCACCGGCCTGTTCGGGCAGAAGACCGAGATGCAGGCCTTCAACCTGGGCGGCGACCTGGAGAACATGCTGCTCGGTTCCTTGAACCAGGCGCGCCAGAGCGGCAAGATCGTGCTGGACAACTATCCCATCGATCCGCATCTGCTGGCGCAGCTGCAGGTCAATATGCCGGTGGCGCGCGAGCAGATGAAGCAGCAGGCCACGCCGCCGCTGCTGCTGGTGCTGCCGCAGATCCGGCCGCTGCTGGCGCGCTACGCCCGCCTGTTCGCGCCCGGCCTGCACGTGCTGTCGTACAACGAGATTCCGGAAAACCGCGAAGTGAGCATCATCGGCACGGTCGGCTGATCGCCGCCGGCCTCGGCCAGATGCCGCCCCGTCCACGGACCGGGCGGCATTTTTTTATCTGGACGGATACTGTTGCTTTTTCGTCAGTTATTAACAATCATGCACTGGTTTTTAAGTAAGCATGATATCTTTTAAACATCCCCAACCGCTGTACCTCACTGAAAGAGCCGAAAATGAGAAACCTGAAATGTGTACGCGCTTTGATGTTCTTTGTGGCGATGGCTGCCGGCGGCGCGGTCGCCGCGGCAGAGCAGCATCAGATGGTCAATGTCGCCGGGATCCAGAGTTACGATCTGCAAGGCGAGCCTGGCAATACCGTGATCGAGCTGAACTTGGGGGCGCTGTCGCAGGTCACCAGCATTGCCTGGAATTTCAACATCACCGCCTACGATCCGAGTTGGCTGGCCGACATGGAAGTGCATTTCAGCTCCAGCGCCGGCGCTGACGGCGTGGTCTTCGCGCCGAGCGACACCTGGGATTCCGGCACCGAGCATCATGAAGGCAGCGCCGACCTGGTGGACCTGGGTCTGGATTTCAAGGTGGGCGCCGACGGCAAGCTACGCCTCGAGTTCAGCGAGAACTACAAAGACCTGGGCCCTGGCGAAGCCGATGGCCAGTGGGATTCGGGCAACTTCACCGTCGGCTACGTCAGCGCTGTGCCGGAACCGTCGAGCTACGCCTTGCTGCTGCTGGGGCTGGTCGCCATCGGCGCGGTCGCGCGCCGCCGCCAGAACAGCTGAGCGATATCGGCCATGCCAACCCGCCCGGCGCCAGCGCCCGGCGGGTTTTTCACTTTCCGGGGCGCTCAGGCCGATTCGGAGAACAGGTCGTCCGGTGGCAGCGGCTGCGACAGCAGCACGGCCAGCTCGGCCATGGCCTTGAAGATGGCCTGGCTCAGCGCCGCCGTGTGGGCGCGGGTCGGGTGGTGGTGTTCGCCGCTGGCCGGCGGCAGTTCGCGCCGCAGCCGGCAGCGCAAGATCGTCAGGCCGCAGCGGCTGACGGTGGCCGCCAGTTGCGGCAGCATTTCACGCATGTGTTGCATGGCCGAGGTCTGGGCCGCGCCCACCTCCAGCGCCACGCCGTTGCCGGTGGCCGGCTCCATCTGGATCACCACCCGGCCCACGCCCGGCAGCATCAGCTCCAGCCGCAGCGCCACCCGCGAACGGCGGCGGCGGTTGTTGCGATCCGGTTCCTCGTCGTCCTTGACGATCACCTTCAGCACCAGGCGCTCGGCGCCCCAGGCGTACACGGCAAAGCGCCATGGTTCCATCTCGGTCACCAGCGGCAGGCCGGGGCGGCCTTCGCGCATGGCCGCCGGCGTGTGGTCGGCCATGAACAGGCTGGACGGCACATGCTGGCCGTTGGCCTGCTCCAGCCAGGCGGCGCGCTGCTCGGCATAGGTGCGCACCATGACTTGCCATGAGGCGGCCATCATTTGCGTGTCGGGCGGCTGCCAGACCAGCTGGCGCGCCAGGAAGACTTGATTGGGGCGCATCGCGGCCGGATCGGCGGCGTTCGGCACTTCGGCCAGCGCGGCGGCCAGCGCCTCGACGCCCGATTGCGGCAGCGGCAGGCCTTCCGGGCCATCGAGCAGCACGCCGACGGCGCCGGGGCCGCTGGGCGCCAGCGGACCGACCGGATAGTCCGCATCCAACGCCAGTTCGCCGGGCGCGCGCGCAACCGGGCCTGGCGTGGTGGTCTGCCGGTCCGGGATGCCCAGCGGGCGCGCAGTTGGTCCGATGCGGTCTACAGCCATCAAGCTCGCTCTCGAAAAAATCCGATGAAAAAAAAGCCAACCGATACGCCGGTTGGCTCCTTGTATTCCCGACCCGCGAGCCGATCAGGAAGGCGCTACGATTACTGCAGCAAGGACATGACCAGCGACGAGGTGCTGTTCGACTGCTTCAGCATGGCGGTACCGGCTTGCAGCAGCATCTGGCTGGAGGTCATGTTCGACGATTCGGCGGCGAAGTCGGTATCCATGATGCGGCCGCTTGCTGCCTTGGTGTTGGTCGAGACGTTGGCCAGGTTGTTGTAGACGTGGTCCAGGCGGTTCGACACGGCGCCGAGCGAGGAGCGCACGGTCGACACGGAGTCGATCGCCGTGGCCAGCGTGTCGATGATGGTGTTGGCGGTGGCGGCGGTGCCGAATTCAGCGCCCGGACCGGCCGGGGTGGTGCCGTCGGCCGAGAACAGTGCGGTGGCCGCGCCCAGGTTGGTATGCATGGTTTGCAGGTCGGTGCTGATGTCGACGTCCATTTTTTCAGCGCTCGAGGTGCCGATCTGGAAGGTTACCGAGGCGTTGAACTTGGAGTCGGCCTTGGTGCCCAGCAGCGAGGTGCCGCCGAAGGCGGTGTTGCCGATGATGTTGGTCAATTCCTTGCCCAGCGCATCGTATTCCGACTGCATCGCGGTGCGGTCGGAGTTGGTCGACGAACCGTCGGCCGCCTGGGTCGCCAGATCCTTCATGCGGATCAGGATGTTGGTGGTCTCGTCCAGCGCGCCTTCGCCGGTCTGCATCATCGAGATCGAATTCTGGGTGTTGCGCATGGCCACGGTCATGCCGCTGGTCTGGTATTTCAGGCGGGTGGCGATTTGCAGGCCTGCAGCATCGTCCATGGCCGAATTGACACGGAAACCGGTGCTCAGGCGGGTCTGCGAAGTCGACAACGCCATCTGGGTGCGGGAGATCGAGTTCTGTGCGGAAAGGGCCGCAGCATTAGTGTGTAGGCTCAGCATGAAATAACTCCTGGTAGGTGGATTCAGTTCGGAGCAACGGATCCTTTGTGCTCTCCCAAGTACAAGACGACCATATCTGGAAGGACATTAAATGCTTTATGGAAATTTATAAAATATTTTGTAACAGCGGCCGGTTTCCCGGCCTTGCGGCCTGTTGTTCAGCCCGCCCATCGCACGATTATGGTCCGCTTTTGTGCAGGCCGCGCAATAAATTGCGCCCGGAATAAAAAAACAGCGCGCCCCCGAGGACGCGCCGCCGCGCTTTTGTTGCTTTTTTGTCTTACATGTTGGGATAGTTCGGGCCGCCGCCGCCTTCCGGCGTTATCCAGACGATATTCTGGGTCGGATCCTTGATATCGCAGGTTTTGCAATGCACGCAGTTTTGCGCATTGATCTGCAGGCGGTCGGCGCCGTCGTCGGTCTTGACGAATTCGTATACGCCGGCAGGGCAGTAGCGCGCTTCCGGACCGGCGTACTGGGCCAGGTTGACGTCCACCGGCACGCTCGGATTTTTCAAGGTCAGGTGGATCGGCTGGTCTTCGGCGTGGTTGGTGTTGGAAATGAACACCGACGACAGGCGGTCGAAGGTCAGCTTGCCGTCCGCCTTGGGATAACTGATCGGCGTGAACTGCGCGGCCGGCTTCAGGCATTCGTGGTCGGCATGGCTGTGGTGCAGCGTCCACGGCGCCTTGCCGCGCAGGATGGCCTGGTCGACATAGGTCATCACCGAACCGAGGTACAGGCCCTTGCTCAGCCATGGCTTGACGTTGCGCGCCACCTGCAGTTCCTCGTGCAGCCAGGATTGTTCAAAAGCGGCCGGGAAGCTCGCCAGTTCGTCATGCTGGCGGCCGGCGCCCAGCGCTTCGAACGCCGATGCCGCAGCCAGCATGCCGGACTTGATGGCGGCGTGGCTGCCCTTGATGCGGCTCATGTTGAGGAAGCCGGCGTCGCAGCCGATCAGCGCGCCGCCCGGGAAGACCAGCTTGGGCAGCGATTGCAGGCCGCCGGCGGTGATCGCGCGGGCGCCGTAGGATATGCGCTTGCCGCCTTCGAAGAAGGTCTTGATGGCCGGGTGGGTCTTGTAGCGCTGGAACTCCTCGTACGGCGACAGGTAAGGATTCTCGTAGTTCAGGCCGACCACGTAGCCGACCATGACCTGGTTGTTTTCCAGGTGGTACAGGAAGGAGCCGCCGTAGGTCTTGCTGTCGAGCGGCCAGCCGGTGGTGTGCACCACCAGGCCGGGCTGGTGCTTGGCCGGGTCGATTTCCCACAGTTCCTTGATGCCGATGCCGTAGGATTGCGGGTCCTTGCCCTTGTTCAGGTCGTACTTGGCCATCAGCTGCTTGCCCAGATGGCCGCGCGCGCCTTCGGCGAACAGGGTGTACTTGCCGTGCAGTTCCATGCCCAGCTGGAAGTCGGAGCCGGCTTCGCCGTCGCGCTTGACGCCCATGTTGCCGGTGGCCACGCCCTTGACGGAGCCATTGTCGTTGTACAGGATTTCGGCGGCAGGGAAGCCGGGGAAGATCTCCACACCCAGCGCCTCGGCCTGCTGGCCCAGCCAGCGCACCACGTTGCCCAGCGAGATCACGTAATTGCCGTGGTTCTCAAAACAGGCCGGCAGCAGGAAGTTGGGGGTCTTGATGGCCTTGGTTTCGGTCAGGAACAATACGCGGTCTTCGGTGACTGCGGTGTTGAGTGGTGCGCCTTTTTCCTTCCAGTCAGGGATCAGTTCGGTCAGGGCCTTGGGGTCCATCACGGCGCCGGACAGGATGTGGGCGCCCAGCTCGCCGCCTTTTTCCAGCACGACGACCGACACTTCCTGGCCTTTTTCGGCGGCCAGCTGCTTGATCTTGATGGCCGCCGACAAGCCCGCAGGGCCGCCGCCGACGATCACGACGTCATACTCCATCGCGTCGCGTGGGCCGTACTGTTCTACTAGATTTTGTGGCTGTGTCATGGTCTGTTCTTATAGTGGTCAAATAGGTGGAGGGAAATTTAAGCACGAGTGTGCTTCTTTTTCGCCCGGAATGCAATGTGGGCGCCATTTTGAGGGACATTATTAGACACTGCAATCTAATACTGGCGATTTGTGTAATCATAACGATTCGACAGCCGCGCTGTCGGGGAATTCATTACACATACCAAACACTAGGAGTAGCTCGTGGGCATAGAAGTCAACTTTGAGGGAAAAATTGCGCTGATCACCGGCGCCTCCAGCGGTCTCGGAGCCCGGTTTGCCAAAGTGCTGGCCCAGGCCGGCGCCCAGGTGGTGCTGGCCTCGCGCCGCACCGAGCGCCTGAAGGAGCTGCGCGCCGAGATCGAGGCCGACGGCGGCGCCGCCCATGTGGTCAGCCTGGACGTGACCGATTTCGCCAGCATCAAGTCGGCCATCGCCCATGCGGAGACCGAGGCCGGGCCGATCGACATCCTGGTCAACAATTCGGGCGTGTCGACCACCCAGCGGCTGGTCGACGTCACGCCGGAGGATTATTCCTTCGTCATGGACACCAATCTGCGCGGCGCCTTCTTCGTGGCCCAGCAGACCGCCAAGCGCATGATCGCGCGCGCCAAGGGCGATCCGAGCAAGAAGCACCGCATCATCAACATCGCCTCGGTGGCCGGCTTGCGGGTGATGCCGCAGATCGGCGTGTATTGCATGAGCAAGGCCGGCGTGGTGCAGATGACCAAGGCCATGGCGGTGGAGTGGGGCAAGTACGGCATCAACACCAACGCCATCTGCCCCGGCTATATCTCGACCGAGATCAACGAGGATTACTTCGCCAGCGAGCAGGGGCAGAAGCTGATCAACATGCTGCCGCGCAAGCGCCCGGGCAAGCCGGAAGACCTGGACGGCCTGCTGTTGCTGCTGGCCGGCGAGGACTCCAACTTCATCAACGGCGCCATCATCTCCGCCGACGACGGCATGACCGCGACGTAAGACGCGGTCGTTCCCGCGCAGGCGGGAACCCATGCCGAGCTGGAAGGGATGCTGAGTATGGATTCCCGCCTGCGCGGGAATGACGCGGGTCAGAGCTGCAGGCCGACCAGCTTGTGCACCAGTTCCGACGAGGTGGCGGCCGAGAATTTGCGCATCAGCTTGGCGCGGTGCATTTCCACCGTGCGCGGGCTGAGGTCGATCTGGCGGGCGATGGTCTTGCTGGTCTTGCCCTCGACCAGCAGCGCGGCGATTTCGCGTTCGCGCGGGGTCAGCTCCGCCGTCACCGGGCGTTTTTCGCTGACATCCTCGAAGGTCCAGATGCCGGGCCCGAGCGGCTCGGACGCCTTCATCGAATGGCCGGTGACGTGGCACCAGAACAGCTCGCCGTCGGCGCGGCGCATGATGCGCTCGTCCGAATAGCGGCCCCTGGCGTTCATGATGGGGATGATGCGGTCGCCGGTGCGCAGGAATTCGTCCATGGTCGGGTACAGCACCAGGAAGGACTGGCCTTGCAGCTGCCCGCGCGCATAGCCGAACATCGCGGCCAGCGCCTCGTTGCAGGACTGGATGACGCGGTTCTCCGAAATGCACATGCCGACCGGCGCGTGCAGGAAGATGGATTCGTAATCGATGACCGGAGCAGTGTTCATGTGTGGGGGCGGCAGGTAGTTCTACGGTATTGTGCTTTTGATTTGCGTATTCTATGCTGAGACGCCTCGTCGCTAGCGCATTTAATAATGTTAGCAACGGATTCAGCAACACACCATAAAGGGACACCCATGAATAAAATCTATCCTGACGCCGCCGCCGCGCTGGCGGGCGTCGTACAAGACGGGCAAACCATCGCGGTCGGCGGCTTCGGCCTGTGCGGCATCCCCGAGGCGCTGATCGGCGCGCTGCGCGATTCCGGCGTCACCGGCCTGACCGCGATCTCCAACAACGCCGGCGTCGACGGCTTCGGCCTCGGCCAGCTGCTGGAAACCCGCCAGATCAAGAAGATGATCGCCTCCTACGTGGGTGAAAACAAGGAGTTCGCGCGCCAGTACCTGGCCGGCGAGCTGGAACTGGAATTCACGCCGCAAGGCACGCTGGCCGAGAAGCTGCGCGCCGGCGGCGCCGGCATTCCGGCCTTCTTCACCAAGACCGGCGTCGGCACCATCGTCGCCGACGGCAAGGAAATCCGCGAGTTCGACGGCGAGCAATACGTGATGGAGCGCAGCCTGGTGGCCGACGTCGCGCTGGTCAAGGCCTGGAAGGCCGACAAGGCCGGCAACCTGGTGTTCCGCAAGACCGCCCGCAACTTCAACCCGAACGCCGCGATGGCCGGCAAGATCACCATCGTCGAAGTCGAGCAGCTGGTGGAGATCGGCGAGATCGACCCGGACGCCGTGCACCTGCCGAGCATCTTCGTGCACCGCATCGTGCTCAACGCCACGCCGGAAAAACGCATCGAGCAGCGCACCGTGCGCGCTACACAGAACATCGGAGACTAAATATCATGGCATGGACTCGTGACGAAATGGCCGCGCGCGCGGCGAAGGAATTGCAGGACGGTTACTACGTCAACCTCGGCATCGGCTTGCCGACGCTGGTGGCGAACTACGTCCCGCCAGGCATGGAAGTGTTCCTGCAATCGGAGAACGGCTTGCTGGGCATCGGCCCGTTCCCGACCGAAGATGAAATCGACGCCGACCTGATCAACGCCGGCAAGCAGACCGTGACGGCGCTGCCGGGCGCGGCCTACTTCAGTTCGGCCGACTCGTTCGGCATGATCCGCGGCGGCAAGATCAACCTGGCGATCCTGGGCGCGATGCAGGTGTCGGAGCAGGGCGACCTGGCCAACTGGATGATCCCGGGCAAAATGGTCAAGGGCATGGGCGGCGCGATGGACCTGGTTGCCGGCGTCAAGAAAGTGGTGGTGCTGATGGAGCACGTCGCCACCGCCAAGGATGGTTCGACCTCGCACAAGCTGCTGAAGCAATGCGACCTGCCGCTGACCGGTGTCGGCGTGGTCGACCTGGTCATCACCGACCTGGGCGTGATGGAAGTGAGCGCCAAGGGTTTGAGGGTGACCGAGCTGGCGCCCGGCGTCAGCAAGGAACAGATCCAGTCCGCCACCGGCGTTGAACTGGATATGTCGGCCGTGTAATCGGGCGGGCGGCAAGGCAAAGGCACGCCGAGGCGTGCCTTTTTTACGCCTGCTTGCGGCGGCGGGCGACGGTGCCCACCAGGGCCAGGCCGCCCAGCAGCATGCCGTAGGTGGCCGGTTCCGGCACGGCGCTGACGTTCCAGCGGGTGATGGCATACGGTGTTCCGTCCGGGTCGTCGCCGTTGGCGGCGGCCGCCGAATAATAGGAGAACACGTCGGTCGCGGCGCCGGTGTAGGCGGCCGATATCACAGTGTGGTGCGGGGTGTCGCCCAGGAACAGATCGGCGTCGGCGAACAGGAACTGGTTGGCCTTGCCGTCGAACGACAGCACCGCATTGTGGCTAAGGTAACCGTTGCTGATGCCGAAGGCATAAAAAGGATCGCTGCCGAAGGCCGCGCCGTTGAGTTTGACCGTGATATTGCTCAGGCCGGTGATCAGGTTGCCGTTGGCGCTACCGTCAAAGGTGCCGCTGACGACGTCGTTGTTCAGGAAGACATAGGAAAACTGGTAGCTGGCGGCGTGCGCTGCGGCGCTGGCAAGCAGCAGGCTGGCGCAGGCCAGGTGATGGAATATCTTGTTCATAGAGTAATTCCTGTTAATAAAAGGACATTTTCTCACGGATTATTCGAATGTCAATAAGTTGTGGCAAAAAAAAAGTCCCGCGGGCTGGCTGGCAGCGCGCGGGACGTACGAGGCTGGAGGCTTGCTTAGTGCGGATGCGACGGCATGTGCAGCGGCTGCAGGTCCGGGTCGGTGACAGTTGAACCAGGATTGTTCAGCTCCTTGTGCAATGTGGCGTGGTTCAGCTCTTTTTCCCAGTGCGACACCACCACCGAAGCGACGCCGTTGCCGACGAAGTTGGTCAGCGCGCGGCATTCGCTCATGAAGCGGTCGATGCCCAGGATCAGCGCCATGCCGGCCACCGGGATGGTCGGCACCACGGCCAGCGTCGCCGCCAAGGTGATGAAGCCGGCGCCGGTGATGCCGGATGCGCCCTTGGAGGTCAGCATCGCCACGCCGAGGATGGTCAGTTCCTGGCCCAGGGTCAGGTCGGTGTTGGTGGCCTGCGCCACGAACAGCGCGGCCATCGTCATGTAGATGTTGGTGCCGTCCAGGTTGAACGAGTAGCCGGTCGGGACCACCAGGCCCACCACCGATTTGGAGCAGCCCAGGCGCTCCAGCTTGGTCATCAGCGAAGGCAGCGCGCTTTCGGACGAGCTGGTGCCCAGCACGATCAGCAGTTCTTCCTTGATGTAGTTGATGAACTTGAAGATCGAGAAGCCGGTCAGGCGCGCCACGGTGCCCAGCACCACCACCACGAACAGGGCGCAGGTCAGGTAGAAGCAGCCCATCAGCTTGGCCAGCGGCATCAGCGAGGCGATGCCGTATTTGCCGATGGTGAAGGCCATCGCGCCGAACGCTCCCAGCGGCGCGACTTTCATGATGATGCCGACCACGCCGAAGATGGCCGCCGACAGGTCGTCGATCAATTTGGTGACCGGCTTGCCGCGCTCACCCAGCAGCGACAGCGCAAAGCCGAACAGGATGGCGACCAGCAGCACCTGCAGGATTTCACCCTTGGCGAAGGCGTCCACCACGGTGTGCGGGATGATGTTCATCACGAAGTCGATGGTCGACTGGTGCTTGGCTTTCTCGGTGAATTCGGCGATGGACTTGGTGTCCAGCGTGGCCGGGTCGGCGTTGAAGCCGGCGCCGGGGCGGAGGATGTTGGCCACGAACAGGCCGATCACCAGCGCGAAGGTGGAGATCACCTCGAAATACAGCAGCGCCTTGCCGCCGACGCGGCCGATCTTCTTGATGTCCTGCATGCCGGCGATGCCGGAGACCACGGTGCAGAAAATCACCGGGGCGATGATCATCTTGATCAGCTTGATGAAGCCGTCGCCGAACGGTTTCATGCTGACCGCGTCGGATGGATAGAAGATGCCTAGCAGGATGCCGCAGGCGATGGCGAACAGCACCTGCACGTATAGAATTTTGTAGAACGGCTTTTTCACGGGGTCTCCTCGCGTTTCGGGTATGGAGATCATCATCCGTCAAAATATCAGACATCACCATTGTGGTTAACCGCATTCATCCTGGTGATATCTCTGATGGGCTTATTGAGCGACCCAGCCGCCGTCCATATTCCACGCCACGCCACGCACCTGCTTGGCGGCGTCGCTGCACAGGAACACCGCCAGCGCGCCCAGTTCTTCCGGCGTGACGAATTCGCCGGACGGTTGCTTGTCCGCCAGCAGCGCCTTCTTGGCGTCCTCGTTGCTGCTGCCGTCCTTGGCGGCGCGGGCGTCGACCTGCTTTTGCACCAGCGGCGTCAGCACGAAGCCGGGGCAGATCGCGTTGACCGTCACGCCGGTGGCGGCGGTCTCCAGCGCGCTGGCCTTGGTCAGGCCGATCAGGCCGTGCTTGGCGGCGACATAGGCCGACTTGCCGGCCGAGGCCACCAGGCCGTGGACCGAGGCCAGGTTGATGATGCGGCCCCAGTTGTTGGCGCGCATGCGCGGCAGCACCAGCCGCGAGGTGTGGAAGGCCGAGCTCAGGTTGATGGCGATGATGGCGTCCCACTTCTCGAGCGGGAAGTCCTCGACGTTGGCCACATGCTGGATGCCGGCGTTGTTGACCAGCACATCGATGCCGCCGAACTTGTCGCCGGCGAAGACGATCATGTTCTCGATCTCGGCCGGCTTGGACATGTCGGCGTTGTGGTAGGCCACCTGCACGCCGAATTCCTTGGCCAGGTCGATTTGCAGCTGGGCGATTTCAGCGGCGTCGCCGAAACCGTTCAACAGCACGTTGGCGCCTTCCGCCGCCAAGGTGCGGGCGATGCCCAGGCCGATGCCGGAGGTGGAGCCGGTCACCAGCGCCGTTTTGCCGTTCAAAGTCTTGTTTGCCATAGTGTCCTCTGGAGGGTTGGAGATTAAAGTCGCGCTGCGCTACACTTCGGTAGGATTTTAAGCGTAACGCCCGGTAAAATGGTATTTCTAAACAGCATTGCACAAATCACTATAAAAACCACCAAGGAAGTCGCATGTTCGAAGCAAAAATAAAGTCTGTTCAATGTCTGTCTCTGGCTGGTTTGCACCGCATGGCGTACAAGGAATGGGGCGACGAGAGCAACCCCAACGTGCTGCTGTGCGTGCACGGCGTGACCCGCGTCGGCGACGACTTCGACAACATGGCGCGCGCGCTGGCCAACGACTACCGCGTGATCTGCCCGGACATCGTCGGCCGCGGCCGCTCCGGCTGGCTGAAGAACCCGCAGCTGTACCGCGTGCCGCAGTATGTCAGCGACATTGTCACCCTGCTGGCGCGCGTGCTGCCGGACGGCGAGCAACAGACGGTCGACTGGTTCGGCACCTCGATGGGCGGCCTGATCGGCCTGGGCCTGGCCTCGCTGCCGGACAATCCGGTCCGCAAACTGATCCTCAACGACATCGGCCCGGTGCTGGCGCCGATGGCCTTGCAGCGCATCGGCGACTACATCGGCCAGGACCTGCGCTTCGACACTTTCGCTGAAGCGTCCAAGTTCATCCGCGACGTCTCGCTGACCTTCGGCCAGCACACCGAGGAGGAATGGCATAAACTGGCGAGCGACGTACTGCGCCAGGATAAAGACGGCAAGTGGGTGCGCCATTACGATATGGGGCTGGCCCTGCCGTTCCGCTCCGCCACGCCGGAATCGGCCGCCGCCGACGAAGCGCTGCTGTGGTCCGCCTACGATGCGGTGCGCTGCCCTACCTTGCTGGTGCGCGGCGCCGAGTCGGACCTGCTGTCGGCCGAAACGGCGGCGCTGATGACCCAGCGCGGGCCGCAAGCCACGCTGGTGGAAATCGCGGGCGTCGGCCATGCGCCGACCTTCATCCATGACGACCAGATCGCGATCGTCAAGCAATTCCTGTTGGGCTGAATTTAAAAAGTTAAAGAAGAAGAGTATGGAAATCAAACGACTGCATGTAGGCAAACGCTTGTCCGAAGTGGCCATCCACAACGGCACCGTGTATCTGGCGGGCCAGATCGCCGACGACAAGACGCTGGACATCCAGGGCCAGACCCGCGAAGTGCTGGGCCATGTCGACCGCCTGCTGGCCGAAGCCGGCAGCGACAAGACCTGCATCCTGAGCACCACCATCTACCTCGCCGACCTGGCCGATTTCGCCGGCATGAACGAAGCGTGGGACGCCTGGGTGCCGAGCGGCCACACGCCGCCGCGCGCCACCGTGGAAGCCAGGCTGGCCGATCCGGCATGGCGGGTGGAAATCATCGTCGTCGCGGCGCAGCGCTAGGGGCATCATGGTTTCTATCACCGCGCTCACCAGCGCAACGTCGGAGCAGCTGGTCCAGGGCTTGTCGCCCGACGACAGCGCCCGCATGCTGTCGGCGCTGGATTTCGCCGGCGACGCCTACGGCGACAAGCTGTGCGCCAGCGGCCAGCCGGCGCTCGACTTCGCGGTCGGCGTGGCCGGCACGCTGGCCTTCATGCGCACCGACGTCGAGACCCGCATCGCCGGCCTGATGTTCGAGCTGACCTTGCTCGACACCGCGCAAGCGCCCATCATCGAACCGCGTTTCGGCCAGGAGGTCAGCGACCTGGTGGCCGGCGTGCGCCAGTTGATACGGCTGCGCGAACTGACGCAGACCCAGGGCCAGGGGCAGCAAGGCGCCGTCGCGCGCGGCCGCAACGCCGCGCAGATGGCGGTGGCGCAGGTGGAAACGCTGCGCAAGATGCTGCTGGCGATGGCCTCCGACATGCGCGTGGTGCTGGTGCGCCTGGCGTCCTGCGTGACGACTTTGCGCTACTTCGCCGATATCAAGCTGTTTAACGACATGACCCGCGCCTACGGCCGCGAAACGCTGGACCTGTATGCGCCGCTGGCCAACCGGCTGGGGATCTGGCAGCTGAAGTGGGAACTGGAGGACCTGTCGTTCCGCTTCATCGAGCCGGAAGCGTACAAGCGCATCGCCAAGATGCTGGAAGAAAAGCGCATGATGCGCGAAGGCTTCGTCACCTCGGCGATCGAACGGCTGCAGTCGGAAATGGCGGCCGCCGGCATCCAGGCCGAGGTGTTCGGCCGGCCCAAGCACATCTACTCGATCTGGAGCAAGATGAAGGGCAAGGAGCTGGACTTCACCGACCTGTACGATGTGCGCGCCTTCCGCGTGATCGTGGCCGACGTCAAGACCTGCTACACGGTGCTGGGCGTGGTGCACAACATCTGGACCCCGATCCCGAAGGAATTCGACGACTACATCTCGCGGCCGAAATCGAACGGCTACCAGTCGCTGCACACGGTGGTGACGGCCGAGGACGGCCGGCCGCTGGAAGTGCAGATCCGCACGCAGGAGATGCACAGCTTCGCCGAGTACGGCGTGGCGGCGCACTGGCGCTACAAGGAAGAGGGCGGCTCCAACTTCGCCGGCCAGAAGTACGATGAAAAGATCGCCTGGCTGCGCCAGCTGCTGGCGTGGAAGACCGACGTCGCCGACGCCGTGGTCGGGCAGGAAGAGCAGCAGCGCGAGTGGGTGGAGAAGCTCAAGTCCGCCGCGCTGGACGACCGCATCTTCGTGCTGACGCCGCAGGCGCGCGTGCTGGAACTGCCGGTCGGCGCCACGCCGGTCGACTTCGCGTACCACCTGCACAGCGACGTCGGCCATCGCTGCCGCGGCGCGCGCGTGGACGGCGTCATGGTGCCGCTCAACACGCCGCTGAAGAACGGCCAGACCTGCGAGATCATCACCGCCAAGGGCGCGCCCGGCACGGCCGGTCCGTCGCGCGACTGGCTCAGCGACGAGTACACGGTGGCCACGCGCACGCGCTCCAAGATCCGTGCCTGGTTCCACGCCATCGACATGCAGGAGACGCTGTCGCACGGCCGCGCGATGGTGGAGAAATCCCTGCAGCGCGAAGGCAAGACGGCGGTCAACCTGGAGGCGCTGGCCAACAAGCTGGGCTTCGCCAAGGTGGACGATCTGTTCCTGTCGGTGGGCAAGGATGAGTTCAGCCTGCGTCACGTCGAGCAAGCCTTGCACGACAGCGGCGAGCCGGTCGAGCCGGAAGACGCGGTGGTGCTGGGCAAGAGCAAGGCGTCCAGCGTCGACCAGGGCGCCAAGTCGGGCGTGCTGGTGGTGGGGACGGATGGCTTGATGACGCAGCTGGCCAAGTGCTGCAAGCCGGCGCCGCCGGACGGGATCGTCGGCTTCGTCACGCGCGGCAAGGGCGTGTCGATCCACCGCACCACGTGCAAGAACTTCGCCGAGATGCGCGCCAAGGCGCCGGAGCGGGTGATCGTGACGGAGTGGGGCAGGGCCGGATACGACACGGTCTACCCGGTCGACATCTTCATCCTGGCGGGCGACCGCCAGGGCCTGCTGCGCGACATTTCCGAGATCTTCTCGCGCGAGAAGATCAACGTCATCGGCGTCAACACGCAAAGCGCCAAAGGCTTTGCGCGCATGACCTTCACGGCCGAGATCGGCGCCACCGCGCAGCTGCAGAAAGCGCTGAACGCCATCGCCGAAGTGAGCGGCGTGCAGGAAGCGCGCCGCGCCTAGCGCGCTTCCGCTTCTGCCTGTAGCGCCGCCCGCACCGATGGGCGGGCGGCGATACGGCTTGCGTAGGCGGCGATGGCCGGCCATCGGTCCAGGCTGATCCCAAAGAACTTGAACCAGCCCAGCACCGTGTACAGGTAGGCGTCGGCGACGCTGAACTGGTCGCCCAGCAGATAGGCCTGGCGCTGCAGCGTGGTTTCCAGCAGCGCCACGCGCTTGCCTAGCTTGTCGCGCAAGATGGCGCCTGCAGCTTGCGGCAAATCCTGGTTGAACAGCGGCGCCGCGCCGGCGTGGATTTCGCTGCCTATGAAACTCAGCCACTCTTGCAGGCGCACGCGCTGCCAGCTCCCCTGCGGCGGCGCCAGTTGTGCCGACGGTTTCAAATCCGCCAGGTATTGCACTATGACCGCCCCCTCGGTCAGCACTTCTCCATTTTCCAGTTCCAGCGCCGCGACATAGCCCTTCGGGTTGATGCCGCGGAAGTCGCGGCCGTCCGCTGTGCGCTTGGTTTGATTGTCGACCTGTACCAGTTCGTAAGGCAGGCCCAGTTCCTGCAGCACGATGTGCGGCGAGAACGAGCAGGTGTGGGGGGCGAAATACAGCTTCATATTGGACTCCTTCAAGATGGTGAGCCCCCACTGTAGGCATCCGGCGTTTGACTGTAAAATTAATGCCTCATAAAACAGGTATCAGGTTTTCTAATGATGAACTTATCCCATTGGCGCGTGCTGGTCGCGGCGGCGGACGCGGGCAATATCTCGCGGGCGGCGGAGCGGGTCGGCATCACGCAGTCCGGCGCCAGCCAGGCGATAGCCCAGATGGAGGCGTCGCTGGGTGCGTCGCTGTTGATACGCGAGCGCCGCGCCGTGGTGGCCACCGCGTTCGGCGAGCAGGTGCTTGGCCATGCGCGCGCGATGCTGGCGCAGTTCGATGCGATCCGCTCGCTGTCGCACGCCGCGCAGGGCTTGCATGCGGGCCGCATCCGGGTGGCCAGCTTTCCTTCCGTGCTGGCCACGGTGCTGCCGCCATTGCTGCGCGCCTTCAAGCGTAGCCATCCCGGCATCGAGGTCGTGGCGCTGGAGGGCACGGACGAAGAGGTCGAGCAATGGCTGGCGTCCGATACGATAGAGTTGGGCGTGGTGCTGAACCCGGCGCCGCAGCGGCAGGCGCTCGTCATCGGACGTGATGCGTGGGTGGCGGTGCTGCCGTCCCGGCATGCGCTGGGCCGCCGCTCAAGCGAGCAGGGCGTCGCGCTGGAAGCGTTGGCCGGCCAGCCTTTCGTGCTGGCGACCGGCGGCTGCGCGGTCAATGCGCAGAGCCTGGTCGCGCAGGCGGGGTTGGCGCTGTCGGATCTCCGCGTCACGGTGCGCGACCTGGGCAGCGCTGCGGTGCTGGTGAGGGAAGGGCTGGGCGTGTCCATCATGCCCGAATCCGCGTTGCCGGAAGACCGGCGCGGCCTGCGCGTCATGCAACTGGAGCCGCGCGTGTATAGGGAGTTCGGATTGGTCAGTTCGCAGGCGGGCCGCGCATCGGCCGCGGTGCAAACTTTTCTCGCCGGGCTTAAGCGATAATTGTCGCCACGCGCGCGGCGATGGCCTGGGCCAGCAGATGCACGTGGTAGCCGTCGACGAAGCCGTGGTGGGCCAGCACCGACATGTTCACCGTCAGCTTGCCGTCGCCGCGCGGATCGCTGAAGCGGCCCCAGGCCAGCGATGGAATGTCGTAGCTCTTGTGGTGGTAGATCGGATGTTCCATCGCCACCAGCTTCAGCCATGGCATGCAGGTGATGTGGACGTTGCGTTTCTTTTCCATCGGGCTCAGCGCCTCGGTGGTGTTGACCAGCACGTCGCTGGCTTCGGCGAACTGCTTCGCCGCCAAGCTGCGTTCGACGAATTCATGCAGATCCGAGGAGCGAGTGAAGCGCGCGAAGTTCAGGTTCTTGTCCTGGTTGAGCACCGTGTACGAGGCCATGAAGTCGTCGATCTTGATGACTTCGCCTTCGTAGATGCGGTACATGAAATTGTCGATTTCCTTCAGCGAATTCAGTACGCAATACAGGAAGACGTGGAACGGCGGCAGCTGGTTTGCCTTGCAGAAGGGGCGCAAGTCCGGCACTTCCATTTCAAAGCTCAGGTTGACCAGCGGGTTTTCAAATGAGGCAAAGGCGTTGTAGCGGTCGCGGCGTTTTTCAAAATTATGCATCGTGGGTGACTTCTGCTTGTAAGGTGATGTGGTCGATGCCATGCTTTTCCAGCAGCATGGCCTTGATGGCTTGCAGGATGGTGGGCCAGTGCGCCAGGTCGGTGATCTCCACGTGGCCGATCAGGGCGGGATGGCCGGGCGACATGTCCCACACATGCAGGTCGTGCACGGAACAGACGCCGTCAATTTCCCCCAGGTCGGCACCGACGTTCAAATAGTCGATCTGCTCCGGTACGCCGCCCATCAGGAAATGATAGGACTCGCGCAGCACGTCGATGGTGGACTTCAAAATCAGCAGCGCGACAAAGATCGACAGCAGCGGATCGATCTGCATCCAGCCGGTGTAGTAGATGACGGCGCCGGCGATCAGCGCGGCCACCGAGCCCAGCAGGTCGCCGATCACATTGACCAGGGCGGCGCGCGTATTCATATTGCTGTCGCCGCGCGACAGCATATAGGCCAGCACCACGTTGATCAGCAGGCCGATGGCGGCGACGATGAACACGGTGCCGCCTTGCACCTGCTCCGGTTTGGAAAAGCGCTGCACCGCCTCAAACACGATCCAGCCCACCAGCAGCAACAGCACCAGGCTGTTGACGAAGGCCGCCAGCGCCTCGGCGCGGCCGAAGCCGAACGAGTGGCGCGCCGACGGCGGCCGCTTGGCGATCAACTGCGCCAGCAGCGCCAGGCCCAGCGCGGCGGCGTCCGTCACCATGTGGCCGGCGTCGGAAATCAGCGCCAGCGAGTTGGACATAAAGCCGGTAATGACCTCGACCACGGCGAATCCCAGCGTCAATGCGAGCGACCACGCCAGCACCGACTGGCTGCGTTGCACATTGAAGTGGGCATGTTCGGCGTCGCCGTCGCGGTGTTCGTGCAGGTGGGCGGAAGGGGAGCGCGGCAGGTCTATGTTAGTGCTGGTGCGGGTTTCGGCTTGCATGGGCTGCTTGTTGTGATGGGGACTGCCATAGTCTAAAGGATGTCGATGACTCGCGCATTGCAGCCTCATAGTGCATTTTGTAAATGTTTCCGAATTATGCCCTTGTTTTTCTTTGGATCGCTCTCTATAATGCTGGTCTTCGGGCGGTTAGTTCAGCTGGTTAGAATACTTGGTCGACATCCAAGGGGTCGCAGATTCGAATTCTGCACCGCCCACCAGATTACGTAGCACAGTAGTAAAAGCGCAGTAAAATAGTAGTATAGAGTAGTACCCCCGGGCGGTTAGTTCAGCTGGTTAGAATACTTGGTCGACATCCAAGGGGTCGCAGATTCGAATTCTGCACCGCCCACCAGAACATGTAAGAGCGAGAAAGGCAATCCGGTTATGACACCGCGAACTACTACCAAGCTTTGGGAGTGACGCTAGTCGATCGGGATTCTTTTGCTTAAAAAAAGAGAAAACGCGGCTAGCCCGCGTTTTTTTTCGTCCGCGTTTTTATTGTCATTCTTTTGTACCACTACCTGGCGCCCGCGCCGAAATGGAGATCGTTATGCTTTCAGTTCGCCTTCCTGATGGTTCTGCCCGTGAATTCGACGGCCCAGTCACCGTTGCACAAGTGGCGTCCAGCATCGCAACTAGCCTGGGCAAGGCCGCGCTGGCCGGCAAGGTCGATGGCAAAGTGGTGGATACCTCTTTCCTGATCGAGAAAGATTCCGACCTGGCCATCATCACCGACAAAGACCCTGAAGGCCTGGACGTGATCCGTCACTCCACCGCCCACTTGCTGGCCTACGCCGTCAAGGAGCTGTTCCCCGATGCGCAAGTGACCATCGGCCCGGTCATCGAAAACGGTTTCTACTACGACTTCTCGTACAAACGTCCGTTCACGCCTGACGACCTGGTCGCCATCGAAAAGAAAATGGCCGAGCTGGCCAAGAAGGACGAGCCGGTCACCCGCAAGGTGCTGCCGCGCGACGAAGCCGTCGCCTACTTCAAGTCCATCGGCGAAGCCTACAAGGCCGAGATCATCTCGTCGATTCCCGCCGACCAGGACGTGTCGCTGTACACCGAAGGCGGCTTCACCGACCTGTGCCGCGGCCCGCACGTGCCGTCGACCGGCAAGCTGAAAGTGTTCAAGCTGATGAAGCTGGCCGGCGCCTACTGGCGCGGCGACAGCAAGAACGAAATGCTGCAGCGCGTCTACGGCACCGCCTGGGTCAAGAAGGAAGACCAGGAGCAGTACCTGTTCCAGCTGGAAGAGGCGGAAAAGCGCGACCACCGCAAGCTGGGCAAGCAGCTGGACTTCTTCCACTTCCAGGACGAGGCGCCGGGCCTGGTGTTCTGGCATCCCAAGGGCTGGACCATCTGGCAGCAGGTTGAGCAATACATGCGCAACAAGTACCAGGTCAACGGCTACCAGGAAGTGAAGGCGCCGCAGATCCTGGACTCCAGCCTGTGGGGCAAGACCGGCCACTGGGACAACTACCGCGAAAACATGTTCGTCACGGAGTCGGAAAACCGCTCCTACGCGCTGAAGCCGATGAACTGCCCGGGCCACGTGCAGATCTTCAACAGCAATATGCGCTCGTACCGCGACTTGCCGCTGCGCTACGGCGAGTTCGGCCAGTGCCACCGCAACGAGCCTTCGGGCGCGCTGCACGGCATCATGCGCGTGCGCGGCTTCACCCAGGATGACGGCCACATCTTCTGCACCGAAGAGCAGATCGAGCCGGAAGTGGTGGCTTTCCACACGCAGGCGATGGAAGTCTACAAGGACTTCGACTTCAACAACATCGAAGTCAAGCTGGCGCTGCGTCCGGACAACCGCATCGGCACCGACGAGGTGTGGGACGAGGCCGAGGACGCGCTGCGTTCGGGTCTGCGCGCCTGCGGCGTGAGCTGGACCGAATTGCCGGGCGAGGGCGCGTTCTACGGTCCCAAGATCGAATACCACCTGAAGGATTCGCTGGGCCGCCCATGGCAGGTCGGCACCATGCAGGTCGACTTCTTCATGCCGGAGCGCCTGGGCGCCGAATATGTGGCGGCCGACAACAGCCGCCAGGTGCCGGTCATGCTGCACCGCGCGATCGTCGGCTCGATGGAGCGCTTCATCGGCATCCTGATCGAGAACTACGCGGGCGCCTTGCCGGCGTGGCTGGCGCCGGTCCAGGTATCGGTGCTGAACATCTCCGACGCGCAGGCCGAATATGTGGCGCAAGTGGCTGAAAAGCTGCGCCGGAGCGGGTTCCGCGTGCAGACCGATTTGCGCAACGAGAAAATAACCTATAAAATACGTGAACATTCCGTCCAAAAACTGCCCTACATCCTTGTAGTCGGCGATAAAGAGCGGGATGCCAATACCGTGGCTGTGCGGGCACGGGGCAATGTCGATTTGGGCGTCATGTCCATCGATGCCCTGATCGAGCGACTTCAGCAAGACGTCGCCAACAAAGCCTGATCGCACAGTTCTTCATTAGATTTTAAAAGGAATCACCATAGCTACTGACAAGTCGCATCGCATCAATGGCGAAATCACTGCCCCTGAAATGCGTTTAAGTGGGGTCGATAACGAGGCTCTCGGTATCGTGACTTTGGCCGAAGCCTTCCGCCTGGCGGAAGAGGCAAACGTCGACCTGGTCGAGATCGCGCCTACCGCGGTCCCGCCAGTGTGCCGTTTGATGGACTACGGCAAATTCAAGTATTCGGAGCAGAAGAAGGCTCACGAAGCGAAATTGAAGCAGAAAATCATCGCCGTGAAGGAAGTCAAATTCCGTCCCGGTACTGATGACGGCGACTACAATATCAAGCTGCGCAACCTCATCAAGTTCCTCGATGAAGGCGACAAAACCAAGATCACGCTGCGTTTCCGCGGCCGCGAAATGGCGCACCAGGATATTGGCTTCCGTATGCTGGAGCGCCTGAAAGCCGATCTGGAGCCATACGGTCAGGTCGAGCAGTTCCCGAAGATGGAAGGCCGCCAGATGATCATGGTCCTTTCGCCTAAGAAAAAGAAGTAATACCCCGCACAGCGCTGCGGCCGGGGTCTGACCCCGCACGGGGTCAGACCCCTTGGTCGTGGGGTAAATAAAGGGCGCTTGCGGGCGCCTTTTATTTTATGGTGCAGAATTGCGGCAACTGGTCTATAATCACCGGCTGTTGTAATGTAGTGGACTCGCATCCGCTGCAAAAACAAGTGAAAGCAGGCATCTAAGTGTGACGTAGTGTCGCCACCTGCAATCCTGTTTGATATGGAGCTACCCGAGGGTAGATTGCTATGCCAAAAATGAAAACCAAAAGCTCCGCGAAAAAACGTTTTCGCGTGCGTCCAGGTGGTACTGTTAAGAGTGGTCACGCTTTCAAGCGCCACATTCTGACCAAGAAGACCACCAAATCGAAGCGCCAACTGCGCGGTATCACGAACGTTGATGCGTCTGACGTGAAGTCCGTCATGCGCATGATGCCAACCGCTTAATCTCACAACTAAGGAGTTACTATGCCTAGAGTAAAACGTGGGGTTACAGCTCGTGCCCGTCATAAAAAAGTATTAAACATGGCCAAGGGTTACCGCGGTCGTCGCAGCAAGGTATACCGTGTTGCCAAGCAAGCAGTTATGCGCGCTGGCCAATACGCTTACCGCGACCGTCGTAACAAGAAGCGCGTCTTCCGCCGCCTGTGGATCGCTCGTATCAACGCCGCTTCCCGTGAGCATGGCGTGACGTACAGCGTCTTCATGAATGGTCTGAAGAAAGCTTCGATCGAACTGGACCGTAAAGTCCTGGCCGATATGGCAGTGATGGACAAGCCAGCGTTCGCTGCGATTGTCAACGCTGTGAAAGCAAAAATCGCTGCTTAATACGCATTGATTTGGACGCGCGATCCCGGCAACGGGTCGGCGACTGAGAACGGGGCAAAGGTTGAAACCTGTGCCCCGTTTTTGATTGAGGATAAGAAAAACGCATGGACTCCCTGGAACAACTCGTCGCCTCAGCAGTGCAGGATTTCGACGCGGTCAAAGATGACGCCGCCGCACTGGAAAATGCCAAAGCCAAATATCTGGGCAAGACCGGCCAGATCACCGAATTGATGAAGGGTCTGGGCAAGCTCGACCCTGAAGCGCGCAAGGCGCAGGGCGCCCTGATCAATGCTGCCAAGGGGCAGATTGAAGCGGCGCTGACGGCCCGGCGCGACGCGCTGGCCGACGCCCAGATGCAAACCCGCTTGAACGCCGAGGCCATCGATGTCTCGCTGCCTGGCCGCGGTCGCGCCGGCGGCGGCATCCACCCGGTGATGCGGACCTGGGAGCGGGTCGAGGAGATCTTCCGCTCGATCGGTTTCGACGTGGCCGACGGCCCCGAGATCGAGAACGACTGGACCAATTTCACGGCGCTCAACAGCCCGGAAAACCATCCGGCCCGTTCGATGCAGGACACCTTCTACATCGAAGGCAACGACAGCGAAGGCAAGCCGCTGCTGCTGCGCACGCACACCAGCCCGATGCAGGTGCGCTACGCCCGCAGCCACACGCCGCCGATCAAGGTGATCGCGCCGGGCCGCACCTATCGCGTCGACAGCGACGCCACCCACTCGCCGATGTTCCACCAGGTCGAAGGCCTGTGGATCGCCGAGAACATCAGCTTCGCCGACCTCAAGGGTGTGTACCTGAACTTCGTCAAGGCCTTCTTCGAGACCGACGACCTGCAGGTGCGCTTCCGTCCGTCGTACTTCCCGTTCACCGAGCCTTCGGCCGAGATCGATATCGCCTTCGGTTCCGGTCCGCTCAAGGGCCGCTGGCTGGAGATTTCCGGTTCGGGCCAGGTGCATCCGTCGGTGGTGCGCAACTTCGGCCTCGACCCGGAAAAGTACATCGGCTTCGCCTTCGGCTCCGGCCTGGAGCGCCTGACGATGCTGCGCTACGGCGTCAGCGACCTGCGCCTGTTCTACGAAGGCGACCTGCGCTTCCTGAAGCAGTTCAACTGATACGGATATCGTCGTCATTCCCGCGAAAGCGGGAATCCATGCTGAGGTGATTTCGCCCGTGTTCTATGGATTCCCGCCTGCGCGGGAATGACGGCGGCGATAACTAGAAAGACTGACTATGCAATTCTCCGAAAACTGGCTCCGTACCATGGTCGATCCGAAGATGACTTCGGACGAACTGGCCCATCTGCTGACGATGTCCGGCCTGGAAGTGGAAGAAGTCGAAGCCGTGGCGCCGCCGTTCTCCAACGTGGTTGTCGGCCACGTGCGCGACATGGCCAAGCATCCGAACGCGGACCGCCTGAACGTCTGCCAGGTCGATGTCGGCACCGGCACCCTGCTCAACATCGTCTGCGGCGCGCCCAATGTGCGCCCGGGCCTGAAGGTCGTGTGCGCGATGGCCGGCGCCATCCTGCCGCCCGGCGCCGACGGCAAGCCGTTTGAAATCAAGGTTGGCCAGCTGCGCGGCGTCGAGTCGCAGGGCATGCTGTGCTCGGCCAAGGAACTGAAATTGTCGGAAGAGGGCAGCGGCCTGATGGAACTGCCGGACGACGCGCCGGTCGGCCAGAATTTCCGCGACTACTACGCGCTCAACGACCTCAAGTTCACCATCAAGCTGACCCCGAACAAGGCGGACTGCCTGTCGGTGCTGGGCGTGGCGCGCGAAGTGTCGGCGCTGACCGGCGTCGCGCTGCACCTGCCGTCGTTCCGTCCCGCAGTCGTCAACAGCGCCGAAGTGCTGCCGGTGAAGATCTCGGCGCCGAACCTGTGCGGCCGCTTCTCCGGCCGCGTGATCCGCAACTTGAACGCCAAGGCCGCCACGCCGGACTGGATGAAGCAGCGCCTCGAGCGCAGCGGCCAGCGCTCGGTGTCGGCGCTGGTGGACATCTCCAACTACGTGATGCTGGAGCTGGGCCGTCCGTCGCACGTGTTCGACCTGGCCAAGATCCACGGCGGCCTGAACGTGCGCTGGGGCAAGGCCGGCGAAACGCTCAAGCTGCTGAACGGCAACACCGTCAGCGTCGACGAATGGGTCGGCGTGATCTCGGACGACAAGGAAATCGAATCGCTGGCCGGCATCATGGGCGGCGATTCCACCGCCGTCTCGCTGGAGACCGAGGCTATCTACCTGGAAGCGGCGTTCTGGTGGCCGAGCGCCATCCAGGGCCGCGCCCGCAAATACAACTTCTCGACCGACGCGGCGCACCGCTTCGAGCGCGGCGTCGACTACGCCACCACGGTCGAGCACATCGAGCGCATCACCTCGCTGCTGATCGAAATCTGCGGCACGCCGACCACGCAGGTCGGCCCGGTCGACGACCAGATCGTCAACCTGCCGAAGCGCGCGCCGGTGCAGATGCGCACCGCCCGCGCCCAGAAAGTGATCGGCGTGGCGCTGGACGATCAGACCATCGCCGACATCTTCACCCGCCTGGCGCTGCCTTTTACGTTAGCCGACGGCCCGAACGGGGGAGTATTCTCGGTGACCTCGCCGTCGTACCGCTTCGACATCGAGATCGAGGAAGACTTGATCGAGGAAGTCGCGCGCGTCTACGGTTTCGAGAACATCCCGACCGTGGCGCCGGTGGCCGCCAACACCATGATCATCGCGCCGGAAAACACCCGCTCGCTGTTCGCGGTGCGCCACCAGCTGGCCGACCTGGGCTTCCAGGAAGTGGTCAATATGAGCTTTGTGGAGTCGGCCTGGGAGCAGGACTTCGGCGGCAACGCCACCCCGATCAAGCTGCAGAACCCGATCGCCAGCCAGATGAACGTGATGCGCTCGACGCTGATCGGCAGCCTGGTGGCCAATGTGCGCTACAACCTGAACCGCAAGACCAGCCGCGTGCGCCTGTTCGAGATCGGCGCCATCTACCTGCGCGACGACAGCGTGGCCGACGGCCCGCTGACCGTGGCCGGCTACCACCAGCCGAAACGCGTCGCCGCCATGGCCTACGGCAACGTGGCCGACGAGCAGTGGGGCCAGGACAACCGCCAGGTCGACTTCTTCGACCTGAAGGCCGACCTGGAGCATCTGTTCGCGCCGCTGTCGCTGCGCTTCGTCAAGGCGGAACACCCGGCGCTGCATCCGGGCCGCTCGGCGCACGTGCTGCTCGATGGCAAGGTCATCGGCTTCATCGGCGAACTGCACCCGCGCTGGCTGCAAAAGTATGAGCTGCCGCACGCGCCGGTGGTGTTCGAGGTGGATGCTGTTGCCTTGCAGCAACGATCCGTGCCAGAATACGCGGAAATCTCCAAGTTCCCGGGCGCCACGCGCGATCTGGCGGTGGTGGTCAAGCAAGACGTTCCGGCGCAGGATTTGCTGGACGCATTTAATGCTGCCGTGCAAATGAGTCCACAGGGCAAGATCGTGCAAGCCATTGTTTTGTTTGATGAATATCGGGGCAAAGGACTGGAGGCGGACGAAAAATCGCTTGCTTTCCGCTTTAGCTTGCAAGATACTCAAAATACGCTGCAAGACGATGTGGTGGAGGCCGTGATGGCCGCCGCCGGCGCAGCCGCCCAGCTGCAACACGGCGCCCGCTTGCGCACCTGAGCCGGCAGCCAAGATTGTTGTAAAATCATTATTTGTCGACCATTTGGGAGTCCGGCCTTTGCCGGACTCATTCGTTCTTAGATAAGGCAGGGCAGGAAAATTAATAATAACGACGTAGATTCCGCCGTACTCCAATCCGCATTGGCTGCCGATTTGCATCGGGCCATGCAGGTGGCCAAGGTACGCCAGGATGCAGAAAAAGATTTGCCTACGCTGACCAAGGCGGAGCTGGCCGAGCTGTTGTTCGAACAGGTCGGCCTGAACAAGCGCGAGGCCAAGGATATGGTGGAAACCTTCTTTGACGAGATCCGCAACGCGCTCGAGCGCGGCGAGGCCGTCAAGTTGTCCGGTTTCGGCAATTTCCAGCTGCGCGACAAGCCGCAGCGTCCGGGCCGCAACCCGAAGACCGGCGAGGAAATCCCGATCACGGCGCGCCGCGTGGTGACTTTCCATGCCAGCCAAAAACTCAAGGGCATGGTCGAAGAGACTAATCCGATGGCGCGCGCCGCCTGAGTGAGACTGAGCCGTGATGAATGACCGCCTCGCCAAATCCGAACTGGTTGTGCTGCCGCCGATCCCGGCCAAGCGCTATTTCACGATCGGTGAAGTGAGCGAGCTGTGCGGCGTCAAGCCGCACGTGCTGCGCTACTGGGAGCAGGAATTCACGCAGCTCAAGCCGGTCAAGCGACGTGGCAACCGCCGTTACTACCAGCACCACGAGGTGCTGTTGATACGCCGCATACGGGAACTGCTGTACGAGCAGGGTTTCACCATCAGCGGCGCCCGCAATAAGCTCGACAGCCGTGCGTATGATGGCGCGGCGGCGGAGTATGATGGCGGCTTGGCTGTCAACGGCGCGCCGGCGGCGGACGTTCCTGTTCCGCTGGACCGGAAAATGATACGCGGCGAATTGCTGGCGATATTGGCGTTGCTCAGGCAATCCTAGCTTTTACTGCTGCCGCGCGGTGCGGCTAGCGGCTTGATTGCTGCTATAATTTCAACATTATTCACATCAGCTACGCTGATAGACGGTGGCGTGAAGTCCGGTGGGGCCCATGGCGCGACAGCCGGACAATACGAGGGGAAACAATGATACGCGTTGCCATTTGTGACGACCATCAGATAGTCAGAGCAGGTTTCAAACAGATTTTTTCGTCGTCGGAAGATTTCGACGTGGTGGCCGAAGCCGGTACCGGCCGCGAAGCGCTGGATATCGCGCGGCGCGAGATTTGCGACGTGCTGTTGCTGGACATCGCCATGCCCGACCAGAGCGGCATCGACACCTTGCGCACCATCCGCCAGGGCCAGCCGGATCTGCCGGTGCTGATCCTGTCTGGCTATCCGGCGCAGCAGTATGCGCTGAACCTGTTCAAAATGGGCGCCAACGGCTACCTGAACAAGGAGTGCGAGGCCGACGAGCTGATCACCGCCGTGCGCACCGTGTTCCAGGGGCGCCGCTATGTCAGCTCGACCGTCGGCGAACTGCTGGCGCAAAGCTTCGACCGCGATCCGAACACGGCGCTGCATACCGAATTGTCGGACCGCGAGTTCCAGGTCTTCCTGCGCCTGGCGCGCGGCGCCACCGTGTCGGACATCGGCGTGGCGCTGTCGCTGAGCATCAAGACCGTCAGCACCTACCGCACCCGCATCATGGAAAAAATGGGCATGCAGTCGAATTCCGACCTGACCTACTACGCGATGAAGAACAATTTATTGGATTGACCCCGCCGGGGCGCGCACCATTGCGGCGTGCTCCAAACGCATCCCTTTCCTCATCGGTCTATAATTCGGCTAGCGTGGCGTATGTCCGCCCCGGATCAAACCTTGTGAAGGAAACTCATCAGGATGTATTTCACTGTCGAAACAGCGCCGCATCACCGCCTGCCGCTGTACAAGACCGTCTTGTGCGTGACCTGCGCGCTGCTGCTGATCGTCAACGGATTCAGCCTGTTCCACAATTTGCAAGCCTTGCGCGGCGCCCAGGTGCAGCTGGGCCAGACCGCGCGCGTGGCGGACCGCCTGCAATACCTGAACGTGCTGGTGCTCGATGCCGAAAGCAGCATGCGCGGCTATTTCCTGTCCGGGCGCGACGCCTATCTTGGTCCCACCAAGACCGCGCTGGCGGAAACCGAAATCGAATTCAAAGAGCTGGACAAGCTGCTGGCCGACAGCCCGTCGCAGCTGAAGAACCTGGCGCAGCTGCACACGCTGGTGCGCCGCCGCCTCTCCATCATGAGCCAGGCCATCGACGTCTACCGCGAGGGCGGGCTGGAGGAGATCGTCAAGATCGCCAAGCTCAGCGACGGCCGCGCCAGCATGGACGAGATCCGCCTGCAAGTGGTGATCATGGAGCAGGAGCAGAACGAAACCCTGGTCACGCGCAGCGCCACGTTCTACCAGGAATACCAGAAGACGGTGCTGCTGGGCATGGGCATCAACGCGCTGGCCATCGTGGTGCTGATCATGTTCTACCAATTGGTGCGGCGCAGTTTCGCCAACCGCGCCCAGGTCGAGCACGCGCTGCAAAGCGCCAATGAAAACCTGGAATCGCAGGTCGAGCAGCGTACCGAGCAGTTATCGGTGCTGTCGCGCCACCTGATCAGCATCAGCGAGGAAGAGAAGGTCAGGCTGTCGCGCGAACTGCACGACGAGCTGGGCGCCAACCTGACCTCGATCGCCATGGACATCGCCGCCGTCACCCAGCAATTGCAGAAGACCGATCCCGAACTGGCGGCCCAGCTCAAGCGCGCCCGCGCCACGCTGGTGGAAACGGTGGAAATGAAACGCCGCATCGTCGAGAACCTGCGCCCCAGCCTGCTCGACAACCTGGGCCTGTGCGCCGCCATCGAAAGCTATTGCAATGAATTCAGCCGCCTGGCCACGGTGCGCTGCGATTGCGACGTCGACGCCGATATCGAAGGCGCGGCCAGCCAGTCCGGCGACCTGTCGATCGCCCTGTTCCGCATCGTGCAGGAATCGCTGACCAATATCCGCAAGTACGCCAAGGCCAGCCGCGTCACCGTCACCATGAGCCTGAGCCAGGGCGGCCTGACCCTGCGCATCATCGATGACGGCATCGGCATCGCGTCCAACACCATCGTCAAGCCGATGTCGCATGGCTTGCTGGGGATGCGCGAGCGCGCCTTGCTGTTGGGCGGCACGCTGACGATACGCCGCGGCCGCAACGATGCGGGGACTTGTATCGAAGTGTCTATTCCGTTGCGCAGTCGCGCGCCGAACGAAGAGCGCCGCGCCGACGACGGCCCGGCGGCGCCGATGGCGCCGCTGCCGCCGGCCATCAGCGACGTGCTTAACAGCGTGCTACATCCACCAGCAGACGGTCGTATTCCGTCTTCGCCACCTTGTAGCACTCACCCGCATACGCCTCCAAGCCTGAGCGATCAAGCACGGTGATGTTGCCGCGGCGGTAGGTGATCAAGCCGTCGTCCTGCAGTTTGCCGGCGGCGGCGGTGATGCTTTCGCGGCGCACGCCCAGCATGATGGAAATCATTTCCTGCGTGACCTTCAGTTCGTTCGACGGCGAGCGGTCCAGGCGGTCCAGCAGCCAGCGGCACAGCTTTTGTTCGATCGAGCTGTGGCGGCCGCCGACGGCGTTCTGCGCCATCTGCGCGAACAGCGCGGTGTTGTAGCGCATCAGCAGCGCGGGCAGGGCGCCGCCCTGGTTGAAGGCGTCGCGCAGATGCTGGGCCTTCATGCGGTAGCCGTAGCCGGCCGCCTGCACCACGGCGCTGCACATGGCGCGCTCGCCCTCGAACAGCGACACGCCGACCACGCCTTCGTGCCCCACCACGGCGATCTCGGTGGTGGCGCCGTCTTCCATCACATACAGCAGCGAGACGATGGCGGTGGTCGGGAAGTGCACGTAGTCCATCGCGCCGCCGAATTCAAACAATTCTTTGCCAAAGGGCAAGGCCACCAGTTCCAGGTGGTCAAACAGCGATTCCAGCACCTCGCGTGGGAGTGCGGCCAGCAATTCGTTCTGCAGGGTGCCGCTGTAGCTGACAACAGGCCGTGACGCAAGCTTGAATTCTTTCGACTTCAGCGCCATGCGTGGCGCTGTGGTTTTGTCGGTTGCGTTAAGTTGGGTGTTGTTCATTTTGTTCCTCACATTCTGGCTATCCAAGAGCACCGAAGGCTTGCTTCAGTGTTGCCATCACTGTAGGGGCTTTGTTAAATTGCGAACATAAGAGGAGGGGACGCCCAAATGTAGGCTTGCAACATGGCACTTTGTAGGTCTGGTCCTACACGAGCCCTGTTTTTCTCCGCAGGCCGCGTGCATAATGCACAAATCGACTTTGAACGGCGCACAGAACATGCATGTACTTGTGGTGGAAGATGACGCCGTCCTGGCCGATGGCCTGAGCCGCGTCCTGGGCGGCCACGGCATGGCGGTCGAGGTGGTCGGCAACGGCACCCAGGCCGACGCGCTGCTGCAGCGCGCCGAGCACACCGAGGTGGTGGTGCTCGACATCGGCCTGCCCGGCATCGACGGTTTCGAGGTGGTGCGGCGCCTGCGCGCGCGCGGCAGCCAGGTGCCGGTGCTGCTGCTGACGGCGCGCGACGCCATCGAGGACCGGGTGCGCGGCCTGGAGCTGGGCGCCGACGACTACCTGGTCAAGCCCTTCGCCACCGCCGAGCTGGTCGCTCGGCTGCGCGCGCTGGCGCGCCGCAACACGCCCAAGCCCAGCGTGCTGGCGCTGGGCGACCTGGCGCTGGACATGTCGGCCAAGCGCGCCCGCGTGCGCGACAAGACCATCGAGCTGTCGGTGCGCGAATGGGCGGTGCTGGAATACCTGTTGCAGCACGGCGCGCGCGTGGTGTCCAAGCAGCAGATCATCGACGCCATCCTGCCCTGGGGCGACGACCTGACCCTGAACGCGGTGGAAGTCTACATCTCGCGCCTGCGGCTGAAGATCGCCGACGCCGGCGTCTCGATCCGCACCATCCGCGGCTTCGGCTACATGCTGGAGCTGGCCCCGGCCCGGCTCGACGAATGAATAGCATCCGGCTGCGGCTGCTGAAGTGGCTGATCTTCCCTATCCTGCTGATCAACCTGGCCGGCGGCGCGCTAACCTATATGCTGGCCTGGCTGCCGGCCCAGCTGGCGTTCGACCAGGGCCTGTCCGGCGCCGCCGCCGCGCTCGGCGCGCGCCTGGGCGCGGACGGCGGCCAGCTGCGCATCGACCTGCCGCGCCAGGCCGAGCAGGTGCTGCGCAGCGACGACGCCGACGCCGTCTACTTCGTGGTGCGCGACCAGGCCGGCCGCGCCATCGCCGGCGACGCGGATTTTCCGCCGCTGCCGGTCGCGTCCGATGGCGCGACACCGGCCAACAAGCCCGCCGTGGCCTTCGACGGCGCGCTGCGCGGCGAAGCGGTGCGCGGCGTGGCGTTGCGGCTGAGCTTGCCGGCCGCGTCGGGCGCGCCGCTGCCGGCCTACATCGGCGTCGCCAAGACGCTGCGCAAGCGCACCCAGGTCCGCCAGGCCGTGGTGCGCGCGCTGGTGCTGCTGGAATCGCTGCTGGCGCTGAGCTGCGTCGGCCTGATCTGGTTCTCGGTCGGCAACGGCCTGCTGCCGCTGAACCGCCTGCGCGCCGGCCTGAACGCGCGCGACGGCGACGACCTCGAACCGATCGCGGCGGCGCAGGTCCCCTATGAACTGGAGCCGGTGGTGTCCGCCTTCAACGGCTTGCTGGCCAAGGTCAGCCAGGGCGCCCGCGCGCGCCAGGAATTCCTGGCCAATGTCGCGCACCAGCTGCGCACGCCGCTGGCCGGCCTGCGGACCCAGCTCGAATGGCTGGGCGCGCGCCACGCCGAGCCGGAAACCGCGCATTCGCTCAAGCTGATGCTGTCGGCCACCGAGCGCATGATACGCAAGACCAACCAGCTGCTGGCCCTGGCCCGCGCCGAACCCGGGCATTTTGAAAAGACCCGGCTGGAACCGGTGGCGCTGGACGCGCTGGTGGAGGTGGCGATCCAGTCCTTCGTCGACCAGGCCACCCTCAAGGCGATCGACCTCGGCTTCGACCTGCAGCCGGTCACCATCGTCGGCGACCGCTTCCTGCTGCGCGACCTGATCGACAACCTGATCGACAACGCCATCCGCTACACGCCGCCGCGCGGCACGGTGACGGTGGCGTGCCGGCCGGACGGCGAGGGCGGCTGGCTGACCGTCGAGGACAACGGCCCCGGCATCCCGCCGCATAAGCGCGAGCAGGTGTTCAGCCGCTACGTGCGGCTCGACGACCAGACCACCGGCAGCGGTCTGGGCCTGGCCATCGTGCGCGACATCGCCACCGTCCACGGCGCCAGCCTGACCGTGGCCGAGGCGGCCGGCGGGCGCGGCGCGCTGTTTTCCGTGCACTTTCGCTAGTTATTTCCGCCTTTTCGCCGCTGTCAGGAATTTGTCAGCATTTCCTCAGGGAAATGCAAGCTTGGCCCGCTACACTCCAGTCATGAGAAAACCCAGCGGGAGCAGGCCATGAAGCGTGTCCAAAAAGGCTTTACCTTGATCGAGATTATGATCGCCGTCGCCATCGTCGGCATCTTGATGGCGGTGGCGCTGCCGGCCTATAGCGACTATGTGACCCGCGGCCGCCTCAGCGAAGCGTTCACCGCGCTGGGCGGCGCCCAGCCGTCGGCCGAGCAGTTCTGGTCGAACAACCGCAGCTATGTCGGCTTCGACGCCGCCGGCAACTTCCCGTCCAACACCCCCAACTTCACCTACGCGCTGAGCGCGGCCACCGCCTCCGGCTACACGCTGACGGCGACCGGCACCGGCAAGATGGCCGGCTTCGTCTACACCATCGACCAGAGCGGCACCCACGCCACCACTGGCAGTCCCAGCGGCTGGGGCGTGAGCGCCTCGTGCTGGGTCGACCATAAAGGTGGCGCATGTTCCAACTAACGCCGCCGGCCCGGCGCCGCCAGCGTGGCCTCACGCTGCTGGAGCTGCTGCTGGCGCTGACCATCTTCGCCTTCATGCTGGCGATCGGCATTCCCAACGCCAGCACCTGGTTGCTCAGCAACCGGGCCCGCAGCGCCAGCGAATTCTATGCCGACGGCTTCAGCCTGGCGCGCCGCCAAGCCGTGATGCACAACAGCTTCAGCCGGATCTCGCTGACGCCCAACGTCAACAGCGGCCAGATGGACTGGCAGGTCGACATCTGCTTCGTCTCGCCGGCCACCCAGTGCGGCGCGGCCGAAGACGGCTGGTCCAGCGTCACCGCGCCGGCCGCCAACGATCCGGAAGGCGCGGCCGGCTACAAGTCGGTGTTGCGCGCGGCCGATGCGCTGCCCAACTCGGAAGTGCTGTTGCCGACCACCCAGCCGCCCGGCAGTTCGCAGGTCTACTACACGCCGATCGGCTGGGTCGACACCCGCTTCGGCCAGCGCCTGAACAGCCTGCGCCTCGACCCGGCCGCCCGCTACGCCAGCGAGGTGCCGGTGGTGGCGCTGGTGATCACGCTGGCCGGCATGGCCAGCAAGTGCGATCCGCGCCTTCCCGTCACCGACACCAGGGCCTGTCCTCCATGAAAACCAGCTCCCACACCGCCACGCCGCGCCGGCCTGCGCGCCGCCAGGGCGGCATCGCGCTGCTGGAGGCGATGCTGGCCATCGTCATCCTCGGCATCGGCCTGCTCGGCACCATCGGCCTGCAGGCGCGCGCCTACTCGGCGCTGTCGGACGCCAGCCTGCGGGCCGAGGCCACGCTGGCCGGGGAAAAGCTGCTGGGCACGATGAACGCCGACAGCAACAACGTGCTGAACTACGGCGCCGTCGAGGGCGGCGCCGTCACCGCCGCCACCCAGGCCTGGGTGGACGAGACCCAGGCGGCGATCCCCGGCGCCCTGATCGGCGTGCTGGTGACGCCGCAGCAGCTGCGGGTCCAGGTGGATATCTCCATCAAGTGGAAACGCAAGACCGGCGACGCCCTCAACCAGCATCTGGTCACCTCCTATATTGCGCTCTGATATGAACCTCCCTACCTCACGCCGCGGCCGCGGCTTTTCGCTGGTGGAACTGATGGTCAGCGTGGTGATCGGCCTGCTGGCGCTGCTGTTCGCCACCCGCCTGATCATCAGCGGCGAGAAGAACAAGGACGCCGCCGTCGGCGGTTCGGACAGCATGCAGAACGGCATGCTGGCGCTGTTCTCGCTCAGCAGCGACGCCACCGAGGCGGGCTGGGGCCTGAACGATCCGATGGTGGCCGGCTGCGACACCGTGTTCGCCGACGCCCAGGGCTATGCGCTGCCGACCGCGCAGCGCGGCGGCGCCAACTTCACGCCGCTGGCGGCGGCGGTGATCCAGTCCAACGGCGCCGACCCGGACGTGATCTCCTTCAACAGCGGCACCTCGCAGGCCGGCGCCGGTTCGGTCAAGCTGACCGCCGACTACACCGTCGGCAACACCGTCGT
Source organism: Oxalobacteraceae bacterium AB_14 (assembly GCA_000381565.1). Classification (GTDB taxonomy): domain Bacteria; phylum Pseudomonadota; class Gammaproteobacteria; order Burkholderiales; family Burkholderiaceae_D; genus Rugamonas. The sequence goes on from KB906724.1 coordinate 2,339,103, forward strand.
CATCGACAGCAAGAATCCCTACGCCTTCAACGACGGCGACGTGGTGGTGGTGGCGCCGCTGACGCCCGGCAGCGGCCGCTGCACCCTGTTCCAGGTGTCGGGCTTCACTGTTCCGCCCGCCGCCAGCGGCATCCTGGTCGGCACCGGCGGGCGCTACCGTTTCAATCCGCTGGCCGGCCTGCCCACGCCCTACAAGCAGAACCTGGCCTACGTCTACAACCTCGGCGCGCCCACGCTGCTGCATTTCCACACCTGGAGCGTGGCCAACGGCGTGCTGCTGCTGCGCGCCGCCGAACTGGCCGGGGCCGAGGCGGCCGGCGTCTCGGTCACCGACAATGTGGTCAGCATCAAGGCCCAGTACGGCTTTGACGCGCGCCTGCCCGGCCCCAAGCCCTACGACCCCAACCCCGGCGCCGACGGCATGCAGATCACCACCTGGAGCAGCACCATGATCGACGCCGACAACGACACCGTGATCGGCAGCCCCGGCGATTTCCAGCGGGTGGCCGCGGTGCGGATCGCCGTGGTGGCGCGCAGCAAGAACAGCGAGAGGCCGGACTCGGCGGGGCAGTGCAGCGCCACCGCCGTGCGCCCCACCGTGTTTGCCGGCGTCGCCCCGGCCGGCGTGGCGGCGGCGCCGCTGCAGGTCAACGTGGCGGTGGCCGGCGACAGCGTGCCGTGGCAGTGCTATCGCTACCGCGTGTTCGAGACCATCGTGCAGATTCGTAACGCCCAATGGAGGCCATGATGCGCCTGCCCAAGCGACAACGCGGCATCGCGCTGCCCATCATGCTGATCATGCTGACGGTGATGCTGGTGAGCAGCATCTACCTGCTCAAGTCCAGCACCTCGACCACCCTGACCACCTCCAACCTGGCCTACGATGCCTCGCTCAGCAAGGCGGCCGACCTCGGGGTCCACACGGCGTTCGCCTACCTGCGCTCGATGACCAACGCCTCGCTGCTGGAAGTGAACCAGCCGGCCAACGGCTACGTCGCCACCTTGACGCCGACCTGGACCGCCAGCACCCCGGCTTTCTGGCTGGGCTCGGTCACCTTGCCGGCCGACGCCTCCGGCAACCAGGTCGAGTATGTGATCCACCGGCTGTGCGACTTCGCCGGCGCCTTCAACGCGGCCGGCAACCGCTGCCTGCTGACCTCGGCGCGGCCCAATTCCAAGAGCCCCCAGCCCTATGGCAAGAGCAGCCGCGCCGACAGCCCGAACTACCAGGACCAGCCGCAGCTGCACTACGTGGTGACGGCGCGCATCGTCGGCGCCCGCGGCGGCAATGTGATCACGCAAGCGGTCGTCATGAAAGGGCCGTGAGGCCGTCGTCTTTTTGAATGGAACCATCATGAACAAGCTCACTTCCACCCTGGCCGGCCTGGCCCTGGCCTGCGCCGCAGTGTTGCCGGCCATGGCCGGGATCACCCAGATCGCCCAGGTGCCGCTGCTCAACATCACCGGCACCGGCACCGTCAAGCCCAATCTGATGCTGCTGTTCGATAACTCCGGCTCGATGGACCAGACCTACACGCCGGACTACGTCAACGACAACCTGTGCCGCAGCGCCGCCACCTTGCAGGCCGGCGTCACCGCCTGCACGGTCGGCCATCCGCCGTTCATGAGTCCCGACTTCAACAAGCAGTACTACAATCCGCAGATCCGTTACGTGGTGCCGATCAAGTCCGACGGCACCTACTATCCGGAGCAGAACGCCGCCAACACCAGCAACTGGACCGCGGTCAGCGGCGACGGCTTCGGCGCCCACAAGGCCAACCTGGCCGGCAACACGGTTACCGCCGACCTCAACCTGGTGACCGGCTTCCCGGACCTGAAGTGGTGCTCGGGCAGCACCTGCCAGTTCAACACCGCCGGCTACACCTACCCGGACGCCACCTACCGGACCGCCACCGCGATCACCACCGGCCCCTATTACTACACCATCGGCGTCGGCCAGTTCTGCACCGACGCGGGCATGAAGACCTGCGTCTCGACCGCCGTCGGCGCCACCGCGCCGGCCGGCTATCCGGTGCCTGCCAAGGTGCGCTGGTGCAGCGACAAGCTGCTGACCCAGTGCCAGGGCAAGCGCGTGGGCAGCTATATCTACCCCGGCTATTCCAGGCCGGCCGGCGCCACCGCCTCCTACGGCACCATCGCCATCGGCGCCTCGGCCACGGCCAGCTCGCTGCGCATCACCGGCGTGGTGGTCAACGGCGCCACCACCGTCACCAACGCCACCGTCACCGCCGCCACCGGCACCAACAGCCTGATCAAGCAGCAGGCGCTGGCCAGCGCGCTGGCCGCCAACGTCATCGCCACCTCGGTCGGCAGGGGCGCCGGCTCCACCAGCCTGTACTACGCCTGCGTCAAGACCCCGACCGGCCAGGCCACGGTGCCGGCCTGCAGCGTGTTCGGCATCACGCTCAGCGCCGAAAACCTGGTGGCGCTGCTGCCGGTCAGCTGCACCGGCAGCGTCAGCGTCGCCAACTGCGTCACCGTCGCGGACAGTTCGCGCGCCGGCTGGGGCATCGCCGTCAGCGCGCCGAGCGTGGCGGTGACGGCCTACGCGCCGGCACGGGCGGTGATCACCTTCGCCGGCACGAGCACCTCGTCGTCGCTGAACGCCATCCTGAAAAGCCTCAGCTATGCCGGCACCATGCTGGTCGGCAGCAGCTCCGGCGGCAGCCCGAGCTATCTGAGCCTGGGCAAGAAGCAGTCGCCGAGCCAGATCGCCTCCACGCTGGCGAGCGCCATCGGCACCGGCGGCGACATCGAAGCCTACCGCGGCAGCAGCAGCAACTGTCCGTCCGGCTACAACAACAACAGCGTCTGTCTGCTGAACTGGGCCGCGACCGACAACAGCGGGGCCATCAGCGCCTTCAGCATGACCAACCAAGGGTCGGTCTCCTGGACCAGGACGGCCTCCAGCGGCTACGCGGCGGCCGTCAACGACGCCATCCCGACCAGCACCACCGCGCTGACGGCCGGCTCCGGCGCGCCCGATCCCTTCGTGCGGGTCAACATCGTCAGCGGCCAGACCTATCCGAAGGGCACCGAACGCACCGACTGCGCTGGCGCCAGCTGCACCTATGCCGAGGAGATGAACAACTTCGCCAACTGGTATGTGTACTACAAGAGCCGCCTGCAAATGATGAAGACTTCGGTCGGCATCGCGTTCTCGGCCATCACCGCCAACTACAAGGTCGGCTACGCCAAGCTGTCGGTGGTCGGGGCCGCCGGCGCCATCGACCTCAAGCCGGCCGACTTCACGGGCGGCGCCCGCGCCAGCTGGTACACCACGCTGTACAACACCACCTCCTCGGGCTCGACGCCGATCCGCACCGCGATGGACAATGTCGGCCGCATGTTCGGCAACCTGAGCCCGTATGACTACGCGGCCGGGCAGGAAGTGGTGCAGTACCCGTGCCAGCAGAACTTCATGATACTGACCACCGACGGCTACTGGAACGGCAGCTCCACGGCCAATGTGGTCAACAACGACAACCTCGAGAACCCCGCGCGCTTCTGCACCCAGGCGCGCGGCTGCGTCGACGCGCGGGCGCAGACGCAGCCGTCGATCTCGGACGTGGCGCTGCACTGGTACAACGGCGGTTCCAGCACCGACACGGTGTCGCTGCGGCCGGCGCTGGAGCCGGACATGAGCAAGCCCGGCTCGGTGCCGGCGGCCGGCGGCGAGAACACCCACCTGCACATGAACACCTACACGCTGGGCCTGGGCGTGGACGGCGTGATGACCTATGAGCCGAGCTACGACACCGCGCCCAGGACCGGCGGCGACTTCTACAACCTGATCACGGCGGCCACCAGCGGCTGCCCGTGGAACAGCGGCGGCGCCTATGTCTGGCCCGACCCGAACGTTACCAGCACCGCCAGCACGGTGCAGGAGCGGGTCGACGACCTGTGGCACGCCGCCATCAACGGTCACGGCAAGTACTTCAGCGCCCAGGACCCGAAAGACGTGGTGGGCGGCCTGAGCGAGGCACTGTCGAACATGCAGGTGCACATCGGCGCGGCCGCCGCGGCCGCCACGTCGACGCCGAACATCACGCTGACCGATAACGATATCTTCTCCGACACCTTCACCACCGTGAAGTGGTACGGCGAACTGTCGGACAAGAAGATCGACAGCACCGACGGCAGCGTCGGCACCGCCAGCACCTGGACCACCAGCGACACGCTGGGCAAGAAGGTCGGCAACAGCAGCGACAGCCGCACCATCTATATGTACAACCCCAGCGGCGCGCTCGGCAGCGTCCCGGATCTCTTCCTGTTTGACAACATGAAGGGGCCGGCGGGCGGCTGGTTCGCCAACAAGTGCACCTCGCTGTCGCAATGCGTGCTGCTGTCGGCGGCGGACAAGGCGCTGGTCAATGACGGCAGCAACCTGGTCAACTACCTGCGCGGCCAGCAGCAGTACGCCGACGACAACCTGTTCCGCGCCTACACGCTGACGCTCAACACCCCGGCCGGCGCGGCGGGTCCCATCCCCATCGTGCTGGGCGATATCGCCTCGTCCAAGCCGGCCTTCGTGCGCGACCCGCGCAACGACTACGCCGACCCTGCCTATGCCACTTTCAAGGACAAGTACGGCAACCCGACCAGTGCCGACTACCGCAGCGGCGCCGTGTTCACCGCCGCCAACGACGGCATGCTGCACGCCTTCGCCTCGGCCACCGGCGACGAGCTGTGGGCCTATGTGCCGCGCATCACGATGAAAAAGCTGTACGCGCTGGCCAGCACCACCTACGGCACCAACCACCAGTTCAGCACCGACGGCTCGCCGGAAGTGGCCGACGTCAAGGCCGCGGATGGCTGGCACACCGTGCTGGTGGCCGGCCTGAACGGCGGCGGCCGCGGCTACTACGCGCTCGACATCACCGACACCAGCCACCCCAAGCAGCTGTGGGAATTCTGCGCCGACCCCGCCGTCTGCCCGCTCAGCGACGGCGACCTCGGCCTGACCTTCGGCAATCCGCAGTTCGGCACCCTGGCCGACGGCCGCTGGGCGGTGTTCCTGACCTCCGGCTACAACAACGTGCCCGGCACCGACGGCGTCGGCACCGGCAACGGCCAGGGCTATCTGTACGTGCTGGACGCCTACACCGGCGAGCAGATCGCCAAGATCAACACCGGCTCGGGCGACACCACCACGCCGTCCGGCCTGGCCAAGATTTCCGCCATCAGCGACGATCCGGGCGCCGATGCGCGCGTCCAGTTCATCTACGGCGGCGACAACCTGGGGCAGATGTGGCGCTTCGACCTGAGCGCCTCCACCGGCGCGATCTCGGTCAGCCTGCTGGGCAACGCCGGCGTCAGCAAGCCGATCACCACCCGTCCGGACGTGACCACCTGCGCGGTGCAGGTGACCGAGACCGTCGGCGGCGTCAGCACCACCACCACCTCCGGCAAGCGGGTGGTGCTGTTCGGCACCGGCCGTCTGCTGGACGTGCCCGACACCGCCGACACCTCGGTGCAGAGCCTGTACGTGCTGAAGGACGGCCCGGCGCCGATCGCCGACATCCGCGGCTCGACCATGGTGAAGCAGACCCTGAGCCTGCTCGGCTCCAGCAGCAACACCAACACCTACCAGATCACCAGCAACCCGGTCGACCTGACGTCGCGCGACGGCTGGTACTTCGACTGGACGGTCAACGCCGGCGAACGCATGAACCTGGACCCGCAGATCGTCAGCGGCGTGGCCAACGTGGTGACCAATATGCCGTCCTCGTCGTCGGCCTGCTCGGTGGGCGGCTCGAGCAACCTGTACCAGGTCAACGTCTGCAACGGCCAGGCGATCGGCGGCCACCCGGTGGGGGCGACCCTGTCGAACACCTCGGCGGCGGTCGGCTTCATCATCATCCGCCTGCCGAACGGCCAGCTGAAGATGATCACCACCCTGGCCGACGGCACCAACAAGACCTCGCCGCTGTCCGAGCAGATCTCGGCCGACGCCCACCGCACCGGCTGGCGCCGGGTGAAGGGAGAGTAAGGCGGGGGCGTTGCGGGCAAACAGTTCACACGGCGGGGCCAACTATCGGTAAAATCGAGGGTTTTTGCAGCCCCGCCTCAGATCGCGAACAAATGGTCAACGATATCGAAAACGTAACACCCGAGAATAACGACGACGCCGGCGCCACGGCCAACGCCAGGACCCCGGCCCTGATCGCCCGTGAAGTCCAGCGCCGCCGCACCTTCGGCATCATTTCCCACCCGGATGCCGGCAAGACCACGCTGACGGAAAAGCTGCTGCTGTTCTCGGGCGCGATCCAGATGGCCGGCACGGTCAAGGCGCGCAAGAGCGGCCGCCACGCCACCTCCGACTGGATGGAAATCGAGAAGCAGCGCGGCATTTCGGTCGCTTCGTCGGTGATGCAGTTCGAGTTCCGCGACCACGTGGTCAACCTGCTCGACACCCCCGGCCACCAGGACTTTTCCGAAGACACCTACCGCGTGCTGACCGCGGTCGACTCGGCGCTGATGGTGATCGACGCCGCCAAGGGCGTGGAAGCGCAGACCATCAAGCTGCTCGACGTCTGCCGCATGCGCAACACGCCGATCGTCACCTTCATGAACAAGATGGACCGCGAAACCCGCGATCCGCTGGAGCTGCTCGACGAACTGGAATCGGTGCTGAAGATCCAGTGCGCGCCGGTGACCTGGCCTATCGGCATGGGCAAGAACTTCCGCGGCGTGTACCACCTGCTCAACGACACCATCATGCTGTTCAAGGCCGGCGAGGAAAAGGCCGACGGCGCCTTCGAGATCATCAAGGGCATCGACAACCCGCGCCTGGTGGAGATGTTCCCGCTGGAGATGGACCAGCTGAAGATGGAAGTGGAGCTGGTGCACGGCGCCTCGCATCCGTTCGACCTGGAGCAGTTCCTGGCCGGGGTGCAGACGCCGGTGTTCTTCGGCTCGGCGATCAACAATTTCGGCGTGCGCGAGATCCTGTCGGCGCTGGTCGACTGGGCCCCGGCGCCGCGCGAGCGCGACGCCACGGTGCGTGCGGTCGATCCGAAGGAAGAGCCGTTCACCGGTTTCGTGTTCAAGATCCAGGCCAATATGGACCCGGCCCACCGCGACCGCATCGCTTTCCTGCGCGTGTGTTCCGGCCGTTTCGAGCGCGGCATGAAGGTCAAGCATTTGCGCCTGGGGCGCGAGATCAAGGTGTCGTCGGTGGTGACGTTCATGGCGTCCTCGCGCGAGCAGGTCGAGGAGGCCTACGCCGGCGACATCATCGGCCTGCCCAACCACGGCAATATGCAGATCGGCGACTCGTTCTCCGAGGGCGAGCTGCTGACCTTCACCGGCATTCCCTACTTTGCGCCGGACTTCTTCCGCTCGGTGCGCATCCGTAACCCGCTGAAGATCAAGCAGCTGCACAAGGGCTTGCAGCAGCTGGGCGAGGAGGGCGCGGTGCAGGTCTTCAAGCCGGTGCAGGGCGGCGAGCTGGTGCTGGGCGCGGTCGGCGTGCTGCAGTTCGAAGTGGTCGCCAGCCGCTTGATGAACGAGTACGGCGTCGACGCCGTGTTCGAAGGCACCAGCATCAGCAGCGCGCGCTGGGTGTCGAGCGACGACAAGAAGGCGTTGTCGGACTTCGAGGACGCCCTGGGCCACAACGTCGCCTACGACGCCGCCGGCAACCTGGCCTACCTGGCCACCTCCGGCGTCAACCTGCGCCTGACGCAGGAACGCTGGCCCAAGCTGCAGTTCCACGCCACCCGCGAGCACTCGGCCAAGCTGGTGTAAGCACGCTGTGCAACGCCGGTGCGTCCTGCACCGGCTTTTTTTCTGCCGAATTTGTTTGACAGCGGGCGTTTTTCGGCCTAATGTATTAGTCAACTAATACACCGATACAAAACGATGACCTCCCACGCCGCCTCCCTGTACTCGATCGCGACCGGCTCGTCCGAGCCGATCTATCGCCAGCTGATCGAGCAGACCCGCCGCCTGCTGGCCGCCCGCGTGCTGGCGCCGGGCGACGTGCTGCCGTCGGTGCGCGAGGTGGCGCTGGCGCTGGCGGTCAATCCGATGACCGTGTCCAAGGCCTACAACATGATGGAGACCGAAGGCCTGCTGTCGCGCAGCCGCGGCATCGGCATGCTGGTGGCCGAGCGCAGGGCGCACAGCGCCCGCGAGCGCGAAGCCCTGTTGCGGCCCACGCTGGAGCGGGCCGCCGCAGAGGCGCGCCAGCTGGAGCTGGATCCCGATGCCGTACTTGCCCTGTTCAACAAAATCCTCAAGGAACAACCATGAAACCATCGATCGTCACTATCGCCAACCTGCATAAAGCGTTCGGCGGCCAGCAGGTGTTGCAGGGCGTGACTTGGGACATCGCGCCCGGCAAGGTGATCGGCCTGCTGGGCCGCAACGGCGCCGGCAAATCGACGCTGCTCGAATGCCTGCTCGGCCTGCGCGAAGCCGACGCCGGCGCCAGCACGCTGTTCGGCCAGCCCGCCACGCAGCTGGGCGACGAGGCGCGCGGCTGGATCGGCTATGTGCCGCAGAAGTCGGAGCTGTTCGAGTGGCTGACGCCGGTGCAGATGCTGGACTACTTCAAGGCCCTGTACCCGCACTGGAACGCCGGCAAGGTGGCCGGCCTGCTGGAGCGCTGGGGTTTCGCCGGCGCGGCGCGCCACCAGCAGATCGGCCGCCTGTCCGGCGGCGAGAGGCAGCGCCTGTCCATCATCCGCGCGCTGGCGCACGACCCCAGGCTGCTGGTGCTGGACGAGCCCGTGGCCAGCCTCGATCCGGTCGGCCGCCGCGACTTCCTGCACGAGCTGGTGGACGGCGTGATCGAGCGCGATACGACGGTGATCTTCTCCACCCACATCCTGTCGGACCTGGAGCGGGTGGCGCTGGACGTGGCCTTCCTCCAGGGCGGCAAGATCACCTTGCAGGCGCCGCTCGACGAGCTGCTGGAAAGCGCGCACCGCATCACCGGCTCGGCGGCGGCGCTGGCGCGCCTGCAGTTCCGCGACGAGATCCGCCGCCAGCAGGACCGCAGCGGCGGCGTCAGCATCCTGGCGCGCCTGAGCGGGCAGGAGGCGGCCGCGCTGCGGGCCGGCCCGGACCTGCGGGTGGATACCCTGAGCCTGGAAGACCTGTTCGTCGAGGTGACCAAATGAGCGGCGCCTATACCCAACTGCTGCTGCAGGTGGTGCGCGAGCGCTGCGCCAAGCGCATGATGGTGCGCATCAGCGCCTTGCTGGCGCTCGGCGCTTTGGTGGTGGCGCTGCTGGTATTGAGCCTGCGGTCGCACCAGGAGCTGGCGTGGCAGGCGCCGCTCGGCATGTCGGCGATGCTGATCGTGATATGGTGCGGCGCCTACCTGAAAAGCGCCGTGCAGCAGAACCACCCGGCCTACGCCTGCCTGGTGCCGCAGCTGCGGCGGCGGCTGATCGTGCTGACCGTGGCGCTGTTCGCGGCGGGCGCTCTGGCGCTGGCGGCGATGGCGGCGGCGGTGTTCGGCCATCCCGGCTACGCGCTGGTCGGCGCCGGGGCGTTTTTCTGCTACCTGCTGTACGCGCAGCGCTATACGGCGCTGGCCTTCCTGCCCAGCGTGATCATCCTTGGCTCGCTGTCGGTGAAGCAGTGGCTGGCCGCGCTGTGGCAAAGCCTGGCGCCGATGGGCGAACCGGCGCTGGCGGGCATGGGCCTGATCGCCGTGGCCGCCCTGGGCGCGGGCGGCATACAACTGGTGTTCCCGCGCGGCGGCGACCGCCATTGGGCCTGGCACTCGCGCAACGCCGCGCTGGTGCGGCGGCTGCAGGGCGGGCTGCTGAAACCCGACGATGCCGGCGCCCGCAACCGCTTCAGCATGCTGCTGCGCACCGGCTACAGCGCCACACTGCGCCGCGACAGCCAGCGCGGCGCCGGGCCGGCGCGCATGCTGATGCACACCCTGGGCCCGACCGCCTATGAGGGCGGCTACCTCGCCTATCTGTTGCTGGTGACGGCGGTGGCCGCGGGCGTGCTGCTGCACGGCGGCGGCGACGCGCTTGCGGTGCGCCAGATGATGCGCACCTTTGTCATGCAGATTTGCCTGCTGGTGGCGGTGGTATTGTACGCGGCCGACCTGCTCAAGAGCGCCAGCCGTCACGGCGCGGAGCAGGCGCTGTTTTTCCTGGCGCCGCGCGCGCCCGTCGCGGCCCAGGTCAACCGCATGCTGGGAGCGGCCTTGCTGGCGCGCTTTCTGCGCGTGTGGCTGCTCGCTTGCGCGGCCGCCTTCCTGGTCGACATGCTGTTGCAAGGCGCGCCGAGGATCTACGGCTCCACCTTTTTGCTGGCGGCGCTGCTGCTGCCGTTTTCCTGTCTGCTGCTGCGCGACTACGCGGCCACGCCGGTATCGCACAGCCAGATGACGACGCTGGCCTGGACGTTCGTGTCGATGGTGGCGTATCTGGTCGCGCTGGCGGTGGAGAACGATTTTCCGCAGTTGCCGCTGTTCTGGATCGGCGGCGCCGTCGTGCTGGCGACTTCGCTGGTGTTGCGCTGGCGCTGGCGACGCCTGATGGCGCTGCCGGCGGTGCTGCCGGCGGGCCGGCTGCTGGCCTGATGCCTTCGCGTCAGCGGGACTGGAACACCGGTCCCAGCGTGACCACCGGTTCGCCGCCGCCGCGCGCCAGGCGCCGGTTCCAGCTGGCATAGTCCGGGAGCGGTGATGGCGGCGTCGTCGACCGTCATCGGACGGCCGGCGTGGCTAGCGCTGGCGTCCCAGCCACAGCGCGTCGAGCACCGAGCCGACCCAGCAGACGATGCAGACCAGCGCCGCCATGTTGGTGGCCGGGTTGTCGATGCCGGAGCTGTGCACGCGCTCGACGATCAGCAGCGGATCGAGCGGCAGCGTGCCGTCGTTGATTTCGGTGACCAGGGCGGCGGCCAAGGCCAGCGTGGTGCGCAGCAGGTAGCCGGCCGCCAGCAGCGCCGGCACGATGAACAGCAGGCCGCGCGCGCCGCGGCGCAGGAACAGGTGGCCCAGTCCGGGGAACACCAGCGCCGAGATGAGCGCTGCCTTGATCGATGCTTTCATGAACGTCCTGTGGTTGACCTTGACTAAGCGCAAGATTGCGCTGTTGCATGCGGCGTAGATTACAACATCTTACCTGCCGGAGTGAATCATGCGCGCTTTATTCGGTATTGCCCTGTTGTTGTGCCCTGTGTGCGTACACGCCGCCCCCAATGAAAAAGACGCGGTCGCGCTGACCGAGAAGGGCGCGCAGTTCATGCGCGCCCATGGCAAGGCCGAGATGATCGAGCGCATCAACCGCAAGGACCCGGAATTCAACCGGGGCGCCTTGTACCTGGCCATGCGCGACCTGGACGGCATCACCGTCGCCCATCCAACCACGGCGCTGATCGGCAAGGACCTGCTGGACGTGCCGGACGCCGACGGCAAGCCGTTCCGGCAGGAGATGCTGGCGCTGGCCAAGGGCAAGGGCTCCGGCTGGGTCGACTACAAGTTCCGCAATCCGCAAACGGGCAAGGTGGAGGCCAAGAGCACCTACGTGCTGCGGGTCGGTGACGTCTCGCTGGAAGCCGGCATCTACAAGCACTAAGCCGTAGACATGCTCAGCAAACTGCGGATAGGACCCAAGTTGCTGCTGGCGCCTGGGGTGGTGCTGATCCTGCTGATCGCGCTGTCGGCCGGCGCCTTCGTCGGCCTGGTGCGGCAAAACCACCGGCTCGACGACCTGGTGCAGCAGCGTGCCGTGCGGCTCAAGGCGGCGGCCGACCTGGTGGCGTGCGCCAACCGCGCGCATACCGAGATCTACCAGCTGCTGACCTGGATCAACGCCAGCTTCTCGCCTGCGCGCATCGATGCGCTGGTGCGCGACATCCATGCCCGCCACGCCACTTTGGACCGCCAGTTCGCGCAGCTGGAGATGGCGACCCAGGGCGATCCGGCCGAACGCCGCTTCGTCGCCCAGTCGCAGGCGGCGCATACGCAGTACGTGAAGGCGATCGGCGACGTCATCGAGTTGAGCATGGCCGATCAATCGATGGCGACCAACGCCATGTCCAAGGCCGAGCGGGCGTTCGACGTGGTGGCTCGGCGGCTGGCGGAGTTGTCGCGGCTGGAGGAGGCGCTCGGCGCGCGCGCCTACAATGACGCCGAGGCCGAGTTCAGGACGCTGTCGACCGCGATGCCGGCGGTGGTGGTGCTGTCGATCACGCTGTCGCTGCTGGTGACGATGGCGGTGCGGCGGGCGCTGCTGAAAGAGGTGAGCGAGATCGGCGCGGCCGCCATCGACCTGGCCGAGGGCAACCTGACGGTGAAGAACCGGGTCTACGGCAAGGACGAAATCGCCGAGACGTCGCGCGCGCTCGACACCAGCATCCGCAACCTGAACACCACGCTCAAGACCATCCTGGCGTCGGCGCAGTCGATCGACACGGCCTCGCGCGAGATCGCGCAGGGCAATGTCGACCTGACCCAGCGCACCGAGGCGCAGGCCAGCACGCTGGAGGAGGCCAGCAGCTCGATGCAGGAGCTGAGCGCCACCGTCACCCAGACCGCCAACAACGCGCAGTTGGCCAACCAGCTGGCGCGCTGCGCCACCAACTTCGCGGTGCGCGGCGGCAGCGTGGTGCAGCGGCTGGTGGTGACGATGGCGGCGATACGCGGCAGTTCGCGCAAGGTGGTGGAGATCGTCGGCGTCATCGACGGCATCGCCTTCCAGACCAATCTGCTGGCCTTGAACGCGGCGGTGGAGGCGGCGCGCGCGGGCGAGCATGGCGAGGGTTTCGCGCAGGTGGCGGGCGAGGTGCTGACGCTGGCGCAGCGTTCGGCCACGGCGGCGCAGGAGATCAAGGCCTTGATCGCCGAGTCGGTGGCGGAGATCGAAGGTGGCAGCCGCTCGGTGGAGGAAGCCGGCAGCAGCATGGCGGAAATCGTGGCGTCGGTGCAGCAGGTGGGCGATATCATCGACCAGGTCAGCACCGCCAGCGCGGTGCAGGCGCAGGGCTTGCAGGGCATGCATCAGGCCATCGTCGAGATGGACCAGGTGACGCAGCAGAAGCTGGCGCTGGTGGAACAAGCCGCCAGCGCCGCTTCGAGCTTGCAGCGGCAGGCGGTCAATCTGTCGGAGGCGGTGGCGACGTTCAAACTGGACGAGGGCATGGAACCGCCCTCCAAACTGCCCGACGGCTCGCCCCGCGTGGTGCGCCTGCGCCTGGCGTCGGTGCGCAATTGAAGCTCAGGCGCCCTGGCGGCTGGTCAAGCTGGTGCTGGACCAGCGGTCGCCGGACTGTCGCAGGTATTTCTTGACGACGTAAGCCCATGGCATGGCGATCGGGATGATCACCACCACCGTGCACTGCATCAGCACTTCCATCGTGCCGTCGTCCATCGTGCCCGAGCGCCATGCGGGCAGGGCGACCACGCGCATCCAGATGGTTTTCCAGGTCGGCTCCCACAGCAGCAGCGGCAGCATCTGTAGCCGATAGCGCACGCCCGGCGCGCATAGCGCCCCGAACTTCGTGGGAACAGCGCAGCTTGGCCTGCTGGATGGCGGAAAAGTGGCGCATCGCCGCAACCACCACGATCGCCAGCAACGGCAGGCCGATCGTCAACAGATATACATGTTCGTCCATAATTGTCCCGATTATTCAGGGTTGGTGGACAGCGACTTGGCCGCTTCGGCGATCGCCGCCGGAGTCAGTTGGAAGTCGAAGTTGCTTACGTCAAAATAGTTCAGCGCCTTGCCGTCCGCCGACAGTTCCACCACGCTGGCGACCAGGCCGGCATCCTCCAGCTTCTGCAAATACGATAAAAACCTATCGGGCATAAAAAACGCAGGCCGGGCCGGTTGGCTCGCCTGCGTTTTCAGATGGCGCGGCGAACCGCGCATCGTTTCAATTACTCGTAGTCGCTCATCGGCGCGCAGCCGCAGAACAGGTTGCGGTCGCCGTAGACGTTGTCGGCGCGGCCGACCGGCGGCCAGTACTTCTGCTTGCGCAGCGACGGCACAGGGTAGGCCGCCACTTCGCGGCTGTACCTGCGTTCCCACTGGTCGGCGGTCAGCACCTCGGCGGTGTGCGGCGCGAACTTGAGCGGGTTGTCCAGCTTGTCGAATTCGCCGCTTTCAACCTTGGCGATCTCGCCGCGGATGGCGATCATCGCGTCGATGAAGCGGTCCATCTCGACCTTCGATTCGCTTTCGGTCGGCTCGATCATCAGCGTGCCCGGTACCGGGAAACTCATGGTCGGCGCGTGGAAGCCGAAGTCCATCAAGCGCTTGGCCACGTCTTCGTTGCTGATGCCGGTGGCATCCTGCAGCGGACGCAGGTCGATGATGCACTCGTGCGCCACCAGGCCGTCGTGGCCCGAGTACAGCACCGGGAAGTGCGGCGACAAGCGGCGCGCGATGTAGTTGGCGTTCAGGATCGCGGTTTCGGTCGCGGCGGTCAGGCCTTCGGCGCCCATCATCGCGATGTACATCCACGAAATCGGCAGGATGCTGGCCGAACCGTATGGCGCGGCGCTGACCGAGCCGATGCCGGCGTTGTCGCGGATGTAGCCGTTCGAACGCTGGTTAGGCAGGAACTTCGCCAGGTGCGCGCCGACGCCGATCGGACCGACGCCAGGACCGCCGCCGCCGTGAGGAATGCAGAAGGTCTTGTGCAGGTTCAGGTGCGAGACGTCGCCGCCGAACGAACCGGGCGCCGCCACGCCGACCAGCGCGTTCATGTTGGCGCCGTCGATGTAGACCTGGCCGCCGTGGCCATGGACGATCTCGCACAGTTCCTGGATGCCTTCCTCGAACACGCCGTGGGTCGATGGGTAGGTCACCATCACGCAGGCCAGGTTGTTCGAATGCTGTTCGGCTTTCGCCTTCAGGTCGGCCAGGTCGACGTTGCCGCTGGCGTCGCAGGCGGTGACCACCACCTGCATGCCTACCATGTTGGCCGATGCCGGGTTGGTGCCGTGCGCAGACGATGGAATCAGGCAGATGTTGCGATGGCCTTCGCCACGCGACTGGTGGTAGGCCTGGATCACCAGCAGGCCGGCGTACTCGCCCTGCGAACCGGCGTTAGGCTGCAGCGAGACGGCGGCGTAGCCGGTCAGCGCGCACAGCATCTCTTCCAGCTGCGAGATCATTTCGCGGTAGCCGACGGTTTGCGCGTCCGGCGCGAACGGGTGGATGTTCGAGAATTCCGGCCAGGTGACCGGGATCATCTCGGACGTGGCGTTCAGCTTCATGGTGCACGAACCGAGCGGGATCATGGTGCGGTCCAGCGCCAGGTCCTTGTCCGCCAGGCTGCGCAGGTAGCGCAGCATCTCGGTTTCGGAGTGGTAGCGGTTGAACACCGGGTGGCTCAGGTACTCGCTGGTGCGCGACAGCGCTGCCGGGAAGGCCTCGGCAACGGCGGCTTCCACGCCGTCGAAGTCCGGGCCGTGGGCCGGGCCGCCGACCGGATGCGCGAACACGGTCCACAGCAGCGCGATGTCTTCGCGGCTGGTGGTTTCGTCCAGCGATACGCCGACGTGGGTGGCGTCGATCATGCGCAGGTTGACGCCGTGCGAGTGGGCCGATGCGTGCAACTGCTCGGCGTTCTTGACGGCCACGGTCAGGGTGTCGAAGAAGGTGTCGTTGATGACGGTGTAGCCCAGCGTCTTCAGGTTGGCGGCCAGCACGCCGGTGTAGCGGTGCACACGCTGGGCGATCTGCAGCAGGCCTTGCGGGCCGTGGTAGACGGCGTACATCGACGCCATCACCGCCAGCAGCACCTGCGCGGTGCAGATGTTCGACGTGGCTTTTTCGCGGCGGATGTGCTGCTCGCGGGTTTGCAGCGCCAGGCGGTAGGCCTTGTTGCCCTGGGCGTCGATGGTGACGCCGACCAGGCGGCCGGACATGCTGCGCTTGAATTCATCGCGGGTCGACAGGTAGCCTGCGTGCGGGCCGCCGAAGCCCAGCGGTACGCCGAAGCGCTGGCTGTTGCCAACCACCACGTCCGCGCCCCATTCGCCTGGAGGCGTGAGCATGGTCAGCGCCAGCAGGTCGGCGGCGACCACCACCATCGCGCCCTTGGCCTTGACCGCTTCAACGCCGGCCTTGTAGTCGCGCACCATGCCGTTCACGCCCGGGTATTGCAGCAGCACGCCGAAGCACTCGCCCACGGCGGCCAGTTCGGCCGGGTGGAAGGTCTTCACTTCGATGCCCAGCGGCTTGGCGCGGGTCTCGACCACTTCGCGGGTCTGCGGCAGCACGTCGTCGGCGACGTAGAACAGCGTCGATTTCGATTTGCCCACGCGCTGGATCAGCGTCATCGCTTCGGCGGCGGCCGTGCCTTCGTCCAGCATCGAGGCGTTGGCGATGCCCATGCCGGTCAGGTCGGTGATGGTCTGCTGGAAGTTCAGGATCGCTTCCAGGCGGCCTTGCGAGATCTCCGGCTGGTACGGGGTGTAGGCGGTGTACCAGGCCGGGTTTTCGAAGATGTTACGCAGCACCACGCCAGGCGTGACGGTGTTGTAGTAGCCCTGGCCGATCAGCGACTTGAGCACCTTGTTCTTCGAGGCGATCTTTTTCAGCTTGGACAGCGCTTCCTGTTCCGGCATCGGCTGCGAATACGCGCCCAGCGGCAGTGCGCCCTTGTTGCGGATGTTGGAGGGGACCAGGGCGTCGATCAGGGCTGCGCGCGAGGCGTAGCCGAGTACCGACAGCATGGCTTCCTGTTCGGCGGCGTCAGGGCCGATGTGGCGGGCGATGAAGGCGTCGCGGGCTTCGAGTTGGGTCAGGCTGGTGCGGGTCATGATATGGGCGAGGGCAGTATGAGGAATGGTGCGATACGTCGTCCTCGCGAAAGCGGGGACCCATGCTGATTGGCCGGAGTCAGCTCAGCATGGATTCCCGCGTGCGCGGGAATGACGGCGGCGTATTACGCTTCGGTGGTCTTGCCGTAGGCGGCGGCGTCGAGCAGGCCGTTGATCGCGGCGGCGTCGGCCGGCTTGATCTTGAACAGCCAGGCGCTGTAGGCATCGGCGTTGATCGACTCAGGCGCGTTGACCACGTCGTCGTTGACGGCCACGACTTCGCCGGCGATCGGCGCGTAGATGTCGCTGGCCGCCTTGACCGATTCCACCACGGCGGCGTCGTCGCCGGCGCAATAGGTCGCACCGACTTTCGGCAGTTCGACGAAGACGATGTCGCCCAGCGCATCCTGTGCGAACGCGGTGATGCCGACGGTGACGGTGCCGTCAGCTTCGGCGCGTACCCATTCGTGGGATTCGGTGTACTTCAGGTCGGCAGGAATGTTCATGTAAGGCTCCAGAAGGGTGATGGGGTGATATGAATATAAACAGCGATTAAACAGCCAGGATTTTACCGTTGCGCACGAACGGCAGCTTGACCACCGACGCGGCCAGTTTCTTGTCGCGGATCTCGACGTGCACGGTGTCGCCGACGGCCACGCCGTTGGGCACGCGCGCCAGGGCGATCGCCTGCTGCATCGACGGGCTGAAGGTGCCGCTGGTGATCTCGCCGACGGCGTCGGTGCCGGCCACGACCACCTTCTGGTGGGCGCGCAGCACGCCGCCTTTTTCGCGCAGGATCAGGCCGACGAACTGGGCGTTCTGGCCCATCGCCTGCAGCCCAGCCTTGCCGATGAAGTCGCGCTCGGAAACCAGGTCGATGGTCCAGGCCAGGCCGGCGTCCAGCGGGTTGACGGTTTCGTCCATGTCCTGGCCGTACAGGTTCATGCCGGCCTCCAGGCGCAGCGTGTCGCGCGCGCCCAGGCCGGCCGGCTTGACGCCGGCGGCGGCCAGCGCATTCCACAGGTTTTCGGCCTGCTCGGCGGCGACGCCGATTTCAAAGCCGTCCTCGCCGGTGTAGCCGGTGCGGGCGATCATCGCTTCGCCGAAGCTGGCGCTGTGGGCGAAGGCGACGTTGAACGGCTTCATGTCGGCCGTGCCTTCCTTCGATTCCGGGATGACTTGCCAAACCTTGGCGCGGGCGTTCGGGCCTTGCACGGCGATCAGCGCCATGGGGGAGCCAGCTGCGGTGGCGCCGTCGCGGCGCTGGGTGATGGTCAGGCCGGCGCTGGTGGCGGCGTTGTGCTGCTGCATCCAGGCCACGTCTTTTTCAGCGGTGCCGGCGTTGACCACCAGGCGGAACCAGCTCTCGTTGATGAAGTAGACGATCAGGTCGTCGATCACGAAGCCCTGCGGGTTCAGCATGCAGGAGTACAGCGCCTTGCCCGATACCTGCAGCTTGTCGACGTTGTTGGCCAGCAGGCCGCGCAGGAAGCCGCGCACATTGTCGCCCTTGATGTCGACCACGCACATGTGGGCGACGTCGAACATGCCGACATCGGTGCGCACGGCGTTGTGTTCTTCGATCTGGGAACCGTAGTTGACCGGCATGTCCCAGCCGCCGAAATCGACCATCTTGGCGCCGGCTGCGCGGTGGGCATTATTGAGTGGGGTGGCTTTGAGCGACATAATTCCTCGGTCCAATTCGAATAGGGGTTAACAGAACATACAAGGAAACGCTCAACACAAGCTGATTCCACAATGATCGCAGACCCCTCTGTCCTTGATACCTGAGAGATTACGGGAGGAGGCCGGCTCCTGGTTCCCGTGCGCCCCTTCGGTGGGCCGCCGGCTTGCGCCGCGGCCGCTCTCCAGAGTTGGTCCAGTTGGCATCCCGTCGAATTGTCCATCCGACGGCCGCGCTGGTCCCTTGATCGGTCCTTTTGCCTGAGAGTTTTTGGGTAGTGCCCCTTCGGCGGCAAAGCTGGTTTGCCCTCTCCCGATCAAGACTCGGGAATATATGTCAGAAGGACCGTGTTGTCAATCTGCAGCCCGTTTCTGCAGCCCGTCTCTGCAGCCCGTTACAGGCGAGCGCGAGCGCCACACGAATGAAATGCAATAAGAAGACCCGAAAGACAACTATTTGTTAAAATAAATCACACCTATTCAAGAGCCCAGCCATGAGCCAAGATTCCACTACTTACGAGGGCCACGCGTGGTTCACCCTGTCCGGCGATGTCAACAGCGACATGGTGCGCCGCGTCTTTGATGCGGTCGCCGACATGACCGAAGACCACATCGGCACTGCCCACATCCTGATCCAGTCCAACGGCGGCTATGTCAGCGACGGCATCTGCCTGTACAACTACCTGAGCAAGCTGCCGATCAAGATCGTCACCTACAATGCCGGGGCGGTGGCGTCGATCGCGGTGATCCTGTTCCTGGCCGGCGCCGAGCGCTATGCCAGCGACACCGCGCGCTTCATGGTGCACAAGTCGCACGCCAGCGCACCGCACGGCGCCCGCCCGGACGCGCTGCGCATCATCGTCGAAGGCTTGCAGGCCGACGACGCCCGCACCGAACAGATCCTGCGCGCGCACGTGGAATTCAGCGAGGAGCACTGGCGCATCCACGAATACTCCGACCTGCACCTGACGGCGGCCGAGGGCTTGAAAGTGGGGATGATCAATGCGGTGAAGGATTTCGTGCCGCCGCGCGGGCAGCGCGTGACGAATATTTGACCAGCTTGCGGCGCCCGGAGGCGGCGCCGCAAGGACCGCGCTGGCCTAGCTAGCGGTCTTTATTTCCGGACTGCTTGTTGGCATCGTTTTTGTGGCTTTGACGGCCGGCTTCCACGTGCTGCTCATGGGTGCCGCCCTGGGTGCCGCCGCTGCTGCTGCCGCGCGACCCGCCGGACGAACCCTGGCCGCCAGACTGCTTGCTGCTGCCCTGATCCGTGCCTTGCTTGCTACTGCCACCTTTTTGATTCGAGTTCATGTCGATTCCTTTGCGAAAAATGAAAGAACGTGCTCGCCAGAACCGCGCCGGCGCTTGCATTCCGGCGCGTTTTTGGTATCGCAATGATGCTTGCTCGATGCGGTGATCGCTATCGGAATTTCTCTTGGTGGCGTGTAGGAGTGCGCCTTGCCGGCCCGTGCAGCCGTCCGCTGCGTGCAGCGTGAGAAAACGTTAATCTTGTCCTTTGTGCCGCGTAAATACTGGGCTTCAAGCCATAAAAGTTGTGGAGGAATAGAAAAATACGCGAAATATTGCACAGTCTTTCCTTTCCGGTATTGCCTTGTGGAAAGAATGTGCAAGAATGTGGTATACGAACTCCCCTATCGAAGCAGGTCACATCATGGTTGCAACTTCCACAACGCCCGCAGTGCCGAAAAAGACGGTCTCGCCGCGGCATGCCTTGTTGGAAGAATTGATCGGCATCGCCACCAAGCATGCCAGCGACCAATACCTGGACCTGGCCACCCGCCTGGCCGGTGCGTTGATCGACGCCACCGGCGGCGACCCGCGCACCATGCAGCAGCGCATCCGCGCCGGCAACCAGCTACGCAACCGCAACTTCGCCTTCCTGCACCTCGCTTCGAGCGCGCTGGAGAAGGCGCTGCGGCGCGAGATCGCCGAGCTGTCGCCGGCGCTCAAGGGCAAGGCGCGCCAGGCCGAGCAGCCGCTGTCGCTGGTGCCGTTCGAGGAGATGGACAACAAGGTCGCGCTCAGCGGCGTCAGCAAGCCGTTCGAGAGCCTGTATTCGGACCAGTTGCAGACGTTGAACGTGCGCCTGGCCTTCCTGCTGGACCGCGATATCTTGCGCGTCAGCCAGAATCCATTCCGGCCCGACGTGTTCCTGGTCGCGCTGCAGCAGGCCTGGACCGAATTCGAAACCGAGGCCGATGCCGCGCCGCTGTTGCAGCCGTTGATCAAGCCGGGCATGTTCATCGAGCTGGGCCCGATGCTCGATGCCTTGAACCTGGCCTTGCAGAGCAAGGGCGTGCTGCCTGGTTCGGTGGACGGGCACAAGGGACGCAAGGCCGACAAAGCCAAGGCCGCCGCGCCGTCGCGCGGGCGCGGCAACCAGGCGGCGCTGGCGCAGCAGTTGCGGCAATTCTTTGCCTCCAGCGAGGTGGAGGGTTCCGCCGCCGGGGCGATCGTCGACAACATCGCCGATGGCTTGATGCATGGCGTCGACCTGAGCATTCCCGATCTGCCGATGTCGGCGTTGAACTCGGGCGCTGCCTGGGTGCCGAATGCCGCCGCGCAGGGCGGTGCTGGCGCAGGACAGTCCGGCGCCATGGCGGCCGCAGCCGGCGCCAGCGGCATGGGTGGGCTCGGCGCGGCGCCCGCCGCTGCTGGCGGGGTGCTGATGGCTCCTGGTTTTGCGCCCGGGCTTGCCGGCGGGCCGGCTGTCGCCGGGGGCGGCTTCGCTCCCGCCGGCGGTGTCTGGGTGCAGGGCGCCGCGCAAGGCTTGCTGCCTGATTCCATCAGCAACGAGGACGCGCAGCGCCTGTCGCAGATCGGCGCCAAGCAGCCGCTGCTGGCGTATCTGGCGCAGCTGCAAAAGGCCGTGCCTTACGAATCCATCGGTACGCTGGGCGCGGTGGCCGGTTACGCCACCGGACCGGCGCCGTCCGTCCGGGCTGCGGCCGATGCCGCGCCGGCGGCGGGCGGCAACGTCGTCTATCTGCCGAACATCAAAGCCAGCATGCCGCAGGGCAGCCTGTCGCGCACCGACGAGAGCACCATCGATCTGCTGTCGGCGATATTCGACACCGTTTTCCAGGACCAGAACATCTCGCAGGAAATCCGCGACCTGATCCGCTTCCTGCAAATCCCGGTGCTGAAGGCGGCGCTGGTCGACAAGAATTTCTTCTTCCAGGAAGCCCATCCGGCGCGCCGCCTGATCGACCTGCTGTCGCGCATGGGCTGGGAGCAGCGCAAGGGGCCGGAAGACCCGCTGTTCCAGGCGATGCAGCGCAGCGTGGACCGGGTCGGCCGCGATTACGACCATGAACTGTCGGTCTTCACCGAGGCGGTCAATGAACTGGAGGCATCGATCCAGGCCGAAGAGCGCGCCGCCGCCAGCGCCATCGCCGAGCCCATCGCCGCCGCGCTGAAGCAGGAGCGGATGGCTGAATCGACCAAGCTGGCCAGGAACGCCGTGGCGTTGCGCATCGGCACCGGCGAGGTGATCGCCGTGGTGGAGGCCTTCCTGGAACAGCGCTGGGTGTCGGTGCTGACCATCGCCTACAGCATCGAGGACGACAAGCCCGGCGCCGTCAACAACGCCACCAGGACCATGGACGACTTGATCTGGAGCGTGCGTCCCAAGCTCAATGCCGACGAGCGTAAGCAGCTGATCGCCAAGCTGCCGGTGCTGCTGACCACGCTGAACAAATGGCTGGACATCATCAAGTGGCAGGACGCCGACCGTCTGCAATTCTTTGCCGAGCTGGCCGAGTGCCACGCCTCCATCGTGCGCGCGCCGCTGGAGATGTCGCCGGAGCGTCAGCTGGAAATCTCGATGCAGGTGGCGCAGCAGGCGGCCGAGCGGCGGCTGGAACTGCAAGCCAAAGCCGACGCGGCCGCCAAGGCGGAAGCCGAAGCGCGTGCCCAGCAGCAGGCTGATCCTGAAGAGGAAGACGCCGCCATCGAAGTCGACAGCCTGACGCGCGGCATGTGGCTGGAGTTCGAGCAGGAGGGCGGCGGCAGCCGCAAGGTCAAGCTGGCGTGGATCAGTCCTTTGCGCACCTTGTACATCTTCTCGACGGCGGCGCGGCAGGAGGCGTTCTCGATGTCCGGCGAGCAGCTGGCCAAGCGCTTCCTCGAACAGACCGTACAAGTGGTGCGCAGCGAAGGCGTGGTCGCCGTCGCGCTCTCGCAAGCGCTGGCCCGCAGCGCCGACAACGACGCCTCCATCGACCCGCCTGCGTCGGCGTTCGGTTAAGTTCTTCCGCTGTTACTTCGAGTTCGTCAACGTCAGCAGGGCGCCGCCCATGCCGACGAAGATCACGCCGGTGGCGCGCTTGGCCAGGCGGGCGCGGGCGATGCTGTGCTTGACGCTGCGCTTCAGCCACGACGCGCACGCCACGTAGAAGAAGTGCGACAACAGCGTGCAGCTGGTGAAGATCGACGTCAGCAGCAGGAAGCGCACCGGGTCCACGTGGTCCGGCGGCATGAACTGCGGGAACACGGCGGTGAAGAACAGTATCGCCTTCGGATTGCTGACCGCCACCAGCAGGCCGGCGCGGAAGGTGCTCAGGCGGCTGGCCTCGGCCGCGCCCGGCTGGACGGCCGCGGCGGCGGTCTCCGCCGTTTCAGTGACCAGGCTGGCGTTGCGCCAGGCCTTGAAGCCCAGGAAGATCAGGTAGGCCGCGCCGGCCACTTTCAGCGCGCCGAACGCCAGCGCCGAAGTCTTCAGCAACAAGCCCAGACCCGCCACCGCCGTCGTCGCCACGATGAACACGCCCAGCGCATTGCCGGCAGAGCTGTAGAGCGCGCGCCGCGCGCCCATCGTGGTCGCGGTCGAAATCGCCATCAGCACGCCCGGACCCGGGCTGAACGCCGCCGCCAGGGAAACCGATAAGAACAACAGCCAGGTCGATACAGTCATTGCTAAACTCCAAAAGTAAGTGTCAGGGGAGGCCGTTGCAGCCGTGGGCGCGGAAGCCGTCGCGTTCGCTCAGGCGGGCGAACCAGGCATCGACGGCCGCCAGCTCGGGGCGCGCCATCGGCATCGCGCGCCAGCGGTTGGCCGACAGGCCGAGCACGATATCGGCCAGGGTCAGCGCCGCGCCGCAGGCGAACGGCCCAGCCGCCGCCAGATGCGTGTCCAGCATGCCCATCAGCCGGTTCCATTCCGCCATGCTGGCCACCAGTGCCGCCGCGTCGCCATGCGCGGGACTCTGACGTATCATCGCCATGAAGGCATAGCGCCAGGCGTTGTTCAGTTCGGTGGCCTGCCAGTCCATCCATTTTTCCACCTGGGCGCGCGCCATCGGCGCGGCCGGCAGCAGGTCGGTGCGGCCGTGTTTGCCAGCGAGGTAGCGGCAGATGGTGTTCGACTCCCACAGGCTCTGGCCGTCGTCGATGATGACCGGCACCATGCCGTTGGGGTTCATGCGCTGGAACGCCGGCGTGCCGGTCGGCTGGAAGCCGCTGCCGTATTCCTCCAGGCGGTAAGCGAGGCCGATTTCCGCGCACGTCCACAGGACCTTGCGGACGTTGATGGAGGAGGATTTGCCGAGTATGGTGAGCATGGCAACAGTATGCCACGCTCCGCCGGAGCGCGTCGGCCGCCCCCGATTTTGCTTCAGGTCTATTGTTACGTGGCAATATTCGCTAGAATGCGCACGCATGTGTTTTAATGGTGCGGTGCAAAAAACAACGATAGGGCGCTTTGAGATGATGATGTGGTGGCACGGTTTGAGTGTGACGGGGAGTCTGGCGGTGACCGGGCCGATAGGAATCGCGATCGCGGTCTGGCTGCTGGCGGGCAAATCGTGGCGGCTGACCGCCGCGTGGTGCGTGCTGTTCGGCCTTGGCATGGCGCTGGTCGTGGCCACCAAGATGGCTTTCGTCGGTTGGGGAATCGGCGTGGAATCGGTGGAATTCGCCGGCTTCAGCGGACATGCGATGCGCGCCGCCGCCGTGTTCCCGGTCGCCTTTTTCCTGGCATTCCGCTCGTCGCCGCCGCCATGGCGTGTGCTGGGCACCTTGCTGGGCGTGCTGCTGGCCGTGCTGATTGCCGTTTCCCGTGTCTACGTGCGGGCGCATTCGGTGTCCGAATCGGTGACCGGTTGCCTGCTCGGCCTGGCCGTGGCGGCGGTGTTCATCTGGTACGCCAGCACCGAGCACCACATGGCGCTGAGCCGTTTGCTGGTGGTGCTGTGCATTCCCATCGTGCTGATCGCGCCGCGGGTGGAGCCGGTGCCGGCCGAAATGTGGATCACCCAGGCCGCGCTCTGGCTGTCCGGCCACGACCAACCTTATACCCGCGCCATTTGGCGCGAGCCCAAAAGCCCGCTACGATAGGCGCATGCACCGTCCATGACGCGTTTTCGGCCAGATTTGAAGCGCAAAATGGTATTATTGTGAACTTTTCCAGCCCACACACCAGATAACAACGTGCGTCTATCTTCCATCAAATTGTCGGGATTTAAGTCTTTCGTTGATCCCACCAATTTCCAGGTGCCGGGTCAGTTGGTTGGCGTGGTGGGGCCCAACGGTTGCGGCAAGTCGAACATCATTGACGCCGTGCGCTGGGTGCTGGGCGAATCCAAGGCTTCCGAGCTGCGCGGCGAGTCCATGCAGGACGTCATTTTCAACGGCTCGACCCACCGCAAGCCGGCCGGGCGCGCCTCGGTCGAGCTGGTGTTCGACAACAACGACGGCAAGGCTTCCGGCCAGTGGGGCCAGTACGCCGAGATCGCCGTCAAGCGCACACTGACGCGCGACGGCACCTCGACCTACTACATCAACGGCCAGCCGGTGCGCCGGCGCGACATCCAGGACATCTTCCTCGGCACCGGCCTCGGCCCGCGCGCCTACGCCATCATCGGCCAGGGCATGATCAGCCGCATCATCGAATCGCGCCCTGAAGAGCTGCGCGTGTTCCTGGAGGAAGCGGCCGGCGTCTCGAAGTACAAGGAGCGCCGCCGCGAAACCGAGAACCGCCTGCACGACACCCGCGAGAACCTGCTGCGGGTGGACGACATCCTGCGCGAGCTGAACTCGAACCTGGAAAAGCTGGAAGGCCAGGCCGCCGTCGCCACCAGGTTCCACCAGCTGCAATCGGACCAGGAAGAAAAGCAAAAGCTGCTGTGGCTGCTGCGCAAGATCGAAGCCGAGAACGAGCAGAAGAAATACTTCCGCGAGATGGAGCAGGCGCAGAACGACCTGGAAGAACAGACCGCCAAGCTGCGCAACGTCGAGCTGTCGCTGGAGCAGATGCGCCAGGGCCACTTCGCCGCCGGCGACCGCCTGCACACGGCGCAGGGCAGCTTGTACCAGACCAACGCCGAGATCGGCAGCCTGGAAGCGCAGATCAAGTTCGTCATCGAATCGCGCAGCCGCCTGCAGGCGCAACTGGCCGCCTTGACCGCGCAGCGCGACCAATGGCAGCAGCAGGCCACCGAATACGGCGGCCAGATCGAGGAAGCCGAGTTCACGCTGGAAGAACTGTCGGCCAAGGTCGAACAGTCGCAGATGATGGCCGAGCAAAAGGCCGAGTCGCTGCCGATGCTGGAGCAGGTGTGGCGCGAGGCGCAGGCCAGGAGCACCGAATCGCGCGCCCGCATCATGCAGGCGCAGCAGCAACTGGAACTGGAATCGGCGCACCAGCGCAACGCCAACAACATCCTCAACGGCCTGGCCGTGCGGCGCGAGCGCCTGCAACAGGAAAAGAGCGGCCTCAATTTGCCCGACAGCGCGCACCTGGGCAACCTGCGCCTGCAGCTGGAGGAAAAGCAGCAGGCGCTGGAAGAGCAGGGCTATCTGCTGGACGAGGCGCTGGAACAGCAGCCCAGGCTGGACGAGGAACGCCAGGCCGCGCAGCACCAGGTCAACACCGAAACCGCCGCCAACGCCCAGCTGGAAGCGCGCCTGAACGCGCTGCGCCAGTTGCAGGAGCGCGTGCAGACGCAGGGCAAGGTCACGCCGTGGCTGCAAAAGCACGAACTCGACACCTTGCCGCGCCTGTGGCAAAAACTGAACATCGAATCCGGCTGGGAGACCGCGCTGGAATCGGTGCTGCGCGAGCGCACCTCGGCGTTGCAGATGTCGAACATCGAGTGGGCCAAGGCCTTCTTCAACGACGCGCCGCCTGCCAAGCTGGCGCTGTTCGCGCCGTCGCACGCGGCGCCGCCGGCGCCGCTGGAAGTGGCGGGCCTGAAGCCGTTCCTGAACCTGCTCAAGCTCAACGATCCCGGCTTGCGCGGCCTGCTGCAGGACTGGCTGCACAACGTCTACCTCGCCGAGGACACGGCGGTAGCCTTCGCCGACCGTGCCAAGCTGCCGGCCGGCGCCTGCTTCGTCACGCGCCAGGGCCACGCCGTCACCCAGGGCAGCGTGCGCTTCTACGCCGCCGACTCGGAGCAGGACGGCATGCTGGGCCGCCAGCAGGAAATCGACAACATCACCAAGCAGCTGCGCGCGCAGCAGATGCTGGCCGACGAAGCGCGCGCCCGTTCGGTGCGCGCCGATGCCGCCGTCTCCGAGCTGACGCGCCGCCTGACCGAGTACCGCGCCAAGCTGCAAAGCCTGCAGCAGTCGGTGCACACCTTGCAGCTGGATGTGGTCAAGCTGTCGGAGATCGAGGCGCGCTTCAACCAGCGCAGCAACCAGATCGAAACCGACCTGGCTGAAATCGCCGCGCAGGAAGAGGAACAGACGCAGGTCAAGATGGAGTCCGAGGAAAAGTTCGAGCAGCTCGACATGGAGCTCGGCAACCTGCAGGGCGACCACGAGGAAGGCCAGACCCTGTTCCTCGAAAAAGAGCAGCGCCTGTCAGACGCCCGCGAAGCCTTGCGCGACCTGGAACGCGCCGCGCAGGAAGCGCAGTTCGCGGAAAAGTCCCAGCGCAGCAAGATCGAAGAATTCCGCCGCTCGATCGCCACCGCGACCGCGCAGGTGGCGCAGGTCACGCAAAGCCTGGAAGCGGGTCAGGCCGAACTGGCCAAGCTCGAATCCGGCCAGGCCAACGAAGGCTTGCAGGAACTGCTGGAGCGCCGCACCGGCCAGGAAAAAGCGCTGTCCGACGCCCGCCACGAACTCGATCAGATCACGCAGCAGCTGCGCATGTTCGAGGAAGGCCGCATGTCGACCGAACGCGCGCTGCAGCCGCAGCGCGACAAGATCATGGAGATGCAGCTGAAGGAACAGGCCGCGCGCCTGAACCAGGAGCAGTTCGCCGCGCAGCTGGCCGAAGTGCAGGCCGACGAAGCGGCGCTGGCCGAGAAGCTGCATCCCGACATGAAGGCCTCGTACCTGCAAGGCGAAGTGACCCGCCTGACCAATGCGATCTCGATGCTGGGCGCGGTCAACCTGGCCGCGCTGGACGAGCTGGCGACGGCCTCCGAACGCAAGAACTTCCTCGACGCGCAGAACGCCGACTTGAACGAGGCGATCAACACGCTGGAAGACGCGATCGCGCGCATCGACAAAGAGACCCGCGATCTGCTGCAAGACACCTTCGACCGCGTCAACGGCCACTTCTCCGAACTGTTCCCGATCCTGTTCGGCGGCGGCCAGGCCAAGCTGATCATGACCGGCGATGAAATCCTCGATTCCGGCGTGCAGGTCATGGCCCAGCCGCCGGGCAAGAAGAACGCCACCATCCACCTGTTGTCGGGCGGTGAAAAAGCGCTGACCGCAACGGCGCTGGTGTTCTCGATGTTCCGACTTAACCCCGCGCCGTTCTGCCTGCTCGACGAGGTCGATGCACCACTGGACGACGCCAATACCGAACGATTCTGCCGGATGGTCAAACGCATGTCTGACCACACCCAATTCCTCTTCATTTCGCACAACAAGATTGCGATGGAGATGGCCAATCAACTGATCGGTGTGACGATGCAAGAGCAGGGCGTATCGCGCATCGTGGCGGTGGATATGGAATCCGCCGCAAACTTCGCTTCCGAGGCACAAGCAGCATGACAGACCTACAAATGAGTTTGATCGGAATCGCCGGCGTATTCGTCGCCGGCGTTTTCACCTACAACAAGATCCAGGAATACAAGGCCAAGAAGAGCGTCGAACGCGCCTTCTCGACCGACCATGACGATGTGCTGATGCGCACCGGCGATGCGCCGGCCGCGCACCATGAGCCGACCCGTCAAGAGCCGAGTTTTTCGCTCGACAGCGCCGCTCCCGGCCTGGCGGGCGGCGAAGCCTCGGCCGCCGCCGCCGCGCTGGGCGCGGTGGTCGGCGAATTCGAGAGCGATCCGGCCGACGCCACGGCGCCGGCCGCCGCGCCGCGCGTCAACGCCGTGACGCCGGCGGCCGAACAGGCCACGGCGCTGGTCGATCCGCTGATCGATTGCCTGCTGCCGCTGGCGCTGGAAGGACCGGCGCGCGGCGACAAGCTGCTGCCGGTGCTGCAAACGCTGCGCATGGTCGGCAACAAGCCGGTGCACTACATCGGCCTGGCCGTCAGCGGCGATTGGGAGCCCATCGTCCACGGCGGCGTCTACACCAAGCTGCAAGGCGGCGTGCAGCTGGCCAGCCGCAGCACCGCCCTGAACGAACTGGAGTACTCGGAACTGGTCACGCGCCTGCGCGCGATGGCAGACGAAATCGGCGCCGAACCGGAAATCCCGGACATGATCGAAGTGATGGCCGAAGCGCGCAACCTGCACCGCTTCGTCGCCGGCCATGACGCGCAGCTGGGCGTCAACCTGCAAACCAACGGCGCGCCGTGGGCCATCTCCACCTTGCTGGGCGCACTGGAAAAGCAGGGCTTCGACGTGCGTCCCGACGGCCGCTACGTGATGCCGGACGGCGAGGGCGGCCATCTGTTCTCGTTGTCGACCAACGTCACGCTGGCCGAGGAGACCACGCCGCGCCTGACGCTGCTGCTGGACGTGCCATGCGTGGCGCCGGCCCGCGACGGCTTCGGTGCGATGGTGGCGTGCGCCAAATCGCTGGTGGGCCGCCTGGACGCGACCATCGTCGACGACTACAATCAGCCGTTGTCGGACGCCGCGCTGGCGGAGATCGCCGGCCAGGTACAGGATTTCTACGCCGAGATGAACGACGCCGATATTCCGGCCGGTTCGACCCGCGCGTTGCGTTTGTTTAGCTAGGAAGTGGCATGACGGAAGTAGATTTCAAGGCGCGCGTGATTGAGCGAATTGCGTCGTTGAGCGCGGAGCTCAACAAGCACCTGCACGCCTATCACGTGGAAGACGCGCCCACCATCCCGGACGCGGAGTACGACAAGCTGTTCGTCGAGCTGCAAAAGCTGGAAGAAGCACACCCGCAATTCGCGCTGCCCGATTCGCCGACCAAGCGCGTAGGCGCGGCGCCGTTGCCGCAGTTCGACCAGGTCACCCATACGGTGCCGATGCTATCGCTGAATAACGGCTTCACCGACGAGGACATCGAGAACTTCGACCGCCGCGTGCGTGAAGGCCTGGATGCGGCGGCCGCCGTCGAATACGCGGCCGAAGTCAAATACGACGGCCTGGCCATCAACCTGCGCTACGTCGACGGCCTGCTGGTGCAAGCCGCCACGCGCGGCGACGGCTACACCGGCGAGGATGTCACCACCAATATCCGCACCATCCGCTCGATTCCGCTGCGCCTGAACACGCCGACGCCGCCAGCCATCCTCGATGTGCGCGGCGAGGTATTGATGTTCAAGAGCGATTTCGAAGCGATGAATGCGCGCCAGCGCGAGGCCGGCCTGAAGGAATTCGTCAATCCGCGCAATGCGGCGGCGGGCAGCCTGCGCCAGCTCGATTCGCGCATCACCGCATCGCGCAAGCTGAGTTTCTTCGCCTACGGCGTCGGCGCGCTGGAAGGCGCCGAGATGCCGCTGTCGCATTCCGCGCTGCTGGACTGGTATCGGACCATGGGCCTGCCGGTGGCGAAGGAAGCGGCCGTGGTGCGCGGCTACGAAGGCCTGATGGCCTACTACAAACAGATCGGCGAAGCACGTCCGGCCATGCCATACGAGATCGACGGCGTGGTCTACAAGGCCAACCTGCTGCAAGACCAGCGCACGCTGGGCTTCGTCTCGCGCGCGCCGCGTTTCGCGCTGGCGCACAAGTTCCCCGCGGAAGAAGCGCTGACCACCGTGCTGGCGATCGAAGTCCAGGTCGGCCGCACCGGCGCCATCACGCCGGTGGCGCGGCTGGCGTCCGTGTTCGTCGGCGGCGTCAACGTCACCAACGCCACGCTGCACAACGAAGACGAAGTGCGCCGCAAGGACGTGCGGGTGGGCGACACGGTGATCGTGCGCCGCGCCGGCGACGTGATTCCCGAAGTGCTGTCGGTGGTGCTGGAGCGCCGCCTGTCGCCGGAACCGGAACCCTATGTGCTGCCGAAGACCTGCCCGGTCTGCGGTTCGCACGTGGTGCGTGAAGAAGGCGAGGCAATCGCCCGTTGCTCCGGCGGCTTGTTCTGCTCGGCCCAGCGCAAGGAGGCGATCCGCCACTTCGCCGGCCGCCGCATGATGGACATCGAAGGCCTGGGCGACCGCTACATCGACAACCTGGTCGAGCACGGCCAGGTGCAGCGCGTGGCCGACCTGTATGCGCTGACGCTGGAAGACCTGCTGGAGATGAAGCGCCTGGCCGACGAGCGCGAAGGCACGACGCCGGAGACTGTCGCCCAGGGCAAGATCGCCACCAAGTGGGCCGACAACCTGCTGGAGGCCATCGGCGCCAGCAAGAACCCGCCGCTGGAGCGCATGCTGTTCGCGCTCGGCATCCGCCACGTCGGCGAATCGACCGCCAAGACGCTGGCCGAATGGCTGGGCCGCTTTGATCTGATCCGCCGCGTGCCGGCCGCGTTGTTGCGCGTGCTGCCCGATATCGGCGGCACCGTCGCCGAATCGATCGCCGACTTCTTCGCCGAGCCGAAGAACCAGGAGGCCATCGACGCCTTGCTGGCCGCCGGCGTCGCGCCGACCGGCGAGCACCCGCCGAGCGCCAAGCTGCGCGAGAAGCTCGACACCGTCAAGCTGATGGCCGCGCTGGGCATCCCAAAATTGACGGAACCACGCAGCAAGCAGCTGGTCGAACAGGAAGTCACGCTGGAAGTGCTGGCGCACCTGCCGGTGTTCACCGTGTTCGGCCTGCCGGCCGGCGTGGCCGACGCGCTGCAAGCGTGGATGGCGGTACCGGGCCATCGCGAACAGCTGCTGGCGCTGCACCGGTTGCGCGAGGACCTGCTGGCGCAACTGCCGGAGCAGGCAGCCGAAGGCCCGCTGACCGGCAAGACCTTTGTATTGACGGGCACTCTGCCCAACCTGAGCCGCGACCAGGCCGGCGCCATGATCGAAGCGCAGGGCGGCAAGGTATCCGGTTCGGTATCCAAGAAGACGCACTATCTGGTAGCAGGCGCCGACGCCGGCAGCAAGCTGGCCAAGGCCCAGGAACTTGAAGTGACGATACTGGACGAGGCGGGCCTGCTGGCGCTGCTGGAAGCCAGATAAAATAAGAAGAAAGATCATGTCCAAAATCAGAAAAGCAGTATTCCCGGTGGCCGGCCTTGGCAGCCGCTTCCTACCCGCGACCAAGGCGCAGCCGAAGGAAATGCTGCCCATCGTCGACAAGCCGCTGATCCAGTACGCGGTGGAAGAGGCGGTCGCCGCCGGCATCACGGAAATGGTGTTCATCACCGGCCGTAACAAGCGCGCCATCGAAGACCACTTCGACAAGGCCTACGAGCTGGAGGCGGAACTGGAAGCGGCCGACAAGAAATCCTTGCTGCAGCTGGTGCAGAACGTCATTCCGAAGCACGTCAACTGCATCTACATCCGCCAGTCCGAGCCGCTGGGCCTGGGCCACGCGGTGCTGTGCGCGCGCCCGGTGATCGGCGACGAGCCGTTCGCCGTGCTGCTGGCGGACGACTTCATGGACACCGCCGACGGCGTCAAGCCGGTGCTGGCGCAGATGACCGAGTTGTACGCCTACGAGCGTTGCAGCATCCTGGCGGTGCAGGAAGTGGCGCGCGAAGCCACGCGCCAATACGGCA
Organism: Oxalobacteraceae bacterium AB_14; assembly: GCA_000381565.1. Classification (GTDB taxonomy): domain Bacteria; phylum Pseudomonadota; class Gammaproteobacteria; order Burkholderiales; family Burkholderiaceae_D; genus Rugamonas. Next base: position 2,371,591 of record KB906724.1, read on the forward strand.
TCGTCAGCGCCTCGGCCTATCAGCCGAAGCTGGAGCTGGTGCACGCCATCGTCGAGAAACCGTCGCCCGATGAGGCGCCGTCCACGCTGGCGGTGGTGGGCCGCTACGTGCTGTCGGGGCGGATCTTCCAGTACCTGGAGAACCTCGGTGCCGGCACCGGCGGCGAGATCCAGCTGACCGACGGCATCGCCGCGCTGATGAAGGATGAACGCGTGCTGGCCTACCGCTACGACGGCCAGCGCTACGACTGCGGCTCCAAGCTGGGCTACCTGAAGGCGATGACGGCGATGGGCCTCAAGCATCCGGAAACCGGCGCCGAGTACTGCCAGTTCCTGCGCGATGTGCAGTGCGAAATCAACGGAGGCGGCAAATGACGGTGCGTGAAATCCTGAAGATGGGCGATCCGCGCCTGCTGCGCGTGGCCGAGCCGGTGACCGAGTTCGATACCCCGGCCATGCGCGAGCTGATCGCCGACATGTTCGACACCATGCACGCCGCCAACGGCGCGGGCCTGGCGGCGCCGCAGATCGGCGTCAACCTGCAGCTGGTGATCTTCGGCTTCAAGCAGAACGCGCGCTATCCCGACGCGCCGCAGGTGCCGGAAACGGTATTGATCAATCCCGTCCTCACGCCGCTGTCGGACGAGATGGAAGAGGGCTTCGAAGGCTGCCTGTCGGTGCCTGGCCTGCGCGGCAGCGTGCCGCGCCACACCAGCCTGCGCTACCAAGGCGTGGACCAGTTCCAGCAGCCTATCCTGCGCGATGTCGACGGCTTCCATGCGCGCGTGGTGCAGCACGAAGTGGATCATCTGCTCGGCGTGCTGTACCCGATGCGCATCAAGGACTTTTCCCGGTTCGGCTTTACCGAGGTGATGTTCCCCGACCTCGATCCCAATGAAGACGATTGAGGCGGCCAGGCGATGAGTGAAGGTCCGGTGCGCAAGCATGCGCAAAAGGTCGCCCGTCCACGGGTAGGCAATGAACGCGGCGTGTTCCGGATGGGGACGTCGCAGATCAAGCGGATCGGGCTGGGGCGCCGGTACTGGGGCGACATCTATCACTGGATGCTGACGCTGAGCTGGCCGCGCTTCTTCCTGCTGGTCGGCGGCTTGTACATGGCCACCAACCTGGCGTTCGCGCTGGCGTTCTTCCTGGTGCCAGGCTCGGTCGCCAATGCGCGGCCGGGCTCCTTCCTCGATACCTTCTTCTTCTCGATCGAAACGCTGGCCACCGTCGGCTACGGCTACATGAATCCCGGGTCGACTTACGGCCACGTGGTCGCCTCGGCCGAGATCCTGCTCGGCATGGTGGAAGTGGCGACGGTGACGGGCCTGCTGTTCGCGCGCTTCTCGCGGCCGACCTCGCGCATCATGTTCTCCGACGTCGCCGTGATCACGCCGTTCAACGGCGTGCCGACGCTGATGCTCAGGACCGGCAACGAGCGCGGCAACCTGATCTTGGAAGCCTCGGTGCGGGCCACGCTGATACGCCGCGAGATGACGCTGGAAGGGCAGATCTTCACGCGCTTCTACGACTTGCAGCTGGAGCGCGAACGCTCGGGCGTGTTCGCGCTGACCTGGACGATACTGCACAAGATCGACGAATCGAGTCCGTTCTGGGGCAAGTCGCAGGAAGACCTGCACAACGAAGGCGCCACGCTGTCGGTGGCCGTTTCCGGCACCGACGACACGCTCAACGATTTCGTCCACGCGCGCCAGACCTACGCGGCGGAGCACATCTACTTCAACCACCACTTCGCCGACATCATGTCGGACAAGCAGGATGGCAATGTGCGGATACTGGACTACAGCAAATTCCACGACATCTACCCGGACGGCACGGAAGGCGGCAACATGCCTGGCGCGGCGCTGGCGCACCCCGGTTGATGCGGACGGGCGCTATTGGCCGCCCAGCAGGTCGCGCGCGTTCAGCAGCGCGTAGACGATATCGGGATGCTTGTTGAAGCAGCGGCGCACTGCGGCCGGCACGTTCTCGCGGGTCCTGCGGCACAGGCCCGGCTGTTCCGCCAGGCGTATCTGCAGGCCCATCACGGTGCGCACGCCGTTCACGCTGGGCGTGATGGTCAGGCGGATGCCCAGCTGCTCCAGCATGCGCTGCTCAATGCGGCCCAGTTCTTCGAAGCTGGCGATGTTCTCGATCTTTTCGATCAGCGCCCTTTCCTGCTCGCGGGTGAGGCGCAGGATGCGGATGTCGATGTCGCCGGGCGTTCTGTCCCATTGTTCCAGCAGCTCGTCGCGGCGGCACTCGCAGGCGCCGGGCGGACATTCTTTACGAATCTGGAAGGGCAGTGCTTGAGGCATGGTGAAAGCGGCTCAACGGCAACGGGGCGGAGTTAAATTCTACACCTGTTTCACATCACGCCTGCTCGAGCCGTTTCAGGCGCTGGCCGACGATGCCCCATTTGCAGGCTTCGCCATCGACGGTGCCGGCCAACACCCAGCCGGTGCCGATCTTTTCAACGCCGATGTCGCATTCAAGTTCCTTGGCCAGTTTTTCGGCCCAGCCGCGCGCGGCGCCCTGGCCTTTGAACAGTTCATTGCCTTCGAAGATAACGGTGGCGTCGAAAACCGAGGCGGCGAATATGGTCATGGTGGCGCTCCAAAAGAATAAGCCGATATTGTGCCATCAATTCAGGGGCGACAGGTGGAGCGTCTCCCTGTCCCTCCGGTACCACTACGTCATTCGACGTATTCCTCGCGGCTTGTCTGCTGGCTAATCTTGCAGCATCCAAAACCGAAAAGGGGAACAAGATGGGTTTGAAACGGGGAATGCTGTTGGCCGTAGCGGCGGCGGTGGCGGGCAATGCCTGCGCCGGCGCCACGGTCAACTTTGGCGAGGACAAGTCGGTCAGCGTCGGCTTCGGCATGCGCGAGAGCTACACCAGCGCCAAGAACGGCGCGCCGGACGGCGCCGACCGCTCCAGCGACTTCAACCTGGATTCGGCGCGCCTGTTCCTGGGTGCCTCGCTCAACAAAAACATCAAGGGCATGCTCAACACCGAATGGGACGGCGACAAGATCCGCATCCTGGACGCGGCCGGCCAGTTCGCCATCTCGCCCGAGTTGAACGTCTGGGCCGGCCGCCTGCTGTCGCCGAGCGATCGCGCCAACATGGCCGGGCCGTACTACTCGCTGGGCGGCGGCTACTGGGCCGGCGTGGCCTCGCGCTACGGCTACAACGGCGGCATCTTCCGCGGCCGCGACGACGGCGTGGTCGTATGGGGCAACGCCGCCGAGGGCAAGCTGGGTTACTCGTTCGGCGTGTTCGAAGGCCATACCTTCGGCATCGGCGCGATGACGCCATCGCAGGCCAAGGCGGCCGGCGTCAAGGCCGACGACTCGCTGATGTACGCCGGCCGCCTGCAGTACGATTTCTGGGACGCGGAGCCGGGCTACTACGGCACCGGCAATTACCTCGGCAGCGCCGACATCCTGTCCATCGGCGTGGCGGGACGCTACCAGAAGGACGGCATCCTCACCGTCGCCAAGAGCGGCAAGTACAGCTCCTACAACGTCGACTTCCTGATGGAGAAGCGGGTTAAGGGCTCCGGCGCCTTCGCGCTGGAAGCGGCCTGGTACGACTACAACACCGACGACATCATCAAGTCCGAACAGGGCAAGGCTTATTCTGCGGGCGCTTCCTGGATCTTCGAGCAAAAGGCCGGCTGGGGCAAGTTCCAACCCTTCGTGCGCTGGCAGAAGTTCGCCGCCGACACCGGCATCGACACCAAACAGTACGACGCGGGCGTGAACTACATCATCGACGGCTACAACGCACAGGTCGGCGCCGTGTACTCGAAGACCAGGATGACCAAGGCCGCCGATACGGACAAGTTCTCGGTCACCTTGCAGCTGCAATTTTAATTCCACCTTACGGAGCTATCTCATGAAAAATCGTCGTCTGTTCATCGCATCCCTGAGCCGTATCGCCGCCGCCACCGCCATGCTGGCCGCCGGCGCTTCGTGGTCCACCAGCGCCTACGCCGCCGACACGATCAAGGTCGGCATCCTGCATTCGCTGTCCGGCACGATGGCGATTTCCGAAACGTCGCTGAAAGACGTGGCGTTGATGACCATCGACGAAATCAACGCCAAGGGCGGCGTGTTGGGCAAGAAGCTGGAGGCGGTGGTGGTCGATCCGGCTTCCAACTGGCCTCTGTTCGCCGAGAAGGCGCGCGGGCTGATCGCGCAGGACAAGGTGTCGGTGGTGTTTGGCTGCTGGACGTCGGTGTCGCGCAAGTCGGTGCTGCCGGTGTTCAAGGAGTTGAATAGCCTGCTGTTCTATCCGGTGCAGTACGAGGGCGAGGAGCTGGAGAAGAACGTGTTCTATACCGGCGCCGCGCCCAACCAGCAGGCGATACCTGCGGTGGAATACCTGATGAGCAAGGACGGCGGCGGCGCCAAGCGCTTCGTGCTGCTGGGGACCGACTACGTTTATCCGCGCACCACCAACAAGATCCTGCGCGCCTACCTGAAGAGCAAGGGCATCAAGGATGGCGATATCGACGAGGTGTACACCCCGTTCGGCCATTCGGACTACCAGACCATCGTCGCCAACATCAAGAAGTTCTCGGCCGGCGGCAAGACGGCGGTGATCTCGACCATCAACGGCGATTCCAATGTGCCGTTCTACAAGGAGCTGGGCAACGCCGGCCTGAAGGCGACCGATGTGCCAGTGGTGGCGTTCTCGGTGGGCGAGGAGGAGCTGCGCGGCGTGGACACCAAGCCGCTGCTGGGCCACCTGGCGGCGTGGAACTACTTCGAGTCGGTGAAGAATCCGGTGAACACGGAGTTCATCAAGAAGTGGAAGGCCTATGCTGTCGCCAAGAAGCTGCCGAACGCGAATACCGTCGTGACCAACGATCCGATGGAGGCGACCTACGTCGGCATCCACATGTGGGCGCAGGCGGTGGAGAAGGCCAAGTCGACCGATACCGACAAGGTGATCGCGGCGATGGCGGGGCAGAGCTTCAAGGCGCCGTCGGGCTTCACGTTGACGATGGATGCGACCAATCACCATCTGCACAAGCCGGTGTTCATCGGCGAGATCCGTCCGGACGGCCAGTTCAGCGTGGTGTGGAAGACGCCTGGCCCGGTGCGCGCGAATCCATGGAGCCCGTACATTCCGGGTAACGAGGGTAAGCAGAAGCTGTAAGCCGCGGCCTCGTAACGGGTTGGCTCAGTATGGACTCCCGCTTTCGCGGGAGTGACGGAGGGCCGTCGTCCCCGCGCAGGCGGGGACCCATAGAACATCACACAAGGAATATATCTTGAAAAAACTCCTGCTCCTGGCCTGCCTGCTGTTGTCCTGCGCGGCGCAAGCGGCCATCGACGCCAGCTTGCTGGCGCCCCTGGCCGGCAACGATCCCGACGCCCGCGTCGACGCCATCGTCAGGATCGGCGCGCTGGCCAACGACGACGCCGCCCGCCTGCTGACGGCGCTCAAGAGCGACGCCCTGTACGCCACGCCGGACGGCCGCGTCTTCATCATCACCGATGACAAGGCCTACGACCCGGCCACCGGCGAAACCGGCCCGCTACCCGAGGGTCTGGACGGCGTGATGGTCAACAACCGCCTGCGCGGCGCCGTCGACGACGCGCTGTCCGCGCTCAAACTGTTCTCGCCGGACCGCGCGCAGCGGCTGGCCGCAGCCACCGAGCTGCAAAAAAGCGTCACTCTCGCGCAGGCCCCGCTGATCGAAAAAGCGCTGGCGTCCGAGCAGGACGCCGAGATCCGCCCCATGCTGCAACTGGTCGCCGCCACCGCCAACCTGCAATCGCCGGACGCCGCGAAGCGCAAGGCCGCCGTCGAGGCGCTGGCCGACAGCAGCAACGCCAACCTGCGCCCGCTGCTGCAAGCGATGTTGAGCGATAGAGAAGCCGACCAGGCGGTACGCGTGGCCGCCGCCCACACCTTGCAGGCCCTGGACAGCCGCCTGGCCCGCACCGAATTTATCGGCAACGTCTTCTACGGCATCTCGCTGGCGAGCGTGCTGCTGCTGACGGCCCTCGGCCTGGCCATCACCTTCGGCCTGATGGGCATCATCAACATGGCCCACGGCGAGTTGCTGATGATAGGCGCCTACACCACCTACCTGTGCCAGCTCGGCTTCCGCAACTACTTCCCAACGGCAGTGGACTGCTACCTGATCGCCGCGCTGCCGGCCGCCTTCCTGGTGACGGCCGCCGTCGGCGTCGCGCTGGAGCGCACGGTAATCCGCTGGCTCTACGGCCGCCCGCTGGAAACGCTGCTGGCCACCTGGGGCATCAGCCTGATACTGATGCAGGCGGTGCGCACCATCTTCGGTGCGCAGAACGTCGAGGTGGCCAATCCATCGTGGATGTCGGGTGGCGTGACCGTGCTTGGCTCGCTGGTGCTGGCCTACAACCGCATCGTCATCATCGTGTTCGCGCTGCTGGTGGTGGCCGGCGTCTGGCTGATACTGAACAAGACCCGGCTTGGCCTGTTCGTCCGCGCCGTGATGCAGAACCGCCGCATGGCCGGCTGCGTCGGCGTCTCCACCGCGAAGATCGACATGATGACCTTCGGCCTCGGCTCCGGCATCGCGGGGCTGGGCGGCGTGGCCCTGTCGCAGTTGGGTAACGTGGGCCCGGACCTGGGCCAGAGCTACATCGTCGATTCCTTCATGGTGGTGGTGCTGGGCGGCGTGGGCCAACTGGCGGGCACCATCATCGCCGCGCTGGGACTGGGCGAGGCGAATAAATTCCTGGAGCCGGTGGCGGGCGCGGTGCTGGCCAAGATCGCCATCCTGGTCTTCATCATCATGTTCATCCAGAAGCGGCCGCAGGGCCTGTTCGCCATGAAAGGCAGGAGCGCGGAATGAATCATCCCTCTCTCTTTTCGCACCGGGCGTGGAGCGGCATCGCCGCCTGCTGCGTGGTGCTGGCCGCGCTGCCTGTGCTGAACCTGGCCTTTGCGGACGGCCATCCGCTGCATGTGCCCAGCTACATGGTCAGCCTGGTCGGAAAATTCATGTGCTACGCGCTGGCCGCGCTGGCGCTCGACATGGTGTGGGGCTATGCCGGCATCCTGTCGCTGGGCCACGGCGTGTTCTTCGCGCTGGGGGCCTATGCGCACGGCATGTACCTGATGCGCGCCATCGGCAGGGAGGGCGTGTACCAGAGCGACCTGCCGGACTTCATGGTCTTCCTCGACTGGAAGACCTATCCCTGGTACTGGACCGCCACCGACAGCTTCTGGTACTGCCTGGCGCTGGTGGTGCTGGTGCCGGGCGTGCTGGCGTTCGTGTTCGGCTACTTCGCTTTCCGCTCGCGCATCAAGGGTGTGTACTTCTCGATCATCACGCAGGCCATGACCTACGCCTTCATGCTGCTGTTTTTCCGTAATAACACCGGCTTTGGCGGTAACAACGGCTTCACGGACTTCAAGCGGATACTGGGTTACTCGATCAGCGCGCCCGCCACCAAGGCCACGCTGTACCTGGTCACGCTGGCGATGCTGGCCGGTTCGCTGCTGCTGTGCCGCTGGATCGTCAAGTCCAAGCTGGGGCGCGTGCTGCAGGCGGTGCGCGATTCGGAATCTCGGCTGATGTTCATCGGTTATAACCCGCTGTGGTTCAAGCTGTTCGTGTGGACCTTGTCGGCGGTGCTGTGCGGGATAGCGGGCGCGCTGTATGTGCCGCAGGTGGGCATCATCAATCCATCCGAGATGTCGCCGGCGAATTCGATCGAGATGGTTATCTGGGCGGCGGTGGGCGGGCGCGGCACGTTGCTCGGGCCTATCATCGGCGCGTTCTCGGTCAACGGCTTGAAAAGCTGGTTCACCGGCGCCTTCCCGAATTTGTGGCTGTTCGCGCTGGGGTTGATCTTCATCCTGGTGACGCGCTACCTGCCGCAGGGCATAGCCGGACTGGCCGCGCGGTGGCGCAGGGAGCAGGCATGAGCGCCAATGAACATTTGAACATTTCGTCGGGGCGCGTGGCGGAGCCCGGGCTGGACACCACGCACGGCGCCATCCTGTACCTGGAAGAGATTACGGTGTCGTTCGACGGCTTCCGCGCGTTGAATAAACTGAGCCTGGATATTTCGGTCGGCGAGCTGCGCTGCATCATCGGCCCGAATGGCGCGGGCAAGACCACGATGATGGACGTCATCACCGGCAAGACGCGGCCCACCTCCGGCACGGCATTCTTCGGCCAGACCATGGACCTGAGCCGCATGACGGAATACCAGATCGCGCACGCCGGCATAGGCCGCAAGTTCCAGCGCCCGACCATCTTCGAGCAGCACACGGTGTTTGAAAACCTCGAACTGGCGATGAAGACCGACAAACGCGTTCGCCCGACCTTGTTCGCGCGCCTGTCGTCCGAACAACGCGGCAAGGTCGACGAGATCCTCAAGCTGATACGCCTGAATGGCAGCGAACGGCGGCCGGCGGGCCTGCTCTCGCATGGGCAGAAGCAGTGGCTGGAGATTGGCATGCTGCTGATGCAGGAGCCGCAACTGATCCTGCTCGATGAACCGGTGGCCGGCATGTCCGACGCCGAAACGGCGCGCACGGCGGAACTGCTCAACGAATTGCGCGGCAAGCATTCGATCATGGTGGTGGAGCATGACATGGCGTTCGTGACGGAGATCGCGCAGCAGGGCGTGGTGACGGTGCTGCACGAAGGCGCGGTGCTGGCGCAAGGCACGATGGCGCAGGTGCAGGCCGACGAGCGGGTGATTGAAGTTTATCTGGGGCGCTGACGAATATGCTGCAAGTCGAAAGAATCAACCAGTACTACGGCTCCTCGCACACGCTGCGTGGCGTTTCGCTGGAACTGGAGCGGGGCAAATGCATGGCGCTGTTGGGCCGCAACGGCGTCGGCAAGACCACGCTGCTCAAGTGCCTGATGGGCGTGCTGCCTGTATCGGCCGGCGCGGTGCGGCTGGAAGGGCGCGACATCACGCGCATGGCGCCGCACCAGCGCGCGCGCGCCGGCATCGCCTACGTGCCGCAGGGCCGGGAGATATTCGCCCGGCTGACGGTGGAGGAGAACCTGCTGATGGGCCTCGCCACGCACAGCGGCAGGAAGGCGGCCACCATCAAGGGCGAGGTGTACGAGCTGTTCCCGGTGCTCAAGGAGATGCTGCACCGGCGCGGCGGCGACCTGTCCGGCGGCCAGCAGCAGCAACTGGCGATCGCGCGCGCGCTGCTGGCCGAGCCCAGGCTGATCATCCTCGACGAGCCGACCGAGGGCATCCAGCCGTCCATCATCAAGGACATCGGCAACGTGATCCGGCTGCTGCGTCAGCGCGGCGACATGGCGATCCTGCTGTGCGAGCAGTACTTCGACTTCGCCCACGAGCTGGCCGACCAGTTCATCGTGCTGTCGCGCGGCGAGGTGGTGGCCTCCGGCGCGCAGGCGGCGATGAACCAGCCGGACGTCAAGCGCCACCTGGCGGTGTAGGCCGGCTTTGGGCGCGTTATGGCCGGATCAGGCCCGGCGCGCGAGCGCCGAGGGCAAGGCGCCATGGAAGGGAGGCACTGAGCATTCCCGCAGATTTGGCCGCATCGCCGATTGCTGATAAAGTAACGCTCCTTTTTTATTTGTCAGGTTTGCCGTGGAGTTGCGTTTGCTTTTTTATATCCTCGATCTGATCGGGGTCGCCGTATTCGCCGCCAGCGGCACGCTGGCGGCGATGGCCTCCCATCTGGATCTGCTGGGGATCATGGTGCTGGCCGCGATGACCGCGATCGGCGGCGGCACGGTGCGCGACCTGCTGCTGAACCGCCATCCGGTGTTCTGGATCGAAGATCCCAAGCCGCTGCTGGTGATCGTCGCTTCGGCCATCTTCACCATCGTCTGGGTGCAGGTGCTGCCGGTGCCGACCGACGCCTTGCTGATCGCCGACGCGCTGGGGCTGGCGCTGTTCGCCATGTCAGGCGCCAAGGTGGCGGAGGCGCAGGGCTGCCGCGCGCTGATCGTCATCCTGATGGGCACGCTGACCGGCGTCGGCGGAGGCCTGGTGCGCGACATCCTGGCCGCCAAGGTGCCGCTGATACTGCGCCAGGATATCTACGCGACCGCCGCCATCGCCGGCATCCTGCTGTACATCCTGCTGAAAAAGGCCGGCGCACCGCCGCGCTGGGCGTTCGGCGCCGGCCTGGTGTCTATTGTGGTGGTGCGCCTGCTGGCGATTCAACTGGGCTTGCGGCTTCCGTCGTTCTGAGCCGCAGCTTGCCCATTGCGACCGCGGCGGCGGAGGTGCGGGTTTCCACGCCCAGCTTGACGAACACGTGCTCCAGGTGTTTGTTCACGGTGCGCGGGCTGGTGCCGAGGATGTCGCCGATGTCGCGGTTGGTCTTGCCCTTGATGACCCAGTTCAGCACCTCCGATTCGCGCTGCGTCAGTTTGAAGGACGCCATCAGCTTCTCGATCTGCGCGCTGTCCGACTCTTCGCGCAGCACGATCATCCACTGCTCGTTTTCGCTGAACTCCGCCGCCGAGAAGATCAGGCGGCGGCTGGCCCGCTGCAGCGTCAGCGGCGGATGCGACTGGCCCTGGCTGTGCGCCATCTGGGTCGCCGCCAGCCACGCCGTCAATTCCGCATCGACCGCATAGCCCTGCATCAGCGTGCGCGCCAGCGGCGTTTGCCAGACGATCTTGCCGTCGCGCGGCGTCATCGCGATCACGGCGTTGCCGAAGGCGTCCAGCGCGCTGCGGGCCTGGTCCACCAGCCGCGCCGTCTGCATGTGGGAGCTGATCCGCGCCAGCACCTCGCTGGTGCGCAGCGGCTTGGTGACATAGTCGTTGCCGCCGGCGGCGAAGGCCGCCACCACATGCTCCGCTTCCGTCAGGCCGGTCATGAACAGCACCGGAATGTGGCGCGTGGCCAGGCTGGCCTTCAGGTGGCGGCAGGTTTCGAAGCCGTCCATGCCGGGCATGACGGCGTCCAGCAGGATGATGTCCGGCTGCGCCTCGGCGGCGCGCTGCAAGGCCGTCGCGCCGTTGTTCGCCACCAGCACGGTGTAGCCCGATTCGTCCAGCGCGTCGTGCAGCACGGCCAGGTTTTCCGGCACGTCGTCCACCACCAGCACGATGTTGCGGTCAACGTTGAAGTTCATTGGTCTGGTTCTTTCGGAGGAAGTCGGCCATCGCGTCCAGCTGGAAGCGGGAGGCGAAGTTGCGCATGGTTTGCGTGAAGTGCAGGTAGCGCGCATCGAGCGCGCTGATTTCATCGAGCTTGTTCTGGATGCCGCGCACGTAGCCGATGCGGATCAGCTCATTGAGCGTCTCCAGCAGCGCGGCCGGGGGCAGCACCAGCTGCGCCAGTTCCGGCGGCGGCGCCGCCACCTCGATGCTGATGGCCGGCTGCGTGATCCACTCCAGCGCCAGGCGCCGGCCTATCCAGTCCAGCAGCTCGGCCACGTTGACCGGCTTGACGATGAAGTCGGCCGCCGTGATGCCGGCGGCGTTTTCCATGCCCTTGTCGAAGGCGTTGGCCGAGACGATGGCGATCGGCACCTGCGACAGCTGGCGGCGGCGCAGGATGTAGCTCGCTTCCCAGCCGTCCATGGCCGGCATGGCCAGGTCCATCAGGATCAGGTCAGGCTGGAAGGTGGCGTGCAGGTCCAGGCATTCAAGGCCGGATTCGGCCAGCGCGACCTCGAAGCCCAGCGGCGTCAGGATGTTGAGCAGCATCTCGCGGTCGACCCGTTCGTTGTCGACCACCAGGATGCGGCGCCGCGCGCCGCGATAGCCGGTGCGCTGCGCCGCCGGCTGCTCCAGTTCCTTCAGCTCGCGCGCCGAGGCGTGCACGCTGGGCAGGAACAGCCGGATATGGAACACGCTGCCTTGGCGCGGCGTGCTGCGGATATTCAGTTCGCCGCCCATCAGCTGCGTCAGCATCTTGGAGATCGGCAGGCCCAGGCCGGTGCCGCTGGCGTTGGCGTGCGCGCTGGCGCTGCCGCGCGAGAACGGTTCGAAGATGTGGTCGATCTCTTCCTGCAGGATGCCGGGGCCGCTGTCCTCGATCTCGAACGAGGCCATCTCGCGCGCGTACTGCAGGCGCAGCACGATGCCGCCGCTGCTGGTGAACTTGACCGCGTTGCCGAGGATGTTGATGAGGATCTGCCCCAGGCGCTTGCGGTCGGCGCGCACGATGCGCGGCAGCGCGCCGGTCAGCTCGTAGCGGAAGGCCAGCCCCTTGTTGGCCGCCTGCAGCTCGAACATGCGCACGATCTGGCCGATGAAGTCGGGGAAGTTCAGCTCCTTCATGTCGAAGTTGAACTTGCCGCCTTCGATGCGGGCGATGTCCAGCGTGCCCTCGATCAGCGACAGCAGGTGCTCGCCGCTGCTGCGGATCACGCGGATGGCCTGCTGGCGGTGCTCCGGTATCGACGGGTCGTTGTCCAGCAGCTGCGCGTAGCCGAGGATGGAATTGAGCGGCGTGCGGATCTCGTGGCTGATGCCGGCGATGTAGCGGCTCTTGGCCTGGTTGGCCAGGTCGGCGGTCTTCTTGGCTTGCTGCAGCTGGGCGTCGGTCTGGCCGTGCAGTTCGATCTCGCGTGTCAGCAGGCCGGTCTGGCGGTTCGATTCCTCCTGCGCCACGCGGCGGCTTTCGCTGGTCAGCACCAGCCACCAGGCGACGATGCCGCTGGTGAGCAGCAGCGCCGCGAAGATCTTGCAGAACACCAGTTGCAGCTGCGGCAGCAGCAGCAAGGCTGCGTCGCCGGCCGCCAGCACCGATTGCTCGTGGTAGTAGATCAGTCCCAGCAAGGCGCCCAGGAACAGCACCGTGACGATCATCAGCAGCAGGTAGTGTCCCAGCCCGCTGCTCAGGTAGCGCCACAGCGACTTGGGCAGCAGCGCCCGCATCGCCGCCTGCCATTGCGACGACACCTTCGCGTGCGGCTTGCAGACGTCGTTGCAGCGCGCGTCCAGGCAGCAGCACAGCGAGCAGATCGAGCCCTGGTAGGCCGGGCAGTGCGCCAGGTCCTCGGACTCGTATTGTTTTTCGCAGATCACGCAGGTCTTGCTGTGCACGGGCGCCGGCTGGCGGGCGATGTAGTACTTGCCCCCGGTGGCGATGGCGATCAGCGGCGACGCCACGAACGCCGTCAGCAGCGCGATGAAGGCGGAGAAGGCCTGCGCCTGGTGGCCGAACAATCCCATGAAGGCCGCCACCGACAGCGCCGACGCCAGCAGCATGGCGCCGACGCCGACCGGATTGATGTCGTACAAATAGGCGCGGCGGAACTCGATGCCCTTCGGGCTCAGGCCCAGCGGCTTGTTGACCACCAGGTCCGCCACCACCGCCGTGATCCACGAGATGGCGATGTTGGAGTACAGGCCGAGCACCTGGTCGAGCGCCTGGAACACATCCAGCTCCATCAGCAGCACCGCGATCAGCGCGTTGAACACGGCCCACACCACGCGCCCCGGATGGCTGTGCGTGAGGCGCGCGAAGAAGTTGGACCAGGCCAGCGAACCGGCGTAGGCGTTGGTCATATTGATCTTGACCTGCGAGATCACCACCAGCAGCGCCGTCGCCAGCAGCGCCACCGAGGGATGGTCGAACACCAGTGCGAAGCCGGCCAGGTACATCTGCGTCGGGTTGACCGCCTGCGCCAGCGGCACCGCGCTGCTGATCGCCAGGAAGGCCAGCAGCGCGCCGCCCAGCATCTTGGCGATGCCGAGCAGGATCCAGCCCGGTCCCGCGGCCAGCACGCCCAGATGCCAGCGCCAGCGGTTGGCGGCGGTCTGCTGCGGCATGAAGCGCAGGAAGTCGACCTGTTCGCCGATCTGCGTGATCAGGGCCACGCCGACCGCGGTGGCGGCACCGAACATCAGCACGTTGAACTGGCCGTTCTGGCCGGAGCGGCCGGCGTAGCGCAGCAGCTGCGCCAGCAGCTCCGGCTTCTTCTGCAGGATGGCGATGAAGGGCAGGGCCATCAGCAGCAGCCACACGGGTTGCGTCAGCATCTGGATGCGGCTGATCAAGGTGACGCCGTGCGTGACCAGCGGGATCACGAGCAGCGCGCTGACCATGTAGCCCAGGTAGAGCGGCAGGTGGAAGTACAGTTCCAGCGCGTAGGCCATGATGGCCGCCTCCAGCGCGAACAGGATGAAGGTGAACGAGGCGTAGACGAAGGACGATAGCGTCGAACCGATATAGCCGAAGCCGGCGCCGCGCGTCAGCAGGTCCATGTCGACGCCGTACTTGGCGGCGTAGTAGCTGATCGGCAGGCCGGTCAGGAAGATGATCAGGCCGACCGCCATGATGGCCCACAGCGCGTTGATGAAGCCGTAGTTGACGGTGATGCTGCCGCCGATCGCCTCCAGCACCAAAAACGAGATCGCGCCGAAAGCCGTGTTCGATACGCGGAACACCGACCATTTGCGGAACGCGCGCGGCGTGTAGCGCAGCGCGTAGTCCTCGATGGTTTCGTTGGCCACCCAGGTGTTGTAGTCGCGACGGATCTTGACGATGCGTTGCGCCGGTTCTGTCTCGGTTTTTGTCATGCCGGGCCCATAAAAAAAGCAGCTATCTAAGCTGCTTTTCTAAGCAAGTTGCATGCCCGGCAAGCTTGCCGCCTGTGGCCTAGCGCTGTTTGCTGATGTTGAGCTTGTCCAGCAGGCGCGCCAGTTCTTCCTGCATCGATGGCGACAGGTTGACGAACTGGCAGCCGATCTGCACCTGCTCGCCCAGCAGGAAGGAGCGGAAGGTGCGCGACAGGCGGATCTCGAGGTCGGCGATCATCACCGAATCCGGGCCCAGCTCCAGCCGCACGCGTTGCAGCTTGCGGCCGACATACAGGCCGACGCAGTCGCGCGGCGGCGCCCGCATGCCGACGCCGCCGGCCGAGAAGTCGTACAGCTGCAGCTCGTAGGGCTTGCCGTTCAGGACAAACGAGGCCATGTAGTAGATGCCCAGCGGCGTCTCCAGCCGCGTGGACGCGCGGCGGTTCAGCACCTGGCACTTGAGCGGAAATTCCAGCGGGATCAGGGTCGGCTCGCCGGGCGTGCACGCCCAGTCCGGCGATGTGAGCTTGAACTGCACCTTGGCCGCGCGCAGCCAGGCGACGAACACGGCGTCGCCGGGCGGCAGGAACTCGCCCTCGTTCAGTTCCAGCACAAAATACGGATTTTCGGGGTCGACCGATTTGATGCGCGCCATCACCACGTTGGTGGTGCTGGCCGGATAAATGGAGATCGGGTCGCCGTTGTCGGCGAGCAGGGTGAGAGAATCGCCGATGTCATGCTCATCGGTCATCTCGTGTGGCTTGGAACCCGCCGGAATTGGTTCCACAGCATCTTTTAGGCTGGGAGGACCGCGGCGGAATTCATTCGGTATAGGATCGTTCACGACGGCATATCTCTTTGGTAATGACTCTACGATGCGAGGTCGGTCCGCTTAGTTTACAGACTATTCTTGCTCTTGGCTTGCTAAATGGCAAGAATATTTAGCTCACTGTGCATTCTGGTCCACGCCGGGTCGATCAGAACTGTTCTTCAGGGCGCAGATAGCGCCATTGGCCTACCGGCAGGTCGCCCAGCTTGACCTTGCCGATACGCACACGTTTCAATCCAACCACCTTCAGGCCGACCATGTCGCACATGCGGCGGATCTGGCGCTTCTTGCCTTCGCGCAGCGTGATGCTGAGCTGGTCCTCGTTCTGCCAGCGCACCTTGGCCGGCAGCAGCGGCTTGCCGTCCATCCACAGGCCGTGGCACAGTTTTTTCAGGTCGCTGTCGGGCAGCTTGCCGGGCTTGGTGTACTCGACGCGCACCAGGTATTCCTTGTCGACGTCGGTGGTTTCGCCGATCAGGTGCTTGGCCACGCGGCCGTCCTGGGTCAGCACCAGCAGGCCGACCGAGTCGATGTCCAGGCGGCCGGCCGGCACCAGCGAACGCAGTTGCGTCGGATGGAAGATTTCCGGCGACGGATCGTCGGGCCAGCGGTTTTCCGGCTTGATCAGCACCACGGCCGGCTGGTAGCCGTCCTCGGCCTGGCCGCTGACGTAGCCCATAGGTTTATTGATCAGCACGGTGACGCGCTTGGACTGCTCGGCGGCGGCCTGGCGTTCGACGGTGACGCGCTGGCTCGGGTAGATCTTGGTGCCGAGTTCGGAGACGACCTGGCCGTCCACCCGTACCCAGCCGCGCGCTATCCATTCGTCCGCCTCGCGGCGCGAGCACAGGCCCAGTTCGGACATGCGTTTGGACAGGCGTAATAATTCTTCGGACATGATGCGTTTTTCTGTATTAAAAAGTAAATGCCGGATTCGTCATTCCCGCGCAAGCGGGAATCCATGCTGAGCGTCTTGGCAAGCGTTCTATGGATTCCCGCTTGCGCGGGAACGACGCGGAGTTAAGTTTATACCTTGATCGCGTCCAGCAGGTCGGTTTCGAGCTGGATCTGGCTGCGGGCGTTGTTGAGTGTGGCGCCGTCGATCAGGAACACGTCCTCGACGCGCTCGCCCAGAGTCATCACCTTGGCCGTGTGCAGGTTGATCTTGTACTTGGTGAGCACGTTGGCGATCGAGTACAGCAGGCCGGTGCGGTCGTTGGCCGCCACCGACAGCAGGTAGTACTGGCCGCGCTCGTCCGGGCGCAGGTCGACCGTCGGCTGGATCGGGAAGGTGCGCGACAGGCGCGACAGGCGGCCCTTGCCGGGCGCCGGCAGCGGCTCCGGGTTGCTCAGCAGCGCGCACAGCTCGTGCTCGATCAGGCTGATGATGTCGCGGTAGCTCTTGGCGAAGCTCTGCTCGGTGACCAGGAAGGTGTCGAGCGCGTAGCCGTGGCGCGTGGTGTGGATCTTGGCGTCGAGGATGCTGAAGTTCTTGCGGTCGAAGTAGCTGCAGATGCGCGCGAACAGGTCCGGCTGGTCCCTGATGTAGACGGCGATCTGCAAGCCTTCGCCGATCGGCGCCAGGCGGCACTTGACCACCGGCTTGTCGCTGGTGAAGCGGTCGTACAGCGCGCGCGTCTGCCAGGCGATGTCGGAGGCGTCGTGGCGCAGGAAGTAGGCGACGTCGAGCTGCTTCCAGAACGCTTCGTGCGCGTCCGGCGGCAGGCCGTACAGGCGCAAGGTGGCCAGCGCTTCCTGCTGGCGGTGCTTCAGTTCGTGGTCGGCGCTGTGCGGCTCGCCGCCCAGCACGCGCAAGGTGATGCGGTACAGGTCTTCGAGCAGCTTGGCCTTCCAGGCGTTCCACACCTTCGGGCTGGTGCCGCGGATGTCGGCCACCGTCAGCAGGTACAGCGCGGTCAGGTGGCGCTCGTCCTTGGCCACCTTGGCGAAGGCGGCGATGACGTCCGGGTCCGACAGGTCCTGCTTCTGCGCGACCTGCGACATGGTCAGGTGGTTCTCGACCAGGAACACCACCAGCTCGGTGTCGTCGGCGCTGACGCCGTGGTCGAGGCAGAACTGCTCGGCGTCGACCGTGCCCAGCTTGGAGTGGTCGCCGCCGCGGCCCTTGGCGATGTCGTGGAACAGCGCGCCCAGGTACAGCAGCCAAGGCTGCGGGAAGTTGGCCATCAGCTGGCTGCAGAACGGGTATTCGTGCGCGTGCTCGGCCATCGTGAAGCGGCGCATATTGCGCACCACCATCAGGATGTGCTGGTCCACCGTGTAGACGTGGAACAGGTCGTGCTGCATCTGGCCGACGATCTTGCGGAAGTTGGGCAGGTAGCGGCCCAGGATCGACAGGTCGTTCATGCGGCGCAGCGCGTGGATGATGCCCACCGGCGCCTGCATGATGCGCAGGAACAGCGCGCGGTTGACCGGATCGGCGCGGAAGGCGGCGTCGATCTTGAAGCGTTCGTGCCACAGCGCGCGCATGGTGCGCGAGGTCATGCCCTGCAGCGACGGGCGCTCGGTCATCAGCACGAAGATCTCCAGCATCGCCGACGGCGTGGTGGCGAAGGTGTCGTCCTCGCTGATGTCGATCAGGCCGTTGACGTCGTTGAAGCGCTCGTTGATGCGCACCGCCACGCCCGATTTCGGGAACAGCCGTTCCTCGATGTTCTGCAGCAGGATGGTGTTGAGCTGGGTGACGGTCTTGGCGGCCCAGTAGTAGCGCTGCATCAGGTATTCGCTGGCGCGGCGCATGTTGACGCCGCTGCCGGTGGCCTGCAGGCCCAGCGATTCGGCGATCGCGGTCTGGACGTCGAACACCAGCCGGTCCTCGCGCCGGCCGGCGTGCAGGTGCAGGCGCACGCGGATGTCCTTGAAGGCGCGTTCCTTTTCCATCAGCTGCTTGGCCTCGGTCTGCGTGATCAGGCCGCTGGTGGCCAGGGTGCGCCAGGAGTTGGCCAGGCCGGCGGCCTTGACCATCCACAGGATCACTTGCAGGTCGCGCAGGCCGCCCGGGCTTTCCTTGCAGTTCGGCTCCAGGCTGAAGGCGGTGTCTTCGTATTTGGCGTGGCGCTGGCGCATCTCCAGCACCTTGGCGTGGTAGAAGGCGCGCGGGTCCATCGCCGCCTGGTAGCGCTGCTGCAGCTGCTCGAACAGCGGCTGGTCGCCGCAGATCAGGCGCGCTTCCAGCAGGCTGGTCTGCACCGTGATGTCGGCCGCCGATTCGCTCAGGCACTCGTCCACCGTGCGGATGCTGTGGCCGATCTCCAGGCCCAGGTCCCACAGCAGCTGCACCAGCTCTTCCAGCTTGCCGGTGGTGGTGGCGTCCGGCGCCTGTTCCAGCAGGATCAAGAGGTCGACGTCGGAATAGGGGAACAGCTCGCCGCGGCCGTAGCCGCCGACGCCGACCAGCGCGGTGTTGGCCGGCAGCCGGGCTGCATGCCAGGCCGTGGTCAGCACCGCGTCGACGCTCTGGCGCAGGCTGCGCAGCAGCTTCTCCGGCATGCCGTCGGCCTGGAAGCCGGCGATGACGACCTGGCGGTCGGCCTTCAGCTGGCGCTTCAGTTGTTCGCGCAGTTCCTTCTTCATCGCCGCCGTCGTCATGCGCGGCTTAGGCAGGCGTCAGCGAAGCTGGCGCGCGCACGTCGGTGATGAAGGCCGGCGGCGGCGGGCTGCCGGCCGACAGCGTCAGCACCTCATAGCCGGTCTCGGTGACCAGGATGGTGTGTTCCCACTGGGCCGAAAGGCTGCGGTCCTTGGTTTTGATGGTCCAGCCGTCGCCCATTTCGCGGATCTCGCGCTTGCCGGCGTTGATCATCGGCTCGATGGTGAAGATCATGCCGGCCTGCAGCTCGTCCAGCGTGCCGGGACGGCCGTAGTGCAGCACCTGCGGCTCTTCGTGGAAGATCTTGCCGATGCCGTGGCCGCAGAATTCGCGCACCACGCTGTAGCCGGCTTTTTCCGCATGCTGCTGGATCACGTGGCCGATGTCGCCCAGGTGCGCGCCGGCCTTGACCTTGGCGATGCCCAGCCACATGCATTCGTAGGTGATGTCGGACAGGCGCTTGGCCAGGATCGACGGCTCGCCGATGAAGAACATGCGGCTGTTGTCGCCATGGTAGCCGTCCTTGATGACGGTGATGTCGAGGTTGACCACGTCGCCGTTCTTGAGCACCTTGTCGCCCGGGATGCCATGGCAGATGACGTCGTTGACCGAGGTGCAGATGGCCTTGGGGTAGGGCGTGTAGCCCGGCGGGCAGTAGTTCAGCGGCGCCGGGATGGTGCCCTGGACGTTGACCATGTATTCGTGGCAGAGGCGATCCAGTTCGCCGGTGGTCACGCCCGGCTTGACGAAGGGCGTGATGTAGTCCAGCACTTCGGAGCCCAGGCGGCCGGCCACGCGCATGCCGGCGATATCTTCGGCGGATTTAATGGAAATAGACATAATGGATCGCAATCAGCAAGGTAAACGGTAAAAACGCAGGCGGCGAGCGGATCGGATCAGCTCGCGGCGTGCAAATATGTTGAAATTATAAACGACGCGGGGCGGCCCCGCTCGGGAATGCAGGGATGGTGCCCGGCGCGGCGGGCGCCTCAGCCCCGGCGCGCGGCGCCGGGCCGGCGCCGCGCGACCGCCCCGAGCAGGGCGAGGCCGGCCAGCAGCATGGCCCAGGTGTCGGCTTCGGGCACCGGGGTGGCGATGGGCAGGGTGCCGTCGTCGTCATGGAAGGTGCCGGGGAGCGGGAAGGCGCCGCCGTCGGCCAGGGGGTCGGGCGTGTCGTCTTCATTGAGCTCGAGCACTTGCACGCCTCCCGGCTGGCGGCCGCGCTGGGCCGCATTGTCGGCGGCCTGGCGCTGCTGGGCGTCGTGCTTGGCTGCCTCCTCTTCGCTCAATTCTTCGGGCTCGCGCGGATCGGCGTCGGCCAGCCCCAGGTCCTTGGCGCCGAGCTTGTCGCCCAGTTTTGCGGCGACCGGCGGCGGCGCGGCCGGCGCCTTGGCGACGGCCGGCAGGCGCTTGATGCGGCTGACGTTGCCGCAAATCTTGGGCACCAGGATGCAGTGCTGGTCGACGCAGTAGACCGCCCCCGGCTCCTGGCGCTTCGCGCTCCATTTGCCGCGGGTGACGGTGGCGCACACCGAGGCGGCGCCAAAGTGCATGTCGCGGATGGCTGGATCGTACAGGTTCTTGCCGCTGATGCCGTCGCGGGTGATGGTGACCTGGTCGTCGGACTGGCCTTCCTCCAGGCGGCGCTTGAGCGTGCCGCGCACGGAGGCGGGGATGTCGGTGTAGCGGTCGATGGCGGCGGCGGTCTTGCCGGTGTAGGGGTTGACGCCAGGGTGATCCCAGGAGCAACTTGGCTGAACAGTGGAAACTGCGGCTAGCGTCACGGCAAACAGGATGGACATGGGGCGAACCTTCGGCGATGTAGTAGATACGGAATAATTATTAACAATATGTAATTTTAGTTTTCGTCATGATATTACAAAATAATTACTTGTGCTCAAAACGACAGCTTTTTTATTTGTAACAAGAGATGACGGTGCGAAAAATGCGCCGCCGTGTGCCATGGTGGTGCGCCGCACCAGAGTGGGGCGACGGCGGTGCGCAGGCGTACAGTGCTTGCCTAAGTGGCTGTTTTCAGGGTAGAATCTCGGGTTGCTTGAATTCGGTTTTGAGCAATGTTGTATAAATCCCGTGGAAATCCACATTAATAAACGCGAATCCGGTCGACAAGGGTGCCTATATGGTGACTGATCGGATTCCAGACCCAACCCTGGAGTTTAATATGTCCGTAACTATGCGCGAAATGCTGGAAGCCGGTGTCCACTTCGGTCACCAAACCCGTTTCTGGAACCCAAAGATGGCGCCGTTCATCTTCGGCCACCGCAACAAGATCCATATCATCAACTTGGAAAAGACGATGGGTATGTATCAAGAAGCGATGAAGCACGTGAAACAAGTTGCTTCGAACCGTGGCACCATCCTGATGGTCGGCACCAAGCGTCAAGCGCGCGAGATCATTGCTGCTGAAGCGGCACGCGCAGGCGTTCCTTTCGTCGACCAGCGTTGGTTGGGCGGCATGCTGACCAACTTCAAGACCATCAAGACCTCGATCAAGCGCCTGAAAGACATGGAAGCGACGATCGAAGACGGTTCGGTTGAGAAGCTGTCGAAAAAAGAAGCGCTGATGTTCCAACGCGAAATGGTCAAGCTGCAAAAATCGATCGGCGGCATCAAGGACATGGGCGGCGTTCCTGACGCAATCTTCGTCGTTGACGTTGGCTACCATAAAGGCGCCATCACCGAAGCCGCAAAACTGGGCATCCCAGTTATCGGCGTGGTCGATACCAACCACTCGCCAGAAGGCGTTCAGTTCGTCATTCCAGGCAACGACGACTCGTCGAAAGCCATCACTCTGTACGCCCGCGGCGTGGCAGATGCGATCCTGGAAGGCCGTGCTGCTGCCGGTAACGAAGTAGTTGAAATGGTTAAAGCTGCAGCTGGCGACGAATTCGTCGAAGTTTCCGAACAGGCTTAAACGTTCGTAACAAGCTGCAAGGAAAAAGGGGTGGCCAACAGCTCCCCCTTTTTTTTAACGTAAGTGGTTTGAGCAGCGCTCACCACCCCACCCGAACACCGAATACAGGAGAATCACATGGCAGCTATTACTGCAGCAATGGTAGGCGAACTGCGCGCGAAGACTGACGCGCCTATGATGGAATGCAAAAAGGCACTGACCGAAGCCGAAGGCGACATGGGTCGTGCTGAAGAGATCCTGCGCGTCAAGCTGGGCGGCAAGGCATCGAAAGCATCGGCACGCATCACCGCCGAAGGCGTGGTGGCTACCTTCATCGCCGGCGGCGTAGGCGCGCTGGTTGAAGTCAACTCCGAAACCGACTTCGTCGCGAAGAACGACGACTTCCTGGCCCTGGCCAACAACGCCGCACGCCTGGTTGTCGAGCACAACCCTGCCGACGTCGCCGCCCTGCTGGCACTGCCGCTGGACGGCAAGACCCTGGACGAAGTACGCGCAGCACTGATCGGCAAGATCGGCGAAAACATGTCGATCCGCCGCTTCCAGCGTTTCGAAACCACCGGCAAGCTGGCTTCCTACCTGCACGGCGCGCGCATCGGCGTGATCGTCGACTTCGAAGGCGCCGACGAGCAAGTTGGCAAAGACGTGGCCATGCACATCGCCGCGATGAAGCCAGTGTCGCTGTCGTCCGAGCAGGTTCCGGCGGAATTGATTGAAAAAGAGCGTTCGGTTGCAAAACTGAAAGCCGAAGAAGATGCGGCCAAAGCCGTTGCCGAAGGCAAGCCGGCGCAATCGCCGGAAATCCTGGCCAAGCGCCTGGAAGGCTCGGTACAGAAGTACCTGAAGGAAGTATCGCTGCTGAACCAGGCTTTCGTGAAAAACGACAAGCAATCGATCGAGCAGATGCTGAAAGAGAAATCGACCACCGTGAAAGCCTTTGCCATGTACGTGGTAGGCGAGGGCATCGAGAAGAAGGTTGACGACTTCGCCGCAGAAGTAGCCGCACAGATGGCTGCTTCCCAAGGAGCGTAATACCAAAGAAAACGGGCCGAGAGGCCCGTTTTTTTAGCCCGACCAAAGTTTCAAGCAGTACGCAGTCGTTCCCGGCGCCGGCCAAGGTATCATAGGCGCCGGCAGCCTTACCCGAATAAACCCAACTTAGGAGCCTCGTCTCATGTCAAAACCAGCCTACAAGCGCGTCCTCCTCAAATTGTCCGGCGAAGCCCTGATGGGCGATGATCCTTACGGCATCAACCGCGGCACGATCGAACGGATGGTCGCCGACGTGGCGGAGGTCGCGAAACTGGGCGTGGAACTGGCGATCGTCATCGGCGGCGGCAACATCTTCCGTGGCGTCGCCCCCGGCGCACAAGGCATGGACCGCGCCACCGCCGACTACATGGGCATGCTGGCCACCGTCATGAATGCGCTGGCCCTGGCCGACGCGATGCGCCATGTCGGCATCACCGCCCGCGTGATGTCGGCGATCGGCATCGAGCAGGTGGTCGAGCCGTACGTGCGCCCGAAAGCCCTGCAGTATCTGGAAGAAGGCAAGGTCGTGGTGTTTGCGGCCGGCACCGGCAATCCGTTCTTCACCACCGACACCGCAGCGGCGCTGCGCGGTTCGGAGATGAGCGCGGAGATCGTGCTCAAGGCCACCAAGGTCGACGGTGTGTACACCGCCGATCCGAAGAAGGATCCGAACGCCACGCTGTACAGCTCCATCACTTTCGACGAAGCCATCGCCAAGCACCTGCAGGTCATGGACGCCACCGCCTTCGCGCTGTGCCGCGACCAGAAGCTGCCGATCAAGGTGTTCTCCATCACCAAGCCGGGCGCGCTGATGCGCGTCATCATGGGCGAGGATGAGGGTACACTGGTTCACGTTTAAACAATATTTCGATTACAGGAGAGCAGCAATGTCCGTAGCTGACGTTAAAAAAAGTGCGCAAGAGCGCATGATCAAATCGCTGGAAACCTTGCGCGCCGATCTGGCCAAGGTTCGTACCGGCCGCGCCCACACCGGCATCCTGGACCATGTGCAGGTCGAGTACTACGGTTCGCCGACCGCGCTGACCCAGGTCGCCAACGTGACCCTGATCGACGCCCGCACCATCGGTGTGCAGCCGTTCGAGAAGAAGATGGCCGCCACCATCGAGAAAGCCATCCGCGACGCCGACCTGGGCCTGAACCCGTCGTCGCAGGGCGACATGATCCGCGTGCCGACCCCGCCGCTGACCGAGGAGCGCCGCAAGGAAATGGTCAAGCTGGTCAAGAGCGAGGCGGAAGACGCGAAAATCGCCGTCCGCAACATCCGCCGCGACGCCAATGAAGGCATGAAAAAGCTGGTCAAGGACAAGGCGATCTCGGAAGACGACGAGCGCCGCGGCACCGACGAGGTGCAGAAGCTGACCGACAAGTTCATCGTTGACATCGACAAGATGGTCGCCGAGAAAGAAAAGGAAGTTCTGACGGTTTAAGCCACCGCCGGCCTTCGACCCCGTCATTTCCCCCACTGGCGGAAATGACTTCCCGCGAAAGCGGGAATCCATGCTGAGCTAACGTTCCATGGATTCCCGCCTGCGCGGGAATGACGTTTCAAGCGTCTTGTCTTTTTGCGCCACACCTGCAATACTTTATACTTTGGCACCAAAGTTTTCATGAAATATACGAGTTCGACTACTGAGGTTCCAGATGCGCCGTCGGTGCCGCGCCATGTCGCGATCATCATGGATGGCAATGGCCGCTGGGCCACCAAACGCTACCTGCCGCGCGTTGCCGGCCACGTCAAGGGCGTGGACGCCGTGCGCACCGTGGTCGAGGCCTGCGCCCGCCGCGGCGTCGAGTACCTGACCCTGTTCGCCTTCAGCTCCGAAAACTGGCGCCGCCCGGAAGAGGAAGTGTCGCTGCTGATGCGCCTGTTCGTGACGGCGCTGG
The DNA here is from genome assembly GCA_000381565.1 of Oxalobacteraceae bacterium AB_14. GTDB lineage: Bacteria > Pseudomonadota > Gammaproteobacteria > Burkholderiales > Burkholderiaceae_D > Rugamonas. The sequence goes on from KB906724.1 coordinate 2,396,410, forward strand.
ACCGCGAAGTGTCCAAGCTGCACGCCAATAACATCCGCCTCAAGGTGGTCGGCGACCTGACCCGCTTCGACGACAAGCTGCAAGGCATGATCGCCAGCGCCGAGCGCAAGACCGCCAACAACACCCGCATGACCGTCACCGTGTGCGCCAACTATGGCGGCCGCTGGGACATCATGCAGGCGGTCGGCCAGATGGTGGCCGCCCATCCCGGCGCCGCCAGCTTCAGCGAGGAGCAGCTGGCGCCGCACCTGGCGATGGCCTATGCGCCCGAGCCCGACCTGTTCATCCGCACCGGCGGCGAACAGCGCATCTCCAATTTCCTGCTGTGGCAGCTCGCCTACACCGAACTGTTCTTCACCGATACCTACTGGCCCGATTTCTCGATCGAGAGCCTCGACGAGGCGATTGCCTCCTACCAGCACCGGGAACGCCGCTTCGGCCGCACCGGCGCGCAACTGGCGGAAAAGAAAAGCTGATGCTGAAAACTAGGATTATTACCGCTGTGGTCTTGCTGGCGGTGTTGCTGCCGGTCCTGTTCTTCAACTATTTCCCAGCGTTTGCCGTCGTTGTCACGCTGTTCCTGGGCGCCGCGATGTGGGAGGGCGCCCGCCTGTTCGGCCTGTCCGCCATGCGCGCGCGCGTGGCCGGCGTGGCCGGCGCCGTGCTGTTCGTGTTCCTGCTGCAGCACTCGGGCAAGCCGGGCGCGCTCAACGCGCTGTTCGGCGCGGCCTGCCTGCTGTGGCTGATCCGCTATGCGCCGTCGCTGGGCCTGGGCCTGCCGCCGCTGGCCGGCGCCGCCAACTGGTCGCTTTGCCTCACCTTCAGCTTCGCCATCTTCGCCTGCTTCTTCGCCATCGTCAGCCTGTACCAGCACTCGGCGGTGTACCTGCTGTCGGTGATGGCGCTGGTGTGGATCGCCGACATCGGCGCCTACTTCTCCGGCAAGGCCTTCGGCAAGCGCAAGCTGGCGCCGTCCATCTCGCCGGGCAAGTCCTGGGAGGGCGCGATCGGCGGCGGCGTCGCCGTGCTGGCGATCGCCTCGCTCAGCGTGCTGCTGGCCGCCGGCCAGCCGTGGCTGCAGGACACCTTCGCCTTCCAATTGCAGGCGCGCTTCGGCTGGGCCCTGGCCCTGCTGGTGCTGGTGCTGATCGTCGCCGCGTCGGTGATCGGCGACCTGTTCGAATCCCAACTCAAGCGCCGCGCCGCCATCAAGGACAGCAGCAATCTGCTGCCGGGCCACGGCGGCGTGCTTGACCGTATCGACGCCTTGATCCCGGTCCTGCCGCTGGCCGCGCTGATCGGCTCCTGGTTCTGAAAGAATAACTATGCAACGCATCACCATCCTTGGCGCCACCGGTTCGATCGGCGTGTCCACGCTGGACGTGCTCGCCCGTCATCCCGAGCGCTATTCGGTCTACGCGCTGTCGGCGCATAGCCGGGTCGACGAACTGGCGGTCCAGTGCATCCAGTTCCGCCCCGCGCGCGCGGTGGTCGGCACGGCCGCCGGCGCCAGCGCGCTGACGGCGCTGCTGCGCGCCGCCGGCGTCAACACCGAAGTGGAATATGGCGAGGCGGCGCTGTGCAGCATCGCCAGCGCGCCGGAAGTCGACAGCGTGATGGCGGCCATCGTCGGCGCCGCCGGCCTGGCGCCGACACTGGCCGCGGCCCGCGCCGGCAAGAAGGTCCTGCTGGCCAACAAGGAGGCGCTGGTGATGTCCGGCCAGCTGTTCATCGACGCCGCCCATGCGGCGGGCGCGGTGCTGCTGCCGATCGACAGCGAACACAATGCGATCTTCCAGGGCATGCCGCAATTCGGCGGCCGCGTGCCGGCGGTGCGCGACCGCCAGGCCGGTATCGCCAAGATCCTGCTGACCGCTTCCGGCGGCCCGTTCCTGACGCGCGACGTCGCCACGCTCGACGCGGTGACGCCGGAGCAGGCCTGCAAGCACCCCAACTGGTCGATGGGCCGCAAGATCTCGGTCGATTCCGCGACCATGATGAACAAGGGCCTGGAAGTGATCGAGGCGCACTGGCTGTTCGGCGCACCGGCCGGGCAGATCGAAGTGGTGATCCATCCGCAGTCGGTGATCCATTCGATGGTGTCGTATGTCGACGGCTCGGTGCTGGCGCAGCTGGGCAATCCCGACATGCGCACGCCGATCGCCCACGCGCTGGCCTACCCGGAGCGCATCGAATCGGGTGTGGCGCAGCTGGACCTGACGCAGATCGCCACGCTGCAATTCGAACGTCCCGACTTCAACCGCTTCCCCTGCCTGGCGCTGGCCTTCGAGGCGCTCAAGGCCGGCGGCACCGCGCCGGCGCTGCTGAACGCGGCCAACGAGATCGCCGTGCAGGCCTTCCTCGATTTAAAGATCGGCTTCCGCCAGATCGACCGTGTGAGCGCGCATGTGATGGAGGCGCTGCCGCACGGCGATGCGCATAGCATCGAAGCCGTGATGGCGCAGGATGCGCTGGCGCGCGCCGCCGCTGAAACCTATATCGCCGGACTGGCAAAATGAACTTCCTGCAAACCGTGCTGGCATTTGTCGTCTGCCTGGGCTCGCTGATCATCTTCCACGAACTGGGGCACTACCTGATGGCGCGCTGGTGCGGGGTGAAGGTGCTGCGCTTCTCGGTCGGCATGGGCAAGGTGGTGTGGTCGCGCCGTTTCGGGCCGGACCAGACCGAGTGGGCGGTGTCGGCGCTGCCGCTGGGCGGCTACGTCAAGATGCTCGACTCGCGCGAGGGCGACCTGGGCCACCTGCCGCCGGCAGACCTCAAGCGCGAATTCACCCGCCAGAATGTGTGGAAGCGCATCGCCATCGTGGCCGCCGGTCCGCTGGCCAATTTCCTGATCGCGATCGTGCTGTTCGCCGGCCTGTACATGCACGGCGTCGAAGAGCCGACCAGCAAGATCAGCGTGCGCGCCACCGAGGCTGCAATTTCGGGCGCCGCGCCCACCGTCGCCTGGCGCGCGGGCCTGCGCAGCGGCGATGTGGTCACCGCCGTCAACGAGCAGCCGGTGGCCGTCTGGTCCGAGCTGCGCTGGAACCTGATACAGGCCGCCGTCGATAAAAAAGAAGCCCGCATCGCCGTCGAGCGCGCGGGGCAGGGGCGCTTCACGTTCGTGCTGCCGGCCGATGCGCTGGCGACGCTGGACCTGGAAGGCGACGTGCCGGGCAAGCTCGGTGTGGGCGTGGGCCGTCCGGCGCCGGTGGTGCAGGAGGTGATAGCCGGCGGTCCCGCCGCGCGCGCCGGCCTGCTCAAGGGCGACCTGCTGCTGTCGGTGGACGGCACGCCGGTGGGCGACGGCATCGCCTTCATCGACATCATCCGCGCCTCGGCCGGCAAGACGGTGCAGGTGGCGGTGCGCCGCGCCGGCCAGCAGCTGGTGCTGCCGATGGTGCCGCAGGCGGAACTGGTAAAGGGCGAGGCAAAAACCGGTAAGGGAACTGTAACAGTCGGTAAGATCAGCGCTTACGTCGAGCTGCAGCCGGATATGATCAGCGTGCCATCGTCCCCGCTTGCGGCCATCGGCAAGTCGCTGGCTCGGGTATGGGACACCTGCACCATGACGGTCAAAATGATCGGCAAGATGATCACCGGCGAAGTCTCGCTGAAGAACGTCACCGGCCCGATCACCATCGCCGATTACGCCGGGCAGACCGCGCGAATGGGCGTGGCCAGCTATTTGAGCTTCATCGCCTTCATCAGCATCAGTTTGGGGGTAATGAATTTGCTACCAATTCCCGTTCTAGATGGGGGGCATTTGCTGTATTATTCGCTGGAAGTTTTAACTGGGCGTTCTGTGCCGGAGCGTTTTGGTGAGATTGCGCAGCGCCTGGGCATGGGCTTGTTACTGACGTTGATGCTGCTGGCGGTGTTTAACGACGTCGCGCGGCTGCTGTAACAGGCTCGCTTTGTATATAAAAGTAGTTCGTTGATTTAGCCATTGAATAACCCCAATGAAATTATATTCTGACCGTATTACTTCATCTTCCTTTCGCCGCAGCCTGATCGGCGCCGCTGTCCTGGCGCTGTGCGCCGGCAGTGCCATGGCCATCGAACCCTTCGTCATCAAGGACATCCGCGTCGAAGGGATCCAGCGTACGGAAGCCGGTACGGTCTTCAGCTACCTGCCGGTGCGGGTCGGCGAGACCTTCAACGACGACAAATCGATCACCGCCATCAAGGCGCTGTATGCCACCGGCTTCTTCAAGGACGTCAAGCTCGAAGCCGACGGCAACGTGCTGGTGGTGCTGGTCGAGGAACGCCCGGCCATCTCCAGGGTGGAGTTCACCGGCACCAAGGAATTTGAAAAAGACACGCTGGTCAAGGCGCTGAAGGATATCGGCGTCGGCGAGGCCAAGATTTTCGACAAGGCCTCGGTCGACCGCGCCGAGCAAGAGCTGAAGCGCCAGTACCTGTCGCACGGCCTGTATGGCGTCAAGATCGTCACCACCGTCACGCCGATCGAGCGTAACCGCGTCAACATCACCTTCGCGGTGGACGAGGGCGAGATCGCCAAGATCAAGCAGATCAACATCGTCGGCAACAAGGTGTTCTCGGACAAGGAGCTGAAAGACCAGCTGGCCCTGAACACCGGCGGCTGGTTCAGCTGGTACACCAAGGCCGACCAGTACTCCAAGACCAAGCTGACCGGCGATATCGAGGCGCTCAAGTCCTACTATCTGAATCGCGGTTACATCGAGATGCAGATCGAATCGACCCAGGTGTCGATCACGCCGGACAAGAAGGACATCTACATCACCATCAACATCACCGAAGGCGAGAAGTACAAGGTCTCCGGCATCAAGTTCGAAGGCGAGACCTTCGGCCGCGAAGAGGAACTGCGTTCGCTGGTGCTGCTGCGTCCGGGCGAAACCTACTCGGGCGAGCGCCTGACCGCCACCAACAAGCTGATCTCCGATCGCCTGGGCACCTTCGGCTACGCCTTCGCCAACGTCAACGCCAATCCGGAAATCGACCAGAAGAAGCGCGAAGTCGCGTTCACCTTCTTCATTGATCCGGGCAAGCGCGCCTACGTGCGCCACATGAACATCGCCGGCAACACCACCACCCGCGACGAGGTGATACGCCGCGAGTTCCGCCAGTTCGAATCGTCGTGGTACGACGCCAACAAGATCAAGCTCTCGCGCGACCGCGTCGACCGCCTCGGCTACTTCAAGGACGTCACCATCGACACGCCGGAGGCCCAGGGCACGTCCGACCAGGTCGACGTCAACCTGACCGTGGTCGAGAAGCCGACCGGTAACTTCCAGATCGGCGGCGCGTTCTCGCAGTCCGAGAAGTTCACCTTCCAGGCGGCGATCCAGCAGGCCAACTTCGCCGGCTCGGGCACCACCGTCGGCATCGAGTTCAATACGTCGAAATACAGCCGCACGCTGTCGTTCTCGCAGACCGACCCCTACTACACCGACGACGGCATCTCGCGTTCGTACGAAGTCTACCTGCGCACGCAGCAGCCGCCGGCGCTCAACATCGGCAGCTACACCATCCGCCAGCAGGGTGGCCGCATCAGCTACGGCGTGCCGTTCTCGGAAGTCGACACGGTGTTCTTCGGTATCGGCCTGGAACGCTCGCGCATCACCACCGACGCCACCTCGCCGGTGCGCTTCAAGGATTACGTGACCACCATCACCGGCAACCTGGACGGCATCGGCACCGCGTCGACCAACGCCGTGCCGTTGACGGCGGCGTGGGCGCGCGACAGCCGCGATTCGGCGCTGACGCCGACCGTGGGCCGCTACCAGCGCGCCAACCTGGAACTGGATGTGATCGGCCAGCAGAAGTACTACCGCGCGGTCTACGAGCAGCAGTGGTACAAGCCGCTGTTCTCCAAGGTGACGCTGGCGTTGAAGGGCGAGATCGATTACGGTCATGGCCTGGGCAACAGCAGCTACCCGGTGTTCAAGAACTTCTACGGCGGCGGCATCGGTTCGGTGCGCGGCTACCTGAGCTCCTCGCTGGGCGCGGTCGACCAGGTGTACGGCGATGCGCTGGGCGGCGCCTCGCGCCTGCTCGGCACGGCCGAACTGCAGCTGCCGTTCCCTGGCTCGGGCCAGGACCGCAGCCTGCGCTGGTTCGGTTTCGTCGACACCGGCCAGGTGTACCAGGAAGGCCAGAAGATGCGCGCTTCCGAGCTGCGCTATTCGTCGGGCCTGGGCATCAGCTGGATTTCGCCGGTCGGTCCGCTCAAGTTGAGTTATGCTAAGCCTTTGAACGCCAAGCCGGGCGACCGCCTGGAACGCTTCCAGTTCCAGATGGGTACCGGCTTCTAAGGTGGCGGGTTGATATTGCGATGGTTTTGAGTATTGATATTTACTTCGGAGAAACAAGTTGAAGACTGCGTCCGCTACCCTGACCAAATCTCTCGCCGTGCTTGCACTGGGCTGGTGTGCATTGGCGCCGGTGCAGGCCCAGACCTCGGCCTCGCGCATCGCGTGGCTGAGCCCTGAGCGCATCTACAACGAATCCAAGCTGGCCAAGCTGGCCGGCGAGAAGCTGCAGGAAGAGTTCAAGAGCCGCGAGAAGGCCATGCAGGATATGGCCGGACGCCTGAAGGCGGCGTCGGAAAAGCTGGAGAAGGACGTGCCGTCGCTGGCCGAGGCGGACCGCATCAAGCGCCAGCGCGACGTGTTCGAGCTGGACAAGGAATACCAGCGCCGCCAGCGCGAGTTCCGCGAAGACCTGAACCAGCGCACCAACGAGGAACGCCAGGCGATCTCGGAAAAAGCCACCAAGATCATCAAGCAGATGGCGGCGGTGGAAGGTTTCGACATCGTGCTGCAGGACGCGGTCTGGGCCAGCCCGCGCATCGACATCACCGACAAGGTGCTGGCCGCGCTGGACAAAGACAAGTAAAACACATCAAGATTGGATCACCCGATGGGCACTCGACTAGGGGAATTGGTCGAACGCCTCGGCGGGCAGTTGGTGGGGGATGCGAACCTGGAAGTGTCCGGGATCGCGCCACTGACGGACGCCGGCGTTTCGCACATCAGCTTTCTCAGCAATAGCAAACTGCGCGCGCAAGCGCTGCAAAGCCAGGCGGCGGCACTGATCGTGTCGGCCGCCGATGACGCTTTTATCGCCGCCGGCTATGCAGGCGCGCGCATCGTCACCAATAATCCGTACGTGTATTTCGCCCGCGCGGCGCAGTATTTCGAATCGCTGACGGCCATCGTGCCGGCGCCGGGCGTACATGCCAGCGCCGTGGTGGCGGCCGACGCGGCGATCGCCGCCAGCGCCCACGTGGGCGCGCGCGCGGTGATCGAGAGCGGCGCCGTGATCGGCGAGCGCGCGGTGATCGACGCCGGCTGCTACATCGGCCGCGACGCCGTGATCGGCGAGGACACGCATTTGTTCGCCAACGTGACCTTCCAGGCGCGCTGCGTGATCGGCAAGCGCGGCATCATCCATTCGGGCGCGGTGATCGGCACCGACGGTTTCGGTTTCGCCAACGAGGGCGGTGTCTACATCAAGATCCCGCAAACCGGGCGGGTGGTGATCGGCGACGATGTGGACATCGGCGCCAACACCACCATCGACCGCGGCGCCCTGGCCGACACGATCCTGGAGGACGGCGTCAAGCTGGACAACCAGATCCAGATCGGCCACAACTGCCATATCGGCGCGCACACGGCGATGGCCGGCTGCGTCGGCGTGGCCGGCAGCGCCAGGATCGGCAAATACTGCACCTTCGGCGGGGCCGCGATGGTGCTGGGCCACCTGACCATCGCCGACAAGGTGCATGTGGGCTCGGGCAGCATGGTTTCGCGTTCCATCCTGGAGCCGGGACAGTACACCGGCTTCTATCCGCTGGCAAAGAACAGCGAGTGGGAAAAATCCGCCGCCATCGTCCGCAACCTGTCGACGATGCGGGATAAAATCCGCGCGCTGGAAAAAACAATTAAAACATTGACGAATCAAGACGAGAAATAATCATGACCACTACCACGACCCCTGTTACCTCCGAATCCACCTGCGTCAAGAAATGCATGGATATCCATCAGATCAAGCAGTACCTGCCGCATCGCTATCCGATGCTGCTGGTGGACCGTGTGCTGGACTGGGAGTCGGGCAAGACCATCACCGCCATCAAGAACGTCACCGCCAATGAGGAATTCTTCAACGGCCACTTCCCGCACAAGCCGGTGATGCCGGGCGTGCTGATGATCGAGGCGATGGCGCAGACCGCCGCCATCCTGTCGTTCCTGACCATGGACATCAAGCCGGACGAGAATTCGGTGGTGTACTTCGTCGGCATCGACAACGCGCGCTTCAAGCGTCCGGTGGAGCCGGGCGACCAGCTGGTGATGAACGTCGAGATCCTGCGCGTGGCGCGCGGCATCTGGAAATACAAGGCGGTCGGCTCGGTCGACGGACAGACCGCGGTCGAGGCGGACCTGATGTGCACCATCCGCAGCGCCACCGACGCCAGTCAGCCTGCAGGGAAGTAATCATGGCCAAGATTCACGCCACCGCCATCATCGATCCGAAGGCGCAGCTCGACGAATCCGTCGAGGTGGGGCCGTATTCGGTGATCGGCCCGAACGTGGTGATCGGCGCGCGCACCGTGGTTGGTCCGCACGTGGTCATCGAGGGCAACACCACCATCGGCAGCGACAACAAGTTCTTCCAGTTCTCGTCGATCGGCGCCGCGCCGCAGGACAAGAAGTGGAACGGCGAGCCGACCCGCCTGACCATCGGCGACCGCAACACCATCCGCGAGTTCTGCACCTTCAACACCGGCACGGTGCAGGACAAGGGCGTGACCTCGCTGGGCAACGACAACTGGATCTCGGCCTACGTCCACCTGGCGCACGACTGCCAGGTCGGCAGCAACACCATCTTCTCGAACAACGCGCAGATCGCCGGCCACGTCGAGATCGGCGACTGGGTGATCATGAGCGGCTTCGCCAATGTGCACCAGTTCTGCAAGATCGGCGCGCACGCGTTTGTCGGCATGAGCACCTCGCTGACCCAGGACGTGCCGCCGTTCGTGCTGTTGAACGGTAATCCGGCGCAGGCGCACGGCGTCAATATTGAAGGCCTGAAGCGGCGCGGCTTTACCCGCGAGCAGATCAACGGCATCCGCACCGCGTACAAGTTGATCTACCGCTCAGGCCTGACGCTGGAAGAGGCCAAGGTCGCATTGCAGGCGGAGGAAGATGCGATGCCGGCGGCGGCCGAGCAAATCCGTTCGATGCGCGAATTCCTCAACGTCGCCAGCCGTGGCATCGTCCGCTGACCTGACGGCGCCGGCCACGCCGCCGCTGTCGGTGGCGCTGGTGGCGGGCGAGCCGTCGGGCGACCTGCTGGCGGCGCGGCTGTTGTCCGGCCTGCGCCCGCACCTGCCGGCGGCGCGCTTCCACGGCATCGGCGGCGAACACATGATGGCGCAGGGCTTCGAGTCCCACTGGCCGATGGACAAGCTGACCGTGCGCGGCCTGCTGGCCGTGATCCCGCGCTACCGCGAAATCAAGGGCATCCAGAACCAGCTGCGCGACCAGTTGCTGGCCGAGCGGCCGGCGGCCTTCATCGGCGCCGACTATCCGGGCTTTAACCTGGGCCTGGAAGAGCAGCTCAAGGCGGCCGGGATTCCGACCATCCACTACATCGGGCCGCAGATCTGGGCCTGGCGCGGTGGGCGCATCAAGAAAATCATCCGGGCGGTGTCGCACATGCTGGTGGTGTTTCCTTTTGAAGAGGAGATCTACCGCCAGGCCGGCGTGCCGGTCACGTATGTCGGCCATCCGCTGGCGGAGCTGATCCCGCTGGCGCCGGACGTGGCGGGCGCGCGGCGCGCGCTGGGCCTGCCGGAAGACGCCAATGTGGTGACCATCATGCCGGGCAGCCGCATGTCCGAGATCAAGTACAACACGGTGGCCTTCATCACTGCGGCGCGGCTGCTCAAGCAGCGCGACCGGTCGTTGCGTTTCGTGGCGCCGATGGCGGGCGAACGCCAGCGCCGCCACTTCCTCGAACTGGTGGCGCAGGCCGGCCTGCAGGACGTCGAGGTGCAGCTGCTGGATGGACAATCGCATACGGCCATCGCCGCGGCCGACGCGGTGCTGGTGGCCTCGGGCACGGCGTCGCTGGAGGTGGCGCTGTTCAAGAAGCCGATGGTGATAGCCTATCGCATGATGGAGCTGGAATGGCAGATCCTGCGCCACTTCGGCTACCAGCCGTGGATAGGCTTGCCCAACATCCTGGCGCGCGAGTTCCTGGTGCCGGAGCTGCTGCAGAACGCCGCCAATCCCGAAGCGTTGGCGCAAGCCATGTGGAAGCAGCTGAGCGACGCCCCGCATCGCCTGCGGCTGAACCAACGTTTCACCGACATGCATCACAGTCTGCTGCGCAACAGCGCGGTGGAGAGCGCGGCCGCAGTTTTGAAAGTGATTAAAGCCTGATAGCCAGCATGTCATTCCCGCGCAAGCGGGAATCCATGCCGAGCCTGCAGGCCAATGTTCTATGGATTCCCGCCTGCGCGGGAATGACGATGATTTATGTAACTTGAGTATCTGACGTGAAAAACCAAAACCCCGGCCTGTTCGACTTCCTGCCCGACTCGCCCGATGAAATCATATGCGGCGTCGACGAGGCGGGCCGTGGCCCGCTGGCCGGCCCGGTGTACGCGGCGGCCGTGATCCTGGATGTTTCGCGTCCGATCGAAGGCCTGCGCGATTCCAAGAAGCTGACCGAAGCCAAGCGCGATCTGCTGGCGCCGCTGATCAAGGCCAACGCGCTGGCGTGGGCGATCGCCGAGGCGTCGGAAGAGGAAATCGACAAGCTCAATATCCTGCAGGCGTCGATGCTGGCGATGCGGCGCGCGGTGGAGGCGCTGAGCACCGTGCCGACGCTGGCCCTGATCGACGGCAACCGCTGCCCGGTGATGAAGATCCAGAGCATCGCGGTGATCGGCGGCGACGACAAGGTCGATGCGATTTCGGCCGCGTCGATCCTGGCCAAGACCGCGCGCGACGCCGCGCTGGTGACGCTGCACGCGCAATATCCGCAGTACTGCTTCGACCAGCACAAGGGTTACGGCACGGCGCTGCACCTGGCGCGCCTGCGCGAGCATGGCGCCTCGCCGGTGCATCGCCGCTCGTTCGCGCCGGTGCGGGCGGTGCTGGAAGAATTCGCGCTGCGCGCAGGAGGAACGGCATGAAAACCATCACTTCGCGCGACAACGCGCAGTACAAGGAGCTGGTCAAGCTGGCCGGCAGTTCGCAGGCGCGCCGCAAGTCCGGCCGCACCCTGCTCGACGGCGTCCACCTGTGCCAGGCGTATTTACAGCTGCGCGGCCTGCCGGAGCAGTGCATCGTCAGCGAAACGGCGCTGCACAACCCGGAAGTGATGGAGATCGTCGGCCGGCTGGAGGCGCAGCACGCGCACGTGCTGGGATTGCCCGACGCAATGTACAACGCCGTCAGCCAGGTGGAACATGGCGTCGGCGTGATGTTCCTGATCGAGACGCCGGAGCGCGCCGTGACCGCGCCGCTGGCCGTGTCGGCGGTGCTGCTCGATAACGTGCAGGACCCCGGCAACGTCGGCTCCATCCTGCGCAGCGCGGCGGCGGCCGGCATCACCCAGGTGTATTGCAGCGCCGGTTCGGCGTTCTGCTGGTCGCCCAAGGTGCTGCGCGCAGCCATGGGCGCGCACTTTGTGCTGGATATCTTCGAGAACGTCGACCTGGCGCAGCTGGTGTCCGCCTCCAAGGTGGCCTCGCTGGCCACCAGCGGCTACGCCACCCAGCGCCTGTACGACGTCGACCTGCGCCAGCCGGTGGCGTGGCTGTTCGGCCACGAAGGGCAGGGCGTGGCGGATGACCTGCTGTCGATGGCGACGCATCAGGTGGTGATACCGCACCTGGGCCAGGTGGAGTCGCTGAACGTGGCCGCATGCGCGGCAGTATGCTTTTTCGAGCAAGTCAGGCAAAATCAGATATAACTGATTTTTTGGAGCCGTCGATGGATATCGCGCAGTTGCACTTTCTGGTAGCCGAGGGAGATCAGGTACAACGCCACGCGCTGGCCGATATCCTGGTGCACCTTGGCGTGGGCCGGATCACGCAGGCGCCCGACGGCCACACGGCGCTGCGCCATTTCAGCGCCGGCATCACGCCGGCGGTGGACATCGCCATCATCGACCTGGCGCTGCCGGGCATGGACGCGCTGGAGCTGATCCGCCGCCTGTCCGAAGCCAAGTCCCGCATGGGCGTGGTGGTGGTGGGCGCGCAGTCGAACGCGGTGCTGTTCTCGGTGGAGACCATGGCGGCGGCCTACGGCATCAACATGCTGGGCGCGATCGGCAAGCCGGTGATCGGCGGCCGGCTGGAGGCGCTCATCACCAACTACCTGCAACCGGAAGAGGCCCGCAGCGTCGGCGCGCACACCAAGACGCCGCCGATCTCGTTCGCCGAGGTGGGGCAGGGTTTGCAGATGCGCGAGTTCGACCCCTTTTTCCAGCCCAAGATCGAGCTCGAGACCGGGCAGGTCAAGGGCCTGGAGATGTTCGCGCGCTGGCGCCATCCCTTGTATGGCGTGCTGGGGCCGGCGTCGTTCATGCAGGTGCTGGAGGATAACCGGCGCATCGATTTCCTCGACTGGAGCATGATCGAGAAGTCGGTGGCTGCCTGCCGCACCCTGCACGACCAGGGCATACCGATCTCGTTTTCCATCAATGTCGACCAGGGCACGCTGGCGCATCCGCAGTTCATGGAGCAGATCGCGGCCTGCCTGGAACGGCACCGCATCATGGCCGACTACATCACCTTCGAGATGACCGAGTCGGCGGTGCTGACCACCGATCCGCACTTCCTCGAACGGTTGCTGCGCCTGCGCATGAAGGGCTTCGGCCTGGCGATCGACGACTACGGCACCGGGCGCAGCAACCTGCAACTGCTGGCGCGCATTCCGTTCTCCGAATTGAAGATAGACCGCAGCTTTGTCGACGGCGCCTCCAAGAAGCAGGCCATCGGCACGGTGCTGCGCTCCTTCCTGGGCCTGGCGCGCAGCCTGGACCGGCGTTCGGTGGCGGTGGGCGTCGAGACCAAGCAGGATTGGGACTTCCTGCAAGGGCTGGGCTGCACCTATGCGCAGGGCTACTACATCGCCAAGCCGATGCCGGTCGAAGAGTTTCCGGCGTGGCTGGCGGACTGGCAGCACTTCTTCTGACACCTCATTTGAGCTAAACTATCGTCTCAAAGGAGGTGATTATGAAAGCTCTGGAAAAACGGACTACATTTCACCACCTCTATCGGGTTGATCCGCAAACCCGCATCGCCGCGATACGCAAGGGTATTCCGGCCTCGATGGTCGGCGAACTTTCATCGACGATGGGAATGAGCAAAGAGCTGCTGCTCGGCAGCCTTGGCCTGTCACGCGCAACCATCAGCCGCAAGGAGAAGGATGAGACGGCGTTGTCGAAAGACGAGTCCGAGCGCTTGCTGGGCGTCGCAACCTTGATCGGCAAAGTCCAGACGATGGTGGAGGAGTCCGGCGACATTGCCGGCTTTGACGCGGCGCGCTGGTTGGCGGACTGGCTGGCCAAGCCGCTGCCGGCGCTCGGCGGCGCAACGCCGGCCAGCTACATGGATACCTTCGAAGGGCAAAAGCTGGTGGCTGAGTTGCTGTCCATGAGCCAGAGCGGAGCCTATGCATGACTGTGTCCTTGTGGCGTATTGCCGTCGAGGCGCCAAGCTACAAGGCCAACGATCTCACCGGCGCCGGGGCCAAGATTTCAGGGGGGCGATGGAACAGCATCGGCACGCCACTGATCTACAGCGCCACCAACATTGCTTTGGCGACCATTGAAACGATCCTGCACCCGCATTATTGGGACAACCATTAAACGTTGGATCTACGACCCTCGTTTCTTCTCCTGATTTGGTTTGCGCGCCGTCAAACACCCGCTCGCCCAGGAAAAGCACACTGAATATCCGCCGCCCGCCCGGGCCGGCGATACTCAGACGAGGTGCGACATGGCTCAATCCAAAGACGACAGCGGCGCGGTAGACGGCGCCGGCTCGATACTCAGCACTGTGGCGGGACCCGCCGAACCGCCGCGACCCTCCCGGCTCGGCCCGCCGAACCCGATCGCCGGACAGCTGCTGGAAAAAGTCACCAGCGACGAGCAGCTTGCCGCCGCGATACCGTTCAATGAAACCAAGCCGCTCGAATACGGCGACGCCGCGCTGACCCCGCACGCGGGCGAAACCCGGCCGCCGTCCAGCAACTTCGCCACCGCCAGCACCAGCACCGAGACGGTGGCCTCGCCCAAGGCCGGAGCAGGCCTGCCCGATATCGGCGCCAACCCGCTGGACGGCCCGCTCGACCGCGTGCGGGTGGACGACAGCGGCCGCGAACTGAGCACCAACCAGGGCGTCAAGGTGGCCGACAACCAGGACAGCCTGAAGATCGGCCTGCGCGGCCCGACCGCGCTGGAAGACTTCATCCTGCGCGAAAAGATCACCCACTTCGACCACGAGCGCATCCCGGAACGGGTGGTGCACGCGCGCGGTTCGGCGGCGCATGGCTACTTCGAAAGCTACGCCGACCACAGCGCCATCACGCGCGCCTCGCTGTTCGGCGCGGCCGGCAAGCGCACGCCGGTGTTCGTACGCTTCTCGACGGTGGCGGGGGAGCGCGGCTCGGCCGACACGGTGCGCGATGTGCGCGGCTTCGCCGTCAAGTTCTACACCGACGAAGGCAACTGGGACCTGGTCGGCAACAACATCCCCGTGTTCTTCATCCAGGACGCGATGAAGTTCCCGGACCTGATCCACTCGGTCAAGCCGGAGCCGCACCACGGCATGCCGCAGGCGGCCAGCGCGCACGACACCTTCTGGGACTTCGCCTCGCTCAGTCCGGAGATCACCCACATGCTGCTGTGGCACACCTCCGACCGCGCGATTCCGCGCAGCTACCGCATGATGCAGGGCTTCGGCGTGCACACCTTCCGGCTGGTGAACGCGCAGGGCGCCTCGCTGTTCTGCAAATTCCACTGGACGCCGGCGGCCGGCACGCACTCGCTGGTGTGGGACGAGGCGGCGCGGCTGGCCGGCGCCGACCCGGACTTCCACCGCCGCGACCTGTGGGAGGCGATCGAGGCCGGCCAGTTCCCCGAGTGGGAGCTGGGCGTGCAGACGTTCACCGCCGAACAGGCGGCGCAGTTCCCCTTCGATATCCTCGATCCGACCAAGATCGTGCCGGAGGAAATGGCGCCGGTGCAGCCCATCGGCAGGCTGGTGTTGGACCGCAATCCCGACAACTTCTTCGCCGAGACCGAGCAGGTGGCCTTCTGCGTCGCCCACGTGGTGCCTGGCATCGATTTCAGCGACGATCCGCTGTTGCAAGGGCGCATACATTCGTATATCGATACGCAGATCTCGCGCCTGGGCGGCGCCAATTTCCACGAAATCCCGATCAACAGCCCGGTGGCGCGGATACACAACAACCAGCGCGACGGCATGCACCGGCAGTCGATCAACCGCGGCCGGGTCAGCTACGAGCCCAATTCGCTGGCGGGCGGCTGTCCATTCCAGGCCGGCGCCAGGGGTTACGTCAGCTACCCCGAGCCGGTGGCGGCCAGCAAGGTGCGCGGCAAGCCGGAGTTGTTTGCCGACCACTATTCACAGGCGCGCCTGTTCTGGAAGAGCCAGACGGCGGTCGAGCAGAATCACATCATCGCTGCCTTCCGCTTCGAACTGACGCGGGTGCAGACGCCTGCGATCCGGCGTCGCATGGTGGCCGGGCTGGTCAATGTCGACCAGCGGCTGGCGACAGGTGTGGCGGACGGCTTGGGCATGGCGGTGCCGCCGGCGCTGCCGCTGGCCACCGATCTGCCGATACACGACTATCCGGCCTCGCCGTCGCTGTCGTTGTTCAGCCGTCCGGGTACTACCGGTATCAAAGCGCTGAGGGTGGCGCTGTTGGTGGCGCCCGGTGTGGACGAGGGGCAAGTACGTCAACTGTATGCGGCTCTGCTGGACGGCGGCGCCGTGCCGCGCCTGGTCGGCGAGCGGATCGGCAAGCTGCCGGGAAGCGACCTGGACGTGGAGATCAGTTTCGAGACCGGGCCGTCGATGCTGTGGGACGGCGCCATCGTGCCGGACCGCGCGGACGATTACGCCGGCCTGGCGGCGGCCGACACACCGCACAGCGACACGCCGGGCGGTACACCGCTCAACCGCGACCTTGCCGCGCAGGAATTCTTGCGTTTGCAGTACCGGCATGACAAGCCGCTGCTGGCGATCGGCAGCGGCGCGCAGTTGCTGTACGCGGCCGGCATTCCGCAGGATCTGCCGGACGGCGAGCCGGACCCCGGGATCATCATCGCCGAGCGAGGCGATGACGGCCCGGCGCTGACGCTGTTCGAGGCCGCACTGGCTGACCACCGGGTCTACGCGCGCGAGACCGACCCGCCGCGCGTCTGACGTCATTCCCGCGCACGCGGGAATCCATGCTTCACAGGCGCTTCGGCGAAGTATGGGTTGCCGCCTGCGCGGCGGTCCGCCGGTGCGGAACGACGGCGGCTAGTACTCGCGCCGGTTGGGCTTGATCTCTTGCAGGATGGTGGTGGAGATCTCTTCGATCGACTTGGTGGTCGAGGACAGCCAGCGTATGCCTTCGCGCTTCATCATCATCTCCGCCTCGTTGACCTCGTAGCGGCAGTTTTCCAGCGCCGCATATTTACTCCCCGCGCGTCGTTCGTTGCGGATCTCCGACAGGCGTTCCGGCGTGATGGTCAGGCCGAAGATCTTGGACTTGAATTCGTACAGCGACGACGGCAGCTTGCCGCGCTCGAAATCGTCCGGGATCAGCGGATAGTTGGCCGCCTTGATGCCGTACTGCATCGCCAGGTACAGGCTGGTCGGCGTCTTGCCCGAGCGCGACACGCCGACCAGGATCACGTCCGCCGACGACAGGTTCTTGTGCGACTGGCCGTCATCGTGCGCCAGCGAGAAGTTGATCGCCTCGATGCGGTTCTTGTATTCCTCGCTGTCGACGATGTTGTGCGAGCGGCCGATGGTGTGGGTCGACTTGGCGCCCAGCTCTTGTTCCAATGGCGCAACAAATGTTTGGAACATGTCCATGTACATGCCCTTGCACAGGCGGATCACGTCCGACAGCTCGGTCTTGACCAGGGTCGAAAAGATAATCGGACGTTGACCGTCGGTTGCAAACGCTTCATTGATCTTTCGTACCGCGTCATGCGCCTTGTCCAGCGTATCGATGAACGGCAGGCGGATCTGGCGGAAACGCAGCTCGAACTGGGTCAATACCGAGTGACCAAAGGTTTCAGCCGTGATGCCGGTGCCGTCGGAAACGAAGAAGACCGTGCGGGCCGCCGCGGGCAGGGGAGGTCGTTGTTCTTGTGTCATGTAGAGTAAGCCTGTCATTATTGTGAATCGTCAATTTGGGCCGCAGGCTGTAGAATGGGCGCCATAGGTAAGATTGTGCTGCACGACGACCAGAATAACAAGAAACAAAGTCTGCGCCTCGCTGGAAGATTTCTATCATCAAAAGGGTGTCACTATGTCCAACGCAGCATTGAAGGAGCAGCAGGAAGGTAACGAAAGCGGAGCGGTTTATGTCGCATCGTTCGAAAACTTGCGCATGACGGATGTTGAATCCGTCGGCGGCAAAAACGCCTCATTAGGCGAAATGATCAGCCAGCTGGCTGGCGCCGGCGTCCGGGTTCCGGGCGGCTTCGCCACCACGGCCCAGGCTTTCCGCGACTTCCTGGCGCACGGTGTCGACGGCGGCAAGCCGCTGGCCGAGCGCATCGCCGACCGCCTGGCCGACCTGAATATCGACGACGTGCGCGCGCTGGCGCAAGCGGGCGCCGAGATCCGTCAATGGATCGTCGAAACCCCGTTCCAGCCGCGCCTGCAGCAGGAAATCGAGACCTTCTACAATCAGCTGGTCGCCGATTCCGCCACCGAGATGTCGTTCGCGGTGCGCTCCTCGGCCACCGCCGAAGATTTGCCGGACGCTTCGTTCGCCGGCCAGCAGGAGACCTTCCTCAACGTGGTCGGCATCGAAAACGTGCTCGACGCGATGAAACACGTGTTCGCCTCGCTGTACAACGACCGCGCGATTTCGTATCGCGTGCACAAGGGCTTCACCCACGCCGAAGTGGCCCTGTCGGCCGGCGTGCAGCGCATGGTCCGTTCCGACCTGGGCGCGGCCGGCGTGATGTTCACCATCGACACCGAGTCCGGCTTCAAGGACGTGGTGTTCGTCACCTCCAGCTATGGCCTGGGCGAGACGGTGGTGCAGGGCGCGGTCAATCCGGACGAATTCTACGTCCACAAGCCGATGCTGGAAAAAGGCAAATCGCCCGTCATCCGCCGCAACATCGGCTCCAAGCTGCTGAAGATGGAGTTCACCAACGAAGCCAAGGCTGGCCGTTCGGTCAAGACCGTGGACGTGCCGGTCGAGCTGCGCAACCGCTATTCGCTGAACGACAGTGAAGTGGTGGAACTGGCCAAGTACGCCGTCATCATCGAGAACCACTACGGCCGTCCGATGGACATCGAGTGGGGCAAGGATGGCCGCGACGGCAAACTGTACATCCTGCAGGCGCGTCCTGAAACCGTCAAGTCGCAGCAAAAGGCGACCGACGTGCAGCAGCGCTTCAAGCTGAAGTCGAGCGGCACGGTGCTGGCCTCCGGCCGCGCCATCGGCCAGAAGATCGGCGCCGGTCCGGTACGCGTGATCCACGACCCGGCCGACATGGAACGCGTGCAGCCGGGCGACGTGCTGGTCGCCGACATGACCGACCCGAACTGGGAACCGGTGATGAAGCGCGCCTCGGCCATCGTCACCAACCGCGGCGGCCGCACCTGCCACGCGGCGATCATCGCCCGTGAACTGGGCGTGCCTGCGGTGGTCGGTTGCGGCGACGCCACCGAGATCCTCAAGGACGGCACCTTCGTCACCGTGTCCTGCGCCGAAGGCGACGAGGGCAAGATCTACGACGGCCTGCTGGAAACGGAAATTTCGGAAGTGTCGCGCGGCGAGCTGCCCAAGCTGCCGACCAAGATCATGCTCAACGTCGGCAATCCGCAGCTGGCCTTCGACTTCCAGTCGGTGCCGAACGGCGGCGTCGGCCTGGCGCGTCTCGAGTTCATCATCAACAACAACATCGGCGTGCACCCGAAGGCGATCCTGGAATACCCGAACATCGACGCCGACCTGAAAAAGGCGGTGGAGTCGGTGGCGCGCGGCCACGCCTCGCCGAAAGCCTTCTACGTCGACAAGCTGGCCGAGGGTATCGCCACCATCGCCGCCGCCTTCTGGCCGAAACCGGTGATCGTGCGCCTGTCGGACTTCAAGTCCAACGAATACAAGAAGCTGATCGGCGGTTCGCGCTACGAGCCGGACGAGGAAAACCCGATGCTGGGCTTCCGCGGCGCGGCGCGCTATCTGGCGGCCGACTTCGCCGGCGCATTCGAAATGGAATGCCAGGCCATGAAGCGCGTGCGCAACGACATGGGCTTGACCAACGTCGAGATCATGGTGCCGTTCGTGCGCACCCTGGGCCAGGCTGAAAAAGTCGTCAACCTGCTGGCCAAGAACGGCCTGGTGCGCGGCGAAAACGAGCTGCGCCTGATCATGATGTGCGAAGTGCCATCGAACGCGCTGCTGGCCGACCAGTTCCTCGAGCACTTCGACGGCTTCTCCATCGGTTCCAACGACCTGACCCAGCTGACGCTGGGCCTGGACCGCGATTCCGGCATGGCGCTGCTGGCGGCCGACTTCGACGAGCGCGATCCGGCGGTCAAGGCGCTGCTGTCGATGGCGATCAAGGCTTGCCGCGCCCAGGGCAAGTACATCGGCATCTGCGGCCAGGGTCCTTCCGACCATCCGGACTTCGCGGTCTGGCTGATGGAGCAGGGCATCGAGTCGATGTCGCTGAACCCGGACTCGGTGATCGACACCTGGCAGAAGCTGGCAGCGATGCAAAAGTAAGGTGAAATTGAAATTCGTATTGACGTGAGCGTAAATTGGTTTAGACTGGTGTTATCGAATTGAGTTGCAAATAACACTATCAATACCAACGCGCCTTGCAGCAAGAACCCTCGCAGCCCGCACCGGGAAGCGGGGGTTTTTGCATTTTCAAACCTGAGAGGAGTGCATCATGGCTGACTGGAGCTTTTGGTTGGTCGCCGCCGGCGCCACCGTGATACTGGAACTGTTCAGCGGAACGTTCTACCTGCTGATGATCGCCATCGGCCTGGTGTCCGGCGCGCTGGCCGCGCTGCTGGGCTTCGGCATGGCGCTGCAGACGCTGTTCGCCGCCGCGGTCGGCATCGCCGCCACCGTGCTGCTGCGGCGCAGCCGCTTCGGCAAGCTGGTCAACCGCGCCAAGGCCGAGCACGACCCCAACGTCTACATGGACATCGGTCAGGTCGTGCACGTGCCGGCCTGGCAGGACGGCGCGGCGCGCGTGATGTATCGCGGCGCGCTGTGGGATGTCGAACTGGCGCCGGGCATGACGCCGGCGCCGGGACAATTCACGATACGCGAAGTACGCGGCAGCCGCCTGATCGTGGCGGCCTGAGATTTACCCACCGGAGAGCTTTATGGATATCAGTTTTGGCAATGTCAGCTTCATCATCTTCATCCTGGCCTTGGTGTTCGTCTTCAAGACCATCAACGTCGTCCCGCAGCAGCACGCGTGGGTGGTCGAGCGGCTCGGCAAGTACCACGCCACCCTGGGCCCCGGCCTGAACATTGTGATTCCCTTTGTCGACCGCATCGCCTACAAGCACCTGCTGAAGGAGATTCCGCTCGACGTGCCGCCGCAGGTCTGCATCACGCGCGACAACACGCAGCTGCAGGTGGACGGCATCCTGTACTTCCAGATCACCGACGCCATGCGCGCCTCGTATGGCTCGTCCAACTACATCATGGCCATCACGCAGCTGGCGCAGACCACTTTGCGCTCGGTGATCGGCCGCATGGAACTGGACAAGACGTTTGAAGAGCGCGACCACATCAACACCGCCATCGTCAACGCCATCGACGAATCGGCCGCCAACTGGGGCGTGAAGGTGCTGCGCTACGAGATCAAGGACTTGACGCCGCCGAAGGAGATCCTGCACGCGATGCAGGCGCAGATCACCGCCGAGCGCGAAAAGCGCGCGCTGATCTCGGCCTCGGAAGGCCGCAAGCAGGAGCAGATCAATATCGCCAACGGCGAACGCGAGGCGCAGATCGCCCGCTCGGAAGGCGACAAGCTGGCCGCCATCAACCGCGCCCAGGGCCAGGCCGCGGCGATCGTCGCGCTGGCCGAGGCCAACGCCTCGGCGCTGCGTCAGGTCGGCGCGGCGATCCGCGAACCGGGCGGCGAGGACGCCGTCAACCTGAAGGTGGCCGAGCAGTACGTGGGCGCCTTCTCGCAGCTGGCCAAGACCAACAACTCCATCATCATCCCGGCCAACCTGGGCGAGATGAGCGGCTTGATCGCCACCGCCATGCAGGTGGTCAAGTCGCACAAGGACGCGCCGTTGCTCAAGCCGGCCAAGGCCTAGCAGCTCGCTGGCCTCAGGCCATCGCCAGCGCGCGTATCGTCACCTGCGCGCCGTCGAACGGCGGCTCGGCCAGCATGCCGGCCACGCCGTACTGGAAGGGATCGAGCGGCCATTCGTGCAGGCCGCTCCACACCACGCGGAACGGCTGCCCCGCGCCCAGCGGCATCAGCGCGATTTCCACCAGGCTGATCTCGCCCAGCGATGGATCGAGTATGCAGATTGCGGCGGCCGGGTCGTACACGGCCAGCGCGCCCGGCGCGGCGCTCATCACATGCAGCGTCTCGCCGGCGGCGGAGGCGAAGCCGATGGCGCCGCCGCCGCCGAGGCGCAGCACCGCCTTGCGCAAGCCGCCGCTGTGCAGGGTACGCGCCAGCGCCTGCGGCGCGCCGCCGGCCGCGATCCGGCTGGGGCGGAAGCTCGATACCGTCATCGCAAAATCCACATCGGCGTGCAGCACCGCCTGGCCCAGCCCCTGGCCCAGCAGCCGCGCCGCCAGCGCCAGCTGTTCTGTGCTCGGTTGGGCGCTCAGCAGCGCGGCGCGGCTGGCGGCCGGCGCAGCGCTCCAATCCAGGCGCGGCGCCAGCGCCGGCGCGGCGCGATAACTGTCGCCCGGCGCCTGCAAGGCCTGCACCGGCGCGTCCAGCTGGCCGATGCTGATGCCGGGCGCGGGGCGGCCGACCGCCGTGGCGGCGGCCGCCGCGATGCGCGGCGCCTGCGTGGCCGCGTGCCGGTAGCGCGCGATGTTGTGCGCATCCCAGGTGTGCTGGTGCAGGCTGGCGACGATCTTGTCCAGCGAGACCTGCGCGGCGGCCACCGTCAGATGGGTGCCGTCGAGGTCGAACTCCGGCAGCAGATAGCCGTCCCTGCACAGATCCGGCCACACATCGATGAAGGGGATGCCGATGGCCGCGCATTCGCGCGCCAGGAACTGGTTGGCGATCACAGTCAGCTTGGCGCGCACCGACTTGTGCACGCCGGTCCAGCGCAGCGTGGCCGCGTCGTCGACGGTGCGCGGCGGCAGGCAATGGACCATCAGGCGGGTGAAGCCGAAGCCGCGCAGCAGCCGCAGGCCCTGGGTGAACGGCGACAGCAGCTTTTCCATCCGGGCGCGGATGGTGGCGTGGGCGAGCGGCCGCTTGCCGCGGTCGACGCCGTAGTGCCGGTCGCCCGGCAGCTCGAAATCGTAGTCGGCGAACTGACTGAGCAGATGGTGGATATCGAGGTCGCCGATGCACAGCACCAGGGCCGGCGCCACGATGGAACGCTGTTCCATCCATGCGCCGCTGATGGTGGCGCCGTCGAGCGAATGGTGGGCCGGCGACAGGTCCGGCCGCAGCAGCTCCTCGGCGCGGAACGCTTCCAGCAGATCCTGGTGAAACGCGCGCACCTCCGGATCGCAGAGGTTCTGCGCCAGCACGTGCGGCAGGTAGCGGATGCGGGTCTGGAACAGCTGTTCGCCGGCGCCGGCGCGAAACAGCAGGTTGCGGTAGATGAGGGTATGGCTTTCGCCGATGATGTGGATGGGGCTGGGGGTGCCGAGCAGGGTGACCGCCATCGTTATGGTCCTTTCGCCGCGTGGCTGGCCAGCGCGTCCATCACCAGCTGTTCGTCGCACATCGGCTGGTCCGGCAGCGCGGGCGTGGCCTGCGGCGCGGCGGCGCACGGCGCGGCGGCCTGATCGCCCATGTACTGGCGGCGGAAACAGGCGATCACGTGCTCCACCGCGGCCGGCAGCACGCTGCGGCGGTCCGGCGCGAAGTAGGCGTTGCTGTCGCCGCTGGCGGTGACGATTTCATACGATGCGAAGTAGTGGGCGTTGGCGTGCCGGCGCACCACCTCTTCGCAGGCCACCCGCAGCACCGCCTTGGAATAGGTGCTTGCCTGCAGCACATGGCGTTCCTCGAAGGTCGCCATCAGCGGCACCGGCGACACCGTCAGGATCACCTGCGCGTGCGGGTTGACCTCGGCCAGGCGCGCCATGAACTGCGACATATGGTCGCTGACCTCGGCAACGCCGAAGTTGTGGTAGCGGT
Source organism: Oxalobacteraceae bacterium AB_14 (assembly GCA_000381565.1). Classification (GTDB taxonomy): domain Bacteria; phylum Pseudomonadota; class Gammaproteobacteria; order Burkholderiales; family Burkholderiaceae_D; genus Rugamonas. The sequence goes on from KB906724.1 coordinate 2,420,014, forward strand.
GACGGGCCGGGTCGAACTCGCCGCCCAGACCGGAGCCGGGACAGACCGGGAACACCGCGCCGTCCTCGATGCTGAGCCAGGATTCGGTCAGGCCCAGCGTGAAGACGAACACGTCGAGCTGCTCGAACATCCTGCGCACCGCCGCCAGGTGTTCGCGCCGGTCCCACAGGCACTCGCTTTCGCTGGCGTAGCCGCCCGGCTGCACCGACGGCCGGAACGGATCGACATGGCCGCCTTCGGCGTTGCGCCACAGCGGTTCGGCCGGCTCGAAGCGGCCGTAGGCGCGGTCGAACAGCTGCAGCAGCTGCAGCGTGGTGTAGAGGTTGCCGTAGCGGGCCGAGTAGACACCGTAGCCGAGCGCCTTGCGCTCGGCCTCGGGGATGAAGCCGGGGCCGGTCTCGGCCACCATATAGCCGTAGCCGCTTTGCTGCAAGGCTTCGGCGATGCGCTGCGCGAAGCAGCTGCCGGCCGACGCCACCTGCTGGGCCGGCGAGATGTGCAGGCGCGGCGCCAGATGCGGATCGATGTCGGCGGCCGGCCTGCCGGCCACCGCGTCTTTCCAGCGCGCGCCTGCCGGTACCTTCAGATACGGGGAGGATGGGTGTAGCGACATGGGGGTGTCTGATAAAATGTGGATGGAAGAAATATATCATACGGCCGCCCGCAGCAAAGCGGCCTTTACAGGAGCAGCGATGGCGACATGGGCGGTGGACGCATTCGGCAACGATTATGCGCAGGACTGGGCGGAGGACCTGGGCCAGACCAGCAACCTGGAGGCGGTGGAAAATACGTTGGACATGGCGCTGGACAACGCGGGCGAGACGCTGGACGCGCCGTACGCGGCCGAGGCGCTGGTGGCGATCGAAGTGTTGGCGCGCCTGCAGGGCAAGGGCGGCGAGCGCAGCGAGGACAGCGCGCCTGTGGATCAGTGGGTCGATGCGCGCAAGGCCAAGGCCCGCGTGCGCAGCGACCTGGCCGAGAAGGCGGGCCGCGCCATCGAGCGCATCCTGTCCGAGCAGTCCGAGCTGCGCGAACTGTGGGTCGACAGCGAGCATTACGCCGACTGGCGCGCGGCGGTGGAAGAGCTGCGCGGCCGCATCGCCGCCTGAAACGACAAAACGCCCCTCGGTGACCCTCGGGGCGCTATTTTTTTTTGCCTGCGGCCGGAATTACTTGGCGGCTTTGCGGCGGCGAGCGGCGAAGCCCACCAGGCCCAGGCCGGCCAGCATCATCGCATAGGTTTCCGGCTCAGGCACGGCGCTGGTCAGCGACACATTGTCCAGCGAGGTGCCGTAGCTGTCGGATGTGCCGCTGGCGACGAACTTCAGTTTCATCGCCGTACCGTCGCCGATCAGCGTGTAGCTGCGGGTTTCCCAGCCGCCGTGCTGCGAATTGATGACGTGGTCGATCTCGGCGCCACCCCAGTCGACTGCCAGGCCCAGCGACGAGCTGGCCACGCCGGGACGGTCCTGGAACTGGAAGCGCAGCGTGTATTGCTGGCCAAGCGCGGTCTGCACGGTCTGGGTGATGCTGCTGTTCAGATTGGTGTCCAGCTCGACGAAGTTGACGCCGTTGGCGGCCACGCCTGCCACGTTGTTGCGCAGTTCGACGCCGTGCGGGCCGCCGGCCCAACCGGTCAGGTCGTTGTAATTGGCCCAGGTGCCGGCCGCCTGGAGGTTGGCTTCAAAGCTGCCGTTCAGCAGCAGCTCGACCGGTGCGGCAAAGGCGCTGCCGCTCGCCAGCAGGGCAGCGATTGCGACGGATTTGATCAGTTTCGTGGTTTGCATCGTGGTGATTCCCTGCGGTGTTGTTGGTTGGCAATTTATATTTCTTATAAAACACGACTATTGTAATTCAGTAATCGCATCGAGGCCAGCGGTTTTTTGATGCCCCGGGAATTCCCTCCCGCACCGCGCGAATAAATCGTCAGAAAGCGTAGCTGGCGCCAAGCACCCAGGCGCGCGGCGAGCGCGCAAGGTAGTTGTTGTAGCGCAGTGTATCGTCCTGGGCTTGCTCGCGCGCCAGCTGCACCGTCCAGTTGCCGAACGGGATGCTGGCGCCGAGCCGGAGGTCGTAGCGCGAACTGGCAGGCATGCCGGCCCAATCCGTGCCGCGCTGCGTGCGCAGCAGGCCGGCATGGGCGACCAGGTTGAAGCCGGGGTGGAGCGGGTAGAACAGGTTGGCCTCGCCGTACCAGGCGCGCGCCATGCGGCCCAGGTAGCGCGGCGCGTAGTACAGCCGCGCGGTGACGCGCTCGCCCGACGCGCCCGCGTAGCATTCGTTGAAGTCGTTGTTGTGCAGCTGGGTGTAGGTCGAGCGGCTGCAGCCGGCTTCCACGCTCCAGCCCGAGCGCAGTCGCAGCGCATAGCCGCCATACGCCTGCAGCTTGGCGCCGCGCACCTCGGCGATCGAAAAGCCGCTGGCGAACAGGCCGGCGTACCAGCCGCTGGCGTGGTCCAGATTGAGCGTGAGCTGCGGAGACGGCCGGTCGTCGCCCAGCGACTGGCCGCGGTAACGGTAATCCGATTGCAGCGCGACGCTGCCGCTGATATCGGTTTGCGCCAGGGCCGGCCGCATGGGCAGGACGGGCAGTATCGCAAGCAGGGCGAGGGTGGCGCGCAGCGTCACGGGCCGACGCCGCGTTGCGTGAGGCCGGCGGCGGTGCACGAACAGCTGCAATGACGGAGCAGGCGGGAGATGGTGGCGCATGCGTCGATATTAACAGTGTTCAGCGCTACGCCCGGTTGCAGCAGGCGCCGTAACTGTGCCGCCGTGGCGTTCGGTTGCAGCTGCGCCATCAGCGCCAGCACGCCGCTGACGTGGGCCGCCGCATACGAACTGCCGCTGACGAAGGACCAGCGCCCGCCGGGCGCCGTGGTCGGCACGTCGTTGCCGGGCGCCAGCAGCGGCGGATCGCCGTTGCTGGCGCCCGGCGTGTACTGCTTGCCGGCCTCGGCCTGCGAAGCGACCGCCAGCACGCCGCGATGGCTGGCCGGGAAGGCCGGCCCCGCGGCTCTGGCGTCGACCGCGCCGACCACGCCGATGCCGCGCTCCATGGCCACATCCAGCAGCCGGTCCAGCAGCCGGTCCGGCGGTCCGGCCAGGCTGAGATTGATGATCTGGGCGCCGTTCAGGATGGCGTAGTTGAGCGCCTTGCTGAGCGTGAAGCTGTTGCAGCGGGTGGCCAGGTCGGCCTGCTGCCAGCAGGCGCGCAAACCCAGCAGCCGGGCCTGCGGCGCCACGCCGAGGATGCCGCCGTGGCCGGCGCGCGCGGCGATGATGCCGGCCACGGCGGTGCCATGGTTCTCGGCCGGGGTGGCGCCGTTGTCGACGAAGTTGGCGTTGACCGCCAGCTGGCCCTGCAGGTCGGGATGGCTGGCGTCGATGCCGCTGTCGACCACGGCCACACGGACGTCGCGGCCGGTGGTCTGGCGGTGCAGCTCGGCCACGTGCCAGTAGCGGGCGGCCGGCTGGACCGGGTACAGGGCGTCGGCGGCCGGCGGCGGCAACGGGATATCGGCGGCGCCGCGCGACGGGATGGTGGCCATGCCCTCGAAACTCGCTACCGGCTGCGCCCATTCCACTTGCGGGTCGCGCGCCAGGCCGGCGATGATGCGCTCCGGATCGTCGTGGTCGGGATAGCGCATCACGTAGCAATCGAGGCCCAGCACCGGCATCGGCCAGTCGTCCACCAGCGTCAGGCCGTGTTGGCGCGCCAGCTGCTCGGCGCGGCGGCGGCGCGCGGCGCGGCCGCTGTCGTCGATGTAGCGGCCGCCGTAGCTGGCGTCCGGGCGGAAGTGGCTGACCGGCAGGCGCAGCATCACCAGCAACTGGTGCTCGCCGGGGGCGTGGCCGGGGGCCGCCGGTACGGGCCGCAGCGCTTCATCGCCGGCCGGCGGCGCCGCCGGCTCCACGGCGGCGGCAAGCGCACTCCCGGCCAGCCCGGCCAGGCAGGCCAGCAGCACGACAAGCCGGAGCCAGTAGGTGTTCAAGGCGCGCCGCTCCCGTCCAGTGCTTCGGCCAGCTTGACGGCCGGATCGGCGCGCAAGCTTTGCAGCGCGCGTTCGCGGCCGGCGGCCGGCACGTAGAGCAGGTAGGCGTCGGTGACGGTCGGGCCGTCGACCACGCGGGCGCCCTGGGCTTGCAGGATGCGGCGCAGCTCGCGTTCGGTGGTGTCGGGCTGGAAGATCACCACCAGGTTGCCGCCGCTGCTGACGGCCGAACCGAGCACATGGTAGGGCGCCGCCTGGTTGTCCGGGCGCAACAGCAGCGCGCCCAGGCCGATGATCGCCACCCATTGCGCGGCCACGGTCCAGCGCAGCCACGACGGCTGGTTGGCCGCCGCCGTGCGCCACCACGATACGCGCCCGGCGCGCGCGCTGACGGTCGGCGCTGGCGCCGGCGCGCTGTGTTCCTGCGGGCCGAGCGCGGGCATCAGCCGCGCCAGGGCGCGCTCCATGTCCACGCCTTCCGGCATGGCGTCGGCGGCCGCTTCGGCGCGCAGTTCGCGCTCCCATTCCAGGTCGCGCCGGCATTGCGCGCAAGTCTGCAAATGCTCTTGCACCCGTTGCGTTTCGTCCGGCGCCAGCTGAGCGCCCGCATGCCAGGGCAGCAATTGCTGCACCGCCTGGTGGGCCGGGATGTCCAATCTGAAGATGCGCCCGTTCATTGGCTGCTCTCTCTTTCGTTCCACAACAAATCCTTCAATCTGTGACGCGCATGAAACATGCGGGTCTTTACCGTGTTCAGCGGACACTCCACCACGTCGGCGATATCGTTGTAGGCCATGTCGTGGTAGTAGGTTAGCACCATCACGGCGCGCTGGGCGGCTGGCAGCTGCGCCAGCGCCTCGGCCACCGTCTGCTGCAATTGCTGGCGCCTCATGGTTTGCTCCGGCTGGTTGCCGCGCTCGTCCTCGTACAGCGCGGCATCGGACTCCAGCGGTTCGTCGCTGGCCTTCAAGCCCTTCAAGGTCTTGCGGTAGGCGATCGCAAAGACCCAGGTGGAGACCTTGCAGCTGCCGTCGAAGCTGGCCGCTTTTTGCCAGACCACCAACATGGTATCGTTGACCACTTCCTCGATCAGCGCCGGGTTGCGCGCCATGCGGCCGATGAAACGCGACAGGCGCGGAAAATACGCCCGATACAGCGCTTCGAAGGCGACACGGTCCCCGCCCGCTATCCTGGTCAGCAGGCGCACCTCTTCCGATTCCGTGTACGGGCCGCTTGTCCGGCCCCGTTCCTGTTGCATCCGCCATCCTCCCTATCCCGTTAATACCTTGCCGAGCGAAAACGGTTCTACAAGTCGGGAAATTTAATGGTCCCATGCTACCACCGCGATTCTCGGCTAACATGGCGGGCATGAACCTGAACGAACAAGTTGACCATCTGTCCGGCTTCCTGCTGCGGCACCGGCGCGTGCTGGTGCTGACCGGCGCCGGCCTGAGCACCGCCTCCGGCATTCCCGATTATCGTGACAAGGACGGCGTGCGCCGCGGCCGCACGCCCATCCAGGGGCCGGATTTCCGCAAGTCGGAAGCGGTGCGGCGCCGCTACTGGGCGCGCAGCATGGCGGGCTGGCCAACCCTGGCCCAGGCCGCGCCCAACGCCGGCCACCAGGCGCTGGCTCAGCTGGAGGCGGCCGGCCGCATCGATGCCTTGATCACCCAGAACGTCGACGGCCTGCACCAGCGCGCCGGCAGCAGCAGGCTGATCGAGCTGCACGGGAATATCCACGGCGTGATCTGCCTGGACTGCCGCACGCTGCACCGGCGCGCCGACATCCAGCGCTGGCTGGTCGAGGCCAATCCGGCGCTGGCCGCCAGCGCGGCGGCCGGCGCCGACAGCGTGGTGCCCGAAGCCCGTCCCGACGGCGACGCCGAAATCGAGCTCAACGATTTACAGGATTTCCACATGCCCAGCTGCGGCGACTGCGGCGGCACCCTGCAGCCGGACGTGATCTTCTTCGGCGACAACATCCCGGCGCCGCGCACGGCGGCCGCGCTCGAGATGATGGAGCAGGCCGATGCCTTGCTGGTGGTGGGTTCGTCGCTGATGGTGTTTTCCGGCTACCGCTTCTGCAAGCTGGCGGCGGCGAGCGGCAAGCCGATCGCCGCCATCAACCTGGGCAAGACCCGGGCGGACGAGCTGATCGGCCTGAAAGTGGAGGCGACGGCCAGCGAGGTGCTGCCGCGCCTGTTGTAAGCTAGTTCCGCTGCAGCATCGAGCGGACGATGGCTTCCTTGGCCAGCACATAGTCCTGGCCGGCCAGTACGAAGTTGGTGTTCGGCTGGATCACCTTGATGTTGATGAACACCATGTCGGACGTCTCCGCGTACGAGCCGACCACGATCGCCTGCGCGTTGTGGGCGGTGGCCACTTCGCCGATCTCGCGGGTGAGCATCAGCTCGCCCTGGTTGCGCTTCAGGTAGACGCTGTTGCGCAGCTTCATCTCCAGCATGCTCAGGCCGCCCTGCGCCAGGCGGGTCGACAGCTGCTCCGACACCAGCCGGCCCAGCGTCGTGGTCTGCTCCAGCGCATCGATGTTGACGATGGTGGCCATGATCAGCGGCTTGTCGGCCATCAGCTTGCCGTTCAGCTGGTGCATCAGCGAATCGGCGGCCTTGTAGTTGGCGTCGATGAACTGGTTGGACGAGATGGTCGAATAATTGCCTTCGTCCTTGACGGGCGTGGAGGAGCAGGCGCCCAGCAGCAGCGGCAGCGCCAGCACGGCGGCGCGGGCCAGGGTCAAAACGTGGGTCGGCATTACATGTCTCCGCGGACTTTGAACAGTCGGGTCAGTTTGGGTTCTTCCGGCTCGGGATCGACGATGCCGTACAGGATGCGGTCGCTGTCGGCCACGTAATAGGCCGAGGTGCTGCGCGCCACGTAGCGGAACTGGTCGGACACCGAGACGGTGACGATGATTTCGGTCCTGGGGGTCGCGCCGGGAGCGAACTGGGCGTTGAACCAGTCATAGGAATCCCAGGCGCCGGCGCCGGCCGCCACGCTCGCCACCAGCGGCGCTTCGATCTCGCTCAGCACCCAGACGCCGGAAGCGAGCGCGGCGCGTTCGCCGTGGTAGCGGTATTGCGGACGGTTGGCGGTGAAGGTCACGGCCTGCACGTCCATGTCGATCTTCAGCGAGCCGGCCGGGCTGCGCGTTACGGCGTAACCGTCGTTGACCAGCGAGGTGGTCAGCTGGGTGGTCAGCGCGCGCTGGAACGGGCTCGGCTCGCGCGGCTCGTTCAGGAACACCGGGCGCGGCGGGCTTTTCTTGAGCTCGGCCACGATGCTTTTCTCGATATTGTCGGAAATGACGCCCCAGTGGTAGGCCGCCTGCAGCTTGGCCTGCCTGGTGGTGGGGAAGTTGGTCGCCACCGGGGCCGGCGTGTAGCGCGACGCGCAGCCTGCGAGCAAAATACCGGCGGCCAGGGCCATTGCAGTTTTCAGCGCCATCATTGCCTCGTCGTCAAGAGTCTTGTCTGGTTCGCGGCCCGCGCGCAATCGGCAGGCGCCAGCCACGAATGTAAAATCAGTCTTCTCTCAGTTTAGCATGGGTGTTTCTAATTAGAAACTCGTGGGGCGATAAAAAACCCGGTGCGGGACCGGGTTGTGTACGGGACGCGCAACAGTGCCGCGGGTATTTTTTTAGCGGCGATTGGTCTTCATGGCGGCGGCCACTTCGCGCTTGCCGTCGCGGTCTTTCTCGGTGGCACGTTTGTCGTGCATCTTTTTACCCTTGGCCAGGCCGATTTCACATTTGACACGGCCGCCCTTGTAATGCAGGTTCAGCGGCACCAGCGTATAGCCGGCGCGCTCGACCTTGCCGATCAGCTTGTCCATCTCGGCGCGGTGCAGCAGCAGCTTGCGGGTGCGGATCGCTTCCGGGTGGATGTGGGTGGAGGCGGTCGGCAGCGCGCTGATGTGGGCGCCGAACAGGAACAGCTCGTCGCCCTTGATGGTGACGTAGGCTTCCTTGATCTGCACCCGGGCGTCGCGGATGGCCTTGACCTCCCAGCCTTCGAGGACGATGCCGGCCTCGTAGCGGTCTTCGATGAAGTAGTCAAAAAAGGCTTTTTTGTTATCGGCTATGGTCATGGGATGGTATCGGTTAAACTACTGCTTCGCGCACAGAAACGCGAATAATTCAACATCATAGCAAATGGTTCGACTATGGCAGTAGTGCACAAATCAGTTTTCCTCGGATATAGCGCGCAGCAGATGTTCGATCTGGTCGCCGCGATCGAGGACTATCCCAAATTTCTGCCGTGGTGCGGTGGTGTGGAGATCCGCGAACGCAATGGCGATACGGTGACGGCCAGCGTCGGCATCAACTATCACGGGGTCAGGCAGAGCTTCACCACCTGCAACGACAACACGCCGTCGACCGGGATCAAGATGAAGCTGGTGGACGGGCCTTTCAAGTGCCTGGACGGCGTGTGGACCTTCAAGGCGCTGCGCGAGGATGCCTGCAAGATCGAGCTGGACCTGCACTACGAGTTCTCCAGCGCCTTGCTGGCGCAGCTGGTGGGGCCGGTGTTCGGCATGATCGCCAACAGCATGGTCGATTCCTTCTGCAAGCGGGCGGAAACAGTGTATGGCGGCTGACACCTTCAACATCGAAGTGTGCTACGCCAGCGACGCGCTGCAGTTCCTGCGCGCGCTGCGGGTGCCGGCGGGCGCCACCATCGAGCAGGCCATCGCCCTCAGCGGCGTGCTGCAGGCGGCGCCCGAAATCGACCTGGCGACGATGCAGGTCGGCATCTACGCCAAGAAGAAGACGCTGGACACCGTGCTGCGCGAGCACGACCGGGTGGAAATTTACCGGCCGCTGATCGCCGACCCCAAGAACGCCCGCCGCCGGCGCAAGTCACAGGCCTGAGCGGGGGCCGGCGGCGGCAGGCGACAGGAACGCGCGCATGCTGGCCTGCTTGAAGAACTCGGTATGCCAGACCTCCGATTGTTTTTGCTGCGGCGTGCCAAAGCTCAGCATGCGCCCGTCGGCGAGTTGCGCGGCGGGCAGCAGCACGCTGCCGTACGGGACGACCACGTCGTTGTCGCTGTCGAGCAGCATGCGGTTGAGCAGGGCGCCGGTACGCTCCAGCACCGAGCTGCCGAAATCGAAATCCGCGCGGGCGTAATAGGTGCTGGCGCTGGACAGCAAAGTGGCGCCCTGGTTCAATTGCGCGATCAGCGCCGAGCCGCTGGCCAGCGCTGCCACGCTGGGCCGTTCGAAGCCCAGCGACACCACCATCCGCGCCAGTCCGATCACCAGGTCCAGCGCCATGGCGCCGCTGAACGAGGCCAGCATCGCCGCCGTGTTGAGGAAATGTTCGACATCGTCCGGCGACGCCAGCGGCGAGCCCTGGTTGGCCGCCGCCACAAAGTAGACCTTGCCCACGCTGGCGATGCGGCCCGCGCGCTGCTTGCCGACGGCGGCCAGCACGGCGTCCTGCGCGTGCGGCGCGGCCGACAGCAGCGAGCGCACCACCAGGCCGCCGCGGCTGTGGCAAACGATGTCGAGCTCCCAGCCGGCGTCGGCCGGCAGATGCGCCAGCAAGTCCAGCGCATTCTGTTGCGGCGTCCTGGCGATGGTCCAGTGGTCGTAGCCGAACACCTGGCCGTCGTACTGCGCCAGCAGCCGCCGCATGGTGTCGTCGGCGGCCAGGTCGCTGAAGGCGCCCTCGGTGGAGCTGAAGATGCCGTGCACGAACAGCAGCACCTTGCGGCCGCGCGAGGCCGCCAGTTCGGCCGCTGTCGCCGGCTGGCGCCAGCCGTGGCGCAGGCTGAGCAAGCCTTCGGGCTTGTTGTGGGCCTCGATGGTCTCGATCATGTGCTGCGTCATGCGCTCCTTGGCGCGCAAGGCCGCCTGCAGGATCCAGTCCATGCGGCCGGCGGCCGGCGCTGGTGGCGACGCCAGCAATTGCGCGCCCTGGCGCGGGAACACAAACTGGATGCAGCCGCTGTCCTTGTGGCGCACGATGTTCAGATGGGCGTCGGCAAGCTGGGCGGCCGGCAAAGCCGGCGCGGCGGCCAGCGTCAAAGGCGGCGCAACGAGGTCGGGCGCGGCGTCGGCCAGCGCGCGTTGCAGCTCCTCATGCTTTAGGAATTGCATACTTCGCTCACGATAGGATGGTCATGGCGCCAGTGTACGACGCGGCGGCCGATCGGCGCGCCGGATTGCGCAGGCGCGGCCCCGAGTCAGGCGCTTTCGCGCGCCATCAGCGTGAAGCCCAGGTCGATCTGGCGGCTGGCCGGCTGTTCTCCCTTGATGACGGCGCGCAGCAGCCTGGCCGCCTCGTAGCCGATGCGGTAGCGCGGCGTGGCGACCGTGGTCAGCGAGGGATTCATCCAGGCCGAGGCCGGCAAATCGTTGAAGCCGCAGATGGCCAGCTGCGCCGGCACGGCGATGCCGCGCCGTTGGGCTTGGTAGACGGCGCCGTGCGCCAGGTCGTCGTTGCAGCAGAAGATGGCGTCGCAATCGGGCGCCTGCGCCAGCATGCGCCCCAGCAGCTCGGCGCCCAGCGCGATGGTGGACGGCTCGCCCACCATCACCTCCAGCTTGCTGTCGGCCAGTCCGGCCGCGCGCATGGCCTGGCGGTAGCCTTCGGCGCGGCGCAAGGTGCGTTCGTCGAGCTGGGCGCCGATGAAGCCGATGCGCTGGTGGCCTTTGTCGATCAGGTATTGCGTCATCGCGTGGCCGGCCTGCACCTGCGAGAAGCCCACCGTCAGCTGGGTGGTGTCGGTGGACATGTCCATCATCGACACCACCGGCACGCGCGAGTTGGTCAGGATCTGCTGCACCCGCGCGCTGTGGCTCAGGCCGGAGAGCAGCATGCCGTCGGGATTCGACTGCAGATAGGTGCCGATCAGCTTTTCCTCTTCCTTGTCGGAATAGCGGGTGTTGCCGATCAGGATCTGGTAGTCGTCGGCGTCCAGCGCATCCTGGATGCCGGCCAGCACTTCGGTGAACACCGCGTTCGACAGCGACGGCACCAGCACCGCGATCACCTTCGAGTGCGACGAGGCCAGCGCGCGGGCGGCGCGGTTGGGCACGTAGCCCAGCTCGGCGACGGCCTGCTCGACCCGGTCGCGCAGCGCCTGCGACACCATGTCCGGCTGGGTGATGGCGCGCGAGGCGGTCATGGTCGCCACGCCGGCGCGCTCGGCCACCATGGCCAAAGTGATGCGGCCGCTGGCGCGGCTCTTGTTCGCTGCTGTCTTGATCATAGGTTAGCCGATGGCGCTTGTTGATAGCGATATCATACGGCAGCTTGGCTTTGGCCCGACAGGGGTTATTTGCAGCCAGCCAACACTTTTTGGTTCTTTTTCGCCATTTCGGCGCGTTCGGCGTCGTTCATGATGCCGCGTTCGCCGTTGCTGTCGTAATTGGTCATGCGCACGCCGTCGGCCAGCGCCTGCAGGTTCTTGCGGGCGGCGTCGCAGTTGGCGGCGATCTCGGCCTTTTGCCTGGCCTCGTCGGCGGCCTTCTTGTCGGCGGCGGCGGCATCGGCCTTGCGCTGGTTGAAGTCGGCGTTGCGCTCGGCCAGCGTGGGTGGCCGCTTGACGGCGCTTTCCGGCGCCGCTTCGGCCGCGGCCTCGGCATTGGGGTTGAAGCTGGGCGTCACCTTGCCGGGCGCCTTCAGGATGCGCTGTTCCGGCACCGAGGGCGGCGGCGGGCGGTCCGACAACTGCTTGACGCCCTTGTCGTCGAGCCAGATGTACTGGGCCATCGCCAGCGAGGAAACGGCCAGCAGCAGGGCGCCGGCCAGGCAATGCAAAGTACGGTCAGTCATGCTGAGGCTCCTGTAAAGCAAGCACCGATTTCGCCATGATTTGCGGCAACTGTCAACCATAAAGAAAAAGCCCGTCGTCCGCGAAGGGCGACGGGCTGTCGGCCCCTGGCTGCCGGAGCGGCCAGCCAGGGGCCGGGCCGGCTTACCAGCCTATGTCACGCAGCAGCGGGAAGGACAGGTCGTTCGGCGGCGTGACCTCGTGGGTCAGGTCGTTGTTGATCGCCGGTTCCATCAGCAGGTTGGGGAAGGCGCTGACGTCGTAGTGCGATACCGACGAACCGCCCTGGTAAGGGTTGGGTGCGAACATCAGCAAGCGTCCCGACGCATCGGCGCCAGCGCGCAAGGCCAGGTTCACGCCCAGGTTGGCAAACACATTGGAGTGCTGGCGGGTGCGCTTGGCCAGGGCCACTTTCAGCGCAATGCCGTCGTCCTGCGAAATGCGTACCGCTGGAATGGTGACGGTTGGATCGGCGCCGCCCAAGCCTGGCGGAGGCGAACCCGGAGCGTTGTCGGCGACGATCATGCCGATCGCGCCGGCGTTCTGCACCGCCTTGGCCTTGATCGTGAAGGCGCAAACGCCGCGGTCGACCAGGGCGATCTTGCCGTTGACGGCGGCGGCGTTGAGCGGCGACAGCGGACCGCAAGCCAGGCCGAGGTTAGGCGCGGTGTCGACCACCGGCATGATCTCGCCGGTCATGCCGGGGCTGCTGAGGGCCGGGCCGAAGCTGGCGGAGCCTACCTGCAGCGAGCCGGCGATGCTGGCAGGGCTCAGCAAGGTCAGCGCTGGCGCGCCTTGTTGCAGCACGGTGTTCACATAGCTGTTGGCGATCGGGCCGTTCCAGACCAGCTTGCCGGATTTCAGCGACGAGGCGGCGCGCTCGGCGGCCGTCATGTCTTTCCACAGCTTGTTGGTGGTGGTGTCCTTCAGGAAGAAGTCCCAGATGCTCGGGGTGTTGTCCAGCTGCGCGCCGGTCGAACCGTTGGTGTAGGTCTGGAAGCCCAGGCCGTGGCCGAATTCATGGGTCAGCACGGTCACCAGGTCGACCGCGGTGCCGTGGTTGGCGTCCAGGCCCAGGTAGAACGGCGAGCCGGCCAGGCAGCCAGGGCTGCCCAGGTTGATGTTGAAGCGGGCGCGGATGTCGGCGGTGCCGGCGTCAGGATCGGCGCCGGTCAGCTTGCCGGTCTGGGCCTTGCCGAACCAGGCGCCGGCTTGCGGTGCGCCGGCGAAGTCGCGGAACACCTCGGTGGCGCCGGCGCTGCCCAGCACGGCCGATGTCGAGGTGCAGGTCAGCGCTTCCCAGGTGGCCAGCACGCGGATCGGGGTGGTGCTGGTCAGGGTGGCGCCCCATTTGTTGGCGGCGGCCTGGAATGCGTTCAGGCGCTGCACGCCCAGCGTGGTGCCGGCGTTGCCGCCGACGGGAGCGACCACGGTCGGGTCATTGAAGCCGACGTTGGCCGGGTCGCCGTTGACGATGACGATGGTCGCGGCGGCAAAGCTGGAGGAGGCGAACAGGCAGGCGGCAGCGGCGGCCAGGGCGTTCAGGGTAAAGCGCTTCATTGTTGTTCTCCTTTCACGGCAGGCAGGCTGGGGCCGTGCGCCAGGTGGTTGGCGACTTCTTCGCCGGGGACGCAGGATTCGACCAGCTTGCCATCGGCATCCTTGTGGATGACGGCAAAGCTGGCGGTGGAGTCGTCCAGCTTGCGGCCGACGCCGCCTTGCTTGGTGGTCAGCGGCGCGATGCGGCCGCCCAGGGCCAGGCGGCCGGAGGCCTTGGCGCTGGTGGCGGGCACGGCGGCGGCGGCCAGTTCGGCGGCTTGCTCGGCCGACGGACCGACCAGCTGGCCGGTGGCTGCGTCCTTGTAGGCGACCATGCCGGCGCCTGCCGGAGCGGCGCTGACGCTCAGCTCCGGTGCGACCACGACGTGCGAATTAGGAAAGCTCATCAGGCCATTGGCGCCGGTTTGCGGCTCGGCAGCTTGCGCCACCAGGGTGCTGGCCGACAGGCCGGCCAGTGCCAGCAGGCGCAGCTGTTTCTTGCGGCTGAAGCCAACCACGCCCAGGCCCAGCAGCAGCATCAGTGCGGTGGTCGGTTCCGGCACGGCGCTGACGTTGACCGAGTCGATGCCGATGTAGTTGCCGTCGCCGGCAGCGTTGACGTAGCGGAACGCGAAACGGCCGGTAGTGTCGCCGGACAGGCCGGACAGGCTCAGCGAATAATTGACCCAGTTGGTGTCGGTGCCGGAGGTGAATGGCGAGCCCAGCATGACGAAATCGCCGGTCGACGATGACGTCGAGCCGACGTTGGCGCTGGCGCCGTGGGTGCTGTAATAGACTTCAACCGTATCGGTCAGGCCCAAGCTGCTTTCGCCGAGCAGGCGCAGCGAGAAGTTCAGCTTCTCGCCGTTCGACAGCGCCAGTTCGGGTGTGATCAGCCAGTTGCTGACTGCGCCGTAGAATGTGCCGTTGGTGTAGCTGGCGCCGATGTAGGAATTGGCAGTGCCGGCGCTGGGGGCGGCGCTGAAAAAGGTACTGTCGCCCTGGAACCAGTTGGACGAACCAATGTCGGTGTTGACACCGCCGACCGAGCCGGCGCTGTTATTGGTCATCACCCAGCCGCTGGCGCCGAGGGTGTTGATGTCGTTGAATCCTTCGTTTAGCAAAGGACTGGCGAAAGCGGAGCTGGTAGCGATGGTGGCTACGAGTCCGATCAGGTATTTATTCAAGTTCATGATGCCCCAATGGTATTGTTTGCTTGCATACAATTCGCTACGGCAAGCGAGCGCGTTGAACATGTCAGACGGCAACGGTTGTGTGCCTCTGGCCCAAATGACTACGTTTAATAAAGTACAGCAATTTTTCTTGGTTATCTATATATATTATTTATAAGATATCTACGAATTTTGGGCTGGAAACGCCGCCAAGCCTCATGCTGGCTAGCACGGCAGTAGTTTCGGGGCCGATGAAATTTAGCGTAGAAATAGAGGCTTTTTTGCAACATGTACTAAACGGAATGTTGAAAGGAAAATAAACTCCGTTCACGCCGGCTGGACGACTGCCGGCGGCGCGAAGAAGTTTCAGACAGAACACTGCTTTTTCTGTATAATCTGCTTTTGCGCCTATAGGAAATGCTATGCGTCTACTCCAAAAAGCACTCACGTTTGATGACGTGCTTCTCGTCCCCGCGTATTCGAATGTTCTGCCTGCCGATACGTCCCTCAAAACTCGTCTGACCCGCAATATCAGTCTGAACATCCCTTTGCTGTCCGCAGCGATGGATACGGTCACCGAAGCCCGCCTGGCGATTGCCATGGCACAAGAGGGCGGCATAGGCATCATCCACAAGAACCTGAATCCGAAAGATCAGGCACGCGAAGTGGCGCGCGTCAAACGTTTCGAGGCCGGCGTGCTGCGTGATCCGATCACCATCCCGCCGACCATGAAGATCCGCGACGTCATCGCGTTGACCGAGCAATATGGCATTTCCGGCTTCCCTGTCGTCGAAGGCAAGGAAGTGGTCGGCATCATCACCAACCGCGACCTGCGTTTCGAAAAGGAACTCGACGCCGAAGCGCGCGCCAAGATGACCCCGCGTGACAAGCTGGTGTTCGTCAAAGAGGGCGCGGAAGGCGCCGACCGCGACGAGGCCAAGCGCCTGATGAACAAGCACCGCCTCGAGCGCGTGCTGGTGGTCAACGACGCCTTCGAGCTGCGCGGCCTGATCACCGTCAAGGACATCCAGAAATCCACCGAGCACCCGCTGGCGTCGAAAGACTCGCAGGGCAAGCTGCTGGTCGGCGCCGCAGTCGGCGTGGGCGCCAAGGATGAAGAGCGGATCGAACTGCTGGTCGCCGCCGGCGTCGACGTGCTGGTGGTCGACACCGCCCATGGCCACTCGCAAGGCATCCTCGACCGTGTGCGCTGGATCAAGACCAAGTTCCCGCAGGTGGACGTGATCGGCGGCAACATCGCCACCGCCGCCGCCGCCAAGGCGCTGGTCGAACATGGCGCCGACGCGGTCAAGGTCGGCATCGGCCCGGGCTCGATCTGCACCACCCGTATCGTGGCCGGCGTCGGCGTACCGCAGATCACCGCGATCTCCAACGTCGCCGAAGCGCTGGAAGGCACCGGCGTCCCATGTATCGCCGACGGCGGCATCCGCTTCTCGGGCGACATTTCCAAGGCGCTGGCGGCCGGCGCGTCGACCGTGATGATGGGCTCCATGTTTGCCGGCACCGAAGAGGCGCCGGGCGAAGTGATCCTGTACCAGGGCCGTTCGTACAAATCGTATCGCGGCATGGGCTCGCTGGGCGCCATGTCCGACGGTTCGGCCGACCGCTACTTCCAGGACGCCACCATGAAGGCCGACAAGTTTGTGCCTGAAGGTATCGAAGGCCGTGTCGCCTACAAGGGCAGCGTGCTGGCGATCATCTTCCAGCTGGTCGGCGGCGTGCGTCAATCGATGGGTTACTGCGGTTGCGCCACCATCGACGAACTGCGCAACAAAGCCGAGTTCGTCGAGATCACCTCGGCCGGCATGCGCGAATCGCATGTGCACGACGTGCAAATCACCAAGGAAGCGCCGAACTACCGTTCCGGCGACTAACCAGTCCTTGCAACGCCGGCTGAATCAAGCCGGCGTTTTTCTATTCTTTACCTCTCCAGTACATTACTCATGCACTCAAAAATCCTCATTCTCGATTTCGGCTCCCAAGTCACCCAGCTGATCGCGCGCCGCGTGCGCGACTCCGGCGTGTTCTCGGAAGTGTACCCGTATGACGTCAGCGACGAGTTCGTGCGCAACTACGGCGCCGCCGGCGTGATCCTGTCGGGCAGCCACAGCTCGACCCTGGAAGGCGACGCCCCGCGCGCGCCGGACGCCGTGTTCGAACTGGGCGTGCCGGTGCTGGGGATCTGCTACGGCATGCAAACCATGGCGGCCCAGCTGGGCGGCAAGGTCGAGAACGGCCTGGTGCGTGAATTCGGCTACGCCGAAGTGCGCGCCCGCAGCCACACCAAGCTGCTCGACGGCATTGCCGACTTCGTCACCGACGAAGGCCACGGCATGCTGAAAGTCTGGATGAGCCACGGCGACAAGGTGCTGGACATGCCGCCCGGCTTCGTCCTGATGGGCAACACCCCGAGCTGCCCGATCGCCGCCATGGCCCACGAAGAGAAGCGGTTCTACGGCGTGCAGTGGCACCCGGAAGTCACCCACACGGTGCAGGGCAAGGCCATGCTGGGCCGTTTCGTGCACGAGATTTGCGGCTGCAAATCGGACTGGAACATGCCCGACTACATCTCGGAGGCGGTCGAGAAAATCCGCTCGCAAGTGGGCACCGATGAAGTGATCCTGGGCCTGTCCGGCGGCGTCGATTCGTCGGTGGCGGCGGCGCTGATCCACCGCGCCATCGGCGACCAGCTGACCTGCGTGTTCGTCGACCACGGCCTGCTGCGCCTGGACGAAGGCAAGATGGTGATGGACATGTTCGCCAAGAACCTGGGCGTCAAAGTGATCCGCGTCGATGCCGAGGACCAGTTCATGGGCCACCTGGCCGGCGTTGCCGATCCCGAGCAGAAGCGCAAGATCATCGGCCGCGAATTCGTCGAAGTGTTCAATGCCGAATCGGGCAAGCTGGTCAACGCCAAGTGGCTGGCCCAGGGCACCATTTATCCGGACGTGATCGAATCGGCAGGCAAGGGCAAGAAGGGGCAGACCATCAAGAGCCACCACAACGTGGGCGGCCTGCCGGAGCACATGAAGCTGTCGCTGCTGGAGCCGCTGCGCGAACTGTTCAAGGACGAAGTGCGCAAGCTGGGCGTGGCGCTGGGCCTGCCGCATGACATGGTCTACCGTCATCCGTTCCCAGGCCCTGGCCTGGGCGTGCGCATCCTCGGCGAAGTGAAGAAGGAATTCGCCGACCTGCTGCGCCGTGCCGACGCGATCTTCATCGAAGAGCTGCGCAACACGCCGTACGAGCCGGTGGTGGTGCCGGGCTTCGACCAGGACAGCGTGCCGACCAACTGGTACGAGGCGACCAGCCAGGCGTTTGCCGTGTTCCTGCCGGTGAAATCGGTGGGCGTGATGGGCGACGGCCGCACCTACGAATACGTGGTGGCCTTGCGCGCCGTGCAGACGCAGGACTTCATGACCGCGCACTGGGCGCACCTGCCGCACGCGTTGCTGGGCAAGGTGTCCAACCGCATCATCAATGAAGTGCGTGGCATCAACCGCGTCGTCTACGATATCTCGGGCAAGCCGCCTGCGACCATCGAGTGGGAGTGATGCCGTAGCCGGCAGCCGCTGGCGCTGCCTGGCAAACGGATGAGACGAAGCCCCTGATGATCAGGGGCTTTTTCTTTTTGAGCGCGCGTTATCCGGCAGGGCAGGCGTGGTTTTTGGCGCGCCGCAGCATGGATACTTCTTTACAAATTTCTGCATTAGTCTAAAGTCTCCGTAAATGATAACGCTATCTTTCAGCGTTAAGCGGTACCCCTCAAATATGATGCCTATTGCGCTGTGGTTGGCGCAATTTATTATCACTGGAATGTTAGCGCTATCTTACTTGGAGATGTGGATGGAAAGTTCCCGCTGGGTAGTGATGGGTGTCAGTGGCTGCGGCAAGAGCACGGTGGGCCAGGCGCTGGCCGGCGCGCTGGCCGTCTCCTACGTCGAGGGCGACCAGTTCCACCCGCCGGCGAACGTGGCCAAGATGTCGGCCGGCATCGCCCTGGACGACGCCGACCGCCACGACTGGCTGCAGACCCTGGCCGGGCAGGTGCACGGCGCGCGGCTGCAGAACATTGGCCTGGTGCTGGGCTGCTCGGCGCTGAAGCGCAAATACCGCGACCAGTTGCGCCTGGCCGATCCGGCGCTGCGCTTCGCCCACCTGAACGGTGCGCGCGAACTGATCGCCGGCCGCTTGCAGGCGCGGGTCGGCCACTACATGCCGCCGTCGCTGCTGGACAGCCAAATGCATGACCTGGAACCGCTGCAGGAGGACGAGGCCGGCGTCACGCTGGACATCGCCGATGCGCCGCAGACGCTGGTGGGGCATATCCTCGCCAGCGAAATCAGTACCTGACTTGACCGAATACCGCCTGGCTTGACGGGTCGGGCAGCGTTGCATGCAGTGCGTAGCGGAGCCGTCAGAAATTCCGCGCGTTGACCATTACCTTATAAAAATAGTGCAGGAGACTACAATGCGTACACGTAACAAAATCATGAGTCTGGCCGTGGCCAGCGCTTGCTGCTGGATCGCCATGCCAGCTTATGCGCAGCAAGCCGCTGCGGGCACGCCCGCCGCCCCCGGCGACCAGACCCCGCCCAACGCCGACGCGAAGGCCGAGGCCGCGCCGGTGCAGACGGTGGTGACGGTGTCCGGCTCGCGCATCGCCTCGCGCGGCTTCACCCAGCCAACACCGACCACCGTGCTGAACGCGGACGACCTGGCCAAGAACGCCCAGCCGAACATCTTCAACACCATCGCCGAACTGCCGGCGCTGCAGGGAAGCACCGGCCGCACCACCAGCACCAACAGCACCTCCAGCGGCATCCAGGGCTTGAGCTCGCTGAGCCTGCGCGGCCTGGGCCCGATCCGCACGCTGACCCTGCTGGACGGCCAGCGCGTGGTGGGCGCCAACGTCACCGGCGTGACCGACGTCAGCCAGTTCCCGCAACTACTGGTCAAGCGCGTCGACGTGGTCACCGGCGGCGCTTCGGCGTCCTACGGTTCGGACGCGATCGGCGGCGTGGTCAACTTCGTCACCGACAAGAAATTCGAAGGCTTCAAGGCCAACGTCGAAGGCGGCCAGACCACCTACCACGACGACCGCAACGGCACCGTGCAGGCGGCCTGGGGCAAGGGCTTCATGGACGACCGCCTGCATGTCGAAGTCAGCGGCGAGTTCGGCCGCGAGAAGGGCATCGATTCGCCTGGATTCGGCGAAGTCGGTCCCAACGGGCGCAGCTGGTACAAGAACACCGCCTACCAGATTCGTCCGCTGGCGCAGACCAACGACGGCAAGCCGCAATACACCGTCATCGACCACGCCCAGCAATACCAGTACGCCAAGTACGGCCTGATCACCAACGGCCCGCTGCAAGGCACGGCCTTCGGCCCCGGCGGCGCACCCTACCAGTTCAACTACGGTGGCGGCGGCAAGCCGACCGGCACCGGCGCGGTGACCGGCTGCGTCAACCCGTTCTGCGTCGGCGGCGACTTGAGCGGCAGCGTCGGCGCCGGCACCAACCTGGCGATGGACCTGAAACGCCAGGTGGCGTACACCCGCGTCGGCTTCGACATCAATCCCGACCACGAGATCTACCTGACCACCAACTTCGGCAAAGTCGAATCGGTGTTCTCGCCGAACCCGGGCGCGGCCAAGAACGCCAACCTGACGATCCAGTGCGACAACCCGTTCCTGCCGGCGTCCATCGTGGCCGCCTGCGCGGCCAACAAGATCACCAGCTTCCAGTACGGCACGGCCAATGCCGAATTCCCGCGCAACATCAACGTCCATCCGACCCGCCAGATGGAACGCGTGGTGCTTGGCGCCGAAGGCCGCTTCCAGCTGGCCGGCAAGGAATGGTCGTACGACGCCTACGCCGAATATGGCCAGAACAAGACCGACATCATTGTCCACGACATCTCGCTCAATGCGCGCTACGACGCCGCCATCGACGCGGTGCGCGGCCCGAACGGCAACATCGTCTGCCGCAACCCGGTCGCGGCGGCTTCCGGCTGCGTGCCGCTGAACATCATCGGCGACGTGCCGGCCGACCCGGCGGCGATGGCCTACATCGAACCGGGCATGGGCCCGCAACAGCACACCAAGCAAACGCAGCAGGTCGCCAGCTTCAACTTGCACGGCGAACCGTTCGAATCGTGGGCCGGCCCTATCGCCGTGGCGACCGGCGCCGAGTACCGCCGCGAACACTACAGCGTGACCGGCGACCCTTACGGCAACGGCGTCTCCGCAGGCAGCCCGAACACGCCGGACTATCCGGCCGATCCGCTGCTGAACACGGCGGTGGGCAACAACTGGTACGCCGGCAACTATCACAACGCCTCGGGCACCTACGACGTCAAGGAAGCCTACGTCGAGCTGAACGTTCCGATGCTCAAGTCCGCCACCTTCGGCGAGGCCAACCTGAACGTGGCCGACCGCCGCACCAAGTACAGCACCTCCGGCAGCGTGGAAAGCTGGAAGATCGGCGGCAGCTGGAAGACCCCGGTCGACGGCCTGAGCTTCCGCGCGGTGACCTCGAAAGACGTGCGCGCACCGAACTTGAGCGAACTGTACGCGGCCGCCGTGGTGGTGAACAACGTGGTCAGCTACCAGGGCAACACCATCACGGTCCAGCAGCGCACGGTCGGCAACACCAATCTGCGTCCCGAGATCGCCCGCAACACGGTGTTCGGTGCGGTGCTGAACCAGCCCAAATGGCTGCCTGGCTTCAGCGCCTCGGTCGACTACTTCGACATCAAGGTCGACGGCGTGATCTCGTCCCTGTCGGCGCAGCAGGAAGTCGACCTGTGCGTGGCCGGCAACCAGGAAATCTGCTCGGCGATGGTGCTCAACAGTGCCAACACCACCAACAACTACGTGACGGTGCAGGCGTTCAACCTGGCATCGCTGCGCAACAAGGGCTACGACATCGAGGCGGCCTACCGCATGAACCTGAAGGACTTCGGCCTGCCGGGCCGCCTGACCTTCCGCGCGCTGGCCACCCGTACCATCAGCTTCCTGACCGATCCTGGCGTGGTGGGTACGATCCCGTCTGAAGGCGCCGGCAACAATCTGGGCGGCACGCCGAAGTGGAAGGGCCTGGCGTCGCAAGCGTGGGACACCGACAAGCTCGGCCTGATGCTGACCGAACGCTGGATCAGCAAAGGCGTCTACAGCAACGAGTTCATCGAGTGCCAGACCAATTGCCCGGTGTCGACCACGATACACCCGACCATCTTCAACAACCAGATGAAAGGCGCGTTCTACGTCGACCTCGGCGGCACCTACAAGGTCAATGCGAAGACCACCGCCTACTTCAAGATCGACAACATCGGCGACGTCGATCCGGTGGCGGCGCCCCAGTCCAACCTGAGCTTCGCCATCAACCCGACGCTGTACGACGTGTTGGGCCGGGTGTACCGCGCTGGTGTGCGTTACAGTTTCTAAGCCATCCTGGGCGATGCGCATGACTAGTCTAACTATGAGTATCGCCCTGGTGGCCACGGCTGCGGTTCTGTGCGCGCAGCCGGTCGTCCATGCCGCGCAAGCCGCGTCGACTTCCGCCTACCAGACCATGCCGGACGACCCGCGCGCCGTGAAAGTGCGGGGCAGGGGCGACGGCGTGGCCGACGACACCGACGCCATCCAGCAGGCCGTCACCAGCGCGGCCAACAAAGGCGAGGGCGGCGTGGTGTTCCTGCCATCGGGCCGGTATCGCATTTCCCGTTCCATCCTGGTGCCGCCAGCAGTGCGCCTGTACGGCGTCGGCCGGACGCGGCCGGTGTTGGTGCTCGGCGCGCACACGCCGGGCTTCCAGACGGGCGTCGGCAACATGATCGTGTTCACCGGCGGTGACCAGTACACGGTGGGCAAGGTGCCGGTGCCGGTGGCCAGCGCCGTGCCGTTCAGCGACCAGGTGCGCGACGCCAATTCATCGACGTTTTATTCGGCGCTCAGCAACGTCGATTTCGAGATCGGCGACGGCAATCCGGCCGCGACGGCGGTGCGGCTGCGCACGGCGCAGCACTCCTACCTGAGCCACATCGACTTTCATATCGGTTCCGGCCTGGCCGGCATCTACCAGGTCGGCAACGAGAGTTTCGACCTGAAGTTCTACGGCGGACGCTATGGCATCCTGACCGAGAAGACTTCGCCGGCGTGGCCATACACGCTGATGGATTCGAGCTTCGAAGGCCAGCGCGATGCCGCCATCCGCGAACACGAAGCGGGACTCACGCTGATCAACACCAGCATCCGCAACACGCCGGTGGGCATCGAGATCGACCGCGGCTACGGCGACTGGCTGTGGGGTAAGGACGTGCGCTTCGAGAATGTGTCGAAGGCGGCGGTGGTCATCAGCAACGAGGGCAACGTCTACACGCAGGTCGGCTTTGACCACGCAGTGGCCCGCAACACGCCGGTGTTCGCGCGCTTCCGCGACAGCGGCAAGACTATCGTCGGCGTCGGCGCCGGCGCCGCCTACGCGGTCAGGCAATTCAGCTACGGCCTGGCGTTGCCCGGCCTGGGCAGCAGCGGCCAGTTCGCCACCAGCATCAAGATGGAAGCGCTGAAAGCGTTGCCGGCCGCGCCGCGCCAGGTCATGCGTGCGCTGCCGTCAAGTGCCGAATGGGCCAACGTGCGCGGCTTCGGCGCGCTCGGCGACGGCCAGGCCGACGATACGGCCGCGATCCAGAAAGCCATCGACAGCAAGCGCGTGGTGTACCTGCCGCTGGGCTTCTACATCGTCAACGACACCATCCGCATGAAGCCGGACACGGTGCTCATCGGACTGCATCCAGGCCTGACGCAGCTGGTGCTGCCGAACGGCTCGCCGCTGTACGCCGGCGTCGACGGCCCGAAAGCGCTGCTGGAAAGCGCCAGGGGCGGCGACGCCATGGTCACCGGCTTCGGCCTGGCCACCGGCGAAGTCAACCCGCGCGCGACGGCGCTGCTGTGGAAGGCGGGCGCCGATTCGCTGGTCGACGACATCCGCGTCCAGGGCGGCCACGGCACGCGGCTGTACGACGGCACGCGGCGCGATCCCTACCAGAAGCGCGCCGACTTCGACCCGACCGCGCACTGGGATCGCCAGTACCCGAGCATCTGGGTGACCGATGGCGGCGGCGGCACCTTCGTGGCCTGCTGGACACCAAGCACCTTCGCACAGGCGGGCTTCTACGTGTCGAACACCAAGACGCCGGGCAAGGTCTACGAACTGTCGGCCGAACACCATATCCGCGCCGAGATCGTGCTCGATGGCGTGGAGAACTGGGAATTCCTGGCGCCGCAAACCGAAGAGGAAGTGCGCGATGGCATGGACTCGGTGTCGCTGGAGATCCGCAATTCGAAGAATCTGCTGTTCGCCAATTACCATGCCTACCGCGTCACGCGTTCCATCAAGCCTGCGCCATCGGCGGTCAAGTTGAGCAATTCCAGCGGCATCCGCTTCCGCAACGTGCACGTCAACGGCGAGAGCGGCTACGCCACCTGCGACGACAACGGCTGCGACACCTATCTGCGTATCACCAAGTACCCGTATGAGAACGCGCTGCAGGATGTCACCCGCAAGCTGGAGGTGCGCGAGCGCGAGTTCGCTGCGCTCGATGTCGGCGCCGCCGGTCCAGTAGCCGCCGCCGATGCGGGCGTCGGCGCCGGCGTCAGGATCGACAAGCTCGAAGGCGAATTCTATTCGATCGCCGGCGCGGCGGTTGACCCCCAAGGCAAACTCTATTTTGTCGATCGCCGTTTCCAGCGCATCTACAGCTGGTCCAGGGGCGAGGGCCTGCTGGTGGTGCGCGACGCGCCGCTGGACGCCGTCAACCTGGCCTTCGACCGGAGCGGCGCGCTGATGGTGCTGTCCTCGCACGGTGCGGAAGGCACGGTCTACTCGTTCCACCCCGATCAGCCGGCCGGCCCGCTGACACTGATCAAGCCGACGCCGGTCGCCGCCCACGCTGGCGCCCGAACCGTGGTGCCGGTCAATTTCTGGCGGAACGGCGAGTTCCGCGACCAGCTGAACCCGGACACCTACGAGTTCACCACGCTGGCTGACATGTTCGCCCGCGATGTCGCGCTGCCGAAGCCGCGCGAGTACGTATCGCCGGACGGCAGCCTGGTGATGCCGGCCTACCGCGTGTTCCAGCAAGGTCCGGCCAATCACCTCGGCCACCGCTTCTCCGACACGCTCGACACGCACGGCCTGGTGGCGGCCGGCGCCAACGGCCGCGTGGTGTTCACCAACGGCTCCGAGAACCGCACCTACAGCGGCGTGATCGGGCAGGGCGGCGGCATCGGCGACTTGAAACAGGTCGCCAACCGGGGCGGCGAGAGCGTCGCGGTGGACAAGGCCGGCAACGTGTATGTCGCCAATGGCCAGGTGTTCGTCTACGCGCCGGACGGCAAGGAAATCGGCCGCATCGATGTGCCGGAACGTCCGCTGCAATTGATCTTCGGCGGCGACGGCGACGGTACGCTGTTCATCCTGACTCACCATACCCTTTACGCTGCGGGAGGCTTCAATGGGCATTAACAAATTTAGCTTGGCGCTGCTGTTGCTGTGCGCGCAGGCGGGGGCGCAGCAGACCGTTCAACTGTGGCCCCATGGCGCGCCGGGTTCGGAGCAGCGACACAACGAAGCTGAGACGGTGCAGAACACCTACATCAGCAACATCCATGATCCGTCGCTGACAGTGGTCGAGGCCGATCCGCGCCACGCCAACGGCGCCGCCGTGATCGTGGTGCCGGGCGGCGGCCATCGCATGCTGGTGTGGAATAACGAAGGACTGGTGGCGGCCAAGTCGCTGAACCGTTCCGGCGTCACCGCCTTCGTGTTGAAGTATCGGCTCGCGCGCGACCAGGGCTCGACCTACAGCATCGAGAACGATGCGGCCGCCGACCTGCGGCGCGCGGTGCGCTGGGTGAGGGCGCATGCGGCGCAGTACAAGATCGATCCGAACCGGCTCGGCATCATGGGCTTCTCTGCCGGTGGCGAACTGGTGTCGCTGGTGGCCGACAATCCGGCGCCAGCACCGGCGGGCGTGGCGGACGCCGTCGATAAACTGAGCGCGCGGCCGGACTTCCAGGTGCTGGTCTATCCCGGTCCGCTGGGCGTGCCGGCCAAGGCCGTGCAGAACGCACCGCCGGCCTTCATCGTCGCGGGATCGCGGGACAAGTGCTGCGCGCCGCCGGCCATCGCCCTGTATCAGCAACTGGCGGCGGCGGGCGTGTCGGCCGAGCTGCACATGTATGCGGAGACCGACCACGCCTTCAACATGGGCCAGCGTTCGGAGCGCCTGTCTGACGTGCACTGGCCGGACCGCCTGGCCGACTGGCTAGCCGACGGCGGTTGGCTGATTTCGCACGGCGGCGAGGCGCCGCAGGGCGTGCCGTCGCCGGCGCGATAGCGTGCTGTTCGAAGCGCCTGCGAATTCCGCCTACGTCGCGGACCCGCGGCGCGGAATTAATACCTCCAGCGCATAGACTCCGCCCGCAACGATACCGGTCACGCGGCCGCCAGGCAAACGCTTGCCTTCCCACCAGACCTGGATTTCTTCGACATCGGAGCGTTGTATGGACGCCTTGAACGTCGCGCCGCGAAATACACGCGTGACCTTGATGCCTTCCCATTCCTTCGGCAACTGCGGGCGCACCAGCAAGGCATCGCCGTCGCCGCGCAGGCCGCACAGGCCTTCGATGAAGCAGCGGTAGGCCCACGACACGGTGCCGGTGTTGAACAACTGGCTGGAACGGCCGGCGGTACGCGGGTACTGGTGGTAGGCGCCGCGATAGTAATTCGGAATGAACACCGGCAGCTGGCCGCGCTGCAGGTAATCGGCCTCGCCCGGGCCGGGTATCATCTGGCGCAGCAGCTGGTAGGCGCGTTCGCTCTCGCCGATGGTGTACAGGCTGTAGATGTAGAACACGGCGGCGTGGTTGTAGACCGCGCCATTCTCCGCCGAACCGGGATGCTTCTGCGTGACGCGCCCCACGTCGTCGCGCATGGCGCTGTAGGGCGGCGCGAACATGGCCACGCCGTACGGTGTGGCCAACTGCTCCTCCACCTGCTCCAGCATCGATGCGCGCTGTTCCTCGCTGGCCGTGCCGCCGAGGATCGCCCACGCCTGCGGATTGAGCCAGATGCGGCCCTCCACGTCCCGGCTGATGCCGAAGCGGACATCGTCGTCGGTGATGCCGCGCGCGTACCAGCCGCCGTCCCACAGGTGCTCGTTGGCGGCGAGGTTGACGGCCTTGGCGCCGGCGCGGAAACGGCTGGCGTCCGCCGCCAGCGGCGAGGCGTCGCCGCGCTGCTCGCAAATCTCCGCCCACAGGTTCAGCGCGTAGGCGGTGGCCACTGTCAGCCAGCCGGACACGCCGCGTCCCTTGTAGCCGACCATGTTCATCGGATCGCACCAGTCGCCCTGGGCGATGTAGCTCAGGCCGCGATGGTCGCGCGTCTGCAGCAGCCAGTCCATGGCGCTGCTCACGCGTTCGGCGACGGTGAGGGCGATGCCGTCCTCGTGGCCGGCCACGACCGCGTCCAAAATGTCATAGTCGTTGGTTTCGTCGAGGTAGACCTTCAGCGCGACCGGCAGCCACACGCAGTGGTCGGTGTGCGGCACCTGGTTGATGTATTTGAGCTCCGCCCCCTCGGCCAGCAGTATCCCGTCCGGCATGGCGCCGCTGGCTTCCTGCTGCGACAGCGCGTGCAGGAAGGCGTTGCGCATGACGCCGGGCCTGATGAAGCTCATGCCCATGTTGTCCTGCAGGTAGTTGCGGGTTTGCGGATCGGTGCTCAGGCGATTGACGTCGCCGTGGTAGAACACCTGGCGCGGCAGCCAGTGGTTGACGAAGTTGTCCAGTTCCTTGTCCGGCGTTTCGATCCGCAGGCATCCGCGTCCGCCGGCGATGTAGCGGGCGTAGTCGGCGCGGGCGGCGGCGAAGGCGCCGGCGCCGAGATATTTTTCGCGCACGGCGCGGATCTCGGCGTCGTCGAATGCCGGGCCGAAGATGAAGCGGTAGTCGTGCGCCTCCGTGTCGGCCAACGCCAGGCGGTACTGCACCACGGCGGTCGGCGTTTCGTAGCGGGCGTCGCTGTTGCCCAGCTGTTCATCCTGCAGCGCGCTTGGATGGTGCAAGCCGCCTTCGCCCTCGAACGCCATCTGCCGGACCTCCCACGCCACCGGCGCTTCCTCGCACAGGAAGTAGGTCTTGTCCTTGAAGTCCTTCTGCTTGAAGTAGTCGGCCACCTTTTGATACGGCGTGACGCAGCTGGCCACCACGCCGCCCAGGTCGGCGCGGTATTCGCCGGACTGGTTCATCCACGACATGTAGCCGATCGGGAAGTAGGGGTAGATGCTCAGCTTGCGTGCCCGGCCCGACAGGTTGGTCAGCCGCAGCGACCACAGTTCCACCACGTCGCTGACCGGCAGGCTCAGATTGAGCTCGACCCGCACGCCCAGGTGCTCGATGGTCCACGACAGGTCGCTTTTGCCGACCGAGAAATTGTAGCGCTCCAGCGGCGCGCGCACCGGCTCGTACGGCGCCGAGAACAGTTGGCCGGTTTCCTCGTCCTTGATGTAGAAGAAGCGTCCCGGATGATGGGCGTAGTAGTTCTGCTCCGGCTGCATGAAGGTCTTGGCCTCCAGGTTGGGCGCGTAGGCGTATTTGGCCGGTTCCGGCTGCATGAACTGCGCGGTGGCGTAGCCGCGGCAGGTCACTTGTATCATCATCTTCTGGTTCCACAGGAAGCCGGCCGCGCGCGGCATCGCCGTCGGGCTGGTCAGTTCGTAGCGGTCGCCGTCGTGGGTAGGGCCTAACATTGAAACTCTCCGTTTATGATTTGCGCGCATCCAGATCCGCCTGGATCTGAGCCAGCTTGGTGTTGTCGAGGTTATAGAAGAACATGACGGCCACCGCGCACACCGCGAACGCCGCCGGAATAAAGGACATCAGCCACACGATGCCGGCCTGCGAGCCGGCTGTCTGCGCCACGTTGGCCACGTAGCCCAGCCGGGTGAACAAGCCGCCGATGACGGCCACCGCCACGGCGGTGCCCAGCTTTTGCGAGAAGGTGGCGGCGGCGAAGGTCATCGCGGTGGCGCGGCGGCCGGTGCGCCATTCGTTGTAGTCGGCGGTGTCGGCATACATCGAGAACGCCAGCGGCGATTTCGGTCCCAGCACCATGCCGGTCGCGACCTGCAGCGCGAACATCAGCGTGACCTGGTCTTTCCGCACGAAGAAGAAGGCCAGCGACAGCAGGGCGGTGGTGCTCATCAAAATCATCATCAGCTTGCGCTTGTCGATGAAGCGCGTCAGGAACGGCGTCAGCGCGGCGCCGACGGCCGCCGAGATCATGTAGGCGGGGACGAAGCCCTGCATCAGCTCCGGCCGGCCGACCACGTACTTGAAGTAGTAGGCCGCGCTGGTGGTGCGCAGGGTGATGGTGATCATGATGATCAGCGCCAGGAAGAACAACGCCACCCACGGCCGGTTGCGCGACAGGTCGCGGATGTCCTGCCAGACGTTGGACTGCTGCGCGGGCGCGGGCGCCACCCGTTCACGCGTGTTGAGGAAGGTCGTCACGAACAGCGCGGACGCCAGCGCGCCCCACACCAGCATCGTCAACTGCCAGCCCAGCTTGTCGTCGCCGTGGCCCAGCCAGCGCACCAGCGCCGGCGTGGCCGCCGTCACCAAGGTGCCGCCGGCAAAGGCGAAGATGAAACGCAGGCCGTTGACGGTCGAGCGCTCCTGTGGATCGGCCGACAGCACGCCGGACAAGGCATTGTATGGAATGTTAATGCAGGTGTAGCAGACCATCATCAGCAGATAAGTCCCGTAGGCCCAGACGATCTTGCCGCCCTCGGACAGGTCGGGCGTGGTGTAAGTCAGGAAGGCGGCGCCGGCCAGCGGCAGCGGAAGCCATATCAGGTAGGGGCGGAACTTGCCGAAGCGGGTGTTGGTGCGGTCGGCTACAGCGCCAATCAGCGGGTCGGTGCAAGCGTTGATGATCTTAATTGTGAATACCATCGACGCGGCGGCGGCGGCCGAGATGCCGAAGACGTCCGTGTAGAAAATCAGCAGGAAGGTGGCGATATTGGTCCAATAGAAATTGAAGCCCATATCGGCAATGCCGTAGCTGATCTTTTCACGCCAGGTCAGTTGTTTGTTCAAGGTCGCTTTCAGATGGATGCAAAAACCCAGCGTATCTGCCAATGTTAGCGCTAACAGAATTGGCCACAGTGTAGACTTTTGGCGGAATTTGTAAACAAGATTTGATGTTGCGTCGCAGCGGCAGGCAGGGATTTAATGGCTTGCTGGCTTGCTGGCTTGCTGGCTAGCTCAAGATCTGCGGCTTGTAATGCCTGAACAATGTGCGATAATTTCCACAAGGATACGAAATAGCGACGCCAAGGCAGATGATGAAAGTTCAACATATAACAAAATTCAACCCATCTGCTGTTGCGCTGCCGGCGCTCGCGCTGTGTACGGCCGCCCTGCTGAGCGCATGCGGCGCGGGCGGCGCCGACAACGCCACTGAACCGCGGCTGGTGCAGGGCGCAGCGCCGCTCGCAACCGGCTCGACCACGCTGGAACTGGATGCCGGCACGCTGCCGGCCGCCGATGCCCAGCGCATGGCGCTGCCGTCGTTCCACATGGCGGCGGTCGAACTGGCGGCGCCGGACGACCACGCCGACAGCGCCAACGCGCCGGTGCACGTGCAGGCCGTCCCGACCGAATTCCAGCACCTGTCGACTCGCCGCCTGACCATGCAGGCGCTGCACGGACGCCACCTGGAAGCCATGCGCAGCCTGAGCCCGGAAGCGGCCGCCGCGCCGGCAGCCTCCGGCGGCGTGGTGGCGACCTACACGCCGGCCCAGATCCGCGCCGCCTACGGCTTGCCGGCGCTGCCGGCGGCCGGCAGCGCATTGACGGCGGCCCAGGCGGCCCAGCTGGGCGCCGGCCAGACCATCTACATCCTCGACGCCCAGCATGACCCGAGCGTGGCCGCCGAACTGGCCGCGTTCAACACCAAATTCAGCCTGCCGGCCTGCACCAGCAAGACCATCGTTCCCACGGCCAGCCTGCCGCTGGCGGCCGCCTCCACCAGCGGCTGTGAACTGGCCGTGGTGTACAGCACCGCCGGCGGCGCCATGACCGCGACCCAGCCCGCGTACGACGCCGGCTGGGCCAGCGAGATCACCCTCGACGTGCAATGGGCGCACGCCACCGCGCCACTGGCCCGCATCGTGCTGATCGAAGCGGCCGATGCCAGCTACAACAAGCTGCTGGGCGGCGCCAGGCTGGCCAACGCGATGGGGCCGGGCATCGTCTCGATGAGTTTTGGCGGCGCCGAGAGCAGCGGCACCGTCTCTTCCGACAGCGTCTTCGCCGCCAGCGGCATGACCTATCTGGCCGCCACCGGCGACTCCGGCGCGGGCGTGTCGTGGCCGGCGGTCGCGCCGCATGTGCTGGCAGTCGGCGGCACCACGCTCAGCTACAGTGGTAGCGGACTGCGTTCCGAAGTGGCCTGGTCCGGCACCGGCGGCGGCGTCAGCCTGTACACGGCCACGCCGGGCTACCAGACCAACGCCGTGCCCGGCATGGGCACGCCGGCGCGCCGCACGGTGGCCGATGTCGCCTTCAATGCCGATCCATCGTCCGGCCAGTACGTGGCGATGATCGCGCCCGGCAGCAGCACGGTGCGCTGGGGCAGCGTGGGCGGCACCAGCCTGTCGACGCCGCAGTGGGCCGGCCTGATCGCCGTGGCCAACGCCATCCGCGCGCTAAACGGCAAGGCCGCCCTGGGCGCGCCGCACGCGGCCCTGTACGGCGGGCTCGCCGCCGTGCCGGGCAGCTACGCTTTGACCTTTGCCGATATCACCGCCGGCAGCGACGGCAGCTGCGCCGCGTGCACCGCCAAGGCCGGCTACGATCAGTTGACCGGCCTGGGCACGCCGAACGTGTCCAGCCTGTTGTCGACGCTGTCGGGCCTGACCATCGCCGCCGCGCCGCAGGTGGGCTCGGCCAGCATCAAGGGCACGGTCGGGACCGCGTTGACGTTCACGGTTTCCACCGTGGCGGCCAATGCGGTCGGCTACACGCTGACCGGGGCGCCGTCCGGCATGGGCATCAGCAGCGCCGGCGTGGTCGGCTGGGCGGCGCCGGTGGCCGGGACCTACGCCGTCACCGTGACCGCCAAGGACAGCAAGACCGGCCTGAGCGGGCAGGGCGTGTACACCGTCGTCATCGCGCCGTTGTCGGCGCCGGTGCTGGCCTCGGCCACCATCAGCGGCAAGGTGGGCGTGGCGCTGTCGTTCTCGGCGGCGGCCAGCAATGCCAATCCGGTCACCTACGCGCTGAGCGGCGCGCCGTCCGGCATGGCGATCAGCGCTGCGGGCCTGGTCAGCTGGGCCAAGCCGGTGGCCGGCGCCTACACCGTGACCGTCACCGCCAGGGACAGCAAGACCGGCTTGAGCGGCCAAGCCAGGTACACCGTGCAAATCATCGCCGGCGGCCCGGTGATCACGGCCGCGGCCATGACGGGCGTGGCGGGCAAGCCGATGACGGGCCGGATCAGCATCGTGGACAGTGGCGCCAGTTCGGTGTCGATCACGATCTCCGGGGTGCCGCTGGGCATGATGTTCCGGACCAGCGGCCTGAGCGTCATGCCATACTGGAGCGCGCCGGTGGCCGGCAGCTATCGATTGAAGGTGGTGGTGACCGATAATGCCGGAGGCAGCGCCCAGCTGGCGATCCCGCTGACGGTGACGGCGCGCTGATTGACATTGAAGACACCAAAAAACCCGCTGCAAGTCGAGGACGCTCAGGCCCGCTAGTTCCTATCCCGTGTTCCTGGCTGGATTCAAGCTTGCGGCGCCGGAACCGGATGACCAGCAATCCGAGGCCCGCCAGCAGCTCGGCATATGTTTCCGGTTCGGGCACGGCGGGCAAGGGAAATGCCGAGTTGTCCCAGAACAGGCCATGAAGCGCGGCGCTGCTGCCGTTGCTGTACTGCTCGAAGGACATGGCAACATGATCGATGCCGCCATAGCTATTCAAGCCGATATCGTAAATGTGGAACGAACCTGTGGTCGAGCTCGGGCGGCCGTCGCCATAGCTGATCTCAATGCCGGGATAGGGCGAGTCGGCCGTACTCGGAGATGTCGCGTTGTCATACTGGCCAATCGCAAGTGGGGCACCGAGTCCAGCCGTCGAAAAATTGCCTGTCCACGAAGGCAGGGGGTTAGGTTCATGAGTGAAACTCGTGTCCAACCAGAAATTCAGACCGACCTGATTCTGGTAGGTATTGAGCACCAAGTGTCCGTCCACCGGGAAGGTCAGGTAATAGGTCTGCCCTTGTCCCACCAGGTCGCCAGGATCGGACCACATCGACAGAAACGTCTGAGGCGTGCTGGCGCTGGAAATCGAAGCCAGCAGAAAGGCAGCGGTACCGACCAGCATTTTAAGAATATTCATCGTCATCCCCCTGGTTGCGCTCGCAAGCGGAGCGCCTATGTGTTAACCGGATGTCGAGTATCCGTCGTGGGGAATGCGTAGATTTGATACCTGTCAGATTATCTGACAAGAAAAGTTCGTCAGGTCAGCCGGCCTTCCAGCCGCCGCCCAGGGCCTTGTACAGGGAAACGGTGGCCTGCAGGCGCTTCAATTTCAGGATGCCCAACTCGTTTTGCACGTCCGTCAGGCTGCGCTGGGTATCGAGCACGGTCATCAAGTCTTCCGCCCCTGCCTTGTAGCGGATCTCCGATAAATTGAAGGCAAGACGCGTCTGTTCCAGTTCGACCTGTTTTAACTGGCGCCGCTCATCGAGACTTTTGATCTGGCCCAGCACGGTGTCGACTTCCGCCAGCGCCGCCAGCACGGTCGAGCGATACGCCTTGACCAGTTCCTGTTTTTGTTCGATGGCCAGATCACGCTCGGTCCGCAGACGTCCGCCATCGAAAATCGGCGCCACCAGCGAAGCGCCGACATTGGCGAACAAATTCTGGGCGCTGAGCAGCGACAGCAGGGCGCTGCTTTGGGTGCCGGTCGATCCGGTCAGGCGTATGCTGGGAAACAGCGCCGCGCGCGCCGCTTCGACGTTGGCGCTGGCGGCGGCCAGCATCGCTTCCGAACGGCGGATATCGGGCCGCCGCGACAGCAGCTCGGACGGCAGGCCCGGCGTCACCTCGGGCAGGCGGATGGTGTCGAGTCCGTAATTGCCGATGCGGAAGGTTTGCGCCGAGCGGCCGAGCAAGATGGCCAACGCCGATTGCGCCTCGCGCTCCTGTTGCAGCAAATCGGGGATCTCTGCATGTTGGCTGGCGACCGCGGAACGCTGGCGTGCCAGGTCGACCGACGTGGCGGCGCCCACGCTGCGCTGCGCCTCGACCAGCGACAGCACATGTTCGGCATTGCTCATGTTTTGGCGTGCGACGCCGAGGCGGTCGTGGAGGGACAGCACTTGCAGGTAGGTCGACACGATGCCGCTGGTCACCGTCAAGGCGACGGTTTGCCGATCATAGAAGTTGGCCCGCAGCGATGCCTCGGCCGCCGCGACGCTGGCCTTGTTCTTGCCCCAGAAATCGATTTCGTAAGACACCTGCAGCAATCCGCTGGATGACACATTGGCGCCGTGATGGTCGCCGAGCGGCAGATCCCGGGCGGCGCCCGCCGACACATCGACTGAAGGCAGCAGGACGACCCCGGCGATCCGTGCCTGGGCCTCGGCCTGGCGCACACGCGACAGCGCGGCGGCCAGTTCCAGGTTGTCTTTTTGCCCCTCGCCCACCAACTGGCTCAGCTCGGCGCTGCCAAAGCCTTGCCACCAATGGGCGTCGGGCCATTCCTGGGCGCCCGGCTTCCCGCCCTGCGACCAGCCGGCCGGCAAGTCGAGCACCGGCGGCGCCTCCGCCACGGGGATCGTGTGCGCACAGCCTGCCAGCAGCGCGCCGGCCAGGCACAGCGTCAGCGCGGGAAAGGGAGGGCGGCGTTTCATGGCGCTCCCATCAGCGCGGCGCCGCGGCCGGGCCGACCAGCAATTGCTCGCCCGCTTGCAGGCCCGACAACACTTGTGCCTGCTCCTGATTGCGTACGCCGATCTTCAGCTGGCGTGCCTCGACCTGCCGGTTGGCGTTCAACACCTTGACCTCATACAAGCCCTTCGCATCGGACTTGCCCAGCAAATTGGCCGGCAACAGCACCGCGTCCCTGGCCTGCGCGACGATAAATTGCACCTGGGTTGTCATGCCACTCATCAGTTCCTGTTCCGGATTGTCGACCTCGAACAGGACATTGTAAAAAGTCTGCTTGCCCTGTTCGCCCGAGCCTTCGGCCGGCACGGGAATGACCTTGCGCAGCTTGCCCGACCAGATGCGGCCCGGATAGCCTGGCGTCTTGAAATTGGCCGTCATGCCGCGCCGCAGGCGCGTCACATCGATCTCCGCCACGCGTGCCTGCACCGTCATTTGCGTCAGATCGGCGATGCGCATCAAGGGCACGGCCGCCTGCCCGGCGCTCGCCGTTAGTCCGGGGCGCGCATTGACGGCGACGACGGTGCCGGAAATCGGCGCCAGGACCTGCGTGCGCTGGCGGTTCTCCTCGTCGGATTTCAGCGTCGCATCGAGCTGCTGGATCTGCGCGTTGATGGCGCCCAGCCGGGCGCGGGCCGAAGACAGACTCATGCGGCTCGATTCGAAGCTTTCTTCGCGGGTGGCGTTTTGTGCCTTGAGCTGGGTCTGGCGCTTGAACTGTAGTTCGGCAAAGTCGGTCTGCGCCTGCTGGTCTGCCAGCTCGGCCTGCAGGCGCGCCATTTGGGTGCGATTGCTGGCGATCTGGCTGGCCTGGACCGCAGGGGACAGTTCCATCACCATCTTGCCTTTCTGCACCGTGTCGCCGACGGCAAACAGGACTTCTTTAATCTGGCCGGCCACCGGGATGTCCACGTCCGCGAACTGATGGAATCGCAATTTTCCGCTGGCATCGACCGTTAGTTGCAGGTCGCCGCGCTGCGCCGTCACGGTCTCTGCGGGCGCGGGGGGCTGCTCCGTCGTGGCCGCCAATGGCGGCGCCTTCGGCGCTTGCGGCGCTTGCGCCAGCACGCCGCCGGCGTGTAGCGCCAGCACGAGCGCGCCGACCGTCAGGCGGCCGTGCCGTCGGGGCCAGGACGCGCTGGCGGGAACAGGGTGGCGAGCGCCATGTCTTTCTTCGGTCACAGGGTTGGGCAAGCAAGCGC
Source organism: Oxalobacteraceae bacterium AB_14 (assembly GCA_000381565.1). Lineage (GTDB taxonomy): Bacteria > Pseudomonadota > Gammaproteobacteria > Burkholderiales > Burkholderiaceae_D > Rugamonas. The sequence goes on from KB906724.1 coordinate 2,455,771, forward strand.
CTGCATCGTTAAAAACAGCTGCTATTCTAGCGCATTCATGCGGCGGCATCGCGTGGCGCTTGCGCATGAGCCGGCGATACCGCAAACCAGTTGTTGATCGGCTGGCCCAGCGAGGGAGGGGCGAGTCGGTGATGGACGGCCCGACGGTGCTATCATAAAAATTGGCGTTCATGCGCGCACGCTGGAGGATGTCAGTTTTCCAGCCGTGTCTGCGCAGCCCGGATTGCCTTGATCCGTCTGATGGACTTAAATGGAGATCTTCAATGCGTACTCAAACAGCCGCTATCTTAACGTTTATTTTTCAAACCGGGATCGCTGCCGGCGTCCAGGCCGCTGACGTCCACGGCAGCCCGGCGGAGGCGGAGGCGATGGTGAAACAGGCGGTCGCACTGATCAAGTCTGCCGGTCCGGACAAGGCATACAAGAGCTTTAGCGAGCATCCGAATGGCGCGTTCAAGGATCGGGATTTATACGTCTTTGTGTACGATTTCGAAGGCAATTGCCTCGCGCAAGGCGCGAATCCCAAGATGGTGGGCAAAAACCTGTACATCATGAAAGACGTGGACGGGAAACCCTTCATCAAGGACATGATCGATCTCGTCAAGTCCAAAGGCAAGGGATGGTACGGGCCCTACAAATTCAACAATGTGGCCACTTCCAGTTACGAGTTGAAGAAGTCGTACTGTGAACAGGGCGCGGGCAACTCCATCGTCTGTGTCGGTGTTTACGAAGGAAGCTAAGACCGCCGGTTGTCGATAATGAAAGTGGGGCTGGGATGATGTCAAGCGACCGTACCGTGGTGAAAACGAGGCGCGCAGTGGCGGCCCTCACGCTGTTCACCGGAATGCTGGCTTGGGGCACGGCGTCTGCGACCGATACACTGATCGAGGCGCCGAACGTGGTCGCGATCTCGCCCCGGCTCGTCACATCGGGCCAGCCTGGCGCCGCGGCACTGGCCGGCCTGGCCGCGCAGGGGTTCGGCGCCGTCATTTACCTGGCGCCGCCGACCGTGCCGGACGCCATTGCCGGCGAAGCGCAGATCGTGCGCCGGCAAGGCCTTGAGTTCGTCAATATTCCCATCGGCTTCGGAAATCCCACCGAAGCGGACTTCCAGTCGTTCGTCGCCGCCATGCAGCGGCTGAGTGGCCGCAAGGTCCTGGTCCATTGCCAGGTCAATATGCGCGCCTCCAGCATGACCTTCCTGTATCGCGCCATCGTGCTTCACGAGAGCCCCGAGCTCGCCTATGAGTCGGTCGCGCGGGTGTGGTCGCCGGAGGGGCCTTGGAAGCGCCTGCTCGTGTCCCAGCTACGAAAAGCGGGTATTCAGTTTGAACCGTACTGAAGAGGGGTCGTATGGGGCGAACGTTTAGCCCCGGCTGTTTTTCGGAGCGCACGCTGCGCCGCCGTCGCCTGATCCCCGGAGCTACCTATCCTTCGCATACGGCCCCGCCATGGCGCAGGTGAGCCTGCTCTTGCCATCGTGACTGCTTGCAAGAAATCATAACTGGCCTTGGTGGTTTTGTATCGACGGCCCGGCGCCGGCCGCGTCTGTTGTTGACGCACGACGAATCGGCGTCGCTGCCGCCGGCTGGCAGGCGACCCGCGCTGGCATGGGGCAGGGCGTCGCGCGTGCGGAATTTCGTTGTTTGGGTTGATGGTTTTTGTGATTGCTCATGATAGGTGCGGCAAGCAAAATTTACTTGCCGCATGGTCGGATCGCGGCATCGAGCGATACAAATGTGCCGAATGGCCTGAGAACAACGACGGAGATAAAAGTGAGTGAGTTTAAAAAGACAGCGATAGCCGCTGCGGTTGCACAAGTGATGCTTTTGGCCAGCGGCGCCGTGTTTGCGCAGACCGGCAACGGCGCCGCGGACCAAGACAAGGAGGCCAAACCCATCACGGTCGTCGTGGCTGGCCAGCGCGCTGCGCTGGAGTCGGCCGCCAACATCAAACGAAATTCGGACGAGATCGTCGATTCGATCGTCGCCGCCGACATCGGCAAATTGCCGGACCGCTCGGTGACCGAAGTGCTGCAGCGCATCCCCGGCGTCTCCATCGACCGCACCCAGTTCCGCGCCGATCCGCTGCAAAGCACGGGTGACGGCATCCAGCGCTTCGCCGCCGAGGGTACCGGGGTGTCGGTGCGCGGCATGAACTATGTGCGCTCGGAACTGAACGGGCGCGATTCCTTCTCCGCCAACGGCGGCCGCGCGCTGAGCTTCGAGGACGTGCCGCCCGAGCTGATGGCCGGCGTGGATGTCTACAAGAATCCGTCCGCCGAGCAGACCGAGGGCGCGATCGGCGGCCTGGTCAACCTGCGCACCGCGCTGCCGTTCGACTACAAGGGCTTCAAGGCCGCGCTGTCGGTGGAGGCGTCGCGCGCCAGCCGCAGCGCGCACACCCGGCCGGGGCTGTCCGGCCTGGTCTCGAACCGCTGGACCACCCCGCTGGGCCAGTTCGGCGCGCTGCTCGACCTGGCGCACTCGGAGATGTCCACCGCCAGCGACAGCATGGGGGTGAGCCCCTACATTCCGCGCACCGACATCACGCCCGGCCAGACGCGCTGGATCAGTCCAGGGGCGAGCTGGAACTCGAACACCTTCGACCGCACCCGTGACGGCCTGTATGGCGCCCTGCAATGGAAGAAGGACAACTGGTCTTCCTCGATGACCTACTTCAAATCGAAGTACAAGATGTACACCGAGGAAGCCGGCTTCTTCATGTCCACCACGCCGGCCACGCTGACCGTCGATCCGGGCGCGACCTACGATGCCAAGGGGGCGCTGCTGACCGGCGTCCTGCACAATCCGACCGACGGCGGCTACGGTCTGAGCAATGGCATCGGCTTCGGTACCGACGCGCGCCGCTCGAGCCGCAAGGCCGACACCTCCGACCTGTCCTGGAACGCCCAGTGGCGCGCTACCGACCAGTGGACCCTCGACGCCGATTTGCAGCACACGCGCGCCACCACCCAGGCCTATGACAACACGGTCGGCCTGGGCGGCTTCATGCCCAAGGAGACGGTCGATCTGCGGACATCGGTGCCGACCTACACCTTCGACGCCAGCGACCGCGCCTGGCTGGCCGATCCCAAGAACTACTACTGGAGCTTCGCCCAGGAGCACCGCGACGCGGCGCTGGCCACCCAGGACGCGGCGCGCATCGACGCCAGGTTCGTGTTCGACTCGCCAGTGCTGCGCGACCTGCGTTTCGGCCTGCGCATGACCGACCGCGACTCGGTCACCAACCGTACCCACGGCGGCAATGGCGGCAACGAGTGGCAGAACATCACCCAGTCCTGGTCGGTCGGCGACAGCTGGCAGCCCTACAACCACTTCGCGGTCCTGACCGATCCGCGCCTGAGCCAGACGAACTACACCGCGCACAGCTTCGGCAACTTCTTCAATGGCACGCTGCCGGCGGCGCCGACCATCATTGTTCCGACCCAGTCGACGGTGAGCAGTTCCTTCACCTCGGTGCCGGCGGCGTACCAGGAGTTGCACAACTACGCCAACTATTACTGTGCGAACCCCGGCGCCACCGGCGATTGCACCAACTGGAAGGCTTCCGAATTTGGCGGTCCGAGCGATACCAACCAGCAGCAAGAGCGCACCAAGGCCGCCTACTCCCAGTTGCGCTTCGGCTTCGACAAGCTGCGTTATCCGATCGATGGCAACGTTGGCGTCCGCGTCGTGAAGACCGAGGAGCGGGCGACCGGCATGACGGTCTTCAGCCCGCCGACCGGGACCCAGGTGCAGGGCGTGCCCACGATTGCGGCCGTGAACGATCTGCACACGATCGTGAACAACTACACCAACGTCTTGCCGAGCCTGAACCTGCGCATGAAGGCCAGCGACGAGCTGCAGTTCCGCTTCGCCGCCGCGAAAGGCATGTCGCGGCCGGACTTCTATCAGATGCAGCAGTACACCACGCTGTCGCTGAAGCCGCAGACGCACGTCGACCCGGCGACCAAGCAGACCGTGCTCGATTCGATCGACTTCGTCGGCGACAGCGCCGGCAACCCGCTGCTCAAGCCGGTCCTGTCGAACAACCTGGATCTGACGGCGGAGTGGTACGGCAAACATGGCAGCTCGCTGACGATGTCGGTGTTCCGCAAGCAGATCAAGGACATCATCATCAACCGCACGGTGATCAATACGCTGACCGACTCCGCCGGCATGAAGCATGACTTCCTGACCAACGGGCCGGCGAACGGCGCCGATGCCCGCGCTTACGGCGCCGAACTGGGCTTCCAGCACTATTTCGACAACCTGCCGGACTGGCTCAAGGGCATCGGGGTGCAGGGCAACTACACCTATATCCGCAGCAAGCAGGATATGCACGCGCCGACCGCGCTGTGGTGCACGCCGAAGGGCACGCTGGAGTCGGAGACGCTGCGTAACCTGGCCGGGTGCGACACCGACGGCCGCGTGCTGGGCAGCGAGCCGATGTTGGGCACGTCGAAGAACGCCGTGAACTTTGCGCTGCTGTACGACCAAGGGCCGTGGTCGGCGCGTGTGGCCTACAGCTGGCGTTCGGACTACCTGCAGGTGATCAATGCCTTCGGCACCAACGGCGGCGATGGCATTGACCAGAACCCGAACAGCCCGAACAAGGGCCAGTCGGGCTCGGTGAACTATGCGCTGCCGGTCTGGGGTGGCGCCTATGGCCAGGTCGACCTTGGTGTGCAGTACAAGGCGACCAACAACATCACCGTGTCGTTCGACGTCGGCAACGCGACCAACGCCATGTTCAAGCAGTACATGCAGCAGCAAATCGGCCTGAAGGAGCACTTCGCCAACTTCACCGGCCGCAGCTACTACCTGAAGGCGAACTACTCCTTCTAAGCTGAGGTGGCATCGGCCTCCCGCGGCCCTGTACGGCCGCAGGAGGTACCCTGGCCCTTGGGACGCTGCGGCTGGAGCGGCGCGGCGGTGATCCTGGAGCCGCTGCGCTGAAGCCCGCGTGCGCAGCAGGGTAGTCAGCCGCCGCCGGCCAGCGTCCGCGTCACGCGCTGCAGGTGGGCGCGCATGGCGCTGCGCGCGGCGACCGGATCGCTGCCGGCGATGGCGTCGAAGATCGCGCGGTGATCCAGCAGCGTGGTCTGGCGCAGTTCCTCGGTCCGGTAGTGCTCCTTGAGCCGGTGCCACAGGCTGCTGCGCTGGCGCCACAGGTAGTCGACCACGCCGACCAGCGCCGTGTTGCCGCTGGCGCGCGCGATGGCGAGGTGGAAGTTGCGGTCCGCCTGCTCGTTGCTGGAGCGGTCTTCATGGCTGCGCTCCATCTCCAGCAGCGCCGCCCGGATGGCCGTCACCGCGGAGGCGGTGGCGTTCTTGGCGGCCATGGCCGCGACCTCGGTCTCGATCATGCTGCGGGCGGTCAGCACCTCGAACGGGCCAGCTCCGGCTTCCGGCACGGCGGCCGGCGAAGATCCCCGTTCGCACAGGTACACGCCGGAGCCGCCGCGCACCTCGACCACGCCGTCCAGCTCCAGCGCGATCAGCGCTTCGCGCAACGCAGCGCGGCTGACGCGCAGCGACGCGGCCAGTTCGCGCTCGGCGGGCAGGCGCGCGCCGGCGGCGATGCTCTGCTGGCGGATCAGATCCTGTATCCGCTCGGCGACCACGCGGTACATGCGCGGCTCGGGTGGACGGTTGGCCAGCGCCTGGGATTCGGTGAAGGTGTCTGGTTGCATATCAGTCGATCCGGTAGAAGCGGCGAGCGTTCAGGCCGAGTACGGCTGCGCGCTGCGCCGCGGTCAGATGCGCCAGCAGCGCCTCGCAGGCGTCGATCCATGCCGCGTAGCCGGAGGCCAGCGTGAGCACCGGCCAGTCGCTGCCCCACATCACGCGGTCCGGGCCGAACGCTTGCAGCACGTGGTGCGCGTAGGGCCGCAAGCGTTCCACGGTCCAGCCGGGACCGGCCTCCGTGACCATGCCGGATAATTTGCATTCCACCTGCGGCAGCGCCGCCAGCTGGTCGATGTCGTGCCGCCACTGCGCTTGCGGCGCGCCGTCCATGGCCGGCTTGGCCGCGTGGTCGATCACGATCGGCAGCCCGGGGTGGCGGCGCGCGAAGGCCAGCAGCGCCGGCAGATGACGCGGCAGCACCAGCGCGTCGAAGCGCAGGCCGTGGCGCAGCATGGCCTCCACCGCCGGCGCCAGCGCCGCGTCGTCGATCCAGTCATCGTCTTCCAGGTCCTGCAGCATGGGCCGCAGGCCGCGCAGCATGGGATGCGCGGCCAGGGCGGCGATGCGCTCGGGCGCGTCGGCCGCCTTCAGGTCGGTCCAGCCGACGACGGCGCCGATGAAGGCGTGGCTGTCCGCCAGCCCTAGCATGTAGCGGGTGTCTGCCTCGCTGGGCATGGACTGCACCAGCACGGTGGCGGACACGCCGTTTTCCACCAGCAGGGTGCTCAGGTCGCCGGGATGGAAATCGCGGTGGATGGGGGCGAGTTCCGGCGGCGGCCATGCGCCATCGCGCGCGGCCAGTTGCCAGAAATGCTGATGGGCGTCGATGCGCATCATGGCTCCGTGTTCGAAAGGGAGGGCAGGGCGGTCGCCGGTATGATGGCGCCCGGATGCGCCACCACGGCGGCGGCCACCGCGCAGCCGAATTCGGCGGCTTTGACGCCGGACGCGCCGCGCAGGCGCCGCGCCAGATAGCCGGCGTTGAAGCTGTCGCCGGCGGCGGTGGTGTCCACGGCGCGCACCGCCAGCGCCGGGACGTGCACAGCGCCGGCCGCCGCGCCGCCGGCCAGGCAACCGTCGGCGCCCAGCTTGAGCACCACTTCCGGCACGCCGATGGCCGCGATGCGCGCCAGCGCTTCCGCCGGACTGCGGTCGCCCTGCAGCAGCGCCTCGTCGTCAAAGCTGAACAGCGCGTGGGTGCAGACCCGCGCCGCGCGGTTCATCCACTGGCGCGCGCTCGGCACGTCCCACAGCGCCGGGCGGTAGTTGTTGTCCAGCGCTACCCAGCCGCCGGCCGCGCGCACCCGCGCCGCCAGCGACAGCAGGGCGGCGCGCCGTTCGTCGTCGAGGATGGCCAGCGTGATCCCGGTCAGCAGCAGCACGCTGCATCCGGCCAGCTCCGCCCCCAGCCGCTCCAGATGGGCGGCGGACAGCATGGCCCGCGCGGCGGACTGCGCGCGCCAGTAGGTGAAGCGGCGCTCGCCGCCGCCGTCGGTGGCGATGGCGTACAGTCCCGGCGTGCCGCCGGCGCGGATGTCGATCAGGCTGTCGTCGACGTGTTCGGCCCGTATATGGTCGCGGATCAAGCCGCTCATCGCGTCGTCGCCCAGCGCGCTGACGTAGCGCACCGGCATGGCGGGCGCCAGCCGTTTCAGGTAGACCGCGGTGTTGTAGCTGTCGCCGGCCGCCGCGTGCAGCAGCGTGTCGTTCGCTTGCGGGCGCAGCTCCAGCATGCATTCGCCCACCGACCAGAAGGCGCCGCTCATTTGTTCATTCATGCTGGCTTCCTTTGCAGCGCGGCGTGCAGGCGCGCTTGCGCCAGCGGCAGCCGCAACTCGCGGGCCAGTTCCACCACCGGCAACAGGCGCCGCTGCTTTTTCTGCTGATGGTTCTGGGCGATATCGGCCAGCCGGTGCGCCAGGAATGGATTGCCGAAGCGCTCGCGCACCTGCGCCAGATAGGCGCGGCTGATGTCGGCCTCGCCCAGCGCGTCGAACACCGGCAGCACTTCCTCCTCCCACAACGCTTCCAGCTGCGCGCGCAGCGCCGGATCGGACATCGCCTGCAGCACCGTCTCGTCGGCGGCGCGGCCGGTCCGCAGCCACTGCTCGGCCAGGAAGGTGTGGCCCAGATTCAGCAGCAACAGCTTGCGCCGCTCGTACGGTTCCAGCCGCTCGGTGACGACGATCTGCGGATGCGTACAAGGCAGCACCATGTTCGGCTGCGCTTCGATGACCCAGACGGCGTAAGGCTCGGCCACCGCACCGGCCGGCGCGATCGGCTCGGAGACGATGCGGTCCACCAGGGAATTGATCCACACGCAGGCGCTGCCCAGGTAGGCGAGGAAACCGCCGTCCAGGTTCCATTCGCGCGCCAGCCGGCACACCACGTCGCGCAGCACGCTGCCGTTGTTGGCCACCAGCTCGCAAGGATACAGCGTCACGGGCGCGGCGCCGTCGAGGTAACGCCGGTGCAGCAGCACCAGCAGCTTGGCGGGAAAGCTGCGCGGCGGCGTGGCCGCGTCCAGCAACGCCGGGCCGTCCTGCGGCGACAGCTCGTAGCCGCGGTCGCCCGTGTTGGAGACGATCACCCGCACCGGTCCGGCCGCCAGCGCGCGGATCGCCGGCCAGTCATGGTCCGCCTGCAGCGCGGCTTCGATGGCCGTCACCCGGTGCTCCTGTTCGACCACGGCGCCGTCCGCGCGGCCACGGATGCGCACCGGGTAGCCGCCCGGCGCGTTGAACGCCGCCACCCGCTGCGCGCTCTGCGCGCTGCCGGTGGTCTGCACCACGGTGATCCGGCCCAGCGCCTGGCCGTTTTCCAGCGCCTGGTGGACGAACAGGTCGACGTGCGCCTGCAGGAAGCGGCTGGTGCCGAATTGCAGAATGGGCGTGGCCATCTATACCTCGACGATGGCTTTGATGACGCCGGCGGCCGGGTCCATCCACTGCGGCAGCACCGTCACGAATTCGGACAGCGTGGCGCGGTGCGTGTTCATCAAACCGGTCGGCACCAGGCCCGCCTTCATCGCCGCCAGCACTTCGCGGAAGTCGTCGGCGGTGGCGTTGCGGCTGCCCAGCAGGTTGGTTTCGCGCTTGTGGAATTCCGGGTCGGCGAAGGAAATGCGGTCCAGCACGATCGACACCAGCACATAGGTGCCGCCGTGCGCGACGAATTCCAGGCCGCGCTCCATGGCCTTGACGTTGCCGGTGGCGTCGAACACCACGTCGAAGAACTCGCCGTTGGTCAGTTCCGACAGTTGCGCCTTGTCCTGTTCGCCCACGGTCACCGTGCGCGGGATGTCCAGCGCGCTGCGGCAGAACGCCAGGCGGTCCGCGCGCGCGTCCAGCACCGTCACGCTGCCGCCCTTGAGCCGGGCGAACAATGCGGCGGCGAGGCCGATCGGGCCGGCGCCCACCACCAGCACGTTCTGGCCGGCGCGCACGCCGCCGCGCCGCACCGCGTGCGCGCCGATGGCCAGGAACTCCAGCATGGCGGCGTCGTCGAGGGAAATGCCGTCGGTCTTGAACACGAAGCGTTCGGGCAGCGCCAGGTATTCGGTCATGCCGCCGTCGCGGTGCACGCCCAGCACCTGGATGTTGGTGCAGCAATTGGTCTTGCCCTGGCGGCAGGCGATGCAGCCGCCGCACGACAGGTAGGGCATCACATACACCTGGTCACCGGCTTTCAGCTCGCTGCCCTCGGGCGCGGTGACGATCTCGCCCGACAGCTCATGGCCCATCACGCGCGGATATTGCAGGAAGGGCTGGGTGCCGCGGAAGATATGCATGTCGGTGCCGCACAGGCCGATGCGGCGCACGCGCAGCAGCACTTCGCCGGCGCCGGCCTGCGGCAGCGGACGCTCCATCAGTTGCAGGTCGCCGGGGGAGAGGCATACGACAGTTTTCATCATGGAATTTTTCCGTATCGAGGTTGCTTGTGCTTGTATTGTACGTGATATATCGCATACAATCGAGCGCTTGAGGCCGACTTTTATCCGTAAGGGAACGATCCATGTCCACACCCACTGGCGCCACGACGCCGCGCCTGCTGCTGATGGCGCCTGAAGACAACTGCCTGATCGCCCGCATGCCGCTGGCGGCCGGCGCGGCGCTGGAGATCGACGGCGCGGCCGTGGTCCTGGCCGAGCATGTCCCGCTGGGCTACAAGGTGGCGCGCCGCGCGCTCAAGGCCGGCGACAAGGTGCTGCGCTACGGCGCCATCATCGGCACCGTCACCGCCGACGCCGCGCCCGGCGCCATGCTGCACACGCATAATCTCGTCAGCGACTACATCCCGACCTACACCCTGGCGTCGGACGCCCATTCCTTCATCGGGAGCAGCCACTGATGTCCCACGCCACACTGCCCGCACTGTCGGGATACTTGCGCGCCGACGGCCGCAAGGGCATCCGCAACGTCGTCGTCGTCGCCTACACCGTCGAGTGCGCGCACCATGTGGCGCGCCTGATCGTCAACGCCTTCCCCGGCCAGGAGGTGCACCTGATCGGCTTCCCCGGCTGCTATCCGAACGACTACGCCGACCGCATGATGAAGCGCCTGGCCACCCACCCCAACGTCGGCGCCGCGCTGATCGTCTCGCTGGGCTGCGAGAGCTTCAACCGCCGCGGCCTGGAGGAGGAAGTGGCGGCCAGCGGCCGGCCGGTGCACACCATCACCATCCAGCAGAACAGCGGCACCCGCACCAGCGTGGCCGACGGTGTCGAATGGGTGCGCTGGGCGCGCGAGGCGCTCGATACGCAGCAGCGCGTGCCGATGCGGTTCGACGAGCTGGTGGTGGCCACCATCTGCGGCGGCTCCGACAGCACCAGCGGCATCACCGCCAACCCGGCCGTCGGCGTGGCCTTCGACCGGCTGGTGGCGGCCGGCGCGGCCTGCATCTTCGAAGAGACCGGAGAACTGGTGGGTTGCGAGTTCCACATGAAGCGCCGCGCCGCCACGCCGGAGCTGGGCGAGGCCATCGTCGCCTGCGTCAACAAGGCGGCACACTATTACACGGTGCTGGGCCACGGCAGCTTCGCGCCGGGCAACGCCGACGGCGGCCTGACCACGCAGGAAGAGAAATCGCTGGGCGCCTACGCCAAGAGCGGCGCCTCGCCGATCAGCGGCATTCTCAAGCCGGGCGACCGGCCCGAAACCGGCGGCCTGTATCTGCTGGACGTGGTGCCGGACGGCGAGGTACGCTTCGGTTTCCCCAACATTTCCGACAACGCCGAAATCGTCGAGCTGATCGCCTGTGGCGCGCATGTGACGCTGTTCACCACCGGGCGCGGCTCGGTGGTAGGCTCGGCCATCTCGCCGGTGATCAAGGTGTGCGCCAACCCGGCCACGTTCGAGCGCCTGTCCGAGGACATGGACGTCAACGCGGGGCGCATCCTGACCGGCGCCGCGACGCTGGAGCAGCTCGGCGCCGAGATCGTGGCGCTGGTGGCGCAGGTGGCCAACGGCGCGCAGAGCTGTTCGGAAGCGCTGGGGCACCAGGAGTTCATCCTCACGTATAAACAATTCGAAGCGTCCGGCCCCGGATGCTTCCCTTTGAAAGCGGCCTGACATGCACGTCGACGACCCGCGCCTGCTGCCGCGCCGCGGCATCGCGCTGAGTAGCCTGGGAATGGGCTGCGCCCAGCTGGGCGGCCTGTATCAGGCGGTCAGCGACGCCGAGGCGCGCGCCATCGTCGATGCCGCCTGGGAGCTGGGCATCCGCTATTTCGACACCGCGCCTTACTACGGCTACACCTTGTCCGAGCACCGGCTGGGCGCCGCGCTGCGCGAACGCCCGCGCGACAGCTTCGTGGTCAGCACCAAGGTCGGACGGCTGATGCGGCCCGACCCCGGCGTGCGGCCCGGCGAATCCGGCTGGGCCCAGCCGCTGCCGCTGCGTCCGCACTTCGACTACAGCTACGACGGCGTGATGCGCTCGCACCAGGACAGCCTGCAGCGGCTGGGCATGGACCGCGTCGACATCCTGTACGTGCACGACATCGGCCGCGTCACGCACGGCGAGCTGCACGCGCACTACTGGCAGCAGCTGACGCTAGGCGGCGGCTTCCGCGCGCTGACCCAGCTGCGCGAGGAGGGCAGCGTGGGCGCCATCGGCCTGGGCGTCAACGAATGGGAAGTGGTGGCCGACGCCATCGAAGCCTGCGACCTCGATTGCGCGCTGCTGGCGGGGCGCTACACGCTGCTGGAACAGGCCGCGCTGGCGCCGCTGCTGGACCGCTGCGCACGGCGCGGCATCGGCATCGTGATCGGTGGGCCGTTCAATTCCGGCATCCTGGCCGGCAGCCGCAAGTTCAATTACGAGGACGCGCCGGCCGACATCATCGCCCGCGTCGAAGCCATCGCCGCGGTCTGCGCGCAGCTGGGGGCGCCCATCCAGGCGGCCGCCTTGCAGTTTCCGATGGCGCATCCGGCGGTGGTGTCCTGCATCCCCGGCGCGCAAAGCCCGGCGCAGCTGCGCCAGAACGCCGAGTGGTTCGCGCAGCCGCTGCCCGCCGCGCTGTGGGCGGCGCTGGTTCAACAGGGACTGATCGATCGTCATGCGCCGACACCGCAGGGCGCGTGAATCTTTTGAAGTGATGTATAAGGGAAATCAATGAAATTGTTACGCTTTGGCCCCAAGGGCAATGAAAAACCGGGCCTGCTCGACGCGCAAGGCATGCTGCGCGACCTGTCCGGCGTGCTGCCGGACCTGACCTCGGCCCACCTCGGCCGCGCCAGCCTGGATCGCCTGGCGTCGATCGACGCCTCGCAGCTGCCATTGGTGGCCGAACCGGTGCGCTACGCGCCCATCGTGGCCGACATCGGCAAACTGATTTGCGTGGGCCTGAACTATTCGGACCATGCGGCCGAATCGGGCATGGCGGTGCCGTCCGAGCCGGTGCTGTTCGCCAAGGCCACCAGCTCCATCATCGGCTGCAACGACGCGGTGGTGCTGCCGCGCGACTCGGTCAAGAGCGACTGGGAAGTGGAACTGGGCGTGGTGATCGGCACCCGCGCGCGCTACGTCGAGGAGGGCGAGGCGCTCGACTACGTGGCCGGCTACTGCGTGGTCAACGACCTGTCCGAGCGCGAGTACCAGCTCGAACGCGGCGGCCAGTGGGACAAGGGCAAGGGCTGCGACACCTTCGGCCCGGTGGGCCCTTGGCTGGTCACCGCCGACGAGGTGGGCGATCCGCAGAAGCTCGACATGTGGCTGGACGTGAACGGCAAGCGCTACCAGACCGGCAGCACGCGCACCATGGTGTTCACGGTGGCGCAGCTGGTCAGCTACATCAGCCGCTTCATGACGCTCAACCCGGGCGATGTGATCAGCACCGGCACGCCGCCGGGCGTGGGCCTGGGCCAGAAGCCGGACCCGGTCTACCTGCGCGCGGGCGACCGCATGGCGCTGGGCATCGAAGGCCTGGGACAGCAAAGCCAGACCGTGCATGCCTGGAACCCGGCGCTGATCGACGGCTAAGCCACGGTAAGCCAAGTAGTGAGTGGTATCGCCGCCGCGGACCGACAACCGCGGCGGCTGCAAAATGGATAGAACATCAAGGCGCCCAAGCGCCACATACGGAGACTCCATGACACCGACCGCAGCCGCAAGCGGGCATTCCTACAGGTTTGCCTTTGTGATGATCACCACGCTGTTTTTCATGTGGGGCTTCGTCCATAATCTCGACCCGATTCTGATACCCCACCTGCGCAAGTCCTTCAGCCTGACCGTGCTGCAATCGGCGCTGGTCGATTCGGCGGTGTTCATCGCCTATTTCGTGATGGCGCTGCCGGCCGGCCTGCTGATCCGCAAGGCCGGCTACAAGAACGCCATGCTGACCGGCCTGGCGCTGTTCGCCACCGGCGCGCTGCTGTTCATCCCGGCCGCCGACACCCAGCGCTACGTGTTCTTCCTCGGCGCGCTGTTCATCATCGCCTGCGGGCTGACCGTGCTGGAGACGGCGGCCAATCCCTACATCACGCTGCTGGGCCGCCCCGAGCAGGCCACCCAGCGTCTCAACCTGGCGCAATCGTTCAACGGCCTGGCCGCGACGCTGGCGCCCATCGTCGGCGCGCGCGCCATCCTGGTCGACGGCGCCAGCGACGCCCGGCTGCGGTCCATGTCCGACGGCGCGCGCCAGGCGCTGCTGGCGACCGAGGCGGCCAGCGTCAAGGGCCCGTACCTGGTGGTCGCGCTGGTGATCATGGCCATCGCGCTGGTGTTCTATTTCCTCAAGCTGCCGGCCGCCGGCAGCGCCGCGCAGGCCGCGCCCGCGCGCGGCGCCATCCTGCGGGCGCTGCGCCGGGCGCCGATCCGGCGCGCCGTCATCGCCCAGTTCTTCTACGTGGGCGCGCAGGTGTGCGTGTTCAGCTTCTTCATCCTGTACGCGTCCAGGGCGGCCGGCATCTCGCAGATCAAGGCGGCGGACTACCTGGGCTGGGGCTGCGGCGCCGCCTTCGTGATCGGCCGCTTCGCCGGCACCTGGCTGATGAAGTACGTCGCGCCGGCGCGCCTGCTGCTGGTGTACGCGCTGGCCAGCGCGGCCTTGTCGGCGGTGGCGATGTTCGCCGGCGGCGGCGCCAGCCTGGCGGCGGTGATCGGCATCGCCTTCTTCATGTCCATCATGTTCCCCACCATCTTCTCGCTCGGCATCGGCAACGCCGGCGCCGACACCGAGATGGGCAGCAGCCTGATCGTCATGTCCATCGTCGGCGGCGCGGTGCTGCCGCTGCTGTTCGGCGCGATCAGCGACACCACCCATAACCTTCAATTCGGCTACGCCGCGCCGCTGCTGTGCTTCCTGGTGATCGCCTGGTTCGCGCGGGCGACGCTGCGGGAAGCGCGGCAGCCGGCCACCATCACCTCGACAGGGAGTATCGAAACATGTTTGAATTAACGGGCAAACGCGCGGTCATCACCGGCGGCGGCAGCGGCATCGGCGCGGCCATCGCCGCGCTGTTCGCGCGCAGCGGCGCCGTGGTGCACATCCTCGACGTCAGCGAGGCCGCCGGCGCCGACGTGGCGCGCGCCATCCGCGAGCAGGGCGGCCAAGCCACGGCGCACGCCTGCGACGTCACGCGCCAGGCGCCGGTGCAGGCGCTGTTCGCGCAGATCGGCGCGATCGACATCCTGATCAACAACGCCGGCATCGCCCACGTCGGCAAGGCCGACACCACCAGCGAAGAGGATTTCGACCGCGTCATCAACGTCAACGTCAAGGGCGCCTACAACTGCCTGCACGCGGCCATACCGCTGCTGCGCCAGAACGGCGGCGGCGTGATTCTCAACATGGCTTCGGTGGCGGCGTGGGTGGCGGTGCCGGAGCGCTTCGCCTATTCCACCGCCAAGGGCGCGGTGATGGCGATGACGCTGTCGGTGGCCAAGGACTACCTGCAGGACAAGATACGCTGCAATTCGATCTCGCCGGGGCGGGTGCACACGCCGTTCGTCGACGGCTTCCTGGCCAAGAACTACCCCGGCCAGGAGGCGGAGATGTTCGAGCGCCTGTCGAAGACGCAGCCGATCGGCCGCATGGCGCGTCCGGAGGAGGTGGCGGCGCTGGCGCTGTACCTGTGCAGCGAAGAGGCCTCGTTCATCACCGGCGCCGATTATCCGATCGACGGCGGCTTCATCACGCTCAACGCCTGACCTGGCGCGGCGTCACTCGGGATGCGCGCTGCTTTCCCGGTGGCGCAGCGCGCTGAGCATGGTGGAGCGCGACGAGTGCAGGTGCTTGCGCATCGCCGCCATCGCGGCCGGCACGTCGCCCTTGGCCAGCGGGCGCAGGATGGCCAGATGCTCCTGCACCGCGTACTGGTTGCGCGGCAGCTCGTCGCGCTTGTCCCACTGGTAGTGGTAGTGGTACACCATCGACACGGCGTCGTTCAGGTTTTCCGCGAAGCGGTTGTCCAGCAGGCCGATCAGGAAGCTGTGGAACTCGCGGTCGAGCGCGGGGAATTCGAGATGGCTCTCGGCCGATTCCTTGCCCAGCGCCTCGTGGCGCGCCAGCAGCTCTTGCAGCCGGGCGAAGGCCGGATCGTCCGGCGCCAGGCCGGCGAAGCGTTCGATCGCCTTCAGCTCGAACATCTCGCGCACCTCGCCCAGCTCCTCGGCGAACTTGGTGTCGAACGCGCACAGGCGCCAGCTGCCGCGCGGGGTTTTTTCGATCAGGCCGTTGCGCGAGAAGCCGATCAGGAACTCGCGCACGGCGATGGTGCTCACGCCGGCCGCGCGCGACAGCTCGACCTCGGTGAATTCGGCGCCGGGTGGCAGGTCGCGTTCGTAGATGCGCTCCATCAGCACCTGTTGCAGCTGTTCGGTGGCGCTGTGCAGTTCGGCCACGTCGAAGTAATCGGCGGGCCTGGGCTTGCGCAGCAGGTGGCGCTGCTTCATGCCGGCGACCAGGCCATGCTCGACCAGATGGACCAGCGCGCTGCGCACCGCGGTGCGGCTGCTCTCGACGATCTCGGTCATCCGCATTTCGGTCGGCAGGGCGTCGCCCACCTTCAGGTGCGTGGCCGCGTGATCGAGCAGCAGGTTGATGCTGCGCCGGGTGGTGATGGGAAGCTTGGCCATGGTGTGCGGGCAAAGTAAAGAAGTGTCATTTTACCTTTTTATCGACTCAAACCAGGAGAAGCAATGGAACGTATGGGCATGGTGATCGGGATAGCGCCCGGCAAGATCGACGAATACAAGGCCCTGCACGCGGCGGTGTGGCCGCAGGTGCTGGCCACGCTGGCGGCGGCGCACGTGCGCAACTACACGATCTTCCTGCGCGAGCCGGAGAATCTGTTGTTTGGCTATTGGGAGTACCACGGCAGCGACTTCGACGCCGACATGCGCGCCGTGGCGGACGACCCGGAGACCCGGCGCTGGTGGACCTTCTGCGGGCCGTGCCAGCGCCCGCTGGAGAGCCGCGCGGAAGGCGAGCACTGGGCGATGATGCAGCCGGTGTTCCACGCCGACTGACGGCGGAAGCGGCGGCCCGCGCCGCCGGCCGCGCCGCCTACGGCGCCAGCGCCGGCACGGCGGCCGCCATCTCCAGCCGGATCACGGTGTCGAGCGCGTCGCGCTCGGCCGCCGGCAGGTCCACCGACACGCCGCCGGCGCTCTGCTCGAAGCGCACCTTGCCGCCGTCCATGCGGGTCGCCGCGACGATGCGCTGCGCCAGCGGCGGCAGGTCCAGGCGCTGCTGCGGCCAGGCCAGCACGTGCAGGTAGACGTCGCGGCCCTTGACGGTCGAACCGTAGACGCCGTCCACCGGCTGATAGGGACCTGGCCGCGTGTCCTGCAGGCTGGGACCGTTGACGCGCATCCACGCGCCCAGCGCGCGCAGGGCCGCCACCTGGTCGGAAGGGATATCGCCGTCCGGGTCCGGGCTCATGTTGACCAGCACATTGCCGTTGCGGACGGCCGCGTCCACCGCCAGCCGGATCACGCGCTGCGGCGCCAGCGCGCCGCCGCCCGGCGTGTAGCCCCAGGCCCGCGGCGACAGCGAGAACGTCTTCTCCCACGGCTTGGCGCGCACCGGACCGGTGATCGGCGCGTCGCCTTCCTCGGTGTCGAAATCGCCCTGCCAGCCGGAGCGCGGATTGATTACCACCTTGGGCTGGTAGCCGCGCACCATCTTGTTGAGGATCTGCGGCTGCCAGAACCAGGCCGCGTCCGCGTCCGAGCCCTGGTGCGCCAGCCAGCCGCCGTCGTACCACAGCACGTCGACCTGGCCGTAGTTGGCCATCAGCTCGCGCACCTGGCCGTAGGCCTGCCGCTTCATCAGCGCGGCGTTGGCGGCCAGCTCGCGCGGCGCGAAATAGCCGGGGAAGCGCCAGTCCATCGGCGAATAATAGATGCCGACCTTGAGGCCCTGCGCCCGCGCCGCCCGCGTGTAGCCGGCGATGAAGTCGGTATGGGCCGCCGCGTGCATCGAATCGTAGCCGCCGTAGCTGGACGGGCTGTCGAACATCGCAAAGCCGTCGTGATGGCGCGCCGTCATCACCATGTAGCGCGCGCCCGCATCCTTGGCCAGCGCGGCCCAGCCCTCCGGCCGGAAATGGGCCGGATGGAAGTCCTGCGCCAGGCGCGCGTACTCGGCCGCCGGCACCTTGTCGTTGTACATATGCCATTCGCCTTTGCCGGGCAGGGCATACAGCCCCCAGTGGATGAAGATGCCGAGCTTGGCGTCGCGCCACCAGGCCATGTCCCGGGCGGACAGGCGCAGCTCCGGCGCCAGCGTGCCAGAGTCCGCCAGCGACTTGGCGGCCGAGCGCTGCTCGTCGGTGAGCCCGGCCTGGGCGAACGCCGGCTGCGGCGGCTGGGCCACGATGCAGCAGGCGAGGGCGGCCAGCAACTGCAGGTATGTGCGCTTCATACTTCCCCAATCAAAATGACGCTCCGGTGAGCGGCTCATTCTGCCCGTGCCCCTGGCACGCGGCAATAGCGAAATCTGCCAAGGCGGCCAACGGAATTGACGAGCGCCACGGCTGGCGGCGGCCGGCATTATGCAAATCACCAACCGACATAATGAAATCTACTAATGGTTCCATTCGATGTTTCGGATGCACGGCGCAGGTGCTAGCATCGCGGCAATAATCAGACCAGGAGACCGTACCAATGCCGCATTTCCGCCCCACCTGCCTGGCAGCCATCGCCGCTATCTGCCTGCCGTTGTCGGCCGCGTCCGCGGCCGGCGCCGGCCAGCCTGCGCCGCGCCGCATCGTCGTCGACGCCGCGCAGGCGCTCAAGCCGCTCGACCGCTTCTACGACCTGTCGGTCGGCTCCGACTATCCGGGCACGCTGCAGCGCGACGACAGCATGGCGCAGCTGCAGACCACGGTCGACGAGCTCGGCTTCCGCTACCTGCGCTTCCACGCCATCTTCCACGACGTGCTGGGCACGGTGCGCATCGAGAACGGCAAGACCGTCTACGACTGGACCAAGCTGGACCAGCTGTACGACAAGATGCTGGCGCGCCACATCAAGCCCTTCGTCGAGCTGGGCTTCACGCCGCAGGCGATGGCGACCTCGGAAAACAAGATCTTCTACTGGCAAGGCAACACCTCGCATCCCGATCCGGCCAAATGGAAGGACCTGATCGCGGCCTTCGTGCGCCACATCGAGCAGCGCTACGGCCAGGAGGAAGTGCGCAGCTGGTTCTTCGAAGTGTGGAACGAGCCCAACCTCGACGGCTTCTGGGAGGGCGCCGACCAGAAGGCGTATTTCGAGCTGTACGACCTGACCGCCAACACCATCAAGGCCATCGATCCGGCGCTGCGCGTGGGCGGACCGTCCACCGCCGGCGCCGCCTGGGTGCCGGAATTCCTCGACCACGTGTCCCGCAGCGGCGCCGTGGTCGATTTCGTCTCCACCCATACCTATGGCGTGGACGGCGGCTTCCTCGATGAAAAAGGCGAGGGCGACACCAAGCTGTCGCCGTCGCCGGACGCCATCGTCGGCGACGTGCGGCGCGTGCGCGAGCAGATCTCGGCGTCGAAATTCCCGCACCTGCCGCTGTACTTCACCGAGTGGAGCACCAGCTATACGCCGCGCGACCTGGTGCACGATTCCTACATCAGCTCGACCTACATCCTCAGCAAGCTCAAGGCCACCAAGGGCCAGGTCCAGGGCATGAGCTACTGGACCTACAGCGACCTGTTCGAAGAGCCGGGTCCGCCGTCCAAACCGTTCGAGGGCGGCTTCGGCCTGCTCAATCCGCAGGGCATCCGCAAGCCCGCGTATTTCGCCTACAAATACCTGCACGCGCTGAGCGGCAACGAGATCCCGGTCGCCGACGCGCAGGTGATGGCGTCGTCGGACGGCCGCAAGGTGACCGCGGTGGTGTGGGACTTCCAGCAGCCGGAGCAGAAGGTCAGCAACCGGCCGTTCTACGGCCGCGTGGTGCCGTCGTCGCCGTCGGCGCCGCTGGCCGTGCACATCAGCCACGTCAAGGCCGGCAAGTACCGCCTGCAGGTGCACCGCAGCGGCTTCCACGCCAACGACGCCTACTCGGCCTACATCGAGATGGGCGCGCCGAAGACGCTGACCACGGCCCAGGTCGGGCAGCTGCACGGACTCACCCGCGACCTGCCCGAGACCGACCGCGTGATCACGGTCGGCAAGCGCGGCGCCGTCGATGTCAAGCTGCCGATGCGCAGCAACGACGTCGCGCTGGTGACGCTGACGCGGGAGGACTGATCTATGGCCTACCGTCTCCGGCAAGTCGCGGCCGCGTGCACGCTGGCGCTGGCCGCGTTCGGCTCCGCGCCCGCCATGGCGCAGGGTGTGGGCGGGACCGAGCCCGGCCATCCCGACTGGCCGGGCGCCGGCCAGCTGTTCGTCGGCACCTGCTACCAGCCGGTCGACCGCAGCCGCGAACAAATCCAGCGCGACATCGCGCTGATGCGGCAGTCCGGCTTCAAGGTGGTGCGCATGGGCGACCTGTCGTGGGACTATTTCGAACCGTCCGAAGGCAAGTTCGAGTTCGCCACCTTCGACTGGATCATGGACCAGATGCACGCGGCCGGCATCCGCGTCATCGTCGACATCGCCGGGCTGCCGGCGCCGCAGTGGCTGCACCACAAATACCCCGGCGTCAACCTGGTCACGCAGCAGGGCAACCGCCTCGACGCGGCCGAGCGCTACATGGACAACATCAGCGACCCGGACTACAAGCGCCTGGTGGCCCGCTACGCCGACAAGCTCACCAGGCGCTACGCCAAACATCCGGCGCTGCTGGCGATCGGCTTCGACAACGAGATCGGCAACGGCTACATGTCGTACTCCGAGGCCGACCGCAAGCGCTTCATCGTCTGGCTGAAGGCGAAGTACGGCAATCTCGCCGCGCTCAACCAGGCCTGGGCCACGCAGCGCTGGTCGCGCCGCATCGGCGACTGGGACGAGGTGCGCCTGCCCTACGCGGACGGCCCCGGCGCCTACGAGCGCCTGATCGACCTGCGCCGCTACTGGTCCGCCGTCACCATCGGCGCCTTGAAAGACCTGGAGGCGATCCGCCGCAAGAACACGCCGGACAAGCCGGCCATCTCCAACCTGTGGGACAGCGCCGGCCGCAAGGGCTTCGACTACCTGTCGAGCTACCGTAGCTACGCGCACTACGGCGCGATGGGCTTCTACCCCGGCTCGCCGGTCGGCTCCGGCTTCGAGGCGCTGATGATGAAGGGCGCCATGTCGACGCCGATCTGGTTCAACGAATTCACCGCCGGCGGTCCCGGCTACTACGGCACCAGGGGACGCTCGCGCATGTGGGCGCACTTCGGCCTGCTGCTGGGATCGCAGGCGGTGCTGGCGTGGACCTACAACAGCCACCTGGGCGGCGAGGAGCAGGGGCTGTTCGGCTTGCTGGACCACGACGACCGGCCATCGTGGAAGCTGGGCGAGTTCGCCGCCATCGCGGCCGATTTCGACAAGCTGCAAAAGCTCGGCTTCCCGCGCATGACCCAGCCGAAGGTGGCCTTCGCCTATTCGTTCGACAATATGCAGGCGACCAACCCTCCCGCGGCGGACAACAATACCGTGCGGCCCTACCTCAACACGCCGTACCTGACACAGGCGCACAACGCCTTCGAGCCGCTGTTCAAGGACAACATCGACGTCGCCGTCATCAACATCGCGCACGAGGACCTGAGCCGCTACAGCCTGCTCGTGGTGCCGGGCCTGTACCTGATGGACCAGGCCAGCGCCGATGCCATCCGCAAGTTCGTCGGCGACGGCGGCACGGTGATCATGACCGCGCTATCGGACAAGGTCGACGCGCACAACCAGTGGTTCAACACGCCGCTGCCGGGCCGCCTGACCGACGTGTTCGGCCTGCGCACCAACGAGTTCTACAACGGCGGCACGCTGCTGACCAAGATCGGCGACGAGGAAGTCCGGGGCAGCATCGGCCACTACGAGGTGCTGGAGCCGTCCACCGCGCAGGCGCTGGCGCGCTTCACCAATGTCGACGGCACGCCGCCGGCGATCACCGTCAACAGCTACGGCAAGGGCCGGGCGATCTACGTCGCCACGCCGGCCCAGCCGCAGCTCATGCGGCCGCTGTACCGCCAGCTGTACGCCAGCCTGGGCATCGTGCCGGGCCCGAAGACGCCGGACGGGGTCTACGCCCGCACGGTCGAGGGCCGCACGCTGTACGTCAACACCACCGGCGAGGCCAAGGACGTGGCGATCGACGGCGCCATGACGGGCCTGCTGGGCGGCAAGCAGTGGTCGGGCACGCTGCGGCTGGAACCGCTGGGCGTCGAGCTGCTGGCCAGGTGAGTCCGGCAACCGGCGCCCCGCCGCAACGGCGGGGCGCTTGCCCGGCCGGCCGTCAATTGGCCGAGGTGCCGTACAGGATGCCGCGGCCGTTGGTGCCGATGTACACCGTGCCGTAGGTCTTCGGATCGCCGCTGATCACGTGGTTGGTGCCGTACCACTGGTGCTGGTCGTCATTGATGCGCAGCCAGGTGTTGCCGCCGTCGATGGAGCGGTGGATGCCCCACACGCCGCCGGCCGTGCCTTCCACATACATGGCCGGATAGCTGGCGCCCGGCGCCGCCTTGCCGAAGCCCAGCGCCCCGGCCTGCGTGACGCCCGGCGCCTTGACCCAGGCGCCCCAGCCCGAGGTCGAGGTGTGATACAGGCCGGTGTAGGTGACCAGCCAGACATCGCCGCCCAGCCCGGCCGGCGCGACCAGCTGGTCGCCCCATGCGATCAGGCCGGCATTGGTGGCGGCCCAGCTCGCGCCCTTGTCGCTGCTGGTGTAGAACGCCCCCGTCTCGCGCTGGTAGGCGTAGAACAGCTTGGCGTGGTAGCCGTCGGCGACGATCTTCACGTTGTTCGGCAGCGCGCCGTTCAGCGAGTTCCACGAATAGGCGTTGTTGTTGGAGTAGGCCGGCGGCGCGTCCTTGGGCGCCCACAGGATGGCCGAACCGTCGGCGTTGACCGCGATATTGCCGCCGCCGTCGATGGCGGTGCCGTTGCTGTTGAACGGGCTCCAGCTGTAGCCGCCGTTCCACGAGATGGCGCCGTAGTGCTTGACGGCGTTGTAGGCGTCTTCCCCGACCCGCACCACGAGGGTGGAGTTGGTCTTCGCGTAGTCCATGCTGGTGACGTTGTTGCAGGTCGGATTCGAGAACGACAGGCCGGGCGCCGTGGTCACGCTGGCGTGGACGAAACCGCAGACGTCGCCGCCGCCGCTGATCAGCGGCGTCGAGCCGTACTGGTTCGGCGGCGGCGAGATCAGCACGTTGAGCACGGTTTCCTCGATGCCGTTCTCGCCGTAGGCCCAGGTCGGATTGGCGGCCGTCAGGTTGTTGCTCTCCATGACGCCGCCGCCGGATGTGACGAAGGCGTGGCCGGTGTTGAACGGGTCCAGCACCGAGGCGCTCCAGTTGCCCAGGTTGTGGATGGGGCCGTACACCGTGTTCCACGGCGCCGCGCTGCTGTCGAAGCTGGCCGTGGCCACCAGGTCGGTCCAGCTGGCGCCGCCGTCGTTGGACACATAGGCGGTCTCGCCCTGGGAGTCGTAGCGGTCGATGGTGTTGACCATCAGCCGGCCCGCATGGCTGGGATCGACCGACAGGCCGGAGAAACCCCAGCTGTATTCGCCATTGCTGTTGTTGCTGCTCCACGGCGTGATATAGGCCCACTGCTTGTTGGCGATGTTGTACTTCCACACCTGGCCCTTGGTCAGTCCGTCGGGCCCGTAGTGCTCCCACACCTTGCCGTTGCCGTCGACGTTGCTGGTCCAGGCCGCGAACGTGATGTAGAGGTTGCCGTCCGGCCCGATCTGGCCGCGTTGCGGCAGCAGGCCGCCCGGCCCGCCCCAGATCGGCGACCAGGTGTTGCCGCCGTCGGTGCTCTGGTACAGCTTGGAGCCGGTCTGCTCGGCGGTCTTGGTGTTGATGCCGGCGAAGATGATCGGCGTGGCCTGTCCGGCGGCGCCGGAACCTTTGTGGAAGGCGACGAAGGAGACGCCGGCGCCGCTGCTGTCGTTCGACAGCGCAGGGAAGCCGCTCACCTGGGACCAGCTGGTGCCGCCGTTGCTGCTCTTCCACAGCCCGTTCTTGCCGCCGTTGCCCGCGTAATTGCCGGTGCCGTAGAACAGCACCGAGCCCAGGTTGGGATCGACCATCAGGCGCTCGCCCACTTGCCGGCCGTGCTCGTTGCCGCCGGCCGTAAAGCTCAGCGGCACCTGCGTGAACGTAGTGCCCTGGTTGTTGGAGATCATCAGCACGGCGTTGCCGCCGCTGTAATAGATGCCGCCGACCACGTACAGCTTGTTCGGATCGCGCGGGTCGACGGCGATGGCGTCGATGCCGCTCATGCTGAACTGCGCCGACGAGATCGCGTCGTTGAGCGGGGTCCAGGTGCGGCTGGCGGCGCTGTAGCGGTAGACGCCGCCGACGTCGGTGCGCGCGTAGAACAGGCCCTGCTGCCCGGGGTGGGCGATGATGCCGGGCACATAGCCGCTGCCGCCGATCTTGACGTTGTTCCAGCTATAGGCCGGTGCGGCCGCCTGCGCCGGCATGGCGATGATGTTGGCGGCAAACAGCGACAACAACAGTGCGTTGTACAGCAATGGTTTTTTCATTTCTGGGGGTCTCCTCTGGTCTTCAATTGGCCACGCGGGAACTGCCCAGGTGATGCCGAAGCGGGCAGCTGGATTTCAGTGTGATCAAACCCGGCGGGCGTCGCAATCATGAAAACCGCCAAAGGCGCGGTGAAATTGAGCGGCACCGTCGCCGTTATGGAAATCACCAAGCGGCGGAACGATATTTCTCAGCCGTACCGGCGGCTGCGCCGCACGCCGGCGGCCGGTGCTAGCATCGCCGCCAACATCAAAAAATAGAATCAGGAGACCAACCCCATGCGGAATATCCAGCACCTGTGCCTGAGCGCGCTCGCGTCCGTCTGCCTGCCGCTGGCGGCGGCGCCCGCGACCGGCCCGATTCCCTACGCGACGGAGCAGGTGATCGGCGCCGGCGACAGCGCCGCCGTGATGGCCGAGAAGGCGGCCAAGGTGCTGCCGCGCCCCAACCAGAGCGCCTGGATGCGGCTCGAGCGCACCTTCTTCCTGCACTTCGGCGTCAACACCTTCAATGAAGTGGAGTGGGGCAGCGGGCGCGAGTCGCCGTCGCTGTTCAACCCCGGCGCGCTCGACGCGCGCCAGTGGCTGGGCGCGGTCAAGCAGTTCGACGGCAAGATGATCGTGCTGGTGGCCAAGCACCACGACGGCTTCTCCATGTGGCCGAGCCGCTACACGGCGCACTCGTCCGCCGCCAGCCCGTGGCGCGGCGGCAAGGGCGACCTGGTGCGCGAGGTGGCCGACGCCGCGCGCGCGGCCGGCGTCAAGCTGGGCATCTACCTGTCGCCGGCCGACCTGTACCAGCTCAAGACCAACCCGTCCAACCCGGCCGGCTACTACGGCAACGGCAGCGCGGCTGTGATGTCGGCCATCCCCACCGACCCGGCCAGCTTCCAGAGCGACCCGTCCAGGGGCCGCGCGCCGACGCCCGGCTTCCACAGCTACCGCTACCGGGTCAACGATTACAACCGCTACTTCCTCAACCAGCTGTACGAGCTGCTGACGCAATACGGCCCGGTGCACGAGGTGTGGTTCGACGGCGCCAATCCCGACCCGAGCGTGGCGGAAACCTACGACTACGGGGCATGGTACGACTTGATCCGCAAACTGCAGCCGCAGGCCGTCATCATGGGCAAGGGGCCCGATGTGCGCTGGGTCGGCACCGAAAGCGGCTACGGCCGCACCACCGAATGGAGCGTGGTCCCGCTGCCGGCCGCGCCGCAACAGTTCCGCTGGCCCGACATGCACGGCGACCTCGGCGGCCGCGACCAGCTCAAGCCGGGCGCGCACCTGTGGTGGTATCCGGCCGAGACCAACGTCACCATGCTGGCCAACGGCCAGTGGTTCTGGGCCCGCGACAAGCGCCCGCGTCCGGTCACGCAGCTGGTGGACATCTTTTATTCGTCGATCGGCCGCAACGGCAACCTGATCCTGAACCTGTCGCCCGACCGGCGCGGCCTGCTGCCGGACGACCAGGTCGCCGCGCTGGGCCAGGTGGGCGAGATCGTGCGCGCCACCTTCGCCACCGACCTGGCGGCCGGCGCCAGGGCATCGGCCGACCGCGCCGCGCCGCGCCACGCCGCCGGCGCCGCGCTGGACGGCAAGCTCGACACATGGTGGCAGGCCGCCCCCGGCCGCGGCGACGCCACGCTGACGCTGGCCCTGCGCAAGCCGTCGCGCTTCGACGTGGTGTCGCTGCAGGAAGCGGTGGACCAGCGCGGCCAGCGTATCGAATCGTTCGCCATCGACACCTGGGACGGCGCGGCCTGGGTCGCGGCCCGGCCGATCGCATCGGACCAGCTGACCACGGTCGGCCACCGCCGCCTGGTGCGGCTGCAGTCGCCCGTGACCACCGACCGCGTGCGGGTGCGCATCACCGGCGCGCGGCTGGCGCCGACCCTGGCCGAGGTCGGCCTGTACCTGCAATCGACCGAGCTGCTGCCGCCGGCCATCGCCGACCGCGACGCCGACGGCAGGGTGGCCATCAGCCATCCGGGCGGCGGCACCATCGTCTACACCACCGACGGTTCGGCGCCCGTAGCCGGCTCGCCGGTGTACGGCGCGCCGCTGGCGCTGGCGGCCAGCGGCGTGGTGCGGGCCGCGCGGCTGCTGCCGGACGGACGCCTCGGCGTGGCCGGCCGGCGCGAGTTCATCGGCCTGTCGCCGCGCGGCTGGAGGGTGGTGGCGGTCGACAACGAGGACGCCAGACAGCCGGCCACATTCGCCATCGACGGCGATCCGGCCACCTACTGGAACACCAGCTGGGGCGAGGACGTGAAGCTGCCGCACGCCATCACGGTCGACATGGGCCAGGCGCACCGCATCGCCGGCCTGGTCTACCTGCCGCGGCAGGACGGCCAGCTCGGCGGCACGGTCGAGAACTTCCGCTTCGACACCAGCGAGGACGGCGTGCACTGGCGCGCCGCCATCGAGCGCGGCACCTTCGCCAACATCCGCAACAACCCGGACAGCCAGCAGGCGCGCTGCGCCCCGGTGAGCGCGCGCTACTTCCGCTTCACCGCGCTCGACGAGGTGTGGCGCGGCGGCGCGACCAACGCGGCGGAACTTTCCGTGATCCCGGCCAGCGCCGAATAAGCCTCCTCGCGACGACCGACCATGCCTAACAAACCCATCCTCATCCTGGCGCTGCTCGCCTGCGGCCTGGCCCACGCCGCCGAGCGCCTGTCGCTGGACGCCGGCTGGCGCTTCCTGCAGGGCGACGTGGCGCTGCCGGCTATCGAGGGCCACGGCGCCAGCTACCTCAGCGCGCAGACCGGCCAGGCGCACGGCCCGGCCAAGCCCGACTACGACGATTCCGCCTGGCGCCGCGTCGACCTGCCACACGACTGGGCGGTCGAAGGACCATACGATGCCGCGCAGAACAAGTCGCAGGGCTACCGGCCGCGCGGCATCGGCTGGTACCGGCGCTACTTCACGCTGCCGGCCTCGGACCGCGGGCGCCATCTGGAGCTGCAGCTGGACGCGGTCGCCACCCACAGCACGGTGTGGGTCAACGGCATCGTCGTCAACCGCAACTGGTCCGGCTACAACGGCCGCGCGCTCGACATCACACCCTATGTGCGCTACGGCGACGAGGTCAACACCATCGCCGTGCGCGCCGACGCCGAAGTGATGGAGGGCTGGTGGTACGAGGGCGCCGGCATCTACCGCCACACCTGGCTGGTCAAGCGCGACGCGCTGCACATCGCCACCGACGGCGTGCACGCCAACCCGGTGATGCAGGACGGCCGCTGGACGCTGCCGGTGACGGTGCAGGTGGAAAGCAGCGCCGAGGCGCCGCGCAAGGCGGTGCTCGACGTGCGCGTGGTCGATCCGGCCGGCGCCGAGGTGGCGCATGGCAGCGTGCCGCTGCGGGTGGGCGCGCTCGGCAAGGCCAGCGCGCAGGTCGCGCTGACGGTGCGCGCTCCCAGGCTGTGGAGCCCGGAGCATCCCGAGCTGTACCGCGTGCGCACCAGCTTGCGCGACGGCGCCGCCGAGATCGACAGCAACGAGCTGCGCACCGGCTTCCGCACCATCCGCTTCGACGCCGCGCGCGGCTTCTTCCTCAACGGCCAGCCGGTCAAGCTGCAGGGCGTGGCGATCCACCAGGACCACGCTGGCGTCGGCGTCGCCGTGCCGGATGCGATCTGGGAATTCCGCCTGCGTCAGTTGAAGGCGATGGGCGCCAACGCCATCCGCTACGCCCACAATGCGCCGGCCGCCGAGGTGGTGGACCTGGCCGACCGCCTGGGCCTGATGGTGATGGACGAGAACCGCAACTTCAATCCGTCGGCCGACTACCTGTCGCAGCTGCGCTGGCTGGTGCAGCGCGACCGCAACCATCCGAGCGTGATCCTGTGGTCGATCTTCAACGAGGAGCAGCTGCAGGGCAGCGAGACCGGCTACCAGATCGCGCGCCGCCTGGTGGCGGCGGTCAAGCAGCTGGACCCGACCCGGCCGGTGACGGCGGCCATGAACGCCGGCCTGTTCGCCGACAAGAACGCCGCGCAGGCGCTCGACGTGGCCGGCATCAACTACCAGGTGTGGGAATACGACCACTTCCACAAGACCTACCCGGACAAGCCGGTGTTCAGTTCGGAGGACACCTCGGCCTTCATGTCGCGCGGCGACTACACGACCGACTGGAACCGCCACCTGGTCGCCAGCCTGGACGACGACGCCGCCGGCTGGGGCCAGACCCAGCGCCGCAGCTGGAAGCTGATCAACGAGCGGCCGTTCCTGGCCGGCGGCTTCGTCTGGACCGGCATCGACTATCGCGGCGAGCCGACGCCGCATGAATGGCCGAGCGCCTCGTCCTTCTTCGGCATCCTGGACCTGTGCGCCTTCCCCAAGACGGCGTTCTACATCCGCCAGGCGCTGTGGCGCAAGGACCTCACCATGGTCAAGCTGGCGCCGCACTGGACCTGGCCGGGGCGCCAAGGCCAGCCGGTCAAGGTGCTGGTGGCGAGCAACGCGCCGCGCGTGCGGCTGCTGCTGAACGGCGCCGTGATCGGCGAGCGCGACGTCGATCCCTATGACATGGCCACCTTCGAAGTGGCGTACGCGCCCGGCAGGCTGGAAGCGGTGGCGCTGCGCGCGGGCGCCGAGGTCGGCCGCGACAGCGTCGACACCAGCGGCGCCCCGGCGCGGCTGGTGCTCATGCCGGACCGCGCGGCGCTGGCCGGCGACGGCGCCGACGCGGTGCCGGTGACGGTCAGCGCGGTCGACGCCCAGGGCCATCCGGTGCCGACCGCCAATCTGCACGTGCGCTTCGAAGCGAGCGGCGCCGGCGCCATCATCGGCGTCGGCAATGGCGATCCGAACTCGCATGCGTCGGAGAAGGCGCCGGAGCGCGACCTCTACAACGGCCTGGCGCAGGTGATCGTGCAGAGCCGGCGCGGCGGCCGGGGCGGGTTGACGCTGCGCGCCAGCGCCGACGGTCTGCAAGCGGCCGAGACGGTGTTGGCGGTGCGGGCGGTGGCGCCGCTGCCGGCCGTGCCGGAGGCGCAGCCGGTGGTGCGCGTGGGCGGCTGGCGCATTGCGCCGGCGCAGGCCGAGCGTCCCGACCCGAACCTGATGCTGGCCGATAGCGATATGAACAGCTGGGCCTGGGGCGCGCCGCCGCTCAAGCAGACGCCCGAGGCGCTGCGCTGGCGCACCTACCGGGCGCCGCTCGGATTGCGCGGCGACCGCAACGACGGCCGCGCGCACCTGGTGTTCGGCGAGATCGCCGGCAAGGCCGAGGTGTGGCTGGACGGCGTCAAACTGGGCGAGAAGGGCGCGCCGGAAGCCGGGCCGTTGTCGCTGCTGCTGCCCAAGGGCGCGGCGTGGCGCACGCTCACCGTGCTGGTCGAAGCGCAGCCGAACCAGCCGTCCGGCCTGATCGGCCCGGTGCTGGTGGAAGCGGGCGTGCCATGAAAACGGCGTTCATTCGCTGAGCGGCGCGACCCGGCTGCCGGCGCTGCACTGGGAGCCGTGGCGCGACGGCATCTGGCGCGCCCGCCATGCCGGCCAGCCATTCCAGCGCCTGTGGCTGGGCCGGCAGCCGCTGCTGCGCGCGCGCTATCCGAACCCCGACCCGACGCCGACCGGTTTTGGCGGCGCTGCCGACGCCACCAGCGCCGAACGCGTGGCGCGCTGGCAGGATCCGGCCGGCGCCGTGCTGCACGCGCTGCACGGCAACAGCTGGGGCGGCCTGCAGGTGCCCATCCTGGGCAAGAACGCCGACGGCGGCCTGATCTACGGCGCCCAGGTCGGCAATAACCGCATCATGCCGCCGAGCGAGCGCGACCGCTACGTCGAGAACGTGTTCGAGGAGCTCGACGCGCCCGGCGTATGGTTTGACGACCGCCGCCACGGCTGGCTGTATTTCAAGCCGCTGGACGGCGCCCGCCCGCCGGCGCTGGGTTTCCGCGCCGGCGCGCACGAAGCGCTGATCCGCATCGAAGGCCGCAGCGCGCAGGTGCGCCTGAGCGGCAACCACATCCATGCGATCGGCGGCACGGCGCTGGCCTTCGTCGGCCGCCCGGAGGCGGTGCGCTCGCCGCTGTACGAATACCACGAACATCTCGACCAGGCCGCGCTGGACCTCGCGCCCGGCCCGCGCTCGGACGCCTACCCGCAGGACTCGGTCGCCGTGGACAATCTGATCCACGACATCGGCCAGATCGACCGCCAGGCCGCCGGCGTGCAGATCGCCATGGCGGCGCGCATCACGGTCGACCACAATTCCATCTACCACGTGCCGCGCGCCGGCATCAACATCGGCGACGGCAATTGGGGCGGCCACCGCCTCACCAACAACGACGTGTTCGACACGGTGCGCGAATCGGGCGACCACGGCGCCTTCAACAGCTGGGGCCGCGACCGCTACTGGGACCCGGATCGCAAGGAGATGGAGCGCCGCGTGGCGTCCGATCCGCGCCTGCCGCTGCTGGACGCGGTCGAGCCGACCGTCATGCGCCACAACCGCTTCCGCTGCGACCACGGCTGGGACGTCGACCTCGACGACGGCGCCTCGAACTATGTGATCGAGCAGAACCTGCTGCTGGCTGGCGGTCTGAAGCTGCGCGAGGGCTTTGCGCGCGTCGTGCGCAACAACATCATGGTCAACGGCACCTTCCATTCCCACGTATGGTTTGCCGACAGCGGCGACGTGTTCGAAGCGAACGTCGTCATGGCGCCGTACCAGCCGATCGAGATCGAGCGCTGGGGCCGCAGCGTGGACCGCAACCTGTTCACCGGCGCGGCCGCCCTGGTCGAAGCGCAGGCGCGTGGCACCGACGCCGGCTCGGTGGCCGGCGATCCGCGCTTTGCCGCGCCGGCCGAGGGCGACTACAGCGTCACCAACGCCGCGCTGGCGGCGCGCATCGGCTTCGTCAATTTTCCGATGCACGACTTCGGCGTGCGCCCCGCGCGGCTGAAGGCGCTGGCCGCCACGCCGGCCTATCCGCTGCCGGCCTCCAGCACAACGGCCAGCGCGCCGCGGCAGGGCGCGCAAACACTGGAGGGCTTGCTGCCCAAGCCGGTCGAGACCCTGGGCGAACAGTCGGCAGCCGGGCTGGGCACGGCGAGCGGCCTGCGGGTGCTGTCGGTGCTGGCCGGCAGTGGCGGCGAGGCGGCGGGCCTGCGTCCGCGCGACGTCATCATCGGCGCCGGGCGGGACGGGCAGGCCGGCTTCAGGCCTGTCGCCGGATTCGCCGCGCTGCAAGCGTTGCTGGCGGCAGGCGGCGAGCCGGAGCTGCAGCGCATGCGTGACCAGGCGCGGATCGTCGTGCGCTGGCAACGCTGAGTTGCTTGTCCATTTTCAGTCACGGCTTTGATCCTTTTTGTAATTGCCGCATCAAGGCGGCGCTTGCAGAATGCCATCACTGAGAAGAAGGAGACCCAATTCAATGAAACATTCCTGTGCAATCGCATTGACCACGTCGCTGCTGCTCGCCGCCGGCGTTACCGCTTGCAGCGGCGGCGCCGCGGTGTCGGACCCGGCCGCCGCCGCCACGGCGACCGTGCAGCCCGCTCCTGCCCCGGCCGCGAGCGGCATGCGCGCCCTGACCAGCACGGAGCTGGCGAAGCTGATGTCGCCCGGCATCAATCTGGGCAACACGCTCGAAGCGCTGCCCAATGAAACCGCATGGGGCAATCCGGTGCCGACCCAGGCGCTGATGAGCGCCTACAAGGCGGCCGGCTTCAAGACCGTGCGCATCCCGGTTTCGTGGACCCAGTATGCCGACGCCGGCAACAACATCAGCGCGGCCTGGCTGGCCCATGTGCGCCAGGTGGTTGACTACGCGCACACCGCCGGCCTGTACACCATCATCAACATCCACTGGGACGGCGGCTGGATGAATCACACCACCTACGACCGGCAGGCCGCGATCAATGACAAGCTGACGCGCTTCTGGACGCAGATCGCCAGCACCTTCAAAAACGACGACGACACCCTGCTGTTCGCCGGCAGCAACGAGGTCGGCCAGGACAACACGTATGGCGCGCCGACCGCCGAGTACGCGGCCGTGCAGAACAGTTTCAACCAGACCTTCGTGAACGCGGTGCGCGCCACCGGCGGCAACAATGCGCTGCGCCATCTGGTGGTGCAGGGCTACTTCACCAATATCGACAGCTCTGCCGCGACCAACACCGTGCCCAAGGATACCGTCGCCAACCGCCTGTTCATGGAGGTGCATTACTACGATCCCTTCCATTTCACGCTCGACGACAAGAGCACGATCTGGCAATGGGGCGCGCAGGCGACCGACCCGGCCGCGGTGGAGACCTGGGCCAACGAGGCGTGGGCCGACGCCGAATTCCAGAAGATAAAGACCGCCTTCGCCGACCGGGGCGTGCCGGTGTTGCTGGGCGAGTATGGCGCCGGCATCAAGGCCGCGTATCCGGGCATGGAGGTCTACCGCAAGGCCTGGGACCAGTACATCACGCAGTCGGCCTACCGGCACGGGCTGGTCCCGGTCTACTGGGACACCGGCGGCATGATAGACCGCAAGACGGGCGCCCAGCTGGACCCCGACGTGATCGCCGCCATCGTCAAGGTGACCCGATGAAAAAGACCTCCCTCCGTATGCTCGGCGCGCTGTGCGCACTGGCTGTCTGCTCCGCTGGGGCGCAAGGCGCCGGGTCGTCCGGCGCGTTGCCGCGCCTGGTGCAAAACGATGGCCGCCACGCGCTGATCGTCGACGGCCAGCCCTACATCATGCTGGGCGTGCAGGCGCACAATTCCAGTAACTATCCGGCCGCGCTGGCCCAGGTCTGGGACGCCGTCAAGGACGCCCACGCCAATACGCTGGAGATTCCGGTGGCGTGGGAACAGATCGAAGCGGTCGAGGGCAAGTTCGATTTCAGCTACGTCGACACGCTGGTGGCCGAGGCGCGCCAGAACCAGGTGCGGCTGGTGCTGTTGTGGTTCGGCACCTGGAAGAACACCGGGCCGGCCTACACGCCCGAGTGGGTCAAGTTCGACAACCAGCGCTTCCCGCGCATGATCGACAAGGACGGCAAGTACAGCTATTGCCTGTCGCCGCTGAGCGAAGCGACGACCAAGGCCGACACCAGGGCCTTCGTCGCCCTGATGGGCCACCTGAAGCGCATCGATGCGGCCGAGCACACCGTGATCATGGTGCAGGTGGAAAACGAGGTCGGCACCTACGGCACCGTGCGCGACTTCAGCCCGAAGGCCGAGGCCGCATTCCGCCAGCCGGTGCCGGCGGCGGTGTTGGCGCGCAAGAAGTCGCCAGTGCCGGGCGCGGCCAGCGGGAGCTGGTCGGAAGTCTACGGCCCGTATGCCGACGAGTATTTCCACGCGTATGCGATCGCCAGCCATATCGAGCAGGTCGCCAAGGCCGGGCGCGCGGTGTACGACCTGCCGATGTACGTCAACAACGCGCTGCGCGATCCGGTCGAGGCCATGGCGCCGTGGAAGGGGAACTTCGCCAGCGGCGGCCCGGGCTTTGACGTGATCGATATCTACAAGGCCGCCGCGCCGCACATCGACGTGGTCGCGCCGGACATCTACCTCTCGGAGTCGAACAAGGTGGCGGCCACGCTGGCGCAGTTCAAGCGCCGCGACAACGCGCTGTTCGTGCCGGAGATGGGCAATGCCCGGCACTACGCGCGCTACGTGTTCCAGATCCTGGGGCGCGGCGCGATCGGCGTGGCGCCGTTCGGCGTCGACTATGCCGACTACAGCAATTATCCGCTGGGCTCCAAGCTGAAGGACAAGGCCATGGCCGAGCCCTTCGGCAAGATCTACCAGGCGTTCCGCCCGATGGCCGGGCAATGGGCGCGCTGGGCGCTGGAGGGCCGCACCGACGGCCTGGCCGAAACCGAGGCGCGCACGCCGCAGAGCCTGACGTTCAAGGGCTGGAATATCAAGGCTTCGTTCCGCGAGTGGCAGCTGGGCGGCCAGCCCGATCCGGCCCACATCACCGACTCGCCGCCGGGCACGGAATCGCCGTCGGGCGGCGTGGCGGTGGCGCAGATCGGCGACAACGAGTTCGTGCTGTTCGGCCAGCATGTGCGCATCCATCTCGAGGCCAGCGGCGCCAACGCGGGCAAGCCGTATATGTACGCCCGCGTCGAGGAAGGGCATTTCGATGAACAGGGCAAGTGGGTCATGGAGCGCAACTGGAACGGCGACCAGACCGACCACGGCCTCAACTTCACCGGACAGCCAGTGACGCTGAAGGTCAGGATGGGGAGCTATTGAACAACGGGAGACCAGCATGAAAATCATCAAGACTTCCGCGCTGGCGGCCGCCGTGATCGCCTGCCTGCCGGCGGCGGCCGAGGTCAGCGTCACGATCGAGTCCGCCAAGCCGGGGCCGGTCATCAGCAAGTACGTGTATGGCCAGTTCGCCGAACACCTGGGCACCGGCATCTATGGCGGCTTGTGGGTGGGGCCGGAGTCCGGCATTCCCAACACCCGTGGCTGGCGCAACGACGTGGTCGGCGCGCTGAAGGCGCTGCACGTGCCGGTGGTGCGCTGGCCGGGCGGCTGCTTCGCCGACCAGTACCACTGGCGCGACGGCATCGGCCCGCGCGCCGGGCGGCCGGTGCGCATCAACACCAACTGGGGCGGCGTGGATGAAGACAACGCCGTCGGCACGCACGAGTTTTTCGAACTGGTCGAGCAGCTCGGTGCGGACGCGTATGTCAACGGCAATCTCGGCTCGGGCAGCGTGCAGGAAATGGCCGAGTGGGTCGAGTACCTGACGGCCGGCGGCAAGTCCAGCCTGGCCGCGCTGCGCGCCCGCAACGGCCATCCGGCGCCGTACAAGGTGGCGTTTTTCGGCATCGGCAACGAAGCCTGGGGTTGCGGCGGCAATATGCAGGTCGAGCAGTATGCCCGCGAATACCGGCGCTACGCCAGCTTCGTGCATCCGGCCTCGGGCAACACCCAGTTCATCGCGGCCGGCGGGCACGACGACGACACCGGCTGGACCGACTACCTGAGTTCGAAGGTCCAGGGGCGCCTGGATGGCGTCTCCTTCCACTACTACACCTCGCCCGGCGCCGACAGCCAGGGCAAGTACGGCGCGCTCGGCTTCGACGAAGGCCGCTGGATCGCGACCTTGCGGCAGACCCAGCGCATGGAGGGCTTCATCGCCAACAACGTCGCCAGAATGGACCAGCACGACAAGCAGAACAAGCTGGCCTTCGTGGTCGACGAATGGGGCACCTGGTACGATACGGAGGAGGGCAGCACCTCGGGCTTCCTGGTGCAGCAGAACTCGCTGCGCGACGCCATGGTGGCCGCGCTCAACTTCAACATCTTCCACGCCCATGCGGACCGGGTGCGCATGACCAGCATCGCGCAAATGGTCAATGTGCTGCAGGCGATGATACGCACCGACGGCGCCAGGATGGTGCTGACGCCGACCTATCACGCGTTCAGCATGTACGTGCCGTTCCAGGACGCGACGTCGGTGCCGGTGCGGCTGGCGAACAATCCGCAGTACAGCTACGGCGACGTCAGCATCCCGGCCGTCAGCGCCTCGGCCGCGCGCGGCAAGGACGGCCGGCTGTATCTGGCGCTGGTCAACACCAACCCGCGGGAGCTGGCCGAGGTGGCCGTCGACATCGCCGGCGCTGCGGCGGCCTCGGCGTCCGGCACGGTGCTGACCGCCGCCGCGATGGATGCCCACAACAGCTTCGCGGCGCCGGAGGCGGTCAAGCCGGCGCCGTTCGCGGCCACGGCCAAGGGCGGCAGGCTGGTCATGAAACTGCCGGCCAAGTCGATTGTGGTGGTCGCCGTGCAGGCAACGACGCCTTAAGCGGCGACCCTCAGAACGGCGGCAGGCTGCGCCGGCCCCTGACGGTCAGCCGCAGCTTGACGCCGGACGACGCCCGCGCCACCGTGGCCCCGGCCGGCTGCCCGCCGCCTATCCACACGGTGGCGGGCCCGGCCTCGACGCTGCGCCTGCCGGCCGCGTCCACCGTGCTCAAGGCCTTGCCCTCCAGCTTGAAGCTCACCTTGCGCGTTTCGCCCGGTTTCAGCGCGACGCGGGTGAAGCCGACCAGCGTGCTGTTGGGCGCGGCGTCGCCGGGCCGCGTCACGTACACCTGCACCACCTCGTCGCCGGCGCGCCGGCCGTCGTTCTTCACGTCGACCGTGAGCGTGAGGCCGCAGCCGGCGCAGACCGGCTTCGGCGTGGCCGCGCCGGCCGCATAGCTGAAGTGCGTGTAGCTCAATCCGTGGCCGAAGGGGTAGAGCGGCTGGCCCTTGAAGTATTTGTAGGTGCGTCCCCGCATGCCGTAGTCCTTGAACGGCGGCAGGTCGGCGGCGGCCTTGTAGAACGTCACGGGCAGGCGGCCGGCCGGGCTGTAGTCGCCGGCGATCAGTTCGGCGACGGCCTGTCCGCCTTCGCCGCCGGGATACCAGGCCTGCACGATGGCCGGCACCTTGCCGTCGGCCCAGTTCAGCGCCATGGCGCTGCCGCTCATGTTGACCAGCACCAGCGGCCGGCCTAGCGCGCCCAGCCGTTCCAGCAGCGCTTCCTGCGGCGCCGGCAGGTCGATGCTGGTGCGGTCGCCGCCGGCGAAACCGGGCGCGTGCACCGTCATCTCCTCGCCCTCCAGCTGCCAGTTCAAGCCGCTGACGTAGACCACCAGGTCGGCCTGGCGGGCCGCTTCCAGCGCCGCCGTGTCGTCGAAGCTGGGCTTGGTCCATTGCAGCTGCTGCTCGCCGTCCCAGCCGGTCTGCTGGGCCTCGATCTCGATCCGGTAGACCTGGCCGGCGGTGAGGCTGAGTTCGGTTTTCGAGGTCGGCCAGGCCAGGTCCCACAGGTCGGTGACCAGCTGGCCGTCGACGCGGATGCGGTAGCCCTGGTTGCTCTTCAGGCGGAAATTGTGGACGCCGCTTTCGCTGGCGCGCAGGTAGCCGCTCCAGCGCGCCGAGCTCTTGCGGTCGTAGGCGTTGGGCCAGCCCCATTTGAACGCGGCCCGGGCGACGGTCTCGACGGTTGCGGGGGCGCCCTCCAGCGCCAGGTTGTCGTAGCGTTCCAGCTTGACGCCAGGCCGGGTGCAGGCTGCGTCCAGGCACAGGTTGGACGCCGGCACGTCCTGCAGCGGCGGCGCGACCCAGCCGGTGCCTTCGATGTAGTCCACCTGCGCCTTCGGGAACCGGGCGCGCAGGCCCTGCAGCACGGTGACCGGGTGCGACGGTGTGCCGTTGTAGTTGCCGACCAGCGCATCGACGCTGTCGGCGTTCGGGCCGATCACGGCGATGCGCCGCGGCGCCCGTTGCAGGGGCAGCAGGCCGTCGTTTTTCAGCAGCACCAGCGACTGGCGCGCCGCCTCCAGGTTCAGGCCGCGGTGGGCCGCGGTGTCGTAATCCTTGGCGCCGATCTGCTGGAACGGGCGCTGGCCCGGCGCTTCCAGCAGCCCGAGGCGGATGCGCGCTTCGAGCAGGCGCAGCACGGCGCGGTCGACGTCGGCCTCGGCCAGCAGGCCCTGGCGCACGGCGCGCACCGTGGTGGCGCCGGCCGCCGTCGGCGCGCCGCCGAATTCGCAGAACACGTCGGTCCCGGCCTTGATGGCGGCCGCCACCGCCTGCTCGGGCGTGGCGCTGTAGTGGTGCGCGCCTTCGGTGTGGATGTCGGCCACCGCGCCGCAGTCGGACACCACGTGGCCCTGGAATTGCCAGGCGCCGCGCAGGGTGTCCTTGAGCAGGTGCTCGTTGGCGCAGGCCGGCACGCCGTCCACCGCGTTGTAGGCGCACATGACGGACAGCGCCTTGCCTTCGGTGACGGCGGCGTGGAAGGCCGGCAGATAGGTTTCGGTCAGGTCGCGCGGCGACGGATGGATGTCGTCGCGGTGGCGGTCCGCCTCGGGCCCGCTGTGCACGGCGAAATGCTTGACCGTGGCCGAGACCTTGGGGGCGCCGGCATCGTCGCCCTGCAGGCCGCGCACGTAGGCGACGCCGATGCGCGAGCTCAGGTAGGGATCTTCGCCGTAAGTCTCCTGGCCCCGGCCCCAGCGCGGGTCGCGGAAGATGTTGACGTTGGGCGACCACACCGTCAGGCCGCGGTAGATGCCGGTGCCGCCGTCGGGCGCGACCGTCTCCAGGTACTTGGCGCGGAACTCGGTGGCGACCGTGTCGCCGACCCGTTCGATGAGCGCATGGTTCCAGGTCGCCGCCAGGCCGATGGCCTGCGGGAAGACGGTGGCGTTGCCGGCGCGCGCGACGCCGTGCAGGCCTTCGTTCCACCAGTCGTAGCCCGGAATGGCCAGGCGCGCGATGGCCGGCGAATCATGCTGGAGCTGGCTGGCTTTTTCTTCCAGCGTCATGCGCGCCAGCAGCTGCCTGGCGCGCAGTCCGGCATCGGCGCCGGCCGGGCCGGCGAGGGCATGCATGGACAGGCCCAGGGCCACGGCCGCAGCGATGCCGGTGCGGCACAGGTATGGAGATTTCATGGTCATTTCCCTTGGTTTCGGCCGATCTTATCACCGCCGCAACGTGCCGGTAACGGCGGCCAGGGCGGTTGAGATAAATGATGTCCCTGGTTGGTGGTTTTTATAATTCGTGCACCGCGACTTTGTGCCTAAGATGTCGTCACGGACCAGAGACGTCCGGAAATATCATAACTATAAGGGGGAGAGATGGCTGACCAGGCTATTCGAAAGATCGTGATCGTCGGCGGCGGCACCGCCGGCTGGATGAGCGCCGCGCCGCTGGCGCTCAAGCTGGGCCACACCTGCGAAATCGCGGTGGTGGAGTCGCCGGAAATCGGCACGGTCGGCGTGGGCGAGGCGACGTTGCCGACCATCCGCTACTTCAACCAGGCGCTCGGCCTGGACCCGGTCGAATTCGTCGCCAGGACCAAGGCCACCTTCAAGCTCGGCATCGAATTCAGGGACTGGGGCCGGCTCGGCAACCGTTTTTTCCACGGCTTCGGCGACTTCGGCCCGGACATCGAATACCGCTCCTCCTACCTGTACTGGCAGCGCCTTGAGCGCAACATCAAGGACATGCCGTCCTACGAGGACTGGTCGGTGGCGGCGGTCATGGCCCGCAAGCACCGCTTCGCGCCGCCCACCGGCGGCCAGCCTTCCGCCGGCAACGCCTATTCCTTCGCCTACCATTTCGACGCCGGCCTGTACGCCGCCCACTTGCGCGACTACGCGATGGCGCGCGGCGTGGCCCGGATCGAGGGCTACATCACCGGGGTCGAACAGCATCCGCAGAGCGGCAACATCGTCGCCGTCAAACTGCGCGACGGCCGCCGGGTCGAGGGCGAGCTGTTCATCGATTGCTCGGGCTTCCGCGGCCTGCTGATCGAAGGCGTCTACCAGGCCGGCTACGACGACTGGAGCGCCATGCTGCCGTGTAACTGCGCGCAGGCCGTGCCGTGCGAGAGCGCCGGGCGGCTCACCCCGTACACCGTGTCGGCCGCCAAGGGCGCCGGCTGGACCTGGCGCATCCCGCTGCAGCACCGCACCGGCAACGGCCACGTCTACTGCGACGGCTTCAGCACCGACGCCGAGGCCTCGCGCGTGCTGCTCGAAGGGTTGGACGGCCGCGCGCTCGACGATCCGCGCCAGCTGCGTTTCACCACCGGCCGCCGCCGCAAGTCCTGGATCAAGAACTGCGTCGCCATCGGCCTGTCGAGCGGCTTTCTGGAGCCGCTGGAATCGACCAGCATCAACATCATTGAAAACGCCATCGGCTGGCTGCTGCAGTATTTTCCCGGCCGCGACTTCCGCCCCGAGCTGGCCGACCAGTTCAACCGTCTGGTCGCCTACCGCTACGAGAGCGTGCGCGACTTCATCGTCCTGCACTACAAGCTGACCGGCCGCACCGATTCCGAGTTCTGGCGCTATTGCGCCGACATGCCGATACCGGACACGCTCAGGCACCAGATCGAGCTGTTCCGCGAAACCGGGCGCGTCGCCATCATCGACCGCGACGGGTTTTCGGTGTCGTCGCATATCTCGATCCTGGCGGGACTGGGCGTGGTGCCCAAGGTCGACGACCCGCTCATCAATTTCATGGATCTGCACAAGCTGCACGCGCACTACCACCAGCTGCGCAAGGTCATTGCGCAAACCGTCGACGCCATGCCCGACCATACGCAGTACGTCCGCCAGCTGGTCGGCTAGCCATTGCAGAAGCAGTACCCGGGCCGCGCCAGACGTGGCGCGGCCCGGCCTTTGTTCGTCGTTACACCACTTTTCCTGGAGTTAAAAAAATATGAATAAGAGACAAATTGCGGCCGCGACCGGCCTGCTGGCAGCCATGCTGGCAGCTTGCGGCGGCAGCGGCAGCGGCAGCGACAGCGGCAAGGCCAACCAGACGGCGGCCCGCCTGACGATGGGCGGCGCGGCCAAGGCGCCGGCGGCGACCCGATGGGGCAGCGTGAAGTTCGGCGGCGGCGGCTACGTGCCCGGCCTGATCTATCATCCGACCAGTCCGGACGTGCTGTATGCGCGCACCGACATGGGCGGCGCCTACCGCTGGGATGCCGCCACCAAGGCCTGGTTGCCGATCACCGACGCTTTCGGCGCCGCCGAGGGCTATTATCACGGCAGCGAATCGATGGCGCTCGATCCGAACGACGACCAGCGCGTCTACATGAGCACCGGCATGTACCTGTCGGAAAACGCCGACGCGCGCCTGTACATCTCCACCGACCGCGGCGACAGCTGGCAATACGTCAAGCTGCCGTTCTCGGCGGGCAGCAACAGTCCGGCCCGCGCCGTCGGCGAACGCCTGATGGTCGACCCGAACCAGCCGGCCATCCTGTTCTACGCCACCCGCGCCAGCGGTATGTGGAAGAGCAGCGACCACGGCCAGACCTGGAGCCAGGTGGCGTCGCTGTCGACGCACAACATGAGCAAGAGTGAAATCAACGCCGTCCCTCAGAACGGCGTGGTCGGCTTCGAACAGGTGCTGTTCGACACCGACACCAAGGGCACCGGCAACGCCACCCAGACCATCTACACGGCCGTCGCGCCGGACTACGCCGCCGTGGCGGGGCTGGCCTACGCCATGTACAAGACCACCGACGGCGGCGCCACCTGGAGCGGCATCGCCACTCCCGCCGACGTGGCCGGCTTCTACCTGCCGCACATGGTGCGCAACAAGGACGGCATGCTGTACGTGGCCTTCACCAAGACCTCCGGCCCGGGCGCCGGCGGCCCGTCGCGCCTGTACAAATTCGACGGCGCCCACTGGACGCTGTTGAAGCAATACGATGCCCAGCAGTGGGTCAACTTCGGCATGGGCGGCCTGTCGGTGTCCGGCACCGGCGCCGGCACCCGCATCGCGCTGGGCGTGACCAACTCGTGGGGCAACTATGAAGGCCAGCCGGTGGTGCAGCTGTCGGACGACGCCGGCCTGAGCTGGCGCGAGATCGCCGCGGCGGCGCCGCACGTGCCCGCCAACAATGGCTTCTCGGGCTGGACCGACGACGTCGAGATCGACCCGAACAATCCCGAGCACATCCTGCATGTGCATGGCGGCGGCGTGTGGGAAACCCGCAACGCCTCGGCGGCCAAGCCGACCTGGACCGACGCCTCGGTCGGCATCGAGGAAACCGCGACCTCCGCCCTGATGGCGCCGCCGCCGGGCGCCAGCTACACGCTGCTGCGCAGCGCGGGCGACGTCGGCACCTCGGTCCAGACGGAACTGCTCAAGTCGCCGGTGCGCGGCTCGTGGGGCATGTTCAACTCCACCTTCAGTTCGGACATGGCCTGGTCCAATCCGGCCTACATGGTCACCACCGGCAGCCACGTGTGGAACAGCACCGTGGCCGCCGCCTATTCCACCGATGCCGGCGTGACCTGGCAAGGCTTCGCGACCAACCATCCGGACGCGCTGCCCAATGAAAACGGCGCGGGCAACCTTGCCGTGACCAAGCTGAACAACGTGGTCTGGGCGCCGTCCCATGCGGCGCCGGCCTACACCACCGACAATGGAGCGACCTGGACCTACACCAATCTGCCGGCCCTGGCCCACGTGGGCATCGATCGCGCCTACCATCTGGCGGCCGACCGCAAGAACCCGAACAAGGTGTACGCCTACAACTCGGGCGGCGCGTGGTGGGCGCAGTGGTCGGAAACGCCGCATTTCTACACCTCGACCGACGGCGGCCACAGCTTCACCGAGAGCGCCACGTTCGCGGCCAACTCGTGGACGGCCGACTTCTACGCGACGTCGATCGCGGTCAATCCGAAGGCGGAAGGCGACGTCTGGGTCACGGACGGCAAGAGCATCCTGCATTCGCTCGATGCGGGCGCGACCTGGACCAGGCTGAGCGCGACCGCGCCGATCTGGGGACAGTCGCAGTTCCAGCCTGACGTGTACGGCGCGACCTCCATCGCGCTGGGCAAGGCGCCGGCCGGCGCCCAGTATTCTGCCTCGGTGTACGTGGCCGGCGTGATCAACGGCGTGTGGGGCGTGTACCGCTCGGACGACGGCGGCGTCAGCTGGACCCGCTTCAACGACGACCAGCACCAGTACGGCGGCATCAGTACGCTGGCGGCCGACCAGAACGTGCCGGGACGCCTGTACGTCAGCGGCGGCGGCCGCGGCGTGCTGTTCAGCTACTAAACCTTCGAGGCCAGGCGCCGACGCAGGCGCCTGGCCCGGCAACGCATGACATCCAATCTGGAGAATCAAATGAATCGCATGAAATTGAATAAGTTGGTCGGCGCCCTGGTCCTGGGTGCGGGCCTGAGCGCATTGGCCGGCAGCGCCGGCGCCGCCATGCTGACTTTCAACGGCATCGCCGAGCTGGTCATGTACGGCAACAGCGGCGAGCTGCCGGCCAACATGGGCTACAGCGGCAACAACCTGACCTACGAGGAGGCTGGCTTCCTGCTGACCCTGAACGCGCCGAACGCGGCGGCCGGCATGGCCCACATCGGCGATGGCACGTTCGAGCCGCAAACCTACAACTGGCATGACGGCATCGAGAACGGCAGCGACACCTACATCACGCTGACGCGGGTGGGCGGCGGCCGTTTCAACCTGGCCGGCTTCGACTATTACCTTGACGGCAGCACGCTGTCGGCCGACGGCAAGCAGATCGGCATGCTGCAGGGAGAGGGGAGCTGGAACATGGCGCAGAACGGCATCAGCGAGCTGCGCCTGAGCTCGGGCGCCTACAACCAGCTCGACAACATCGACGTCAGCGCCGTGCCGGAACCAGCCACCTATGCGATGCTGGGCGCCGGCCTGGGCCTGCTGGCCTGCATGAAGCGCCGTAAAAAGGCCTGATGAAAAATAGGCCCGCCGGCGGGTAATGCCGTTCAGTGAAGCACGGTCGTTCCCGCGAAA
Source organism: Oxalobacteraceae bacterium AB_14 (assembly GCA_000381565.1). Taxonomy (GTDB): domain Bacteria; phylum Pseudomonadota; class Gammaproteobacteria; order Burkholderiales; family Burkholderiaceae_D; genus Rugamonas. The sequence continues at coordinate 2,499,341 of KB906724.1, forward strand.
GCTGGAACCCATGCGGAGCTGGTCTTGCAGGCGCCTTATGGATTCCCGCTTTCGCGGGAATGACGGCCGGCGATTCAAGCTTAACTGGACGGCATTACGGCGCGGGGCTTTCTGCTACTTCGCAGTATCGGGACGGCCGGCCTGGCCGTCTTCCTCGATGATGGCCAGTTCCCACGGACCGAGCGTCATCGCCTGGTCCGGCTTCACGCTGCGCGAACTCAGCAGATCGACCCCGGCCTGGTGGCGGTAGTTGAAGTTGACCGCCGCGCCGGAATAGTTGAAGTAGTAGCGCACCGCGCGGCCGAAGCCGTTGACGCCGGAGCGCTCGTGCACATGGTCCGGCAACTGCCGTTCCGGCGCCAGCAACCCCAGCTCCTGCAGCGACGACTGCAACACCGCCTTCTGCAGCTTGTCCGACAGATAAGTGCCCTCGTAGACCACCTTGCCGGCGCCGTACTGGTTGGCCGTGATGGCGGGCCAGCGGCCGAAGAACGGATGGTCGTACCAGGCCAGCGCCTTGGCCGTGTCCAGCTGCAGGAACTCGGCCCAGTGCCGCACCTGGTTGTCGCCGCCCGCCTGGAAGGGATCGCCCTTCAGTGCCAGCGGCTGGGCCAGGTTGGAGAATTCCTGGTAGTGGAAGCCGAGCGCCTCGCGCAGCGGACCCGGCGCCATGGTCCAGCGCACCGCCGCGTTCTCGTTGGCGAAGCCGCTCTTGAAGGTCATCACCACCCGGCCGCCCTTGCGGATGTAGTCGGAGATGCGCTTGAGCAGCGCCTCGTCGGCCACGTACAGCGATGGCACGATCAGCAGCTTGTAGCCCGAGAAGTCCTGCGTGTCGGCGAACACGAAATCGCTGCCGACGTTCAGGTCGTACAGCGCGCGGTGCATCTGGCGCACCAGCGAGCCGTAGTCGGCCTTGGTGCCGCCGCCGCCCCACTGGCTGTCCTTGGCGAAGGGCATGTCGTTGAGCGCGTTGAGCGAATCGCGGCTCCACAGGATGGCGACGTCGTTGTGCAGCTTCAGGTTGACCAGGCGCGGGCCGATCTTGCGCAGCTCGCGGCCGGTGCGGCTGATCTCGGCGTAGGCGCGGTTGGGCTCCAGGTCGTGCGACAGCACGCCCTTCCAGTAGGTCTCCTGGTTGGCGTGGATCGACGCCCAGTGCCAGTACTCGACCATGTTGGCGCCGTTCGACAGGTGGGTGTAGACGTCCTCGCGGAACTGGCCGTCGTACGGCGGGTACTGGAACGAGGAGGACCAGTCGGTGGTCTGGGCGTTGGTCTCGGTGACCAGGAAGTTGCCGCGCTTGAGCGAGCGGGTGAAGTCGGCCTGCAGCGTCTGCTCGGCGCCGTTGTACCACTCGCGCTGGCCCCAGTGGTAGATGTTGACGGCCGGCGTGTCGAGCGCGCGCGCCACGTCCACCTCGTCGACGTCGGCGTGCATGGAGCCGGCGAAATCGTGCGTGACGAACTGGCGCGGCGACGCGCATTCGCGGATCAGCCCGGCCTGCCAGGTGAGGAAGTCGGTGACGCGCAGCTGGCTCCAGCGCGACCACTCCAGCTTGTAGCCTGTGCTCTGGGCGCCGTCCGGGCGCGGCAGGTCGGTCCAGCTGTGCAGGTCCTGGCCCCAGTAGTTGAGGAACCAGGCCTTGCCGAGGTTTTCCGGCGTGCCGAACTTCTTTTCCAGGTAGTGCTGGAAGCGGATGAAGACGTCGTCGTTGGCGGCGCCGTAGCTGCCGGTCTCGTTGTCGACCTGCCAGCCGATGACGTTCGGGTTGTCCTTGTAGCGCGCGGCGATCTTGCGGATCAGGCGTTCGGCGTAGTAGCGGTAGGCCGCCGAGTCGGTGTTCATGTTCTGGCGCATGCCATAGGTGTTCTGCGCGCCGTTGAACTTGCGGGCCAGGATTTCCGGGTTCTGCCGCGCCATCCAGGCGGGAATCGAATAGGTCGGCGTGCCCAGGATGACCTTGATGCCGGCCTTGCCCATGGCGTCGATCACGCGGTCCATCCACGCGTACTCGAAGCGGCCGTCTTCCGGCTCCCACAAGCTCCACGTCGATTCGCCCAGGCGCACCACGTTGAAGCCGGCCTCCTTCATCATCTGCACGTCCTTGTCCAGCCGCTCGTAGGGCATGTACTCGTGGTAGTAGGCGGTGCCGTACAGGATGGTGGGGAAAGCGGGGGGCGTGCTCGCAGGCGCGCACGCGGCGGCGGTCGCGTACGACAACGCCAGCGAGAGCAGGGTTCGTTTCAGCATAGGGGTCTCCATAATAGTTGGCAAGCCATTGTGGAGACTGAGGGCACAGCCATGCAATGATGAAAATTGCCAAGCGGGTCAATGATTTATTGCTAGCGGCCGGGGGCTGCGCAATTTCGGGACAGGGTTGATGGTTTTGACAATTGCGGCGCCCGCACCGCGCTCCCACAATGTATCCCAAGGACTGCGAGGCGGCGCTGCCGTGCCGGGTGCGCCCCGCGATCCCCGTTTGTGCTCTCCAACTACCTCTCCGGTAGTATTTCGGGCGGCTCTGGCCGCCCGCTTTTTTTTCTGCCGCCATCCAGCCGTGCCCGCATTGCCAGATGCGCACCGGGCGGGTAACATCGCATACCGGCAGCCGGCGTTTCGCACGCGACAGTCATCTTTTCCGATCCAGGCTTTCAATGCATGAATTTTATAAAAAAGCACTCGTGGTGTGCTTTGGGCTTATCGCGGCGTGCGTGGTTCTCGGCTACATTTGTGTGAAACAGAGTTATCTGCAGGCGCCCCTGCTGCCTGCCGCCGACAGCCCGCTGGCCTGGCATGGCGACCCGAGCTGGGACGCCCGCGCCGGCGGCAAGGTGCTCATGCACCTGTATGAAGCCCAGCGGCGGCTGCGCTTCGACTACCGCCTCGCCGGGAAGGACGAGGGTTTCGGCGGCGTCGAACTGAATTTCAAAGATGGCAAAGGGCAGCCGATACACATCGACCTTTCGCGTTATTCCTCGATTTCCCTGTTGGTGAAATGTTCGCCTGCCAACACGCTGCAGCTGGCCATTCCGACCTTTGTCGGCAGGCGCTCCGACCAGCAGGAGTTTCTGGGCTATCGCGTCCCCTTGTCCTACTTTTCCTGCGACGAGAATGAATCGCGCGTCGAGCTGGACCTGACGCGCCTGGAAACGCCCGAGTGGTGGTATTTCCTGAAGCAACAGGCCTTGTCGAGCAAGGATTATAAACTAGACAAGGTCCCTAAAATCATCGTCGGCGGCAGCGGCCAGAGTCCCCGCGACGTCACGCTGGAGGTGCAGGTCCGCGAGCTGAACCTGAAAGGCCGCAACCGCGGCTATCTGGTGCTGTTCGGGGTATTGCTGATCGTGGTCTGGAGCGGCTTCGGCGTATGGTTTTTCAGGCAACACGCCCAGGCCCTGGTCGGCGACGTCAAACTCAAGCTGCAAAAGGACTTGCCGTTCGTGGCATATCAACAACTTTCCCTTGAGCCGCACCGCGACAAGGAAAAGACCGCCATCCTGCAATGCATCGCCAGCCGCTACGCCGACGCGGAGCTGGACCTGGAGCGGGTGGTCGAGGAAACCGGGGTCAACCGCAACAAGGTCTACGACATCCTGAAGGCCGAATTCGGCTTCACCTTCAGCGGCTATTTGAACAAGCTGCGGCTGACCGAGGCGGCGCGGCTGCTGGCCGAAAAAGACACGGCCACGGTGGCGGAAATCGCCTATTCCGTCGGCTATGGCAATGTTTCTTATTTTAATAAGTTGTTCAAGGAGGAATACGGCTGCACGCCCAAGGCCTTCCGCAGCGCCTGTCCCGTCGCCGAGCCCTAACACTATCGTCATAAATGCTACAAATCGCCCTGGTGTGCTAGCAATTTCATCCTGAACGTTACCCCCTGTCGTGTAGAAATTCCTATTCTCTAGGCAACGCTCCGGCTACGCCGAGAGGGTACAAAAAAACGATATGGAGGAGACAATGAGCAAGATGACAAGGCGCGCGCGGTCGCGCCGCATGCAGGCGTGCGCGTGATATGGGCGCGACCAAAACATACCGGATCGCACTGCTGTTCAACGCCAACAAGACATTCGACCGGGAGGTGCTGGGAGGCATCGCCGATTACCTGGGCAGCACCCGCGTGGCCTGGGAAGTGTTTCTTGAGGAGGACTTTTGCCTGCGGCTGGCCGGCATCGGCAGCTGGCAGGGAGACGGCATCATCGCCGATTTCGACGATCCCGGCGTGGCGGCGGCGCTGGCCGACTGCCAGTTGCCGGTGGTGGCGGTGGGCGGCTCCTACGCCAACGAAGACCAGTATCCGCCCGGCGTGCCCTATGTGGCCACCGACAACTTTCAGCTGGTCAAGCAGGCGCGCGAGCATCTGATCGACGCCGGCCTGCAGCGCTTCGCCATGTTCAGCCTGCCCGAGGCCAGCGAAAACCGCTGGGCCCAGGAGCGCGAACACGCGTTCCGCCGCCTGATGTGGAACGACCGCAGCGAGGCCGAGATCTTCCGCGGCTGCGCCACCAGTCCCGGCTCCTGGGACGAGGCGGTCGAGCGCCAGGCCGACTGGCTGCGCCGCCTGCCGAAGCCGGTCGGCGTCATCGCCGTGACCGACGCCCGCGCGCGCCAGCTGCTGCAGGCGTGCAGCGTGGCCGGCCTCGCGGTGCCGGGGGAGGTGGCCCTGATCGGCATCGACAACGACCCGCTGGTGCGCCTGCTCACGCCGATACCGCTCAGTTCCGTGATGCACGGCGCGCGCGCGATGGGGCGCACCGCCGCCCATCTGCTGAGCCAGAAACTGCACCGGGTGCGCGTGCCGAACACGCCGGTGCTGGTGCCGCCGGCCGGCGTCAACGCGCTCGCCTCCAGCCTGTACCAGCCGGCCGGCCACCCGCTGGTGATGCGGGCCTGCCACTACATCCGCCAGCACGCCTGCGGCAGCCTCAAGAGCCACCAGGTGGCGATGCAGCTGGGCGTGTCGCGTTCTTCGCTGGAAGCGTATTTCCGGCAGGAGCTGGGATGCAGCGTGCACGACGTCGTGCTGCGCTGCAAGCTCGACGCCGCCAAGGCGGGCCTCGACAGCGGCCAGCGCAGCATCGCCGACGTGGCGCTGGACTGCGGCTTCGGCTCGACCCAGTATATGCACCTGGTGTTCAAGCGCGAGCTCGGCTGCACGCCGCGCGCCTACCGCGACCGCGTGTTCGAGGCGTCCGAACGGCGGGTCGCCGCCGGCTGAGGGAAGCGGGGACCGCGGTCCCCGCGCTGGCGCGACCGGCTTACCACCAGGCCGTGTAAATCGTCGCCAGCAGTACGCAGATCACGGCCGAGCCGAAGGCGAAGGCGCCGTCGACCCGGAACAGGCTGTGGTCGACATGCAGGTGGCGGGTGTTGGCGGCGCGCCGCGCCTCGGCCATCTTGCTGATCACGACCATGCCGGCCACCACCACCCAGAACACGATGAACATGCGGTCGAGGAAGGGAATCTCGTACACGCCGCTGCCGTTGTCCTTGGAGAAGCCGATCGGCGCCAGGAAGGACAGGTCCATCATCGCCGGCAGGAACTTCAGCACGATCGAACCGGCCAGGCCGCCCAGGGTGGCGAACATGGCCGCGCCGGCCGTGGTCTTTTTCCAGAAGAAGCCCAGCAGGAACATAGCCAGGATGCCGGGCGAGACGAAGCCGGTGTATTCCTGGATGTACTGGAAGCCGCCTTTCTTGTCGATGCCCAGCATCGGCGCGATCAGCACGGCCAGCGCCATCGCCACCACCACGCTGACGCGGCCGATCCACACCATGCGCTGTTCGCTGGCCTCCCGGTTGAAGACCTTGTTGTAGATGTCGAGCGTGAAGATGGTGGCGATGCTGTTGGCCTTGCCGGCCAGCGAGGCCACCACCGCCGCCGTCAGCGCGGCGAAGGCGATGCCTTTCAAGCCCGGTGGCAGCAGACCCAGCAGGATAGGGTAGGCGCGGTCGGGATTGACTTCGCCGCCGACCCGCATGGCGTCGCCCAGCGCGCCGGACTTGTCGAGCGCGTAGGCGGCGATGCCGGGCAGCACCACGATCACCGGCATCAGCAGCTTGAGGAAGGCCGCGAACAGCAGGCCCTTGCGCGCGGTCGGCAGGTCGGCGCCCAGCGCGCGCTGGGTGATGTACTGGTTGCAGCCCCAGTAGTTCAGGTTGACGATCCACATGCCGCCCAGCAGCACCGACAGGCCGGGCAAGTCCATGTAGTTCGGGTTGTCGCGCTTGAGCACCATGTCGAAGTGGCCGCGGGCGTGGTTGTACAGCTCGGAGAAGCCTTGTAGCGCGCCATGCTTGTGGCCCAGCGCGGCGACCATGTCGAGCGCCAGCCAGGTCGTGACCAGGCCGCCGACCACCAGGCAGGTCACCTGCACCACGTCGGTGTAGCCGATCACCTTCATGCCGCCCAGCGTGATGACGGCCGCGAACACCGCCAGGAACAGCATGCACGGCAGCAGGGCGATGCCCGACAGGCTGCTGATGGCCAGCGCGCCCAGGTACAGGATCGAGGTCAGGTTGACCACCACGTACAGGCCCAGCCAGAACAGCGCCATGGTGGTGGCGACCGCCTTGCCGTAGCGCTGTTCGAGGAACTGCGGCATGGTGTAGATGCGGTTCTTCAGGTAGACCGGCATGAAGAACACGGCCACGATCACCAGCGTGGCGGCGGCCATCAGTTCGTAGACGGCGACGGCCATGCCGATGCGGAAGCCGGAGCCGCTCATGCCGATGAACTGCTCGGCCGAGATGTTGGAGGCGATCAGCGAGGCGCCGATCGCCCACCAGGTCAGCGAGCCTTCCGCCAGGAAGTAGTCATGCGAGGCCTTGCCGGAGCCGGCCTGCTTGCGCCGGTACACCCACAGGCCGTAGCCCGCGACCATGACAAAGTAAACGAGGAAAACAATGCTATCTAGTGCCGAGAAAGTGTTCATGAGGAAGTCGGTATGAAGATTAAGTCTCAAATGCGGACAGTCGTGTCGATGTCGCTGTCCGTCGTGCCCGGCCTTAGCCGGAAGTTACTGGCGCTTATTGTGCCGGGGATCGTTGCCGCTGTGGCACGGTTGTCAAGAAACACTGTGCGGGTTGATGAATTTCATAATTGATGCCGGGCGGCGTGGGTTGCAAAATCGCTGCAGCCCACCGCAATGAGAAGGATGACCCGTATGCCCAGCCGCCTGGCGCCGTTGCCGCCGATACTCCCGTGACCCAGCCGCAGCCGCCGTGCGCCCTGAGCGCGGCGCCGCGCGCGGTCGCCCGCTCGTGGATGTCGATCGAGCGCTGGCGCGGCATGCACGCCGAACAGGGCATCCAGGCCGTGGTCGGCCGGCTGCGCGCGCAGTACCCGGCCGCGCGCATCCTGCTCAACGCCGTGCTGCCCGCCGGCGCCAGGTCCGACATCGAGCGCCTGCTCAAGCAGCCGCGCCCGGCGCAGCCGGTGGCGCTGGCGGCCGACGGCGTGCGCGCCGTTGCCGCCGCGCCCAACCGAGCACGGCCACGACCGCGAGAGCCGGGCGGACAATCTGTACCACTACGCCCAGCGCATCTTCCGTTGAAGCGGGCCGATTTGCCAGATTTTATGAGGCGCGATGGCGGTTTTCGCAATTGCGGCGCCAGGCGCTTGCCCGCACAATGCGCGCAGGCTGCCCCAATTTTATGATGGAACCGACATGAAGAGACGAGAGTTATTGAAACACCTGGGCGCGGCCATTCCGGCGCTGGCGCTGTCCCCCTACACCCACGCGGCCAAGGCGGCGCCGTTCGGCGGCCACGAGCCGATGGCCCCGGGTCCCTTCAAGGCGGACTGGGATGCGCTGGCGGCGTACCGGACGCCTGACTGGTTCCGCAACGCCAAGTTCGGCATCTGGGCGCACTGGGGTCCGCAATGCGAAGCGGAACATGGCGACTGGTATGCGCGCGGCCTGTACGAGGAGGGCAGCGATCACTACCGCTACCATGTGGAGAAGTATGGTCATCCTTCCAAGGTCGGCTTCAAGGACGTGATCCACCAATGGAAGGCCGAGCGCTGGGACCCCGACGCGCTGGTGTCGCTGTACAAGAAGGCCGGCGCGAAATACTTCGTCGCGCTGGCCAACCACCACGACAATCTGGACCTGTACGCCAGCAAGTACCAGCCGCAATGGAACTCGACCAGGGTCGGGCCGAAGAAGGACCTGATCGGCGGCTGGGCCAAGGCGGCCCGCAAGCAGGGGCTGCGCTTCGGCGTCAGCGTGCATGCGGCCCATGCCTGGACCTGGTACGAGACGGCGCAGGGCGCCGACAAGAGCGGTCCCTACGCCGGCGTGCCCTACGATGGCCGCCTGAGCAAGTCCGACGGCAAGGGCAAGTGGTGGGACGGACTCGATCCGCAGGCGCTGTACGCGCAGAACCATCCGTTGAGCAAGGGCGGCGGCGCCGGCGTGGGCGGCGATCAGTGGCACTGGGGCGACGGCGCGTCCACCCCCGACCAGGCCTACTGCGAAAAATTCTACGACCGCACCATGGAGCTGATCAACAACTACGATCCCGACCTGGTCTACTTCGACGACACCGAGCTGCCGCTGTATCCGGTCAGCGACGTCGGCCTGCGCCTGACCGCGCACCTGTACAACCGCAGCATCGCCAGGAAGGGCAAGCTGGAGGCCGTGGTCAACGGCAAGATCCTGAGTGCGCAGCAGCGCAAAACCATGGTGTGGGACATCGAACGCGGCCAGAGCAACGCCATCGAACCGCTGCCGTGGCAGACCTGCACCTGCATCGGCAGCTGGCACTACGACCGCCGCATCTACGACAACAAGTCGTACAAGAGCGCGCAGACGGTGGTGCATACGCTGATCGACGTGGTCAGCAAGAACGGCAACCTGTTGCTCAACGTGCCGGTGCGCGGCAACGGCACCATCGACCCGCTGGAACGCAACATCGTCGAGGAAATCGGCCGCTGGATGGCGGTCAACAGCGAGGGCATCTACGACAGCCGTCCGTGGTCGGTGTTCGGCGAGGGACCGGTGATGGAAGAGGCCTCGGCGCCGATGTCGGGCGCGGGCTTCAACGAGGGCAAGAACAAGCCGTTCTCGGCGGCCGACGTGCGCTTCACCGTCAAGGGCGACGCGGTGTACGCCTTCGTCATGGGCTGGCCGGCGGACGGCAAGGTGACCATCAAGGCCATGCGCGCCGGCGGCCCGCACCTGAAGCGGGGCGTTGCGCGGGTCGGACTGCTGGGCGGCAGCCTAGCGCTGGCCTTCCAGCAGACGGCCGACGGCCTGCAGGTGACGCTGCCCGGCGCGGCGCCGGCATTGCCCTACGCGTTCGCGCTGCGGATCGTTTAAGCCGGGGCGGCCGGGCCGCGACTACCTCAATCGGAAAGTAGCAAACGCAAATGAAACTGAAGAAAAACATCAGCCTGTTGTCGGCCGCCGTGGCCCTGTGCTGCGGCAGCGTCGGCGCGCCGGCCGGCGAGACCGCCGCGCCGGCCGCCACGCCGTGGATGAACGCGCAGCTGGGCGCGGCGGAACGCGCCCGCCTGGCGGTCGCGGCGATGACGCTGGACGAAAAGCTCAAGCTGGTCTACGGCTACCTGGGCGCCGACATGGAATCGAAGCAGACCAAGCGGCCGGCGCCGTCCCACAAGCAGTCGGCCGGCTTCATCTACGGCGTGCCGCGGCTGGGCATCCCCCATCTGTGGGAGACCGACGCCGGCCTGGGCGTGGCCAGCCAGGCCGGTCCGGACGCGCGGCCCGGCACGGCGCTGCCGTCGGGCCTGAACACGGCGGCCACCTGGGACCTGCGGACCGCCTACGCGGGCGGCGCCATGATCGGCGCGGAAGCGCGCGCCTACGGCTTCAACGTGCTGCTGGCCGGCGGCGTCAACCTGATGCGCGAGCCGCGCAACGGCCGCAACTTCGAGTACGCGGGCGAGGACCCCCTGCTGGCCGGCAAGATCGTCGGCGCGCAGATCAAGGGCATCCAGTCGAACCGCGTGGTGTCCACCCTCAAGCACTACGCGCTGAACGACCAGGAAAGCGGCCGCACCACGCTCAACGTCCGGATCGACGACCGCTCGGCGCGCATGTCGGACCTGCTGGCCCTGCAGATCGCCAACGAGGACGGCAATCCCGGCGCGGTGATGTGCTCGTACAACCGCGTCAACGGCGTGCACGCCTGCGAAAGCGGCTATCTGCTGAACCAGGTGCTGAAGCAGGACTGGGGCTTCAAGGGCTGGGTGATGTCGGACTGGGGCGCGGTGCACAGCACGGTGCCGGCCGCCAATGCCGGGCTGGACCAGCAATCCGGCATGCCGTTCGACCAGGCCGACTATTTCGGCCCGCCGCTGAAGGAGGCCGTGTTGAACGGCTGGGTGCCGCAGGCGCGCCTGGACGACATGGTGCGCCGCATCCTGTATGCGATGTTCGCGCACGGCGTGGTCGACCACCCGGTGGCGCCGGCGCCGCAAACGATCGACTTCAAGGCGCACGCGGCCGTGTCGCGCAAGGATGCGCAGGAAGGCATGGTGCTGCTGAAGAACAGCACCGGCGCCTTGCCGTTGAAGCCATCCGCCCAACGCATCGCGGTGATCGGCGGCTATGCCGACCGCGGCGTGCTGGCCGGCGGCGGTTCGTCGCTGGTGTATCCGGCCGGCGGCAACGCCGCGCCGGAGCTGGCGCCCAAGAACTGGCCCGGCCCGGTCATGGTGTACCCGTCGTCGCCGCTGCAAGCCATCCAGGCGCGGCTGCCGGCGGCCACGGTGGTGTACAACGACGGCAAGGACCGCGACGCAGCGGCCAGGCTGGCCCGCGACAGCGACGTGGTGCTGCTGTTCGCCACCCAATGGACGGGCGAGGGCTTCGACATGCCGAACCTGTCGCTGCCCGACCAGCAGGACCAGCTGATCGCAACGGTGGCGGCGGCCAACGCCAACACCGTGGTGGTGCTGGAAACCGGCGGGCCGGTCACCATGCCGTGGCTGCCCAAGGTGTCGGCCGTGCTGGAGGCCTGGTATCCCGGCACCAGCGGCGGCGAGGCGATTGCCGGCGTGCTGTTCGGCGAGGTCAATCCGTCGGGACATTTGCCGGCCACCTTCCCGGCGTCGGAAGCGCAATTGCCGCGCCCGGCGCTGGACGGTTTCCCCGAAGTGGCGGAGCGGCGCTTCGACGTCGACTACAGCGAGGGCGCGGCGGTCGGCTACAAGTGGTTCGACCTGAAGGGGCTCAAGCCGCTGTTCCCGTTCGGCCATGGCTTGTCGTACACGGAGTTTGCGTATTCGGACCTGGCCGCCGGTGTTAAGGACGGCGTGCTGCGGGCCAGCTTCACGGTGAAAAACACCGGCAAGGTGGCCGGCAAACAGGTGGCCCAGCTCTACGTCGCGCCGCAGACCGCCCGTTGGGAAGCGCCCAAGCGGCTGGCCGGCTTCCAGAAGGTCGCGGTGCCGCCGGGCGCGGGCGTGCAGGCCGCCGTCACCGTCGATCCGCGCTTGCTGGCGGTGTATGACCCGGCGTCGAAGACCTGGAAGGTGGCCAGGGGCGATTACAAACTCATGCTGGCATCCAGCGCGGCCGACGACCAGGCCGTCAGCACGGTGGTACACCTGGAGGCCGCCGTCTACGATGTGAACGGCAAGCCGCTGCAGCAACGCTCCCGCTAAAAAAAGGCACACACCGCTTGTTTACGCTCAAAAACATCCACGGCATGGCGGTGACGATCAGCGAGAGCGGGGCCGCGCTGCGCTCCTGGCGCGCGCCCGACCGTTACGGCCGGACGGCCGATGTGCTGCTGGCCGGCCACGACGAGGCCGGCTCCGCGTTGGAACCGCCACTTTGGGAGGGCCGTCTTGCCGAAGGCGGCGTGTCGCTGCGGCGGGTGGCGGTGGATGGCACCGAGCTGCTGCTCAACTACCATCTCGACGACGACGGCAAGCTGGTCGTCAACCAGGCCGCGCTGGCGGCCGCGTCGGCGCCGCTGGCGCCGCAGTCGCCCGCCTGTTTCAACCTCAACAGCGGCGACCCGGACGTCGGCGATCAACTGCTGCAAATCTGCGCCGAATACTATGTGGAAGTGGACACCGGCGGCATGCCGGCCGGCGTTGCGATGGTCGGCGGAACGCCGTTCGATTTCCGCCAGCCCGCGCCGATCGGCGCGCGCCTGTGCTGGCCGGACACCCAGCTCGAGGTCGCGGGGCGGTTCGATCATTGCTTTTTCGTCGGCGACCATTTCGCCGGCGGCCAGGACGCGTTGCGCGAGGTGGCCCGTGTGTTCGATCCCGGCTCGGGACGCCGCCTGCAGATGTACAGCACCGAGGCGGCCCTGCAGTTCCGCGCCGGCGGCCCGAACCTGGCGCGGCGCGGCGGGGCGGCGGCCGGTTCGCAGCAGGGCCGGCGCGGCTTTCATCTGTACGCCCAGCCCCGGCCCAGCCTGTCGAGCCAGGCCTGGCCGCAGCTGCTGCTGCGGCCCGGGCAGATCTACCGCCAGACCACGGTCTACCGGCTGTCGCTGCAGCGCTAGCCGGTAGCTTCCCGCTTATTTCCCCATCACCTTGACCAGGCCGGGCGCCAGGCGCGACAGTTCGGCGTCGCCGCTGACCGTCAGGCGGCCGGTGGCGTCGTTCCAGTGCAGGCGGGACTGCGTGCCCTTGCCCTTTTCGTAGTCGTAGGATACGCCGTCGTCGTCGTACAGCGCGAAGTCGCCATCCTTGCCCGGATAGACCTTGATCTCGGCGATCGTCTGGCGGGTCGCGGTCGACTGGATGTCCGATCCCAGCGGCACGATGGCGCCGGCCCGCACGAACACCGGCATCTGCTCGATCGGCGCCGCCACCTTGACCCAGCGGCCGCCCGCCAGCTTCTCGTTGGTCCAGAAGTTGTACCAGTCGCTGCCGGCCGGCAGGTAGACATCCTTCTGCGTCTGGCCCTGCTCGGTCACGGGCGCGACCAGGAACGCCGGCCCGAACATGTACTGGGTGCCGATGTCGGCGACCTGCGGGTCGTTCGGGAAGTCCATCCACAAAGGCCGCATGAAGGGCGCGCCGCTGTCCCAGGTGGCCTTGGCCTGGCTGTAGATGTAGGGCAGCAGCTGGTAGCGCAGGCGGTCGTAGCGGGCCAGGATGGCTTCGGCCTGGGGGCCGAACTCCCAGATTTCGGTGTGCTTGCGGTCGCCGTGCACGCGCAAGGTCGGCAGGAAGGTGCCGTACTGGAACCAGCGCGTGAACAGCTCCGGATAGTCGTGGTTCTGGCCGACGGTGCCGGCGGCGCCGGCCGGATCGAGCAGCGGCGCTTTGCTGGCCTTGGTCGCCTGCGGCAGCCACTGCCAGCCGCCGATGTCGTTGCCCCAGTAGGCGATGCCTGAGGCCGTCATGTTCAGGCCGGTTGGAATCTGGCGCGTCAGCGCTTCCCACGACGGGTTGATGTCGGACGACCAGAACAGCGCGCCGGTGCGCTGCGAGCCGAGGTAGGCGGCGCGCGACAGGATCAGCGCGCGTTTGTTCGGCTTCCATGCGCGCATGCCCTCGGCCACGCCTTCGACGTGCAGCAGCGGGTAGACGTTGTGGTAGCGGTCGCCGGAGCCGATCGCGTAGAAATAGCCGTCCGGTACCAGGTCGGGTTCGGTCTCGTCCAGCCATGGGTAGTCGAAGCCGTGCGACAGCACGTTGTCGCGCGCGTGTTCCCAGTACCATTTGCGGGCGGCCGGATTGGTGGAATCGATCAGCGCGCCGGTGCGGTCGGAGCGCGACGGCAGGCCGTCGACGGTCTTGCCGTCCTTGTCCTTGAGGAAGTAGCCCTTGGTGTCGAGCTCGTTGAAGTAGCGGCCCGAGCTCTCGAAGCGCGGCCAGAACGAAATGATGGATTGCATGCCCAGCCCGTGCAGCTCTCTGTTCATGGCGTCGGGATCGGGGAACTGTGCCGGATCGATGTCCAGCTGGCCCATGCGGGTCCAGTAGAACCAGTCCACCACCATGATGTCGAGCGGGTATTTTTTCTGGCGGTAGGTGTTGGCCACGCGCAGCACTTCCTGCTGGCTCTCGTAGCGCGCCTTGGACTGGATCAGGCCGAACGCGGCCTTGGGCGGGATCGGCGTCTTGCCGGTCACGCGCGCATAGCCGGAATACAGCTGCTCCGGCGTGTTGCCGGTGATGACGAAGAAGCTGACGCGCTCGCCCACGCTGGACTGGAACGCGGTGCGGCCGTTGACGCCGGCGATGAAGCGCGTCGCCGACGGGTTGTCCCAGACGATGCCGTAGCCCTTGGAGGACACCATGAACGGCACGCACACCGTCTCTCCGGCCGGGGCGTCATACCAGTGCTTGCAGTCGATGACGCGGCCGCGCAGGTCCAGCGGGCCGGTCGATTCCTGGTTCTGGCCCATGCCGTAGTAGTGCTCGTCCGCCGGCGCGCCGAACGTGGCGCTGGCCTGGTAGGTCTTCTCGGTGTTGACGGTTTGCGGCGCCATGTCCCAGCCGGTCATGTCGAGCAGCACTTCGCCCTTGGCGTTCTTCACCTGCAGCGCGACGGGGGCGAGGGCCGGGGCGAAATACTTTTCGCTCATGCCCGGTACGTGCGGCGCGGGCGCCGGCGCGACGTGCAGGCTCAGCGCCGGCGAGCTGAAGGTGTCGCCGTCCTTGCCGCCGCTGTGGCGGAAGCCGGCGTTGTCGACGCCGCTGGAGAGGATGCCGTAGCCGGCGCCTTTCAGCGCCTCGGCCTTGTCGGCGGCGATGGTGACCCGGACCACGTTCGGGCCGTAGGCCTCGACCGAGACCCAGGCGCCGTTGCGGTCGAGCGTGGCGATCGGCGCGGCGTGGGCCGGGGCGGCGGCGCCGAGCGCGATCAGGGAAATCGAGGCGGCCAGGATGGTGCGCCGGTGATGCATGGTCATGTTGTCTCCAGAACGGTGGTGGAACGGCGCGCTTCAGCGCGCCATGGTCGGGGTGATTTACGGGATCAGCTTGCGGTCGCGCAGCCATTCCTCGGCGCGCCGCGGCCAGTTCGACGCCGTGCCCAGGCCGGTGCGCATGCCCATGCCGTGGCCGCCGTGCTCGAACAGCAGCATCTCGGCCGGCACGTGGAAGCGCGTCAGGGCCTGGTAGAAGCGGATGCTGTTCTCGACCGGCACCGCGCCGTCGTCCTGCGAATGGACCAGCAAGGTGGGCGGGGTCGACGCGCTGACCTGCCTGTCGAGCGACATCTGCTGCACCAGCTGCGCCGACGGCGCGGCGCCGAGCAGGGCGTGGCGCGAGCCGGCGTGCGTGACCGGCGTTTCCATCGAGATGACGGGATACATCAGCATGGCGAAGTCCGGCCGCGCGCTGACGGTGTCGAGCGCGTCGCCGCCGCGGCCGGCCGCAAGGTCGTACAGGGTGGCGGCGCTGGCGGCCAGGTGGCCGCCGGCCGAGCTGCCCATGACGCCGATGCGGTCCGGCGCCACGCCGTAGCGCGCGGCCTGCGAGCGCACCAGGCGGATCGCCCGCAGCACGTCCTGCAAGGGGGCCGGGTGGCCGTAGCCGGACAGCCGGTATTTGAGCACGAAGGCGGTCACGCCCAGGTTGGACAGCCACTGCGCGTACTGATGGCCTTCGCGCGTGGACGACAGGACCTCATATCCGCCGCCGGGGCAGATGATGACGGCGGTCCGGGCCGGACGGTCGTAGGCGGCCGGATAGACGGTCAGCGTCGGCTGGCTGACGTTGCTGACCAGTTCGCCGTCCAGGCGTTCCGGTCCGAGTGGCGCCCTCGGTGGCGGCCGCGCGTCGGGCGCGCCGTCGGGCCACAATGTGACGACGCTGCCCTGGGCCAGGGCGCCGGTCGAGGCCAGCAATAGCAGGGCCAGTATCCAGGAACGCATGGGGTTGATCTCCTTTTGTATTTTTTGTGCCAGCATTGTGCGGCGTCCCATGATTGCAGAGCCGCCTGGCGAGCGCAATTATGAAAATCACCGACCCGCTGCATGATTTGCCGTAACCGCTGTCGCCACTGTCGCCACTGTCGCCTGTCGCGCCACGCCACGCGTCGCACAGGGCAGACGAGGGCGGCCGGCGCGATATCCACGCGCTATTTGATCTGGCGCAAGCAGCAGGGATGACTTTCGCCGGCGTGGCGAATAAGGTGGGGTTACGCCGTCCGCGCGGGCGGCGCCGCCAGGAGATCAGGATGGACACAAGCACCTCGATGGAAGCGGCCGCCGGCTCTGCGCTGCGGGGTATCGGCACGCTGGGCGAGTTGTTTGCCTGGCGGGTGGGGCGCACACCGCAGGCGCTCGCCTACCGCCAGTACGACCGCGCTGCGGGCGCCTGGCGCGGCTACAGCTGGAGCGAGATCCAGCTGCGGGTCGGGTGCTGGCAGCGCGCGCTCAGCGCGCAGACACTTGGCGCCGGCGCGCGGGTCGGCGTCCTGCTGCCCAATGGCGTGGACGCGGTCTGCGCCGACCAGGCGTTGCAGTCGCTGGGACTGGTGGCGGTGCCCATGCATGCGCTGGACAATCCGGCCAGCATCCGCTACATCCTTGACGATTGCCAGGTGGCGCTGCTGCTCGTCGCCAGCCCGCAGCAATGGCAGGCCATCGCCGATTGTGGTCCGTTGCCGGAGCATCTGCGCCAGGTGGTGACGGTGCAGGCGTGCGATGCAGGCCCGGCGGAGCGGCGGCCGGCCGTGGTGTCGCTCGCTGCCTGGCTGGAACGCCCGGGCGAGCCGGGCGCCATCGCCAGCCGCGCCGCCGGCGCCGACCTGGCCGCCATCGTCCACACGTCCGGCACCACGGGCCGGCCCAAGGGTGTCATGCTCAGCCACGCCAACGTGCTGGCCAACCTGCGCGGACTGATGGCGCGGGTGCCGCTGCGGGCCGACGACGTTTTCCTGTCGGTGCTGCCGCTGTCGCACACCTTCGAGCGCACGGTCGGCTATTACCTGCCCTTGGCGGCCGGCGCCAGCGTGGCCTATGCGCGGTCGATGGCGCTGCTGGCCGACGACCTGGCCGCGATTCGTCCGACGGTGCTGGTCGCGGTGCCGCGCATCGACGAAAAATTCCACGCCGCGCTGAGCGCGCGTGTTGCCGGCGCCGGCGCGGCCATTTGCGGCGGCGCGCCGTTGCCGGCGGCCACGGCGCAGGGCCTGCTGGCGATGGGCTTGCCGCTGCTGCAGGGCTATGGCATGACCGAGTGCGCACCGGTGGTGGCCACCAACGGCATCGACGACAACTGGCCGGCCAGTGTCGGCCGGCCGCTGGCGGGCTGCGAAGTGCGGCTGGGTGTGCGCGACGAACCGCAGGTGCGCTCGGCCAGCGTCATGCTCGGCTACTGGGGCCGGCCGGAAGACAGCGCGCGCGTGCTCGGCGCCGATGGCTGGTTCGGTACCGGCGACCAGGCCGTCGTCGAGCAGGGGCGCATCCGCATCGTCGGCCGGATCAAGGACATCCTGGTGACCTCGACCGGGGAGAAGATCGCCGCCGCCACGGTGGAGCAGGCGATCCTGGGCGACCCGCTGTTCGCCCAGGCCATGGTGATGGGCGACAACCGCCCCTACCTGAGCGCACAGCTGCCGCACTATGGCGCGCCGCGCGCGGCGTGCGCGCTGACCGAACCGTGGACGGTGGAAAACAGCCTGCTGACGCCGACGCTCAAGCTCAAGCGCGAAGCTTTGATGGCGCGCTATGCGGTCCGGATCGCGGCGATGTATGCGGCGCGCAGCAGCCAGCCGTCGCCCGACCTGGTGCATTGAAGCCGCGCGGCGCGCCTGTCCGCGCCCCGCGCATTGCCTATTGTTTGAAAAGGATGGGCCATGCAACCACCTCCGTTGTTGTTGCAGTCCGGCGCAGGCGCGGGCGTTGGCGATGCGCTGGCGCGCCAGCGGGCGTTGTTGCTGCGCCTGGAAGCCGCGTGGGAACGCCGTGGCTGCCGCTTCCAGCGCATCGAGACCCATATTTCTTGGGTCTATGTGCTGGACCGGCTGGCCTACAAGTTCAAGAAGGCGTTGCGTCTGGACGTGCTCGATTACACCACGCTGGCGGCGCGCCATCATTGCTGCCTCGAAGAATTGCGCCTGAACCGGCGTCTGGCGCCCACGCTGTACCTTGGTGTGAGCGCGGTCACCGGCAGCCCTGAGCAACCTGAACTGGACGGCGGCGGCGCCGCGCTGGAGTTCGCGGTGCGCATGCGCACCTTCCCACAGCGGGCGCTGTGGAGCGCGCGCCTGGACGCCGGCCAGCTGGAGGCCGGCGAGACCGAGGCGCTGGCACTGCAGCTGGCGCGGTTCCACGCCGCCGCCGCCCGCGCCGCGCCGGAGGCGCCATGGGGCGGCGCCGGCGCCCTCGACCGGCTGGGGCGCGCCGACCTGGCGACCGTGTCCGGCCTGCTGGGCGGCCGGCGCGCGCGCACGCTGCTGGCCACGCTGGCGCGCTGGCACGCCGCGCAGACGGCGGCGCCGCAAGTGTTTGAGCAGCGGCGGGCGGCGGGCTATATCCGCGAATGCCATGGTGACCTCCATAGCGGCAACATCCTCAGTTGGGAGGGCCGGGTGGAGGTGTTCGACGGCATCGAGTTCAACGACCGACTGCGCTGGATAGACGTCATCAGCGACGTCGCCTTCATCGTCATGGATTTGCGCTTCCACCGGCGCGACGATCTGGCGGCCCGGCTGCTGCAAGCTTATCTGGTGGCCAGCGACGATTACGCCGGCCTGGCTGTGCTGGGCTATTACCTGGCCATGCGCGCACTGGTGCGCTGCAAAGTGTGTTTGTGGGCTGCGCGCGGCGCCGCGCCGGAGGCGGCGCGGCAGGCAAGGGCGTCGGCCCGCCGCTACCTGGCGCAGGCGGTGCGCGGCCTGTCGCGGCGCGGGGCGCTGGTGCTGATGCACGGCTGCTCCGGCAGCGGCAAGTCCTATAGCGCCGCGCAGCTCGCTGGACTGCTGGGCGCGATCTGCCTGCGCTCCGACGTCGAGCGCAAGCATCTGTACGGGGTGGCTGCGGCGACGCGCATGGCCGCGCCGGCGGGCCAAGGCATCTATGACGAAGCCGGCGGCGAGGCGACCTATGCGCGCCTGCTGATGCTGGCGCGCGCCGTCGCCGCCGCCGGCCTGACGGTGATCGTCGACGCCGCCCATCTGCTGCTGCGCCAACGGCAACCCTTCGAGCAGCTGGCGCGGGAATTGGCGTTGCCCTTTTTTATCGTCAGCCTGCACGCCGCCGCGCCGCTGCTGCACCAGCGGCTGGCGCGGCGCGCATTGGACGCTGCCGATGCGTCCGATGCCGGTCCGGAGCTGCTGGCCTATCAGCAAGCCAGGCTGGAGCCGTTGACCGCCGATGAGCTGGGCCACGCGCTGCCGCTGGACAGCGGCGCGGACGATCTGGCGGCGCGCCTGGCGGCGCTGGCCGCGACCATCCGTGCAGGCAAGCGCTGCGGCGAATAGCCGCGCTGGGCGTGGCGCCGGGACGGATCGGGCAGGTCGCGCGCCGTTGGTTCATGCGCCGGGGTGGCGCGTCAGGTTCCGTATCACCATCGTCGAACCGCCGGCGTGGCCCATCGACGCCACCCGCATGCTGAAGCGGCAAGTCTCGCCCGCCGGGGTGACGACGGTGAGATCGTTGTTGTCCGCGGCCGACGCCATCCGGTGGCGCGCATATTCCGGGCCGTATTTGCGCGGCGGCAGGCGGGTGTCGATGAAGGCCTGGATATGCGCCGCTCCCTCGATGATGCCGTAAGGCGTGGCGGTCGACCAGGAGACATCCGGATGACACAGGCCGGCGGCCTGGGCGCCATCGCGCCGGTCGATGCAGTCGAGAAAACGCATCAACAGCAGGCGCTTGGAATTGCGCGCGGCATAGCTGGTGTGGAGCAGGGCGCGCGCTTGGGCGGAATCGGGCTGCCGCAGTTCGGTCTTGTACAGGGCTTGTATTGCCGGATTCTCGTGCGAGCGGCGGTGCAGCGCGCGGCTGTCGATCTGGTACACGGCCAGCATGCGTTTCGCCAGCACCTGCGGATCCATGGATTTGGGTTCGCCGCCACCGCCGAGGCAGCCACCGACGCAGGCCATGACTTCGATCGCGACGTAGCGGTCCCGCCATGTCTCCGCCGTCAGCAGGCGCTGCGCGGCGGCGATGCCGTTGCAGACGGCGACCTTGCCGACGCCCGGTATGTCGGTCTCCTTCACCCCGGCATCGACGCCGCGCAGCCCATGCCACTCCAGCGGATGCGCGTCTGCCGCGCCGAGAAAATGGGCTGCGGTGCGCGCCATCGCCTCCATCACGCCGCCGGAAGCGGCAAAGATCTGCGCGGCGCCGGTGCTGGCGCCCAATGGCTGGTCGAATTGACCATCGTCCGCCAGGGCGTGGAATGCGATGCCGCGCGACCTGATCATTCTGGCCAGTTCGCGGGTGGTGACGACGTGGTCGATATCGCCGGACAAGCCGGGCCGGACCGCTTCGTCCTTCTTGGCGGTGCAGGGCATGACGCTGACCACATAAGGTTCCGCCGCGCCGTCGGCGAACGCCGCGCCCAGCGTCCGGGTGTATGCGCTGCGTTTGGTGAGGGCGCCATGCATTTGCTGCGGAGACTTGGCCGTGCTCAGGTGCGATAGCAGATCCGGACGGTTGATCTCGAGCCAGTTCACCCATCCGGGACAGCAGGACGTGAACAGCGGCAGCTCGTTCGCCTTCCGCCTGGTCAGACGCGCCAGGAATTCCGTGGCCTCTTCCATGATCGTCAGGTCGGCGCCGAAATTGCTGTCAAACACATAGTCGAAGCCAAGCCGGCGCAGGGCATTGATCAGCTTCCCGGTGCTGACGGCGCCGGCTTCCATGCCGAACTCTTCACCGATGGCGACCCGGGTGGCCGGTGCGACCTGGACCGCGGAGACGCGCCGGCGCTCGCCCAGCACCTGCAGCACTGCGTGCCAGTGCGGCGTCTCGATGAGGGCGCCGACCGGGCATGCCTGCGTGCATTGGCCGCAGGAGATGCAGCGGCTGTTCGCCAGCGGCTGATCGAAGACCGTGACCGGAAGGCGGCTCGAGCCGCGCTCGGCGAAGCCGATCACGAATTGCGCCTGCCCGTCCGCGCCGCAAGCCTCCACGCAGAGCCCGCATTCAACGCATTTGTCGAGGTCACGCCAGATACTCGGGGAGGTATGATCGCACGCGAGGTGTTCGGGATGGCTGGGCGAACCGGTGGGGACTTTCTCCCAGCGCTCTTCCCATTGTTGTTCGCTGATCAGGTTTTGCAGCCGGCACGCGCCGTTGACCTCGCAGCGCATGCAGTCGTTGGGATGGCGCGCCAGCAGCCATTGGGCGTCGATGGCGCGAAATTGCTCCAGGTCGGCGCCGCCGGTGTCGACCCTGTCGCCCTCGTCGGCCTTGCCGATGCAGGCGGCTTGTGGCCGGGACGAGCCGGCGACATGAACCAGGCACATGCGGCAGACCGCGTGCGAGCGGAATCGGGGGTGATAACAAAGCGTGGGGATGTGGACGCCGGCCTTGTTGGCCGCGTCGAGATAGGTGGCGCCTTCGTCGACCTCGACTGGGATACCGTTCACCGTGAGCTTGATCATTTGATGTAACCGGCATGGCCGCTAGCGCTGTGCAGCCAAGCATGGTCCTAATGCGCAGCACCGAAAAGCACGATAGAGCCGTTGCGGCATAAACGGAATCGCTCCACCAACTTACCTGATGGCGGCAATCGCGTCACGCGGGTTTCATGACCTATATCAAAGGACTCGACATTAAGAATGACTGTGTTGCCACTTAGGAAGGCCTTTATTATGTTGAATGATTCGCTTGAAGAAATGCTGTCCTGTGAGTTCGTATCGCCCGCGCCAGCTGCGCGAACGCCGGTGCGATACGCGCCGATTCCACGCAGGCATAGCCCAGCACCAGCCCGGACTGGCTGCGCGACTGCTGATGGTAGTAGCCCGACAGCGGCCGCACCGCGATGCCCATCTGCTGCGCCGTTTGCGCGACCGCCCGGTCGTCGCATTCCGGCGGCAGGTACAGGGTCAGGTGCAGGCCGGCATCGGCGCCGGCCGCGTGCACCTGATCCGGCGCGAACTCGGTGGCGATCGCCCGCTGTAGAATCTCCAGCCGGCTGCCATACAGCAGACGCATGCGGCGGATGTGGGCGTTGAAGTGCCCGCGCTCGATGAAGGCCGCCATGGTCGCCTGCAGCGGCGCGTGGCCGGAGCGGTACACTTCTTCCATGCCGGTCACGAAGGCCGGCGCCAGCGCTTCCGGCAGCACCAGGTAGCCCAGCCTCAAACCGGGAAACATGGTCTTGCTGAAGGTTCCCATGTACAGCACGCGCTCGCCACGGTCCATCCCTTGCAGCGAAGCGAGCGGCCGGCCGCCGTAGCGGAACTCGCTGTCGTAGTCGTCCTCGATGATCCAGCAACCGTGGCGCTGCGCGTACTCCAGCAGCATGCGGCGGCGCGACAGGCTCATCACCGTCCCCAGCGGATACTGGTGCGAAGGCGTCACGAAGATGAAGCGCGGCGGCCGCGCCAGCTGGCCCGGCTTCGGGCGGAGGCCTTCCTGGTCCAGTTCCACCGGACGGATTTCCACGCCCGCCGCCGCCAGCATGTTGCGCGCGCCCCAGTAGCAGGGGTCCTCCACCCACGCCGCGTCGCCCGGATCGCTGAGCAGGCGCATGCACAGGTCGATCGACTGGTGGATGCCGCCGGTGATGACGATCTGCTCCGGCGTGCAGTCCACCGAACGCGATACTTTCAGGTAGTTGGCCAGCGCCGCGCGCAGGGGCTGGTGGCCGCCGCCATGGCCGTAGGTCAGGCTGGCGACCGGCGGATTGCGCCAGATGCGCGATTGCAGCGCGTTCCAGGTCTTGTGCGGAAACTGCGTCACGTCCGGCACGCCGGGCACGAAAGCGCCCCATTGCTGTTGGGCGGCGCCGGCGTGGGCCACCAGCTTGCGGCCGCGCCGCGATAGCGCGCTGTGCGCGTTGGCCGCCGCCGGCTTGCGGCGCGCGCTGGCCGGCGGCGCGCCGTCGAGCATCGGCACGGTGTCGGTCACGTAGGTGCCGCCGCTGCCGCGCGTCTCCAGGTAGCCTTCCGCCAGCAGCTGCTCGTAGCCATACAGGACGGTGTTGCGCGAGAGGCCCAGCTGGAGCGCCAGGTCGCGGCTCGACGGCAGGCGCGTGTCGGGCGGCAGCACGCGGTCGAGAATGAGCTGGCGCAGCAGCTGGTAGATCCGCTGATTGCGGGGTTGGCCGGGTGCTTTGTCGAGATGAAGCAGCAGGTAGTCGGATACGGTGAAGGTGCGCATGGCCCAGTATAGCGCGGGCAGAATCTTGGTACCATCTGAAAATCGAAATTGGCACTATCAACTGGTGCCAAAGCGGGCGACCATGGGAGCTTCTAAACTCTTCATGGCAGGAAGCAGCATGGATACCAATCGCGATTGGCAGCAGCGCAAAACCCAGAGCACCCCGCGCGGCGTGGGCGTGATGTGCGATTTCTACGCGGAGCGCGCATTGAATGCGGAGCTGTGGGATATCGAAGGCCGCCGCTATATCGACTTCGGCGCCGGCATCGCGGTGCTCAACACCGGCCATAGTCACCCGCGCATACTGGCCGCCATCAGCGAGCAGTTGCAGCGCTTCAGTCATACCGCCTATCAGATCGTGCCCTACGCCTCGTATGTGGCCTTGGCCGAGAAGATCAACCAGATCACGCCGGGCCACCACGCCAAGAAGACGGCCTTCTTCAGCACCGGCGCCGAGGCGGTCGAGAACGCGATCAAGATCGCCCGTTCCGCCACCGGACGCGCTGGCCTTATCGCCTTCAGCGGCGGCTTCCACGGCCGCACCATGATGGGCATGGCGCTGACCGGCAAGGTCGAACCCTACAAGACCGGCTTCGGGCCATTCCCGGCCGAGGTGTTCCATGTGCCTTTCCCCAACGCGCTGCACGGCGTGACGGTCGAGCAGTCGCTGGCCGCGCTGAACACGCTGTTCAAGGCCGACATCGAGCCGAAGCGGGTGGCCGCCATCATTCTCGAGCCGGTGCAGGGCGAAGGCGGTTTCTACGTCGCGCCGCCGGAATTCATGCGGGCCTTGCGCGTGCTGTGCGACACCCACGGCATCCTGCTGATCGCCGACGAGATCCAGACCGGCTTCGCCCGCACCGGCAAAATGTTCGCGATGGACCATTACGACGTGGTGCCGGACCTGGTGACGATGGCCAAGAGCCTGGCCGGCGGCTTGCCGCTGTCGGCGGTGTGCGGGCGCGCCGAGATCATGGACGCGCCGGGGCCGGGCGGCTTGGGCGGCACCTACGGCGGCAATCCGCTGGCGGTGGCGGCGGCACACGCGGTGCTGGATGTGATCGAAGAAGAACGCTTGTGCGAACGCGCGGTAGCGGTGGCGCAGCGCCTGCGCGACAGGCTGGAGGCGGCGCGCGCCGATGTCCCCGAGATCGCCGAGGTGCGCGGTATCGGCGCGATGCTGGCGGTGGAGTTCAGCGATCCGCGGACCGGCGCGCCGAATACCGCCTTCACCAGGAAGGTCCAGTCGCACGCGATGAGTAAAGGCTTGCTGCTGCTGACCTGCGGCGGCTACGGCCAGGTGATACGCTTCCTGTGCCCGCTGACGATAGGCGACGCGGTGCTGGACGAAGCGCTTGATATCCTCGACGCGGCCCTGCGCGCGTAACGAGCCATCGAAATCCGGTCATTCCCGCGCAGGCGGGAATCCATACGTCGCGTGGTCAGAGGCGCAGCATGGATTCCCGCGTGCGCGGGAATGACGGAACATTGTGCACATGAGGAGAAACGAGCGATGCTGAAGCTAACAGACCCATCCCTGCTGCGCCAGCAGGCCTACATCAACGGCGAGTGGAGCGCTGCCGACGGCGGCGCCACGCTGGCCGTGACCAATCCCGCCACCGGCGAGCAGCTTGGTACCGTGCCGCTGATGAGCGCCGCCGAAACGCGCCGCGCCATCGCCGCCGCCAACGCCGCCTGGCCTGCGTGGCGCAAAAAGAGCGCCAAGGAGCGCGCCGCCATCCTGCGCAAGTGGAATGACCTGATCCTGGAAAACACCGAAGACCTGGCGCAGCTGATGACGGCCGAACAGGGCAAGCCGCTGGCCGAGTCGCGCGGCGAGGTGGCCTATGGCGCATCGTTCATCGAATGGTTCGGCGAGGAAGCCAAGCGCATCGCCGGCGAGACCTTGGCCTCGCCTTGGCCGGACCGCCGCCTGCTGGTGGCCAAGGAGCCGATCGGCGTGTGCGCCGCCATCACGCCGTGGAACTTCCCGATCGCGATGATCACCCGCAAAGTCGGCCCGGCGCTGGCCGCCGGTTGTCCGATGGTGCTCAAGCCCGCCGAGTCGACGCCTTACTGCGCGCTGGCGCTGGCGGTATTGGCCGAGCGCGCGGGCGTGCCGGCCGGCGTGTTCAGCGTGGTGACCGGCACGCCGACGGAGATCGGCGCCGAAATGACATCCAACCCGACCGTGCGCAAGCTGACCTTCACCGGCTCGACAGCGGTGGGCCGTTTGCTGATGGAGCAGAGCGCCAAGACCATCAAGAAGCTGTCGCTGGAGCTGGGCGGCAACGCGCCGTTCATCGTGTTCGACGACGCCGACCTCGATGCGGCGGTGGAGGGCGCACTGGCCTCCAAATACCGCAACGCCGGCCAGACCTGCGTCTGCGCCAACCGCATCTACGTGCAGGACGGCGTGTACGAACAGTTTGCCGAAAAGCTGGTGGCCGCCGTGGCCAGGCTCAAGGTCGGCAATGGCGCGGACGAGGGCGTGACGCAAGGACCGCTGATCGACGAGAAGGCGGTACAAAAGGTCGAGCAGCACGTGGCCGATGCGCTGGCCAAGGGCGGCCGCCTGCTGGCCGGTGGCAAGCGCCATGCACTGGGCCACAGCTTCTTCCAGCCGACCGTGATCGCCGACGTCACCAGCGACATGATCGTCGCCACCGAGGAAACCTTCGGCCCGCTGGCGCCGCTGTTCCGCTTCACGACCGACGAGGAAGTCATCGCGCTGGCCAACGATACCGAGTTCGGCCTGGCCAGCTACTTCTATTCGCGCGACATCGGCCGCATCTGGCGTGTGGCCGAAGGATTGGAGAGCGGCATGGTCGGCGTCAACACCGGCCTGATCTCCAACGAGATCGCACCGTTCGGCGGCGTCAAGCAATCGGGCCTTGGGCGCGAAGGGTCGCGCCACGGCATCGACGACTATCTGGTGATGAAGTACGTCTGCCTGGGCGGACTTTAACGCGCGTGCGCATCCAGCAGGCATTGCTGGAACGCGAGCGCAACCCGCGACGGACGGGGCGAACCGCGCAGTATCGCGACGAAATCGCACGCGTAGCGAAATAGTTCCGGATGCACGGCGCGCATCTTGCCGTCCGCGACAAAGCCCCGCGCGTAATGGTCCGGCAAGAACCCCAGGTACTTGCCGGACAAGATCAGCGTGGCGATCGACTCCTGGTCGAAGCCCGTGGCCTTGCGCGGCAGGCGTACCTGCTGGCTGATTTCCATATTGGGC
Organism: Oxalobacteraceae bacterium AB_14; assembly: GCA_000381565.1. GTDB lineage: Bacteria > Pseudomonadota > Gammaproteobacteria > Burkholderiales > Burkholderiaceae_D > Rugamonas. The sequence continues at coordinate 2,525,817 of KB906724.1, forward strand.
GAGTGATAGCCCAGTCCCGCGAATTGATAGCTGCGGATGCCTTGCCAATCCAGGCCCGCATCGGCTCGCGCAAACAGCGGGTGATCCGCTCCGCAGTGCAACAGCATCGTCTCGCCGAACAGCGTGTCGTAGCTCAGGCTCTCCGAACTGCGATGGGCCGGAATAATCCCCACTTGAAACTGGCCGTCGATGACGCCGCGTTCAATCATATTGATCGTCGCGACATGGAAGTTCAGCGCCACATCCGGCGCCAATTCGGCAAACAAGGCAATCGCCTCGCTGATCTTGCAGGCCGGATTGCTGGCCGTCTTGTCGAACACCGCCACATGCAGCTGGCCGCCCATGCGGCGATGGATGTCGTCCACGCTGGCGCGGAAGATGTCGGCGGAGGCCAGCAGCCGCTGGGTCTCCTCATAGATGCGTTCGCCCTCGGCGGTCAACGCGAAGCCGGCCCTGCCGCGGCTGCACAGGCGCAGCTTCAGCCGCTCTTCCAGATCCTTCACATGCCGGCTGACGGTGGAGATGCCGATGTTGAGCTCCAGCCCGGCCGCAGCCATGCCGCCGCAATCGGCCACGCTTTTAAACACCTGCAGCAAGCGAAAATCCATGTCGCTCAACTGTCCCAGTACCGCCTTGGTCTTTGGTTGCATAAAACGTTAACTAAGCATTGATAGGTTGATAAATATGGAAGTGAAATCTTACCCTAAAATCGACGCCATCAACGCTTTTTTAACAGGAGACGCACATGAAGCAAGGCGACACCCGCACCGACGCCGCTTGGCTGGAGGCACACTGGATGCCGTTCTCCGGCAACCGCAATTTCAAGGCCGACCCGCGCATCATCGTTGGCGCGCAGGGCAGCTACTACACCGACGTTGACGGCCGCCGCATCTTCGACGGTCTGTCGGGCCTGTGGTGCAGCGGCCTCGGCCACGGCCATCCGAAGATCACCGAAGCCGTCAGCCGCCAGATGGCAACGCTGGACTACGCGCCGGCCTTCCAGTTCGGCCACCCGCAGTCGTTCGCGTTGGCCAACCGTCTGAAGGAACTGACGCCCGACGGACTCGATTACGTCTTCTTCACCGGCTCCGGCTCGGAAGCTGCGGACACCTCGCTGAAGATGGCGCGCGCCTACTGGCGTGCCAAAGGGCAGGCCAGCAAGACCGTGCTGATCGGCCGCGAGAAGGGCTATCACGGCGTCAATTTCGGCGGCATTTCGGTCGGCGGCATCGCCGGCAACCGCAAGATGTTCGGCCAGGGCATCCAGGCCGACCACCTGCCGCACACGCAGCTGAAACAGAACGCCTACTCGCGCGGCATGCCTGAGCATGGCATTGAGCTGGCGGACCAGCTACTCGACCTGATCGCGCTGCACGACGCGTCGAATATCGCCGCCGTCATCGTCGAGCCGTTCTCCGGTTCGGCCGGCGTGGTGATACCGCCGCAAGGTTATCTGCAGCGCCTGCGCGAGATCTGCACCGCCCACAACATCCTGCTGATTTTCGATGAAGTCATTACCGGCTTCGGCCGCGTTGGCGCCTATACCGCCGCGCAGGCCTTCGGCGTCACGCCGGACATCATGAACCTGGCCAAGCAGGTGACCAACGGCGCCCAGCCGCTTGGCGCCGTACTCGCCTCGAAGGAGATCTACGACACTTTCATGGCCAACGGCGGCCCCGAATACATGGTCGAGTTCGCACACGGCTACACCTACTCGGCGCATCCGGTCGCCTGCGCGGCGGGCCTGGCGGCGCTGGATGTGCTGGTCGGCGAACAGATGATCGAACGGGTGCAGGGACTGGCGCCGCATTTTGAGGCTGCCGTACACGGCCTCAAAGGAAGCAAGCACGTCACCGACATCCGCAACATCGGCCTGGCGGCCGGCCTGACCATCGCGGCGCTGCCGGGCGAACCGGCGCGCCGGCCTTATGAGATCGCCATGAAGTGCTGGCGCAAAGGCTTTTACGTGCGCTGCGGCGGCGACACGATCCAGCTGGCGCCGCCGTTCATTGCCACCCCCGCCGAGATCGACAGCCTGGTCTCCGCACTGGGCGAGGCCATTCATGAAACCGCTTGACGCATAACGTATAGCCGCCAGCGCGTCATTCCCGCGCAGGCGGGAAGCCATAGATCGCCGAACAGGATACCCGGCATAGGTTCCCGCTTTCGCGGGAACGACGTGATATTTTTAACCTCTATTGACGCAGACAACACAGGAATATTGGACATGGAATCGAACAACCTCATCGGCCACTTGATCGACGGCCAGGACGTCTACGGCGCCGGCCGTTCGCAATACGTCTACAACCCGGCCACCGGCGCGGCGGCAAAGCGCGTGCTGCTGGCCGACCGCCAGACCGTCGAAGCCGCCATCGCCTCGGCCCAGGCCGCGTTTCCGGCCTGGCGCAATACGCCGCCGCTGAAGCGTGCGCGCGTCATGAGCAATCTGAAGCACCTGCTGGAACAGCACGCCGACGAGATCTGCCAGCTCATCACAGCCGAGCACGGCAAAGTGCTCAGCGACGCGATGGGCGAGCTCCAGCGCGGCATCGAGAACATCGAATACGCCAGCTACGCGCCGGAGTTGTTGAAGGGCGAGCACAGCAAGAACGCCGGCCCAAACATCGATTCCTGGAACGAGATGCAGCCGCTGGGCGTGGTGGCCGGCATCACGCCATTCAACTTCCCGGCGATGGTGCCGCTGTGGATGTGGCCGCTGGCCATCGCTTGCGGCAACACTTTCGTGCTCAAGCCGTCGGAGCGCGATCCGTCGTCGACCTTGCTGATCGCCCGTTTGGCGCTGGAGGCGGGCCTGCCGCCGGGCGTGCTCAACGTCGTCAACGGCGACAAGGAGGCGGTCGATGCGCTGTTGCTGGATACGCGCGTACAGGCGGTCAGCTTCGTCGGCTCGACCCCGATAGCCCAATCCATTTACGCCACCGGCACCGCGCAGGGCAAGCGCATGCAGGCGCTCGGCGGCGCCAAGAATCACGCCGTCGTCATGCCGGACGCCGACATAGCCCAGGCGGTCAGCGCCTTGATGGGTGCGGCCTACGGCTCGTGCGGCGAGCGTTGCATGGCGATCCCGCTATTGGTGGCGGTGGGCGACGCCACGGCCGACGCCCTGATCGCCGGCCTGCGTGCCGAGATCGGCAAGATGCGCGTCGGCCCCGGCGACGATGCGCGCAGCGACATGGGGCCGCTGGTCACGCGCCAGCACTACGACAAGGTGCGCGCCTATGTGGCGAGTGGCGTGTCCGAAGGCGCGACCTTGCTGGTCGACGGCCGCGGGATCGAACCGCCCAAGGGCTACGAGGACGGCTACTACCTCGGCCCGTGCCTGTTCGATCATGTGACGCCAAACATGCGCATCTACCAGGAAGAGATTTTCGGCCCGGTGCTGGGCGTGGTGCGGGTCACCTCGCTGCAGGCGGCGATGGACCTGATCGACGCGCATGAGTACGGCAACGGCACCTGCATCTTCACCCGCGACGGCGAGGCCGCGCGCTACTTCAGCGACGGCATCCAGGTCGGCATGGTGGGCGTCAACGTGCCGCTGCCGGTGCCGGTGGCCTATCACTCCTTCGGCGGCTGGAAGCGTTCGCTGTTCGGCGACCTCGGCGCGTATGGCCCGGACGGCGTGCGCTTCTACACCCGGCGCAAAACGATCACCCAGCGCTGGCCTTCCGCCGGCCTGCGTGAAGCAGCGGTGTTCAGCTTCCCGTCGAACCAGTAACGTAGTCCCTCCAAGAACAAGCACGGCCAGCGATGGCCGTGCTTCCGCACGCCTATTCGCATGGCAGCCGCAGCTGTCGTAAAAAAGCGAATAAAAGATCAGTTTTTACAAAAGTATTTGCGGACTTGATCCGCTTTTCAGGTACTATTTTTCAAAAGCCGACTAATTGTTCGGTTTATGAGGCTATCGATAAAGGAGCACTACCAATGGCAAAGAAGGCAATCATCTCCATCCTGGGCGGCGGCGGCATGATGGGGCAGGGCATCATCCGTGACCTGCTGTCCGACCGCAGCATTGTCGAGATCGGCGAAGTACGCGTATTCGACAGCGACCGCAGCCGCATGACGGCGCTGCGCGAGGAACTGGGCGACGCCCGCCTGACCTGGCACGACCTGGACGTGGCCGACCCGACGGCACTGGCGCGCGCGCTGGCCGGTTCCGACATCTGCGTCAATTCCGTGCCCACCTTGGCCGGGCACCAGATGGCGATCTTCGAAGCGGCGCTCGGCGCTCGCGTCGACTACGTGGACCTGGGCGGCCTGGGCACCTACACCGTCAAGCAGCTGCAATGGCAGCAGCGCTTCCGCGACGCCGGCGTGGTGGCGGTGCTGGGCGTGGGCGCCGATCCCGGCATGTCGAACGTGATTTGCCGCGCCGTGGCCGACGAGCTCGACGAGATCGACAGCATCAACCTGTACTGGGCCGCGACCCTGACCGGCGAAGAGAATCCGATACTGGTGCCGCCGTACAGCGTGTCGACCGTGCTGGCCGAATATGCCCATCCGTGCCTGCAATTCCTCGACGGCCGCCACGTCGAATGCGCGCCGCAGACCGGCACCGAAACCATCGACCTGCCGGCGCCTTGGGGCCGTTGCGAGTTCATGTACTCGATCCATTCCGAGCAGCTGACCGTGCCGCTGGCCGACGGCATCCGCGAAAAGGGTATCAAGGAATTCACCTGGAAGCTGCACCTGCCGCATCGCGAGCACGAGGCGTGGGTCGGGCTGGTCAAGGCCGGCTTCGGCGACTTCGACCGCACGGTGGACATCAACGGCGTCGCGGTGCGTCCGCTCGATGTGCTCAACGCCGTCATCCAGCGCAACATCGCCGAGAACCAGCAGCGTATCCCGCAGCAAAAAAGCCACGAGATCCACTTCGCCATCGGCCGTGGCCGCGTCGGCGGCAAGCCCGCGACGGCGCGCTGCCAGGTCATCGTCCGTCCCAACGCCATGTACGAGGGTTATGTGGACGCGGCCACGTCGATGAACGCGTCGATCGCGGTGCAACTGATGCTGAGCGAGCCGCGCCGCCCCGGCGTGTACGCACCGGAAGCGTACTTCAACGCGGTCAGCTATTTCCGCGAAGCGGAGAAGCGCGAGTTCGACATCACCATGACGCGCGACATCGGCCGAGGGGGCGGACAGCAATGATGCGCAACCTGCTGTATATCGACGGCGCCCTGGTCGAACCGGCCCGTGGCGGCTTCCTGGAGGTGGTCGATCCGGCCACCGGCGATTGCTTCGCGCTGGCCGCCGCCGCCACCGAGGCCGATGTCGATGCCGCCGTGGCCGCCGCCCGTCGCGCCTTCGACCACGGTCCGTGGCCACGCATGCCGGCCGCCCGGCGCGCCGCCGTGCTGCGGCTGGTGGCCGGCGCCATCCGCACCGACCTGGAACAACTGGCGAACCTGGAAATGCGCGACAACGGCAAGCCGCTGAAGGAAGCGCGTGGCGACATCGCCGACGCCGCCTGCTGCTTCGACTACTACGCCGACCTGGCCGAACAGGCCGAGGCCGAAGGCGAGGCAAGCCACGATGTCGGCGACGAGCGCTTCCATTGCACGGTGCGCAAGGAGCCGCTGGGCGTGGTGGGCGCCATCACGCCGTGGAATTTCCCGCTGCTGATGGCGGCGTGGAAGGTGGCGCCGGCGCTGGCGGCCGGTTGCTGCGTGGTGCTCAAGCCGTCCGAGCTGTGTCCGCTCACTTGCGGCGCGCTGGCGCACTACCTGCACGAAGCCGGCCTGCCGGCGGGCGCCTTCAACCTGTTGACGGGAAGCGGGCCGGACGCCGGTGTCCCGCTGAGCATGCATGCCGGCGTCGACAAGCTGGCCTTCACCGGCTCGCAGGCGACCGGCACGCGGGTGATGCAGGCGGCGGCGCCGGGCATCCGCAACGTCAGCCTGGAGCTGGGCGGCAAATCGCCGTTCGTCGTGTTTGCCGACTGCGACCTCGACAAGGCGGTCGAGTGGATACAGTTCGGCGTGTTCTGGAACCAGGGGCAGATTTGTTCGGCCACCTCGCGCCTGCTGGTGGAACGGCCGGTCTACGAGGCTTTGCTGGCGCGGCTGGTCGCGGCGGCGCAGCGCATCCTGATCGGCCCCGGCGATCTCGACGGCGTGCAGATGGGCCCCATCGTGTCGGATGCGCAGCGGCGCCGGGTACTGGAAGGTATCGAGCGCGGCCGGGCCGAAGGCGCCCGGCTGGTCAGCGGCGGTTGCAGCCCACCGCAACTGATGCGTGGCTATTTCGTGCAACCGACCATCTTTGCCGACGTCCCGCTCGACAGCTGGATCTGGCGCGAGGAAGTGTTCGGGCCGGTGCTGTGCGTGCGGCCGTTCGACACCGAAGCCGAAGCGGTCGCCGTCGCCAACGACAGCCGTTTCGGCCTGGCCGGGGCGGTGATGTCGGCTGACCTGGAACGCTGCGAACGGGTGGCGCAAGCACTGCGCGCAGGCGTGGTGTGGATCAACTGCTCGCAGCCGACCTTTACCCAGTTGCCGTGGGGCGGCTACAAGGCCTCCGGCATCGGCCGCGAGCTGGGGCGGCATGGGTACGAGGCTTATCTGGAGGTGAAGCAGATCACCCGTTTCGACCCCAGCGCCGACTGGAACTGGTACCAGCCGGCGGCAGTGGAAAGCAAATAGTCCAATTTACAACGCTGTACAAAAAACGCGTGGAAAACTGAACATTTATTCGGTTATAGTCGTTCCACATAAAAATAATCAAAAATCGGAGATAAGAAGATGGCTAAGCAAACACCTTACGGCGTCATGCGCCGCTTGATATTCGGCGGCTTGTGGCTGGCCGGCGCCAGCGGCGCGGCGGTGGCCGCCGACGCAACCCAGCTCGGCGGCACGCTGACCCCGCTGGGCGCGGAAATGGCAGGCAGCAAGGACGGCCGCATCCCGGCCTGGAAAAACGAAGTCCAGTCCACCGACGGCTGGACCTGGGGCAAGCCGCGCAAGGAGTTCTGGAAGTACAAGAACGACGCCTCCCAGTACACCATCAACGCCGCCAACATGGCCCAGCACGCCGACGTGCTGACGCCGGGCCAGATGGCGCTGCTGAAACAGAATCCCGGCTTCCAGATGGACGTCTATCCAACCCGCCGCAGCTGCGGCGTGCCGGACTTCGTCGCCGACAACACCCGCAAGAACGTCGCCACCGCCAAGATGGGCGCCGACGGCTGGAGCCTGAAGACCGCCGTGGTGCCGGGCATCCCGTTCCCGCTGCCGACCACCGGCGCGCAGGCGATGATGAACATGAAGCTGCGCTATCGCGGCGTCGGCGTCGAATACCAGAACGGCTACACGATGGTCTCGCCACGCCGTGGCAGCGAGGACTGGATCACGGCCGGCTACGAGCAAAACTATTTCTTCCCGACCGGGAAGAAGGGCTCGTTCAACCTCAGCGATGTCGGCAACGTCGAGTACTTCACCTACTTCACCTACAAATCGCCGGCCGCGCTGGCCGGCCAGTCGCTGGCCGCCAACATCCTGTTCGACAGTTCGAGCAACGAAACCTTTTACTACTTCCCCGGCCAACGCCGCGTGCGCCGCCTGCCGGCCTATGCCTACGATGCGCCGCAGATCGGTTTCGAAAACCAGTACCTGCTCGACGAGACCGCTATGTTCACCGGCACGCTGGACCGCTTCGACTGGAAGATCATCGGCAAGAAGGAAGTGCTGGTGCCGTACAACACCTTCGGCGCGTATGACTTCAAGGCCAAGATCGCCGATGTGGTCGGCCGCAACGCGCTGGTCGCCAGCGCCCGCCGATACGAGCTGCACCGCGTGTGGGTGGTCGAAGCGACGGTGAAGCAGGGCGCGCGCCACGTGTCGCCCAAGCGCACCTACTACCTCGATGAAGACAGCTGGAATGCAGTATTGGCCGAGGACTACGACGTCCAGGGCGCGCTGTGGAAGGTCCGTGAAGGCTACCTGGTACCGGTGTACGAGACGGGCACCTGCGATGTGCTGGCCTTCAGCCAGTACAACCTGCCGGAAGGCCGCTATGTGTTCGACTTCACCACTGTCGGCGCCGGCGTCGACGTCAAGTGGCTGACGGAAAGCCGTGGCGAACGCACCAAAGCGTCCTTCTTCACCTCAGAAAACCTGCGCGCCATCAGCGACCGCTGATCCGTCCACCACATTCCGGAGTTTCACATGAACAAGCCATTTATCATGGCCTGCGCGATCGGCACGTCCGTCGCCAGCCTGGGCGTGCGCGCCGAAACCTTTAGCAACGAGTTCGTCAAGGGCAGTTTCGATTCCACCATCAGCATCGGCACCGGCATCCGCACCCGCGGTCCGAATCCTACGCTGATCAGCGCCGGCAACACCGGCGGCCCGGAAGGCCAGCTGTCGCCGACGAGCGGCCTCGGCGACCAGGGCGACCTGAACTACGGCAAGGGCGATGCCTTCACCACCTACCTGAAGGGCTCGCATGAGCTGTTGCTCCGCTTCCCGGACGGCTACACCGCGATGGGCCGGGTCAGCTGGCTGCGCGACTTTAGCGCCACCCATACCACCGGCTGGACCAGCGCCGGCACGCCGCCCGGCCTGGACGGCAACCTGTCGGACGATGCACGCAAGGACCTGCGCTTCAAGGCCCGGGTGCTGGACCTGTGGCTCAGCAAGCGCTTCGACCTCGACGGCCACATGGTGCGCATCCGCGCCGGTAACCAGGTGATCAGCTGGGGCGAGAGCCTGTTCATCCCCGGCGGCATCAACGTCACCAACGCCGTCGACCTGATGCGCCTGTCGCAACCGGGCACGCAGCTGAAGGAAGCCATCCTGCCGGCGCCCATCGTCAGCGTGGCTGCCGGCCTGGGCAAGGGCTTCAACGCCGAAGCCTATGTGCAGCTGGGCTGGAACGCCAACTACATGCCGCCCACCGGCAGCTACTGGTCGACCTACAACGGCATCGGCGCCGGTCACGACGACTACTTCCTGCAAGAGACCAAAGCCAGGAACGGCGGCCAGTGGGGCTTGTCGCTGCGCTACCAGCCGCCCGGCACGCAGCTGAACCTGGGCGCCTACGCCATCAACTACCACGACAAGTCGCCGTCGTTCACCTTCAACAATCCGAACGGCGCGCTGGGCTGGGTGTATGGCGAGGACCGCAAGCTGTACGGCGTGTCGGCCAACTTCCCGGTCGGTAACTGGGCGGTCGGTGGCGAATTCTCCTACCGTCCGAAAGACGCCGTGACGATCAACGCGGCCACCACCGGCTGCGCTTCGCAAGGCGGAAAATGCTGGGTCGACACCACCCGCATGCAGGCGGCCGTCACCGGCATGTTCAGCCTGACGCCGGACACCGCATCGACCCTGCTGGGCCTGTTGCACGCCGATTCCGGCAACTTCATGGCCGAGGCCGTGGCGATCCGCTTCCCGGACATGCAAAGCCAGTACGGCGACGACCTGGTGTCGGCCGGCGGCTGGGGCTGGGGCCAGGAGTATTCGGCCGCAGCCACGCCGCGCCAGGTTGGCACGCGCAATTCGTCGGGCGTGAACTTCGACTTCAGCTGGGTCTACGACGGCACGCTGATCCCCGGCTGGCAGGTGGTGCCGGAGGTGTACTACTTCCGCGCGCTCAACGGCCGCACGCCCAACGGCGCGGCGACTTTCATGAAGGGCGCGCAATCGGTCAACTTCACGGTCAGCTTCATCCAGAACCCGGCCAACTGGCAGGCGGCCATCAACTACGGCCGCTTCATGGGGGGCAACTCGGTGTTCGACCAGCCTTACCGCGACCGCAGTTTCGTCGGCCTGACCCTTGCGCGCAACTTCTGACCGGAACCTGACAATGACATTTCCCCCCGCCCGTTTGTTGGCGCGCTTTGAAACGGTCTGCTTCAAGCGGCGCAACTGGTTGATGCTTGCGCTGCTGGGACTGACCGTGCTCATGGGCTGCCTGGGTTGGCGCTTGCGGATGGAGGCAGGCTTCGAGAAACAGATGCCGACCAACCATCCGTATGTGGAGACCTTCCATACCTACCGCGACGATGTGATGGGCGCCAACCGCCTCAACATCGTGGTGCGGGCGCGCACCGGCACCATCTGGAGCGCCGCCGGCCTCAAGCGGCTGTACCAGGTCACCCAGGCCGTCACCTTCCTGCCGAACGTGGAGCGGCTCGGCGTGCAGTCGCTGTGGACGCCCAACACCTTCGTCAACGAAATCACCGAGGAAGGCTTCCGCGCCGATCCGCTGATCGACGGCAGCATCACCCCGGACCGGCTGGACGCGGCCGCCATCGCCGGCATCCAGGCGGCGGCGGTGCAGGGCGGCTTCGTCGGCACCTTGGTGTCGCGCGGCCAGGACAGCGCCATGATCAGCGCCGAGTTGCTGGAGACCGACAAGGACGGCCGCAAGCTGGACTATGTCGCCTACAACGCCATCCTGGAGCAGCTGCGCCAGCGTTTCGAGGACAAGGACTTCAGCATCGAGATCATCGGCTTCGCCAAGCAGGTGGGCGAGATCGCCGATTCGGCCAAGTCGGTGCTGCGCTTCTTCGGCCTGGCTTTGTTGCTGACGGCCGGCGCGGTGTACTGGTATTGCCGTTCGGTGCGGTTCACGCTGCTGCCGATAGCGTGCTCGCTCAGCTCGCTGGTGTGGCAGTTCGGCGCGCTGCATCTGCTGGGCTTCGGGCTGGACCCGCTGGCGGTGCTGGTGCCGTTCCTGGTGTTTGCCATCGGCGTCTCGCACGGCGTGCAGCAGATCAACTACATCGTGCGCGAAGTCTCGCTCGGCAAGAGCTGCATGGACGCTTGCCGCGCCAGCTTCTCCGGCTTGCTGATACCGGGCACGCTGGCGCTGGCCACCGCCTTCGTCTCCTTCGTCACGTTGCTGATGATCCCGATCCCGATGGTGCGCGAACTGGCGATCGCCGCCTCGCTCGGCGTGGGCTTCAAGATCGTCACCAACCTGGTGATGCTGCCGGTGGCGGCTTCGTACTGCCGCATCGACCAGTCGTATGCCGACGCGGCGACGGTGCTGCGCGAAAAGCGGGCCGGCTGGCTGCGTGTGCTGGCCCGCGTGGCCAAGCCGCGCAACGCGGCGATCTGCCTGGCCGTGGTGGGCGCCATTTTCAGCCTGGCGGTGTGGCAGAGCCAGGGCCGGGTGGTCGGCACGGTGGAGCCGGGCGCACCGGAACTGCGGCCGGATGCCCGCTTCAACCGCGATGCCGTCTCCATTGCCAGCAACTATGACACCGGCCTCGACTGGCTGACCGTCATCTTTGAAGCGAAGATCATCGCCGGCGCGGCTGGCGGCGGATCGGCGCCGGCGGACGGGCAGGGCGTGGGCTTCTGCGGCAATTCCAACATCGGTTTGTTCCAGGACCGCTTTACCTGGGCCATGCAGCCGGTGCCGGGCGTGTTGTCGATTGCCTCGTTCTCGGACCAGATGAAGCTGTACAACCGCGGCTACAACGAAGGCAATCCGAAGATGGAGGCGATTCCGCTGGATTCCGCCAACTTCGCCGCGCTGGCCACCGAGATCGCCCGCACCCGCGGCACCATGCGCAAGGATTGCAGCATGACGGCGGTGCACCTGTACCTGACCGACCACAAGGCCGTCACCATCAACCGTGTGATCGCGGCAGTTGAAGCGTTTGCCGCCAGCCAATCCGCGCCCGGCATCACGATCCGCCTCGCTTCCGGCAACGCCGGCGTGCTGGCGGCCGTGAACCAGACCCTGGAGCACAGCGAGCTGCCGATGATGTTGTGGGTGTATGCGGCCATCGTGCTGCTGGTGCTGGTCACCTACCGCGACTTGCGGGCGGTGCTGGCCTGCTGCCTGCCGCTGACGGTGGGCACCTTCATCGGCTACTGGTTCATGAAGGAGCTCAACATCGGCCTGACGGTGGCCACGCTGCCGGTGATGGTGCTGGCGGTGGGCATCGGCGTCGACTACGCGTTCTACATCTACAACCGCTTGCAGATGCACCTGGCGAACGGATTGCCGATTGTGAAGGCGGTCGAGCAAGCCATCCTGGAAGTGGGCACGGCGACCATCTTCACCGCCGTCACGCTGGCGGTGGGTGTGGCGACCTGGTCTTTCTCGGCCCTGAAATTCCAGGCCGACATGGGCAAGCTGCTAGCCTTCATGTTTATGGTCAACATGATCATGGCCATGACCGCGCTGCCGGCCTTTGCCGTGTGGCTGGAACGTTTATTTCCACGCAAGACACCGGCCCGCGCGCCAGGTCTGCTCCAGCATTGAACCGACGGGGGAGCCATGAACCGTAACTTGAAACACATATGGGCCGGACTGCTGGGCGCCGCCGCGCTGCTGCCGCGCGCTGGCGGCGCTGAGCCGGCCGCCTGGCCGGTCGGACTGCGTGCGGCCGCCAATGTTGCCCATGCCGCCCAGGCCAGCATGCTGGCTACCGCCTGGGCCGGCAAGCGCATCGTCGCGGTTGGCGCGCACGGCGTCGTGCTGCTGTCGGACGACCAGGGCAAGCAATGGCGCCAGGCCGGCAAGGTGCCGCTGGACGTCACGCTGACCTCCGTGTCGTTCGCCAACGACCAGGAAGGCTGGGCGGTCGGCCACGCCGGCGTGGTCCTGCATACCAGCGACGGCGGCGAGGAGTGGACAGTACAGCGCAGCCAGCCTGAGCAAGATCGTCCATTGTTCGCCGTGCATTTCTTCGATGCGCAGCATGGCGTCGCGGTCGGTCTGTGGTCGCTGTTGTTGACCACCGCCGACGGCGGCCGCCATTGGACCACCCGCGAACTTGAAGCGCCCGCCGGCGCCCGCCGCGCCGACTTGAACCTGCTGGGCCTGTTTGCCGGCCAGGGCGGGGCGCTGTATGCGGCCGCAGAAAAAGGCTATGTGCTGCACTCGGCCGACCAGGGCCTCAGCTGGAACTACCTGGCCACCGGCTACAAAGGCTCGTTCTGGACCGGCACCGTGTTGCGGGACGGCGGCCTGCTGGTCGGCGGCCTGCGCGGTGCGCTGTACCGCAGCGGCGACGCCGGGCTAAGCTGGACCCGCATCGCCACCGGCAGCAACGCCTCGATCACCAGCGTGGTGCGCACCGGCAGCGGACCCGACGTGCTGGCGGTGGGCCAGGACGGACTGATCCTGCGCAGCGCCGACGACGGCGCCAGCGTGCAGGCCAGCTACCGGACCGATCGCTTGCCGCTGTCGGCCGCCTTGCCGCTGGCCGGCGGCACGCCACCCATGATGTCCGCCCGCGGCCCGGCCCCGGCGGATCGCCATTAACCTGTGCTCATCAATGACCACCACCCCGTCATTCCCGCGAAAGCGGGAATCCATACTTCGCCAAGCAGGATGCCCCGTATGGGTTCCCGCTTTCGCGGGAACGACGAGGCTTTTCGAGGTCGCCATTGGATGGAATTTACCAGATCGTATACACAAGGAACAGGAACATGACCATGCTGCACAATTCCGATGAACTCTGCTACCTGCCCGCCACCGAGGCCTTGCAGCTGTTCCGCTCGCGCGACCTGTCGCCGGTGGAGCTGCTGGACGCCTGCCTGGCCCGCGCCGACCGGCTCGAACCAGTGCTGAACGCCTTCAGCGCCCAGCGCCGCGAGGAAGCCAGGGCTGCAGCCCGCGAGGCCGAGCTGGCCTACGGCGGCCGTGGCGCCATGCCGCGTCCGCTGGAAGGCATCCCGGTCTCGCTGAAGAACGAACACACGCTGGTCGGCTGGGTCACCACCAAAGGCTCCTGGCTGCAAGGGAACACGCCGGACACGGTCAACGCCCCCGTCAGCCAGCGCCTGCTCGACGCCGGCGCCGTGATCCACGCCCAGACCAATGTGCCGGAGTTCTACATGGCCGGTTTCACCCGCTCGGTGCGCCACGGCGTGACGCGCAACCCGTGGAATCCCGCCATGACGCCCGGCGGCTCCAGCGGCGGCAGCGGCGCCGCGCTGGCGGCCGGCTTGACGGCGCTGGCGTCCGGTTCCGACATCGGCGGCTCGATCCGCATCCCGGCCAGCTATTGCGGCGTGGTCGGACTCAAGCCCAGCTACGGCCGCGTGCCGGTCTCGCCGATCGCCTACGCGCTGCATCCGATGAACCACATCGGCCCGATGGCGCGCACCGTGGCCGATTGCGCGCTGATGTTCAACATCATGAACGGTCCGCACGTGCGCGATCCGGCCACCATCGGCCCCAAGCTGGAAGTGCCGCTGGACTTCCCGCCGGTGAAGGGCCTGCGCATCGCGCTGTCCTACGACCTGGACTTCTGCCAGGTCCACGCCGATGTGCGCCAGGCTATGGACCGGGTGGTGCAGGCGCTGCGCGCCCAGGGCGCCATCGTCGAGCAGGTGTCGCTGGGCTGGGACAGCAGCGCCGCCGATGCGCTGGAACACCGCCTGGGCTACGAGACCGGCCGCGCGTTCGCCGTCCGCATCCTGGAGCAGGAGCTGGAGACCAGCGACTACATCCGCCATTTCGCCGCCGCCGGCCTGTGCATGACGGGCGAGCAGTACCTGGCCGCCGACGTCACCACCGGCCGCATGTACGATACGCTGGCCGAGGTGATGAGCCGCTACGACGCCCTGATCTGCCCGACGATGGGCGCCATCGGCGGCCTGGCCGAGGGCGAGCGCGACAGCATGGCGGTGCTGCGCAACGACGCGCTGACCTACCCGTTCAACCTGCTGAGCCGGCACCCGGTGCTGAGCGTGCCGTCCGGCATCGCCAGCAACGGCATCCCCACCGGTGTGCAGGTGGTCGGCCGCACCTTCGACGAGACCACCGTGTTCCGCATCGGCGCGGCGGTGGAGGCGGGCGTGTGGCAAGGCAAGCGTCCCGATCCGGCCATGACGGCCCGCCATCCACATGGAGCAAAGTGATATGTCCGACGCCACTCAGAATGGCAAGCTGAAGCGCGCGCTCAGCTACAGCGACCTGGTGTTCTACGGCCTGGCCTACACCGCGCCGGTAGCGCCGCTGACGATGGCCGGCTTTGTCTGGACCGTGTCCGGCGGCCTGCCGATGCTGGCCTACCTGCTGGGCGCGCTGTGCGTGTACTTCACGGCCAGCAGCTATGCCGTGATGAGCTCGGCCATGCCCAGCGCCGGCTCGGTGTACGGCTTCGCCAGCCAGACCATGGGCCGCTTCGCCGGCTTCATCGCCGGCTGGATGATCTTGCTGGACTACCTGCTGGTGCCGGCCTTCACCTATGCCCTGTGCGCGGTGAGCCTGGAGGAGCTGCTGCCGCACGGCGACCGCGCCACCTGGATCGTGGCCACGGTGGCGGCGACGTTTGCGGTGAACTGGTTCGGCATCAGCGTGACCTCGCGCGTCAGCTTCCTGTCGGTGGTGCTGCAACTGGCGGCGGTGGTGGTGATCGTGGGGATGTGTGGGTTCGCACTGTTCGGCGGCCACGGCAGCGGGGCGCTGACGCTGGCGCCGCTGATCGACGCCGGCAAGTTCCACGGCGCCAGCGTGCTGGCCGCCACCTCGATCTGCGTGATGTCCTACCTGGGTTTCGACGCGGTGTCGACCTTGGCCGAGGAAGTCAAGGACGGCAACACCCGCGTGGTCGGCAAGGCCATCATGACCAACCTGGCCATTACCAGCGGCATCTTCGTGCTGACCTCGTGGGTGGTGGGCAATCTGCTGGTGGGCTTCCCGATCCAGGACCCGGCCACGGTGATCTACGAACTGCTGGCCTCCATCGGCGGCCCCAAGGCATCGCTGGCGCTGGCGTGGTTCCTGATCCTGGTGGTGGGCGTGCCGAACGTGCTGCCGATGCAGGTGGGCGTGGCGCGCGTGCTGTTCGCCATGGGCCGCGACCGCAGCCTGCCGTCGGTGCTGGCCAAGGTGCATCGCCGGCACGGCAACCCTTATGTCGCCATGATCGTGTCGACCACCATTTCGCTGGGCATCGCCCTGCTGATGCGCAACAACATCAGCGACCTGGCGATCTTCATCAGCGTTGGCGCGCTGGTCGGCTTCCTGTTCGTACACCTGTCGGTGCTGACGCATTTCGGCCGGCATGACGGACGCCGCTGGTGGGCGCATGTGATCGTGCCGCTGTGCGGGCTGTCCGCCGTGCTGATTATCCTCATCAACCTGAACGCCACGGCGCTGACCGTGGGTGGCTGCTGGTTCGTGGCCGGTTTGGGTTACTGGCTGTTTTCGCGACGCAGCCAGGAAGCTCCCCGCGACGTGTTCCAGCAGACCAACCCATAACAATCAGAAAGAGACAACATGGCACATTCTCCCTTGAAGCGTATCCTGGCCTCCGTCATGGAGGTGGCCCGCCTGCGCAGGCGGCACGGCGTGTCGAGTGAAGCGGCGCTGGCGATGCTGCGCGAACGGCGCGCGCTGCTCAAGCTGTCGGCCGTCGGTTCGGCCGCCATGCTGGCCAGCGGCCCGCTGATGGCGGCACGCCGCCTGCATCGTAATAGCACCGATGTGCGCGTGGTCGTCGTCGGCGCCGGCCTGGGCGGCCTGGCCTGCGCCTATGAATTAAAGAAGGCGGGCGTGTGCGCCACGGTGTACGAGGCGTCGGACCATCTGGGCGGGCGCTGCTCGTCCAACACCACCAGCTTCCCCGGCCAGGTGGCGGAAAACGGCGGCGAGCTGATCGACACCGGCCACCTTGAACTGCGCCTGCTGGCCGCCGAGCTGGGCCTGACACTCGACGACCTGAACGCCTACGACGAGCAGCAGGGCGGCGAGCTCACTTTCTGGATCGACGGTTCGCGCTACACCTGGGACGAGCAAGTGGTCGACTTCGACGCCTTCGTCGGGCAGATCGACGCCGACAACAAGGCGGCGCCGTGGCCGCAGACCTACGACAAGCACACCGGGCGCGGCGCGGAGCTGGACAATATGTCGGTCACCGACTACATCTCTGCCTATGTTCCCGGCGGCCTCGATACACGCCAGGGCAAGCTGTTGAAGCTGCTGATGGATGCGTCGTCCGGCATCGCCGCCACGGAGACCAGCGCGCTGGACCTGGTGGGCTTCTTCGCGGCCAAGGCGTCGGACGAGCGTTTCCACATCCGTGGCGGCAACGACCAGCTGGTCAGCCGCATGGCGGCCACGCTGAACAGCGGCCAGATCATCAAGAGCCACGCGCTGACCCGCATCGTCAAGAACGCCGACAACAGCTACAGCCTGACCTTCAAGAACGGCGCCAACACGGTCCAGGTGCGGGCCGACCACGTGGTGCTGGCCTTGCCGTTCTCCGTCCTGCAAAGCGCCGTGGACTACAGCGGCGCCGGCTTCGACGCGCGCAAGGTCGACACCATCCGCAACTTCCGCATGGGCATGCATTCGAAGTTCCAGATGCAGTTTGAACGCCGCATCTGGCGCGAGCAGGGCTACACCGGCCTGAGCGACAACGACACCGGCTACCAGATTAGCTGGGAGGTCACGCGCGCCCAGCCCGGCACGGCAGGCATCCTGACCTGCTTCTCGGGCGACGCGGTGGCCGTGGCGATGAACGACAAGCCGGTCAACCTCAAGGCGGTCGACATGCTGGACGGCCTGAACCTGACCTTCCCCGGCATCAAGCCTTTGTGGAATGGCCGCGTGGTGCTGAACTACTGGCCCGGCTACCAATGGACCAGGGGCGCGTACACGGCGCATCCGAAGGGCAGCTACACCACGTGGTACGGCTATGCCGGCGTGCGGCAGGGCAATTGCCACTTCGCCGGCGAGCACGCATCGGTGCTGCACTCGGGCTTCCTGAACGGCGCGGTGGAAACCGGCCAGCGCTGCGCCAAGGTCATCGCCCGAGCGTTGCATTATTAATACCGCTCAGCCAAATCTGTCATTCCCGCGCACGCGGGAATCCATGCTGAGCGTGCTCCAGAGCGGTTCTATGGGTTCCCGCCTGCGCGGGAACGACGGTGCCTGCAGCGACCTAACTTAAATAACTGGAACCAAGATGCACGTGAACTTTTCCTGTTTCACCCCGCTGCGCGCGCAGGTCTATCTGGACGGCGGCTATGTCGAGCCGCTGAGCGGAGCGTCCAGGCAGGCCGTCAATCCGGCCACACTGGCGTCCGTGGGACGCTATCCGGTGTGCGCGGAGGCCGATGTCGAGCGGGCGGTGGCTTCGGCCAACCGCGCGCAAACACTTTGGAAGCAGACCGACACCACCAGCCGCGCCGCGCTGCTGCACGCCATCGCCCACGCGCTGGAAAACGCCCCCATCCGCAGCGAAGTCGCCAAGCTGATCTGCCGCGAGATGGGCAAGCCTTATCCTGACGCATTTGGCGAGTTGTCGATCTGCGCCTCGGTGTTCCGCTACTACGCAGAGATGGCGCGCGACGACGGCGGCAAGGTGGCCGGCACCAACCAGGCCGGCTCGTTCCAGCACATGCGCTACGAGCCCTACGGCGTCAGCGTGCATATCCTGCCGTTCAACTATCCGATCCTGCTGCTGTGCTGGACCGTTGCCGCCTCGCTGGCTGCCGGCAACGCCTGCATCATCAAGCCGGCCGAGGCGACCGCGCTGTGCACGCTGCGCTTCATGGAATACTTCGCCGCCTTGCCGCCCGGCCTGGTGGCCTGCCTGCCCGGCGACGCCCACACCGCGCAATTGCTGATTCAATCGGCCGGCACCCACGCTGTGGCCTTCACCGGCAGCGTGGCGGCGGCGCGGGCGGTCGGCGTAGCCTGCGCCGAGCGCATGAAGCCCTGCGTGCTGGAAGCTGGCGGCAGCGATCCGATGATCATCTCGCGCCACGCGCCGCTGCCAGTGGCGGCGGCCGGCTGCGTCAACTCCGCCTTCCTGCTGAGCGGGCAGGTGTGCACATCGTCCGAGCGCTTCTTCGTGGTCGACCAGATCCACGACGATTTCGTGGCCGAGTTCGCGCGCCGCACGGTGCAGCTGCGCGTCGGCGACGGCATGGGCATGGCGGAGATCGGCCCGCTGGTCAGCCAGGCCGCGCGCGACAAGGTGGCGCGGCTGGTGCGGCAGGCGGTGGAGCAGGGCGCCCAGGTCGTCTGCGGCGGCCGCATACCGCCGGACTGCCCGCCCGGCTGGTTCTACCAACCGACCATCCTCACCGGCGTCACGCCGCAGATGGCGATCATGCGCGAAGAATGCTTCGGCCCGGTGGCGGCGATTTGCCGCGTGGCCGATTTCGACGAGGCGCTGCGGCTGGCCAACGATTCCGAATTCGGCCTGGGCGCGTCGGTCTTCACCACCGACCTGGCCGAGGCCATGGAAGCGGCCAACCGGCTGGAGTCGGGCATGGTCTGGATCAACAATCCGCTGATCGACAACGATGCCCTGCCTTTCAGCGGCAGCAAGATGTCCGGCCTGGGCTGCGAGCTGGGCCGGCAGGGACTGGACGCCTTCCGCCGCAGCAAGATGGTGATCCTCGATCACCGGCCGCGCATCCACGACTGGTGGCTGCCCCGCCCGGACGCGGCGTTTTACCCGGCCCAAGCGGCCGCAACCGACGAATAAAGACTGGATATTTCATGCAACACGCAAACTACCTGCCCGCCACCGAACTGCTGGCGCAATTCCGCACCGGAACGCTGGACCCGGCCGTCTACCTGGAAACGCTGATCGAAGCCGCGCATCGCCAACAAGCGACGGTGAACTGCGCCGCCAGCCTGCACCTGGACGCGGCCCGGGCGATGGCGCTGGAAGCGCGCCGCCGTTACGCCGAAGGCACGGCCCGTCCGCTGGAAGGCGTGCCGGTCATCATCAAGGAAGAGACCAGCGTCAAGGGCTGGCCGCGTCCGCTGGCCTCGCTGGTCTACCGCGACAAGATCGCCACCGAGAACCATCCCATCGTCGACAAGCTGCTGGAGGCGGGCGCGATCCCGTACTTCCAGGCCACCAATCCGGAATTCTGCGTGCTCGGCCATACCTGGAGCAAGCTGTACGGCGTGACCGGCAATCCATGGGCGACGGCGTATTCCTGCGGCGGTTCCAGCGGCGGTTCCGGCGCGGCGCTGGCGGCCGGCCTGGCGCCGCTGGCCACCGGCAGCGACATGGCCGGCTCGATCCGCCTGCCGGCCTCGCTGTGCGGCGTGTACGGCTACAAGCCGCCGTTCGGCCGCCTGGCCTGCGCGCCCGGCGACGAATACATGGCGCAAGCAGTCGAAGGGCCGATGACGCGCACCTTCGACGACCTGGTGCTGATGCAAAACGTGCTGGGCGGCCCGCATCCGAACTCCTACACCACGTTGCCGTTCACGCCGCTGCCGACCGAATACGGCGACCTGCGCGGCATGCGCATCGCCTACAGCCCGGCGTTCGGCCACCCGGCGCTGGCGGATGACGTCCGCAGCAACATGATGACGGCGCTGGACGGCCTGCGCGAACGCGGCGCGGTGATCGAGGAGGTGGCGCTGAACTGGGACCTGGAGGAAATCAACAACGTGCTGCTGGAAGGCTTGCGCGCGCTGTTCGTGGACGAGTTCATGCGCGACATCCCGCGCGCCGAGGCGCACCAGCTGAACAGCTACACCGCCGACCTGTACGAAAAGGCCGGCGGACCGCGCGCCTCGATCATGCCGAGCGCCGCGCTGGGCCAGCGCCTGCAGCGCGGGATGCAGGAGAAAGTCTGGGGCAAGGGCTACAGCGCCTTTATCTGCGCCTCGATGCTGACCACGGACTTGGCCGCCGACCAGGACCCGGTGGCCGAGCCGCTGCTCGCCATCAAGGGCCACCAGATCGACGCCTACCTGGGCTGGTGCCTGACGCCGCCGTTCAACCTGCTCAACCGCTATCCGGTGATGGCGGTGCCGACCGGCCTGTCCGAGCTCGGCGTGCCGACCGGCATGCAGATCGTCGCCAACGCCTACGACGACGAGACGGTGTTCCGGGTCGGCGCCAACCACGCGCGGGCCGGCACCTCGAAACTGTTCATCGAACGCTTTCCCACCATGGGCCCGGCAGCTTGAACTGCTGTGGCATAATCGGCGCTCTGCGCCGCTCTTCGAACAGTCATTGAAACGTATGAAAAAAAAAGAATCCCTCGCCCAGGTGGCGCCGGCCAGCGCCAGGGCCGCCGTCAAGCCTGCCGCCAAGCGGCGCGTTCCCCAGCAGGAGCGCGGCATCAAGACGATCGAGATCATCCTCAAGGCGGCCGGGCAGGAAATCGCGCGCGGCGGCCTCGGCAAGCTCACCACCAAGCGCATCGCCGAGGCGGCGGGCCTGTCGGTGGGCGGCCTGTACGAATATTTCCCCAACAAGGAAGCGGTGGTGCATGCGCTGGCCAGCCAGTGGCTGCAACAGGTCAAGGACGCGGTGGCCGCCATCCATCCGTCCAAGACCGGCTGCACCGATCTGATTCGTTATCTCGGCATGGTCTACGCGGCCGTCAAGCCCTTGTACCAGCAGGTGCCGGGCGTGAGCGAGCTGATCACGTTGCTGTCCTCGGTGCCGGCGCTGAAGGCGCTGGAGCATGAGATCGACCTGCAGGTGAAAGCCTTGCTGACCGACGCCATCCAGTTCCTGGTGCCGTATGTCGACCAGGATCACTGCGGCGTCATGGCGCGCACCATGACCATCCTCGACCACCATCTGCTGATCGAATCGATCATGCGCGATCCGGCGCATGCCGAGCTGTTCGAGAGCCACCGCCTGATCTGCCACCACGCGCTGGCCAGCCACATGATGCTGTTGAACGAACAGGGGCGCCTGGCCAAGCCTCGCCCTGAAGCGCCGCCCGACGTCACCTAAGCCGGCTCTCCCACTTCCGTTTCATTCGTCCACCGGCGTGCGCGCCGGTGGTGTGCGCCTGCGCGTCCGCAGAGCCAACCGCATCGAGAGTACTACACATGACCCCGACTTTTTCCAAAGATACGCTGGCAGGCCAGCCCTATGCCCGCTTCCTCGTCACCGATATCGACGGCGTCAGCCGTGGCAAGCACCTGTCCGGCGAAAAGATCGCCAGCATGCTGGATGACGGCGGCACCATCGCCAGCGCCGTGTTCGGCTGGGATATCCGGGACCAGCTGTATGAGCAGGTCAGCTTTACCGGTTTCCATACCGGCTTTCCCGACATCGGCCTGGTGCTGGACCCGGCCACCGCGCGCCAGCTGCCGTGGGATGACAACTGCTGGCTGATCCTCGGCGAACACACCCGCACCGACGGCACGCCGCTGCCGATCTGCCCGCGCCAGGTGTTGAAGCGGGTGCTGGCCAGGGCCGACGCGCTTGGCTATTCGGCCCAGGTGGGCGCGGAATTCGAATGGTTCGTGCTGGACGAGACCGAAGTGTCGGTGCGCGCCAAAGGCTACCGCGACCTGCAAACCGCCACCCACGGCATGACCAACTACTCGCCGTTCCGCCTCGGCGCGCGGCAAGCCTTCGTGCGCGAGCTGTTCACCGGCCTGAACGCGATCGATGTGCCGCTGGAAGCGCTGCACACCGAAGCCGGACCCGGCAACTTCGAAGCGGCGATCCGCTACGGCGACGCCCTCAAGACCGCCGACCGCGCCGTGCTGTTCAAGGAATCGGTGCGCGAGATCGGCCGCCGCCACGGCCTGCTGAACACCTTCATGGCCAAGTACTCGACCGACTACGCCGGCTGCGGCCAGCACCTGCACCAGAGCCTGTGGCGCGACGGCCGCAACTGCTTCCACGATGCGCGCGGCGAGCACGGCATGAGCGACACCATGCGCCACTTCATCGCCGGCCAGCTGCACTGCCTGCCGCACCTGCTGCCGATGCTGGCGCCGTTCATCAACAGCTACAAGCGGCTGGTGGACCATCACCTGGCCCCGGTCAAGCCGACCTGGGCGGTGGACAACCGCAACGCCGCGCTGCGGGTGATCCCCGGCGGCAGCCACAGCATGCGGCTGGAGACGCGCACCGCCGGCGCCGACGCCAATCCCTATCTGGCGATCGCCGCCGCGCTGGCGTCCGGCCTGTACGGCATCGAGCACAAGCTGGCGCTGGAGTTGCCGCCGGTGGCCGGCGCCAACCGCGGCGCCGAGCAGGTCGAGCGCCTGCCGCGCACCTTGGCCGAGGCCACCGCCGCGATGGACCGCTCGCCGCTGGCGCGCGAGCTGATGGGCGAGGAATTCGTCCGCCATTTCGTCCAGACCCGGCAATGGGAAGTGGCGCAGTTCAACCAGAGCGTCACGGACTGGGAGCTGCAACGCTACCTGGAGCTTGCATGAGTACCGAGCGCATCCATTCGTACTACAACGCCACCGCCAACAGCACGGCGCGCTATCCGAAGCTGGCAGGCGAGGTGCGGGTCGATGTCGCCGTCATCGGCGGCGGCTTCACCGGCCTGGCCACGGCGCTGGAACTGGCGGAGCAGGGCAAGCGGGTCGCACTGGTCGAGGCGCACCGCATCGGCTGGGGCCAGTCCGGCCGCAACGGCGGGCAGGTCACGGGCAGCCTGTCGGGCGACGGCGCCATCCTGCGGCAGCTGACGCGCCAGGCCGGGCGCGAGGTGGCCGAGGACTTTGTCTGGAACCTGCGCTGGCGCGGGCAGGACATCATCCGCCAGCGCATCGCCAAGTACGGCATCGAGTGCGACCTGAAACTCGGCCACTTGCACGCCGCCTACAAGCCGGGCGACATGCATGCGATGTGCGCCACCTACGAAGAGCTGGTCCGGCGCGACATGGGCGACATGGTGGAACTGGTCGAGGCGCGCGACATGGCCCGCTTCCTGGCCACGCCCCTGTACCACGGCGGCCTCTACAACCAGCGCAATCTGCACCTCCATCCGCTCAACCTGTGCCTGGGCGAGGCGCGCGCCCTGGCCGGCCTGGGCGGCTTGATCTTCGAACAATCGCCGGTGCTGGAGATCATCCACGGCGCCACGCCGGCGCTGCGGCTGGAGGGCGGGCGCATCGCCGCCGACCAGATCGTGCTGGCGGGCGACGTCAGCCACAAGTTGGAGCGGCGCAAGCTCGGCGGCATGATCTTCCCGGCCGCCGGCGGCATCGTCGCCACCGCGCCGCTGGGGGAGCTGGCGCGGCAGATCAATCCGCAGGACGTGGCGGTGTACGACAGCCGCTTCGTACTCGACTACTACCGCACCACGGCCGACGGCCGGCTGCTGTTCGGCGGCGGCGCCAACTACTCGGGCCAGGCCTCGCGCGACATCGCGGCCGAGCTGCGGCCGTGCATCGAGCGCACCTTCCCGCAGCTGCGCGGGGTGGAGATCGACTACCAGTGGAGCTGCGACATGGGCATCGTCATCAACCGGATTCCACAGTTGGGCAAGTTGGCGCACAATGTGTGGTACGCGCAAGGCTACTCGGGGCACGGCCTGGCCACTACGCACATCGTGGGCGAGGTCATGGCCAGGGCCATCGCCGGAACGATGGACCAGTTCGACGTGTTCCAGCGTTTCAGGCACATGCGGGCGCCGGTCGGCGACTGGTTGGGACGGCACATGTTGGCGCTGGGAATGTGGTATTTTCTGATGCTGGAACGGCTACGCTAGGGCATCGCCAATAAGGGAAATCACGTAGCGGGAGAGCGGCCGGCCCCTATTGTAAAACTGATATAGTTCCATTCCGCCATTGCAGCGGCGATTTACTACTTTCGGAGACACAAATGAAAAAGACTATCCTATCCTTGCTGTTGGCCACAACCGTGCTATCGTCCGTACCGGCGCTGGCTGCCGACGCATCCGCCGCCGCCGTGGCGATGGTGGACAAAGGCGCCAGCTACCTGCAGAAGAACGGCCAGGAGGCCCTGATCAAGGAAGTCAACAACAAGAATCCCGAGTTCGTCAACGAGCACACCTACCTGACCGTGCGGGCGATGGACGGCACCCAGCTGGCGCACCCGACCAACCCCAAACTGGTCGGCAAGAACATGGTGGTGCTGCCCGATGCCGATGGCAAGCTGTTCCGCAAGGAGATCATCGAAACGGCCAAGGCCAAAGGCAAGGGCTGGGTGGATTACCGCTACAACAATCCGGCCACCGGCGAGATCGAGAAGAAGACGACCTACTTCGTCAAGCAGGGCGACATCATCCTGGAAGCCGGCATCTACAAAGGCAAGTAAGTTCAGGCGGCGGTCAACACCGCCGCACTGGCTCCTTCATACATTGCCGCCACCAGCGCCGCGCGCCGTTCCAGCACCAGGCGCTGGTTGATCGACCCCTTGTCGGTCTGTTCGCCGGCCGTCACCGACGGCGCTTCCTCCAGCAGCTGCATGCGTTCGACGCGGGACGCCGATCCGGTCGCCACGGCGTTCAATTGCACCAGCAGTTGCCGGAAGTGGCTGCGCACCGGTGCGCTCGACAGGACCGCTGCGACATCCGCGTCGGCGCCCAGCCCGGACAGCAACTGGCACTGGTCCAGACGCGGGAACACCAGCAAGCCTATGCTGTCACGATCGATGCCGGCCACCACCACGTCCTGGATGTAGGGCGCGCCGGCGCTGATGACACGCGCCCGCAACGGCCCGACGCTGACGAAGGTGCCGCTGCTGAGCTTAAAGTCCTCGGCGATGCGGCCGTCGAACATCAAGCCCAGTTCCGGCCGCGCCGGATCGACGAAGCGCACCGCGTCGCCGCTGCGGTAGTAGCCTTCCTCGTCGAAGGCGTCGGCGGTCGCTTGCGGCGCGCGCCAATAGCCCGGCATGACGTGCGGGCCGCGGAAGCGCGCCTCGTACTTGCCTTCCACCTGCACCAGCTTGACCTCGCAGGCCGGCGCCGGCAGGCCGACGTAGCCGGCCATCATCACCGGGCCGGTGGTGAAGGTGCACGACGGCGCGGTCTCTGTCATGCCCAGTCCGGCCATGATGCGGATACGCTGGCCGCAGCGGTTTTCGCTGACGCGCTCCAGCGCATCCCAAGCGGCCTGCGACAGGCCGGCGCCGGCAAAGAAGAACAGCTCCATCTGCGAGAAGAAATGACGGCACAGCTCCGGGTCCTCGTCCAGCGCGGCCGTCAGCAGCTCCCAGCCCTTGGGCACATTGAAGAACACCGTCGGCGCGATCTCCTTCAGGTTGCGCACCGTGACGGCGAAATCGCGCGCGGTGGGCTTGCCGTCGTCGATGTAGTAGCTGCCGCCGTTGTACAGCGCGATGCCGACGTTGTGGCTGCCGCCGAAGGTGTGGCTCCAGGGCAGCCAGTCCAGCAGCACGGGCGGCTTGTCGCCGAAGGCCGGGAAGCTTTGCAGCAGCATCTGCTGGTTGGCGCACAACATGCGTTGGGTGGTGACCACCGCCTTGGGCAGCTTGGTTGATCCCGACGTGAACAGGAATTTGGCGATGCTGTGCGGGCCGACGGCGGCGTTGGCCGCGTCCACCGTGCGCGGCGCGGCCGCCAGCAACTGTGCCAGCGGCGTGCTGGCGCGGCCGGCGTCGCCGTGGTCGATCACGATCTCGGCGTCGTCCGGCACCGCCGCCGCCAGCGCCGCCGCGCAGGCGCCGCCGTCGGTGGCGTAGATCATGCCGGGCGTCAGGTGGCGCACGAAGTGGGTCAGCTTGGCGTGGTCGGTGGCGGCGCCGGAAGCGGCCGGCGAGACCGGGCAATACGGTATGCCGGCGTACAGCGCGCCCAGCGCCAGCTGCAGGTGCTGCAGATCGTTACCGGACAAGATCATCAGCGGACGTTCGGCCGACAGGCCCCGGTCCAGCAAGGCCTGGCCGACGGCGCGCGCCTGTTCCAGCATCTGCCGGTAGCTGAGGTGCTGCCAGGCGCCGTCGGCGCCGCGCCGTGCGGCCAGCGTACGCTCGGGATGGCGCTCGGCGCCGCGCACCAGGCAATCGGTGATGCGGTCGGGATAGGCGCCCAGCGCTTCCTCCGACGCCAGGCGCCAGGCGCCCTGGGCGTCGGACTCGATCCGCACCGGCGCGCCGCCGACGCGCACCGGGCGATAGCGTGACAGGTCCAGCGTCGCGGTGGTGGTAGGGAGCTGCGTCATTGCATGCTCCTCCATCAGACCGGGTAGTGGCGGTGGCCGCTCTGGATGGTGATCCAGCGCAGGTCGGTGAATTCGGCGATGCCGGCCTTGCCGCCGAAGCGCCCGTAGCCGCTGGCCTTGACGCCGCCGAACGGCATCTGCGCTTCATCGGCCACGGTGGAGCTGTTGATGTGGCAGATGCCCGATTCGATGCGGCGCGCCAGTGCCAGCGCGCGCGCGATGTCGCGGCTGAAGACGGCGGCGGACAAGCCGTATTCGCTGGCGTTGGCCTCGGCCAGCGCCGCCTCGTCGCCATCGACGCGGATGATGCCGACGATGGGCCCGAACGACTCTTCCTGGTACACCAACATGGCCGGCGTGATGTGGTCGATGATCGCCGGTTGCAGCAGGTTGCCTTCGCTGGCTGCGCTGCCGCAGACGATATGCGCGCCCTTGGCCTGGGCGTCGGCGATCATGGCGGCCACGCGGCTGGCCGCCGAGGCGTCCACCATGCCGCCCAATACCGCGCCTTCCTGGCCGGGTTTGCCGGCGGGCAGGCCGGCGGTCTTGACGCGCAGTTTTTCGACGAAGGCGTCGGCGATCTTGTTGTCGACGATGATGCGGTCGGTCGACATGCAGATCTGGCCCTGGTTGAAGAAGGAGCCGAAGGCGGCCGCCTGCACCGCCTCATCGAGGTCGGCATCGTCCAGCACCAGCAGCGGATTCTTGCCGCCCAGTTCCAGCACCACCGGCTTCAGATGCTGCGCGGCCTGCTGGGCGATGATGCGTCCCACCTTGGTCGAACCGGTGAAGTTGATGCGCTTGACGGCCGGATTGGCGATCAGGCGCGCCACCACGGCGGCGGCGTCCTGCGGCGCGTTGCTGATGACGTTGACCACGCCGGCCGGGAAGCCGGCATCCTCGAACACTTTGCCGATCAGGCGGTGCACCGCGGGGCACACCTCGGACGACTTGAGCACCACCGTATTGCCGCAGGCCAGAGGCGTGGCGATGGCGCGCGTACCCAGGATCACCGGCGCATTCCACGGCGCGATGCCCAGCACCACGCCGCAAGCCTGGCGCATGCCCATCGCCATCAGGCCCGGCACGTCGGACGGAATCACCTCGCCGGCGATCTGGGTGGTCAGCGAGGCCGCTTCGCGCAGCATGGAGGCCGCCAGCATCACGTTGAAGCCGTACCAGCCGGCCACGCCGCCGGCTTCGGCCACGCCGGCCGCGATGAACTCGGGCGCGCGGGCTTGCAGGCAGTCGGCTGCCTTGAGCAGCAGGCGGCGACGCTCGTTGGGCGCGGTGGCGGACCAGCCGGGGAAGGCCGCCTGCGCGGCGGCGACGGCGGCGTCGGCATCGTCCAGCGTGGCGGCGGCGGCCACCGAGGCGGTGTCGCCGGTGGCCGGGTTGAGGCGCTGGTAAGTGGCGCCGGTGGACGAGGCCTGGTCCAGGCCTCCGATCAGCAAACGGGCTTCAAGCATGGCGTATCTCCTGTGTTATTGGCGTGGTGTGCGTCTTATGCGCGCTTGTAGGTTTGCAGGCCTGGTTTGATGGTCTTATCGTCCAGGAACTGCTTGAGGCCCTGGGCGCGGCCTTTTTCCGGGTCGCGGTAGTTGGACTGGTCGACTTTGGCGTACAGGTAATCCTCGCTTTGCTCCCAGGTCAGTTCACGGCAGCGTTTGAAGCCATGCTTGGCGATGCGCAGCACGGTCGGCGCCTTGGCCAGCAGCTTTTCCGCCAGTTCGATGGTCGCTTCGCGCAGCTGCGCCAGCGGCACGCTCTTGTTCACCAGGCCCATGGCGGCCGCTTCCTTGCCGGTGAAGGTGTCGCCGGTCATGATGTAGTGTAGCGCCTGACGGTGGCCCATGGTGTCGGCGACCGCTTTGCTGACCAGATTACCGGGCGGGATGCCCCAGTTGATCTCCGACAGGCCGTACACCGCTTCGTCGGCGGAGATGGCCAGGTCGCAGGCGACCAGCGGCGAGAACGCGCCGCCGAAGCACCAGCCGTTGACCATGGCGATGGTCGGCTTGCTGTACATGCGCAGCAGCTTCCATTGCCACTGCGAGCAGTCGCGGCGCAGCTTCTCCTGGAAGATCTCCGGCTTGCCGTCGTTTTCGCGGAAGTACTCCTTCAGGTCCATGCCGGCGGTCCAGCTGTCGCCGGCGCCGGTCAGCACCAGCACTTCGGCTTCCGGGTCCAGCTCCAGGGTTTCCAGCACGTCGATCATTTCGCGGTTCAGCGTCGGGCTCATGGCGTTGCGCTTTTCCGGACGGTTCAGGATCACCCAGGCGATGCCGCCGGTGATCTCGACTTTTACGGTGCTCCAGCGGTTGTTGTATTGGCTCATCTCGGTCTCACTTTATGTTAGGTTGATATCAGGTTGCCTGATACGTGACTTATAATATATGCTGCTTGGGCTGTAATGCAAGCGCTTTTCGAACGCTTTCTTTTGAATTTTGGATCACGATGAAAAAACCTCCTTCCGCCGCGCACGACAAGCCCACCGGCATCGCCTATCTGATCGGCCGCATCGACCATGTGCTGAGCCGGCGCCTGCGCGACAGCCTGGGTTTGCTGGGCATGACGGCGGCCCAGTACACGGCGCTGTCGGTGCTCGACACCCAGCAGCAGCTGTCGAACGCCCAGTTGGCCGAGCGCTCGATGATCTCGCCGCAATCGGCCAACGAGATGGTCAAGGCGATGGAGGCGCGCGGCTGGATCGTGCGCCAGGCCGACGCCAATCATGGCCGCATCATCCATCTGCGCCTCAGTGCCGAGGGCAGCGCTTTGCTGCGCCAGGGCGATGCGGCGGTGGCGGAGCTGGAGCGCGCGATGCTGGCCGAACTGGACGCCGACCAGCGCGGCGATCTGCATGCGCAACTGCGCGTGCTGCTGCGCTCACTGAGCGCCATCGTGCTGTAACTGCCGCCAGCGCGGGTTCTCCAGCAGCAGGGCGATGCCCTGGCCGCCGCCGACGCAGGCCGCCGCCACGCCGTAGCGCTGGCGCCGCAGGTCGAGCGCGCGCGCCAGCGTGATGGTCAGGCGCACGCCGGTCGCCGCCAGCGGGTGGCCCAGCGCGATCGCGCCGCCGTGGATGTTGAGGCGGTCCCGGTCCAGCTTCAATTCACGCTCCACGGCGACGATCTGCGCGCCTTGCGCTTCATTGATTTCGAAAAGACCTATTTGCTGCAGGTTCAATCCGCAGCGGTCGAGCAGCAGGCGGATCGCCGGCGCGGGGCCGATGCCCATGACTTCGGGTGGCACGCCGACCACCGCCGCCGCCACGATGCGCGCCTGCGGCCGATGCCCGCCGTGCATGGCATAGGCGCCGGAAGCGACGATGGCGGCGGCCGCGCCGTCGGCCAGCGCGCAGCTGTTGCCGCCGGTTTGCACGCCGTGCGGATACAGCGGGCGCAAGGTGGCCAGCACCGACGGCGGGGAGATGCGCGGATGGGTGTCCTGCGCCAGCTCCGTCATCGGTCCGGACAGCCGGATGCGGCGGTCGGCACAATCGTCCAGCGTGAAGACCTCGTTGCCGACGGCGACGATCTCGCCGGCGTGGAAGCCGGCGGTCCTGGCGTCGAGCGCGCGGGCGTGCGACTGCGCGGCGAACTTGTCCACCTCGGCGCGCGTGATGCCGTAGCGGCGCGCCAGGTTCTCGGCGGTCTGCGGCATCGTGATCCCTGGCGCGGGATCGGTCAGCGCCTCCCACAGAAAATCCTCGAAGCCGACCGGCGCGCCCAATTTGAAGCCGCTGCGGTGGTTGAAGGCGGCGATCGGATTGCGCGTCATCGACTCGGTGCCCACGACCAGCACGGCGTCGGCGTAGCCCAGTGCGATCTGGTCGCCGGCCTGGCGGAACAACTCGAATCCGGTGCCGCAGATGCGCTGCACGTTCAGCGCCGGCACCGTCAGCGGCACGCCGGCATACAGGCCGATATGGCGGGGCAGCATGTACTGGTAGCAGTCGCCTGGCGCCATGCTGCCGCTGATGACGGAGCCGATGTCGGTGGCCGGCACGCCGCTGCGTTTGAGGACCGCGCGCGCCGCCTTGATGCCGAGATCCGTGGGCGAAACCTGGCTGAAGGCGCCGCAGTAGTCGGCCAACGGCGTACGCAGGCCGTCGATCAGCCACAAGTCGTCGTAGCTGTGGAAGAAGCCTTGGTTGGCGGTTCTGCTCATGGCCAGTAGTTCGGGCGCAGCTGTCCGGTAGGACCGGCGTAGCCGTGGGCGAGGGCGAAGGCCTCCAGCGCCTGCGGCGCTTCGTAGCCGCCGAAGATCGACCACAGGAACATGCGGCCATACAGTTCACAGCGCTCGCGCGGGTCGCCGTGCAGCGCGGGGTCGCGCGCCAGCTCCGCCTTCAATGTGGCAAGGCTGTTCTCGTGGGCCACCATGCGGGTGCCGCCGTCGGCGCTGGTGTCGAACACCATTAGGCGCGCAGCGCTGGTATCGCCGCTCCAGCGCCGCCATTCAGGCAGCTCGCCGGCCGGGCCGCTGCCAGGTTCGCCGTGGCGGGCAAAGTGCGTCCAGTAGCCGGCCATGGCGTCGGAGACTTCCTTGCGGCCAGGCAGGTTGGTGGAAGTGAAGGAGCGGAATGGATCGAACTCGCCATCGAGGTCGCGCAGGACGAAGGCGACATCCAGCACGTGGGCGGCGCCCAGCAGCACGCGCGGCGCGATCAAGGGCACGGCGGGCTGTTCGTCCCAGTCGAAGCGGTAGGTCCACACGTCGCGGTGGCCCGACGCCACCATGGCGCTGGCCGGTTCCAGCGCGCCGGCGGCTTGCCACAGTGCGGACATGTAGGCCGCGTGGCGCTGATAGCGGGCGCGGTTGCGCATCAGCGGGATGCGGCCGAACAGCATGCGCACGTAATCGGGATTGTTGGACATGAACAGCTTGTATTCGTCGCGGTTGGTGCCGATGATGACCGGCACCGCGTTATAGCGGCTACGGTCGGCGAACGCCTCGGCCAGCGGCATGGCCGGCAGCACGTGGCCGTCCTGGATCACGCAGGGCGCATCGTAGAAGCTGAGCGCTCCCGGTGTGATCGGCGCCAGCAGGGCTGCGGCGGGCAGGGCGCGCACGTAGTCGGCGATGTCGGCGGCCGGCATGGACGCGATCAGGGCCTTGGCGGCGGCGCGGTCGGCGGCGCGGCCGTCGCGCTGCAACCATAGGCACAGCAGCTCGCGCGAACTGAGGGCATGGCCGGGCAGGGCGTCGTCCGTGTAGTTGCGGGCTTGCGCCGGGGTGTAGCTGACCGCCAGCGGCGATTGCAGGATGGCGCGGTGGAACAGGCCCTTGGCCAATGGGGAGGCCAGCAGAGTGTAGGCATTCAGGCCGCCGGCCGATTCGCCGAACACGGTGACGTTATCGGGATCTCCGCCGAATGCGGCGATGTGCTGGCGCACCCATTGCAGCGCCGCGACCAGGTCCAGCGTGCCGAAGTTGCCGGAGCGGTCGGCGGGGCTGTCGTCGTCCTGCGCCAGTTCGTCGAGACTGAACCAGCCGAGGATGCCGAGCCGGTAGTTGGCCGATACCACCAGCACGCGGTCCTGGCCGGCCAGGTTGCGCAGCGTGGTGTAGGTTGCGGCGGTGCCGGCCGTGTTGGCGCCGCCGTGGATCCAGAACATCACAGGCAGCGCGGCGATGTGCGCCGCTTCAGCCGTCATCTGTGGCGCGAACACATTCAGCGTCAGGCAGTCTTCCGAGCCGGCCACCTGGCCCCACTGGCCGGGCGGCAGTTCCAGCGTGGCGCCGGCCAGTTGCGGCGCGGGCCCGCCGAAGGCCAACGCCTCACGCACGCCGGACCAGGGCTGCGGCGGGCGCGGCGCCTTCCAACGTAGCGGGCCAACCGGGGGCTGCGCATACGGCAGTCCAAGCCAAGTGTGGGTTTGGTGGCGGTCGGCGCGGCCCACCACGTAGCCCAGCGCGGTGTGGCGCAGCGAATCGGCGGCTGGAATTGCGGTCGTGGCGGGGCTGGCCGCGACGGTGGCGGATTTCCGACGGAGGCGCCACAGCAGGGCGCCCATCGCCAGGGCGACGGCGGCATAGAGCAGGATGTCAGGCATGATTGAATTCCTCTTTTAGCGAGAGTGCGGGATGTGGCGGCGGCGGGGTGGCATGGCCGGCGCCGTCGTCGAGTTTGAAGGCATGCACCAGCCGTGCCAGTTCGTCCGCTTGCTGGCGCATGCCGGCGGTGGCGCCGGTCGCTTGTTTGACCAGTTCCGCGTTCTGTTGCGTCACCAGCTCCATCGCTTGCAAGGCGGCGCCGGCCTGCTCGATGCCGGCTTGCTGCTGGACGCTGGCGGCGGCGATGCGGTCGATGATGACGCTGACCTGCTGCACGCTGTCGACCACTTCGTTCATGGTGGCGCCGGCGCGCGCCACCAGCCGGTTGCCGGCTTCGACCTGCGTCACCGAATGGCCGATCAGCGTGCGGATCTCGCGCGCGGCGGTGGCGGAGCGTTGCGCCAGGTTGCGCACCTCGCCTGCTACGACGGCGAAGCCGCGCCCCTGTTCGCCGGCGCGGGCCGCTTCGACCGCCGCGTTCAGGGCCAGGATGTTGGTCTGGAAGGCGATGCCGTCGATGACGCCGATGATTTCGCCGATGCGGTGGGCCGATCCGGTGATGGAGTCCATCGTCAGGATCACTTCCGCCGCCACCTTGCCGCCGTCGCGCGCCACGGCGCTGGCGTTGGCGGCCAGTTCGGTGGCCTGGCGCGCATGGCCGGCGTTGTCGCGCACCGCGTCGGCCAGCTGCGCCACGCAGCCTGCGGTGGTGCGCAGCGATTTGCGCTGCTTGTCGCTGCGCCTCGTCAGGTCCTGGTGGCCGCCGGCGATTTCGCTGGCCGCTCCGGCGATATGGTCGGCGCCGCGCCGCACCTGGCCGACCATCGAGGCCAGTCCGGTGCGCATGCTGTGCATCGCGAATAGCAGGCTGGAAGCATCGCCGCCGCGCAGGCTGACATTCCCGGCCAGGTCGCCGGCGGCGGTGCGGCCGGCGATCTTGACCGCGTAGGCCGGCTCGCCGCCCAGCTGTTCGAGGATGCCGCGCGTCAGGCGCCAGCACAGCAGGCCGCCCAGCAGCAGGGCGCCCACGCTCAGCGCCAGTATCCAGGCGCGCGCGCCGGCGCCGGATGAGCGGCCCTGTGCGGCGGCCAGTTCGCTTTGGCGGGTCTCCAGCGCGACCAGCTGTTCCAGCGCAGTCATCCAGCGGGTCTGGACCGGCAGCAGGCGCTCGACCAGCACGGTGTAGATCTGGTCCGATTCGCTGCGCATGGCCAGATCCATCGCTTGTGCGATCGGCGCCCGGGCCGCCGAATTTTGCTGGCCGATCTGCGCCAGCAAGGCCGATTCCTCGGCCGTCGCGCCATCGGCCAGCAGTTCGCGCAAGCGCTTTTCGGCGCCGGCGTAGCGCCTGGCCTGGTCCTGCATTCGCTCCGCTTCCGGCTGGAGGTAGGACAGGGAACCGATCAGCGCCATGTTGCGCAGCGCGATCATGCGTTCGTACACGGTGTCGCGCATTTGGGTGGCGAGCCGCGTCTTGACGTTGCCGACCAGGGTGATCTGGTCGGTGCGCTGCTGCATCTGGTGCATGTGGACCAGGCCGAGCGCCACGACGGCGACCAGCAGCGCCAGGACCAGCCCGAAGCCGAGGCGCAGGCGCGCGCCGATGCTCATGTCGGAGGTGGCCATGGCGTCAGTGGATTCCGGCCACGGCGCGTTCCGGCGCCTGTGTCGCTTCATCCTGTTGCGCGGGCTTGGGCGGCATCAGGAAGTAGGCCAGCGCCGGCACCAGCACCAGCGCACCCACCATATTCCAAAGGAACATGAAGGCCAGCAGGATACCCATGTCGGCCTGGAATTTGATCGGCGAGAACAGCCAGGTGGCCACCGCCACGGCCAGCGTCACGCCGGTCAGGATCACCACCCGGCCGGTGAAGCGCAGCGCGTGCAGGTAGGCGTCGGACAGGCTGGCGCCGGCGCGCATGCGGGTCAGCATCACGCTCAGCACATACAGCGCGTAGTCCACGCCGATGCCGACGCCGAGCGCGATCACCGGCAGCGTGGCGACCTTGACGCCCATGCCCAGCACCACCATCAGCACTTCGCACAGGATGGACGTGAGCACCAGCGGCAGGATGGCCACCAGCACCGCGCGCCAGCTGCGGAAGGTGGCGTAGCACAGCAGGATCACCGCGCCGTAGACCCAGAACAGCATGTCGTGCATGGCCTGCTTGACGACGATGTTGGTGGCGGCCTCGATGCCGGCGCTGCCGGCGGCCAGCTGGAACTGCACATCCGGCGTGTTGTGGGCGGCGGCGTAGGCTTCGACCGCGTCGACCACGCGGGTCAATGTGGCGGCCTTGTGGTCCTTCAGGTAGACGTACAGCGACAGCAGCGAGCAGCTCTGGTTGAACAGTTCGCGCGGGGCCCTGGTCTGCACCGCGCCGAGCGCGCCGGCATTCGGGATCAGGTCATACCATTTGAAGTTGCCTTCGTTGTAGCCGGTGGTGGCCAGCTTGCTCAACGCCGCCATCGAGTTGGTCGAGTCGACGCCGGGCAGCTGTTCCAGCTGCCATGCCAGCTTGTCCACGCTGGCCAGCGTGGCATAGCGGGTGCACTGGTCGGGCGCGGTCTTGATCATCACCACCAGGATGTCGGAGCTGGCCGCGTAGTTGGCGACCATGAAGCCGTTGTCGCGGTTGTAGCGCGAATCGGCGCGCAGTTCCGGCGCCCCGGGATCGAGGTCGCCCACCTTCAGGTTAAGGCTGTACAGGTAGCCCAGGCCGCCCAGCAGCAGGCTGGCGGCCACCGTGATGGCGGCCCAGCGGCGCTGGGTGAAGCGGTCGAGGAAGGTCCACAACCAGGGCTGGGCCGCGCCATCGGCGCTGTCGGCTTGCAAGCTGCGCGCGGCGGCCGTGGCGCTGACGCCAGTGTACGACAGCAGCACCGGCAACAGCACCAGGTTGGTGAAGATCAGCACCGCCACGCCGATGCTGGCGATAATGGCGAGGTCCTGGATCACCTTGATCTGGATGCTGACCAGCACCGCGAAACCGACCGCGTCGCACAGCAGCGCGGTGAGGCCGGCGGCGAACAAGCGGCGGAAGGTGTAGCGCGCCGCCACCACGCGGTGCGTGCCGCGGCCCACGTCCTGCATGATGCCATTCATTTTCTGCGCGCCGTGGCTCATGCCAATGGCGAACACCAGGAAGGGCACCAGCACGGAATACGGATCGAGTTCGTAGCGCAGCGCGGCCAGCAAGCCGCATTGCCACAGCACCGCAACCAGTGAACACATGACCACCAGCGTGGTGCTGCGCCAGCAGCGTGTGTACCAGAACAGCACCGCGCCGGCGATGGCGATCGCCAGCAGGAAGAACATCAGCACCTGCTGCAGCCCCTCGATCAGGTCGCCGACGATCTTGGCGAAGCCGGTGATGTGGATACGCACGCCTTCCTTCTGGTATTTGGCGCGGATCTGTTCCAGGCGTTCCGACATGGCGCCATAGTCTAGCGCCTGGCCGGTCTGGGGATTCTGCTCCAGCAGCGGCACGTAGACGATGCTGGACTTGAAGTCGGCCGCCACCAGCTGGCCGACTTCGCCGGAGCGGGCGACGTTGGCGCGCAATTGCGCCAAGGTGGCGGCCGAACCGTCGTAACCGTCCGGGATGACGGTGCCGCCGTCCAGGCCTTCCTCGGTCACTGCTGCCCAGCGCGTGCTGGGCGTCCACAAGGACTTCATGAAGGGCCGGTCCACGCCCGGCAGCAGGAACACTTCGTCGTTCAGGCGCTGCAGGGTATCGAGGTAGGCGCGGTCGTAGATGGTGCCGCCGTTCGCTTCGACAGCGATGCGCACCGAGTTGCCCAGCCCATTCAGGTCGGCCTTGTTGGCCAGGTAGTTGACCACGTAGGGATGGGCGCTGGGGATCATCTTCTCGAAGCTCGCATTGAGCTTGATGCGCGTGGCCTGGTAGCCCAGCACGATGGTCGCCAGCAGGCAAAGCAGGATGACCAGCGGCCGGTAATTGAACAGCGCGCGTTCCCCCAGGTTGCCGGAGCCGGTGTCGAAGTCCTGTAGCCGCCGTACTACCGGCTGTTGTTCCAAATCTTGATCTGTGTGCATGATGTTCCAGCCATATTCGTGTGAAGGGGAAGGGCGCTAGCGCGGCGACGCCGGTGTGGCTACCCGGCGCAGGCCGCGCAGCCCGGCCACCACCAGCGCGCCGTCGCGGGCTTGCGCCACGGCGGCCAGCGGCAATGCGGGCGGCAGTGCGGCGCCTGCCTGCGGAGCGAAGCTGCGGCCCTGGTCGCGGCTGAACAGCACGTCGCCGCCCTGGCTGACCAGCACCAGCGTGCCGTCGGCCAGTTCGGCTCCGCCGGCCAGCGACGCCTGGACGCCGGTATCGACCTTGCTCCAGCTGGCGCCCTGGTCGCCGGACCAGTAGGCGTTGCCGCGCAAGCCGTAGGCGACCAGTGCGCCGCCGCGCGCGGCCAGCAGGCCGAAGTAGCTGCCCCTGTATGGGCTGGCGAGGGCGCTGAAGCTGGCTCCCTGGTCGGTGGAGCGCAGCAGCAGGCCCTGTTCGCCGGCCAGATAGAGCGCGCCGCCGGCGCCGCGCATGCCGTACAGGTGCAGGCCCTTGGGATTGGCGACATGCTGCTGCCACGGTTGCCAGGTGGCGCCACCGTCGTCGGTCTTGAACAGCAGGTTGTAGGCGCCCAGCACGTAGCCGTTGCGGGCGTTGGCGAAGTGCAGGTCGAGGAAGGGCGTGTCAGGACCGTCCGCCACCAGGTGCCGGGCGTCGGCCAGGGCGCGCTCCCGCTCCTGGGGCGTGACCTCGGCGGCCGCCTTGAGCACCAGCGCGGCGGCCTGGATGCCATCGAGCTGCTTGCTCCAGGTGGCGCCGCCGTCGGCGCTGTGCAGCACCACGCCCTGGTGGCCGGCCGCCCAGCCTTGGTGGGCGTCGATGAACTGCACGGCCGTCAGGCTGACGCCGACCGGCACGCTGGCCTGGCGCCACGAGACGCCGGCATCATCCGAGTACAGGATGGTGCCGCGCTCGCCGACCGCCACCAGCCGCTGGCCGGCGGCGGCGATGGACAGCATGGCCGCGTTCAAGGCTTTGGGCGTGACCAGTGCCGGCTGCGTCAACGCAGCAGGGATGACCGCGGCACCGGCGGCGCCTTCGGCCCAGGCCCCCGGCGCCAGCGCGCCGGACGCTGCGAACAGCGCCGCCAGCGCCGCGCGGCGGACCGCGATTGGATTCAACTTGTTCATCGAACGCCCCTTCACTTAGCGCGAGCCCTGGTTGGCCAGTTCCTCGGGGCCGAAATAGCTGGCCGGCAGTCGAGGAATGGTCTTGTACTGGGTCGCCAGGTCGTTCGACGCCTCGTTCAGCAGGTAGGCGCCGGTCTGCACGTTATAGGTGCCCCACATGACGTTGCCCACCACGGCCGGCAAGTCCGGCGCCAGCAGCGTCAGCGTGTAGTTGCCGCGCCAGATCTGGCCTTGCGCGTCGTAACCGTCGACCAGGATGATCTGCCAGGTGTCTTCGTCCAGGTAGTAGCGGCGTTTGGTGACCACGTGGCGTTTGCCGGGAATCAGGCTCGCTTCCACTTCCCACACCCGGTGCAGCTCCCAGCGCACCAGGTCCGGATTGAGGAACTGCGGTCCAACCAGGTCGCTGATCTTGGCCGAGGCGGCGCGGTTGTTGTTGTAGGGGATGTACATTTCCTTCTTGCCGACCAGCTTGAGCTCATGATGATCGATAGGCCCGAACAGCATGAACGCCTCGTCGAACAGGCCGATGCCGGAGGTGACCGAGTCCGGTGTGTCATAGGACACCGACGGCGCGCGCCGCACGCGGCGCTGGCCCACCAGGTACTGCCAGATCGCGCGCGGCTGGGCTTCGCTGATGCCGTCGTGGACCAGTATCCCTTCGCCGGCCTTGGAGGCAGGCGCGCGCGTGATCAGGCGGCCGAACTGGTAGATGCCGTCGAATTTTTCCAGGCTGCCGTCCTTGAAGTAGTACGGCCGCATGATGGTCTGTTCTGCCTCGGTGGCGGTGGCGCGCTTGCCGTCCGGCGTGACAATGGTGGTCCGCAACGGGAACACGGTGGTTTCGCCGGTCCAGGCCAGGCGGTGGTTCATCATGGCCTCGTAGCCGGTCTTCGGAATCGGGAACGGGATGCCGCCGAACGCGCCTTTCACGCCGAAGCCACCGTCGATGGATTTGGCGCGGGTGGCGTTCTTGAAGGTGTTCTCATACACCCAGGCCGGCGCGCCGCCGGTGCGATGGGTGGGATAGACGTCGACCCGGTAGCTTGGATATTTTTTCAGCAGCGCCACCGTGGCCGCCGACAGCTTGGCCGCGTACTGGTCGACGTTCTTGCCGGTGATGGCCAGCGTCGGCTTCTCGGCGGCGAAGGGATCGGCGCGGAAGTCGCCCGCCTTGAAACCGGCCGGCACCTTGGTGTAGGCGCCGTCCCAGGCGGGAATGGTGGCGTCCTTGTTGCCGGCCTTTTCGGCGCCCAGCGGGGTCAATGTGGAATGCAGTTTGGCTGCTTCGTCGGCGGTGACGGCGGCGCCGGCGTGCGGCAGGGTGAATGCCAGCATCAGCGCGGCGGCGGTGAGGTTCAGGGTCGTCTTCATTATAGTTTTGTCCTTAGAATGCGCGTTTGATGTTGAAGGAGATGTAGTCGCGGTCCGCCAGCGACTGGGCGAAGCTCAGGATGGGCGTGTTGGTGGCGGGATTATTTTTCAGGAAGGTGCCTGCCGCGCCGAGGAAGCGCACGTAGCTGATCCCGAACTTCCAGTCCTGGTGGTAGGTGGCGTTGACGCCGATATTGAAGTCGCCCCCGTGCGAGCTGCCGCCGTTGAAGTTGAACACGGCGCGTGAGCGGCCGTCGATGTTGTAGCCGACGCCGATCGGGATCGACAGGTCGAGACCATTGATCACCTGGTAGTAGGCCGGCTCGAAGATCATGCGCGCCGAGGTGGCGTCGCGCGTGGTGTTCGGATCGAGCGAGCCTTGCCAGGTGACGCTGGTGGCGCGGTTCCACGCCAGTTCGCCCAGCAGCGAAGCGCCCTGGAAGAACGGGTTGGTCGGCATGACGTAGATCGCCGACAGGTTGACGTGCGCCGTGTTGCCGACCGCGTAGGCTGGATTGCCGCTGTTATCGGCGAACACGCCGGTGCCGGCACGCGACAGGAAGTTCGGCGTCGGGTCGCTGACCAGCGGCGTGTTGCGGCGAACCGAAACCTCGGCCGCCACGTTCGCGCCCAGCAGCACGGTGCTGGCGCTGGCGCCGAAGGTGCGGATGCCTTCCGCATACACGGCCTGCACGGTGGACGGCGCGCCGGGCGGGAAGCCGGGCTTGAAGCCCAGGTAGAAGTAGGGCGTCTTGTCGTGATAGCGGGCCGCGTAGAAACCGTATTCGACGTCCGAGCCGGCCGGCGAGAACTTGATCTGCATGCCGCCCTGGCCCGAATTCCTGGCCTTCATGTCGGCGACGGTGTAGAAGGCCGGGGCGCCGCTGTTGGTCGGCGCCACCAGGAAGGCGCTGCTGCCGGCGCCCGCTGCGTCGTAGGAACTGAGGTAGCTGCCGACGCCCGGGATCTGGGTCGGACGCCATTCGAACTGGTAGTAGCCGCCGATCGACACGCTTGGCAGCACCTGCAGCTGGCCCGAGACCTGGTTGACCGGCCGCAGGATCTCCTTGAACTGCGCGCCCGGCACGCTAAGCAGCTTGACCAGGTCCACCGGTCCCTGCGCGTTGGCGATGCCGTTGGCGCCGAAGAACAGGCTTTCGCCGTATTGCAGCGTGTGGCGGCCGACGCGCACGGTGCCCGGCAGCTCGCCCAACGAACCCTTGGCGAAGACGAAGGCGTCCAGCAGTTCGGCGTTGCGGCCGTGGAGCAGGCGGGTGCCCTCGGCGAAGGTGTTGCCGGCCTTGCCGGTCAGTGTGACGGCGTTGCTGGAAGCGGAGGCGTTGTCATTGCTGCCGGTGTAGGAGCTGTCGTACCAGGCGGCGGCGCTGACGCGCATGCCGAGGTTGCGGGTGCCGGCGTCGAACTCGGTCAGCCAGTCGATGCGGCTTGAGACGATGCCCTTGCGGCGGAAGTTCTGGTTGCCGTCGTCGATGTTATAGCCGGTGAAGTCGCCGGCGCCGGACGAACGATAGCCGCCCGCCAGCAGGCGCGCGTCGGCGTCCTTGAGGCGGTAGGCGCTGCTGTACTTGAAGGTGTTGTTCCAGCTGATCTTGAAATCGGGATTGTCGGTCTCGAACTCGAAGGCGTGGGCGGCCGGCATGGCGGCCGCCACGGCCAATGCCAACAGGGTTGGGCTCAGGCGTTTGTTCGCTTGCATTGTCAGTCTCCTGGTTATAGTTTTGGTTGGCCGCTAACGCGCGGCCGGGCGGATGGCAGGCATCAGATAAAGGTCGAAGCCAGTCCTCCGTCGATGGGCAGGTTGACGCCGCTGATCCAGCGTGATTCGTCGCTGCACAGGAAGCTAATGACGGCGGCCACTTCGTCGGCATAGGCCGGGCGCTTCATGCGGTGGGCGTCGCGCTGCACGCGCTCCTCGCCGAGCATGGACACGAAGTCGCCCAGGATAGGCGTGAAGACGGGGCCGGGCGCCACGCTGTTCATGCGTACCGAATGCTGCAGGAACCATTTCTGCGATTGGACGTAGGTCCAGACGATCAGCGCCTCCTTGAAATACTGGTAGCAGGTGTCGGCTGGAACCGGATGCGCATCCAGCCAGGCCTGGCCTTCGGTAAAACCACGGACGGCGGCCAACTGCTTGTGCAGCGCCAGCCGCTCCGGCCATTCCGCGCCCAGGATGGAGGCGACGTTGACGATGGAGCCGCCGGCCGGCATGCGGGGCAGCACGGCTTCGGTCAGGTGGCGCAGGCCGAGATAGTTGACGCGGGCCAGCAGCGCCGGATCGGCGGTGCCGGGCACGCCGGCGATATTGCACAGCGCGTCCACGCGCTGCGGCAGCTGGGCGACGGCGGCGTCGATGCTGGCGGGCTGGCCCAGGTCAACGGAGATGAAACCGTCCAGCGTCAGGCCTGGCTCGGTGCGGTCCATGCCGATCACGGTGGCGCCTTCGAAGCGCGCCAGGCGCGCCACTTCGGCCCCGATGCCGGATGCGGCGCCGGTGACGACGATGGTCTTGTTACGTAGCTTCATGTGGTCTCCTTGTTGGTATGGTCGTTGTATGCTCGTTAAAAGGGATAGCGCGGCGCTTCGGTTTTCACCGTCAGCCACTGCCATTGGGTGAACTCGTCCCAGTCGGAACTGCCGCCATGACGGCCGCCGTTGCCCGAGGTGCCGCCGCCGCCGAACGGCGCGTGCGCTTCGGCCAGCACCGTCTGGTCGTTGATGTGGGCGTGGCCGGCCGGCACGCGGTCGACGATGAACATGGCGCGCGCCAGCGTCGGCGTGATTACGCCCAGCGCCAGGCAGCCGGTGGTGGCCGAGGCCAGCGCGATGGCTTCCTGGTCGGTGTCGAACACGGTGACCGAGGCCACGGGGCCGAACAGCTCCTCCTCGAAGCAGCGCATGCCGGGGCGCACGCCGGTCAGCACGGTGGGCTGGTAGAACTGTTTCTCGTAGGTGCCGCCGGCCAGCAGCGTGGCGCCGGCGGCCACGCTGTCCTGCACGATGGCGTGCACGCGCTGCACCTGGCGCGCATTGATCAGCGGCCCAAGCGCCACCTTGCCGCTCATCGGGTCGCCCACCGGTAGATGTTGGGCTTTGGCCACCAGCCGTTCGATGACGGCGTCGGCGATGCCGCGCTGGAGCAGGATGCGGCCGGAGGCCATGCAGATCTGGCCCTGGTGCAGATAGGCGCCCCAGGCCACGGCGGAGGCGGCGAGCTCGGGATCGGCGTCGTCGAGGATGATCAGCGAGTTCTTGCCGCCCAGTTCCAGCGACATCTTCTTCAGGTTGCGGCCCGCCAGCTCGCCTACGCTGCGGCCCACCGCGGTCGAACCGGTGAAGGCGATCATGGCGATGTCGGGATGGCTGCACATCGCCTGTCCCGCTTCGGCGGCGCCGGGCAGCACGTGCAGCAGGCCTTTGGGCAGGCCGGCCGCCTCGAAGACGCGGGCGATCAGCACGCCGCCGCTGACCGGCGTTTGCAGGTCGGGCTTGTGAACCACGGCGTTGCCGGTGGCCAGCGCCGGCGCGATTGAGCGGATCGACAGGATCAGCGGAAAGTTGAACGGCGAGATCACGCCGATCACGCCGTGCGGCACGCGCCGCGCGATGCTCATCTCGCCGCTGGCGGAGGCCAGCAGCTGGCCCTTGGGCTGGGTCAGCATCGCCGCCGCTTCCAGCAGGTGGGCGCCGGCTTCGCGCAGTTCCAGGTCGGCCTTGGGGCGGATCGCGCCGGTCTCGCGCACGATCCATGTCGCCAGCTCGTCGTGATGCTCGACGACGATGGCAGCCGCGCGGCGGAAGATGGCGGCACGCTCCTTGTAGTCGCTGGCGGCCCACGCGGCCTGCGCGGCGCGTGCCTGGGTGGCGGCGCGCGCCACGTCGTCGGCGTTTGCCAGGCCTACGCGGCCCAGCTGTTCGCCGGTCGCGGGTTCGGCGAAGGTGTGGCTGCCGCCTTGGGCGGCGATCCAGTCGCCGTTGAAGATGTGGCTCTGCCAGATCGATGGGTGCAAAAGCGCGTTCGCGTTGGTCATGCTGTCTCCTGTTGATGAAGGGTGGGTGGGGAAGTCAGCCTGCTAGCACGCTAGTTGCATGAAGGTCTGCTTACCGCTCTTGCCTTAGCTATTACAAGTTATGTGCCAGCTCTTTATGCGCTGTGCTTATTGCGGCGCACCATGCGGCGTCTACGCTGGGCGCCGGTGCCGCATTCGATGAAACGTCGCAGCGCAGCGCAGCAAAAAGAAGATGCGCCGGCGATTGATGAAATGATCAAATGGGAGAAATGCCGATGTATGATTTGGTGAACGATGACGAAAGTAGAGACATGAGCAAACCCCCTCGCGTGTCGCTGGCGGAGATGTCGCGCGCCAGCAAGGTACTGGCGCAAGGCGACAGCCAGCATTTGAAAGCCGGCGCGGCGCCCACGCTGGAAGACTTGACGCAAAGCCTGCACTTCTCGCCCGGCGATGGCCGTATCTGGCTCAACGGCCAGCGCATGCAGCTGCTGCATATCTCGTCGTTGGGCGCGATGCGACGCGAACTGCTGGAGAGCATAGGTCCGGAACGCACGCGCGGCCTGCTGACGCGGGTCGGCTACTCGGCCGGCGCGCGCGATGCGCAGCTGCTGCGCGAACGCTGGCCCGACGCCGAACCTGGCTCCTTGTTCGCGGCAGGGCCGCGCATGCATTCGCTGGAAGGCGCGGTCAAGGTCGAACCGCTGCATTTCGAGTTCGACTTCGAGCGCGGCACCTACCACGGCGAATTCCTGTGGCACCATTCCAGCGAGGCCGAGGTGCATACCGCCGATTTCGGCGTCGGCACCGAGCCGGCGTGCTGGATGCAGACCGGCTACGCCATCGGCTACACCAGCGCGATGATAGGACGGCTGACCGTCTA
The DNA here is from genome assembly GCA_000381565.1 of Oxalobacteraceae bacterium AB_14. GTDB lineage: Bacteria > Pseudomonadota > Gammaproteobacteria > Burkholderiales > Burkholderiaceae_D > Rugamonas. Next base: position 2,570,215 of record KB906724.1, read on the forward strand.
CCGTGAGGTCGAGTGCACGGCGATGGGCCACAAACATTGCCGCCTGATCGGCAAGCCGGCCGACGAATGGGACAATGTGGAGGAAGACCTGCGCTTCCTGAACGCGGAATCGTTCGTCAGCACCACCGCTTACGGCGGGCCGGGGCAGCATCAGCAGGCGGCTGTGCTGCCGGGTGATGATGGGCGTCCTTACGGGGACAAGGAGATGGTCGGCGTGTCATCGGCCTTCAACGCCGCCTGCCATATGCTCAAGCGCGTGGCGCCGACCGTCGCCACGGTGCTGTTCACCGGCGAGTCGGGTGTCGGCAAGGAGTTGTTCGCCTACATGCTGCACCAGATCGGCGCCCGCAAGGAGCAGCCTTTTGTCGCTGTCAATTGCGCGGCGATTCCCGAGACGCTGATCGAATCCGAACTGTTCGGCGTGGAGCGCGGCGCCTTCACCGGCGCCAGCCAGTCGCGGCCCGGCCGCTTCGAGCGCGCTTCCGGCGGCACGCTGTTCCTCGACGAGATAGGCACGCTTAGCCTGGTGGCGCAGGGCAAGCTGCTGCGCGCGCTACAGGAGGGCGAGATCGAACGGGTAGGGGGCGTGCGCAGCGTGAAGGTGGACGTGCGCCTGGTGGCCGCCACCAATGTCGATCTGCGCGAGGAGATCCGCCAGGGCCGCTTCCGCGAAGACCTGTTCTTCCGCCTGAACGTGTTCCCGATCCGCCTGCCGCCGCTGCGCGACCGGCGCGACGACATCCCGCTGTTGATGGGCTACTTCATGCGGCACTACGGCCAGAAGCACCAGCGCCGCGTGACCGGCTTCACGGCGCGCGCGGTCGACGCGCTGCTCAACTACGACTTTCCGGGGAATATCCGCGAGCTGCAAAACCTGGTGGAGCGCGGCGTGATCTACGCCGACGAGGATGGTCCCATTGATTTGCCGCACCTGTTCACCAGCGGCGAGGAATCGCGGACCTCGTATTTTTCGCTGGCCCAGACCGGACGCCTGACCAGCCATGAAACAGCCTCACCACCGGCCGCGTCGCCGGCGGCGTCCGCCGGTTCGCTGCTCGACGTGCTGCCCGAGATGTTGCGGCAGGCGTCGGAACATGGGCAGGACTGGTCGCTGGACAATCTGGAAAGCACGCTGATACTGGCGGCGGTGAAGCGGGCCGACGGCAACCTGTCGGCGGCGGCGCGCGCGCTGGGCTTGACGCGGCCGCAGCTATCCTACCGGATGAAGAAACTGCAGCAGGGCTGAAGCCCAGTCACTCCAGGTAGATCTTCTGCAGCAGCTTGACCAGCTGCGCGCGCTCGGCATCGGTCAGCGCGGACGTCGCATCCACTTCCAGCTCGCTGGCGGTCTTTTCCGCCTTGGCGCACATGCTCAGGCCCGCGGGCGTCAGCGCCAGCGTCTGCGAGCGCCGGTCCAGCGGGCTGCGCTGGCGCAGCAGCAGCCCTCTCTCCTGCAGCTTGTCGAGCAGGATGGCGAGGTTGGGCGGCGATACGTTCACCGCATCCGACAGCCGTTTCTGGTTGATGTTGGGATTCGCCTTCAACAGGCTCAATACGCTGAAATCCACCGGCCGCAGCTCGTACTTCGCCATCCGCTTTTCAAACAAGGGCAGGATGTTGATGTAGGCGCGGCGGCAGTTATAGCCCACCAGGCCCAGGAGCATGCTCTGGTCCAGCGGCTGCTCCGCCGCCTCCTGGACGGCGTCGATCAATGTTGGTTTCTTTTTTTTGGGCTGCATGGTCATGGTCCGATTCTAGCAAAGAAGCGCCGCCCCGGCCATCCTGCTGCTTGCAATGTCGCGAAAATGCGTATAGTCTATAATCATTATAAAACATAACTAATTATCTCAACACCAACCATCGAGGAGACACGATGAAACACCGCGCACCTATCGCCATACTTTCCACCGTACTGTTGGCGGGGCAGGCCCTGGCCCAGGAACCCCTCCGCATCGGCGTCATTGCCGCGCTCACCGGGCCGTTCGCCAACACCGGCAAGCCGTTCGAGGACGGCATCAAGACCTATATGCTGCAGTATGGCGACCAGGTGGCCGGCAGGAAGATCGAGATCATCTACCGCGACGACGGCGGCACCAATGTCGACCAGTCCAAGCGGGCCGCCCAGGAGCTGATCACGCGGGATCACGTGAGCTTCCTGATCGGCTTCTCGCTGACGCCGAGCGCGATGGCGGTAGCGCCCATCGCCACGCAAGCCAAGATGCCGATGATCGTCATGAACGCGGTCACCAACGGCATCACCGCCAAGTCGCCGTACATGCTGCGCACCAGCATGACGATGCACCAGATGACCGGACCGTTCGGCGCCTGGACCGCGAAGAACAAGATCGGCAAGGTCTACACCCTGGTCAGCGACTACAGCACCGGCCTGGATGCGGAAGCGCGCTTCACCAAGGAGTTCAGCGCCGGCGGCGGCAAGGTGGTGGGCTCGGCGCGGGCGCCGCTGGCCAATCCCGACTATTCACCCTTCGTCCAGCGCATCAAGGATGAGAAGCCGGACGCGCTGTTCTTCTTCGCGCCCGGCGTCGAGGACGGCATCGGCCTGCTGAAGGCCTTCAGCGACAAGGGACTGGACAAGGCGGGCATCAAATTCCTCGGCGTGGGCGACATGACCAGCGAAACCCCGACCCTGGAGGCGCTGGGCGACCGCGCGCTGGGCGCGGTGACGGTGCTGAACTACGCGCCCTCGCTGGACAACGACGCCAACAAGGCCTTCCTGAAATCCTACGCGCAGGCCGTTCCGGGCCGGCCGCCGGCCACATTCGTCACGGTGGCGGCCTACGACACCATGGGCATGATCTACGAGACCGTCCGCAAACTCGGCGGCGCCGTCAACGGCGACAAGGCGATGCAGGTGCTGGCCGGGATGAAGCGCGACAGTCCGCGTGGACCGATCAGCATCGACCCGGCCACGCGCGACATCGTGCAGAACATGTACATCCGCGAAGTGAAGAAGGTCAACGGCAAGCTGGTGAACGAACCGATCGCCGTGCTGCGCGACGTCAGCCCGAACTAAGGAGACTCCTCATGATGAACGAACGACGTGTCTTGAACGGCGCGCCGCTGGCGGCGCTTTGCCTGTCGGCTGCGACCTTGAGCGCTTGTGGCGGAAATGGCGGCGCGGCTCCCGGCAAGTCGGTGACGCTGGCGCAGCTGTCGGCGGCCAGCGGCGCCAAGCTCTCCTCCTGCGCCGATTTGGCCAGCAAGATTGCCTATCCCAATACGACGATCGCCAGCGCTGCCCCGGTGGCTGCCGGCGTGCTGACGGTTGCCGGCAAGCCGGTGCCGGCGCATTGCCTGGTGAAGGGATCGATGTATTCGCGCACCGGCCCGATCGACGGCCAAAGCTATGCGATCGGTTTCGAGATGCGCCTGCCGGTCGACTGGAACGGCCGCTTCTTCTACCAGGCCAACGGTGGCCTGGATGGCTCGGTGCTCACGGCGATCGGGGAGGTCGGCGGTGGCGGACAGTTGGACAGCGCATTGAACCAGGGCTTTGCGGTGATCAGTTCCGATGCAGGCCACGGCGTGGCGACCCCGCTGTTCGGACTAGATCCGCAGGCGCGCCTGGATTATGGCTACCAGGCCTCGGGCAAGCTGGCGCCGATGGCCAAGAGCGTGATCCAGACCGCCTACGGCAAGGGTCCGGACCGGTCCTATTTCGGCGGCTGCTCCAACGGCGGCCGCCACACCATGGTGGCGGCGTCCCGCTACGGCGAGCAGTTCGACGGCTATCTGGTCGGCGATCCCGGCTTCCGTCTGCCGTTGGCGGCGATCGCCAACATCGCCGGCGGCCAGTCCTACGCGGCGCTGGCGACCACGCCGGGCGACCTGTCGACCGGCTTCACGGCGGCCGAACGCGCGCTGGTGTCGAATGCGGTGCTGGACAAATGCGATGCGCTCGATGGCGTGAAGGATGGATTGGTGCAGGATACCGGCGCCTGTCAGGCCGCCTTTAGCCTGGAGCGTGATGTCCCGTCCTGTGGAGCACAAGGCCGCGACGGCAGCTGTCTCAGCACCGCGCAGAAGACGGCAATCGGGCAGCTGTTCACGGGCGCCGTCACCAGCACCAAGAGCAAGTTCTATTCAAGCTTCCCGTATGACGCGGGCCTGGGCACCGGCAACTGGGCGTTCTGGAAGTTCTTCAGTCCATTGCAGCTCGACTCGGGTGCGGTGGCGATGATCTGGAAGGTGCCGCCGGTGAACCCGGCAACCTTCAACGGCGCCAGCTTCGCGCTGACATCCAGCATCGACACGCTGCTGGCGCAGGTCGCGGCGACCGACGGTGCCTATACCGAAAGCGCGATGTCCTTCATGCTGCCGCCGCACCTGACCGACTACAGCACCATCAAGAACCGCGGCGCCAAGATGATGCTGTACCACGGCACCAGCGATCCGATCTTCTCCAGCGACGACACCACGGCGTGGTACGACAATCTGCGCGCGGCCAACGGCGGCGACGCCTCCAGCTTTGCGCGCTTCTTCCGGGTACCGGGCATGAACCATTGTTCCGGCGGTCCGTCCACCGACCAATTCGACATGCTGACGCCATTGGTGAACTGGGTGGAGAAGGGCCAGGCGCCGGAACGGGTTGTGGCAAGCGCGCGTGGTCCGGGCAACGCCGGCGGCGCCAATGCCGACCTGCCGGCTTCATGGTCGCCGACACGCACCCGGCCGCTGTGCCCCTATCCGCAGGTGGCGAAGTACAACGGCAGCGGCAGCATCGAGGACGCGGCCAGCTTCAGCTGCAAGTAGCAGGGCGGGCGGCTTACTTGCCTGGGTCTTTCTGGTTGGTGAACTGGTCGAATTCGACGTTATAGAATTCGTTGCCGACCTTTTCGACCTTGCGCACGTAGACCGTCTGCACGATGTCGCGGGTTTGCGGATCGATGCTGATTGGTCCGCGCGGGCTGTTGAGCTGCATGGTCTTCAGGATGGCCATCGCCTGGTCGCCGTCGATCTTGCCGTTCAATTTGCGCGTCACCTCGTAGATCGCCGCCATGCCGTCATACGCCGCCACGGCCATGAAGTTAGGACGTCCCGCGCCCGGATTGGCCGCCGCAAAACTCTTCAGGAAGGCGCTGTTCTCCGGCGACTTGTGCGCGGCCGAATAGTGGAAGGTGGTGATCACGCCCAGCGTGGCGTCGCCCATGGCCGGCAGCACGTGGTCGTCGGTCAGGTCGCCGGTGGCGATGACCTTGATGCCCGCCGCGGCCAGCCCGCGCTCGCGGTAGCCCTTCATGAAGGCGATGCCTTGCTCTCCGGCCGGAACGAAGATGAACACCGCGTCCGGCTTGGCGTCCTTGATGCGCTGGATGTAGGGCGCGAATTCCGGATTGCGCAGCGGGACGCGGATCGCTTCCGTCACCGCGCCGCCGCCTTTGACCAGCTCATTCCTGAACGCCGTTTCGGCATCGATGCCGGGGCCGTAGTCCGCCACCAGCGTCACCACTTTCTTGATGTTGTTCTTCGCGGCCCATGTCGCCATCGGCGCGGAGATCTGCGGCAGCGTCATCGAAAAGCGCGCGATGTAGTTGGACTTGGTGGTGATGACGGACGTGGCGGCGTTCATGATGATCATCGGCTTCTTGGCCTGCTCGGCGACAGGGGCCACCGCCAGCGCTTCCGGCGTCAGGCCGAAGCCGGCCAGGAAGTCGACCTTGTCGCGCACCACCAGCTCCTGCGCCAGCCGCTTGGCGATTTCGGGCGCGGGACCGGTGGTGTCCTTGTAGATGATCTCGATCTTCTTGCCGGCCACCGTGGCGCCGTTCTGCGCCATCCACGCCTTGATGCCGCCCTCCATCTGCTTGCCGTAGTCGGCGAAGGGGCCGGAGAAGGCGGCGATCACGCCGATCTTGATGGTGTCCTGGGCCTGCGCCAGCGGCATCGCCGACCAGGCGGTGGTGGCGAGTGTCGCGATTGCTACAAAATTTTTCAACGTCATGCTGGTCTCCTGTGCGTTTCTGTTTTCTCTATGAAGATTGGCCCGGCGCGGCGGGTGGATGCGGCGGCGGGACTCAATTTTGCCACGCGGCGTTGGTTGACAGCGCCGCGCTTCCTGCATAGTATCCAATCTATGTGCGATTAACAACCTATTGTTCGATAATCGCACATCATTAAAATCACGTATTCAATAACAACAGGAGACTGGAATGAAGAACGCAATCCGATGCGCTGCGGCGCTGCTGGCTGGGGTCAGCGCATCCGGCGCCATGGCGCAAAGCAGCGTCACGGTGTACGGCCTGGTAGACACAGGCCTGGTTCATACGACCAACGCCAACGCCGCCGGCGCCAGCATCACCAAGATGCCGTCGCTGACCGGTTCCTTCCCGTCGCGGCTGGGCTTCCGCGGCAGCGAGGACCTGGGCGACGGCCTGCAGGCCGTGTTCACGCTGGAAATGGGATTGTCGATGGATACCGGCACCATGGGGCAGGGCAACCGCCTGTTCGGCCGCCAGGCGTCGGTGGGCTTGAAGGGCGCGTTCGGCACGGTGACGCTGGGCCGCCAGATCAACATGACCTATATCGCTGCGATGAAGGGCGATGTGCTGGGCCCTAACCTGTTCGCGATCGGCAGCATCGATTCATACCTGCCGAACGCGCGCAGCGACAACGCCATCGGCTATCTGGGCAACTTCAATAATTTCGTGGTTGGCGCCACCTACAGCAGCGGGCGCGATGCGTCGGCCGCTGGCGGTCCCGCCGCCACCGGCTGCCCTGGCGAGGTGGCGGGAAATTCCAAGGCCTGCCGCCAGATCACCGGCATGGTCGGCTACGAGACGCCCGAATATGGCCTGAACACGTCCTACGACATCTTGTACGGCAATGTCGGCGCGGCCGGCGGCCTGACCAGCAGCGACAACAGCGACAAGCGCATCACCGTCAACGGTTATGCCAAGGTGGGGGCGGCCAAGATCGGTGGCGGTTTAGTCGACCGCACCACGCGCGCGGTCACCGGTGTGACCGAGTCGGACCTGTACTTCCTGGGAGTGAGCTATCCGGTGACGCCGCTGTCCACGCTGGATGTGCAGGTGGCGCGCCGCGACATCAAGAACAGCAGCGCGGATGTCAACATGGTGGTGGCCCGCCTGACCTACTACCTGTCGAAGCGCACCGCCGTGTATGGTGCGCTGGGCCGCATGCAGAACTCCGGCGCGTCGGCAGTGGCGCTGGACGCCGGCGGCACCGTCGGCGCGGGCCTGACGCAGAACGGCGTCATGGCCGGCCTGCGCCACAGCTTCTAAAGAAAGCGCTTCAAAATGAGCGTGGCAAGGCGCCGCAACGACGCCACGGTCATTTTGAACGGTTTCTAAGGGAGGAGTATCGAGAGTTCCTGGGCCCCGCGCAACAGCACGGGCAGGAACTCTTTTTCCAGCTGCTTGACGCTGACGCGCGATGCTTGCGCTCCCACGTTCAGCGCCGCCAGCACCGTGCCGGACGCGCCGCGCACCGGCACCGCGATCGAGCGCAGACCCAGTTCCAGTTCCTCGTCGTTGACGGCGTAGCCGGCCTGGCGCACGCCGGCCAGGATCTCGCGCAGGCGCTTCTGGTTGACCACCGTGTTTTCGGTCATCGGCCGCAGCGCGGTGCGGGCCAGGTACTGGTCCAGCTCCGCCGGCGGCAGGTGCGCCAGCATCACGCGGCCCAGCGAGGTGCAGTAGGCGGGCAGGCGGCTGCCGGTGTTGAGCGCCACCGACATCACGCGCGAGGTGGCGGCGCGCGCCACGTAGAGCACTTCGTCGTCGTCCAGCACCGCCAGCGAGCTCGATTCGTTCAGCGCGCGGCTGATGTTGTTCAGGTAGGGTTGGGCCGACACCGTCAACGGCGTTGACGACAGGTAGGAATAACCCAGCGTCAGCACCTTGGGACGCAGCGAAAAATTGTTCAATTCCGCATCCACATAACCCAGCTCGCGCAGCGTATGCAGGCAGCGCCGCACGGCGGCGCGCGGAATGCCGGTTTTCTGGCTGATGTTGGCGATGGTCTGCGGCTTGCGGGAATCGCTGAAGGCGCGCACCACGGCCAGGCCGCGCGCCAGCGACGTCATGAAACTGGGATCGGTCAGCGCGTCGATCTGTTCGGAGATGGTTGGTTCGTGCTCCGGCACAGCCTGGGCGACGCTGGTTTTAGGTTTGGTGGTCTTGGACATGGCGTGATTTTAATGCAGTAGGCTAGTTCGATAGGTGTTTTTTTGTTGACCGTGGCGGGATTACGTTGCTACACTGGGTGTGCGGTAATCAATCATTAGTTCGATTATCGCACACCGAACCTAAAAGGCAGGCATATGATCGACAAAACATTTGCATCACTGGAGGGCGCCGTGGCTGACATCCACGACGGCGCGACGGTCATGATCGGCGGCTTCGGCAACGCCGGCATGCCGTCCGCGCTGATCGACGCGCTGATCGAGCAGGGCGCGCGCGACCTCACCATCGTCAACAACAACGCCGGCAACGGCGAAACGGGACTGGCCGCGCTGCTCAAGGCCAAGCGGGTGCGCAAGATCATCTGCTCCTTCCCGCGCCAGGCCGACTCCCATCATTTCGACGCGTTGTACCGCGCCGGCGAGATCGAGCTGGAACTGACCCCGCAAGGCAACCTGGCGGAACGCATCCGCGCCGCCGGCGCCGGCATCGGCGGTTTCTTCTCGCCGACCGGCTACGGCACGCTGCTGGCCGAGGGCAAGGAGACGCGCCTGATCGACGGCCGCCACTATGTGCTGGAATCGCCGATCCATGCGGACTTCGCGCTGATCAAGGCGCTGCGCGGCGACCGCTGGGGCAACCTGGTGTACCGCAAGACGGCGCGCAACTTCGGTCCCATCATGGCGATGGCGGCCAAGACCACCATCGCCCAGGTGCGGCAGGTGGTGGCGCTGGGCGAGCTCGATCCCGAAGCGATCATCACCCCCGGCATCTTTGTCCAGCGTGTAGTGCAGGAGGCGGTATGACAAACAGATACACCCGCGACCAGATGGCGGCCCGCGTGGCGCAGGACATTCCCGAAGGCGCCTACGTCAACCTGGGCATCGGCCTGCCGACCAAGGTGGCCGACCACCTGCCGGCCGAGCGCGAAGTATTCCTGCACAGCGAGAACGGCCTGCTGGGCATGGGCCCGGCGCCGGCGCCCGGCGAGGAAGACGAAGACCTGATCAATGCCGGCAAGCAGCCGGTGACGCTGCTGACCGGTGGCGCCTACTTCCACCACGGCGATTCCTTCGCCATGATGCGCGGCGGCCACCTGGACGTGTGCGTGCTGGGCGCCTTCCAGGTGGCGGCCAACGGCGACCTGGCCAATTGGCACACCGGCGCCCCGGATGCGATACCTGCCGTCGGCGGAGCGATGGACCTGGCGATCGGCGCCAAGCAGGTGTTCGTCATGATGGAACACCAGACCAAGACCGGTGAAAGCAAAATCGTCAGCCAGTGCAGCTATCCGCTGACGGGGGTCGCCTGCGTCAACCGCATCTACACCGACCTGGCGGTGCTGGACGTGACGCCGGCCGGCCTGGCGGTGCGCGAGATGGCGCCGGGATTGAGTTTTGAACAGCTGCAAGCGGCCACCGGTGCGCCTTTGCTGCCGCTGAAATAAGAGGAGACAAAATGAACGAAGCATATATCTGCGACGCCGTGCGCACACCGATCGGCCGCTACGGCGGCGCGCTGAAGGACATGCGCGCCGACGACCTGGGCGCGCTGCCGCTGCGGGAACTGATGCGCCGCAATCCCGACGTGCAGTGGGACCAGGTGGATGACGTGATCTACGGCTGCGCCAACCAGGCCGGCGAAGACAATCGCAACGTGGCGCGCATGTCGGCGCTGCTGGCCGGACTGCCGCAGGAGGTGCCGGGTTCCACCGTCAACCGCCTGTGCGGCTCCGGCATGGACGCCATCGGCACGGCGGCGCGGGCGATCCAGGCGGGCGACGCCTGCCTGATGATCGCCGGCGGCGTGGAATCGATGACGCGCGCGCCTTTTGTCATGGGCAAGCCCGATGCGGCGTTCTCGCGCAACGCGGCGTTGCAGGACACGACGATGGGCTGGCGCTTCATCAACAAGGCGCTGAAGGAAGCCTACGGCGTCGAGACCATGCCGGAGACGGCGGAAAACGTCGCCCAGGACTATGGCGTCAGCCGCGCCGACCAGGATGCGTTTGCGCTGGCGAGCCAGAACAAGACCGCCATCGCCATCACCGAAGGCATCTTCGAGCGCGAGATCGTGCCGGTGTCGCTGCCGCAGCGGAAAGGCGATCCTCTGGTGTTCGCGCAGGACGAGCATCCGCGCGCCACCACCATCGAGGCGCTGGCCAGGTTGAAAGGCGTGGTGCGGCCCGAGGGCAGCGTCACCGCCGGCAATGCCTCCGGCATCAACGACGGCGCCTGCGCGCTGCTGATCGCCAGCGGCGAAGCGGCCAAGCGGCACGGCCTGAAACCGTTGGCCCGCATCGTCGGCATGGCGACGGCCGGCGTGGCGCCGCGCGTGATGGGCATCGGCCCGGTGCCTGCGGTGCAAAAGCTGCTGCGCCAGACTGGCCTGACGCTGGAGCAGATGGACGTCATCGAATTGAATGAAGCCTTCGCCGCGCAAGGTCTGGCCGTGCTGCGCCAGCTCGGCCTGCGGGACGACGATGCGCGCATCAATCCCAACGGCGGCGCCATCGCGCTGGGACATCCGCTGGGCATGAGCGGCGCGCGGCTGGTGACCACCGCGACCTACCAGCTGCATCGCAGCGGCGGCCGCTATGCGCTGTGCACCATGTGCATAGGCGTGGGGCAGGGCATTGCGATGATTGTCGAAAGAGTGTGATTCAATGTGGTTTGTAGAGCAGTTGTGGAGACAAAAAAATGTATAAAACAATTCAAACCAGGAGGCGGAAATGCTAGCCAATTTCGCCGGTGTGCTGTTCGACGGCATCGCCTACGGCAGCCTGCTGTTCCTCATCAGCGTCGGCCTGTCGGTCACGATGGGCATGATGAACTTTATTAACCTGGCCCACGGCGCCTTTGCCATGTTGGGCGGCTATGTCAGCGTGACGGTGCTGTCGCGGCTCGGCGTGCCGTTCCTGGCTTCGCTGCCGCTGGCCTTCCTGGCCTCCGCCGCGGCCGGGCTGGTGCTGGAGCGCTTGCTGTACCGCCGCCTTTACCGCGCCAGCCATCTGGATCAGGTGCTGTTTTCGATCGGCCTGACCTTCATGTCGGTGGCCGGTGCGACCTGGCTGTTTGGGCCGTCGCAGCAGCCGGTCACGCTGCCGGACTGGCTGCGGGGACAGGTGTCGCTGTTCGGCCTTGAGGTGGGCGCGTATCGATTGTTCCTGATCGGGGTGGTGGTGCTGGTCACGCTGGCGTTGGGACTGCTGATCGAGCGCACGCGCTTCGGTGCGCAGATCCGCGCCTCGGTGGACAATCAGACCGCGTCCGCCGGCCTGGGCATCAACGTCGGCCTGGTGTTCAGCCTGACCTTCGCGCTCGGTTCCGGCCTGGCCGGCCTGGGCGGAGGCCTGGGTATCGACGTGTTGGGACTGGACCCGACCTTCCCGATCAAGTACATGGTCTACTTCCTGCTGGTGGTCGCCGTGGGCGGCGCCGGCACCATCAAGGGGCCGCTGCTGGCGGCGCTGTTACTGGGCGTGTTCGACGTGGCGGGCAAATACTATGTGCCGCAGATCGGCGCCTTCGTCATCTATGGCTTGATGGTGGTGCTGCTGATCCTGTTCCCGGCAGGCCTGATCAGGAGGAAAGCATGAACGCCTTCGCCGAAGCTGAAGTCAAACCGGCGCCCGTCGCCGTCAACAAGGTGCAGAGCATGAGCCTTCTCCGTTTGCCCGACGACCGCTGGTCGCCGCTTGAAATCGCCTTCTGGCTGCTGCCGGTGGCAGCGTATTTCGCCTTCCCCGGCTATCTGGTCTTGATCAGCCAGATCATGATCGTCGGCCTGTTCGCGCTGTCGCTGGATTTGATGCTGGGCTACGCCGGCATCGTCTCGCTGGGCCACGCGGCCTTCTTCGGCCTGGGCGCCTACACGGCCGGACTGCTGTCGGTGCATGGCTGGAGCGAGCCGTTTAGCGGCCTGCTGGCCGGCGCCGTGGTGGCTGGCCTGTTCGGCTTCGCCATGTCCTTCCTGGTGGTGCGCGGCCAGGACCTGACGCGCCTGATGGTCACGCTGGGCATAGGCCTGATGCTGTTCGAGGCGGCCAACAAGGCGTCCTTCCTCACCGGCGGCGTGGATGGCTTGTCCGGCATGATGGTCGGTAAATTGTTCGGCGCCTTCGAGTTCGATTTGAACGGCAACGTGGCCTACTGCTACAGCTTCGCCGTGCTGTTCATCGTGTTCGTGGTGCTGCGCCGGGTGGTGAAGTCGCCGTTCGGCCTGAGCCTGGTCGGCATCCGCGAGGGCGCGCGCCGCATGCCCGCGCTGGGCGTGGACGTCAACCGCCGCCTGGTGGCTGTGTTCACGCTGGCCGCCACGGTGGCCGGCCTGGCGGGCGCGCTGCTGGCCCAGACCACCCAGTTCGTCGGTCTCGATTCGCTGGGCTTCCCGCGTTCGGCCGAGCTGTTGATCATGCTGGTGCTGGGCGGGACGGGCCGTTTGTACGGCGCGCTGGTCGGCGCCGCCGTATTCATGCTGGCGCAGGATTACATCGCCGGCCTTAATCCGGCCTACTGGCAGTTCTATATCGGCCTGCTGTTGATGGTGATCGTGCTGTTCGCGCGCGGCGGCATCCTGGGCGGGCTGGAAAAAATGGCGTCGCGTTTCAAACGAAAGGAGCAGGCATGAGCCAGCACATTACACTGCGCACCGAAGGCCTGACCAAGCGCTGGGGGCCGTTCGTCGCCAACAGCGATGTGAGCCTGACCTTTGAACCGGGCGCGCGCCATGCGCTGATCGGCCCCAATGGCGCCGGCAAGACCACCTTCATCAATCTGCTGACCGGCGGCTTCATGCCCAGCAGCGGCAAGGTCTACCTCGGCGGCGAGGACATCACCCACCTGCCGCAGCACCAGCGGGTGCGGCGCGGCATGACGCGCACCTTCCAGCTCAACACCCTGTTCGCCGGCATGACGGTGCTGGAATCGGTGGCGCTGGCGATCTGCGAGCGGCGCGGCCTGCAATCGGTCTGGTACAAGACGGTGGCCAGGCACGCCGACGTGATCGACGAGGCGATGGCCTTGCTGGCCACGCTCAAGCTCACGGACCAGGCCAACAGCGTCACGCGCAGCATGGCTTACGGCAAGCAGCGGCTGGTGGAAATCGCACTGGCGCTGGCCACCAGGCCGCGCATCCTGCTGCTGGACGAACCGGCCGCCGGCATTCCGCAGGCGGAGAGCAAGGAGCTGTTCGAAGTACTGGCGCAGCTGCCGCGCGATGTGACGGTGCTGTTCATCGAGCACGATATGGGACTGGTTTTCCGCTTCGCCGACCGCATCACGGTGCTGGTGGGCGGCAAGGTGCTGACCGAGGGCACGCCGGCGGAGATCGCGGCCGACCCGCGCGTCAAGGAAGTCTATCTGGGGGAGGCCGAACATGGCTGAATTACTGGCGCTCGATAAAGTCACCGCCGGCTATGGCGAGTCCATCGTGCTGGAAGATGTGTCGTTTGCACTGAACGAGGGCGACAGCCTGGCGCTGTTGGGCCGCAACGGCGTCGGCAAAACCAGCCTGCTGGTGACGCTGATGGGATTGACGCGGCTGCACGGCGGCGGCATCCGCTGGGCCGGGAGCGACATCGCGCGCATGCCCACGCACCGGCGCTCGCGCGCGGGCCTGGGCTGGGTGCCGCAGGAGCGGTTCATGTTCCCTTCGCTGACGGTGGAGGAGCATCTGACGGTGGTGGCGCGGCCCGGCCGCTGGAACCTGCAAAAGGTCTACGAGATATTCCCGCGCCTGCAGGAACGCCGCGCCAACATGGGCAACCAGTTGTCCGGCGGCGAGCAGCAGATGGTGGCGATCGCCCGCGCGCTGATGACCAATCCGCGCATCCTGCTGCTGGACGAACCGATGGAGGGCCTGGCGCCCATCATCGTGCAGGAACTGGTGCGGGTGATACGGCGGCTGGTGCAGGAGGAGGGCATGTCGGTGATCGTGGTCGAGCAGCATGCGCGGCTGGCGTTGTCGCTGACCCAGCGCGCGATTGTGCTCGATCGCGGCCGCATTGTGCACGACTCGGACAGCGCCAGCCTGCTGGCCGACGGCGACAAGCTGGATCGCCTGGTCGCCGTGGCCTGAGGCGGTTTATTTAGGCTTGTAGATGCCGGCGCCGACGGTGTATTTATCCTCGGCCTGGCGGATATACGAGGTTTTGTCCTCAAGCGCCTTGGTGACGGGATTGACCCAGACGTAATCGACCCAGCCGGGTTTCTTCGACTGGGCGATATCCCGCATATCCTGCACGAACTTCTTGCCGTTGGCGTCCTTCAACTGCGACATGTCCTTGCCGTTCATCTTGGGCGTGGCGGCGTGGCAGACCATCATCATCTGCGCGTCCTGCACGAACACGTACAGGTCGCCCTGCATAAAGCCGCCCTTGGGATCGGCGAAGTCCTTGCACGCCTGTTCTATCCCTTTTTTCTGGATGTTCGCGACGGCCTTGTCGACCAGGGCGATGGCGTCGGCCTTGGTGGCGTTTTGCGCGAGGACGGGCAGGGCAGGCATAAGCAGCATGGCGGTCAGGCCGGCGATGGCGTAGCGTTTCATGGAGTCTCCTGTTGTGGTGGCGACATCTGGCGTGTCGCCACCAGCTTACTACTTTTTGTCGTAGATGCCGACGCTGACCATGTATTTATCGTCCACCTTGCGCACGAAGGCGGACTTCGGCTCAAGCGCCTTGGACGCCGGATTGGGCCAGACATAGTCCACCCAGCCGGGTTTTCCGGACTGGGCGACCTTCTTCATCTCCTGAGTGAAGTATTTGCCGTTGGAGTCTTTCAGTTCTGTCATGTCCTTGCCGTTCATTTTCGGCAGCAGGGGATGGCAGACCATCTTGCATTGCATGTCCTGCACCACGACATACACCTCGCCCTGGATATAGCCTTGCCTGGGATCGGCAAACTCCTTGCAGGCCTCGTCGACGCCTTTTTTCTGGATGTTGGCCGCCGCCTTGTCTGCCAGTTCGATGGCGGCGGTCTTGGCGGCGTTTTGCGCGAAGGCTGGCAGGGTGGGGATAAGCAGCATGGCGGTCAGGCCTGCGAGGGCGTAGCGTTTCATAGAGTCTCCTGTTGTAGTCATGGGCTCACCCGGATGCCGGGCGGCAGTCCATGATACCTCAGGATTGTGCGATTAAAACACTATTGTGCGGTGATCGAACGGATATTTCAGCTTTCCTCGCGGACGCCGGGCACGGTTCTGCTCAGCGGTGCGCGGCTTTGTTCGTTGTTTTCCTGTACCAGCTTGGTCAGGAGCTCCATGAATTTCAGCTGTTCCGGGCCGCTGAGTGGCGCCAGCAGCCGGCGCCGCAAGCGCTGCGAGCCCGGGATCAGATCGGCCAGCAGCTGTTCGCCGGCTCCGGTGATGGTCAGGGCGCGCTGGCGGCGGTTGGTTGGAATCACGGTGCGGTTCAACAGTCCCTTTTCCTCCAGCCGTGCGCATACGGTGGCGCCGGTGGAGGTGTCGATACCGCTGATTGCCGACAGCGATACCTGATCGATGCCGGCATGGCTTTCCAGGTTGCGCAGCATCGCGTACTGCACCGGCGTCAATTCTTCGCCCATTTCGTCGTAAAAAATCGACACCGAGATTTGCTGTGCGCGGCGTAGCAAGTGGCCTGGGTGTTCGTACAGATTGGTCAATTGGCTCTCTGTTTGTGGCATGGCGTGCTCTCTGCTTGCGCGGTGTGGTGCAGCATAAAAAAGAATTCGTCCCGGCGGTTTACTTCGTCGGTTTACGGTCTATACTTTACAACATTCAGTGCACTGAATATAAACTGAAAATGGAACAAGGAGACAAGATGTACCCAAAAAATACCTGGTATGTGGCCTGCACGCCGGATGAAATCGATGGCAAGCCGCTGGGGCGGCAGATCTGCGGCGAGAAGATCGTGTTTTATCGCGGCGCGGAGGGCAAGGTGGCGGCGGTGGAGGACTTTTGTCCGCACCGCGGCGCGCCGCTGTCGCTGGGCTTTGTCCGCGACGGCCAGCTGGTGTGCGGCTATCACGGCCTGGAGATGGGCTGCGACGGCAAGGTGGTCAGCATGCCGGGCCAGCGCGTGCGCGGCTTCCCCTGCATCCGCAGCTATCCGGTGGAGGAGCGCTACGGCTTTATCTGGGTCTGGACCGGCGAGCGCGAACTGGCCGATCCGGCGCTGATCCATCATCTGGAATGGGCGGACAATCCCGCCTGGGCCTACGGCGGCGGCCTGTATCACATCAACTGCGAATACCGCCTGATGATCGACAACCTGATGGACCTGACGCATGAGACCTATGTGCACGCATCAAGCATCGGCCAGAAGGAGATCGATGAGGCGCCGGTCAGCACCAGGGTCGAAGGCGAGGAGGTGATCACCAGCCGCTATATGGAGAACATCATGGCGCCGCCGTTCTGGCGCGCGGCCTTGCGCGGCAACGGCCTGGCCGACGACGTGCCGGTGGACCGCTGGCAGATCTGCCGCTTTACGGCGCCCAGCCATGTGATGATCGAGGTCGGCGTGGCGCATGCCGGCAAGGGCGGATACGACGCCGCGCCGGAGCACAAGGCGTCCAGTATCGTGGTCGATTTCATTACGCCTGAAACCGAGACCTCGCACTGGTACTTCTGGGGTATGGCCCGCAACTTCAAGCCGGAAGACCGGGAGTTGACCGATACCATCCGCACCGGCCAGGGCAAGATCTTCGGCGAGGATAGGGAGATGCTGGAGCTGCAGCAGGCCAACATCCTGCGCCACCCTGAGCGCAAGCTGCTGATGTTGAACATCGACGCCGGCGGTGTGCAGTCGCGCCGCGTGCTGGACCAGTGGCTGGAGAAGGAGCGGCGCGTATGAGCACCGGACTGCTGCAAGTGCGGGTAGAACACTGCCAACTGGAGGCCGAGGATATCCGCAGCTATGAACTGGTCAGTGCCGATGGCTCGCCGCTGCCGCCTTTCACGGCGGGCGCGCACATCGACGTTCACGTTGGGGCAGGCCTGGTGCGGCAGTACTCGCTGTGCAATCCGCCGCAGGAACGGCATCGCTATGTGATCGGCGTGCTGCGCGACCCGTCGTCACGCGGCGGCTCCCGGGCCATGCACGACGAAGTGCAGGCCGGCGCCACGCTGCAGATCAGCGCACCGAAGAACCACTTTCCGCTGGCCGACGCCGGGCGCAGCCTGCTGCTGGCTGGCGGTATCGGCGTCACGCCCATCCTGGCGATGGCCGAAGCGTTGTCGGCTCGCGGCGCCGCGTTCGAGATGCACTACTGTGCGCGCTCGCCCGAGCGCACCGCGTTCCGTGAGCGCATTGTGGCCGCGCCGTTCGCGCAGCAGGTGCACTTCCACTACGACGGCGGCGACGCAGCGCAAAAGCTGGACCTGCCGGCGCTGCTGGCGCAACTGGACCGCAAGACCCACATCTACCTGTGCGGGCCGGCCGGATTCATCGACCATGTCAAGGCCACGGCCAAGGCGCAGCTATGGCCGCAGGAGCAGCTGCACCTCGAATACTTCGGCGCCGCCGCGCAGTCCACCGGCGGCGACCAGCCGTTCGAGGTGAAGCTGGCCTCCAGCGGCAAGGTCTACGCCATCCCCGCCGACAGCACCGTGCTGCGCGTTTTGACCGATGCCGGCGTGTTCATCCCCGCTTCCTGCGAGCAGGGCGTGTGCGGCACCTGCCTGACGCGCGTGCTGGACGGCGTGCCGGACCACCGTGACTTGTATCTGGACGAATCGGAACAAGCCGCCAACGACCAGTTCACCCCTTGTTGTTCACGTTCCAAAACCGGCACGCTGTTGCTGGACTTATAAATAAAGTTATAAACCGAAGGAGACACCATGCCAGTCCATATCAATCACCAACGCCGGCAGTTGTTGCTGGGCGCCGCCGCCTTGTCGGCCGGCGCACTGCCCAATGTCGCCACTGCCGCCGCCGAGCCGCTGAAAGTCGGCCTGATCGTGCCGATGTCAGGCCCGTTCGCTTCCACCGGCCGCCAGATCGAGGCGGCGGTCAAGCTGTTCATGCGGCAGAACGGCGCCAGCGTCGCCGGCCGCCAGATCGAGATCATCCTCAAGGACGACGGTGGCGTGGCCCCGGACGTGACCAAGCGGCTGGCGCAGGAACTGGTTTCGCGCGACAAGGTGCAGGTGCTGGCCGGCTTCGGCCTGACGCCACTGGCCTTCGCCGCCGCGCCGGTTGCCACCCAGGCCAAGGTGCCGATGATCGTGATGGCCGCCGCCGCGTCGGCGGTGCCGCAACGCTCCCCCTACATCGTGCGTACCGGCTTCACGCTGGCGCAGGTGACGGCGCCGATGGCGCAATGGGCGGCCAGGAACAAGATCAAGAGCGCGGTGACGCTGGTCAGCGACTACGGTCCAGGGCTGGATGCGGAAAAGGTGTTCGTCAAAGGTTTGCTCGAAGGCGGCGGCAAGGTGGTCGACAGCCTGCGTGCGCCCCTGCGCAATCCGGACTATGCGCCGTTCCTGGCACGGGTGCGCGACTTGAAGCCGGACGCGCTGTTCGTGTTCGTGCCCTCGGGCGAGGGCGCCGCAGTGCTCAAGCAGTTCACCGAGCGCGGTCTGGCCGCCGCCGGCATACGGTTGATCTGCACCGGCGATGTGCTGGACGACGACCTGATGGCCAGTATCGGTCCTGCAGCAGCAGGTGTGGTCAGCAGCCATCATTATTCGGCGGCCCACCCGTCGGCCGAGAACAAGGCCTACGTGGAAGCCTTCGCCAAGGCCAACCCCGGCATGCGCCCCAACTTCCATTCGGTCGGCGCCTACGACGGCATGCACATGCTGTATCAGGCGCTCAAGCAGACCAACGGCGACAGCGATGGCGACAAGCTGCTGGCGGCGATGAAGGGAATGGCGTGGACCAGCGTGCGCGGCCCGGTCAGCATCGACGCCGCCAGCCGCGACATTGTGCAGACCGTGTACATCCGCAAGGCCGAAGCCAGCGCGGGTTCCTTCTACAACATCGAGTTCGACCAGGCCGACAAGGTGCGCGACCCGGGCGTGTAGCGTAGCTTTACAAGCCGGCGAGGAAGCCGGCGACGGCCGACGCGAACAACGCCGGCTGTTCGACAGCCCCCAGGTGCGACGCGTTGGGCAGCACAAGCAGCGTGGCGCCCTGGATGGCTTGTTGCACGGTCTCCGACATGCCGACCGGTGTGCCCTGGTCCAGTTCACCGGCAATGACCAGCGTCGGTACGGCGATGGCGCCCAGTCGTTCCGTGGTGTCGATCATGCCGACCGCATTGCAGCAGCCCATATAGCCGGTGCTGTCGGTGCTGAGCAGACGGCGACGGAAGCGTGCGACCGTGGCCGCATGGCCGGCGCGGAAGGCGTCGTGGAAATAGCGTCCCATCACCGCGTCGGCAATCGCCGCGATGCCTTGTTCGCGCACGGTGACGATGCGCTGCTGCCAGGCTTCGCGCGCCGCTTCGGGATAGCGGGAGGTGGTATTGCCCAGCACCAGGGCGCGCACCAGCGACGGATGGCGCAGCGCCAGCTCCTGGCCGACCATGCCGCCCATCGACAGGCCCACCCACACCACCGGGCCGGTATCGAGTTCGCGCAGCAGCGCAGCAGCGTCGTCGGCCAGGTCGGCCATGCTGTAGAAGCCTTGCGGCGCGGCCGAGCCGCCATGGCCGCGGTGGTCGTAGGCGATCACGCGGCAGTCCTCCGACAGCTGGTTGGCCAGGTCGTCCCACATCGTCAGGTCGCAGCCCAGGGCGTGACTCAGCACCAGCGTGTGACGCGGAGCCTTGCCGTTGCGCGGCGCGCGCACCGTGTAGTGCAGCGCAGGTTGGCCGTTGCTGCGGCCCTCGCGGCCGATGCCGGGGTGGCTGGCGGCGGCCGGCGCCATCGGCTCCAGCGTGTAGCCGACCTGCGGCCCGACCTCGCGCAGGATCGCCAGCGCATGCGCGAAGGCGGTGTTGGCGGCCGGGACGCCGGCGTAGATCGCCGACTGCATCAGCACTTCCTTCAGTTCGTCCGGCGACAGGCGGTTTGACACGTCGCCCAGCAGCGCGGCGCGCACGTGCAGCTCGTATT
This sequence comes from Oxalobacteraceae bacterium AB_14, assembly GCA_000381565.1. Lineage (GTDB taxonomy): Bacteria > Pseudomonadota > Gammaproteobacteria > Burkholderiales > Burkholderiaceae_D > Rugamonas. Next base: position 2,590,413 of record KB906724.1, read on the forward strand.
CTTCCCAGCGTCCCAGCGCGATGGTGGTGGCGAGGACCATGGCGCGCCGGGTTTTCCGCTCCAGGCCAGGGCGGCCCCAGATCTCGTTCCACGCAAAGCGCGTGATCATGTTCTGGAACTCTGCGTTGAAGCTGTTGGCGCTGGCGAGGGATTTGTCCACCCAGGCGTCGCCGAGGACGGCGCGGCGGTTGTTCAGTCCACGCTCGAAGTCGTGGTCGATGGGATCGAAGCTCATGTGGATGCCTTGTGATGAAATGGGGTGGAGTTCAGTGCGGCGAAGTCCTGGCGCAGGCCTTGCAGCTGCTGCAGCGCCAGGCGCCGGGCAGGGCCGGCGGCGGTGGCCGGATCGAAGAGCGACGCCAGCGCGGCCTGGTCGACCTGTGTGCGCAGGTGCTCGTCGGCTTGCACCGCTTCGGCCAGTACCTCGTCCAGATTGCGTCCACTGGCGAGAGTCTCGGCACTCATTTCTTCCAGCAGGCTGTGGGCCGCCGGGCGGCCGATGGCGCCGGCCAGCCAGGCCGACGCTGCCTCTGCGAACACTAGTCCCTGCAAGGCGTCGATATTGCGCAGCATGCGCGCGTGATCAACCTGCAGGCCGGCGAAGGCATCGTTCAGCGCCTGCAGCGCGCCGTGGGCGCTGAGGAACAGGCCTGGCCATTCGGCGAGTTCGGCCTGCCAGTTACCCAGGCCGCGTTCATGCTGTTGTCCCATGCTGGCCAACAGCGCCGCGGCGTGCTGCGGTGTGCGCGTGGCGGCGGCCAGCGCGATCATGGCCGATACCGGGTTGCGTTTGTGCGGCATGGCGGAAGATCCGCCACGGCCGTTGCCGGATGGCTCGGCCAGTTCGGCGATTTCTCCTTGCGCCATCAGGCTGATGTCGGTGGCGATCTTGCCCATGCTGCCGGTCAGTACCGCCACTTCCAATCCCAGCCGGACCCACTCGTCGCGCTGTGTGTGCCAGGCCGCATCCGCCAGTTTCAGGCCCAGATCGGCGGCCACCAGCGCCGCCACGGCTGCGCCTTGTTCGCCCATCACGGCCAGGGTGCCGACCGCGCCGCCCAGTTGCAGTTGCAGGGCGCGCGCGGCGCACTCGCGCAGGCGCGCGCGCGCCCGCACCAGCGGCGCCAGCCAGCCGGCGATCTTGAAGCCGAAACTGCTCACCTGCGCCGGCTGCATCAGCGTGCGCGCCAGCACCGGCGTTGCCGCGTGCTGCTCAGCCAGTTGCAGCAGGCGCCCGGTCAGGTCGTGCAGGCCATCGTCCAGCAGTTGCAGCGCGTCGCGCGTGGCCAGCACCATGGCGGTGTCGATCACGTCCTGGCTGGTGCTGCCCCAATGGACGCGCGCCGCCGCCTCGGCGTCGTACAGCGCCACGGTGCGCGTCAGTTCACGCACCAGCGGGATGGCCAGGCTGCCGGCGCGCCGGCCGGCGCTGACGATGGCCGGAATGTCGTACAGCTGCGCGTTGCAGACGCCGGCGATGGCGCGCGCCGACTCGGGCGGCAGCAGGCCTTGCCGGGACTGGGCTTGCGCCAAGGCCTGCTCGAAACGCAGCATGGCCTGCACGATCGCGGCGTCGTCGAAGACGGCGATCATGTCCGGCGTGGTGAGAAAACTGTCGAAGATGGATACGCTCAAGAGAACTCCGCTGGCAGGTCAGGCATAGTCGAAGAACACGGTCTCTTTTTCGGACTGCATCCAGATGTCCCAATGATAGACCCCCGGCGCCGTCTTGCGGGCGATTAGCGTGGGTCGGCGCGTGGCCGGCACCTGCTGCAGTATCGCCGACTTGGCCAGGCCTGCATCGTCGTCGAGGAATACGGCGGTGAACTGGTGCTTGACCAGGCCGCGCGCGAACACGGTGATGAATGTGGCCGGCGTGCCGCTGGCCGGCGCCGCGCACTGGGACAAGCGCAGGCTGAATTCTCCCTGCTCGCCACTGGGCACGCGGCGGAAGCCGGGCAGCGCCTGCGCCGCTTCCGCGCCGGCGGCTTCCGGTTGCCAGGCTTCGATCTGGGCGTCGTTGATCGGCGTGCCGTCGCCGTCGTAGATGATGCCGCTGATGGTGATGGTGGCGGCGGTGGTTTCCAGCTGGTCGGCGGCGCTGGCGTCGACCGCCCACTGCCAGGCTGCATGCGAGAACGGTCCGATGGTCTGCGCGGTGGTGATGTGGCTCATGCGGATAGCTCCTTTAAATGCCCATGGGCGTGGCGTCGCGGCCGCGCAGCACGATATCGAATTCATAGCCCAGCATCTTGTCGCTGTCGGTGTGTTCCAGGCTGTAGCGGGAAATCAGGCGCTGGCGCGCGGCCAGGTCCGGGATGCTCTGGAAAATCGGATCGTAGTCGAACAGGGGATCGCTGGGGAAGTACATCTGCGTGACCAGGCGCTGCGCATACACGTTGCCGAACAGGGAGAAGTGGATGTGCGCCGGGCGCCAGGCCTTGTCGTGATTGCCCCATGGGTAGGGGCCGGGCTTGATGGTGACGAAGCGGTAGCGGCCATCGTCGTCGGTCATCATCTTGCCGATGCCGTAGAAGTTCGGATCGAGCGGGGCGTCGTGCTGGTCCTTCTTGTGCCAGTAGCGGCCGGCCGAATTGCACTGCCAGACTTCCAGCAGCGAATTGCGTACCGGCTTGCCGTCCTCGTCGACCACGCGGCCGGTGACGACGATCTTCTCGCCCAGCGGTGCGCCGTGGCCGTGCGCCGTCAGGTCCATATCGTTCGGCAGCAGGATGCGCGGCGACGCGATCACGTTGTCCTGCACCGGCTGGTCGGCGTGGATGCGCAGCAGCGGCTGGGTGGGGCCGCGCTTGAGCGTGGACTTGTAGGGCGGGTAGATCAGTTCCGGGTAGACGCCGGACGGGATGACATCGAAGTTCAAGGCTGGTCTCCTGATGGTTGTTGTCGTTTGAGTGGAGACCATGGTAGGGAAGGCGGCGCCGCGTCACAATACGTGCCGGGCGGGTGATATCCGCTATCCGCACAATTTGTGCGATACTCGCACAAATCACTCAATTTCTTCCTTATGACCGCAGAAGACGACGTCCCGGCCCAGCGCGACCTGGTGGCCGGCCTGGAAAAAGGTTTGCTGGTGATCGCCGCCTTCGACCAGGAACGCAGCCGCCTGAGCATCGCCGAAGTCGCCGAGCGCACCGGCCTGACACGGGCGGCGGCGCGCCGCTACCTGATCACGCTCACGCATCTGGGCTATATGCGGCATGAGAACAAGCTGTTCGCGCTGACGCCCATGGTGCTGCGGCTCGGCCAGTCGTACCTGCATTCGGCGCGCCTGCCGCGCATCGTGCAGCCGCTGTTGTACCGGCTGGCCTACGCGCTGGGCGAGGCGGCGTCGGTCGGCGTGCTCGATCACGATCAACTGGTGTGCGTGGCGGCGGTCAGCGCCGGGCAGCTGGTGTCGGTCACGCTGCAGCCGGGCACCCGCGTGCCGGCCTACTGCACCGCCAACGGCCGCGTGCTGCTGGCGCACCTGCCGCAGCCGCAGATCGACGCCTTCCTCGAACGCGCGCAGCCGGAGCGGAACACCGAGCACACCATCGTCGGCAAGGAGCGCCTGGCGCTGGAGATCGCCCGCGCCCGCGCGCAAGGCTACGCGCTGGTGGACCAGGAGCTGGAACTGGGCTTGCGCACCATAGCGGTGCCGCTGAAGAATTTCCGGGGCGAGGTGGTGGCGGCGATGAACATCAGCGTCCACGCCGGGCGCATGCCGCGCGAGCAGATGGTCGAGCGCTGCCTGCCGGCGCTGATCAAGATCCAGGTCGAGCTGAACGCCTTGCTGTAGGAAGCCGCGCGCTTCAGCCGCCGCGGAAGGCCTTGGGCGTCAGGCCCATGCGCTTCTTGAACAGACGGCTGAAGTAGGCCGGGTCCTGGAACCCCAGCTCGTAGGCGATGCTGGCGATGCTGGCCGGAAGATAGGTCAGCTTGCGGCAGGCTTCCAGCATCAGGCGGTCCTGGGTGATGTCGAACGCCGATTTGCCGGATAGCTTGAGACACAGGCGATTGAGCCGCGTCGGCGTGGCCCGCAGCGCTTCGGCGTACTGGCCAACCTGCCATTGCTCCTTGTAGCGCCGTTCCACTTCCGCGCGAAAGCGGCTGAACAATTCAAAATCGCTGCGGCCCGACTGGTCGGCCAGGCGGCGTTCCGCATGCAGCCGCACCAGCAGTAGCAAGGCGCTGCGCGCCAGCCACTCCAACATCAGATTGTGGCCGTACTGCGGCCACGACGCCTCCGTGAGCAGGTTTTGCAGCAGCGATTCCAGGCGCGCGTGCAGCGCCGGCTGGCCCGAGAGATCGATCGCCAGGGGCTCCACAAATAGCGAGGAATACAGGTCGCCGTGGCCCGCGTACATCACGTTCTGGTCCACCGTCAGCACATAGCCGTGCGCCTCCGCCGAGAAGTCGAAGCCATGCACGACGGACGGATGGATGGTGATGACGGTCGGCGCGCGGCATTCCCAGACGGCGCCGTCGACGCTGGCGCGGACCTCGCCGCCGTAGAGGAAAAGTACCTGAAACAGTCCGCTATGCGTGTGCTTGTCGATATGCCAGTGGTGTACCCGGCTGCGGGTTTCTATCAGCTCGATGTGCACGAATTCCGCGTTTTCTCCCCGTGCCTGCTCGCCGTACAGGCCAAATTGCGGAACGTCGGGGAGGGCTGGTCGGGCGGTGCGGGGCATGGAGGGGCGTGTCGTTCAAAAGAATGGGGTGTCGAAATAGTACAAGCTTTAGGAAGTTTCATCCATTTTTTTTACAAGGCCCCGGCGCTACGATGGCGGCACACTAACACCATAACGGAGACATCATGCGTACCCAGGTAGCCATCATCGGCGCCGGCCCAGCGGGCCTGCTGCTATCCCATCTGCTGCATTTGAACGGCATCGAAGCTATCGTGCTGGAGTCGCGCACCCAGGCCGAGATCGAGGCGACCATCCGCGCCGGCGTGCTGGAACAAGGCACGATGGACATACTCAACAACGCCGGCGTCGGCGCCCGCATGCAGGCCGAGGGGGCGCTGCACCACGGCATAGAGCTGGCGTTCGGCGGCCAGCGGCATCGGATCGACCTGACTGAATTGACAGGCAAGGCCATCACCGTCTACCCGCAGCATGAGGTGATCAAGGACCTGGTGGCGGCGCGGCTGGCGGCGCAGGGGCAGCTGCTGTTCGAGGTCAGCGGCGTGCAATTGCATGGCGTCGACACGACCACCCCGTCGGTGGCATTTGTACATCGCGGCGAGGCGGCGCGCATCGAGGCCGATTTCGTCATCGGTTGCGATGGCTATCACGGCGTGGCGCGGCCGGCGATGCCGGGACAAGGACGGCAGGACTTCAAGCGCGACTACGGGTTCGGGTGGTTTGGGGTGCTGGTGGAATCGGCGCCATCGTCGGACGAACTGATTTATGCGCGCCACGAGCGCGGCTTCGCGCTGGTCAGCACGCGCACGCCGACCGTGCAGCGCTTGTACTTCCAGTGCGATCCGGCCGACCACGTCGACAACTGGTCGGATGACCGCATCTGGGCCGAACTGCACGCGCGCCTGGAGAACGACGATGGTTGGCGCGTCAACGAAGGCCGCATCTTCCAGAAGAATATCATCGGCATGCGCAGCTTCGTGTCGACGCCGATGCAGTCGGGCCGCCTGTTCCTGGCCGGCGACGCTGCGCACATCGTGCCGCCCACCGGCGCCAAGGGGATGAACCTGGCCGTGTCGGACGTGGCGCTGCTGGCGCAGGGACTGGAGCAGTTCTACCGCCGGGGCAGCGAGGAGCGCCTGCAAGGCTACACGGCGGCGGCGTTGAAGCGCGTCTGGCGGGCCGAATACTTCTCGTGGTGGATGACCAGCCTGTTGCACACCTTCGCCGACGCCACGCCGTTCCAGCGCGAGGTGCAGCGCGCCGAACTGGAATGCGTGGTCGGCTCGCGGGCGATGGCGACGGCGCTGGCGGAAAACTACGTCGGCGCGTTCTGAGGGGGCACGCCATTCGTGCGAAAATGCCGGAGTTAATAGTCGCTTAATAAATGCTGCAATACACTGCGACTCTCACTCACTTCGGCACAATGCAATGAAAACGACGATATCGTGCGCGCTGCTGTCACTTGGCCTGCTGCTGGCCGCAACCCTGCCGTCCGCCCATGCGGCCGACTACGGCGTACGGCAGACCTGGACGCTGGACCAGGCAGGCCGCTGGGACTATCTGGAGGTCGATCCGGTGCGCCATCGTCTGTTCCTGACGCGTGGCGATCGCGTGCAGGTGCTCGATCTGCCGTCGGGGATAGTGGCTGGCCAGGTCAGCGGCCTGCAAAGCGCGCACGGCATGGCGTTTGCGCAAAAGCTCAAGCTGGGCTTTGCCAGCAGCGGCGGCGGCAACAGCATCGTCGTCTTCGACCTGGCGACGCTGCCAATCCGCCGGGAAGTGTAGGTGTCGGGCGCCAATCCCGACGCCATCCGGTTCGACGACGGTAGCGGCAAGCTCTATGCCTTCAACGGCAAAACCAACAACATCTCGGTGTTCGACGCTGCCACGATGGCGTTGAAGGCGACCATCGCGGTCGGCGGCAAGCCGGAATTCGCGGTTACCGACGGCAAGCGCATCTACGTCAACATCGTGGACAAGGGCGAGCTCGCGGTGATCGACATCGCCGGCGACCGCCAGGTTGCGCGCTGGCCGTTGGGCGGTTGCGAGGAACCAACCGGCCTGGCGCTCGATGCCGCACACCAGCGGCTGTTCTCGGCCTGCCAGAACGGCGTGCTGGCGATCACCGACGCCAGCAACGGCAAGGCGGTGGCGCGCGCCGCCATCGGCCAGCATTTCGATGCGGTGGTGTTCGACGCCGCCAGCGCCAACGTGTTTTCCTCCAACGGCGACGGCACGCTCAGTGTCATCCACCAGGACGACGCCGACCATTACGCCAAGGCGGTGACGCTGTAAACCGAGAAGGGCGCGCGCACCATGGCCATGGGCCTGCTATTGGTGGAAGACGATCCGATGATCGGTGAGAGCATGCTCGAAGCGCTGCGCGGCGAACGCTACGCGGTCGACTGGGTGCGCGACGGCGTGGCTGCCGAGCTGTCGATGCGGCAGGATATCTACGACCTGCTGGTGCTGGACCTGGGCCTGCCGCAGCGGCTGGGGATGGATGTGCTGAGGCGCCTGCGCGCGCAGGGCGGCCAGACGCCGGTGTTGATCGTCACCGAGCGCGATGCCGGTGCTGGTCCAGGTATGGGACCGCGAAGGCCGGCCGGCGTACGTGTCCGAACCATCGCAGGCCTTGCCGCGGCAGTCGTTGTCGGGCTACCGCAGCATCACTTATAAAGGGGAGCGCTGGCGCGTGTACAGCGAATCCCGGTCCGATTACTTTATGCAGATCGCCCAGCCATTCAAGGTGCGGCAACCCATCGCGGCCAAAATGGCGCTGCGCATCGTGCCACCCTTGCTGCTGCTGCTGCTGCTGTTGCCGGCGCTGGCGGCGCTGATCTGGGTCGTGGCGGGCATGGCGCTGCGGCCGTTGGAGCAGGTGGCGCAGGCGGTGCATGGCCGCTCGCCCGGCGTGCCGCAGCCGCTGGAGACTGGCGGCACGCCGCCCGAACTGCTGGCCATCGTGGTTGCGTTGAACGGCTTGCTGGAAAAGATAGACAGTGCGATGGCGGCGCAGCGCAGCGTCATCGCCGATGCCGCGCATGAACTGCGCTCGCCGCTGACCGTGCTCAAATTTGCAGCTGCAACTGGCCGAGCGGGCCGATAGCGACGGGCAGCGCAACGTCGTCTTCCAACGATTGCACGAGCGGCTGGACCGCTCGACCCATCTGGTGCACCAGCTGTTGACATTGGCGCGCCACGAGCAGCATCAGGCGTTGCCCACGCTGGTGCCGGCTCATGCCGACGGCTTGTCGGTCATGCTCAGCAATCTGGTCTACAATGCGGTGCGCTACACGCAGCGGGGCGGACAAGTGGACGTGAGCGCCGGGGTGGAAGGCGGCAGGGCATATCTGCGGGTGGCCGATAGCGGTCCCGGCGTGCCGGAGGCGGAGCGCGGGCGCCTGTTCGACCGCTTCTATCGCCCGGATGGAAACGCCGTTTGGGGTTGCGGGTTGGGCTTGTCCATCGCCAGGAACGTGGTCGATGGCCACGGCGCCGCGGTCGAGTTGTCCAGCAATGGCGGGGCAGGTTTGGTGGTAAGTGTTTATTTTAAATGAGGATAGGGAAATGCCGACGATACGCCAACTGCACCGCTACCTGGGTGTGTTCTTCACACCGGCCATAGTGTTCTTCGCTTTTTCTGGCGCGCTGCAGACCTTCAATCTGCATAAGGGCGCGCACCGCGGTGATCCGCCGACCTATCCGTGGATCGCGGCAATGGCGTCGCTGCATCAGGATCAGGAATTGTACGAAGCGCCTGCGCCGAAGCCGCAGGCCAGCAAGCCGGCGCCTGCCGCGCCGGCTGAAAACGCCAAACCGAAACCGGAAGCCAAACCGGCGGAAGAACATTCCAGCATGCCGCTGAAGCTGTTCGTGGTGGCCCTGGCGATAGGCTTGTGCGCATCGTCGCTGGCAGGACTGTATATCGCGTTCAGCAATCCGCGGGTGCGTCTGCCGGTTGGCCTGACGCTGGCCGCGGGCATGCTGCTGCCGGCTATTTTGCTGCTGGTTTAGGGCAGCAACAGCGAATGCTGGCTGGCGGTGTGGAAGTCGCGCCAGACCCGGTTGATGGCGCTGTCTTCGTGGGCGGCGTACAGGCCACAATAGGGATACAGTTCATCGACCGCCGCGCGCGATGCGGCCACCAGCGCCAGTGAGCTGGCCTGCAGCGCCTCCATGTCGCCGGCAGTCAGCGGCGTGCCGTTTTCCACCATCGCCCAGCTGCGATCGAGCACGTCGTAGAAGTGCGCGCGTGCGTCTGCGTGGGCCAACTCCTTGTTGCGCAGCAGTGCGGCGACTTCGGGGACCTCCAGCAGCGGCAGGTTCTTGAGGGCGTGACGGCGGCGGCCGATGCAGGGCCGCGCCAGCTGCATGAAATGGCTCGCCATGCCGGCCACATTGGCCGCCAGCGTGACGAAGGCCAGCGAATAGAACGGGAAGCGATACAGCGGGCCATCGGCGGTGGCGGCGGCGGGGCTGATCGTAAAGCCGTATTCCTTGCTCACCCATGCGCCGTCGATGCGGTAGCTGTGCGAGGCGCTGGCGCGCATGCCGATGCTGGCCCAGGAGGGCACGATCTGCACCAGTTCCGCCGGCACCAGGAAAGCGCGGATGCGCGGCGCGCCTTGTTCGTCCAGCAGCGGCCGGCCGTGCTCGCGCAGGATGGCGTTCAGGGTGAAGTGGGTGGCGATCGGCGCGCCGCTGGCGTAATCCCAGCGGCCGGTGATGCGGAAGCCTGCGGCTTCCCCATCGCCATCCTGGTCGGCGTAGCCGCTCGGCGCGCCGCTGCCACCCAGGCAAACACGCTTGCAGCCGATGATGTCGCGCGCCAGCGCCGGCGGCAAAAAGCCGGCGAACCATGCCGCGCCAGCGCACAGCGTGAGCACCCAGCCCATGCTGCCGTCGACGGCGGCCACCGCTTCCTCCAGCCGCACCGCTTGCGGCAAAGGCAGCTCGGCGCCGCCGCTGGCGCGCGGCGCCAGCATTCTGAGCCAGCCGCGCCGGTGCAGCAAGGCTTGCTGGATCGGGTGCAGGAAGCGGGCGGCATCGGCCATGGCCGCATAGCGTTCGATGCGGCGGGCGTCGCGCGCGAGGAGGGGAGAAACGGCGGTCAGGGGCATGCGGGATCTTGGGTCGGTAGCAAACCCCGCTATTTTCGCATCATTGGGCGCTCCCATGCCATTTCGGTATGTTTGCGGCAAAAAAAATGATTGGTTAAGCTGGCATCGTTCGTCGTAGCATGGTGGCGAACAAGCCCCCACTTTATGAAAGACAGATGATGTCAGCAATTAAACTCGCGATCGTCGGCGTCGGCAAGATCGTCCACGACCAGCACCTGCCCGCCATCGCGGCCAACGCCGATTTCCAGCTGGTGGCCTCGGCCAGCCGGCACAACACCGTCGACGGCCTGCCGGGGTTCACGTCCATCGAGGCGATGCTGGCGGCCGAGCCCGGGATCGACGCCGTGTCACTGTGCATGCCGCCGCAGTACCGCTACCAGGCGGCCCGCGTGGCGCTGGCCGCCGGCAAGCACGTGTTCCTGGAAAAACCGCCGGGTGCGACGCTGTCCGAAGTTGCCGACCTGGAGGCGCTGGCCGCAGCCAAGGGACTGACGCTGTTCACCAGCTGGCACTCGCGCTACGCGCCGGCGGTGCAGCCGGCCAAAGCCTACCTGGCGGCTCACGCGCCGACCTCCATGCAGGTCAACTGGAAGGAAGACGTGCGCCAGTGGCACCCGAACCAGGAATGGATCTGGCAGGCCGGCGGCCTGGGTGTGTTCGATCCGGGCATCAATGCGCTGTCCATCGTCACCGAGATCCTGCCTTCGCTGATCTTCCTGAACCGCGCCACGCTGGAATTCCCCGGGAACCGCGACGCGCCCATCGCCGCCGAGCTGCAATTCCAGGATGGCGCCGGGGTGCCGGTGCACGCCGTGTTCGACTGGCGCCAGACCGGCAAGCAAAGCTGGGACATCGTGGTCCAGACGGCCGATGGCGAACTGAAACTGAGCGACGGTGGCGCGCGCCTCTGGGTGCATGGCGTCGAACAGCCGCTGGACAAGGAAGCCGAGTACCCGTCGCTGTACCGCCGCTTCGCCGCCTTGGTCAGGGAAGGCCGCTCGGACGTCGACGTGGCGCCGCTGCGCCACGTGGCCGACGCCTTCATGCTCGGGCAACGCAAGGTGGTCGACGCCTTCCACGACTGACGCCGCTCAGGCCATCTGCCCGATGGTCTTGCGGAAGCGCCGCAGCGACAGCGCGAACAGTACCGCGCCGATCGCCGCCAGCGCCAGCATCTGCGGCCAGATCACGCCGAAGCCGGCGCCCCGGTACAGGATGGCCTGGGCGGCCGCCACGAAGTGCGTGGTCGGCGCCGCCAGCATGATGTCCTGCACCAGCACCGGCATGCTTTCGCGCGGCGTCGAACCGCCCGACAGCAACTGCAGCGGCAGCAGCACCAGCACCAGCAGCATGCCAAATTGCGGCATGCTGCGCGCCAGCGTGGCGAGGAAGATCCCCATCGACGTGGTGGCGAACAGGTGCAGCGCCGTCACCAGCACGAACAACGCGATCGAACCGGTGATCGGCACGTGCAGCGCCCCCTGCACGATGAACAGCAGCGACGCCAGGGCCGCCAGCACCACCACCGATCCCATCGACCACACCTTGGCCAGCATGATTTCCATCGGCGTCACCGGCATCACCAGCAGGTGCTCGATGGTGCCGTGTTCGCGCTCGCGTATCAGCGCGGCGCCGGTCAGGATGATGGACAGCATGGTGACGTTGTTGATGATCTCCATCAGCGATCCAAACCACGACTGCTCCAGGTTGGGATTGAAGCGCATGCGCAGGTCCAGCGCGACCGGCGGGGCGGCCGCTTCCTGCTGGCGGCGCAGGAAATCGCCCACCTCGGCGCCGACGATCTGCTGGATGTAGCCGTTGCCGGTGAAGGCCTGGCTCATGCGCGTGGCGTCGATGTTGAGCTGTATCGACGGTGCCCGGCCGGCCAGCGTGTCGCGCTGGTAGCCGGGCGGGATGGCCAGCACGAAGGTGTAGTTGCCGCTGTCCAGGCCAGCGTCGGCCTGGGCGGCGCTCACCAGCGACGGCGTGCGGAAGTGCGGCGGATAGAAGCCGGCCGCGATCCGCGCCGACAAGGGCGAACCATCCAGGTCGACGATGGCGATGGCGGCGTTGTGCAGGCTTTCCGGCATCGCCGTGGCGGCCACGTAGATCGACAGCGAGAAGGTGTAGACGATCAGCACCAGCATGGCCGGGTCGCGCAGCAGGCTCCACAGCTCCTTGATGCCGAGCCGGTAGATGTGCGCCACGCGCGTGTGGAGTGAGATGCGCATGCTCAGCGCTCCTGTTTGTCGAGCAGCAGCGCCGACAAGGTGAGGATCACCGGCACCGCCAGCAGCAGCGGCCACAATGAGCCGCCCAGTTCGCCCAGCCCGAGCGCCTTGTTGAACACGCCCCGGCTGATGGTCAGGAAATGGGTGGCCGGGTAGATGCGGCCGATCAGCGCGCCGATGCCGCTCAGGCCGGACACCGGATTGAGCAGCCCGGCGAACTGCACGCAGGGGATGATGGTGCCTATCATGGTCACGAACAGCGCGGCGATCTGGCTGCGGGTGAAGGTCGATACCAGCAGGCCCAGGCCGGTGGCGCAGATCACATACACCAACGCGGCCAAGCTCAGCGCCAGCAGGCTGCCTTTGACGGGCAAGCCGAACACGGTGGCCGCCAGCACGGTCAGCAGCGCGAAGTTCAGCATGCCCAGCGCGACGTAGGGCACCTGCTTGCCGAGCAAGAATTCCAGCCGCGTCACCGGCGTCACGTACAGGTTGAGGATGGAGCCCAGTTCCTTCTCGCGCACCACCGACAGCGCGCTGAGCATCGCCGGGATCATCATCAGCAGCATCGGGATCACGGCCGGGATCATGGCCGGCAGGCTCTTGACGTCGGGGTTGTAGCGGTAGCGCGTTTCCAGCGTGCCGGAACCGGCCAGCTTCATGCCCAGCCGGTGCTGCGCCATGTCGGCCAGCCAGCCCATGTGCATGGCTTGCACGTAGCCGCGCGTGGTCTCGGCCCGCATCGGCATGGCGCCGTCGACCCAGGCGCCCACCGTCACCGGCGCGCCGCGTTGCAGGTCGCGGCCGAAGCCGGGCGGGATCTCGATCGCCAGCGCCAGTTCGCCGCTGCGCATGCGGCGGTCCAGGTCGTCGTAGTCGGCCAGCGGCGCGCGCTCGATGAAGTAGCGCGAGCCGGACAGGTTGAGCGCATAGTTTTGACTCAGGCCGCTCTGGTCGCGGTCGAGCACCGCGTAGGACAGGTTCTCGACGTCCATGTTGATGCCGTAGCCGATGATGAACATCAGGATCGCCGTGCCCAGCAGCGCGAGCGTGGCGCGCACCGGGTCGCGGCGCAGTTCCAGCGTTTCGCGCAGCGTGTAGCTGTAGGCGCGTTGCAGGCTGCGGCGCCAGCCGGCGCGCGGCGCGGCGGCCACCGCCGGCGGCGCCGGCGCTGCGGGCGGCGGCGCCACGTTGCCGGCCGCTTGCTCCAGGTAGGAGATGAAGGCCTGCTCCAGCGTGGCGACGCCGCGCATCGCCGGCAGCTCGGCCGGCGCGGCGCTGACCAGCACGCGGCCCGCGTGCATCAGCGAGATGCGGTCGCAGCGCTCGGCCTCGTTCATGAAGTGGGTCGAGATGAAGATGGTGACCTGGTCGTTGCGGGCCAGGTCTATCATCAGGCGCCAGAACATATCGCGCGCCACCGGGTCGACGCCGGAGGTCGGTTCGTCGAGGATCAGCAGTTCCGGCTTGTGCACCATGGCCACCGCCAGCGACAGGCGCTGGCGCACCCCCAATGGCAGTTTTTCCGGCAGCGTGTCGAGCGCGCCGGCCAGGCCGAAGCGCTGCGCCATGTCGGCCACGCGGCCGGCGATCTCGGCCTCCGGCACGCTGAACATGCGCGCGTGCAGCACCAGGTTTTGGTGCACCGTCAGCTCGCCATACAGCGAGAACGCCTGCGACATGTAGCCGACGCGGCGGCGGGTCGCCATGTCGCCGGCATCGACCGCGCGGCCGAACAGCAGCGCGCTGCCCTCGGTGGCCGGCAGCAGGCCGGTCAGCATTTTCATCGTGGTCGACTTGCCGCAGCCGTTGGAGCCGAGGAAGCCGAAGATCTCGCCGCGGCGGATGCGGAAGTCCACATGGTCGACCGCGGTGAAGTCGCCGAACACCATCGTCAAGCCCTGCGCCTCGATGGCGATGCTGTCGTTGCCCTCGGCCGGCTGGAACGGCGGCACCGTCACCGCCTGGTGGTCGCCGCGCTTCTCGGCCGGCAGCAGCGCGATGAAGGCTTGCTCCAGCGTCGTCGTGGCGGTGCGCGCGCGCAGTTCCTGCGGCGTGCCGGTGGCCAGCACCTGGCCGTCGTCCATCGCCACCAGCCAGTCGAAGCGGTCGGCTTCCTCCATGTAGGCGGTGGCCACCACCACGCTCATGGCGGGGCGCTGGCTGCGGATGTGGGCGATCAGGTCCCAGAACTGCGCGCGCGACAGCGGATCGACGCCGGTGGTCGGTTCGTCCAGGATCAGCAGGTCGGGGTCGTGGATCAGCGCGCAGCACAGGCCCAGCTTCTGCTTCATGCCGCCGGACAGCTTGCCGGCCGGCCGCTGCAGGAACGGCGCCAGGCCGGTGCCGGCGGTCAGTTCGTCGATGCGGCGGCGGCGGCTGGCGGCGTCGTGGCCGAACAGGCGGCCGAAGAATTGCAGGTTCTCTTCCACCGACAGGGTGGGATACAGGTTGCGGCCCAGCCCCTGCGGCATGTAGGCGATGCGCGGGCAGACGGCGTCGCGGTGGCGCTTGCTGCGCATGTCGCCGCCCAGCACCGTCACGCTGCCTTGCTGCACCGCGCGGGCGCCGGCCACCAGCGACAGCAGGCTGGATTTGCCGACGCCGTCCGGGCCGATCAGGCCGATCATGCAGCCGGCCGGCAGGTCCAGGTCGATGGCGCGCAGCGCGCGGGTGTCGCCGTATTGCAGTGCCACGCCGCGCAGGCCGGCAACGCCGGCCGCCGCGGTCTCGCTCATTGCGGCACCTTGATTTCCAGCTTGGCGGGCCACGGTGTCTTGGCGTCAAGCTGCACCCAGGCCACGCCGGGCAGGCCGGTCTTGACCAGCTTCATGTGCTTTTGCAGCAGCGCCGGATCGATCTGCGCCTTGACGCGGAACATCAGCTTCTGGCGTTCGCTGGCCGTTTCCACGGTCTTGGGCGTGAACTGCGCGGTGCTGGCGACAAAGGACACGCGCGCCGGCAGCACATACTGCGGCGCGGCGTCGAGCACCACGCGCACCGGCGCGCCCAGCGCCAGCTTGCCGGCCGCCTGCTCCGGCACGAAGAAGGTCATGTAGACGTCGGCCAGGTCGACCAGGTTGAGCACCTTGCCGCCGCTGCCCAGCACTTCGCCGGGCTGGGCGATGCGGTACTGCACCCGGCCGGCGCGCGGCGCGGTCAGCGCGCTGTCGGCCAGGTCGACGTCGATGCGGTCGACCGTGGCCTGGGCCGCCGTCACCGAGGCGCGGGCGCCACCGGCCTGGGTGCGCGCGGCGTCGATGCCGCTGCGGGCCGCGTCGGCCTGCGCCCTGGCGGCGCGGATCACGGCGCTGACGGAGCGCACGCGGCTGCGGTCGTCGTCCAGTTCCTGTTCCGACGAGGCGCCTTCCAGCACCAGGGTTTCGGAGCGCTTGAGGCGGCGCTGGGCCGCGTCGAGTTCGCTTTCGCGCTGCACCACCAGCGCTTGCGCGGCCTGGTAGTCGCTCTGGCGCACGGCGATCATGGCGTCGGCGCTGGCGACGGCGGTCTGCGCCTGTGCCTGGCGCGCCACGGCTTCGTCGCGCTGGGCTTGCAGCGAGGTCGATTGCATGTGGGCCAGCACCTGGCCGGCGCTCACGAAGTCGCCTTCGTTGACGGCGATGTCTTGCAGCCGTCCGGGCAGCTTGGCGGCGACGTCGATTTCGGTCGCCTCGATGCGGCCGTTGCCGCTGGCGAATTCGGGGCCGGGACCGGCCGGATGCAGTCGTTGCCAGGCGTAGACTGCGCCGGCCACCAGGGCCAGGGCGACGGCGGCGGCGCCGAGTTTGCGTGTCAGGTCAGGAGTCATGTGCGGGGTCGGGGCAGGTAGGGGAAGGCGGCCAGCGGCGGGGCGGCGACGACCGGGTCGCCGCCGAGCGCGCTGTACAGGGCGATGCCTGCGCCCAGCAGGGCGCGGCGCAGCTGGATCAATTGTTGTTCGGCGCTGAGCAGGTCGCGCTGGGCGTCGAGCACGTCGAGGAAGGCGGCGGCGCCGCTGTCGTAGCGCAGCTGCGACAGGCGGGCGCGTTCGCGCTGGACGAGCAGGGCGCGTTCGGCGATGCCCACTTGCTGGCCCAGCCAGGCTTGCGCCGACAGCGCGTCGGCGACGTCGCGGAAAGCGCCCTGGATGGTTTTTTCGTAGTTGGCGACGGCGCTGTCGCGGCGCGCCTCGGTCAGGCTCAGGTTCTGGCGCCGGCGGCCGCCGTCGAACAACGGCAGCGTGATGCTGGGGGCGAAGGTCCACGAGCGGCTGCCGCCGGCGAACAGGCCGCCCAGTTCCGCGCTGGCGGTGCCCAGCGCGGCGGTCAGGCTCACTTGCGGGAAGAAGGCGGCGCGCGCCGCGCCGATGCTGGCGTTGGCGGACTGCAGCTGGTGCTCGGCGGCGACGATGTCGGCGCGCCGTTCCAGCAGCGCGGACGGCAGGCCGGGGGGCAGCGCTGGCAAGGTTTCGGCCAGAGGGCCGGCTTCGGCGTCCAGCGGCGCCAGCGCGGCGGGGCTGCCGACCAGCAGTTGCAGCGCATGGCGTTTGCGGTCGCGTTCCTGTTCCAGCTGGCTGGTGAGCGCCTGCGCCTGCAGCAGCAGGGTTTCGACCTGCGTCAGGTTCAGGCGCGAGGTGGAACCCACCGCCACCCGGCGCGAGTAGATGCGGTAGCTTTCCTGGCGGGTGGCCAGGGTGCGGCGCGCCAGCGCGATGCGCTGGTCGATTTCGCGCACGTCGAAATAGCCCTCGGCCACGTGGGTGATCAGCGACATGGTGATGGCGCGGCGGGCGGCGTCGCTGGCCAGGTAGTCTTGCAGGGCGGCGTCGCGCAGGCTGGCCAGGCGGCCCCACAGGTCGATCTCCCAGGCGCTCACGCCCAGCCCGGCCTGGTACTGGCTGGTGATCGTTTCGTGGCGGGTCAGGCTGAGGTCGGCCGGCACCTGTTGACGCTGGCCGCTGGCCTGGGCCGCCAGCAACGGCAGGCGGGCGGCGCGTTCGATGCCGTATGCGGCGCGCGCCTGCTCCACCCGCAGGGCGGCGATGCGCAGGTCGCGGTTCTGTGCCAGCGCTTCGACGATCAGCGCCTGCAGCGCCGGCGCTGAAAAATAGCCGCGCCATTCGGGCAGCGCGGCGGCGGCCGTGGCGGCGTTGGCGGGCGCGGCGTAGGCGGCGGCCACCGGCAGCGGCGGCCGGGCATAGTGGGGCGTCAGCGAATCGCAACCCGGCAACAGCAGTGACGCGGCGAGCGCCGCCGCGGTGACGGCGGCGCGCGGCCCGGCGAACGGCGCAGGCTGGAACATGGTGAAACTCCTTGTGAAGTGTGGGGGCCGACAGTCAAGCGGCGAACGCAGTGTACGGCGACAGTCAAGCGTGTGTAATTGATGTAGATCAAAAATCAACAAATGGACGGTGGCAGGCGGAAGGCAAAGTGGCCCGTCGTCGTTCCCGCGAAAGCGGGAATCCATGTTGAGTTTGCCCGGCTAGCGTGCTGTGCAAAATTGCCCATCGTCATTCCCGCTTTCGCGGGAACGACTACGCTTGAGCCGGCGGCGTCTCCGTCCGGGGGGGGGGGGCGGGCTACGGCCGCTGTTGCCGGTAGCGATGGGCCAGCATCAGCGCCAGTGCCGCCGAGGCGGTGCGGGCGGCGGCGTCGTCGGCGCGGCTGGTCAGGGCGATCGGCACGGCCGCGCCCAGCACCACGCCGCAGACGGCGGCGCCGGCCAGGTATTCGAGCTGCTTGGCCAGCAGGTTGCCGGCTTCGAGATCGGGCGCGATCAGGATGTCGGCGTGGCCGGCCACCTGGGAGACGATGCCCTTGGCGCGCGCCGCCATCGGCGAGATGGCGTTGTCGAAGGCCAGCGGGCCGTCCAGCAGCGCGCCGCTGATCTGGCCGCGCTCGGCCATCTTGCACAGGGCCGCCGCGTCCAGCGTGGACGGGATTTTCGGCGTCACCGTTTCCACCGCCGACAGGATGGCGACCTTGGGTTCGGCCGTGCCCAGCGCGTGCGCCAGCTCGATGGCGTTCTGCACGATGTCGACCTTGTGCTCCAGCGTGGGCTGGATGTTGAGCGCGCCGTCCGAAATCAGCAGCACCTTGTCGTACAGCGGCACTTCGATGCGGAACACGTGCGACAGGCGGCGCGCGGTGCGCAGCGCCGGCGTCTCCAGCACGGCGGACATCAGCTCATCGGTATGCAGGCTGCCTTTCATCAGCATCTCCACCTCGCCGGCGCCGGCCATGGCGGCGGCGCGCGCGGCCGCCGCATGGCTGTGCGGGACATCGACCAGTTCGACGCCTTCGAGCGACAGGCCGCCGCTCTCGGCCAGCGCCCGCAGGCGCTGCCGCGGGCCGACCAGCACCGGCACGATCAGGCCATGTTTGGCGGCGTCGAGCGCGCCGCGCAGCGAGGCTTCGTCGCAGGGATGGACCACGGCGCAGCGCACCGGCGACAGTGGCGCCGCCGCTTCCATCAGGCTGGCATAATTGGCATGCACCTGTGACAGACTGAGCGGCGGCATGTGGACGCGCGGGCGGCGCACCTTCTCGCTTGGCGCGATCACCGTGGCGACGCCAGTCAGCACCACGGCGCCGGTCTGGTTCTTGATCTCGCAATCGAGCAACACATGTTTCTTGACCGGCTCCTTGGCCGTCACCGTGGCGGTGATGCGCAACTCGTCGCCGATGCGCACCGGCTTGAGGAACTGCAGTGTCTGCGCCAGGTAGATCGTGCCGGGGCCGGGCAGGCAGGTGCCCAGCAGGCGCGAGATCAGTGCCGCGCCCCACATGCCGTGTGCGATCACGCCGTGGAACAGGGTGTGGCCGGCATACTCCGGATCGACGTGGGCCGGGTTGACGTCGCCGGATACGGCGGCGAAGGCGGAGATGTCGTCCTTGTTCAGCGTGCGGCTCAGCCGTGCGCACTGGCCTACCTGCAATTCGTCGTAGGTGATGTTTTCAATAATGTCGTCGGATTCATTCATGGTGGGCGGCTCGGGTTGGGATGCAGGGCAGTCTAGAGAGCGCGCTCGGGGAAGTATTTGATCCAGATCAAATACTTCGGGGACGCCCCCCAACCATAATCGGTGCATCGTCAAATCAGGAGGGCATGTGAAGACTGCACAGTTGAAAGTTGTTCCGGGCGCCGCGGCGCCGTCGCCGGAACCCGAAGCACCAGGCAATACGCTCGATCTGTATCTGCGGAGCCAGATGGCGCGGCTGACCGGGGGCGTGTCGCCGATCGCGATGTCGCTGGCGTTCCAGGACTGGTGGCAACACCTGGCGGCGTCGCCCGGCAAGCGCAGCGAGCTGGCGGCGCAAAGCCTGGCGGCCTTGGCCGGCGTCGCCAAGCCGGTCGTCGAGGATAGCCGCTTCGATAATGCGGCCTGGCGCCAGTGGCCGTTTTCGCAGTATGTGAGCAGCTTTAAGCAAGCCGAGCAGTTTTGGGGCCAGGCCACCACCGGCGTGCGCGGCGTGGCGCCGCATCATGCCGACGTGGTGGCCTTCACCGCGCGCCAGTTGCTCGATATGTACTCGCCGTCGAATTATCTGTGGACCAATCCGGAGGTGTTGCGGGCCGCGGCGGCCAGCGGCGGGCGCAGCCTGATCGACGGCGCGCTCAACTGGCGCCGCGACCTGTGCCGCCGTCTGGCGCCGCCGGACATGGCGGTGCCGGAACCGACCGGCCCCAGCTATGTGCCGGGCCAGGATGTGGCGGTCACGCCCGGCCAGGTGATCTACAGCAACGAGTTGATCGAGCTGATCCAGTACTCGCCGCAGACCGAAAAGGTCTATCGCGAGCCGGTGCTGATCGTGCCGTCGTGGATCATGAAATACTACATCCTCGACCTGTCGCCGCACAATTCCCTGGTGCGCTATCTGGTGCAGCAGGGCCATACGGTGCTGATGCTGTCCTGGCGCAATCCCAATGAACACGACCGCAACATGGGCATGGACGATTACCTGCGACTGGGTGTGTTTGCCGCGCTCGAACAGGCCGACCAGCTGGGCGGAGGTGCGCCGGTGCACGCGGTGGGCTATTGCCTGGGCGGCACGCTGCTGACGATCGCCGCCGCCACCATCGATTCGGGCGAACACGGCCAGCATGGCAAGCTGGCCTCCGTGTCGCTGCTGGCAGCGCAGACCGATTTCAGCGAGCCGGGCGAACTGGGCCTGTTTATCGACGACAGCGAGCTGGCTTTCCTGGATGCATTGATGTGGGACCAGGGCTATCTGGACGGCGACCAGATGGCCGCGTCCTTCCAGCTGCTGCATGCGCGCGACCTGGTGTGGTCGCGCATGATGCGCGAGTACCTGATGGGTGAGCGCAGCGCGCCGAACGACCTGATGTCCTGGAACGCCGACAGCACGCGCTTGCCGTTCCGCATGCACAGCGAGTACCTGCACGGCCTGTTCCTGCGCAACGACCTGGCGGAGGGGCGCTACACGGCGCAAGGCAAGCCGATCGCGCTGTCCGACATCCGCACGCCGATGTTCGTGGTCGGGACCGAGCGCGACCACGTGTCGCCATGGCGTTCGGTGTACAAGATCCACCTGCTGAGCGGAGCGCCCATCGATTTCGTGCTGGCGTCCGGCGGCCACAACGCCGGTATTGTTTCCGAACCCGGTCATGCCAACCGCAGCTACCGCAGCCATCCCGCCAGTACGCAGGCGCAGGCGGCGGGCTACAGCAGTCCGGACGAGTGGTTGAACAGCGCCGAGCGCACCGAGGGTTCATGGTGGCCGCATTGGCAGCAATGGCTGGTGCGCCATGCAGGCCGGGAGCGCGTGGCGCCGCCGGCGATGGGCCTGGGCCGGGTGTTGGGTCCGGCGCCAGGCAACTTCGTGTTGCAGCGTTGAGGCGGTGCTGGTCTCAGTGCGAGATCAGCACCGGCAGCGTCATCCCGCGCAAGATGCTGCGGGTGGCGCCGCCCAGCAGGGTCTCATGCAGGCGGTGGTGGCCGTAGCCGCCCATCACCAGCAGGTCGCAGCCCCGTTCGGCCGCGGCGCACAGCAGCGCCGCGCCGATTTCCACCGTGGTGAACTCGCGCATCACGTCTACCCGCACGCCGTGGCGGGACAGGAACAAGGCCATGTCGGCGCCCGGCTCGGCGCCGTGGCGGGCCGGGTCGCGCTCCGCATTGAGCACCAGCAGCGTCACGCGTTCCGCCAGTCGCAGCAGGGGCAGGGCGTCGCTGAAGGCACGCGCCGCCTGTGCGCTGCCATCCCAGGCCAGCAACGGATGGCGGATCGCGCCGCTCGCACCGCCGGCCCTGGCCTCGGTTGGCGCCAGCAGCAGCGGACGGCCGCCTTGCAGCAGCAGCTCCGGCGGCAACGGGCGGCTGACGCCGAACTGGATGTCGTCGGGATCGGTCTGGCTCAGCACCAGCAGATCGGCATAGCGGGCGTGCAGCAGCAGGCCGCTTTCGGCGTCGTCCTCGCACAGGCTGCTGGAGCACAACGTGACGCCGGCGGCGGCGACGTCCCGCTCGAAATTGGCCAGCGCGGCGACGGCCTGATGGCGCAGATGGTCCAGCACGTGCGGCGCCAACGGCCAGGCGCCGAGGCTGTCGTTCCATTCGGCATAGCGCGAGATGCCGGTCAGCGCGACGCCGGTCAGGTGGGCGCCGGCAGCCAGGGCGATCCTGGCCGCCAGCGCGTAGCGGCCGACCGCGTGCGGCGACTGGTCGCAGTGCACGACGATGGTTTTGTAGCTCATGGCCGGGCTCAGTGCGACATCAGTACGGGCAGCGTCATCGACGCCAGCAGCGTGCGGGTGACGCCGCCGAGCACGGTTTCGCGCCAGCGCAGGTGGCCGTAAGCGCCCATCACCAGCAGGTCGGCGCCGAGATCGGCCGACAGCGACAGCAGCGCTTCGCCCACGCTCGCGCCTTCCGGTTTTGGCTGTTGCGACACTTCGACCTTGACGCCGTGGCGGGCCAGGAACAGCGCGATATCGGCGCCTGGCTCGGCGCCATGTACGCCGTACTGGTGTTCCGCGTCGAATACCGCCAGCGTGACACGGGCGCTGCGGCGCAGCAGCGGCAGCGCGTCGGTGACGGCGCGGGTGGCGGAGCGGCTGCCGTCCCAGGCGACCAGCGCGTGGCGGTCGATGTGCGGGTAGGCGCCGGCATAGGGCACCACCAGCACCGGGCGGCCGCCGTGCAGCGCCAGGTAGGCCGCCAGGCCGGGACCCATCAGCAGGCCTTCTTCGCCCGGTTCGCACTGGCTGAGCACCACCAGGTCGGCATAGCGCGCCTGCAGCACCAGGCCGTTCTGGGTCTCGTCGTCGCTGATGCGGCGCTCGTAGCGCACGTCGGCCGCGCGGGCCTGGGCTTCAAACTTCGTCAACGCCTGCTCGGCGCTGCTGACCAGTTCATCGAGCTGCTCCTGCGGTACCATGCCGGCGTACATCATGGCGCTGTTGCGGTAAAACTCGCCCGCGATGCCGGTGGTGGCCGCGCCGATCAGGTGCGCGTCCTGCTGGCTGGCGAGGCGCGTTGCGAAAGCGATGCGTTCCTGGGCGTTGGCCGAGTTGTCGACGTGGACGAGTATGCTTTTGTAGGACATGACGTTCTCCTGGTCAATTGAAAGACTCAGGCTAACAAACGCTCCCCGCAAAATATATGATCTGTATCAAATATCAGGTAATACCTCGAATAGGGTGGTGTACCCGAAGCCCAATTCATAGTCCAGAACGGAAATAATGGACGGCATCACGCGCATGAAGACCGCGCCCGGCCAGCCGGCGCCGTTGGCAGGGAGCATCTGGCGCAGCTGGGGGAAGCGGAACAGCATCAGGTCGGCCGCGTGCGCCGTCTCCTCGGCGCCGGCGACGATGGCGGCGTGGCCGGCCAGCGACAGGCCGCGGATGTGGCGCCAGTCGGTGTACGACGGCGTGATGGTGGCGGACACCTTGTCGTTCTGGCGGATGTTGTGCGCTTTCTGGCTGTCGAGACCGATTCCTGCATACAGCGTCAGGCCGTCGTTGACATAGGTGACCACGGTCGCTTGCGGAAAACCGTCCGGACGCACGGTAGCCAGCGTCATGTCATGCGTGGCGGCGAACAGGTCCAGAACGAACCGGCGGTGGGTGCTGTCTAGTGCTTGCATGAGTCTTTCCCCGGTTGCGAACAGTGGGTCATGGCTTGGGCGGCGCGGCCAGTTCCTTGACGTCGTTGGTCAAGGTGACCAGAATAACCCGATTCGGTGGAAGTGGGCGCGCTGTTGCGGAATGTGGCTGCGCTCGCGATGTTCGGGCGCGCGTGGCCGATGCCAACTTCCGTTGCTAATTGACGCTGGTCAGGCGGCCTGGCCGTGGAAGGCCTTGTTGGCGATCTTCCAGCCTTGTTCCGTCTTGAGCAGCACGAAGTAATCGACAAACGTCATGGCGGCGTGCTCCAGCGTGATGCGGGCGCAAGCGGCGTTGCCGTGTACTTCGATCCAGTCGGTGGTGCGGCGGCGTTGTGCTTCGTCGGCGGCTGGCGTACCCTTGAACCGTTGGCAATACAGCTCCAGCGGCCACGACGTGAACACGCCTTCGCGCATCGATTCGATATGCGCGGTCGGCAGGAAGGCCTTGCGCATGAAGTCGGCGTTATCCTGGGCATGGCCCTGGAAATAGTTTTGTATCGGTTCCAGCGCCGCCAGTTGTTCGGCGTTGAAGCGCGGTTCGGACGTTTGGGCGTTATCCATGGGAGTCTCCTTGTTGAGAGCGCATCCTACGTGAGCGCTGCGGCGCTGTGCGGCAGCGGCGGCAATAACGCGTATAGCGCGCGGCGCATATCGCAGCCCCCGCATCTCCGACTTGCTGCGCACGCGGCGTCGCCGTGGCCAGGGATTAATGCCGGTCCAGCACCACCTGGTTGCGGCCCTGTTTCTTGGCGCGGTACAGCGCCTGGTCTGCCGCGCGGATAAAGTCATCGGCGCTGGGCGTGGCGCCTGGCGGCAATACCGCCACGCCGATGCTGACGGCGACATGGCCGAGCGGCGAGCGTTCATGCGGCAGTTGCAGCTGTTCCAGCGCGGCGCGTATCGATTCGGCCAGGGCCAGCGCCGTTTCCTCATCGGTGTCGGCCGCCAACATGACGAATTCCTCGCCGCCGTAGCGGGCCGCCAAGTCGCTGGAGCGGCGCGCGTGGTCGTGCAGCAAGGTTGTCACCTGGCGCAGGCAGGCGTCGCCCGCCTGGTGGCCGTAGTGGTCGTTGTAGGCCTTGAAGTAGTCGACATCGATCATCAACAGCGCCAGCGGCTGGGCGGCCCGCTGCAGCGTGGCCCCCAGTTCCGCGGCCAGCACTTCGTCGAAGCGGCGGCGGTTGGCGATGCCGGTCAGGCCGTCGGTCATGCTCAGCGCCGACAGCTTGAGGTTGGCCTGCTCCAGGTCGCGGGTGCGCTCGGCCACGCGCTGTTCCAGCTGCTCATGCGACTGGGCGATGTTGGCCGCCATCTCGTTGAACTTTTGGGCCAGCAGCGCGATCTCGTCCCTGCCTTCGTCGTGCATGCGCAGCGTGTAGTTGCCCGGTTTAATTTCGCGCATGATGCCGGCCAGTTTCTCCAGCGGCGACGAGATGCTGCGGGCGATGCCATAGCCCATCAGCAGCGCGCAAAGAAAGGAGACCACGCCGATCAGCACGATGTCGTCGCGCACCGTTTGCGCTTCGGCCAGCAGCAGGTCATTGGGCAGGGTGCTGACCACATACCAGTTGGTGCGCGGCACCGGCGTGTACACGGCCAGGTAGCCGGACGCCCGCGTGGCGCCGGACGCAATGGTGCTATAAGCGAGGTGGCCGGTGGTTGCGCCGTTCTGGGCGGCCGCGGCGATGTGCTTTAGCAGCGCCGGTGCGACGCTGTTGCCGGCGCCTTCGTTGCTCTGGATCAGGCGGCGGCCGGCGCGCAGGTCGACGATGAAGATCTCGCTGCCGGCGCCGAGGTTGACGTTGTCGAAAATGGTGGAAAATCGGGTCGAGACTATGCCGAGGAACAAGCTGCCGGCCAGTCGGTTGTCGCTCTTGAAGTAAATCTGGCGCGCCATGGCGATGCTTTGCTGGCCGTCCCATAAATCCAGCGTGCCCCAGTAGGGACGCCCTTTGCCCGATGCGGCCGCACGGCTGAAATCGCCGACGCCCTGGCCGAGCTGGGCGAACACCTGCGGATCGAGCACCTGGTTGTCCGGTGTTAGGAAGTATTTCTGGTCGACGTCCTGGAACGAGCCGTAGTTGGCCAGCAGGATGTGGGTCAGGTCGGCGCGCGCGCGGCCTTGCTCGGCCGGGCTGTCGCCGGCGTAGCGCGCCAGCGCCGCTTGCACCGGGTCCGACAGCACCAGCGCTTCGCTGCCGGCCTCGATTTCGTCCATGCGCAATTGCAGATTCTTGGCGACCTGCTTGACGATCTCGGTGGCGAACAGGCGGCTCTTTTGCTGGATCGCGTTGCTCGATTCGGCCCAGGAAATATAACCGGTTACCAGCAGCGGTAGCAGCGAGATCAGGATCAGCGCGCCGAACAGGCGGTAGCGGATGGCGATCTGGCGCAGCAGGCCGGCTGCTTGGTAGCGTCGCAGTGGCATGGCTCAGTCCTTGCGGCCCGCTGCGGACGCGCTGCGCACCGAGGCATCCAGTTTGCGGGCGGCCTGGCGCGGCGTGATCTTGCCGGATAAAACGTCTTGCAGCAGCGGGTGCAGCGTTTCGATGCTGTTGGCGGGCAGGAAGGCATAGTAGGGCGGCACGGCGCTGACGTGCTGGCTGACTTGCCGCATATAGGCGCTCAGTTGCGGGTCGGTCAGCAGCTGGCCATCGACGCGCTTCATCGACGAAATGTTGCGGCGGGCATTTTGCTGGATCGGATAGCCGGCGTTGGCCATAAATTCCAGCAGCAACATGGCAGCCGCGCGGTTGCGGGTATTGCAGACGGCGAAGCCGGTCTCGCTACCGACCACCGGCACCACCGTCTTGCCGGCCGCGTTCCAGGGAGGAATGAAGACGCCGGCATCGACTGTCTTTCCGCCCAGCAGACGGCCGGCGGCCCAGCTGCCTTCAAAGGCCATGGCTGCCTTGCCCTCCGCGAACAGGCGTATGCCCTGATCGTAGGAGGTGTTCATATAGCCGTGCTGCACGTAGCCGCGCGCGGCCAGCAGCTTGATCTTGGCGAAGATGTCGGCGGTTTCGGCGGTGTCGAGGTCGAGCTGGCCGCTGGCCAGTCGCCAGCGCCAGTCCGGCTTGGCCGCCGCGACATTGTTGGCGAAGCCGTAGCTGAAGGGGCCGTTGCCCAGCATGTTGGGGAAGCCGCCGTCGAGTATCAGCGGCGTCAGGCCGGCTTTCTTGAGCAGCGCGCAGGCGGCCAGGAACTCGTCGAAGTTGGTCGGCAGCCGGTGCACGCCGGCTCGCTGGAACATGGCTTTGTTGTAGTAGATCAGCGTGGCCGCCACGCCGCTGGCGATGCCGAAGTGCCGGCCGTTGGCCGTGGTCCAGTCCGGTTTGAGCAGATCCAGCATATTCGACCACGCTGTGGTGCCGCTGACGTCGGCCAGCAGGCCTTGCTCGGCGAGGCCGGCGGCGTAGGCATTGGGATTGACCGAGATCAGATCCGGCAGTTGGTTGGAGGCGACCCTTGGTTTCAGGTTTTCTTCGACCGAATTGCCGATCATGAACTGGACGTTGACCTTGATGTCGGGATGGGCGCGCGTGAAGGCGGCGGCAATGTGGTGCATTTCCTGCGGCCAGTCCGGCGCCCAGACCAGGGCCGTGATGACGGTCGGCGGCGCCGCCGCCGTGGCGGACGCGGGACTGCCGTCGCCGCAGCCGGCGATTGCCAAGGCTTGGGCCAGCAAGGCAAGGCATAGGGTACGTCGTTTCAACAATTGTCCGGTCGCAGTCTTGCTTGGCATTTCCATTACGTTACAGCCGGTGTGAGCAATCGGCCTTCATTGAGATACCATTAGATCACAAATGTTGCCACAAGGGAATCGCCGGGCGCGAAACTGCTGCTTGGCAGTCACGAAACTGCACACATTCGGTCAGTTGTGGCTGTTGGCGGGTGGACGGCGCTGGACGATGCTGAACCACCGTTGGTCGGCGATGCCTGAAACTGTCGCCCAGTAAGCGGCACGGTGGCGCATCAGTCGCAGGCGTCGCCGGTGGCGGCGACGCGCCACTGTCCTTTGCCGTAGCGAAGCGTGCGGCCGTTGATGCAGGCCTCGTTGGGCCAGTACTGGAGGGCGATTTCGTTGTCGGACACGGTCAGTTCGGCGTCCCTGGCCTTGCCGGCGCCGAGCAGGGATTCGAGCAGTGTGGCGTCAACGGTGATGGTAGAGACTTGTTCTTCGCCGCCGGTGTCGTAGATCTTGGAGGTGATTTTCTTCGGGACGTGGGCGCGCAGGTAGGCGAGGTTGCCGGGCGTCTTGGCGCCGCATAGCAGCAGCTCGGTCAGGCCCCACGCCTCGGCCGGCGCGGGCGACTTGAGCAGTTGCTTGCGTAGCGCGGCCTTGTTTCTTGTTGTACAGGAGGTTGGTTTGTCGCCCTTGTCGGGCAGCGTTTGAAGCAGAAAATGTTGGTTGCTGACGCTGAGCATATGGCGTTTTTCGTCCGGACCGTTCAGCCACTTGAAGCTGATGCCGCGCGCGGGGCCCTCGAACTTGATCGACTTCTTCAGGTCGTAGGGGAATTCGGTATCCAGCACGAGGGAGGTGAGGCAGCTTTGCAGCAGGAAGGAATCCACGTAGTTTTGTTTGCCGTTCTTGTTCAGCATCAGCACCGCATGGTCTTCCAGTCCTGCGCCACAGTGGGCGGAGGCGCGGGGCAGTTTGGACGGGGTGCGGATCAGCAGCAGCGCCAGCACACTGTCGGGCGTGATGTTTTCCGAGTAAGCGGTTTCGATCGTTTCAGCCTTGTTTAGCCAGGCGGCCGCCTGGTCTTCGGTTGGCGTCGCAACGGCTGCTTGTGCGCATAGGGTGAGGTGTAACGCTGCGGCCAGTATTGATCGTCTCATCGCTTGACCCGGCTTTCAGGCTTGACGGCGGCCTCTTTCTTCAACACCCACTCGACCGTCACGTCCTTGCCGTCGGCGTAGAATTTTTGGCCGACCGGCTTGAACAGGTAGAACGGTCCGTCGGGATAGGCGGGGTCGTCGGTGGTCAGTTTGTACCAGCTGGCCTTGATGCCGGCCGGCGATTCGCTGACGGCCGCTTCGATCAGGTAGACGTCGCCGCCACGGGCGGCCACGAAGCCGTCGATCATGGTGGTTTCGCCGTGGGAGACGTTGAACCAGGTCTCCTGCTGGTCATCGCGCGACTTAACGATGGGGACGTGGATCCAGTCGCTGCCTGGCTTCGCTTCAAAGTAGAAGGTCATGCTGCGCTTGTAGCGCAACACATCGCTGACCGTGCCGGCCACCATAACCAGTTTGCCTTTCAAGGCCGGCCACTGGTGCAGGCCTTGCTGGCTGGAGGCGACGTCGGCTTGGACGGATGGGGGCAGCGCGAGCGCGAGGGCCAGGGTGCAATAGGCGAGGATCGTTTTCATTTCTGTTGATGTGGTTGGTTCAGGTAGGTTGATGATGTCCAGGACGTGCGGCCGTGGCGAGCAGCACAGTCATGCGCGCCTTGCGCTGCGCGGTAAGCTGCGAGCGCTGGAGGCTTTGGTTCATGTTCTTCAATTGCTGCGGAGTCGCTTTGGCGGCCAAGATCGCCAGCGCGTTCTCCGATCGGCTCTCGCGGTCGCGTAGCTGGTGCTGATAGCTGGCGATCTTTGCCCGTTTCTGGTTCCCATCCAATGCCGCCATATATACCGCGCGCAAGCGCAGGTCATGAATCGCCGACGGTGCTACGCCCGCCGGCAATCCTGTCGCCGTTGGCGGTGAGACGTTCAGTTCGACTACCATGCTGGCAGCAACTCCTTATCGAGTGCGGCGAAAGCCGTGAGCAACTCGTTGAATTGATCGGCGATGCTGGACTGGCTTGGTGCCTGTGCGTTCCCCTCGCGGGAAAACGAAAAGTTCACCCGTACTGCTCTGGCTGGGTCGTTACTGAACTTCACGAAGTCCAATGTTCGATTTCTGGTTACGGTGACGAT
Source organism: Oxalobacteraceae bacterium AB_14 (assembly GCA_000381565.1). Classification (GTDB taxonomy): domain Bacteria; phylum Pseudomonadota; class Gammaproteobacteria; order Burkholderiales; family Burkholderiaceae_D; genus Rugamonas. Next base: position 2,619,457 of record KB906724.1, read on the forward strand.
GCAGGCATCGTGAGTCACTCCAGCGCAAACTCCATTGTCGCAGCTGGAAGCGTCCTCCGCCTCGTCGCACTTATCCAGGCGCCATTGCAGCCAGGTCCGCTGGGCCACCCTCAGCGCCATCGCATCCCTGGCGCTTAATTTTTTGATGAGGCTCTTATATTGCCCGTTGAGCTTGCTATCTTCCACCATATAGCTGGAAAAATTTCCGCAGCGGCTTAGAGGCGTCGTGTCCAAGGCGCAGGCTTGGTCTTGCGAACGATTTTTCAGCACGCAGTTGTCTTTGCATATCGCAAATGTCGGCTTGGCACACAAGAGTAAAGCGATGATCAATAATTTCAGAAGATTTTTCATTAGGGGGCGTACAAGTCACAAACGGAGCGCGGGAGGCCAGGTTAGAGAGATCCAGGTTGAGTTCAATTTTCAGCCAAGAACCATACCACTTCACGGCCCTCGTGGAGCGGCAGAGTATCGCCTTCCTTTAGCGTAACACCGACTGCCAAATTCGATTCGACCAGCCATCTTCCGCTGGCACGCGCTGGTCTTCCGCTATTGCCACCGATCCATTGCCCTGTCTCACTAATTGCCAGGCGCCGCTCACGAGACGTGTTCGGGTTGGTGAAGTTATAGCGGGCTTCCTGTTCTGGGATCGTACCGTCGGTATAGCGGTCGTCCTGCCACAGCAAACGCCATGTCGTGGATGGATAAATGTAGTCGGTTGCAGTTTCTACCGACAAATGTGGAGCGCACGACCCGCCGATGAAGTAGTTCATGGCGCCGATGACCTTGAACGGAGGCTGAGGTTTCGGTGGCCTGATGAGCGAACGCAGGAATGAGATCTTTGGTGTTTCGATCGGCTCCCAAATTCCGGTGCAGGGTACGGATCTATATGTGCGAACGAATGTGTTCTCAAGTGGGTCGGGAACCAGATCTAGTTCGTTTGGAAAATCCAGAGTCTTCAACTGCGCTTCGAGCCACGTGCCATAGAATATAGGGGTTGCCAAACCACGATCACGACGCCGGTGTATAGGCGCAGTGCAATCCCCCCACGCATAGGCCAACTTGGACAGAGCCTCGCCAAAGTCTGCCCAGCGTGGGGTGTGTTTGCTGATGCCATTTTCACCTGATTGAATACGGTAAAGCATGTGCGACCAATGATGGAGGGAAGCTCCGGCCGTATCGAACTCGCCAGATGCGCCAAATCCAAGGGGAGCCTTATCGCCCTTGATCATCCGATTGACGCCAGCTTCTAAGGGGGGCAGCCCTTTTAAAATGTACGAATACTCCGACGGCGGAAGTGAGGTCTCACCAATCAAGCCGCGCTTATTGGCCTCGCGCACGCTATTTTCTGTGACCGCCGCCCATGCTTTATAAAGCTCAAGAATATTCCGCCAGGCCGTGACAGAACTGACTTTTTGCAGCCAGTGAAAGATTTGCTGCCGCTCCAAATTGGGGGACAGTGTGGCAGCATCGCCGGGGATAGGTAGAGTCATCGGGAAGAATTAAGATACTGATATCGCTGACTATCGCACGCATGGCTACTTGGGCGCGGGTCGAGGGAGGATCGGGTAGGGTAGGCCTGATCTGGCGGAATGTCAGGAGTCGGAGCATCGAATGCTGCAAACTGACCCCGGCGCCCTTTCACTGCGGCGAGGACAAGGTGATATACAACAGCAAGCGGGGGTCTCCGCAACAAACGAATCCCTGCACTGGCCTGCCGGACTGTTTCAATGTCGCGGCGTAGCGGCGGCAGTCGCGCAGTGCGGACAGATCCGCCGTCGTATTCTTATGCTCCGCCAGCAAGCGGTGAAACGGCTCGCTCAGCCATGGGCGCGCGGCTTCCGGAGCGATAAAGGAGGTGCCGGCGGTTTCCTTCTGCGATGCGAACCAGGCGTCGTCGGCAGGTTGCAACTCGGCGATCAGGGTGGTGAAATCGGTAGGGCCGGGCACGCCGCCCTTGTATTCCGGCGTGCCAAAAATCTCCCAGCGTGCCGAAGTCGCCGGTATTTGAACATTGACCACTTCACGTAGTGCGGACAGCTTGTCCGATACGCTGGGTGTATGGTCTTGCATGGAGCAGCCTTCCAAAAGTAGTGTGCCAGCCGTAAGCCTGATCGTCAGGGCCGATGTAAATAAGAATTTCATATAAAGTTTATTCCTGGGACGCCTGCTGTCCTGTGGCTTGCGTTGGCGGTTGGTCGGCGCGCCCGGGGGCGCCGCCTTGCTCCCGGTTCTCCAGGCGGTTGTGGAAGTTTTCACCGGCCAGCTGGTCGCTGAACAGCACCAGTTGCAGCTGACGGCGCTCCCACGCGTCGCGGATGCTGAAGGTCGAGCGCAGGATGATCTCGTCGACCGCTGCGCAGAAGGCGTACTTGGCGTTGTCGATATCGTCCGGCGAGGCGTTGTGCTTCTTCGCGCCGCGCCCGAAGTCGTCCAGGAAGGCCGTCATCTTGCGGGCGAATTCGCCGTCGTCCGCGGGGCCGTTGCCGTTCTTGAGCATGAACAGCGCGTAAAAGCCGTCAGACCCCAACGGCATTTCCGTAATACAGCACCATTTTAGTCGACACCCAATAGCTTATCGTTTGATGCTTTTATCTCCCACTCGCGGCAAGATTCCACCTTCGCACATTTCGTCTTCTATCCCTTGGCCCTTTGGTGCACTAAGGTTAGTACAAAGTAGTTCCTTTTCGCCTACTTTTTCGATATTACGAACGTAGCTGTTGTGTATGGTAGTGGTCGATGGCGGACTGTCAGACGGCTGTATGCCGGACCAGTCAAAACGATATCCATTCGGAAGAGTTTTCAAGGTGGGCGTTGGCTTTGCATCAGGCATGTGGGCCTTCTTGTCACTGACCGTGGCACGCCAGATGTTGCGCATTACTGCGGTCTCCGCGTCGTAAAGATAGTATTCGATGCTCATGCTGTAGCGACCCGGCGCATACTCCGCTCGAAAGCAGGTCTTTCTTATCAATGCATGTGCGGCAGATGCCTCTATAACCTCTATCGAGTATTCCGGGCAGGACGAGTTTTTGGTGCCGCGCGGCGAGGCGATTAGGAATGTCTGCTGCATTCCGGTTTTGCTAAAGGTGAGCTGTCCAAGTTTCGGATCCAGACGCATCTCCAATCCCGCTGTTTTGACAACAGGGAGGCTCAGCTCATTGGGTTTGCTGGAGTCCGAATATAACGGTATCGTTCGCCAGCGATTTTTATCGTCGGCGCTGTCGCGAATCTTGTTGTTGAGGGCCTCGCCCTCGCGTATACGTTGTTCCTGAGGATCCTCTCCTGTGGCAGTGTTGCCGCACGGATTGCTGGTACATTTATGTTCACTGATTGGCTTGGTTGGGGCTTGCGCATAAACCGGCAGGAACACGGAGCTAATGATGAATGGAAGGGCGAATAATATTTTTTTCATTTTCATGGATAATTTGTGCAGTTCTTTATAAAAAGAAGAGGGTCAACGCGATTATTGAGCCCTCCACACTTCTTTAGCGCATCTTTTCTGACTTCGAAATGCAGGTGAGCGCCTTGCGTTATAGTTTTCATGTCTTTTGCGTTACCGCTGCAACCGGATTTTCCGATTGGATCGCCTGCATAAACATCGAGCTGATCTGTTAGCGGTAGTTCGCTTAAATGGGCGTAAAAAAAACCTATCGTTTTTGCGCCAGGATTGACTTTGCGGCATGCCGCGGCTTGTTCTGGTGGTAAGTCGTTTATTCCAACCACGAGCACTAAGGTATTGCCATAATCGTAGGACGCACTTGGCGCTTTGGCAGGATAAACTCGGCCGTTGGCAACTGCATAAATTGTCGTACCTGGCTCAGCCACCAGATCGATACCTTGATGGCATTTTTTACCCCCTTGCCGCGTCCAGCCAAACTCTGCTCCCAGTTTGCTGGCGAGGTGGGCGGTACGAAGGGTGCACGTGGCAAGAGGATTATGCCACTTTACGTCTACACCAGTACTTGCCACCGCTTGTTGGGGCACAGATTTTTCGCCAGTATTGAGTGTTGTGCTCCCTTTGCCTCAATGAGGTATTTACGGTAAGGCTCATTTCCTGGCAATAGACGTAAGTTGGCCTCAGTGTAGATAGTCGCAATGCCTTGCACGGGTTTGCCGGCTTCCACGCGGGTTTGTTCTTGTGCAGTTTGGCCTTTTGCCAATTGGGCGTTATGTGTCGTGCCTTGCTTGACTGCGTCCCTGGACGAGGTCGACGTGCCGGCTTTCTTTTGCAATGCGCCATCTACTTTAACTTGGCGCGAGTCCACGTTAAGTTTCCATTGGCCGATGGGAAGCGCAGGAACCTCCCATACCGGTTCCATCTCTTTTTCAAGATTTTCTATCGATATCTTTAAGCCACAGGCGTGGTCTTGTACGGCCAACGAAATGCAGTTGCCTTTGAGTTCATGCTCTTCCTCGCGTCCGTCATAGGAAAGCTTGACGCGCATAGGCGTAACGTCGCTAAAGTCAAGCCCCCGAAAGTGCAGTTTGAGTTCACAATCCGGCGTACTGCTTGTTTCATCGCCAGGTATCAATAACAACTGATCTATGTGAAGCCAGTGTAATTGTTTGCCCTTAAGGTGATTAGCGGAAGCCAAAGCCTGGACGGTCACGCCAAAGCGTTTGGCGATTTTCCACAGGGTATCGTGTTCAGCTACGGGATATTGTCGCATTTGGAATCTCTATAGGTGTTCGGTGTCACGGTCTTCGTCCATCACGCCGGGGTCGAATGTGAAGTCATCGTCGTCCTCGTGTTTGCCAAGTTCCTCGAACTCGCCTGACCAGCCCTCATAGCCGATCAGCGCGCGATAGTCCTGGCTCTTGGACGCGGTCAGCACTGGCGCAGTTCCACTGTCTGACAGAGTGCGCTTGGCGATCACTTCATTCTTCGTCTTGTCGTAGAAGGTCACCACAGCGTCCATCAATGCCACGCCTTCGGCGCTGAAACCCATGATAGTAATCTCGTGCGGTCCTGATACTTCAGCTGGCACTTTCTGGAACGTACTGAGCAGTGTGGGTTGGTCCGGCAGCACAGCCGCATTCGATGCGCCACCTTCGAATACATGCTTCCCACCTTTGACGGTGAAGTTGCCTGGGCAGGCGAAGGTGATGTCACCGCCTTCCAGCGTGATCGAGGACTGGCCGGCCTGCAACACGATCTTCTGATTGGCCTTGATCTCGATGCTGTCGTTGACCGAGATGACGGTGATCGACTTGTCGGCCAAAATCTCCAG
>KB906724.1:2626664-2630950 GCA_000381565.1 Oxalobacteraceae bacterium AB_14
GAATCCTGGGCGCTGGCCAGCGTGAGCAGGCGCGCGTGTTGGCTCAGGCCCGTGCCGAACAGGCCGAGCGCCGAGGGAATTTGTGACAGCGGCTCCATCCTAGTCTACGTTGTAGAAGCGATTAGGTGGCGCGGGCGACGCGGCTTTCTCGGCTTGAATGACAACATTGCTAAACGCAGCCAGATCTGATGGCTTGCAGCGCTCGGTCAAAATTGTCGCGGCATGGCTTGCTGCGGCTTCGTCTTTGGCAAAACCACGACCACTAGCGCACGAATGATGGCTTGGTCGCGGATAATTGGAAACTTGTCCGGCGTGGGCGCATCCATTTCCGAACCAAGCTCTTCCAGCAGAAGCACTATGTTCGCGCGGACTTCCGTTATGCCGCTGGAGAGTTCCCTGGTCAAGAGCGCTAGAGTGCCATCCTCCACGTGGTGCTTGATCAGGATGCCCGCAACCGAATCGCTGGGGCTGAAGTTCTCGCCACTGCGAAACCCAGTGATATAGCTTTGCGCGGTTTTTTGCACGGATGTTCCTCCCCCGTTCTATCTCCGCGTGCGACAGGGCCGTTGCTACAGCGAGGGGAGGAGCAAAAAGCGTAGTCCGAATCATGTGTAAGCTCATCGGGTGCTGCGCGGCGGGCATGGAGTTGTTTCCCCGATTCTATTGCAGAGCTGCGATAGGCAGAACGGACGAATAGATTTAGGTCTCGGACTATTTGCGAACGTCAATTGAAACAGCGTCCCACACTTTATCCATATGCTGTTTGTATAGTGCGTAAGTCGGCGCTAGCAGGGTTTTGTCATACTGGTGCTCGCCACCGAAGGATTCCTGCCCGGGCAATTTCACCAGCGAATCGCCGCGGATTGCCAGCTTCAGCGTACCCTCGCGCAGTATAACTTTTACTGTATATGAATCGACGCCACCGCCGCAAAACAGTTTATACGGTATGGTGACTTCCGCCTTGCCGTCGCCGTTCAGGTCGGTGATGCCGACGTTTGGGATGAAGAACTCGGCAGCGGAATCCAGTCCTGGGCAATCCACGAAGTCGTGGAGGGACCATTCCGCCTTCCATGCGCTACCTTGCCGCGAATAGTAGGCTACGTCCAGTTCAATGTGCTCGACTCGTCTCGACTTGGGCTTGGCGGGCGAGGGCCCGGCTTTGCGGTTAAGAACCAGTACATGTTCGCCTTCTTTGTCGCGAACGCGCCGGGCCATCACAAGATTGCCGGCGGACCGGATGTGTTGGGTTGTCAAGTAGGCGAGATCTGCAGGCTGGTTATCCGGTGTGGGCGCGCGGGCGCTGCATGCCGTGCTCATACACAGCAACATGCCAGCGGACAGAAAAGTTATCGATACAGTCTTCATACATGATGTCAACGCAAGGCGTTGCCTTTCTTTTTCTTTTTTATGGGTATGCCAAAAGCAGTATTGAGTTCGTCGGCTGTGTGCTCGGCCAACTTGGTGCCCTTGGCGATCTCCTGCAGCGCGAAAGCATGATACGCGAGCGGAACAAAAAACCGTTCCTTGCCGAACGGAGAGAAGTTGATCTGGTCCGACTGATTACCGCCCAGGCAGACATAACTCGCCCCGCTCTTCGCGTAGACCAGGCAGACGTGGTGCGTACCCACCAACATGATGGCACCAAAGACTGGTGTCTTGAACTCAACAAAATTGGCATCGAGCGCTATCGCGCGCGCGCGGAAAGAGTTCTTCCACTTTGTATAGGCTGGTGTGGACTGGCTGAGGCAGTAATTTACAAACGAACCGCACCAGGCGTTGTCGGTGCCCACCATCGAGGCCAGGAAGCCATTGCCGTTCAACTGGTGGAAATTGCTGGTCTTGGTGATGACGTTTTCGGTCTTGCCTGCCCATTTCTTTGCCTGCATCACGGCGACCTGCATCCACGGTGCCTGCTTCTGATCCGGCATCAGCAGTGCGAGCGGTGCACCTTGCCCCTCCTTGCTGCGAGTGACAGGGGCCGGATTCGCAGCTTTCGCCACCGGGTTATCGACTGGCGCGGTCGCCGGCTTGGCGCCGGCCTTTGGCGCTTGCTGTTGTGGCTGAGTCTTGGGTGCAGACTTCTTGGGCGCGGTTCTGGCGCCGTTGCCGTAGATCGAAATCACCTGAGCAGGATAAATCTTGGTTGCGTCCTTGATTTGCGGGTTGTCGTGCAGGATGGCCGGCACGGTCGTCTTGAAACGTGCCGCTATTTTGGATAGTGTGTCGTGAGACTCGATCACATAGCGCATCGGCGTGCGTTCTGGCTTCGGCGGGGGCGACATGGGCTGCTTGGGTGCGGTGGGGGCGCTGAACAAGTCCAAGGGGTTAAACAGGGCCATGGTTGTGGACTTGGCCTCCATCAGACCGTCGTAGACTTTCTTCCATTCGCCTTCCACTGACCTCATGAACACCTGAATCGGCTGGCCCGGATCGGTATGCACGATGGTCGGCAGGCGGCCACTTTTATCGGTCTGGGTTAGGTGCTCTTGGGCACCGGCCTTGATCTTGGTTTCCACGCCGGGTTTCGGCTTGGCGCCATCCGAAAGGGTGATCGAAGTGGTATGGACGACGGTTTCCTTACGCGTCTCCTTCTTCGCGTGATAGCCTTCTTTCTGCTCCATCGCGCCCATCATGCTTTCCAGTTGCGTGTCTGTCATGGAGGACAGCACGGTGCCCGTAGGCAAACCGGTGTGCTTACTGAGCGCTTCGGCACAGGTCGTCGGGTTGTTGCTGTCGCTGGCCGGCGCATAACCCTCGATCATATTGCCGTGACCATCGTCGATCCCCGCCAGCATGGTGTAAATGGTACGGCTATTGTATTTACGGCGCAGCAGCGCCTTTTTCTGCTTGCGACCCTCTTCGTAACTGGAGAAAATCAGGAAGCTTTTGTTCGTCTTGGTCTTGCCTATGCCAATAGCGCCATACAGCAATGTGCCTTTTCGGCTGGGGCGCAGGTTGCCCGGATTATTGAAGCGCCACGCAGCGGTGCCGCCGCTGCGCAGCAAGTGGCTGCCGTCGCCCGCAGCGTAGTCACAGGTTAGCGTGTCGGCGTCGTACTTTGCGCTCAGATACTCCATCGCTGTCTCACTACTTATTACGGGGTTGAAGGATCAGTTCCTTGGCGAGGATGGCCTCCACCGTCATCCCGGACTTCGGATAGGCGCGCGTGAATTCAGGCTTGAACTGGTAGGCCGGATCGTCGGGATGATCGTCGTCGGATTCGCTCAGCTTGTACCAGGTAACGGTGATATCGCCTTTATCCTGGTATGCCTGCTCGGCATGCTTGTCGGCGACGACGAAATAAACACCATTCGGACGCGAAGCGACCACGCCATCGGCTAGCGTGACCTCGGCGCCGGTGGCGCTATCCCATTCGAATTGCGCGCGTCCTGCCTTGTTACGCACAGGGACCTGATTCCAGGCCTCGTCCTTGCCATCCTTGAAGTAGAAGGTATAGCTGCGGTGGAAATTAGTCGTGTCCTGATAGGTTCCCACGACCAGCATCAATTTGCCTTTAAGGGCAGGCCACTGATGCAACCCCTGCTTCATCGGCACGGTTTCTGCCGGCCCGGCAGCTAGCACCGGTACGCTGCTGAACGCAATGGCGCATAGGGCAATCGCGGATAGTGTTTTCCAATTCATTCGTCTTGTTCTCCATGGATTGCGCTGGCATACAGCGCAATGATGTCTTTTGATAAGTGTATGAGGTCGTCGTCGTTTTGATCTGCGAACGGATCGCTGCCAGCCAGGTCGGCCGACGCTAGTTGCTCGTCTTCCTCCATTCCCGCTGGAGGGACGGCAGCAGGTGTGTTCGGGAACGGCTCCCATTTCTCTTCGCCAATCTGCAGAGTCAGGTTGTCTGCTTTCGGTAAATCGACACGCGGCAAGCGGCCATCTTCACCGATTACACCTTGCTGCAGCACGTTGCCGACATTATCGACGATTTTGAACGGCTGCTTGGCCATGCCTGCGAGTGCGGCCAACTCATCCGCGCCGGCAACCGCAAAGCGTAAGCTGTGCGGACCTGCCTGGGAAACAAAGGCGGCTGGGATGGATTCCAATTGATCTGGCAAGGCCGTTGTGATCGCGGCCGCGCTACCACCGCCTTCAAACACATGCTTGCCGCCCTTGACAGTGAAGTTGCCTGGGCAAGCGAACGTGATGTCGCCGCCTTCGAGCTTGATCGACGATTGGCCGGCCTGCAACACGATCTTCTGATTGGCCTTGATCTCGATGCTGTCGTTGACCGAGATGACGGTGATCGACTTGTCGGCCAAAATCTCCAG
>KB906724.1:2635220-2640199 GCA_000381565.1 Oxalobacteraceae bacterium AB_14
TGCGATTGCAGCATCTGTCCCAGGTCCACGGAATCGGGCAGCTCGTCTTCGCCAGGGGCGCTATATAGCTCGCCGTCCTGGAAGCGCAGCGACAATTTATGTTTTGATGCGTGTCCGCGACTTCCGACACGCATATCTTTCTGCTGCCGATCACCTGCGCCCGAACTCTCAAAGGGATATTTTATTTCTGGTCCGGGTCCCATTGCCAGATCGTCATACCGTAGTCCCCACCTATGTGCGGCATTGTTTCGCCCTTTGCGAAGTAGCGGCGCGAATTGGCTTTTGCCGGAGTGAGGTAGTAGCCTGGCTGGATGCAAACTGCGCCAGCTTCAATGCGCGGCCCGCTTGCGGTCAGGCCTCCAAGGCTCTCTTCCGCCCAGTCCTCCAGTTCGCCGTGAATCTGTTCCACATATATCCAAGTGCATGGACGGGAGGTAAAGGCATTGCGTGCGACCAGACTGGGCGCCAGTTTAGCCTTGGACGTACTTCGCGTGAAAAGTGGATCCTTGGTCAGGCGTGGGTCGTTTAAATGATTCTGTACGAAAGCATGCATGCGGTCGTTGTTGATCCAAAGATCAGTGGGGCCGACTTCTGCTAGCGCGTCCAAGCCGAGATCATTGAAGGTTTTGCACTCCGTTAATTCTCCCGCAGGCTTACCTGTCCAGCAGAATTGAGGCGTGCCGTAAGGATCGTCCACTGGCAGATAGACACCCGTGCGCACCGGCACCATTCCGGTTATCCCTGTGACATCTGCGCGAAGCCGCAATGCGGGCGCCTGTGTGAGCGCTTCTGAAAAATCTCGGCGCGCTAGCGCAAGCTGAAAGTCGGTCCAGCGTCCTGCTTTCTGGCTTTTGTCCATCGTAGAGTCGATATTCCCTGCATAGATCGATAATTCTTCAAAGCGACCTTCGAAGTCGCTCTGCTCGTCCGGCGTCATCCAGTCGAGTGATATTTCCGACAGACCGCGTCCGCACTGATTGGCTCCGGTGATCGAATAGGCTTCATAAGCTCGTTTCGCAATATGAGTCGCGATGGACAGTTCAAAGTCAGCCAGGAACGGCCACCCATTGTTGCCCCAGTTTTCGGATGTGTTGCGCGTGCCCCAACGGGCATCTGTCAGGATCGCGTCACGTTGCTGTAGCTTGGCCAGATCCAGCGTCGGATCGATAGATGCTATCAACACGTGCACGCGCTGCTGTAATCCTTTGAGATAGTCGAGTGACGCAAAGTGATAGAGCAGGCTAGCCTGGGTTTTTTGTCGTGTGCTTAGCTGAAATGGAGGTTGTTGCATAGTGATTACTCTAGTTAATTAGTTTGGTTGTCTGTCCAGGGAGCATAGGAAGTCCAATACGTTCCCCCAAACCGGCGCCGCCGAAATCCGAATAGCCCCAGCTGGTATCAAACGGTCCGCTGATGTTCGGATGATTGATGGATTCGCGTATGCCGATATAACGACGCTGTTCTTCTTTACTTAGCTTGTTATACGCGTCCTGGCTGATAGCGTTCTGCAAACGAGTCGCTCGGCCACCATTGAGCGTGTAGTATCGCATCGTATCGTTACGGGTGTCCTTTCGTCCAACATTGAAGACGATCTGTTCCCACCCGCCTTCCAAGTGACGATCAGGCAGATTTTCCTTGAACTGGGTAGATGCCTTGCCCCTCCATACTTTCAGGCTTTCACCGGGTTTGACATCAAATACAACAAACTGTCCGTTAACATTCCAATCAGGCCAGACCGCGAGATGTCTGCGCCACGCTGCCCGAGGATCTGCTTCGGCTTGTAGTCGCTTGAAAACATCCTCAGTGACCCAGCAGTCACTCATGGCACGGCTGTTGGGCGATAGGATACGATAAAGACGGGTTGGCCCTTTGATTTCCGCCTCCACCAGATTGGCAAACGATTCGACGTTCTGCTTGCTTAATGGTGGCCAGCCTTCGGTGACTTTATCTTCGACAAAGCTTTTATAATCGCCGTGTTCCAAAGCCGGAAACTCTGCATTCTTGCCCTTGCTGAGCCAAGTCGGCAGCGGATCAGTCTTACGCATCAGTGTCACTGCGGAAGCTTCAGGCAAAGCGCCCCGATAGTGGATATTATTGACATTGACGATGCCAGGCATGTGCTCCAGCGCTTCCCGGTCCAATCGTAATGCAATCTTGTCGAGCACATCCACTATCGGCTGCAATACCTTACCGAGGTAGCTGTTTGCAGCCAGTCGGACTTTGCGTACATCTTCCAGACAAGCGCGAGCCTTGCTACCGATTACAGGTACGTATTTGACCTTGACGGCTAATCCCTCAAGCACATCGATGCCTCGGTCGAATGCGTTGAGCAGAGCACCAAGATTGACCTTGCCGCGAACGGTTCTGATTTCTTTGGCTAGCCAGTTGAAGACGTCGTCCACTTTATGCAGTCGTAGGTATTTTTGCACGTCGCGCCGGCGCAGGAAGGTGATAACCCAAGTCATCGCCAGATCCACCGCTCTAATCATGGCTGCGCCGCCCATTCGGCGTATAAACGCAAAGAAGATTTTCAGTACACCCTTGACCAGCGGTGGCTGTCAAGCTAGTTGTCGCCCAAATTGATTGTTATGCTGCTTTTTTGAGCAGGTCGTTTTCCTCCGATTTAGCCGCATTGCTGCGCGTCTGATCCGGATTGAGATGCACGACGGATACCGGCGTCCAATTGCGCGTTTCGCCACTCCAGCGGCGCGGATGCGCGGCTCTTGCTGCTTGATACACCGCGTCCCGATTGCGCAGCAATGCCGCGTCCAGGCCGGCGTGGCGCTGTGCTGGCGTCACAAACTGGATCGCGCTGTGACGATGCTCGTGGTTGTACCAATTCACAAAGCTTCCGACCCACTGCCGTGCTGCCAACAGGCTGTCGAAGGCGCTGCGTGGGTAGGCAGGCCTATACTTCAGCGTTTTGAACAACGACTCCGAGAACGGATTGTCGTTGCTCACCGATGGCCGGCTAAACGATGGCATGACGCCCAGCGCCTGCAACGTGGCCAGCATAGTCGCGCCCTTCATCGGGCTTCCATTATCCGAATGCAGCACGACCTGGTCCGGGGCGATGTTCTCCCGCTGGCAAATATCACGCACGACTTCGCCTGCAAGTTCGCTGCTTTCCACATCGTAAATCTGCCAGCCCACAATTTTCCGGCTGAAGATATCCATGAACAAGTACAGGTAAAAATAGAGACCCTTTACCGGCGTTGGCAGGTATGTGATGTCCCAGCTGTACAACTGTCCTGGGCCTGTGGCCAGCAGCGCGCGCGGCTTGTGGCGGACTTGCGCAGGACGTTCGGCACTTCGATGGGCCAACTGCTTTTCGGCCTTCAACACCCGATAGAAGGTCGATTCCGAGGCCAGGTACACACCTTGATCGACCAGACGCGGCACGATCTGGCTGGGCGGCAGGCTCGCGAACTCTTCCGAGTTGGCGACAGCGAGCAACTGGTCGCGCTCAAGCGCACTGAGACTGTTCGTCGGCGCCTGCACCCGCGCCGGCCGCTGGTCCCCGCGCAGCACGTCTTGCTGCCACCGTTGCAGCGTGCGTTCGCTAAACGAGATTGCCGCACAAGCCTCGGCCTGTCGCGCACCGGCCTTGACCGCTTCAGCGACCAGGGTCATCACCTCATGGCGCTCCGGCAGCGAGGTCATTTGCCCTCGTCCTCCCACAGCGCCCGGAACTTTTTTTGCAGGATCAGTAACGCTGCCGCCTCCGCCAGCGCCTTGTCCTTGCGTAGCACCTCTCGTTGCAGTCGATCATTGTCTTCCTTGAGCGTGCGCAGCGCTTTGGACTCGGCCGGCGCCGATTTCCTATCCGTGCAAAACGCCGACTGCCACTCGGTCAAATGATGGGGGAAAATGCCGTGCTCACGACACCACGCGCTCAATGCTTCGCCTGCCATGCCGTGTGTCTCATGCAGCGCGACCAGTTGCTCCTGAGCGCTCCAATCCTGAGGGCGCTTCTCTTTTGCTGCTGGCATGTTCGATTTATCCACTACTTTCCTCACCATCCAATTCTTGAGCGTGTGGTAATTGACGTTGATATCGTCCGCGACCGACTGCACGCTCCTGCCGCCGCGAGAGAATACCTTGACCAGCGCCTGTTCAACAAACGCCTGTGAATGTCTTGCTGCCATCGTACACCTCTATATTTGGGTAAAATCTAGAGGCGACAACTAGTCTGACACCGGGGGCCAGCGAACCCAAAAACGGGAACAGTCCTATCAGAGTTAGCGCCAGCGCTACCCATGCCCAGGTATCCGTAAGGTCTTTGCGCAGCTTGCTGCAGTTCGCGATCAGATCACGAACATCGCATACTTGATCAACCAGCGGTATCATCGAAATGGCCGCGTCGATAACTAATTGGCATGTGGATCGGTCTTCGTTGAAGTCACCTTGCATGGCTTCCCAAAACCATTCGAAGGGATTCGTGCTTGGTTCCTTGGCTTTCTCTTGGTCGTTGGTCATCCATGCCAACGCATCCCGCATCTGCGTAGTGTTAATCTCAGCCATGGAGCGTCTTCTGTTTATTTGCCTCAGGCATTGTTTAAATCCTCAAGGGGGGAAGCCGGCTTCTCTTTACTCGGTGCCCGCGGTTTATAGATAATTTTCTTGACCGGCTTATTCTCGACATTGTCGTGAAGTACTTTGCCGTGCTCGTCGAGCTTCCCGTTAACCACGGGTCCACCTTTGAAATGAATTTCGTACTCGGCCCCCGCGATGCCCAACGCGGTTTCAGGCTCAAGATAGTGCAATGCGATCCAGTTGGTTTGTTTAGCTAGTGCGTCGGGAAGCGAAGGTATGTTGGCGGTCTTTCGGCCTCCGCCTTCAAACACATGCTTGCCGCCCTTGACAGTGAAGTTGCCTGGGCAAGCGAACGTGATGTCGCCGCCTTCGAGCGTGATCGAGGACTGGCCCGCTTGCAAGACGATCTTCTGATTGGCCTTGATCTCGATGCTGTCGTTGAC
>KB906724.1:2643724-2649974 GCA_000381565.1 Oxalobacteraceae bacterium AB_14
CTGGTGCAGCTGGGCGAAGCCTGGTCCGGGATCGGTGTGCAGATACGGCGGCAGGTCGGCCAGGGTCCAGCTCTTCGAGAAGGTCATCAGCGCGTCGGCCAGCGACAGCAGCTGTTCGTACAGCCGCTCCGGATGCAGGTAAGCGGTAAGCCAACGGCGTCATATCCAGCGCAGCACTTGGCCGGCACAATCTCCTTCATGTTCATCACGAAGGAGGTCGATCATGCAAGAGGGCCTGAGCGCGAAAGCGCGTAAGAATGCGCAGTGGCAGCAGCGGTTGGCACGGTTTGACGGCGGCGACATGCCGGTGAAGGAATTTTGCCAGGCGGAGGCGGTGTCGCAAGCAAGCTTCCACCGCTGGCGCAAGCAGTTGCGCGAGGCGGGAGCCGTGCCGCCGCAGGCGGCCAGGTTCATCGACGTTGGCACACTGCCGTCGCCGGCACCTGCTGCTGCGGCGAAGGCCGCCGAGTCCCGGTTGGAGGTGCGCCTTGAGCTGGGCCCTGGGCTGGTGCTGCACATCGTGAGGCGCTGATGTTCTTCCCGGAGGGGCAAATCCGCGTGTTCGTGTACGGCCGCCCCGTGAGCATGCGGTTGTCCTACGACGGCCTGTACGCGCTGGCCAGGCACACGATGCAACTCGATCCGCTGTCGGGCAATCTGTTCGCCTTCATCAACCGGCGCGCCAACCAGATCAAGGTGCTGTACTTCGACCGCAGCGGCTGGTGCGTGTGGTCCAAGCGGCTTGAGCAAGGCCGTCTGCTGGGCAGCTGGGATGCGGTGGCCACGCGCGAAATGGACTGGACCGGGCTCAAGCTGCTGCTTGAAGGGATTGAGCCGAAACGGGTGCGGCGCCGCTACCGGCATGGTGTTGTAAACGTGCCCGAAGGCACCCCGGCGAGGTCGGAATGACATACAATTTCTCTATGCCCATGGACCCACACCTCATGCCCGCCACTGACGCCGATGCGCTGCGCGCCGCCCAGTTGGCCGACCTGGTTGCCAAGCAGGAGCGCGAAATCGTCAACCTGCGGCGGCAAGTGGCATGGTTCCAGCGCCAGATCTTCGGCCAGAAAAGCGAGAAGCGGCCACCGTTGCCGGACGGCGTGCAAGGGGTGTTGGGCATGGGGTTCGATCCCGTGCCGGGCACGCCGCTGCCGGGCAAGAAAACGGCGGTGGCCGGCCATGGGCCAAGGCCGCCGGCGATGGCGCCGACGAATCGAGCCTGTTCTTCGACGAGAAGCGGGTGCCGGTGCAAGTAATCGCCGTCCCCAACCCGGACATGGATTTGCTCAAGCCGGACCAGTACGAAGTGATCGGCGAGAAGGTCACGCACCGCCTGGCGCAGCGTCCCGGCAGCTATGTCGTGCTCAAGTACGTGCGGCCGCTGATCAAGCGCAAGGACACCCAGGCGCTGTCGTGCCCGCCGGCGCTGGTCGGCGTGATCGACGGCAGCCGCGCCGACGTCAGCTTTGTCGTCGGCATGGTGATCGACAAATGCGACTACCACTTGCCGCTGTACCGCCAGCACCGGCGGCTGGGCGATGCCGGCATACGCGTCAGCCGCCCCTGGCTGACGCAGTTGATGCAGTCGACCGTGGGACTGCTCGAACCGCTCTACGATGCCCAGCTCGATTCGATCCGGGCCAGCCGCGTCAAGGCGATGGACGAGGTGCCGATCAAGGCTGGCCGGGCCGGCCCCGGCACGCTGAAAACCACGTACTTTTGGCCGATCTACGGCGAGCGCGACGAAGTGTGCTTCACGCACTCGTCGGGGCGTTCCGGGCAGCACGTGCGCGACATGCTGGGCTTGTCGCCGCCGGACGGCGCCGTGCTGCTCAGCGACGGTTACGCAGTCTATGCCAGTTACGCCAGGCAGGTCGGGTTGACGCATGCCCAATGCTGGGCGCATGCGCGCCGGGAGGTATTCGAAGCCAAGGATGTCGAACCAGCTCTGGCCGAACTGGCGCTGGAGCACATCGCCGCGCTGTACGCGGCCGAGGATCATATCCGCAAGCATGCACTGGCTGGTGCAGCCAAGCTTGCCTGGCGCCAGGCTCATGCCAAGCCGGTGGCCGAACGCTTCTTCAAGTGGATCGACCAGCATTTCGCGGCCCAGGGCTTCCTGCCAAGCAGCCCCTTCATCAAGGCGCTGAACTATATCCGCGAGCGGCGCGATGGCTTGGCCGTCTACCTCTCCGACCCGAACGTACCGATCGACACGAATCACCTTGAGCGGAGCCTGCGGGTTATTCCCATGGGCCGGAAAAATTGGAATTTCTGCTGGACCGAACTGGGCGCCAAACACATCGGCATCGTCCAGAGCCTGCTGGTGACCTGCCGCCTGCACGACGTCGATCCCTACGATTACCTGGTCGATGTGCTCCAGCGCATAGGCCAGCACCCAGCCGCCTTGGTCGAACAACTCACGCCGCGTGTGTGGAAGACCCTGTTCGCCGCCAATCCGCTGCGCTCCGACCTTTACCAGCGAGACGAACGCCAGTCACGTCAATAACGCCGGCTGGTTACCGCTTACGGATGCAGCGTCGGATGATGGAAGTAGTGCGACAGCGAGGCAAACGCCGAGCTGGCGGTGTGCAGCAGCCAGAATGACGACATGTCGCCGGAGCGGAATTCGATCACATGTTTGCTCGGCTCGCGGTGGTGGCCATACAGCGCGCTGACTTTCGCCTGCAGCGCGTCGATCAGGCGGCGCAGTTGCAGGAACAGCAGCGGTGAGCTGCGGATCGACAGGCTGGGCGCGACAAACGCGGCATCCAGTTCGAAGCCGCCGGTGGCCGCGCGGCGCAGGCGCAGCAGCGGGAAGTGGGTGTACGAATCGCGCGACTCGAACTCCGACACCCGGCGCACGGTCTTTTTCAAATAGCTCAACTGCGCCGACGCGGCCTGCGTGTACAGATCCGGCGTCTCGCGGTTCGACTGCAGGAAGCGCACCGCGTTGCCGCCATTGGCGCCGTCGCCGAAATTGCCGCCGAACGGCTTGAACGCGGGCAGGGCTGCATAGAAGGTCACGCTCTGCTGCGATTGCAGCATCTGGCTCAGGTCCACGGAATCCGGCAGTTTAAATTCGCGGCCTTTGGCAGAGGGGCAGAATGCCGAGATGCCATTGACAGTTAATCGTTAGCTAGAACCCAGCGCACTTCGCGGCCTTGGTGTAGCGGCAGTTTTTGCCCTTGTTGTAGCGTGATGCTCGTATGCAGATCGGATTCGACCAGCCATCTTCCGGTAACCGAGGCTGCCGCGCCGCTTTCTGCCCAGGTGGTTTCGTCAGCTGTCCAGACACCTGGAGATGAGGCTCGTACCTCTTTCGGCTCTGTGAAGCGGTAGAGCGCCTCTTCCTCAGGAAAACCAACTTCGCCATAGCGGTTGTCTCGCCACAACAAACGCCAGGTTGTATCCAGATTCAGATTGTCAGTCGCGGTTTCTACTGTGAGCTGCGGCGCCTTTGAACCCTCGTGTAAATAGTTCATGGCACCCATGATTTTGAATGGTGGTTGCGGTTTCGGAGTGCCGGTGAGCAGACTCAGGAACGGCGCTTTGGGTACCTCGATTGGCTCCCAAATACCAGAACATGGTGTGTAATTGTCCGTGCTGACGAATGTGTTGTCGGTCGGATTGGGAACCGCAGCTAGATCCTTTGGAAAAGGCATAACTTTCAGTTCTGCTCTAAGCCAGTCCCCGTAAAGTGTCCGGCCTGGCTCGCCAAGATAACGCGGCTCAAGAATATGTATAGCGCACTCTTGCCAAACCTGACAGGCCGAGGTCAGCGTTTCGCAAAATTCCCCCCACCGCGGAGTGTGTCTTTCGTCAATTATGTTCTCGCCCATTTCAATGCGCGTCGTCATTTCGGCCCAATGAAAAAGAATGCGTCGCGCCATTGCAAATTCGCCGTTCGCGTCGAATTTAAACACGCGCTTGTTGCCCTTGCCGAGCCTCAGCATGCCTTCTTCGCAATGCGCCAGTCCTTTGAGAATGAGTGCATATTCTGCTTGTGGAAGGGCAGTCTTGTCGCCCCAGCCCCGGTCATCTGCCTCACGTGCGCTATTCTCTGTGGCGGTCGCCCAGGTTTTATAGAATTCGAAAATACGGCGCCACGCGGTGAGAGAACTGACCCTTTGCAGCCAGAAAAAAATCTGCTGCCGTTCAAAATCTGTTGGAAGCATGACAGCATCTGCTGTTGTGGTTTGGTTCATGGGTGAATGACTACCTGTTCGTTATGTTTCGTTGCTTGTTCACGGCTGCCGACGCGTGCGGTTTGAGTCGTAGTAGATCCCGGGGCGCGGAGATAACCCCAGATACCATTTGCATCTGTCCAGCCTGTACGGTAAAACGTAAATTCCAAGCCTGTTAGCGGATCACTGATCTTACTGCGCTTGGCGCCATTGGCGAAATTATGTCCGATCTGGTTCAAGATGTCTTGAAATCGCTTGTCCAAAAAGAAGAAGGCTTGAGTCGCGCCACCAGGAAGAAATTGTCCGGGGATTTTTTCGCCAAATTGCTCCGAGACCGTGCCGACCACCGCTTTTGGTCCTTTATTTCCTACCACGCGAGCGGATACGTAAAAGCCATCACCATTAAAACTATCGAGTACGGCAGCCTTCTCGCGCCATTCTTTAGCAGTCTTCGGCGGATGCCCTATGCCCCACCATGCACCGCCAGCACCGGACTCATCAACGGGGGCACCATGAGTAGTTCGACCTGGACCAAAAAAACGAAATACCTCTTCGCCATCTTTGAGTGGCCGATTAACCATCTTTCCGGCAAACGCCGCCACGCTGTTGTACTCATTGGTTTTTGGATCGACTCGTAATAAATTTGGATAGTCGGTTTCCGGCTTATAATATTTCCCGACTTGCTTTGGTTGCAGAGGGGACGCAGGATTTTGGTCATATCCTCCTCGACTATTTCTTGTGGGGAGCACGCCGTCTTCGATCAAACGCCGCTCTTCAGCGCGAGTTGCCACCTTCTGACCAGTAGCGACCTCGTGCAGCGCCAAACGACTAGTCGTTTCGCCACCGGAACGTATGTAGGCCTGAATTTCCCGTAACTTCTGATCCAGTTCTTTGACGGCGATCGGGATCATTTCCTTACTTTTGCTCCGTACCTTGACGAGCCCATTTCGTAGCGACTCGATGCGCTTGGCCAGACTGGGCGCGATGCCGGCAATCTTGGTACGGGTTTTAAGCAGGATATTGTCGAGAGTGACCATTAGATGAGTGAACTTTTCGACCAAAGGCGCCATGTGGTCGCTGATGCGCAGTGCGAGCAACCACTTCTCGGCGTTTTTTACGCCGATTCGGTTTAGAAACTCAATGATTTCCTTCGCGCCCTCGACTATGTGCGCCATTCTGGCGGCGGCTGCCATATGGGCAGCCTCTTCGGCAACCTTGACGATGATGCGCCCCACGCCTTTGACGACGCCGCCGAACACCGGTATTAGTGCAAATAGCAATACAACGAGCAATACCCAGTGCCACGTTGAATTGCGTTTTTCCTCGTCATCGGACAAACCGAAGACAACGGCGATCAAATCGCGCACGGCTGTCGCATCGCCGACCAGAGGGATCATGCCAATGACCGCGTCCACAATAATTTGGGTGATGCTCGCCTTTTCGTTGAAAGCCCCTTGTACCGTTCCCCAAGTCCAACTTCCAACATCGGCACAGACAGCTTTGAAATAACTTACTGTCCAACCGGCTGGAGGATTCTGCGTGTCGCTCATTATGCTTGTTCCTTATCAGGCGGCGTTGCCGGCATCGTCCGACTTTAAATATTTGTCGATCAGGCTGTCGATCTTCGCGCCTGAAGGGGCTGCATCGTAATTGGGCATCGGCGCCTTGTCCACTCGCTGGAACGCACCCGGCATCGGACCAAAACTAACCTGGGCCATCCCCGTCCTGATGTTAGTAATCACCGCGCGACCTTGTGCATCGAGCTTGCCAGTGCGTTCCGTGCCATCGGCGAGTTTGACAAAATACTCGGCCCCGGCCAGCGGCTGATCGTCGTGATAGCGATGGTCCAAATACAAGGTGTCTGGCGGCAGCGCGCCTTCGGGCAGCATCGGGAGTGTCGCCGGTGCGCTGGCGCCACCTTCAAACACATGCTTTCCGCCCTTGACTGTGAAATTGCCAGGGCAGGCGAACGTGATGTCGCCGCCTTCGAGCGTGATCGAGGACTGGCCCGCTTGCAAGACGATCTTCTGATTGGCCTTGATCTCGATGCTGTCGTTGAC
>KB906724.1:2654189-2717824 GCA_000381565.1 Oxalobacteraceae bacterium AB_14
TGCGATTGCAGCATCTGTCCCAGGTCCACGGAATCGGGCAGCTCGTCTTCGCCAGGGGCGCTATATAGCTCGCCGTCCTGGAAGCGCAGCGACAACTCCAGCACCCGCAAGGTGTTGTTGGCCAGGGCGTCACGGTCGATCTGCAACTGGTTCACGCCCCAGGCGTAGGGATGCAAGGCCAGCATGCTTTGATGCAGGCGCTGCTCGTGGTACTGATCCTGTTGCTGGAAGTGCTGCGGGCGCAGGAATAAGCCTTCGCCCCATAGAATTTTGCTGCTCATGCGTGCGTCCTTGTGAGTGTGGCGCATTGATGCCATTTGTTAAGTAGCAGAACAATAACATTTCTTATCCATTCGCCGCGCCCGCTTGATTTCTATCGTGCGCCGCCTAAAAAACAAGCAGCGCGGACCACTGAGGCTCCAAAAAGTTCCGCTTTACAAGCAAAAATTCAATTGAACGCGGTCAATAATAAATTTCTGATAACGTGGCGCCTGTTGGAACAATTAGTGATTAAGCATTCTTTTTTGATATTTAGTTTGAGGACAGCATGAAGACCATCTTTTCCCCTGGCCGCATCGGCCGTTTCATTGGCGCCGCTGTCTGCGCCGCATCGCTCAGTGCCTGTGTGACAGCGCCGCCAGTCGCCCAGAAAGTCGTAGTTCCCACCATGGAAGACATGCTGGCCAAGGCCAGCCAGGCAAGCGGCGCCGGCCAGAAGGAGCAAGCCGTTACGCTGTGGAAGGAGGCGGCCGTCGCCTACCCCGCCGATAAAGCGCCCTGGACCAATATCGCGCAGACCCGCTACGAGGCGGGTCAATATGGCGACGCCATCGTCAGCGCGCAAGAGGTGCTGGTGCGCGATCCGAACGACCGCCTGGCCAACAGCATCATCGCCATCAGCGGCCTGCGTTTGTCGACGCGCGCGTTGTCGGACCTGAGCCGCCAGAATAATTTGTCTGGCTCGCTGCGCACCGAGTCGCAGGACCTGGCCAAGCTGCTGCGTGAAAGCCTGGGCGAGACCGTGCTGGTGCCGCCGCAGCCTGCGCCGGTTGCCGCGGCCCCGGCCCGCAAGTATGCCAAGGGCAAAAAAGGCAAGCACAAGGTCAATGACGAGTCGAACGCCAATCCGTTCGGCGCGCTGAAGTAAACGATAGTAGAAACAAGTGCATTTAACCCAACGATAGGGGACTCCCATGTCAAAAAATACCAGCGTCCAGAAAAAATTACAGAAAATTCGTCCGCCGCGGGTCCAGATGACCTACGACGTTGAAATCGGCGACGCCATCGAAAACAAGGAGCTGCCTTTTGTGATGGGCGTGGTCGGCGATTTCGGCGGCAATTCGGAAGTCGAGCAAAAACGCCTGAAGGACCGCAGCTTTGTCGGCATCGACCGCGATAACTTCGACGAGGTGTTGAAGGCCGTCGAGCCGCGCGCCGCCTATCGCGTATCGAATGAGCTGAGCGATGAAGCCGGCCAGTTCGCGGTCGACCTGAAATTCAAGTCGATGGACGACTTCCGTCCCGAAGCCGTGGTGCAGCAGGTGGAACCGCTGCGCAAGCTGCTCGAAGCGCGCACCAAGCTGGCCGACCTGCGCAACAAGCTGGCAGGTAACGACAAGCTGGAAGACATCCTCAACGACGTCTTGAACAGCACCGAGAAATTGGCCGAACTGGGCCAGCAAACCACGAAAGTCTGATCATGTCCGCTCAACTGACTCCAGGCGGCGCGCCCGCCGCCGCCACTGAAATGGCTTTGCTCGACCAGATCGTCGAGCAAAGCAAGGTCGCCAAATCCAGCGCCGAACATGCGCGCGCCAAGGATTTGATCTCCGAACTGGTGAACCAGGTCATGGACGGTACCGTGGTCGTTTCCGACAACCTGGCCGCCACCATCGACGCCCGCGTCGCGGAACTGGACCGCATGATTTCGGCGCAGCTGTCGGCCGTGATGCACGCGCCGGAATTCCAGAAACTGGAAAGCAGCTGGACCGGCTTGAACTACCTGGTGCGCAACACCGCCACCGGCCAGAACCTGAAGATCAAGATGCTCAACGCGACCAAGAAGGAATTGGTCAAGGACTTCCAGTCCGCGCTGGAATTCGACCAGAGCACCATGTTCAAGAAGGTCTACGAAGAGGAATTCGGCACCTTCGGCGGTGCGCCGTTCGGCGCGCTGCTGGGCGATTACGAGATCACCCGCCAGCCGGAAGACATGTACTTCATCGAGCAGATGTCGCACGTGGCCGCCGCCGCGCACGCGCCGTTCATTTCGGCCGCGTCGCCGGAACTGTTTGGCCTGGAGAGCTACAGCGACCTGGGTAAGCCGCGCGACCTGTCCAAGGTGTTCGACACCGTCGAATACGCGAAGTGGAAGTCGTTCCGCGAATCGGAAGACTCGCGCTACGTCGGGCTGACGCTGCCGCGCTTCCTTGGCCGCCTGCCCTTCAATCCGGCCGATGGCGCCACCACCGAAGGCTTCAACTTCGTCGAGGACGTCGACGGCACCGACCACCAGAAATACCTGTGGTGTAACGCCGCCTACGCGTTCGGCACCAAGCTGACCGCAGCCTTCGAGGACTACGGCTGGTGCGCGGCGATCCGCGGCGTGGAAGGCGGCGGACTGGTGGAAGACCTGCCGACCCACACCTTCAAAACCGACGAGGGCGAAGTGGCGCTCAAGTGCCCGACCGAGATCGCCATCACCGACCGCCGCGAAAAGGAACTGAGCGACCTCGGTTTCATCTCGCTGGTCCACTGCAAAAACACCGACTACGCCGCCTTCTTCGGCGCGCAATCGGCGCAGAAAGCCCGCAAGTACAACAGCGACGCCGCCAACGCCAACGCCGTGCTGTCGGCGCAGTTGCAATATATCTTTGCCGTCTCGCGCATCGCCCACTACATGAAGGCGATGATGCGCGACAAAATCGGCAGCTTCGCCGCCGCCTCGAACGTGGAAGACTTCCTGAACCGTTGGCTGACCCAGTACGTGCTACTGGACGATAACGCCAGCCAGGAACAGAAAGCCCAGTTCCCGCTGCGCGAAGCGTCGGTACAAGTATCCGAAGTGCCGGGCCGTCCGGGCGTGTACCGCGCCGTGTCGTTCCTGCGTCCGCACTTCCAGCTCGACGAGCTGTCCGTATCACTCCGTTTGGTCGCGGAGCTCCCTGCATCGACCAAGAACTAAGCAACCGTAGTACTTATTTTAACAACCGAAAGGAAAAACAATGGCAATCGACGTCTATCTGCAAATCGATGGTATCAAAGGCGAATCCGCCGATGCTACCCACAAGGACTGGATCGAGGTCTCGACCGTTCAATGGGAAGTGCTGCAGCCTAAGTCGGCTACCGCATCGACCGGCGGCGGCCACACCGCCGAACGCACCGAGCACAAAGACATCGTGGTCTCGAAGCTGGCCGACCTGGCTACTCCTCTGCTGCTGCAAACCTGCTCGTCGGGTAAAACCATTCCTAAAGCGAAGCTGGAATTCCTGCGCGCGGACGGTAATGGCGAGCGTATCAAGTACTTCGAAATCGAACTGGAAAATGTTCTGATCAGCAGCGTTGCACCAACCGTCAAGCAGGGCAACATCCTGACTGAAGACGTGGCGATCAAGTATTCGAAAGTGAAGTGGAAGTACACCCAACAGAAGGTTGGCGGCGGTTCGGGCGGTAACACCTCGGGTGGCTGGGATCTGTCGGCTAACAAAACCGCGTAATCGACTGACTGTTTGATGGGATACCGATGAAGGGTTTTACGCCGGGACTGTTCGACCGGCTGATGGATATGCCAGTCAACGGCGCCTCCAGCGGCACGGTATCGCGCTTGTCGATCGAGGACTTGAAGGACTCGGTCGCGCGCGATCTGGAAGCGCTGCTCAACACGCGCACCGTGATCCCGGAAGAGCTGCTGAAGCGGTATCCCGAATGCGGACGCTCGATCGTGACTTACGGCTTGAATGACTTTGCCGGCTTGTCGCTGTCGAGCACCGATGATCGCGCCTTTATATGCCGATGTCTTGAGAAAGCCATCGCGCGCCACGAGCCGCGCCTGCGCAATGTGCAGGCTTCGCTCGAACTGCGCGCTGACTCGATCAACCGCCTCAACTTCGCCATCACGGCGTTGCTGGTGGTGAGTTCGGCCCATGAACCGGTCAATTTTGATGCTGTGTTGCAGCCGTCCAGCCTGCACTACACCATAAGCAAGGCGCGCCGCGTGGCGCAATCGGGAGCCTGAGTTGGACCAATTATTACCGTATTACGAAAGGGAGCTGGGATTCCTGCGCCGCTATTCGCGCGAATTCTCCGAACGCTACCCAAAAATCGCCGGCCGGCTGCTGATCGGCGGCGAGGTGTGCGAAGATCCGCACATCGAACGCATGATCGAATCGTTCGCGCTGCTCAATTCGCGCATCGCCAAACGGCTCGATGACGACTATCCGGAATTTACCGAAGCACTGTTCGAGGTGCTGTATCCGCATTACCTGCGGCCGTTTCCATCGTGCTCGATCGCGCGCATGGACTTCAGCGGCGCCGCAGCGCAGCTGACCACCGCCAGCGAAATCCCGCGCGGCACGCAGCTGACCACGCGCCCGGTGCGCGGCGCCGTGTGCACTTTCCGCACCGCGTATCCGGTGACGGTCGCGCCGCTGGCGCTGACGCATGCGGCCTTCGCCGCCATCATCGATGCGCCGGAAGCGACGCGCACGCCGCCCAATGCCACCTCCAGCATCAGCCTGACCATTTCCAGCACCTCGGCCCAGGTCGCGGTGCCGCAGCTTGGGCTGTCCAAGATGCGCGTATTCATCGACGGCGAGCCGTCCTTCTGCGCCGCGCTGCGCGACGCGCTGTTCATGCGCGGTGTATGCGCCTATGCGGAAGCGGACGGCAATGGCCGCTGGATACCGCTGCATAAGATCCCGGTGACCCCGGCCGGCTTCGACGAGGAAGAGTCGTTGATCGATTTTTCGGCCCGTTCGCACGCCGCGTATCGCCTGCTGACCGAATATTTCTGCTTCCCGGAGAAGTTCAATTTCTTCGACATCGACCTGCACGCGCTGGCCGGCGTGCTGCCTGTGGGCTGCAAGTCGGTGACGCTGCACCTGGCCTTGTCCGGCATGCGCACCGATTCCAACACCGCCCGCATGCTCGGCACGCTGAACATCAACAATGTGCTGCTGGGCTGCACGCCGGTGGTCAACCTGTTCCGCCAGCGCGGCGAACCCATTCGCCTGACGCACACCACCGCCAGCTATCCGGTGCTGGCCGACGCCCGGCGCGCATTCGCGTACGAGGTGCAGTCCATCGATTCCGTCAAACTGGTGCGGCAAACGCCGCAGGGCGAATCGGTGCTGGAGTTCCGCCCGTTCTACTCGCTGCGCCACGGCCAGACGCCGGAAAAGAATGGCCACTACTGGGTCATGCGGCGCGACGACATCATCGCCGAGAAAAGCCCCGGCTACGAAACCCAGATCTCCATCGTCGACATCGACTTCGATCCGGCCGAGGTGGAGACCGACACCCTGAGCCTGGAGCTGAGCTGCACCAACCGCGACCTGCCGGCCTCGCTGAGCTACGGCCAGCGCGGCGGCGACCTGTTCCTGGAAGGCGGCTCCAGCGTCCGCGCCATCAGCTTCCTGCGCAAGCCGACGTCCTCGCACCGTTTCGAGCGCGGCCGAGGCGCGCACTGGCGCCTGATTTCGCACCTGTCGCTGAACCATTTGTCGCTGGCCGACGGCGGCCTGGATGCCTTCCGCGAGATGCTGACGCTGTACGACCTGCCACGCTCGCCATCGTCTCAGCGCCAGATCGGCGGCATCCTGGCGGTGGCGCACAAGCCTGCCAACACCTGGCTTCCCGGGAACCCGTTCGCCTGCCTGGTGCGCGGCATCGAGGTGCGCCTGAACATCGACGAGGAAGCCTTCGTCGGTAGCGGCATCCACGCTTTCGCCCACATCATCGAACGCTTTCTCGGCCTGTACGTGCACGCCAACAGCTTCACCCAACTGGTGATCGTATCGAATAAATCTGGAGAGGAGCTGTTGCGATGCACGCCACGAAGCGGCGATTTGAGTCTGCTGTAATCGAGCGGCTGTTCGCGCAGCCGTACCGGTTCGAGTATTTCCAGGCTGTGCGCATGCTGGAGCTGTGGCTCAAGCGGCATGGCGCGCCGGGCGAGGGCGCTGTCGCCAATTACCTGCGCTTCCAGAATTCGACCTCGCTCAACTTCCCGGCCAGCCAGCTGGAAGCGATGCAGACGGAACCGCGCGAAGTGCCGACCGACGCCCGCTCGCTGGCGGAGGCGCTGCAATCGACGCAGCTGAAGTACATCCGCATCACGCCAGCGTTCATGGGCTTCCTGGGCAGCAGCGGCACGCTGCCTGCGCATTACACGGAACGCATCGCCGCGCACGCGCTGTACGAAAAGGACGACGGCCCGCGCGCCTTCCTGGATACCTTTTCCAACCGCGCGCTGGCCTTGTTCTACGAGGCCTGGCGCAAGTACCGGCTGGAGCTGAAGTATCAGGTCGACGGCAAGGATACCTTCCTGCCGCTGCTGCTGTCGCTGGCAGGCATGGGCAACGAGTCGCTGCGCATGCGCCTGTCGGACGACGGCGACGGCGTGCTCGATGAGTCGATCGGCTACTTCGCCACCGCCATGCGCCAGCGACCTGCGTCGGCGGTGCAGATCGCGAAGGTGCTGTCGGAGTATTTCAACCAGAAGATCAAGGCCGAGCAGTTCATCGGCTGCTGGTACGACGTGCCGCAGGAGCAGCAGACAGTGCTTGGCCTGGGCAACGCCATGCTGGGCGCCGGCGCCATGGCCGGTTCGCGCGTGTGGCAGCGCGATTTGCGATTGCGGTTGGTGATAGGCCCGCTGGACCTCGAAGGCTACGAGTCCTTCCTGCCCGGCGGTAAAGCGGCGAAGGCGCTGGAAAGCATGTTGACCATGTTTACCGGCCTCTCGCTGGAGTACGAGGTGCGGCTGGTGCTGCGCGCGGCCGACGTGCAGGGTGCGAGGTTGGAAGATGATCGTGTCGGCGGACGACTGGGGTGGGACAGTTTCCTTGTCACCGACGTCCAGACGCAAGACCGCGCCGATGTGCGCTATGAGATTCATACAGTATAAAAAATAAGGGAACCATCATGAGCATCAACCTGAAAACACTGATCGGAAAACTGAACGACACCAGCCGCACGGCGGCCACCCGCGCCGCCAGCCTGTGCGTCTCGCTGGGCCAGTACGAGGTCGATATCGAACACCTGTTCCTGGCGCTGCTTGAGCAGCCCAAGAGCGATTTCGTCGTCATCGCGCGGCAGAGCGGTATCAGCGTCAGCATGCTGGAAGCCGATTTGCAGGCGGAGATCGCGCGCCTGAAGACGGGCAATTCCCGCACGCCGGTGTTCTCGGAGCGTTTGCCCAAGCTGTTTGAGCATGCGTGGCTGATCGCGTCGCTGGACCTGCAAGCGGGCCAGCAGGCCAGGATCCGCAGCGGCCACTTGCTGCAAGCGCTGTTGACGGAGCCCGAGCTGGCGCAGCTGGCATATCGCGGCTCCAAGCTGTTTGCGAAATTCGAAGTGGACCAGATCAAGCATAACCTGGACAAGCTGACCGCCGGCTCCGACGAAGCGGTTGTGGCCACGCAGGGGGGCGAGCATGAAGAGCTGGATGGTGACCCGGTCGGCGATCTGTCGGCCGAGGCCGCGACCAAGACGCCCGCGCTGGACCAGTTCACCACCAATTTGACGCAGCGCGCGCGCGACGGCAAGGTCGATCCGGTGATCGGCCGTGACATGGAGATCCGCCAGACCATCGACATCCTGATGCGCCGCCGCCAGAACAATCCGATCTTGACCGGCGAGGCCGGCGTCGGCAAGACCGCCGTGGTGGAAGGCCTGGCGCTGCGCATCGCGCTGAACGACGTGCCGGACGTGCTGAAAGGCGTGGAGATCCACACGCTGGATATGGGCCTGTTGCAAGCCGGCGCCAGCGTCAAGGGCGAGTTCGAGAATCGTCTGAAGAACGTCATCGACGAAGTGAAGAAAAGCCCGCACGCCATCATCCTGTTCATCGATGAAGCGCATACGATGATCGGCGCCGGCGGCCAGGCTGGCCAGAACGACGCGGCCAACCTGCTGAAACCAGCGCTGGCGCGCGGCGAACTGCGCACCATCGCCGCTACCACCTGGGGTGAGTACAAGAAGTATTTTGAAAAGGACGCCGCGCTGGCGCGCCGCTTCCAGGTCGTCAAGGTCGAGGAACCGAGCGAGGAACTGGCTTGCGCCATGTTGCGGGGCATGGCGCCGCTGATGGAAAAACACTTCGGCGTGCGCGTGTACGACGAGGCGATCACCGAGGCCGTGCGCCTGTCGCATCGCTATATCACGGGCCGTCAGCTGCCGGACAAGGCAATCAGCGTGCTCGATACGGCTTGCGCGAAAGTCGCGCTGGGGCAGAACGCCAAGCCTGCATTGATCGAAAACCTGGCGCGCAAGCTGGAACGCATCGCCGCGGAATCGGTGTCACTGTTGCGTGAGCAGAGCACGGGCGGCAGCGCCCACGTCGCGCGTCTGGCGGAGTTGGAAGCCAGCCGTGTGGAGGCCGCCGCTCAGCATGCCGAGTTGTCCGCGCGCTGGGAGAAGGAGAAGGCGCTGACTGAGCAGATCAAGGCCGGGCGCGTGGTGCTGGAAGCCGGCGGCGAGGGCGGCGCGGGCCAGGGCAAGGATTTGCAGGCGCTGCAGACGGAATTGAGATCGCTGCAGGGCGAAACGCCGATGGTGCCGGTGCAGGTGGATGGTCATGTGGTGGCGGAGATCGTCGCCGGCTGGACCGGCATCCCGCTGGGAAAAATGGTCAAGGACGAAATCAAGACGGTGCTGAACCTCAAGCCGATGCTGGAGCTGCGCGTGCTGGGCCAGCCGCACGCGATTGAAGCGGTGGCGCAGCGCGTGCGCACCTCGCGCGCCAACCTGGACGATCCGAACAAGCCCAAGGGCGTGTTCCTGTTCGTCGGTCCATCCGGCATCGGCAAAACCGAAACCGCGCTGGCGCTGGCCGATGTGCTGTACGGCGGCGAGCGCAAACTCATCACCATCAACATGAGCGAATACCAGGAGGCGCACAGCGTTTCCGGCCTCAAAGGTTCGCCGCCGGGCTATGTGGGCTATGGCGAAGGCGGCGTGTTGACCGAGGCCGTGCGCCGCAATCCGTATAGCGTGGTGCTGCTCGATGAAGTCGAAAAGGCCCACCCGGACGTGATGGAGCTGTTCTTCCAGGTGTTCGACAAGGGCGTGATGGACGATGCGGAAGGCCGCGAGATCGACTTTAAGAACACCATCATCATCCTGACGTCGAACGTGGCGTCGGCCGCGATGATGCAGGCTTGCCTGAACAAGACCGGCGACGAACTGCCTGATCCGGCGGCGCTGGAGGAGCTGATTCGTCCGCACTTGATGAAGCAGTTCAAGCCGGCCTTCCTGGGCCGCCTGAAGGTGATTCCGTACTATCCGATAGCCGACGACGTGCTGGTGGAGATCATCAAGCTCAAACTGGGCAAGATCGAGCAGCGCATCAGCGTCAATCACAAGGCGGAGTTCAGCTACGACGAGGCCTTGATCGAAGCGGTGCTGGCGCGCTGCACGGAAGTCGATTCCGGCGCCCGCAATGTCGACAATATCCTCAACGGTACGCTGCTGCCGGAGGTGGCCGAATCCGTATTGACCAAGATGGCCGAAGGCGCCGCGATCAGCAAGATCAAGGTCAGCGCCAACAAGCAGGGACAGTTTAAATACACCGTTAAATAAGGAGAATGATGACTATGAAACGCCAAGCCACCATTGCGATCTTGATGTCCACCTTGATCATGACCGCTTGCCACAAGAAGGACAAGCAGGAAGAGGCGCCGGTCGCCGCTGCGCCAGCGCCGGCAGCTGCGCCAGCCGCGCCGCCTCCAGCTGCCGCGCAACTGACCGAGCAGCAGGAGGAGATGGCCAAGAAGCAGGCCTTGCTCGACTACGGCACGATGGAAGACAAATATCTGAACGACCCGAAGGGGCAGTGGGCCGCGACCGCGAAGGCCAGTTCGACCTTCGGCGACGACAATGGCCGGGAGCCGTCGGAGTCCAATTTGGCCAAGAACGCCGCCGGCCCGTCGGACGACCGCAGTTGGAGTAATAACAATCAGGACAAGGGATTCGACTGGCTGGAGCTGGGCTTTGCCAAGCCGGTCAACGCGACCGAGGTGCGGGTGATCATACCCGGCGGCGACGGCGTGGAGGCGGTGAACAAGGTGGAATTGCAGGACGAGGATGGCAAGTGGAACACCATCTGGTCCGGCATCAGCGAGGTAAAGCAGGACAGGCGCGGCAACCGCACCTGGTTCGTGCGTACCTTCGACAAGACTGCTTATAAAGTCAAAGGCGTCAAGATCACCATCGCCAACAACGTCCAACACGGCTACAAGCAGGTAGAAGCCGTCCAGTTGGTCGGCGACTAGCCCGCCCACGGTCGTTCCCGCGCAGGCGGGAACCCATGCGGCGCAGGCGGGCGTGCTGTGTATGGATTCCCGCCTGCGCGGGAATGACGGGGAGTTAGTTGGGAGGTCGCACTCCCAACATCTCTTCGATGTGGGAGAGCGAGCCTTCGTCCTTGATGACGGAGCGCAGCCAGGTGTGCAGGTCTTGTTCGCCGGCGGTGGCGGCCTTTTCGGCGAAGTAGGAGACCGGGCTATGCGGCTCGGTATCGCGGAAGAACTTCGCTACCGCCCGCAGCTGTGCGATGGCGTGCGTGCGGTTGCGGATCGGGCCGGAGGCGCCTTCGCGTTGCTGGGGCGCCGCTGCGCCGTTGTCCGCGTGCGCGGGCTGCTGGTCGTCTTCGGCGACGTCGTCGGCGAGCGCTTCGGCGCCATTGGATATGGCCGCCGCCGGCATCACGTGCAGCATCGATTGCACGGCGTCGCGGGCGGCCGAGAAGCCCGGGCTGTCCTGGCCGAGTTTTGCGTCCGCCGCTTTCTCCAGTTGCAGCAAGGCGTCCATGCAGTACTGCGCGTCTGCGGCAAACTTGGCGCAAAACTGCGCGGAGTTGGAGCGCTTGGCCGCTTCCATGTCCGCCAGCTTGGGCGCACCGGATTGATCGTCGCTGCCGGTGGCGCGCTTGCGGGCGTACTCGAAATCGACGGTGGAGTAGGCCGTGTTGCGGCCTTCCGTCAGCGGCAGCTCGCGGATCAGTGTGCGGGTGCGTGCCAATATCCAGCTTAAATTGCCGATGCGCTGGTCGTTGTCGCCGCCGTCCGCTTCCGGGAACAGGCCAATGTCCCAATACTGCTCGCACAAGCCCGCCAACAGGCGATAGCCTTCGGCCAGGCCGCGCAGGTGATGCTGCTTGGCGGCGGCTTCGGTCAGCCAGACGCCCAGGCGCAGGTCCTTGCTCTTTTCCGTCAACAACGCCGAGCAGCGCTTGACGACGAACTCCCAGTCCGCTTCCTTCAATTCCGTCACCCATTCGCCTTGATCGAGCGATGGGTCGTCATACTTGCGCGCCTGGCCGATGGCGTCCAGGTCGGTCGAGAAGGACAGGTCCTCGCCGGATGGGCGGCTGTCGCTGATGGGGATTAATAACTGCTCTGCTGAAAACATGATGTCCTCTGATTGTTTATTGGGCCATGCGGAACTCGATGCGGCGGTTGCGCGCGCGTCCGTCCGCACTGTCGTTGCTGGCGATAGGCCGGTCGGGCCCCTGGCCGCTGGCGGTCAGCAGGTCGTCGTTCAGGCCGTGGTTGGCGAAGTAGGTCTTGACCGTCTCCGCGCGCGCCTGGCTCAGGCCCAGGTTGGTGGCGCGCAGGCCGGCGCTGTCGGTATGGCCGATGATCTCGACCTTGCGGCCTTTAAGCTTGAGCAGCGCAGCCAGCATCTCGTCGAGAATAGCCTTGCCGGCCGGCGTCAGTGTCGCCTTGCCGCTCTCGAATTCGACGGTGCGGTTGGCTAGCGTGGTGTCCAGGATGCTCTGGTCGGCCGCCGATACGCGCAGGCCGTTGTTGACGGTGTAGGTCGGATTGAGGCTGGTGGCGACGGTGCTGGCGATGCGCTGGCGCACCGATTCGTTGGCCACTTCGCCGCGCAGGCTGACGTTGCTGCCGTCGATCTTCAGCTGGCCGCGGCTGATCTGCTTGAGGTCAGCGGTGATCAGCTTTTGCACGTAGCCGTTCCAGTTGGCCGGCATGGCTACCGGGCCGATGGCGATCTGGTCGACCACCTTGTCGGCGCCGTAGACTTCGCGCAGCTTGGCTAGTACGGCGGCCTTGCTGCCTTCATCCGGCACGGTGCCGCTGGCCAGTACCTGGCCCGGCTCCGGCGCGGCAGGCGCCAGGCCTGGATTCTGGGCGCTGGCGCCGGCGGCGCTGAGCGCGCACAGGGCGGCCAGCAGGGCGTTGGCGATGATTTGGTTAGAGCGCATGGTCAGGTTCCGATAAACGCCGCGCCGACGGAATCCAGCGCGGACTTGAGTGACAGGTTGGCTTGCGCCAGATAGGTGGACAGTTTCTTGACGCCGTAGTCGGAGTCGATCTGCTCTTCCACCCAATCGAGTTGTTCGAAGTCGATGTGGTGCTCCAGCGCCGCCCGCGGATCCATGATCGCGCGCAGCGTCTGCGCCGAGGCGCCGCTGAAGCCCAGCACCAGCGATGGCCGCTGCTCGATGCGGGTGACGAACAGCGCCAGTTCGAAATCGGCGCGCGCCAGGAATGGCGTGATCAGGTGCATCCAGAAGGCGGCTACCAGGTTGCGGTACATCGGATCGGTCGGCAGCGGCAGCAGCAGGCTTTTCTCCAGCCGGCTGGAGCTGCTGGCCATGACCGGTTGCAGCAGCATGCCCAGGGCCAGCAGGATCTGCCGCACCGTGCCTTTGAAGCCGGTCTGCGCCAGCATGGCGTCGAGCGCGCCCACGGTCTGCAGTTCAAGGAAGTCCTCGAAGGCGGCATCGTAGGCGGCCGAACGCAGATCGAGTTCGATCATGTGGTTGGCGGCGCTTTGCAGCGGCAGCGTGGGATCGCCCGCTTCGCGTACGCCGTTGGTCAGCGTTTCAAGGCGGTTCCACAGGCGCGTCAGCACCAGCGGGGAGTTCTCCACGAAGGCGGTCGGTTCGGCCACTTCCATCGCGCCCATCATCAGGAAGGGGTAGCGGCGGCTGGACTGGTCGCTGCTGGCGACAATATGGCCGGCGACGGCGTGCCGGCGGCGCGGTCCGACAAAGGCGAAGTGCAGCGGCGCGACGGCGTCGTAGTTCAATTTCCAGCGGGCGTCGGTGCTCATCAGGTCCATCGCCTGCGACAGCCAGTCGTCCAGCACCTTGATCAGTGCCGGACTGTCGCTGCCTTTGACGAAGTCGCCCCGGCTTGGAATCTTGCCGAAGTAGCCGATGCTGATGGGCGTTGCGCCGCGGCTCATTGAACGGCTCCCGAGGTGGCGGCGGCGGTGCGCGACGGCGCGGCTAGCGGCTTGGGCGCGGGCGCTCCCGCCGGCGCAGCTGGTGCCGCAGCTGGCGCCGGGAGCTGACCGGCGGCAATGATCGATTCCGGCAGGCGCAGGCGCTTGAAGCCTTGCGCCGCTTGCACCGGCTGCGGCGCCGGGGCCTGCGTGGTGGTGACGATCTTCAGGTTGGCGGTGACGACCACGCCGGCGTTGTCCCAGCTCAGTTCAAACTCGCCATTGTCCTTGCGCTTGCGCTTGGCGGCGTCGATCATTTTCTTCAGGCCGAAGTGGCCAGGCTCGCTCAACAGGCTGACAACGCGGCCTTCCGGCGTGATCGCGGTGATCTTCGAGCCAGGCACGCCTTGCGGATTCGGCCAGGCCATGTGCACCCAAGGCTGCGGCTGGCCGCGCCAGCGCAGCGACTGGCCGTCGATCTCGATGGTGAACTCGCTCGCGCCGACGGCGCCCAGCGCCTGCAAGTCGAACATGGTCTGCGCATCGCCGCCGCTGGCCGCCGCGGTGTTGGCAACGCCGGCCGCCGACAGCGGAGCGATCCAGTTAGGGAAGGCCGCCACCACTGGCGGCGCCAGGTTGACGCCCATATCTGCCCAGGTCTTGGCGCTCAGCGAATCGCCGCGACGCACCACCAACGGTCCGATGGTGGTGTTGAAGAACTTGGCGATGGCGCCATCCGGTCCGAAGATCTCGCCGATTTCGGCGTTGGTGGCCTCCGCGCGCGATTCGGTCGCGAACGGATATTTCAGTGCCAGGTTCTTGCTGAACGGTTGCAGCACCTGCGCGATCCATACCTTGTTGATTTCGGTCTCGGTCGGCTTGACGATGACGGCGAAGGTCTGCATCAGTGGACGCACCAGCAACGGGCGGATCGCCAGTTTCTGCGCATCGGTCATCCCGGTCAGCATTTGCTCGTCGACGTATTTGAGCGCGTCGGCCAGCTCGGAACCGGTGCCGTCCAGCGTTTGCTGCATCAGCTGCTTGGCGCCTGGGCCCGGATCGCCCTGGTTTTTGATCTGGTTGAAGCGGGTGCGCAGCTTGGACATCTGCTCCATGTAGCCGCGCATCAGCGATGCGTCCTTGTCCTTGGTGACTACCAGGCGGGCGACGCCGGAGAACTCGCGGCCGACAGGGCCCAGTGGCAGCGCGGCGTTCTGCACGTTGCCGGAGCTGCTGACGTTGATGTTGAGTTGCGACGGCTTCTGGCGCAGGATGGTCTCGCGGAACCAGCCGGATACGCCGCGTTGCGCGCGTTGCAGGCCGGCGTCCAGCAGCGACGGGTTATCCCACGAGGTCTGTTCGTAGACCGTTGCTACCAGCTTGTTGATCGGCGAGGTTTGCGGATCGCCCAGACGGTTCATCGCGGCGGCGGCGTTGTCGAAGCCTGCCAGGTCGCGGATGGTCACGCCTTGAATGAACTTATCCCATTCCTTGGCATAGTCGTTCTTGTACAGCTCCACCAGCGATTTCTGGATCTGTTCCGGGCTGCCTTCCAGCGTCAGGTCGTCCTTGGAGGAGGTCTTCAGCACCCAATCGGCACTCTGCATTTCGCGGTTGGCCGCGTCGCGGAAAGCTTCTTGCACAAAGCCTTCCCACGCCTGGCGCGTGAAGCTGCCGGGGATGGCGTAGCTGCCCAGTACCAGTTCCTTGTCCTGGTCGCCGACGATACGGGCCACCGTCATCGACGGGAAGCGGGTCGCTGCGCGGGCCTTGACGTCGGCGTAGACGCGCTCGCGCGCCGGCATGCCGCGCACCACGCGGCGCAGGTTGTCGCGGGTCTGGTCGACCAGCGCCAGTTTGCCGTCGATCTGCGGCCACGAGGTGTCGTTGATCTGCGCCAGGTAGAAGGAGATCATGCGTTCGGCGCTGCGTATCATCTGCTCGCGCGGCATGGCGCCACGGTTCCCGTCCAGCCAGACGCGCCAGAAGCGGGTCAGCTGGTCGTTCAGGTGGCCGGCTTCGGCGCGCGATTTATCGCTCAGCATCAGGTAGGTTTTCAGCGCGTTGTAGGCGTCTTCCGCGTTGGCGGGCGAGGCGTCCTTGAACTGGGTGGCGCCGTTGTTGACCGGGGCTGCGGAAGCCGTGGCGTCGACCGCCGCGCCGCCGACGGCGGTGGTTGCCGTCGCCGTCACCGGCTTGGCCATCGGTTGCAGCTGCGCGGCGCCGCTGTTGACTTCCGCCAGGAAGGCTTCCAGCGACTGGCCCACTGGCTTGAGCATGACTTCACGCACGCCGGCGAAGTACTCTTCGCGCAGTTTGCGGTCCAGCAGGTCGCCCTGGTACAAGCCCAGGCCCAGCGACAGCGGGCGGTGCTCATGGTAGGCGTCGAGCTGTTCGATACGGTCCTGCAGGATCTCCAGCGCCTGGAAGCGCGATTGCAGGTCCATGCGGTTCTGCTGCACCTTGATGGCCTGGTCCAGGTCCGCCTGGACGTTGGCGACCAGCTGGCGGTTGTTCATGTACGACCAGCTCCAGCCGGCCAGCGCCAGGCCGACGAAGGCGGTGGCGGCGAAGAAGGCGGCGTAGCGCATGCGCGTCTTGGTCGGGCTGGCGTATTGGGCGACCAGGTCCTTGTCCGCGAAGATCACTTTGCGGAACAGGTTGAGCAGGAAGTAGCCCTGCTGCTGGTGGGTTTCCTCGTGTTCCTGCGGTTGCAGTTTCAGGTCGAAGCGCTGCGCCACGCGGTGCGAGGACGCGGAGACCGATTCGCCTTCCTGCAGCGCGCTGGTGAAGTAGAAGCCACGGAATACGGGCTTGAACTGGAAAGGGTTTTCTTCAAACAGCGTGGCGATGAAGGCGCGCAGCGACGGCTTGATCGAGCTGAATTCCAGCGGGAAGGTGAACACGCCGGACGGCATGCGTTCGCGCCACTGCAGCGCCATATTGGCCTGGCTCAGGTCTTTGAGGCCGTCGTACAGCTCATCGAAGCGGGCGTCGAACTGGTCGAGTATCTGTTCGCTGGTGGTGGACTGGCTGTAGGGCAGGGTGGCGCCCCAGATCTTGTCGCGCTCGCCGCGTTCGGCGTCCTGGAAGAATTCGTTGAAGCCGGTGATCAGGTCGGCCTTGGTGAAAACCACGTAGACCGGCGCATGCACTTCGAGGCGCTCGGTCAGTTCCTGCACGCGCTGGCGCAGGTTCTTGGCCAGGTTGATGGCGAATTCCGGGCGGTTGCGCGTCAGTTCGGCGATGCTGACGGCGATGATGACGCCGTTGATCGGCGCCTTCTTGCGGTATTTTTTCAGCAGGTCGAGGAAGCCGAACCACTCGCCGCGGTCTTCATCGACGACCGAGTAGCGGCCCGCCGTGTCGAGCAGGATGCCGTCGGTGGTGAAGAACCAGTCGCAGTTGCGGGTGCCGCCCACGCCTTGCACGATTTTGGTGTCGGCGAACGGGAACTGCAGGCCGGAGCTGGCGATGGCCGTGCTCTTGCCGGCGGCCGGATTGCCGATCACCATATACCACGGCAGTTCGTACAGCGCGGCGTTGCCGGAGAACTGGCCTATCTTCGAGCCCTTGATGGTGGAGATGGCGTCCAGCAGGCGCTTGCGGATCACGTCCGTCTCCTGGCGCTGGGCCGGATCGGGTTTGGCTGACGACTTGTTGACCTGCTGTTCCAGCATGTCGCCCAGTTGCGCGGCGGCGCGCTGGCGGCGTTGACGGCGCCATAGCCAGACCACGGCGCCGAACAGCAGCGCGATCGCCAGCACGGTCCAGGCGACGCTGGCCGGCCACTGGAAGATGGCGGCGGCGATCAGCAAACAGGCGGCGAAGGCCACCCAGCCGATCACGATCAGGCTGTTGCGGGTCGTCAGGAATTGCCAGGTTTTTTGCATCATGATTGGGGCTCTAGAAAAATTCGTCAAAGTCAAACAGGTACGGCAACGGCGGGGCCGATCACGGCGACGTAGCGCCGGAACGGGTCAAGATTGCTGATGCACAGGATGGCGGCGTTGCGGTTCTCGGCTTCCTGCCGCGCCAGTGCCAGCGCGGTCAGCCAGGTGACGCCGCCGCAGCTGCCGCAGCTGGCGCCCACGCTGAGGACATCGACGCCAGGATCGAGTTGCGGCGTCGAGGCCGATACCACGCCCATCAACTCCATGACGCGGGTGGTGCGGTGGTCGGTATCGGCGGCGATCAGGGCGATGGAGGATGCCTCGCGGCCGGCGCCGAGCAGCGCCTTGGCGCTGAGCTCTTGCAGCAGCTCGGCGCTGGAGCGCCTGGATGTGTCGGCGGAATGAGGCAGCTGGCCGCTGCTCATGGCCAGCAATTGCGGCAGCTCGGCGCCGTAGGCCAGCAGCTTGGCCTGGGCGGCGTCGGCCAGCAGCAGTCCGGCGGCGCCCTCGCCGGGGATGCGGCCTTGCGGGTGGCTGGAGTTGAACAGCGCGGTGGCGTTGTCCATGCTTTCGACGCTGTCGGCGCCGATGTGGGAACCGCAAGCCACGACCATTGCCAGCGCCGGCGGCTGGTCCGACAGCAGCCGCGCCAGCACGCTGCCGGCTTCGGTGTCGGCTGCGCCGCGATCGGCGGCGGCGGTGATGCGGTCTTCCGGCCATCCCGCCTGGATCGCCAGGTGCCGGAACCACAGCGCGGTGGCCTGGCGCTGTTCGGGTTTCCATTCGGGCGGCCACACAGGATGCAGTTGCAGCATCGGCAGCGGCGATGGTTGGCGTTGTGCGATGTGGCCGGCGTGGGCCTCGAGCTGGGCGTGGCCTGCCAGGTGGCCGGACAGCTCGGTCACTACTTCGCTGCCCGCGCTCAGTGCGCGCCACTGTTCGTCGCTGAAGTGGGAGGGCAATGCGTTGGCGGTCAGCCAGTCCGACATTTCGGCGCGCAGCGCTTCGGTATCGAGGTCGGCGATGCGGGCGCTCATGATCGGGTAACCATAGGCGTCGATCAGTTCCGGGTCCAGCTCGGGGCGCGGGTTGTTGTCGGCCAGCGTGGCGCTCAGTTCAACGGGCGACATGCCATGCGGTGCGCGCACGGCTGCGGCCACCAGCGACAGCGATGGTTCGTGCGCCGGTTCCGCCGGGGCGACGCTTTGTGCGGCAGCGTCGCCGCTGGCCGCGCCGGCTGCGGGAGCGCTGATGGCGCGATAGATTTTCCGGCCCAGCCAGAACGCGGCCAGCAGCGCCAGCGGCAGCACCAGCAGGTACAGCGCCAGGTCGCCGGTGGCCGGCACGCGGTTGTTCGCGCGCCAGTACCAGACGGCGCCCAGCCAACTGGCGCCGAACGCCAGAGGCACCATCATCAAATTTTTGAGCCATGCCGCCATTTTTAGCTGTACCTTATCGTTTCATCACGCCGGGCATACGCAGTTCCGTGTGCCCGAAGTCCATCAT
This sequence comes from Oxalobacteraceae bacterium AB_14, assembly GCA_000381565.1. GTDB lineage: Bacteria > Pseudomonadota > Gammaproteobacteria > Burkholderiales > Burkholderiaceae_D > Rugamonas. The sequence continues at coordinate 2,673,005 of KB906724.1, forward strand.
CTTCCAACGTCCGCCCCAGGTCAGGCCCAGCGACTCGGCCACTTCGCCGTAGAGCTGATAGCCGCGCATCGCCCACGGATCCTTTTCCGAGATCACCAGCTTGCCGTCGCGCAGAAACGCGCAGTCGGCGGCCAGGCCGTATTGGTGCCAGCTCTGGAACGCCGCCGCGTTGGTGACGTTCGGCCCCATCGCGGCCAGCCTGTTCTGGCGTTCCGGGCTGCGGTAGCCTTCCAGGATCGCCATGTCGTAGCCGTGCCTCTCCTTCATGATCTTGAAGGCCATCAGCAGCCGCTGCGCGTAGGCGGCGTCCATCAAGGCCCAGTCGCGGCTTGCGGAAACCAGCATCGGCCGCTCCAGCGCCACTTCGGCCGAGGCAAACACCAGCGGCGGCAGCGCCTGCGGCGGCACCAGCTGCTCGCCTTGCAGCAGATCGGCGACTTGGGTGTTGACTTCCCTGGTCGAGGTGTCGTAGCCGCGCAGCGTGCTTTTTGAACTCATCAACAGCGCCAGCAGCGGCGGCACACAGATCAGCGCCGCGCCGCCCAGGCACAACGCATAGTGCTGGCGCAGGAAGGAGGCGACTTCGCCGGCCGAGGCGCGTCCGGTGCGGCCGAGCGCGCTGGCGTCCTGTTGGCGGCGCTGGGCGATCCGGCCCATGCGCTGCTGCAGCCGCTGTCCGGCGCCAGCGAGCGCGTCGAGCACGAATTCGCGTCCGGCCGGAAACAGGACCATCCAGCTGATCAAACAGGCAAGTACAAAATAGAGTGCGATTGCCAGTATCAGCACGACAGTTCCTCTTCAGCATAAAGTTGCATCAATAGTGTCCATAAAGCATTGCTTTGAGTATATCTTACAGTTATGACAATCCAGCGCACGATTGAAATCGCCCTGTGAAACGACGGAAATCCGGGGTGCGCACGGTTGACTTTGTAAGAGGCGTCGCATTTTCCTTGAATCGCGTAAAGTAATGCGAAATTAACAAGGAGTACATTTTGCAACGTCAAGACGATCGCCCTTCAAAGGGAGGCCGGCCCAGTCTGCTTTCTTCGGAACAGCAAGCGAAGGTGGACAGCCAGCGCATTCTGAGCGCCTTGGACAAAAAACCGCCTTCGCCCGGAGGCGCCGTGGCGCGCAGTCCAGGCAAGCGACCTGGCGGTTTGATGATTTGGGGTACGGTGGGTGTCGGCGTGCTGGCGGCGGTGGGCGGCGCGCTGGCCTGGATGAGCAATACGCCTGACGAGGACAGTGTGCCGTTCGCGGTGGTCGCGGCGCCGGCCGAGCCGGTAACCGTTGCGGCTGCGCCGGCCGAGCCCGAAGTGTCGGCCGCGACGATCCTGGAAGAGGCGCCTGTCGTGGCGCCGGTATCCGAGAAGTTGCCGTCGCTGAAGGAAATGCTGACCGCGCCAGCCAAGCCCAAGGCCGCTACCGACGAACTGACGCAGGCGTTGGAACGGCCGCAGCCGAAGGCGCCGCAGTTGGCCAGGGCTGAGCGCAAGCCCGAACATAAGACTGAGCACAAGCCCGAACGCAGGGCCGAGCACAAATCTGGCAACGTCAAGCTGGCCCAGAAAACGGCGGCGGCCAAGGCCAGGCAGGCAGCCAAGCAGCCGGACAGCGACGTAACGCTGATCACCGCATTGATGGCGCATTTGCAGGCGCGTCCGCCGGTTAAGAAGACCAGCACGCCTGCCGAGCAGCTCAAGACCTGCAAGCAGTACAACGCCGCCGGCGAAGAACAGTGCCGCGCGCGCCTGTGCGCGGCCGACGCCAGGAAAGAGCCTGAATGTAAGGCGCCTCCCGGGGCCAAGACCGCATCGAACTCATGAGTGTCGCCTTACTGGAACAGATCACGACAGCCTTGGCGCAATTTTCCAGCGCCACGCGGCTGTATGCGCTAAAGCTGGGGGATGAAGACGCCGACCTCGGTGCCGGCGGTCTGCTGGTGGAAGCTTTTTCCGCCGACGACGTGGTGCAGGGCACGGGCGCGCGCGACATTATCGTGCTGTCGACCAACGCACATGTCGAGCTGGGCCCGTTGCTGGGCAAGCCGGCCAGCCTGGAAGTGAGCCTGGTGGACGGCAGCCGGACCAGCTTCAGCGGCGACATCACGCAGGCGGCCATGCTGGGCAGCGAAGGCGGCCTGGCGCGCTTCCGTTTGCGGCTGACGCCGTGGCTGTGGCGCCTGAGCCAGGTGCGCAACAGCCGCGTATGGCAAGACAAGACGGTGATCGAGATCGTTGAATCGGTCTTTGAAACCTATCAGCCGCTGGCGCAATGGCGCTGGAGCGAAGAGGTCGACAGCTTCCTGGCCGAGGTGCCGGCGCGCAGCTATTGCTGCCAGTACCGTGAATCGGACTACGATTTTGTGTTGCGCCTGCTGACCGAGGAGGGCCTGGTTTGGCGCTTCGAGGAAAGCGAGGACGGCCTGGGCCTGGTGCTGTTCGCCGACAGCAGCCAGCTCAGCGCGGTGCCGGAAGACGCCAGCAGCGAGGCTGGTGGCGGCATCCGCTTCCACGGCGTACGCGCCGGCGAGCAGCAAGACACCATCCAGGCTTTGCAGGCCCGGTGCAGTGTGTTGGCTACGCTGACCAGTTTGCTCAGCTACGATTACAGGGCCAAGAAGGCCGTCAGCGCCAGTGCGCCCGCCTTGCAGCAGTACGAGAAATTGCCGGCGTTGGAGAGCTTCGACGTGCCCGGCCAATACGCCTATGCAGACGGCGGGCTGGCGCAGCATTACGCCGAATTGCAGATGCAGGGACGGGAAGCGCGCAGCCAAATGTGGCGTGGCCGATCGACGGTGCGCACCATGGCCGCCGGGCGGCGCGTGAATGTCACGCAGGGGCCGCTGGCTTCGGCCGAGGGCGCTGCCGTGCCGGCCTATACCGTGTTGCGTGTGACCAGCGTTGGTGTCAACAACTTGCCGTCGCCGGCGCAGCAGGGTTTGGCTGAGCTGTTCGGCCCCATTCCGGAGCTGCTGGAAGAACTGGCGCCGCAACGCGACGCCGACTTTGCGCTGGTGATCGAGCAGGCCCGCAGTACCGGTTACGCCAACAGTTTTGAGGCGGTTGCCGCCGATGTGATCTGGCGTCCGCAGCTGCCGGGCAGCGATGGCCGCAACCATCCCAAGCCAACCGCTTCGGGCGCGCAAAGCGCAATCGTCATCGGGGCCGATGGCCTGGACCAGCCGGCCGGCGCCGACGAGCTCCATTGCGATGCGCTGGGCCGCGTGCGCATCCGTTATCACTGGCAGGACAGCGGCGACGCCACCTGCTGGGTGCGCGTCGCGCAGCGTTCGGCAGGCGGCGGCATGGGCAGCCAGTTCCTGCCGCGCGTGGGGCAGGAAGTACTGGTGCAGTTCATCGAGAATGATATCGACCGGCCCATCATCCTCGGCGCCTTGTACAACGGCCAGGGCGAGGGTGGCGTGGCGCCAACCACGGCGGGGCAGGCGGCCGGCGACAGTCAGGCTGCGGTGTTCAAGCCGGCCAGCGATCATGCGCCTTCCGCGCAAGGGAATCTGGCGGCGGGCAACAGTCCCTTGTGGCACGGTGCTTCCGCCGATACGGCCGGCCACGGCAACGCGGCGGCGCAGTGGGGCGTGCGCAGCAAGGAGTTTGGCGCGTCCGGCTACAACCAGCTGCTGTTCGACGATACCGACGCGCAGGGGCGCGTGCAGCTGCGCTCGACGCATGCGGCCAGTGAGTTGACGCTGGGCCATCTGATCCACAGCGCCGACAACTATCGCGGCAGTCTGCGCGGGCAGGGCGCCGAGCTGCGCACCGATGCGTATGGCGCGGTGCGTGCTGCCGGCGGCTTGCTGGTGTCGAGCTATGCGATCCGTCACAGCGCCAGCGAGCGCGAGCCGATGGGCGATAACACGGCCGGCATCGCGCTGCTGAAGCAGGCGGTGCAGCTGGGGCAGACGTTCAGTGATGCGGCCAGGACGCATGAGACGGTGGCGCTGGCCACTCACATCGGCGCGACCAAGGCAGATGAGAGCGTGCTGGACGACAAGTCGGCGCCGTTGAAAGCGATGTTGACTGCGGTGTCGGGCATGGTGGGCAATGCCAGCCTGGATGCGGCCAAGGCCGATGCAGGAGCGAAGAAGACAGCGCCGGGCGATGATCAACTACCGCAGGCCAGCTCGCCGATTATCGCCGTCAGCGGCAAGGCCGGTTTGAGCGTGACGGCGGGGCAGGCGGTGCAGATGTCCAACGGTGAAACGATCGCTTTGATGAGCGGCGCCGATACGCAGTTCGTCAGCGGCGGCCAGTTGCGCGTGCAAACCAAGCAGGCGATCGGCGTGCTGGGTGGTGCGGTCAAAGCGGGCGAGAACAAAATTGGCGTGCAAATGATCGCGGCCAAGGATGCCATCGATATCCAGGCACAAGCGGATGTGCTGAAGGTGCAGGCGCGTGACGAGGTCAACGTCGTTAGCGCTAATGCCTTCGTGGATTGGGCCGCTGCCAAGAGCATCACGCTGTCGACGGCGGGCGGCGCCAATATCACCATCGATGGTGGCAACATCACGGTGCAGTGTCCTGGCAAGATCACGATTCATGCGGGGACCAAGAATTTTTCGGGGCCAGTGAAAATGCCGTATCCAATGCCAGGCCTGCCAAATAGTATCTGCGTCGAGTGCCTGAAGAAGTCACTTGCCGCAGGGGCTGCCTTTACAGTTGTTGAATAAAACATGCTCATCGATACTTACCACGAAAACTGGCTAACTGACTTGCATGAGCGGGCAAGCCAGCTTGGCGAACATACACAAATCTACCTCTTGATCGACGGGGCATTTGTTCCCGGTCTGTATCGTCAAGTTCGAAAGGCGGTACCGGCAACGGAGATGACGCTACTGTTTGAGACCCTGCCCGCTTGCTCAGACAAGGTGCGCGATGTGTCGCCATTTCTAGTACGGCACGACGCAGCGGTAGCTGGTCTCGACAAAGTATTGGGGCAATGCAGTGGCTCGCCGATGGTTAGCGTAATCGAGACCGAAGAGACACTGACGCGGTTGACCGAACGGTTGGCTGCCTGGTGTGTGATCTACTCGGACGGGCAAAGGTTTAATTTCCGTTTTCCGGATACGCGCCGATTACCTGGAATTTTCGCTGCGCTGCACGCCGATCAACGGGCACAATTGACCGGCCCGGCAACGCGATGGGCGTACATCGATCGCGAAGGGGGATGGAAGGAGCTGCCTGTTGCGACGGTGGATAGTCCTGTTGTCAAGGATCGGCCTGAGCTCGATGACGGCCAGTTCGGGGTGATGGTCAACGATAACGAGGTAGATTCTATGCTGGTTCGTATCTCTTGCCGGAAGCATTTGCCGGATGCGAAACCGTCCCATTTGCACGCTACGATTTCTCAGGCGCTGCGTATCGCAGAGGCGCACGCTCTGGATGAGAATTTGCTGATCGATTGGTGTGAGGAGTGTCTGGCACATTCCGTGCTGCCGGACGAGATGGTGATGGCTAAAAGAATGATCGAGTGGCGACAAAGTGTCGCTGCTGTTGAATAGATATGGGAAAGACATGAAGTTGATAATTCAGCGTGTGCTGCGCGGTTCCAGAAGCTTGCTGGTGACAGGTCTGTTCGTGCTGCCGTCGATTGGCGTGTGCGGGAATGGAACTGTGCCTGTCAGTATCCACGGAGTGAACTATAGCGGCGACGACTTTTCTTACGTCGTTGAAGATCCTCTGGATAGTTCGAACAAAGGTGGCGGGGAGAGCATCGGACCGTACGAGGCAGGCGGAATCATGTGCTGCTACAGCCTTCCTCGGACATGGCGTCCCGGTATTCAGATCAAAGTACAAGCCGTCCATAGCGCCCGGCTTTCGCCTAATAAAGCGGGACCAGATATCACTGAAACCAAAATTGTCGAAGTGCCAGAGTATGTTGATGGCAAGGCCGGCGAGCTATGGGTGGTTCGTGCCGGCGACGGTGCGCTGAGCGTGATCTCCAGCGATTTCCAGCCTAATCATGCTAGATGGCCAGGTACCGTCAAGGGATGGCCAGTACCTTCTTTGGAATATAGACGGCAGCGATGGGGGCAATATATGAAGTTGGCACAAGGTGCGCTTGATACTGCCAACGAGGCTCTGGAAGAGTTGAAAACTTCCCCTAAGAAATTGGTTGCCGAATCATGGGCGCTTGATCAAAAGTATCAGCCGAAGTCGGTGCAAGAATTTAGCGGTCCTGATGACGTAAGGTATCTGGAATACGTTCGGGAGGGATTTGAAGATATGAAACGCACCTCTGAAAAAAAGGTTCAACGGCTGCTGGAGAATCGACCATGAGCGCTCGTCTATGTCCGTTGATACCAGATGCGTTTACAGAAGCGATAGACTGGAAGATTTTTTTTAACGTAGGTGAACAACGAACAATAACGAACAATGAGAAGCGGGAGGTATTAGAACTGCGGTGTCAAACAAACTTGTTTTTTGGCTTCTTTTTGGACGGAACAAAGAATAACTACGTCTTGGGTGCGGCAGCAAAAAATCAATCCAATGTGGCGCGCCTATATGACTGCTTCCCTGGTCAGAGTGTCCCCGGGGTTTTGCCTGCAGACTCGGACTGGACGCTTAGACCAGATGACTACAAGCATTTTTTCAGGGTCTATGTGCCAGGCGTGGGTTCGCCGTTTGACGCTGTGAAAGATACAGGCAAGGGGAAGGATTTGACGACGGGCGCGGGGTTCGGCGCTCGCGGGGAGGATCGTATCAAGTGGACATTGATTCAGGCGATAAACAATGTTCATCGCTATTTTCACGGTTCCCCGCTACTCTCTCCTGACGAGACCCTATCGGAGATGGGGCGTATCGAATTGACGAGGTGGCAGCGGACGAAAATGCAGTCCCGCCACATTCAGAGCTATAGCGACGCAGAGAATCAGGGCAAAGATACCAAGGCGGTGTTTGAAGAGCTGTTGAAGCGCTTGCACTCACAGGTCTCGATTCATTGGCCAGACCCGGCCGCGTGTGAACCGAAGAAGAAGGATCCAGCGCACGTTCAGAAGATCTACATCTCCATGTTCGGTTTTTCACGCGGTGCTGCGCAGGCGCGTGCTTTTGCCAATTGGTTGATGAGCTTGTGCGAACTTGACGCTCGTCTCAGTGGCCGCGGCCATGCTCAAAGCCTGGGCGGATTTGAGGTGCAGTTCGATTTCCTAGGATTGTTTGATACCGTGGCATCGGTGGGAATCGCCAATACGATGGGCGACAGTACTCTTCTTGGGCGATTTGACGGTCACGGCGCCTGGGCCGATGCAGAGGACAGCTTGCGCATACAAGGGGGACTGCGATGCCTGCACCTAGTGTCGGCGCATGAGGTGCGTCGAAGTTTTCCGGTTGATTCCATTTCGATCGGACAGAGTACCCCTGCTAATGCTGAGGAAATGATATTCCCTGGCGTGCACTCGGACTTGGGTTCCGGCTACTGTCCGAAGGAGCAAGGGCGCGGCGAAGACGAACTCGGATCAGATATGCTGGCGCGTGTTCCGTTGCTTTACATGTATCACGAGGCACGACTGGCGGGTGTTCCATTGAAGTTGGATTTGGCTCCCCCCAAGGTTCAAGATAAATTTGAAATTTCACCTGCCACGATCAAGGCGGTAAATGACTACCTGGCCACATGCACTGTTACCAGTGGCACGCTGACCGACATCATGCGGGAGCAAGGGAAGAATCAAATTCTGTGGCATTTGGCGCGGCGCGTAAACGGCCCGACGCCGTTGGAAAGGACCGACAGCTACAAGCGCGCCACTAATTTCGATAAGAACGATCTGCATAGCGCGAATCTGGAATTTGAGGAAGAAATCAAGGACTTTGAAGAGTGGTACGCAGGTAAAGGAAAAGGGTTCAAGCCGCAGAAGCAAAAGCCAGGTTTTGGAAATGACTACGAGCACGAATGGGAGGAGATCGCGACTTGGTGGAAAACCGCTCCGCCATTGTCGGACGCTGGATTGAACTTCTTTGATAATTACGTGCATGACTCGCATGCCTGGTTCAAGTTGAGTGACGACTATCCCGACAATGAACCTGAACTGCAGAAGAAATTGATTCAGTGGGAGCAAAAGCGCTTGAATGCGCTTACTCAGAGCGAGGGTATGCGTGCTAGCAATGGCCGAGGTCACGGCGAATCTCAAAGCGTGCCACAGAGCGACGGCTTGACGCCAGATCAGCGCCGGGCTGCGCAGGAGTACGCTCAAACTAAACAGACGCCGATCATGTTGACGAGTGGACGTGAATCGAAAAAATTCTTGCTGTTGACGCTGCGTGGTGGCTACCTTCGTTTTAGAAAAGTTTATGCAGGTGCAGATGGCATCCTTATTTCCAACAATGAGCGTCGTAGAGAGCCGGAAGCCAGTGCTGCTTAGTATGCTGCCGCGAGCAAATCATTTTCTACTGGTTGTTTTAATGGTCGCACCGTCGACCGGCCTTCTGACTGCCTGTAATGCAAAGAATAGCCAGGATGTATTAGCGAGAGAAGAGTCGGGGCAGACGATGACTGCCAGTTCGTACAACTACACGAGGGTGTAAATAATTTTGTGTAAACGGTCATTTGGCAGGACACTGCCGCCATCAAGGAGAAATAATGACCGTTGTAAAGCGTAACAAGCGGGCCAAGCCCGATCCAGAACTGCTCAAACTGGCCGACAGCCTGCTGGCCAACTACCAGAAGCCCGAGGACCTGATCGGTGAAAACGGCTTGCTCAAGCAGCTCACCAAGATGCTGGTGGAGCGCGCCCTGGAGGTAGAGATGACCGACCACCTGGGCCACAATAAGAGCGGCGAGGTGACCAACGGGACCGCCAATACCCGCAACGGCCATAGTACCAAAACCCTCAAGGGCGATTTCGGCGCGCTGCCGCTGGATGTTCCCCGCGACCGCCAAGGGACGTTCGAGCCGCAGATCGTCGTCAAGCACCAGACCCGCTGGACCGGCTTCGATGACAAAATCATCTCGCTCTACGCGCGCGGCCTGAGCGTGCGGGAGATTCAAGGCCATCTGGAGGAGATGTATGGCACCGAGGTGTCACCCACCCTCATCTCCAACGTCACGGACGCCGTCAGCGAGGATGTGAAGCTCTGGCAGGCTCGTCCGCTCGACGCCGTGTACCCGATCCTGTATCTCGACTGCATCCATGTCAAGGTGCGCGACAACGGCGCGGTGCGCACCAAGGCGGTCTACCTGGCCATCGGCGTCAACATGGAGGGCCACAAGGAGGTGCTGGGCCTGTGGATCTCCCAAACCGAGGGTGCCAAGTTCTGGTTGCAGGTCGTGACCGAACTCAAAAATCGCGGCGTGCAGGACATCTTCATCGCCTGTGTCGACGGTTTGAAAGGCTTCCCTGAAGCCATCGAGGCAGTCTACCCACAGACCACCGTTCAACTATGCATCGTCCACATGGTACGCAACAGCTTGAACTTCGTGCCCTGGAAAGCGCAGAAGGAAGTGGCCGCCGATTTGAAGCTGATTTACAGCGCGGCCACCGTCGACGAGGCTGAACTCAGGCTCGCGGAATTCGAGGAAAAATGGGATAAACAGTATAAACCAATAAGCCAGTCTTGGCGCCGCAACTGGGCCCGCGTCATACCGTTCTTCGACTACCCGCCGGAAATCCGCAAGGTGATTTACACCACGAACGCGATTGAATCGATTAATATGAGCCTGCGAAAAGTCACCAAGGCCCGCAGTTCCTTCCCGACCGATGATGCAGTCAGCAAGTTGTTTTACCTCGCGCTGAACAACATCAGCAAGAAGTGGACGATGCCGATACGGGACTGGAAAGCAGCGCTGAACCGCTTCGCCATCCAGTTTGAAGACCGGGTACCGCAGGCTTAAACGAAAACCCGTTTACACAGAATCCAGTACACCCCCTGTGGAGGCCAGCCGCTGGTCGCGCAATCGCCAGTACTTCATGGGGAAGCGTGGCAAGAAATTTCTGTACTGGCGCTATGAGGGCGACCGTCCTGAAACGCAGGGGGCGAAAGAAGCCATGCTCATGCCCAAGGGGCAGCTGTCGCCGGACGGCACGGCGATCGCATAGAACTGGGATTCCAGCACCGGCCGGCGGCCGCTTTACATGACGCGTCGCCTCAGCCACGCGAAACGACTACAAAGAGCCATAGGTGGGAGTGTGATGCGATAGAATCGCACTCCCGTGGGCCTTAGTTGTTTAGTTTCTGGAATTTTCCGGTACTTTGAAGCTGATATTGCGGCTTTCCATCCTCATCGGTGCAAACATAGTCCTTGGTGATGATGCAGCTGACGCTGCGTGGTGGATACCTTCGATTTAGAAAAGTTTATGCGGGCGCGGACAGCATCCTTATCTCCAACAATAAGCGTCGCACAGAGCCTGAAGCCAGTGCAGCTTAGTAAGGTAAATGGCTGATCCGGGGAGTGCTACTTGACGCGGCGCCTTGCCCACGCAACGGCCGAACTAAAACGGAGATGCAGCCAACAGGCAGCCCGGTTTCTTATGCTTGTCCGCATCAGCAGCACGTGCGCGCGTTGCACGGTGACGTTGCTGGATTGGTAGCTGTGGCCCGGAGTACCGTAGCCGAGGTCGATGCACGTAAATCGGTGATTGCACAGGTCTTCGATGGCCATGTGCAGTATCGTAGTTCCCACCGACAGATGATCGAGTGCATTGTCGTGAAAGATGTTGAACAGGTGCAGCGTGTCGTTTGATCGCAAGCCGAGTATCAACGCGCAGGGTTGGCCGCCGCAATCGATCTGGTAGCACAGCAGCATGCCGTGTTGCGCCAGTCCCTGCATTTCTTCTGCGGTCCATAGCTGAGCGCGATGCTCTGGCGTGATCAGCCTGGTCAACGCCTCCAGCATGGGCGCCAGTTTCTCCGGCCGTTCAATTCGATGCAAATCCAGCCGACCGCCGCCGTGGTCGCGCAGTTGCCGTTGCTGCCGCTTGAGGTTGTATCGCCGCTTGGAGCCGAACTGTGCCATGAAGGCTTCAAAGCTGGCTGGCAAGGGAATCTGATGGCAGTCGCGCCAGTTGTTCAGCAAGTGCTTGTGATAGCCACGTACGTTGCCGATGCCGTCGCTTATGCTGCGCCACAGCTTGCTGTCCGATGGCAGCGATGTCAGCGAGATCGCGTGACATTTTGGGAACTGCTCCAGCAGGAATTTAAACAACAGATCCAGCAACCCCGGCTGTGCGGGCATTAACGGCGCGCTGCCGAGGAGGACCACGCTGAATGCGGGCAGCGAACCGAAGCGCCAGCGGCCGGCGGCAAATTCGAAACGGTGACGCCGCAGCACCAAGGGCACCACGCCAATCACGGTTTTGCTGGCGCGTTCGATCACCGTGAACAACTGCGGCGGCGCGTGGCGCTTTGCCGTGCTGCGCAGATAGTCGAAGAACTCCGGACTCTGATACACGCGATCGTGACTTTCGCTTTCGGCCAGCAGTTCGCGCCAGCGCCGCAGCAGGGCGTTGTCGCCGATACGGTCGCTGGCGTCTTCAATGAGGTAAGTATCGTTGGACATGGTCGCAAGACGATCCCACATCCCGCGCCGCCGCTTCTTGATGCAGGTCGAAGCGATGCGATCAGCGGCGCCGGCGCCACACTGTGTCCATCAAGGGCTTGACACTGAAGCCGTGCACCAGTATCGACAACATGATGACGAACAGCGCAATGCGCGTCAGCTGCGCCGCCAGTTCCGGCGCCAGGCCCGCTTCGATGGCGAACATCAGGTAATAGATCGAGCCGATGCCGCGCACGCCGAACCAGCCCGTCATGGCGCGCATGCGCAGGCTGGTGTCGCTGCCGATCAGGCCGGCGAAAACGCTGAGCGGACGGGCGATCACGAACAGGAACAAGGCCATCCACAAGGCGTCCCACTGCATGCTCTTCAACGACAACATGCCGCCCAGCAGCAGCACCAGCGTCAGCTCGGACAGCCGCTCCAGATGCTCCTTGAACACCAGCGACCCGGTGCTGACGATGAGCGGCGCTTCGTGGGTTTCGCTGGTCTTGGCGGCTTCCGATTTGGCCGTGTCCGGTTCCATCAGGCCGTGGCGGTCCTTGGGTGCGCCGGCCAGCACCAGTTCGGTCTGGCGCAGGGCGAGCGCCGCGAAGAACACCGCCAAAAAGCCCGATGTCTTGCACAAAGTCGCCACGCCGTACACCATGGCGATCATGCCCAAGCCCACCAGGTCGTCCATGATTTCATGTTTGGGATCGCAAGCGCGCAGACGCCAGCTCAGCCGCGCCACCACAGCGCCGGCCGCCACGCCGATCAGCAGCGCGCCTGCCGTGGCCCACAACACGTCGACCAGCAGCCAGCGCAAGTGGTGCTCGCCGGTATCGACCACGCCCAGCATGCCGAGGCCGAGGATGACGAAAGGGAAGGCGCCGCCATCGTTCATGCCGGCCTCGCAGGTGAGGGTGAAGCGCAGCTGGTCCTTGTCGCCGGCATGGCGCACCTGGACGTCGGTGGCCAGCACAGGATCGGTGGGCGCCAGGATGCCGCCGAGCAGCACAGCGGCTCCGGCCGGCAGGTGCAGCACGTAGTAGCCAAACAGCGCCACCAGCCCCACCGTCAGCGTCATCGACAGCCAGGCCAGCCGCAGCGGCGCGTCCCAGCGCTGGCGCTTGAACGGCACCGGCATCTTGATCCCGGCCGAGAAAAGCGAGATCAGCAACGCGATTTGGGTCAGCACTTCCAGCAAGGCCGATTGCAGCTTGGGATCGAAGCCGAAGATGTTGAGAACGGTCGGCCCCAGCAATATGCCCACGCCAAGGTAGACGATGGCGGAGGTGAAGGGCGATTTCGAAATCGTGGAGGCCGCCAGTCCGCGCGCCAGCATCAGGCCGCCGACGAGCAGGAACCATTGAGTAGTGTTCACACGCTCTCCTTCGCAGTGACGAGTCAGATGCTAGGCGGGTTTCGTGCTGCGGTCTGTGGGGTAGAGCACCCTGCGCGGAGCGGCAGGACAGGGAAGGGCGCCGACGAGGCACACGGCCTCGCCGGGCTAACAGCAGGTTTAATTCAGCAGCGAACGCTTACGTGCATAGCCGAAGTAGATGGCCAGGCCGATCGCCAGCCAGATCACGAAGGCGACCCAGGTGAACCAGCTCAGGTAGGTCATCAGCATGACGCAGAAGATCACGGCCAGGCCCGGAATCACCGGCACGCCAGGGCAGCGGAACGCGCGCTTGAGGTCGGGACGCGTCTTGCGCAGGATGACCACGGCGATCGAGACCAGGCTGAAGGCGGCCAGCGTGCCGATGTTGATCAGCTCGGTCAGCACGTTCAGCGGCACCACGGCGGCGATCAGGCCGAACACGATGCCGACCAGCCAGGTGGCGAAGAACGGCGTGTGGAAGCGTGGATGCACGGTCGACAGGCGCTTAGGCAGCAGGCCGTCGCGCGACATGGCGAAGATGATGCGGGTCTGGCCGTAGGCCATCACCAGGATCACGGTGGTCATGCCGAGAATGGCGCCCAGGTTGACGAAGCCGGCAAACCATTTTTCACCGGCCACTTCCAACGCCAGCGACACCGGATGGTCGATGCCCAGGAACTGCTTGTAGGGCACGATGCCGGTCATGATGGCCGAAACGATCACATACAGCACGGTGCAGACGGCCAGCGAGCCGATGATGCCGATCGGCAGGTCGCGCGATGGACGCTTGACTTCCTCGGCGGCCGAGGTCACCGCATCGAAGCCGATGAAGGCGAAGAACACCAGCGCCGCGGCGCTCAGCATGCCGTTGTAGCCAAACGGCAAGAACGGTTTCCAGTTGGCCGGCTCGACGTGGCGTGCGCCGACCACGATGAACAGTATCACCACACCGATCTTGATGGCGACCATGATGTTGTTCAGGCGGGCCGATTCACGCACGCCCCAGCTCAGCATGGCGGTCAGGATCATCATGATGCAAAAAGCAGGCAGGTTGATCAGCGTATGCACGCCGGGCAGCGCGCCGGGCGCGGCCGAGAGCGCGACCGGCAGGTTGATGCCGAAGCCGGCGATCAGCGACTGGAAGTAGCCGGACCAGCCGACCGACACGGCCGAGGTGGCCAGGCCGTATTCCAGCAGCAAGTCCCAGCCTATCATCCAGGCGGCCAGTTCGCCCAGGGTGGCGTAGGTGTAGGTGTAGATGGAGCCGGCCACCGGTACGGTGGAGGCGAATTCGGCGTAGCAGAGGGCGGCGAAGCCGCAGGCGACCGCGGCAACCACGAAGGACAGGGTCAGCGCCGGACCGGCCGTCACCGCGCCGGTGCCCGTCAGGACGAAAATACCGGTGCCGACAATGGCGCCGATGCCCATGAGAATGAGGTCGAAAGGACCGAGTACTTTCGCCAGGCCGCCGGGTTTGCGGCTGTTGGCGATCATATCGTCCAGGTTCTTAGTGCGAAAAAGGCTCAAAATGGCTCCAGTTTTATTTTGGTTATCTCCGTACCCGAGTCTGTGCCTTGTGGGCGCTCGGGCGACGGCAAATAATACAGTAAGTTTCCGGCTATGCCGAGAGCGTTATGTTGTTAATAACGATGAGATATATAGCAGGAAACGATCCTCCAACTTGCCCAGGTCCAGGCCGGTGATCTCGCCGACGCGGCGCAGCCGGTAATCCAGCGTATCGCGCTGCAGGTGCAGGGCTTAGGCGGTGGCGGCCGGGTGACCGTCGTGTTCAAACCACACATTGAGCGTGCATTGCAGCAACTCCTTGTTTTTATCCTGCGCCTTCAAGCCGACTCGCTGGGCCAGATCGCCGGCGGAGCACCGACATGGCGCTGTATATTTTGTCCAGCGTACTGCTGCTTGGTGCGATACTGGTGCTGCGCATACCCGCCAAACTGATCAACCGTTGATAGAGTTCTCCGATGAAAATAGTCATTGCGCCCGATTCGTTTAAAGAGAGCCTGACCGCGCTGGCGGTCGCCAACGAAATCGAGGCCGGCTTCCGCGAGTTCTTCCCCGACGCGGAATACGTCAAGCTGCCGGTGGCCGACGGCGGCGAAGGCACGGTGCAGGCGATGATCGACGCCAGCGGCGGCCGCCGCGTGGAATTGCAAGTGGCCGGCCCGCTGGGCGAACCGGTGGCCGCGTTCTACGGCCTGATGGGCGACGGCGCGACGGCGGTGATCGAGATGGCCGCCGCCAGCGGCCTGGAGCTGGTGCCCGCGGCGCGGCGCGACCCGCTGCGCACCAGCAGCTACGGCACCGGCCAGCTGATCCGCGACGCGCTGGACGCCGGCGCCCGCCGCTTCGTGCTGGGCGTGGGCGGCAGCGCCACCAACGACGGCGGCGCCGGCATGGTGCAGGCGCTGGGCGGACGCCTGCTGGACGCGGCCGGCCGCGACTTGCCACCCGGCGGCGGCGCGCTGGACGGCTTGCAACACATCGACCTGTCCGGCCTGGACGCCCGCATCAAGGACTGCGTGTTCGACATCGCCTGCGACGTCAGCAATCCGCTGGTGGGGCCGCAGGGGGCCTCCCACATCTTTGGCCCGCAAAAGGGCGCGACCCCGGCGATGGTCGAGCAGCTGGACGCCAACCTGCGCCACTACGCCGACGTCATCGCCCGCGAACTGGGCCGGCAAGTGGCCGGCGTGCCGGGCGCCGGCGCGGGCGGCGGCATCGGCGCGGCGATGCTGGTCTTCCTGGGCGGTAGCTTGCGTCCCGGTAGCGAGATCGTCACGGCGGCCGTGGGACTGGACGCGGCCGTGGCCGACGCCGACCTGGTCGTCACCGGCGAAGGCCGCATCGACAGCCAGTCCATCCACGGCAAGACGCCGATCGGCGTGGCGCGCGTGGCGCAGCGGCACGGCAAGCCGGTGATCGCGCTCGCCGGCTGCCTGGCGCCGGGTGCGGCGGTGGTGCACCAGCATGGCATCGATGCGGTGTTCGGCGCGGTCAGCCGGCCGTGCACGGTCGAGCAGGCGCTGGCCGAGGCGGCGCAGAATGTGCGCAGCGCCGCCCGCAACATCGCCGCCGTGCTCAGTCTGGGCGCCAGGCTGTAGCACAGGCGGCTAGGGGCCGACCATCTGTGCTAGAGTCATTCTCGTCCCAGCCTACGACACCGAGAATGAAGCCTGTAGTCCACCGCCCCCTGCCATCGATCCGAGCGCAAATCTACACGCTGGTGTGGGCCTGCGCATTGCCGGCCGTGGTCGGGGTCGGATTGTTGGCGCATCATTTCTATCAGCGGGAACGGACCCAGATCCAGCAAGGAGCGCTGGTCACGGCGCGCGCATTGATACAGGCGGTCGACCGCGACCTCAATACCGGCATCACCATGGCGAAGGCGCTGGCCAACGCGCCCAGCCTGGGCAGTGGCGACCTGGCAGGCTTCTATACCCTGGCCAGCAAGGCGCTGCGCCCCGAATTCCCCGGCTTTAATTTCGTGTTGAGCGACCGTGATTCGGTCCAGTTGCTGAACACCGCTCGTCCTTTTGGTCCAACGCTCGCCGATCCCGCCAGCCGGGAGCGCATCCACAAGGTGTTCGACACCGGCCAGACAGTGATCTCCGACGTCTTCATCGGCGGCGCCTTGAAGCGGCCGCTGGTCGCGGTGCATGTGCCGGTGATCAGGGACGGCAAGGTGATTTACTGCCTGTCGGTGGCGTTTGTGCCCGAGCGCCTGGGCATGGTGCTGCGGGAGCAGAACCTGCCCGGCGACCGCGTGGCCGGCATCTTCGATACGCGCGGCGTGATTGTGGCCCGCTCCAAGGACGCGGAACGCTACGTGGGCAAGGCTGCGTCGCCCATCCTGCGGACCAGGATGGCCGCTGGCGGCGAGGCGGCGTTCGAGTCGGTCACGCTGGACGGCACCCCGGTGTACTCGATGTACAGCCAGTCGAAGATGTCCGGCTGGACGGTGGCGATCGGCGTGCCGCGCAGTACCATGCTGTCGGAAATGCTGTCCTCGATCCGCTGGATCATCATCGTCGTGGCCGGGCTGCTCGGCCTGGGTTTCGGCGCCGCGTGGTATTTCGCCCGCCGCATCAATCATTCGGTCGGCGCGTTGTCGCGCGCCGCCAGCGCCCTGGGCAAGGATGGCGACCTGCGGCTGGAGGGCGCCAAGCCGGTGTTCCGCGAAGTGGACGTCGCCATCCGCACCTTGCAGGCGGTGGAGTCCGAGCTGCAGCAGTATCGCAACCGGCTCGAGAGCGCGATCGAAGAGCGCACCTTGCAACTGCAATCGGCCCAGCGCGAAGCGATCAACCGGGAGCTGCGCACCCGCACCGTGATGGACAATATCGGCGACGGCATCATCACCATCAATGCGGGCGGCGTCATCGAAGCCTTCAACCATGCCGCCAGCGCCATCTTCGGCTACACGCCGGCAGAGGCAATCGGCGCCAACATCATGCGCATGATGCCGGCCAGTTTGCGCGGCGCCCATCATGCCGGCATGGCGCGCTACCTCGCCGGCGGCCTGCCCAAGGTGGTGGGCAAGAACAACGTTGAGCTGCAAGGGCTGCGCAAGGATGGCACCACGTTCGTACTGGAGCTGTCGATCCGCGCACTGCTGGTCGATGGACAGCATCTGTTCGTCGGCATCGTGCGCGACGTCACGGAACGCAAGCGGGCCGAGAGGGAGCTGCGCCTGGCGATGGAGCAGGTGCAGATCGCCAGCGCCGCCAAGGATGTCTTCGTGGCGAACATGAGCCATGAGCTGCGCACGCCGATGAACGCGGTGCTGGGCATGGCGCACCTGCTCAGTACCACCGGCTTGTCGGCGGAGCAGGGCCGCTATCTGGAGATGATACGGGCCTCGGGACAAAGCCTGCTCGGCATACTGAACGACATCCTCGATTTCTCCAAGATGGAAGCCGGGAAGATCGAAGTGCATCCGGTGCGCTTCCTGCTGGAGGATGTGCTGCATTCGCTGGCCAGCATCATGAGCGTGACTGTCGGCGAGAAGAACCTGGAACTGTGCCTGGGCGTGGAGCAGGACGTGCCACGCACGCTGGTCGGCGACGCGCTGCGCCTGCAGCAGATACTGGTCAACCTGGCCGGCAACGCCATCAAGTTCACCGAACAGGGCGAAGTCTCGGTGCTGGTGGAGCGCGCGGGCGGCGTGGGCGCGGCGCTGCTGCTGCGCTTTACCGTGCGCGATACCGGCATCGGCATGAATGACGAACAACTGGCAAGGCTGTTCTCGCCGTTCACGCAGGCTGACCTGTCCACCACGCGCCGCTACGGCGGCACCGGATTGGGGCTGACCATCTCCAAGGGGCTGATCGAACTGCTGGGCGGCGCCATCGAAGTGCGCAGCGCGGTGGGCGCGGGCAGCATGTTCTCCTTCACGCTGCCGATGAAACAGGCCGACAAGGCCGAGGCGCCGAGGACCGGCCGCCGCCGCCACTTGCTGGTGGTGGACGATAACGCCACCAGCCGCGACTTCCTCGGCAAGACCATCGACGCCTGGACCTGGCGCTGCGACGTGGTCGCCTCGGGGGCGGAAGCGCTGGCGCTGATACGGTCCGGCCGCGTCTACGATGCGGCGCTGGTGGACTGGCAAATGCCGGGCATGGACGGCCCGGCCACCATGCGCGCGCTGCAGGAGGCATCCGACCTGCCGCTGATCTGCATGGTCAACGCGTACGGCCGCAGCAAGCTGGTACAGGACACGGCCGGCGTCAGCGCGCCGGTGTTCCTGACCAAGCCGGTGACGGCCTCCAGCCTGTATGACGCGGTGCAGACCGCGCTGGCGCATCGCCAGGAAGATGTCGCCGATGTTCCGGCGCTGGCGGACGCCAGGGCGCTGGCTGGCGTGCACATGCTGTTGGTGGAGGACAATCCTGTCAACCAGCAGGTGGCAAAAGGCATCTTGGAGCTGGCCGGCGCCACGGTCACGCTGGCGGAGCACGGCGAGAGGGCGCTTGAGCTGCTGCGCGGGGACCTGCGCTGCGAGCTGGTGTTGATGGATGTGCAGATGCCGGTGATGGACGGGTTTACCGCCACCCGCGCGATCCGCGATGAACTTCGCCTGACGCTGCCGGTGATCGCGATGACGGCCGGGGTGATGGAGTCCGAGCGCGAGCAATGCATCGCCGCCGGCATGGACGATTTCATCGGCAAGCCGGTGGACGTGGAGCAGATGTTCGCCACCATCGCGATGCACCTGCGTCCCGGTGGCGGCTAGAAGAAGGTGTTGACCGCGCCGCGCACCTTGTAGTCGTCGTCCACCGTCAGCAGCAGCGGCCATTTGTCGAAGGTGGTGCAGGGATGCGAAATGCCGCAGCCTATCAGGTCGCCGACCGCCAGTTCGCCGCTGATGGCATGCTGCGCCGGCAGCCGCAGGTAGGCGTGCTGGTCGTTCATCTTCTCGATACGGCATCCGTCCGGCAGGGCCGCCGGCGCGCCGGCGCCGGGACGGTGCGACACCAACGCGCGCGGCAGCTCCATGTCATACGAAGCGTCGCGCTTGCCCATGCCGAGGATGGCCAGCGTCGGTTCGGGCCGCGACAGCACCATGCTCCAGACCTCCAGCGCCGGCCGCAGGCCCTGGCCAGGCGCCAGGCCTTCGCGCGCGTTCAGCTGCTCGATCAGGCCATGATAGAAGCCGTGGTCATTGGTCAGGTAGCAGCCGCTGCGCAGCACCGCTAGCACGGGGCGGGACAAGTCCTTCACCTGGGCGAAACCGCAGGCGACAAAATCGAAATACGCCGAGCCGCCGGCCGACAGCAGGATTTCGCCGCGCTTGAACAGCTGTTCGGCGTCGGCCTGGCGCAGCAGGTCGGACAGCTGGGTGACGAAATGGCGGACCGCTTCATGGTCCTGGTCGCGGTCCGGGCCGACCAGCAGGCCCTCGTAGCCTTCGATGCCGGCCAGTTCCAGTCCCGGCGCGGCGGCGACTTCGCGCGCCAGCGCCAGTGCTTCGTCCATGCTGCGGCAGCCGGACCGTTTGCCGGCCAGTCCCAACTCCACCAGCAGCGGCAGGCGCCTTTCCATGCGTTGCTGTTGCGCCGCCTGCGACAGGCGCGCCACGCCCGCGCTGGAATCGACCAGCGCGTAGAACTCGAACGAGGGATCGCGGTGCATCAGCGTCAGCACGGCCTTGATGTCGGCCGGCGCCACCAGCTGGTTCGCCAGCAGCACGCGGCGCACGCCGTAGCGGTAGGCGATCTGCACCTGCGCCGCTGTCGCCAGCGTCATGCCCCAGGCGCCGTTGGCCAGTTGGGCGTCGAACAATTGGGGGCTCATGGTGGTCTTGCCGTGCGGCGCCAGTTGCACGCCGTACCGCTCGCAGAAGCCGCGCATCCATTGCAGGTTGTGCTCCAGCGCGGACGCCTTCAACAGCGCGACCGGAAAACTGGTGTCGGCGCGCAGCACGCTCCACTGGCGGGCGCCGATGTCGCCCTGGCGCAGCGGCTGCATGATCGGCAGGCCCTTGACGCCGGGGTGCAGTAGTTGGTCTTCCAATTTCATCATGGCGGCGGTGCGATTCAAGTGTGGCTCCTGCGGTCGAAAGTGTGCAATGTGGCGCCCAGCGCCTGAAGGTGGCTGCGGCGCAGCATGCCGTAGTTGTAGAACCCGAAATGGCGGATGCCCAGATCCCATAGGCCCTGCAAGGCTTGCGGCAGTTGCGCGCCATCGTCCAGGTCCGGTGGGCCGGGGCGCAGGATGGCGCGGATCCGGTCCGGCGCGCCGATGCGGCGGATGCAGTCCCACGCATCGCTGCGGACGGCGGCGGCATCGGCTTCGTAGAACGGTATCTCCAGCCAGTCGGCCACTTCCGAAAGAGCGCGCAGGTCGGCGCCTTCCAGCCAGCTGTGGGAGGTGGGGCGCTGCACCGTCGCCACCACGGACAACTGCACCTGTGGCGGCATGGCGGCGCGGATGGCGCCGACCAGTTGCGTGACGCGGCGCTGGCGCAGGCGGTTAAGGGCCGCCAGCT
The DNA here is from genome assembly GCA_000381565.1 of Oxalobacteraceae bacterium AB_14. Lineage (GTDB taxonomy): Bacteria > Pseudomonadota > Gammaproteobacteria > Burkholderiales > Burkholderiaceae_D > Rugamonas. The sequence goes on from KB906724.1 coordinate 2,693,887, forward strand.
CGCCGTCTTCCAGCAGGTCGGCGGCCAGCCACGCCGCGCCCTGGGTGGGCGTGGCATCGACGGGGGCGTCGAGATAGCTGTCGATGTCGCGGCGGATGCGGCTGCGCAGGCCGTCCATGTCGATGTCCGCCGCTATGCCGGCGGCCATGCAGGCGTCGCAGAAGCACAGGCCGAGCATGGAGTCGAGCCAGAGGTTGCCGCGGACCTGGGCGAATTCATGGTGGTAGCCGTGGGCGTAGGGCAGCCAACCCGGCGTCTCGATCACCACGCTGGCGACGCCGCGCGCGGCCACGTCGGCGCTCAGCGCCACCGCGTAGTCGAACACCGGCTGCTGCATCGGGCAAAGGCTGTACACGTAGCCGTCGCCGTAGGCGTTGCGCGCGGTGTACCGGGGATGTGCCGCGCCGAGGCGGCTATTGTGCAGCAGTACAGTCCAGGCGTGTACGGCGACGCCGCCGTTGGCGACCAGCTGCGGCAGCACCGCGCGCATCGACGGTTCGGAATGGGCTTGCGGCGTGAGTTCACCGTAGCGCGCCAGGTCCGGTTCGAAATAGACCACGCCATCCTCGGGAAAGATGACGCGCGGTCCATGGGCCGCATGCGGACGCAGGAATTTTCCGGCATGGTAGCTGACGGCGAGCGTTGCGCCGTTCATGCCCAGGCTGCGCGCCTGATCCGCAAATTGGTCCACATCCGCGACATCCCACGGATAGCAATACAGCGAACGGTTGTTGGGAGAATTCATGCGCCACATTCTAGCGTAAGGCGAGGCATCGCGGCGCATCTTCAAGCCCGCGCATTCGACCAGCTCTATGAGGAAGGCGGAACGCGCCACCGCATGATGTCGATCAGCGCGCACGACCGCATCAGCGGCACACCGCAGATGGTGCGGGTGTGGGACGAGTTCCTGACCTATGCCCGCAGCAAGCCGGGCATGGCCTTCATGCGCAAGGATGACATTGCCCGCTACGCGTTGACCAGTCCACTGACGGTGCGCGAGAGCGAAACCATCTGAAGCCCACTCCTGTCGGAGCTAAATTGGACGCCATGATAGGCCGACAGGATTACGCATGCTTACACGCCGCAGTTTTTTTCCTGTTGCAGCCGGAGTCGCCAGCCGCGATGGCCGAGCTGCCGCCGCCCAGTCACCCGGCCGCGCCAGCTGGACCGGTTGGCGCAAGCTATTGCAACGCTCGCGCAGGGGGAGTCCCGCGCGCGTGTTGTGGGGCAGGCCCCATCAGGCGATGACGGCCTTCTTCTGGCGCACCAGGTAGCCCGCGCTCAGCGCCGCCAGCCACACCGGTATCAGGTAGACCGACAGTTGCAGGTCCGGCGTGATGTACATCACCACCAGGATGCCGGCCAGGAAGGCCAGGCACAGATAATTGGTCAGCGGGTAGCCCAGGCTGCGGAACGCCGTGGTCTTGCCCTCGGCCTTTTTCCGCGCGCGGAAGCGCAGGTGGATCCAGCTGATCATGGCCCAGTTGATGATCAGCGCCGAGACCACAAGGCCCATCAGGAACCCGAAGGCTTTGCCCGGCATGAAGTAGTTGACCACCACGCAGACGCCGGTCGCCAGCGCCGAGACGCCCAGCGCGGCCAGCGGCACGCCGCGCTGGTTCACCTTCAACAGCAGCTGCGGCGCGTTGCCTTGCTTGGCCAGGCCGTACAACATGCGGGTGTTGGAATAGACGCAGCTGTTATACACGGACAGCGCAGCGGTCAGCACCACGGCGTTCAGTACGTGCGCCACCAGGTCGCTGTTCAATGCATGGAAAATCAGCACGAACGGGCTGCCGCCGGTGACCACCTTCTGCCACGGGTACAGCGACAGCAGGATGCCCAGCGCGCCGATGTAGAAAATCAGGATGCGGTAGATGGCCTGGTTGGTGGCCTTGGGGATGGTGCGCGACGGCTCGTCCGCCTCGGCGGCGGTGATGCCGATCAGTTCCAGGCCGCCGAAGGAGAACATGATGACGGCCATCGCCATCACCAGTCCGCCAAAGCCGTTGGGGAAGAAGCCGCCGTGCTGCCACAGGTTGGCGACCGTCGCTTCCGGGCCGGCGTGGCCGGAGATCAGCAGCCAGGCGCCGAACCCGATCATGCCGACGATGGCGACCACCTTGATGATGGCGAACCAGAATTCCATCTCGCCGAAGGCCTTGACGTTGGACAGGCTGATGCCGTTGATGATGACGAAGAACACCAGCGCGGACATCCAGGTCGGTATCGCCGGCCACCAGTACTGCACGTAGATGCCGACCGCCGACAGCTCGGCCATGCTGACCAACACGTACAGCACCCAGTAGTTCCATCCCGACATGAAGCCGGCCAGGTGGCCGCAGTACTTGTCGGCGAAGTAGCTGAACGAGCCGGCGACCGGTTCGTCCACCACCATTTCGCCCAGCTGGCGCATGATGAAGAAGGCGATCATCCCGGCCACACCGTAGCCGAGCAGCACGGAAGGTCCGGCCATCTGGATGGTCTGCGCGATGCCGAGGAACAGGCCGGTGCCGATGGCGCCGCCGAGCGCAATGAGCTGGATGTGCCGGCTCTTCAGGCCTCGCTTGAGTTCATTCTTCCCATCTGCCATCTGATCCCCTGAACGATAAACAAAGAGCACGATTCTAAAGCAAAAGCGCGCCAGCGGAACAGAAAATCGGGAAGGGCTGAAGCGGCGTCAATCTTCGTGCTTTGGGAAGGGCTTGAACTGGTAGTCCTGGCGGGCGTACTGGTGGCCGCGCTTCACGGTCAGCACCACCGAGCGGACGTTGGCGATGTCCAGCAGCGGGTCGCGCTGGAGGAACACCATATTGGCTAACTTGCCCGCTTCCAGCGTGCCGAATTCAGCTTGCTTGCCCAAGGCTTCGGCGGCATTGGCGGTGGCCGTGCGGAGCGCCTGTTGTGGCGTGAGCCCCGCGTATTTCACCAGCCTTTCCAGTTCGCCACCGAGCGCCGGCCAATGGTCGTCGCCGGTGTTGTCGGTGTCGGTGCCGGCGATGATTTTAACGCCGGCTGCGTGCATGGCGCGTGTGATGGCGCCGGCCAGTTCGACCTGGCAGTGCGGGCCGTCGCTCTGGTAGACGCTCAACGTGGCGTCCATGATGGTGCCGGATTTTGCCAGCGCCGCGATGTAGCGCTTGATGCCGGGATCGTCCGCCGTCAAGCCGGCATAGGAGGGTTCGGCGCCGTGGCCGTACGCGGCCTTGCCTGGTTCGCGCACGTAGCGGGCGATCATGCACGCGTGCGAGACGGCGGTCGCGCCCAGCGAGTCGTAGGGCGAGGCGGGGTAGACCTGCGAGTGCGTCCAGACCGGGAAGTGCTGTCTGTTCGATTCCGCGATCAGGCCACGCACCAAGGGCCCGGGCAGATTGGCATAGATCTTCATGCCGGTGGCGCCGGTGCCGCGCGCCTGCGCCACGGCCAGCGGCAGCTTGGTCTGGGCGTCGACCGCGTAAAGCCAGGGTACCTGTCCCGCCTGTGCGCCCAGCGCGGCCACCTTGGTGCGCGGGTCCTTGAAGAAGCTGGGGCCAGCGACCAGCGATGCGTAGAAAATATCCGGCGATGGAATCTGGTTCAGCAGCGCGGCACGCGACAGACCGGCCAGTTCGCGGGCGTCGCCCGCCATGTCGCGCACGCCGGTGACGCCGCCGTACAGGCTGCGCTTCAACTCCGCCTCGGCGTATGGGCGGTCCGGGTTGGTGGCGTAATGGACGTGCGAGTCGATCAGACCGGGCAGGGCGTACAGGCCGGCGACGTCGACGATGCGGGTGTCGGCGCTGGCCTGTAGCTGGGAGCTCGGCATGACGGCTTCGATGCGGTCGTCCTTGACCACGATGCTCATGTCGGTCCGCGACGCGGCGCCGGTGCCGTCTATCAGTGTGGCGCCGCGATAGACGACCCGGCCGCTGGCCTTGCCGGCCAATTTGTCCAGGTGTTCCTGCTGCGCTTGCGCATCCCCGGCAGACGCTTGCGACAGGTGGGCGCCGTATGCCGCAAGCGCCGCGATGGCGAGTATCTTCTTCATATTCTGGTTCATCGGCGCGGTGCGTAAGCCATGCATTCCACCTCCACTTCGCCGCCCAGCGCCAGGCCGTTGGCGCCGAAGGCGCTGCGGGCCGGCAGGCGTTCGGGCTTGAAGTAGGTGACGTAGACCTTGTTGAAATCGTCCCACTTGGCCATGTCGGCGATCATGATGGTGCACTTGACCACGTCGTTCATGCCAAGGTTGTAGCCCTTGAGGATGGTCGCGATATTGTCCATGGCCTGGCGCGCCTGCGCGTCGAGGCCTTTGGCCAGGCCATTCGGGCCGGTGCCCAGCTGACCGGAGACGAACACGTAGTCCCCGGCGCGCACCGCCAGCGAGAACGGGCGTCCCGGTTCGTTGCCCTTGTTGTAGTAGTCGATGGCGGCGGCGGACCCGCAGGCGAACAAGGCCAGCATGCAGGCCAATTTTTTCAGAAGTGTACTTGTCATGGCGTTCTCCCGGTCCGTGAGTGATATCGCTTTGCTGGCGTTTTTCCGCTTCTTCGATCTGGGCGCGCTGCCCGATGAAACGCTGGAAACCATGACGAACCTCCCGGTTGATTTTTTATTATGTTAATCGAATTTCCTTGTAACTTCCAGTCGAGTGAAAATAGGATTCCATAATCGCTGCAAATGTAAGTATGCTTACGGTCTTTTGGATGTGGGAGAGCTCGATGACAAGCAGTAGATCAGGAAGCAAGGCACGATCGTCGTCGGCGGATGTGGCGTTCGCGCAGTCGCCGTTGGGCCATGTGCTGTCCGGCGTCCTGGCCGAAGGATCGGCGTCGAACCGCAGCATCGCCGATTTCGTCCTGCGCAATCCGATGCGGGTGACGGCACTGAAGATAGACGAGATGGCCGAAGGCTGTCAGGTGTCCACCGCGACCATCAGCCGCTTCGCGCGTGATATCGGCTTCGCCAACTACGGCGCGATGCGCAGCGCCGTCGCCGAGACGCTGCACTCCGAGATGCAGCCGGTCGACAAGCTGCGCCACACCATCGAGAATCGTGAGGGCTCCGTGTGGCCGGGAGACCAGAGCATGGAATACGCGCTGGCCAATATCAGCGCGACCCGCAACGCGCAATCCCAGACGGAGATGGAGCATGTCGTGGCCAAGTTGAGCAAGGCACGGACCGTCTATGTGCTGGGTTTCGGATTGTCGTCCTACCTGGCGGGCTTGCTGTCGCTGCATTTGCAGCCGTTTTGCCCGCACGTGGTGGAAGTGGCGGGGCAGGGCGGCACCGAAGTGGCGGCGGGCCACCTGGCGACGGTCGGTCCCAACGATTTGCTGGTGGTGATCTCCTTCCCGCGCTATGCTCTGGATGTGATACGGCTGGCGAAGTTTGCGCGCGACCATGGCGCCTGCGTGATCTCGATCACCGACGCTCCGGCTTCGCCGCTGGTCGAAGTGTCCGAGCATGTGCTGTACGCGAATAGCGGCCATGCCGTACTACCGAGCAGCGCGACGGCGGCGGTGGCGGTGATCGAGGCCCTGGCGGTGTCGCTGATGGTATCGAACAAGGACAATGTGGCAAAGGCCGCGCGGCTGACAGAGGCTATTTCCGCCTATCTGTACGCCCCGGTAGCGAAGAAGCGCAAAGCTGCGAAGGGAAGCAAGACATGAAGCGCTTGGCGGGATTGCTGTTTGCTGGTCTGCTCCGGTGCGCGCAGGCTTGCGCTGCGGACGTTGCGCCGCGGCCAATCCTGGACGATCCGGCGCCAGCCTGGCCGGCTACCTGTCATGAACAGCACCATGTACTACGACGCCAAAACCGTGTTCGGTACGCTCGCGCAGGGTGTCAACGACGGCCGCGAACTGACGCCGGGCCTGGGCATCGACGAGAATACCGCGATGGTGATCAATCCGGGGCGGGAGTTGGAGGTGCTGGGCTATCAGGGTGCGCTGCTGCTCGACCTGTCGCAGGCGACCAGCGATGGCGGCAAGGACTTCTACATCTCGAATGTGCGCGTCAGCTATCTGGATCGCGGCGACCGCTACAACCTGCGGACACGCCGGTTCGCGGAGCCGGTCTACTCCGCCGACATCCTCGGCTACGCGTCCGCGAGTTCGGAAGGCTATTCGATCCTGAACCTGCGGCTTGATGTGCGGCCGCTGCAAATAACGCGTCCCTGGTACCAATAGGGCGTTTGTTTAGCGGATACACTAAACAAGCGGCTTGCATGAAGCCATGCGGTTGACCGGTGCGGCGTCCGGGGCTATAAAGTTGGATCGCCCCCACTTTCGGAAGCCGTATGCACGCCACTAAACTGATACCTGCCGGCGCACTCGCGCTGGCGCTGGTCCTTCCCGCCATCGCTGCGGAGCCGGCCAGTCCCGCTGCCGCCGTCGACGTGTTTATCGGCACCGGCGGCGACGGCCATACCTTCCCCGGCGCGGCGCGGCCGTTCGGCATGATCCAGCTGAGTCCCGATACGCAGGTGCGGCCGTTCCGACTAAGCTATCCGTGGGCCGCCGGCTACCGCTACGAGGACGACAGCATCCTGGGCTTCTCGCATACCCACTTCTCCGGCACCGGCCACTCCGACCTGGGCGACCTGCTGCTGATGCCATACAGCGGCGAGACCAAGCTGGAACCGGGCTATCCGGAGCGTCCCTTCAGCGGCTACCGCTCGCGCTTCAAGCACCAGGATGAACACGCGGAGCCGGGCTACTACGCCGTCAAGCTGATGGACAGCGAGGTCGATGTCGAGCTGACCGCCAGCGAGCGCGTGGGCCTGCATCGCTACCGCTACGCCAAGGGCGCGCAAGCGAAGGTGATACTGGACCTGCGCAGCAGCATCTACGACTACAAGGCCAAGAACCTGTGGTCACGCCTGCGCGTGCGCGACAGCACGCTGATCACCGGCATGCGCGAAACGCGCGGCTGGGCTGCGGGCCGCCAGCTGTACTTCGCCATCGCGTTCTCGCATCCGCTGGCGTCGCGCGCCTTGCGCAATATGGAGGCGGATGTCGAGTACAAGGGCTTCGCCGGTCCGGGCAGCGGCCCCGGCGACAAGGCCATGGTCGAGGGCAAGGCGCTGGTCGGGGCGCTGGACTTCGGCGTGCCGGCCGACGGCCAGCTGGAAGTGAAGGTGGCGATTTCCGCCGTCAGCGAGGAGGGCGCGATCGCCAACCTGGGCGAGATGCCGGGCTGGGATTTCGACGCCGAGCGGGCCAAGGCTTCCGCCGCGTGGAACGAGGCACTCGGTGCCGTGGCCATCGAAGCCGCGCCCGACATGCGCAAGATGGTCTACACGGCGCTGTATCACAGCATGCTGGCTCCGAGCCTGTTCATGGACCGCGATGGCCGCTACCGTGGGCCGGACAACGAGGTGCATCAGGCGCAGGGCTTCCGCTTCCATTCCACCTTCTCGCTGTGGGACACCTATCGCGCGCTGCATCCCTTGCTGACGCTGATCCAGCCGGAGCAGCGCAATGTGGACTTTGTGCGTTCGCTGATCGAATCGCAGAAGGTTAGCCCCTACGGCATCCTGCCGGTGTGGCAGTTCCACGGCCTGGAGACCTGGTGCATGATCGGCTATCACGCCGTGCCGGTGATCGCCGACGCCTACATGAAAGGCCTGAAGGGCTTCGACGCCGAGGAAGCGCTGAAGGCGATGACCAGCAGTGCGGAATATGGCCCGTACGGCGGCCTTCAGCACTACATGAAGCTGGGCTACGTGCCGATCGACCTGGAGCCGGAGGCGGCGTCGAAGACGGTGGAATACGCCTTCGACGACTGGACCATCGCCCGCATGGCGGAGAAGATGGGCAAGAAGGAGATCGCTGCGCGCTACTACAAGCGGGCGCAGAACTACCGCAATTCCTTCGACACCAAGACCGGCTTCCTGCGCGCGAAGAAGTCCGACGGCACCTTCCGCGAGCCGTTCGACCCGGTGCTGTCCAACTTCGGCAGCGACTACACCGAAGGCAGCGCGTGGCAGTATTCCTGGTATATGCCGCACGATAACGCGGGCCTGATCAAGATGCTGGGCGGCGACGCCGGCTTGCAAGACAAGATAGACATGATGTTCGACGCCAAGGTGGACGAGAAGGTGTATGCGCACATGGAGGACATCTCCGGCCTGATCGGCCACTACGCGCATGGCAACGAGCCATCGCACCACGTGGCCTACCTGTACAACTACGCCGGCGCGCCGTGGAAGACGCAGAAGCGTTTGACGCAGGTGGTGGCGTCGCAGTACAACACGACGCCGGCCGGCCTGTCGGGCAATGACGACCTGGGACAGATGTCGGCCTGGCTGGCCTTCACGGCGCTGGGCTTCTATCCGGTGGCGCCGGGCAGCAACGAGTACGTGATCGGCCGTCCATTCCTGGACAAGGCGGTGATGAACCTGCCGAACGGGAAGGTCTTCACCATCCGTAGCGTCGGCCTGAGCGCGCAGAACGTGTACGTCGCCGGCGTTACGCTGAACGGCACGCCGCTGGCGCAAAGCTTCCTGCGTCATGAGCAGATCACGGCGGGCGGCGAGCTGGTATTTTCCATGTCGGCCACGCCCAATACCGAATGGGGCAAGGGCGGCGCGGCGCGTCCCTACACGCAAACGCCGTATTAAGTCCGGTTGGCGGCGCCTCGAGCGCCGCCAAAAAACCACTGTGTGATAGCGCTACCATAACCCAGCAAGATTTTCAATTGCTCTGGCTGGCCAAATGCCAGCCTGCCAGCCAGCGTCCAAGCCACGCCACACTTGCTGCGTCGCAGCATGGAATATTCTTTACATCGACGCTCGAATCGCTACACTACATCGCATGTTAGCGCTAACACATAAGAGGCGAGTATGAACAGTAGTGCAGTGAGTCGGTGGGTTGTCATGGGTGTCAGTGGTTGCGGGAAGAGCGAGATCGGTTCGCGCCTGGCCGCTGAACTTGGCCTGCCATTCCTTGAGGGCGATAGTTTCCATCCGGCGGAAAATGTCGCCAAGATGTCGGCCGGTATTCCGCTCAATGACGACGACCGCGCTGGCTGGCTGTTGACGCTGCAAGGCAAAATTCGTGAAGCGGCGCAGCGCGGCGAGGGGCTGGTGTTGTCGTGTTCGTCGCTCAAGCGCCGCTACCGCGACTTGCTGCGCCAGGGCGATCCGGACCTGCGCTTCGCCCACCTGAGCGGCGAGCGCGCCGTCATCGAAGGCCGGATGCAGGCGCGCGCCGGCCATTACATGCCACCCAGTCTGCTCGACAGCCAGTTGCGCGACCTAGAACCATTGCAGGCCGATGAAGCCGGCCTGCGTCTGGACCTGACCTTGCCGCCACAGCAGCTGGTCAGTCTTATTTTGCAGTACCCATAGCCGCAGCAATAGCGGGCAATCCAACACTTATCTGGAGATACCATGAAGACAACAATGACCACAAAGATACCCAAACGGCGCTGGGGCATAGGCGCGCTGCTGGGCGTAGGCGTGCTGATCAACTACATCGACCGCATCGGCCTGTCCGTGGCCGCGCCGCAGATCAAGGAGCTGTTCAATCTCACGCCGGTCGAACTGGGCCTGCTGTTCAGCGCCTTCGCCTGGTCCTACTCGCTGCTGCAGATTCCGGTCGGCATGGTGATGGACCGCTTCGGTCCCACCCGTGTCGGCCGCTGGGGCGCTTTCCTGTGGGGCCTGGCCGCGACCATCACCGCGTTTTCCAGCGGCTTTGCCGGCATCTTCGCCGCGCGCATCCTGCTCGGCATCGCCGAGGCGCCAGCGTTCCCGGTCAGCGCCAAGGCCACCGGCTACTGGTTCCCGCGCCATGAACGCGGCATGGCCACGGCGATCTTCGACGCCGCCGCCAAGTTCTCCAACGTGATCGGCGTGCCGCTGCTGGCGCTGACCATCGTCACCTTCGGCTGGCGTTGGGGCTTCGGCTTGACCGCGGTGCTCAGCTTCAGCTACTTCATCGCGTTTTATGTGCTGTACCGCGATCCGAGCGCCGATCCCAAGTTGAGCAAGGAAGAGCTGCGCTACATCCAGGAAGGCGGCGCTGCGCCGGAAGGCCCGTCCAACACCGGTGCGCTGAACATGCTGGGTTATCTGCTGACCAAATCCAAGATCTGGGGCCTGACCATCGGCTTCGCCGCGTATGGCTATTCGTTCTACCTGTTCCTGACCTGGTTGCCTGGTTACCTGGTGCAGACCATGCACATGAGCATCCTGAAGTCGGCAGGCTTCGCCGCGATCCCCTGGCTGGTGGCGACGCTGGCCGACCTGTTTGTCGGCGGCTGGCTGATCGATCACCTTATCTCGCGCGGCAAGGACGAATCGCTGGTGCGCAAGGGCGTGCTGGTATGCGGCATGGTGCTGGGTCTGGCGGTGTTTGGCGCCACCCAGACCACCGATCCGGTGTGGGCGATTTTCTGGATCTCGATCGCGCTGGGCGGCCTGGCTTCGGCGGCGCCGGTGGGCTGGTCCTTGCCTTCGCTGATCGCACCTAAGGGCGGCGCCGGCACCATCGGCGGCATCATGAACTTTGCCAACAATCTGATGGGCGCGGCGGCACCGATCGTGACCGGCATGATCGTCGGCGCCACCAATTCCTTCACCAACGCCTTCATGGTCGCCGGCGTTATCCTGTTGGTTGGCATCATCTCGTTTGTATTCGTGCTCGGCAAGATCGAAGCGATTCCCGACCCGGAACCACGCAACGCCGCATAAGCCTCACGCCCTTTATCCCTGGAGACAAAAATGAAAAAAAGCATATATGCGCTGGGTGCGCTCGTCCTTACCACTTGCAACGGCGCCGCTTTGGCGCAGAGTAACATGACTTTCTACGGTGTGATGGACATGGGTATCTCCCAGGACCGCGGCGGCATCGCCGGCACCTCGACCCGCGCCACCAGCGGCATGGCGACCCAAAGCCGCTGGGGTTTCCGTGGCAGCGAGGACCTGGGCGGCGGCGTGTCGGCCTTCTTTGTGATCGAAGGCGGCATCCACGCCGACAACGGCAGCTCCACCCAGAACAACACGCTGTTCGGACGCACCAGCATCGTTGGCCTTGGCAGCAAGTACGGCGCAGTTTCCATCGGCTTGCAGGACACGCCCTTTTTCACGACCCTCAACACGATCGTCGATCCGCTGCGCAACGGTATCGCGCGCGCCAATAATTTGATGGCGTCGACGGGTTTCCGCGCTGGTAACTCGGTGTTGTACCGCACGCCGACCATCAACGGCTTCAGCGCGGACGCCATGTATGTGGCGGGCGAGGTCGCGGGCGACCAGAGCGCCAGCCGGGCGCTGGGCGGTTCCTTCGGCTACAGCAATGGACCGCTGAATGTGCGGCTGGCCTACCACAACAAGAACAACGACACGGCGACGCTGAAAAACACCAGCACGGCGCGCAACACGCTGCTGGGGGCGAATTACGACTTCGGTCCGGCCAAGGCCTATTTCGGTTACGGCGTGGACCAGGGCCTGAACAGCGCGCCGCTGAATAGTTCGCTCATTAACTTCGCAGGACCGGCGCCGGTCGCTTCCACCGACAGCAGCGATATGCTGCTGGGCGTATCGGCGCCGTTCGGCGTCAACACCGTCGTGGCGACCTACATCCGCAAGAACGACCGCACGGTACGCAACCAGGATGCGCAGCAATACGCGCTGGCCTATATGTACGCCTTCTCCCGCCGCACCGACATCTACACCTCGTACGCGCTGATACGCAACCATAACGGCGGCGGCTACACGGAAGGCAACAGCGAGGAACCGGGCATCGGCAATCGCCAATTCGCCGTCGGCTTGCGCCACCGCTTCTAAGCGTTACAGCAGGTCGATGCCGAATCGACGCACCAGCAGCGCAAACAAGCCAAAGCAGACGATCGTGATGACGATGCAGGCCAGCAGGGTGGGCCAGAAGCCTATCCGTGGCAGCAGCACCGGAAACGCCAGGAACATCGGCAGCGTGGGCACCACGTACCAGAAGGTGTACCACGCGTGATTGGCGATCTTCTGCTCGGGTTGTTTTTCAATGTAAAGCCAGATCAGCGCAAGCAGCGTGACCAGCGGCAGCGCGGCGACCAGGCCGCCGAGCCGGTCGCTGCGCTTGGCGAACTCGGAGACGCCGACCACCACGGCGGACGTCAACAGATATTTGATGATGAGCCAGGCCATATGCCTTGCCTTCCCTTGGTTGTCATTAAAATCGATAGCAATGGGCCTGCTGGCTGTCGCTGCGCAACGATGGCATGACCAGCAGAATGGAGGTCTCCTGCTGGCATTCTATCAAGGCTCTCCTGGATGCGTCGATGCCCGCTTCGATGAAGTCCTTCCTTGCCGCACCGGAGATCGCAACGGCGAGCCGCGAGCTGCGGGAGCTTGGGCTGGCATTGTCCCGTATCGCTTCGAAGCCGAATTCTCGCAGGTTCTTGCCTAGGGTGAGCCGGGCCAATTGGCCGCCTGGCGAGCTGAGCGCGGTTTCGTTCCATACTTTTCCTTCCGCATCCGCGGCATGCGCCGTGACAGTTGCCAGGCATCCGATCAAAAACGGCAGCGCCAGCCTACGCATCGCCGGCTGCGGAGACGAAGGTCAGCCGGTTGCCGGATGGGTCGCTGATCGACATCTCGCGGCTGCCCCAGGGCTTGTCCTCGACACCAGGGCGGGCGAATTTGAACTGATTGGCGATCAGCTCGGCATGGAACGCGTCCAGCCCGTCGGTGGCGATGCGGATCGCGGCGCCGGGATTGCAGTCGCCGAAATGTTCGGTCAGGTGCAGCGTGCAGTCGCCCCTGGAGACCTGCATGTAAAGCGGGAGACCAGGCTCGAAGCGGTGTTCCCAGTCGATTTTGAAGCCGAGGAAGTCGACATAGAATTCGCGCGTCTGCGCTTCGTTGCAGCTCCGCAGGACAGGTGTGACGTGGCTCAGACTCATAGCGATAGTTCCTTCATGCCTTGCGGCGTGTTGATGTGGGCGACCAGGTGTGGCCGGTCGCCTTGCCGGCATTCAACCACGTCTGACAGCGCGAGGGAAGACAGCAGGGCGGAGACCCGCTGCGGATCGGGATGGAAAATATCCAGCCTGGACAGCGACAGCCGGTGATCCGTCAAGCCGGGGGCGGGGTGCGGACGGTCGTCCCACTCGATCAATGCCGGCGCTATCCCGTCCAGCGCAATGGAACCATCATCCGGTATGGTGATCAGCCAATTGCGCTGCCCGCGCGACATCGGCGCCACCAGGCCCAGATTTTCGGTGCTGGCAGCCGCCGCTGCGCGGATGTCGCCTGTGCTGGCCACCCAGGTGCGTAGTGCCGGTTGGGCATCCGTTGCCAGGTCGTCGAGCGCGAACCAGCGCGGCCGTCCGGGCGATGGCGTTTCGGGATTCGTTGCGATGACTTCCAGGAACAGCGCGTCGCCCAGCCGCAGCAGCAGGTTGTGCGTGCCCATGCGGGGATGTTCGCCGCCGGGCTGCGGCGCCACGCCGAGTGTCTTGAAAACGAAAGCCGCGCCGGCGGCAAGCGTGGGCGCGGTGACGGTGATGTGATCGATGCTGCTCACGCCGGTGCTACAGGTGCTGGTCGATCAGGACGGGATTGCCGTCCGGGTCGGTGAGGATGATGCTGGCGGGGCCGGTGGTGCTTTCGTCCGCCTCGCTGTCCAGGCCGACGCCCTGCGCCTTGAGCTGGCGCTGGATCTCGCGCACGTCGGTGAAGCCGTCCTGCGTCTTGGCGTTCTGGTCCCAGCCCGGATTGAAGGTCAGCATATTCTTCTCGAACATGCCCTGGAACAGGCCGATGATATGCTCGCCGTTCTTCAGGATCAGCCAGTTCTGCGCGGGGTTGCCGCCGAACTCCTTGAAGCCGAGTTTTTCATAGAAGGCCCGCGAGGCGGCAAGGTCCCTGACCGCCAGGCTGACGGAAAATGCGCCGAGTTGCATGTCGATCTCCTTATATTGTCGATCGGACAACTCTAGCACACGGGAGGCGCTCAGTACACTTCCGGCACAATGATTTCGAGCGGCACCGGACGGCGCACATAGTCGTCGTGGTATTCGCGCTCCGGCAGCTGGATCGCCGGATGCTCGACTTCCACATACGGCATCTGTTGCAGCAGGTGATGGATGCAGTTCAGGCGCGCCTTCTTCTTGTCGACGCCTTGCACCACCCACCATGGCGCTTCCGGAATGTGGGTGCGCTCCAGCATGATTTCCTTGGCCTTGGTGTACTCCTCCCAGCGGCGGCGCGATTCCAGGTCCATCGGGCTCAGTTTCCACTGCTTGAGCGGATCGTGGATGCGGCCCAGGAAGCGCGCGTTCTGCTCCTCGTCCGAGATCGAGAACCAATACTTGATCAGCTGAATGCCGGAACGCGCCAGCATGCGCTCGAACTCGGGCACGGTCTGGAAGAATTCCTCGTACTGGTCGTCGGTGCAGAAGCCCATCACGCGTTCGACGCCGGCGCGGTTGTACCAGCTGCGGTCGAACAGCACGATCTCGCCGGCGGCCGGCAGGTGCGAGGCGTAGCGCTGGAAGTACCATTGCGTGCGTTCGCGGTTGTTCGGCGCCGGCAGCGCGGCCACGCGGCACACGCGTGGATTCAGGCGCTGCACGATGCGCTTGATCACGCCGCCTTTGCCGGCGGCATCCCGTCCTTCAAACAGGATCACCACCTTGTGGCCGGTGTGGACCACCCAGTCCTGCAGCTTGACCAGCTCCGCTTGCAGGCGGAACAGCTCGCGGAAGTACTGGCGGCGGGCTTCCTTGGCTTCTTCGCTGCGCTCGCTCACCAGCACTTCGCGGGTGACCGGATCGATCTCGCGGTCTTCCAGTTCCATCTCCAGCTCTTCGTCATAGCTGTCGGTCAGTTCGCGCTGGACGCGTTCCATCAAATCGGTTTCATTCAGTCGCATGGTTCATCCTTGGTTCAGAAAATGTGGGAGAACAGCCAGAACAGCGAGCCCGATAGCAGGATCGCGGCCGGCAGCGTCAGCACCCAGGCCATGGCCAGATTGCGGACGGTGGACCATTGCAGGCCGGAGCGTTTGGCCGCCATCGTGCCGGCCACGCCCGACGACAGCACGTGCGTGGTCGATACCGGCATGCCGTACATGTCGGCCGCGCCGATGGTCAGCATCGCCACCAGTTCGGCGGACGCACCCTGGGCGTAGGTCAGGTGGGACTTGCCGATCTTCTCGCCGACGGTGACGACGATGCGCTTCCAGCCCACCATCGTGCCCAGGCCCAGCGCGATCGCCACCGCCACCTTGACCCACAGCGGAATGAACTTGGTGGCGTCGTCGAGCTGCTGCTTGAATGCTTTCAGGTTGGCGGCGGTGTCGGGATCGAAGGGCAGGGCCTTGGTCTTGTCCACCACGCGCATGGTTTCCGCCGCCAGGTACATATCGTTACGGACGTTGCCGACAGTTTCCGCCGGCACCTTGGCCAGCGAACCGTGCTGCTTGACCGCCTGGCCGACGTCGCCGATCAACATGGCCAGCGCCGGCATCACCGACGGCGTCAGCTCCTTGTTGCGAATGTAGGCCGATAATACCGGGCGCGGTTCGGTAACGTCTGCTGCGGTCGGCGAAACGTATTTTTTCAGCGATTGCTGCGTGACCTCGGCGACGGCGACGAACTGGATCACCTTGTCGGCCGGCAGCGCGCGGTTCAGCGCATAGGCCATCGGCACGGTGCCGACCAGGATCAGCATGATTAGGCCCATGCCTTTCTGGCCGTCGTTGGAACCGTGGGCGAAGGAGACGCCGGTGCAGGTGAGGATCAGCGGGCCACGGATGTACCACGGCGGTGGGGGGGTGCCGACCGGTGCTTGGTACAGTTCGCGGCGCTTGACGAAAGCGCGCAGCGCCAGCAGCAGCAGGGCGGCGCAGCCGAAACCGACCATCGGCGACAGCAGCAGCGAGTAGCCGACCTTGGACGCCTGCGCCCAGTCGACGCCGCTGGTGCCGTCGCGGCCGTGCATCATCGCGCTGGCGATGTCGACGCCGAGGATGGAGCCGATCATCGTATGCGACGACGCCGGCAGGCCCAGTGCCCAGGTGCCGAGGTTCCAGACGATGGCGGCGATCAGCAACGCGAACACCATGGCGAAGCCGGAACTGGAGCCCACTTGCAGTATCAGTTCGACCGGCAGCAGCGAGATGATGCCGAAGGCGACCGCGCCGCTGGAGGTCAGTACGCCGAGGAAGTTGAAGCAGCCGGACCACACCACGGCGGCGTTGGCCGGCATGGAGTCGGTGTAGGTGACGGTGGCGACGGCGTTGGCGGTGTCGTGGAAGCCGTTGACGATCTCGACGCCGAGGGCGATCAGCAGGGCCAGGCCGAGCAGCATGTAAGGCAGCCAATTGGTCGCGACCGGACCGGCTTCGGTGACGTCTGAGCGCAGGCTGTAGGCGCTGAACAGCAGGCCTGCCAGCAGCAGCGTGAAGAAGATGAGGGCGGTGGTGGGGGTGTTCTTGCTGTCAGCAGGGCTGACCCGTGCGGGTTGGACGATGGTATTCATGCCATTCAGCTCCAGTATCAGGATGGTAGCTGAATGTACTTGTCGAATATGACAGAGGTATGACGACATCTACTGTCATAGCGTAGATAGTGAGAATGCGTGAATATCTTTGGCTCAATGCCGTTCCGTGTGGAAATTGACATCAGGCGAAGTGGCGCGTAACGCCGTGTTCGCGCGCCACGGCGGTGAGCAGCGGATTGGACGGCAGGTGTTTGAGCTTGGCCATGCGTAAGTAAGCGATGGCGATGAAATTGGTCACGGTACGGAAGCCGCGTGCGGCGCGTTTGGTTTGCTGAAGCATTCCGTTCATGGCCTCGACATAGGCGTTGCTGCGGCCATCGAGCATGCCGCGCACCACGCCGGGCAGGCGCTCCGTGAGGGTGATGGCCAAGCGTTTGAATGGTTCAAGTCTGCAACGGCTGGCCCAGGATATCCAGCCCATCAGGTCTTGCTTGGCCTTGCTGGCGCAGTTGGCCGCGACAGCGCCGCGATAGACCTCGCGCAGCGCCTGCTTCAAGCGCCAGGCGCGTGCGCTTTTCAGGTTGGAGCGCTGCAACCAGTGCATAGAATTCGTCTGATGGTAAGTCCAGCTAACAGGATTTTTACGCATGCCCCACATCATCGCCTTGACCGCCTTGCGGTCTTCACCCAGCGCAGCGCGCACGGCTTTGGGCTGGCTACGCATTTCCTCCCGCCGCACCTCGTCCATGGCAGCATTGGCCAGCGCGATCACATGAAAGCGGTCATAGCTGATTTGGGCGCCGGGCAGCGTTTCGGCCACGCCCTTGGCATAGGCCGCGCTCATGTCCATGCAGACATGCTCGATCTCGTCGGCAACTCCGCCGTGCATCGCCAGTTCCTGTTTGAAGGCCGCCACCGTTGCATGGTCGCGCCCTGGCGTGACGAACAGCAGCCGGCGAGCCTCCAGATCATGCACGACGGTGACGTACTGGTGCCCCTTCTTGATGCTGGTCTCGTCAATGCCGATCACACGCACACCCGTCATGTCGTCGCGGTCACGCGCTATGTTCACATAGTGTTCGATGCGCCGCCAAAGCCGCTTCGACGCCACTCTCAACTGAGCAGCAGCCTGGGCCACCGGCAAGGTCTGGCACAACGACAAGGCAAGCACTTCAAACAGCAACGTAAAACCACTGCCTGGCCGCGCCCACGGCACTTCTGCCTGCGTGGTCTTGCCGCATGCACTGCAATCCACACGCGGTACCTCGGCGTGCAACCAGGCCTCGTACTGAAAAAAATCCAGATGCCGCCAGCTACGTTTGATGCGGTCATGAACACCCTGGCCGTTCACGCCACAGGCAGGACAAGGCAGCTGTTTGGCATCGCACGACACCTCGAAATCGATCCGGCGCTTGCCCGTGTCGAGCTCAACTTTGGAAACATTCCAAGGCGCTTGCAGGCCCAGCGCGGTGGTGAACAAGGTTTCGACGGCAATACTCATTGGGGACTCGTGAACTCAGGAAGTGGCGGTAACCGACATGTTACCCGATGTCAAATTCCACACGAAACGGCATAGAGCCCAAAAAGTTGCAATGAAAATTGGAGGGGATAGATTAAATCAGCGACTCCACAATGTAACGATAAAACAACTCACGGAATTATCTTGTACGTATGCTTGCTATCAGAATCCACATCTTGAATCGTCAAAACTCCTTTTGAGAGCCCCAAGACCTTATAGTCAAATGATATTTTTTCGTTTCCGTTCTGATAAATATGAAGGTCGCATTGCTCAAACGTCCAGTTACCCATCATTTCGGGTTGATGGTGCAACCAAGATGAAAAATACTTCGTATGACCATCTGTCGACAGAAGGAATTCTTCAAAATCCCCTTCTTTTTCCCTCTTCCAATGTTTCAATAAGTCCGATTCGGAAAAATGACATGATTCGTCATGGAGTGCATGAGCCAAAAACCATTTATCACGAATATCGTACGCGTTAATAAGACAATCAGAGTTCAAACATTTATTGCGAACTTCAATGATCCATTTTCTCTGTCCAGCGATCAACTCGTTACCTCCCGTCGACTGAATCGCAGACTTGTAGTCTCGAGCGAGCTTCTCGTCGAGAGAGGAAATTTTTGGGTCCGAACATATAAGCTTCTCTACCGGTGACTGTGCTTTTTTGCAATCAAAGCTTGCCGCAAATACATCGGAAGAAAACAACAATAACGCGCCAATAAAAATCTTCGAAAACATAATAACTCCCTTTATTTAATCATTTACTTTTTATGTATTCTTTATAAAACACTTCAAGATTGCTCGCGTATTTTGGATTGATTTTTTTCCATTCAGCACCATTATGACCTTCGGCAATCAACTCAAATTTTTTGTTTTGCAAACCAGAAAGAAGCGTTGGATTCGATTTTGCAAATTTCAAAAACGCTTTCATGTGCTCTGCATCGCCTCTACTCATCGCCTTAGTAAATTCCGTGACATTGGAGAAGCCCGCCGCCTTGAAATTAAATCCCATAATTTGAAATTTACCCCAAGAGCAGGATTGCAATGCGGCATCTTTGTCTAACTGATATGCTTTAACCAGTCTTTTATACTGAGCAAGTCCTTGTGGTCCATATATGTCATCAGCGAGCGGCGCGGAACCTGTAGTGCGATCTATTAACTCCTTCTTTTTATTTTTTGTTGTAAGGTGATATGCGGGGCCACAGATATCGTGATACTTTTCTTCATACGGGCTTTTTGCTTTCTTATTTGGTCTTGTTAACTTCAAAAACCAATGTCTCTCATATAGAATTTTTGGAACGGTTCGAGAGCCTATCTTAAAAAATGAGGAGCTGGATGACTCTTGTTTTGCTATTGCGAAGATCAAACCAGGCTCGCATTTCAAGTCCTTTGCCGCAGCGATAATATCTTCTTCGCTCAACTCGCCGCCAACATATTTTTCAAGAAAAAGATCCAAATCAGGGATGTCACCCTCCACCTGAGTCGCTGGTTTCCCATCAGGAGTTTTGATCGGGGTGGAAACCGGTCCGAGATCTTTTTTCTGGTCGGTGGGAGGTTGTTTTGTATTTGGATCAAACGCTGGAACAATAGGGTCTTTTTTTTTAGGCGGACTAGCTTTCGAAACTGGATGTTTTTCTGTTTTTGCCGTGACCATTATACTTTCGCTGACCGTGGTAACAAGCTTGTTGCCATAGCCAGATTCGACAAATGCCAATTCTTTTCTCGTTCCATCCAGTCGCTCTATTAAAATTCTGACCTTGTCACTCGCTCGGTCAGTAACAATTCTTTTACTTAACCCATCAGCTTCCGTTTTTCCTTCGACCGATCTACCACAAAACTCCAAGGCATAAGAAAGACCGCTTATGGCGTTTCTGTCCTTATCAAGGAAAATCACCCGAACCCCCAAAACATCCGACTTCCTTAACATTATCTTTTGGCCTCGATAAAGGACATTCGGATTCTTTATCGAATTTATGTTGATCAAATCGGAGAGTGGGACTTGATATTCTTTCGAAATTCCACTCAAGGTTTCGTTTTTGTCAACTATATGAAATCTTTTCATTATTAATCACCATCTTCATAATTATCATCAACATCTTCGAAATACTCTTCGACGGACCAACCTTGACCGCCCACAAAGAGCGAAATATCCTTCGCTTCATTGGTCAAGATACGATCAGTTAGCCCGGATTCATTAGTTACGCCACTCGCAAGTAGCACACCCTTAGAATCAAATATTCGGTACGGCATCATTTCCGAGGAAAATCCGGTCGGATCATTTATAGCAAGATGTGACAAATCAAACTGCTGGCTAAAGATAGGTTTATCCATAGACAGAAGCTCCCCTGCTTTCGGCAACTTGACCGCTAGCGAGTTGGCGTTTGCCGGCCCCGTCAACTCCTTCATCGACGCCTTGAACGTCATCGTCCCCGGCCCGTGGATCATGATATTGCCGCCCTCCAGCTTCAGAAACGCGCCCTGCGCCGTCAGCATCACATGCTCCTTGGCGGCCACGGTCACGCTCTTGCTCACGCTGGCCACGGTGATCAGCTTGTCGGCCGTGATCTTGGTAACGTCCGACTGGCTCTGCACGCTGACCTTGCCGCTGGCCGCGTGTAATTTAATGCCGGTTTCCTGGTTCGGTTTGTCCGCGTTGCTCGCTTTGCCATAGGTGAACAGGCTGATGCCGTCCTTCACCAGATGCACGCTGTTGCCTTGCGCCGCGAAGTTCACATCCTGCCCGGCGCTGATGCTCGACGTCGCGCCAGCGCGCACGATTGCGCTGGCCGGGGTAGTAGCCACGATGCCGGCCGGGCTGGACAATTGCAGATGCGGCTCGCTGTACGCCGTCACCTGCCCGGCGCCGCCCGCATCGCCGCCACCGCCTGTCTGCAGGCTGGCCACCACCTTGGACGCATCGGCCATCGCCGCGATCGCCGGCAACTTCTCCGCTGCGGGTTCATCGGCGCCCTTGCTGTCCTTCATCTTGGCGTTATGCTTCTGCGCCGTTTCGGCCAGGCTCTGCTGCAACTGCCGGGCGGCGTCGATCTGCGCCAGCGCTTCCCGGCTGTCCAGCTGCTGACCATTGCCGCCGTTGCGGGCGTCGGTCGACAGCAGCATGCCCTGGCCGGCGCGCAGCGCGGCGCTGTGTTCCGTCTTCAGTTCGGCGCCGAAGCCCGCCGTCTGCAAGCGCTGGTTGTCGGTCTGGTGGCGCAGGTGCCCTAGATTCAATTCATCGGTGCCAAGATAGGCGGTCGCATGCCGCTGCAGCGCCACGCGCGACTCGCCCGGCGTGTCGTCGAACACTATCTGGCTGTAGGCGCCGCTGCCGCCCTGGCTGCTGGCCATGGCCTGCGACTTGATGCCCGACAGCACCGCCGGATGCGCGTGCGCGCCGCCGTCGCCGGGGAACCAGGCCGGCGCATTGCCGGTCGCCGCGCCGGCGCCCTGGCTGACCTGGTTGTGCTGGGCGTCGCTCTGCCCCCGGCCGTTGTACACGCTGCCGATCACCACCGGCCGGTCGATATTGCCGTCGATGAAGTCGACCAGCACCTCGCTGCCGACGCGCGGCACCGCCACTGAGCCCCAGTTGGCGCCGGCCACTGACGCCAACGACGTGGCGATCCGCACCCAAGTGCCGGCCTGGTCGTCGCCGGGCGCGCCGGTGTGGCCGTCCGGCGCCGGATGGTTCAGGCGGCTGTGGCTCTGGCCGCCGCGCTGCCAGTGGAACTGCACCTTGATGCGGTGGTCGCGGTCGGTATGGATGACCGCGCCGGCCGGCCCCACCACGACGGCGGTCTGCTGCCCGCGCACGGTCGGCTTGGGATGCAGCACGCGGCCATGGCCGTCAACGTCGCTGCTGCGGTAAGGCACGCTGCTGCGGATGGCGTCGACACGGTTGCGGTACAGCGGACGTTCGCCCTTGTCCTGGCCCACCGCGTGCAGGCTGGCGGATTGCTCCTTGGCGATGGTCTGCGCCAGCGCGCTCAGTCCCAACAGGCCGTTGACCTGGTGCTTGATGTCCGTGCTCAGATTGTTGTGTGCCAGGTGCAGCACGCGCAGGGCGACAAAGGTGCGGTCGCTGTCGCCGGCAGCCAGGTCGAGCCGGGCCTGGCCGGTCTGCATGAAGGTCGTGCCTGGCGCCAGCGTGCGCACCGTACCGGCGCCCACATGGGTTTCGCGCGTCACTTCCAGCGCCTGCAATTGCTGGTCGGCGATGCGCTGGCCATGCTCGCGCGACTGGTAGGCGTAGGCGCCCGGCGTGTCGCGGCTGCTGTGCGACTGCCCGCCGATCACCTCGCCGGCCGCGCCGACCGGCCGCGTGTCGTTGCTGCGGTAATCCCAGCTGGCCACTTCCAGCGTGTCCGGCGTCCAGCGGACCTCGGTACGCCAGCGGTCCATGCTGTCCTCGCGCATCACGGCGCCGGGCTGGCTGAAGCGCACCACCGGCTGCGCGTTCGGCTGGAAGCTGCCGTTGTGGTCGGCGATCACCATGACATGGCTGCCTAAGGTATCGCTGTCGGGCGAGCCGCTGTGTTCGAAGTAGTAGAACAGGCCCTCTTCTTGCATCAAGCGTTCGGCGAAGTCGAGGTTCGATTCCTGGTACTGGCAGGTCAGCGAGCGCACCGGGTAGGCGCCCGGGTCCTGCACGTCGAAGCGCCAGTCCGGCACCAGCTTGCCCACGCTCTCCCAGCTTTGAAACAGCGCCGATAGGATGTCGAGCACGTTCTTGTCCTGGAACACGCGGCTGTCGCGGCCATGGCGCAGGAAGCTGTACCACGGGCCGATGGTCAGCGCATAGCGCGCCAGGCCGCCGTCGGCGCCGAGCAGTGCGACGTCGATGATATGGCCGTGAAAATAGCGCGGCCCGCCGACCAGCGCGGTATCGAGCTCCAGCAGCGCCGGTTGGCCCAGCAGCGACTTCAGCGGAATATCGGCATTGCTCGACAGCGCCGTCACATGCAGCGCATAGCACTGACTGATACCTTCTTCGCCACGCAGGCATTCGACGACGAGCGCGTCCGCCCCCAGCGGTGTGGCCAGGCGCAACAGGCGCGTTTCTTGCGTGAAACTGGTGAGAATATCTAACATGGGGGCGAGGTTATTGATTTGCTATGCTTTGGCCTCGCATTACACCTCAGAAGTTCATTTGTAGCAAGAGTGATTCAATTGAATCGTGTGCTACCGAGGGCATCGTGACTTCAAAGCATTGTGGGAATGTGTGATATTTTCATTTCAGCAAGGTGGTATCCTGATGAGATGCCGATTTCGGCCAACAACTGCCGTACATTACATTCGAAAAAACACGCTAAACGAACTGGATTCTAATGGCTCGCTTTAAAAACAGGTTAATCAGCGTGATACTCGCAGCAATATCCCTTGCACCCATAGCGATGTTACTCGGAACTTTTAATACCTCGATGATTGATGGAAGTATTACTAGGAGCCGTGAGATTGAACGGGAATTCGCGGAGACGGCAACGCTAATTGAGGATTTTTATACAAGGAATTCTCGGCTGCCGACGCAAGAAGAATTTCGCATCGTCACATCGCTGTCAGAAGGTAGTCCTTTGGGATTTTCGCCTCCACCATTTGATGCAAGCGTAATTGCCGAAGCTGGCAAGGCACCGCCAAGCGGCTATGTACTTGAGTATTGGAGGGGAGAGTGGATGGAACGATATATTTCGTGGACAAGGCGGTCAACACTGAAGTTGGACGCGTCACAATACTTTCTCTTTCATAGCCAATTGGCACAAGCTGCGCTTATGTTTGGTCTTGCTTCACTGTGCATTGTAATGAGTGCTTGGGCATGGCCGAATAAAAAGACTTTGTCCGTGCTCGGCTAGAGCTTCGCTTCGATTGAATAGCGAATGTCTGCAATGGGGCGGTAGCCGCCCAATCCACCCAAGTTAAGGAAAATGTGCGCGGTTAAATAATTTATTTTCAATATTTGCAAATATATACTTGACACCGTATTAAAAGTGCGGC
>KB906724.1:2718979-2998663 GCA_000381565.1 Oxalobacteraceae bacterium AB_14
GAAAATGTTTCAAAACCACGCAACCCAGGCCGGAAGCCGCACAAGTCGATGAGTCAGAAAAATTGCTGAAAAGTCTTAACTTGGGTGGATTGGGTAGCCGCCGGTCGTTAGCTCGGTGGCCGAAGCCCAATAGTTGGAATTTTTTTTTGGGCGGTTTACCGTTATGAACGGCGGGGCGCTCTGGTTACCGGGCCGGGGCTAATGGCGCTCCTGTCCGTCCGCTATCGATTGCTTCATCGGGAGTTCCGGATGGGGCGGCACGGGTGGCCAGCTCCAATTCTTCGAAGGCGTCGTAGGTCAGCGTCATCAGGCGTTCCGGATCGGGCACCAGGTCGGTGTCGACGAACAGGGCCAGCTGGATCTGGCCCGCATACGAGATGAACGCCAGGCCCACGCCCAGCTTGCCCGCCTGCGGCACCCAGCAGATCAGGTCGGTCATGCGCGAGCCGGCCAGGTAGCGGCGGCTGCCGGGGCCTTCGATATTGGTCAGCACCACCGAACCCTTGGAGGTGAACAGGTTCAGCGCAAAGTGCTGCAGGGCGGTCGGCAGGCAGCCGGCGATCGACAGGAAGGCCATCGTGGCGCGCGGCTGGTGCGAGCGTTTGATGGCCGTCATGCGCTCGCTCGACTGGCGCAGGCGCACGCAGGGATCGTCCATATTGGTCGGCAGGTCCACCGCCACCAGGCCGAATTCGTTCCCGAGCTGGAAAGCGTTGGCCTTCTCGCGCAGGTTGAAGGTGACGGCGGCGCGCAGCGCGCGGCCGTCCGGGCGTTGTCCGCGCTCGCCCAGGTACTGGCGCAGCGCGCCGGAAACAGCCGCCACCCACACATCGTTCAAGGTCACGCCCATGCGCTTGGACATGGCGCGCACGCGGTCCATCTCCAGCGGCGGCAGCCATACCAGCTGCTTGTTGCCGGTCATCGGCGCCTTGAACTGGCTGGGTGCGTCGGGCCACAGCACCGACAGGCGCGCCACGTGGAAGGCAATCTTCAGCCACGATACGCCGCGCACCACCGCCGAGCACACGGCGTTTTGCGCCACCGTGGCGCGGTGCGGATGGCCGACCGGCGAGGGCGTGCGGCCATGCACGCCGTTATCGTCGGTCAGGTGATTGAGCACGTGCACCAGCCCCAGGCCGTCGGTGATGCAGTGGTGGACGCGGAACACGATGGCGTGGCCGCCGTTGACGCGGTCCAGCACCGTCATATGCCACATCGGCCGGTCGCGCTCCAGCGGCAGGTGGGCGATGCGTGTCATGTGGCCTTGCAGTGCTTCGCGGCTGACTTCCTGCGACATCTGTTCCAGCTTGATGTGCTGGGCGATGTCGAACTGGTCGTCCTCCACCCAGTGAGGGCGGCCGCGCCGCTGCACCACCTTCTGCGTAAAGCGCGGGTAGTTCGGCAGGCGCAGGCCGATGGTGGATATCAGCCGTTCCATGTCGACCGCACCCTCGAACAGCAGGATGCTGTTGATGACCATCAGGTTCTTGTCGGTGTCCATGCGATGCCATGCATAGTCGCGACGTGTCATTGCCGCCGGTACTGCGGTTGGTTTGCTCATGTGATGCTGTCTCCTGGTACGGCGTCGAATCTTTGTCGACGTCCGTTTATATTTTTACTGGTCGTGCTTCAGTTTCCTGCTCTGGAACCGGCGCCGCTGCCGCCGCCGCCTCCAACGATTTGGGTGAGCGCGGCCGCAGCGCATAACGGTTCAAGCCCGTCATGTGGATGCGGCACAGGTAGTCCGGCCAGTCGATGACGGCCGGGTCGACCATGTAGCGCGCCCGGTCTTCGCCACCGAAGCGCTGCGCCAGCGCCAGCAGCGATTGGTTGTGGAACACGTAGCGCGGCGCGGTGTAGAACGAGAACGTCAACGCCAGCAGCTGCGTGGTACGCAGTGCTTCGAGCTTGGGCGATTCGCCCGCGCCCAGCAGGCGGCGCACGCCGCTGCGGGCGGTCGCGCCCAGGCTCATGGCCCGCAGCATCAACAGGAAGACCGGACGGCTGACCACGCGGAAGCCGTGCTTCGGCTCGCTGTAGAACAGCCGTTCGTAATTGCGCCAGTTGCGCTGCGATTCGGTCTGGATCAGCTCGATCACGCGGCCGACCGAGATCGGGTTGGTGGAGCCGGTGCAGGCCTGGTAGATGCGCATGGCGCCCGGATCTGCCAGCGCCTCGGCGGCGGCCAGTATCACGCTGTTGGCGACCAGGTCGGCCGGCACGATGTCGACGGTTTCGTTCGGCTTGGCCGGGAAGAAGTTGGTCTTGCCGCGCGCGTAGGCCAGGATGATGGCGTCCGCCACCTTCACGCCTTCCAGCCAGCCGGGCACCGGCTCCTGCAAGGTGCTCTCGATGATGGATGGGCGCACGATGGTCAGCGTCTTGCCGCGCATGGCCTGCATCGCCAGCTGTTCGCCCATCCATTTGGTGAAGGTGTAGGTGTCGTTCCAGCCGTGGTAGTTGGCTTCGGCGATGCCCAGCTCCGTCAGGCGGCGCGTCTGCTGCTCGGCGTCGCTGGTTTCGGCCTTGATGGCGGCTACGCGGTGCTGCAGGTGTTTGAGTAAACCGTATAAATCATAATGACCGTCGGCGTGGCGCGGGATGGCGGCGCGCGCCGGCGTGACATTCTGCTCCAGCATGGCGCCGCGGTTGTAGCCGTTGACGTAGCAGGTCGATACCTGCACCAGCGGCGCGTTGTTGGCGCGCGCCAGTTCGGCGACGTTCTGCACGCTGAGGGCGTTGATGGACAGCGCCACGTCCAGCGCTTCGCGGAAGTTGACGCTGGCGGCGGCGTTGATCACCAGGTCGACGCGGCGTCCGAGCGCGTTGAATTCGGCCAGCGACAGGCCGAAACAGGGCGCGGTCACTTCGCCGGTCACGCACTCGATGCGCTCGGCGAAGAAATCGGCCAGGAAGCCCGGCCGTTCGGCGCGCAAGCGGTCGAAGACGGAGGAGGTGGCGATGTCGCGTTCGAAGCGGGTGCGGGCGTCGCCGTTGGTCTTGCCGCGGCCGCCGCGTATCACCAGCACGATGCGGCCGATGTCCGGCACGCTGCGGATGAGCTTTTCCAGCACTACCTTGGCCAGAAAGCCGGTGCTGCCGGTAATCAGTACGCGCTTACCGGACAGTGCTGCGTGTACGTTCAATGCTGGTTTCATAGGGGGCTTCTCAGAAACGGTGTCATTACTGCAATGAGCCGATCTTAGAGCGAAACCGGGGAGTGACTGGCGATTATGCAGTGGCTTTGGAAGCCAAACGCATGGCTGCGCGAGTCATGCAGAGTGATCAAGAGGGAAACGGATATGGCTCCATTTGCAACATTGAGGCATTTGCGCAACGCTATGTTCGTTGGGAACTCAGCCTGGTCTTACACGGAGCGGGGTGGCGCGCCTATACCGGGTTGGGGCCGCCTGGATCATGATGCATCACCGGCAACGCCGGCCTACTCACTTTCACCGGAGATGATCATGACCCAGAATCAGAAGCCTCAAGACACCAGCAAACAGTCCGGCACGCCGGGTTCGCAGCAAAGTGGTACGCGCGGCGGTAGTCAGCAGCAAAGCGTGGACACCAGCCGCGAGACGAAGAACAAGGAAAACAGCGATCCGGCCCAGCGCCAGTCGGGCAGCCGCGACGAACGTGGCAACCGCGACGAGCGCTAGCGATAGCGCCGTCGTTCCCGCGCACGCGGGAACCCATGCCGAGCTGGCTCCGGGTACTGCCTATGGATTCCCGCTTGCGCGGGAATGACATCAGTCCGGGTACAGGCCGTGCACACGGCCGAACAGCCGGGTGAGTCCCAGCAGGGCGTCGATGTGCGGGGTGGCCAGCTGCAGGCGCTGGCCGATCTCGCGCACGGCGGCCACCAGCGCGTCCAGCTCCAGCATGCGGCCGGCCTCGGCGTCTTGCAGCATGGAGCTTTTGAAGGCGCCCAGCTTGCGCGTGACGAGGTGGCGCTGCTCGGGTGTTTCGGTGATGCGGCAATTGATGCGCGCGCCGATGATGGCCGCCTCGCGCATGGCGGCGCGGCAGAATTCGGCCACCAGCTGGTCGTCCAGGATGCGGTCCGCCGTCGCGCCGGTGATGGCTGACACTGGATTGAGGGTCATATTCCCCCATAATTTATACCAGATGTCGTAGCGGATATCGGCCGAAACCTTGATGTCGAAGCCGCCCAGGCGCAGCAGGGCGCCCAGCTTCTGTGCGCGTTCGGAGTCGCCGCCGCTTGCTTCGCCGATGATCAGGCCGTTGCCCATCTTGTGGCTGACCAGTCCTGACGACGGCGTCGAGGTGCTGGCGTGGACCACGCAGCCAAGAACTTGCGGGTAGGGCAGCGCGGCCGCGATCAGGCCGCCGGGGTCGACGCTGGACAGCGGCTCGTCGCCGATGGCGGCCACGCCCTGTCCAAACCACCAGGGCACGCCGTTCATGGCGGGCAATATGATGGTGTCAGGGCCGATCAGGGGCACGATCTGTTGCGCCACGGCGGCCAGCGCCTGGCCTTTGACGGCGATGATCACCACATCCTGCGGGCCCAGCTCCGCCGCGTTGTCGCTGGCGCGGGCTGGCGCCTGGATCAGCGCATCGCCCTGTTGCAGGCGCCAGCCGTGTTGACGCAACGCGGTGAGCGTGTCGCCGCGCGCGTAAGCGCTCAGATCGCAGGCTTGTGCCGCAGCCAGGCGGGCGCCGATAAAGCCGCCGATGGCGCCGGCGCCTACTATGCATACCTTCATTCGATACTCCATGTGGAAAGTTTGCTTATTTTGCCACAGGAGAGAAGGCCCGGCTGACAGCGCAACCGGGGGCGTGTACGTCATTCCCGCGCAGGCGGGAATCCAAGCTGAGCTTGCCTCGGTGATGGCGTATGGATTCCCGCTTGCGCGGGAATGACGCGCTACGAATCAGTTGCGGATGTCGAGCGCGCGGTTCAGGCTCAATGCCGCCAGCGAGCAGACCGCGCCCGACAGCAGGTACAAGCCCACATACGCCAGCCCGAACTGCGACGACACGCCCAGCGCCACCAGCGGCGCAAAGCCCGCGCCCACCAGCCACGCCAGGTCGGACGTGAAGGCCGCGCCGGTGTAGCGGTACTGCGCCGGGAAGTTGGCCGTCACCGCGCCGGCAGCCTGGCCGTACGACAGGCCCAGCAAGGCGAAGCCCAGCATGATGAAGGCATCCTGCGCCGTTTCGCCGCCGTTGAGCAGCATCGGTACGAAGCCGCTGAACACCGCGATCAGGATGGCCAGCGAGCCCAGGGTGCGGCGGCGGCCGATGCGGTCGGCGATCAGGCCGGACGCCACCACGCCCACGGCCATCAGCACCACGCCCACCATCTGCGTGCCGAGGAAGCCGGTCACCGAGCGCGGCGAATAAATCGTGATCCACGACAGCGGGAACACCGTCACCAGGTGGAACAGCGCATAGCTGGCCAGGGCGGCGAGGGCGCCGATGATCAGGTTGCGGCCCTGCGAGCTGGCCATTTCGATCACGCTGGTCGGCTGCAGTTCGCGCTCCTCCAGCAGCTTGGCGTACTCGCTGGTGGAGGTCAGGCGCAGGCGGGCGAACAACGCCACCACGTTGATGGCGAAGGCCACGTAGAACGGATAGCGCCAGCCCCAGTCCATGAAGTCGAGGTCGGTCAGGTTGCCGATCAGGTACCAGAACAGGCCGGCGGCGATGAAGAAGCCGGTCGGCGCACCCAACTGGCCCAGCATCGCGTACCAGCCGCGCTTGTTTTCAGGGGCGTTGAGCGCCAGCAGCGACGGCAAGCCGTCCCACGAGCCGCCCAGCGCCAGGCCTTGGCCGATGCGCAACACCGACAGGATGACGATGGAGTAAAAGCCGTTGTCGGCGTAAGATGGCAGGAAGGCAATGCCGGCGGTGGTGGAACCGAGCAGCAGCAGCGCCCCGGTGAGCTTGGCCTCGCGTCCATAGCGGCGCTGGACGGCCATCGAGATCACGGTACCGATAGGCCTTGCAATAAAGGCAAAAGAGAAGATGGTGAACGCGTACAGCGTGCCTTCCAGCCGCCCGTCGAACGGGAACAGCAGCGAAGGGAACACCAGTACGGAAGCAATCGCGTAGACAAAGAAATCGAAATACTCGGAAGCGCGCCCAATAACGACGCCGACCGCTATTTCGCCGGGTGAGATGTGATCGTCGTCCCGTGCATTGATGTTGCGTGCATCATTACCGGCCTGAGATGGTTCTTGGGCGCCAACATGCACGCCATTTGGTGTAGTCGTAGTGGCCATAATCTCTGTCTCTTTTACGTTGATATTTTTATCACGTATATGTCCCGGCTCCTAGGACAAAGTGTCCAATGGCAAGAACATTCCGTGATTGGTACAGTAACACATCATCCACATACTGTAACGTAGATTACCTCATGATTCCTCCTCTCGCGCGTCGTGGACTGTTCCTCGCACCGCTGTTGTGGCTAGCAGGCTGCAACACGGTCGTGTTGAACCCGTCCGGTGATATCGCAGCCCAGCAGGCGCACCTTGTCGTTGTGTCAACGCTGCTGATGCTGTTGATTATCGTACCCGTCATGTTTTTGATTTGCCTGTTCGCCTGGCGCTACAGGAAGTCGAACACTTCCGCTGAATACAAACCGAACTGGGACCACTCGACCAAGCTCGAACTGCTGATCTGGGGCGCTCCGCTGCTGATCATCATCGTGCTGGGCCTGATCACCTGGATCTACACCCACTTGCTGGACCCATACCGCCCACTGAGCCGCATCGACGAAAACCGTCCTGTGGCCGTCGGCGTCAAGCCGCTGGAAGTGCAGGTCGTGGCGATGGACTGGAAGTGGATGTTCATCTATCCGGAACAGGGCATCGCCACCGTCAACGAGCTGGTGACCCCGATCGACGTGCCGGTACGCTTCCACATGACGGCCTCGACCGTGATGAACGCGTTCTACATCCCCGCGCTGGCCGGCATGGTCTACACCATGCCGAGCATGGAGACCCAGCTGAACGCGGTGATGAACAAGGTCGGCGTGTACGACGGCTTCTCGTCGAACTACAGCGGCGCCGGTTTCTCGGACATGCGCTTCAAGTACCACGGCGTCAGCCAGGCCGACTTCGACGCCTGGGTCGCCAAGACCCGCGCCGGCGGCGGCACGCTGACCCGCGCCGGCTACCTGGACCTGGACAAGCCGACCATCAAGCATCCGATCATGCATTTCGGCAGCGTCGACAAAGGCCTGTACGACCTGGTGCTGAACCGCTGCGTGGCCGAAGGCTCGACCTGCATGAACGCGCAGATGGAGCAGGACGCCATGCGCATGCAGGCTGCCGCCGCCGCGAAAGAATTGCCGAAAGATGTGTGCGAGCCAAAAGTCGCCACCGCCACGGCCCAACCACTCCGTAAAGAATGACCATGTCTGATCTCAACCTGACCAAACTGATCTTTGGGCGGCTGTCGCTGGAAGCAATTCCGTACCACGAGCCCATCCTGATCGCCACCTTCGCCATGGTGGCGCTGGGCGGCCTGGCCTTCCTGGCCGTGATGTTCAAATTCCGCCTGTGGGGCCCGTTGTGGCGCGACTGGATCACCTCCATCGACCACAAGAAAATCGGCATCATGTACATGGTGCTGGCGATTATCATGATGCTGCGCGGCTTCGCCGATGCGCTGATGATGCGCGCCCAACAAGCGATCGCCTTCGGCGACAACGCCGGCATGCTGCCGCCGCACCACTACGACCAGATCTTCACGGCCCACGGCACGATCATGATCTTCTTCGTGGCGATGCCGCTGGTTACCGGCCTGATGAACTACGTGGTGCCGCTGCAGATCGGCGCGCGCGACGTTTCGTTCCCGTTCCTGAACAACTTCTCGTTCTGGATGACCACCTTCGGCGCCATGCTGACCATGGTCTCGCTGTTCGTCGGCGAATTCGGCCGCACCGGCTGGCTGGCCTTCCCGCCGCTGTCGGGCATCGCCGCGTCGCCTGACGTCGGGGTCGACTACTACATCTGGTCGCTGCAGGTGGCCGGGGTAGGGACCACGCTGTCGGGCGTCAACCTGATCGCCACCATCGTCAAGATGCGCGCGCCAGGCATGAACATGATGAAAATGCCGGTCTTCACCTGGACCGCGCTGTGCACCAACGCCCTGATCGTCGCCACCTTCCCGATCCTGACCATCACCCTGGCGATGCTGTCGCTGGACCGCATGGTCGGCACCAACTTCTTCACCAACGACCTCGGCGGCAACCCGATGTTGTACGTCAACCTGATCTGGATCTGGGGCCACCCTGAGGTCTACATCCTGGTGCTGCCGGTGTTCGGCGTGTTCTCGGAAATCGTCTCGACCTTCTCGGCCAAGAAGCTGTTCGGCTACACCTCGATGGTGTACGCCACCGTCGTGATCACCATCCTGTCCTACCTGGTATGGCTGCACCACTTCTTCACGATGGGCTCGGGCGCGTCGGTGAACTCGTTCTTCGGCATCACGACGATGATCATCTCGATCCCGACCGGCGCCAAGATCTTCAACTGGCTGTTCACCATGTACAAGGGCCGCGTGCGTTTCGACGTGCCTATGCTGTGGACCGTCGGCTTCATGCTGACCTTCACCATCGGCGGCATGACCGGCGTGATGCTGGCAGTTCCACCGGCCGACTTCGTGCTGCACAACTCGCTGTTCCTGATCGCCCACTTCCACAACGTCATCATCGGCGGCGTGGTGTTCGGCTGCTTCGCCGGCCTGAACTACTGGTTCCCGAAAGCGTTCGGCTTCAAACTGGACGAGTTCTGGGGCAAAGTATCGTTCTGGTGCTGGCTGGTCGGCTTCTGGGTCGCCTTCACGCCGCTGTACGTGATGGGCTTCATGGGCGTTACCCGCCGCATGAACCACTTCGAAGATCCGTCGCTGCAAAAATGGTTCGTGATCGCCGCCATCGGCGCGCTGATCATCGCCGCAGGTATCGGCGCGATGCTGGTGCAGTTCTACGTCAGCTGGAAGAACCGCGACGCCCTGCGCGACGTGACCGGCGACCCATGGGGCGGCCGCACGCTGGAGTGGGCGACCTCGTCGCCACCGCCGGACTACAACTTCGCCTTCACGCCAGTGGTGCATGAGAGCGACAGCTGGGCCGACATGAAGGCCAACCACTACCAGCGTCCGACCAAGGGCTTTGTTGCGATCCACATGCCGAAGAACACCGCCGCCGGCTTCATCATCTCGGCGCTGTCGTTCGCGCTGGGCTTTAGCATGATCTGGCAGATGTGGATCCCGGCCGGCCTGTCGTTCATCGCCATGATGGTCGCGATCATCACGCACACCTTTAACTACAAGCGCGACTACTACATCCCTGCGGAAGAAGTCATCCGCACCGAAGAAGCGCATACCCGTTTGCTGGAAGCCCATGTCTGAATCTATCGCTAACGGCGCCGTGAGCGCCGACCCAAGCGCACGCTACTACGTGCGCGAACACCACCCGGAGAACGGCACGCTGCTCGGCTTCTGGCTCTACCTGATGAGCGACTGCCTGCTGTTCGCCGGCCTGTTCGCAGCCTACGCCGTACTGGGCCGCAACTACGCGGGCGGCCCGACCGGCGCCGAGCTGTTCGACCTGCCGACCGTGGCGCTCAACACCGGCTTCCTGCTGATGTCGTCGATCACCTACGGCTTCGCCATGATCGCCGCGCAGCGCAAGAGCGTGAAGGCCACCATCGTCTGGCTGGCCATCACCGGCCTGTTCGGCCTGGCCTTCCTGTACCTGGAACTGGATGAATTCGTTCACCTGATCCACGAAGGCGCCGGTCCGCAGCGCAGCGCGTTCCTGACCTCGTTCTTCGCGCTGGTCGGCACCCACGGCCTGCACGTGACGTTCGGTTCGATCTGGCTGGTCACCTTGATCTGCCAGCTGGCCAAGCACGGCCTGACGCCGGAAAACAACCGTCGCCTGATGTGCCTGTCGATGTTCTGGCACTTCCTGGACGTGATCTGGATCGGCGTCTTTACCTTTGTCTACCTGATGGGAGTCCTGCCATGAGCGCACACAACCACGACCACCACGGTCACGACGGCCACGGCCACGGTCATGACGACGGCGCGCCGCACGGCAGCCTGAAGGACTACGCGATCGGTTTCATCCTGTCGGTGATCCTGACCGCGATCCCGTTCTGGCTGGTGATGCACAAGGCCTTCGACAAATCCAGCACCACCGCCGCGGTGATCCTGGGCTTCGCCGCTGTGCAAGTGATCGTGCACATGGTGTACTTCCTGCATATGAACGGCAAGATCGAAGGCGGCTGGTCGCTGCTGGCGACCTTGTTCACGCTGGTGCTGCTGGTCATCGTACTGGCCGGTTCGATCTGGGTCATGTACCACATGAACGTCAACATGATGCCGTCCATGGGTACGGACGTGCACAATATGCGCGACATGCAATGACGACGGGGGCATCGACCCCACGTTCCCGCGCCCTGCGCATCAGCCTGGCCATTGCGGCCGGGTTGATGTTTGCAGGGTTTTTTGCTTTGGGGACGTGGCAAATATTCCGCCTGCAATGGAAGCTGGCGCTGATCGAACGGGTCGAGCAGCGCGTGCACGCGGCGCCGGTGGACGCGCCCGGCGCGGCGCAATGGCCGCGGCTGAGTGCCGAGGCGGACGACTATCGCCGCGTGCGCCTGAGCGGACACTATCTGAAGGGCGCGGACACGCAGGTGCTGGCCTCGCTGGACCGTGGCATCGGTTATTGGGTGCTGTCGCCGCTGTGCACGGCCGATGGCGCCATCGTCCTGGTCAATCGCGGCTTCATCCGCGCCGGTTCCGGCGGCTGGGCGCCGCAGGCCGCACCGCCGGCCGCCAGGGCCGATGCCTGCGCCGCCGGCGGCGAGACGGTCACGGTCACCGGCATGCTGCGGCTGGGGGAAGTGGCCGGCCGTCTGCGCCAGAATGAACCCGCCCGCAACTATTGGTACACGCGTGACGTGCAAGCGATCGCGCGCGCGCGCGGGCTGCCCGTTGTGGCGCCGTATTTCGTCGATGCCGACGCCGGCGCGGCGGTGGCGGAGGGCGAGCCGCTCGGCGGACTGACCGTGGTTTCCTTCCCCAACAACCATTTGGTTTATGCTGTCACCTGGTACGCGCTGGCGCTGATGATAGTCGGCGGCGCCGTATGGGTCGTCCGCGACGGGCGCAAAACACAGACTAAAGCATAAATGGCAAGGAAAAACGACAATCCATACGACCGTGGGCGGCCCAACGCTCCGGTGTTCGAGCCGCTGGCGGCGGTGAACGCTTCGGCCAACACCATTACCCACGCGGCCGGCCACAAGAACATGCAGCAGCTGATCCAGCTGCGCTGGATTGCCGTGGTGGGGCAGATCACCACCATCTTCGCCACCACCATGGTGTTCGACGTGCGCCTGCCGCTGCCGGCCATGCTGAATGTGCTGGCCTGCCTGATCGCCTTCAACATCGCCAGCACCCTGCGCTGGCAGGAGAACCAGGTGGTGTCCAACAGCGAGCTGCTGCTGGCGCTGACGGTGGACATCGCCAGCCTGACGGCGCAGCTCTACCTGAGCGGCGGCGCCACCAATCCCTTTGTGTTCCTGTACCTGCTGCATGTGATCCTGGGCGCGGTGCTGCTGGAGGCATGGTCGACCTGGACCATCGTCGGCGTCACCGGCACCTGCATCGCCGGGTTGGCCTTGTTTTCCGAACCGTTGTCGCTGCCCTTGGATCACGGGCGCGGCATCTTCAGCCTGTATGTGCAGGGCATGCTGATCTGCTTCGTGCTGGACGCGGCGCTGCTGGTCATCTTCATCACCCGCATCATGCGCAACGTGAGGGTGACGGCGTCCAAGCTGGCCGACCTGCGCCAGCGCGCGGCCGAGGAAGACCATATCATCCGCATGGGCCTGTTGGCGTCGGGCGCGGCGCACGAGCTGGGCACGCCGCTGGCGACGCTGGCGGTGATCCTGGGCGACTGGAAGCACATGCCCGAGTTCAAGGCCAACGCCGTGCTGCTGGAGGAGATCGTCGAGATGCAGACCCAGCTCAAGCGGTGCAAGTCGATCGTCAGCGGGATCTTGCTGTCGGCCGGCGAGACGCGCGGCGAATCGTCGGCGGCCACCACCATCAACACCTTCCTGGCCGAACTGGTGGCGGAATGGCGGGTGGGACGGCCGGTGGTGGCGTTTGAATTCGACAACCGCATCGCGCCGGATCATCCGGTGGTGTCCGACTCGACCTTGAAACAGATGATCTGCAATGTGCTCGACAATGCGCTGGAAGCGTCGCCGCAATGGCTGCGCATGGAGGCGAGCCTGGAAGACGGCCAGTTGGTGTTGCAGGTGATGGACGCGGGGCCGGGCTTCGCGCCGGAGATCCTGGCGCAATTGGGCAAGCCTTACAACTCCAGCAAGGGACGGCCGGGCGGCGGCCTGGGCCTGTTCCTGGTGGTGAACGTCGCGCGCACCCTGGGCGGCGCGGTGACGGCGTCGAACTGGCCGCAGGGCGGGGCGCTGGTGCGCCTGACGCTGCCGCTATCGGAAATCGAAATCAAACCGGAAAGTAATCAATATGACTACTGAAGAAGAACGGGTGCTGTTGCTGGTCGAGGACGACGCCGCCTTCGCCCGCACCTTGAGCCGCTCCTTCGAGCGGCGCGGCTACAAGGTGCTGCTGGCCGAAAACGTGGACGAAGCCAGCGCGCTGCTGGTCGACCACGCGCCAGGCTATGCGGTGGTCGACCTGAAGCTGAAGGGCAATTCGTCCGGCCTGGCCTGCGTGCAGATGTTGCACCAGCACGACGCCGAGATGCTGATCGTGGTGCTGACCGGCTTCGCCAGCATCAACACGGCGGTGGAGGCGATCAAGCTGGGCGCCTGCCAGTACCTGGCCAAGCCGTCCAACACCGACGACATCGAAGCGGCCTTCGAACACGTGGCCGGCGCGGCGGAGCTGGAACTGACCAACCGCGCCACCTCGGTCAAGACGCTGGAGTGGGAGCACATCCACACCGTGCTGGCCGAAACCGACTTCAACATCTCGGAAGCGGCGCGGCGCCTGGGCATGCACCGCCGCACGCTGGCGCGCAAGCTGGAGAAGCAGCGCGTCAAATAACATCCGGGGTCTGACATTCCCCCCTGTGTCCGCTGTACCGCGCGGGCCACACTGAGGTAGGATGGTGCGATGGTGAAACCGCAAGACTAACTTTCAAAGTGAGTCCCACATGCTGATCAGACGCTGCGCCGTATTGTTCCTGGAACCCCGCGAGGATTTGGATATCGATTGGACGGCGCTGTTCGCCGGCGACGGCGCGCTCGGCGCGACGATACGCTGGATGGCGCTGGCGCCGCACCTGGGTGAGGAAGTGGAAGTCACCCTGGAAGAGATGGCGGCGCTGGGCGGCATCGGCCTGACGCTGTGGCAGGAGCGCGACACCAGTGTAGGCAGATACGGCGCCGCCGTCATCGCCCGCCTGCTGGAATGCGGCCTGCTGATCGGCGACGATCCCCGCTACCGCGAACGCGACGAAGTGCTGCGCTCGCAAAACTGGCGGCCACTGTCGGCGGTCGCGCACACGTTCAGCCGCTGGGGCGACATGCGGGTCGACAAGGGCATGCAGTTCCCCAGCTTTGAAGAGCTGGTGGTCTCGTATGGCACGCCGCCAGGTCCTGTCATCGAACGCTGTGCCGAGGACGAGGCCATCGCGCTGCCCCATCCCGACCGCGCGCGCCTCGACGACACGCTGTTCCAGCGCTACACCGGCCGCAATTTCGATCCCGCCGCCGTGCTGCCCGTCGCCACCGTCGCGCGCCTGTTGCAGCGTGCCTTTGGCTCGCAGGGCGAACGCGAAATGGCGCCCGGCGCCTTCGTCCTGAAAAAGCTCAGCCCTTCAGCCGGCGGCCTGCATCCGGTCGAAGCGTACGTGCTGGCGCAGCGCATCGAAGGCGTCGCGCCCGGCCTGTACCACTATCATCCGATACGTCACGCGCTGGAGCCGCTGGCGGCGATGGACACCACGCAGACGGCGGAACTGGCGATGCGCATGGTGGCCGACCAGGATTGGTTTGTCGATGCGCCGATGATGGTGGTGCTGGCGGCGCGGGTGGAGCGCAATTTCTGGAAGTACCGCAATCACGCCAAGGCCTACCGCGCCCTGCTGCTGGACGCCGGCCATCTGTCGCAGACCTTCTATCTGCTGGCGACGGAAGCGGGAATGCCGGCCTTTGTGACGGC
This sequence comes from Oxalobacteraceae bacterium AB_14, assembly GCA_000381565.1. GTDB lineage: Bacteria > Pseudomonadota > Gammaproteobacteria > Burkholderiales > Burkholderiaceae_D > Rugamonas. The sequence goes on from KB906724.1 coordinate 2,733,191, forward strand.
GGCGGTGAACGAGATCGACATCGAGCGGGTGTTTGGGCTCGACCCCTTGAAGGATATGGTGATCGCTGTCTGCGGTTGCGGACCGGCGTCCGGAGCGCAGGATACGGTGGAAATGCGCTACCAACCGTGAGCGATCGCGCGGGTTGGCTTAGCGTTGGCCCGACAGGAAGAACGGAATCGCGCCGGCGGCGTTTTCCAGCTTGCCTTTGATGGCGTGGCGGCTGGCGATGAACACTTCCTTGGCCGGCAGGCTGCGCAAGGCGGGAATCTTGTCGGCGTCGAGCTTGATGCCCAGCGTGCCCAGCGCCAGTTGCGGGTCGTTCAGGAAGCTGGCGCGGAACGTGTCGTCGCCGGACAATTTGGACAGCAGCAGATCGAGGTCTTGCGGGGAATGCGTGGCCATGTCATTACCTTTCGTGTGGGTTTGAAGAAATCTCGCGTGTCGAAACGCAAGTTCATCCTAGGCCAAAGCAAGCCATACCTCAAGTAACTTTCACAAGCGCCGTGCAACTCGCAACTTGCTAGGTAGTCTGGGCCAGCTCGGCCATCCTTGCCTCCTGCTCAAGCATGTCTTGATGCGCACTGTCCATCACGATAGCAAATGACTGCGCGAACCCGTGCAGCAGATCGGTCAGCCCAGAGGGATCATCGCGCAGCCGGTGCTCCAGCGCGGTGGCGGTTTCAAACAACTCTGTTGCCGAGATGTTACCGGCAGCGCCGCGTATCTTGTGCACCTGGTCGGCGGCCCTCGAAAAATCACCGTGGTGGATTGCATCTTGAATCTGTTGCAAACTCGCACCAAAGTCCTTGGCGAACAGGCCGAGCAGCCGCGACAGCAGCTTGCCGTGGCCGCCCAGCCGCGCCATCGCCGCGTCCAGGTCGATGCCGCGCCGCGCGCCGGCCGAGGCGATGTAGTCCGGACGGGCGGACGGCGCCGGCCCGGCGCCGTCCAGCGGCGGCCGGCCCGGGTCGGGCTCGACCCAGGTCGCCAGCACGGCGTACAGGGTGTCGGGGTCGATCGGCTTGGTGACGTAATCGTTCATGTCCATCGCCAGACAGCGTTCGCGGTAGCCGGCCACCGCGTGCGCCGTCATGGCGATGATCGGCAGCTTGCCGTGGACCTGGTCGGCGCGGATCAGGGCGGTGGCCTGGTAGCCGTCCATGTCCGGCATCTGGATGTCCATCAGCACCGCGTCGTAGTCGCCGGCGGCGGTCATGCGCGCCGCTTCCTCGCCGCTGGCGGCCAGGTCCACCCTGACGCCGGCGCGCTGCAGGATCTCGCTGGCCACCTGCTGGTTGATGCTGTTGTCGTCCACCACCAGCACGTGCGCACCGCGGATGCGCTGCACCGCCACCGACGGCGGCGCCGCCAGCTTGGCGGCCGGCTGGCCGCTCTCCATTCCCAGCGCCGCCAGCACCGCGCCGCGCAGCAGGTAGGGATTGGCGGGCTTGTCGAGGAAGGGCATCAGGCGGCTTTGCTCGGCGGTCTGGCGGTGATGCTCGCGCGCGTAGGCGGTCACCATCAGCACCGCCGGCATCGCCGCCAGTTGCGGGTCTTCGGCCATCAGGCGCAGGGTTTCGATGCCGTCCAGGTCGGGCATGTCGGCGTCCATCATCAGGATGTCGTAGTGCTCCAGCTGCAGCGCCGCCACCGCCGCCGTGCCAGAGGCCACGGTGCGCGCCTTCAGGCCCAGGCTCGCCAGCTGCACCTTCATCATGTGGCGCACCGCCTCGCTGTCGTCGACCACCAGCACCCGCTTGCCCTGCACCGACGGCGGCAGCGGCGCCTGGCGCGGCGTCTGATCGGCGGCCGGCTGCAGCGCCACGGTGAAACTGAAGCTGCTGCCCACGCCAGGCTCGCTGTCGACCTGGATCACACCGCCCATCTTGCGCACCAGCTGCTGCGAGATCGCCAGCCCCAGGCCGGTGCCGCCATACAGCCGCGTGGTGCTGGCGTCGGCCTGGGCGAAGGCCTGGAACAGGCGCGCCTGCTGCTCCTGGCTGATACCGAGGCCGCTGTCCTCGACCACGAAGCGCAGCGCGATGTGGTTGTCCGCCGCGCCGCCGGCCGGCAATGCCGCCGCATGATCGCGTTCGACGCGCAGCTCGATGTGGCCGCGCGCGGTGAACTTGAGCGCATTGCCGACCAGGTTGACCAGGATCTGGCTCAGGCGCAGCGGGTCGCCCAGCAGGTTGGTCGGCACGTCCGGCGCGGCCCAGATCACCAGTTCCAGCCCGCGCTCGGCGGCGCGCCACGCAAACAGGTCGGCCAGCTGGCTCAGGGTGTCGGGCAGGTCGAAGGGCAGGGCTTCCAGTTCCAGCTTGCCCGATTCGATCTTGGAGAAGTCCAGCACGTCGTTGATGATCTCGAGCAGGCTCTGGCCGGCGCGGCCGATCTTGCGGAAGTAGTCGAGCGGCTGCGGCGGCAGGTCGAGGTGCGTGCCCAGGCCGGCGAAGCCGAGGATGGCGTTCATCGGGGTGCGGATCTCGTGGCTGATGTTGGCCAGGAAGTCGCTCTTGGCGCGGGTGGCCGCTTCGGCGTTGGCGCGCGCCTGTTCCAGCAGCCGCAGCGCGCGCGCCTTCTGGTAGGCCGAGACGAACGGCTCCTTCAGGGCCTTGAGCAGATCGAGGTCGCTCGCGGCGAACACCGCCTGGTACTGGTAGTTCTCGAACACCAGGTAGCCTTCCACCTGGCCGTCGATCACCACCCGCACCGCCAGCAGCGCGCAGACGTCGCCGGGCAGCGTGTGCGGGCGGTGGACTTCGAAGATGTCGGGAGCGATCATGCTGTTGGCCGGCGCGTAGCGCAGTTCGGCCTGGCGCAGGTCGATATTGTAGCTGTCGGCGGCGGCGTCGATGCGGCCCCAGGCCGCGCGCAGCGACAGCGTCTCGGTGCCGGCCTCGCGCACCAGCGCCAGGGCCGAGTCGATGCCCTGGATGACGGTCGATTCGTGCAGGATGGTGTGCAGCAGGGCGTCGAAATCGAGCTGCTCGTTGATCGACTTGACGATGGCGTTGAGTTTTTCCAGGTGCTGGGTGCGCGAGTAGACCAGCGCCTGCAGCTGCTCGCCCTTGATGTGCAGCTGGCGCACGCGCCAGCGCACCAGCGCCCAGGCCAGCGCGCATGCGGCCAGCAGGTATCCCAGCCACGCCCACCAGGTCTGGTGCCAGGCCGGCAGCACCACCACATGCAGCTGCAGTTCATTGCTGGTCCACTGGCCGTCGCGGTTGCTGCCGCGCATGCGCAGGAGATAGGCGCCGGGCGGCAGGCGGTTGTAGCTGGCGATACGGCGGCTGGCGTCGACCTCCACCCAGTGTTGGTCGAAGCCTTCCAGCAGATAGGCGTAGCGATTGCGCTGCGGCGCCGAGTAGTCCAGCGCCGCCAGCTCCACTTCGAAGTTCCGGTTCTCCGGCTTGAGCGTCAGCGTCGGCCCCTGCTCGCCGGCCAGCCGGTCCGGGGGCCACACATGCTGGTCCACGCGCACCGCGCTGATGACCAGCGGCGGACGGTAGCCCCAGTCGTTCAGCCGTCCCGGATAGACCACCGCGAAACCGGCCGTGGCGCCGAACACCAGGTCGCGTTCCGGCGTGACCGCGCTGGCGCCGATGAAGAAGGTGCGGAAGGCCAGGCCGTCGGCGCGGGTCAGCGCGCGCGCCTTGAGGGTGGCGGCGTCGATCACCGCGATGCTGTCGGCGGTGGCGGCCCAGACCCGGCCCACGGTGTCGGACTGCAGGGACATGATGGTGCCGCTGGCCAGGCCCGCCGTGGTGCCGACCCGCTCGAACTGCGGCACGCCCTGCGCATCGCGCCCGGTCATGACGCAGATGCCGCCGCCGTAGGTGCCCACCCACAGGCGGCCGCGTGTGTCCAGCACCAGCGTGCTGATGACGGCTTCCGACAAGGCATTCGGCTTGCCGGGAGCGGCGCGGATCTGTTCCACCTTGCCGCTTTCCGGGTCCAGCCGGTTCAGGCCATTGCGGGTGCCGATCCAGAGCGCGCCGTCGGCGTCGGCCACCACCGCGTGGATGCGGTTGTCGGTCAGGCCGCCAGCATCGGCCGCGCCTTGCACGTAGCGCCGCACGGTGCCGGCCGCCGGATCGTAGCGCAGCAGTCCTTCGAAGGTGCCCAGCCAGAGTTCGCCCTTCTGGCGCAAGATGGTGCCGATGCGCGGGTAGGGACTGGCCTGGGGCAGCGGCACCCGGCGCACGCCATGCGCCTGGCCGTGCGTGCGGTAGAGGCCAAGCTGGGTGCCGATCCAGGCGTCGCCGGGATCGGCTTCGGCCATCGACAAGACCATGCGGTTGGGCAGCGCGGTGTCGGGGTGGGCGGGATCGGGGCGCAGCGCGGCGCGGCGGGCGCCGTCAGGCCGCACGATGTCGATGCCCTGGTCGGCCAGGGCGATCCAGACCTGGAGCTGGCTGTCGGTCATCAGGGAGCTGACCGCCGCTTCCGGCGCGCCCTCGGCGCCGAACACCGAATCGACGCTCTCGTTGTGCGGATCGAACATGTCGACACCGCGTTCGGTGCACACCCAGATCATGCCGCTGCGGTCGCGCAGCAGGGCGGCGGTGCGGTCGTTGCTCAGACTGAGCGCCACCGCCGGCTGGTGCAGGATGCGGCGGCCCTTGCCGTTGCGGTACTCCACCACGCCGCCGCCGTAGGTGCTGGCCCACCAGGTGCCGGGCGTGGTCTCGATCACGGCCAGCACCATATTGCCCTGCATTTCCTTGACGCCGGGGACGGCCAGGATGCGCCCCTGGTCGGCCCCGGCGTCGACCAGGCCGACGCCGCTCTTGAGCGTGCCGAAGGCGATCTGTCCCAGGCTGTTCTCGCCGAGCGACAGCACGGTGTCGCTCCAGCCGGCGCGGTCCTCGCCGTTGACGGCGACCCGGGTGATGGCGCCGCCTTCCTTGAGCCGGGACAGGCCGCTGCCGGTGCCTATCCACAGCGTGCCGGCGCGGTCCATCAGCAGCGAGCGGACCTGGTTGTCCGCCAGGCCGGGATGCTCCTCGTGGGTGTAGCGGCGCAGCGTGCGTTCGACGGTGTCGTAGTACTTCAGGCCTGCCGACGTGCCGATCCACAGGTTGCCCCTGGCGTCGCTGGCGATGGCGTTGATCTGCCCTTTGCTCAGTTCTTCGATGGGGCGGGTGAATTGTTCGCGGCGCTGGTCGAACATGGCGAGACCGGCGGCGGCGGTGCCCACCCACAGGCGGCCGCGCACATCGACATGCAGCGCCTGGATAAAGTCCCCCGGCAGCGACATCACGGCGCCGCTGTCGTGGCGGAAGCTGCGCATATGATAGCCGTCCCAACGCGCCAGGCCGGCCTGGGTGCCGACCCAGATATAGCCGTCGCCGTCCTGCGCCAGCGCCATGCCGACCGGATGGGGCAAGCCTTGTTCCAGGCCGAGGTGCTCGAACAGGGGCGTGGCCAGCTGGTCCCAGCGTTCCGGGCCGGCGACGGCGGCGCCAGATGGCAAAAAGAGCATCATGCAAGCGGCCAACGCCGCGCACAGCCAGCGGCGGGCGGCCAGACAGGCGAGCGGGGTGGGGGCGTGGACGTTCAAATCGGGGCGCGCTCCTGGAAGGTAGCTTCCAGCATACGGAAATGCCGCCGGAATGTCTACGCAAAGCCACGGGAATCCTGCGCCGCCGTTCGCACAATCGGTACAATCGCCACATGGACCATGAAACCAATATCAAACCTGAAATACTGGTGCTGGCGGCGAGTCCGTCGGCGGCCGTGATGGCGCAGCTGGAGCACGCGTTTCACTGCCATCACCTGTGGCGCCAGCCGTGCGAGGCCCAGCCGGAATGGCTGGCGGGCGTGGCGGGGCGCATACGCGGCGTGCTGACGACGGGCGCGATCGGCATCGGGCCGGCGCTGCTGGCGCAGTTGCCGCGGCTGGAGATCGTCGCCGTCAACGGCATCGGGGTTGACGCGGTGGCGCTGGAGGCGACCCGAGCGCGTGGCATTTTTGTCACCAATACGCCGGGTGTGCTGACCGAGGATGTGGCGGATCTGGCATTGACGCTGCTGTTGTCGGCGGCGCGCCGGCTGCCGGCGCTGGACCGGCATGTGCGCAGCGGCGCCTGGGAACACGGCATGCCGCCGGCGCCGACACGCGCGCTGCGGGGCAAGGTGTGCGGGGTGTTCGGCTTTGGCCGGATCGGCCAGGCGGTAGCGGCGCGGGCGGCGGCGTTCGGCATGCGCACGCGCTACTTCCAACCGCGCCCGGTGGACGGCGTGGCGGTGCTGCGCTGCGCCACCCTGCTGGAGCTGGCGCGGGCCAGCGACTACCTGGTGGTGTGCGCGCCCGGCGGTGCGGCCACGCGGCACGCGGTCGATGCGGCGGTGCTGGCGGCGCTGGGCCCGGAGGGCACGCTGGTCAACATCGCGCGCGGTTCGCTGGTGGACCAGGCGGCGCTGATCGCGGCGCTGCGCGACGGCACGCTGGGCATGGCGGCGCTGGACGTGTTCGACAACGAGCCGCATGTGCCGGCCGCGCTGCGCGAACTGGAGAACGTGGTGCTGACGCCGCACGTGGGCAGCTTGACGGTGGAGACGCGCCACGCGATGGGCCAACTGGCGCTCGACAACCTGCTGGCCCACTTCGGCGGCCGGCCGCTGCTTACTCCGGTCGCCTGATCATATCGTTTCAGGAATGGCAAGGCGCCGCCACATCATCGGCGGCCGGTGGCGTGGCCGATGGTTGCGGCGGCGGCAGCTGCGTGTGCAGCTTGACGCAGTTGCGGCCGGCGCGCTTGGCGGCGTACAGCGCTTCGTCGGCGTGGCTGTAGGCCGTCTCGAAGCTGGTGCCGGCGCGGTTCCAGCTCACGCCGACGCTGGCCGTGACCTGGCGGTCGATGGGCGCGGCGAACACCTGGTCGGCGATGGCGTCGCAGATGCTGGCGGCCACCCGCATCGCTTCGTCGATGGCGCTGGTCGGCCACACCACCGAGAATTCCTCGCCGCCGACGCGGCCTATCGCCACCGACGGCCCAAGCAGCTGCTGCAGGCAGCGCACCACGGTCTGGATCACGGCGTCGCCGGCCGGGTGGCCGAAATCGTCGTTGACCCATTTGAAGTGGTCGATGTCGAGCACGATCAAGGCCATGTCGCCGCGTTCCAGGCAGCCGGAGGCCTGCTCGATGACGGCGGCCCGATTGAGCGCGCCGGTCAGCGGATCGTGGGTGGCGCGGTATTCCAGTTGCTGCGCCAGTTCGTGCAGCTGGCGGTTCATCTGGTTCATGTCCAGCTCCGCGCGGTCGCTGCGGCGTATCAGGCGCCGGCTCTCGCGCATCAGGCGCTCGTAGTGGACGATCATTTCGGCCAGCGCGGCGCGGGCGTCGGCGCGCGGATCGGCGTGGGCCGCCCTGGCGTTGGCCAGCGCCGCGCTTTCCAGCGCAAACAGGTCGACTTCTTCGCGGCCAGGGATGGTCATCATCAGTTGCTCACCGGGTGGTCCTGGAAATCGAGCGCGTCGAAATCGTCCTGCAGCTCCTGGCCGAATTCGAGGATGGTGTCGTCGTCCTCGTCGTGATACCAGTTCAGGCGCACCTGGTTGCCGGCGATGGCGGCCTTGTTCAGCGCATCGAAAAAGGAGAACAGCATCTTGGTGCTGGAGCTGTTGAAGTAGGCCAGTGAAACGTTGACGGTGATGCTGGCGTCGACGCAGACGTCCAGGTAGGCCTGCACGCGCGCGATCAGCGGGCCGTAGAAGGCCGCCGCGTTTTCGGGATAGGACTCGCCCTTGATCGACAGGGTGTCCTGGTCGAAGCGGAAGTCGATTTCCGGCGAGGTGGGCGAGGCGCTGATGAAGAGGGGTTCCATGTTTGTTCCAGTACTGATTTAAATGATCGCTTTGATGCAGAACACCGTGGTGCCAGGGTGCTGCGCTTCCTGCACGAACTCGAATTCCAGCGGCTCGCTGGCGTCGCGCGCCATGGTCAGGAAACCGAGGCCGGCGCCCTTGCTGTCGGCCGGCGTTTCGTCGCGCAGCGCCTTCTTGTAGGCGGACTTGATCTCTTCGATCGTCATCGTGTGCAGCGGCTCCAGGCGGCTGCGGATGCGCTCGACGTTGGCGCTGTCGACCGGATTGGCGCACAGCAGGAAGAAACTGTCGTCCTTCATGCCGATGCAGAAGGAGCCGCGCCGCATCTGCTGGTCGCTTTGCTCGTGCGGCGTCAGCGTGTCCGACGAATAGTGCATGATGTTCTGCGACATTTCGACGAAGGACGAGAAGATGCGGCGGCGCGTCGGCCCCGCCGCGCCGGCCGTGTCCAGGCGCGCCTTGATGGTCTCGGAAATGGCGGCCACCACGTGCTGCGAGAAATAGCCCACGTAGAAAAAGATGATGTGGCGCTTGCGGGCCACGTCCCAGAAATCGTTGAATTCTTGGTACAGCAAAATCGGCGCTCCTATGGGCGGAAACAGAAAAAGGTCAGGTCGTCGCGGCGCGGCTGTTCGCCTTGCCAGGCCTGGTAGTCGGCCAGCATGGCGTCGCTGACGTCGCGCGCGCCGGCGCCGCGCTGGGCCAGCATGACGTCGCGCATGCGGCGCTTGCCGTAGGCGATTTCCCTGGGGCCGCCGATCTGGTCGATCAGGCCGTCCGTGCTCAGGAACAGCAGGCTGCGCGCGGGGATGGTGATGATCTTGTTGGTCCAGGCGTAGTCCAGCGGCGTGTCGACGTAGCCCACGCCCATGCGCTCGCCGTCCACCGTCTGCACCGCCTGCTGGCCAGGATCGAGCTGGAACAGCGGCAGCTTGGCGCCGGCGAAGTGCAGCTGGCGGCTGGCGTTGTCGAACCACAGGAAGGCGGCGTCCATGCCGTCGTTGGAGGCCGGCGCGCCGTGCTGGCTGTGGCGCTGGTCCACCTGGCCGAGCATGCTCTTGACGCCGCGATTGACCTCGGCGATCAGCGCGGCCGGATCGCGCGGACCCAGTTGCTGCAAGGCCTGCGCCAGGGTCGACGACGAGATCAGGGTCATGAAGGCGCCCGGCACGCCGTGGCCGGTGCAGTCGGCGATGGCGGCGAACCAGCCGTCCGGATAGCGCGCGAAGTGATAGAAGTCGCCGCCGACCACGTCGCGTGGCTGCCATTCCAGGTGGGCGTCGCACAGCGTGCCGGCCAGCGCCAGCTCGGAAGGGCGCAGCAGCGAACGCTGGATCACGCTGGCGTAGTCGATGCTGTGCATGATCTGGCGGTTTTTCTCGGCCTGCATATTGGCCACCACGTTCATCAGCTGCAGGCCGAAGCCGACCCCGGCCAGGGCGCCGTCGCGGGTGACGATGAAGCCGTCGGCCAGCGCCTTCTCGCCCGATTCGACGGCGCGGAAGGTCAGCGCCTCGATGCTCATGGCGGCGTCGACGATCAGCGGTTCCTTGTCCATGAAGGCGATGCAGCTCTTCTTGCCGTACAGCTCATGGTAGAAGGGCTTGGACATCTGCGACATGAAGATGTTGCGGCTGATGAGGCCGATCGGGCGCTCGCTTTCCAGCACCGGCAAGCTCATCAGATCGCGGCGTTCGGTGAACAGTTCCAGCACGCCGAAATTGCTGGTGTCGGACGGCACCGACACCGTCTCCACGCACAGGTCGGCGGCGACGGACAGGCGAAAACGGGGCAGGTGCAAACGAGAGGCATTGAACTCCACGGCCAGTAACCTTTGGTTGAGGACAGTGCCGTTAATGCTAATGGGAAATTGTTACGGGCCGATTACATCTTAACCAAAAGAAAAGAATGTTATCAGTCTGCGCATAGCGACAGCATGAAGTTCAGGTGCTGGCTGATGGCGCCCCGTTCGGCGTCGCGGCGCAGGTGTTCGCTCTCGGTGGCGAACTCGTCGCGGATGGCGTGGCACTGCGCCAGCGTCGCGTCGAGCGAGCGCAGCATGCCGTGCAGGCCGGCCTCGCTGTACCAGATGCGCAACAACTTGCTCAGCGCGAGCAGGGCGTCTTGTTCGGATTGCAGCAGTTCGGCTTCGGTGGCGGGGAGTGTGCTCACGATTTCCAGGGGAGGCAGGTGGTCAAAGCAGTATATACGGATTCGGAAAAATATTGCTCTTGAAAAATATATATTGTTTCGGCATAAACATATATGAATAAGTTTCCACAAGGTAATAATGCGGTCACATTCGGCGCGTATATTCACAGTCATCTTGTGCGCAGCGCACTTATCTTATTGAAACGCCATGAAAATTCCCCCACTCAATACTGCCGTCCGTGTGATGGCCTCGTTCGCCGCCTTGTTGATCCTGATGGCCTGCATGTCCGGCCTGGCGCTGTGGCGCTTGCATTCCGCGAACGACACCACCTCCAACCTGGTCAACCAGAAATTGGCCAGGCAGCAGCTGACCTCCGAGCTGCTGGGCATGACCGAATTGAATGGCTTGCGCGCCACCTCCATCGGCCGCAGCGACAGCCTGGAAGTGGGCGACATCTTCCAGGCCCAGCTGACCGCCGGCGAAAAGCAGGCGCAGGCGCTGGAGGCCCGGCTCGCGGCGATGCCGGCGCAGCCTGCCGAAGCGGAACTGCTGCGCGCCGTGGCGGGCAGGAAGGCCGCCTACCTGGCGCTGCGCGCCGAGCTGTTCAAGCTGAAGGACAGCGGCCGCACCCAGGAGGTGGGCGATCTGCTGGACAACAAGATGGCTGCCGTGTTCCAGGCCTACACCGGCGCGCTGGCCAGGCTGCTGGCTTATCAGACGCAGCAGGCGAAGGCCTTGGCCGAAGCGTCCGCCAGCCAGTTCCAGGGCAGCCGCGCGATGCTGGCCGCCCTGGGCCTGGCGTCGCTGGCGCTGGGTGCGGGGCTGGCGCTGGCGCTGACCCGCAGCATCGTGCGGCCCTTGACGCAGGCGGTGGCGCTGGCAGAGCAGGTGGCCGCCGGCGAGCTGCACGTGGCCATCGAGCACGGGCGCAGCGACGAGATCGGCCAGCTGTTCGATGCGCTCAGCCACATGACCGCCCGCCTGGCCGATACCGTCGGCCGCGTGCGCGACGGCGCGGTGGCCATCGATGCCGCCGCGCGCGAGATCGCCAAGGGCAATATGGATTTGTCGCGCCGCACCGAGCACCAGGCCGGCGCGCTTCAGGAGACGGCCTCGGCGATGGTGGAGCTGACCTCGACGGTCAAACAGAACAGCGGCAACGCGCGCCAGGCCAACCGCCTGGCGGAATCGGCGTCGGCGGTGGCGGGCAAGGGCGGCAAGGTGGTGTCCGAGGTGGTGCAGACCATGGCCAGCATCAACGCCTACGCGCACAAGATCGTCGACATCACCAGCGTGATCGACGGCATCGCCTTCCAGACCAATATCCTGGCGCTGAACGCGGCGGTGGAAGCGGCGCGCGCCGGCGAGCAGGGACGCGGTTTCGCCGTGGTGGCGTCCGAGGTGCGCAACCTGGCCCAGCGTTCGGCCAGCGCGGCCAAGGAAATCAAGCTGTTGATCAACGAGTCCGCCGAGCGCATCGCCAGCGGCAGCGAATTGGCGCAGGCGGCCGGCGCCACGATGGAGGAAATCGTGCTGAGCGTGGAGAAGGTGACCGGCATCATGTCGGCCATCAGCGCCGCCAGCGCCGAGCAGGAGCACGGCATCGAGCAAGTCACCGCCGCCATCGGCGACATGGACGATGTCACGCAGCAGAACGCCGCGCTGGTGGAAGAGGCGGCGGCCGCGGCCGACGCGATGCAGGACCAGGCGCGCGAGCTGGCGCAGCTGGTGGGCTCGTTCAAGATCGATGCCGGCGGCTGGCGCCAGGGCAGCGTGCATGCATTCCCGGCCGCCGTGCCGCGCGCCGCCTTGCCGGCGCCGGCGGCGCGCGGCATGCGTAGGGCCGCGTGAGCACGGCAAGCTTGCAGTCGGTGGAATGTACGCACGGCCACCCTGTCATTGCCGCGCACGCGGGAAGCCATACTTCGCCGGGCAGGATACGCTGCATGGATTCCCGCTTGCGCGGGAATGAGGAAGTCGCGGAGCTTCGAGCCATGCCCCATTCGGGCGGCCTGGCGCGCGGCCGCGCCTACATCGTGTACGACGCTTGCAGCGAGACGGTGCGCGGCGCCATCGGCAGGTCGTGCGGCAGGCTCAGGCCGGGCGCCGGGCTCGGCTCGCGCACGTCGGTGTTGAAGGCGTTGCGCAGCGCCAGCGCGAAGTTCCACTGCTTGCGGCCGGCGCGGGTCGCCAGCGTCAGGTCGACGCTGGTGTAGTCGGAGATCGCGGGGCGGGCGTCGCCCAAGGCGCGCATGCGGCCCGCCACCCAGTTCAGCTGGACGCCGGCCTGGTAGCCGCTGGCGAAGTTCCAGTCGCCGCGGCCGAAGGCATGATGGCGCGGCGCATAGCCGGCGTCGGTGTGGGTGGTCTGGTCGATGGAGCGCTGCCACGCGTAGTTGCCCGCCAGGCGCAGGTCGCGCGTCACGCTCCAATTCGATTCGAGCTCGATGCCGTGGCCGCTCTGGTCGCCGGTGTTGGCGTAGGTGGCGCCGGTGCCCGGCACCGGATTGGCCACGGTGCGGATGATGTTCTGCATATCGTAGCGATAGAAGGTCAGGTTGACGGTGGCGTCGCTGCGGGCCTGCCAGTTGAAGGCCATCTCGGCGGTGGCGTTGCGCTCCGGCTTCAGGTTCGGATTGCCCAGCGCGACCGGATTGCTGATGCCGTAGCTTTCGACGAAGGCCGGGGCGCGGAAGGCGCGGCCGTACAGCAGCTTGGCGGTCAGGTCGAAGCTGGCGTCCCACACCAGCGCCAGGCGCGGATTGGTGGTGCCGCCGAAGTCCGAGTAATGGTCGTGGCGCACGCCGGCGGTCAGGTTCCAGTCCTTGGCGAAATTCCATTCGTCCTGGAAGTACAGGTAGTCGATCTTGCGTCGCTGCGGGCGCAGGAAGGGCGTGGTGTTGGTGGCGTCGATTACCGCCGGCAGCGGGATCGGTGTGCCGTTGGCCGCGTAGTCGAAGTTGCGCCATTCATGGGTGCGGTACAGGTCGATGTCGTCGTGGCCGACGCCGATGCGCAGGTGGTGATCGTTGTAGCCGCTGTAGTCGGCGTAGCCGGACAGGCGGTAGGTGCGCTCCCAGGTTTCCGGCACGCCGATCATGCCGTTCACGAAGGTGCCGGTCGGGAAAGCCGCACCGGGCGGCAGCAGGTGATACCAGGTGTTCACTTCCTGCGAATATTGCTGTGTGCTGAGGCTGGCGCCCAGTCCCCAGTCGCGCGTCACCTGCGGTTCGGCCCAGGCCAGATTGCTGGTGATGCGTTCGCTTTGCTGGCGGCCCGCCGGGTCCAAGGCCGAGGCGATGCCGGCGCCGGTGCCCATGTCGTAGCGCTTCTTGTAGCCGAAGCGGGCGCGCCACTGGCCGTAGATCAGGTCGAGGTTGCCGTCGAGCGCCTTGTACTGGTTGTTGAGCGGGCCGGGCGCCAGGCTGGCGTGGGTCTTGAACAGCGTGTCGTTGCGGCTCTGGGCGTCGGCGTCGAGCGTGCGGTGGTTGCCGTCGGTCTGGCCGGCGCGCAGATAGGCCGCCACCTGCACCGGGCCGAGCTTGCCGCCGTGCTGCAGCCAGGCGTCGCGGCTCTGGTACGAACCGGCGCGGGCGCCGAGCTCGGTGCCTTGCGCCTCGCCGGGGCCCTTGGTGATGATGTTGATGACGCCGGAGAACGCGTCGGAACCGTACAGCGCAGAGCCGGGACCGCGGATGATCTCGATGCGGGCGACGTGTTCGAGCGGATAGCCGGCCCAGATGTTGCCCTTGTTGCCGATGTAGGCGGTGGTGATGGGCACGCCGTTCTGCAGCATCAGGATTTGCGGCGTGTAGGCGCTGACGATGCCGCGCACCACATACAGCGGCGAGTTGCTGTTGGGGGTGCGGTTGACATGCACGCCGGGCACGCTTTCCAGTACCTGGTCGAGGTCGGTGGCGCCCATGGCGGCGATGTCGGCCGCCGTGATCACGGTGGCCACGGCCGGCGCGCGCCGCAGCGTTTGCAGGTTGCCGGTGGCGATGCTGACGCTGTCGTTGGACCCGTAGACCAGCGCCAGTTCGTCCTCTTCCGTCACGGGATCGGCCTGGGCCATGCCGTGCGCTGCGACCAGCGGTAGGGTGAGTGCCGCGGTCAGATACAGCCGGTGGGCGCTCAACACTTTCAAAATGCCATCTCCTGTTACGTTTTTTTGATTCTAGCTTGCCCGTTGTTGAGCCGGGGTAAATATCAGCAACTCCTGGCTGTAACTGTTGTAGCCGTGTCCACATGTCGTCGTACCAGTTCGGCGAATTGCTCGGCCGGCACCGCGGGGCTGAGGTAGAAGCCCTGCATCAGGTCGCACTCGCGGCCCTTGAGGAAGTCCAGCTGGGCCTCGGTTTCCACGCCCTCGGCCACCACTTCCAGGCGCAGGCTGTGGGCCAGCGCGATGATGGCGCTGATGATGGCGGCGTCGTCGGCGTCCTGCGGCACGTCGCGCACGAAGGAACGGTCGATCTTGATGATGTCGACCGGGAAGCGCTTCAGGTAGGACAGCGAGGAATAGCCGGTGCCGAAGTCGTCGATCGACAGCCGCACGCCCAGCGAATGCAGGCGGTGCAGCGCGGCCAGCGTGTCCTGGGCGTTTTCCATCAGCGTGCTCTCGGTGATCTCCAGTTCCAGCAGCTGCGGCGGCAGGCCGGTGTCGGCCAGCACGGCCTCGACCGAGGCGGCGAAATCCTTTTGCAGCAGCTGGCGCACCGACAGATTGACCGCCACCCGCATCGGCGGCAGGCCGGCGCAGAGGAACTGTTGCAGCTGGGCGCAGGCGGTGCGCAGCACCCAGTCGCCCAGTGGGTTGATGAGGCCGGTTTCCTCGGCCAGCGGGATGAAGTCCGCCGGCGCTATCATGCCGCGGGTCGGATGGCGCCAGCGCACCAGCGCCTCCATGCCGATGATCTTGCCGCTGTCCAGGCAGGCCTGCGGCTGGTAGAACACTTCCAGCTGGTGCTGCTGCTCCATGGCGCGGCGCAGGTCGCTCTCGAGCCGCACGTGCTCGGAGATCGAATGCTCCATCGACGCTTCGTAGAACTGGAAGCCGGTGTTGGTGCGCTTGGCGCGGTACATGGCGCTGTCGGCGTGCTTGACCAGGGTGGCGACGTCGGCGCCGTCGTGCGGGTACATGGCGATGCCGACGCTGGCGGTGACGAAGATGTCGTGGCCGTCGATCGGGAACGGCGCCGACAGCACGCGCACGATGTTGTGGGCGGCGGTGGCGGCGGCGGCCGGGCTGTCGAGCTCGTTGAGCACGACGGTGAATTCGTCGCCGCCCAGGCGGGCCACGGCGTCGTCGGCGCGCACGGTGTGGCGCACGCGCTGGGCCACGGCCTGCAGCAGGCGGTCGCCGACGTCATGGCCGAGGTTGTCGTTGACGTACTTGAAGCGGTCCAGGTCCATGAACAGCACCGCCACCTGCTGGCCGTCGCCGCCCTGGCGCGCCCGGTCGATGCTGGCGGCCAGCAGTTCGAAGAACAGGGTGCGGTTGGGCAGGTTGGTCAGCACGTCGTTGTAGGCCAGGTGGCGGATGCGCTTCTCGGCGCGGTTGGCCTCGATGATGCGGCGCACCCGCTGCGACAGCACGGCATAGTGGATCGGCTTGGGGATGTAGTCGCTGGCGCCGGCGGCGAAGGCGCGCTCGACCGACGAGTTGTCCTGCAGCGCGGTGATCATCAGCACCGGCACGGCGCCGGCGTTGGGCAGCTCCTGCATGCGGGCGCAGGCGGTGAAGCCGTCCATCACCGGCATCATCGCGTCCATCAGGATCACGTCGGGCTGGAAGCGCGCCAGCATCGCCAGCGCCTCGGCGCCGTTGGCCGCTTCCTCGACGTGGAAGCCGTCGCGCTGCAAGGTATGGCGCAGGGTGCTGCGGGTGCTGCGGTCGTCGTCCACCACCAGCACTTGCGGGCGCTCGTCGCCGGGCAGCGGGGCCGGCGGGGTGGCGGCGCTGATCTCGGCGTGCAGGAAGGCGGCCAGCGCCTCGTAGTGGGCGCGCAGCGGCGCCAGCAACGGCGCGATCTGTTCCGCCTGCTGGTCGGCCGCGTAGTGCTCGGCCTGTTGGGCCAGCTGGGCCAGCGTCTCGGCGCCGAAGTTGCCCGACGCGCCCTTGAGCGCGTGGGCGCGGCTGCGGGCGGTGGCCATGTCGCCGGCCAGCACCGCCTGCTCCAGTTGGTCCAGGCAGGCCGGCGTGTCTTCCAGGTAGGGCGTGACGGCGTGCGGCAGGGTGTCGCCCAGCACTTCGCGCAGCTTGTCGAACACGGCCTGGTCGACCGGGCAGGGGCCGCCGTAGTCGCGCGTCTCGCTTGCCGCGGCGGCCGGCGCCCCCTGGTGGACGGGGGCGTTCAGCGGGCCGCCGTGCGGCAGCCAGCGTTCCAGCTTCTGGCGCAGCTCGACCAGCGTGATCGGCTTGGCCAGGTAGTCGTCCATGCCGGCGGCCAGGCATTTTTCGGCGTCGCCGAGCTGGGTGTTGGCAGTCATCGCCACCAGCGGCGTGCGCCGGCCCATGGCCAGCTCGGCCAGGCGGATGTGGGCGGTGGCTTCGTAGCCGTCCATTTCCGGCATGCTGCAATCCATCAGGATCAGGTCGAAGCGTTCACGCTGGGCGGCGCGCACGGCCTCGACGCCGTCGGCCGCGAATTCGCAGACGCAGCCGTTCATCGCCAGCATGCCGGCGGCCACCATCTGGTTGGTGCGGTTGTCTTCGGCGACCAGCACACGGAACTGGCGCTCCGGCGTCGGGACCGGGCTCAAGGCGGACAACGGCGCCGGGGACGGAAGCGGCGCAGGGTTGGCGGCAGCCGGCGGGCGCATCGGCAGCGGCGGCGCCGCCACCTGTTGCTGCGCCGGACGGCAGCGTATCGTGAAGTGGAAGGTGGTGCCGCTGCCGGTGACGCTGTCGACGCCGATGCGCCCGCCCAGCAGTTCGACCAGCTGCTTGCAGATGGCCAGGCCGAGGCCGGTGCCGCCGTAGCGGCGCGTGGTGCTCGGGTCCGGCTGCACATAGGCTTCGAACAGGTGGCGGCGGACCTCCTCGCTCATGCCGATGCCGGTGTCGCGCACCTCGAAGCGCAGGCCGAACTCGGCGCCGGGCGCCAGCGCCACGCCGACCGCCACTTCGCCCTGGTCGGTGAACTTGACGGCGTTGCCGATCAGGTTGATGAGGATCTGGCGCAGGCGCAGCGAATCGCCGGCGATGCGCGCCGGCACCTCGGGTGCGACGGTCCAGTTCAGGGCCACGGCCTTCTGCTGCGCGGGACGGGCCACCAGCTCGAGCACCTCGGACAGCAGGGTGCCGAGGCAGAACTCGGTCTCTTCCAGCTTGAGCTTGCCCGCTTCCATCTTCGAGAAGTCGAGGATGTTGTTGATCAGCGCGATCAAGGTGCGTGACGAGTTCCAGGCGACGTCGACGAATTCCTGCTGGCGTGGCGTGAGGCGGGTTTCCTTGAGCATGTCGAGCATGCCGACCACGCCGTTGAGCGGGGTGCGCACCTCGTGGCTGACGGTGGCGGCGAACTGCGCCTTCATCTGCGCCATGTTGACGGCGGCGTCGCGCGACTCCTTCAGCTCGGCCTCGCGCTGTTCCAGCACGTTCATCATCTGGTTGAAGGCGTGCGCCATCTCGATCAGGTCGCGCGGGCCGGCCGGCGCGGCGCGCATGCCGGACTCGCCCGATTCGGCGCGGCGCATCAGGGTCGACAGCGCGTTGAGCGGATTGATCATGTGGCGCGTCAGCAGGCGGCCCAGCACCAGCAGCACCACGGCGAACGACAACGTCAGCGCCAGGTTGCCCAGCAACAGGGACCAGGTCAGCCGCTTGAGCGTGCTCTTGGCGATCTGCACGTGGACGTAGCCGAGCAGCTGCTGCTGGTGTTCCTGCAATTCAAACGGCGACGCTTCGCTCTGGCCGCCGTACACCGGCGCGGCGAACAGCCAGCCGTCGGCGGTTTCGCCGACCAGCCCGGCGTGGCCCGGGACCACCTTGTTCAGGTTGGCGACATCCAGCTTGGCGCCGGCCACCACCTTCGACAGCAAGACCTTGCGCCTGGCGTCCATGATTTGCAGCGCCGCCACGTCGGGGAAGGACAGCGTGGAGTTGACCACCTCGCGGGCGTTCTCGGCCGAGTGGAACAGCAGCGCCAGCGTGCTCTGGCGCGCCAGGTTGTCGGCCACGCGCTGGCCCTGGCCGATGAAATAGTCGCGCATGCGGGCATTGGCTTCCCACGAATTCATCAGCGCCGAGAACACGGCCAGGCCGAGGATGGCGGCCGAGACGATGACCGTCAGTTGGCGCTGGAAACCGGTACGACGGAGAAAGTTACGGACTATGGAGATCATCAGGGCTGCGGGTAGACAAAGTCGAAACTGCGCTGTTGCAATGCGCCCAGGTTGAGGCCGATATGGCTGGCGGTACGCAGGTTGATGGCGGTCTGCAGCTCGCGCAGCGGCACCAGCGGACGGCGCCGCACATCGCCGGCGATCACGCCCAGCGCCGAGGCGGCCAGGGTGCGGCCCAGCTCGACGTTGTCGGGCACCATGGCGAACAGCGCGCCTTTTTTCACATGCAGCACGTTGCTCGAGAACAGCGGCACGCCCCGGTTCCACGATACGCGCAGCACCAGCGGCAGGATGGTGCTTTCCTCGACGGTGGTGCTGTCGTGCGGCAGCCAGACGGCGTCGTGGCGGCTGTCGGCGGCGCCGATCAGCTGGGTGTACAGCTGGGCCGCGCGGGCCAGGTCGCCGGCCACATGGGCTTGCAGCTCCAGTCCCTGGGCCCTGGCCGCCTCGCGCGCCAGCTTGACCAGCCATTCGGATTTCTGCGGATTGTAGACCACGATCACGCGCCTGAGCTCCGGCAGCAGCGCGCGCAGGCGCGAGAACAGCATGGCCGGGTCGGGCGTCATGCTGATGCCCATGATGTTTTCGGCGTCCGACAGCAGCAGCACGCCGCCGGCCAGCACGGCGATCTCGCGGTCCAGGCCGGCGGTGGCGTTCAAGCCCTGGCGGCCCAGCGCGATCACCACCTTGGTGCCGTTGCGCTTGAGCGTGGCGTTCAGTTCGGCCGTGTCCACTTTCGGCTCGACCGGATAGCTGCGCACCTTGAGCCTGGTGCGCTCCTCGATGCCCTGGATCATGGCGACGAAGGCCGAGCGGAACGGCTCCTCGACATTCGGATAGACCACGGCGATGCTGCCCTTGCCGATCGAGGCCTGCAGCTCGGGGCGGCGCAGCTGGTCTTCCAGCTGGGCCAGGGTGACGGGACGGACGTCGGCGCGCAGCGGCGCCAGCGGCGGCAGCAGCAGTGGCTCGGCCGGCGCGACCAGCATGCCGCCGTGGGCGGCGCTGGCGCTGACCAGCGCGATGCTCGATGGCACGACACCGCCGGCTGCGTGCGTTGCGCCGGTGACGCTGGCGAGCAGCAGGGCGCCGGCGCGTCTCAAGCGCCGCAGATTGAATATTGTGTTTTTCATCATGCTATCTTTGCTGCACCGCTACCACGGCGCCAGGAACGGCGCTGTCAAGATGCTTTCATAGTATAAGCTGAGACTTTGCAATTCGGAAATAAAATCGCCGCTGGCGAGCGCAACGCTAGGGCTCGGGGAAGACGGCGTCGAAGCTCCGTTGTTGACTGGAGGCAAGATTCAGGCCGATGTGGCTGGCGGTGCGCGAGTTGAGCGCGCTGCGCACCGCGCGCAGCGGCGTCACGCCCCGTTTCGGCATGTCGCCGTTCTGCATGGCCAGGGCCAGCGCGGCCAGGTCGCGGCCCAGCTGCACATTGTTCGGATACATGCCGAACAGCACGCCTTTTTTGACGTGCAGCACACTGCTGGAAAACACCGGCAGAGTGCGGCGCCAGGACTCCTTCAGCACCAGCGGCAGGATGGTGGTTTCCTCGACGGTGGTGGCGTCCTGCGGCAGCCACAGGGCGTCGCGGCGGCCGTCGGCGGCGGCGAACTGGGCCTCGTAGGCGCGCGCGGCGCCGGCCAGGTCGCTCGCTTCCAGCGCGACCAGTTCCAGCCCGAGGCTGCGGGCCGCCTCGCGCGCCAGGCGGATCTGCGCCTCGTTTCTGGCCGGGTTGTACACGACGATCACGCGGCGTATGCCGGGCAGCAGGGTCTTGAGCATGCCGAACAGCAGGGCCGGGTCGGGTGCCAGGCTGATGCCGTTCATTCGCTCGGCGTCCGGCGCCGCGCCGACGCCGCCGATCACCACGCTTTGCGCCGGATCGAGCATGGCGGCCGCCTTCAAGCCCTGGCGGCCGAGGGCGATCACCACCTTGCCGTTCTTGACCGTGTTGCGCAGTTCGGCCAGGTCGGTGCCGGCGCCCAGGGCGATGGCGCGCGGCTTGGCCTTGGCCTGTTCTTCGACGCCCTGGAGGATTTCGGTGAACACTGAGCGGTAGGGCTCGCCGATCTCGGGATACAGCACCGTCAGCGTCTGGGCGTAGGCCCGCCCGCCGGGTAAGCCCAGCAGCAGGGCACAGAGGAAGGCAACGACGTTGATGGTTAATCGCACAATGATAGCCGCAGCGTGTTGGGTCAGCGGAAGTGTATCCTTTGCTAACGATTTTACATCCATAGATTATTTCAATGGCGTAAGTGAGAGCGCTTCCAGTTGATGTAAACTAAGATTAATTCGCAACACTCTTCCGCCAGCTCAAGATGCCCGCCGCTAAAACACCGATCCGCACCCCGCCCATGTTCAATCTTGCCTGGCCCCTGCTCGTCGAGCTGGGCCTGGCGATCGCTTCCAGCGTCATCGGCACCGGGCTGGCGTCGCGCATTTCGGACGAGGCTGGCGGCGCGTTCGCCATCGCCAGCCAGGTGTCGGCTACGCTGTTCATTTTGTTCCGCATCATCGGCGCCGGGGTCAGCGTGGTGGTCACCCAGAACCTGGGCGCCGGCCAGCGCCAGGCCGCCAACCGCGTGGCCTGCGCGGTGGTGGGCGCCAGCAGCTGGCTGGGCGCCGTCACCGGCCTGTTGGCGCTGCTGGGCGCGAACGGCTTGCTGCATCTGCTGAACGCGCCGGCCGAAGTGCTGCCGCTGGCGGCGCCATTGCTGCAGGCGCTGGCGCCGGCCATGCTGCTCGACGCATGGAACGCGTCGATGGCCAGCGTGATGCGGGCCCACCTGCGCACCCGCGACACGCTGGTGGTGCTGGCGATCATGCATGTCAGCCACCTGGCGCTGGCGATACCGATGATGCATGGCTGGGGGCCGATTCCGGCGCTGGGCCTGCCCGGCTACGCGTATGCGCTGGCGATCAGCCGCGCCATCGGCCTGGCGCTGCATTTGCTGATGTGGCGCGTGCACCTGGGCATCCGCGTGGCGCGCGGCGACTGGTGGCGCCTGCCGCGGCGCGAATTGGGCGCGGTGCTGCATATCGGCCTGCCCGGCGCGGCCGAGAACATCGCCTGGCGGCTGGCCTTCATGGTCAGCGTGGCGACGGCGGCCGAACTGGGCGCCAAGTCGCTGGCCACGCAGGCGTATGTGCTGCAACTGATGGGCGGGGTGATGATGTTCAGCATCGCCACCGGCCTGGCGGTCGAGATCGTGGTCGGCTACCTGATCGGCGCCGGGCGGCTGCGCGAAGCGCACGGCGTGGTGCGGCGCGCGCTGGCGCGGGGGCTGCTGGTCTGCATCCTGATCGCCGCCTGCGCCGCGCTGCTGGGGCGCTGGCTGCTGGGCTGGTTCACGCAGGACCAGGACATCATCGCGGCCGGCGCCACGCTGCTGTGGATCACCGTGCTGCTGGAGCCGGGCCGCACCTTCAACCTGGTGGTGATCAATGCGCTGCGGGCGGCCGGCGATGCGCGCTTTCCGGTGATGGCGGGGGCCTTGTCGATGCTGCTGGTGCTGGCCGGCGGCAGCTGGCTGCTGGGCGTGGTGCTGGGCTGGGGCTTGCCCGGCGTGTGGATCGCCTACGCCGCCGACGAATGGATACGCGGCCTGATCATGTGGCGCCGCTGGCAGACCCACGCCTGGGTGCCGCACGCGCGGGCGTCGCGCAAACGATTGCGGCCGGTGATCGTGGTCGAGGGTTAGTTTGATTTTGTAATTTAGCTACATATCAAGGTGAATTCCACAAGAACGTTGTTGACCATATAAATAGTGGCTGTTATTTTGCTACATCCTCAACCTCCCGGGAGTGTGTAATGCAACAGCTTTCTGACGTGCGCGTGCTGGTCGCCGGCGGTGTCGGCATCGACACCATTGTGATGGTGCCGTCGCTGCCGCTGGCCGAGGCGGACTCCATTCACGTGCCCGCCGTGTACGATTATGTCGCCCACACCGGCAATGGCGTGGCGCTCAACTTGCTGGCGCTGGGACATCACCCCGTGCTGCTCGATTTCATCGGCGCCGACCCGCAAGCGGAGCTGGTCCATGCGCGCTACCGCGAACGCGGCCTGGAATTCCACGGCGTGGTGCATCCCAGCGGCACCCGGCGCAGCGTCAATCTGGTGTCGCCCGATGGACGCCGGCTGTCGTTGTACGACGGCCGCCATCCGGACGACCTGCGCATGGAACGCGAATTCTACCTGCCGCACATGGAGCGCGCCCAGCACCTGCACCTGACCATCATGCCGTGGGCGCGCCACTGGTATGACGACGCCGCCGCCTGCGGCCTGCCGGTATCGACCGACCTGCACGACTGGGATGGCAGCAATCCCTACTATCACGATTTCGCGCGGCGCTCCGACCTGGTGTTTGTCAGCACGGCAGCCTTGCGCGGCCGCCATGAGCAGGTGATGCGGGAGATACTCGATACCGGACGCGCGGCGGCGGTGATCGCCATGGCCGGGGCGCAGGGCAGCTACCTGCTGCGGCGCGGCGCCGCCGGGCTGCTGCACGTGCCTTGCGCCAGGCTGGAGCTGCCCGTGGTCGACAGCAACGGCGCGGGGGACGCCTTTGTCAGCGCCTTCCTGCACGGAAAATTTCAAGGGATGGCCATCGAGGACTGCATGCGACTGGGCGCCATCTCCGGCGCCTATGCCTGCAGCGTGCCGGGCACGGCGGAGCGCAGCTTGTCGCTCGCGGAGCTGGCACGCTATCTTTGAAGCCCGAAAGCCGGTATCGGGCTTTCGGGCCTGCGATGCAGGCTTATGGCACGGTCAGGATGACCTTGACCGTGTCGTCGACCTGCGACTTCTCGATGTAGCCGATGGCCTGTGGATCGGCCGCCACGGCCTTCTTCACCTCGGCGCTGGAAGCGAGTTCCTTCGGCGCACTGGCCTTGCCGGTGAACACCAGCTTGGACCAGATGGCCTTGACCTGGGTCGAGTCCTTGTCCAGCACTTTTTTATAGAACTCGTTGCGCAGCGGGCCGTCGGTGTGTTCGATCGGCGTGAACAGCGTCGATTTGCCGAGGAAGAACTGCGCCGCCTGTTCGCCGAACATGCGCGTGGCCGGATTCTTCGGGCTGACGATGACCACGATCTCCGTCGCGAACGCTGGGGCGATGGCCAGCCAGGTGCCGGTGGCCAGCAAGATTTTTGCGATTGTCGTTTTCATATGGATTCTCCTCAGAAGACGAAATCGATGGCGGCGGCGTACACGTTGACGGTGCTGCCTGCGAATCCCGGCTTGGGATTCTGGAAGTAGCCGGCGCCGTCGCGCGTCTTGATGCGGTCCATCTGCACCTTGAACGCGGCCGATTTGTAGAAGTCCCAGCGCAGGCCGATGGCGGTGGTCGATTGCAGGCCGATCTTGATGGCGGCATTGGTGCCGGCCGCCAGCGGGGCCAGCGGGCCGGTGGTGGGCAGGCCGGCGAAGTCGCGGATGCTGTCCTGCTTGACGTCGCCGTGCATGATGAAGGGCACGAACTTGCCGTAGCGGTAGCCCGCCATGACGTACCAGGAGCTGGTGTCCTGCACCAGGCGCGACTCGGTCTTGCGCTTGGCGTACTCGGCCTGGCCGATGATGTTGTTGTAGTCCATCGCGATGCCGGCCGAGGTGAAGGTGCCCTTGATGTCGGTGAGTTTGAGTTCGCTGGCCACCGAGGTCAGGCCGACCTTGTTCAGCGTTCCCACCAGGCCGTTGAGGCTGGTGTTGTTGTACAGGCCGAAGTTCGCTTGCGAGCGGCCCAGGCGATACGTGAACGGGCCGTTTTCGACCACCAGCTGGGTCGAGATCACCGGCCTGAATTCCACCTGGTAGTTGCCCGCCGCCCGCACCGTGGTGCGACCGATCGCGGCCTGCGCGGTCACGGTGGTGTCGCCGAAGCTGTGCTGGTAGGTGACGTCGCCGCCGTCCGCGTTGTCGGCGGTGACCTGGCGGTACACCTCGTTGGGCGGACGCAGCATGGTGTTGGCGTAGCCGACGTTGCGCACGTCGGAAATCATGTACACCGGCAGGCCGATGCGGCCGACCCGCAGCGAGAAGTCGTCGTTGACCTTGAACTTGGCGAAGGCCCATGCCAGTTCGGCGCCGAACTGGTCGTTGTTGCCGTTCTTGCGCACCAGGCCCTGGGCGGTGAAGGAGATGGTGTCGCTCCACTTGGCGGTGGCCTGGATGCCCAGGTTGGAATCGACGCCGGGACGGGCGTCCTTGCCGACGCCAGCTGCCTGGTTGACGCGGTTGAATTCCGCCTGGTCGGAATTGGTCATGGTCAGGGCGCCGGTGCCGAATCCGCTGACGGTGATGGGCATGCCATCCTGCGCATGGGCGGTGGCGGCCAGGGCACTCAGGACTGCTAAGGTTGTCAATGCAAGCTTGGGTTGTTTCATCGTGTACCCCTCCAATGGTTAGTGGCGACTGTCTTTGTGGTGTTGTGCGCCTTATTTAGTGTGGACCGGGGGAGCGGCAAGGTGGGTGTTTTTATGGCGAAATGTCACAATTGCGTTGTTCTTAGGCAACGAATTGCATGATGGAAGCGCTATCACATGATGCAAACGGCAAGCTTGTTTAAAGGACGTGCTTGATGTGGCGCGGTATTCAGGCGGCCGGCGGCGCTTGCTGTCCTGAACATGCAAGACACAATTGACGCCGGCCGCCGGCTTACAGCGCCGGCATTTTGCGGAAGCCGACGCCCAGGCGGTTCCAGGCGTTGATGGTGTTGATCGCCAGCGTCAGGTCCACCTGCTCCTTGGGCGTGAACTGGCTTTGCAGGCGCTGGTAGTCGGCGTCCGGCGCGTGGGTGAGGGAAAGCTGGGTCAGCGCCTCGGTCCACGCCAGCGCGGCCTGTTCGCGTTCGGTGAAGAAGGGCGTCTCGCGCCAGGCCGCCACGCCGTGCAGGCGGCGGTCGGTTTCGCCGGCCTTGCGGGCGTCGGTGGTGTGCATGTCGATGCAGAAGGCGCAGCCGTTGATCTGCGAGGCGCGCAGCTTGACCAGCTCCAGCAGCGGCGCCTCCAGGCCCAGCTTGTTGACCGCGACTTCCAGCGCGATCATGGCTTTCATCGCGTCCGGCGAGGCGGTGTAGAAATCGGTACGTGCGTTCATGCTGGTTTCCTTTGAAGTGGCTGGGTAGTGAGTCCATTCTAGGAGACCAATCACCGCCTGCGGGAGGCCAATATGGACTAAAAGCGCTAGTCCATGGCAGCGCCTCAGGCCAGCGCGAGCGCCGCTTCGATGGCGGGGTAGAACTCGCGGTCTTCCTTCTTCATGCGCTCGTACAGCGTCTTGAGCACGCGGTTGGCCTCATCGCGGAAGGCTTCCGGCTGTTCGGCCAGCTGGCGCGGCGTGTTCCAGCGGCCGGCGAAACCCAGGTACTGGCCGGCGATGCCGTCCATTTCAGTGCGGTAGCGCTGGCTCATGCCGGCCAGCGCGGCGTTGCCGCTCGCTTCCAGCGCCGGATAGAGCACGCGGTCCTCGACGGCCAGGTGCAGCTTGATCACGCCGCTCATGGCGACGATGCGCTGCGAGATCTCGCCCGCGTGTTCGGCGATGCCGGCTTGTACCAGTCTGCGCAGGTCGGCGATGGCGCTGAGGATGTCGATGTGCTGGTGTTTGAATTTGTCGATGTTCATACTGGTTGCCTGTTGATGGATGGATTAGCGGTGGAAGTCGACCTGGAAGCGCACCGGGCCTACCACCTCGACTTCGTGTTCGATGCGCGGCTCGACCACGCCAGGGCGTTCGGGCGTGAGCAGCGTCTCCTCCGCCGGCTGCGAGGGATCGGTGATGCGGTACAGCAGGCTGCCATCCAATATCGTGATGCGGCCCCACACGCCGGCGGCGGTGGTGTGGCTGCGTTGCAGGGCCGCCGGCACGCTGTCCTGCGTGAAGACCGGACTGCTTTTGTACTGGGCCACGTTGTCGGGTATGGTTTTCATGTTGCTTCCTTGGGTGAGGCCACCTTCACTTCACCGAAAAAACCGTATTGGAGGCTGGCCGCGATGCGGCGGGCCACGGTCTTGAATTCGTTGGCGTCGGTGGGGTTGAAAAGACGGGTGGAGCTGGCCTCGAACAGGGTAAGCCAGCGTATGAAGTGCTCGGGCGTGACGCCGTTCAGCAGCATGTGCTTGCCGAAGACATTGCCCTGGAAGGCGCGCTTGCCCAACATGACGGTGCACCAGAAATCGACCATGCGCTGCAGGTGCGGCGTCCAGTTGTCGCCGATGGCGGCGTCGAATACCGGTTGCAGCACGGTGTCGGCCCGGACCTCGTCATAAAACTCGTGGACCAGCGTGGCGATCGATGCGGGAGTCAGCGGCAAGTGGGACATGACGAACCTCGAGGATTGAACAGGTATTTAGAATACCACAATATGCCTCGCCGGATGGCCTGGACACCTCGCTAGCGGCCGGCGGCGGCGCGCTGGGCGGCGGGCAGGTTGCGCGCGATGGCGCGCAGCATCTGTTCGACGTCGATGGGTTTGGCGATGAAGTCGTTCATGCCGGAGGCGATGCACTGCTCGCGCTCGGACAGCATGACGCCGGCCGTCATGGCCAGCACCGGCAATTCCAGTTCGAGTTCGGTGCGGATGCGGGTGGTCGCTTCGAAGCCGTCCATCTCCGGCATCTGCACATCCATCAGCACCAGGTCGTAGCGGTGGGCGTCGCTGCGCAGCCGGTCGAGCGCGGCGCGGCCGTTGTCCACCGCGTCGACGCTGGCGCCGGCGTAGGACAACATGCTTTGCGCCACCAGCTGGTTGATCGGATTGTCTTCCACCAGCAGGATGCGCACGCCGTCGATGCGCAGCCCCGGCTGGGCGCCGCCATCGGCGCTGGCGCTGGCGGCGGCCGGGGCGCCGGCATGCGCCTGCTGCAAGGTCTCGTTCAGGCGCGCCATGGTGACCGGCTTGAGCAGCACCGCGCTGGCCGTCTCGGCGCCCTGGGTGTGCAGCAGCTTGCCCTGGCCGAAGGCGCTGACCATCAGGATGATGGCGGGGCAGTCCTGCGCCAGGGCCTGGCGCATCGCCTGCATGGTGGCCAGGCCGTTCATGCCGGGCATGTCCCAGTCGACCAGGACGGCGTGGTAGCGGCCGGCGCCGCGGCGCAGCAGCGTCAGCGCCTGTTCGCCGCAGCCGGCGCTGTCGCTGCTCCAGCCGCGCGCGCGGATGGTGCGGCCAAGATAGTCGGCGCTGACCGCGTCGTCGTCGACCAGCAGCAGGTGCTGGGGCGGCAGCGGCGCGCCGCCTGGCGCCGCTTCGCCGGCCGCTTGCAGCGGCACCGTCAGGATGAAGGCGCTGCCGGCGCCGGCGATGCTCTGCACATCGATCGCGCCGCCCATCAGCGCGGCGATGCGGCGCGAGATGGCCAGCCCCAGTCCGCTGCCGCCGAAGCGCCGGGTCATCGAGGCGTCGGCCTGCGAGAACGGCGCGAACAGCAGCGCCAGCTGGTCGGGCGGAATGCCGATGCCGCTGTCGCGCACCGTGAAGCGCAGCGTGACGGCGCCGGCCAGGTCGTCGCCGCTGCGTTCGACCAGCACCGAGACCGAGCCCTTTTCGGTGAACTTGATGGCGTTGCCGACCAGGTTGATCAGGATCTGCTGCAGGCGGTGGCCGTCGCCCAGCAGTGCCTGCGGCACGGACGCCTCGACGCCGATCGCCAGCTCCAGGTCCTTCTCGCCGGAGTTGACGGTCATGATGGTGGCGATGGCCTCCAGCACCGCGCTCAGCTGGAACGGCGCCGGCGCCAGCTCCATGCGGCCCGCCTCGATCTTGGAGAAATCGAGCACGTCGTTGAGGATGCTGAGCAGCGAATTGCCGGACGACCGTATCATCTCCAGGTATTTCTGCTGGTCGGGCGAGAGCGAGGTGTTGTTCAGCAGGTGCGTCATGCCCAGCACGGCGTTGAGCGGGGTGCGGATCTCGTGGCTCATGTTGGCGACGAACTCGGACTTGGCGCGGCTGGCCGCCTCGGCCAGGTCGCGCGCGACGATCAGCGAGCTTTCCGATTCGCGCAGCGCCGCGGTCTTTTCCTCGGCCAGCGCGGCGGCATAGGCCTGGCGCGCGGTCAGCGCCCGCACCACGCCGAAGAACAGCAGGCTGATGATCACGCCGGCCAGCAGCACGATGTGGGACTTCTGGCGGTCGATCGAGTTCTCGAACGCCGGCAGCGAGGTGAAGCGCAGAGTCCAGCGGTGCTGCATCTGTATCAGCGGTGCGGTGCGCAGGTAGGGGTTCGGGTATTGCAGCCGGTCGTTGCCGGTGCGGGCGCCGCTGGCGTACAGCAGGGCGGCGGCGCCGGTCTCGGCGCCGTCGAAGATCTCCAGTTGGAGCAAGCGGTCGGAGGGGCCGAGCAGGCCGGCCATCATGTCGTCGGCGCGGATCGGGCTGTACGCGTAGCCCTGCAGCGCGGCCAGGCGCTGCGCCGGCGCCTTGACGGCCAGCTGGCGGTAGATGGGGAAGAACATCAGGAAGCCCGGCCGCCCCTGCTCGGCGCCATTCTGCACCAGCGTCACCTTGGCCGACAGGACCGGCTTGCCGCTGCGTGCGGCCTCCAGCAGTGCGGCCTGGCGGATCGGCTCGGACATCAGGTCGTAGCCGAAGGCCCGCAGGTTCTGGCCCTGGAACGGCTCGAGATACAGCACCACGGTGGACCAGGGCCCCAGCGCGCCGCCGGCCTTGGCCCAGACGCGGAAATCGGGATAGCCCTGGCTGCGCACCTGCGCTTCCAGGGCGCCGCGCTGGCCGGCCGGCACCTGGGCGGCATAGCCCAGTCCCATCACGCCGGGCAGGCTGTTGGCCAGATCCAGCGCCTCGGTGAAATCGCGCCACTGCGCGCGGCTCGGCTGCGGCTCGGCGCTGAACAGCGCGCGGGCGCCGCGCAAGCCCGATTCGTACAGGACCATGCGGCTGGCGATGCGTTCGGCGATGTCGGCGCACTCGGTGTCGAACTGTTCGCGCGCGCGGCGCTCGGTGCTCAGCGCCACCAGGTGCCAGACGATCACGGTCAGGCCGACGCAGATCAGCAGCGTGGCCCATTGCGCGGCGCTGTGGCCGCGCACCGCGCCGCTCATGCGGCGCCGTTCGCTGGCGTCGGCGCACAGCACCATGCCGATCAGGCTGCACAGGACCACGAAGCTGTCGAGCGAAATCAGGGCGTCGTTGAGGGTGCCGACCGCGAACGGCCCCAGGCCGCGCACCGTGCACAGCACCGCGCCGCCGGCGGTGGCCAGGCTGGCCAGGCTGGCGCCGCGCAGCCCGAAGCGGAACGAGGCCCAGGCCACGCACAGCATGAAGACATACGGCAGCCAGCCCGGATCGTCGTTGGCCGTGTAGTGGCGGCCGAAGATCCAGGCGATCAGCGCCGCCAGCAGCAGCAGCGACAGCGCGGCCTCCAGCGCCACCGCATGGCGCCAGCGCGGCCGGCGCCAGGCCAGGATGGCCGGCGCCACCAGCAGCACGCCGGCGACGTCGCCGACCCACCAGGTCAGCGCCACGGTGCCCCAGGCCGGCGCCGGCACCAGTCCACCCAGCACCAGCGTGGCGCTGCCGATGCCGGCGCTGATCAGGCACACCAGCAGCGCGATGGTGGCGAATTTGTAGACATCCTGCAACTGTCCGAACGGCCGGCCGACGTCGGTGTGGCGGCGCATCAGCCAGGCGCCGGCCACCGCTTCGAGGGTATTGCCGACGGCGATCAGCAGCGACGCCGTCACCAGGCCGGCATTGAAGGGCAGGCCGTTGTTGGTGAAGGTGGCCAGGTTGGCGGCCAGCGCGCCCAGCAGGATGGCCGGCCAGGCGCGGTAGCCCAACAGCAGGATGGCGGAGAAGGCGATGCCGGACGGCGGCCAGACCGGCGTGGCGTTGGTGTGGGCGAAGGCCAGCAACAGGCTGGTGTTGGCCACCAGGTAGTAGCAGGCCGTCAGCAGCACCAGCGCCAGCGGCGTTGGGCCTGACGGCGGTGTGGCCGGCTTGAGCTGGTCGGAGCCTGCGCGCATGGCGGATAGCTGGGTTGTCTCGGTGGCAATCACTATACCCCGAGCTGCGGCATATTTGTTGGGTTTATGGCGTGCGGGCGTAGCCAAACCGGTCTACAACATGTAATACTTTGATATCATCTTTCTAGTGAGTACGCTGCCCATGGCGTTGAAACAGTATCTGCCGTCCACCCTGCGGTTCAGGCTCAGCGGCCTGGTCATGCTGCTGGTGCTGGGAGCGACCGTCACCGTGACGGTGGTGGCGCTGGTGCTGGCCGAGCGCGACATGAAGGAAGTCATCGGCAGCCAGCAGTACGCCTTGCTGTCCGGCGCCGCCGCCCACATCGACGAGCACCTGGCCGGCAAGAAGGCCATGCTGGCGGCGCTGGCCGAATCGCTGCCGGCGTCCATGCTGCGCGATCCGGCGGCGCTGCGCGCCTACCTGAAGGCGCGGCCGACCGCGCGCGGCCAGTTCTCTTTCCTGGAAATCTACGACCGCGACGGCCTGCTGAGCGGTGCGCTGGAAGAGGATATGCCGGCGCAGCCAATTCGCGCCGCCGGCCAGGAATGGTTCGACCTGAGCGTGGCGCGCGGGCGCGGCGTGGTGTCGGCGCCGTTCGCCAGCAAGCTGGCCGGCGCGCCGACGGTGCTGATCACGGCGCCGGTGTTCGACAGCGACGGCCGCGTGGCGCTGGTGCTGGCCGGCGGCATCAACCTGCTGCACTATGCGCCGTTCGAGTCGCTCAGCGCGCTCAAGCCGGGTAGCACCGGCTTCACCTTCATCATGACGGCCGAAGGCATCCTGCTCAGCCATCCGAACAAGGCGCGGCTGCTGCACCACATCAACGAGCGTCCGGGCAACAACCGCGCCACCGAGATGGCGCTGGGCGGCTTCCAGGGCTGGGCCGAGGCCGAGAACAAGGATGGCGTCAGGGGCATCTATTCCTACCGCCGCCTGCAGCACGCGCGCTGGATCGTCGCGGCGCGCTTCCCCAGCGACGAGGCGCTGGCGCCGCTGCGCGAGATGCGCTACGAGGCGGCCGGCGCGGCGACGCTGTTTGCCGGCCTGGCCGGCCTGCTGTCCTGGCTGGGCATCGCGCGGCTGTTGCGGCCCTTGCAGCGGCTGCGCCGCAACATCGCCGAGATCAAGAACAGCCGCGCCGGCATCCAGGTGCTGCAACTGGACCGCAAGGACGAAATCGGCGAATTGAGCGGCGCCTTCTACCGCCTGATGGCCGAACGCGAGTCGGCCCAGCTGCGCACCTATGAAAGCGAAAAGCGGGCGCGCATCCTGGCCGACAACCTGCCGCTGCTGATCGCCTACCTGGACCGCGAACGGCGCTACCTGTTCACCAACGAGCACTATCGCACCCAGTTCGGCCTCGATCCGCACGAGATGCTGGGCCAGACCGTGTCCGACATCTTCGGCGCCGCCGCCGACAGCTGGCTGGGCGACCTGGATCAGGCGCTGCTGGGCCGCCGGCTGCACTTCGAACGCGCCTTCGAGCAGCAAGGGCTGACGCAGCACTTCATGGTGGACCTGGTGCCGCACGTGGCCGCCGACGGCATGGTGGTGGGCACCTACCTGATGGCGATGGATATCACCGACCGCAAGAACGCGGAGCTGATCCAGGCCGCCGGCGAACAGCGCGCCGCCGCCGCCAGCCGCGCCAAGAGCGAGTTCGTGGCCAATATGAGCCACGAGATCCGCACGCCGATGAACGCGGTGCTGGGCGTGGCCTACCTGCTCGGCAATACGGAGCTGAGCGCGCAGCAGCGGGAGTACGTGGACATGATACGGTCGTCCGGCAATGTGCTGCTGGGGATACTGAACGATGTGCTGGACTTCTCCAAGATCGAAGCGGGCCGCATGGAGCTGGCGCCGTCGACCTTCCAGCTGGACGAGGTGCTGGCGGCGGTCAATACGGTGATGACGACCACGGTGGCCGCCAGCGGCATCCGCTTCGACATCGCCACCGACGCCGCCGTGCCGCAGGCGCTGGTGGGCGACGCCATGCGCCTGCAGCAGATCCTGATCAACCTGGTCGGCAACGCCATCAAGTTCACCGAGCGCGGACAAGTGCTGCTGCGGGTGGAGCGCTCGGCCAACGGCATGGCCGGCCATGCCGGCGACGCCGTCGGCCTGCGCTTCGTGGTGCGCGACACCGGCATCGGCATGGACCAGGAGCAGCAGAGCCGCCTGTTCGAAGCCTTCAACCAGGCCGACGCCTCGACCACGCGCCGCTTCGGCGGCACCGGACTGGGACTGGCGATCTGCCGCCGCCTGGCCGAGTTGATGGGCGGCGCCATCGCCGTCAGCAGCTCGCCGGGCGAGGGCAGCGAGTTTGTCGTCACGCTGCCGTTCCTGCTGCCGAAGACCGCGCTGCCGGCGGTGTCCGAGCCGGCCGGCGATGAACTGGCGGAGCAGCGCCTGCGCGGCGTGCGTCTGATGCTGGTGGAGGACCACCCGCTCAACCAGGTGGTGGCGCGCGGCATGCTGGAATACGCCGGCGCCAGCGTCGACGTGGCGGAGAACGGCCAACTGGCGGTGGAGCGCCTGCGCGAGCATCCGCACGGCTATGACATCGTGCTGATGGACGTTCAGATGCCGGTGATGGACGGCTTCGCGGCGACCGCTGTGATACGCCGGGAGCTCAAGCTGGACCTGCCCATCCTGGCGATGACGGCCGGCGTGATGCAATCGGAGCAGGAGCGCTGCATCGCCGCCGGCATGAACGATTTCATCGCCAAGCCGATCGATGTCGAGCAGATGCTGGACATCATTTCGCGCCATATTCCGGCCGGACGTCGTCCCTGACACGGGACCGCAGTGTCCTGTCTCAGTGTCCCGAATTTCGCGCCGGCCGGCTGCATTTCGCGCCGGCCGTGCGCATTTCGTCGCATCGCTCTCCGGGCCGGCGGGCCGCTGGCTAGAGTGGAGCCTCTTTCACTCTACGGAGTTCATCATGCGATCCACCAGCCTTGCCGCCGCCATCCTGTCCATCATGTCCACCCTGGCGCTGGCGCCGGCCGGCGGCGCCGCGGCCAGCGTCAGCCTGCGCTGATCGGGGGGCGATATGAACCACGCGATGAACCAACGCCGCCAGTTCCTGACCCGCGGTATCGGCCTGGCCGCGCTGGGCCTGAGTTCCGGCGCCGCACGGGCCGACAGCGAGACCTACCGCCGCTTCCACCAGGCGCCCGGACCTGAAGTCCATGCCGTTTTCCGCCCATCCCAAGGCCGATCCGGACGGCGGCTTGTGGAACTTCGGGAACATGCCCGGCGCGGACAAGCTGATGATCTACCGCCTGAATGCGGCCGGCGAAGTGGCCCGCACCGGCATGGTCGATGTGCCTGACCTGAACATGGTGCACGACTTCGCCGTCAGCGCGCGCCACCTGATCTTCCTGGTGCCGCCATACGACATGAAGTCCGGCCCTGGGCTCAGCCTGGGCGACAGCCTGCACTGGGCCGGTGCAACGCGGCCGCTGCGCGTGGTGGTCATCGCCAAGGACACGCTGCAAATGCGCCAGGTGTTCGAGCTGCCGGCGCGCATGGTGTTCCACTTCGGGAACGCGTTCGAGGACGGCGCCTGCACCCGGCTGGACGCCGTGATGCACGAGGGCGATACGTTGCGCGAGCTGGCGGACGTCATGCGTGGCGAGATACGGCCATTCCGCGACGGCTCCAGCACGGTGCAGATCACGCTGGACTACGCCGCCGGGCTGGCGCGCGAGGCGCGGCTGTTCGGCGCCAGCGAATTCCCGAGGGTGGCGCCGCAGGTGGTATCGGTCCGCCACCGCAAGCTGGCGGTGACGGGCGTGGCGCCGGGCAGCCCGGATGATCGCTTCAATATCGTCAACCTGATCGACATCGACAGCGGCAAGGCGGACAGCTACCGCTTCGACGCCGGCTGGGTGGCGGAAGAGCATGTGCTGGTGCCGCGGCGCGGCGCCCGCGCCGAGACCGACGGCTATCTGGTCGGCGTCGCACAGGATGCGCGGCGGGGCCAGACGGTGTTGACCGTGTTTGATGCGCACAACATCAAGGCCGGCCCGCGGGCGATGGCGCGCCTTTCTTATGCGTCGCCACCCTGCATTCATGGTAACTTTCTGCCGTCCTGAATATTTTGGAAACCTCGATGAACCTCAGCAGCAAACAGGCCACGGCGCCTTCGGACGGCGACAGCGCGCGGTTGGCGCATCCGCTGGACCTGATCCCATTCTTCCGGCGCCGGCCGGCATCGACGCGACGCAATCTGTTGTACACCCTGATCTGGAACTGCTGCCTGGGTACGGTCTTGACGGTGGTCGATGTGCTGGTGTCGGGTAGTGATCGGCTGGTGACGGGGCACTGGCTGCCGATGCTGTTTGTGTCCAACCTGATCGGATTCCTGATCCACTTCGGGCACCTGCTGGCCAACGCCGTCAGCGGCGGCTGGCCGCGCCGCGCCAGGGGCCTGCCACGGCTGGTGTTCAGCATCGCGCTGGTGGGCGCCAGCGTGATGCTGGGTTTGGGGATGGGGACCGCGCTGCTGAACGGTAAAGGCTACACGCAGGTGATGGACAACCGCAATGCGCTGAACCAGTCGCTGGTGCTGGCCGCGGTCATCGCCCTGGTGATGTACCTGGTCAGCAGCAGCGCCGAGCGGCGGGTGGCGCAGGCGCTGGAAA
Organism: Oxalobacteraceae bacterium AB_14; assembly: GCA_000381565.1. GTDB lineage: Bacteria > Pseudomonadota > Gammaproteobacteria > Burkholderiales > Burkholderiaceae_D > Rugamonas. Next base: position 2,768,167 of record KB906724.1, read on the forward strand.
AGGCGAAACAACAGGAGCTGATCGCCTCCACCGGACGCCTGCTGGCCGAGGCGCGGCTGCGCGCCCTGCAGGCGCAGATCGAACCGCACTTCCTGTACAACACGCTGGCCAACGTGGTGAGCCTGATCGGTCCGCAGCCGGCCAAGGCCCAGCACATGCTGGAGCGGTTCATCGACTATCTGCGCGCCAGCCTGGCGGCCAGCCGCAGCGAGGAGGCCACGCTGGGCTCGGAGGCCAGGCTGATGGCCGCCTACCTGGATGTGCTGGCGGTGCGAATGGGCGAGCGGCTGCGCTATCGCATCGAAGTGCCAGACGCCTTGCGCCAGTTTGCCATTGCGCCGATGCTGCTGCAACCGGTGGTGGAAAACGCTATCTCGCACGGGCTGGAACCGAAGGTGGAGGGCGGCGAGATCGTGGTCAGCGCGCGCGCGGAGGGCGATCACGTTTACCTGCAGATCAGCGACACCGGCGTGGGCCTGGGCGGCACCATGTCGGCCAAGCCGGGCGGCGGGGTGGGGTTGAGCAATCTGCGCGAACGCCTGCGTAGTTTGTACGGCGGCGCTGCTAGGGTAGAATTATTGGAAAATCAACCTTGCGGCATGACGGTGCGCCTCATGCTGCCTTTAAATGCGAGTCCGACATCGATACACTCCGTGCCCTGATCGCCGATGACGAAGAACATCTGCGTGATTATCTGGAAGGCCAACTGAAGACAGCGTGGCCGGAATTGAAAGTGGTCGCCAAGGCGGCCAACGGCCTCGAAGCCCTGCGCATGATCGACGAGCAGGCGCCGGACGTGGTGTTCCTCGACATCCGCATGCCCGGCATGACGGGGCTGGACGTGGCGGCGCGCCTGGTGGCCGGCGCCAAGCCGCCGCACATCGTGTTCGTGACGGCCTTCGACCAGTATGCGGTGGAGGCGTTCGAACATTCGGCGGTCGATTATCTGCTCAAGCCCGCGAGCCAGGAACGGCTGGATAAAACGGTGAGCAAGCTGAAAGCCGCGTTGCGTTCAAGCGCCCCGGCAGCGGCGGCCGGCGTGACGGCGGCGACGCTGCAAGCGCTGTTGCAGCAGCTGGGCGGCGCGGTCCCCGTCGCCGCGGCGCCGGCGCCCACCTTGCAGTGGATACGCGCCTCGCAGGGCGAACACACGCGGCTGATCGCCATCGACGAGGTGATCTACTTCCAGAGCAACGACAAGTACACCAGCGTATTCCTGGCCGACGGCGAGAGCCTGATCCGCACGCCGATCAGCAAGCTGCGCGAGCAGCTGGACGAGCAGCAGTTCTGGCAGATACACCGCAGCGTGATCGTCGCCGCGCGGCATGTGGCCGGCACCCGCCAGGATTTTCGCGGACGACTGATGGTGGAGCTCAAGGGGCGCGAGGAGCAGCTGGTGGTCAGCCGTAACTACGTCGACCTGTTCCGGCAGATGTAGGCGGCGCGCCCCGCCAGGCTTTATTTGCCCGGGTTGCCCAATACCGGCTTGACCTTGGCCGCCGCTTCCTTGGCGCGCAGGCGTGCGGTTTCCACGTCGTCGGCCACGGCCAGCGCCACGCCCATGCGGCGGCGCGCGAACGATTCCGGCTTGCCGAACAGGCGGATGTCGGTGCCTGGCACGCGCAGCGCTTCGGCCACTCCTTCGAAGGCGATGCCCGCCGCCTCATGCTGGCCGTAGATGACGGCCGACGCGCCCGGCGTCTTCAGCGCCACGCTGACCGGCAGGCCGAGGATGGCCTTGGCGTGCAGTTCGAATTCGCTTTGCACCTGGGTCGCCATGGTCACCATGCCGGTGTCGTGCGGGCGCGGGCTCACTTCCGAGAACCAGACCGTGTCTTCCTTGACGAACAGCTCGACGCCGAACAGGCCCAGACCACCCAGGTCGCCGGTGACTTTCCCGGCGATGTCGCGGGCGCGCTCCAGCGCCAGTGGATTCATGCGGCATGGCTGCCAGGATTCGACATAGTCGCCCTGCACCTGCACGTGGCCGATCGGATCGCAGAACTGCGTCACGACGGTGCCGTCGGCGCCGATGGAACGCACCGTCAGCAGCGTGATCTCGTAGTCGAAGTCGATGAAGCCCTCGACGATGACCCGGCCCGAATCCACGCGGCTGCCGGCGGCGGCGTAGTCCCAGGCGGCTTTGACTTCGGCGGCGCTGTCGATCTTGGACTGGCCTTTGCCCGACGAGGACATGACCGGCTTGATGACGCACGGGAAGCCGATGGCGGCGGTGGCCGCCTCCAGCTCCGCCAGGCTGCTGGCGAAGCGGTAGGGCGACGTCGCCAGGCCCAGGGTTTCGGCGGCCAGGCAACGGATGCCTTCGCGGTTCATGGTCAGCTGGGCCGCGCGCGCGGTCGGGATGCAGGTGATCTTGCCGGCTTTTTCCAGCGCCGCCAGGGTGTCGGTGGCGATGGCTTCGATTTCAGGCACGATCAGGTCCGGCTTTTCCTGTTCGATCAGCGCGGCCAGGGCCGCGCCGTCGGCCATGTTGATGACATGGGCGCGGTGGGCGACCTGGTGGCCGGGCGCATTCGGATAACGGTCGACGGCGATCACTTCCACGCCCAGGCGCTGCAGGGCGATGATGACTTCCTTGCCGAGTTCACCGGAGCCGAGCAGCATGACTTTGGTGGCGTTAGGAGACAGGGGAGTGCCGAAAATGCGGGGAGTGTTCATGTAAACGTCCGGGAATAAGGGGGGAACGGTAAAGGGCGCGCAGGCGCGGCGCAGTTAGAACGAGTAGACCAGCGTCACCGACGTTTGGGTATCGGTGTTCTTCTTATCGTCCGGCACATTGGTGTCGTTGCGGACACTGAACGCGGCCTTCATCTGCATGGTGCTGTTGATTTTGGTGCGCAGCGCCGTCTCGGCCAGCGAATGGATGTTCGAGGTGCCGCGTTCCACGCTCAGGTTCTGGGTGAACAGGGCGCTGTCGCTCAATTTCCATTTCAGGTTGGCCGCGCCGCGCACGGTCATGCCGCTTTCCATCTCGCCGGTTGAGCGGGTGCCATTGAAATAGCCAGGACCGATTTCCACGTCCAGGCTGTGGTCGGGCGTTTTATAGGTCTCGGTGCCGTAGCCGACGCCCACGGTGGAGTAGCGCGTGTAGGCGCCGAATTTGTCGTTGACGTGGGTGGCCAGCGCGAACAGCTTGTCGTGATCCTGAAGCAGCTTGTATGCGGCCTTGGCGGAGAACGAATAGCGCTGGGCGGAACGTTCGCGCACTTTTTCGCCGTCGGCTTGCGTGACCTGTTCGTCCTTGAAATAGCCGGCCAGGACGTACTCGTTGCTCCAGTCAGGCAGCTCCTGCCTGGCATCCAGCTTGCCGGTCACCGAGGTGCCGACCGTGTTGCCGGAGGTGGAGATGGCGCCAAGTTCAGCGGAGTTGTTCCAGCCGTGTACAGAGGCGGTATCCGCAGCGGCAAGGCCGTGGACCAGGGTAAGGGTGGGGATAAGGAAGATCGCTTTCATCGCGATATTGTACCTTAGCCCAAAAAACAACGCATTCAAAGGGGCGCCAGGGCTACGTGCGAGGCCGTACAGAAAAATAGCCAAGCTTGCGAGAAGATCAATATACTTTCTAAAGGGATATCGATCATGAACACCGCGCTCAGAGTGTCGCAGTTGCTGTTATGTGTAGGCCTGGTTGCCGGTACCGTTTGCGCCAGCGCCGCAGTGAATCGCTGCGTATCGGCCGAAGGCAAGGTGCTGTTGACCGATGCCGATTGTCCGTGGGATAGCCGGCCGGAGGCCAGCGATGACGGCGCGGTCGGCGTTGCGATCAATAGCGGCGGCGCCGCGCCGGTCGCCGTCAGTGCGCCTGCCGTCTTGACGGTCGCGCCGCTGCCGCGTAGTCCCTGGGCCGATCTGCCCCATCCCCTTGCACGCAAGAGCATAGGACTAGACGCCGGAACGCTGCAGGCGGCATATCAAGCCATGCAGATGGACGACGAGATGCGCCGTCAGCGGCATCTGGTCGCGCTGCGCTAACGAGGAGCAGTATGAGAGCTTTTATCGCTGTAACGATGACCGCAATAATGTTCGCCTGCGCGGCCCACGCCGATGACAATGTGGCCTATCTCGCCGATGTCACCACGTACGGCGCCGGCATCGGCGACTCCGCCGGCGCAATGTGGGGCGGTGGCATGGCGCGCCTCGACAGCGTGACGGACGGCGCATTCAATCCGACCGGGCAACAGTGGAATTTCGATTCGGTGTACTGGTCCGGCACCGAGAGTGGCGTGATCGTCACGCTGGCGCACGCGGCGATGGTCGACCGCCTGGTGCTGGAAGCGGACAACAACGACGACTACCGCATCGAGTTCCTCGACCGCGAGCATGTCTGGCAATCGTTGACGACCGTCGACATAGACCAGAATCCGCCTGGCCAAAACATGTATGACGGGCCGTTGGCGGCGCCGGTGGTGGCGTGGGGGTTCCGTATTTCCGCACGCGGCGACAATCACTATTCGATCGCCGAGTTCCAGGCGTTCGGCGCCTGGGCAGTCGACGACGGGCCGGTCGTGCTGCCGGTCACGCCGGTCGTGCCGTTGCCGGTGCCGGAGCCGGCCAGCTACCTGATGCTCACCGCAGGCCTGGCGCTGCTGGCGCTGGCCGGCCGCAGGAAGTTCAACTGGTAAGCCAGTAATCCGGCCGCGCGTAGATTTCCTTCAGCATGTCGATGAAGAAGCGCACCTTGGCCGGCAAGTGGCGCTGCTGCGGATAGACGGCCACGATGTCGTACTGCGGCAGCGCGTAATCGTCCAGCACCGTAATCAACTCGCCCGACGCCAGTTGCGACTGGATCTCCCACGACGAGCGCCACGCCAGCCCCAGTCCCTCGGTGGCCCAGCGGTGCAGCAGTTCACCGTCGTTGCAGTTCAAATTCCCATCCGCGCGCACCGTCACCTGCTTGCCGTTATCCTGGAAGTACCAGCCGCGCTGCTGGCCGCCCTGCAGATTGAAGGCCAGGCAGTTGTGCTGCGACAGGTCGTCCAAGGTGCGCGGAATGCCGTGGCGCTCGAAGTACTCCGGTGTGCCGCATACCACGCGCCGGTTGCTGGCCAGCCTGACGGCGACGAAGCTGGGATCGATCACGCCGCCAATGCGGATGCCGACGTCATAGCCATCCCGCACCAGGTCCACCACGCGGTCGGTCAGGTTGAACGATATCTGCACGTCCGGGTGCGCCCGTACAAAGCCCGCCGCATGGGGCGCCACGTGCTTGCGGCCGAAGGCGGCCGGCGCCGAGACGATCAGGTGGCCGGTGGCGCGGTGGCGCCCCTCGGACACCATGCGGTCCGCATGCCCCAGATCCGCGAGCAATTTGCGGCAATGGTCCAGGTATAGCGTGCCTTGTTCGGTCAGGGTCAGGTGGCGGGTGGTGCGGTGCATCAGCTTCACGCCCAGGCGCTTTTCCAGCGCGTCGATACGCCTGCCCAGCATGACGGGGGTGATGTGCTGGCCCATCGCCGCGCGTACCAGGCTGCCCTTTTCGGCCACGTCGACGAAGGCCTCGATTTGCGTCAGTTTATCCATATGCAGATTATTCCACACTTATTCCATATTTTGAGTATCGAATAAAGCGAGAGTTTGTCTTCTTATCACGGGCCGCCTTTCCCGCTACGATGATCCCATCAAGTTCAGTACTTAACCATCAGGGGACAATCATGGCACGGATGACAGCAGCGCAGGCAGCAGCAATCGTTTTGGAAAAAGAGGGCGTGAATCAGGTGTTCGGAGTTCCGGGCGCCGCGATCAACCCATTCTACGCGGCGTTGAAGAAGCAGGGCAGCGCCAGGCACATACTGGCGCGTCACGTCGAAGGCGCCTCGCACATGGCCGAGGGCTACACCCGCGCCAAGGCCGGCAACATCGGCGTCTGCATCGGCACCTCCGGCCCGGCCGGCACCGACATGATCACCGGCCTGTACTCGGCCCAGGCGGATTCCATACCTATTCTCTGCATCACCGGCCAGGCCCCGCGTGCCCGCCTGTACAAAGAGGACTTCCAGGCGGTCGATATCGAATCGATCGCCAAGCCGGTCACCAAGTGGGCCGTGACCGTGCGTGAGCCGGCGCTGGTGCCGATGGTGTTCCAGCAGGCTTTCCACATCATGCGCTCCGGCCGTCCAGGCCCGGTGCTGGTCGACCTGCCGTTCGACGTGCAGATGGCCGAAATCGAATTCGACCCGGACACCTACCAGCCGCTCGAAGCCTACAAGCCTAAAGCCACCCGCGCCCAGATCGAAAAAGCGCTGACCATGCTGAACGACGCCGAGAACCCTATCCTGACCCCCGGCGGCGGCGTGATCAACGCCAACGCCTCCGAGCTGCTGGTGCAATTCGCGGAGCTGACCGGCATTCCTGTGATCCCGACGCTGATGGCCTGGGGCTGCATCCCTGACGACCATCCGCTGATGGTCGGCATGGCCGGCTTGCAGACCAGCCACCGCTACGGCAACGCCACCGTGCTGGCATCGGACTTCGTGTTCGGCATCGGTAACCGCTGGGCCAACCGCCACACCGGCACCATCGAGGTGTACACCAAGGACCGCAAATTCGTCCACATCGACATCGAGCCAACCCAGATCGGCCGCGTCTTCGGCCCCGACTTCGGCATCGTTTCCGACGCCGGCGCGGCGCTGAAGCTGATGATCGAAGTGGCGACCGAATGGAAAGTCGCAGGCAAGCTGAAAAACCGCTCGGCCTGGGTGTCGCAGTGCCAGGAGCGCAAGCGCACCATGCAGCGCAAGACCCACTTCGAACAGGTGCCGGTCAAGCCGCAGCGCGTGTACGAAGAAATGAACAAGGCTTTCGATCGCAACACCTGCTACGTCAGTACCATCGGCCTGTCGCAGATCGCCGCCGCGCAGTTCCTGCACGTGTACAACGCACGCCACTGGATCAATTGCGGCCAGGCCGGCCCGCTGGGCTGGACCATCTCGGCCGCGCTGGGTGTGGTCGCCGCCGATCCGCAGCGCAAAGTGGTGGCGATTTCGGGTGACTACGACTTCCAGTTCATGATCGAAGAACTGGCCGTGGGCGCGCAATTCAAGCTGCCTTACCTGCACGTGGTGGTCAACAACTCCTACCTGGGCCTGATCCGTCAATCCCAGCGCGGCTTCGACATGGACTACTGCGTCCAGCTGGCGTTCGAGAACATCAACGCTCCTGAGCTGAACGGCTATGGCGTCGATCACGTCGCCGTGGTGGAAGGCCTGGGTTGCAAGGCGATCCGCGTGCTGAACGCAGACGATCTGCCGGCCGCTTTCGAGCAAGCCCACAAGTGGATGGAAGAATTCAAGGTGCCGGTGGTGGTGGAAGTGATCCTGGAGCGCGTGACCAATATCGCCATGGGCACGGACATCGACAAGGTCAACGAGTTCGAAGAGCTGGCGCTGCGCGGCAGCGACGCACCAACCGCAATTTCCCTGCTGGACTGAAAGGAAACGCCATGACCAAACTTGCAGCCAACCTGACCATGCTGTTCACCGAAGTTCCGTTCATCGAGCGCTTCGAGGCGGCAGCCCGCGCCGGCTTCCAGGCGGTGGAGTTCCTGTTCCCGTATGCCTACAGCGCCCGCGACCTGTCCGAACGCCTGAAGGCCAACCAGCTGGAACTGGTGCTTCACAACCTGCCGGCCGGTCACTGGGAAGCCGGCGAGCGCGGCATCGCCTGCCATCCGGACCGCGTTGCCGAGTTCCGCGACGGTGTATGGACCGCGATCGCCTACGCCAAGGAACTGGGCGTCAAGCAGGTGAATTGCCTGGTCGGCATTCTGCCGCAAGGCGTGACGCGGCAGGATGCGCAAGTCACGCTGGTGGACAACCTGCGCTTCGCCGCTGCGGCGTTGAAGGACGAGGGCATCCGCTTGCTGATTGAGCCGATCAACAGCTACGACATTCCCGGCTTCTTCCTGACCAACACCGCGCAGGCGGCGTCGCTGATCGCCGCCACCGGTTCGGACAACCTGTTCATCCAGTACGACATCTACCACATGCAGCGCATGGAAGGCGAACTGACGAACACCATCAAGAAGCACCTGCCGCTGATCGGACACGTGCAGCTGGCGGATAACCCCGGCCGCAACGAACCAGGCACCGGCGAAATCAACTACCGCTACCTGTTCGAGCAGTTGGACGCCTCCGGCTATGACGGCTGGATCGGTTGCGAATACAAGCCGCGCACCACGACGGAAGCGGGCCTGGGCTGGCGCGCCGCTCACGGGCTGTAAAGGCGACCACCGCCACGTCATTCCCGCGCAGGCGGGAATCCATGCTGAGGTGGCGCGGATGCGAAGTATGGGTTTCCGCGTGCGCGGGAACGACAAGTCAACATAACATCTAAAGGAAAATATCATGTCTCGAGTTGGATTTATTGGTCTGGGTATCATGGGCGCACCGATGGCGCAGCATCTGCTGAACGGCGGCCACAAACTGTACCTGCACGACATCAAGAACCCGCCGTTTCCGCTGATCGAAGCCGGTGCGACGGTCTGCACCTCGGCCGCCGAAGTGGCGGCGCGCGCCGACATCATCATCGTCATGGTGCCGGATACCCCGCACGTTGAAGCGGCGCTGTTCGGTGAAGAGGGCGTGGCCAAGGGCCTGCGCCCGAACACCATCGTGGTCGACATGAGCTCGATCTCGCCGATCGAAACCAAGAAGTTCGCCAAGAAGATCAACGCGCTCGGTTGCGAATACCTGGATGCGCCGGTGTCCGGCGGCGAAGTCGGCGCCAAGGCCGGTTCGCTGACGATCATGGTCGGCGGCTCAGAAGCGGCGTTCGAGATCGTCAAGCCGCTGTTTGAACTGATGGGCAAGAACATCACCCTGGTCGGCGGCAATGGCGACGGCCAGACCACCAAGGTCGCCAACCAGATCATCGTGGCGCTGAACATCCAGGCTGTGGCCGAGGCGCTGCTGTTCGCATCCAAGGCCGGCGCCGATCCGGCCAAGGTGCGCTCGGCGCTGATGGGCGGCTTCGCCAACTCGCGCATCCTGGAAGTGCACGGCGAGCGCATGGTCAAGCGCACCTTCAATCCGGGCTTCCGCATCGAACTGCACCAGAAGGACCTGAACCTGGCCCTGCAAGGCGCCAAGGCGATGGGCGTGTCGCTGCCGAATACCGCGATGGCGCAGGAGCTGATGAATGCCTGCGCGGCCAATGGCCTGGGCGGCATGGACCACTCGGCGCTGTGCCGCGCGATTGAAATCATGTCCAACCACCAGATCGCCGAGGCGTAATGAGTACCCTGAATCCACGCCAATTCCTGCTCGATCTGTATGGCAGCGCGGTGGACGCTGTCAGTGCCGAGAAGTGCCTGCCGGCCTACCTGCCGGAGCCGCCGAAGAACGGCCGCACGCTGGTGATCGGCGCCGGCAAGGGCGCCGCCGCCATGGCGCGCGCCGTCGAGCGTCACTGGAAAGGTGATATCTCCGGGTTGGTCGTCACGCGCTACGAGCATGGCGTGGACTGCGAGCGTATCGAAGTGATCGAGGCGGCCCATCCGGTGCCGGATGCGGCGGGACTTGCCGCCGCCGGCCGCATGATGGAGATGGTGCAGGGCCTGAGCGAGAACGATCTGGTGTTGTGCCTGATCTCCGGCGGCGGTTCCTCGCTGCTGGCATTGCCGGCGCCCGGCATCACGCTGGAACAGAAACAGGCGCTGAACAAGGCCTTGCTCAAGAGCGGCGCCGCGATCTCCGAGATGAACTGCGTGCGCAAGCACCTGTCGGCGATTAAGGGCGGCCGGCTGGCGCTGGCCTGCGCGCCGGCCCGCGTGGTCACGCTGCTGATTTCGGACGTCCCTGGCGACGATCCCGGCATCATCGCCAGCGGCCCAACGCTGCCCGATCCAAGCACCTGCGCCGACGCGCTGGCGGTGCTGCGCAAGTACGACATCGCCGTCCCGGACAGCATCCGCGAGCATCTGGAATCCGGCGCCGGCGAAACGCCGAAGCCGGGCGATCCACGCTTCGCCCGCAACAGCCACCACGTCATCGCCATCGCGCAGGACGCGCTGGAGGCGGCGGCGGCGCACGCCGCCGCGGTTGGCATCACGCCCTACATTCTGTCCGACGGCATTGAAGGCGAATCGCGCGATGTCGCCATCGTCCACGCGGCGATGGCCCGGCAGGTGGCGACGCGCGGCCAGCCGTTCCAACGGCCTTGCGTCATCATTTCCGGCGGCGAGACCACGGTCACGGTGCGCGGTTCGGGTCGCGGCGGCCGGAATGCCGAATTCCTGCTCAGCCTTGCGGTGGCGCTGGACGGCCATCCCGGCATCCATGCGGTGGCCTGCGATACCGACGGCATCGACGGTTCCGAGGACAACGCCGGTGCGCTGTACGGACCGGATTCTTTGGAACGGGGCCTGACGCAGAAGCTGCGGGCCAAGACTCTGCTGGAAAACAACGACGGCTACGGCTACTTCAGCGCGTTGAACGACCTGGTGGTCAGCGGCCCGACCCGCACCAACGTCAACGACTTCCGTGCCGTTCTAATTCTGTAAAAAAAGGAATACCCAATGCGACGTCAACGTCAGGCAAAAATCGTGGCCACGCTCGGCCCGGCCAGCAGCAGCAAGGAAGCCATCCAGGCTTTGTTCGAAGCGGGCGCCGATGTGTTCCGTTTTAATTTCAGCCACGGCACCCATCAGGACCATCAGGCGCGCTGCAACATCGTGCGTGAAATAGAACGCAGCGTCGGACGGCCGATCGCCATCCTGGCCGATCTGCAGGGCCCCAAGCTGCGCGTGGGGCAGTTCGCCGAAGGTAAGGTGACGCTGGTGGCCGGGCAGGAGTTTGCGCTCGACCGCGATCCGGCGCCAGGCACCGCGCAGCGGGTCTGCCTGCCGCACCCGGAGCTGTTCGAGGTGATCGGTGCCGGCCAGTCGCTGCTGCTGGACGACGGCAAGCTGCGCTTGGCGGTGCTGGGCAACGAAGGCCGCGTAATCCGCACCCGTGTCGTCAACGGCGGCGTGCTATCGGACCGCAAAGGTGTCAACGTGCCGGACGTGGTGCTGCCTATCCCGGCGCTGACCGAAAAGGATCTGCGCGACCTGGATTTTGCGCTGGAAATGGGCGCGGACTGGATTGCGCTGTCGTTTGTGCAGCGTCCTGAAGATCTGGTTCAGGCCCGGGCCATCGTCGGCAACCGCGCAGCGCTGCTGGCGAAGCTGGAAAAGCCGGCGGCACTGGACGCACTGGACGCCATCGTCGCCGTTTCCGACGCGATCATGGTGGCGCGCGGCGACCTTGGCGTGGAAGTTCCGCCGGAACGCGTGCCGGGCGTGCAGAAACGTATCCTGCGCGCCTGCCGCCTGCAAGGCAAGCCGATCGTGATCGCCACGCAGATGCTGGAGTCGATGATTTCGGCGCCGGTGCCGACGCGGGCAGAAGCTTCGGATGTCGCCAGTGCGATCTATGACGGCGCCGATGCGGTGATGCTGTCGGCGGAATCGGCCAGCGGCTGCTATCCAATGGAAGCGGTGTCTATGATGAACCGCATTATCTGCGAAGTGGAGAAGGACCCGCTGTATCGCCAGATGATTGACGCCCAGAACCAGGCGCCGATGCCGAACAGCGGCGACGCGATCTGCTCGGCCCTGCGTGATGTGACGCAGATCGTCGGCGCGGTGGCGACGGTGACCTACACCAGCTCCGGCCACACCAGCCTGCGCGCGGCGCGCGAGCGGCCGATGGCGCCGATCCTGAGCATCACGCCGAACCTGTCGACGGCGCGCCGTCTGGCGCTGGCGTGGGGTGTGCATTCGACGGTCAGCCCCGACGTGCGCAATGTCGACCGGATGGTGGCTGCTGCTTGCCAGGCGGCGCTGCGGGAAGGCTTCGGCAAGCCGGGCGACCAGATCGCGATCACGGCCGGCGTGCCGTTCGGCCAGCCGGGCAGCACCAACTTGCTGCGTATCGCGCAGATCTGGCCGGACGACGAACCAGTTGCCGCTTGAGGTATCATGTTTTACGAGTGGCCCGGCCGGAGTCCGGCCTGGCGCGTCGGGGTTCCACTGGCCATCCGTGGCCAGTTGAGCGCCATCGCGCAGATCTATTTGCAGTCCTCGCCGATCTTCGGCACTGTCCTCCTGCTTTGCCTGTATCTGACCCAGCCGGTGTTGGCGCTGGGTTGTCTGGTGGGCGCCTGCGTCGCGTCGGCCACGGCCTGGGCGCTGGCTTTCCCTGATGAAGACCGCCGCCAGGGCCTGTACAGCTTCAACGCCGCATTGAGCGGGGCTGGCCTGTGCGCCGGCTACCAGTTTAGTTCCGCGCTGGTGGCATGGATTGCGGTCATTGCCGTGTTGACCGCCTTGTTCAGTCGCATCGCACAACGTGCCGGCATTCCTGTGCTGACTTCCCTGTTCGTGGCCGCGATGTGGATGACCGATGCCTGTGCGCCGCTGCTGGGTTTGCGCTCGACAGTGCAAGTCGCCGCTATTCCTGCCTGCAGCCTGGCGCCGTCAAGCTTCCTTTTTTGCGCGCTGGGCCAGGTCAGCTTCGTCGGTCCCGCCGCACTCGGCATGTTGGTCTGGGCCGCGCTGGCCCGCCACCGCTGGCGGCTGGCCACGTGGATGTTGTATGGCGCCGTTCTGGCCTGGTGTGTCGCGAGCGGCGCTGAATGGATGCCGAATTGGTCCAGCGTCAGCAGCCAGGCTACCGGCATGGGCATCAACAGCGCTTTGACCGCGCTGGCACTTGCCACCTTCGAACGCTCCCGGTCCCGGCGCCTGCTGGGACCAGCGTTGAGCGTCCTGCTGTGTCTTGCACTGGGTGCGGCCGGACTGCCTTACTTCACTGCGCCGTTCGTGCTGGCGACCTGGCTGCTGTTGCCGGCGCGCGGACGTTGGCGGTGGAAGGTCAGCGGAGAGTAGGCGACATTCGACGGGGGAGGCGAGTTCAGAATGCCTGGCTTCATGGCGCCGACCACGTGCATCTCGCAGGGTTTGCAATCGAAGCGCAGGGTATAGGTCTCGTCGCCGCTCACCAAGGTCATGGGCTCCGCTCGCACCTGACCCTGAACACCTTGCACACCCTTGGCCTGCTTCGGACAGAGGTTGAACGAGAAACGCAGGCAGTGCTTGGTGATCATCAGCGGCACTTCGCCCGCTTCCTCGTGCGATTCATAGGCGGCGGCGATCAACTGCACGCCGTGGTTGTGATAAAACGCGCGCGCCTTCTCGTTGTAGACATTGGCCAGATAGCTTAGCTGCGTGTCCGGATAAACGGCACGGGGCAGGGCGGCCTTCTTGCGCGCGGGGCGTTCCCAGGCCGCCAGGCGCGCCGCTTCATGCGCGGCGACGGCGTCGCGGCGCAGGCCGTTGATGACGCCGGCCGGCACGAACCATGGCTGCGAAAGCGTCAACTCGATCCCGTCAGCCTCGAACATGGTGCTGCCCAACTTGCCCAGGTGGGCGCGCAGCGAGGCGTCGGCCTGCGCCGCCTGCTGCGCAGGCTCCAGCACCATGGCGGCATCGGTGCTGCTGCAGATGCCATCCTCGTCGCGCAGCGACAGGCGCAGGCCGTGGGCGTGCTCGCCCAGTTCCATTTGCAGCGACACCTTGCGTTCGGAAGACTTCTTCTGCAGGGTCGCATCCCACTGGTGATCGCGGTTGCGTAGCACGGTGGTGCCGGGTTTGAGGCCGGTCAGCGTGCGCATGTCCTCATTCGGGAACACACGCCACAGCTGGCCGTCATCGACGTCGTCGAGCTTCTGGGCGCGGTTGGCCTGGATGCCGACCGTTTCGCGCTTGAGCATGTAGTTCAGGCCATCGCCATTGGCCATCGGCGCATTGGTGACGATGTCGAAGTAGTCCAGGCCAAGGCGGTCGACCACGCCCAGCTCGACACCCACATACTTGGGCGAATCGAAGGCGCCGATTTCCTCCGTGCGGCCGTTGGCGAAATAGTCGGTGTGGCCGCGGTGGAAGGTCTTGTCCACGTCCGGCGTGAACAGGATGCGGGTGTGGCCGCTCGCCGCGCGGGTGAATTCGGTGCGGCGTTCCATGATTTCGTCCAGCAGCAGCCGGTAGTGGGCGGTGATGTTCTTCACGTAGCCCATGTCCTTGTAGCGGCCCTCGATCTTGAAGGAGCGGATCCCCGCGTCCACCAGCGCTTCCAGGTTGCGGCTCTGGTCATTGTCCTTCATCGACAGCAGGTGCTTTTCGTAGGCTACCACGCGGCCCTGGCCATCGCTGAGCGTGTACGGCAGGCGGCATGCTTGCGAGCAGTCGCCGCGGTTGGCGCTGCGGCCGGTGTCCGCGTGCGAAATGTAGCACTGGCCCGAGTAGGCCACGCACAGGGCGCCGTGGATGAAGTATTCCAGCGGCGTGTCGACTTGTGCGCGGATAGCGCGGATTTGTTCGATGGTCAGCTCACGCGCCAGCACTAGCTGGGAGAAACCGACCGCGCCCAGGAAGCGCGCCTTTTCCATGGTGCGGATGTCGCACTGGGTGCTGGCGTGCAGCTGGATCGGCGGCAGGTCCATTTCGAGCAGGCCCATGTCCTGCACGATCAGCGCGTCGACGCCGGCGTTGTACAGCTGCCAGATCTGCTTGCGCGCAGCATCGAGCTCGGAGTCGTGCAGGATGGTGTTCAGTGTGACGAAGATGCGCGAGCGGTAGCGGTGCGCGAATTCCACCAGGGCGGAGATCTCCTCGATGGTGTTGCTGGCGTTGTGGCGGGCGCCAAAGGCCGGCCCGCCGATGTACACGGCGTCCGCCCCGTGCAAGATGGCTTCGCGGCCTATCTCGGCGGTTTTGGCTGGCGCCAGCAATTCGAGTTGGTGATCTAGCAGTGACATGATGGATTCCTGACTATCGAAGCCGGAAATTATAGCAGGCCGGCCTGGGAGTCGACATAGGCCGACAGCCCGGCGGCCAGGGCGCTGAAAACGACGCTGCAGGCGGGGTTGTGGCGGAGGTTTTCGTGCATGGCGAGCCAGGTGTCGAGTTGGATGGATAGCAGGTCGGGCAGGACCCGGACCAGTGACCCGTGGGCCTGGCCTAACGCGGCCTGACAAATGCCGATGCCGACGCCGGCGCGGATGGCCGCCAGCTGCACCACGTCGTTGTCGCAGCGGAGCTGATGCGCTTCGTGCGGCGGGGCGTCGAACCGGGTACGCATGGCGCGGGTGTAGGCGGTTTCGCTATCGACGCCGATCAGGGTGTGGCCGGCCAGTTCTTCCCATTTCAGGGGTGTGCCGCGCCGCTTCAGGTAGCTGCGATGGGCGAAGAAACCCAGTTCGATATTGCCAATGCGGCGGGCGATCAAGGCTTCATGTTCCGGCTTGGTCATGCGTATTGCGATGTCGGCGTCGCGCCGCAGCAGGTTTTCCAGCTTGTTCGATACGGCCAGTTCGATATGAATATGCGGATGGCTGCGCGATAGCTTGGCCAGAAGTGGCGGCAGCACCTCGACGCTGACGACTTCACTGGCCGTGATTCGCACGGTGCCATGGATGCCTTGCTCGCCGTCGCGGCCCAGGCTGGAGGCGGCGCGCAGCAGGGCCGAGGAGGTGGCGGCCAGCGTCGCCGCATACGGTTCCAGCTCATGGGCCGCCTCGGTCGGAATGAAGCCCGTTTGGGATCGGGTGAACAGCGCCAGCCCAAGCGCCTGTTCCAGCGCATCGATATGGCGGCCGACGGTCGGCTGGGTCAACGCCAGCGTCCGGGCGGCGCCCGATAATGAGCCTTCCTTCAGAACGGAAAGGAAGGAGCGGTACAGATCCCAGTTTGGTTCGGCGGCAGTCATACAAAATAGTATAACGTCTATGCGGGTTTAGGTAATTTTCTTTTAGCTCGGGCTGCGGCACACTTCCTCCATCGAACTTCAATCAAGCGGAGGAACAGCATGGAACAGGTAAAGACGGCTTTGGTGTTGGGCGCAACCGGCGGCGTGGGTGGCGAGGTGGCGCGGCTGCTGGTGGCGCGTGGCTGGCGGGTGAGGGCGCTGCACCGGGCGCCGCAGGCGGCCGCTCGCCGTGGCGACGGCATGCAGTGGCTGCCTGGCGATGCGATGGTGCGCGAAGATGTGGTGGCGGCAGCGGAAGGCGTTCAGCTCATCGTCCACGCGGTGAATCCGCCCGGATACCGCAACTGGGGCCAGCTGGTGCTGCCGATGATCGACAACAGCATCGCCGCCGCCCGCGCCAGCGGCGCCCGCATCCTGCTGCCGGGTACCGTGTACAACTACGGCCCGGACGCGTTTCCCATCATCGACGAGGAGTCTCCACAGCGGCCGGTCACCCGCAAGGGCGCCATCCGTGTGGAGCTGGAAGCGCGCCTGCAAGCGGCGGCAGCTGACGGCGTGCGTACGTTGATCGTGCGGGCTGGCGATTTCTTCGGTCCCAAGGCCGGCAACAACTGGTTCGCACAAGGACTGGTCAAGCCGGGCAAGCCGCTGACCGCCATCAGCTACCCAGGCAACACGGGAATCGGGCATCAATGGGCCTATCTGCCGGACGTCGCCGAGACGATGGTGCGGCTGATCGAGAAGGAGGACCAGCTGGACACCTTCGCCCGCTTCCAGATGGAAGGACACTGGGACGCCGACGGCACCCAGATGGTCGCGGCCATCGCGCGCGCGGCCGGCAAGCCGGAGCTGAAGGCCAGCGCTTTCCCGTGGTGGTTGCTGGCGTTGGCATCGCCGTTCGTGGCGGTGTTTCGCGAACTGTGTGAGATGCGCTATTTGTGGCTGCAGCCGGTCCACATGACCAACAAGCGCCTGGTGCAGGTTCTTGGCGCCGAGCCACGCACCCCGCTGGATGTTGCGGTGAAGCGGACCCTGGCCGGCTTGGGAAATCTTTAAGCCAGGTTGTATTTTCCCAGGATGCGACGGGTCGTGCCGTCGGCATCCATGTCGGCTTTCGCGTGTTGGAATAACTGGACGGTAGCATCGTCGAAGTCCAGCGAACCGGCCAGCCAGGCAGTGGTGGAGCGCACCGGCGCGCTGAGATGAAAGTCTTTTTGCGCCGAGCGGCTTTTGAGCGAACTTTGGATGATGTGTTGTTCGCCGAACGCCGCGTCGGCCATGCCCTTGAGCAGATAGCGGTGTACCTCTTCGATCGAATTGGCTTCAATGACATTCATGTAGCCGAGTTCCTGCAAAATCGCCGCCTGTGCCGCTCCGCGCAGCAGTGTGATGCGGCGGGCCTTCATGTCTTCCGGATGCTGGATGTCGAACTTGCCGTTGCGCGCTGCAAGGAACATGTAGTGTTCCTCGTACAACGGCGCCAGCCAGCGGAATTTGGTCTCGCGGTCCAGCTGGCGCGTGACGGGGAAGATCGCCGTCTCGGGCATCGACGTGGCCAGGAACAAGGCTCGCTTCCATGGCACAAACTCCAGCTTGAGGGACATTTGTACGCGCTTGCACAGCTCATCCAGCAGTTCACGCAACGCACCCGGATGCTGGTCGTCGTCTTCCATGACCAGCGGCGGCAAGTGGGTTGTGACGACACGTAGTTCCTTGCCTTGTGCAGCCCGCGCAAAACCTGTGCCGCAGCTGAGTGCCGCAGCCAGGCTGAGTAAAGTTCTTCGTTTCATTGTGCTGTACGCTGATCAGCGCCGGTTGCGCTGGTTGTATCGTAACCGATTACTCCTGATCGGACCACAGCTTGCCGGCGGTGGCCCAGTTCTCGCGCTTGCACTCATGGATGATGATGTCGACCGATTCCGCCGTCGCACCCAGCGTCTGAGCCGTGACCTCGGTGATGGCTTTGACAAAGGCGCGCTTCTGCTCCTGCGTGCGGCCTTCGAACAGTTGGACGTTGATAGTTGGCATAGCGGTTCCTTTCAGGAGCGATAGTTGGGACTGAGTTTGTCCAGTTTGCGCAGCAGCGCAGGCCATTCCAGTTTGCCGTCCGGCGTGCCGTCGCCCAGCAGTTCCTGGTGCGCCCTGAGGCAAACCTCGTGCGGCGGAACATGGCGCCGGCCGCCGGCCGATTGGGCTTTCAGCTGGATCGAGCAGGCTTTGTCCAGCGCCTCCATCAGCACGAAGGCCTCGGCGATAGTCCGGCCGCAGACCAGCGATCCGTGGTTCCGCAACAGCATGGCCGGAAGGTCGGCAAGCCGCTCCAGCAGGCGCGCCTGCTCGCCATCGGTCATCGCCAGGCCCTCGTAGTCGTGATAGGCCAGTACGCCGTAGAAACGCAGCGCATGCGCCGACAGCGGCAGCAGGCCCTCGCTCTGCGCGCCGACCGCGATACCGTTCACGTTATGCAGATGCATGACGCAAACCACGTCGTGGCGGGCGCCGTGTACCGCCGCGTGCAGCGCGAAGCCTGGGCGGTTGATGTCGTACTGCGCGGCGTCGACCGGGTTGCCGTCGCGGTCCACCTTCACCAGGTTCGATGCGCACACTTCGTCGAAGCGCAGGCCGAACGGGTTGATCAGGTAGCGCTCCGCCTCGCCCGGTACGGCGGCCGAGATGTGCGTGTAGACCACGTCGTCCCAGCCGTTCAGGGCGCACAGGTGATAGCACGCGGAGAGATCGACCCGTGCCTGCCATTCGCTTGGATTCATACGGTCAGTCCTGGCGCTGGTGTACCACCTTGCCGGCGGCGTAGGTGGCGGCGATCGAGCGGTCGTCGCCCAGCATGGCGATGGCGAACAGCAGTTCTTCGACGGAATCGGTGCGCTCCGTACGGCGCGCCAGCAGCGGCGTGGCTTTCGGATCGAGCACGATGAAGTCCGCTTCAGCGCCCGGCACGAAATTGCCGATGGTGCCTTCGAGCTGCATGGCGCGCGCGCCGCCCAGCGTGGCGAGGTAGAACATGCGCATCGCTTGCAGGTAGGTGCCGCCCATGCGGGCCACCTTGTAGGCTTCGTTCATCGTTTGCAGCATCGAGAACGAGGTGCCGCCGCCAACGTCGGTCGCCAGCGATAGCGGGACTCTGTTCGCGTCGGCGCGCTCGAAGTCGAACAGGCCGCTGCCCAGGAACAGGTTGGAAGTAGGGCAGATCGAGATGGCGGACTGTGTTTCACCCATGCGCGCGCGGTCGGCATTGTCCAGCCAGATGCAGTGCGCGTACATCGAGCGCGGGCGCATCATGCCGAAATGGTCGTAGACGTCCATGTAGCTGCGGGCGCTCGGGAACAGCGATTTGACCCAGGCCACTTCGTCGGTGTTCTCGGCCACGTGGGTTTGCAGGAAGGTGTCCGGGTAGGCCTTGGCGAGGGCGCCGGCCATTTCCAGCTGCTCCTCGGTGGAGGTCGGCGCAAAGCGCGGCGTGATCGCGTACAGCTGGCGGCCGCGCTTGTGCCACTTCTTGATCAGCGCTTCGCTTTCGCGCGCGCCCCTTTCGGCGGTGTCCTGCAAGAATTCCGGGCAGTTACGGTCCATCAGCACTTTGCCGGCGACCATGCGCAGGTTGCGCTTTTCGCTTTCGGTGAAGAAGGCGTCCACCGATTGCGGATGCACGGTGCAGTAGACCATGGCGGTGGTGGTGCCGCAGCGGGTCAGCTCATCGAGGAAGAAGCTGGCGACGTTGGTCGCGTGTACCGGATCGGAGAATTTTCGCTCGGTCGGGAAGGTGTACTTTTCCAGCCATGGCAGCAGGCCGGGCGCCGGCGAGGCGATCATGTCCGTCTGCGGGTAGTGCACGTGGGTGTCGATAAAGCCGGGCATGATGATCTTGCCGCGGTAGTCGTGCAGCGGTGTGCCTTGTGGCAGGAAGGCGATCAGCTGGCTGAAGTCGCCGGCCAGGTGGACTTTGCCGTCGTTGATGATCAGCAGGCCGTCTTCGTGCCAGGAGCAGGCGTTGGGCGCGAAGGCCGGGTCGTCGCTGAAGTGCAGCAGGCTGGCGCGATAGGCCTGGAAAGTGCCGCTTTGGGTGATGATGCTTGCCATGATATGTATTCCTTGTTCCGTATTGCGGACGCCAGTTGACGCGCGCGAGTGCGCGACGCGACTGACATGGTCGTCGGCGATGAAGGCGGGCGCGGGGGCCACACCGGATTTGTACGTGCTGGTGGTTTAGCTAGCGGGGGCTAGCTCAATAGGGGCGTACGATAGCGCGCTCCCGCCCCGGCGCTGCCGGAGAGTGAGTGCGCCTGGCTTGCAGGCAGTTGGGAGGACATCAGTTGGTGCATGTGGTTTGCGTTTCCGATATTACGGTTTGAGCAGATGCGCTCATTTTAGCACCGATTTCCGCCGGTACTGCCAGTGCGGCGGCTTCCCACACCTGCATCAACTGCGCGGCCACCGAGATGGCGATCACCGCCGGCGCCTTGTCGTGGATGCCGGGCAGGCCGATCGGGCAGGTCATGTCGGCCATGCGCGCGGCCGGAATGCCGCGCTCCTGCAAGCGGCGCTCGAAGGACACGCGCTTGGTCCTGGAGCCGATCAAACCAAACCAGGTGAAGTCCGTGCGGCGCAGTATCTGCTCGGACAGCTGCTGGTCCAAAGCGTGGCTGTGGGTCAGCACCAGGAAGGAGGCGCCGGCCGGCGCTTCTTGCACCACCGCTTCCGGCGTATCGGTCGCTTCGACGCGCACGTTGGCCGGCAGGACCGACGGGAACATGTCGTCACGCTCATCGATCCACACCACCTGGCATGGCAATCCGGACAAGGCGCGGACGATGGCGGCGCCCACATGGCCCGCGCCGAACAGGTACAGACGCGGACGATAAGGCAGGCAGGAGTCGACCAGCCAGCGCTTGCCGTGATCGTCGATGCGCACCTTGCAGTCGATGCCGGGACCCGGACGCGCCAGCGCCGTCGGGCCGGGGCCGCACAAATGGGCGCCGGTACCGTCATAGATACTGGCTGGTTCGACGCAATCGAGCGGCACCATGCGCCAGCTGTCCTGGCCTTCACGCCAGCGGCGCGCCAGGGAGCCGAAATGTTCGCTGGCCTCCGGCATGATGCGCTCGAACGCCAGGTGCACCACGCCGCCGCAGCATTGGCCCAGGCTTGGACCGAGCGGGAAGCGTTCGAGCCGGCGTTCAGCACGCAGCTCGCCAGCCGGCATGGCCAGCATTTCCCGGGCGATGTCGGTGGCGACCATTTCGAGGTGGCCGCCGCCGATGGTGTCGAAGGCGTGATACTGGGTGATCAGCATCTTGGCGCCGGGTTCGCGCGGCGCGGAGCCGGCGACCTGCGCCACGGTGACCAGCACGCGCGGCACCGCCTTGCTGGCCGCCGCCGTCAGCGCGTTGAGATTGAAGGGCATCGACATGATTAGTTCGCCGCTTCCGCTGCTTCCGCCGCATCCTGCACTGCGCTGATCGCATTGAGGATAGCCTCGCTGGTCGCCGGAGCGCGCAGCGGTGGGTTGAAGCGATGATCGCCGACGCTGGAGCAGGCGTCGCGGATCGCCAGGAAGACCGAGAACGGCAGCAGCAGCGGCGGCTCGCCGACCGCTTTCGAGCGGTGGATACTGTCCATTACGTTGCGGTTCTTGAACAGACGCACGCTGAAGTTCTCCGGACAGTCCGACACGCCGGGGATCTTGTAGGTGGAAGGCGCGTGCGTCATCAGCTTTCCGGCCGGGTTCCACCACAACTCCTCGGTGGTCAACCAGCCCATGCCCTGTATGAAGGCGCCTTCCACCTGGCCGACGTCGATGGCCGGGTTCAGCGAATTGCCGGCGTCGTACAGCGCGTCGGCCTTCAGCAGCTTCCATTCTCCGGTCAGCGTGTCGACCACCACTTCCGACACCGAGGCGCCGTAAGCGTAGTAGGAGAACGGATTGCCGCTCATGGTCTTCGGATCCCAGTGCAGGC
Organism: Oxalobacteraceae bacterium AB_14; assembly: GCA_000381565.1. Lineage (GTDB taxonomy): Bacteria > Pseudomonadota > Gammaproteobacteria > Burkholderiales > Burkholderiaceae_D > Rugamonas. Next base: position 2,789,906 of record KB906724.1, read on the forward strand.
CAGGCGTGGCGTAGAAACCGTCGGACCAAAGTTGGATACGCGCCATGTAGGCCTTCTGCACCAGCTCCGCGAACGGGATCGCATGCTCGCCGACGTGGACGAAGTTGGCCTCGAAGCGCACCGTGTCCGGGTCGCCGTCGTGGCGCTTGGCGGCGAATTCGGCCAGGCGTTTGCGGATGGTGTTGGCCGCATCCTGCGCCGCCTTGCCGTTCAGGTCCGCGCCGGTCGATGCGGCGGTGGCCGAGGTGTTGGCGACCTTGCTGGTGTCGGTGGCGGTGGCGCGCACCATGGCGAGGTCGATGCCCAGTTCATGCGCTACCACCTGGCAAACCTTGGTGTTGATGCCCTGGCCCATTTCGGTGCCGCCGTGGTTGACCAGCACCGAGCCGTCGGTGTAGATGTGAACCAGCGCGCCGGCCTGGTTGAAGTGCGTGACGTTGAAGGCGATGCCGAACTTGACCGGCGTGAGCGCCAGGCCGCGCTTCAGCACTTTGCTCTTTGCGTTGAAGGCGTTGATGTCCTCGCGGCGCTTGCGGTAGTCGCTTTCGCTTTCCAGTTGGGCGACCAGGTCGTGGATGACGTTGTCGACCACCTTCTGGTTGTACTGCGTGACGTTGCGGCCTTCCTCGTCATTGCGGCCGTAGAAGTTGATCTTGCGGACATCCAGCGAGTCCATGCCGAGATTGCGGGCGATTTCATCGACGATGTATTCGATGGCGATGGCGCCTTGCGGGCCGCCGAAACCACGGAAGGCGGTATTCGACTGGGTGTTGGTCTTGCCGGCCATGGCGCGGATGTCGACGTCGCCGAGGTAGTAGGCGTTGTCGAAGTGGCAGACCGCACGCGTGGCGACCGGCGCCGACAGGTCGGCCGAGAAGCCGGCGCGCGAGACCATCTCCACCTTGGCGGCGACGATGCGGCCGTCGTCGCCGTAGCCCATTTCGTACTCGTAGTAGAAGCAGTGGCGTTTGCCGGTGACCATCATGTCGTCATCGCGGTCGGCGCGCAGCTTGACCGGACGGCGCAGGTGCGCGGCCGAGATGGCGGCGCAGGCGGCCCACAGGGCGGATTGCGATTCCTTGCCGCCAAAGCCACCACCCATGCGGCGGCATTCGACCACGATGTCGTGCGAATGGCGCTGCAGGGCGTGCGCGACCACGTGCTGCATCTCGGTAGGATGCTGGGTCGAGCAGTGAATCAGCATTCCCTTGCCTTCTTTCGGAATGGCGTAGGAGATCTGGCCTTCCAGGTAGAACTGTTCCTGGCCGCCGACATGCAGCTCGCCCTTCAAGCGATGCTTGGAACGCTCGAACGCGGCCTGCGCATCGCCGCGCGCCAGGTGCATGGGCGGGACAACGAACGACTTGGCGTCGCGCGCGGCTTGCGGCGTCAGGATGGCTGGCAGTTCTTCGTACTCGATGACGGCCTTCTTGACGGCGCGGCGGGCGTTGTCGTGCGAGGTCGCCACCACGATGAAGATGGGCTGGCCGACATATTCGACCAGGCCTTCCGACAGGATCGGATCGTCGTGGATGATCGGCCCGCAGTCGTTGGTGCCGGGGATGTCCTTGTGCGTGTACACAGCCACGACGCCTGGCATGGCTTTGACGGCGTCGAAGTTCATCGACAGGATGTTGGCGTGCGCTTTGGCGGAGATGCCCAGCGCGGCGTGCAGCGTGCCGGCTACTTCAGGGATATCGTCGGTGTAGGTGGCTTCGCCGAGGACGTGCAGCACCGCCGATTCGTGCGGGTGCGACTGGCCGACTTCGGCCCACGCCATCGGAACGCCGGGAACGGCGGGCTGCGTCAGGAATGCTTCGGATTTGCTGTTCATGCTGCGGCGACTCCCTCTGCGTAGTGATAGGCGTTGATCGATTGCAGCGGCTGGGCGGAGTCCGGATTGGTCTCCAGCCAATAGCGGCGCAGCAGGTTTTGCGCGGTCTTCATGCGGTAGCCGGCGGTGGCGCGCATGTCGCTCAGCGGCGTGTAGTCCTTGGCCAGTTCGGCCATCGCCAGCTTCAGCGTGGCTTCGTCCCAGCGCTTGCCGTTGACGGCGGCTTCCGCCAGCGGTGCGCGGCGCGAGGTCGCGGCCATGCCGCCGTAGGCGATGTGGGCGTCGCTGACGACGCCGTCCTTGAGCGTGAAGGCGAAGGCGGCGCAGACGGCGGAGATGTCCTGGTCGTAGCGCTTGGCCAGCTTGTAGGTGCGGAAGTGGATGTCCTTGCGCGGCAGCGGAATGCGCACGGCTTCCACGAACTCGCCAGGCTGCCAGTCCTTCTTCATGTAATCGAGGTAGAACTTCTCCAGCAGCATGGAACGCTGGCCCTTATCGCTGCGGATGACGATTTCCGCACCGAGCGCGATCATCCAAGGCGCCGAATCGCCGATCGGCGAACCGTTGGCGACGCTGCCGCCCAGGGTGCCGGTGTTGCGGATCGGTTGCGAGGCGAAGCGCTGCCACATTTCGTGCAGCTCTTCCTTGTAGTGCTTGCAGACCGCCTCGTAGGCGTCGTTGAGGGAGACGGCGGCGCCGATATACAGCATGCCGTCTTCCTCCACCATGCGGTATAGCTCCTGCACCTGGCGCACATAGATCATGTCGCCGAGGTTGCGCATCTGCTTGGTCACCCACAGGCCGACGTCGGTCGAGCCGGCGACGATGGTGGCGGTGGGTTTTTCTGCGCGCAGGGTGGCCAGTTCGGCCAGCGTGCGCGGGGCGTAGAAGGTCTGGCCGTCGTGGGTGTAGCTGTACATTTCGGTTCGCTGGATGGTTTGCAGCGAGGCTTTCAGCGCCTCGCGGTCGAAGCTGACGGGAGGCAGCTCGCCCATGCGGCGCGCGGCATCGATGATGGGGCGGTAGCCGGTGCAGCGGCATAGGTTACCGGACAGGGTTTCGTCCACGGTCTTGCGGCATGGCGGCGTGGTTTGTCCCTCCTGCTTGAGGTAGAGGCTCCACAGAGACATGGCGAAGCCCGGCGTGCAGAAGCCGCACTGCGATCCGTGGCATTCGACCAGCGCTTCCTGCACCGGGTGCATATTGCCGTCGGCCTGTTTCAGGTCTTCGATGGTGAAGACGGCCTTGCCGTCCAGCGTAGGCACGAACTGGATGCAGGAGTTGACCGACTTCATGGCTACTTCGCCGTCGGGCTGCAATTCCGCCACGACCACGGTGCAGGCGCCGCAATCGCCTTCGGCGCAGCCTTCCTTGGTGCCGGTGCAGTGCAGGTCTTCGCGCAGGTGCTGGAGCAGGGTGCGGGTTGGCGCGCCGTCCGCGACGTTGTGCACTGCGCCGCGGTAGAAGAATCGAATAGGTTCTGACACGGGTTTAGACATGGTGGCTCCGGAATTACTTGGTTTTGAACTGGCGCAGGAAGTCCAGGAAGATCTGGGCCGATACTTCGGCGTCGTCGGCGGTCATGGTTTCGAGCGGGTTGTGGCTGATGCCGCCGTTGCCGCAACGCGTGAACAGCATCGCGACGTCGGTCATGCGGGCCAGCGCCATGGCGTCATGGCCGGCGCCGGACGGCAGCTCGAATACTTCAATGCCGGCGCGCTCGGTGGCGGCGGCGAATTGCTTGACCAGCCAAGGCGCGCATGGCGCGGCGGGCGCCTGCATGATCTTGGTGACTTTAAGGCCGATCTGGCGGCGCGCACACACGGCTTCCGCCTGATTGAGGATATCGGTGACGGCGGCGTCGCGCGTGGCGTCGTCGGCCGCACGGATGTCGAGCGACAGCTTGCAGGCGCCAGGGATCACGTTGACCGAACCATCCGGCACGTGCAACTGGCCGACGGTGCCGACCAGCGAACGTTCACGTCCGCAGCGGTCTTCCACATACAGCACGATCTCGGCAGCGGCAGCGGCGGCGTCCTTACGCATGATCATCGGCGTGGTGCCGGCGTGGCTGGCCAGGCCGGTCAGTTCGACCTGGAAGCGGCAGCTGCCGGCGATCGAGGTGACGACGCCCGTCGGCAGGCCTTTGCCCAGCAATACCGGGCCTTGTTCGATGTGGACTTCGACGAAGGCCAGCACGTCTTCGGGCTTGCGGGCCACCGAAGCGATCTTGCCGACATCGTGGCCGGCTGCGGTCAGCGCGTCGCGCATGGTGATGCCTTGCGAATCGGCCTTGTCCAGCAGCGCCATGTCGAACTGGCCGATGACGGCGTTGGAGCCGAGGAAGGTGCTTTGATAGCGCACGCCTTCTTCTTCCGAGAACCCGATGATCTCCAGGTCGAAGGGCAGGCGTTCGCCACGTTCATTGAGGTGCTTGACCACGGCGATCGGCAGCAGGATGCCTTCGCGGCCGTCGTATTTGCCGCCGTTGCGCACCGTGTCGTAGTGGGAGCCGGTCAGCAGTGCCTTGGCGCCCGGCTGGTCCGACTTGTAGCGGCCGACGACGTTGCCGACCGGGTCGATCGACACTTCCATGCCGGCTTCCCTCATCCACGTCGCCAGCTGGCCGGCGGTCTTGCGGTGGGCGTCGGTCATGTAGGCGCAGGTGAGGTTGTCGGCGTCGTCGCTCCAGGCGCCGATGGTTTCGGCCCATTGCATGATGGTCGGGCCGAATTGCAGTTCCACTTGCAGCAGCGCGTTCAGGCGCATCTCGGCGATGCGGCCGATCTGGCGCAGGCATTCGGCCAGTTCGTCGTCGCGCTGCGAGCGCAGGCGGCGGCTGAAGGCGGCGGCGATCTCGTGGCGCGTCAGGCCGTTGCCGGTCGGGCCTTTGACGGCGAGGATGAAGGGGAATCCGAATTTGGCGTTGTAGTCGGCGTTGAGCTTGTGCAGCGTCGCCAGTTCGCCGGCGGAGCAGTGGGTCAGACCGGCCTGCGCCTGTTCGCCGGTCGATTCGGCGGTCAGTTCACCGGCCAGCGCCGCTTTGCCAGCCAGCTCCGGGTGGGCGCGCACCAGGCCCAGTTGCTCGGCTTCGGTGGCTTTCTGCACCACGCCTTGCAAGGCTTGCTTCAGTGCGGAGAGGGTGGAGTATGGGCGCTGCGCGGCGGCGCGCTCCGGTATCCACGGCGAGTGTTCGTACAGGCCATGCAGCAGCTGGGTGAATTCGTCGGCGCCGCAGCGGTTCAGGTGATCTAGTGTGATTGTCATTGTTGTGCAGGCGGTGGCCCGTCTCCTCTTGGTATATGAGGAATGATATATGGCGAGGGAGGCTGTTATATACGCCCGGAGCCATAACCGCATTCAGCCCGGGCTTATGGAGAGTGTTGTGGGCGTGCCACGCCAACGGCGGGATTATTTGGCGGTGAGGGCTTGCGCGGCCTGCGTGACCTGGTCGCGCAGCCACTTGTGCTCCGGCGCCTGGTGCACGCGCTCGTGCCACAGCTGGTAGAAGCGCATCGTCGGGAAGCGCACCGGCACCGTGAAGGTCTTGATCGGCAGGTTGCGCTCGTAGAAGCGCAGGTACTGGCGCCCCGTGGTGAGCACCATGTCGGTCTGCGTCAGCATGTAGGGAATCAGGCTGAAATATGCCGATTCCACCACCACGTTGCGCTGGTAGCCCTGCTGCGCCAGGAAGGAATCGATCACGCCATGGAAGCCGGGCAGCGTGGGCGAGGGCGCCACGTGGGGCAGGCTCAGATAATCGTCCAGCGTCATGTCGTTGGAATCGGTGCGCTTGGCATAGGGCGCGTCGGCGCGCATGGCGCAGATGATCGGATCTTCGAAGAGGCGCGACAGGTGCAGGTGCTCGGGCGGCTGCTCCCAGTTACCGATCAGCAGATCGAGTTCGCCGTCGGACAGCATGCGGATCGCGTCCACTTCGGCGCCCAGGCTGTGGATGATGACGCGGCTCTTGGGCGATTCGCGTCGCAAGCGCGCCACAACGTTGGGCAGAAATTGAATATCGAGGTAGTCCGGCGCGCCGATGCGGAAGGTGCGGCCTTCCTCCTTGGAGGCGAACGGCGTCTTGTGCAGGAACAGCTGCCCTACTTCGTCGAGGATGCGTTTGGCGGGCGCCTTCAGGCTTTCGCCGTGCTGGGTCGGAACCATGCCGCGGCCGCCGCGCACCAGCAACGGATCGCCTGTGAGCTCGCGCAGTTTTTGCAGCGAGGCCGAGATGGAGGGCTGCGTTTGATCCAGTTTCATCGCGACGCGTGAAACGTTTTTTTCGCAGAGGAGCATGTACAGAATGCGTATGAGGTGCAGGTCTAAGTGGTCGGGAAGTTGTGCCATGATGATCGATCTATAACGGTGAGCCTATTTTTAATATACGGCTACTGCCATACGAAAAGCCAGAATTAGTTTTATCGTTCGTCCCAGACCATGCGTGTTCTGCGTGTGGTTTTCAATCGGTCGCAGCGGAGCTTTCAACAGTTCGCGGCCAAAAGGGAAATCATCCCAATCGTCTGGAGCGCCCGCGGTGGCAGACGAGCTTAATCCAATCATTGGGGACAACATGGAATTGCTCGCTTACGGCGTGGACTGGCTCAATCTATTGGTGCGCTGGCTGCATCTCATCACGGGGATCGCGTGGATCGGCGCATCCTTCTACTTCGTCTGGCTCGACAACAGCATACGCCCGCCAAAGCCGGGTTCCGACCTGGCCAAGAAAGGCGTGTCCGGAGAATTGTGGGCCGTGCATGGTGGCGGTTTTTACAATCCGCAGAAGTACCTGGTGTCGCCGGCCGAACTGCCGTCGGACCTGCACTGGTTTAAATGGGAAGCCTACGCGACCTGGATCTCGGGCTTCTCGCTGCTGTTCATCGTCTACTACTTCAACGCCTCGGCGATGATGATCGATAAGTCGGTCGCGGACCTGTCGCAGCTGCAGGCGATCGGCGTGGGCCTTGGCTCGCTGCTGGTGGGCTGGCTGTTCTACGACACGCTGTGCCGCTCGCCGCTGGGCCGGAAGGATGGCCTGCTGGGCATCATCATGTTCGTGTTCATCGTGGCGATGGCCTATGTGCTGACCAAGTTCCTCAGTGGCCGCGCAGCCTACATCCACGTGGGCGCCATGATCGGCACCATGATGGTCGGGAATGTGCTGATGCTGATTATTCCTGGCCAGCGCAAGCTGGTGGAGGCGATGGAGCAGGGCAAATCGCCTGATCCTAACCATGGCAAGAAGGCCAAGCAGCGTTCCGTCCACAACAACTACTTCACGCTGCCGGTCCTGCTGATCATGATCAGCAACCACTATGCGATGACCTACAGCCACGCCTACAGCTGGGCGCTGCTGGGCGCGATCATCGCCGCCGGCGTGCTGATACGCCACTTCTTCAACCTGCGCCACCACGGCAAGACCGCGTGGCAATTCCCTGCGGCCGGTGTCGCGATCCTGGCGGCGGTCGCCGTGGTGATTGCGCCTCGTCCTGCGGCGGCGCCTGCGCCAGTTATCGCCGGCGATGCCGCCGGTGCGGCACATGCCAGCGTTGCGGCGCCAGACTTCAATCGGGTACAGGCGATCGTCAACCAGCGTTGCGTCAGCTGCCACGCGGCGCAGCCTACGCAACCCGGCTTCGCCACCGCGCCGGCCGGCATCAAGTTCGATACGCCTGATTTGATCCGCCAGAACGCGGCCAAGATCAACCAGCAGGCCGTCGTCCTGAAGGCTATGCCGATCGGGAATATGACCAACATCACGCCAGAAGAACGCTCCGAGCTCGGCGCGTGGTTCTCCGCCGGCGCCAACTGACCCACCCACGTCATTCCCGCGCGGGCGGGAAGCCATGCTGAGCCGACTCCGGCCACTCGGCATGGGTCCCCGCTTTCGCGGGGACGACTTCGGATATTGAAAGAATAGGAACATGACTACTACCACCATCAATGGTTTCAACCTGACCGCCGCCCAAGTCGTCGCCGTCGCCCGCGACCACGCCATCGAAGTGAACCTGGCCGCATCGTCGCGCGCCGCGCTGAAGGAAAGCCGCGACTACATCGAGTCGACCTGGATGCACGACGAGGCGCCGATGATGTACAGCTTTAACACCGGCGTCGGCATGCTGAAGGACACCCGCGTCAAGGTGCAGGACATCGTCCTGTTCCAGACGCAGCTGATCAAGGCCCACGCCTGCGGCATGGGCGAGCCGTTCTCCGAGGAAGTCAGCCGCGCCACCATGCTGTTGCGCGCCAATGCCTTCGCCAGCAACTACTCCGCGCCGCGCGTGGAAGTGGTCGACCGCCTGCTGGCCTTCGTCAACGCCGGCATCCACCCGATCATGCCGCAGAAGGGTTCCGTCGGCGCCTCGGGCGACCTGGCGCCGCTGGCCTATCTGGCGGCGGCCATCGCCGGCTTTGAGGAAGCGGAGGTGATGTACAAGGGCCAGCGCATGTCGGCTCCCGACGCGATCCGTGCATCCAACGTCGGCCCGGTCGTGTTCGAACTGAAGGCCAAGGACGCATCGGCGCTGATCAACGGCTGCACCGTCTCGCTGGCGGTGGCGCTGCTGGCCGCCTCCGATGCGCGCAACATGCTGTCTGACGCCTGCCTGTCGCTGGGCCTGACGCTGGAAGCGATGCGCGCCGAAATGTCGGCCTTCGATCCGCGCATCCACGAAGCGCGCCCGCACGCGGGCCAGATCAAGACTGCGGCCATCATTCGCGACCTGCTGGACGGCTCCACCCGCACCACGCACGAAGCGCGCGCCGTGCAGTTCCCGGAGGAGTTGCGCCGTACCGATATCCCGTACACGGCCCGCATCCAGGACGTCTACTCGCTGCGCTGCGCGCCGCAGGTCTACGGCCCGGTGTTCGATGCGTTGGACTACATCGACACCATCCTGGACAAGGAAGTGAACTCCGCCACCGACAATCCGCTCATCTTCGGCAAGGACGGCGGCGGCTTCGAGATCATCTCGGGCGGTAACTTCCACGGCCAATACCTGGCGCAGGCGATGGACCTGCTGGCGATGGCCGTGGCGGACCTGGGCAGTATCGTCGAGCGCCGCGTGGCGCGCCTGATCGATCCTACGCTGTCGTGGGGCCTGCCGCGCAATCTGATGTCCGGCGTGCGCGGCGTGAACACCGGCTATCCGGTGATGCAATGCTCGCTCAGCTCCCTCGTGATGGAGAACCGCACGCTGTGCATGCCGGGCAGCGTCGACTCGATTCCGGCCAAAGGCAACAGCGAAGACCACGTGTCCAACTCCACCTGGTGTGCGCGCAAGGCCGCAACTGTGGTGTCGAACACACAGTACATTGTCGGCGTAGAAATGTTGCTTGCCTCCCAGGCGCTGACGATGACAGAAAACCTGCTGCCCGGTTTTGTGCTCGGCAAAGGCACGCAGGCGGCCTACGAATCGGTGCGCGCGCAGATTCCGGCCTGCCTCGACGGCGACCGCTGGCTGCACAACGACCTTGAAGTGGCGCGCTCCTTCATCGTGACAGGTTCGGTGCGCAAGGCCGTGGTGTCGAAAATCGGCGCATTCGTTTAGGAGGGTTGGAACGGGGCTACGCCGCTTCCAAATGCGGCGCGCCCCGGCTGTTATAGGTCATAACAGATAGCAGGTATGCCACCGCGGCAATTTCACGCGGTGGCCCCTGAGATAAGGTCTAGTCGATTGTTCCCATGTTTAATCGGCGGATGACCAATAAGCAGTTAAAAATAGAACACGGAGACCTTATGTTATTTCTAGAAAAATTCTTCAAGCTGAAAGAGAATGGGACCGATGTGCGCACCGAACTGGTGGCAGGTCTGACCACATTCCTGACGATGGCTTACATCATCTTCGTCAACCCCTCCATCCTCGGCGACGCTGGCATGCCCAAGGGCGCCGTGTTCGTCGCCACCTGTATCGCGGCCGCCCTGGGCTGTTTGATTATGGGCCTGTACGCTAACTATCCGATTGCCATGGCGCCGGGCATGGGCTTGAACGCTTACTTCGCCTATGTGGTGGTCAAGGGCATGGGCATGCCTTGGGAGATGGCGCTGGGCGCGGTCTTCATTTCAGGCTGCCTGTTCCTGTTTGTCAGCGTCTTCAAATTGCGGGAGATGATCGTCAACGGCATTCCACATTCGATCCGCACCGCCATCACCGTCGGCATCGGCTTGTTCCTCGGCCTGATCTCGCTGAAAAGCGCCGGCATCGTTGTCAGCAGCCCGGAGACGCTGGTGCGCGTGGGCGACCTGCACAAGGCGCCGACCTTGCTGGCCATCGCCGGCTTCTTCATCATCGTCGCGCTGGACCGCTTGAAGGTCAAGGGCGCGATCCTGATCGGCATCCTGGTCGTGACGGTGCTGAGCTTCTTGGTCGCCGGGAATACCTTTAACGGCATCGTCGACATGCCGCCATCGCTGGCGCCTACCCTGTTCAAGCTGGACCTGATGGGCGCGATCTCGGTCGGCCTGCTGAACGTGGTGCTGGTGTTCTTCCTGGTCGAACTGTTCGACGCCACCGGCACGCTGATGGGCGTGGCCAACCGCGCCGGCCTGCTGGTCAACGGCAAGATGGAACGACTGAACAAGGCGCTGCTGGCCGACAGCTGCGCCATCGTCACCGGTTCGCTGCTGGGCACCTCCAGCACCACCGCCTACATCGAAAGCGCGGCCGGCGTGCAAGCGGGCGGGCGCACCGGCCTGACCGCCGTCGCGGTCGGCGTGCTGTTCCTGGCTTGCCTGTTCATCTCGCCGCTGGCCGGCGTGGTGCCCAGCTACGCCACGGCGCCAGCGCTGCTCTACGTTTCCTGCCTCATGCTGCGCGAGCTGGTCGACATCGACTGGTCCGACACCACCGAAAGCGTGCCGGCCGCCATCGCGGCGCTGACCATGCCGTTCACGTACTCGATCGCACTTGGCGTGGCGTTCGGCTTCATCTCCTATGCGGTGCTGAAGCTGTTGACCGGCCGTGTGCGCGAAGTGCGTCCAGTGATCTGGGCGATCGCTTGCGTGTTCACCTTCAAGTTCGTCTACCTCGGCGCAGGCTGAGGAACTCACCCCAACGACTGCCTTCTCTCCGGCGCGCCCTGACGGCGCCGGCGGGGACAGTCAGGTCTTAAAATATGGAAAACTAAAATGAAAACGAGACAAATTCCACAGCTGGCATGCATCGCCTTCCTGAGCCTGGCCGGTTCGGTCCACGCCGCCGACTGGAGCGACACCGCCGTCAGCTGGCGCTACGGCAACGACTATCGCGAGCCGTTCAACCCGAACGACATCTCCAAGAACATCCTGGCGCTGACCCACGTCAGCGGCTACAAATACGGCACCAATTACTTCAACGCCGACTTCCTGATGTCGGACAAGAACGACCCGGCCTCGCTGACGCAGAAGTCCGGCGCCAACGAAGCCTACATCCTGTACCGCAACACGGTCGACCTGAGCAAGGTGACCGGCACCGAATACAAATTCGGCCCGGTGCGCGGTCTGGGCATCACCGCCGGCTTCGACGTCAACACCAAGAACGACGTGGGCTACAACTCGCGCAAGCGCATGTTCGTGCTGGGACCGACTTTTATGTGGAACGTGCCGGCCGGTCACTTCAACACCAGCCTGCTGCTGCTCAACGAGAGCAACGCGCCGAGCGGCGCCTTCCCGCCGATCTCCACCGTCACCGGCCGCTATACCTACAAGACGCATGCGATGCTGTCGTCGGACTGGGGTATCCCGCTGGGTTCGCTGTGGGCCTTCGAGGGCTATGCCAACTTCATCGCATCGAAGGGCAAGGACGAAGTGGGCAGCGATACCGGCGCCGAGACCAATATCGACATGCAGCTGATGTTTGACGCGGGCGCCGCGATGGGCCAAGCCAAGAACACCTTGCGCGTCGGCGTGGAGTACCAGTACTGGCGCAACAAGTTCGGCAACACCTCGGCCACCACCGGCGGCCAGGGTTATGTCGCGAAGACGCCGATGATACGGGCTGAGTACCACTTCTAAGGGGCTGCGAGGCCAAGGGCAACCGCGAGATTGCCCTTCTTCTTCAGGCGGCGGCCAGCATGCCGTCTGCCAGCACGTAGCGGTTCTTGCCGTGCCGCTTGGCGAGATACAGCGCCTCGTCGGCACGCTTGTAGCTGACCGACAGGTCGCTGTCCCTGTCAAACGCGGCAATGCCGATGCTGACCGTGCGCGGCGTTGTTTGCCCACATCCCCCTAAATTGGGGAGAAGTGGGTAAATCTCCAGCATTACATGCGTGGTTCGCCGGTCTTGGCGTTGACCGAGATGGTCTGGCCGGGGGCGGTGCTCATCTGCACGCGGTGTTGCTGGCCGCGATAGTTATATGTCACGTCCCAGTATTGCGGCGTCGGGTTGCTGACGTTTTCGCAGCGGCGCACGTCGCGTGCATAGCTCTGCGAGTTGCTGCGGTTGGCCATGTTGTTGCCGATGGCCGCGCCGGCTACTGCGCCGCCGGCCGTGGCCACGTCGCGTCCCGTGCCGCCGCCCACCTGGTGACCCAGGATGCCGCCGATCAGCGCGCCGGCGATGACGCCGCCGACATTGTTGCCGCTGCGGGCCGGTTCAGTCACTTGCTGGCGCTCGACCCAGCAGCGCTGCTCCGGCGTGCCGACCACGGCATGTACCGAACTGATCGGCACTTCAACCACGCGTTCGCTTGGACGGCGGCGGTATTCATAAGTGGGTTGCGGCAGCGGAGCCGGCGCCTCGTGGGCATAGCGGTTGCGACGGCTTACCGGGCGCACCGACGAGATGCGGTCGTTCATGCCCATGCCGCCCAGGGAATCATAGCTGCCGCGGCGCAGCACCATGCATTTGCCGCGGAAGCTGGCGTCGTCGCAGACTTCCCATTGGCCGCGCTCAACCACCACCGACGAGGCACGGTCGTTGAAACCGGTGCGCGAGAAGTCGTTGACCGGACGGCTGGCGGTGAAGGCACGGCCGCGCCAGCCGTCATGTTCGTAAAACGTGATCTGGGCCATGGCTTGCGACGTCAAAGTCAGTGCGGCGAGTGCGATGGCGAGTTGGAGGGGCTGGTTCATGTTCATCCTTTTATAGTTGTTCGAGCACCTGCACAATGCGCCGCTTCCGGCGCGCCATCTGTGCGGTCGACAACATAAGCGGATGGCGGGCCTCAGGGCAGCGTCAGGATGACTTTGACGCTGTCGTCCACGGCGGACTTTTCTATGTAGCCGATGGCGTTGAGGTCGGCCGCGATGGCCTTCTTGACCTCGGCCGTCGAATGCAGCTCGGCCGGCATCACGCCCTTGCCGGTGAAAATGATCTTGGCCCAGGCCGCCTTCACCTGGGACACATCCTTGCCGGACAGCTTTTGATAGAACTCGGCGCGTATCGGGGATTTTTCAGCCTGGTCCAGGGGGACGAACATGTTGGATTTGCCGAGGAAGAACTGCGACGCTTGCTCCGAGAACATGCGGCTGGCTGGATTCTTGGGATTGACCACCACCACGATCTCCATCGCGGCCACGGTATTGCACACAAAAGCGGCGCAGATCAGCGCCGTCGCCACTTTAATTTTTCTCATAAGATCCGCTCCGCATTAAAAGACGAATTGCCAGGAGGCCGACAGCAGGTTGGCATCGCCGGTGAACTGGAATTTGGATTTATCGTTGATCTTATCGAATTGCACCTTCAGCGCCTGCGAGGTGGTGTAGTCCCAGCGATAGCTCAGGGAGGTGGTGTCGTGTTTCTCGGTGCCGCCCGGCCAATAGGCTGCCCGCTCCTGGAATTGCGACCAGGAAATCATGAATGTGTGTTTATCCATCCTATATCCGCCGGAATAGGACTGGGCGGTATAGGTGTTTTTAACCGATGGTCGGTTGATATAGTTAATCTCGCTGCGCAGCAGCCAGTTCTTATAATCCATATTCAAGGACACACCGTAGAACGCCTGGCCGACGTCGTTGACGAAATCGCCGTTCTGGCCGGTCATGACCAGCGAACGCACGCCGTTGACGACGGCATAGCGTTCGACCACGGTATGCATATAGACTCCGCGCAGGCTGAAGATGTCGTTACTGGCGTCGATATAGCCGCCGATCATCTTCTTCCAGCTTTCGTCGATCCGGGTCGAATAGTAGAGATTGCCCAGCAACTCGTTGTCGCTGGTCTTGCGGCGGCCGATCCAGACGTTGCCGGTATAGGTCCAGTCGCCGACGTTGTTGGTGTAGAGCAGGTTGGCGCCGTCGTAGGAGTAGATTTGCCATGCGTACAGGTCCTGCGAAGGCCGCAGCCACGGGTAGGCGTAGCCGACATACATGTAGTCCGAGTAGTAGTACAGCGGCAAGCGCTTGCGGCCGACCTGCAGGGTCAGGCTGTCCGAGATCTTGTAGCTGCCATAGGCCCAGTCCGCATTGACCGAACTGTCGGCACCGCGCGCGACCAGTTGCACCGTGGCGGACAACTCGGGCGTGAACTTGAAATTGCCCTGCACGCCGGCCAGCGACTCCGGGCGCAGATCGGTCTTATGATATTCGTAGACGCCGGCATATTCATAATTGCCGGTAAAGCAGGGACATTGGTAGCTGGATCCCGGCTTGGCATTGAGTTGATAGGGAATGGGGCTGTCGGCGCTTCCGCTTAAAACCCGGCCGACGGTTAATTGCGCAAATCCGCTGAAACTGCTGTCCACCGCATAGGCGGAGGATGAAAGGATGGTCAATGTTGCGAATGCAGAAATTTTAGCAATTTGCATCGTGCTTCCCCTTTTATTGAATATTCTATTTTTAATTTACTATCGAAAAAATAAAAGGGCAAGGCTAAAGGCTGGAGTGTCTTATTTGGGCATTGAGTAATTTTCAATGTTAATAGATCATTTTATGGTTCGACCGAATGCGCGCGCTTCAGGCAACGCAGCACGAAGGTGGAGCGGCTGTGGCGCAGGCCGGGCAGCTTGTAGAGTTTGCGGCGCAGGAATTCCTCGTAGCCGGCCGTACCGGCCACGGCCACCTTGATCAGGTAGTCGTATTCGCCGGTCAGCAGGTAGGCTTCCATCACTTCCGGCAAATCCGCCAGCGCCTGGCCGAACTTCTCGAAAATGTCGTCGTCGTGGCGGTCCAGCGTGACCTCGATGATGACGGTGTCCGGGTAGCCCAGCGCCTGTTGGCTGAGCAGCGCCGTGTAGCCCTCGATCAGGCCGCCTTCCTCCAGCGCGCGCACGCGGTTCCAGCACGGCGTGGTGGACAGGCCGATCTTTTCGGCCAGCTTGGTGTTGCTCAGGCGTCCGTCACGGCGCAGTTCGCGCAAAATACGGCGGTCCAGTTCGTCGATTTCCATGTTGCAGAGTCCCGGAAGATGATTATCCCTATAATTTTACATTGAAGAGGCGGATCTTCTTCATTTGACTGAATCGCGAGCAAAACAAGGAAGCCTATTTTGCCGGCTCCCGGATATTCTGGTTGTATGAATACCACACAAAAAAGCTATCGATTTTGTATCGAGCCGGACGATCCCATCGCCACTCTGGAAGCGGTGCTGGCGATCGTGCGCCGTTTGGGACTGGAGTTGCGCAGCCTGCGCACGACCATGCATCCGCAAGGCGTGGACGTGCAGATACGGCTGGCGGCCGAGGACGAAGACCCGCTGACCTTGTGCCGCATGCGGCTCAACAACGTGGTCGGCATCCTGGCGGTGCGGGAAATGCCGACGCTGGTGGCATCCCCGGAACGGCTGGCCGCTAGCCGGTGATGTAGGTGTACTTGAACAGGAACAGCGCGGCGATCACCCACACCACCGGCTTGACCTGGCGGGCCTGGCCGGTCAGCAGTTTCAGTCCGGCGTAGGTGATGAAGCCGAAGGCGATGCCGTGGGCGATGGAGTAGGTGAACGGGATCACCAGCGCGGTGATGGCGGCCGGCACGCTCTCGGTGGTGTCGCTCCAGTCGACATCGACCAGGTCGCGCAGCATCAGGCAGGCGACAAACAGCAGCGCCGGCGCGGTGGCGTAGGCCGGCACCACCCCGGCGATCGGCGCGAAGAACAAGGCCGCCAGGAACATCAGCGCCACCACCAGCGCCGTCAGGCCGGTGCGTCCGCCCGCCTGCACGCCGGCCGCGCTTTCCAGATAGGCGGTGGTGCTGGAGGTGCCGAGCATGGAGCCGGCCACAATCGCGCAGCTGTCGGCCAGCAGCGCCTTGTTCAGACGCTTCATCTTGCCGTCGACCAGCAGGCCGCCGCGGCTGGCGACGCCCATCAGCGTGCCGGTGGCGTCGAACAGTTCAACCAGGAAGAACACCAGCACCACGTTGAACAATCCCATCGAGGCGGCGCCCTTCAGGTCGAACTGGAACAGCGTCGGCGCCAGCGATGGCGGCAGCGACATGAAACCGTGGAAGGTATTGCCGCCGAAGAAAAAGCTCATGATGGTCACCACCACGATGCCGATCAACAGCGCGCCCGGCACCCGCAGGCGGTCCAGCGTGACGATCAGCAGGAAGCCGAAGACGGCCATGATGGTTTGCGGCTTGTGCATATCGCCCACGCGCACCAGTGTTTCGGGGCTGGCGACCACCAGGCCGGCGCTCTTCATCGCGATCAAGGCCAGGAACAGGCCCAGGCCCACCGTGATGGCCACCCGCAGCGAATGCGGGATGCCGTTGACGATCAATTCCCGCACCCTGAACACGCTCACCAGGATGAACAGGCAGCCCGAGATGAACACCGCGCCCAACGCCGACTGCCAGGGCACGCCCATGCCCAGCACCACGGCGTAAGCGAAGTAGGCGTTCAGGCCCATGCCCGGCGCCATGCCGATCGGGTAGTTGGCGTACAAGCCCATGATGATGGTGCCCAGCGCCGCCGCCAGGCAGGTGGCGACGAACACGGCGTCCTTCGGCACGCCGGCGTCGCCCAGGATGGCCGGGTTGACGAAGATGATGTAGGCCATCGTCAGGAAGGTGGTGATGCCCGCGACCACTTCGGTCCGAACGTTGCTGCCATGCTCAGTGAGCTTGAAAAATTTGTCGAGCGGCGACATGCGCGTTCTCCCTTGTAGCGTCGAGGCCGAAGAATATCATGTACAGGCGATTCTCCTCGGAATTGCTTCTTGCACTAAAAGATGTAAAAATGGAAAAAATCACCATTCCCACCCGCACAGCGCACAGGGCACCAATATGGAACTTCAGCCGCAGCAAGCCGGCAGCACCGTGGTGCTCAGCCCCGCCGGTCGTATCGATCATACCCATGCCGATGCCTTCAAGCTAGCACTCGATCCGCACCTGCGCGATTGTGGCAAGGATGGCGCCGTGCTGGTGCTCGATTTCAGCGGCGTCAACTATATCAGCAGCATAGGCTTGCGCGCGCTGATGCTGGCCATCAAGCAGGTCAGGGCGCAGGGCGGACGTATGGTGCTGGCGGCCCTGCAGCCGTTGGTGCTGGAGGTGTTCACCATCAGCCGCTTCGACATGCTGTTCGAGATCTTCCCCGACCGCGCCGGCGCGCTGGCAGCCGTGGGTGGCGCTTCATGAAAGCGCGCATCTGGGGCGCGCGCGGCTCGCTGCCGGTGGCGCTGAACCACAAGCAGATCCGCTCCAAGCTGGTGACCGCGCTCGAAGGCGCCATCGGCCGCAACCTCGACACGCCGGAGAAGGTGGCGTCGTACATCGACAACGATCTGGGCTTCGATGTGCGCGGCACCTACGGCGGCAATTCCAGCTGCGTTGAGGTCGAGGTGTGGAACCCGGACACCGTCCACGAGCACATCATCCTCGACCTGGGCTCCGGCGTGCGCGCGCTGGCCGGCGCCAAGCTGGCGCGTTACGGTCCGGCCAGGCCGCAGACCTACCATGTGTTCATGTCCCATCTCCATTGGGACCACATCATGGGCTTCCCGTTCTTCACGCCGGCCTACATACCGGGCAACCGCATCATCATCTATGGTTGCCATCAGGAGCTGGAGACGGCCTTCCGCCGCCAGCAGGAGCCGATCAGCTTCCCGGTCGGCTTTCACCAGCTGGGCGCGACCATCGAGTTTGTCCAGATGGAGCCAGGCGTTCCGCTGCGCCTGCACGACCTGACCGTGACGGCCAAGCTGCAACTGCACGCGGGCGACTCCTATGGTTACCGCCTGGAACAGGGCGGCAAGGTCATGATCTACAGCACCGACTCCGAGCACAAGCTCGATAACGCGGCCGAGCGCCTGGCCTTCGTCGAGTTCTTCCGCGATGCCGACCTGGTGATCTTCGACGCCATGTATTCGCTGGCCGATTCGATATCGGTGAAGGCCGACTGGGGCCACTCCAGCAACGTGGTCGGCGTCGAACTGTGCCAGCTGGCCGGTGTGCACCAGCTTTGCTTGTTCCACCACGAACCCATCTACGACGACGCGCAGATCGCCCGCGTGCTGGCCGAGACGCGGCGCTACGCCGAAATCACCGGCGAAGCGCCGCTGGAGATCGTCTCGGCCTACGACGGCATGGAAATCGAACTGTAAGCGCGGCCATGCTGCTCCGCTTGCAAACCCAGGCCCTGGGCGGCGTACGCGCAGGCCGGGGCAGGCCGCTGGCGCTGGTGCTGGCGTGCCTGCTGGCCGTGGCGCTGTCCGTCGGCGGCGACGGCCTGCTGCCGCAACTGCGGCTTGCCTTGTTCAACGCCTACCAGGTCCACTTTCCGCGCCAGCGCGCAACGGGACCGGTCCAGATCATCGCCATCGACGAAGCTTCGCTGAAGGAGTTCGGCCAGTGGCCGTGGCCGCGCACCCGCTTGACCGAGCTGATAGAGCATGTCAACGCCCAGCAGCCGCTGGCCATCGGCCTGGACATCCTGATGCCGGAGCCGGACACCACCTCGCCCGAGGCCCTGGCTGCGCGCTTGCCCGCCGGTCCGCTGCGCGACAGCCTGGCGGCGCTGCCCGCGTATGACGACGTGCTGGCGGCGGCCATGCGGCGCGCGCCGATCGTGCTGGGCGCGGCGGGCTTTGCCCATGCCGAAGCCGGCACCAGCGATGCGCTGCGCGTGTGGCCGGTGCATGTGAAATGGCCGGTGTCGTCGCTGCCGGTGATGCGCTTCCCGCGGGCGATGTCCAGTTTGCCCTTGCTGCAGGCGGCTGCCAAAGGACAGGGGTTGTTGTCGGTGAATCTGGAAAGAGGCATCGTGCGGCGCGCGCCCCTGGTCGGTGCCATTGGCGAGACGCTGGCGCCGGCGCTGTCGATGGAGCTGCTGCGCGTGGCCACCGGCAGTTCGGCGCTGGAGATCGAGGCCGACGCCGACGGCGTCCACAGTGTGTCGGTCGGCGCCCTGCGTGTGCCGACCGCGCCGGATGGCACGGTGTGGGTTAATTTTTCAGCGCCTGCGATGGACCGCTACATCTCGGCGTTGGACGTGATGCGCGGTCGCCTGGCCGACGGCGCGCTGCAAAACAAGATCGTCATTGTCGCCATGACCGGCCTGGGCCTGACCGACTACAAGACCAATGCCCGCGGCGACTTCATGCCCGGCGTGGACACGCATGCGCAGATGATAGAGAGCTTCTTCGATGGCGCCTTCCTGCGGCGCCCCGGATGGATGCGCTGGGCCGAAGTGGCGGCGTTCGCCGCGTGCAGCCTGCTGCTGGTCTGGTCGCTGCCCAAGCTGCGCCTGTTGTTGGCCGTGCCGCTGGGCGGCGCGCTGGTGCTGGGCGTGTATGGCGGCGGCACGTTGCTGTTTGCGCGGGCCGGCTTGCTGTTCGATGCGACCGGCGTGGTGTGCGCCGTCGTCCTGGTCGGACTCAGCCTGTTGACCAGCATGCTGGCGGCGGCGGTGCGCGACCGCAAGCACAGCGATCGCGCCTTGCAGGTGGCCCGCGTCTCCGCCGCCAAGACCGCCGGTGAACTGGGCGCGGCGCGCCGCATCCAGATGGCGACGCTGCCGCAGGCCGCGCTGTCCTTCCCCGGCGAGCGGCGCTTCTCGCTGGAGGCCTTGCTGGAACCTGCGCGCGAGGTGGGCGGCGACCTGTATGACTTCTTCATGCTCGATCGCGACCGTCTGTTCTTCATGGTCGGCGACGTGTCGGGAAAAGGTTTGCCGGCCAGCCTGTTCATGGTGGTGGCGAAGGCGCTGTCCAAGAGCGTCGCGCTGCGCGGGCCGTCGGAAATGGCCGCCATCATGAACGGCGCCAACCGCGAACTGACCCGCGAGAATCCCGAGATGCTGTTCGTGAGCAGCGTGGCGGGGATACTGGACGCGTCCAACGGCCAGGTCTGCCTCTGCAACGCCGGTCATGACGCACCGCGCCGCCTGACTGTGGATGGCCGCGTCGAGCACCTGCAAGCCGCGGACGGTCCGCCGCTGTGCGTGATGGACGATTTCGAATATCCGGTGCAGCACTACCAGCTGCAGGCCGGCGAGTGCCTGTGCCTGACCACCGATGGCATCAACGAGGCCATGAACGAGGCGGGGGCCTTGTATGGCAACGAGCGGCTGGACCGCTTGCTGGCCACGCTACCTGCGGCGGCGGCCATTCCCGCCGCCGTGGTGCAGGCGGTGCGCGACGATGTGCGCCTGCACGTCGGCCTGGCCGAGCCCTCGGACGATCTGACCTTGCTGGTGCTGCGCTGGAATGGCGCGGTTTGATGGATCAACGCACGCGGATCTCGACACGGCGGTTGCGCGGCTCGTCGACGCCGTCGGCGGTGGGCACCAGCAGCTCACGTTCGCCGCGTCCCTGCACGGCGATGCGTTCGGCGTCGATGCCCACCTCCACCAGGATGCGCTTGACCGTGGCCGCGCGCCGCAGCGACAACTGGTCGTTGTAGTCCTGCTTGGCGACGGTGTCGGTATGGCCGATGACGATGATCTCCGGAGCTGGGCGCAACGCCAACTGCGCCTTGACCTCCACCAGCCGCGCCGCCGATTCCGGCACCAGGGTGTCGGTGTCGGTGACGAAGTACAGCGTGAACACTGCGGCCCGCTGCGGCATGGCGGTCAAGGTGGCGGCGTAGCGCTTGCCGATGTCGGCCCCGTCGCCGGTGCTGACGGTGGCGCCTTTGCCATCGATCGCCACGGTCTGGTAGGGTTGGTCGAGCACCGTATCGACGCCGGCGGTGGTGATGATCACGGCGCTGGCCTTGCCGTCCTGGCTGGGAAGCAGGGTGATTTGCTCGGTCGGGGTGCGCTGCTGCTGCGAGACGGCGGCCAGCAGGCAGACGATCCAGATCAGCATGGTCATGCCTTACTTCCCGCCTTTGACGTCGATGACGAATTCGGTGCCGCGCACTCCCAGGATGGAAGTCGGGGTGCGGAACTGCACCGCGCCCGGCGATTGCTTGGAGAGCTTGCCGGAGATGACGCCCAGGGTGCCGCGCTTGACGGTGGCATTGAGCACGCCTTCATGCGAGGTCGGATCGAAAGCGTATTTTTCAAGCCACACATTGCTGTTCGGGCCCACCGCCAGCAACGTCTCGTCGCGCAGCGTGATGCCGACGCTGCCATCGGCGCCGGTGACCACGCGGTCGCTGGCCATCAGCGCGGCGCCTGTGGTGGCCGGGCTCTGTTTGCCGGCGTGCTCTATGGCGGCCGCCCCCTTGGTGGTCTTGACCATGCCCGCCGGCTGTTCGGCGGCGCAGGCGCCGCCCAGCGCGAAGATGGCGGCAATGGCGGCGAAGGCGGCTTTTAAGTGACGCATGATTCTTCTCCTGAGATGAGCATTCCGATAATATGCTCGAATGGACGGAAAAGAAACCGGTATTGCGCACCTGTTGCGGTTTCCAGCGCGGCTGGATGCGGTCTCCGGCGCGATGTCGTTTGCCGCGATGGCGCTACAACAGGCTGGCCTTGGGCCGGGCGTGGTCGCGCGCGCAGAATTGATGCTGGAGGAGCTGCTGCGCAACAGCATCCTGCACGGCCACGGCGGCGACAGCGCCCATTCTGTTTGGGTCGGCGTGGCTGGCGCGCTGCTGGTGTACGAGGATGAAGCAGCGCCCTTCAATCCGCTCACGCAAGGCCCGCCGCCGCCCGATCCGGCGCGGCCCATCGAGGAGCAGGCTGTCGGCGGCGTCGGACTGCTGCTGATACGCCAGTTGGGCAGCGCGGTGGCCTATCGCCACCATGAGGGACGCAACCGCATCGAGATCGCCTTACAATAGTGGCTATCACCAACCACCAGGACTATGCATGAGCGAGTTTTCCAGCGATATCTACACCGAGCCTACGCCGATCGACGTCAACACCCTGAACAACCTCGGCCCGCTGGCGCCGATGGCGGGCATCTGGAAGGGCGAGCGTGGCATCGACATCAAGCCGAAGGCGGATGGTCCGCGCAAGCAGGCCTACGTCGAGCGCATCGAACTGCAGCCTATCGATCCGGTCACCAATGGTCCGCAGCTGTTCTACGGTTTGCGCTACCTGATCATCATCAACAAGCCTGGCCAGGCCAAGACCTACCACGAGCAGGTTGGCTACTGGCTGTGGGAGCCGGCCACCGGCACCGTGATCCAGACGCTGGGTATCCCGCGCGGCCAGATCGCCATGGCCTCGGCCGTGGTGGCGCCGGACGCCAGGGAGTTTGAACTGGTGGCGCGGCTGGAATCCGATACCTACGGCATCCGCTCCAATCCCTTCCTGGAATACGGCTTCAAGACCGTCGAGTACCGCATCAAGGTCACCATCAATGACGACGGCAGCTGGGGCTACGAGGAGGACACCGTGATGATGATACGCGGACAGGAGGAACCGTTCCACCACGTCGATCGCAACCTGTTGTTCAAGGTGTCCGAACCGCTGCCGAATCCACAGGCGAGCGGCATCCCCGCCTGATAACGTTCAGTCGGCGAGCGCGTAACCGTCGCGGCCCTTGCGTTTGGCCGCATACAGCGCGCCGTCGGCGCGGGCTGTCAGTTCGGCCGGGGTTTCGGCGTCGCGCGCGTGCAGCGCGATGCCGATGCTGGTGGTGATTCGCATCGGCTTGCCGGCGACGTCGAACGGCCGCCGCACCGATTCGATGATCTTGGCCGCCAGCCGCGCGCATTCGCCGGGACCGTCCACCTGTTCGAACACAATCACGAATTCATCGCCCGCCAGGCGCGCCACCGTGTCCGAGGCGCGCACATTGCCCAC
Source organism: Oxalobacteraceae bacterium AB_14 (assembly GCA_000381565.1). Taxonomy (GTDB): domain Bacteria; phylum Pseudomonadota; class Gammaproteobacteria; order Burkholderiales; family Burkholderiaceae_D; genus Rugamonas. The sequence continues at coordinate 2,812,796 of KB906724.1, forward strand.
CAGCCGCGAGGCGAACTCCTTCAATACCGAATCGCCGGCGCCGTGGCCCAGGGTGTCGTTGATGCTCTTGAAATGGTCGATGTCCAGGTAGGCCAGCGCCAGCGGGCGGCGATTGCGCCTGGACCGCACCACCGCCAGTTGCAGTATCTCTTCGAACATCAGGCGGTTGGCGATGCCGGTCAAGGAGTCGATGCGGGCGAGCTGCGTCAGGCGCTCTTCGATTTCCTTCATGCGCGTGGTGTCGTGCGTGAGCGAGTAGATGCCGACCACCGTGCCGTCGGCAGCGAGCTCCGGCACGAAGGTGGTTTCCAGCGTGTGCAGGCTGCCGCCGATCTGCGCCTTCAGTTCGTAGGTGACGTTCTGGCCGCGATAGGCCTGCTCCAGATGGGCCTCCGCGTGTTCGTAGTGAACCCGGCCGATGCCGTCGACCAGGTGGCGGCCTATCAGCTTGTCCGGGTCCACGCCGAACCACTGGAAGAAGGTGGCATTGACGAACTGGAAGCGGCGCTTGTGGTCCAGGTAGGAGATCAATACCGGCAAATTGTCGGTCAGGAGTTTCAGGCGCTTTTCGCTGGCGGCCTGGCGCAGCTCGGCGCTCTTGCGCTCGGTGATGTCGACCGCCATCAGGTAGACGCCGGCCACGCTGCCGTCGGCGGCGATGTCCGGTATCAGGTCCCCCATCACCTGCTGCGGCAGGCCGTCCTTGCGGCCTTCGCGTTCGTAGTGTACGCGCTCGCCGCGCATCGCCGCATCGTGGTAGGGCGCGATCGAGGCGACAAAATCCTGGCCCAGCACCTCGGACATGGTCCGGCCTATCATCGCCTGCGGATCGAGGCCCAGCATGGTGCGGAAGTATTCGTTGGTGAAGTGGTAGCGGTTGTCCCGGTCGATATACGCGACGATGGCGGGGATGCTGTCGGCGATCATGCGCAGGCGCTTTTCGCTGGCGGCGATCAGGGATTCGCTGTCGCGTATCGCTTCCTGCGCCTGTTCCCGCTCCGCCATCAGTTCGTGGAAGGCGCTGCTTAATTCGCCGATCTCGTCGCGCCGCCGCCGTTGCAGCACGCCGATGTTGACGTCGCCGCTGCGGATGTCGCTGATGTTGCGGCGCAGCCGGCCCAGGGGCTTGAGCAGGGCCTGGATCGCCAGCCACGCCATCAGGCCGGCCAGCGCGGCGAAGGCGCCGGCCGCCAGCATCGCGTGGCGGCGCATTTCGATCATCGGCGCGAACGCCTCGTCGACCGGGAAGCGCGCGCCGATGATCCAGTTGGTCGTGGACAGGTGCTTGTACGAGTAGATGCCGTCGCTGCCGTCCTTGTTGGCCGCCTCGGTCCACCCCTCGAAGCCTTGCAGCGCCATTTCGGTGGCGCGGTTGTAGCCAGGCCGCGCATTGATATGCTCGAGCAGGCGCTTCGGATTGGGATGGTGCACCAGGATGCCGCCGGTGGTCATGATGAACATGTAGCCGGTCTTGCCCGGTTTTTGCGCGGCGATCTGGGCCAGGAAATCGGTGTGGCTCAGATCGATGCTGCCACCCAGCAGCATCACCGCCTTGCCCTGCGCGTCCAGCACCGGATGGAGGATCATGATGGCGGGCAGCCCGGACAGGATGCTCTTGAACGGCGGCGACACCGCCACCCGGCCGCCAGCCAGCACCTTTTGCATGAAGGCGCGCGGGCGGTCGTCCAGCGCCAGCACGGCGGCGCCTTCGCCTTCGGTGTGTATCAGGACGCCGTTGCGGTTGAAGATGTGCAGGTTGAGGAACGCCTTGCGCACGGCCGGATGGCGGGCGACGAAGGCGCTCATGCGCTCGGCGTCTTGCCCGGCGTCGGACGGCATGGCGTCGGCCAGGCTGGCCAGCAGCGCTTCTTTCGCGGTGATCTGGGCGTCCACCTGCGCGGCTGCGGAGGACAGCAGGGCGTACTGCTGGTTGCCGATCACGCTTTTCATATCGCGTTCGGCCAGCACCAGCGCGACCCAGGTGACGATGACCGTGGCAGCCAGCACCAGCATGACGACTACCGCCGTCATGCGGAATTTGAGGCTGCGTGGCAGTGGTGCTAAAACGGCCATGTTGCTCTGTTCTTGGTAGGTTGGACGGAGTATTACATACCCGGCCCTGCAAGGCCAGCGGGTACAATGCCGGCTGTGACGATTGACACGGGACAGTGACGATGCTGCGGGCGATTTTGTGGGATAACGATGGCGTGTTGGTCGACACCGAACGCCTGTTTTACGAGGCCAACCGGGAGCTGTTCCTGCCGCTTGGACTGGAACTGAGCGAGCAGCACTTTTTCGACTGGTACCTGGCCGATAACTGCGGCGCGTGGCACCTGCTCGATCCGCAGATGGACGAAGCCGGGATGGACGCCTGGCGCGGCGAACGCAATCGCCGCTACGCCGCCACGCTGGCTTCGGAGCACATACCTGCCATCGACGGCGTGGGCACGGTGCTCGCCAGCCTGTCGCCGCGCCTGCGCATGGGCGTGGTCACCAGTTCCAACCGCGAGCACTTCGAGATCATCCATCACCGCCTGGATCTGCTGCCGCACTTCGAATTCGTGCTCACGCATGAATCCTGCGCGACCAGCAAGCCGTCGCCGGAACCCTATCTGCTGGGCCTTGAACGGTTGGGCGTACAGGCCGGCGACTGCCTGGTGGTGGAGGATTCGCCGCGCGGCCTGCAAGCGGCGACGGCGGCCGGCATCCGCTGCATCATCCTGCGCAATGCGCTGACGCGCGGCCATGACTTCCCGGGCGCCTGGCGCGTGGTCGACACCATGCCGCAGCTGCTGGCAGAGATCGAACTGCTGCTCGCCGCTTAACGGGCCGACGCGTGGCGCGCCTGCGGTGCTTCCAGCTCGGCGAAGTGTTCCGACGGATGGGCGCTGGCGCGGCGCGCCGACTTGATCGGCTGGATGCTGGCGCTCTTGCGCGCAGCGCCATCGCCACTGAGCTTGAACACGCCCACCGCGCCTTGCAGGTGCGCGGCCTGGTCGCGCATGGTGGCCGCCGCCGCCGAGGCTTGTTCCACCAGCGCGGCGTTCTGTTGCGTGGTCTGGTCCATCTCGGCGATGGCGCCGTTGATGTGCTCTATCCCGGACAGCTGCTCCTGGCTGGCGGCCGCGATGTCGCTCATGATGTCGGTGAAGCGGCGCACGCTGGCGACGATCTCCGCCATCGTCACGCCGGCCTGGTCGACCAGCCGCGCGCCGGCGTCGACCTGGTCGACGGAGTCGCCGATCAAACCCTTGATTTCGCGCGCCGCCGCGGCCGAGCGCTGCGCCAGGTTGCGCACTTCGTTGGCCACCACGGCGAAGCCGCGGCCCTGTTCGCCGGCGCGTGCTGCCTCGACGGCGGCGTTCAGCGCCAGGATGTTGGTCTGGAAGGCGATGCCGTCGATGACGGCGATGATGTCGACGATCTTGCGCGCCGAGGCGTTGATCGAGGCCATGGTGTCGACCACCTGCGCCACCACCGCGCCGCCCTGGCCGGCGACGGCCGAGGCCGACACCGCCAGCTGGTTGGCCTGCTGGGCATTGGCGGCGTTCTGCTTGACGGTGGAAGTGAGTTCCTCCATCGACGAGGCGGTTTCCTCCAGCGAGCCGGCCTGGCGCTCGGTGCGCTCGGACAGGTCCATATTGCCGGCGGCGATTTCGGCCGACGCGGTGCCGATCGCTTCGGTGCCGCCGCGCACTTCGGAGACGATGCCGATCAGGCTGGCGTTCATTTCCTTCAGCGCGGCCGACAGCTGTCCGATCTCGTCGCGCGAGCGGATTTCGATGTGGGAACTGAGGTCGCCGCCGGCCACCGTGCGCGCCACCCGCACCGCATGGCGGATCGGACCGACGATGCCGCGCGTGATGAACCAGGCGGTGAACAGGCTCATCAGGCCGCCGGCCAGGCCGAGGGCGATCATCAGCGTGCTGTAGAACGAGGCGATCTGCTGCGCGTTGCCGGAAGCGTGTTCCACGCTGGTGGCGCGCAAGCCCAGGGTGCCGACCGCGACCACCACGGCCAGCATCAACGTTGTTAATGAAAAGGCAATCGTCAGGCGTTGGCCTATCTTGATATCGGCAATCTTCATGTCTCGTCTTTTTATGTTTGTAATGATGTTTGTAAAACCCGGTATTTGCTCCGGGGAACGGAAAGTGTATCAGCGAACGGTCGTGCGAATCTATAATTTTTAGCAATATTTCGCTGCCGTGCGACGACAGTGTTGCGCTTTCGGTAGCATGGTCCTGCAAACCAGAGTGAAGGAGCAGATCATGCCCAAAGGAGCGAGTCCCAAGCGCGAACGCGAGTACAAGAAGCTGGAGCACAAATTCGAGGAGGAAGGCCGCTATCCGGGCCGGGAGGAGGAGGTGGCGGCCCGCATCGTCAACAAGCAGCGGGCCGAGGCGGGGGAGACCCAGGACAGCAAGCGCCCGGCTCCCGGTGGCGGCACCGGACACCGGCGCGCCAATACCACGCGCGCTACGCGCCGCGGCAAGTCGTCCTGAACAACTTTTACCCATTTGCGGGAAAACGATGTAAAATGACAAGCAGAGTTGTCGCAATTGAATTAAAACTCAGCCTCTGGTAGGGCGGATGTTTGGAAGGGCTGGAACCGTCGAGGTTCCGGCCCTTTTTGTTTTCAGGCCCAGGCCTGGCTGGCGCTGAGCATGGCGGTCAGCATCAGCAGCGCGCCCATCACGCGGGCGGCGACCGTTGCGGCGGCCGGATGGCTGGCGAACCAGCCGCTGGCGCCGCTGGCGGCGTAGGCCAGCGCGCCATAGACGACCAGCTGGGTCAGTGCGGTGATGCCGCCCAGCACGCCCGATTGCACCCACAGCGGCCCCTGGCCCGGCTTGAGGAATTGCGGGAAGATCGCCAGCATGAAAATGTAGGCCTTGGGGTTGAGCAGGCTGGTGGTCAGCGCGCGGCGGAAGATGACGGCGTCCGCCATCGCCTCGGCGCCCGGCGTCGGATGGAAGATGCTGTCGCTGCGCAGCAGGCTGTAGCCCATCCAGGCGATGTAGGCCGCGCCCGCCAGCAGCATGATCCTGAACAGCGGCGGCCAGCATTGCAGCACCACCGCCACGCCCAGCGCGCCCATGCACAGGTGGCAGAAGCCGCCGGCGATGATGCCGCCCACCGCCGCCATCCCCGAGCGGCGTCCGCCCAGCATCGAACTGCCCATGACGAAGGCCATGTCCAGGCCGGGCAGGGCAACCACCCCGAATACCACGACAAAATACAGGCCCAGGTTGGCGGTTTGACTCATGTTTTGCTCCTTTGTAGGTGTGTTTGCGCCAGTCTAGCGAATAAATAGGACAGATACGGCCCTGTATATCTGCTATCTTTGCGGCATGTACCATCCAACCACCCGCGTGCTGGCAGTGCTGGAGCTGCTGCAAACCCACGGCCGCCTGAGCGGCGCCGACCTGGCCAGCCGGCTGGGCGTCGACGGCCGCACTCTGCGGCGCTACATCGTCATGCTGGACGATATCGGCATACCGATCACGGCTGAACGCGGCCGCCATGGCGGTTACGCACTGATGCCGGGCTTCAAATTGCCGCCGATGATGTTCACTGACGACGAGGCGCTGGCCTTGTCGCTGGGCTTGTTGGCGGCGCGGGGACTGGGCCTGGCCGAAGCGGCGCCGGCGGTCGCCAGCGCGCAGGCCAAGCTGGGCCGCATCATGCCGGACGGCTTGCGTCAGCGGGTCGACGCCATCGACCAGACGGTGCGCCTGGATCTGCGTTCCAGCGCCCGGCAGGGCGGCGTAGCGCAGGACAATGCGGCGCTCACGGCGCTCAGCCTGGCCGCCAAGTCGCGCCGGCGCGTGCATCTGCGCTACCGTTCCGGCGGCATCGACAGCGAACGCGATGTCGATACCTACGGCCTGGTGTATTACGGCGGCTTTTGGTACGCCGTCGGCCACTGCCATCTGCGCGCCGACGTGCGCACCTTCCGCCTCGACCGCGTGGCGCAGGTGGCGCCGGCGCGCGGCCATTTCCAGCTGCCGGCCGGCTTCGACGCGCTGGCGCATCTGCGGCAGTCGGTGGCGTCGCTGCCGCGCAAGTTCGCCGCCACGATCTTGCTGGAGACTGACCTGGCCACCGCCCGCGGCGCCTTCATCGACAGCATCGGCCTGTTCGAGCAAACGGCCGAGGGGATTTTGCTGCATAACCAGTCCGACGAACTGGGCTGGCTGGCGCGGCAACTGGCGGCTGCGCCCTTTGCCTTCACGGTGCTGGCGCCGCCCGCCTTGCGCGATGAGCTGCGCACGGTTGCCGAGCGCTTGTTGCAAGCTGCCAAGCTCCGCTAGAATGCCGCCACGCTAATTTATCCGAAGGAACTATGTACCTGATTCAACGAACCGTCGCTGCGGCGGCGCTCGCTTGCGGGCTGCTGGGCGCCAGCCTGGCCTGGGCCGGCAATTGTCCCGCGCATTATGTCGACGGCCGCCTGCCGGAGATCCGCAACGCCAAGATGAACGCCGCCACCACCGAGTTGTGCTACGGCGTATTCGGCGTCATGCATTCCGGCATCACGCGCACGCCGCTGTGGTCGGCCGAGCACCTGACCGCCGATAACATCGACGCCGCCAAGAACCTGTCGCGCGAGAATTCCTTCCATACCGAACAGCAATTGCCAGCCAGCCTGCGCGCCGAGCTGTCCGACTACGCCCGCAGCGGCTACGACCGCGGCCACATGGCGCCGAACGGCGACATGCCGGACCGCGACACCCAGCACGAAAGCTTCACCTTGGCGAACATGGTGCCGCAGGACGCGGATAATAACCGCCACGTGTGGGCCGGCATCGAAGGCGCGGTGCGCAAGCTGGCGCAGAAGGAGGGCGACCTGTATGTGATCACCGGCCCGGCCTTCATCGGCGGTAATTTGCAGAAGGCCGGCAATGTGCTGGTGCCCAGCCATTTGTACAAGCTGGTGTACAGCCCGCGCCAGCGCGCAGGGGCGGCATTCTTTATCGAAAACCGCGCCGACGCCGCATATGAAACACTGAGCGTGGCGCAGCTGGAAGCGCGGATCGGCATCAATCTGCTGCCGTCGCTGCCGGCCAGCCAGAAACAGACGATGTTGCGCCTGCCTAAAATCAAAGCACGTAAATCCCGGAGCCTGTCATGAGTAAATTTGTCCCTTACGCCAACGAGTCGGACGTGCTGAACATCGGCCAGCTGTCGATCGAGAACCGGCTCGATCGCATCACCCTCAGCGGCGATGTCGACCTGACCGCCGACCAGGCCGGGCTGGCCGACGCCCGCACGCTGCATGCGCTGTTGGGCGAGGTGGTGGCGCGGCTGGAGGCGCAAAAATTGCCCGCCAAATTGCCGCCGCCGGCCCGTCTCACGGTGCCGAATCCATTTGACTAGACGGCTATGGATGATACTATGAAGCAATCATAATAATTTGCCTCGGCCACATCATGACTTTCTTCACGACCGGTAATAATTCCATCGATGCGCTGGTCTACAGCAGCTGGACCACCGGTCCCGGCAAGGCCGTCTCGTTGAGCTACAGCTTCATGCATGTGGCGCCGGGCGACGGCAGCGCCGACGACGTCAACGGCTTTGCGCCGATGTCGTTCGCGCAGCAGCAGGCGGTGCGCACGGCGCTGGCGAGTTGGGCGGCGGTTGCCAATGTCAAGTTTACCGAGGTGTTTTCGGGCGGTGATATCCAGCTCGGGACCAATGACCAGGGCAACCAGAGCAGCGGCTACGCGTATTTGCCGAATGGTGGCGATCCGACTTATTTGTTCCTCAACAATGCCGACAGGACGAATACCGTCTACACCGCCGGCAGCTTCGGACCGTCGGTGCTGATCCACGAGTTGGGGCATACGCTGGGCTTGAAGCATCCGGGCAACTACAATTCGACCGGCGGGGATATCGACGGCCCCTTCCTGCCGACGGTGACGGACAACCTGGATTACACCCAGATGTCGTACAACACCGGCTCCGGCTACCAGTTGAACCACAAGTACGGCATCGCGCCGGCGCTGTACGACATCCAGGCGATGCAATACCTGTACGGCGCCAACATGAGCTACCACGCGGGCGACGACAGCTACAGTTTTGTGCGCAGCTCGCAGATGCAATGCATCTGGGATGCGGGCGGAGCGGATACCTTCAATTTCTCCGCTTGCACCGATGCGGTGACCATCAATCTCAACGCCGGCAGTTTCAGTTCGACCGCGCCGGACTTTAATAACATTTCGATCGCCTACAACGTGACGATCGAGGGCGCCGTCGCAGGTTCCGGTGGTTCGACCATTTATGCCAACAACAACGGCAACGCGATCACGGGCGGGAGCGGTGCGGACCTTATCTACGAAGGCGCAGGCAGCGACACGATCGTCGGCAACGGCGGCGCCGACACGGCGGTGTTCTCCGGCGCGTACTCGCACTATGCGTTGTCGGGGAATTTCTCTGACCTGGTCGTGACCGGCGACGGCAGCGACCATCTGAGCGGCGTGGAAATCTTGCGTTTCAGCGACCGCACGCTCGACCTGTCCGGCGGCGGCCAGATTTTGAAGGGCTCCGCCGTGAACGACGTGCTGGCCGCCGGTCCCGGCAACGACTATATCGACAGCGGGGCGGGCTTTGATACCGTCAATTACAGCGGAGAGCGCAGCAACTACACGGTCACCGTCAGCGGCGGCGACTTCACCGTCACCGACAACGCCGGCGCGGGCGGACACGACACCTTGAGCGGCGTCGAGCGGCTCTACTTCGACAGCGGCAACGCGGTCGCGCTGGACGTCGAACGCCACGAGATAGGCGGCGAGGCCTATCGCCTGTACCAGTCCGCTTTTCACCGGGCGCCCGATCTGGGCGGCCTGGGCTTCTGGGTCAGGGTGCTGGACCACGGCTTCTCGCTGGAGCAGATGGCCGAGCAATTCCTGCTCAGCGCGGAGTTCACCGCCACCTACGGCGCCAATCTGTCCGACACGGACTTCGTCTACCAGGTGTATCGCAATACGCTGGACCGCGAACCGGACGCCGGAGGCGCCCAGTTCTACATCCACAACATCGCCATCGGTGCGATCTCGCGCGCGGGCGTGTTGGCCGACATCTCCGAATCGCCGGAAAACGTCGGCCACCTGGCCACCATCATCGGCAGCGGTTTTGACTACACCTTCGATCCCACCACCTAAGGCGATTCCGGCAGGCTGATGCGGTTGCGGCCCATGTGCTTGGCGCGGTACAGCGCCGAGTCCGCCGTGGCCACCAGCTGGCTGGGATCGCTGCCCGGCGCCGCCAGCGCGGTGGCCGCGCCTATGCTCACCGTCACCACGTGTTGCGCGCTGCCCAGGTTGGGCAGGTGCAGCTGCTCGACCCTGCAGCGGATGCGTTCGGCCACGATGGCCGCGCCTTTGAGCGACTGGTTGGGCAGGATCACGGCGAACTCCTCGCCGCCGTAACGCGCCACCAGGTCGTTGGCGCGCATTTCGCTCGACACCGCGCAGGCGATTCTTTGCAGGCATTCGTCGCCGCCCAGGTGGCCGTAGGCGTCGTTGTATTGCTTGAAGTTGTCGACGTCGACCATCAGCAGCGACAAGGGCTGCTGCTGGCGCAGCGCGCGCTGCCACTCGGCTTGCAGGGTGTCGTCGAAGCAGCGCCGATTGGCCAGGCCGGTCAGGCCGTCGCGCGTGGCCAGCTGCTCCAGCGCCACCTGCGCGCGCTTCTCGTCGGTGACGTCGCGCAAGGTTTCCGCGACCGCCACCAGCTTGCCGCCGGCGTCCAGGATGGGGCTGGCGTCCGCCGCCAGGTAGCGCCGCCGTCCCACGCGCGGCATGTCGCACCAGTTTTCCGCGCGCAGCCCGCTGTCGTTGTCGTTGCGCCGGGCGTGCTGGTGGTACAGGGTCTGGACGTCGGCGTCGCGGCCCTGGATCACCAGGTCGGCCAGCGTCGGGCGCTGCTCGTGATAGAAGCTCTTCCAATGGTCGGCAGTGCCCAGCACTTCCCAGGCGTCGACGCCGGTCAGGCGCTCGCAGGCCCGGTTCCAGATGATGACCTTGCCGTGGATGTCGATCACGAAAGTCGGGATGACCAGCAATTCCATCAGTTTCAGCGCGAAGCCGTGTTGCATGTCGGCTTGCGAGAATTCCATCAGGTGCTGGATTTTTTGAGTGGGCATGGGTGGTCCCCGTAATCGGTGGTTTATTGGAGCGGGAAGGACATGGTCAGCGCCGTGCCGTGGCCGGGCCGGCTCGAGATGTCGAAACGGCCGCCGGCCTCGGCCACGCGCTGGGCGATGCCGCGCAGGCCGCAGCCGCGCCGGGCCGGCGGGTCGGGCAGGCCGACGCCGTTGTCGCGCACGGTCAGGCTCAGGCCGCCGGCCACCCGGCACAGGCCGATGCACACTTCGGACGCCTGGGCGTGGCGCGCAATATTGCTCAACGATTCTTGCAGGATGCGGAACACCACGGCGTCCATGCGCTCGTCGGCGGGAATGCTGAAGGCGGCCGGCTCGGCTTCCAGCCGGCAGGGGATGCCGCTGAGCCGTGAAAACTGCTCCACCTGCTGTTGGACCGCGCCTTGCAGGCCGCTTTCCAGCTGTTCCGGCTGCAGATCGCGGACTATGGTGCGCAGGGCGCGGCTGGCTGCCTGCACCCTGGCCTCGACCTGGGCCAGCGGCTGGGACAGCGCTTCATGGCATTGCGCCAGCGCGGCGATGTCGAACGACATGGCCAGCAAGTGCTGGCCCATGTCGTCGTGCAGGTCGCGGGCGATGCGGCGGCGCTCGGCGTCCCGCAGCGACTGCTGGCTGGCGCTGAGCCGCGCCACCTGCAGGCGGGTGTCGCCCAGCGCCTGTTCGGCCAGTTCGCGGCGGCCGCGTTCCTCGGTCAGCATGCTTTCCTGCCGGATCAGGGCGCGGTGCAGGCGCCGTTGTCGCCACAGCAGCAACAGGGCTATGCCGGCAAGCAAGACGGCGCCGGCGATAATGACATCGATTTCCAGGAGCGGTTGAGCGTAGCGCATGATAGTTCTTCCCCGGTTAGCGTCCACCAGACCAACATATCGTGGTTGCTGCGCGGTAGCATTGTGAAATGTCAACTGCTACCGGCATAGACCGAAAAGTGTAGCGTAAGATATAATTGAGGGTTGTCCTATTGGGAACTGCCGTGACGTACAGCATCAAAGAGATTTTTTACACGCTGCAAGGTGAGGGCGCCCACGCCGGGCGCCCCGCCGTGTTCTGCCGTTTTTCCGGCTGCAATCTGTGGACCGGACGCGAGAGCGACCGCGCCAGCGCCGTCTGCCAGTTCTGCGATACCGATTTTGTCGGCACCGACGGCGAGGGCGGCGGCAAGTTCAGCACGCCGGAAGCGCTTGCCGCCACCATCGACGCGCTGTGGCCCGAGGCCTACACCGCCAGCAAATACGTGGTGTTCACCGGCGGCGAGCCGCTGCTGCAGCTCGATACCGCGCTGATCGCGGCGATGCATGCGGCCGGTTTTACGATCGCGATTGAAACCAACGGCACGCTGCCGGTCCCCGAAGGCGTGGACTGGATCTGCGTCAGCCCGAAGATGGGCGCCAAGCTGGTGGTGACCAAGGGCAGCGAAATCAAGGTGGTGATCCCGCAAACCGGCCAGGACCTGGGCGCCTACGAGCAACTGGACTTCGAGAATTTCTTTGTGCAGGCCATGGACGGCCCGCTGGCCGAGTTCAATATCAAACTGGCGATCGAAACCTGCAAGCGCAACCCGAAATGGAAGCTGAGCTTGCAAACCCATAAACTTTTACAGATACCCTAATCATGCTGACCATTACCCGCAAGCTGGAATTCGACGCCGGCCACCGTATCCCCGATCACAAGAGCCAGTGCCGCAACCTGCATGGCCACCGCTACACGCTGGAAATCACGCTGACCGGCAACATCATCACGGCCGAAGGCAATTCCGACAACGGCATGATCATGGACTTTTCCGACATCAAGGCGCTGGCCAAGGAACACCTGGTCGACGTCTGGGACCACTCCTTCATCGTCTACGAAAAGGATGGCGCGGTGCGCGACTTCCTGGCGACGCTGCCGGGCCACAAGACGGTCGTGATCGACCGTATTCCGACCGTGGAAAACCTGGCCCACGTGGCGTTCGGCATCCTGAAGGCGGCCTACAAGGACCGCTACGGCACCGGCCTGCACCTGCACAAGCTGGTGCTGCACGAAACCCCTAACTGCTGGGCAGAAATCACCGATGCCTGACCAGGATTTTATGCGGCAGGCGCTGGAACAGGCCCAGCACGCATGGGACCTGGGCGAGGTGCCGGTCGGCGCGGTGGTGGTCAAGGACGGCGTGGTGATCGCGCGCGGCTACAACCAGCCGATCGGCCGGCATGATCCGACCGCGCACGCGGAAATCGTCGCGCTGCGGGCGGCGGCCGAGGCGCTGGGCAATTACCGCCTGCCGGGATGCGAGCTGTACGTGACGCTGGAGCCGTGCGTCATGTGCTCGGGCGCAATGATGCACGCGCGCCTGGCCAAGGTGGTGTACGGCGCCACCGATCCCAAGACCGGCGCCTGCGGCTCGGTGCTCAATCTGTTCGGGCAGGAGCAGCTCAACCATCACACCGCAGTCGCAGGTGGCGTCATGGCCGAGGAATGCGGCGCCATGCTGAAATCCTTCTTTGCGGCCCGCCGCGCCGCGGCCGCCGCGGCAAAGCGCAACACTTCGGAATAGCGGCGATTTTCCCCGGCCCTGTAAAAATGGTATGCTCAAGCCACTGTTACCGGCACCATCGAGGGAGGTCGTCTTGGCTACCGCACAAGCTAACGGAATCACGATTGCTTACGAGGCCAGCGGCAATCCGCTGGACCCGGCGGTGCTGCTGATCATGGGCCTGGGCATGCAGCTGCTTGCCTGGCCGCAGGACCTGGTCGACGGCCTGGTCGAGCAGGGCTATTACGTGATCCGCTACGACAACCGCGATATCGGCCTGTCGAGCAAGTTCGAACATCTCAAGCAACCCAATCTGATGCTGGCCTACCTGAAATCGCTGGTCGGATGGAAGCAGGCGCCGGCCTACACGCTGAACGACATGGCCGACGACGCGCTCGGCCTGCTCGATGCGCTCGGTATCGCCGGCGCGCACCTGGTCGGCGTGTCGATGGGCGGCATGATTGCGCAGATCTTCGCCGCGCGCCACGGCAAGCGCACCCTGAGCCTGAGCTCGATCATGTCCAGCAGCGGCCGGCGCGGCCTGCCGGGCCCGACGCCGGCCGCGCGCAACGCGCTGCTGCGCACGCCCGCCGCTCCGCACAACCGGCGCGCCGCGATCGACCGCATGGTGCAGGTGTTGCGCATCATCGGCAGCCCGTCGTTCCCGACGCCGGAGCGGCAGCTGCGCGAGCACATCGAACGGGCGCTGGACCGCTGCGTCTATCCGGCCGGCATGGCGCGGCAGATGGTGGCCATCGTCGCCTCCGGCGACCGCACGCCGCTGCTGCGCAGGATCAGTTGTCCGGCCATGGTGATCCACGGCGCCGCCGATCCGCTGGTGCCGCTGGCCTGTGGCGCCGATACGGCGGCCGCGATTCCCAACGCCCGCCTGCACGTGATCGAAGGCATGGGCCACGACTTGCCACCGCAGTTGATCGAGCGCTTGCTTGCCTTGCTTGAGCAACATCTGCGCGGTAATATATTGCCGGACATTTCTCCGCTGACGCCCCGCCGGGCGGGCAGCGGCACCCATCACTGACAGAGACACTTTGAGCACATCGACTATCGGCATCGCCATCGCGGCCACGGGCGGCTACGCGCCGGACCACGCAGCACTGCAACACGGCATTGAACGCTTGCGCCAGCAAGGTCATCTGATCCACAACTACTACGACGACGATAAGAAATTCCAGCGCTTCGCCGGCACCGACGCCGGCCGCCTGGCGCAGCTGAACGCGGCCGCCGCCGATCCCGAGGTGCAGCTGGTGATCGCGCTGCGTGGTTCCTACGGCATCAGCCGCTTGCTGCCGGCTATCGATTTCAGGGCGATGGCCGATAGCGGCAAATTATTCGTCGGCTACAGCGACTTCACGGCGTTCCAGATGGCGTTGATGAAGCAGACCGGCCGCATCAGCTTCGGCGGCCCGATGATGTGCGACGACTTCATCCGCGAGACGCCGGTCGACTACACCATGCGGCAGTTCTGGGATTGCCTGCGCGGCCCGGTGCACACGGTGCGCGGCGCGGTGGCGGAGGGCGGTTCGGACAATCCGCTGGTCGATGTCGGCGGCAAGCTGTGGGGCGGCAACCTGGCGATGATGGTCAGCCTGCTGGGCACGCCGTACTTCTCGGCGCAGCCGGACGGCATCCTGTTCCTGGAGGATATCAGCGAACATCCCTACCGGGTCGAGCGCATGGTGCTGCAACTGTTGTACGCCGGCGCGCTGGACGGCCAACGCGCGCTGGTGCTGGGCGATTTTTCTGGCTACAAGCTCAGCGCCTTCGACAACGGCTACGACTTCGAGACCATGCTGGCTTATCTGCGCGAGCGGCTGCCGGTGCCGGTGCTGACCGGGCTGCCGTTCGGCCACATCCAGGAGCGCGCGACGCTGCCGTACGGCGCCATGGCGCACCTGGTATCGACTGAACGGGGCTTCGATCTGACGCTCAGCGACTATCCGACGTTGGCGCGAGTCTGATGGTTTAGGGAGACACTTTTGTTGCGCCATGGATGGATAGATTGACGGGCGTCCAGGTCGGTAGTAAAACGGTACTTGTAGCGGCGAACTTGTCGGCCCTGCGGCGCCGCTGGCGCATTGTTGTTCGTTTCTTCTTGACCGGCCCGGCGGCGCCCGCAGCGTGACGTCGCCGGGCCTGCGGCATGAATTCTGACCGCCCTACCCAGGGGGAGGGACGATGAAAACGCGTGTGTTTCTAAGGCATTGCGTGGCGGGCGCCGCCCTGCTGGTGGTGATGCTGTGCCCGCTCCGGACCGATGCTGCCGGCAAGGAAATTGTCTACATCACCGCCAAGCTGGACCTGCCGTTCTGGCGCACCCTGGGCAAGGGTGCGGAGTCGGTGGCGCGCGCCAACGGCTATGCCTATCGCATGCTCGACAGCCGGCTGGACCGCGCGGTCCAGCTGCGCCAGGCGGGCCAGGCGATCGCGCATGGCGCGGCCGGTATCGTGATCTCGCCGGTCGACAGCCAGAGCGCGCCGGAGGTGCTGGAGCTGGCGCGCAAGGCCGGCATACCGGTGGTGATCGCCGATATCGGCACCAACGGCGGCCAATATGTGTCGTACGTCAAGTCCGACAATTATCGGGGCGCCTACGACGTCGGCGCGGCGGTGGCGGCGGCGCTCAAGGAAAAGGGGTGGCAGGGCGATCCTTATGCGCTGGTGACGATTTCGCTGGCGCGCAAGAACGGCCAGGACCGCACCAATGGTTTCCGCGACGCCATGAAGGATGCCGGCATCACGCGCGAAGGCGGGCTGCGCCAGATGCAAACCTATTCGGCGGAAGAGACGACCGGCTTCGTCAAGGAACTGCTGGCCGCCACGCCCGGCGTGCGCAGCATCTTCGTCGAGACCGACCAGCCGACCTTGGGGGCGTTGCAGGCTGTCAGGACGGCCAGGAGGCAGCACGAGCTGCTGATCGGCTCCTTCGACGCGATGCCCGAGGTGGGCGAGCTGCTGAAGACCGGCCCGTTGGTGGCGGTCGGCATGCAGCAGCCGTTCCTGATGGGCGAAAAGGCGGCCGAGGCGCTGCTGGCCAGCCTTCAGGGCAAGACCCCGGCCAAGCAGATCCTGGTGCCCATCCTTGTCGCGACCGCCAGGAACATAGGCCGGCTGATGCCGGTCGCAAACAAGACGGTGTTTGGCATCGATGGGAAATAGGCGCCGCCGCAGCCTGCAAGCGCGGATATCGACATGCGCCATCCGCACCTGAGAATAGGCCAGCGGCTGGCGCTCGGCTACGGCTTCGTCATCCTGCTGCTGATCGCGATGACGCTGGTCGGCGTCGCCAGGCTGGGCGCGCTGAGCCGGACCACGGATGAAGCGCTGCTGCAGAAATATCCGAACACGCTGATGGTCAACGAAGTCATCGGCGAGCTGGGCGCGATCGCCCGCGCCATGCGCAACACGCTGATCATGACCGAGGCGGAGCAGGTCAAGGCCCAGCTGGACGACATCGTCAGCGCCAAGCGCAAGATGGCGGGCCTGCTGGATCAACTCAACCGGCGCGTGCAGGACCCGCGCGGCCGGGAAATCCTGCAGCAGATCGACATCATCCGCTCGGCCTACATCGTCAACCAGGAGGAATTCATTTCCCTGCTGGCCGAGGGCCGCCGCGGCGAGGCCAAGAACCTGCTGCTGGTCGACCTGAATCCCTACCAGAGCGATTATTTCCGGGTGCTGGGCCAGCTGCTGCAAAACGAGAGCGCAATGATGGAGCAGGCCAGCAGCGCCATCCGTGCTTCCTACCACCGCGCGCGCACGGT
Source organism: Oxalobacteraceae bacterium AB_14 (assembly GCA_000381565.1). Taxonomy (GTDB): domain Bacteria; phylum Pseudomonadota; class Gammaproteobacteria; order Burkholderiales; family Burkholderiaceae_D; genus Rugamonas. Next base: position 2,829,252 of record KB906724.1, read on the forward strand.
GATGCTGGGGTTGACGGCGTTCGCGGCGTTGCTCAGCGTGAGCATCACCTTCTATATCACGCGCAGCTTGCTGCGCCAGCTCGGCGGCGAACCGGACTACGCGACCGCGATCGCGCGCCAGATCGCCGCCGGCCGGCTGGAGCTGGAGATTACGATCGCTCCGCGCGACCGTAGCAGCCTGCTGTTCGCGATGAAGGTGATGCGCGACCGGCTCGAGGAACGCAGCAACGCGCTGCAGGACGCCAACGCCGAACTGGAGCAATCGATCGTTTCGCTGCAGCAGACGCAGGAAGATCTGGTGCGCAGCGAAAAGCTGGCCGCGCTCGGCGCGCTGGTGGCTGGCGTGGCCCATGAACTCAACACGCCGATCGGCAACGGTGTGCTGGCAGCCAGTTCGCTGCTCGACCATGCCCGCAGTTTCGAGGAGGCCAGCGCCCAGGGTTTGCGCAAGTCCGCGCTGGATGCGCACCTGGCCGAGGTCAAGCATGCCGGTGAAATCCTGCTGCGCAACCTGACCAGGGCCGACGACCTGGTCGCCAGCTTCAAGCAGGTGGCGGTCGACCGCGAAAGTTCTCAGGGGCGACGCTTCGTGCTGGACGAGGTGATCGCCGAAATCATGCTGACGCTGTGGCCGACGCTGAAGAAAAGTGGGGTGGCGATTACCCATGACATTCCGTCGGGCATCGTGATGCACAGCTACCCCGGCCCCTTGGGACAGGTTGTCACCAATCTGGTCAACAACGCCGTGATCCATGGCTTGGACGGCGTCGAAGGCGGCGCCATTGCCGTCAACGCCCGCGCGCCGGATGCGGACTGGATAGAACTGGAAGTGCGCGACAACGGCCAGGGCATCGCCGCCGACCGGCTGGGCCGCATCTACGATCCGTTCTACACCACCAAACTGGGCAAGGGTGGTTCCGGCCTGGGCCTCAATATCGTCTACAACACCGTGCACGGCGTACTGGGCGGGCGGATCGCCGTGCACAGCGAGCCGGGCAAGGGCACCTGCTTCACATTGACGCTGCCGGTGAGCGCCTTGCGCGCGGGCCAGGCTTAGGCTGTTGCGGCCGGCCTGCCCTGTGACGATCAGCGACTATCCGACATTGGGATGCTGGCGGCGGCGGGCGGCAAAGCCCACCAGGCCCAGGCCCGCCATCAGCATGGCATAGGTTTCCGGTTCAGGCACGGCCGACACGGTCACGCTGACGTTGTCCAGGCGGATGAAGCTCGGGTCGTTGCGCGCACCGAATTTGAGCTCGGTCGTGGCGCCGCTTGCCACCAGGCCGTTGAGTGTGACGTGGGTCCAGTTGCGCGCTTGATTTGCGAAGCTGTAGACGCTGGCGCCGTTGAAATCCGCTTCAAAGGTGGTGTTGCTGGTGGCGGTATTGTACACATCAAAGCTCAGTGTGTAGCTCGAGCCGGCCGAAGTGGCCAGGTTTTGGCTGATATAGGCCGGGGAACCGGTGGCGCCGCTGCGCCACACAAAGGTATGGTTGGCGGTGACGGTGTTGGAAATGATGTCCGACAGCGAATTATTTCCCGACTTGGTCCAGCCGGCGAAGGTGCCGGTTTCGAAATCACCGTTGACCACCAGTTCGGTGGCGGCTTGTGCCGACAAGGCGCTTGCGGCCAGCATTGCGGCGATTGCTAATTTCTTCATCTATAACGCCTCTTTAAATATTATTATCACAACAGAGTTGTCATAATAATCTCAATTGAGGGGCGCTGTCCAACAGGATATTTTGCTGTGGCAAATCCCCCACGCCCGTTTGGCGATGGTGTGGGGCACGCGTTTAGCTGTTGCGGCTGCGGCGGCGCGCTACCACGCCCATGATGCCAAGGCCGGCCAGCAGCATGGCGTAGGCGTCGGCCTCGGGCATGGCCGACTGCGATGTTTTCATGCCGGCACAGCGTGTCGGCGATCGCGAAAAATTTGGCAATCTGATGAGTTGGACGGCCCGGGGCGTCGCTGCAGCACGGTGATTCGCCCGGCCATGCCCGGCTAGTGGTAAAATGCCCGGTTAATCAAATCCATGCATTAAGGGCCTTCTCCGTGCTAAGTACAGCAAACATCACCATGCAATTCGGCGCCAAGCCGCTGTTCGAAAACATTTCCGTCAAATTCGGCGATGGCAACCGCTATGGCCTGATCGGCGCCAACGGTTGTGGCAAGTCCACCTTCATGAAAATCCTGGGCGGCGACCTGGAGCCGTCGGGCGGCAACGTGATGCTGGATACGAACGAGCGCCTGGGCAAGCTGCGCCAGGACCAGTTCGCGTACGAGGACATGCGCGTGCTCGACGTGGTGATGATGGGCCACACCGAAATGTGGGCGGCGATGCAGGAACGCGACGCCATCTACGCCAACCCCGAGGCCACCGACGACGACTACATGAAGGCCGCCGAGCTGGAAGGCAAAGTCTCCGAGTACGATGGCTACACCGCGGAATCGCGCGCGGGCGAACTGCTGCTGGGCGCCGGCGTGGCCATCGACCTGCACAAGGGTCCGATGAGCAATGTGTCGCCGGGCTGGAAGCTGCGCGTGCTGCTGGCGCAGGCGCTGTTCTCGAATCCGGACATCCTGTTGCTCGACGAACCGACCAACAACCTGGACATCAATACGATCCGCTGGCTGGAAGACGTGCTGAACGACCGCAACTCCACCATGATCATCATTTCCCACGATCGCCACTTCCTCAACCAGGTCTGCACCCACGTGGCCGACATGGACTACGGCACGCTGAAGATCTATCCGGGCAATTACGACGAGTACATGTTCGCCTCGACCCAGGCCCGCAACCAGCAACTGGCCAACAACGCCAAGGCCAAGGACAAGGTCGCCGAACTGCAGGACTTCGTGCGCCGCTTCGCCGCCAACAAGTCCAAGGCCCGCCAGGCCACCTCGCGCGCCAAGCAGATCGAGAAGATCAAGGTCGACGACATCAAGCCGTCGTCGCGCGCCTATCCGTTCGTGCGTTTCGACGGCGAGAAGAAGCTGCACCGCCTGGCCGTCGAGGTCGATTCGATCTCCAAGAAATACGACCGCCAGCTGTTCAACAACTTCAGCATCATGGTGGAAGCGGGCGAACGCATCGCCATCATCGGCGCCAACGGCGCCGGCAAGACCACGCTGCTGCGTTGCATCGGCGGCGACGACATCGCCCACCTGCACGCCGACCACGGCATGGTCAAGTGGGCCGAGAACGCCAACGTCGGCTACATGCCGCAGGATCCGACCGAAGAATTCGCCAAGGACACCACGCTGACCGACTGGATGGGCGACTGGACCCAGGAAGGCGACGACGACCAGGCCGTGCGCTCGATCCTGGGCCGCCTGCTGTTCGGCGGCGACGAGGTGAAGAAATCGGTCAAGGTGCTGTCCGGCGGCGAGAAGGGCCGCATGATGTACGGCAAGCTGATGCTGGGTCGCCACAATGTGCTGCTGCTCGATGAGCCGACCAACCACATGGACATGGAATCGATCGAGTCGCTCAACATCGCGCTGGAAAAATACGCCGGCACGCTGATCTTCGTCTCGCACGATCGCGAATTCGTGTCGTCGCTGGCCAACCGCATCATCGAGATCAAGGAAAACGAAATCATCGATTTCCGCGGCAACTATGAAGACTACCTGACCAGCCAGGGCATCGACTGATCGTCGTTCCCGCGCAAGCGGGAACCCATGCTGAGTATCCTGGCCGGCGCTCTGTGGATTCCCGCTTTCGCGGGAATGACGCCGCGTCGGCAGGGTTTTTCGTAATATGCGATAGTGTAGTTTCTCGCATCACGCCACCGAACACCATGCAAACCATAGAGATCAAATCCGTCGAGTACGAGCATCCACAAGACGGCGCCAGCTGCACCGCCCACGCCTGGGCGCGCACGCCAGCGACGCCATCGCCCGAACAGCGCAGCGCCCTCAAGGAGCGCATCAAGCGCCTGCTGATCGAAAAGCAGGCGGTGCTCGTTTCCCACTATTACGTCGACGCCGACCTGCAAGACCTGGCCGAGGAAACCGGCGGCTGCGTCTCCGATTCGCTGGAGATGGCGCGCTTCGGCCGCGACCATCCGGCCAAGACGCTGGTGGTGGCCGGCGTGCGCTTCATGGGCGAGACCGCCAAGATCCTCAGCCCGGAGAAGCGCATCCTGATGCCGGACCTGGATGCCACCTGTTCGCTCGACCTGGGCTGCCCGGTCGATGAATTCACCGCCTTCTGCGACGCCCATCCGGACCGCACCGTGGTGGTGTACGCCAACACCAGCGCCGCCGTCAAGGCGCGCGCCGACTGGATGGTGACGTCGTCGATCGGCCTGGACATCGTCAAGCACCTGCACCAGCAGGGCAAGAAGATATTGTGGGCGCCGGACAAGCACCTGGGCTCCTACATCCAGCAGCAGACCGGCGCCGACATGCTGCTGTGGCAGGGCTCCTGCCTGGTGCACGACGAGTTCAAGGGCATCGAGCTGGAACTGCTGAAGGCCGAATATCCGAACGCCAAGGTGCTGGTGCACCCCGAGTCGCCGGCCAATGTGGTGGCGCTGGCGGACGTGGTCGGCTCGACCACGCAGATCATCAACGCCGCCGTCGAGTCGGACGCCGATACCTTCATCGTCGCCACCGACAACGGCATCCTGCACAAGATGCGCGCCGCCGCGCCGGGCAAGCGCTTCATCGAAGCGCCGACCGCCGGCAACAGCGCCAGCTGCAAGAGCTGCGCGCATTGCCCGTGGATGGCGATGAACGGCCTGCAAAACCTGGCCGACGTGCTGGAGAATATGGATCACGGCTCGGCCAACGAAATCCACGTCGACCCGGAGATCGGCAGGCAGGCGGTGACGTCCATCAACCGCATGCTGGACTTCGCGGCGGCCAGGAAAGCCGGGGTGCAGCCGGGCGCTGACCTGGCGAAAGAAGCTAAACTGTTTTCGGGAATCGGTCCGGCATGAGTACCTTAGTCAACACCTTTGCACCTTTCGATGGCGCTTTGCGGTCGGCCTTCGAGGCCAATCTGCTGGCGGCCCTGCTGGAAGACGTGGGCAGCGGCGACCTGACCGGCCTGCTGGTGCCGGACGGCGGCCGCGCCACCGCGCGCGTGATCGTGCGCGAGGACGCGGTGCTGTGCGGCGCGCCCTGGTTCGAAGGCATCATGAATTGCATGCAGGCGGGCATCGAGATCGACTGGCAATATGCCGAAGGCGATCTGATGAAGGCTGACAGCCTGGTCTGCACCATCCAGGGACCGGCGCGCGCGTTGCTGACGGCCGAGCGCGCTGCGCTGAATTTCCTGCAGCTGCTGTCGGGCGTGGCGAGCGCCACCCGCAAGTATGTCGACCTCATCGCCGGCACCCGCGCGGCCATCCTCGATACCCGCAAGACCATGCCTGGCCTGCGTCTGGCGCAGAAGTACGCGGTGCGCGTGGGTGGCGGACAGAACCAGCGCCTGGCGCTGTACGACGGCATCCTGATCAAGGAAAACCATATCGCGGCGGCCGGCGGCATCACCGCAGCGGTGCTGGCGGCCAAGCGCCTGGACAAGGGCGTGTCGATCCAGGTCGAAGTGGAGAGCATCGCCGAGCTGGAGGAGGCGCTGGCGGCCGACGCCGGCTCCATCCTGCTCGACAATTTCAGCCTGGACATGATGCGCGACGCGGTGCGGCTTAACGCCGGCCGCGCCTTGCTGGAAGCGTCCGGCGGCATCAACTTCGATACCGTGCGCGCCATTGCCGAGACCGGCGTGGACCGTATTTCGATCGGCAGCCTGACCAAGGATGTGCGCGCAACGGATTACTCCTTGCGCATCGTCGGCTAAGGCGTCAGCCGGCCAGCTTGCGCATCAGCGCTTCCACCGGGCCGCACTGGAAATGGCGCGACCAGCACCAGGCATACGCGCTGGCGGCCACGCAGAACAGCAGCGCGGCCGTCACCGCCGTCGCCACGTCCTGGCCGCTGAGCAGGCCCAGCGCTTCCAATGTCCCCATGCCCAGCAGCACGTGCGCGATGTACAGCGTCAGCGTCTGGCGGCCCGCCGGTATGGCCAGCTGCAGCAGCCGCCTGCGCCGCAGCCAGGCGGCGCCGCGCAGGCATAGGCCGATCACCAGCACGGCGCCGCCGGAACTGGCCAGCATATAGAAAGGCATGGGCGGTATCGGCTTGGTCGTCAGCAGCTCGGACAGCCCGGGCAGGGCGGCGCGCAGCAGCAGGCTGGTGCTTTCCGCCGCCAGCAGCGTGGCGGCGCCCCACGCGATCAGCCGGTGCTGGATCGCGCGCTGCCCCAAAGGCAGCCGGCCCAGCAGCATTCCCAGCAGCAGAAAGCCCAACCACGGCAACACCGGGTGCCAGCCGTTGAACAGCAGGTTGCGGCCGAAGCCGGTCGGCGTCCAGAAGCCGCTGTAGGTGTAGCTGTGCCAATCCCAGCCCGCACTGTAGTTCTGCGTCAGGACCAGCCCGGTGAACAGCAGGTCCATGGCGACGATGCCGGCCGCCAGCGCCCGCCACGACAGCCTCAGCAGCAATGCGCCAAGCAGGAAATAGACGGCGTAGTAGTGCAGGATGTCCGCTTCGAACAGCAGCATATTGCACAAGCCCAGCACCAGCAGGAAGACGGCGCGGCGCAGCGTGACGGCGACGGTTTGGGCGTGGTTGTTGCCGGCGGCGGCGAAGCCCAGGCCTATGCCGGCCAGCACGACAAAGCAGGCGGCGGCCCGGCCTTCCAGCGCGCCGGTGAGCACGGCCAGCAGGCTGTCGCCATCCTTGATGCCCATCGCCATGCGAAAGTTGACGATCACCATGCCGACAAAGGCAAGGAAGCGGGCCAGGTCCAGCCCTTCAAGACGTTGTTTCTGATGTTGCATGTGGTTTCCTCATCGGCTTTGAAGTATGATGAACGAACGTTCGTTCATTATAGGGGGGCTTATGGTAGAGTCAAGAAAGCAATTGATCGTGGAGGCCGCCTGCGCCTGTTTTCTGCGCAAGGGCTACCACCAGACCGGTGTGCGCGATATCGCCGCGGAGGCGGGCGTCAGCCTTGGCAATCTCTACAACCACTTTTCGGGCAAGGAGGCGGTGCTGGCCGAGATCGCCGCGCTGGAGGCGGGCGAGCTGGCGCCATTCATCGCCCACCTGCAGGCGGAGGGCGATCCGGCCGCGGCCCTGGCACGCTTTGCCGGCGCCTACCTCGACTTTGCGGGGCGGCCCGAGAATGCGCTGATGACGCTGGAGCTGGTCGCCGAGGCGGCACGGAACCCGGCCATCGCGGCGACGTTTGCCGGCAATCGGGAAGGCTTGCTGGCGGCGCTGGTGGGTTTGCTGGAGCTGGGTGGGGCCAGCGGCCGGCTGCGTCGATGCGCCTTGCCGGCGGAGACCGCGAACTTGATACTGGATCTGGTGGAAGGCCAGGCGCTGCGGGCGGTGCTGGGCGAGGTGGCGCAAGCGGCGCCTGCGCGCGGGGAATTATTGGATTTTATCGCCCACGCGCTGCAAGCGGCATGAAAAATCAGCCGTGCCTGGGCCTGCTGGGCTATATGGCTCGCCGCAAGAAGCCGGCTGAAGCCGGCGCTATGTGTTGATCGGCTTCCGCATTTTTGCCAGCGGCACCTTGATCTCGCCCGGCAGTGTAATCTCGAAGCGTTCCACCACCGTAAAGCCGCAGGCCAGGTACAGCGGCACGCCCGGCATGGTGGCGGCCAGCTCCAGCGTGTGGAAACCGGCGGCGGCGGCTCCGTCGGTGCAATGGCTCAGCAGCAGCCGGCCCAAGCCTTGGCGGGCCGCCGACGGCTCGACGAAGAAGGCGCGGATGCGCGCCGCTTCCGTGGCCGGATCGAGCAGCGGATCGGCGCCTTGCTTGGTGCGGTCGGCGCCGAACAGCGTGCTGCGCTTGCTCCAGCCGCCGCAGGCCACCAGCTCCCCATGCTTTTCGATCAAAAAATAGCTTTGATCGGCCACCAGTTGGGTGTCGACACCGAACACGTGGCGGGTGATCGCCTCGGCCTGCTCCGCAGTGTAGAAACCGTCGCTCAGCGCTATGCCGGAACGGGCGATCAGCGCTTCCATCGCGGGGATGTCGGCCGGCAGGGCTGCGCGCACAGTGATCACGCCCGCCCCTTACTTGCGGCGCGCCGGCGTCAGGATGCTCGGCAGCGCCTTCGGCAGCGTCTCCGGGTAGTCGCGGCTGAAGTGCAGGCCGCGGCTTTCGTGCCGCTGCAGCGCGCTGTTGACGATCAGGTTGGCCACGTCGACCAGGTTGCGCAGCTCCAGCAAGTCGTGCGTGATGCGGAAGTTGCGGTAGTACTCGTCGATCTCTTCCTTCAGCAGCGCGATGCGGTGCTGGGCCCGCTCCAGGCGCTTGGTGGTGCGCACGATGCCGACATAATTCCACATGAAGCGGCGCAGCTCGTCCCAGTTGTGGGCGATGACCACTTCCTCGTCGGCGTCGGTGACGCGGCTTTCGTCCCAGTCCGGCAGGTAGGGCACTTCGCCTTTTTCCTTGGCCGCGATGTCGGTGGCGCAGGCGCGGCCGATGACCACGCATTCCAGCAGCGAATTGCTGGCCAGCCGGTTGGCGCCGTGCAGGCCGGTGCAGGCGGTCTCTCCCACCGCGTACAGGCCGGGCAGGTCGGTGCGGCCGTGCAGGTCGGTGACCACCCCGCCGCAGGTGTAGTGCGCGGCCGGCACGATCGGGATCGGCTGCCTGGTGATGTCGATGCCCAGTTCCAGGCAGCGGGCGTAGATGGTCGGGAAGTGTTCGATCAGGAATTCGGCCGGTTTGTGGCTGATGTCCAGGTGCACATAGTCGAGGCCGCGTTTCTTGATCTCGAAGTCGATGGCGCGCGCCACCACGTCGCGCGGCGCCAGTTCGGCGCGCTCGTCGTGGGCCAGCATGAAGCGCTTGCCGGCGGCGGCGCCGGCTTCCGGCGGCAGCTTGAGCAGGCCGCCTTCGCCGCGGATCGCCTCGGTGATCAGGAAGGACTTGGCATAGGGGTGGTACAGGCAGGTCGGATGGAACTGGATGAATTCCATGTTCGACACGCGGCAGCCGGCGCGCCAGGCCATGGCGATGCCGTCGCCGCTGGCGGTGTCGGGATTGGTGGTGTACAGGTAGACCTTGCCGGCGCCGCCGGTGGCCATCACCGTGTGTTCGGCGGCGAAGGTCAGCACCTGGCCGGTCTTCTCGTCCTGCACGTACAGGCCGTAGCACTTGGGCTGGGCATTGGCCTTCCTGAGCGGGTGCAGCTTGTCCGAGGTGATCAGGTCGATCGCGCAATGGTGCTCGAACAGCGAGATGTTCGGATGGGCGCGGACCTTTTCCTCCAGCGTGACCTGCACCGCGTGGCCGGTGGCGTCGGCCGCGTGGATGATGCGGCGCTGGCTGTGGCCGCCTTCGCGGGTCAGGTGGAAGCCCAGTTCGGCCGAGTCGTCCTTGGTGAAGGGCACGCCTTGCTCGATCAGCCACTCGATCGCCTCGCGCCCGTGCTCGACGATGTAGCGCGTGGCGCTCTCGTCGCACAGGCCGCCGCCGGCCACCAGGGTGTCGTCGATGTGCTGGGTGTGGCTGTCGCCGGAATCGAGCACGGCGGCAATGCCGCCCTGGGCCCAGTTGCTGGCGCCATCCTTCAGCGCACGCTTGGAAATGATCGCGACTGTGCGCGTTTCGGCCAGGTGGAGGGCGACCGACAGGCCGGCCAATCCGCTGCCGACAATTGCAACATCAAATTTCATGATTACGTTTGGATGCGGTTGAGAACCATGACTATAGACCATTTGTCATGAACGCGTCATATCCGGCTGATTTTCCGGGTTTTTGGGCCGGAACCGACCAGCCAATTGTGGCCGCTCAAGGTGCAAGCGCCAGCAGTTGGCGATGATCGGAGCTACACCGCCGTTTGGTGTCGGGGAGCGGATCGTGATCAGGATATTCCACCACTATGTGTCTAAAATAGCCTTCATGCTGTTGTTGCTGGAGTTGCTGGTGCTGTTGACGGCCGCCGTGGCCAGTGCGCCGCTGTGGCTCAAGGGCAGGCATGGCGGCGACCAGCTGTACCTGCCGGCGCTGGCGTTCGCGCTGGTCATGGTGCTGAGCATGGGCACGCTGGGCATGTACCAGCACAATCAATCCAGGGAAGACATCAAGAGCACCTTGCTGCGCATCCTGCCGTCGTTCGTGCTGGGCTTTGGCTTGATGACCTTGCTGTCGAACATGCTGCCGGGCGCGCAGTTCGGCCGCGTCGGCAGCGTGGTGTTCGTGCTGGGCGGGGCGGCGGTGCTGCTGGCGCGGCTGGTGGTGTTCACCTCCGCGCAGTCGAGCATGCTGGAACAGCGCCTGATCGTCATCGGCGACGGCGCCACCGCGCGCGAGTGCCTGGAACTGGGCGCCAGCAGCGTCGGTTTCCATGCCTTCAAGGTGGTCGGTTTCGTGCCGGTGGCCGGGGAAGTATCCTGCGTGCCGGCCTCGCTGCTGCTGCCGGGCGACCTGTCGCTGCTGTCGCTGGCGCGGCGCTATGCGGCCGACGAGATCGTGGTGTCGGTCGGCGACCGCCGCAATGGTGCGTTCCCGGTTCGGCAATTGCTGGAGTGCGCGCTGGGCGGCGTGCCGGTGACCGACGCCGCCACCTTCTTCGAGCGCGAGGCTTGCCAGATCCGGGTCGACTCCCTGCAGCCGAGCTACAGGAATTCGCGCTTGGCCTTGAGGATCTCTATCATCTCCAGCATGCCGCGGCTGGCGGCGTACACGGCGCCCGACCAGGACCAAGCGCGCGGATCGCCTTCGTCGCCGTACTCGGCCACCTTGGACAGGTCGACCGAGCCCACCAGGTCGGCGATATCGGCGGTATTGGGATCATGCGGCGCATAGGTGCCGACGCCGCTGCGCCCGGCCTCGGAAATGAAGATGCGCTCGACGGGCATGCGCAGGAAGTCGCCGCTCAGTTCGTGTTCCAGGCGCATCCGGCAATGGGGACACAATTCGCCGGCCAGGTCGACGCCGTAGGTTTCGCGGAAGCCGGGGCGCATGGTGTGCGGCACCAGATGCAGCGGCGATTCGTGCACCGGGCAGCCGGCGATGCCGAACAGGGCGCCGGCGTCGGTGTGGCTGTATTCCTCCAGGCCGCGCTTGAGCCGTATCACCAGCGTCGACTTGCCGCCGGACGGAGGCCCCAGCAGCAGCAGCAGGCGCCGCCCGACCTCGGAACCGGCGGCGGCGGCCTTGAAATAGTCGGCCACGCGCGCCAGCGCAGCGTCGATGCCGTAGAGTTCATCGGCGAACAGCTTGCAGCGCAGCCTGCCGTGCTCGTCTTGCTGGCCGCTCCAGCCCAGCATGTCCCAGATGTATTGATGCGAACTGCGCACGAATTGGCAGGGCGCCATCGGCAGCACCTGCTCCATGAACTGCGCGAAGCTGCCGCTCCAGTGGCCCGCCCGGTGCTGGCGCGTGAAGGCTTGCAGTTGCTCCTGGTATTGCTCCCGTTGATCCATCGTTGCATCCCCTCCTGTGCAGTCAGCACAGACAAGTATCTGCGCCAGGACGGGCAAGCTATATGAGGTGTGTCAAATGGACTCGGGGATTTTTATGGCTGAAAATCAGTCAGCGCGGTCCCACGGCGGCGTGCCGGCAAATTCATCGACCAGGAAGTCGATCATTACCCGCACCTTGGCGCTCAGGTGGCGGCGGCTGGGATAGACGGCCAGCACGTCGATATCGGGCATGTGGTAATCGGGCAGCACCCGCACCAGCCTGCCGGCGCGCAGGTCGGCGCCGACCAGGAAGCTGGGCTGCCAGATCACGCCCAGGCCGCCCAGCGCCGCGCCGCGCGCGGTGTCGCCGTTATTGGTGTGCATGACGCAGGGCACTTTGACCGTATGTGACTGTCCATGGGCGTCCAGAATCTGCCACTCGTCGGCCGTGGCCGCGTAGCTGTAGCCGATGCAGCTGTGCTTCAGCAAGTCGGCAGGCTGCATCGGCATGCCGCGCTGCCGGATGTAGGACGGCGCCGCGCACAGGATGTTGTGCGACGTGGCCAGCTTGCGCGCCACATTGGACGGCGAGCCGGCGCGCGAGATGCGGATCGCCATGTCGTAGCCTTCCTCGACGATATCGACCACGCGGTCGATCAGCGCCACATCCAGCTGCACGTCGGGATATTTCTGCATGAACCTGGCCCACAGCGGCGCCAGGTGCAGCACGCCGAAGCTGAGCGGGGCGTTGATGCGCAGCACGCCGCGCGGCTGCATGGCGGCCGAGGAAACGATGGCTTCCGCTTCGGCCACATCGTCCAGGATGGACTTGGCGCGCTCGAACAGCGCCTCGCCGCTGGAGGTGAGCGACATCTTGCGCGAGCTGCGGTTCAGCAGCCGGGTTTGCAGATGCGCTTCCAGGTCGCTGATGTAGCGGGTGACGTTGGCGGGCGACGTATCGAGCGCGTCCGCGGCGCGGGCAAAACCTTCCCGCCGAACCACCTCAACGAACACTTCCAGTGCACGCAACCGGTCCATACAGCGCTCCCATTCATGTTTTGTAAAGTATAAATCAACAGCACAATAAAAAAGCCGCAGCACCAGACGGGTGTTGCGGCTCTATGGCGATGGGGGCAGGGCGCTCAGCGCGGCAGGTAGTTCACGTTGGCGGCTTCCTCGATCACGCGGCCGGCGCTGATGGTGGCGTTGCCGGCAGCGTCCTGCATGCTGGTGGAATTGCCGCGGTACATACCGACCAGTCCTGACGCGGCCTGGGCGTCGCCGGCACTGGCGGCGCGCTCGAACAACTGCCGGGCTTCGCCGCGTTTGTCCGGATTGGCCAGATAGCGCAGGGCCAGTTCGCGCTGGGCCACCGGCGAACCCTGTTCGGCCCACTCTTGCAAGCGGCGCTCGGCGGCCGGTTGGCCTTGCGGGCCCAACTGCATGGCGGCGGCTTCAATCATGGTCGGCGAAGGGATCCCGTCTTCCTGTGCCTGGCAAGCGATCAGCGCTCCCACCAGCACCAGCACCGACGATACCAGCACGCCAGACTTGTTGAATAATTCCATATTTTAGTTACCCTTGGTTAAAGCAGTACCACCGTCAGTGAACAGAGCCGTCTACTGCGCTGTCCAGGCTAAAACCCTAGGCCGTCTGCCGTGGCACTTCAAATGCTGCGCGCGTCATTCAAGTGTCTCGACGCAATGCACCATTATACTTGCACTGAGACAAATTATCAATTGCGCAAGATGCCATGGCGCAATAAACTTATCTTTCCATTCTACAAAAACATCGGCAAACATGGCGCACACTAGATCCTGCCTTGCTAGCCACCTGAATTTGGCGGTACGGGTCGGATATTATCACGAAGCTTTTCAGGCACCTGAATGCAAGCCGATATTCAGGGTAACAATTGTAACCATTCGTTAAGGGGGGCAATATTGTGCTGACGGGACGTGCTTGGTTGCACTGCAACACGGATAAGTATTCACAATTTCTGAATAATATGCCCGCGTTTTTTGCATATTTACAAGGGCGGCGTTGTATTTAGTTGACTCTGAGGCAGCAATAAACTGATCAGGCAATTCATCAGGCGTGGGGCGCGTGCGGCGGTCCGGTGACCGCTCGTTAACGCTGATAGTCCAGCATGTTACTGTGACGTCAGGCTTGGGCGGCTTGCCCGCCTGTTGCTGTATTTCCATGCAGCCAGCCGTCGGCCGACTGCAACACCAGCTGATACTCGGATTCCAGGTCGCGCAACAGGGCGGGCACCTGGTCCAGCAGGCGCCCTGCGATGGCCTGCTCCAGCTTGAGCGACGAAGCCACCAGGCGCTTGGCGCCCAGCGTGCCTATCGATCCCCGCAGACTGTGCAGGATTTTCCCTGCGTCAGTATAACGTTCCTCGCGCAGGGCGACGGCGGCTTGTTGCAGCGGCGCCATGCCGGGCGCGCAGGCGTCGCGCACGATCTTCGAGACTACGGCCAGCGCCTTATCGTCATTGCCCATGTACTTGAGCAAGGTATCGACCGAAAAGATTTGTTCTTCGGCTAACGGCGGTAAGGCGTCGGACATGCATCGCTCCGTGTGAGGTGAAAACTCCCTGCATCATACTCTTTCCGCAACGCTGGTGTTACTGTTGCCCGTCATAGAACTGTTGCGTGAGCGTCTGCAAGGGCGTGTTCGACAGCGGCGGCATCGCCACCGTCGCCGGCGGCGCCACGCGCACCGGCTTGCCGCCGGCCTGGGCCGAATGCAGCACATTGCTGGTCGCCTCGGGCGCGGCGTCCCAGACCGGAGGGTCCAGCCCTTCGAATACCCGCTTCAATTGATGGCCCCAGGTGTTGCGTATCATCTGGAAATACTGGTTGCGCTCGTCGATGGTGACGAAATGGGTGACCGCGAGCTTTTCCGTCTCATAGACCAGCAAATCCAGCGGCAGCCCGACCGACACATTCGAACGCAAGGTCGAGTCCATCGAAATGAGCGCACATTTGGCGGCATCGTCCAGGCTGGTGGCCGGGGAGACCACGCGGTCGATGATCGGTTTGCCGTACTTGGCCTCGCCGATCTGGAAATAGGTATTTTCATCGTGGGATTCGATGAAATTGCCGGCCGAATAGATCTGGAACAAACGGCAGCGTTCGCCCTTGATCTGACCGCCGAAAATGATGCTGACATTGAACTCGATGCCGAACTCGGCCAACGCCTTGGCGTCGCGCTCGTGCACCCTGCGCACGGCGTCGCCCAGCAGGCGGGCCGCCTCGTGCATGCTGCCGGCGGTCCAGATGCTGCGGCCGTCGGCGTTCTGCTGTTCGGACACCAGCTGGCGTATCGATTGCGAGATCGACAGATTTCCGGCGGTCATCATCACCATCATGCGTTCGCCCGGAATCTCAAACACGCTCATCTTGCGGAACGTGCCGACCTGGTCCACGCCAGCGTTGGTACGGGAATCCGATAGAAAAACCAGCCCGGCATTGAGGCGCATGCCCACACAATAGGTCATCGTTGCAAGTTGTTGATTGGAATAATTATGATTGTACCCCGGGGTTGCGGCCCTATCTATTGCGGCACGATCTGCACGTCCACGCTCATCGATTCGGTGCCGCCGCCGCGCCGCACGCCGCGCACCGGCGCCGCCGCGTCGTAGTCGCGGCCGATGGCCAGGCGGCAATAGGCGTCCGTCATCAGCCGCGCGTGGGTCACATCGATGCTGACCCAGCCGGTGTAATCCCGGTCCTCGGCCCAGGCGTCCACCCAGGCATGGCTGGCGGCGTGGTCGCTGGTTTCCGGGTCGATGTAGCCGGACACGTAGCGCGCCGGTATCCCGTGCGCGTGACAGCAGGCCAGGAACAGGTGCGCGTGATCCTGGCACACGCCTTCGCCCAGCGCCAGCGCGTCGCTGGCGGTGGTGGTGACGGCGGTCGCACCGCTTTGATACCGGACCGCACCAAAGATGTGCTCCGCCAGGCGGATCAAGTCCTTGGTCTGCGCCTTGCCGTCCGGCAGGCAGGACGCCGCCAGTTCCAGGATGCCGGGCGTGGGCTCGGTCAGCCGGGTCGACACCGTGTAGATCAGCGGCGACAGGCTGTCGCCGTTTGGTATCCGCCCCTGTTTCGGGCTGGTGGTCTCGATCACGCCGCCGGCCACGATGGTCAGCCCCTGGTGCGGCAGGTTCATCGTCATCATGTGCGACAGGTTGCCGTAGGCGTCGGTGTAGGCGTGCACATGGCCCGGCATGGCGATGTTCCACGACAGCACGTGCTGCTGCGCCTCGGCGCGCGGCGTCAGATGCAGCTGCTGGATGGTGTAGGCCAGCGGCGTGGTGTAGGTGTAGCGCGTTTGGTGACGGATGCTCAGTTGCATGGAATGTCTCGCTTCAAGCCGCCAGCGGCACCAGGAAGTCGCGGCTGACGCGATTGCCCAATTGGTTGATGTCGGCCAGGAAGCCGGTCAGGGTATCGTGCAGGCCAGTCGCCAGGATGTCGTCGATCTTGCCGAATTGCAGTTCGGCCCGCAGCCTGCCGGCGAAGCGTTCCGTATCGGCGGAAACGTCGTTGCGCACCTCGCGCAGGTTCTGCACCACTTCGTCCATGCAGGCCAGCAAGGAACGCGGCATGTCGCCGCGCATCATCAGCAGCTCGGCGATGCGGGCCGGGGTGATGACGTCGCGATACACCTTGCGGTAGATCTCGAAGCCGGACACCGAGCGCAACAACGCGCCCCAGTAGTAGAAATCGCGCTGCGTCATGGCCTCGCCGGTACTTTCCGCGCCACCGCCGTGGAACTTGACGTCGAGGATGCGGGCGGTGTTGTCGGCCCGCTCCAGGAAGGTGCCAAGCCGGATGAAATGCACGGCTTCGTCGCGCAACATGGTGCCAACGGTGACGCCGCGCGACAAATGCGAGCGGAACTTGACCCACTCGAAGAACTTGCTGGGATCGTTTTCCAGCAGATCGCTGTCCAGCCGTTTCTGCATGTCGAGCCAGGTCTGGTTCTGGATCTCCCATACCTCCGTGGTCAGCGTGCCGCGCACGGCGCGGGCGTTCTCGCGCGCCTCGGTCAGGCAGGCCACGATGGAGGACGGATTGTCCGGGTCGCGCACCATGAAATCGATGACGGCACGCGCCTCCAGCGTATCGTACTTGCGGTCGAACGCGGACTGCAGCTCGGAGATGCCGAGCATGGCGCGCCAGCCGTGGGCGTTTTCCTCGTCCGATTGCGGCAGCATCGACGTCTGCACGTTGACATCGAGCATGCGGGCGGTGTTTTCGGCGCGCTCGGTGTAGCGCGCCATCCAGAACAGGTGATCGGCGGTACGGCTTAACATGGGCTCTCCTTAGCGTTCCAAAATCCAGGTGTCCTTGGTGCCGCCGCCTTGCGACGAGTTCACCACCAGCGAGCCTTCCTGCAGGGCCACACGGGTCAGCCCGCCCGGCACCATCGAAATGGTCTTGCCGGACAACACAAAGGGGCGCAGATCGATGTGGCGCGGCGCGATGCCGCTTTCCACATAGGTAGGGCAGGCCGACAACGCCAGCGTCGGCTGGGCGATGTAGCCGTCCGGGTTGGCGATCAGTCGCCGGCGGAAGTCTTCGATCTGCTGCCGGGTCGAGGCCGGTCCGACCAGCATGCCGTAGCCGCCGGCGCCGTGCACCTCCTTGACCACCAGCTCGGGCAGGTTGGCCAGCGTGTAGGCCAGGTCTTCCCTCTTGCGGCATTGGTAGGTCGGCACATTGTTCAGCACCGGCTGCTCGGACAGATAGAATTTGATCATGTCGGGCACAAAGGGATAGATCGACTTGTCGTCCGCCACCCCGGTGCCGATGGCGTTGGCCAAGGTGACGCGCCCGGCGCGGTACACCGACAGCAAGCCCGGCACGCCCAGCGAAGAATCCGGCCGGAACGCCAGCGGATCGAGGAAATCGTCGTCCAGGCGGCGATAGATCACGTCCACCCGCTTGGGGCCGCGCGTGGTGCGCATGAACACGGTGTTGTCGCTGACAAACAAATCCTTGCCCTCGACCAGTTCCACGCCCATCTGCTGGGCCAGGAAGGCGTGTTCGAAGTAGGCGGAGTTGTACATGCCCGGCGTCATGACGACCACGGTGGGGTCGGTGATGCCCATCGGCGCCACCGAGCGCAGGTTATCGAGCAGCAAGTCGGGATAGTGGTCGACTGGCGCGATCTTGTTGCGGGCGAACAGTTCCGGGAACAGCCGCATCATCATCTTGCGGTCTTCCAGCATGTAGGAGACCCCGGACGGCACCCGCAGGTTGTCCTCCAGCACGTAGAACTCGCCCTGGCCGGCGCGCACGATGTCGACCCCGGCGATGTGCGCATAGATGTCCGACGCGACCTTGATGCCCTGCATCTCCGGCCGGTACTGGGCGTTCTTGTAGATTTGCTCGGCGGGGATGATGCCGGCCTTGATGATGTTCTGGTCATGATAAATATCATGGATGAACATGTTCAGGGCCTGGACCCGTTGCACCAGCCCGGTTTGCAGCTGCTTCCATTCGGCCGCCGGGATAATGCGCGGTATCGTATCGAAGGGGATCAGCCGCTCGGTGCCGGCATCGTCGCCATAGACGGCGAAGGTGATGCCGACCCGGCGGAAGGTCAGGTCGGCCTCGGCCCGCTTGCGCTCGATGGTCTCGGCCGGCTGGCGCTGCAGCCAGCCGCAAAACTCGCGGTAGTGGTCACGCACCTCGGCGCTGGCATGATGGGCCAGCCCGTCGGCGGTCATTTCGTTGAAGAATTTAGCCATGTCGAACATTCCCTGGTGAGTACATTTCTTTACTATCAAGAAACGTGCCAGGAAAAATGCCCGCTATTGGTGCGCCTACCGGGCCATGTCGATCTGCCAGAAACCGCTGCTGGTCTCGGTCTTGTGGGCCACCATCGCGGCCGGCAGGGTAATCTTCAAGGCCGCCATGCGCGCCGGGTCCACCATCACTGTCGGCGTCATCTGGCGCAGGATGGGCAGCACGTCCGGCTTGGTGTGGCGCTGCAGGATCTTGGCCGCCTGGTTGCCGGCCAGCCGGCCGACCTGGGTGAAATCGGCGCCCACGTACAGCGCCGCGCCCGGCACGCGCACCATCGCCAGCGTGACCACCGGCACCTTGTTCTCGATGCCGAAATCGCCCAGGTCGATCGCCGCCTCGTAACGGTGCAGGCCGTAGTAAGTGTCCAGCGGCACGGCGAACAGATCGACGCCGCGACCGCCGTTATACAGTTCCTTCAGCGTCGGCGCGATCGGGTCGGCCTTGTTCACCAGCCGTGGGCTGACGTCCAGTCCCAACGGCTTGCCGTCGCGGGCCGCCGCCGCGACGTTGGCGACGCCGTTTTCATCGTCGGTGTGCACCATGCCGATCCGGTGCGCATTGGGAAACACGTCGCGCACCAGTTTCAGCGTGTCGGACATGTCGGTGTACAAGGTGGAGCCGGTCGCGCCTTCGCCGCCGTCCACCAGCGACACGCAGCCGGCATCCTCGGGATTGGCCACCGCCGTGAACACCAGCGGGATATGGGCGTCGACCAGCATGCCGCGCGCATACTTGGTGGCCGGCGTGCCGATGGTCAACACCAGGTCCGGCTTGGCGATGACGATGCGACTGGTTTCCTGGCGGATGCGCAGCAACACGCCCAGGCGGTTCCAGAAGCCGCCTTTTTCGACGTCGAAGTCGATCGCCACGCGGTTGATGCTCAGGTTCTTGCCTTCGACCAGGCCGCTGTCCTGCAGCGACTTGAGAAAGCCGGTGTAGGCCTGCTGGTAAGGCTCGATGTCGGTGACCTGCAAGATCTCGACCTTGAAGACGCGGGCGTCGTCCATGGTTTCCGGCGGCAGCGGTTCGAAGGCGAGGGCGGGGAGGGTGCCGGCGCACAGCGCCAGCGCGATCAGGGGAAGGGCGTAGGATTTTTGCATGGCGGGTCTAATTGCTGTCGATGCAACAATTAGACCAGAGATGCCCGTCAGGCACGCTTGCAATCGCATGCCTTGACGAGCCAATCTGCGCGTCCTGCGGGCCAGCCGCTACAGGTTGCCGCTGCTGCTGCCGCTGCTGCCAGGGGTGGTGCGGCTGGCGCTGGCGCCAGGATCGCTTTGCAGGCTGCCGGTGCCGGTGCCCATCACGCTGCCGCTGGCGGTGCGGGCGCCGGCCATGTTCTGCTGGGTGCCGTAGAAGTTGTGGATCAGGGTGCTGAACTCGGCGCTGGCCATGTCGGGCCAGTTATCCTTGTTGAAGCCGGGGGCGTTCTTCAGGTGCTCCTTGGACACGTCCAGCAGGAAACGTTTGTTGGCGCTGTCCAGTTGCAAAGCCTGCCAGGGGACAGCGAACAGCTTGTCGCCCATGCCCAGCCAGCCGCCGAACGACAACACCGCATAGGCGACGCTGCCCTGGCGCATGTCGAGCATGATTTCCTTGATGTCGCCCAGGTCTTCATCCTGGAGGTTGTAAACGTCTTCGCCGATCAGTGTGTCGGCGCCCATCAGCCGAGGGCCGGGGCCGGCCGAGGTATCGCTGTAAATGCCATAGGTATCGCGGTCTAGGTAGCTCATGTTGGTCTCCAGATGGTGAGTAAGGTCCCGCGTTGGATAACGAGGTGACAACACTCATCATGCTTGGAGCGAGCTGGTACAGCTATAGGTGCGCGAGCGGTGTGGCTGTAGGACAGCACTGAGTTCCTGGGGAACCAAACTCAGGCCGCCGCGGCCACCACCCGGTTGCGGCCGTCCCGCTTGGCACGGTACAGCGCGTGGTCGCTGCGTTCTATCCACGCTTCATGACCGGGGTCTTCTGGATTGACGAGCGCGATGCCGACGCTGACCGTGAAGTGGAAAGCGCCGTGCTCGCTGGCCACCGGCGCCGCCGCCACGCGGCTGCGCAGGCGTTCGGCGAAGTAGTAGGCGCCTTCGGCGTCGGCTTGCGGCAGGATGATGACGAATTCCTCGCCGCCGTAGCGGCAGGCGCAGTCGACCTCGCGCGACAGGGCGCGGATCGCCGCCGCCAGCACCCGGATCGCCTCATCGCCGACCGGGTGGCCGTGGCGGTCGTTGATCTGCTTGAAGTGGTCGATATCGACCATCACCAGCGCCGCTTGCGCCCCGAGCCGCTGGGCCCGATGCCATTCGGCGGCGATGCGCTCGTCCGCCACGCGCCGGTTGTGCAGCCCGGTCAGGCTGTCGGTGCCGGCCAGCATGTACAGCCGCTGGTTCGCATGGCGCAAGTCGGTCAGCAACTGGTTGGTCAGGGACTGCCAGTGCAGGAACATGTGATAGCCGAACACGGCGATAAACACGACGATCAGCGCGAACACCCAGTAAAACGCCCAGGTCGTATCGCGCGCCACCGCCAGCGCCCGCGCCAGCGCCGCGGGAATGCCGGCCGCCTGTGCCTGCAGCAGATTGTCGGCCAGTTGCAGGGTAACGAAACCGTAGACCAGCACGCCGACCGTCACGCAGCCGAGCCAGCGCAGCACGGAACCGCGCGGATCGCGGCTGGCGTCCACCAGCAGTTGCGGCCTCTGCTGCTGCCAGCGCTCCAGCCGCGGCCACATCAGCGCCAATACCGGCGCGCAGAGCAACACGCTTTGCAGGAAGGCGCCCAGCCACCAGCCCTGCCAGATCGGCAGCAGCGCGGTGGAGTCGATGCGGTTGGTGTAGCACCAGACCAGCGCGCCGCTGGAACTGAAGATCGCCCCGACGAACGCCAGCTGCACATAAAACAGCATCGCCCCCACGGTGGTCAAGCGCCGGCTGATGGAAATGGCCCGGTAACCCAGCCCCATGACCGCAAAGCCGAGCGGATTGGCGGCGCTGAACAGCAGCGCCCAGGCCAGCGGCATGCCGCCGTACAGGGCCAGCGTCAACGTCGCCAGAAAGGCAGGAATGGCGCCCCACCACCAGCCGCAGGTGAGTGTCCACAGCAGGCAGATCACCAGCGGCGGATAAACGGTGATGTACAGCTCGACCCCGCCCAGCCGCACCGGCAGGCCGGACCATTTGTAGATCACGGAAGCCAGCCCGAGCCCGATACTGGCGGCCAGCGACAGCAGCCACAGCGTCGAGATCGACAGCCGTTCGCTACGGTCGCCGTGCCGGAACAGGCGTCGCACCGACACGGCGCGCGCCATCTGCGGCAGCTCCGGGGACGGCTGGCTATGTATCATGGAGAAATCCTAGTTGCATACAGGATTGTAGCGCGAGGCGATGTCGATTTGCTATGCCGGCCGGACGGCCACAGGTTTTTGTCGCAAGATGGACGGAAAGGCCCGCTGCGGACAGTCATTGCGCTCGCAGACTTTGCAACCGTTGCCGATGGGCGTGGCGACGCCGGGATTGGCCAGGTCCAGCCCCCTGGCGTACACCATGCGCTGCGCCTGGCTGATATCGCAGCCCAGCGCGATGGCAAACGACTTGCCCGGCGCCATGAAGCCGGCCGGCCCGCTGCTGACCTGGCGTGCGATCCACAGATGGGTGCTGCCGTCCGGCATGCGCGCCACCTGCCGCAGCACCTGGCCGGGCAGGCTGAACGCCTCATACACCACCCACAGCGGACAAGTGCCGCCCGCGCGGGAAAAGTGGAAGGCCGCCGCCGACTGCCGCTTGGAAATATTTCCGGCCCGGTCCACGCGCACGAAAAACACCGGCAAGCCGGCAAATCCCGGACGCTGCATGGTGCTGAGCCGGTGGCAAACCGCCTCGAAGCTGACGCCGAACTGCCGCGCCAGCAACTCGATATCGTAGCCGCAAGCCTCGGCCGCCGCCAGAAAGCGGCGATAGGGCAGCCTTGCCGCCCCGGCAAAGTAGTTCGACAGCGCCAGGCGCGCGCCATCCCGCGTCGCGTCGCTGGAAAACGATGCCGCCCGCACCAGCGACGCTATCGTCTCCCCCTGTTCCAGCAAGCCCAACTGCGCCGCCATCTGGAACGCCCGTTGCCCTGCGGTGATCGTATCGGGCAGCCAAAGGATTTTTTGATCTGGATCATATTGTCGCCGCGCCGCCGGCAGCCCGGCCCCATGCGAGGCCAGCACCGTCACGCCATGCCGCTCAGCCAGCCGGCGCTGCAAGGCTGCGGCATCCGGGTCCAGCTGCAGCTCGGCGGCGCGATCGAGCTCATCGATATAGTTCTGGCGCTGGTTCAGGTAATCGCGCACTTCCTCATCGACCGAGGGCGGCGCCACGCTGATGCCGCGGTTGCCGTCGTCGAACTGCGATTCCAGCGCCGCCGCGCGCCCGGCCACCATGCGGTAGCGGCTCTGCATCTGTACGATGGCGCGCGCCACGCCCGGCATGTTCTCGACCAGCGTCTTCAGTTCCGCCAGCGAGGTATCGGCATCCGGCAGCTCGCTGAACGCATCGCGCAGGTCGGCCACCAGCCCGGCGCTGTCGTGCTCGGAAAAAATCTGCGGGTCCACGCCCAGCACCGCGCCCACCCGCAGCAGGATGGACACGGTCAGCGGCCGCTGGTTGCGCTCGATCTGGTTCAGGTAGCTGGGCGAAATGTCCAGCAGCTTGGCCAGTGCGGCCTGGGTCAGCTTGCGCTCCTCCCGCAAGCGTTGCAAACGCACCCCCATGAAAACCTTAGACATCTTCGCAACCTTCGCAAAATTCCGGCATCAACTTCGCAATTCCTCGCATTTTTACGTCTTTACGCTTGTTTGCAATGAGCGAATAATGCAAACAATTGGCAAAAAACGCAAGCTTTTGAAACACCACCAGGAGACCGACAATGACCACAGCCATCCCCACCGTACCCCTGCTGATTAACGGCGAATGGGTCGAATCCCGCACCACCGTTTGGCGCGATGTCGTCAATCCGGCCACCCAGGAAGTGCTGGCCCGCGTGCCGTTCGCCACCGCGGATGAAGTGGCGCAGGCGGTCTCCGCCGGCCAGCGCGCCTTCAAAACCTGGCGCAAGACGCCGATCGGCGCGCGCGCCCGCATCTTCCTCAAATACCAGCAGCTGATCCGCGAAAACATGGCCGACCTGGCCGCCACGCTGACCGCCGAACAGGGCAAGACCCTGCTCGACGCCGAGGGCGACGTCTTCCGCGGCCTGGAAGTGGTCGAGCACGCCGCCAACATCGGCTCCCTGCAGATGGGCGAGTTCGCGCAGAATGTGGCCGGCGGCGTCGACACCTACAGCGTGCTGCAACCGCTGGGCGTGTGCGCCGGCATCACGCCGTTCAACTTCCCGGCCATGATTCCGCTGTGGATGTTCCCGATGGCCATCGCCTGCGGCAACACCTTCGTGCTCAAGCCGTCCGAGCAGGACCCGCTGGTGACGGTCAAGCTGGTCAGGCTGGCGCTGGAAGCCGGCATTCCGGCCGGCGTGCTGAACGTGGTGCACGGCGGCGAGGAAGTGGTCAACGCGCTGTGCGACCATGCCGATGTCCGCGCCGTGTCCTTTGTCGGCTCCAGCCATGTCGGCAAGCATGTGTATGAACGCGCCACGCTGTCCGGCAAGCGCGCCCAATGCATGATGGGCGCCAAGAACCACGCCGTCGTGCTGCCGGACGCGAATAAGCAACAAACCCTGAACCAGCTGCTGGGCGCAGGCTTCGGCGCCGCCGGCCAGCGCTGCATGGCGGCGTCGGTCGCGGTGCTGGTGGGCGAGGCCCGCACATGGCTGCCGGAGCTGGTGCGGAAGGCCGCTGCGCTGTCGGTCGGCGCCGGCAAGGACAATCCCGACCTCGGCCCCGTCATCTCCTGCGCCGCCAAGGCGCGCGTGCTGGCGCTGATCGGCAAGGGCCTGGAGCAGGGCGCCCGGCTGGCGCTGGACGGCCGCGCCGTCAAGGTCGACGGCTACCCGAACGGCAATTTCATCGGCCCGACCATCCTGTCCGGCGTCAAGCCCGGCATGGCGGTGTACGACCAGGAGATCTTCGGACCGGTGCTGATCGTGGTCGAGGCCGACACGCTGGACGACGCCATCGCCCTGGTCAACGCCAACCCGAACGGCAACGGCACCGCGCTGTTCACGCAAAGCGGCGC
The DNA here is from genome assembly GCA_000381565.1 of Oxalobacteraceae bacterium AB_14. Lineage (GTDB taxonomy): Bacteria > Pseudomonadota > Gammaproteobacteria > Burkholderiales > Burkholderiaceae_D > Rugamonas. The sequence goes on from KB906724.1 coordinate 2,853,695, forward strand.
CGCCGCCCGCAAGTTCCAGGAAGACATCGACGTCGGCCAGGTCGGCATCAACGTGCCGATTCCGGTGCCGGTCCCGCTGTTCAGCTTTACCGGCTCGCGCGGCTCCAAGCTGGGCGACCTGGGACCGTACGGCAAGCAAGTGGTGTTGTTCTACACCCAGACCCAGACCATCACCCAGCGCTGGTTTGCGGACGCCGCCTCGGTCGGCCAGGTCAACACCACCATCAGCCTGAAGTAATGAGCATGGACTTCGCGCTCGACGCAGAGCAGCAAGCCTTCCAGCAGGCGGCGCGCGAGTTTGCCGAGGGCGAGCTCACGCCCAACGCCGCCCGCTGGGACGCCGACGGCTACTTCTGCCGCGACACGCTGGCGAAAGCCGGCGAGCTCGGCTTCTGCGGCATGTACACGCCGCAGCACCTGGGCGGGCTCGGCCTGTCGCGGCTGGACGCCTCCATCGTCTTCGAAGAGCTGGCCGCCGGCTGCACCTCCACCAGCGCCTTCCTGTCGATCCACAACATGGCGACCTGGATGGTGGCGCGCTGGGGCAGCCAGGCCGTGCGCGAGCACTGGGTGCCGCGTCTGGCCAGCGGCCAGGCGCTGGCCAGCTACTGCCTGACCGAGGCGCAAGCCGGCTCGGACGCGGCCTCGCTGCGCACCCGCGCCGAACGCCACGGCGAGCGCTATCTGCTCAACGGCAGCAAGGCCTTCATCTCGGGCGCCGGCAGCACCGAGCTGCTGGTGGTGATGGCGCGCACCGGCGACAGCGGCGCGGCCGGCATCTCGGCCTTCGCGGTGCCGGCCGACACGCCCGGCATCAGATTCGGCAGGAACGAAGAGAAGATGGGCTGGAAAAGCCAGCCCACCTGCGCCATCCACTTCGACAACGTGGCGCTCCCGGCCGCCAACCTGCTCGGCGAGCCGGGCCAGGGCTTCGCCATCGCGATGAAGGGCCTGGACGGCGGCCGCATCAACATCGCCGCCTGCTCGGTCGGCACGGCGCAAGCGGCGCTGGCACGCGCCGGCAATCATCTGAAGGAACGCATCCAGTTCGGCCGCGAGCTGGCGCAGTTCCAGGCCCTGCAATTCAAGCTGGCCGACATGGTGACCGAGCTGGTCGCCGCGCGCCAGATGGTGCGGCTGGCCGCGTGGAAGCTGGACCGGGAAAGTCCGGACGCCAGCGTCTACTGCGCCATGGCCAAGCGCTTCGCCACCGACGCCGGCTTCGCCGTCGCCAACGAAGCGCTGCAGCTGCACGGTGGCTACGGCTACATCCGCGAGTACCCGCTGGAGCGCCACGTGCGCGACACGCGGGTGCATCAAATCCTCGAAGGAACCAATGAAATCATGCGCCTCATCGTCGGCAGGGCCATCCTGCGCGAGGGCGCCACGGAGAACATCAAATGAATAAAACCTACGCAAACCTGCAAGTCGAACGGCGCCAGCACACGGCCATCGTCACGCTCGACAACCCGCCAGCCCACACATGGACGCTGGCAAGCCTGGCGGCGCTGGCCGAACTGGTGGCCGACCTGAACGCCGAGCGCGACATCTACGCGCTGGTGATCACCGGCGGCGGCGCCAAGTTCTTCTCGGCCGGCGCCGACCTGAAACTGTTCGCCGACGGCGACAAGGCCGTGGCGCGCGCGATGGCGCAGCGCTTCGGCAAGGCGTTCGAAGCCTTGTCCGGCTTCCGCGGCGTCAGCATCGCGGCGATCAACGGCTACGCCATGGGGGGCGGGCTGGAGTGCGCATTGGCCTGCGATATCCGCATCGCCGAGGAGCACGCGCAAATGGCCCTGCCGGAAGCGGCGGTCGGCCTGCTGCCGTGTGCCGGCGGCACCCAGCAATTGTCGTGGCTGGTCGGCGAGGGCTGGGCCAAGCGCATGATCTTGTGCGGCGAACGCATCGACGCCCAGCGCGCGCTGGCGATCGGGCTGGTGGAGGAAGTGGTCGCCACCGGCACCGGATTGGATGCGGCGCTGGCCCTGGCCGAAAAATCCTGGCGCCAGAGCCCGGGCAGCGTCACCGCCTGCAAGGCGTTGATACAGGGCGCGCGCAGCCTGCCGCCGCAGCACATGCTGCCGCGGGAACGCGAACGCTTCGTCGATTTGTTCGACACGCAGGATCAAAAAGAGGGCGTGCAGGCCTTCCTGGAAAAACGTACCGCACGGTGGTCCAATGCGTGAGACGGTCACTCTGGAAAATACACCGGCGGTGTTGCTCGAAGCGCGCGTAGCGGCCGGCGGCAAGCGCATCGGCGTCGCCACGCTGAACGCCCCCACGTCGCTGCACGCGCTGACCTTGAACATGATACGCATGCTCCACATGGCCCTGCAGGACTGGGCCAGGGACGAGGCGGTCGCCTGCGTCGTGCTGCAGTCGAGCACCGACAAAGCCTTTTGCGCCGGCGGCGACGTGCGCACGCTGCGCAACGCCATCCTGGCCGAACCCGGCGCCATGCCCAACCAGCTGGCGCAGGCGTTCTTCAGCGAGGAATACCGGCTCGACCACCTGATCCATACCTATCCGAAACCGCTGGTGGTGTGGGGCGGCGGTATCGTCATGGGAGGCGGGCTGGGCTTGCTGGCGGGCGGCAGCCACCGCGTGCTCACGCCGACCACCCGCATCGCCATGCCGGAGATCACCATCGGCCTGTTCCCGGATGTGGGCGGCAGCTGGTTCCTGCCGCGCATGCCGGGCCGCAGCGGCCTGTTCCTCGGCCTGACCGGCGCCTCGCTGAACGCGCACGACGCGCTGTTCACCGGTCTGGGCGACTATTTCCTGCCGCAAGAACAACGCGGCGCCGTGGTCGAAGCCTTGTGCGCCGCCGAATGGAACGCCGATGCCGCCGTGGTGGTGGACCGGCTGCTACGTTCGCTGAGCCTGGCGTCTGAATCGCTGCCGGTATCGGAGCTCCGCCAGAACTGGGATACCATCACGGCGATGACCGCCAGCCGCGAACTGAACGAGGTGGTGGCCGCCATCACCGGCTACCAGGGCGAGTCGGTCTGGCTGCAACGCGCGGCGGCGGCGCTGGCGAAGGGCGCGCCGTCGTCGGTGGCGCTGGTGTGGGAGATGCAGCGACGCAGCCGCCACCTCAGCCTGGCCGATGTGTTCCGGCTCGAACTGATCGTCGCCCTGCAATGCTGCGCCCATCCGGATTTCGCGGAAGGCGTGCGCGCGCTGCTGGTGGAGAAGGACTATGCGCCGCAATGGTCGCCATCCACGCTGGACGAGGCCCTGGCCAGGGTCGGCGAATTCTTCGAGGCGCCGGGCCCGCAGCATCCGTTGGCGGACTTATACTAACAAGGAGACAATATGCATATCGCTTTTATCGGGCTGGGCAATATGGGCGCGCCGATGGCGCACAACCTGCTGCGCGCGGGCCGCACGGTGTCGGTGTTCGACTTGTCGGCGGCGGCCATGGAGAGCCTGCACGGCGCTGGCGCAAGCCTCGCCGCATCGGCCGTCGCAGCGGTGCGCGAGGCGGACGTGGTGATCACCATGCTGCCGGCCGACCGCCATGTGCGCGAACTGTATCTGGGTGAGCAGGGCATCCTGGCCCATGCCGCCGCCAACGCGCTGTTCATCGATTGCAGCACCATCGCCGCCGACGCCGCGCGCGAGGTGGCTGCCGCCGCAACCAAGCTCGGCCTGGCGATGATCGATGCGCCGGTCTCGGGCGGCACCGCCGGCGCGGCCGCCGGCACGCTGACCTTTATCGTCGGCGGCGAGACGGAAGCGCTGGAGCGCGCCCGGCCCGTGCTGCAGCAGATGGGCAAGAACATCTTCCATGCCGGCGGCCCGGGCGCTGGCCAGGTCGCCAAGATCTGCAACAACATGCTGCTGGGGATACTGATGGCGGGCACGGCGGAAGCCTTGAACCTGGGCGTCGCCCATGGCCTCGATCCGAAAGTGCTGTCGGACATCATGGCCAAGAGCTCGGGCCGCAACTGGGCGCTGGAACTGTACAACCCATGGCCAGGCGTGATGGACAACGTGCCGGCGTCGCGCGGCTATGCGGGCGGCTTCGGCACCTCGCTGATGTTGAAGGACCTGGGCCTGTCGCAGCAGGCGGCGCAATCGGCGCAGGCGGTCACGCCGCTGGGCAGCCTGGCGCGCCAGCTGTTCCAACTGCACCAGCAGCAAGGCCACGGGCAGGAAGATTTCTCCAGCATCCTGCGCCTGTTCCAGCCCCGCTAAGCCGTCGCTGCCGCGATGGCGGGAGTCCATGCTGCTTCGGCGCGGATGTTCAGCATGGATTCCCGCGTGCGCGGGAATGACCGGCATGCAGCGTCAGGCCATCGAGCGCGATGGGCGCTGGCGCGCCGCGCAGCATGCCCGCCAGCAGGCTGGCGGTGCCGCAGGCAAAGGTGAATCCCAGCGGGCCATGCCCCACATTCAGCCAGAGATTTGCGTAGCGCGTGGCGCCGATGATGGGCGCGCCGCTCGGCGTGGCAGGACGCAGGCCCGTCCACGCGTCGGCATGGTCGTAATCCGCCGCGCCGGGCATGGCTTCCTTCGCCAGCCGCACCAGCCCCTGCACGCGACGCCGATTGATGCGCGTGTCGGCGCCCACCATGTCCACCATCGCCGCCACGCGCAACTGCGAGCCTATGCGCGCGTACAGCACCTTGCGTTCAAAGTCGGTCACGCTGATCTCCGGCGCCACGTCGCCGGCACGGATCGGCGCGCTCAGGCTGTAGCCTTTGAGCGGATACAGCGGCAGGTGGATGGCAGCAGTCGCCGCCAGGTCGCGACTCCGAATTCCCGCCGCCAGCACGAAATGGTCGGCCCGCAGCGGCCCGGCGGCGGTGCACAGCCACGCCACCTTGCCGCGATCGGCCCGAATTCCAGTCACATCGCGATGCAGCACGCCTTTGAAATTGGGATGGTTTTGCAAGCGTTGCATCAACTGCACACAGAACGCGTGGCAATCGGCCACCGCCTCGCCGGGATTGAAGATGCCGCCGGCCAGATCGCCTTGCAGCGCCGCCAGCGCCGGCTCGCGCAGTGCCGTGGCGGCCGGTGTCAACACCTCGGCGTCGACGGCGGCCAGCGCGGCGGCGTGCTCGAACTGGCGGGCGCTGCGATACACCACCAGCTTGCCGGCCTCGCGCCAGGCGAAGTCCGCCAGCGGCAGCTGCAGCGACAAGTCGTGCATCGCCTGCCGGCTCAAGGCCCCAAGTTGCAGCAGTGTGGCGGTGGTACGCCGGTTGGCGTCGGCGTTGCAGTTGCCAAGGAATTGCGCCAGCCAGCGCCACTGCCGCCAGTCCGCCTCCGGCCGGAAGCGCAGAGGACCGTCCGCTTGAAACAGCCACCGCAAGGCCTTCAGCGGCACGCCGGCGTCGGCCAGCGGCGACACGTAGCGATAGCTGAGCTGCCCGCCGTTGCGATAGCTGGCCATGCTGCCGATCTCGGCCTCACGCTCCACCAGCGTCACGCGATAGCCGGCCTCGGCCAGCCACCATGCGGAAGTCAATCCCACCACGCCGCCACCGATGACGATCACCTCGCTCATGGCGTCACCGGCCGAGGATGGCGTGGCGATACAGCGCCGTCAGGATGCGCTCTTCGCTGCGCGTCATCGCTGAATAGCGGCCGGGATTGCTGTCCGGGTCGGCCCCCGTGCCGCCTATCAGCGACAGCATGCCGTTGCCGCGCCGCAGATCGACCACGAAGGTGGAAATCAAGCCATAGGCCTCGCCCAGATGGCCCACCGCGCCGAAGCCGCCACCCTCGACCAGGCGCTGGTCGTCGAAGCGCTGGCTGCCCAAACCCCAGCTGTGATACAGGCCGCGATAGGTGTCGCCGTTGCCGCCGTTGTGCTTCCACTGCTGGCTGAACATCAGCGCCACCGATTCCGGCTGAAGAATCTGCCGGTCCTGATAGCGGCCGTGGTTGGTCAGCATCTGCATGATCTTGCCCAGATCCGTGGCCGAGATGCGCAGGCCGCCGGTCGGACTGAACAGCGTGCCGTTGCTGCCGGCGACATAGCCAGCGAGGCCGGCGGGCGCCACCGGCGGGCGGACACCGTAGTCGTCCACCTGCGCGATCCAAGGGCCGTCGGGATTCCACGCCTCGCCATCGATGGCGCGCTTGCGGTACAGCGTCGCCACGTTGTCGATTTCCTCGGCCGAGAAGTCGGCAGGATGGTAGCCGCCGTGCAGGCCCATCGGTTCCAGCAACAGGCGTTTCATCAGGCGGTCGAAACGCTCGCCGCTGACTTGCTCCATGATGGTGCCGATCACACCCCAGTTCAGATTGGTGTACGTGAAATAGCCGCCGGGACCATGATCGCCGGCCCACATGCCGGCCGCGCCGCTAGTCAGCCGGTCGCGGATGGCGACGTCGGCGCCCCAGTAATAGCCGGCGTCGTCGCGCAAGGACGAGGTATGCGTCAGCAGCATGCGCAGGCTGATCGGCTGGTCGGGGAAGTGCGGATTGCGCAGCGGGTAGCCGAGATAGCGGCTCACGTCCACATCGAGCTCCAGCCGGTGCTGTTCGATCAGCCGCATCACGCCGAAGGTGGTCATCATCTTCGACACGGAGGCGATGCGGTACATGGTGTCGGCGTTGGCCGGCGCGGCCGCCGCGCCGATGCGGCGCTGGCCGGTTTGATACTGGTAGCACACCTTGCCGCCGCGCACAGCCAGCACCGACAGGCTGGCCAGCGGCATCGCCGGGTCGGCGGCGATGGCGGCCAGCTCCTGGTCCAGCGAGGCGGCCAGGCCGCCGCCGCTGGCGCCGGCCATCAGCAACATCCCCATCAAGGCCTGCATTTCGCGTTTCATGGTGGCCCTAGAATTGATTCGATGGCCAAGAATACTGTGAGCGCAGCGTGCCTGCCAATGAAAACCGGCACTTGCTGTATAACTTTTCGGAATGAGTGCCCGGCAAGCTTTCATGACTGCGTGGCGAGCTTCACGCTTACACTTTCGACATGCTCAAAACCGAAACCCCCAGTCAGGAACATGCCGGCCTGGACCAGTATCCGGTGGCCGCGCTGGTCGAGACGCTGGTCGCCGACCAGCTCAACGCCGTCGCAGCCGTGCGCGCCGCAGCCGGCGTGATCGCCGCAGTGGTCGAGGCCGCCGTACCGCGCATCGCCGCCGGCGGACGGCTGATCTACGTCGGCGCCGGCACCTCGGGACGGCTCGGCGTGCTCGACGGCGTGGAGCTGCACCCGACGTTTTCGTGGCCGCACGAGCGCGCCTTGTCGCTGCTGGCCGGCGGCAAGGGTGCGATGTTCCAGGCGGTGGAGGGCGCGGAGGACGACAGCGAGCAAGGCTTCCTCGACCTGGCGGCCTTGCTGCCGCGAGCGCATGACGTGGTGTTGCTGCTGGCCGCCTCCGGCAGCACGCCGTATGTGCTGGGGGCGCTGGACGCCGCCCGCACCGCCGGCGCGCTCACCGTCGGCATCGCCAACAACGTCGATGCGCCGGTGGCGCAACGGGCCGGGTTCGGCATCACACTCGATACCGGCCCGGAAGTCATCTCCGGCAGCACGCGCCTGAAGGCCGGCACCTCGCAGAAAATCGTCCTCAACACCATCTCCAGCGCCATCATGGTACGCCTGCACAAGGTCCACGGCAACCTGATGGTCGACATGAAGGCCAGCAACGCCAAGCTGCTGCGCCGCGCCGTGGCGCTGACCATGCACGCCACCGGCGCCGACGAAGCCAGCGCGCACTTCGTGCTGGAGCAGTGCGATTTCCACGTCAAGGCGGCGATCGTGGTGCTGCTGCGCCAGGTTCCGGTGGCGCGGGCGCGCGCGCTGCTCGAGCAAACGGAGGGCAGCGTGCGGGCGGCACTCCTGCTACAGTAGCGCATCGTCATAGCGAAAGAGCAAGATGCGGCTGCGTCACATAGAGGTTTTTCACGCGATCATGCAAGTCGGCACCATCAGCGGCGCCGCACAGGTGCTGCACATCTCGCAGCCAGCCGTCACCAAGGTGTTGCAGCACTGCGAACTGCAACTGGGCATGCCGCTGTTCGAACGCGTGCGCGGCAAGCTGTATCCCAGGCCGGAAGCGCACCGCCTGTTCGCCGAAACCGAAAAACTGAACCGCGACCTGCAAAGCATACGCCGCCTGGCGGCCAGCCTCAAGGGCCGCGCGGTGGAGACCATCCGCCTGGTGTCGACCCCGACCGTGGCCGCCGGCGTGCTGCCGCAGGCGATGGGCAACTGGCGCCGCGCCTTCGCCGACACCCGCTGCGAACTGGCGACCCATCACACCAGCGAGATCGTCAACGCGCTGCGGCTGGGCGAGGCCGACCTCGGCCTGTCGCTGCAGGACCCGCGCCATCCCGGCATCGTCGCCGAGCCGATCGCGCAGGGCGTGATGACGGTGATCGCGCCGCCGGGCCGCTGGTCCGCCGCGCAAATCGCCCAGCCGTTCAGCGCGCCGGCGCTGGAGGGCGAGCTGATCGGCTACGCCGACAACGATCCGCTCGGCGACCAGGTGCTGGCCGCCTGCGAAGCGCAGGGCATCACGCCGCATTTCCACACCGTGGTGCAGACCTACCAGATCGCCCGCTCGCTGGTGGAGGCAGGCGGCGGCATGGCGGTGGTCGATCCCTTCACTGCCGCATCGGGACGCGGACGCCTGCAAAGCCGGCCGTGGGCGCCGGAAATCGCGATCCAGCTGTATCTGCTGACGCCGGCCCATGCGCCGCTGTCCCACGGCGCCAGCCAGCTGGCCGCCAGCATCGCCGAGGCCGCCCATGCATTGCTCACTGAGTTGCTCGCCTAGTCTTTATTCCAGGGAAATGTGGTTTAAAAGATACAAATGCCTTTCCTGAAAGTTACCCGCACTGGCATGCTGTGATGAAGTCAGCGTCATTCCCGCGCAGGCGGGAATCCATACAGCGCTGGGCAGGATACCCGGCAAGGTTTCCCGCCTGCGCGGGAACGACGGGGCAATTCGAGGCGACTTCATGACCAAAAGTTATAGCGGCAAAAGCTAATTTCATTGGCTGGTCAATGAGGCAAGGCGCTAATCTGGAAAAAACAGAATTCAGATTCACCACAGGGAGAGACCGTGAAGGTTACAAAACTGGCGCATATGATAGCGCTGATGGGCGTGTTCGCCCCGGCAACAGGTCCGGCGTTCGCCCAGGAAGGCGCCGCCGTCATGCAGCGCGTGGAAATTACCGGCAGCAGCATCAAGCGGCTGGCGAAGGAGGGCGCGTTGCCGGTCCAGGTGATCAACTACGACACCATCGAGAAATCCGGCATCACCAGCACCGAACAGCTGATCCGCAGCCTGTCGGCCAACGGCACCGGCGCCGACAACATGACTTCCGGGAACAACGTCTTCGGCGCCGATGCCGACCGCGTCAGTGGCGGCGCCTCGTATGCCTCCCTGCGCGGGCTCGGCCCGAGCAGCACCCTGGTGCTGCTCAACGGCCGCCGCATCGCCACCTTCGGCGCCAGCGCCAAGGCGGTCGACTTGAACGCGATCCCGCTGGGCGCCATCCAGCGCGTGGAGATATTGAAGGACGGCGCCTCGGCCATCTACGGCACCGACGCCATCGGCGGCGTCATCAACTTCATCTTGCGCACCGACTACCACGGCCTCGAAGTCTCGCTCAACGACAACTTCACCCAGCACGGCGGCGGCGCCAACCGCAGGCTGTCGCTGTTGGGCGGCATCGGCTCGTTGCAGAAGGAGGGCTACAACGTCATGGGCAGCGTCACCTATGACAACAACGAAAAGCTGAGCTCGCACGACCGCGCCTTCGCCAACGGCTTCCAGCCCGAGCGCGGCCTGTCGCCGGACACCACCGGCACGCCGTATGCCAACCAGCTGAGCGGCGCCGGCACCGCGCTGGGCACCGGCTTCAAGCGGCCGGGCGATCCGACCACCTATCTGCAGGCGAACCCGCTCAGCTTCCAGGGCAAGTGCGATTCCATACCCGGCATGTCGCAATACCAGACCGCGCTGTGGAAGGATGTCACGGCGGCCACCCGCAGCACCTATTCCTGCGCCTACGATTACGGCGCCGACTACATCATCAACTTCCCGGTCGAGCGCCTGAACGCGGTCGCGCGCGGCACGCTGCAAATCAGTCCCGATCACAAGCTGCTGGTCGAGGCGCTGTACGGCCACAACAAGGCCACGGCGGAATTCACCCCGGTGCAGATCCAGACCTCGCTGGCCAACGGCAATGCCTATCCGGTCGGCGGCGCTTACTACCAGGATCTGTCGGCCTTCATTGCAAGCTTCGACAAGACCAAGCCCATCCTCTACAAATGGCGCGCCAACCCGTGGGGCAACCGCATGCAGGAAGACGTCACCGACAACGCCCGCCTGCTGATCGGCGCGGAAGGCGTTTTGCTCGGCAAGTGGGACTACCGCGCCGGCCTGTCGCACGGCGAGAGCACGACCAAGACCGCGCTGATCGGCGGCTACGGCTACACCAGCAAGATCTACGCCGCGCTGGGCAGCGGCATCATCAACCCCTGGCTGAGCGCCGGGCAGACCCAGACGCCGGAAGCCATGCAGCTGGTCGATTCGACCAGATTCAGCGGCGCCTTCCAGCACGGCAAAACCACCTTGACCCAACTGGACGGCAACCTGTCCGGCGAAGTCTGGCAGCTGCCGGCTGGTCCGGTGTCGATGGCGCTGGGTTTCGACCTGCGCCGCGAAGGCTACGACTTCGCCCAGGACGTCGACGCCACGCAGATCCTGCTGTCGCCGGGGAACGCCGCGTTGAGTGAAGCCAGCCGCGACATCAAGGCGGTCTACACCGAGCTGATCGTGCCGATCACCAGGGAGCTGGAAACCCAGCTGGCCCTGCGCCGCGACCACTACAGCGTGTTCGGCTCGACCACCAATCCGAAGATCTCGTTCCGCTATCAGCCGAACGGTATGCTGGTGTTCCGCGGCTCGGCCAACAAAGGCTTCCTGGCGCCGAGCTTCACGCAGCTGTATTCCGGCCGGCTGTCGCAGGAATTGCCGAACGGGATCATCGATCCTGTGTATTGCCCGAGCCATCCCGGCGATCCGGCCTTCTGCGCCATTGCGCGCCTGCCTTATTTCAGCGGCGGCAATCCCGCGCTGAAGCCGGAAACCTCGAAGCAGGGCAGCCTGGGCGTGGTGATCGAGCCGGTGCGCGGCTACTCGGCCTCGATCGACTACTGGGCCATCAATTCGCAGAACCGCATCCTGAACCGCACGCCGCAGATCGTGCTGGCCAACGCGGCGCTGCTGTCGCAGAACATCATCCGCAACCCTGACAACACGATCAATTACGTCAACGCCGGCTGGATCAACGCGGCCGGCACCAAGACCCGCGGCGCCGACGTGAGCCTGCGCGGCGAGGGCAAGCTCGACAGCTACAAGTGGGCCTTCAACCTGGACGGCACTTACACCCAGAGCTTCAAGTTCGCCGAGATCGAAGGCCAGCCCTACCGGGAATACGTCGGCAACTTCTACAGCCGCGACCTGTACCTGCGCTGGAAGCACAACGCCAGCCTGAGCCTGTCGCGCGGCGACTGGAGCGGCATGCTGATCCAGAGCTACAGCACCGGCTACAAGGACCAGCTGCCGGACGGTGGCAAGGCGGCGCCGCCGCCCGGCTTCAACCCCAACGTGAAGGCCTACACCAAGTACGATTTGTCGGCCAGCTACACCGGCTTCAAGAACGTCACGATCACGCTCGGCATCCAGAACCTGCTCGACACCGATCCGCCGTTCACCGCGCACAACGTGGATGAGGTGGTGGGCGCCGGCTGGGATCCGCGGGTGGCCGATCCGCGGGGGCGTGCGCTCAACGTACTGCTCAAGTACAAGTTCCTGTAACGACGGCAGACCACGGCTGGCGGCGGTTCGGCCATTTGCTGGCCGCCGCCGCGCTGGCCAGACCGGCCGTGGCGGGCTACGCCTTCGGCCACATTCGGCACCAGTTCACGCTGCCCGTCGGCCTGCGCGCCAGGCTGGACACGGCGCAGCAAACCCTGACCTTGCTGGAGCCGGCCGTCAGCTAGACGGCTTCCTGCGGCCGCATTTGATACACTGCGTCCCTTTACAAGCCTCAAGGAACACCATGGCCATCCCAACCGAGTTGCGCGCCTACGCGCTGCATTGCCTGCTGGAGAACGATCCCGCGGCCAAAGTGGCGGCAGTCGCCGCGATGGCGGCGGCGTCGCGCGCGGGCGAGTGCGGGCTGGAGCCGGCGGACGCCATCGTGCCGTGCGGCGCCATTCCGGGCCGGCCGGAAAAGCCGGAACTGGTGCCGCCGCTGTCGGTGGGGCGGCGTTCCATGGCAACGGTGGAGGGCAGGGCCATGCTGATCCACGCGCTGGCCCACATCGAATTCAACGCCGTCAACCTGGCGCTCGACGCCCTGTGGCGCTTCCCGGACCTGCCGCACGAGTACTACATCGACTGGCTGCGCGTGTCCGCCGAGGAGGCGACCCACTTCGCGATGCTGGCCGCGCATTTGCAAACGCTGGGCTACCGATATGGCGATTTTCCGGCGCACGACAGCCTGTGGGAAATGGTCGGCAAGACCAGCGGGGACGTGCTGGCGCGCATGGCGCTGGTGCCGCGCACGCTCGAAGCGCGCGGGCTCGACGCGATCCCGCCGCTGCGCGCCAAGCTGGCCCAGGCCGGCGACCGCGACGCCGCCGCGATCCTGGACATCATCCTGCGCGACGAGGTCGGCCATGTCGAGATCGGCAACCGCTGGTACAACCACCTGTGCCAGCAACGCGGCCTGGAACCACGCGCCACCTATGCCGAACTGGCGCTCCGCTACAAGGCGCCGACGCCGCGCGGCCCGTTCAACATCGAAGCCCGCCTGAAAGCCGGCTTTACCGAAGAAGAAATCCGCGCCCTGTAGCGTGTGCGCTAGAACGCCAGGCCCAGCTTGAGGCCCAGCGTCCTGGGCCGGCTGACGGCGATGCGGCGCGTGCTCGGCAGGTCGGCCGAGATCGCCACGGGCAGGCCGGTCTGGCCGATCTTGTCGAGCAAATTGTCGACGTACAGCGCGGCGTTCCAGCGCGGCGTCCTGCCCAGCGGCTGCCAACCCAGCCTGAGGTTCAGTTGCGCGTAGCCGCCGCGGCGATAGAACGGGCTGGCGCGGTCGTACAGGGCATTGGCGCCGCCGGTGTAGGTGGCGTCCAGCCGGCCGAAAGCCGCATAGCGTCCCGCCATCGGCCAGTTGTATTCGGCCGCAGCGCTGCCGCTCCAGCGCGGCACGTCGAGCAAGGTGTCGCCTTGCTTCGCACCGCTGCCGGGCACATCGTTGTTAAGCGTGGCGCTGGTATAGCCCGCCGTCGCCCGCAGCGCAAGGCGCGCCGTCGCCTGGAACGCCGCCTCCAGTTCGCCCCCCTTGCTGCGCGCCGAGCCAAAGTTCGCCGTGATATTGAAGCCGCATTGCAGCACGATCTGCTGCTGCACCTTGCTCCAATCGATGCTGTAGAGCGAGCCGTTGAGCGTTAGCCGGCGCTCCAGCCATTGGGTCTTGGCGCCGAACTCGTAGTTCCACAAGCTGTCTGGCGAAAAGGTCAGCAAGGCGCTGTCGCTCAGGCCCAGCATCGCGACCTCTCTGGCGCACAGCGCGGCCGGCGCCGGGTTGTTGGGGCCGCCCGGACGATAGCCTTTGGACGCCGTCGCGTACAGCAGGGTGTCCGGCGCGGCCTGCCACGACAGGTTCAGCCTGGGGTTGTAGCCATGATCGCGCGAGCTGCCGGTGATGGCCGACGGGCCGCCGTTGAACAGGCCGTCGCCTTGCTGCGCGAAGCCCTGGTCGACGCGGAAGGCGCGCACGCCCAGCCGCGCAGTCCAGGCCGGGGTCAGCTGCCAGGCCGCCTCGGCAAACAAGGCGGTTTCACGCACCGTGGCCTGGCGCGCGCCGGTGAAGAAGCTGCCGTAGTCGGTGCCGAATTTGCTGTTGTAACCGGCCGGCACCGGGATCGCCGAGGCCAGCGGTGCATCCACATGGTGATAGTAGGCGCCGGCGATCATTTGCAGGGGCCCGCTGAAATCGGACACCATCCGCACTTCCTGGGTGAACTCGCGGTTGATGTAGTCGCCATGCATGGCGCCGGGGTAGACCGAACTCTGTGGGACAGGCGAGAAGAAATAGTACAGCACCTTGGAGGCATCCTCGTCGACCGCTACCCGGCGGTCGTAGTAGGAGGTCGACGACACCAGCTCGTAGCGCGAAAAACTCTTGTGCAGCGTGAGATTGGACAGCGACGAGTTCTGCGCACTGGGTTCCGGCATCAGCCGGGTCTGGAGCAACCGCACCAGGCCACCCGGCGGCGCATCGATCTGGAACGGCGCCCCGAGCAGCATGTGCTGGTAGTAGAACGAGGCGTTCGCGATCAGTCCGGCGCCCAGGTTCAGCCGCAGGGCGATGCGCGCGCCCCTGGTCTGTTCGGTGTTGACGTTGGCCTGGCGCGCGCCGCCCGGCGCGATCGCCAGGATGTCGTTGACGGCCACCGGGTAGCGGTCGATATAGCCGTCCTGGTTGCGATACATGAGCCCGATCCGCAGGGCGGCCGCGCCTTCGCCCAGTGGCACGTTGACGCTGGCATTGCCTTCCTGGTTCCAGCCGCCGCCGTCGGTATGCGACAACACGGCGCTGGCCTTGCCGCCAAACTTGTTCAGGTCGGGCTGGCTGCTGACGTACTTGACGGTGCCGCCCATCGAACTCGAGCCATACAGGCTTCCCTGCGGCCCGCGCAGCACCTCGACGCGGGCGATGTCGAAGATGGCGGGATCGATCAAGCCGCGCAGCGACAACAGCGAGGCGTTGCTGGAGGCGGCGATCGGCGTGTCGTCCAGGTAGTAGCCGACCGTGCCGGCGGTGCCCGCCACCGAGGAGATGCCGCGCATGATCAGGATGTTCTGGCCCGGACCCGACGACACCACCGTCAGCCCCGGGGTCTGGCGCGCCAGGTCCGACAGGTGCTCGACCCCCATCCGTTCCAGTTCGCGCTGATCCAGCGCCGTCACGCTGAGCGGCACCTCTTGCAGCGCTTCCGCGCGTTTCTGCGCCGTGACCACCACCTGCTCGATTTGCTGGGCCTGCGCCGCCGCGGCACCAAGGCCGCCGCAAACCAGTGCAAGCCTGAGCGCGCTAAGCGGCGCGGTCGCCGAGGTGGAATCTGGAGGCATGGCATTTCTCCTGTGAGATGGCGGCGGACTATCAGGGGGCGGAGGCCTTCGGGCTCACCGCGGACAACACGGCCTTGCGGGTCTCCGTCTGCATGCGCGCCAACTGGCCGCTGTCCTGCAACTGCCGATGGCCCTGTTCGAAGCGCTCCAGCAGTTCGCGCGCATTCGGCAGGTCGCGCCGCAAGACGAGGTAGGTGGGCACTGCGGAAATCGGCTTGGACTGGTAACTCAGGCGCGCCTGTTCGGCCGGCGTCAGCGCGGTCTGGATCAGCATCTTGCCGGCTTCTTGCTCCATCGGAAACAGGTCGATGCGGCCCAGCAGCAGCTTGCGCATATTGTTCAGATCGCCGGCGGCCTCCTGCACCCGCAGGACGCGCTTGGCGTGCAGCGCGGAAAACTCATCCGAGTAATAGTCGCCCAGGGTTGTGCCGATCTGGTATTTGGCCAGGTCGGCCAGCGTGGTCCACTCCGCCTGCATGCCGCGCCGCTGGAAGAACACCATGCGGAAGGTGTAGATCGACGTCTCGGAGTACAGCAACTTGCGGTCGCGTTCCGGCGTGTGGGCCCAGCCGAAGCCGCCGTCGTACAAGCCCATCATCACCCCGGTGATGGCGCGGTTGCTCGATACCCGCTCAAACTTGACGTTGACATTGGCCGCCTTGAACGACTCGAACACCACCCGCGTAAGCAAGCCGCCGTAGGGCAGGTCCATGCCGATGAAAGGGGGATAGTCGTGGACGGTCAGCGTCACGGACAGTGGCGCGTCCGCTTGCGCGCCGGATGGCGCCATCGCCAAGGGCCCGAGCAGAAGCGCAAGCAAGCACCTGCGGCGCCGGGAAGCGGCCGCGATACCGTTGCCTATTGCCCGACACGAGAGGCGCATATGCATATGTTGACACGGACGAAGTGAGCTTTCTCTCATCTTACGACCAAGCGACTGTCATGGACATATCTTTTTACTCTGCAACTCGAATCTGCCGCTCCCTTCGCACAGCAGCGGCAGTTGAACCCGCCCTTGCCACACTAAATGATAGTCATTGTCATTTCGTCCTGTGCGGCCAGGCGGAGGTGGGCTGATACGCAGCGCAGGGCATCAGTCCCGGTCGGCCGACACGACCACCTGGCCCCGCCCCAGTTGCTTGGCCTGGTACAAGGCGGCATCGGCCCGTTGCAGCAAGGTGCCGAACCCATCCTCCTGCACCGGACACATGACGGCCACGCCGACGCTGACCGTGACCACGGCCGCGGTTGCGGAATCGAGATGCTCGATGGCCAACTCCCGCACGGCCTGTTCGACCCGCTCGGCCAGCGCGCGCGCGGCGGCGGCGTCGGTTTCCGGCAGCAGGCAGAGGAACTCTTCGCCGCCGTAGCGCGCCGCCAGGTCGCCGGCCCGCTGCATGGCCGAGGACAGCGCGCCGGCCACCCGTTTGAGACAGTCGTCGCCGGCCTGGTGGCCGTAGCGGTCGTTGTAGCGCTTGAAGAAATCGACATCGATCATCAGCGCCGCCAGCGGCATGCCGCTGCGCAGGCAGCGCCGCCATTCGATCTGCAGCCACTCGTTCAGGTGGCGCCGGTTGGCGATGCCGGTCAGGCCATCCACGAAGGCCAGCGCATGCAGGGCGTCGACATACTGCTTCAGCTGCAAATGGGCGCGCACCCGGTGGCGCAGCGTCAGCGGATTGACCGGCTTGGTCACGAAGTCGGCGCCGCCGGCTTCCCAGCAGGCGTTTTCCTCCTCCGGCGTGGTGCCGGCGGTCACGAAGATGACGGCGACGCCGTGCGTATCGGGGTTCTGTTTCAGGCGGCGGCATACTTCCAGGCCATCCAGTCCGGGCATGACGACATCGAGCAGCACCAGGTCGGGCGCGCTGCGCGCGCACAGCTCCAGCGCCTGCGCGCCGCCGGTGGCGACAAACAGTTCATATTCTCCCAGCAGGATCTGGTGCATCAGCCGCAGGTTGGCCTGCTGGTCATCCACCAGCAGCACTTTGCCGCGCCGTGCGCCGCTCGCTACGTTCATGGTCATGTTATTTTTCCTGTGACGATGGTTCGGCCAATAATTGACGCTGCATGGCGTCGCAATGCAGCGCCGCCGCTGCGAAGTCGAAGCGCTCGATGGCGTCGTTCATCTCGGCGAACGCCTCCGGCATGCGCTGTCCATGGTCGCGCAGCAGCGCTTCGAACAGCGGCAAGGCGTCCAGGTTCGAGGCCGCCAACAAGCCGTGCAGCTTGCCCAGCGTCGCCGGCAGCGCCGACGGATCGGCCGCCGCCGCGGCGGGCAGCGCCGGTTCCAGGCGTTCCAGATCCAGCGCCAGCGCGGCGGCGCTGGCGGCCGCCTGCCGCGCCGCCGTCATCAATTCCGTGTGCGCGGCGGCCCACGCGGCGGGACCGGCCTGTGCGCGCAGCAGCTGCTCCAGCGCGGACGCGGTCGCCGCCAGCGCGTCGGCCCCGACGGTGCCGGCCACACCCTTGAGGCTGTGCAGCGCCGCCGCACTGGCCGCGCTGGCGCCGGGCAGCAGCGGGACCTGGTCCTCCAGCGTGGCCAGTTCCGCCACGAAGCCGCGCAGCGCGCGCCGGTAGAACAGCGTGTTGCCGCCGAAGCGGGCCAGCGCCGCCTTGCCTTCCAGGCCAGGCCGGCTCAACTGTGGCATCGACCGGCCCGGCGCCGCCGCCAGCGGGTCCGGCTTGTTTCTGCCGGTGTGGCGGCAGATGGTCTCGACCAATCTGGGCAGGTCGAACGGTTTGCCGACATGGTCGTTCATGCCGGCGGCGCGCGCCAGTTCACGGTCGCTCTCCATGACGTTGGCGGTCATCGCGATGATGGGCAAGCGTCCGCCGTTGGGCTGGGCGCGGATGGCGCGGGTGGCGGTGTAGCCATCCATCTCCGGCATTTGTATGTCCATCAGCACGCAGTCGAAGGGCGGCAGCGCGTCCTGGACCGCCTGGATCGCCGCCTTGCCGTCGTTGGCCAGCTCGATATTCGCGCCGGCCTGGCCGAGCAGCTCGAACGCCACTTGCTGGTTGGTCGGATTGTCCTCGACCAAAAGCAAGCGCAGGCCGGCCAGCGGGCGCCCGCCGGCGGCCGGGCGGACGGCGGCGCGCTCCGCCGCGCCGGCCGAATGGCGCGCCTTGGCAACCGCGTCGAACAGCATCGACGGCGTGGCCGGCTTGACCACCACGCCGTCCAGCACCGTGTCTTGTTTCTGTTGCAGCGCCAGCGCCTCCCGTCCATGCGCGGTGACCATGATGATCAGCGGCGGCCGGCCGGGCGCTGCGCGCCGGCGGATGCGCACTGCGGTGTCCCAGCCGTCCATGCCGCTCATGCGCCAGTCGATGAACACCACGTCATAGGGACGCGCGGCGCCGCGCCCGATGGCGGCCAGTGCGTCGCCGCCGCCGGCCACGGCATCGACTGTCCAGCCGAACGACGCCAGCATGGCGGTCATCGAAGCGCGTGCGGTCTCGTGGTCATCCACCACCAGGCAGTGCTGCGCCTTGAGCCCGGCTGCGCCGGGGCCAGCGCGCGCCGGCGCCGGCGCGCGCTGGCAGGCGATGCTGAAGGCGAAGGTGCTGCCCTGGCCGACGACGCTTTCGACCGTCAGCACGCCGTCCATCATGGCGACCAGGCGCTGGCTGATGGACAGCCCCAGGCCGGAACCGCCGTAGCGGCGCGCGGTGGAGGCCTCGGCCTGGGAAAAGCCGGCAAAGATGCGCTGGCATTGCTCCGGCGAGATGCCGATGCCGGTATCGCGGATGCCGAAGCCCACGCGCAGCGCGTCGGCGCCGTATTTGGCGAGGTCGCGCGGTTCCGGCGGCAGCGCTTGCACCGACACCACCACTTCGCCTTGCTGGGTAAATTTGATGGCGTTGCCGGCCAGGTTGATCAGCACCTGCTGCAAGCGCATGGCGTCGCCGAGGATCCAGTCGGGCAGGGCGGGGTCGATCCGGTAGGAGATTTCGATCTCCTTGTCGGCCAGGTTGGCCGCCAGGATCACGCTGATCTCGCGCAGCAGCTGGTCGTTGCTGAAGGGATGGGGATCTAGCGTCAGCTTGCCGGCCTCCACGCGGGAGAAGTCGAGGATATCGTTGAGGATGCCCAGCAAGGCGCGGCCGGCGCCCTCGGCCTTGCTGGCGTAGTCGAGCTGGCGCAGGTCGAGCGCGGTGGTCTTCAGCAAGGCCAGCATGCCCAGCACCGCATTCATCGGCGAGCGGATCTCATGGCTCATATTGGCCAGGAACTCGGACTTGGCACGGTTGGCGCTGTCGGCCGCCTCGGTGGCGGCGCGCAGCGTGGCTTCGGCCTGGTGCTGGGTCGTGATGTCGCGGTTGATGCCCAGCACCCTGACCGCCTTGCCCTGGGCGTCGCGCTCGACCGAGGCCGCCGCCTGGATGTAGCGCAATGAGCCGTCGTCGCGCACGACGCGAAACACCGGATCGTATTTGTCGGTGCCGGCGACCAGGCCCATCAGTTTGGTCACGGTGGCGTCGACATCGTCCGGGTGGACGTGCTGGCGCCAATGCTCGTGGTGCAGCCCACCACCATAGGCGTCCGCCGGGATGTCGTAGAAATCGTACATGCGCTGGTTCCACTCCAGCAGGCCGGAGTCCAGGGTCCAGGTCCAGATGCCCAGTTCGGCCACTTCGGCGGCGTCGAGCAATTGATCGCGCGCCGCCACCAGCACCCGCCGGTCCTGCTCGCGCGCCGTGATGTCGGAGGCGATGCCCAGGTAGCCGTTGATGGCGCCGTCCGCACCGCGCAGCGCGGTCACCGACAACAGCACCGGGAAGCGCGAGCCATCGCGGCGGATGTAGGTCCATGCGTTCTCGTCCGCCAGGCCGCGCCGGGCCTTGGCGACGAAGGTCTCGAAGCCGGCTTCCACCGGGGTGTGCAATTGCTGCGACAGCACGGCCGCCCGCGCCGCCACTTCGTGTGGATCGTGCCACACGGCAGGCGTCATCAGCCCCAGAACTTGATCTGCCGCATAACCGAGCATATGTTCCGCGGCGGGATTGAACAGGCGAATGACGCCCGCCTCGTCGGTGGCGATGATGGCGTAGGAGGCGTGGTCGAGGATGGCCCGCTGCAGCATGGTGACCGATTCAAGATGCAGGGTGCGCTGGCGCACCTGCTGTTCGAGCGTCGCGTTCATGTCGCGGATGCGCTGGTTGGCCGTCTCCTGCTCGCCGATGTCGCGCACGGTCTTGGCGGCGCCGATCACGCGGCCGTCGGCATCGCGGATCGGCGAGGAGGTGATGGAAACGGTCAACAGCCTGCCGTCCCGGTGGCGGCGCCGGGTGTGCATGTCGGCGACGCCGTCGCCGGCGGCGATGCGGCGCTGGATCTGCGCTTCCTCGTCCGCCGCCTCGGCCGGGATGATCAGCTCCGCGAGAGTACGGCCGATGGCCTCCGCCGGCGCATAGCCGAACATCTGCGCCGCACCCTGGTTCCAGCTGGTGACGACGCCGTCCAGCGTCTTGCCGATGATGGCGTCGTGGGAATTTTCCACGATGGCGGACATGCGGGCCTGGTATTCGTCCACCTGGCGCCGCTGGCGCAGATACAGCTGGGCGGCCCAGCCAACCAGCGCGGCGCCGACCAGCATCGCGAACAGCACGCCGAGCCGCATCGTCGTCATGGCGTTGGCGATGGCAGTGTCGGTGGTCGCCAGCATGAAGTGGTAGTCGCGCGCCGGCGCGGCCGGATCCAGTCTGATCCGTGTTTCCGCCACAAGCAGCGACTGGCCGTTGTCGGCCGTGAAGCGCTGCAATGCGGTCGACAATGCGCCGCCGCGGGCGGCGGTGAATTCGTCCTGCCAGCGCCATCGCCGCCCCAGTTCAAAGCCATAGGTGCGGGACGGGTCGGGGTGCAGCACGAAGTCGCCGGCGGCATTGGTCAGGTAGGCGCGGAAGCCGGCCGGCAGGTTGGCGCCGAGCGGCCGCATGATCGCAGCGACGTCATAATTGATGACCACCACGCCAAACAACCGTCCCGCGCCGTCGTACACCGGCGTGGCCGCGCGCACGGTGGCCACGTGCGGAACCTGCAGCACGCCATGTTCGCGGTTGAGGTCAATGTCTGACAGATAGGTCTGGCCGGCAGGCAAGCGCATCGCCATGCGCATGTAGTCCCGTTCACCCTTCTGCTGCAGGTCGGCCTTGGCGGTAACGACCAGCCTGCCGCCTGCGCGGTCGATCCGGATGCGCTCCCTGCCATGATCGGCCACGCCGATCAGGCGCAGTTGGCTGAGGTCCGGGTTGGCGATGGCGTAGGCGCTGAAGATGTTGACCAGCCGCGCCTCCCAGTTGGCGGCGGGCGTGCTTTCCTGGGCGTCGAAGCCGCCATTGCCCTCGGCGCGGGCCAGGCCGGCGATGGGCGGCACGCTGGCCAGGAAGATGGCGTCGCGCCGCAAGTCTTCCAGTTTGCGTTGCAAGATGCCGGCGTTGGCGATGCTGCGGCTGCTTATCCTGCTTTCCAGCTGCGCGAGGGTTTGCTGGCCCTCATAGCGGCCAAGCGCATACATGGTGATGACGACGGTCGCCACAGCGGCGAGCGCGGCGGCCAGCGCGCGCCGGGCATTGCCACGCGCCAGCCGGCGCGATATCAACCACCGCATGGCCGTGGCCCTTGCGCTACTGTTGGGTGGACCGCGGTGCTTGCATGCTGCGCCATCGATAGGTTCTCCTGTACGCTTTAAAAAATTACTATATCCCAGAGTATGATGCCCTGAGCCAATTTACGTCATGTGATTTTTGGATAGATTCCCTGCTAGAATCTTGTGCAACCTTCATGGAAGCGCAGCGCGCTTTCCACGCATTGTGCTGCTCAGTGAAATGGGTCCCCATGACATTCGATAGCGAGGCATTGCATTCGGTCCTGTTGTGCCGCAGCGGGCAACACCTGTGTGCGCTGCCGTTGCGGCATGTGCGTGAAATCATGCGGGCGCTGCCGGTGGACGGCGTGATCGGCGTGCGCCAGCTGGCCGCCGCCACATCCTGGAGGTGCCCAGCCCGATGCCGGAACTGCTGGGCGTGACCAATTTCCGCGGCCAGATCGTGCCGGTCTACCAGCTGACCGGTTTGCTGGGCAAGGCCGCCGCTGGTGGCGGCCGATCCCATGGTGCTGGGCCTGTACCTGGACATCGAGGACGAGCCGCGCCAGCTGCTCGATCCCGAGCAGCTGGACCGGGCGCCGACCCGGCGCGGTGCCGGACGTGGCGCAGACCACGCAGGAGACCGAGGCGAGCTCGGCCCAGACGCTGCAGACCGCCTCGCAGCTGGCCGGGCTGTCGATGGACCTGCGCCGCCTGGTCCATCCGCAGGCAGTGTGATCAGCGAGCGGCGGCGAAGGCGGCCCTGATGTCGTCCAGCTGATCGTCGATCGAGTAGGGCAGCGCCTTGGCCAGCAAGTCGAGGATGACCAGGCCGTTGATGGCGCCGTCCTCGTCGACCGCGTGGCGCAAGCGCTTCGCCATCGCGCTGTTGACGGTTTGCAGCGCCAGGTAGCGCGCCTTCAGGCCATCCAGTTCCCAGTCCGGCGCGCCGCCGTCGCGCGCGATGAAATACTGCCCCAGCAAATAGGTGGAGGCCGCGCGGTAGATGGTTTCCTCCTCGGACGCGAACGGCAGGTGGAAGTGGGCCATGGGCCGCAAAAAGTCGGTGTGCGGACAGGCGCTGCTGGCGACCAGCAGGCCCATCAAGGCACCCACGCCGCGCTGCACGGTGGTCAGCTTGCCGACGCTGCGCTCGGCCATCTCGACCCGCACCTCGACCTGCTCGTAGGAGCGCAGCTTGCCCATGATGGCGACCAGCGGCACCAGACGCAGCGCCATCGGGCAGTGCGGCGTGCTGTCGGGCCGCAGCGGACAGTTGGGACACTGCTGCAGCGCCAGCGCGGTCCATGCCGGCAGGCCGGCCGGCTGGTCCCCGGCAACGTCGCCGACCGCGCAGCGCGCGCTCTGGCCGTCGGCGAAGCGAAAGTGATACACCACGTTCTGCATGGGCGGCTCCCGGATAGCTCGGATTGCTCAGGCTACTCCTATTTGGTCCAGCTCGGCTGATTTTGATCTGCATCAAGGATTTTGCGACTTCAACTTAATAGACTGCAACCATTACCTAACTACCGGAGTAATTCATGTCTTTCAATCATGTCGTAGCGTGGATCGACCACGTGCAGGCCCACGTCATCCATTTCAACGCCGAAGCCGCCGACAGCGAAGTCATCAAGACCGTCTCGACCCACCCGCACCTGCATGGCAAGTCGGGCGCCGTCGGCGCCGGCCGCGCGGCCGAAAGCAAGCCGTATTTCGACGATGTCGCCCGCGCGCTGTCCAGCGCCAGCGAAATCCTGATCGTCGGCCCGGCGCAGGAAAAGCTGGAGCTGATGAAGCATCTGATCAAGCACCATCCGGCCGTCGCCGACTGCGTGATGGCGGTCGAAAGCGCCGACCATCCCACCGACGGCCAGTTGCTCAAGTATGCGCGCAAGTATTTCCTGAAGGCGGACATGCTGCGCTGATCGCGGCCCGGCATCCGTTCAACCCAGCAGAGGTGGAGACCATGAACATACAATTCCTCGGAGCGACCGGCACCGTGACCGGCTCCAAGTATCTGCTGACGTCGGGCGATACGCGCATGCTGCTCGATTGCGGCCTGTTCCAGGGCTACAAGCAACTGCGGCTGCGCAACTGGGCCGACCTGCCGGTGGCGCCGTCGGCTATCCAGGCGGTGGTGCTGACCCATGCGCACCTGGACCACAGCGGCTATCTGCCGCTGCTGGTCAAGCACGGCTTTCGCGGCAAGATATTGTGCAGCGAGGCGACCTTCGACCTGTGCAAGATCCTGCTGCCCGACAGCGGCCGCCTGCTGGAAGAGGAGGCCAACCACGCCAACCGCCACAACTATTCCAAGCACGCGCCGGCGCTGCCGCTGTACACCGAGGCGGACGCCGAACGGGCCCTGAAATTCTTTTCGCCGGTCGAGTTCGGCAAGTCGTTCGCGATCTGCGGGCCGCTGCGCGGCCGGATGGCGCTTGGCGGCCACATCCTGGGCGCGGCCATCGTCACCATCGACGACGGCCAGCGCAGCGTGACCTTTTCCGGCGACCTGGGCCGGCTGCACGACGCCATCATGGTCGAGCCGACCCACATCGCCCGCTGCGACTACCTGGTGCTGGAGTCGACCTACGGCGACCGCCTGCACAATCCGGCCGATCCCGCCATCCTGCTCGGCCAGACCATCCGCGAGACCGCCGCGCGCGGCGGCGTGACCATCATTCCGGCGTTCGCGGTGGGCCGGGCGCAATCGATCCTGTACGCCATCCACCAGCTCAAGCAGCAGGGCCAGCTGCCGTCGGGACTGCCGGTCTACCTGAACAGTCCGATGGCCACCGACGCCACCGCGCTGTACCAGAAGCACCGCCAGCTGCACCGGCTCGACCGCCAGCAGTGCGAGGCCATGTGCCACGCGGCCCACATCGTCAACAGCGTCGAGGAATCGATCGCGCTCAACCAGAAACAGCTGCCGATGGTGATCATCGCCGCCAGCGGCATGGCCACCGGCGGGCGCGTGCTGCACCACCTGAAGGCCTTCGGCGGCGATCCGCGCAACACCGTGCTGTTCGCCGGCTTCCAGGCCGGCGGCACGCGCGGCGCGGCCATGCTCGATGGCGCGCCCGAGATCAAGATCTACGGCGAATATGTGCCGCTGCGCGCCAGCGTGCGCCAGATCGACAACCTGTCGGCGCATGCCGACGCCGGCGAGATCATGACCTGGCTGGGCCACTTCGAGCAGCCGCCCAAGCGCACCTTCATCACCCATGGCGAGCCGGCGGCGGCCGACGCGCTGCGCCACCGCATCGAACAGACGCTGCACTGGGATTGCCACGTGGCCGACTACCTGGAACGGCAGGAGCTGGCATGAGCCGCACGGCCGCGCCGCTTGCCGGGCTGGTGGCGCCGGTGCCCGGCCTGAGCTTGCGCCGCCTGCGCATCGACACCTACCAGGAGCCGGTCGCCTATCTGCGCAGCGATTGCCCGGTCTGCAAATCGGAAGGTTTCGAGTCGCGCTCGCGCATCGAGGTCTGGCTGGGCGAGCGGCACATCGTGGCCACGCTCAACGTGGTGCATGGCGACTGGCTCGAGGTTTGCCAGCTGGGGCTGTCGGAAGCGGCCTGGTGCGCGCTGGGCGGCAGCGAAGGCGCGCCCTTGCGGGTGGCGCACGCGCAGCCGGTCGCTTCCATGTCGGCGGTGCGGGCCAAGATCTACGGCCGGCCGCTGGGCGGCGAGGCGGCGCAGGCCATCGTGCGCGACGTGGTCGACGGCCGCTATTCCGACATCGAGCTGGCGGCCCTGATCACCGCCTGTTCCGGCGACCGGATGGACGTGGCCGAGACCATCGCCCTGACCCGCGCCATGGTGGCGGTGGGCCAGCGGCTGCACTGGAACAGCGAGCTGGTGGTCGACAAGCACTGCGTCGGCGGCCTGCCCGGCAACCGCACCACCTTGCTGGTGGTGCCGATCGTGGCGGCCTGCGGCCTGACCATCCCCAAGACCTCGTCGCGCGCGATCACCTCGCCGGCCGGCACCGCCGACACCATGGAGACGCTGGCGCCGGTGACGCTGGACTTGCCGGCCATGCGGCGCGTGGTGGAGCGCGAGGGCGGCTGCATCGCCTGGGGCGGGGCGGTCTCGCTCAGCCCGGCCGACGACGTGCTGATCCGGGTCGAGCGCCCGCTCGGCCTCGACAGCGACGGCATGATGGTGGCCTCGGTGCTGTCGAAAAAGATAGCGGCCGGCTCCACCCACGTGGTGATCGACATTCCGGTCGGGCGCACCGCCAAGGTGCGTTCGCAGCAGGCCGCGCATGCGCTGGCGCACCGGCTGGACGCGGTGGGCGCGGCGCTCGGCATCAGCGTCAGCGTGATGCTGAGCGACGGCAGCCAGCCGGTCGGCCGCGGCGTCGGTCCGGCGCTGGAGGCGTGGGATGTGCTGGCGGTGCTGCAAAACCAGCGCGGCGCGCCGGACGATTTGCGCCAGCGCGCCTTGCTGCTGGCGGGGCGGGTGCTGGAGCTGGGGCGCAAGGCGGCGCCCGGCGACGGCCAGGCGCTGGCGCGCAGTGTGCTCGACAGCGGCGCCGCCTGGAGCAAGCTGCAAGCGATCTGCGAGGCGCAGGGCGGCATGCGCACGCCGCCGCGCGCGGCCTACACCCATGTGCTGACCGCCTTGCACCAGGGACGCCTGGTCGCCATCGACAACCGGCGCCTGGCGCGGCTGGCCAAGCTGGCCGGCGCGCCGAAATCGCCGGCGGCCGGACTGGTCTTGCACGCGCCGCTGGGCACCATGCTGAGCGCGGGCCAGCCTTTGCTGACCTTGCACGCGGAGTCGCCGGGCGAACTGACGTATGCGCTCGCCTATGCCGAGTCGCAGGACAATATTTTTTCGATACAGGAGGCGTGATGACTGCGCTGCTGATGGCGCTGCCGGGCGCCGAACAATTTGCCGGCCACCTGCGCGGACGCCTCGGCTGCGAGGCCGGCGAGCTGCTGGTGCACCAGTTCCCCGACGGCGAAAGCTGCCCGCAGCTGACGCCCGCCGTGGCCGATCACGACGTCATCCTGGTCGCCGCGCTGAACCACCCGGACCACAAGATCATGGCGCTGTACCTGTGCGCCTGCGTGGCGCGCGAGCTGGGCGCGCGCAGCGTCGGCCTGGTCGCGCCGTACCTGCCGTATATGCGCCAGGACGCCAGTTTCGCGCCGGGGCAGGGCGTCACGGCGCGCCATGTCGCGCGGCTGCTGTCGGGCTGTTTCGACTGGCTGGTGACGGTCGATCCGCATCTGCACCGGTTTCACGCCATGTCGGAGCTGTACCCGATCGCCACCGAGGTGGTGCCGGCCGCGCCGAAGATCGCCGGCTGGATCGCGGCCCATGTGGAGCGTCCGGTGCTGGTCGGACCGGACGAGGAAAGCGAACAGTGGGTCGGGCAGGTGGCGGCCGCCGTCGGCTGTCCGTACACGGTGTTGCGCAAGGTGCGCAGCGGCGACCGCGAGGTCAGCGTGTCGCTGCCGCCGGCGAAGGTATTGGCCGGCTGCACGCCGGTGCTGGTGGACGATATCATCTCGACCGCCCGCACCATGATCGCCGCCACCCGGCAATTGAAGGCGGCCGGCGGCGCGGCGCCGGTCTGCATCGGCGTGCATGCGCTGTTCGCCGACACCGCCTATGCCGACCTGAAGGCGGCCGGCGCCGGGCGCATCGTCAGTTGCGACACCGTGCCCCACGTCAGCAACGAGATCGGCATCAGCGCGCCGATCGCGGCGGCGGTGGTGCGCATGCTGGCGGCGGCGCCTGGAAAGCCAGCAGACGCAGGGCGTTGATCACCACCAGCACGGTCGAGCCCTCATGGAACAGGACCGCCGTGCCGATGTTCAAACCGAACATCGTTGCCGGAACCAGCATGGCCACCATGCCCAGGCTGACCCAAAGGTTCTGTTTGATTATCCGGCTGGTCTGGCGCGACAAGCCGAGCGCGAACGGCAACTGCCCGAGGTCATCGCCCATCAAGGCGACGTCGGCCACCTCGAGCGCCACATCCGATCCGGCGGCGCCCATCGCGATGCCGACGGTGGCGTTGGCCATCGCCGGGGCGTCGTTGACGCCGTCGCCGACCATGGCCACCGTGCCGTGCTGCTGACGCAAGCGCCGGATGGCCTCGACCTTCTGCTCGGGCATCAGGTCGCCGCGCGCTTCGGTCAGGCCGACCGTGCGGGCGACCGCATCGGCAACCTGCTGGTGGTCGCCGGAAATCATGACCAGGCGTTCGATGCCCAGCGCCCGCAGGCTGGCCATCACCGCCGCGGCCGCGGCCCGCGGCGTATCCATCACGCCCACCACGCCCAGGTAACGGTCGCCTTGCAAGACCGCCATCGTGCTGCGCCCGGCGGCCACCAGCCGGTCGTTCGCCTGGACCAGCGCGGCGGGCAGGGGGGCGAGCCCAAGTTCGGCGAACAGCACGGGTTTTGCGATGTAGACGGCCTCGCCGTTGACGGCGGCCTGGATGCCGCGGCCGGTGATGCTGCGGACATGCTGCACCAGCAGAGCGGGCGTCCCCTGCGGCAGCCGTGCGCGCGCGCCGTTCACCAGCGCCGGGGCGAGCGGATGGTCGCTATGGGCTTCAACGGCGAGCAGCAGCGACAGCAGCTCCACCACGTCGACGCCATCGGCCACGACGACATCGGTGAGCGCCGGCTTGCCTTCGGTGAGCGTGCCGGTCTTGTCGAAGGCGATGCAAGTCAGGCTGCCGAGGTTTTCAAGCGGCCCGCCGCCCTTGACCAGCACGCCGCCGCGTCCGGCGCGGGCCACGCCGGACAGCACCGCGCTGGGCACGGAAATGGCCAGTGCGCAAGGGCTGGCCGCGACCAGCACGGCCATCGCCCGATAGAAGCTGGCGGCGAACGGCTCATCGACCACCATGAACGCACACATCAGCAGCACCACCAGGGCCAGCACCGCCGGCACGAACCGGCGTTCGAACTTGTCGGTGAACTGCTGCGTGGGAGAACGCTGGGTCTCGGCCTCTGCCACCATCTGCACCACGCGCGCCATGGTCGACTGGGCGGCGCGCCGGGCCACCATGACCTCGATCGCTCCCGCGCCGTTGATGGTGCCGGCGAACACCCGGTGCTTTGCCGCTACCCGCTCGAAGGCGGCGATCGCGGCATGGCCGTCGGCCACGGGCTGCTTGTCGACCGGGATGCTTTCGCCGGTGACCGGCGCCTGATCGACGCTGGTCGTCCCCTTGACGACGACGCCATCCGCGGGCAGGCGCTGATTAGGCTTGACCAGCACGAGATCGCCCGGTTCCAAGGCTACGACGGCGACTTCCTCAAGCCGCTCCCCGCGTTTGACGCAAGCTGTTTCGGGCGCCAGTTTGGCCAGCGCCTCGATCGCGCGCCGTGCGCGGCCCATGGCGAAATGTTCGAGCGAGTGTCCCAGGCTAAACAGGGACAGCAGCAGGGCGCCTTCACCCCACTCGCCCAGCGCTGCGGCGCCCGCAGCGGCGACCAGCATCAGTGTGTCGATGTCAAATCGGCGGGCAAGCAGATTTTCGAGCGCCTCCCGGGTGGTGAAGTAGCCGCCGCACAGGTAGGCGGCGCCGAACAGCGCCGTGGCGAGCCAGTCGGGGCCGATCGGCGACCACGTGAGCAACCAGCCGGCCAGCGTGCATGCGCCGGCCAGCGTGGCGATGATGAGTTCGGATTTTTCGCCAGACAGGCCGTCGTGGCTTGCGCTAGCCACCCTTGCCGTCGCCCAGGTATTTCTGATAGATCGCATTGAAGCGCCCGCTGTCTTTCAGGTGCTTGAGGCCGGCGTTGAAATCGTCGCGCACTTTCTTGTCGCGGAACACGGCGCGGTAGTCCATCGGGTTGAACTTGACAAAGCTTTGCGCCACGACGGGCTTGGGGTGGAAGGTTTTATTCAGCTTCAGCTGCAGCGTGAAATACTTGAAGATATTACGGTCGCTGAGCACGATGTCGTAACGGCCGCGATCGAGCGTGAGCACTTGCAGCGCCTGGTCGTTCTGCTCGAAATAATGGCCCGCCTTCTTGACCTCGTCGAGCCATTCCGGATAGCGCTTGGCGGCGCCGGCGAAGGAAATGACGGTCAGGCCGCGCAGGTCTTCGGGCGTCTTGATGTCGAGGTGGCGCTCTTTCAGGCTGATGAAGACGTTGTCGTAGAAAACCGCGGGTTCGGCGTAGAAGGCGCCCCATTTCTCCATGTCTTCACCCAGATCGGTCATGGCGGCATCGACATCGCCAGCCTTGAAGGCGACCGGGATGCGGGCGAAGGGATAGTAGTGCGGCTTCATGACATGCCCGCGATAAGCCAGCGCCTCGCGCAATATTTCCACCTCGATGCCGGAATCGGTCTCGGGAAAACAAAACGGCGGTATCTTCTCACCGAAGGCCATGCGGACCGTGGCCGCGGCCGCCAGCGGGCTCGCCAGGCAGGCCAACAGGGCGCCGAGCAGCAGCAGGACCAGGCGCCGACGTGCACTCATGGCCTGCCTCGCTCAGAATTGATGGCGCATGCCAACGGCGACCAGGCGGCGCGTGCCGCCCGGCAGTGCGGCCTGGTAGCTTGCGGCGCTGCCGTTGCGTAAATTCGAACTGACGACATACAAATTGGTCCGCTTTGAAATTGTGTAGTAATACCCCAGCGCCAACTGGGTGGCGTTGGCGTTGCGGACGATGCGGTCGGTCTTGCGCACGACGTCGGCGGCGATCAGGCTGCGGCCAAACGGGATGCTGACGCCCACCAGCATATCGCGGGTGTCGAGGCTGGCGCCGTTGCGGCTGCGCGCCAGCACCATCCAGCCGCGCAGCGGCCCGAAGTCGTAATTCCCCGCCACCAAAGTGCTGCGCGCGGCGCGGACGCCGAGTGCGTCATTGGTGTCGTGGTACGCCAGTTCGACATTCAGCGGTCCCGCCGCATAGCCGGCATCCGCGCTGACCTGGCGGTTCGCCGCCGCATTGCCGGCCACCTCGCCGGCGCCGTAGGCCAGGTCGGCATAGAAGCCATGCAGATCCGGCAGCGAGTATTTTACCGTGTTGTCCATGCGCACGCCGGAATCCTGGAGCACACGGGTCGATTCGCCCGGTCCCTTGGCGTCGAACGGATCGTTGGTGGCGATGGCGCCGAAGTAGGGCGTGAACATCCGCCCCAGTTTGATGCTGCCGAAGGCGCCGGACAAGCCGACCCAGCTCTGGCTGCCGAAAGGCCGTCCGGCGAACGATGGGTTGCCGGTGTCCGCTTCGATCTGGGATTCGACCACGAAGCTGGCGCGCATGCCGCCGCCGAGCTCTTCGTTGCCTTTGATGCCGAAGCGGGAGGCGGTCTGCTGGCCGCTGTTGACGGCGGTGGTCGACTTGCCGGAGTCGCGGTCGGAGACCACGGCCAGATCGACCACGCCATACAGGCTGACGCCGTTCTGGGCCGGGGCCCGCTGCATGATGCAGGCAAGCGCAAGCAGCACAATTGGCCATGTTTTCACACGATCTCTCCTGCTAGGAAACGGGCAGGGCGCCTTCGTCGCCGGACGCCTTGAGTGCAGACAATATTAACGTTCTACACCGGGTAGTGACGGGAATCAAGCATTCCATAAATTATTTGGCTCCGGCACGGCGGCTTTACGACACTGTGAGGAGACTACCTTGCAATACAAGGACATGACCTGGACAAAAGCGCTATGTGGCGCCGGCATCGGCGAAAGGGCGCTAAGATCAGAGCATGGCTTGTGCGCCGATGTTGCGATGTTGCGATGTTGTTCAGGGAACGCAAAAATGCTCGAAAAAATCCATGACGCCCTTTGGATCGCTGAGGGAAAAATCGTCAACTTCTATGGCTTTCCCTATCCGACGCGTTGCGTCATCGCACAGCTCGCAAATGGTGATCTCTGGGTATGGTCGCCGGTCGCGCTAGACGAAGTCCTTCAAGGCGAGATGGACAAGCTTGGCCCGGTTCGTCACCTGGTCAGTCCGAACAAGATTCACCACCTCTACCTGCAGGACTGGAAGGTTGCTTATCCGCAGGCGCAACTGTGGGGGCCGCGATCGACGATCACAAAGCGGCCAGACCTCGCATTCCGAGAACCTCTCGAGGACGTCGCCCCGGCCGAATGGGGTGGCGACATCGAGCAAGCATGGTTCAGAGGATCGTTCGCCATGGACGAAGTGGTTTTTTTTCACGGCCCATCCCGAACGGTGATTGTCGCCGATCTCATTGAGGCGCTGACCGATACCTTCCTGCGCCAACATTGGAGCTGGTGGGGGCGCCTGCTTGCGCGCCTCGATGGCATCGTTGCCGACAAGGCGCTTGCCCCGGCCGAGTGGCGGCTGTCGTTTCTCAATCGCAAGCCGGCGCGTGCGGCGCGCGCGAAGATGCTTGACTGGCCTTGCGAGCGCGTGATTATGGCCCACGGCGATTGGTGCCGCTCTGAAGGACACGCATTCCTGGTGCGATCCTTTGGCTGGCTCGGAGCGTGACGCATTACCTTGTAGTGGGGACCACAAGCGTTGGGGCATCGAGGAGGCGTTCAAACGGCTCAAGCACCGACTCAATTTGGAGCACGTCACCGGACTGACTCAGCAGGCCGTCGCCCAGGACGTCGCCGCCAAGATCGTCTGCGACTATCTGCAAGCCTTGACCTCGCTTACCGCCCACGCCGATGCCGATCTGCCCGAAAGCGAACGCGTCAATCATGACCGGGCGAGGCCGCCCCGGCCAGCGATGCCGGGCGCTTGGCGCGGGCGGCATGAGCGGGGACGCCGCCAACGAGCCAGGCACGGACCGCGTTCGCATCCGCGGCACGCGAGAATTTGCCCTGTGAGTTCAGGAACACCATGACCATCGGTCGCCCCCTGACGGTTGCGTACAACACCATGCAGCGGCCCGCCTCTGAAATGTAGCCAGTCTTTTGCAGGTGGATCTTCCAACTGGGGTTGGCGGTCAGGCGGTTGGTATTGTGATAGACGGTGTGCTGGCGGCCCTGCGTGATCGTGAACTGGCGGTCCGTCGAGTATTGCCGGATCCGATCGTATTTTTGGACGGCAAGGACCAGCTTAGCCAGGTCTTCCGGGCTCGAGACGTTCGCGCTCGACAAGCCGGTTGGCTCCACATAGTGTGTGCGCACCATACCCAGGGCGCGGGCTTTCGCGTTCATTGCCCTGACCAATTGCCCGGTGCCACCGGGGTAGTAGCGTCCAAGCGCTGAAGCCGCGCGGTTCTCCGAGCTCATCAGGGCTATGTGCAACATCGCCGCGCGCGTCAGACGCGTGCCAGGGCGCAGCCTGGACGACGAGAACTTCAGACGATCGATGTCCAGCTTGCTCACCGTCAGTGTTTCGTTCATGTCCTGATCTGCTTCAAGAACGACCAGGGCCGTCATCAGCTTCGTCAGCGACGCGATGGGCATGATAGCGCGCGCATTTTTCTGGTACACGACTTGCCCGGTGCCTGGATCGAGGATCGTTACCGCGCTGGACCTGAGTGGCGCCGGGCGCGCAAGCTTGGCCGGCCGGGCGCGATGGCGCTTGGCGTCTCCCCGGTGCCGCTGCCCGGCCTTCTGTTGCGCCTTGGCGGTGGCAGCGCTGCGCATGGCGTCAGGCTGGGCAGAAGTAGCGGACCCGAACAGCAATCCCATTATCAGGAGAGCAACAGGAAATAATTTCATGGTCTTCGATCGGTAGTCAAGCAAACGCCGACATCCTAGTCAAGCCGACTTAGCCAGCCCTTAGCGCTGGCCGATATGCCGGCGCGCTCCCCGGGGGGAGACGCTAATGGTTCGCTAAGTGATCTCCCATATCATGGCGGGCGACAAGCACATCGGTTTCTTTTGCCGAGCCAATCTTTTGATGGAGTGAAATTGTTGAAACAACGAGATATTCCATTTTGGCAAACAATTTCGGGCGCTGCCGTGATGGTAGCGATGCACGGCCTTGCGCTGGCCAATGCCGCGCCGGCGGCCGCCCGGGCCGCGCCGCCTGGCGCCGATGTCGTTGCCGATTTCCACGCCCTGGCGCGACAGCGTCCGTGGGCGTGTGAACCGGCCGCAACGACAAAGGACGACCCCGCCCGGCCGCAGGGGCCGGCCTTGTGCGCATGGCAGAACCGGCTACGCAAGCAAAGCTGGAGCTGGAACGATGGCGGCGACCCGGCGTGCATCAGCAGGCAAGCCCGCTGGTGGAGTTGGGCGCAAGCGGACTTGCCGGTTGGCACGGCCCGCAGCGTCTGGGAGGCGCGCTGGCGCGCCCAGACCCTGCAGCTTGCCGTCGCCGGTGAACAGCGCCTGCTGATCGTCGAGCGCGATGGCGCGGATCGCTGGCTAGCCACGGAATGGCGCTGGCGTCCCAGTCTCCGCCCAGCCACCCGTGACTGGCAGGAAAGGCGCTGGACGCTGTTGCTGGAGTCGGCTTCCCGGCACCGCCAGGCAAGCGCCGCCACCCCGCGCGAGGCGGCGTGGATGCTGCCGGTGTTTCGGCGGGTGCTCGCTGCGCGGCCGGGCGAACTGGGCCCGGCTGGCTTGTCGTTCGAGGCCGCTGGCCTTTGCCTGCGCGCCAGCTATCCGCTGGCGGGCCAGCCTAAGCTGTCCTTGTCGTATAGCCCGAACGACAGCCGCCTGGAACAGCGTGCGGCGATGCACCTGCAACTGAGCCGGCAGCACCCCGGGGCGAAATGGCTCACTCAGTTCAAGATGCTGGACATGCCGGCCAGCCTGCCGAGCGGCGCGAAATTCCTCGCGACGTGGGTCGAACGCGGACAGCTGACGAGCCAGCTCTGGATGCCCACCAAAGGCGATGCCGCCACGGTCCGGGTGCAGATCACGACGGCGCTGCCGTCAGGTCTGCAAGGCATGTCGGGATCGGCCTCGAAGGTGCGGCAGGTGGTCGAGGGTGAACTCGGGGCGATCGCCCTGCAATGGGCCGCAGCTTATGAATGACTGGTCCGCCCTGCCGTTGTTTCTGTTTTCCCCGCTGGCCATCATCGGTACCGGGCTGCTGCTGGCACAGGTGTTGGGCGTGCTGCTGCAGCGCTGCGGCGTGCCCCGTCTGTATGGGGCCGTGGCGGCCGGCCTGGTCCTGGGCGTGAGCGGTGTCGGCTTGCTCGACACCGCGCTGCTGAGCTACTTCCAGGAACTGCTCAACGCGGCGTCGGCGCTCGTGCTGTTCGAGGCGGGCCGCAAGATCGACCTGGCCTGGCTCTGGCGCAGCCGGGGGGAGGGTGCATCGCTGATGCTCGGCTGCCTGGCGCGCGGCGCCTGCGCCGTCGCCATCCTGGTCCCTTTCGGACTGAGCTGGAGCGAGGCGGCCTTCATCGCCGCCATCCTGATCGCCATCAATCCGGTGGTCTGCACCTCGATGGTCGCCGACCACAACGCCACCGGCGTGGCGACCTATGCCGTCAACAATGCGGTCGGGCTGAGTCATCTCGTGGCCTTGGTGGCGCTGTCGGTCTCGCTGGCCTGGCTGCGCAGCCATGGCGTCACCAATGAGCTGCCGTTCGTCGAACAGCTCGCTCATCAGGGCGCCAAGCTGCTGCTGGGCAGCGCCATCGCGCTGCTGTGCTATGGCTTGTACAAAGTGGCGTCGATGGTGTCGCAGGCCGAGGCCAGCCTGCGGCCCGGCATCCTGCTGGCGACGCTGCTGCTCGATCTCGGCCTGTGCTCGGTGACCTCGTCGAGCGCGCTATTGTCGCTGCTGCTCATGGGCTTGCTGCTGCGGAACGCCGAGAAGCGCGAGAACGTGTTCCAGACGCAGCTGAGAACGGTGCAGGAGATCGGCTATGCGCTGCTGTTCATGATGTCGGCGGCGCTGGTCCAGGTGCGGGAGGTGCTGCACTGGACGGTATTTCTGATGGCGCTGCTGTTGTTTGTCATGCGGATCGCGGTGACGCGCCTGGCGCTGGTGCCGGCACCGGCGTGGAGCGCGCGCAAGAAGCACGCGATTGCGCTGTCGGCATGTTCGCTGGTAGGCTTCAGCACACTGGTGGTCGACAGCTCGATGTCCAATGCCGCCTACTTGAGCGTCACCGCAAATGGGCTGATGCAGGCGCTGCTGGCGTTGAACGTGCTGGTGGCTCCGGCGATCACATGGGCCGGCCTGCATTTTGCCGGAGAAACGCATCAGGGGAGTGAAAAATGAGGGATTCGATGAGCGACCTGGAGCGCGCGGCGGCCGGGGCGGGTCCGGCGTTCCTGCCGCCGTTTGCCAGTTCGCGGCTCGGCAGCATGGGGATAGAATTGGAGCTGATGGTGCTCGACCGGCTTACCTACGACTTGTTGCCGGCGGCGCCGGACATCTTGCGCTTGCTCGACCAGCAGGAAAAAGCCTGGGTGGCGACGCCGGAGATCACCACCTCGATGCTGGAGGTCGCCACCTCGGTGCTGGGCGGCTACCGGGAGGCGGCGCTGCAAGTCGAAGAAATCCGCACCAGTGTCCAGCGCGCGGCGTTCGCGGTCGGGGCCGCCATTTCCGGTGGCGGCGCCCATCCGTTCCAGAAATGGAACGAGCAGCGCATCTATCCGAAGGAGCGCTATCGGGCGTCCGCCAAGAAGTATGGCTACCTGGCCAAGCTGTTTACCGTGTTCGGCATGCACGTCCATATCGGGATGGCCAGCGCCGACGAGGCGGTGCGCGTCTGCGCATGGCTGACCCAGCGTGCGCCGCTGTTTATCGCCCTGTCGGCCAACTCGCCGTGCTGGCAGGGGGAAGACTCGGGATTCTGCAGTGCCCGCAGCAACGTGGTGGGGGCGTTCCCGATGAGTGGCATCATGCCGGCCGAACTGCGCAGCTGGCGGGACTTCGCGCGCCACTTCGATCGCCTGGCTCGGCATGGCATCGTCAACAGCATCAAGGATTTCTATTGGGACGTGCGCCCCAAGCCGGAGTACGGCACCATCGAACTGCGGGTGCTGGATACGCCTTTACACCCGGCCTATGCCGCTGCACTGGCCTGCTACGCGCGCGAGCTATGCATCGAGGTCGCGCAGCAGCCGGGCCGTTGGCCGGGCGAGCAGGCACGCGAACTCTATAGCTGGAATCGATTCAATGCGGCCAAGGATGGCGTGCTGGGGCAGTGGATCGACCCTTGCTCGGGCGTCCACCAGCAGATCCAGCACGTCGTGCGGAGCGACCTGGAACGCCTGGCCGCGCGCTCCGACGACCCTGGATTTCCGGACGCCTGTGGCTTGATCGAGGCGATGCTGGGCGATGGCGGACAGGCGCGCTGGCTGACCTCCCACATGGCCACCGGCGCCGGTATGAATGATCTGGCGCGCGTCGCCAGCGAGCTATTCGAGCACCCGCTCATCCCCCGCGCTGCGGCGGCGCGGCCTGCTGGTTCGGAGGCGCCATGAGAGTGCTGCTGGTCGAGGATGATCCGATGATCGGCAGCGTCGTCCAGTTCGCGCTGCGCGACGCCAGCTACGCCGCCGATTGGGTCTGCGACGGCGAGGCTGCGCTGAGGGCACTGCAAACGCTCGAGTATGCACTGGTCCTGCTCGACCTGAACCTTCCGCGCATCGATGGCATGACTGTGCTGCACTCCATACGCAAGGCGCGCAACGACGTGCCCGTGCTGGTACTGTCGGCGCGCGAGGCGACCGAGGACCGGGTGGCGGGCCTCGATGGCGGCGCCGACGATTATCTGGTCAAGCCGTTTGCAATGAGCGAACTGCTGGCGCGGATGCGGGCGCTGAGCCGGCGCAAGGAGGGGACCACCAGTACCGTGCTCGGCAATGGCATCGTCGAGCTCGATCCTGCCACCCACGAGGCCCGCGTGGGGCCGGTAGCGTTGCGCCTGACGGCGCGCGAATTCCCGCTGTTACAGGCGCTGCTTTTGCGGCCGGGGGCGATCCTGTCCAGGGCCGAGCTCGAGCATCGCGTCTACGGCTGGAATGAAGAGGTCGAGAGCAATGCGATCGAGTTTCTGATCCACTCGCTGCGCAAAAAGCTGGGCAGCGACATCATCAAGAATGTGCGGGGTGTCGGATGGATGGTCGCGAAAGGCCGGTAGCGGCCTCGCTGCGCCTGCGCTTGTCGTTGTGGATTTCGATGGCGATCCTGGCCGGCGCCGCGATTGCTGGTGTCTATTCTTACCTGGCCGCCACCGACGATGCGCACCGTGGCCAGGACACCCAGCTGCGCCAGGTGGGCTACCTGATCAGCAGGCTGGACGCCGTGCCGATGTCGCCGATGGCGCGCGAGCGGGAAGGCGACGTCGACTTCGATGCGCGCCTGATCGTGCGCTTCATCGACGCGCCCGGTAGCGGCCCGGTGCGCCATCTGGATCGACCTCCGCATTTTTCTCCGTCGCTTCCCGACGGCCTGCAGACGGTGGCCATCGGCAACGAGACCTGGCGGGTATTCGTCCGTACCAATGGCAAGCAGGTGCGAGTTGCGGTGGCGCAACAAACGGCGGTACGCGATGCCGCTGCGCGCTCGAGCGCCTTGCGCACGCTGATTCCCATCCTGTTCCTGGGGCCGGTCCTGGTGCTGCTGGCGGCGCTGTTGGTGCGGACCATGTTCCAGCCGCTGCAGCGACTGGCCTTGCAGTTGGGACAGCGCCGCGAACACGACATGAGGGAGATCGACTCGGCCGCGCTGCCGTCGGAGGTCCGGCCTTTCGTCAATGCGATCAACCAGCTGGTCGCCGGCACGGTGCGCGCGTTGGCGGTCCAGCGGCGCTTCATCGCCGATGCGGCGCATGAATTGCGTTCGCCGATGACCGCCATGTCGCTGCAGGCGGAAAGGCTGGCGGCAAGCGAGATGCCGGCTGAAGCGCGTCAGCGGCTGGGGGCGCTGACGGCGGGCCTGTCGCGCACCCGGGTCCTGCTCGACCAATTGCTGACGCTGGCACGTACGCAGGAACTCGGAATCGAGCAGTCGAGCCGGGTCCCGCTGAAAAGAGCGATACAGGAAGTGTTCGAAGACCTGGTGCCATTGGCAGAGGTGAAGTCCATCGATCTCGGCATGATAGGCGACGCGGACCCGGTAGTGAGCGGGCGCTCCATGGACATCAACATCCTGGTAAAAAACCTGGTCGACAACGCCATCCGCTATACCCCGGATGGCGGGCGCGTGGACGTTAGCGTGGAAGACGACGGCGGCCGCGTAGTCCTCAACATCGACGATACGGGGGCGGGCATAGCGCCCGAGGAGCGCGAGCGTGTATTCGATCCATTCTACCGTGTGCTCGGTAGTGGTGAGATCGGCTCCGGCCTCGGCCTGGCGATCGCCTCATCGATCGCCAACCAGATTGGTGCGCGCATTGCGCTGCACGACAGGCCGGACGGCACGCGCGGCTTGCGTGTCCGCGTGCTGTTTGCCGCATGCACGACGCAATGGCGCGACGAACGCTCTGGAACTGCACATGCGACGCCTGGCGGAGCGCCAAAGGAAGCGTAGGGCGCGCCTATTGGCCAACCGGATATATGCGCATCCATCCTGGGCGTCTGCTACTCGGTTTGCCACTTCTTGTTCAAACGAGTCAGCGGCATATTTGCAGAATGCCTTGAAGTCCAAAAGTCGTAACTAATTGCCGCGGACCGCCATGCCATTGATATCGGCGACCTGCCTAAAACCGATCTGCCCGTCAGCGTGTCCTTCCACGAGAGCGATCGTTGGCGATAACGGAAGTACGCTATAGGCCAAGAAATTATCCGGCACCAGAAATTCCGCCTCGCTCGACCTCAAAATGCCCCATCTCTTACCCGCCATCCTTCGCCTTTCCCTGTCCATCTGGAAAACGAAATGTAATCCGGTCATGAAACGGCTCGGGATCGTATTGTCCGGCGCGGCGAATACGTATCCGTTCGCCTCCAGTATCTCCTGCGTGCCGACCGACATCTCGCGCTCAGGCACCATGTTGATCCTGATGTCGGGAAGCGGATTGAGGTAGCGCTCGTGCCGGAGAGTCCAGAGCAAATATCAGGGCAAAATCGAAGATGTCGCGCCCCGTGATGCGATCGCCACGATGCCACATCTTTTTCGCGATGATTTCGACCGACGTTTCGACTCGTACTTGATGTCCCAGAATCGTCTCGGTTTCAAATCCCGGGGTGGTCAGGTTGGGCGCGGCCACGAAGTCGATCTCGCCCTCCGGCAGGTACAGCTTGACGTAGCCGGCCGCCTCCACGTAGTCGGTGGTGATGGATTCGGCGACGTCGCTCAGCCTGGGCGTGACGAAGCCGAGCGACTGCGGATCCGGAACAAAGATGTCGATGTCCTTGCTGAAGCGGTGGCTGTAGCGCAGCATAAGAACGGTGCCGCCGCCGAAGGTCCAGAAGGGATCGTCACGGCCGTGCCTGGCGATCTCGCCGATCACCTTCAGCGCCTGGGAGAACAGCGTCTCCCAGGTCTGGGGAATGCTCGGCGTGCCTGCCATCACCAGACCGTTCTGCATACTTTCCATTGTTTCGCCCACTGGCTGAGGTGCTTCATGATTTTCTTCGCGGGCACGTCGGGTGTGGCAGCCTCGGCGACGGCTTTCACCACCACCGGCAACGGCGTCTCATCGAGCAATGCCATCAAATGGGGCTGGAACTGTTCCGGCGCCAGGCCGGAACGCAGCATCATCGACAGCATGTCCGGCGTCATCACGTCCCGGTAGCTGGTGCTGATGCTGCGGGCGGCGACCGTCAGCGCGCTTTTCAGGCCAGAGGGTTGCACGGTCTCCATGTCCAGTCCAAGGATGTCCATCACCGCCTTCAGCTTGGTGTAGCCAAGGTCCTTCAGCGTGCCGTTCTCCAGCTGGTTGATCGTCACGCGCGACAGGCCGGCGAATTTGGCGACATGCTCCTGCAGTAAGCCAGCCTGGATACGCTTGCTGTGGATTTCGCCGCCGATTTGGGCCAGATTCATAGGCTAACTCACTTAATGTTAAGTATATTTAACATTATAGCGCGGATCCGGCCTTTTCCAAGGCAGTTTTATGGGGGCGGCCGCCGCAGATGCCGCCGACGGGCGCGTCACCCGGTGGGGACTGGCCGGCATCGAGATTCTCAGCGCTCCATCCGCAGTGAGCGGCGCTACCGCTCCAGACGTGCAAATGGCGAAGTTCCTTTGTCGCCGAACCGCACCGCACCCAGATAAAATACCAGAGAGATCACCGACATGCCCAGCAGGATCAACAGCAAGACGACCGGGCTTGGATAGGCTCGCAGAACGGCTGCGGCGACCAGCGGGCCGGCCGCCTTGGCGAGCAGCGAAGGGCCAGCCATCGCCCCCGAGATCGCCCCGTAGTTCTTGCGGCCGAACATCGCCTGGGGAATGGTGCCGCGCACGATGGTCAGGATGCCGTTGCTAAGGCCATACAGGATGCAGAACAGGGCCACAGACCAGGCCTGGCTGCCGAACAGCAGCAGCACCAGGACGGCGGCCGGCAGCGCGGCAAAGGTGAATTTCCCGACCGTCTGCGGCGCCGCGTTCCTGGCGAAGGTTCTTTCGCAGATGCGTCCAGCCACCTGCATGGGGCCGATCAGCGTCGACATCAGCACCGCCAGCGCGGCGGTGTGGCCGAAGTCCTTCAGTAACGGAATCAGGTGCACGGACAAGGCCGAAAAGATGAACATGTTCGCGGAAAACGCCATCGCCAATTTCCAGAACGCGGGGTGGCGCAGCGCCTCGGCCAATGTATGGCTGCGCTCCGGCGCCGCATGCGGTGCATGTGCGACCGCCGCGTCGCGGCGCAGCATCAGGTGCAGCGGCAGGCACACCAGCAGCTGTACGATCCCGAACCAGAGATAGGTGTCGCGCCAGCCGATGACCGTGCTCAATTTCAGCGTCAGCGGCCAGAACACGGTGCTGGCGAATCCGGCGAACAAGGTCAGCGTCGATATCGCCTGGCGGCTGTTCTGGTCGAACTTCCGGTTGATCGTGGCGAACGCCGCCTCATAGAGCGTCAGCGCCATGGCCACGCCGAGCATCGTCCAGGCGCCGAAATACGATAGCGTCCCGGTGCTGCGGCTCAAGCAGATCAAGCCGGCGCCGCAGACGACAGAACCCGTCGCCATGACCCACTGCCCGCCAAAGCGGTCCAGCAGCATGCCGGTGGGCGTCGCGACCAAGCCCGCCACCAGCAGGCTCCAGGAGAAGGCGCCGTACACCAGCTCCGCGCGCATCCCCAGTTCTTGCCCGATATCGGGCGCCACCACGCTGAACGCATAGTACAGCGATCCCCAGGAAGCGATCTGCGTGAAGGCCAGTATGCCGATGGTGCGCCAGGGACGATGCATGGGTGTCTTCCTTTTCTTGAATGAACAACGGCGCTCATGCGCAGCAGGATTTTTCTTTCGGCATCGGTGCCGGCACCGGCTCACCGCAGCCGCACCCTGATTTGCCCTCAACCTTCGCCTGCGCATCCTGCACACAGCAGGCAGCGCTGCCGGCCGGCGCCGGGCCGCCGCAACAGCTGGCTGGCGCGGCTTCGGCGCCATAGGCTTGGCGCGTGCTGCAGACGCCTGTTTCCGGCAGTTCGAGCTGCACGTCGTCGGCCTGCGCCAGGTCGCCGGCGAGTGCCGCCACCACCGAACGCACTTGCTCGTAGCCGGTCGCCATCAGGAAGTTCGGCGCGCGGCCGTAGCTCTTGGCGCCCACGGCGTAGTATCCCGGCTCCGGATGCGCGAGTTCGCGATGGCCATGAGGACGGACCGTACCACAGCTATGTTCATTGGGATCGATCAGCGGCGCCAGCGCATCGGTGCTTTCGAGCCAGGGATCGTGGCGCACGCGCAGTTCGCGGGTCAGCGCCAGGTCGGGCCGCGCGCCGGTCGCGGTCACGATCTGGTCGACGCCCTGAATCACCGGGTGGGCGCCGCCGGTCTCTTCGCCGGTGACGCGCAGCCGCAGCGAGTCGCCGTCGATTTCCAGCGCGTGGATGCGGAAGCGGGTGTGGATCTCCAGCGCGCCGGACGCCAGCAGCGCTTTTAGACGTGCGCCCAGGGCGCCGCGCGCCGGCAGGCCATCCGCGCTGTCGCCACCGAAGGTCTTCTCCACCGTCGCGCCCCGCACCGCCCACACCATGGACGTTCCAGGCACTTCGTCCGCCAGCTCCGCGAGGGCCAGCAGCGTCCCGGCGGCCGAATGGCCGCTACCGACGACCAGCACCCGTCGGCCTGCGTAGCGGTGGCGCTCGGCGCCGAGCACATCGGGCATGCCATAGACGGTACGCGCTGCGTAGTCCGCCTCTCCGATCGCAGGAATACCGTTGGCGCCCAACGGATTGGGATGAGACCAGGTTCCCGTCGCGTCGATCACCGCGCGCGCGAAATATTCCCGCTCGCCGTCACCGGTTTGGGCGCGCAGCAGGAACGGCGCTTGTTCGCGCCCGCGCGTCGTGACCTTGTCGAAGCCCAGGCGCGAGACCTGGGTGACGCGATGGCCCAGTTTCAGGTGGCCGGCGAGCTCGGGCAGTTCCGCCAGCGGGCGCAGGTAGCGGTCGATGATCTCGCCGGCGGTAGGCAGTTCATCGGCCGCAGGCGACGCCCAACCAGCCTTGGCCAGCAGCTTCAGGGCCGCCTTGTCGATGTTGTAGCGCCAGGGCGAGAACAGCCGCACGTGGCGATAGCTGGCCAGGTTGCCGGCGACATCGTCGCTGGCTTCGAAGATCAATGGCGTGAAGCCGCGCTCGACCAAGTGCGCGGCGGCCGCGAGGCCGACCGGGCCGGCGCCCAGCACCGCCACCGGCAGGGAAATATCGGATACGTTCATCGTGACTCCTTTCAGTTCAAAGACAAGGACATCAACGTGGCGGAAGCGGGACAGGCACCCTGGAATTCGCGCGACGCCTGCAGCGCAGTCGGCACCGCGTCGCGCGCCGCTTGCGCAAATCCTCGGCGCGCGAAGTAAGGCGCCGCCGTTGTCGTCAACAGGAACAGCTTGTCGATGCCGCGCGCTCTGGCCCCGGCAATCAACTCGTCATACAGCAGGCCACCAACGCCGGAGCCGCGCCGATCCGCCGAGACGACGACCGAGCGCAGCAGCGCTACCGCGCCATAGTGTTCCAGCGCGCCGGCGCAAACCACCGCGCCGTCCGCCTCGCCGATGACAAAGCTGGCCAAGTGGGCTTGCGCGCCGTCCAG
This sequence comes from Oxalobacteraceae bacterium AB_14, assembly GCA_000381565.1. Lineage (GTDB taxonomy): Bacteria > Pseudomonadota > Gammaproteobacteria > Burkholderiales > Burkholderiaceae_D > Rugamonas. Next base: position 2,897,464 of record KB906724.1, read on the forward strand.
TGGTAACCGCGCCTCCGTGAGCAGGGCTTCGATCGCACCCCAGTCGTCGGCCGCCGCCGCGCGAAACGTCGGGGGATTAGGTTTCATTCCACGCATCATCGCTCCTATTTGTTATTCGTCGAATGACGAATTAAAAGATAAAAAAATTACAAGCCACCAATCAGCTGTTTCAGCTGCGCCAGCCGATTCGGATTGACGCAGTAGCACATCCGCTGTTCGTCCGACGAGCCCAGGATCAGCCCGGCCTGCTTCAGGATCGACACGTGCTTCGAAATAGTCGATGCAGCAAGCGGGAGCACATCGGCTAGGCTGCCGAAATAGCATGCGCCGTAGGCCGACAGGTATTTCAGCAGTTGTACGCGCGCCGGATGGCCCAGCGCCTTGCACATCATCGCGACCTCATCGGCGTCAATTTCAAGGACGGCGGCGCCGGCCGCCTGGGTCTCACAGCAGGATTTCATAAGGCTCATTCGTTAAACGACGAACAAAGAATAGGCCCGTGTCATGAAGCTGTCAAGATACTTCGATATTCTTTGAAGTGTCGTAGCTTATGCGCTATCATATTTCGACAATTACTGAATGATGGAAATGTTTATGGAAACCAAGGAAGTTTTGGCCGCGTTGGCGGCGATCGCGCAAGAGAGCCGTCTGGCCATTTTCCGGCTGCTGGTGCAAATCGGCCCGGAGGGCATGGCCGCCACCAAGATCGCCGAGCAGCTCGACATCGCGCCGTCCTCGCTGTCGTTTCACTTGAAGGAGCTCACGCACGCCAGGCTGATCACCTCGCGCAGCGAGGGACGCTTCGTGATCTATGCAGCCGACGTCGTGGTCATGAACGGCCTCATAGGCTACCTGACCGAGAACTGCTGCGGTGGCGTTCCTTGCGGCCCGGCCGGCTGCGACACCCCACCCACATCCACCTGAACTGGAGAATTCCCATGCAAGAAAAAGTCTATAACGTACTGTTCCTCTGCACCGGCAACTCGGCGCGCAGCATTATGGCCGAGGCCTTGGTGACGACGATGGGCAAGGGCCGCTTCAAGGGGTTCTCGGCCGGCAGCCACCCTGGCGGCACGGTCAATCCCTTTGCCATAGAGCAGGTTGCCAACACCGGTTACCCGGTCACCGATCTGCGCAGCAAGAGCTGGGACGAGTTCGGCACCCCGGATGCACCGCATATGGACTTCATCTTTACAGTTTGCGACAACGCCGCCGGCGAAACGTGTCCGTACTGGCCTGGCCACCCGATGTCGGCGCACTGGGGCTTTGAGGATCCCGCCGCGGTGGTCGGCACCGACGAGGAAAAGCGCGCCGCATTCCATCGCATATTCCGCCAGATCATGACGCGTATGAACATTTTCGTCAGCCTGCCGCTGCACATGCTGAAAAAGAACGCCATCCAGTGCGAAATCCAGGCGATCGGCGCCACCTCCGTTTAATTTTGACCTCACGCCTACTATGAATATTCTGTTTCTCTGCACCGGCAACTCGTGCCGTTCCGTCCTATCCGAAGCCATCTTCAACCACTTGGCCCCTGATGGCCTGAAGGCCATCAGCGCCGGCAGCCAGCCAGCCGGCAAGCTGCATCCGCGCGCCGTGTCCCTCCTGCACAGCAAAGGCATTTCCACCGAGGGCTACTACAGCAAGTCGTGGGACGACCTGCCGGTGACGCCGGACATCGTGGTGACCGTCTGCGGCAGCGCCGCCGGCGAAACCTGCCCAGCCTATCTGGGGCCGGTGCTGCGCACGCACTGGGGCGTTGACGACCCCGGTCACGTGGTGGGCACCGAGGAAGAGATCAACACCGCGTTCGAACAGACCTATCGGATTATTCGGGCGCGCATCGAAGCGTTCCTGGCGCTGCCGCTGGCCGAACTGGCCAACGACAACGCCAAGTTGAAGGCCGAACTCGACAAGATCGGCACTATCCTTGCCTGAACCGGGTATCAAGCTCTCGACCGGCTTCAAAAGCCGGTCTGTTCTCACTACTGTTGACATCACTCACAAGGACTAGCCGTGCTTATCGCATTTCTGATCTTCCTCGCCACCTTAATCCTCGTCATCTGGCAGCCGCGCGGCCTGGGCATCGGCTGGAGCGCCGCGGCTGGCGCCATCGTCGCGCTGCTGGCCGGAGTGATCCACACCGCCGATATCCCGGTGGTCTGGCACATCGTCTGGAATGCGACCGGCACCTTTGTGGCGGTGATCATCATCAGCCTGCTGCTGGACAAGGCGGGTTTCTTCGAATGGGCCGCGCTGCACGTCGCGCGCTGGGGTCGTGGCAGCGGCAGGCGCCTGTTCGTGCTGCTGGTTCTGCTGGGCGCGGCGGTGGCTGCCCTGTTCGCCAATGACGGCGCGGCGCTGATCTTGACGCCGATCGTCATCGCCATGTTGCGCGCGCTGCGTTTTTCGGCCAAGGCCACACTTGCCTTCGTGATGGCGGCCGGCTTCATCGCCGATACGTCGAGCCTGCCGCTGGTGGTATCAAACCTGGTGAACATCGTGTCGGCCGACTATTTCAACATCGGCTTTGCCCGCTACGCCGCCGTCATGGTGCCGGTCGATCTGATTGCCGTGGCGGCGACGCTGGCCGCGCTGATGTGGTTCTTCCGCAAGGATATCCCAGCCAACTACAACCTGGGGCAATTGAAAGCGCCGGCCGAAGCGATCCATGACCGTGCGACCTTCATCACCGGCTGGTGGGTGCTGGGCCTGCTGCTGGTAGGCTTCTTCTGGCTGGAGCATCTGGGAGTGCCGATCAGCGCCGTCGCGGCGGCCGGGGCTGTGTTGCTGTTGGTGGTTGCCGCGCGAGGCCACAAGATATCGACACGCGAGGTGCTGGGCAACGCGCCGTGGCAGGTCGTGGTCTTCTCGCTGGGCATGTACCTGGTGGTCTACGGGCTACGTAACGCCGGCCTCACCAACTACCTGACCGGCGTGCTCAACGAATGCGCCACCTTGGGCGTATGGGGCGCCGCGCTCGGTACCGGCTTCATCACGGCGATCCTGTCGTCGATCATGAACAACATGCCGACGGTGCTGATCGGCGCATTGTCGATCGACGCGACCACGTCCCAGGGCGTGGTGCGCGAGGCGATGGTTTACGCCAACGTCATCGGCAGCGATCTCGGCCCGAAGATCACGCCGATCGGCAGCCTGGCCACGCTGCTGTGGCTGCATGTCCTGTCAAGCAAGGACATTCAAATTTCGTGGGGCTACTATTTCCGCGTCGGCATCGTGTTGACCTTGCCGGTACTGCTGATCACCCTGGCCGCGCTCGCCGTGCGCTTGGCTTAATGGAGGAACTGTCATGACCGTCATCATCTACCACAACCCCGACTGCGCAACGTCGCGCAACACGCTGGGCCTGATCCGCAATGCCGGCATCGAGCCAGTCGTTATCGAGTACCTGAAGCACCCACCTGATGCGGCGACGCTGATCGACTTGATTGTGAAAGCGGAAAAGACCATCTATTCGGTCGTCCGTCAGAAAGACACGCCGTTTGTCGAGCTGGGGCTGGATTCACCGACCGTCACGAACCAGGCATTGCTCGATGCGATGGTTGCCCATCCCATCCTGATCAACCGGCCCTTTGTGGTGACGCCATTGGGGGTGCGGCTATGCCGGCCGTCGGAGCTTGTACTCGACATTCTGCCGCAGCCGCAGCGCGGCGCCTTCGCCAAAGAGGACGGCGAGCGCGTGATCGACGAAAATGGGGAGCGTGTCAAGCATGGATAAGATTGCGAGCCTGCCCAACAGCGATCCCGATCAGCTTGACCTGCCAAGCATGGACAAGCTCGCCCAGGTCGGAGAAATGGCTCATCCGCCGCGCATTCTGATGCTCTACGGTTCCCTGCGTGAGCGTTCGTTCAGCCGCTTCCTGACCGAGGAGGCGGCACGCATCCTGGCGCATTTCGGCGCGGAGGTGAAGATCTTCGATCCTATGGAGCTGCCGATGGCCGGCAGCGTGCCCGAGGACCATCCGAAGGTGGCCGAATTGCGCGAGTTGTGCCTGTGGTCCGAGGGCCAGGTCTGGTGCAGTCCTGAGCGCCATGGCGCCATCACCGCCGTGATGAAGAACCAAATCGACTGGATCCCGCTGGAGATGGGCGCGATCCGCCCGAGCCAGGGCCGCACACTGGCCGTGATGCAGGGCCACTACGTGGTCGAGGCGGCGCTGGCGGATCTTCAGTCCCACCAGGTCGGCCAGGCGAGCCCGGCACGCCGGCGGCTTCACGTCGCCGTACAGGCCTGCCAGCAGCTGCACCTGGGCAGGCGTCAAGTGGTCGGGCTTGGCGGTGGTGCCGCCGTCGGCCATGCGGTGCCCCGGTTGGAACGGTTCGGTCTTACTGCCGGCGTCCCGACGCATGGAGTAGCACCACATCAGCAGCTGAACCGCCTGGGCTTGGCCGGTGGCGCCGGCCGCAGTCTTCTCGGCGGCCAGCGCGTCTAGGGCCGCCAGTAGCTGATACAGGTCCTGCTCTTCGGACGCGTTGATGATAGCCAGGGCGCCACTGTTAAAAGCGTCCTGCAGGGTGGCGTCCGGCGGAAGGGCGTTGGTATCGGTCATCGTGCGGTGGCTGGGCCGTATGCGTTGATTGTTCCGTTGATGTTGAAGTTGCGAGCAATGAGCTAGGAGGCCATCCACCTACTGAGCCGCCTGCTGGCGCCAGCCAGTTGAATGCATGCTACAGTTGACAAGGGCCATCAGCGACAGCTTGAGAGGACTCGCCCATTCGGGATGACCTCAAAAGCCCAAAATCAAGAAAGCCCACCAGAGGTGAGCTTTCGCTTGCTGTTTGCCAACGAACGATAGACGACTAGAACCTGATAAGGCAGGCGATGAGGTCTATCTGACAGGGGTTCAAGTCTACTTTAGCGACATGGGCACGTCAAGGTTGATCAGCCAATCGAACGCAGCCGGCGCAGGGTTTTAGGAGCCCGATGTGTTCGTGGTCTTGGTCCGCCGCAGATCGGGCAGAGCAGGGCGGTCATTTCACGCGACCAGGTCGAACTCGCGCAGGGCAGTAAGGAAGTTATTGCTCTCGTAACCGCCACGGCTGAGCCGCCTTACGGGATTAGTGCGTTAGTAAATATACAGTATTCTATGAGCACTTTTTGTCTAGGAAGCACCGGCACCGGCCGGCTTCCTCCAAAGGGCTCTTCATCATGGCGGGACGATCAAAATAAGAGAGTTAATATTTATGCAATCTCGGACTACCACCAGTGACTATGCGAAGGGCCTGCTTAAACAAGCGACATATTTGGCGGCAGCGGCAGATATGGATGCTGGCGGTGCCGAGTGCGCAAGAGACGTGCAGGTCCGAAAGATCATGTCACGTGTCGCTGAACTCGTTCGTGGAGCATCGGCGCTGGGACGCCAGCACAACACGGTAGTGTTGGGCGTGCTTTCCAGGACCATCATCGAAGCCCTAATCTCATTGCTGTGGGTTGAAATTTCCGAGGAAAACGCCCAGCACCAGGCTGCAGCTGGACTGGCTGAGTTCAAGCGTGTCGCGCGGGTCAATTTGGAGCGTGGCCACCTGAAGATTCACAAACGAGATGATGGCACCGACGCGACAGCTGGGTTCCTGGACTCGAACCAGTTCAGAAACATTCCGAAATCTAAGAAAGTCTTTGACATGGCCAAGGAGGCCGGCGTCGACCATTTGTATGAAGTAGTCTACCGGTTCATGTCCATGGCTACTCATGGGCATGAACTTGGTGACGCTGCAGCAGCCGAAGAATCTGTCGTGATCGACATGCAGGCAATAGGAGCATTGGGCACCGCGATCGGACATGCTGGCGTGCGGTGGTTGATTCATCGAGAACGAACCGATAATGAAACTCTCCGCAAGCTTCTTGGGATCGCTGACTAGGTCGGCTCGTTAAGCAGCGAATAGCATCACGATCTCTATCGAGAATCACCATTAATGATGTCGGCGTACTCCTCATTGCATAAATCTGCTGACGGGTAAATTCGATCTCAACCTTCACGCAATAAGACATGCACGGTGTCAAAAACGTCGAATACCGCCATGTACTAAGCTTTAGGTAAGAGCTGTATGCAGTTTTAGGTTAGCGCGCTATTAGACGTTGGTCAAACCGACGTTTGCTGGAACTGGTGGACCGTTACCAATCATGATTTGACATAATATAAATTATGCGAAGAGTACGGTCCGGCCAAGTAGTTACTTTCAAGCAAATAGTATTGGGGCCGGGATATCCTTTCCGGCCCTATTTTTTTGGAGTCATCATGCGCTATCCAAACCGCCGCTATGGCAATCCCGCCGAGATGGCGCACTACGCCATGGCCTACAGCGATACGGCCACGCTGGCGCGCTCCTTGCGCCGCGACGAGCGCACCGTGCGCGACTGGTTGAGTGGTCGGCAGCGCGTTCCGTTCTGGGTTCCCGAACTGCTGCGCCTGCGCCACCTGGAGGCGTGCGACATCAACCGGCAGATGGGCATCTACGGCCCCAAGGCCATCATGGGCGTGGTGCGCGGCAGCGTCATCGAACTGGTCGCCCAACCCGGCCAGCACGCAAAAAAGCCGCAACCCATAACGGCATTGCGGCTTGACGACTTCGACCAGGGCGCTCCCCTTACTTCTTACGGCGCTTAAACCGGCCGTTCGCGCCCCGTGGCGGCGTGCGTTTCTTCTTAGCCATGATTTCCCCTTTCCAGTAGTTGTTCGATCTGCGTTTGCATGCGAGTGATGCGGCGCTCCAATACCACGATGTAGCCAAAGGCCGGGAACACCAGCACGTTGGACAGTTGCAGCAGGTCGGCCAGCGTCATTTCGCCGCCCCGCGCAGGTTCAGATACATTCGCTCCCCGATGATGAACGACATCGACGCCCCGGCCATGTCATACAGCAGGGCCAGAAACACCGGGTCCAGCTGGGCGACGGTGCCGCCGATGGCAGCGGCGACGATGCCGCCCGTGGCCAGATAGCGGAATGCGCCGCGCAGGTTCACCACCCAGCTTGCCGCGCCATCAGGCAGCTTGTCCAGTTCGGCCAGCGCCTGCACCCGCGCCGTTTGCGCCTGCATCAGCTGGATAGCCTCCGCGACGTTCTGCGGCTGTGCACCGGCCCCGCCAGTGAATTTGCCGATCAGCGCCCTGGCGCCGTCCGTGATCGCCGGAACGAGCGCCGGGAAAATGATTGATAGCCAGCCCATGCCGCCCCTTACATTGTGGAGTTCCAGACCATGACGCCATTCTTGTAGTACGTGCCGTCAGGGCTGATTGCGGTGCCGTCGCTGAAGTAGCGCCAGCCGTTCGTGTTGCCCGCGACGAAAATTTCCGTCGCGCCGCCGGCGACAGGCGCAGCCGTCGCGGTTTTCGGTTTGGTGAGGAAGTAGGCAGCGCCCACGGCCAGCACCGCCATCATCATGGCTTCGTCGTTTGTCATTGCAGACCCTTGTTCGTTGTATCGATATAGCCGTGCAGCGTGTAGTTCAGGAAGGTGCCAGCGGGGCATGCGAAACTCGCGTCCCAGCTACGGCCCTCCCGCATCGCCGCCTGGCACTCGTCATCGTTCGTATGCGGCACACCGATGATGTCGCCCACGCCGATCACGGCCCCGGTCCCGGCTTCCACGATCAGCCCGCCCGCGCCGCTCACCAAGTCAGCGGTGACGCCGCGCAGGTTGCGCGCCACGAGGTAGACGCCCAGCGCCCCCACGGCCAGCAGCCCCGCTTGCATTTTCAGAGACGCCGGGATCTGCATCACACGCCGTACAGCATCATGTTGTCCATCAGTTCTGGATTGGCCTGATATGCCGCGTCCCAATCCGGCTGCACTGGCGATCCGCTGCCGTTCGGCACGTAGCTGGTGCTGCTGCCGCTGAACAGACCTTGCAGCAGCCCGCCCAGCGCGCCGCCGATGACTTGGCCCGCTCCGGTGCCGATATTGCCCGGCAGGCTGTTCATCGGGCCGGTGCTGCGCGGCACGCTTGGCGCTGCCGTGGCGGTGCGCCGACTCAGCATGTACGCGCCTGCGGCGAGTACGATCAGCATTGTGGTGTTGTCTTTGCTCATGCTACTTGGCCCCCTGCCTTTTCATACGTGGATTGCAAATATGCCAGCGAGTTTTCGCGCTGGCCGTAGCCAGCCCCCGGCAGTGACGCCCATTCCTTGCGGCACTTCTCGACGGCGGCGGCAAAGCGCCCTGCTTTCACGTCCGCCCATGCGCCGCGTTGTTTGACCAGTTCGATTGCTGCCGCGTCCTGGCTGGCTGGCGAGAAGTCGGGCAGGCCCAGCTTGGCGGCAACGCCGTCCCATGTGCGGCGGATGATCTGATACGCGCCCGCCGCGCTCGACTTGATGCCGAGGTTTGGCAGATCAACCAAGATGCGCGGGTGATCCGCCCAGCCGGTGAACTGCCCGCCGCCCACCAGCGTGCTGTAGCCGCGACTGTCGGCGGTGCCTTCGCTGACGCGGATGGTCCACAGGAAGGCGTTGATGTTTTTTTGTTCCATTGGGTCAGTAATTCCCGCGTCCGTTAAATCCAAAAATATGGCGTTTGCCTTGTCCAGCAAGTCCGGTTCCTCGTAGGCCGGTTCATCCTCTGCGTCGCCCTGGCTGCGCGTCATCATGTAGATGATCGCGCCAGCGGCCAGCAGCACAGCTATGTTGCTGGTATCACTCACAGGAGCGTGTACAGGACGGATTTACGCATATTCTTTGGCCCTGCCGCATCGATTGCTTGGAAAAATGCAAGCCCTTTTCCTGCCGCGATCTTGATACGCGTTGTCTGCTTATCGTTGATGACGGACATCGTTTTCGGCCCTGCTGCATCGTAGCCCTGCGAACCGTTTGCAAAAGCGTACAGCGTGTCGCCATCAGTACTTGACGCTGGCAGCGTTGCATTTGCCAACAGCATGTACTGGACGCCCTGATCTGCCGCACAGACACATGCCACCTCGACCAACTCCAAGTAGGCTCCGTTCGGATTCTGCGCCGCCGTGAAAATCCATGTTGCGGCATATGCCGCCGTCCCGGTGTGGACGTGCGCGTTCGTGTATTGCACGGTTTGTCCTGCGACGTTGAGTAGTTGAGTGGTGTCCAGCGAGACATACAGGCGGTCTGCTGGCGAATTGACGATACCGACCGATGGCGTATTCGTCACGGAGACGTTATTGGTCAGCGTGGCGTCCAGCGTGAACTTGTTCAGCGTGTTGGCATCCCCGAACTCGCCGTAGCCGATCACGAACACAGCATCGATCACGTCGTTTCCGTTGAACGATTCCAGCGACCACTGCGTTACCTTGTCCGGGTTGCGGAACCACTGGCCGGGGCGCAGGATCACCACGCCGCCGTTATCCGGCTTGACGCGGATTCGCGTTTCCGCGTTCAGCGCGACAGACGCCGACTCGTAGACGAACAGATCGCCGGTCGCAGGCAGTTGCTTTTTGCCTTGCACCGCCGTGAAGCCAATTTGGTAGCTTTCCATTTAAATCCTTCCGAATGCTGCGGCCAGCCCCACCGCGCCGATGACGGCAACGGCGGCGATGGTCAGCGTCTTGTTGGTGCCGCCGTCTTTCGCGTCGGCGTAGGCGGCGCTCGTTTTATCGATCGTGTCGCGGGCGAAGCCCAGCACATCGGTGTACTTCGCCACGTCGGCGGCGGTGGCCGCGCCTGCGAAGTCAAACGCCTTGCTCAACACCGCGAGGTTGTCTTTGCTCTGCGCGCCCACGGCGTCCAGCCCGTATTTCGTCATCAGGCCCGACGTGTTGATCGCCTGGCTCGACAGCTGGCCCATGCCCGACATCGCCGCCGTGACAGAACCAAAGTCCGTCGTCGTCGTCACGTTCTTTACGGAGCGGTCCGACTGGTCGGTAAAGTTCGTGCTCTTGTTCGAACTGTCGTTCGATACCTTGCTGGACAAGTCCATGAACGACGTGCTTCTGTCCGACGAGTCCGAAAAATACGTGCTGCTGTCGCGCACCGAGCTATCGGAAAAGTTCGTGCTGTGGTTCGACGTGTCCGTGAAAGCGGTGCTGCTGCTGGTGTTGCGCACCGAACTGTCAGCGAAATTCGTGCTGTGGTTCGATCCGTCCGTGAAGGCGGTGTTGTTGACCACGCTCGACATGTCGGTGAATGCCGTGCTGTTGCTGGTGTTGGTGGTGCTGCTCTTGTCGACCACGTTGCCGCTGCCGTTGAAGCCTACAGCGCCATCGCCGCCCATCATCGACTGGTCGGTGTTGACCGAGCTGGTGGCCGTGTTGGTGGCGGTGCTGGTGTCGGCGTGGCTTGATCCGCCGCCGCCGCCCATGCAGTACAGGCGACCGTGGCGCGCGATGTGTAAGTAGTGCCGAATATTCACAGCTTTTTCCTCATGATGTGCGCCTCGACCTCGTAGCCGTGGCGCTCTGCTTTTTTGACCAGTCCGCGCCGCGCCGTCTGAAATCCAATCGAGTGGTATCGGCCCGCCGCCTGCTTTTGCAGATGGTCGGCCATCAGGTCGCACAGGTCTTCCGGCGACCGGCCCACAGCGATCTGTACCCACAGCGCGCCCGCGTCTTCCGTGGTCAGCATCGCGCCGACGATACGGCCCGCCTGAACGATTTTCCAGCACGCCCCCTGCCCTATCATGGAATCGACGCAAAAACGCCGTGCAGGGTCCGTCTTGTCGGTCTGCGCGCCTTTTAGCAAGGCGCGCACCTCGTCGGGGTGGGCTACTTCAACAGAAACCACGCCGCCGCCGCCATCAGGATGGTTGAAAGATCGAGACCACCGGCCACGCCGCCCGCCGATGGGCTGGCCGTCGCCGTGGCCGACTGGCTGGCGCCGTCGCTGTGGTTGTTGTAGTTCTTGGTTTGGTTCCACGGCAACGAAATGTTGACCGGGGTTCCCACCTCCGAATTCGCGCCCAGCGGCCCCGTGGAGCCGCCAGCGCCGCCTGTCAGGTTCAGGGGCGGCATGGTAAAGGCCATTACGAACCCTTGCCCAGCACCAGCCACGCCACAATGCCAATCATCAGCATTTGCATGGTCTGCGGCGAGATTGCAGATGGCGCGGTCGGCGCGATGTTGACAGGCGACTGCAACTGGCCGCTGGCGTATGCGCCGCCCACCATCGTGTTGATGGCGTTGAAGGCCGCGCCCTTAATCCCGTTGGTGACGACCGCGCCCCAGTCGATATCGCTGGATGCGCTGCCGTTCATCATGGTGGCCGGGATGGCGCTGTAGTTGTTGTTCGCGCCGAATACGCCCTGGTATTCGTCCATGTTAATCATCGCGTCCCCTTACAGGTTTTCGGGCGCGTCCAGCACTTCCGCCACGATGGTAAATGCAGCACCAGCCGCGTCCAGCAGGAAGGTGTTGATTTCGAAGGCGTCGTAGACGTATGCGCCGTTTTGGAGGCGGCGTGCGCTGGTGATCTGCGCGTCATGGTTGTTGTCCACGATGAAATCGACCACGTACACACCGGCCTGTGGCACTTTCTTGTTATGCACCTGGATGAAACGATTGTCGGTGTCGTATTCATCGAAGAACACCATCGAGTTTTTCTTGCACTCGACGCGCTGCACGTTGCCGTCCGTCGCTGCCGCCCAGGCGGTGCCGCTGAAGAACAGATACAGGCGCTTGATGATCGCGCCCTTGAACTGCATCGGCAGCGCAAACTTGCCGCTGGCGTTGGTGGCCGCCGTGGTGCTGACGTACTTCAGCACGACCGGATTGCCCTGCGATTGCTCGTAGTAGCCGGTCACAGCGATTTTCGGTGCGACGGCGGCGCCGTTGATCTTCAGTTCGATGGTGACGACGCCAGTACCCAACAGCGCGTACAGGTCCAAGCCGCCCACTTCCTTGACCGGGAACACGGCTTGATCGCGCTCCACGAAGTCCAGATACAAGTACTTGGTGTTGTCGGCGGCGTTTTTGTAGTTGTTGATCGCGTTCAACTGGGCGTAGGTTAAGTCCCACAGCACGCGGGTGCCGAGCTTGACTTTCACGCTGTCGATTTTGGTCTTGTCGAACGTGGTGCCGGTCAGGATGAACTTCAGACCGGTCAGGGTCAGATTTTCAGTCGGCACGGTCAGGATCGCGGTTTGACCTGGCGCGATGTTGAGGGGGGCAGGCAGCGGTTTGGAGATCATCTTTTATTGTCCGTTGAGGGCGCGAACGACCAGCGTGCGGGTCGGGCCGAATTGTTGCAGTACGAAGATCACGGCCAGCACCGTGGCCGTGGTTTTCAGGGCTTCTTTGATGTCGCCCATGGCTTACTTCGGCAGGTACGCGCCGACGACAGGAATCGTCACGCTGTTGTTAATGAGCTTCGCGGCGGCGTACACGGCGAGGATAAAGGCCGCATGTTTCAGGTAGTCCATGGTTTTCCCTATGGTGGTTAAATTTGGTAGTCTTTAATGAGCTTTTTCAGATCAGGAATGTTTGCCACCAACCACGACACGAAAATCAGTGCGATGCCGGTAGCCACAATTTCCTGACTCACTTTTTCAAGACTCGGTAAATATTTCATGTGCCAAATTTACCCGCGCTGGCCGTGGAAAAACAGGGTTCGGCCAGCACCTACGGATACGCATACACCTAGGCAGGAATTAACGTACTTTGTTACGGCCACTTTTCGCGGGTGCCGTTGCAATTTCGCCGTTTCGGTCCACGACGACCTGGCTATAGCGCCCCGAAGTGGCGATCGTGCCGCGACTGATTGCGCGGGTTTCGCGCTCCCACTCAAGGTATTTCAGGTCCGGCAGATCGCGGATTACATCGGGGTTGATGTCCATGCGCGCCGCCACCGCCTTGCGGTGCGCCTCCTCGCCGAGGAAGCCGACGTGTATCAGCGTGGCGTTTGACAAGAAAGCCTTGTCGATCTGCGCCGGGTACTGGCTGACGCCGATCACATGCACGCCCTCATGCCTGCCGCTGTTGCACATGCGTTTCCACAGCGGCGGCGCCCAGCTGGGCGTAGTGAAGTTTGAGAGTTCCTCCGGGAGGAACGTGCAGTTGCGGGCCAGATAGGACAGCTGGCACGCTTGGTCGAACACCTGGCGGAAATGATCCTGAGTGCTGGACTTGGGGAACACGTAGCGCACGCGGAAGTCTCCCGTGTCGCCCGCCGCTATCACCATTTCCGTCATCTGGCGCGCATTGGAAAACGGGCTGGCGAAGTCGCCGTATTCGTCCTGCGGATCAAGGATCAGGATGCGGCGCGGCTTCAGTTCCTTCAGCTTCTTTTTCACCCACAGGCCCTTGCCGGTCCCGGACTGGCCCATGACGGCCCATATCATCGCCTTATTGCTAACTGCCATCAGCAGCCCCCAGCGGACGGCCCGCATCCTTCTCCTTCTGGCGCAGTTCGGCCAGCGCCTTGCGGTGTTGGTAGGCCATGTAGGCCGGTGCCATGAATCCCACTGCGGCTATGCCTAGGGCTATCTCCGGGGTGCTGCCGACGTTCCAGCCCCGTTTTTCGGCCACGATAGCCAGCTTTTCGGCCACGGCCAGATTCTTTTCGGCGGTGTACATCGGCTCGGTTTCCGGCAGCGCCGTAGTAATGAGCATTGCCAGCAGTTCCGGCACGAACAGCCACTCAAGGGCCGCGTTCTGGCGCTCCACCAGCACCATGCCGCTAGCCATGCCACCGGCTGCGGCCTGCTCTTGGCCTGCGGCGGCGTCGATCTGGGATGCGCCGCCCAGGAGCGCTTGCGCTTCTTCCGGTGTCATTTCGGACCTCCGAACAGGAAGCCGCCGCCCCGCCTAGGCGTAGGGCTAGGGGTTGGCATAGGCGTAGGGGTTGCCGTAGGGGTTGGCGGCGCTACGGTGTCGGCTACCGGCTCCGGTGCCGCGTCCAGCGCTTCGGGGCGGGTGATCGCCAACAGCGCCTTTCCCTGTTCCTCGTTTTTGGTATGTAGCTGGCAACCGCAGCCCCGGCAATGCACGTAGGGGTAGGCCGTGGTCGGCTTGTCGGTCTTGAGCTTGACGTGCGCGGCGGTGTGGCCGCAACGCAGTGGGCATTCGGTGCGCCCCAGTGTGGTACTTGCCATGGTGTTCCTTTCGCGGGGCCGTGGCCCCGCTGGTGCTGGTTACGCCGGGGTGACGGCGGTGAGGATGTCGGTGCGCGTGGCCGCGATGGCGGCCAGCACTTCCACGTCCGAGTTTTCGATATGACCGGCCACCGCCGCGATGATGGCGGCGGCGTCGGTCGGCGGCGGCAGCGCCTCGGTCACGGCCTGCGCGATGGCGGCGGCGTCCACGGCTGGCGGCATCTGGTAGACGACGCTACGGATAAAGTCGTCTACCTGCTGCTGACTCATGACGGTAAACGTCGGTGCCAGTTCGCCCGCCGTCGGGTCTTCCGGCAGCGCCAGTGCGGAATCGACCTGCACTTTCAGGTTTTTGAAGTCGGCGTCCTGGCTGTTCAGCGCGCCGTAGGTGTTGTTCAGCTTGTCCATCGTGGCGCAGCATGCCGCCAGTGCGGCAGCGATTGCGATGTATTTCGTACTCATTGTTTTTAATCCTTGGTGGTTTGCGACCGCAGTTCATCAAGATCGGCGCGCATGCGGTCAAACTCCGCGCCAATTTCCAAAATCAGCGCCTTGACGCTGGCAGGCATGAACGGCCCCGCAAGCGCAAGCGCTTTCTTAACCTTTTCGTACATCGTTACTTTTCCTTTCGGTGAATAGGTCGGGGTTGAACTCCCCGAACTGGTCAAAACACTCAAAATCGAAGGATGCGAACCACTCCGATTCGTCAAACGGCGGTATTTCTCCGGTGTACCCGGCTCCCGCCTCCCAGAATGGCGCGGCCTCGGGCGTACAGTTATTTACAGGACTCCAAGGACGGCGAAGGGCAACTTCAACAGCAACCCCGAGACGCCGCCATGTGTAGCGCACGGACTTGTATTCCACGTCAGGCTGGCTTTTGCAGTAGACGCCTGTCGGGCAGAATCGATCCTGAAGGCCGTAGCGGCCCGCCACAGCGCGCAACTCAAGGGCGATGGCTATCCGGTAGTCCCTGCCCCTGTTGACGCCGCCCTGCGCCCGTATGTACTGCGCGTAGTCGCACCGCTTGACGCCGACGACCTCCCCGGTTTCCTCGTCCAGCACATCGACGCGATTGCACGCCAGCCAAGCGGCCTTGATGTGTTCCGGCGCATCGGCAATCGCATCCTCAGGAACGCGCCGCAATTCTCGGTAGGCCGTCACGGGTGGCTGTCCGATGGGTTGGAACTGGCGGATACCCCACACGCCCGCCCAGGCATCAACGCGCATTTCCTTTGAAATGATCGTCTTGCCGTTTTTGTCTTCTTCGATTTTGTTGTCGCCGATATTCTTTCCGACGTATTTCATCATGTAGGCGGCGGCGCTGCCCTCTGCTGGGTCGATCACCTGGAATGTGACGCGCTTCTCTTTCGCGCCGTATTCGTTGCCGTCTTCGGCCAGCGCGTAGGCAGTCAGGTTGCGCTTAAAGACCTCGATATGGTCGGCAGGCATGAACAGCACCATGTGCCAGTGTGTGCATCCGTCGTGATGCGGCTCCGCTACACGGAAGCCATACGGCGCTATGCCGTCGCGGCCGTTCTGCGCCCGCGTCCGCGCCCAGACGTGCTTTTTCAAATACTCTTGCGTATCCCGTGGCGTGGCCCCGTTGTATTTCTGGTTTGGCTGGCCGCTCTTTTCCAGTACGGCGTGGTAGCTGGCTGGCGCCGTCAGCGTCACGAACAGGCCCATATCGCCGCGCTCTTGCGCCACGTCGTCGCAGCCGTCCATGCGGAGCATCAATTCACCGCGCCGGATAGTGTTGTTGCTGGTGGTCTTTGCCGCCAGCACATCGAGCGTGAACTCTTGGCCGGTTTCGACGTTCTGCACCTTGGTGCTTTTCAGCACCTTGGCATTGCGGCGGTTCTGCGCCACGCGGCTATGCGCGGCCTCGTCGCTGCAATACTTGCCCTGCTGGCTGGATACAAAGCCCAAGCGGATCGCGCCGTGTTCCCGTGCGCGGCGGTGGACGGTTCGCAGGCTGCGCGTCCACCAAGCCGCGTCCATGCAGCGCAACATGGCTTGCCGGTCGTCCTTTACTGCTGGTGGCTCCACGCCCATCTGGCGGGCGATCATGGCGAACAGCGTCCTCATGGCGGTCATATCGTGCACATCGAGCGCGATGTTTGCGCATTCGTTCGCGCAGTTCTCTGCCATGATGCACAACTGTGCTTCCGTCATATCGAGCGCGACCGGCGAACCGGTCAGGCTATCGAGCATCCCCGCCAACTTCGTGTAGCGCTCCGACTTCCAGCCTTCCACGCCAGCCATTTCCGCCGACAGTTCGGCGTATGCGCGCCGCCCCCATCGCTCAGGCAGACCGGCTACGGACTTGATTCCCCGCTCTTGCTGGATAACTGGCATCAGTGCAACTGCGCCCTGGTGGCCGGCGCATCGTCGCGCATGCAGCGCAGGGCCATGCCTACGTGCGATTCCAGCATGGTCAGCGCCATGGCGATGGCGTGGCGCTCTGCGGTGCTGAAGGCGGTCAGCGGATCGTTGGCGCGCTCACGCGGCAGGCGTGACACCATCATTGCGACGACCCGCGCAGGCGGCGGGACCAGCAGCCAGAATGCGGCGCGCTCTATCTCTCGGTCTTCGGCCTTCACCATGGCGGCGACGGCGGCAGGCTTCAGCATGGCGGCACTTTTCATCGTTTCCTCAGCAATTGTGTACGGAGCAGCTTTTCGATCACGGCGCTTTTCTTCAGGTCTTTGAACTTGATCCACGCTTCGAATTCGGCGTGCAGTTCGGCGGGCAGTTCGACGGTCAGCGGCTTGACGTTGTTTCGCGCCCGGTAGGCGGCCTGCTTTTCCGCCCTGCTGCCGTAGACAGCAGGACGGCCCCGTTTTTTCGTAACAGGTGCCGATTTAATGCCGGGTAGTTCGGCGGTGAATTGGTCGTCATCGCTTTTCACCTGGTGGCCTCGCAAGAAACGCCGTTACTCGAGCGCGGTACCACATCGCCGTTTTTGATGTCGGTGGCCAGCATCGCCGAAAGCAACGCGCCCCGTTCAACTGCTGGCAGCTGCTTCAATCGCTCAATCCAACGATGCACCTTGCGTTTTATGCGCTCCCGCTCACGGAAGTCAGATCCAGCATAGGCATAATCGGCGAGGGTCGCCGGCGACTGGTAGTTCATCCAGACCGATTCCACGCGCACGCCGCCGCGCGTCATGGCGTTGAAATCGACGCGCTCCCAACCCAGCGATGCTGCAGCCTCGTCGTATATGTCGTTCCGGTAGCCGGACAGCATGAAGCGCACGCCTCGACCGGAGATTGCCGAAAGCACCGATATCAGATCACGGTGCTGGTCGTCGGTCATTTCGTGGCTGTAGATTGCCTTTTTCGTGCGCGTGCTGAGCACGTACGGCGGGTCCAAATAGACAAACTCGTCTCCCATCCACATGCGATTTTTTAGCCACGATACCGCTTCTACATTTATTACGGTGGTTCCTGCGCTACCGATGCATCCGGCGATGGTCGACCGCAACACGTTGGCCTGTTTCGGATCGCGCTCCAACAGAATTGACCGAACCGCACGGGCCTTGCGCTCGTAGATGTTGGCCCCTCCCGCAAACGCCTCAATGTAGACGCTGTGCGGTGGTATCAGGTTGATGATGGTTTGATAGACGCCCGATCCGCCCTTTCCGCCCGGATATCGCACGGTCAGCCCCGCAGCAGGCCAGCAGCCTGAAGTATTGGCCCCATGGCGATCAAGAGCGCGCAGCATACGCACAGCGCGGCATTGGTGGCGGCGGCGCGGATCATGCGCGCACCTTGGCGAGAGCGGATTGCAGATCGGTCAGCAGGCTATGCACCATGCGGGAGAAGGTGCTGCCCGGCGGGTAGCAGCCAGCGATATTCAGCATTTCGTCGCGCTCCCGCTTCAATGCGGCCTCGACGGCGTTCGCCTCACCCTGCGTCAACGTAAGTATTTTGTAATCTTGTGTAACAGACATGTGGCCTCCTCAGGCATGTTTTTCTCGTCAGGCAGAATGTCGGGAGGCGCGGACTGTGCCGCCTGAGCCTGAGGAGACGTGTGATTTCCTCCCGACAGACGGAATATAGTCCATAAATTAGGGACTTGTCCATAGGTTATGGACGGTTGCGCATCTAGGGACTATGGACTACTCTTCGACTATCCGCCCCAAATGCTGGCGGCATCAGCCCTGAGGAGAGCAAATTGAAACCATCTGAATACCTGGACGCGGTCCGGGCCAAACTGGCATTGCCGAGCGATTACGCCCTGCAAAAGCCGCTTTCATTGTCAAAGCAGCAGCTCAGCCGCTACCGCAAAGACGCTGATTTTTTCAGCGACGATGTGGCGATCCGTGTTGCGGAAACCCTTGGAGTGGAAGTATCGAAAGTGTTGCTTGATGCTCACATTGAGCGGTCGAAGACGCCTGAGGTTCGGGCGGCATGGGTGGCGGTCATGGAAAAATTATCCGCGTCTTTCATTAACCTCCTATTGGGCTACGGCCCGCATGCAGCCTAGGTTTCGCATGCGCCAATAGGCTGTAATGGCCGGACTTACTCTTTATAAATTATGCGAAGTGTGTGGTGGCTTGAACTAAAATATCCCGCTTGGGCCCACGGCATTGATTTTGGGATATGATTGACAACGAAGAAAGTATGCCGAATCGATTTCATTGTCGGGATTTCACCCTATGCAGCATCCGCTTGCTAGCCTCTGGCGCCATCCGGCACGCGTGCTGTTCTACCATTCCGCTGCGCGGCCCGAGCACACTCCCTTGCGCCTCGATGGTTCGGGCCTGCCACAGCCGATCGGCACCCGGCGGCGCTTTGTCTCGGCGGTCGACGCCTTCGATTATTTGCGCTACTGGCTGGGTGAGCCAGGTGCGCGCTCCGAACTCAAATCGATCCTGCAGCGCTCGGGCCCCTCATTGGCCGACGCGCATTCGGGTGTGGACGGTTGGCAGCAAGCACTGGCGCGGCGCATGGCAACGGGCGCTGTGGTGGTCGTGGAAGAAAATACCCGCCTGGGCGCCCCGGGGCGGCTGATCGCTCCAACAACTGCCGGCGCGACAGATTCCGCGGTAGCCGCCCTGCCGCTGCTGACTGAGGCAACGTCCGTCATGCCACCGCCAGTGCAGGAAGCAGCGGCGACAATGACGGCGGCCGAAACCAGCGATACCCCGCCTATCGTTGCACCGGAATCGTCGGCGACCGACGTCGACCAGATTGCGCAAGCGGAAACGCTTGAGGCGGCCGCCAAGGATGGCACGCCGTTTTGCGAGGTGTGCGAGGCAGCGCGCAAGACTGCCCAACAGGCGGCGGAAGCCGAAGCAAATCAGGTTGCGCAGGCCGATACGTTGGAACAGGCCGCGCGCGATGGAACGCCATTCTGCGAGATCTGCGAGAAAATGCGAGCAATTCAGGAGTCATCAAATGACTGACGTCACACTGCAGCCCCTGATCGACAAGCTTTGGGGCGATAACACCGAACCGGAAGGCTGGCACGTCCATTGGATACTCGATGGAGCGCGCGATCCCGACATTGTTGCACTTGTCCGTGCCAGCGGCTTGGAGCATGCCTGCCTGTTTTCAGGCCAGATACACCCCCGGCTGCAGGCGGCGGCGCCCTATCTCGTGCATTTGCCCGCCGACTCGCCGGCGACCACCGAACTGCTGAAACGCGGCTGGGGCAAGTCATGGGGCATCTTCACCATTGCCAAGACTGGCATCACGCTGGCCCAGCAACGCCTTCATCTAAAGAAATTCCTGCGCGTGCAGACGGAGGACGGCAAGGTACTGGCTTTCCGCTACTACGACCCGCGCGTACTCACCACCTATCTGCCTACGTGCACGGGCGACGAGTTTCGTGAATTTCTCGGCCCATTGTCCAGGATCATCGCGGAATGCGATGGCGGCGACAAGGCGCTGGAGTTCACACTGCACGAAGACGCGATGTGCATCCAGGAACACCATGTCGTACGCGTACAGCCACCGTCCTAGCTGGATGCGGCCGACGCCTTGGCGCGCGCCACGTGCAGCTTTTTGTAGCTGTCGATCAGGCGCTGGTGCCTGTCGAGCCCTTCCAGCTTCATGCTGGTCGGCGTCAGGCCGAAGAAGCGCACGCTGCCGTCCACCGAGCCGATCACCGCGTCCATGCGCGCATCGCCAAACATCCGGCGGAAATTGACCACGTAGTCGGCCAGTTCCATGTCGTCGTCCAGCACCACTTCCAGCACCACATTCAAGGCCTGATAGAACAAGCCGCGTTCGAGGGTGTTGTCGTTGTACTGCAGGAAGGCTTCCACCAGCTCTTGCGCCGCCTCAAAGTCCTGCAACGCGAGCTGGATCAGCAGCTTCAACTCCAGCACCGTCAATTGGCCCCAGACCGTGTTCTCGTCAAATTCGACGCCGATCAAGGTGGCGATATCGGAGTATTCATCCAGTTCGCTGTTCTCCAGACGCTCGATCAGCGCTTCCAGGCTGGCATCATCCAGCCGATGCAAGTTCAAGATATCGGAGCGGAACTTCAATGCCTTGTTGGTGTTATCCCAGATCAGATCCTCCACCGGATAGATTTCCGAATAGCCCGGCACCAGGATGCGGCAGGCGGCGGCGCCCAGCTGGTCGTACACCGCCACGTACACCTCCTTGCCCATGCCTTCGAGGATGCCGAACAGGGTCGCAGCTTCCTCGGCGTTGGAGTTTTCACCGTGGCCGGAGAAGTCCCACTCGACAAATTCGTAGTCGGCCTTGGCGCTGAAGAAGCGCCAGGAGACGATGCCGCTCGAATCGATGAAGTGCTCGACAAAGTTGTTGGGCTCGGTCACGGCGTTGCTGACAAAGGTAGGCCGAGGCAAATCGTTCAGGCCTTCAAAACTGCGGCCCTGCAGCAACTCGGTCAGACTGCGCTCCAGCGCCACCTCAAAGCTGGGGTGCGCGCCGAACGAGGCGAACACGCCGCCGGTGCGCGGATTCATCAAGGTCACGCACATCACCGGATACTCGCCACCCAGCGAAGCATCCTTCACCAGCACCGGGAAACCCTGTTCTTCCAGGCCGCGGATGCCGGCCAGGATGCCGGGATATTTGGCCAGCACTTCCTGCGGCACATCCGGCAGCGCGATCTCGCCCTCCAGAATTTCGCGTTTGACCGCCCTCTCGAAGATCTCGGACAGGCACTGCACCTGGGCTTCGACCAGCGTATTGCCGGCGCTCATGCCATTGCTGACGAAAAGGTTCTCGACCAGGTTGGACGGGAAATACACGACCTCGCCGTCCGACTGCCGCACGTACGGCAGCGAGCAGATGCCGCGCTCCAGATTGCCGGAATTGGTGTCGTACAGATGCGCGCCACGCAGCTCGCCATCCGGATTGTAGATTTCCAGGCAGTACTCATCGAGGATCTCCACCGGCAGCGCATCCTTGCGGCCAGGCTTGAACCAACGCTCGTTCGGGTAGTGCACAAACGCCGCCTCGGCGATGTCCTCGCCCCAGAATGCACCGGCGTAGAAGTGGTTGTTGCTCAGCCGTTCGATATATTCGCCCAGCGCCGACGCCAGCGCGCTTTCCTTGGTCGAACCCTTGCCATTGGTAAAGCACATCGGCGAGTGCGCATCGCGGATATGCAGCGACCACACATTGGGCACGATATTGCGCCACGACGCGATTTCAATCTTGATGCCCAGGCCAGCCAGCAGCCCCGACATGTTGGCGATGGTTTGTTCCAGCGGCAGGTCCTTGCCCGCAATGTAGGTGCTGGCCTCGGAAGCCGGGTTCAACATCAGCAAGGCCTGGGCGTCGGCGTCCAGATTGTCCACCGCCTCGATGACAAACTCGGGTCCGGCCTGGACCACCTTTTTCACTGTGCAACGGTCGATCGAACGCAAGATGCCTTCGCGGTCTTTGTCGGAGATGTCGCTGGGCAGCTCCACCTGGATCTTGAAAATCTGCTGGTAGCGGTTTTCCGGATCAACAATATTGTTCTGCGACAGGCGGATATTGTCGGTAGGGATATTGCGTGTCGAGCAGTACAACTTCACAAAATACGCGGCGCACAGGGCCGACGAGGCCAGGAAATAGTCGAACGGACCGGGCGCCGAGCCATCGCCCTTGTAGCGGATAGGCTGGTCGGCGACGACCGTGAAATCATCGAACTTGGCTTCCAGGCGTAGCTTGTCGAGAAAGTTGACCTTAATTTCCATGGGTAAATTCCAATTTTTGCGCAAAATAATCCGCCATTATCCGCCCTTCTCGCGTTGCAGCAAAGGCCGTTGAACAGGCTCAGGCCGGGAGCGGTGCGCCGCCGGCGTGAGCGGTGTTGCTGGCCGGCCAACGTCGTTGATGAATGGCGCATGGTGTCCCCTTTTTTGGTCAAGGGCATGAGGTTGATTCCTCATGCCGGTGACGACTTTACGAGGGCTGCGATGCCGGTTTATGTAGTTTTTGCAAATTAATGTGAAGCTACGGCGTCTTGCCCCACCACCCGCTCCAGCGCGTTGAAGAAATTCGGCCAGCCATACTGGGCGCCCTGGTAAGCCTGCTCCTGGTCCGCACGGAAGCCGCTTTGCTCCATCCGCAAACGGGTGCCGGTCGCGGTGGCGGCCAGCGTCCATGTCACCACGCTTTCCAGTCCCAGCGCGTTCCAGGTATAGGCAAGCGTCTTCTGCGGCTCGACTTCCATCACCTGGCAATCGACCGTGCCCCAGTCCGCGCGGAAGTTAAAGTGGTGGCCCGACTCGGCCAGAAAGTCGTTCTTCATCAACCAGGCCTCGATCAGGTGCGGCTGGGTCAGCGCCCGCCACAGCTTTTCCGGCGGATGCGAAAACTCCCGCTCGACGACGACGGTGCGGAGTTGTTGTGCGATATCGTTCATTATTGATCCATCCTTTTCAGTAAGTCATCAAGATCGTCGAACTTGCGGTCCCAGAAGCGACTCATCTGGCTGGTCCAGTCCAACAGCGGGGTCAGCGCCTTGAGCTGCGCGCTATAGTGGGTTTGGCGTCCCGCATGCCGGTCGCGCACCAGTCCGGCTTGCTTCAGCACAGCCAGGTGCTTGGACACCGCCGGTTGCGACACCTGCGCATGGGTGGTCAGCACCCCCACGGTTTGTTCGCCACCGGTGCATAGTTGTTCGAAGATGGCGCGCCGGGTGGGATCGGCAAGCGCGCGAAACAGCTCGTCATGGGAGTTTGTCATTTCAATCCATAGCCACTAAGTTATAGGTCAAATCATAGCCATCCAGTTATGGATAGTCAAGAGAAAGATTGGGTGTCTGGGTTGAACGCGCGCACGCTTGACATGTCTGACGACCCAAGATATCTTCGTAACCATTGCCCCATTGAAAGTTTTCATAAAACTCAATCGTGGCAAGTTTTGTCTGCACCCACCCAGCAAGCCCAACCTTAACTGAAGCGCAGCACTCGCCAGGAAAACCACAGCCGGATATGGAAGCGATTCCACCCCTCCGGTTTTCGCCACCACGAATCAGGACCGAAGGATGCACCATGAATAATCGTTGCAGGAATCTAGCGCTCGCGGGACTCCCCGCAGCGTTGTCGCTGCTGGCCGCTTGCGGCGGTGGTGGTGAACAGGCCGCCACACCGCAAGCGGCGCGCATGCTCAGCGCGATGAAGCTCCAGGGCGGCGCCGCCTCGGCCGAAACCGCGCTGACGCCGGTCAACGCCACGGCCAGCTCGTCCGAGCGGGACGATTTGTCCGCGGCCGCCGCTATCGACCACAACGACGCCACCCGCTGGAGCAGCGGCTTCAGCGACGACCAGTATTTGACGCTGGACTTGGGCACGTCGCAAACCATCAGCCGCGTCCACATCGCGTGGGAAAACGCGCATGCCGCCCAGTATCTGCTGCAAGTGTCCGACGATAACTCGAGCTGGACCACGCTCAAGACCGTCGACAACAGCCAGGGCGGCACTGAAGACTGGACCGGCCTGTCCGGCCAGGGCCGCTACCTGCGCGTGCTAGGCGTCAAGCGCTCCAGCCAGTACGGCTATTCGATCTTCGAGATCCAGGCTTTCACCGGCACCCCGGTCTCGACGCCGCCGGTCGACACCACGCCGCCCGTGGTGATCGACCCGAGCAAGCCCGGCGTGGCGATCAAACCGGTGGCGGCGACCTCGTCGCCGGTGGAAAACGGCGGCCTGTCGGCAAGCATGGCCATCGATGGCAAGGCCGGCACCCGCTGGGCCAGCACCGCCGAAGACGGCGCCTGGATCCAGTTCGACTTCGGCGCCAAGACCCAGGTCGGCTACATGAAGCTGCAGTGGGAGAACGCCTACGGCAAGCAGTACGCCTTGCGCGTGTCCGACGACGGCCAGGCCTGGTCGCAGGTGCGCTACGTCGGCGCCGGCCAGGGCGGGATCGAGGAGTTCTACAACCTCGGCATCAACGCCCGCTACATCCGCCTGCAAGGCGTGGCCCGCGCCACCCAGTACGGCTACTCGCTGTACGAAGCCGAATTCAAGACGCCGGGCAGCGACAATACGCTGTCCGGCAGCGCCACCTCGCCGTTGAAATACCCGGCCAGCGGCGCCGGCTGGGCGCCCTTGCCGGCCGCCGCGCAACCGCTCGAAACGCTGCAATTCACACTGCCCGACGGCACCCTGGTCACCCGCTTCGGCGCGCGCGGCCTGGCCCGCCACGGCCGCGAGCGCGGCGAAGAGTGGAACGAGATCGGCTACGGCCCGAACGAAACCGTCGATCCGGCCACCGGCCTGCCGCTCGACAAGGGGCCGGGCAACTACCTGACCTTCGTGCCGAACTATTTCAAGAACCGCACCTGGGGCGTGGAGATCATCGACAACAGCCGCGTGGCCGGCGTGACCAAGCCGGTGCTGATCGTCAACCAGTACACCACGGTCGACTTCCTGTCCGGCGGCATCGCCTTCTTCCGCGGCTTCGACCGTCCCGGCGTGACCGGCTACGGCTGGATGGCGCCGGGCGAACTGGTGGACCGCAACGTCCCCGTCTGCAATCCGGTGGCCTTCCCCGCCGCCGGCAAGCTGGCCAGCGTCGACGGCATCAACGGCGCCTGCACGCTGCGCATCCGGGACTATCCAGGCCACGGCGCGCTCGACGCCAACGGCATGCCCAACGGCCAGAATGTGCCGGCACGTCCGCTGGTGACCGGCGATATCATCGAAGTCTCGCCGTCGATGTTTTCCACCACCGCATCCATGACCGCCAACGGCGACACCGGCGGCATACGCTACTACTCCTACGAGTGGACCTACGTGGTCGGCGCAGGCCTCAAGCCGTGGTACGGCGTGCAACCGCGTTTGAACTCGGTGCCGCTGCCGGAGGAAACGCTGTCCGGCGGCCAGGGATCGGTGTCGTACAACTACTCGGACAACGGCCTGTTCATGTTCCAGCAGCCGCACAACAACATCGGCATGCAGAATATGCAGCGCTTTGTCGAGGGCCGTCGCCTGGTGCACACCAACTTCACCACCGGCGACCACAACGAACCGGGCAACGACCGCTACCTGCCCGCCGTGGGCTTGCAGGGACAGCGCTTCAATCAGTCCGCCTGCATCGCCTGCCACGTCAACAACGGCCGCAGCGCCGCGCCGACCGCGATCAAGCAGAAGCTGGACAACATGGCCATCCGCGTGGCGACCAGCAATGCGCAAGGCCAGCAACTGCCGCACGCGCTGTACGGCACCGCCATCCAGATGAACGCGGTATCGGCCAGCGGCGCGCCGCAGAACTGGGGCACTACCGTCAGCGTGGGCGGCTTCGAAGTCCGCACCGTCAAGCTGGCCGACGGCACCGCCGTCGAACTGCGCAAGCCTACGCTGGCCTTCGAAGGACCCGCGCCGGACATCTACTCGCTGCGCGCCGCCCAGCCGATGATAGGCGCCGGCCTGCTGGAAGCCATCCCGGAAGCGGCCATCATCGCCCGCGCCCGCACCGGGCCGGACGCGGATGGCGTGGTCGGCGTGGCCAACTACGTCTACGAACCGGAGACGGGCGCCGTGCGCCTGGGACGCTTCGGCTGGAAGGCCGGCAAGTCCACGCTGCGCCACCAGGCCGCCGAAGCGCTGCTGCTGGATATGGCTGTCACCTCACCGGCCTACCCCAACCGCGCCTGCGCCACCGGCCCAACCGCCTGCGCCGCCGGCGCCACGCAGAAAGGCATCTCGGAGGCCGACCTGCAATCGATCTCGCGTTATCTGTCGCTGGTGGCGGTGCCGGCCCAGCGCAGCATACCGAGCGGCTTCCCGAAAGGCGTGGCTCCGCTGGATGAGCACCGCGTCGATGCCCAGCAGGTCGCCGCCGGCGCCAAACTGTTCCAGGGTATGCGCTGCGTGGCTTGCCACACGGCGGAAATGAAGACCGGTTCCGGCCATCTGTTTGCGGAACTGCGCAACCAGACCATCCGTCCCTACTCCGACCTGCTGCTGCACGACATGGGCACGGGCCTGGCAGACAAGTTCGTCGAAGGCCAGGCCAAGGGCGGCATGTGGCGCACCTCGCCGCTGTGGGGCATCGGCTACACGGACAAGGTGATGGGCGACAGCAGCAAGGTCGGCTACCTGCACGACGGCCGCGCGCGCAACCTGACCGAGGCCGTCATGTGGCACGGCGGCGAGGCCGACAAATCGCGCCAGCGCTTCGAGAACTTGTCGAAGGCTGATCGCGATGCCCTGCTGGCTTTCCTGAAGTCCCTGTAGAGACAACGGCCGCCGTCAGAGCGCTGTCGGCGGCTGTTGGGAAGTGAGGATGGCGGCGGCCAGTATGGCGCCAAGCAGCAGCACCATCTCGACACGCAATGCCAGCCGCACCGTCACTACCCCCTGATACGAACGCGAGGCGGCTGGCAGCCCGATGAATTTGTTATAGCCGCCGATGCCGATGGCGGCCAGCACCAGGGCGATCTTGCCCAGCAAGGTAATGCCGTAAACGGTATTAATCAAATTCCCGGCGTTGCCGACGCGATGCCAAGCACTGTAAACACCGGTGGCAACGATGGCAACAACGGCGCCCATCGCGGCACGCGACATCCAATCCAGATACCGCTTCCTGTCCGCCGCCGACATCGGCGCCGACAGCACGCAGCAGCCGGACACCGCCACCACGCCGACCCAAACCGCGATCGCCGACAAATGGATGGCCTCCGCCGCCATCGGCATAGTCCAGATGCCCTCCTCGCCCGCGTGGCCCATGGACGCCCGCGTTACCGCAAACGCCAGCACGGCCGCCGCAACGGCCATCTCGCGACCCGCCGACCGGCCGCGCGGCCAGCGCAGCGCCAACACCACGAGCAGCGCCGCGATGGCTGCGCAGCAGGACAGGCCGTAAGCCGTGCTGGTGACCATTGTCCAGAACATGCCGCCTGCTTCCAGCAGGCCGGTGCCGCCCATGACCGCGGTCGCCGCCAGCAGCGACACGATGCTGGCGGCGGTGGCCACGCCGGCCGCCAGCAAATCGAAGCAGCGCAACGGTACGTCAACACCGGACGGCAGCCAGCGCCGCGCACACCAGGAACCGGCCAGCCAGCTGAAACCGCACACCAGCAGGAATGCCGAGCTGACTTGCAGCAGCCAGACCGCATCGAAACCAGCCCCCATTATTTGACCGTGAACGTGAAATCGCCCTTGCGGCGATGGCCGTCATGGCCCGCGACCGCCCAGCCGACCGTGTAGGAGCCGGCCGGCAGCGGCGGCAAGACCAGGCGCAGGATCGCAGGATTGGCCTGGTCGACGGTCGCCTTGGCCTTGTCGGCGCCGGCAGGCACCTGGCCTCCGGCATCCGTCAACGTGATGCTGCTGAAGGCCTGCTCCACCTTTTCGTTGAAGGCGAGCGCGATCGCCTTCGGCGCCACGGACAGCACGGCATTGGCCGCCGGATCGGAACTCTTCAGGCTTGCGTGGGCGGCGGCGAACGGCGCGGCCAGCGTGGCTGTCACCACGATCGCCGATGCCAGCATGGTTTGTAATGTTTTCAACTGTTTTCTCCTTAATGTCCGCCATGGCCGCTCGGCTTGCGCACGGTCAGCTCCACGTCCGGTTGGTTCAATGCCGGCATGGACTGGCCGCCGGCGGTATATTTTCGTGCCGGTTCCGGCAAGGCGCCGGTCCATTCGTAGGCCTGCGTGCCCGGTGGGTGCTTGTACCAGCCAGGGTCCGTGTAGTCGCCGCGCTTCTGCTCCTTGCGCACTTTGACCACGGTGAACATGCCGCCCATCTCCACGCCGCCAAACGGACCATCGCCCGACATCATCGGCAGCGTGTTCTCCGGCAGCGGCATCTGCATGCCGCCCATCGCACCGCCCTTGTCGCCCATGGTCATGTAGTCCGGTACGATCTTGTTGATCTTTTCGGCGATCCCGCTGTGGTCCACCCCTATCATGGTCGGCACGTTGTGGCCCATGGCGTTCATGGTGTGGTGCGCCTTGTGGCAGTGGAAAGCCCAGTCGCCCGGCTCGGTGGCAATGAACTCGATCGCCCGCATCTGGCCGACCGCGACATCGGTCGTCACTTCCGGCCAGCGCGCCGCCGGCGGCGTCCAGCCGCCATCGGTGCCGGTGACGTGGAATTCGTGGCCGTGGATGTGGATCGGATGGTTGGTCATGGTCAGGTTGCCGACGCGGATGCGCACCTTGTCGCCCTGCCGCACCTGCATCGAGTCGATGCCCGGGAATACCCGGCTGTTGAACGTCCACAAGTTGAAGTCCAACATGGTGTTGGTCTTGGGCGTATAGCTGCCTGGGTCGATGTCATAGGCGTTCAGCAGGAACACGAAGTCGCGGTCCACCGCGTACTGCGTAGGGTCTTTCGGGTGCGTGACCCAGAAGCCCATCATCCCCATCGCCATCTGCGTCATCTCGTCGGCGTGCGGGTGGTACATAAAGGTGCCGGGCCGCCTGGCGACAAACTCGTAGACGAAGGTCTTGCCCGGTTCGATGCCGGGCTGCGTCAGCCCGGTCACGCCGTCCATGCCGTTCGGCAGGCGTTGGCCGTGCCAGTGCACGCTGGTATGTTCCGGCAGCTTGTTGGTGACGAACACGCGCACCCGGTCGCCCTCCACCACTTCGATGGTCGGACCGGGCGACTGGCCGTTGTAGCCCCACAGCTTGGCCTTCATGCCGGGCGCCATTTCGCGCACCACCGGCTCGGCGATCAGGTGGAATTCCTTGACGCCGTTGTTCATCCGCCATGGCAGCGACCAGCCGTTCAGCGTCACCACGGGATTGAACGGGCGGCCGTTCGATGGCAGCGGCGGCACGTGGGTGTTGGCGTTATCCATCGTCATCGCTTCCGGCAGCGTCGCCGCGCCGGCCTTGCTGATGGCGGCCGCGCTGACCGCGATGGCGCCAGCGCCTTTGAAGAAGTCTCTACGTGAGGTCATGGGTTCATCCTTGTTTCGTTGGCGCCGCCGCCGTTGACGGCTGCTTGCAGGCGGGTCTCGGCGATCCAGAAATCGCGCTGGGTGTCGATGGCGGTGTTGACGCTGTTGAGCTGTTCGCGCGAGTCGGCCAACAGTTCGAACACGCTGGCCAGCATGCCGTTGTAGCGCAGCAGGACCTCGTCGGAGATCTTTTTACGCAGCGGCACCACCTCGTCGCGGTAGTTGCGCGCGATCTCGTAGGTGGTGCGGTAGGACGAATACGCCTCGCGCACTTCGGAGCGCGCGCGCACCGCCGCATCTGCCGCCCGGTACACGGACTGCATGTACTGCGCCTGCGCACGCGCCACCTTGGCGCCGCCCCAGTCGAAGATCGGCAGTTCGAACGTGACCTGGTAGCCGTTCTCGCGCGGCAGCCCGGTGCTGCTCTTGTTGGCGTAGCCGGCATCGAACACGTTGATGAAGCCGGTGGCCTTGGTCAGGCCGAGGGCGTCGGCCATGGCTTCGGTATCGCGGCGCGCGGCCAGCAAGTCCAGCCGCTGGGACATGGCCTGGGCTTCGGCGTTGTTCATCGCGCGCGGTTGCGGCGGCAGATCGGGCAAGCGCTCCGGCAGCACGAAATTCCTCTGTTCGCCGGACAGGCCCAGAAGCCGTATCAATTGTTCGCGCGAGGCCACAGCTTCATGGCGGCTGCGGGCCAGCTGCGTCAACGCATCCTGGTAGAAGGCGCGCTCGCGGGCCTGATCCAGCTTGCTCCAGTTGCCGGCCTTGGACATTTTTTCCGCCAGCTCGGCCGACGCTTCGGCGGCGCCCCGTACCTGATCCGCAAACGCGGCCGATTGCGCGGCCGCCACGGCCATGAAATAGGCGCGCCGCGTGTCCCCTGCCAGCTGGACGGCCTGCGCGGCGGCGCGCAGCTTGGCCTGTTCGAAGCGCCGCTGTTCGATGCGCGAGCGGGCCGGCAGCGTCAGCAGACCGGCGATGTCGAACATCACGCTGCGATCGATTTCAGCCTCGCTGCCGCCGCGTATGCGGCCGAAACCCAGGCTGGGGTTGCGCAGGCGGCCCGCCTGGACGAACTCGGACTCGGCTACGCCCAGCTCCGCAAAGGAAGCCCTGAGCGCCGGGCTGTTGAGCAGTGCGATCTGCACCGCGCTTTCCGGGGACAGCGTTTGCGCCAGCAGCGCGCTCACCTGCTGCTTATTATTGGCGTCGCGGGAGAAGCCGGCCGGCTGGCCAATGCGCTCCTGCGTCAGCCGCGAGACGTCATTCAGCCCGCCGTCACCGGACAGGCTGGCGCAACCCGTCAGCAGAACGAACGAAAGTCCTGCGGGCAGCAGTATAGGGATGTGTTTCATAGAATTCCTGAAAAATTACGGATACGCGGGACCGGCCCGCAGCGTCGGCAAAGTCAGGACAGGCGCGGCGGACGTTCCAAGGTGGCGGGAATATAGGCGGTCATCGAAGGTTCGGCCGCGATGAAGCCGGCGCCGGAATCCGATGCGGGCAGCACAAGCGAAGGCACGGCGGGCGGCGCCGAAGCGCCCACGCAGCTGGCGCAATGACTGCACTTGCCATGCGCGCCGGACGCCTGCTGATCCGATTTTGCAGGCCTGCAGTGCTCCACCTGCACCGCCGGCTGGCCGGCCGCCAGCATGGTCGATGTCAGCGCAGCGCACGGAATCAAGACGACAGCCGTTCCCTGCAGCGGCAAGGCTGCCATCAAAATCCAGAGCAGGAAACGGATGAATGGGCGCATAAGTGGGCAATGGTACCGCAGTCTCTCCACGAGAGGCAACTGTGTGTAGCTTACACCTTCCCATTGCGGTAAGGTCAAGTCCTATTTCAGGATCAGGCGTGCGACCACCGGGTGATGGTCGGAAGGATAGCGCCGGTCCAGCGAGTCGCTCAACACCGCATACTTTTGCACGTCGAAATGGCGGTCGACGAAGATGTAGTCGATCCGATCCGTCATGGCCGCGTCCAGGTGGAAGTCGTTGAAGGTGCCGACGGGGCCATATGGCGGCGCCGCGCTGACCCGGAAAGCGTCGCGCATGGCCTTGGCCATGGTCTGTATCTGCGCCGTCTCCGGCGTCGAATTGAAGTCGCCGACACAGATAGCCGGTGCGCCGCGGGTGATCTCGGCCATTTTGCGCAGCACCAGGTCGGCGGAGGCGCGTCGGGCCTGTTCGCCCTGGTGGTCGAAGTGGACCGAGAAGACGAAGAACGAGCGCCCGCTGGTCCGGTCGCGCAGGTGCGCCCACGACGCCAGCCGGTGGCAGCAGGTGGCGTCCCAGCCGAACGAGGGACGGTCCGGTGTTTCGCTCAACCAGAAGTCGCCCTTGCCCTGCAACGCGAAACGGCTCCTGCGAAAATAGATCGCTGAATGTTCGCCGGCGTCTTTGCCGTCGTCGCGGCCGACGCCGACATGGCCGTATTCCTCCATCTGGGCCAGGTCGGCGATTTGATCGGCCAGGCCTTCCTGGGTGCCGAAGATATCGAACTCGTGGTAGCGGATCAGCGCCTTGACCATCTCCTTGCGCGCCGGCCAGGCGTTGGCGCCGTCGCCGGCATTGTTGTAGCGCAGGTTGTAGGTCGCGACATTGATCGGCGCCGCCATCGCTGGCGCGCAGGCGATGGCGAGCAGGATGGCAAACGCGGACACACGTGCGCGCAGCGAAAACATCATTCTCATGTCGAACGGCTCCCTTGTATCTGTTGATCGGCAAGCCTTGACGGGATGATCTCGGCGATCATCCCGCCCTCCTCGTCCAGGTAGTCGCGTTGATGCTCCGGCAGTTCCATATCCATGAAACGCTCGAAATTGTCTTCATCGATGTCTTGCAGTGTGACGTGAGCTGCCATGAAGATCCTCAAGCGAGGATATTCAGGCCGCCATCGACATACACGGTGCTGCCTGTCAGGCGGTGCGCATATTGGGAGGCCAGGTAGGCGCAGGTGTTGCCGACATCGAGGATATCGACCAGTTGCCCCAACGGCGACCGCGCCGCCGCGTCGCGCAGCAGCAGTTCGAAGTCCTTCAGGCCGGAGGCGGCCCGCGTCTGCAGCGGTCCCGGCGAGATGGCGTGCACGCGGATGGCGTGGGGACCCAGCTCATAAGCCAGATAGCGGCAGCACGCTTCCAGCGCCGCCTTCACCGGACCCATGACGTTGTAGTTCGGGACCACCTTATCGGCGCCGTGGTAGCTCATGGCGAACATGCTGCCGCCGTCCGTCATCAGCGGCACGGCCAGCTTGGCCATCCGAACAAAGGAGTGGCAGGACACATCCATCGCCTGCAAAAAGCCATCGAGCGAACAGTCCAGCAGTCCGCCTTGCAGATCGGCCTTCGGCGCGAAGGCGATCGAATGCACCAGGATATCGAGCTTGCCCTGCTCCGCCAGCGTTGCAAACAGCGCTTCCATCTCGCCGGGCTTCGTCACGTCCAGCGGCAGCAGCTGCGCGTCGATTTGCGCGGCCAGCGGCGCTACGTGCGGCAGCGCCTTGTCGTTCAGATATGTGAGCACCACTTCCGCGCCCAGCTGGCGGAACGTCAGCGCACAGCCCCAGGCAATCGAATGTTCGTTGGCTACGCCCACCACCAGCGCGCGCTTGCCGGCCAAAATCGGATAAATCGTTTCCGTGTTCATGCATGCTCCAGTAAGGTCAGCGTGTGACGGGCTATCATCAATTCCTCGTTGGCGGGCACCACCCAAACCGCCACTTTGCTGTCGGCGGCGCTGATGCGCGCAACGCCGCGCGGATTGGCCGTATTGGCGGCGGCGTCCAGCTTCACGCCCAGCCAGGCGGCGTCGCGGCAAACGGCGGCGCGCAAGGCCACACTGTTCTCGCCTATGCCGCCGGAGAAGACCAGCGCATCGAGCCCGCTCAGGGCTGCCGCCAGCGAACCAAGTTCGCGGCCGATGCGATAGACCATTAAATCAATCGCTGCCTTGGCGCGTGGATCGTCGCTCTGCTCCAGCGTGCGCATGTCCGACGAAACCCCGGAGACGCCAAGCAGGCCCGACTCCTGGTACAGCATTTTCTGCACGGCGGCGACATCCATGCCCAGTTCGTCGATCAGGTAGAGCACCACGCCGGGATCGAGCGCGCCGCAACGCGTGCCCATGGGCAGGCCGTCCACGGCGGTGAAACCCATCGTGCTGGCGACGCTGCGGCCCGCCGCCATCGCGCACATGCTGGCGCCGTTGCCCAGATGCGCGGCCACCACCCTGGCGCCGGACAGCGACGGATCGGCGTCCGGCAGGCGGCTGGCGATGTATTCGTATGAAAGTCCGTGGAAACCATAGCGCCGCACGCCCTGCTCCGTGATCCGCGCCGGCAGCGCGAAAGCCTGCGCTTGCGCCGGCTGGCCGACGTGGAAGGCGGTGTCGAAGCAGCCGATCTGCGGCACCTCCGGCGCCATCGCCATCACGGCGCGCACCGGCGCCAGATTGTGCGGCAGGTGCAGTGGGGCCAGCGGTATCAGCTTCTCCAACGCCGCCAGCACCTCAGGATTGAGGCGCTGCGGCCCGCTGTAGGCCACGCCGCCATGCACTATGCGGTGGCCGACCGCCACCACGCGATGGCCTTCGAGGTGGCTCTGCGAGAAGTCGAACAGGAAGCGCATGCCGGCTTCGTGGTCGAGCGGAACGTCCGGCCAGCTGCGCTCTCCGATGGATTTGCCTTGCGCGTCCTGGGCGCTGAAGCGCGTGACGCCGCTGTACAGGTTCTCGATCTTGCCCTTGAAGGTCAACGCCAGCGCGGCGCCGCTGAACAGCGAGAACTTGATGCTCGACGAGCCGGCGTTGATGACGACGATGCTATCGTTGGGGGCCATGGCGTCAGTCTCCCAGGATGCGGGCGCCAGCCAGCTTGCTGTGTGCCACCAGCACCGCCACCGCGCAGGAGGCGAGGCGCGCGGTCACCGAATCGGCGCGGCTGGTCAGGATGATCGGCACGCGGGCGCCGAGCACAATGCCGGCTGCCGCGGCGCCGGCCATGAAGGTCAGGCTCTTGGCCAGCATGTTCCCTGCCTCCAGATCCGGCGCCACCAGGATATTCGCCTTGCCGGCCACCGGCGACACCAGATGCTTGATGGCGGCCGCCTCCGGATCGATGGCGTTGTCCATCGCCAGCGGACCATCGAGGATGCCGCCGGTGATCTGGCCACGGTCCGCCATTTTGCACAGCGCCGCCGCGTCGATGGTCGACGGCATCTTGGCGCTGACCGTTTCGACCGCCGCCAGGATGGCCACCTTGACGGAATCGAACTTCAGCACGTGGGCCAGGTCGATGGCGTTCTGGATGATGTCGACCTTGTCGTCCAGCGTGGGGTTGATGTTGACGGCGGCGTCGGTGATGATCAGCGGATCGCTGCGGCCCGGCACGTCCATCACGAAGCAATGACTCAGACGGCGGGCGGTGCGCAGGCCGGTGTCGCCGGCGACCACGGCGCCCATCAACTCGTCGGTGTGCAGGCTGCCCTTCATCAGCACCGAGGCCTTGCCTTCGCGGACCAGCTCCACCGCGCGGAACGCCGATGCGTGGCTATGTTCCGTGTCGATCAGGGGCAACGCGGAGATATCCAGTCCCGCTTCTTCCGCAGCCTTGCGGATGCGCGCTTGCGGGCCGACCAGTATCGGGCTGATCAAACCCATGCGGGCGGCGTCCAGCGCCGCTTCCAGCGCGTGGCTGTCGCACGGGTGCGCCACGGCGACTGTCACGGGTCCAACTTTGCGCGCCGCAGCGATCAGGATGTCGTAATTCGGGTGAGGCGTGTTCGGGACATTCATTTACTCTCCTGGGCAGTAAGCCAGGGGAATGATAGCAATAACTGCAAATAAAGCAATTGAAAATTGCTGCGCTGCCGCATGGTCCCGAAAGGCGTCAACGCCCGCTTGAGTCCGCTACATGGTCCAGGTGCGCATGCCGATCCAGCCGATCGAGCATGCATAGGCGGCGATCACCAGTATCCCTGCCGATGTGAGCCCTGCTTGCCAGCGCACCAGCAGGCTGGCGGGCCTGGTCCTCAACGCGTACCACATGCCCGCCGCCGCCAACAGCGGGAACGCCACGCTGCACAACAGAATCGGCAGTGAAAGCAGGCTCGGCGTGGCCAGCATCGCCATGGTCCCTATGCCGCCGGATATGCCGATCAAGGGCAGGATGAGGGTGGCGCACAAGCTGCCCAAGGCCAGCAACGGCATCAGCCGCACCTTCCAGCCACCCTTCGCTTGCAAGGTCTTGCGATACGCGGCCACGCCCCAGACAGGCAAGGCCAACAGGCCGAACACGCCGCCAAGCAAGGCCAGCGCGGCAACCATGGCGTAAGCGGCGACGCGCCACGTGGCCTCGCGCTTGCGGTCACCCAGGCCGCCCGACAGCAAGTAGGTCTCCCCCTCTTGCACGGCGAAGGCCAGGCTGGCCGCCTCCCGGTCGGCGCGGCGGAACGTGTGTTTGCCGGTCGGCAGATAGGACTTGCCGCCAATACGCAGGCCGCCATCGACCAGGGTAACCCTCGACATGCCCAAGACCTCCGCATAGGGGCGCATCAGGTTCTTGGCCGGCGTCACATTGCGATAGAAGCCGGTCAGCGCGGCCAGTTCCGCTGGCTCGACGGCGAACAAGGGCGCTGGCGATGGCGCCTGCTTGCGGCTCAGGTAAGCCTGGATCAGGCCGGTAACAGGCGTCCGGAAATCGACGCCCTCGCCGCCATTGGCCAGCACCACATAGCCACTGCCTTGCGCAGCCGAATAGCCGTAGACGGAGGTGAAGGAATCGATTTCTCCATTATGCCCACGAAAAACCGGCCCGGTCTCGCTCAGCGGGAAGTTGCCCAGGCCATAGCCTTGGTCCAGCCCTGCCCGCGCAGCCAGCGAGGACTCGCCATGCTCGATGCGCGCGACTGCCTGCGGCGACAGAATCCGTTGCCCATCGACCGTGCCCCTGCCCACAAAGAACAGAACCAGGCGCGATAATTCCCGCACACTGGTGGCCAACGATCCGGACGGCGGCATGATGATGTGCTGGTACGGCGTCGGCGCACCATCGGGCGCGTAGCTTTTGGCCAGCCTCGCCGCCAGTTCGGGCGTCAGCGTGAAGTCGGCGCTCGCCATGCC
Source organism: Oxalobacteraceae bacterium AB_14 (assembly GCA_000381565.1). Classification (GTDB taxonomy): domain Bacteria; phylum Pseudomonadota; class Gammaproteobacteria; order Burkholderiales; family Burkholderiaceae_D; genus Rugamonas. The sequence continues at coordinate 2,933,931 of KB906724.1, forward strand.
CATCGGCCGCAGCACGTGTTCGCGCTCGTAGGCGGCGAAGTCCTGTCCCGCGACTTTTTCCAGCACATAGCCCGCCACCGCCGGGCCTGCGTTGGCATAGACGGCGAACTGGCCGGGCCGCCAGCGACTGACATACTCCGGGCTGGCGAACTCGACGCCGCGCCGCACCGACCAGCCGGGCCCGTTCTGCAGCTCGACACGTGTGCTGATGTCAGGCCAGCCGGTCGTATGTTCGAGCAAGTGAACGAGCCGTACCGGGTCGCTCTGTTCCCATGGATTGTTAAAACTGATTTCGGGCGCGAGGTCGGCCAGCCGCGCGTCCAGTTTCAGTTTGCCGTTCTCGACCAGCTGCATGATGGCGATGCTGGTGAAACTCTTGGAAATCGAGGCGGCGCGGAAGATCGTATCCGGCGTGACCTGCACGCCGCTGGCCTTGTCCGCCACGCCATAGCCTTTGAGCAGGACCAGCTTGCCGTCTTCCACCACGGCGAGCGCCGCGCCCGGAATGCCGCGCTGGGCGAACACTTTTGCCAGGCGCTGGTCCAGCTCTTGCAAGGTGGACGGCGCGGATTCTGCGGCGCTGGCCGCCGCCGAGCTGGCCAGCGCCAACAGCAGCGCGCTGAACAAACGGTAAGGTTTTGCACGGAAAGTGCTGGGCATGCAGTGATCTGGCGACGATGGCATCGGTGCTCCGTTGAGTGGTTATAGTGTGCTAGTTAAGTAGCACAGTAGCGCAATCATAGAGCATCTTGGTTGAAATGCAAGCCAATTTTTAAGGTTCATCGCGGAGTATCGGGATGAACCTTGCCCGCGCCATTGGCATGCTCAGGGCGGGTCCCGTTTTTTCGGCTTTTACTAAAACGTGATAACCACTGCTACCGAACGCTAATCACCGATATTTCGTGCGGGTTTGCGATATTTTTGGAACTAAACGGCGCTAAGCGGCTCTAATAAATATAGGCCGTAGAAATTAGTACCGCTTAGCGTTCGGCGAGGAAATTTTAGTAAGTGTTAGCGCGCTGTAGTACTGGTCAGTAGAGCTTAGCAGCGCTTAGTAAAAGCCGATTTTAGGGAGCCCCCACCATGTCCATGTATCGCCTCCATTTCCCGATCCGCGTGCCCGACGATATGCTCGTCGAATTGGGCAAATTCACAGGCACTTTCTGGTCGGATTCCTTTGCCCAGGAGCCCTTCGTCATCGAGGCAATTCGCAACGACATCAAGCCCGCGCCGCCGGCCCCGCAGCAGCCCGTTGAGGCGAGCGAGGCGGGATGCCAATGGAAGCAGGTGCTCCTTCCCGAGGGGACCAGGCTGCGCGCCAGCTTCGGCCGCCAGCCCTATTTCGCCACAGTGGTGGGGGTGGAAATCAAGTACGACGGGCACGCAGTATCGCCGTCCTGCTTTGCCAACCTCTACGGCAGCGGCAACCGCAATGCCTGGAAAACCGTCTGGCTGCGCCTTCCCGGCAGTAACGAGTGGCTGCTGGCCGACGTCTGCCGCTCGGCGCGCAAAGCGGCGCTAGCGCGTTTGCACGGGGATGGCGTGCAGGCGGACAGCCAGCGTTCACCGGCGCCCGGCTCCGGACGAAGCGCCCGCCGCAGGAAACGCCGTGCGGCGAAACAAATTTCCGGAAATCCGTGAAGAAGCATTTTTAAGCCTTAGTAGATCTCGCGGCGCAGACGCTGCATTTGTTGTTCGTGACGCTCCACCCAGCGGCGGGCGTCGTCCAGCTGCCGCTCCAGCTGCCGGATATAGTCGATCAGATCGCGCCGTTCCTGCTCGCGGCGGACGTCCTGTTTCCGGGTGTCGTCGTTGACCACGCGGTCCTTGGCCTCGAGGTTCGAGCGGATCTCGCGCAACAGCCGCTCCAGGCGACGGTGTGCGTCGTTCAGGCGTCCCGATACCTCGTTGGCGTCGTCAACCGCCTGGCGATGCTTGGCCGCGGCCACTTCGTAATCCTGCCCGCTGACATAGGCGTGCTTCAGCTGGTTGCGCAATTCGACGCGGCAGACGTCGACCGCCATGCCGCTGTTGGCGCGGCCACGCTCGAAGGCATTCTCCGGCAAGCAGTATTTGGCGTTCTGCGCATCCCATGCCGCCGTGTACAGCTCGCGCGTCGCCGCGATCACGAACACGCCGTTGCGCCCGGCGTTGGCTATGCGCTCGTCCAGCATGAAGGGCTTGCCGTAGCCGTCGTCGGCGCCGGCCTGGCGCCAATAGTCGGTCAGGCGCGCTTCCCAGGCCTGGCGGTACTCGGATTCGAAAATCTTCAAGCCCTTGGCGCGCGCCTCCCTGCTGCGCGCGGCGAAGTCCATGCCGCTGACGGCATCCTGCGTGCCGAGATTGCGCCAGTAGCTGACGATCTCCCCGTTCCAGGCGGCGCGGTAGGCTTCTTCCTGCACCTGGACGCCGGCGCTGCGGGCCTTGGCCGCTCGGTCGCGGAAGGCGCTGTCCGGCGTGCCGTTGCGGGCGTCGGTGTAGCCGGCGTCCTGCCAGAAGCTGCGGTTGCCGATCTGCCAGCCGTCGCTGTAGGCGGCTTCGTCGAAACGCAGCCGCATGCCGGCGGCATTGGCGCGGGCTGCGTCCCTCTGGGCCGACAAGGGCTGGCCGTCGGTGCCTGAGCGTCTGCCCAACCCTTTCCAGTAGTCGGAATTTCCGATCGCCCAGCCGCCATCGTAGGCGGGACGGTTCAGCGGTGTCTTGTGCTTGCGGATCTCGTCGCCCGCGGCGTGCGCGTCAACTTGCGGCTGGAGTCCCTTGCCGCCATCCTGCCGGCCTAGCTGCGACCACAGGTCCCAGTTGCCCTGCGCCCAACCGGCGATGTACTGCGCCTCGGCGCCGAGGGCTGCGGGCTGCTTGTCATCGGCGTGATCGTCGCAGAAATCCTTGCGCTCGGCGTAGTTGGACGGCTCGCCCGACACACCGTCCTTATGCCCGATGGCGGCCCAGTCGCCGACTTTGCAATCGGCGATGCGCTGCATGGTGGATTGGCAGCCGGCCAGCAGCAGCGGCACGGCGAGGATCAGCGGTCGAAAACGGGTCAGATAGTTCATGGCGGCTTTTGAGAGTTTCAGCGGCCCGATTATATGGCATAAATAACAAAGAAAATATACGTCACTCCCTTACACCGGCAAAGCTCACCGCGACCAGCAATCCCGGCCCATCCTCGCGATTGGCCAGCTCGATGCGGCCCTGGTTGCGCGCGGCAGCGCGTTCGGCGATGGCCAGGCCCAAACCGCTGCCCGCCTGGTCCTGGTCCGGCAGGCGAAAGAAGCGTTCGAATACTTTGCGCTGCATTTCCGGCGCGATGCCGGGCCCCTGGTCGGCGACCGAAAGAACAATGCGGCCATCCTCCTGGGCGACGGCCACCGTCACGCGGCCACCTTCCGGCGTATACTTGACCGCGTTGCTGACCAGGTTATCGATCAGGGACGCCATGCTTTCCAGGTGCATGGCCAGCACGCAGCGCGCGGGCGCCTGCAATTCGATTTCAACCTGGCGGGTGGCGGCGATCTGCCCGGCCAGCGCCAGCCGGTCCGCGACCAGTTCGCCCAGGTCGCGCGGCGCCAGGCTGGCGTGATCGCGGTCACCGCCCGAGCGGGCCAGGGCCAGCAGCTGGTGCACCGTGTGCGTGGCGCGCCGCACGCCTGTACGCAAGCCCTGCCCCGCCTCCTCCAAGCGCTGCGCTGTGCGGGTCGTGGTCAGCGTGTCGGCGTTGATCTGGATGATGGACAGCGGCGTCTTGAGCTCGTGCGCGGCGTCGACCAGGAATTCCTGCTCGCGTTCCAGCCTTTCGGTCAGCCGCTCCATCAGCCGATTGACCGATCCGACCAGCGGCGACAACTCCAGGTACGGCGACGGCGCCAGTGGCGACAGGTCGGTGGCCGAACGTTCCTCGATCTCGCCGACAATGGATTTCAACGGCCGCAGCCCGACGCGGATGATGAACCACGCCGGCAGCAGCAGGAACGGTACGCTGAACAGCAACGGTGCAAAATAGTAGCCGATGCTCGACACCTGCAGCAACCACTCGCCGATCACCTCCGTCGCCATGCGCACGGTGACGCCGCTGGCGGGATCGTCTTCGACCGACACCACCCAGCCGTCCTTGAGCGGCTGCGCATGCGGCCCCGCGGCGGCATCGGTGGGCGGCAGGCCCGCGTCCGGCGAGGCGTAGACCAGCTGACCATGCCGCCACACCTGCGTTTGCAGCGCCGGGATGTACCAGCCCAGCTCCTTGTAGAGCGCGTAGTGCAGCTGCTCCATCTTGCGCACCAGCGGCTTGACCTGCTCCGGCGGGCGCCCGCCGACGGTTTGCATCAGCACGATGATGCGCAAGGCGCTGGCGCGCAATTCGCGCTGCATGTCGCGCCGCTTGCTGGTGCGGGTTTCATAGACGTCCAGCGCCAGGTTCGCCAGCCAGACCAGCATCATCACCGTGACGAAGCCGAACAGCAGGCGCTTGAACAACGAACGGTTGTGCATCGTCATTTGTCGACCACGTAGCCGACGCCGCGCACCGTGCGGATATAGCCCTCGCCGATCTTCTGCCGCAGGTGCGACATGTGGACGTCCAGCGCCGCGCCTTCGCTGTGCGGCAGCGCGCGCGACTCCAGCTCGCGCCGGGTCAGCACGCGGTCCGGGTAGCGCATCAGCGCGTGCAGCAACGCGAATTCGGTCTTCGACAGGATGACGTTGGCGCCGGCGCGGGTCAGCAGCATGCGCTTATCGTCCAGCACCAGGTCCTTGACCTTCCACACCGGCTCACCGGATTCGCTCCAGCCGGTGGCGCGCCGCATCACCGCGCGCAGCCGCGCCAGCAGTTCCGTGACGACGAACGGCTTGACCAGGTAGTCGTCGGCGCCGCGGTCCAGGCCATTCAAACGGTCTTCCAGGCTGTCGCGCGCGGTGATGACCAGGATCGGCAGCGTGTGGCCGGCCGAGCGCAGTTCGCGCAGCACGTCGATGCCGTTCCCGTCCGGCAGTCCCAGGTCCAGCAGCACGGCGTCGAACTGCTCGTTTTCCACCCAATGGCGGGCGTCGCTGGCGCGGCGCACCCAGATCACTTCCTGTCCCGCATCCTGCAAGGCCGCTTGCAGGGCCTTGCCCAATTCCAGGTCGTCTTCGACCAGGCAAATCTTCATATGTCGCCACCTTATTCGTGAAGCCCGTATCTACGCATCTTCTTGCCGGACTGTCAATCGCCTGCGCGCCACAACGTTAGGAAAACCTTAAGGTTTCTTTTGGACGGCGTTAAGGAAGACCAGGGACAATCTGCCCACACTAAAACGAGGGAGAGCAGATGGACAGCAACGCAGGGATCAAAACGATACGCACGCCTATCGCCACGGCGGTGGGATGGATGCTGGCATGCGCAGCCGCGCCGGCGATGGCGCAGCAGGCCGGCGACAGCGCCGCCCAGCCGCTCGAACAGGTGATGGTCACCGGCATCCGCGCATCCCTGCAGCAGGCGCTGGCCCGCAAGCGCAATAGCGACACGCTGTCCGAAGTGGTGTCGGCCGAGGACATCGGCAAGATGCCGGACAAGAATGTGGCCGACGCCATCCAGCGCGTGCCGGGCGTGAACATCTCGTCCTCCGCCGGCGGCGAAGGCGGTTTCGCCGAGAATGACCGCGTCAGCATCCGCGGCACCAGCTCCAGCCTGACGCAGACGCAGGTCAACGGCCATGCGATCGGCACCGGCGACTGGTTCGTGCTCGACCAGGCCGGCGCCGTCGGACGCAGCGTCAGCTACGCGCTGCTGCCGTCGGAGATCGTCGGCGCCGTCACGGTGCAGAAAAGCCAGCAGGCCGACATGGTCGAAGGCGGCGTGGCCGGCTCGGTCAACATCGAGACCCGCAAGCCGCTCGATTTCAAAAAGCAGCTGACGCTGGAAGGCACGGTGCAAGCCATCTACTCCGACTTGCCGAGCAAGACCGATCCGCAAATGAATGCGCTGATCGGCTGGAAGAACGACGCCAAGACCTTCGGCGTGCTGGTGCAGCTGTTCTCGGAGAAGCGCCACGAACGCCGCGACGGCCAGGAGTTCTACGGCTACACCGCCATCGCCGCCGACAGCAACGCCGCCAAGGCGCACCCGGAACTGGCCGGCATCCTGGCGCCGGCCGGCATCAGCGCCTCGCTGTTCGAGCAGACCCGCAAGCGCACCGGCAGCGCCTTCGACCTGCAATTCAAGCCAAGCAAGGACCTGGCCTTCGACATCAACGGCTTCAGCTCGCAGCTGGACGCGGCCAACTACAATCGCAGCTTCTACAACAACATCTCCGCCAACATCAACGCCACCAATCCGGATACCGGCGCATCGGTCGGCGTGATCCCGTCGGCCTACACCATCAAGAGCGGCACGCTGGTGGCGGCCACCATACCGGCATCGCAATACCCCGCCGTCAGCGCCACCCAGGGCTACAACTCCTCGCTGTACTCGGCCTTCGGCGACCAGATCTACCGTCCCGGCTCCTCGTCCTCGTCGGCCTACCTCGACCTGGATGGCAGCTACAGGGTCAACCAGGACCTGCGCATCAGCGGCAGCGTGGGCTACACGCGCGGCTCCGGCAAGACCCCGGCCGACATCGGTTATGAGGCCGGCCTGACCGGCGCCGGCTCCAGCTACACGCTGAACGGCTTGTCGCCGGCCACCCTGTCCTTCCCCGGCGCGGACACGTCCAGGTTCACCAACTACGTCACCGCTTCAGCGTGGGGCTCGCACGTCATCACCAAGGACAGCGAAAAATACGCCCAGGCCGACGGCGAATTGCGGCTCGATCGCGGCGTCATGGAATCGGCCAAGTTCGGCCTGCGCTTTGCCGAGCACCATCGCAGCGTGAGCCAGCCGGAGAACCGCGGTTGCACGGCCTGCGACGGCACCACCTCGGCGCCGCTGCCGGCCTGGAACGGCGCCACCTACCCGTCCAACTTCGGCAACGGCATCACCAACAGCGCAAACTTCCTGCGTAATGTTTGGCAGATCAATCCAGGCGACATCGCCGCATGGGCGGCCAAGTACGACCTGGCAGGCGGCCCGACCACCGAGAACTGGGCCGGCGAAATGGACGTCAAAGAGAAATCGAGCGCCATCTACGGCATGGTCAACCTGGCCGGCGACGGCTGGCGCGGCAACGTCGGCGCGCGCTATGTGCACACCAACCAGGCCACCATCACCAACATCCCCGGCGGCGACCACCCGATCGGACAGGACAACGTGAACGGCGTCTACACGCCAACGCTGAACCAGACCGGCTACAACGACTTCCTGCCAAGCGCGAACTTCAAGTTCGACCTGTCGCCCAACCTGGTGGCGCGCGCCGCCGTCGCCAGGACGATGGCGCGTCCTGACTTCAGCGCCATGGTTGGCGCGGTCACGCTGAACGACACCAACCTGACCGGCAGCAGCGGCAACCCGAACCTGAAGCCGGTCCGCTCGACCAACTACGACGTCGCGCTGGAATGGTACTTCGCGCCGAAAGCCCTGCTGTCGGCCGGGGTGTTCTACATGGACATGTCGTCCTACGTCACCTACGGCACGGCCAACCTCACCTACTTCAACAACTCGTTCAAGCGCTCCGACAGCTACGCGATCTCCTCGCCGACCAATATCAGCGCCAAGAACAAGGGCGTGGAACTGGCCTACCAGCAGCACCTGTTCGGCGGCGTCGGGGTGCTCGCCAACTATACCTACACCGACGGCAGCGCGGCTGACGGCAAGCCGGTGGTCGGCAATTCCAAGAACACCTACAACGCCGAGACTTACTACGAGGACGACCGCTTGAGCGCCCGCCTGGCCTACACCTATCGCTCCAGCTTCTCCGGCGGCTTGTACAACAGCTTCCCGCAGGTGATGGCGGGAAGCGGCAACCTGGCGGCCTCGATCAACTACAAGATCAACGAGAACCTGTCGATCACCTTCGATGCGCTGAACCTCAACAATGCCGTGTTGCGCTACTACGGAGAGAACCAGGACCAGCCTATCGCCTCGTATTCGAACGGCCGCCAATACTACCTGGGCCTGCGTGGCAAACTCTAAACCCGCGCAGATACTGGCGATCGACGCCTTCCGCGGCATCACCATCGTGGTCATGATCTTTGTGATATCACATTGCAGCTTTAAATTCTAAAACTATGCGTATCAATTCTATCGACGCGGTGCGCGGCCTGACGGTGGCCGCCATGCTGCTGGTGAACGACGCCGGCGACTGGTCGCACGTCTACCCCTGGCTTGAACACGCCGAATGGCATGGCTGCACGCCGCCGGACTTCATCTTCCCCATCTTCATGCTGATCGTGGGTGTCTCCATCAATCTGGCGATCGCCCCCCGCCTGGACGCGGGCGCGCAGGCCGCGCCGCTGGCGCGCCCGGTGCTGTGGCGCGCCCTGCGCATCGTACTGCTGGGGATCGCGCTGCACGTGGTGGCGATGCTGCTGCTGAACGGACGCGGCTTCCGGCTGTTCGGCGTTCTGCAAAGGACGGGCATCTGCTTCGCGGCGGTTGGGCTGATGGCCATCTATGTGCGCGGCGCCCGCGCGCAGTGGACAACTTTCGCGGCGATTCTGCTCGGCTACTGGGCGCTGTTGGCGGCAGGCGGTTCGCTGGAGCCGGGACTGAATCTGTCCGACCGCATCGACAGCGCCCTGCTGGGCCACCTGGCCTACCGGTACGATGCGGCTACCGGCGTCGGCCACGATCCGGAAGGCATCCTCGGGACGCTGCCGTCGCTGGCCACCGTCATCCTCGGTTTGCGGGCCGGCGACTGGCTGCGGCGCGGCCAGACCCGCACCCTGGCCATGGCGGGCGCCGCGGCGATGCTGCTGGGCGGCCTGTGGTCGCTGGCGCTGCCGCTGAACAAACAGCTTTGGACCTCGTCGTTCGTGCTGTGGACCGGCGGCTTCGGCATGCTGCTGATCGCACTGGCCCACCAGCTGATCGATGTGCGCGGCTGGCCTGCACTGGGCCGTGCCATGGGCCTCAACGCCATCGCTGCCTACGCCGGCTCCTGGATCGCCACTTGCGCAATTGAAGGCAGCGGCCTGATGGGACCACTCTACACCCACGTCTTCAGCGGCCCGCTGACCCCGGTATTCGGGCCGTGGCTAGCCTCGCTGGCGTTCGCCGCCGCCTTCACGGCGCTCTTCTGGCTGGCTATGGCAGGGGCTGAAAAACGGGGGTGGCGCGTCACGATCTGAGGCACTTGCTTTTCTTTCGCTAGCGACGGTAGCGCTTCCATGGCTAGCACAGGCATTGCACCGCGTTCAACTTGCTTTACAAATTAAAAATATTCCATTCTAGACATTGTTCATTCATAATGTATTAAGAACAAGTTAATTGACCAAGATCAATCGACTTTCCCCTCCGCCGGCGGCCGGGAGCCCGCTCGAAATTCGAATTCTGGAGTTTTTACATGCGCATTAAATCGATTATGATGGCCTTGTCCGCCGCTGCCGCCCTGTGCGCAGGCGTGGCAAATGCCGCCGTTCCTGGCGAACTGATCGTCAACGGTGGTTTCGAAGTCGGCAACTACGGCCAAATCGGCTACGCCGGCCATGCGGTTCAGGGCTGGACCAGCACCGGCTACAACTTCCTGTTCAGCGACACCAACGCCGACAATGGCGGCGTTGGCGGCAGCTACGGCAACCTGCAACTGTGGGGCGCCGGGAATGGCTCCGCCAACGGCCTGGGCGCCAGCCCGGCCGGCGGCAACTTCATCGCCGCCGACGGCGCGTTTGAAATCGCCCCGGTGAGCCAGACGGTCAACGGGCTGGTCGCTGGCCAGCAATACAACCTGAGCTTCTACTGGGCTGGCGCGCAGCAATACGGCTTCAACGGCGCCACCACCGAACAATGGAAAGTGTCGCTGGGCAACCAGACCATCTCGACCGCGGTGAAGAACAACGCCAACCACGGCTTCACCGGCTGGCAGAAGGAAACCTTCACCTTTACCGCCACCGGCGTCAGCGAAGTGCTGAGCTTCCTGGCCGTGGGTACGCCTGCCGGCGTGCCACCGTTTTCGCTGCTGGACGGCGTGTCGATGACCTCGGCCGTGCCTGAGCCGCAAACCTGGGGCATGCTGGGCCTGGGCCTGGGCCTGGTCGGCTTCGCCGCGCGTCGCCGCAAAGCCAAGGCCGCTTAACCCGCCGCCTGCCAGTATCGATGCCGGACGTTCGCGTCCGGCATGGTCGTTTCCGCCTTTTACCAAGCCATGACACCGATGAATGAACTGCTCGCCCAGCTGCCTGTTTTTGCCGTCAACGTGGGACGGCTGTGCGTTTGGCTGGTGCTGCTGTCGCTGGTGTTCGTGCCGCTGGAGCGCTGGCTCGCGGTGCGCGAGGCGCATCTGCCGCGCCGCGCGCTGGCCATCAATCTGGGCCTGTATTTTCTCAACAGCCTGTTGCCGGCCGCCATCCTGGCCGCGCTGATGTCGGTGGCCGCCGTGGCGGCGCAGGCGCTGCTGCCGGCCGCCGTGCCCGCCGCCATGGGCGCCTTGCCGCTGGCGGTGAAATTGCCGCTGTCCCTGCTGATCGCGGAGATCGGCTTTTACTGGGGCCACCGCCTGAGCCACCAGTTGCCGTGGCTGTGGCGTTTCCATTCGGTGCACCACCAGCCGGAGCACCTGTACTTCCTGATTAACACGCATGCGCATCCGGTCGACATGATCGTCACCCGCTTGTTCGGCATGACGCCGCTGTACGTGCTCGGCCTGGCCGGCGCCAGCGCGGGCGGCAGCGCCACGCCGGCGCTGGTGATCGTCATCGGCACAGTGTGGGGCTTCTTCATCCATTCAAACCTGCGGGTCCGGCTCGGCCCGCTGGAATCGCTGATCGCCACGCCAGCCTTCCATCACTGGCACCACACCAGCGTGGCGCCGCTGGACCGCAACTTCTCGTCGACCCTGCCCTTCCTGGACCGCGTTTTCGGCACCTGGCATTTGCCGGCCGGCTGGCCGGTGGCTTACGGCCTGGCTGAAACTGCGCAGCGCCAGCAGCAGACGCCAAGCCCGGACGCCGCTCAAGGCTAGCGTTCGCTATAATCCAGCGTCCTGTCCATAAAAAAGAAAGCTTCGGATGATCAAAAGTTTGCGTATTGCCGCTGCGCTGCTGCTGGCCGGCCTGTCCGGCGCGGCCGTGGCCGACACCTTCGAGTCCATCGAAGCGGCGCCGCTGAAGGAAGTGTGGCTGAACGGCGGTTTCTACTCCTACCATTTCCAGCGCGACAAGGGCCTGAACGACAGCAATCCCGGCCTGGGCGGCGAGTACCGTTTTTCGACGGTGGCGTCGGCGACAGCGGGCCGCTTCTACAACAGCGACCGCGGCTATTCGAATTATGTGGGCGTGTACTACCAGCCGTGGAAGATCGGCCCGGTGCGCCTGGGCGCGGTGGCGGGCGGCTTCAGCGGCTACCCCAAGATGCGCGACGGCGGCTGGTTCCTGGCGGCAATCCCCACCGCCAGCTTCGAATACAAGAGCGTGGGCGTCAATGTCGCCATCGTGCCGACCTACAAGGACCGGCTCTATGGCGCCATTTCCGTCCAGCTCAAGCTGAAAGTGTTCGACTGATCAGTGGCGCGCCTTGGACGAGGTCGCGATGTGGTCGAGGATGTGCTTCGGCACGGCGGCATAGTGCTTGAACTCCATCGTGTACGTGGCCCGGCCCTGGGTCAGCGAACGTAGCGTGGTGGAGTAGCCGAACATCTCGGCCAGTGGCACCAGCGCGCGGATGATCTTGCCGCCGCCGCCGGGTATCTCGTCCATGCCCTGCACCATGCCGCGCCGCGCCGTCAAGTCGCCCATGGCGTTGCCCATGAACTCTTCCGGCGTCTCCACCTCCACCTGCATCATCGGCTCCAGCAGCACCGGATCGGCGCGCCTCATGCCGTCCTTGAAGGCCATCGAACCGGCCATGCGGAAGGCGTTCTCGTTCGAGTCGACGTCATGGTAGGAACCGAAGGTCAGCGTCACCTTGACGTCGACCACCGGGTAGCCGGCCAGCACGCCGCTGCGCAAGGTTTCCTGCACGCCCTTGTCGACCGCGGGGATGAACTCGCGCGGCACCACGCCGCCCTTGATGGCGTCGACGAACAGATAGCCCTTGCCCGGCTCCATCGGCTCCAGCGTCAGCACCACGTGGCCGTACTGCCCGCGTCCGCCGGACTGCTTGACGAACTTGCCTTCGACCTCGCTGGCCGTCTTCTGGATGGTCTCGCGATACGCCACCTGCGGCTTGCCCACCGTCGCCTCGACGCCGAACTCGCGCCGCATGCGGTCCACCAGGATTTCCAGGTGCAGCTCGCCCATGCCGGACATGATGGTCTGGCCCGATTCCTCGTCGGTATGCACGCGGAACGACGGGTCTTCCTGCGCCAGACGGTTCAGGGCGATGCCCATTTTTTCCTGGTCGACCTTGGTCTTCGGCTCGACCGCCTGCGAGATCACCGGCTCCGGGAAGATCATCTTTTCCAGCACGATCACATGGTCCGGCGAGCTCAGCGTATCGCCGGTGGTGACGCCCTTCAGGCCCACCGCCGCCGCGATATCGCCGGCGTAGACTTCCTTGATCTCCTTGCGCTCGTTGGCGTGCATCTGCAGGATGCGTCCCAGCCGTTCCTTCTGGCTCTTGGTCGGGTTGTAGACCGTGTCGCCGGAATTGACCACGCCCGAATACACGCGGAAGAACGTCAGCTGGCCGACAAACGGATCGGTCATGATCTTGAACGCCAGCGCCGAGAACGGATCGCTGTCGCTCGGATGGCGCTCGATCGGATTGTCGTCCTCGTCATGGCCGGCAATCGCCGGCACGTCCAGCGGCGACGGCAGATACTCGACCACCGCGTCCAGCATCGCCTGCACCCCGCGGTTCTTGAAGGCGCTGCCGGCCAGCATGGGCACGATCTCGTTGCGGATGGTGCGCTGGCGCAGCCCGGCCTTGATCTCCACTTCGGTCAGCACGCCGCCGTCCAGGTATTTCTCCAACAGCTCGGGTGTACCTTCGGCGGCGGCCTCGACCATCTTGTCGTGCCACTCCTGCGCCAGCGCCTGCAGGTGCGCGGGGATGTCCTCGTAGCTGAACTTGACGCCCAGGCTCTCGTCGTCCCAGTTGATCGCGCGCATCTTGACCAGGTCCACCACGCCGTGGAAGTTGTCCTCCGCGCCCAGCGGAATCTGGATCGGAATGGCGACGCCCTTCAGCCGCGTGGCGATCTGCTCGCGCACGCGGAAGAAGTCGGCGCCCACGCGGTCCATCTTGTTGATGAAGGCGATGCGCGGCACGGCGTACTTGTTGGCCTGGCGCCAGACGGTCTCCGATTGCGGCTGCACGCCGCCGACGGCGTCGTACACCATGACGGCGCCGTCGAGCACGCGCATGGAGCGCTCGACCTCGATGGTGAAGTCGACGTGGCCGGGCGTGTCGATGATGTTGATGCGGTGCTCAGGAAAATTGCCCGCCATGCCTTTCCAGAAGGCGGTGGTGGCGGCCGAGGTGATGGTGATCCCGCGTTCCTGCTCCTGCTCCATCCAGTCCATCGTCGCGGCGCCATTGTGCACCTCGCCGATTTTGTGGTTGACGCCGGTATAAAACAGGATGCGCTCCGTGGTCGTGGTCTTGCCAGCGTCGATGTGCGCGCTGATGCCAATGTTGCGGTAACGCTCGATGGGGGTCTTGCGGGTCATCATTCTCTCCTTGATGCAATGTGAATGCAGGAAGTCTCAAGTGTAGCGATTAATGCAAATTTCAAGGGCTGGTATTTCTGCCGTGCGACATGACTAGCGGCAATTAATATAGGCTGTAGAATAACTAGCAAGTTTAACCGAAAGTTCTCCATGACTGTTCCATCGAAACACGCCCTGCTTCTCTCCTTGGGCATGGCCCCGGCCCTGGCATTAGCCCAGTCGGCAACGCCGCCCGCTGCCACCGACCTGGAACTACGCATCGAGCGCTGCTCCGTGCTGGGCGACGCCAGCGCCCGCCTGGCCTGCTACGACGGCCTGTCCAAGACCGGCCCCGCGCTCCAGGCCCTCGGCGGCGCCGCGGTCGGCGTGCCGGATCCTGGCAAGGTCAGCCAGATCGCCACCGCCCTGGCGCTGCCGTCCAGCACCCAACCGGCCGAGCCGCCGGCGGCGCCGGTGCTGCCGGCCAAGGTGGCCGCGATCACCACCATTCCGCCGGAAGACACCGTCTCACGCATGGTGCAGTGGTGGGAGCTGGACCGCTCGGCCAAGCGCGGCGTATTCAACGTGCGCCCGCACCGCGACACCTATCTGCTGCTGGCCAATTACAGCACCAGTTCCAATGATGCGCCTTTTGACGATTTCACGCCGGCCGGCGTCAAGTCGCAGCACACGGAACTGACCTACCAGCTCAGCTTCAAGATGAAGCTGATCGAACAGGCGTTCAAGACGCCGATCGACCTGTGGTTCGGCTACACCCAGAACAGTTACTGGCAAGCCTACAACCGCGCCGCCTCCAGCCCCTTCCGCGAGACCAATTACCAACCTGAGGTGATGCTGACCACGCCGCTGAACCTGAACCTGGGCCCGGCCCTCGACGTCCGCTACCTGACCGTGGGCATGGTGCACCAGTCGAACGGCCAAACCTCGACCTTGTCGCGCAGCTGGAATCGGGTATATGCGGAGGTGGGTGCCGAGCACGGCAATCTGGCAGCGCAATTGCGCTTCTGGAAGCGGCTCGACAATGCCCGCTCAGACAACGACAACATCGACATCACCGATTATCTCGGCCATGGCGACTTGAATCTCAGCTACCGCAACGGCGGCCATACGTTCTCGCTCATGGCGCGCCGCAATTTCTCGACGCGCCACGGCGCCTTGCAGGCCGGCTGGTCGTTCCCGGTCCTGGCCAACCTGAAGGGTTATGTGCAAGCCTTCAGCGGCTACGGCCAGAGTCTGATCGACTACAACTATTCGCAGAAGTCGCTGGGCGGTGGTTTCCTGGTGGACTTTTAAGCCGGCTCAGCGGCCTGGCGAGCCGCGCAGGATGCGCGCCGGCAGCATGACCACGGCGCGCAGCAGTTCGAACACGCCTTCGACGCCGATGCCGATCAGGCGAAACGGCAAGGTGATCAGCCAGAACAAGGGATACAACACCAGCGCCAGCAGGGCCAGCGGCCAGCACAGGAACAGCAAAACCAGCCACAGCAGAAATCCGAACATGAGATGCTCCCGATCCAGTTGATGCGTTGTCAATGCTGCCACTGTAGTGCGGCGCTCCCCGGCGGGCAATTGGCATGCGACCAACGGCAGAAAACCGCGATCAATCGCGTGAAACGGGGAATGAATGGGGATTATTGGCCGACGCAGATGATCTTGGTGACGTACTCGTGGGCGTTCGGCTTCTTCTTGGACGCCCATTCGATCGCCTGGTTGGCTTGCTCGATGGTCAAGATCGTAGCTTTTTCCTTCGATTTGATGAAGGAAACGCCTTCAAACGCGCCTTCCTTGCTGCGCATGACTTTGGCGAATACGGGCGGTTTCTGGTCGCCGTCGGCGATCTTGTTCTGCTGGATGAGGTAGCGTTGGTCGTTCTGTTCCATATATTTCTTTCTGCAAAAGACGAAATATACGCTTCAGAACGACCCGCGTGAAGAGCTTTTTAAGCGTAGGCCGGCACGTAGCTGGCCGGTTGCAGCGCCGCTTCGTACAGGATTTCGGCGCGCAGCGAGGCTTGCAGCGACGGAATCGAGCCGCCGGCGCGGTACTGGAAACTCACTTGCAGCACATCGCCTTCGCGCGCCTTGACCGGGTTGGCCAGCGGCAGCGTCATGTAGTGGTTGAGCCAGTCGATGGTGGTGGAGCGCTCGGACACCACGGCCAGGATGTTCTTGGTGACGAAGCGCATGGCGTTGATCTCGCCGCTGCGCTCGACCACGAACTTGCCCTGCCATGCGTAGGTCAGGTCGTTCGGCTGGTTGAAGTCGATGATGCTGTAGACGGCAGGCTGCGCCACCTCGACGGTGCCAGGATAAATCACATTGGTTTCCTGGAATTGCACGATGGGGGCGTAAAAGCCTTCGAAATCATATTCCTGCTGCAAGGGCTGGACCGCCATGATGACCGCTTCCGGCAGGAACACCGGCAACGGGCCGCCGAAGCGCTCGATGTAGCGGCGCTTGAACGATTCGATCACCTCCACCTGCTTCTCGCGCAGCATGCCGACGTGGATCATCTCGCAGATCACCACATCGACCGGCTCCGGCGGCAGGTATTCGAAGGCGTCGGCGTGGACCACTTCGACCTTTTCGCCGTTGGGGTTCAGCGCCAGCATCTTGCGCGCTTCCTTGACCATGTCGGGATTGAATTCGACGCAATACACCTTGTCCGCCTTGGCCGCCGCGAACCACGACAGCACGCCGGTGCCGCCGCCCAGCTCCAGGACCTTGGCGCCAGGTTTGACGGCGTAGTCGATGGCCGACTTGAAGCCGTGCATGCGGTTTTGATCCATCAGCATGTTGTGATGGTAGTGGACTGGAATGAATTGCCCCAGATAGCAGCTTTCAATCTCGCGTTCGTTCAGCATGGATATCCTTGGTTAATGCGCATTGTGTCTGGAGGCAATGCACTGGACCCATTATCGTTAGCATTGCTGACGAACCAAACCCGGAGATAAGCACCAAAAACCCGCCAATTCAGGCCTTGTCAATTCTGCACGCCCCTAGCGCTTGGCCTTCGCGGCCAGGTGGGCATTGATGGTCTTGGCGATCCACGGCTTGTCCGCGCGGGTGGCGAACTCGGCGGCGGTCTGGTGGAAACCGCCGTCTTTCAGGGTCGCGTCGGCGCCCTGCTCCAGCAATAACTCCACGACTTTTTCCTGGCCCTCGCGGGCGGCGATCATCAGCGGCGTCATGCCGGATGGCGATTCGGCGTCGATGTAGGCGTGGTGCTCCAACAGGATGGCGGTGATCTCGGTGCTGCCGGCCGCCGCCGCGTAGTGCAAGGCTGCCCAGCCCTTCTGGTTCACCTGCGCGCCGCGCTTGAGCATGTCCAGCACGGTCGCCTTGCTTTGGCGGAAGGCCGCCATCATCAGCGCGGTATTGCCGTTGGGCGCCCTGGCTTCCAGCTCGATGCCTGGTTGATCCATCAGCAAGGTCGCCACGCGGTAGGCTTCGTAACGCATCGCGACGATCAGCGCGGTTTCGCCGCCCGGCTCGCGCAGGTTGGGGCTCAGTCCGCGCTCCAGCAGCTTTTTGACGCCGGAAACATTGTCCAGCTGGGCGGCGCGGAACAGGTCGACTTCATCGTCGGTTTGCTCGGCGGCCAGCGCAGGCATCGTCAAAGTGGCGGCCAGGACGGCCAGCAGCAAGCGGCGTTTGGATGGATTCAGCATGAAGGAACTACGCCACCACGTTGAATAGTTTGAAGAAATTGGCCGTCGTCTGCCCGGCGACCTGTTCCACCGGGACGCCCTTGAGCTTGGCGATGTATTCGCCGACGTGGGCCACGAAACCCGGCTCGTTCATCTTGCCGCGGTGCGGCATCGGCGCCAGGTAGGGCGAATCGGTCTCGATCAGGATGCGTTCCAGCGGCACTTCCAGCGCCACCGCCTGCAAATCCTTGGCGCTCTTGAAGGTCACGATGCCGGAGAACGAGATGTAGAAGCCCATCTCGATCGCCGCGCGCGCCACTTCCAGCGACTCGGTAAAGCAATGCATCACGCCGGCCGCGCCGCCCGCCTCGGTGCCCGCGCCCTCTTCGCGCATGATGCGGATGGTGTCCTCGCTGGCGTTGCGGGTGTGAATAATCAAAGGCTTGCGCGTGATTCTTGAAGCCTTGATGTGAGTGCGGAAGCGCTCGCGCTGCCATTCCAGGTCGCCCTGCAGGCGGAAGTAGTCCAGCCCGGTCTCGCCGATGGCGATGATCTTCGGGTCGTTGGCCAGCTCCACCAGCTGTTCGACGGTCGGTTCAGGCGTGTCCTCGTAATCCGGGTGCACGCCGACCGAGGCGTAGATGTGCGGATACTCATGGGCCAGCGCCAGCACTTGTGGGAAATCCGGCAAGTCGACCGACACGCACAGCGCATGGGTGACTTGGTTGTCGGCCATCTTGGCCAGGATCTCGGGCATGCGAGCAGCCAGCTCGGGGAAATTAATGTGGCAATGGGAATCGATAAACATGCCGTGATTGTAACCCAAGCACGCCTGGCCTAGAATCGGCGTTCCCATTCACTTCCGGAGTTTGCCTGATGTTCAGCCGCCTTCCGCTTGCCCTCGCCCTTGCCGCACCGCTGGCCGCCATTGCCGCCGGCGCGCCGCCCCAGCAGTTTGCCGACCTGGGCGACGTCCGGCTCGAAAGCGGCGCCGTCATCAAGGATTGCAAGCTCGGCTACCGCACCATCGGCACGCTGAACGCGGCGCGCTCGAACGCCGTCGTGTTCCTGCCCTGGCACACCGGAAAAAGCGGCGAAGCGGTGTCGCTGCTGGGGCCCAAAGGCTTGTTCAATACGGCGGGACACTATGTGATCGTCATCGATGCGATCGGCAATGGCGTGGCGTGCTCGCCGTCCAACAGCGCGGCGCAGCACGGCACGGCCTTCCCTGCCTTCAACGTCCGCGACATGGTCAAGTCCGAATACCGGCTGCTGAGCGAGAAGCTGGACCTCAAGCATGTCCACGCCATCGTCGGCTATTCGATGGGCGCCACCCAGGCTTTCCAGTGGATGGTCAGCCATCCGGGCTACATGGACGTGGCGGTGCCGATCGCCGGCACGCCGCGCCAGACCAGCTACGACCTGCTGTTCTGGCGCACCGAGGAGGCGGCCATGCTGGCCGATCCGCAATACGCCAACGGCGACTACAAGCAGAACCCCAGGCTGCCGCTGTACCACCAGATTTTTTCACTGAATTTCGATACGCCGGCCTACCGCGCGGCCAAGACCAAGCCGTCCGACGTGGACAAATTCATCGCGGAGACGATCGAGGACGACCCGGACGCGGCCGACGCCAACGATATGCGCTGGCAAATGCGCGCCTTCCTGACGCAGGATATCGGCGACGACGCCGCCGGGAAGGTCAAAGCGCGGGTTCATATCATCAACCCGCGCCAGGACCTGATCGTCAATCCGGCGCCGGCGCTGGCGTTCGCCCGCCAGATCGGTGCCACGACCACGGTGCTGCGAGGCGATTGCGGCCACTCGGCGCTGGTCTGCGCAACCGACCAGATCCGCGCGGCGGTGGACCGCGCGTTGAAATAAGGCTCAGTCGACGCGCTTGCCCAGGATGATCAGGTCGCGCTCGATGCCGTCCAGATTGGCCACCTTGGGCAGCTTGGCCCAGGTCTCGAAACCGAACTTGGCGAACAGGCCCAGGCTGGGCTTGTTGTGGCCGAAGATAAAGCCCAGCAAGGTATGCACCTTGATCGCCGGCGCGTACGCGATGGCTTGGGCGATGCAGTAGCCGCCCACGCCCTTGCCGCGCCAGGCCTCGGCGAGGTAGATCGAAATCTCCGATGTGCCCGAATACGCCGGGCGGCCGTAGAAATTCGAGTACGACATCCAGCCCAGGATTTCCGGCTTGCCCGGCGTATCGCCGGCTTGCTCGATGATCCACAGCGGCCGCTTCTCCGGCGTGTGCTCGTGGAACCAGCCCAGGCGCGACTCCACCGACACCGGCTCGGTATCGGCCGTGACCTCGCGCGAGGCGATGGTGGTGTTGTAGATGGCGACGATGGTGGGCAAGTCGTCGAGCGTGGCGAGGCGATGGCGGAAAGCTGTGGTCATGTCGGAAACGGTGAGGGAGTATTTGAGACTACAGCGTATGCGTGGCGCGCGAGGAACGCAGCGCCGCGCCGAGGATTTCTTCGATGCGCAGGCGGGCGCGCTGGCCGCTCTCGTCTTCCGGGAAGTGCACGCCTATGCCCTGCGCCTTGTTGTTATGCGCGCCGGGCGGCGTGATCCAGGCGACCTTGCCGGCGATCGGGTATTTGTTGACGTCGTCCATCAGCGCCAGGATCAGGTAGATCTCGTCGCCGATTTTGTAAGGCTTCTGGGTCGGCACGAACATCCCGCCGTTCTTCAGGAAAGGCATATAGGCCGCATACAGCGCGGCCTTTTCCTTGATGGCCAGCGACAATACCGTCGGCCGCGCCACGGCGGGCACGGTGTTCGGGTCGAGAGGGCTGGCAGCAGACATTAATTCCCTTTCAGGCGCAGCAGGCGGCGTAATCGAGCAACATATCCTCCAGGAACAGCTTGGGCGACAGCGGATGGTCGGCCGTCGCGCGGCGCTCGTTGGCGCCCTTGATCGCGGCCAGCAGGCGGCTGACGTGGATCTTGGCGGCCAGGCTGGCCAGCTCCTTCCGGTAACGCGGATAGTACCGGATGTTACCTGCCAGTTTGTAGGAAAACACATCATAAAGCCAGCGCTGCAACCATGAAACTTGTGCACTCAACGGCACTTTTTGCAGTTTGTCAGCAACTTTCAACGCGCCTTCCACGCTGGGATGGGCCAGCAGTTGCAGCAATACTTCCAGATCGTCACGGTTGCCGACCTCGGCCTGCGCCATCGCCGCCAGCGGCGCGCCGCCCTGCTCGCGCAGCCAGCTGTCGGCGTCCGCCACGCCCTGCGACTTCAGCCAGGCCAGCGCTTCGGCGTGGCTCGGCATCGGCAGCGCGAACTTGCGGCAGCGCGACAGGATGGTCGGCAGCAGCCGGTCCAGGCTGTTGGAGGCCAGCAGGAACACCGTGCCCGGAGGCGGTTCTTCCAGCGTCTTCAGCAGCGCGTTGGAGGCCGGCATGTTTAGCGCCTCGGCCGGATACAGCACCACCACCCGCAGCCCCTGGCGGTGGGTGGAAATGTTCATGAAGTCCGCCAGGTTGCGGATCTGCTCGATCTTGATCTCTTTGGACGGCGCCTTGGCCGACTTGGCGCTGCTCTTCTTGGCCTCGCCGTCGCCCTCGTCGCCGTCGGCCGCAGGCTCGTCTTCCAGCGCTTCCGGCCGCACGCGGCGGTAGTCCGGATGGTTTTGCTGGGAGAACCAGCCGCAGGAAGCGCACTGGCCGCAGGCGTGGCCGTCCGGCAGCACGGCCTCGCACAGCAAGCCCTGGGCGAAGCGCTCGATGAAGTCGGACTTGCCTATCCCGGCGGCGCCATGAAACAGGATGGCGTGCGGCATGCGCTGGCGCAGCAGTTGCAGCTGCTGCCAGGACGCTTCCTGCCACGGATAGATGAAATTGCTCATTGTTTGGTATTCTGTTTTAAAACAAGCGCTTATGCAATACTTTTAAAGTGCAAGCAGTTCATCGAGGATGGTGGCGATCCGGACCTGGATGTCCGCAATGGACTGGGTCGAATCGATCACGCGGAAACGGGAGGCGAACTGGGTGGCGCGGCGCAGATACTCGTTGCGGGTGGCGGCGAAGAAATCGGCCTTTTCCTGCTCGAACTTGTCGAGCGAGCGGGTGGCGTCGAGCCGCGCGCGCGCCACTTCCAGCGGCACGTCGAACAGCAGGGTCAGGTCCGGTTGCAGATGCGGATGCACCCACTGCTCCAGCGCCTCCAGCTTGGCCAGGTCCATGCCGCGGCCGCCGCCCTGGTAGGCGAAGCTGGCGTCGGTGAAGCGGTCGGAAATGGCCCAGGCGCCGCGCTGCAGCGCCGGCTCGATCACTTGTGCGATGTGCTCGCGGCGGCTGGCGAACATCAGCAGCGCCTCGGTTTCCAGGTGCATCTTTTCGTGCAGCACCAGTTCGCGCAACTTCTCGCCCAGCGGCGTGCCGCCCGGCTCGCGCGAGCTGACCAGGTCGACGCCGCGCGCCTTCAGATAGTCGCCGGCGAAGGCGATGTGGGTCGATTTTCCGGCGCCGTCTATGCCTTCGAACGTGATGAATTTACCGCGGTGTTGAGTCATGAATTCACTAAAACTTATCTTTGAAACTTGTTCACTGCCCGATTGTGGTCGGTCAAATTATCGGAGAACTGGCTGGTGCCGTTGCCCTTGGAAACGAAATACAGCGCCTGCGTCTTGGCCGGCGACAGCGCCGCCGCCAGCGATTGCACGCCCGGCAAGGCGATCGGCGTCGGCGGCAAACCGGTGCGGGTATAGGTATTGTAAGGGGTGTCGGTCTCCAGGTCCGATTTATGGATCTTGCCGTCGTACTTGTTGCCCATGCCGTAGATCACGGTCGGGTCGGTCTGCAGCAGCATGCCCAGCTTCAGCCGGTTGACGAACACGCCGGCGATCATGCCGCGCTCGGACTTTTGCCCGGTTTCCTTTTCGACGATGGAGGCCATGGTCAGCGCCTCGTACGGCGTCTTGTACGGCAGCGCCGGATCGCGCTTGTCCCAGGCGTCGTTCAGGCGGCTCAGCAGCATGGCGTGCGCCTGCTTGTAAACCTGCAAATCGCTGGCGCCCTTGGCGAACAGATAGGTATCCGGGAAGAACAGCCCTTCCGGCAGATTGTATTCGGAGCCGATGGCGCGCATCACTTCCTTGTCCGACATGGCGACGGTATCGTGCTTCATGCCCTTGTGGGCGGCGATGGCGGCCCGCATCTGGCGGAAGGTCCAGCCTTCGATGATGGTCAGCTGCTCCTGCGCGAACTCGCCGCGCACCAGCTGGTCGATCAGGCGCAGCGGCGTGGTGCCGGGCTTGAGTTCGTAGGCGCCGGCTTTCAGCTTGCCGCTCTTGTTGGTCACGCGCGCCAGCAGGTTGAACAGCAAGGGTTCGATGGGCACGCCCGCTTCGGCGATCTGCTGGCCGGCGGCGTGGGCGCCGCTGCCGGGCGCGATGGTGAATTCAATGGCTTCGATCTCGTCGCCGATGATCGCGTGCTGCGACCAATACATGAAATAGCCGCCGGCGGCAATCGCCAGCATGATGCATAAGGTGATGATTTTTTTGATAAAAGCCATTGTTAAAGCCATAGGGTTGGAACAAGTCGCACAGCTTGCCACTTCTTGGCACAGTCCGCCAGTGCGCGTTTTGCGCAGTATCCGACGCGATCCGTCCGACATCACTATAATGAGCCCGTAATGATAATGCTTTAATCGTCAAATTATTGGAAATTATGTCTTCTTGGAATGAACTTTTAGCTCAGCAAGCCCAGCCGCTGACCACCACCCAGCTCGCCGTGGGCTTTGTCGCGCCTATCGGCGACCAGGGCCTGATCGCGCTCGACGGCGAGGAATCGGCCAGTTTCCTGCACAGTCAGCTGACCAACGACGTCGAGCACCTGGGCCTGGGCGAAGTGCGCCTGGCCGGCTACTGCTCGCCCAAGGGCCGGCTGCTGGCCTCGTTCCTGATGTGGCGCAGCGCAACCACCATCTTCCTGCAACTGCCGCGCGAGATCCAGGCGCCGGTGCAGAAACGGCTGGCGATGTTCGTGCTGCGCGCCAAGACCAAGCTCAGCGATGCAAGCGAGTCGCCGGCCTATCAGCTTGTGCTGGGCCTGGGCGGCGGCATGGCCGAAGACGCGCTGCAAAACTGGTTCGACCCGCTGCCGGCCAAGCCGTTCAGCAAGGTCGACCATCCGCTGGGCACGCTGATCCGCGTGGCCGATGCGTTCGGCGCGCCACGCTACCAGTGGCTGATGTCGGCCGAGGTCGCGCAGACCGTGGCGCCCGAACTGGCCGCCAAGTTGTCGGTCGGCCGCACCGACGCCTGGCATTTGTCGGAAATCCATGCCGGCATTCCGCAGATCACCAAGGCCACGCAGGAACAATTCGTTCCGCAGATGATCAATTTCGAGCTGCTGGGCGCGGTCAACTTCAAGAAAGGCTGCTATCCGGGGCAGGAAATCGTCGCCCGCAGCCAGTATCTGGGCAAGCTCAAGCGGCGCACCACGCTGGTCAGCATCGCCGATGCGGCGGCTGCGGCCGGCGTCGAAGTGTTCGCCACCGCCGATCCCGAGCAGCCATGCGGCATGGTCGTCAACGCCGCCCCCAACGGCAAGGGCGGCATCGACGCGCTGGTCGAAATGAAGCTGGCCGCCATCGAAGCGGCCTCGGTCCGTCTCGGCTCGGCCGGCGGCGCACCGCTGACCTTCCTCGACATGCCCTACGTGCTGGACCCACTCGACCTCTAGCATGGATCTCTACATTTACTATCAGGTCAGGGATGCCGACGCGGCGTCCTTGCTGGCGGCGGTCGTCCCGATGCAGGCGGCGCTGGGCGCGCGGCATGGCGTGGCGTGCCAGCTCAAGCGCCGTCCGGAAGCCAGGGATGGCAAGCAGACGTGGATGGAAGTGTACTCCGCCACGCCGGCCGGCTTCGCGTCCGCGCTGGATGAAGCCGTCGCACTGGCCGGCCTGTCGGCCTGGACCGCCGGCCCGCGTCACACCGAAATGTTTATGGATTTAGTCACATGTGCCTGATCGTTTTTGCCTGGCGGGTCATCCCTGCGGTACCGCTGGTGGCGGCCGCCAACCGTGACGAGTTCTACCAGCGCGCCACCGCGCCGGCGGCGCCGTGGCCGGAGCATCCGCAGATTTTCGCCGGCCGCGACCTGCAGGCCGGCGGCAGCTGGATGGGCATCACGCAGCCGGAGCCCGGCAGCAAGGCCTCGCGCTTTGCCGCCATCACCAACATCCGCGCGCCGTCCGAGCACCGCGACAATGCGCCCTCGCGCGGCCATCTGGTGGCCGACTACCTGGCCGGCAACATGACGCCGCAGGAATACGTCGACGCCATCCGCGCCGACGCCGGCGCCTACAACGGCTTCAACCTGGTGCTGAGCGACGGCGACACGCTGATCTGGTTCTCCAACCGCGGCGACGGCGACCCGCGCAACGGCAAGCCGCTGGAACCGGGCGTGTACGGCCTGTCGAACGCGCTGCTGGACGCGCCGTGGCCCAAGGTACTGAAAACCAAAGCGCAATTCGCCAGCCTGCTGTGCCTGGGCGCGCCGGACGACGCCTACTTCGAAATGCTGGCCGACACCACGCCCGCGCCCGACCAGCGCCTGCCGGAAACCGGCGTTCCGCTGGACCTGGAGCGCATGCTGTCGGCGGTGCGGATCGAGAGCCCGAGCTACGGCACCCGCACCTCCACCGTGGTCAAGCTCTATGCCGACGCGCCGGCGACCTTGCAAGAGATGCTGATACACTAGCCAGCCGGCCCGAGCGCCGATGGCCGCTCCGGCCAGCCTGAGAAAATTAAAGGGCGTACGTCATTGGGCAGCAGCCGGCTGCCAGGGTGCTGCGCGCGCGGGAGCAATTGGCGATTCCTGTATGAGTGCTGAAGCACATACAAGGCCATACTTGGGGTGTACGCTTCCTCATTGGGCAGCTGCCCTGACAAACAGGAGATCGCCATGGAAACGACCGTATCGACACCCCGAGCAAACACAGTCGGCAACATGCAATCATGTATTGATGCCTGCTCATCCTGTCATCAAGTGTGCTTGCAAATGGCAATGACGCACTGCCTCGCACAGGGTGGGAAGCACGTGGAACCGACGCATTTCCGGTTGATGCTCAATTGCGCTGAAGTCTGCCAGACCTCGGTCAACTTGCAGCTGAGCCGTTCACAGTTTAGTGCTCAGCACTGTGAGTTTTGCGCCGCCGTTTGTGATGCCTGCGCTAACAGCTGCCGCCCACTCGACGGCATGGAGGAATGCGTACGCGCATGCGAGACATGCGCCGCAAGTTGCCGCAGCATGGCCATGACCCGGCACTAATCATTTCACCATTTTCATCTTGAGCCGTGAATGCGCGTGCCATTATTACTGCTGCTTCATGTAGGCGCAATGCGCTTCCAGCGTTTTCCACGGCGACGGCATGAAGCAGTTCAATACCAGCTTCAATTTGGGATCGAAATTCTCTACGACATGCGTCATGACTGTGCGCCTTAAAAGGTCAACCGCATGTTGATGTGGGCGATGCCTGCCTCGAGGAATTCGTCGCCGTCGATGGCGAAACCGTGGCGCTTGTAGAACGGCGCGGCGTGCGACTGCGCGCTCAGCACCACCTGCTTGTCGCCACGGGCGCGCGCCTGCGCCATCAGCACCTGCAGCAAAGCGCCGCCGACACCGCTGCCACGCGCGAGCTGCCGCACCGCCATGCGGCCGATATGGCCGTCCGGCAGCAGGCGGCCGGTGCCGACTGGCGTGCCGCTCGCATCGTAGGCCACTGCGTGCAGGCAGACCGCATCCATATGGTCCATTTCCAGTTCGGCGGGGACTTTCTGTTCTTCGACGAAGACTTCAAAGCGTATCAGCTTGGCGTCGGCGTTGAGGGTGCTCCAGTCTCCGGTGCGGATGTCGTGCTTGGCGGTGTTGGTCATCGGCGTGCAGGCTAGTTGGGGGAAACGGGATTGTCGCATGCACGGTGCCACTCGAGGAAGGCCACGCAGACGCGCACCTTGGCCGAGCCGGCCAAGCGTTGCGGATACGCCGCCCGGACGTTGGCGTCCTGCGTGCAGTCGGGCAGCACCTGCACCAGAACGTGGCTGGACTTCCTCGGCAACGGCGACGCCAACTACCGCGCCTCACGACGCCATCGTTACCGCCATCGAGACGCGGCGACTGGACGGCGAGCGCATGCCGGACATGGGCGGCAACGCCAGCACCACGGCGGCCGGGCAAGCCATCGCCGCGAACCTTGGGCCAGCTCTGGTGGCTTAGTCCGGCAAGAATCCCGAGGGCGCCATAGGGCGTCCGGTCAGCAGCCCCGAGTATTGCGTAGCCGGCTCGCCCATGACGAGGCCGGACGGAGTAATATCGAAGAAGCGGATTTCCTTGCTGTGGTCGCTTGCGCGCACCTTGACCACCGAGATCACCCGTTCTAGCCGCCCTTCCAGTTCGACGTAACGCTGCATGACGATGGCGTCCGCCAGGAAGGCGTTGCCGTAGGAACTAAAGCGCAGCATCTCGTAGCGGTCTTCCAGCTCGGCAGTCATCAGCACCGTTACGCCCATTGCCGTCAGCACCGCCACCATGCGGTACAGCGACTCGCGGAAATCGTCGCGGAACGGCGAGGCCAGCGCCAGCTCGAAGCCGGACAACGAATCGATCACCACCCGCTTCGCCTGCAGGCGCTCGATCATCTCGACCAGGTCGTGCAGGATTTCATCGATCGACAGATCCAGCGTGCGGGTGTTGATGACGCCCACCTTGCCGTTCTCGATCAGCGCATTCAAATGCTGACTGAGCAACTGGTTCGGACTCTTTTCAAAGGCGGCGATCACACCAGCCTCGCCCCGGGCCACGCCTTCGGCCAGGAACTGCGTGGCCAGCACCGACTTGCCCGAGCCCGACGGCCCGACCAGCAGCAACGAATAGCCGGCCGGCACGCCGCCGCCCATCATCTGGTCCAGCTCAGGCAGGCCCATCGACAGCCGCTGGTTGCCGCCAATGGAAATTTGGCTGCCAGCCGCCTTCAACATCGCGCGCGGGAAAATTTGCACGCCGCTATCGTTGATGCGGAAAGTGTGGACACCCAGGCTCTGCGCCTGCCCACGCATCTTGACCACCTGGATCTTGCGCACCAGCGCGTCGCGGTGCACCAGTTGCGACATCCAGATGATGCCGTCGGCCACCGTGAACACCGGGCTGGACTCGGCCTCCGGCGCCAGGTATTCGCCGATCAGGAAGGTGGTCGCCAGCCAGCTTGTCATCTGCATGCCCAGTTGCTGCACAAAGTGTTGCAGGCCGGCGGCGCCGCGCTCCATGCCCTGGGCCGACTGCACCACCGAGCGGAAGGAGTCGACGAACACCAGGCTGGGCGCGAAATCGCGCACTTCGTCGGCGATGCGCGCCAGCACCCTGTCGAAATCGCCCTCCAGCAGGTCGGCTGCCAGGTTGACGAACTTGATCGACTGGTTGACCTTGCTGATATCGAAGAACGGGAACTGCTGCTGGTAGCGCAGCATCTTCAGCGGCGGCTCGCCCAGCACAGTAAAGAACAGCGCGCGCCGGTCCGGTCCCGCCAGAGAAAACATCATCTGGTGCGCCAGCGTGGTCTTGCCGCTGCCCGGCGTGCCCGCCAGCAGATTGAAGGAATACTCTGGGATCCCTCCCCCCAGCAGCTCGTCCAGGCCCGGCACACCCGTTGGCAGACGCTGAATTTTGACTTTATCGATCATTGTTGTATTCCCTTAGCGACGGTGTTCACGATATCGTGCTCCCAGGCCGAACGCATGATTGCAGTGGTCAATGGCTCGCCGATCAGTTGGATCAGCGTGTCGATGAAAGTATTAAGCAAGGCGATGCTTGCCTCGGCGGCCAGCGCCGGCGCCTGGCGTTCCAGGCTGGTCCTCAGTTTCTCGAACCGCGGGTCGGCGTCGTCCGGCAACCAAGGGTGTTGAACACGCACCACGTGGATGCTGCGCGCGTACAGCGTATTGAAGCCCAGCCGTCCGATAATGGCGATCAATTCAATGGAAAGCCGTTCCCACAGCACTACGCTGTCCGCCGCGCCGGCGTCGGCGTCGGCGCGGCGCGTCACAGTGCGCGCTATTATCTGGTGCAGTTCGTCGTTAGTCGCCATAGGTGAGGATATTCATTCAGTAAAGCGATAAGAATCGTTCGTACCGGAGAACCGGCAATCGCGTCAATGTACATGCAAGTCGATCAGGGCCAGCAGCATCGCGATCGCCACCGGCTTGACCAGATAGTGGTCGAAGCCACTGCGCACCGCGCGTGCGCGGTCCTGCGGCTGGTTGTAGCCCGACGTGGCGATGAAATACGGTACGCGCGGCGCAAGGCTGGCTCGGATGGCTTCCACCACGGCGAACCCATCCAGGCCAGGCAAGCCGATGTCACAGATCACCACATCGAACTGCTGCGCCAGCGCCTGCTCGACCGCCAAGGCGCCATCGTAGCATTGAACCACCCTATGGCCGCCCAGTTCCAGCAATTGGCTGAGCGTTTCGTTGGCGTCATGGTTGTCTTCGACCAGCAGGATGCGGCGATGGTGCGGGCTGGGCAACCCCGGCAGCGGTAACGCGGGTCTCGTCGCGGCGGCCACGCTCATCGGCAGCAGCACGTTGAATGTGCTGCCCAGCCCGATTCCGTCGCTGTGCGCCAGCACCGTGCCGCCGTGCATCTCGACCAGCGAGCGCACCAGCGTCAGGCCGATGCCCAGCCCGCCCTGGGCGCGTTCCAGCGATTGCAGGCCCTGCGTGAACAGGTCGAAGATAAACGGCTGCAATTCGGCCGGTATGCCCATGCCATGGTCGCGCACGGAGACCTGCACCATGTGGCCGACCACCTTGGCCGTCACCACGATGACCTCGTGCTCGGGCGAAAACTTGGAGGCGTTGTTGAGCAGGTTGGAAAACACCTGCGCCAGCCGCATGCGGTCGCCATACACATGGGTCGTTCCCGGCGGCAGCACGACTTTCAATTGCTGCTGACGCGCATCGATCTGCGGCTGGCTGGCTTCCACCGCCGCCGCCAGGACATCGGCGATCAACAGCGGCGCCTTGTGCAGGCCGATCTTGCCGCTGCTGATGCGGGAAGCATCGAGCAAGTCCTCGATCAGGCGCGACATGTGGCCGATCTGGCGCTCGATGATCGCCTGCAGGCGTATCAATTCCGGATTGCTGTCGGCCAGCTTGCCCAGCAAGGCGTTGGCGTGGGCGATCGGCTGCAGCGGATTGCGCAGCTCATGCGCCAGCATCGACAGGAAGCTGGTCTGGCGCTGCGTGGCGTCTTCCGCGCTGGCCTGCTTGTCCTGCGCGCTGAACGTGGCCAGCACCAGATGCTCATTGGCCTCGCGCAGCTGCACCACGTGGCTTTCCAGCGTTTGTGCGCTGGCATGTTGCTGGCGCAGGAACTCCAGCTGGACCAGCAACTGGTTGATCAGCGCGCGCAAGTCGCTGACTTCCTTGTCATGCAAGGCTTGCGAGGCCAGCATGGCTGACGGAGCGGAGGGATCGGGTACTGCGTTGTCATTCATGATGAGGGGAGACCGCCTTGTAAATTCGATCGGAACAACGCTGCGCTTCAGCTATTTGACGGTTATGTCCGACACCATAACCGGTTTTGGCTGGCAGCAGGGGGAATACTATGGCGGAACGGCACCGCCGGCGGCCAGCAGCGCGCCGAAACTGCTGGCGCCCATGGGCCTGCCAAGCAAATAGCCTTGGCCTTCATCGCAGTGGTGGGCGCGCAGAAAGCTCAGCTGCTCTGCCTCCTCGACGCCTTCGGCCACCACCCGCTGCCCCAGGCTGCGCCCCATCGCGATCACCGCGCTGACGATGACGCCGTCGCCCGGCGCGGCGTGGATATCGCGTACGAAGGACTGGTCGATCTTGAGCACGTCGATAGGAAAGCGGTTCAGGTAGCTGAGGCTGGAGTAGCCAGTGCCGAAATCGTCGATCGCCAGCCGTACACCAATCTCCTTGAGCTCGTGCAGGATGGCCGCGCTGGCGCCGGCATCGTACATCAGCACCCCTTCGGTGAGCTCCAGCTCCAGGCAGGCTGGCTGAACGCTGCTCTCGGCCAGGATGGCGCGCAGACGGCCGACAAAGCCGTCGTCGCGAAATTCCAGCGCCGAGATGTTCACCGCGATCACGCCGGGGTCCAGGCCGGCGCCCTTCCAGCGCTCCACCTGCATGCAAGCCTCGCGCAACACCCATTCGCCGAGCGGCACGATCAGGCCGCAGTCCTCGGCCACCGGAATGAAGCGCGACGGCGCCACCGCGCCGTGTTCTGGATGGGTCCAGCGCAGCAGGGCCTCGGCGCCCGCGATGGCGCCGCTGGCCAGGTTGATGCGCGGCTGGTAGTGCAGCATGAACTCCCCTGCCTCCAGCGCCCGGTGCAGGTCGGCCTCGATGCGCTGGCGTTCAACCACCCGCAGATTCATCTCCGGGCGATAGAAGTAGCTGCGGTTACGGCCGCTGTGCTTGCCGTGGTACATGGCCATGTCGGCGTTGCGTATCAGGGTCTCGGCGTCCTCGCCGTCTTCCGGATACATGCTGATGCCTATCGTGCCGCCGATATGGAGCGATTCGCCGTCAAGCAGGTAGGGCTCGGCGATGGCACGGCACAGCGTATCGGCCAGTTCGGCCACCGCGCGCTCGTTGGCCACCTCGGCCAGCAGCACGACAAACTCGTCGCCGCCCTGCCGGCAAGCGGTGTCGGTGATGCGCAGCACCGACAGCAAGCGCTGGCCGACCGCCTGCAACAGCAGATCGCCGATCGCGTGGCCCAGCGAATCATTGATGACCTTGAAGCGGTCGAGGTCGACGAACAGCACCGCCATCCTGCTCCCCTGCCGCGCGGCCATGGCGATGGCCTGCGCCAGGCGCTCCATCAGCAGTACACGGTTGGGCAGATTGGTCAGGAAGTCATGATGCGCCAGATAACCCATGCGGTCCTTGGCGCGCCGTACTTCCTCGGTCAATTCCTGGGCGCCCAGCGTGGCCATCACCAGCTGGGCGTTGGCGCCGCGCAGCCTGCTGAGTTCACGCTCGCGCGCGCGCAGGCGGCGCTGCGCATGGCGCTCGCGTTCGGCGATCTGCGCCTGTCGCAACGCCAGTTCCTGGCCACGCTGGACCAGCGCGGCGTCGCACTGCTCGGCGGCCAGTTCGCGCGCCACCAGCAGCGCCTCGCGCAACACCAGAAGCTGCTCGCCGCCGGCCAGCACCGACGCTTGCAGCCGGCCGGCGCCGCGCCGGTCGTGCGCCCCCTCCTGCGGTCCGCAGCGGCGTTCCGGCGGGAAT
Source organism: Oxalobacteraceae bacterium AB_14 (assembly GCA_000381565.1). Lineage (GTDB taxonomy): Bacteria > Pseudomonadota > Gammaproteobacteria > Burkholderiales > Burkholderiaceae_D > Rugamonas. Next base: position 2,965,551 of record KB906724.1, read on the forward strand.
GGGTTGGCGGCATTGCTACTCATGGTGATCCTCTCATGCGGGTTTGGTGGGCGCCGGCAACGCGCTGTACATCCGTTGATGCTGGAGCCGGTCGCGCCAGGCGGCGTCTATCACGCCGGCCGCCAGCGACTCGCCCACCAGCAGCAGCAACAGCTCATAGAACAGGCTGAACAGTTTGCGGCTGGCCGCCAGTCCTTCCTCCGCGCTGCGTTCCGCCAATTGCGTGCCCAGCAGATCGAAAGCATGCGTCGCGGAACTGCGCGCAGGCGTGTTGCGCAGCCAGGTAAAGCGCACGCCGCACAAATCGACACAGCGGCAAAACAAAGCCATGAAGCCGTTGTCGCCCACAATCGGCGCCAACTGCTGGTGCACGGCGCGCCACAGCTGCATGGAGCGGCGGGACACCAGTACCGGTTGATTCGTTTCCAGCCAGATCAGGACAGCTTGCGGGTAGTACTTTTCAGCGGCCATGATATTTCCATCAAAAACAGCGCCCCTGCCCGTGCGCCAGGCGGCCATCAGGTTCGCTGATGAGCTACACGATAAAAACCGCTCGGAAGAGCGGTTTTTATCTGCCTTAAGCCGCTTTTACCGCGGTTTTTTTGCGCCGCGCCACCACGCCGACGATCCCCAGTCCGGCCAGCAACATGCCCAGCATCTCCGGTTCCGGCACGGCGGAGGTCAGCGCCACGCCATAGGCGCCGCCGTTCAGGCCGTCCGCCACGCCGGTCACCAGCATATGGTAGGCGCCAGCCGTGCTCAGGCCGATGTCATAGCTGATGTTATTGCCTGGAAAAGTGCCGTACCAGCTTGTGTTCGTGCCCGATGTGCCGCCCCAGACCGAATAGCTCAGTCCCTGGATGTTGAACACGTCCAGCCCCCTGAACTCGACGTTGAGTGCGTTGGCGGAAGCGCCCAGGCTGCCGGTGCTGACGACGAAGTCGATGGTATCGGTGAAGGCGGCGGCGTCGTGGACGAACAGATGGCCGAAGGGAGCTGCCGGACTCAACGGCAAAACGCCCGCGTCGAGGCTGATGTTATTCGCCGACGCCATACCACTGGCGGCAAACACGGCCAAGCTGGCCAATACGAACTTAGTTTTCATTGTTTTACATCCCTGGAAAAGCACTGCATGGCCCGGATACCGGGAAGAGTCCCACACCGCCGGACCTGCCGGCGGCACTACGGCAGCGCGCCTACAAGCGCATCTGCATTTCGTCGACAACATTGCGTACGCCCGGCGCGCCCCAGGCGGCATGGATGGCGCAAACCCGTTCATCCCAGGTGGAGACGAAGCCGGACAGCGTCACCTCGTCATCTTGTAACCGTATGTCGACCCGATGGGCGCTGTCGCGCCGGGCGCAGCGCAACAGCGCGCCTTCGATGTCGTGTTTCACAGCGCTCAGCGCGACGGCAGGCTTGATCGCAATCGCGTTGTCGACGCCGCGCACGCCGGTCAGGTTGCGCACGATCTGTTCGGCCGCCCATTTCTCGCCCGGCGTGCCGACGTGCCCGGCCAGGGTGACGACGCCGTCATGGACATCCACGCCGACCTGGGCGGCATTGATCGCCGGGTCCCAGTCGAGCTGTCCCACGACATCCTGTTGTAACTGCTGGTCGGTATCCATGACATTTTCCCAACGTCTGCCTGCTCAATGAATCCATCGTGACGGCGGCGGCGATGTGGCTCTGTGGGTTTCCACACAAAACTATGCAGCGTGGCTTTTTTGCACTATTTCCACAACGAATGTATGCCAGACCACAGACGGGCGGGTTGGACCCTGCCAGCCTTGGTTATCAGCATTTCTGAAGTAATATGACATGAGAGCCCCCCATGATTAACGCAGCGTTCAGTCAAAACCGGTTGTTGGCAACGCTGAGCGAAGCGGAATTCGACCGGCTGTCTCCCCATCTGGAACTGGTATGCCTTGCCCAGGGCGATGTCCTGTATCAGTGCGGGGGACAACTGATGCATATCTATTTCCCCACTACGTCCATCGTCTCCATTCAATATGAGCTGGAGGATGGCGGCGCCTCGGAGATCGCCAGCGTCGGCAATGAAGGCTTGCTGGGCGTATCGTTGTTCATGGGCGGCGCCACCACGCCCAACCGGGCGGTCGTGCACAGCTCGGGTTATGGCTATCGCTTGCGGGCCAGCCGCTTGCTGGACGAATTTCACCGCAAGGGCCCGCTGTTCGATCGCTTGTTGCGCTATACCCAGGGACTGATGACGCAGATGTCGCAAACCGCCGTGTGCAACAGCCATCACTCGACGCTGCAGCGCCTGTGCCGCTGGCTGCTGCAAACACTGGACCATTCGAATACCAGCGAGCTGGTGGTGACACAGGAGGCGCTGGGAACGATACTGGGGGTGCGGCGCGAAGGCGTCACCGAAGCGGCCCGGCGCCTGCAGGCGCTGGGACTGATCAGGTGCCGGCGCGGACGCATACGTGTGCTGACAAGAATCGGCCTTGAGCAGCAGGTATGCGAATGCTATGAAGTGATGCGTAAAGAAACTGCGCGGCTGATGGCGCCGCAAGTCGCGCCCGCCGTGCCGGAGCGTGAATGGCAGCTACGCAGCGTAGCGGTCAGCCGGCGCACCGGGCCACGCGAACGCCGCAACCCGGCAGTGCAGGATCAGGACGAGCCGGCATCGAACGATGCCCGGGCCATCATCGTGTTTACGCGGTAGACGCCTGACGGGATCAGCCCAGCTTCATCTTGGCCCGCAGCGCCTCGCGCACATGCGGCGTGGCGGCGTAAGGATCGCCGGGGTTGGTGCCGGCGACGATGTGCTCCATGCGCTCCTGCACGCCGGCCAGCGCGCCCGGATGCGAGTAGATGTAGAAGTCGCCGTTGGCGATGGCCTTGAAGGTGATCTCCGCCACGTCCTGCGCCGACACTTTGCCGGACGATACCGCCTTGTCCGTCATCGCCTGCGCGGCCAGCTGGCTGGCGGTCGGGCCCTGCGTCATGCGCACGTCCTCGGGACGGTTGCGGTGCGACTGGCTGATCCCGGTCGGCACAAAGTACGGGCACAACACCGACGCCCCGATCGGCGCGCCGACCAGTTGCAGGTCCTGGTACAAGGTCTCCGACAGCGACACCACCGCATGCTTGGAGACGTTGTACACGCCCATCGCCGGCGCGTTCAGCAAGCCCGCCATCGACGCCGTGTTGACGATGTGGCCTTCGAACGACGGATCTTCCTTGGCCGCATCCAGCATCAGCTTGGTGAAAATGCGCACGCCGTGGATCACGCCCCACACGTTCACACCCATCACCCACTCCCAGTCGGCCTCGGTGTTTTCCCAGATCAGGCCGCCGGAGCCGACGCCTGCGTTGTTGAACAGCAGATGCACGGCGCCGAATTCGGCCATGGCCGCGTCGGCCAGCGCCTGCACCTGCTCGCTCTTGCGCACGTCGCACAGGCGCGAGATCACGCTGGCACCCTGCGCCGTCAGCTCGTCGACGGCGCGTTGCAGCGCATCGACCTGCACGTCGGCCAGCACCAGCTTCATGCCCTCGCGCGCCGCGACGTTGGCGAATGCGCGGCCCAAACCACTTGCGCCGCCGGTAATGACGACGACCTTGTCTCTGAATGTTTTCATTTTTAGATAAGCTTCACCAGTTGTTTGCCGAAGTTCTGCCCTTGCAACAGGCCCATGAATGCTTGCGGCGCGGCCGCGAGGCCTTCCGCTACCGATTCCCGGTATTTGATCTGGTGATTGGCGACCAGCACCGCCAGTTCCTGCAGCCCCTGCTGCCAGAACTCCATATGCTCGGTGACGATGAAGCCGCGCAGCATCAGGCGGTTGATCAGCAGCAGGCGCGAATTCTTGATCGGCATCTCCTGGCCGTTGAAGCCGGCGATCAGTCCGCACAAGGCCACGCGGGCGAAGGGATGGGTGCGCGCCAGCGCCGCGTCCAGGCAGGCGCCGCCGACGTTTTCAAAGATCGCGTCGACGCCGTCCGGCGTGGCGGCGGCCAGCTCGGCGTCCAGATTGCCGGCCTTGTAGTCGACACAGGCATCGAAGCCCAACTGCTTGACCACGTACGCACATTTCTCCGGCCCGCCGGCGATGCCGACCACATGGCAGCCGCGCAGCCGCGCCAGTTGCCCGACCACGCTGCCGACCGCACCGCTGGCAGCCGACACCACCACCGTGTCGCCGGCGCCCGCTTCCAGGATATGATTAAAACCGTACCACGCCGCCATGCCCGGCATGCCGACCACGCCCAGATAGGCCGACAGCGGAATGCGGGTGGTGTCGAGCTTGCGCAGCAGCACGCCGTCGGACACGCCCATCTCGGCCCAGCCCAGCATGCCGCCGACCGCGTCGCCGGCTTTGTAATAGTCGTTGCGCGACGCCAGCACCTGGCCCACGGTGCCGCCTATCATGGTCTCGTCCAGCACTTGCGACGTGGCGTAGCTCTTGGCCGCGCTCATGCGCCCGCGCATGTACGGGTCCAGCGACAGGTAGTGATTGCGGATCAGCACCTCGCCGTCGGCCAGTTCCGGCACATCCACCGTCTCCAGCCGGAAGTTGTCCGCCGCCACCGGCCCGCGCGGCCGCGCCGCCAGCACGATGCGCCGGTAAGTCTTGGGCATATCGGTCATGGTCAGACCGCCGACACGCCGCCGTCCACCGCCAGGATCTGGCCGGTGATGTGCTTGCCGGCGTCCGATGCGAACAACACCGCCGCGCCTTTCAAGTCTTCGTCGTCGCCCAGACGGCCCAGCGGCGCGTCCTTGGACAGCTCGTCCGGCCCGAGCTTTTCCAGCAAGCCCTTGGTCATCTTCGACGGGAAGAAGCCCGGCGCCAGTGCGTTGACGGTGATGCCGTGGCGGCCCCACTCGCCCGCCAAGGTGCGCGTGAAGTTGACCAGCGCGCCTTTCGAAGTGTTGTAGGCGATGGTCTGCATGGTGCCCGGCGGATTGCCGGCCAGGCCGGCGATCGAGGCGATGTTGATGATGCGGCCGTAGCCGCGCGGGATCATCGAGCGCTTGCCCACCAGTTGCGACACCACGAAGATACTGCGGATATTCAGGTTCATCACCTTGTCCCACGCTTCGAGCGGATGGTCTTCGGCCGGCGCGCCCCAGCTGGCGCCGGCGTTGTTGATCAGGATGTCGATATGGCCGAGGTGGGCCAGCGCGGCCGTCACCAGCGCGTCCGCGTGCGCATCCTGCGACAGGTCGGCGGCGACGGCGTGGGCGTTGACGCCGTGGCCGGTCAGGAAGGCCACCGCTTCATCCAGGTCGGCCTGCTTGCGCGAGGAGATCACGACCTTGGCGCCCTGCTCGCCCAGCGCCAGCGCCATTTGCAGGCCCAGTCCGCGCGAGCCGCCGGTGATCAGCGCCGTCTTGCCGGCCAGGGAAAACAGTTCTTGAGTTGTACGCATAAAATTTCCTATGAATCGTCGCTCCCGCGCACGCGGGAGTCCATACTTCGCCGCCACGCACGGCATGGAGGGAATGCAGGCATTGCCTGGATTCCCGCATGCGCGGGAATGACGGGGTTAGATTTCGTAGTCCATGCACTGGCGCGCCTCGCGCACCGCGCCGAAGAAAGGCTTCATTGCCACGTGGTCGGGATGGTTCTGGTATGCGTCCAGCGCGGCCTTGTCGGTGAATTCAGAGTACAGCATCACGTCATAGGTCGCCTCCAGGCCGGGCTGGGCCACGACGGCCTCCAGCTTCAGCAGGCCGGGCACCAGGCCGATGCAGCCGTCCAGCAGCGCCTTCATCCTGGCCGCGTTGCTGGCGCGGTCGGCGCCTTCGGCATGGTCCTTCAGTTTCCACATCACGATGTGCTTGATCATCTGGTCTCGCTTTAGCTTTAGTTGTTATCGCTTGTTTAGAACCACGCGTCGCGCATGTCGAGCGTGGTGGTGTCTATGCTGGCCAGCAGTTCCAGCTGCTGTTCGACTTTCGGCAGCTCCCAGTGGAAGAAGTAGCGGCAGGCTTGCAGCTTGCCCCGGTAAAAATCGGCATCGCCGGTTTCCAATGCAGCGGCGGCCAGCAAGGCTTGCTGCAGCCAGATCCAGGCGACCGCCACGTGGCCGACCGCTTCCAGGTACAGGCTGGCGTTGGCCAGGGTTTTGTTCAGGTCACCGGCAGCATACAGCTTTTGCGTGACGAGCTCCACTGCCTGCCACGCGCCATCGAGCGCATCGGCGTGCGCCAGCAGTTCCCTGCTGATGCCGGCCAGCCCAGACGATACAACATCCGGCGCGCCGACGCTGCCGCGCACCTTGCGTACCGTCTTGCGCAGCGCGGCGCCGAAGGCCTTGAACAGCGCACCGTCCTGCACGGTGGCCTTGCGGCCCAGCAGGTCGAGGCCGTGGATGCCGTGCGTGCCTTCGTGGATGGCGTTCAGGCGGTTGTCGCGGTAGAACTGCTCGACGTTGTATTCCCGCGTGTAGCCGTAGCCGCCGTGCACCTGGATCGCCAGGCTGTTGGCCTCCACGCACCATTGCGACGGCCACGATTTGGTGATCGGCGTCAGGAAGTCCAGCAAGCGGCCCGCATGTTCGCGCGCTTCCGGCGTCTCGGCGCTGTTCTGCTCGTCGACCAGGCGGGCGCTGTACAGCACCAGGCCGAGGCCGCCTTCAACATAGGCCTTCTGCGCCAGCAGCATGCGCCGCACATCGGTGTGCTCGATGATAAGCAGTTGCGGCTGGGCCGGATCTTTTTGCGCCGGGTGGCGGCCCTGCGGGCGGTTGCGCGCATAGTCCAGCGCGTGCAGGTAGCCGGTATAGCCCAGCACCGCCGCGCCCAGGCCGACCGCGATGCGCGCCTCGTTCATCATGTGGAACATATTGGCCAGGCCCTGGTGCGGCTGGCCGACCAGGTAGCCGATGGCGCCGCCCTTGCCCTGCGGCTGGAACTTGCCTTCGCCGAAGTTGAGCAGGCAGTTGCTGGTGCCGCGGTTGCCCATCTTGTGGTTCAGGCCGGCCAGCACGACGTCGTTGCGCTCGCCAAGGCTGCCGTCCTCGTTGACCAGGAACTTGGGCACGATGAACAGCGAGATGCCTTTGACGCCGGGGATCAGCCTGCCGTCCGGGCCGGGGATCTTGGCCAGCACCAGGTGCACGATGTTGTCCGACAACTCGTGCTCGCCGGCCGAGATCCACATCTTGTTGCCGCGCAGGCGGAACTGGCGCTCGCCTTCCGGGCCGGGCTGCGGATCGGGCACGGCGCGGCTGACGATGTCGGACAGGCTGGAGCCGGCCTGCGGCTCCGACAGGCACATGGTGCCGAAGAAGCGCCCGGCGAACATCGGCCCGGCGTAGCGGCGCACCTGCTCCGGCGTGCCGCTCTTGAGCAGGGTGTTGGCCCCGCTCATGGTCAGGAAGGTGTAGGCGCTGGTCGAGACATTGGCCGCGGTGAAGTAGGCGGACAGCGTCTTTTGCATCACCACGGGCAGCTGCATGCCGCCGTGCTCGTAGTCCTGCCCGGCCGCCATCAAGCCGGCGGCGCAGAAGGCGTCGAGCGCCGTCTTCACCTCCGGGATCAGTTCGACGCCCAGGCAGCGCTCGCCCTGGACGGCGCGCGCCTCCTCGTTGTCGCCCTTCTTGTTGTGCGGCGCGAACAGCTCGGTGGCGAGCTGCTCGGCCGTATCGATGGCGGCATCGAAGGTTTCGCGGTTGTGGTCGCTGAAGCGGGCGCGCCGGGTCAGCGCCTCCGCATCCAGCCATTCGTACAGCATGAAGGCGATGTCGCGGCGCGACAGCAGGAGGGACGGCATGGCTTACACCACTTCGAACAGGCCCGCCGCTCCCTGGCCGCCACCGATGCACATGGTGACGACCACATATTTGACGCCACGGCGCTTGCCTTCCAGCAGCGCATGGCCGGTCAGGCGCGCGCCCGACACGCCGTACGGGTGGCCGACGGCGATCGCGCCGCCGTTCACGTTGAGGCGGTCCATCGGGATGCCCAGCGTGTCGGCGCAGTACAGCACCTGCACGGCAAACGCTTCGTTCAGCTCCCACAGGCCGATGTCCTCGACCTTCAGGCCGGCCTTCTTCAGCAGCTTGGGAATCGCGAACACCGGGCCGATGCCCATCTCGTCGGGTTCGCAACCGGCGACGGCGAAGCCGCGGAAGATGCCCAGCGGCTGCAAGCCCTTGGCCGCGGCCGTCTGCGCGCTCATGACGATGGACAGCGAGGCGCCGTCCGAGAACTGGCTTGCATTGCCGGCGCTGATGACACCACCCGGCACCGCGCTGCGGATTTTCGCCACCGCCTCGTAGGTCGTGTCGGCGCGGATGCCTTCGTCAGCCGAGATCGTCACTTCCCTGGTCAGCAACATGCCGCTGGCCTTGTCGGCCACGCCCATGGTGGTGGTCATCGGCACGATCTCGGCGTCGAACAAGCCGGCGGCCTGGGCGGCGGCGGCGCGCTGCTGGCTCTGCACGCCGTATTCATCCTGGCGCTCGCGGCTGATGTGGTAGCGCTTGGCCACGGTTTCCGCCGTCTGCAGCATCGGCCAGTAGATTTCCGGCTTGTGCTGCGACAGCCAGACTTCCTTGTACATATGCATATTCATTTCCTGCTGCACGCAGGAAATCGACTCCACGCCGCCGGCGGCGTAGATGTCGCCTTCGCCGGCGATGATGCGCTGGGCGGCGGTGGCGATGGTCTGCAGGCCGGACGAGCAGAAACGGTTGATGGTCATGCCGCCGGTGGTGACCGGGCAGCCGCCGCGGATGGCGATCTGGCGCGCGATATTGCCGCCGGTGGCGCCCTCGGGGTTGGCGCAGCCGATCAGCACGTCTTCCACTTCGCCCGCTTCGATGCCGGCGCGGCCGATCGCCGCCTGCAGCGCATGGCCGCCCAGGGTGGCGCCGTGCGTCATGTTGAACGCGCCTTTCCACGACTTGGCTAAAGCGGTACGGGCGGTTGAAACAATGACGGCGTCGATCATGAAAGTCTCCTGTGATGTGAGCCCGTCGTTCCCGCGCAGGCGGGAACCCATGGAGCACGTCAAGCGCCGGCTCAGCATGGATTCCCGCCTGCGCGGGAAAGACTGCGGCAATGATTTAGTCTCAGCACAATAGCATATTTTAGTACGGTCGTTCGCAAATATTTATGTAAGGTTCGCGTAAGTTTGGAGCAAGCTTTGCGTAAGGTTCGCCGGGCACACTGCGTTCAAGCTGACGAAAATGTAACTATCTCGGCCGGGGAAATCCAAAAAACTACAGGAGACAAAAATGACGACATCATCAGGCACTGCCGATCCGCGCAAGCTGCCCACATCCGGCGCGATCACGCCGGAAGAACGCAAGGTGATCTTTGCGTCCTCGCTGGGGACGATTTTCGAGTGGTACGATTTCTATCTGTACGGCTCGCTCGCGCCCATCATCGCCAAGCAGTTCTTCATCGGCGACCCGACCACCACCTTTATTTTCGCGCTGCTGGCATTCGCGGCCGGCTTCATTGTGCGCCCATTCGGCGCGCTGGTGTTCGGCCGCCTCGGCGACATGATCGGCCGTAAATACACCTTCCTGATCACCATCCTGATCATGGGCGCCTCGACCTTCATTGTCGGCCTGCTGCCCGGCCATGAGGCGATCGGCATCGCCGCCCCTATCATCCTGGTCTCGCTGCGCATCCTGCAGGGCCTGGCGCTGGGCGGCGAATACGGCGGCGCAGCCACCTATGTGGCCGAGCACGCACCGAACGGCAAGCGCGGTTCCTTCACCGCCTGGATCCAGACCACGGCAACGCTGGGTCTGTTCCTGTCGCTGCTGGTGATCCTGGGTACCCGCACCGCCATCGGCGAAAAAGAGTTCGCGGCCTGGGGCTGGCGCGTGCCGTTCCTGGTGTCGGTGCTGCTGCTGGGCGTTTCGGTGTGGATCCGCCTGTCGATGAATGAGTCGCCGGCGTTCGCCAAGATGAAGGCCGAGGGCAAGACCTCGAAAGCCCCGCTGAGCGAAGCTTTCGGCCAATGGCGCAACCTGAAACTGGTGATCCTGGCGCTGGTCGGCCTGACCATGGGCCAGGCGGTGGTGTGGTACACCGGCCAGTTCTACGCCCTGTTCTTCATGACGCAGGTGCTGAAGATCGACGGCGCCAACGCCAACATCCTGACCGCCATTTCGCTGGCGCTGGCCACCCCGTTCTTCATCTTCTTCGGCATGCTGTCCGACAAGGTCGGCCGCAAGTGGATCATCCTGGGCGGCTGCGTGCTGGCCGCGGCGACCTACTTCCCGCTGTTCGGCGCGCTGACCCACTACGGCAATCCGGCGCTGGAAACCGCGCTGAAGAACTCGCCGGTGGTGGTGATCGCCGACCAGGAATCGTGCCACTTCCAGTTCAACCTGACCGGCCAGAAGAAATTCCCTTCGTCGTGCGATATCGCGACCGGCATGTTGTCGCTGGCCTCGGTCAACTACACCACGCAGGCCGGACCGGCTGGCAGCGTCGCCAAGATCAAGATCGGCGACAAGGAAATCACTTCCTTCAACGCGACCATGACGCCAGACGGCCTGAACTTCGACAAGGCCAGCAAGGACACCGAAGCCGCATTGAAGAAGGAAGTCGGCGCCGCCATCAAGGCCGCCGGCTATCCCGCCAAGGCTGACGAGACGCAGATGAACAAGCCGATGATGGTGGGCGTGCTGTTCATCCTGGTGCTGTATGTGACCATGGTGTACGGTCCGATCGCCGCCATGCTGGTCGAGATGTTCCCTACCCGCATCCGCTACACCTCGATGTCCCTGCCTTACCACATCGGTAACGGCTGGTTCGGCGGCCTGCTGCCGACCATCTCGTTCGCGCTGGTGGCGTTCAAGGGCGACATCTACTATGGCCTGTGGTATCCGATCATCATCGCCCTGATCACGGCCGTGATCGGCGCGCTGTTCGTCGCCGAGACCAAGGACAACAACATCTACGCCAACGACTAAGCTTTTGTGCTTAGCCTGCAATAGCCGCCAGCGATGGCGGCTATTTTTTTTGAGCGGCCATAAAAAAGCCGCCAAATATGGCGGCCGAAGCGCTTAAACGGGAAAGCGTGTATCTTTCGAATTTGCTATGAAGCATCAACGCCAGGCTGCCTACTCATGCTGCAACTCGAACCGTTTTTTAGGGCTTCGAAGGTTTGTTTGATGCCATGTGGAAAGTATAGTCCGTTTTATTGAAAATACTCACACCCCGGCAAATTTATTTGGGGTGTGAGTTTTTCCCCACATCAACTATTAAAGCCCTTGCCCTCGCCGGCCAGCTTGACCAGCAGCGGCGCCGGCTTCCAGGCGCCGCCCTGGTGGCCCTGGGCGTACTTGTTGATCGCCGCCAGCACGTTCGGCAGGCCCACCGTGTCGGCGTAGAACATCGGGCCGCCGCGGAACAGCGGGAAGCCGTAGCCGGTCAGGTAGACCATGTCGATGTCCGAGGCGCGCAGCGCGATACCCTCTTCCAGGATGTGGGCCGCTTCATTGACCATCGAATACACCAGTCGCTCGACGATCTCCTGGTCGCTGATCTGGCGGCGCGCCACGCCGATATCGGCCGAGTGCTGCACGATCATGGCGTTGACCTGCTCGTTCGGATAGGCCTTGCGGTCGCCCGCCTTGTAGTCGTACCAGCCGGCGCCGGTCTTCTGGCCGTAGCGGCCCATCTCGCACAGCAGGTCGGCGGTCCTGGAGTAGCTGATTTCCGGCTTTTCCACGTAGCGGCGCTTGCGGATCGCCCAGCCGATGTCGTTGCCGGCCAGGTCGCCCATGCGGAACGGCCCCATGGCAAAGCCGAACTTCTCGACCGCCTGGTCGACCTGCTCCGGCAACGCGCCCTCCTCCAGCAGGAAGCCGGCCTGGCGGCTGTACTGCTCGATCATGCGGTTGCCGATGAAGCCGTCGCACACGCCCGACACCACGCCAGTCTTCTTGAGTTTTTTCGACAGCGCCAGCGCGGTGGCCAGCACATCCTTGCCGGTCTGCGCGCCGCGCACGATTTCCAGCAGCTTCATGACGTTGGCGGGGCTGAAGAAGTGGGTGCCGATCACGTCCTGCGGACGCTTGGTGTAGCCGGCGATCTGGTTCAAGTCCAGCGTCGAGGTGTTGGAGGCCAGGATGGCGCCCGGCTTCATCACTTCGTCCAGCTTGCGGAACACGGCTTCCTTGACGCCCATTTCCTCGAACACGGCTTCGACCACGATGTCGGCCTGGCCGATGTCTTCATACGCCAGCGTGCCGCTGACCAGGGCCATGCGCTGGTCGAACTTCTCCTGGGTCAGCTTGCCCTTCTTCATGGTGTTTTCGTAGTTCTTGCGGATCGTGGCCAGGCCCTTGTCGAGCGCTTCCTGCTTGGTCTCCAGCATGACCACTGGGATGCCGGCGTTGAGGAAGTTCATGGCGATGCCGCCGCCCATGGTGCCGGCGCCGATCACGGCGGCCTGCTTGATGGCGCGCACCGGCGTATCGGCCGGCACGTCCGGCACCTTGCTGGCGACGCGCTCGGCGAAGAAGGCGTGGCGCAGCGCCTTCGATTCGGTGGTCTGGATCAGGTGCAGGAAGCGTTCGCGCTCGAACTTCATGCCGTCCTCGAACTTCATCGTGACCGAGGCGGCCACCGTTTCCACGCACTCGAGCGGCGCCGGGAACGGGCCGGACATGGCCTTGACGGTGTTGCGCGAAAATTGCAGGAAGGCTTCGTGGTTCGGGTAGTCGACTTTGCGGTCGCGCGCTTTCGGCAGCGGACGCGCATCGGCGATGGTTTCCGCAAAGGCAACGGCCGAGCTGACCAGGTCGGCGTCGGCGGCGAACACGGCGTCGAACAGCGCGGTGTTGGCCAGCTTGTCGGACAGCACCGGCGTGCCGGAGACGATCATGTTCAGCGCCATTTCCAGGCCCAGCACGCGCGGCAGGCGCTGCGTGCCGCCTGCGCCCGGCAGCAGGCCCAGCTTGACTTCCGGCAGCGCGATCTGCGCGCCCGGCATCGCCACGCGGTAGTGGCAACCCAGCGACAGCTCCAGCCCGCCGCCCATGCAGACGCTATGGATGGCGGCGACCACCGGCTTGGTCGAACCTTCGGCGGTGGCGATCAGCGTGTGCAGGCTGGGCTCGGCCAGCGCCTTCGGCGAATTGAATTCCTTGATGTCGGCGCCGCCCGAGAAGGCTTTGCCGGCGCCGGTGATGACGATGGCCTTGACGGCGTCGTCCGCCAGCGCCTGCTGGATGCCCTTGACCGCCGCCGTGCGGGTGGCCAGGCCCAAGCCGTTGACCGGCGGATTGTTCAGCGTGATGACGGCAACCGTGCCGCGGACTTGATATTCAGCAGTCATGTCTCTTCCTTATGTTTTAGTGGAGCTTTAATAAGATCGTCAGCCCGCTCACTATACCGCATAAAAGAACGGTCGTATTATTTTTTTTGTTGACCTCATGGCATGGTACAGGATGGCCCGCCCAATCCACCCAAGTTAAGACTTTTCAGCAATTTTTCTGACTCATCGACTTGTGCGGCTTCCGGCCTGGGTTGCGTGGTTTTGAAACATTTTCGCGATGGCGATAGGTTCGTCCGGCAATCAGATCGAGCATTCCCCGCAGCAGTTTGCCGATCTTTCTGCCGATCCCCGCGCCAAGCAGAAGAATGGGCAACAACGGCTTGAGTGCGGTGTGGGCATAGGCGTGGTTGACGCGTCTGTTGTCGGGCAGATCGGCGTCCGCATGCGCGGTTAGAGCGACGAGAGCCTGCAGATTGTCGCAGACGATTTTGGCGGCCACGTCCTGGGCCACGGCTTGCTGGGTCAATCCAGTGACGTGCTCGAGATTGAGCCGGTGCTTGAGTCGTTTGAACGCCTCCTCGATGCCCCAGCGCTTGTGGTAAAGCTCGGCGAAGCAGTCGGCCGGGAAGAGCTGTTCATCGAATAGGTTGGTCATCAGAACACGCTGCTCGCCGCTGGGCGAGACATTGCGAACCAAACGCACGCGCTGTGGTTTGCGCGGGCATTCGTAGTCAAGTGCGTCACGCTTGTTCGGCGCGGGCAACATGACGATCTGTTCAAGCGCGTTCGAGCGCATGAACGTGCGCACGCAAGCAAAGCTGCTGGTATTGTCGACGCGCATGCAGAACTTGATGGCGCGATCGTTGAGCACGGCGACCAACCAGCGGCAGGGATAGCCTCGGTCGAGCAACAGCAAGTCGTCCGGTGAAAGCCGGTCCAGGTGTTCGAACAGGAATTGGCGTTCGCCGCATTCGTGGACGTCGTGCAGGGAGGCCGCGAGCATCAGGTCCGGCCCCGGCAAGAACAGGCCGAACAGGATTTGATCGGCCAGCGCGGCGCGCTTAACATGGCTGGCCCGCAGACCGAAACGCATCGTCGAAGCGTCGGCGGCGACCAGCCGTAGTCCGCGCCAGCGCGGCACAAACCTGTCCGTTTCGGCGCGCGCGATGAGCCAGTCGTTGAGGCCGGGAATGGCGGTCGGGGACAGCTTGGCACGCGCTTGGGCGAACGCCTGCTCCGACACTTCCCGGACCAGCTGGGCTTGTTGGCGAAGATGGGCAAAGAAGGTGTCCAGTTCGGCCTGGATGCTCATCCGCATGCCCGTCAGCATAATGGCGACCAGCGTCGGCAAGGGCAGCTTGCGACAGCGCGAAAACGCAGTCGGATGGTCCGCGTGGCGCGCATCGAGGAGGAATTCTGTTGAGCATAGTCGGGCGGCGAAATCTTGAAACAGAATGGTCAGAACAGACATGGCAGGCAGTGGGAATAAAAATTCACACTGGCGGCCGCACTTTTAATACGGTGTCAAGTATATATTTGCAAATATTGAAAATAAATTATTTAACCGCGCACATTTTCCTTAACTTGGGTGGATTGATGGCCCGCCGGCCAGCCATGCAAACTTGCCGTTCCAGCCATTGGTTTTGATCGCGGAGAAAATGCTTATTAAACAGGCGAAAATCTCACCGGAATATCGCGCGAAATTAATTCCCCGTGGAAAATTCAATACACGCCGCTCAAAATATTAAAACAGGCGCTTGTTTCTGCTGGAGTTCGGAGGAATAATAAGTTCAGCTGAATACGCGAGCACCCGGTAAATATTTTTCGCCAATTAATTCTCTCCAAATATAACAGGACCCCATATGGACGCGCAAAGCCAGGTAATCCAATCACAGGATCTTGATATTCAAGCGATTAATACCGCGCTGAACCGGGTGCAGGCGCTGATCGAGTTCGACCTCGACGGCACCATCCTGCACGCCAACGAAAACTTCCTGAAGACGGTCGACTACACGCTGGCCGAAGTCCAGGGCAAGCACCACTCGATCTTCTGCGATCCCGAGTACGCCAAGACGCCGGAATACAAGGATTTATGGGCGCGCCTGGGGCGCGGCGAGTTCGACCGCGGCGACTACAAGCGCCTGGCCAAGGGCGGCCGCGAGGTATGGATCAACGCCTCCTACAACCCGATCATCGATGCCGACGGCAAGGCCTACAAGGTGATCAAGTTCGCCACCGTCATCACCGACAGCAAGACCAGGAATGCGGAGTGCGAGAGCAAGGTCGCCGCCATCTCCAAGGCGCAGGCGGTGATTGAATTCGACATGGGCGGACATGTATTGAATGCCAATGAAAATTTCCTCAACACCATGGGTTATGTCCTGGACGATATCAAGGGCGACCACCACCGGATGTTCTGCGAACCCGAATATGCGAATAGCCAGGAGTATAAGAGATTCTGGCAAAAATTGAATCGCGGCGAGTTCGACGGAGGCCGTTATAAACGAATCGGCAATCATGGAAAAACCATATGGATACAGGCGACTTATAATCCGGTGCTGGACTTGAATGGCAAGCCGTATAAGGTGGTGAAGTTCGCCAGCGATATTACCGACCAGGTCAACCTGGAAAACTCGGTGGCGGCCAAGGCCGAATCGGACGGCGCCAAGATCAAGCGCCTGCTGGAATCGGTGGGCCGCGCCGCCTCGGGCGACCTGACCAGCACCATCGTCATCGACGGCGACGAAGCGCTGGACCACCTGGCCGAAGGCATCAGCAAGATGATCACCGACCTGCGCAAGGTGATCAGCGACGTGGTGGCCTCGGCCAACGGTTTCGCGGAAGCCTCGACCACCATCGCCGAGCGCTCCAACGGCCAGGCCGTGGGCACCCAGGCGCTGGGCGCCACGGTGGAGGAAATGAACGCCTCCATCGACGGCCTGACCAATTCCATCAACACCATCGCCCAGAACACCAACAACGCCGACACCCTGGCCAAGGCCACCCAGCAGGAAGCCCAGGCCGGCGCCAAGGCCGTGGCCAAGTCGATCGAGGCGATGGACTTGATCAACCGTTCGTCGGAAGACATCGGCGAGATCGTCAAGGTGATCAGCGAGATCGCCAACCAGACCAATATGCTGGCCTTCAACGCCGCCATCGAGGCGGCCCGCGCCGGCGAGCATGGCCTGGGCTTCTCGGTGGTCGCCGACGAGGTGCGCAAGCTGGCCGAGCGCTCGTCGCAGGCCACCAAGGAAATCTCCAAACTGATCAACGAGTCCGTCAAGCGGGTCTCGGCCGGCAGCGAGATTTCGCGCCAGGCCAGCGACGCCTTCGACAAGATCGTCGCCGGCGTGGCCAAGACCACGCTGGCGATCTCCGATATTTCCAGCGCCACCAACGAGCAGTTGCTGACGGCGCGCGAAGTGAGCACCGCCGTGCAGTACATCGCCGAGGAGGCCGAGAAGTCGGCCGCCGCCTGCGACAGCATCGCCCGCTCGACGGAAAGCTTGAACCAGCGCGCAGGCGATTTGAACAAGACCGTGGCCGGCTTCGTGGTGTAGGCATGGGCATCGGCGCGGGACTTCCGCCGGCGACGCTGACCGCGCTCATCGCGCTGGTGCGCAAGCACACCGGCATCGCGATGTCCGAGCGCAAAAGCATCTTGCTGGAACGGCGCCTGCGTCCGCGCATGCAGGCGCTGGAGATCGCCAGCTACCAGGCCTACCTGGACAAGGTGGAACAGGACCGCGGCGAGCTTCCGCACTTTATCGACCTGGTCACCACCAACGACACGCTGTTC
The DNA here is from genome assembly GCA_000381565.1 of Oxalobacteraceae bacterium AB_14. Lineage (GTDB taxonomy): Bacteria > Pseudomonadota > Gammaproteobacteria > Burkholderiales > Burkholderiaceae_D > Rugamonas. Next base: position 2,982,582 of record KB906724.1, read on the forward strand.
TTCCGCACGCCGCAGGTGTGGGAGTACGTCGAACAGGAGTTCCTGCCCGCCTGGTGGGCGATGCACCGTGGACGGCGGCTGCAGGTCTGGTCGGCCGCCGCCTCCAGCGGCGAGGAGCTGTATTCGATGGCGATGCTGTGCGAGCAGTTCCAGGCGGCGCAGCCCGGCTTCAGCTACCGCATCCATGCCACCGATATCTCGCAACAGGTGCTGGCGCTGGCGCGGGCCGGCGAGTACAGCGGCCGCTCGGTGGAGCGCATCCTGCTGTCGCACCCGGAATGGGTGAAAAAATACTTCAAGCCCGGCGGCAAGGGCCTGCGCGTGGTCGACGCGCTGAAACAGCATGTGGAACTGGCGCAGCACAACCTGCTGGCGCCGCTCAAGCCGCACAGGCAGTTCGACCTGGTGTTCCTGCGTAATGTGCTGATCTACTTCGACCAGCAACACCAGGAGTCCGTACTCAGGCAAGCGCGCCACAGCATGGCGCCCCACTCCCGCCTGATCCTGGGGGAATCCGAGTCGATAGTCGGGCTCGATACCGCCTTCCGCTTCGAGCGGCCCATGATCTACACGGTGTGACATGGAAAACATCGACCACATCAGCAAATTCAATGCACCGGCCCTGCCGGGCTGCCTGCGGGTACCGATGGGCAAACTGCAGATCGGCAGCCACAGCGGCCTGCTGCAGGCGCTGCTGGGATCGTGCGTCGGCATCGCCTTCCTGTGGAAAAAGCGCGGCCGCTGCGGCCTGGCCCACTGCCTGCTGCCGGATGCGCCGGACCGGCGATGCGATACCGAGGCGCGCTACGTCAGCCAGGCCGTACCCTCCCTGCTGCGGCTGATGGGCGCGACCGAGGCCGATTATCCCGACATCGAGGTGGTGGTCGCCGGCGGCGCCCATATGTTCGAGCGCCGGGCGCCGCGGCTGCAGGTCGGCCAGCAGAACGCGGCCGCCGCCCACAAATACCTGCGCGAATGCGGCCTCAGCGTCAGCTACTGCCGGCTGGGCGGCAAATGCGGCCGCACCTTGACCATCGATTGCGCCACCCAGAGCTACGCCGTCACCGACATCGTCGCCACGCCACAGGACAGCATCTATGCACGCCACTAACAACTGCGCCGCAGCCGCCACCGAACTGTTCGGCTCCTTTGCGCTGGAGGGCGACCAGTTCGCGCTGCCCGCGCTCTGCATCCGCGAAGTGGTCAACTATCCCGCCAGGGTCAGCGTGCTGCCGCTGTCGCCGCCCTTCCTCGAAGGCGTGTTCACCTTGCGCGGGGTGGTGATCCCGGTGGTCAACCTGGGCCGCGTGTTCCGGCCCGGAGCGCGCGCCGCCGAGGCCAGCGACAAGATCGCCATCCTCGATTTCCAGGGCGTGCAGGTGGGCCTGCTGTTCCATGCAACCGGCGAAATCCTGCGCGTGCGGCCCGAGCAGCGCAGCACCCTCAGCTACGCCAACGGCGACGTGCACGGCGTGGTGGCAGGCACCATCCTGCTCGACGACGGCGCGCGCCTGGTGCAGGTGCTGGACCCGGCCGCGCTGGTGCGCATCGAGAACGTGCCGCAGGTGCTGGCGCTGCAAGGCGCGCAGCGGCAGACCGCGCGCCGCAACCAGGGCGAACGGCGGCAGTGCGTCAGCTTCCGCGTCGGCGCCTCGTCGTTCGCCTTCGAGATGGGCGCGATCCAGGAGATCATCCGCGTGCCGGAATTGCAGGCCTCGGTGCTGAACAGCGCGCTGTGCCTGGGGCGCATCAATTTTCGCGGCAGCCAGGTGGCGGTGGTCGACTTCGCCACGCTGCTGAGCGCCGCGCCGGCGCCGGCGCAGCGCGCGTTCCTGCCCGAGCAGCGCATCGTCATCGCCCGCATCGACGACGCCACCATCGGCTTCCTGGTCGACTCGGTCGACAACATCGTCAACTTCTACGCCGAGGAAGTGATGGCGATCCCGCTGCTGAGCAAGGCCCGCGCCGGCATGTTCGGCGGCTGCATCTCCAAGCCCGAGCTGGGCGACATCATCTTCCTCAATCACCGCGAGATCTTCAGCAGCAACGAGATCAGCGACATGCGCGCCGGCCACGCCAGCCTGTATCCGAAGGACGAAGCCGTCAAGGCCGAGCGCGATCCGCGCCGTGGCCAGCGCCAGGTCTACATCACCTTCGCACTGGAGCACAGCTATGCGATGGAGATCAAGCAGGTGCGCGAGATCATCGACCTCTCCGGCGACATCACGCGCCCGCCCGGCATGCCGGCCTTCATGCGCGGCATGTTGAACCTGCGCCGGCAGATGGTCAGCGTGATCGACCTGCGCAGCCTGTACCACATGGCGCCGCTTGACGATGACGGCCAGTCCAGGATCCTCATCGTCGAACGCGGCGCAGACCTGTATGGCCTGCTGGTGGACGCGGTCGAGAACATCATGACCATCAGCGACAACCGCCGTTTCGCGGCGCCCAAGATACTGCGCAAGCCCGGCGCGCAAGGCGATCCGCGCGGCGAAATGGACGAGGTGATCGACATCGAAGGCGACGGCGACAGCCACAAGACGCTCAGCGTGTTCGAATGCGGGCGTCTGCTGGAGAGGCTGGCGCGCGAGCTGCCGGTGCTGGCGGCGTAAGCGGCGCTGCGGTAAAGTAGCGGCTTGCCGGCGGCCGCCGGCCTCGCCAACTTTCGAGGTACTACCATGTTCAATGCCCGCCGCTCGCTCGCCCTGCTGCTCCCCCTGACCCTGGCTGCGGCCAGCGCGTATGCGCTGTCGCTGGCCGACCTGAGCAACCAGGACGCCACGGGCGGCCTGAAGGCGGCGCTGGACAAGGGCGCGTCGCTGGCGGTCGCCAAGCTGGGCGCGGAGAACGGCTTCCTCAACAATGAGAAGGTGCGCATCCCGCTGCCGAAAATCCTGGAGCAAGCGCGTCCGCTGCTGAAGATGACCGGCAAGGGCCAGCAGCTCGACGACCTGGTGCTGCAGATGAACCACGCGGCCGAGGCGGCGGTGCCGATGGCCAAGCCCTTGCTGGTGGATGCCGTCAAGTCCATGAGCGTCACCGACGCCAAGAACATCCTGACCGGCGGCGACACCTCGGTGACCGATTTCTTCCGCGAGAAGACCGCGCCGAAACTGGCGCTGCAGTTCCTGCCGATCGTGAAGAAGGTCACCGACCGCTCCGGCCTGGCCAACAAGTACAACACCGCGATGGCGATGGCGCCCAAGCTGGGCGTGCTGGCCAAGGAACAGAGCACGGTCGAAGGCTACGTCACCCAGCGCGCGCTGGACGGCCTGTACACGATGATAGGCGAAGAAGAAAAAGCCATCCGCGCCGATCCGCTCGGCGCCGGCAGCAAATTGATCGGCAAGGTGTTCGGCGCCCTCAAGTAACAGCAGGTCTCCTCCCTCAGCCCGGTTCGCCGGGCTTTTTTTTGCCGCCGGAGCTAGCGCAGCTTCAGTAGGTGTAGAACATGCGCTGGATTTCCTTGCTGTCGCTGGTCTTGGTCAGGGCCAGCATCAGCAGGATGCGCGCCTTTTGCGGACTCAGCGTATCGGACACCACGAAGTCCAGTTCATCGTCGTTGGCTTCGCCGTTGCGGGCCAGGATGCCCTGGCCGACGCGGGAGGCGCGCACGATCAGCACGCCTTGCTTGCGGGCCGCGATCAGCGCGGGCTTGACCTTGGCGGCCAGGCTGCCGTCGCCGACGCCGGCGTGGATGATGCCCTTGGCGCCGGCCGCCACCAGCGCGTTCAGCGCCACCGGGTTGACGTTGGCGTAGCCGTAGACGATGTCGACCTGCGGCAGCGCGTCCAGCTTGCTGATGTCAAACTCGGTGTCGGCCGTGTGCTTGCGGGTCGACGCATGGTAGAAGTAAGGCTTGTTGCCCTGGATGTAGCCCAGCATGCCCAGCTCCGGCGTCTTGAAGCTGTCCAGGGTCGAGGTGTTGGTCTTGGTGACGTCGCGCGCGCCCTGGATCTGGTCGTTCAGCGCCACCAGCACGCCCTTGCCGATGGCTTCCTTACTACCCGCCAGCAGCACGGCGTTATACAGGTTGAGCGGGCCGTCGGCCGACAGCGCGGTGCCCGGACGCATGGCGCCGACCAGCACCACCGGCTTCCTGCTCTTGACGACCAGGTCCAGGAAATAGGCGGTCTCTTCCAGCGTATCGGTGCCGTGGGTGATGACGATGCCATCCACATCCGGCTGGGCCAGCAGCGTGTTGACGCGCTTGGCCAGGGTCAGCCAATGCTCGTTGCCCATGTTTTCGCTGGCGATCTGGAACACTTGTTCGCCCTTGACCTGGGCCACCTTGGCCAGTTCCGGCACGGCCTGGATCAGGCGCTCGACCCCGACCGTGGCGGCGGTGTAGCCGACCGTGGTGGTGCTGGTGGCGCCGCTGCCGGCGATGGTGCCGCCGGTGGCCAGGATGGTCACGTGGGCCGATGGCGCGGCGTCGGCGGCGCGCACCGCCGGAACGGCTCCGGCCAGCAGCGCCAGGGCGCACAGCGCGGACAACAGGCGGGAAGAAATAGGAACGTACATAGAGTCTCCAAGAATGATAAGTGGGATGGATGGGGTCTGATCCGGAAGGGCTCAGACCCCGGTGGTGCTTTGTGGGTTGTATGCGCCGAGTTGTCAGAACTTATGCCGGATACCGACCGCCAATGCCCGCGATCCGTCGCCGGCAGCCGGCGCGCTGCCGCCGCTGGACGCATCGCCCACGACGTTGGCGGCGGCCAGCTCGTTGCGGATGGTGCCGAATGAACTGTAGAGGTTGGTGCGCTTGGACAGCGCGTAGATATAGCCCACCGCAAGCTGTCGCCCGCCCCGCAGCTTGGCGGAACGGTCCTGCTTTTTCACATACGAGGCCAGCAGCTTGCCTTGTCCAAGCGGCACCGAGGCGCCCAGCAGGAAGTCGCGGAAATCGCCGCCGGCGTCGTTCTTCTCGGTTTCAAACGCGCCATGCACGGTGGCGGGGCCGAAGTTGTAGCTCGCGCCCAGCAGGACCGCCTTCATCGTATTGAAAGACGTGGCCTTCAGGCTGTCATATGCCAGGGTTCCCACCCACGGACCCGCGGCGTAGTCGATGGAAAAGGCGACGGTACGGCCCAGGGTGCTGTCGCCGGCCTGTTCGCCAAAACCGTACATCACGGTGGCCGACAGTCCATTCAACTTGGGCGTTGCATAGCTGACGGTGTTATTGGTGCGTGCCGTGCCGATGCTCATCAGATTGGTGGCGGCACCGGTAAAACCGGTTTCAAAAGGGTCGATGCCGTCCAGCGCGATGAAGATCGGGTTGCATTGACGGCCCAGGTTGACGGTACCGGCGCTGCTAGTCAGGCCGACATAGGCATGGCGACCGAACAAGGCGCCGTTCTGGCGCGCCTTGCCGGTGTCGAGATCGAGGCCGTTCTCCAGCACGAAGTGGGCGTTCATGCCATTGCCCAGGTCCTCCTGTCCCTTGAAGCCCAGCCGGCTGCCGGACTGCACGCCCGTGGCCAGCTTGGTGACTGCGCCATCGGCGCCCCCTGTTTCGCGGGCGATGCCCGCGTCCAGTATGCCGTAGACGGTGATGCCGGATTGCGCCGAGGCGGCGCCGGTTGCTGAGGCGAGCAAGAGACCAGCTACTAATGATGCTTTCATAAACGATCCAATAAGAGTCTGCGATGGGTACAAGCACCCGACCGGGCGCGCGGGCGCGCCGCCCTCGGTAAATCGAGGGTGCAGCGATACCCGCCGGACCTGCGGGAGCAAGGTCCGGGCTCGGTCAGCCGTAAAATCAGCGATGGAGTGGCGCACAAGCGGCGCCGGCGCCTAGGTCAAGAAGCTGGCCTGCGCCTTCGGGCGGGAATTGCTTTGTTCATTTTTCTTTGTCTCCGTTTTAGTTGTAATGAAAAGCGCTTCGAAGCGGATGGCCGCCCTCGAATGCACTTTCCACAACAGACATAGCACTATCCGTGCCATGGAAATGGCGGGCCGGACCATTGAGCCAAACCATTGATTACATGAGGTTCTTTGGAGATGACCGGGGCCAGGCCCCGGCGCCCGAGTATGAAAAGTCATACCCGGAATTCGAGCCGAGTATCAATTTCTATTTTCCCCGCCTTGAAGTCCGGCCACGCATACCCTAATATAGATAGGTAGCCTACCTATATTGACGATCATGACCAAAGAACCCGCCATCCCCAAGCAAGCCATTGCGCTGGCCGACGAGCTGAGGACCGCGCTGCACCACGTGTTCCGCCGCATCCGCCAGGAAGGCGACAACGACCCGCACGGCCTGACTCTGCAACACAAACTGCTGCTGTCGACCATCAGCAAGGCACCCGGCATCGGCGTGGCCGAACTGGCGCGCATGGAAAAGCTGCGCGGCCCGACGATGAGCGGCCACATCAAGGCCCTGGAGAACGCTGGCCTGGTGCGGCGCGACGTGCCCAATCCCGACGACCGCCGCCGGGTCGGCCTGCTGCTCACGACTCAAGGCGAGGCGGTGATCGAGGACATCCGCAGCCGCCGCCTCGACTGGCTGGCCCGCAAGCTGGCGCAACTGCCGCCGGAAGGCGCGCAAGCGCTGCGCCACGCCATCCAATACCTCAACGAGATCGGTGAATGACGATGCATACAGAAACCGCGCCGGTCACGGCCAGGGAAATTCGCGCCATCTACATGGGGTTGGTGATCATGATCGGCCTGGCCGCGCTGGACCAGAGCATTGTGGCCACCGCGCTGCCGCGCATCGTCTCCGACCTGGGCGGCATGGCCCACCTGTCGTGGGTGGTGACGGCCTACATGCTGGCCTCCACCGCCACCATGCCGCTGTACGGCAAGCTGAGCGACCAGTACGGCCGCAAGCCCTTGCTGTACACCGCCATCGTCACCTTCCTGATCGGTTCCACCCTGTGCGGGATGGCCCAGAACATGACCGAGCTGATCCTCTTCCGCGCGATCCAGGGCATGGGCGCGGGCGGCTTCCTGCCGCTGGCGCAGATCGTCATCGGCGACCTGATACCGCCCGCCGAACGGGGCAAGCGGCAAGGCAGCATCGCCGCCGTGTATGCCCTCACCAGCGTGCTGGGGCCGGTGGTGGGCGGCTTGCTGACCAGTTGGCTGTCGTGGCACTGGATCTTCTACGTCAACCTGCCGATGGGCGCGCTGGCGCTGTATGTGATCTCCAAATCCCTGCACCACACCAGCCCGCACCGCGAACACAGGATCGATTACCTGGGCTCGGTGCTGCTGACCGCCGGCGTCACGGCGGCGCTGCTGGTGCTGGCCTTGGGCGGCACCCAATGGCCATGGAATTCCGATCAAGTGAAGTACCTGAGCGTGCTGGCGGCGGCGCTGACCGCCGCCCTGCTGTGGCATGTGCGGCGGGTGCCGGAGCCGGTGCTGCCGCCGGACCTGTTCCACAACCGCGTGTTCAACGTCGCCAGCGTGGTGCTGGCGCTGACCTTCGTCGGCATGATGGGTTCGAGCGTGTTCTTCCCGCTGCTGTTCCAGATGGTGATGGGTGTCAGCCCGGCCAATTCCGGCCTGTTGACGATGCCGATGATGGTCGGCCTGGTGATCGCCTCGTCGTTCAACGGCCGCGTGCTGGCCAGGTCGGGCGGCCGCTACAAGCCGGCCCAGACGCTGGGCCTGAGCCTGGCGACCTTGTCGTTCGCCGTGCTGGCCTGGGGCATCGCGCACTCGGCCGGCTACCTGGTGCTGGAGCCGGCCATCTTCGTGCTGGGCGCGGGCCTGGGCCTGGTGATGCCCAACATGACGATGGCGGTGCAGAACGCCCTGCCCGCCACGCGGCGCGGCGTCGGCACGGCGATGCTGGCGTTCTTCCGCTCGCTCGGCGGCCTGGTCGGCGTGACCGGTTCCGGCGCCATCCTGGCCCAGCGCCTGCACGGGCAAGCCGCGACGGCCGACCTCTATCGCCACGCCATCGCCAGCATCTTCACCACCGGCACGGTGCTGGTCGGCCTGGGCTTGCTGATGCTGATGTTCCTGCCCGAGCTGCCGCTGGGCCAGCAGGCGCCTCAGGCAGTCGGCAAGCGATAGTCCCGGTACTGCTCGCGCAGCCTGTTTTTCTGGATCTTGCCGGTGCCGCCGACCGGCAGCGCGTCAGCGAACACCACGTCGTCGGGCAGCCACCACTTGGCGACCTTGCCCTGGAAATGGGCCAACAAGTCCTCGCGCTTGAGGTCCTGTCCCGGCCGCAGCACCACCACCAGCAGGGGCCGCTCGTCCCACTTCGGATGGGCGACGCCGATGCAGGCCGCCTGCATCACCGCCGGGTGCGACATGGCGACGTTCTCCAGGTCGATGGTGCCTATCCATTCGCCGCCGGACTTGATGACGTCCTTGCTGCGGTCGGTGATCTGCATGAAACCGTCGGGGTCGATGGTGGCCACGTCCCCGGTCGGGAACCAGCCGTCTTCCAGCACGTCGCCGCCCTCACCCTTGAAGTAGCGCGAAATGATCCACGGCCCCTTGACCAGCAGGTGTCCGTAGCTGACGCCGTCCCACGGCAGCTCCTTGCCGTCGTCGTCGGCGATCTTCATGTCGACGCCGTAGATCGCATGGCCCTGCTTCTGCAGTATCTTGCGCTGCGCTTCCTGGCTCAATCCCAGGTGCTTGGTCAGCAGGCCGCCGGCGGTGCCCAGCGGCGACATTTCGGTCATGCCCCAGGCATGGATCACCTCGACGTCGAACTCGTCGATCAAGGTGCTCATCATCGCCGGCGGGCAGGCCGAGCCACCGATCACGGTGCGGCGGAAGGACGAGAACTTCAACTTGTTCTGCAATGCGTGGTTGATCAGGCCCAGCCACACGGTCGGCACGCCGGCCGAGAACGTGACCTGTTCTTTTTCCATCAATTCATAGACCGATTTGCCATCCAGCGCCGGACCGGGGAACACCATCTTGGCGCCCGACAGCGGCACCGAATACGGCAAGCCCCAGGCGTTGACGTGGAACATAGGCACCACCGGCATCACCGTGTCGCGCGACGAGACGTTGAGCGCATTCGGCATGGCCGAGCCGTAGGCATGCAGCACGGTCGAGCGGTGCGAGTACAACGCGCCCTTGGGATTGCCGGTGGTGCCGGAGGTGTAGCACAGCGTGCAGGCGGAGTTCTCGTCGAACAACGGCCACTCGTACTCGGGCGAATGGGAATTGATCAAGTCTTCATAGCACAGCAGGTTGGGAATCTTGGTCGCGGCCGGCATGCGGTCGGCGCCGCCGAACAGGATGAAACCCTTGACGCCCTTGCACAGCGGCGCGAACGCCTCCACCAGCGGCAGGAAGCAGAAATCGAACAACAGGTACTGGTCTTCGGCATGGTTGCAGATGTAGGCCAGCTGGTCGGGATGCAGGCGCGGGTTCAGCGTGTGCAGCACGGCGCCCGAACCGGACACGCCGTAATAGGCTTCCATATGCCGATAGCCGTTCCAGGCCAGCGTGGCGACGCGGTCGCCCATGCGCACGCCCAGCCCGTGCAAGGCATGGGCCAGGCGCTTGGCGCGCTGCTGGCAATCGCGCAAGGTATAGCGGTGCAGGTCGCCTTCAACCCGCTGCGAAACGATCTCGCTGTTGGCGTAGTGCCGCGCGGCGAAGTCCAGGATGCTGGACACGAGCAGCGGCTGATTCATCATCTGGCCCATCAGCGGACTCTGTGGATACATGGATGCGGGCTCCTGGAAAAGTTGACTTTATCGGAATGAGTTTGGTCTGCCCGCACAAAGACCGTCAATGCATTTCGATGCTGCACCGCAGCAGTCGTCCGCTGCGGTAGAATCGCAAGCTCACGCCCTGCGGGGCCTTACTGCGAAACGGGAACTGCTATTACTGCCTCTAAACTGCCGCTGGACAATTCCTTCGCGTCCCTGCCGCCCGCTTTTTACACCCGCCTGATGCCGACGCCGCTGCCGGCGCCTTATCTGGTGGCCGTCAGCGCGCCGGCCGCCGCGCTGGTCGGGCTGACGCCTGGGCAGGTCGCCGACAGCCTCGACGTCCTGGCTGGCAATACCGCGCCCGAGCGCGCGCTGCCGCTGGCGGCCGTGTATTCCGGCCACCAGTTCGGCGTCTGGGCCGGCCAGCTGGGCGACGGCCGCGCCATGTTGTTCGGCGACGTCGCCACCAGCGACGGGCCGATGGAACTGCAATGGAAAGGCGCCGGCCTGACGCCCTACTCGCGCATGGGCGACGGCCGCGCCGTGCTGCGCTCCTCGATCCGCGAATTCCTGTGCTCGGAAGCGATGCACGGCCTGGGCATCCCGACCTCGCGCGCGCTGTCGGTGGCCGGTTCGGACCAGGGCGTGATACGCGAAACCGTGGAAACCTCGGCCGTGGTGGTGCGCATGGCGCCCACTTTCGTACGCTTCGGTTCGTTCGAGCACTGGTTCTACCGCAACAAGAACGACGAGCTCAAGCAGCTGGCCGACTACGTCATCGAGCGCTTTTATCCGGAGTTGCGCGCGGAAGCCCATCCTTACAAGGCGTTCCTGGCCGAGGTGACGCGCCGCACCGCGCATATGATCGCCCACTGGCAAGCGGTCGGCTTCATGCACGGGGTAATGAACACCGACAACATGTCCATCCTCGGCCTGACGCTGGACTACGGCCCGTTCGGCTTCATGGAAGCCTTCGATTCCGGCCATATCTGCAACCACACCGACCAGCAGGGCCGCTATTCCTACGCCAACCAGCCGCAGGTGGGCCACTGGAATTGCTACGCACTGGGCCAGGCGCTGCTGCCGCTGATCGGCGACGTCGACGAAACCCAGGCTGCGCTGGACGTCTATCAGCCTGAATTCGCCGCCAAGATGGACGAGCTGCTGCACGCCAAGCTGGGCTTGACCTTGCTGGGTGAGCACACTGAAGCCGGTCGCACGCTATTTGACGCCATGTTCGCGCTGATGCAAGCCAACAGCGTCGATTTCACCCTCTTCTTCCGCCGCTTGAGCGGTTTGAGGTCGGCCGACGCCGGCGGCGACGAACCGCTGCGCGACCTGTTCGTCGACCGCCCCGCTTTCGACGCCTGGGCGGCGCAGTACCGCGCCCGCCTGCAAGCCGAGGCCAGCGACGACGCTGCGCGCAAGCTTGCGATGGATCGGGTCAACCCCAAATACGTGCTGCGTAACTACCTGGCGCAAGTTGCCATTGAAAAAGCACAAAATAAGGACTTTACTGAAGTGGAGCGCTTGCTGTCAGTTTTGCAGCGCCCATACGACGAACAGCCTGAGCATGATCAATACGCCGCCCTGCCCCCTGACTGGGCCAGCCATCTTGAAGTAAGCTGTTCTTCTTAAGCGAGTACTAAGCCATGAGCAATAAAGTGACGAAATCCGACGCCGAATGGCGCGCCATGCTGGACCCTATGGAATACCAAGTCACGCGGCATGCCGCCACCGAGCGCGCCTTTACCGGCAAGTTCTGGGATCACCACGAGCACGGCATCTACACCTGCGTTTGCTGCGATACGCCGCTGTTCCGCTCGGACGCCAAATTCGATTCCGGCTGCGGCTGGCCGAGCTACTTTGAAGCGCTCGATCCCGCCAATGTCATTGAAAAAACCGACCGCACCCATGGTATGCTGCGCACCGAAATCATTTGCGCGGTGTGCGACGCCCATCTGGGCCATGTGTTCCCGGACGGCCCGCCTCCAACCGGATTGCGTTATTGCATCAATTCGGCCTCGCTGCGCTTCGACCCACAATAACGTTTGAGACACCATGAAATTTCTGTTCGACCTGATCCCGGTGCTGCTGTTCTTCGCTTCCTACAAGCTGGCGGGATGGAACGCCGACGCGTCCCAGCACTTCATCAACACCTATCTGAGCGGCATCGTCTCCGGCGGCACGGTGACGCCGGACCAGGCGCCGATCGTGATCGCCACGCTGATCGGCATTCTGGCGACGATGGCGCAGATTGCCTACATCAAGCTGCGCGGCCGCAAGGTCGACTTCCTGCTGTGGTTCTCGCTGACCATGTTTGTATTCTTCGGCGGCCTGACCATTTACCTGCACGATGAAGATTTCATCAAATGGAAACTGAGCATCGTCTATTGGTTCTTTGCCTCCGGCCTGCTGATAAGCGAATTCGTCTTTAAAAAGAATCTGATGCGCAAGTCGATGGAGGAAATTATCCAATTGCCGGACCTGATCTGGAGCCGCCTGAACCTGGCCTGGATCAGCTTCTTTGTCGCAATGGGCTTCCTGAACTGGTATCTCGCCTTTGTCTTGTTTAAGGGCGACACCAGTTCGTGGGTCAACTTTAAAGCCTTCGGCTCGACCGCGATCATGTTCGTGTTTATCATCGGCCAGACCATCTATCTGTCGCGCCACATGAAGGACGAAGCATGAGCGATACCCGCATGGAGCGCATGCGCAGCCGCCTCCAGGCCGCCCTGGCGCCGCTGGAACTGACGCTGGACGACGACTCGGCGCTGCACGCCGGCCATGCCGGCGCCGCCTCGGGCGGGGGCCATTACAACGTTCGAATTGTTTCGTTACAATTCGAAGGGCTCAAACTCGTCACAAGACATCGACTCGTGTATGATTCCGTGCACGATATGATGCATAAAGAAATTCATGCATTGGCCATTACCGCATTGGCTCCGTCCGAAGTATGATGTAGCGCTTGGTCTGGGAACGGTCGCTATCGGTTTCAAAATAATTGAACACAAAGACTGATAGCCGATCCAACTCCTGCCCAGGCAATTTCGCTAAAACTTTCCCCTTACAGGAATTAATAATGACTTTCAAGCCAGCCAGTTTGCTGATTGCACTTCTCGCCGTTGCCGCCGTACCTGCTTTCGCACAAAACGTTGCCGTAGTTAATGGCAAAGCCATCCCAACCTCGCGCGTGGACGCCGTGGTCAAGCAAGTGGTCGCCCAAGGCCAGCAGCCTGATTCGCCGCAGCTGCGCGAACTGATCAAGAAAGACCTGATCGGCCGCGAAGTGATGATGCAGGAAGCGGAAAAACAAGGCTTCGGTAAAGATGCAGCGGTCAAGACGCAAATCGAAAACGCCCGCCAGGCCATCATCGTCAACGCGCTGGTCGGCGACTACATGAAGAAGCACCCGGTTTCGGACGCCGACATCAAGGCTGAATACGACCGCTTCGTGGCACAGAACGGCGACAAGGAATACCACGTACGCCATATCTTGATGGCTACCGAAGCCGAAGCGAACGACGTGATCGCCAAGATCAAAGGCGGCGCAAAATTCGAAGAACTGGCAAAAGCATCGAAAGACACCGGTTCCGCAGCTAACGGCGGCGATCTGGATTGGGCAGTACCGTCGTCCTTCCCACCGGCATTCTCGGCCGCTTTCGTTGGCCTGCAAAAAGGCCAGGTCACCGAGAAGCCAGTTCAAACCCCGAACGGCTTCCATGTGATCAAAGTTGACGACATCCGTCCAGCCAAGCTGCCTACCCTGGAAGAAGTGAAGCCGCGAGTTGCGGAAGCGCTGGCCCAGAAAAAACTGCAAGCCTACCAGGAAGAACTGGTCAAGAAAGCAAAAGTGCAGTAATGTTATAAATGAAGGCGGCGCCCTGCGGGGCGCCGTTTTTAATTTTGCGTTGATACAATGCACCGCCCGAGTGCGATTTCTAGTTTCTTTATAGGATTTAATAATGATGTTGAAGCCAGCCCACCTGTTGTTAGCACTGATCGCTGCTGTTGCAGCACCGGCATACGCGCAAAACGTCGCGACCGTGAATGGCAAGGCTATTCCGGCCGCCAAAGTAGATCAAATGGTCAAGCAAGTGGTCTCGCAAGGCCAGCAGCCTGACAGCCCGCAGCTGCGCGAAATGGTCAAGAAGGAACTGATTGGCCGCGAAGTAATGCTCCAGGAAGCGGATAAACAGGGTTTCGGCACCAAGGCTGAAGTCAAGGCGGCAATTGAAAACGCCCGTCAAAGCATTATCATCAATGCGATGCTGGCCGATTACGTTAAAAAGAATCCAGTTAAAGACACCGAAATCAAAGCCGAGTACGACAAGTACAAAGCCGCAATGGGCGAGAAAGAATACCACTCGCGTCATATCCTGGTAGCGACCGAACAGGAAGCCAAGGATATTATCGCCAAGCTGAAGGCCGGCGGTAAATTCGAGGAATTGGCTAAGGTATCGAAAGATGGTTCGGCTAATAACGGCGGCGATCTGGGCTGGATGGCTCCAGGTAAGCTGGTCAAGCCTTTCGCCGATGCGATGATTGCGCTGAAAAACGGCGAGATTACCCAGACTCCGGTTAAAACCGAGTTCGGCTACCACGTCATCAAACTGGAGGAATCGCGCGCCACCAAACTGCCGGCGCTGGAAGAAGTGAAAGGCCAGGTAGCAGAGGCGCTGCAGCAGCGTAAAATCGCCGCCTTCCGCGACGAGCTGACCAAGAAAGCCAAGATCCAGTAAGCCGGTTTTCGGCTTGTTAAAAAGCGCCTCCATCGAGGCGCTTTTTTTATTGCCGGTGCGCCGCGCATGAAAGCCAATATCTGGCAGGAACACGCCAAGTTCCGGCTCGATTGCGGGGCTGGCAGAGAAATCAACTATACTTGCCACATGAATCCCGAATTCCGCAACAGCCTCGACAGCGCCCTCGCTACCGCCGCCACGCCACAACGCGGCGCCGCAATGCGGGCCTATATGCGCAACCAATTTGATTTCCTCGGGGTGGGAACTCCACAGCGACGGCTGGCAGCGAAGCATCTGTTGATGCAATTGAAAGGCAGTGGAGCCGATAATCTCCTCCTATATGCCTTCGAATTATGGGCATTACCGCAAAGGGAATATCAGTATGTGGCGATCGACCTGCTCGCCATGCACTACAAGGAATTGGACCTTGCCTACATTCCCAGACTGCTCGAATTGGCACAACGTAAATCATGGTGGGATACGGTTGATGCGCTGGCTTCAGTGATAAGCGATGTATTGCGCTATCGCCACGACGGCATGGACCAGGCCGTAAAGCACGAGAATATGTGGGTACGCCGGATCGCCTTGTTGCACCAATTGGGATGGCGCGACAAGGTTGATACAGACCGGCTTTTCAACTACGCCCTCTCGCTTGCGCACGAGAAGGAGTTCTTCATACAAAAGGCCATAGGCTGGGCATTGCGGGATTATGCGCGGCACGCTCCGGAAGCAATACGGGCATTCACCCTCAATGCAAAGCAACGTCTTCCGGCGCTAAGTTATCGCGAAGCCAGCAAGCATCTGTCGGCGATAGAGGGTGTAAATAATTTTGTGTAAACGGTCATTTGGCAGGACACTGCCGCCATCAAGGAGAAATAATGACCGTTGTAAAGCGTAACAAGCGGGCCAAGCCCGATCCAGAACTGCTCAAACTGGCCGACAGCCTGCTGGCCAACTACCAGAAGCCCGAGGACCTGATCGGTGAAAACGGCTTGCTCAAGCAGCTCACCAAGATGCTGGTGGAGCGCGCCCTGGAGGTAGAGATGACCGACCACCTGGGCCACAATAAGAGCGGCGAGGTGACCAACGGGACCGCCAATACCCGCAACGGCCATAGTACCAAAACCCTCAAGGGCGATTTCGGCGCGCTGCCGCTGGATGTTCCCCGCGACCGCCAAGGGACGTTCGAGCCGCAGATCGTCGTCAAGCACCAGACCCGCTGGACCGGCTTCGATGACAAAATCATCTCGCTCTACGCGCGCGGCCTGAGCGTGCGGGAGATTCAAGGCCATCTGGAGGAGATGTATGGCACCGAGGTGTCACCCACCCTCATCTCCAACGTCACGGACGCCGTCAGCGAGGATGTGAAGCTCTGGCAGGCCCGCCCGCTCGACGCCGTGTACCCGATCCTGTATCTCGACTGCATCCATGTCAAGGTGCGCGACAACGGCGCGGTGCGCACCAAGGCGGTCTACCTGGCCATCGGCGTCAACATGGAGGGCCACAAGGAGGTGCTGGGCCTGTGGATCTCCCAAACCGAGGGTGCCAAGTTCTGGTTGCAGGTCGTGACCGAACTCAAAAATCGCGGCGTGCAGGACATCTTCATCGCCTGTGTCGACGGTTTGAAAGGCTTCCCTGAAGCCATCGAGGCAGTCTACCCACAGACCACCGTTCAACTATGCATCGTCCACATGGT
>KB906724.1:2998673-3367224 GCA_000381565.1 Oxalobacteraceae bacterium AB_14
CTCAGGCTCGCGGAATTCGAGGAAAAATGGGATAAACAGTATAAACCAATAAGCCAGTCTTGGCGCCGCAACTGGGCCCGCGTCATACCGTTCTTCGACTACCCGCCGGAAATCCGCAAGGTGATTTACACCACGAACGCGATTGAATCGATTAATATGAGCCTGCGAAAAGTCACCAAGGCCCGCAGTTCCTTCCCGACCGATGATGCAGTCAGCAAGTTGTTTTACCTCGCGCTGAACAACATCAGCAAGAAGTGGACGATGCCGATACGGGACTGGAAAGCAGCGCTGAACCGCTTCGCCATCCAGTTTGAAGACCGGGTACCGCAGGCTTAAACGAAAACCCGTTTACACAGAATCCAGTACACCCCCCGGCGATATAGCGCGCCATTTTAAGACGGGTATCGTCCAATAGAATTCCGAATTTCCAGCCCCCCCGCCTCGCTTGCGGCCGGATATATACATTTCAACCGAAATAACTATCCTGCAGCGGCCCGCCCTCAAGGCGACTCGAATAGCAGCCAACTCGCCGTTCCCGCGCAAGCGCGAACCCATGCTATTCTGGACAAGGAACAAGGCCTTAGCTGGACGTACTTGATACGATGCCGTTCAAGTGCTTGGCTATTCCCGGATCGCCGACGAGCTGTGCCGCTTTTGTCAGGTAGTGACCGTTCAGCTGCGATTGCCGAGATGATGACCAGCGCCATTCAAAGCCGCGTGCTGCGTTTGGCGCAGGTACGCGTTGCTTCATTCAAATAATCCCTCGCACACGGGTGGAATGTCAGTCCCGCACCACTGGGGTGATACAGGGAGAACACATGCTTCAATTGAGTCGTCCTTTCATCCGGTTTCCAGCTGAGCGACCTCGAAAATGAGCGTAGCCTTCATTGACATACTGATGCTGCTGTCGGCAGTTCCGATCGCGGCAATCGGCGGCGCAAGTTTTCTCAGAGGGATACTTACGGTATCGGCCTGGCTGCGCCTTCCCAAGCTGTTGGTTGCAACAACCCTCGCCGCCTTTGCAACGTCCAGTCCGGAAATGACAGTGTCCAGCCTTGCGGCCATTGCAGGCAAGCCGGGTATCGGCCTGGGCGACGCACTCGGCAGCAACGTGGTCAACCTCGGATTGCTTTTAGGCTTGGCGCTGCTATTCGGTCCTATGGCCATCTGTGTTGCGCAATGTCGGCGCGACTACATGCTTGCCCTCATGGTCCCGGCGCTCACGTTCATCCTCGCGCTGGACGGCATGCTGTCGCGCGGGGAAGGGATGCTATTGCTGACGCTGTTCACGTTGTGGTTGATCTTGGTCGTAAAGCAAGCTATCAGTCATCGGCGGCGCACGCCTGCGTATCGCGCTGCCCAGACCGCTATCTCGCGCGCCTCGATATTGCTATTTGTAGGCATGGGCGCGCTGTTTGTCGCCGGAAAGCTGTTCGTCGCAGGCGCGTCCAGCATCGCCTTGGCATTGGGCATGCATCCTTATGTGATCGGAGCGACACTGGTCGCGGTCGGTACCTCCATGCCGGAATTGGTAACGGTCGTACTTGCGCGATGGCGCGGCCACGATGATGTTGGTCTCGGCACCCTACTGGGCAGCAACCTGTTTAACGGTCTTGCGGTAGTTGGTGTTGCCGCAACTATCCATCCGATTGCGGTACGGCCCGCGGAGGTGATGCCGGCCCTGGCATTCGGTGTGATCACGCTACTGCTACTGTTTTCGCGTCGAAATCCAATTTCCCGTTGGCGTGGCCCCTGGTTCATTGCAACCTATAGTGCTTTTGTCCTCTTCACCGCAGCCCGCGCACTCTGACCTGGAAAACAAATGGTATATATTCCTATCGCCCGGGCTACCACCGGCGCACCTGCAGCACGCCCTTCCATCGGCGCTCCATTCTCAACTGGAACAGAGCGCTTCGTGGCGCTCCGTATCGAGCCATGAACGCGCCGGGCAAAAATCAGCCTCAGGCCTGGCACGCGCTCGATCCGGACGCCGTCATCGCGCGTCTTGAGAGCGACCCGAAGACAGGACTCACTTCGCAAGCGGCGGCACAACGTGCCGTCTTGCACGGGCCGAATGCGCTGCCGGAACCGGCCGCGCGTTCGCCGTTTCTTCTTTTCGCGCGCCAGTTTCAAAGTCCGTTGATCTATATCTTGTTCGTTGCCGCCGCACTCGCCGGCTTCATGGGCCATTGGGCCGACGCCGCCGTCATTCTGGGCGTCGTGCTGGTCAACGCCTTGATTGGCGCCTATCAGGAGGGGCGCGCCGAACGTTCGATGGCCGCGTTGCGCAAGCTATCCACATTGCAAGTGCACGTGTTGCGCAACGGCACAGAACAAGCCATGGCCGCGCAAGAACTGGTCCCCGGGGACATATTATTGCTGGCCGCCGGCGACGCGGTCGGCGCGGATGCGCGGCTGGTCGACGCGGCGTCGTTGGCCGTTGCCGAAGCGACGCTGACGGGAGAATCCATCCCGGTATGCAAGAACATAGCTGCGTTGCCGGAGGCAAGCGCACTTGCGGACCGTCGAAATATGGTGTTTTCCGGCACCTATGTGTCGGCCGGCCGGGCGCGCGCCATCGTGACGGCCACCGGCGTACACACTGAAGTAGGCGGGATAGCGCGGATGACGGAAGGCGCGCTGGAACCCAGAACCCCGCTTGAGGTGCGCATCGGCCAATTCGGACGCTACCTTGTGTACGCCTCTATTGCGCTCTTCTTCACGGTCGTGGCGCTGGGTCTGGCGCGCGGCCTGCCGCTTTCCGAGGTCCTGATGGTCGCCATCAGCCAGATGGTGTCGGTGATCCCGGAGGGCCTGCCGGTAGCGATGACGATAGCGCTTGCCGTTGGCATGCAGCGTATGGCCAGCCGTGGGGCGATTATCCGGCGCCTTTCCGCGGTCGAAACACTGGGATCGATCACGATCATCTGTAGCGACAAGACCGGCACCCTGACACGCAACGAGATGACCGTCAGCACCCTCTGGCTTCCCGGCGGGCGCGAGCTATCGATCTCCGGCGTCGGCTATGCACCACAAGGCGAGTTGAGCGAAGCAGTCGATGCCGCGGTGACCGCGCTGCTGGAGTCCGCTGTACTCTGCAATGACGCCGGACTGGTGCCGCCCGAGGATGAGGTCGCGCAGTGGACCGTGCTGGGCGATCCGACCGAGGCCGCGTTGCTGGTGGCCGCCGGCAAGGCCGGCATTGATATCGGTGCGCTACGCCAGCGGCATGCCCGTACGGCGGAAATTCCGTTCGACTCCGATACCAAGATGATGGCGACTTGTCACAGCACCTTATCTGGCACGACCACCGTCTACATCAAGGGCGCGCCGGAGGCTGTGTTGCGATTGTGCCATGGTGATGGCAAGGCCGCCGTGCTGGCGGCGGGCAGCGCCGCCGAGGAAATGGCCGGACGGGCGCTGCGCGTGCTGGCGGTCGCGCGCATCGATGATTTCGCCCTCGATGCCAGCGGCGGCTTCGACGAGCTGGCCGGACGTGCTACGCTGCTCGGCCTGCTGGGTCAGATCGATCCACCGCGCGAGGAAGTCAAGATAGCGGTTGCCGCGTGCCGTGCGGCAGGTATTCGCCCAATCATGGTCACGGGCGACCACAAATCGACCGGATTGGCCATCGCGCGCACTTTGGGTATTGCTCAGGGAGATGATCGCGGCGTTGATGGCGCCGAGCTCGAACGCATGGGCGATGCCGAGTTGCTCGAAGGCTTGAACAATATCGCCGTGTTCGCGCGCGTGCACCCGGCCCAAAAGCTGCGCATCGTCGAAGCCTTGCAGTCCCGCGGCGACGTGGTCGCCATGACCGGGGACGGGGTCAACGACGCCCCGGCCCTGGCCCGCGCCGATGTCGGCGTAGCAATGGGCATCACAGGAACGGAAGTGGCGAAGAGCGCAGCCAAGATCGTCATCACCGATGACAATTTCGCCACCATAGTCGGCGCAATCGAGCAGGGGCGTGTCGTCTACGGCAACCTGAAAAAAGTGATACTGTTCCTGTTCATTACCTCCGTCGACGAAGTGCTCATCCTTCTACTGGCCTTGCTGGCCGGCTATCCGCTGCCGCTGGCGGCGGTGCAGATACTCTGGGTCAACATCGTTACGGAAAGCACCTTGACCGTCAATCTGGTCATGGATCCGCCGGATGGGGACGAGATGCGCCGCCCAGCGGTGCCCCGAAACAACCGACTGGTCGACCGCGCCATGCTGGTGCGCATCGCGACACTGACGCCCATGGCGGTCGCCGCCACCTTCGGATGGTATGTATGGCGCCAGTCCAGCGGCCTGCCTTACGAGCTGGTTCGCACCGAAACGTTTACCATGATGGCACTGTGCCAGTGGTTCAACGTGCTCAACTGCCAGTCCGCGACGCGCTCCGCACTGCGCTTCGGCATCCTGCGCAATCACTGGCTCATCGGCGGCCTGGGGCTCAGCATCGTGCTGCAGGCCGCCGTCTTGTATTGGGCACCGCTGAACAGTCTGTTTCATACGGTACCCATGCCGCTGGCCGACCTGCTTCCCCTGCTGGCGATCGCCAGCAGCGTCCTGTGGGTTGAGGAGCTTAGAAAAACGGTCGTTCGTATGCAGCAGGGACCGCCTGGCCTATATTCTCATGCGACGGATTTTCCACCCGAACCCTGACCTTCGCCAGACCAGGATTGTGGCCGGCTTCCCGCCTTGGCAGCGCTGGGCAGGATATGAAAAAGGCCGGATCGCTCCGGCCCCGCTACCTGCCCTACCTGAGGCGCCCTTACCCGACGAACTTGCGGGCGTTGCGGAACATCCGCATCCAAGGCGAGTCCTCGCCCCACGATTCCGGATGCCACGACTGCTGCACCGAGCGGAACACGCGCTCGGCATGCGGCATCATCACGGTGAAGCGGCCGTCGGCCGTGGTCACCGAGGTCAGGCCTTGCGGCGAGCCGTTCGGATTGTACGGATAGGCTTCGGTGGCCGCGCCGCGGTTGTCGACGAAGCGCATCGCCGCCACAGCCTCGTTGATGTTGCCGGTCTGCGTGAAGTCCGCATAGCCTTCGCCGTGGGCGATGGCGATGGCGGTCTGCGTGCCGCCCATGCCGTTGAAGAAGATCGACGGCGAATCCAGCACTTCCACCATCGCGAAGCGCGCTTCGAATTTCTCCGATTTGTTGGTGGTGAACTTGGGCCACGCATGCGCGCCTGGGATGATGGATTTCAGGTTGCTCATCATCTGGCAGCCGTTGCATACGCCGAGGCCGAAGCTGTCGGTGCGCGCGAAGAAGCGGGCGAACTGCTCGGCCAGCGCGGCGTTGAACAGGATGGTCTTGGCCCAGCCTTCGCCGGCGCCCAGCACGTCGCCGTACGAGAAGCCGCCGACGGCGATGATGCCCTGGAAGTCATCCAGCTTGACGCGGCCTGCAATCAGGTCGCTCATGTGCACGTCGACGGCGTTGAAGCCCGCCTGGTGCATCACGTAGGCGGTCTCGATGTGCGAGTTGACGCCCTGCTCGCGCAGGATCGCAACGCGCGGACGCACGCCGGTCGCCAGGAACGGCGCGGCCACATTCTCGCTCAGGTCGAAGCTGATCTTAGGCGTGATGCCGGGATCGGTTTCGTCCAGGATGCGGTCGTACTCGGCGTCGGCGCAGGCGGGATTGTCGCGCAGGCGGGCGATGCGCCAGCTGGTCTCGCTCCACAGGCGGTGCAGTTCCGAGCGCTGCTTGTTGTAGATGATCCTGGCGTCGCGGGTGAACTCGATCACGCCACGGTCGTTCGGCTTGCCGATGATATGGCTGCATGCGCCCAGGTTGAAGGTGCGCAGCACGTCCATCACCAGCGACTTCTCTTCCGCGCGCACCTGGATCACCGCGCCCAGCTCTTCGGAGAACAACGCGCGCAGGGTTTGTTCGTTGCGGCGTTCGGCGATCTGGCCGGCCCAGTTCTTCGCGTCGCCCTGGTCGGCGCCGTGGCCCTGCTCCAGGGTCAGGATGTCGAGATTGATCGACAAGCCCGCGCGGCCGGCGAAGGCCATCTCGGTCAGCGTGCCATACAGGCCGCCGTCGGAACGGTCGTGGTAAGCGAGCAGCTTGCCGTCGTTGTTCAGTTGCTGGATGGCGGCGAAGAAGGCCTTCAGGTCTTCCGCGCTGTCGACATCCGGCGTCTCGTTGCCCAGCTGGCCCATGACCAGCGACAGCGCCGACGCGCCCATACGGTTCTTGCCGCGCCCCAGGTCGATCAGGATGATGGAGGTGTCGCCCGCATCGGTCCTGATCTGCGGCGTCAGCGATTTGCGCACGTCGTGCACCGGCGCGAAGGCCGAGACGATCAGCGATACCGGCGAAGTGACGGCTTTGGCAGTGCCCAAGCCGTCAGCTTTGGCAGTGCCCAAGCCGTCAGCTTTGGCACTGCCCTCGTCCTTCCAGGTGGTGCGCATCGACAGCGAATCCTTGCCGACCGGGATGCTGATGCCCAGCGCCGGGCACAGCTCCATGCCGACTGCCTTGACGGTGTCGAACAGCGCCGCGTCCTGGCCCGGCTGGCCGCAGGCGGCCATCCAGTTGGCGGACAGCTTGATGTCGGAGATCTCCTTGATCGGCGCGGCGGCGATGTTGGTGATCGCCTCGGCGACCGCCATGCGGCCCGAGGCGGCGGCGTTGATGACGGCCAGCGGGGTACGCTCGCCCATCGCCATCGCTTCGCCCAGGTAGCCTTCGAAGCTCATCGCGGTGACGGCGCAATCGGCCACCGGCACCTGCCATGGACCGACCATCTGGTCGCGCACGGACATGCCGCCCACGCTACGGTCGCCGATGGTGATCAGGAAGGACTTGTCACCGACGGTAGGCAGCAGCAGCACGCGCTTGGCGGCTTCTTCCAGGTCGATGCCGGTCAGGTCGATGGCCGGGAATTCGTTCTGCACATGGTGCACGTCGCGCAGCATCTTCGGTGGTTTGCCCAGCAGGACATCCATCGGCATGTCGACCGGCTCGTTGCCCAGCTCAGGATCGATCAGCTTCAGTTGACGTTCTTCGGTCGCGGTGCCGACCACGGCGAACAGGCAGCGCTCACGCTCGCACAGCGCCTTGAACATCGGCAGGCTGTCCGGCGCGATCGCCAGCACGTAGCGTTCTTGCGATTCGTTGGACCAGATTTCTTTCGGCGCCATGCCGCTTTCTTCCAGCGGGATCTTGCGCAGGTCGAAGATCGCGCCGCGCTTGGCGTCGTTGGTGATCTCCGGGAAGGCGTTCGACAGACCGCCGGCGCCGACGTCGTGGATCGAGATGATCGGATTGGCGGCGCCCAGCTGCCAGCAACCGTTGATCACTTCCTGCGCACGACGTTCCATCTCCGGATTGCCGCGCTGGACCGAGTCGAAGTCCAGGTCCGCGGTATTGGTGCCGGTGGCCATCGACGACGCGGCCGAGCCGCCCATGCCGATGCGCATGCCGGGACCGCCCAGTTGCACCAGCAGGCTGCCGACCGGGATGTCGTTCTTGTGCGTGTGCTGGCCAGAGATGTTACCGATGCCGCCGGCGATCATGATCGGCTTGTGGTAGCCGAACACGGTGTCGTGCGCGCCGGCGAACTGCTTGCCGATATTCTGTTCGTAGGTACGGAAGTAACCACCCAGTACCGGACGGCCGAATTCATTGCTGAACGCGGCGCCGCCGAGCGGGCCTTCGATCATGATCTGCAGCGCCGAGGCGATGCGGTCCGGCTTGCCGTAAGGCTTGCTCGAACCCGTGCCGCTGCTGCGGTAATCGGCCACCGGCGCGGTGACGTCGGCGTCGTTTTCCCAGGCTTGCACGGCGCCCGGCAGCATCAGGTTCGACACGGTGAAGCCGGTCAGGCCGGCCTTGGGCTTGGCGCCGCGGCCGGTCGCGCCTTCATCGCGGATCTCGCCGCCGGCGCCGGTGGAGGCGCCAGGGAATGGCGAGATCGCGGTCGGGTGATTGTGGGTTTCCACTTTCATCAGCGTGTGCGTCAACTCGGTCATCGGCGCGTACTGGTGCGCGTCGCCCTGCGGGAAGAAGCGCATCACTTCCGCGCCTTCCATGATCGACGAGTTGTCGCTGTAGGCGACGATGGTGCCTTTCGGCTGCAACTGGTGCGTGTTCTTGATCATGCCGAACAGCGACTTCGGTTGCGCCACGCCGTCGATGGTCCAGTCGGCGTTGAAGATCTTGTGGCGGCAGTGCTCCGAGTTCGCCTGCGCGAACATCATCAGCTCGACGTCGGTCGGATTGCGGCCGGCCTTGGTGAAGGCGGCGTCCAGGTACTCGATCTCGTCGTCCGACATCGCCAGGCCCAGGTCCGTGTTGGCTTTCTCCAGCGCGGCCTTGCCCATGCCGATCACGTCCACCGATTCCAGCGGCTTCGCTCCCAGCGTGCGGAACAGGCCGGCCGCTTCGTCGGGATGGCGCAGCACCGATTCCGTCATGCGGTCGTGCAGCAATGCGGCCACGGCCTGCACTTCTTCGTCGGACAGCTTCTTGGCGGCGCCGATGCTGCTGCCCAAAATGCCGGTCTTCAGATTGATGCGGAAGGCGATGCCGCGCTCGACGCGCTTGATGTGCGCCATGCCGCAGTTGTGGACGATGTCGGTGGCCTTGGAGGCCCACGGCGAGATCGTGCCGAAACGCGGAATGACGAAGAACGCTTCGACGGCGCCCTCGGTGTTGTCGGCATGCGCCGGCTCACCATAGGTCAGCAGCGCGCCGAGGCGGCTGGTGTCGTCGGCCGACAGCGGTTCGGCGGCATCGATGAAGTGGACATAGCGCGCCTGGACGGCGGCGACGGCTGGCAGCGCGGCTTGCAGTTGGGTTAACAGGCGTTGGCTACGGAATGCGGACAGGGCGTTGGAGCCCGGCAGAATCAACATGGTTGGAGGATGGTTGATGCAGCGTGGCTGCGGATTAAAGGTAGATGGAGCACGAGATACTTGTAATGCAGAATTTCCTTTGCGCGCATTATACCTCTTACCACGCTGTCCATACAGCGCCAATTCGGGACAAAAAGTGCCACCGGAGCAACATTTTGAGCCATTTTGATGGGGAATATGCGTCAGTCCAGGGCGAAGCAGCCGGTTTTCATAACATTCTGACTTGCCATGGAGTATGCTAGATTTAACTTTAGCTTGGATGCGTAACATGGCGGAATATAGTGAATTGTCAGTGCTGATCGTCGACCCCAATCCGGGCATGCGCGGCAACCTGCACAACATGCTTAACCAGTCCGGCATCACCAAGATCGATTACGCGGTCAGCTCCGGCACGGCCATCCGCCAGCTGGGCAAGAAACCGTTCGACATCATCCTGTGCGAGTACGACCTGGGCAACGGCAGCGGCGAGAACAACGGCCAGGACGGCCAGCAGCTGCTGGAAGACTTGCGCCACCACAAGCTGATCTCGGCATCGACGATTTTCGTCATGCTCACCTCCGAGGGCGTCTACAGCAAGGTGATCGGCGCGGCCGAGCTGACCCCGACCGACTACGTCCTCAAACCTTTCACGGTGGACGCGCTGATGCAGCGCGTGCGCAAGGCGCTCGAACGGCGCGACGTGTTCCTGCCGGTGTATCAACTGGTTGAACTGGGCAATATCCGCAAGGCGATCGGCGAGTGCGGCCTCGCGGAGGAAAAGAATCCGCGCTACGCGATCGAGTTCGCACGGCTGCGCGCCGAGCTGCTGGTGTCGCTGGACGAGCTGGCCGACGCCGAGCTGGTGTACCAGGTCATCCTGATGAACCGCCCCATCGCCTGGGCGCATCTGGGCATGGCGCGCTGCCAGTTCGGCCAGCAGAAGTTCATCGAGGCGCAGGAGACGCTGCAGGAGCTGCTGATCCACAATCCCAAATTCATGGCCGCCTACGATCTGCTGGCGCGCACCCTGGAGGCGCTGGGCCAGCAGGAATCGGCCAAGAAGATACTGGAAGACGCGGTGGCGATCTCGCCCAACATGGTGCGGCGCCTGCGGCACCTGGGCGAGGTGGCGTTCGAAACGGGCGATGTCGGCGTCGCCGAGAAGGCGTTCAAGCAGGTGGTGGCCAAGGCCAAGTACTCCGAATTCCGCGATCCGGAAGACCACGTCAAACTGGTCAAGACCCTGGTCAAGAAAGGCGACGCCAACCAGGCCAGCGGCGTGATCCGCGACATGGAGCGCTCATTGCGCGGCAGCGCCAACGTCGAGGCCTGCCGCGCGATCGCCGCCGGCCTGCTGCAGGAAATGACGGGCAATATCAGCGGCGCGGCGACCGAGTTGACCAACGCCGTCACCGCCATCGGCGCCAGCCGCGGCCTGTCGACCGGCCTGAAAATCGGCCTGGTGCACAGCTGCCTGAACGTCAAGCTGGACCAGCAGGCGTCCGAGCTGATGCTGAACCTGATGAACGACACCGAGAGCGGCGTCTCGATGGACGACGCGGTGCAGGTGTTTGAGAAAGCCGGCCGCCACGACCTGGCCGAGGGCATGGGCGAGCAGATCAAGCATCAGGTGGAGGAACTGATCGCCCATGCGTCCGAACAGCGCAGCCAGGGCGACTTGCGGGCGGCGGTCGACACGCTCAGCGCGGCCCTGCGCAAGGCGCCGGCCAATATGGCGCTGCTGCCGGCGGCAACATCGGCGATACTCAAGCAGCTGGACGATCTGGGTTGGGAAGTGCCGCTGGCCGAACAATGCTCCTTCCTGCTGGAGCGCATGCGCAAGATCGACCCGGCCCATCCTTCGCTGGAGGCGCTGCAAGCGCAGTATTCGCACACCCAGCGCAAGTACGGTATCGCGACGGTGGCGTAGCTAGAAGATCAGCGAACCGGGGAAGTTCGACAGGTGGGAAATCAGATACCACGTCACAAAATACATGGCGCACAGCAGGAAGGCCGACCAGATCGCACGGTGTGCCGAACTGCGTCCACGCAGCAGCTTGATTAGCATGCGCACTGAGTCCTCCCGTCCATCTGTTGATCGAAACAAAACTGTACGCCGCCGGCTTGTGCTGGACAAGCCGGGAATCGCCGGTACCGTTTTGTGATGCCGTTGGTATCGGCAGGCGCTTCGTCAGCCAGGTATCAAGGAAAAGACATGGGCGTCGACACTGCCCTCGCGCAGCCTGAGCCGGTTGCGCGCCAGGCATTCGTGCATGGCGCCGGCCTTGCGCGCCACCGCCAGGCTGGGTTCGTTGCCCGCGGCGACCACGATCTCCACCCGCACTAGCTGCAACTGCTGGAAGGCGTAGCGCGCAAGCGCCGACGCCGCAGCCGCCGCGGCGCCTCGACGCTGCGCCGATTCGCGCACCCAGTAGCCCAGGTTGCAGAACCCGTGCACGGCATTCAGCTGGTTCAAGCCGCCGCCGCCGACCAGGGTCTGGCCGTCCGCCAGGAAGATGCCGAATTCGTGGGCACTGCCGTCGGCGCGGCTGGCGTCGCACCATTCAAACCACGACAGCGCCTGCTCTTCGGTGTACTCGGCGTGCGCCCAGGACATCCACAGGCCGACACTCGCCATCGATTCGCGCACGCCAGCAGCGAAGGCCGGCGCGTCGGCGGCGATGAAGGGGCGCAGCAGGAAGCTACCGGCTGGCAGCGCCCTCATTGCCCGCCCTCGCCGCCAACCGGGCCATAGCCGCCGCCGCCCGGCGTTTCGATGATGAACAGGTCGCCGGCCTGCATGTCGGTCTTGCCGATGTGCGCCAGCTGCTCGATGCTGCCGTCCGCGCGCACTACGGTGTTGTGGCCCAGGGCGCCCGGCTCGCCGCCGGCCATGCCGAACGGCGCGTGGATGCGGTTGTTGGACAGGATGGCCGCCGTCATCGCTTCGAGGAAGCGCACCTTGCGCGTGCCGCCGTTGCCGCCATGCCACCGCCCCGCTCCGCCGCTGCCTTCGCGGATCGCGTAGCTTTCCAGGCGCACCGGGAAACGGAATTCCAGGATCTCGGGGTCGGTCAGGCGCGAGTTGGTCATATTGGTCTGCACGACGCTGGTGCCATCGAAGCCGGGACCGGCGCCGGAACCGCCGCTGATGGTTTCGTAGTACTGGTACTGCGCATTGCCGAAGGTGAAGTTGTTCATCGTGCCCTGCGCCGCCGCCATCACGCCCAGCGCGCCATACAGCGCGTTGGTGATGCAGGTCGACGTCTCCACGTTGCCCGACACCACCGATGCCGGATAGCGCGGATTGAGCATGGAACCCGGAGGTATCAGCACCTTCAGCGGCTTCAGGCAGCCGGCGTTCAAGGGAATCTCGTCGTCCACCAGCGTGCGGAACACGTACAGCACCGCCGCCATGCACACCGCCGACGGCGCGTTGAAGTTGTTCTCCAGCTGCGGCGAGGTGCCGGTGAAATCGATCTCGGCGCTGCGGCCGGCCTGGTCTACCCGCACCGCCACCTGGATCTGCGCGCCGTTATCCAGTTGCAGCGTGTAGCTGCCGTCCTTGAGCGCGCTGATCACGCGCCGCACCGCTTCCTCGGCGTTGTCCTGCACGTGGCCCATGTAGGCCTGCACCACCTCCAGTCCGAAGTGCGCCACCATCTTGCGCAGCTCGTCCACGCCCTTCTGGTTGGCCGCCACCTGCGCCCGCAGGTCGGCCATGTTCTGGTCCGGATTGCGGGCCGGGTAGCGCGCGCCCGCCAGCATGGCCCGCGTCTCGGCCTCGCGCAGCTGGCCGCCCGCAGCGCCCGCATTGCTTCCGTCCACCAGCTTGAAGTTATTGATCAACACGCCCTCTTCCTCGATCACGCGCGAATCCGGCGGCATCGAGCCCGGCGTGGTGCCGCCGATGTCCGCATGGTGGCCGCGCGAGCCGACGTAGAACAGGATGACCGCGCCGGCCTCGTCGAACACCGGCGAGATCACCGTCACATCCGGCAGATGGGTGCCGCCGTTGTACGGGTCGTTGAGCATGAAGACGTCGCCGGCGCGCATCTGGCCGGCATTCTCGCGCATCACGGTCTTGATGCTCTCGCCCATGGAGCCCAGGTGCACCGGCATGTGCGGCGCGTTGGCGATCAGGTTGCCGTCGGCGTCGAAGATGGCGCAGCTGAAGTCCAGCCGCTCCTTGATGTTGACCGAGTACGCGGTGTTCTGCAGGCGCAGCCCCATCTGCTCGGCGATCGACATGAACAGGTTGTTGAAGATCTCCAGCATCACCGGATCGGCGTTGGTGCCGATGGCGCGGCGCTCCGGCAGCGCCACCACGCGCTTGAGCACCAGATGGTCGTGCAGCGTCACCTCGGCCTGCCAGCCGGGTTCGACGATGGTGGTCGCATTCGCCTCGGCGATGATGGCAGGGCCTTTGACGATGTCGCCGATGCGGGTGGCGCCGCGCTGGTACAGGCTGGTCTGGCGCCATTTACCGTCGGCGTACATCGGCACCACGGCGTGCGGCATCAGGCCGGACACGCGGCGCGGCGCCGGTTCCACCGATTCCGCCGGCGCGTCGGACTTGCCGATCGCCTCCACCGACACCGCCTCCACGATCAGCGCCTTGGACGGCATCAGGAAAGAGTAGCGCTTGCGGTAGGCCGCTTCGAACTGCTGCTGCATGCTGTCGGCGGTATCGAACAGCACGATCAGCGCGGAGTCGGTCCCCTCGTAGCGCAGGTGCACGCGGCGTACCAGCACGATGCGCTCGTCCTCCACGCCCTGGTGCTGCAGGTCGGCGCGTGCCTGGCGGCCCAGCGCATGCAGGCGCGCCTCGAGTTCCTCCAGCCCTTCCAAGTTCAGGCGCTTTTCCACCGCGGCCTCGCGCATCGCGGTCTGGTCGGCCAGGCCCATGCCGTAGGCCGACATCACGCCGGCCAGCGAATGCACGAACACCGTCGTCATGCCCAGCGCGTCGGCCACCAGGCAGGCGTGCTGACCGCCGGCGCCGCCAAAGCTGGTCAGCGTGTATTCGGTGACGTCGTGCCCGCGCTGCACCGAGATCTGCTTGATCGCGTTGGCCATGTTGCCGACGGCGATTTCGATGTAGCCCTCGGCCACCTGTTCCGGCGTGGTCTGCTTGCCGGTGGCGGCCTCGATCCGCGCCGCCAGTTCGGCGAATTTCGCGCGCACGGCGTGGGCGTCGAGCGCCTGCCGGCCTTCGGCGCCGAACAGCTGCGGGAAGTGATGGGGCTGGATCTTGCCCAGCATGACGTTGCAGTCGGTGACCGCCAGCGGGCCGCCGCGCCGGTAGCTGGCCGGCCCCGGATTGGCGCCGGCGCTGTCCGGGCCGACGCGATAGCGGCTGCCGTCGAAATGCAGGATGGAGCCGCCGCCCGCCGCCACCGTGTGGATGCTCATCATCGGCGCGCGCATGCGCACGCCGGCCACCTGGGTTTCAAACACGCGCTCGAACTCGCCGGAGAAATGCGACACGTCGGTCGAGGTGCCGCCCATGTCGAAGCCGATCACCTTGTCGAAGCCGGCCAGCTTGCTGGCGCGGACCATGCCGACGATGCCGCCGGCCGGGCCGCTGAGGATGCTGTCCTTGCCGTGGAAGGCGCGGGCGTCGGTCAGGCCGCCGCTCGACTGCATGAACTGCAGGTTCACGCCCGGCATCTCCTTGGCCACCTGGTCGACGTAGCGGCGCAGGATGGGCGACAGATAGGCGTCGACCACCGTGGTGTCGCCGCGCGCGACCAGCTTCATCATCGGGCTCACTTCGTGCGAGACCGAGACCTGGGTAAAACCCATCATGCGCGCCATCTCGGCCACCTTGACCTCGTGCGCGTGATAGCGGTAGCCGTGCATGAAGACGATGGCCAGCGAGCGCAGGCCCATGTCGTAGGCCGCGGCCAGGCCGGCGCGGGCGGTTTCCATGTCGAGCGCGGCGACGGTGTCGCCATGCGCACCCATGCGTTCGTCGATCTCGATCACATGGCTGTACAGCAGCTCGGGCAGCAGGATGTGGCGGTCGAACAGGCGCGGCCGGTTCTGGTAGGCGATGCGCAGCGCGTCGCGGAAGCCGCGCGTGATGGCCAGCGCGGTCGGCTCGCCTTTGCGCTCGAGCAGCGCGTTGGTGGCGACCGTGGTGCCCATCTTGACGGCGCCGATCTGCGCCACCGGTATCGGCTTGCCCTTGGCCACGCCCATCATCTGGCGGATGCCGGCGATGGCCGCATCGGCGTACTGCTCGGGATTCTCGGACAGCAGCTTGAGCGTGCGCAGTCGCCCATCGGGCGGACGCGCCACGATGTCGGTAAACGTACCACCCCGGTCTATCCAGAATTGCCAATCCATGCATGCCTCGTTACGATGACTGAAGCGTATATTGTAGTGGCTCGGCCGCGCACCGGACAGCGGCCTTACAACATAAATTAGATGCTAAAATTGCACCATGAACCCACTCTACTCCTGCGCAGAGATACGCGCCATCGAAGAAGCGGCCGCCGCCGCGTTGCCGGAAGGTGTGCTGATGCAGCGGGCCGGCCAGGCCGGCGCCAACGCCGCGCTCGACCTGCTACCGTTCTCCACCGCCAAGGCCAGGGTGCTGGTGCTGGCCGGCCCCGGCAACAACGGTGGCGACGCGCTGGAGACGGCGGCCCACCTGGCCTATGCCGGCGCCCAGGTGAGCATCCTGCATTTCCCGCCGCAGTCGATATCCTCCACCGAACGCGCGCTGGCCTTGCAGCGCGCCCGGACCAGCGACGCCCGCTTTGCCGAGCTTGACCTGGCGGCGGTGGCCGGCACCGACTGGACGCTGGTGGTCGACGGCTTGTTCGGCCTCGGCCTGCAGCGTCCGTTGGCCGGCGCGCTGCGCGAACTGGCGGCGACCGTCAACGGCCTCAAATGCTCGGTGCTGGCGCTGGACCTGCCCAGCGGCCTCGATGCCGACACCGGCGCCATCGTCGGCCCGGACGGCGTGGCCATCCACGCCACCCACACGGTCACCTTCATCGGCAACAAGCCGGGGCTGCACACCTGCGACGGCCGCGACTACGCCGGCCTGGTCGATGTGGCGCGCCTGGACATCGACATCGGCCACTTCGCGCCGGCTCGGCTGCACCTGAACGACGTCAAGTTCTTCTCGCGCCATCTGCGTTCGCGGGTGCACAACTCGCACAAGGGCAGCTACGGCAACGTGGCGGTGATCGGCGGCGCGCGCGGCATGAGCGGCGCGCCGCTGCTGGCCGCGCGCACCGCGTTGAACAGCGGCGCCGGCCGCGTCTACGCGCTGTTCGTGGAAGACCCGCTGCCGTGCGACAGCGGCCAGCCGGAACTCATGTGCCGGCTCGCCGATGATTTCGACATGCGCTCGTCGACGCTGGTGATCGGCCCCGGCCTGGGCGCCTCGCGCCTGGCCTGCGCCCTGCTGGCGCGCGCCATCGCCAGCGACAGTGCGCTGCTGGCCGACGCCGACGCCCTCAACCTGCTGGCGGCGGAACCGGCGCTGCAGGCGGCGCTGGCGCGACGGCCCGGCGGCTGCGTGCTGACCCCGCATCCGCTGGAGGCGGCGCGCCTGCTGGGCACCACCATCGCCGAGGTGCAATCCGACCGCGTGGGCGCGGCCCGCAAGCTCGCCGCCAAGCTGAACGCCAACGTGGTGCTGAAGGGTTCCGGCACGGTGATCGCGGCGCCGAACGGCGACGCCGTCATCAACACCACCGGCAATCCGGCGTTGGCCAGCGCCGGCACCGGCGACGTGCTGTCCGGCCTGTGCGGCAGCCTGCTGGCGCAAGGCTGGCCTTTGTGGGAGGCCGCGCTGGCCGGAGTCTGGCTGCACGGCATGGCGGCCGATGTGCTGGTCACCGAAGGCGCCGGCCCGATCGGCCTGACCGCCGGCGAACTGGTGCCGGCGATCCGCGTGGCGCTGAACCGCATGGTCCAGCACCACGGCCGCTGAGCGCGCCGCCGCTCAGACCAGGCGCCCCGCAGCGATGGTGATGGTGCGGCCGCAACGCGCCGCCATCGCCTGGTCGTGCGTGACCAGCACCAGCGTCGAGCCGTGCTGGCGGTTCAATTCGAACATCAGCCTGATGACGGCCTCGCCGGTGGCGGCGTCCAGGCTGCCGGTCGGCTCGTCGGCGAACAGCAGCGGCGGTTCGGTCACGAAGGCGCGCGCCAGCGCCACGCGCTGCTGCTCGCCGCCGGACAGATACTTGGGATAGTGCTTCAACCGGCTGGACAACCCTACCCGCTCCAGCATGATCTCCGCGCTCTCGCGCGCGTGATGCGCGCCGCGCAGCTCCAGCGGCAACATGACGTTTTCCAGCGCCGTCAAATGCGGCAGCAGCTGGAAGGACTGGAACACAAAGCCCAGTTTCTCCTTGCGCAGCGCGGCGCGGCCGTCCTCGTCCAGCGCGTAGATATCGACGCCGTCCAGCACCACCTTGCCGGCGCTGGGCGTGTCCAGCCCCGCCAGCAGTCCAAGCAAAGTCGACTTGCCGGAGCCGGAAGCGCCTACAATGGCGAGCGTCTCGGCTTTTTGCACGGTAAAATCGACCTCGTGCAAGATCGTCAGCTCGCCGCTGGCGTCGGCTACACGCTTGGCCAGGCCGCTGACGGCGATGGCGGGCTGCAGGCCGGACGCCGTGGCGGCAACGACGCTGGCCGTCACGCCCGGTCCGTCCGGCATGAAATTGGAAGACGCTTTAGGGAAATCAGGCATGCTGAATGTGTTCGTTGGATTAAGAAACGGTTTATCAAGAAAACTGGGTGCCCAGGCTTGGGCCGCCCTGCTGCTGGCATCGGCGGCGGCGAGCGCCTATTCTGCACCAAAAACCGTGCTGGTGCTCGGTGATAGCTTGTCGGCCGAATACGGCCTGGCGCGCGGCGCCGGCTGGGTCGCGCTGGCGCAGCGGAAACTCAAGGATCAAAACATCCAGGCCACGGTGGTCAACGCCAGCGTCAGCGGCGAGACCACCAGCGGCGGCCGCTCGCGCCTGCCGGCGCTGCTGCAAAAATACAAACCGGCGCTGGTGGTGATCGAGCTGGGCGCCAACGATGGCTTGCGCGGCCTGCCGGTGGCCGCCGCCGAAGCCAATCTGCGCGCCATGGCCGACGCCGCGGCCAAGGCCGATGCCCGGGTCATGTTGATCGGCATGCGCATGCCGCCCAACTACGGGCGCGACTATGCCGACAAGTTCTACGCCATGTATGGCACCCTGAGCAAGGACATCAAGGCGCCGCTGGTGCCGTTCATGCTCGACGGGATCGCCGACAAACCGCAGCTGTTCCAGGCCGACCGCCTGCATCCGCTGGCGACGGCCCATCCCACCATCCTGGCCAATATCTGGCCAGTCCTACAAAAAAGCATCAAGGCAAATTGACGTCCTCTCCGCCCTAAAGAATGGAGATTCCTACCGCTAGCGTCGCACGTCCGCGACGGAGAATATTGACCGCAGCATTAAGATCACGATCATGTACAGCACCGCAATCGCTACAGCACCACTCTCTTACTCCAAGGTCTGCGATACCCATCGGTCCCGCCCTTGGGCATCGTATCTGGAATGGCTCGCCACAATGCGAGCAGACCTGGGTGGTGTAACGTTCGTCGACTTCCTCGAACCAGGCGCCATGCTTAACAGCCTTGTACGCCAGTTGTGTACGGAAGGACGAGCAGCCGACATCGTAGACCGACTTCGCCATGCTGGTTTTGGCGAGGCCCTGTGCGTTGACGTTGCCGACCACGATATAGTCGAAGGCGGCGATGAGCGAAAAGTTGGTGCCATCGAGAATTTTCCCTTCCGGCAGAGGGCGCGAGTAAAACACACGAAACGTGCGGCCGGCGAACCGGAAGGCGTTGCCTTCGCGCTTGAGTTCACGTCCCTTCAACGGCACCCAGCCCATCGCCTTGCGGCCGCGATAGCGCAGGTAAGGCCGGTGCGACATGGCGCGCGAGCTGGCGTAGCGCTGGCAGATGTCGTTGACCGTGCCCGAATGCAGACCAAGCTCTTTGGAGCAACCGGTGGTCAGCTTGATCAGGTCAAATCCCGTATGCCAGCGCCGGCCGAAGCGCAACGCATCCTTTTGCCGGTCGTTGCAGTAATTCCAGATGAAATTGACCGTCCGTGCTTGCTGGTTCAGCAGGCCGGCCAGGGATTTGACGCGATATCGGTAGACCAATTTCATATTTATTTGACCACTGCCGAACGCATGAGTTCCATGTTTTCTTCCCTCGCATCGACTCCTGCGGAGTCGGCTCCTTTCACTCCTCGCCCTGAAGGACGAGGTTTCTCGGAACAATTCTGATGAAGTATCCACAAATTATCGGCTTCGACGACGCGCTGCCGCAACTGGACGGCTTCGACGCCATCATCGACGTCCGCAGCCCGGCCGAATTCGCGCTGGACCACCTGCCGGGCGCCATCAACGCGCCGGTGCTGGACGACGGGCAGCGCATCCGCGTCGGCACCCTGTACAAGCAGGTCAATGCTTTCGAGGCGAAGAAGGTCGGCGCCGCGCTGGTGGCCAAAAACATCGCCGCCCACATCGAAGCGCTGTGGCTGGACCAGCCGCGCGAATGGCGGCCGCTGATTTATTGCTGGCGCGGCGGCAACCGCAGCGGCTCGATGGCGCACATCCTGGCCAAGATAGGCTGGCCGGCGGCGCAGCTGGACGGCGGCTACAAAGCCTTCCGCGCCCACGTCAACGCCGCGCTGGAGCAGGCGCCGGCGTTGAATTTCAAGGTCATCTGCGGCACCACCGGCAGCGGCAAGAGCCGCCTGCTCGAAGTGCTGCACGCCAACGGCGCGCAGGTGCTCGACCTGGAGCGGCTGGCCGCGCATCGCGGCTCGGTGCTGGGCCAGCTGCCCAGCCAGCCGCAGCCCAGCCAGAAGGCTTTCGAGACCGCCATCTGGCATACGCTGCGCAACTTCGATCCGGCGCTGCCGGTGTTCGTCGAATCGGAAAGCAAGAAGGTCGGCAAGCTGCGCGTGCCGGCGGCGCTGATGGATACCATGCGCGCCTCGGACTGCATCGCGCTGACGCTGTCGCGCGCGTACCGGGTGCGCCTGCTGATGGAGGATTATGCGCACTTCACCGATAGCCCGGCCTCGCTCAACGAGCAGCTGGAACATCTGGCGGCGCTGCACGGCCGCGAGACAATCAAGCGCTGGCAAGCCATGGCGGTCGGCGGCGCCATGCCGGCGCTGGTGGAGGAACTGCTGGCCGACCACTACGATCCGGCCTACCTGCGTTCAATCGACCGCAACTTCGTCAAGTTCGCCCAGGCGCTGCCGCTGGAACTGCCGGATATCGATGCCAGGGCTTTCCACGACGCCGCGCTGTCGCTGATGGCGCGCTAACGGCAGCGCCACGGCCGCGCGAACAACACAAAAGCCCTGAAGCCGGCATCCGGCTTTCAGGGCTTTGTCCTATCGACTGCGCGTGCATTTGCCGATCAGGCGTCAGTCTTTTTGCGGCGGCGTCCGATGTACGACAGAATACCCAGACCGCCCAGCATCATGATGTAGGTTTCCGGCTCCGGCACAGGATTCACGTTCAGTCCGCCGGAATAGCTGGCGGTGACGCTGTTCGACATCCCCGACACCGTCAGCACCAAGGGACCGCTGACCCAGACAGGGTCGAGCGTACCGGTTTCGACCGCACCGGTGGGCGTGAACGTCAAGGCATTGCCGTTCACGCTGGCCGAGATGAAGTCGATGTCGTGACCACCGCTCAGATTCATGGTTTGCAGCCACCCGTCCAGCACGCTGGGGCCGACCGATGGGCTGAAGGTGATGACGTCGGTGAACATGCCCGCCGTCAGATGGGTCACGCCAAAGGCCGTGCTATAGCCTATGGCAGGATTGCCACTGAGAGAAAATCCCAGCACCTGACTGTCGCCGGCGGCATGGCTTGACATCGAGGCGGCCGCCAGCACGGTCCCGATGAAGAACGATTTTAGTTTCATATTTTCCCCGTAAAAAAATGTGGAAACCAGATACGCCTGATGAGCTAGCTGCGCGAGGTAAAGTTACACCCACCAAATTTAGATGTCAATAAATTATTCAAAAAGAACAATTAACTAGCGAAAACGAAGGGATAGTCGGAACCATCTGGGAGATCGGAGGAGCGGGGGAGCGGTGGAGCGGTGCGGACACACCGTGAAAGGAAGGGGGCTACGGAGCCGGGAAGCGGGTGGAGCTTCCCGGCGAACTACTTTACTTCACTTCTGCTACTGTGGCTTTTACGATCGGCTTCAGGATCTTGACCTTGGCCTTGTGCTTCAGCAGCTCGATGTAGTCATGCATTTCTTGCTGGGCGATGATGCTGCTGATCTGCTCGGCTTCGGACTTGCGGCGGGCCTCGTCCTGCACTTCAGGCTGCTGCACCTTGCCGATGCGGTAGATGCCGTAGCCCATGCCAGGCACATCCACGCCAACGTAGGCAGGCAGCTTGGCGGTATCGGCTTTCATCACTTCCTGCAGCGCCAGGCCGTTCACGCCTTCCGGCTTGGAACGGGACACCAGCATGGCGGCGCCGAAACCGGTGGCGTCGCCGGATTTCTTGAAGGCGGCCAGTTTCTCGGCGCCGGCCTTGGCGGCCAGTTTGGCGGCTTCTTCCATCGTCACGCGCTGACGGATGGCGGCGTCGACCTCGGCCAGCGGACGCTTGCTGGCAGGCTTGAATTCGACGATGCGGCCTGCCACCAGGGTGCTCGGCGCGGTCTCGACCGCTTCGGTGTTGCGCTTGCTGCTGATCGACTCGTTCGAGAACAGCGCGGCCAGGAACTTGGCGTTGTTGTAAGGCGCAGTAGCGGCCATCGGCGACGGCGTGCGCGACACATTGGCGGCCGTTTCGATCTTCAGGCCCAGCTTGTCGGCAACCGGCTTCAGGCTGTCGGACTGCTCGTAGACGGTATTGGTGAAGGCTTCCGCCATTTCCGAATACTTCTTCGCGGCTTTCTGCTTTTTCAGCGCTTCGGCCACTTCGGTCTTCACTTCTTCCAGCGGCTTGACCACGGCAGGCTTGAGCGCGGTCACGGTCAGCACGTGGAAACCGAATTCCGACTGCACCGGATCGCTGATCTCGCCCTGCTTGAGCTTGAGCACGGCGGCTTCGACCGGCGCCGGCAGCGAACCCTTGGTGACGATGTCCAGATCGCCGCCCAGTTCGCCCGATGCCGGATCTTCCGACTTGGCCTTGGCGACCTTGGCGAAGTCGCCTGGGGTCTTGCGCAACTCGGCCACGATGGCGTCGGCCTTGGCCTTGGCGGCGGCGGTTTCGGCGGCGCTGGCGCCCTTCTTCAGCGCGATCAGGATGTGCGCGGCGCGGCGGCTTTCAGGCGTCGTGAAGCCAGCCTGGTTGGCGGCGTAATACGCGGCCACTTCGGCGTCGGTCACGGCGATCTGGCTCAGGACGGCATCGCTGTTGAAGACCACGTATTCGATCTTGGCCTGCTCAGGCACTTCGAAGAACTTGCCGTTCTTGTCGTAGAAAGCCTTGACCATGGCGTCGGTGATCTTCACTTGCGGCACGAAGTCGGCCACCGGCAGCAGCAGTTCCTGCACTTCGCGTTCCTGCGCGCCGATATCGGACAAGGTCTTGGCCACGGCGCGCGGCGCGAAGCCGGTGGCCTGGACGGCGTTGCCCAGCTGTTGCAGAGTCAGGTCGCGGCGCATGCGCTGGTCATACATGGTCGGCGTCATGCCTTGCGCGGCCAGGATGGTCTTGTAGCGCTCCATGTCGAACGCGCCCTCGCCGCCGAACTGCTCCTTGATGGTCTTTTGCAGCAGGGCGTCGCTGACGCTCAGGTGCGAACGCACCACTTCGGCAGCCACGGCGCGCTCGGCGATCAGCTGGTCGAGGATGTTTTGCTTGAATTCCGGGGTGTCGAACATCTTCTGGTCAAACTGCGCGCCCATGCGCTGGCGGTAGCTGTCGAGCTGGTTGCGCACGGCATTATCGAACTCTTGCTGGCTCAGGGGTTTGCCGTCGATTTTGGCGATCGTATTGGCGTCGTCGCCGAAGCTCTTGTAACTGCCGATGCCGACGAATGCGAACGACGGGACGATGATAATCGCCAGGAGTATCTGCATCAAACGTTGATGGGTACGAATAAATTCAAACATGGTCTGCCAATTCGGATTGAGTGGAACTTGCACATGCAAAAAAGGCGAACTCGCGTTCGCCAATTCCGGTTGGCGGATTTTACAGCGCGCCCCCCTCTATAGCAAGAGTAAATCATTGGCAAAACAGTCACGCCGCCACACTGGACAACAAAAAGCCCGCCGAGGCGGGCCTGGTGTTACAAGACCGGCAATCAGCCTTGGCGGCGGCGGCGCGCAACCACGCCCAACAGCGCCAGGCCGCCCAGCAGCATGCCGTAGGTTTCCGGTTCCGGCACGGCGGCGATGGTCACGTTGTCCAGCAAGGCACCCTGGTTGTCGCGGCCCTGGTCGGCGAAGCTGAAGCCCACCAGGCCGTTGGCGCTGGCGGTATAGGTCAGGCTAAAGGCTTGGAAGCCGTCGGCGGCCGAGCGGGTGAAGGTCTGGTAGCCGCTACCGAAACCCACTTCAACGGTGTCGTTGCCCGCGCCACGGTTGTTACCCGCCAGGTCGAACGACAGCTTGTAGGTAACGCCAGCGCTCAGCGCAACCGAGTTGAACAGCAGGCCAGCGCGGCCGGTCGAGCCGTCCAGGTCGACGTAGCGTCCATTGCCCGGCAGCAGGTCGAAGAAGCCCGGCGCGCCGATGACGTCCACGGTGCCGCCGGCGACTGCCCAGCCGCCCTGGAAGTTGGTGGCGTTCAAGGCCAGCGTATCGGTGTCGAAATTATCGGAAAAAACCGGCGCCGCCTGGGCCGCCGATGCGCACAGCAAAGCTGCGGCCATAGCAAATTTCTTAAAAGCCATAGTGTATCCCCTTGGTAAATTGCTCATCAGATTAATATAGTTTCAGTGCTGCGAGGATGGATCATACTATCGATGAGCTAGGCGCTTGCGCACGATACCATCAGTAAATATCTGTTTCTAATGCGGATATTGATGGCGGAGCGAAGGATATTCAAAGCAGGGAACTTGAATTAATGCGCGCGATAAAAAGAAAAACCCCGCAGCCAGTAATAGCTGCGGGGTATCTTGTTCTTGGCGGAGCGGACGGGACTCGAACCCGCGACCCCCGGCGTGACAGGCCGGTATTCTAACCAACTGAACTACCGCTCCAACAAAACACTGGGTACTGCACTTATTTACCACACTTACTAGCTGCAAAACTGGTGGGCGGTGAGAGGCTCGAACTCCCGACCTAAGCCTTGTAAGGGCTCCGCTCTACCAACTGAGCTAACCGCCCGTTTTGCCTTGAGTGAGCAACTCATTAGCTTGTTAGCTGCTTGCTGCTCACTGAAGTCCGTTAGTTTACAGCATCTTTCAAAGCTTTACCAGCTTTAAATTTAGGAACTTTAGCCGCTTCGATGATGATCTCTTCTTTGGTGCGCGGATTGCGGCCGGTACGGGCAGCGCGTTCGCTCACGGAGAAGGTACCAAAGCCGACCAGGGTGACGCTGTCGTTCTTTTGCAGGGTGGTGGTTACACCGTCGATCACCGCGTCGAGTGCGCGTGCAGCAGCCGCTTTCGAGATATCAGCGGTAGTAGCAATATGGTCGATCAATTCAGTCTTATTCAAAGCAATTCCCCGTCACAAAGGTTATATCGTTTTAGCCCGCAGATAACGGTAATTGAATACCGTTGTCAGGCCGAGAAAAATCTCAGGCCGTATTAAACAAGCCAGCCCGCCCCTGTGTCAAGCGCTGCACCATAGAAAAATGGGATCAAATAACAAACAGGCGCCATAAAGGCGCCTGTTTGTGCATCAGCAGTTACTAAACACCAGTAAAAGTTAATGTTTTACCACTTCCGTTTGGCCGTCGGCCTTGGCTGCCGCAGCGGCCACGGCTTCCACCGGAACCGCCTCAGTCAGCGCCACCGGCATGCGTTCCAGCGCGATTTCCAGCACTTTGTCGATCCAACGCACCGGCACGATTTCCAGTTTGTTTTTGACATTGTCCGGGATGTCGGCCAGGTCCTTGACGTTCTGCTCGGGGATCAGCACGGTCTTGATGCCGCCGCGCTGGGCCGCCAGCAGTTTCTCTTTCAGGCCGCCGATCGGCAATACTTCGCCGCGCAGCGTGATTTCGCCCGTCATTGCGACGTCGGCGCGCACCGGAATGCCCGTGAACACCGACACCATCGCCACCGTCATCGCCGCGCCGGCCGAAGGACCGTCTTTCGGCGTAGCGCCCTCCGGCACGTGGATGTGGATGTCGGCCTTCTCGAACACTTCGTTCTTGATGCCCAGGCGATTGGCGCGGCTGCGCACCACGGTGCGGGCCGCCTCGATCGATTCCTTCATGACGTCGCCCAGGGTGCCGGTGCGGATCACATTGCCCTTGCCCGGCATCTGCACCGCTTCGATGGTCAGCAGATCGCCGCCCACTTCGGTCCATGCCAGACCGACGACCTGGCCGATCTGGTTTTCCTTCTCGGCCACGCCGAAGTCGTAGCGACGCACACCCAGGAACTTGTCCAGGTTCTTGTTGGTGACGGCGACCTTCTTCTCGGTCTTCTTCAACAACAGCATCTTGACGACCTTGCGGCAGATCTTCGACACTTCGCGTTCCAGCGAACGCACGCCGGCCTCGCGGGTGTAGTAGCGGATGATGTCGCGCAATGCCGACTCGGCCACCGAAATCTCGTCTTCCTTCAGACCGTTGTTCTTGATCTGTTTAGGCAGCAGGTAGCGCTGGGCGATGCTGGTCTTCTCGTCTTCCGTATAGCCGGACAGGCGAATGACTTCCATGCGGTCCAGCAGCGCCGGCGGGATGTTGTACGAGTTCGACGTCGCCACGAACATCACATCGGACAGGTCGAAATCGACTTCGATGTAGTGGTCGGAGAACGTGTGGTTCTGCTCGGGGTCCAGCACCTCCAGCAGGGCCGACGACGGATCGCCGCGGAAGTCCGCGCCCATCTTGTCGATCTCGTCCAGCAGGAACAGCGGATTGCGCACGCCGACCTTGGCCAGCGACTGCAGCACCTTGCCCGGCATCGAGCCGATGTAGGTACGGCGGTGGCCGCGGATCTCGGCCTCGTCGCGCACGCCGCCCAGCGCCATGCGCACGAACTTGCGGTTGGTGGCGCGGGCGATGGACTGGCCCAGCGAGGTCTTGCCGACGCCCGGAGGCCCGACGAAGCACAGGATAGGCGCTTTCAGCTTGTCGACGCGCTGTTGCACCGCGAGGTATTCCAGGATGCGTTCTTTAACCTTGTCGAGGCCGTAGTGATCGCCTTCCAGCACTTTCTCGGCGTTCGACAGGTCGTTGTTGACCTTGGACTTCTTCTTCCATGGCAGGCTCACCAGCGTGTCGATGTAGTTGCGCACGACGGTGGCTTCGGCCGACATCGGCGACATCAGCTTGAGTTTTTTCAGCTCGGCGGTGGCCTTGTCCAGCGCCTCTTTCGGCATCTTGGCCAGCGCGACTTTTTTCTCCAGCTCGTCCAGGTCGGCGCCGTCCTCGCCCTCGCCCAGTTCCTTCTGGATGGCCTTGACTTGCTCGTTCAGGTAGTACTCGCGCTGCGACTTTTCCATCTGGCGCTTGACGCGGCCACGGATGCGCTTCTCGACTTGCAGAATGTCGAGTTCGCCTTCCAGCTGGCCCAGCAGGTGCTCCAG
This sequence comes from Oxalobacteraceae bacterium AB_14, assembly GCA_000381565.1. Classification (GTDB taxonomy): domain Bacteria; phylum Pseudomonadota; class Gammaproteobacteria; order Burkholderiales; family Burkholderiaceae_D; genus Rugamonas. Next base: position 3,025,251 of record KB906724.1, read on the forward strand.
GCGCTTGGCCACGCTGAAGATCTCCAGGATCACCTGCTTCTGCTCCAGCTTCAGCGGCAGGTGCGCGGCGACGGTGTCGGCCAGGCGGCCGGCGTCGTCGATGCCCGACAGCGAAGCGAGGATCTCAGGCGGGATCTTTTTGTTCAGTTTGACGTACTGGTCGAACTGCTGAACGATGGCGCGGCGCATCGCTTCGATCTCGGAATCGTCGCCCAGCTCGGAATCGAGCGGCGTCAGATCGGCGATGAAGTGCGTCGGCGCATCGGTGATGCGGTTGATGCGTGCGCGCTGAGCGCCCTCGACCAGCACCTTGACGGTGCCGTCCGGCAGTTTCAGCATTTGCAGAATATTGGCCACGCAGCCGATCTCGTAGATATCGGAAGCAGAAGGTTCGTCCTTGGCAGCGGCTTTTTGCGCGGCAAGCATGATGCTCTTGCCCTGCTCCATAGCGGCTTCCAGCGCCTTGATCGATTTTGGGCGCCCTACGAACAGCGGTATCACCATATGCGGGAAAACTACAACATCCCGCAGCGGCAATAACGGCAGTTGAGTTTGCTCAGTTAATTTGGAAGTTGTCATGGCGTACCTTATGTGAAAGCGTGATTATGATGTGGGCGCTGTTCCGCCGAATCACAAGACCGACCTACCAGAAATAATTCTCCTAAAAAAGAGTATTTTCAAAGAAGCCAATCATGTTCTAAAAAAACGCGTCAAATAAAAAAGCCACGCGTGACAAACGGTGCTGTCACGAGTGGCTTTCCGAATGAAGCCTGCATTCTTTTATTGGTTTAAATTGTACCGCCTTGCCCCACGGATGCGAAATGAATTTTGCTGCTGAGTGGGGTAAGTGTGCACAAGTTATTTAATTCTCACCAGACGCCTTGGCCTGATCTTGGTAGATCAATAAAGGTTTGGCGCCACTGGTGATCGTATTTTCATCGATCACCACTTTGGTGACGTTGGTTTCATTTGGCAGCTCGTACATGGTATCGAGCAGCGCGTGTTCCAGGATCGAACGCAGGCCGCGCGCGCCGGTCTTGCGGGCCAGCGCTTTCTTGGCGATGGCATGCAGCGCGGCCGGGCGGATTTCCAGTTCGGCGCCTTCCATGTCGAGCAGCTTGGCGTACTGTTTGACCAGCGCGTTCTTCGGCTCGACCAGGATCTGGATCAGCGCCTCCTCGGTCAGTTCCGACAGCGTGGCGACCACCGGCAGGCGGCCGACCAGCTCGGGAATCAGGCCGAACTTGATCAGGTCTTCCGGTTCCGCTTCCAGCAACACGTCGCTGGCGCTGCGCTCCTTCTTGCTCTTCACGCTGGCCGAGAAACCGATGCCGGATTTTTCCGAACGGTTGGAAATGACCTTGGCCAGGCCGTCGAAGGCGCCGCCGCAGATGAACATGATGTTGGTGGTGTCGATCTGCACGAAATCCTGGTTGGGATGCTTGCGGCCGCCTTGTGGCGGCACCGACGCCATCGTGCCCTCGATCAGTTTCAGCAGCGCCTGCTGCACGCCCTCGCCCGAGACGTCGCGGGTGATCGACGGGTTGTCCGACTTGCGCGAGATCTTGTCGATCTCATCGATGTAGACGATGCCGCGCTGGGCTTTTTCCACATCGTAGTTGCAGCTTTGCAACAGTTTTTGGATGATATTCTCGACGTCCTCGCCCACATAACCGGCTTCGGTCAGGGTGGTGGCGTCGGCGATGACGAACGGCACGTTCAGCATGCGGGCCAGGGTCTGGGCCAGCAGGGTCTTGCCCGAGCCGGTAGGGCCGACCAGCAAGATGTTGCTCTTGGCCAGTTCGATGTCGTCTTTCTTGCCCAGGTGCTTGAGGCGCTTGTAGTGGTTGTACACCGCAACCGACAGGATGCGCTTGGCCGTTTGCTGGCCAATGACGTACTGGTCCAGCAAGTCCTTGATTTCATGCGGGGTCGGCAGGTCCGACTTGGCGCCCGTGACCGACTCGATGGCCGAGGTTTCGTCGCGGATGATGTCATTGCACAGGTCAATGCATTCGTCGCAGATGAAGACCGATGGGCCGGCGATAAGTTTCTTTACCTCGTGCTGGCTCTTGCCGCAAAACGAGCAGTACAGTAATTTTTCGCCGCTGGAGGATTTTTTGTCTGACATGGGGCAGTTTTCTTTGGGTTACAGAATGGCTTGGCTGTTGCCAGGAAGCAGGTAATCGGTTTTATTAGCGTCTGGAAAAGCCCGCCCATGACTACATGCTACCCGAAATAAAAACGAAACGCCCGAACGATTAATCGCCCGGGCGTTTTTTTAGCAATGCTGCGAAGGAAGCATCAAGCCCGGTTGGACAACATTTTGTCGATCAAACCGTACTCTACAGCCTCTTCCGCCGACATGAAACGGTCACGATCGGTGTCTTTGGCGATCTGCTCGACGGTTTGACCCGTGCGTTCAGCCATGATCGAGTTCAGACGATGGCGCAGGTACAGGATTTCCTTGGCCTGGATTTCGATGTCCGACGCCATGCCCTGCGAGCCGCCGGACGGCTGGTGTATCATGATGCGCGAGTTCGGCAGCGAGAAACGCTTGCCCTTGGCGCCGGCCGCCAGCAGGAAGGCGCCCATCGAGGCGGCCATGCCGGTGCACAGCGTCGACACGTCGGGCTTGATGAACTGCATCGTATCGAAGATCGCCAGGCCGGCCGAGACCGAGCCGCCTGGGGAGTTGATGTACAGCGAGATATCCTTGTCCGGATTTTCGCTCTCGAGGAACAGCAACTGGGCGACGATCAGGTTCGCCATCTGGTCGTTGACGGGGCCGACCATGAAGATTACGCGTTCCTTCAGCAGGCGCGAGTAAATGTCATAGGAGCGCTCGCCGCGGCCGCTTTGTTCGACCACCATCGGCACCAGGCCGAGCATTTCAGTGTCCAGCGCCGGATTACGGTTCATACCAGTCATTCCATTTCCTTGTGAAGCAGCTAGGGTCAGAAATCGTTTGCCGCTTGGCCGTCGTCCCCGCGCATGCGGGGATGACGGCGGCCACGGCGCCGTCTCTATTCTATCCTAGCTGGATTACGCTTGTGCGTTGCTTCCCATCAGTTCGTCGAAGGCCACGACCTTGGACGACGTTTTCGACAGGCCCAGCACGTAGTTGACGACGTTTTCTTCCAATACAAGGGCTTCGACTTCAGCCAGGCGACGACGATCGCTGTAGTAGTACTTCAGCACTTCGCGCGGGTCTTCGTAGCTCTGTGCGAAGTCTTCGACTTGCGCCTTGACCTGCTCAGGCTGGGCTTGCAGCTTGTTCTCGCCGACCAGTTGCGACAGGATCAGGCCCAGGCGTACGCGACGCTCGGCCTTTTCCGCGAACAGTTCTGGTGGGAACGGGATGTCCTTGACGTTCATGCCGCGCTGAGCCATGTCTTGACGGGTCATTTCGGCCAGACGCTCGGTGTCTTGAGCGATCAGCGCTTGTGGCACGTCCAGGGTGGCGGTTTTCACCAGCGCATCCATCACGGCTTCCTTGTTGCGGGCTTTGACACGGCCGGCAACTTCGCGTTCCAGGTTGACTTTGATGTCTTCGCGCATTTTAGCGACGTCGCCATCGGCCACGCCCAGCGACTTGGCGAATTCTGCATCGACTTCCGGCAGGTGCGCCCATTCCAGTTGCTTCAGGGTGATGGTGAACGTAGCGGTTTTGCCGGCCACGTCTTTACCATGGTAGTCCTCTGGGAAAGCCAGTGGGAAGGTCTTGGCTTCGCCGACTTTCAGGCCGACGGTGGCTGCTTCGAATTCCGGCAGCATGCGGCCTTCGCCCAGCACGAAAGCGTAGTCTTGAGCTTTGCCGCCTGGGAATTCAACGCCGTCGATCGAGCCGACGAAGTCGACGGTCACGCGGTCGCCGTTGGCTGCAATCGCTGCGCCGCCGTCGCCGTGCTCACCCGCTTCACCCTTGGTGTGGAAGTGCACGCGCTGTTTGCGCAGGATTTCGATGGTTTTGTCGATTTCGGTTTCCGACACGTCAGCCTTGACGGTTTCGATTTCCACGGTGGTCAGGTCGCCAACGACGACTTCCGGGTAGATTTCAAAGGTGGCGTCGAAGGCCAGCACGCCTTCTGGCGCCTGTTCCTTGGGCTCGATGCGTGGGTAGCCTGCTACGCGCAGTTCGGCGGAATTGGCGGCGTCGTTGAAAGCACGGCCAACTTTATCGTTCAGCACTTCGGTCTCGATCTGATAACCGTACTGTGCTGCGACCATTTTCATAGGAACTTTACCCGGACGGAAGCCTGGTGCCTTAGCCGATTTGGCTTGCACTTTCAGACGCTTCTCAACTTCAGCGCGGACCTCGGTCAGCGGGAAGGAGATCGTGATACGACGTTCGAGTTTGCCTAAGGTTTCGACTGCAGTTGCCATGTAAAAATCGTCCAAAAAAATAGTAATACAGTTGGTGCGAGGAGGGGGACTCGAACCCCCACACCATTGCTGGCGTCAGGACCTAAACCTGGTGCGTCTACCAATTTCGCCATCCTCGCGGCATGTTTGCACAAAAGCAAAGGGCGACCCGTAAGTGAAAACGGTCGCCCTATTCCCGCTGAACCCTGCGAGAGCTTTCAACTTCAACGCGGTATTTTAACGGGTTTTTCAGCGAAATGTGACGATTTTTAATATGTCGCCAACATTCCGCTCATTTTCCCTTATTTCACCGGCTTTTTCACTCTAAACCACGCCGCATACAAGGCTGGCAGGAATAATAAGGTTAATGCCGTGGCCAATACCAGGCCGCCCATGATCGCCACCGCCATCGGCCCCCAGAATACCGAGCGCGACAACGGTATCATCGCCAGCGCCGCCGCCGCGGCAGTTAGTATGATGGGACGGCAACGGCGCACCGCCGACTCGACGATCGCGGTCCACGGATCGTGGCCGGCCTTGATATCCTGCTCGATCTGGTCGACCAGGATCACCGAATTGCGGATGATCATGCCGAACAGCGCGATAATGCCCAGGTTGGCCACGAACCCCAGCGGACGGCCCAGCAGCAACAACGCCATCGCCGCCCCCGCCACGCCCAGCGGGCCGGTCAGGAACACCAGCAGCGCCCGCGAGAAGCTGTGCAATTGCAGCATCAGCAAGGTGAAGATGATGAAGATCGCCAGCGGCAGGTTGGCCGCGATCGACGCTTCCGCCGTGCCGCTATCGGCCGCCGCGCCCTTGACGGTGATGGCGTAGCCGGCCGGCAGGTTGTCGCGCAGCTGCTTGAGCTTGGGTTCGATCTGGCCGGAGACGGTCGGGCCCTGGATGTTGTCGGCCACGTCGGACTGCACGGTGATCGCCCATTCGCGCCCTTCGCGCCACACCACGCCCGGCTCCCACACGAAGTGCGCGCGGGCCAGCTGGCTGATCGGCACCGACTTGCCGCTGGCGGTCGGGATGTTCGTGTCGTTCAGGATCGAAATGGTGTTGCGCTCCTCGATAGGCTGGCGGATCTGGATGTCGATCAGCTTGATGTCCTCGCGGAACTGGCCGATGGTGGTGCCGGACAGGATGGTGTTCGCCGCCCGCATCACGGTCTGCGACGTCACCCCCAGCGCGCGCATCTTGTCCTGGTCCAGGTCGAGGCGCAGCACCTTGATCGATTCATTCCAGTTGTCGTTGACGCCCAGCGTGTTCGGATTGGCGCGCATCAGGTCCTTGACCTGGTCGGCGATGGCGCGCACCTTGTCCACCTCGCCGCCGGTGACGCGGAACTGCACCGGATACGGCACCGGCGGCCCGTTCGGCAGCAGCTTGACGCGGCCGCGCACTTCCGGGAAGTCGCGCTTGAAGATGTCGACGATCTTGTCGCGCAGCGCGCCGCGGGCGTGCAGGTCCTTCGGCAGCACGACGATCTGCGACACGTTAGTCTGCGGGAAGATCTGGTCCAGCGGCAGATAGAAGCGCGGCGAACCGGTGCCGACGTAGCTGGTCACGCTGACCACGCCCTCCTGCTTGCGGATGAAGGCTTCGAATTTTTTCACCTGCGCCTCGTTGGCGGCGAAGGTCGTGCCTTCCGGCGTCCACAACTCGACCATCAGCTCGGGACGGCTGGAATCCGGGAAGAACTGCTTCTCGATGAACTTGAAGCCGTACACGCCCAGCGCGAACACCACCAGCGTCGCGACGATGGTGGTCTTGCGGAACTCGACGCACCAGTTGACCACCGCGCGGAACCTGCGGAAGCCCGGCGTGTCGAACAGGTCGTGCTCGCTGCCGCCGTCGGCATGCGGCTTGACCTTCAGCAGCACGTAGCCGATGTAGGGCGTGAACACCACCGCCACCACCCACGAAATCACCAGCGCCAGCGCATTGACCGAGAACAGCGAGAAGGTGTACTCGCCGGCGGCCGACTTGGCCAGGCCGATCGGCAGGAAGCCCGCCACCGTGATCAGGGTGCCGGTCAGCATCGGAATCGCGGTCGAGGTGTAGGCGAAGGTGGCGGCGTCGAAGCGCGACATGCCCTCCTCCATCTTGCGCACCATCATTTCGACGGCGATGATGGCGTCGTCCACCAGCAGGCCCAGCGCGATGATCAGCGCGCCCAGCGAAATCTTGTGCAGGTCGATGTCGAGCATGCGCATGCACAGGAAGGTCACCGACAACACCAGCGGTATGGTCAGCGCCACCACCAGGCCGGGACGCACGTCCAGCCGCAGCCTGGGCTTGGTATGCAGGCCCAGCGCGACAAAGCTGACGGCCAGCACGATCAGCACCGCCTCGATCAGCGTGTGCACGAACTCGCCCACCGAGGCCTTGACGGCCTCAGGCTGGTCGGAAACGCGCTCGAGCTCGATACCGACCGGCAGCTTGGCCTTCATCGCGGCGACGGTCTTCTCCATGTGCTTGCCAAGCTGGATGATGTTGCCGCCTTTTTCCATCGACACGCCCAGGCCGATCACTTCCTTGCCGTTGAAGCGCATCTTGTTGCCCGGCGGGTCCTGGTACTGGCGCTTGATGGTGGCGAAGTCGCCCAGGCGGAAGGTGGTGCCGTTGGCGCGCAGCTCCAGCTCTTCCAGGTCCTTGACGGTCTTCAGCGCGCCGGTCACGCGCACCTGCAGGTTGTCGGTCGGCGTCACCAGCACGCCGGTCGCCTCGACCGTGTTCTGGGTGGCGATCTGGTTGGCGATGGCTTCGATCGGTATGCCCAGCTGGGCGAACTTCTGGTGCGAGAACTCGATGTTGATCTTCTCGTCCTGCACCCCGAACAGCTCGACCTTGGACACCAGCGGCACGCCCAGCAGCTGCTGGCGCACGAAGTCGGCGTAATCCTTCATCTCGGCGTAGGAGAAGCCGTCGCCCGACAGCGCGAAGATGGAACCGTAGGTGTCGCCGAACTCGTCGTTGAAGAACGGCCCCTGCACGCCCGGCGGCAAGGTGCCGCGGATGTCGCCGATCTTCTTGCGCACCTGGTACCACGACTGCGCCACTTCCTTGGGCGGCGCCGATTCGCGCAGCTTGAGGATGATGGTGGTCTCGCCCGGCTTGGAATAGCTGCTGATCTCGTCGATATCCGGCGTCTCCTGCAGCTTCTTCTCCAGCTTGTCGGTGACCTGCTCGGCCATCTGCAGCGAGGTCGCGCCCGGCCAGTTGGCCCGCACCACCATCGCGCGGAAGGTGAATGGCGGGTCCTCGTCCTGGCCCAGGCCGGAATAACTCAGCATGCCGCCTATCAGCAGCACCGCGATCAGGTAGCGCGTGAGCGGAATATGCTCCAGCGCCCAGCGCGAAAGATTAAAGCCCTTCATTTGGCGCGCTCCGCCACCACCGCAGGCGGGACTGGGGTCGACGCGGCCGGCAAGTCGTTACCGAGGATCTTGACCTTCTGGCCCGGCTTGAGCAGGTTGACGCCGGCCGTGACCACGGTCTGTCCAGCCTTGACACCGCCGGCCAGCACGATATCGTTGCCGGCCGCGCCGGCGATGGTCACCGGCACCAGCTTGACGACGCCGCCGTCGACCACCCACACCGACGAGGCCGATTTTTCATAATACAGCGCCGTCAACGGCACCTTGATCTGCGGCGTGGCCGTCTTGGAGGCGAACTGCACCACGGCGGTCATGCCCAGCTTGGCTTCGGCCAGCGAGTCCGGGATCGCGACCTTGACGGTGTAAGTACGGGTGGACGGATCGGCCACCGGCGATATCTCGCGGATCTTGCCGGCCACCGCGTTCTTCGGGTCGGCCCACAGGCGCACTTGCACGTCCGGCACGCGGCGCAAGGTGTCGACCTTGTCTTCCGGCAGGCCAATGACGATTTCCTTCTCGCCCTGCTTGGCGACGCGCACCACGGGCGTGCCCGGCTGCACCACCTGGCCGACTTCGGCATCGACCGCGGTCACCACGCCGTCGACATCGGACACCAGGCTGGCATAGCCCGCCTGGTTGGCCTGGCCGCGATAGGCCGCCTGCGAGGCGTCCACATTGGCCTGCGCCGCCTTGTAGGTGGAATCCTTGGCGTCGAGCACAGCCTGGCTGACGAAATTCTTGCTGCGCAATTCCTGATAGCGCTTGAGCTCGGCCTTGGCCAGGTCGCGGTTGGTTTCGGCCGCGCGCAGTCCGGCCAGCGCCTGCGCCTGCGACAGCTGCAAGTCCTGCGGATCGAGCTGCATCAGCACCTGGCCATGCTTGACCAGCGTGCCGACGTCGACCTTGCGGGCGACGATCTTGCCGCCGACGCGGAAGGCCAGCCGCGATTCCACGCGGGCACGCACCTCGCCGGAAAACTCGGCGTTGACATCGACATCGCTGCTGGCGAGCACAATGGCGCGCACCGGGCGGATGTCTTCGGTTTTCTCGGCCGGCTTGGAACAAGCGGCCAGAACGGCGGCGGCTAACACGCCAAGTATGAGGGGGGAAATCTGACGCTGTTTTTTAAAGGCGACCACGGTGTATTCCTTTAGCTTGCTCTGGAGTGTAGATGGCACTACTATTACGGCTCGGAAATTAATGACTTTCCGTTAATTTATTATAAGCCGAGCCTATCCGTTTGCAAATGACTTTCGCGTCATTAATTTTAACTATGCTTTTTAGCAATACAATTTATGCCGGTTGAACACTACGAGAATTTCCCTGTTGCATCATTTCTGCTACCTCGCCGCCTGCGGCCGGCGGTGGAAACGATCTACGCCTTCGCCCGCAGCGCCGACGACCTGGCCGACGAGGGCGACGCCACGCCGGAACAACGGCTGGCCGCGCTGAACGGCTATGAGGCGGCGCTGGCGCATATCGAGGCGGGCGGCACGGGCCATGAACCGATGTTCGAACGGCTGGCGCAAGTGATCCGCGACCATGAGCTGCCGCTCAAGCCGCTGTACGAGCTGCTGTCGGCCTTCAAGCAGGATGTGCTGGTCAGCCGCTACGCGACCTACGACGCGCTGCTGGACTATTGCACCCGCTCGGCCAATCCGGTCGGCTTCCTGATGTTGCACCTGTACGGCCAGGCCGACGAGGAAAACATCCGCGATTCCGACGCCATCTGCACGGCGCTGCAATTGATTAACTTCCTGCAAGACGTGGCAATCGACCTGCATAAAGAGCGCATCTACATCCCATTGGAAGACCTGAACCGCTACGCGATCTCGCCGGCGGCGCTCGACCACGCCAGCGCCCGGCCGCGCTGGCGCTCGATGATGAGGTTCGAGGTCGACCGCGCCCGCGCGCTGATGCTGGGCGGCGCGCCGCTGGCGCTGCGCCTGAACGGCCGCATCGGTTTCGAGCTGCGCATGGTGGTGCAAGGCGGCCTGCGCATCCTGGACGCCATCGAAGCAGCCGAGTACGACGTCTTCCTGCACCGCCCCAAGCTGGCCAGGCGCGATTGGCTGGGGATCTTCTGGGCGGCCGTACGGATGAAAAAGCAATAGCCGCGCACGATTAAATCGTTGCCTCTGCACAATTTCCCCTCCCCATGTTACCTTGGCGGCAAATGGAGAGGTGGCATGATGCAAACAGAAGATCGGTCCCCGCGACCGGATATGGCAACATCGAAGGTGGTGGAATTGGGCGTCGACCTGCTGCAAAGCCGCGGTCGGGCATTCGCGTCGGAGTTTTTGGTGCGCAGGAATATTCCGTTCAGCGTCATCGTGCGGGTGCTGTCCGATCCGCCGGGACGCCGCCGCGCCGGCAGCCTGCGGCGCTAGCGGCCCGGGACCAAACTCAAGCCGGCGGGCCCTTCAGCTCGACCACATTGCCCTCCGGGTCGGTCAGATAGATCGATGGCCCCTTGCCTTCCGCGCCGTAGCGCGACTCCAGCTGCCCGGCTTGGACGCCGTGCGCCTGCAAGTGCGCGCGGATCGTCGCGTCGTCGAAAGGCTCGACCCGCAGGCAGAAGTGATCCATGTTGCGCCCCTCGGCGCCCGGCGGCGCCCCGCCCATGCGGCCCAGCTTGCCGTCCACCGGCACCAGGTCGATCAGGGAACTGCCGGCGCGCAATTGCACCAGGCCGATTTCATCCTGCCGCCGCTCGACCGTACAGCCCAGCGCGCCGCAATAAAAGTCCAGCATGCGCTCCAGCCCGACCACGCGCAGCACCAGATGATCGATTCCACGAATACCTATCATGCCCTTCCCTCCTTGCCGACAGAAGCCCACATTGTGACACTAAACCTATAGAATAGCGGCTTCGATGTCATCCTTGCTTTTTTATCCATGTCTCCCGACGACTACTGCCAGCAAAAGACCGCCCAGAGCGGCTCCAGTTTCTACTACAGCTTCCTGTTCCTGCCGCCGGAGCGTCGCCGTGCCATCACCGCCCTGTATGCGTTTTGCCGCGAAGTCGATGACACCGTCGACGAATGCACCGACGAGTCGATCGCCCGCATCAAACTATCCTGGTGGCGCAAGGAAATCGCCACTATGTACGAGGGGCAGCAGACCCACCCGGTCACGCAGGCGCTGCAACCGCACCTGGCCGCCTACAACTTGCAACAGCAGCACCTGCAAGCGATCATCGACGGCATGGAGATGGACCTCAACCAGACCCGCTACCTCGATTACGCGGCGCTGAGCAAGTACTGCTGGCACGTCGCCAGCGTGGTCGGCATCCTGTCGGCCAGCATCTTCGGCGCGACCAGGCCGGAGACGCTGCAATACGCCGAGAAGCTGGGCCACGCCTTCCAGCTGACCAACATCATCCGCGACGTCGGCGAAGATGCGCGCAAAGGCCGCATCTACCTGCCAATCAATGAGCTGCAACAGTTCAACGTCACCGCCGCCGACTTGCTCAATGCCCGCCACAGCGAGAACTTCGAGAAGCTGATGGCTTTCCAGGCCGCCCGCGCGCAAAAGGTCTACGACGAAGCGTTCGCGCTGCTGCCGAAGCAAGACCGCCGCGCCCAGCGCCCCGGCCTGATGATGTCGGCCATCTACCGCACCTTGCTGACCGAAGTGGAAGCCGACGGCTACCATGTGCTCACCCAGCGCATCTCGCTCACGCCTATCCGCAAGCTCTGGCTGGCCTGGAAGACCTACATTCGTGGCTAACGAAGGCCAGGACAAGCGCGCCGGCAGGGCCGAGCCTGGGCTGACCTCGCGTTCGGTGGCCGTGATCGGCGGTGGCTGGGCCGGTTGCGCCGCCGCCGTCGAGATGGCGCGCGCCGGTTACAAGGTCACGCTGTTCGAAGCGGCCCGCACCCTGGGCGGCCGCGCCCGCCGCATCGAAACCGACCATCGCCAGCTGGACAACGGCCAGCACATCCTGCTGGGCGCCTACAGCGCAACGCTGCAGCTGATGAAGCGCATCGGCGTCGACCGCGACCAGGCCCTGCTGTCGCTGCCGCTGCAAATGCGCTATCCGGCCGACAGCGGCGGCATGGATTTCGTCGCGCCCGGCCTGCCATTGCCCGCGCCGCTGCACCTGGCGCTGGCGCTGCTGCGCGCCAAAGGCCTGGAACGGGCCGACAAACTCAGCCTGGCGCGCTTTTCCACCACCGCGCGCTGGATGGGCTGGACCCTGCACGCCGATTGCAGCGTGAGCGAACTGCTGGAACGTTTCGATCAAACCCCGCGCCTGATCCAGCTGATGTGGCGCCCGCTATGCCTGGCCGCGCTGAACACGCCGCCGGAACGCGCCTCCGCGCAAGTGTTCCTCAACGTGCTGCGCGACAGCCTGGGCGCCAAACGCAGCGCCTCGGACATGCTGCTGCCGCGCACCGACCTGTCCGCCCTGCTGCCCGAGGCGGCGGCGGCCTACGTCGAAGCGCATGACGGCTCGGTGCGCACCGGCGCCAAGGTGCGGGCGCTGCGCTCCATCGAAGGCCGCTTGTGGCAGCTCGACATCAGCGGCGCGGCGGTGGGCGGCAACTGGAGCACCTATTTCAGCGGCGTGGTGCTGGCCACCGGCGCCAGCCAGGCCGCCGCCCTGCTGCACGGCATCCCCGACTGCGATACCTCGGCCCTGTGCCGGCAGCTGACCGGCTTCGAGTCCGAAGCCATCACCACCTGCTACCTGCAATACGACCCGGCCACGCGGCTGGAACTGCCCTTCTTCGCCCTGCTGGACGATACGGACCAGTACCAATGGGGCCAGTTCGTGTTCGACCGCGGCCAGCTCGACGCCAAACAGGCCGGCCTGCTGGCGGTGGTCATCAGCGCCTCCGGCAGCGCCGCCGCGCAGAGCCAGGACTTGCTGGCCGAAGCCGTCGCGGTGCAACTGGCGGCGGTCTTCCAGCGCCCCGAGCTGGGGCGGCCGCTGTGGTTCAAGGTCATCACCGAGAAGCGCGCCACCTACGCCTGCACACCCGGCCTGGTGCGGCCGGACAACGCCAGCGGCCTGCCCGGCCTGGTGCTCGCCGGCGACTACACCGCCGGCGACTACCCGGCCACGCTGGAATCGGCGGTGCGCAGCGGCGTCGCCGCCGCCGGACTGCTCAAGGGGGCTACCATCTAGCCCCCCGTTTTGGTCGCCTGCCCCGCTGTTTATGCAGCCTGTCACATGCCGATGGCATCCGGGCGAGCGCTTGCGTACAGTAGCACCATCGACAAAAGACACATTGGAATCAACATGAACATCGCTCTCCGCTTGAAAATCCTTGCCTTGATCGCCTTCGTCGCGGCCAGCACGGTGTCCATCGTGCAAACCGCACCGGTGGCGAGCAGCGCGATGGCCATGGCACACAGCAGCGCAACATTGGGTATCTGACATCATGAACAAGCAGGCATACCTCGACGCGCTCAAACAGGCCATGCAGGGCCTGCCGCCGGAAACGGTGGCCAAGACCCTGGCCTACTACGAGCAACGCTTCATCGACGGCCTGGTGGCCGGCCGCAGCGAAGCGGAGGTCTACCAGGAGCTCGACGAACCGCGCAAGGTCGCCATGACGCTGCGCGCCAATGTGCACCTGAGCGCCTTCGAGCAAAAGAAGACCCCGGTCAACCTGGCCCGCGTGCTGGTCTCCTTCATCGGCCTTTGCATCTTCAACCTGTTCATGGTGATCCCGGCGATGGTGTATGCCTCGCTGCTGGGCGCTGTCTACCTGTCAGCCTTCGGCTTCTACATCGGCGGCATCGCACTGGTGTCGAGCGGCCTGTCGGGCCAGAACGAGCTGGCGCTGGAAGGCCCGCTGCGCCATGTGATGGAATTCACCAATTCGCATTTCGACTCCAGCGACGAGGAACAGGACATCCAAGGCTGGCGCATGGCCATCAACAACATGGGCGTGCAGGTCAGCAAGGACCCGGACAGCACCGACAACAGCAACAGCGGCAACGAGAACCTGAGCCGCAGCGGCCGCCTGCTGGACCGCGCCGAGGCGGTCGCCACCGGCGACCTGCACATCACCACCGATTTCGACAGCGGCGCCCGCACCAGCCAGTCGCTGATCGGCTTCGGCCTGATCCTGGGCGGCATCGGCCTGTGCCTGATCAGCATCGTCGTCACCCGCTACACCATGATCGGCTTAAAACGGTATGTAGCAATGAATGTGTCCCTGCTTCGCGGACGCTAAGGAGTCATGACCATGCGCGCATTAATGAAAATCGGTACCAGCCTGCTGCTGCTGTCCTTCGTCCTGATCGGCGTCAGCTACAGCATGCTGAAGGCCTACGGCGGCACCAGCCCGACCAGTTCGGCCGGCCGCGCCCTCGGCAGCGAAACCCGCAAGATCGACGCCATGGCCAGCGCCGTGGAGTTGAGCGGCCCGATCGACCTGATACTGATCCAGGGGCCGGTGGCGTCGCTGAAGGTGCGCGGCGAACAGCGTTCGCTGGCCAATATCGAAACCATCCAGGATGGCCGCGACCTGCACATCGGCACCAAGGGCATGCTGCTCAATCCGCGCCATCCCCTGCAGGTGGAACTGGTGCTGCCGCAGCTGGAAGAACTGGTGGTGCGCAGCAGCGGCGAGACCAAGGTGTCGGGGTTCAGCGGCGAGAAGCTCGAATTGCAGTTGCACGGTTCCGGCAACGTGAACTTCACCGGCCGCTATCGCGACCTGAGCGCCGGCGCCCACGGCAGCGGCCACCTGAACCTGAACGCCGGCAGCAGCGAGAATGTGGAACTGGAGATGGTAGGCTCGGGCCAGATCACATCGTCCGGCAGCTGCAAGACGCTGAACGCGGAACTGACCGGCTCCGGCGACCTCGATGCGCGCCACCTGTCGTCGGACAAGGTGACGGTCAACCTGAAGGGTTCGGGCACCAGCCATGTCTTCGCCAGGCAGTCGGCCGACCTGACCTTGCGCGGCAGCGGCGACATCCGCGTGCTGGGCAATCCGGACAACCGCAACGTCAGCCGCACCGGTTCCGGCGACGTGACCTGGGAGTAGTTCTTTAGCTTCGGCCCAGCCAGGCCAGGACATCGCGTCCCGCCGCCTGGCCGCCGGCCAGGCAGGCTGTCAGCAGATAGCCGCCGGTCGGCGCTTCCCAGTCGACCATCTCGCCGGCCACGAACACGCCCGGCGCGGATTTCAGCATCGTTCCCTCCAACGCATCCCAACGCACGCCGCCGGCGCTGCTGATCGCTTCGTCGATCGGCCGGGCGCGCAGCAGCCGCACCGGCAAGCGCTTGACCGCCTGCGCCAGCTGGCCTTCGTCCGCGAACCGCTCCTTGCTCAAACACTCCCGCAACAGGCCGGCCTTGACGCCCTTGATGCCCAAGCGGCTTTGCAGGTGGCTGGCCATCGAGCGCGCGCCGCGCGGCCGCGCCACCTGGTCCGCCACCCGTTGCGCCGTCAGGTCCGGCAGCAGGTCGAGATGGATGGTGGCGTTGCCGTCGGCGGCGATCTGGTCGCGCAAGGCGGCCGACAGCGCGTAGATCAAACTCCCCTCGACACCGCCTTGCGTGACGACGAACTGCCCCTGCTTGCGGAACTCCTTGCCATCGGCGCCGGTGGAGATGATGGCGACAGTGGTCAACGGCTCGCCCGCATGGCGGCTGCTGAAATGCTCGCTCCAGTCGACGTCGAAGCCGCAGTTGGCCGGCGCCAGCGGCGCCACGCCGACGCCGCGCTCGGCCAGCAAAGGCAGCCACGCGCCGTCCGAGCCCAGTCGCGCCCAGCTGCCGCCGCCCAGTGCCAGCACCACCGCGTCCGCGCGCTGCAGCAGCTCGCCGTCGGGTGTGTTCAGCAGCAGCGCGTCGTCGCGCCAGCCCAGCCAGCGGTGGCGCATGTGGAACTGCACGCCGCTCTCGCGCAGGCGGTGCAGCCATGCGCGCAACAGCGGCGCCGCCTTCATATCGGTCGGGAACACGCGGCCCGAGGTGCCGACGAAGGTGTCGACGCCCAGCCCGTGCACCCAGTCGCGCACATCCTGCGGGCCGAACGCGTCCAGCATGGCGCGCAGCGGCGCGGCGCCCTTGCCGTAGCGCGTGACGAAATCCGCGTATGGCTCGGCGTGGGTGATGTTCATGCCGCCGCGCCCGGCCAGCAGGAACTTGCGGCCGACCGAAGGCATCGCGTCATACACATCGACTTGCGCCCCGCCCTGCGCCAGGGTTTGCGCGGCCATCAGACCGGCGGGACCGCCACCAATGACGGCAACGCGAAAAGGTGTCAAACTAGACTGCATGAATTCGGTCCGATAGAAGCATTGTTACAGGAGACAAGATGGGCGCGATGTTTTGGGTGAAACGCTATGTGCAGGCCGCCGTGCCTTTGTTCGTGATACTGGCGGCGGTGGAATGGATCAAGGGTTCGACCGCGCGCGAGGACTATCTGAGCGCCGCCGTGTGGGCGCTGGCGGCGGCGGCCATCTTTACCTATGCGGCCTGGCGCCGCTACCGCAACGCCAAGGCCTGCGGCATGTGCGACGACCTGGACGCCGCCAAGTCCAGGAAACCTTAGCTCCGTCATTTCCGCGCAGGCGGAATCCATACTTCGCCGAAGCCGACGCGGTCTATGAATTCCCGCCTGCGCGGGAATGACGGGTGACGCCTAGCCGCCGGTCACCGGCGGGAAGAACGCCACCTCGGCGCCGTCGGCCAGCGCCGCGTCGGCGCCGCACATCACCTGGTTGCATGCCATGCGCAAGGCCGGACTGCCCAGGGCCTGCTGCCAGGCGTCGCCGCGCGCGGCCAGGTGGGCGCGCAGCGCGCCGACGGTGTCCACGCCTGCCGGCAGTTCCAGCGTCTCGGACGACGCGCCCAGCGACTCGCGCACGCTGGCGAAAAATTTTACGGTAACAGCCATCAGTACATTAACTCGTTAAACGGTATAAATCGAACCGTGTCGCCGGCCGCGATGCTCTGGCCTGGCGGATTATCGATCACGCCATCGCCCCACACGGTCGACGTCAACACGCCCGAACTCTGGTTATTGAACAATTCGAGCCCGCCGGCGGCGTTGATGCGCGCGCGCAGGAATTCGTTGCGCTTGTCTGCCTTGGGCCAGTTGAAGTCAGCGCGCATCATGAACGCGCGCGGCGCCACCGTCTCCGTCACGCCCTGCAGGCGCAGGATGAACGGCCGCACAAACATCAGGAAGGTGATGAAGCTCGACACCGGATTGCCAGGCAAGCCGACAAAGAACGCCTGCCCCACCTCGCCGAACGCCAGCGGCTTGCCCGGCTTGACGGCGATCTGCCACATATTCAGCTTGCCTTCCGCCTCGACGGCGGGCTTGATGTGATCTTCCTCGCCGACCGAGACGCCGCCGGAGGTGATGATCAGGTCATGTCCCTGCGCGCACTCGCGCAGTACGGAACGGGTGGCGTC
Source organism: Oxalobacteraceae bacterium AB_14 (assembly GCA_000381565.1). Lineage (GTDB taxonomy): Bacteria > Pseudomonadota > Gammaproteobacteria > Burkholderiales > Burkholderiaceae_D > Rugamonas. Next base: position 3,042,402 of record KB906724.1, read on the forward strand.
CAGCGAATCGGGCACGATGCCGAAATCGGTGATCTCGCAGCCCAGGTTCTCCAGCAGCGCGCGCAGCGTGAAGCGGTTGGAGTTGTAGATGGCGCCGGCCGCCAGCGGCTCGCCCGGCATCGTCAGCTCGTCGCCGGTGAAGAACACCGCCACATTCAGCCGGCGCCTGACCGGCAGCTCGGCCAGGCCGACCGAAGCGGCCAGGCCCAGTTCCTGGCTGCGCAGGCGCGTGCCGGCCGGCAGGATGATGCTGCCGTTGGTGATGTCCTCGCCGGCGCGGCGTATCCATTCGCCGGACTTCGGCGCGTGGCGGACCGTGACCACATTGCCCGCCAGCTCGCACTGCTCCTGCATGACGACGGCGTCTGCGCCTTCCGGTATCAGCGCGCCGGTGAAGATGCGCGCGGCGGTCCCCGGCAGCAGAGGCTGGCCGACGTGGCCGGCCGGTATGCGCTGCGACACCGTCAGCGCCGCATTGCCGCTGACGCAATCGGCGGCGCGCACCGCGTAGCCGTCCATCTGCGTGTTGTCCATCGTCGGCACGTTCATGCCGGATACCTGCGCCTTGGCCAGCACGCGGCCGTTGGCGGTCAGCGTCGGCACGGTTTCCACGTCGACCACCGGCCGCGCGGCGGCGGCCATCAGGGCCAGCGCTGCGCTGACCGGCAGCAGGGGCTTGGGCTTGTAGTCGCTCATCGTCACAGGCCGGTGTTGGCCGCGATGTAGGCTTTCATCTGCTCCACGTCCGGCGGCATGACGACGAACTTCTGCGGCAGCTCTTCGATGTTCTCGAAGCCTTCCGGACGTTCGGCGTCCTCGCCCAGCGCATCGAGGATGGTTTCGTTGAACTTGGCGGCCAGCGCGGTTTCCAGCACGATCATCGTCACGCCGGGCTCCAGGTTCTCGCGCGCGACCTTGATGCCGTCGGCGGTGTGGGTGTCGATGACGATGCCGTAGTCGTCGGCCACGTCGCGGATGGTGTTGAGGCGGTCTTCATGGGTGGACTTGCCGGACTTGAAGCCGTACTTGGCCACCTGCTTGAATTCGTCGCCGTCGGCGCCAGGCTTGCCGGACAGGTCGAAGCCGCCGTGGGTTTCCACTTTCTGGAACAGCGCGCGGGTGCGGTCGCCGTCGCGGCCCACCAGGTCGTAGATGAAGCGCTCGAAGTTGGACGCCTTGGAGATGTCCATCGACGGGCTGCTGGTGTGGTAGGTCTCGGTCGACCTGCGCACGCGGTACACGCCGGTGCGGAAGAACTCGTCGAGCACGTCGTTTTCATTGGTGGCGGCGACCAGCTTGGCGATCGGCAGGCCCATCATGCGGGCGATGTGGCCGGCGCAGATATTGCCGAAGTTCCCCGACGGGACGGTGAACGACACCTTCTGGTCGTTGGAGGTGGTGGCCGACAGGTAGCCGCGGAAGTAGTACACCACCTGCGCCACCACGCGCGCCCAGTTGATCGAATTGACGGTGCCGATCTTCTGTTTGGCCTTGAACGGCAGGTCGTTGGAGACCGCCTTGACCATGTCCTGGGCGTCGTCGAACACGCCTTCGATGGCGATGTTGTAGATGTTCGGGTCCTGCAGCGAGAACATCTGCGCGGTCTGGAAGGCGCTCATCTTCTTGTGCGGCGACAGCATGAACACACGGATGCCCTTCTTGCCGCGCATCGCGTATTCGGCGGCGCTGCCGGTGTCGCCGGAGGTGGCGCCGAAGATGTTCAGTTGCGCGTTCTGCTTGGCCAGCGTGTATTCGAACAGATTGCCCAGCAATTGCATCGCCATGTCCTTGAAGGCCAGGGTCGGGCCGTTGGACAACGCCTGCAACACCAGTTTGCTGCCGTTCGCGCCCTCTTCCAGCACGCGCAACGGCGTGATCTGGCTGGCTTTTTCGCCTGGGCGGGCGTTTTTGTAGACTTCCTTGGTGTAGGTCTTGGCGGTCAGCGCGCGCAGGTCGGCATCGGGTATATCGGTCGCGAACTTCTTCAGGATCTCGTAGGCCAGGTCGGCGTAGGACAGCTGGCGCCATGCATCGAGCTCGGCGCCGGTCACTTGCGGGTACGACGCCGGCAGGAACAGGCCGCCGTCGGCGGCCAGGCCACCCAACAGGATATCGGAAAAATTCGCGGAGAATTGTTGGGAAGAAGAGGCGGCGGCCGAGGCGGCGGCGCGGGTAGACACGTATTGCATAGATTAGAAAGTCCGGTTGAGCTGACGGATAAAAGGCAGAACGGTACAAAGCGAGCGGATATTATAGTGCGCCCGGCCGGTTCCCGTGAAATCGGCGTTGTTTTATGTCTATCGATGCCGGGCACGGGGAACGCCTTGCACCGGCCGGACGCCTTATACTGAACGTTACATTCGAAACAAATCCATGTAATGACCCAGCCCGTCACCCGCCAACCATTCCGCTTCGCCAACTATCTATGGCTATGCCTGGGGTTCCTGCTCGTTGCGATCCTGGCCTTCTGGGTCTACGTCTGGACGGAAAGGCGCGTCGACCGCGCCAATGAGCTGCGCTACCTGTCCCGCAATATGGTCAATGAGCTGCGCCAGTCGTCGGACGACCTGACCCGCATGGCGCGCAGCTTCGTGATCACCGGCGACGAGCGGTATCGGCTGCATTATCAGGAAATCATCGAGATCCGTGATGGCCGGGCGCCGCGTCCGCAAAACTACGACAACGTCTACTGGGACCTGGTGCTGGACACAGGCCACCGTCCGCGCGCCGCAGGCGCCGCCGTTCCGCTGCTGGAGATGATGCGCCAGGCCGGCTTCAGTACCGGGGAAATGGCGCGGCTCGCGGCGGCCAAGCAGCAGTCGGACCAGCTGACCGGCATCGAATTCGCGGCCATCGCGGCGCGCGCCAGCGCCGGCGCGGGCGCGCAGATGCCGACAGGCGCCGTGGCCATGCTGCACGACCCCGCCTACCACCGCGCCAAGGCGGGCATCATGCAGCCTATCGCCGAAGTCAACGCCAGCGTCGACCAGCGCACGCTGGAAGCCGTCATGGACGCGGCCTTCGACGCCAGCATCGCCCGTGCCGCCTTCGCGCTGATCGCATTCGTGCTGATGGTGCTGCTGTGGCGCACCAAGCGTGGCCTGGACGCCGCCCTTGGTTGCAGCGTCGACCAGCTGCGCGCCGGCATCGAACGCTTGGGACGGGGCGACTTCGCCGAGCCGCTGGCGGTGGCGCCCAACACCGCCAACAGCGTCTGGGGCTGGCTGGCCGAGACCCAGCAAAGCCTGGCGCGCCTGGACCGCGAACGCGAGGCGGCGCTGGAACACATGCGGCGCGTCAGCCGCCTGTATTCGGCGCTCAGCCTGTGCAACCAGGCCATCGTGCGTTGCCGCAGCGAGACCGAATTATTCGAACAGATATGCCAGGCCGTGGTCACCCATGGCGGCATGGCGATGGCCTGGATCGGCATGATCGATCATGCGAGCGACAGTATTACCCGCACCGCGTCCGCCGGCAGCGGCACCGAATACCTGGCGAACCTGCGCCTTTCGCTGGACGCCGACGTGCCGCAGGGGCAAGGGCCGATCGGTTTGGCCTTCCGCAGCGAACAGCCCCATTGGTGCCAGGACTTCATCAACGCGCCGGAAACGGCGGCCTGGCATGAGATTGGGGCGCGCTTCGGCTGGGCGGCATCGGCGGCGATACCGCTGCGCCGCAATGGCCGCGTGGTCGGCATGTTCTCGCACTACGCCAACGCCATCAACGCCTTCGACGACGAAGTGCGCGCGCTGCTGCTGGAGATGCAGCTCGACATCGAATTCGCGCTGAAGAACTTCGACCAGCAGGCCGAACGCAAGCTGGCAGAGGAACGCATACAGTACCTGGCGCACTTCGACCCCCTGACCGGCCTGCCGAACCGCGCGCAGCTGCAGGAGCACACCCACCTGGCACTGGCCATGGCGCGCCGCAACCAGGCGCAGTTGGCGGTGATGATGCTGGACCTGGATCACTTCAAGGACATCAACGACTCGCTGGGCCACAGCGTCGGCGACGAGTTGCTGTGCGAACTGGCCAGGCGTCTGCGCGGCGGACTGCGCGAACAGGACATCGTCGCGCGGCTGGGCGGCGACGAGTTTATCTTCGTGCTGCAACAGGTGAATGCCGACGAGGCGGCCGATGTGGCGAGCAAGCTGCTGGAGCTGATCGACCAGCCGTTCCGCGCCGGACCGCACGACCTGAAGGTGACGGGATCGATAGGCGTGGCCATGTACCCGGCCGACGGCGCCGACATGGAGACCCTGCTGCAAAGGGCCGACGCCGCCATGTACCAGGTCAAGAACAGCGGCCGCCATGGGCTGCGTTTCTTCACCGCCGCCATGCAGCAGCGCGCCGCGCGCCACCTGCAACTGGTCAACGCGCTGCGCTATGCGCTGGAGCGCGAACAAATGCATGTGGTTTACCAGCCCCAGTTGTCGCTGGATGACCGGCGCATCGTCGGCGCGGAGGCGCTGCTGCGCTGGAGCACACCGGAACTGGGGATGGTGTCGCCGGCCGAATTCATTCCAGCCGCCGAGGAAAGCGGCTTGATACAGTCGATCGGCAGCTGGGTGCTGCGCCAGGCCGTGCGCCAGGCGCGGGCCTGGCTGGATCAGGGACTGCCGCCGATCGTCATGGCGGTCAACCTGTCGGCGATCCAGTTCCGCAACCGCGAGCTGCCGGAGCTGATCTCGCGGATATTGGAAGAAGAAGGCCTGCCGCCCGAATACCTGGAGCTGGAGCTGACCGAGGCGGTGGCGGTGAACGATCCGCAGGGCGCGATCGCGATCATGAACGAGATGCACGAACGTGGCGTGCGCATGTCGATCGACGATTTCGGCACAGGATTCTCGTCGCTGAGCCATCTGAAGAAATTCAAGGTCTACAAGCTGAAGATCGACCAGTCCTTCGTGCGCGACATCAGCACCGATGTCGAAGACCGGGCCATCGTCAGCGCCATCATCAACATGGCGCGCAGCCTGGGGCTGAAGACCATCGCGGAGGGTGTCGAGACGGTGCAGCAGCTGGCCTTCCTGCACCAGCAGCACTGCGACGAGGTGCAGGGCTACTACTTCAGCAAGCCGGTGCTGCCGGCGGCGTTCCAGCAACTGATGCTGGAATCGATCCGCCCCGGATGATCAGCAGGCCGCGTGGTTGACGGTGATCACATGGATCGCCAGGCCGCCCAGCGAGGTTTCCTTGTACTTGGCCTGCATGTCGGCGCCGGTCTGGCGCATGGTTTCGATCACCTCGTCGAGGCTGACGAAGTGGGTGCCGTCGCCCTTCAGCGCCAGCGATGCGGCGGTGATCGCCTTGACCGCGCCCATGCCGTTGCGCTCGATGCAGGGTATCTGCACCAGGCCGCCGATCGGGTCGCAGGTCATGCCCAGGTGATGTTCGATGCCGATTTCGGCCGCGTTCTCGATCTGGGCGTTGCTGCCGCCCAGCGCCGCCACCAGCCCGGCCGCCGCCATCGCGCAGGCCACGCCCACTTCGCCCTGGCAGCCGATCTCCGCGCCGGAGATCGACGCGTTGCGCTTGCACAGCATGCCGATCGCCGCCGCCGTCAGCATGAAGTTGCGGATGCCGGTGACCGGGTCGCTCGGCTTGCAGTCTTCCGCGTAGTAGCGCAGCACAGCGGGGATGATGCCGGCGGCGCCGTTGGTCGGCGCCGTGACGACACGGCCACCGGCGGCGTTTTCCTCGTTGACCGCCATCGCGTACAGGCTGACCTGGTGCAGCGCGTCGTGCGGCAGGTCGTTGGCGCGGTTGTCGGAAGCCTTGGCGTCGCTGGCCTGCTTCCACAGGTTGGCGGCGCGGCGCTTGACGTTCAAGCCGCCCGGCAGCTGGCCGCCCGTCTCCAGGCCATGCGCGATGCAGTCGCGCATGACGTGCCAGATCTTGTCGATGCCGGCGTTCAATTCCTCGTCCGTGCGTTTGATGTTTTCGTTGGTGCGCAGCATCTGCGGGATGGTCAGGCCGGTGCGTTCGCCATGGGCCAGCAGCTGGTCCATGGTGTCGAAGGCGAATGGAATTTCGGCGGCGGGCGCGCTGCCCACCGTCGGCGCGGCCTGGTGGGCCGCGACGGCGGACCGTTCCCCCTCCTCCTTAATGAAGCCGCCGCCCACCGAGTAGTACACCTTGCTGAAGGTGCCGCCGTCGGCGCGGGTCAGCGTGAAACGCATGCCGTTCGGGTGCTCGGCCAGCGATTCGGCCATGTGGAAGATCAAGTTTGTGCCGCGCTTGAACGGCACCGTGTGGTTGCCCAACAACGAAAGTTCGCCCGCCTCTTCCGCCTGCGCCAGTTGCGAGTCGACGCCGGCCGGCACCACGTCCTGCGGGGTTTCGCCCATCAGGCCCAGGATCACCGCCTTGTCGGTGGCGTGGCCGATGCCGGTCAGCGCCAGCGAACCATACAGCTCGGCCTTCACGCCGGTGACGTCGTCCAGCGGAGCGCTATCGAGCAGAAAACGGCGGGCCGCCACCATCGGTCCCACGGTGTGGGAACTCGACGGCCCGATGCCGATTTTAAACAGGTCGAATACGCTCATGTCCATCAGTTGTCTCTCTCTTTTTGTAGTGTGTTTGAATTACGCGGCTTTGCCCAGGTGGACGTCGACGTTGGCCAGCATGTCGGCGACCATCTGGTCGATGCCGATGCGGGCTTTCCAGCCCCAGTCGGCGGTGGCGGTGGCGTCGTCCAGGCTTTGCGGCCAGGTGTCGGCGATGGCCTGGCGGCTGTCAGGCTTATAGCCGATCTTGAAGTCCGGCAGCGCACGGGTGATCGCCGTCGCCAGCTGCTCCGGGTTGAACGACACGCCGGCCACGTTGTAGGCCGAACGCACCTTCACCTGTTCGGCCGGCGCGTCCATCAGTTCGATGGTGGCGCGGATCGCATCGGGCATGTAGATCATCGGCAGCGTGGTCTGCGGGCCGAGGAAGCATTCATAGCGCTCGCCGCGCAGCGCCGAGTGGAAGATGGCGATCGCATAGTCGGTGGTGCCGCCGCCCGGTGGCGACTTGAAGCTGATGATGCCTGGGTAGCGGATCGAGCGCACATCGACGCCGTATTTGATGAAGTAGTACTCGCACAGGCGCTCGCCGGCCAGCTTGCTGATGCCGTAGATCGTGGTCGGGTCCATCACCGTGGTCTGCGGCGTGTTGACGGCCGGGGTGTTCGGGCCGAAGGCGGCGATCGACGAAGGCCAGAAGATCCGCAGCGGCTTGCCGATGGCGCCGCGTTCGCGCGCCACTTCCAGGATGTTCAGCAGGCCGTCCATGTTCAGCGTCCAGGCTTTCAGCGGCGCCGCTTCGCCGGTGGCCGACAGCATCGCCGCCAGCTGGTAGACCTGGGTGATGCCCTCGTCGGTGACCAGCGCCGCCAGCGCGACCTTGTCCAGCACGTTGAGCGTGGTGTAGCGCGCCGCGTTGTAAAGATTGGTCGGGCTGATGTCGGCGGCGATGACGTTCTGCGCGCCGTGCTGGGCGGCCAGTGCCTCCACCAGCTCGCTGCCGATCTGACCGTTGGCGCCGATGACGAGGATGCGTTCTTGCGTGTTCATATTATTGTTCCTGACGATATTCATGTTTTAGTTCTTCAGCAGGCCGAGCTCGCGGCCTGCCTGTTCGAATGCTTTGAGCACGGTTTCCAGCTGTTCGCGGGTGTGGGCCGCGGACAGTTGGACGCGCACGCGGGCCTGGCCCATCGGGACCACCGGGTAGAAGAAGCCGCTGAGCAGAACGCCCAGCTCATACATTCGCGCCGCGAATTTCTGCGCGACGGGCGCGTCGAACAACATGACAGGAACTACAGGGTGCGTACCCGGCTTGATGGTGAAGCCGATACGTTCGATCTCCTTGCGGAAGAAGGCGGTGTTTTCGTGCAGGCGGTCGCGCAGCTCGGTCGATTCCGACAGCTTTTGCAGCACGGCCAGCGAGGCGCCGGCGATCGATGGCGCCAGCGTGTTCGAGAACAGGTAAGGACGCGATTTCTGGCGCAGCATGTCGATCACTTCCTTGCGCGCCGAGGTGAAGCCGCCCATCGCGCCGCCCAGGGCCTTGCCCAGGGTGCCGGTGATGATGTCCACACGGCCCATGACGTTGTGGTGCTCGTGGGTGCCGCGGCCGGTCGCGCCCATGAAGCCGGAGGCGTGGCATTCGTCGATCATCACCAGCGCGCCGTATTGGTCGGCCAGGTCGCAGATCTTGTCCAGCTGGGCGATGGTGCCGTCCATCGAGAACACGCCGTCGGTGACGATCACTTTATGGCGCTTGCCGGCCGCCGCTTGCAGCTGCACTTCCAGGTCGGCCATGTCGTTGTGGGCGTAGCGGAAGCGCGCCGCCTTGCACAGGCGGATGCCGTCGATGATGGAGGCGTGGTTCAGCGCGTCCGAGATGATGGCGTCGTTTTCGTCGAACAGCGGCTCGAACACGCCGCCGTTGGCGTCGAAGGCGGCGGCGTACAGGATCGTGTCCTCGGTGCCCAGGAACTTGGAGATCGCCTGCTCCAGCTGCTTGTGCACGGTCTGGGTGCCGCAGATGAAACGTACCGACGACAGGCCGTAACCATATTTCTCGGTCGCCTCGATGGCGGCCTGCGCCACCCATTCCTGGCCGGACAGGCCCAGGTAGTTGTTGGCGCACATATTGATCAGCATTCGACCATCTTCGCTCGTCACTTCCGCGCCCTGGCGCGAAGCCAGCACGCGCTCTGGCTTGTAGAGGCCCTGCTCGCGCAATTGGTCGAGGTTCTGTTGCAGGCCGCTGAAGAAGGTGGTTTTAGCTGGAATGGTCATGATGGGTCCTTGTGTGTGGTACGATTTCACCGCAATTACACTGCCTTATGCGAAATCCGTTATGTCGAACTCAAATTCAATATATCGAATTTTACAGAACACCAGTGCGCCACGCAAGCCGTGCGCGCGCAGCGATTCACTTGAAATTTAGCCCATCTGCCGAATAAAACAATGAAAACACCCGTTTCGACGAATGCACCTCCAGAAGTCGGCGCCGCCCTCCAGCGGCTGCGCCTGGCCCGTGGCCTGACACTGGAGGATCTGTCGCGCATCGCCGGCGTCTCCAAATCAATGCTGTCCCAAATTGAACGTGAGAAGGCGAATCCGACCATCGCCATCACCTGGCGGCTGGCCAATGCGCTGGGCGTGCAGATCGGCGAATTGCTGGCGACGGCGGAGCGGCAGACGGAGACCGTCCGCGTGATCGAGGCGCACGAGATCCCCACCCTGCCCGGCCATCACGCCGGATATGTGCTGCGCATCCTGGGTCCGCTGGAACTGGCCAGCAAATATGAGTGGTATGAACTGACGCTGGCGCCGGGTGGCGAGCTGGCTTCGCAAGGACACGATCCCGGCGCGCAGGAGCACCTGACACTGCTGCACGGGACAGTGGAAGTGGAGGTCGGACCGGACAAAAAGAAGATGAAGCTGGGCAGCACGGCGCGCTACCCAGGGGACCAGCAGCACATCATCCGCAACGTCGGCAAGACCGAGGCGAAGGCGCTGCTGGTGGTGATACACCGTTAATTGCTACCAGTTCGATTCACGCTCCGGCGTGGAGCTGATGCGGTGGATAGCCAGGTCGGCGCCCTGGAACTCCTCTTCCGGGTCCAGGCGCAGGCCCAGCGTGGCCCTCAGCACGCCGTAGATGGCGAAACCGCCCGCCAGCGCGATCGCCACGCCCAGCAAGGTGCCACCCAGCTGTGCGGCGAACGACACGCCGCCGATGCCGCCCAGCGCCTTCTGGCCGAAGATGCCCGCCGCGATGCCGCCCCAGGCGCCGCACAGGCCGTGCAGCGGCCACACACCCAGCACGTCGTCGATCTTCCATTTGTTCTGCGCCAGGGTGAACATCCAGACAAACACGGCGCCCGCGATGCAGCCGGTCGCCAGCGCGCCCAGTGGGTGCATCAGGTCGGAGCCGGCGCAGACGGCCACCAGGCCGGCCAATGGGCCGTTGTAGGCGAAGCCGGGATCGTTCTTCCCCATCAGCAGCGCGACCAGCGTGCCGCCGACCATGGCCATCAGCGAGTTGACGGCGACCAGGCCGTTCATCTTGTCGAGCGCCTGCGCGCTCATGACGTTGAAGCCGAACCAGCCCACCGTCAAGATCCACGCGCCCAGCGCCAGGAAGGGAATCGACGACGGCGGATGGGCTGCGATGGCGCCGTTCTTCATGTAGCGTCCACGGCGCGCGCCCAGCAGCAGCACCGCCGGCAGCGCGATCCAGCCGCCGACCGCATGCACCACCACCGAACCGGCGAAGTCATGGAACTCGGCGCCAAATGCGGACGCCAGCCACTCCTGCACGCCAAAGCGGTGGTTCCAGACGATCCCCTCGAAGAACGGGTACACCAGGCCAACCAGCAGCGCGGTGGCGATCAATTGCGGATGGAAGCGCGCCCGTTCGGCGATGCCGCCCGAGATGATCGCCGGGATGGCGGCGGCAAAGGTCAGCAGGAAGAAGAATTTGACCAGCTCATAGCCGTTCTTGGCGGCCAGCACCTCGGCCGAGGCGAAGAAATTGACGCCGTAGGCGATGCTGTAGCCGACGAAAAAGTAGGCGATCGTCGACACCGCGAAATCCACCAGGATCTTGACCAGCGCGTTGACCTGGTTTTTCTTGCGCACCGTGCCCAGCTCCAGGAACGCGAAGCCGGCATGCATGGCCAAAATCATGATGGCGCCAAGCAATATGAACAATGCATCGGCGCCGTCTTTGTATCCACCCATCAAAAATTCTCCCCAAAATAATGCAAAAATTGACAACGAGCACTGATAAAAGCAAGTTTCGTTCCAATTTGGTGCAAATTTTAAGTGCTTGATTTGAAGGTGTTTTTATTTTGTGCATGAACATGCACCAAGCCCGTGCGCACCGAAATAAGGCGTCATTTTGGTGCGCACGGCTTGGGGCTCAGATCGGCGCGCCCGGCGGAATGGCCGGCATGGCGCGCAGTTTGACGCTGCGCGGATCGGCCAGGTAGGCGGCAATCAGTCCGGCCGCCTGCTTGCGGCTGTCGGCGGTGACGCCCTTGCCCGGGTTCTTTCGCAGCCATAGCGCCAGCTCGCGAACGGACTGGCGCACTTCCGCGTCCACCTGCGGGTGCAGCTTGCCGCCATCGAGCAGGTCCAAGGTGGCGTCGATCACCACCCAGTTGGCGGCCAGCTGCACCGCCTCGCCGCCGGCCACGGAGGCCGGCACCGGCTCGCGCTTCCAGGTTTTTTGCAACAGCAGCGACAGCAATTCCTGCACGCCCGGCTGCTGCGCATCGCGCGCGTGCTGCCAGGCGACGCGGTTGATGCGGGCCGGCTCGAGCAGGAAGCCGGCCGTCTGCGCGGCGCCCGCCTCGGCGATCGAAAAGGCGTCGAACACGGTGTCCATGCGGGTGGCGAAGTACTCGCGGCTGCGTTCATGGCCCATCGCCGGCGGCGTCAGGATATCGAGCACGCCGGCCGGCAGCGCCAGGTATTCGGCGCGCAGGCTGTCCGCCAGGCGGTTCAGGGCCTGGCGCTGCACGGCGGCCGGCGTGGCCTTGATGCCGGCCCTGGCCAGGCCGGCCTTGACGTCGCCGCTGCTGGCGTAATCGAAATCGCCGCCGCCAATCAGGCGCGCCAGCGCTTCGCCTTGATAGCGTTGCAGCAGGTAGACCGGCACCAGCCGCGCTTCCAGCTCGCCGATCTGGCGGGCGTCGGGCAGCACGTCGACCGAGAAGGTTTGCAGCGCGCGCTGGCGCACTGCGCCCAGCTGGTCCCAGGTCTTGAGCGAGTCCGGTCCGAAGTCCCACAGCAGGCCGTCGGGGTGGCTGGAGCCGGGCGAGCGGTCGTCCTGGTCGCTGGAGTACAGCATGCCGGCCGCGCGGGCCTCGGCGCGCAGCTTGGCCAGAGCGGCCTGCTCTTGCGCGCCGCTGCCGAAATCGCCGTAGATGTACTTGACGATGTAGTCGTCCCACGGGCCGACGCCAACGCCGTAGGCATCGGCGATATCGACGTTGCCCTTGGCGTCCAGCTTGAGGATGGGGTGCGGATAATCCATCACCGAGCCATTGCCCCTGCGGCTGGCCGCGAAGTTGTGCGCGAAACCCAGCGTGTGGCCGACCTCGTGTGCGGCCAGCTGGCGCAGGCGCGCCAGCGCCATCGCCTCGGCCAGTTTCTGCTTGTCGGCCGGGGCGTTCCTGCCATATGGCGCGAGCAGGCTTTCGGCGATCAGGATGTCCTGGCGCACGCGCTGCGAGCCTAGCGTGACAGCGCCGCGGATTATCTCGCCGGTGCGGGGATCGGCCAGCGCGTTTCCGTAGGACCAGCCGCGCGTGGCGCGGTGCACCCAGTGGATCACGTTGTAGCGGATGTCCATCGCATCCACGCCTTCGGGCAGCAGCTCGACGCGGTAGGCGTCCTTGAAGCCGGCCTTCTCGAAGGCGCTGGCCCACCATGAAGCGCCGGCGATCAGCGCCGAGCGCACCGGCTCCGGCGCGCCACGGTCGACGTAGTAGACGATGGGCTTCTTGACGGTGCTGACCGCAGCGGAGGGATCGGTTTTCTCAAGCCGGTGGCGCACCTGCCAGTGCACGTCGACGCTGCTGGCGAGCGGCGTGGCGAAATCGTAGTAGTTGACATCGAAGCCGCCGGAATATGGATGATAGCTGCGCGGTCGCCAGCCCGCCGCAGGCAGGCGCACCATGCTGATGCGCTGGCGCAGCGACAGGCTGCTGGCGTTGGCCGCAACCTGGCGCACATACTCCGCTTGTCCCGGACCGGCGAAAGTCAGCAGCGCTTCCAGTTCGACGTTGTCCGGGAAGGCTTTGGCCTGCTCCGCCAGCACCGCGCTGCGCGCCGCATCGATCTGGTACGCGCCCTGCTTGGTGGCGGCCAGCCGCGCGCCGACGCCGTGCCGGTCCGCCAGCAGGAAACTGGAGAAGTCGATCAGATGGCGTTCGCCTTCGCTGGCGAGGATTTCGCCGGACCACAGCACGCCGCTGGCGAACGATTCGGCAACGGCGGCGCGTTCATCCTTGTCCGCCGAGGCGGCGATGAAATTGGTATTTTGCTGCACGAGGAACAGACGTGCGCCGTGCTTTTCAAAATGCACCATGCGCATCTGGCCCGGCTGGCCGCGATCGAGGCCGACATCGTTCGAGCCCAGCGCATAGGGCAAGGAGCTCAACAGCAGAAAGGGCTGCTCCAGCGCCGATACGGACAGCAGCACCCTGCCCTTGTCCGTATCGCGCCACAGGTCGATGAAGCCCGGCTGCGATTGCAGGCCGCGCGTGACATCGGCGATTTTCTTGGCCGACGACGCGGGCGCGCCTTCGGTAGCTGCCGCCAGCGCCGCCGCCATCGGCGCCACGCCCAGCATCAGGATGGCGCACAGCAGGCCATCTCGAATTACCGCCAATGCGTCATTCCGGCGCAGGCGGGTATCCATAAGTCCCATGGTCAGTGCCGCAGCATGGATTCCCGCCTGCGCGGGAATGACGGTGCGCGCGGCCCTCACTGCTGGCCTGCCGCTTTGACGGCCTCCGTAACGCCATCCATCTTCAGCGCGCGGCTCAGGAAGCCCCAGCGGTCCGCCACTTCCTCGATCTGCTTGGTGGTCGGCTTGCCGGCGCCATGGCCCGCCTTGCTGTCGATGCGGATCAAGATGGGCGCGGCGCCGGCCTGGTCGGCCTGCGCGGTGGCGGCGAACTTGAAGCTATGCGCCGGCACCACACGGTCATCGTGGTCGGCGGTGGTGATCATGGTCGCAGGGTAGCAGGTGCCCTTCTTCAGGTTGTGCAGCGGCGAGTACTTGACCAGCGCCTTGAACTCGTCGGCGTTGTCGGACGAGCCGTAGTCCGAAGTCCACGCCCAGCCGATGGTGAATTTATGGAAGCGCAGCATATCGAGCACGCCGACCTGCGGGATCGCCGCCGCGAACAACTCAGGACGCTGCGTCATCGCCGCGCCAACCAGCAGGCCGCCGTTGCTGCCGCCGCCGATGGACAGCTTGGCCGGCGACGTCACCTTGTGCGCGACCAGCCATTCGGCCGCGCCGATGAAGTCGTCGAACACGTTCTGCTTTTGCAGCTTGGTGCCGGCCGCGTGCCAGGATTCGCCGTACTCGCCGCCGCCGCGCAGGTTGGCCATCACGTAGACGCCGCCCATTTCCAGCCACGCCAGATTGGCCACCGAGAACGACGGCGTCAGCGAAATATTGAAACCGCCGTAGCCATACAGGTAAGTTGGGTTGCTGCCGTCGAGCTTCAGGCCTTTTTTGGAGACGATGAACATCGGCACCCTGGTGCCATCGCGGCTGGTGAAGAACTCCTGGCGGGTTTCGAACGCGGCCGGATCGAAGTCCACTTTAGGCTGGCGGTACACGCTGCTCTTGTTGGTCTTCAGGTCGTAGCGGTAGATGGTGGTCGGCGTGGTGAAGCTGGTGTACGAATAGAAGGTCTCGGCATCGCCGCGCTTGCCGCCGAAGCCACCGGCGGAACCCAGGCCTGGCAATTCCAGATCATGCAGCGGCTTGCCTTTCAGATCGAACACCTTGACCAGGCTGTGGGCGTCGCTCAGATAGTCCACCAGCAGCTGGTTGTTGACGATCGACGCCGACACCATGGTGTTGGCGGTTTCCGGCACGATCTGCTTCCAGTTCAGCACACCCGGCTTGCGGGTGTCGATGGCGACGATGCGGCCGCGCGGCGCATTGCGTTCGGTGCGGAACCAGAACACCATGCCATCGTTGCCGATGAAGTTATACGACGCGTCGAAGTCCTCCAGCAGCGGCACCACCTTGGCGTCCTTGCGCGACAGGTCCTTGTAGTAGACGCGGTTCTTGTTCTCCGTGCCCTGCGAGGCGGTGATGATCAGGAAGCGGCCATCCTCGGTGACTTCGCCGCCGAAGCCCCAGTCCTTGTGGTCGGGCCGGTCGTAGACCAGCGTGTCCGCGCTTTGCGGCGTGCCGATCTTGTGGAAGTACAGCTTCTGGAAGTAGTTGACGTCGGCCAGCTTGGTCGCTTCCTTCGGTTCGTCGTAGCGGCTGTAGAAGAAGCCGGAACCGTCGTGCAGCCATGCTGTGCTGGAGAATTTGACCCACTTGATGTGGTCTTCGACGTCCTTGCCGCTGTCGATCTCGCGCACCTTGATCTCGTTCCAGTCCGAGCCGGAGGCCGCAGTGCTGTAGGCGAGGTATTTGCCGTTCGGGCTCACCGCCAGGCCGGCCAGGGCGACGGTGCCGTCGGCGGCCAGCGTGTTCGGATCGAGCAGCATGCGCGGCACGTCGGCCAGCGTCTTCATCGTGTACAGCACGGCCTGGTTTTGCAGGCCGTCGTTGCGGCTGTAGAAATAGCGGCCGCCTTCCTTGAACGGCACGCTGAAACGTTCGAAGTTCCACAGCTTGGTCAGGCGGGTCTTGATGGCGTTGCGGCCGGGGATTTGCGACAGGTAGTCCTGCGTCAGCTTGTTCTGGGCGACGACCCAGGCGTGGGTCTCGTCGCTGTTGGCGTCTTCCAGCCAGCGGTAGGGATCGGCCACCTTGACGCCGTGGTAGTCGTCGGTCTGATCGACGGTGCGGGTGACGGGATAGTTCAAGCCGGGGCCGGAAACGGCGCAGGTCTGGGCGGAGGCGCTGTGCGCCAGCAGCACGGCGGCCACCAGGGCCGCGCATTTCAAATGCTTCATGCGAAAGTCCATAAGATCGAAGAATATTCGGGAGCGGCGGTCCGGGCTACGGTACCGCCGGGGGCTCTATGACACCAGCAACCACCACGCGTCACGCGGTCGATCATAGCTTGCTTTGTGACAAATAAGCAATGATAGGAAAGCGATATCGGCATGTTTTATTCGGCGCGCAGGATGCTGTCCGTGCTGACGATGCGCACGTCGTGCATCGCGTTCAGGTAGGCCTCCAGGTAGCCCTTGTGCGACGCGCCGACGACCACCAGGGTACGGCCGCCGGCTTGCAAGGCGGAGGCCTCGCGGATGTTGGAGGCCATCCGCAGATTGCGCGTCTCCCAGTAGCTGACATAGCCGCGGCCGAAGTGCTGGGGCGACGGTTCTTCCAGCGCCGCGCCGAAATCGCCGCGGAAGACCAGTTCGGCGGCGTCGGCGGCGTTGAACCCGCGATAAAGCGCCAATACGCCGGCCGCTGTCCCCAAGCCGCCGCGCAAGGCATCGTCCTGGCGCTTGCGCGTCGCGTTGTACGGGTTGTCCCAGGCTTTCATGATCGCCGCGCCGTAGGCCTTTTCATCGGCGACATTGGCGTCGGCGCTGTGATCGTCCATCGGGTAGACCCGCTCATGGCCGCAGCGGGCCGCGAGCGGCGCGGCGATCAGATAATCCTCATTGCGCTGTTGACGCAGTTTGTCCAGGATTTCCACCAGCGTGTCATTCAGGCCGTCGCCGGCGCGCCGCTCGTTGGCGGGCAAGCGCAGCCATTGCACCGTCGCGGAGGCGGGTTCGCCCGCCGCCAGGAACAGCGACGCCAGCTTGCGCCGCTGGCCTGCGGTCGGCGCCGCCGGCCACGCTGCCAGCATCCGGTCCACTTGCGCGGTTGCGGCCGGCACGTCCAGGCCGGTGGCGCCGGCGGCCGGCGCCGGGTCCCAGCAATAGGTCTTGACGGTATCGTCATAACGTTCCGGGTAGCTGCGCAAATACGCACACTGCGCCCCGGACAGCGCCTCGATGGCGATGGCCTTGGGCTGCCAGCCCGCGAGACGGTCCAACAACAGGCTCAGATTGACGGGATCGAAGGACTTCGGCAACTGCGACAGATGGGCGGTGCCAAGCACCATCAGCTCGTTCGGCTGCCCCCTTTGCAGCTTGAATGCGCCAGGCATGAAGGCCGGTCCGGGCGATTCAGCGGCGAAGACGTTAGCGTGAAACACGGCGGCGACAAAGATACCGGCGAGCAGGCGCTGCATGGGGCCTCCTGAGATAGTTGGAATCGCGCTAGCTTAAGGAGGCCGCGAAGTGGTGTAACAGACAATGCGACGTAATGCAGATTCAGCCAACCGAAATGCAAATATCCGGGATCGGGCAGGATGCGGCGCGCAGGAAATTCAGCTGCCGATATCAATGGCGCTGTAGTCCGGCCCCACCTTGGCGGCCGGCGCTTGCCACTTCTCCAGCCACGCGATCAGCTGGTCGCCGGGGATGGGACGGCTCATGAAGTAGCCCTGCCCCTGGTCGCAGCCCAGATCGGCCAGCAGGCGCCACACGGCCTCGCTCTCGATGCCCTCGGCCACCACGCGCAGGCCCATGTTGTGGCCAAGGTCGATGGTGGAGCGGACGATCTTGGTGTCGCCGATGTCGTTCTCCATGTTCAGCACAAAGGACTTGTCGATCTTCAGCTCATTGACCGGCAGGCGCTTGAGGTAGGCCAGCGACGAATAGCCGGTGCCGAAATCGTCGATCGACAAATCGACACCCATGGCGCTCAGCCGCTCCAGCGTGTGCTGGGCGCGCACCGGATCGTCCATGATGGCGCTCTCGGTGATCTCCAGGCAGAACGAGCCGGGAGCGAGCTGGTAACGCGCCAGCGTTTCGGCAAACTTGGCCGGCAGGTCCTGGTCCAGCAGGTCGCGCGTGGAGAGGTTGACCGAGACCTTGAGCGGATAGCCTTTGGCCGCCAGCTCCTGGCACAGCTCCGCCGACTTCTCCATCACCCAGCGGGTCAGCACGCGGATAAAGCCGGTCTGCTCGGCGAAGGGAATGAACTCGTCGGGGAACACGTTGCCGCGCTCGGGGTGCGCCCAGCGCACCAGCGCTTCCATGCCCACCACCTCACCGGTGTCGAGCCTGATCTTGGGCTGCACGTGCAGGCGAAACTCGTTGCGTTCGATGGCGTTGCGCAGCTCCGTCAGCAGCGACAGGCTCTTCTCGCTGGACTTGTCCATCGCCGGGTCGTACACCACGGCGCCGTCGTTGCGCTGCTTGGCCGCGTACATCGCCACCTCGGCCATGCTCAGCAGCGCCTCGCCGTCGTTGCCGTGCTCCGGGTAGCCGGCGACGCCCAGGCCGGCGCCGATGTCCACCGTCTGGTCTTCCAGCGACAACGGCGTCTCCAGCGCCTGCAGGATCTCGGCCGCCACGCGCCGGGCGGCATCGAGGTCGGACGACGGCAGCAGCACTGCGAATTCGTCGCCGCCCAGGCGCGCCACCTGGGCCGACGATTGCCGCCGATTGGCCAGCAGCAGCTGCAAGCGGCCGGCCACCTGGCGCAGCAAGGCGTCGCCGAAGCTGTGGCCCATCACGTCGTTGACGTGCTTGAAGCGGTCCAGGTCCATCATCAGCACGAACACGGTTTCCTCGCGCTTGGCGGCATTGGCCAGCGCGTCGTTCAACAGCAGCACGAACTGCGCGCGGTTCGGCAGGTTGGTCAGCGTGTCCCAGTACGCCAGGCGGCGGATCTCCTGTTCGCGCTTGGCGATCCCCTCGCGCATGGCGTCGAACGCGTGGGCCAGCGCGCCGATTTCGTCTTCGCGGCTGGTATCGATCTGGCCTTTGTAATCGCCCTGCTCCAGGCGTCTGGCGGTGACGGCCAGCTCGCTGATCGGCTGGGCGATGCGCTTGGCGGTGAACACGATGGCCAGCGCCGAGACCAGGATGCCGCCCAGCGTCAGGCCGATCAGCCAGCGCTCAAGACGGCTGTATTCCGCTGTCGCCTCGTCGATCGAGCGGGCCAGCAGGACGTTGGCGGTCTGGCCGCCATCCCGGCCGATCGCCAGCAGGCGCGCGCTGTACTGGCCGGCCGACAGCGACAGGTCGAACGGGCCGACCGGGGTGCCGGGCAAGGCTTGCAGCTGCGCCACCACGCTCTGCGTCACCGGGCCGGCGAAGGTCGAGCCCACGGCCAGCCATTTGCCTTGCGCGTCACGGGTCAGCACGGCGGTATCGAGCGCGCTGATTTCGCGCATGTCGCCGGCCAGCTGGCGGTCGATCGGGAAGGTCATGACGATCCAGCCTATCGTCCGCGGCGCCAGGATGGGCATGACGACGATCTGGTAAGGCCGGTGTTCGACGATGGCGATGCCGCTGGCGCCCACCGAGGACTCGGCGGCATCGAGCATGCCGGCCACCTGCTGCTCCAGCGCGGCCGCCTGGCCGTTGTTGGTGGCGACACTGATCTTGCGGTCGGCGCTGATCAGCATCGACAGCGAAGCCTTGATGCGCTTGCCGCTGTTGTCCAGCGCGGACAGGATGGTGCCGCGATCGTTCTCGTCGTTGTTGCCGATGGTGGCCACAAAAGCGGTATCGCGCGCCAGCAGACGGGCGCCGAAGCGCAGGTTCTGCGCGTTCTGCTCCAGCAGGCGGCGGAACACCTTGGCGCCGTTGCCCAGCTCGCTGCTGATGGACAGGCGCGCATTGTTGTCGATGCCGCGCTGTATCACCAGCAGGCCGATCACCTGCACCGCCACGATCAACACCAGGAACAGTGTGACGATCCGGCTCTCCAGGCTGCGGAAGCGCATGCGCATGCTCGGGCTTTCCCTTAAAGAGTGGACGACGACGGGTCGTCGGCCACAACCGGTTTCATCGGCAGCCTGAAGGCGGCGCTGGCCGGCGCTTCGCCCGCCTTCACCGTCACCATCTGCTCGGGCGTGGCGCCGCCGACCGTGTTGTAGTGCCAGGCCTTGACCACGTATGTGCCGCCGGCCGGCAATTCGATGCGGGCGGCGCCGGCGGCGTCGGTCTTGGCGAAGTACGGCGTATCGACAATCTTGACATAGGCCAGCATTTTGTCATGGATGTTACAACCGAGCACGACCGTGCCGGCCTTGTCGAACACCTGCGGGGTGGCCGACTGGCCGGAGTACAGTTTCTGGTCGAACTTGTGGGCCGGCGAGAACGAATAGATGTGGTGCCTGACCTTGTCGTTGTTCGGAAAGAAGATCTTGGCGCCGGTCTGGACCACGCTGACCAGGGGCATGAATTTCAGCCCCTTCTGCTCGATTTCCGCCGTGGCCGGCGCCCGCCCGCTGGCCGCGCCACTTTCCGGCTCGACATAGACCACGGTGTCGGCCAGCGCCTTGCCGCCGGCATCCTGCACCTGCACCGTGATGCCGGTGGCGCCGGCGCTCGCCGCGCTCAGCAACAGCAAGGTGGACAGGGTCTGGCGGGTGGCGTGACGGTACATGGATAGCCTGATCTCGAGGAAACGATGGTTGGTCAAATTAGATTGTAGCGCGTGGGCAATAGTCTACGGCACGGTTTTTCGCAGTTTGTCGCGAATTATTTCCGCAGGTCATCACACAGTCACAAAAGGCAATTAACATTGCGCGGTTAAACCGACCTTTGGCAAGCATTCACCGTGAATTCCGTCCTCAGCCCCAATATCCTCTATCTTCCGCCCAGGGCCGAGGACGAGGAGGCAGTGTTGCGCGCCCATCTGTACGAGATCCTGGCGCGCCGCCAGCTGAGCGCGCTGTTCCAGCCAATTGTACACATGCAGAGCGGTGAAATCATCGCGTATGAGGGTTTGATACGGGGGCCGTCCGACAGTCCCCTGCACGCGCCGATGAATCTGTTCAAGGTGGCGCGCGCCAACGGCTTGACGGTCGAGGTCGAGCACCTGTGCCGGCGGGTGGTGCTGGAGCGCTTTGCCGAGCTTGGGCTGCCCGGCAAGCTGTTCCTCAACGTCAGCCCGGAATGCCTGCTGCAACGCGACGCGCCGCACGGCGAGACGCTGGGATACATCCACCAGATCGGCATCAACCCGGACCGCGTCATCATCGAGCTGACCGAAAACCAGCCGACCTACGACTACGAACTGATGCGCGAAGCGGTGCTGCATTACCGTAACATGGGCTTCCAGATCGCCATCGACGACCTCGGCGAAGGCTTCTCCAGCCTGCGGCTGTGGTCGGAGCTGCGGCCCGAGTATGTCAAGATCGACATGCATTTCATCCAGGGCATCAACCACGATCCGGTCAAGTTGCAGTTCGTGCGCTCGATCCAGGAGATCGCCGAGAAGTCCAACACGCTGGTGATCGCCGAGGGCATCGAGACCCAGGCCGAGCTGCTGGTGCTGCGCGATGTCGGCGTCGCCTTCGGCCAGGGCTACCATCTGGGCCGGCCGCACGCCCAGCCGGCGCGCGCCGCGCCGGCCGAGGTGGTCAAGGCGCTGGCCCGCAACGGCGTTGCGGTCTATCCGCAGCGCGGCGCGGAAAGGAACGGCGCCAGCATCTACAAGCTGCTGCACCAGACCGACTCGGTGCCGTCCAGCATGAACAACAACGAGCTGTACAATATCTTCGTGCGCCATCCCAAGCTGCTGATCGTCCCGGTGGTGGACGACGGCGTGCCGCTGGGCCTGGTCAGCCGCTTCGACATGATCGAGCACTTCGCCCGCCCCTACCAGCGCGAGCTGTACGGCAAGAAATCGTGCAAGCAGTTCATGGACAGCAATGCGCTGGTCGCCGACAAGGACACCAGCCTGCAAGACCTGAGCTTCCGCATGATACAGGCCGACGCCCAGCAGCTGTTCAACGGCTTCATCATCACCGACCAGGGGCGCTACCTGGGCATGGGCACGGGCCACGACCTGATGCGCGAGATCACGCAGATGCAGATCAACGCCGCGCGCTACGCCAATCCGCTGACCCAGCTGCCGGGCAATGTGCCGATCAACGAGCATATCGACCGCCTGCTGGAAAGCGGCACGCGGTTCTGGGTCTGCTATTTCGACCTTGACCATTTCAAGCCGTTCAACGATGTCTACGGCTACCGCCGCGGCGACGACGTGATCCAGCTGACCGGCCGCCTGCTCAGCGAACGCACCGACGCCGACCGCGACTTCGTCGGCCACATCGGCGGCGACGACTTCATGATCCTGTTCCAGAGCGAAGACTGGGAGGCCCGCTGCAAACGCATCCTGGAGGAGTTCGAGCGGCAGGTGCAGGATTTCTACAGCATCGAAGACCGCGAGCGCGGCGGCTACATCAGCGAAGACCGCCAGGGCAAGAAAGTGTTTTACTCGCTGATGAGCTTGTCCATCGGCGCGATCCGCGTCGAACCCCGCCAGTACTACACGCACCACCAGATCGCCACCGCCGCGACGGAATCGAAGCGACAAGCCAAGAAGATCCACGGCAACAGCCTGTTCGTCGACCGCCGCCAACAAGCCAACTGAGCGATTCAAGCCGGACGCACCTGCGTCGCATGGGCGGCCCGCCAGCGGCGCGCCTCTTCGTTGGCCGCCTCCATTGCCTGCGGCGTCAGGTCCAGGTCGGATTTCTTGCGGTTGCTGGCCGCCGCCAGTTCGCTGGCCTCGGCGGCCAGGGTCAGCCACATGCAGGATGTTTCATCGTCGCGCGCCACCCCGCGCCCGCTGCCATACATGCCGCCCAGGTTGAACTGCGCCAGCGCATGGCCCTGCTCGGCCGCCTTGCCGTACCAGCTCACAGCCAGCTCCTCGTCGCGCGCCACGCCCAGGCCGTTGGCGTACATCACGCCGAGATTGTTCTGCGCGCTGGCGTCGCCCTGTTCGGCCGCGCAGCGATACCAGGCCACCGCCCGCGCCTCGTCCTTGGCCACGCCGTGGCCGTTGGCGTACATCACGCCGACATTGAACTGGGCATTCGGCGCCCCCTGCTCGGCCGCCAGGCGGTACCATTCCAGCGCCCGCTGTTCGTCGCGCGCCACGCCGCGCCCGCGCGCGTACATGCCGCCGAGGTTGTACTGCGCCAGCACATGGCCGGACTCGGCGGCGCGGCGATACCAGCTGAAGGCCAGCTCGTCGTCGCGGTCCACGCCCTTGCCGTTGGCCAGCATGATGCCGAGATTGAATTGCGCGTCGGCGTCTTCCTGTTCCGCCGCCCGCAACAGCCAGGCGTAGGCACGCAATTGGTCGGCCGCCACGCCCTGCCCCTCGGCATAGGCCACGCCCACCAGCCGCTGCGCGACGGCGCAGCCCTGTGCGGCGGCCTGCCGGAACCAGGCCAGCGCCTGCCCGTCGCTGCGCGCCACACCGTGGCCGTGCTTGTACATCAAACCGAGATTGAGCTGGGCGCTGGCATCGTTTTGCAGCGCCGCCTTGCGGAACCAGGCCAGGGCCAGCGGATAGTTGCGGCGCACGCCGTGGCCGTGCACATAGGCCTCGCCCAGCAAAGTCTGCGCGCTGGCGACACCCTGCTCGGAGGCGCGGTAGAACCACGACAAGGCGGTTTCGTCGTTGCGCGCCACGCCGCGCCCCTTCTTGTACATCTGCCCGAGATTTTGCTGGGCCGAGACCTCGCCCTGCAGGGCCGCCGCGCGAAACCAGCGCACCGCCTCCTGGTCGTTATGGGCGACGCCACGGCCGTTGAAGTACATCACGCCCAGGTGATTCTGCGCGAACGCCAGCCCCTGCCGGGCCGCCTTGGACATCCAGTAGAAGGCGCGGACCTCGTCGCGCGCCACATCCTGCCCCTTTTTATAGACCAGGCCCAGATTGAACTGGGCGTAGGGATTGCCGCGCTCGGCCGCCTCCCGGTACCATAGAAAAGTGTCGTAAGCTGCCCTCGCCGAGCTTTGATTCTTCATGGTACACCTCTGGCCAACACCACAACAATGTTGGTTAAAGTGTAAAACGCGGCACCGGCTCGGGTTTGACTACGCTCAAACGAGTCATAGTGAAATGATATCGTTTCTAGTGATGGGCCACGCGCCGCGCGCCATTCGGTTTGGGGCCAAATGCGTAGACGGCAATGGCTATTATCGTCAGGCACCAGACGATCAGGGCGCCCGACGGCAAGTCGTAGAGCGTCGACAAGACCAGGCCGCTGGCGTAGCCGGCGGCGCCGATCAGGTAGGCCAGCACCAGGCGTTTCTTGCCGACATAGTGGCGCACCGCCAGGCCGGGAACGATCAGGCTGGTGAACACCAGGTACACCCCCACCAGCTGCACCGAGGCCGTGACCGCCAGCGCGAAGATCAGGTAGAAACCCAGCCGGCTCAGGCGTTCCCGCAGGAAGAACAGCAAGCCGCAAATCACCACCGTGCCGATCGCCGGCAACAGCAGCTGCTCGTAGCGCACCCATAGAATCTGGCCGGCCAGCAGGTCCTGCAAATGCTCGCCGCCATGCGGGTTATGCGCCACCAGCAGCAGGCCGGCCGTCGCGGCCAGGATGAACATCACGCCGATCTGCGCTTCCTGCACTTCCGGCCAGCGTTTTTCAGTCCACGTCAGCAGCAGCGCGCCGAGCACGGCGGCGGCGGCGGCGGCGGCCTGCACGGCCCAGCTCTGCGGATCGAGCTCGGCGGCGCCGGCGACGATCACACCCAGCGCCGCGATCTGCGCGATCGCCAGGTCGATAAACACGATGCCGCGTTTGAGCACCTGCGCGCCCAGCGGCACGTGGGTCAGCAGCACCAGCAGGCCGGCCAGCAGGGCCGGCAGGATGATCATCAGATCAAGCATTTCCGCGTTCATTTATTAGCATCCATCAAGCGTTGTACAGTCGAATCGAACATGCCGAACAAGTCCTTGCTCTGGTCGTCGCCGCCGACGGAGAACGGCAGCACCACCGCCGGAATCTTCGCGTGCTCGGACAGCCATTGCGAAGCGCGGCCGTCCTGGTAGGCGGCGCGTATCACCATCTTGGCCGGGGCCCGCTGCAACTGCGACAGCAACTCGGACAAATGGGCGGCGCTCGGCTCCACGCCAGGCTTAGGTTCGAGCGTGCCAACCTGATGCAAGCCCAGCCAGCCCATCAGGTACTCCATGTTCTTGTGGTGTTCGACCACGGCCACGCCTTTCAATGGCGCAGCCTGCTTCTCCCACTTGAGCATGGCCGCATCCCAGCGCGCCGCGAAATCTTTCTGCCGCGCCTGATAGTAGGCGGCGTTGGCCGGGTCCAGCTCGGCCAGGCGCTTGGCCAGCGCCACGGCGACCAGCGCGATATTGTGCGGGTTCTGCTGGATGTGCGGATTGCCGGCGGCGTGCACATCGCCCTCGCTGCGGTCGACCTTGCCCGGCACATCGAGACGCGGCACGTAGGCGCCCGCCTCGAAGTTGCCCGGCTGGCCGGCGGCGATCTTGCTGTTGCCCGATTGCTGCACCAGCACCGGCAGCCAGCCCACTTCCAGTTCCAGCCCGGTGCACACCAGCAGCTTGGCGTTGCGCGTGCGCGCGATCAGGCTCGGCCGCGCTTCGATGCGGTGCGGGTCTTGCAGCGCGTTGGTGGCGCTGGAGACCTTGACCTTGTCGCCGCCGAGTTCGTTGGTCAGCGCTTCCCATTCCGGCTCGCAGGCCAGTACCTTGATGGCGGCGTGCGCCGAGGTGGCCGCTACGCAGGCCGCGGCGACCAGCAGATGTTTGAGTGTGCGTTTCATGCCTGCTCCTTTAGAACGAGTGGGCAGCGTGCGTGCCCAGGCTCATGATGTATTGAAGGAAAATCTGGTTGTCGGTGACACCGGGACGGGACTGGTCGCGCGCCAGCTGCAAGCGCAGGCGCGAGAATTCGGACGGGCTGTAATCGATCATGAAACTGCTGCGCGACGGGTTGTAGGCTTCGAGGATGGGCAGCTTGGCCCAGGCCAGAGCGCCGCTGTCGATCAGGCCGATGCGCTGCGAGCCGGACGACAGCCGGTCGTAGCGCAGGCCGGCGCGCCAGGTCGGCATGAACTGGTAGACGCCCTGCAGATACCAGCCCGACTGCACGCTGCGGTAGCCGCCGCTGGCCGCCGCGTCGGTCTCGAGCGCGTAGTCCAGCGTGCCGCTTTCCTTGCGGCGGAAATACTCGCCCTGCAGCTTGAAGTTGGTGTTGGTCGGGTTGCCGTTCGGCGCCCATTTGTAGATGGCGTCGGCGATCCACATGTTCGACTTGCCGCTGAAGCTGTTGCTCACGCCCTGGTCCTGGTAGGCGCGCTGCTCGGCGCCGGTGTGCAGGTAGGACACCCCCGCGCGGTAGCTGGACGAGTTGCCGATGTCGTCGCCAAGGTGGGCGAACACGCTGACGGCGCCGGCGCCGTTCTTGTTGCGGTCGTTGCCTGGGAAGGCCGTGCCGTTGCCGGCTTCCATGCCGACTTCCAGGAACTGGTCGAGCGGCGCCAGCCACTTGGCTTGCACGCCGTCCGGCTTGTACTGGCCGCCGAGGAAGGCCTGATACGCCAGCGGCGCGTCGACAAAGTCCCAGGTGTGGGCGTGCTGCCCGTTCAGATAGCCGATCGACGACAGGAAGCGGCCGGCCTTGAGGTTCAGGCCGTTCTCCATGGCGCGCGTCTGGACAAACGCTTCTTCAACACTGACTTCATTCTCGCCGCTCAGCGAAAAGGTCAGTTGGCCGGCGAACTGCGGGTCGATATTGGCCGCCATGGTCAACTCGGATTCGCCCAGGTTGAAGCCGCGCTTGCCCGGACCAAGCTCGCCGCCGCTCGGCGCGAAGCCTTGCAGGCGGTATTGGCTCGGGTCCTGTTTCAGGTTTTGCAGCGTGCCGCCGAGTATCATCGAGATGTTCGGATTGAACAGATTGCTGGCCGGGCTGGCGCCGCCGGCCGGCGCCGCGCTGGCAGGCGCGGCCGGCGTTTCGACATAGGCAGCCACCGGCGCGGCGGCCGCGGCCGGCGCCGAAGCCGCCGGCGCCGGCGCCGCCGCACCGATCGCCGCGATCTGCGCCTTGGCGGCGGCGTTGTCAGCCTGCGCCTGCTGCAAGCGCTGCTCCATCGCCTGCAAGCGCGCCTCGTAGGCCTGTTTCATCTGGCGGATCTCCGCGCGGATTTCAGCCAGTTCCTTCTGTTCCTTTTTATCTGCGGCATAGGCCTGCGGGGCCGCCGCGGCCACGCTCAGGGCGGCCATCATCACTTTGTGTTTCAACATGTCAAATCCTGTAGATAGCTACAATCAGCCGCCCCCCTGCGCGAACGGCAGCGGTGACGGATCAAGGGCGTGCGATCAGGACAGGACGGGCGGCGCTCGCGATCGGAAGCCGCAGACGGTGCGCCGGCAATCGAGCGGCGCCAGCGTGTGGGTGACGGCTACCGACGTATTGGCAGCCAGCGGGAAGGAATAGAAATGGGTGTCGGCGGCGGAGGCGATCTGCGCAAACGCCAGGCATTGCGCGCAATTGTGATCCAGCCCCAGCTTGGCGATACCGCTGCTGGCATCCTGGTCCTGCTGCGCGGCGGCCTGCTGCACGCCGGCCGCAGTCCTGGCGTGCGACAGCGCGTGCGAATACCCCATCTGCTGGGAGAACACCAGCAGAAGCGACAACAGCACATACAAGAAGTTGCGGCGTATATTCACAAAATACCAACTATCGGACCATCAGTGCCGGTATTGTAATGCGAGCTAGCGGTTTTCAGCGGACTTTTTGTTTTTCGAGGAATTGGTGCACCTTGGCGGCCGCCAGTTTGTTGATCGCCACCAGCAAGGCCGGATCGACGCCGGCGATGCCGTAGGTCGAACCGATGTGCTTGCCGATGTGGATCAGCACTTCGGCCGCCACTTCCGCATCGGACTCGGCCCGGTGGGCCGCGCTCTTGAAACGGATGCCCAGCTCGCCCGACAGATTGCCCAGCTTGTAGCTCGACAACTTGGGGAACACGCGGCGCGACAATTTCAGCGAGCACACCAGCGATTGGTAGCCGGGCGTCAGTCCCAGCCGGGCCGCCTCGGCGCGCAGGAACTTGTCGTCGAAGCTGGCGTTGTGGGCCGACAGCGCGTCGCTGCCGATAAAGTCCAGCAGCTCCGGCACCACCTGCGACACCGGCGGCGCGCCGTCGACCATGGCCTGGGTGATGCCGGTCAGGCCGGTGATGAACGAAGGTATCCGCACATTGCAGTTAATCAACGTGACATAACGCTCGACCACCTTGCCGCCGACGATGCGCAACGCCGCCACCTCGGTGATGCGGTCGCCCATGTCGGGCGACAGGCCGGTGGTCTCGAAGTCGAGCATGACGATGGGTTGGTCGAGCATGGTGTTCCTTTTTATTTAGCCGAACTTGCGGACAGCATCCAGCGCCAGGCCGGCGCCGATACTACCAAACAGGTCGCCTTCGACCTTGCGGGCCGACGGCACCAGCGCGCCGATGCGCTCGCGCAGCATGCGCACGCCGCTGGAGCCGCCGGTGAAGAATACCGTATCCACGTCGGCAGGCGCCACGCCGGCGTCGCGCAGCAGGCTGAGCACGGTGTTCTCGACCGAGCCGACCAGGTGGCCGATGGCGTCGTCGAACTGCGTGCGGTCCAGCTCCAGGCTCACCGGCGGCGACAGGCGGTCCAGCTCCAGCTGCACCTTGGCGGCGTCGGACAGGGCGATCTTGCCCTCCTCCGCCTTCATCGCCAACCAGTGGCCGGCGCGCTGGTCGATCAGCTTTTGCAGCCGGCCCAGCTTTTCCTGCTCGGCCGAATCGCGCAGCAGGTCGGACAGCTGGGTCCACATTTTCTTGGTATAGGCCTGGTTGATGGTGTGCCAGGTCGCCAGGTTGAAGAAGTAGCTGGACGGCACTTCGCTGTTGTTGCGCAGGCGGCTGCCGTAGCCCAGCAGCGGCATCACGGACGACAGGCTCAGGTATTTATCGAAGTCGGTGCCGCCGATGTGCACGCCGCCGTTGGCCAGGATGTCGTCGCGGCGCTCGCTCCTGGTGGCGCGCTCGGGCGACAGGCGCACCAGCGAAAAGTCCGAGGTGCCGCCGCCGATGTCGGCGATCAGCACCAGTTCCTCGCGGCTGATCTGCGACTCGTAGTCGAAGGCCGCGGCGATCGGCTCGAATTGGAAAGCGATGTCCTTGAAGCCGACCGAACGGGCCACCTCGGCCAGGGTATCCTCGGCCAGCTGGTCGTTTTCCTTGCTGTCGTCGATGAAATGGACGGGACGGCCGAACACGGCCGACGTGAACTGGCGGCCGGCCGACTGCTCGGCGCGCCGCTTCACCTCGCCGATGAATTGCGCCAGCAGCGCGCGGAACGGCAGCGCGCGGCCGCCCACCTCGGTTTGACCGTCGATCAGACTGGTCCCGAGCAAACTCTTCATGGAGCGCATCAAACGCCCCTCGTAGCCGGCCAGATATTCGGCCAGCGCTGCACGTCCGAAGCTGACTTCTTCGTCCTCGGCGTTGAAGAAAACCACCGACGGCAAGGTGGTCTTGCCGTCTTCCAGTCCCAGCATCACCGGGTGTCCGGGACGCACCCAGCCCACCGTGGAATTTGACGTGCCAAAATCGACGCCGCAAGCAATGGCCATGTCGACCCTTCACGTGAATAAAGGGGCGTTATCTTATCAGAAAACCCCGTCTTTCAGGAAAAATTGCAGCGGGACCACACCCGGCTCAATATTTCTTAAAAGAAAATCGATTATTATTGCCATTGAGTAAGTTTCTGATTATGCTCGATTAACTAACGAAGATGCAAGCAACACCACGCACGTAACGAGACGATGACCAATTCCAAGCCGACAATCGAAGTCTGCGCGACCGAACACAAAGCCAGCATTGCCCGGGAAGCCCGCCGCGTCACCTCGTATGACGTGGCGCTGGTGGCGGGCGTGTCGCAATCGGCGGTGTCGCGCTGCTTCAAGCCCGGCGCCAGCGTATCCAAGTCCACCCATGCCAGGGTGATGAAGGCCGCCGCGCTGCTGGACTACATCCCCAACGCCGCCGCGCGCAGCCTGATCACGCGCCGCTCCAACATGGTCGCGGTGCTGATCACCAACCAGGCCAACCTCTACTACCCGGAACTGCTGGCCGAACTGAGCCAGCAGCTGACCAAGCTGGGCAAGCGCGTGCTGCTGTTCCCGCTGGCGCGCGAGTCCGATGTCGAGCGCGTGCTGGCCGACGTCTGGCAATTCCAGGTCGATGGCGTGATCGCCGCCGCCCGCCTGTCGAACGAGCACATTGCCGAGTTCGAGCGCCGCCACATGCCGCTGGTGCTGTTCAACCGCACCTTGCGCGACCAGTCGGTCAACACCGTCACCTGCGACCATCTGGAAGCTGGCCGGATGCTGGTGTCGCGGCTGGCCGCCGCCGGCCACCGCCGCTTCGGCATCATCGGCGGCAGCGCCGATTACAGCGTCGCCAGCGAGCGTCATCGCGGCGCCTGCGAACGATTGGCCGAACTGGGCTTGCCGCCGCCGGTCGTGGTGCCGGGCGAGTACGACTATAAGAGCGGCGCCACCGGCTTGAAAGCGCTGATCGCACAGATGGGCGGGGTCCCCGACGCCATCATCTGCGGCAGCGACGTCATGGCCATCGGCTGCCTCGATTGCGCCCGCCACGAACTGGGCATCGACGTGCCGGGCCGGCTGTCGGTGGCTGGCTTCGACGCGGTCGAGCCGTCCAACTGGCTGAGCTACAACCTGACCACGCTGCGCCAGCCCATGCCCAAGATGGCCAGCGCGGCGGCCAGCCTGCTGTGCACCGTCATCGACAGCCGCGAATCCCAGGTCGAACGGCGCGTATTCAGCGCCCAGTTCATCGAAGGCGCCACCGCGCGCCTGCGGCCGAAGCCGGCCGCGCCGTCCGCGACGACGGCACCGGCCAGCGGCATCCGCGTGCCGGCCGCTATAATGTAGCGGATGAACGACGCCAATCCTCCCCGCTTCACCCCGCAAGGCCTGATCCCGACTCCCGAGCAGACCGCCATTCAGCTGACGCAGAACAAGGTGGTGCTGGTGGACGCCAACGCCGGCGCCGCCAAGACCACCACGCTGGCGATCCGCATCGGCGAGGCGCTGGCGCGCAAACTGGCGCCGGAACAAATCCTGGCGCTGACCTTCACGCCGGAGGCGCGCGACGTCATGCGCCAGCGCCTGCTCGACGTGGGCGTGCCGCAGGCACTGGCCAGCCGGGTCGCCGTGCTGACCTTCGAGGACTTCGCCGGCCTGCAACTGGACCGCATCGACGGCGACCACCTGCGTCAGTGCGCCGAGGCGCGCCAGTTGAAGGACTTCGCGCTGGCCGCGATCGACCGCGTGAGCGAACGCTATGCCGGTCGGCTGGAAGACCTGAACCTGCAGACCCACAGCATCGCGCTGGCCCAGTTCCTCGACCTGCAGCTGCAACTGAAGGCGACGATGGCGCTGGCCGCCGACGTCGACTACCTGGGCATCGAGGAAGTCGCCGAAACCCTGGGCGTGCCGCTGACCGACTACCTGACCACGGTGGAATACGAAACCCTGCGCCTGGACGGCGGCGCCGGCGCGGTGTTCCGCGGCCCGTTCGACGCCACCTACGACCTGGCCAGCAACCTGCAGGCGGGCGCCCGCCTGGCCGAGCACTTCCCCGACTACCGCCTGGTGCTGTGCGACGAGCTGCACGATCTGAACGAGGCGGCGTTCCAGATCCTCGACGCGCTGATCGCCAAGCCGCAGTGCTTCTTCGTCGGCGCCGGCGACAAGGATCAGGTGATCCACGCCAAACTGGGCGCCAGCGACGAATACCTGAACCGCCGCTTCGCCCAGAACTATCCAAAGCTGGTGCGCTATCCGCTGACCTACAGCTACCGGCACGGCCCGCACCTGGCCTACGCGATGGCGGAGTTCAAGCAGAAGGCGGTGGAATCGAGCCTGCCGCTGCACACCCAGATCCGCCACGCGCACTACGACAGCAACGCCGGCTGCGCGCAGCAGGCCGTCGCCGCGATCGGGCAATGGAAGGCCGACGGCCACCCGCTCGACGGCTGCGCCATCCTGATACGCGACCGCCATCAATCGATGGCCATCGAGAACGCGCTGATCGAGGCCGACATCGACTACCGCACGCCCGCCATGGCCGGTTACCTGCAACGCGACGAGATCCTGTTCCTGCGCGGCCTGCTGGCGATCGCGCTCAAGGACTTCGGCGCAGTCAAGTCGGAGCAGGTGCGCAGCGCCATCGTCGACGCCATGACAGCCTTCAGCGAGATGCGCTTCCCGGCGCGCCGCATGGACAACTTCAAGGCCCAGATCATCAAGGACCCGGCGCTGCTGGGCGAGTTGTTCCTGATCGAAGACGAACGGCGCGACGGCGACGAACCGAACTACCGCGACATCGCCAGCCAGGCCACCAAGAAGGCCGTCATCGACACCATCGCCTGGCTGTCCGGCGTCGATCCGGCCACGCCGGCGGCGGCCGTGCTGGCGGAAGTGTGCGAGCGCGTGAAACTGGTGGCGACCGCGCGCCGCATCTTCGTGCGTCCCTACGAAGCGGGCGTGGTCAACAAATCCGTGGCCGGCCTGCTGGAAGCGGCGGCTGCCTCCGGCCAGACGCTGGCCGAGTTCTGGGCCGCGCTCAACGCGCGCGAAGCCTTCGTGCGCCGCAAGCGCGAACGCAAGGCGGTGCTGATCGAATGCGTGGCCAACGCCAAGGGCAAGGAGTTCGAGCACGTGATCCTGCCTTTCCTGCAAGCGGACGAGTTCCCGCATCCGATGCAGCCCAAGGCCGAGGAGGAAAACCTGTTCTACGTGGCCGCCACCCGCGCCCGCGCGCGCCTGACGCTGCTCTCGCCCACCGATGCCGCGCTGCGCAGCGGCTTCATCGCGCAAATGCGCCTGCCCAAGTCGGCCGCCGCCGCCGATGCCGCCATCGCCCGCAACCAGGCCAGGCCGGCCGCAGCTTCCCCAACTGGCGCGCGCCAGTACCTGGCGGCCACCTACCACGAAAAGGACCAGGTCAAGGCGCTGGGCGCGCAATTCGACATCGCGCGCCGGGCCTGGTTTGTGGAAGCGGGCAAGGATCTGGCCCCGTTCGCACCGTGGATAAAAAAATAGTGCAGCGAGTTAATTTTTCTGAGGGAAACCCTTATATAATGTCGGTCGCGGCTGGTGTCCAGGCCTCGCAACCCATGCATGTCCAAAAAACTGACCTATTCGGGAGCATTTCCATGAAAGCACAACAAAAAATCCTGCTGGCAGCCTGCGCACTGGCTGTTCTGAGCGCTTGCAGCACTCCACCAGTCGTCGCCCCGGCGCCGGCCCCTGCGCCAGTCAAAGCAGCCCCGGCACCAGCTCCGGCGCCAGTGACCAAGCCAGTCGCTGTTTCGCTGCCAGCCTACCTGGATCCAAGCAGCTCGATCTACAAGAACCGCAGCGTCTTCTTCGACTTCGACAAGTACAACGTCAAGCCTGAATTCAGCGCCCTGGTTGCCGATCACGGCAAGTTCCTGTCGGCCAATCCTAACGTCTCGA
Organism: Oxalobacteraceae bacterium AB_14; assembly: GCA_000381565.1. GTDB lineage: Bacteria > Pseudomonadota > Gammaproteobacteria > Burkholderiales > Burkholderiaceae_D > Rugamonas. The sequence goes on from KB906724.1 coordinate 3,075,475, forward strand.
TCAAAGTCGAAGGCAACACCGATGAACGCGGCGGCGCAGAGTACAACCTGGCCCTGGGCCAGAAGCGCGCTCAAGCTGTGATCACCGCCCTGAAAGTACAAGGCGTGAAAGACAGCCAGATGGAAGCGATCAGCTACGGTAAAGAAAAAGCCACCGGCAGCGACGACGCAGCCCGCGCACAAAACCGCCGCGCAGACATCGTCTACCCAAGCAAGTAATTAGCCGCAGCAGTATGCGGTAAGCTCAAGCGCCCGGCTCAACAGCCGGGCGTTTTTGTTTTGGGCTCTCCCGAAAGAGAGCTGTGCAAGCGCATTGTGTTCGTTATGCTGGACGTTTCCGCCCATCTCAAACTGCCTAAGGACGCTTCATGAAAAACCTCACCACCGCAGCCGGCGCGCCGGTCGTCGACAACCAGAACACCCAGACCGCAGGCCCCCACGGCCCGGTCCTGTTGCAGGATGTGTGGCACCTGGAAAAGCTTGCCCACTTCGCGCGCGAGGTGATCCCGGAACGGCGCATGCACGCCAAAGGCTCCGGCGCCTTCGGCACTTTCACCGTCACCCACGACATCAGCAAGTACACGCGCGCGGCGCTGTTCTCCGAGGTCGGCAAGCAGACCGATATCTTCATGCGCTTCTCCACCGTGGCCGGCGAACGCGGCGCCGCCGATGCGGAACGCGACATTCGCGGCTTCGCCGTCAAGTTCTACACCGAGCAAGGCAACTGGGACGTGGTCGGCAACAATACGCCGGTGTTCTTCTTCCGCGATCCGCTCAAGTTCCCGGACCTGAACCACGCCGTCAAGCGCGATCCCAAGACCAATCTGCGCAGCGCCGAAAACAACTGGGACTTCTGGACCCTGCTGCCGGAAGCCCTGCACCAGATCACCATCGTCATGAGCGACCGCGGCATCCCCAAAGGCTACCGCAACATGCACGGCTTCGGCAGCCACACCTTCAGCTTCATCAGCCCTGCCAGTGAGCGCTTCTGGGTCAAGTTCCACTTCGTCTGCCAGCAGGGCATCGCCAATTTCAGCGACGCCGAAGCCACCGAGGTGGTGGGCCGCGACCGCGAAAGTTCGCAGCGCGACCTGTTCGACGCCATCGAAAACAAGGACTTCCCGCGCTGGAGGCTGGCGGTGCAGATCATGCCCGAGGCCGAGGCATCCAAGGTACCGTACAACCCGTTCGACCTGACCAAGATCTGGCCGCACAAGGACTACCCGCTGATCGATGTCGGCGTGCTGGAACTGAACCGCAATCCGGAGAACTATTTTGCGGAAGTCGAGCAGTCGGCCTTCTCGCCGGCCAATGTGGTCCCCGGCATCAGCTTCTCGCCGGACAAGATGCTGCAATCGCGCCTGTTCTCGTATGGCGACGCGGCCCGCTACCGCCTGGGCGTGAACCATCACGCGATTCCGGTCAACGCGCCGAAGTGCCCGTTCCACAGCTTCCACCGCGACGGCGCCATGCGCACCGACGGCAACCACGGCGCCGCCACCTCGTATGAACCGAACAGCCGCGGCGAGTGGGCGCAGCAATCGCAGTTCGCAGAACCGCCGCTGTCGCTGGAAGGCGCGGCGGGCCACTGGGATCATCGGGTCGACACCGACTACTATTCGCAGCCCGGCAATCTGTTCCGCCTGCTGACGGCCGAGAAGAAGCAGCTGCTGTTCGAGAACACGGCGCGCGCCATCCACGGCGTGTCGAAGCCGATCCAAGAACGTCATATTCACAACTGTACCCAGGCCGATCCGGCTTACGGCGCGGGGGTGGCGGCGGCGATCCAGGCGCTTGAAAGCACACAATCAATCTTGCAAAAATAGTAAACATCGGTAAAATGGGGTATCTGGTTGCCCCGTTTTCTTGTCCCGTTTTCCGATGCCCTCCCTTCTACCCCGCCTGGCCCTGTGCGCCCTGCTGCTCTGCCACGGCGCCGCCCGCGCCCAAGCCGTCGCCTGGCTGTGGGACGAGGCCCTGTTGCCGGCATGGTCGCAGCCTGAAGCGGCGGTCCTGCACCGCCATATCCTGCTGACCGGCGACACCTCCCGCACCCGTCCGCGCATGCGCCAGCCCGCGATGCCGGCCGCCACACGCGTCACGCCGGTGCTGCACGTGGAAGTGAGCACCGTCAATCCACCGCGGGATATGGAGGCCAGCCGCGCGATGATCGTACGGGCGCTGCTCGACGCCGCCGCCGTCAGCACCTCGGGCTGGGTGCAGCTGGATATGGAGGCCAAGCCCTCGCAGCGCGAGTTCTATCGTTCGCTGGTCAAACAGCTACGCGGCGCGCTGCCACCGCAGATCAAACTGAGTGTGACCGCGCTGGCGTGGTGGTGCCGCTCGCCGGCCTGGCTGGACGGACTGGCCGCCGACGAGGTGGTGCCGATGTTCTTCCGCATGGGCCGGGACAGCGCCAGCATGCGCGACATCGTGGAACAATCGCCCGCCACGCTGCACGCCAGCTGCCGCGCGGGCAGCGCAGGCTTTTCTCCGCAAGAACCGTTCACGCCGCAAGTCGCGGCCCGTTATCATAAAACTTATTGGTTCGACCGCCACGCGTGGAAACGCGCAGGCGCGGACCTGTCGCCGCTTTCAAGGAGCTCTCCATGACCACACTACTTCGTCCACTCAGCATCGCCGCAGCGCTGCTGGCCTGCGCCAACGCCGGCGCCAGCGGCGGCGGTGCGTGGGATTCCTACGTCAACCGCAGCGGCCCGGATATCGCATTGAACCGCTACCAGGCCGGTGAGCTGGGCATCGTGATGCCGAGCTACGAACGGATGTACATGTACACCGCCTGGCGCGGCGTGCTGCTCGGCGCCGATGGCTTGAAAACGGCGCCGAATCCGCAGGGCGGCCTGCTGCGCGCCATCGGCAGCCGCAATGGCGGCTGGGTCGATGCGTCCGAGGGCAAGAAGGTCTATGGCGCCTGGCAGGCCGCCATTAATAGCGCGTTGAAGCAGGCGCCGGCCGCGCCCAAGGACGACGACAGCCTGGCCAATGGCTTTCTGACTTGTCCGCTGGGCAGTTACACCTTCGCCACCGCCATGCTGAACGAGCTGGCGCGCCGCAGCGACGCCACGCCGGCCCGCCTGAACGCGTGGGTGACGACGCAGCGCCAGGTCTTCAAATTCTGCGGCGACGACGTGGAAGCGCAGCGCAATCGTTTCGACGGGACCAAGCGCGTGATCCCGGCGCCGGTCGAACTGCCGGCCACGGAAGCGCTGTACTGGCGCCAGATGCAGCAATATCAACTGGCGTCGGCCGCCTTTTACGGCGAGAACTACACGCTGAGCGGCAGCCTGTTCGCCCGGATCGGCGCCACCGACAAGCATCCGTTGCGCCAGTGGGGCGAGTATCTGAGCCTGCGCTCGCAGGCGCGCGCCGCCGTGTTTGTGCCGGGGCCGAATCCGGAACAGGCGATCTGGCAGGAACGGCTTGACGCCAGGCGTGAAGGCCCGGCCGCCGCTGCGGCACGTTTGGCCGCGGCGCAGAAGAAGCTGGCCGCCATCCAGGCCAGCGCCGATCACATCCTCGCCAATCCTGAGCTGGCGCCGCTGCATGAGGCCAGCCGCGCCATCATGCGCAGCATGCAGGTGCGGCTGACGCCATCGCTGCGCTTCGCGGAGCTGAGCAAACTGCTGGACGACCCGCGCGCCAATCCCTATCTGGACGATCATCTGGGCGACTGGCGCGTGCTGGCGAACGACCTGCTGCAAGCGCCGCTCGCAGCACAGGCCGACGCCCGCACCGCCTTGCGCGCCAGCGCCGGCTTTATCGACTGGATGCAGACCGTCCAGCAATGCCAGGAGTACCAGGCCAGGCCCGGATGCACGGCCGAGCGCGCGCACGCGGTCACGCTGTGGAACCGCTACGCCAAGGAAGGCAACAAGGCGCAGGCGCGCGTGTGGCTGCTGGCCGCCGTCCTGCTGTCCGAGAAGATGACGCCGGAACTCGAGAAGGCCGCGCTGCTGACGCCGGCCACCACCCCCGAGTACCTGACCATGCGATACGCGCTGACCCGCCACTACCGCCTGAGCAAGCAGGCCGACAAGGCGCGCGCAATTGCAGACGGCGTGTTGACCGGGCCTGCTCTGGCCACCAACAACTCGACCAGCGTGCGCAATCAGTTCCTGCAGGAGCGCTTTGCCGTGGCATCGTCGCCGGCGGACGCCGCCAATTTTCTGCTGCGCGCATCAAGCCGCGACCTCGATCCCGATACCGGCGAACTGGCCAAGGCCAGCGAGGAAGCCGGCGCCAACTCGGCTGCAGCCCGTGTGGACATCGCCGCCGACGGCATCCGCTGGCTTAACAGCGGCCTGTCCACCGCCGACCTGGCCGCGCTGGCCGCGAATCCGAAGCTGCCCAAGGCCTTGCGCGCGCAGATCGCCGTCTCCAGCTGGATGCGCGCCGACCTGCTGGGGCAGGACGAAGCAGCGCTGGCCGCCGCATTGGAGATCGAGACGAACGCACCGGCACTGAGCGCGGTGATGCAGAAGTACCGCAAGCTGGCGGGCACGCCGGAACGCCATGCGTGGATGCTGGTGAACGCCTTGAAGTACGGCCTGTCGCCGATGTACAGCTACTCCAGCGCCGACATCGCCGTACGCGCGCCGGACGACACCCTGGCCGACATGTGGTGCAAGGTGCCTGCCAAGGCGGGCGAAAGCTATGGCGAAAACACCGAAGCCGAACACTCGCCGCCGATGCCGGAGCTCGGCGACGCCGCCGCGCGCGATCCGGAGCTGGCGCAGCTGTCCCGCATGAAGACCGCCACCGGCTACTTCGGCGACTTCGTCATGCAGCGCGCCACCGCCGTGCCGAACGATCCGGAGCTGCCGTGGCTGCTGTACGTGACGGTGCAATCGACGCGCGGCGGCTGCCTGGACGCCGACTCCAGGGCCTTGTCGAAGAGCGCCTTCACGCTGCTGCACAAGCGCTACAAGAACAACGAGTGGGCGCGCAAGACACCGTATTTCTATTGAGTGGGATCAAACGCGGGAACAGGCATAGGATTAGCTCCTGCCAATATCTTTCCGACGGAAAATCCGTTTTCCGTCGACCGGATACTCGATCAGGATTTCACGCCATAACCACAACGCCCGCGCGATGCAGCAGTTGCTCGCAGCGTTGCGACAGGTGCTGGACCTGCAAGACCTTGCCCGCCTTGGCATAGCGCTCGTGCAGCGTGGACACCGCCACCACCGCCGAGTGATCGACCAGCCGCAGATGGCGGCAATCCAGCACCACGGTTTGCGGATCGTCCTGCACATTAAACAGATCATTAAAGTGCGCGATCGAAGCGAAGAATAAGGTGCCGTGCGGGGTATAGCGACGGATGCCGTCGGCGCCCAGGACGACGTCGGCGCGGATGTCGCGCGCATGGCGCCAGGCGAAGCTGAGCGCGGCGATGACGATCCCGCACAGCACCGCCACCGCCAGATCGGTCGCCACGGTGATGGCGGTGACCAGCACGATCAGCAAGGCGTCATGACGCGGCACCTTGCCCAGCACCCGCAACGAGCCCCAGGCAAAGGTCTGCTGCGCCACCACGAACATCACACCGACCAGCGCCGCCAGCGGAATGCGCTCGATCAGCGGCGACAGAAACAATATGAACAGTAAGATCATTATCCCGGCGACGGTGCCGGACACCCGCGTACGGCCGCCGGAACTCAGGTTGATCATGGTCTGGCCGATCATCGCGCAGCCGCCCATGCCGCCGAACAGACCGGACACCATATTGGCCGCGCCCAGCGCCACGCACTCGCGGTCCGGCAGGCCGCGCGTCTCGGTGATTTCGTCGCTCAGGTTAAACGTCAGCAGCGTTTCCAGCAGGCCGACCATCGCCATCAACACGGCGTATGGCAGCACGATGCGCAGCGTTTCCATCGTCATCGGCACGGCGGGGATTTGCCATGCAGGCAGGCCACCGGCGATATGCGCCATGTCGCCCAGGGTGCGCGCCGGCAGATGCAGCAACTGCGCCAGCAGGCCCACGCCGACGATGGCGACCAGCGCCGGCGGCACCGCCCTGGTCAGGCGCGGCAGCAGGTAGACGATCAACATGGTCAACCCCACCAGCCCGCACATCCACGCCAGCGCATCGCCATGCATCCACTGCTCGCCGATCTTAAAGTGCTGCAACTGCGACCAGGCGATCACGATCGCCAGGCCATTGACGAAGCCCAGCATCACAGGATGCGGCACAAGACTGACCAGCTTGCCCATCCGCAGCATGCCAAACAACAGCATGATGAACCCGCTCAGCACGACTGTCGCCAGAAAATACTGCGCGCCGTGCCGGGCGACGAGCGCCACGATCACCACCGCCATCGACCCAGCCGCGCCGGAAATCATGCCGGGACGTCCACCGAACACCGCCGTGATCGTGCAAATGAAGAAAGCCCCGTACAGGCCGACCAGCGGATTGAGCTGCGCAACCAGGGCGAAAGCGATGCACTCCGGCACGAGCGCGAACGACGTGGTCAAGCCCGCCAACGCGTTTTTGGAAAGATTAGTTGTCCACATGGAAATAAATAAGACTATAGGTGATGCGAAAATGCAACAGAGGGCGCATTTTACACGTCCATATCTGATTTCTCGTCGTTTTGGGTGAAATGGCGCACATTCAATCGTCGGCGAGCCGGGCAGAATGGCATGGCATTCCATTTAACCCTAGCCAGCGTCACCGCCACCATGACTACTCTGATATCTGCCACCTACGCCCTGCAAAGACAGAAAATCGCCGTGGAGCGAACGCTGTATGCGCGTTCGGCGGAAGAGTCCCAACTGGCGGCCCGCTGGGCGAGCGCGTGGCATAAGTTGGTCCAGCGCAAACTGGACCAGGCCGTAGCCGTCTCGCCGGCGCTGCGCATGGACTACACAGGCTTCAGCATGCAAGCCGCGCCGCGGGTGCTGCACTAGTCAGAAGGCAGCGCGCAACTGGATATATGCCATGCGCGGCGTACCGACCATGCGGCCGGCGTTGCCGTCGACGTTGCGCGTGTAGTAGCGCTTGTCGGCGATGTTGTTGATGCCTGCCATGACTACATAGCCCGGCTTGCCCGGCATCTTCCAGCTCAGCTGCGCGTTCCACAGGCGGAAGCCCGGCACGATGCCTTTGCTGCCATTCGCCGTTTCCGCCACGGTGTTGGCCGTGTCCGAATACTGCCTGCTTTGATGCGTGGTCGACAGATTGGCCGTCCACGCGCCCGCCGTGTAGCGCGCGCCCAGCGTGTCGGTGTTGCGCGAGTAGAACGGCACGTCCCGCCCCGCCGTGTCGCCCGAATCCTGGATCGCCCTGGTGTAAGTGTAGTTCGCGTAGACGTCCAGACCGGCCACAGCGCCGCCCTCGGCAAAACTATAGTCGGCCGCCGTCTCGATGCCGTCGTGGTTGGTCGCGCCCAGGTTGCGGAACACGGCGGGCGTCGTGCCCGGCACTTGCAGGATCTGGTTGTCGAACTTGAGCTTGAAGGCCGTGACTTCGGCGTTGACCGCGCCGGTTTTCCAGCGCGCCCCCAATTCTGCCGTCTTGGCCAGTTCCGGCTTCAAGGGATAGCTCGGCGTCTGCGAGTTGAGCTGGCTGTTCTGCACCGGCCCGAACGACGTCGTGTAGTTGGCGAACACGGTCAGCGCGCGGTTCACCAGGTAGGCCACGTTGAGCGACGGCAAGGCCTTGTTGTTGTCGCTCTCGAAGACCGACTTGGCGCTCACATCCTTGCGCTCCGATTTGATGTGCTCGTAGCGCAGGCCCGGCGTGACGCGCCATGCGCCCAGCGCGATGCGGTCGTCGACATACACGGCATGGGCATCGGTGCTGTTGACGAAGGTGGTCGTCGCGCCATAGACACCGGTCTTCACGGCCTGGGTGGTGCTGTTGTCGTCGCCCCGCTCGCGCAGGTAACGGTAGCCGGCCGTGACGTCGTGCGTCAGGCCGCCGCTGGCGAAGCGCTGCGTGTAGCGCGGTTCGATGCCCAGCACTTCATAGTTGCGCGGCTGCCTGGCCAGCTGCGTCCTGGCCGCGTTGATCAACGCGCTTTGGCGGAAGCTGTCGCTATAGTAAGCCTTGAGCTCGAATTCCTGCGTGGCCGACAAGGTGTTCAGGTAGCCGACGTCGGCGCTGCGGCGGTCGCCGCTCCAGTAGTCGCTGGGCCGCGTGTTCTGGAACGGATCGGCGTTGTACTGCGCCACCGTCAGCCCGCCCGGCGTGCGCGAATTGACTTCGTAGTAGGACAGCTTGGCGTTGAGCTCGCTATGCGGATTGAGCTGGTAGCGGAACTTCAGCGCCAGGTCGTTGACCTTTTCATCGCTGCCTGCGCGCCACTCGGTGCCGGCCATGCCCGAATACAGCACCGCCACACCCAGCCCGCCCTGCTGCCGGCTGCCGACAAAGGCGCTGTACTGGCGGTTCTGGCCGCCGTTGTTGAAGTCGTTGTAGCGGAACGACGCATCGCCGCTGACGCCCGGCGCATCCGGAATCGAACGGCTGCGGAAGTTGATGATGCCGCCGACGTTCTGCGGACCGTAGCGCACCGCGCCGCCGCCACGCACCACGTCGATCGATTCGATATTGTTCAGGCTGACCGGCGCGAACGACAGCTGGGGCTGGCCATATGGCGCCACCGCCAGCGGTATCCCGTCCAACAGCACCGTCGAGCGCGGCGAATAGCGCCCCGTCAGCCCGCGCACGCCGATGTTGAGCGAGATGGCGCTGCCGGCGGTGCCGGAATTGTCGGTCGACTGCACGCCCGGAATGCGGCGCATCGCATCGCCAATGTCGGCGGCGCCGCTGTTGTCGATGTCTTCCTTCTTCAGCACGGTCCGGGCGCCGGCGAAGTTCTTGACGCTGTTCTGCAAACCCGAACCCAGCCAGCTGCCGGCCACCTGGATAGACTCGATCGGCGCGGCGGCCTCCTGCGCGTGGGCGGCCATGGCCAGCAAGGCGGCGGCGACGGCGATCAGGGTGGGTGTGAACGGGATGGTGGTCAGCGACATGGTGTAGGGGCGGTGGTGTATCGACGATCCAAATGATAACACTTCTCATTCTCAAATGTAAGCGTGGGAAATTTGTTATAATTGCCGCCATGTTCAAACTAGCGAAACGTCGAACGCTGCACATCTGGATCGCCATGCTGGCCGTCCTGTTCAGTGCGCTTGCGCCGACGGTTGCACGCGCGCTGACGCCGGCCTCGCCCTATGGCTACGCCGAGATCTGCTCGGTCGACAACATCAAGAAGTCCCCGGCCCCGGTCGACCACGCGATGGAGCACTGTCCGTACTGTGTCACGCACGGCGGCAGTTTCGCGCTGCTGCCGCAGGCCATGGCGAGTTTCGCCGTCATCGGCGGCCATGACTACTACCCGCCGCTGTTCTACAGCGCACCAAGGCCCCTGCATAGCTGGAGCGCCGCCAAACCGCGCGGACCGCCCGCCCGTTCCTGATCGTCCGCCATACCCGCCGCCGCCCGCCGCGCACCACCCGTGCGCGCGCGGGTGGCGGTCATCATCCCAACATCAGGAACACCATGAAACCGACCATGTCTCCACTGGCGCTGGCGCTGCTTGCCGCCTTCTCCAACTTTGCCTGCGCGCAGGACGCGCCGCTTCATCAACTGGGCACCGTGATCATCACCGGCAGCCGTCCGACGTCGCTGCCAACCCAGATCCCGACCACGATTGAAGGCATCGCCCAGGCCGAAATCGAACGCACCATCAACGCCACCGACGCCGAAGACGCGTTGAAATACCTTCCCAGCCTGCTGGTGCGCAAGCGCTACATTGGCGACTACAACCACGCCGTGCTGTCCACCCGCGCCTCCGGCACCGGCAACAGCGCGCGCTCGATGGTGTACGCCGACGGCATCCTGCTGTCCAACTACCTCGGCAACGGCGCCAGCTTCGCACCGCGCTGGGGCATGGTCAGCCCGGAGCAGATCGAACGGGTCGATGTGCTGTACGGCCCCTTCTCCGCAGCCTACGGCGGCAACTCGGTCGGCGCGGTGGTCGATTACGTGACGCGCATGCCGACCAAGTTCGAAGCCCACGCCAAGCTGACGCTGACGCACCAGCCCTTCGAGCTGTATAACACCAGCACCAGTTACCAGGGCAAGCAGGCCAGCATCTCGCTGGGCGACCGCCGCGGCGGCTGGTCGTGGTTTGTGGACGTCAACCGCACCGACAGCGAAGGCCAGCCGCTAACCTTTCCGAACAAGGCCCCCGGCGCCGGCAAGCCAGGCAGCGCGGGCATTGCGGTCACCGGCGCGGTCGCAGGCCTGGACCGCAACGACAAGGACTGGTTCATTCTCGGCACCGCCACCCAGTACCACACGGTGCAGGACCAGTTCAAAGGCAAGCTGGCCTACGATATCTCGCCGGCCCTGCGCGCCAGCTACACCTTCGGCGTGTGGCGCAACGACTCCGAAGGCCGTCCCGACAGCTATCTGCGCGATGCGGCGGGACGCCCGGTCTACAGCGGCGCGGTCAACATCGCCGGCCGCAGCTACACGCTGGCGCCGACGGATTTCAACCTGTCGAACGAAAATATCCAGCACCTGATGCACGGCCTGTCCGTCAAGTCCCACACCAGGGGCGTGTTCGACTGGGAAGTGGCGGCCAGCCTGTACGACTACGACAAGGACCAGCTGCGCGCCGCCACCGTCGCGATGCCGGCCGCGCTGGCCGGTGGCGCCGGCCGCATCGTCAACCAGGGCGGCACCGGCTGGAACACCTTGTCCGCCAAGGGCGTATGGCGTCCGAACCCGGCGCACGTGGCGGAATTCGGCTATCAGCGCGAAGCCTATAAATTGTCCAGCATCGAGAACGCCGCCAGCAACTGGATCGATGGCGCGCCCGCCGACCGCAATGCCGCCTTCACCGGCAAGACCGAAACCAACAGCCTGTTCGCCCAGGACAGCTGGAAGTTCGCGCCGCGCTGGAAGACGGTGCTGGGCATGCGCTACGAGCGCTGGAGCGCCCATGACGGCGCCACCTCCAACCGCAGCGTGACGGCGCAGCATCCGGAACGCAGCGAAAACTACCTGTCGCCGAAAGCCGCGCTGGCATACCAGGCCAGCGACGACTGGGTGTTGAAAGCCTCGCTCGGCCGCGCAGTGCGCATGCCGACCGTGTCCGAGCTTTATCAGGGCGGCATCAACGCCGCCGGTGACCTGATCAACAACGACCCGAACCTGAAGCCGGAAAAATCGTGGACCACCGAACTGACGGCGGAGCGCAGGCTGGCCAACGGCTTGCTGCGCCTGACGGCCTTCGGCGAGCGCACCAAGGACTCGCTGTACTCGCAAGTCAATGTGCTGGCGGGATCGAACGTCAACACCATCCAGAACATCGACCGCATCAACACCAAGGGGCTGGAAGCGGCCTACACGGCGGACGACGTGTGGCTGCGCGGACTGGCGCTGAGTTCCAGCGTCACCTGGACCGATTCGAAGATCGTCCGCAACGACAAGTTCCCAGCCAGTGTGGGCAAGTGGCAGCCGCGCATTCCGGAGTGGCGCGCCACCGGCGTCGCCGCCTACGCCGTGAGCGACCAGCTCTCGCTGACACTGGCCGCGCGCTACAGCGGCAGCCAGTATTCGACGCTCGACAACACGGACGTCAACGGCTTCGCCTACATGGGCGGCAGCAAATACTTCACGACCGACGTGCGGGCGCGCTACCGTATCAACCGCCAGTGGAGCGCGGCGATCGGCATCGATAACCTCAACAACTACAAGTACTGGAACTTCCACCCGTACCCGCAACGTACCTACGTGGCGGAATTGCAGTTCGATCTCTAAGCCCGGCCACCGCAGGCGCAATCGTTTTCCCGATTGCGCCCGCCCTGACATTTAAACATTCATGTGATATACTGCTTTACGTCGAAACCACACATGGACCGCAAAATGCTCAGCACCGAACAAAAAGCCATCATCAGCGCCACCGTCCCTATCCTGGAACAAGGCGGCGAAGCCCTGACCCGCCACTTCTACCTGACGTTGTTCCGCGACTTCCCGCAAGTGAAGCCGATCTTCAACCAGGCCAACCAGGCGGACGGCAACCAGCAACGCGCACTGGCCAACGCGGTGCTGATGTACGCGAAGAATATCGACCGGCTGGAGCAACTGGGTCCGCTGGTATCGACCATCGTCAACAAGCACGTGTCGCTGCAAATCCAGCGCGATCACTATCCGATGGTGGGCGCCGCGCTGCTGAAGGCGATCCGCGAAGTGCTGGGCGCCGAGATCGCCACCGATGCCGTCATCGACGCATGGGGCGCGGCCTACGGCCAGTTGGCCGACATCCTGGCCGGCGCGGAACAAAGCGTCTACGAGAAGAACGAGGCGGCGCAAGGCGGCTGGCGTGGCGCCCGCGCATTCAAGGTGGTCGCGAAGACCGTCGAAAGCGACGAAGTCACTTCCTTCGTCATGCAGCCGGCCGATGGCGGCAAGGTGGTGGCCCATACCCCAGGCCAGTACATCGGCCTGCTGATCGACGTGAACGGCGAAGAGCAACGGCGTCAATACTCGCTGTCCGCCGCCAGCAACGGCAGCAGCTACCGCATCAGCGTCAAGCGCGAGCCGGGCGGCGCGGTGTCCAACTTCCTGCACGACCATGTCAACGTCGGCGACAGCCTGAAACTGGTGCCGCCGTCGGGCGACTTCACACTGGCCGACAGCGACAAGCCGCTGGTGCTGATCAGCGGCGGCGTCGGCATCACGCCGACCCTGGCGATGCTGACGGCGGCGCTGGACACCGGACGCCCGATCCACTTCATCCACGCGGCCCGCAACGCCAGCGTGCACGCCTTCCGCGACCACATCGACACGCTGGCGGCGCAGCACCCGCAGCTGCAGCGCTTCTACTGCTACGAGGCGGCCAACGACAGCGGCCCGCAGCCGGACGCCACCGGCTATATCGACCAGCAGCGCCTGAACGCATGGCTGCCGGAGACGCGCGACATTGAAGCCTACTTCCTCGGCCCCACGCCGTTCATGAAGGCGATCAAGTCGCACCTGCTGGAGCTGGGCGTGCCGCAAGCCCAAACCTACTACGAGTTCTTCGGTCCCGCCGAAGCCCTGGCCTGAAGAGTTATGGAAGGAAGCTCCATGCCCGCGATATACTGCGGGCATGGACAAGAAAAAATCGACACCGGTGCGGCGCCTTGCCGCATCGCTAGTCGCGCCACTGGTCGCCTGCTCGTTGCTGCTGAGCGCCTGCGCGCCGCTGACCGCGACCAAGGCCCCACCTGCGTCCATAGCGGGGCTGCGCTACATCGGCGAACAGCGCCTGCCGTGGCGCCAGCAGTTCCAGGGCACGATGGTCGGCGGCCTGTCCGGCATCGACTACGACGCCGCCAGCGGCGAATGGCTGATCATCAGCGACGACCGCTCGGCCAACAACCCTGCCCGCTACTACCGCGCGCGCCTGGCCTACGACGAACACACGTTCAAGTCGGTCGAGCTGACCGGCGTATCGTTCCTGTTTCAGCCGGACGGCAGCACCTACCCTTCCAGGGAAGATTGCGCGATACGCGGCGGCGTTGTGCCGGACCTCGAAACCGTCCGCGCCGATCCGCAGGACGGCAGCATCTGGTATGCCAGCGAAGGCGATGTCGCCCTCGGCCTCGATCCCTTCGTGCGCCACGCAAGCCGGGACGGCCGCTTTCTCGCCGCGCTGCCGCTGCCGCCGGTATTCAGCGTCTCGGCCAGCCACGCCACCGGACCGCGCAACAACCTGAGTTTCGAGGGCATGAGCTTCGCGCCGGACGGCCGCTCGCTCTGGGTGTCGATGGAAGGCCCGATCTACCAGGACAGCGACGCGCCGACGCCCGAACACGGCGCAGTCAACCGCCTCACCCGGTTCGGCCGCGACGGCAAGGTGCTCGGGCAGTTCGCCTATGCGCTCAGCGCTATTCCGGCCGCGCCGGGCAAGGGCAAATTCGCCGACAACGGCATTTCCGAAATCGTCGCCCTGAGCGACACCCGGCTGCTGGCGATGGAACGCTCCGGCGTGCAGGGCGCGGACGGCAAGTACAAGGACTACGTGCGCCTGTTCGAGGTCGACACGGACGGCGCGTCCGACATCGAGCATCTGCCGGCGCTGCAGGGCGCATCGTATCGGCTGGCGCAGAAACGCCTGGTACTCGATATCAACCAGTTGAACCTGCCCACCGTGGACAACCTGGAAGGCATGTCCTTCGGACCGCGGCTGGCCAACGGCCATGCCAGCCTGGTGCTGATCTCCGACGACAATTTCGGCAAGAACCAGGTCATCCAGCTGTTGCTGTTCGAAGTGATTCCATGATCAAGGCCCGCAACTGCGGTTCGGGCACGGGACGGCTGTACAGATAACCCTGATAACGCCGGCAGCCCAGTTCCTCCAGCAGCACGCGCTGCGCCATGGTCTCGACGCCTTCCGCGATCACATCCAGTTGCAGGCTGCGCGCCATCGCGATGATGGTTCGCACGATCACCTGGTCGCTGCTGTCGCTGGCCAGGTCGCGCACAAAGGACTGGTCTATCTTCAGTTGGCTCAACGGCAGGCGCTTCAGGTATTGCAGCGACGAGTAGCCGGTGCCGAAATCGTCCAGCGAAAAGCGCACCCCGATCGCCTTCAATTGCTGCATGCAGGCGATGGTTTCCTCGATCTTTTCGAGCAGCACACCTTCGGTCAACTCCAGCTTCAGCAAGCGCGGATCGACGCCATGCCGCTCGAGCGCGGTGCGCACCTCCCTGCCAAAATCCGGTTGATGGAATTGCTGCACACTGACGTTGATCGCCAGGACCAGCTGCGCCATCCGCGGCGCCGATTGCCAGGCCGCGAGCTGCGCACACGCCGTCTCCAGCACCCAATGGCCGATCGACAGTATCAGCCCGGTCTCCTCCGCCAGCGGAATGAAGCTGGCCGGCGACACCGTCGTGCCATCGCCGCGTACCCAGCGTATCAGCGCCTCGGCGCCGCGCGCCTTGCCGTGCTGGTCGACCTGCACCTGGTAGTGCAACGCGAACTGGTGGAGCTCGACCGCCTGGCGCAGATCGTTCTCCATTTGCGCGCGCTCGCTGATGCGGTCCTGCATCTGCCGGTCGAAGAAGCGCATGCCGTTGCGGCCGGCCTGCTTGGCCTGGTACATGGCGATATCGGCCTGCATCAACAAGTCGTCCGGCAGCGGCGGTTCGCCGTTGTGGAACAAGGTCGCGCCGATGCTCGGCGTGCTGCGGCAGTGATGCTTGCCCAAGTCGTAAGGCCGGTTCAACGCCACCAGGATCTTGGCCCCCAGCGACTCGACTTCGGCAGCCGCCTCCAGCGCAGCGCTGCTTAGCCCCTCCACCAGCACCACGAATTCGTCGCCGCCAAGGCGCGCGACGGTGTCGCCTTTGCGCAGGGTCGATTGCAGACGATCCGCCACCTGCGACAGCAGCATATCGCCGACATTGTGGCCCAGCGTGTCGTTCAGGACCTTGAAGTTATCCAGGTCGATGAACATCAATGCGCAGTAGCGGTCATGCTGGCTGCTTGCAGCCAGCACTTGCCGCAAGCGGTCCAGCAGCAGGCGGCGGTTGGGCAGGCGCGTGAGCGGATCGTAGAACGCCAGGCTGCGGATTTCATCGTTGGCGGCCTTGCTGAGCGTGATGTCGGTCAGCGCGGCAACGTAGTTGGTGATCTCGCCGCCGCCATCGCGCACGGCGGTGATGCTCAAGTGTTCAGGATAGACCTCGCCGTTCTTGCGGCGGTTCCAGATCTCCCCTTCCCAGATGCCGTCGCGCGCGATGGCGGCCCACATCACGGCGTAGAAGTCCGGCACATGGCGCCCGGAACTCAGTAGCCTGGGCGATTGTCCCACCACCTCTTCGCTGCTGTAGCCGGTGATGCGGACAAAGGCCCGGTTGACCTGCACGATGCGGCCGCGCGCGTCGGTCACCATCATGCCCTGAGCCGCTTCGAATACGGTGGCGGCCAGGCGCAGCGCCGCATCGGGATCGGGATCGGCAACATACGCCGGCGCGCATGCGCTCAGGGAAGGTAACATGTAGAACCTTAGTTACAAAAAATAGAATAAGCAAAGGCTACTGATCATCAACAAGAAAATAATTGATCCAGATCAAAGAAATTGCAGTTCCAGCTCACTACCATGATCTAATCGTCCAGAAGATAAGAGTAAAAAATCATGAATATCTCCATCGAACGCAACAATTGCGCCGAGTGCGAGCATCGCATGACGTGCGTTGGCGCAGCCGCCGGCAATCAGGATGCCAGCCAGCGCATACGCATCGCCCGCCACGACATCCTGTACCAGGCCGGCGATGCGGTCAGCGATCAAATTTTCAAAATCCGCTCCGGCAGCTTCAAGGTGTTGCGCGCCGCATCGCAACAGCCGGCGCAGATTATCGGCTTCGCGCTGGCGCCGGATTTCCTCGGCCTCGATGCAATGGACCGCGAGCGGCATGCCAACACCGTCATTGCGCTGGAGGACAGCGAGGCTTGCAGCATCAACTGGAACCGGCACGCCTTTGAAGGCCGCCGGCGCCCGGTGATGCGCGCCAGTCTGCACGCACTGCTCAGCCGCGAGATCCGCCGCGAACAGCGCGCCACCCTCATGCTGCGCAATACCCAGGCCGAGCAACGCATGGCCGATCTGCTGCTGTCGCTGTCGCAGCGCCGCGTCGAGTTCGGCCACGTGGCAGAGCAGTTCCGGCTGCCGATGTCGCGCTGCGATATCGCCAGCTACCTCGGCGTGACGGCCGAATGCGTCAGCCGCCTGCTGCTGCTGTTCCGGCAGCGCGCACTGTTCGAGCTGCGGCGCAGGGACATCAAGCTGCTGGACCTGTCGGCGCTGCACCGCATGGCAATCGGCAGCGCGCCGGAATCGGCAATGGTGGCGTCATGACCGAGCTGGAACTGGCCCAATGCCAGCTTGGCAGCCAGGTGAAACTGGCACGTGCTGAGCACCTGTTCCAGATGGGCGCCGAAGCCGACGGCGAACTGTATTTTGTCCGCAGCGGTCACTTGAAGATCTACCAGCCCTGCGACGACGGCGTGCAGCGCATCATCGACTTCACGCGTCCAGGCGACTGGCTGGGCGTCGATACGATAGGCGAACAATATCGGCACGCGTCCGCCCAGGCATTGACGGACTGCCAGGTGGATGTGGTGCAGTACCGCCAACTGGCCGAGTTGATGGACGAAGAGCCGTACAGCTGCGACCTGTTCAGCGCGATGCTGAGCCGCGAGATCGACCGCCAGCAGCTGGCCGCCGCCATCCTGCGCAGCGCCGGCGCCTGCCAGCGCATCGTGATGTTCCTGCTGCAGCGCGCCGGACCGGCGCCGCAAGCGCCGATGCTGGAAACCCATGCACCGCTGCCGATGTCGCGCCAGGACATCAGCGACTACCTGGGCCTGACGCCGGCCACCGTCAGCCGCACGCTCAGCTCACTCAAGCGCAACGGCTGGATATCGCTGGGGCAGCGCGGGTTTGTGGTGCAATCCCGCGCCGCGCTGGAGCGCCTGGCGGCCGGGGCGCCGTTGGCCATCGCGCCCCAAGCCGCCTGACGCGGCCTCACACCGCCGATTTGGGCCGGCGCCTGCGGGTGGTGATGCTCTCGCGGTTCAAGCCCCAGTTGTCGGTCTCCACCTCGTCGATGATGACGAAAGTGGTTGCCGGGTCCTTTTCCAGCACGCGCGTCAGCAGGTCCGTGACGCCTTCGATCAGCTCCAGCTTCTGCGCTGCGGTGACGCCTTCTTTGGTCACGCGGATGTTCACGTATGGCATGGCGCGGCTCCTTACCAGGTGCCGGCGGTGGCGCCGCCGTCGACCGGCAGCACGACGCCGCTGGTGAAACCGGAAACGGTCAGGTACAGCACCGCCTCCACCACATCCTTCACGCCGCCCATTTCGCCGCTCGGCGAGAGCGCCTTCAGGAACGTGCGAGTGCCTTCGTCCTTGCCGTGCATCGGCGTATCGATGATGCCGGGAGCAACCGCGTTGACCTTGACATTGGAAGCGGCCAGCTCCAGCGCCAGGCCGCGCGTGGCGCTATTCAAACCGCCCTTGATCAGGATGGGCAACAGCGCCGGCACCTTGGCGGTCGGCTGAAGCGCCAGGCTGGCGGTGATGGTGACGATATGGCCGGAGCGGTTGGCGCTCATGTGCTGCGCAGCCGCCTGCGACGGGTAGAAAAAGCCCATCAGATTGGTGTTGACGATGGTCTGCACTTCTTCCTGCGTATAGTCGCCGACCGGCTTGGCGATGAAGATCCCGGCGTTGTTGATCAGGACATCAACTTTGCCAAAAGCCGCAACGGCGCGTGCGAACAGCTCCTTGGCTGTTGCCGGATCGGCGATGTCGCCCGCCACCGGCAGGAAGTTCGATGGATTGCCCCACTGCGCGGCGGCGGTCTGCAGGCGGTCCAGCGTGCGGGCGTTGCCGACCACGTTGTAGCCGCGCTTCAGGTAAGCCTCGGCGATGGCGAAGCCGATGCCGCTCGATGCGCCGGTGACGATAACTGTTTTCATGGTGATGCTCCTTTGGGTTTCTGGTTGCGGCGTTCAGCGACGCCATGCAGATCACTATACTTATGACCCCGGCGTTGATAAATGAGGCGCAATGCAAGATAATTGATGCACCATGTAATCAATGAGGCCGATATGAAGCGCAATTTCGACGACGTCCTGCTGGGCAGCATCGAGCTGTTCTGCTTTGCGGCGGAACTGGGCAGCTTTACCGCGGCCGCCACCGCGGCCAGCGTGACGCCGGCGGCGGTCAGCCGCTCCATCGCCAGGCTGGAGGAACGGCTGGGCGTGCGCCTGTTCGTGCGCACCACGCGCCAGATCCGCCTGACGGACGGCGGCCGTAACTATTTCGAACAATGCAGGCAGGCGCTGTCGCTGCTGACGGACGCCGAGCGCCAGGTCACGGGTGGCCAGGCCAGACCCGCCGGCGCGCTGCGCATCAGCGCACCGACGCCGTATGCGCATTACCGGCTGCTGCCTTTAATGGGGGAGTTCCGCAGGCAGTACCCGGACGTGACAGTGGATATCCACGTCAGCAACCGCAATATCGACTTCGCCGACGAGGGCTACGACCTGGCGATACGCGGCCGCGCGCCGGCCGACTCCAGCCTCATCGCCCGCAAACTGGAGGACGCGGAGCTGGTGCTGGTCGCCTCGCCAGCCTACCTGAAACGCCACGGCAAGCCGCGCAAGCTGGAGGACCTGCACCAGCATGAATGCATACAGTTCGAGCTGCCCAGCACCGGCAAGCGCATTCCGTGGCAGTTCATGCGCGACGGCGTGGCGATCGACATGTCGACCAGCGGCGGCTTATGCTGCTCGGAGGACGTGCTGGGCATTGTCACGCTGGCGCGCGCCGGCGCGGGGCTGGTGCAGACCTACCGCTACATCATCGAACAGGACCTCGCGCGCGGCGACCTGGTCGAACTGCTGCCGCAACACGGCGCCACGTCGCGACCCTTTATCCTGCTGTATCCGCATGCCCGCCACCTGTCGCTGCGGGTGCGCACCTTTGTCGACTTCCTGGTGGCCAAGCTGCCGGGCCGCTAGGCCAGCATGTCCGCGAAGGCGCTGCGGGCTGGATGATGCAGCACGTCCTTGCGCCAGACCAGCAGCGTTTCGACCTGGGCGATATGCGGCGGCAGCGTGTGCTGGCGTATGGTCTTGGCCAGCTTGCGCTGGTTTAGCAGCTCTTGCGGCATCAGCGCCACGCCCATGCCGGCGGCCACGCAGCCGATGATCGCCTCAAAGGTGCCGAATTCCGACACCCGCGCCGGCGCCACGCCGCCCTCGGCAAACCAGGCTTCCAGCCGGCGGCGGTAGGTGCAGCCGGTGCGGAACACCAGCAGGTTGCGCCGCGCCAGCTCCTGCGGCGACGTCACCGGCGCATGGCCGTGGCAGGTCATCAGCACAAGTTCCTCTTCAAACACCGGCAGTTGCTCAAATTCCGAGTGCTGCACCGGGCCTGCCACCAGGGCCACGTCCAGCCGGTGCTTCAGTACCCCGTCCAGCAGCTGGTCGGTGGGCGCGGTGTCCAGTATCAAGTCCACATGCGGGTGCTTGCGGTTGAAGGCGGCCAGCACTTGCGGCAGGCGCGCCGCCGCCGTGGTCTCCATCGACCCGATGCGCAGTTGGCCGGACGGCTTCTGGTCCGGCTGCATGGCGGCCTGCGCTTCCTCCGCCAGTTGCAGCAGGCGATCGGCATAAGCCAGCAGGCGCGAGCCCTCGACGGTGATTTTCAGCTTGCGGCCGGAGCGATGGAACAGCGGCACGCCCAGCGACTCCTCCAGCTGCGTCAGCCGCGCCGACACGTTGGACTGGACGCGGTTCAGCCGCGCGGCGGCCTGCGTGACGCTGCCCTCCTCGGCAACCGCTTTAAAGATGCGCAAGGCGGAGAGTTCCATGATCGATTCTTAAAATGAGATAGATGACTTCATTATTATTCATTTTTTGAAATAGTCAAACCGTCCTATAGTGCAGTCATGAAAACCGACCGCGCCCCCTCCCTGGCCATCCTGCTCGCATGCAGCTTCGCCTTCATCATCGTCCAGCTGGACGTCACCATCGTCAACGTCGCCCTGCCGCAGATAGGCCGCGAGCTGGGCGCGGAGGTGACGGACCTGCAATGGGTGGTGGATGCCTACACATTGGGCTTCGCTGTCTTCCTGCTGTCGGCCGGCGCGCTGGGCGACAAGTTCGGCTCACGCCGCACCTTCCTGACCGGCTTCGCACTGTTCATCATGGCCTCGCTGGCCTGCGCGATGGCGCCCGGCGCCACCGCCCTCAATCTCGCCCGCGCGCTGCAAGGCGCCGGCGCCGCGCTGCTGGTGCCCAGTTCACTGGCCATCCTCAACGCCACCTATGCCGACGACAAGGCCATGCTGGCCAAAGCCATCGCCTGGTGGACCGCCTCCGGCGGCATGTCAATCGCGGCCGGGCCGGTGCTGGGCGGCCTGTTGCTGTCGGTGGCGGGGTGGCGCAGCATCTTCTGGGTCAACGTCCCGATCTGCGTTGCCGGCTTCTGGCTGACCTGCCGGGTGGTGCCGGCCTTGGCCGGCCGCGATCCGCATCGCTCGCTGGACCTGGCCGGACAGCTGCTGGCCATCGTCGCGCTGACCGGCTTGATCGGCGCCGTGATCGAATTCGAATCGCTGGGCTGGTCTCACTGGCTGGTGCGAGGCGGCCTGGCCGCGGCGGTTGTGGCCGGAGCGCTGTTCATCGGCGTCGAGGCGCGCAGCAAGTCGCCCATGCTGCCCCTTGCGCTGTTCCGCAGCGCGTCCTTCTCCGGCGCGGTGCTGTTCGGCGTGCTGATGAATTTTTCGTACTACGGCGTGATCTTTGTGCTCAGCTTTTACCTGCAAAAGGTGCGCGGCTTCGGCGTGCTGCACGCGGGCCTGGTGTTCCTGCCGTTGACGGCCACCTTCATCCTGTCCAACATCGTCAGCGGCTGGATGGCGCCGCGCACCGGGCTGCGCACGCCGATGATACTGGGCGCCGTCATTGGCGCCAGCGGCTACGCTCTGTTGGGCTGGTGGGGCATATCAAACGACGCCACCTTCCTGCAAATGCTGCCCGGACTGGCATTGATCCCGGCCGGCATGGGGCTGGCGGTGCCGGCGATGACCACGGCTATCCTGTCAGGGGTGCAGCGGCGCCAGGCCGGCACCGCATCGGCGGTGCTGAACACGGCGCGCCAGGTGGGCGGCGCGGTGGGCGTGGCGATCTTCGGCGCGCTGCTGGCGGCCGGCGCCGATGGCGCAGAGGCCAATCGCCACATCCTCGGCGGAATCCGGCTGGCGATGGGAGTGTCGGGCGCACTGCTGTTGCTGGCGGCGCTGCTGGCGTTGGCGTGCATCCCCCGGCCGGCGCCGCCGCTTCGGTCCGCTGCGGACTGTCCTGGATAGACGTCGATCGCTTACGGCCGTCGAATACCGGCACGGCACGAGGTCCCGGCCGGCATGCAAATCTGTCATACTGATGTTTTTTCGCTGGCATGAATAGATGGACCCGAGACGAGAACACGTGCGCCGCTTGCTACAGGTGGACGCCCACATCAGCGACATGGATGGCCAACACTACGTCGTCACACAGATCATCGACATTTCCCGCATGGGCGTTGCATTCCTCAGCGACCATCCGCTGCCGACGGACACCAACTACGTGCTGAAGTTCTGTTTTCCCGGCAGTTCCATCCAAAACACGGTCACGCTGACGGTGCTGCACAGCGCCCTGATCGGAACCCACGGCCGCTATCGCAACGGCGCGCGCTTCCTGGCCATCCCCGACCAGGCGGCCGAATTGATATTCGAGTACCTCACCAGCGCGCCCGAAGCCTAATACCAGCTCCCACGCGCGCCGTGCTATGCTTTTCCGCTTGTGTCACCACGCGGAAAAGCCCAGGATGTGGATCGTTCAAATCGCCTTGCGGCGCCCTTACACCTTCATTGTGATGGCGCTGTTGATTCTGCTGTCCACGCCGCTGGTGCTGACCAAGATGGCGACCGACATTTTCCCGGAAATTAATATCCCCGTGGTCAGCGTGATCTGGCAATACGGCGGCCTGTCCGCCCAGGAGATGGGGCAGCGCGTCGCCAATTCAACGGAACGCAGCCTGACCACCACGGTCAACGACATCGAACATATCGAGTCGCAGTCGCTGGCCGGTTCGTCGGTCATCAAGATCTTCTTCCAGCCGGAAGCCAATATCCAGACCGCGATCGCACAGGTGGTGGCGATCTCGCAAGCGCAGTTGCGCCAGCTGCCGCCGGGGATGCAGCCGCCGCTGATCATCAAGTACTCCGCCTCCAGCATCCCGGTGATCCAGCTGGGCCTCTCCAGCCCGTCGATGACCGAGCAGGCCATGTTCGACACCGCCGTCAACTTCCTGCGGCCGCAGCTGGTCACCATTCCCGGCGCGGCCGTGCCCTACCCTTACGGCGGCAAATCGCGCCTGGTGTCGGTGGACCTGGACACCAAGGCGCTGCAAGCGAAGGGGCTGACGCCGACCGACGTGGTGGCCGCCGTCAACGCGCAGAACCTGATCCTGCCATCGGGCACCGCCAAGATAGGCGGCACCGAATTCAACGTCAGCCTGAACGGTTCGCCCGACACCATCGCGGGCCTGAACCAGCTGCCGGTGCTAAGCAAGAACGGCAGCATCACCTATCTGTCCGAAGTGGCGCGGGTGCGCGACGGCTTTTCGCCGCAGACCAATATCGTGCGCCAGAACGGCGAGCGCGGCGTGCTGCTGTCGGTGCTGAAGAACGGCGGCTCGTCGACGCTGGACATCGTCAATACACTCAAAGGCCTGCTGCCGAAGGCGATGCAGTCGCTGCCGGCGGAATTGAAGATCACGCCGCTGTTCGACCAGTCGCTGTTCGTCAAGGCCGCGATCAGCGGCGTGGTGCGCGAGGCCATCATCGCCGCCGCGCTGACCGCCGCCATGATCCTGCTGTTCCTCGGGAACTGGCGCAGCACCTGCATCATCGCCGTGTCGATTCCGCTGTCCATCCTGTCGTCCATCCTGGTGCTGTACATGCTGGGCGAGACCATCAACATCATGACGCTGGGCGGACTGGCGCTGGCGGTCGGCATCCTGGTGGACGACGCCACCGTCACCATCGAGAACATCGAGCGCCACCTGCACCAGGGCTCGGACCTGCACCGGGCCATCATGGAAGGCGCCGGCGAGATCGCCGTGCCGGCGCTGGTGTCCACGCTGTGCATCTGCATCGTGTTCGTGCCGATGTTCTTCCTGACCGGCGTGGCGCGCTACCTGTTCGTGCCGCTGGCCGAAGCGGTGGTGTTCGCGATGATCGCGTCCTACATTCTTTCGCGCACGCTGGTGCCGACCATGGTCATGCTGATGATGGACCACGCGCCGTCCGCAGCGGACGCGAAGCCGAACATGCTGCAACGGGCCTACCTGCGCTTCGACGCCGCGTTCGAGCGCTTCCGGGGCGGCTACATCATCATCCTCTCCACGCTGCTGACGCACCGCAAGCGCTTCGGCGGCGCCTTCCTGCTGTTCTGCGTGCTGTCGCTCGGACTGGTGTTCACCATCGGCCGCGACTTCTTCCCGAGCGTGGATTCGGGCCAGATCCGCCTGCACATGCGCATGCCGACCGGCACCCGCATCGAGGAAACCGCGCGCGTCACCGACGAAGTGGAGAAAGTCATCCGCGAGGTGATCCCGAAGGACGAACTGCAGACCATCCTCGACAACCTCGGCACGCCGTACAGCAGCATCAATCTCTCGTACAGCAACGCCGGCACCATCGGCACGCTGGACGCGGAGATCCTGATGTCGCTGCACCAGGATCATCGCCCGTCGAAGGTCTACATCGACCGTTTGCGGCGCGAGCTGCCCGCGCGCTTCCCCGGCGTGGAGTTCTTCTTCCAGCCGGCCGACATCGTCACGCAGATCCTCAACTTCGGCCAGCCGGCGGCGGTCGACATCAAGATCGCCGGCAAGGACCTGGCCAGCAACTACCAGGTCGCCGCACAGCTGATGAAGCAGATCAAGCAGGTGCACGGCGCGGTCGATGTCCATATCCAGCAGCGCATGGACCTGCCGACGCTGGGCCTGAAGATGGACCGCGGCCGGATGAAGCAACTGGGCCTGAACCCTATCGACGTGGCGCAGAACCTGCTGGTGACGCTGTCCGGCAGCTCGGTGACACAGCCGGCGTTCTGGCTCAATCCAACCAATGGCGTGGTGTACAACGTGGCGGTGCAAACACCGCAGTACCGTATCGACGACCTGGATGCGCTGCTGCGCACGCCGGTACGCGGCGCCGGCACGCCAGGCGCGGTGGGCGATGGCACCGGCGCCACCCAGCAATTGAGCAGCCTGGTGACGGTGTCGCCGTCGATGCAGCCGGCCGTCGTCTCGCACTACAACCTGACGCCGGTGATCGACATATTCGTCAGTGTCGAGGGCCGCGACCTGGGCGCCACCTCGGCGGAGATCCAGAAGCTGGTGGGCCAGATGAGCAGCAGGCTACCGCGCGGCAGCAAGATCGACCTGCGCGGCCAGGTCGAGACCATGCACTCGTCCTTCTTCGGACTGGGCGCCGGCCTGCTGATGGCGATCGTGCTGGTGTACCTGCTGATCGTGGTGAACTTCCAGTCCTGGGTGGACCCGTTCATCATCATCACCGCGCTGCCGGCGGCGCTGGCGGGCATCGCCTGGATGCTGTTCCTGACCGGGACCACCCTCAGCGTGCCGGCGCTGACCGGCGCCATCATGACCATGGGCGTGGCCACCGCCAACTCGATCCTGATGGTGTCGTTCGCGCGGCAGCGCCTCAACGACGGCCTGCCGCCGCTGTCGGCCGCACTGGAAGCCGGCGCCACGCGGATCCGGCCGGTGCTGATGACGGCGCTGGCCATGATCATCGGCATGGTGCCGATGGCGATCGGCATGGGCGAAGGCGCGGAGCAGAACGCGCCGCTGGGCCGCGCCGTCATCGGCGGGCTGCTGTTCGCCACCGTCTCCACTTTGCTGTTCGTGCCTATCGTCTTTGCGGGCGTCCACCGCCACCTGGAACACCGCGCCGCGCGCCGGCTTCCGTCCACGCCTGCCGTCGCAGAAGGGAATACCTGACATGTCCGAAAAACGCCACGCCACGCTTGGCATACATCACACTCCGGAGCATGACGCGCACCACCATCCGCATCGCGGACCTATCCTCAGGCGCGCCAAGCTGGCGGGCCTGATCGCCATCGTGCTGCTGCTGGCGGGCGGCGCCGCCACGCTGGTGCAGCGGGCCGTGCACGCGAAGGCGCTGGCGGCGGCCACCACCGAATTGAACCAGCAATATGTGCTCGTCACCAGCGCCAAGGCGGCGCCGGGCGGCGAGCCGCTCTCCCTCCCCGGCACGCTACAGGGCATCATCGAATCGCCCATTTATGCGCGCAGCAGCGGCTACGTGCTGCGCTGGACCAAAGATATCGGCGCCCGCGTCAGCAAGGGCGAGCTGCTGGCGGAGATCGATACGCCGGAAGTGGACCAGCAGCTGTCGCAAGCCGTGGCGGCGCGCCAGCAGGCGACGGCCAGCCTGGAACTGGCCAAAAGCTCGGCCGAACGCTGGGAAGCCTTGCGCAAGAAAGACGCCGTCACGCAGCAGGAGCTCAATGAACGCAGCAGCGCCTACGCGCAGGCGCAGGCCAACCTGGCGGCGGCCGACGCCAATGTGCGCCGCTTGCAGAAAACCGGGGAGTTCAAGCGGGTGGTCGCGCCGTTTTCCGGCGTGATCACCAGCCGCACCGTGGATGTCGGCGATTTGATCAACGGCGGCAACGGCGGCGCGGACCGGGCGCTGTTCCGGCTGGCGCAGGTCGATCCGCTGCGGGTGTACGTGTATGTGCCGCAGACCTACGCCCAGCGCATCAAGACCGGCGACCGCGTCACGGTCACCCAGGCCGAGCTGGCGGGCCAGAAGTTCGGCGGCACGGTGGTGCGCACGGCGGGCGCCATTGACGCGGCCACGCGCACCATGCAGATCGAGATCAACCTGCCGAACAAGGACAACGCGCTGCTGGCCGGCTCCTATGTGCAGGTGGCCTTGCCGCTCAGCGGCAGCTCGAATGCGCTGCTGGTGCCGTCCAACGTGCTGCTGTTCCGGCCGGAGGGGCCGCGTGTGGCGGTGGTCGGCGGCGACGGCAAGGTCAGGCTGCAAGCCATCACGCTTGGGCATGACCTCGGCAACCGGATGGAGGTGCTGGGCGGCCTGACCACGGCCGAGCGGCTGGTGCTCAATCCGGCGGACTCGCTGGCCGACGGCGACGTGGTGCAGGTCAGGCAGGCCAAGGCCAAGGCCGATGCCGGCGCCGGCGCGGCCGGGAAAGCGTCGCAATGAACCAGCGCCGCGCACTCGGAGCGCTGACCGCCGCGCTGCTGGCCGGCTGCGCCGGCGCTCCCGCCTACGAAAAGCCGTCCATCGACCTGCCGGCCATGTGGCAATCATCCGCCCCCTTCCGCACCGCCATGCCCGACGACGCGGGACTGAAGGGTAGCTGGTGGGAAGTTTTCGGCGATGCGCAGCTCAATCAGCTGGCGCAGCAGGTGCTGGCGCATAACCAGGGCCTGGCCGGCGCCGCGGCGCGGCTGGCGCAGGCGCGTTCGCAGGTGACGGTCAGTTCGGCCAGCCTGTTCCCGCAAGCCGGCCTGCAAGCCGGCGCGGCGCGCCAGAAGACGTCGGCCTATCGTCCGCTGGCCGCGTACAACGCCACCAGTCAATCGGTGGTGCAGGACAATTATCAGCTGGGCTTTGCCGTCAACTACGAAGCCGATTTGTTCGGCCGCGTGCGCAGCGGCGTGCAAGGCGCGCGCGCCTCCGCCGAGCAGGCGGCGGCCGACTTTGAGAACGTCCGGCTGCTGCTGACCTCCGAACTGGCGGCCGACTATTTCAACCTGCGCGAGCTGGATGGCGAAATCGATGTGCTCAAGCAGGGCATCGTCTTGCAGCAGAAGGCTTACGATTTCATCCAGGCCCGGCACGAGCTGGGTGCAGCCACCGGCCTCGATCTGGCGCAACAGCAGTCGCTGCTGGACGCCAGCAAGACCCAGCTGGAACTGCTGCACAGCCAGCGCGCACAGTACCAGCACGCCATCGCCACGCTGACCGGCACGCCGGCGCCCTCCTTCACGCTGCCGTCCGCCGTGCTGGCGCTGACGCCGCCGTCGCTGCCGGTCGGCCTGCCGTCGGAGGTGCTGCAGCGGCGGCCGGACGTGGCCGCCGCCGAACGCGCGGTGGCCGCCGCCAACGCCAGCATCGGCGTCGCCCGCGCCGCCTGGTTCCCCTCCGTGATGCTGCAATCGAGCGGCGGCTGGGACAGCAACCAGATGAGCAAGCTGCTGCAAGCGCCCAGTCTGCTATGGTCGCTCGGCGCGGCGCTCACCCAAACCCTGTTCGACGCCGGCAAGAGCGACGCCACCGTGGCCATCGCCCAGGCCGGCTATGCAGGGGCGGTCGCCAACTTCCGGCAAAACGTGCTGGTGGCGATGCAGGAAGTCGAGGACGGCATGTCCGGCCTGGCTGCGCTGGGCCGCGCCCAGGCGCTGTCCGAGGCCAGCGTGCGCAGCGCCCGGCGCGTGCTGGAGCTGGCCAACGACCGCTACACCGGCGGCGTCGAGACCTACTTCGACGTCATCGCCGCCCAGCAGACGCTGCTCAACAACCAGCGTCTGGCCATGCAGATACGCGGCAGGCAGATGGTCGGCTCGGTCTACCTGGTCAAGGCGCTGGGCGGCGGCTGGACTACCAACCGATATCCCTGAGCAGCGGGAAGCTCAGGTCGTGCGGCGGGCTCACCTCGTGCGTCAGGTCGCCGTTGATGGACGGCTCCATCAGCAGGTTGGGGAAGGCGCTGACATCGTAGTGCGACACGGACGATCCCGGCTGATTGGGATCGGGCGCGTACATCAGCACCCGGCCCGCCGCATCGGTGCCCGCGCGGATCGCCAGGTTCACGCCGAGGTTGGCGTGGACGCCTGAATGCGTGCGCGAGCGCGTCGCCAGCGCGGCTTTGAGCCGGATCCCATCGTCCAGCGTGATGCGTACCGCGGGGATCACGATGCCGGGATCGCTGCCGCCCAAGCCGGGCGGCGGCGCACCGGCGGCGTTGTCGGCGATGATGACGCCGATGGCGCCTGCATCCTGCGCGTTCCTGGCCTTGACCACGAAGGTGCAGCTGCCGCGATCGATCAGCGCGATCTTGGCGCGCACCGCCAACGCGTTCGACGGCGACAGCGGTGTGCAGGCCAGCCCGCGGTCGGGCGGCGTGTCGACCACCGGCATCACCTCGCCGGTCGCGCCGGGGCTGGCCAGCGGCGGCCCGAAGCTGGCCGTGCCGACCTGGATGAGGCCGGCGATGCCGGCCGGCGCCAGCACCGTCAGCACCGGCGTGCCCTGTTGCAGCACCGTCTGCGCGGCCTGCTTGACGACCGCGCCGTTCCACACCAGCTTGCCGGACTTGAGGGCGGACGCCGCGCGCTCGGCGTCGCTCATGTCCTTCCACAGCTTGCCGGTGCTGGTGTCCAGCAGGAAGTAATCCCAGATGCTGGGGACACCGTCCAGCTGCTCGCCGGTTGCGTCGTCGGTGTAGGTCTGGAAGCCGAGGCCATGGCCGAACTCATGCAGCAGCACCGTCACCAGGTCGACCTCGGCGCCATGCTTGTCGTCCAGGCCGAGATAGAACGGCGCGCCGGTCAGGCAGCCCGGCTGGCCCAGGTTGACGTTGAAGCGGGCGCGGATGTCCGGCGTGGCGGGGTCGACGTCCGCGTCCGCGTACTTGTTGGTCTCTGCCTTGCTGAACCAGGCGTTGGCGACCGGCGCGCCGGGGAAGTCCCTGAACACTTCCAGCGCGCCGGCCGAGCCCAGCACCGCGCCGCCGTCGTTGCACGGCAGCGCTTCCCAGGTCGCCAGGATGCGGATCGGCACCGTGCTGGACAGCGTGCCGCCCCACTTGCTGGCGGCGGCCTGGAAGGCGTTCAAGCGTTGCGCGCCCAGCGTGGTGCCGCCGTTGCCGCCGACCGCAGCGACCGGCGTGGCGTCGTTGAAGCCGACGCCGGCCGGGTCGCCGTTGACGATGATGATGGTGGCGGCGGCCCAGGCCGACGCGGTGCACAGCAGCGCCACTGCTGTCACGAAGGTTGGCAAGATGCGCTTCATTTTTGTTCTCCTTGGGCGGCGGGATTCTTGTGCACCGAATACTGGGTATGCGCTTGGTCGAGCACCACGCCGACGCCGCCGCGCGGCGGATGGATCGTCGCCGGTCGGCTGGAACGCGCTCTTGGCCCTGCCGCGCTGGCCCGGATTGCCTTGTCCAGCTCGGCGGCCTGGTCCTGGGTGGGGTTGCCCAGCTTGCCGGTGACGGGATCTTTGTAGGCCTTGAGCCCGCCGGCGGTGGCCACCGGCCGTGGCGGCGCCTGCTGCGTGACAACATTCACATGCGGGAACGTCATCAGGCCGTTTTCCGGCGCGGCCTGCACCGACGTTGCCGCCAACGCCAGGCTGCATATGGCCATCCGTTCCAGCGGCCGGCGCACCCGTAACGCGCCCGCCAGTCCGCACAAGCCCAGCGCGATCAACGCCATGGTGCCGGGAACGGGTAGCGCGGCCGCGTTCACGCTGACGGAATCGATGCCGATGTAGTCGCCGTGGAGGCTGGTGTCATCGACCACGTAGCGGAAGGCAAACCTGCCGCTGGCAGGCGCCGTCAAGCCAGCGACCGTGATGGCGTGGTCGCCCCAGCCGGTATCGGTGGCCGAGTCGAAGCTGCCCAGCAGATTGAAGCCGCCCAGGCTGGTGCTGGCGCCGCCCGTGCTCAGGTACACCTGGACCGTGTCCAGGAAGCCTTCTCCCAGCAAGCGCAAGGCGAAGTTCAGCAACTCACCGTTGAACAAGGCCAACTCCGGCGTCAGCAACCAGTTGCTGATCGCGCCGCCCAAGCCGGCGTTGTTGAGGTTGGCCGCGATATAGGCATAGTCCGGACCGGCGGCCGCCGCGAAGATGGCGGGATCGCCCTGGAACCAGGAAGTGCCGCCGGGCGGGGAACTGTCGTTCACAAACACCCAGCCGTTGGCGGGCAAGGCTGTGATGTCGTTGAAGCTTGCGCTGAACAAGGGCGCAGCGGAAGCGGAGGCGGTACAACCAGCGGCGACTGCAAGCAGCCCCGCCCAGCGCTTAATCAAGTCCATGTCTATCCTCGTGATGAGAAGGTGGAATCGGAAACCCCATTGGTACGGCTCAACTTGCCTTGATTAGACCGACCCAACACTCATCAGTTCCCGCGTCGGCAAAAAAAATCCGGCGCGGCGGCCGGATAATTTGGGGAATCTTTCCGCTCAGATGTTCAGCTGACAGTCGTGTTTATCACCATCCCGGCCTTCAACGTCAACGTCACCGGCGTCTTCTCGGCGATTTCGGCCATGCGCTTGATTTGTTCGGCGTCCAGCGCGCCGGCGAACGACAGCGTGCGCTTGACCATCATGGCGCCATCGTCGCTGTGGCTCAGGTGCAGGCCGACAGCGACCGCGTCCAGCGGCCACTGCTTGCGGTCGGCGTACATGCGCAGCGTGATGGCGGTGCAGGCGCCCAGGCCCGCCAGCACGAAATCGTAGGGCGCCGGGCCGGTGTCGCGCCCGCCGTTGCGCTCAGGCTCGTCGCCGACCAGCGCGTGGCCGCTGACCTCGATGGTGGTTCGATAGCTGTCCTTGCCGATATGTGCGGTGCCGCGTGCCATGTGATCCTCCCAGGTAATGGCCGCTATTTTAGCCCGCGTCCGCCATGTTAAGTAAAGTATTGTAAATAGCAATCATTCTTACTTAAGTTCAATTGTAGAATAGCAGCCTTTCAACGACGAACAAGACGGCGCCGACGCATCGGCCCGCCCCACCATGCACAAGATATTCCTGACCGCCTGCCTCGCCGCGCCGCTGACCGCCCTCGCCCAAACCCAGCCTGCCGCCGACCAACCGGACGCCAAGCCGGCCACCACGGCCAAGCCCAGCAAGCCGGCGCCGGTGCTGCCGTCGGTGACGGTGGCCGGCGAGCGGCCGACCAACCGCATCGACCGCCAGGTGTACGACGTCAAGTCCGACATCAGCAGCACCAACGGCAGCGCCGCCGACGCGCTCAATAACGTGCCGGCGGTGGCGGTCGATCCGGACGGCACCGTCACGCTGCGCGGCAGCAGCAATGTGCAGATCCTGGTCGACGGCAAGCCGTCCGCCATGCTGCAGGGCGACAACCGCGGCCCGACGCTGCAGGCGATGAACGCCGACGATATCGAATCGGTCGAAGTGATCAACAATCCCGGCGCGCAGTTCGGCAACGAGGCCGGCGGCGGCCCCATCCTCAACCTGGTGATGCGCCGCAACCGCAAGCCGGGCGGCTTCGCCAACCTCAACGCCAACGGCGGCTACGCCGGCCGCTACAACAGCGCCGCGTCGGGCAGCTACAACGAGGGACCGTGGGGCTTCCAGGGCGGCATCCACGTGCGGCATGACGGCCGCAATTCCACCGCCGTGGTCAGCCGCGACCGCCTCGACCCGGCCACCGGCGCCTTCGTCCACAGCAGCCAGAGCTCGTCCGGCGCCGGCCTGAACGACATGGGCGGCGTGAACGGCACCGTCAGCTACAACCTGGACCAGCGCGACACGCTGACCGCGAGCGCCAACTACATGGGCCGCGGCAACGACCAGCGCGCCATCGACCACTACCTCAACGGCGCCACCGCCGGCTTCGCCGCCACCGACTACGTGCGCACCACCGCGCGCGAGGGCGACGCCAAGAACTTCAGCTGGGGCGGCCGCTACGACCACAAGGGCCAGCTGCCGAATGAGACGCTGAAGATCGACCTGCGCGTGTCGGCCTCCGAGAACGACAGCAACAGCGGCTACGCCGACGACTACGCCGGCGGCGTGCTGCCCGACAGCCGCTCCCACCAGCGCAACGACAACAGCAGCCACATCGTCGATTTCACCGGCGACTACGAGCGGCCGCTGGCCGGCGGCAGCCTCAAGGCGGGCTACAAGGTCGCCACCAACAAGAACAACGCCGACACGCTGTACACCGACTTCGATCCGTTGAGCTCGGTCGCCGTGGTCAACCCGGCGCGCAGCAACCGCTACCAGCTGGAACAGACCGTGGTCGCGCTGTACGGCTCCTACCAGTTGAAGCTGAACGACAACTGGGGCGTGCTGGGCGGCCTGCGCACCGAGCACACCGGCATGGACATCCACCAGATCACCGGCGGCGTTGAAGCCAGGAACAACTACACCAACCTGATCCCCAGCCTGTTCGCCACCTACAAGGCGAGCGAGACGGCCAACATGCGCTTCGCCTACGCGCGCCGCATCCGCCGACCGAACGCCAACGACCTCAATCCCTACGTGGTGTATCGCGACGAGTTCAACGTCTCGTCCGGCAATCCGCTGCTCAAGCCGACCAAGACCGACTCCTTCGAAGTAGGCTACGAAACCAAGGTCGGCGCGCTGGAAACCAATCTGCGCGGCTACTACCGCAAGGACACCGACGCCATCGTCGACTACCGCACCTTCATCGCCGACAACGTGCTGCTGACCACGCGCCAGAACGGCGAAGGCAGCCATGCGAGCGGCTTGGAATTCACCGTCAGCGGCAAGCTGACGCCGTCGCTGACGCTGAACTCCAGCGGCAACCTGGCGCGCAGCCAGCAGACCACGCAGGACGACAGCGGCGTCCTGGTCAGCCGCAGCGCCAACTCGCTGAGCGGCCGCGTGCGGCTGAACTATGCCTACAGCGCCGCCACGCAAGTGCAGATGGCCTTGCAAATGCAGGGCAAGACGCTGTCCGGCCAGGGCTACCGATCGCCAAACAACACCTTCAACCTGAGCCTGCGCCAGGCCGTGACGCCGCGCCTGAGCCTGGTGGGCACGGTCACCGACCTGTTCAGCACCAACAAGATGGAGACCGTGATCAACAGCGCCACGCTGCGCGAGACCAGCACCCGCCGCTTCGACGGCCGGGTGTTCTACCTGGGCCTGTCCTACCGTCTGGGCGGCGCCGCCACGGCGGCCGACACGCACAACGGACCACGCTTCGGCCCGCCGCCAGGCCCTGGCGGCCCCGGCCGCGGCGGCCCGTCGGAAGGCTGACCCCGAATTTTTATTTCATCACCGCCACTTTTTCCCGCTTGGCGTTGCGGAAGGTGTAGATCGTCAGCACGCCGTCTTTGACGTCGCCGCGCGCGTCGAAGGTGATGTTGCCGGTCACGCCCTTGTGGGTGATGCCGGCCAGCGCCGGCAGGTACTTGGCCGGCTCCGGCGAGCCGACTTTCTGCATCGCTTCGACCATCGTCATCAGCGCGTCGTAGGCGTACGGCGCGTAGGTCTCGACGTCGATGCCGAATTTCTTCTTGTAGGCGACGCGGAAATCGGCCATGCCTTTTTCCTGCGACGGCTCGACCCCGCCCGCCTCGGCGCAGATCACCTGGCCGTCGCTCATGGCGTCGCCCGCCAGGCGCGGCACCGAATCCGAACACATGCCGTCGCCACCCATGAACTTGATCGGGATCGCCAGCGCCTTCATCTGGCGCAACATCGGCCCGGCCACGGCGTCCATGCCGCCGAAGAACACCATGTCCGGCCTGGTCGCCTTGATGGCCGTGAGGATGGCGCTGAAGTCGGTCGACTTGTCGGTGGTGAACTGGGTCGACACCACGCTCGTGCCCGAGGCGGCGCCAGAGCGCTTGACGTTCTTGACGAATTCGTCGACCAGCCCCTTGCCATAGGCGGTGCGGTCGTCGATGACGGCGATGCGCCTGGCCTTCACATTCTGCATGGCGTAGCGGGCCAGCGCGGCGCCCAGCTGCTCGTCGTTGGCGATGTTGCGGAACGCGGTCTCGTAACGCTGGCGCGTGTACTGCGGATTGGTGGCCGACGGCGAAATCTGCGGTATGCCGGCGTCGTGATAGATGCGCGATGCCGGTATCGTCGTGCCCGAGGTCTCGTGGCCGATCACGCCGTTGACTCTGGCGTCCACCAGCTTCTGCGCGACGGTGGTGCCCTGTTTGGGATCGGCGCCATCGTCCTCCGCCTGCAACACGATCTTGTACTTCTTCCCGCCGATGAGCACGCCCTTGGCGTTGAGCTCGTCGACCGCCATGCGGGCGCCATTTTCATTGTCCTTGCCCAAATGGGCGATCGGCCCCGAGGTCGCCGCCACATGGCCGATCGTGATGACCGCTTCCGCCCGCGCGGCGCCGGTGGCGACGAAGGCCAGCGCAAGCGCCCGGCCACATGTTTTTATTGTTAATCGCATAAGATTATTGAGCCATTCTCATTGGTTAATTAAACAAGGATACCATCAGGCAAATATGTGTGCAGTCGTGCGTACCGGCTTCCTTATCTGAAGTAAAATAACAAATCGAAACATTTGCCATAGAGACACTATACATGGAAACATCGCAACGCATCGCCCGCTCCCAGCCGCTGGCAACCACCGCAATGCACGGC
Organism: Oxalobacteraceae bacterium AB_14; assembly: GCA_000381565.1. GTDB lineage: Bacteria > Pseudomonadota > Gammaproteobacteria > Burkholderiales > Burkholderiaceae_D > Rugamonas. The sequence continues at coordinate 3,110,487 of KB906724.1, forward strand.
CGGGTCGACGCCATGAAGGCGCGCGGCGAGGACGTGATTGACTTCTCCATCGCGATTTCGCATTTCCAGGCGCCGGAAAGCGTGCTGCAAGCGGTGCGCGACGGCCTGAAGCAACCCTCCCTGCCCTACACCACGGTCGGCGGCGACGCCGGCATCCGCGCCCGCCTGGCCGCCAAGGTCTCCAGCGAAAACGGCATCGCCGCCAGCGCCAGCGAAATCATCGTCACCAACGGCGCCAAGCAGGCCTTGTACCAGGCGCTGTACGTGATGGCCGATCCGGGCGACGCCGTCATCATCTTCAAGCCGCACTGGCCGGCCTACGTCACCACCTGCAAGCTGCTGGGACTGGAGCCGGTGCTGGTCGATTTGCCGGCCAGCGTCAGCGCCGAATTCCTCGACAGCCTGCCGCCGGCCAAGATCCTGATCATCAACAATCCGCACAACCCCACCGGCGGCGTGCTGCGGGCCGACGAAATCGAACGCATCGCCGTCTGGCTCAAGCGCACCGGCACCCGCGCCATCGTCGACGAGAGCTACGAAAAGCTGATCTTCGACGGCGTCCATACCAGCCTGGCCGCGCGGCCGGACTGGCGGCAGATCGGCATCGTCAGCATCTATTCCGCCTCGCAGAGCTACGCGATGATGGGCTGGCGCGCCGGTTTCGCGGTGGCGCCGCCCCTCCTCGTCACCGCGATGGAGACGCTGCAAGGCCCGATCACCGCCGCCGCGCCCATGCTGATCCAGCTGGCGCTCGCTTCCGCCTTCGAATCGGGCGAACCGGCGGCGATGCTGCACGAATACCGCCAGCGTCGCGACCTGGTGCTCGACATGGTGCACGGCCTGCCCTGGCTGCGCATGCGCTGCCCGGCCTCCGGTCCCTACCTGTGGGGCGACGTCTCGGCGCTGACCATGGACACCGAACAATTCGCCGAGGAACTGCTGAACCAATACTCGGTGGCGCTGATGCCCGGCGACGCCTTGGGTGCGCCGGGCTTTATCCGCATCGGTTATATTTCGGATGACATCGCCACGCTGCGGCGCGGCGTCGAGGCGATCATCCTCTACGGCAACGCACGTTATCGGGCCCGTTAAGCACCCAGCATGGCCTTTCTTCTCTTCCAACTCAACAGCCTGCGCAGCCGCCTGATCCTGCTGGTGGCGCTGGCGATCGCCCCCATCGCGGTGATGACGCTCGTCAGCGGCGTGCGCGAACGCCAGCACGCGGTGCAGGTGGCGGAAGAGAACCTGCAACGCCTGACCAACCTGGCCGCCGCCAACGAAGCGCAGTCGATCGAGGGCGCGCGCCAGATCCTGCGCGACCTGGCCAGCATTCCCGACCTGCTGGGCGACCAGCAGCATTGCAGCCGCCTGCTGGCCAATATCCAGCGCCAGAATCCCGACTACGCCAACCTGGGCCTGATCCAGCTGAACGGCGACGTCACCTGCAGCGCCATCCCCTCGTCCACGCCGGTCAACCTGGCCGACCGCTCGCACTTCCGCCGCGCCGTGCACCTGCGCCGCTTCGTGGCCGGCGGCTATGTGTTCGGCCGCGTGATCCAGAAGCACACCGTCAACCTCACCTACCCGCTGCTCGGCGACCGCGACCAGGTCATGGCCGTGGTGTTCGCGGCGCTGGACCTGACCAAGCTGGATCGCTTCGTGGCCGACATCAAGCTGCCGCCCGGATCGCTGCTGCTGACTTCCGACTCGGAAGGCAAGATCATTTCGCGCAAGCCCAACCCGGAGCTATGGTACGGCCAGATGGTGTGGCCGGCAATGCGGGCCGCCATGGCCGGCGAACCGGGCAAGCCGGTGCTGCTGACCGGACCGGATGGCGTCGAGCGCCTGCACCGCTTTGCCCGCGTCGGCAACAACGGCTTGTCCGACTACACCGTGACCATCGGCATTCCGGCCGACGACATCACCGCCGCCGCCCGCCACGACCAGCTGCTCGACATGGTGGCGCTGGCCGTCACGCTGGCGCTGGCGCTGCTGGCGGCCTGGTTTGTCGGCGACGTGCTGGTGCTGCGCCGGGTCAAGCGCCTGGCCACCACCGCCAACAGCATCGCCTCCGGCACGCTGGGCGCGCGCAGCGGCATCGTCTACGGCAACGAGGAAATCAGCGAACTGGCGCGGGCGCTGGACGCGATGGCCGAGGCCCTGCAACAAAAGGAAATACAACACATGAAGGCGGAAAGCCAGCTGCGCCTGGCCGACCAGCGCAAGGATGAATTCCTGGCGATGCTGGCGCACGAACTGCGCAATCCGCTGGCGCCGATCAGCGCCGGCGCGCAGCTGCTGCAAAGCGGCCACGCCACCGCCGCGGCGGTCGAGCGCACGGCCGGCATCATCGTGCGCCAGGTGCACCACATGACGCGCCTGGTCGACGACCTGCTCGACGTCTCGCGCGTGACGCGCGGACTGGTGACGGTGACGCGCGTGCCGCTCAACCTGGCCGACGTGGTGGCCGACGCCGTCGAACAGGCGGAGCCGCTATTCAAGGCCAAGCATCAGCATTTCGAGCTGTCGCTGCCCGAGGCGCCGCAGCAGGTCAGCGGCGACCACAAACGGCTGGTGCAGGTGCTGGTCAATGTGCTCAACAACGCGGCCAAGTACACCGCCGTCGACGGCACGATCAAGTTGTCGGTGCATGGCGGGGACGGCGTGGTGCGGCTGGTGGTCAGCGATTCCGGCATCGGCATGGCGCCGGAGCTGCGCGCCCGCGTGTTCGAGTTGTTCGCCCAGGCCGACCGCAACCCCGATCGTTCGCAGGGCGGGCTGGGGCTGGGACTGGCGCTGGTCAAATCCCTGGTGGAGCTGCATGGCGGCAGCGTCTCAGCCGACAGTCCGGGCGAGCAGCAAGGCAGCACCTTCACCATCTCCCTGCCCGGCGGGCCAGGCCAGCCCGCACCGGCGGCTGCCGGCCCGTCCGCCGGCGCCGGCGCCAGGCTGCGCGTGCTGGTGGTGGATGATAACATCGACGCCGCGCAGACGCTGCAACTGCTGCTCGACGCCTCCGGCCACGAAGTGCTGGTCGCGCATACCGCGCTCGAAGCGCTGGAGATCGCCCAGCGCATGTCGCCGGAACTATGCCTGCTCGATATCGGCCTGCCCGACCTCAGTGGCAACGAGCTGGCGCGCGGGCTGCGCGCGCTGCCGCAGACGGCCAACGCCACGCTGGTGGCGGTGACCGGCTACGGCAGCCGCGAAGACCGCGACCTGGCCAGCGAAGCAGGCTTCGACCACTACTTCGTCAAGCCGGTCGATGTCGAAGCGCTGCTGGCGTTGATCGGAAAATTATCTCCGGCTACTCCCACGACCTAGCGATGCGCTCGAGCTCTCCGCTTTTTTCCAGCGTCTGCAAGGCTGTGCGCAGGCGCTCGGCCACCGCCGGATCGACCTGCTTGCCGACGACGAAATACAAAGGGCTGACAGCCATGATGGTCGGCAGTATCTTGAGTTTGGCGGCCATGCCTGAACGGTCGAGCACCGCCTGCAGACCCGGCGTCCGATGGAAGAAGAAGCGGCCCCGGTGGGCCAGCAGCTTCTGCAGGTTGAGCTTCGGGTCCGAAGCGCTGGCGTCGATCTGCGCCACGCCGGCCGCTTCCAGCACCGTCACGCCGGCGAAGCCGCGATTGGCCAGCACCACATTGTCCGGCGCCAGCTTGCGCAGGTCGTCCCAGTTGGCGATCAGCGCGGTGTCGTCGCTGCGCGCGACCAGGTGGTAGCGGATCGAGAACAGCGGCGGTCCGACAAATGCGTATTTCCTGTCCCGTTCGGGCGAATGCGAGAGACCGCAGGAAGCATCCTGCACGCCGCGGTCCAAGCCGGAGTATATGCGCGGCAAGGGCTGCCAGGACTGGTCGCCGGTGAACTTCAGGCCGGGATCGAGCTTTTCCACGGCGCGCATGATGTCGACGCAGATGCCGACCACGCGCCCGCCCGCCGCGCCGGCGTTCTGGAATTTTGGCTCGGTGCCCTGCTGCGCCGCAGTACGGATTTCGGTGGCGGCCACGCCGCCCCCGGCCGTCGACAGCAAGGACAGCACAGCACTGAGTACAACAACCCTGGTCGGCGCACGTAGCATCGGCCCATTGTAGCGCGCCGTTACCGCGTCGTCACCAAATTGACGACGCGGGGGGGCCGGACTCAGAACCGGATAATTTTCAGCCGTGTGGTTTTGCCGTAGTGTTCATCGAAGCCGTACACCTCGATCCGCACCTTGCCGCTGGCATGCACCTTGACCAGCGCCCAGGCGTAGGTCCGATCCTGCGGATTGCGGCTGTCCCCGGCCTTGGCGCTGAACGGCGAACCACCGGAGCCCACCCTCGTCAACTGCGACTGGCTGGTCTGGTTGCCATCCGGCCCGCCCACCGGCGGCGCGTTGGCGGCGTCGAAGGCGCCGGCCTCGATGCCGGTGACGGCCTTCCAGCGGGCGGTGTCCAGTATCAGGTCACCCATGCTTTCGCGCCACAGCTGTTCGTTTTCGAGACGCGCGGTCTTGATGGTCTTGCCGGCGGCGTCCGTGCCCTTGAACTGCCTTGCATGGTTGCCGGGCCGCCTGGATCTCGCGCAGGATGCGCGACAAGTCGCGGGTGTCTTGCAGGTAGACCTTGGCGATCAGCGAGCCATACAGGCCGTGGTCCTTGTACAGCAGGCCCAGTGCGGCGGTCGATTTCGGCGCCTTGGCGACCTGCAGGCCGGTGTCCTTGGCTTCGGCCTTGTTGACCGAACCGTTGGCGTGCAGCGCGAAGACGCTGCCGACGTAATACGTGGCCGCGCCTTCGACACCCTTGTAGACCACGCCGCCCTGGTTGCAGTAGACCAGGTCATTGCCGCTGCCGGTCGAGGCGATCTTGTTGTTGAAATCGATGTAGCAGATGTCCGCATCGAAGGTCAGGCTGCCCGACTGGTGCACGGTGCCCAGCTGGTAGTTGGTGGAGGTCTGCGGCTTGGGTGTGCTCAGGTTCGGGTTATTCACGTAGAACATCGACAGCTCCGGCACCAGGAAGCCGCGCGCCACCTGGCCATAGGCCGACCACTGCTTGTTGACGGCGTAGTGCGCGGTCAGGAACGGCAAGCTGGTGGTGTAGGTCTGGTCGGCCTTGGTCGCAATGCGCGTGCCCTGGTTGACCAGCGCGTCCAGCGAGCGCTTGAAGTTGTCGTAGGCGTAGGTGTAGAGCGTGTTGTCGATCGCCCAGCCGCCGTCCAGCTTCGATTGCAGGCGGATGTATTCGAAGTCGGTGCGCTTGTCGTTGTAGTTGTAGCCGTAGTAGTTCTGGCTGGTCTTGTCGTTGTTGAGCGAGTAGTCCTTACCGTACCGCGCCACCTGGGCCAGCGCGACGCCGGCCTTGTCCGGCGCATGGCTGTGGATCTTGTTATAGGTAGAGAACGCCGTCAGCATGGTGTCCTTGCCCAGCGGTTTCTGCAACTTGAACTGGTAGTTGTCTTCCTTGACGCCGCTGTAGGTCTGGTAGCCGTCGCTGGTCAGGCGCGAGGCGTTGAACATCATGCGCGCTTCGCCGGACCGCTCCAGCTGGCCGGAGTCGATCTCCGCGCCGAGGATCCTGGTGTTCCAGCAACCGTAGGTGGCGTAAGGCGAAAAACGACATTCTGTCGCCAGCTCCTTCGATAACAGGTTGATCGAGCCGCCGAAGGTGGCTTGTACCAGGTTGCTGGCGTCGCCCGGTCCGCGCTAGAGCACCATGCCGCCGATGATACGGGCCGGGAAGCAGGAGGCCGAGTGGTGGGTGGGATTGCTGGTGTCGCCGAAGGGAATGCCGTCGTAGGTGATGTTGTATTCGCCGTCCTGGAAGCCGCGCAGCGTGACCTTCGATTCGCCCAGCCCAGGGCCGTTGGACGACAGGCCCGAGCCCACGCTCGGCGCGATGCGCGCCACCGCGTTGAAGTCCGCCAGCGGCGTGACCGCCTGTTCGATGAAGGTCGCGGTGATGATGGGCTGCGGCTGCGTGGCCTTGAGCGCGGACGGCACCAGCGCCCGGTTGGCGGCGTTGGAGCCGGTGATCACCACGCGGCTTTTGATCGCTTCCGAATCCAGCGCGGTATTCGATACCGGGACATCCTCGATGGCCGGCGCGGCGGTTTGCGCGGAACGTGGGCCGCCATGGTCGACACGATCAAGTGCTGCTTCGGATTCTTCATAGGACTTTCCAGTTTGCGGGGGTGTGAAAACCGGAAAGTCCAAGAACAAATTATGGCAACATCATGAATCGCATTGATACACCTTTGCCCATGCACAGGCCAAATGGCGCACGACGGCGATTCCACCAGAGAAAAAATTAACGCAGAATTAAACCCGGATCATGAATGAAATTCATAGTAAGTCACTATCCACGAGGAAAAATAAACCACAGTCGGCTGGCCGGATTGGCATAAAACCAAGGCATCATGGATAATGCGAATTGTTGTCATTCCCATTTACCGATAAAACCGCATGCCTACACACTATTCCCGCGCCGCCCTCCTTCCCGCCGCCTTGCTGCTGGCCAGCCTGGCCGCGTGCAGCGGCGGTGGCGGCGGCTCCGCCGCGCCGTCGCCGACACCCGCGCCGCCCGTCGTTGAGGCAGGCCTTAGCCCGGCGGCCCAGCTGGGCGAACTGATTTTCAAGGACCAGTCGCTGTCGGCCTCCGGCAAGCAGTCGTGCGCCACCTGCCACAGCCCGGACAACGCCCACGGCCCGGCCAACAAGCTGTCCGCGCAGCTGGGAGGCGCCAACGGCGACGTGCAGGGCTTCCGCGCCGCGCCGTCGCTGCGCTACCTGAACCAGAACCCGGCCTTCTTCTTCGCCAAGGACGGCACGCCGACCGGCGGCATCGACCGCGACGGCCGTGCGCAAAGCCTGGCGGAACAGGCCGAGCGGCCCTTCCTGGCGCCGCACGAAATGGCCAACGCCAGCAAGCAGGAGGTGATCGACAGGCTGAAGAAGGCACCGTATGTCGAACAGTTCCGCGCCCAATTCGGCGCCGCGATCCTGGACAACGCCGAACAGGCCTTCGGCCGCATGACCTTCGCGCTGCAAAAATATCAGCTGGAGGACCAGCACTTCCACCCCTTCGATTCCAAGTACGACCAATTCCTGGCCGGTAAGGTGAAGCTGTCCGACCAGGAGCTGCGCGGCCTGGCGCTGTTCAACGATCCGGCCAAAGGCAATTGCATCGGCTGCCACACCAGCGCGCGCGGGGCCGACGGCGCGGCGCCGCTGTTCACCGACTTCACGTTCGACAATCTCGGCGTGCCGCGCAACAAAAAGCTGGCGGCGACCGCCGATCCGGCCTACTTCGACCTGGGCCTGTGCGGCCCCGACCGCACCGACCTGGCCGCGCGCGGCGACTTATGCGGCGCCTTCAAGGTGCCGACCTTGCGCAACGTCGCCACCCGCCAGACCTTCTTCCACAACGGCGCCTTCGACAATCTGAAGGACGTCGTCGGCTTCTACGTGCGGCGCGACACCAATCCGGAAGAGTGGTACCCGACCGGCGCCGACGGCGTGGTGCAGAAGTTTAACGACCTGCCGCCGCAATACCGCAAGAACGTCAACACCACCGAAGTGCCCTACAACCGCCAGCCCGGCATGGCGCCGGCGCTGTCGTCCGGCGAGATCGACGATGTCGTCAAATTCCTCGGCACGCTGACCGACGGCTACAAAACCAACCCTTAATCGCAGAGACCTGAACATGAACAAGCACCTGATCGCCACAGCCCTCGCCGCCGCCTTCCTCGGCGCGCCCTTCGCCGCCACCGCTGGCGAGGCCGAACTGCTGGCCCGCATCGACAAGATGGCCGCCGAACTGGAACAGCTGAAGGCCGAGCTGAAAGCCAGCGTCAAGAAAACCGAAGCGGTGGAACAACGCCAGCAGGCGCTGGCCTCGGCGCCGCCACCGGCCGCCGCGCGGGTCAGCGCGCCCGTGTCGCTGGCCGCAGTGGAAGTGCCGTCGGCGCCGGCCACCGTGTTCGGCGCCTACGGCGAAATCAACTACAACCGCCCGAGCAAGAACGCCAGCGGCGCGCAGGCCGACGTGCGCCGCGCCGTGATCGGCATCGAACACCGCTTCGATCCGAAGACCAAGATGGTCGCCGAATTCGAATGGGAACACGCCGTCGTCTCGGCCGACGACAAGGGCGAGGCCGAAGTCGAACAGCTGTACGTTGAACGCGAATTCGGCAACGGCTTGCGCAGCAAGGTCGGCCTGTACCTGATTCCCATGGGCCTGTTGAACACCAACCACGAGCCGACCGCCTACTACGGCGTCGAGCGCAACTTCGTCGAGACCGCGATCATCCCGTCGACCTGGCGCGAAGTGGGCGTGAGCCTGTCGGGCGACACCGCCAACGGCTTGAGCTGGGACACCGGCGTCACCACCGGCTTCGACCTGGGCAAATGGGACGCCGCCGGCAGCGACGGCCGCGAATCGCCGCTCGGCTCCATCCACCAGGAAGGCCAGCAGGCCAAGTCGCGCGACCTGAGCGTGCACGCGGCGCTGAACTGGCGCGGCGTGCCGGGCCTGCTGGTGGGCGGCGCCATCTTCACCGGCAAGGCCGGCCACAAGGCCGACGGCTTCACCGCCAACGACGCCCGCGTCACGATGGTCGACCTGCACACCCGCTACACGCCGGGCCGCTGGGACCTGTCGGCCTTGTACGCGCGCGGCCAGATCAGCAACACCGAGGCGCTCAACGAGACCCTGGCCGGCAATCCGACGCCGGTGCCGCAAAGCTTCGCCGGCTGGTACACCCAGGCCGCCTACCGCCTGCTGCAAGCGGGCGACTACACGCTCAGTCCTTTCGCGCGCTACGAGCAGTTCAACACCGCCAGGAGCTATGCCGCCGTGCCGCAGGGCCTGGGCGTGGCGGCCTCGCCGGACGAAAAAGTCACCACCGTCGGCGCCAACCTGAAGGTCGGCGAAGGCGTGGTGCTGAAGGCCGATTACCAGTGGTTCAAGGAGGACAAGTCGCGCGACCGCCTGAACCTGGGCATGGGCTTCGCATACTGATATGCGCTACCGACTCTGGATACCTCTGGCGGCATGCGCCGCCGGCGCGCCCGCCTTCGCGGCGCAGTACCTGAACGCGGAACAGGCGCAGAAGCTGATGTTCCCGGAGGCGAGCGCCTTCCGCGAACAGGACCTGGCGCTGTCGCTGCCGCAGATGCAGCAGGTGGAAAAGCTGGCGGGGCTGGCGGCGCGCTCGGTCAACTGGCGCGTGGTGGGCGCCTACAGCGGCGACAAGCTGCTGGGCTACATGGTGCTCGACGACGTGATCGGCAAGTTCGAGCTGATCTCGTATGCGGTTGGCCTCAATCCCGACGCCAGCGTGCGCCAGGTCGAGATCCTGAGCTACCGCGAAAGCCACGGCGGCGAGATCCGCCTGCCGGCCTGGCGCCGCCAGTTCACCGGCAAGTCCGCGCAAACGGGCGGCCTGGCGGTGGGCGACGGCATCGCCAACATCAGCGGCGCCACCCTGTCCTGCACCCACCTGACCGACGGCGTGCGGCGCATCGCCGCCGTCGCCCAGGTGGCGCTGAAAAAATGATGCGCCGCGCCCAGCCCTGGTTGGGCACCCTGGTCGACATCGCGGCCGACGGCGAGCAGCAGGCGGCGTCACAGGCGATCTCGCAGGCGTTCGCCGGGGTCGCGCTGGTGCACCGCCTGATGAGTTTTCATGACGCCGCCAGCGATGTCTCGCGCCTCAACCGCGCCGCGCCGGGCCAGCTGCTGCAGCTGCATCCGCACACCTGGCAGGTGCTGCAATTGGCGGCGCAAATGGCCGAACTGTCGCAAGGCTTGTTCAACATCGCCTGCGCGCCGCGGCTGGTGGAGTGGCGATGCCTGCCGCGCCCTGGCGACGCGCAGCTCCCGCCGTATCAGCCGGCGCTGGCCGTCTACCGCTGCGAACGGGAGCCGCTGGTGCGCAAGCTGGCGCATGGCTGGGTGGATGTGGGCGGCATCGCCAAGGGTTACGCTGTCGACCTGGCGGTGGCGGCCCTGCGGCGCGCCGGCGCCGGCAGCGGCTGCGTCAACGCCGGCGGCGACCTGCGCGGCTTCGGCGACCACGATTGGCCGGTCGCCGTGCGCGATCCGCTGGCGCCGGGGCGCGCCGCCGCGCAGGTGCTGGTGCGCGATGAGGCGCTGGCCACTTCGGCCGCCTATTTTTCGACGCGCCGGCACGGCGGCCGCCAAATCAGCGCGCTGGTCGACGGCCGCAACGGCGAGCCGCTGCTGGCGGCCATCAGCGTCTCGGTGCGGGCGCCGCGTTGCGCCGTGGCCGATGCGCTGACCAAGGTGGTGCTGGCCAGCGGCGACGCGCAACACCCCGCGCTGGCCGCCTCGCAAGCCTCAGCGTTTATAATCTGAGCGATGCATACCCACCGATCCCGTCCCCACGTCAACCTGCGCGTCGAGCGCTGGCACCGCCGCTGCATCTACGCCAGCTTCGCCGCCCTGCTGCTGAGCGGCGCCGCCTGGCTGCTGGCGCGCTATTTCTTCCGTCCGGTCGGCCAGTTCGGCGAAACCATCAACCCGCTCGAACCGTGGTCGATGAAGCTGCACGGCGCGGCCGCGATGGCGATGTTGTTCTTCCTTGGCAGCCTGATGAACGCGCATATCCGCCGCGCGCTCAAGGCCGCCCGCAATCTGCGCACCGGCTGGAGCATGATCGCGGCCATGCTGGCGCTGACCGCCAGCGGCTACGTCCTGTACTATCTGGCAGGCGAAAGCGACCGGCCCGTATGGTCGTCGGTGCATTGGGTGGTCGGTCTGGCCAGCGCGCTGCTGTTCGTGCTGCACGTGCTGCTCGGGCGCCGGGCCGTACGTCACCCGTAGACGCGGCGCTAGCCGGCCTTGGCCGCCTCGGCGAGATCGAGGCCGCTCATTTGCAGCGCGATGGCGAGCGCCGTGTCGGCCGTGGCCAGGTGGGCGTGGAACCACGGCAGCACCAGGCCTACCGCATCCCTGCCGCTTTTGAGCTCCCCTGTCTCCAGTTGATGCAAGGTGGCCAGCACGCGGGCGTGCTGCTCGCGATGGCTGCGCAGCGCTGGATAGTCGATCGCCTCCATCAGCGCCTCCTCATGGCGGAAATCATCCTCCAGGCACTCGATCAGCTGCGCCAGGCCGGCGCTGAAGTCCTCGTCCTTGCAGTGAGTCAGCGTCTTGATCTGTTCCGCCAGCGCCTCGTGCGCCTCGTCGAACAGCGGTATGCCCAGCGCCATGTCCGGGGTCCAACCGGTATTGTCCATAAAATCCTCGTGGTCGATCCGGCCGGCGCACCATGCGCCGCCAGCAAGGACTATGGGCGCGCGGCGCGACTAAATCCATGATCCAGATCAAATAACACCGCGCGGAGGCAGGAAACCTGCCACCCACTGCTGCAGCTGCCCGGCGGGCACGGGTTGGCTGTACAAGAAGCCCTGGTAGCGGTGACAGCCCAGCTGCTCCAGCAAGCGGCGCTGCTCATGGTTCTCCACGCCTTCCGCGATCACATCCAGGCCCAGGCTGCGCGACATGGCGATGATGGTCGTCACGATGGCCTGATCGTTGCTATTGGCGGCCAGCTCGTCGACAAAGGAGCGGTCGATCTTCAGCTGGCTCAGCGGCAGGCGCCGCAGGTATTGCAGCGACGAGTAGCCGGTGCCAAAGTCGTCCAGCGAAAAGCAAACACCGATCTTGCGCAGCTGCTCCATGGTGCCGATGATCTCCTCGATATTTTCCAGCAGCAGGCCCTCGGTCAGCTCCAGCTTCAGGCGCGAGGGGTCGATGCCGTGACGGCGGATCAACTCGTGCACCTGCTCGAGGAAGTCGCGCTGATGGATTTGCGCCGCGCTCACATTCACCGCCATCACCAGTTGCGCCATGTGCGGCAGGTCTTGCCATTGCCGCAGCTGGGCGCAGGCCGTTTCCATCACCCACTGGCCGATCGGCAGGATCAGGCTGGTCTCTTCCGCCAACGGAATGAAGCGGGCCGGCGACATGAAGCTGCCGTCCGCCTGCTGCCAACGGATCAACGCCTCCGCGCCGACCGCCCGTCCCTGCCGGTCGACCTGGGGCTGGTAGTACAATTCGAAGCGTTGTTCGTCGATCGCATGCCGCAACGCTTCCTCCAGCCGGGCCCGGATACTGATCTTGTCCTGCATCTTCTGGTTGAAGAAGCGCATGCCGTTGCGGCCTGCCTGCTTGGCCTGGTACATGGCGATGTCGGCCTGCATCAGCAATTCCTCCGGATGGGCCGGCCAGCCGTCATGGAACAGCGTCGCCCCCATGCTGGGCGTGCTGTGGCACAGGTGGCTGCCCAGCATGTACGGGCGATTCAGCTCGGCCAGGATGGTGGTCCCGAGCTGCTCGGCCTGGGCGGCGGCGGCCGGCTCCGTGCTGCCCAGGCCCTCCAGCAGCACGACGAATTCATCGCCGCCAAGGCGGGCCACGGTGTCGCCTTGGCGCAGGGACGCCTGCAAGCGCTCCGCCACCTGTTGCAGCAGCAGGTCGCCGACGCTGTGGCCGAGCGTATCGTTGAGCGTCTTGAAATTGTCGAGGTCGATGAACATCAGCGCGCCGTAGCGCTCGTGCAGTTTGCTGGCGTCGAGCGCCTGGTGCAGCCGTTCCAGCAGCATGCGCCGGTTGGGCAAGCGGGTCAGCGGGTCATAGAACGCCAGGTTGCGGATCTCGTCGCTGGCCGCCTTGCTCAGCGTGACGTCGGTCAGCGCCGCGACGTAATTGCAGATGAGGCCGCTGTCGTCGCGCACCGAGGTGATGCTCAGGTGTTCCGGATAGACTTCGCCGTTCTTGCGGCGGTTCCAGATTTCGCCGGACCAGCAGCCATGTTCGCCGATTTCGGCCCACATCGCCAGGTAGAATTCGGCATCGTGGCGGCCGGAGCTGAGCATGCGCGGCGTGCAGCCCACCGCCTCTTCCATCGAATAGCCGGTGATGCGGGTGAACGCCTGGTTGACCTTGAGGATGATCCCGCGCTTGTCGGTCACCATCATGCCCTCGTTCGATTCGAAGGCGGTGGCGGCGATGCGCAGGCTGGCCTCGGACAGATGGCGCTCGGTGATGTCTTCCTGCGCCACGGCCGCCCCCTGCCAGCCGAAGCTCATCGGCGACACCGTCATGCGGAACCAGCGTCGCGCCGCGGGCGTATGGCAAGGGTATTCCATCTGAAATCGATCGCTCTGCCCGGCCAGGACCGCCTTGATGCCGGCCTCGGCCTCGGCTGCGCCTTCTATTCCCAATCCCGCCGCGTCATGGCAAAGCTGAAGGAAATTGCAACCGACGTCGGCGTACAGCATGGACTGCCCCGGCTGGTGGCGCGTTGCGGCGGCTTCGCGCCACGCGGTGTTGACGGTCAGGATGGCGCCGTCCGGTCCCAGCACCGCTAGCTGTTCCCGCAAGGCGTCGAGCACGGCGCGGGCGAAGTTGTGGCAATCCCCGCCAATCGCAAACGGCAATGGCGGCCCGGCGCCTTGCTGGACATCGGCAGCAGGACCGGAAAAATCGCACTCAGCGCTGCCGGCGCACGGCGCGAACTGAAGTGGCTGGTGATTGGTCATGGCCGTGCCTCGCAGAGAGCTGTTTTCTACAAGGATACTGATTCAGAGCAATAAAAAATTTGATTGAAATCAAGTTTTTACCACTGCGCGGCCTATGGGCTCAGAGGGTACGCCCCTGCGCCGCGCCGGCCAGGGCCAGCAGGGCTGCCAGCAAAAGTTGTCTCAGTCTCATGGGTGTTCTCTATCCCCTGGGAAGTTGGAGCTCTGCTTCCATCTGCGCAAAGCGCGCAGCCAGGAAATCCAGCAAGGCGCGCAAGCGCAGTGCCAGGCGGCAACGTTCCAGGTCCAAGCGGCCCTTTCCCAAATTGTCCATGCACTGACAATTTTCCAGTTGGTGACCGGTGCCAATCAGCACCAAAGCCGCCACCTTGATCGGAATCGCATAATATTTGACTGGATTGCTTGCTCGCGCACACGCGTCGGCCTCTATAATTTCGTCACAGCCTTCCACTTTTATAGACGATTCCCAGCCATGAAACTGACCAGCACCAGCTTTGCCAACAACCAGTCCATTCCCGGCGAGTTCGCCTTCGCGGTGATCTCCCCGGACACCCACATCAGCCTTTCCACCAATCGCAATCCAGAGCTGGCCTGGGACGACGTGCCGGCAGGCACGCAGTCGTTCGCGCTGATCTGCCATGATCCGGACGTGCCCAGCCGGGGCGACGACGTGAACCAGGAAGGCCGTGAAGTGCCGGCCAGCCTGCCCCGCGTCGACTTCTTCCACTGGCTGCTGGTCGACATCCCGGCCACCACGCGCACCATCGCCGCAGGCAACCACAGCGATGGCGTCACGCCGCGCGGCAAGGCCGGCCCCGAGGCAGCGGGCGGCATGAGGCACGGCATCAACGACTACAGCAACTGGTTCGCCGGCGACACCCAGATGAGCGGCAACTACTACGGCTACGACGGCCCTTGCCCACCGTGGAACGACACCCTGCTGCACCACTACGTCTTCACGCTCTACGCGCTCGACGTGGCCGCGCTGCCGGCGGACCTGGCGCTGGACGGCCAGACCATCCGCAGCGCGATCGCCGGCCATGTGCTGGCTGAAGCCACCCTGACCGGCACCTACACGCTCAATCCCAAGCTGCGCTGATGATGGCGCACGGCCAGTGGACGCTGCCCTCCGGCATGCTGATCGCCCGGCGCCGCCTGTGCATGCTGGCGCTGCCGTCCTTGGTCGGCAGGAGTTTCCGCACGCACAGCAAACCGCATGGCGCGAAACGGCCTTCGACGCCGATCTGCGGGACACCCTGGACCACCGCATCCGTGGCCTGGACGCCGCAGGCGTCAGCGACGCCGGTGATGATGCATCGGCTGGTCGCCCTCGCACGTGCGCTGACGGTCATTGGCCTGGCGGCGGCTCCCACAATTCGATCTTGTTGCCATCGGGGTCGATGACCCAGCCGAACTTGCCGTACTCCGATTCATCGACCTTGTCTTCAACACGACAGCCCTCGGCACGCAACGCGGCCAACAAGCCGTGCAGGTCGGCCACCCGATAGTTGATCATGAAACTGGCGGTGCTGGGGGCGAAGTAGTCGGTGTCGCTTGCCGGCGCAAATCAGCGCTGCAGGAACTCCTTTAATGCCAGGCTGAAGCCCGTCTCGGCCTCGATGTTCGAAATGTGGGACGCCTCCAGCGTCACCATGGTGGCGCGTGGGATTTGCTCCAGCATGGCGGCGGCATCGGCCACCGTGGTCACCGGGTCGTGGGCGCCGGCCAACAGCAGCGTCGGCGCCGCGATGGCGTGCAACTGGCCGCGCAGGTCGGCCCCCGCCAGCGCATCGCAGCAACTGGCATACCCTTCCGCGCTGGCGCCGCGCAGGACAGCCACCAACGACGCCACCCGCTGCGGTTCGCGCCGGATAAAACCGGGCGTGAACCAGCGTCCGGCCGCGCCGTCGGCGACTGCGTCCATTCCTGCCGCCCTGACCTGCGCGGCGCGATCCTGCCAGCCCTGCGACGTGCCGATGCGCGGAGCGGAATTGGCGATCGCCAGCTTGTTCAACCGCTGCGGCGCCTGCATGCCCAGCCACTGCGCAATCGCGCCGCCCATCGACAGGCCGCAGAAGTGGGTGCGTTCGATATCCAGCGCATCCAGCAGCGCCAGCACGTCCTGCCCCAGCTGCGCCAGGCTGGCTGCCCCCGGCACGGTCGCGGAACCGCCATGGCCGCGCGCGTCGTAGCGGATGATGTGGAAATCGCGGCGCAGGCATTCGACCTGGGCATCCCACATGTGCAGGTTGGTGCCCAGCGAATTGGAAAACATCAGGCAGGGCCGGCCCGCCTCACCGTCGACCCGGAATGAAACCTCGTTGCCGTGCAGGCGTATGACTGACATGTGTCGCTCCTCGCTTAGCCTTGGTCGCCGCCACCAACCGGCAGCACCGTGCCGGTGATGTACGACGATTCGCTCGACGCCAGGAACAGGATGGCGTTAACTTGTTCATCGATGCTGCCGTAGCGGCGCATCAGGCTACTGGCGACGGTCTGGTCGATGATGCCCTGGTACCACTGCTGCTCCTGCTCGTTGAGCGGCTTGGCGTTGCGCGGTATGCGGCGTGGCGGCGCCTCGGTGCCGCCGGTGGCGACCGCGTTGACCCGGATGCCGTCCTGCGCATGCTCCATCGCCAGGCTGGCGGTCATCGCATTGACGCCGCCCTTGGCCGCCGAATACGGAATCCGGTAGATGCCGCGCGTGGCGACCGAGGACACGTTGACGATCACACCCTGCTTGCGCGCCACCATCTGCGGCAGCACCGCGCGGCAGCACCACATGGTAGGGAACAGCGAGCGGCGGATCTCGGCCTCCACCTGTTCCGGCGTGTACTCCTGGTAGGGCTGGACCCAGATCGTGCCGCCGACGTTATTAACCAGCACATCGACCCGGCCATACGCAGCCACCGCGATCTCGTTCAGTTGCGCGGCGCCGGCCCAGGTTTCCAGGTCGCTGCGGGCGATCACCGCCAAGGCGCCCGACGCCTGCACTTCCGCCGCGACCTCCTCCACCAGCGCGGCGCGGTCCGCCAGCACCAGCTGCGCGCCTTCACGCGCCAACGCCAGCGCCACGCCCCGCCCTATGCCCTGCGCCGCGCCGGTGACGATCACCGCCTGGCCTTCAAATCGGCGCGCGCTCATGCCGCCGCCTGCGCGGTGGCGTCGGTACTGGCCGAGAACTTCTCGAAGTAGAAATTGGCCGGCGCGATCGCGCAGTCGACCAGCCAGCGCCGCACCGCATCGACCATCGGCACCGGTCCGCACAGGTAGATATCGACGTCGCCGCCGTTGAGCCAATCCGGCTCCACATGCTGCGTCACATAGCCTTTGCGCGGATGCGCGCTGTCGGCCGAGACCAAGCAGGTGCGGAAGCTGAACTCTGGATGCGCCGCGGCGATGCCCTGCAGCTGCTCGATGGCGACCAGGTCGACGTCATTGGTGACGCCGAACACCAGCCGCACCGGTTGGCGGAATCCGGACGCCGCCATCACCTGCAGCATCGACAGGAACGGCGCGACGCCGGTGCCGCCCGCCAGCAGCAGCAAGGGCCGCCGCACCTCGCGCAGGTAGAAGCTGCCGTAAGGGCCGCTGAACGAAATCGGCTGCCCCGCCCTGGCGTCCCGCGCCAGGAAGGTGCTCATACGGCCTTGCGGCACATTGCGCACCACGAAGTCGTGGCGCGAGGCGCCCGGGGCGGAACTGAAGGAATAGGAGCGCGTCAAGCCGGTGCCCGGAATCTCGACGTTGACGTACTGGCCGGACAGGAATCCGACATCGGCGCCCGCAGCCAGTTCGATCGAGAAGCCCAGCGTGGTGGCGGACAGCTGCCGCACCTGCGCCAGGCTGCCGTCGTAGCGCGCCACGCCGGTCTTGCAGGCCGCCGACGTGGCGGGGATGCGCACCACGCAGTCCGAGGTCGGTTTCATCTGGCAGGCCAGCACCTGGCGCTGGGCCGCTTCCTCCGGCGTCAGCGCATCCTCGATGTAGCTCGATGCGGGCATGTCGTAGCTGCCCGATTCGCACAGGCCGCGGCAGGTGCCGCAAGCGCCGTCGCGGCAATCGAGCGGAATGTTGACTTTCTGCCGGTAGGCCGCATCGGCCAGCTTTTCGTTCTCGTTGCATGAAATGAAGCGGGTGACCCCGTCCTCGAACTGCAGTGCGATGTGGTAGCTCATCGTCGTCTCCTGGTTGCGGTGCTACAGGTGGTAGATATCGATCACCTGATGGATGTAGTCGTTCTTCAGCACGATGTACTTGTTGGTGATCAGCGGACGCGCGCCGGAGAAGTCGATCTCGTAGCGCATCATCCCGAAGTGGCTGAAATCGGTCTTGTAGCGGTGGCTCAGCGTGTGCCAGTTGAAGCGCACCGTCACCCGTGCGCCTTCCTGCCGCTCGATCTCCACGTTGGAGATGTTGTGGCTGGTGCGCGTGTCCGGCATGGTGGCGCTGGAGCGTTCGGTCTTGATGCGGAACACGCGGTCTTCCAGTCCCTGGCGGGTTGGATAGAAGATCAGCGAAATTTCGCGCTGCGGATCGCCGATCAGCTGGTCGTCGTCGTCCCACGACGGCATCCAGTACTGGACCTCCGGGTGGTAGCACTCCAGCCATTCGTCCCACTGCTGGTCGTCGAGCAGGCGGCTTTCGCGGTAGATGAAGGCGCAGATCTGGTCCAGGGTTGGTGCGCTCATTTCGCACCGCCTTCCTGCTTGACGGCGCGCTGCATCACGTCCAGCCAGTAGCGGTGCTGGATCGTGTACAGGCCCTCGTCCTCGGTTTTGACGCCGCTCATCACCGGCGCCAGGCCGATCTCGCGCGCCGCCGCATCGGGACCGTTGATCCAGTGGCTGGCGCCGCGGCACATGTCGTTCCATTCCAGCGCGCTGCCCATGTAGCCCTGCTGGCAGGCGCGGAACTCTTCCAGGTCGTCCGGCGTGGCCATGCCGCTGACGTTGAAGAAGTCCTCGTACTGGCGGATGCGGCGCGCGCGCGCGTCATCCGGCTCGCCCTTCGGGGCAATGCAGTAGATCGTCACTTCGGTCTTGTCGACCGAGATCGGCCGCAGCAGGCGGATCTGGGATCCGAACTGATCCATCAGGTACACGTTCGGATACAGGCACAGGTTGCGCGAACGGCCTGTCATCCAGTCCGCCGTGGCGCCGCCGAACTGCTGCGCGTACTCCTCGCGGCGCGGGAAGTTGGGCCGGTCCTGCGGATTGGCCCACTGGGTCCACAGCAGCACGTGGCCATGCTCGAAGGCGTAGAAACCGCCGCCCTGCTTGCCCCACTTGCCGGCGTCCATGGCGCGGATCTTATCCTCGCGCACCTCGCCCTGCTCCTTGCGGCGGCTGGTGGTGGCCGCGTAGTTCCAGTGCACCGCCGAGACGTGATAGCCGTCGGCGCCGTTTTCGGCCTGCAGCTTCCAGTTGCCGTCGAAGGTATAGGTCGATGCGCCGCGCAGCACTTCCAGTCCGTCCGGCGACTGGTTGACGATCATGTCGATGATCTTGCCGGCTTCGCCCAGGAACTCCGCCAACGGCAGCACGTCCGGATTCAGGCTGCCGAACAGGAAGCCCTTGTAGCTTTCGAAACGCGCCACCTTTTTCAGGTCGTGCGAGCCTTCCTTGTTGAAGCAGTCCGGATAGCCCGCGTCCTCGGGGTCCTTCACCTTCAGCAGCTTGCCGCTGTTGTTGAAGGTCCAGCCGTGGAACGGACAGGTATAGGTCGCCTTGTTGCCGCGCTTGTGGCGACACAGCTGCGCGCCGCGGTGGGTGCAGGCGTTGATGAAGGCGTTCAGCTCACCTGCGCGGTTGCGGGCGATGAACACCGGCTGGCGGCCGATGTGGGTGCTGTAGTAGTCGTTGTTGTTCGGCACCTGGCTTTCGTGCGCCAGGTAGATCCAGTTGCCTTCGAAGATGTGCTTCATCTCCAGTTCAAACAGGGCCGGGTCGGTGAAGGCGCTGCGGTGCAGGCGATAGTCGCCGCGCTCGTGGTCCTCCACCAGGAAGCCATCCAGGCTGGCCGGCCTGGCGCTGTTCGCAGGCGCGATGGGTATGATCGGGAACATGATGCGTCTCCCTCTCAGGCCGCGGCGCGCACGCGCTCCACCACGGCTTCCGGCGCCACCGGCGTTTCGGCGTGCAGCTGGAAGTCGAAGTCGATTTCGGCATACGGCGACTGCAGTCCCTTGGCGGCGATCTGCTGCGGCGACGTCACGTGGCGCACCGGCGGCACCAATCCCTCGCGGCTGGCGAAGGCGAAATCGTCCCACAGGTATTCGTCGCCATCGATGTTGATCTGGGTGGTCAGCTTGCGCTGGCCGGCGGCGCTGACGAAGAAGTGGATGTGGGCCGGACGGTGTCCATGGCGGCCCAGCTGGTCCAGCAGGCGCTGGGTGGTGCCGTCCGGCGGGCAGGCATAGCCGACCGGCAGGATGCTGCGCAGCTGGTAGCGGCCCGCGCCGTCGGCGATGATGGTGCGGCGCAGGTTGAAGTGCGACTGCGACTTGTCGAAGAAGGAGTAGTTGCCCAGCAGGTTGCAGTGCCAGACCTCGACCCTGGCGCCCGGCAGCGGCTGGCCGTCCTGGCCGCGCACGGTGCCCTGCATGAACAGCACTTCGGCCTGGTCGCTTTCGCTGCCGTCGTCGAGCCGCGCATAGCCCTGGCTTTCCGGCGCGCCGGCCACGTACAGCGGGCCCTCGATGGTGCGCGGGGTGCCGCCGGTCAGGCCGGCCTTCGCCTCCGCCTCGTCGGCGCGGATGTCGAGGAAGCGTTCCAGGCCCAGGCCCGGCGCCAGCAGGCCCAGTTCATTGCGGGCGCCCGCCTCGCTCATGTATTCCAGGCCCTTCCAGAATTCGCTCGGCTGGATGTCCAGGTCCGCGATCGCCTTGCACAGATCGCCGACCAGGCGCACCACCACTTGCTGCACCCGCGCGTTGACCGGGCCTTCGGCCTTGTCGATGATCCAGCCTTTTACCAGGGTGTCGATTTCGTTGTATGTCATGTCAGTCTCCTTCGTTTTGGTTGAGTGGGATGAATTAAGTTCAGGCGTCACCGTCGCGCGCCGACGACGGGTGTCGGCACAAGGGCATCACCTGGATTTGCATGTACGGGAACAGCGGCAGGGACGTCAGCAGCGCGTGCAGCTCTTCGACGTCGCCGACGTCGAACACGCTGACGTTGGCGTACTGGCCGGCGATGCGCCACAGGTGGCGCCACTTGCCGCTGCGCTGCAGGCTGTGCGCCCGTTCGCGCTCGGTCTTCTTCAATTCGTCGGCCTGCGCGGCCGGCATGTGCGGCGGCAGCTGCACATCCATACGTACGTGGAACAGCATGAGGATCTCCCTTGAAATTAACGGCGGCGCAGTTCGCGCAGCTTGTCCATGTCGGGTTCGACGCCCAGGCCCGGACCGTCCGGCACCTGCAGCATGAAGTCGCGGTACACCAGCGGCTCGCGCAGCACTTCGCGCGTCAGCAGCAAGGGGCCAAACAGTTCGGTGCCGAATTCCAGCTCGCCGAAGGTCGAGAACAGCTGGGCCGACGCCGCGGTGCCGATGCCGCCTTCGAGCATCGTGCCGCCATACAGGCTGATGCCGGACAGCTGGGCCACCGCCGCCACCTGCGCCGCCGGCAGCAGCCCCCCGGACTGCGCGATCTTCACCGCGAACACGTCGGCGCCGCCGGCCTGCGCGATGGCCAGCGCGTCCTGCGGGCCTTGCAGCGCTTCGTCGGCCATCAAGGCCACCGCGAAGCGATGCGCCAGCCGCGCCATGCCGCCTTGACGCGTGGCGCGGGTCGGCTGCTCGATCAGGTCGATGCCGCCTGCTTCCAGCGCCGCGATGCCGCGCATCGCTTCCAGCTCGGTCCAGGCCTGGTTGACGTCGACCCGCACGCTGACCGCGTCACCGAGCGCCTTCTTGATCGCCAATACGTGCGCCACGTCCTCGGCCACCGGCCGCGCGCCGATCTTCAATTTGAAGATGCGGTGGCGGCGCAGTGCCAGCATCTGCTCCGCTTCCGCGATGTCGCGCGCGGTGTCGCCGCTGGCCAGCGTCCAGGCCACCGGCAACGCGTCGCGCACCCGGCCGCCCAGCAGTTCGCTCAGCGGCACGCCCAGCCGCCGCGCCTGCGCATCCAGCAAGGCGGTCTCGATGGCGCACTTGGCGAAGCGGTTGCCCTGGATGACCTTGCGCACCTTGGCCATCGCCTTGGCCACTTGGCGCGCTTCCATGCCGACCAGCAGCGGCGCGATGTGGGTGTCGATATTGACCTTGACACTCTCCGGGCTCTCTTCGCCGTAATTCAGGCCGCCGATGGTGGTGGCCTCGCCCCAGCCCTCGACGCCGTCGGCGCAAACGACCCGTACCAGCACCAGGGTTTGCGACCGCATGGTCGCCACCGACAGCTGGTGCGGGCGGATGGTGGGGACGTCTGCAAGGATGACTTCTATGTTCGTGATCATATTTATTTCGTATAATGAGTTCGATAGATACACAATATTCCCCGTGGATCTTCAGGTCCAACACCGAGTTAGTATGTTTTTCATACCCGAAAGGTATGCAATGGAATTACGCCACCTGCGCTACTTCGTCGCCGTCGCCGACGAGAAGAACTACACCCGCGCCGCCGAGCGGCTGCACATCGCCCAGCCGCCCTTGAGCCGCCAGATCCAGCAACTGGAAGAGGAACTGGGGGTGGAACTGATCGAAAAAGGCACGCGGCCGGTCAAGCTGACCGAGGCCGGCGCCTTCTTCCACGCGCACGCACAGGAGTTGCTGGCCAAGGCAGCCGAACTGAAAACCATGACCCAGCGCGTGGGCAAGATCGAACGCACGCTGTCGCTCGGCTTTGTGGCGTCGACCTTGTACGGCCTGCTGCCGCGCATCGTCCGGCGCTACCGCATGCAATATCCCAAGGTCGAGGTGACGTTCCATGAATTGACCACCATGCAGCAGATCCAGGCGTTGAAGGACGGCGTGATCGACGTCGGCTTCGGCCGCGTCAAGAGCGAAGACCCCAACATCCGCCGCATCGTGCTGCGCGAGGAACGCCTGATCGTGGCGCTGCCGGCCGGCCACGCGCGCGCGGCGTCGACCGATGCGATCCAGCTGGTCGACCTGCAGACGGAGTGCCTGCTGGTCTACCCCAAGACGCCCCGCCCCAGCTTTGCCGACCAGGTGCTGTCGGTGCTGTCGGAGCGTGGCATTGCGCCGCAGAAGATCGTCGAGGTGCGGGAGCTGCAGATCGCCATCGGCCTGGTGGCGGCCGGCCAGGGCGTGGCCATCGTGCCGGACAGCGTGCAAGGCATGCGGCGCGACGACGTGGTGTTCCGCGCCATCGCCGACCGCCATGCGGTGTCGCCGGTGATGTTCAGCGTGCGCAAACTGGATCGCTCCGAGGAGCTGCAGCAGATGCTGGCCGTGATCTATGAAGTCTACGACGCGGCCGGCATCGACTACATCCGCGAAACGCTCTAGCCATAAGGGAACCTCGAATAGCCGTTAATTTGTCATTCCCGCGCAGGCGGGAATCCAGGCATTGCCTGAATTCCCTCCATGCTGAGCCTCTGGGTATGCGGCGTATGGGTTCCCGCCTCCGCGGGAACGACAGGCTTTTCGAGGCGCCCTTAGGCGGTCGCCGTGGCGCCGGCTGCCGGCTTGGCGGCGGCTGCCGAGGCCGAGCGGCCATGGCGGATCAACGACACCGCAATCACCGCGATGACGGCCGGAATGGCGATCGCCACGAAGTTCTGCTGCAGCGGCAGCGCCATGCCGACCAGCGTGCCGATCACGATCGGCGCGAGGATGGCGCCGCTGCGGCCCACGCCCGACGCCCAACCGATACCGGTCGAGCGCACGGCGGCCGGATAGAACTGGCCGGCGTAGGCATAGGTGACGATCTGGGTGCCGATGGTCGAAGCGCCCGCCAGGCCGACCAGCAGGTACAGCACTTCGGTCGGCACCTTATAGCCCAGCAGCGTGATCGACACGGCGGCCAGCGAGTACATGCCGATCAGGACGTGCTTGATATGGAAGCGGTCCGCCAGCCAGCCGCCGCCGATCGCGCCGATCACCGCGCCGAAGTTCAGCACCAGCACGAAGGTCAGCGCGGAGCCGAAGCTGTAGCCGGCGCCGGCCATCAGCTTGGTCAGCCAGGAGCTGAGCGCATACACCATAAACAGGCACATGAAGAACGCGATCCAGAACATCGCCGTGCTGAAGCCGCGCCCATCCTGGAACAGCTTGCGGATCGGCGCACCCTCGGCGCGGTCGTGGGCAGCCACGGTGTAGCGGTGGTCATCGTGGGCGCGGTAGCCGGGCTCCATGCGCGCCAGGATGGACTTCAGCTCGCCCAGGCGGTTCCGGCGTATCAGGAACGGCATCGATTCCGGCAAGGACTTCAGGATGAACGGTATCAGCACCACCGGCGCCCCGGCCGCCAGGAACACGGACGACCAGCCATAGGCCTCGATCATGCCCTTGCCCAGCAACGCGGCCAGCATGCCGCCCACCGCATAGCCGCTGAACATCAGCGTCACCATGGTGGAGCGGATTTTGCGGGGCGAGTACTCGGTCATCTGCGCGACGACGTTAGGCATCACGCCGCCGATGCCCAGGCCGGCCAGGAAGCGCATCGCGCTGAAGGCATACGGATCATGCGTCAGCCCGGCCGCGGCGGTGAAGACGCTGAACAGCGCCAGGCAAATGCCGATGGCGCGCGGACGGCCGATGCGGTCGGCCACGGTGCCGAGGAAGAT
Organism: Oxalobacteraceae bacterium AB_14; assembly: GCA_000381565.1. Classification (GTDB taxonomy): domain Bacteria; phylum Pseudomonadota; class Gammaproteobacteria; order Burkholderiales; family Burkholderiaceae_D; genus Rugamonas. The sequence goes on from KB906724.1 coordinate 3,134,800, forward strand.
CGCGCCGAACATCATGCCGAACAGCGCGGAGCTGACCATGAAGCCGGCGTTCTGCGCCGTCACGCCCATGCTCTTCATGATCGATGGCAGCGCGATGCCGGCGACGGCCAGGTCGTAGCCATCGCAGATGATGATGACCGCGCACCACGCCAGGACGCCGGCGTGGAAGCGGTTGAAGCGGGCCTGGTCCGCCAGTTTGTGGATGTCGATTTGCTGCATGGTGTTGATCCCCTTGTTGTAGTTGTGTTGGTGCTGCGGTGTGATGAAACTTATGCTGGCGTGGCCGGGCGCAGTACACGGTGCGCGACCATGCCGATCAGGATGCCCCAGAACGCCGAGCCCAGACCGAGTAAGGTCATGCCGGAGGCGGTGGCGAGGAAGGTCAGCACGGCCGCTTCGCGCTCCGGCGCGGTGACGATCTGCGTCAGGTTGACGGTGATGGGACCGAGCAGCGCCAGTCCGGCCAGCGCGACGATCAGCTCCCTGGGCAAGGCGGCGAACAGCATGACCACCGAGCCGCCGCACAAGCCGGCCAGTAAATAAAAAGCGCCGTTGGCGATGCCGGCGACATAGCGCTTGGCCGGATCCTCGTGCGCGTCGCGGCCGGTGCACATGGCGGCGGTAATGGCGGCGATCGCGATGGTAATGCCACCCGTGAAAGCTGTGACCAGCGAAACCACGCTGTTGACCACGACGATGCGGCGCACCGGCACGTCGTAGCCGGCGCTCTTGAGTATCGCCATGCCGGGCAGGTATTGTCCGCTCAGCGTCGTCAGCACCAGCGGCAGCGCGAGGCTGAAGGTGGCTAATTATGCCCATCCCCTCGAAAAGGTAAAAGTTCTCATAACTGATTGATTTTGTGGGCAACGCTGCTGTCGGTCTGGGTAGAACTGTGTTCGCGCTCAGTCAGTTTTTGAATCAACCCCAGCCTTTCCTGATCTGCCTTTTCCGCCTTTGCCTCAGCGCTGGCCAGTTGATGAGTAAGCATTTCTGCCTGTTTTTGCGCGGCTGCCCCCATCATATTGGCTTCCGTCAACGCCTGTTGTGCCATCTTTAGCCGGTGATCCAGTTCAACACGCGCTGCCGATAGTTCCTTCACCTGATACGTCAGTTGGTCCCGCTCGCTTTTCACGGCGCCCAGCGCGGCCTGAGCCCCTTGGGCCGTCTGCCGCAACCGCGCGTTGTCGGCATCGAGTTGCGACAGCTTGGTCTCCTGCTGCGCAAGTGTTGCCTGTTGCGCCGCTTGTCGCTGCTGGCCGCTCGCCAAATCCTGCTCCAGGCGCGCGATGCGCTGCTCGAACGCCTGCCGATCTTCCGTCCTCTGTCGTGCAGTCGTTTCCTGGTAATGCTCGAATTGGACCCGCGTCTGTGTCAGCTGCTGCGTGAGCGACTGAACTTCCGCTCCCCGGTCGGCAAGACGCTGCTGTAGGCCGGCATTTTCGGTACGGGCAGCCGTCAACGACACTTCGCCCGCATGCTGGTCTTTCTGCAGGCGCTCGAAGCTCGTTTTTAGCTGCGCCAACTCCTGAGCCAGGTGATCCTTGGCCTCGGTCAGCGCGCCCATGTCGGCCGCTGCAAGCTTTAACCGTTCGGCCATCGCTTCCTGCTCTTGCCGGTGACTCTCCCGCGCCAACCCCAGCTGATGCGCAAGATCGGCCTGCAGCTTCTCATAGATGTCTTTGACGGCGCGTACCAGTTCAGCCGGCAAGCCCAATTCGGCTTCGGCAATGGTCTCCTGATGCTCGCTCTTCCAGCGTTTCAGCATCGGCGCAATCGTACTTTTGCTGCCGGTGCCGCCCAGTGCTTCGCGCACGTTGTCGACGGTCGGGTTTTTGCCTTCCACCGCGAGCTTTGCAGCCGCTTTGGCGACTTGCGAATATAGGATACCGGCACGAGCCATGACCACTCCATTCAATTAAGTAACGTATTATGTGTTACGTAATAATACGATAAATAACGATTAAAGTTCTTCGCTAATTTAAATATTTTAAGCTTCTATAATGTACGTTACAGTATGCTATGCCGCCCGCAGCATGCTATGCTCATCGTAATCTCGTTACGAGCGCGCATTTCGCGCGACGCCACCATGGCCATCACACCCACCGTACTCGAAGCCGACGAAATGCCCAATACTGGGTCGGTGCCTGCTATCCGTACCGCCGTTACGCCGCACGATGACCACGACTTGGCCGCGCGGCACCGCGCCTTCCTGGCGGCCGCCACCTCCGACAATACGCGCCAGGCGTATCGATCGGCGATCAAGCACTACCTGGACTGGGGCGGCGTGCTGCCGGCCGACGAGCCGGCCGTCATCCGCTATCTGGTGCGGTATGCCGACGCGCTCAATCCGCGCACCCTGGCGCTCCGCCTGACGGCGCTCTCGCAATGGCACGTCCATCAGGGCTTCGCCGATCCGGCGGCCACCCCGACCGCGCGCAAGATCCTGGCCGGGATCGCGCGCACCAACGGACGTCCGAAGAAGAAGGCAAAGGCGCTGCCGATCGTGGATCTGGAACTGATCGTGGCGACACTGGCCAGCCAGGGTACGCTGAAGGCGGCGCGCGATAACGCGCTACTACAGGTGGGCTTTTTCGGGGGATTCCGGCGCAGCGAGCTGGTGAGCATCGAGGTCGATCACATTGCCTGGGACGCGCAAGGAATCACGATCACGCTACCGCGCTCGAAGACGGACCAGACCGGTGAGGGCGTGGCCAAGGCGATCCCCTATAGCGCCGGGCCGTGCTGCCCGGCGACGGCGTTGCGGACTTGGCTGGACGCCGCCGGCGTGACCAGCGGCGCGGTCTTCCGGTCGATCAGCAAGTGGAGTGTAATGGGCAACGATGGATTAAACCCGGCCAGCGTGAACACCATCCTGGCCAGCGCAGCTAAACTAGCCAAGCTCAGCTATGTGCCGGAACTGTCGAGCCACAGCCTGCGGCGCGGCATGGCCACCAGCGCCTACCGCGCTGGCGCCGACTTCCGCGACATCAAGCGGCAAGGCGGTTGGCGCCACGACGGCACAGTGCAGGGCTACATCGAGGAGGCCGGGTTGTTCGAGGAGAACGCTGCCGGTAGTTTGCTGCGCTCTCGGGTCAAATCGGCCTGAATCGGCTTAGCACCCGAGTTTTTCGAATTCCGGGTGCCCCTGCTAGACAAGACAAAGGTTTTAGAAATGAAAATACTAATTGTTGAAGACGAGCCCAAGACCGCCGCCTTCATAAAGCGAGGTTTCGTCGAGGAAGGTTTCTCTGCTGATCTCGCCACGGATGGGCCGGACGGGCTTCATCTCGCGCTGACGGGCGTATATGACCTCATCGTACTTGATGTCATGTTGCCCAAGCAGGACGGCTGGTCGGTGCTTACGCAGATCAAGGAACGCCTGCCCCGCCAGCCTGTGATTCTCCTCTCGGCACTTGACGCCGTTTCTCATCGAGTCAAGGGCCTGGACCTGGGCGCCGATGACTACCTGGTCAAGCCGTTTGCGTTTTCCGAATTGCTTGCCCGTGTGCGCAACGCCTTGCGTCGGACGCCGGCACAACAACCCGACATCTTGAGTTTGGCAGACCTCGACATGGACCTGGCTCGGCACAAGGCGTCACGGGCGGGAAAGCCGCTTGACCTCGCTCCACAGGAATACCGACTGCTCGAATACCTGCTTCGTCATCCCGGCGAGGTGCTGACCCGTACGCGGCTGGCCGAACAGATATGGGACATCAATTTTGACGGCGACAGCAACGTGGTGGACGTCGCTGTGCGCCGACTGCGGCGCAAGGTTGACGATCCCAGCGACCGGAAACTGATTCACACTCTGCGTGGCGTCGGCTATGTCATCGAAGAACGGCCTTGAGCCAATGGCCCTGATCGGGGAGCGCGGCTCGATCGCCTTTCGCCTCACGGTCTGGTACGCGCTCCTTAGCGTGGTATTGATCGCGTCGGCCGGCAGCATTCTGTACTGGGTTCTGGCTGACCGCCTGCGCCAGGAAGATGACCAATGGCTGGCCGGTCGGATCGCCCAGGTGCGCGGCATCCTGTCGTTACATTCCCGCGACACCGCAGCGCTCCAGGAAGAGGTTCATCGCGACACCGCGATGCTTGCCGGTTCCTATCTGCGCGTGGTTGATGCCAATGGCATCAATGTGATAGAGGCACCGATTCCGCATGCCTTCGCGGGCGGACGCCCATTTGCCGATCCCCGTTTTCGTACACGCGGCGACGAACAGGGCATGGACTGGGCTTCAGGCTCCGGGGAGACGTACAGACTCATGTCCGCTCGCGTCGGCATCATCGGCGCCGGATTTACGGTGCAGGTGGCAATGAACCGGACAAGTGAAGAGGAGGTGCTCGCGGCATACCGGCGCATTCTGTGGCTCGCTCTTTTCGCTTCACTTGCCATCGCCGTCATTGCGGGCTACCTAATCGCACGGCGCGGCCTGCAGCCAGTGTCCCGGCTGGCAGCGATCATCGCGGAGCTGAGCGCAGCACAGTTGCATCGGCACGTGGTGAACGACGACTGGCCTCGGGAGTTGCAACCGCTTGCCGCCAATTTCGACCAGCTCCTAGTGCGCCTGGATGAGTCGTTCGTCCGAATGTCCCGATTTTCCGCCGATATCGCGCACGAATTGCGTACCCCTCTCCACATTCTTCAGGGCGAAGCGGAACTGGCCCTTTCCAAGGACCGCTCGAAAGAGCAATATCGCGACTGCATCGCATCGGCTACGGAGGAGTACGAGCGCCTGGCACGGATGGTGGATGCGTTGTTGTTCCTCGCCCGTACGGAACAACCCGACTCGCTGCCTAACAAGCGAACGCTGGTCATTGAGCATGAGATCGCAGCCGTGTGCGATTTCTACCAGGCGCTGGCGGACGAGCAGGAAACCACGCTGATCGCTGGCGGCTCGGGGACGGTGCTGGCTGATTCCGCCTTGTTGCGGCATGCGTTGGGCAATCTGATCATCAATGCACTAAACCACACTCCAAGCGGCGGGTCCGTTGTTGTCGATGTGACGAAAACATCTGATCGCGCTGTGGAAATCGTCGTCAGCGACACCGGAGAGGGCATTGCGCCGGAGGACTTGCCCCACGTTTTCGATCGTTTTTATCGTGCTGACAGCGCACGCTTCAGGCAGGGCGCTGGCACAGGACTGGGCCTTGCCATCGTCAGGTCAATCATGCTGCTTCACGGCGGATTGGTTTCTCTCGACAGTCAGCTTGGCCGCGGCACCACTGCGACACTGAGATTCCCGGCCACGTAACGACGATATGAATCGTGCATTGCAAGATGACCAAATGGTCAGCTTCCGGTCATGTCGTGGCACTACTTCCTTTGCTATGATTGCGTCCACATGTAGTCGGCCCGCAACCTCAGCGCACGATTTTTCCATCCCCTGAACAGGCACCGATAGCGATCGGTCCCACTTGAATCCCATTGAAAGCGATGAATTAATGGAAGAGTTTTTAATCGCTCAGTTTGATATCTCTTTTATCGATGTCAGCGCCTATATTGGCCTAACGGCCGCCGGCATCATGACCCTGAACCTTTTTATTGGGCTGCTGCTTTCGGTGCACTACAACACCGAACTCCAGTGGCCTCATCGGCGTCTTCCGCTGCTGGAACTTCACAAATGGTCAGGTTACAGCGCTCTATTTGTTTCGCTGCTGCATCCCGCGTGGCTACCATTAGCGAAAGCGGCCAACTACACAATCCTTGCTGTGTTTTTTCCTTTCATCACGCTCGAGCAGCCGATCCTGACGAGTTTGGGTGCGCTCGCAGCGTACACATTGATATTTGTCGTGGTGACCGCGTACCTGAGAAACCGATTCAAATATACGTTGTGGAAAAAACTGCACTACGCAAGCTATGTCGTGATCGGCTCATTTTTGGTCCACGGGATTTTCACCGAACCGTCATTGAAACATAACGCTGTGATCGACTATTTAGATGGTGGAAAGCTATTTATCGAAGCTTGCGCCCTTGTTTGTGTCGGCCTCGTTATCTGGCGCGTGACATATGGAACTAAACTTCGTGCTTTCAATGCAGCACAACAGCCAGAAGCGTCTTCTTGGCGTGGTGAACTGGTAATTCACTCGATCATCGATCTGCGCAATGACGTCAAAATGTTCCGTCTGGTGAACCCGCGTGGCGGGGATCTGCCTTTTGCGTTTTTACCAGGACAGTATCTGAGATTTCGACTCAAGCATGGCGAGAGCGTGTTTACCCGCAGTTACAGCATATGCTCGGCACCAGACTCGAAAGGTTTTTGCGACATAGCTGTGAAGCGTACGAGCGACGGCAAAGGGTCGGCGTATCTGTACGGCATGACGCAGGTGGGGCAAGTCCTGACATGCGATGGACCGCACGGCACTTTCACGTTCTCTGGCGCCGGTTCCGATGGCGTCGTTCTCATCGCTGGCGGTATCGGCCTCACGCCGCTGCTATCGATCATCCGCCATCTGGCGAACCAGAAGTGGCCGCACGACGTGTTTCTTCTGTTTGCTGTCAGTACCCCGGCGCATGGTATGTTCGAGGAAGAACTACACGTACTCGCCGAACGATATCGGCATTTCCACTACTTGATTTTGCCCTCGCGAATCGATGGATCGGCGTGGCCGGGGCCAAGCGGCCGCTTGCAGTCTTCTCATCTTGTGGAACTCGCCCCTCAGATTGCGCGCCTTCCAGTCTACCTGTGTGGTCCTGAGCCAATGATGTCGGCGACAATTTCCAGCCTTCGCAGTTTGGGCGTGGACGAAGCACAAATCCACACCGAATCATTCGGCGGCGCAATCATTCACGACGACGCACTACGCGCTGCGACCATCTTTTTTTCAAATTCAAAGAAAACCGGATTAGTCACTGCCGGCAAGACGCTGCTTGACGCAGCAGAAGAATACGGCGTACCGATCGAGTCGCTGTGCCGAACAGGGGTCTGCGGAACATGTAAAGTCCAGCTGATTTCAGGTGAAGTCAAGATGCACACAGACACATCGCTTACAGCACGGGATATCCGCAATAACCTCGTCCTCGCTTGCCAGGCACGGCCGACCACATCAAAAATTGAAATCGCATGCTAACCCTACAAAACATCACGAGAGCACAATGAAAAAATTCCAATATGGATGGGTTGTTTTTGGTGTGCTCGCCACTGCCGGCACGGCGCAGTCGGAAGAGTTCACAGGTCAATATCTCGCCACAGGCAATCTTTCGACCCAGTCGCGCCTGATGCCCTCACTGAATAGTCGGCTGACAGCGAATTATGCGCCACCCGCCCTGACGGGCAATTTCGATTTCCGTCTGGAGCGCTACACAGAGAACTCGTATCACACCGTCGATGGGAACATGACGCGCGAGCGGAAATTTGAAGCGCAAATCAATTTTAATTTTCCACTCACCGAACATCTTACGGCAACTGTCGGGGCGCTGCGGCATGAAAATTACACGTTTCGTGACAACTATAACTGGGCTGTGGCGGGCTTGTCATGGTCTGGCGATATCGCAAAAGACTTGAGTCTCACTACAGCGCTTTTTGCTGAAAAGCGTAACGGTGGTGGTCGCACTTTTTATGATCTGTCCGGAACTGCCGAGCACCGTTTCAATGAGAAGTATGGGGCGTTTGTCGCCGCTCATATTTACGAAAATTTGGGCGAGTTCGACGCATCGCCGTCTCATAAACGCGAATTCGAGACGGGCATAAATTACTATATTAGCAAACGATATTTTGCCGGAATTTCCTACTTCTATCATCAGCAGGTCGGCGATCCGAGTGACCGTTTTTCGTTTGTCAAACTGAAGGTTGGCGTAAATTTCTGAAAAGTGCGTTCTTGACATAGCCTCAAGCAGTTTTTATATATGGTTTCATGACGATGACGAAAAAATGACAAAAAAGAACATCGGCAGCACACTCAAACAGATCCCAATCGGGATCTGGATGTTGGGCTTCGTGAGCATGCTGATGGATATTTCCTCGGAAATGGTCCATAGCCTGCTTCCCTTGTTTATGGTCGGCACGCTCGGGGCCAGCGCCGTCGCTGTTGGCTTGATTGAAGGACTTGCCGAATCCACCGCCCTCATCGTTAAAGTGTTCTCGGGAGCGTTGAGCGACTACCTCGGCAAGCGCAAGGGCCTGGCATTGTTCGGTTATGCGCTGGGTGCGCTGACAAAGCCACTTTTTGCGGTGGCGAATACAACCGGCATCGTACTTACGGCTCGCCTGCTGGACCGGGTGGGGAAAGGTGTGCGAGGGGCGCCCCGTGACGCGTTGGTCGCTGATATCGCTCCACCACACCTGCGCGGCGCTGCGTTCGGCCTGCGTCAATCGCTTGACACGGTGGGGGCATTCCTCGGTCCACTGCTTGCGGTCGGCTTGATGCTTTTGTGGGCCAACGATTTCAGGAAGGTATTTTGGGTTGCGGTGATTCCGGGCGTGCTGGCCGTCGCGCTGCTTCTGTTTGGAGTGCGCGAACCAGAGCAGCATCAAAATGGCAAACATACAAATCCTATCCGCCGAGAAAACCTAACACGTCTTAGCGCCCGGTATTGGTGGGTGGTTGGGATTGGTGCGGTATTCACGTTGGCCCGTTTCAGCGAAGCATTTCTTGTCCTGCGCGCTCAGCAAAGCGGCATCCCGGTTGCGTTTGTGCCGCTGGTGATGGTAGCGATGAATTTGATCTATGCCGCCTCGGCGTATCCATTGGGAAAACTGTCCGACCGCATGAGCCATACGAAGTTGTTGGCGCTCGGACTTGTCGTCCTGGTGGCTGCAGATTTGATTTTGGCCGCAAGCGATCATTGGGCGGTGGTATTAACCGGCGTCGTGTTGTGGGGCCTTCACATGGGGATCACACAGGGACTCCTGGCATCGATGGTGGCCGATACAGCACCGGCCGATCTGCGCGGCACGGCCTATGGTGTGTTCAACTTGATGAGCGGCATCGCTATGCTTATAGCGAGCGTGGTGGCAGGCCTGCTATGGGATCGGTTTGGGGCGTCGTCGACGTTTTATGCGGGTGCCGTTTTTTGCATAGTGACTCTGATCGGACTCGCCACGTATCGTTCTGGCGCGACCCACAACCGCGCCACCTCTTCCTCTGAGTAATATCGCGACGCAAGCCAAAATATTGCAATGACAGCAAAGCCGGGGGATTCATGCCAGTCAACTTTTTACTTTATATTTTACGCTCATGGCCACTGACACGCGCCGGCTGACGATTCTATCGGCTGAGGAAATTGCCGCCCTTTACGAATTACCCAAGTTTAACGATGACGACAGGCGGCTTTACTTCGATTTCAGCGCCGCCGAGCGCGATGCGGTTGAGCGCGTCCATACTTCATCGGCGGCGGTGCATCTGGCGCTGCAGATGGCCTATTTCAAGGCCAAGCGGCGATTCTTTGTCTTTGAACCGAATTCGGTCGCTGTCGACGTCGCCCATGTCGTTAAGCGCCATTTCGCCGGCAAGGAGATCGGCACGTTGAAAGCCTTGTCCAAGCCAACCCGACTGGACCAACAAAAGATCATCCTGCAATTGTTCGATTACCGCCTGGCCGATCAAACGTCCAAGGAAGAACTGGAGCACAAGGCACAGCGCTTCGCGATGCTGTCGACACAGCCAATCTACATCATGCGCGAAATCCTGCAGCACCTGGAAAGCCAGCGCATCGTCATTCCCGGTTACAGCTATCTGCAGGACATGGTTGGGCGTGCGGTTACCTCGGAGCGCAACCGCATTACGGCCGTCCTGGAGGCGGCGTTGACGCCGGCGTCGCGCGAGCAGTTGGACGCCTTGCTCGAAGCTGACGAAAACATGTATCGGATCAGCGCATTGAAGCGCGAAGCCAAGGATTTCAGCTACAAGGAGCTGCGCCAGGAAGTCGAACGGCGCCGCTTCTTCCATCCACTGCATGATACGGCGCGCACGTTCCTGTCCACCGCCGGACTCTCGGCCGAGAGTGGCAAATATTACGCGTCACTGGTCAAGTTCTATACCGTTTACAGCTTGCGACGCATGGCGAACAAGACAACACGGCTGTACCTGCTGTGTTTTGCGTACCATCGCTTCCGCCAGATCAACGACAACCTGATCGACGCCTTCATCCACCTGGTCCACCAGTACGAGAAGCTTGGCAAGCGGGCGGCCGACGAGACCATGCACAAGGCGATGGAGGACGCGGCTGCACATTTGCAAGCGGCGGGCCAAGTGCTAAACCTGTTTACCGACACAGCCATCCCCGAAGATGCGCCGTTTTCCACCGTAAAGGTACAGGCGTTCCATCTGCTGGAGCCGGAACAATTTCCGATCGTGGCGAACTACCTGCGCAATATCGCCTTCGACAAAGTCGGCTTCGAGTGGGCGTACTACACCACCTTGTCGCACCAGTTGTTACGCACCGCAGTATTTTAGGAGCCTCGGTTCACCCTATTCCAGGGCGGGAAACCTGGAACGTCCCACTCTTGCGTAGGTAGAGCGTTGCCGCCGTTGAGCGTGGGTTGGCCGAGGTATGGAGCCGGTCGGCATTGTTGCCGGTGGCCGGTCGCTCTGGCGGAGCGTCGGGCAGGCGCGGGACGCGCCATGAACGGGCGAGCTCGCCGTCGCTCGGATCAATTCGCCCCCGCCGATGGATCGAACGCCGACAGGCAGGGCCTGCAGAAGCAAGACCAAGCCTGCTGGCGTTCTTGGGTCAGAATGGTTCGTTTGGGTATTTCCAGGGCTGCTCTGGGTCGTAAAGGCCGCGCGGCGCCGCCTCCTCGTGCCGCCTGATCTGAACCGCATATTGCATTTCGCAATCGCGTGTGAGTTTGCGCAGGAACTGGACCAGCGTAGCTGCCCCTTCGTCACTCAAGTCACGCGGGATCCTGCGGTGCTGGTTCGGTTTCATCTGAGCTCCTCAATGGCTTGTTGCAGCAGGTCGTCCGGCAGATGATTCAATCCTTTGGGCACCGCCAGCCGCATGGCGGTGTGCAAGATCCGCCCGGCGATGCGCGGCAAGCCCTTCGATGCCTGACGCAACACTTCCATGCCGGAATCGGCCAACAGGGTATGCTGGCAGCCCGAGGCCTTGAGGGCATGGCCGATCAACAATGCGAAGCGCTCGCGCTCGACGACGGGCTTCAGTTGCACCCGCGCGGCGATGCGCCCGTGCAAGGCCGCATAGGGCGCGCGTTCGAGCGTTTGCGCCAGGCCGGGATGGCCCACCAGCCATACGGTGATCAGATCGCGCGCGTCGAACGCGAAGTTCAGGAACGCGGGCAGGTCGCGGAAGAACTCGACCGGCAGGTTCTGCGCCTCGTCGATGATCCACACCGGCAGCAACTGCTTGCCGTCGACCATCTCGGCGATGCGTTGCTTGATGTCACGCCACAGTTGCGCGCGCCGGTAGGATGGCTCGATGCCCAGCGCGCCGGCCAGGCTGCGGTACAGGTCGAGCCGTCCGAAGTCGGTCTCGGGCTGGTAGACGACCTGGTAGCGGTGCGGGTTGAGGGTGTCGCTCAGGCTGCGCAGCGCCGCCGTCTTGCCTACCCCGGGTTCGCCGGTGATGAGCCCGACACCGGGCGCCTGCAGCAGCCAGTTGAAGCGTTCGGACAGTTGCGCCAGCGCACCATCGTCCCACAGGTCCTTGCCTTCCTTACCCAGCGGCGGGTGGCGCAGTCCGAAGTGTTGGAGGTACATGCTCAATCCCCCTTCTTGCCGTGGTACCGCGCGAGCGCCATCTCGACCAGGTTGGGGCCGCTGCGCGGACCCGGTGCCGGCGGTTCCGGATCGGGTTTGCGCCGAACGCGGTGCAGGTTAGCATGCGCGTCCAGCCTGGTGGCCAAGCCCACCATTGCGCCGGCTTCGTTCTCGACGCCGACCACCACGCCGGCATGCGGGTCAACCACCAGTCGCACCGTCTTGCCGGCCAGCTCGTAGGGCACCTCGAATCTGGCGCCCAGATACGACACCGTGCCGTCCTTGCGCACGTAGCGCTTGATCCGGTGGTGGAACATGGCGTCGAGCTGCGCCGCTAACTGGCCCAACGGCCGGATCTTCGGCAGATCCTGCTGGTAGCGCGCCAGCGGCGTCAACCCGGCCAGGCCCTCGTGCGGCGTGCGGTGGTAGATACCTTCGAGCCAGGCCCACAGGCGCGCGTTCAGGTCGGCCAAGTCGCCGATGCGGGCGGCGTCGAGTTCGCTCAGGAACTGGTCGCGCACGGTGCGATGCCAGCGCTCGATCTTGCCTTTGCCGGCCGGCTGGTACGGGCGGCAGTAAATGACGTGGATCTCCAGCCGCGCGCACAGCGCCTGCAGTGTGCCGGCCTTGTAGGCGGCGCCGTTGTCGACCACCAGCTTGATCGGCCGGCCACGCTTGAGCAGCGCCTGCTTGAGTACCCCCTCGATGTCGAGCGCGGTCTCGCCCAGGCAGAAGGCGCTATGCGTTACCAGGCGCGAGGCGTCGTCGAACAGCGATACCAGATAGACCTTGCGCGGCTTGCCGTCGACGATGACGCGCGGCCCGTGCATGACGTCGCCGTACCAGATCGCGCCGGCCGACTCGGCCACGAAGCTGCGCTTCTCCTCGGGCTGACTCGACGAACCACTCATGCGCGCTATACCGTGGCCAGCCAGCAGGCGGTGGATCGCCGAGCGCGACAGGCTGTCCCTGGCCGCTTCGCCGCTCGTTTGCAGCAGTTGGCGGATCTGGCGGATCGACCTGCGCGGGTTGTCGCGTTTGGCTGCGACGATGGCTTCCTGGAGGGCGGGCGCGATCTTGGAGCGGCCGCGGTCTATCCTCGTTCTCGGCGCCAGGCCGTCGATGCCCTCGCGCCGGTACTTGTAGAGCCAGCTTTCGATGGTCTTCTCGCCCAGGTAGGTGCGGCGCGAGTTGGGGATCGCGTATTGGCGCTGGGCCAGTTCGCGCAGGGTGCGCTGCAGTTCGCCGCGTTCGAGGCGCTCGCGGCTGACCAGCGGCCCCAGCACGGATAGGCGGAACAAGGCGGTCGGATCGATCTGTTTCATGGGTGCTCCTGTTGAGTTCGGGAGCTTTCATGGAAACCGATATCGGCTACCGGCGGCAGTGGGCAAAGTGTGTGGGTTGGGTAATTTGCGTGGCGGAACCTGTCTCCTGGTGGTTTCGGGTCAGCGTTTCATGGGACGGATATTTCCCGATCTGCCCATGCCATCGCATCGGCCAGCGACATCGCGACCATGCAAGCCGTCCAGAAGCGGGGACCCTCGCCACCGCGCCCCAGTTCTGGGAAGCGGCTGCGCAGGACGAAGGAAAGTGTCGACGTGCAGGCGTGCATCCAGTCGCGCCAGCGGCGCGCAGTGTGGTGTGCGACGCCGGCGCACATGGCCGCGCCGCGTAACGAAGCGCCGGCCAACAGGTCCAGCAGAACCCGCTGCTGTTTGGCCCACGGGTGCCAGCGACGCGGCGCGATGCACAGCGGCAAACGCGAACAGGTACGTCCGCATGGGCTGCAGCAAAAGCGTGTCACCCGGACCGGATTGAGCGAGGCGGCGGCAGCACCATCGCGGTCCGGTTTGCGCTCGTAAAAGCCGTGCAGCCAGAGACCGGCCATACCGCAATGCGGGCAAGCGAACGGCCGATAGACTTCCGGCGCACGCGCCATTTGATCGATATGTTGGGGTAACGAAGGATTTACAGATAGAATTCGATGCATAGGCCGGTCCCGATGGTATGTGTTTTGTGTGAGAACTAACACGATATCAGAGGAGTACTGGCCTATCTTTTTTACGCTACATCCCATGCTGTCATGGGTGCGCGTTCAATGGTCGCCCTGGAAAAACGTGGGAATTGGCGCACTGGTGACCCTCGGATTTCAAAGGACGTAACACCAGTTCAAACGCAATCTGCGCCATCTGTTTTGCGAACTGGACTTCGCCGGTCGTGTGGAAGACGCACCACTACTTGGCGCGGTGCTGGTCCTTCAAGACCTGCTGCGCAGCGGGAAGTCGCCGCGCCAGGCCAAGCCGTCGCTGTTTCCGACCGAAGTGATTCCCAAGAGCCTGCAGCGTTATCTTTTCGTGGATGCCGAGGAAGATGACGACCAGCTAGTCGACGGCGATAAGGCGCTGGACGTCGACCGGTACGAATTCCTTCTATACCGCCTGCTGCGTAATGCACTCGAAGCCGGCAACCTTTTTGTCAAGGACAGCGTGGAATTTCGCCGCTTCGAGGATGACTTGATCAGCGACGAGCGCTGGGAAAACAAGGCGCAAGTCCTTCAGGAAATCGGCGCGCAGATCCTGATCGATCCGATCGAGAACACACTGGCACAGATGAAGGCCGATCTGGAAACGAAGATCGACGCCGTCAACCAGCGTATCGCCGACGCGGTCAACCAGCATATAAAAATCACTGGCCGTGGCGAAAAGAGGCGCTGGCAGTTGCTATATCCGAGCGAGGACGAACCGGTCAACAGCCCGTTCTTCGGTAAGCTGCCGGGTGTGGGTATCGCCGATCTGTTGTGGTTCGTCCATCAGCACACCGGGTTCTTAAAAAGCTTCAGCCACGTGCTGGACCGCTATGTCAAGCACGATCCCGATCCGCGCGAACTGCTGGCGTGCATTGTCGCCATGGGTACCAATATGGGGATAGGTAAAATGGCAGAGGTCTCGGGCCTGAATTACGCATCACTGCTCAATACGGCGCGCAATTTCCTGCGCCAGGAAACTCTGCATGTGGCCAACGATGCGATCAGCAATGCGATCGCCGTGCTGCCGGCATTCCATCTGTACGATATCCGTGACGACGTGCATTCAAGCAGCGACGGACAGCGGATCGAAACGCAGATCGATACGGTCAATGCCCGTTATTCGCCAAAATACTTCGGATTGCAAAAAGGCGTCAGCGCCTATACGCTTGTCGCCAACCATGTGCCGATCAACGCCAAGATCATCGGCACGCACGAGCACGAAAGCCACTATGTGTTCGACCTGTTGTACAACAACACGTCAGACATCAAACCGGAGCGGCATTCAACCGATACGCACGGCACCAACCAGGTCAATTTCTGGACATTGCATGTGTTCGGCTACCAGTTCGCACCGCGCTACCGCGACCTACACAAGAAAATGGAAAAACTGGTCGGCTTCCAGAACCCGGGGGAGTATGGCGACTTGCTGATTAAGCCATCCAGAAAGGTGCCGGAGGATCTGATCATTGCCGAATGGCCCAATGTCCAGCGCATCATGGCATCGCTCGCGCAAAAGGATGTGACGCAGGCGACCGTCATCCGCAAGCTCAGCAGCTACACGCGCCAGAATCAGACCAAGAAAGCCCTGTGGGAACTGGACAATATACGTAGGACGCTGTACATCCTTGACTTCATCGACGACGCCAGCCTGCGGCAAAGCGTACAAAAGGCGTTGAATCGGGGAGAGGCCTATCACCGGTTCCGCAAATCGGTGTCCTACATCAACAATGGAAAGTTCAGGGTCAAGACCGAAGCCGAGCAGAATATCTGGAATGAGTGCTCGCGATTGATCGCCAACGCCATCATTTATTACAATACGGCGTTACTGTCGAAGGTCTATGAACAGAAGCGCGCGGCGGGAGACGAGGAGGCGATTGGGGCGTTGCGCAGCGTGTCGCCAGTGGCATGGCGCCATGTGAACCTTATCGGCCGCTTTGAATTCACGGCCGAGGCGCCGCAGCTAGACATTGATGCCCTGGCGGCACGCTACGCCGAACCGGGCTACTGGGGGCAGGCGTTCGAGGAAGGCGAGGACGGATCATTAGCCTGAGAATTCAATAGCTTACGAAAACTTTTACCTTTTCGAGGGGATGGGTAGAAATAGCCAAGGTGCTGGCCCAGCTCCAGGCGGGCGGGATGAATTGCGGGCGCACCATCTGCAGGTGCACGTTCTCGAAGTGGGTCTGACCGCTCAGCATGGCGATGGCGATGCCCGCCACCAGCAACAGCACCACGCTGTAGCGCGGCCAGCAGCGCTTGAACAGCAGGTAGGCGATCAGCATGCCGCCCACCAGCAACGGCAGCGCCCCCATGCCCTTGAAGGCATTCAGGCCGAACGGCAGCAGGATGCCGGCCATCATGCCGCTGGCGACACCCTTGGGGACATGCGACATCAGCCGTTCAAAGCCGCCGGACAGGCCGATCGCCAGCAACAGCAGCGCGGCGGTCAGGTAGGCGCCCACCGCCTCATGGATGGACAGCACGGGAAATAAGGGGATCAGCAAGGCCGTGCCGGGGGCCGACCAGGCGGTGATGACCGGTGCTTTCAGGGTCCAGCTGAGGAAGATGCCGGCCACCGCCGCGCCCAGCGCGATGCCCCATACCCAGGAGGCGAACATCTCGTTGGACATCTGCCCGGCCTGCGCCGCCTGGTAGAAGATCGCCAACGGCCCGGCCAGCGACACCAGCACCGCCAGGAAGCCGGCGGCGATGGCGGAGACAGAACTGTCGGCCCAGCGCGACGTGACGGCCAGGCGCCAGCCTCGTGGTGAAGAGGAAAAAGGATGCATCGGGTCTCCCGGTATCGTTGTCTTTGTTATATGACCGTGTACTGCAGGGTCAGAGTAGACAAGTTCCGGGAGGTGGTCCAACACCGATTGAGTATGTCTTTGATACCCACCGAGTATGCGCGGAACCGGCGGACTAACGCAACGCCAGCGGGTCGGTTTCCTGAGCCTGCCAACCACCGCCAAGCGCCTTGAACGCGGCCACCGCCGCGCGCGCGGCTCCGGTTTGCGCTTGCGCCCGCATGTCGGAGGCGCGTAGCAAGCTGTCGTCGGCCTGCAGGACTTCGA
The DNA here is from genome assembly GCA_000381565.1 of Oxalobacteraceae bacterium AB_14. GTDB lineage: Bacteria > Pseudomonadota > Gammaproteobacteria > Burkholderiales > Burkholderiaceae_D > Rugamonas. The sequence continues at coordinate 3,151,558 of KB906724.1, forward strand.
TCAGGCTGACAACGCCTTTCTGGTAAGCGGCGAACGACGCCTTCCTTGCCAGACCCAGGGAAACCACGCCCTGCCCCAGCATGGCGGCCTGCGCCTCGCGCTTGACCAGGTCCGACAACGCGTTCTCCACGTCGGCGGTGGCCCGCAGCGCCGCCAGACGGTAAGCGGACAGCGCCTCCGCCTCCTGCCCCTTGGCCTGATCAATTTGCGCATTGATGCGGCCGAAGTCAAATAGACGCCAGCGCAGCCCCAGCACGCCGGAGCCCTGGCTCGCGCCGCCGGTGAACAGATTGCCGCCAGAGACCGACGTCGCGCTGCCGATTATCCCACCAAAGGACAGCTTCGGGTAAAACTCGGCGATGGCCATACCGATGCGCGCGTTCGACGCGGCGAGACGGCGTTCGGCTGCGATCAGGTCCGGCCGGCGGCGTAGCAAATCTCCAGGCGAACCGGTGGCTGCGATCTGCGGGGCCGCCGGGATCGCGCGCGCCGTCGCCAGCTCATCCCGATACGCTCCCGGCGCGGCGCCCAGCATCACGTCGAGCGCATTCATGGCCGTTTCCAATCCAGCCTCCAGCAACGGCACCGCCGCCCTCACTTGCGCCAGCGCGCCTTCGACCTGTCGTACCTGAAGTTCCGCGACCAGCCCCTTGCCATACAACAAATTGAGCGTCGCCAGCAACTCTTGCTGTGTCCTGGCCTGGTTGCGGGCGACGGCGATGCGGGTTTGCAGCCCGCGTATGCTGATGTAGATGTCGGCGGTCTGCGCGGCCACCGCCAGGCGCGTCGCCGCCACCCCGGCAGCCGACGCCTGGTACTCGGCAAGCATCGCCTCGCGCCCGCGCCGCAAGCCGCCGAACAGGTCCAGCTCCCAACCGACGCCGAGATTGGCTTCATAGGCGTTTCCATAACGCTCGAAGTTTGGCTGGGCGTTCAGCACTTGCCCCAGCGGCGTTTCCACCGATTGGTAGGCGCGCGCCGCCTGGGCGCTGACCGTGCCCGCTGGCAGCAGCGCTGCATTGGCTACTCCCAGTCCGGCGCGTGCCTGCGCGACCCGGGCGGACGCCTGGGCGAGGTCCAGATTCTGTTCCAGCGCCAGCGTAACGCAGCGGGTCAGTTGCGGGTCGCCAAAGCCGAGCCACCATGTGGTCAAATCGGCGGCGCCACTGACTGGCCTTTGCTCGACGGCGGCTAGTCCAAGGTAGCCATCCGGCAAGCGCACGTCGGGCCGGACGTAGTCAGGTCCGATAGCACAACCGGTGGCAATGCAAGCGACGGCGAACGAAATGAGTGTACGTTTGAGTAGCATGGGATTTTTTCGTATAGTGAAGAAGTCGAAGTGACTATATCACGAGTTGGTCACTTGTTGTGCAACTCCGCGACTCGCGTTAAGCTGTCGGTCATGAATAAACCCACCATCAATCCCGGCCCCGCCCGAGGCCCCGCCGATCACGAAGTACGCGATCAAATCGTTTCCGCCGCTACCGAACACTTCCGTCTGTACGGCTATGAAAAGACCACCGTCTCCGACCTCGCCAAAGCCATCGGCTTTTCCAAGGCGTATATCTACAAGTTTTTCGAGTCCAAACAGGCGATCGGAGAACTCATCTGCGCAAACTGCCTGCGCGAAATCGAGGCCGATATCAGAGCAGCCGTCGACAGCGCGGACCAGGCGCCAGAGAAGCTGCGCCGCATGTTCAAGGCGATCGTTGAGTCCAGCATGCAATTATTCTCTGAAGACCGGCGGCTGTACGACATCGCGGCGTCTGCCGCCACCGGGCAGTGGCAAGCCGTGCGGGACTACGAATTGCGTATCCGGCAAATGCTGCAGGAGGTGTTGCGCCTGGGCCGCGAAGCCGACGATTTCGAGCGCAAGACGCCGCTGGACGAAACCGCGAACGCCATTTACCTGGTCATGCGCCCCTACCTCAACCCGCTGCTATTGCAATACAGCCTGGATTCCACCGACGACGCGCCGGCTCAACTATCGAGCCTGGTGCTGCGAAGCTTATCAAGATGATCATGCGAAATTGAAAAGTGACTGTTGACATATTCGGTCACTAGTCCCAAAATGAAATCCTGTTTTGTTCATTTACGGGATTTCTATGCTACGCCGTCGCCTCGTTTTCTCTGCCGTCCTATCCGTTTTGCCGCTGATGCTGGTCGCCTGCGGCGAGAAAAAGCAATCCGACCCGCGTACCGAGGCCCCGCTGGTACGCGCCGCCATCGTCAAGGATGCGGCGCTTGCCGCACGGGCGTTCACCGGAACCGTCGCCGCCAGGGTGCAAAGCGACCTGGGTTTTCGGGTCTCCGGCAAAGTGCTGGCGCGCCTGGTGGATACCGGCCAAACCGTGCGGCGCGGTCAGGTACTGCTGCGCATCGACCCGGCCGATCTGAGGCTTGCTGTCCTGGCCCAACAGGAAACGGTCGCGGCCGCCCGCGCCCGCGCGCAGCAAACCGCGCAGGACCAAGCGCGCTACCGCGACCTGCGTGGCACCGGCGCAATTTCGGCTTCCGCTTATGACCAGGTCTCGGCCGCCGCCGACGCAGCGAAGGCCCAGCTGAACGCAGCCCAAGCCCAAGCCGAGGCGGCGCGCAACGCCAGCCGCTATACCGAACTGGTGGCCGATGCCGATGGCGTGGTCATGGAAACATTGGTCGAACCCGGCCAGGTCGTCGGCGCGGGCCAGGCGGTCATCCGTATCGCCCATGCAGGCCGCCGCGAAGCCAGCATCCAGCTCCCCGAAACCTTGCGTCCTGCGATAGGCTCGGCGGGGCTGGCCTCGCTTTTTGGCAAGGCTGGCACAGCCGCTCCGGCCAAACTGAGGCAGCTTTCGGATACCGCCGACCGCCTCACGCGCACTTTCGAGGCGCGCTATGTGCTGGAGGGCGAACTGGCCGACGCCCCGCTCGGCGCCACCGTGACGATCCAGATTCCGGATGGGCAGTCCGCTGCGCAAGGCGCGTGGTCGGTGCCGCTGGGCGCCCTGTTTGACGCTGGCAAGGGACCCGGCGTCTGGGTGATCCAGGGCCAACCGGCCAAGGTCAACTGGCGTCCGGTGACGGTCCAGCGCCTGGGCGACGACACCGCGCTCGTTAGCGCTCAACTCAAGCGAGGCGAACGGATCGTGGCGCTTGGCGCGCACCTGCTGCGCGAAGGCTCGCAGGTGCGTATCGCCGACCAGGCCGCCGCCGGCGCGGGAGCGCGACCATGAGCGCAGCTCGCTTCAACCTGTCGGCGCTCGCCGTGCGCGAGCGCGCCGTCACCTTGTTCCTGATTTTCCTGATTTCCGTGGCTGGCATCGTCTCGTTCTTTAAATTGGGGCGCGCGGAAGATCCGGCCTTCACGGTCAAGGTTATGACCGTGGTCACTGCCTGGCCGGGCGCAAGCGCGCAAGAGATGCAGGACCAGGTCGCCGAAAAGATCGAAAAGCGGCTGCAGGAATTGCGCTGGTACGAGCGTAGCGAAACCTATACCCGGCCGGGGCTGGCATTCACGACCTTGACCTTGATGGACAGCACGCCACCGGCGGATGTGCAGGAACAGTTCTACCAGGCGCGCAAGAAGGTCGGCGACGAGGCCGGCAACCTGCCAACCGGGGTTATCGGCCCCATGGTCAACGACGAATATGCGGACGTCACTTTTGCACTGTTCGCGCTGAAGGCCAAGGGCGAGCCACAACGCCTGCTGGTGCGGGATGCCGAGACGCTACGCCAACGTCTGCTACATGTGCCTGGCGTTAAGAAAGTCAACATCGTTGGCGAACAATCCGAGCGTATCTTTGTCGAGTTCTCGCATGAGCGCCTGGCGACGTTGGGCGTCAGCCCGCAGCAGGTGTTCGCCGCGCTGAACAATCAGAACGTCCTGACGCCGGCCGGTTCGGTGGAAACCAAGGGGCCGCAGGTATTCATACGCCTGGACGGCGCTTTCGATGAATTGCAAAAGATCCGCGACACGCCTGTCGTTGCCCAGGGTCGCACCTTGAAGCTGTCGGACATCGCCACGATCAAGCGCGGCTATGAAGACCCGGCGACCTTCATGCTTCGCAACGGCGGCGCACCCGCCCTGCTGCTCGGCATCGTCATGCGCGATGGTTGGAACGGACTCGACCTCGGTAAGGCACTCGATAAAGAGGTCGGCGCGGTCAATGCCGAACTGCCGCTCGGCATGGGACTGACCAAGGTCACCGATCAGGCCGTGAACATCAGTTCGGCAGTCGACGAATTCATGGTCAAGTTCTTCGTTGCGCTGGTGGTGGTGATGGTGGTGTGTTTTGTCAGCATGGGCTGGCGCGTTGGCATCGTGGTCGCCGCCGCCGTGCCGCTGACCCTGGCGGTGGTCTTCATCGTGATGGCCGCCACCGGCAAGAACTTTGACCGCATCACGCTGGGCTCATTGATACTGGGCTTGGGCCTGCTGGTGGACGACGCCATCATCGCCATCGAAATGATGGTGGTGAAGATGGAAGAAGGCGCCAGCCGCATCGCCGCGTCTGCCTACGCCTGGAGCCATACCGCCGCGCCCATGCTGGCGGGCACGCTGGTCACGGCCGTGGGCTTCATGCCGAATGGCTTTGCCCGCTCCACCGCGGGCGAGTACACCAGCAATATGTTCTGGATCGTTGGCATCGCACTGATTGCCTCGTGGGTCGTCGCCGTGGTCTTCACTCCCTACCTCGGCGTCAAACTGCTGCCCGAACTCAAACAGCTCGAGGGCGGCCACGAAGCGCTGTACAACACGCCGCGCTATAACCGCTTCCGTCAGTTACTGAAGCGCGTCATCACCCGCAAGTGGCCGGTGGCAGGCGCGGTGGTAGGCCTGTTCGTGCTGGCGATACTGGGCATGGCCGTGGTCAAGAAACAATTCTTCCCAATCTCGGACCGTCCCGAAGTCCTGGTCGAGGTGCAGATGCCATACGGTACCTCGATCGTGCAAACCAGCGCGGCCGCGGCGAAAGTGGAGGCATGGCTGTCCAAGCAGGCAGAAGCGAAGATCGTCACCGCCTACGTTGGCCAAGGGGCTCCGCGCTTCTACCTGGCCATGGGGCCTGAACTGCCTGACCCGTCCTTTGCCAAGATCGTGATCCGCACCGACAACCAGAATGAGCGCGACGCGTTGAAGCAGCGCTTGCGCATTGCCGTTGCCGCCGGTCTCGCGCCGGAAGCGCGCGTGCGTGTCACCCAACTCGTGTTTGGTCCCTACTCTCCCTACCCGGTCGCCTACCGGGTCAGCGGGCCGGATACGGACAAGCTACGCGCCATCGCTGCAGAGGTGCAGCAAGTCATGGACGCCAGTCCGATGATGCGCACTGTGAATAACGACTGGGGCACACGCACGCCGACGCTGCATTTCACCCTACAGCAAGACCGCTTGCAGGCGGTCGGCCTGACCTCCAGCGCAGTCGCGCAGCAACTGCAATTCCTGTTGAGCGGCGTGCCGCTGACCAGCGTGCGTGAAGATATCCGCACCGTGCAGGTTGTAGCCCGGTCCGCCGGCAGCAACCGCCTCGACCCAGCCAAACTTGCCGACTACACGCTGACCGGCGCAGAGGGACAACACATCCCGCTATCGCAGCTCGGCCAAGTCGATGTGCGGGCGGAGGAGCCCATCATTCGACGCCGCGACCGCATGCCGACCATGACCGTGCGCGGCGACATCGCCGATGGCTTGCAGCCGCCGGACGTCTCGGCCGCCATCAGCGCGCAGTTGCAGCCCATCACGGACAAGCTGCCAGGGGGCTACCGCATCGAAGAGGCTGGTTCGATCGAGGAATCCGGCAAGGCGACCAAAGCGATGCTGCCGCTGTTCCCGATCATGCTGGCAATTACCCTGCTGATCATCATCTTTCAGGTGCGCTCGATCTCGGCGATGGTCATGGTGTTCCTGACCAGTCCGCTGGGATTGATCGGCGTGGTGCCGACCTTGATCCTGTTCCAGCAGCCATTCGGTATCAACGCGCTGGTCGGCTTGATCGCGCTGTCGGGCATCCTGATGCGCAACACGCTGATCCTGATCGGCCAGATACACCACAACGAACTGGCGGGGCTAGACCCATTCCAGGCGGTGGTCGAAGCCACCGTGCAGCGTTCCCGGCCCGTAATCCTGACCGCCTTGGCGGCGATCCTGGCCTTCATCCCGCTGACCCATTCGGTGTTCTGGGGCACGCTGGCCTACACGCTGATCGGCGGGACTTTCGCCGGGACGGTGCTGACTCTGGTGTTTCTGCCGGCTATGTATTCCATCTGGTTCAAGATCAGTCCGCGCACGGAAGCGCCAGCGCAGCGCAGCCTGCACGCCGTGTCGTCGCACTGATTTGCGCCGCCTGACTTTTCACCCAAATCGCAAGGATTACCCATGTCGAAATCTACTGTTGTCGTTATCACGGGCGTGTCATCGGGGATCGGACGCGCCGCCGCAGAAAAATTCGCCCAGCATGGATGCCAGGTGTTCGGCACCGTGCGCAGTATCGCCAACACCCAGCCGCTGCCTGGCGTCACGCTCATCGCGATGGATGTGCGGGACCAAGCGTCTGTTCAACGTGGCATCCAGTTGGTCGTCGGCCAGACTGGCCGTATCGACGTTCTGGTCAACAACGCGGGCATGAACCTGATCGGCGCGGTGGAGGAAACATCCACCAGCGAGGCCGCCTCGTTGTTCGACACCAATGTATTGAGTATCTTGCGTACCACCCAGGCCGTGCTCCCGCACATGCGGGCACAGGGCCAGGGAAGAATCGTCAACGTCAGCTCGGTGCTCGGTTTTCTGCCGGCGCCCTACATGGGCTTGTATTCGGCCTCCAAGCACGCGGTGGAGGGCTTGTCCGAAAGCCTGGACCATGAGGTGCGCCAGTTCGGCATCCGCGTCACACTGGTTGCGCCGTCCTTTACCAGGACCAATCTGGACGCCAACTCACCCCAGGCCAGTTCCAGAATCCCGGCCTATGGCCGCGAACGCGATCTGGCCGCGCGCAAAGTCGCCCAGACCGTCAGTAGCGCACCCGCCCCTTCCGGGGTGGCCAATACGATAGTGAAGGCGGCGCTGGGGCCCTGGCGTATGCGCCGCACGCCGGCCGGAGAGGCGTCGCTGTTGAGTAAGTTGCGCCGCTTTATGCCTGCCGGACCGGTCGACTCCAACCTGAGAAAGACCTTTGGACTGGCTTGAACCTGCGCCGCACCGTGCTTGTAAAAACAGTGCAATTAGCATAACATTGATCTGCATCAACAAATATCCACCTTTCGCCATCACATGTTTATCGACTACGAAGATCTCGACTCCAGGGGGTCGGCATCAAGGACGCGGTGGCGCTGGAAATCCACCTGGGCCAGAAGACCCGTACCGCGCTGTTCGATACCTTCCACTAAAGGGCACCTCGAAATACCTGTCGTTCCCGCGAAGGCGGGAACCCATACGCCGCATCCCCAGAGGCTCAGCATGGAGGGAATTCAGGCAATGCCTGGATTCCCGCCTGCGCGGGAATGACAAATTGGCGGTTATTCAAGGTTCCCTAAAGAGTTTCCACTCGGCCTGGGCCTGGGGCCGCGTCTTTCTTGCCATCGCGCCCGAGGGCAGACTCCTAGCCCTTCAGTTTGACGTAGTCCAGCGGCAGCGCGGTGGTGTTTTTCAGCACTTCCATCGCAAAGCTGGAGCTGACGTCCAGCAGGTCGGCCACCTTGATCAGCTTTTTATACACCTGGTCGTAGCCGGCGATGTCGGGAATCATCACCTTCAGCAGGTAGTCGATGTCGCCGCTCATGCGGTAGATCTCGACCACTTCCGGTATCGCCGTCGCCCCGGCGATGAAGCTGTCCATCCAGGCCCGGTTGTGCTGGCTGGTGCGGATCGAGACGAAGGCAGTCAGCCCCAGGTTGAGCCGCTGCGGGTCGCACAACACCACCTGGTGCCGGATCACGCCCTCGTCGTGCAGGCGCTGCACGCGCCGCCAGCACGGCGTGGTCGACAGGTTGACGGCTTGCGCCAGCGCCGCCAGCGGCAGCGAGGCATCCTTCTGCAACAGGGCCAATATTTCCAGATCTATCTTATCCATTAGAATATTTTGCCAACAAACGTCGAAAAAATGAAACATATTTTCGATATTTTGTTGCGCCACACAGATTTTTGGAAACGGATTCTCCGGAGAAATGAGTATACTTGAACTATGTTTGCTTATCACCAAGCTAGCATCATTCCATGGCCCAGCCATGGCGGTTCGGCGTGCGGTCTGGTGGCGATCCCCGCCCGACTCCACGGACGCAACCGGTCTCCGTATCACGAAGATGGACTGCACAACCAGAACAACAATATTCAGGGGAGCCTGCGGCAAGCCGGTTCCAAGCGTTTGTTTTTTCAATTCGGGAGCCATATGAAGCAGAACAAGCAAGCAACAATCCAACTGCAGCAACCCCGGGCACTGGCGGTCGCCATCGCCTCCCTGTTCGCGGCAGGCGGCGCACTGGCGCAATCGGCGCCGGACGCCAGCGGTCCACAGGCAACGGTGGTGGTCACCGGTACCCGCGTGGCCAACCGCTCGGTGCTCGACACCTCGGCGCCGGTCGACGTGATCTCGGCCGAAACGCTGGGCACCGGTGGCGTCAACGAAATCAGCCAGGCGCTGTCGATAGCGCTGCCGTCGCTGAACTTCCCGCGCCCGGCGCTGGCCGACGGCACCGACACCATCCGCCCCGCCACCTTGCGCGGCCTGGCGCCGGACCAGACCCTGGTGCTGGTCAATTCCAAGCGCCGCCACACCTCGGCGCTGGTCAACCTGAACGGTACCATCGGCCGTGGCTCGGCGGCGGTCGACCTGAACGCGATCCCGACCGCGATCGTCAAGAACATCGAAGTGCTGCGCGACGGCGCCTCGGCCCAATACGGCTCGGACGCGATTTCCGGCGTGATCAACCTGCGGCTGCGCACCGACCGCGACGGCGGCGAACTCGTCGCCAGCTACGGCGCCCGCGTCACCGATTACGATTTCATCGCCGGCGCGCCGCCGGCCGGCGCCAGCTGGAGCGCACCGAGCTCGCGCCGCCGCACAGACGGCCAGAACGCCTCGATCAGCGCCTGGAAGGGCCTGTCCCTCGGCGACAGCGGTTTCGTCACGATCGCCGCCGAATACAAGGACCAGGCGCACACCGAGCGCAGCGGCTATGACGTGCGCCAGCAATACCCGCTGGTGAACGGCGCATTCGACCCGCGCGAAGCCACCATCAATCGCTTCAACGCCTGGTATGGCGAACCGGAAATCAAGCAGAGCACGGTGTTCGCCAACGCCGGCTACAACCTGAGCGGCGACGTCAAGCTGTACGGCTGGTCCGGCTACCAGCGCCGCGACGCCCGCTCGCCCGGATTCTTCCGCCGCGCGCTGCAGGACCAGAACGTGCTGTCGATTTATCCGGACGGCTTCCTGCCCAAGATCGCCCCCACCGTGGACGACTACAGCGCCGCCGGCGGCATCACCTGGAGCATCGGCGACTGGGACATGGACAGCTCGCTGAGCTACGGCAAGAACAAGATGGCCTACACCATCGAGAACACCCTCAACCGCTCGATCGGCGCGGGCAGCAAGACCAGCTTCGACGCCGGCGGCTTCGCCTACGACCAGCTGACCTACAACCTGTCGGGCGTGCGCAGCGTGGACATCGCCGGCCTGGCTGCGCCGCTCAACGTCGCGCTGGGCGCCGAAGTGCGCCGCGAAGGCTACAACATGACCGCCGGCGAGCCGGACTCCTACCGCTACGGCGGCGAGGTGCTGGCCAATGGCACCCCGGCGCCACCGGGGGCGCAGGTGTTCCCGGGCTTCCGCCCGGGCGACGTGTCGGACAACCACCGCACCGCGGCCGGCGCCTACGTCGACCTGGAAACCAAGCTGACCGACAAGCTGCTGGCCTCGGCCGCGGTGCGCGGCGAACACTATTCGGACTTCGGCAACAACTTCACCGGCAAGTTGGCCGGCCGCTACGATTTCGCCAGGGAGTTCGCGCTGCGCGGTTCGGTCCAGAACGGCTTCCGCGCACCGTCGCCGCAGCAGCAGTTCTTCACCTCGACCTCGACCAACTTCATCAACGGCGTACCGTTCGAAATCACCACCTTCAAGCCGGCCGATCCGGCCGCCATCGCACTGGGCGCCAAGCCGCTCGATGCCGAGAAATCGGTCAACCTGTCGCTGGGTGCGGTGATGCGCTTCGGCGCCATGAGCCTGACGGTGGACAGCTACCGCATCAAGATCCGCGACCGCATCGTGCTGTCGGAGAACCTGACCGCCGCCAACGTGCGCGGCTACCTGGCCTCGCAGGGCTTCATCGGCGTCGGCGGCGGCCGCTTCTTCATCAACGGTGTCGACACCACCACCGAAGGTGTGGACATCGTCGCCAACTGGCCGCTCAAGCTGGGCACGTCGGGCAAGTTCGACTTCACGCTGGCCGCCAACGTCAGCAACACCGACGTCACCAAGGTGCCGACCACCGCCCAGCTGACGGCGCTGAGCCCGGCGCCTGTCCTGTTCGACCGGGTCAACGTGCTGACCCTGGAACGCGGCCAGCCGAGGAACAAGCTGAACGCGTCGGTCAACTGGAAGCTGGGCCAGTGGGGCGCCACCTTGCGCGCCACCCGCTATGGCGAAGTGCTGGCGCCGGGCACCACGCCGGCGTTTGACTTCACCATGGGCGCCAAGACCGTGGTCGACCTCGAGGGCCGCTATGCCATCACGTCCAAGCTGCAACTGGCGCTGGGTGCCGACAACCTGTTCGACACCTATCCGGACGCGCTGCCGGCCGCGCTCAACACCACCGGCAATGCGCCGTTCTCCAACTACGCACCGTTTGGCCGCTCAGGCCGTTACGTGTACGCCCGCATGAACTACACCTTCTAAGCAAGGCCGGCGGCCAGGCGCGACGCGCAAGCGCGCCGCCCTGGCCGCCCTTCATTCCTCCACGGAGCAATCATGAAAAGAATTACCCTGGTCGCGGCGCTGTCCGCGCTGCTGCATGCCGGCGCGGCGCCGGCCGCCACCCGCCCGGCCGTCGAAGCCGAGCACGGCATGGTTGTGTCGGCCCAGCGCCTGGCCTCCCAGGCCGGCGTCGACATCCTGAAAATGGGCGGCAACGCGATCGACGCGGCGGTCGCGGTCGGCTACGCCGAAGCGGTCGTCAATCCCTGCTGCGGCAACATCGGCGGCGGCGGCTTCATGACCATCCACCTGGCCGACGGCCGCGAAACCTTCATCAATTTCCGCGAACAGGCGCCGGCCGCGGCCAGCGCCAATATGTACCTGGACGCCGGCGGCAACGTGATCCGCGGCGCCAGCCTGCATGGCTACCTGGCGGTCGGCGTGCCGGGCAGCGTGCTGGGCCTGGACACGGCGTGGAAGCAGTACGGCAAGCTGTCCCGGGCCCAGGTGATGGCGCCCGCGATCCGTCTCGCGCGCGAAGGCTTTGTGCTGAGCCGCGCCGACACCGACATCCTCGATACCCAGGCTGCGCGCTTCCACCTCGATCCTGGGATGGCGCGCGTATTCCTGCGCAAGGACGGCAGCCCGCTGCAACCGGGCGACCGCCTGCGCCAGCCGGACCTGGCGCGCACGCTGGCCGCGATCGCGGCCAAGGGCCCGGACGCGTTCTACCGCGGCACGCTGCCGCAGGCGGTGGCGCGCGCCGCGCGCGCCGGCGGCGGCATCATCAGCGCTGCCGACTTCGCCAACTACCGCATCACGCAGGAAAAGCCGCTGAGCTGCAGCTATCGCGGCTACGACTTCGTGGTGGCGCCGCCGCCCAGCTCCGGCGGCGTGACCTTGTGCCAAATCCTCAATGTGCTGGAAGGCTACGACCTGAAGGCCATGGGCCCGCAGTCGGCCGCCGCCCTCCACGTGATGGTCGAAGCCATGCGCCACGCCTACCGCGACCGCAACGCCACGCTGGGCGACCCGGCCTTCGTCGACAACCCGATCGCGCACCTGATGGACAAGACCTACGCGCAACAGATCCGCACCCGCATTGGCGCGCGCGCCACGCCGTCCTCCGAGCTGCCGCAGACGCCGTCCGCGCAGCAGCGCGAACGGCCGCAGACCACGCACTACTCGGTGGTCGACAAGGATCGCAACGCGGTGTCCACCACCTACACCATCAATGGCCGCTTCGGCGCGCTGGTGATGGCGCCCGGCACAGGCGTGGTGCTCAACAATGAAATGGATGACTTCACCGTCAAGGAAGGCACGCCTAACCTGTTTGGGCTGGTGCAGGGCGTGGCCAACGCGATCGCGCCGGGCAAGCGCCCGCTGTCGTCCATGGCGCCGACGCTGGTCAAGAAGGACGGCGAGGTCTTCATGGTGCTGGGCTCGCCAGGCGGCTCGCGCATCATCACGATCACGCTGCAAACCGCACTCAATGTCATCGATTTCGACATGTTGCCGCAGGAGGCGGTCGACGCGCCGCGCATCCACCACCAGTGGCTGCCGGATGCTGTCGCCTACGAGCGGCACGGCATCTCGCCCGACACGCTGCGGCTGCTGCAGGACATGGGCTATGACATGCGCGAGCAGAGCGGCTGGGGAGCAGCCGAGCTGATCCTGGTGGCGCCGCCGCTTGCGGCCGGCGCCGGCCCGGCCAGCTCGGGCAGCGACGCAGCGGTGTCGGGCAAGCTGCGCCCAGGATTCCTGTATGGCGCCCATGACGACCGCCAGCCGGCCGGGGAGGCCATCGGTTATTGAGCGCTTGCGACAAACTTCGGGTTTGTCGCATATGGTGCTGGCGGCACGCATTCGCCTCTCGCCGCCGGCCCGCCGGCCCAGTCACTACTCATCTGTAACCTAGCAACTACCTATCAGTTCCCGAGTCAATTCCTATCTTGTTTACTAGTTCCTCGGCCTAGTCGCTTCGCATAAAGTAAGCACATCGCATGACCCTTTTAACCGATAGACGACTCAGGAGATAGACATGGCTTCAATGATCCAGATAGGCGCGCGTGACAGCTTCAAAACCATCGACCTGCGCAGCATCTACCAGCTGCGCGCCAAGGTGTTCCAGGGCCGGCTGGGCTGGGAAGTGGCGGTGTTGGGCGGCATGGAAGTGGACGGCTACGACGCCCTCGATCCCTACTACATGATGATACGCGACGACACCCAGCGCTTCTGCGGCTGCTGGCGTTTGCTGCCGACCACCGGCCCCTACATGCTCAAGGATACCTTCCCGGAACTGCTGCATGGCAAGCAGGCGCCCGAGGACCAACAGGTGTGGGAGCTGAGCCGCTTCGCCATCGAGAGTGGCCGCGACAGCAGCTTCGGCTTCGCCGAACATGCGATGAACGCGATGCGCGAGGTGGTGCGTTTCGCCGATGAAAACGGCATCGCCAAATACGTGACGGTGACCACCACCGCGATCGAACGCCTGCTGCGCCACGCCGGCATCGAGATGACGCGCTTCGGCCCACCGATCCGGGTCGGCATCGAGGACGCGGTGGCGCTGGAAATCCACCTGGGCCAGAAGACCCATACCGCGCTGTTCGATACCTTCCACTAGGCGGTGGCCGTATGAGCATCATGCCATTCTACAAAAACGCGGTGTTCCGCATCACCCCGCGCGATACGGCCCTGATCCGCGACCTGCGTTACATCCTTGGCGAAAACCAGACCCAGTTCTGGCAGCGCTTCGGCGTCAGCCAGTCCTGCGGCAGCCGCTTCGAGCGCGGCGGCACGATACCTTTCCCGGTATTGATGCTGACCCGCCTGCACCTGCTGGAAATCATCGACGACGATGATCTGGCGCGCGTCAATGCGCCCAACTTTGACAACGAGGTCGAGCTGACGCAGACGCCGCAGGAACGGTCCGGACCGCCCCGGCTGCCACTGCCGCGCTAGCATCAATCTGTTGAGTGTGCAAGTCCCTCCGCCACCGGCCAGCCGGTGGCGGAAGCGTGCCCGGCAGCGGAATGCCAAAACTTCAATTATAATTTCTTGATAATTTATGCCGTGGGCATAAGTTAGCAACAACTAAACACCATTTCAACGCCATGCATGCCCAGCCATGAACACGGCGCCCCAAGCCTTGACACGCAGCGGACGCCCACAGCCAGCAATGCCAAACACGCTCATTAAGGAATTTATGGACGATAACTTGTCAAGCAGCGGCGAAAGCGTCACCAAGGGTCTGGCCAACTTGGGGCCGATCATGGAGGCCGGCTCCAGCGCGGAGGCGATGTCCCATGTTGAACAGGCCGTGCGGGACCTGGGATTCGAACGCCTGCTGTTCGCCGTCACCGCCCAGACCAGCAATGGCAGCAAGGATCTGTATTTACACAGCACCTACCCGCAAGCCTGGCGCGAGCACTACGAAAAAAACAACCTGCGGGCCAAGGATCCGACCGTGGTGCATTGCTTCAAGTCGATGTCGCCGTTCGTCTGGAAACCGGAATCGTTCCACAGCGCGCCCCAGCAAGGCATGCTGGAGGAAGCCACCGCGTTCGGCCTGCATTCCGGCGTGACCCTGCCCATCCATGGCCTGAACGGCGAGGTCGGCATGCTCACCTGCGTGCGCGACGACAGCAGCGCCCTCGCCTTCCAGCGCGACCTGTGCCAGACGCTGGGCCAACTGAGCCTGTTGCGCGACGTCGCGGTCGACGCCATCATCGCCCACATCGCGCCCAAGGTCGAGGAAGAGGCGCCGGTGCTGACGGTGCGCGAACTCGACTGTCTGCGCTGGATCGCGGCCGGCAAGACCACCTGGGAGATCGGCCGCATCCTGAGCATCTCCGAGGCCGGCGTCAACTTCCACATCTGCAACCTGCGCACCAAGTTCGGTGTCAGCCGCCGCAGCGACGTCGTCATCAAGGCGATCCGGCTGGGCCTGATCGCCTTGCCATGAGGCGCAGCTCAGGCCAGGGCCGGTGCGCGCAGCGCGGCGTGGGCCGCCGCGATCCGTCCGGCCACCTCCGCCGTGTTGATCAGCACCGCCATATTGGCCTTGGCCGAGCGCCCGTCCGTGACCCGGTCCACCGCGCGCATCAGATGCTTGGTCAGCGCGTTGCCGCGGATGCCGTCCTGCTCGGCGGCGAGCACGGCGCGCGCGATCACGGCCTCGATCACCTCGCTGTCGATGGCGTCCTCCTCGCGCGTCGGGCTGGTGATCAGCAGCGAGCTGTGATTGCCCAGCGCCCAATGCATCTCGACGGCGCGGGCGATGTCCTGCGGCGCATCCAGGCGGTGCGGGCTGGCGTGGCCGCTGGAGCGGCAATAAAAGGCCGGGAAATCATCGAACTGGTAGGACACCACCGGCACGCAATGGGTTTCCAGGAATTCCAGCGTCAGCCCCAGGTCGAGGATGTTCTTGGCGCCGGCGCACACCACCGCCACCTTGGAGCGGGTGAACTGGATCAGGTCGGAAGAGATGTCCATGCTACGCTCGGCCCCGCGGTGCACGCCACCGATGCCGGCCGAGGCGAAGTAGGCGATGCCGGCCAGCTCCGCCGCCACCAGCGACGAGGCCACCGTGGTGGCGCCCATGCCGCCCCGGGCCAGCACAAAGGGCAGATCGCGGCTGCTCACCTTGGGGATGCCCTGGGTTTGCGCGAAGCGGTCGATGCTGGCCTCGCTCATGCCGACCAGGATGCGGCCGTCCTCGATGCCGATGGTGGCCGGCACCGCGCCGCCGCGCCGCACCGCCGCCTCCACCAGGCGCGAGGTGGCCACGTTGTCCGGATAATCGAGGCCATGGGTGATCACATTCGATTCCAGCGCCACCACCGCCTTGCCGGTGGCCAGCGCTTCGGCCACCTCGTCGGCGAACACCAGTTCGATGCCGTGCGGCGCGCCGCCCGCTGGTGCGTGGATGGTCGTGTTTGCTGCGTTCATAATCTTCCTTGTGTAGTAGGGGTTGGATATTCAGTAATTCGGGGTCTTGCACAACAATTCCTTGCGCAGCTCCAGTTCCGGGTGGCACACCCGCCGGCGCCACTCCTCCGGCGCGACCGGCTCCAGCGCGATCGAGATGGCGCCGTCCGGACAGGCAAAGGTCTGCTGCACGATGCTGCTCAGCGCCTGCACCAGTTGCTTCTTCTGGTCCGCGCTCAGCTCGACCTGGAAGTGTTTGATGTTGATGTGCGGCATAGTCGCGCTCCTTAGCCGGCGGCCAGTTCCGAGGCGTCCTCGGCCACCTTGCGTCCCGGCGCGACACCGAGCCGGGCGTGGATCACGGATACCAGTTCATCGATGCCGGGCAGCTTGAGCATGCTGTAGTGATCGGCCTCCAGCTTGATCACGTCCGGCTCGACTTCCGAGAAGCCGGCACTGTTCTCGATGAAGGAATAGTCGTCGCCGTCGGCTTTGAAGATGGTCAGCGGCGCGCGTAGCGTGCGCTCGGCCAGCTCGTGGAAGGTGTACTTGAACTCGTAGGTCTGGCAGACGATGTCGATGATGCGCTCCACCAGGTCCTGGTCCAGGCTGCGTATCCGCGCGCAGATGAAGGCGGCGAAGCTGTGCTTGTCCTTGGCCACCTTCAGGCATTCGGCCAGGCCCGGTCCGCTGATGCTGTGGGTGAACACCGAGTACAGGATGGTGACGAAGGCCGGATTGTCGTAGCTCGGCGCGTTGCCATGCACGGCCGCGTCCTGGGCGCGCAGCTTGGGCGACCCCGGCGCGATCAGGTACAGGTCGTCGACCACCTCGCCGCCCTGCTCCAGCTGGTAGGCCACCTCGAACGCCACCCGCGCGCCGAAGGAATAGCCCCATAGGGTGTAGGGCCCGTGCGGCTGCACCCGCTTGATGGCCAGGATATCCTCCGCCGCCATCCTGGCGATGCTGGCGTAGGCCACCTCGTCCCGGTTGATGCCGTGCGCCTGCACCCCGTAGAACGGATGGTCGCTGTCGACCTGCTGCGCCAGCAGCCGCAGGTTCATCGGGTAGCCGCCCAGGCCCGGCCAGCAATAAATGGCCTTGCGGTCGCCGCCCTTGGCCAGCAGCACCAGCCGCGACAGCGCAGCGCCCTGTCCCTCGTCGACCTTGGCGGCCAGCTTCTCGATGGTGGTGGCCTCGAACAGCAGTTGCAGCGGCAGCGACGAGCCGAAGGCCTTGTTGATGTGGTTGATCAAGCGCACCGCGATCAGCGAATTGCCGCCCGATTCGAAGAAGTCGTCATGCACCGAAACCGCGTCCCACTTCATGGCCTTACGCCAGATCTCGCCGATGCGCAGCTCGGTCGGCGTGCGCGGCGCCACGAAGGGCTTGTCGCTGGCCTCGGCGTTGGCCTGCTCGGACGCGGCCAGCGCCTGGTGGTCGATCTTGCCGTTGGCCGTTAGCGGCAGGCGGTCCAGCACGATGATCTTGTTCGGCATCATGTAGTTCGGCAGCAGGTTCAACAGATCTTCCTTGATGATCTCGGCCGGACCCTGCATGTGGATGGCGTCCTCCTTCATGCCCTCGCTGGCGATCTGCTCTTCGCTGATGCGCCCGCCCAGGGCGAAATAGAACTGTCCCTGGATTCCGCCCCGCTGCGCCAGGATGGCGGCGACGCGCTTGGCCGACGGCAGGTCGTTGCCGGTCTTCGAGCTGTAGCCGGACGCCATGAAGCCCAGCTGGCAACCATTCATCTGCAAGTGCTGCAGCTTGCGGCCCAGCGCGATGAACTGCATCCAGTCGCGCGCGTCGCGGCTGATCAGCGACACGCCGAAGCTGGCGCGCTCGTACACCTGCTGGTTGATCGCGATCACATGCTTCTTCTCGATCAGCTGGTCGGACACAGCCTCGAAGCCGCCGTCGTGGTAGCGGTACTGGCCGCCCGGCAGTCCGGCCACCTTGTCGCCATGCGCCTGGACGTAGATGTCCATGGCCTGCTGCGGCCGCTCACCCTGCTGCGCCGCCGACACCAGCTCAAAGCTGCCGAGGTAGTAATCCTCGTCCGCGCACGCCAGCTGCGCCTTCACCTCGGGCTGGAAGGCGCCGCCATCGATGGCCAGCTGGTGCGCCGGCAGTATCCGGTCGAACAGCCCCAGCATGTGGCCGGTTTCCATCTCCAGCACTTCCTGGATGTTGTTCTTGTAGACCGGCTCGATCGCGCTCTTCTTACCGATGAAGTGGAGCTTGATGCGGCCACCGGACTCGCCCGGCAGTTCACTGATCAGCGCCAGCTGGTGGTGCACCGGATGGTAGTAGTACAGACCGTGGCGCAGACCGCCGATGCCGCCCAGCTCGAAATACATCTGGGTCGCGTACAGCGCGCCGGGCGAGGCATAGCCGTATTTGGGCAGCAGGCGTTCGTCGCTGGCGAACTGGCCGAAGTTGCGCACGATCCGGCCGAATTCAGTGAAGTCCAGGCTGGCCAGGCTGCGCGCGGCGGCGCTCGCCTGTGGGCCGGCCAGCAATTGCACCAGGTCGTCGCGGTTGACCGGGCCGCCCTCGAAGTAGCGATAGGTCTTGCGGGCGAACACGCGCTGGCGCTGCGCCGCGCTGGCCTGCTTGCCGGGCAGCTCGACGGTGACGCGCGGGGCCAGGTCGGCGGCGTCGCGGCAGCCGACGTTGGACAGCTGGGCCTTGACCTGCAGCTTGCTCTTCTTGGATTGATGGTGCGCACCATGCTTGCCCTGGTCCATCAAGGCCGCCTCGCGGGGATTGAGCTCGATGCAGGCGATCAGGTTCTGGAAACCAGTGCGGCTGTCGTTGCGGATCAGCAAGGCCGCGTTCTTGACCCAGTCATGGTCTTCGATCGCCAGCCGGATCTCGTCCAGCTCGACGCGGAAGCCGCGCAGCTTGACCTGGTTATCGGCGCGGCCGGAGAACTGCACCGTGCCGTCCGGGTTCCAGACGCCCAGGTCGCCGGTGCGGTACAGCCGGTCGCCGCGCCCCTCGGGCGCCAGCGGGTTGTCGACGAAGCGCTCGGCCGTCAGGTCGGGCCGGTGCAGATAGCCGCGCGCCAGCTGCACGCCGCCGATATACAACTCGCCGATCTCGCCCGGTTTGACCAGCTCCATCTTGCTGTCCAGGATGTAGTACTGGGTGTCGCGCACCGGCGCGCCGATCGAGATCGCGTTCGGGCCGGCGGCCACCGTGTCGCGCAGCACCCGGTAGGACGAGGAATTGATGGTGCACTCGGTCGGACCGTACAGGTTGATCAGCTGGCAATTGGCCATGGTGTCCAGGCATTGCTGCGCCAGATGCCTGGACAGGATTTCGCCGCCGCTGAAGATCTGCGTCAGCGACCGGCAATCCTGGAAGCGGTCGCTGTCGAGCAGCGCCTGCAGCAGGGTCGGCACGCACTGCAAGGTGGTGACCTGGTGTTCCACGATGGTGTCGACCAGCGCCTCGGGATCGCGGTAGATGCCGGGCGCGCCCACCACCACCGTGCTGCCGCAGGCCGGCGCCAGGATTTCCCACTGCGCCGCGTCAAAGCTCATCGGGGTCTTTTGCAGCACCACGCGCTGATGGTCTAGCTGATAGGCGTCCTGCAGCCAGCCCATCTGGCTGACAATGCTGTGATGCTCGATCATCACCCCTTTCGGTTTGCCGGTGCTGCCCGAGGTGTAGATGATGTAGGCCAGGTTGTGCGGACGCACAGGCTCATGTTGTTGCTGCGCGGCGTGCGCCACCGTGCGGCCACGGGCCACGTGGTGGGCCAGCGCGTCCTCCATGGTGACGATGCGGGTTCCCGCCGGCGCCAGGCGGGCCAGGCGTCCCTTCAACTCTTCCTGGGCGAACACCACATCGACGCGGGCATCCTCGACCATGTAGCGCAGACGCTCCTCCGGATATTCCGGCGACAATGGCAGGTAGGCGCCGCCGGCCAGCAGGATGCCCCAGACGCCGGTCATCAGCTCCAGCGACGGCTCGACGAAGATGCCGATGCAGGCGTCGCCGACCACGCCCAGATGGCGCAGATAGGCCGCCAGGATGGAGCTGTTCTGCGCCAGTTCGCGGAAACTCAGGCGCTGCTGGCCGCATATTACCGCAGCTTGATCCGGACGCGTGCGCACCTGTTCCCACAGCAGATCGGGCAGGCATTTTCCTTGGTCCGGTTTATTCACATTCACAATGGTATTCATATTTACCTTTTGCCAGTAGTTTGATAACAATTGTTAAATCTTTAAATCAAATAGCCGTCAGCCCAACGCTGCACCGGCGCGAATGAAATATGGTGTTTACCTTGCAAATCAAGAAGTTATATCCAACACGATAAATACATCTCGGCGTATTGACTAATATCTGATTAGCGGAATCCATTAAATCAAAAAATAACAATCCGCATCACTATCAATACTGTCAGGTTGGACAGATAAACATTGCGCATAATTTATTCAATATAAATAATTAAATAAAGACGCATGTACGCCTGGGCGAAATATTGTTTTAACGGGAATAAACAGGAGGGCGATCGCCCGAGGTGATGGCAGAGCAGGCGCGGCGTCCGGGCGGACGCCGCGCCGATACAAGCTTATTGAACGGTCCAGCCACCGCCCAGCGAGCGGATCAGGGCCACCGTCGACACATAGCGGCTACCGCGCAGCTGCACGGCGCTGCGCTCCACGCTGGCCAGGTTGCGCTGCGCGTCGAGCAGGTCCAGATAGCTGGAACGGCCGGCCTGGTAGAGTTTTTGCGCCAGCTCGGCGGAACGCCGCGCCGACAGCACGGCGGCGTCCAGTTGCTCGCCCTGCCCGGCCAGGATGCGCAGGCCGGCCAGGTTGTCCTCGACCTCGGCGAACGCCACCAGCACGCTCTGCCGATAGCTGGCCACCGACTCGTCCAGCGCCGCCTCGCTGCGGGCGATGTTGGCCTTGTTGCGGCCGCCGTCGATCAGCGGCATCGACATCAGCGCCCCCACCACCCAGCTGCGGGCATCCCACTTGAACAGCTTGGACAATGTGTCGGACTCGCCGCCGCCGGCGCCGGTCAGCGCCAAGGCCGGGAACATGGCCGACCTGGCAAGGCCGATGCGCGCATTCGCCGCCACCATCGCGCGCTGGGCGGCGGTGATGTCGGGCCGGCGTTCCAGCAGCGCCGAGGGCAGGCCCGCCGGTATCGCCGGCACCGCACCGCCTTCCGCCAGCGGCTGCACCGCGAAGGCGAAACTGGCGGCCGGCTTGCCCAGCAAGACCGCCAGCGCGTGTTCGTCGCCGACGCGCTGGCGCTGCAAGCCGATCGCCTCGGCGCGCGAGGTCGCCAGCTCGGTCTTGGCGCGGGCCAGGTCGAACTCGCCCAGCTCGCCCAGCTCGAAGCGGCGCTGGTTGACCTGCACGTTTTGCTCGCGCAGGCGCACCGTCTGGTCCAGCGTCGCCAGCTCGGCGTCCGTCGCGCGCAGCCTGAAGTAGGTCTGCGCCACGTCCGCCTGCAAGGCCAGCAGCACCGAGCGATAGGTGGCCTCGCTGGCGGCCGCGTCGGCCTGGGCCGCGCTGACGCTGGAGGCGACCCGGCCGAACAGGTCGACCTCGTAGCTGGCGGCCAGCTTGGCCTGCCAGGTGTTGCCGATGCTGACGGGCGCGCCGGACGGCAGGCCCGGCGCATGGTTGGCGGTCCGGCCGCGCTGTGCGCCCAGCTGGGCGTCCAGCTGCACGCCGCGGTCGGCCCCGGCCACGCCGGCCAGCGCGCGCGCCTGCCTGACCCTGGCCGCGGCCACGGCCAGATTGGCGTTGGCGGTGGTGGCGTCGTCGATCAGGCTGTTGAGCACCCGGTCGTTAAAGGCCAGCCACCATGCTCCACGGGCCTGGGCCTCGGCCGGGCGGGCCGCTTGCCAGCGGCTGCCGTCGGCGGCGCGCTGCGGTGTCGCCGCTTCCTTGAATCCGGCCGGCACGTCCAGCACGGGCGCACTCAGCTGCGGTGCGGCGCAGGCGCTGAGCAGCATGGCCGCCAGCACGGGGACGCTTTGTTGTATGCGGCGCTTCATGGCACGCTCCCTTCCAGTTTGGCCGCCACCAGGGTCGCGGCGCCAGTCTTTTCAAATCGCCGGGCGAAGCTGCGCAGCAGGACGTAGAACACCGGCGTCAGGAACAGGCCGAAGAAGGTCACCCCCAGCATGCCGCCAAACACCGCCACGCCCATCGCGTGGCGCATCTCGGAGCCGGCGCCGTGCGAGAACACCAGGGGCAGCACGCCCATGATGAAGGCGATCGACGTCATCAGGATCGGACGCAGACGCAAGCGGCACGATTCCAGCGCGGCCTGCACGACGCTGCGGCCATGGTGTTCCAGCTCGCGGGCGAATTCCACGATCAGGATCGCGTTCTTCGACGCCAGCCCCACCAGCACGAACAGCGCGATCTGGGTGAAGATGTTGTTGTCGCCGCCGCTCAGCTTGACGCCGACCAGCGCGCACAGGATGGACATCGGCACGATCAGGATCACCGCCAGCGGCAGGGTCCAGCTCTCGTACTGCGCGGCCAGCACCAGGAACACCAGCAGCACGCACAGCGGGAAGACCAGCACCATGGTGGTACCGGCCAGGATCTCCTGGTAGGTCAGGTCGGTCCACTCGAAGGTCACGCCCTTGGGCAGCGTTTCGGCGGCGATCTTCTCCAGCGCGGCGCGCGCCTGGCCGGACGACACGCCCGGCGCCGGGGCGCCGTTGATGTCGGCCGCGACGTAGGCGTTGTAGCGCTGCACCTGGCCCGGACCGTAGCTGTCCCTGACCCGCATCAGCGACGACAGCGGGATCATCTCCCCCTTGTCGTTGCGCACCTTCAGATGGGCGATGTCCTGGGCGTGCGAACGGAACGGCGCGTCGGCCTGCACCCGCACCTGGTAGGTACGGCCAAACTGGTTGAAGTCGTTCACGTACAGCGAACCCAGGTTGATCTGCAGGGTCTGGTAGATCGTCTGCAGCGGCACGCCCAGTTGCTTGGCCTTGCTACGGTCGACGTCGGCGAACAGCTGCGGCACGTTGATCTGGAAGTTGGTGAACACGCCGGACAACTCCTTCGACTGCCAGGCCTTGTTCTGCAAGGCCTGCACCGCCTTGTGCAATTCGTCGTAGCCGACGTTGCCGCGGTCCTCGACCATCAGCTTGAAGCCGCCGATGGTGCCCAGGCCGCTGACCGGCGGCGGCGGGAACACCATCACAAAGGCGTCCTGCACCGCGCCCATGCGCTGGTTGATCTCCTGGGCGATGGCGCCGCCGGACAAGTCGGCGCCGGTGCGCTGCTCGAACGGTTTCAACGGGAAGAACACGATGCCGGCGTTGGAGGCGTTGGTGAAGCCGTTGATCGACAGGCCGGGAAAGGCGTTGGTCGATTCCACGCCGGGCACGGTCAGCGCGATGTCGGACATGCGCTTCAGCACGGCGTCGGTGCGGTCCAGCGAGGCGCCGTCCGGCAGCTGGGCGAAGCCCACCAGGTATTGCTTGTCCTGCGAGGGTACGAAGCCGCTGGGCACCGACTTGAACACGAACACGGCGCACACGGTCAACAGCACGTAGACCGCCACGGCCAGGGTCTTGCGGCCCAACACGCCCTTGACGCCGCCCTCGTACCTGATCGAGGCGCGGCCGAAGAAGCGGTTGAAGCCGGCGAAGAAGCGGCCGAACAGCTTGTCCATGGCGCGGGTCAGCGCGTCCTTGGGCGCGTCGTGCGGTTTGAGCAGCGTGGCCGCCAGCGCCGGCGACAGGGTCAGCGAGCTGATGGCCGAGATCACGGTGGAGATCGCGATGGTCAGCGCAAACTGGCGGTAGAACTGGCCGGACAGGCCGGACACGAAGGCGATCGGCACGAACACCGCGCACAGCACCAGGGCGATGGCGATGATCGGTCCGCTGACCTCGCGCATCGCCTGCACGGTGGCGTCGCGTGGCGTCAGGCCGGCGCCGATGTTGCGCTCGACGTTCTCCACCACCACGATGGCGTCATCGACCACGATGCCGATCGCCAGCACCAGTCCGAACAGCGACAGCGTGTTGATCGAAAAGCCCAGGCCCAGCATCACGGCGAAGGTGCCGATGATGGACACCGGCACCGCCAGCAGAGGGATGACGGAGGCGCGCCAGGTTTGCAGGAACACGATCACCACCACCACCACCAGCGCCACCGCCTCCAGCAGCGTGTGGATCACGGCCTTGATCGACTCGCGCACGAACTGGGTCGGGTCGTACACCACGCTGTACTCCACGCCTTCCGGGAAGTCCTTCTTCAGTTCCGCCATCCTGGCGCGCACATTGGCCGACAGTTCCAGCGCGTTGGCGCCGGGGGCCTCGAAGATGGCGATCGCCACCGCCGACTTATTGTCCAGCAGCGAGCGCAGCGCGTAGGAGTTGGAACCCAGCTCGACCCGCGCCACGTCCTTGAGCAGGGTCAGCGCGCCGTCGGCGCCGGTGCGCACGATGATGTTGCCGAACTCCTCCACCGTCTGCAAGCGGCCCTGGGTGTTGACGGTCAGCTGGAATTCCGAGCCCTTTGACGGCGAGGCGCCGATCACGCCGGCCGCCACCTGCACGTTCTGTTCGCGGATCGCGCCCACCACGTCGCCGGCCGTCATGCCGCGCGCCGCCACCTTCTGCGGATCGAGCCAGACCCGCATGGCGTAGTCGCCGGCGCCGAGCAGCACGGTTTCGCCCATGCCGGCGATGCGGGCCAGCTGGTCTTTGATGTTGAGCACGGCGTAGTTGCGCAGGTAGACATCGTCGTAGCGGCCGTTGGGCGACGACAGGTGCACCACCATGGTCATGTTCGGCGAGCTCTTGACGGTGGTGACGCCGATCTGGCGCACCTCCTCCGGCAGGCGCGGCAAGGCGCGCTGGACCCGGTTCTGCACCTGGGTCTCGGCCTGCTCGACGTTGGTGCCGACCTTGAAGGTGACGGTCAGCGCCAGCGCGCCGTCGGCGGTCGCCTGCGAGGACATGTACAGCATGTTCTCGACGCCGTTGACCTGTTCCTCCAGCGGCGCGGCCACGGTTTCGGCGATCACCTTGGGATTGGCGCCGGGGTACTGGGCGCGCACCACCACCGACGGCGGCACCACGTCCGGATATTCGGAGACCGGCAGCTTGAAGATGGCCAGCAGTCCGGCCACGAAGATCATGATCGACAGCACGGCCGCGAAGATCGGCCGGTCGATGAAGAAGCGTGAGATGTTCATTATTGTTCCTTGGTTGAGGCGGCCGCGAGGGCTGCCGCCGCGGCGACCTTGCCGGCGGCCGCCGCCCGGCCGGCGTCCATCGCCACCAGCGTGGCCGCGACCGGCGCGCCCGGACGCACCCGCTGCAGGCCGTTGACGACGATTTTTTCGCCCGCCTTCAAGCCCTGGCGCACCACGCGCAAGCCGTCGACCGGACGGCCCAGCAAGACCTGGCGGTATTCGGCCTTGCCATCGGCGCCCACCACGAAGACATACTTGCGGTCCTGGTCGGTGCCGATGGCGCGCTCGTCGATCAGCGCCACCTTGGACGGCGCCGACTCGTCGCCGCCCAGCTGCACCCGCGCGAACAGGCCGGGCGCCAGGCTGTGATCGGCGTTGGCGAAGCTGGCGCGCATGCGCACGCTGCCGGTGCCGGTATCGAGCCGGTTGTCGACGAATTCCAGCTTGCCCTCGTGCGGGAAGCCGGTCTCGTTGGCCAGCCCGACCCGCACCGCCACCGCGCCGCCGCGCTGGGCCAGGCGGCCGACACGCAGGTAAGTGTCTTCGTCGCCGTCGAAGCTGGCGTAGATCGAGCTGGTCGAGACCACCGAGGTCAGCACCGCGCTGCTGTCGACCAGGTTGCCGACGGTGATCTCCGCCTTCGACACGCGGCCGCTGATTGGCGCGACCACCTGGCTATAGTTCAGGTTCAGGCGCGCGGCATCGGCGCTGGCCTGGGCGGCGCGGGCGTCGGCGTCCAGTTCCTTCAGGCTCGAAGCCTTCTCGTCGAGTTCGCGCTGGGGGATGGCCTTGTCGGCCAGCAGCAGCTCGGCGCGCGCCAGTTCCAGCTTGGCCAGCGCGGCCTTGGCGCGGGCCGAATTGGCGGCCGCCTCGGCGCGGTTGGCCTCGGCCTGGAACGGCCGCGGGTCGATCACGAACAGCACATCGCCTTTGCGCACCTCGCTGCCCGGTTTGAAGTTGACGGCCGTAATGAAGCCGCCCACGCGGGGACGGATCTCGACCCGCTCCACCGCCTCCAGGCGGCCGGAGAATTCCTGGGTGTCGGCCACCGCGCGCTCCAGCACGGCCGCGGCCGTGATGGGCGGCGCGCCGGCTACGCTTTCCTGTGGCTTGCCCACCGCCTTGTCGCAGCCAGACAGGCCCAGGACCGCCATACCGGCCAGCGCCAGGGCGGCCATCAGCGGACGCGCCAGCGTGTTCACAGTAGTTGGTTTCATTTGGATTCCTTTGCATTATTGAAAACGGGTGGAAGGGACGGCGCCGGCCTGTCAGGCAAAAAATCGTGCGCGCCGCCCGCTTCCGCTTGAGACGAATGCCTTGCGGCTGCCGCGCCTACAGCGACGGATAGTCGGTGTAGCCGCGGTGGTCGCCGCCGTACAGGGTGGCTTGATCCACCGGGTTGAACGGGCCGCCGGCCTGGATGCGGGCCGGCAGGTCCGGGTTGGCCAGGAACAGCGCGCCGAACACCACGGCGTCGGCCAGGTCCTCGTCCACCACCGCGTCGGCGACCGCGCCCGATACGGCGCCGTCGTCGGTGCTGGCGTGCGGGTTGAGGATCAGCGCGCCGCGCCAGTTCTCGCGCACCGCCACGGTCTGCTCGCGGCAATAGGCTTCCATGATGTGCAGGAAGGCCAGGTCCGGCAGGCGCGACACCAGTTCGCGGTACAGCGCCAGCGAATCGCCCTCGGCGATGTCGTTGTAGGGATTGGACGGCGAGATGCGCATGCCGGTGCGGCCGGTGCCGATGGCGGAGGTCACCGCCTGCGCCACTTCGACCGAAAGCCTGACGCGCGCGGCCAGGCTGCCGCCGTACTCGTCGCCGCGCTGGTTGGTGTTGGCCGCCATGAACTGGTGCAGCAGGAAGCCGTTGCCGCCATGGATTTCGACGCCGTCGAAGCCGGCCGCGATGGCGTTGAGCGCCGCCGTGGCGAAGTCGTCGATGGTGCGGGCGATGTCGCTCTTGGTCAGCGCGATGGGCGTGGGGTAGTCCAGCATGCCGTCGCGGGTGTAGGTCTTGCCCTCGGCGGCGATGGCCGACGGCGCCACCGGCAGGTGCGCGCTGGGATACAGCGCCGGATGGCCGATGCGGCCGGCATGCATCAGCTGGGCGACGATGCGCCCGCCAGCCTGGTGCACGGCGCCGGTGACCGCCTTCCAGGATTCGACTTGTTCAGGGGTGTGCAGCCCGGGCGTGCCGCTGAAGCCCTGCCCCACCTGGCTGGGCTGTATGCCTTCCGAGATGATCAGGCCGGCGCTGGCGCGCTGCGCATAGTAGGTCGCCATCAATTCGGTGGCCAGGCCGGCTTCGGTGGCGCGGTTGCGCGTCATCGGGGCCATGACAAAGCGGTTGGCCAGGGCGATATCGCCTAAGGATATGGGCTCAAACATTTTTTTCATGATACTTCCCTGCGTAGAGTGGTAGGTAAAGAAGGAAGGCGCGGTGCGTGGCACCGCCCCGCCTCCGGTTGGTGCGGCTGGGAGCGCTTATTTGGCCGGCGCCCTGGCCAAATCAGGGACCCGCGCGGCCGGCGCCGCCGGCCGGCGCGGTTGCACGATCACCACGGCGGCGATCACGGCGCCCGCGCCCAGCATTTGCGTCAGGCTGAAGCTTTGGCCGAGGAAAACGTATCCCAGCAAAGCGGCCATCAAAGGGCTGGCGAACGACAGGAAGGACACTGTCAAGGCTGGCAAACGCTGGATGCCGCGGAACCAGACCATGTAGGCGAACAGCGCGCCGACGATGCCCAGGTAGGCGAACCCCAGCCAGTTGGCGCCGGTCAGCGCGGGCGGCATGCCCTCGGTGAGCGCGGCGACCGGCACCAGCACGGCGCCGCCCACCACCAGCTGCCAGCCGGTGAAGTTGAGCACGCTCACCCCCTCCGGACGGCCCCAGCGCTTGGTCAGCACGATGCCGGCCGCCATGCAGGTGGCGCCGGCCAGCCCGGCCAGGATGCCGATGCCATCCAGCCTGGCGGCCGGTTTCAGCACCAGCAGGGCGATCCCGAGCGCGCCCACCACGCAGGCCAGCACCTGGGCCGGACGGATACGCTCGCCCAGCAGGCCCAGCCCCAGCAGCAGCACGATCATCGGCTGGATCGACATCACCAGCGCCGCCACCCCGCCCGGCAGGTGGTAGGCGGCGACGAACAGGAAGTAAAAGAACGCACCGATGTTCAGCACGCCCAGTACCAACGCCCTCCACCACCACGCGCCCGCCGGCAGCTTGCGACCGATCGCAAGCAAAATCAGGCCGGCGGGCAATGCGCGCAGCACCGCGGCCAGCAATGGCCTACCGGGTGGCAGCAGTTCGGTTGTGATCAGATACGTGCTGCCCCAGATGGCCGGAGCGAGCGCGGTCAGCAGCGAATCGAACATCAATGTGTGCGTTTTCATCGTTTTCTCCTAGCGTGCGGTGCCGAAATAACGGTCGCCGAAGTCGCCGATGCCCGGGATCATGTAGGCCTGGTCGGTCAGTTCCTGCTCGACCGAGGCGGTGACCACACGCAGTTGGGGGTGGGCGTCGAGCAGGCGCTGCAGGCCGACCGGCGCCGCCAGCAGGTTGACGAAGATGATGTGCTGCTCCGGCACCCCCGCCTTCAGCAGGACATCGATCGCCGCCAGGGCCGAACCGCCGGTGGCCAGCATCGGCTCCAGCAGCAGCACATGACGCTCGCTGATGTCCGGCGGCAGATGCGAGTACAGCAGGTCGGGCAGCTTGGTTTGCTTGTCGCGCTGGATCAGGATCTTGCCCATGCGCAAGCCCGGATACATGGCCCGCAATTCCGGCTCCATGCTTTCCCCGGCCCGTATCACCGAGACGCCGCACAGCTTGACGGCCAGTTGCAGGCCGTCGTAGCTGGCGCCGATCGGCGTGGTCACCTGGCGCGGCTGGAAAGGCAGCAGGTTCATGCCGGTTTCCAGCAATTGCCGGATGATCCGGTTCGAATAGAACACGAAGTCCTCCTGGCTGGCGCTCTTGTCGCGGATGATGGAATGCAGCGCGCGCAACTGGTTGGTTTGCGGTAGAACGTGAACGGCAGATGCATTGAACATGACTGGCCCTCCTTTCCGCGCCGCTTACGCGGCCTCGATTTCGTTGAACGCGCGGCGGGCCTCGGCCACGAAGCGGCGGGTTTTCTCCAGGTCCTTGCGGCCATTCGGGCCTTCCAGGCCGGTGTGGGCGTCGACGGCGGCCGGACGCACCTGGCGGATGGCGGCGGCGACGTTGTCCGGGGTCAGGCCGCCGGCCAGCATCAGCGGCTTGGGCGAGCGGCGCACCAGCTCGGCGCTGACCGACCAGTCATGGGTCAGGCCGGTCGCCCCCTTGGCGCCGGTGGCCGGGTTGTAGGTGTCGGTGATGAACATGTCGACCGCGTCGGCGCACTGGTCGACCAGGGCCAGCAGTTCCTCGGCGTTGTCCTCGCGCACCACCAGGCTCTTCAGCACATAAAGGTCGGGACGCTTGGCCTTCAGCTTGCGCAGCTGTTCGACCTCGACGTCGCCGTGCAGCTGCACCGCCGTCACGCCCAGTTCGGTGCAGAAGGCGCTGACTTCGTCGGCGTCGGTCAGGTAGCTGATCAGCACGCCCGCTTGCGGGGTGCTCAGGGTGGAGATAATCTTGATCGCGGCCGACTCGGAGATGTCGTCCTTGCCCGATGGCAGACGCAGCGGGAAGCCCAGCCAGTCCACGCCCTCGGCGGACAACAGTTGGGCTTCTTCGGCATCGATGATACCGGCGACTTGAACTAGGTTTTTCATGGTGGTTCGTCTTTCTTGGTGGGTGGGGGAAATGGTTGGGTACGCTCTATGTGCGCTGTCGCCGCCGAGCCGTCTATCGGTCTCGAAGTGCGTCGCGTTGGAAGGCATTACATCAAAAATCGGTGTTTGATATCACTAACAAAGCTGCTAGGTTGACGCCGCAAGGGGCAGCTTTCGGCGCTGGCGGCGGAGAGCGCCGCCTGCCGTTGAAATGTGCCGAAATTGCCCTTGGGATATTGATCGGCATTAAAAATCGGAGTAAAACTAAACATTCACGCAGGCATGATTTCAACCCGGGACTCAAGCAATTGACGGAGACCGGCCGCTACCACGCGATCTATCGCAAATATTTGGGCGATGCCAAGGGGGGCCAGGCTTGAGGCATGCAATGACAGCGCGGGTGAGCCGGGTGCTGACCTCCCTGTTGGCGGTTGCCATGGCCGGCGCCGCCGCGGCCGACGTCGCGCCGCTCAAAAGCTACACGATCGGGGTCGAGGACCTGCAATACTACCCCCTGCATACGACCAGCAATGGCAATGCCTTCGGCGGTTTCGCGCGCGAAGTGCTGGACATGTTCGCCAAGGAAAAGGGCTATGCCTTCCGTTATGTTCCCTTGCCGGTCAATCGCCTGTATGTCGCCTTCCTGAAAGAGCGCACGCTCGACTTCAAATACCCCGACAATCCCAAATGGCGGCAGGACCTGCGCGGCGTGGCCAGGATACGTTACAGCGCGACGCTGGTCACCTCCGAGGAGGGGGCGATGGTCCTGCCCCAGAACAAGGGGCGGGCGCTGCGCCAGATCAAGTCGCTGGGGACTGTGCTGGGCTTCACCCCCTGGCCTTATCTGGCGGCGATCGACAGCAAGGCCATCGCGCTCAACACCAGCAGCGGCTTCGAGGGCTTGCTCAGGCATGCGCTGGCCAACCATCTCGACGCCGTGTACATCAATGTCGATGTCGCCAACTACCTGCTGGCGGCGGAGCTGAAGACGCCGGGTGGACTGGTGTTCGATCCGGGCCTGCCGCACGCGCGCAGCGACTTCAGCCTGTCGACCCTGCGCCACGCCGAAGTATTGGCCGAATTCGACGCTTTTTTGCGGCGCGAGCGCCCGCTGCTACAGGCGCTCAAGCTCAAATACGGGATTGAGGAACGCGGCGGCCCCTGAGGCGGGGCCGCGCTAACACATCTTTCAAGGCCCGGCTTGATCTGAAACAGAAGAAATGTCATGAGACGGCACCATACTCGTTCAATCAGGAGTACCGCGCACCAGCCCTCCCCCTACCGTTGACTTGCCATGCACAGAATTCAAACAATTCGAAAGATCCTCCTGTTCATCGTGGCCGCCCTGGTCTTGCCGGCCTTTCTGATCGGACTGGAATGGTCGCTGCACGAATTCAACGCCAGCCGCGCGCGCAGCGATGTGCAAACCTTGCAGACCGCCCGCAATTTGTTGCTGAACATCGATGGCGAATTCAAGTCGCTCGGTGCCGTGGCGGGCACGTTGTCGGGCTCGCCATCCTTGCGGAATGCCGACCTGGCCGCCTTCCATCGTGAGGCAAGCGCGGCCATACGCTACGGCGGCGCCACCAATTTCGTCCTGACCGATTTGCAGGGACAGCAACTGGTGAACACGCTCAGGCCCTATGGCGCCACGCTGCCCAGGCACGGCAATCCGGCGCTGCTCGAACGGGTCGCGACCAGCGGCCACATGGAGATCTCCAATTTCTATCTCGGCGCGGTCACCGGCGCAGGCGTCGTGAGCATATGCATGCCGGTGCTGATCGACGGCACGCTGCGGTATTTCCTCGACGTCGGCCTGTCCGCCACGGAAATGGCGAAGCTGCTGGCCAGCCAGAAACTACCGTCCGATTGGGTGGTGTCCATCATCGACGGCAGCGGCACCATCGCGGCGCGCAGCCAGCAGTCGGCGCAGTTTGTCGGCAAGCAGGCGCGTGCCGACCTGTTGCAAGTGATACGCCTGACACAACAAGGGCACGCGCGCCTGACCACGCTGGAAGGCATTCCTGT
Organism: Oxalobacteraceae bacterium AB_14; assembly: GCA_000381565.1. Classification (GTDB taxonomy): domain Bacteria; phylum Pseudomonadota; class Gammaproteobacteria; order Burkholderiales; family Burkholderiaceae_D; genus Rugamonas. The sequence goes on from KB906724.1 coordinate 3,183,372, forward strand.
CTACACTACTTATGTGCGATCACCGGACAGCGGATGGGCGATCGCCATCGGCATCCCCAGCGCCGGCGTCGACAGCGAACTGTGGCGAGCGCTGGCCCTCAACCTCGGTTCCGGCGCCGTGCTGCTGACGATCGGCATCACGCTGGCCAGCCGGGCCAGCAAGCGCATCCGGCGGGCCATGGGCCAACTGGTCGACATGTCCGCCGCGCTCGGCAGCGGCGCCGACCTGCCGCAGCAGCAGATCGGGCTGAGCGAGGTGGATCAGGTCGCGGCCTCGCTGACCAAGGCCGAAGCGCGCCTGCGGCGCAGCGAACAGGCGCGGATCGCGGCCGAAGCGGGCCTGCGGCTGAGCAACAGCGCGCTGGAACAGCGGGTCAGGGAGCGCACCGACGACCTGCAGCAGTCGCGCCACATGATCGAGTCCATCCTCGAACATCTGCCGGCCGTCATCGCCGTCAAGTGCGCCGCCGGCCTGCGCTATGAGATCTTCAACCGGGCCGGCGAGCAACTGCTGGGCAAGCCCCGCGACAGCATCATAGGACACACCGACCAGGAGCTCTACCCTGCCGCCGAGGCCGCAGAGCGCATGGCGTCCGATCGCCAGGTCCTGGCTTCGCAACAGGTGCTCGACCTCGCCCAGGAAGCCGTGCGGGACGCACAAGGGCAGACCCGCTATCTGCACACCAAGAAGCTGGCCCTGCTCGACAGCGCCGGCGGCGCCAGCCATCTGCTGAGCATCTCGCTCGACATCACCGACAGCCTGCTCGCCGCCGAGCAACTGCGCATCGCCGCCGTGGCCTTCGAGTCGCAGGAGCCGATGATGATCACCGACGCCGAAAGCACCATCCTGCGCATCAATTCCGCCTTCAGCACCAGCACCGGCTATAGCGAGGAGGAAATCCTGGGGCAAACGCCGCGCCTGCTCAAGTCCGGCATGCACGACCAGGCCTTCTACGCCGCCATGTGGGACAGCGTCCTGCATAGCGGCTCGTGGCAAGGCGAATGTTGGGATCGCCGCAAGAATGGCGAGATCTATCCAACCTGGACCATCATCAGCGCCATCCGCGACCCGCAGGGCATCATCCGCCACTTTGTCTGCACCCAGACCGACATCAGCGCCCGCAAGCAGGCCGAGGAGGAAATCCGCCAGCTGGCGTTCTACGATCCCCTGACCAAGCTGCCCAACCGCCGCCTGCTGGTCGACCGCCTGCGCCACGCCATCGACAGCTCCGGGCGCAGCAATCAGCTCGGGGCGTTGATGTTCATCGATCTCGACAATTTCAAGCAGCTCAACGATACGCTCGGCCACGACCAGGGCGACGTGCTGCTGTGCCAGGTGGCGCAGCGCTTGCCGGCCTGCGTGCGCAGCATCGACACCGTCGCCCGCCTCGGCGGCGACGAATTCGTCATCATGCTCGAAGGCCTGGGCGACGATCTGGAGCAGGCGGCGCGCAAGGCGCAGGCGATCGGCGACGACGTGCTGGCCGAACTGAACCGGCCCTACCAGCTGGCCGACCGCCCCTACCACTGCACGCCCAGCATCGGCGTGACCCTGATTTCCGACCACAGCCTGACCATTGACGAGGCGCTGCGGCATGCCGACCTGGCGATGTACCAGGCCAAGGCGGCCGGGCGCAATACGCTGCGCTTTTTCGAACCGCAGATGCAACAGGCCGCCAATGCGCGCGCCGAGATGGAGCACGACCTGCAACTGGCGCTGCAGCGCGGAGAGTTCGAACTGTACTATCAGGCCCAGGTCGATGCGGCCGGCCTGGTGATCGGCGCCGAAGGCTTGTTGCGCTGGCATCATCCGCGCGACGGCATGGTGCTGCCGGACCAGTTCATCACGCTGGCCGAAAGCACCGGGCTGATCTTGCCGCTGGGGCAATGGGTGCTGCGCAGCGCCTGCGCGCAGTTGGCGCTGTGGGCCGCCGAGCCGGCCCTGCGCGCGCTGACCCTGGCGGTCAATGTCAGCCCGCGCCAGTTCCGCCAGGACGGATTCGTCGCCCAGGTCGGCGAAGCCTTGCACACCGCCGGCGCCGATCCGCGCCAGCTCAAGCTCGAGCTGACGGAGAGCCTGATGCTCGACGACTTCGCCTGCGTGGCCGACAAGATGCACGCGCTCAAGCGCACCGGCATCGGCTTCGCGCTCGACGACTTCGGCATCGGCTATTCCTCGCTGTCGTATCTGAAGCGGCTGCCGCTGGACCAGTTGAAAATCGACCGCACGTTCGCGCGCGATGTGCTGGTCGACCCCAACGACGCCGCCATCGCCCGCATCATCGTCGTGCTCGGCCACACCCTGGGCCTGACCATCGTCGCCGAAGGGGTCGAGACCGGCGAGCAGCACGCCTTCCTGGCCGCCAACCTGTGCAACGCCTTCCAGGGTTTCCTGTTCAGCGAACCGCTGCCGGAACAGGCGTTCCGCGCGCTGGCATCGCGCGGGAGCGGCGCCATGCCTGCCGCCGCGCCGCGCCGTGACGCGACAACCGGCCTCGCAGTTGCAAATAACAACGGAATTCCCAAGATTCTGGAAAAATCGCCGCCCATATGATCCAGGTCAAGCGCCAATAGTGCGATGTCCACAGCCAGCAGGCATACTTGCATACAGATAGTTAATGCCGCCCGAACTTGGCAATCGGCTCCAACCGAGCCGCACACGGCCCCGACCCAACCCTCGTCGGATCTCCGCATGCCCGGGCACGCAATAAGAAAACAAAGGGGGTTGCATGCAGCGCTTTCGCATTTCCGATACCAGCAGGCCAGCCATGGCGGCGAGCCAGGCCAACTGCCTCACGTGCCGCACGGCGCCGTTTTGCATCCCGGGGCGGGACCGGCAAGACAGCTCGCAGCCTCCCGTCTTAAGCCGCCGCGTCAAGGTGGCGCGCGGCAGCAAGCTATTCCAGGCCGGCGATCTGGTCGGCGAACGTTTCTACGCGATCCACTACGGCACCATCAAGTACGCGCTCCCGAGCCCATCCCGGCATGACAAGATCGGCGCCTTCCTGATGCGCGGCGATCTGCTGGCCCTGGATGCGATCGGACTCAAGCGGCACAACGGCAACGCCATCGCACTGGAGGACAGCGAGGTCTGCGAAATCCGCCAGCGCGACATACAGTCCAGACCCACCTTGCTGCACGGCATGGTCAGCAAGCAGATCGCACGCGAGCAAAGCACCGCGCATATGCTGCGCAATAGCAGCGCCGGGCAACGGCTGGCGGCGTTCTTGCTTGATTTGTCCTGGCGCCATTTCCGCCGCGGTTATTCGCCGCATCGCTTCCGCCTGGTGATGTCGCGCCAGGAGATCGCCAATTTCCTGGCGCTGAGTCCGGAATGCCTGAGCCGCGAACTGACCCACTTCAAGCAGGCCGGGCTGCTGGAGGTCGACGAACGCGAGCTCACGCTGCGCGACCCCGGGGCCTTGCGCCAACTGGCCACGGGCGCCGCAGCCGCAGCCGCGCACCAGCAGTCCGCCCGGACCGACGCCATGGCACCGGCGGCCCACGCCTGAAGCGGCCATCAGGCCGGCCGCTGCGGACCGGCTGGCGCCCGGCAATTTTGGCGGGCTGGTTGATTTACCACAGCACTACGCGCGGCGGCGCCCATCGGCCTGCGTATGATGGTTGGCATGCGGGTCCGGTGGGGCCGCCCAAGGGCGGGCCGCCGCCCCGTTGCCAGGGCCGCAGCCGCGGCATTCAATTCAATCGGGAGGCAGCAATGGTTAGCGATAGCGAAGTGAAAAAAGGGGTCGAAAACGAGCTGGAATGGGATGCCGACGTCAACGCGGCGGACATCGCGGTGACGGTCAAGGGCAGCGTCGTGACGCTGGCCGGCTTTGCCCACTCATACAGCGACAAGGTGCAGGCCGAGCGGGCCGCCAAGCGGGTGGCCGGCGTGGCCGGCGTGGCCAACGACATCGAGGTGCGGCTGGCCGGCGAAGCGCGCCCGGATCCCGAGATCGCCCGCGACGCGGTGGCCGCGCTGAAATTGCAGCTGCCGGCCGTCGCCGACGCGCTCAAGGTCATCGTGCAGAACGGCTTGCTCCGGCTGGAGGGGCAGCTGGCGTGGCATCATCAGCGCATGCGCGCGGCCGATGCCGTGCGGGTGGTGCGCGGCGTGCGCAGCGTCAATAACCAGATCACCATCAAGCCGACGGTGTCGGTCGCCGACGTGCGCAGCAAGATACTGGCGGCCTTCCATCGCAGCGCCACGCTCGACGCCGGCAAGCTGACGGTGGAGGCGAGCGGCGGCAAGGTGACGCTGGGCGGCAGCGTCCGTACCTGGGCCGAGCGCAGCGACGCCGAACGGGCGGCGTGGAACGCGCCCGGTGTGACGGCGGTCGACGACCGCATCATCATCAGTTCCGTGCTGAGCATGTAGCGCGCACAGCGGGCCGGCCGGGCACTGCAACCGGCCCGTATCAGCTTATCAACAATATCTAAAAGATGTGGCAGGCAATGTGTTTTGACCTGCCGCATCGGACCTGTTTGATCTAGATCATGGGCACGCAGCTTACGAGAATTCTATGATAATCGTAACGCCACCAGAAAGCCTGCCGCATGCCAGATTACGCACAAATACCAGCTGCATCTTCCGCCACGCCGGACCGGGATAAGACCTGCCTAACGTGCGCCACCCGCACGCTATGCCTGCCGCGCGCCATGAGCGACAGCGACTGCGCCATCTTCAACCAGTCGGTGTTGACGCGCCGCCTGCTGCCGCGCGGCGAGCACCTTTACCGGACCAACGACCCGGTCCGCGATCGGCTGTACGCGATCCAGAGCGGCCAGTTCAAGACCTACCAGCTGGCGCCTGACGGCGCCCAGCGCATCGCCGGTTTCCAGTTCGCCGGCGACTTCCTGGGCCTCGATGCGATCGGGCTGGCCTCGCATCGCCACAGCACGGTGGCCTTGAGCGACGCGGTGCTGTGCGAGCTGTCGCACCCGCGGCTGGTCGACGCGGCGCTGGCCTCGACCACGCTGGCGGCCCACCTGCGTGAACTGCTGGGCAAGCAGCTGGCGCGGGCACAGGCCGTCAGCCTGCTGCTGGCCGATCGCGCCGACCAGAAAGTCTGCGGTTTTCTGCTGGCCTTGCCGCCGGATCCGCGCGACGACCATCGTCCCGCCAGACTGGTGAAGCTGGCCATGAGCCGCGCCGATATCGGCGCCTATCTGGGCCTCGCGGACACCACCGTCAGCCGCACCTTGCGCCGCTTTCAGCGGCTCGGCTATCTGCGGCTGCAGCATCAGCAACTGACCATCCTCGACGCCGCGGCGCTGCGCGCCATCAGCGCCGGCGTGCGCGAGGCCGCGCCCGCTGCAGCCCCGCTGCGCGGCGCGGCGTGATGACGCCGAACGGCGCCGGTCCCGGCCTGCCTGTGGCCCCGCGCCTGCGCTGGCAATGGGGGCTGCTGTTGCTGCTGGCGACGGCGGCCCTGCTGTTCGGCCTGCGGCCCGGCGCGGCGCCGCTGGCCTACAGCGAGTTCAAGATGCTGTTGCGGGCCCATCGCATCGAGCGTCTTCAACTGAGCGACAGCGACATCAGCGGCGCGCTGCGCACGGACGGCCTGGAGCGCGTGCTGCCGCCCGCGCGCGCCGCCGCCCTGGCCAAGGCCGGGCCGGTGCTGGCGTTCCGGACCCTGCGGGTCGCGGACCCTGGGCTGGTGGCCGAGCTCGACGGGGCCGGCGTCGACTACGGCGCCGTGCCCGGCACAGGCTGGCTGCCCATGCTGCTGGCGTGGAGCATGCCGACCCTGATCTTGCTGCTGCTGTGGAGCGTGATCCAGAAGCGCGGCCCCTGGGGCGGCCTGCTGGCGGCCGGCCGCAGCCATGCGCGCCGCTACCTGCGCCAGGAGGCCGGCGTCACCTTCAACGATATCGCCGGCATCGACGAGGCGCGCGACGAACTGATGCTGATCGTCGAATTCCTGCGCCAGCCGGAGCGCTACCGGCGCCTGGGCGGGCGCATCCCGAAAGGCGTACTGATCGTCGGCGCCCCCGGCACCGGCAAGACCCTGCTGGCCAAGGCCGTCGCCGGCGAGGCGGGCGTGCCCTTCTTTTCGATCAGCGGCTCCGAGTTCGTCGAGATGTTTGTCGGCGTCGGCGCGGCGCGCGTGCGCGACCTGTTCCAGCAGGCGCAGAGCCAGGCCCCGTGCATCATCTTCATCGACGAACTCGACGCGCTGGGCAAGGCGCGCGGCCTGGCCGGCTACGGCGGCCACGAGGAGCACGAGCAAACCCTGAACCAGCTGCTGGTGGAACTCGACGGCTTCGAGAGCAACGCCGGCGTCATCGTGCTGGCCGCCACCAACCGCCCCGAAGTGCTCGATCCGGCGCTGCTGCGCCCGGGGCGCTTTGACCGCCACATCGCGCTGGACCGTCCCGACCTCAAGGGGCGGCAACAAATCCTGGCCGTGCACACGGCGCACAAGCGGCTCGCCCCCGGCGTCGACCTGAACGCGCTGGCGGCGCGCTGCGCCGGTTTCGCCGGCGCCGACCTGGCCAACCTGGTCAACGAGGCGGCCTTGCTGGCGGGCGGACGCGACCGGGAGCAGATCGAGATGCTGGACTTCGACCAGGCGTTCGACCGCATCGTCGGCGGCCTGGAAAAGAAGACCCGCGTCATGAGTCCGCTGGAAAAGGAGACCGTGGCCTATCACGAAGCCGGCCACGCCTTGCTGGCCGAAGCGCGGCCACAGGCCGACAAGGTCAACAAGATCTCGATCATCCCGCGCGGCGTGGCCGCGCTGGGCTATACGCAGCAAAGCCCGGCCGAAGAGCGCCACCTGCTGCGCCGCAGCGAGTTGCTGCAACGGCTGGACGTGCTGCTGGGCGGACGGGTCGCCGAGGAACTGGCCTTCGGCGAGGCCTCGACCGGCGCGCTCGACGACTTGCAGCGCGCCACCGCGCTGGCGCGCCAGATGGTGGCCGGGTACGGCATGAGCGACAAGCTCGGCCTGGCCTGCCACCTGTCCACACCGGCGCTGGAAGACTGGCGCGGGCGCTACGCCGCGCCGGCGGGCGGCGCCGCCTGCAGCGAGCGCACCGCCCGCACCATCGACGCCGAAGTGAGCGCGCTGCTGGCGGCGAGCCAGCAGCGCGCGCGCGCCACCCTGCAGTCGCAGCGCGCGGCGCTCGATGCGCTGGCCCGGCGTCTGATCCAGACCGAGGTGATCGACCGCCCCGCCCTGCTGGCCTTGCTGGCCGAGGTGGCCGGGGCGGACCACAAGCCGCCGCCGTGAGGCGGGCCGGCCGGGCGCTTACTGCACCGTCAGCGTATGCTGGACGCCGTTCGCCTTCTTGGGCAAGCTCAGGTGCAGCACACCGTTGTCGTAGCGCGCCTGCGCCTTGGCCTCGTCCACATCCTGCGGCAAGGTGAAGCTGCGGGACAGCTGGCCGCTGACGCGTTCGCGGCACAGGCAGTTGTCGTCCTTCTCGCTTTTTTCCTGCTTGAACTCGGTCGCCAGCGAGACCACGTTGCCGTCGATCGACACCTTGATATCTTCCTTGCGCAGTCCCGGCAGGTCGGCGCTCACTTCGAAGCCCTGCTCGTTCTCACTGACGTCGATGCGGATGTAGGCCGGCGCCGCGTCGGCATTGCGCCAGCGGCCGGCCGCGAAGTCGCGCATCAGGTCGTCGAAGTTGATGAAAGGATCGAAGCGCGCGATATCCCGGATGGGATCGAAACGGGTTAAGCCAAATGCCATGATAAACCTCCATAGTGTGGATGATGGCGGCGTCGGCCCCGACCCCGCCAAGCTTCACTATAGGTAGCATCGGCACCAAATACCGTGTCGCGCATCAAGCGGGCCGCAGCGGATGGTGCCCGGCCGCGGCCGGCCCGCCGCCATACATGGCGCCGCGCGACCACGGCAAGGCCGCGCTGCGCTGGCCGGCCTTGCGGCCGACGATCTGGTACAGGCTGATCAAATCCTGCTCGAACGCGTAGCTGCAGCCGGCCAGGTAGACATGCCAGATGCGGTAGCGCTTGTCGCCCGCCAGCGCCCGCGCGCTGTCCGCGTTGGCCTCGAAATTGTCGGTCCAGATGGCGCAGGTGCGGGCGTAGTGGCGGCGCAGGTTTTCCACGTCGCACACTTCCAGCCGGCCCTGCTGCATGGCCTTCAACACATGGCCGATGTGCGCCAGCTCGCCCTGCGGGAACACGTATTTGTCGATGAAGGCGCCGCCGCCGTAGGGCGTCTCGCCGTTGTCCGCATCGGTGGTGGTGATGCCGTGGTTCATCACCACGCCGTCCGGCGCCAGCAGCCGGTGGATGACGGCGAAATATTCGGGCAAGTGTTTGATGCCCACATGCTCGAACATGCCGACGCTGGTGATGCGCTCGAACTGGCCGCGCACGTCGCGGTAGTCCTGCAGACGGATGTCGACCAGGTGTTCCAGCCCGGCGCGCCGCACGCGCTCCCTGGCCAGCTGGCACTGGTTTTCCGACAAGGTGACGCCGACGCAGCGCGCCTGGTACTGCTGCGCCGCCCGCATCACCAGCGCGCCCCAGCCGCAGCCGATGTCGAGCAGCGTCTGGCCGGGCCGCAGTTCGATCTTGCGCAGGATGTGGTCGATCTTCTTGGCCTGGGCGCCGGCCAGGTCCTCGTCGCCGTGCTCGAAGTAGGCGCAGGAATATACCATGGCCGGATCGAGGAACTGCTGGTAGAACTGGTTGGAGACGTCGTAGTGGTAGCGGATCGCCTCGGCGTCCCGCTGCCTGCTGTGGCTGATGCTGCGGACGATGCGGGCGAACTTGCCCTCGGCCTTGAGCGAGGTGCGCGCCAGCGCGTTGACGATGGCGATCATGTCGTGCGCGCGCCCCCTGACCTCGATCGCGCCCTCGACATAGGCCGCGCCCAGGCTCGACAGCGACGGCGTCAGCAGGTAGCGCGCCGCCGCCACATTCGGCAGGCGTATCGTCACGCGCGGCGCCTCGCTGGAAAAGTCGACCTGCTGGCCATTCCACAATTGCAGGCGCAACGGCAACGCAATCCGCGCGCTGGTCTGCGCGACCCAGCGTTCCAACCGGTGTTGGATGAACATGATGCTCCTTTCGGGTGTGGCGGCGAAACCTGCAAGCCCGCTTCAATCGCTGCCGTTGCGCATGCGCGCGCCGGTCCGGTAGGCGGTGCAGCCCTTCAAGCCAAAGCGCCAGGCGCGCGCGAACAGCGGCTCGAACTGCTCGAACGTGGTGTGCGCCGCCAGGTTCAGGGTGTGGGAGATGCCCTGGTCCACGTGCGCCTGCAGTCGCGCCACCATCTCCAGCTGACGCGCCGGATCGACGTTCACCGCCTCGGCCAGCGCCGCCGGCGGCTTGGCGTCGCGCCCGCGCAGGGTACGGTAAGTCAGCAAGGCGTAGTCCTCGACGTCGACCCGGCTATAACTGCCATCTTCCAGCCGCAACTGGCGCGCGCCCTCCAGCTGACGGATCGGTTCGATGCCGCAGGAGACATTGCCGGCCAGCAGACTGATGGCGCCGGCCGGCGCCAGCGCCATCAGGTGGCTGTTGCGGATGCCGTGGCGGGCGATCTCGGCGATGATCTCGGCCGGCAGGCTCTGGATGAACTGCGCCTGCAGATACGGGGCCACGCGGTATGCGGGAAAGGCGCCGCGCTCGCGCGCCAGGGCGATCGAGGCGCGATAGGCGGCATGGCAGATGGTGCGCAGCGCGACGTCGGCCAGGGCCAGCGCCGCTTCGCTGTCGTAGCGCAGGCCCAGCATGGCCATGGCGCTGGCCAGCCCGGTCATGCCGAGGCCCAGCCGGCGCGATTCGCGCGCCACGTGGCGTTGCGAGCGCAGCGGGAAATACGACACCTCGTAGACGTTGTCCAGCATGCGCGTGGCGACGGTCACGGCCTCGGCAAGGCTGGCCAGGTCCAGCTGCGCGTGCGCCTGGAACGGGTGCAGCACGAAGGCCGGCAGGTTGAGCGAGCCGAGGTTGCAGGCGCCGTGCGGCGGCAGCGGCACCTCGCCGCACGGATTGCAGGTCCACGGCCGCTCGGCGTAGTGCAGGTTGTTGGCGCGCTGCACATGGTCGATGAAGATCACGCCCGGCTCGCCGCTGTCGTACGCGGCCCGCAACAGGCGTTGCCACAGCGCCCGCGCCGGCACGGTGCACAGCACCACGCACGGCTGGGCCGCCGCATAGCCGGCCCATTCGCGCAGGCACAGCTGCGCGTCCGGCTTGGGCACCCGCCCGTCCAGCGGGAACACCAGCTGCCACGGCTCGTCGCGCTCGACCGCCACCATGAAGGCGTCGCTCACCAGCACCGACAGATTGAAGTGCGTCAAGCCGCCGGCGCGCTTGGCCTCGATGAACGCTTCGATGTCCGGATGGTCGCAGCGCAGCGCCCCCAGCATGGCGGCGCCGCGGCCGCCGCGCTGGCGCAGCGCGCCGGCCGCGGCATCCCAGGCCGGCAGGAAGGCGGGCGGACCGCCCGCCACATTGCCGGTGCGCACGGCCAGGCTGCCGGCCGGACGCAGGGTGGAAAAATCGCACCCCAGGCCGCCCCCGGCCTGCAGCGTCACGGCCGCTTCGCCGAGCGCGGAAAAGATGCCGTCCAGGGAATCGGGCAGCGTGGCGCCGGCAAAGCAGTTGAACAGCGTGGTGGCGCGCATGCTGCCGGCGCCGGCCCAAATGCGCCCGCCGGGCAGGAAGCGATGCTGCTGCAATACCTGCTCGAAACGCTCACGCCACTGGTCGCGGTGATGGGTTTCCGGATGCGCCAGCGCCAGCGCCAGGCGCCGGATGCCGGCCGCCACATCGGGCTCGCCCTCGGCTGCGTAACGGTTCTGCCACACCAGCGTCGCCACCGGCGCTTGCGGATTGATCGCATTCATTTGCCACTCCTTCCCGGGTCGGGCCGACCACGCGGTCATGGCCCGTCAGTGACCCAGTGTAGCGACGCGCAGTCCGCCGCCCGGGCGGCGGACTGCGCTGCATCAAGCGCGCGCGCAAAAAGGACCGACTGCGGCCGGCGGCCCAAAGGGCGGCGGCGCACGGCATGGCGGTGGCGCGGGTGACTTTCATCAATGTCCCGGCAGAATTATTGATGATAATAAATTTGAAATGGAAAATTAGACTCACCCACCCACCCCGGAGCTCGCCATGACGAATAAATACGATCCGAATAAGCTGTTCAACGCACTCTTGGACCGGCTTCGACTGAAAAATGATGCGGCGCTTTCCCGCGTATTGGAGGTTGCCCCGCCGCTGATCAGCAAAGTTCGCCATGCCAAGCTGCCCCTGAGTTCATCCTTTCTCATTCGTATCCACGAGGTGAGCGGTCTGAATATCAAAGAACTGCGGGACTTGATGGGCGAGCGCCGCGCCAAACTGAGGATCTCAAACGCGGTCGGAAGCCAGCGTAGCGGCGACCGCAGGTGACCGGATAGACAGCGCAGGACAGCGCCATGGCGGCGCTGCGCAAGAGGCAGCCCGCCCCGCCTGGCTCAGGCGGTGGCGCGGCGCTCTGGCATCGAGGGAATTGGTGCCGTCACAAGGAATTGAACCTCGGACCCGCTGCTTACAAAGCAGCCGCTCTACCAACTGAGCTATGACGGCGGATGACAATTAGCGCACAACACTGAACGCTCACAACGCCAGCGCCAGGGCCAGTGCCCCTGGAGCTTGCTCAAGCAGCAGGCGCCGCTCAATGACTCAACAATACAGCGATCAACGGCCTTCTTATTGCGCAAAGTCACAACGGTCGCGGCGCGGCGCCAAACACCGCGCAAAACCCGGGCGGCCGGCAGCCAGACCTACACCTGTGCATCGAGCCGGAGATGGAGGAATTCCCGCGCGCGCCAGATCCGGCTGCGCACCGTGCCGACCGGGCAGTGCATGTGGTGCGCGATGGCTTCGTAACTCAGGCCTTCGTCGCAACGCAGGGAGATCGCCCGCGCCAGATGGTCCGGCAACTCGCTGACCGCCTGCGACAGCAATTGCAACACCTGCTTGTCCATCAACGCCCGTTCCGGCGCGCTCCATGGTTCCGCGCCCTCGGTCCTGGGCGGGCGCCGCTCATCGTCGCGAAACTCGGTCGCGTTCAGGAAGATCTGGCTTTCCTTGTTGGCCACGGCGTTGCTGGCCGTATTCAGGGCGATCCGGAACAGCCAGGTATAAAAGCTGCACTCGCCGCGGAAGCCCGGCAGCGAGCGCAACACCCGCAGGAACGTCTCCTGCACCAGGTCTTCGGCCAGTTCATCGTGGCGCACCATCCTGAACACAAGCCGGTAGACCCGGCGGTAATATCTTTTGAAGAGCATGTCGAATGCACGCCCATCCCCCGCCATCGCCTCGCTCACCAGCACCAGATCGTGCAGGCTGCCGTCGCTCACCCTCTGCTTGCTCATAGGTCCTCCCGTCATTGCCGATGCCACCGGATATACCCGCCGCCGCCACCGGGGCGCTGGCAACAGAGAGCTCAATGTAAGGCACTCCCCGCTAAAAAAACGTGTGCTGAATCAGTTGCGCCGGTGCTGGCCTTCGCCGCCATCGGCGCCGGCGCCGGGCGCGCGGAAATCGGGCCGCGCTTGACGCACGTCAGGAACGCCGCCACGCCGGCCGCGGCTGCGGCGTACATTGACGACTCATCCGGGACGCCGAGCGCGCCTCGTCCTTAACCCACGCAGGAGTGCCAGCATGCCCCATACCACCCGTGTCAACCCCACCGTGCCGCCGCGCCGCAATGAACTCGGCGCCCAACTGGCCCGCTTTGAAACCCTTTGCCACCAGGGACTGGACGCCAGCGCCAAATTGAGCAAGCTGCATCTGCACTGCGGCCGCGACCTGCTGCAGCAGAACCTGCCGTGGGTCCGGCACTGGCTGCGCGCGGACAGCCCGGCGCAGCGCAGCGCGCTGACGGCCAGCCAGCACGCGCCGGACTTCTCCCCGCTGACGGCCTACCTGTCGGCCGCCAACGCCGTCTCGACGGAATGGCTGTCGGCCTACCACACATGGGTCGATGCGGCGCTGAGCAACAGCGGCGAGCAATGGCTGCGCGCGCTGGCCGCGCCGACCGAGCGCCTGAGCAGCTGGAGCGGGCAAGCGATGAACGCGATGAGCCAGGCGTTCCCGCCCACCGCCAGCGGCGTGCCGGCCCGCGCGGCGGCAGCCAGGCACGGCGCCGCTGGCGACGGCATCGCGCCGCCGCAGCGCGGCGCCGCCAAATCGCACGCGGTGCCCGTGGCCTGAGCGCGCCATCGACCCCGCACCATCCCCTGGGCGTGCGTGGCTGACGCGCCGCCTTGTGTTCCGGCCAGGAGGCCTCCGATGACGACCGCCGCAACGCCCCTGGCCGCCAGCGCGCCACAGGCGATGGACCATCCCGGCCCGCCCTGGCGCGCGACCGCGCGCCGCATCGCCGGCGCCAGCGCGGCCGGCGCCGCCGCGCGGCCGCTGCTGCGCGCCGAACCTGGCAACAGCCTGCTGACAGCCCTGCTAAGCGCCAGGCTGGACAAGCTGGCGTCGGGCATCGAACGCATCGATCTGCGCGCCGGCGCGCTGCTGCACCTGCCCGGCGACGCCTTGTCCCATGTGTATTTCCCGCTGACCGCCATCATCTCGTCGCAACATCTGCTGGGCGACGGATGCGAGGCCGAGGTCAGCTCCATCGGCAACGAGGGCGTGGCCGGACTGGGCGCCTGCCTGGCCGCCGACGGCGCCTGCGCGCGCCAGCTGGTGGTCAGCGCCGGCGGCCAGGCCTGCCGCGTGCCGCTGTCGACCGTGCGGCGCGCGCTGCAACGGCCGGGACCGGCGCTGGGCGCGATGCTGCGCTACGCGCAAAGCGAGCTGATCCAGACTGGCCAGCTCAGCGCCTGCAACTGCCACCACGGCACCATGCAGCGCGCCTGCCGCTGGCTGTTGTACCTGCACGCGCGCCGGCCCGCCGGCGTGATCGACATCACCCACGATGCGCTGGCCGGCATGCTCGGCGTGCGGCGCGAAAGCGTCACCGAAGTGATACGCCGGCTGCGCGAGATGGACGTGCTGCGCAGCGGCCGCGGCTGGCTGGCGGTGGACGACGCGGCGGCGCTGCAGCGCAATGCCTGCGAATGCTACGCGCTGCTGCGCGACGAGCTGGCCCGGCTGCGCGCCGACCTGCAGCGCTATGCCAGCGCGCCGGCCTACCGCTATCGCGCCGCGCTGCTGGCGCCGGCCAGCCGGAGCGGCCGCACTAGCCTGTCGCCAGCGCACTTTCTATTCCCGCGCTGAGGCGCTCGGCCATATCGTCGACGGTGTAGCTGGCCGCGCTGGCCTGGGCCGCCCGCGCCAGCGCCGCCATCTGCGCCGGCGCGCGCAGCGCCCCGATGATGGCGTCGGCATAGCTGTCGAGGTCATTGGCGGTCATCACGCCGTTGACGCCCGATTCCAGATAGGCGATCTCGGGCGAATGCATGCCGCAATCGGTGGTGAACATCGGCTTGCCGCTGCAAAACGAATCGAGGATGCCCAGCCCGACCAGGCCAGGATTGAGGATCAGGTCCGACACCCCCAACGCCAGCGCCTTGTCATGCCCATGCAGCGTGCCCAGCCCGCGCACCCAGTGGTGTTCGGCGACGGCGGCATCGACCAGCGCTTGTTCCGGCCCGGCGCCGACGATCAGCAGCTGGAAGCCGGGGATGCTGCGCCGCACGGCCTGCGCCGCGGCCAGCAGGAACGCCAGCCGCTTCTCCAGGTACAGCGAACCGAGGAACAGGCCCACCGGCCCCGGCTCCAGCCCCAGCCCGGCGCGGTAGGCCGCGATCTGCTCCGCGTCGACCGCGCGGCACAGCGCCACCAGGTCGGTGGTGTCGACCGCGTTGCGCACCACGGTCGTGCGTTCGGCCGGAAAGCCGGCGGCGGCGATCAGGCCGGCGCTGAGGTCGGTATACGCATACCACCAGTCGGCGCGGCCGATGCTCCAGCGCTTGAAGCGCTCCTTCCAGCCCTGCGGGTGCGCCGACTGCAGATTGGCGCCGTGGCCCCAGAAGCCCAGGCGCCGCGGGCGGCGGATCAACATCAGCCACAGGTTGTACAGGATCTTGTTTTCGTGCATGACGATGACCAGGTCGGCGGCGCGCGCGTAGCGGCCATACGGCTGCCAGCACAGCCGCTCCCCGAGAAAATAACGGGTCGGTATCGACACGCTCCAGCTCAGGAAATCTTCGTTGCGCTTGAGCTTTTCGGCCGGCGTGCCCTCGCCCACCAGCAGTTGCAGGGCGATGCCGCGCTCGGCCAGCCGCAGCCGCAGCTGTTCATAGAAGCCGACCCGGTAGTGCAGCAGCTGGCGCTCGACGATCAGCACCTGCGGCGCCGAGCGGTAGGCCTCCGGCCGCGCCACCTGCATGCGCCGCCGCTGCGCCGCGCGCAGGCAGGCCTGGCGCAGGCCTTCGGCCGCATGGCCGTAGGTGTAGGGCGCGACCAGCGCGCGGCCGCGCTCGCCGAAGCGGCGGCACAGCGCCGGATCGGCCAGCAGCGCCTGCGCGCGCTCGGTCCACAAGTCCAGCTGCAGCGCACAGACATAGCCGTTCTCGCCATCGCGCACCAGTTCGCCGGCGGCGCCCACGTGCGGCGAGACCAGCACCGGCAGGCCGGCCGCGCAGGCCTCGTTGATCACCACCCCCCACGGGTCCCAGCGGGTCGGACAGACGAACACCCTGGCGTCGCGGTAGCAGTCCGGCAGCGCGCGCTGCTGCAGGAAACCGGTGAAGCGGGCGTCGACCAGGCCGGGGAACAGCGCCGCCGTCGCCTGCAGCGCCGCCAGCCGGCTGCCGCTGCCGACGAACAGGATGCGCACCCGCCGCTGCAGGCGGCGCGCCAGCGCCAGCGCCAGCGCCAGCGCGAAGTCCGGATCCTTGACCGGTTCCAGGCGGCCGCAAAACAGCAGGTCGAACTTGGGGTCGGGATCCGACTCGGCAAAGGCGGCGTTGTCGACGCACAGGCAGGAGGTGAAGCGCTGCGCGTGCGAGGCCCCATAGCGGTCATACAGCGCCTGGCCGCCGGCGCCGGCGGCGACGAAGGCGTCGCTGCGCGCCAGCACGTATCGGCGCACCAGCCGGTGCAGCGGGCCCAGGCGGCGCTCGGAGTCGTCGGTGCCGTCGGTCATCGGCACATGGGCGATGCGGTGCCGGCGCGCATACGCGAACGCCAGCAGGTGGGTCGGATTGTAGCCGTCGGTGACCACCACGTCGGGCGCGTAGTCGCGCAGCACGCGCAGCACGTCGACGTTGCAGTGGATGTAGCGGCCGCGCCAGGTCAGGAAGCGGCGCCGCAGCACGGTCAGTTCACAGGCGGGCGGCGGGCAGTCCCACAGGCGGTTCGGCTCGGTCGTGGCGCAGGCGATGACGTGCAGCTCGACATCGGGCAGCGCGGCCAGCGCGGAGAACACCGGCGTGCGGTACGGCGCCAGTAAATTGGTGACGATGGCGATCTTCAGCATACGATCCTTTCGGTAGGGGCAGATGACAACGGGGAACAGGTCACCGCCATTTAAACCTCTGGCGCGCGCCGGCAATTGCTTACTGTCACAAAGTGCGGCGATCGCGGCGCGCCGCCACGGCTGTGCACGGTTTGGCCATTGTCGGGACCCGAAGTGACATTCGACAAGGTCCCGCCGGGCCCGCACCTTAACCTGATTCAAACACCGAACCGGGGAATCCTATGCACCTCCTTCTGCAGCGCCTGCCACGGCGCGCCGTTCTGCTCATCATCACGCCAGCCTTGCTGGCCTTGGCCTCCTGCGCCACGCAACGCGACGGCGGCGCCGCGCTGGCGCCGACCGCCGTGATGATCACGCCCGCCCTGATCAGCGCCCAAAAGCTGCTGCTGCAGCAACGCAAGCAGGACATCGCGCCGTTGACCTTGGCGCCGCCGCCGTACACGATCGGCGCCGCCGACATCCTGTCGGTCGTGGTCTGGGGCCATCCCGAGCTGGCCAGCGCCGTGCTGAACACACCGAACCCGGCCATCGCCGGCGTCGAGAACGCCCCCGCCGCCGCGCCGGCGCAGGGCTTCGTGGTCAGCGATGACGGCACCATCCAGTTCCCCTACGCCGGCGACGTGCCGGTGGCCGGCTTGAGCGCGGCGCAGGCGCGCGACCTGCTGGCGCAGCGCCTGGCGCCGCTGTTCAGGGAGCCGCGCGTGACGCTGCGGGTGCAAGCCTTCCGCAGCCAGCGCATCTACGTCGACGGCGAAGTCAAGCTGCCCGGCGTGCAGCCGATCAACGACGTCGCGATGACGCTGACCGAGGCGATCAACCGCGCCGGCGGCGTCACGCCGGCCGGCGACCAGAGCCAGCTGTCGCTGCTGCGCCAGGGCCGGCGCTACCGCATCAACCTGCCGGCGCTGATCCAGCAGGGCATCGACCCGTCGCGCATCACGCTGCGCCACGGCGACATCCTGCGCGTGCAGCCGCTCGACGAGAGCAAGGTGTTCGTCAGCGGCGAGGTGGTCACGCCGCGCGCGCTGGCCATGCACAACGGCCGGCTGTCGCTGAACGAGGCGATCGGCGAGTCCGGCGGCATCAATCCGCTCACCGGCGACGCCCGCCGCGTGTTTGTGGTGCGCCGCAACGGCGGCGCCGACGAGCTGTACCAGCTGGACGCGCGCGACACCGGCGCGCTGGCCATGGCCGAGGCGTTCGAGCTGCAGCCGCGCGATCTGGTGTACATCGACGCCACCGGGCTGGCCAACTGGCACCGCACGCTGAGCCTGTTGATCCCCGGCGCGCTGACCTCGGCCGTCAGCGCCGGCAAGCAATGATCCTTTGACGAGAGCCCACCATGAACTCCACCTTTCCCACCGCGCCGCACGGCCTGCAGGGCGCACCGGCGCCGCAACCGGTGCAACTGCAGGCGGCAGCGCCGCTGCCCCATTATGAAGACGAGATCGAGCTGTCGAGCTATCTGTATCTGCTGAGCGACCAGCGCTGGCGCATCGCCGCCATCCTGTCGCTGTGCCTGCTGGTCGGCGCCCTGTACGCGATGCTGGCCGCGCCGGTCTACGAGGCGACCATGCTGATCCATGTGGAAGAGGGCCAGCCGAACAACAACACCAAGAACATGATCGGCGAAATCTCCGCCATGTTCGACGTCAAGGCCGCCGCCATCTCCGAGATGGAGCTGATCAAGTCGCGCATGGTGATCGCCAAGTCGGTCGACCACCTCGGCCTGTACATCGACGCGGCGCCGCGCTATTTCCCGCTGATCGGCGCCGCCCTGGCGCGCCAGCGCGTAGGCCTGTCGCAGCCCGGCCTGTTCGGCTACGGCGGCTACGCCTGGGGCGCCGAGGCGATCGACGTGGCCGACTTCTTCGTGCCGGAACCGTTGCAGAGCCTGCCGTTCGTGGTCACCGCCGCCGGCGCCGGCCGCTACCGGCTGCAGCTGGAGGGCCACGGCATCGACGTCAGCGGACAGGTCGGGCAGGCGCTGGCGCTGCAGCTGCCCGAGGGCAAGGTCTTGCTGCGCATCAAGCGCCTCGACGGCTTGCCGGGCGCCGAGTACAGTCTGCGCTACCTGCCCAAGCTGGCCGCCATCGAGCAGGTGCAAAAGGCGATGACGGTGGCCGAGATCGGCAAGCAGTCCGGCCTGATCAGCGTGACCATGAGCGGCACGGACGCCAAGGCGACCTTCGACACGCTGACCGAAATCGGCCTCGAATACGCGCGCCAGAACGTCACCCGCAAGCTGGAAGAGGCCGAGAAGTCGCTGGCCTTCCTGGAAAAGCAGCTGCCCGACATCAAGCAGCGGCTGGACCAGTCCGAAGCCGAGTTCTACCGCTTCCGCAACCTCAGCGGGACCGTCGACCTGCCCGAGGAAAGCAAGATCAGCCTGCAACAGCTGTCGGCCCACAAGGCGCGCCTGCTCGAGCTGCAGCAAAAGCGCGAAGACTTGCTGGCCAGCTTCACGCCGGCCCATCCGTCGGTGCAGGCGGTCGACCGCCAGCTGGCCGCGCTGGCGCGCGAGATCGGCAGCGGCAGCGCCCACATCCGCCAGTTGCCGATGCTGGAACAGGAACTGCTCAAGCGCAGCCGCGAGGTCAAGGTCAACACCGACCTGTACAGCGCGCTGCTGAACTCGGCGCAGCAGCTGCGCCTGGTCAAGGCGGGCAAGGTCAGCAACGTGCGCGTCATCGATATGCCGATGCTGCCGGAAAAGCCGACCCGGCCGCAGCGCGGCGTCATCCTCGGCATCGCGCTGGGCGCCGGGCTGGCGCTGGCGCTGGCGGCGCTGGTGATCGAACGGTTGTTCAGCAAGGGCATCCAGACGCCGCGCCAGATCGAGCAACTGCTGGGGGCGCGGGTGGTCTACGCCAACGTGCCGCACAGCCTGGTGCAAGCACGCCTGCAGCGCCAGGCCGGCAAGGCCGGCGCCGAGGCCGGCTTGCCGCTGCTGGCCGCCCGCATGCCGGGCGACCCCGCGGTCGACAGCCTGCGCTGCCTGCGCGCCGCGCTGCAGGTGACGCTGACCCGCAGCCGCAACAATATCGTCCAGCTGTGCGGCGCCACGCCGGGCCTGGGCAAGTCCTTCATCTGCGCCAATTTCGCCGCCGTGCTGGCCTCCAGCGGCAAGCGCGTGCTGCTGATTGACGCCGACCTGCGCGCCGGCCACCTGCACCGCTATTTCGGGCTGGAGTGCGCCAGCGGACTCAGCGAAGTCATCAGCGGCGAGGCCGCGCTGGCGGCGGCCATCCGCGCCACGCCGATCGCCCAGCTCGACCTGCTGAGCACCGGCGCGCTGCCGCCCAATCCGTCCGAGTTCCTGCTGCACCCCAACCTGGCCGCGCTGCTGCTGGCCGCATCGGCCCACTACGACTGCGTGCTGATCGACGCCCCGCCGCTGCTGGCGGTGTCGGACGCGCTGGTGCTGGGCACCCATGCCGGCACGGTATTCCTGGTGGCGCGCGCCGGCGTCTCGACCGACGGCGAGCTCAACGATGCGATCAACCTGCTGAACCAGGCCGGCGTCGCGCCGCACGGCGTGATCTTCAACGACATGACCGTGCGCGGCCGCCTGCCGGCGCCGGCCGCCGGGCTGCCGCGCCTGTCCCATCTATCCTGACACCGTTACCCAAAGGTCCGCCATGCCCGACTCGTCCGCTGTGATGTTCCCGCCGCCGTCCAACCCGGACAGCGCCGGCCTGCGCCAATGCTGCTGGCGCGGCCAGGTGCCCGAATGGACCGGGCCGGCGCTGGAACGGCTGTACGGCAACCTGTTCGCCACCTTGCTGCAGTTCCGGCTCAGCCGCGACCTCACGCAAGCCCACACCTACGCCACCTTCGAGGGCAGCGAGCTGAGGACGCTGTTCGTGTTCAGCCTGCGGCGCGGCGTGGTGCAGGTGTTCAACGAGGTGGTGTGCCTGGGCAGCGCGGAAATCGACGCCTTCGCCTCCTACGTGTTCACCCACTTCCGCGGCGCCCGCGTGGTGTCGCTGCGCGCGGTGCACCTGGCGCGCGCCGGCTGGCGCTACCCGCACCAGCAGTACGACTACCTGGAGGACACCTGGATCGCGCTGCCGGCCACGGCCGCCGCCTATACCGACGGCCTGAGCAAGAACACCCGGCGCAACCTGCGGCGCTACCAGCAGAGCCTGCGCGACGAAGTGCCCGGCTATACCTTCGAACTGGCCGAGCGCGGCGCGGCCGACCCGGCCCAGATCGACGCCATCATCGCCCTCAACCATGCGCGCATGGCCAGCAAGAACAAGCAATCGGCGCTGGATGCGCAGCACAGCGCGCAGCTGCGGCAACTGGCGGCGAGCTGCGGCCTGGTCGGCACCATCAGCATCGACGGCCGGGTCTGCGCCGGCGCCATCAGCTACCGCGTCGGCGACAACTATTTCCTGATGGTGCTGGCGCACGACCCCGAGTACAACCACCACAGCCTGGGTTTCCTGTGCTGCTACCAGACCATCTGCGCCTGCATCGAGCGCGGCGGCAGGGAATTCCACTTCCTGTGGGGCCGCTACGACTACAAGCGCACCTTCCTCGGCCAGCAGCGCGCGCTCGACCAGCTGCTGCTGTACCGCACGCCGCTGGCGATGCTGCGCCATGCCGGCCTGGCGCTGCGCACCTGGAGCGCCGCGCAGCGCCGGCGCCTGCTGCTGCGCTTGCAGCTGGCGGCGCGCTCCGAACACGGCGCGACGCGCGCCGCGCTGCATTGCCTGGCCGCGTTGCGGCGGCTGCGCCAGCGGGCCTGAGCCCATCCCCGATATCCGAACCCATACAAGGAGCCCCTATGTTCATCGACAGCCGCCAACTGGCCCCCGACACCACCATCGACACCACCGTCTGCGTGGTCGGCGCCGGGCCGGCCGGCATCACCCTGGCGCTGGAACTGGCCGGGCACGGGATCGACGTCTGCCTGCTCGAAAGCGGCGGCATGGCGCCGGACGACGCCACGCGCGACCTGTACCGCGGCGCCAGCGTCGGCCTGCCCTACCTCTATGCCGACGGCTGCCGCAGCCGCTACCTGGGCGGCAGCAGCAACTGCTGGGGCGGATGGTGCCGGCCGCTCGACCCCTGGGACTTCGAGGCGCGCCCGTGGATACCGCACAGCGGCTGGCCGTTCGGCGCCGCCGAACTGGCCCCGTACTACCTGCGCGCGCACGCGGTGCTCAAGCTGGGACCGCTCAACTTCGACCCGGCCTGGTGGCAGCAGGCGATCGGCCGCGCCGACGTGCGGCGCCTGCCGCTGCCCAGCGGCCGGGTGCGCGACACGATTTCCCAATTCAGCCCGCCGGTGCGCTTCGGCCGCCTGTACCGGCGCGACCTGGACGAGGCGCGCCACCTGCGGGTCTACCTGTGGGCCAACACCGTCAACCTCGACACCAACCAGGGCGCCACCGAGGTGCGCCGCATCGAGGCGGCCACGCTGAGCGGGCGCCGCCTGCAGGTGCGCGCCAAGCTGTATGTGCTGGCCGCCGGCGGCATCGAGAACGCCCGCCTGCTGCTGGCGTCGAACCGGGCGCAGCCGGCGGGGCTGGGCAATGGCAACGACCTGGTCGGCCGCTACTTCATGGACCACCCGCGCATGCAGTCGGGCCGTGTGGAGTTTGCGCGGGCCTGGTCGCGCAACAAGCTGTACGACATCAAATACCACTACATGAACTCGGCGGTGGCGGCGCGCGGCAGCCATATCGCGGCCCAGCTGAGCCTGACCGGCGAGACGCTGGCGCGCGAGCGCCTGCTCAACGCGCGGGCCTGGTTCTGCTCGCAGTTTCCCGGCGAGGGCAGCGCCGCGGCGCAGGCGCTGTTCCGCTACAAGCAGGCCACGCTGCAGAAGGACCAGCCGGGCTGGCAGCCGCTGCGCGACGCCGCCACCATGCTGCGCCACCCGCTCGACACGCTGGGCTACGGCGCCACCCGGCTGATGCAGCCGCGCTGGCTGGTGCGCGGCGTGACGTTCCAGATCATCGTCGAGCCGGCGCCCGATCCGGCCAGCCGGGTGACGCTCTCGGCCACCGAGCGCGACCGGCTCGGCGTGCCGCGGGTGCAGCTCGACTGGCGCCTCGGCAGCGCGGTCCAGCACACCTTCGACCGCACGCTGGCGCTGATCGGCGCCGAACTGGAATTGAGCGGCGCGGCCAAAGTGACGCTCGACGCGCCGCTCGAGGGCGGCGCCTGGCCGCCCAGCCTGGAGCGCGAAGGCACCTGGCACCACATGGGCACCACCCGCATGCACGACTCGCCGCGCGCCGGCGTGGTCGACCGCCATTGCCGCGTGCACGGCATCGGCAACCTGTACGTGGCGGGCAGCTCGGTGTTTCCCACCGCCGGCGCCAATTTCCCGACCATCACCCTGACCGCGCTGGCGCTGCGCCTGGCCGATCATCTGCAACAGCGGCTGCAGCGGCCCGACAGCCAGGCCGCCCGCCAGGCGGCGCCGGCCGCCTGCGTCAGCAGGGAGCCGGCATGAAGCCCGCCGCCGGTGCCTGGGCGCGCCATCCGGAGCGGCTGGCGCTGGCGCTGCGGCTGGGCGACCTGGCCTTGCTGGCCGCCAGCGCGCAGGCGGCCAGCGTGCTGCACTTCGGCCACGGCGTCACGGCCGCGCCGCCCATCCACCTGCTGTTGCTGGGGGCGGCCTGCGCGCTGGCGGCGCTGCTGCTGCCGCGCTTCGGCCTGTACGAACTGAACGACGTGCGCGCGCAGTGGCCGCTGGTGGGCCTGCTGGCGCTGACCAGCGCCGGCACGCTGGCCCTGGCGGTCCTGTTCGGCGCGCTCGGGGGCGAGCTGGGCGCGCTGTCGCGCCTGTGGCTGGCGCTGTGGTGGGCCCTGGCCGCGACCACGCAGTGCGCCTTGCACCTGGGCACGCACGCGCTGCTGCAGCGCGCCTGGCGCGCCGGCCACGCCCGCATCCGGGTGCTGATCATCGGCGACGGCGCCGCCGACGAACTGTGCCGGCGGGTGCGCCAGGCCGGCGACGGCCGCTATCAGATCCAGGCGCTGTGCCGCACCCACGGCGCCGGCCATGCCGCGCCGCCCGGCGTCGACCTCGTGGCCGATACGCGCCTGGTGCCGGACTACGTGGCGCGCTACCCGGTCGAGCAGATCTGGCTGGCGCTGCCGCTGAGCGACGGGCGCGACATCGTCAGCCTGCAGTACCTGCTGCGCGACACCCTGGTCGACATCCGCTGGCTGCAGGACATCCGCGATCTGCAGATCCTCAGCCTGCACGGGCGCGTGCTGTTCGGCTTTCCGGTGCTCGACCTCAACTGCCTGTGCCCCAGCCATTGGCAGCGCATCGAAAAATACCTGTTCGACAAGGCGGTGGCGCTGGCCGCGCTGCTGGTGCTGACGCCGCTGATGCTGCTGATCGCCGCCGCCATCAAGTTCGATTCGCCGGGACCGGTGCTGTTCGTGCAGCCGCGGATCGGCCTGAACGGGCGCCAGTTCAATGTGTACAAGTTCCGCAGCATGTGGGTGCAGCAGCAGGACAGCAGCGCGCAGGCGACCCGCGCCGATCCGCGCGTGACCGCGATCGGGCGCTTGCTGCGCCGCACCAGCCTGGACGAGCTGCCGCAGTTCGTCAATGTGCTGCGCGGCGAGATGTCGGTGGTCGGGCCGCGCCCGCACGCGCTGTCGCACACCGAGCTGTACCGCAAGCTGCTCGACGTCTACATGGTGCGCCACCGCGCCAAGCCCGGCATCACCGGCTGGGCCCAGATCAACGGCGCCCGCGGCGAGACCGACACGCCCGACAAGATGATGCGGCGGGTGCAGCTGGACCTGTACTACATCCAGCACTGGTCGCTCTGGATGGACCTGCGCATCGTGCTGTGGACGGCCGTCAAGGGCTGGACCGGCAAGCAAGTGTACTGACCGCGCAATCCCGCGCCCACTTCAGGAGAATGAGATGAATGACACCCCCGCCCTGCTGCATCCCCCCCTGGCGTCGGCCAAGCCGCTGTCGGCCCGGGTGGCGCTGATCACCGGCATCACCGGCCAGGATGGCGCCTACCTGGCCGAGCTGCTGCTGGCCAAGGGCTATCAGGTGCACGGCCTGCAGCGCCGCAGTTCCCTGCCCAACACCGGGCGCATCGCCCACCTGCTGCGCGCCGCCGACGGCCCGCAGCGCCGCCTGTTCCTGCACGACGGCGACATGACCGACAGCGCCGGGCTGACGCGGGTGCTGGCGGCGGTGCGCCCCGACGAGGTCTACAACCTGGCCGCGCAAAGCCACGTCGGCACCTCGTTCGAGGCGCCCGAGTACACCGCGCAGACCGACGCGCTCGGCCCGCTGCGCCTGCTCGAGGCGATCCGCACGCTGGGCCTGGCGTCGCAGACGCGCTACTACCAGGCCTCCACCTCCGAGCTGTACGGCGCCAGCCTCAGCGTGCCGCAGTCCGAGCGCACGCCGTTCGCGCCGTGCAGCCCGTATGCGATCGCCAAGCTGTATGCCTACTGGATCACCGTCAATTACCGCGAAGCCTACGGCATCTACGCCTGCAACGGCATCCTGTTCAACCACGAGTCGCCGCGCCGCGGCGAGGACTTCGTCACCCGCAAGATCACGCTGTCGCTGGCGCGCATCGCCAGCGGCATGCAGCACTGCTTTGAACTGGGCAACCTGGACGCCCTGCGCGACTGGGGCCATGCGCGCGACTATGTCGAGATGCAATGGCTGATGCTGCAGCAACAGCAGGCCGACGACTTCGTCATCGCCACCGGCCGCCAGTACAGCGTGCGCCATTTCGTCAACTGCGCCGCCGCCGAACTGGGCATCACGCTGCTGTGGAGCGGCGCCGGCTGCGACGAGAGCGCCGCGGTGGCCAGCCTGCGCCTCGATACGCCGGCCGCGCGCCACTGCCACGTCGGCCAGACCGTGCTGCGGGTCAGCCCGGCGTTCTTCCGGCCGACCGAGGTGCCGACCTTGCTGGGCGACGCCGGCAAGGCGGCGCGCCTGCTGGGCTGGCGGCCGCGCTGCAGCTTCGAAGAGCTGGTGCGGGAGATGATGCGCAGCGACCTGGCGCTGGTGCAGTCCCAGCCGGGCAGCGGCCGCGCGCTGTCCGACACCCTTGTTGTCCCCGCCCCCTAAGGAGCCATCATGAGCACCCCCAATCCGCATACAAGAATCTTCGTGGCCGGCCACAACGGCCTGGTCGGCTCGGCGCTGGTGCGCACGCTGCGCCGCCGCGGCTACGCCAACCTGGTGACCAGGGAGCGCGACCAGCTCGACCTCACCGACCAGCTGCAGGTGCGCCACTTCCTGCAGCACGAACGCATCGACGAGATCTACCTGGCCGCCGCCACCGTCGGCGGCATCCACGCCAACAACAGCTATCCGGCCGAGTTCATCTATTCGAACATGGCCATCGAGACCAACGTCATCCACGAGGCGTGGCGCCACGGCATCCAGCGGCTGTTGTTCCTGGGCTCGTCCTGCATCTACCCGCGGCTGGCGCCGCAGCCGATGCTGGAGTCGGCGTTGATGCAGGGTTCGCTGGAACCGACCAACGAACCCTACGCCATCGCCAAGATCGCCGGCATCAAGCTGTGCGAGAGCTACAACCGCCAGTACGGCACCCGCTACCGCAGCGTCATGCCGACCAATCTGTACGGCCCGGGCGACAACTACCACAGCGAGAACAGCCACGTGATCCCGGCCCTGATGCAGCGCTTCCACGCCGCCCGGCTGTGCGGCGCGCCGTCGGTCACGGTCTGGGGCACCGGCGCCGCCGCGCGCGAATTCCTGTACGTCGACGACCTGGCGGCGGCTTGCCAGCATGTGATGGCGCTGAGCGAGGCGGCCTATCGGGCCGCCACCGAGCCGACCGTGTCGCACATCAATATCGGCTGCGGCGAGGACATCACCATCGCCGCGCTGGCGCGGCTGATCGCCCGCACGGTCGGCTACGGCGGCGAGATCATCTTCGACCACAGCAAGCCCGACGGCGCGCCGCGCAAGCTGCTCGATGTCGGCTGCATCAACCGGCTCGGCTGGCGCGCCAGCACCCCGCTCGAACGGGGGCTGCAGGAAACCTACCATGCGTTCCAGCGCGCGCTGGCCAGCAGCCGCCGCAACGCGCTGGCGCGCGCGCTCGACACCCAGTCGGTGGGCCAGCGGCTGCTGTACGGCAGCGCCGCCAATCCGGGCCATCCGTACGCCGACATGCAGGCGCCGTACTGATGGCCGGCCACTCGCCCCAGCTGGCGGCGGTGCCGGCGCCGGCCCGCCGCGGCCCGGCGGTGGGCCGGGCGTTTCTGGTCAGCCTGGCCAACCAGGGCGTGGCCAGCGGCGGCAACTTCGTGCTCAATATGTACCTGGCGCGCGCCATGTCGCTCGAACAGTTCGGCGTCTACGGCCTGTGCTACGGCGCCTGCATGCTCTACATCGGCGTCGGCAACGCCGTGCTGCTGACCCAGATGACGGTGTCGATGGCCGACCGCGCCGACACGGCGCGCTCGGCCTTCGCCGGCCGCACCCTGTGCGGCGTGCTGCTGATGGGCGCGCTGCTGATGGCGCTGGCGCTGGCGGCGGCGCTGCTGCTGGCGGCGCTGCGGGTGCCGCACTGGCAGGTGGTGCCCCTGACCGCGCTGGCGGCGGCGGCCATGCTGTGTGCGGAATTCTTTGTCAGCCACGCCTATCTGCAGCGGCACGAACGCGCGGCCCTGCTGGTGAACTGCCTGACCATCGCCACCCTGGGCGCCGGCATGGGCGCGCAGGCGCTGCTGGGACAGGCGCCCAGCGCCGTCAGCGCGCTGCTGTGCTATGCGCTGGGCGCGGCGCTGGCCAGCGCCGCCGCCTATGCGCGCCAGCCGCTGGCGCTGCGCCATGCGCGCGCCGCCCTGCGCGACGAATGGCTGGCCGCGTGGCGCCACGGTCGCTGGGCGCTGGGCGGCGTCGGCGTGACCTGGGTGCAGGCGCAGAGCGCCACCTATGCGCTGGCGCTGGTGCTGGGGCCGGCCGGCGCCGGCCTGGCCAACATCGGCCGCCTGTTCATTTCACCGTTCTCGTTTCTGCTGCCGGCCATCAACAAGGTGGCGCTGCCGCGGCTGGCCGCGCTGCGCGCCAGCGAACCGCGGCGCATGCGCCGGCTGGCCGGACAGCTGACGCTGGCGCTGGTGCTGCTGGCGCTGGCCTATGCGGCGCTGCTGCTGCTGTCGCTGGACTGGCTGGCGCCGCTGGTGCTGGGCCAACGGCTGCCGCAGCTGGCGCCGATGGTGACGCTGTGGTGCCTGGTGCTGGTGGCCCAGCTGGCGCGCAGCGGCGGCGCCCAGCTGATGCAGATGCAATTCCAGTTCCGCGCCCTGACGCTGCTCAACCTCCCCAGCGCCGCGCTCGCGGTCGGCGCCGCGCTGGTGCTGATGCACTACTTTGCCCATGCCGGCGCGGTGGCCGGCCAGCTGGCCGGCGAACTGCTGTTCGCACTACTGATCTGGAAGGAGATACGCCATGCTGGCCACGCCGCCTAGTCCGCCGTCGGTGGACATCTGCATCGCCACCTACCGCCGCCCGGCCATGCTGGCCCGGCTGCTGGCGGCGCTGGCCCTGCAACAACACGGCGCGCTCGCGCTGCGCCTGATCGTGATCGACAACGACGGCGACGGCAGCGCCTGGCCCGCGGTCGAACAGGCGCGCGCGGCCGGCTGCCCGCCGCTGGTCTACCAGATCGAACCGGTGCAGAACATCGCGCTGGCGCGCAACCGCGCGCTGAGCCTGTGCCATGCCGAGTTCATCGCCTTCATCGACGATGACGAGCTGCCGAGCGCGGCATGGCTGCAAGCCTTGCTCGACTGCGCCGGCCGCTACCAGGCCGACGTCGTGTTCGGCCCGGTCGACAGCGTGCTGCCGGCGCACGCGCCGGCCTGGAGCCAGGCCTGCTTCCGCAAGGCGCCGCTGCACACCGGCGCGCCGGTGCGCAGCGGCGGCGCCGGCAACGTCCTGCTGCGGCGCGCCGTGCTGGCGGCCGGCGACTGGTTCGATCCCAGCTTCGGCCTGACCGGCGGCGAGGACACCGACTGGTTCCACCGGCTGTACCTGCAGGGCCGGCGCCTGGTCTGGTGCGCCGAGGCCGAGGTCAGCGAGCCGGTCACCGACGTCCGGCTGCAGCCGCGCTGGCTGCGCCAGCGCGCCTTCCGCAGCGGCCAGACCTACTACCGGGTGTTCGTGCGGCGCTATCGGGCCGGCGCCAGCGTGCTGTGGTTTTCCGCCAAAGTGCTGCAGCTGCTGGGCGGCCTGGCGCTGGCGCCGCTGCTGCGCCTGGCCAGCTATCCGGCCTTCATGGCCCTGACCCTGCGCCTGGCCGGCGCCGCCGGCCAACTCTCGCGCTGCCTGGGCGGCGCCGACTTCGAGGAGTACCATGCACGCCGTTACCGCTAACCCATTGCCGCTGCGCCGGCCCGACCGCCTCAAGGCGCTGCCGCTGCTGGTGCTGCTGGCCAGCTCCGGCCTGCCGGTCAACTACACGCTGGGGCCGAGCCGCACCATGCTGGTGGCCGATGTCGCCGACATGACCGCCGCCGCCGCCTCCAGCGCCAACACGCTGAGCTCGACCGCCAACCTGCTGCTGCTCGGCAGCCTGTATGCGTGCTCCGCCTGCATGCTGCTGGCGCGGCCGCGCAGCGTCGGCCTGGTACTGGGCCGCAACTGGCCGCTGCTGCTGATGATGCTGCTGCTGGCCGCCAGCGCCGGCTGGACCTATCTGCCGGAGAAGGTGGCGATGAATGTGGTGCACAACCTGGGCGTGATCCTGATCGCGCTGGCGGCTGCGCTGCACTACCGCCACCAGGTCAACGCGCTGCCGCGCGACATCGGCCTGGTGCTGGGCGCGAACCTGGCGCTGCAGGTGGCCGCCGTGCTGCTGGTGCCGGCCTGGGCGGTCGACTGGCAGGGCCGCTGGCAAGGGCTGACCGTGCACCCGAACACGCTCGGCGCGCTCGGCTTCACCACCTTCTGGGCCAACGCCAGCGCGCTGGCGGTCAACGGCCAGCTGCGCAGCGGCGTCGGCCGGCTGCACCTGGCCGGCTGCGTGCTGGCCGTGATGGCCATGGCCGGCGCCGACAGCGTGACCTCGAAGATGTGCGCGGCGGCCGCGCTGCTGCTGGTGCTCGGCATGCGCTACCTGACCCGGCGCCAGGCCAAGCGCCGCCTGTACATCGGCATCATGCTGGGCGGAACGCTCGGCTTCCTGCTGTTCCGCCTGCTCGGCAGCGCGATCGACGTCGGCTGGCTGCTCGCGCTGCTCGGCCGCGACAGCAAGCTCACCGGGCGCGACGACGTCTGGCGCGACGCCTACCAGGCGATCGGCATGCACCCGCTGCTGGGCTGGGGCTTCGACGACCATGCGTACCTGATCGCCTCGGCCGGCATGCCCTATTCCAGCTACCACAACGGCGTGCTCGACCTGGCCGTCAACGGCGGCGTCGTCGCCGTGCTGCTGCTGGCGCTGTTGTTCGCCAACTGGGCGCTGCAGCATCTGCGGCGCGGCTTGCTGGCGGCGCGCTGCGCGCCGTTCTCGCTGGCGTTCGTGCTGCCCTACATGCTGCACAATATGGCCGAGGCGTCCTACGTCTCGCCGCGCGGGCAGATGTGGGTGCTGTTCCTGGCGCTGCTGTTCGTCGGCGCCTGCAAGCTGCCGCCCACCGGAGTGCGCCATGCGGCCGCTTGAAGCGCGCGGCTACCGGGCCGACATCGACGGCCTGCGCGCGCTGGCGGTGCTGGCCGTCATGGCCTTCCACCTGTCGCCGGCCGCGCTGCCGGGCGGCTTCGCCGGGGTCGACGTGTTCTTCGTCATCTCCGGCTATCTGATCACCGGCGTCATCACGCAGGCGCTGCAGCGGGGCGACTTCAGCCTGGCGCGCTTTTACCAGCACCGCATCATGCGCATCCTGCCGGCCTACGCGGTGGTGTCGGCGGCGACGCTGGCGGCGGCCAGCTATCTGATGACGCCCAACGACTACCTGTTCTACACCACCTCGCTGGCGACCTCGTGGGGCTTCGTGTCCAACCTGTTCTTCTCCATGCTGAGCTGGGGGTATTTCGGCCAGCGCACCGAGGAGTTTCCGCTGTTGCACACCTGGTCGCTCGGGGTCGAGGAGCAGTTCTATTTCCTCTACCCGCTGTTGCTGCCCTTGCTGTGGCGCCGCGCGCGCGCGCTGCTGGCGCCGCTGCTGTTGCTGCTGGCCCTGCTGGGCCTGGCGCTGTCGGAAGCGCGCACCGGCGTGGTCGGCAGCTACTTCCTGCTGCCCTACCGCGCCCACGAACTGCTGATCGGCGCGCTGACCGCGTGGCTGGCGGCGCGCGCCGCCCCGCCGTCGCGCGCGCGCGCCACGCTGTGCGCGCTGGGCGGCGCCGCGCTGGCGCTGGCGGCGATGCTGTGGCTCAATCGCGGCACCCCCTACCCCGGCCTGCACTCGCTCACCCCATGCCTGGGGGCGGCGCTGCTGATCTACGCCGGCGCGCGCGACAACCCGGTCAGCGCGCTGTTGCGCCAGCGCTGGCTGGTGCGCATCGGCCTGATGTCGTACTCGCTGTATCTGTGGCACTGGCCGGTGCTGTCCTTCCTGCGCTACCGCCGGATCGACCTGGCCGGCGCGCCCGGTGTCGCCGCCGTGGCCGCCATGTTCGCGCTGGCCTGGCTGTCCTGGCGCTATGTCGAACTGCCGGCGCGGCGCTTGCAGCGGGCGCCGCTGCGCCAGGGGGCGCTGCGCTACTACGCGGCGCCGGCCGCGGTGTTTCTGCTGGTCGGCCTGGTGTCCTACGGCACCGAGGGCCTGCCGCAGCGCTTCTCGGCCGACGCCCGCGAGCTGCTGTCGAGCTATTCGTTCGAACGCGACCTGGCCGGCGACTGCGCCCAGCGCGCCGGCGAATACCAGGGCGTCAGCCTGGCGCACCTGCGGCGCCGCTGCGCCTTCGGCGCGGACGGCGCCGCCCCGCCCAGCGTGCTGCTGTACGGCGACTCCCACGCCCACCACTTCAAGCCCTTCGTCGAACTGCTGGCACGCCGGGCGGGGCTGCGCGCGGTGTACTTTGTCGAGGGCAGTTGCGATCCGCTCGACCTGCCGCCGCCGGCGCCGGCGCCGGCCGGCAGCTGCCAGCGCCGCAACGCCGACCTGCTGCGGCTGGCGCCGCAATTCCGCTACGTGGTGGTGGCCGGGCGCTGGCAATACAAGGGCGAGGAAGCGCTGTTCGCCGCGCGCCTGCGCGCGGTGGCGCGGCTGGCGACGGCCGCCGGCGCCACCCTGGTGGTGTTCAAGGACAACCCCTCGGTGCCGCGCGACCTGTCGCGCTGCGTGCTGTTCAGGAAACGGGGATGGATACCGGCCGCCAGCGACTGCGACATGAGCGCGGCCGAAGTGTTGAGCGAACAGGGCTCGATGGACGGCGTCATCGACGCGCTGCGGGTGGAGCTGCCGGCGCTGCTGGTGATCGATCCCAAGCGCGCCTCCTGCGACGCCGCCCGCTGCCTGACGTCGATCGGCAACACCGCCCTGTACAAGGACGCCAATCACCTCAACACCCGCGCCGCCGCGCTGCTGGGGCAGCGCTACCTGACGCTGGTCGGCAACCCGCTGGCGCCGGCCGCCACCCACGCGGGCGCGACCGCGCCGGACGCGCCATGAGCCGGCCGCCCGACCACCGGCCGGACGGCGACCGTCCGCTGCGCGTGCTGGTGGTGCACAACCGCTACCAGCAGCGCGGCGGCGAGGACGTGGTGGTGGAGGCGGAAACGGCCCTGCTGCGCGCCCATGGCATGCAAGTGAGCGAGTACCGGCGCGACAACGGCGAGCTGGCGGGCTTGTCGCCGCGGGCGAACGCGGCGGCCGCGCTGGCGACGCTCTGGTCGACGCGGGCCGCGCGCGACATCGCCGGCCTGTGCGCGCAGCAGCGGCCGGACTTGATCCACTTCCACAACACCTACCCGCTGATCTCGGCGGCGCCGTACTGGACGGCGGCGCGGCGCGCCATCCCGGTGGTGCAGACGCTGCACAATTTCCGCCTGCTGTGTCCGCAGGCGATGCTGTTGCGCCAGGGCAGCCCCTGCCTGGCGTGCGTCGGCCGCCTGCCATGGCGGGCGGTGGTGCACGGCTGCTACCACGGGTCGGCGCTGCAATCGGGGGTGGCGGTGGCGGCGCTGTCGGCGCACCGGCTGCTGGGCAGCTACCGGCGCCGGGTCGGCGCCTACATCGCCCTGAGCCGCTTCAGCCGCGAGCTGTTCATCGCCGGCGGCCTGCCCGCGGCGCGGCTGCACCTCAAGCCCAACTTCGTCGGCGATGGCGGCGCGCCGCCCGCCGGCCCGCGCAGCGGCGGCCTGTTCGTCGGCCGCCTGTCCGAGGAAAAAGGCGTGGCGGTGCTGCTGGCCGCCATGGCCCGGCTCGGCGACGAGCGCTCCCGGCTGTGGCTGGCGGGCGACGGCCCGCTGGCGCCGCTGGTGCAGCAGCAGGCCCCGGCCCAATGGCTGGGCGCGCTGGCGCCCGCGCAGGTGCGGCTGCGGATGCAGCACAGCCTGTTCCTGGTCGCGCCCAGCACCTGCCTGGAGACGTTCGGCCTGGCGGTGATCGAGGCGTTCGCCTGCGGGCTGGCGGTGATCGGCAGCGCCCACGGCGGTTTGGGCGAGCTGATCGAGGACGGCGTCACCGGCCTGCTGGTGACCCCTGGCGACGCCGCCGACCTGGCGCAGAAGATCGGCTGGGCGCTGCGCCATCCGCAAGCGATGGCCAATATGGGCCTGGCGGCGCGGGCCCGCTACCTGCGGCACTACACGCCGCAACGCAATTTCCAGCAACTGCAAGCCATCTACCACAGCCTGCTCACCCCACAACCAGGAGAACCCCATGCCTTCCGAACGCCAACTCGTACTGACCAGCCCGATTGATGTGATCGACTGGGAGCAGGCGCTGGCCAGGCTGCTCGACTGGGGGGGGCGCCGCGAGAGCCGCTACGCCTGCATGTGCAATGTCCACTCGGTGGTCACCAGTGCGCGCGATCCAGCCTTTGGCGGCGTCATCGGCAACGCCGACATGACGACGCCGGACGGCGCGCCGGTGGCGTGGGCGCTGCGGCATTTCCGCCACACGCCGCAGCAGCGCATCAACGGCCCGGACCTGATGTGGCGCCTGCTTGGCGCGGCGCAGGACAACGCTCTGTCGGTGTTCCTGTACGGCTCCAGCGACGCCACGCTGGCGGCGCTGCAGGCGGCGCTGCGGCGCCATTTTCCGCAGTTGCGGATTGCCGGGGCGATCGCGCCGCCGTACCGCCGGATGACCGAGGACGAGGACGATCTCGATGTCGCGCTGATCAACGCCAGCGGCGCCAACCTGGTGTTCGTCGGCCTGGGCTGTCCCAAACAGGAATACTGGATGGCCGCCCACTGCGGCCGCGTGCAGGCGCCCATGATCGGCGTCGGCGCCGCCTTCGACTACCATGCCGGCACGCTGCGCCGGGCGCCGCCATGGTGGCAGCATCACGGCCTGGAATGGCTGTACCGCCTCGGGCATGAACCGCGCAGGCTGGCCGGCCGCTACCTGGTCACCAATACGCTGTTCGTGTGGGGTCTGCTGCGCCAGATGCTGAGCAAGCGGAGCCTGCGGCGATGAGCCCTACCACGCCACCGCCGGCGGCGCCCTACGATCCCGCCCGGCTGCTCGACGCGCTGCTGGAGCGGCTGCAGTTGAAGAACGATGCCGCGCTGTCGCGGCTGCTGGAGATCGAGGCGCCGACGATCAGCAAGATCCGCAACCGCCGCGTCAACGTCGGCGCGACGCTGCTGTTGCGCATGCATGAAGTGAGCAATCTCAGCATCGACGAGCTGAGATTGCTGATGGGCGACCGGCGTGCGCGGCTGCGCCTGCCGGCCGAGAAGCGGCGCGGCGCCGGTCCGCGCTGAGGCGGTCCGGCGCCGCGTGGGGCCTAGCGCACCAGACGCAGCGGATGCGGATAGGTGTAAGGCGTGTAGCCCGGCTTGGCGGCGAGGAAGTAATCGCGGTTCAAGCCGATCGACGACGGACAGGTGTTGTCGATGCCGTTGGTGGTGTAGCCGTTCTGCGGATTGGCCGAGTTATTCCAGATATACAGCGAACGGATCTGGTCCCGCCCCGGGTAGGTGCCGCAGCCGAAACCTTCGACCATCAACTCGATGGTGCGGCTGATCGTTGCGGTGGCGGTGTTGTTGAAGATGACGCCGTCGCCGCCGCGGATGCCGATCGCAGTGCGCTGCAAGCCGCCGCTGATATTGGTGGAATAGTCGTTGTTGTACACCTCGAAGCTGCGCGAGCCGCGTGACGACGACGACAGTCCATGCGCATCGGTCATCGCATAGTCTTTCGCCGGATCGTTGCCGACCACGCGGTTGTAACGGAACACATAGGCCGAACCGTTGTTGGAGGCGATGTTGTGCCGATTGCCGGAGAAGTAATTGTTCTCGACATAGACGGCGTTGGCCGACCCCAGGTCCAGCGCCGGCCAGGCGCCGCCGCCATACACCACCACCCCATACCCCAGGTTGCGCAGGTCGGCGCTGTAGTTGTTGAGGAAGTTGTTGTTGTAAATGACGCCGCGCTGGCCCGGCGCATCCCCGACATATACCGCGCTGAAGACGAAGTTCTTGAAGGTCGAGTCATGCACGCGGAAATCGCGGCAGCCGTTGAGCAGCCCGAGTCCCTTGTCCTGAATCGCGCCGTTGGCGTTGCCCACCAGTGTCATGCCGGAAAATACGGCGGCTTGACCGTTCTGGCAGTTGAAGGCCACCAGGTAGCTGGTGTTGGGCACCGATCCCTGCCTGCGGATGATGGTCTTGTCCTGGCCAGCGCCGTGCAGCGCCACGCCGGCTGGCAGCGTCAGCTGCTGGACGCCCCAGTTGCAATCGCCTGCGGGGATGGAAACGTTCATGCCCGTGGTCGCCGTGCTGACCGCACTGCTGACGTCATTGAAGCTGCAGCTGCGCGCGACCCGGTCCGGCGTTGGCGCCGGCGTGGGAGCGGGCGTCGGCGCCGGCGTCGGCGCAGGCGCAGGCGTTGGCGTTGGCGTTGGCGTCGGCGTTGGCGTTGGCGTCGGCGTTGGCGTTGGCGTTGGCGTTGGCGTCGGCGTTGGCGCCGGCGCCGGCGCCGTTGCCGAGCATGCGTACGGACTCCAGAAGTAGGTGCTGATGGTCGGATCCCAGCCCGGATTGTCGTGGGTGGCCTGATAGAACTTGCCGTTGTCGGCATAGCGCACGATATCCTTGGTCCGGTATTTGTGGCCCCAAGCCCAATTCGGATAACTGCAGGTCGGCGCCGTGCTTGGCGGTGTCGACGGTGCGACCGGTGCGGGACTGACCGCCGCCCGCAACGGGTGCGGATAGGCATAAGGCGTGTAGCCTGGCCGCGCGCTGAGGAAGTAGTCGCGGTTGGCGCCGATCGATGCCGCGCAGTGGTTTTGCAGCCCGCCCGGATAGGTGGGGTTGCTTACCGTGTTGCCCCAGATATACAGCGAGCGGATCTGATCCGGCCCCGGATACTTGCCGCAGACGAAACCGTCCGTATCGAGCTCGACGGCGCGGCTGTAGCCGGCCGGCACGGCGTTATTGAAGATCACGCCATCACCGCCGGCAATGTTGATCGCCGCGCGCACCTGGCCGCTGACGCCGGTGGCCTGGAAGGTGTTGTCGTAAATTTCATAGCTGCGCGTGCCGTGGGCCGCGGTGCTCAAGCCGTGTACGTCGGTCATGAAGAAGTCCTTGGTGCCGGTGGTCGCCGCCACGGTATTGCGACGGAACACAAAGCTTGCACCATTGTTGCTGGACACGCTTTGACGATTGCCGCTAAAGCTGTTGTCTTCGATGTAGACCGCGTCCTGGCTGCCCAGCGCCAGCGCCGGCCAGTCGCCGCCGCCGGTGATCTCGACCGCATAGCCCAGGTCGCCGAGATCCTTGCTGAAATTGTCGTTGAAGCGGTTTTGCGCGATCACGCCGCGCTGCTTGGCGGCGTCGCCGACATGGATGGCGGCATAGACGAAACGGTTGAACCCCGAGTTGGTCACCTTGAAGTCGCGGCACCCCTTGAGCAGGCCCAGGCCGGCGTCGCGGATGGTGCCATTGCCATTGCCCACCAGGGTGATGCCGGAGAAGTCCGCCACCTGACCGTTGGAGCAATCGTAGGCGACCAGGTAAGTGCCGCGCGCCACCGCGCCGCCGCGCTGTATCGTGGTCGAGTCGCGCCCGGCGCCGCGCAGGTAGACGCCTGCCGGCACCGTCAATTGCGCGGTCCCCCAGTTGCAGGTGCCGGCCGGTATCTGCACCGACATGCCGCCGGTGGCATTGCGCACCGCGGCGCTGACGTCCGCGTAGTTGCAACTGGCGGCGTTGACGACGTTCGATGCGGTGGTCACGCCCTGGGCCAGCAGCACCGCCGGCGGCGCCGCCTCGCTGGAGGCCGGACCGCTGCTACCGCCACAGGCGGCGACGGACATCAGTCCGGCGATGGGCCACAGCGTGGCCAACGATCGTTGGATGGATTTCAAATGCATAGCTCAATTTCCCTTGCAAAAAACAAATTTCGGTTCATAAAAAAAGCCCTAGTTGTTTTTTATTGTGGGCAAATCTTATGACGAAACAATTTGTCGCTACAAGGAAAATTTCACATTATGAAATTTCCATGGAAAAATGTAAAGCAGCAAAAAAAATCAAAAATCCATGGAGAAAACACCTGACCTGTTTCTTCCAGTTACGTTGACTGTCCGGCGCGAACGGCAGGAAATTGTTTAAAACAGTGCTTACTTGAACGATTCCATCGACTTAACCATTTTAAATTTTATTATCGTATAACATTAATGAATAAATCATTGCTGTTAAAATTTCCAGCCAATTGATTCCATTAGGAAATTTTTCCACAAAAAAAAATTTGTGCACGGCAGCGTTATCCGGCCATCCGCGCCGCCGATTACAGTGAAAAGGAGCGCTGCGCCAGCTCGCCATTGCTCAGGCGCGCCGATTTTGGCGTGCAACTGGCCGCGTAAGCCAGGAAGTCCGACAGCTGCGGCCATGCCTGCAAGCGGTCGATGTCGAGCGCGTGCATCCACAAATGGAACACCCCTCCCCGGCGTTGCGCCGCGTCCAGCAGCAGATACAGCCGCCGTTGCCAATCCTGCTGGCGAACGGCGATGGCCAGGCCGGGCAAGCGCTCCAGCCAATGTCCGCCGCGCACAAAATTGCGCAGATAGACATCGCGCCGGTGCGGATAGAACTGGCAGGTGGTCGGCATTTCATAGCGGTCGCGTCCCGCCCCCAGGAACAGGTTGTGGGTGGTGCGCGCGTAGGCGAAGCCGGCATCGCGCACCAGCGCCAGGTGCCCGCTTCGATAGGCGCCGCCCGGATAGCAAAAACCCTGCACCGCCTGGCCGAGGATCTGCTCCAGCGCCTGCTTGCCGCGGGCGATCTGGAACGCCGCCTCGCGCTGCCCCAGCCGGCTGAGAAAACAATGGTCGAGCGTGTGCGAACCGACTTCGAAATCGCGGGCGATGGCGCGCATCTGCGCCTCCGGCATCACCGGCGCTCCCTCGATATTTGCCACAGGAAAATAGAAGGTCGCCGGCAAGGCGTAACGCCCGAGCAGATCCGCCAACCGCACATCGGACGGATGGCCGTCGTCGATCGAACAGGTAAACACATATCCCATGCAGTTCTCCATGTCGGTGCACGGCAACGGTTGGGAACGCACGCGCGCCCAATCGGTCATGCAAGTTTGTCGTAGGCAGGCGACAGCTAGTTGCCTGCGGCAACGTCCGAGGCCCCTAAAACTGTTCAAGATCACTTATCTATTAATTATTTCAAATTGCTATCGTTTCGAACCAGCCAATTCTCATACCATTTATCAGACGACTCCGATTGACAAATTGAATATCGTAATTTCACCGATTCATTGAGGAAAGTTTCATTCCGGGGCATTGTGCCATGCCGCCAAAGACCCATTATTACCGCGCTCCCCGTTCCGCCACCGAACCTGGCGCCACGCCGATTGTTAGTTATCAGGAGATCAGCATGTTTTCCGTTTACCCTTCGATCGCCCCCCCCGCCTCCGTCCCCAGGCTGTCCGCCGTGGACAACGTGACCCGGCCGGCGGCAAGCCGGCAGTCCACGCTGGCCGAACTGTGCAAATTGTTGGGCATTTGCGCGGACCTGCAGAGCCAGCCGCCCGACCTGCGCTTCCAGCACCTGCGCCTGCGGGTCGGCGACCGCCTGTACCAGACCGGCGATCCGTTCCGGCAGTTGTATGTGCTCAACAGCGGCTTCATGAAGGCGGTGTTGAGTATCCCGGGCGGGGTTGAACAGGTGGTCGGCTTTTCCCTGCGCGGCGCGCTGCTGGGGATCGACGGCATTTCCACGCGCTGCCACGCCAGCGGCGCCGTCGCCCTCAGCGACGTCGACCTGATACAAATACCGCCCCAGGTGCTCCAGCTGTTGGCCAGGACCTGCCCCGGCATGTCGCGCGGCCTGTACAGCGCCATCTCGCGCGAGCTCACGCGCGCCAGGCCGGCCATCAGCCGCACCGGCCTGACCACGCGCGGCCGACTCGGCAGGCTGTTGCTGGATCTGGCCGATCGCTTCGCCGGCATGGGCTACTCCGCCGCCGAGTTCAACCTGCCGATGGCGCGCGCCGATATCGCCAGCTACCTGGGCATGGCGCAGGAAACGGTCAGCCGCGGCCTGATGGAACTGGAGGCCAACGGTCTGATACAGCTGGACCAGCGCACCATCCGCATCCTGGACCGCGAGAGCCTGCGCGCGCTCAAGCGCATGCCGCGCCTGGACCACTTCGATTGTCAATAACCGGGAGGGAACAGCCATGTCCGCCGCTTGGATTATCTTTAACCATGCATTACAGGAATTGGCCGGCCCGGGCGCGCACGCGCAGCGCCTGTCGCGCGCCTGCAGTCCGTCGCTACAGACGCTCAAGTCCAGGGAGCTGCCGCAGGAAAGCCGCGCCGAGTTCGGCGCGCTGCTGCAATTGATAGGCGCCGCCGGCATCTCGACGCCGGCCGACGTCGCCTTTCAGCTGGCCTCGCTGAGCGAAGGCCAGCTGGCGCTGGCGGCGGAAGCCATCCTGTCGATCTACGACCAGCTGACCCGCTATCAACCGCTGGCGACCCCGGTGGCCAGGCTGCGCATGAAAAAAGCCGTGGCCGACGCCAGTTCGCACATTGCCGCGGCGGCGTCGCGAGCGGCGCCGGCGCAGGAAGACAGTGCGGGCGAAATCTGCCGGCAGGCCTGACCGGCGCGGCCGCCGGGCGCGGCGCTAGGCCAGGCCATCGGCCAGCCGGCGCAGCGCCTGCGGGTCGACGATCACGACCACGCGCCGGTTGATGGCGAGCAGGCCGGCGCGCTCGAACTGGTGCAGCAGGCGGCTGACCGTCTCCGGCATCATGCCCAGGTAGTCGCCTATGTCCTGGCGCGTCATCGGCAAATACAGTTGCAGCCGCATCTGCCCGGATGCGCCGTGGTGCAAGGCCTGGGCCAGCAGGAACCCGGCCAGCTTCTGGTCCGCCCTGCCGTCGCGCACCAGCAACGCGCGCCACTGCTCGCGTACCAATGCCCTGCTCAACAGGCTGTCGAGCTGCGGCAGGATGTCGGCGTGCGCCAGATGGGCATGCGTCAGGCGCGGATAGGAAAACTCGCACAGTACGCAATTGGTCAGGGCGACCGCGCTGCAGCGCTGCGCCGCCACGCCGATGGTGTCGAGGCCCAGGATGTCGCCTTCCGCCTGAAAGCTGGCGACGCGCTGCACGCCCTGGTCCGACAGCTGATAGATCTTGAACTGGCCGACCCGTATCGCATACAGCTTCGGCAC
Source organism: Oxalobacteraceae bacterium AB_14 (assembly GCA_000381565.1). GTDB lineage: Bacteria > Pseudomonadota > Gammaproteobacteria > Burkholderiales > Burkholderiaceae_D > Rugamonas. The sequence goes on from KB906724.1 coordinate 3,223,613, forward strand.
CACCGCCTGATCCATCCAGTACAGATGCTCTCCGCGCGGCAGAAACACCCGGCGCCCGACCAGGCGGTCGATGACGCCGCAGTCCTGGTCGTCGAGCTCGCCCGGCACGCAATGGCGACGCACCGGGCAGTCAAGGCAGGATGGCGCCGCCGCGGCGGACCGGCGCCGCTGCGGCCAACGCAGCGATTGCAGCAGTTCCTGCTCGGGGTGCTTCATGCGGCCAGACGATCGCCGGCGGCAAATTCGGCCACCGCGCGTTCGCTGCCGGCGATGCGGCAGAGATGGGGCCAGTCGCACACGGTAATCAAGCGGTGGTCCGTCAGGATCGCGCCCTCGGCGCAGAGCCGCGCCAGGCTCCGGCTGACGCTCTCGGCGGTCAGCCCCAGATACTGGGCGATGTCGACCCGCGCCATCTGCAGCCGGAAGCTGCGCGCCGAGTAACCCGCCGCGCTGAAGCGGCGCGACATATTGAGCAAGAACGCGGCGAGGCGCTGGTCGGCGCCGCTGCAGCGTAGCATCTGCGCTAGGTTGCGCACTTGCGCGCCGGCGTCGCTGAGCAGTTCGTGCAGCACCAGATGGGCCTGCGCCAGCTGCAGGAATGGCACCTCGTAGACCTCGCTGTCCTCCAGCGCCACGGCCTGGCAACGATGCACCCGCAAGCCGAGCGCTTCCAGCGCCAGAAATTCCTTGTTCATCTGAAATCCGGTGATGCGCAGGCTGTCGCCGAGGTCGACCCTGCAGGTCTTGAAGGCGCCGTAACGCACCACGTACAGCACCTCCTTGACGGCGTCGCCGCAATGGTACAGCACGCCGTTGCGGGCCACGCGTATGCGCCGCCCCGGCAGCGCGTCGCGCCCGTCGGCGCCAGCGCCGAGCCATTTTTTCGGCAGCGCCGGCGGCGCGCCGGCAGCGGGCGGATTGGGTGGTATGAGTTTCAAGTTGTCCTCGTGGGGTCGTGGTCGTAGCCAGCCACCGGCAGCGTCTGGCAGATACTGGAATGCTAAAGACTTCCAGCCCCGGCGCCCATGATGATTGTCACTTTAACGCCAAGCGGCCCGTCACCGCCGGCAGCGGGGACTACAGGACATGCGGCGGCAAATTCCCCGGCTGCGGATCAGGCCCGTGCCGGTCGTCGCGGCGGCGGTCGTCGCCGCTGTGGCGCCGCTCGCGCGCCAGCGGGATCGCGACATGCAGCACCACGCCGCCGGTCGCGACCGTAGCGATGCGCAGCTGCCCGCCGAGCATGGCGGCGCGTTCGCGCATGCCCAGTATCCCATGGCGGGTGCCGGCATCCGCGCCGGACCGGGCCAGGCCGACGCCGTCATCGATGACCGTCAACTCCAACTGCTGCGGCGACTGCGCCAGCACCACCGTGACGTTGCTGGCCCGCGCATGGCGCACGATATTGTTCAGCGACTCCTGCAGGATGCGGAACATCGCCATCTTGCAGCGCGCATCGAGCTCGACCGGGGCACCGGTCACCCGCAATTTGCAGGCCAAGCCGCTGCGCAGGCGAAATTGCTGCAGCTGCCATGCGCATGCGTCGGCCAGCGCCTGGTCAAGCACCACCGGGTGCAGATCGTTGATGATCATACGGACGCTGCCCAGCGACTGGTCCAGCCGCGCCAGCCCCTCCCGCAGCAGCGCCTGCGCCGGGTGCTGGCAGGCGTCGAACTCGCGCTGCAAGCGCACCAGGTCCATGCGCAACACCAGCAGCCCCTGTCCCACTTCGTCATGCAGCTCGCGCGCGATGCGCGCCCGCTCTGCTTCCCTGGCGTCTTCCAGCTCGCTGCGCATACGTCCCCCCAAGATAGTCGTGGCTATACTGTATCCGCTTTCCTGCGTGCCGCGCCCTGCTCATTATCATTTCTCCCGCGTACGGCGGCGGCGTGACAGTGATCAAGGCCAAGCCGCCACAGGCAGCCACACTGGAGCCTTCGTCGCGCGCCGTTGATAAGGGTCACATGAACGCCTACACCATACGAAGTGCCCTCGGCGGCGTCGTCGCGACGCAGGTACTGGCGGCGTTGGCAGCCGGCGTGGCCTTGTCCTGTTGCGCCTATCTGGCCGAGCGCACGCTGGTCAGTGAGCAAGCGCAGCAGGCGGCGCGTTCGCTGCAGCGCGATATCGACGCCGAGTTCGACGCTTACCAGACCCTGGCCAGCACGCTGGCCGCCGCGCCGGCGCTGCGCCTGCACGACTGGTGGTCGTTTCAGCAGCAGGCGCAGTGGGCGCTGCGGCACAGCAAGGCCAGCAATGTGCGCCTGGCCACTGCCGCCGGCCAGCAGCTGGTCAATACAACGCGGCCGTTCGGCAGCAGCCTGCCGGGCGCTCCGGACCCCGCCGTGCCGGCGCGCGCCGCCGCCAGCGAACAGCCGGTGATTTCGGACCTGTACCTGGACACGGCCAGCGCCGCCCATACCATGAGCGTCTGCGTGCCGGTGTGGGAAGACCACCGGCTGGCGTACTTCATCGATGTCGGCGCGGCCGCGACGCGCTTCTCGGCGATGCTGGCGGCGCGCGGGCTGCCGCCCGCCTGGCGGGTCACGGTGCTGGACGGCCGCGGCACGGTGGTCGCCCGCAGCAGCGAGGAACGGGAGCGGGTGGGAAAGAAGGCCGCGCCGGCGCTGCTGCGGGCGCTGCGCGACCAGGCGGCGAGCGCGCCGCTCGCCATCACCGACGGCGACCGGCGGGTGTTTCAGTTTGGCAGCCGCTCGCCGGCCAGCGGCTGGAGCGTCGCCATCGGCGTGCCGGTGGCCGTTGTCCAGGCGCGGCTGTGGAGCATGCTGGCGCTGACCCTGGGCGCGGCCATGCTGCTGGCGGGCCTGGGCGCATGGCAGACCAGCGTCCGCGGCAAGGCGCTGCGGCAGGCGCTCGACGACCTGCACACGCTGGCGCTGGCGCTGGCGAGCGGCCGGGCGTCGACGATACGCCCGCTGAGGCTGACCGAGGCGCGCCGGGTGGCGCGGGCGCTGGCAAGGGTCGCGCTCAAGATGGACAATATGGACCTGGCGCACGGCGCGGCCGACGCGGCGCGGCACCAGGCCACCGCCGACCTGGAGGCGCAGGTGCACGCGCGCGCCGCCGAACTGAAGCAATCCCAGCACCTGCTGGCCGCCATCATCGAATACATGCCGGCCATGGTGTTCGTCAAGCGGGCAGACGATCTGCGCTACCTGATGCTCAACCGCGCCGGCGAACTGCTGCTGGGCCTGCCCAGGGCACAGGTGATACGGCGCAACGATATCGATCTGCTGGGCACGGGACAAGGCGAGCTGCGCATGGCGACCGAGCGCCGCACGCTGGCCTCCGAACAGGCGGTGGAGATCGACGAAGAGCCGATCCGGCTGCCGTCGGGCGCGATCCGCTACCTGCGCACGCGCCGCTTCGCGCTGCGCGGCGGCGACGGCAAGGCCACCTACTTGCTGGGCATCTCGCTCGATATCACCGACAGCAAGCACGCGGCCGAGCAGTTGCGCATTGCCGCCGTCGCCTTCGAGTCGCAGGAAGCCATGCTGATCACCGACAGCCACAACATCATCGTCCGCGTCAACCAGGCGTTTTCCGCCAGCAGCGGCTACGACGCCAGCGAGGTGATCGGCCGCAGCCCGAAGTTGCTGCAATCGGGACGGCACGATGAAGCGTTCTTCACCGACATGTGGAACACCATCCACCACAGCGGTGCGTGGCAGGGGGAGTTGTGGGACCGCCGCAAGAACAACGAGATCTATCCGACCTGGACCACGATCAGCGCGATCCGCGATCCGCAGGGGCGCATCTGCAACTACGTGTGCGCCCAGACCGACATCAGCGCGCGCAAGCAGGCCGAGGAGGAAGTCCGCCAGCTGGCGTTCTTCGATCCGCTCACCCGCCTGCCGAACCGGCGGCTGCTGCTCGACCGCTTGCGTCACGTGATCGGCAACGCCAAGCGCAACGGCAAATTCAGCGCCCTGATGTTCATCGACCTGGATAATTTCAAGCTGCTCAACGACACGCTGGGCCACGACCAGGGCGACCGCCTGCTGCAACAGGTGGCCGAACGCCTGCCCGGCTGCGTCCGCGCCGGCGACACGGTGGCCAGGCTGGGCGGCGACGAGTTCGTCGTGGTGCTGGAGGAACTCAATACCGACAGCCGGGAAGCTGCGCTACATGCCCAGGCGATCGGCGAAGACATCCTGGCCGAACTGAACCGTCCCTATCAGCTGGCCGGTCGCACTTGCCGCAGCTCGCCCAGCATCGGCGTCACCATGTTCTCCGATCACAATGTCAGCGTCGACGACCTGCTCAAACGCGCCGACCTGGCGATGTACCAGGCCAAGAAACACGGGCGCAACATGTTGCGCTTCTTCGAGGAGAGCATGCAGATCGTGGTCAACACCCGCGTCCAGCTGGAGCATGAGCTGCATGAGGCGCTCAGCGATGGCCAGTTCGAACTGTATTACCAGGCCCAGGTCGATCACGCCAACCAGGTGACCGGGGCCGAGGCGCTGCTGCGCTGGAACCACCCGCTGCGCGGTACCGTGGAGCCCGAGCAATTCATCGGGCTGGCCGAGGATACCGGCTTCATCCTGCCACTGGGGCAATGGGTGCTGCAACAGGCCTGCGCCCAGTTGAGCATCTGGCGCGGCCTGCCCGCCCTGGTCAGCCTGAGCATCGCAGTCAACATCAGCAGCCGCCAGTTCCTGCAGACCGACTTCGTCGAGCAGGTGCTGCACATCGTCGAGCGCAGCGGCGCCGACCCGCGCAAGCTCAAATTCGAACTGACCGAGAGCATGCTGCTGGAAAATCTCACCGACGTCATCGGCAAGATGGATGTGCTCAAGTTGCATGGCATCCGTCTTTCGCTGGACGACTTCGGCACCGGCTACTCGTCGCTGTCCTACCTGAAACGGCTGCCGCTCGATCAGCTCAAGATCGACCGCAGCTTCGCTTGCGACATCCTGAGCGCGCCCAACGACGCGGCCATCGCCCGCATCATTGTGGCGCTGGGCCAGACCCTGGGGCTGTCGATCATCGCCGAAGGCGTCGAGACGGAGGCGCAGCGGCACTTTCTGGCCGCGCTGGACTGCCGGCTGTACCAGGGCTATCTGTTCAGCCGGCCGCTGCCCGAGCAGGACTTCCGGCGCTTCGTGCACACCAGGCTGGCGCCGGCGCCCTAGCGCGCCGGCCGCGGAGCATGGCGCGCAAGTCTTGTGCCGACAACGGCGCCAGCAACAAACGCCGCGCTTCGAAATAAAATGCGCCTTCGGCCAGCGCGACGTGGATTTCGATGGTCTGACGGTCGCGCGACGATGGCGCCGTGCGCTGGCTTCATCGCTCGTTCCCTTAACTTGAAATTACAGAGATTGGCTCGCACGGGCATCTCCACATGCAAGCCGCCTATTGATAAATCAGCTATTAGTAGTTACTATTGACTTGTAGCTAAGAATCGAAGCAATCCTCTGATCCTCCAGCCCTGGCCCGATGTCGATACTTTTGAAATCAAAATATGCCGAACATTGCCGGAGAAAAACAGTGCGAACGCTGCCCGCATCCCCTGCTCTGCCTTGATCCGCAAGACACGCCCGGGCAGGCCGACAAACGCATCCGTGTGGCGCGCAACCAGGCGCTGTATCGCGTCGGCGACGCGACCGGCCATCGCATCTACAGCATCCGCGCCGGCAGTTTCAAGCTGCAGGGGCCTGTACCCTACCGCGCCGCGCCCCAGGTCATCGACTTCCTGCTGGCGCCGGACGTTCTGGGACTCAATGAAATAGGCATTGAGCGCCATGCCTGCAGCGCGATCGCCCTCGAGGAAAGCGTGGTCTGCTGCATCCGCTGGGATCGCGGCGGCGCTGCGCGCGGACAGCCGCAACGACGTGCCGCACAACATGCGCTGCTGGCCGCGGACCTGCGCCGCCAACAGCGCACCCTGTTGACGCTGCAAGCGATACGGGCGGATAAGCGCCTGGCCGCGCTGTTGCTGCAACTGTCCCAAGTACATCACGGCAACGGCTGTTCCGCCAGTCGCTTCCACCTTCCGCTGTCGCGCAACGACATCGCCGGCTACCTGAGCGTCACGCCGGAATTCGTCGGACGCCTGTTCGACCAGTTGGCGCGCGAGGGCCTGTTGACCAGGGACAGGCGCGACATCACGCTGCACTGCCTGACAGGTATCGCCAAGCTCGCCGGCGGCAGAGCGGCGCGGACTTGACGCCGAGCCGGCGGCATTCGGCCGCAGCGTAGCGCGCGCTACTGGGACGGGTTGTGGCCGCCAGCGCCTGCTGCAGCGGCTGCGATTGCGGATAGCTCACCTTGCCAGCGGCGCTATCGTGCGGCGACAGGCCACGCCCAAAGCAGGCATGCGTCATAGCCGCGCGGCCATAAGCCGGGATAATCAGCACGCCCTTGGACTGCCGCAGCCATTGCCGCATGCGCGGCTCGGCTTCCAGTTGACGCACCACGGCAAGGGCGTCATCAACGCGCCGGACAGCGCGCTGCGCCGACCTAACGTGGGGCCAGACCCCGGCATTGTCCTTGCGCGGGACAGAAACGATCGGACACTTGATCTGCCACACGTTGGCGGCCGCCGCGGCGCGCAAACACAGGTAGGGTAGGCACTCCCGGCAACGACCGGAATAACTGGAGACAGACATGAACAAAGCCTTCCGGCATATGCTGATCTGCCATGAACTGCTAGAGCGCGAATCGCTGTCGGCGGCGCAGGCCTATTGCCTGCGGCAAGGCGTTGAGCCGCCGCCTGTGAGCCGCAACGACCAGCACCTGGCGACCGACACGCTGGGCGACTATGGCTGGTGGGTCAAGCGACTCAAGATGCGCAAGGCGCGCACCCGCCGTGACAATCGCGGCGATCGGGCCCCACTTGATGCAAGTCAGTAAGCACCAGCGCCTGCGCCAGCAACACACCTACATTGAAGGTCCATCCGCCACCTCGACGCCATGGCGTCGACTACCGAAGGAGAATAGCATGGAGTCCGCAGCAGACATTCCAAGCAACACCGCGACCGATGAACAGCCCGACCGCCAACTGCGCCACTTTAACCGCCTGGCACGACAGGCCGTCGATTGCGGCGCGCGGATCGCCAAACTGAATACGCGCTTCGCCCGCGAAATGACGCAGAACCTGCTTTCGGCGATACCGGGAGCACTGCATCACAACGGCACGCCTGCAGTCCCCACGGCGCCGCTGTCGGGCCTGGACGCCTACATCGCCGACGTCGCCAGCATCAGTATCGACATGCAGACAGCCTTACGCACCTGGATGGAAGCCTTGCTGGCAGACCACATCAGGCATGCGCTGCCATGGCTGCCGCCGTACCCGGCCGGCGCGTGCAGCCCGCTGCAATGGGATTCGTCCTCGGCGGAGCGGGCGCCGCCGCTGTGGTCCGACCAGATCACACAACCGGCCAGGACGGCAGCCCGCGCCACGCCATCGGACCAGCGCAGCGCGACGGGCAGCATACACGATCGACGCAATTGAGCGGCCGCCAACGGCCCGGCCTTTCCAGGCCCCTGCTTTGCCAGGGCGGGGCGCCGGCGCCGCCTGCTGTTTGATCGCTTCCCGGTTCTTCGTCTCGATGGCGGCTATCGTGTGTCACGCAGCAGTCGCGTCGTTTTTGTGATCGGCGCCATGCCCATCCAACGACATCAGCAGAAGATCGAATTCCTCAATCGGCAACGCCTCGCCAAGCAAATGGCCTTGATAGTGATCACAGCCGTTCTTAAAGAGGAACTGTCGCTGCTCATCCGATTCGACTCCTTCCGCAATCACATCAAGGTTCAGGCTGTGTCCCATCGCGATAATGGTCCGTACGATCGCCCTGTCGTTCTCGTCGAACGCAATATCCCGCACAAAGGGCTCGGCGATTTTCAGCTGATCGAACGACAACTGCTTGAGATACTGCAATGACGAATAGCCGGTCCCGAAATCGTCCAGAGAAAACTGAATGCCGCTTTTTTTCAGGCAATTCATAGTCGAAACCGTGTTTTCCATTTTTTCCAACAACATGCTTTCTGTCAATTCCAATTTCAGCAGATGCGGGGGAATGCCATTTCGCAGCATGGCGGACTGCACTTGGTCGACAAAGTCGTGCTGCCGCATCTGCTTGGGGCTGATATTTACTGCGAGAACCAGTTCTGACGTTGTCGCGCTACCTTGCCATGCCTTAAGCTGGGCGCAAGCGGTTTCCAGGACCCACGCCCCGATCTGCAGTATCAAATCGCTGTCTTCCGACAGAGGAATGAAGTCCAGGGGATAGATCAGCCCACGTTCAGGATGCTTCCACCGGATCAGTGCCTCCGCTCCCAACGGATGGCCGCAGTAATCCCTTTGAACCTGGTAATACAGGCGAAGCTGACCCAAATGTAGCGCCGTACGCAATTCGTTTTCAAGTAAAACACGGAAGTTGATCGATTTTTGCATCTGTTCGTCAAAAAATCGGCTGACATTGCGGCCGTCTTTTTTCGCCTGGTACATGGCGATGTCGGCCTGCTTCATCAATTCCTCAACCGAATATTTGTGACCGAAAAATACGGCGCAGCCGATACTTGCCGTGCTGTGATGCATTTTCCCGGCAAGATCGTAAGGCTCGTTGAGGGCAGCAATGATCTTCTCGCCGGTCTCCTTCGTCTGGGTCGCCGCGGCCCTTTCATTCATGCTCAAATCTTCCAGCATGACCACAAACTCATCGCCGCTTAAACGCGCCACAGAGTCGCTTTCGCGTACGCTGGCCTCCAGCCGGCGCCCGACCTGCTGCAGCAACAAGTCTCCCGTTGCGTGCCCGAGCGTATCGTTGAGTGCCTTGAAGTTGTCCAGATCAATGAACATCAATGCCGCGCCACGTCCGCTGCGCGAGCTGGAAGACATTGCCTGCTCGAGACGATCCATCAGCAAGCGGCGGTTGGGGAGATGCGTCAGCGGATCGTAGAACGCCAAGATCCTGACTCTCTCCTCGGCCGACTTTTGCTCCGAGATATCGATATGCGTGCCGACGTAACGGCTTACCGCGCCATCACTGCCTTTGACGGCCGCGATGGTTAATAGTTTGGGACAGATATCGCCGTTCTTGTGACGATCCCATACTTCGCCTTGCCATGATCCAGTGCGATTGATGCTTTCCCACATGGCCGCATAATAGCCCGCATCATGTCGCCCGGACTGCAGAATTTTCGGTGTCTTGCCCAGCACTTCGTCGGTGGAATATCCCGTTTGCGCTGAAAATTCCCGATTGACTCTTAGTATCCGGGAATCCGCGTCTGTCACCATGATCCCGACGTTGGCTTCAAAGGCTGTCGCGGCCACTTGCATATCGCGTTCCGCCTCCTTGGACTCGTGAATGTCCGTGCAAGTGCCGAACCACTTGCGGACCTTGCCTTCCTGGTCGAACACAGGCACGCCACGAACCAGCCACCACCGATATTCCCCGTCAAAACGTCGCAACTTGCATTCCAGGGAATAGATGCCACGACGATTGACGGCATTTTGCCAAGCATCCCAGGCCCGTTTCTGATCGTCCGGATGAAATGGCTTGTTCCATCCATGCCCATAGCTCTCTTCCAGCGAAAGCCCGGTGTAGTCGACCCACTGTTGATTGAAGTAGATATTCCGTCCATCCGCGCGCGTTATCCAGACAATTTGCGGCATGGCCTCCGCCAACTCTCTAAATTCCTTTGTGTTCGCGGCCAACGCCAGCTCCAACTCCTTTTGCTTGGTGATATCGCGCCCCACCGATTGAATCTCTACGACTTTTCCAGCTTCATCAAAGAACGCCCGGTTGACAAACTGGCCCCAGCGGATGACCTGGCCCGCAGCGATAACGGGATTTTCGATGGTGACAACTGGATTTTCCGGCGCAAGCTTCCGCAACTGCTCAACGACCGTGGTGGAGTACCCGCGCGCTACAAGAGGATGCCACCTTTTGCCGACCAGTTCTTCTTTAGACTTGCCGAAGAACCGGCAAAACGCATCATTGACATAGAGGATGGTCTCATCAGAACGAAACCTGCAAATAAGGTCGGTCTGATCTTCCAGGATCCGTTCAAATTGCTGCTCACTTTTCCTCAGCGACGACATGGATGCGCGCGTCTTCCTGCTGACCAGGCCGACCATCAATGCCGAGGCAAGAAACATGGCCGTCGCGATCTCGCGTTCCTCCCCGGCGGAATAGTAAGCGCCCGGCTGCATAAAGACGAAATAGCCGACTGCAGCGCCAAGGCCGGAGACAACAATGCCAGGCCAAATACCGCACAAGTAGAAGGCAACAATCATTGCCGGATGAAATGTGAGAAACGGCAATCCGTGTTCGACCGGTGCGATCCTTAGTCTCAACAGCAACGCGATGGAAAATATCAGCAGTGCAATCGTATATCTCGCAAACGCTCCCCGCTGGATATGATTCATGTCATCTCTTCCCATCCTCCGAGTGTAGCCGCGTCAATGCCATGAGCAGCGTTCACCCGCATCATCTGCTCTTCAATTTACGCATGCACCATCAGGTGGCATTCCGGGGGTATCCCACCGTTTGCGACAGCAACACTTGTTGGTCGTGGTTCAAGCCCAACGCATCGGCAATCGCGGAACGATCAATCCAGGCTCGCAATACCGTGGCCAAGCCATTACTTGCCGCAAATAGGTAGACGTTTTGCGCAATCGCGCCCGCCGCAACGGAGGCGTACGATTCGCGCATCGCGACCGGGACCATGCGCATCCGCGCATAGTCGGCGACATACACCAAGTCAAGCGGCGCCTCGTCGACAAAGTCTTGATAGCCAGTGAGTTTCCGCAAGTCGCTGGCAGCGACCAATTGCAGTTCATGTATAGCGGCGACATAATGGTAGGCGCCGGTTGGCAATGCAACGAAGACGTCTATCTCTTGCGCATCGATTGCCGAAGGGGCCGTACGGCCGCCGTCAGCTCGATTGATGCCATCGGCAGCCCACAACAGATCGGACAGCAGCGAAAGCGGCAGCGCGGTCTGCGCGAATGCGCGCGAGGAGCATCGCTTGGCGAGCACCTCGTACAATGGTTTTCCGCCCTCCTTGGCAGGTGGCGGCAGAGCGATGGAATGTGCCGAATCCCCTTTCGCCGGACTGGGCCTCAGACGCCCCATCATACCGAGTGCAAGCTTGGTCAAGGCGCTCATTGCACCCTCCTTTTATTTCAAGATGACTCGGATACCCAAGCGGCCTCGTGCAGAGGACGGTTTGTGCGGAGCCAGCGGCGCGCGCAGTTTTACTATCTTGAATAGGCCGGAATGGAAAAACCCTGATATGAATCAAATTAAATCAGCTTCTGCGAGCGGTCGTTTGATCATTGTCAGCTCAGTCCGTCAATTGCATCGCAAGGAATGGCCTACAAGTCCGCCAGCGGGATGTCGGCGCCTGCGGTGCCTGCCTCCAGCGCCGAAATGAGGATGCCCAAATCGTGCTCGATGCGCGCCAGCGTCGCCGCGTCCAAGGTCGCCAATGCATCGGGCAGCACGCCGACAAAAGGCGCCGGGGCGCTGCCCAGACGTACCTGCCCGGCCGGCAGCAAGGTCACGGTGACGGCGCGCCGGTCGCTGCCGTTCCTGTCCAATGCGATCAATCCCTGGGCCGCCAGGCTTTTGAGCAGATTGCTGGCCGTGGTCTGGTGCACGTCCAGCGCGCGGGCCAGTTCGCCGACGCCGATGCCGGGCCGCTGCTGCACCACGCCGAGCGCCCACAACTGCGAGCCGCCGATGCCGGCGGCTTTCTCGACATTGCGAAAATGGGTTTTAACGGCGTTGAAGACGACCCGAAACTGCCTCAACACCCTGGTGGGCGAGGACAATTCGGCAGCGCCGGCAGGGTCGGCAGACTTGTTTTCGGTTGGATTGTTGGATGACATGCCGGAATGATAGTCGAAAACCGCCCGCCCGCCATCCCGCACGGTGAAGAATTGCTCAATCGCCGGCGCCGCGCTGCGGCCAGTTTTTTTCCAGTATGGCCCACAGGATGAGGCCATAGGAAAGCAGCCGCACCAGATAATGGTAAGGCGAATCCTCGTTCGTCGCGCCATCCCAGGCCGAATAGATCCGGTGCGCCCCCTCCACCAGGAACGAGAGGGCGAAATACAGGAAAAACCGTTGGCCGGAGCTGCGCCAGAAACGCAAGAAGAACAAGGCAATCACACAGGAGGCCATGGCGATGGCGCCGGTCAGGAAATTGATCATGCTCGCCTCACTTGTTTTCGTAGATTAGGCCATACAGCAACAACAGCAGGGCCGCCAGGGCGCTGGCCAGACGCAAGGGCAGCAGGTCCACCTGCAGGAACACCAGCTTGTCGAGCACCAGCAACACATTGTTGACCGACATGCCGATGAAGCACAGGCCGCTCCAGAACAGCAGGCGCACGCCGTTGCGCCGGTAGCTGGTGAGCAACATCCATGCGCAGGCCAGCGAGGTCAGCGTGCAAAGTCCATAAATGGTCTGCGCCATGTCAAACGTCCTTTCGCCAGGTGAAGGCATCGGCAAATTGCTGGGCTTGCCTATCGGTTTTGGAGTGTATCAGTCCCGCGATGACGACCAGGTTCGACGCGTAGGCCTGCGCCAGCAGGTCGATCATGGCTGCCAGCTCGGGGTGGCGCGGCCAGTAACGATAAGTGACACGCTTGTGCGTCCTGGTGCAGGCCACGGCCCCCATGGTGCACAGTTCCTCCAGCAGCCTGCGCGCTGCCCGCTCGGCGACGTAGAGGCGCTGGGCGACGGCGGCGCTGTCCCACTCTTGCTCGGGCTGGGAGCGCAGCAGCAGCAAGGCCTCCAGGTGCGGCACCGACGCCACGCTGGTCAGAATGAAGCGCCGCAGATCGTCCGGCAGCGGCGGCGACGTCATCGCCCCGTCCCCGGGAAACCGTGCAAATCCGTCGCCTCCTGACTGAACAGCTCGCTCGCATGACGGGCCAGGTCGTTCATCCCGTAGCCGGCGGCCAGTTGCCGCGTCAGCCAGCGCGCCTGGCCGCCGTCGCGCAGCAACTGCTCGATCTGGGCGCGCGCGCGGCCGAAGCCGGGATCGTCGGACTTGGGCGCCAGCCGGGCCATGTCGGCGTGGATCACGTCGGCGATGGTGCTGGAACGCCCGCTCTCCGGATCGATCCAGACGCCGTCGATGCCGTCGCGCGCGGCGTTGAAGCGGTTCCAGGTGTACAGCTCGGGGCCGTCGTCGGCCGGCCAGCGGCCCGGCTGGCGGTAGGCCTCGATGCACAGCGCGCGCGCGTAGCAGGCCAGCGCGGCCGCGTAGGCCGGATGCAGCGGCGTGTCCAGCACGCGCAGCTCGATGGTGCCGAATTCCGGCTTGGGCCGCACGTCCCAATAAAAGTCCTTGATGCTGCCGACGATGCCCAGCCCGGCCAGGCGGGCGAAGTGCTGCTCGAACTGGCCCCAGCTGCGGATGTGGGCCGGCATGGTGCCGCTCATCGGAAAGGCCCCGACCACGTTGCTGCGGGCGCTGCAAAAGCCGGAATTCTCGCCCTGCCAGCACGGCGAATTGGCCGACAGCGCAATGAACAGCGGCGCGCGCTGGGTCAGCCAGGCACACAGGCGCACCGCCTCGTCGCCGCTCGGCACGCCGACATGGACATGCATGCCGAACACGGTAAACAGCTTGGCCAGGTAGCCGAACTTCCGGGCCGAGGCGCGATAGCGGTCCTTCGGGTAGATGCGCTGGTCGCTCCAGCGCTGGAACGGATGGGCGCCGCCGCCGGCGATCACCGCGCCGACCGCGAACGCGGCCCGTTCCACGCTGCGGCGGATTTCCTCCAGCTCGGTCTCGGCCTGCTGGTAGTTTTCCAGCACCGAGCTGGCCACCTCCAGCATCGAGGTGGTGATTTCCGGCGTGGCGATCCAGCGCTTGTCCTGCAGGTCCAGCAGGCGCAGGATATCCGGCGCCGCCGGCAGCAGGTCGAACGTCAGGCGGTCGAGCACCATCAGCTCGAGCTCGATGCCCATCGTGCCCAGGCGCGAGTGGGCGAACGGCGGCAGATAGGCCGGCCCCTGCCCCGCCACCGCCGCCGCCTGCGCGTCGGCCATTGCCCGATCAGTCATGCCTGTCCTCCTCGTGGTGTTCGCCGGCCAGCCGCAGCCCGTACCAGGTCAGTGCCGGCGCGACCAGCACGTTGAGCGCCAACAGCGCCGCCATGATCTGGTTGGCGCCCTCGCTCAGGCCGGGATAGCCGGTCATCGAATTGTCCACCATCAGGGCGCCGAAACTCACCAGCGAGCCCATCGAAATCGCCAGGGCGTTCTTCTTCGGCCGGCTCCAGGCCAGCGCCGGCGCCAGCGCGACGCGGGTGGCCGCGATACGCGCGGCGAACAGCAGCAGCGCCACGCCCAGCGCCTGCCAGTGCAACAGCTGCTGCACTTGCACCAGCGACGACGACATCATGAACAACAGCGCGTAGCCGATGTCCTGGCCGGTGCGCAGCTCGGCCTGGAACACATTGTCGCGCTTTTCGGCGTTGCGCAGCAACACCCCCATCAGCAACAGTGACAGCAGCGCGCTGGCGGCGCTGACCGAACACAGGCCCAGGTCCATCAGCAGCGCGGCCAGCAGCATGCCGGGCCGCATGCGCGCGCGCGCCCTGCTGAGCCGTGTCGCCAGCGTGTACAGCCCGTAGCACAGCAGCGCGATCGCCAGTCCGCCGCCAAGCCGGCCCAACTGCCGCGCCAGTTCGGCGCCGTAGCCGGTCAGGGCGCCGCCGTCGCGCGCCTTGAGCCAGGCCAGCGTCGGCACCAGCACCAGCAAGGCCATGACATTGCCCAGGCCGACGAAATTGGCGCCTGCGAACACCGTCACGCCGCTGGCGTCGGCGTCGGACACCATCGAGGCGTAGATGATCGGGCTGGCGGCGATCAGCATGGCCGCCATGAAACCGGCCTCGCTCCAGCTGAGCCCGCACAGCACGAGCAAGGCGCAGGCCACCGCGCCCCGCAGCACGCAGGCCAGCAGCAGGCTGGCGCCCTGGCGCCGGCTACGCCACAGCCACGCCAGGTCCATCTTGCGGCCGACCTCGAACAGCACCAGGGCGGTGGCGGCATTGAACAATTCCTGGAATTGCGTGGCGACGGCGGTGTCGATCAGGCCCAGGCCGCTCACGCCGAGCGCCAGGCCGGCGATCACCGCCCCGTACAGCCTGGGCAGGCCGCGCGACTCCAGCGCCAGCCCGAGCATCTGGGCCAGCAGCAGGCCGGCGCCCAACAAGGCCAACGGCGACGCCAGCCACAACGGCCACGAGATCAGCTCAGCGCTCATGATCGGCCGTCCACAACGCCGCCAGCGCCGCCAGCTCGCGGTCGAGCAAGGACACCGCCCGCGTCTCCGCCGCCGATCCGGCGGGCGCCGCCAGTGCCACTTCCAGACGGGCGCGCAGCGGCGCCTGGCCGGTTTTCAGCGGCAGCCACAGCCGCCCCACCAGCACTTGCCCGCTGCGGGCGATCGCGGCATAGGTGGCGCTGCGCTGCTGCGGCAAGGTCGGCAGCATCAAGTGGAACGAAGCCGGCCAGGTCGCGCCCGGCGCGGAGCGCGCCAGCTGCACCTGGATCGCGGCGCGCTGCTCAAGCCGGCTATCCTCGCGCGCGAAGGGCAAGGGCATGGCTGGATCATCGCGCTGATCGGCCTCCAGCAGGCGCAGGCATTGGTGCTCGCCCTGCCACACCAGCGCCGGCCCGACCCGTTCGGCCGCACGGCCGCGCACATGGCGCCGCCAGATGTCCTGCAGCGCCGGCGGCGGCGCTTCCAGGTCCTCGGCCGCGTCGCCCGCGACGAGCACGTCGCGCCGCAGCTCCTGCCACCGCTGCTGCTCCCAGGCGCGCGTCGCGGCGCGCTCGCCCGGCGTCCAGCGCCATTCCGTGGCCAGCCAGCCGCCATCGCCGGACCGGGCCAACAGCACCACGCGCCGGCTGCCGTCCCCATCCTCGCTCGGCTGCACCCACGCCTGGCGGCGCCAGCGGGCGTTCCAGACCGGCCAGGGCGGCGCGCCGGCGAGCGCGGCGCGCCAATGCCACCACCTTGCAGGCGTGCTGATGCAGGACGACACGCCCAGGCTGTCCGCGACCCAACGCCGCATCACCAGTCTGCCGCGCCAGGCGCATTGGGCGGGCATGGCCAGCCAGGCGGCCGGCGGACTGCTGTCTCGTTGCGAGCAAAACACCGGCCGGCTATGCGCCAGCGCGGCGAATGATCGAAGCGCCGCCGGCAGCTCGGTGGCGGCCGGTGCAGCGGGCGCCGCCCACATACGGCTTGCGACCAGGCAAAGCAACAGCCCAGCGATGCGGCGCCGCTGGCGCGCGCAACGGCTTGAAATAATTGATGGGTACATTTGACAAATTATATTGCACCAAAGTATATTTGTACAAATGTAGTTTTGAGCGACATGTCCAATTCTCGCAGCAGCGCCTGTAAAGGCTTTGATCCTCGTACCGGCGAGGATTTTTTTTACCTCCCCCTATCTCATGCTAATAAACAAGCACAACACCACCGCCGCATTCAACCGGGAATTCCGCAATTGGCGGATCTGGGCCACCCGCGCCCTGGTGGTGGCCGCCGCCGCCGCCGCCGGGCTGGCGGTGACGGGCTTCACCTGGCTGGGCGAACAGGCGCTGTCGCTGTTCATGCAGGGGTTCCACGTCAAACCTTGGCTGGCGCTGCTGTGGACCCCGCTGTGCACGGCCGCCATCGTCTGGATCACCCGGCGCCACTTCAGCGCCGCCGCCGGCTCGGGCATACCGCAGGTGATGGCGGCGCTGGAGCCGCTGGCGCCGCCGCAGGCGACCGGACGGCTGGTATCGTTCAAGCTCAGCCTGGCGAAGGTCGGGCTGACCACCTGGGGCTTGCTGGCCGGCCTGTCGCTCGGACGCGAGGGCCCCTCGGTGCAAGTGGCCGCCGGCATCATGCTGACGGTGCGCCGCTGGCTGCCGGAGCGCTCGTCGGTGAGCACCCACGGCCTGCTGGTGGCCGGCGGCGCGGCCGGCATCGCCGCGGCGTTCAACACGCCGCTGGCCGGGGTCATGTTCGCCATCGAGGAATTGTCGCGCACCCCGGAGCAGCGCAGCAGCGGCCTGCTGATGTCGGCCATCGTGCTGGCCGGCCTTATCGCGGTCTCGGTCTACGGCAACGCCACCTACTTCGGCATCATCCACACCAGCGGCATCGACTTGTCGCTGCTGCTGCCCGGCGCGCTGGTCGCGCTGACCAGCGGCCTGGCCGGCGGGCTGTTCTCGCGCCTGCTGCAGGCCTCGCTGGGCGGCCAGGCCGGCGACGCGCTGTCGCGCCTGCGCCGTGCCTATCCGGTGCTGTTTGCCGGGCTGTGCGGCCTGCTGGTGGCAGTGATCGGCGTGGTCTCGGCCGGCGCCACCTTCGGCAGCGGCTACAGCCACACGCGCGACATGGTGGCCGGCCGCGAAGGCGTGCCGGCGCTGTTCCTGCTGCTGAAGTTCGTCGCAACCTGGCTTACCACCTGGTCGGGCGTGCCGGCCGGGATCTTCGCGCCCTCGCTGGCGATCGGCGCCGCGCTCGGCAACGATATCGCGCTGCTGCTGCATTCGCCGCAGGCGACCGCCCTGATCGCGCTGGGCATGGTCGGCTTCCTGGCCGCCGCCACCCAGGCGCCGCTGACCTCCTTCATCATCGTCATGGAAATGGTCGACGGCCACGCGATGGTGCTCAGCCTGATGGCCTGCGCGATGGTGGCGCGCACCGTCTCCCACGTGATCAGCGCGCCGCTGTACACCGTGCTGGCGCAACAACAGCTGGCCAACGCGACCGTCCCGGCGGCGCCCCCCGGCGACGGGCGCGTTTGAGAAATGCCCACTATGTGCTAAAGTGCAACTAGTGGACTGTTACAGTTCACTAGTGTCCTGAGTTGTAAATTCGTTGATGACAAATATGGCGAAATCGTTGCAAGCCAAGGAACAAAGCACAGCAAGGCCGAGGCCTTGCGAGCATTTGTGACGCAGGATTGCGGCGATTATCGCCGTATTTATTCAACGAATTTGCAACTCGGGACACTAGGGTGATCGCGCCAAGCGGCGCGACAGGAATGCGATGGTCGGGCCGCCACGCGGTCGAGTAGCGTCCATGCAGGCAAAACATCCTCTTCCCGCCGTCTCCTCGCTGATCGCTATTGCACGCCGTGCCCGTTACCGTGGCAGCGCTTGCGTGCCTGTTTCAATTGTGGAAAATAGAACATGCTCATATTGCTGATTGTCGTCTTCATCATCGCCTACGCCGCCATCGCGCTGGAACATCCGATCGGCGTCAACAAGTCCGCCTCGGCCCTGGTCGGCGCCGGCCTGCTGTGGACCATCTACGCCCTGGGCGTCGATGAACCGCGCCTGGTCGGGGAAAGACTCGACGAGACGGTGGCCGCCACCGCCCAGATCGTCTTCTTCCTGATGGGCGCCATGGCCATCGTCGAGGTGGTCGACTCCCACAACGGCTTCGAAGTGATTACCTCGCGCATCAAGACCACCAGGCTGACGTCGCTGATGTGGCTGGTCGGCCTGGTGACCTTCTTCCTCAGCGCCGTCCTCGACAACCTGACCACCACCATCGTCATGATTTCCCTGTCGAAGAAGCTGCTCGACCAGGCCGAAGACCGGCTCTACTTCGCCGGCATGATCGTGCTGGCGGCCAACGCGGGCGGCGCCTGGTCGCCGATCGGCGACGTCACCACCACCATGCTGTGGATCGGCGGCCAGGTGTCGAGCACCGGCATCGTCCGCTCGCTGCTGATGCCGTCGCTGGTGAATCTGCTCGTGCCGCTGGCGATCTCGGCTTTTGTGCTGCGCGGCCGCAGCTTCGCGCCGCCGGCGCCCAACGCCGGCCAGGCGCGCGCGACGAGCGCGTCGGACCAGGCGCTGATGCTGACGCTGGGTATCGGCATCCTGGTGGCCGTGCCGCTGTTCAAGACGATGACGCACCTGCCGCCCTTCATGGGCATCCTGTTCGGCCTCGGCCTGCTGTGGCTGGTGGGCGAACTGATACACCGGAACAAGGATGTCGCCCAGAAGGAAGCCTTGTCGCTGACCAGCGCGCTGCAGCGGATCGACATGGGCGCCATCGTCTTCTTCATCGGCATCCTGCTGGCGGTGGCCACGCTGGAACACACCCATATCCTGAAGTCGCTCGCCGAATGGCTGGACCGCGCGGTCGGCCGCCAGGAAGTCATCGTCGTCCTGCTGGGCTTGCTGAGCGCGATCGTCGACAACGTCCCGCTGGTGGCCGCCTCGATGGGCATGTACAGCACCGCGCAGTTCCCGATGGACCACCTGTTGTGGCATTTCATTGCCTATTGCGCAGGCACCGGCGGCTCGATGCTGATTATCGGCTCGGCGGCCGGGGTCGCCGCGATGAGCCTGGAAAAGATCCAGTTCATCTGGTACCTGCGCAAGATCAGCGGACTTGCCTTGATCGGCTATCTGGCCGGCGCCGCCGCCTATCTGGCGCAGTACAGCATGTTGCATTGAACGTCCGCCACAAACTCAGCAATACGCCCAACTGGACCCATTGCAGCTGCTGGTCGCGCTGCTGAGCGCGCTGTCCAGCGCGCGCCCGATTGGGCAAGCCTCAGGCCGCGGCGTGCCCGTTGTTGCGGTTGTGGCGGCCCACGGCGCGCTTCAGAGCAACAGTTCCGAGGTCGTGCGCGCCACCCTGCTCGACGGCATGGGCATCGCCTACGCGCCCAGCTGGATGGCGAGCGCTGAACTCGAAAACGGGCAGGTGCGGTCGTTGTTGCCGCAGTGGTCGATCGCCCCTTTGCCCATCAACCTCGTCTGGCCCGGCCACCGCCAGCGCGCCGCCAAGGTGATCGCCTTTGCCGACATGCTGTCCCATTGCCTCGGTGAGCGCACGAAATAGCGACGCTTGTATGGCTGTTTGCCGCAAGACTGAATTGTGCTGCGTGACGGTATTTC
This sequence comes from Oxalobacteraceae bacterium AB_14, assembly GCA_000381565.1. Lineage (GTDB taxonomy): Bacteria > Pseudomonadota > Gammaproteobacteria > Burkholderiales > Burkholderiaceae_D > Rugamonas. The sequence goes on from KB906724.1 coordinate 3,243,539, forward strand.
CCGATTTAAAAGTTTGCTATTGTCCAGTTGAGCAGTGCCGCTGCCCCTTTCTGGAATCCCTTATGCAAAAATTGAAATCGAGCATGTTGCTGCGCCCATGCGCGCGCGCCATCCTGGCGGCGAGCCTTTGGCTGAGTGCCTCACTGGCAGTGCCACCGGCACTGGCCGCGGAAACGCCCCCGCCGCAAACGCATATATTGCCATCCATGTTACACAAAGGCTTTGTCTACCTCAAGGTCTCGGTCAACCAGCTGCCGGAGGCCTGGATGATACTCGACAGCGGCACCACCGAGTCGATCGTCGACCAGGCCTACGCCGAGCAGATCGGACTGACGCTCACGCCGAGCCCGGTCCCACAAGCGACCTTCGGCGCCACCCAGCCGCAAAACTACAATACCGACACAGTGCGCCTGCGCGTCGGACAGGAAGCGGAAGCGGTGGTGGCGTTTGAGTCGATCGCCTTGGGCATGACGGGTCCGGACGGCGCGCCGGCCGCGGGCATGCTGGGCCGCACCTACCTGGAAGGCAAGGCCATCGTCATCGACTATCCGCACGCACTGGTCTACCTGGAAACGCTGCCGCAGCCGGCAGATCCGCGCGACGTGCCCATGTCGCTCACGACAGGGATACCCGTCATTGCGCTCAACATCGGTGGCAAGACGGTGCCTGCCCTGATCGACACCGGCGGCACCTATGACATGATCATTACACCGGCCACGGCAAGGGAGCTCGGCATCGAAAAGCTGATGGCCGAAGCAAAGCCGGCGCAGACCATGGGCCATGGCGGCGCACAAGCGATAGTCGTTGGCGAGGCGCCGGAGTTTACGGTCGGCGCGCTGACGGTGCGGGATCAACGCGCCGCCTACACCGACTTCGGCACCGCCACCGACAGCGTCGGCGCCGGCGTTTCGCTCGGTATCGGTTTCCTGAAGAAATATAAGATCACGCTGAACTACGTCGCCCAGACGGTGCGCTTCGAACGCTGAGCCGTCCGGCTGAACATCCTGACCAACTACGTCAACAATGTCGCCCGCACCACGCCGGACTTCCCCGCAGCCGGTCCGAAGCGCGCCGAACAAGCCGGCGGCGGCTGACGGCAAGCGCGGTAAGCGCTTCAAGGCGGACCACCGCCGCCCACCGGCACAAAAGGCGCCGGCAAGCCGGCGCCCCAGTCCGCAATTTACTGCGTACGCTTGATGGACAGGATCGCCACCGGATTGTCCCAACGCTGCTGCTGGGTTAGAGCCGAGTCCGGCAATCCGCCGTCCACGCTGACGATGCCGGGGTGAACGTGGACTGTATTGACCACGTCGTCGCGGGTGGCGTTGAAGCCCTCGCGCTTTCCGCCGCTGTTCGCGGTCGCCGGTCCCGGCACGCCGTCGGCGGTTTCACCGTTGCGTTCGGTTCCCGCGTCATAGGCGATCAGCCGCGTGTCGACGGTCGCACCCACCGCCAGCGTCGCGATGGATTGAGCATTGATCGCGGCGAAGCCATCGTTGGTATTGCCCAGCATGCTGGCCATCGAGACCTGCAGCGCGGGCAGCGCCGTCAACGGCACCGTCAGGGTGACCATGGACTTGTTGCCCGCCCCCGGCACCAGCGGCCCAGTGGAAGCGGCCGCCGCGGCAAATACGGATTTCGAGTCATTCGCCTGCGCCAGCAACTGCGTGCCATCGCCCGCCTCGGCCAGGTGTTCCAGCGCGACGCTCGCCGCCTCGCCCACCTTGAAGAGCGAATAGGCGTCGCCGTGGGCCACCACCACCATCGGCGACAGCGGTTGCCCAGCCGTGAGATTGACCAGCGTGACTTCATACGTTGCCGTGGTGGGCGCGGGTGGTGGCGGCGGCGGCGTACTGGCGACCGGCGCGTCGGAGCCGCTGCAGCCGGCCAGCAGCAGCGCGCCGCCCAGCGCCGTCAACTGCAGTCCGGCGCGCAGCCGCCGGGAAAGACGGCGGCCAACAAGTTGAGGAGTATGCATGGCGTCCCCTTATTTGACCGTCAGCACAACGCGGGCCACCGGATTGAGCCAGCGATAGACCGTATTGTCCAGCGCGCTGACGCCGCCCGGCGCGCTGCCCACGATGCCGCGATGAATATGGACAAAGCCCTCCTTGGTGGCGTTGGCAAAGCCGCTGGCGCTCGGGTTGATGGTGGCGGCCAGCTTGCCGCTGGCGTCGTTCAGGAACGCCGGGAAGATCATGCCCGGCTGGTTGATGCCGCCGGCGGCGGCCTTCTTCTCATCGTTCGCTTCGGTGCCGGCATCGTAGGCGCTGACGTTATAGGTATAGGTGCCCGGCGCCGTCGGGATATCGATCGCGTTCAGGGCCACAAAGCCGTCGTTGGTCGGCACCAGCATCGCCAGGATCGTCAACTGGGTGTTGGCGGTGCCGGCGCCACCGGTAAAGCTGGCGCTGGTGACGGTGCCGCCGGGTTTCAGCGGACCACCGTTGGGATCGACGATCTTGCTCGATGCCGCCGGCAGCGTCGCTTGTATGCCCGTGGTATCGCCGGCTTCGGCAACGCTCTGGATTTCCACGCTGGCCATCGTGCCTTCAGTGAAGCTCTTGAAGCCGGCGGGATGGGCGCTGATCAACAGCGGCGTGAACCAGGTGCCGCGGGTCAGATTGGTCACGCTGACGGTCATGCTGGCCGCGAACACCGATCCCGACCCCATCGCCAGGACAGCCGCCGCGATCAGGCCGCGTAGCGGTCCGGCGCTTGATTTTGCATTCATTTCATTCCCATTCATTAAAGGTGGTTGGAGTGCGCCTGCCCTGAAGCCGACAGCGACGTCGATTCCATGAGGCTGCATCTTGGTCGCCGCCCTGGCCGCGAACCTTACACAAATAATTAAATGCCGGGAATCCAGCCCGTCACCGTTGCCGAAACGCCGCGGCCTGGTCGGCGCCCCTGCCCGACTGCGCCAAAAAAAAAGCAAGCCAAGATTGCCGCGCCTGTTAAGGTTTAACCTTCAGCAAGTCCCGTCGCACTACTTTGCATAACCCCGGAGCACGCATGGATCGTCTATATCTGATGGAAGTATTTGTCGCCGTGACGGAAGAGAGCAGCTTCGCCGGCGCCGCGCGCCGCCTGGGCGCCTCCCCGCCTGCCGTGACCCGGGCGGTGGCCGCGCTCGAAGAACACCTCGGCGTGAAACTGCTCAACCGCACCACCCGCCACGTGCGCGTCACGGAGGCGGGGCAACGCTACTTCGACGACGCGCGCCGCATCATCGCGGACGCGGATGCGGCCGATGAAAGCGTCGCCGGAGCGAATGGCATGCCACGCGGCATGCTGGCGGTCACCGCCCCTGTCCTGTTCGGAAAGATGTTCGTCTTACCCGGCATAACCGACTATCTGCGCCAGTACCCGGACATGGAAGTGACGGCGACCTTTCTCGATCGCGTGGTCAATCTGCTCGAAGAGGGATACGACGTCGGCGTCCGGATAGGCGAACTGCCCGACTCGGGCATGCGTGCGCTGCGCGTCGGCGAAGTCTATCCGGTCGTTTGCGCGGCACCGCAGTATCTGGCCGCGCACGGCACCCCGGCGACACCCGATGCGCTCCATGAGCACACGGTGGTTTCGGCGATCGCGGTGACGCCATTGGTGGAGTGGAAGTTCACCGACCAGCAGCGGCGCCTGGCGATACGCGTGCGTCCGCGCCTGACGATCAGTTCCAACGATTGCGCCATCGACGCGGCGCGTTCGGGCTTTGGCCTGACACGGGTGATGTCCTATCAGGCGGCGCCCTACCTCGCCAGCGGCGAGCTGGTCGAAGTCCTGCCGGCGTTTCGTCCCGCCACGCTGCCGGTGCACGTGCTGCACCGTGAAGGGCGCTATGCGTCGGCGAAAGTCCGGACCTTCGTGGATTTGATCGCCGCGCGCCTGCGCAAAGAGATCGCGTCCGCCCCATGAAATGAGAGGGGGCGATATCGGCCCATGGGAGGCGGACGGCGGCGCCCGCTTAAAACCGCCATCGGACCGATGCGGCCAGGCTGCGCTCGATCTGCCGCCGCGCATCAACTGCGCCCGCGCTTCCCAGCCGTGGCCCGGCCGCAGCACCATGCTCGCATGATCGAAGCGCGTGCGCCATCCATACTGGCCGTGCCTGACTCTCAACGGATCGGCACGGATGTCATAGCGCAGCCATGCGAGCTCGGCCACCCCGCCGTAGCGGTAGTTCGCTCCGATGTAGTAGCCGGCGCGGCCATCGATCTCACGGAACGGATGAAGGACACGATCTTGCTTCGGGATCGGGCCGTCAGCACGGTACACCGGCAAATCGGGCAGGCGCACGGCTGCATCGCGTCCGGCGGTCCAGTCCCCCACCGACCAGCCACGCCAGGCCAGCAAAGTACCGGTGGGATCGTTGCCTTGAAAGATGGCGAAGGTGATGCCGTAGTCGTGCGGCGAGCGCTCATAGCGTCCGCTATGGGTTAGTTGCGCTTCGATCCCGTTGGTGCGCAACTCTTCGCCGATCCAACTATTGATCGCAGAGCGGGAGATGGTGCGTGCCGGGGTCCACGCCATGCCGCCGTAGTCGATTTCGACACTGCTGGGCGGGAAGAAGAAGCCGGCCTTGGGGCGCCATTTCCAGGCGCTGGTCGGCACCGGACGCCATTCGATCCATGCTTCGCGCACATCCACCACGCCGGCCTGCCGGTCGCTCGCGCTCAGCGTGGCGAGCGCGGACAACTCGGCAGACAGATCGAATTCCCCCCGCACGACCGCCTGGCCGACACTCAGGCCCGGTCCGCTAGCGTCGTAGCGCGACTTGCCCGAGCCGCCCCGGGTCCAACTGCCTGCGGTGTCCGCCGAGACCGCCCGCAAATCGACCAGGCCGTGCCATTCGTCGGCGTGCGCGCCGCCACACACCGCAAACAGGGCCGCAGTCGACACCGCGATCTGGCGCCCGCCGTTGCCAGCCGTCGCCGACACCCGCATCAACACCCGACTAAGTCGTCTGAACACGTACCGAATTCCTCCGTCTAAAAAGAACAACATCCAGCCCCTTGAGCCGGCAGCCGCCGCCATCGACAGCGTAGCACTATCGCGGCCCCCCCGACTAGCCCAATGGCGCATCGGCCGGGAACCTTGAGCTGCCCATCATGATTGCGACCTCGCGCACCGGATGGCGCGCGGGCATCGGCTGCTGCGGCCTGTGCGTGGGGAAGCGGAACTGGCCCGCATCCGGCGCAACGGCGAATGCCTGAAGTTGTCAGCCTTCTCACGACTCCGGCAGCACGCCTTCGGCCAGTATCCAGCTGGCGATAAGCGGCCAGCATTCGTTGAGCGTGCGCGTCCCCATGAACAAACCGATGTGCCCACCAGCGGCCAGCTTCTTGACTATGGCGGATTTCTGCGTGCCGAGGTATTTTTCGGCGTCGAACACCTGTTCTTTGGTGGTGATGTCGTCGTCCGCGCCGGCCAGCAGATAGACCGGGCAGACGATGTCTTTCATGGACAGGCGCTGGCCCAGCGCGACGAAGCGTCCCTTGGCCAAGCTGTTTTCCTTGAAGATGAGCTGGATCGCCTGCAAATAATATGCGCCGGGAAGGTCGATCGGGTTTTCATACCAGCGCTCGAATTGCTCCGTGCGTTTGATATAGTTCTTATCCTCGATATGCCGATAGAGTTCGAGGTATTTTCCGAGATACTGCTCTTCCGGATTCATGCTTTTCCAGCCAGCCAGCATCGTCGTTCCGCGCATGCAGCCGCCGCCCGCCCGCACCATTTCCTGGTACAAACTGAGCGGCAAGGTGTGGGCCAGTTTCTTGATCGGCCCGTCACCGGCATCGGTATCGATCGGCGCGCCCGCCAGCACCAGGCGGCGCACCTTGTCCGGAAAGCGTGCCGCGTACATGGCGCTCATCCAGCCGCCCTGGCAAAGCCCGATCAAGTCCACTTTACCGCCCAAATGGTCGACTGCGGCATCGATGTCGGTCAGGTATTTGTCGATGTCAAAGTCCTTCATCTGCGCCGTGGCACTCTTCCAGTCGGTCACCACCACATGTTGCAGGCCATTTGCCTGCAGGGTCGCGACCAGACTCTGCCCTTTGGCGTAGTCGGCGATGGTCGAGCTATGTCCGGCGTAGGGCGCGTCGATCAAGACTGGCGTGCGCGTAGGCTTGCCGCCAGCCGGCATGAAGTCGCGCAACAACATGGTGTCCAGATCCATGATGACGCGGTTCGCCGTCGCCCATACGGACGGACCGGGAGCGTTGATTTCTTCAGCCTCGGCGACATAGCGCAGGTTCTCCTTGAACATCGACAGACCCGCCTCGCCCAGTTCGATCGCGGCGGCCATCGGCCAAAACCAGGGCACGCTGTGCTCGTGACGGGGGGGATGCGGACGCTTCGTACTGATGATCATGGATTGCTTTCAAAATATCATTAAAGGGAAAACTGCAGCGGGATCGCCAGCCAAGCTACCGGGGATGGAAGCTTCATCCCTTGTCGTTCAAGGCCTCAAAGCCGGATACCAGGTCGAATAATTCCTCATCGATGCTGCCCTGACGCAAACGGTGAAAGGTTCCGTTCAAATCCTCCAGCAACTCGTCGATATTCTTTTCCGCACGTTGCATCGCCGCCAGGCGGCTGGCATTCTCGCTCGCCAACGACTCCGCGCAAGTCCTGAAGAGCGAAACGAACAGATATTCGCGCAGGAAGGCCAGCAGCGTCTGGCTCCCGCCATTCAGCACTTCCGGCAAATTCTTCGTCGGCCAGGCGATGGTCGCCAGCTCGCGCCGCCACGCGGCATCGAGCGGCAGCAAGCGTTGGCTCGTCGGGACATAAATCGCCCCCGCTTGCGGCCGGTTGTGGAAGAGCAGTACCTGGGCGATCCCGCCCTGCTCCCGCAGCATTTCAATCTCGACCAGAATCTGGCCGACCAGCGGCGTGATCGCATCGATGGAATTGGGCAAACCGAAGCGCTTGCCTTGCACCAGCTCGGTTTCCACAAGGCGGGAACGGATCCGCTCGCCGACCGACCAGACGATTTTCTTTCCCGGCAGGGCCGCCAGCGTGTCGACGACAAACGCCGCCATTGCTTCGTTGAATTGCCCGACCAGGCCCTGATCGGAACCGAACACCAGCGCGCAGGTCGCCCCTGCCGGCCGATGCGCCATCGGCAATGGGTAGTCCTGCGATCCAGGCTGCCGCAAACAGGCGGCCAGGCCCAACTGCACGGTGCGATAGTAGGCATCCAGCGAGCGCACCGCGCTTTCATATTGTCCTATGCTCGATGCGGCGATCGCCTTCATGGTGCGCACCACGGACTGCAGATCGGCTGCGCCGTCGATCTTGCCGCGCAGGCTGGCCGTGGACTCGCTCATGGCTGAGCCAGCACAGGCTGCGCATGCAAAGGCGCCAGCGCGTCGCGGGCGATCTGGACTATCGCGGCACGATCCTCATCGCCCAGGCTGGCCGCCGTGTCGAAGCGCGCGCGCACCTGCGGCGCGATCCCGGCGGCGGCATCACGCACGGCTTGTTCCGCCTCGGCCATCCGCTCCAACGGTAGCTCGTCAAACAGTTTCTCCGTCAACGCCAGCAGCACCGCGAGTTGTTCCGCCAGCGACAGCGGCGCGAACGCCGGCTGCCTGAGGCAGGCACGTATGCGCCGCCCGTGCCCGATGATGGCGGTGGTGCCCGGGTCCAGACGAGCGCCGAATCGCGCAAAGGTCTCCAGCTCCTCGAACTGGGCGTAAGCGAGCTTGAGATCGCCTGCGACCGAACGATAGGCGGCGCGCTGCGCCTTGCCACCGACGCGCGACACCGATTTGCCGACATCCACCGCAGGCAAGACCCCGAGCTCGAACAGTGAAGGCGACAGATAGATCTGGCCGTCGGTGATGGAGATCAGATTGGTCGGGATGTAGGCGGACATATTCTGCGCCTCGGTCTCGATGATGGGCAAGGCGGTCAGCGAAGCGCCGCCGCGTTCTGCGCGCAAACGCGTCGCGCGCTCCAGCAGGCGTGAATGGATGTAGAAAATATCGCCGGGGAACGCTTCGCGTCCGGGCGGCCGCCGCAACAGCAGCGACAGTTCGCGATAGGCGCGCGCATGCTGCGTCAGGTCGTCGTAGACGATCAATACATCGCGCCCCGCCTCCATGAAATATTCGGCGATGCTGGTCGCCGCGTAAGGCGCGATATAGGCCAGCCCCGGCGGGTCGTTGCCCTCGGTGACGACCACCACCGTATAGTCCATCGCACCATGTTCACGCAGGGTCGCCACCGCCTTGGCGACCGCCGACGCGCGCTGTCCGATCGCGCAATACACGCACACGACGTCCTGGCCGCGCTGGTTGAGTATGGTGTCGATCGCGATCGCCGTCTTGCCGGTTTGGCGGTCGCCCAGTATCAGTTCGCGCTGTCCGCGTCCGATCGGGATCAGCGCGTCAATCACCTTCACGCCCGTTTGCAGCGGCGTCGTCACCGGCGCGCGGTCCATGATGGGCGCGGCGGGGCGCTCTATCGGCAAGCGCGCTGTGGCAACCACCGGCTTGCCGCCATCGAGCGCTTGCCCGAGCGGATTGATGACGCGCCCGAGCAAGGCGTCGCCGACCGCCACGTCCATCACGCGGCCGGTACGCTCGACCGGATCGCCGGCTTGCAGTTGCCAGTAGTTGCCGAGCAAGACGACGCCGATTTCATGCTCGTCGACATTGAAGGCGATGCCGAATATATCGCCAGGAAATTTAAGCAGCTCGTCATAACCGGCGCCGGGCAAACCGGCCACGCGCGCGATGCCGGCTGAAACGCTCAGGACCGTGCCCGCCTCACGCGGCGTCAGCTGCGCGGCAAAGGCCTCACGCCCTTGCCGCAGGCCAGCGAGTGCGCGATCGAACGCGCCGTGCAGGAATTCCGGCGCGGCACTCACGCGACCGTCCCATGCGGATCCTGTTTTGGCCTGTCGCCGGCAACGACCGCTACGGTTGGCTCGGCCTGTTCTCTCAAGAGACCTGCGATATTCTGTCTCATCGACAGCAGATAGTCCGCGATATTCCAGCTGAACTTCCAGCCCCCCGCTATCACCTCGATGCCGCTGACCAGTTCTGGCCGGGTGTCGTACTGCACCTGGACCTGGGCCGCGAACGTTTCCTCGAGCGCGGCCTGGATCGCCGACTGCTGCGCGACAGGCAGAGCGAACGCGCTGCGCACGCCAACCGAAGCGCCGGAACCGAGCGCCTGGGCGAGACCGGCTTTCTGTTCCGGGGCCAGTGCGCGCAGGCGCTGCGCCAACACGGCGCCCATGCGCTCTTCCAACGTCGTCCCGGCGAGGTCAGTCAAGGTTTTGCGCGCAATCGAAAATACCTCGTCGCAAATGCGGTGACTGATGTCGCTGTTCCAATTGTGCTCCTCGGCCCGGAGTGCGTCCTGTCGCTTTGAACGCAGGGCATCGGCGTCCTGCCGCGCCTGGTCGAGCAGGCGTTGCCGCTGCGCCTGCGCCTCGCCCGCCGCCTGTGCCAGCAGTGCGGCACGCTGCCGATCGAATTCCTCATTCTTGCGATGAAACGCCTCGCGTTCCTCGATCGCTGCGGTGTTTTTCTCATCGGCGTCCGCGAGCGCCGCCGCGATGCGCTTTTCCCGCGCGTCGATCGCAACGAGAATAGGCTGATACAGCAAGCGCTTGAGCAACCACACCAAGACCAGGAAGTTGAGCGTTTGCGCACCGACCGTGAACCAATCGATCAACATGGTTTACTTTCCCGTCGCTTGTGCGATTACATGGTTCCAAAATGGATTGGCAAAAATCAGTATCATCGACACCACGAAACAATAGATGGCGGTTGATTCGATCATCGCCAGGCCGACAAACAAGGTCCTGGTGATGGTGGCGGAGGCATCAGGCTGCTGTGCCAGCGCGCTCAGCGCGGTGGCGACCGCCCGCCCCTCCGCCAGCGCCGGCCCCAGGCATCCGAAACTGGTCGTCAGGCCGGCCATCAGTATCGATGCGACCGCGATAATTGTCATGCTATCCATGCTATCTCCTTGGCTTGTATGGCTGATGTCGATTCAATGGCCAGCGTCGGCTTGCTTGCCTGCGCGCGTGGCCGCGGCGATGTAGACCGCCGCCAGGATAAAGAAAATATAGGCTTGCACCATGCCGGTCAGCAGACCCAGCGCCGTCATGACGATGGGGAACAGAAATGGCGTAATCGTCACCAGGATGCCGATGATCATCGCTCCGCTCATCATGTTGCCGAACAGGCGTATGGCCAGCGCCAAGGTGCGCGAAAGTTCGCTGATCAAGTTGAACGGCAACATGATCACGGTTGGCTCCATATACGATTTCAGGTAGCCCGCCAGGCCCTGGTCGCGGATGCCGAACAGCGGCACCGCGACAAACACGCACAGCGCCAGCGCCGCTGTCGTGGAGAGCGAGCCGGTCGGCGGCTCGTAGCCGGGAATGATGGTGCAGACACTGGCGGCGGCGACGAACAGGAATAACGTGCCGAGAAAGCCGAGATAGCGCCGGGGCTGACGCAAGCCGACGTCGGCGATTTGCTGTTCGATGGTGGTGACGATGATCTCCAGTAAATTCTGCCAGCGCGAGCGCTCCAGGCCGCGGGACAATCTGCGGGTCACCAGGGCCGAACCGACGGCCAGCAGCAACATCAAGCCCCATGTCGTCACAATGGTCGCATTCAGCTTGAATATGCCGTACTGCCAGAAAATCATTTGATCCGGACTAAGGCGCATTGCTGGCCTCCCGCGCCGCACCGGCTTGCCGGTTTACGGCAGAGAGCGCGGACGATGGCTGGCCTGTCAGCCGGGTCACCACCAGGCGTGCCAGCATGAAACCGCACAGACAGGCGAGCAGGCGCGTCCAATCTCCGGATGCGACGACATAGAATCCGGACAGCGCAATACCCATGCGCAGCAAGAAGCTGCCGATGATCCAGAGCGCCGGCTGGCGGGCTGTCACGCATAGGCGGACAGTCCACCACAGGCCGCCGAAAAATACCGCTCCGATGGCGCAACCTGCTGCCAGCGACCAGCTCCACGTCGTCAATTCAGCTGTCATGTGATTCATCGCTATCCTCCTTATCCTCGCTATTTTCATGCATGGCCCGGTCCTCTTTGGCTACCCAATGCCAGGCATTGACACAACCGAGCACCAAGCCCGCCACCAGCAATGCCAAGGTCCAGGAGTGGGCGCCGGGATGGCGATCATCCAGCCAGATGCCCAAGGCCGCCCCCAGCAGTGTCGGCGCCACCACCGACCAGCCGACCAGGCCCATCATGCCCAGGCCGAACCACACGCCAGGTGCGGCACCGCGGCGCGCGTTGATCTTGCGGCGCGCCTTGACGCCCACCTGTTGCGCGAGGTCCGGCGCCTGTCCACCGGTTTTTTTCGGTGTGTCGGCCATGGCCGTCACGCGCCCTGCAGGCTGGCCAGCCGGTGCAACAGCCCCGCCTCCAGTTTTACCATGACTGAACGCATGCTTTTCTCCTGTTCGTCCAATGTCAGAAATTGCTTTTCAACCGCGTCGCGCAGCGTGCCGAGATCATTCCCGCCTATCGCTCTTCGCACCGAAACCAGGACCTCGCTGCCGGCCTTGACCAGCACACCCTGGTCGATCGCGACATACACTTCACCGTCGGACTTGGTCTCGACTATCAGGATGCCTGGCGTCAAAGCGGCGGCGCAATCGAGGCGATTCGGCAGCAGCCCGAACGAGCCGCCCGCCGTTTCCGCGACGATCCGCAACACCTCGCTTTTATCCGCGTAGACCTGCGAAGGCAGCAGTATCTTAAGATGCATGGACGTCGACGGCATGTTCGGTCTCCGGTTCTGGCGCGGGTTTTGCGTCCGATACTGTCGTCGCTTCGGTCGATGCCACCGGCTGAACCCTGATTTCTGTCTTCGCCTCGTCCACCTTGCCGATCATATACAGCGCACTCTCGGGAACATCCTTGAATTCATCGCGCAGAATGCGCTCGCAGCCATCGAGCGCATCGTCCAGGCTCACCAGTTTCCCCTTGAGTCCGCTGAACTGCTCGGTGGTGAAGAATGGCTGGGTCAGGAAGCGCTCCAGCCGCCGCGCCCGCGCGACCACCTTGCGATCTTGCTGCGACAGTTGTTCCAGCCCGAGCATGGCGATGATGTCCTTCAGCTGCGCGTACTGCGCCAGCGTGCGCCGGATTTCCTGCGCCAACGCGTAATGGCGCTTGCCGACAATGTCGGGGGTCGCCATCTTGGAACTCGATTGCAGCGGATCGATCGCCGGGTACAGCCCTTCGCTGGCCCGTTTGCGCGACAGTACGATCGACGCCGACAGGTGCGAGAACGTATGCACCGCCGCCGGATCGGTAAAATCGTCGGCGGGCACATACACCGCCTGGATCGACGTGATCGCGCCGCTATCGGTGTTGGCGATGCGTTCCTCCAGACTGGAGAGCTCGGTGCCCATGGTCGGTTGATAACCCAGACGCGACGGCATTTGCCCCATCAAGCCGGAGATTTCCGATCCGGCCTGAATAAAGCGGAAGATATTATCGATCAGCAGCATCACGTCGCGATGCTCGTCATCGCGGAAATATTCGGCCATGGTGAGGGCGACATGGCCGACCCGAAAACGGCTGCCCGGCGGTTCATTCATCTGGCCAAAGACCATCACCATATTGGGCAGCACGCCGGCCGCCTTCATGTCGCTATACAGTTCCTGGCCTTCGCGCGAACGCTCGCCGATGCCGCAAAAAATGCTGACGCCGTCATGGTGTCCGACCATATTGTGTATCATCTCGGTGAGCAATACGGTCTTGCCGACGCCCGCGCCGCCAAACAGCCCCGCCTTGCCACCGCGCTCCAGCGGCACCAGTACATCGATCGCCTTGATGCCGGTTTCGAAGATTTCAGACTTGGTGGAACGACGCGCCAACGGCGGCGGCGCCCGGTGCACGGAACGCCATTCGACATCGCTTAACGGCGCTTCGCGGTCGATGGTCTGGCCGAATACATCGAACATCCGGGAAAGTATCCCCTTGCCGACCGGTGCTTCCAACGGGGCGCCGGTGTCGAGCACCGGCATGCCGCGTGCCAGCCCTTGGGTAGGCGTCAACGCAATCCCGCGCACATGGCGCGCATCGCTTTGCGCCAGAACTTCGATCACGATGCGACCGTTCTCGGCGCGCAACAAGGTGTTGATAGACGGCAATACATTATCGAACCGGATATCCACGACACTGCCACGCACCGCAACGATGGTCCCGAGGTTAACGGCGCTGGTCTCGATCGGCATATATTCCCTCCTTTTTCATCATCAAAGCGCGCAGCGGAGGCGCTTGCAGTCGCATGTATCGCAATCAGTCCACCAGTATGCACCGCGATCGGCCATCGAAACTGTGCGGCGGAACACTTAACGAGTCGACACTATTTCATGATACGGGGGCGTAGCAAAAAAATACAATGAATCCTACCTGCGGAACGCAGGCAAGCCGTTTCCGGGCGCATGAAGCAAGCGGAGTCATCGGCAAGTCTACGCAGTAATTGACCTGGCGTCCCTTGCTCTCCGCATGGCTGGCGGCGCAAGCCAAGCCCCCGCCAGCGCCTGTTGTCGCCAGCGAAATAGTCAATTGTGCCGTACGCGCATTCCCCCGGCGCGCCGGCGCATTTATATTGGCGTCCTTCCCCCAACCACAGGAGTACCACATGAACATTCTGAAATCCTTGCTGAGCGCAGCCGCGCTTGTACTGGCCTGCGCCGGCATGACTGCGGCCAACGCCGAAACACCGCGCGACAACGTGGTCGGCGCCGGCGGTTATGACTTGACCTCCTACTTCACCCAGGAGAAACCGCAGCGCGGCAACGGCCACCACGTGGCGGTGGCGGCCGGCGTGACCTATCTGTTTGCCAGCGACGACAACAAGAAAATGTTCGAAGCCGCCCCCTCCAAGTATCTGCCCCAGTACGGCGGCTACTGCGCGTTCGGCGCTTCGATCGGCAAGAAATTCGTGGCTGATCCGGATGTGTACGACATCGTCGACGGCAAGCTGTACCTGAACCTGGACAGCAAGATCCGCGGCCTGTGGTCGGCCGACATCCCCGGCCGCATCAAGACCGCCGATGCGAACTGGAAGACCATCGCCGGCAAGCAGCCTGCCGACCTGTAAGACTGCCGCGCGCTGCACCAGACGCTGGGCCAGTCCGACGACGTGGTGGTGTTCACCTTCCTGCTGGACGTGCTGGATCCCGACTCGCGGGCCAAGGCGGACCGGATCTGGTGCTCGCCCGACCGCGCGCGCAGGCCGATCGCTTGCATGTACAGGCGACGCCTACGCTCTTGTTCGCCGATGGCAGCGTACACGCGGGAGCGATTTCGGCGGCGGCATTGGAACAGCGCCTGAGGGCGGCCCAGGTCGGGCGCCGTCAGCAATTGACCGGCCCCGTCGGCGCGCACGATCGGTGATTTGGCAGGCCAACGCTGACGCCCATCCGCACCGACCTTTTAAAGCAGGCTTTGATAGCATAGGGCGAATTAAAGGAATCTTTCAGTGCGGAGGACCGGACGCGAAAAGCGTGGGTCCGTAGTGCGCACACTCCTCATCACCAAGAAAAAAGGCCCGCGTCAGATGGACGCAGGCCTTTGATTTTCTTGCTAAATTCTGGTGGGAAGTGCAAGTTTCGAACTTGCGACCCCTGCAGTGTGAAAGCCCAGATACGAGACAATGGGATCTTCCCAAAGACAGGCTTCGTAGGGAACGCCTGCGATGGACGGCTCCCGACGACTACCGAAAAATCCCGACGAACTCCGTACCGACTCCGTACTGGCCCGCAAATTTTCATTGGCGCGACATCGACCAGCCTTGGCCACGTTTTCGGATAGTGTGTTTGTTCGTTTGCTGGCAGGACTGACCCGGTCAGATTGCCGCGCCCCTCCCTACCCTCGCGAGCGCCGCGCCGCTATCGCAAGCGCCCTCGAACTCCACTTAACGGCTTTGGCGGCTACGCTCCATGCTGCGCGGCGGCGCCGTGGTGCTGCCTTCGCGTAAGGCCACTGGCACCACGATGGCGCGCTTGAGTCCGCCGTCGATGAGTACTTCGGCCAAGTCGATCGCCTCCATCGCAATGCGCTCGATGTCCTGGACCACCGTGCTCAGGTCATAAGGCATGCCTGGCAAACCATCGAAACCGATCACTGACACGTCGGCTGGCACTCGCAGGCCCAGGTCCTCCAGCGCGCCGATGGCGCCCACCGCCATCTCGTCGCTGGCGCAGAACAGTGCCGTGAAGCGCAGCCCCTGCTCCCATGCGCGGCGTACTCCACGGTAACCGCCGAGTACCGAGAACCGGCCCTCCAGCTCGAACTGCGGACGCGGGCCGATGCCGACTGCGGCCATCGCCTCGCGATAGCCGGCGCGCCGGTCCAGGTCCGACTGCTGACCACCTGCCGCGCCAACATAGGCGATCTCGCGATGACCCAGCGCCAGCAGGTGGGCGGTGGCCACGCGCCCGCCATAGACGTCGTCGGGCACCACGAAAGCGGTGTCAGGCTGGTGGCCCAACACGACGGCAGGCACTCCGCGCCGGGCCAAGAAAGCCAGGCGCTCATGCACCTCGATAGTGCTATGCAATAGCACCGCATCCGGCAGACGGGCATAGCTGTCGAGCGGTTCGTTCATTTCGATGAAGCGCGTTCCGCGCTCGCTGGTCACTTGCACCAGAGCGCGCCAGAATAGCGTGAAATATGGCCGGATGTCTCCTGCGCTGAGCGAAATGCCGATGCTGTGACGAGAGCGCTTGCTCAACTCTTGCGCTGTCGGGTCGGGCGTGTAGCCCGCCTCGTCCATTGCCGCCAGAATACGCTTGCGCGTTTCCTCGGCCATGCGGCCCTTGCCGTTCATAGCGCGACTGACCGTCCCCTTGGATAGTCCCAGATTCAGCGCCAGCTGATCCAATGTCATCTTCAATTAACTCTTCTCCCTTGCAGCGCAGCCAATCCAGCTCGCCTCGCGAATACCGCATCATACCGCCAATCGCGCGACCCGCACCGACCATCTGGCGGCAACGCGATGCGGGTTTCCATGCCGCACCGCAGCAAGGACGCGCCCTCCGCTGAGCTGTTGTCAGGCAAGCCGCGATCCACTCCCGCCCCTTTTCATGCAAAACACAACATGGTGCGGCGCAGCGGCAAGAATGGTTGCTTTAGACGCAATCACGGTCCATAATTCTACCGTTGCGCAACCGGTTGCTCACAAGTGAACAACCGGTTTATCATATGTCGCCAACCCATAAATGGAGCTGTAATGAAACATCTCAATATCCTTGGTCGCAATACGCAGGCAGGTACGGCCGCGTCGATCCAAGTGCCCTCCTCCTTTGCCGGCAGCCGCGGACGTCAGCCGGTTTTTTTACACGCAGTTCTGGAATCGTCAATAAGCGATCGTCGGCCGTGATGCGACCAGGAAAACTCACAATGAAGAAATACCTCACCATCGCCCTGCTCATGCTCTGTTCGGCCGGCCAGGCCAAAGGCCAGGACGAATGGACCATTGTCGCGCCCACCATCGATCCGGCCCATTATCATGGCGTCACCGTGGCCAACGGCATGATCGGTCTTGTGTCCTCGCCCGAGCCGATGAAGATCAAGGATGTGGTCTTGAACGGCGCGTTCGACACCTATGGCCGCGGCCGGGTCGACAATATCCTGAAGGGCTTCAACTTCATGAACATTGCCCTGGAGGTCGACGGGCAACGCGCCGACGCCGCCAGCGTGACGGGCTTGCGTCAAACGCTCGACATGAAACGTGCCTTGCTGATCACCGAATTCGACCTCAAGGCGGTCCACGTCAAGCACACCATCGCCGCCCTGCGCCAACTGCCCTACACGGCGCTGGCCGTGGTGGAGCTCACGGCGCGGCGCGACAGCACCGTCACCCCGTCGGCCGCGATCGAGTCGCCCGACCTGCTGCGCGACGTCAAGAATCTGTACGCGCAAATCGACCGCCCTCACACGCGCATTCCCCTCATGAGTTCGGTGGGCAAGAGTCCGTCCGGCAAGCTCACTGTCGCCGCCGCCGTCAGCTTCATCTTCGAGGGCGGCGAGCCGCCGGTCCTGGTCCATGAAGACATGGACTACAACAACCATGTGACCAAGTTCACCCAAGCCCTCAAGGCCGGCGCCACGCTGCGCTTCTCGGTCGTCGGTTCGACGCTCACATCGGCCCATCTGGCCGATCCGCATAATGAAGCCGAGCGGCTGACAGTGTACGCCGCGCTCGAGGGCCGCGAACGGCTGATGGCAGCTCACCTCAAAGCATGGGAAGCCCTGTGGACCAGCGACATCGTCATCGACGGCGACCCGGCCGCCCAGCGCGACATGCGCTTTGCGCTCTACCATCTGTATTCGTTCGCGCGCGAAGGCACGGCGTTCAGCCTGTCGCCGATGGGGCTCTCGGGGCTGGGCTACAACGGCCACGTATTCTGGGATGCCGAGCTGTGGATGCTGCCGCCGCTGCTGGCCCTCAAGCCAGAGCTGGCCAGGTCGATGCTTGAATATCGCTTCGAGCGCCTGGGCGCGGCGCGTCAGAATGCACGCAGCCACGGCTTCAAGGGGATCATGTTTCCGTGGGAATCGGCCAGCGAAGGCCAGGAGGCGACGCCGGTGTGGGCGCTGACCGGGCCGTTCCAGCAACACATCACCGCCTGCGTAGGCTGGGCCTTCTGGAAATACTACCAGGTCACCCAAGACCCGCAATGGCTGCGCGAGCGCGCCTATCCGGTACTGAAGGAAGTGGCCGATTTCTGGGTCAGCCGAGTCGAGCGCAAGGGGCCGGGCCACTACGAGATCAACAACGTCATCGGCGCCAACGAATGGCAAGAAAACGTCGACAACAACGCCTTCACCAACGGCATGGCGATCACCGTGCTGCGCAACGCCGCCCAGGCCGCGCGCGCGCTCGGTATCGCGCCCAACCCCGACTGGGAGCTGGTGGCCGCCAACATCCCGATCCTGCAATTCGCCGACGGCACCACCCGTGAAAACGCCAGCTACGACGGGGTGCAGATCAAGCAGGCCGACGTCAACCTGCTGGCCTATCCGCTCGACATCGTCAGCGACCAGGCGCGCATCGCCCAAGACCTGGCCTACTATGCACCACGCCTGGCGCCCAGCGGACCGGCGATGGGCCAATCGATCGTCGCCACCCTGTACGCCCGCCTCGGCAAAGCCGAGCAGGCATACACCACCTTCCAGAACAGTTACCAGCCGCTGCGCGCCGCGCCGTTCGGCGTGCTGGAAGAGTACGCGGGGGCCAACAATCCGTATTTCGCCACAGGCGCCGGCGGCACCCTGCAGACCGTACTGTTCGGCTTCGGCGGCTTGCATATCGGCGACCAGGGCATCGAACAACACAAGACCGCACTACCCAAGCGCTGGAAAAAACTGGAAATACGCGGCGTCGGCGTCAATCAAACGACCTTTACATCGCCCTGATCAATCTGGAGAACCGAATGAAGAATAATGTCCTTGCCGCCGCAGTATTGCTCTCGCTGTCTTCTGTCGGCGTGCAGCCGGTCCTTGCCGGCACACAGCCCTTGTCAAGCCGCTTGAAGACCATCAGCGTCTACACTACCGCGCCGGACACCAACAAGCGTCTGACGCAAACTGACGTCCTGACCTTGGACTCCGCGCGGCAACCGCTTGAATCCGAAGCATCGATCTATGTGAATCCGGGCAAGCGCTTTCAGACCCTGCTCGGCATCGGCGGCGCCGTCACCGACGCCAGCGCTGAGGTGTTTGGCGCATTGAGCCCGGCCGTGCAGGGGGAGCTGGTGCGGGCCTATTTCGACAAGGAGCAAGGGATCGGCTACAGCCTGCTGCGTACGACCATCCACAGCTCCGACTTCAGCAGTGCCAGCTACACCTACGTCGACGAAGGCGACAAGTCCCTGTCGAGCTTCACGCTGGCGCATGATCGTCAGTTCCGCATCCCGCTCATCAAGAGGGCACTCGCCAGCGCCGGCAAGTTGACCGTGTTCGCCAGCCCGTGGAGCGCGCCCGCGTTCATGAAGAGCAATCAGAACATGCTGCAGGGAGGCAAGCTGTTGCCGGAGTACCGCGATGCCTGGGCGCGCTATTTCGTCCAATTCATCAAGGCCTACCAGGCCGAAGGCATCCCCATCTGGGGGATCACGGTCCAGAACGAGCCGATGGCGATACAGCGCTGGGAATCGATGATTTTCACGGCCGAGGAAGAGCGCGACTTCCTGAAAGATCACCTGGGCCCCGTCATGCACAAGGCCGGACTGGCCGACAAGAAAATTGTGGTGTGGGACCACAACCGCGATTTGATGGCGCACCGCGCCAGCGTCATCTTTGACGATCCGCAGGCGGCCAAGTATGCCTGGGGCATGGGCTTTCACTGGTACGAAGCGATGGGCGGCAAGGAGGCGATGTACAAGAACGTGCAAGCCGTACATGAGGCATATCCGGACAAGCAGCTCTTGCTGACCGAGGCGACGGTGGAAGAATTCAAGCCCGAGCGGCTGCAATACTGGCCCAACGCCGAGCGCTATGGCAAATCCATGATCAACGATTTCAACAGCGGCGCGGCCGGCTGGACCGATTGGAACATCCTGCTCGATGATCGCGGTGGCCCGAACCATGTCGATAATTTCTGTTTCGCGCCGATCCACGCCGATTCCAAGACCGGTGCGTTAATCTACACGCCCTCGTATTTCTACATCGGCCATTTTGCGAAATTCATCCGTCCGCAAGCACGCCGGGTCAGCGCGACGAGCAGCCAGGGCGTGCTGCTGACCACGGCCTTTCTCAACCCGGACAAGACCCTGGCGACCGTCATCATGAACCAGGGCGACAAGGACATCGACTACACCTTCCAGGTGGACTCGGTGTCAACCAAGGTGACGATACCTGCGCACGCGATTCAGACCTTGGTGTATTGAAGGCGACCAGCAGATCGACATTTCTTTACTACCAAAAGACAAGAGCACCACCCTAGTTCTTTACACCAGCCGGAGACATAAAACAATGAAAAATCCAAACAAGCCAAGCCGCGACCAATCCCCTCAGCCCCGCAGCACATTCATGCTCACGCCCATCGCCGCGGCTTGTTCTGCGTTGCTTTTGACCAGCGCCGCCTACGCGCAGCAGGCCGAGCCGGCGCAGGTCGTGGTCGTGAGCGGCATTCGCGGAAGTATTGAAAGCTCCATATCCGCCAAGAAAAACTCTGATGCCATCACGGAAGTCATTACCGCGGAAGATATCGGCAAGCTACCCGACGTCAGCATTGCCGAGTCGCTTGCGCGCTTGCCTGGCCTGGCCGGCCAGCGCGTGGGAGGTCGCGCGCAGGTGATCGCAATCCGCGGCATGTCGCCCGACTTTGCAGGTACGCTGCTCAACGGTCGCGAACAAGTGAGCAGCGGCGACAACCGCGGCGTTGAGTTCGACCAGTTTCCTTCCGAGCTGATCAACCGCGCGACCGTCTACAAGACCCCTGATGCCGCCTTGGTCGGCCAGGGGCTGTCCGGAACGATCGATATGGGCACGATACGCCCGCTCGATCTGCGCGAACGCACGGTGGTTCTGAATGCACGCGCAGAAGACAACTCGCAAGGCAAGCTCAATGCCAATACCAGTAACAAGGGCGTTCGCCTCAGTGCGTCCTATGTGGACCAGTTTGCCGACCGTCACATCGGTGTGGCGGTGGGCTTTGCGCACCTCGACTCTCCCGGGCAGGAAAAGCATTTCCAGGCATGGGGATTCAGTCAAAACGATTCGAATTGCAAAGATCACCTGGCGGATGGATGCAGCCCGCTCCAGGGGCTGCCAGCCGACGCCACCTACCTTTCCGGCTTCGAAGTCGAGGCGATATCGAGAAACCAGGTGCGCGATGGCTTGATGGGTGTATTGGAGTACCGGCCGAGCAAGGATTTCCATAGCACGCTCGACATGTACTACTCGAAGTTCAAGCAGGAACAATCGATGCGCGGCCTGATGGGGGGGAGCTTTGGCAATGGCTGGGGCGGCAACACGGGGTCGACGTACAGCAATGTCGGCTTGACGCCGATGGGCACGGGTCAACTGGTCACCTCGTCGACGTTCAATACCTTCGCGCCGATGATTGGTCGGAATGATTGGAACACGCGTGACGACGTGTTGAAGTCGATCGGCTGGAATACCAAGGCCAAGCTCGCCGACAAATGGACCGGCGTCGCCGATCTCAGCTATTCAAGCGCTACCCGCCAGGAAAATGTCATCGAGACTTACGGTTCACCCATTCCAGGGCTGGGCACGTTCCAGACCACGATTCCCGCGGGCGCCGGATTTCCCTCCTTAGTACCTAGTTTGAATTACGCCGATGCGACGCAATACAAGCTGGGCGATCCGGGCGGCTGGGGGCAAGATGGTACGTGGCGCAAGCCTAAGATGAAAGACGAGTTGAAATCGCTGCGCCTTGAGGCCAAGCGGACCATGGACGGCATGTTCAACAATGTCGACTTCGGTGTCAACTACTCGACGCGCGAGAAAGACCGCGAAATGAATTCGTTTAAAACCAACCTCAAGAACGGGCGGGCGCCCGTGTTGGTGCCGGCCGGACTGCTGCAGTCGCCCTCCTCGCTGGCGTTTGCCGGGATCCCGGGTGTGGTCGCTTATGATGTGATGGGGGCGCTGAACGCCGCTTACGACGTCGTACCTACCGATCAGAACCAGATCGTCGATCGCAACTACGAGATCAAGGAGAAGGTCACTACCGCCTATGCGAAGTTGGGGATCGACACTGATCTCGGTTCAGTGCCGGTGCGCGGCAACGTTGGGGTGCAACTGGTGCACACCGATCAAAGCTCGCACGGTTTCTCCAGTCTCGGCGGCGTGATCTCGGACACCACCCGTGGCGCCACCTACAACAATGTACTGCCGAGTTTGAACGTGATCTTCGAGCTCCCGAACGACGCCTTTGTTCGCGCGGGCGCGGCCAAGACGATGGCCCGTGCGCGCATGGATGACCTGCGTGCCGGCAACACCGTCACCATCGACCCGACCTCGGCACTGCACGAGTGGAGCGGTAGCGGTGGCAACCCTGACTTGAAGCCATGGCTGGCGAATTCCTTCGATCTGTCGTTCGAAAAGTATTTCGGCAAGCGTAGCTATATTGCTACAGCGGTCTTCTACAAGAAGCTGCTTAACTACATCTACAACAAATCGGTCGCGTACGACTTCAGCGGTATCCCAAATCCGACTACCTTTGCGCCGGTCTCCAACATTGGCCTGTTCAACACGCCGGTGAATGGTCAAGGCGGCACGGTCAAGGGGCTCGAATTGAGTGGCGCACTGGACGCCGGCCTGCTGACACCCGTGCTCGATGGTTTCGGCATACAGGCGAGTGCCACATTCAACGAGTCCAACATCCATCCCGATGGCCCGGATGCGCCGACCAAGCTGCCCGGACTGTCCGGCACCGTCGCGAACGTCACCGCTTACTACGAAAAGGCCGGTTTCTCGGCGCGGATAAGCGAGCGCTACCGCTCGGCCTTCCGTGGAGAAATCAACGGCCTGTTCAACACGCGCGCATTTTCGGAGATTGCGGCCGAGAAGCAAACTGACCTTCAAATTGGCTATGAGTTCAACGACGGCACGCTCAAGGGCCTGTCGATCCTGTTACAGGTCAACAATGTAACGAACTCGCCGTACGCCACGCTGAACGGCAAGCTGAACGGGGTCCTCGCTCCACTGGAATACAGCACCTACGGCCGTCAGTACCTGCTTGGCGCGAACTACAAGTTCTAACACGGCACACGCCGATCGCACCGCCTGTCGGCTCCTGGCCGACAGGCGGTGATTTCAATTTCGCCTGAGGCAGGACATGGAATCAACACACATCCGCAATATCGTGATCGTCGGCGGCGGGACCGCCGGTTGGATGGCCGCTTCTACCCTATCCAAATTATTGCAAAACAAGTACACGATTCGCTTGATCGAATCGGACGCAATTTCAACGGTCGGCGTGGGTGAATCGACGATACCGATGATCAAACTCTTCAATCATGTACTCGACATCGATGAGGACGAGTTCATGCGCGAGACCATGGCCACCTTCAAGCTCGGCATCGAGTTTGTCGACTGGGGCCAGATCGGCGACCGCTACATGCACAGCTTCGGCAGGTTCGGCCAGGACTTGTGGCCAGTCGATTTCTCACAGTACTGGCTGAAAATGCACCAGGCGGGCCGGGCCCCGGATATCGGCCGCTATTCGATTAACCAGATGGCGGCGCGCGGCGCCAAATTCATGCGCGCCACTAACGAACAACCCAACTCGCCGCTGGCTGACATCGCCTACGCCTTCCACATCGACGCCGGCCTCTATGCCAGGTATTTGCGCCGATATAGCGAAGCGCATGGCGTGATCCGTACCGAAGGCAAGGTCGTCGACGTGATCGTGCGCGATGGCGATGGTCACGTCGATGCGCTAGTGATGGAAAGCGGCGAACGCATCGGCGGCGACTTGTTTATCGACTGCTCGGGTTTCCGCGGCCTGCTGATCGAACAGGCACTGAAAACCGGATTTGAAGATTGGAGTCACTGGCTGCCTTGCGACCGCGCCTATGCCGTGCCATGCGAACCGGCCAAGGACTCACTGCCGTACACGCGCGCGAGCGCACGCCCGGCCGGGTGGCAATGGCGCATCGGTTTGCAGCACCGCACCGGCAATGGGCACGTGTTCTGCGGAAAGTTCATGAGTGATGACGAAGCGGCAGCGATCCTGCTCGCGAACCTCGACGGCAAACCACTGACGGATCCGAAGTTGCTTCGCTTCACCGCCGGCAAACGCAAGCGCACCTGGAACAAGAACGTCATAGCCGTGGGTCTGTCGAGCGGTTTCATGGAACCGCTGGAGTCGACCAGTATTCACTTGATCCAGTCAACGCTCGCGCGCCTGATCACGTTTTTCCCGGACGCTGGCCTGCACCCTGCCGATATCGATGAATTCAATCGCCAGTGCGATTTTGAGACAGAGCGCATCCGCGACTTCCTGATCCTCCACTACAAGGCGACCGAACGCACCGATACGCCGTTCTGGGACTACTGCCGCACGATGGATATCCCGGACACACTGCGCAGCAAGATCGACTTGTTCCGTACGCACGGCCGCATCGTCCGCGAGAACATGGAGCTGTTCGCCGAAGTGGGCTGGCTTCAAGTCATGCACGGGCAGCGCATCCGTCCGCTATCCTATCACCCGCTGGTGGACTTGCTCAGCGAGGAAAAAATCCAGCACCACCTTGACCACGTGGCGGCGGTGATCAGCGCCTGCGTGAAGATCATGCCTTTTCACGCCAGCTTCATCGCCGCCCATTGCGCCGCCCCGCGGTGATGCCCGCCAATCCCTTCGTCCTGCCCGGCGTGCGGCAAGGCCGGTCTCAGGCGCGTGCTTGCTCGTCGGTGTACATGGCGGCATACTTCACGCCGAAGAAGAGAATGAAGATATAGCATGCGGCTGGCACGAAGAACGACCATTGCAGGCCGATCGTGTCGGCCAGCAGGCCTTGGGCGAAAGGCACGATGGCGCCGCCGACAATCGCCATGCACAGCACGCCAGAGCCAGGGCCTGTGAGCTTCCCCAGCTTGTTGAGCGCCATGCTGAAGATGGTGGGGAACATGATCGAATTGCACAGGCCCACGGCGATGAGTGACCACATCGCAAGCGAGCCGTGGCTGAAGATGGCGCACAGGATCAGCGCGATCGCGCACAGAGCGTTGAAGGCGAGCGTCTTGCCGGGGCTGACGAAACGCATCACCGCGAAGCCAATGAAGCGTCCGACCATCGCGCCTCCCCAATAAAAGCTGACATAGCGCGCGGCGTCGGCCGGTGCCAATCCGGCCACATAGCTGTCACCGAGAAAACTGATCAGAAAACTGCCGATGCTGACCTCGCCGCCAACATACAGGAAGACCGCGACCGCGCCCAACACCAGGTGGCGATGCGCCAGCACCGAGCCTTGGGCGACCGCCGGGCCGGCCGCATCGTCCTTGTAGTCGATGCTGGGCAAACGCGCCACGGCGAACAGCACCGCCAGCGTCAACAGCGCCAACGCCAGCGCCAGATACGGCCCCTGGACGGTGGCCGCCTCGGCGGCGCGGTAGCTCAATTGTGCGTCCGCTGGCAGCGCGGCCAGTTCGGCGGCCGTCATCACCGTGGCCGACAGGATCAGCATGCCGCCCAGCGCCGGCGCCACCGTGGTGCCGAGCGAATTGAAGGCCTGCGTCAGCGTCAGCCGGCTCGACGCGGTCTTCGCCGCACCCAGCACCGTGACATAGGGATTGGCCGCCACCTGCAAGATCGTGATGCCGCCGGCCAGCACGAAAAAGGCCATCAGGAACATGGCGTATCCGCTGGTGGCGGCAGGGAAGAACATGGCGCAGCCGCCGGCGGCGATGAGCAGCCCGACGACGGCGCCCTTCTGGTAGCCGATCCGCTTGATCAGCATGCCGGCCGGCAGCGAGACCATGAAATAGGCGCCGAAGAAGCAGAACTGCACCAGCATCGCCTGCACGTAACTGAGCGAGTAGACCGCCTTCAGGTGCGGGATCAACACGTCATTGAGCGAGGTGAGCAAGCCCCACATGAAAAACAGGATCGTGACAATGATCAGCGGTCCGGTATTTGATACGCCGGTGCCGGGAATGCCAGATGCCATCGGGCGTGATGATGCTAGGGGTTCCATGGTGTCTCCTTTGATAATTGGTTTAGTAACGCGCGGCGCGGCCACCCAAATGATTGGACTGAAAATCATCTTAACCCATAAATATCAATAAGAGCAACCGGTTGCTCAGCGTTGAACAACCGGTTATCCGGTGATATATATGTGCCGGACGCGGCACAGCAACGACCTCTGCCGTATATAATCGACCCACAATCCGTTATTGCCTTGGCGTGGGACTCATGCTGCGCCGGTCACGCCAGCGGTCCTTGCCATTCATCGTCCTGGAATAGATCAATGGAACAGATTTCACCCTTGCAAGAAGACGCGAACACCCCCGTGCTACGCTTCTCCATCACCGAAGATCAGGTCAACAACGAATTCTTGCGCCAAGGTCCGGTGGCCGCGCATCTGCTGCAATCCTCCGGCGCCGCGCCACGCCTGCTGGTCGCATTCCCTGCTGGAAATAGCGCCGTCGGCCTCTGGTGCGTCCCCGGCACGCCGCTGCAGTGGGCCAGTCCGCAGCTGATGCGCGCCGTGCGCGGCGTCGACGCCAAGGGCCGGGAGCTGTTCGGCATCGAGACCGAGTTCGACGTCGACGGCGCCGAGCTGACCATCGAGGCTGCCGTGCTGAGCAGCGCACGCGTGCTGCGCGTCTACCAGTTTAACGCCCGCCTGCCGGCCGGCGTGAACAATCAGGTCGCCTTCAGTGCCGACCACGTCGACTGGTCGCGCCAGCGGCTGGACGGCCAGCCTGGCTACGCCCTCACCCTGCAGGCGCTCGGCGGCCGCGTCGATACCGACCGCTGCGGCCGCATCAGCTTCCACGCCGCGCCCGGCCAGCGCCTGCGCCTGCGCCTGGTGGCGCTGTGCGGCGAGCCCCCGCTCAGGCCGATGAGCCTGGAACGCCTGCTGCGGCAACCCGAAGCCGTCCCGCTGCGCGCGCGGCAGAGCCTGGCCTTCCTGAGCTACGAGGACAAGTTGCTGGCCGGCTCCTGGCGCTTCAACACCTATTTTGGCCGCGACACCCTGATGGCGCTGTTGCTGCTGATGCCGGCCCTAACCGCCGAGGCCGTTGAAAGCGGCCTGGCCGCCGTGCTTGCGCGGCTGAGCGAACACGGCGATGTGGCTCACGAGGAAGATATCGGCGAATGGGCCATTTTGCACGGCGGCGCCGGCGCGGTGTACGATTACAAGATGGTTGACGACGACTTCATGCTGGCCCCCGTCATGGCCGCCTACCTGCTGGGCCAGCCGGAAGGACACGCGCGCGGCGCCGCCTTCCTGGCACACGCGCCCCACGCCGGACCTAGCCACGGTGCCGCGCTGGCGCGCAATCTCCGCCATGTGCTGCGTGGCGCCGCCGCCTTCGCCCGCCGCCCCGCCATCGACACCCTGATCCACCTGAAACCTGGCCAGCAGACCGGCGACTGGCGCGACAGTGCCGACGGCTTGGGTGGTGGGACGATTTCCTACAACGTCAATGCGGTGCTGGTGCCAGCGGCGCTGCGCGCCATCGACGCGCTGTTCAAGAGCGGCTTGCTGGCGCCATACATGGCAGGAGCCGGCGGTGCCGCCGAGCTGGCCCAGGTGTGGGAAGAGCGCGTGCCCGCGCTCTTCCATGTCAGCCGCAGCGCCGAGCAGGCGCGCCAGGCGGTGCGCGGCCACGCCGCCGAGACGGAGATCGCCCCGGCCGCCGCCCTGGCCAGCCTGCCCGACGCGGCACTGGCCTTTCACGCCATCGCGCTCGACGACGCCGGCCAGCCGATCCCCGTGATGCACTCGGACCTGGGCTTTGCGCTGATGCTGCAGGAACCGCCGGCAGCCATGATTGAGCGCGAACTGGGCGCCATCATGCGCCCCTTCCCGGCCGGCCTGATGACCGAGGTGGGCATGCTGGTGGCCAACGCCGCCTACGCCGACGCGGCGCTGCGCCCACTGTTCGGGCCCGACCGCTACCACGGCGCCGTCGTCTGGTCGTGGCAACAAGCCCTGCTGGCGGCCGGCCTGGCGCGCCAGCGCAGGCGGCACGACCTGCCGGCCAGCACCCACGCGGTGCTGGCCGCCGCCGAGACCACCCTGTGGCCAACCATCCACGCCACCCAGGCGCTGGGCAACTCGGAACTGTGGGCCTGGCGCTGGCGCGACGGCGCCTGCCACATGAAAGCCTTCCGTTCCGATTCCGCCGGCGCCGACGAATCGAACGCCGCCCAACTCTGGAGCACAGTCTACCTGGCCGTCAAGCCGCCCGGCGCCGACGCGCCCGCCGTCAATGCCAGCGTCGGTGATTGAGATGCGCCAGCGCGCGGGCCCGGCCCGTTTCCTGCTGCTGGCCGCCTTGCTTTCGCTGCCGTTCTGCGTCCGGGCTGCCGCCTCGGTCACGGTGGCAGTCTGGGCCAGCTCGCCGGGTGAGGTGGCGGCCTTCGACCAGGCCAGCGCCGCGTTCACCCGCCAGACCGGCATTGTCGTCCACAAGCAGGTGATCGAAGACAAGTATATGGACGTGCTCAAGTCGCGCTTCGCCGCCGATAATCCACCCGACGTGTTCTACCTCGACGCGCTCGAAGCACCTATCCTGATCGAGAGCGGCGTGCTTGAATCGTTCGACGGCAAGGTCGACGCCCCGGCCGACTTCTACCCGCACTTTCTCAACGCCTTCCGCGGCGCCGACGGCAAGCTGTATGGCCTGCCCAAGGACTATTCGACGCTGGCGCTGTACCTCAATCCGGCGCTGTTGAAACAGGCCGGATTCGCGGTGGCCGACGTGCCGCGCGACTTCGATGCCCTGATGCGCTTCGCGCGCGCGCTGCAACCACGCCTGCCCAAGGGAACCGCCGCCATGCTGATCGAGAAGAACCTGGCGCGCCACCTGGCGGCGCTGGAGACGGCCGGCCTGCCCATCATCGACGCCAACGGCGACGCCCGCCTGGCCAACAATCCCAAGGCCTACGATTATCTCAACGCCCTGGTCGCCGGGCACGCCCAGCACTACCTGGCCTCGGCCAAGGACGACCTGGGTGCAGACTGGGGGGGCGCCGCCTTCGGCGCGCAGAAGGCCGCCATGATGGTAGAAGGAAATTGGGTTCTCGCGACCCTCAAGAAAGACTACGCCAACGTCCAGTTCCTGGCGCGCGAGATGCCAACGGTGAACGGCCGCAGGCAGACCATGGCCTTCGTGGTCAGCTACGCCGTGCCACGCAAAGCCAAGCACCGCGAGGCCGGTTTCCAGTTCGCCCGCTTCATGACGGGCGCCGGGATGCGACTGTGGGCCAGCGAGTCTGGCACCCTGCCCAGCCGCAGGAGCGTGGAGGCGGCCATGCAGGTGAGCAAGCTGCCCGAGCTGCGTGCCCACGTGCTGGGCGCGGCCTATGCCACCGTGTGGTCGCGCGGCACCAGCCTGCCCATCGTCGACACCAACTTCAGCAACCAGTTCGGCGCCGCATTTAACGGCAGCAAATCGCTGGCGCAGGCCCTGCAAGCGGCCGAAACCGTGTCCAACCGCGAAATCGCGCGCCAGAAATGAGCTGGTCCGCGCCCCGCCTGCCACGCTGCGCCAGCATCGGCGCCTACGCCTTCCTGCTGCCGGTGCTGTTGCTGGTGGGCCTGTTCACCCTGCTGCCGATCGCCTACGCCTTGTTCGTTTCGCTGCAAAAGATGGACATCGTCTCCGGCCGCCACAGCTTCATCGGCCTGCGCAACCTTGGCTACCTGGTCGAGGACGACAAGTTCTGGGCCGCCTGCAGCAACACCTTCCGCTACGTGATGGTGGTGGTGCCGTTGCAAACGGGCGTCGCGCTGTGCCTGGCATGCATGTTGAACGGCCGGCTCAAATTCAAGCGCGCCTTCCTGGCCCTGCTGTTCCTGCCGACCCTGACTTCGTCGGCTGCGATGACGATGATCTTCATGTGGCTGTTCAACAATAACGGCCTGGTGGTGCGCACGCTGGAGGACCAGTTTGGCCTGAGCATCCACTTCCTCGCCGACCCCGACTGGACGCTCGGCGTCATCATGTTGATGAACGTGTTCTCCACCATCCCCGGCCTCGTGGTGGTGTTCCTGGCCGGCCTGCAGGAAGTGGCGCCGTCCTTGTACGAGGCGGCCATCCTGGACGGCGCCGGCCCGATTCGCAAGCACTGGGAGATCAGCGTGCCGCAATTGACACCGATCACCTGCTACGTGCTGACGATCGGCCTGATCACCTGCTTCCAGATGTTCGACCAGGCCTTCATCCTGTCCGGCGGCGAGGGCGGACCGGACAACGCCACCCTCACCTTCACCCTGCTGATCTACCATTTCGCCTTCAAGAACTACAACACCATGGGCCTGGCCTGCGCACTGGCGGCGGTGCTGACCCTGATCATCTTTTGCGCCACCTTGATCTTGAATCGCATCGTCAACCCGGATGGAGTAAACACATGACCTCGATCAAGCCGGGCTCCCGGCTGGCCGGCGCCGGCCTGTACGGCTTCCTCGGCGCCTATTGCCTGCTGACGCTGGCGCCGTTTGCCTGGGCAGTTCTGACCTCGCTCAAGAGCAATCGCGAGATCGCCGAAGCCGACCGCCTGCTGCCGCTGCACGCCAGCTGGGCCGCCTACGAGCAGATCCTGCAGGGGCCATTCGCCGGCTGGCTGTGGAATTCGTTCTCGGTGGCGCTGGCCGTCACTGTGCTCAACGTCGTCTTCAACACCATGGCCGGCTACGCCCTGGCGCGCTTTCGCTTCAAGGGCCGCGCGTTGATATTTCAGCTGTTGCTGCTGCTTGTCATGGTGCCGGGCCAGGTGACGATGATCCCGGCGTATATGATCGTGGCCAAGATGGGCCTGGTCGACACCCACCTGTCGATCGTGCTGACCTCGGCCGTGTCGATCGGCTACGTGTTCATGATGCGCCAGTTCTTCATTAACTTCCCTGCCGAGATTGAAGAAGCCGCCATGCTCGACGGCGTCGGCCCCTTCGGCCGCTTTTTTCGGATCGTGCTGCCGATGACCAGGCCGGCCCTGGCCACCCAGGCCGTGTTTGTCTTCATGGGCATCTGGAACGAGTTCATGAAGCCGCTGCTGTTTATCTCCAGCGTCGACCAGTACCTGCTCACCCAGGGCCTGAACTCGGTGGCCAAGCAATATGCCAAGGCCACCTCGTGGAACCTGATCATGGCCGGCTCGATCATCTCGGTGCTTCCCATCCTGCTCCTGTATATCGTGCTCAACAAATATTTCGTCACGCTCAACGACCAGACCAGCGGCGCCAAGTAGTCCCCCTTTTTCGGAGTCTGCCATGACCCAAGTGGTTCTTCGCCACATCGACCTGTCGTACCAAAGCGTTCCCGTGCTGCGCGACGTCAACCTGACCGTCGAGGCCGGCCAATTCTGCGTCTTCATCGGCCCCTCGGGCTGCGGCAAGTCCAGCCTCCTGCGCCTGATCGCCGGCCTGGAAAACCCGACCGGCGGCAGCATCGCGCTCGACGGTGCGATCATCAACCACGTCGCGCCGGCCGAGCGCAACCTCGCCATGGTGTTCCAGAACTACGCCCTGTATCCGCATATGAGCGTGTACGACAATATGGCGTTCGGCCTGCAGCGCAAGGGCTTGCCGCGCGTCGACATCGACCGCCGGGTGGCCGAGGCCTCGCGCATCCTGCAACTCGACGCCCTGCTCGCACGCAAACCCGGCGCCCTGTCGGGCGGGCAGCGCCAGCGCGTGGCCATCGGCCGCGCCATCGTCAAGCAACCCAAGGTGTTCCTGTTCGACGAACCGCTGTCGAACCTGGACGCCTCTTTGCGCGCCCAGACCCGGCTCGAAATCGCCAGGCTGCACCGCGACCTCCACTCGGCCAGCATGATCTATGTCACCCACGACCAAGTCGAGGCCATGACCCTGGCCGACCAGGTGGTGCTTCTGCGCCCCGCCGCCGAGCCCGGCGGCGGCTCTAGCGTGGCGCAGGCCGGCTCGCCGCTCGATCTGTACCACCATCCGGCCAATCTGTTCGCCGCGCGCTTCATGGGCTCACCCACAATGAACCTGTTGCCCGCCACTGTGCTCGCGCCCGACACCGGCGCCGTGGCCCTGCGGGTGCTGGGCCAACGCTGCGCGGCCGGGGTCGAGCCGCACGGCCTGGAGGCCGGCCAGCCGGTCACCATCGGCATCCGCCCAGAGCATATCGAACTGGGTAGCGGACCATGGCGCGGCACCGTGGTGCACGTCGAAGCGCTCGGCGAACACTGCCACGTCCATGTGTGCCACGACGACAGGTCGCCACCGCTGATCGCCAAGACCGTGGACGAGACGGTGCGCATGGGCGACATGCTGCCTTTCGACTTCCCAGCCCAAACGATCCATCTGTTCGACGCCTCGGGCCAAGCCCACCGCCGCCTGCGCACGCGCTGAACGAATATTTTCAGCCTGATTGGACCACGTCCGGTGCATGCAGTCTCGGTAGAGTTCCGCAGGGAATGCAGCCAACCCCATTCGAGCGGCACCTGCATTTGATCCGAAGCGTAAGCCCTGACGATGGTCGATTGGGGAGGCGACCGAACAATATACTGGAGAGCACCCGCGTCGCTGAAGAATACAGACAGGAAAAATTATCCGTACTTTTCCGTGCTCTTCATGCCAGCAAGAAAAAAGGCTTGCGTCAGATTGACGCAAGCCTTTGATTTTCTTGATAAATTCTGGTGGGAAGTGCAAGTTTCGAACTTGCGACCCCTGCAGTGTGAAAGGGGGGCGCTGTTCGACCTTCCTCATAGGGGAAACCTGCGCTGAGCGCGGCCGAATAATATCATTTTGGTGGAATGTTTGTCGAACGGGTATGCCACGCCGGTTCAGAATTTAGTTCTTGGCTGGTATCGGTCACGTCTTCCCTACTACCAACGGATGCAAGATCAATATCGAATACAGGCCCGCCCCGACCTTGGTTGTCACGTCAAGGTTGCGTGAAACCAGCGCCGTTGCTAGAATCGCCAGATGAGACCTTCCCACGCGCTTGCGATGCACCGAGAAGAATTAAAACAACTCGCGACCGAGAGGGGCCTGTTCGACATACGGGTATTCGGCTCAACGGCCAGGGGCGACGATCGCGACGACAGTGACTTGGATTTGCTAGTGCGGGTCGACAGCTCGTCAGCCCTCTTCCCAGCCATGGGCTTCATCATGGAAGCGCGTCGTCGCTTTCCTGATATGCAAATCGATGCCATCACCGACGCAATGGCTTTGCCTGCCATCTTGAACGCTGCCCTCAGTGAAGGCTTCTTGCTATGAGCAGCGCTCTTTTCAAAGCAAAAGAGAGGGTGATCGACGCTCTAAATGCTGTCGATCTGCTTGAAACCCGATTGAAAAACATCACCGAACCTGCACTCGCAAAAAATGCGATCTTGATCGACGCATGCGCTTATAGAATCGGTGTGATTGGTGAAGCCATCAGTTACGCAAAAGAATTTGCCCCAAAAGTTTTTTCGCAATCCTCGCCTCAAGGGTTCACTTGGGATGAGATTGTGATGGTTCGAAATCAGTTTTATCACGAATACAACCAAGTCAACGCAACGATCATCTTGATGTTTGCATCCTTTCTTCCTGCAATTCGGTTGGCGCTCGCGAATGTGCGAGGCTCGCTCTAGAAACAGCACGGCCATGGCGCGCGCCGGCCACGAAACGCTTTGACCATCGAGCCGCTCCCCAAAATTGATCTGGGGCAGGGGAAAAATTCATCAAGGGTTGCATGCGTGGGCGCAGTCGGTTATAATGCGCTGACTAATCGGTGCCCAACGGCATCCACTACTTGGTGTCCCAAAGACACCCTCTATTAAGGGCGCTTCGGCGCCCTTTCCATTTGGGCTGCGGAGTTTGTCAATGGCGGTTGCTTCAGTATTTAACGACAGGAGTTGGCATGGGTAGGGTTGCAGTATTCATCGACGCCGGGTATTTTTGGGTTCAGGCAACCCACGTAATTCTCGGCGCTCGTGGGCCGCGCACCAGCTTGACAATTGACTACAACGCATTGCACCAGAGGGTGTTGGACGAGGTGTCCACTCAATTCCCTGGCAAGGATCTGCTCCGCGTCTTTTGGTATGACGGACCTGAGGCAAGCGGCTCCAAGGGGCCGGACCATATCGCCATCGATCTGCTCGATGATTTTAAGCTCCGGCTAGGCACCCGAAACGGAGTGGGACAGCAGAAGGCAGTCGATGGGATGATCATCTCGGATCTGTTGACGTTTGCCCAGTCGAGATCGATCGAGAACGCCCTCATCATCACCGGCGACGCCGATCTGACGCCTGGAGTGGTCTCGGCGCAGGCGCTTGGGCTCCGCGTCCACTTGGTCATCATCGGCCCCCAAGCCAGCACTTCGCCCTATCTCGCTGCCGAAGCGGATCGGAAAGTAATCTGGGGGCAGAATGTCGTTGCATCCTTCGCCACTCCCTCGCCCGTCGCTCCGCCTACAGCGGCAATATCGCCGGCAGCTTCTCCCCCGGTCAGCAAACCTCCGGTCGCCGCACCTCCAGTTGCAGCGCCTCCGGTTGCAATGCCCCCAGTCACTAAAACTCCGATCACGACGCCTCCGGTCGCAGCGGCCCCGCCACCAGCCTCTTCGTTGAGTTCCAATCCCCCAGCTCCTGCGGCGGCACAACAGCTAGCACCTCCCACGACAAGTGGCGCGACGCAAGCTGGGCAACGGCAGTTGCCGTCTCCAACTAAGGTTGGCAGCGCAGCGGTTGACGCACGCTCGCCTGCCGCAACTCCGGCGCGCGCCGTCGCCCCAAACCTTGCTGGCGGCACTCTTCCGCCCACTCCGGCGAGCGCGCCCCCGATCCTTCCTACGCTCACCGCTGCCGATATCAGCAAGGTCGCAGCGGACGCCCACGCGAAGCTTTTGACTGGACCCAATGCAGCCCTGCTCTCCACCGCCACCGCAGGGATCCAGCCCCTGCCTGGAATTATCGACAAGGCCTTGTTGCGTGGCGCGACGGCCTATGCAGGAAGGATGCTCAGCGAATCGGAGAAGCGGCAACTCCGAATCGCATTCAAGACGCTGCTGTAGGCCGCGCTCAACCAAATTCAATTGCTCTTGCCCGTGCTGGAGCTGCGCTTGTCAACAGGGATATGGTCAAGACAATAAAGCATCGTTCGATAGTGGCCACGACAATGCGTCGTCCCTGTTGATGCGGCTCACGAAAATTTGGGCTCCAAGTTCCCGCTAACAGCTCTGCATCCCCGCGACTGAATTCCAAGCAATTAGCGCTGCCACGTCGCCATGGCGACGCACAACGCCGACTTCTCGGATTCACGCACTGAGGCTAGCTTGCTGCTCCGGCGGGGCCAGCAACGCTTCTGCGGGCGACCACGAAATGCTGGCCATCCAGGTAGGATTGATAGCTCCCGTCGAAGCCAATGGCGGCCAGCACAAACCTCACCACCACCTCCCTGATCGTGAGGACCTGGTCATGGAGGTCGCGGCTCGATCCGTTCTTGGGTTGGTAGTGGCCGCGATGCACCACCTGGTCACGCGCCCTCTTCGCCTCTTGTATTCCGCCATCGGGAATGCCGTTAAGATCGACGCCCCAACGCTCCGCCAATAGCGCGATCTTGTCCATCAGGGAGCGGCGCTTCAACTCCGACAACCTGACGCACAGCTCCTTGACGTAGGCGTCCCGCTCGCCTTGCTCGCTAGCCCAGTCCTTGGATTGGCTTTTGATCTCGGCGCTCAATGCCCTCCGCAACTTCTCGAAGGTCTTTTCCGGGAGAACCAACGTGTCCTGCTCGGAGAGGTTGGAATCAATGAGGTTCTCCAACACCGTCATGGCGGTTATCAAGGTCGCCTCCCTATACGAAGCTTTCATGCAAAACCACTTGATGGCGAATTTCAGATTTTTGACGTCGATGGGCGGCTCGAAGTAGGACTTCACGGCGCATTCAAATATCGCATCCAAACTCAAGGAGTTGAACACTGGGAAGCTCGGGTCTCCGCCGCCGCTGTTGAGAAAGACGTCAATGCTCAACGCGCTCCCGTTTCGAAACTCGCACACGGGGCCGCCAAACAGCGTGGATGCCGCGAACGACATGATGTGGCGAATATGGCTGCAAAGCTCTTCGGCTTGCAAGCTCCAAGCTGCGAGATCCTCTGGTTGAGCATCGGCACGGACAAGCAGCTCGCCCGTCATGGTTTCCAAGCCCCTCGCCTCTTTGACGCCCGCCATTTCCACAACGCCAAGCGGGCATGTCGCGCGCAGGTGCCGAAAACTCTCAAATCCTTTGAGATGCCAAGTCAAGATCGGCGCCACAACAGGATCGATGCCGAGGTTGAACGTTGCTTTGGAATAGCCTACCTTTGGCGCGATGGTCGTTCGCTCGTCAACCGCGAAGTCGGTCTTCGATCCCAGGCTTGTCAAAATCAGATTGTCGCAGCAAAAGCTTGTCCCATCCTCCGAGCAGCCGGTCAGAATGAACTTTGGGAACGTAGTCCCGCCAACGTAGGAATGTGTGGATATGAAGGCGGAGCGTTGATCCAACGGAAAGCGTTCGAACTCGATGGCCATGAGGCCAGCCTTGTCCAGTCCCGCAGTGAACCTCACCTCAACGCTCTCGCCTTGGATTCCCAACACGCCCGAGAACACCTTGGGCGCCATGCTCCATTCAGTCATCCTTATTCCTTCGTCCTGCTTGCAGCGCCAGCTAAGGCGGCCGCCCCAAGCTCAGTCTTCTCCAACTCAGCCTCGATTGCATCGATGGCCCATTTGCGATCGTCGCTCGGGCTAACGGCATCGCACTGCCTCAGCAGCGACAATGGTGTCGCGCCGTCCTTGGCCACCGCGAACAAGTTTGCCCCGGCAGCCGCCAAAAGCTTAAAGCATTCGGTATGCTGCTCCGTCCATCCGACATGCCCGCAAAGCGTGAGGAGAGCCGTATCCCCGCCTTGGTGGGCATGGTTGACGTCGCAACCCGCCTCCAACAAGTAGAGGACGGCGCGAGGATTGCATCCGCTCCCATATTTGAGGTTGACCATGCGATGCAGAGCCGTCGCGCCCTGATCGTCTGGAGAGGACGGATCGTAACCCGCCCAAAGCAACGTGCGGATAGTCGCAATCTCGCCATGCAATCCAACAAACTCAGCTTTATTTTGAGCGCTCCAAGCGATCAATGGCATATGGGCGGGAATGCCGATATTCTTCGCCGCGAAAACTCCGAGGATATAGTTGTCAAGCATGTCGCGTTGAACCGTCAACATGAATTTTTCGTTAGATCCGTCTTTAACGACCCGCAGATATTTCTGCTCAAACTCATCAAAAGCGCCACTCGCGCGCCCTTCGCTCAACATCGCCTCGCACGCGAGCGCCCACTCCTCGGCCGAGTGCATCGTGGGGTCCAGATCAAGTCGGAAAAGCGCCATTTTTATTTCGTGTCCTGAAGCCGCCATGCAATCCCCCGGTTAAAAGCGAACAGGAAAACCCCATTCGTTGATTGGACAACTGTTCCTCGGCCATCTGCCTGGGCGATGATCGCGTAAAAAAATCATCACTCCGGCCGTCGTCTCGCCGGCCCGGCTGGCGCAACTCCAAAGCAAACCACATCAATGCGCGCGCAAGCGATCACCGAGCAGACGGCGCCAAGACGTAGGGCTTCTGCATGCAAGATGACAACGCCAACGAAGGCGCGATCCTAGGTGGCGTCACTTGCGCACTGGTAGTCAACGGCTCATCACCAATAGTAATTGCGCCTTGGCACGACTATAAACTACTATTGTTTAAAAACAAATCATCGCCTTCGCGTTGGAAGCTCGATCGATGTCGCTCAACCACTTAAGGAAATCCTCCGATGGCAAATGATCCCGCAGGCTCCACCTGGAAAAAATGGGACCTCCACGTCCACACGCCCGCGTCGATCGTCCACAATTACGATGGCTCGCCAGACGATGCCTGGGAAGCCTTCTTGAAAGATCTCGAGGCGCTGCCGCCCGAGTTCAAAGTCATCGGCATCAACGACTACATTTTCATCGATGGCTACGAGCGCGCGCGCAAGGCCAAGCTGGAAGATGGCCGGCTCAAAAACATTGACCTGCTCTTGCCCGTCATCGAACTGCGCTTGGACAAATTCGCTGGCGTCGTCAAGCGCGAGAAGGACGGCAGCTATTCGCAATCGGGTTGGAACCGCATCAACCTCCATGTGATTTTCGATGCTCTGGAGCCAGAAGTCATCCGGCAGCAGTTCCTCGGCTCGCTCGCGCCAAGCTACGATTTGATACCCGACGCTTCGGACTGGAAAGGCAGGTGGAAGAGCGTCATCACGCGCGACAGCCTCGCCGAGCTGGGAACCATGATCATTGAATCGGCGCCGCCCGAAAAGCGCGCGGCCTACGCGTCGCCCCTCCACGAGGGCTTCAACAATCTATGCGTGAGCATGGAAAAGGTTATGGAAGCTCTCGACAAGCACGCGTTGGCCGGCAAGTATTTGATCGCGGTGGGCAAAACCGAATGGGACAACCTCAAATGGGACGACCAGTCGATCGCCGAGAAGCGCAACGTCATCAACAGAGCCGATTTGGTGTTCACCGCCGCAGAGAGTCCCGCCAAATACGAGGCCGCCAGAAAAAAACTGATTGAGTCGAACGTCAAGAACACTCTGCTCGACTGCTCCGACGCGCATGCCTTGAGCGGCTCGGCGGACAAGGATCGTGTCGGCAACTGCTTTACCTGGATCAAGGCCGACGCCACCTTCGATGGGCTGTTGCAGGCCCTGACCGAATTCGAAGATCGGATCTATGTCGGCGACGCGCCGCCCAAACGATTGCTTGTCGACGCCAATCGGACGAAATACATCTCCAAAATTCGCGTCGCCAAAAAACCCGGTTCGACACTACCCGAAGCCTGGTTCGACGTGGACATTCCACTGAGCCACGACCTCGTCGCGATCATTGGGAACAAGGGAAGCGGCAAGAGCGCTCTGGCCGACATCGCGGCCCTCGCAGGCGACACCAGGAATTTCAAAGGCTTCTCGTTCCTCAACGAGAAGCGCTTCCGAAATGGGCGCAACAAGCTCGCATCCCATTTCAATGGTGCTTTAGGCTGGCTCGATGGAACGCAGTCGGAGCGGCCATTGGACCAAGACCCGTCGGAAACTAGCGTCGAGCGGGTCAAGTATCTGCCGCAAAGCTATCTTGAAACACTTTGCAACGAGCTGGGAGATGGCGCCTCGTCCACTTTCGACACCGAGCTGCGCAAGATCATCTACACCCACGTGCCAGAGGATGCGCGCTTGGGCTACAACTCGATGGACGAGCTGCTCGATTTCAAAGTCGCTGAGATTGAGGCGGAGCGCGACCAAATCATCAAGGAGCTGTCCAAGACAAACGCCGAAATCTTGCAGACCGAAAAGCGGCTCTCAGTGGACTTCAAGCAATCCCTTCAACAACAACTCGACGGGAAAGCCGCCGAGCTAGCGGCGCTCGATGGCGCCAAGCCGGCCCAAGTCGAGGACCCGACCGCATCCGAGCAAGCCAAGGAGGAATCCAAGGCTGCGACAGAAAAGATCGAGGCCTTGGAGGCGGAGCTAAAAAAAGTGCGCGATGAGGAGAAGCTGCTGCGCGACACGAAAACGGCGCAGGCGAAGCGGCAAGCAGTCCTCATCCGAATCGCTCAATCCATCGGCAACCACAAGAAAGCCCACGAGCAATTCGCCACCGAGTTGGGGGCGATGTTGACCGAAGCCGGTGTCGATTTGAAGGCCTCCGAACTGGTCGAGCTGCGGATCGACACCAAGAGACTGGAGGAGCTCAGCAAGGCGGCGAAGGACGCCATCGCGACAGTGGATGAAGCCTTGTCCAACCAAGAGCCTGCGGGGCTCAACAAGCGCCGAGAAATCGCCGAGGCGGGAATCGCCGACATCAAAGGCAAGCTTGGCGAGAAGCAGCGCCTTTTCGTGGTCTACAAGGAACAAGTCGCCGCATGGGAACTCGGCAAGCAAGAGCTTATTGGCGCGAAAGACAAATCCCAATCGATCGAATGGTTCCAGGCCGAGATCGCCGCGCTCGATTTCTTGCCTGAGAAGCTCGCCGAACTCAAAGCGAGCCGTGTGGAATTGGCCAAGAAAATCCACGCCCAGATCGTCAAGACCGTCGAGGAGTATCGCATGCTCTACGAGCCGGTCCAGGCGTTCGTCAGGTCCGCCGAGCAGATGGACATGCACCTCCCGCTGGATTTTGACGTGCGCATCGCGGAGTCCAGCTTTCAAGACCAATTTTTCGCGAAAATCAATCGGCAGTCTCGCGGCAGCTTCTATGGCAAAGATGAAAGCAACCAGTTCATGCGCGCGCTGCTGGCGGAGACCAATTTCGACGACGTGGGCTCTACGCTAAAATTCATCGACACCGTCGACGACAAACTCCACTTCGACCGCAGGGATTCAGCCGCCGGCCGCGAAGTCAAGCTCGCCGACCAGTTGCGCGCCGGGGTCGAACCTCAAGAGGTTCTAGACTACATCTTCGGCATGGGCTACCTCGCCCCTCGGTATGCCCTCACATTCGACAAGCAAGAAATCAGCCAACTTTCGCCTGGCGAGCGCGGGCTTCTTCTGCTGGTCTTCTATCTCTTGGTCGACAAGGACGACATTCCAATCATCATCGACCAGCCGGAGGAGAATCTCGACAACCAGACCATATTCAAGGTGCTCGTCAAGTGCATCAAGGCCGCCAAGCAGCGCCGACAAGTCATCATGGTGACGCACAACCCTAATCTCGCCGTGGTGTGCGACGCCGAGCAGATCATCAGCGCGACTTGCGACAAGGCGACCAACAAATTCACCTACATTTCGGGCGGGATCGAATCCCCTGAGATCAAGGCCAGGGTCGTCGAGATTCTGGAAGGCACCGAGCCCGCCTTTAAGAACCGCAAACAAAAATACGGCCTCTGACAAGCCTGCCAAAGATGGCTTGCCAGAGCTCTCGGTCCCGCGAAACATGCGAAGCCAACCGTTTGTTGAGCGTTTGCTTGCCATGGCCAGACGACGCCCCGCCCTTCTCGCAGGCGCCTACAACTTCAAACGGCGCTTTGTTTCGTCTCGCGCCTCGCTGATGGTTGGGAATTTCCCGGAGAGGAGCGTGTCTATGGCGCAGTGGACGCGGCCATTTCGAAATAATTTCCCCGTGCCCACGCGCAATGGAGGAGCCATTGGCGGGCCGAGGTGATATACAAAATGAGGACCATTGCTGATCGGCCACTTCTTGCTGTATTTCGACAAATCCGGGACGATTTCAAACTTCTCGACATGGTGCACCGACTGCAACCGCCCCTTGTAGCGAAAGCCGAGATAGTTTGGCGGCTCGCTCGGCCATCCCGGTTTGATTGGGTGGAAATACCGCTGGTCTTCCGCCACCACATCGATGAAGGTGTAGTCGCTATCCGGCCCGACAGGGCCGTTGTTCAACGACACCACATAAACTGAATTGCTGGTCAGACGCTCCATGCCGACAAACTCCTCCAAATGTTGAACAAGCTCGCGCAGCCACAATCTCTCTTCCGCCTTGCGCGAGAGCTTCAGCGCCGCCTTCGCCGATTTTTGAACATCGCGCCAAGACAAATGCCTCACTGAGATGCCTGACACCTTGTTTGGCAAATGGGCTGCCACGAACTGGGGATCGGCGGCGCTGATCGACACGAGCCGTTGGCGCTTGGCCCCGCCGGCTGCCAGCCTCGGCGCGTATCGCCCCAACTGCGTTGCGGAGGGAACGCCCCACCAGCGCTTCGCCTCCACCACGCAATGGAAGCCCGCGCCCGAGCTGATCTCGATATCGGTGTAGCCTCCATCGCTGCCATGCTTCTGCAAGGCGATCACAGCATCTCCAAACTTGGAACCCTTGGCTCCGAAGATGGACTCCATCACCAATTGCAAAAATTTCGGGCTTTTCTCCAACACCCAGCCCAAGGCGAAGGTTCCGCTATTTTCGTCCACGCCATTCAATTCGAAAACAGTGAGGGGCTTGGATCGCCCCATGATGAGCGCCATCTCGACCACCTTTCTCAATATGCAGAATCCCATGCTCAACGGCGCAGCCAGAGCCAATCGCTAATCGCCGCTCCCGTCCGGCAAAGCCAAATTACAAGCCGGACGTCCGCCGCCTGCGCGCGATCGTCTTCTTGACCGGCTTCTTAGTCTCCCCTGCGATCTCGCCTGCCTCGGCTTCATGGAAGGTTTGCGCGGCGACGTCAGCGGCCCGCTCAGCGAACGCCCTGAGCGTCAAGAGTTCCGCCTTGCCCGTGAGCTTGCCGAGAATGATCGCGGCGCACAGATCCATCGGTCGCCCATCAGACTGGATCGAGAATGGCCAGGTGTCGATAGGAGAAGCCGCGACAGTCCAAGTCTGGAAGCCCAGCATGGCGGCGGCTTGCCTCTTTCCTGGCGTCTCGAGCAGCTTCGCTCGATGCGATTTCGTCACCGCGTATAGCCGCTTGAAGAAGTCCTCCAAGTCCTGGGCCGAGTATTTGACCGATGGCCTTGGGGGCACGTAGGGGATTGACGAGAGGTCGAGCGGATCGGGATCTTCGCCCTTCTTCAACAGCGCGTCCCGCAGGTTGCGTTTGCGCAGAAGCGTCTTCGCGTCGACGCCGAGCAAGGCGCACGCGTCGCCGACTTCGAAAAAGTAGTTCGGTTTGACTTCGGGCTTGATTGCCAGGAGCGCCGCGAGCCGCGCGGCGTGGCTCTCGATGTCCTTGGCTGTGCTCACATACTTTCCCGTGTTTGCCATCAGCTCCCCGAATCATGTGTTTTTTCGATTCTAGCATATTGCGTTTTTGGCCAGACAACCGGGGACATTCGGACTCGACAGGGGACGCCAAAACCCGATTTCCGATTGAAGGCCTTTTCCTCTAGAGACTGCGATCCATGGCGGTGGCATTCAGCTCCCGCAGGCGGACGGGAGAGCGGCATGGCGCAGTCGAAGAAGGCGAAGCAAATGGCATCCAACGCGGCCGGCGCAACGGCCGTGGCCGCTGCACCGGCCTCGCTGTCCTCCGCGTCTACCACACCGTTCGCCGTCTCGACAACGCCAGCCTCAGCGAAAGCCGTCCTGCAGAAACAAGGCGAGCACGCCATGGACCGCGACGGCGTGAAGGCAAGCATCCAATACGCGCGCCACAACGGCGGATGGGTGGCGGAGTTTCGATTTGCCCTGCGCTCCGGCCTCTGCTGGGCCTGCACGCTTCCACTGACCACGTCGAGCGACCACTTCGACAGCGAGGCGGAGGCGCTTGCCCACGCCGCGCGCCGCATGCTCGACTCGCTTTCCGCGGCGATCCACGGCGACGCGCTGACCAAGGCGCAACAAAAGTCTGTCGACGCCTTGGTGGCGTGGACCAACGAATTCCTGGCCGTGGCAGCTCTCGCAAGCGCCGACGCTAAGCCGCTCGACGGCAAGCGCTTCCTGGACCTCTTCGCCGGCATCGGCGGCTTCCACATCGCGCT
Source organism: Oxalobacteraceae bacterium AB_14 (assembly GCA_000381565.1). Taxonomy (GTDB): domain Bacteria; phylum Pseudomonadota; class Gammaproteobacteria; order Burkholderiales; family Burkholderiaceae_D; genus Rugamonas. The sequence goes on from KB906724.1 coordinate 3,286,648, forward strand.
GGCCTCGCAAGGCGCCATTTGCGCCGGAGCCGTGGAGCTCGACGCCGAGGCCCGCAAGGTCTACCGGACGAATCACGTCGGTGCCTACCCGATGCACGACGACATCAGGACCGCCAGCGCGAAGATGTTCGGCCGCGTCGACATCGTGTGCGGCGGCTTCCCCTGCCAGAGCTTCAGTGTGGCCGGCTCGCGGGATGGGTTGGACAATCCCGACAAGGGTGCCCTCTTCTTCGAGCTGGCCAGGCTCATTGGCGAGTTGGCGCCGTCGGTGGCGATCTTGGAGAACGTGGCGGGCCTGTGCGACCACGATGGGGGCAAGACCTTCGACACCGTCATGGACACGCTCACGGGCCTCGGCTACTCCGTCTCGACGAAGCTGCTCAACGCTGGCGAATTCGGTCTACCGCAGATGCGAGAGCGGCTCTTCCTCGTCTGCATCCACGACTCCGTCCTGGCCAACCGCGTTGCGCCGTTCATCTTCCCTAAAGGGACAGATGCCACCAAGGTGGTCGCGGACATCTTGGAACCCACGCCTGGTGTCGCGCCGTGCAAGCGCGCCATGGTCCGGTTGAAGCCCAATCCCAAGGGGCGGTCGACCCGCATCGAGCGTGTCGGCCTCATCGACGGCATGGACCATCAAGGCTACCGCGTCGCATCGGCGCAGGGCAAAGGCTTCACGCTGTGCGCCAATTCTGGCGGCCTTGGCGGAAAGAGCGGGCTCTACTTGGTGAAGCGGACCATCCGCAAGCTCAACGCGCGCGAGTGCGCACGCATGCAGGGCTTCCCCGAGTCCTTCACACCGCATACCAATGAGCAGACCGCCATGAAGCAATTTGGGAACTCTGTGGCGGTCCCCCTCATCGATGCAATTTCAGAAGCCATCTGTGCTCACCCCCGCAACCCAATCCACCCAAGTTAAGGAAAATGTGCGCGGTTAAATAATTTATTTTCAATATTTGCAAATATATACTTGACACCGTATTAAAAGTGCGGCCGCCAGTGTGAATTTTTATTCCCACTGCCTGCCATGTCTGTTCTGACCATTCTGTTTCAAGATTTCGCCGCCCGACTATGCTCAACAGAATTCCTCCTCGATGCGCGCCACGCGGACCATCCGACTGCGTTTTCGCGCTGTCGCAAGCTGCCCTTGCCGACGCTGGTCGCCATTATGCTGACGGGCATGCGGATGAGCATCCAGGCCGAACTGGACACCTTCTTTGCCCATCTTCGCCAACAAGCCCAGCTGGTCCGGGAAGTGTCGGAGCAGGCGTTCGCCCAAGCGCGTGCCAAGCTGTCCCCGACCGCCATTCCCGGCCTCAACGACTGGCTCATCGCGCGCGCCGAAACGGACAGGTTTGTGCCGCGCTGGCGCGGACTACGGCTGGTCGCCGCCGACGCTTCGACGATGCGTTTCGGTCTGCGGGCCAGCCATGTTAAGCGCGCCGCGCTGGCCGATCAAATCCTGTTCGGCCTGTTCTTGCCGGGGCCGGACCTGATGCTCGCGGCCTCCCTGCACGACGTCCACGAATGCGGCGAACGCCAATTCCTGTTCGAACACCTGGACCGGCTTTCACCGGACGACTTGCTGTTGCTCGACCGAGGCTATCCCTGCCGCTGGTTGGTCGCCGTGCTCAACGATCGCGCTATCAAGTTCTGCATGCGCGTCGACAATACCAGCAGCTTTGCTTGCGTGCGCACGTTCATGCGCTCGAACGCGCTTGAACAGATCGTCATGTTGCCCGCGCCGAACAAGCGTGACGCACTTGACTACGAATGCCCGCGCAAACCACAGCGCGTGCGTTTGGTTCGCAATGTCTCGCCCAGCGGCGAGCAGCGTGTTCTGATGACCAACCTATTCGATGAACAGCTCTTCCCGGCCGACTGCTTCGCCGAGCTTTACCACAAGCGCTGGGGCATCGAGGAGGCGTTCAAACGACTCAAGCACCGGCTCAATCTCGAGCACGTCACTGGATTGACCCAGCAAGCCGTGGCCCAGGACGTGGCCGCCAAAATCGTCTGCGACAATCTGCAGGCTCTCGTCGCTCTAACCGCGCATGCGGACGCCGATCTGCCCGACAACAGACGCGTCAACCACGCCTATGCCCACACCGCACTCAAGCCGTTGTTGCCCATTCTTCTGCTTGGCGCGGGGATCGGCAGAAAGATCGGCAAACTGCTGCGGGGAATGCTCGACCTGATTGCCGGACGAACCTATCGCCATCGCGAAAATGTTTCAAAACCACGCAACCCAGGCCGGAAGCCGCACAAGTCGATGAGTCAGAAAAATTGCTGAAAAGTCTTAACTTGGGTGGATTGCCCCGCAACCCCGCAAAGCCGATGTCAGTCAAGCCGTGCTTCGCCAACCATACAAACTGTATGCGCCGCACTTAGCAGTAGGTGAGTGCAATAATTCAAGGATCCGTCCATGCGGAGAAGTTTCGAAAAGCCGCATCTTGACACAGCGCCTTTCCTTTGAGAAGCATCATGAATGGACGACACTACTTTTCCCCGGTCTAAAAATCTTGAATGGCTAAGTCTAGCCACATATCGCGATCGCCAATGCGAAAAAATTTGGCGTCTACAATTCAATGTCCCTGAAAATGTTTCCGCCTTCGGACAAGCAGAGCAAAGGCTGATGCACTACCGCACGGAAAGTAGCGCAGCCAATAGAATAGCAGAGGAGATCGACACCCTTGCGCGCGTCGCTGACGGACTTGGCATCGAAGTAAAGACCGCAAACGGGCCACAAGATTTGTGGTGCTTTTTATTTTCGACGCCATGTATGACGGAGCCCGTGTTAATAAATGGACTTGGCGAAGCTTGCAAGTGGCTGAGAGAGCGGTTTGGGTAGGTCAAAGGCTCCTAGGAACGATTCCTGGCGGGGCGGCCGCTGTGAGAGCACTGTTGAGGGCATCCTGCTCCTTTGCCGAAAGCGATAGATATTCAAAAACGACTCGGGCCTGATCAAAGGCGCCTCCGAATTTATCGTATTCATCAGGAGACCTTTTTGCTAACAACAGTTGATTGCCATCTTTGACAAAAAAAGCTTCACAGACCGAACGGACCACAGCTTCGCATATTGGGTCATTTACATGATCAATGATCCGACGTGTGTAAAAAGTTGAAATGGCATAAAAAAAATCCATCTCAAGCGCCGCCCGCTGCTTTGCCGTTGCTCCCGACCATACGCTGCGTTCGCACATGGCGATTCCGAAGGCCCGAAAACATTCCGCCCCCCCAAGCTCTGCGGCATGTTGTAGCAATGTGCTTTTCAACCCATCGTGCCGAATTTTCAGTATCCAATTAGCACTTATAAAGCGTAATTCAATACCATTAATTTTGTCCGCTTTAATAAGTTCCAATAAATTATTTTTTTCAGCACGAGTAAGCTTCATATATGGATTCAGATAATTAAAGAATTTCGAGACCAAGGATTTCAACAGCTAATTTAGGAGTCCTACCAAAGCTTTAAGAAAGGGTTGCGCGGCGCAGATCGCGACATTTTCCACCTTGTCCCAAGAACTCTGTATGCCAATCAAACGATAATCGTATGCACCGCCTTGAGGAGGCCCAATAGTGCCAAATACTGGTCCACCGCTCATGCCGCCGATATTGAAACTTCCTTCCATTCCATCAACAGATTCAAAGTCAAACTTGGCGTAGAGCCGCTGGTATTTGGTGTCGTTCAATGTATCCGGGCGATCAAACAACGGAACCAAATGAGCGGTGACATGGTGTTTAACCGATGGAGCGCCAGACCGAAGGTCGGACAGTTCGAGCGGGGAGCCCACCAAGGTCCAAAAAGGGAACTGAGCGAAGTCATCCGTATTCCAACGAATCTCTTCGATAGGACAGATGCCCTTCTCTGCAATGGCCCTCTGCGCCATTGGATCAATGACGTAGGCGCCGTAGTCCATTCCATCCACATCAAAGAAAATCACATCCTTCTCAAGATCCAGAGAAATTGGATATGGTGGATGTCCATGGTCATCAACCATGGAATCGTCGATATGCCAATTGGATAAAACAGAGCCGAGAGCGATCGCTTTTTTCAAGTCGCCAAAAACATGCCCTGCCGTGATCGCAAGCCAAAGGCCTTTCAGCTCTACAACAAATGCGCTGGAGTTGAAGGGCTCTGGCTTGCCGGCATTCTTCTCCAACGCAAGCGGACCAAAATCCTGGCACATTAAATTGATGAAGTGCCTGTGGAGCCTGTTTAGATCTTCATGTGACAGCGTTACTACGCTCGCGCTCACGGCATCCGAGGTTACCTCAGATGCATTGGTTGGCCCTTCCGATTTATGCTCTACCACCTCAACTCCAATTCTTGAATAAGATATTTAACTATAAACCAATAACCAATCACGCCAATCAAGACACAAATTGAGCCTTAAAGTGCCATGCTCATCAGCAAAGCGACCATGACACAGCATGCTACTCCGCGAATCTGCGGGTGGGTCCAGCAGGTCGTGCGCTACGCGCCACAGCATTTTTTATACTTCACGCCGCTGTCGCAAGAACATGGATCATTCCGGCCAACTTTCGGCCCCTTCACCACCCGCTTGAAATTGATGTCCTTCGCCTTGCTCGGCCAGGCCATGCGCTTCGTCGCCTCATCCATTTGAGGGTCCTGCCTCCATGGATCATCCAAGTGGAGACCAAACCTTATGGTGCCATCTTTCGGATCAAGGCAGATGCCAAACCAATCGCTGGCCTTCTGAGCATACTTCCGTGCAACGCAATAGACTTCGAGGTTGCCGGTGGCCACTTGAAGCTCGTCGTAGTTGCAGTGGAAGGTCACGCCAACGCCGCCGAACATCATCGACATGTTGTGCCGGCCCTTGTCCTTGCGGGTTAGCTGGACCATCTTGTCCATCATTGCGCTGATCTCGACCACAGACCTCTCGCCGATGCTGAGCGCAAGAAATCCAAACGCCAGCATGGCGGGGTTGGGCTCTTTCTTGATCATGCTCAGCAATGCGCCAAGCGTTGTCTTCTCAAATCTGGTGAGAATGCCTTCTGGCGTCCATGGCCCTGGCAGATTTTCCCGCCGCACCAGCATCGACACCTCCAACGGAGTGCCGACGTCGTCCTCCAACATGACCATGTCGTATTCACCGCTGAGCCAAAGATTGTGCCGAAGGTGGTAGCCCAAGATGTTCAATTCGTGCGACGACATGATCTTATCGTCGTAGGCCAAGCGGCGATCTATGTAGCTTAGAAAGTGCAACGGCGCGTCCAACATCTCAGCCAGAGCATCCAAGAAGAAGACATCCATCACGAACGGCGCCGACACACGCTCAATGGGTTGGACCTTCAAAAACTGCCGAGCCTGAAAGCTCAGCGCCGGATAGTGGTCGGCAAGCACGCACATCACGTAGATGTTCTTGATGCTGGTCGGCAAAGCGATGGCAGCGCCGCTCGCATCCACCAGCTCCGCCTTGCCATCAAGCAGGAACTGCGAGCAGGAGTAGGCCTGGTCGCAAGACGCTTGGATCGCTTTTTCGAAGTCCGACTTGATCTTCTCCTCCACGCCTTGGCGAGCCTCGATCGTCAACTGTTTGGACTTCGCCTGCAGGATGATCGCCACGTTGGCGAAAACAACCAAGACGTCGATCTCCCCGACGATGTCCTTCCCAATGCGCAGGTTGACGTTGACGTGGACATGTTTTTCGCCGAACACCGCAGCGAGACGCGAGGCCGAAAACTCCTCAGTGAATTTTCCGCGGTTCTCCATGGCCGCCGGCCTATATGGCTTGTCATTCCACATCCAATGGAAGGGGGATTGGTAGAACGATTCCGATAGATCGTAGATATTGAACATGATGTAGGCGCCGCCGCGTTTGATCAGCGGGAATGCCGACACCATGTTGAAGTCTTGACTGCGCAAGAACGCGGCGTTTCTCTCTGACGCGGGAAGTGTGAAGGCCTCAAAAACCCTCTCCACGACGTCAACCGGCAACTGGGCTCGCGCGGCGACCTCCGCCACAGTGAATTCCGCAGATGCCATGCAAGACCTTGGGTCGCCGTCGCCTACTTTGAGTCGGCTCATCTTCTCGGAGCTCTTGTCGTTGTGGACCATGCCAGCCGCCCACACCACCTTGCGTCCATCATGAATCGAGTAGCCCTTGTTGGCGATGAGCCATTTGTCGTCGTGGCCGTATTTAAGCGGCGAGAAGTCGCGATATTGGAAACTATACGCGGATTCCCCTCCATAAAATATCGATTCGCGCATCATCGCACCGCTACCCATGCGATCCGCCGAAAGCGCCCCACCCGCGTCAAAAAGACTTGGCATGAATAAAAGCATCGATTGATGAAGCTCCTCGAGCAGCGCCTCGCTTTGGCTCACGTAGCCACGAAAGACTTCCAACTCGGGGACCGAATAATCGATGTCGACCTTCACTGCCAGTCCCAACAACACGTTGACCTCATTGCGAACCAAGCGGGAGTGGCCATATAGCTTTCCCATGTCCTCTGCGGTCAACTCACCAGAATATCTGATCATGTTGTCCCTCTCGCAGAAATAGGCGATCACATGGATATAGCCCGGCGAGGCGCAAAGCGCTGCCAACTCCGCAAAGATTTCGTCTTCGGCCCGCGGCGCCGCGCGCAACGGCACTGGCTCCTCGCCCCGCATCGCCGCTTTGCGGACGCTGGATGTTTCCTTGTTCACCGACGCTCCTCAAACGCCACAGCAACACCGCAGCGGTCAATCCAAAAAGATACCAAATGGCATCGACATGATACTCTGAGCAATACATAATTTGTCATCGGATTGAGTAAAATTCACCGCGAATTTCGTCGATGCAACTAGCAAATTGGAGACGCCAGTGTCGCAGCCAGAAAATCTTCCAGAAGTCAGCGAATCCCAAAGGATCGGTATGCTGGCCAAAAAATGCTTCATTGCGAATATGCCGACGGATTGGGCTGAAACGGAGTTGGCAGGGACGGAGGACTTCGGCTTCGACTATCAAATTCAAGATGTTCGCGCAGGCTACGCGCGCAACATTTTCAGGGCCCAACTCAAAGGAACCCTGCATCCAAAACTCAACGCGAGCGATGAGTTCTATTCAATCACCCTGAGCACCAGCACGGTCAATCTCTATCGAAAAACCAACGAGCCGGTGCTTTTGATCCTCGCCGACCTCACCGTCGACCCCGCCATTCCCAAAAATTGTCTTCTCTATTACGTCTGGATTCACGAGGAGTTGCGCCGAGTAAGCCTGGACAAAGCCAGCGTGACATTGCGCGTCCCTGTCGCAAATCAGCTCACAAACTCCAGCAATCTGTCCAGCGAGGTTGAGCGTGCCCTCAAACTTGGCCGGGTGGGGCAGGCGCTGGATGTCTCGATGGAGGAGCGGCGCCCGGATTTGAGCGACGAAGATCGCGCCACCATGATTGACAACATCCCCGCAAACTTCGCGGAGCGTGGCGGCGGCTTTTTTGACGTGATGACTGAAAGCCCAGAGGAGTCCTGGCCGAGCCCCAAGACCGGAACCATGCCATGGCACTTCAAGGAGGCGGACCATCATCTCAAAGACGGAGATGCGGCCGGCGCTGTGGCTGCCCTCGACGAGGCCGAGAAAATGCTACCCACCGCATTGCCATTGGAGCTATCGGACTACTGGCATTTGCGTGGCCGCCTCTGTCAATTGATGGGAGACGAGGCAGCCTCGCGAGAGGCCTATGCAAAATCCGCCTCCGCGCCAAATAGTCCACCGAAAAATATAGTGTCCTGGGCAGAGAGCGAAATTAGACTGAGCTACAGAGAGGACGTCGATGACGACGCCGCAGCGGACTTCTCACACGTATTGGCTCGGTTGACGGACACTAGCCCTATGACCTTGGGCATGCGAGCTCGCGTCCTTGCGGCGGAGGGCAAGTTCGCTGAGGCGCTTGAGTGCGCGGATTCCTTCACTGGCGTCGAAAGCCTGATGGCGAAAGCGATCATCCATTGCATGCAAAGCGAATTCGAGCAGACTCTGGACGTATGCGAGCAGGGTTTGCAGCAAAGCGCGACCATCAAATATGGCAAGCAGCTATTTCTGATGTTGCGCGCGAGGGCCCGATTCAGCTTGGCCCTCAAACTGGTATCCAGCGACTACGACGTGCATCTACCACCCTCCGGCCCAGCCAAGACTGATGTGGGCCTGCTCGCCCAGGTATGGGATGACGTCCAAGCGGCAGTCAAAGAATTTCAACGTGTTGGCTGGCCTCCCAATGTCGACTACCTCGCAGACGTCTGGAGCGCGTCCGCCATCATGCTTGGGAAGCAAAAAGAGGCGCTGCCGCTAATCAAAATCGCAGGCAGCACGAGGCCTCATCTGGCAAGTCTTCAAAGAGCTCTTGAATTGGTCGCCGTCCACTGCGGCGACCTGAAACTGGCGCTCGAAGCCAATTCGCGGTTGCCGTTCGACGACCTCGCCGCAAGCCATCACGTCACTTTGCTCCACAATTTGAGACGCGACGACGAGTGCATGGAACTCTTCGAGGAATTGCTGCCTCGGATGAACACCGATTTGCCATCATTTGGCGAGGCGGCGGCGATGGCCTCGCTTTCGGCTCACCGAATCGTCAGAGTCAGCCAAAAGGAGGAGTGGCTTTCGATCCTAGACACGCACGCCCATTTGAAGCCATACGCCGCGCTTGTTGAATACTTTTCGGCCGTCGAGGACAATGGGTTGGCAAGCGATGCCGCCGCCGCCAAACTATGGGAGAGCTATGAATCGCTTGGACAGCCATTGCCCATAGCCCAGCAGCTTATCGGCATCCTCGATCCATCGTCTCCGGCCGAGGCGCAGAAATGCAAAGAGGTGGCGAGCCGGTTGACCTCCGCATCGCTGCTCAACCTCCGAATGTCCTTGGTGCTCGCCCAGGCTTTGGCAAATCTGAGCGAGTGGCAAGCGCTCCTCGATCTTTGCTCGGATGCCCAGCGGCGTTTTTCGGACAATTCACGCCTGGCCGCATGCCGAGCTTTGGCCCTCGAAAAGTTGGGCCATACGTCCGAGGCGTTGGACGCCTTGCAGGCGCTGATCGACCAAGGCGTCTCCGACCCGCTGGCCATCAACACCTATATCAACATCGTCGTCCGGTGCGGGTTTGGGAAGGAGGCCATCGCCACCGTGTCCGCCATCCTCTCGACGGTGGAGACCAAGGTCAAAAAGCTGGACTGCTTGCGATTGCTCTTCAACCTCGTCCACATGGCCAATCCCTCCGATACGCGCGTCTTTGATTTCGCCTTCAGATATGGCGATCTCTGCGACCAAGCGGATGAGATCGAGGAAGGCATGTTCTTGTCCATGGTTCTTCGAGCGAGAATGTCGATGGCGGAAACTCCCTCCAACATAGACAACGACAAGCTGAACAAAAGGTATGGCCGGTTCTTCGAGAAATTCCCCGAGTCGAACATCATTCGCAAAGGCGAGGTGTCAGAGAACGCCAGCGGTGAAGAAATCATGCAATCGATAAAAAAAGTCTTGGGGCCTGACATCTTCGACCAAGAGCGCATCAACCATCAAACCAAGCTCGCGCGCGAGTTGCAGCGCGGCGAGATCCCGTTCCCTTACGCTTGGCGTCCCCGCAACATCTTGGTGAATGTGAGCGACCTGCCACTGCTCTGGGAAATTGGAAAGCAATCGAAGCATGGCGAACGCCAGTATCAACTCGTCATGGCGCAACCCGACTGGAATGCGGTCCCGATGTCGGACATGCAAAAGAAGATCCCGCTGCTTGACCTCACCGCCCTGCTCGTCACCTACGACTTGGGGCTATTCGAGCTCCTGTTTGAGATCTTTCCAAAAATCGCAATCTCGCAGGCGACAGTCACTGAGCTGGCGCAACTGGCCACACCCTTTTTAGGCGGCCCAATGCGGGACAAGTGTGGAGCGCTGCTGCGACTCCTTCGCGCGAATTTCAAGAGGATTCAGCAGCCGCACGCCGTGAAGCCAGAAGAAAAAACCTACCTCCATTGGGCATCGGAGGAAATAAAGGCGTTGGCCGCCAAGGACGAATTCCAACTCTATTCCGACGACTTCTTCTTCCGCATCTACTGCGGCGAAGATCGTTCCAATCTGGCGCAGCTATGCACTCTGGACATCATCAGCGCGCTCGTCGATTCGGGCGCGCTTGCGATAACCGATGCGGCTCAAAAAATCGCGACGCTGTGCGCTTGGAAAGTCGGAGTCTCCATCGAGCCTAGATATGTCGCATACGCCATCCCCGCATCGGTCGATCAAGCCAGTTCGCCGACCGCAGCCACTAAAGTCCTGCGCGCAGATTCCACCGCGATGGCCGTTCTCAATAGGATTTGGGACCCTGCTAAATCGTTTCAAGAAAGCGTGTCGGCCACCAGCATACTGCTCTCACACTTCATTCAAGCCCCCAACACTTCATTGAATAAAACGGCATCGGTGATGGACATTTGGTGTGGGAAGGCAAAGCTCAGGACTGATGCGGAAGGCCCCATCGAAAACATCGCGCTGCTGATGGCTTTGACCACAATGAGCTTGGCCGAAATCGAGAAGGATTTTTCCAAGCAACTTCAGGCCATCTACTTTGCGCTTGTCGAAATGGAGCATGGGGACAAAATGGATGAGAGCAAGGAAAAGGATGCCATTGTCGCGCTCGGATACATGAGCTCGGAGGTGGACCTGGCGAACGGCTTGCAAGGAGACAAGCGGCTGCGCATCAAGATAGGGGCCGCGTTCACGCCCGGCACCAGCGACGACGATGCATTCGCGCGCGGATACTCCAATGCGGCGCAAGACGCCGCATTGAAGATGATCCGAAAATAGCAATCACTCGATCCAGGACTATCATATTCGTTGAAGGCCACAGCTAAACGTCAACCAGATTGGCCTCGCTCGGCAGCGTCACGCGGATAGTGTCGACTAGACGGTCAGCCGCCGCGTTCAAGTTGGCGCTGTCCCACAGTATGCTCAAATAGTGATTCGTGTCGAAGTGTGGCTTGGTCTTCGGATCATCGAACACGGACTGGCGGCACGTATAGATCACGGGCTTGCCCAAGCCCTCCGCCATGCCCGCCTCCCAATATGCGCCGGCATTAGCGTGGCTGAGATCGGCGATCAAGAATCTGGACGTCCTGATTTCAAGCCGTAGCCGATCGTCGATCAGCCCAGCTCGCGGAGCATCATCCAATCGGACAAGGTCGAAGCCCGCGCGCTTGGCTGCGGGCTTTAGGCATTCCTCGAAAACTCGATCCAGCTCGGGGTCTCCAAATTTCATCGCCATGAAAGCCTTCTTGCTATTGCCCGCTTCGACGCTCAATTCTTCCGCCCGCATCCATCCCTTCATCGTAAGCGTCGCGTAGTAGAGCAAGAACTTCTGCTTATCTATTCCGTCGGGCCGCGTCACATAACCCAAGTCCATGGCCTGGCGGATGACCCACTCCGCGCCCTGATCGGTGACCGATCCAACCACCGCCTTGATGTCTGCGGAAGAGCACGTCATGGTCGCGCCCGGTTCGGGCAGCTCGTCCGCCATGAAAAGGATGAGATTATTGAGCTGAGCGGCTGCTCCCGGCAATTCCGTGTTCCTCAGTATAGCCTCAGCCAATTTTAGTTCGACGACGAGTTCGGCGTCGCGGCCAGCCATCCGCCGCAAGCCATGGCTAAGAATCGCCCGACGCGTGGGATTGTCCGTCAGTTCTTTGAGCCCACCATCGGCATAAGCATGATCGAGCGCGTATGGACCACAATTGTCGCAAGGCACGCGCGTGGCGTTGTCGCTGAAACTTGTGGGCAATTCCATCAGAATGGTCTGGCATATAGGGCAGTAGCTGAAAACATCTCTCATCGGCTAAGTTCTCGATCGTTAAAAAGGTTCAGTGTCAAGCAGGAGCCTGCTTCATCTCCGCAAACTCGAAGCAGGAAGACTTCAAACCAGCACAGATTGGCTCCGCAAATATAATGCCACATGGAAATTATATGGCATGGCCGAGGATACTGGGAACCGGTCGGCCTTCCCTTGATTGAGCGGGGGAGATGGAATAGATTGAGTGGGCCACATTCCTATCGGCGCCATTGCCAAAAGTCCATCTCTAGTCACGAGACCCACATGCCAACGAACGTTCCCACAAACCTGCTTGAACTCTTCTTCCCCACTGACTCCGAGAGCGTGGCGGTCGCTCCGCGCGGCGATGCGCTCGATTCCATGCCTAGGCCACTCTCCAAATCGCAGCTCCATGACGCCGCCGAGACAGCGATCGCAAGCAGATTTGCGCTGACGCGCGAGCAACGACAGGTCGCCAAAATGCTTTATGAGCAGCTGGATTCGTCTGAGCTCGACGAGGTCGTCGAGCGGCATAGCCGCGAATTCCATGATCGTCGCAAAGGAGCCAAGCCTCCACAAGAGCGCTTGGACGCGCCACTCCAAGACGCACTCGCGCCTCAACGGCCGGGCTCGAACGCCGTCGGCGAGTCCGCGACCGCGCCATCCCTCCATGCCGCAGCGGTCGATGGATCAGTAGCGGAGATCGCCGCCTTGGCGGAGGCTGGCTGCGACCTCGACAGCATCGACGCCAGGGGATGGACACCCGCGCACTCTGCTGCCGCCGCCAACAACTTTGACACGCTGGGAGAGCTGCTACTGCGAGGCGCTGCCCCCAACGCGCGAACGCCGGAAGGCTCAACGCCTTTGATGCTCGCCGTCGGCGCCATGGCGATCCACTGTGTGGAGATTTTGATGCCGGTGTCCGATCGCCACGCGATTGACCACGAGGGGAACTCCGCGCGGCATTACGCCCCAGTTTTCCACACCGATGAAGACGATCCTCACTACGAGGACATCCTCCGCTTCGTGGCGCTGCTACAGAGTCTGAGCGAGGATTCGCAACTCGCAGAGGAAGTCTCTGGGCCAGCTTCGCGGAATCCTTCCAGATCGCTTTGATCCCTTCGTCGAAGTGGCTTTGGCGCGGGATGCCAATCAGTCCCAGTCGTTGCGCATCGAAAAAGAACGCTCATCTTCAATCTATCCACCGTGCCGATCGTCTTATCCGCGGACTGAATGGGCGACGATGGGCGCAGGAGCGCCAAGGGCCGCGCCAACGATGTTGTAGTCTACAAACTCGACCGCGCCTTGGCGATCCATGCCATCGCGCGCCATCAGTTTTCGAACGATCCCCGCCTGGCCGTAGACGACACGCAGTTCGCCATCCACGTCGGCCACACCAATGATCGCGTCGTCGTGCCCCTCGATGAATACCAGCTCGTCACCATCGGCGGCGTTCAAGCACGCTTGGCGCAGTTTGGCGCCCTTCCCATCCGAAATTGCATGCTGTGGCCTGGCTTTGCCCTGAGTCGCTTTTCCCATGTCATTTCCCCATTTCCAGTGCTTGGTCGTAGTCTTGAATCCACTCCCTGTGGACATCCATGGCGGCCATCTGCTTTTCCAAGCCGAGCATGTATTCCGCCATGAGCTCAGCGTCCTTGGCCGCCGAAAAGATCGCCATGGGGTCGGCCGACACCACACGGCACCAGTGCTGCAAATAGGCCCTGTGGTTGTCGATGTGCGCCTGCCCCATCGGCACGCCAGTCTCCGCCGCCATTATCGCGGAGCAGATCTCCGCACGCAGCTCCTCGACCGCATAGGCCTCGTCGCCCCAGCGCTTCGCGATCGCCTCCTGCCGGTCCATCCGCTTCTTGTGGAGCGTGCTGTGCGCGCCTTCGTGCATGGCGGTCGCATAGTAGTCGTAGACGCTCGCGAAGGACTTCTTCGTCGGCAGCCTGATCTCGTCCAACGACGGCACGTAGCAGGCCTGGTCTCCGCCATGGACGACCAGAAGCCCGGTCTTCTCTTTCAAGGCTTGGATCACGGCCTCCGCCCGCGCCACGGGATCGAAGGGCTTCTCGGTCGGCGCCTCCAACTCGGGGACGCCATCCATTTGTTGGGCATTGAAGACGACATATCGGCGCAGCGCGAACGCCTTGCCCTGCCGCTCCCGATCCGCGCCGCCGGAGCCCGCGCCAGCCCCTCCCTCGCTGCCGGACGCCAAGCCGTTGCTCCCGCCCGAGCCGCCAGCTTCGGGCCCCTCTCCGCCGCCTCGCTCGACCTCGACGACCTTCACGATGGGCGTGCCCTTCTCTCCTCGCCGCACCTGCCAGCCGTTGGCTTGCGCCTGTTGGTAGGTGGACCACCGAGGATCGGCGCTCCCCTCGGGATCGCACCTGGTCGACAACGCAAGCAGCAGGCGATTGACGCCGCGATACCCGTTGCCCGTGGTGGCATTCACCGGCCGCAACGACTGCGCCGCCCATGGCTTCTGCCAAGGCGTCTCGCCCGCCTCCATGGCGGCGATGAGCGTGCGCGCCACCTCCGACTTCACATCGATGCGCGGAGCATCGCCGCCCCTCTCCGACGGCTCAGCGCCACGGGATCGGTCGGAGCGAAGCGGTTGGCGATCTTCGTTCATCATGTGGAGCTCCTCGACAAAGGGAATTAAGGAGATGCGAAAGTAGATGCGAAAGGAAATGCGTTGCTGCGGAAATGGCCCGCGTTCACCGCGGTCGCGACATGGCGGGCCATCGTGTCGCCGCAGCCGGCGACTTGGAGTATCAGTGGGCTTGAAGCGCCCCGCCCACGGCAAGGCCCAACGCGACCAGCATCAGCGCCAGCAGCCAGAACATTGGCCGCCAGTTCGTCGGTCGGGACCTGCGCTCGCCGTTGCGATCGCCGCAGGATTCCCACTCGTCCCTCGAATCGCTGGAGTCGACGCGATCGGAGCCATCCGCGCCATCGAACGTGGGGCGATCGAATGCGGTTCCCGCACCGCCAGAGGAATCAGCTTGCGCGCTCGCGCTGACACGGCGATCGCGATCCCCCAACGCGCAGCGCGATGGCAGGCTCCCACGGAGAATGGTCCCGACGCGGCCGCGCTCTCCCGACATGCTCGCCGCCATGCCGGGCGCGGGGAAGTTCGGGAGCCAACGCCCCTTGCTATCGCGCTGACGCGCAGGCTTTCCTCGTCCCATAGTGGCGCCCACGGCGCCAACGAAACAGGAGCAACCGGCCTTCCGGGCGCATGCGGCGCAGCCGCCATTGCAAGGGCAAGCTCCATTGCGATGACAGGTTCCATTGCGAGCGCAAAGGCCGCAGGCATTGACGGCAGGGGCATGCGCCCCGACGCAAAAGCCTGGACCACAGCCGTGGCAAGGGCCAGGTCGGCAAAGGGCCGCGCCGCATCGGGCGCAGAATGCTCCGGCTGCGACACACGCTCCGCAACGCGCGCCTGCGTTGCAGGCTTGGCCTCCCGCCAGCGGCGCGCCGCAAGCGCAGCACCGTGCGCTACTCGGAGGTTGATGCGATGCGAAAATAGAGGGAGCGACAGGCGATGCGGGAGTTGCAGGAACGGCCGGCGCCGCCGGAGATGCCGCCCACTGTCCAGAACCACCAGGAGGACGCAGAACGGAATCGCCCAACCGCCGCCAATCCTCTTCGGTGAAAGGGGCGTCAGGCTGCTTGGAGCCGAAGCCGAAAGCTGGTCCGAAGGCTGAGGCTGAGGCTGAGCCGAAGCCGCGCCTGCGGCCATGGGATGACGGCTCCGATCCACGGTCGTCCAAACGCGATGGCTTGGCGTTGATTTCAAGCTCGTCCCAGAGGCGCGCCATCTGGTGGAGGAGATGGGCCTTCTTGGTCGGGCGGGGAATCGACTCCTTGGCCTCCCGAGCCGCGGCGATCTCCCGCCATCGGGCATTCAGATCGTCGAAGTCATTTCCCAGATCGCCAATGAGCGCGCGCTCCGCGTCGTTGATGAGCTCCTCCAAGTCTTCGCCATCGCGCTCCGCATCGTCCTTGAGTTCTTGCGCAGAACCGCGCGCGGCCTCGCGCTCCAACAGGTCCCAAAGATCAACTGAATCAGCACCACCATCCTCCGACGCGGCCCGCGCCCCGCCGCTCTGGCGCAGCATGTCCGAGAAGCTTCCGGCAGACGGACGCGCCCCGCTTGGCTCCCCGCCGCCAGCCAACAGATTGCGCAAGCGTCGGGCCTTCACGCGCTGGCATTCTTGGATGTATTGTTGAATGATCGCCATTGAACTCTCCATGTTCGAGGCGATCGGGACGACCTCCTCTGGCTCCTATAGCCGCTTGGCGGCATCGGGAGCCCACGAGGAGGCCGAGGGGCGATGAGAGGATGGCTAGGTCCGGGAAGGCGCCGGATCGCCCTTGGCCTTCGGCTCCGCCTTGGATTTGCGCTGATGCTCGAGATCCTCCGATGGCGGCCGCTGAGCCACCGCCACGACTTGGACCGGCCCCGGTTTCGGGCGCAAGGCGTCGAGCAGCTCCGCGGCACGCAAAGCGAGCGCGCCGGCCTCCCCACCAGCCACGGGCGCGGCGCGCTCCCCTCCCACTTCAGCCATGACCTCCTCCAGCTCGACCAATGGCCGCGCTTCGGGCCCATGCTCCGCGAGGCGCTCTGATCCGCGCTCGGTCCCGAATTGGGGACGATGCTCCGCATCGATTCGCCCGCTGAGGCCCGATGCCGGCGCCGCGCGCTCCGCCCCGCCATCTCGCGAATGTCCATGAGCTTCGAAGCCGCGAGCATCCATCCCATGAGACGCCGAGACGTGCTTGCCCGAGGGGCCAGCCGTCGGCGCGTTGAGTGGATGCCGAGCGCCAGGGAGCGCAGTCACCTCGACGGACTGTTTCAAGAGCCGCTGAATTTCGGCGGCCGTCGGCGGCGCGGCGCCGCGCGCCCGGTCCTCTTCCTTGGAGGATGGTGGCGCAGCTTGGGGAGCGCCAGCCAATCGAAGCTGGCGAAGCTCGGCGAGCCTTCCCACGGCCGTCCTGGCGCGCATTTCGGGATGATCCATGGCGCCCTCGCGCTTGGCTTTCTCCCACCATGGCGCGAGGAGGCGCGCGTTTCGGCCCCACGCAGGGCCGCCGCTGGCCCAGCCCGCGATTTTGCCAACGGACCGGCCGATGGACCATGCCGCGGACGCCATGAATTCGGAAGGTTCGGGAGCGCTCGCGCGGACCTCGGCCGACTGCGCCATGGGCCGCCGCGCATCGGCGACGGTGGGCGGAGCAACCGCGTCGCGGACGTCGGCGCCCGGATGGGCAATGGCTCCGCGCCCGAGGCCCGGATCGGAGCGCTGGCCGGACCGGGAGCCGCCGCCCCCGCCCGACGCGCGCGGGGGCTCGAACGCGAGGCCCCGCGTCCACGCCGCCGGAACGTGCGCGAGCCGAACCACCGCCATCTTGTAGTGGGGCCAAAACAGCTCGTAGGCGTTGCCGCCTGTGAGGAGCGCGAACTTGACGCCTTTGCGGTCGCGCGTGGGGCCAAGGCGCGAGGCGAGCTCGGAGGGCTTGTAGATCGCGAGCTCGTCGCGCGAGAAGGAGAGCGTCGTCGAGCTGGCCGAGTGGCCGACTCCATTCCTCGACGAGGAGTAGTTCAGCCGCTCGACCTCGCGCGTGCCCAAGGCCTTGCAAAGCTGCTCGGCGGTGTCGCCCTGCATCATTTGGCCCACAAGGATCGTCCCCACCATCGACACCATGGCCTTGACCATCAGCGCGCCATATATCTCTTCAAGCTGAGCCAAGTCCTGGCAGGCCAGCACGCAGCGCATCCCACGGGAGCGCCCCAACTCCAGCAGCGCGCGGATCGGCATCTTCCCCATTTGCCCGCACTCGTCGGCGATCAGCCAAAGCTTGCGGCTCTCGTCGTCGTCCATTTCCACGCTGTTGACGATCGCCGCCACGGTCCCCACGACGCCCTCCAAATAGCTCTTCGTGAGCTCGGGGTAGGCGCCGTGGCCCTGCAGGATGAGCTGGCGGTGGTGGCCGCGCTGCTGGGCCCACTCGACGAAGCTGACGCGCCGCTCCCGCGGGGCGTCGCCCCAAGCCTCGGCGAGGTCGAAGATCGACGCGCTGAACGACGCCAAGTTGATCAGGATGCCCTGCGTCGTGACCGACGCCCGCTCCACAGCCCTGATGGCCTCCGGGTGGTATTCACTCATGATCGGCAAGATGTTCTGCTGCGGGGTCGACATCATTCCGGCGAGCTCGCGCCATCCCCAGTCCAGCCCCCGCGTCTCCTTCAAATAGATCATGAAGCCCACCATCAACTGCCTGGCGGCGTTCGACCACATCGGATCGTGGGCCTCCCGCACCATCGAGCTGGCGAACCGTCGCATGTCGCCGATGTTGCGCATGTCCCTCGCGATGTCCCACGCCAGGGAGCGGGCGTCCCACGGCGCGAGGATCTCGGGGCCGCCAAAGCCCTTCGTGAATTCGCCTTTGGGATCGAAGAGCAGCAGGCTCTCCCCGGCGTGGATCACCGCAGCGATGAGCGGCTTCAAAAAGGTCGACTTCCCCGAGCCGGTGCCGGCGACCACGAGGACGTGGCGGGTCCACATGTCCGCGGGATACGGCAAGCCAGGAGCGATCGGATGGTCGGGGCGCGCCTTCGCGCGCGGGGCCATCTCGGCGCGCAGGAGGCGGACGGCCTCCTGGCCCTCATGTCGGCATGATCCCCGAAGCGCGATCAGCCCGTCGCGCGGCGCCAGGCAGCTCCGGGCCAACAGGACCGACGGCGCGCACGCCGCCACGAGTCCCGCGCATCCCCGCCACGCCAAGGCGAACCGCTCCCGGTCCGCGAGCTTCGCCAGCGCGGCGCCGTAGCTCCGCGCGTCGTCGGCGAACAAGTTCGGGAAAAGCCAGTGGGCCGCCCAGCGCATCGCTTGGCCGGCGTGGAGGGAGAGCGCGCCCGGAGGCGCCTCCAATCCGGGCAGCGGCCTCCAAAGCAGGTTGAGCGCGGCCGCCCCGGCAGCGAGGCCGAGGGCTCCGCTCGCCAAGAGCCACCCCGACACGTCGACGCGGCCGACGGAGGGGGCGGTGGCGGGCGCGCCGCCGAAGTCATAGGTGGGTTTGGGGGGCTGCTGGCTCATTGTCGGCTCCATGGGGTTCAAACCCACCGAAGCTCCCCAGAGCGCCGCAAAGTCCATTCAAGCCACCCGCGCCCGACCGGCTTCGCGACGGTCCAGCGCCGAGGCCTCCGTCCGCTCGTCGCCACGAGGCCCGCCACGCGTCACCGAAGCTCTTCCCAAACGCTGTAGGGACACGCAAGACAACCACATGGAGGGAACGGATGACGGGATACGCGAAGCCAGAAGATGTGTTCAAGACCTACGAGATGCTGGCCCCCAAAGAAAAGAGGACCCTGCATGGAATCGCGTGCTACTACCGCCGGGGGACGAGTTTCGCGGACCCGCTGGATCTGCTCCACGAGGCGCTCGTCCGCTCGGCCGAGGGCCGGCGCAGGTGGCCATTGCGCATGGATTTTTGCGCCCACATGGCCCTGAGCATGCGCAGCATCGCCACCGGGGACCGTGGCCTCCACGCGAACGCCCAGACCCAGTGCGCCAAGTTCGAGGGGTTGATGGAATGGGGCAGCGTCCACGTGGAGATCGAATTCCACGCGTCCGCCGAGGATGCCGCCTCCGATGCGCAAGAGGCGGCCTTGGCGAAGTCTTTCGTGGACAAGGCCCGCGCCCACTTCGAGGAGGCGGCGGATCGCCAAGCTCTCGATGCCCTCGACGGCATGCTGCTTGACATGCCCACCTGCGAGATCAGCGCGAAGACGGGCCTCGACGCCAACCAAGTGAAGGCCGCCAAGCGGCGCGTCTTGCGCAGGCTGGAATCTTTAGCGAGACTGTGAGGACCAAGCCCAAGGGGGCCCACATCATCGGAGGACTCGGCGATGGTCAGCAGATCACCGAAGCGCGCGTCAACCGCCTCCAAGCCCTTGTCGGCTGTGGAGGCGTTGATGCTCGAACTCGAAGGCGTGGGACCCGCGGAGTTGGAAAAGCTGAGCGTGGCGGCCGGCCTCCCGCCAGGAAAGTCGC
This sequence comes from Oxalobacteraceae bacterium AB_14, assembly GCA_000381565.1. GTDB lineage: Bacteria > Pseudomonadota > Gammaproteobacteria > Burkholderiales > Burkholderiaceae_D > Rugamonas. The sequence continues at coordinate 3,306,510 of KB906724.1, forward strand.
CGGACGTGGGCGCCCTTCCCGGCTACCGGCTGGACCATTCCGGCGCTGCCTTGGGCAAGGCCGCGCAGCCAAGCGAGCCCAATGCGCAGAGCTACGACTGGGCGCTGGTCCACAAGCCCTCCCGCGACAATGTCGCCGCCGCGCTTCCCACCGATCAGGCGCGCGCGCATGGCGACGCGATGCGCGACGCGGGCATCCGCGACGGCGACATCTTGCGGCTGGATCTCGACATGGAGCCGGAGGACGGCGACATCGTGCTGGCCCACGTCGAGGGCATGGGCCGGGTGCTGCGGCGGTTGAGGATCATCGGCGGTGCCCAAGTGCTCAGCGCGGCCTCGCCAGGGGTGCCGGCTATCCCTGTGGAAGATCCAAGCCAAGTGACCTTCCACGGGGTCGTCATCCAAAATCCCGCGCGTTGACCATCGCCACGTGCGGAGCAGAATCTCCACTGCGGCTATTTTTCGACCTCGACCAGAACTTCCACAACGGCCGCCCCTTGCATCGCCTCCATAGCAACCTGCTCCTTCATGGCTTTGAAGCGGGCATGCTCGCAATAAAAGTCCAAGGTCCCCATATAGATCCCACGGGTGCTGCTCCACGCCTGCCAGAACGATTCAGCATCGTGCGCTTCGTCCAGCAAGACCAGAAGCTGCGGCGCGCTTAGGAACCAGCAGTGATGGAACGGGGCGACGTTCTCGGGCCTCATCGCGTGGAGCTGGGTCTCCACCTTCTTGAATTTGGCAAGGAGCTTCGCGAGCTTTTCGAAGTCATCCTCATATCGGGGAGCGCTGCTCCGATACTCCGCCTCCATTTGGCTATGCAGGAAGCCCATCATGACTTGGCGGTCTTGAAAGCTTCCGAAGTCTGGCAGGCTGACCGCCACGCGCTCCACGTCGCGGCCGTCCAAGCTCAATTCATGCGTGGTTCCGTCCTCTTCCGTCAACTTCAATGTCTCGCCCCTGCGCAGCCGCAACTCGTGCTGCGCCGCCTGGGTTTGGGCCCGCAAGACGCTGTTGGCCAAGTCGAGGACGACCGACACGTCGAAGCCTGCGCGGCCCGTCGCTGTCAGCGCCTTCTTTTTCACCTCGATGAGGATGACTCTTTTGGCCGTCTCCACCACGGCGTCGCAATCGTAGGTTTCGCCGTCCGCGAAATACTTTCCTCCTTTCGTTTTGACGCCGCGCGCCGCGAGGCTTCGCCTCAACATTCTTTCGACGCCGGCTCCCCCGTGCTTGCTGCCGAAGTCCTTGATCGAGCTCTCGGCAGGGGCCAGCAAGGCATTGATGAAGGCGGTCCCGCACATCGACCGGTCGAGCAAATCAAACCGGCCGCCCCCAAGGTTCAGAAGCGGGCGATCGAAGAAGTCGACGCCAGGTCCACTCAACTCGACGCCCAGCTCCGCGGCGACCGGATTGAGCAAGCATTGATTGGCTCCGGTCTCGGGATGGCTGAGAGCCTCGCGCAGCGTCCGAAAGATGGACTCGCGAGACATTGTCGGGCAGCGGCGGACTAGATCGTCCATGTCGATCGATTGCGGGCCCCTCCTGCCTGCGGAGCTCTCGACAATGGCCCGCGAGACCTCAAACGCGTCCGCCATCGTCCAGCCTGAGCCAAAGGGGCCGGGAATCTGGACGCCGTCCAAGATGCCTTCGGCGATCTCCACGGCATCGCGCGGGCGCAATTGCGGCAGGCAAAAGAGCGTGTCGTAGACCGCGATCTCGCGAAGCGCTTGGAACATGGCGACAGCGTCCTTGTCGATGAACCGCTGCATCACATACGGCTGCACCTCCATTACGGCGGCGTAGTCCGTGGCGAGTTCGATGATGCGATTCAAGTGCTGCGGCGAGCTGCGCAGGGGTTTGCGCCCCAATGGGTGCTTGGCCGCAAGCTGGAGGAGGTATCCGAGAGGCTCCTGCGGCGCGCCATTGCCAAAATCGGTTGGGCGCCGCGTGACATGGTGTCGCTCTTGCGCGGGATCATAGGAGCCGGCGATGGCGCCAAAGATGTGGCGCGCGAGGGCAAGGCCGCCGAACGATTGGACCTTGCGATCGATCGCGCCCCAGATTCTGCGCTCGGACTCTGGCTGAAAGCGCAGCTCTCCGCCGCGCCTCTCGAAGGCGAAGCCCCAAGCCATGAGCCGCTTGGCGGCGCGCGCTCCCTCCTCGCAAGTCCGGTAGGCGATCAGCATGGGTTCGACAAGATCGTGATAGCCCTGCATCTCTCTGATCTTCCGACCAGCCACCGCGCATTTGACCGCCAAGCACCAATCGCCCTTGATGCCATCGGGAGATCGAGACCCGCCCCGGCAGCGGTCGCGAATCGATTCGGCGAGATGGATGTATGGGGACAGCGGCTCGCCCTCGATGACATGCCGCTGCACCAACTCATGGCAAAGCCCCCGGCAACGCTCCCAGGCATCCGTCTTGCCTAAGGCGAAAACCTCTTGGGCGACCAGCTCGATGGAGTTGGCAGCCCCCACCAAGTCACCTTCCTCCACCCGCTCCGCTCCGACATGAGCCAAGATGGCATCGATGTCGGAGCCCAGCAGCTCAACCTCCGCCATCTGCTTGTCGACCGACAGCTTGAACTCAATCAAATTCACGACAGCTCCAATAATTCCACCACCACTGGCGGGCGGTTCGATTCTACATGCCCTCGAATGCCCGCTCGAGATCGTCGATCGAACCAAGAAGGACGGCTGTTTTGACGCCAAGCTTGGCCGACGCCTCCTTCGCCCGCCGCGCGCAGCCCATGGCCCATCGGTCCGCGCTGACGAAGAAGTCCGCATAGGAGAGGCCGGACACGCAATGGAACAGGTCGGCGGTGTCGCTGGCTCGAGGCCTGCGGTTGGGGTCGATCGCGCGGGCGTCGGCGAGCGCATCCTCCACACAAATGGCCGGACACGACCGGAACAAGAGCCGTCGATGGCGGAGGCAAAACTGAAGGATGTCCGCGATCCGCCCCACATCCGCCAGCGCCGCATCTGCGCCTAGGCTGGGAATCAGTCGCAAAATCAGCGCGTGGAAGATAGGCTCGTCAAGCGCCCTCCATGCGTCCCGATTCCGGGCCAGCGCGCCAGCCGCCTCCATGTGGTCCAGTTTCCCCATCTCGACCACGTCTCCGGCCACAGCTCCGTGCCTGCGCGCATAGTCCACAAGGGAATAGTTTGGATTCGCCGTGATGCCAAAGCTTTCCCTCAGAAAGGAAGCGAGCGTTGGCGAGAAAGCGCCGAAGGGCAAAATGCCTCGATCGAAAAAATGAAGGCTCAGGAAAGATCGAAGCTCGCGGCGTTGCAGCACGAGCATGTCTTGCATGAACATGGGCGCGAGAGATTGGACGAACTCCATCCGCTCCTCGCGGCGCTCGTTGCCTTGGATGATCTCCCTCACATTCCACGGCCCCAACGCGAGCCGAGCGAGGCCGCGATCGAAGAATTTCCTAAGCGACGGCCAGTTGGCTTCGTCGATGAGGATTTGATGGTCGAGGTAGACCAGCTTCATGCAAGCCCCTTCACCGCCACCGAATCCCCATCGAATTCGATATGTCCATCGAACCGTTTCGGCTCCATGCGCCATTGCCCCATCAGCCCTCCTCGAAGTTCTCGCGCCGCGCGAACCACGGCAAAAAAAGGCCGGCGCAAAATATCGCCGGCTGCCAAAGGATATCAGAGCGCGCCGGACACAAGGTTCCCGGCGCTAGCAAGACAGCGCCCAACCGACTGCCGAGCTAGCGGCTAGCCCGCCGCGTCCGCGATCTTCCCGGATCGAGCCCCATGGAGGCCAGGACGTTCGCGACGATGGCGTCGACGGCGGCGTCGCCATCCGCCTTGATCTTGGCCTTGTCGGCCATTGGGGCCGGCGTCGCGCGCATGTCGGCCAAGGTGGCCGCGTCCGGCGCGGGCAGGACCAAGTCGCCGCGCCCGCAATACCACTCCACGAGGTCGTCGATGCACACCACGGGCGACGTGTTGAATTTCCGGTAGGGCATGAAGAACTTCCCCTGCCTCATGTAGCTCCACACCGTGTTGGGCGACAGCCCCAATATCCGCGCGAGCTTGGGCACGCCGATGAAGGCCGAGTCCAAGCCAAACTCTTGGGTCAGACTCATCTTCACGAAGAGCCGCTTTCGCGCCTCGCGCGCCTCCAACGTGTCGCCGGCCGAAGCGCCACTCTCCTTGCAGTCCATGCCTTCCATAACCATGCGTCCTCCTGTCTGGGTTGATTGGACGCGGCGCGTCCGCCCCTTTAGCTCGCCACGAGGGCGCGAAGCCCACGCCGCGAGGCGGCCCGCGACGAGACGCCATTCCCATCCGGCGGCCACGCGGCCGCGCGTCGCCGACACCCATCGCCATGCGGCCCTTGATCGCCTCGCGGCGGCTTGCCTTCTTGGTGGCCGCCCCTTGCCGCCTCCCGGCCTTCCGCCCTCTCCGGGGCGCGCTTCGATTATTTTGGATTATCAGGCCGTGGCCTATTGACAAGGGGCGGTTTACTTGAGAACGGGTAAACGCCGCCAAGGGGCGGACACGAAAAGCGAGGACGCGATGGGACAACACGACGACGAACAAGAATACTTGGCTCCCGAGGACGACTGGGATTTGCCGCAGCAGCCACGCCCGCGCGCGCCGATCAATGGCGACGCCTTGGCGCCTGCGGCGCTGTCCACTCCCCGCGAGCCAAGCCCGCCAAGATCGCCGGCATCCGGGGCGCTCGGCCATGCGAGCGCGACGCCAGCCGAAGCGGCCCAGTCCGCAGCCGCCAGTGGCATTCCCACGGTCTTGGCCCATGCGGACAGGCCCGGCCTGTTCCCCGCGCTCGCCGCCCGGAGCGCGCTGTTCAGGGTGGGCAGGCCATCGGCCAGCGACGCGCCCCATCAAGGCCCCGTCCCGTCGCAAGGAGGCTACGACCTGAGCCTGTTTGGCCCGTGGCCAAGGATGCGGGACAAGGCGGTGTGGGAAGCCGCCATGGGGCTGGCCAAGGAGCTCGGGAATGCCGCCGAGCCGTTCCGGGTCAGCATGTCGGCGATCGCCGCCCGCATGGGCCTTTCGGACACCAGCGGCGCGGCTCTGGATTCGATCTGGGCATCTTTGGAGCGCCTTGCGGCGTGCCGCATCGAGTTCACGTTGCCGAGGGGCGCTCGCTGCGGAGGGAGCCTCTTGAAGGCCGCCACCAAGAGCGGGCGCGCGCGATTCATCCAAGTCGACATGGCGTTGGCGGGGCCGCTCTTCCGCGAGGACTACCAGTTCAAAATGGACGGCTCGCGGCGCGCCACGCTCGGCGGCAGCCTGGCCCAATGGCTGCACGACTTCCTCTCCACGCACGAGGCCCAAGACAAGCCGCTGACGCTGGACTATGTGCGCGGCCTTTGCGGCTACGACGGGGCTCGAAAGAGCTTCCCCGCGTTGCTTCGGGCAGCCTTGGCCGAATTGGCGCAGAAGGCTCCCGAACTCCTTCAATCCCACGCCCTGAAAAAGCGAGGCCGCGCGAGCGACGCATGGGCCGTCGAGCTCGCGCGGGGAACCGCGCGGCCCTCCTTCGCCAAGCCCCAGACAGGCTCTGGCGAGCGCGGGACGAACGCTCGCAAGGGTTCAGGCAAAGGCAACCGAAAAGCCGGCCCCGCCCTCTGACCCAACCGCCGGCTGGCTCGCGCCGTGGCTAGGCGAGATCGCGTCAAAAACCGCATACAGGTTTACGTGTTCGGGGTTGACGTGGAAGTTCGCTCCATGAAGCGGGCCGCGATGGGACTCGCGCGCCCGCCATGCCACGCAAATTGGCGTCGTTCGGGGTTGAGGCGGAAGGTCGCATTGCCGGATTCGGGGCTGACGCGGAAGTTCGAGCCGCCGCGTTCGGGGGTGACGCGGAAGTTCGCGCCTATTTCGGGTCCGACAACGAAGTTCTTCGGGGGTGAGTAGGAAGATGGGGGTGAAACTTCGGGGGTGACGCGGAAGTTCTTCGGGGTTGACGTCGACGCTGGCCCAGCATCTATATAGATTTAAGAATAGATAAAGAAAAAGAATAGATGCCAAGCCGCCGGCAGCGCTTGGGCGCGCCGGGACCTTGGCCAACACCTGGGGCTTTGGCGCCGCGCGTCCGCGCGGCGCCGCTGCTTGGAATCGCAAAAACCGAACCCCAACGAAGCGGCCGACGGCCGCTTCGCGCTCCTGTCGTCGCGAAAAATCCACACGACGCATGCCGTTCGTCATCCAGCTTTTCGCCACACTCGCCACACTTTTTCGCATCGCATGAATCATGCGGAGGCTCACAATCGCACGTCTACATGTTTAGGTCATCAAAATCACACCTGCTGTTGACCCATTACCACCCTATTGTGTCGTTTTGCACGCAACTGTCCCATAGAGGTCGCCCATCGGCAGCGATGTCGAGACATCCGTTCGACTTTCCATCTCAAAGAAGGCCTTGCGCATACAGGCCTACTTTTGATGTTGTGTTAATGCGGAGTGTTCAACACGAACTCGCCACGGGTTCGCAAAGACCTCCGCATAACCAATGTCCCAACAAGCCCGCTCAGCGGCTATAGGGGTTCCACGTCAACAACAGCAAGGAGATCGGACATGGCATGCATCACGGAGCGCAAGAGAGCCAAGTCGCCCAACAAATGGGAGGCAGTCATCAGAATGGCGGGACGCGAAGTTAGAAAAATCTTTGACGACAAGGCGTCGGCTGAGCGATTTGTCTTGCAAACTGAGTCGGACATGCGCAAGCAGCACACGTCCGAAAAAGCCAAGCTAGAAAAACTGCGGAAGAAGGAGCCGGGATATGCCGATTTCTACGGGCGGAAGCTGCGAGACGTGATCATCGAATTTGGCGCGCCTCCGCAGGATGAACCGCAAATCCCACCAAGCCCAAAAACAACTTCGCAACCCAAAATCCTCAACAAAAAAAAATCGGTCAGCAAGGTTGGTCGCGACATCGGCAGGCATCGCGGTGTGCTCAACACCGTTCTGGACCACATCGGCCAAGTGACCATTGCCGACGCGAAAGGCTCATGGGTGGGCGACTATGTCGAGCGCATGAGGAAAACCAAGAGCAAAACAACCGGCAGGGTCTATTCTTACGGCTCGATCTCCAACCACTTGGCGCTCATGACTGCGGCGTGCAAGCGCGCCGCCGACAAGGCCGACATCGACGACGTCAAACTCCATTTCACACGAAAATCTTTCCCGAAAAATTGGATTGGGAAACGCGAGCGTCGCGTGGAAGAGTGGGAGGGCGAGCTCATCCTCGACCATCTGCGAAAGGACGAGACAGTCCGCGGCCAGCATTGGCTTCTGCTCTACCAGTTGGCTTTGGAGACCGCAGCGCGCTTGCAAGAGCTGGTGCTCGCAGAGTGGGGAGAAATCAAGCAAAGCGGCGCCGTGTGGGTGATTCCCAAAGAGCACACGAAGACGAGGACCATGCGCAACGTATCCCTGACTCCCGAGGCCCGCTCCATCATTGGACGCCTGAAGGCGCTCGCGTCCCCCACGTCTCCGTTGATCTTCCACAGTTTAGGGACGGTCGCCAGTGTCAGCCAGGGATTCAAATACCGCGTGAAGAAGGCGGGCGTGACGGATCTGCATTTCCATGATTTGCGCCACGAGGCCATCAGCCGCCTCGTGGTTCACCCTTCCAAGCCGCCCTTGCAGGCCATCATGAGCATGGTGGGCCACAAGTCCTACGAGATGATCTCTCACTACACCCACCTTCGCGAGGCCGAGTTCTCGAGGCTGTTCGGATGACGATGTAGCAAGCCTGACGGCTTCGGCGCAAAGAGCGCTCCTTCCATGGAGCGCCCTTTTCATTGGCTCAGAGCCGGACGATCCGGGTTCGTCTTGGCGCCGTCGGTCTCCACATGCCGGTAGGCGAGCAGTCCGATGCAAACGTATCCGATGGCAGTGGCCACCTTCCCCCGCGCGATGGCGTCCCATTGGAAAGCGGACATCGCCGCTTGATGAGCAATCGCAGCTCCAAGCGCGGCGCCCACATGGGTCGACGCCGACGACACCTCGTCGAGCAGGTCATAGAAGAAGAGCGTCATCCGGTTGCGGTCACGGTCGTCATGGCTGATGTTCAGCATCATGACGTTGAACACGCCCATGATCGCCATGACGCCAAAAAACAGGACCGCGACGACCCGGCCATCCGCAAAGTTCACCAGCGACGTGAGCTCCAAGCCAGCGCGCCCCCACCCTTCCAAGAACACTCCAAGCCCGCTGGTGAGCGCCCAATAGACCAGCACCACGCTGGCCCAGATGAGCGCGACAGGGAACAGCCGCTTCAATAAAAATGGCTTGGCCTTCCTAAACAACAAATACGTTTTCAAATCAGGCATGCGACACATCATCCTATAAGTCGATGCACCGGCGGGAACAGCCCCGCCAGTCGCCCGCGCGCCGCGCGGCGGACGACATGCTAACAGGGCGTCGGCCGGCGGGCCGAATTGACGCCCCGCCGGCCATTGGAAGTGGCGCGCATTGATCGCGCTCCCATCCCCTTTCATGGAATCGAAATGCTCTCGATCACCAAGATCAACTCCGCCCAGAACCAAGCCAAGAAGGGGCCTGGCTCCAAGGGATATTTGCACTACCTGGGCGGCCCAACGAACACGACCAAGCAGCGTGGCGACTTCGACGACTACGCGCGCGGCAAAGACGCGGCCGCCGGCCCGGCGCCCTTCTGGACATGCAAAGGGGCCGCGCTGCTGGGCCTCGACGGCATCGCGGAAGCCGAGCAGGTGGAGCGGCTCGCCAAGGGCCTCCACCCCACCACAGGCCAGCCGCTGGTGAAGGGAGCCGGCGACGGACACGTCATGGGCCTGGACATGACCTTCTCGGCGCCCAAAGATGTCTCCGCCGTGTTCGCCGGGGGCGACGCGGCCACGCGCGAAGCGATCACCCAATGCGTCCAAGATGCCGCCAAGGCCGCGCTGGCATACGCGGAGTCGGCGGCGATCACGCGGCACGGCCACGCTGGCAGGGTCAAGCAGATAGCGGAGGCCGCCATCGCCGCCTGCTACAGCCACTTCAGCTCGCGCGCGGGCGAGCCCCAGCTCCACATCCACGGATTCTTCTTCAACCTCGGCAAGCGCAAAGGCTCCAAGGAATGGAGCGCCTTGGAGCACCGAGCGCAGTTCGAACGCAAGATGGCCACCGGCATCCTCTTCCGGGTGGAGCTGGCGAGCCGGCTGCGCGGCCTGGGCTTCGCCGTGGAGCCGGCCGGGCCCTATTTCACCATTCGCGGCATCGAGCAGTCCCAGCGCGACGCCCTCTCCTCCCGCTCCAAGCAGATCGCGCAATACATCAAGGAATGCGGCATGCTAGAAGTGGACGGCGCTTTGGCCCGCGAGATCGCCGCCCTCAACACCCGCTCCGCGAAGGCCGAGCCCAGCCTGCCCGAGCTGCTGGCCAGCTTCGAGAAGATGGCGGCGGACTTGGGCCTGACGCCGGAGACCGTCGCCGCCATGAGGACGGGGGCCGCCAAGTCGGCCGAACCCGAGGAGGCTCCCTTCGCGATCGACCACGGCGAGGTGTTGGCGGAGCTCTTGGAGGGCCAGTCGTGCGCGACGTCGCAAGAGGCCCTCGCGCTGATCTGCGAGAAGGCGATGGGACGATGGAGCGCCGCCGAGTGTTTGGAGGAGCTGGGCCGCTTCATGGCGCATGCCAACGTCATCCCGCTGGGCCACACCGAGCACCTCACCGAGATTTTCACCTCGAAGGCGACGAGGGACTTGGAGGCCTCGATCAGCAAGACCGTGGCCGACGGCGCCGCCGACAGAACGCACCGCATCCGCCGCGACTTGGTCGAGAGGGAGTTCGCCAAGTTGGAGCGCGAGCTGGCCGCGAAGCTCGGCGTCGAGGTGTCCTTGGGCCAGCAGCGGGACGCCGCGCTGCACATCGCCTGCGAGACGGGCCGCCACGCCCTCGTCGAGGGCTGGGCGGGGACCGGCAAGACCACCCTGCTTCGGGCCGTCGGCGTGGCCTACAAGGCCGCCGGCTTCGACGTCTCGGGCTGCTGCCAGTCCGCCGCCGCGAGCCTCAACCTCGCGCGGGAGACCGACATCCCCTCCCGCACGATCGCAAGCCTGTTGCTGTCGCTGCAAAAAGGCCGCGTCCGCCTCACTCCGAAAAGCATCCTCGTCCTGGACGAGGCCGGCATGGTGGGCTCGCGCGAATTTGGATTGCTTCAGGCCGAAGTTCTCAGAGCCGGCGCCAAGCTGGTATGCGTAGGAGATCCGAAGCAGTTGCAGCCCATTGAAGCCGGCGGGATCTTCCGATCATTGGCCGAGCGCCATGGCAAGGCCGAGATCTCGAACATCCAGCGGCAGCGGACCGACTTCGAGCCGCTGATCGCCTGGCTGGCTGCCAGGGGAAACCTGTCCAAGAAGCGCGCGCAGGCGCTGCGCGACGCGCCGGAGGACGCCCGGCTCCTAGCGCTCGAGGCGCTGTGCTCGCAGGACTCCAAGCTGCGCCGGGCGTTTGGGAAGTGGCAGGCGCGCTACGACTTCGAGTGGATGCGCAAGGCAGTGGAGCTGTTCGCGACCGGCGAGGCGAAGGCCGGCTTGGAGATGCTCGACGCGCGCGGCCGCTTGAAGCTGGTCTCGGGCCACACCGCCGCCGTGGACCGACTGATCGCGGACTGGGACGCCGACAAGACGCCGCTGGAGCGCAAGGCGATCATCGCCGGCACCCGCGCGGAGGTCGCGGAGCTCAATGGCCGGGCGCGGAGCGCGCTCGTCGATCGCGGCTTGGTGCGCGACGCCGAGGGCGTCGAGGCGGAGATCGTCCACCGCGACGAGACCGTGGAGACGAAGCGATTCGCTCCTGGCGACCGCGTCGTGTTCACGAAGAACGACCGCAATCTGGGCGTGTCCAATGGCGTCGCGGCCACCATCTCCGCGATCGAGCGCGCCGCCTTCGAGACCTTGCTCGTCATGGAGCTCGACGACGCGAACGAGCGCGGAGAAAAGCGCGTCTGCGTGCCCGCCTCCTTCGGCCGGCTCGACCACGCCTACTGCCTGACCAACCACAAGGGCCAAGGCCGAACGTTCGACGCCGCCTACGTCATGGCCAACCCCGCGATGGCGGACAGGGAATGGACCTACGTGGCCGCCAGCCGCTCGCGCTTCGCCAGCACCGTGTATGCGAATCTTGGCGCGCTCGGCATCGGCGACATCGAGTCGCACCAAGAGCGCAAAGGCGCGCCGGCCACGCGCGAGGCTGCGATAGACGCCCTCGCCTTGCGGATGCGACGAAGCCGCGCCAAAGGGACGACACTGGACTACGAAGACGCGCCCGACATCGCGCCAGATGATATCCGCTCGGCCCGCGCGGCGAGCAATGGAGATGCAATGCATAGCGCAATCAACAGCGGAAAAAGTGGCGAAAGGGATGGGCTGAGCGCGTTTGCAGCCTTGGCTGTCCGCCTTGGGCTAGGCTCGCTGAATCCAGCACGAAAGAACTCGACGGCGCGCTCCGAAATTCTATGGCGGACAAGCTCGGCGCAGGAGTCGCAGGACATGCAGACCCGCGAGGGGCCAGAGACTCTCCGTGAGCGCTGATCGAACGAATGCAGAGGCCACGAATCTCGACCAAGGGCTGGCGGCACGGACTGTTGAGCAGGATACTAAAAGGAGAGACAATGACGATTAGCAGAGACGAATCCAAGGAAGACATCGAAAACGCGACGGCAGTTTCCGCGCAAACGAGCGCAGAGCCGCTGAAGGCTGCTCCGGCACCCAAGGCGCAGACAGACCCGTGGAACCAGCGCGGCATCTACATCCGCCTGAGCAAACAGCGCAAGGCATCCCTCCGCCACTTCGCAGAATCCACCGAAAACACCGACAGCCCCCACCAAGCTCTAGCCGCAAGCATCGAATACGCGGCAACGTCCACAAGAAGCAACGAACCTCGCGATCAAGCTTGCGCTTTGAACACAAGGGATGACTTCGATGAGGACTCGTTCTTCGTCCGGCTCCGCCATCAGCAAGAGTCGTTCGCCCAGATCTCACAGAGATTGGAGTCGAGGCTTGAAGCGCTAAATTCGAATCTCCAGTTGGCCAGCATTCAACTTGGCCCACTGACATCGAAGCATCAAAACAGCGCGACGCCAATGGCGGCTTGGCTAAACTCGCCAGAAGCGACAACATTGGGCAACGTGGAAAACATGGTTCTGGTCCGAGCGACTTGGGTCGGCGCCTTCCCTGGCAATGAGAGCGGATGCGTCGTCGTTATTTTTGACGTCGAGCTTCTCAACACTCTGGCAACTTGCCCGCCCTCAGCGCGCGTGCAAATCTTGGCCAGGAACGAAAACGGAAGTTTGCTTGCGCGCATTGCGCCGTCTCCGCTGCAAAATTATGTCATCGCCTGCAAAAAAGAGGAATGCGACGCGGCGTGGCTCGCGACTTTTTTCCCGGAGGGCGCAAATGGAAAACTCGAAGAGTCCATCGCGTCGATGCATCTGGCCTGATCGGCGAAACAGCATTTCGCTCTAGATCCAGCCAAACCGTTCGATGGGGCCGAATGCGCCGAGGCTCATGGACCGTCAGCGATTTTGGGCCTATTGACTTTCCCGCCCGGCGCGCGATAGTCCTCGGTTCAAACTACATGGAGGAAGCCATGACCATCTCCGATTTCTGGCATCAAGCGTTCTTGGCAGCGCTGCACCGAGTCCCCGCCGACCAAGCCAAGGCCGAGGCGGATTTGGCGGTGGCGACTGCCATCGAACATTGGCAGTCGACGCACAACGGCGGCATGAAGCCTGTGTGGACGCCGCTGGCGCGATTGGACATCACTGAAATTCGCCGCCAATCCGACGATCAAGGTTGAGGGGTATTCCCGACCGCGTAACCCTTGCTAATGGCCCAGTTCACGGCATCCTCGAAAGAGCCGCATTCGTGGATTATTTGGGGCGGGATATCATAAGTTGCAACACCATATTTATATTGGCCGGGAATCGGCTGGCCGAGATCATCTAGATCTTGGATAATAACGATTCGCACTTTCATTTTCGAAGGATTTGTTCCTGCTGCAGAGCTTCCTCGTTTCATCATATGATCCTAGTCAAAGTTAAAAGATCATATTAATTCAATACCAATTCTTTTATCCGTGTTTGGCAAAAAAAACAATCCATTGCCCTTAATGTCTTGATGGAGGCGGCCATCGCGATGCGGAACTCAAATCGCTCCTTCGCTTGGCGACAATGGAAGCGGAATGCTCCGAGAGGGGATTTTCAGCGCGTCAAGCACGGGATCAAGCATGTCCCGAATGTAGTGATTTTGAAGCACGCTTGGCAGCGACCTATCGAATAGGACTGGCTCTTTGGAGCTCATGGGCACTGGATATCGCCCTTGCCAAACCACCATCTCCATCAGGTGGCGGCATATCTCGCGAAAGGCAAATGCATTCCTTTCATCGACTAGAATGTTCGAGAACCTCTCGTCGAATATGCCGGCCTTCTCGGCCAAAGCGACGAGGTCATGCCCGTTTTGAACCCCTAGACTTTTGATGTGGGCGCGCGTGGCTTGACCCGCCCCGTCCTGTTGAACTTTGAGCTCGATGTCGTCGGGATTGCGTTCCACAATTTCTGCCTTGAATGCATTTTCGAGCGCCAAGCCATAGAGCAGCTTGGATGACTGCATGTATCCCAGCGCCACCTCGAAGAGCTCATCGTTCACCACCCTGTCTTTGATCGACGCGATAAGCGCATGCTCGAACCGCTCCCAAAGCGCCTCGGCGGAGAACCTCATTATTGAACTTTCGCGCCGCCAAGCGCTCGGATCTCTGACATTTCGAATCAAGTCTTCGGGCCTCATGAGCCGCGTCCTTTCCTTTGATGCGTCATCGTAGCACAGCGCGCCGAGCCGGCATCAACGCGCGCATGGCAATCCGCTTCGATTGCCGTGGCTGGCGCCTCTTCCAGCCTACGCCGAACGAAATCAGGTAGCATCCTCCATGCCCCTCATCGAATTCATTTAAGAGAGCCTACGCATGGACCTATTCAAACCAGTGGCGCCTAAGGATCGATGGCATCGTGTTTTCGCGATGCTTCAAGATCCCCGATATCTTCCAGAGCGCAAAGTCCTAGAGCAATGGGCGGAAGGATTCGAGGATCGAGACGGCAAGTTTGCATTTGAATTTCAAACCACCTTTGAATCCTGCATGTGGGAGCTCTATCTGCACGCCTACCTGAGGGAGACTGGGTCGACGATCGACCTTCGTCATCATGCGCCCGACTTCGTAGTCGACGGTCCCACAAAATTCTGCATGGAGGCGACAATCGCCGCGCCGGCGCAGGGCGAGCAGTCAGCGATCGGCTACGATCCCCGCGACGTCCCAAGAGACTTCAATGCGTTCAATGCCCAGGCGGCCATCCGGATAGCGAACAGCCTCTCTTCGAAACTAAAAAAATACAGGAGCAGTTACTCCAAACTCGCTCATGTTCAAGGCAAGCCATTCGTCATCGCGGTGGCGCCGTTTGATCGCGCATTCGCCCATTTCGCGGCCAGCAGGCCAATCGTTGCTGCCCTCTATGGCATTCACTACGACGAGGAAGCTGCAATCGCAATGGGACCGTCGGCATCCAAGATTCCCAGAGTCGAAGTGGACAGCGCCATAAAAAGCAACGGGTCACATGTGCCGCTTGGATTTTTCGCGGACGAGCAAAATAAAGAAGTCAGCGCGGTCGTTTATAGCTGCCTGGCCACTTGGGGGAAAATCCGCGCGCTCGCCGATAATCCTAATGAGCTCTCGCTCTACCAAACCTTCCATCCAAGCGACGATAGAATCACCCCGCGCATTCAAGTCACCAGAAAATGCGACTACCACGAACATCTGCTCGACGGGCTTCATGTGTTTCACAATCCTTTTGCCGAACACCCGCTGCCCGATGACGTTTTGGGGCATGACCGAATCGCCCAATTTTTCCCGGAGCCTGACGGATTCCGGACGATCGAGCCTGACGACTTCCTTCTGATGCGTATCGTTAGAACTGTCATTCCAACAGATAAGAAAGGCAATCCGGTGGCTTCGCCAGGATGGCCCAAGTAGGTATCGCGAATGCATACACCGAAGGTGCGTCAGGTGTATAACCAGAAAAAGACTTGCAGACCACAGACTTGCGCCTTGCCAGCACCGCCTGAGCACCGCTCGTCTCGCACGCCTCCGCATCCACGAGACCTTCGCCGCCACGCTGCGCATGAGTCTCGCAGGCCAGGCGAGCGCGCCAAAATGTTAAGGAATGGTAAAGTCTCGACGCCAAAACCAACACACGCACACCATGGGCTCGAGAGCCATCATCAGACTAGGGGACCGCACCTCGCACGGAGGCACGGTCGTCGAGGGACACCAGACCCTCATCATCCACGGCAAGCCCGCCGCCGGGGTGGGCCACAAGGTCCACTGCCCAAAATGCTCCGGCACGCCGGTGATCGTGGAGGGCGCGATGAACGCCTCCATGATGGGCATCAGCATCGCCGTCGAGGGCATGAAGACGTCCTGCGGCGCGACCCTGATCGCCTCCCAGCAAACCGACACCATCGAGGTCGGCTCCGGCCCCGGCGCGTCCTCGGCCTCGAGCGCCACCCAGGAGGCCGCGACGCGGGCCGCCCAGCCTGCGGTGGCGGGGCTGGCCGCCGCGATAGTGGCTGCTGGAGCGGCGCCACGCGGCGCCGACGCCGACAAGGGCAAATACGACGAGCAGGTGCGCGTCGTCGACCAAGACGGCCTCCCCATCGCCAACATGCCCTACCACATCACCGACGAGGACGGCGCAGCCTACAAGGGCCTGACCGACGCCGACGGCTGCTGCGAGCGGGTCCACACGAAAAACGCGCAGTCGCTCAGCATACTGACCGGCGCGCCGGCCTTGGAGAAATGGTGATGCCAGCCTTCGAATTCAAAACGGGAACGAACACCAAGGAGGGCTCCCGCCACGAGGTGGCCAGCCACCACATGCCCGCCCGCGCGTTCTTCTTCATCGTCGTCGACGAGGTCGGCAAGGAGGGCTTCCTGGTGAGGAACATCTACACCATGCCCAACAGCCCCTATCTCGCGAACATGGACCTCGCCCCTCTGGTCAAGCTGAGCCAGGTGGAGCCGGAGAGGCATGGCCTGATGCCGAAGAAATGGGGCGGCGCGCCGTCGATCGCCGAGCACGTCATGGGCGACCACATGTCGTCCTACGTGTCCTCGAGCTCCATCTTCCCGCAGGGCTCGCCCCGCTTCGAGGGCCGCTCGGTGTATATCGACATCAAGAAGGCCAAGGCCTCCGGCGCGCGCTTGGTGTCCACCGAGGAGATCCTGGCCTCGCTGAGGGACTACAAGGCCAAAAATCCGCACCTGGCCAAGCGGGTGGACCAGATAGCCAAGTATGTGTCCGACCTCGACAAGGAGGTCCTGGTCCATAGCGAGAGGGTTCCCCCGAAGGCCATATTCAACCCCGGCTCGCTCAAGGTGGCGCAGATCGCGTCCGGCGCCGGCCGCGTCGTCCAAGTGCTCGGCATCGTCCTCACGGCGTATGATTTGGAGCAGGCGTCCGAGAAGTCGTTCCGGGCCAAGAGCGTCAAGCCGATCTCCGCCGAGGTCATACGCCAAGCCGGCGGCTGGGGTGGCGCCGTGGTGGGCTTCAAGATCGGCGGCGCGGGCGGCGTGATGCTTGGCATTGAGACGGGGCCCGGAGCGATTTTGACCGGGCTGGCCGGCGGGATCATCGGCGGCGCCGCCGGTTATTTCGGCTTTGATTGGATCGCCGACCACATCGACAAGAATTGAGGCTGGAATGGGACTTTTGAAAAGAATGGCGGCCGCGCTGGGCGGCGCGAAGCCCATCGACGAGATGGTCAAGGCATATCCCGAGGACGCCTTGGGCGGCGCAGGCAGCTTCTCGGGGTATCCCGAAAAGAGCTTCCTCGGGGACAAGGGCGTCTTCGCCTACCGCATGGAGTTCATGGTGTCCGAGCAGGACGGCGCGCGCGTGGTCGAGGCGATCGCGTCGGACTTCGAGCTCGCCAGCCGCGCCACCTTCCAAGAAGGTCCGGCGAGCGGCGGTGGCAAGTCGATCCATTTCTCGCTCAGGCCGGAGTTCGGCGGCGCGCTCGTGGTCATCGTCACCAACTCGGTTCGGCTGATAGAGAAGATCGACGCGCTGCGCCTGCAGCCCCCACCTCCTTGGATCGTCTTCCCGGCGGCCGACCCGTCGACATTGGGCAGCCTCCAAGGCTCGCTCGAATATTGGTGGGATTGGCTCTTCCTGCCATTCTGGAACGCGGCCGACGCCGCCGCGAAGGCGAGCTATCTGGAGAAGTTCCCCGCCAGCGCGGAGTGGATGGAATTCTTGGAGACCCACGCGCCGTGACGCGGCCAACCTGAAGGCGCCGCCGCAGTCGCCTTCCCACGGTGGCCCTTGGAAAAGACTGATATCCTCGAAGGCTCCAAAACTTTGACGATATGGGCAACCATGAAATACGTGGGATTTCGCCGGCTCTCCGGGGAGTATAAGGAAAACGTCGAGTTATTTGAGTTGAGCGACCTCGCTCCGACGACGGAGCCCCGACTCGTCCAGCATCAAGTCCTCCACCCCAATGGCGAGCTATATGGCATAGCGACCTGCTTGGTCAGAGCGGACCATTCGCGCGCGACACTCGACTACGCCCCGTTTCCCGAGGCGAACTTGTTGTCTGAAATGCTGCTGGGCGAGACAGAGCTGCATTTTGAACGCGGCCCCGGCGGCATCGCCATCACAAACGTCGGGTGGCGCGGTCCAAACGACAAAGGCTTCACGGACGAGAAATTCGAGGTCTACGGAGCGCGATCCAAGATTCCCGACAAGGCGCAAATCGACGGCTCGCAAGAAACTTTGCGTGAAGCCGCCAGGCATTTGTCGGATTTCGACCTGGCGGGACGATTGCCAGCGGAGGACAGCGCGCCCGCCAAAATCTTGGTGACGACCACCGCATACATCCGAAATCCTTTCGTGGTCGAGGCGGCCCTACGGCGAGCCGGCGGAATGTGCCATGACTGCGGCGAGCAAGGCCCCTTCATCTCGGCCAGGACTGGCCGGCCCTACTTGGAGGTGCACCACACACTCCCGCTGGCGCAGGGCGGAGCCGACTCTTTGGAGAACACCGTCGCGCTGTGCCCGAACTGCCATAGGCAACGACATCACGCATGACCGTAAATTTCTTGTGGCGCGCCTAGCCACGCGCGCGCCGGACAAAAGTGGACGCCTAAAAAAGACATCACGATCCGACGCTGACGCCATCGAGAGCGCCGCATCGCGCCCTCGCCTGCCCGGTCTTTGATGAACGCCAATGGCGGTCGGCGGCCGGCCAATTGCAAAATGGCCCAGCGCCAGACCGCGTCGCTCTGGGTCAAAAAAAATGCAAGCCGGCGGCGCATGTTTGCGGAAGCGAGCCTGCAAACGCGCGCCGCAGGAAGGCCTGGCGGGATTGGGATTCATGATTTTCTCATGGGTCAATTTGCCCGCAAATTGACAGCCTTAGAATCGCCCATCGCGCCGCGCGACATCGCGGCGTTGGTTCAACGCTCTGGTCCCGCATGGACGGCAGACTGCGCCGCCAGAATTTGGATGCGGTCGGCCCACGCCACCAGCTTCTCGCGCGGCCATGAGCGCATGATCTTGAACCGCCGCTTCGCCAACCGCTCGCGCTCGAACTCGGGATCATCCAGCTCGATGACAAGCTCGAACGCGTCGGGGACGCCGCCGGCGCCTTTCTGCGCCAGCTCCACGGAGGCCCGAGCGCGCGCGGAGGCGAGCGAGCCGGCCCAGCGCTCCGTTTGGTCCATGATCGCGGCGCGGCCCTCGCGGTCGGCGGCGACCGCCCACAGCACCACGCCATCCTGTGTGTGCGCCATGTCGACGAACTCCTTGCCGACGCCAGCCCCGGCGCGCAGCTCGTCGATCCGTCGGTTGGCGGACTCCCTGGCGAACACCGATCGCTCGCGCGCCGCGCGCTCGTCGCGCAGGAACGCGTCCTCGTCGGCGGCCTTGCGCTCGGCGAGCAGCTCGGCCTCGAACGATTTTTGAAGCGCCGCGATTTTTGGCGCGGCCTCCTTGCCCCAAGCCGCCGCCAGCTTGGCGCCAACGCGCTTGGGCAAGTCCACCATCTCCACCGCCAGCTTCGGCCCGCCGATGTTGAGCGACTCCTTGCGGAGCGTGCCAAGATGCGACAGCGATCCGTCATGCCGCCGGAACACGCCGCCTCCGACCACCTTCCAAGCGGCCTCGCGATGCTCCACCGATAATTTATAGCGTCCAGTCGGCGCCTCGGAGATGGTTCCTCCCGTCGGCACGAACACGCTGACAGGCTGGCCATTAGCCGTCATTCCCGCGCCCTGGACTCCCGTCTGGTTGTATACCGTCTTCATGGTCGCGTCGCATCGGAGCGAGCATTCCAACAGGGGGCGCGACATCTCGACCGGCCCCACATTCCAATCGCCGCCAGCCTCCCGCCAACGGGCGCGCTTGGCGCGCAGGCGCAGCTCCCGCCGCGCCAAGTCGACGGCGATCTCCAAGCCGTCGTCGGAGAAGGTCCAATCGGCCTTGCGCCCCGCCGCGTCCCGCAGGGCCGAGGCTCCGCCCCAAAACGCCAGCGATCTGCGCGCGCGGGCCAGCCAGGGGAACACCGCAGGCCCCCAAGCCAGCGCCAACGCCAGCGGCCAATACAGCGGCTTGGGCCAAAGGAAGCCCATCGCGTAATACAGCGCGTTGAGCGCGTTGGGCAGATAGATCGACACGGCCCAGCCCCACGCCATCTTGGCGACCTTGGGGACCGTCGGGGGAAACAGCATAGGCCCCCATCCGACGAGGACGATGAGCGTCCACGCCGAGAACCGGTCCATCCGCCCGAGGCTGGCCACGATCGGCGAGCCCGTCCACACGCAATAGGTGACACAACATCCCCACGCCACACGAGCGATCCACAGCATCCGATTCATCCACAGCATATCCAAACCTCCACTGGTCACGCGGCCACGCCGCCCTCATTGATTTCCTGCTCCAACACCTCCATCCACCGGATGCTCTCGGACACTTGGGCAAACTTCACGCTCCACTTGGGATGCGAGGAGTCCTTCATCTCAAAGGTCAGAATGCCGACGGTGTCGACGCGGCGCTCCCACCGCCGAATGTCCTGGTAGCCGTAGGACTTCATCGACTTCGAGTCCATCAGGCACAGCGTCCTCTCCTTGGCGTTGAGCGCGACGCCCTCGCCAGCGTAGAAGTTCGAAAAGGACTCGCCCTCGGCCAGCCCCGCCAAAGCCAGCAACTCCAGCCGGCGTCGCGCGCGGCGCATCTCCAACCGGAGGCACAGCGCGAACGGCAGCCAGCCCATCAGCCCGCTGGCCAACAAAAATACGAACACCGACTCATGGTGTTCCTGCATGATTTGAAAATACACGTAGGTCGTGAACAGCGCCCAAGCTCCCGCCAGAACCAATTTCCTCATAATTTCCATCCTTTCTCTTTAAAATGGCCAACTAGTCCCGCCGTCAGAGCCGCAGCGGCGCGACGGTCGCGACGCCATCGTTGATGACTATGCGCGCTCCGCCAGGCTGCCCGACGTCCGCCCATTTGCACAGCAGCGGCCGGCTTGGCAGCGACACGCCGCGCGCCGCCAAATGGCGATACAGCTCCAAGTCGCCACGGATCGCCGCCAGCTCCATCAGCGACGTCCCCTTGGACGTCCGCAGAAGACAGCCATGGACTTGGTTCCATGCTTCGAGCTCGGGCACCCCCTGGGAGACGATGGAGGGCTCCAAACGATTCCCTATGCGCGACTCTCGCAGGACATCGCGCGCGATGCGCAGCCCCTCGGCGTTGACCTCCTCTTGGCTGGTGGCGAACGCGAAGATGATCGCCGCTGGATCGAGCCCGTGGTCGATCAACAGGTCCAGGACTTGAAGGCGATCAGCCCGGCGCGATGTGGCGATCCCGTTGGACAGCTCGCCTCGATTCGCGGGCCCCCCCTCGATGCGAGCGCCTTTGTCGAACAGGCTCTTGACGGCCTTCGCGGTGGCTCCGCTTTGGATGGCGCACGCGATGTCAGGGCAGCGGTCCGCCGGGTTGTCGGGATCGACGACATCGACGATCCGATCGAGCTTTCCGTTGGCAGCCGCGACTCCGCGCTTGATCTCTTGCGAGTCCGCTTCGAGCGAGAGCAAGGAGGCCTGCCAACGCTTGGCTTCGGGGAACTTGGACGCGATCAGGCCGCCCTCAGACGCCCGCGCCACCGACGCGAAGCCCAGCGCCGTGACCATCAGCAGGATCGCGACGCCGAACTGCCACGCGGGCCGGCGCCAGAGTGGACGCTTGCCGTCGCGGCGCGCCGACAGGCCCAGCAGCCCGAGAAGCTTCGACGTGGCGACAGGCGCCACAGCCGCCGCGATCATCAGCGCCACGAGGAGGCCCGTGGCGGTGTAGACCATGGCCGGCACCAGCGACAGCTTCGGAGCCAGGAAGTCCATCGCGGCGACGAACGTGGTCGAGGCCACGACGATGGCGTTGACCACCGCCACATGGTCGCGCACAAATTTGGAGAATTCATGGAAGAGGTTCGGGGACGCGTCCCCGGCGCGCGCGGCTTCCATCTCAGCGCTCGTTCACCACGGCCCAGCCGCCATCGGCCTTCACGAATCGCGCGTTCGCCACCGCCCCGGCGGCGTTGGCCACGTCGCACTTGTAGCCTCCGGCTTCCGCCTTCGCGCAGCCGACGAGCTTCGCCTTGGCGATCTCCTGCTTGTAGTTCTGGGAAATCATTCCCATGCCGGAGGCCTCCGCCTGCTTGGTCAACGCGGCGCGCACGTCGGACTCGCTAGGGCTCGAACTACATCCAGCCAGCGCAGCCAAGAGAATCGATGCGCATGCCGCGCGGGTGATGTTGGCTTGGTTCATGTCGTTTGTCCTTGTCATTGAAATGTGTGTCTTGCGTCCTGCTCTCGGCCGCTCAATTCCGCGCCGCCGCCGAGCCCTCGTTGAGCTCTTGGCGCAGAATCTCCATCCAGCGCGCGCGGGCCATCTTGTCCTTCATCGCGACGCGCCAGAGGGGCGTCTGGCGGTCGCGCACGCCCACGAACAGGCCGGTGTTCTCCGCCGCCCGCTTGGCGTTCCTCGTGTTCACCGCGTCGGCCGCCAAGGCGTTGCGCGCCCCGACGCCGGCCGCGAATCCTGGGCGCTCCTCGCGGGCCTCCCATTCCCGCACGTCCTCGTAGTCGTAGGACTTGTAGACGCCGCCAGCCAGCAGCAGGACCATCCGATTCTGTGGATTGATTGCGATGCCGGTGCCCTCCCCGGAGTGGTCCATGCCTTGGCCGGGCGCGACGCAGCCAGCCTCCAACATCTCCGCATGCGCCCACGCCCACGCGCCTTCCCGCTTGGCCTTGCGCTTGTGGCTGATCCGGGCAGCCAAGATGAGCGGCCCCCATCCGACGACAAGGGCGCCCAATCCAAACAAGGGCATATGCAGACTTCCGAAAATCCCGCCGATGCCGACCACCGTCGTCAACGCGAGCCATCCAATCCCAATCAAAATTGCCAAAGCCATGTCGTCTCTCCGCTCAATGGAGCCGCCTCATGCGGCGGCTCCGCCTTCGTTGATCTCCTGCCGCAGCAGCTCCATCCAGCGCGCGCGGACCATCGGCTCCTTCATCGCCACCCGCCATTGCGGCCGCTCCAAGTCCTTCACGGTCAGGAACAGGCCGGTGTTGGCCTTGGCCTCGCGGGCCATGCGCGCGCTCGCCCCAGCCGCCGCGATGCCGTTGGCGACGCCAAACGCTGGCACCACCGTCCCCGCCTTCTGCGCTTGGATCGCCCAGTCGCGAATTTGCTCGTAGTCATAGCCTTGATACGCGCCGTCGGCCAACAGCACCACCATGCGCTTGGAGCGGTTCAGGGCGATGCCCGTCCCGTCCTCCGAGTGGTCGAACCCCGTCCCCTGCGAGACTCCCGCCGCGTCGAGCATCGCCCGGTGCAGCTTCTCGCGCTGGCCCGCCCGGTGGACCACGAACCAGACCAGCGCGCCGGTCGGCCCCCACGCGAAGGCGCACACGCCCAACGCCGCGAGCCCGCCGCCCGCGAACGGCGCGAACATCGAAAAGACCAATCCCCATATCACGAAAATCGTCGCGAAAAATCCCATCTTCTCCTCCCTTGTTGGAAGCGGGCGTCTGCCCGCCTGCCTAAAACGCATAATAAACCAAATTGGTTGACATTCAACCTTTTAAGTCCTTCAAAGCCTTGAGCCGGGTATCCACCATCTAGGTTGGATTGAGGAGGCCCACTTTGTTTCACTTCTACACATACGATGGACAACCGCCGGCATCGGCCGCCGACGCCGAGGAGCGCGCCGCGTTCCTGCGCAAAGCCATAGGCCACGAGATCGGCGCGGCAAGGCAGCGCGCCGGCCTGACCCAAGAATCCGTCGCCGAATTGCTGGGGATCGGCCCCGAGGCCGTGTCGCGCATGGAGCGCGGCGTCGGCTCCGTCAATGGCGAGCGCCTCGTCGTCCTGGGCGAGATGTTCGGGTGCAGCTCCGCCGAGCTCCTACTCGGCGCAAGCGACTCGCTGCCGGACCAAGCCGTGCTCATCGCCCAGCAACTCGCGAAGCTCGACACAGCAGACCGCGATCTGGTGGTCGACTTCGTCAAGACGCTTGCGCGCCGGCTCGAACCCAAAAAGCCAGCCAAGCCCAAGCGCTGAGCACGCCGACCTCGCCACCGCTCCCAGCCATTTCACGATTCGCTTCGACACACGGAAATTACAGGCTTGGAGACGGCTCGGCTTGAATCGATGCGACAACGCATTCGTTTTTTACAACTGGCAACACATTCATTTGGGAATTGGCGAGGCATCTTCACGGCGCCAGCGCGCCGTGGATGGCGATGTCGGAGGCGATGCGAACGTCGAGGCGGCGTGGCGCCGTCGCGTTAAGGACAAGTGGTGGCGATCTTTGAGCCGATGGCTTGATGGGATGCGCGGCGGGCGTCGTTGTCGGCCCACAGCAGCTTGCGCAACATGCTTGGCGGGATGCCGGCGGCGGCCTTGAACGACCTGGTCATGTGGGACAGATCGGAGAAGCCCTCTTCGATCGCGATGGTGGTCAGGCTGTCGACGGAGCCAAGCCGGTCCGTCGCGCGGATCATGCGGACGGCCTGCCGCAAAGCCTCGGCCGTCAGCCCCTCCTTCTTGAGCTTGCGCTCGAGCGAGCGCTGATGGCATCCGAGCCTGCGCGCCAACTCGGCGACGGGCATCGCCCCCTCGGTTTCGAAGACCAGCGCCGCGTCGGCTGCGGCGGAGCGGCGCGCGCCGAGCGTCTCCGCCAACGCCGAGAGGCTCGGGCGAGTGGCCGGCTCTCCGAGCTTGGCGTTGCGCTCCACCGCCACGATCAGCCCATCGAACATCGCGAGCGTGCCCAGCCTGCACGCATGGGGGTCTGCGGCGTCGACGCGCATCTCGCGCCGGGCAACCACCATGGGGATGCGCCCACCGCTGCTCGGCATGGACACGTTCGTGCGGACGGCCACGCCGGACGAGGCGTTGTAGGCGTTGAATCCCTCGACGACGACCGCCGGGGTCGACAGGCCCAATATCACGCGCGCGCCAGGCGTCACGTCGCATAGCAGGAACTCCCGGACGGCGCGCTCGATCTGGCCCTCGGTCGCGCCTTCCAGCCCGCGCGCGCGCCCGGCGGCATGGTGGCGCTCATAAGGAAGGTGCCCATCGTTGACGTGCGTGACCGCCGCCGCGAAGCGCGACGATGGAGTCCAACCCGACCGCCCCTCAAGGGCATGGACGACGACGTGATAGGCGAGGGATTGGCTCATCGGCCGGCCAAGCGCGCGTCGTGAGCCGGGCCAGCAGTCGGCGCTCCGCGCGATGCGCCGGCCTCGGCGCGGGCTCCGCGCAGCGCGCTGGGCGCCATGCCGCACGCCGATTTGAACGCGCGCGTCATGTGGGCCAGGTCCGAGAAGCCTTGGTCCGCCGCGATTTGGGTGAGGGTCGCCGACGAATGCAATTGGCTCGTCGCGCCGACCAGCATGCTGGCGAGCCTCAGCTTGCCGGCGGTGAGCCCGACGGCCTGCAACTCGCGCTCAAGCGTGCGCTTCTCGCACCCAAGCCGCTTGGACAGCTCCTCGATCGGCATCGCGCCCTCCCGCTCGAAGACATGCGCGGCCTCGGCGGCGGCCGACCGCTCGGCGCCCAGGTGGAGCGCGATGCTCGACAGCGAGCGCGGCGGCGCGGCGCCGCTGTCGCGGTGGCGCCGCGCGCCTTCGGCAAGGAACTGTATCGACGCCAAAGACGCGCGCTGGCATCCGACGGGATCGTCGAATCCATCCGGCGACACGCGGCAAGCATAGAGGCGAAATTCGCCGCTTCCGCTCGACAGAATCCATCGCGGCGGTCCGTCGTCGCATTCCGCCTCGCCGCCACGCCGTCGGCGCGGCTCCGACGATCCCTCGCCCTCCCAGCTATTTCCAAGGTCCCGCACGTTGTAAGCGTTCAAGCAATCAAGCACGCCACGGGGATCGTCCAAGCCAAGAAGAAAACCGTGAAGGGGATGGAGGCTCGTCGCCATCCAGTCCCACGTGGCCTCCTCGATGGCGCCTTCGCCGGCGCCGCGAAGGGTGGCCCGCCGCCCCGCCGCGAAATAGCGGTCAAACGAAAGATGCCCCCGGATCGCGCTCTCGACCGAGCTGGCGAACCGCGATTCGCCGGTCCACCCCGCGCCCGACTCGAGTGCCAACACCAGCGCGGCCGGCGCGCCTCCGCCGCCGGCTCCCGCCTCTTTTCCAATGCCGGCCTTCGATTGCGACATGCTTCTCCATCCGTTGCGAGCCCCTCGGCCGCTCGTCGACCGGCGATCCAGCGACGTTCGCGAGATCCGGCCAGTTTCAATTTCCAAGTGGCGTCGGCATCCGAAGCGAGCCACGCCATCCGCGCGCGCCTCGCCCAAGACCGCGCGCGCTTGTTGCGAAATATGCTTCTCTTTTCAATATTACCGCATGCCGAGGCGCTCAAGTGGGGGAGCCCCGGCAAAAAGCCGCTCGCGCGAGGCGGCCGCCAACTTGCCATTTTTTCACCGATGCCGGCGCGGCGCTTGAATCCATGCGACAAACCGCGAAATAAAGGCATGCGAGGAAAGCCATCGCGGACGGGAAGCGGCGATCGCGCGTCGGTGTCGCATGGATTCAAGCCAGGGCCGCCGGGAACGCATACCATCGGGCTCCCAATGTCTAAAAGGCAATTCCATGAACGCATTCAAACGTCTGCTGGCCGTCGCCGCCCTGCTGTGCGCCTCCGCCCCGAGCCACGCCGGCTTCTGCTTTTTCCAAGCCCCGACCTTCTCGGCCACCCAAGACTCGGCCGGCGGCGTCTTCACCCTCGACCTGACCGTCGGCGGCATCGCCAACAATTGCCACGGCGCTCCCGGCGGCTCGCTCGCCAGCTTCGAGCTTCCCTACTTCGCCGACGCCAACGCCACGATCTCCGACCCGGCCGGCTGGAGCCACCAGATCGAGCAGGCCTCCGGCTCCGATCTCGGCCAAGCTCTGGGCGCGCCCACCATCCGGTTCACCGCCGACGACGCCTCGCATTACGTCGCCTACGGCTCCAAGCTGTCCGGCTTCACCTTCGCATCGGCCTACGCCGCCGTGCTCAGCCCCTACCACGCCGACTACAAGACGTCCGGCATCTTCGGCGACGTCGCCTTCTCCCAGCTCTTCGTCAACCCCGGCTTGTCGCCTGACAGCTACCTACTGATCGCCGGCAGCCCCGACGCGCTGGCCGCATTGGGCAACCCGAGCCCCGTCTTCCTGCCGCCATCCGCTGTTCCCGAGCCTTCCACTTGGCTCATGCTGTTGGCGGGCTTTTCCATCGTTGCGCTCGCAAGCCGACGCGCGCGTCGCGCAGGCGCGAGTCTGCCGCGTCAACCGATGGCAATGGTTCTCACCTTCTGAATATCGCAGCGGGAAGGACTTCGGGCCGGCGCCGGTCAGGCATGGACGCGCCTTCGCTGCGGCGCCCGCGTTAACGCTTCACTGGCGCAGCAGGCGCGATGGCAAGCGCTCAGGCGTTGGGCGACTTGCTGCGGCGCCCAATGCCGAGGCCCGACGCGCCGGAGCCGCTTTTTCGCCCCAAGGTCGGCGGGCGCAGCATCCCATCCACCGCCTCGCTTGCGCGGAACGACGCATACGCGACCTTGTCACCCGTGGCGGGTCTCCCCACGCCCTACGAGCTCAGCGCCCGGCGCAGCGTCGGGTTGATCGTATGCACCACCACCGTCTCCGAGATCATCTTGCTGACTCGCACGTGCCCCAGCGACTCCAAGCGTCCAATCGCGTGGTTCACCAAAGAAAGGGGCAGGCCAAGGGCATCTGCAATCGAATCCGACTCATGCAGCTCTTGGTTGAGGAGGCACAGGCCCACCTTTGAAACCAGCTCTTCCTGTTTCGCGCCAAGCATAATTGATACTCCGCCGGGTTTGATGAGAGAGCTGTGGGGGCCTCGCCCCAACGTCTTGAACATTTCCACGCACCCTTGATGCTCCAACACGCCCAAGCTGTCCACGACCGTGGCCTCGTCGATTCCATGGGCCTTCATCGCCGCCACAAGACTCGCCGGGGATACAAGCTGAGCGCCCCGCTGAACAAACGACTCATATAGAAATGAGAGGACCGCCACGTCGGCGGAAGTCAACCCTTTGATGGCGGGCAGGGTCGGAGACGACACGTAGGCGGGAGGGCTTCCAAGCGGTGGCTTGGATGCATGGCCGAACACCGCATCGACCACGCGGCTAAGGCACGCATCGAAGTTGCTTGGGTCGGGAACGTTCTCCCAAACTGTTGAACGCAGAGCCTCCGGCACTTCGCAACCTTCAAGCACGATGGGGATAATCTTCGTCCCTCTCGATATGCGCGCCACGACCGAGGCGTTGAGCTCCTCATGGACCCATGGCTTGGCGACGCTAGACGACGAGACCACTATCACGACGGCGGCGGCCTCCTTCAGTCCTTCTTCGAAGATCTTGTCGACCAGGCTGTCGCCTGGCAGCATTTCCCACTGATCAACCCAAGCGTCTATGCCTCTTCCTCTCAAAGCCGTGGCGAATGGAATGACGAAGCGAGCCTTGTCCTCGCTAGCGTGGCTGACGAATATTTTGGGTGGCAACGTATGCTCCTGATGGTGGATTGAATTGGCAGTATATCTCGGGCGCACAAGTAGGCAGCGATCCCATGAATCGATTAGTCTACGGGCCCGATTTCCGACAGACTCCGCGCGCCCAGGACGAGAGGCAGCACCCGGTCCCCACGGGTGCTGCCTCCTCTTCGAAACGCTCGCCTATTGGTGCGAAACCTATGCGGGCATCATTTTGCCGGAGCGATAGGAACTAGCACGGCATTGACAGACGCGGGGGCCACCACCGACTTGGCAGCTTCGGGCGACGCTGGTTTGGGTGCAGGCGCGGCATCGTTGGCGTTCTGAACCTTTTGCACTGCGTCCAATGTCACCTTCTTCGCCTCCAAAGTCTTCGTGGCTGACTCAAGCGTCTTCGCCAGAGCGCTAGTTTTTGGCCCGACGATCAACGAGCTTCCTTTTTTCAACTCCGAAAGCAGGTTTGGAGTAAGCGGTTTAGACAGCGGCTGAGCAAGAAATTCCGCCACTTCCGGCGACGTGGCCACTTTTGCAGCCTCTTTTGGTGGCAACGCTTTTTGGGCAGTCACGACGGCCTCCGCCGCTTGATTTTTCTCTTGGTTGGCAGCCTGCACGGCAGCAGTGTCCTTTGCTTGAGCGGCAGTTTTATCAGCCTTATAGCGCTGGTCAAACTGCTTGAGGTCGGCAATCGTTTGCAGCATGCCCAAGCGCGCCGTCTCGTTCTTTGCCGAGAAGTCATTGGCCAACTTTGTGGCGTCGGGAGTCACCATTGCGGCCACAAAGGGCGGAGGATTGGGACCTGGGGCCGCGATCTTCATAACGTAGAGTTTGTAGAGGTCATCGCTGCTAACCTCCTTCGACGAATCTCCTGGGTATATCTCATCGACGAGCTTTGCGACCAGCACCATCGTCTTCGCCTTCACGATGGGGCCGGTGAGGGTTGTGTCGGCGGCTTCATACTTCACTGCGGCGAGACTCGTCTTCAGTAGGACTTTTATCGCGTTCGGCGAACAATCCCGATGGTATGAGATCAACAAGCCCTTGGCATCATCGTAGTTGGTCGTCGTCGGAATGTATCCCTTGATGGTAGCGGCGGTGATTTTCCTGCCCCCATTCATCTTCGCCTCTATGTCAGCGAGCGCGCCAAGTATTACTTCATTTTTGAACGCATCGATGCTGGCGTTGCCTGCCGCGAGCCCCAACGAGCCACGGGCCAAAGAACTCGGGTTGGCGCCATTGATCCCGGAAATTCCTAAGATCAAATTCCCGACCACGTTCATGATGTCCTTCGCAAAACTGACATCACGATCCGCGCGGCCAAGCGAGCTCAACCATTGCTCGCAAGCCAAATCAGACAAGACAATGCCGGACCTCAAATAGTCTCCGATAAAGGTGGAATTGGTCTGTGCCTTCGCATCGAAATCATTGAAGCGGATAACCGCCGAATCGACCTTTTTGATGTTTTTTTGCTCGGGCTCGTATGACCTCTGCCAAAAATCATCTGACGCACGTGCTGAAGATAAGCTGCCAAAGACGAATGCGAGCGCGGCAAGGGGCGCTATTTTTTTGACGATCAAGCTCATTTTTATCCCTGTTTTGGTGGTTTTGGACGTTTGGCGAGAGCTGTATTGCACCTAGCTCGCCGAGCTGCGCGCCTATGACATTGGCCCGTCAACTGCTGGAACGCAGCAAAACCATCTTACAGCGGCTTGATTTTTATCAATATAATAACAAAAGCTAGCAGTTTGCTAGCGTTGGCAAAATGCAACTATACCTGCATGGCATGGTGCGGGAAATTCTCGCCAACAGGGATTGGCGATTAATAAGCTTTGGCTGGCGGCCGCAGCGACTTACGCCATCGGCCGCAGCCCGCCAGTGCTGTGCTATTCTGGTTTTGATGGGTCTTGTTTAGCTTCTTTGGCTGGCGCCAGATTGGCATACCGCGCTGTGGTCTGGCCATCCTTGTGGTGGACCACCCAGCGGAGCTGCTCCTCGGTCTGGATTGCTCCCGAGTCGATCATCTCGCTTTGGCGTATGCGCTCGATGCTGCGCTTTTGCAGATTCGCCACGCTGCGCGCGCCGATCATGTCCGCGATCACCACCGGCGACGACGTGATGTCCCGCAGGACGCGGGAGATGAAGGACCTCCGCGTGTCATGCATGCGGATGCCCTCCAACTTGGCGCGCGTAAGCACGCGGCGGAACACCGACTTGAAGCCCTCGATCTTGTAGTGGAACACGCAGTCGTCGCCTTCCGTTCGGGGAATGGCCTTGAACGCCTCGACGGCTTCCGGCAGAAGTATGACCAAGCGCTCCTCGTCGGCCTTGGTCTGGTCCGCGTCGAGGTTGACGACGCCGCGCTCCAGGTCGATCTGCGACCACAGCAGGCCAAGCACCTCCGCCCTGCGCATGCCCGTGGACATCGCCACCGCGAAGATCAGCGGCATCTCCTTGTTGCGGCACTTGCGCAGCTCGGCCAGCAACGCCTCCTCCTGCTCAGGTCCGATGATGGTCCGCCGCTTGCGCTCCCCGCCCTTGACCTTCGTCTTGTCGGCCAATTGGAAGGGGTTGCGCCCGTTCAATTGCTTCCAAGCGGGATGATCCGTGTAGCGCAGCTTGTTCACCACCGATTGCAGAGCGTAGAGCTCGCGCTTGACCGTGCTCTTGGCCTTCCCTTGGCCCAGGCGGTAGTCGATGTATTCGGTCGCCTCCTGCTCGGTGATCTCGTCGACATAGAAGTCGCCGATCTGCTTCATCGCGAACCCCTTCGACTTCTCGCGCAGCGCTGCCAACGGCCCACTGGGCGGCACGAAGCCCTCTTTGATGTAGGAGATGGGGACAACCTTGCAGTGGAGCAGCCGGGCGGCGGCGGCCTTCGCCGTCTGCCGAACCTTGTCGACCTCGGATTCGAGCTTCGGATTCACATAGGCGCGCATGTAGCTGTCGATGGCGTTGCCCAGCGTGCAGCGCCCCTTCATCACCAGCTCGGCGGCGAGCAGCTCGATCTTGGAGACTTCGAGCGTCGCGCGGTCGCGCCCGCGCGCGATCAGCAGCCGCCCCTCGGGGGTCTTGGTGTCTTCCAGGAAAAGCTTGGCGCGCTCGAGATCCGCGAACGACCGGTCGACGACGAAGTCGCCGCGCTCGACGCGCACTCTATAACGTATGGATTTGGACTTGTCGGCGTTTTTCCAGTCGATGACCCGGATGCCGCGTGGTATGGATGATGCCATGATGGCCTTTGCGTTGGTGGAATCGTTTGTCGAATTCCCCTATTTTTCACCGCAAAGCCGGCATCAGCCGCTGCCCTGAAACAAGCCGGCGAACGCCAAGCTATTGATTTCAAAACAAAAATTTGGTGGGAAGTGCAAGTTTCGAACTTGCGACCCCTGCAGTGTGAATGGAGAAAAGCTGGACAGTATCGGACCTTGGTGGACCAGTCTTCATAGGAGAACACTTGATTTTTGTCCGCCGACGTCCGCCAAAATTCGCTATAGTTTTTCATACTTTTTTCATACTCTCCGACTCACAGTCGGGACTGACAAGGACATCAAGTCTATCGGCCAAGGTACTCAGGGAATAGCTATATGGACGGCAAGATCGATACCGTTACTGCGCGCAGCAAGCTAAAAGTCAGGCGCGATCCTTATTGGCAAAGAATAAGCCACGGGCTGTTCGTTGGTTTTAGAAAGATGTCGAATGATCGGGCTGGTACTTGGATCGTTCGGTACCGAGATGATAGCGGGCGTCAGTTGCGGCAGACATTAGGCACGCTCGAACAATTTCCATCCTTCGAACGTTTTGACAAAGCTACGGCCGCAGCAATTAGTTGGCTCAGTCATATCGCCCTCGGCGGTAGCTCAGAATGCTTTACTGTAATGGACGCCTGCAACTCCTATACGCAAAAAATCAGGGCATTGAAAGGCGACAAACCGGCTGACGATCTTGCCGCACGCTACCGGCGCTGGGTCAGTGAAGATCCAATTCATCGGATCGAGATGGCAAAACTTAGCCGTGATCACATTAACGCCTTTCGTCAACGCATGGTCTCAGCTCCAGTCAAAGTCGGCAAGGCCGGCAACACGCGTACTCGCTCGAAGGATACCGTCAATCGTGATATGGCTTCTGTACGTGCCGCGCTGAATATGGCATTCGAAGACGGGAAAACAACCACCAACCTAGCCTGGCGTAAACCGCTCGCCGCGTTCAAAAACGTCAGCAAACGCCGCGACGTATATTTAGATCGAGAGCAACGCAAATTACTGATTGACGCGTCGCCGCAAGATCTTGCGCGCTTTCTCCGTGGACTAGCGATGCTTCCGCTGAGGCCAGGTGCACTTGCCGCGTTAACCGTCGGGGATCTGGACACCCGCGTCGGGGTCTTAAAGATTGGAGAGGACAAAAGCGGTAAAGACAGACGCCTCAAACTTCCGCCTGCAATCGCTGAATTTTTAGCGGCAGCAGCAGAAGGCCGGCCACACACGGAACCACTATTTCGACGCGAGGATGGTCTTGCATGGAACAAAGACGCGTGGAAAAAACCACTGAAAGCAGCCGCATCGGTCGCACAGCTTCCTACCAGTACGATCGCTTATGCACTTCGGCATTCGGCCATAAGTGATCTGGTACACGGTGGGCTGGATTTGTTGACAGTTGCGCAAATCAGCGGAACCTCTGTAGCTATGATCGAACGCCACTATGGACACCTACGCGGAGAAATCGCTGCAGTCGCTCTATCGAAATTGGTACTGTAAACCAGTTCGAATCCGACGGTGTCCGTAGAATCCTCCTATGAGAAATTGGACCGAAATGACTCTCCCCCCCCGCTCTACCCGCCCACGATTGCTCGCTTTGCAACCACGGGCGCCGTTTGATGTTAATGATCTGCTATCCCCCTCTGTCAAAATAGTTGTCGCCTCCAGCAATTGGAGTTCTAATCTGCCCTGGGGCGATGGATTTTACGATGACGAAATACACCAACGAGAAGAAAGAGCACGCGCTCAGCCAAATGAGCGCGCCGC
This sequence comes from Oxalobacteraceae bacterium AB_14, assembly GCA_000381565.1. Classification (GTDB taxonomy): domain Bacteria; phylum Pseudomonadota; class Gammaproteobacteria; order Burkholderiales; family Burkholderiaceae_D; genus Rugamonas. Next base: position 3,339,685 of record KB906724.1, read on the forward strand.
ATAACAAGCCTGTGGCCGAAGTGGCGCAGCTAACCGGAGTGCCGGAGGCCACGCTGTACCTGTGGCGCAAGCAGGCACGCGAGCAAGGCCGCGCGGTGCCTGGCGATGGGCAAAATCCCGAGCAATGGAGTTCCGCCGACAAGTTCGCGGTTGTGCTGGAGGCGGCCCCACTGAACGAGGCTGAATTGGCGGCGTACTGCCGTCGCAAGGGATTGCTGGTGGAACAGCTGGAACGCTGGCGCACTGAAGTCCACACGGCCTTGACGGCTGGACAGAACCGAGCAGGCGCCACCGAACGTGCGACGGATAAGAAGCGCATCCGGGAGCTGGAAAGGGATTTGCGCCGCAAGGAGAAGGCCTTGGCCGAAACGGCGGCGCTGCTGGTGCTGTCCCGAAAGTACGAAGCGCTGTGGACCGACGGCGAGGACGCATGATTGCGTTGCCGCAGCGCCAGGAGTTGGTCGCCGATATTGAGCAAGCCTGCCAGGATGGCGCCCATCTTGGTTCGGCCTGCGTCGAACTGGGCTTGAGTGCGCGCACCGTCGAGCGCTGGCGCCGCACAGGCGAGGTCCGGGGAGATGCGAGACCGACGGCGGCCCGACCGGCACCGGCGCACAAGCTGAGCGAGCAAGAACGCCAGCGCGTGCTCGACGTCTGCCACGAGGCGCGCTTCGCCGACTTGCCACCGGCGCAAATCGTGCCGCGTCTGGCCGACGAGGGAACCTATCTGGCATCCGAATCGTCGTTCTATCGCATACTGCGCGCGGCGCAGGAACAGCAGCATCGCGGCCGCGCCAAGGCGCCGCAGGCCACCGAGCCGCAGCGTCATGTGGCCCACGGCCCCAACGAGGTGTGGAGCTGGGACGTGACCTATTTGCCCAGCCAGGTGCGCGGCATGTTCTTCTATCTGTACGCCGTCATCGACCTGTTCAGCCGCAAGCTGGTCGCATGGGAGGTGCATGCGCGCGAGGGCGGCGACGAGGCGGCCGCGTTGATGGAACGGGCTTGCTGGCGCGAGCGCCGCCCCCACAGCAAGCCGCTGGTGCTGCACGCCGACAATGGCGCGGCGCAAAAGGCGCACACGCTCAAGTCCAAGCTGGAGACGCTGGGCATCACGCCGTCGCACAGCCGCCCCGGCGTCTCGGACGACAACGCCCATATCGAAGCCTGGTTCCGCACTTGCAAGTACGCGCCAGGCTACCCGCCGAATGGATTCGAGAACATCGAACTGGCGCGGCAATGGGTGCTGAAATTCGTCACTTGGTACAACGGCGAGCATTTGCATAGCGGTCTATCCTTCGTGACACCAGAACAGCGCCACAGTGGCCTCGCCGACGACGTCCTGCGGCAGCGGCGGGACGTCTACGCGCAGGCGCGGGAGCGCCATCCCTTGCGCTGGAAACGACCACCACGCGCATGGCAGGTCGCTGACGAGGTTTGGCTCAACCCTCCGTCCAAACTTGACCAACGCCGCGCCGCATAACCTGCTGACGAAAGGACAGAATCGACGCATTCTAAAACCGGACTTATGCGACAACTATCTTGACGCGCACCGCTATGGCGACATTAAACACGTCTTCCATCACACTCCGGCTCCCGCATCCAGCACGCCCGGGCGGTAGCAGCGGCGCTAACATTGCGTATACGCCGCTCGACAGGCCTGAGACGGTGGTGCAGAGAGCGCGACTATGACGCCTATCTTGAACAGCGGAGACCGCTAAGCAGAAATTGTGACAATTCGCGATTTTTCCACCAAGGCAATCTGTTACTCTCTATAACTGACAATATTTATAACAGTAAGTGCTTAGCGTTATCGCCCGCTTTTCGCGTCGGCACCCAACTGGCATAAAGTCATTGTTTTATTGCCCCCTGCCCGACAATTAATGCGGAGCTCGCACAATGACCACGCCAAAACTTTGGCTGACGCAGTTTCTGCAGAATCGAGATCTACAGCAACCCGATGGACGGATGTTGTATGCATATCGCCTCGAGGAACAGGAATACGGTGCCCTTCTCGATCTCGTTTCAACTTGGCTCAACAACAGTATCCTGCGCAATTCGGGACGCCTTACGCCGGGAGCACCTGAACTATTTGTCCTGTATGGAGCTGCATGGTGGCAGCGGGAATATGCGGGTGGTGCTTGGCGGTGGGATGACGTAATCACCTCGTTCGGCGGTGATCCGGACTGCTGGTCCACGCAATTCCGAACAGAGTGCGTACAGGTCGGGCTGCACTACTGGAAACAACATATCCCGACGTCCGGAAAAAGGTACTTTGGTGTTCTGGTCGAACAAGGCGGTTTGCCGCGAGTTCTACTAGCTCAATCCAAAGGGAATATCTACGGCCTAATCCGGGCTGTCCTCAAACGCGCTGCGCGTCTTGAAGCGGAAGTAGACGAGATCGCCGTAATGGTCACGGACTATCAAGACAAGCTGCCACGCAGTTTGCAAAACAATACGGTTCGCCTACTGATTGCACAACTCATCAGCACCGTTCTCGACCTTAAACGGGAATTCAAGTTGAACAAGGGCGACAACGCGGTGACGCGTCTTGACAAGCTTGAACCTCAATGGCGACGGCGTTTTCCTGTCGCCCTGGACGACCATGCAGCGGTTGCTCTGCTGGGTGATCTCGTCGGTGATGCAGCCGCAATCGAAACCGAAACGCGCGCAGCGCCTGTGATTGCTGAGCGGTTGCTGGTGGAAGAAGCCGGTGCCTATGCGCTAATCTCTCGCATTGAATTTCCCAAACTGCTTACGGCCGAGGAACTAGCTGGCTTAATCGGTGTCGACGACAGCTCTCTTCCGTTCCGATTCACAGTGGATCTCAACTTAGACAAGCAATACCAAGCAGCAGACGTTCGCAAAACACTAGGAACAGGCCCAACGCGTTTTCAATTCGCTGTATGGTGCTCGCAGTGGCGAGGAGATGCTGCAATGCGAGAGCATTTGCTGAGCATTGCCCTGCCTGGTAAAGAGCCCGTCAGCGTACCTGTGCCCGGAGGCATGGAACTAGATGACGATTCCCCCTGGGTCTTTATTTCCAACGGCGATGAATGCACGCTGGTGGCCCAAGGCAGTGCCCGCGTTCGCCAGGATGCGGCATATTTGGTCATCGACAACTCATGGAAAATCGCAGCTGAAGGTCCGGATAGCACGGTCGAGCACTTAGGTAAATTTGGCAGCGAATCGCTCGAACGGTCTGTATATAAGGTCAGCGGCCTAGGCCTCGTGTCCGGCGGCACGCACACATTCAGAATCCGCACAGGACAAGCCGGTGTTGAAGCCGAGCGGCCTATTTGGGAAGGGCGTCGCTTCGGTTTCCCCTCCTATCCGACCTTGGCCTTTTATGGACTGCCAAAGCTGTATCGCTACACTTCCGACGGCACACGAGAGGTTGTCCCTAACCATCAGCTCGAATGGCGAGTAGCAGGCACTGCACGTGTCGTCGCCCCTGCCTCAGCTCGAGGGCCAGTCGACGTGCTATGGCGCGTTGATGGCGAGCTACGACTTCGCAGTAGGATGGCAATCCTAGACCGCCAGTCACTACGATTTCAATCAGGTACGTCGGTGACGGAAGGATGCATTAAAGTTCCAGCCGCTTGGGGGGTTGACGCAGTCACCGTCGATGACCAGGCGCTGCGCCTGAGTTGCAGGCAGAATGTCGACTGGTTGTCGGTCGAGGTAGATGCTATCAACCATCCGCCAGAATCGGTACGGCTCACTCTCGATTGGAAGGCATGTCCGGTTCCCTTCCGCCTCACCGTGCCGTTTCCAGCATCAGGTGGGCGCTTTGTTGACCGCGATGAAAATCGACTAGATGCCCAAGCCACAATCACGCGCGATCAACTGCTCGGAGTTCGCTTACGCGTGTTCGACTCCAATCCGGATCATCCAGTACAGCATAAGCTGGTTTTCTCATTACGTAGTGCCGGCTTCGAACGGCTCGCCGCAGCCTTGCCCTCGATTGAGCATATCGTCGAGCTAAAAGATAACCGTGCCGAAGTGCGTCTAATCGACTACCAAACCGACATCAACTCACTGCTGAGCCAGACCGATGCGCTCGACGCCGCAGTCACTGTGGAACTTCGGGCCGGGAGGAAGCAGGCTACGGCACTGTTGGTGAAACGTTACGAGTTCGCTTTAGTGCCAGATAACACCTCCGTCGCAGTCTCCCCATCTGACCTGATACGCCTGCCAATTGCTGCACTAGCTGGCATCGAGTTGTTTGCAGTTCGTATCGAGTCGATCCATAGTGATATCGGGATTAAACTGATACAACAACAATCTGAAGGTGTACCTTCGGGTCGTTGGCCCCTCCCTGTAAATGCACGCGACCATCAATGGCTAATCTATCCAGCGCACGGCTCAAGCTATAACTTTCGCGCAGTGATGATTGACGGTTGTCAGCTCCAACCGTACATGCCGACTGGCTACGTTCCAGCACCGGATTCGCTCCAAGAAGTGCTGCAGATAGAAGAACCAGTTCGGCGCAGAGCGATCCTGGCACGCCGACTCGATGCGCTGGCTGATGATTACGCACATCGCGACTGGCAGATGATTGAGGGGATTTGGTGCAATATTGGGCACCTGACACTTCCAACCTTGGACATCTGGCGAGCCTTCGCCGTGAACCCAGCAGCGCTCGCCGCATTTGCATGCCGCTGCTGGGAGGGCAAATCACTTGACCAAGTCATGTCCATGTGTGGCCGCTTCCACAGCGAACTGGGGGTTCTCTGGGAGACTGTTCCATTTCGAACATGGCATGAGGCCTGCGTCAAGCTCCGCGACCAATACAAAGGGCTAATGTCAGCACTGGACCCTGCAGCTCGGGATTCACTAACAGTCGATCGTATAGCGGAAACGCTACGTGGGATTCGCCTGCATTTCCCAGTGCTTCACACCATGCTAGCGTTCATCGCATTCCAGCACACAGGCCAGGAGGTAGAAATCGTTGCCTCTCTCACGCGCTCTAGGCTACAGGACATAAAGGGACGATTGTGGCATGGTCCAGATGCAGCGATCCAGAATATCTTCTTACGCAACTCAGCCGACAGGTCTCCTCCGTCCCTGCCACTGTATAACGAACTTCTCTCCAACCTTAAGCTCCCTGATGCCATAGCTAGCACGGCGTTCACCTTGCTCTGGGACCCGACCAACCCAAAGGCTTGCGTGGCTAACATACCTGTGCTTCTAGCTCTATGCAGCTGCGCTGGGGTATTGCAACATTGGTGGTGTGACTCAAAGCGACTGATTGAGCTACGCCAGTATCGCGACTTCGACCGCGACTGGTTTTCCCATGCTTTCGACCAAGGTGTAGCGATGTGCCTCGCTTCCGGAGCCGCGTCGACCATCAATATGACAACTAGCTAATTGATCATGAAGCCACTCTACTATTCGAAATTGCTGCCGGACATGGCAGAGCGCACCAAACATGCAACGGTTAGCCGTCTTGCATTCAGTAACTCTGCGTTGCGCAAGCACCTCCTGAAAGAATTCACCGCTCCTTTTGGTCAATCCAGCAGCTTCTTGGGTGATCCCGTCTTCGAAGCGACGTTCGGGTGGGAGGCGGCCACTGTAACGATGGACGATTTGGCTGGAAACCTGCTCTCGCCGGCGCTAGTCAACGCCATGGACATGCCCCCGGCAGAGCTACGCGATGATTATCGGTTTGCAAAAAACGCGAACCCTTACGTTCACCAGTTACAGGCGTGGCGTTTGCTGGCAAATGAATCGCCTCAGTCAGTCATTGTCACGAGCGGTACCGGGTCTGGGAAAACCGAATGCTTTATGGTCCCGATTCTAGACAGGCTGTGCCGCGAACAGCATGAACGCCGCCGCCCACTGGTCGGGGTACGCGCATTGTTCCTGTATCCACTAAACGCCCTGATCAACAGCCAGCGTGATCGGCTGCATGCTTGGACTCATGCCTTCGGCGATTCTGTGCGCTTTTGCCTTTATAACGGCAACACCGAAAATAAAGTACCCCAGCGAGATCGAGACCAAGTGCCCAACCAAGTGCTCGACCGTGAGACGCTGCGCGAATTGCCTCCTCCGATTCTCGTGACCAACGCGACCATGCTCGAATACATGTTGGTTCGCGCGCAGGACGCATCAATTCTAGAAAAGTCGAAAGGTGTCCTCGAATGGATCGTGCTGGACGAAGCCCATAGCTACATCGGCTCACAGGCGGCTGAGCTGGCACTACTGCTGCGACGCGTATTGCACGGCTTCGGCGTCGAGGCAGGAAAAGTTCGCTTCGTAGCTACTTCGGCGACGATTGGGGATCCAACAGGTGAGGCCGGTAGCAAGCTGCGTACCTTCCTGGCCGACTTGGCCGGCGTGAACATAGAGCAAGTGCACGTGGTAGCTGGCCAGCGTTCGGTTCCAGCCCTACCTCCGGCCGACGCCCGTCACCATCAGTCATCCCTGAATACTCTACAGGAGGTGGCCGCCGAGGCTGACGGTCCAGAACGTTTGTTCAGCGCACTTGCAGGTAACGAGACAGCTCTCAAGCTGCGCACCCGTTTCGCCCAACCTCCAGATCGTAAGCCGGTGGCGCAACTTTCGGAGCTATGCGATCTGTTGCCAACATTGGGGAAAGATGACGCTTCGGAAAGGCAAACCCGGGCCTTGCAATGGCTCGACCTATTGAGCGGTGCAACCAGGCAGCTACCATCGGGAAGACAAGAGCCATTTCTACCCTTGCGCGCGCACTTGTTTCATCAAGTACTAGCAGGCTTATGGGCATGTGCGGACCCGCACTGCCCGAGCACGGCGGGTAGCCTACTCGACGTTCCAGAATGGCCTTTCGGCAGAGTCTATATGGAGCAGCGCAAACGTTGCGAGTGCAACGCACCGGTATTCGAAATCAATTCCTGTAGCGAATGCGGCGAAAGCTTCTTGCCCGCTGTGCTGCGCCTCACGCCGAACGGCTACTTCCTAGAAGCGACCGATAGCGACACAGTGGATGAATTTTCCTTGGATACGGAAACAAACGATGAGGAGAGTGCCGAAGAAGGCTCCCTAGATGATGCTGAATCTCCTAGCCAAATCAGCCGCGTTAAAATAATTATAGCAAATCGGATATTGGGGCCCACAGCAGAAATCCGAGTCGACCACGCAACCCTACAAATCGACCCAATCGACAGCAACGCCAGCCTACGTCTCGATATCCGCGAAGAAGTAGCGCAGACAGACGGCCGCACGGCTCTACACTGTCCTTGCTGCAATGAAGTTGACAGCCTCAAGTCGCCGCTAGCGCGTCGCGCCATACTCGGAGCTCCTTTCTTGCTAGGACAAATTATTCCGACACTACTTGAGTTCTGCGAGGATGGCGAACAGCCACTTAATAAGCCATATCGCGGCAAGCGAATGATCACCTTTACTGACAGCCGCCAAGGGACGGCACGCATCGCCGCGAAGATCCAGCAGGACTCAGAACGAAACCGGATTCGAGGGCTCGTGCTGGCACGAATTGCCAACCTGAGTAACGGCCCCGAGAACCCGGAAATTCAACAGAAGCTCAAGCAGATTGGGTTGATGCAGGAGATCCTCTTAAACGGCCCGAATCCAAGCGTGGAAAATCTAATTCGTTCCTTCGAAACGGAGATCGCCGCAGCCAGAGCATTCAAGCCTGTGGGCTTCAACGACATGACCGACTATCTTACGACCAACGAGCCAGACGTCAAACGGATGTATGAATTCTACCTTGGTCAAGACCCGGAACTGTTCAGCGGACCGCATGGCTTGCGGGAATTTTCTAAAATGTTGCTAGCACGTGAATTCGCGCGCCGCCCACGACGCGTCAATAGCAGCGAAACTATGGGACTGGTCGCCGTGCAGTACCCGAAGTTAGACCTTATCCGGGTGAAGCCTGTTTTAGGTGGCATGTCACTAGATGAATGGAAGGCCTTTTTGAAGATGACGCTCGACTTCTATGTCCGTGAAAATACGTGCATCGATTTGCCGGCGTCATGGATGAAGTGGGGAGGCAACAAAGTTCCGCGCAAATATCTGCTTGGTCCTCAGTCAAAAGAAAAACCCAGCCACCCATTTCTAAAGTGGCCTCAAGTATCCGGAGCACGCCGAGATCCGCGCTTAGCGCGGCTCCTCGCATATGGCCTGAAGATTGACGCACGAACCCCGGATGGACGCGATTCTATTGATACACTACTTCGCAACGCTTGGGACGATTTAATCGGCTGCGGTGTCCTCCAAGGCAGCGTAAGCGGCGGCTATTTTTTGACCTTCGATGGGATTGGTTTCGCCCCAATTACGCGCGGGTGGATTTGTCCAGTAACGCGACGCATCTTGGATACGACATTTCGGGGCATTACACCGTACCTGCCCCGCGACAATCCAACTCCGGCAACGGCTGAATGCAGCCCGATCATATTCCCCTCCTATGCTTTGCTCTCGCAAGCTTTCACCTCGGAGAGCGAACGATTGGAGTCGATAAGGGGTTGGCTGGCTACCGCACCGGAAATCACCACTTTCCGCGAAGAAGGCGTGTGGTCCGATCTAAGCGATCGGATCGTCGAAGGTGCGGCCTATTTCCGAACCGCAGAGCACTCTGCGCAACAACCAGCGCACCGACTTGGGAACTACGAGCGCGAATTCAAAGCCGGGCACCTTAATCTGTTGAGCTGCTCGACCACAATGGAGATGGGAGTCGATATCGGAGGCATCTCTGTGGTCGCAATGAACAATGTGCCGCCACATCCGGCCAACTATCTTCAACGAGCAGGCCGTGCCGGCCGTCGCAGTGAAACCAGATCGGTAGCACTCACTGTCTGCAAAAATAACCCCCATGACCAATCTGTGTTTGACAACACGCGCTGGCCATTTGACACCAGCTTGCCACTACCAGCCATTTCGCTGTCGAGTTGCGCAATCGTCCAACGTCATATTAATTCGATGCTGCTGTCGCACTTTTTGCGCGCTAGGGCGGGCACCACTGGTATCGACCTGAATAAACTCGATTGCGCCTGGTTCTTCCTTCCGCATACCACAGCGCTAGTGGATCAGTTCTGCCACTGGACCGAGAACTTCCTCGAAACGAAGGATGCTGCCTTATCACAAGGCCTACGCGCCCTGATACGTAACACCTGCTTCGACGGCACAACTTCCCTTACGGCGCTCACCCAGGTTGCAGCAGCAGAGATGCTACGTGTACGCAACGCATGGTACGCAGAGTATGCAAGCGTTGACGCGCGCATCACGGAGTTCTCTTCCCCAACGGCGCAAAAGGAAGCTGCATGCAAAGCCCTCAATATCCAACGTAGCCGCCTAGCTTCGGAATATCTGCTGTCAGAGTTGGCCACTGAAGGCTTTCTCCCCGGTTATGGATTCCCATCCCACATTGCATCTTTCGATACTCTCAATATAGAGGAAATCAAACGCAGCAAACAGCAAAAGACACATCGCGAAGATAATCGCATGCGCCATCGCGACTTACCGAGTCGCGACCTCGTTACCGCGCTACGCGAATATGCCCCAGGTTCCGATGTCGTTATGGATGGGTTGGTTTACCGCAGCGCCGGAATCACGCTCAACTGGCACTCACCTGCAGCTCAACAACAGGTCCGAGAAATTCAGAATATCCGGATCGCTTGGCGTTGCCGTTCGTGCGGCGCTAGCGGCACCGATCCGAACGTAGATGCCACCTTGCGTTGCACCGAGTGCGCAAAACCGATATCCCCTGATGGCATCCGAAGGTATCTTGAACCAGCAGGCTTTGCCGTCGATCTGTACGCGGACATTCACAACGACGTGACTCAACAGCAGTTTATCAAACCGCAGTCTCCTTGGATCCATGTGATCTCGGAATGGACATCACTGCCGAACGCTCAACTCGGTCGCTTCCGCGCAAGTCCGGAAGGGGCGGTCTATTTTCATTCGTCTGGCGCTCATGACCTTGGATATGCTGTCTGCCTCAAATGTGGGCGGGCAGAACCAATGGGAGATGAGAGCACGACGACGACATCTTCGAAAAGCCACCTGCCCGCTGTCTTTCGCCATCCGCACAAGCCGCTGCGCGGTAAGCGGGGTGGAGAAGGTGCGACGTGTTCGGGCAGTGACGAGCCATGGTCGATCTTGCCGCAACTACACCTAGGACACGAAGTACGCACCGATGTACTTGAATTGCAACTCAAAAGCACGGAAGGCGACTACCTGCAAGATGAAACGATAGCCTTCTCGCTTGCTGTCGCAATCCGTGCGGCGATCGCAGACATTCTTGGAATTCAATCCGATGAACTTGGATGCAGCACTAAGGAAGTGCTTACAGATGGTGGGGGCGTCAGCCGCTCCATTCTAGTCTACGACAACAACGCCAGCGGGTATGTGAGTGCCGTCAGCGACCGCATCGACACGGTTTTGCGCAAAGCGGCACGCGCCCTGCATTGCCCAAAATCCTGCGATAGTGCATGTCAGCATTGCCTCGATGATTATGGCACCCGCTTCCAAAGTGAATTTCTAAACCGTCACGCTGCACTAACCTTCCTGACCGAGGACTGGATCAGGGGAATGCAGCTACCTGTGGAATATGCATTTTTCGGCGCAGAGCGTAGTCAAGCTGAATATCAACCGCTGGCGGAAGCGATCTGGCGCGAACTGTCCGCTCCAGCCAACACCAGGCTTAATCTTTACCTACACGGTGAAGCAGCCGACTGGGACCTGCCAGCATCGTCCCTGCGGAGCTATCTACACCGTTGGATCGGTAAGGGTAAGTCAATCACCCTGGTACTTTTAGAGTCGGCCCTGCACGCGCTCTCGGCGCCAAATCTGCAACTGCTCGCCGGATGGGCAAGCCTTGAAACAGTCAGCATTGCTACTATCAAAGACAGCATGTCAGTCGGCGGAGGAGCAGTACTGGCACAAATCGGCAACTCCAATGAAACCATATCTTGGGCCACAGAAAGCGCAATAGCGGGATACGCCAATCCTCAGTGGGGAGCAAGTCAAGGACAAACGTTGGTACGTGGACTTGGGCTTGAACCACCGATGGTCAAAATAATATCTACCGGGGACTTAATACCTGCAAATCAAGCGAATAGCTATCAGCTCCAAATCTCCGATCAGTGGAACGGGAGTCTACAGGGCTTTGGTGATCGTTTCTGGCAAGACCTGCTCAATACATACCCTGCCCTAGGCTCTCCGTTTACGAGTGCGGACAACAGCATTACAGACGTGACTTATCGCGACCGCTACCTCAATGCCCCCCTACCGGTTGCACTGCTGCTGGAGGTAATTAACGGTTTGAAGCGACGCTTTGCAATTCAATGGATTTCGCCGAACATTGCTGTCGAGACGGTCCCCTTAAATGTTCCGTCACAAAGATCTCCTGCCCCACGGCTCGTATGGCAGGACTGGAACGATGAAGATCTACGAAAAAAAGCCATCGAAGAAGCATTCAGCTACTGCGGCATGAGCAAGGTCGATCTTTCGCTGACTAAAAAATACGACGCAGAGCATGCACGGACTTTGAGTATCGCATTCACGGACGGAACGAAGTTGGTGGTCCGATTAGATCAGGGATTGTCCTACTGGAAAGCTAATCGATCGCATGCTGGTATAGCTCGCGACAGGAACAATGAGTTCGATTTTTCGATATCACCATCACAACAAGGCATGAGAATCGCGGAATTACGCACCGAAGTCGTCTGCCCTAACTACCCAACATTCCTATATGCAAACCTATGCTAAAACTCTGATCAAGCTGCGCAACGTCCTCCAGACGGTGTTTCAAAGCCTGTAGACAAAGGGATACTCACACTACAAAAATGGAAAATTAATGACAATGCATTGGGGAGTTCTCGGTCCCGGAGTCATCGAAAGCGTCCGTCGCGTAAGGACGCTGGGTCTAGCCGCAAGTGTGCGGAATTTCAATGAACTAGCAGTGCCGGGGCTAGGTGGCGTGTGGTTTGCGAAACAAGTTTTCCTCGCCACGCTCGGCGTACTTGTCGCAGAAATAGCGACGACCAGAGGTCAACGCGTCACAAAAATGGCCGTCGCGAACGCAATCGAAGCCCTCGCCTGCTGGCAGTCTCTAGGAACTGCGGCGGGCGGTGGTCGCGTGCGGGGGAGTGATAAGTTGGCCGGTCGAACAGCGGCCGATTTTCGCTTCGACAATGCCAGTCGCCCACATTTCTATGTGACCCAGCCTATGCGCATGGCTTGCGTTGCGGCGTTGCCTTCGCTGGGATTGGTCAACGCCGCCGGCAGCCGCTTCAACGCATTTACGTGCAGCGCTGATGGCCTCGGTTTCGTCGAGGCGGCTTGCGCGCCATTCCACGTGCATAGAGTCGGCGTTATTGAGTATTTGGTCCGGTGGGTGATGGGCGAGGCGGAAAGCATCAATACCGACGCCATGCGTGCTGCCCTTTCGCCTTTGACGCCGCTCCCTCCGGAGGCCCGGGACCTGCTACGGGAGCGATTGCAACAACCGGACAGTGTCGGCGGCAGCCGCAATAATCGTCGCGGGGATGCATTCCACTGGGTGCAGTCACGCAGGCACGGCGCGCCTGAAGCGAACTGGCATCGAAAGCCAATTGAAATTTCAGATCCGTCCCATTGGGAAGATATGCTGGCTGGTGCGCGGTTTTTCGCCACTCAGGCGGCAGCGTTCACGCTGTTGGAGAACATCGAGCGGGAAATGCCGACATCGAAAGACATGCTCCACATTTCCGGCACGTTATCGCCACGCGTGCTTCGCAGTTTGGCGGCACTGCGCCAAAAGGCGCAGATATTCCTTAAACTCGGTCACGATGAAACGGATGCGAACGTTTTCTCGAGGGAGATGCTCGTGGGCGACGATAATGACGTTTTGCGCCGCCTAGTGGGTCGTGACGGCCGTATACTTCGCCTGGCCGGAGATCACATTATCGCGGGACCTGCGTTTTTGGGCGCCGAGCAGTTGGACGACGAGGAGGCCGCTGAGGAGGCACCGATCGTCGCGGCCCCACAATGGCCGGAAGATATCTCCTACCGCATTCGCAATCTCTGGTGGCTCGGTCTCGACCTAGACGGAGAAATGAACGACTGGCTCAATCCTATCGCTGAGGAACCCCGTGTCTGAGCACAAGCCCAACCCACCTTCGCTCGTGCAATGTTTCGACGCCCCAAACGATTACCGAAGTACGTTTGGGTGGATTTGCGGCTTCTCAGCAGAGCCGGATTTCCTGAACGAAGCGCTTGAGCGCTTTACCCGCGATACAAAGGACATACGTGCTGAACGGGGCTACCTGTCCATCGCCCTGATGCTCGATCCCGGCAATCGCTCGATCAAGCCGACGGAAGTTCCTGGCCTTGCCCACCTCCCATTCGGGAAAGGTGTTCCTCCATTCAGGCTGTTGCACGCCAAAGTCGCGCTGCTAGGTTTCAACCATATTGCAAGTGATGGACGCTGGCTCCTGAGGCTGATAGTCTCCACCGGCAACTGGACCCGTCAAACCTTAGAAGAAAGTCTCGATCTCGCTTGGTCGATCGAAATCCGCTCCGAAGAACTCCAGTGCACCAGCGACGACCTCGCGTTGCGTTGCGCCGACATGCGAGCGGCATGGTCAACCTTCACTTACCTTCAAAAATATTACGACACCCAAGTCTTAGACGCATCACGAGACAATCACCTTAGCGAGACTCGGGTTTCTTGGAACGCACTAGCTGAATGGCTGAGCGAATGCAGCCGTCATGCAGGCCCGATGGTCCGTTACCGCGACAACCAGAGCACTTCCTTTCTAGATCAACTCTGTGGTGCGATCGAAATGCACGGCGCAACTACAAAGCGCAGCTATATCGCAATGGGCTCAGGCTTTTTCGAGTCTGCAGTTGCACCCGACGTTGGGAACGTGCCTACGGTCCTTGAGGGAATCGTTGCCCGGTTGACCGCCTACGGCCTACTCGCCAAGAAACCTACAGTCGATTTGTACATTAACCCAGCGGCTTGCCAAGCAGTGGCAGGCTCAGCGTCGGCGATCAGATCAAAGGGTTGGAAGATTCGCCCCGCATCGATGATGCCATCGGTGTTTGGTCAGAACTCGCAGCGCGCGCTTCATGCAAAATTCCTGTTTAGCGCTCAACAACTGGGCGACGACCTAAAGTGCCACCGTCCTTGGATCTACCTTGGTTCGGGCAATCTTACTGGTCCGGGTTTCGCCAACAAAATGTCACGTCAGGGCGGCAACCTTGAGGCAGGAGTCATTTTCTTCCCCGAAGAGCTGGAGTGGCCACAGGAGGAACCGACAAGATCACCGTTGGCGCTCAATCATTTCCTCCCTATTCAGCGTCATAGAGAAATTGGTGAGGCCAACACCTTATACGCAGGTGTTCCTATGCCAGAGCGCGGGGCACCGTTTCTAGCACCACCTCTCGCATGGCTGGCATGGCAGCCTATTGCCGCCGGTGGCAAGTTGATCGCGCCATGCGAAACTTCATCCCCATATGAAATTCTAGACCCGGACGGTCGCCCCTGTGAGCGCTCAGGGGCGACCATTGTTTGGTTCGGAAGCTGTCCACGCCAGGTGAGAATCCGGTGGCAATCCGGCGCACAATCCAGTCAGTGCTGGATACCAATAATGGATGAACTGGGCCGATTGGCATCGGCGGCCCTCAGCGCTTTATGTTTTGATGAAGCATGGTCCGCATTGGAAAATTTCCCGGCAGCCGTCAACGAACAAAACTACGGTGACGATGAGGAAGAGAACGAAGACGACGATATGCCACTCGGGCCTAGCACAAAACCATTTGCCACAAGAGGGGTGGCTGCCTACCCAGTGCGCCAGATGATGGAACTGGTGGAGCGTATCGCCGCGCGTCAGACGGCGCTAAGCGCAGCCGACTGGACTGCATGGTGTGCGCGTCTGGAACAAACTCTGTCACGCCTCGGAGAGAGTACCGTTCTCGCCTATTTTCACACGTTAGGGCTCAATCCACTCGACCCATTACGAGTTCCGGCGTTCCGTCCGGATTTCGCCGAGTCAGGAAAAACGCCCGAGGGGCGGCTCTACGAAGCTGTTTTGGCGCGTATTGATACGCAATGGCAAACAGCAAACTTGCTGCCGATGGAAGGAGGCCTCCAATGACAAAGACTTTCAAGGGCTGGAACGCGGTGGGCAACGAGTTAGAAAAATTGGCCAAATCCAAAGGGACCCAGCATTGGGAATTAAATGAGGGGCAATGCGAAAGCCTTCGCGGCATACGCGAGCGCATGCCCAAGAATGGTGTCGTGATTGCCGACGAGGTCGGCATGGGCAAGACACGCATCGCAGTTGCGATTGCGCGCAGCGTGATCGACTGTGGTGGACGCGTGGCGATTCTGATTCCTCCGGGTCTGGGCTACCAATGGCGTGACGAACTCCGTGACGGGGGCATCGACACGCAACCTGTCCTTCGCAGTCTGTGGCAGTTTCTCGCAGTGTGGTTGCACGAACCGCTCGCCGAGAAGCCATGGTTCACACGCGATGTTGTGCTCGTTTCGCACGCGTTCACAAACTGGCGCCTAGGGGAAGCAAGCGACTCCTGGCGATGGGCGCTGCTGCCTGCGCTCTATGCTAAATGGCGTAAGGTTACGGAGGGCCGGCTCCCACGCTCCTACATTGGACAGGAGTTACTGAGCGACGAGTGGGCAAGGATGACTGTCAGGGCTGCCGATAGCATCGCGGATTTCCTCAAAGGCTTACCTACACGACATCCGGCGCGCCTACTCATAGATGAGTTGCGCGAAGGGACCCCTTGGCCGGGGGCAATGACCGCGTCCGAATACGGTCGCAATGAAAAATTGCGGCCTCGCCTCCAGCAGGCCGTCGGCCTGGGACTTGGAGTATTTGACTTGGTAATTATTGATGAGGCTCACAAGAGCCGTGGCGACGGCAGCAATTTGTCGCGGATGCTGGACTCTGTGATCATTCCAAGCAAGCTGGTACGCCGTATTGCCTTGACAGCGACGCCTGTCGAATTAGACACAAGCCAATGGCACCAGACACTAGAGCGCGTGGGCGCGACAGGAGCCGGACTGTCAAATACCGAAGGCGATATATTCCAACGCTATGCAGAGACGTGTGCGAAACTCCGGCAATGCCCAAACAATGTGCCGGCGCGCGAGGCGTATCGCAGCATCGCGATACAGTTCCAGAGCGCACTTGCGCCCTATCTGCTCAGGCGCGATAAACGTGAAGTCTTCTGCGTCCAAGAGTTCCACAAGCGCTCGAAGCTTCCGTTACATGCATATCGAGAAGAGCGTGAAATCCTCGTCGATACTACAAAACTGAGCCCGGCCTGGCGACGCGCCATCTGCGCAGCAGAGGCTTTATCTGTCGTAACACGTCAAGTCGATGATGCGGTCGCGAAGCGTCTGCGACTCACCATGGGCAACGGCCATGGTATTGCCGCACTTATTGATCACGTCAAGCGCGACGCAACCCTGGATAAAACACAAATAGCGGCTGACGGAGAAGTTCTACCTGAAAACAACTCGACAACAATCGATAGCGCCTCCCCTGACAAGCGCCAGCAACGTGCAAATTGGTGGAAGAATCTTGTCGCGCAAGCATTCGATCACACAGAAAATCCACTCTACGATCACCCTTCCATTCTAGCGGCAGCTCGGGCAATCGACGAGGTCACGGCGAAAAACGAAAAAGTACTCGTCTTCGGCCGGTTCACCTTGCCGTTACGTGCGCTGGTGAGTGTACTCAACGCGCAGGCCATGCTTCGTGCACTGGATGTTGGTCAACTATGGCCCCGGGCCAGCGTTCATGAGGACGAATGGGATGCAATCAAAGCCGCGCACCGCCAGCTTAAGCGACCCGGCAGTATTGATAGAACTGCGTTAGAAGGGCAGCTCGCCCAGCAGTATCTTGAACTTGAGCGACGCCGGCGCGCCGGCAGACTCGTGCTGCTGGAGCGCCTTGATGCTGGACTGGCCTCTACAGGGAGGGCGCGAAAGGTTTTCGACATTTTCAGGCGCGCGGCTGACGAGCATACAGGCGCGGGTGACTCCCCATTGGTTCTCGTTTCCAAAGCAATGCACGAATTGAGCACGATCACGGTGGACGAAAGCACTCCTGAGCTTCTCGCCGCAGCGTTCGAAGGGCTGGTTGAAGCGCTTTGCGAGCGAGACGATTCTGACTTGGAGGGGGATGAGGAGATTGACGAAGCCGAATCATTGTACTTGTGGCTTGAATTGCAGTCTAAATTGGAGGATGAATATAACCGTCGCGAAAGTGGCTTTGCGAGGTTGTTGATTGGCCAAACAAAGCCAGAGACGCGCCGCCTGCTGCAACTGGCCTTCAATAGGCCGGGCAGCAACCCGCAAGTCTTAGTCGCACAGTCTGTAGTAGGTCGTGAGGGTCTAAACCTACACAGAGCATGTAAGACGGTCGTCTTGCTTCATCCAGAGTGGAATCCCGGCGTAGTGGAACAACAAATTGGACGGGTTGATCGTGTCGGCAGCTTATGGGAGACGGCGCTCGAAACTGCACTTAGGATGGAACATGCGCCATTACCTCGCATAGTCGTCCGTCCGGTCATTTTCAGCGGAACGTACGACGAGAAAAACTGGGAAATTCTACGTGAGCGCTGGGATGATTTGCGCGCCCAACTACACGGAATCGTCATCTCGCCTCGGCTAGCAGAAACGGCCGGCTTGAGCGATCAGCTGATCGACGAGATTAATGGGTATGCACCTTCCTTTTCGAATCGGTCGGTATCGCCGGGGTACTAAATAATGATCTATCGCGTCCTACCGCCCCGACTACGCCCGGCAAATATCGACATAGTACGACAATTATTCCCGAAGACGGCTACGTCAATATCTACGGTCTGCTTCGCTTAGACAACCGCTTCCACTTCGCGGATCTGTTTACCCCAAGTTTTGCGTCGGGAAGAAATTAAAAGTCTGGATCAGCGCGACGGCGAAACACCGCGAAGACGGTGTTATCCGTTGGGCACTATGGCAAAAATAGCAAAAAAACTCTACCCCACCGAATCTACCCCACTTTCGAAGGGTCCTTCAATAACGACGGGCGCCGTTTAATGTTTTTTTCCTAAAATTAACGAAAATCGGCTTACTTGACTTTTTCTAATAGGCAATAGAAGCACGGCTGTAGAGGCATAAGCTCTGCCACAAAACATGCTTTCCAAGGGTAAATAGTTCGACTTTGCGAGCGTCGCGCCCTACCCCTCCAATGCCGTCTGCTTGGATTGGAAATCTTTCTGTAAGACTAGAGTGCCTAGCAAAACAAAAGAACGCCTAGCTTAAAAAGATAAATACGGCAACACGCCCAACGGATCTCTTCAAGCCTCTGTTCACAGAGCAATGCTAGGCGTGGCGAGGGACTGTGCCGTGCTCTGGTCCTTTTTTCGCTGTTGCCAACAGATTATATATTTCCACTAGTAAATTTTAGTTACAATACCAAAATAGCAACCGCACGTGATGATTGGATAATAAATGGGTAATAACGACATTAATTGGTTGGGTGACCAAGCGGCACGCGGCCCTAGCGTAAGAGCGGGTCTCGGAATTTTGTTAGCGCAGGAAAATTGGACTTGGTGGCATCATCCCAGCGCGGCATCGACGATTATGCTTAATGCGGTTGCAGCGTCGGGTGTAGCCGAGTGGGGCGGCGATCCGGCAGTACTGGAGGCATCACAGTGGCTTGATCCTAATATCGCGTTAGAAGTGGCCAAAGCTTTCAAGACGCTCACCGCGCGTCGGGAAGGTGACCTCCGCATTAAGATATTGCGCAACGTTTACACTTGGGACACCACAATCCCACTGAATAAAATCGCCGACGACTTGGGCAGCGCTTTTATGCACGAGCGGATCTTCAGCGAGTGGCCAACAGATCGTCGTCCTCGTCGCCCTGCCGCATCCACCATGCCATATGTATGCGTTACCTCTTCGGCAAGCTTGTCGAAAATCACTACGTCACTGACCGAATCACTTCCCAAAGCAAGACAAACCGTACCAACCGACCCGGCCACCATTGCCGTGGTCACACTCGCGGATCTACTTACGCAGCCCTTCTCAAGCGAGCTACTGATCGTTCTGGATCAGTCCCGCGCAGCCGTAATACCTCATATCGATAAGATACGCCAGGCTACCGGGGCGCAGTGCGCCCTTTTCCTGCCTTCTGACCAGCCAAACATTGATCAATGGTTGAAAAAATTTGGAGCAGGGATCGCGGCACAACTACCGATTGATCAAGCACTGGCAGCGGCGAACACGCACGTAACGCAGCACGGCGTATTTCTCGCTTCCACGCAAAATTTTATGGTTCAGTCCAACCGTACCTTCTTCCCTCGCCCCCCTCGCGCGACAGCGCGTGAGGAGCGGCAGGATGGTCCCTCCTCGCTCAATTCAGCTATGATTGCAAAACAGGCAAGACACCCTGCTCGGCGACTGCCAAACTTGGAAATCCAAGAGGTTCGGATGGAGTCGCCACCGCCATCCGTTCGAGTGATTGACGCACGTATCGAATATGATGGGATGGCAGTTACTGCATTTCCTGCGACTGGGGAAGTCTCTATCCATATCAGTGTCCAACCCGTCACCCCGTTGAAGCGTGCAACTCCGGCTTTTCCCGAACAGAACCTGGACTGGACCGACGATCAGAAAGTGCTGCAGGTGCATCTACTTGAATTCGGTGCTGAACCAATATCGGTCCCCATACTTCTGCCACGGTCGGGGGCGTCAACGCCAGCGGTTTTCCGTTATGCCGTACCTTCTGATCGCCTGATCGATTTATGCTTCGTGGTCAGTGAGCGCACAACCATTATCCAAACGGCCAGAATACGTGGCCAAGCCAGTGCCGCGATCGAGTTTTTTGTCGAAGCGTTGAATTCTTCGGTTGAGCACAACAAAAAGGAATTTGATGTTGCACTACTGTTGCGGGATGGCATTGCCGGAGAGCCGAGTACGTCCGTGCTCACCGGCGAAGGTATCCATCTGGCTGGTTGGGAATACCAGGATATGCTGAAGGCTAGGGAGGACTTATTGGCGCAGCTGGAGACTTGCCTTGAACCAGAAGCTCCGTTCAATTCATCGCTATTTAATCTGGCAAATGCCGGCAAGGTCATGCTGGAAGCATTGAAGAACTTTGTTCCTGGCTGGCCGACAGTGATGAACCGAGTACAGCTGACTACTCCCGCAAATGACCACTTTCCTATTGAATACCTGTACGACGGCGAATTGCCCAATAATGAGAATGCCAACTTATGCGCAGATCGCGCCGGATGTCTTACTTCCGGCGTAGCGGTGCGCGACTGCAAGATTAGAGCCGCACGTCAGCAGCTTTGCCCAATGGGTTTCGCTGGCATCACCGCAGTAATCGAACGCCATACTTGGGATCGCAGTATGGACAAGAAGCTTTGGTTGAAGCAGGCTACCGACCTTGCTCGGCGCAATCGAATTTCCGATCTGCGACGCGCACTGTTTGCAGCGTCAGATCGGGCAGATAAATTCAATGACAATCAGGTGCCTACAGCGTTCCCCATCACGCGTAATGCGGATATGGGCAAGTTGATCAAAGACTGGCGTCGCAATAGCTGGGACGATTGGTCCCATAGTATTGCAGCATTGAGCCCCAAACTGTTGGTCCTGGTGCCGCATATTGAAAACAAACACCTGTATATAGGCGACGATCAAAAGCTCGCACTCGGGGCAATGGGACGTCCCCACATTGGCAACTCCGGCCCGGTGGTGGTCGTGATCGGTTGCAATTCAGCCATCGGCCCCAGCGCCAACACGGCTTTGCCAACCATATTATTACGCGAAGGAGCCAAAGTCGTGATTGCAGCGCTCACCTGCGTCTTCGGTCGGTTTGCTAACACAGCAGCCGCAGATCTGACTTTAAAACTGATAGCGGCCTCGGACGATAGCGCGTCTATCACCATTGGTGAATTGGTTACACGTATGCGACGCGAATTTTTGGCGAAAGATAACGCATTGGGGATGGCGCTGGTTGCCTTCGGCGACGCTGACGTTTTCCTCGGACGACCTGCACCATGACCGAATATTTCGATATCAAACTGATTCAGGCGGACCATGGCGATGCTATTCTCGTAAGTTATGGGCGACGTCCCGTTCGACACCTGCTCGTTGATGGAGGCCCACCCTCCTCGCTGCCAAATCTTATCAATGTACTTGGGGCGGCTCGCACCGATGGCATCTTACGCCTTGAAGCGATTGTTGTTACCCATTATGACTTCGACCACATCGGTGGAATCATCGCACTGCTGGAATGTGCTCCGGACTGGCTGATCATCAACGACATCTGGTTCAACGGTAATAAGCACCTTGTACCACCAGACATGCTAGGTGAGCCGCACAGCGACGCCCTCGCGCGGCTGATCGTGAAGCGTCAGCTTCCATGGAATAACGAGTTTCGTGAGCAAGCCGTTTGCACCCCTTGGCCGCACAAAATCGAGCTGGAGGGCGGGGTTACCATCGAAATCTTGTCGCCGACAAGAAAGGAGCTGACCGCTCTGGCAAAACGCGGGGGCGTAGACCTCAACGAGAAGACTGAAGCGCAGGACCGGCTGGGACGACAGGACAGTTGGCCAGCCCCGCCGCTCGCCAGTCTGCTCGCGAAAGAGACGGCAGAGGACCAATCCGCCTCAAATGCCAGCAGCATAGCTCTCTTGTTAAGCCAGGGAGAAAAACGCGTTCTGCTTTCTGGCGATGCTCGCGCTGATTTGATTTGTAAAACGCTAGTGGATCTATCGCCGGACAGAAAGTTGCAGATTGAACTGCTCAAGATATCGCACCACGGAAGCCAAGCCAACACATCGGTCGATCTCCTGAGCAAAATAAGCTGCAAACGATTCGCCTTTAGTACAAATGGAAAAATTCACTATCACCCCGATCAGATTGCCATCGCGCGCGTGGTTGCGTCCACCTACAATCCCGAGCTGATTTTTAACTATGCCAACATCTGGACCAACAAATGGCGAAATCGCCCCCATCTGTGGCGACCTTACTCAACCGTTTATCCAAGCAATGAAGGACCTTATGTACGCGTGATAGTTTAAGAGGAGTGGCCGTAGACAGCCTTTCTCCAAAGGGTTTAGAGTTAGTAGGACGTGAACGTTTGAGGTATCGATAATGGTGGCTTTTAGCTAGTTATCATCGATGCACCACCAAGGTTTGAGCTTGCCACATGCTTTGAACGCGTCGTGCCCATTTTCCCAATACCGCTTGAATCCGCTAGCTAGCGCCTCGCTTCGTTGAAACCGTGCTGCCCCATAAACTCGACCAGGCATCCAGGAAGAGGCACCTGTCCGGAGGGCCCCTTGCATGTCCAGACGCCAGTTGCGTAGCTGACCGTCAACTCTTGGCCCCCACCTAGAAGCACAAGCGCTGGTAGCGTATCGTCATAGGTGTCCACATAGCGATAAGTCATCCCAGCCAACGCATCCTTTGAACGTTTCAACGCAAGGAAAAGGGCATAGCTTCGTAATTCAACGTGATAGCCCGAGAGGCGCTTGCGCGACAGCAGATAAATCTCCCCCGTGTCCTGGCGGTGTAAAAGGCGTTCGCCACAATAGTCGATTAATTGAGGATCTGCGACAAGGTATCTGCGCCAATCCGTGCATGCAGAAGCCTCGATGAGTCCGCGCAAAGCAGCTTTGGCATCGCCCTCGACTTGATCGAGCAACTTCTGGAACTCCGGCCTGCCTACCACTCGCAACCAGTTCTCAGAGCGGTCGCGGTATGTACCTGCATTTGGCTGACCGAAGGAGAATTTGGACGATCCGCGGCCAATTAGGTAATCACCTAGTGACAACAAAGCTCGCTCAAGGAAGTGGTCTGAGCTGGTTAGGACGCGCTCATTGAGGACTGCTCTCGCTCGCTCAGAGTAACGGGTGAACGCATCACGATCAAAGACTTTTTCAGGCGAAGTGCTGAATTTGAGCAAGAACCCGACCTTCCCCTGCAAATAGGGATGCGCTTCAGCTTCTATGAACAAGGCTTCACGAGTCGGTTCTTCAATGATTAGTCGCGCCTTTAAAACTTCTTCCGCTGCTTGCTCGCCGCTAAAGCCAGCGGGAACCTCAGCCCCCCCTGACAATGCTTCATAAAGATTGCCCGCATGAGAAGCTAACGCTTTCACTCCCTTGACTGAAAGGCAGGCGGTATAAATGTCGTCAATACGATGGTTGGCGAGAAGATTCGACGTCACACGATTCCATCTCGACCTCTCGACATCCAGTCCAGACGCCCCCGACTTCACCACAGAACTGTCGATCCAAGCGACAACGCAGAACAACCTTATGAGATCAGAATAGTCACTGGTAGGCGCTAAGGCGCGCTCAAGCGTGCTGATGTCTGCTGACGACACGGGGTCGCAGAAATGGTCCAGTACACGTGACGCAATTTGCGTAGCCGACGAATTGAAGGCCCCCTGCCTTTCGAGTTCTCGCAATGGAATGTAGCCGCGCGCCTGGCGCAACTTCGAGATCCAGTCGATCACCAGTTTCGGCTCCCGATAGACGTTTTCGATTCGATTACAGGAATCGAAGAACTCCATGACGTACATAAATCGCAGGTAGAGGTCATCCACCATCTGCCCCATGGCCACACCCTTCTGCCGGGAAGCAATTCGCCAGAAAAAGTCCATCCACTTCTGGTCCAAAGCTAAATCGAAATCCCCTGCCCAAGGCTCAGATGCTACGCGCCCAACAAGCCATGCCTTGAAGTTCTCAAAGGGCGTGAGTGGCTTACCCCGAGCATTCATTTTAATGTACAGATCGTCGGTCAAACCAAAGCGTTCCAAGTCGAGAAAGTGGAACGTAATCCTGGGCCGTCGCTCATCGACAAGGCGCTGATAAATGCCCTTGGTAACGCCAAACGTCCTAGCAATTGAGTCAAGCGTGGTAAGGCACGCCTTGACTGTAGGGTCACTACGCCACGACAGGAAGAACCAATTACTGTCGACTAGGCGTGCAGAAAGTCGGCCGTCCCATGCATTCCCTTCAGACGGCGGTACAATCATCGCATTTCCAAGTGCATCGAAGAACTCAGCAGAACTCGGTCGCGTGGCGTAAGTGAACCTAGATCTTCCGCCTTTCGTCCAGCGAGCCCTGAAATCTTCCAACTGCCCCTCGCATGTCGCGACGTACCAATGTAGAAGAAACAGGGTTGTCAGACGCTGCTGCCCATCGAGCAGAGAGAGCACTCTGCCTGCTCCGTCCTCAAACGTCCCGTATATGAAATCAAGGTCGAGCGCTTGGGCGTCATCACTGGACAACGCATCCCACAGCGACGTCAGGAAACCATCCAAGACATCAATGGACTGTTTGCGGCCTTGTGCGTAGTCACGTTGAATAATAGGGATCTCAATGCCATCAACGCTTGAAAATAGCGTCGCGAATGAATGCTGCCGAGCTTCGCTCATGAGCTTGCTCCGTCATTTGTGAAGAATCGTACCAGCATACTGATGAGTGCATTCTGATGCTCCTTCGCATCAAACTGAGTCCAGACCAACATTTCGTCAATCTTAGTGCTGTAATACTTGAGGAATACGTTTTTCGTACATAGGGGGACAAAGCGCCCCGCCTTGTCCAGCGCGATAAGCTTGCGGCGCTTGTGTGGGAAGATCGCGTTCCCATAGCTGCGGTTTGTGGCAGCGTCAAGCAAAGTCAAATTGCCTATGCTGTTGTCGACCTCAACGTTCGAGCCCGGATCGTAGCGGTCGATGACGTCGTTGAATGCGGCCTCGAATGCAATGGTATCGAACGGCTCGGTCAAACGCAGCGCATGTAAGCGCCCAGCTAGATCCTGTTCCGATGCGTTACTCATGCGACCGACAGCCGCTAACTCAGGCTGAGAGAAATACTCGACAGCCTGTTCAAGCCAGGCCTTCTGAGAATCAACTCGCTGTGGCATGTCAGACTTCACCGAACGAATGTGTTCTAAGTCCCATTGATCTTTCTTAAAGTGATCGAAAGGGAACCACGGCCCGCTGCCACCGAGCTCCAATAGTGAGGCAATATTGAAGAGTAGAAGTTGGCGGCGGATGGATACACGATGAAACTCGTAGTCCAACTGGGCGACGTGGTCTTCGATAAACCGCGCCAGCCCAGCCTCGTCTACTGCGCTTCGAGGCTTACCAAAGACAAGTTTGAATACCTCCCCCTTAAGAGCAGCTCGAAAGGCGGTCTTAGAGGCCGCGTTACGCCCGAGATCGCAAATTTGTTTCACCTTGACTTCCTGGCTAAGCAAGAAGCCAATCACATGGTATAAGAACCGGTCCCTAAACCACTCATCAAGCTGAAGAAATATGCGTTTGACCGTGTCCCACTCGCTTGCAGCTGAGTCCTGCCTTGTCACCAGATGCGCATTGAATGCAAGGAACAGGTTGTTTGCATCCCAGCGATTACCAACTTGTTGCAGCTCCTCAGCCCGCAGCCCTAGCACGAGATCGATGCGATTCGCCTCCTGCTTTCTATTGGATAAGAAAAACCAGAATGCCTCTTCTTGGAGGCGGCGCTCTATCTCATCCCAGTCCTGAGCAATCCTCAGTTGCTGCAATTGCTTGGCGCGCGGACCTTCTCCATCAAAATTTCCACTTCGCAAGAACAAAGCCTTTACAAGCTCTGCATTAGTGAGCGGAATCTTGCCGATATTCAATCGCGTAAACACAGCAATTGGCTCGATGGCTTGATCGACCTCGTACCAGATGACCTTGACCTCATTCAGAATGGCGGCCTCAATGTAGTTCAACCGGTTGATCCTAGGCTTGAACCACTCACGAATCGCTTGGTATGACTGCCAGATGTGGAAGAAGTCGATGTTTTCCTTATGCAGTCCTTCATCCAGGGACCTCAGGTAGCTAGCACTATCTTCGCGAGTTTCATAGTGAAGCGTAAACAGAGCCTTGCGCTCATCGGCGACCAATCGGTTGTTAAAGTAGGAGAGAATCAAAAAGATCGTAGTGAGCCGCTGCTGACCATCAATGAGTTCCCAGTGGTCGTTGCATCGAGTCACAACAACAGGTTGCAGACAATAGAATTCTCCCGGAATTGGCCTTGGCCTTTCAGTAAACGCAGCTACATCGTCAAGTAGGTCCGTCACCTCCTGTGAAGTCCAGCGATAGCCACGCTGGTAAGCAGGAATGAAGAACGACTCGGTCATTAACTGGCTAACCGAGCGAAGTTGAAGATCACCAGTACTCATATGTCCTCGTTGCGCATTGCCACTTTTTTAACGTAACTCTCGGGGCCTGTGTCGGCCATGCAGTCTAATCAATTCTCATCTGTTAAGCGACTATTTTACACGTTGGCAAGATTTGAAGCCGCAGAAGCTCGATTTAACTCAGAACTTGCTCGCCACACCTGAAGCTTTAGGGCACCTCGAAAATACCGGCAAATCGTCATTCCCGTGCGGGCGGGAATCTAATTCCGCATGCACCTTGCAGCTTGCAAGACATGGAATTCCCGCCTGCGCCGGAATGATGGTATTTCGAGGTTCCCTTTAGTGTTGCCTGTAATGATGCCCCGGTTTTAGACCGACATCGGAGCTAGTCCGGTCCCGCCGCTCAAAAAACTATCAACATAGAAGTAAATCATTTGCCGACATAACCGTCAGTATTCGCACAACTTAAGCAAATAGTCGTTGCGAAATCGCAAGAGAGTTTCTATTGTTACCCAATTGTTACGCACCGCAGTATTTTAGGAGCCTCGGTTCACCCTATTCCAGGGCGGGAAACCGGGAACGTCCCACTCTTGCGTAGGTAGAGCGTTGCCGCCGTTGAGCGTGGGTTGGCCGAGGTATGGAGCCGGTCGGCATTGTTGCCGGTGGCCGGTCGCTCTGGCGGAGCGTCGGGCAGGCGCGGGACGCGCCATGAACGGGCGAGCTCGCCGTCGCTCGGATCAATTCGCCCCCGCCGATGGATCGAACGCCGACAGGCAGGGCCTGCAGAAGCAAGACCAAGCCTGCTGGCATTCTTGGGTCAGAATGGTTCGTTTGGGTATTTCCAGGGCTGCTCTGGGTCGTAAAGGCCGCGCGGCGCCGCCTCCTCGTGCCGCCTGATCTGAACCGCATATTGCATTTCGCAATCGCGTGTGAGTTTGCGCAGGAACTGGACCAGCGTAGCTGCCCCTTCGTCACTCAAGTCACGCGGGATCCTGCGGTGCTGGTTCGGTTTCATCTGAGCTCCTCAATGGCTTGTTGCAGCAGGTCGTCCGGCAGATGATTCAATCCTTTGGGCACCGCCAGCCGCATGGCGGTGTGCAAGATCCGCCCGGCGATGCGCGGCAAGCCCTTCGATGCCTGACGCAACACTTCCATGCCGGAATCGGCCAACAGGGTATGCTGGCAGCCCGAGGCCTTGAGGGCATGGCCGATCAACAATGCGAAGCGCTCGCGCTCGACGACGGGCTTCAGTTGCACCCGCGCGGCGATGCGCCCGTGCAAGGCCGCATAGGGCGCGCGTTCGAGCGTTTGCGCCAGGCCGGGATGGCCCACCAGCCATACGGTGATCAGATCGCGCGCGTCGAACGCGAAGTTCAGGAACGCGGGCAGGTCGCGGAAGAACT
>KB906724.1:3369019-3531662 GCA_000381565.1 Oxalobacteraceae bacterium AB_14
CAAGGCGGTCGGATCGATCTGTTTCATGGGTGCTCCTGTTGAGTTCGGGAGCTTTCATGGAAACCGATATCGGCTACCGGCGGCAGTGGGCAAAGTGTGTGGGTTGGGTAATTTGCGTGGCGGAACCTGTCTCCTGGTGGTTTCGGGTCAGCGTTTCATGGGACGGATATTTCCCGATCTGCCCATGCCATCGCATCGGCCAGCGACATCGCGACCATGCAAGCCGTCCAGAAGCGGGGACCCTCGCCACCGCGCCCCAGTTCTGGGAAGCGGCTGCGCAGGACGAAGGAAAGTGTCGACGTGCAGGCGTGCATCCAGTCGCGCCAGCGGCGCGCAGTGTGGTGTGCGACGCCGGCGCACATGGCCGCGCCGCGTAACGAAGCGCCGGCCAACAGGTCCAGCAGAACCCGCTGCTGTTTGGCCCACGGGTGCCAGCGACGCGGCGCGATGCACAGCGGCAAACGCGAACAGGTACGTCCGCATGGGCTGCAGCAAAAGCGTGTCACCCGGACCGGATTGAGCGAGGCGGCGGCAGCACCATCGCGGTCCGGTTTGCGCTCGTAAAAGCCGTGCAGCCAGAGACCGGCCATACCGCAATGCGGGCAAGCGAACGGCCGATAGACTTCCGGCGCACGCGCCATTTGATCGATATGTTGGGGTAACGAAGGATTTACAGATAGAATTCGATGCATAGGCCGGTCCCGATGGTATGTGTTTTGTGTGAGAACTAACACGATATCAGAGGAGTACTGGCCTATCTTTTTTACGCTACATCCCATGCTGTCATGGGTGCGCGTTCAATGGTCGCCCTGGAAAAACGTGGGAATTGGCGCACTGGTGACCCTCGGATTTCAAAGGACGTAACACCCAATGATAACCAGAGCATAGGGATAGCAACTATGAAGCCTGAAGACCGGAGCACATTTGAGGCTGCCAGCAGCAAGGTGTCGTTTGATTTTGATGCGACGACGTTGCGCCAACACAGGCTAACAATCTACCTTGCGAAGGAAGGGGATTGGACTGATGACCGCCTCATCGACCTCGCAAGTTGCAAGCCTGCGGTTCCGATCAACGTCCACAGCGGCACGGCGACGCTTTACGTGAAAACAGAGAAACCCAAAACATCGCCCGCTTGGTGCCAGTTCTTTACTAGTCATCAGGCGCTTGAAGAAGGGCTGTTCGGTAAAACCAATACTGTCGGTGCTGCATTTCTACTGCGAGATCATAACCGGGCCTTCATCCTGACGTTCGGCACAGGCCACCACCTAGTGAACGACGATTTTATTGAACGTGACTTTGGTCTCCGGGTAACATTGAACTCCGTCGAACCAGATAAGTTGCGTAGTCTTGATAAGGCAAGCTATCAAAGTGATCCGCTTAACTCGCGGACACAGAGCCCCAAAGAAGTGGGAATCTTCGAGCTCCATGTCGATTCAGAACTTGAGCTGGTGTACGCAATCACAGGAACGTCCAAGGTCGAGGTATTTGGAACAAATGTAACGGGCCGCGATGCGCTAACCATCAAAAGATCGATAACGATTGAAATGTTATCCGAGGTACTGGGAGAAGCCTTAAATCGCTATGTGGCAAGGCTGCCCGCTGAGTTCGAGTGGTTCGACAATGTGGCGAGAGTTAAGGATTTGGAAGAGATTGAAATTGCTGATCTTGAGCTAGATCAGGTGCTGGCCAAAAAGGACTATTCAGTCGTGCTACTTGGTGAGCCAGAGGTCGTCGACTGGGAAACCAATCTTGGGTACGCTTACAACATGTATATGAAGTCTGGTGTACACGTAGTTCTGGAGCTAGAAGATCTCATCGCGCATCTAGGGCTGGGAGAGGAGGCATTGACGGTAGAGGCTTTGCGCAACAGTAAGGTACATATTGTGGACTCAGGCTATCATTCGATAAAGCAATGGTCCGCTTACCGATGTTTGTATGCAGAGGTTAAGTATGGCGGAAAGCTTTACATCTTGCGAAATGGTGAATGGTTTAGAGCCGCAGAAGATTTCGTCAAAGTGATCGATAATTACCTTGCACAAGCGGTAGAAAAATATCCGCATGAACTTCCTACTTATCAGCATGATCGTGAAGAGGATTACAACAAATTTGTTGCCGACGGAGATATTCAGTATTGGTTAATGGACAAGAAAAACGTGCGCATAGGCGGCCCATTCGACAAGATAGAATTTTGCGACCTTATCAGGGCAGGCAGTGACTTTATTCATGTAAAGTACTATCGTGCATCAGGAACATTAAGCCATTTGTTTTCGCAGGCTCTTGTTGGCGGAAATACGTATTTGGGAGACGAGGCCTTTAGGAAGAAATTGAACGAACAACTACCACTGGACATGAAGCTCGCTGATACGGTTTCCAGACCTGATGTAGGTAAATATATGATTGTCTATGCGATTGCGACCGCGAAGGCGCTACCCATAGAGTTACCATTCTTCTCGAAGGTCACATTAAAACACGCATCAAAGGCATTGAGAACTCTGGGGTATAAGGTTGCGTTGAGCGCTGTAACTGTTGATCCCTTGCTGCTGAAGAAACGGTTAATTAAACCCGTAAAGACGCGGTCAACCTAAAATTACTATACATTCACGCTATTGCTGCTGATCTATACTAAAATAGGTGAGAAAATATCTTTTTGAATAAGTTGATTTTTATAACCTTTTCAGGCTGATTCTGCGCGATAGCAAGCTTGTTTTGACACAACATTGTCAAGGTAGCAAGTGGAGCCGGCTCCCCCGCTTCCAGCTCACGAATCTTCGCATTCCAAGATGCAATGTCTAAGTCTGTAAATGTCGTTACACCTTTGCTGTGAATGTCCGCCTCCAGTCGACGAAAGTTTTTGGCTAACTCTGAATGGCGCTTAGCCTTATCAGACAGGCCAAAGACTAATGATACCGCTGATGAGACGGTGCTCAGCGCGGCAACGCCTGTTAGCTGATCAGGCGAGAGGACTCTAGCAATCACCACCGCGCCCCCTAAAACAGACATAATTTTTGCGAATTTGTCGAAAACATCAAAGAATTTCTCTCGCTTTTGATGATATAGGACAGAAAGCTCAACACGGTAAAGTGCCTCGTGCCGCGCGGCCCAATGATATTCAGATTGTCTTTTCGTCATAAATTTCGATAATTAACGACCAGCGGGTCCTAAAGGTGGTGGTGGAGGTAAAGTTGGAGGAAGGGCTGGGGCCACATTCATGACCTGACCAGATTCCAATATTCGAGAAATTGTGGAATCAAATGCACGCTTAAAATCGGTGTCCGAGGCGTAACGCTTGTATAGATCAAGTTCTCGTCGTCGCTCAGCACTAACAGCGTGCTGGATTAATCGCTCTAGAGCCAGCTTCCGATTCTGAATATCGGGGTTGTCCTCAACCTGTCCTTTATAGTCGGCATGGTCTATCACATGTTTGGCGATGTTGAGGAACTTCACCCGTTGCTCTTCCGGCGTTGCCTCCCAGTTCGCGAAGTGACGCTCATTGAAAGTTCGTACAATCTCATCAAGGGAGTCGGTATCTCCATCGCCGAAATGGCCGGCTCGGACGTTCGGATTCTGCGGCTCCAATTCCGCCCCCGAATCGTCGAGATCGATTTTCACTTCCAGGCGCGACCTCTCCAACCCATAAGTAGAGAGGTCAACGCTATTCAACAGTTCATCCAGCTTATCTCGATCTGTGTCTTTCACCCTCAGCTTGGGAATCAGAAACTTAAGGAACCAATGCAGCATCTCCCAATTCACGTTATTGAACGGGACGATGGCCGCTACTTGGGCGTAAATTTTGACGAACTGTTTGGCCTTAATCTTGAAGTCGATCCGTTCTTCATCATCCAGATCAGCATCAAACCTTGCCACTACCGTATCGATGACAGGAGCTAGTTCGTCTGCCTCTGCATTGGCAAAGAACTTCTCGTTAAAAAACGTAACTTCCGTCCAGTCGTAAATACCGATATCGTCAAGCGAGTCCTTCAAATCATGGAGCACGTTAACGTTCGTCGGCTCACTCAGGGTGGTCGAAGTGAAGAACGGATTGAACGCGTTTTTGATATCGTCTAACGAGTTGTAGAAATCGAGAACGAAGGTATCAGTCTTGCCCAACTTCCAGTTGCAACGATTCAGGCGCGACAAAGCCTGCACAGCCAGCACGCTTTGCAGCTTCTTGTCCACATACATGGTATGTAGCATCGGTTGGTCGAAGCCGGTTAAGTACTTATTGGCGACGATCAAAATCCTAAAGTCGTCTTTCTCGAACTCCTCAGGCAAGTCACGAGCAGAGATGCCGTTGAGTCCATCCTCAGTGTGCTTGATACCATCGACTATTTTCTCGCCAGAGAAAGCAACCAGCGCTTTAAACGGAGCGTTAGCCTCATGTAACGCGGTTCGAATGGCGAAGAAGTAGCGGATAGCACATTCAATGTTGCGCGTGACCACCATCGCCTTTGCCTTGCCCTTAAGCTTCTTAGCCTGCCAAACGCTGCTCATGAAGTGATCAACCATTATCTTGGCTTTCACTTCGATGGTCTTTGGACTGGCTTCAACGAAGGCCTTGAGTTTCTTCTGCGCCTTAGAAGTATTGAACAATGGGTTCTCTTCCACCGATTTCTGGACTTCGTAGTAGCTCCTGTAGGTCGTGTACTTTTCCAGCACGTCGAGGATGAACTTCTCCTCAATAGCCTGCTTCATCGAATATAGATGGAAGGGGTAAAACTTGCCGTCAGCTCCTTGACGACCGAACTTCTCCAAAGTGGCCGGCTTCGGCGTAGCGGTAAAAGCAAAGTAGCTGGCGTTCTTACTCATCTTGCGGCCCTTCATGGCCTGCAAGATTTTTTCTTGAATATCTTCTGGCTCTTCTTCGTCCTCACCGCCTAAAGCCTGATTGAGGCTATCAGCGGAACTACCGGACTGTGATGAGTGCGCTTCATCAATGACCACGGCAAAATTACGATCAGCCATGCTGTCCATTTCCTCGACGATACGAGGGAACTTCTGCACAGTAGTAATGATTATTTTTTTACCGAGCTCCAGGTTGTACCGTAACTCCATACCGCTCTCGCAATGAGCCACAATATTCTTGGTCTCAGAAAAGTGTCAACAGCGATTGAAAACTGATACAGTTTTGGCGCCAGCAGCGATTTAAAACTGATACACCTCCATCACCAACTCACGCTGGCTTTTCACACTTTTTCCTATCCGCTCAAGCGACCTTGTCGCCCCTGATGCCTTGCACGATTCCCGCCTGCCGCTGATGCTTGAGGCGGTAGCTCTCGCCGGCGATGGGCACGATGTGAGCATGATGCAGCAAGCGATCCAGCAGTGCCGCCGTCAGCGTCGCGTCTTTTGCAAACGTTGCGTCCCATTGCCCGAACGGCAGATTGCTCGTCACGATCAAGCTGCCTTTTTCGTACAACGCCGCGATCACTTGGAAGAACAAGTTGGCCTGTTCGCGGTTCATCGGCAGGTAGCCAATTTCGTCGATGATGAGCAGCCGATACGCCTTGATGGCCCGGTGCATCACCGTCTTCAAACTGTTTTGCGCGTGCGCCGTAGTCAGCGTCAGCAGCAAGTCGGAGGCCGTCATGAAGCGCGTCTTGATGCCGGCCTGCGTTGCCTTGTAGCCCAACGCCATCGCCAAATGGGTTTTGCCGACCCCGCTGGGGCCGACCAGCACCACGTTCTCGTTACGCTCAATGAAGCCCAGCCCGGCCAGTTCCTCGACCTGGCTGCGCTTGACGCCCTTGGCGAAATCGTAGTTGAACTGCTCCAGTGTCTTGATGGCTGGGAAGCCCGCCAAGCGCGTCATCATGCTTTGCTTGCGCACCGTCCGCCCCGCCATTTCCTCCCGCAGCAGCCCCTCCAGAAAGTCGCTGTAGGCTGTCCCGTCCTTCGCCGCCTGCTGGGCCGCCGCGCCGTAGCCCTGCGCCACGAAAGGCAGCTTGAGCGCGTCGCACATCTGGGCGATCCGTTCATGTTGCAGGTTCATGCCGCCACTCCTTCTCTGACGTTCATCAGCAGTTGTTCATAGACCGCCAACGGGTGTTGCGCCGGTGCTGCTTCGGCGATCCGTTCCACCACGATGGCCGGGCGCGGCACGGGCGCTTCCGGCACCTCTGACTGCGGTCGCGCGGCGGCCACGTCACCGCGCCATGGTGGCGCCAGCGCTTGCAGGTGCGGCCGCTCCAGCGCCATCCGCACGGCCGGTTTCTCCTGCGTCGTGCCGTGCACGCGCTCGTTGGCTACCTCGTGCAGCCAGCGCGCCACTTCAGTGTTGGCGGTGACGACGTCGAGCTGCAAACCGCTCTGGCTAAGGCGACTCGCCAGCGGCACGTAAAACGAGCGGCGAAGGTAGCCATTGAAGCGCTCGACCTTGCCCTTGGTCTTTGCCCTGTATGGCTGGCACAGCTTAATAATGAAGCCGCTGTGCTTGGCAAAGTCCAGGAAGCCAGCGTGGTAACGGTGCTGGCCGTCGCCGTACACGTCGCGCTCGATCACCACCGTCTTCATGTTGTCGTACAGGACCTTGCGCGGCACGCCACCGAACGCGGCGAAGGCGCGCTCGTGACAACCGATCAGCGTCGCCACCTTCATGTCGCTGACAAACTCGACGTAACTGGCCCGGCTGTAACCCATCGTGGCGCAGAACGCGTGCAGCGGCGCGCTGCCTTTGCGGAACTCGACCCAATCGACCTGCAACTGCTCGCCCATCGCGGTCTCGAAGCGCACCTCCGGCTCGACCGGCAGCGCCGGCCGCAACGAGCGCATGAACGCACGCAGTTGGCTCAGGCCGCCCTGATAGCCACGCTCGACGATCTCGCGGTGCAAGACGATGGCCGGTATCCAGTTTGGCTGCGCGGCCGTTTGCCGCTCACGCAAATAAGTTTCGTGCGCCGCCAGCTTGGTGACTCGCTTGACCTTGCGTTCGTATTTCGGCACGGACTCCAGTGCCAGGTGCCGCCGCACCGTGTTCACTGCGCACCCCACCTCGGCGGCGATACGCCGCAGACTTAACCCATGTTTGCTCAATAACTGAATTTCCACATACACCTCGTTGGGTTTCAAGGCTGCTCCGCAAAGCAGCCATCTTCTCAAAACGGTGTATCAGTTTTCAATCGCTGAGGTGTATCAGTTTACAACCGCTGCTGACAAAAAGAGCTTGATGTTGTCCTTAAGCTGACTATCCAGCACCCGACGGTCCGTCACAACTACCACGGAATCGAATACGTTAGCCGTGCCTCCTTTGCCGTACAACTCCACTAACTGATAGGCCAGCCACGTGATCGAGTTGGACTTACCCGATCCCGCAGAATGTTGAATCAAGTAAGTCTGCCCCACGCCACGCTGCTTAGCGTCAGCAAGGATGCCGCGTACGACGTCCAGCTGATGATAGCGGGGGAAGCACAACGCTTTGCGCTCTTTGCCTGTTTTTTTGACCTTTTCAACAGTGAACTTGGCAAAATGCTCAATGATGTTGATTAGGCTTCGGCGCGTAAGAATGTCTTCCCAAAGGTACGCCGTTTTGTGACCTTTCGGATTGATTGGATTGCCCTTACCGAAGTTGAAGCCCTTGTTGAACGGCAAAAAATTGCTGTCATTCCAGTCCAGCTGGGCGCACATATAAGCCTCGTCCGGGTCCACGGCAAAGTGGACCAGACAACGGCCAAACTCGAACAACGGCTCCCGAGGATCTCGATCAGTGCGGTATTGCTTGATCCCGTTGTGAACGTTTTGGCCGGTCCAGGGATTTTTCAGCTCTAGGGTAGCAATTGCCAAACCATTAATGAAGAGCGCCATGTCCACCGACTTGAAGGAGTCGGACTCGCTGTAATGCACTTGCCGGGTAACACTGAATACGTTAGCCTCAAAGTTGGCGACAACTTCAGGGTTCAGATCGTTGTAGGGCAGCCGGTATAGCAAATCGAAATGTGCATCATCGATGTCTAGGCCCTTCTTCAGCACGGCCAAAACACTGTCCTTTTTGATCTTCTTATTCAGCCGCTCCAACAGCAGCCGTTGCCAGTTGGGACGATCCTTTAGCTTTGCCAACTCCTTTGGCTGGGTGGTTTCGAGGAATTTCCAGAATAGCTTGTCATCAATGGCAAACTCTCTGTCGTAATTAGCCGGATTGCCAATGCGATAGCCGTCCTTAGCGAGGGCGTTTTCGATGTGCGTTTCGAGCGCTGCTTCGTTGGTTTGGCTGACCATGTGTCTCCCTTAGGCCTTGATTTTTCCTGTGACAGCTGAGGCTACAATAGTTGCCTTTAACTCTCGTAGCATGTCGATTTCCACATCAATCTTCGCCCGAATATCATCAAAGTCTTCGTTGGTTGTTTCGATAAATCTGACGATTTCCGCCTGCTCCTCGATTGGAGGTACAAGCGCAGGAATAGCGTTAAAATCCTCCGAATACAGCCGCAAAAAGCCAACCACTATGCCGCGAACACGACGATTGAACTCGCCCAAGTAGTTCGGAGCCTTGAAAAGGCGCTCGAAGTAGACTGGCTGATTTTCTGGATTCTGAAGCCTAAACACAGAGTAGTCTGGGCTCACTAGCCCATTGCAAGGCGCAACGGCAAATACTGCAAGATGCGCCTTGAGGCGATTCTGCACCAAATCGCCTTCCTGGCATAGTTTGGCACCATCGTATGACTCGGACTGTAAAGTCTGCACATTCAACTCTTTCGCTGGAACCAAACCGTATCGCTGACTCATCGACAAATGGGTTTCTTCTCCGCGTACCGAGCGTGCGTTCTGCTCGCGAAAGACGTATCGGTTCGGGATGACTTTCCAATGCATTGGAATTTCACCAACCCAAGTAATTCCACTGTCACGCACAGGAGCATCAGGATTCATGCCACGCAATACTGCCTGATTTATCCGAATGCTTTTCTGTTCCTGGAGAAGTTCGATGAGCCGTTCTTTCTTTGCAATCGCGGCGTCGATCTCGGTGACCTTTTTATCGAGGAAGACAACAATGCGATCTTGTTCGTCCTTGTTAGGAACAGGTAAAGATAGCTCACGGAACTCGGAAAACCGGAAATCAGTTGACCGCTCCCGAATTCCCTTCGACAGAGATTCGATGTATCCCGAGTGCGCCATGTATCGCAGTAGATAGGCGTAGTAATAGCTGTTGACGGGGTACTCTCCGCGGGGCACACAGGCTGCGTACACGGGCGTCGATTTGCCGTCGGAATCGGAAACTCCAATCGCACCAGCAAAGGCATCCATCGCATGGATCACCAGGTCTCCCTTGCGGATACCTTGGTAGCCATGTTCCTGAACTGCATTGGTGAAGCCCTCCGTTCGCCGGTTGGTGCGCAACGTTACTTGACCGTCTCGGAACGCCGTTACCACATCGTCTTCGGGTCTTACAGGGCGTTCCATCCTTTTGAACAGCCACTTGGCGCGTTCAACGTTCCAGTGGCTGGGCACTTCCTTAACCCACTGAATGCTACTCGACTTGTAACTCTCATAGCGTTGCATTACGCTGCCTCTTTCAAATGATCAGCCGACCACAGTAGTTCAGCGATGCCTCTATCGACGTCGTTGTACGTCTTATCATTCAGCCTGCCGTTAAATTTCTTAGGGGACAGCACAAACCCGCCTATCCGGTTACGGTGCGCGGAAAACTCCTTCGCATGGGAAAATTCATCGGTATGATGCTCAGCTACGTTCTTACGCTCACGCAGCGGCTGATACTTTTCTCGAAACGCCGCCACCTGATCGAACATTAGTTCAATTATCTGCTTCGCCTGCCATTTGTATTCACCCTGGTAATAGTCGATGCCATATTGGGTATCGCTCTGCAGTTCGCGCACGCTTCGCGTCTTGACCTGAATTTCCTTCATTGCTTGCTCCCCGACACAAAGCTCACCAACTCCTTGAGTAAACCATCGGTTTCGGCTTCAAGCGCTAGGATTTCGTCAGTAACTTCCTTCAGACTCCGCACCGGCTTATGCTGGTAGAAATATTTATTAAAGCTGATCTCGTAACCCACCACGGTCTTGTCGATAGCGATCCATGCCTCATGGACATGCGGACGCACTTCACGAATGAAGTAATCGTGGATCACACTGGACGCGGACAGGCTAGTATCGAGCGCCAATGGCACGTTTTCGGTATCTCGGAGTTCACTGTCCGACTCGTACTCAATGTACTCGCCGAGCGATGTTTCTACATAGCCATAGTCGCGCAGCTTCTCGGGAGTAGTACCGAGTTGCAACAGCAGATCGGCCCGCTTAGCGGCATTGAGCTTGTGGACCTTCTTGATAACCTTTTTGGCCCGTTCATCACGCCAACTGATCGCGTTGAGGATTTGCTTGCGGGCAGGTGCGGCGAGCTTCAGGCCCAGCGTTTTGAGGGCGTCATCGACGATACCCTCAATGTTGTTGAAGTCCAGGAATTCGCCAGGGCCAATCTTCTCAGCCAGTTGCAGGGCGGATCGCATGATGTCGCGTTGCTCACGCCATGTGATCACGGAGAATATTTCCTTGCGATTCTTGGGTGAGAGGGCAATCTCTTCTTGCTCAAGGTGGGCTTCGATTGCTTCGCTGTACGATTTTAGGTCAATGTACACCTCGTCGCCGTATTTGCCATAAACCCACTCCATGATGTCCCGCATACCCGGTGTGAAGCGCAACGTGGCAATGCGCGCAGGGCTGAACTGCGCAGCCAATCGCAGCGGGCGTTCAACCGTAACCTTGTAATAACCGAACTCTCGATTGTTGAAGACTTTGGAAATGCCTTCTCTCGGCATATTCAAATACAGCTGAGTAATCCGGTGAATGTGCTCGTCATTAAGCTCGCAGTTCTTCTCACCTAAATTCTTACGCAACTTCTGATACAAATTACTGGCGTCGATCAACTGGACCTCGCCTTTACGCTTGTCGACTTTGTTGTTGGACAGAACCCAAACATACGTCGTGATGCCGGTATTGTAGAACAGGTTATTAGGCAACTGAATGATGGCTTCAAGATAATCGTTTTCGATAACGTGGCGACGAATATTGCTCTCGCCACTACCCGCATCCCCTGTAAACAGAGCTGAACCGTTATGGACCGAAGCGATGCGCGAGCCCATGGGACTGTCGCTTCGTCGCTTCATTTTATTCACCATCTCCATCATGAACAGGAGTTGACCGTCTGACGAACGCGGGATTGCAGCATAGAAATCGTATTCCTGCGCCGTATAGTCAGAAAGGTTCACTTGGAATCGCAGGTCGATCACGTCCTTTCCATCCAAAATGCTCTTCTGGTCGCTTTTCCAACTTTTACCGTAAGGTGGATTCGTAAGCATAAAGTCGAAACGCGTACCCGAAAAATCATCAGTCGCCAACGTAGATCCAAACTTGATATTTTCCGGGTCGTTGCCCTTAATCATCATGTCAGACTTACAGATCGCATAAGTTTCGGGGTTCACTTCCTTGCCGTAAAGGAATACTCCTACTTTCGCCTTGATTTCACCTTCCGGGTCGGTGATAAAGTCCTGCGATTCAGTCAGCATGCCCCCACTCCCGCAGGCGGGGTCGTAGATGGTCAGCGGATTGGGCAACTGACTTCTGACTGGAATGAAGACCAGATTCGTCATGAGCTTGATAACCTCACGGGGTGTGAAGTGTTCACCCGCCTCTTCGTTATTTTCTTCATTGAACTTGCGGATCAATTCTTCGAAGACGTAGCCCATGCCCAAGTTGGACAGCCCCGGCTGAGTGCGCCCATCCGGGCCTTTGCGGTCGTTTGGGCTGAGATTTATTTCGTCAGATACGAACTTCTCGATTACGTCATGTAGCACATCCGACTGCGCCATCTTGCGAATCTGATTACGCAGGTCAAACTTCTCAACAATTTCTTTTACGTTATCTGAAAATCCATCTAAGTAGTTCTTCAGGTTTGCTTCCAGCTGGGATGGATTGCCTAGAAGAGATTTTAAGGTGAAACGAGAAGTGTTATAGAAGACGTAGCCGGATGCCTCGCGCAAGCCATGTGGATCAAGGTCGGCCATTTCCACATCATCGCGCTGAAAACGAACCTCTTCAAGCACTGCCAATTTAGTGGGCTCCAACAAGCAGTCCAGGCGACGCAAGACAAACATTGGCAAAATAACATCGCGATACTTTCCACGTACGAATACATCCCGGAGACAGTCATCTGCGATAGACCATATGAAGTTGATAATCTTGTTGTGAACTGAGTGATCCATTAGGGCGTAATCTTCTTAGGGTGCAGCCGAGGCCGTATGATTGTGAGCGTTTTTTCTAAATCTTGGCAAGGTTATACAACCATCTCGCCAACGGAGAATTTTTGCTTGCGAATTGACAATAAATAAGTCTACTATTTTGTTGGCGACTGAACGTTGCTCACGTTCACTTGCCTTTCCCAGCGACTGCTTACTCTCAAACAACAGTCGGGTTGAAAGGCAGTCAATGTACTGCGTTTGTCAATATTTTTCTAGTGGAAAACGGCGTGATTTTAATCTAGCTCCGTAATTGAACGATATTTAGGACAACACACGTGATAGGGCTCGTCGCACTTCACAATAAACTCGGAATTTTTCTCTTCGCCACAGGTCTAATGTAGCGCGCTAACATAACGTCAGACCTATGCCCAGTCTGTTCCCTGATTTGATACGGCTGGAGCCCAATCAAAGCCGCTTCCGTGCAGTATCCGGCCCGAAGACTGTGGCCCGATACTCGCTTAGAAGCATCCTCGCCCGCCATCATACAGACAGAGGCTTTAACCACCAAAGCTACC
The DNA here is from genome assembly GCA_000381565.1 of Oxalobacteraceae bacterium AB_14. Classification (GTDB taxonomy): domain Bacteria; phylum Pseudomonadota; class Gammaproteobacteria; order Burkholderiales; family Burkholderiaceae_D; genus Rugamonas. The sequence continues at coordinate 3,381,773 of KB906724.1, forward strand.
GATTGTGGTGTGAGCGCTTTATCTCCCACAATCTGATCATGCCGACTGACAGGCCTGAACAACGGACCCGCTTCAATACCAGCGAGTTCGATCCAATTCTTCAAGGCCTTTACTGGGCAACGATTGCCCCGTGCATAGGGGATAAACACTGTTCTTCCAGCAGCTTCTTGATCTGTCTTGGACCGCCGAAGCAGCAGCTCCAGTCCATTGTCATAATGCGTCATGTCCTCATATCGCAAGGCCACCAGTTCCGAGCGCCGGAATGCCCCCGCGAAGCCAATCAGTAAGAGCGCCTTGTCACGCGCGGCCTTCAGGGGTAATTGCTGTTCAATATGGACCATCATTTCAAGCAGGTCATCTTTGACCAAGGCCGTCACGCGCCGCTGCTTTGTACCCATGGTGCGGCGGATACCTTGTACGGTCCGCTTGACGAGGTTGTCCATCGCTGGCGATGGCATGCCGATATCGGCATGCGCCCGATGAATCGCAATCAGACGATGTTGAAGCGTGGCGACCGCAAGAGTTCCGGCAAAGCTGGCCAGGTACTCGGCAACCATGGACGCTGTCGCCGGGATAGCGCCGCCGTGTTGCTTGAAATGACGAATGTCCGCGTCATATGACCGTGTGGTGGCAAGCGACTGTGCCGCCGCTGAATAGCTAGCCACAAGCGACGACGGCGCTGCCTGCTGCGATTGATGCGGCATCTTGGTGCTAACTGGTTGCAGCGAGTGTGCAGAAGGTTTTTTGGAGGTTTTCATGTTTGCTTTCGGTAGTGACCATAAAGCGTTATCGATAGTCAAATGTCACTTAGCACGGGCGACAACTTCTGTGTAGCGCCAAACTGCATGCAATTCTAGTTTCAGCGATCGCAGGCCGTTCGAAATACAGCCGATAACCTCATCCGACGCCAATGTCCGATAATGATCCATTATTAGGCCACCAACGCAAGCACATAGTCACGACGCGATAGTCGATCACATGCTAACTTCACGCCGGTTTTAGCAGCTAAATTAAGGAGGAACAACGTGTACAGTCTCATCTTCTTTACCAATGTGTTAAGGCTACTCGATGAGCGCGGGATTACAAAGTACGAACTAGCTGATCAGGCAGGCATTTCCATATCGTTCTTGTCGGACCTGACCAATGGCAAAGCCAATCCATCCCTAAAAATCATGGAGTCCATCGCGCAGGCACTAAATGAGCCCTTGCCAGCTTTGCTCGAAACAACGGACCTCGACCGTCAATCGATTTCAATGCTGTCAGCCAATCTACCTTCAACATCCCTACCAGCGGGCTACATCAGAGCTTCTGCCATCCTCACTGAGTATCAAGCATTCACTGTACAGCAGTGGGATCAAGCCAATCGGCAACTGATTTCCCAAACACAAAAAAAGTAAGCACTTTTTGCTCAGCGCCATGCCCAATGCTCCAAAATGGGCATAACGTTTGTGCAGGGTCAAACCGCTGAGATTTTCACGATATAGCCTTTGATTGTGTGACATCACGTTCACGCAGCAAAGGTATATCGATCATGGCTGATGCAGAAGATTTCTCGACGCTAAAGGATCGGGCTAAGAAGAAGCTCGAACGCGACATGGGGCCGCTGCTCCTGGCTGCGCTGCACGATCCTAAAACAGTCGAAGTCATGCTCAATGCCGATGGGCGCCTGTGGCAAGAGCGACTGGGCGAATCAATGAAGTGCATCGGCACGCTGCGTATGGCGCAAGCCGAGGCAATCATCAAAACAGTGGCCGGATACCACGGAAAGGAAGTCACTCGTGGCAAGCCAACACTGGAAGGCGAGCTGCCACTGGACGGCTCGCGATTCGCTGGACAGCTCCCCCCGATCGTCTCATCCCCGACGTTCGCTATCCGCAGGAAAGCTATCGCCATCTTCACGCTGGAACAGTATGTGGCAAACGGCATCCTGTCGTCCGCTCACTACGCCGCCATTCGGCAGGCGGTAGCCACGCACCGGAATATTCTTGTAGTCGGCGGCACCGGATCGGGCAAGACCACCCTGGTCAACGCCATCATCAACGAGATGGTGAGCTTCGATCCTTCCGAACGGATATTCATCATCGAGGATACGGGCGAGATTCAGTGCGCTGCAGAGAATTTCGTGCAGTACCACACCACGTCCGATGTGACAATGACCGCCCTGCTCCGCACCACCCTTCGCATGCGGCCCGACCGCATTCTAGTCGGCGAGGTGCGTGGCCCCGAAGCACTTGATTTACTCGATGCCTGGAATACTGGACATGAGGGCGGTGCCGCCACCCTGCACGCAAACAATCCAGTCGCAGGATTGATCCGTCTGAAGTCGCTCATTACCCGCAACGAATCCGCTCCAACCGACATCGAGTCGCTGATTGGAGAAGTCGCTCACCTAATCGTCTACATAGCCAGGACACCTGAAGGTCGGGCCGTCCAGGAAGTACTCGCTGTAACCGGCTACACGGACGGCCACTACATCACCAACAATCTTTAAGGAGGCATTGATCATGAATCAGCCGTTCCATCGCCATTCCGTCCAACGCGGGCAAGATGCGCTGTCCCTAACTATTTTTCTGTTCGCTCTCTTGCTGGTATTGCTGATCCCATTGAATGCATCGGCCAGCGTGGGCACCGGCGGTTCCCTGCCCTACGAAAGCTGGCTGGAAAATCTCCGGAACTCAGTCACGGGGCCAGTAGCCTTCACGCTGTCCATCGTCGGCATCGTCATCGCGGGCGGGGTCCTGATCTTCGGCGGAGATCTGAACGGCTTCTTCCGAACGCTGATCTTCCTTGTACTTGTCATGGCGCTGATCGTCGGTGCACAGAACGTGATGAGCACATTCTTCGCCCGTGGCGCGGTGGTAGCGATGTCGGACCATCACGCGCCGGATGGCGTAAGTATCGCAGGTAGCAGGAATGCCTAATCATGGCCCTGCGTACGATACCGATCCGGAGGGCCGGCAACCGCACCAACCTGTTCATGGGTGGCGACCGTGAACTGGTGATGTTTGCCGGCCTGCTGGCCTTTGCGTTGATCTTCGCCGCGCAAGAGCTGCGGGCCACAGCGTTCGGTCTCACGCTGTGGTTCAGCACCTTGTATGCCTGCCGTCTTATGGCGAAGCACGATCCGAAGATGCGGCAGGTGTACTTGCGACACCGGAGATATGCGCGGTTCTATCCACCCCGCAGCACACCATTCCGCTCAAACTCCAGCAGCCAGGGGAGACAATACAAATGATCGAACAAGTCACGATCGGCATATCCGCCTTTGGCAGTGCGATGCTGGCGATTTTGTCCGGCCGCATCAGATCCATCAACGCCGACACTCTGCTCAAAAAACACCGCAAGACCGGGCCGTCAATGGCCGATCTGCTGATCTACGCTGCCGAAGTAGCGGACGGCGTCATTGTAGGGAAAAATGGTTCGTTCATGGCCGCTTGGGCATACAAAGGCGACGACAACGCAAGCAGCACTGACGAGTACCGGGAAAGAACATCCCTTCGTATCAGTCAGGCCACATCCAACCTCGGAAGCGGCTGGATGATACATGTGGACGCGGTGCGTCGTAACGCGCCGGGGTACGCTAACGCTGGCCTGTCGCAGTTTCCAGATTCTGTATCCGCCGCGATCGACGAGGAACGCCGCCGTCTCTTTGAAAAACTTGGCACGATGTACGAAGGCTATTTCGTACTGACGCTCACCTATCTCCCACCGCTCCTTGCGCAAAGCCGCTTCGTCGAGATGATGTTTGATGATGAAGCCAGCGCGCCAGACCACAAAGCGCGCACGTACGCACTAATCGACTACTTCCAGCGCGAGTGCATCAACGTCCAGTCGCGCCTATCGTCCGCACTGAAGCTCGAACGGCTCACGGGACACACGATAACAAACGAGGATGGATCGACAGTCACGCACGACGACTTTCTGCGATGGCTGCAGTTCTGCATTACGGGATTGAATCATCCAGTGCAGCTGCCGACCAATCCGATGTACCTTGATGCCATCCTGGGTGGGCAGGAACTGCAGTCTGGTGTGGTGCCAAAGATCGGGCGAAAATTTATTCAGGTGGTTGCCATTGAAGGCTTTCCCTTGACATCGACGCCAGGCATGCTTACTGCACTTGGCGAACTGTCCTGCGAATACCGTTGGTCGTCCCGTTTCATTTTCCTGGACACGCATGAAGCCGTAGCACATCTGGATAAATTCCGGAAAAAATGGCGCCAAAAGATCAGAGGCTTCTTCGATCAGGTCTTCAACACTCATACAGGCCATATCGACAAGGACGCCGTGGATATGGTCGCCGACGCAGAGTCAGCTATCGCGGAAGTCAATAGCGGGCTCGTCGCGAACGGATACTACACCAGCGTAGTGGTTCTGATGGACGAAGACAGAGAGCGTCTAGAAGCTGCCTCTCGCCAGGTGGAGAAAGCAATCAATCGGCTCGGGTTCGCCGCGCGCGTCGAAACCATCAACACCATGGAGGCCTACCTCGGTAGCCTGCCGGGCCATGGCGTTGAAAATGTACGCCGGCCACTGCTCAATACACTAAACCTCGCGGACTTGCTGCCAACGAGCTCAATCTGGACAGGTCAGACAAAGGCCCCCTGCCCTCTGTACCCGCCAAACGCGCCAGCCCTTATGCAATGCGTCACGCAAGGGGCCACACCGTTCTGGTTCAATTTACATGTGCGTGACCTCGCTCATACATTGATGTTCGGCCCTACACGCAGCGGGAAGTCTGCACATCTTGCCCTGATAGCGGCACAGCTGCGTCGATACCTAGGAATGACGATTTACATCTTTGAGAAAGGAATGTCGAGCTACCCAATCGCCAAGGCTGTCCGAGCAAGGCACTTCACTGTCGCCGGCGATGACGATAACCTCTCGTTCTGCCCACTCCAATTCCTGGCGTCGAAGGGTGATCGAGCATGGGCGATGGAATGGATCGATACGATACTGGCTTTGAACAACGTGGAAACAACGCCCGCCCAGCGAAATGAAATCGGTGAGGCGGTGATGAACATGCACGCCAGCGGCGCCAGGACACTATCCGAATTCTCCGTGACGATCCAGGACCAGGCTATTCGCGAAGCTATTCGACAGTACACGGTCGATGGGTGTATGGGCTATCTGCTAGTGGCCTGTAACAATCGAATCCGGAGTGATGCGTCTGCTTAAATCACAGTATTTCCATTTCACCGGCTTGGGCTCCTCGTTGTATTTTCTGATGTAGCGCATGAGCTTTCGCTTGAGGTCAGAAACGGAAGTGAAGACGCCACGGGCTATGACATCGCGCTCAATTTTTCCGAACCAAAGTTCGACCTGATTTAGCCAAGACGAGTAGGTTGGCGTGAAATGCATATGGACATTGGGATGCAGTTCTAGGAACGCGGTAACGAGCTTGGTCTTGTGTGCCGAGAGGTTGTCGGCAATGACGTGAATTTCTTTGCGCTTGGGCTGGCTGGCAACGATATCAGTGAGGAAAGCGACGAACTCGGCCGACGTATGGCTGGTCGCTGTTTTACCCAGCACCTCGCCCGTTTTGGTATTGAAGGCGGCATACAAGGACAGCGTCCCATGGCGGTAGTATTCAAACCCATGTCGTTCAGCGCGTCCCGGCGACAGCGGCAAGACCGGATCCTTACGGTTCAGTGCCTGAATAGCCGTCTTCTCGTCAACACAGAAGACGGCGGCATTCTGGGGCGGGTTCAGATAGAGGCCGATCACATCGGCCGCCTTGGTTTCAAAGTCAGGGTCGTTCGACGACAGGTAGCCTTCGAGTCGGTGGGGTTTGATTCCATGCTTGGCCCAGATGCGCGCAATCGTCATATGCGAAATACCGTCACCAAGTTCCGCAGCGAGCTTGCGGCTCGACCAATGCGTGGAGCCATCGGCAGGCTTGTGCTTCGTGGTCCGCGCAAGCACACGCGCCTCGACCTTGTCGGTGACCTTGAATCGCTCGCGCCCTGCATGGCGCGAATAAAGGCCCGCGAGTCGCTCGGCAGAAAAACGTTTGCTCCACAAGTCGATGAAGTCGTTGCAGCAGTCAAGTTTTCCCTGGATCTCTGCCCATGTGCATCCGTCGGACAGTAACAAAATCAAACGCGCGCGGCGCGCGACGTCAGCCCGAACGTTACGGGCCGAGACCTGTTGTTGAAGTTCCGTTCGCTCACTGTCGGTAAGTATCATGGCGTCCCCCTTGGACATAATGATACTCCGTTTTTAATTGTTACAGTCCACTAGATGCCGAAGAAGATGGTTTAGCACTCAGCGATTTCACCGTGTTCGAAATTGAGGAGCTAATGAACTTGGGCGAAAAATACGCCCTACCGGTGCTCCTCTATCTTTTCCGCAGAGTCGAACGCAGCCTGAAAGGTCAACCTGCGGCAATCATCCTGGACGAGGCCTGGCTGATGCTCGGCCATAAAGTCTTCAGGGAGAAAATTCGGGTTTGGCTGAAGACACTCGCCAAAGCAAATTGCATGGTCATTCTGGCGACGCAGAATATCTCGGATGCCGCAAACTCCGGCATTCTGGATGTCATTGTCGAGTCAACTGCTACCAAGATCTTCCTGCCGAATATTTACGCTCGTGACGAAGACACCGCCGCGCTGTACAGGCGCATGGGTTTGAACAACCGCCAAATTGAAATACTGGCATCGGCGATCCCCAAGAAGCAGTATTACTTCGTGTCCGAACAAGGGCGCCGTCTTTACGAATTGGCGCTTGGGCCTCTAGCGCTCGCGTTCATGGGCGCCACCGACAAAGAGTCAATAGCGGCCATCAAGGCGCTGGAGGCAAAGCACGGCGACCGTTGGGTACACGAATGGCTTTCAGCTAGAGGACTCAGCCTCCAAGATTATGGGGTGAACCTATGACGCTCTCTTCAAATATCCTGGCACGAAAAAATACAGACGACAATGCGCCCGAAGCGGCTGCTGCTCTCGACGGTGGCCGAAGAAAAGGGGAAAACGAAAACCCCTACTTATCCGCGCGCAGGACATGGAACGATCATATGGGTAGCGTCGTCGCCTCTCGCCGTAACTGGCAACAGCTGGCCATACTATCGCTACTGGTTGCACTGGCCTCCGTCGGTGGAATTATTCATATCGGCAGTCAGTCAAAATTCGTTCCCTACGTCGTGGAAGTGGACAAGCTGGGACAGCCAGTCGCCGTCGCGCCGGCTCAGCAATCGCCGGCGCTAAATGAACGTGTCGTTCGGGCGACCGTGGCATCCTTTGTCAGCGACGCCCGAACGGTGACGCCTGATATCGCGCTACAGCGGAAAGCCATCTTTCGGCTGTACTCCATGCTATCCGCGCACGATCCCGCTACCGCCAAAACCAACGAGTGGCTGAATGGAACCGACGATAGCAGTCCATTCAAACGCGCGGGGAACGAAACTGTCAGCATCGAAATAGCCTCAGTCCTTCCGCAGACTGCCGAGACCTGGCAAGTGGACTGGATCGAGACCGTGCGTGATCGTCAGGGTAGCTTGAAGGGCACGCCGTTTCGCATGCGCGCGCTACTAACCGTCTACATGGCGCCCACCACACCTCAGACGACCGAAGAACAGGTGCGCAACAACCCGCTTAGCATTTATGTCCGCGACTACTCGTGGTCCAAACAGTTGTAAGGAGTCTAGAACATGAAAAAGCACATGATGCTTCTCCTCGCCTGCGTGACATGCGCAACAGCGACCGCAGCAGAACCTACGGACAAGAAGCTTGCCGACTTATACTTCTCCGGCAAAAACCTGACGCTGACGCAACAGGAGCGCGACGCGCTGGAGGCCTCGCAGCAATGGCGCGGCGCCAGCCCTACTGGCATAAGGCCCGCCATCGGCACCGACGGCACCATCCGCTACCTGTATGGCGCCCAACAGCCTAGCATCGTCTGCGCCGTCCTTCAGGTCTGCGACGTGGAGCTGCAGGCGGGTGAACAAGTGAACTCGATCCACCTTGGAGACACCGCTCGCTGGATCGTCGAGCCGGCCATCACCGGCAATGGCGCTGCGGAAGTGCAGCACCTGATCATCAAACCCATGGACATAGGCCTTGAAACGTCCCTGATCGTTACCACCAACCGCCGGACATATCATTTTCGGCTGCGCTCACACCGCACGGAATTCATGTCCAGGGTGGCGTTCACCTACACAGAGGATGCACTAGCAAAGTGGAACGTCATCAAAACCCGCGAAGTCAAGGAGAAGCAAGAACGCACCATTCCGCAGACGGGCGAATATCTGGGCGATCTGAATTTCGCCTATGACGTGTCAGGAAACGCGTCCTGGAAACCAATAAGAGTCTACAACGACGGCACCAAGACCATTATTCAAATGCCTGCCGCCATGGCGCAAACCGAGTCGCCCACACTTCTAGTGGTGCGCAAGGACGGCGGCTGGTTTACCGATGCTGAAATGGTCATGGTGAACTACCGCGTGCAGGGCGATCGCTACATAGTCGATACCGTGTTCGACAAGGCGCTGCTGATCGCTGGCGTGGGCAACGGTCAGGACCGCGTCACGATCACTAGGGAGAAATAGTTATGCGCAACCGACTCGTCCTAACTATCGTAATCTGCTTCGCGGGGTGCGCGACCAGCAGCTCCAAGGTGGAGGCATCCTTCGGCAACTTCGTGGCGGATGCATCGCCAACGCAAGAACGACTGCTGGCGGACGACGCAACTCGCCAGTTAGTGCTTCTATATCCGCCGGCCAGCACCCGCCTGGAGTTCAGGCAGGTCGTGGCCGACGACTTCGGCAAACACTTGGTAGAACAGCTTCGCGGCCAGGGATATGCACTGCACGAGGTATCGCGCTCGGGAAGCACGCCGACAGTCGCCACTGAGGCGCCATCAGCGCCGAACGCCACCGACGCCGCGACAAGCACCCCGTTTAATTACGTACTGGATGCAATCGCATCGCCAAAACTGTACCGCGTCACACTGACACTGGGAGCCCAGACGATGACCCGCGCCTACGTGCCGCAAAACGAAACCATTCACCCTGCCGGCGCGTGGGTGCGTAAGGAGTAGCGATCATGGCAGATGCTGTGGACATGTCCCCGGATGCATCCCCAGGCACGCCAACCGGTAGCAGTGGCGTGCGAAGGGTAAACAACCTTCCGATCTACATCATGTGCGCCCTATTGGCGACGTTCCTGCTGATTATGGCGCTGGTCGCTGCGGATCGTGCGGAGAAACAGCAACGTCCGCCAGACGCAAGTGAGACCAAAGCCACCAGCGCCAGCATGTTTGCGGCCGAACTGGCCGGGCAGGAAAAGGACGGCATTATTCCGGCGGCAAAGGCGACGCCTTTGATTCCGCCGGACGGTCCCGCCGCCACCCCGGCAGCAACTATCGCTCGCCCCCAGACGCTGGAGATGCCGCCGCTCCCGCCCGGAACAACGCAGCCCCCGGCTCCGGCTCCACAGCAAGATCCCCGCGCCCTGGTCGCTATGGAAAAGATGCACATGCTGGAGGAAGCAATAAAAGCCAAGACAACCGTTCAGGCGATGGCGCCACGCAGCGCCGGCTCCGCGCCGACAGCTGCGCAGAGAGCTGGCGTCGCGACACCTCTGCAAAGCGACACGCCGGGTGACGGCGATCCTACCGCCATGTATCAGGCCCGCCTTCAACAACTTCAGCAAGCAGGCTTGGTGGCGGCTTCTGGTCCGAGCGCGGCCAGTCAAAGCGCGGCGCAGTCCGAGCAAAGCCCGCAGATGCCAGCGCCTTGGGGCAAGAACTACGGGCAATTCGACGGAGGTTCCCAGCAGGATCGCTGGCGTCTGGACTCACAGGTCCAAGCGCCGCGATCACCTTACGAGATAAGGGCCAGTTTTGTGCTTCCCGCGATCCTTATCTCGGGAATCAATTCGGACCTGCCAGGTCAAGTTATCGGGCAGGTCAGCCAAGACGTGTTCGACACCGCTACTGGCAGGTGGAAGCTGATACCGCAAGGATCTCGCCTCATCGGCCAGTACTCCAGCGAAGTTGCATACGGCCAGGCGCGCGTGCTGATCGCATGGCAACGCATCATCTTCCCCGATGGGAAAGCGCTCGACATCGGCGCCATGCCCGGTGCCGACAGCGCTGGATACGCCGGCTTCCACGACCAGGTCAACAACCACTACCTTCGTGTCTTTGGCTCCGCCCTGCTGATGTCCGGCGTCACTGCTGGCATCGCACTCAGTCAGCCCGATTCGTTGTACTCCAATCGCCAGAGCGCCCGCAGCGCGATGAGCGAGGCACTCGGTCAACAACTCGGCATGGTCACGGCGCAAATGATCGCGAAAAACATGGGCATCTCGCCAACCCTGGAAATCCGCCCGGGCTACCGCTTCAACGTCGTCGTCACAAAGGACCTAACGTTCTCCAAGCCGTACAAAGCGTTTGACTACTGACGGCAGCGCTCCGACAACACTTCATTCATTGATCGCCACATCGATGCTTAAAAGGAGGAATTGCCATGAAATGTAAATCTCAGAAGAAACTGCTTGCCTCCCTGATCCTAGCCACGTTGGGTATGCCGTTGGGCGTCGCATCCGCAGCCTTACCTGTCATAGATGGGATCAATCTCTCACAGAACTCCATCACAGCGTACGAGAACGTCGTTCACACGCTAAAGCAAATCCAGCAATATCAAACTCAGCTTCAACAGTATCAAAATATGCTGCAGAACACCGCAGCGCCGCCGATGTACATCTGGGACTTAGCAACAAGAACGATGAGCGACCTGAGAGCTTCAATTGATACGCTGCAGTACTACAAAACGCATCTAGGCAGCGTCAGCGCTTATCTCGGGAAATTTCACGATACGTCCTCGTATCGCAGCTCTGCCTGCTTCTCAGCGCGCGGCTGCTCTCGTGCGGATTGGGAGCTGCTTAAACAGTCTCAAGACCTTGCTTCAGAAGCCCAAAAAAAGGCAACAGACGCCTTACTGATTGGACTGGATAAACAACAAGACGCGATGGAAGCGGACGCCCGGCAATTGCAGCGCCTCCAAAGTGGAGCCCAAGGGGCAAATGGTCAGATGCAGGCAATCGGCTATGCGAATCAACTCGCAAGCCAACAGGCAAGCCAGCTGCTGCAGATCCGGGCACTGCTGATCGCCCAACAGAACATGATGGCAGCCAGACAGCAGGGGGTGGCCGACCAGGAGGCGATCCAATCAGCTGCATCGGAAAAGTTTAGAAAAGGAACATTTGAACGCAGCCCCGTTCGAACTTGGTGAGGCTGATCATGAAACCTAGCGCTACTTACATGTCCCGCTTATCGCTGACGTCTCTTGTACTCGCACTCCTCGGGTGCTCAAGTGATGCCGGCAGCGGCAGCATACCTGAGGCAAACGCTGAAAACTGCAAGCCAGAAAACATTAAGAAAATCTCCGATAAATCGGCAAGAGAGGCTTTCGCTTCAAAGTGCTTTCGAAGAGGAAAATTCGAGCCAAGCCCAAACAGGACCTGGTAGGCGGAGGCAATCAAAATGCATCGACGGATGAAATCGAATTTCTGGATTCTGAGCTTGCTGCTAGTGCTGACGCTCTACGCAGCTGATGCGTCCGCAGACATATCGAGCAAAGGCGTCATGGATGACATTTTGTTTCGCTATAAGAGCGTAGCAGCAAGCTGGGAAACAACAATTTCTCGATATGCCAGTTGGCTTTTCTGGACGCTGGCGCTAATCAGCATGGTCTGGACCTTCGGTTTAATGGCGCTGAGGCAAGCCGATATTGGAGAGTTCTTTACCGAGTTCCTCAAGTTTATTATTTTCACCGGCTTCTATTGGTGGCTACTGGCAAACGGACCACGTATGGCTGCCGCGATTATGGATTCGATGCGACAAATTGGCGGAACTGCGGCCGGTACTGGAGGAGGCCTGTCGCCATCAGGAGTAGTGGACATAGGTTTCGAACTATTCATCAATATTGCGGATAAGTCTTTGGTCTGGCACCCAGTAGACTATGTCGTCGGAATAATTTTCGGTGCGGTCATCCTGATTGTCTTGGCACTAATAAGCGTGAACATGCTGCTGCTTCTCATAAGCAGTTGGGTACTCGCATATGCAGGAATATTTTTCTTAGGCTTTGGCGGGTCACGTTGGACATCGGATATGGCATTGAATTACTTCCGAACAGTCTTGAGCATTGGTGCGCAGTTGCTGACAATGGTACTGCTTGTAGGTATCGGAAAAACCTTTCTTGATACCTACTACCTGAACATGGACGGAATAGATCTTCGAGAACTCGGAATCATACTGGTCATATCCGTTGTGCTACTGGTCTTGGTAAACAAGCTCCCTGGTTTGATTGGAGGACTCGCAATGGGCGGCGGCACGGGAGCACTTGGAAGTGGATACGGTGCTGGTGCGGCTGCGGCTGCGGCAGCAATGACCGCAGCTGCGCTCTCAACTGCTGGCTCAGCCCTAATGGGAACAGTTGCCAATGTCGGTGGAGGTATTCAAGCCATCATGGAGGCATTCTCAAAGGGCAGCGAAATGGAAGACGCCTCTGGTGGTGGTCTTCAAGATTTCCTTTCTGGCCAATCAAGCGGAGAGGCCCAAGGAGATAGGATGGGTGAAAGCTCATTCGCGCAAGCCATGGGCAGTGATTCCTCATCCTCGTCCGGTTCCCCATCCGCTGATTCGTCAAGCCAAGGCGCTCAAGAATCTGACAAATCGGGCGTGAATGGGAGCGGCAGTAATGGCGGTGGCAGCCCAAGACAATCCGGCTCCACGTCGTCCGCAAGCGGAAGAGCCACGAATAGTAGCGCAGGCGCCAAGGCGGCGCGGATCGCCGGTGGCGCGGCGCGCAGCTTGGTCGGCGGTGCGGTCCAAGTCGCGAAGAATTCGATGAACAACCGCATCTCCAATACCATCGGCGGCAAGATCGCAGCGGCCATTCGCGAAGGTCGCCAAGGCGACGACAGCAATTCCGAGACCAACACCCTTTCGGCAGGAAAAAGCGACGACTTCGACCCGCAAGCGGAAGTCTCAGCGTTCAGAGACCGCGATGGCAATGACGGCAACGAACCCGCCCCGCCCAAATCATAGTCCCCGCGTAAGCAAATGTCATGACCTTCACCGATCTCCCACTCCAGTTTACCGAGCGCGTGTCGTGCAGCGTCGCAGCTGCCATCCGCTACGGCATCCCGGCCAACCTCATGCTAGCGGTCGCCGAAAAGGAAGCGGGCGCGCCTGGGGTTTCGGTGAAAAACACCAACGGCACCCGCGACGTCGGCCCGATGCAGTTCAACACGGCATACCTGTCCACGCTTGCCCAATACGGGATCACGCCGCAGGCGGTGGCCGCGCCGGGCTGTTATGCCTACGATTTGGCGGCATGGCGACTGCGGCGGCATCTCCGGCGCGACCAGGGCGATCTATGGACCAGGGCGGCCAACTACCATTCCCGTACGCCTCAATACAACACCAGCTACCGCCTCGATCTGATCAACAAGGCTGCACGCTGGGCCAACTGGCTGGAACGTTGCTCCGCCAGCTCATGTCTCCGCGCGTCGGCAGACAGGCCGGTGGTGGCCGTTCCGGCGACGCCGCCCACAGTGGTAATGCCCCACTACACGCCCCGCGTAGTAACGGCGGCCCCTGCGTCGTGAACCCATGGCCGGCATACTCAAAATCCACTCGGCCGTCGCCGGCACGCTTCGTATCGGACACAGCTGGATCGAGTACTGCCCGATAGACGGAGCTTCAATTACTTATGGGACGTGGGGAAACAATCCCACAGGCGAAGGCAACGGCCTTTTGGAAAATGCCGAGCCGCCAGCCTTGAAAGCCGGCGCCACACGTGGCCGCGTTATCGATCACGAACAGGAGCGGCGGCTGTTCGAAGTCATCGCCACCTACAGACAACGCGGTGAACACGCCTGGACCCTGCAGACACCTTGCTCAACGTTCGCGGCCGAAGCCTGGGGACGGGCGACCGGCGAGCAACTGGTCCACCAAACGGCGTTCGTCAGTACGCCTGCCAGGCTGGCCAAATCCATCGTCGAGGCGAACCAACGCGACGCCCTCATCGTTCATGCCAAGAGCAGCAGACCAGATCAAGCCACGCCCGTCGATGCCGGCAATACCGCCAGCAAATCCAGCAAGCAAGCCCGGCCGCGAAAAAGCCGCTCGCGCCGCACTTGAGGCGCTACACTGTATGAGAAGGGAGAATCGCCATGAATCATATTGAATTTGCCGAATGCGCCGACGTCGCCTTCCACAATATCGACGAATTGCAGGTGGATGGAAACCGCTTGTTGCACGTCAAGGGGCTGATTTTTCACAGCTCGATCGTCGCCGATCATTTGGACCTCTATCCCGAGCAGCATACTGTCCACATTCTCGTCTCGATGGCGCTCACCCGGCCTGGTAAAAGCGGCCTGTTCGAACTGTATATCCCGATTCCAGAAAGGATATCTGCCGTCACCTTCGGAACGGAAAAGAAAGCGCTATGGCAACGTGATATGGATGAAGCCGCTCCGTCGCTGTTACTCGCCAGTCAGAATTTCGGATAGATAATCTCGTCGACGATACAGCAGATCAGCCGATGGTCAAGAACCCGGAAGAGCACAGGATCAACCGCGTCCTGGGTTCCGAGAATGAAGACAAAGGCCTTCTTTTGCTTCTGGCCCGCTTCGAATGCTCGCTTGGCCTCCTCCCGCGCCACCTCCAGCTCCCGGCGTACATAGGTCTTCCGGGCCTCGCTCCAGTCAGCCCACTCAATGCGCACGCGATGCCCTACGACCAGCTTGCTCCCCTCGCGCTGGCCGGCGTCCACTACGATCTCCATGTGCGTTGCCTCATCAATCGGTTTCCCCCAGCGCATCGCGGCATAGAAGATCTTGGGCTCGGGATACCGCCGCAGCTCGTCCCACTTGAGCTTCTTGAAGACACCGTAGTACTTGTCGGCTTCAACGCCCGGCACGCTGAGTTCCAAATCGCGATCATATGGAAAATTGATGAACGTGCGGCAGATCTGGCGTATCGTCGCCACCACGCGCTTCCGCTGCGCGGTTGAAGCGCTGCGCGGGGGACTCTCTGGCGCGTCGCTCCGTCCTCTGGGCACGGCATCGTCGTTTGCAGCACTGCC
The DNA here is from genome assembly GCA_000381565.1 of Oxalobacteraceae bacterium AB_14. Classification (GTDB taxonomy): domain Bacteria; phylum Pseudomonadota; class Gammaproteobacteria; order Burkholderiales; family Burkholderiaceae_D; genus Rugamonas. The sequence continues at coordinate 3,396,864 of KB906724.1, forward strand.
GTCGACCACCTCACGGCGCTCCTTCAGCACCAGCCTTGATGGATAGGGTGCAGGGAAACCAACGCGCGGCGTACTCACCCGCTCCTGGCGGGCTTGCTGGATCAGCCGCTGCTCACCATCGACATCACATTCAGGCAAATGGACGCCGGAACTTCCGATGGTAAAGTAAGGCCGAACCAGATTGGTTGGCCGGAACGAGGCAGGCAGCACCTTGACACCGCAGCCCCGGCACACATAACTATCTTTGTCCACCAAATCGAGCAACCACAACTGCTCGGCGTCGACGACTTCGCCAGTGATGCGATTCAGTGCGGATTCCATTCAATTGGCCCCTAAACGCTATCTGCGACTGTGATAAAAATACAGGTAAGCCAACCCAATCGGCGCGATGAAGATCGCGAAGCACCAGCACATCGCCATCGTGGTCACCTTAGTCAGCAACATCAATCCCGCGTGCACAAAAAAGACATTGTTCCCGACGATGTAATCGACGACGCCCTCGTAGACAAAGCGGGCATAGGGATACAGTAAGGTATTTACCAAAGCAAAGATCACGCCGATGAAATTTGTCGACCGCGCGCTTATAACGACAAACAGGATAAAACAAAGAAAAATGCTGCCGAATAGCAGATGACGGACATAGTAGCTAGGGGTCAATCCGCCAAAGGTCTTTTGGATCACTGGATGCATGATTTTTCCTCGAAGTGAAAACAACGTTCGTCAATATCTTGCCGGTATTCTGGGCCTGCATTCGGTCTTTTAACCAATTTTAATGGAATGACGTTGCCCCAACGAGTGCCGCTGCTCTTGGGACTGCTGCTCCAACGCGGCCCGTTGCTTTTCCACGGCAGCGGCGACAACTGGTCGAACTTGCCGGTCCACACCCTCCGCCCCCAGACTGCTCTTGATAGCAAGGTCATTGAAGTCCGTAAAACCCTTGGGATTCTGTGCGACCTCGCCGGGAGCGAAGATTGGCAGTACGACACGCCCGTTGGTGAGCCGCGCTGCTTCCTGTGCCTTCTTCTTCCCAGGATTGACGCCTTGAGTGGCCTGCAGGTGCTGATCGTTGTCGCCCGCGATCACCACCGGCTTATCGGGGAACTTCGCATGCAGCGCCATCGCAACTGCCGGCAGATTGCCGGAATCGAAAGCCGCGACAGTAGCGTGGTTCAGCGATTGCGCCAGGCTGGCGGCAGTGGCGTAGCCCTCCGCGATCACTAGTGCAGGCGCCTTGGCCAGCGCGTCCATCCCTCCGACGGCGTGGAAGCATCCGGTTTTGCGGCTGTCCTTGGCGAACCGTTTGGTACCGTCTTCCTGGATATACTGCGTCGTCCACTGTTTACCATCGGCATCCGTGGCGGGAACATAGGTCGTTTTTCCTGCTCTGTCGGTAAACACGCCAGGCGTCGCTTCCAGCCCCTTGTCGAGTAGATAGGGCGTTGGCTTCGTCAACGGCACCAGATCGGCCATCTGCCGCGCCATCCGGTCAGCAGTCTGCGCGTATTGGCGCGTCTGGTCCTCATCCCGCTCCAGCAACCTGGTCGCCACTTGCGCACTCAGCATGGCTTTCTGTTCCGGATCGAGCGTGTACCCTTTCGACTTCCAATTCATCTCCACGCCAGTCTTGTTGTTCTTGACGTAGCCTGCGGGATGCCCGTCCAAATGGCCCACGTAGAACCCCGAGCCGGAGTTCTCGCTGTGCTTTTCTCCAGCGACGCTGATCCGGTGCTTCTGCCCGTCCATGATCGGATGATCGCCGCCCACCACGCACCCGACCGCCCTCAGCGCCTCGGCGAACTCATCGCGCGGGGTCATCGCGGGATTCTGCTGGACAGCCACGTTATCGACCTTCCATCGCCCCAACTTACCCATGTTCGCCATCGTTCCCGCATACCAGGATTTGGCTGCCTTATCCCAATGTGCGCCGGCCGCCTTGGCGGCATTACGCTCGCCATACGGCACGGCGAGGTAAACGCGGCCCGCCAGCGCCGCATCCGCGCCACCTGGTGGTGGCTTCACCCCGTCAGTTTCAGACCCGCCTTGCGCTTGTTTAGGGCCTTGCCGGGTGAATTTCTCGAACGGTGCAGGATCGACGCCGGTGGGCACATACCACGCCTGTTCCCTGCGATCCCATTTCGCCCCTAGCGCCTTGGCCTCATCCTTGTCCTGATATGCCACGTTTAGATGGGCCAGCTCGCCAGCTGCTGTCTGCCGGTCTGTCAAACGGGTTCGTTCCTGCTCCGCGATACGGCGCACCAGATCGGCGTCGTTCAGGGTCGCGTTGAACTCAGCATCCTTCCGCGCCTCGCGCGCGGCCGTGATGTCCTCGTCGGTGCTTTGCGGATCGTGCTTCACGGCCTCCTCGCGGATACGGGCCAGCTCCGCTGCCTTCTCGTGATCGTTTTCCTCCGCAGCGGCCATGCTGGCCACCGGAAGCCAATCGGCGTCAGCGCGCGTTGCGGAAACTGTCATGCGTTCCGCGCGCTGGTGGGTGTCGCCGCGCCCCAGCGTCGATGCGACGATCAACTGCGTTTCGTCGATGGACGCTTGATTGAGATTGTGCAGCAGCTGGTCGACTTGCTTGTCGAGCGCCTTCATCCTCGCGCCGTCGGCGAGTATCGCCGTCAAGGCGGGTGGCGCGGCTTGCGAATTTGCCGAAACCGTCTCCCGTGGCAGCGTTAGGTTGGCCGCGATGAAGTCCGCCACCATCTTCGCATCGTCGATGTCTGCATCGGGAACTGCCGGATAGGCCGCCCGCAACGACTCCGAGGCGATGGAGGAATCCTTCTCATCGGCTTGCGCCAGCGTTGATGCAATCACCGCCTTGGTGTCATCGATATACGAGCGGTTGACGCCCTGCAGTAACGCATTGACCCGCGCGTCCAACGCCTCCATCTTCGCCTCGTCGGCCAGGATGGCTTTCAGTTCCGGCTCGGCGTCCAACGTGTTCCGTACCACAGGGCCAGGGGGAAGTCGCTGGTTCATCACGATGAAGTCCGCCACCTTCTGTGCCTCGGTGTGCTCCTGTACTTGCCTGCGCTCTAGCCCCAAGACGTAGTCCTGAATTTTCTCCGCGTCGGCCGCCGCGCGAAAGATCTCCAGGGGATCGTCCTTGATCGCCTTGATCCATGAACCAACGTAGGCCGCGTGCTGCCTGGGATCGTGGCCGATCCCCAATTCATCCCCGATGATCATGCTGGCTATCTCGGCCCGTAATTCCTCGCGCGCATAGCCTTCGCTACCGAACGGATGGACCATGTCTCGGTCAAGGCGGGAATGATGGCCGGTCCAGTGTCCCAGTTCGTGCAGCGCGGTCGCGTAGTAGCGATCCGCGCTGTCAAACTGCTCCTTGTTAGGCAAATGAATGGTGTCGGTCGCGGGCCGATAAAATGCGCGGTCCTGCTCTCCGTGCCGGATGGCCGCACCGGTCGCGTGCAGGATACCGTCGGCGCGTACGCTGGCTGTCCAACTCTGCTCCTTGCGCGGCATCTGCGGCGGCAAGCCGTCGATTTGCTCAGCATTGAACACGGTCGCCATGAACAGCGCCGGGCGCTCAAGCTTGACAGTCTTTTTGAGCGCCTTGCCGTCAGCATCGAGCAGCGGCTTGTCGTTTGCATCGGTGAGTGTCTGCTCCTCGCTAAATTTCCAGTACTGGATGGGTGTACCCTTTTCACCCTTGCGGACCTGGGCGCCGATCGATGCAGCCTGCTTGTAAGTCATCCAGCGTTGGTCGACATGATCCTGGCTCATTAAATGCAGCGCGTTGATGCCTTTGTAGCGGTTGCCCGTCACAGGATTGGTCGGCATCGATGCCCCCGCCTCGCCCGGCTGCCACGGCTTCTGCCACGGGGCGACACCTTCTTTTAGCTGCTCGATCAACCTGTCGGCCACCATCTCCACAAATGACTTGGTCAGTTCGTTCATGATCGTCACTCCTTCGCATCGTTCTCTTTCAGCGAGGGCGAGTCGATATCGCTTGCCGCCGCATCGCCCTCTTCCAGCGCGGCCTCCTCGAACGCCCCCGCCAGTTCGGCTTCGTCAGGCGCAAATTCAGCCCAGAAGCCCGGCGTCTGCGCATCCGCCAGCTTTTCGTTGAGGACTGCCTCCGTCACCGGATCGACGCCTGCCACGCCAGAGGCGGATGGCTTGTTGGATTCGTTCATGTGCTACCTCGCAGTCCTTGATGGTTGGCCCCAGGTGAAAATCGGGGTGATGACGTCTTTCACTTGGCGGCGCTGCACCGGGCCGAAATAGCGGCCATCAAACGAACGCACGTTACAGTCGCCCATCAACAGCAGTTGGTGTTCGCTCAGGACGTAGCTATCCGCCTGAAACTTCGGCATTACGCGCCCTCCGCTGTCGGCGCGCAGTGGAGCACTGTCATCAAGCAGCCTGCCGTTTATGCGGACGCCGTCGCTGCCCACTTCTACGCGGTCGTCTGTCGCGCCGGCGACCTTCTTCATCATGTAGCCATAGCCGCCGGGGCAGAAGCCCGCGCCGATGTAGCCGCGCGCTCTGGCCAGATCGAATACTTCCAACGGCGGCGGGCAAAACATCACGTAGCGCCCTTTCGTCACCGGGTCGCCGACACTCCAGTACAGGCCCACAGGAATACTCAGCGTCGTGTTGATGCGCGCGCCGAGCAGATACAGGAAAGCACCCTGGATCAAAAGCGCCAGTGCGCTGATTGCGAAACCGATACCCATTTTTCTAATGAAGCATTTCATAGCTTGATCCCTCCCACGTCGTACACTCCGCGCAGCCTGTCGCTCGCCTCCGGGGCGGGAATAGCGGCGCGCGCCTTGAAAACCGGATCCTGGAAGTACAGCGGCTGACGGCCGTAGATCGCCGGATAGCCGGCGACGTAGATCACCATGTCACCTGCCCGCATGATGTCGCCGTTGGCATCCTTGACCGGGCCGGGCATGCGCAAGCACTCGTCGGGCGTGAGCAAAGGACGCTGGGTTTCCTGTATGGTCCGAGACACTTGGCCGAGCAATGCGCTGGTGCGGCGGCCGCTGGTGGTGATCTGCTCTTTCGCCACCGTGGTCTGGCCCGTGAGCTTGGACAGATGCTCCGCCGTCTCGATCCGGTTCGGAGGAAAGGCGTTCTGGATATGGCAGCTGGACGTGATGCTTTCGTCGTGGCCATAGCCGTTCTCACGGCTCTTCAGCTGGTTAATGTCCTGGCAGATCAGATTGCATTTGATGCCGTAACCGGCAAGGAAGCCCAGCGACTCCTGCATGATGTCGAGCCGCCCCAGACTGGGGAACTCGTCCAGCATCGCCAGCAGCCGATGCTTGTAATGGGCGACAGACCGCCCTTCCTTGAACGTCATCCGGTCGGCGAGCTGGCGCACGATCATGTTTACCATCACCCGCACTAGCGGCCGAAGCCGGGCCTTGTCATTGGGCTGCGTGACGATATAAAGGCTCACGGGGCTGTCATGGTTCATCAGGTCCCGAATGAAAAATTCGGACTTGCTCACGTTGCGCGCGACGATAGGATCGCGGTACAGGGAAAGGTAGGACTTCGCGGTGGACAGGACCGATCCCGCTTCCTCCTCCGGCCGGTCCAGCATGTCGCGCGCAGCCGCACCGATGACGGGATGGTTCTTGTCGTCCACATGGGGATACGTGATCATTTCCATCCACAACTCGCCGATCGCACGATTCGGGTCGGACAACATCGCATCGACCGCTGGCAAGGTGGCGGTAGTCCCCTCGGCGCGGGCCTTGTACAGCGCGTGCAGGGTCACGCCGACAATGAGCGCTTGGCTGGTTTTTTGCCAGTGCGTCTCCAGCCCTTTGCCATCGGGATCGACGATCAGCGTTGAGAGATTCTGTACATCGCCTACTTCGTGCTCCGTGCCGACTCGAATTTCGTCCAGCGGATTCCAGCAAACGCTGCCAGTCGCGGTCGCGGGTTCGAATCGCAGCACCTTGTTGCGCGCGTGCTTCTGACGCCATCCAGCCGTCAGAGCCCACAACTCCCCTTTCAGGTCCGTGATGACCGCGCTCCGGCTCCAGGACAGCAAAGTCGGAACAACGAGACCGACGCCTTTGCCGGAACGGGTCGGCGCATAGGTCAGCACATGCTCAGGGCCGTCATGGCGCAGGTAGTGCGTGCGGCCCTTCCGGTCTATCCATGCGCCGACATACACGCCGTCGTGGCGGGCCAGCAGCTTGCCGGCAAGCCGCTGGACCAATGTCCGAGTCCTGGGCAACAACCCGGCGGCGCGGATGTCTTTAACGTTGGCCCAACGTGCCGACCCATGCAGATACTCATTTGGCTGCGCGGTGTTCGCCATCACCATCTTTACCACCACCAGTATGGTCAGCCCTCCCCCCGCAACACACACACCGATGCTACCCGCACGCATGAATGCATCGGGATACATGCCGTACCAGCGTACAGCCCATCTGAAAATATCCCAGGGAGCATAGAGCTGGTTGTAGTGACGGCCCAGCGCCGCCTGGTACTTAAAGCTGTGCGCGAAGAATTGCGTGGCGCTTTGCAGACCAGCGCCCAGCACCGACAAGGCCAAGATCGGGATTGCGATCTTGGTACGTTTGGCCGGCAACCGGACCTGCGGCCCGACGGCGTTGTTGAAGCGGTCCTTCATCGGCTTCTCCCCTTGATCTTGATGGTGCCGTTGCGGGCGACCGTCACCATGTCGCCTCGCGCGAGGCGCGCGAGCCGCCGCGCCGTCGCATCGTCGACCGGCACGACCATGATTTCGCCACTGCGCTTGAGCAGGGCGAGCTGTTGGTCATCGACGGTGCGCAGCCCAGCGAAAGCGGCCGGTCCTTGAAATCCATCATAGACAATGTGTTTCGGTATATCGGATAAAGTCCTCCTTCTTTGCTCCCGCTCAAACACGTATTTCGCCGAGGCTGCAAGTGCTGAGGTTTCGTGCTGCGGAACAGATTGGCTCGCGGAAGTGTTTTTCTGCCGAACGGGGTTGGCGACGCCCTTCGTGTCGGCCGGCCGCATTGGATCGCCTGCTCCGGTAGCCTCAACGTCACGCAACGCGCGCAAGCGGCCACGCCCTGCCGGTGGCGGCTTTACTCCGATTCGTTTTCGCGCCGCCTTCGCCTGCGAATGCTCGGCCAGCGCGCGACCGGCTTTCTTCGTTACCTGTCCTGCCCCAGAAACAGGCCGTCGCATGCGGTGATCTGCTGCGGGTCCTTGCTGCTCCACGTGACGAGATACATCACCCGGCAATAGCACCTCACCTCGACCGGGGATGCGAACCATACCGAGTTGGGACATCCTTCGCAGACGGTTCTGGGATTCGGGCGGCGGCGCTTTTCCAAGCCCGCCAACGTTCGGCTTTCGGCCGTCGGTGGCTCGGCCGGCGCCGTGGCCGCCGGGTTGCCCTCTTCCATCTGCCTGAATGCCGCTGTCAGCAGGTCGTCCCTGCCGTGGGTGCTGTCTGGGTTCATTGCTTGCCTCCTTGGTTGTCGCCGTTTGAATGAGTTCGCGCCTGCGCGCTTCTAGCGCCGCATCGTCGAATGTGATGGAGAGCCGGCCATTCGCTGCGGCGCGCGCGATCCGCTCCCGGAACTCGTCCGTTCCGTCCACCCGCAGCGACGTTCCGTACCGTTCCGCAGCAAACTGCAACGCCGCCTTCAATCCCGCCTCCTCGAAGCCACGCGTGACGGCCAGCTTGTTGCCGTCGTCGCGCAGCACCGTCTTGCCGGCACAGACGATGATCGTGCCGTGTTTGGTGACGCCATCGATAGCGCCGGGATGCTGCGCCTTGTTGCGGCGCCGGCCTGCAAGCGTGTTGATGCCGTTGCTGTCGGCGCCCTCACGCGAACGCAACGCGGACAAGGCCTCCTCGTTGCCTCGTGTCGCTTCGGCGTGCAGCCAGTCCGCCCAGGTCGCACGTTTGTACTTCAGATAAATACGCTGGTGTTCCTTAAAATACTCACGATTGGCTTGCTCGATATCGGACAACATCGTTCTGCCGACGGCGGCGAACAAAATCCGCTTGCTGACCGTGTCGCACGACAGCAGCTTGATCGCAGTCCGTTTGAGCTTGCCCTTACGCTTGATGGCGGCGATCAGTTGGTTCTTGCGCTCGCGTGCCTCGGCCCATTCCCGCGTTCGGCAGTCTTCCCGGCCTCTTGATTCACGCTGTGCCTTGTACTGTTTGAAGAGCGTAGTCGTGTCGGCGCGGAAGCGGAAAGGCTTGTGTTCATATCGTTGGGCCGGTTCGTGCGCACCATCCGTCTCCGGGGGAGCCTGAAAACGGCCGAACCGCTGCTCCAACTTGGCTTTCGAGAACTGCCTGTCCAGCGAGCTAGCCTTGATCGTCGTGCCGTCGGATGCGGTAATGACCAGGCCATTGCCCCGCTCATGCAGCCTTAGGCCGTTGGCCAACATCACCTCGTGCAGCTCCGCCCAACTGGTGGCGCTCGATAGCTCGCTCCAGCAACCTCGCTTGATCCAGCCGATCAAACTCTCGACTCCTGCGTGGTGCTCCATGTCGCCAGCCTGGCTTTCCGCATGCGTTTTTCCGGTGCGATGGTTGTCACGCTGCAGGCCATACTCGTGCTCCAGTTTTTGACATACCTTGCCCAGCGTGATGTGATCGTTGTAAGGGCTGTGCATCGTGTGCTTGACCGGGTGGATCTTGTTGATGGCGACGTGGACATGCAGGTTGTCGGTGTCGTGGTGGACCACGCTGACGCGCTGGTGCTCCGAGTAGCCTAGCGCCTCGCAAACGCGGGCTTCCAGCGCACGCAGTGTCACGGCGTCCGGCTGTTCGCCAGCGCGAAAGCTCAGTACCAGGTGATAGGTTTTGTCGCCGGTGGCACGCTGGTTCAGCGACTGGGTGTTCAGGACTTCGATGGCAGCGACCATTGGATCGGCAGACTGGCAGTTCGTCACGCGGACTTCGCCCACGCGCTCGTTCTTGTTCTGCGTATTGAGCAGATAGCGCAGCAAGCCGGCGTAGTCGCTGCGCTTCAATGCCCGCATTGGAACCTGTTTGGCGATCATGGTTGCACCACATGCGCTTTAGCCGCTAAAGACGCTTGCGCGCGGCTGTCGGCACAACCACGTCTCGCATGATGTTCTGCATTTCGCGTTGCGTGTCCTCGATCTTCGACAGCACCGCAAGAATGGTTGTCTCGCCGAACTGGGCGGTGCGCGGGTCATCCATCAGCCACAGCTTCAGCAGGCCACCCAGCCGCGCAAGGTCGCCATTGATACGCGCCAACTCCTCGACGCGCTGGTGGTCCAGGATGCCGTGTACCCGGTAGCCGAGGCCGACGTTGCGCAGATACGCCGCCACCGGCAGACCCGCTGCAGAGGCCAGTTGGCGGATGGCGGCCGCCTCTTCCTGTAGCACCGGCACACGCAGCTGGCGCGCTTTTCGGGTCGGTGTTTTGCTGATCGGGTCCATGGTGTTGGCTCCTTGGTTTGCGCACTTGGCGGCGGCAGCCGCCCGGCCTCGCAGAGCAGGTTCCCGTTGAGCGCCGCAGGCGCGAATAAGGGAAGTGAAGATAGATAACCGGCTCGCCGGTTAGCTAACTTCACATATCCTGCCCGCGTTTTTCGCACGTTTTATCCGCTGTAGGATAGCGGTTGAAGCGCTGTTGTCCCCTTGTGCCAGATCAAACTGGCGACGCTTAGAGGGACCAATATATCGAAAGCGTTCTAACCGCGTTACAGCCGCGTTGCAACCGCGAAGAGTTGACGAAAAACCGCGATAAACAGCGTGAAAACCGCGATAGAACCGCGTTTCAACAGCGTTTCCTAGGATGGGCACCACGATGACGAAAGAGTATCCAGAGCAACTAGGCGCTTGGCTACGGCGGCGAGAAACCACCAGGCGCGACCGCAATTTGGCGGCCTTTCTCGCGGCGGCCGACGATGTGCGCGCAGCCCTGGTTTCGGGCTACCCGATAAAAACCATATGGTCCAACCTATTCGAATCGAAGCGCATTGCATTCCGCTACGACGCGTTCCTGCGATATGTTCACCGATACATTTTTTGTCCCGAGGGCTCGTCTCCCTATGCGCTCGATGAGAAACAGCAGGCACAAAAAACAATTGCGGCCACATCGCCGAAGCCGGCCGTCCACGCTGGTTTCACGTTCAACCCAGTCCCCAACAAAGAGGAGTTACTGTAATGGCCAAGATCCATATCACCCTTCAAGGAAAAGGCGGCGTCGGGAAATCCTTCATTGCAGCGACAGTCGCCCAACGCATCGCAGCGAAGGTTGAAAAGCCGATGTGTATTGACATTGACCCGGTCAACGCAACCTTTCACGGCTATACGTCGCTCGATGTGCGACGCCTGCAGGTAATGGAAGACGACGAGATCAACTCGCGCAAGTTCGACGATCTCATTGAACTGCTGGCGCCCCAGTCCAACTCGGTAGTGATCGACAGCGGGGCCAGTTCATTCGTCCCGCTGTCGCACTACCTGATCAGCAATCAGGTTCCATCGGTGTTGGCGGATCTCGGCCACCAGCTAGTCGTCCACACAGTCATCACCGGCGGCCAGGCATTGCTCGATACGGTGAGCGGATTTGCACATCTAACGGGACAGTTTCCCGAGCAGACGCTCTTTGTGACTTGGCTCAATCCTTTTTACGGGCCCATTGAACACGAAGGGCGCGACTTTGAGCACATGAAGGCGTATCTGATGAACAAGCATCGCGTCTCTTCGATATTGCGCATTCCGCAACTGAAGAGTGAGACCTACGGACGGGACTTGAGCGATATGCTGCAAGCCAGATTGACGTTTGACGAAGCAATAGCCTTGAGTTCGCTCACTATCATGACGCGCCAAAGACTCAAAATAATCAAGGGCCAACTATTTGACCAACTCGACAATTCAACGGTGATCTGATGTCTGACCGAATTGAGGAACTGATCAAGGAAATCGCAGCAAAGCACGGCATCGCCGTCGCGCGCGACGATCCGATACTGGTGCTACAGACGATCAACCATCGGTTGTTACAGGACAGCGCCAACGCGCAGCAGGCGCAACTCGATCATTTTAAGGAAGAGATGGAAGCCATCTGCGACCGATGGCGAATCGACGCAAACGACAAGGCTCAGCGCATCGTTAACGCATCATTGGCAGGGGCGACAACCGCCACTAACGACATGCTGATTAGTGCTGCGCAAATGTGTGCGGCATCGATTCGCGCAGAAGTCGAGCTCACATTAAGCAAGCTCAATGGGGAAAGGAAAACAAACTATCGCATTACGCTGCTCAACGCGATAGTCACATTCACAATCTGCGCTGCGACGCTTTTCACCGTTGTTGTGCGCATATAAATTTCCTCAAAAAGAGCATATCCTGGCTCCGACTGCCTGCCGTGGCCGAGCCGAATCTGCGCTGGTGTTCCGATGGATTCGAGAGCGCTTGCGACAATAGAGAGGTCGTCACTGGCGTGTTCATGAAAGACTGCTGCGATCATCGCGTGGCTTACCTGGGCTGCGCGAGGCTTGTCTGGCGAGCCTGGAGGAAGCAGTCGAGGCTCGGTTTGGCCACGCCAGCATCGGCTCTGCGAAGCCGGAGTTCTTGAGCGACAATGGCGGCGCTTACCGGGCCCTTGAAACGCATGCTCTGGTCCGCGCACTGGGCTTGGGGTCGATTAACTCGCCGGTGTGCAGCCCGCAGTCGAACGAAGTACCTAGAGCCGCGCGCGGATCGACGCACCGATACAGATTTATGCCCGCACATAAATTTAATAACTAGACAACTAGACGAAGATCCTTTCGCCGGGTACTGTAGCGGGTGTGCCAAAGAACGCATAGCGCCCGCGAGCGCTGGGAACCGCATGCGTAAACCAGCTATTTCGTAAAGGAGAGTGCCCGATGCATACGCTTCTACGTAAATTCCTCGCTGCTCTGGGTGGGATAGCGATATCGCTAGGACTTCTCTACATAACGATATTCTCTGCTGGGCCTCTAATAGATTTGCTAGACATACGTAGCGGTTTGGCATCAGAAATCGGGCAAGGCGCTGTTTACAAAAAATTTGGAGACATTTACACACAGCTATCCGTTTTGGGCCTGGCAATTTGTGGGGGCATGACCTTCACCGTTTTTTTCTGGGAAAAAGATCCCCCGACTTGGCGAATACAAATCCTTTACTGGCTACTTCTGGTTTGCTTAGTACCACTATCATTCCTGAATTTTTGGAGCAGCGATACCTTCGTAGACCGTAGCCAGCAGGCACTACTAGATATTGTCCAAGCATTCTTAGGCAGTCTTTGCCTGATGAGTTTATTCAAGGTGCGCGCCACAACAATCACAGTTATTGTACTACGGGCGTTTTCTGTATTTTTTCTGGCCGCCCAGGGAGTTTTCATACCCGCGCTGTTTGCATCAATCTGGCTGCTCAACCAAGAAGGCCTGCTATCGCTTGCCAGCACCAGAGATATCGGGCCGGGATGGGTGACCATTATCGCGACTTTCGCATCGTTGTCCGTTACGGTCATGCAGTATCGCTTAGCCAGCCACAAGCAGGCTACCGAGACAGCACACAAATCAAAGTGGAAACGAGCGAAAACGCCTTCAAACAACTGAGGTCTAGCCGCGCTATATCGCAGCCATAAAATCGGGAACCTGTGTAGCTGAGGGGCTGTCTGCTTAGTCGGCTCACCTAGTTTTTTCCGACTGACTCACTTCGAGGCTGGTCAGCTTGCCCAGAAAAGATAAGAATTATTAATTCAGATGTAACCACCCGGGCTATCCATTTCCTTTGAAAATCTTTCTGAATCGCATTATCCCTTGCCCATTAATCAAATATTCATTGGTGGAACTCCCTCCCATGGCAATAAAACCCGCCATCGAATCATGAATATAATTCCCAAAGAAATCCTCTATATCTTTGCTCAACCTCTTCTCATCCAAAGATCTAATAACCTCATATAATTGCGAATTTTCCTTTTCGTCCTGCTCTCCAAACCCTGCAGCAACTGTCATTTTATTCTGCATGGCCACTGCGTCCATTGCGGAGTATTTATTATCTGTCGGCGAAAATGGATAAGCATTGAGTCGACGCAGCCTTTTATTAAAAGTCTCGCTAGTAATGGTAATGTAGCGCTTATATTCCGCGCTTGCCCTCCCATAAAAAGGAAGGGATGACGTATTATTTCTATATTTATATCTATAACTCAGATACAAGCTCATATTCTTTTTGTGTAAATCCTCTACTGGGCCCGATGAAATTGCGGCAGATTTTATGTAATTATTAAACCCAATTACCGTTTTCTCGGCAGGAGTAAAGTCACGTTTCACGGCGTCAGGCAGTTCGTTCCAGGGTCTTAAGGGAACACCGGCCACTCGGGCTTCCTGATACATTTGCGCACCGGGAATTATTGCTAAAAAATCTTCGACGCTCGGGGCAATTCCCACGTCATTCGGCGCATACCCTCCGCCAACGTCGGAGTGCGAACCTGGGTACATCACTTCCTTAGCGTTCGGCGGATATTTATCATTTACACGAACAGAATCTAGCGGGAAAGATGCGCGCACCTCATGACCAGCGACAAAATGCACACACTGTTCTATTGCAGGATGAATTTCCATATTTCCATCCGCCCAGGACTGATGCCCCTCCATGAAGAAATTTGGTAAAGTATTGGGAATTCCAACTGACGCAACCGTATCAAAAATGCCTAAGAAACTCAAACGTATTGGAATCCCCGCAAAAAACCATTGCCCCTGAATTTTTTCGCATGATTCAAATAACCAGTTTGAAAAGGCCCTCGCCTCTGCCGCGCCCCTCGAAAAACCAAAAACAGAAAGATTTATTACTTCAACGGCAGGCTTCTTGTTTGCGATTGCCTGCATTAAAGTTTTCTGCCAGTTACGCATTATTTCGCGTCTCAATGCTGGTGGGGTGAACACAGAGGCCATATTATTAGCAATCGTTGCCGATCGCGCGTCATCCAACATCATCGATCTATTCACAAATAGATGAGGTGTATTTAGCAAACGAGTCAAGGCCCAAGTCAGCCTATTTTCCCCATCCCAAGCAAACGCACTCCCAAAGGTGCCCCCTGTGTCACCAATCTGAGGAAATGGTGTTCCAACACCCGGAATGTAATACCGAAAAAAACCACCTGCATTGTTGTCCGGAAAAGTATTAAATAGCTTTACGATGTTGCTATGTTTTCTTTTATCCAAGGCAGGCTTCCTATAATCCGCCTCCATGTTATTTCCGGTTCCGTCAAAAAAAATTCCAACATTTACCTGCCCACTACAAGATGGTGCGCTGTCTTTTTCCGTGGAGCATTTTAATGCTTTAGCACGCTGCATTATCTCCTTCGAACTCAGCGGCCGCAATCCTTTACCAGGAAATATATTTGGTGAAATAGTCGGCATTTTACTCACTCGGACGCGGATATGGATAACCGGGATATTGATTTGTTTTTGTGGTGACTAAAACTTTTACCGTATCGTCAGGATAAAAATGAACGGCAAAAAAACCAATATCCCCTTCGGAATATTTTGGAACGGCAACAATTCGTTCCTTGGGGCCGGTGGAATTTTTCTCATCATAGTTCCACCTTACCGTAACTGTCAGATCCTTACTCCACTGACGAGGCAACAAAACACAACATACAAAACTACCTCCGCCGCCGTTAGCGTATATGCTAGCGCCGCTGTATCCATTTACCGAAAAGTCTTCTATGTTCCTTTTAGTATAGTTAAGTCCACACAATTCTATACTGGCATTATTTTTTCCGCATCCAACAAAAACCAATAGAAAAAAAATCAATTGAAGACGAAGAAATACTTTTGATTTTATATTCATGATGGCTGTTTCAATATTTCATCAAGGCTATCAATTAAGTCTCCTGGAACCCACTTGGCATCGCTCAACAATTTGGCAACATCTTTATCCTTCTCAATCTCCACAACTGAGACCAAACCAAATATAACCATGCTCAATATATCGCGAAAATTTTCTACCCCGTTTATTTTAGAAAATTCACAAATTCTCTTCACATTATTGAAAAATATATCCTTACGTTCATTAGGAACAATCTCCGAGTAGTCTCTATGCAAAATATTTATCAAACAATCAGGTTCGGCGGACTCAACCAAACTATTAAATTCCAAGGTAGATAACTGAAAGACACGAGTGTCAACATACTCATCTTTCGATATTTTCACATCTTGAATCTCGCCGCTTCTATTTATATACACCCACTCCTCAAGTAGATTGGTAATTCCACTCCAGTGATGGCGTTGCAAGCAGCTAGAAAGATACTCCAGTACTCGCGTATCGGCGAATCTAAGAATAAAATCAGTACCATCTACCGAACTTGCATTCAAGAACTTCCTCCACCTCTCAGCAATTTCTAATGCGGAATACTTAGAGGAAAAGAAACTTAACATCGGCCGATCTTGCCTGTGTTTGGAAAGAAAAGTTATTTCTGAGCTGACCCGTTCAACATCTTTAGGAAAAAATTGAATGATATATGGGGATGCTTCAGCCACCTCGTTCAGGATCTCTTTATCAAAGAGTTTAATCGAATCAGGGCGAATCAACCGTTTTTTACTTCCAAAGTCAAATGCACCATCAACTAGCGCCATCCAGTTCCAATCAGGACGACTTTCTATTCTTCGCATAATTTCAGAATGAACAGTGCGTGGATTACAGGTCTCAACAGCGAAATACATATCTTTCTTTCTACTTAAGCGATAACGCACTTCCAGACGCAAGCGCCTTCATAAGGCACTCTATACAAACTGAGCGCGGCAGCTTAGGCAACGGGCGGTCTAATTTTTCAGGTCCTGAGAAATTTTTCGTGCCTGCATGAACGGTTATTTTCCCAGGGCACTGCACTGTGATATTCCCACCCTCGATAGTGATATTCGCCCCGCCCGCCGTGGACAGCGTAATGTTTTTTGCAGCAGCCCAATCGACAAACGCGTTGGCGCTGACAAGATTGATCTCATCGCGCGCCTGCACATTCAGCACATCCGCTTGTGCCTGGATATCGATAGCATCCTTGGCGGCGATCATTTGCACGCCGAGATTGCTCTCACCCGCTTTGACCGCGCCGCCAAGCACGCCAATCGCCTGTCGGGTTTGCACGCGCAACTGCCCGCCGCTGACGAATTGGGTGTCGGCGCCGCTCATCAAGGCGATCGTTTCGCCATTGGACATCTGCATCGCCTGGCCTGCGGTCACGCTCAGGCCCGTCTTGCCGCTGACGGAGATGATCGGCGAACTGGCATGCGGCAATTGATCATCTCCGGGTTCGGTTTTCTTTTCCTCGGCGTCGGCCTTGGCCGCGCTCCAGCTGGCATTGCCCACCATACCCGACGCCGCATTCAGCATCGCCTTCAACGGTGCCGCCTTGGCATCCAGCGCGCTCTGATCGGCTTTTTTGGCGCCGATGTGCGTGGCCAGCACTACCGTCTCATGCGTCTTGGCCGCATCGTTGAATGTCTGGCCCAGCTGCACCGCCTGCTTCAGCAGCGCGATGCCGGCCGTGTTGTCGCCCGCCGGATCGCGCTCGCTGGCGCTGTGACTGATCGCATAGCTCGATACCAACAAACCGCCGGCCGCGCGCACCGCGCCATACGCGTCGGTGCGCAGCTCGGCGCCCTGCCCGCGCAGACTGCCTCGATAGTTGTCAGCGCTGTGAATCAGATGGCCCAGGGTCAGCTCGCTGGCCGCGTGCGTCGCGCGCAGTTGCACGCGGCCTTGCCCATCGGTATCGTCGAACAGCAGCTGGTTGTAGCCGGAACCGCCGAACTCCTTGCTGCGCATGCCCCACTGCGCCGCCGCGTTGCCGTGGCCTGCCGTGTCGGCGGAAGCGCCATGCCACAAAGGACTGTTGCCCGCAGCAAGATTGCCCTGCGCCGACGGCGCATGATCGCTGGCCGGTTTGAACAGCGTCGCCTGGCTCTCGCCTACAACCTGTCCCGCCGGGGTCGGCGCCACACCGCCCTCGCCCTGGCCGTTGTACAAGGCACCGAGGATGATGGGCCGGTCGATATCGTTCTCAATAAACTGCACCAGCACCTCTTGCCCCACGCGCGGCAGGAACTGGCTGCCCATGCCGCCGCCGGCCGAACGCTGCGCCACGCGCACCCAGCAGGTGGCGTCGCCGCTGTCCTGCCAGTGATAGCGGATGCGCACGCGGCCCAGCGCATCGCAATGCAGTTCGTCGGCGCCGGACGGTTGGTCCAGGCCATCCGCGCCGATAACGATCGCGCTTTGCGCACCCGACGCCGTCGGCTTCGGATGATTGCGGCCATCGCTGTCCGGCAATTGCGGCCGCCAAATCACATCAGCGGCGACCGCTTCGAAGCTATTGGCATACCCAGTCTTCCGCGCCTGTTCGATTACCAGCGCAAAGTCGGCATCGCGCTCCGGCGCCAATTCTTCCAGTAACTCCGGAATCGGGCCGAACAACTCAGCTAAGCCATGCTGGGCCGGCGACGGCAGGTTGTTGACGCCAACGCTAGTCACCCGCAACACGGTATAGGCCGGCACAGCAGCGCCTTCGGCTGAAGCCAGCGGCCCTTGCGTGACAATGATGCGGCGACCGGCAGCCAGCGTGCGCACCGTCGACCGGCCACGCCACAGTTGGCTGCGCGCTTCCCGTGCTTGCATTTGCAATTCGGCGTAGTGCTGCGCCAGCCCGCTACTGGCGTACGCGTATTGGCCGGGAACGTCGAAGTTTTCCAACTGCGGCAGTTTGGCAAACTGCCTGGTCGCCGGCGCGCTGCCGCTGACGGCTTTCTTGGACTTGTAATCGTAGCTGAGCAATGTGGTCAATGTGGCCGAAACGCGACGCCGCGCCTGCAAGGCCTGGATCGTATCCTGCTGCTCGCCGGCGCGTACGCCGTGGAAGCGGATGCCTGCACCAACCTCGCTGCTGGCGTCCTCCGGCACTGCGCTGAGTTGGCTACTGTCGGCGAACAGCACCAGGTACAGGCCCTCCTCTGTTTCCTCGAAGCGCCAGGCCAGGCCTTCCTCGGTCAGCAGGCGCAGCACGAAGTCGTAGTCCGACTCGCGGTACTGGCAGCAGTAACTGCGCGCCGGCACATCGGCAAGGAAGCTATCGACCTCTTCGCTCCAGCGCCATTGCGCCAGCGGCTGATAAGCCTCGAAGACCGATTCGACAATCTCGATCACCGTCTTGTCCTGCCATACGCGGCTGTTGCGGACCTGGCTCAGGCGCCACAACCACGGCGTCAGGCGCAGGCGGAAGCGCGCCAGGCCCCCTTCACTGCCCAGCATGGCCGCCTGCGTGATGTCACCGCTGAAGCTGGTACGGCTGCCGTCCGCCAGGCTCACTTCGAGGCTGGCCGGCTTGCCCAGCAAGGGCGCCAACTCAACGTGCGCGTTAGTCGATAGCACGATGATGTCGCGCGCGCCAGTGCCCTGCACCACGTCATCGGCGGAAAAAGCTTCCACCAACAGGCCGCCGGACCCCAGGTCCGCGTCGTCGTCACCCAGCGTCAACGCGTACAACCGCGTGGCGCTCGAAAACTGCGCCAAGGCGGTCGTGATTTGTTCAAGTAAGGCGGTGCTCATGCGTTAGCTTGGCTAATGTTGTGTCTATCATTGCTGAAGTTGAAGAATTGATTTATTGACAATCGACATTAGACAGGACGGCGCTGCTTTCAGCAAGGCCGCACGATTGAAAATTCTTGATTCGGCGAGGGGGGCTTCCTAGCCTTCAATATGTGGTGAATTTTCGGTGTTGTCACCTACGAAGAACTACCTCGCTCCGGACCTCGTCGACAGGGCGGCAACATCACCTTTTGACGCCCCGACCGCGATTGACAGTCTCCTGCCCGGCCGTCGCCTGGTTGGCGTCGTACCGAATAGCGGCATGAGTCCCAATCGACGGTAACTTCGAAAAATCGTGGGCAGAGTGACGAATGCAGGTTTTGCCGACTTGCTGGTAGACGTGTTCTTGATCGCTGTGCACCACGACGCCATCGTAAGTCTTGTCCTTACTGGCAGGGATAGCTGCGCTAAGGTTATAGATCCCGGGCTGAAGCTGGCCGGCCTTGCCTACCTTGGTGGTAGTCCACTGACTATCGAATTCGCTCTGGACTATACGCTGCCCGTTCATTACCAATATGCGTTGCTTCATTACACAGTTCCCCGCTGAACGATTGTCATGTGGCCAGTGCCTTCTATTGTTGGGCCATGCTTCGCGGATCTAGGCGGCGCGGCCCAGTTCAGACTCCGTACCAATTGGTTGTCATGCATTTTTAACCCTCCACCAATGCTATGAGCTGAACGTCGATAAGGTCGACCTCCGCCAACTCACAATCGTCGTCGTACCGCAGCCAGGCCTTACCAACAGCGGAAGGACGGCGTCGAACTAGCAGCCGCCCCTCCCTGCCCCGATGCCGTACCGCCAGCACCGGATTCACCCAAGGCAATGGTTTTAACAAGTGCCCCCCATCATTTACAGCAATATTCTTTCCGGCGATCACAACCACCGGATCGTCCGCCTCCGGTTCACCGGATGGCAGACGCAGTTCCAATTTATGCTCGATAAAGGCTCGCAGCATGCGCACCGAACGTCTCGTTACTTCCTGGGTCTCATCCGCCAGCCAATCCGCTACCTCGGAGGGGGACTTGCGATGGACAAACACCAACTCGTTCACCAGCGTGACGTCGCGCACCCGCCCTGCGCTAAAGGCTCCCGCAATGGCGTCAGGTAGATCCAACAGCGCCGCGTGTTGCGTGACGAATGCCGCCGACTTGCTAATTTGGCGGGCGATTTCCCCCTTGCGCAATCCCTTCGCCAACTCGCGGCCAATGTAATCGGCGATCTCGCGCGCCGTCAGTTCATTGCGATGCAGGTTCTCAACAACCTGGTCAGCCTGGCTGTAGCTGGTATCGATGAATGCGGGAATGTGTGTCAACCCTGCCAGACGCGTAGCACGGAAGCGTCGTGCGCCGTGATTGATCAGAAAGCGTCCGGGGGCCTCAGGGTTTGGGCGCACCGAAATAGGCGTCTTCACACCACGCAGCAGGATCGCGGCGGAGAGCTCGGTGAGACTTGACGCAGAAAATCCCGGATTATTCTTCGTACGCG
This sequence comes from Oxalobacteraceae bacterium AB_14, assembly GCA_000381565.1. Taxonomy (GTDB): domain Bacteria; phylum Pseudomonadota; class Gammaproteobacteria; order Burkholderiales; family Burkholderiaceae_D; genus Rugamonas. The sequence continues at coordinate 3,416,936 of KB906724.1, forward strand.
GCTGAAGAGGATCTTCATCGATCAGGTCGAGCGACAGCATGAGCGGCCCACCTTGCGCCGCCTCTGCCGTTGGCGATCCCCCTTTGCCAGCCACGATGTCACCTTTACCCGCCGAACGGGCCGGCAGCTTTCGCAGCACGGCATTGGGGCCGCGTCGTTCCTTGATAGCGCCGGTCATCCAAAAAATTCCGCCATGCTGCTCCCTAAAAGGAAATGAACTGTGTGGTCGTTTATTTGGGCGACGCCGGCACCATGACCAACATCAGATACGCAACGACGCAGACAAACAAAATATGCAAGAAGGCCGCAAAACTTCCCCAACCGCTGAGAAAAACCATGCGCAGAACTTGCACCATCAAATCTGCGAACAGGAGCCATCGAAATATTGGCCATGTGCAGATCGCCACAAACAGAATCAAACCAAGCAGTATCTGCAGGATCGGGTTTGCTCCCGCATTATGGTTAGGACTGCGCGCGTCCGCCTTGCCCGGAGAATTCGCCCGTCGGCCACGCATTCTGGGCGGCGTAGGAAATTGAAAGATGCGTGCCATGGTTCTCTCCCTTGTCGACTCGGATGGCGTCAAAGCCATCCTCACACCGCCCGGTATCCGCACATTGATTTGCATCAAAGAACGCGGCTGCGCCGTGGGTCTCCGCGTGCCATTTTTTAGCCGCTAAAATCAACCGCAACCGGGCCAGCAGCCAGACATTGATCTATTCGACATCAAGGCCGGATTCCATTTGTCTACCTATCCAGTCAACGACATACTGGATCATGAGTTTCGACATAACGAAATTCGTAACCATCAGGAGGAAGACATGAGCGAGCTGATGTTGCACATCATTGGACCGTCGCGTGACGACGACGTCGCCGCATTGGTTGGCGATCTCGCAGCGCTATATGCCTTGCGTGACGCGGTAGATGAAGCAATCCACTCCGGCAGCGGTGGAGTGTTCCTGGCCCAATCCGATGGCGAACGCTACGCGCTGGCAGTGGTGCGCGAGCCGGACATGGCGCAAGTCTGCACCAATTACGCCAACGAAATCTGGCCCGTACGTTCAGAACGTGAAGTGGTTCCGCTACGCGCGGTGGAGCATATGCTGGACGCCGTCGGCAAGGCCCTGCGGTCGAAATGGGCCGACAGCGATGTCGAGATTCACACGCCGGGCTAAAGGTGGTCAACATGATCCATACCAAACAAGACAGCCCGGTGCCAGCGCGTGCGACGGTGAACACAGCCCTGCGTAGCAAGGATCCAGTAGGGATACCAGCAATACAGCCGCAAGACCGGCGGGCCATGACCTACCAGCAAGACCTGCGCTTGATCCGCCTGAGGGAAGTGCTCGCGATTTGTGGAATGTCGCGCAGCAGCGTCTACGACGCCATCAAAAAGGGCGAGTTCCCCGCACCAGTCAAGCTTTGCGGGCGTTCCTCTGCGTGGGTCTGGAGCGAGGTGATTCATTGGGTCGAAAACTGTATCAGGACCTATCGCCAATAGGATCACGAGAGGCCGCCAACATCCGGATCTGCGACTTGGTTAACTCCGGCAGTTCAATATCAAATTCGCAGAGCCACCCATCGCATTCCACTTGCTCGGGTCTTTCCCCATAAGCGGACACCACACGAAGGCCACCAAGTTCGAATCGCTCCTCGGCCATCCATTCAAGCCGACAATCCAGCAGATGTGGCGCCAGACTCCTGCCGTTGGTGGGCACTTGGTTCAGCTCAGCACGAAGCGTGTGGCGGCCCAGAACTGATTCAAACTGACTTGTCATGGCTAGGCGACCGCGCATTTTTCCCGTATCGTGCAAAGTCCGACGTGGTCGCAGCACGCCGCTGACATGGGTGTTGGCTACCCTAAACCCGATCACATGAACTGGGAGAATGAGCTTGCAAATCCATGATTGCAGCACGGCCCTCGTACCATGTACACCCGGTACCTGCTCCAAAGGCGCCATCCGATGCGATTACAGGGCTTCGTTTGCACGCGTATCTTCACTCTAAAATTTACACAACCATCCGCAGACGATGGCAACGATACAAGATAATCAACACGTCGAGAGAACTCACTGCCCGCCAAGCCAACTTGAATCGTTCAGATCAAGTCCAATTCGGCCTAAAGCCCTACAGCGAGCGACTTCGTGTCAAACACGGTCGCTAATTTTCCAACGGCAAGTAAACTGGCCCATTAGTCTGTTGAAGATGTGAGAATCTGTGATTTTTTTCCACTAGGCAAGATGATATGCTTCTGCTTATAGAATATTGCTAAAGTTTAAAAGGCACCGTCTGTACTACATTTTCGTATTTACCCCGGCATTCTCTAGTAAAGGCAGCCAGAATGGAACAACCCTCTACATACGGCGCCCCTATCCATCTTGGTCGCCCTATTCAGTTGGGCTTGCCGTTCACGATATACGAACTGAGGTTGACGCAACGACTGCTCGAAAACCTGCAAGCAGTGTCTCGCTTCCTGCTGCGCGCCTTAGCAACCGGGGCATCTGTGGATACCATCTGCGAAATCACGGCACTTTCGCGCAATACGATCGAAGCACAATATGACTATCTGCGTAAGCAAGGCTATCTATCCGAAGAATTTACGCTAACGGACCTCGGCCAACAAATGGTCGAGATCGAAACCCTGCTGCCTGAATTCGTTGCGCATGTTGGCGTAGACAATTTTTGTGGAAAAAACATCTTTGTACTACCTTCTCATGACACAACGCCGCTCCCGTTTCCCGCCGACGTCCGTGTGCCAGAAAATCGTTTCATTAGTCAATTTATCCAACAGGCTGCTGTGGGTGAACTCTTATTAAGCGACGGCGGTGCAGACCTACTAAAATTTCTGACCTATTTCTGGCCCGACCACGTTGCCCTGTTCGAAGGTCAACTGAGATATCTTGATTTTAAGCTGGTGCGCTTGCCCGGCCATCACGCAGAGACGGTTTCCGTCAATGTCGACGACAGACAACTAACTGCGGTAAGCCGATTACGGCCGGAGGAGGCAGGAGCGATTCTGCCCGTCCTGGATATCGAACGCAAATACAGCAACGTTGATGGCTATCCATGGCCACCCGCCACACCACCTTCCGACCGCACATACATTGAGTTGTTCGGACACGCATTACTGGCTGACGATCTGCCTTATACAGAGCATGCGGACGCACCAGTACGAATATTACCCCTACAACTTGACTGCGGCGACGAGCCATCGTTAGCCGCCGCCAGCGTTCCCATGGGCCTAACCGTAAGCTACCGTGTGAATCGACGATATCTTAACGTGAGGGTCGAAGGATCACTGATGAACGCACTGCGGGAACGCTACCCCTACCTGATTCTTGGAGACGACAATGCGTGAGCGCTTGGCCGTTTTTGTAAAGATGCGCCCAGTCGACATATTCGCCGACGCCCTTGGCATTGACGAGAAAAGCAGGGATCGGGTGGAGCGTGGATACCGGGGAGTACGTACGATCCATACTGCGGCCCGCTTAGGCCGCAGCGCCGCCTCAAAAGCGAACCTACTACTAGCCTGGCTGGATGCGGGCAACGCCCTGCTTGATGCGATCGGTAGTTATGCAGCTTACCGTCAGGCCGTCGAAATAACCAAGCAACTCGTCGCCGAAGCCGACATGTTTCGCGTGCGACTGGAGGAGATTCGCAAACAGTGCCACATTCTGGATGCTGAGGCAAAACACGAACGCGCTCACCACCATGCAGCAAGCCAACGCCACCTGGACGAGCAACGCGAGGAGTTTCGCATCCGACGTGAACATTATGATGCTTGCAAATCAGTCGTGCACGACATCGGCGAAGAGTTGACCAAACTGCGCCGCACATCGGCCCCTGGCTGCCCTCGACTTGCGGGGGTCGAACGAGCTTTTTATCGCCTGGCACATCAGCAAGTTCAGGCTGCAATTTCACTTGTCGATTTCTGAAAGGAGTTTTTTATGAAGAAGCCGGTTCCCAAAAAATCGCCACAAACACCAAGTAAGGCTCCAGGCATTATGGCAGCGCTACCCGTCACCGAAATCATCGGCAGAGTAAGCGACACAGTAGGCGCAATCTATGCTTTGCGTGGTGAGGAACAGAAAACCAAACAGGTGATCGCGACTATGGATACCCGAAAATTTGAGGCGCGCGAGGAAACGCATAGGACATTGATTAAGGCTGGCGAACGCCATCACGAACTTGACAACGCGGAACTCGACAGCGAACGTCAACATAAACAAGCAATGGCTGAACTACAGCTGCGAGCAGAGCATCTTGCTCATGAACGTGAACTAGTTCGTCAGCAGGCCGAAAAAGACATCACAGATACCGACGACTGCCGGACTCTTCCACACAACCGCAAATTATAAATGGCACGTCATTGAACGTGCGATATCTGAGGAAGCTTTGATGATTGGATTTCTGCTGGCCGCTGCCGGCCTAATCAGTGTTGGCGCTACCGTATATGCCTGGATCGCGGACAGGCTAACCTCCCAGCAGCGCGAACGCCACCAGGAGCTTCGCCGTAGACGTGATGCATTCCAGACCGCCTGCGAAGACGAACTAAGTCAGCATCTCGCAAACAATGCACAAACCGAACGCGAGTATGCGCTTCAAATCAAGACTATGCTCGCTGGCGAATGTCGACGGAATCTGGCAGAGAGCGCACCTCTTCAGATCGACTTACCCAAGTTGCAGCTTAACTTACAGGGCCAACTAAACCAGAAGCATCTCAGCCCATTCCGGCGCAACGCCTTGCGCATGTTACAGACACGGATCGAAGACGCCATCGCCCGTCTAAACGCATTCCAAGCCTACTGTACATGGTACGTTGCGCGACTGGATCAGATGGAGCAGGCTGGGAACTATGCAGAACTGATCGATTTTGACTTGCCGGAAGCGAAGCTGCCGGCTGATTGGTTCTATGTCGGCAAGGTCGGCATCGTCGAGCGCGACGAACTCAATGGAAACGCCAACCGTTTCGATCAGGTCCTGAAGCTGTCTCAAGTGAGCAATGCCAACACCTATGTCACCGATGCCTTAGAACTGACGCTTGCACAGTCCTGCCCAGACCAGGAGGCGATACCGGTCCAGCTCGTGCATGCCAATAAGTCAGGAAGATTCTTCAGCGCTTCCGTACTGCGCGGTTCGCTGTACGTCGATCACATCATCGAATTGGTCCCTTGTAAGGCAATCGTCGAACGAGTCGAGCGGGGCCATCACGGCTATCAGGTGCGCTGCTACCCCGCACTATTCAACCTGCGCCGTGATAACGGATTGCAAAGTGGTGTTGTCGCGCGTCTGGCTCGCCACGAAACGCACTATCCCGGCAAGTCCTATAAACCTGGCGACCTGCTGGAGGTCTATCCGCTGTACTACGACCTCTTGCTCGGGAACCGTAGCAATCGCGACGCCCCCCCACTGACGGTGACCGAACGGCCGGAGTCGCTCAATTTCGAACACGAGTCAGCCGCGCCAGTCTATCTGTGCGTCGACCATGGGCAACCTAATTTGGCTGAACTCGCCATCGAACTCGAGAGTGAGGCGCCTTGGTGCCTAAAGAGCTGCCATGAGATGAGTCCGGGTCGACTGCAGATCGATTTCCAGCTTGGCGCATGGCTCGTGCGCACTATGAGCGATGCCACCGAGGATTTTCTGGTTGTCTCTGAAATCACACCAGCTGACGTCTACGCCTTAGAACAGAGTTCACTGCCATTCGAACTGCAGCCGATTGAGCGCGGTTACCTCGGCGATGTCTACATAGACGTTGAACGTTGCCACCACCTCCGTCACTTCTGCCTGCAGCAGGAGTTATACGACCAACGCGGCACAGAGCGTGAGCGCGCATGGGAATTCTTTGCACGCTGGACACGTGTAGCCGATTACTTGCTGGACGCAGACGGCCACTATACCGTCAACCTTGGCGCGGGAGATTCCAGGGAAGGCAGGCTCAAGGTCAATATTGACGTGGACAACGAGCAGCAGCTTACGGGATTAGCAGAGCAACTCGAGGCTGATCTAAAGCACGGACGCCGCACCCGAATCAATCTCGAACTGGCCTGTTTAGACCGCAATGGCGCTCAACTTTGGTTGCAAGTTGCCGAACCATATACGTTGCCCGTCAAGGCAACGGGAATGTACGAGATCGACATTGGCGCAGCCGGTGAACAAGCGCTGGAAGTGGGACGCTTTGGTTTTACCCCGTTGATCCCAGCGCAATTACGTCTGCGCGCGCGCAAAGGCGGGGATTACCAAAACCTGATACGCCAGAAGCAGGCACTCGAAGCATTCGCCTTGGATAAGTTGCTGAACAAGACAATCAAGCAGATCCTTATTGACCCTGCCGGGTACCAGGGCCAACCAAATCCGCATTGGGTGAACAAGGTCAAAGCAGGCCTGAACTGGCATAACCCTAAGTGGCACGAGCCCGACAGCGCAAACTCATCCAAGCGCTTGATCGAGCAGGTATTGGTCGAATCGAACGCATTTCTCATACAAGGTCCACCAGGGACAGGAAAAACGACCAGTATCGTTGAACTGCTCCACCAGCTTTATGACGATAATCCCGAACTGCGCATTCTGGTCGTGTCACAGCAAAATACAGCTGTCGACAATGCACTGAAGCGTTTTCTCGCGGACGCACCGCAATTCGAGACGCGCGTTCTACGCGTGGGTAAGCTGGAAAAGATGGAGGAATCACTACGCCCCTTTGGCTCCGACACACGCTTGCAGGCCTACTATGAAGGACGTGTCGCCGCATTCCAGCGAGCCGTTGCGCGGGATGGCGCAGCACCACCACTTCTTCAAGATTGGCTGGGAGGAATTCGCGATCTGGAGGAACGCTTCGATCCGGAGCTAGGAGAGTTGCTGATTGGAGAATACAATCTAGTCGGTGCAACTTGCGTAGGATTGGCAGGGCAGCGCCACGGCATGCACAGGCAGCAGTTCGACGTCGCCATTATCGATGAAGCTGGACGTTCGACAGTGCCAGAATTGCTCATCCCAATCCTCAGAACACGCAAAGTAATTCTGATTGGCGACCATTTCCAGCTACCACCAAGCATCGCGGCAACATTGCGTGAAGAGCAAAGTGTTGAAGCTCTTCCCTTCTTGGAGGAGACATTTCTGAAGGAAAGCTTCTTCGAAATCATGTATCGCTCCCTACCACCGTCCTGCCGTGGGCGACTCGACCAGCAATATCGTATGGTGGAACCGATTGGCGACTTAGTCGCTGATCTGTTTTATTACACCGATGGGCAACGTGGCTTGTTCAACGGTAAGACGCATCCGCGCAATGACTTCCTTGACTCTGAGTCGCCACTACGATGGCAAGACATACGCGGAGAACAAGAGAGCGAAGGAACCAGCAAATTCAACCGCGCCGAGGCTGAGGCGATCCTCGCCTGGCTAATTGAGGCAGAGTCGCACCTGCATAAGCGGAAACTGCACAAAGACGTTGCCGTCATTACGCCTTATGGGGCGCAGAAGCGCTTGATTCGCCGCCTGCTCAACCGGGTTACTGGACATCTAGGAGAGGAATCGGACCTGCGCAAGCTCGGTGCGAGTCTTTCCGTGCGGGTCGATACAGTCGACAACTTTCAAGGAAGTGAGGCTGATATCGTGCTCTATAGCACGGTCCGCACATTAGGCGATATAAGCTTCATTATTGACCGTCAGCGCTTGAACGTTTCATGTTCTCGCGCCAAGGAAAACCTAGTTTTCTTCGGCCATGCGAACTTCCTGAAGGGGGCTGAGAATCGTCCGCATGACACCCACCGCCCTCCACTTTTTAGTGTGATCATTCAACGAGCAAGGCTAGAAGCAGCCACCACCACAGTCCAGGTCAAGGTCCAGAATATACCGAAAATCGATTCGGCATTTATCTTTGTACAGCATGGATCAACACGATATTTTGCACACTTTGAAGCCGCCCGCGACATGTCGCCTCAAGAATGGAAGGGGCTCAAAGTCGGCGATCTTTTAGAGATCACCGTGTCAGAAAAGCCCGCCCCGAAGGGAAAATATGAGCAGGCCGCAAGCATCAGAAAACCAGTGACTGTCTCAACACCAACTAACGAAAAGCGCCGTTCAAATAAGCCCACGAGCACAAGAAACGCATAACATCTCCCGTTCATTCAGGCGGCTGGCCATGGATTCCGAGGTCACTCGCTGCGCCATTTTCCGCTAGTGATCGGTGCGCCGATGGTCATCGCAATGCCGTGCTTGTTCCTATTTCCCTAGATGGCACTGTCAAGGCCAACGATTTCATACAGGACCGGCAGCGACCAGCGCACTGCCAATTCGCCGATCTGGGTAACCCTTGGCAACGAGGATCAAATAAGAGCATCAACGGATTGCTACTGCAGAACATGCTCAAACGGTCGGACATGACTTGATTCTTGAAAGCGCCCTTACGTCCCCCAAATGCTGGCCCAATTTTAAAGAGTAGGCAAAATGCAAAAAACAGAATATCTGGAACATGTGAAGGGCTTCACCACTTGGATGGCGCCCCATCTCAGCGACGACTCCCTGCTTGCCCATCACTATTATCGTCCGAATACAGTCAACGCGACGCAGTTTGCCAATCTTGCGGACGCGATGCGGAAATATGCGTGGCCTATCGCCGCCGCAGTCCGAGAGGGGGACAAGTCAGCCGACTCGCTGGAAGCTAATACACAAGTGCTGCAACGGATGCAACGCGCGTTGAAGGCAGCACATTCAGATGAAAGCATGCGCGACGCCTGTATCGCGGTGATGCAATGGGGGGGCGTGGTAAATGGAAACGTGCCTTGGCTGGAGAACAAGACTGTCGGCCTGACTGCGCTACTACATGAAGTCGCTGGCTTGCTCAATTCGGACGACGACGACATACAATGCTTGCCAACGGATCTACGCTTCAATGCGGGCATGACCAAGGTATATTCACTGCTGGTGGATAACTTCATCATTTATGACAGCCGCGTGGCGGCTGCGCTGTGCTGGTTCGTCATGCATTGGATGCTCGAGAACAATGTAACCGAACTCCCGGACGCGTTGAGTTTCCCGTGCATGCCTGCCAAAGAAGGCTACTCTCCACAGATCCGAAAACTACGTAACCCGAGCGTCGGCGCATACCTGTTTCCTCGTCTAAACAACCGCCCACGCCTGCATGCACATTGGAACCTGCGCGCAAGTTGGCTGCTCGAAGCGGTGCTGAAACAAAGCGGACCAAAAACGGAGTTTCACAAAACATCGCAACCGCTGCGATCGCTGGAAGCGGCGCTGTTTATGTGGGGATACGATCTAAGCCAGAATGTCCCCCATGCAATTACACCCATCAACCTACGCTCCCGAAATGCATAAGACGAGTCGATTCCGGCTGAGGATATGGATGCCGTTCACGCTGACTTCTGAGAAGGCCAGCGCTGCCGCCTCCGGCAAGAACCCGTCAATTGCAGGTACTTGGAATAAGCCTGCTGCCTGGTCCTCCGAAGTAGAAATACTCACCTGAGTCAGCCTCCGGTTCAACCGGTGAATTCAACGTGATCGAATAACAGTCTGGATGACTTGCTTGCGCCTTGACGATCGCTGGCCACAGTTGTCCATCAAGCCCGATATATTGCAGGCGATTTTGGAAAGCAGCGAAGGTCTTTCCTTCTGCGGCGTGCCGACCGCTTCCCATGTCCGATGACGGCTTATACCCAGCCATTTCGCCGCCAAAGTCGATATAGTCACTAGCGCTCGCCAAAGCTCCATCTTCGAATATCACTTTAGGAAAATAGCCAACCCACTCTTTATCTATGCGTAACCACCAGTTACCAGTAGATGCCTTCCGCACCCACTGCACATCAACAGTAGCTTGCTGCCCGCCCAGAATACTATGACGCTCAAGTGGCCGAGCAATGACTATTTTTTCGCCAACAAATACGAAACTTTCTTGCCTGCCAGGAGGCCAAGCGGTACAGCGCAGGACGTAGCACCCTGTCGCAGCATAGTTGTCTGCAGTGAAGAACGCGAACATTGTCGCATATGGAGTATCCCAAAAGCTCATCACTTGCCAACCAGCCTCCACTGTTTGTAATGTTCCATTATCCGGGTCGCCGCCAACGACCCATACCTGGGATAGTGACATATCCTCTTTCGGAACTTGTGGATCCCATACGTTGAGGCGTGCCGAAACACCATAATTTGGTACTCTGGCATACGCATGCGCATATCGATGAGGTTTCACAGCCGGATTCTGCGGAGGTTCTTGTGTGGTGCGGTTTAAAGAAAGACGCATTGCGTCTCGGTCAAGCCGGGGCACTGCGGCGCCGTTCACATTCAGGCGCTGCGCCGCTAATGCTTCCGCTACTGTACTGCGCTTAAGTGCAACGGTTCCTCGAGGACAATAATAGCTTGCCCCCTGGCGCGGCGGTTGCGAGTCTACTTCTTTTTCGGAAGGAGCTGCTGGCGGCGTATCAAGTATTGCGGCTCCCGCTGCAGACCCTGCTCCTAATTTGAGCGCGGGTTGGTCCTCGCTAGGAACACAGTCAAAGGCAAGCTTATTTGAGGAGGCTGGGATGGACACTGCAACACTGGACACAACCGGAAGGTTCTCATAGAACGTTTGCAACCGAGCCGATGTGGCCTGAAATTCGGAATCTGAAATGTTAGTACGGATGCCTGCTCGAGCCTCTGCAATCCCCATCGAATGTAATTCAGCATAGAATTCCCTAAAGCTCTCCGAATGTGCCTTGGTTACTTTATCGACTAACCTTGCTCGTACCTCTTCTGTGAGCGAGCGCGGCCTAGCGGAGGAGTCGTCTACTATGACGCGACTCTCAGTTTGAGCCCATATGTTCATTGTGACCAGCGTGCCAACAACAGCGCTAATAACCATAAGCGGTTTCATCTGTCAACAGCGATTGAAAACTGATACAGTTTTGGCGCCAGCAGCGATTTAAAACTGATACACCTCCATCACCAACTCACGCTGGCTTTTCACACTTTTTCCTATCCGCTCAAGCGACCTTGTCGCCCCTGATGCCTTGCACGATTCCCGCCTGCCGCTGATGCTTGAGGCGGTAGCTCTCGCCGGCGATGGGCACGATGTGAGCATGATGCAGCAAGCGATCCAGCAGTGCCGCCGTCAGCGTCGCGTCTTTTGCAAACGTTGCGTCCCATTGCCCGAACGGCAGATTGCTCGTCACGATCAAGCTGCCTTTTTCGTACAACGCCGCGATCACTTGGAAGAACAAGTTGGCCTGTTCGCGGTTCATCGGCAGGTAGCCAATTTCGTCGATGATGAGCAGCCGATACGCCTTGATGGCCCGGTGCATCACCGTCTTCAAACTGTTTTGCGCGTGCGCCGTAGTCAGCGTCAGCAGCAAGTCGGAGGCCGTCATGAAGCGCGTCTTGATGCCGGCCTGCGTTGCCTTGTAGCCCAACGCCATCGCCAAATGGGTTTTGCCGACCCCGCTGGGGCCGACCAGCACCACGTTCTCGTTACGCTCAATGAAGCCCAGCCCGGCCAGTTCCTCGACCTGGCTGCGCTTGACGCCCTTGGCGAAATCGTAGTTGAACTGCTCCAGTGTCTTGATGGCTGGGAAGCCCGCCAAGCGCGTCATCATGCTTTGCTTGCGCACCGTCCGCCCCGCCATTTCCTCCCGCAGCAGCCCCTCCAGAAAGTCGCTGTAGGCTGTCCCGTCCTTCGCCGCCTGCTGGGCCGCCGCGCCGTAGCCCTGCGCCACGAAAGGCAGCTTGAGCGCGTCGCACATCTGGGCGATCCGTTCATGTTGCAGGTTCATGCCGCCACTCCTTCTCTGACGTTCATCAGCAGTTGTTCATAGACCGCCAACGGGTGTTGCGCCGGTGCTGCTTCGGCGATCCGTTCCACCACGATGGCCGGGCGCGGCACGGGCGCTTCCGGCACCTCTGACTGCGGTCGCGCGGCGGCCACGTCACCGCGCCATGGTGGCGCCAGCGCTTGCAGGTGCGGCCGCTCCAGCGCCATCCGCACGGCCGGTTTCTCCTGCGTCGTGCCGTGCACGCGCTCGTTGGCTACCTCGTGCAGCCAGCGCGCCACTTCAGTGTTGGCGGTGACGACGTCGAGCTGCAAACCGCTCTGGCTAAGGCGACTCGCCAGCGGCACGTAAAACGAGCGGCGAAGGTAGCCATTGAAGCGCTCGACCTTGCCCTTGGTCTTTGCCCTGTATGGCTGGCACAGCTTAATAATGAAGCCGCTGTGCTTGGCAAAGTCCAGGAAGCCAGCGTGGTAACGGTGCTGGCCGTCGCCGTACACGTCGCGCTCGATCACCACCGTCTTCATGTTGTCGTACAGGACCTTGCGCGGCACGCCACCGAACGCGGCGAAGGCGCGCTCGTGACAACCGATCAGCGTCGCCACCTTCATGTCGCTGACAAACTCGACGTAACTGGCCCGGCTGTAACCCATCGTGGCGCAGAACGCGTGCAGCGGCGCGCTGCCTTTGCGGAACTCGACCCAATCGACCTGCAACTGCTCGCCCATCGCGGTCTCGAAGCGCACCTCCGGCTCGACCGGCAGCGCCGGCCGCAACGAGCGCATGAACGCACGCAGTTGGCTCAGGCCGCCCTGATAGCCACGCTCGACGATCTCGCGGTGCAAGACGATGGCCGGTATCCAGTTTGGCTGCGCGGCCGTTTGCCGCTCACGCAAATAAGTTTCGTGCGCCGCCAGCTTGGTGACTCGCTTGACCTTGCGTTCGTATTTCGGCACGGACTCCAGTGCCAGGTGCCGCCGCACCGTGTTCACTGCGCACCCCACCTCGGCGGCGATACGCCGCAGACTTAACCCATGTTTGCTCAATAACTGAATTTCCACATACACCTCGTTGGGTTTCAAGGCTGCTCCGCAAAGCAGCCATCTTCTCAAAACGGTGTATCAGTTTTCAATCGCTGAGGTGTATCAGTTTACAACCGCTGCTGACATCATCAAATTCCCCTGTTTTTTTTAAACGACGGACTAGCGCCCAGCATTTCCGCATTTAACCGACGCAGCGGTGAGTTGGGTCAACACATCGAGCAACGCTTGTTCCTGCTGAACACCTGCATTTGCCGCTTTGCCCTGATCGCTCGTTTCGTTTTGATCTTTTTCGGCTTGGGCAACTACTTCCGGACGAGGAGGAGTTTTGATTCGTGGGGACGTTGAGGAGCGTCCTCTCGCAGCGACTAGAGGCGTCGCCGGCGGACTGTCTTTTGTCTCAGCGTCTTTAACGTCTTCACTCGGCTGCCCATCATTTCCTGCCGTTGCGCCATTGCCTGCCCCCCCGGCTGTTGCCGCAGTAACGAGATCGACAGCTTTAAGTTCAGCCTCTGTTTTACGCAAAGCTTTCTGGGTACTAATTAAGGTCGCTTGCAGGCTGGATAAGTAATGATCATTTCGCTCCGTGAGTGTTGCGGCAACGTCCTTTGTGGTTGGATCTATTGCATGGAGCTTCGCCAGGACAATCCGTGCGATGCTTTCGGTAGTCGATACCAAATACTCCGGAGCGCTGGCTTTGACTTGATCCGCAGCTGTCGAAGCGCTGTTCATCGCCTCGTCGTGTGCATCTGCCGTGGCCATCACCACTGGGGCCAGTGCCGCGCGCGCGCTCCTGCTACTGCTACTGTAGGGGGCCATCGGAGATGGCGGCTGCTTATTGCCGTTTAATTTGGTCCCATACGCTCTGATCATGTCGCCGATCGAGTTCCCTCGCGCGATATTGACTCTGGATGCGATAGTTGGAGTGGGCACTATCGCAAGCGCTGGGGTAGGCAATGTTCGGATGTATTGAGCTAGGGGGCTCGGATTTGTTGCTGCAGGCTGTTGATGAGTAAACGCATCTGGCATTGTATCCATCATATGTGCTGTTTGCCGCGCGCAGGACAAAGCCATAAGTCCCTGGTCGAGCACCGCGCGCTTTGGCGACGGGTTCAACAAATATTCTGTTCCGCCCACCAAGCCTAAGCCTAACGCTACTCCTTTGATAGGATTTATATTATGGTTGTAAGCAACGTGCGCGCCCGCCAATGTAGCCAAGCCTAAGGTCGCAACATTCAGCGCTGCTTGCGTTTGGCTGGTCGAAGCCTGAATCGCTTCAAACTCTCTCGACACTTTGCTCGCATAGGCTACGGCATTGCCTAGTGAGTTACCCGCATCCACCGGGCTTGTAGACGTCACATATGATTCTGGAACAAGTGTGCTGCATGCGCTTGTTATACAAGCCAAACCCCAAACTGCCAAGCTTCGTTTTATGAACGACATATTTTTCTCCCCTGTTTTGGTTAGAAATCGATGCCGCTATGCGCCGATCTTTCAACGCACCGGCTACTGAACGATACGCGCTTCTTGCGAAATATCGGTCAGTGCACGGTTTTGCCGCCTATCACCGATCTCGGACTAAGCTCTTGAGGTTCGTCAACGACCAGTGCGTTGCCATTATGTACTTATATTTTGGGAGAATTCTCACTTATTGTCACATTGGCATTCCCAAGGTTTGCTGAGTTGATAGATTCGACTAGCCCCGCGGCAGAACAATTGCGGCGCGTGCCCTTTGAGACGACCGAGCCAATTGAGGCAAGTGGAAAAGTATCGAAATGCAAGCTCAACAACCGAGGGACTCCCCTTTCAAAGTGCCCTATCCACAATCTTAGAGCCAGTCGTATGTATTGCACCTGATCCAAAACCCTTTGAAGCTGGGCGTCAAAGAGAGCCGACCAGAGTTGGCGGACCCGGACCTCGGCGCCGTGCCCCCCACCCAAATAGATGCCCATACCTGCAGCAACTCAAGTGCACAAATTTAGGTAAGCGTCCGCTCAGCGCCGTCTTGAGTGCAGTGGGGATTTGATCGATGATGGCATCACACCGCTGGGAAGCGGCGTCATCTCAGAGGGCTGCTGGCAAGTTGCAGTGCCAAGGCAAGAATTCATCAACCCGGTTGACGGGATGGTCGGCGATATGCGTCAGCACGTGACGCAACCAGACTTCGGGGTCGACACCGTTCAGCTTGGCCGTGCCGATCAGCGAATAGATCGCGGCGGCGCGCTCCCCGCCGCTGTCGGCGCCAGCGAACAGGTAATTGCGGCGACCTATAGCGACGCCACGCAAAGCGCGTTCGGCCGCCGAGTTATCAATCTCGATGGTGCCGTCGTCGCAGTAGCGCAGCAGCGCCGGCCAGAGTTTGAGTGCGTACAGGATCGCCGCCGCCGTGTCGGACTTGCGCGACAACGTATCGCGCGTGGTACGCAGCCAGCGTTCCAAGTCATCGAGCAGCGGACGAGAGCGGACTTGCCGAACTTCTCTTCGTTCGTCAGGCGGCTTGCCCCGGATCTCGGCCTCGATCACATAGAGCTCGGCAATCCGGCGCAGCGCCTCGGTGGTCAGTGGCGTCGGTCGCGCCGCGTGCAGATCGTGGAATTTGCGCCGCGCGTGCGCCCAGCAGGCCGCTTCGCGAACCGTGCCGTCCTCGAACAAGGCGTTGAAGCCGGCGTAGGCATCGGCTTGCAGCACGCCCTTGAACTTGGCCAGGTGGGTCTGCGGATGGATGCCCTTGCGGTCGGGCGTATAGGCAAACCAAACCGCTGGCGGCGCGATGTCGCCGGCTGGCCGGTCATCGCGCACGTAGGTCCATAAACGCGCCGTCTTGGTTTTGCCGTTACCGGGCGCCAGCACCGGGATCGGCGTGTCGTCGGTATGCAGCTTCGATGCCGCCAGCACATGGCGTTGGACTGCATCGACCAACGGGCGCAGCAATGCGCTGGCCGCGCCGACCCAACTCGCCAGCAACGCACGATCCAAGTCAACGCCTTCGCGGGCGTAAATGACGGACTGGCGGTACAGCGGCAGATGATCCGCGAACTTGGCCACCAGGATGTGCGCCAGCAGGCCGGGACCGGCGATACCGCGCTCGATTGGGCGGCTCGGTGCCGGCGCCTGGACGATGGCGTCGCAGCAGGCGCACGCCAGCTTGGGACGCACATGGCGGATCACGCGGAAGCTGGCCGGCACGAACTCCAGTTGCTCGGCCACGTCCTCGCCCAGCGGCCGCAGGCCGCCACCGCAGGCCGGGCAAGCATCGGCCGTCGGCGCATAGACCTTCTCGTCGCGTGGCAAATGATCGGGCAACGGACGGCGCACCGATTTCTTGCGTGGGGCCTGGTCGGCCGCCGGCATCTCGCGCGCCGCCTCGGCCTCGTCGGCTTGCAGGTCTTCCAGTTGCAGTTCCAGCTGCTCGATTTGATGATCCAGCTTTTCCGACTTGCGGCCGAACTGCATGCGCCGCAACTTGGCGATCTGCAGTTTGAGGTGCTCGATCTCGACGGCACGCGTGTTGAGTTGCTCGGCCATGCCGGCCAATTGCTCATCACGCTCTTGCAGCAGGCGCTCGCTGGCCAACAACAATGCCTTCAAGGCATCGATATCGTTGGGCAGGTCGGCTGGGCTGAGCATGCGCCAAGTTTACGCGAGCCTTGTGACGTTTACAAGGCCGACGTCGGCTTCCAGGGCCGTTCCGGCCGCCGCCAGTCTATGCCTTCGAGCAGCATCGACAACTGGGCCTGCGTCAGCGCTATCGAGCCGTTGGTAGCTTGTGGCCAGACGAAGCGACCGCGCTCCAGCCGCTTGGCCAATAAACACAGGCCATCGCCGCTCCACCGCAGTAATTTGACGAGGTCGCCGCGTCGGCCACGGAACACAAATACGTGGCCGCTGAACGGATCTTCCTCCAACGCCGTCTGCACTTTGGCAGCCAGGCCATTGAAGCCGGAGCGCATATCGGTGGTGCCGGCGGCGAGCCAGACCTTGGTGCCGGCGGGCAGCCCGATCATCGCAGCACCCGGTCCAACACCTGCGCCAATATGGCCGCATTGGGCTGCCCTTCGATCCGCACGCGGACCTCGCCCAACTCAAGCACGATAATGCCGTCGGCATCGGTGCTGGTGTTGCTCGGTGCAGGCGCCGTTGGCGCCAGCACCACAGGCAACAGACCATCATCTCGCAGCGACGTAGGAACGCCGAGGCGTCCTTGTTGATAAAGACGGCGCCAGCTGAACACCTGGTTGGCGTTGACGCCGTGCTCGCGCGCGATGCGCGCGACCGAGGCGCCAGGCTCCAGAGACAACGCCACCAGGGCGCGCTTGAACTCCAACGGATGCTGACGATAGTGGCCGCGTGCATTCGTGGAAATGATCGGTTGAAAATTTGTGTCCATAATCGAAAATTGTGGGCACAAATGCTGTGCCAAAATTCGATCATGGATGACGCTGGTCAGACAGTCCAGTCCAGACGGCGCTGGCTAGCTTCCGATTACCCATATCTTTCGGAAGCCAGATTGAAGCCAAGCTGCATATCCGCAAGGCGGCGCATGCCTCGCCACATGACGATGTTTCCTGGCGGTGAGTCGTTTGAGCGTGCGAGGTAGCCGCCGAGTTGTGCAATTTTTTCGAGATAACGTGAGAGCGGCAACTGCTCACGGGATCGCTTGCTGTCTTTTACCAAGCAGTTGAGGAGGTCAATTTCCGCAGGTGTCAGCGCCATTTTCGGTTCAGCATCTGGAGAGGTGCGGTTGAGCATCGTCAGCCAGAAAATTCGCCAGCTAATGATGCAGAAAACGGAGATTAGGTTGGCGAGCCTTTCCGCACTGCGCAGCCGAGACTCCTCAGCATGGCAGCCAGATTTCAGGATTTTGTGAAACGTCTCGATTTTCCAGCGCATGGCATACCAATCGAGTTTTTCGATTGCCTCGCGCCGGGATGCGACTGGCAGGTCCGTGATCAATTTCCATTCGATGGGCTTTCGATTCACTGGCGTATCGCGTTCGCGCGCATGGATCACGGTCAAGGAGAGTGCTCGATAGCGGCTCTGCTTCCCAATCGGCGGCAGTACTTTGATGCGCCGATAACGCCCAAGTCGTCAAGCACAACGCGATCGTCACGAACTTCGCGCAGGAAAAGCGGATCCTGTCCTCGCAAGTGTGGAAATTCATCGTCGATTCCGAACTCGAGCAGGAGCTGACCGCTTTCGCGAAGGCCTCCGACGGAATCTCCAAGGCGATCACCAGTCTCACGGATCAGGTTAAGAAAAAAACCGAGGAGAAGGACAAGGCGGCGCTGGCTTTGAAGACCTTGGAGAAGAGCGCGACGAGCATCCAGCCAACGATCAACGCGATCAATAGCCTGCTGAAGTCCTTTGGCTTCCACACCTTCACGCTGGCCCAAGCCGAAGGCACGCAATACAAGCTGGTCCGCGCCAACGGAGAAAATGCCCAAGAGACGCTGAGCGAAGGCGAGAAGTCCTTCGTCACCTTTCTGTACTTTTACCACCTGCTTAAAGGCAGCGAGACCGAAAGCGGCATCTCCGCGAACCGCGTGGTGGTCTTCGACGACCCCGTGTCTAGCCTGGACAGCGACATTTTGTTCATAGTCAGCCGCTTGATCAAAGCGATCTTTGACGAGGTCCGCGCTGACGGCCAAGTCAAGCAGGTGTTCGTGCTGACTCACAACGTCTACTTCCACAAAGAGATCACGTTCAACCCAGACCGGCGCGGAAAAGCGATGAACGAAGAGACCTTCTGGATGGTACGCAAGACGCCCAATGGATCCCGTATCGAGTCCAAGCCCGACAACCCCATCAAGACCTCCTATGAGCTGCTGTGGGCGGAGTTGAAGCGCGACGACAAGAACAACTTCACCATACAGAACACCCTGCGACGGATCGTTGAAAACTACTTCAAGGTCTTCGGCGGCATCGATCCCAAATCGATCTGCGAAAAATTCGACGGCAAGGAACGCCTGATCTGCAACTCGCTGTTTTCTTGGGTCAACGACGGCTCCCATTACGCGCTGGATGACCTGTTCGTGTCCCTTGAGCCCGGCGCTATCGAGACCTATATGGCGGTGTTCGAGCAGGTCTTCGAGAAAATGGGCCACAGCCCGCACTACAACATGATGATGGGACGCGCGTAGAAGGCTCGGGCATCGAGGAAGCGGTTCAATTTACCGATCCAGGCGATGTTCCCGCAGCGGCTGGGTGGATAGCACTCGCTACTCGCCGGACCTTCAGTGGTGGTTTCGCATGCGAATCGCTGGTTGATTCTGGATGCTAAGCGGTGGTGGGTATGCAATGCTAAAAGGTGGCGGCTTCGGTGCTATTACTCAGTCATACTCCTTTTCACGCAAAGGTGTCATTGCTATCCTTCATTTTCCATGGTCCGGTGCGAGAGCGGATGGCAGCACCCGACGAGATTGAGTGGCGGCAGTTCATGAGAATTGATGGCGGTGGTGATGAGAATACTCACCCTACTAAGTAAGAAATGTAAGTGGGGCACCTGCAGCCCTCTGTCCAGCGGCGTCCGAGCACGTCCACCGAAGTTTTTCATACTTTTTTCATACCCAACAAAAAAGGCCTACACTTTATCAGCGTAAGCCTTTGATATTTAACAAATTCTTGGTGGGAAGTGCAAGTTTCGAACTTGCGACCCCTGCAGTGTGAATGCAGTGCTCTACCCCTGAGCTAACCTCCCGAAGCGGGGCGAATTATCGCATACAACCTGCCCGAAGGGGAAGGCCGAAGGCGAAAATTCTATCGACTTTTTATGCGGCGGCCGGCGGAGTGATGGTCGCGCTCCAGATGCACTGGCCTTTGACGGCCTTGTCCAGCCCCGCCAAGGTGGCCGCATGCGCCGCCAGTTCGTCGTCCGAGGCCGGCAGGAAGATGATGTCGGCCAGCGGCACCGGCTCCAGCAGCTCGGCGCCGGCCACCACTTCCTCTTCCGCATCCATGCCCAGGCTGTTCTGCCCGCGCGTCATCGACAGGTAGACGTCGGCCAGCAGTTCCGCATCGAGCAGCGCGCCGTGCAGCTTGCGGTGCGAGTTCGACACGCCATAGCGGTCGCACAGCGCATCGAGCGAGTTGCGCTTGCCCGGATGGAGTTCCTTGGCCTGCACCAGCGTGTCGATCACGCCGCCGATGTGGCTGGAAAAGTCCGGCAGGTTCAACAGCTTGAACTCGTGATTCAGGAAACCCAGATCGAACGGCGCATTGTGAATGATGACCTCGGCGCCCTGGATGTAGGCGCGCAGATCGTCGACGATCTGATGGAATTTCGGCTTATCGCTCAGGAACTCCGTGGTCAGGCCGTGGACGTTCAGCGCGCCCTCTTCCGATTCGCGTTCCGGGTTGATGTAGACGTGGAAGTTATTCCCCGTCAGCATGCGGTTGCTCAGCTCGACGCAACCGATCTCGATGACGCGGTTGCCCAGCTTGGGGTTGATACCGGTGGTTTCGGTATCGAGTACGATTTGGCGCATAGTGTTCTGTGGTGGCTACAACTGGACGGAGGAGTATAACAGGCCGCTGCCGCTCAACGGCCGCGTGCCAGTTCGACGCCGCGATTGGCCAGCATGTCGGCCCGCTCGTTGCCCGGATGGCCGTTGTGGCCGCGCACCCAGCGCCATTCGACGGTGTGCATGGCCTGCGCGGCGTCCAGCGCGCGCCACAGGTCCTCGTTCTTGACCGGCTCCCTGGCGGCGGTCTTCCAGCCGCGTGCTTTCCAGCCGTGTATCCATTCGCTGATGCCTTTTTGCACATACTGGCTGTCGGTGTGCAGCGTGACCAGGCACGGGCGCTTGAGCGCGTTGAGCGCTTCGATCACCGCCTGCAATTCCATACGGTTGTTGGTGGTGTCGCGGGTGCCGCCGCAAATTTCCTTTTCGGCGCCTTCGGCCACCAGGAACGCGCCCCAGCCGCCGAGGCCGGGATTACCCTTGCATGCGCCGTCCGTGAATATTTCAACCTTCGTCTCTACCTTATCCATCCTGCTGTTCCCGCCTTTTATTTGTTGCCGGGACGACCGCGGGGGCCGACGCCGTTTTTTTGGTCCAAGCCGGACCGATCAAATGCATGCCTTTCACGCGCTTGATCGCCTGCACGATATAGACGCCGCCCAGGTAGGGCCACCAGCGCGGCCCGGCATTATCCATGAATGCGTAGCGATGCAGCCACTTTTCTGTGCGGCAGGCCGGCGCGTAGCAGCCGAAGTGACTCTGGCTGGCGCCCATATTCAATAATTTTAACCAGTCTTTCATGCGCGGCATAGAGATCAGCTCCTCCGTGCGCGGCAGGAAGGAGGTGCCGCCGACGCGCCGCAGCACGTGACGCGCGCCCCACAGGCTGGCCGGGTTGAAGCCACAGATGATGACCTGCCCTTCCGGAATCAGCACCCGCTCGACTTCGCGCAGCACCTGGTGCGGATCGGTGGAAAACTCCAGCACATGCGGCAGCACCACCAGATCGATGGACTGCGAAGCGAACGGCAGCTCGGTGCAATCGAGCGTCACCGACACCGGACGCTGCGCGGCATCGGCGACGGCGCGCACCTTGCGGTCGACCAGCAGCTTGTACGGCATGCGGTTGGCGGCCAGTGCATCGATTTGAGGCATGCCGATCTGCACCGCGTTGTATCCGAAGATATCGGCTGTTAAATTATCGAGACAGGTTTGTTCCCACTCACGCAAGTACACACCGGCGGGCGTTTGCAGCCAGCCTTCCAGCGCTATAATGGATTTCTCAGATCCTGCCTTGTCCATGCCTAGCCCTTTTGCGATCCAATGACCAATTCATCTACTCAAGCACTCAGTGTTCTGACGGTTCCCGCTTTCCACGACAACTACTTGTGGCTGATCCATGACGGCGTCCACGCCGTCGCAGTCGACCCCGGCGACGCCAAGCCCATCCGGGCAGCGCTCGCAGCAAACGGTCTCAAGCTCACCGCCATTCTACTCACCCATCACCATGCTGACCATATAGGCGGCGTCCCTGAATTATTACAGCATTATCAGGTTCCCGTTTATGGTCCGCGCAACGAGACCATCGCCGCGGTCACCTTGCCGGTCGGCGAAGGCAAGGTATTCGACGTGCCCGGCCTGCCGCTGCGGCTGTCGGTGCTCGACGTGCCCGGCCACACCATGGGCCACATCGCCTACGTGCGCGAAGCGTCCGCCGACGCGCCGACCTGGCTGTTTTGCGGCGACACGCTGTTTGCCGGCGGCTGCGGCCGCCTGTTCGAAGGCACGCCGGCCCAGATGATCAGTTCGCTGGGCAAACTGGCCGCCCTGCCCGATGATACCAAGGTCTACTGCGCCCACGAATATACGCTGTCCAACCTGCGCTTCGCGCGCGTGGTGGAGCCGGACAACGTGGCCTTGCAGGAACGGGTCAAAGTGGAGACCGACAAGCGCGAGCACAATCTGCCGACGGTGCCGAGCACGATAGGCGTGGAAAAGGCCACCAATCCCTTCCTGCGCTACCGCGAAGCGGCCATCGCCGAACAACTGGTGCGCGCCGGAAAGCTGGACCGCATCGATACGCCGCTGGCCACCTTCACCGCGCTGCGCTTGTGGAAAAATGACTTCTAATGAAAAACGGCCCTTGCGGGCCGTTGATGTTTTTTAGATCTCTTCGTACAGCGGCAGCGTCAGGAACTCCGCGAACTCGGACGAGGTCGACATCTCTTCGAAGATGTGACCGGCGCGCACGTAGGTCGGACCGTCGCCGCCCGGCGCATCGCGCTGCACCTTGACCAGTTCTTCCTTGATCATCGCGCGCACCATGTCGGCGCTCACTTTGCGGCCGTCTTCCAGCACGCCCTTGTCCGAACGGATCCACTGCCACACTTGCGAACGGCTGATTTCCGCCGTGGCCGCATCTTCCATCAGGTTGTGGATCGGCACGCAACCGTTGCCGGCCAACCAGCTGCCCAGGTAGTGAATGCCGACGTTGATGTTGTAGCGCAGGCCCGCTTCGGTGATCGGCGCTTCCGGCTTGAAGTCCAGCAGCTGCGCGGCGCTCACGTCGATGTCCGGACGTTGCTTGTCGATCTGGTTGGGCTTGTCGCCCAGTACTTTGGTGAACTCGGTCATCGCCAGTTCCACCAGGCCCGGGTGGGCAACCCAGCCGCCGTCGTAGCCGTCGGTGGCGTCGCGCGCCTTGTCGTTGCGCACGCCGCCCATGGCGACCTCGTTCTTCTCCGGATCGTTCTTGATCGGAATCAGCGCGGCCATGCCGCCGATCGCCGGCGCGTTGCGCTTGTGGCAGGTCTTCAACAGCAGCAAGGCGTAGGCGCGCATGAACGGCGCGGTCATCGTCACCTTGGCGCGGTCGGCCAGGCAGAAATCCTTGTCCAGCTTGAACTTCTTGATGCACGAGAAGATGTAGTCCCAACGGCCGGCGTTCAGGCCCGAGCTGTGTTCGCGCAGCTCGTACAGGATCTCGTCCATCTCGAAGGCGGCCAGGATGGTCTCGATCAGCACGGTGGCCTTGATCGTGCCCTGCGGCAGGCCCAGTTCGTTCTGCGTCATCACGAAGATGTCGTTCCACAGGCGCGCTTCCAGGTGCGATTCCATCTTCGGCAGGTAGAAGTAAGGACCGGCGCCGCGCGCCAGCTGCTCTTTGGCGTTGTGGAACATGAACAGCGCGAAGTCGAAGATGCCGCCGGAGATGCGCTTGCCGTCAACCAGCACATGCTTCTCGTCCAGGTGCCAGCCGCGCGGGCGCACCACCAGCGTGGCGATCTTGTCGTTGAGCTTGTACGACTTGCCGTTCTGCTCCAGCGAAATGGTGCGGCGCACAGCGTCGAACATATTGATCTGGCCGGTGATCTGGTTGTCCCAGTTCGGCGTGTTCGAATCTTCGAAGTCGGTCATGTAGCTGTCGGCGCCCGAGTTGAAGGCGTTGATGACCATCTTGCGCTCGACCGGGCCGGTGATTTCCACGCGGCGGCATTCCAGCGCCTTCGGAATCGGGGCGATCTTCCAGTCGCCGGCGCGGATGTGCGCGGTCTCGGCCAGGAAGTCGGGACGCTCGCCGGCGTCCAGGCGCTTGGCGCGCTCGACGCGCACGGCCAGCAATTGTTGACGGCGCGCCTCGAACTCGCGGGTCAGCTTGACCACCAGCGACAGTGCCTCGGTGGTCAGGATGTTTTCGTAGCCAGGCTTGATCTCGCCCGTGATTTCCATGCCTGCCGGCAGATTGATGGTGGACTGCGTCATGAGGTCTCTCCGAAAGAAAATATTAACTACAAGATCAAATTATAAGCACTGGCCTTCTTGTTGCACGCTGATTCTTTTAGTGTGCGGACTCAGTTACGCCTTGATATGTTTTACAGTATATTCACTAATAAGTTATGCAAACGTGACTAAAAATCACATCATCTATGCGTTTTTATCACAAATGACGGACTAGGCTTTCCATGGGTCAATTCAGACAGATTTCCACCTTCGTAGAAGTAGTCGCCAAGGGCAGCCTGTCGGCCGCCGCGCGGGCCGAGGGCATCGCGCCGGCCATGATAGGCCGCCGCCTGGACGCGCTGGAGAGCCGCCTGGGTGTCAAACTTTTGCAACGCACCACGCGCAAACTGGCGCTGACCAACGAAGGCGCGGCCTTCCTGGAGGATTGCCAGCGCATCCTGGCCGAACTGGAAGAAGCGGAAACCGCCGTCGCCGAACGTAGCGCGCACGCCACGGGACACCTGATGATCTCGGCCCCGGCCGGTTTCGGCCGCCAGCACGTGGCGCCGCTGATCCCCTCCTTCCTGTCCGAGCACCGCGATGTCAGCGTCACGCTCAACATGAGCGACCGCGTGGTCGACATCGTCGGCGAAGGCATCGACGTGGCGATCCGCATCGCCAGCCTGTCCGATTCCAACCTGGTCAGCGTCAAGCTGGCCGACAACGAACGGGTGGTGGTGGCGGCGCCCTCCTACCTCAAGCGCCACGGCGAGCCGAAAACGCTGGCCGACCTGTCCAGGCACAACTGCCTGGCGATCAGCAGCGAGGGCAGCCAGCGCGGCTGGACCTTCCGCGACAATGGCAAGAACGTGGTGATGAAGGTCGGCGGCAACATGGGCAGCAACGACGGCCAGGTGCTGCACGACTGGGCGCTGGCAGGCAAAGGCCTGGCGTGGCGCTCGATGTGGGAAGTGGGAAATGAGATCGAAGCCGGCAAGCTGCAGACGGTGCTCAACGAGCACGCCGCGCCTGGCAACGATATCTACGCGGTGTTCGCGCAGCGCCGGCACTTGCCGCTGCGGATACGCGCCTTCGTCGACTTCCTGCGGCACACGTATGCGCAGCCGGACTACTGGCGTAAATCCTGGAAATAGTGGTCGTTTTGACAGCCCACACGAAAATGCAGGCGAAAAAAAATCCCCGGATACCGAGGATTTCTTTATTTCGTTAGATTCAGCGTATTAGATTGGCTGAATGTTCGAAGCTTGCTTGCCCTTAGGACCAGCGGTCACTTCAAAAGAAACGCGTTGGTTCTCTTGCAGCGACTTGAAGCCTGCGGACTGAATCGCCGAGAAGTGAGCGAACAGATCTTCGCCGCCTTCGTCAGGGGTGATAAAGCCGAAGCCCTTCGAATCATTGAACCATTTTACGATACCAGTTGCCATTACAATTCCTATTTCAGTTAAGTTGGGCTTGCGCCCGTGATATCGTTTGAGGCAAGAAAGAAATGACAGACTAACTGCACTACTCTTGAATCTAAACGATCCCGCATTATACCCATTTACGAGAGAAAAGCACGTCTTCGTGAAAATAAATGCAAAGCCATTCTTTTTTTGGTAGAAAACTGCCTAAAAGGATAACTTTCCAACGCTCAACACTCGTAAACCTGGGCGTATGTAACACTGTAGACAACTTAATAGTACGCGACTTGAGGTGGATCAAGCGCACGCTTATTCGTAAGTTGTTGCTTGCGCGTCACGGGAAGCCCAAATCAGCAGCTTTTCCACTTCCGGTATCACCGCTGGCCAGCCCGTGTGGTCGGCCAAAACGCCGCGCACCATGTGTTCGAGGCGCCGCGCCTGCTGCCCAAACATGACAAAACCAAAGGTTCCGGCCGATCCGGCCACGCCATGCAGCAATTCGTGCAGTTGATGCAGATGCGCATCCGGCGGCAAATCGGCCCCGGAGGCCTTGCAGACGGCGAGTGCCTGGGTAATCCGCTCCAGCGTGCCCGGCACGGTCGCGGCGAATTTTTCGCTCAACGCCGCCAGGCGGGCACGGAAGGCTGGATCGTCAGGCATCGTCATGATGATTACTTGGTGCCGAAGATGCGGTCACCGGCATCGCCCAGCCCCGGGACGATGTAGGCGTGGTCATTCAGGTGGGAATCGAGCGAGGCGCAGTAGATCTTCACGCCAGGATGCGCTTTCTGGAACACCGTGATGCCTTCAGGCGCAGCGACCAGCGCCAGGAAGATGATCTGCTCGTCGGTTACGCCGCGCTTCTTCAGCACGTCGACCGCGTGCACCGCCGAATTACCGGTCGCCACCATCGGGTCGCACAGGATGAAGGTGCGTTCAACCGTGTCCGGCAGGCGCACCAGGTATTCGACCGGCTGGTGGGTTTCCGGGTCGCGGAACACGCCGATGTGGCCCACGCGCGCCGACGGCACCAAGTCCAGCAGGCCGTCGCTCATGCCGATGCCGGCGCGCAGGATGGGAACAATGGCCAGCTTGCGGCCGGCGATGACCGGCGCATCAATGGTCATCAAGGGGGTTTCGACGGTGCGGGTGGTCAACGGCAGGTCGCGGGTGATCTCGTAGCCCATGAGCAGCGTGATTTCCTTGAGCAGGTCGCGGAAGGTGCGGGTCGACGTGTCCTTGGCGCGCATGTGGCTCAGTTTATGTTGGATCAGCGGGTGGTCGGTGATGAACAGATTAGGAAAACGCGGATCTTGTTTCATTGTTTGCTCTTCGTAGTCGGTATGTGCCGCTTATTATACTAGGCCGCCGGCCCCAGAAACATGGCGACCGCCTCCTCCGCGATCTGGTCCAGGTTCGATCCCTGGCCCGGCTTGTACCACAACACGCTGTAGTTAATGGCGCCCATCAGCAGCAGGCGGGCGACCGCGCTGTCGCTGCGCAGCAGGCCGGCGGCCGATAGTTCGTTCACCACATCCTGCCACAGCTGATCGTAGCGGTCGCGCAGCACCTGCACCCGCTCGCGCAGGTCCGGCGTCAGGCGGCGCCAGTCGTACAGCAGCACCGGAATGAAGTCGTGGCCTTCGCCCAGCACAATCTCCAGGTGGGCGCGCACCAGCGCCTGGAACTTGGCGCGCGGCGGCAGTTCGCCGGCGGCGATCTGCTCGGCGGCCGGCAGACCCGCCACCAGCCCCTCCTCCATCACGGCGGCAAGGATCTCCTGCTTGCTCTTGAAGTGATAGAACGGGCTGCCCGAGCGCATGCCGACGGCGTCGGCGATGTCGCGCGTGGTGGTGCCGTCGAAGCCGCGCTCGCGGAACAGGCGCGCCGCCACGCGCACCAGATCGGCGCGGCGGTTGTCGACAGGAGCTGTATTCGTCATAACTGTTTATCCAATTTATTCAACAAGGGCCCGCGCCAGGATCGCGGCGCAATCGACACCCGCCGGCAGGCGTCCGAACGCGCCGCCCGGCTCGCGCGCCAGACGCGAGGCGACAAACGCCGACGACACATACGCCGGCGCATGCCGCAGCAGCAGGCCGGCCTGCACCGCCAGCACCACGCGCTCGGCCAGCACGCGGGCGCCGAATTCGTCGGACTGCGGCTGCTCCAGGTCCGCCAGCAAGGCCTGCGTGTAGCGGGCATAGTCGGCGTCGGACTCGCCGGCCAACGCCAGCTCGGCCGCCAACGCCGCGCGCGCGGCAGGAGTTTTGCCGAAGGCGCGCAGCAAGTCAAGGCACATGACGTTGCCGGAGCCTTCCCAGATCGAATTGACCGGCAATTCGCGGTACAGGCGCGCCAGCGGGCCGTCCTCCACATAGCCGCTGCCGCCGATGACCTCCATCGCCTCCGCGCCGAAGGCCGGGCCGCGTTTGCAGATCCAGTATTTGCCGGCCGGTGTCAGGATGCGCGCCAGCAGCGCCTGCGCCGGATCGTCGCCCTCATCGAAACAGCGCGCCAGCCGTATGCCGAAGGCCGTCGCCGCTTCCGATTCCAGCGCCAGGTCGGCCAGCACGTTCTGCATCAGGGGCTGCTCGGACAGCGGACGGCCGAACGCCGAGCGTCCGCGCGCGTGGTGCAACGCGTGCGTCAGCGCCGCGCGCATGGCGCCCGCGCTCCCCAGCACGCAATCGAGGCGGGTGTGGCTGCCCATTTCCAATATCGTCGGGATGCCGCGCCCCGGCTTGCCGATCAACCAGCCGTAGGCGCCGGTGAATTCCACTTCCGACGAGGCATTGGATCGGTTGCCCAGCTTGTCCTTCAAGCGCTGCACGCGGATCTGGTTGCGGCCGCCGTCCGGCAGATAGCGCGGCAGGAAGAAGCACGACAAGCCCGCGCTGCCCGCGTCGTCGGTCTGCGCCAGGATCAGGTGCGCATCGCTTTGCGGCGCCGAGAAGAACCACTTATGGCCGACGATGCGGTACACGTCCTCGCCCTCGTCGCCGAACATCGCGCGCGCTTCGGCCGGCAGCAGCGGTTCGGCGCGAGTGGTGTTGGAGCGCACGTCGGAACCGCCCTGCTTCTCCGTCATGCCCATGCCGATGATGGCGCCGCGCTTCTGCTCCACCGGCAGCGAGCGCGGATCGTATTGCGTCGACAGGATTTTTGGCAGCCACTTGGCGGCGATCTTCGGCGCCTGCCTCAGCGCCGGCACGCAGGCATAGGTCATTGTCACCGGGCATTGCGAGCCGTTCTCCAATTGGCCGAACAGCATGTAGCGCGCCGCCCGCGCGACCTGCGCGCCAGGGCCGCCCAGCCACGGCGACGCGTGCGCGCCGTTCTCGATCAACAGCGTCATCAGGCTGTGCCAGGCCGGATGGAACTCCACCTCGTCCACGCGCTGGCCGCTGCGGTCGAAGTTATGCAGCCTGGGCGAGTGCAGATTGGCCAGCCGCGCCAGGTCGAGCACCTCGGCCCGGCCCAGCTGCGCACCCAGCGCGTGCAGCGATTCGGCAGCTTCAGCGCCGCCTTCGCGCAGCAATGCTTCCTGCAAGGCCGGATCGGCCGCATACAGGTTGATGTTCTCAAACGGCGCAACCGTGTTGCGCACTTCATGCGTATCGAATGGATTCATCAGATTTTCTCCGAGAAACCCCGTCCTTCAGGGCGGGGAGTGAAAGGAGCCGACTGCGTAGCAGTCGTTGCCCTCCGGTTGAGATAACTGTATATAATCACAGTATGGTTTTGGTCTATCGTTACCGAGTGAAGTCGCTGATCGGCTTGCTGAACAAGCAAAGCCGGGCGTGCAATTTCGTCTGGAATTTTTGCAACGACAGGCAGAAAGACGCTCTGCGGTTTGGTCGTCGGTGGCACACAGGTTTCGACCTGAACAAGCTTACGCAAGGCAGCAGCAAGGAACTGGGTCTGCACTCGGGCACGATCAATGCGGTTTGCGAGCAATACGCCAAGTCGAGAGCGCAGAAAAAGCGCCCTTTTTTGCGCTACCGAGGCAAAAAAAACCTCGGATGGGTTCCGCTCAAGGGGCGCGAACTGAAACGCGAAGGTGATGCGTTCCGGTTCGCCGGCAATACGTTTCGTGTGTTCAACAGTCGCCCGCTCCCGGAAGGCAAGATCAAGGACGGCACGAATTTTTCCTGCGACAGTCGGGGCAACTGGTTTCTCAACATCGTGATCGAAGTTGATGCGACGGCCGCTAACGCGCGCGCGCCGGTGCGCAGGGTGGGAATTGACCTTGGACTGAAAGACTTCGCGACGCTGTCCACTGGTGAGAAAATCCGGGCGCAGCGGATTTACCGTGGTATGGAACAAGCGCTTGCTGTCGCCCAGCGTGCGCGCAAGAAGCGCCGAGTGAGAGCGATCCACGCCAAGATAGCCAATTGCAGAAACGATTTTCAGCATAAATTGTCGAGCCGTCTGGTGCGTGAGTTCGACTACATCGCGCTGGGCAATGTGAGCGCCGCCGGACTTGCCAAGACCAGCATGGCGAAGTCCGCTCTCGATGCCGGCTGGTCGTCCTTCCGAAACAAACTGGCGTACAAGGCTGTTAAGCATGGCGCATGGTTCGTAGAAGTGAATGAAAGATTTACCTCCCAAACCTGTTCGAATTGCGAAAAACAATTCCAGATCCGCGCGCCAAGGCGGGGACCGAAGGGTATCGCAGGCCTTGGAGTAAGAGAGTGGCAATGTAGTGATTGTGGTTGCGTACATGATCGCGATCTCAATGCTGCGTTAAACATTCTCCGTCGCGGACGTGCGACGCTAGATGTAGGAATCCCCGTCCTTTAGGGCGGGGAGGACGTCAATTCTTCTCCTTCTTGGGCAGGATGCCCATCTGCTTGGCGATGATGCCCAACATGACTTCATCGGCGCCGCCGGCAATCGATGTCAGGCGGCCGTCGCGGAACATGCGCGCCACGCGGTTCTCCCAGCTGTAGCCCATTGCGCCCCAGAACTGCATGCACGCGTCGGGCACGATGCGCAGCAGGCGCCCGGCCTTCAGCTTGCACATCGACGCCAGCTCCGTCACATCCTGCCCGCTAATATATAGCTGCCCGGCGCGATAGGTCAGCGCGCGCAGGCTCTCCACTTCCGTTTTCAGTTCCGCCAGCTTGAAGTAGACATGCTGGTTATCCAACAGCCGGCCGCCGAACATCGCCCGCTCGCGCGCCCATTCCACCGTCAGGGCTATGCAGTTGGCCAGCGTCTGCACCGCGTTGGCGGCGGCCCACAGGCGCTCCTCCTGGAACTGCAACATCTGATAAACGAAGCCCTGTCCCTCCTCGCCAATGGCGTGGCGCTGCGGCACGCGCACCTCGTCGAAATAAATCAGGCCGGTGTCGGACGCGTTCATGCCGATCTTGCGGATCTTCTTGCCGACCGAGACGCCCGGCGTATCCATCGGCACCATCACCAGCGTCTTGTTTCTGTGCGCCGGACCGTCGGAGGTGTTGACCAGCACGCACATCCAGTCGGCCTGCAAGCTGTTGGTGATCCACATCTTGCCGCCGTTGATGATGTAGTCGCCGCCATCCTTGCGGGCGTGGGTCTTGATGGCCGCCACGTCGGACCCCGCATGCGCTTCCGAGACGCCGACGCAGCCCACCATCTCGCCGCTGATGGCCGGGGCCAAAAATTCGCGGCACAAGGCGTCCGAGCCGAAACGCGCCAGCGCCGGCGTGCACATGTCGGTCTGCACGCCGATCGCCATCGGGATCGCGCCGCAGTCGACGTGGCCCAGCGTCTCGGCCATCGCCATCGAATACGAATAGTCGAGGCCCAGGCCGCCGTACTCGACCGGCTTGGTCAGGCCCAGCAAACCGAGCTCGCCCATTTTCCTGAACAGCGCGTGGGCCGGAAATATGCCCGCTTCCTCCCATTCATCCACGTTCGGATTGATTTCGCTCTCGATGAAGCGCTTCAGTGTGCGCTGTAATTGCTGATGTTCGTGGCTGTCAAACATGGTCTGTCCCCTTGTTATCAGGTCAGGCTAGCGCAAATGCCGGAACGAAGCAAGCAGTTGCTTTGTCGTCGTTTGCACTCTATGATGATCGTCCAGATAAGGAGATTCCATGACCGAAGCCTATGTGTACGAGGCCATCCGCACCCCGCGCGGCAAGGGCAAGAAGGATGGCAGTTTGCACAGCGTGAAGCCGATCACGCTGTTGTCCGGCCTGATGCGCGAACTGCAAACGCGCCACAAACTCGACACCGCGCTGATCGACGATGTCGTGCTCGGTTGCGTCACGCCGGTCGGCGACCAGGGCGCCGACATCGCCAAGATCGCCGCGCTGGCGGCCGGCTGGGACTGGAAAGTGGCAGGCGTACAACTGAACCGCTTCTGCGCCTCCGGCCTGGAAGCGGTCAACCTGGCGGCGCAGAAAGTGCGCTCCGGCTGGGAAGACCTGGTGGTGGCCGGCGGCGTCGAGTCGATGTCGCGGGTGGCCATGGGCTCGGACGGCGGCGCCTGGGCGCTCGACCCGGAAACCAGTCTCAACACCGATTTCCTGCCGCAAGGCATAGGCGCCGACCTGATCGCCATGCTGGACGGCTACACCCGCGAGCAAGTCGACGCCTACGCCATGCGTTCGCAGCAAAAGGCCGCCGCCGCGCGCGCCGCCGGCCGCTTCCGCTCGGTGGTGCCGGTGCTCGACCAGAACGGCGTGCTGATCCTGGCCGAAGACGAATTCATCAAGCCCAACACCACCATCGAAACGCTGAGCGGCCTGAAGCCCTCGTTCGAGGCGGCCGGCCGGATGGGCTTCGACAGCGTGGCGCTGCGCAAGTATCCGCAGCTGGCGCGGGTCGACCACATCCACACGGCCGGCAACTCGTCCGGCATCGTCGACGGCGCCGCGCTGGCGCTGATCGGCAGCAAGGCCGCCGGCAACCGCCTCGGCCTGAAGCCGCGCGCGCGCGTGCTGGCCACCGCCGTCACCGGCACCGATCCGACCATCATGCTGACCGGCCCGGCGCCGGCGGCCCGCAAGGCGCTGCTCAAGGCCGGCCTGGAGATCGGCGACATCGACCTGTTCGAAGTGAACGAAGCGTTCGCCTCGGTGGTCATGCGCTTCATGACCGAGCTGGGCGTGCCGGAGGAAAAGGTCAACGTCAACGGCGGCGCCATCGCGCTCGGCCACCCGCTGGGCGCGACCGGCTGCATGCTGCTCGGCACCCTGCTGGACGAACTGGAAGCCCGAGAACTCAAGCGCGGCCTGATTACCCTGTGCGTCGGCGGCGGCATGGGCATCGCCACCATCATCGAACGCGTCTGAACGGAACGACCATGATCATGATCACCACACATCAAAACGGCGGCGCCATCAGCGTCATGCTGGCCGCGCGCGCCATCAACCCACTGAGCCGCCTGTTCCAGCGCGAACTGGCGGCGCTGATCGACAAGCTCGAAGCCAAGCGCAGCGAGCTGCACGGCGTCATCGTCGGCTTCCACGCCGACGCCGGCGATTCCGACCATGAAGTGGAACACCTGATGTCGCTCACAACGGCCCAGGCCGGCGATTGCATGCAGATGCTGGGCGCCTACAACATCCTGCTGCGGCGCCTGGAATGCCTGGGCATCCCGGTGGTCGCCACACTCGGCGGCGCCGTCAGCGGCCATGCGCTGGGACTGGCGCTGGCCTGCCATCACCGCATCGGCCTGGTCGACGCCACCTTCAGCCTGCCGCAGGTGCACTTGGGCGTGGCGCCGGTGGCGGGGGAAATCGCCCGCAGCGCGCGCCTGGCCGGCTTGCAGGCCGCCATGCCGCTGCTGCTGGAAGGCGCGACCTTGACTGCCGACCAGGCGCTGCGCGCCGGCCTGCTGCACGCCGTGGCCGACAACGAAGAGGAAGTGGCCGAACTGGTGCACGGCGTCATGGCGGCCGATGCGCCGGCCGTGCAGCCGTGGGACGTCAAGGGCTTCCGTCTGCCAGGCGGCGCGCTCACCTCCGCACCGGTGCAGACCCTGCTGCAAGTGGCGCCCGCCATGCTGCGCGAACGCACCGGCGGCCACGCGCCGGCGCCGGAAGCCATCCTGTGCGCCATGGTCGAGGGCCTGCAGGTCGACTTCGACAGCGCGCTGCTGATCGAAAGCCGCTATTTCTGCCAGACGGCGATCAGCCCCGTGGCCCGCAAGCTGATGCGGCTGAGCCAGATCCGCGCCGACCTGGCGTCCAGGGCGGCACTGGAACTGTGCGCCGCAATGCAACTGCGCTACGCCGGCGAGGTGCAAGCCTTGCGCTCCGAAGCGGTGCCCGAAGCGCTGCTGCGCAACGCCGTCCGCGCCGCCGGCCTGCCGCCCCCGCCCGACACCGCCGCCGTACCCGACCGGCCCGACCGGCCCGACGGCGCCCCGCCGGCGCCCGGCCTGGCCGAGATCCGCGACCGCCTGTTGCATGCGCTGTCCATCGCTGCGCAGGATCTGGTCGGACGGGGCGCCGTCAGCAGCGACGAAGCCGACCTCATTTCCGTGCGCTTGTTCGGCTTCCCGGCCCACACCGGCGGCGCGGTTCACTTTGGTGCAGCCCCCTCCAACGGCGCTATTTTTTAGCCCAACTCAATAGAAAACTGTAAAAGTCACCCGGATGTTGTCATTTTTCATGTAATTTCACTCTCATCAGTGATACATTGCGTTCTGGTTTTGCAAGATTCGCGCAGCCACGTTACATGTATAAAATGAAAGATTAGATCCTCGCGATGTTTTCCAGTATCCCAGCCCCATCCCCGCGTCATGAATTGGATAACCTCATGGAAGAGGCGGGCGATGTTGTTTTCCGTCTCAATCAGCTGGGGCAGATACTGTTTGCCAGCAAGCGCGCCGTCACCCTGATCGCCAGCCAGTCGCCGCTGGCGGGGGATGCGTTGCCGCGCCTGATGTCGCTCGACGACCAGGCGCCGCTGGCCGCCCTGCTGGCCGAAGTGGCCACGTCGAGCCAGTCGCGCCTGCTCGAAGTACGCATCAAGACGCCGGACGCCGAGATCTGGCACGAATTGCGGGTTTCCTGCTACGCCAACCAGCATGGCGCCAGCGAGCTGCTGGTGGTGGGCCGCGACATGACGGCGCAGCGCGCCACCGAAGAACGCCTGCGCCACATGGCCACCCACGACGCCCTGACCGAACTGCCCAACCGCCTGCTGCTGTCGGACCGCATGCGCATGGTGATCGCCAATGCGCGCCGCTCCGGCCAAGGCTTCTCGGTCGCCACCATCGGCCTGGACGGTTTCAAGAAAGTCAACGACGGCCTCGGCCATCCGATCGGCGACGCCGTGCTGCGGACTGCCGCCGCCCGGCTGCGCAAGACCCTGCGCGACAGCGACACCCTGGCCCGCGTCGGCGGCGACGAGTTTGTCGCCGTGCTGCCCGGCACCGCCACCGAGGCCCAGATCAAGCTGGTCACCGGCCGCCTGATCGCCACCTTGCAGTCGCCGTTTGAAATCGACAGCCACACGATCTATGTCGGCGCCTCGGTCGGCGTGGCGGTGTATCCGCAACACGCCGAGGACGAAGTGCGGCTGGTCGCGCTGGCCGACGCCGCCATGTCGCGCGCCAAGGAAACCGGCAAGGCCCGCTGCGTGGTCTACAGCCAGTCCCAGTCCGGCCCGCCGGAGCACGATATCTCGCTGGAAGCGGCGATGTTCCAGGCGGTGCGCGAGGGCGAGTTCCTGCTGTACTACCAGCCGATAGTCGACGCCCGCACGCGCGAGATCCAGGGCTTCGAAACGCTGATGCGCTGGAAGCACCCGACCCTGGGCATGGTGCCGCCGGCCCGCTTCATCCCGATCGCCGAGACCAACGGACTGATCAATTTGCTGGGCGCCTGGGCGCTGAAGGCCGCCTGCGTGCAGCT
The DNA here is from genome assembly GCA_000381565.1 of Oxalobacteraceae bacterium AB_14. Taxonomy (GTDB): domain Bacteria; phylum Pseudomonadota; class Gammaproteobacteria; order Burkholderiales; family Burkholderiaceae_D; genus Rugamonas. Next base: position 3,452,188 of record KB906724.1, read on the forward strand.
GAAACAGTTCGAGGAGGTGGCCAAGCGCAGCCTGTACATCTCTGTTAATATCAGCCCGCGGCAATTCCGCAACGATAAATTTCTCGACGTGCTGGACGATGCGATCGCCTTCTCCGGCCTACTTGGTGAGCAATTGGTTTTAGAAATCACAGAAGGCACTTTGATGATCGACCCGGTGCATGCCGAGTCCATCCTGTCCAAGATGGCGGAGCGCAACGCCCGCATCGCCATCGACGATTTCGGCACCGGCTATTCCTCGCTGGCCTACCTGAAGCGCTTCCCCATTTCCGTGCTGAAGATCGACCGCACCTTCATCCGCGACCTGCCCGGTTCGCAGAAGGACGGCGCCATCTGCAACGCCGTGCTCGACCTGGCCAAGCACCTCGACTTGTCGGTGGTGGCCGAGGGCGTGGAAACCGAGGGCCAGATGGAATACCTGGCGCAGCGCGGCTGCCAGTACATCCAGGGCTACCTGACCGGCAAGCCGATGGCCGCCAACGTGGCCATGGCCGCGCTCAGGGAAAGCATCCACGTCAAGGTGGTGCCGGCCGAACTGCGCCAGGTGGCGCAATGACGGCGCGCTTCACCGCCAGCACCGCGCTGGGCGACGCCACGCTGGCGACGCTGTGGGACTGCACCCGCCGCCGCGGCGACATGCCCGGCTTCGCCAAGGCCATCACCGCCATCCTGGGCGCGATGCGCGGCGAGGACGAGCAGGAATTCAATATGACCCGCACCGTGCTGTCCGACCCGGTGCTGACGCAAAAGGTGCTGCGCCTGGCCAACAGCGGCATGTATTCGGCCTTCGGCCAGCACGTCAACACCGTCTCCAAGGCCGTGCTGGTGCTGGGCACGGAGGCCATCGGCCACCTGGCGCTGGGCCTGAAGCTGATCGAGGAACTGGCCGCCGGCTCGCCCGACGCCACCATCGCCCACATCGAAATGGAAAAAGCCGTGCTGGCCGGGATCGTGGCGCAGCAGATCGCCTACACGGCCGAAAGCCGCCACGGCGAGGAAGCCGTGGTGTGCTCGATGCTGCACACGCTGGGCCGCATGATGATGACCTTCTACATGCCGGAGCGCTGGCACGAATTGCAGCGCGCCGCCGACCAGGAGGGCCGCAACATCGACGACATCGCGCCGGGGATGCTGGGCCTGACGATGGAAGAAATCGGCCACGCCGCCGCCCTGCACTGGGGCCTGCCCGGCACGCTGGTGAACGGCATGCGCAAGGTCGCGCCGCCGGCGCCGGGCGCCGAAGTGAGCACCGCCGACTGGATCGCCGGCCTGTCGACGATGTCGGCGCTGTGCGCGGAATCGCTGTGGCACGACGATCCCGACGGCACGGCCGTGGTCCAGCAGCTTACCGTGGCCTATTCCGCCATGCTGGGCGTGGAACCGGACAACCTGATGCACGCCATCGAGCAGGCCAAGGTGGTGGCGGCGGCCGACCTGACCATCGCCCCGCTGTCGCGCCCGGCCGAGCGCCGCGCCAAGGCGCTGGCCAAGACGCGCCAGCGCGCCGCCGGCAACAAGATCCTGCTCAGCGGCCTGGCCGACATGCGCGACATGCTGGAGACGGCCAACCCCGGCCAGATGGTGCAGATCGCGCTGGAAACCGTGTACAAGGGCCTGGACTTCTCGCGCGCGGTGGCGTTTGTCCGCAACCGCAAGGAGAACCAGTACACCGCCAAGATCAGCTTCGGCGAAGGCAGCAGGGAGCTGCTGCCGGCGCTGAGCTTTGACGACGCCTACGAGCCGAACGTGTTCCACGCCGCCCTGAACAGCGACCGCGTGATCTTCATCGAAAACGCCCGCGACGCCAAGTTCGCCGCCAAGCTGCCGTTGTGGTGGAAGAGTTCCCTGTCCGAGGCGCGCAGCTTCGTGATCCTGCCACTGTCGGCCAACGGCCAGCCGGCCGGTTTCCTGTACGGCGACTGGGACGATTCCTTCCCGCCGATCCAGCTGAGCCAGACCGAATTCTCGCTGTTGAACGACATGCGCGCGCTGGTGGTCAAGGCGGTCGAGCGCCGCCACAAGCAGGAAGCCATCTCCAGCCGCGGCTGAGCCCTACCCCGCCCAGCCGGAAGGGGCCTGACCCCGCGGGGTCAGACCCCAGGCTTCGGGGGTAGCGCTGCGCCGTCGCGCTGCTGCCAGCGGTAGGACAGCACGGCAGCCAGCGCCGAACACAGCACCAGCGCCGCCGCCACGTAGTACACCGACTGCGGCCCCGCCCGCTCCCACCACTGCGCCAGGAACAGCCCGCCCAGCGAGCCGCCGACGCCATACGAAATACTCATGTACAGCGCCTGGCCGCGCGCCTGCAAGGGCCCGGAGAACCAGCGCTGCAAGCTCATCACGCACGACGAATGATGCAGCGCGAAGGTGGCCGCATGCAGCACCTGCGCCACGATCAGCAACCACAGCACGTGCGGGCCGAAACCGATCATCAGGAAGCGCACCAGCGCCACCGCCAGCGTCACATACATCATGACCCTGGCGCCCCAACGCTTGAACAGCGGCGCCTGGAAGTAGAACAGCAGCACCTCGGCCAGCACGCCCAGCGACCACATGGCGCCGATCACGGTCTTGCTGTAGCCGCTGCGTTCCAGGTAAAGCGAATAGAAGGTGTACAGCGAAGTGTGGGCCGCCACCATCAGCGCGGTCGACGAGAAGAAGGCGATCACCTCGCGCCGGCGCAGCAGCGACATCAGCGGCGGCGGCGCCACCTTGTGCACGCGCCGCGGCACGTCCTGCAGGCGGAACGCGGCGGCGATGGTCAGCACCAGCAGCGCGGCGGCCACCCATGGCAGCGCGACGATGCCGTAATGTTCCAGCGCGTAGGCGGCCAAGGTCACCGAGACGATGAAGCCGATCGAGCCCCACATGCGGATGCGTCCATAGAACGTCAGGTCGCCGCGCATCTCGGACAGCATCAGCGCCTCGCAGATCGGCGCCTGGCCGCTGGTGAACAGGTTCAGCACGATCATCGCCAGCATGAAGTGGGCGTAGCTGCTGCCGAAGAAGAAGCCGGAGAATCCCGCCAGCGCGGCAAAGCCGGCCATGCGTAGCACCAGCACGCGGCGGTCGTAGTGATCGGCGACGTAGCCCCAGACGTTGGGGCCGACGATGCGCAGCACCTGGGTCATCGACATCAGCACGCCGATCTGCGCCACCGTCATGCCTTTATCGGCAAAGAACAGCGTGGCGTAGGTGGTCCAGGTTCCCGCGTGCGCGTAGTAGCAAAACAGGAATAAGGCGAAGCTGAGGGCTTGTACCGGCACCGCTTAGCGCGGGCTCGGCAATACGGGAGACTGGGGCGGCGCGATGTTGGGCGTCGTCACGTGGACGTCGCCGCACTGCGCGCGGTGCATCAGCGCGTGGTCCATCAGCACCAGCGCCAGCATGGCCTCGGCGATCGGCGTGGCGCGGATGCCGACGCACGGGTCGTGGCGGCCGAAAGTCTCGACCATCACCGGCTTGCCGTCCATGTCGATCGACTGGCGCGGCGTGCGGATCGACGAGGTCGGCTTGATGGCGATCGACACGGTGATGTCCTGGCCGGTCGAAATGCCGCCCAGCACGCCGCCGGCGTTGTTGCCGATGAAGCCGGCCGGCGTCAGCGAATCGCCGTGCACGGAGCCCTTCTGCGCCACCGACTTGAAGCCGGCGCCGATCTCCACGCCCTTGACGGCGTTGATGCCCATCATCGCGTAGGCGATGTCGGCGTCGAGCTTGTCGTAGATAGGCTGGCCCAGGCCCACCGGGATGTTGCGGGCGATGACGTCGATGCGCGCGCCGATCGAATCGCCGGCCTTGCGCAGCTCGTCCATCGCCGCTTCCATGCGGGCGATCAGGTCGGCGTCGCCGCTGGCCGCGAAGAACGGGTTGTCGTGCACGTGCAGCCAGTCCTGGAACGGCACTTCGATCTCGCCGAGCTGGCTCATGCAGCCCTTGAACACGGTGCCGTATTGCTGGTTCAGCCATTTTTTGGCGATGGCGGCGGCGCCGACCACCGGCGCCGTCAGGCGCGCCGACGAGCGGCCGCCGCCGCGCGGATCGCGCACGCCGTATTTATGCCAATAGGTGTAATCTGCATGGCCAGGGCGGAAACTCTCGGCGATATTGCCGTAGTCCTTGCTGCGCTGGTCTTCGTTGCGGATCAGCAGCGCGATCGGCGTGCCGGTGGTGACGCCCAGGTACACCCCCGACAGGATTTCCACCGTGTCCGACTCCTTGCGCTGCGTCACGTGGCGCGAGGTGCCCGGCTTGCGGCGGTCCAGTTCCGGCTGGATGTCCGCTTCCGACAAAGGCAGTCCCGGTGGGCAGCCATCGATCACACAACCGATCGCGGGACCGTGCGACTCACCAAACGTAGTAACAGAAAACAATTTGCCAAATGTATTGCCGGACATAGGAAGAGAATCTTTGGAAAAAGGTGGAAAGTACCCAATTCTACCAGCCGGCGGCGATTGCCGTCGTGCCGGCATAATAATTTCCAAAGCGCAAGTTTCCATTGGTAAAATATCATTCTTTCGATGTAAGCATGGCAAACTTGCACACCGGTATGCAACGTTCTGCATAAACCGCGGGAAAACTGCGTTCTTTTTAACAATTCGCTATATACTTGATCTCAAGAACACCGAGAAATCCTGGAGAAGCTACACATGCCCCCACCGATCACACCCCTTGAGCAATCCAAGGACGATCAAGACGATCTGGTATTCTTAGAAGAGCATCCGACGGCTGCTGCGGTGCCGGGTGCCCGCAACGTTTGGCGGGTCATGATCATCGACGACGATGAGGATGTGCACTCGACCACCACTTTCGCGCTTGGCAACCTCGATATGCAGCAGCGCCCGCTCGAATTCGTGCATGCGTATTCGGCCGGGCAGGCGCGCGAACTGTTAAAACACGAAACCGAAATCGCCGTCATCCTGCTCGACGTGGTGATGGAGCAGGACGACGCCGGCCTGCACCTGGTGCGCTACATCCGCGAAACGCTGAACCTGGCCGACGTGCGCATCATCCTGCGCACCGGCCAGCCCGGCTACGCGCCGGAGATCGACGCCATCCGCGACTTCGACATCAACGATTACAAGACCAAATCCGAGCTGACCCGCATCAAGCTGTTCACCACGGTGACGGCGGCGATCCGCTCCTACGAACAAATCCGCAAGATCAACGACAGCCGCCGCGGCCTGAACCAGATCGTCCACGCCAGCACCCAGCTGATGTCGCTGCACGGGGTGCAGAACTTCGCCTCCGGCGTGCTGGCCCAGATCGCCGACCTGCTCGGCCAGGACGGCAACGGCGTGCTGTGCGTGCAGGAGTGCCCGGAAGACGGCTGCCACAAGCTGATGGTGATGGCCACCATCGGCAACTACCGCCACCTCGACAACGCCACCCTGTGCGACCAGGACCACAAGGCGGTGTACGACGCCATGGAACTGACCCTGGGCCAGCGCCGCAACGTCTACGGCCCGGACTTCATCACGCTGTACTTCGCCGGCAAGGCCAGCCGCGACTTCGTCGCCTACCTCGACGTCGGCCGCGCGCCGACCGAGATCGACGAACGCCTGCTGGAAGTGTTCTGCTCCAACGTGGCCGTGGGCCTGGACAACGTGGAGCTGGTCACGCACCTGCACAACGCCGCCTTCTACGATCAGCTATCCAAGCTGCCCAACCGCACCCGCCTGGTCGAAATCCTGGACGCCACGCTGGCCGGCCCGGCGCGCGACGAGGCCACGCTGTCGCTGGTTGATCTGGATCACTTTGCCGAAACCAACGACGCGCTCGGCCACCAGTTCGGCGACATGCTGCTGCTGGCCGTCGCCGGCCGCCTGCAAACGCAGCTGGGCGACCAGCTGACGGTGGCGCGCATCGGCGGCGACATCTTCTGCGTGCTGGGCGATTCCGCGCAAGTGAACCCGGCCAATATCCTGGCGCTATTCGCCAACCCGTTCAGCATCGACGGCCAGGACGTGCAGCTGTCGGCCACGCTGGGTCTGGTGCGCCTGGGCGAGCACGAAGGCAGCGGCGCCGACGCCCTCAAGGACGCCGACATCGCCCTCAAGCGCGCCAAGTCGCAGCAGCGCGCCGGCCACTTCTACTTCTCGCGCTCGATGGGCGTGGAGATCCGCGAACGGGTGCGCATGATGCACGCGCTGCGCACCGCCTTCGGCCAGAACCAGCTGTTCGTGGTGTACCAGCCGCAGATCGACCTGGCCACGCGCCGGCCGGTGGGCGCCGAGGCGCTGCTGCGCTGGCAGACGCCGGACGGCAAGTTCATCTCGCCGGACCGCTTCATTCCGATCGCCGAATATTCGGGCCTGATCATCGACCTGGGCGAATGGGTGATGCGCACCGCCTGCCGCGAGCTGGTGGCCCTGCGCAAGGCCGGGCACCAGAATTTCATGATGTCGATCAACGTTTCGCAGGTGCAGTTCCGCCATCCGCACTTCCTGGAGATGCTGCGCAAGGCGCTGGAAGACACCGGCGCGCCGCCGGAGTTCGTGGAACTGGAGATCACCGAATCGATGGCCATGGAAGAGCCGGACATGCTGATCAAGATGCTGGGCCAGATCAAGCAGACCGGCGTCAGCATCGCGATCGACGACTTCGGCACCGGCTTCTCGTCGCTGTCCTACCTGCAGCGCCTGCAGATCGACCGCCTGAAGATCGACCGCGCCTTCGTCACCGAGATCACCGGCTCGGCGCGCGGCAGCAGCATCGCCGAGATGGTGATCCAGCTGGGCCGCAACCTGGGCCTGGCGGTGATCGCGGAAGGCGTGGAGGACGAGCGCCAGGCGCAGATACTGCAGGCGCTGGGCTGTCCGCTGGCGCAGGGCTTCCTGTTCGCGCGGCCGATGACGGCGACAGCCCTCAACGGCTGGCTCAGCAACGACGCGCTGGAAGGCGCGGCCTAATAAAAAACCGCCATGTGGCATTGCGACGCTCAAGATCGTCGCAATGCCACATGGCGGTTTTCTTTGCGGGGAGAGGGCTTAATCGGCCTGGTCAGCGGTCTCGGCCGGCCAGTCGCGGATGTACGCTTTCAGCATCTTGTTCTCGAAACTCTGCGCCTCCAGCACCGCGCGTGCCACGTCGTAGAACGAAATCACGCCCAGAATGGTCTTGGCGTTCATCACCGGCAAGTAGCGCGCGTGCTTTTCCAGCATGATGCGGCGCACCTCGTTGACCTCGGTATCCGGGGTCACGGTGATCGGATGGTCGTCCATATGCTTGCGCACCGTGCCCGCGCCGACCGTGCCGGCGTTCTCGTGCAGGGCGCGCAGCACCTCGCGGAAGGTCAGCATGCCGGCCAGTTCGCCGAATTCCATGACCACCAGCGAGCCGATGTCTTTTTCCGCCATCGTATTAGCGGCGTCCGCCAACGGCTGGTCAGGCGAAATAGTGTAGAGAATGCTGCCTTTAACCTGAAGAATTTCGGAGACTTTCATTTTGGGCCGTCCTGTCCGCTGATATAGGCTGTGTGAATGGGAGTTCTCATAATTATTGTAGCCTTATAGCGAATGTAGCGTATGCCCGGCAAAAAATCCAGCGCTCCGGATAAGCAAATCGCAACATTTTTACAGTGCTGTTGCCAAGCCGCGATTCAGGGTAGGATGCCGGGCATTCCCATCACTCCAACGAGACCCTATGAGCGGACCCAAATATCCCGGCTTTGACACCCTCGCGCTGCACGCCGGCGCGGCGCCCGACCCCGCCACGGGCGCCCGCGCCACGCCGCTCTACTTCACCTCCTCCTTTGCCTTCAAGGACTCCGACCACGCCGCCTCGCTGTTCAACATGGAACGCGCCGGCCACGTCTACTCCCGCATCTCGAACCCGACCAACGCCGTGCTGGAGGAACGCATCGCCGCGCTGGAAGGCGGCGTGGCCGGCATCGCCACCGCCAGCGGCCAGGCCGCGATGCACCTCGGCCTGGCCACCATCGCCGGCGCCGGCTCGCACATCGTCGCCTCGCGCGCGCTGTACGGCGGCTCGCACAATATGCTGGCCTACACGCTCAAGCGCTTCGGCATCGAGACCACCTTCGTCGATCCGCGCGATCTCGACGCCTGGCGCGCCGCGATCCGCCCCAACACCAAGGTGCTGTTCGCCGAAACGCTGGGCAATCCCGGCCTGGACGTGCTCGACATCGAAGCCGTCGCCGCCATCGCGCATGAACAGCAGCTGCCGCTGATGATGGACTCCACCTTCACCACGCCCTACCTGCTCAAGCCCTTCGAGCACGGCGCCGACCTGGTGTTCCACTCTGCCACCAAGTTCCTGTGCGGGCACGGCACCGCCATCGGCGGCCTGCTGGTGGACGGCGGCACCTTCGATTGGCAGGCGGCCTATGAAAAGACCGGCCGCTTCGCCGAACTGTGCGAACCGTACGACGGCTTCCACGGCATGGTGTTCACGGAAGAGTCCACGGTGGCGGCCTTCGCGCTGCGCGCGCGCCGCGAGGGCCTGCGCGACTTCGGCGCCGTGATGAGCCCGCACAACGCCTTCGCCGTGCTGCAAGGCGTGGAGACGCTGGGCCTGCGCATGGACCGGCACGTGGCCAACACCCGCAAGGTGGTCGCGTTCCTGCTGTCGAATCCCGCCGTGGAATCGGTGTCCTACCCCGAGTTGCCGTCGCACCCGGACTACGAACTGGCCAAGCGCCTGCTGCCCAAAGGCTGCGGCGCCGTGTTCTCGTTCAACATCAAGGGCGACCGCGCCGCCGGCCGCCGCTTCGTCGACAGCCTGAAGGTGTTCTCGCACCTGGCCAACGTCGGCGACGCCAAATCGCTGGCGATCCATCCCGCCTCCACCACCCACTTCCGCGTGCCGGCCGACCAGCTGGCGGCGTCCGGCATCGCAGAAGGCACAATGCGGCTGTCGGTGGGACTGGAGAACGTGGACGACTTGATCGAAGACCTGGCGCGCGGCCTGAAGCTGTCGCAGAAAGGAGCATGACATGCTGCTGACCGTACAAGGCGTGGACGCCTATTGCTACACCGGCGGCAAGCCGTTCAACGCCGCCCTGCCGACCGTGGTCTTCATCCACGGCGCGCAAAACGATCACTCCGTGTGGATTTTGCAGACCCGGTATTTCGCCCATCACGGCTACAGCGTGCTGGCGGTCGACCTGCCGGGCCACGGCCGCAGCAAGGGCGCGGCCAAGGGCAGCGTGCCCGAACTGGCGGACTGGCTGCTGCAAGTGCTGGACGCCGCCGGCGTGCAGAAGGCCGCGCTGTTCGGCCACAGCATGGGATCGTTGATCGCGCTGGAAGCCTCGCTCAAGGCGCCGCAACGCGTGACGCACCTGGGCATGATAGGTTCGACCTATCCGATGAAGGTCTCGGACGCGCTGCTGGAAACCTCGCGCACCGATGAGCAGAGCGCGATCGACATGGTCAACATCTGGTCGCACTCGTCGATCGCGCAAAAGCCGTCCTGCCCCGGACCCGGCTTCAACACCATGGGCGGCTCGCGCCGGCTGATGCAGCGCATCTCGCAGATCAATCCGCAGCAGGTGTTCTACACGGACTTCTCGGCCTGCAACGCCTACGCCAACGGCGAAGCGGCGGCACAGGCGGTGCGCTGCCCCACCCTGTTCCTGTTCGGCGCGCGCGACATGATGACGCCGCCCAAATCCACCAAGCTGCTGACCTCCACCATCAGCCACGGCAAGGTGGTGATGGTGGACAGCGGCCACTCGCTGATGTCCGAGCAGCCGGACGCGGTGCTGGATGCCCTGTTCAGCTGGATCAGTATCACGCGTTAAAATTTTCCGAAACAGGAATCCCGCTGCAATGCCAGGTATTCAGCGGTGCCCCCAAAGCGCTCGATTGTCGTTCGTCACAACGTGTCTGGACTCCCCGTCACCCGCGACGAAATGGCATACGCATAGTGACCCGGGTGCTTCCTGGAGGACGCGGGTTGCCCAAAACGGTAGGTGCGCTGCACACGCTCGGGCCACACGACGCTGTTGGGAACCTCGACTCACCGCAAATTTGTCGTTCCCGCGCAGGCGGGAATCCATGCTGAGCCTCTGGGCATGCGGCGTATGGGTTCCCGCCTTCGCGGGAACGACAGGTATTTCGAGGTACCCTGTTGTTACTAGCCGCCCGTACAATCATTGTGCCCGCTACCAACTGGCAATCGTTGCCTTTCAATAGTAAAACAGCCTTCTTTTTGGAAGACATGTCTTAGCCTATGCTATCGGCCATTCCCTTGGTATAAAGTTCCGCCAACTCCTGAACCTTACACAAGCGTTCACTTGCGGACAGATTCGGCAGTCGCAGCTACCCCCAATGCGTGTATTTCACTACTCGGCCGATTCTCAAGTTGCTGCAGCACTGGTTCGATTAATTCAGGCACTGGTTCAACAAATTGCCAAACCGGGAATTCCCTGCCGATACTGCGCCCCTTGGGCAATAACATCGGATGCCTGTAGCTTGGCAAAAGGCAGCGAATTACTGACAGGGATGCGCGGTAACGATGCACGCGCCTCACTTAAAGCCTGCAGCTACCGCGATCACCTTCTCCCGATCAAGTACAAGTTCGACGCCATCGTGGCGGGTTGGGCTGGGCTCGACCGACCTCTCTATTTTTCACTATCTGCCCCATCGGAGGAAGTCCCAGATTGGCACGCCCTCTCGAGATTTTCAGCGACAATTGAATCGTCCGGCGAACTCTTCAGTTTTGCGGGAACTTAAAGCGGATGACGCGGTTCGCGCCTTGCATCACGATGCCGCGATAGCGGCGGCGGTAGATCACGATGCCGGCGGTCGCGGTCAGCACCGCCACGATCAGCATCACCAGATCGGTGTCGCCGTGCGTGACCACGGCGCGCTGCGCCGAGTGCATGGTCGACGCCTCGAACTTCTTGCCGACGTATTTGGCGCCGATCACCAGTTCCTCGGCGTTGATGCTGTTGACCAGGTACAGGCCGAAGCCGCCCGGATGCACGGTCATCTTGCCGTCGCGGTAGACGAAGGAGCGGCGCTCGTCGCCGATGCGGATGCTGCCGACCACGTGGCCGGCGGCGTTGATGGCGGTGGCGAAGCTGTTGCCGTAGCCTATCATCGCCCCCAGGTCGACCATCTTCTTGCCATCGTGGACGAAGGCGTGCCAGCGGCGGTCCGGCGTTTCGGATGAGCCGACCACCACGCCGGAATCGTTGACGGCGGTGGCGCCGCTGGAGCGTCCGCCCAAGGTGCCCAATTCCTTCATGCCGACGCCGGGCCGGTAGATAAAGGCGCGGCGATAGCCATCCGCCAGCGCCGCCGTGCCGACGACCACGCCGTCGGTGTTGACGCCGGCCGCGTAGCTGATGTTGCCGCCCAGGGTGCCCAGGTCGACCAGCGGGCCGTCGCCCCTGGCGCCGGTGGAGAAAGCGTGGAAGTAGCCGTCGCTGGTGTCGGCGAAGCCCACCGTCTGGCCGGAGCGGCTGATGCCGGTGCCGTAGCTGCTGCCGCCGCCCAGCGTGCCGAGATCGCGCATCGCCTGACCGGCGCGGGTGACGAAGGCGCGCCAGTGGCCGTCGCCGTCCTGCGCCGTCCCAACAACGTCGCCGCCGATGTTGATGCCGGTGGTGAAGGAGTCGCTGCCGCCGAGGGTGCCCAGTTCAACCAGGCGCTTGTTCCACAGCACCGCGCGCTGGCGGCCGTTCTCTTCCTCGATGATGCCGGCCACCTGGCCGGCCGCGTTGATGTCGACCGCGATACTGGCCTCGTTGCCACGCTCGCCCAGGCCCGGCGGGTGCAACTGCTGGGCGGAAGACGCCGCGCCGGCAAAACCCAACAAGACCACCGCAATCGGCATTCTCAGCATGACATCTCCCAGTTGATTTTTATGAATGCCGATTCTATAACGATAGCCGAACACTCAGCAACTGTCGCCATGAATCGACTGATACAGCATGGGTCCATCCCATCGGTGTTGTGCCTTGTGCCGGCCCCGCCGCGCTTCTAGACTGGCGCCACTTCCATACTGTGAATTGCAAACCATGACCGAACTCCTGCCTTTGATGAGCTACTGCCTGGTGATGTCGGCCACGCCCGGACCGAACAACGTCATGCTCGCCACCACCGGCGCCAATTTCGGCGGCCGCGGCGCGCTGCCGGTCATCCTGGGCATCCAGGCCGGCATGTTCGTGCAAACCCTGCTCATGTGCCTGGGACTGGGCAGCGTGTTTGTCGCCTACCCTGTGGCGCAACAAGCGCTGCGCATCGCGGGATCGCTATATCTGATTTTCCTGGCGTGGAAGCTCAGCGGCGCATCGGTGGGCGGCGCACAAGCGGCCAAGGCGGTGTCGTTTGCCCAGGCGGCGACATTCCAGGCACTCAATCCCAAGAGCTGGGTGAAGGCCGTGACGGTGGCTTCGGTCTTCATGCCTGCGGGGCAGAACACCACCGTCAATGCGTTGCTGGTGGCGGCGATCGGCACGCTGGTCGGCGCGCCCTGCAACGCCATGTGGGCCTGGTTCGGCGTCTCGATACGCCGCTTCCTGCAAGACCCGCGCAAGCAGCGCATCTTCAATTTGACGATGGCCGCCATCCTGCTCGTCCTCGCCGTGATGTTTTTGCGCTAGACTCTGGCCATGTTCGCCATCGACCGCTCCTCCCCCATCGCCCTGTCCTCGCAAATCGAGGCCAGGCTACGGCACATGGTCGAGAGCCGGGCGCTGCCCGGCGGCGCCAAGCTGATGTCGATACGCCAACTCGCCACCCAGCTGGCGGTCAGCACCAACACCGTTGTGGTCGCGTATGACAGGCTGGTCGCGGCAGGCGTTATCGATTCCCACGGCACGGCGGGCTTCTATGTCAGCACGGCGAACGGCGCCAGCAAGGCGATACCCGATGAGGTCGCGCTGGAGGCGGGCGTCGAACAAGAGCCGGTCTGGCTGGCGCAGCAGGCCAACGATCAGCGCCCCGGCGTATTGTTGGCCAGCAGCGGCGCGTTGCCGCCGACCTGGCTACAGGACGCGGTGCCCGCCAGCGCCGTGCAGCGGGCCGTCACCGGCAGCGCCGCCGGCATGGCCTCGCGCTGCCCGCCGCAGGGACTGCCGGAACTGCGCGAGCACATCGCGCTGCTGTTGCGCGGCATCGGCATTGCCGCGGACGCCGGCCACATCCTCACGACCTTTGGCGGCACCCAGGCGATCGACCTGATTTGCCGGAGTTTTCTGCAGCCAGGCGACACCGTGCTGGTGGAAGACCCCGGCTATTTCCTGATGTTCGGCCGCCTGCGCCAGGACGGCATACGGCTGGTGCCGATCACGCGCCGGCCGGACGGCCTGGACCTGGATGAGTTGGAGGCCGCCTGCCGCGAGCATCGCCCGCGCCTGCTGTTCGTGCAGACGGCCCTGCACAACCCGACCGGATGGAGCAGCAGCGCCGCCAATCTGCACAAAGTCCTGATGCTGGCGCAGCAGCACGGCTTCCTGATCGCCGAGGACGACGTGCACGGCCACTTCCAGCAAGGCCACAGCACGCGGCTGGCCGCCATGGCGGGACTCGACGGCGTGATTTACTACTCCAGCTTTTGCAAGGCGCTGAGTCCGGCACTGCGGATGGGCTATCTGGCCGCCGCCCCGGCCCTGCTCAAGGTGCTGATGCGGACCAAGATCCATTCCATCATGACGATGCCGGCGCTGAACGAGTACGTGCTGCTGGAAGTGCTCAAAACCGGCAACCTGCGCAAGCACCTGGACCGCTTGCATCGCAAGATCATGGCGGCCCGCAACGCCAGCACGCAGCAATTGAGCGCGGCCGGCGTGCGCTTCGAGCAGCCCGGCGAAGCCGGCATTTTCTTGTGGGGCACCTTGCCGGAAGGCCTGGATGTCGACTTGCTGGTGCAGGACGCCTACCGCAACGATATCCTGTTGATGCGCGGCGCCGCCTTCTCGGCCAACGACACGCCCGACCAGCACATCCGCTTCAACGTCGCGTTCAGCCAGCACCCGCGTCTGAGCAACTACCTGCAGCAGCGCTTGCAGGCGGTGGCTGGCGCCCGCTCAAGCCTGGCGCGCGCCAGCGGTGCGGCGAGCTTGAAAGACTAGCGGCAGTCGATCGGCCCGAAGTGCTCGGCCAGGGTCTTGCCCAGGCCCGCTTCGACGGCCGATTCCACCTCGCGCGCCAGCGACGCCGCTTCACGCGCGACTTGCTGGTCGCGCTCGTCGTCGCTGTCGCTGACCACGCCGGCATTGATCGGCAGTCCCGAGAACACGAACAGGCGATAGACTTCGGCCAGCGTCAGCTTCTCCACATTGGCCAGGATGACCCAGTTGTCGCCGTCGCTGACGCGCTTGCCCCACTGCACCCGCTGCGGCGCATCGACCTTGACGCGCCCTACCCAGCCCTCGGCCATCATCTTTTCCAGCAGCGTGTCCATCTCGTCAAAGCCCAGCCGGGTGCGCGCGCGGATCGCGCCCGCGCTCACCAGGGCCGTGTCGCCACACTTGCAGGCCACATGCAGCACCCGCAGGATCGCCATCGCGTCGACGAATTCGCCGCCCGGCTGCGCCTCATGCCACCAGCGCTCGTACTTCACCACCGGCAGCGCCGCCACCAGCAGCGCGCCGAACAAGGTAATCAGCCACGACACATACACCCACAGCAGGAACAGCGGCAGCGCCGCCAGCGCGCCATATATCTTCGAATAGGTCGGGAACTGGGTGATGAAGACCGCGAAGCCGCGCTTGGCCACCTCGAACGCCAGACCGGCCACCAGGCCGCCCCAGGCGCCGTCGTACCAGTCGACGTCGCGGTTCGGCACCGCCACGTACAGCAGGGTGAAGCCGGCCGTGGTCAGCGCCAGCGACAACACCGTGTAGATCAGCGCACCGATCACCGGCACGTCGCCGATCAAGTCGCTGGTGGCCATGAAAACCCGCCCCGACAAGGTCAGCGACACGCCGATCAGCAAGGGGCCGAGCGTGATGATGGCCCAGTAGACCAGGATGCGCTTGGTCCAGCGCCGCTCGGCGCGCACGCGCCAGATGCGGTTGAACACCCGCTCGATCAGGTTCATCATCGCGATCGACGTGAAAATCAGCGCCACCGCGCCCACCGCCGACAGCCGCGTGGCCTTGGAGGCGAACATGGTCAGGTAGTTGAGGATGGTGGTGGAAATCGACTTCGGCATCACGCTTTGCACGAAGTAGGCTTCCAGCGAACTGCGGAAGGAATTAAACAGCGGGAAGGTGGTGAAGATCGCCAGCGCGATCGTCAACAACGGCACCAGCGCGAACACCGTGGTAAAAGTAAGGCTGCCGGCCACTTGCGGCAGGCTTTCCTCGCGCAGACGGCGCTGGGCAAACAGGAACAGGTCCCGCACTTCGGGCCAGGACAGCGAACGCATTGTCTCTATCCCGCCACGGCAACTGCGGGAAACATACTGGAAAACCGGATGAATATATTTTTCGTACATGAGCAATAATCGAAATACAAGAGTGGCAACGATGCCACCCGCTAAAGCGCCCTATAATACCGCTGATGAACCAAGCTAATCTGATTATTCTCGTATTGTTCTACTCACGCCACGGCGCCACGCGCAAATTGGCCGAGTTGATCGCGCAGGGCGTGGAAAGCGTTCCGGGCTGCGATGCGCGCCTGCGCACGGTACCCGCCGTGTCGACCGTGACCGAAGCGACCGAGCCGGACGTGCCGGCCGACGGCGCGCCCTACGTTGAACTGGACGACCTGGCCGAATGCGCCGGCCTGGCGGTCGGCTCGCCCACCCGCTTTGGCAACATGGCGTCGGCGATGAAGTATTTTTGGGACGGCACCGCCGCCCAATGGCTGTCCGGCGCGCTGGCCGGCAAGCCGGCGTGCGTGTTCACGTCCACCGGCAGCCTGCACGGCGGCCAGGAATCGACGCTGCTGTCGATGATGATACCGTTGTTCCACCACGGTCTGATGGTGCTGGGCCTGCCCTACACCCATCCTGAACTGATGACCACCGCCAGCGGCGGCACGCCCTACGGCGCCAGCCATTGGTCGGGACTTGACGGCAAGAAGACCATCACGGAAGATGAAAAACGCCTGGCCATCGCGCTGGGCCGGCGCCTGGCCGAAACGGCCGTCAAACTGCGCGCCGTCGCTTGAACGGGATCGCATGATGGAAAACACGATGCAGAAGTATTTTCACTGGGGCGCCATCGGCAGCCTGGCGACGCTGATTGTCTGGTGCGTGCTGTGGGAGATGGCGCTGGCGCCGCTGAAGCCGGGCGGCTCCTGGCTGGTGCTCAAGGCCCTGCCGCTGCTGCTGCCGCTGTACGGCGTATGGAAGCGCGACATCTACACCCTGCAGTGGACCTCGATGATGATACTGCTGTACTTCACCGAGGGCGTGGTGCGCGGCTGGAGCGACAAGGGCACCCTGTCCGCATGGCTGGCCTGGGGCGAGGCGCTGATCGTCTGCATCTACTTCGTGTGCGCGGTGATGTATCTGCGGCCGTATAAAAAGGCGGCCAAGAAGCTGGCCAAGGAACTGCTGGACAAGGTCAAGGTCAACACCGTCAAATGATGGACTTCCTCACCCACTGCCGCTCCGTGGTGGGCGATGCATTCGTGCTCGACACCCCCGCCGCCATGGCGCCCTTCCTCACCGATTGGCGCGGACGCTTCACCGGCAAGGCGCTGGCCGTGCTGCGGCCGGCGTCGGTCGATCAAGTGGCGGCGCTGGTGCGCGCCTGCGCACAGTGGCGCGTGGCCCTGGTGCCGCAGGGCGGCAATACCGGGCTGGTACTCGGCAGCGTGCCGGATGCCAGCGGCAGCGCGGTCGTGCTGTCCCTGGCGCGGCTGAACACCATCCGCCAGGTCGATCCCGTCAACCGCACCATGACCGTGGACGCGGGCTGCATCCTGCAGCAGGTGCAGGAAGCCGCCGCCGCCGCGGGTTGCCTGTTCCCGCTGTCGCTGGCGGCGGAAGGCAGCTGCACCATCGGCGGCAACCTGTCGACCAACGCCGGCGGCACGGCGGTTCTCCGCTACGGCAATACACGCGAACTGTGCCTCGGCCTGGAAGTCGTCACGCCGCAAGGCGAGATCTGGAGCGGCTTGCGCGGCCTGCGCAAGGACAATACCGGCTACGACCTGCGCGACCTGTTCATCGGCGCGGAAGGCACGCTGGGCGTCATCACCGGCGCGGTCATCAAGCTCTATCCACAACCCAAGGCCAGCATCACCGCGCTGGCCGCGCTGCCCTCGCCCGCCCACGCGCTGCAATTACTGAACCTGATGCAGGACCATTGCGGCTCCAGCCTGACCGGCTTCGAGCTGATGTCGCGCTACTGCCTGGCGCTGGTGGCGCAGCAGTTCCCCTCGCTGCCCAGGCCGTTCGCGGCGCCGCATCCGCAGTACGTGCTGCTGGAGCTGTCGAGCAGCGAATCGGCGCAGCACGCCGTCGGATTGCTGGAACAGGCCATCGGCGCGGCGCTGGAGCGCGCTGTCATCAGCGATGCGGTGGTGGCGGCATCGGTGGCGCAATCGGCCGGGCTGTGGCAGCTGCGCGAGCATATCCCGCTGGCGCAGGCCAAGGCCGGCAAGAACATCAAGCACGATATCTCGCTGCCGGTGTCGAGCATCGCCGACTTCATCGCGGCCACCGGCCCCTTGCTGGAAGCGGCCTTCCCCGGCTGCCAGCTGGTGTGCTTCGGCCATCTGGGCGACGGCAACCTGCACTACAACGTGGCGCCGCCGGACGGCATCTCCAACGTAGCCTTTCTGGCCAACCAGGACAAGGTCAACCGCGTGGTGCACGACAGCGTGGTCGGTTTCGGCGGATCGATTTCGGCGGAACACGGCATCGGCGCCCTGAAAAAGGACGAGTTGGCGCACTACAAGTCTGCGGTGGAACTGAACATGATGCGGGCCATCAAGGCAGCGCTGGACCCGCTGGGTATTATGAATCCCGGCAAAATTCTGTGATCGGCACTGTCATGCATATCCATCTTCGCGTCCCTTGCGCTGCACTGCTGTGCGTCGCGACCCTGGCTGCACAGGCGCAGGGCGTCAACAAGTGCACCGTCGACGGCAAGGTCACTTATAGCGACATGCCTTGTCCTGCCAACGCGGCGTCCGCGGCCATACTGGCGGTGCCCTCCGCCCCGGCGCCCGACCCGGCAGCGGCGGACGACCTGGCGCGCCTGCGCAAGGAGGCGGCCAAATTGGAAAAAGCCCGCCACCAGCGCGAGGACCAGGATGCCCGCGCCGCCGACAGGGCCGCGAAAGCCGCAGCCGTGCAGCGCAAACGCTGCGGCAAGCTCAAACTGAACAAACGATGGGCCGACGAAGAGGTGGCGCGCGCCACCCTTCCCAATCTCGATAACGCCAAACTGCGCGCCAAGCGTGCCGGCGACACCCTGGCGCTGGAGTGTCCCGAGTAATGTCCGAACCGATTTCCGCAGCATCACCAGCCGCCCCGGCGCCGATCCGGGACAAGGCGGCGATGGGCCGTTTATCGCGCTGGCTGTTGCTGGGCGAATGGCGCGCGCATCCGCTGCGCGCCTTGGTGGCGATAGCCGCGATTGCGGTCGGCATCTCGCTCGGCTTCGCCATCCACCTGATCAACGCCGCGGCGTTCAACGAATTCTCGTCGGCCATCAAGGGCTTGTCCGGCGTGGCCGACGTCCAGGTGCGCGGCACCGAGCCGTTCTTCGACGAAGCCATCTACCCCGTGCTGGCGCAGCGCGCCGGCGTTGCCGTGGCCTCGCCGGTGCTGGAGTTCGACGCCTCCGTGCCCGGCCAGCCGACCGCGCTGAAGATCCTCGGCATCGACGCCTTCCGCGCCAGCTTCATATCGTCCGACCTGATCGGCGTGCCCGCCGAAGACCACCCGGCCGACATCCTGGCCGACGACGCGCTATTCCTGTCTACGGCGGCGCAGGAATGGCTCAAGCCCGCCAAAGGCGCGCCGCTGACGCTGCAGGTGGGCGTCGGCGAGCTGAAACTGCGCGTGGCCGGCTCGCTGCAACGCGCCCGCGCCGGCCAGCGCATCGGCGTGATGGACCTGGGCGCGGCGCAGTGGCGCTTCGAAAAACTCGGCCAGTTGTCCCGCATCGACATCAAACTGCGCGACGGCGTCAATCGCGACGCCTTCAAGGCCGACCTGGAACAGCAACTGCAGCACGACTACCCCGGCCGCTTCCGCGTCAACCAGCCCAACGACGAGGACCAGAACAGCCGCAACGATGGCATGAGCCGCGCCTACCGCGTCAACCTGACCGTGCTGGCGCTGGTCGCGTTGTTCACCGGCGCCTTCCTGGTGTTCTCCACCCAGGCCTTGTCGGTGATACGCCGCCGCAGCCAGTTCGCGCTGCTGCGCGTGCTGGGCATGGACCGCAAGCACCTGCTGCGCCAGATCCTGGTCGAAGGCCTGAGCCTGGGCGTGGCCGGATCGGCCATCGGCATCGCCGCCGGCTACGGCATGGCGGCGGCCGCGCTGCACTTCATGGGCGCCGATCTCGGCGCCGGCTTGTTCTCCGGCGTGCGGCCGCAGGTGCAGTTCACGCCGGTCGCGGCGACGATCTACTTCGCGCTCGGTGTCATCGTGGCCTTGCTGGGTTGCGCCGCGCCGGCGCTGGACGCGGCCCGCGCCAAGCCCGCCGTCGCGCTCAAGTCAGGCACCGAGGAAGCGGCGATGTCGCGGCTCTCGAAAGCCTGGCCGGCGCTCGCCTGCATCGCGCTGGCCGCGCTGCTGTCGCAGGCGCCGCCGGTTTTTGAGCTGCCCTTGTTCGGCTACCTGTCGATCGCGCTGCTGCTGGTCGGCGCCATCGCGCTGATGCCGCGCCTGGCCGCCATCGTGTTCCGCGCGGCGCACCGGCGCTGGAGCGCGGCCACCGCCGGCAAGCCAGGCGCCTCGCCGGTGGTCACGCTGACACTGTCGCGCCTTGCCAACGCGTCCAGCCAGGCCGGCATCGCGCTGGGCGGCGTGCTGTCGAGCTTCAGCCTGATGGTGGCGATGGCGATCATGGTCGCCAGCTTCCGCGTCTCGCTGGACGACTGGCTGCAACACATCCTGCCGGCCGATATCTACGTCAGCACCACCAGCGGCGGCACCACCGCAGGGCTGCGCCCGCAGGAACAGGCCATCATCGCCGCGCTGCCGGGCGTGGCCAGCGCCGACTTCCTGCGCGTGCGCGGCATCTCGCTGGCAGCCGCCCGGCCGCCGGTCGCGCTGATGGCGCGTAACGTGGACCCGGCCGATCCCGGCAAGACCCTGGCCATCGTCGGCAATACCGTGCTGCCCGGCCCCGGCGCTCCGCCGCCGGTATGGATATCGGAAGCGATGGTCGATTTATACGGAATGAGCGTCGGCCAGCGCATCGAACTGCCCTTGAACGGCAAACTGCACGCCTTCCTGGTGGCCGGCGTATGGCGCGACTACGCCCGGCCCACCGGCTCGATCCAGATGCGCCTGAGCGACTACCGCGCCATCACCGGCGACCTGGACGCCAGCAACGCCGCGCTGTGGTTGAAGCCCGGCGCCAAGGCCGCCGCTACGGAGAGCGCCATGAAGCGCCTGCCGTTCGCCGCCGCGCTGTCGACCACCGCGCCGTCCGAGATCCGTGCGATGAGCATGAAGATCTTCGACCGCAGCTTCGCCATCACCTATCTGCTGGAGGCGATCGCCATCGTCATCGGCCTGTTCGGCGTGGCGGCCACCTTCTCGGCGCAGACGCTGGCGCGGGCCAAGGAGTTCGGCATGCTGCGCCACGTCGGCGTCACGCGCCGCCAGATCCTGGCGATACTGGCCATCGAAGGCGGCGCCTTGACGGGCCTGGGCATCGTCACCGGCTTCGCGCTGGGTTGGGTCATCAGCCTGATACTGGTTTTTGTGGTCAACCCGCAGTCCTTCCACTGGACCATGCAGCTGCACCTGCCGTGGCCTCTGCTGGCCATCGTGGCGGGCCTGCTGCTGGCCGCCGCGGCGCTGACGGCGCTGCTGGCCGGCCGCCAATCGCTGTCGGGCGGGCCGATACGCGCAGTCAGGGAGGATTGGTGATGAAGCATTTTGTACATCGTTGCGCAGCTGCGCTGACGCTATTGGCGGCGCTGTCCGCGCAGGCCGCCGCGCCGGTGTTCAAGGCGGTCGCGCCGCTGGCGCCCGGCGCCTCGCTGAATTTTCCAGCGGACTTCGGCGCCCATCCCGACTACAAAACCGAATGGTGGTACGTCACCGGCTGGCTGGACACGGCCGAAGGCAAACCGCTGGGCTTCCAGGTCACCTTCTTCCGCAGCGCCACCCAGCACGACCGCGCCAATCCCAGCCAGTTCGCGCCCAAGCAGCTGATCATCGGCCACGCGGCCGTCTCCGATCCTGCCAACGGCAAGCTGCTGCACGACCAGCGCAGCGCGCGCGAAGGCTTCGGCCTGTCCTATGTCAAGGTCGGCGGCACCGACGTCAAGCTCGAAGACTGGCGCATGACACGCGCCGCCGATGGCAGCTACCAGATCCACCTCGACGCCGCCAGCTTCAAGCTGGCGCTGAAACTGGCGCCGTCGCAGCCCGTGCTGCTCCAGGGCGACCGTGGTTATTCCCGCAAGGGCGCGCAGCTTTCCGACAGCAGCTACTACTACAGCGAGCCGCAGCTGACCACCACCGGCACCGTCACCAGCGCCGGCAAGGCGGTCGCCGTCACCGGCGCCGCCTGGCTCGATCACGAATGGTCCACCCAGTATGTCGCCGCCGAAGCCGCCGGCTGGGACTGGATAGGCGCCAACCTCGCCGACGGCGGCGCGCTGATGGCTTTCCAGATGCGCAGCAAGACAGGTGCTAAACTATGGTCGCACGCGACATGGCGCGATGCTTCCGGTAAGATCACGCAGTTCTCGCCGGACCAGGTCAGCTTTACCCCGCAACGGCGGTGGCGTTCGCCCCGCACCAATGCCGAGTATCCCGTCGCGACCCAGCTCACCACCGGCAGCACCGTGTGGCAGGTCATCCCTTTGCAGGACGACCAGGAGCTGGACTCGCGCCGGTCCACCGGCGCGGTGTACTGGGAAGGCGCGGTTACACTGGAGCGTGACGGCAAACAGGCGGGCCGCGCCTACCTGGAGATGACCGGTTATGTCCGGCCGATAAAGTTTTAGCAGCACCGAACAATTTAGCAAACAATTTAGTAACCTCTGAATCGTCAACAAAGAATACTTACAAACAGCAGCCATACGATGACCAACAGCACCACCGCCAGCACCCAGTCCGCAGCAGCCCCCAACACAGCAAGGGAAGCCAGGAAAGGCAGTCTAGCCACCCTGCGCGGACTGACGCCCTTCCTGCTGCCGTACAAACGCCAGTTCGTCCTGGCCGGCATCGCGCTGGTGGTCGCCGCCTGCTCCACGCTGGCGATACCGGCCGCCTTCAAGCAGATGATCGACCTGGGCTTCGGCGGCGCCGGCGACAAGAGCATCAGGCATGTCGACCTGGTGTTCCTGGCGCTGTTCGGCGTCGCCACCGTGCTGGCCCTGGCCACGGCGGCGCGCTTCTACACGGTCTCCTGGCTCGGCGAGCGCGTCACGGCCGACATCCGCAGCGCCGTCTACAAACACGTCGTCACGCAAAGCCCCGAATTTTTCGAGACCACCCAGACCGGCGAAGTCCTGTCCCGCATCACCACCGACACCACGCTGATCCAGGCGGTGGTGGGCACCAGCATCTCGATGGCGCTGCGCAACGTGCTGCTGTTCATCGGCGGCCTGGCGATGCTGTTCGTGACCAGCGCCAAGCTGTCGGCCATCATCATCGGCCTGCTGATCCTGACCGTGCTGCCGATCGTGATGTTCGGCCGCCGCGTGCGCAAGCTGTCGCGCGATTCGCAGGACCGCATCGCCGACGCCTCCGCCATGGCCGGCGAAATCCTCAACGCCATGCCGACGGTGCAGGCGTTCACCCACGAGAAGATCGAATCGGACCGTTTCGGCGCATCGGTCGAAGGCGCGTTCGGCACCGCCATGCGCCGCATCCGCGCGCGCGCGCTGCTGACCATGATCGCCATCGTGCTGGTGTTCGGCACCATCGTGTTCGTGCTGTGGCTGGGCGCGCACGCTGTGCTCAACGGCGAGATGACCGGCGGCGACCTCGGACAATTCATCCTGTACGCGTCCATCGTGGCCGGCGCCATCGGCGCCCTGTCCGAAGTGATGGGCGAGGCGCAGCGCGCCGCCGGCGCCACCGAGCGCCTGCTGGAGCTGATGTCGGTCAAGTCCAACATCCAGTCGCCGGCCATGCCGCTGGCGCTGCCGCCGCGCGCCGCCAACGGCGCGGCCCTGAGCCTGCAGGACGTCTCGTTCAGCTACCCTTCGCGCCCCGACACGGCGGCGCTGGGCCATCTGTCGCTCGACATCAAGCCGGGTGAGACGGTGGCCGTGGTCGGCCCTTCCGGCGCCGGCAAGACCACGCTGTTCCAGCTGTTCCTGCGCTTCTACGATCCACAGAGCGGCAGCATCAAGCTCGATGGCGTCGACATCACCCAGCTCGAACTGCACGCGCTGCGCGACGCCATCGGCATCGTGCCGCAGGATACGGTGATCTTCTCTGCCGACGCGATGGAAAACATCCGCTACGGCCGCATCGGCGCCACCGACGAGGAAGTGATCCAGGCCGCCAAGCTGGCCGCCGCCCACGAGTTCATCGAGCGCCTGCCGCAGGGTTACCAGTCCTTCCTGGGCGAGCGCGGCGTGCGCCTGTCCGGCGGCCAGCGCCAGCGCATCGCGATCGCGCGCGCGCTGCTGAAAAACCCGCCGCTGCTGCTGCTCGACGAAGCCACCAGCGCGCTGGACGCGGAATCCGAACGCCTGGTGCAGAAGGCGCTGGAGGCGGCGATGGTGGGACGCACCACCGTCATCATCGCGCACCGCCTGGCGACCGTGCAGCGCGCCGACCGCATCATCGTGATGGAGGATGGCCGCATCGTCGAAACCGGCACCCACGCATCGCTGGTGGCGCTGGGCGGCATCTACGCCAACCTGGCGGCGCTGCAGTTCCACCACGTCCACGTGGAACATTAATCAATTCATAAGCACAGCCGGCGCCGCCGGCCTTAGCATGCGTTATCTTATTTTCAAGGGCGCGCCATGCTGTACAAACTTCTGTTCAACATCGAACGGGTAGCGCGGGACTACATGATCGTGGTCGCCGTGTTCGGCGCACTGTGGCTGTGGTGGCGCTACCGGCCCGGCGGCCGGCAGCGCCTGCAAGCGAAACCGATCGGGGTGCCGCAGGTCCGACGCGAAGTCCTGACCTCCATCCTCAGCATCATCGTGATTGGCAGTGTCATGCCGGTGGCCTTTGCCTTGGGCCTCGGCCGGCATACCCACTTCTACCAAAGCGTGCACGCCTATGGGCGCGGATGGGGCTTTATCGCCCTGATGGTCGTCCTGATGATGGTGATCCAGGACACCTGGTTCTACTGGACGCACCGGCTGATGCACCACCGCCGCCTGTTCCGCTGGGCGCACCGCACCCATCACATCTCCACCAACACCGGCCCCTGGTCCACCTACTCGATCAGCCCACTGGAAGCGGTGATCGACAGCTGCGGCAGCATCGTCATATTGCTGGTGTTGCCGGTCACCTTCTGGTCGCTGATCATCTTCACGTGGATTAATACGGCCTACGCGGTGTACACGCACCTGGGCTACGAGCTGTATCCGCGCGCACTGTCGAAGCACTGGCTGGGCCGCTGGATCAACACTTCCACCGCCCACAACACCCACCATGCGCGGGGCCGGTACAACTATAGCTGGTACTTCCTGTTCTGGGACAGGATGATGGGCACCCTGTCGCCGGACTACGACGAACATTATCGCAAAGCCGGTTTTTCAGCCCCCGAGCCAAAAAGCCGGTAACATTCTCCCTTTCAGGAGAACGCCTTGACCGACGCCGAACTGCGCCTCAGCTGCGCCACCCACCTTCCCGGCCACCGCCAGCCATCGCCCGCGCAGCAGTTCGCGGCGATGTCCGCATGGTGCGAGGCCAACGGCGTGGCGCACGACACCTATGGCAACGGCGCGCTGATCCAGGATTTCGAGCGGAAGGTCGCCGCGTTGCTGGGCTTTGAATCGGCATTGTTCTGCATTTCCGGCACGATGGCCCAGGCCACCGCGCTGCGCATCGCCTGCTCGGAGCGCGGCAGCCGGCTGGTGGCGCTGCATCCGACCTCGCATATCCTGCGCCACGAACGCGGCAACCACCAGCTGTTCGACCATTTCCAGGCCCTGCAGATCGGCGATCAGCACCGACCATGGACGCTGGACGAACTGAAAGGCGTCCCGGACAAGCTGGGCGCGGCCACGCTGGAGCTGCCGATGCGCGAGATCGGCGGACTATGCCCGGCCTGGGACGATCTGGCGGACATCAAGACCTACTGCCGCGAGCAGGCTATCCACCTGCACCTGGACGGTGCGCGCCTGTTCGAAACCGCCGCCGCATATGGCCGTCCGGCCGGCGAGATCGCGGCCGGCTTCGACTCGGTCTACATCTCGATGTACAAGGGCATAGGCGGCATGGGCGGCGCCATGCTGCTGGGGAGAGAACCGTTCATCGCCAAGGCGCAGGAATGGTTCCGCCGCCAGGGCGGCAATGTCTACCAGCGCACGCCCTACGTGGTGGCCGCGGCGATGCAGTTCGACGCCCGGATGGCGGCGATGCCGAAATACTTCCGCCGCACCGAGTGGCTGTACGAGGTGCTGCGCGACTATCCCCAATTCACGCCCAACCCCGCCCGTCCGCAAGCGAGCATGCTGCACCTGCACCTGCCGGTCAGCCGCGAGCGCGCCAACGAGATCCGCAACCGCATCGCCGAGCAGCATGGCGTGTGGCTGTTCAACGCCGCCAGCCACGCCGCGCTGCCCGGCCGCAGCTCGGTGGAGCTGTATATCGGCGACAACCTGCTCAACCTGCCGGACCAGCGGGTACGCGAGATCCTGACCCTGTGGTCGGACGCGCTGTCCAACTAATTCCTGCACAAGCCGGTGCAACCGGCTACACTGCGCCCTCTTTTCGTTTTACGGCATAACACCATGACCTTCCAAGCCCTCGGCCTGATCGACCCCATACAGCGCACGCTGGAGACGCTGGGCTACAAGCAGCCCACTCCCGTCCAGAAGCAAGCCATCCCCGCCGTGCTGGCGGGCCGCGACCTGATGGCGGCCGCGCAGACCGGCACCGGCAAGACGGCAGGCTTCGCCCTGCCCATCCTGCAGCGCCTGACCATGGACGGCGTGACCGCCCCGAAAGCAATCCGCTGCCTGGTGCTGGTGCCGACGCGCGAACTGGCCGAGCAGGTCTACGAGAGCTTCCGCAGCTACGGCGGCAACCTGCCGCTGAAGTCGGCCGTGGCCTACGGCGGCGTGCCGATCGAGCCGCAGATTACCAAGCTGCGCAAGGGCTTGGACGTGCTGGTGGCCACGCCGGGCCGCCTGATCGACCTGCACGACCAGGGCGCGATCAGTTTCGCCATGCTGCAAACGCTGGTGCTGGACGAGGCCGACCGCATGCTGGACCTGGGCTTCGAACGCGACCTTGACATCCTGCTGGCGGCCCTGCCCAAGCAGCGCCAGACCTTGCTGTTCTCCGCCACGTTCTCCGACCAGATCCGCAAGCTGGCGGCCGGCATGCTGAAAGACCCGGTGTCGGTCCAGGTCAGCGCCAGCAATACCGCCACCAAGACCGTCAAGCAGTGGCTGATCCCGACCGACAAGCGCCGCAAGCCGGAACTGCTGCTGCACCTGCTGAAAAAACTGAACTGGGGCCAGGTGCTGGTATTCGTCAAGACCCGCAAAGGCGTCGAGACGCTGGTGACGACCTTGCAGGAACACGGCATTTCCGCCGATTCCATCCACGGCGACAAAACCCAGCCGGCCCGCCTGCGCGCGCTGGCCCGCTTCAAGAACGCCGAAGTGCAGCTGCTGGTGGCCACCGACGTCGCCGCGCGCGGCCTGGATATCGAGGCGCTGCCGCAGGTGGTCAACTTCGACCTGCCGACCGTGGCCGAGGACTACATCCACCGCATCGGCCGCACCGGCCGCGCCGGCATGGAGGGCGAAGCCGTCTCGCTGGTCTGCGCCGACGAAGTCGATATGCTGAAGGCCATCGAAACGCTGACCCGCCAGGTCATTCTCCGCATCGAGGAACCGGGCTTCGAGGCCGACCACCGCGTACCGGAGACCGGCCCGAAAGGCGTCGCCGCGGCACTGGCCAAGAAGGCCGCAGCGCAAGCGCCGGCCAAGAAGAAGCGCCCGTTCACCGGCCCCGCCGGCGGCAAGGCGGCGCCAGCCAGCGCTGCGCCAGGCGTCAAGCCGGTGGTAACGGCCCGTCCGGCCGGCGGCGATGCCTCGCTGGGAACGTGGATACCGCCGGTCCCCTCCGGCAAACCGCCGGGCGGACGTTCCGCGGGCGGCAAGCCGGCCGCAGGCCGCATCTACGGCGGCGGCAAGCCGGCGGCAGCGGCGCCCAAGGGAGCGGTCGTGGTCACCGGCGGACGTGGCGCCAAGTCGCTGGCGCGGGCCGCAGGCAAGGTCACCGCCAAGCCGGGCGGCCGCAAGACCGGCCCACGCTGAGCGCCGCCTGATAAAATAAGCACCTTTCCGGGCCGTCGCGGCCCGCGCACCACGTTGGAGAATTGAATGCAGCAATACCAGGACCTGATCCAGACCGTCATCGAAACGGGCAGCTGGCAAGACAACCGCACCGGCATCCGCACGCTGAGCGTGCCGGGTGCGATGATGCGCTTCGACCTGCTGAACGACGGCTTCCCCGCCGTGACGACAAAAAAACTGGCATTCAAATCCGTGGTCGGCGAACTGTGCGCCTTCCTGCGCGCCTCCAGCAGCGCGGCCGACTTCCGCGCGCTGGGCTGCAAGGTCTGGGACCAGAACGCCAACGAGAACAAGCAGTGGCTGGAAAATCCCTACCGCTTGGGCGAAGACGACCTGGGTCCGGTCTACGGCGTGCAGTGGCGCCAATGGCCGGGCTTCAAGCTGATCGCCGTCGACCAGCCGGCGCAGATCGCCGACGCGCAAAAGAACGGCTTCCGCCTGATCTCGCAGATCGAGGACGCAGGCGTGAGCAAGGTCCTGCTGCACAAAGCCATCGACCAGTTGCGCGAATGCCTGGACACCATCGTCAACAATCCGGGCAGCCGCCGCATCCTGTTCCACGGCTGGAATCCGGCGGTGCTGGATGCTGTCGCGCTACCGGCCTGCCACCTGCTGTACCAGTTCATTCCGAATCCGGCCACGCGCGAGCTGTCGATGTGCCTCTACGTCCGCTCGAACGACCTGGGCCTGGGCACACCGTTCAACCTCGCTGAAGGCGCCGCGCTGATGCACCTGGTCGGCCGCCTGACGGGCTACACGCCGCGCTGGTTCACCTACTTCATCGGCGATGCCCACATCTACGAGAACCACATGGACATGGTCAAGGAACAGCTGACCCGCACGCCGTTCCCGGCGCCGCAGTTCCGCATCGCCGACCGCGTGCCGGACTTCGCCAAGACCGGCAAGTACGAGCCGGAGTGGCTGGAAAAGGTCGAGCCGTCGGACTTCTCGCTGGAAGGCTACCAGCACCACGCGCCGATCACGGCGCCGATGGCGGTATAAAACCGGCGGGCCGCAGATGGATGACCCGCTGCTCCCATAGCGCCAATAGTTCAGCCGCCAGTCCGGCGGCCTGCTCGCCGTCCTGCGCGACGCTCCGCCCCGCAGTGAGCACCTGGTACGCGGCGCTGGACATCGCTATCTGCCGATGCGCATCCAATAGCACGTAAAACTGCTCAAGCGTGCCGTCCGCCGTCTGCGCCCATCCAGTCGCCAGGCTCCCGCCGTCGCCCAGAACTGGCTGCAACGCCAGCACACGCTGCGGCGACAGTTCCGTTTTGTTCACCAGGTACGGACCTACCGCCAAGGCATCGAGCCCGGTGGTCAGGAAGCACGCGACCGCATCGTCCACCGAGTCGACAATGGGCTCACGATTATTGTTGAACGAAGTGTTGAGCAGCACCGGGACACCCGTCAAACCGCCGAAAGCCTCAAGCAGCTGCCAGAACAAGGCATTCTGCCCGCGCTTCACGACCTGCACGCGCGCCGTGCCGTCGACATGCGTCACCGCGCCCAGCACAGGCTGGAACTCCAGTCGCACCGGCACCACCGCCGTCATGAAGGAGCAATCCATCGCTTCCGGCAGCTCGAAGTAGCGGTCCGCATCCTCGCTCCGGACGGCCGGAGCAAAGGGCCGAAACGCCTCGCGCTTCTTGACCATGGCGTTGATCCTGTCCTTGTTGGCGGCATCGCGCGGGTCGGCCAGAATGCTGCGATTACCCAGCGCCCTCGGCCCGAACTCGGACCGTCCCTGCACCCAGCCTAGCACCTGCCCCGCCGCCAGCAGCTGCGCCGCCGTTTGCGCGATATCGTCGCAACGCCGGAATGACAGCAGGCCATCCCAGCGTCGCAACTGCGCCGCCAGCGCATGCTCTTCGGGCATCGGACGTCCGAGAAAGACATGCGACTGCGGCGCTATCGCATGCCCGCCTGCGCCTGCGTGCTGCAATTGCCCGAGACAGGCCGCCCCCAAGGCCAGGCCGCAATCGCCGGCCGCCGGCTGGACGAAGATGCGCTCGAACAGGCCGGAACGCGCCAGGCGTCCGTTGAGCGCGCAGTTCTGCATGACGCCACCCGCAGCGCACAGCTTGCGCACCCCGGTGGCGCCGCTGTGATAGCGCAGCACATGGAATGCGATGTCCTCCAGCGCCACCTGGGCTGCCGCCGCCAGGTCGCAATCCCGCGCGCTGAAACCCTCGTCCGGACGGCGCGGCGGCCCCAGCTCCGCCAGATTGCGCTGCAGCACGCTCCGGTTCAACCGGTAGCGCCCCTCCGCCTCCAGCCGATAAGCGCTGGCATAGGCCTGCCGATAAGTGGACGGATTGCCGTAGGGGGCCAGTCCCATCATCTTGAATTCATCGTGCGCGCCGAAGCCCAGCAGCGGTAGCGCGGTTTGATACAGGGCACCGAGCGAATCGGGCACCGCGATCTGCTCCAATATCTCCAGGCACTTGCCGCGCGCCTCGATCACGTAGCCGGAGACGCCATCGCCAAAACCATCGGCGGTGAAGACCAGCGCTTCGTCGTAGCCGGAGAGTGCGTATGCGCTGAGGGCATGGCACAGATGATGATCAAACAGCTTGACCCGCGTGCGCGGCGGCGCCGCCAAGCCCAGCGCCGCCTGCAAGACCATCGACCAGGCGTCGCCGGTGATAGTCGGATCGCGATGCTTGCCGCTCCCTCCCTGCTCGCCGAATGCGAACAAGTCGACATCCCCGGCGCCGCAGCGGGCCGCCTCCAGGCAGGCGCGCATGGCCAGCAACGGCAGCTTGCCGGTATGCTTGCGGCGCGTCAGCCGCTCTTCCTCGATGGCTGCGACGACCTCGCCGTCGATCATCAGCACGGCGGCGGAATCGTGATACCAGCCGCATTCCCAGGCGCCGCGCAGGTCGCCGGAGAACGCTCGCGGCAGGTGGGGCTGGCCCTGCAAACCCATGACGATCATCGCGCATCCTCCCTTGCCCGCTGCCGTGGCGCCGCTCAGGTCTGGTCCGGGCGCAGCTGGAGTGCCCCGGCTCGCAGGCAGAAATCGATCATCCGGCCCACCGCACCGTTGTCCGCCCGGCCAGTGAGCTCACCGCCGGCGTTCAATACGGCGATCGCGTCCCACACCGCTGGCTCGTCCGCCACCGTGGTGGAATACCCGCCCGCCGCCACCCGCATGGCGCCTCCGGCTTCGGGTGCCGCCAGAATGTTGTACATGCTCTTGAGCGTCACCACGCCGGCCGCACCACCATGCTCCAACAACGGTGGCGGACGCAGATAACCGCAGGCGCTGAAGTGCTCCAGCCAGCCGCGCGCCACGGCGGCGCGCAGGCGCGGGTCGACCGAGAGCCTGGCCAGCTTGTCGACCAGCGCATCGACCTCGCGCAGGTCCCTCGCCTCCTCGACCAATGCCGCGCGCGGGACTGCCCGGCATCGGCCCGGCGATTCCATCAGCAGCTGCGCCAGCTCCTCCAGCGCCAGACTGGTCATGCCGTCGCCCAGCCAATAGCCGAAGCCCCAAGTCACCGAGAACTCGCCGTCCGATTCGGCCACATGCCAATCGCTTGAAGGCCAGTACAGCACCTGTCCGGGCCGCGCGCTCAACGCCGTAGATTGCTCCAGATACCGTTCATAGCGCAGCGCGCCGCGCAGTTGCGGCGTGGCCTGGGCAAAGCGGTCCGGCCAGAAGCGCATGGTCTTGGCGCCCGCCACAGGGAAATGAAAGCCGCTGGTGCGGTCCACGTGGACGCCGAACGGGGTCGTCTTGTAAGTGCCGAGGAATACCTGCGTATCCATGCGCGCGTGGCTGATACCCACCACCGCCGCCAGGTCCTGCACCGCGCTGAGGATGCGCTCCCACAGTGCGCGGTCGAACTGGTGCCAGTCCGCCACTACCAACGCATAATTCGGCAAGCCTTCCAAGTCCATCAGCCGCGCATTGTAAGCGGCAAAGGAGCCGTCGCGTCGCGCAGGCAACAGGCGCAGGTGGCCGCCGCCCAACAGGTCCACCTCCTGGTCGTCGGAATAGAAACGTACCTTTTGCCTGCCGCCGCGACAAAAATCCTCGCAGCAGGAAACCACCGCGCCGAACAACTCGTCCACGGAAACACGCGGCAGCGCCTTTGCCTGTTCCTCCCCAAGCAGGACGGCCTGGCGCTCCCAATAAAGTTCGGCGAAGTCCAACCAAAAATCCTGTATGTCGCGCTGGCCCATGGCCGCCCCCAAGGTTTGCGCTACGATCCCACGCGTAGCAGCTTGTACTCCACCAGCGCGCCGACCAGCGCGACCTTTTCCTCGTCATCCAGGTCGCCCGGCAGTTCGCGTACATAAAATGCCGGCGTGGCGCAGATGAAACGCATGGCGTCCCGCGCCAGGCGGTTGACCGACAACAGCACCTCGCCATCGGCGTTGCACAGATGGCTCAAACCATCCGCATCGGCCTGAACGACGCTGCCGACATGATCGTTGAGGATGCGGCGGTGCGGCTTGACGTGGGTTTCGTCGTACCACATCCCTGGCAGCGGCTCGCCAAACAGCTCGGCATAGCGCTGTTCGAATTCCGCGAACGTGGCGGTGCGCCGCGGCGGTCCGGCATCCCCGCCCACCGGTTCCGGCGCGTTGGAAGGACTGTGCTGGATATACACGCCAAAGTAGCGCAGGCTGAATTCGATGTACTCGGCCGTGAACAGCACAAACTGGTGCCAGACTTCGTCAATGCGCAGCGAATGCATGTCCCACAGCACGGTGTCGTCGGCGCGCACCATGACGATGAAGCGTTTGACCTCGCGGAACAACGCCTGGCCTTCCTCGGCCGAATCGACGATGTGCTCCTTGAGCAGCTTGTCGATCAGGTATGGCGCCTCGAAGGACAGCGATTCGAATGGGGAACGGGAAGATGTCATGTCGTCCTCACTCGCTCGAACAATCCGCTTTCCTCCAGCGCCATGCCCAACGCAAAGCGCTCCTCGTCGTCCAGCGCCCCCGGCAACGCGGCGACGTCGAGCAGATCGTGGCCGGCGGCATAGCTCAGCGCAGAGCGCGCGATGTCACCGGTCTCGATCTCGCATACCAGGCCCCCGGGGGTCTCGACCGCCAACGCGCTGCCGCCGGGTGTCGATTGCTGGCGCAGCACCAGGCCGTCGGCCACGCGCCGCAGCAAATACGTCGCCGACGAACCATCCGCTGCTGCGCCGCCCAGGTCCTCGACATAGGCCCGCGTGGCCGTGCTCCCCAGGTCAAAGCATGCCGCCAGTTGCGCCAACGCCAGCGGCGAAGCGCTGGCGGCTGCAATCTGCGCCAGCTGCCGCAGCCAGCGCTGCTTCTGGCGCGCAGCCATCACGCTGGCGTAGGCGTGAACCGGCTGTCCGTTGGAAGGGGCCGGGGCGCGCAGCTCACGCGGCGCATCCTCATGATCGGGCAGCGGCATCCCGTCGCGTGGACTGATGACATGGATGGACAACGACCAGTCCCGCGTGGGATTGCGTGGCGCGTGGATGCCCGGTTCGTAGATGAATCCCACCTTGCCGGCCGGCGCCGCAAACAGGTTCTTGTCGACCAGCGCACCGCTACGATACGACGCGGCGCGGTCGTAGGTGCGCACTTCGAGCTCGTTGCGACAAACGCCTGTGATGGTCCATGCCGTGTGTTCATGCGCGCCCGGTCCGCCATATGGCGGCCAGAAACCGAACGCCATGCGGATGCCGCTGCGCGCCAGCGTCAGGAACGGCACCAGGCCGTTGCGGGGCGCCCCCGACGCGATCAGCTTCAGTTCCAGCGCCATGCAGTCGAGCAGGAACTCGTCATCGGCCACCGCGCGCTCCATCGCCGTCCGGGCGGCCAGTACGGTCTCCCGCGCGGGCAGATCTGGCTCGTCCCGATCGGGGAAGTCCAGCCTGGCGAAGGTGTCGACGACGTCGTCCAGTCTCATCGCGCCGGCCTAGCGTTCACGCAGTTGCGGGAAGGCGAAGCCTCCCGGCAGCTCGAACCGGCTGCCGCGCGATTGGCATACCTGGCAGCGCGACTGGCACACCTGGCAGCGCGATTGGCAAACGTCGGAGCGCAGGCCGCCGCGCACCAGGATGCGCAGCCGTCCACGACTCAATTCCAGCGCTTCCTCCGCCCTGGGTTTGATCGCACTGGTCTCGATCTTGCTGACCACCACCTGCGCATCTTTTTTCAGCCAGACGATGGTGCCGCCCAGCGGCAGCACGGAATCCGGCGCTTCGGCGAAATACAGAATGTCGCTGCGGGCGATATCGACCGCGTCGCTCAGGTCAGCCAGGTCGGCGTACATGCGCACATAGCCATCGCGCGTCGACGGTCCCACGTAGCCCTTGACGCTGGCGACGTTGGTGGCGTTGTGCTCCTTCAGGTAGCTCAACAAGGGATGTTCCGGAATTTTACTGCCCGCTTCTAACTTGAAATCGGCCATGACCGCTGCTCCTCGAATTGGTGTCACCGCAAAATGGGTTCGGCCTTTCAGCCGGCCCACGCTGTGAACCAATATAGGTCATGCACGGAACAACAAATACACCAATTGTCACGCGTCGTTCATTTCTTTTGGGACATCATGTAGAATGGCGAATTGCCTTCGCGAATTTAAAGTAAGCCTTTGTGCATATGACGATCTCAAGTTTCCTTGCTGTGCGTGAAGTCTCATGACACGCCTGGATTTCATACCAGGCACCTTGTGCGACGAAAGGATGTGGTCTCGCTTGACGCCGCAACTGGGCAGCGGTTTCGCATTCAATCACGTCCCGCTACACAAGGCGCACACGCGCTTGCAGATGCAGGAGCTGATCGCGGCGCACAGCGCGCCGTCGGCGCACCTGGTGGCGTTCTCGCTGGGCGCCTATCTCGCCATCGAGTACGCGCTGCTGCATCCCGAGCGCGTGCAATCGCTGGTGCTGATCGCGAATTCGGCGCGCGGCCTGAGCGAAACCGAGCTACAGACCCGCCGCCGCATCATCCCCATGTTGAAGAACAATGCCTACACCGGCATGACGCGCATGCGCCTGCGCGAACTGCTGCACGAGGCGCACCTCGGCGACCAGGGCATCATCGACATCATCCAGCAGATGGCGCTGGAGCTGGGCAAGGACGTGCTGCTGGCGCAGTTCACCGCGTCGATGGAACGCCCCGACCTGATGGAGCGGCTGCCTGAAATCACCTGCCCCGTGCTGATCGTCGGCGCCACCGGCGACCAGCTGGTCGATCCGGCCGATCTGCGCGAAATGCAGCGCCACCTGCCCGACGCCCGCCTGCATCTGCACGACGGCACCGGCCACATGATCCCGCTGGAGGCCCCGCAGACGCTGGCCGCCGACATACTGGCCTTCCATCACAGCGCATGAAACGGCTCGCCCTCGCCGCCATCGCGTTCTATCGCCGCCACCTGTCGCGGTTGAAGGGCTTTTCCTGCGCGTTCCGCGTCTACACCGGCCGGGATAGCTGCTCCGCTTACGGCCAGCGCGTCATCGCCAGGCACGGCCTGGTGCGCGGCCTGATGCTGCTGATTCGCCGCATGAACGCATGCGGCGAAGTACATCGCCAGCATCATCCGTCCACGATGCGCGCCATGAGCGCCCGCCATCGCGCGCAGGCCGGCTTTTGCGACCTGTCCTGCGACCTGCCCGACCTGTCCTGCGTCGGCGACGGCTTCGACTTGCTTGATTGCGGATGCAACCTCGCCAGCTTCAACGCCTCCGATTGCAGGGGCTGCTGGAGCAAGCGCAAGGACAAGGAGCAATACGTCCGCATCAATCCCACGTCCGGGCAGGAATAGCTCAGGTCTTGGAATAAAACCACACCATGCTCGTGGCGGGTCAGCCAGCGGGCCAGGTTGTAGGCGAGGCGCTGGCCCAGCTGCCGCAGGCGTTTCGCGAGGTGCTGGTGTTGAAGGAGATGGACCATCTGTCGTACAAGCAGATCGCGCAAGTGACCGGAACGCCGATCGGCACCGTGATGTCGCGGCTGGCCCGTGCGCGCAAGCTGCTGTCGTATCTGAAGGACGGAGGGCGGGATGGAATCTAAGCACAGCCTCGAAATGCTGTCCGCATATCTGGTCGACGAACTGAGCGCGGCCGGCCCGCCGCAGGCAAGCACGCGCCAGGGCTTCCACCTGCTGCGCTGGGCGCAGGACGGCAGGCAGTATTCGGCCGCGTCGGACATGAATCCGCAGGACCTGGCTTTTGCAGCTGGGCCGAAGTATTCGAATTCGGCTGCGATTTCTGCGGCGACTGAGCCGACGATGCGCGCTGCTGCAGTTGGCGCTACAACACCACGCCACCCGAGCTTGACGACAACTACCCCGGCAACTCGCCGTGCCGCGCACGCCGCAAGAAAACGGCGACGCCGAACAAGGCCAAATTGAACGATAATGTCGACTCTGCATCTGATAGCATCAAAAAAATGAGCACACTGACCATCATCGTCGCCATGGACGCCCAGCGCGGCATCGGCATCAACAACACCCTGCCGTGGAAGCTGCCGGAAGACCTGGCGCATTTCAAGCGCCTGACCACCGGCCACACCATCATCATGGGCCGTAAAACGTTTGATTCCATCGGCCGCCCGCTGCCCAACCGCCGCAACATCGTCATCACCCGCAATCCCGGCTGGCGCCACGACGGCGTGGAGGCGGTCGGCTCGGTCGAGGCGGCCCTGGCGCTGCTGGACGGCGCCGACGGCTTCGTCATCGGCGGCGCCGAGATCTACCAGCAATCGCTGCAGCTGGCCGACCAGTTGATCATCACCGAGATCGCCCGCACCTATACGTGTGACGCCTTTTTCCCCGAACTGGACGCCAGCGTGTGGCGGGAAACCGCCCGCGAGAGGCAGGCGTCGGCGACGGCCGATTTGCAGTACGCTTTTGTTACACTGCGCCGCATGGCATAACTCTTAACTTCAACCTTCATCCAGGAATCAACAGCACATGTCAGGCCACGGTTTTCACGTACACGGACCGCACGATCACGCGGTCGAACACGCTGCCCACGGCAGCGATGGCTTTTCGAACAATATTGCCGTCATGACGGCCATCCTGGCCACCGTCGGCGCCACCTTCGGCTACCTGGGCGGCGCCACGCAAAACGACGCGGCGCTGTTCAAGAACAACGCGGCCATCGACAAGACCCAGGCCGCCAACAGCTGGAACTACTACCAGGCCAAGTCCAGCAAGCAGAACCTGGCCGAGCTGGCGATGTCGCTGCCGGGCATCGATCCGAAAAAATACGAGGCCGACTTGGCCCGCTACAAGTCGGAGAAGGAAGACATCAAGAAGGAAGCCGAAAAGTGGGAGCAATCCTCTAAAGAGTGGAACCACAAATCGGACGAGGCCATGCACGAGCACCACCAGTGGGCGCTGGCCACCACCGCCGAGCAGATCGCCATCTCGCTGGCCGCCATCACCCTGCTGACCCGCAAGAAATGGATGATGGGCCTGGCCTACGGCGTGGCCGGCGTCGGCATCGCGCTGGGCGCGTTCGCCTGGTTCCATGTCGATCCGGTCGGCCAGATGCTGGCCAAACTGGGCGGCGGCGCGGCCGGCCACTAAGGGGATCAAGCCCGGTGTAATACCGTCGTCATAGTATTGCGGCAATCTTGTCTGGATTTTTGCAATATTTTTTTCCCGCAGCGGCCGCATTTCTGCGAGAATCCCGTTCTTATTTTTTTTCTGCGGCTGCCCGGTAGGCGGTCGCGCCCTAGTCCGCCCCTCCACACAAGTCAGGGGCGGCTTGCTTTTTTGGAGACATGCATGAAATTTCGTTTCCCCATCGTCATCATCGACGAGGATTTCCGTTCCGAGAACACGTCCGGCCTGGGCATTCGCGCCCTGGCCGATGCAATGGAAAAAGAAGGCATGGAAGTGGTGGGCGTGACCAGCTACGGCGACCTGTCCCAGTTCGCCCAGCAGCAGTCGCGCGCGTCGGCCTTCGTGCTGTCGATCGACGACGAGGAATTCGGCGCCGGCTCGGTCGAGGAAACCGACACCGCGCTGAAGTCGCTGCGCGCCTTCGTCGAGGAAATCCGCTACAAGAACGCCGACATCCCGATCTACCTGTACGGCGAAACCCGCACCTCGCGCCACATCCCCAACGATATCCTGCGCGAGCTGCACGGCTTCATCCACATGTTCGAGGACACGCCGGAGTTCGTCGCGCGCCACATCATCCGCGAAGCCAAGTCCTACCTGGACGGCCTGTCGCCGCCGTTCTTCCGCGCGCTGGTGCACTACGCCAACGACGGTTCCTACTCGTGGCACTGCCCCGGCCACTCGGGCGGCGTGGCCTTCCTGAAGTCGCCGATCGGCCAGATGTTCCACCAGTTCTTCGGCGAGAACATGCTGCGCGCCGACGTCTGCAACGCCGTCGAAGAACTGGGCCAGCTGCTCGACCACACCGGTCCGGTGGCCGCCTCCGAGCGCAACGCCGCCCGCATCTTCAACGCCGACCACTGCTACTTCGTCACCAACGGCACCTCGACCTCGAACAAGATGGTCTGGCACTCGACGGTGGCGCCGGGCGACATCGTCGTGGTCGACCGCAACTGCCACAAGTCCATCCTGCACTCGATCATCATGTGCGGCGCGATCCCGGTGTTCCTGATGCCGACCCGCAACCACCTGGGCATCATCGGTCCGATCCCGCTGGAAGAGTTCACGATGGAGAGCATCCAACGCAAGATCGACGCCAACCCGTTCGCGCGCGAAGCCAAGAACAAGAAACCGCGCATCCTGACCATCACCCAGTCGACCTACGACGGCGTGGTCTACAACGTGGAAACCCTGCGCGAAATGCTCGACGGCCAGATCGACACGCTGCACTTCGACGAAGCGTGGCTGCCGCACGCCACCTTCCACGACTTCTACAAGAACATGCACGCGATCGGCAAGGACCGCCCGCGCGCCAAGGAGTCGATGATCTTCTCGACCCAGTCCACCCACAAGCTGCTGGCCGGCCTGTCGCAGGCCTCGCAGGTGCTGGTGCGCGAATCGGAATCGGTCAAGCTGGACCGCGACGCCTTCAACGAGGCCTACCTGATGCACACCTCGACCTCGCCGCAGTACTCGATCATCGCCTCGTGCGACGTCGCCGCGGCCATGATGGAAGCGCCGGGCGGCACCGCGCTGGTGGAGGAATCGATCCTCGAAGCGCTGGACTTCCGCCGCGCGATGAAGAAGATCGACCAGGAATGGGGCAAGGACTGGTGGTTCCAGGTGTGGGGTCCGCAGGAGTTCAGCGAAGAAGGCATCGGCACCCAGGATGACTGGATCATCAAGGCCGAGGACGACTGGCACGGCTTCGGCAAGCTGGCGCCGGGCTTCAACATGCTCGACCCGATCAAGGCCACCATCGTCAATCCGGGCCTGTCGCTGGACGGCAAGTTCGCCGAGACCGGCATCCCGGCGTCCATCGTCACCAAGTACCTGGCCGAGCACGGCGTGATCATCGAGAAGTGCGGCCTGTACTCGTTCTTCATCATGTTCACCATCGGCATCACCAAGGGCCGCTGGAACACCCTGCTGACCGCCTTGCAGCAGTTCAAGGACGACTACGACAAGAACCAGCCGATGTGGCGCATCCTGCCGGAATTCGCGGCCGCCAACCCGACCTACGAAAAAATGGGCCTGCGCGACCTGTGCCAGCAGATCCACGATTTCTACAAGGCCTACGACGTCGCGCGCCTGACCACCGAGATGTACCTGTCGGACATGATCCCGGCCATGAAGCCGTCGGACGCCTTCGCCAAGATGGCGCACCGCGAAATCGAGCGGGTCGCCATCGACGAGCTGGAAGGGCGCATCACGTCCATCCTGCTGACGCCTTACCCGCCGGGCATCCCGCTGCTGATCCCGGGCGAGCGCTTCAACAAGACCATCGTCGACTACCTGCGCTTCGCACGCGACTTCAACGAGCGCTTCCCCGGCTTCGAGACCGACGTGCACGGCCTGGTCAAGCGCGAGGTCGATGGCAAGCGCGGCTATTTCGTGGACTGCGTCAAGCAATAAGCGGCAACTGCGAACCACCACCCGCCGGAGCCGGACGCGATCCTGATCGCGTTCGGCTCCGGCTTTTTTTTTGCCTGAAAATTCCGCATCGGGAGAAATTAACATTTCCACGGGAATATTGTTATTTTCACTGTCATAACTCCGCCCAAGATCATGCATTATCTGCCCAAGCTCGCTCTATTTTTGATTGTTGCCGCGCGGAATTGAAAATAGTTTCATCTTGAAAGTTGAGCGCTTTTACAATTGCCCTTTTTGGAATTCCAAAAGGCAAAAGAATGAAGTTCAACTCTCAGAGGCTGGCATCCGGGCTGGCATGTACCCTGGCCTTGGCGGCGTGCGGCGGCGGCGCACCCGGCAACGAGAACACGGATCGCACATCCTCCGGCAACACCGCCAGCACCGGCATCAGCTCGGGAAACATCAGCCGTGGCGGGCCGAGCGCACCGCTGACGCCCGCCATGCCGATCAATTCCCCGCCGGACGGGTCCGGCGCCGTTCCGCTCACCGCCGCGCAGGCCTCGCATTTCCTGGCGCAAGCGACTTTCGGCCCCAACCTGGCCAGCATCACGGCACTGACCAACGGCAGCAGAGAGAACTGGATTATCGGCCAGTTCAAGAAGCCGCAAACGCTGCATCGCAGCTACGTGCAAGGCATCGCCGCAGTGCTGCCAAGCGGCACCGGCGCGACGCAATATCAAGTCATTGAATCGTTCTGGAAGCAAGCCGCCGCCGGCGAGGACCAGTTGCGCCAGCGGGTGGCGTTCGCCCTGTCGCAGATTTTTGTCGTTTCCATGGCCGATGAAAATCTGCCGGCACACCCGGCCGGCGTCGCCAGTTACTACGACATGCTGGGCCAATACGCCTTCGGCAACTTCCGCGATCTGCTTCAGGGGGTGGCGCTGCATCCGATGATGGGGCTCTACCTGAGCCATATACGCAATCAACCGGAAAATGGCACCCGCGTGCCCGACGAAAACTTCGCACGCGAAATCATGCAGCTGATGACCATCGGCCTGTACCAGCTCAATCCCGACGGTAGCCAGAAATTACATAACGGCAAACCGGTCGAAACCTATACCCACGACGACGTAGCCGGGCTGGCCAAGGTATTCACCGGCTGGAGCTGGGCCGGCCCCGACCTGTCCCAGAAGCGCTTCTTCGGAAATCTGGTCGATCCGGCGCGCGACTGGACGCCGATGCAGAATTATCCGGCCTTCCATTCCAGCTCGGCCAAGAGTTTCCTGGGCACGCAGCTCAACGGCGGCGCTGGCGAAGCCGATCTGAAGGCGGCCCTCGACACGCTGTTCCGGCACCCGAACGTCGGGCCATTCATCGGCCGTCAGCTGATCCAGCGCCTCGTCAGCAGCAACCCCAGCCCAGCTTATGTGGGCCGCGTCGCGGCGGCGTTTGCCAACAACGGCAACGGCGTGCGCGGCGACATGAAAGCCGTCATCCGCGCCGTACTGCTCGACCCGGAAGCGGACGCCACCGCCAGCGCGAAAAAACTGCGCGAACCGGTGCTGCGGCTGGCCAACTGGATGCGAGCCTTCAATGTCCAATCGGCGTCCGGCCGATTCCTGATGCCCATCACCGACGATCCACTCAACACGCTGGGACAGACGCCGCTGCGCTCGCCGTCGGTATTCAACTTCTTCCGCCCGTCCTACACGCCCCCGAACACCTCGCTGTCGGCGCAGGGACTGGTGGCGCCGGAAATGCAAATCACCGGCGAGCCGTCCGTCACCGGCTACCTGAACTACATGCAGAGCGTCATTCCCAACGGCGCCGGCGTGGCCCACGACATCAAGGCCGACTACAGCGCCGAACTGGCGCTGGCAAGCCAGCCGGCGCTGCTGCTGGACCGGCTGAATCTGCTGTTGGTGAACGGCGCCATGTCGTCCACGTTGCGCAACCAGATCATCAGCGCGGTCAATGGCGTCAGCTTGCCGGTTGGCGCCGGCAGCAACACGGCACAGCTCGATATCGCCCGAAAAAACCGCGTCTACCTGGCGATCTACCTGACCATGGCATCCCCTGAATACCTGGCGCAACGTTAAGGAAACCTCATGCATTTCGACTCCCCATCCCGCCGCCGGTTTATCGGCAAGATGCTGACCCTGGCCGGCGGCAGCAGCGTGCCGTTCACCCTGAACCTGGCCGCCATGAGCAGCGCGGCGGCGGCCGGCGCGACCGACTACAAGGCCATCGTCTGCCTGTTCCTGGCCGGCGGCAACGACCATTTCAACACCGTGCTGGCCACTGACAGCACCTCGTGGAAGGAGTACCGGCGCATCCGTAGCACTTCCGACAGCGGCTCCATCGCCCTGCCCGCGGTTGGCGCGGTGGGCGGCGTGCTGCCCATCGTCCCGAGCGCGCCGCAAGCCGGCCGCAGCTTCGCGCTGCATCCTTCATTGCGCCCGTTGCAGCAGTTATTCGACGCCGGCCGCGTGGCCGTGCTGGCCAACGTCGGCACCCTGGTTCAGCCCATGACGCTGGCGCAATACAAGGCCGGCAGCGTGGCCGCCCCGCCGCGCCTGTTTTCACACAACGACCAGCAGGCCATGTGGCAGTCTTCACAGATTGAACAAGCCGCCGGCGCCGGCTGGGGTGGCCGGCTCGGCGATCTGATGGCCAGTTCCAACGGCAACGCCGCCTTTACCTGCATCTCCAACGCCGGCAACGCCCTGTTCCTCAGCGGACGTACGGTCCGCCAATATCAGCTCAGCGGCGCCACGGCCGCGCCGATCAACCACCTGAGCGGCGCCTTGTTTGGCACGCCGGCGTCCGCCAATCCATTGCGCCAGATTGTCGCCGGCGACTTCAGCGATCCATTCCAGAAGGAACACGCCGCCGTCACCGCGCGCGCGCTCAACTCCCAGGCAGCGCTCAGCGGCGCGATGCTCGGCGCCGGCGCGGCGGGGGTTCCCGATCCCCTGCCCTACATCAATCCGAACACCGGCATAGCGGCCGCCAATCCGCTGGCACTCCAGCTACAGACGGTCGCCCGCGTCATTGGTGGCCGCAACGCCTTAGGCATCAAGCGCCAGGTGTTCTACGTCAGCCTGGGCGGCTTTGACAGCCACGACTTCCAGCAGCGCAACCAGGCCGACCAACTGGCCAAAGTGGCGCATGCCATGGCCTACTTCGACGGCGCAATGGCTGCCCTGCAGGGCACCGACATGCGCAAGCAGGTGACGCTGTTTACAGCCTCCGATTTCGGCCGCACCTTCACCAGCAATGGCGACGGCACCGACCACGGCTGGGGTTCGCACCATTTCATCATGGGCGGCGCGGTCAAGGGCAAGAACATCTACGGCAGCATGCCGGTCACCGGCCTGGGCCATGATCTCGACGTCGGCTCCGGCTCGCTGCTGCCGACCACCTCGGTCGACCAGTATGGCGCCACGCTGGCCAGCTGGTTCGGCCTGTCGGCCACGCAGATCGCCGATGTGTTTCCGAACATCGGCAACTTCAGCACCCGCAACCTTGGCTTTATGGGATGATGCCGGATCTGCAACTCAGGCCCGCGCGCGCCCCATGGACAAGCAACTGGTATTCATCTGTTTTCTGACGTTTGTGATCCACATCATCGGCACCCTCGCCTACTCGGTGAGGATAGCCGGGGTGCGCACCCGGCGCATCGCCGTGTCGCTGGCCTTGTTCAGCATCCTGGTGCTGGTGTCGCGCACCTCGAACTCCTTCCTCGGACCGTTTCTCGCCAAGCGCATCGAGCTGAACCTGGTCCAGCCGCTGGCGGCCGACCACGTGCTGTCCGACCTGCGCTGGCTGCTGCTGGCGGCCACGCTGGCGACGCT
Organism: Oxalobacteraceae bacterium AB_14; assembly: GCA_000381565.1. Lineage (GTDB taxonomy): Bacteria > Pseudomonadota > Gammaproteobacteria > Burkholderiales > Burkholderiaceae_D > Rugamonas. Next base: position 3,495,600 of record KB906724.1, read on the forward strand.
GGCCGGCGCGATCCTGATCCCGACGTTCCAGCGCGTGTTCTGCCGCGCGGTCGAGCATTTCCAGGTGCACCGCTCGGTGCCCAAGCTGCTGCTGCACGGCTTCTTCAAGGGTGGCCTGTCCTACGTTAAGGATGTGGCCGCCATGCCGTCCACCGACAATGTCCGGGGCCTGCGCGACAGCGGCAGCGTGTCGATGTCGGTCACCTTGCTCAACGTCGGCGCGGTGGCGCTGTGGACGGTCGGCGTGTTCGCCTCGCTGTACGCGGGCGTGCTCGATCCCCAGGTGCGGGTCACCTCCAGCACGCTGTCGTCCATCATCAACGGCGGCGCCACCGTGATGATGGCGGTGTTTATCGACCCGCATATGTCGGGCATGACCGACGACGTGGTCGAGGGCCGCGTCAGCGATACGCAGTTCCGCCGCGCCGTGGTATGGCTGGTCGGCAGCCGCGTGGCCGGCACCCTGCTGGCGCAGGTGCTGCTGGTGCCCTCGGCCGCCCTGATCGTCTGGGTGGCCAAGGTGCTGTGATCAGCCCGCCACGCCCACCGTCAAGCCCACCACGTAGCCGTCGGTCGCGTTGCCGCTGACGGCCGCCATCTGCAGGGAATAGCCGTCGCTGAAGATGTTGTCGGTGGTGTAGCTGATCTGCGCCAGGTTGCGCACGCTGGCGCTGTAGCCGCTGGCGGCGTAGACCTCGTTGAGCGTCGCCATCGGGAAGGTGAACTGCGAGGTCTTGATGCGGTTGGCCGCGCTGGCGCTCTTGGCCAGCGTTGGATAGACCTCGAAATGCACATGCGGCATGCGGCCCGAATAGCAGCCAGGGAAGATGGTCTGGAAGGTCAGGTTGCCGCTGCTGTCGCTGGCCTGCACCCCGCGCAGGTAGTTCTGGTCCGTGACGCCGTTCGAGTACAGCGAGTAGTTGCCGTCGCGGTCGCAGTGCCACAGGTAGACCGCGTAACCGGACAAGACCGCGCAACTGCCGCTGGCGTTGACGATCTGCAGCTTGATGGTCAGCGGCACGCCGGCCGCCACGCCGCTCGGACCGTTGAAGCTGCTGCGGATGTCGCTGCGCACCACGCCCGACTGGGTCAGCACGTTGACCACGCCGCTGTTGTTGCTGTTGGTGCCGTCGCCCGGATAGGGGCCGCCGGTCTCCTCGGGGATCACCGCGCAGGAACCGGCGGCGGTGGTCGTGGTGGTGCTGGTCGTGCTGCTCGAGGCCGAGGTCGCCGCGGCGCCGTCGCTGGCCGATGAGCCGCCTCCTCCGCAACCGAGTACCGGCAGCGCCGACGCGCCGGCCAGCAGCCAGCGCAGGGTCTGGCGACGGTCGCTGGCCAGGTTCAGCATGGCGCTCAGGTCGGCCGCCAGGCTATGTTCGTGCGTGTCGTCGTGGGATTGCATTCTTTCTCCTTGTTTAAACCGTGGTGTTGACCAGGTTGCCGCTGCTTCCGCTGCCGCCCACCTTGGTCGACAGCGCATGCAGGAAGGCCGCCAGCTTGGTGTTGGCGTCGGCGCTGCCGGTGCTGTCGGCGCTGGAACTGGCGCCGCCGCCCAGCTTGTCGAGCACCTTGGCGAAGCTGCTTTCCAGCTGGCTGACCGCATCGCTGCCGTCAGTGCTGGCAGTGCTGCCATCGGAGGTGCTGTCGGTGCTGCCCGAACTCAGCTTGGAAAGCAGGCTTTGCAGATCCGATTCCAATTTCCCCGGACCGCCGGGACCGCCGCCCTGCTGCCCCTCGCCGTAGGCCGGCGCATCGCTGCTGCTGGCGTTCTGCGCATGCAGCGCACCCATCAGGCTTTGCAGGAAACTGCCCAGCGCATCGGCCACAGTGCCGCTGCTGTCGGTGCTGTCGGTGCTGTCGGTGCTGCCGGCGACGGCCGGGGCGCTGCTGCCATCGCCGGCATCGGTGATGCCGATGGCCTTGAAGGCGTCGGCGATGGCCGAGGCGAAGCCGCCGCCTTCGGGCGGACGTGGCGGCGGCGCGCCGCGCGTGGCCTCGGCGCCGTTGCCGGCGCTGGTGCTGCTCAAACGGCTCAGGAAGCTAAGCTGGCTGGTGTTGCTGGAACTCAGGGCGCTGATCGACATAAGGTTCTCCGTTCAATGTTTGAGGGTGCCTCAAGGGCGCGGCATGCGGCGGGGTTCCCCTTCCGCCTGCTTCTTGCGCTGCTCGGGCGTCAGCACGGCCAGCAGCTTCTGTTCGGTACGCACATGCTGCAAGACGATGTTGGCCATCGCCGTCGCGGCATCCTTGGCCAGCGCTGCGGCCTTGGCGTCGTCATACTGTTCGGCGCGACCCAATGCGCGCAACGCTTCATGGGCCTTGGCGGCGGCCTTGCCCTGCTCGCGCAGATACGGTTCCTGCGCGTGCAGGATGGCGAACACCTTGTCGTCTTGTGCCTCGCTCAGCTCGATGCCGTGGACGAATGGCGGACGGCCGCCCATGCCCATATGGGGACCGCCGTGAAAGCCAGGACCTGGGCCGCGGTCGCCATGCTCCGGGCCCTGGTGCTCGTCGCCGTGCCCGGCGCCCCGCATCATCATCGGCGGGCGGCCGGCATCGTCGTCCAGGCCCTCGGCACGGGCGGCGCCGCCTGCGGCGAACAGCGGCAGCGCCATGGCGGCAGCCAGCAAGATATTGTGTAAGCTGGTTTTTTGAGTTTTCATATCGACAATCCTCGGTTGGTCGGGAGCAGCCATTTTCTGGCCGCCCCGTGTAAAGCGCCGTAAACCCGGGGTAAATCGAAGTAAAGATGGCCGTTTTGACACGCAATTGGCGTTGGGCAAGCCGTTGTAAATCGGGGTAAAAGACCGCCGGATGCGCCTGCTGGACTGTTATGATCGGCCCATCGACATAGAAAGAAGCACGCGGCATGAAGAGCAAAGTACTGCTGATAGACGACGACATCGAGCTGGTGGGCATGTTCAAGGAATACCTGGAACAGGAAGGCTTCGACGTCAAAATGGTGCACGACGGCGAAGCCGGCACCGCCGAAGCCTGCACCGGCCAGTATTCGATCGCCATCCTGGACGTGATGATGCCGCGCATGAACGGCCTGGAGACGCTGCGCCGCATCCGCACCAACAGCCAGCTGCCGATCCTGATGCTGACCGGGCGCGGCGACGACACCGACCGCATCGTCGGCCTGGAACTGGGCGCCGACGACTACGTGGCCAAGCCTTGCACCCCGCGCGAGCTGACCGCCCGCATCCGCGCCATCCTGCGCCGGGCGCACAGCGCGCCGCTCGACAACGGCACGCCGGCCGCGCTGACCGTCGGCCAGCTGACCATGTGGCCCGAGCAGCGGCGCGCCGCCTGGGCCGGCGACAAGCTGGAACTGACCAGCACCGAATTCAACCTGCTCGAAGTACTGGCCCGCAACGCCGGCCGCCCGGTCAGCAAGAACACCTTGTCCGAACAGGGGCTGGGCCGGCCGCTGGCGCGCTTCGACCGCAATATCGACGTCCACCTGAGCAGTCTGCGCCACAAGCTCGGCACCATCGCCGACGGCCGCTCCTGCCTGCAAACCGTGTACCGCCTGGGCTATCAGCTGATCAAGGAGTAGCCTGTGGGCCGTTTGTTCTGGAAGTTTTTCGTCTGCATCTTGCTGGCCCAGCTGACCGCCACGGTCGGCATCGGCGGCGCCATCTGGCTCAAGAGCCGCGACCAGCAAGCCAACCAGGCCAATGACCTCGACACCAGCCCGCCGGCCGAGATGGCGATCGGCTCGGCTGCCGCCACGCTGGAATTCGGCGGCGTCAAGGCGCTGCGGCGTTTGCTGGAAGGGATGGAACGGCACAAGGTGTACGCGGTCGACGAGCAGGGCCATGAACTGCTCGAGCGCAGCATCAGCGCCTCCATGCTGCGCGAATCGCGCGCCCTGCTCAAGCAGGAAGGCAAGCGCCGCGTGGTGCGCCAGGTCGCCGCCCCGGAGGGGAAACGATATATATTATTTATACCATCACACGGGCTGGACTTCGACCGTCCGCTGATGGCGGGCTTGGGCAGCACCCAGATGGCGCTGCAAGGCGGGCCGGCGGCGCCGCGCGGGGGCCAGCCCGGCGGCGGCCCAGGCCCGGGGCCGGGTCCGGGCTCAGCCCAAGGCCCAGGGCCTGGCCCCGGCTTCGACCCGGACCGGGCCGGCGCGCCGCCTGACGCACCGCCAGGCAACGACCGCGGTTATGGCGGACCTGGCGGCCCCGGCGACATGCGCGGCCCGCGCTTCCAGCCGCTGACCCTGTGGGTGCCGGTCGCCGCCGCCATCCTGGCCAGCCTGTTGTTCTCGATGCTGCTGGCCTGGTACTTTTCCCGGCCGATCCGCGCCCTGCGGCTGGCCTTCGACGCCGCCGCCGGCGGCGACCTGGCGCCGCGCTTCGGCGCCACCGGCACAGGCAAGCGCAACTCCGAACTGAACGACCTCGGCCGCGACTTCGACCGCATGACGGCGCGCCTGCGCAGCCTGATCGACGGCCAGACCCGCTTGCTGCACGACGTCTCGCACGAATTGCGCTCGCCGCTGGCGCGCTTGCAGGCGGCGATCGGCCTGGCGCACCAGCAGCCGGACAAGCTGGCGGCTTCGCTGGAGCGCATCGAACGCGAGAGCGTGCGCATGGATAAGCTGGTGGGGGAATTATTGACGCTGGCGCGCCTGGAAGCGGGCGCCATCAAGGCCAGCCAGGAAGAAATCGGCATGGCCGAACTGCTGGAGCAAATCGCCGACGACGCCAATTACGAAGCGTCCAGCCAGCAGCGCAGCGTGGTGCAGGAAGGCGAAGCCGATGTGCTGGTCGCCGGCCAGGCCGACCTGCTGGGCCGCGCCATCGAAAACGTGGTGCGCAACGCCATCAAGCACAGTCCCGAGGGCGGCGTGGTGCAGCTGCAAGCCCACACCCTGCCCGGCGCCCGCAGCCTGAGCATCCGCGTGCTCGATCGCGGACCGGGCGTGGCGCCGGCCGACCTGGACACCATCTTCCAGCCCTTTTTCCGCTCCACCAGCACCGGCACCGAAGGCCACGGCCTCGGCCTGGCGATCGCCCAGCACGTGATCGAAGCCTACGGCGGCAGCATCAAGGCCAGCAACCGCGCCGGCGGCGGCCTGTGCGTGGAAATGATACTGCCGGCGAAAGTGTGAACTAGTTCTTATGCTTTAGGCAAGGTCACGCCGTGCTGGCCCTGGTACTTGCCGTTGCGGTCCTTGTACGAGACGTCGCACACTTCGTCGCTCTCGAAGAACAGCACCTGCGCGCAGCCTTCGTGCGCGTAGATCTTGGCCGGCAGCGGCGTGGTGTTGGAGAACTCCAGCGTCACATAGCCTTCCCATTCCGGCTCGAACGGCGTCACGTTGACGATGATGCCGCAACGCGCATAGGTCGACTTGCCCAGGCAGACCGTCAGCACGCTGCGCGGAATGCGGAAGTACTCCATGGTGCGCGCCAGCGCGAACGAGTTCGGCGGGATGATGCAGACATCGCTCTTGATATCGACGAAGGAGTTCGAATCGAAGTTCTTCGGATCGACGATGGTGCTGTTGATGTTGGTGAAGACCTTGAATTCATCGGCGCAGCGGATGTCGTAGCCGTAGGACGAGGTGCCGTAGGAGATGACCTTGCGGCCGTCTTCCTGGCGTACCTGATCCGGGAAGAACGGCTCGATCATCCCATGCTGCTCCGCCATCCGGCGTATCCATTTATCGCTTTTAATCGTCATCGCAAGGCATTCCTAAAGTTCAGGGGCGGCGCAACAGCGCCGAATGCCCAAGATTTTACGCGAAAGCCTGCTTTTTAAGAACTTTTTTACCAGATTCGCCCAACAGCCCGGCGATCATCTCGCGGGTGGCGTCGGCCGCCAGCGCCGGCGACTCCATCGGGAACAAATGCCCGCCCGGCACTATGCGGTAGTGCTTGCCCACCAGCGCCCGAGTGTGGCCGAGGCCGGACTGGCTGGTTTCCCAGGAATCGGTGCCGCCGATGAAGCCGATCGGCGCCGGGAAGCGGCCCCGCACCAATGTGGGCAGGTGATGCGGCAGGCTGGCGTAGATCATGGTTTCCACTTCGCGGGTGAAGCGCAGCTGCACGCCTTCCGCATGCGGCTTGAGTCCGCTTTCCATGTAGTCGGCCAGCACGCCCGGCGCCCAAGCGGCGAACAGGTCCTTGCCGGCGAAGTGCTGGTAGGCGGCTTGCGCGTCCGGCCACACATTGCGGCGGCGGATGGAGAATTTCGCCGGCGGCACGCGGTTGGCGTTGCCGCTGACCTTGATCAGGCGCCAGAACCAGGCGCGCCAACCGGCCACGACCGGCGCATCGAGCATGACGACGCAGCGCACCAGGTCCGGCCGCGCATGGGCCACCATCAGGCTGAGCATGCCGCCCAGCGAGTGGCCGACCAGGATCACCGGTTCGTCGTAGCGCTTGGTCAGTTCGTTGATGTATTCGTCGACCAGGTGCGGCCAGCCGTCGCTGACCGGGTAGCGCGCGCTGTGGCCATGCATGTCGAGCGCCTGGATATCGAAATCGTCGGCCAGCAGCTCGAAGTACTGGCGGTACACGCCCGCCGGGTAACTGTTGGCATGGGCAAAATGCAGCTTGGGCTTGGTCACAAGCGGTCTCCGTATGATTGTTTTCGAGCCATTGTAATGGCACTTACCCCGGCAGGCTTGGGGGAAAGGCTCTAATTTAGCGGCCATACCAGTAGCGCGCGTGCGCCTGGCGCCAGGCGCCGATCTCGATAGTATCGCCGAAATCCAAGGTCAGCGCGCCGGCCTGGTCCGTGCGCAGGCGTTCGATGTGCAGTTGGCCGTAGCGCTCGTAGACTTCCTGCTTGGGATGGTGGTAGCGGTTGCGATAACCGACCTGGAACAGCGCGGTCCGCGGGTGCACCGCCAGCAGGAACGCCGGTGTGGACGAGGTGCCGCTGCCGTGGTGCGGCGCCAGCAGGACGTCGGCTTGCAAGCTGGCGCGGTCGCCCTGCACCAGCGCGGCCTCCTGCGCGGCCTCGATGTCGGCGGCCAGCAGCATCGATTTGGCGCCGGCCGTGATCTTCAGCGTGCAGCCGCGCGCATTCGGCCTGAGCGTGGCGTCGGCATAGCTGGCGGCAGGCGGATGCAGCAGCTCGAAGCGCACGCCGTCCCAGTCCCAGCGCTGCCCCGCCGCGCAGTGCAGGTGCTGGCGCGCGGCCCTGGCGATGGGATGCTGGGACGGCAGCGATGACAGCACCCATTCCACCCGCACGCCGTCGAGTATCGTCAGGGCGCCGCCGGAATGATCGGCGTCGCTGTGGGTAACGATCACGCCGTCCAATGCGGCGATGCCGCGCGCCCTCAGGTAAGGCAGGATGACGCGGTTGCCGGCATTGGAAGCGGGTGAGTAGGCGGGGCCGGTGTCGTACAGCAGACGATGCCCGCTGGTCTCGATCAGCAGCGCCATGCCCTGCCCCACGTCGAAGGCGGTGACGGTCATGCGGCCTGGCGCCGGGTGCGATGGTTCGGCGGCCAGCAGCGGTATCCAGCTCGCCAGGCCCAGCCAGCGCACCGGCCAGCCGCGCGGCGCGAGCAGCCAGATGGTGCCGCCCATGGCCCAGCAGAATAGCCAGAACGGCGGCGTCGGCGCGCTCCATACGGCGTAGCGCAAGCCGCTGAACCATTGCAGGCAGGCGGCCAACCATTCCACCAGCAGATGCGCAAGGCCCAGCACCGGCGCCGCCAACAACGAGGGCAGCATGCTGCCGACCAGCGCGAGCGGCGTGACCACAAGGCTGATCAACGGTATCGCCACCGCGTTCGCCAGCGGACTGACCACAGAGACCTGGGCGAACAACAGCATCGTGACCGGCACCAGGCCGAACGTCACCGCGTACTGCGTATGGGCGCCGACGCGCAAGGCCTGCCAGAGCCGCTCAAGGCGTGAGGCACGAGGCGCGTCATGGTCGCGCCGCGCAATCCGTAAGGTGGTGCGGCCGACCGTCGCATACAGAATCGTGGCGACCGCGCCGAACGACAGCCAGAAGCCCGGCCACAATACCGCCCAGGGATCGATCAGCACCACCATGCCAAGTGCGCAGCACAGCACATGCGACACGCTGGCGATACGGTTCATCCACAGCGCGGCGGCGACCACCATCAACATGTACAAGGTGCGCTGCGCCGGCACACCGAAGCCGGCCAGCAGGACATAGAACAGCGCCACCGTCGCGCCGACCAGCGCCGCCACTTTTTGCGCGGGCAGCAGCAAGGGCAGCTGCGCGCGCGTGAAGAACGAGTGCCGCCACAGATTGAAAGCGGCCAGCGCGAACAGCCCCGCCACCATCGTGATGTGCAAGCCTGAGATGGATATGAGGTGGCCGATACCCGTCCGGTTGAAGACATTCCAGTCCGATTGTTCGATGCCGCGCTGATCGCCCACCACCAGCGCGACGATCACGCCTGCAAACGGCTTGCCTGGCAGCGCGGCCAATATGCGCGCCCGCAGCAACGCGCGCGCGTGCTCGATCACGTTGCCAACGTTGAAGACAAAGCCATCCAGCCGCCGGTTGTTCGGCGCCGGCCGCACATAGCCGGTCGCGCGCAGGCCTTGTTCCAGCAGCCACGCTTCGTAGTCGAAGCCATATGGATTGGCATTGCCGTGGGGCCGTTGCAGGCGCACCGTCAGTTGCCAGCGCTCGCCCGGCTGCACGTCGCCGATCTCCTTGACCTGATCGCGAAACCCGGCATACCAGGCCAGCGAGACATGCGGCGGAACGGTCTCTGGTGCGCGGCCCAGCACACGCTCCACCGCGAAATTGAAACGCACGCCCTGGCCGAAGCGGTACGGCAGATTGTCGATGGTGCCGATCAAGGTGAAGTCGCGACCTTCGTCGGCGGCCGCAAGCTGGGGCGCCAGGACGCGGCAAGCCATCCAGGCCGCCCACAAGAATCCGATCAAGGCGCCGGCCAGCAAGGATGTCGCGCAACGCAAAGCGGCGTTCGTGCGCGCGCCGAAATGGAACATCCGCCTCCGCAAGCAGGCGTGCCACGCCAACAACCACGCCGCCAGCACAAGGGCCGCCGCCAGGCCCGCCATCGCGGACGGCAACACCGCCTGCGTTTGCAGCCACGCCGCACCTGTGGCGAAGCCGATCGTCACCGCCCTCATCGCCTTGTCCGGCCTGACGGCCGCTCCTCAAGTATCGCAACAGTCCGATACTACGCAGAACCGCCGCCAACGCATGGCCGACCTTATCGTAGATTGATGCAGATCATCCGGTGCGATAGGCCGACAACTGGTTCTGCATCAGGCGGAAATACAAGCCGCCGCGCTGCGGGATCAAGTCCGCATGCGCCCCCTGTTGCACGATGGTGCCCTGCTCCAATACCAGGGCGCGGCCGGCCTTGACGATGGTCGAGTAGCGATGGGCGATGACGATGGTGGTGCGTCCCTCCATCAACTTGTCCAGCGCCTGTTGCACTTGCAGCTCGCTGGCGGAATCGAGCGCGCTGGTGGCTTCGTCGAGGATTTGCCCGCCCTCGACGCCCCCACCAGCGCCACGTTCTCGCCCGCAGCGATGCTGAAACTGACGCCGTCGAGCGCGCGTTTCCCCGGCCGTTCGGGATAGACAAAACTGACGTCGCTAAACGACAGGTCGCCGCGCAACGCCACAACGCCGGTCGGCTGGGCGTCGGCTGCGCCTTCGCTTTCGATGATCTCGAACACCCGCTCGGAGGCGCCGATGGTGCGCATCCAGTCGCACCAGAAGTCGCTGACCGCGCCCGACGAACTGGTGACCATGCCGGCATAGATCACAAAGCTGGTCAGCTCCCCCGCCGACAACCTGCCTTGCCCGATCAGTGTCGCGCCCAGCCACAGCGTCGCCAGCAACGCGAGATACATGGCGAACGACGACACGCCCCGAAACGACGCCAGCAAACGGGTGTTGGCAATCGCCGCAATCGTCCTGGCGCTGCTGGATCTCGCGCGAGCGCAGGCGCACGTGCTTGCCCAGCCAGTCGCCCATGTAGAGCGTCAACGGCACGTAGACCAGCAGGATCAGGCTCAATACCGGCGAGATCGTCAACAGCATCACAACGCAGCCGGCCAGCACGCACAAGGACCGCAGCGAAATGGCCAGGCCCATGGTCAGCGTGTCGTGCAGGATTTCGACGTCGGCCGACAGGCGGCTGCTGGTCAGCTCACCGACGTTGTGCCTGTCGTAGAAGCCGACCGGCTGCCGTATCAGCGCCCCGTACAGCAGGCGGCGGATGCGCGTGACGATCATATGCCCGGTCGTTTCGAACAGGCAGTAGCGCATCGTGGTCGCCACCGCCTGCAACGCCAGCACCGCCGTCACCGCCGCGACGAAGGGGCCGAACCAGCCGGCGGCGTCCTTCAAGCCGATATGATCGATGAAATACGATAGCGCCCGTGGATATGGGCTTGCAGCAGCGGCGACATTTCCCAGGCCAGGTCCTCGATCTTGGGGTCGCGCCGCACCTGCAGGCCGAGCGACGCCAACTCCTCGCCGGTGATGGCGTAGTGGTGCGGGTGGTAAGCGGACATCAGGTGCTCGACGATCTTGCAGCGCGCATCGGCATCCCGCTGCGGCAGCTGATACCGCAACAGCTCCTCGCCGATCGCTCGCCCTTCCACATGGCGCCGCGCATCGTCAGCGGGTGGCCTATCCAGTAGCAGTCCAGGCCGTACAGCAGGCCGAACAAGGCTTGTTCGCTTTCCAGTTTGGCATAGGCCAGCTCCTGCGCGCCCAGCTCCTCGCTGAGGTAGGCGAAGTCGGCCGGCTTGCGGGCCCAGTCAGCGCCCACGTCGGCGACAACGAGGCTGACGCCGGACGGCAGATGGCGGATTTCGCCGTGGCAGCCGTGCGGCTGGAAGGATTGAACCAGTTCGTAATCGCGGGGGAAGGCGTCGAGGTCGATCCTGAAGTAGGTTCCGCCTCGGGCGGCCAGCATGGGGGTCAGCAGGTCGACGTGCAGGCGGTCCGCTTGCGGTACGATCGCGCGCGTCTTATTTCACCGACACGTCGGTGGCTTGGACGGCGATGTGGTCGGTGATGTTCTTGGCGGCGATGGTGTCGGCCAGGAAGGCCGTCGACTTGACCAGCAGGTCGCGCGCCACCTCTTCCAGCGGCGAGCCGCTGATGCTGGCGTGGCTGCCGCCCAGCCCGACGCCGCCGCCCCAGCCCAGCGCCGACACGCCGAAGCCGTTCTTTTCGTTGTTTGCCTGGAAGGTCTTGGAGGCGACGATCTTGGCGCGCTTCACGTCCACCACGCGGATGTCCATGTTCATGTGGACCTTGGACTTCTTGAAGTCGAGCGAGCCGGCCAGCAAGCCCAGCGGGCCTTTGAGGAAGCCCAGGCCGCCCAGGCCGGTGGAGCTTTGCTCGAAGCCCAGCGAGGTGATGGAACCGGTGATCATGTAGTCGGCCGCCTCGGCCTCGACCTTCTTGCCGATCAGCGCCAGTTCCTTGTTGATCTCTTCCATTTCCGCCCGTTCCTGCACGTCGAAGCAGCCGGTCTGGGTCAGCGCGGTGGCCAGCATTTCGGTCATGCCGGTGCCGACGCCGGTATAGCTCGGCTGTGCGACATCGCCATGGCGCTCCCACCAGCGGTACTGGCGCGGGTCTTGCTGGCCTGCGCCCGACGAACAATCGGCCGACTTGCACTTGAACTCGGTGAACACGACCTTGGCCGCAGGCGTTTTACACCTGGGCACGTCGATCTGGCGCTCGGAGACCTCGCTGGAATCGGCGAAACTGGCGACAGGAAGCAACACCAACGCTGCAAGGCAAGTACTACGGGCGATGTTTTTCATTACGGACTCTCGATAAATTGTGCAAATATTAAGGTTTTTAATTATGCACTATTGACCGGATGTCAAATCTATCGAAATCTAACCGTGCGCGCCTATCGTTCAGGCGGACATGCGCGGCAACACGGCGCGCGCATTGGCGCTGGTGGCGTCGGCCACCTCCTGCAGGGGGATGTTGCGCAACTCGGCCAGCACGGCGCCGATGCGGGGAATTTGGTCGGGACTGTTGCGGCCGGGGTGTATCCAGCTGGGGGAAATATCCGGCGCGTCGGTTTCCAGCACGATGGACGACAACGGCAGCTCGGTCGCCATGCGGCGGATCTGCAGCGCGCGGGTAAAGGTCATGGCGCCGCCGAAGCCCAGCTTGAAGCCCTGCTCGATATAGCCCTGCGCCTGCTGGAAGCTGCCGTTGAACGCGTGGGCGATGCCGCCGGCGGGCCGGATCTGGCGCACATGCTTGAGCACCACATCCTGCGAGCGGCGCACATGCATCAGCACCGGCAGCCCGAAATCGCGGGCGATCTTGAGCTGCTCGCGGAAGAAGAAGATCTGCTTCTCGCGCATCGCCGGCTCGGTCAGCATGGGGATGAAAAAATCCAGGCCGATCTCGCCGAGCGCGACGAAGCGACGGTCGGCCATGGCGGCGGCGACCTGTTCGCGCAGCACGCGCAGGTCGTCTTCGTGGGCGTGCGCAACGTAGATCGGATGGATGCCCAGCGCGTAGCAGCCGTTGTCCACGCTGGCGGCCAGCTGGGCCACCACCGGGAAGTTGGCCGTCTCCACCGCCGGGATCACGATCATCGACACACCCTGCTCCCGCGCCAGCGCCGCCTGCGCGGCCGACTCGCCGCCGAATTCGTGGGCGTCGAGGTGGCAGTGGGTGTCGATCCACATGAGGTCAGTCCTGGTAAGGGTGCAGGCCTTCGTCGGTCAGGCGCAGCACGCGGTCGCAACGGCGCGCCAGCTCGATATCGTGGGTGACGATGATGAAGGCGGTGCCCAGGGTGCGCGACAGTTCCAGCATCAGGTCGAAGATCGTCTGCGCGGTGGCGTGATCGAGGTTGCCGGTCGGTTCGTCGGCCAGCACGCAGGCCGGCTGCGTGACCAGCGCCCGCGCCAGCGCCACGCGCTGACGCTCGCCGCCGGACAGCTCGCCCGGCACGTGCGTGACGCGCTTGGCCAGGTTGACGCGGGTGAGGATCTGCTGCGCCACGCCGCTGGCCTCGGCGCGTTTGACACGGCGTATCATCAGCGGCATCGCCACGTTGTCCAGCGCGCTGAATTCCGGCAGCAGGTGGTGGAACTGGTAGACGAAGCCCAGCGAGGCGTTGCGCAGGTCGCCGCGCGCCGTCTCGCTCAGGCTGGCGAAGTCCTTGCCCAGCAGGGTGACGCTGCCTTTGGTCGGCGTATCCAGGCCGCCCAGCAGGTGCAGCAGGGTCGATTTGCCGGAGCCGGAGGCGCCGACGATGGCCACGCGTTCGCCGCGCCGCACGTCGATGTCGATGCCGTTCAACACCTGCACCGAATAGTCGCCTTGCGTGAAGGTCTTGCCCAGGCTGCGGCAGGAAAGGACCACGGGTTCCAGATTACTCATAGCGCAGCGCCTCCGCAGGTTTGACGCGGGCGGCCCACCAACTTGGGTACAAGGTCGCCACGAAGGCCAGCACCACGGCCACGCCGCCGATCTTGGACACGTCCGGCCAACGCAGGTCGGACGGCACGCTGCTGATGTAGTAGATATCCTTCGACAAGAACTGCACTCCCAATAAATGTTCAATAAACGGCACGATGACGTCGATGTTGAGCGCCACCAGCACGCCAAGGCCGACGCCGATGGCGGTGCCGAGGATGCCGACCAGCGCGCCCTGGATCATGAAAATCTTCATGATCGAGCGCGGCGAAGCGCCCAGCGTGCGCAGAATGGCGATGTCGGCCTGCTTCTCGGTCACGGTCATCACCAGCGTCGACACCAGGTTGAAGGCGGCCACGGCGATGATCAAGGTCAGGATGATGAACATCATGCGCTTCTCGGTCTGTACGGCGGCGAACCAGTTGGCGTTCAGCTTGGACCAGTCGCGCATGATCAGGTCGCCCGACATGCTGGCCTTCAAGTCTTGCGCCACTTGCGGCGCGCGGTGCATGTCGGACAGGCGCAGGCGCAAGCCGGCCGGCGCGTCCATGCGCAGCAGCTTTTCGGCGTCGGTCAGGTGGACGAAGGCCAGCGCGGAGTCGAACTCGTTGTGGCCCGCCTCAAAGATGCCGACCACGGTGAACGAGCGCAGGCGCGGCAGCACGCCGGCCGGCGTCGGCTGGCCCTGGGCCAGCGCCAGCGTGACCTTCTCGCCGAGGTTGACGTGCAGCGCACGCGCCAGCTCGATGCCCAGCACGATGTTGTAGCTGCCCGGCTGCAGCGCGTTGAAGCTGCCCCGCTTGGTCTGTTTGGCGACGTCGGAGACGTTGGGTTCCTGCTCCGGCAGCACGCCGCGGATGATGGCGGGACGCAGCACATCGTCGCGCACCAGCATGCCCTGGGTTTCGGCGAACGGCGCGGCGCCGATCACTTCGGGATTCTTGCGCGCTTCGGCGGCGGCGGCGTGCCAGTCCGGCATCGAGCCACGGGCGTCGAAGATTTCGATGTGGGCCAGCACCGACAGCATGCGGTCGGTCACTTCTTTCTGGAAGCCGTTCATCACCGACAGCACGACGATCAGCGCGGCCACGCCCAGGCCGATGCCGGCCATGGAAATGAGCGAAATAAAGGAGATAAAACTATTGCGCCCGCTGCGCTTGCCGGCCCGCGTGTAACGCAGGCCGACCAGCCATTCGAAGGGCAGGTTCTGGATGATGCTCATGGGCTCCAAAGGGAATCAACATTAACGAGCCCGCAGTGTGCCATATAAATGGGATTTCATGGGTGAAACCCCTTACTCGCGAAACATCCCATCGCCTCCCGCTATGCCCTACAATCTCGGCATGACTGAAATTACCCTTGCACTACCTTACGCTTTACCTCCGCCGGAGATGGCGTCCGACCTGTTGCGTATCCTGAACGCCCCTGCCCTGGCCAAGTTACTCTCGCGCAATAGTGAATGTCGATACAGCAATTATGACAACGACAGCCGGGTGCTGCCGCACGAGGCCTGGCTGGCCCACGCGCTGGGCCTGGCGTCCGCGCCGGATCGCCCGGACACCGGCGCGCCGGTGGCCACCGCCGTCATGCACGGCTGCGGCCTGCAGGCGGAGGCCGCGGCCGGCCATGGCCACTGGTTCATCGTGCAGCCGGCGCATATCCAGCTGTCGCGCACGCACCTGCTGCTGTCCGACCCGCGCGCGCTGCAGTTGAGCGAGGCGGAGTCGCGCGCGCTCTACGAGCTGGCCCGCCCCTGCTTCGAAGAACAAGGCAAGACGCTGCTGCACGCCGCGCCGGGCTTGTGGTTCGCGCGGGCCGACGAGTGGGACGGCCTGGCCACCGCCTCGCCCGACGCCGCGACCACGCAAAACCTGAGCGACTGGATGCCCGAAGGCGAACACGCGCGCGCCTACCGCAGGCTGCAGAACGAAATCCAGATGCAGTGGCACGAACACCCGGTCAATGAGGCACGCCAGGCGCGCGGCCTGCAAGCGGTGAACTCGCTCTGGCTGTGGGGCGGCGCCGGTCCGCTGAAAGCCGCGCCGCAGCCGCTGGCCATCGCGGGCGGCCCGGCATGGATGCAGGCGCTGGCCGCGCCCGCGCTGCGCCAGACTAGCGCCGCGCAATTGATCGCCCAGCCAGGCAGCGTGATGCTGGCCGAGCTGATTCCGTCGGCGCAGACCGGCGACTGGTCCGACTGGATCGCGCGCATGCAGCGCATCGAACAGGAATGGCTGGCGCCATTGCTGGCGGCCCTGCAGGACGGCCGCATCGGCCGCCTGACGCTGCTGCTCAGCCACCGCAACGGCTGGAGCACCGTCAGCACCAGCAGGCTGGCGCTGCGCAAATTCTGGCGCAAGCCGAACCTGAACCTCTTACTGAAGCAAGCCTGACATGACCCGTATCGCCATCCGCCCCTGCCCGTTCCGTGAATCCGAAGTGCTGCGCCAGGGCGGCATCCACCCCGTGCTGGCTCGCTTGTACGCCTCGCGCGGCCTGACCGACGCCAAGGAGCTGTCGAGCGAACTGGCGTCCATGATTCCGCCTTCGGGCCTGCTGCACATCGGCGCCGCCGCCGTGTTCCTGGCCGACTCCATCGCCGCCGGCAAGCGCATGGTGATCGTGGCCGACTACGACTGCGACGGCGCCACCGCCTGCGCGGTCGCGCTGCGCGGCATGCGGGCGATGGGCGCCAACATCGACTTCATCGTGCCTAACCGCTTCGAGTACGGCTACGGCCTGACGCCGGAGATCGTCGAACTGACGGCGCGCGAGAAGCAGCCGGACATCATCATCACCGTCGACAACGGCATCGCCAGCATCGACGGCGTGGCCGAGGCCAACCGGCGCGGCATCGAAGTGGTCGTCACCGACCACCACCTGCCGGCCGACACGCTGCCGGCCGCGCGCGTGATCGTCAACCCGAACCAGCCGGAATGCGGCTTCCCTAGCAAGCATATCGCCGGCGTCGGCGTGGTGTTCTACGTGCTGCTGGCGCTGCGCGCGGAACTGCGCAAGCGCGGCGTGTTCGACGCCCAGACCCAGCCCAAGCTGGACAACCTGCTCGACCTGGTCGCGCTGGGCACCGTGGCCGACGTGGTGCGGCTCGACCCGAACAACCGCATCCTGGTGGCGCAAGGCCTGAAGCGCATGCGCGCCGGCCGCATGCACGCCGGCGTGGCCGCGCTGTTCCGCGTGGCCGGGCGCGAGCCGCGCACCGCCAATCCCTTCGACCTCGGTTTCGCGCTGGGCCCGCGCCTGAACGCGGCCGGACGGCTGGAGGACATGTCGCTGGGGATCGAATGCCTGATCACCGACGACGAAGGCCGCGCATGGCAACTGGCGCAGCAGCTCAACGAAATCAACCTGAAACGCCGCGAGATCGAAGCCGAGATGCAGGACGCGGCCCTGCTGCACCTGGACGCGTTCGAGCCGGCCAACAGCAGCACCATCTGCGTGTTCGACGAATCGTGGCACCAGGGCGTGATCGGCATCGTCGCCTCGCGCCTGAAGGAGAAGTTCTTCCGCCCGACCATCACCTTCGCGCCCGGCGCCGACGGCTGGATCAAGGGTTCCGGCCGTTCCATCCCCGGCTTCCACCTGCGCGACGCGCTGGACCTGGTGTACAAAAAGGCGCCGACGCTGATCGACAAATTCGGCGGCCACGCGATGGCGGCCGGCCTGACGCTGCGCGCCGACGCCTTCGACGCCTTCGCCGCCGCCTTCGAGGAAGTGGGCCGCGCCTGGCTGAGCAAGCAGCAGCTGGAGCGCGTGATCGAAACCGACGGCCCGCTGGAAGACGCCTACTACACCACCGCTTTCATTGAGCTGATGGACGGCCAGGTGTGGGGCCAGGGCTTCGCGCCGCCGGTGTTCTGCGACGAGTTCCGCGTGGTGAGCCAGCGCATATTGAAGGAGCGCCACCTCAAGCTGCTGCTGGAGAAGAACGGCGCCCGCTACGACGCCATCTGGTTCGGCCATGTCGATTCGCTGGGCGAACGCGCCAAGGTCGCGTTCAGGCTCGACGCCAACGAATACAACGGCGTCACCAAGGTGCAGCTGATGGTGGAGCATGCCGAGCCGGCCTAGCCGGATGAAGTGGAGATGGGCACCGCTTATTAACTGGCAAAGTGTCTTGACTGATGGGTCCGCTTTAAAATGAAAACTAATTAATTAGTTGACCGCCTCGGAGGGGCGTGGTCTAATCTCCCCACAATCTTAACGGGAGGTAATATGGCAAGGCCAACAACGCCCACGCTGACCGAAGTGGAACGCAAGTTGCTCGAAGTATTGTGGAAGAAA
This sequence comes from Oxalobacteraceae bacterium AB_14, assembly GCA_000381565.1. Lineage (GTDB taxonomy): Bacteria > Pseudomonadota > Gammaproteobacteria > Burkholderiales > Burkholderiaceae_D > Rugamonas. The sequence continues at coordinate 3,513,321 of KB906724.1, forward strand.
AAGGAAGCGACGGTGCGCGATGTGGCGGACGAGTTGGCAAAGCGCGATCCAATTGCTTACACCACGGTGCAGACGATGCTGGGCGTGCTGGCCAGGAAAGGGCTGGTGCGCCACCGTACGGAGGGGCGTGCCTTCATCTATAGCGCCGTAATCAGCCGCAAGGAGGCCTTGTCCAACGCGCTGGACCACTTGTTAAAGCAGTTTTTTAACGGTTCGCCCAAGGTGCTGGCGCAGCACCTGATCAGCGACCGGGACATTACCGCACCGGAACTCGAGTCACTCAGGCGGTTGGTGGATGCCGCACCGGACAAGGAGTAACAGTGAACAACGACCTGATGGATATTCTCGCCAGCATCGCGTTGCAGCATCTGTGGCAAAGCGCCATGCTGCTGGGACTAACCCTGGCGGCGCTCAAGCTGTCCCCCCTGCGGGCCAATACCCGCTCGTGGATCTGGCTGGGGATGATGATTCTTTCGGTGCTCGCTCCGCTGGCTGTCTTTGTGCCCGAGTTGGAACAGGCGCCGGCACCGGTGGCGCCAAGCGTGCAGCAGGTGCTGGCGGAGCGCGGTGGCGTGTCGCTCGACTTCGGTCCGGCTCAGGCCGTCAGCGCCGCTGCGCTGGCGCCTCCGGTGCCGGGCTGGATGCGCGAAGCGATCCTGGTTCTGTGGGGACTGGGGTTGCTGTGGCATGTGGCGCGGCTCGCCCATGGCTGGCAGGTGGCGTGCAACCTGCGCCGAGAGGCCATGCCGGAGCCGGCGCTGGAGGGTCTGGTCCGGGACCGGCTGCCCAGGGGCACCTCGATCAGCGCTTGTGACAAGATCGGCAGCCCGATGGTCGTGGGCTTAGTTCATTCCTGCATTCTGCTTCCACGCCGGTTCACGGACGATTTGCCCGGTCCAGTGCTGTGCGACATTCTCAACCACGAGATCGCGCACATCCTGCGGCGCGACCTATGGGCATCGGTGGCCCAGCAATTGTTCATCGCAGTATTTTGGTGGAGCCCTGCGTTGCGCCTCATTGCGGCCCATCTTGACCTGGCCCGTGAAATGGCTTGCGACGAAGACGCGGCACGTTGTTCGGGGCACGGAAAGGGCTACGCCCGCTCCTTGCTGGCAGCCATAGAAACGCTCGCAGCACGCCCGCGGCATCCGGTTTTGGCAAGTGGCATGTTCGGTTCACAGAAGGATATCTCGCAACGAATCAAAGGAGTTTTGGCTATGGATACGACAACTCGGAAGTATGGAAAAAAAATGCCCGCATTACTGTGGGGCGCCGTGATGCTGACCGCCGTGACGGTGACATTTGCGGCCACCCCGCGCGTGACCGATGGCGGCAGCGTGGAAGCGGGCGCCGTGAACGACCTCAGAACGCAGCGCATGATCGCGGCAGTCAAGACCGGCAGCATAGACGCGGTGCGCGAACTGATGGCACAGGGCTACGACATCAACAGCGGCGTCGACGGCGATGGCACCGCGCTCATTGCGGCAGCGCGCAGCGGCAATCTGGAAATGGTCGAGGCCCTGCTGAGCATGAACGCGCAGGTCGACCTGGCCTGGCCCGGCGATGGCAATCCACTCATTGCCGCCTCGGCCGAAGGTCACCAGGGCGTAGTCGAACGCCTTCTGCAGGCTGGCGCGAACGTCAATGCCATCTGTTTCATGGATGAGACGCCATTGATCAACGCGGTGCGGGCAGACCGCATCGACACGGTCAAGTATCTGGTTGAGCGCGGCGCCAACGTGAACCTGGGGGCCTGGGCCGATGGCAAGCGCTGGCGCACACCGCTGAGCCAGGCGCGCACCCCTGCCATCCGCAAGTTCCTGCTCGGCCAAGGCGCCAGCGCCTAAAGCACCCAGCGCCGCGCTCAATCCGGGCTCCCGGCATTTTATTTACTGCCGCAAACATCAACACCGCCATCGAACACGATGCGCCAGGTGTTCGGCGCCTCCAGCCGCCAGACCGAGCTGAATCGCGCGATCAGCTTGCCATCCGGTCCATGCACAGGACCGGCGGTCTTGGCCAGCGTGCCGGACGCCAGCACCTCGACTTCATCCGGTTCCCAGGAAAACGGCGCATCCGGTTTGGCGAAGAACTTCTTCCACTCATCGGCCACCGCCTGCTTCCCGTGCAAAGACCGGGTGCCGCCGCTGAACACAGCCTCGTCGGACAGGAAGGCCACAAACGCCGCATGATCGCGCGCCTTCATGGTTGCGGCAAAAGCCCGCTCGACGTTGGCCACCTGCTCCTGCACTCCAGTGAAGGCCGGTGCTGCGCCCGCAGCGGTCACAGTCAGCGCCAACGCCGCCGTCACCGTCAGATTTACCCATTTCATAGCCGCCCCCCCTTGTTCTGTAGACAAGCCGATATTAGTCCAGTTGGCCCCCGATTGCCATTCATCCGAAAAAGGAGTATAACTAGTCCATCAACGGAGGATTTATGAATCTTACCTACGCTTACCCCCGCAGCCGCTTCGAGCCCACCATCTTGGTCGACCTGAACGCCAAGCCCGAGCGCGAACGACTGTCCAAGGCCGCCCTCAAGGGCTTTTTCAAACTGGCCGCCGCCTGGAAGCTGCGCGACGACGACGCCCGCGAGCTGTTGGGCGGCATTTCCAGCAGCGCCTACTATGAGTGGAAAAAGAACCCGGAACGCACGCTGGAGGTGGACTGCATCACCCGCATCTCCTACCTGCTGGGCATCTACAAGGCACTGCACATCCTCTACGGCGACAAGCTCGCCGACGAGTGGATGGGCCTTGCCAACACCAACCTGATCTTCGGCGGCCGCACGCCATTGGCCTATATCGAGGCCGGCGGCCTGCCCGCCATGCAGATCGTGCGCCAGTTGCTGGACGCGCGCCGCGGAGGACTGTAAGTGCCGGTCAGCCTGATTCCGCCCCTCACCACGCTGCGCCAGTTCGACACCTGCCGATTGCTGCCCTCGCGCTTCGCCGATCTCGAAGACTCGGTGCTGTCACCATTGGCCGACAGCGAACAAGACCTGCACGACCTGTTCGAACTGGATAACGCCACCAACGCCCGCCTGCAGGCGCAGAACGGCGGCGCCGCCGGCATCACGATGGATGAACTGGTGTTCGGCGTACCGAACTTCCGCATCGTGAACGCGGCCTTTACCTACGCCCGCCCTGAGGGCAGCCGCTTCAACGGCGGCGATCGCGGCGCGTGGTACTGCGCCTTCGACGTCGAGACCGCGCTGGCCGAAGTCAGCTTCCACAAGGCCGTCGAATACGCCGAAATCAACCGCTTCGACGACAGCGTTCAATACCAGACCATGCTGGCCGATTTCACCGCGCCCTTCCACGACCTGCGCGGCCAGGCGCGCTACCTGGGCTGCCTGACGCCGGACAGCTACATCGAATCGCAGATCCTGGCCGAGCGACTGCTCGATGGCGGCTCGCTGGGCATCATCTACCCGAGCGTGCGACTGGACGGCGGCACCAACCTGGCCTGCTTCCGTCCTGCGCTGGTGGGCAATGTTCGCAAAGGCGCCGTCTATCGGTTAACATGGCGGGGTAGCCCTGTACCGATCATCGAAATTATCTGAATCATGCAAACCAAACCTGAAAACGACACCGACCTGCGTCTCAAAGTAAACCGCGAGACCGCGCGCCTGCCCTGGACCGAACTGCTCAAGCATTTCGCCGCCGGCAATGTGGTGTGGATCGCCAATTCGCTGGACCTGGTCGACGTGGCCGTGCGCATCTCGCACGACGACAAGGCCCACATCGGCCAGTGGATGGACGCCGGCCTGCTCGCCAAAGTCAGCGACGAGCAGGCTGCGAACTGGCTGGAGACCAACGCCGAACTGTGGGCAGTCGTCGTCAGCCCCTTCATCCTCGTCCAGCAGGAAAAGGCTGTTCCAGCCAGCGTGCATTAAAACTGGAAGCTGCCCGCGTCGAGCGTGACCGATCCGCCGCAAGCCGGCGTGGTCGCTTCGCGATTGCCGCTGGCGGTCGACTGGTTGCTCTCCCACACGGTGCTCACGCCGTACTTCATGAACTTGTACTGGATCGCCGTCGACGGCGGCAGCTGGAAAGTGCGCGACCACGGCACGTTGGCGCCGCTGCCTTCGATGGTCAGCTGATCGCTGGCGCCCTGCACCCAATTGCCCAGCTCCGCGCGATTACCCACCACGTACACGTTCTGCCCCACCACCGTATTCGCGTTCGCCACACGGAAGGTCACCGGCACCGTGGTGCACGTACCGCCGCCACCGCCACCGATCTTCTGGTTGATATGCAGCGCCACGGCAGGCACTGTCGCGCCGCCATTGGCCGGGATGCTCACGCTGATCACGCCATTGCTGCCGACGGTGACGCTGTCGCTGGTGCAGGCCGTGCCGGCGGCGTTCAGCTGGCCATGCACCACGTTGCAATAGGTCCCGGCGGGGAGCAGTGTTTGCAGCGACGCATTCCAGGCCGAATATTCATTGTTGATCGCAACGAAGCCCTTGGCGCCACGCCCGAACGCGATCTGATTGGCAGTGCCGTTGGTGAAGTAGTCCACGCCCTGCCCGGACGTCGCCGCGCGGAAGGCCACCATGTTGGAGATGTCGCTCCAGCGATGGATGAAGTCCCACTGCTGGTTGATCAAAGGGTTGCCGCTGGCGTCGAACGGGCTGGCACTCGGCGGCGCCTGGTCGAAATTGGTGAAGCGAAAGCCCGAGTGCAACTGCGCCGAGCCATACGGCCAGGCCAGCATGAAGATGTTGGCCAGGTCGTAGCGCTTGGTGCCTTGCGTGTCGTTGGTCGTGCCGGAGACATAATTGCTGGCCACCAGCGAGCTGCCGTTGCGCTCCGTGTCCCAGTTATTGACGAAGACGGTCGCCTTCTCGCTCGGCACAAAGCCCCAGGTGCCGCCCCAGTTGCCCGGCGTGCCCATGATGGCGCGCACCTGCGACAAGCTGGCGCCGTTCTCATTGCGGAACATGGCCTTGATGGCGAAGGTGTACTGGAATTCGTTCAGCGTGCCGACGCTGTAGTAGTCGGAGCGCACCACGTTACTGTCCGGGATCACCTCCTGCGTGATCCACAGCGACTCGCCAGCCAGGGTGGTGTGCGTGACGCCGCTCATGATCGCCTGCAGATCGCCGGGCTGCATATGCTTGGCGGCGTCGAAGCGCACGCCGTCCACGCCCATGTTGATCAATTTGCTCAGGTAGGTCTTGACCTGGCCTTGCACGTAGGAGCCGTCCGTCTTCAGGTCCGGCAGGCCGCTCAGGCGGCAGAACATCACGTTGTAGCGGTTGCCCGGCGAGCCGTAGTCGCCGCCGGCGATGTCGCAGGCGGGATGGAAATCGCTGGCGCTGAAGAAGGGATAGGCCAGCGTAGCCGAATTCCACGTCGAGCCGTCGGTGGCGGTGCCGGAACCGGCCGCCAGGTGATTGACCACCACGTCCGCATACACGCGCACCTTGGCGGCGTGGCAGGTGTTGATCATGGTCTGGAACTCGGCCTCGGTACCCATATTGCTCTTCAGCGAAGCGAAGTTCACCGGCTGGTACACGTCCCACCACGCACCAAGGCTGGCCGAAGCCTGCGGCGGCGATACCTGCACCGCGCCAAAGCCCTGCGGGCCGAGCCAGTTGGTGCATTCCCTGGCGATGTCGTTCCACTTCCAGCGGAACATCTGTACCGAGGTGTCGGCGGAGTTGAAGGCGGCATGCGCAGGCGCGAGGGCGAAGCCGCCCAGCAGGCCGGCGGCCAGTAAGGTTTTCATCATTTTTGTCTCCGTGTCGTTATATTTTGTATTTTGGGAAATACTGCAGCCCAGATAAAATGTAGCAGAACTACAGTAAACAACAAGCGGAATTCGCCACAGTTTTTACATTCGCCTACGGGAATCGCTTCCATAAGATTTCCATACGACACATATGTAATGCGATTACGCAGTGTATACTGCCAGATAGTCAATCCCCTGCAGCCCATGTATGATGGGGCGAAAAAACGACACTACGAGATCCATAGCCACCTCATGTCCAGCACACTCCCCGTCGAAAGCGCCAACGATATCGCCAACAACCTCGCCGAAGCCATCGCGGCGCGCAAGCTGCCGCCTGGGACCAAGCTAAGGGAAGAAGCGTTGTGTCGTTTGTACTCGGTCAGCCGCACCAAGATCCGCGCGGCGCTGCTGATACTGTCGAAGGACAAGCTGATTAACATGGTTCCCGACAAGGGCGCCGTGGTCAGCCAGCCCAGCGAGCGGGAATCTCGCGAGATCTTCGCGGCGCGCCGCATCATCGAAGCGGCGCTGGCGCGCGAGTTCACCGCCAAGGCCAGGCCTGCCGACTACAAAATGCTGGAGAAGCATTTGAAGGAAGAGCGCAGCGCCTTATCGCAAGTGCCGTCGAAGATGCGGCAGCAGCTGCTGGGCGACTTCCACGTGCTGCTGGCGGACGTGGTGGGCAACGAGGTGCTGAAGGAAATCGTGCGCGAACTGGTGGGCCGCAGCTCGCTGATCACCATGCTGTACCAGTCCGAGCGCGACGCCGCCTGCTCGTCCGACGAACACAGCGCCTTCCTGGCCGCCGCCCGCTCGGGCGATGCGGACAAGGCGGCGGAGCTGATGCTGCACCATCTGAGCCACGTGGAGGCGGCGCTCAATTTCGACGTCAACGCCAGTCCGGCGAAGAGAGACCTGATCTCCGCGCTGCTGATGTAGCGATACGAATCGCGGTATCGCCAGCTATCAGCGGGCAGCCAGCGCCAATTGATGCGCCAGCGCGTTGTGGCGCTCGATCACCACCGGCAGGTCGATCGTGCACAGCACGCCTTCGCGCACCACCACCTTGCCGTTGATGATGCTGTACGAGACATCCGGCGGCGTGCAGAACACCAGCGCCGCGACCGGATCGTGCAGCGCACCGGCAAAGCCTATCGTATCGAGCTTGAACATCACGATGTCCGCCGCCATGCCCGGCTTGAGCGCGCCGATGTCATCGCGGTTCAGCACCTTGGCGCCGCCCAGCGTGGCGACTTCCAGCGCCTGCCGCGCCGTCATCGCATCCGGGCCGAAGCCCACGCGCTGCAGCAGCATCGCCTGCCGCACTTCGCCCATCATGTGACCGGAATCGTTGGAGGCGCAACCGTCCACGCCCAGGCCCACCGAAACGCCGCTGTCGAGCATCTTGCGTATCGGCGCGATGCCCGACGCCAGCCGCATATTCGAACATGGGCAATGCGCAATGCCGGTGCCCGTGCGGCCGAACATGTAGATGCCGTCGTCGTCCAGTTGCACGCAGTGCGCGTGCCAGACGTCGTGGCCCACCCAGCCGCAATCCTCGGCATATTCGGCGGGGGTCATATTGAATTTCTCGCGGCTGTAAGCGATGTCGTTCGCGTTTTCAGCCAAGTGCGTGTGCAGCGAAACGCCGAAGCTGCGCGCCATCGTCGCCGCTTCCTTCATCAGATCGCGCGAGACCGAAAACGGTGAACACGGCGCCACCACGATGCGCTGCATCGCATAGCGGCCGGCATCGTGATAGGTTTCGATCAGGCGCTGAGTGTCCCTGAGGATCGCGCCCTCCTCCTCCACCACGCGGTCCGGCGGCAGGCCGCCCTTGGACTGGCCGACGCTCATCGACCCGCGCGCGGCGTGGAAGCGCATACCGATCTTGCCGGCCGCCTCGATGCTGTCGTCGAGCTTGCAGCCGTTGGGATAGATGTACAGGTGGTCGCTGCTGGTGGTGCAGCCGGACATGATCAGCTCCGACATCGCCGCCAGCGTCGATACGTTGACCATCTCCGGCGTCAGGTTGGCCCAGATCGGATACAGGTTGGTCAGCCAGTTAAACAGCTCGCCGTTCTGCGCTGCGGGAATCACGCGCGTCAGGCTCTGGTACATATGGTGGTGGGTGTTGACCAGGCCGGGCATCACCACGTGGCTGGCCGCGTCGATGATTTCGTCGGCCTGCTGCGGCAGGTCGGCGCTGCGGCCGACTTGTTCGATCACGTTGTCCCGGATGTAGACGGCGCCGTCGGCGATTTCACGGCGCTCCTCGTCCATCGTTACCAGCACGCGCGCATTTTTGATCAGTAGGGTTTTAGTCATGTTCTATGATGGTTAAACACTGCGGAAACAATGCGCGGGCACTGCGGAAACAGTCAGGTTGATATTGAGCGTATTTTAAGCTGCTTCACGCTCGGCGGTTAAAAAAGCCTGCGGCGGCACTTCCTCTTCTTCATCGTCGTCGGTCAATTCTACCGGACGCTCAGGCAGCACCAGGTTCAGGACCACCGCGACCAGCGCGCCAACCGTGATGCCCGAGCCGAAGACTTCCTTGACGAAGGCAGGCAGCTGGGACAGCAGTTCCGGCCGCACCGTCACCGCCAGGCCGCAGCCGATGGAGACCGCCATGATGACGCCGTTACGCTTGGTGTGTTCCACATGGCTCAGCAACTGCACGCCGGCCGAGATGATCATCGCGAACATCATCAGCCCCGCACCGCCCAGCACCGGCTGCGGGATCGTCACCACCACCGCGCCCAGCACAGGGAACAGGCCGGCCAGCAGCAGCATCACGCCGGTCAGCGCCACCACGTGGCGGCTGGCCACACCCGTCAACGACACCACGCCGACGTTCTGCGCAAAGGTCGATACCGGAGGGCTGGACATCAACGCGGCGAAGGCCGAACCGACACCGTCGCACAGGATGCCGCGCGCCAGCGTCTTGCCGCGCATCTTGGTGTTGGTGGCGGCGCCCAGCGCCATGAAGGTGCCGGTGGTTTCCACCATCGTCACCAGGTAGGCGATCGCCATCGCAACGATGCCGGCCACCGGGAAGGTCATGCCGTAATGGAGCGGCTGCGGCAGCGCGAAGACCGCCGCATTCTGCACTTGCGTGAAGTCGATCATCCCCAGCGAGACGCACAGCAGGTAGCCGATGAACATGCCGATCACCACGGCAGCGGCGGATACAATCCCCTTGCCGAATTGGACCAGCATGATCACCGTGACCAGCACGAAGGCAGCGATGCCCAGGTTGAGCGGCGAACCATAGACAGCGCCCGGCGCATGGCCGCCCGCCGCCCAGTCCACCGCCACCGGCACCAGCGACAGGCCGATCATCGTCACCACCACGCCGGTGACGGCGTGCGGGAACAGCTTGCGGATCTTCGGCATGAAGCAGCTGCCGACGATCATCACCAGCGAAGCCGCCAGCGACGAGCCGAGTATCGCCGGAACGCCGTGTTCAAGACCGATGCTGATGGCCGCGCCGACGAAGGCGAAGCTGGTGCCCATCACGCAAGGAAGCCTGATGCCGATTGGGCCTACGCCTTTGCATTGGATGATCGTGACGATGCCGGAGCCGAGCAAGGCGGCGTTGATCAGGGTGATGATCTGGTCCGCCGGCAGTTTGAGCGCGGCGCCCACCACCAGCGGCACGGCGATGATGCCGCCCAATGCGGCAAGCATGTGCTGGGCCGCCAGCAGTATGGTTGTGAATAGGGGTGGCCGATCCTCGACCTGAAATAACAAGTGATTCATAAACGCGTCTCCGTCTGTCTTTATTATTGGGCGTTACTTTGCAACTACTACCCACACGGACTGCCCTTAACCGTGCGTAGAAATGATGCCTAGCAACGCAACAGCTCGTGACCGACGCGTTTAATTGACAACGATATTGCGCCTCGTCGGATACATTGTCAACGAATTTTGTATACAATTTTTCTATCGAAATGCGCCGTCTTAAGATCGCCATGGCGGAAAGCTTGCCCTTATTATTCCTCAAATGGAAACAGTCTATTGCAAAAACAACGGATTCTTATTATCCATCACATCGATGAAACTACAAGTGTTCGCTGAACAAACAACCCAAGCCAAAGGAAAACCATCATGAACCGTATCGCCACCATCGAAACCGCCACCGCCAACGCCGAACAAACAGCCCTGCTGGACGCCATCCAGGGCCAGTTGGGCATGGTGCCCAACTTCCTGAAAGTGTTCGCCAATTCGCCGGTCGCGCTGCGCGCCTTCCTCGGCCTGCACGGCGTGGCCAACGGCGGCACGCTCGACGCCTCGACCCGCGAGCGCATCGCCCTGGCGCTGGCGCAGCAGAACAGCTGCGAATACTGCCTCTCCGCCCATACCGCGATCGGCCGCAAGACCGGCTTGAACACCGAAGAAATGAACGCCGCCCGCAGCGGCAACAGCGCGGATGCGCAAGCCGATGTCGCGGTGAAGTTCGCGCAAAGCCTGATGGAGAACAAGGGCGCGGTCAGCGCCATCGAGCTGGCCGCCATCCGCAGCGCGGGCTACAGCGAATCGGATATCGTCGAGATCATCACCCACGTCGGCATGAACTTCCTGACCAATATTCTCGCCAAAGCAAGCCACGTGGAGATCGATTTCCCGAAAGTCGACCTGAAAATCGCAGCCTGATTACACACGGATCGAGGAGCACATCATGGGACGCGCCTATTCCGATATCACCTTCACGCCGGCGGTGCGAGAGGTCCAGCGCAGCATGGGGAGCCGCGCCCGTTATGCGTTTCTCGACCAGATGCAAGACCGGCAGGACAGCCTGGGAGAAAGGGAAATCGCCTTCATCGAGGAGATGGATCATTTTTACCAGGCCACCGTCAGCGAGACCGGCTGGCCCTATGTGCAGCATCGCGGCGGACCGAAAGGATTCCTGCGCGCGCTCGACGCGAAAACCCTGGCCTTCGCGGACTTCCGAGGCAATCTGCAGTACCTCAGCGTCGGCAACCTGAAGCTGGACGACCGCATCTCGATGATACTGGTCGATTACGCGAGGCAGGTGCGGATGAAAATCATCGGCCGCACGCGCATCGTGGAAGCGGCGGACGATCCAGCCTTGATGGAGCTGCTGCAGATGCCGGGCTACAAGGCCCGCATCGAGCGCGCCTTCATCATCACCGTGGAAGGCTACGACTGGAACTGCCCGCAGCACATCACGCCGCGCTGCACGGAGCAGGAAGTCACCGCCATGACCGCGCCCCTGCTCGCCCAACTCAAGCAGCTGAAGGAACAGGTGGCAAAGCTCTCGGCGCCAAGCGGCACAACTTAGTTACGGCGCGGCGTACAGATAAGCGCAACCCTTGTCGGCAGGGTCGTGCTGCATGATGCGGTCGTACAAACCGGTGTTGCCGGACATGGTGCGGTCCATATCCTCGGGCAGCAGCAGACCCGCCGCAATCTGGCGTTGCGCGGCGGCGCGCACGGCGGCGACAAAATCGTCGCGGGTCGGATAGCGCGCCTCAAGGCTCGGACGCGGATCGCCGCTGGCGGCCCGTTCGGCCTCGTTGCGGGCGAACGGAACGAAGCTGCCGTCGAAACGCGACGTGGCCCAGGCAAATCCGGTCTCCGGCGCGCGCAGGTTCCAACCGGTATGCGTGCCGAGCGGCGCTTGCAGCTCAACCAAACGCACGCCGCCCTTGTCGTTGCCGTCCGCGTCCGGCACGGGCACGCGGGTTTCATATTGGTCGCCGCTATTGGGCGGAACCTTGTCCGCTATGCCCTGCTTCGCGAACCTTCGACCGAAGTCCAGGCGCGGCTCGCGCAGGTTCTGCTCTGGAGGCGTCAGGCCCAAGCCTGCCGGGAAGATGGCCCGATAGTCGGCCACCGTGGTCAGCGTGCGGTCCGCCAGTTGCGGATAGGCGCTGGCCGGAGGCTGCTTGCCTTTGCTGGTCCAGTCGTCCAACGCCAGGACCAGCGCGCGCATCGGCAGATAATGGTCGCTGGTCGATACGCACGCGGTGAACGGCGCACGCGTGCGCGAGCGGCCCACGTAATGCTGCGCCCCCATGAAGCCGTAGATGCGCACGTTGTCCGCCGGCGCCACGTCTTGCATGCCGTCCGGCGTGGTGGCGATCAGCGAAGCGCCGCGATTCCAGAACTCCGTCGAGGTATTGGCGATGATGAGCTTGGGCAGCCGGCCCTGTTTATCGCCCGCATGGTCGAGATAGGACGCGGTCTGACCGCTGACAGGGTCGCGCGACGGCGCGGTGGTGAACGGGAAAACGTCCGCCGGATAGTCATGCTCCTCCAGCATCGACGGATGGCGCGTGGGCTGTGCGAAGCGGCTGTTGAAACCCGCCGAGCCACCGGCGCCCGGCACATGAAGGTAGGCGCCGCTAAAGACCAACTGGCCCGATTCGTCCACATTCAAGCCATCGTGCAGCATGCGGCCGATCACGCGGCCGGACTGGCTGATGCCGAACATCAGCACGTTCTTCGGCACGGGCGCGCCTTCAAACGGCTTGTCGCGGAAGTAGGCCAGCAGATCGCGAATGCCGGCCAGGCCGGCGCCGGTCACGTATGGGTCCTTGGCGACGTAGGTCAGTTCGTAGATCGTATCGGGCTTGAAGCCGTCGTCCAGCCGGACGCGCCCGGGGCCGCCCGCCTGCTCCGCCGCGACAAAGTGCCAGCTGCTGCGTGGGACAAGACGGCGCTTGTCGCCGGGATGCGCGCGCATGGTCAGCTGCGCGCGTGGATCGTTGGGCGTGGCCGGTTCGTAGGTCAGGCCGCGCATGCCGGCGTAGGTGGCAATGTCCACCGGCGCGTTGACCGTGAACTCGTTCTGCACCCTGCCCTTGATGCCTTTGGCGACAGGCGGCGCAAACACCAGCGGCCGCGCGCCGGGGGCCGGCGGTGCCACGTCCCAGGTCCAGGCGGAGAACAGCATCGAGAAACCGTGGCGCATCAGGAAGCCGTCGCCGGCGTCGGCGGCGGTGGCCGGATCGTTGTTGGCCGGGCTGCGGCCGTTGATCTGGCCCAGCATGGCAATGCCGCCCCGGTTGTTGACGTCGTAAATCAGGCTCGATGGCTGGCCGCCCGAAGGCCGCAACAGAACGAACTCGCTGGAAAACAGCACACGTCCGCGCGCATCGCGCGGCGCGCGCTTCAAATCGACGATGGCCGCATTGGCAGCCGCTTTCGGGTCCAGCGCAAAATAGGCGACGCCGCGTATTTTTTCGTAGGCGCCAGCTTCGCCGTAGGTCACTCCCGGCGCAAACGGGACACGTTCCTTGACGTCGATCCGCTCGACGGCGGCCAGCGCCGTCGCCGACACGCCCACCATCGCCAGTAATGCCAGCTTCCGTTTGATCAGCATACGTCCACCCATTGTCCTTGCGTGATTGTCACCAGCATGTCCGGCGCCATCCGCACCACACTGTTGACCGAACCTGCGGCCGGCAGAACTTCGTCGAAATCGCGCAACGATTGGTCGACATACACCGGCAGCGCCTGCGCCAGACCAAAGGGGCAAACGCCGCCGACGGGATGGCCGGTTGCCTCGACCACCTCCTCGGCCGGCAGCATCTTGCCTTTGCCGAAGGCCTCGCGGAATTTGCGATTATCGATGCGGGCGACGCCGCTGGCAACCAGCAGAATCACCCGGCCATCGCGCACGCGGAAGGCCAACGTCTTGGCGATGCGCCCCGGCTCGACGCCATGTGCTTCTGCCGCCAGCGCCACGGTGGCGGTGCTGACATCCAGCTCCACGATCGGAAGATGAAGGTCCCGGGCAAGGAAAAACTCACGAACGGATTGTAGGCTCATAGATGTTTGCAGGTCAGGTTGGGGTATCGACTTCGTCCCAGTCGCGGTCTTCGAACTGCACCAGCCAGTTCAGGGCATGGTGCCGCTCTTGCAGCACGCCGTCATGCAACGCTGCCGGCGCGGCGGTCTTCTTCAATATCGCCTGGCGAGTGGCCCAGTGCAGGCGGTAGTGCAGATCCAGCGCATCGAGGACCTGCGGCGCCGGGCGCATGGCCAGCTGCTTGCGCAAGCCTTCGGTGCCGCGATCGATGACGGTGCGCGAGATCGCGGCCACGTCGCAGATCGCGTCGGCGAACGGCAAGGTCTCCTGCAGGCCAAGCGCCCATTGCAGCACAAGGATAGCTTCATACCGCCACAGGAACTGGGTGGTTTCCTGCTCGGTGGGTGTTTCATTGGCGAGGAAAGCCCGTTCCGCATCGGTCAGGCCGGCGAAGGCTGGCGGGAAGCGTTTTTGCAGGTCGCCGACAGCGATGGCGCGGCCGCCCGCCAGCGATTCCGCGCGGATCGCGACCACGAACAGCGCCAGCATCCTGCGCAGCACATCCTCCGCCGTGCGCAGGCGCAGCTCAGGTTCAGACACCAGCGGCGGCAGCGTCGCCGGCACCGCGACCTTGCGGGAGGCGAGCAGCTCGTCCGAGCGCGCCTTGCGCTGCCAGGCCTGCGGCGGGTACGGAACCACGGCTTGCGGATCGCCGTCGTCGCCGGTGGCGGGCAGCAGCATGCGGCCTTGCGGGTCGCACACGCTGCCGTCGGCCATGAAGGCGATGGCGTTCGCGGCCTCCGCCCAGGCGGCGAAGCTGTCCATTGCGCCGGCCTCGATGGACAGGCTGACATGCTGGCGCACGCGCTGCAGATGACGGATCACATGATAGCGGACCTGCGTCATGCGGCCTTCGCCGCCTTGCGCCAGGTGATTCATGAAGCCATTGAGATGGGGCTGTAATTCGGGATCGGACAGGTCGCGCCGTGCGTTGAGCAGATGCGGGAAACCAGGTTTGGGAACCTCGGCCACCGTGCAATAGGCGTTGACCAGAATGTGCTGGCTGGTGTCTTTGGGGGAGAACAGGTGTTTGAGTCGGTTAAGCATAATTTGCTGGACAGTTTGGGCTGTCCAGCAGTGTAGCAGAGCCGCGCGCCGTTCTAGTTACTCAACAACAGGCTGAGGATCACGCCGGTGGCGACGGCGACCAGCACGTAGTCGCCGCCGGTCTGCACCCAGTGGTAGCCGCGTGGCGGGGCGCTGAGGCGATGGCCGCGCCAGTCGTCGACCACGTATTGACGGCCGCGGTACTCAGGTGGCAGGCGGCCGCCTTTGCGCAGGTCATGGCGCGGGCCGGCGCCACGGTCGTGGTCCCGGTTGTCGTCATGGTGGTAGTCGGTGCGGTCGTTGCGGCGTTCGTCGCTGCGATCGTAGCGGTGGTCGTTGCGGTCTTCGTACTGGCTGTGACCAGGACCGCCATGGCGGCCGTTGTCGTGACGGTCCTGAGCGGCTGCCGGACCGATGCCGGCCACGCTGGCAGCCAGCACGGCCGCCACTATCATGTTCTTGTTCATTTCAGCTCCTTGGGGTTCGCTGCGGATGAGTCAATGTACGCCACCAACCCGCAAGGCTCTGTGCGCCAGCATACACAGGGTATCACCAGGGCACCGCCAGCAAATTACCGCATGTCGAGTACACGGGCCCGACGCGGTGGCGGGAACGCCAGATCCAGCGCGGCCATGTCCTGCGGGGAGAGTCTGATATCGGCGGCGGCGCGGTTGGCGCGCACGTGTGCCGGATCGGTGGCCTTGGGGATGGCGATCACGCCGTCCTGATGCAGCACCCACGCCAGGGCGATCTGCGCCGGTGTCACGCCGTAGCCGTCGGCGACGGCGCGCAGGCCGGGATTGCCCAGCAGCGCGGCCTGTTCGCGGCCGTGCGATTCCAGCGGCGAGTAGGCCATCAACGGCATGCCCTGCTGGCGGCACCACGGCAGCAGATCGAATTCGACGCCGCGCTTGCACAGGTTGTACAGCACCTGGTCGGTGGCGACGGCGCCGCAACCGACGGCGTCCTGCATGCTTTCGAGGTCGAAGTTGCTGACGCCGTAGGACTTGATCTTCCCGGCCATCTTGAGCGCTTCGAAGCCGGCGACGGTTTCGTCCAGCGAGTAGTGGCCCTGCCAGTGCAGCAGGTAGAGATCGATGCTGTCGACCTTCAGGCGGCGCAGGCTGCGCTCGCACGCGGCCTGCGTGCCTTCGAAACTGGCGTTGTGCGGATAGACTTTGCTGACCAGGTAGACCTCGTCGCGGCGGCCGGCGATGGCGGCGCCCACCACTTCCTCGGCACCGCCTTCGCCGTACATCTCGGCGGTGTCGATCAAGGTCATGCCGAGGTCCAGGCCCAGTTGCAGGGCGCGGATTTCATCGTGCTTGCGGGCGGATTCCTCGCCCATGTTCCAGGTGCCCTGCCCCAGCACTGGCACGGTTGCCCCCGAAGGGAAGCTCACAGTTTTCATCGTGGCGCCTGCCGTTAAAAACGTATGGTATCCCCAACGGTGCTTTTTTGGCAAATACGATAAGCCCAATTTTAAATTAGATCGAACCCGTAGAGTCTTATTAGCCCAGCTATCTCCACCGCACGATGTGGATGCGCTACAGCATAAGCCGATAAGGTCTCCCGAGTGGCCGTATAAAAGGTTTTTCCATCATAGATAGACTCCTCGTGGTCAAGACAGCTTATGTCCTTATCAGCCCAAACTCTGAAATAGTCCCCGTCTGGCAAATCTGACAGCCATTCAATCTCCCAGCCAGGATCGCAGCCAAAACCCCGTTCGTATCCCAAAACTCTTTTAAGAAAATGGTCCACTGGGCGATTGCTGTAAGGAGCAACAACCCACATCAGAACCAGGTAAAGTAGATAATTCTCAGAGGCAACCGCATCTAACTTCGCCCATTTCATGGTATGCCTCTCCTATTGAATACGCTCCCACCGTGCCGTCCGGCAAGTTCACGGTCTGCGTTTTCACCCAGACGATGTCGCTGGTCAGACGACTGATCTGGTTCACGCTCGACGCGACACCGGGACACAGGTCGTATTGCTGCACGAAGCTGATGCCGCTGGTCTTCAGCTCCTTGTAGCGGTTGTCGTCGTTCTGGCCGCCGGTGGGTGCGCGGCCGGTCAGTTCGATCAACTGATCACGCACCAGGCGTTGACGTTGTCTGCGACCTCTGGCCATGTCCTTATACATAAGTCAGCCAAGCCCGTCACGGAGTGCGCGTAGCGTCTCGGCGGCGGCAAACACTTGATCAAGCCCGCGCCAGATTGTCTTCGCTCCCGGTTCACCGTCGCTCTTGCGGCCGAGGAAGCCGCCCACCTGCGCAATCATTCGCACGACCTCATTGAGCGTCGGAGGCGCGGCGGGCATTTTCCTCTTGGTCAGCAGGTGGGCGCCGCGGATCTCGTCAGGGTCAAAGAATGGCGACGCTGCCAGGTCTGGACAGGTTCGCCCCTTGCGCATCAGGTACGTAATGCGCCAGGCGACCACCATGAACAGCGCCAGTGCGCGCTCAAGCCGCTCTATGCTTGACAGCTGTAACGCCTCGACTTCGCAGCCATTTTTCAAGACATGGAAGTAGAACTCGATTTCCCAGCGTGCCCGATACCAGTCGATCAGTTCGACGGCTTGCTCTTGCCTGGCGACGGTACGGTTGGTCAACAAGCGCCATTCGATTGGCTTGACGCCAGCGGGTGCACCCACCTCGCGCGCCACCGTGCATGTGACGGCGATCCGCCCCTTCTCTCCGTCCTTGATCTCGACTTCGCGCGCCCACAGCTGCTGGCGCACGGTGCGCCCTTTCTGATTTTCGCGCGAGCCGATGACGAAGGTTATTTCGCCCAGCGGCGCGCCGCGTGTCGTCGCTTCCCACAATTTGGCACCATCTTCGTCGGGCAAGCAGCGGTTATGTTTGGCCCTCACCAGCCAGTCGGCCGGGGTGCCAAGATCGCGCGCGCAGCGCATCATTTCCACCATGTCCGCTTCGCGGTCGGCGACGTACACGAGCCGCGTGTCCGGCATGCCTGCCGCCATTTCTACTACACGTTGATAACCTTCGACCCAGCGCTTGCTCTCGATCAGTCCCGGTCTAGCGCCATCGGCGCCGCGCTTCTCGCGCGCCCACATCCAGGCGTCAAGCACGCCAAGCGGTTCACGATCTGTCGTCACCGCGAAGGTCGGGTGCAGATACATGCCGCGCCGTGCTTCATAATTGAGTGGCCCCAGGCCGTCGATCTCTTGGCCGTTGAAATCCAATTCCGTGGAATCTTGGATACATAGAACTACCGGCTGCGCTCGCATCCGTTCTTCGGTACGCGCCCAGTGTGGGGCCAGTATGGCTTCCCATTCCACTTCGGCATTGCCCAAGAAGCGGTAAGCTGCGCAGGTCTCACTCCAGCTGTCGCACGCATCCGGGATGCTGGCCGTCGGATTGGCCGAAAATCGTTCCATCATTCGCTTCGCCCTCTTGTTGAGGCGGCCATCGCCTGTTACGCACCGCAGTATTTTAGGAGCCTCGGTTCACCCTATTCCAGGGCGGGAAACCGGGAACGTCCCACTCTTGCGTAGGTAGAGCGTTGCCGCCGTTGAGCGTGGGTTGGCCGAGGTATGGAGCCGGTCGGCATTGTTGCCGGTGGCCGGTCGCTCTGGCGGAGCGTCGGGCAGGCGCGGGACGCGCCATGAACGGGCGAGCTCGCCTTCGCTCGGATCAATTCGCCCCCGCCGATGGATCGAACGCCGACAGGCAGGGCCTGCAGAAGCAA
>KB906724.1:3536242-3539362 GCA_000381565.1 Oxalobacteraceae bacterium AB_14
CCGCCCAGGCTGGCGATCTGGCTGCCCACCTGCGTCACGCTGGCACTGGTGCCGTCGCTCGCGTTCTTGACCGTGCCGATGGCCGGCTGGAACGTGGTGCCGATCGACCCGGACTTCTTGCTGCTGCTCGACGAAGCGCCGTCGCTGCGGTTCTCGGCGCTGACGATGCTCAGGTTGCGCGCGGCATCGATAACGATGTCGTGATCGGTCACCACCGTGCTGCCTTTAATGGTGGTATCGCGCCCGCTGCTGGCGTTGACGCTGCCGCCGCTGAGCACGCTGCCCACCTGCGTCACCGCTTGCTGTGCGCTCAGCTCGCTGCCGGTGACGACGATGTCCTTGCCAGACTGCACCTTGACCGCGTCGCCGCTGACGCCCACCACCGTGCTGACGTTGCTGTAATCGGCCGAGGTGTTGCTGCTCTTCTTGAACATGCTGCTCGACTCGTCATGGTGCTCCAGGTCGGTCAGATGGGTCTCCTGCACCTGCGTGATGCTAACGTCTCCGCTAGCCGCTAGCCGCACCTTGCCGCCGCCGGCCAGGCTACTGCCGGATATCGCCAGCTTGCCGCTCCATCATGCACGGAAGTTCAAGTCTTTAAACTCTTCAAAGGTATAAATAGAATAGTTACCTCCGCACCTACATTCCTTTGGATGGTGGCAGCAAGCTCAGCGCCGTGAGCATTGTGCAAATTCAACTTTTCCACACTATCAAACCCCGAATCTGGGGGGTAATCATCGCAAAAAGTTGCTTGAAACTGGCTATCCCATAGATTTATCTCTTCTACCAATTGCGGCGGAAGATCAACGGCCGCCACCTCAACGTAGCCCATGTTTTCCATACTTGAATCAAAAAATGGGGGAGCACCGTATGTAGCTCCAAATCGCAATGTTTTCATTAATTTAGTTTCCATGTACTAACAGGGTTAGCGCGTACCACATAGCCGTTTGACCCAACCCCTACGGCTATATGCTGAGTAACTCCATTATGAACTATTTCATAAACAGGAGCAGAGCCATTTACTCCGACAACAGTACCATCAGTCAGCGCTTTCATAACCACAGTGGGAACTTCTGAAGCGGGAATACCCTTTTTCAGAAAATCTCCGGCATGACGCTCCAAGATGTGTTGCAAGCCAGCACTTGAGCTTCCAGACTCCAAAAATATAAGTTTTCCATTCGCATCACGGCCGGTAGCAATAACATTTTTCTCTGTAAATTTAACTCCTTTTGCCGCCAATTCCGCTAACTGCCCCGCATCCACTCCTACACTTGTTGCTGCTGACTTTCCAACAGACTGACCAAGGAAGTCAGCGTCGGCGAGAAGTTCATCTGGAGTTCCTAGGTTCGGTCCTGTTGTTCCCTCGCCAGGCTTGAGGTTTTTGGGAAGCTGCAGTGTTCGAATTCCGTTTACAGCAACGGGGGTCAAAGTTCCGACTAACCCAAGCACACCAACACGAACCATTCTGTCCGCAAGAGCTTGCTTAACCAGACCATCGCAACCACTCACACTGATATTAGAACAGTAAGATTTACGGAATTTTGCTATATCATCAGCTTGTTTTACGTCCGAACCGAACAGCGAATTCCCCCCCCTTTATCGATCCATATGACAGAACATTATTTTCCCTTCCCGCAAATATCGCATAATCGACGTTAATTAAGTTACGACTAATTTCACTTGTCGATGCCGCCCGCGACTCCAAATCGCGGACACAACCAACATTTCCACTGTTGATGCAAGACTCTAGGCTCTATGCCGTTTTCAGTGGAAATTGACATCAGGCGAAGTGGCGCGTAACGCCGTGTTCGCGCGCCCCGGCGGTGAGCAGCGGATTGGACGGCAGGTGTTTGAGCTTGGCCATGCGTAAGTAAGCGATGGCGATGAAATTGGTCACGGTACGGAAGCCGCGTGCGGCGCGTTTGGTTTGCTGAAGCATTCCGTTCATGGCCTCGACATAGGCGTTGCTGCGGCCATCGAGCATGCCGCGCACCACGCCGGGCAGGCGCTCCGTGAGGGTGATGGCCAAGCGTTTGAATGGTTCAAGTCTGCAACGGCTGGCCCAGGATATCCAGCCCATCAGGTCTTGCTTGGCCTTGCTGGCGCAGTTGGCCGCGACAGCGCCGCGATAGACCTCGCGCAGCGCCTGCTTCAAGCGCCAAGCGCGTGCGCTTTTCAGGTTGGAGCGCTGCAACCAGTGCATAGAATTCGTCTGATGGTAAGTCCAGCTAACAGGATTTTTACGCATGCCCCACATCATCGCCTTGACCGCCTTGCGGTCTTCACCCAGCGCAGCGCGCACGGCTTTGGGCTGGCTACGCATTTCCTCCCGCCGCACCTCGTCCATGGCAGCATTGGCCAGCGCGATCACATGAAAGCGGTCATAGCTGATTTGGGCGCCGGGCAGCGTTTCGGCCACGCCCTTGGCATAGGCCGCGCTCATGTCCATGCAGACATGCTCGATCTCGTCGGCAACTCCGCCGTGCATCGCCAGTTCCTGTTTGAAGGCCGCCACCGTTGCATGGTCGCGCCCTGGCGTGACGAACAGCAGCCGGCGAGCCTCCAGATCATGCACGACGGTGACGTACTGGTGCCCCTTCTTGATGCTGGTCTCGTCAATGCCGATCACACGCACACCCGTCATGTCGTCGCGGTCACGCGCTATGTTCACATAGTGTTCGATGCGCCGCCAAAGCCGCTTCGACGCCACTCTCAACTGAGCAGCAGCCTGGGCCACCGGCAAGGTCTGGCACAACGACAAGGCAAGCACTTCAAACAGCAACGTAAAACCACTGCCTGGCCGCGCCCACGGCACTTCTGCCTGCGTGGTCTTGCCGCATGCACTGCAATCCACACGCGGTACCTCGGCGTGCAACCAGGCCTCGTACTGAAAAAAATCCAGATGCCGCCAGCTACGTTTGATGCGGTCATGAACACCCTGGCCGTTCACGCCACAGGCAGGACAAGGCAGCTGTTTGGCATCGCACGACACCTCGAAATCGATCCGGCGCTTGCCCGTGTCGAGCTCAACTTTGGAAACATTCCAAGGCGCTTGCAGGCCCAGCGCGGTGGTGAACAAGGTTTCGACGGCAATACTCATTGGGGACTCGTGAACTCAGG
>KB906724.1:3541603-3544862 GCA_000381565.1 Oxalobacteraceae bacterium AB_14
CCGTGTCGCGCCCGCTGCTGGCGTTGACGCTGCCGCCGCTGAGCACGCTGCCCACCTGCGTCACCGTGTCGCTGTTGCCGGCCTTGGCCTGCTCGCTCTTGCTGTAGCCCAGCGCGCCGGAGGCGACATTGAACGAGAAGCCGCTGCGGTCGTGCTGTTCGCTATGCTGCTCGCTGTCGCTCTGCTGCGCGCTGGACACCAGCAGGTCGCGCCCCGCGTTCAGCGTCAGCGCCCCGGTGGCGGTCAGCCCGCTGCCGGCGATGGCGATGTCCTTGCCCGACTGCACCGTGACGGCGTCGCCGCTGACGCTGCTGCCCACCACCTGGCTGACGTTGCTGTAATCGGCCGAAGTGTTGCTGCTCTTCTTGAACATGCTGCTCGATTCGTCGTGGTGCGCCAGGTCGGTCAGGTGGGTTTCCTGCACCTGCGTGATGCTGACGTCGCCGCTGGCGGCCAGTTGCACCTTGCCGCCGCCGGCCAGGCTGCTGCCGGCGATCGCCAGCGAGCCCAGGCCGCTATCACCGGCCTTGACCGCCAGACTACCGCCGGCCGTCACCGAGGCGCCGACCACGTTCTGGTTCTGACGGATCTCCTTGTCGTACAGCTTGCTGCCCGGATCGTTCTGCTTGCTGATGTTGACTTCGTTGACGACGGCCGCGATGCCCACGTCGCGCCCCGCCAGCAATGTGCCGTTGCCGCTGGCGCCGATGGCCACCTGCGTGCCGCTCAGCTTGATGTCCTGGCCGGCTACCATCGTCAAGTCGCCGTTGCTGGCGACTTGGCCGGTCTTGTAGGTGGTGCTGCTGTCTTTTTCCGTAAAGCCTGCCACCTGCGAGGCGTAGGTACTGCCGGTTTGCAGCGCGTTGAAGTTGACGTCGCGCCCCGCGACCATGCCCACGCTGGCGCCGGCGACGGTGCCGCCGGTGTCGGTCACGTCGCGCCCGGCCTTGATCGCCAGCGCACCGCCGGCCGTGATACTGGCCTGGTTGGACAAGGTGGTGTAGCTGCCGCTGGTATTGACGCTGGCGTATTCCTGCTTGACCAGTCAGCGACTGGTTGACCACGTCGCCCCCGGCCTGCAAGCCGAGCGCGCCACCTTTGATGGCGCCGCCCTGGTTGACGATGTCCTGCCCCGCAACCAGCAGCGTGCGACCGTTGGCGCCCGCGTGGGCCAGGTAGACCTTGGGCACCAGCGCGTTCTCCACCGTGCCGTCCGGCAGGCTGACGGTTTGCGTTTCCATCCAGACGATGTCGCTGGTCAGGTTAAGAAGAAATGGTCCGCTCGACTCGGCCGCTACTTCTGAACATGATTAAGGCAATGCTTCAATCTTCACTGACTCGACCATATGGAGCAATGTCGCCTTCATTTGTTCATGCGTTTTTGGATACATCAAAGATTTTTGGTTGGCGCCAAGCTGGATGCTCATCGAGTACCCGGTATCTCCGATTGGCAGTAGCCAACTCTGGAACCAACCGCCTGTCCCCCCTGGCGGCGCAGGTAACAATGCATCTTCGTCGTTGGTCAATAGCCACCAGTCATTGCCGTTGATATGGTGCATGGACCAGCGGCCACGAGGATTGTATGCGCTCCATTTCGAGCGCCATGTGTCGATATCCCACTTGTGTATACGAAAAACGAACGAGTGCCCTGTGCGATACCAGTCTTTAAAGCAAATGGCGCGGAGGCCGACTTCCACCTCTTCCTCTTTACCCGTTCTTTTCTGCATACCATTTACAACCTCATACAGCGGCTGCATAGCTTTGATGCTGCGAAAGTAGGTATCAATGCTAAATGGGGGACGACCTTCTGTCGAACGTTGCCAGGTTTCCCCATTTTGTTCAAAAATATCTCGAACGTTGTAATTTGAACCTCCATAGCTGCCGTTTTTAGACACCTCAGTGACGCCATGATATTTACATCCATCGGCCACCGGAGCGTCATGGGTCACCCTGTACCTATCCATGAACTTAAAGGTGTATGTATCGTAGTAGCTCGACAGCGGACCATCCAGTGCGCCGGGCGCCATATATTGATCGTCGTTCCTTTGGATCGCTTGTTTTATTCCACAGCCGCCAAGGACTAAGACGGCAGCCAGCGCAATCATCATTCTTTTCATTTTTTCTGCTCTTTCTCATTTTCGGCCGCGCTGTTGGCGGTTCGCTTGCCATCGACAAATCGAATCAGCGTTGAGTTACCAGTAGTCGTCCCTGACGGGCCGTTGGACAATGGAGCTTCGACTTGTGTACACCCAGCCGCCCCACTGCCATAACAACTGTGCATGCTGTTGCTGCTCTTATAAACCTGCCAGATATCTGCCAGACCCCAACTCCCCGGGTTCCCGCCTGCGAACATGGATGTCGCTACTGGGTCGTTCGGGAAGTAATTGTAGATGACGGTATTCTTTTGCCTATCTGGGCCTTGAATTTTCGAGGCGGCATCGAAGTACCCCGTCACTCCAGCGGCCCCGCCAACGCCACGTACCGTCAAATTTTGATTGATATAAAATTTACCCTCTGCATCAGCCCGTCCAGCCAGAATGGTGAACGCGCTCTCCTGCAACAACGTTCCCCGGCTATGCCCCAAGGAGTTGGTCGCCTGAGTATCTCTGCTAGCCAACAAGGCAGCATACTCTTCTGCACCATTTGTGTAACCAAGGAAGTTCGCCGTCTTGTAATCCAACGAACTGATGAGTTTTTCATAGCCGACCGCCATCAACTCCGACAGCGAGTTATTGGCTTCATTCACATGCAGCAAGAAGATCGTCTTGGGTTTATTCCCCTCCGGATTGTCCGCTGTTTTGTCTACATTCTCCGCGTTCTGATATGCGAGCTGTGCAGCCCGTTCCAGATTATTGAAGATACCATTCACAGCCAGTACGGTATTAGGATCGGTTGCATCCTTCAAAGCGTCCTTCGTCACCAGTGGGGGTGTACTGGATTCTGTGTAAACGGGTTTTCGTTTAAGCCTGCGGTACCCGGTCTTCAAACTGGATGGCGAAGCGGTTCAGCGCTGCTTTCCAGTCCCGTATCGGCATCGTCCACTTCTTGCTGATGTTGTTCAGCGCGAGGTAAAACAACTTGCTGACTGCATCATCGGTCGGGAAGGAACTGCGGGCCTTGGTGACTTTTCGCAGGCTCATATTAATCGATTCAATCGCGTTCGTGGTGTAAATCACCTTGCGGATTTCCGGCGGGTAGTCGAAGAACGGTATGACGCGGGCCCAGTTGCGGCGCCAAGACTGGCTTATTGGTTTATACT
>KB906724.1:3548364-3551210 GCA_000381565.1 Oxalobacteraceae bacterium AB_14
GCCACCTGCGTGCCGCTCAGCTTGATGTCCTGGCCGGCCACCATCGTCAAGTCGCCGTTGCTGGCGACCTGGCCGGTCTTGTAGGTGGTGCTGCTGTCTTTTTCCGTAAAGCCTGCCACCTGCGAGGCGTAGGTGCTGCCGGTTTGCAGCGCGTTAAAGTTGACGTCGCGGCCAGCGCCGACGCCGACGCCGACGCTGGCGCCGGCGACGGTGCCGCCGGTGTCGGTCACGTCGCGCCCGGCCTTGATCGCCAGCGCACCGCCGGCCATGATACTGGCCTGGTTGGACAAGGTGGTGTAGCTGCCGCTGGTATTGACGCTGGCGTATTCCTGCTTGACCGTCAGCGACTGGTTGACCACGTCGCCCCCGGCCTGCAAGCCGACCGCGCCGCCCTTGATGGCGCCGCCCTGGTTGACGATGTCCTGCCCCGCCACCAGCAGCGTGCGACCGTTGGCGCCATCGATCAGGCCGCCACGGTTGACGATGCTGTCGTTGGTGTTGATGGCGACGCCGTCGCCGGTGACCAGCGCGCCGCTGGCCCTGACCGCATCGGCGCCCGCATGGGCCAGGTAGACCTTGGGCACCAGTACGTTTTCCACCGTGCCGTCCGGCAGGCTGACGGTTTCCGTCTCCATCCAGACGATGTCGCTGGTCAGGTGGCTGATCTGGTCGGCGCTCAGCGCAATGCCAGGGCGCAGGCCGTATTGCTGCGCGACGCTGATGCCGCTGGTCAGCAATTCCTTGTAGCGGCTGTCGTCGCTCTGGCCGCCGGTGGGTGCGCGCCCGGTCAGTTCGATCAACTGGTCGCGCACCAGGCGCTGCTCATAGAAACCATCACCCAGACGTTTTTGCGTGACGGCCGGATCGGTTTCGAGTGCATTGAGCAGGTAGTCGCTGCTGATCCAGTCGCCGTGGTTGGCGAACTGCGGACGGGTTTCGAACACGTAGCTGCCGCTGGCGTTCGGGTTCAGCAGCGACAGTCCGTTCGGCGCCACCTTGACGTGCCGCTGCTGACGTCGCCCAGCGCATCAATCTAATTAACAGTCAGACACTACTGCCAGCGCCATTATGGTTTGATTAGGATACTCATCAAGATCGCCAAATCCCGTTAATTCCAGCATCCCATACTCTGGATCCGTATAGAAAAAACCTTCAGCGGCATCATATTTCAATTTTCCATATTCAAGAATTTCGCTAATCTTATCGCCCAAACCTATACCTCCCGGTAATTTTCCTTGGTAAATATTTTTTGGCATATCACCTTCCTTAACTTTTTCGAAATTCCAAACTTTAACCGTATGAACCTTGTTATTTTTCACAACAACCGCCAAAGCACGAGGATTCGCACCTCGGTGATCTGGAGAGTCAAAATATAGATGCCAATTTGTAAGATTTCGATCGTGCACATTGAACAAATATATTTCTCCGAATTCTGATTCAATTTTTTTCAACTGCAAGACAGGAGCTGCATAAAATTGATATAAATCTTCAGTGTTTCCTATCAAGTACACACCCAACAACTCAAGAAACTCCGCAGCACTCAATCCCAATGGAATTCCGCACAATGAAATAGAAGGAATAATTGGAGCAACCCAACTTAATTCATTATTTCCAGCCACATTCATTTCGTTTCCTTCCATGCATTAGTTTTAGTGTTAAATTCCACCTGATTTCCTTTAGGGTTTAAATATTTTGTATTTTTATCATATTGAGGAGTACCATCATTCTTAAATGAAGGGGAATAGTTGACAGGATCAATTATTTTAACTTTACTACCATCAGAGTAGGTTATTTTATAATATGTTCCAGTGTGCTCGCTCACATTACTTTCAGGGCTAAACTGCACCTCCTTGATTCCGGTAGCACTATTTTCAACTGTAAATACTTGCGAATTTCCAGATGAAGAAGCACGAGGTGCTTTTGAAGTTACCGTAGCACCATTCATTACAAAAGACTGTTTCAGATCTTCTAATGATGATCCCCACACGCTTGAAGGGTTGCCTGAAATATTCCGAGGTATAGTAGCTTCCGATGCCAAGTTCTCTCTCAAATCTACACGAGATACCGCTGAGGTCGCTGGTCTAGTTCCATTGCCATTATCAACTATGTTTTCCCCTGCAGGCACAATTACCACCACGCCAGCACCCGGTTCTTTTTTTACTGAAGGCGTATCAACCGGCATCTGGCGCACACCAGCAACGCGCCCGGCGACGAATCCAACTATACCAGGGCTCGAATTTACTAGAACACCTTTCAGTGCAGCACTAAGACGTGTCTTTTCTCGCTCATTGTAAACCGCCAATTCCTGCGCCGTGGGATTGTCTGGTCTCAGATTGTCCCCCATGACAGTCCAGTAGTAGTCGCGATAGTTCTTGTCATTCCGATACTCGCTATAAACTGACGCGTTCTGGAAGTCACCGCGCTTGGCGACAAACAAGGTCTGTTGTTTGCCGTTAGCATCAACAAAACTACTCTTACCATTTTGGACGATGAACTGCTTAGCGGCAAAAAAAGCCATGCTTTCTTCTGAAGCCGCCGACCCAATTTGACCAGACGCCAAATCTTGGTAAGACTTGTCAACATCCGCCTCACCAGCCATTGTCAGCCACTGCGTCGCCTGTAATTCAGAGACAGGATGGCCTAGCTTTTCAGACAAGGTCTTCGCAAAGGACTTTGCGTTCGAGGCGATCCAGGATATTTCTTGGGGATGCAACTGCCGATTATTGGTATCTGTCGCGAGCGCCGCCGCCCCGCCTGCCGCGCCTCCCACAGCAGCACCTATCCCAAGCGCGGTGGTTTCTGCCAATCCCTGTGAGATTGTCTTGGCCAGCTCAGGATCGACGCCT
>KB906724.1:3556035-3557110 GCA_000381565.1 Oxalobacteraceae bacterium AB_14
GCGCCATCAAGGCGTCTCGGGCTTGGACTTGCAGATCATCCAGAACTTTGGCCCTGTCAGCGACCACCCCAGCGCCAATGGCTCCACTCAACCCGCCAGTCAATCCACCGCTGACGGCATGCATCGCTACGCGGTACGCTCCACCCTCGTCCCATTTCGCGGCTTCATCCAGCAGTGCCTTTTGTTTCACCTCGTCGGTCTCTTTTGCAGCCTGTGCCTTTAGTGCATCGCGCTGATCGCCTGCATATTGAGCAATCGCCTTCGGGGCCTGCTTGCTGAACTCCTGCGTGATGGCGATCTGGGCGTCGACGTCCTTCTGTAACTGCTGCGCATCCCAGCCCTTGACCAGTGCGCCGGCCTTGGCCGCAGCCGATTCCGTCGTTACATCGCGATCCACGCCGGCCACGGCTGTCGCCGCATCCTTGCCCGTCGCCAGTTGTTTCGCCTGGTCGGTGATGGCGATCAGGCCGCCGCTGATGCCGCTTGCCGTCGTGCTGCCCTGGTCGCCACTGTCCGAACCGAAGCCGCCGCTGGCGCCCGGCTTGCCGGCGGCAGTCGCCGAGTCTTTTTGTTCCTTGCTCAGTGTGTCGGGCAACTTGCTCTGGTCCCCCATCTTGCCGCTGACCGAACCGGACAACGCAAAGCCGCCGGCATCATAATGGTCCTTGTTCTGCAAGTCGCTGGTGGCCAGGCTGCCGGTGACCAGCACGTTGTTGCCCCGGTCGATGGCCGCCTGGCTGCTGCTCAACAGGCCCGCCTTCAGGTCGGTGTTGCCGGCCACCGCCACCTGGAAGCCGCCGTCGCCGGCCTTGATGCCGCTTTGCTCCAGCACCGACAGGAAGTCGCCGTCCACATGCGACTTGCCGATGCTGCCGCCCACCGTGCTGGCGCCGTAGCAGAACGGTGGAATGCACAGGCTGGCGTTCAGGCCGGAACTGCTTTGCTTGCTGTTGAACTTGCTGCTGTCCTGCAGGCTCTCGATGTTCAGGTTGCCGCCGATGTCGGCCACCACCGTCGGCGCCGCGATCACGCCGCCTTTCAACGTCGTGTCGCCGCCGCTGTTCAGGTTGACCTG
>KB906725.1:0-66854 GCA_000381565.1 Oxalobacteraceae bacterium AB_14
GCGATGTTCAGCGTGCTCAGCGCGGCCACCTGGGCCGAGCTCAGCGTGCCGACCTGGCTGGACGACAGCGCCACCACCTGGTCCGAGCTCAGCGCCTGCACATTGGCGGTGCTGAGGGCGGCGATCTGGGCGGTGGTCAGGTTGGACAGCTGGTCGGTGGTCAGGGCCGCCAGTTGGGCGGTATTGATCGAGGCGATGACGTTGGTCTTCAACGCAATCAGATCGCCGGTTTCAATCGCGGCGACGGCGTTGGTGCTCAGCGCGCCGAACTGACGCGTACTCAGCGTCGACAGCTGCGTCGAACTCATCGCCACAATCTGGTCGGTGGTCAGGCCGGCGGACAGGCCGGCGGTGCTCAGCGCGGCGACCTGGGCGGTGCTCATTCCGGCGATCTGGTCGGTGGTCAGCGAGGTGACTTGGGCGGTGGTCAGCGCGGCGATCGCGGCAGTTTTCAGCGCCAGGAAATCCGCCGACTCCAGGGCGACGATGTCGTCGGTGCTCAGGCTGCTTACCTGGGCGCTGGTCAGCGCGGTCGCTTGCGCGGTGCTCAGCGCCACGATCTGGTCGGTGGTCAGCGCCGCCATCTGGGCGGTGCTCATGCCGGCGATGGTGGCGGTCTTGAGCACGGCGAAGTCGCCGGTTTCCAGCGCCGCCACCGAGGCGGTCGCCAGCGCGTTGAACTGTGCGGAATTAAGCACGGCAACCTGGGTGGTGGTCAGAGCGACGATCTGGTCGGTCGTCAAGCCCACCGTCAACTGCTTGGTGCTGAGTGCGGAGATCTGGGTCGTCGTCAGCGCAACGGTCTGGTCTGTGGTCAGAGCCCGGGTTTGAGCCGAATTGAGCGCAACAATATCAGAAGTCGCGAGAGCAGCAATTGTTTGGGTCGACAGAGCGGCAATCTGGTCGGTACTCATGCTAGTTACGAGGCTCATTTCCATTCTCCTTGGGGCACTGCACAGTTCTAGACGGACAAATATTGGAGCCAACAGGGTCTTCCCCCCAGGCTCCAACGTTATATTGGGTGTAGCTTGTTATTTTGATACTGAATACTTGAGTAAACCGCCAGAAAAGCGCTTAACTTTAGTTCTTAACGTCAATTCCGAAGCCAACTTTAGATTCCAGCACCAATATTTTGCCTACCGTTAACATTTATATGGCCTTGAGGCATCACATAGTTTCGTTTGATCGATGGCAAAACTTGGCGCCGGCAGCCGCCCTGATCGTACAGAGCGACAGTTTGGCTGAGTGCATTAAGTTTTTTATTTACTGAGCACAACATAAAAATCCGCCCGCATGTCCGAAATGCATCAAAATCCCGGCGCCGCGCACCTGCCGTGTTTAATTGCCGCATGCGCATTTTTGATGCTAGCAGGAAAATACCACCCGTCCAGCACCCACCGTCCGGATGTTCACCTGGATGCGGCCGGCTTTTTCTACGCGACAACGCGACCGGCCCGGCGAAACGCAGCGCATGAGGCGCCGTGTGCCTGCCGAAGCGACACCGTCAGCCGTCGATTATATCTCAGAAAATTTCCCAAAAGAACTTTCTTCTGAAGTGTCGCGGCTGCGCAACCTACACAAATAACAATATTAAATTTTCAAATTAATTGTCAAAACATGATGCCTGCCCACAAAGTTGGATAGCGGAAATGTATCTCCATGGATATTTTGCCTCCGCAGTGTGACAAGCCGATGACCGCCGCATTCCCCACCTACGGAGGCATCGGGCGCTCAGGTGTTCGGCGCGCGATGGCGCCAGGCCAGCACGGCGGCGGTGGCCGCCAGCAACGCCAGCGCCACCATGTTGACCACCACCACACCGCTGGCGAAGCGCAGCACCAGACCGACGCTGACGCCGGCCCTGACGGCAAACTGCCAGCCGCCGGCGAACGGATAGATGCTGACCAGTTGCAGCGCGTAATACAGCGCCCCGCCCCACAGGCCGGTCTTGCGGCGCTTGAGCGACAGCACGGCCGACAGCAAGCCCAGCATGGCCGCGCCGTACAGCAGCGGCAGCGCGTCGGCCGACTGCCGCTCACCCAGCAAGCCCAGGCACACGCCCAGCGCCAGCGCGCTATTGAGCAGCAGCACCCGCGCCACCCACTTCTCGAATTCCTGCATCATCTATTGTCCATCCGGTGCTCGGGGTTCAGCCAAAACGCGCCTGGTAGTCGCTGGGCGCCACGCCCAGCTGGGCGGCAAACGCGCGCCGCAGATTGTACTCGCTGCCGAAGCCGCTCTGGCTGGCGGCGCGCTTGACGCTCATGCCGGGCCGCTCCAGCAGGCCGCAGGCCGCCTCCATGCGCAGCCGCAGCAGCAGCTGCGCCGGCGAGATCGCCGCCTCCTGCCGCAGCCGGCGGTGCAAGGTGCGCACCGACAGCGCGAACGCCGCCGCCATCTGCTCGACATCGATCTGGCGCTGCAAGCGCGGGCGCAGCCAGTCGGTCAGCTGGCCGTGCAAGCCTTGCGGATCGGCCTGCGCCAGCAGCTCGGAACTGAACTGGCGCTGGCCGCCCGGCCGCTTGAAGAACACCACCAGCCGCTTGGCGGTGTCGAGCGCGGCGCCGCGCCCCTGGTCTTCCTCGACCAGGCTCAGCGCCAGGTCCATGCCGGCCGCGATGCCGGCCGACGTGTAGCAGGGACCGTCCTTGACGTAGATCGCGTCGTCCAGCACCTTCACCTGCGGGTACTGCGCCCGCAACAGGGCGGCGTCCATCCAGTGGGTGACGGCGCTGCGGCCGTCGAGCAGGCCGGCCTGGGCCAGCACGAAGGCGCCGGTACAGACTGAGCAGCAACGCCGCACGCCGCCACCACTACCGGGCGCGGCGCGCCGCACCCAGCGCACGGTGGCCGGCGCCAGCGCCGCACTGTCGCCCAGTTCCAGGCCGCGGCCGCCGGCGACGATCAGCGTCGATCCGGCCAGGCTGCGCCGCGGCAACGGTTGCGTCATCACGCTGACGCCGGCGGTGGACGCCACCAGGCCGCCGCCGGGCGCGATCATGCGGATGCGGTAGGGTTCGGGCAGGCCGGCGTCGCGCGCCTCGTCGTTCGCGGTGGAGAACACTTGCGCCGGGCCGGTGGCATCCAGCAGCACGAAGCCGGGATAAACGAGCAGCCAGATGTCGATGGGTTTCATTTGACAGATATTCAACCATCAATGTCATTTGTGTCAACCGCCGTCGAGGCATGATGAACGCTACTACTCACGGGAGGCAGCATGACACGCACCATAGGCATCTATGTATTCGACGACGTTGAAGTGCTCGACTTCGCCGGGCCGTACGAAGTGTTCACCTGCGCCACGCGGATGGCCGCCAGGCTGGCGCCGGGATCGGAGGCGCCGTTCCGCGTGCGCACCATCGGCCAGCGCAGCGCCATGCTGCGCGCGCGCGCCGGCCTGAACGTGTTCCCCGAGGCGGACTTCGGCAACGCCGGCCAGGTCGACGTGCTGATCGTGCCGGGCGGCGTGGTGGCGGCGGAGCGGGACAAGCAGGAAGTGATACGCTGGATCGCCGCCACCGCGACTGCTTGCGAGCTGGTGGCGTCGGTATGCACCGGCGCCTTCCTGCTGGCGCAGGCCGGGCTGCTCGACGGCCAGCCGGTGACGACGCACTGGGAAGACATCGCCGAGCTGCGCGCCGCCTTCCCGCGCCTGACGGTGGCGGGCGAGCGGCGCTGGATCGACAACGGCCGCATCGCCACCAGCGGCGGCATCTCGGCCGGCATGGACATGTCGCTGCACCTGGTGGCGCGGCTGGCCGGCCACGAACTGGCCGCGCGCACCGCGCTGCAAATGGAATACGACTGGGACCAAGCCTGAACGGGGGGCAAGCCTGACTTGACCCCGGGCTTACAATTTCTTGAGCTGCTCTTTCGCGTAGCCGGCGTTGGCGTGGTTGGGCGCCAGCTCCAGGAAGCTGGTGTAGGCCTGCTTCGCCTTGTCGCCGTCGCCCAGGTGCAGGCGGGCGTCGCCCAGGTTCAGGTAGGCGATCGCGCGCGAGGTGTCGATCTGCAGCGTGTTCTCGAACCAGCGCGCCGCCTCCGCGTACTTCTCCTGCTTGTAGTAGACGAAGCCGAGGTTGTTGGCCGCCAGCCCGAAATCGGGACGGTACTTCAAGGCCTCGGTGAACGCCGCTTCCGCCTGCGCGTACTGCTTCTCCTTGTACAGCTGCAGGCCACGGTCGTTGGCGCGCTGCGCCAGTTGGCGCGTGGACGCGTCCACCGGCTTGGGCGCGGCGATCTTCTGCTCTTCGCCCTGCAGGTTCCTGACCAGCACCGTGTTGCCGTCGGCCTTGAGGTCGCGGCCCTTGTCGAGCTTGCTGTTCAGGGCGATCGCGTCCGGCGACAGCTGCGCCGACTGCGCGCTGAGGAACTCCGCCTCCACCGGCAGCTGGAACACGAACTCGCCGCCCTCCGATCCCGGCAGGCTGCCGAAGGCCGGCGTCTGCTGCGACACGCTGGCCACCGCCGGCGCCACATAGGCGGCCAGCTCGGTGGCGGTGATCAGGCCGTCGCCGTTGAGGTCGGCCTTGCCGTTCAGGGCCTGCAGCAGGGTCCAGGTGAACACCGAGTGGCCGTTCGGGCCGCCGTCGGCCACCATCTGGTCGGCGCCGCCGGCGGTCAACATCTGCCGGCCCAGGCGGCGCGCGTTGTCGCGCAGGAAGGCGCTGTTGCCGCCGCCGCGCGTCAGGCCCAGGCCGCTGTAGCAGGCGTCCATGACGAACAGCACGTGCTTGGCGTTCAGGCTTTCGGCGATGTTCTGCAAGTCCGTCATCGGGATGGCGTCGAAGCTGACCTGCTGCGGGTCGGAATCGACCGGGATGATGTAGCCCAGGTTGCGGCCGGAACTGAGCTGGCGGGTGGCGCCGTGGCCGGCGAAGAACACGAAGATGCGGTCGTCCTTCTTCAGCTGGGCGTCGGCCAGCTTGTCGTGGAACAGCGCCAGGATGTTGTTGCGCGTGGCCTCGCCGTTGGACAGCGTGAACACCCGCTCGCCGGCGAAGCCGAAGCGCTTGACCAGCGTGTCGCGGATCGCCCTGGCGTCCTGCACCGCGTATTGCAGCTTGGGCCATTTCTGGTAGTCGTTGACGCCGATCACCACCGCGTAGCTGTTGGCGTAGCCGGTGCTGACGGCGATCTTCTCCGGCTCCGGCCGGCCGCCCCTGGCCACCTTGAATTCGTGGCCGTCCCAGGCGGCGAAGCTGTAGCCGTCGGCGATCAATTTGTCGAGCACCATCGGCAGCGCCTTGACGCTGCGCTCGTGGATGTCGTGGAACAGGATGATGCCGCGCTGCTCCTTGCTCAGGGTGGTCAGCACGCGGTTGGCGATCGAGCTCGGCACCGGATCGGCCCAGTCCAGCGAATCGATATTCCACATCACCGAGCGCAGGCCCAGCCTGGACAGGATGGCCAGGCCCTCGGCGTTGTGGGCGCCGTAGGGGAAGCGGAACAGGTCCGAGCGGCGCGCGTCGGTGGCCTTGAGCAGCAGGTCGGCGTTGGCGATCTCGCCGTACAGCTGCTCGCCCTTTTCCTTCGACAGCAGCGCGTGGCTGAAGCTGTGGTTGCCCACGGTGTGGCCGGCGTCGATCAGGCGGCGGCTCTCGGCGGCGTTGGCGCCCAGCGTCTGCTTGCCCTGGGCGTCGAGCTTGCCCAGGTTCTGGCCGACCTGGAAGAACACCCCCGGCACGTTGTACTGCTTGAGGATGGCCGCCACTTCCTCGGTGTAGCGCTTGTGCGGGCCGTCGTCGAAGGTCAGCACCACGGTCTTGGGCGGCAGCGCGTTGCCGAAGATTTCCCTGGCCTGCGTTTCCTGCTCGGCCGACTTGGGCGGCTCGGGATACGGCACGATGACGCCGTAGTCCTTCATGATCTGCTCGCGCGCGTACAGCTTGCGCAGGTGGCTCACATAGTCGTCCCAGCGCTCGCGCTTGGGCGCGATGGCGCGCGTGTCGAAGCGCGAGAAGATGTCGCTGATCTCCTTGTCGTACTGCTTCTCGATATCCTCCAGCGCCGCCAGGTCTTCGCTGACGCGCTTGTGCAGCTTGATCGCGGGCAGGGTCTGGCCGGCGGCCGCCAGCTTTTGCAGCGACAGCAGCACTTCGCGGAAGGCCAGGCGGTCGGCGTCGAACAGGTCGCCGGCCGATTCGATATACGACAGCAGCGCATCGGCGGCGGCGTCGCGCTGCGACGGCGGCAGCGCCTGGGTTTGCGCCAGCATGGCCTGCACCCGGGCCAGCCGCTCCAGGTTCTCGTGGAACAGCGACTGCCCGACCTGGCCGGCGGCCTTGCGCTCCGATTCGGACAGGGTCTTCTCGTCGGCCAGCAGCACGATGATCTTGCGGTAGGCCGCCAGCATGTCGCGCAGTGCCGGCATCAGCTGCGGCATGGGCTGCGGCGTGGCGCCGGCGAGCGCCGGGGCGGCGGCGGGCGCGGCGGCCGGCGGCTTGCCGCGCAGCGCCAAGTAGGCGCCCGCGCCGGCGACGGCCGCCACCACGGCCGCGATGCCCAACTGCTTGATGTATTTCATGTGCGATGTCTATAAAAAGCGAATCCCGCATTCTATGACACATTTGCCAATTTTACATCGGGGTCAGCCCCCGGAGTAGCCGTCGGTCAGCGTGTGCAGGAAGGCGACGATGTCGGCGATTTCCCTGTCGTTCAGCGCGGCTTTGCCGCCGGGCCGGCCGCCGAACGGCGCTTCCATGTTGACGTTGGCGTCCAGCCCGGGCGGCTGGTCGTCGAATTTATGGACGCTGCCGTCGGATTTGCGCGGATACCATTTCTGTGGCGCCGTGTCGCGCTGCACGTAGAAGCGCAGCACCTGCTCCAGGCTGTCGAAGCTGCCGTTGTGGAAGTAGACCCGGCGCAGCGCCACGTTGCGCAAGGACGGCGTGCGGAAACGGCCGCAATATTCACGGTGCCCGCTCAGGTCGGTGCGGTCCGGGCCGCACAGGCCGAGGTCGAAATAGTTCGGGTCGGCGTTGACCGCCAGCTTGCCGTTGCGCGGCACGCCCAGGTTGATCAGGCCGTAGTCGGTGAACTGCGGGAAGGCCCCGCCCGGCGCGATCTTGCTGATGTGGCAGGACGCGCAATTGCCCTTGGCCTCGTCGTTGAACAGCGCCAGGCCGCGCGCCTCCCGCGGCGTCAGCACGGTCTGCTTGCGTAAAAAGGCGTCGTACTTGCTGGTGTAGGGATAGAAATCGGCCGGGCTTTGCTGGAACACTTCCAGCGCCATCAGCGCGCCACGCATGGCCGCCTGCGGATGGTCGAAGATGTCGTCGCCGAAAGCCTGCCGGAACTGCGGCGCCAGCGGGCCGGCGCGCAGCCTGGCCACCACCGCCGCGTCGTCCCGGTTGCCCATCTCGCGCGGCGACAGCAGCGGTCCGCGCGCCTGCTCGTGCGCCGAGCGCGCGCGGCCGTCCCAGTCGTAGCCGCCGGTCGGGCCGGCGTCGGCGCTGTCGTCGCCGTCGTCGTCGTGATAGTGCTCGCTGAACGGCGGCACCGTTTGCAGGTACTTCAGCGACGGCGCGGCGCGCGTGCCGGGCGTGGCGCTGTCGCTGCCGCCCAGTTGCACCGCCAGCCGGTTGGCCGGGCCGTAGGCGTTGTCGGGGTTGTGGCAGCTGGCGCAGCTCTGGCGTCCGGACGCCGACAGGCTGGGCTCGCTGAACATGGCGCGCCCCAGCGCCGTCAGCACCGCCACGCCGGGCTGGTGCGGCATCGGCGCGTAGGCGGCGGGCGGCGCGGCCGGCGGGGCCGGCGGGGCCGGCGATTTCTGGCAGGCGGCCAGCAGCGCGGCGGCGAGGGCGACATAAATCCTTTTCATGCCGCAAGCCTAGCAGCGTGCCATGACACCGACATGACAGATAGGAAAGGATAGATAGCGAGACATAAAATTTCATCATCCTGAAATATTTCAAACCTAGCATGAAGCGCTTTGATACCCACCCTACAAGGCAAGAAGATGAAACTGAACCCGATGCGCCCGCTGCCCCTGATGCTGATGTCGATCGGCCTGGGCGCCGGCCTGATCGCCTGCGGCAACTCCTCCGACAACGTGCCCGCGATCAAGGGCCGGGTGGTCGGCAGCTATTATGAGAACGCCGTGGTCTGCCTGGAAAGCAGCACCGCCAAGCTGAGCTGCGACAGCGGCGCGTCGAGCGTGCGCACCGGCGCCGACGGCAGCTACGCCGTCACCGGCACCGACAAGGGCGCGCTGCTGGTCACGGTCGGCACCGACGCCATCCGCCACGACGCCGTCGGCGACGCCGGCGTCAAGGTCAGCCAGAAACTGCTGCTGCGCGCGCCGAACGGCCATACCGGCGTGGTCAGCGCCCTCACCACCGAACTGGCCGCGCTGATGGACGCTAACGGCGGCGACTTCGCCGCCGCCAGCGCCAAGCTGGCCGCCAGGCTGGGCGTGGCCGAAGCCAACCTGCTCGCCGACCTCAACAAGGTGAGCGGCGACGACCAGGCCAGGTTGAAGGCCGAGAACGCCAGCGTGACCGACGTCATCGCCGCCGCCAGCGCGCTGGCCACGCCGGCCGACGTCGCCGCCGCGCTCACCACCGGCCTGGCGCTCAACAACATCCAGAACATCGTCGTCATCTACGCGGAAAACCGCGGCTTCGACAATCTGTACGGCCTGTTCCCCGGCGCCAACGGCGTGCCGGGCGTGAACCCGAGCTCGACCGGCGCCCACGTGCCGCAGAAGGACTTCGACAACAGCACCCTGCCGGCCCTGCCGCCGACCTGGGGCGGCATGACGGCCGCCGGCCAGAGCGTGGTGATCACGCAGGCGCAGACGGTGGGCATGGCCAACCAGCCGTTCCAGATCGACGACGCCAACGGCCCGCTGTACCTGAACCAGTCGGTCGTCACGCGCGACCTGGTGCACCGCTTCTACAACAACCAGATGCAGATCAACGGCGGCGCCAACGACAAGTTCGCGGCCTATTCCGACGCCGGCGGCCTGAGCATGGGCTACTACGACGGCAGCAAGATGAAGCTGTGGGACATCGCCAAGCAGTATGCGCTGGCCGACAACCTGTATATCGGCGCCTTCGGCGGTTCCTTCCTGACCCACCAGTACCTGATCTGCGCCTGCGCGCCGCAATACCCGCACGCCGACACCTCGGTGGCCAAGGCTGCTATCGCCAAGATCGACGTCGACGCCAAGGGCAACTTCGTGCGCCTGACGCCGTCGGCCAGCGCGCCGGCCAGCGTGCTCAATGGCGCGCCGGCCTACGCCAACGACGGCGCCATCACGCCGGCCGACGCCAGCGGCATGTTCTACGCGGTCAACACCATGCAGCCGCCGTACCAGCCGAGCAGCAACAGCTACGCGGCCGGCGACAGCACCCACCTGTACGCCGACGCCGGCAAGGCCAGCACCCTGCCGCCGCAGACGCAGAAGAACATCGGCGATCTGCTGACCGGCAAGAACATCGACTGGGCCTGGTACGCCGGCGCCTGGAAGGACACCACCGCCGCCACCACCGGCGCGCCGCGCCGCGCGATCGCCAATCCGCCCAACTTCCAGTTCCACCACCAGCCGTTCAACTACTTCGCCAACATGGACCCGGTGAAGCACGCGGCCTACCGCGCCGCCCACCTGAAGGACTACGACAGCCAGTTCGTGGCCGATGTCGCCAACGGCAGCTTGCCGCCGGTGGCCTTCTACAAGCCGCAGGGCAACCTGAACCAGCACGCCGGCTACGCCAGCGTGGCCGACGGCGACGCCCACATCGCCGACGTCATCGCCAAGCTGAAAAAAAGCCCGCAGTGGAAGAACATGCTGGTCATCGTCACCTACGACGAGAACGGCGGCTTCTACGACCACGCCAGCCCGCCGAAGGGCGACAAGTGGGGTCCGGGCACGCGCGTGCCGGCCATCCTCGTCTCGCCGTACGTGAAGAAGGGGGTGGACCACACCCAGTATGACTCGGCCTCGATCCTGCGCGCCATCACGCGCCGCTTCAACCTGCCGGTGCTCGATGGCCTGAGCACCCGCGACAAGGCGCTGGCCGCCAACGGCGCCAAGCCGATGGGCGACTTCAGCGCCGCGCTGGCGCTGACGCCGCAAGAATAGGCGCCGTTGTAAGCAGCGTCGCCTGCCGCGACCACGCCAGCCCTTGCGGCTGGCGTTTTTCGTTTTCTGGCATGATGTACGGTCCCCATCATGCGATCAAGGAAACCACCCGTGTCCCTGCTGCCACCCTCCCGCCGCGCCATCGCGCTCCTGCTGCTGGCCGTTTGCGCCGCCTCGGCCAACGCCGACGACACCCTGGCCACCATAGCCTCGCCCGACCACAAGATCAGCGTGTCGCTGCAATTGAGCGGCGACGGCCGGCTGGCCTACCAGGTGCGGCGCAACGGCAAAGCCTTGATCGCGCCGTCGCGGCTGGGCTTTGTGCTGGCCAACGCGCCGCAGTTGGACGGCGGCTTCTCGCTGGCCGCGCAGGCGGTGAGCGAGCACGACGACACCTGGGAGCAGCCATGGGGCGAGCGCCGCTATGTGCGCAACCACTACCGCGAGCTGCGGCTGGAGCTGGTGCAGAAGGCGCAGCACGACCGCCGCATGGCGCTGGTGTTCCGCGTGTTCGACGACGGCGTCGGCTTCCGCTACGAGCTGCCGCAGCAGCCGCAGTTGCCGCAGACCCGCATCGCCGACGAGCTGACCGAATTCGTCGTCGCCGCGCCGGCCACCGCGTGGTGGCAGCCGGCCGGCGAAATGGCCGCGCTGGAGTACCCGATCACCAAGACGCCGCTGAGCGAAGTGGGCATGGCCAACACGCCGCTGACGATACGCACCAAGGACGGCACCCACATCGCCTTCCACGAGGCGGCGCTGGTGGACTATGCGTCGATGTGGCTGCGCAAGGTGGAAGGCCAGAAGCTGCGCGCCCACCTGGCGCCGTCGGCCAGCGGCGCGCCGGTCGAGCGCACGGGCGCGTTCACCACGCCGTGGCGCACCATGCAGATCGCCGACAACGCGGCGGGCCTGTACATGTCGGACCTGATCCTGAACCTGAATGAGCCGAACCAGCTGGGCGACGTGTCGTGGGTGCACCCGTCCAAGTTCGTCGGCGTGTGGTGGGAGATGCACCTGGAGCACTCCAGCTGGGGCGCGGGCGCCAGGCACGGCGCCACCACGGCCAACACCAAACGCTATATCGACTTCGCCGCCAGCAACGGCTTCCGCGGCGTGCTGGTGGAAGGCTGGAACCTGGGCTGGGACGGCAAGTGGTACGGCGACGGCACGCAGTTCAGCTTCACGCAAGCGTATCCCGACTTCGACCTGGCGGCGGCCAGCGCCTACGCCATCGGCAAGGGCGTGCGCCTGATCGGCCATCACGAGACCGGCGGCAACGCGGCCCACTACGAGGAGCAGATGGAGGCCGGCTACCAGCTGTACGCCAAGCTGGGCGTGGACAGCATCAAGTCCGGCTACGTGACCGACGCCGGCACGGCGCAGTTCCGCAGCGCCGGCGGCGGCTCGCACTACGGCTACACCGATTCGCAGGAAGGCGTGCGGCATTTTCAAAAAGCGGTGACCGCGGCGGCGCGCTACCGGCTGGCGATCGACACGCACGAACCGGTCAAGGATACGGGCTTGCGCCGCACCTGGCCGAACTGGATTTCGCGCGAGGGCGCGCGCGGCATGGAGTACAACGCCTGGGGCAATCCGATCAACGGCGTCGATCACGAAGTGAACCTGGTGTTCACGCGCATGCTGAGCGGGCCGATGGACTACACGCCGGGCATCCTGAGCCTGGAGGGCGTCAAGGGCCGGCCGCTCAACTCGACCCAGGCCAAGCAGCTGGCCAGCTTCGTGGTGATCTACTCGCCGGTGGTGATGGCGGCGGACCTGATCGAGAACTACGAGAAGTATCCGGGTCCGTTCAAATTCATCAAGGACGTGCCGACCGACTGGGCCGACAC
The DNA here is from genome assembly GCA_000381565.1 of Oxalobacteraceae bacterium AB_14. Classification (GTDB taxonomy): domain Bacteria; phylum Pseudomonadota; class Gammaproteobacteria; order Burkholderiales; family Burkholderiaceae_D; genus Rugamonas. Next base: position 11,941 of record KB906725.1, read on the forward strand.
CCGCGTGCTGCACGGCGCGGTGGGCGAATACGCGACCATCGCCCGCAAGGACCGCCACTCCGACGCCTGGTACGTCGGCTCGGTGACGGACGGCACGGCGCGCACCTTGTCGCTGCCGCTGTCCTTCCTCGACCCCGGCAGGCGCTACGCCGCCGAGATCTACCGCGACGGCGCGCACGCCGACTACCGCAACAGCCACCGCTTCGACATCGTCATCGAGAACAAGACCGTCACGTCCGGGACCGTCTTGCAACTCAAGCTGGCGCCGGGCGGCGGCCAGGCGATCCGATTGGTACCGCTGGGCGAATAAGCGGCTAGGCGGGAGGCCGGCATTTTCGCGCCAGCTTCCAGGTCGAATCACCGGGAAATTTCAGCCAGATGTTTTGCCAGGCATTGCGCGTGCCGCAGCCGCTTGCGTTGGCTAACCGCGATGGCATGGTCGGGGCGTCATCGCAGATGATGCTTTCGTCCTGCACTTTAGCGTAGGTACTTTTGCCACAGAAAGTGGAGCGAAGTTCGGTGCCGTTTGGCAGGAAGAGCTGCTTCCATTGATAGCCTTTGCCGGAATCATGCGCTACGCCAGGCGTGAGGTTGGGGGCTTCGTCCAGAATGTCCGGGGTGGCGGCGGTGTTGGCAATCCAGTCGCGGATCAGCTTGCACAACGCGGCCTCCGTCTTCGGGCCGAACCAGCCTTCGCCTGTGTGTTTTGTCAGCGCGTGGAATGCGTCGCTCGGCAAGTATAGGGGGATGGGGTGGGCCATTTTTTTCTCCTGCTCTAAAAACTCTAAATCGCTATAGATCGCTATGAATCGTTCTAATTTCTCTAATTTCGGTTCTAAAAAATCTAAAAATTAGCGCGGCAGACTCTAATTTCTCTATTTTTTCGACCACGCGCCTCTTTTTTAGAGCGATATCTAGCGATTTAGTTCAATTTCTACTGAATTGGAGTGTTTAGAGCTTTTAGAGCCGCGCCACAAATACACCACCCTGTATAGCGACGGCAATAGCGTGAGGATGCATAAGGACGGCGCCACCATCGCCGAGCAGCAGGATATGATATTGCCCCCAAGGTAAAAGCCGCAGCCAGGTGTTGTTGGCTGCGGAGCTCTCCAGGTCTTAAGTAGTTTTAGGCTGCCCGCGCCGATACGCCAGCCGGTACAGCAGCGGCAGCACCAGCAACGTCAGCGCGGTGGACGACAGGATGCCGCCGATGACCACCGTCGCCAGCGGGCGCTGGACTTCGGCGCCGGTGCCGGTGGCGATCGCCATCGGGATGAAGCCCAGCGACGCCACCAAAGCCGTCATCAGCACCGGCCGCAAACGGCCCAGCGAACCTTCGCGGATCGCCTGCTCCACCGTGCGCCCTTCGTCGCGCAGGCTGCGGATGAAGGAGATCAGCACCAGGCCATTGAGCACCGCCACGCCCGACAGCGCGATGAAGCCCACCGCCGCCGAGATCGACAACGGTATGCCGCGCAGGGCCAGCGCCGCGATGCCGCCGGTCAGCGCGAACGGTATGCCGCTGAACACCAGCAGCCCGTCCTTCAGGTTGCCGAACATCGCGAACAGCAGCACGACCACCAGCAGCAGCGCCAGCGGCACCACGATCTGCAGGCGGCGCGACGCCGATTGCAGCTGCTCGAACTGACCGCCCCAGCTGGTCCAGTAGCCGGCCGGGATACGCACCTGTTGCAGACGCTGTTCCGCCTCCGCGACAAACGAGCCGATGTCGCGCCCGCGCACATTGGCGCTGATGACCACCCGCCGCTTGCCGTCCTCGCGGCTGATCTGGTTCGGCCCCGGCGCGATGGCGAAGCTCGCCACCTCGCCCAGCGGAATGAAGTTGGCCGCGCCGCTGCCACCGCCACCGGTGCGCGGCAGCGGCACCGGCAGGCGCCGCATCACCTCCAGGTCGCTGCGCAAAGCGTCCGGCAAGCGCACCACGATGTCGAAGCGGCGGTCGCCCTCGAACAGGGTGCCGGCCTGCTGGCCGCCGATGGCGGTGGCGATGGTCTGCTGCACGTCGCCCACATTCAGGCCGTAGCGCGCGGTCTTGCCGCGGTCGATCTCCACCGTCAGCACCGGCAGGCCGCCGGTCTGCTCGATCTTGACCTCGGTCGCGCCGTCCACCTTGCCCAGCGTGGCGGCGATGCGCGCGGCGGTCTCGCCCAGCACCGCCATGTCGTCGCCGAACAGCTTGACCGCGACATCGCTGCGCACGCCCGATATCAGCTCGTTGAAGCGCAGCTGGATGGGCTGCGAGAACTCGAAGGCGTTGCCCGGCAGGCGTTCGGCGGCCTGCTGGATCGCCGCCACCAGTTGCGCGTGCGACTTGCGCGGCGCCGGCCACTGCGACTCCGGCTTGAGCATGATGTAGCCGTCCGAGACGTTGGGCGGCATCGGGTCGGAGGCGATTTCCGCCGTGCCGGTGCGCGCGAACACGCGCTCGATCTCGGGGAACTGGCGCTTGAGCGCCAGCTCCACCTGCTGCTGCATCGCCACCGACTGCGTCAGGCTGGTGCCGGGGATGCGCAGCGCCTGGATCGCGATGTCGCCCTCGTTCAGGCTGGGCACGAACTCGCTGCCCAGGCGCGTGGCCAGCAGCACCGACAGCGCCACCGCGAGGCCGGCGAACGTCAGCACCACCGGCGTGTTGGCCAGCACGCGCTCCAGCAGCGCCGCGTACCAGCCGGTGAGGCGGCGCTGCTCCTGCTCGACCACATGGTCGCCGATGAACAGCGCCACGGCGGCCGGGATGAAGGTGATCGACAACAGCATCGCGCCCGCCAGCGCCATCACCACCGTCAGCGCCATCGGATGGAACATGCGCCCTTCGACGCCGGTCAGCGCGAAGATCGGCAGGTAGACCACCATGATGATCAGCTGTCCGAACAGCAGCGGCCTGCGGGCCTCGCGCGCGGCGGCGTACACTTCCGCGTAGCGCTCGGCGCGCGTGAGCACGCGGCCGTGGCGCGCCTGCGCGTGCGCCAGCCGCCGCACGCAGTTCTCGACGATGACCACCGCGCCGTCGACGATGATGCCGAAGTCCAGCGCGCCGAGGCTGAGCAGGTTGGCGCTGACCTGGTAGCTCACCATGCCGGTGAAGGTGAACAGCATCGCCAGCGGGATCACCAGCGCCGTGATGACGGCCGCGCGGATGTTACCGAGGAACAGGAACAGCACCACGACCACCAGCACCGCGCCTTCCAGCAAATTCTTCTTCACGGTGCTGATCGCCTTGTCCACCAGCGTGGTGCGGTCGTACACGGTGACGGCCTGCACGCCGGCCGGCAGGCTGCGGTTGATGTCGACCATCTTGCGGTCGACCGCCTGCGACACGGCGCGGCTGTTCTGCCCGATCAGCATGAAGACGGTGCCCAGCACCACCTCGCGGCCGTTCTCGGTGGCGGCGCCGGTGCGCAGCTCGCGGCCGACATCGACCTGCGCGACGTCGCGCACCCGCACCGGCACGCCGGCGACGTTGCTGAGGATGATGTTGCGGAGGTCGTCGAGCGAGCGCACCTGCCCCGGCGCGCGCACCAGCAGCTGCTCGCCGCGCCGCTCGATGTAGCCGGCGCTGGCGTTGCCGTTGTTGCGCTCCAGCGCCGTCACCACGTCCTGCAGGGTCAGGCCGTAGGAGGCCAGCCGCTGCGGATGGGGCGCCACCTGGTACTCCTTGGCGTAGCCGCCGATGGAATTGATCTCGGTCACGCCGGGCACGTTGCGCAACTGCGGCTTGATGATCCAGTCCTGGATCTCGCGCAGGTCGGTCGGCGTGTAGGGCGTGCCGTCGGCCTTTTTCGCGCCCGGCCTGGCCTCCACCGTCCACAGGTAGATTTCGCCGAGGCCGGTCGACACCGGGCCCATGGCCGGCGCGACGCCGGCCGGCAGCTGCGCGCGCGCCTCCTGTATGCGCTCGCTGACCATCTGCCGCGCAAAGAAGATGTCGGTGCCGTCCTTGAAGATGACGGTGATCTGCGACAGCCCGTAGCGCGACAGCGAGCGTGTCTGCTCCAGTCCCGGCAGGCCGGACATCAGGGTCTCGATCGGGAAGGTGACGCGCTGCTCGGTCTCCAGCGGCGAGTAGCCGGGCGCGGAGGTGTTGATCTGCACCTGCACGTTGGTGATGTCGGGCACGGCGTCGATCGGCAGCTTCTGGTAGTTGTAGAGGCCGAGCGCGGCCATGCCGGCCACCGCCAGCAGGACCAGCCAGCGCTGGGCGATGGCGAATTGGATGATACGTTCAAACATGGTGTCCCCCGTCTCAGTGCGCATGCTCGGCGCTGTCCTTGCCCAGCTCCGCCTTGAGCACGAAGCTGCCCGCCGCCGCGTACTGCGCGCCGGCCGACAGGCCCTTGAGGATCTCGGTCCGCTGGCCGTCGCTGCGGCCGGGCAGCACCGGCTGCGCGCGGAAGCCGCCCGCCACCTTGACGAACACCAGCGGCTGGTCTTCCACCGTCTGGATCGCGTCCGCCAGCACAGTAACGGCGGCGGCGTCCGAGGCCGGTCCCGACGGCACGTCGACGCTGACGAACAGGCCGGGGCGCCAGGCGCGGTCGGGATTGGCCAGCGCCACGCGGGCCTTGGCGGTGCGGGTCTGCTCGCCCAGCAGCGAGCCGACGTAGGTGATCTTGCCGCTGGCCTGGGCGTCGAAGGCGGAGGCCTTGACCACCACCGTCTCGCCCACGCGCACCAGCGCCAGGTCCTTGGGCGGCACGGCGATTTCCGCCCACACGCCGGACAGATCGGAAATCGTGAACACGGCGGCATCCTCCTTGACCGCCTCGCCCAGCGCCAGATGCTTCTCCATCACCACGCCGTCGAACGGCGCCCGCAGTTCCAGCCGGTTCAGGTCCGCGCCCGCGGCCGAGCCGGTCGTCGCGCCGGCGCCGATGGCGCTCAGCTTCTGGCGCGCGTTGCGCAGCGCGATCCCGGCTTCGCTCAGCGCCTGCTGCGCTTGCAGGTAGTCCTGCTCGGCGGAGATCTTGTCCTGCCACAGGCGGCGTTCGCGTTCGAAGGTGGTGCCGGCCAGCGCCAGCCGCCGCTGCGCCGACAGCAGCTCGCTGCGCTGCTCGGACAGGGCGCTGCTGGCGATCACCGCCAGCACCTGTCCCTGCCTGACGTTCTGCCCCAGCTCCGCGCGCACGCTGGTGACCACGCCGGCCAGCTTGGGCACGACGTGCGCGGTGCGGTCCTCGTTGAAGCGGATCTCGCCCGGCAGCGTGATGGCGACGCTGATCCGGGCCGGCGCCGCCACGGCCAGCGCCACGCCGGCGGCCTTGGCCTGGGTGTCGTCGAGCGCGATTTTTTCAGGTTCCACTTGGTGCTGCGCGCCGCGTTCCGGCTGCGCCTGTGCCGACGCTGCAGCCGGCGTGGTGGCCAGCCCGGCGCCGCGCCTGGGCATCAGCATCAGGGCCGCCAGCAACAGTGCGATGAACGCCATGACGGCGATGGTGATTTTCTGCGTTTTATTCATGTTCTTCTCCGAGGATGCGGCCGATGGCGGCCAGCGCGCGGTGCGCGTCCGCCAGGGCGTTCAGGTATTGCGTTTGCGCCTGCAGCAAGGTGCGCTGGGCGTCGAGCACGTCGAGGAAGCCGAACTTGCCGTATTCGAAGCCGGTGCTGGCGGCGTCGTAGGCGCTTTGCGCGCCGGGCAGGATGTCGCCGCGCAGGGCTTGCGCCTGCTGGCGGGCGAGGTCGAATTCCTCGCGCGCCTGCGCCAGCTCGGCTTCCAGCCGCAGCGCGGTGGCGGCCAGTTCGTCGCGCGCCTTGTCGACCCGGCGCGCCGACTCCAGCACGCTGCCCTGGTTGCGGTCGAACAGCGGCAGCGGCAGCGAGATGCCGAACACCGCCTGCGTGCGCCCCAGCTCCTCCGAGCGCTTGCCGCCGACGTTGAGCGTCAGGTCCGGCGCGCGCTTGCTGACCTCGACCTGCGCCAGGGCCTGGCGCCGCGCCAGCTGCGAGCGGGCCAGCGCCAGCGCCGGCGCCCGTTGCAGCCGGCCGCGCATGGCCTCGGCCGGGGCCAGTTCCGGCAGTTGCGACAGCGTCGCGATGGCGCCGTCGACGCGCTCGAAGCGCGGCGCCGGATTGCCCCACAGAGTGGCCAGCCGCTGGCGCGCGCCGGCCAGCAGGCTGCGGGCGCGGATCAGGTCCAGCTGCACCGACGACGCGGCCACGCGGGCGCGCGTCTCCTCCACCGGCGACACCTTGCCGGCCACCACGCGGCGCGCGGTGGCGCCGGCCGCGCGCTGCGCCAGCTCGGCCGCCTGCTGCGCCAGTCGCACATGCTCCTGCGCGGCCAGCACGGCGAACCAGCCGTCGATCACGGCGGCGCGGATCTCGGCCTGGCGCAGCGCCAGTTCGGCCGCGGCGCTGTCGCGGCCACGCCCGGCCGCCTGCACGCGGGCGGCGCGCTTGCCGCCCAGCTCCAGCGGCTGGCTCAGTTGGAAGGTGGTTTCACGCGCGTCCCTGCGGGTGTCGAGGCGCTCGACCGACAGCGTGGGATTGGGCAGCAGGCCGGCCTGCTGCACGGCGCCGTCCACAGCGCCCAGCTCATGGCGGGCGGCGGCCAGCTGCGCATTGGCGCCGCCGGCCAGCGTGAGCGCAGCCTGCAGCGTGAGCGGCGCGGACGGCTCGATTTCGGCCTGCGCATAGGCAGGCCATGCCGCTACGACGAGCGGCAACAGATACTTGACCATCGAATTCTCCAGACGATAGGAAAAAGAATTCGACGAGACTCATACGCTAAAAACACCGACCGCGTCATTCCCGCACAAGCGGGAATGACAGCTATTCAGGTGTGCGAGGGCCTCGTCGCGCTAGGCGACGAGCGGCCAATTGGGCCGCGCGGGCCGGTCGGAGATGTGGGACAGATAGAGTGCCGGCAGCGGCGGCGCGTGGCCGCCCACGGTGGCGACCAGCGCCGGCGCGGCGCCGCCCGGCACCGAGGCCTGCACCGCGTGCTGGCACACCTTGCAGTCGCTGTGGACCTTGACCGGCTGGTTTTTGTCGGTGCCGTCGTCGGACTGCGCCTGGTGCTGATGGCCATGGTGGCCGAAATGCGTGACCTTGGCCGGCTCGTGCTCGCAATAGACGGCCGCCATCGACCAGGCGTACTGGATGGGCAGAATGGTCAGCAGCAGGATCAGCAGGAGTTTTCGCACCCAGCCATTGTATCAGGGCACGACCAGTTTATTTTTACTTGTGTAACAAGCATGTCATACGACGTCATTACTCTATGGCCTCTTCCCCACTATTCCAGGATTTCCTCATGCATCTCATCCCCGCCCGCCCGCTGCTGCTCGCCGCCAGCATCGCCCTCGCCCTGAGCGCCTGCGGCGCCAACTCCGAAGACCAGGTGTTGGTGATCCCGCCGGCGCCGGCCGACCAGGGCGCGCCCGAGGTGGCCGCCGTGCCGGCCGTCACCGCCTTTGTCGACACCGTCGCCAGCAACCAGCGCGGCGACGCCCGCTACGCCACCCTGGCCACCAATGCCGGCGTGCGCGTACTGGGCGGCTTCCTGCAGGTGTGGAAACCGCTGACCGAGATCGTCGACGCCGGCGTCAGCGCCGACGCCGCAGCCGGCTTCCCGGCGGTGCTCGCCTCGACCTGGAGCGGCGTGCCCAACGACGGCAGCAACGGCGGGACCATCGTCAACGCCGCCGTGCACGCGGCCAATATCGACTACGTGGTGCAAGCCACCGCCCGGCGCACGCCAGCGCAGGCGCTGCAAGCCTACCTGGACGACCGCCGCAACAAGGGCTACAGCGTGTCCGACGGCATGGGCCCGCTGACCGCCGCCTGGCGCGCCGCCGCCCGGCAGACCACCACCATCACGTCCATCGCCGACGACGCCACCAGCAAGTTGTACAACGACGGCGGCAACAACAACGGCGTCGGCGGCAGCGCCAACGCCGACTTCGGCGCGGTGGTGGACTTCGTCAACCTGGTCGGCAACAACGGCTCGACCGAGCCGGCCAAGCGCTTCTACAAATACGCCCGCCCCTACCGCTGGAGCAGCGCGGTACAGGTGCTGCCGGCGCTGGTGCCGGCCGAGAGCCCCACCCCGACCACCGACGGCGGCTTCACCAGCGGCCACTCGGCCGAGGCGATGCGCGACGCGCTGGCGATGGCCTACGCGCTGCCGGAGCGCTACCAGGAGCTGCTCAGCCGTGGCCTGGAGCTGGGCGAGGCGCGCATCTGGGCCGGCATGCATTCGCCGCTGGACGTGTTGAGCGGCCGCATCCACGGCACCGCGGTGGTGGCCGCCAACCTGGTCGATCCGGCCAACGCCGCCAAAAAGAGCGCGGCGCTGGCCCAGGCCCACGCCACCTTGATGGCCGCCACCTCGACCACGGCCGACAGCTTCGCCGCCTACGCCCAATCGGGCAGCGACCGCTTCGCCGACTACGCCGTCAACAAAGCCAACTACCTGCGCCGCAGCACCTACGGCATGCCGGCCACCGGCGCCGCGGGCGCGCCGGCGCTGGTGCCCAAGGGCGCCGAAGTGCTGCTGGAAACCCGCTTGCCCTACCTGAGCGACGCCCAGCGCCGCGTGGTGCTCAAGACCACCGCGCTGGCCTCCGGCTATCCGGTGATGGACGACCCCGAGGGCTGGGGCCGGCTGAACCTGTTCGCGGCGGCCGACGGCTACGGCGCCTTCAACGGCAACGTGGTGCTGCTGATGGACGCCGCCCGTGGCGGCTTCCACGCGGTCGACCGCTGGCGCAACGACATCGCCGGCACCGGCAAGCTGGTCAAGCAGGGCAGCGGCACGCTCAGGCTGGCCGGCAACAACAGCTGGTCCGGCGGCACCGAGCTGACCGCCGGCGCGCTCGAGGGCGACAGCACCGGCGCCTTCGGCAGCGGCGACGTCTACGTCAGCGGCGGCACCTTGATCGCCAACGCCCCGGCCGCCCTGAAGCTGGCCGGCCAGTACACCCAGCTGGCCGGCGCCACCACGCTGGAACTGGACCTCGGCGGCGGCGCCCGGGGCAGCCTGGCGGTGGCCGGCAACGCCACCATCGGCGGCGGCACCTTGAGCGTCAAGTTTGTCGGCGGCTACCGGCCCAAGGCGGGCGAGGTGCTCACCGTGCTGACGGCCGGGCGCCTGCTGGGCCGCTACACCGCCATCAAGGTCGACGGCTACGCCAACGTCACGCCCAACTACGGCGCCAGCACGCTGACCCTGACCATCGGCGGCTAACCGGCCGGGTGGCAAGGCGGCGGCCCCCACAAGGCCGCCGCTTGAAACTACAATAGGGCTTCCCGGTCATCGAGAGGCGCAGCGCATGAATCCAGACGAGCAGCCAGCGACATCGCAAGGCGATTTCTTCAACACGCTCAACGACAAGGTCGACGCCCACGGCGCGCAGGTCGAGCGCTTCCACCTCGACCTGCAAACCCTGTCCAGGCAGATCGCCGGCTGCGACAAACTGGTGCGCATGGCGCATATCAGCCTCAACCAGATCGACGCCCGCATCGCCGAGGCGGTGCGGATCGAAACCCAGGCCGCCGTCCAGCTCGAGGCCACCGGGCGCGAAGCGGCGCGCGCCGCCACCGAGGCGGCCGACGCCGCCGTGGCCGGGCTGATCGGCCAGATGCAGGCCGCCAGCCGCGAAGCGGCGCAGGTCTGCGGCGCGCTGCACCGCGCGCGCGGCCAGACCGGCCTGTGGCTGGCCGCCTACGTGGCCGGCACCCTGGCGCTGTGCCTGCTGACCGGGTCGGTCGCCTACCGGCTGCACCCGGACACGCCGCCGCCGCCGGAAGTGGCCGGCCTGGCCGAGCTGGGCAAGAAGCACGCGGCGCTGCTCGACAAGGCCAGCGACAAGGAACTCAAGCTGATCAGGGAAATCCAGGCGCGCCGCGCCAGGCCGAAATAAGCCGCGAGGCCGAAACAGGCCGGCCGCCTCAATTGCCGGCCAGGCCGTATTTGCGCTCGATGCGCGCCAGGGTGCCGTCGGCGCGCAGCGCCTCGTACGCGGCGCGCCACTTGCGCGCCTCGTCCTCGCCGAAGTCGAGCGAGCCGCCCAGCCAGACGTCGCCGCTGCGGACCACCGGGCCGAAATCGAAGTCGGCCTCGCGGTTGCCGTCCGCGTTGGCGGCGTAGCGGTGGATGTCCTCGCCGCCGTAGGTGGCGTCGGCCAGGCCCTTGCTGACCATGCGCATGCATTCCCTGACGCTGGCGCACTCGGCGACCGAGCGGAAGTTCATCTCCTGCAGGGTGCGCCTGTGCGGCGAGCCGCGCAGCACCACCACCGGCCGCCGCGCCAGCGCCGCCGGGTCGCGCAGCGTGCGCGGGTCGATGCTGCCGTGGCGCGCCACAAACACGAAGTGCTGCTGGCGCAGCCGCACCAGCCAGCGGTAGTGCGGCTCGCGCTCCGGCGTGCGGGTCAGCGGCACCACCGCGGTGCGCGGCAGCACGCCGGTCAGCGCCAGCGCCCGCTGCCACGGGTAGAACTCCACCGTGGCCGGCGCGCCCAGCCGGCGCGCACAGCAGCACGGCGCGCAGCATGGCGCCCGCCCCGGCCCGCATCACGACGCGCTCCCGTCGCCGCAAGGCAGGCGCAGCGACACCCGCGTGCCGCGCCCGGGCGTGCTGGCCAGCGTGACCTGGCCGCCCATCAGGCTGACGACCATGCTGTGCACGCTGGCCAGGCCGAGCCCGGCGCCGGTCAGGCCCAGCTGGGTGGTGTAGAACGGTTCGAACACCTGCGCCAGGTGCTCGGGGGCGATGCCGACGCCGTCGTCGCTCCAGTCGATGACGATGGCGTCGGCGGCGGCGCGCGCCTCGACCACGATGGCGCCGCCGGCGCGGCGGCCGAAGGCGTGCAGCAAGCAGTTGTCGAGCAGGTGCTGGAACACCTGCTGGCAGGCGCCGGGGTAGCCGTGCAGCCACAGTTGGTCCGGCAGCGTCAGGGTCAGCGTGACGGCGCGCGCCTGCAGGTCGTGGGCCCAGGCGCCGGCGCAAAGACGCAGCCGCTCGGCCAGGTCGAAACGGCTGGCCGGCTCCTGGGTCGGCTGGCCGGACAAGCCCTTGAAGCGCTCGACCAGGCGGCTGATCTGCGCCAACGCGCGGTCGACCAGCGCGCCGCCCTGGGTGACGCTCGCTAGCAGGCCGGCTACCTCGCTGCGGCGCAGCGCGCCGGCGTCCAGCCCGCGCCGCAGGTCCTCGGCCTGGGCCGTGATGGCGCTGGCCGCCACCCGCGCGTTGCCCAGCGGCGTGTTGAGCTCGTGCGCCATGCCGACCACCATGCGCGACATGCCCAGCTGTTTTTCCTGCTGCATCAGCGCGCGCAGCGCGTGCGCCAGCTCGTCGGTGCGCTCGCGCACCTGCTGCTCGAGCCGGTCGTGCGCGCCTTGCAGCGCCGCCTCGGCCTGCTGGCGCACCGCCACCTCGCGCCGCAGCGTCGCCAGCGCCTCGCCCAGCTCCTGGTTGCGCTGCAGCAGCGAGTTCTCCAGCACCGTGCCGTGCTGCGCCAGCAGGGCGTTCTGGTGCAGCAGCTGCGGCCGCTCCATCACCGCGCTCAGGGTCTCGCCCAGCGAGGTCGCCAGCGCGCGCTTGTGGCGCCGCTCCAGCCCCACCTGGGCGATGGTGGCCTGCAGCGCCGCGTCCAGCCGGCCCCAGCGGCGGCCGTAGCGGCGGATCGCGCACAGCGTGATCTCGCGCAGCCGCGTGCCCTGCGGGGTCTCGTCGTCCAGGCCGGCGTCGTAGGCCAGCAGCGCCGGCCAGGCGCGCTCACGCGCGCCGTCGGCGCAGTCGGCCAGCAGGGCGCACAGGCGCAGCCACGGGGTCCAGTAGCCGTCGCGGCCGAACTTGGCGCGCAGCTGGTCCATGTAGTCGCGGCTGGCGCCGGCCTGCTCGCAGCTGGCGCTGACCACGGCCAGGTTCAGCAGCGCCAGGCATTCCTGCGCGTCCAGGCCGAACTCGCGGGTGCGGCGCAGCACCAGCTCGCGCCGCGCCAGGCAGTCGCGCCACAGCGGCGCGGCGGCGGCGTCGTCGGGCTGCTCGAGCGCCAGGTAGTAGGCGCCCGAGGCCGCGCTGTCGAGCAGCATGACGTGGATGGCCGGCGTCAGCTCGCCCGGCTCGGCCAGCATGGCGGCGCAAAATTGCAGCAGTTCCACGTGCATCTCGGCGCCCAGCATCACCCGGCAGCGGCTGGCGCGCATCTGCGTGGCCAGCCGCGGCAGCGCGCAGCGCGCGTACAGCTCGGCGGCCCTGGCCAGGCTGTCGAGCGCGGCGTGGTGCAGGCGCAGGCGCACCTGCACCCAGTGCAGCGCCCGCAGCGCGGCGGCCTGGGCCAGCGGATGTTGTTCGGTTTGCGCCTGCAGTTGCAGTTGCCTGGCCGGCAGCAGCAGCGTGTCGGCGTCGACGGCGGCGTCGGCGGCCCGCGCCAGCAGCTCGAACGCGGCCAGCTCCAGCGCCTGCGAGCCGTTCAGGCGGCTGGCGGCCAGCTGCCGCAGGGTGGGCGCGTGGTCCGGCATCTCTTGCGCCATCAGGCAGGCGCGCAGCGCCTGCAGCAGCGGCTCCGCCTCGGCCGCTGCACTGGCGGTCGCGGCATAGGATGGTGTTTCAGATGCGGACATGGTACTGCCCCCGTAGCGAACTCATGTGTCGGTCCAGTATTACACGAAGTCGCTTTCAGCTGAACAGCCGCGCGGCCGGCTGTTGTATAAACGTGGCTGACATAGCAAATACATATTATTAATACAATTAACTTGTTGGCGCCGCCGGCCGGCCCCGTCGCCGTTTCGCTTATGTTTCGCTTATCATAGGCCGACATGGCGACGGCAAAAGGCGGGATGCGGTGAAACTAACCCTGGTGGTACTCGATGGCGTGCAGGCGCTGGACGTGGCCGGTCCGCTGGACGTGTTTGCCGAGGCGAACCGCTTCCTGGCCAAGGAGCAGCGCTATGCCATCACGCTGGTCGGCGGCCGTCCGGGCAGCGTGGTGTGCTCCAGCGGCATCGAGTTCAAGGTCCACAGCGACTACCTGCACCACCACGCCGACAGCGACCTGCTGCTGGTGGCCGGCGGCCCGCGCTTCCCGGCATACCGGCCGGAGCCGGCCCTGGTCGACTGGCTCCGGCAGCGCGCGCGCGGCGCCCGCCGCTATGGCGCGGTGTGCAACGGCGTGTTCCTGCTGGGCCACGCCGGCCTGCTGGCCGGCCGCGAAATCACCACCCACTGGGACCACGCGCAGCGGCTGGCCGAGCAGTTCCCCGGCGCGCAGGTGCGGCCCGACAAGATCTTCGTGCGCGACGGCAACCTGTTCACCTGCGGCGGCGTCGCCGCCGGCATCGACCTGTGCCTGGCGCTGATCGCCGAGGACTGGGGCCACGCGCTGGCGATGAAGGTGGCCAAGCGCCTGATCGTCTACATCCGCCGCGACGGCGGCCAGTCGCAGTACAGCCCCTACCTGGCGGTCGGCCCGGACCAGGACTCGCTGGTGGCCAGGGTGCTCAGGCATGTGACCGACCACATCGGCGACGCCCTGACCATCGAGGAGATCGCCGACGCGGTGGGCGTCTCGCGCCGCACCTTTTCGCGCGCCTTCGCCAAGCATGCGCAGGTGACGCCGTCGGTGTTCGTCGACCAGGTGCGCATCGATGTCGCCCGCAAGCTGCTGGAGGAGACCGACGTGCCGCTGAAGACGGTGGCCTTCCGCTGCGGCTTCAGCAGCGCCACCCAGATGCGCATGATCTTCGCGCGCCAGCTGGCCACCACGCCCAAGCTATACCGCGAGCGCTTCCGCGCGGACGACCACGGACCGGCCGCTTAGGCGATTTGGGGACATCCCGCATGCCTTTTGGGCCAGCCCGCCCGCGGACGGGCGGCGCCAGGGCAGAATGGCCCCAAGCAAAACAACCCACGGGAGTCATGATGGAATCCGCACAATTACGCCCCGCCGCCGCGCGGGCCACGCCCTCGGTACGCTACCTGCCGGTCAGCCTGTTCGGCTCGGTCATGAGCGTGGCCGGCCTGGCGCTGGCCTGGCGCCTGGCCAGCAAGACCTATGGCGCCGACATCGCGGTGTCGAACGCGATCGGCGTCGCCGCGCTGGCGCTGTTCGCGGTGCTGGCGCTGTCCTACCTGGGCAAGCTGCTCAGGCATCCCGAGCTGGTGCGGCACGAATTTGCGCACCCGGTGATCGGCAGCTTCTTCGGCACCGTCGGCATCAGCGTGCTGCTGCTGTCGAGCGTGATCGGCGGCTACAGCGCCGCCGCCCAGCTGGTGGTGTGGAGCGTCGGCACGGTCGTCACGCTGGCGCTGAGCGTGCTGATGATCTCCCGTCTGCTCAACGGCAACGCCGCGCCCGCCAGCGTGGTGCCGGCCTGGCTGATCGCCGGCGTCGGCAGCCTCGACATCGTGGTGACGGGCGGCGCGCTGACGGCCGACTGGACGCACGAGGTGAACCTGCTGGCGGCCGCCATCGGCGGCGTCAGCGCGCTGGTGTTCTTCGTGCTGATCTTTTCGCGGCTGGTGCACCAGGAGCCGCTGGCCGCGACCATGCGGCCGTCCAAGATGATCCTGGTGGCGCCGTTCGCGGTCGGCTGCATCGCCTACGTCAACCTGGTGCACCGGGTCGACATGTTCGCCGCGCTGCTGTTCTACTTCGCGCTGTTCCTGTTCGTGATCATCGGCTATCGGCTGGCCGTGAAGCCGGCGCCGTTCTCGCCGTCGTGGTGGGCGATCGGCTTCCCGATGGCGGCGCTGTCCAACGCCGCGCTGTTGTACGCCAACGCGGTCGGCGGCGTCGTGCTGCATGGGCTCGCCGCGCTGCTGCTGTTGCTGCTGACGGCCGCGGTGCTGGTGCTGGCGATCCGCACGCTGTGGGGCCTGGCCGCCGGCCGCCTGCTGACGGCCTAGGAGCGCCCATGGACCTGCCACTGAACCTGGGCCAGAACCTGGCCGACTACGACGATTTCTACGCCATGCTCACCGAGTCGCACCAGGACCTGGACGACAACCAGAGCAAAATGCTGAGCGATCAGCTGATCCTGCTGCTGTCCAACCACATCGGCGACCTGGCGGTGTTGCGCCAGGCGTTCGCGCTGGCGCGGGTCAATGTCGAGCGGACGCTGCCGCGCTGAACCGCAGCGGCGCGAACGGCAAGCCGATCAGGATCGACAGCCACGGAAAGCCGGCAATGATGTGCGGTCGAGGATGATGGACCCACGGCACTCGTTCGCGCAGCGCAACTGCGCCTCGATCAGCCAACTGTCGAGGCGGCGTCCCCAATTTTCCATGTCCACGGCGCCCGCGCCAATATCAATGTCTGATGCAAACAGTGCTCCCGTGATTGTCTGCCGCCCGCCGCTGGCGAAAACGCACGAGCATGTTGGCGAGGCTGCCGTCCCTGGTCGCCTGGCCGATGGCCTGGTCGATTTCCCCCAGCGCCACATGGCCGTTGCGCGAGACGGCGCAGCGGGTGGCGAAGGACATGACGGAGATCGGCGGATAGATCGCCAGCGGCTGCCGGCGGATGCGCTGGTAGTAGTCCAGCACCACTCTGGTGATCAGGATGTGGCGCACCCGGCCGCGCATCAGCTTTTCCATATTGCTTTCCATATTGGGCGCATTGTCAAGAAGCGCAGCTGGCGCCCCATGTGGCGCGCCAGGATCTGGCCGATTTCCTTGTGCACGCCGTCGACCAGACGGCCGTCCTCAACCAGCGCCATCGGCATATTGGCGGTGCTGTCGACCATCACGACCAGTTCGGCCGCCTGTGCCGGCAGCGCCGCGCCCAGCAGGCAGGCAGGCAGGCCATCAAGAGGAAGTGTGCGCGCATCGTCACGAAATAAATTATGCTGGGACTGGCCGTGGCCATAGATCACTTCATTCTACTCGCTAGCCATCAGCGTCTATTTCGCCGGCGATGGGCGTTGTTCGCGCGACGGCGTCCCCTTCCTAATAGAACGGCGCCGCCCAAGAAAAAAGCCCGCAGCATGCGCTGCGGGCTGTTTAACTTGTTCCCGGGTTGAGCTTAGAACGGGATGTCGTCATCCATGTCCGAGAAGTTCGGCGCCGGGCGTGGGGCCGGGCGCGGGGCCGGTGCCGGTGGCGCCATCTGCGGACGCGGCGCCGGTGCCTGGCGCTGCGGCGGGGCTTCGTAGCCGCCGCCGTCGTCCATGCCGGCGTCGCCGCCCATGCCTTGACGGCCACCGAGCATTTGCATCTGCTCGGCGATGATGTCGGTCGCGTATTTCTCGACGCCGTCCTTGTCGGTGTACTTGCGGGTCTGCAGGCGGCCTTCGACGTAGACCGACGAACCTTTTTTCAGATACTGGCCGACGATTTCCGCCAGGCGGCCGAAGAACGAGATGCGGTGCCACTCGGTGAGCTCTTTCTGCTCGCCGGTGTTGCGGTCCTTCGATTTGTACGATGTCGCCACGGCAATGTTGGCGATCGCGTCACCGCTAGGCATGTAGCGAATTTCCGGATCGCGACCCAGATTGCCGACGATGATGACTTTGTTGACTGATGCCATGTATGAAACTCCTGAGTAACGGCGGCCGCAAAAGCGGGCTGTTTAACCAATGCTAAACGACGATTATAGACGATGCCGCCGACCGGTCACCGAAATTTCCGTGCAGACCAAGTTGTAACGCCGCAAGAAAATACTGGTATTATATACAGTGTCAAGCCACCGGAACGCGATCCAGCGCAAGGTCGGCGCAAGTAATCAAACCCGGCTATAGTAACGGGTTGACCCGAAAGGCAAAAAATCCATGGAACAGATCCGCATCCGCGGCGCACGCACGCACAACCTCAAGAACATCAATCTCGACCTGCCACGCAACAAGCTCATCGTGATTACCGGCCTGTCCGGCTCCGGTAAGTCCTCGCTGGCGTTCGATACGCTGTACGCAGAGGGCCAGCGCCGCTATGTGGAATCGCTGTCGGCCTACGCCCGCCAGTTCCTGCAGCTGATGGAAAAGCCCGACGTCGACCTGATCGAGGGCCTGTCGCCGGCCATCTCGATCGAGCAGAAGGCCACCTCGCACAATCCGCGTTCGACGGTCGGCACCGTCACCGAGATCCACGACTACCTGCGCCTGCTGTACGCGCGCGTCGGCACGCCCTACTGCATCAACCATCCGGAGCACGCGCTGGCCGCGCAAACCGTCTCGCAGATGGTCGACGCCGTGCTGGCCATGCCGGAAGCGACCAAGCTGATGATCCTGGCGCCGGTGGTGGCCAATCGCAAGGGCGAGCATTCCGACCTGTTCGAGCAGATGCAGGCCCAGGGCTTCGTGCGCTTCCGCGTGCAGAGCGGCACCCACGACGCCAAGATCTACGAAGTGGACGACCTGCCCAAGCTGAAGAAAACCGAGAAGCACACCATCGACGTGGTGATCGACCGCGTCAAGGTCAGCGCCGACATCAAGCAGCGCCTGGCCGAAAGCTTCGAGACCGCGCTGCGCCTGGCCGACGGCCGCGCCATCGCGCTGGAAATGGATGCCGGCACGGAGCACGTTTATTCGAGCAAGTTCGCCTGCAACGAGTGCGGCTATTCGCTGCAGGAGCTGGAACCGCGCCTGTTCTCGTTCAACAACCCGATGGGCGCCTGCCCGGAATGCGACGGCCTCGGCCACATCGAGTTCTTCGATCCCAAGCGCATCGTCGCCTTCCCGAATTTGTCGCTGGCCTCGGGCGCCGTCAAGGGCTGGGACCGCCGCAACCAGTTCTACTTCCAGATGCTGTCCAACCTGGCGGCCTACTACGAGTTCGACCTCGACCTGCCGTACGAACAGCTGCCCAAGACCGCGCAGGAAGTGATCCTGCACGGCTCGGGCAAGACCCATATCCCGTTCACCTACGTCAACGAGCGCGGCCGCACCGTCATCAAGGAGCACGCGTTTGAAGGCGTGGTCACCAACCTGGCGCGCCGCTACCGCGAGACCGATTCGATGGCAGTCAAGGAGGAGCTGGCCAAGTTCATCAACGAGAAGCAGTGCCCGTCCTGCCACGGCGCGCGCCTGCGGGTCGAGGCGCGCTTCGTCAAGGTCGGCACCGGCAAGCAGGAAAAGGCCATCTACGAGATCGCCGAGAAGCCGCTGCGCGACACGCTGTCCTTCTTCGAGCAGCTGAAACTGAAGGGCGCGAAAAAGGAGATCGCCGACCGCGTGGTCAAGGAGATCATCTCGCGCCTGAAGTTCCTCAACAACGTCGGCCTCGACTACCTGTCGCTGGACCGCAGCGCCGACACCCTGTCCGGCGGCGAAGCGCAGCGCATCCGCCTGGCCTCGCAGATCGGCTCCGGCCTGACCGGCGTGATGTACGTGCTCGACGAGCCGTCGATCGGCCTGCACCAGCGCGACAACGACCGCCTGATCGAAACGCTCAAGCACCTGCGCGACATCGGCAACAGCGTGCTGGTGGTGGAGCACGACGAGGACGCGATCCGCACCGCCGACTACATCGTCGACATGGGCAAGGGCGCCGGCGTGCACGGCGGCGACATCATCGCCCAGGGCACCCTGGCCGACATCCTGAAGAACAAGAATTCGCTGACGGCCCAGTACCTGAAAGGCACGCTGAAGATCGCCGTGCCGGCCAAGCGCCATGTGGCCGATCCGGACAGGCAGCTGGTGATCACCGGCGCCACCGGCAACAACCTGAAGAAGGTCAACCTGCACCTGCCGGTCGGCCTGATGACCTGCGTGACCGGCGTGTCCGGCTCCGGCAAGTCCTCGCTGATCAACGACACCTTGTACCCGGCGCTGTCGCGCCACCTGTACGGCTCGCAGACCGAACCGTCGCCGCACGACGCGATCAGCGGCCTGGAACACTTCGACAAGGTGATCTCGGTCGACCAGGCGCCGATCGGTCGCACGCCGCGCTCGAACCCGGCCACCTATACCGGCCTGTTCACGCCGATCCGCGACCTGTTCGCCACCGTGCCGACCGCCAAGGAGCGCGGCTACAGCGCCGGGCGCTTCTCGTTCAACGTCAAGGGCGGCCGCTGCGAAGCCTGCCAGGGCGACGGCGTGATCAAGGTCGAGATGCACTTCCTGCCGGACGTGTACGTGCCGTGCGACGTCTGCCACGGCAAGCGCTACAACCGCGAGACGCTGGAGGTGCACTACAAGGGCAAGAACATCACCGAGATCCTCGACATGACCGTCGAAGATGCGCACGAGTTCTTCAAGCCGGTGCCGCTGATCGCGCGCAAGCTGCACACGCTGCTGGACGTGGGCCTGGGCTACATCAAGCTGGGCCAGAGCGCCACCACCTTGTCGGGCGGCGAGGCGCAGCGCGTCAAGCTGTCGCTGGAGCTGTCCAAGCGCGACACCGGCCGCACGCTGTACATCCTGGACGAGCCGACCACCGGCCTGCATTTCCACGATATCGATTTGCTGCTGAAGGTGATCCACCGCCTGCGCGACCAGGGCAACACGCTGGTCATCATCGAGCACAATCTGGATGTGATCAAGACGGCCGACTGGATCGTCGACCTGGGACCGGAAGGCGGCGCGGGCGGCGGCCAGATCATCGCCGCCGGCACGCCGGAAGAGGTGGCGGCCAATCCTGCCAGCGTGACCGGCAAGTATCTGGGACCGCTGCTGAAATAAATGTGGCAAGCCGCTTGCAGTGCGCTGCAAGCGGCGGTTTAGCGCGTTACTGCGCGGTGACGCGGGTCTGCTTCAACTTCTCCGCGCCCACCCAGTCCTTGATGTGCGATTCCAGCACATCCATCGGCAACGCGCCCGCGCCCAGCACCTGGTCGTGGAAGCTGCGGATGTCGAAACCGGTGCCCAGCTCCTTGCGTGCGTAGTCGCGCAGCTCCAGGATCTTCAGCTGGCCGATCTTGTAGCCCAGCGCCTGGCCCGGCCACACGATGTAGCGGTCGGTCTCGCTCTGCACTTCCACTTCCTCGATGCCCGAGTGCTCGTGGAAGAAGTCCACCACCTGCTGGCGGTTCCACTTCTTGTAATGCAGGCCGGTGTCCACCACCAGGCGGATCGCGCGCAGCATCTCGTCCTGCAGGTGGCCGTAGTAGCTGTAAGGATCTTTGTAGAAGCCCAGCTCCTCGCCCAGGCGTTCCGAGTACAGCGCCCAGCCTTCGGCGTAGGCGGTGTAGTTGCCCTGCTGGCGGAAGGTCGGCAAGCCTTCGATCTCCTGCGCGATGGTCAGCTGCATGTGGTGGCCCGGCACGCCTTCGTGCAGCGCCGTGGTTTCGATGTCGATGGTCGAGCGGTGCTCGAAATCGCCGGTGTTGACCATCACGCGGCCGGGACGCTTGCCGTCCGGCGAACCCGGCATGTAGGCCGCGGCCGACGCGCCCTTCTCGCGGAACTCCTCGACCGGCTTGATCTCCACCTTACCTTTGGGCAGCACGCCGAACTGCTGCGACAGCTGGGTGTACATCTGGTCCGTGTATTTCTGGTACAGGTCGATGATTTCCTGGCGCGACTTCGGATGCAGCTCCGGCTTGGCGGCCACCGCCTTGTTGAAGCTCTTCAGGTCCTGGTAGCCCAGCTTCCGCGCCGTCGCCAGCATCTGCGCCTCGATGCGCTTGACTTCGGACAGGCCCAGTTGATGGATTTCTTCCGGCGACATCCCGGTGGTGGTCGAGGACTT
The DNA here is from genome assembly GCA_000381565.1 of Oxalobacteraceae bacterium AB_14. Classification (GTDB taxonomy): domain Bacteria; phylum Pseudomonadota; class Gammaproteobacteria; order Burkholderiales; family Burkholderiaceae_D; genus Rugamonas. Next base: position 32,528 of record KB906725.1, read on the forward strand.
GGCCTTGTAGGTATAGCGCGCCGCGCCGTCCGGCAGCGACCACATGCCCACGTCCATGCGGCCGTAAGGCGCGTACCTGGTCTTGGTGTACACGGCCAGCTTCTTGTAGGCCGGGATCACGTCCTTCTGCACCGCCGCCAGCACTTCCTTGCTCAGGCGCGCCTTGTCGGCGTCCGAGAACTCTTTCGGGAATTTTTTCAGCGGCTCGGCGAACGGCGAATCGGCCGGCTTGATGGCCGCCACGTCCTCGCACTGCTTGACGATTTTCGGGATCAGGAATTTCGGCGGCATCAGCTTGTCGTGCACGCCCTTTTCCATCTGCACGCGGGTCTCGTCGAACAGCTTGGGCAGCGTGTGCAGACGCACGATGTAGTCCTCGTAGTCCTTGACGGTCTCGAACGGCAGCGCCGACACCAGCTGCGGCGCATCGATGTGGATGCCGGAGTTCTGCGCCAGCGGCATCTCCCATTCCTTGAAGCGCCCGCCTTCCACGCTCTGGCGCAGCTGGCGCACCATCAGCTCGCGGTTCAGCTGTTCCTGCAGCGGGAAGCCGGAGGTGTCCACCGCTTCGAAGCGCTTGAGGAAGTCGGCCGTGACTTTCAGATCGGCCTCGATGCCGGCCTGCGAAAAGTCGGTCCACTTGTCGTTGTAGCGCTTGTCGCCCAGCAGCGACGCCCATTCAGGGCTGGAGCGCATCGTGTATTCCCACTGTTCCTTGATCAGGGAGTTCAGTGCATCGCGGCGACCGGCCAGGTCGGGAGCCGCCGTGTCGGCATGGGCCACGCCCAGGATCAGGGAAAACAACAGGGCGCTGGCGACGCCGATACGGGTGGTTGCAGTTGTCATGTCTAGAGGCCTATCAGGAAAAATGTTGAGCATGCACTGTAGGCCCGCGCCCGCCCCGGCGCGCGCGAATTGCGCTGGAATGTTGAAACATGGGCATGAAATGCATTTTCCCGCGATGGGCGTTGTTTACTCAGAAAAGCACGAAGTCCGCATTACAGCTCGGTAGCGAACGCAGCACGCAGCACAGCGGGCTGCGGTAGGCGAAGTATAGTCCGACGGGGATCAGCATCAGCAGGGCGGCCATCATATTCTCCTTTTTTCGCACATGTGTGCGAAATTAGTTTCAAGAAAACCGCAGACGCGCTGCGGCAGGGTTTATTCCAAATCGTTGAAGCTCTTGTAGGTCGAGATCAGGCGGCTGAAGGCGCGCTGCATGTGGCGCCTGGCCTGCTCGTCGCGCAGGAAACGGGTGTCGTGCATCAGCCCCACGATCAGGCTGTAGATTTCATAGACCAGCTGGCCGGCGTCGGTGTCGGGCCGCAGGTGGCCCAGCTCCATCGCCTGCAGGATGGTCTTGCGCAGCGAGGCGCGCCAGGCCAGCACGCCTTGCTGCAGGCGGTCGCGCAGCGGTCCGTGCTGGTCGTCGAACTCGAACGCGCCGGCGCTGTACAGGCAGGCGTTGTTCAGGCCCTCGTCGCAGGCGCGCCGCGACCAGTTGCCGACCAGCGCGATCAGGCGCGGCAAGCCCTTCGGCTGTTGCAGCGCCGGCAGGAACACTTGCTGCGCGAAGCGGCGGTCGTATTCGTCGAGCACGGCGGCCTGCAGGGTCTCCAGCGAGCCGACGCGGGAAAACACGCCGCTCTTGCTGATGCCGGTGCGCTTGGCCAGCTCGCCCAGCGACAGCTTGCCGATGCCCTCGGCCGCCGCCATGTCCAGCGCGGCGTCGATGATGGTGGCGAAGGTGGCTTCGCTTTTTGCGGTCAGGGTGTCCATCGCTCGAATTTTAGCACGCTCGTGCGAAACCGCAAGCAAAAAGTTTATCGCGGACTGCCGGGATGAATTTTTTCCCGCGCCATTGGCATGCTCAGGGCGGGTCCCGTTTTTTCGGCTTTTACTAAAACGTGATAACCACTGCTACCGAATGCTAACTAGTGATATTTCGTGCGGGCTTGCGATATTTTTGGAACTAAGCAGCACTAAGCGGCTCTAACAAATGTAGGCCATAGAAATTAGTAGCGCTTAGCGTTCGGCGAGGAATTTTTAGCAAGTGTTAGCGCGCTGTAGTAGTGGTCAGTAGTGGTTAGCGGCGCTTAGTAAAAACCGATTTTAGGGAGCCCACATCATGTCCACGTATAGCCTCCATTTCCCGATCCGCGTGCCCGACGATGTGCTCGTCGAATTGGGCAAATTCACAGGTACTTTCTGGTCGGATTCCTTTGCCCAGGAGCCCTTCGTCATCGAGGCAATTCGCAACTACATCAATCCCGCGCCGCCGGCCCCGCAGCAGCCCGTTGAGGCGACCGAGGCGGGATACCAATGGAAGCAGGTTTTCCTTCCCGAGGGGACTAGGCTGCGCGCCAGCTTCGGCCGCCAACCCTATTTCGCCACAGTGGTGGGGGCGGAAATCAATTACGACGGGCACGCGGTATCGCCGTCCTGCTTTGCGAACCTCTACGGCAGCGGCAACCGCAATGCCTGGAAAGCCGTCTGGCTGCGCCTTCCCGGCAGTAACGAGTGGCTGCTGGCCGACGTCTGCCGCTCGGCGCGCAAAGCGGCGATAGCGCGTTTGCACGGGGATGGTGTGCAGGCAGACAGCCAGCGTTCACCGGCGCCAGAACGGCCATCGCGCGATGTGGCAGGTGTTGAGTGCGTCAGCATCCCACAGCGGTCGACGGTTCGCCAAACCGGGCCGCGCCCAAGCGAAAGCCGTCCATTTAACGATCCGGCTGCGCCGCAAGACAATAGCACTCAACATAGGTCCGGCTCCGGACGAAGCGCCCGCCGCAGGAAGCGCCGTGCGGCGAAACAAACTCCTGGAAATCCGTGACGCCCCCCCAAAAAAAACCCCGTGTGGCGTTGCGACGATCTTGAGCGTCGCATGCACACACGGGGGTTTTTCCGTCTCCTCCAGGCCGGCTTATCGTGCCAGGCGCTTCTCCAACTCAGCCTTGACGGCGGTCAGTTCGGTCGGCAGATGGTAGGCCAGTTTGGCGAACAGTTCATCGTGCAGTTTCAGTTCTTCGCGCCAGGCGTCCTTGTCGATCGAGGTGATCGTTTCGAACTCTTCCGGCGAGAACGGGATGCCGTCCCACTTCAGGTCGCCGAAGCGCGGGGTGGTGCCGAAGATGTTCTCGATGCCGCCAGCCGTGCCTTCGATGCGTTCCAGCATCCACTTCAGCACGCGCATATTGTCGCCGAAGCCAGGCCAGACGAAATGGCCCTGGTCGTCGGTGCGGAACCAGTTGACGCAGTAGATCTTCGGCAGCGCGGCGGCGTTGAGCTGGCCCAGCTTCTCGCCCATGTTCAGCCAGTGCTGGAAGTAGTCGCTCATGTTGTAGCCCATGAACGGCAGCATCGCGAACGGGTCGCGGCGCACGACGCCCATCTGGCCGGCGGCGGCGGCGGTGGTTTCCGAACCCATGGTCGCGGCCATGTAGACGCCTTCGACCCAGTTGCGCGCCTCGGTCACCAGCGGCACGGTGGTCGAGCGGCGGCCGCCGAAGATGAAGGCCGAGATCGGCACGCCGGCGGGATCGTCCCAGGCCGGATCGATCACCGGGTTCTGGGTCGCGGCCACGGTGAAGCGGGCGTTCGGGTGGGCGGCCTTGGTGCCGGAGGCCGGCGTCCAGTCCTTGCCCTGCCAGTCGATCAGGTGCGACGGCGCTTCCTTGGTCAGGCCTTCCCACCAGATGTCGCCTTCGTCGGTCAGCGCGACGTTGGTGAAGATGGTGTCCGAACCGAGCGAGGCCATGCAGTTCGAGTTGGTGCGGGTGTTGGTGCCCGGCGCCACGCCGAAGTAGCCGGCTTCCGGATTGATCGCGTACAGGCGGCCGTCGGCGCCCGGCTTGATCCAGGCGATGTCGTCGCCGATGGTGGTGACTTTCCAGCCGTCGAAGGTGGCAGGCGGGATCAGCATCGCGAAGTTGGTCTTGCCGCAGGCCGAAGGGAAGGCCGCCGCGACGTAGTGCTTCTTGCCTTCCGGCGATTCAACGCCCAGGATCAGCATGTGTTCCGCCAGCCAGCCTTTGCCGTCGACCTGGGCCGCCTGGTGGCCCATGTTGGAGGCGATGCGCAGCGCGAAGCACTTCTTGCCCAGCAGCGCGTTGCCGCCGTAGCCGGAACCGTAGGACCAGATTTCGCGGGTCTCGGGGAAGTGCACGATGTATTTGGTGGCGTTGCACGGCCAGGCGACGTCCTTCTGGCCGGCGGCCAGCGGCGCGCCGACGGTGTGCACGCACGGCACGAACTCGCCGTCGCTGCCCAGCACGTCGTACACGGCCTTGCCCATGCGGGTCATGATGCGCATATTGACCGCCACGTATGGCGAATCCGACAGTTCCACGCCGATGTGGGCGATCGGCGAGCCCAGCGGGCCCATCGAGAACGGCACCACGTACATCGTGCGGCCGGCCATGCAGCCGTCGAACAGCGGGCTCAGCGTGGCGCGCATGTCCGGCGGCGCCATCCAGTTGTTGGTCGGGCCGGCTTCTTCCTTGGTGTTGGAGCAGATGAAGGTGCGGTCTTCGACGCGGGCGACGTCGGTCGGGTCGGAGCAGGCCAGGTAGGAGTTCGGACGCAGTGCCTGGTTCAGCTTTTTCATGGTGCCGGCGGCAACCATTTCAGCGCACAGGCGGTCGTACTCTTCCTGGGAACCGTCGCACCAGTAGATGCGTTCCGGTTTGGTCAGGGCGGCGATTTCCGCTACCCAGTTGATCAACTTTTGCTGCTTGATGTAAGCTGGGACGTTGAGCAGTGCTGCAACGCCACCCATGACGGGTTGATTCATACTACCTCCAATGCTAATTAAAATTCTGCGAGCGGCAGGATCGTCGTCAGCTTTTGGCTTGCGCTCAGATGCCCATTCGAAATGGGTCGGCGGGGTCACGGCGGTCTTGCGCGGCCCGGATGCGTGATCGACGGGCCTTATTTTTGAGGCGATTGTACACCCGTCAATAGCCGTTCCAGTCAAAAATGTAGGAGAATTAGTTGAGTAAAGTAGTAAGCTATTCAGGTTCTTTTGCAAGCCGTTATTTCCCTACGAAATTCCTCATAAAATCGGTCATCTCCCATGAAAATTGCGATTCTCGACGATTATCAGAATGCCACGGCCACGCTGGCCTGCATGGCTTTATTGCACGAACACGACGTGAAAGTGTTCAATAACTCGGCCCGCGGACTGGGCCAGCTGGCGATCCGCCTGGCCCCGTTCGACGCCCTGGTGCTGATCCGCGAGCGCACCGCGCTCAACCGCGCTTTGCTGGCCAGGCTGCCCAATCTGAAGTTGATTTCGCAGACCGGCAAGCTGGCCGGCCATGTCGACGTCGACGCCGCGACCGAGCTCGGCATCGCGATCGCCGAGGGCGTCGGCTCGCCGACCGCGCCGGCCGAGCTGACCTGGGCGCTGATCATGGCGGCGGCGCGCAAGATCGTGCCCTACGCCTCCAACCTGAAGGACGGCCTGTGGCAGACCGCGTCGATCAACCCGCAGCTCAACGGGCTGGGCGTGGTGCTCAAGGGCCGCACCCTGGGCATCTGGGGCTACGGCAAGATCGGCCAGATCGTCGCCGGCTACGGCCGCGCCTTCGGCATGAACGTGATCGTGTGGGGCAGCCAGTCCAGCCGCGACAGGGCGGTGGCCGACGGCCACGCGGCGGCGGCCTCGCGCGAGGCGCTGTTCGGGCAGGCAGACGTGCTGAGCCTGCACCTGCGGCTGCACCCGGACACGCGCGGCATCGTCACTTCCGACGATCTGGCGCGCATGAAGCCGGGCGCGCTGTTCGTCAACACCAGCCGCGCCGAGCTGGTGCAGCCGGAAGCGCTGGAGCAGGCGCTGGCCAGGGGCCGTCCCGGCTACGCCGCGCTGGACGTGTTCGAATCCGAGCCGCTGGCGGCCGGCCACCCGCTGCTGCGCATGCCGACCGTGCTGGCCACGCCGCACCTGGGCTATGTGGAGCAGGACAGCTACGAGCTGTATTTCCGCCACGCGTTCCAGAACATCGTCGATTTCGCCGCCGGCAGCTGCGACAAGATCAACAACCCGGACTACGCTCGTCATTCCCGCGCAGGCGGGAATCCAGGCACTGCCTGAATTCCCTCCAGGCACTGCCTGAATTCCCTCCAGGCACTGCCTGAATTCCCTCCAGGCACTGCCTGAATTCCCTCCATAGAACGCCAAACGGTCAGCTCAGCATAGATTCCCGCTTGCGCGGGAATGACGCGGTAGGGGTCAGTCGGTCTGTTCGGGGATTTCCGGCAGGCCGCTCAGGTTGATGCGGGGGGCGGGCATGGCGTGCACCTTGCTCCACAGGCCGGCCCAGCCGGGCGGCCAGCAGATGTCCGGCCCGGCGTACGGCGGCAAGGTGGCGCGCACCGGCACCACCGGCACCGGCGGCATGTCGAGCAGCGGGCCGCCGTCGGGACGCTGCATGTCCAGGCTGTACATATAGCCCGGCAGCAGCGCGTCGCACACGCTGGCGAACCAGGCCGTGTGGTCCTCGTCGCGGCCCAGCGCCTGCGCCAGCCCCTGCGGGTCGAACCTGGCCAGCGCGTGGATCAGCTCCTCGGTGGTGGCGCCCGGCGTGTCGCCCCAGCCCAGCACCGGATTGACGTTGTAGTCGGCGCCCGAGCCATACCAGCCCTCGCGCCACGAGCGCTGCATCCAGTCGCGCCGGCCGGTGAACAGATGCCAGCGCCAATGCAGGCCGGACGGCTTGGGCCAGGAGTACAGGTAGAGCCGCTGATAGCCGGCCTGGTGCAGCGCGCGCACCAGCGCCATCAGGCGCGCGTGCGGCATGCGGTCGGGCGGGGCGCGGCGGAACAGGATGGCTTCGCCGTCGGCGAACTGCACCTCGTCGGTGGACAGGTTCAAGTCCAAGGTCCTCGCCTCGCTGCCGAAACGGGCCGAGATCCAGCCGGTCAGCAGGTTGACCGACGTGATGACGCCGTAGCCGCGATGGCGATGGAAGATGACGGTTCCGGGGGCAAGCGCTTTCATGGTATCGAAACGAACAAAGAAACCAGTGTAGCCATAGTATGCCCAACTTTCCAGCCCGCCGACCGACTCTTTTCGGCTTCTGGGGCGGTTGCGGTTTGGGTTATGATGCAGATCATTTTAATCTGCCTGAGCTTTCATCATGACCCTGCGCATCCTCGCCACCGGCGGCACCTTCGACAAACACTACAACGAACTGAACGGCACCCTCGGCTTCGCCGACAGCCACGTGCCGGCGCTGCTGGCGCGCTGCCGCCTGACGGTGGACGTGGCGCTGGAACAGCTGCCGCTGATGGATTCGCTGGACATGGTGGACGCCGACCGCGAACGCATCCTGGCTTCGTGCCGCGCCGCCAGCGAGAAGGCGATCGTCATCATCCACGGCACCGACACCATGCCGCAGACCGCCGCCGTGCTGGGACCGGCCCAGCTGGGCCAGACCATCGTGCTGACCGGCGCCATGATCCCTTACGAGATCGCCAATTCCGACGCGATGTTCAACCTGGGCTTTGCCGCCGGTGTCGCGCAAACCCTGCCGCCGGGCGTGTATGTGGCGATGAACGGCAAGATCTTCGCGTGGGATAACGTGCAGAAAAACAAAGCGGCCGGCGTGTTCCAGCCGCTGTAAGCGCCGTCGTTCCCGCCATAGAACGCGACCAAGGCAGGCTCAGTATGGATTCCCGCCTGCGCGGGAATGACGGGGTCACTTGCGCGGCAGCGCCAGCAAGTCCTTCGCCTCCGGCAACAGCGTAGTCAAACGCAAGCCATCGGGCGCCGCCAGCATGCCGGCCGCCTCCTTCGGCCCGCCCGGCATCGCCAGCGGCGACGGCCCGGCAGCCACCGGCCGGCCGCCCTCGCCGAAGGCCGCCAGCGCCTGCACCATGCCGCCCACCCGGCTGCGCAACGACGGCCCGCCCTGCGCCGTCAGGTGCGGCAGCCTGGCCGCCGCCAGCGCCGCCAGCTGCGCCGTACTCAGGCCGGCCGTCTGCGCGCTGGTGAACGCCAGCGCCTGCGCCGTCGTCAGCGCGCCGATCTGCGTGGTCGACAGCACCGCCAGTTGCGCGCTGCCCAGCGCCCGCAGGTCGCGCGTTTCCAGCGCCGCCAGGTCGTCCGGTCCCAGCGCCGCCAGCAGCGGCTTGCTCAGCGCCGCCACCTGGCTCGTCGTCAGCGCCACGATCTGATCGGTGGTCAGCACGTCGCCGCCGGCGATGTGCGCGGTCGGCAGCGCCGCGATCTGGCGCTGCGACAAGGCCGCGATCTGCCCGGTGCCGAGCGCCTGCAGCTGTTCCGGCGACAGCTGGGCGATGGCGGTGGTGCCCAGGCCGCCGATCGCGGTGGTGCTCAGCGTGGCCAGGCCCTCGTTGCCCAGGCCGCGCAATTGCGCCGCCGCCAGCGCCGCCACCTGCGCCGCGCTGAGCGCGCCCACCTGCGTGAGCGACCAGGCCGCCAGCTGCGCCGTGTTCAAACCGGCGATCACCTGCGACGACAGCGCCGCCAACTGGCCGGTGCCGATCGCCGCCACTTGCTCGGCCGTCAAGGCCTGGTACTGGCGCGAGCTGAGCACGCCGAACTGCGTGACCGTCAAGCCGGCGAACTGCTCCAGGCTCAGGCCGGCGAGCGCGGCGGTGCTCAGCGCCGCCACCTGGCCGCCGGCCAGCGCGCCGATCTGGCGGCTGCTCAGCGCCGCCAGCGTGGCCGGCGACAGGTTGGCGATCACCGAGGTGTTCAGCCGCGCCAGGTCGCTCGGCTGCAGATTGGCCACCACCTCGGCCGACAGCGCGGCGAACTGGATGCTGCTGAGCATGGAAACCTGGCCGCCCGTCAGCGCGTTGATCTGGTCGCTGCCCATGGCTTGCAACTGGTCGGTGCGCAGGCCCGCGATGGCGCCGAGCCGCAGCGCGGCGATTTCCGCCGTCTGCATCCGCGCCATCACGTCGCTCGACAGGGCGGCGATGTGCTGGCTGCCCAGGCCGGACGCCTGGGCGGTGGTCAGCCCGAGGATCTGCCCGCTGCCCAGCACCGCCAGCTGCGCGGTGCGCAGGCCGAAGATGGCCGCCGCGCTCAGCGCCGCGACGTCCTGCTGCTCCAGCGCCGCCACCGCCTCCAGCGACAGCGCGGCCAGCTGCGCGCCGCTCAGCGTGGCTGCCTGCGCCGTGCTCAGCGCAATGGCCTGCTCGACCGTCATGCCGGCCAGCGTGGCCGGCTTCAGCTGGGCGATCTGCGCCGTGCTGAGCTGGCCGATCTGGTGGTCCGCGCCGCCCAGCGCGGCGAACTGCGCCGAGTTCAGCGCGCCGAACACCGTGGCCGGCAAGGCCGCCAGCGCGGCCGGCGACAGCGCCGCCAGCTTGGCGGTCGACAGGCCGACCGCCGCCGCCGGGTTCAGCTTGGCGATCTGCGCCGTGCCCAGGGCCTGGAATTGCTCGGCGCTCAGGGCGTTCAGGCTGGCCGAGCTGAAGGCGGTCAGCTGGCGCGGCGTCAGCGCGGCGATGCGGTCCGGTCCCAGCAGCGCCAGCAGGCGCGTCGACAGGCCGGCGATCGCCGGCCCCGCCAGCGCGGCCAGGTCGGCGCTCCCGAGCGCGGCGAAGGCGTCGCTGCCGAGGGCGTTGACCTGGCTGCTGCTGAGCATGGCCGCCTGCGCCGTGCCCAGCGCGGCCAGTTGCTCGCCGTTCAACGCGGCCAGCTGGCGCGTCTTGAGGCCGGCGATGGCGCTCGCCTTCAGGGCCGCCAGGTCGCCGCCGTCGAGCGCGGCGATGGCCTGGGTCGACAAGCTGCCCAGCTGCGTCGCGTTCAACGCGGCGGCCTGGGCGCTGGTCAGCTGCGCGGCCTGCTGCGCCGTCAGGCCGGACAGCGCCGCGCTGCCCAGCGCCGCCACCTGGGCGCTCGAGAACAGGCCGAAATCGCCGTCGCCGCCGGCGCCCAGCGCGGCCAGCTGGGCCGAACCCAGGCCCGCCATCACCGCCACCCTCAGCGCGGCCAGGCTGGCGCCGTCGAGCGCCATGATGTCGGCGCTCGACAGCACGCCGAACTGGCGCGCGTTCAGCGTGGCCAGCTGGACGCTGCTCAGCGCGTGCAACTGGGCCGCTTGCAGCGCATGGATTTGCGCCGTGCTCAGCGCGCCGATGACGGCCGTGCCCAGCACACGGATGCGCTCGGCGTCGAGCGCCTGGATCTGGCTGCTGCCCAGCGCCGCCACATGGCGGCTTTGCAGCGCGCGCAGCTGGTCCAGGCTCAGCGACATCAGCTGCGCCACGCTCAGCACGCCGATCTGGCGCGCAGCCAGCGCGGCGATATCGGCCGTTTCAATCGCCGCCAGTTCGGCCGCGCTCAACTGCTTCAACATCGCCGTGCCCAGCGCGCCGATCTGCCGCGTGGAAAACGCCGCCATCTGCTCCGCGCTGAACAGGTCCTCGCCCTCGTGGCGCCGCGCTGGCAGCGCGGCCACCTGGCCGGCCTTGAGCGCGGCGATCTGGCCGGTGCTCAGCGCATGCACCTGTCCCGCTTGCAGCTGGCCGATCAGCGCCACCGACAGCGCGTTGACCTGGCGCGTGCCCATGGCCGCCAGCGCCTCCGGCGCCAGGCCGCCGAAGCCCTTGGCGCTGAGCAAGCCGGCCTGCGCCACCGTCAGCGCCGCCAGCTGCTCCGGCGTCAGCGCCGCCATGAAGGCGGTCGCTTGCGACGCCTGGTTCAGCGAGTAGCTGCGCAAGGCCGCGAAGTCGGCCGGCCGCAGGGCGCCGACGCTGGCCGGCGGCAGCGCCGCCAGCTGCGGCGCGCTCAGCGTGCCGGCCTGCGCCGTGGTCATCGCCGCGATGTATTGCACGCCCAGCTGGGCCATGTCGGCGGTGCTGAGCCGGCTGATCAGGCGGGTGCCGCCGGCGGCAAACTGCTCCGGCGTCAGGCTGCTGTCGAAGGTCATGCTGTTTCCTTTGTGATGAAGAGGTGGCCAGCGTGAGTTGGGGGAAACGGAAAGATTGAGGATTTGCTATGCGCGCGGGCAAAAAAAACCGCCTGCACCGAGCGCGATCTTGAGCGCGTTCGGGCTGGCGGTTTTTCGGGCGCCGAGGCAGGCTATTTGGGCATCGCCAGCACACCGTGGCCGGCGGCCGTCTGCAAGGCGGTCAGGCGCCGCGTGTCGCTGTCCACCTGTGCGCGCGCGACGTCGCGGCCGAGGTCGTGGAACTGTTGCAGCGCCCCGGCCAGGCGCGCCGCGCTGGCCGCCAGCGCGCCGGCCGGCCGGCCGCCGTCGAACGCCAGTCCGCCGCGCGGCGCCGGCTGCGCGCCGGCGCCGAACGCGGACAGGGCTTGCGCCATGCCGCTGACCTGGGCGCTCAGTCCCTGCTGGAACCAGACGTCGGCCGCCGCGTGCTGCTGGCCGTCGGCGCTGGTGTAGCTGGAGCTCAGGCCGATCAGGTTGCCGTGATCGAAGGCCCCGCCCCGCTGCACATCCAGGTTCAGGCTGCTGATGCGCAGCGCCGCCAGCGTCTGCAGCTCGCCGGCCTGGCTGACGCCGTCGGCATTGGCGTCGATCCACACGCGCAGGTCGCTGTAGCCGGCGTCGAGCGCGTTGACCGCGCCGTCGTGGTTGACGTCGAGTTCCGCCAGCGCCTGGTAGCCGTTGGCGGCGGTGCCGCCGGCGGCCAGCCGGGTGGACGAGCCGAACAGCTCGCTGCCGTCGTCGATGCTGCCGTTGTGGTTGCGGTCCAGCGCCAGCAAGCCGTCGCCCGCGCCCACCCAGCCGGTGGCCCGTGGCCTGCCGCTGGCGGCCAGGTCGAACTGCACGCCCGCCTCCAGCCCCAGCGTGGTGACGCCGTTGCCGTCCAGGTCCAGCACCAGCGGCGTGTTGAACGGCATCGACGCCAGCTGCGCCGCGCTGAAGGCGGCTTGCTGGTCGACGCTCAGGACGGTGTACTGGACCAGGGTGATCGCGTGGGTCTGCCTCGTGGTCAGCGCCGCCAGCTGCGCCGTCGCCAGCGACTGCATCTGCGTGGTCGACAGCGCCGCGAACTGGCGCGTGCTCAGGCCGGGCATGTCGCGCGTTTCGATGGCGCCGAGGTTGGCCGCCGTCAGGTCGGCGATCACCGCCGTGCTCAACGCTCCCAGCTGGGCCGAGGAGAACGCCGCCATCTGGGCGCCGGTGAACTGGCTGGCGGCCGACGCGTTGGGCAGCAGCGCGGCCACTTGCGCCAGGCTCAGCGCGCCGATCTGGTCGGTGCCCAGCGCCAGCAGCTGGTCGTCATGCAGCGCGCGGATCGCGGCCGTGCCCAGCGCCGCGATAGCGGCCGTTCCAACGGTGGCCAGCGCCAGCGCCTGGATCTGCCCCAGCGCCGCCGAACCGAGCGCGGCGAACTGCGCCGTGGTCAGCGCGTGCAGCTGGGCCGTGTTCATGCCCAACAGCAGGTTGCCGTCGCGCGCGGCGGCGTTCAGCACCAGCGGCTTGATCGCCGCCACGTCCTGCGTGCCCAGCGCCGCCACCTGGCCGGCGCTCAGCACGATCAGCTGGGTGCTGCCCAGCGCGCCGACCTGGGCGCTGCCCAGCGCCGCCAGCTGGACGTTGGTCAGCACCTGCATCTGCTGCGTCCGCAGGCCGGCGATGGCCGCCGTCCTCAGGGCCGCCACGTCCGCCGTTTCCATCGCCGCCAGCACCGCCAGCTGCAGCGCGCCCAGCTGGGCGCTGCCCAGCGCCGCCGCCTGGGCCGTGGTCAGCGCCGCGACCTGGGCCGTGCTCAGGCCCTGCAAGGCGGCGCTGCGCAAGGCGGCGATCTGCTCGGTGCCGAGCGCGGAGATCAGCTGCGCCGCGCTGCCCAGCGGATCGGTGCCCAGCACCGCCAGCTGCGCCGACGACAGCCCGGCCAGCGCCGAGGTGCTCAGCGCCGCCAGGTTGTCGGTGCGGATGGCGGCCACGTCGTCGAGCGACAGGCGCGCCAGCTGCTGCGAGCTCAGCGCGCGGATCTGCGCCGAGCTCAGGCCGTAAATCTGTTGCGTGCCCAGCGCGTCGAGCTGGCTGCTGCGCAGCGACACCACCTGGGCCGCCGTCAGGCCGGCCAGTTGCGCCGCGCTCAGGGCGCCGAAGTTGGCGCCCGACAGGCCGCCCAGCGCCGCGCTGCTCAAGGCGCCGAGGTCGGCGCTTTCCAGGCCCGGCAAGGCCGCCGTGCCCAGCGCCGCCACCTGGGCGCTGTTCAGCGCGCGGGCCTGGGCGGTGGTCAGCGCCGCCAGCTGCATGCTGCTCAGCGTCGCGGCCTGGGCCGTGCGCAGGCCGGCCACGGCGGCGGTGCGCAGGGCCGCGAGATCCTGCGTGCTCAGGCCCAGCAGCAGCGCCGGCGGCAGCGCCGCCAGCTGCGCGCTGCTCAGCGCCGCCACCTGGCTGGTGCTCAAGGCCAGCACCTGCACCACCGTCAAGCCCTGCAGGGCGGCGGTACTGAAGGCCGCCACCTGCGCCGTGCTCAGCGCGCCGACGAAGGACGGCCAGCCGTGAGACTCCACGCCCAGCACCGCCATCTGCTCCGAACGCAGGCCGGCGATCGCCGCCGTGCTGAGCGCGCGCAGCTGCGCGGTGTCGAGCGCGACCATGCTGGCGGTCGACAGGCCGGCCATCTGGCGCGTGCCCAGCGCGGCGATCTGCGCCAGCGTCAGCCCGGCCACCTGGGCGCTGCCGAGGGCGGCGATCTGCCGGCTCTGCAGCGCCGTCACCTGGCGCGTGGAGAGGCTGTTGAGCTGGGTGAGCGACAGGCTGGCCAACAGCGACAGGTTCAGGCCGGCCACCGCCTGCTGGCTCAGGGCGGCCAGGTTGGTGGTGGACAGGCCGACCACCGTCTGGCTGCTCAGAGCGCCGATCTGCGCGCTGCTGAGCACGCCGAACTGCGCGCTCGTCAGCGCGCCCAGCTGGACGCTGTCGAGCACCGCCAGCTGGGCGCTGCCCAGGCCGGCGATGGCGGCGGTCTTCATGGCGGCCAGGTCGGCCGATTCGAGCGCGGCGATCTGCCGGGTCGACAGCGCGGCCACCTGCTGGCTCAGCAAGGCCGCCGCCTGCTTCGTACTCAGCGCGACGATCTGGCGCGTGTCCAGGCCGGCCAGCGCGGTGCTGCGCAAGGAAACGATCTGGGCCGTCGTCAAGGCGTCGATATGGCTGACGCCGGCGGTGTCGGTGCCCAGCGCGGCCAGCTGCGCGGAACCGAGGGCGGCGATGGCGGCGGTCTTCAGCGCGGCCAGGTCGTCGGTCTGCAGCGCGGCGATCTGCGCCGGGCTGAAGGCGGCGACCTGGGCGCTGCCGAGGGCGGCCGCTGCGCCGGTGGTCAGGGCGACCAGCTGCGCGCTGCCCAGTCCCTGCAAGGCAGCGGTGCTGAGCGCGGCGATCTGCGCGCTGCGCAGCGAGGCGAACTGGGCGCTGGCGAGGCCGCCGCCGAGGGCGGCCAGTTGCGCCGAATTGAGCGCGGCGATCGCTGCCGTGCTCAGGCCCGGCAGCGCGCGGCTGTCGAGCGCGGCCAGGTCGAGGGTGCTCAGGCCGGCGATCTGGCGCGAACCGAACGCGCCCAGCTGCGTCGAACTCAAGGCCAGGATCTGCTGGGTGCCGAGGGCGGCGATCTGGTCGCTGCTCAGCGCCATCAATTGCTGCGATTTCAGGACCGCCAGCTGCGACGACGCCAGTTGCGCGACCACCCGCGTGGTCAGGGCGCTGATGGCGGCGGTGGTCAGCGCCGCCAGGTTGGCGGTCGACAAGCCGGCCAGCGTGGCGTTGGACAGCGCGCCCAGTTGCAGGCTGCTCAGGGCGGCCATCTGCTGGGTGGTCAGGGCGGCCAGCTGGGCGCCGCTGAGCGCCCGCATCTGGTCGGTCGACAGGCCGCTCAGCGCGGCCGCGCGCAAGGCCGCCACATCCGCCGCTTCCAGCGCGGCGATGTCGTCGGTGCCGAGCGCGGCCAGCTGGGCGCTGCTCAGCGCGGCCGCCTGGGCCGTGCTCAGGGCGACGATCTGGCGCGTGCTCAGGCCGCCGATGGTGTTGCTGCGCAGCGCGGCGATCTGCAAGGTGGACAGCAGGTCGATGTGGCTGGCGCCGCCGGCGTCGTTGCCCAGCTGGGCCAGTTGGGCCGAGCTCAGCGCGGCCAGCGCGGCGACCTTCAGGCCGGCCAAGGCGGCCGGGTCGAGCGCGGCGACGGCGGCGGTCGACAGCGCGGCGATCTGTTTGGAACCGAAGGCGCCCAGCTGCGCCGACGTCAGCGCGGCCAGTTGCGCGCTGGCCAGGCCGGCCAGCTGGAGTGTGCCGAGGGCGCCGACCTGGCGCGTGCTCAGCGACGCGAACTGGGCGCTGCTCAGGCGCAGCAGCGCGCTGACCGGCAAGGCGGCGATCACCGCCGTGCCGAGCGCGCCGACATCGCCGGTCTGCAAGCCGGTCCAGGCCGAGGTCGACAGCGCCACCACCTGGCTGCTGTTCAGCGCGGCGACCTGGGCGCTGGTGAGCGCCGTCACCTGGTCGCTGTTGAGCGCGGCCATTTGCTGGGTGCCCAGGCCGGTCAAGGCATTGGTCTTGAGCGCGGCCAGGTCCGCCGTTTCCAGCGCGGCGATGTCGTTGCTGGAGAAGGCGGCCAGCTGGCTGCTGCTCAGCACGGCGGCCTGCGCGGTGCTCAGCGCCGCCACCTGGCTGGTGCTCAGGCCGGCCAGGCCGGTGCTGCGCAGCGCGGCGATCTGCGCCGTGCCCAGGGTGCCGAACTGGCTGCCGGACGGGTCGTTGGCCAGCGCGGCCAGCTGCTCGGCGCTCAGCGCGGCCAGCGCCGAGGTGCTCAGCGTGCGCAGCGCGATGGCGCCGAGGGCGGCCACGTCGGCGCTCGACAGGCCGGCGATGTTGCGCGAACTCAGGCCGAGGATCTGCGGCACGCCCAGGTTGGCGACCTGCGCCGTGCGCAGCGCCGCCAGCTGGGCGCTGGACAGCACGCCAAACTGCAGCGAGGACAGGCTGGACAATTGCAGCAGGCTCAGATTGCCGACCGCGGACGGACTCAGCGCCGCGATATTGGCGGTGCTGAAGGCGGCCATATTGGCGCTGGCGAAACCGGCGATGGTGTCGGACGACAGCGCCGACAGCTGCGACGCGTTCAAGGCCAGGAATTGCGCCATGGTCAGCGCGGCCAGCTGGCCGCTGGTCAGCGCGGCCACCTGGGCCGGGCTCAGGCCGGGAATGGCGGCGGTGCGCAGCGCGGCCAGGTCCAGCGGCTCCATGGCGGCGATCGCCTGCGTGCTCAGGGCGCGCAGCTGCGCGCTGCCCAGCGCGGCGACCTGGATCGCCGTCAGCGCAACGACTTCGGCGGTGGTCAGGCCGGCCAGCGCGGCGCTGCGCAGCGCGACGATTTGTGCCGTGGTCAGCAGCTGCACCTGGCCCAGCGCTGCCAGCTGCCCGGCATTGAGCGCGGCGATCGCGGCGGTGCGCAGCGCAGCCAGGGTGGCTGTGCCGAGCGCGGCGATGGCGGCGGTCGACAAGCTGCCCGCCTGCAGCGAGCTCAGCGCGCCCACCTGGGCGGCGGTCAGGCCGCGCACCTGGGCGGTGCTCAGCGCGGCCAGTTGCGCGCTGCCCAGCGCCGCCACCTGGCGCGTGCCGAGGCCGGCCAGTTGCGTCACGCTCAGTGCGGCCAAGCCGGCGCTGGCCAGGCCGGCGATGGCGTTGTTGCCCAGCGCGGCGAAGTCCTCGCTTTCCAGGCCGGCCATGCCGGTCGCGCTCAGGGCGTTGAGCTGCTTGCTGCTCAATGCGCCGATCTGGGCGGTGGTCATGGCCTTCACTTGCGCGCTGCTCAGCGCCCCGACCTGCAGCGTGCCCAGCGTCGAGATCACATTGGTGCGCAGCGCGGCGAGGTCCGCCGTTTCCAGCGCCGCCAGCTGCGCCAGCGACAGCGCGGCGACCTGGGCGCTGCTCAGCACCGCGGCTTGCGCCGTGCTGAGCGCAGCCACTTGCGCGCTGCCCAGGCCGGCCAGCGCGGCGCTGCGCAGCGTGGCGATCTGGGCGGTGGTGAGTTGGCCGAACAGGCTGCCGCCGGCGGCGTTGCCCAGTTCCGCCAGTTGCGCCGAATTCAGCGCGGCCAGCGCGGCGGTGCTCAGCGCCCGCAGCGCGGCGCTGCCCAGCGCGGCCAGGTCGGCCGGCGTCAAGCCCAGCGCCTGGCGCGAACCGAGCGCGCCGATTTGCAGGGTCGACAACGATTGGATTTGCGTGCTGCTCAGCGCGGCGATCTGCGCGCTGCCCATCACCGCGTAATGGCGCGAGCCGAGCGCGCCCAGCTGCGCGCTGTTCAGCGATGCCAGCAGCGACGGCGTCAGCAGGGCCACCGCGGCGGGATTGAGCGCGGCCAGGTCGGCGCCCGGCAGGCCGGCGATCGAGGCGCTCGACAGCGCGGCCAGCTGCCTGCTGCTCAGCGCGGCGAATTCGGCGGTGGTGAACGCGCCCAGCTGGGCGCTGCTCAGCGCCGCCATGTGCTGCGTGCCCAGGCCGGCGATGGCGGCGGTCTTCAGCGCCGCCAGGTCGGCCGTCTCCAGCGCGGCCAGCTGCGCCAGCGACAGCGCGCTCAGCTGCGCGCTGCTCAGGCTGGCGGCCTGGGTGGTCGACAGCGCCGCCACCTGGGCCGTGCCCAGGCCGACCAGCACGGCCGGCAGCACGGCGGCCAACTGGGCCGTGCCCAGCAGGCCGAACAGGTTGCCGGCGGCGCCCAGCTGCGCCAGCTGGGCGGAATTGAGCGCGCGCACCGCCGCCACGCTCAAGGCCGCGATGCCGGCGCTGCCGATGGCGGCCACGTCGGCGGTCGACAGCCCGGCCACCTGGCGCGAGCCCAGCGCGGCGATCTGCGCCGGGCCGAGGGCCTGGATCTGGTTGCTGCTGAGCGCGGCGATCTGAGAACTGCTCAGCACGGCGATCTGGCGGCTGCCGAAAGCATTGATTTGCGCCGTGCTCAGCGCGGCCAGCAAGGCGGCGCCCAGTTGCGGCACGACGGCCGGATTCAGGGCCGCCAGGTCGGCGCCCGGCAAGCCGGCCAGGGCGTCGGTGGACAGCGCGGCGATCTGGGCGCTGTTGAGCGCGGCGAATTCGGCGGTGGTCATCGCGCCCAGCTGGCCGCTGGTCAGCAGCGCCAGCTGGCGGGTCGCCATGGCGGCGACGGCGGTCGTTTTCAGCGCGGCGACATCGGCAGTTTCCAGCGCGGCGACGGCGTCGCTGGAGAGCGCGTTGAGCTGCGCGCCGCCGAGCGCGGCCGCTTGCGCGGTGCTCAGCGCGACGGCCTGCTGCGTGCTCAGGGCGCGCACTTGCGCCGTGCCCAGCGCGGCGATGGCCTGGGTGCCCAGCGCGGCAATGCCGCGCGTGCCGATGGCCAGGATTTCATCGGCCGTGAAGGTCGCCAGCTGGCGCGTGCTCAGCGCGGCCAACTGGCCGCTGCCCATCAGGGCCACCTGGTCGGACGACAGGCTGGCGATATTGGCGGTGCTCAGGGCGGCCAGGTCGGCCGTCTCAAACGCGGCGATGGCTTGGGTGCTCAGGCTGGCGAAGGCTTTGGTGCCCAGCGCCGCCACCTGGGCGGTGGTCAGGGCCGCGATCTGGGCGCTGCCCAGCGCACCCATGAAGCCGGACGGCAAGGCACCGACCGCGTTCAGGGTGGCGGGCTTGATGACGGCCAGATCGCGCGTGGTCAGCGCCGCGACGGCGGCGGTGGCCAGGAAGGACAGCTGGTAGCTGCTCATGACGGCCACGTGATCGGTGCGCAGGGCCGGCACCTGGAGCGCGCTCAACGCCGCGATATCCTCGCTGGTCCAGGCCAACACGTCCTGGGTGCTCAGGACGTTGGCGAGCTGGTCGGTGGTGAGGATGGGGACGAAGGTGCTCATCACGAGTTCCTAATTTGATAACATCTTTCACTATAGCAGAAATGGCGCTAATTTCTACCAAGCAACGAAATTATTTTCCCGGTTTTTTATCAAAAATTACATTAAAAATGCCGCAAAATCAAAGACTTTGCGGCATATTCAAGCAATGGACATGCGTTGTGTTGCGGCGCGATTAAGCCTTGGCTTCGCCGCCCAGGGCTTCCACCACGTCGGCCATCAGCTTGGCCAGTTCGCCGGTCATCAGCATGAAGTCGCCGTCGAAGCGTTCATCGTCGTTCCTGGTGCTCGATTCCTTTTCGGCGATCACGTCCAGCGGCTTGATGCCCTTGATCGCCAGCGATTCGGTCAGCACGAAGGAGATCTTGCTGTCCCAGGTCATGGCCAGGCGGGTGCACTGCTTGCCGGCGGCGATGTGGCGGCGTACTTCGTCCGCTTCCAGCGTGTGGCGCACGTAGCGCACCGCCGCCTTGCTCTCGCCGGTGGCGCGCAGTTCGGTGTCCATGTCGACCGTGAAGCCGGCCGGCGCGTCGTCCGCCTGCAGCCACTCGGTCATCACGCCCACCGGCGAGCGCTGCACGCGCAGGCTTTCCAGCGGCAGCTTGTCGACCGCCTTGAGCAGCAGCTTGATCACTTCGTCGGCCTTGGCCGGGCTGGCGGCGTCGACCACCAGCCAGCCGTTGACCGGATCGATCCAGGTCCAGACGTTGCTGCGGATCGAGAAGGCGCGCGGCAGCAGTTCGTCGGCCACGCGCTCTTTCAGTTCCTTCATCGCCTTCTTGCCCGGCGCGAAGCCCTGGGCTTCTTCCATCTCGGCGGCGCGCGCCTTGGCGACCTGGTTGATGACGGTGTTCGGCAGCAGTTTCTTCTCGGTGCCCAGCAGGATCAGCATCTGCTTGTTGACCACGTGCACCAGGCCGCCGTTCGGGCGCGGCGTGTCCCACCCCTGGCGCAGCAGCTCATTGCTGTTCGCCGGGACGAAGGAGTGAGGGGCCAGCGCCGCTTCCAGTTGTTCGGGGGTGTAGGCCCAAGGGGCCGGCAGACGGTAAATCTGTAGATTCTTGAACCACATGTGTTGAGCCTTGTTTCAGTAATGCCAGGGGAGCGCCATTTTACACGGTGAAGGCGGCGCCGGACCGAATCTGTTGCCGAGTGTTGCTGAGCTAAGCGAACAATTCGCCTTGGCGGGGCGGCGCAGCCTGCGCGCCGGCGCCGGGCGGCTCGAGCGTGCTGGCGCGCACCCCCAGCAGGCGCAGCCGGCGTTGCAGCGGCACCCGCTTCAGGCACTCGCGCGCCGCGTGCAGGATGCCGGTGGCGTCGGCCACCGGCTGCGGCAGGGTGACGTTGCGGCTGACGATCTGGAAATCGTCGAAGCGCAGCTTGATGCTGATGGTGCGGCTGACGTAGCCCTTGCGTTTGAGGTCGTCCGCCAGCCGCGCGCACAGCTGGGTCAGGATGCCGGACAGGGTGTCGCGGTCCTGGCGCGCGTGCAGGTCGCGCTCGAAGGTGGTTTCGCGGCTGATCGACTTGCTCTCGGTGCTGGTGGAAATGGCCCGGTGGTCGACGCCGTGCGCCGCCTCGGCCAGCCAGGCCGCGTAGTGGGCGCCGAAGTGGTCTTGCAGCAGGCCGGCGTCGGCCGCCGCCAGCTGGCCGATGGTGTCTATGCCCAGCGCCGCCAGCTTCTCGGTGGCCTTGGGGCCGATGCCGTTGATCTTGCGCACCCCCAGCGGCCAGATGCGCTCCGGGATGTCGTCGTAGCCGAGGATGGTCAGGCCGTCGGGCTTTTCCAGGTCCGAGCAGATCTTCGACAACAGCTTGTTGGGCGTCACGCCGATCGAGCAAGACAGCCCGGTGGCGTCGCGCACGGCCTGCTTGATGCGCTGCGCCAGCGCGCGCGTCTCGCCTTCGACATGGGTCAGGTCGATATAGATTTCATCGATGCCGCGGTCCTCGAAGTCCGGCGCGATGGCGGCCACGGCGTTCTTGAACAGCCGCGAGCAATGGCGGTAGGCGTCGAAATTGACCGGCAACAGGATCGCGTCCGGCGCCAGCTTGGCCGCCTTCATCATGCCCATGGCCGAGCCGACGCCGAGCGCGCGCGCCTCGTAGGTGGCGGTGGTGATCACGCCGCGCCCCACGTAGTCGCGCAGGCGGGAAAAAGTATGGCTGCCGTCGGCCTGCGCCACCGGCTGGGCGTCGCGGCCGCCGCCGATGACCACCGGCAGGCCGCGCAACTCGGGATAGCGCAACAGCTCGACGGACGCATAAAACGCGTCCATGTCGAGGTGGGCAATGCGGCGCTGGGCTTCAGCCATGGTGCGGGTAAAATTACTGTGAATACATACAGTATCCACGGAAATCATCGCCGCCGCAAGAGCCCACCTTTTGCCCGGGCCCGGTGTTACACTTTAGAAACTGTCCGTTTCCCCTGGCCAACATGCCCCATCGCCTGCGCACCGTCTTGCTGTGTCTGCTGCTGTCCGCCGCGTCCGCGGCCCGGGCGGCGGACGGCGCTTGCGCGCCGGCGCGGGTCGGCCTGAGCGACCTCGGCTACTCGTCCTACCGCGACGGCGCCGCCATCCGCGGCATCACGGCCGACGTGCTGGAAGCGGTGCGCCAGCGCAGCGGCTGCGCCTTCCAGCTGGAGTGGTATCCGCACGGCCGGCTGTATGCGCAATTCTTCAACGGCCAGCTGGACCTGACCGGCGCCTCGCTGCGCACCGCCGAGCGCGACCGCCATGGCGTGTGGCTGCCCTACACCTACACCCGTTTCGAGCTGCTGCTGCTCAACAAGAACGCCGGCAAGTTCCGCAGCCTGCAGGACTTCGTCGAGCACAGCACGGCGCGCCTGAACGTCACGCGCGGCATCTCCTACTCCGCCGCGACGATGGTGCAGCTGGAGCGGCTGCAGAAGCTGGGGCGGCTGGAATACGTCAACGACTACGGCGTGGTGTTCCGCAAGATCCTGGCCGGGCGGGCCGAGGGCACCTTGGCGCCGCCGGCCATCCACGTGCTGCACCAGCGCCAGTTCCACATGCTCGGCAAGATGAGCGCCATCCCGTTCGCCGAATCGCCGCGCGCGCTGGTGGGCGTGTATGTGTCGAAGCGGGTGGCGGCGCCGGTGCGGCGCCGCTATGTCGAGGCGCTGCGCGCCGTCGTCGGCGACGGCAGCGTGCGGAAGATCTACGGGCGCTATCTGGGCGAGGAGATCGCCCGCCAGGTCTTCAGCGGCGGCGTGCGCGAGATCCTGGACGCGCTGCCGGACAGCTAGCGGCGCTCATGTCCCCGGTGTTCGCCGCGCCACCACCAGCAGCGCGCCGGCCACCAGGCTGGCGGCCAGCAGATAGATGCCGTTGGCGGTGCTGCCGGTGGCGTCCTTGATGGCGCCGACCAGGTAGGGACTGGCGAAGCCGGCCAGGTTGCCAACCGAGTTGATCAGCGCGATCCCGGCCGCCGCCGCCGCGCCGCCCAGCAGCGCGGCCGGCAGGCTCCAGAAGATCGGAAAGGTGGAGAGGATGCCGGCCGTGGCCACGCTCAGCGCAGCCATGGCGACGACGGTGTTGTCGCTGTAGACGGTGGCCACCACCAGGCCCAGCGCGCCGGCCACGGCGGCGGCCGCCGCGTGCCAGCGCCGCTCGCCGCGTACGGGATCGCCGTCAGCAGGCCGATATCGAACACGTCCTTGACGCCGCTGTTCTTGATCAACTGCGGCAGCCAGAAGCTGACGCCGTACAAGCCCATCACGAACAGGAAGTACACCAGCGCCAGCGGCAGGCGCTGTTGATGCTGGCCGTCTTCGACGATGGCGCGTTCCAGTTGCTGCTTGTCGTCCTCGCTGAGCCAGCGGGCGCTGCGGATGCCGTCGTCCAGGTAGAACAGCGTCCAGCTCCCGATCCGCACCGACGGCAAGCCCTCCAGCAGGAACAGCCATTGCCAGCCGCTGAGGCCATACAGGCCGGCGAAGGTTTTCATGATCCAGCCCGACAGCGGCCCGCCGACCACGCCGGCCACCGCCACCCCGCTCATGAACAGCGCCACCATGCGCGCGCGGCGGTGGGCCGGATACCAGTAGGTCAGATACAGGATGATGCCGGGGAGCCGAGCAGGAAGCGCAGCAGATAAAACGTCGCCACGCTGTTGGCCAGCATCGGCGCCGACGAGATCACGCCCCAGCTGATCATGATGCGGGCGATCCAGATGCGGGCGCCGGTGCGCGTCATCAGCAGGTTGGACGGCACCTCGAACAGGAAGTAGCCGATGAAGAAGATGCCGGCGCCGGCGCCGTACACGGTGTCGGAAAAGCGCAGCTCGGCCAGCATCTGCAATTTGGCGACGCCGAAGTTGACCCGGTCCAGGTAGGCGGCCACGTAGCACAGGAACAGGAAAGGCATCAGCCGCCAGCTGACGCGGCGGTACAGGGCGTCGAGCCCGGCGTCGGAAATAGTTGTTTTCATTTGCTTATTTTGCAATACAATTCACGGCCAGAGTACAGCCCCGTAGCCCTACCACCGCCATGATACGCATCCTGCCCATCCTGCTCGCTTTGCCCGCCCTGCTGGCCTACGCCGATCCCGCCACGCCGCCGGTCGCGGCCACGAAGCCGTGGAGCCAACGCTACCACGGCCAGGCGCTGGCCGACGAATACCACTGGCTGCAAGACCGCAACGACCCGGCCGTGCTGGCCTACCTGAAGGCCGAGAACGCCCACACCGAAGCCGTCGCCGCCGCCTTCGCGCCGCTGGCCAAACGGCTGGCGACCCAGATGCGCGAGCGCACCAGCGCCAGCGACCTGACGGTGCCGTCGCGCCAGGGCGGGTTCTACTACTACAGCCGCAGCAGCGCCGGCCAGCAATACCCGCTCAATTGCCGCCGCCGCGCGGCGGCCGATGGCAGCTACGACGCCACCGCGCCGGAGCAGATCCTGCTGGACCAGAACCGCCTGGCGCGCGGCAAGAAATTCTTCGCGCTGGAAGGACTGCTGCCCAGTCCCGACGGCACGCTGCTGGCCTACCGCGCCGACACCAGCGGCCAGCACCAGTTCCAGCTGCACATCAAGGACTTGCGCAGCGGCCGCGAGCTGCCGCTGCGCGTGGCGCGCGTGACGTCGATGGAATGGGCCGCCGACAACCTCACCATCCTGCTGACCCAGGCCGATCCCGTCACGCTGCGTCCCGACCGCCTGCTGCGGGTGTCGACGGCGGGCGGCAAGCCGGTGCAAGTCTATCGCGAACGCGACGGCAACTTCCTGCTCGGCGTGGGCCGCACGCACGACGGCCGCTATCTCGAACTGATGGCCCTCAGCTCCGACACCAGCGACACCTGGCTGCTGCCGCGCGACCGGCCCGACGTCGCGCTGCGCCTGCTGATGCCGCGCACGCCGGGCCACCGCTACAACGCGGAAACGCACGGCGACCGGCTGTACCTGCTGACCAACCGCGACGCGCCCAACTTCCGCGTGGTCAGCGCGCCGCTGGCCGCGCCACAGGACTGGACCGAGGTGGCGCGGCCCGACGCCGGCACGCTGATCGAATCGATGGACGTGTATCGCGACTTCCTCGTGCTCAACGAGCGCACGAACGCGCTGAGCCGCCCGCGCATCTACAGCTTTGCCAGCGGCCAGTGGCGCAGCGTGCAGTTCGACGACGAGGTCTACCTGGCCCAGGCCAACACCGAGCAGGCCGGCGTGGCCGGCTACGACGACGCCAGCTACCGGCTGCAATACCAGTCGCCGGTCACGCCGCCGATGGTGCTCGAGATCGACATGGCCAGCGGCGCGCGCACCGTCGTCAAGCGCCAGCCGCTGGCCGGCGTCGACCTCGGGCGCTTTGCCACGCGCCGCATCTGGGTCAGCGCGCGCGACGGCGCCAGGGTGCCGGTGTGGCTGGCCTACCGCAAGGACGTCAAGCTCGACGGCAGCGCGCCGCTGCTGCTGTACGGCTACGGCGGCTGGGGCTTCCCCAGCGAGGCCAGCTTCAGCCTCGGCCGCCTGAGCCTGATGGAGCGCGGCGTCATCTACGCCGAGGCGCAGATCCGCGGCGGCAACGACCTGGGCGAGCCATGGCACGACGACGGCAAGCTGATGAAGCGCAAGAATGTGTTCAACGATTTCATCGACAGCGCCGAACACCTGGTGCGCGAAGGCTACACGCGGGCGGACCGGCTCATCGCCGAGGGCGGCAGTTTCGGCGGCATGGTGATGGGGGTGGTGGCCAACGAGCGGCCGGAGCTGTTCCATGCGGTGCTGGCCGCCGTGCCGCAGGCCGACCTGATCCACGAAATCACCGATCCGACCGCGCCGATGGTCACCTATGAATACCTGGAGTCCGGCGACCCCAGGCAAAAGGCCGCCTTCGATTACATGATGAGCTACTCGCCGTACGACAACATCAAGCGCCAGGCCTATCCGGCCATGCTGGTGACGGCCGGCTTCCAGGACACGCAGGCGCAATACTGGCCCGCCGCCAAATACGTGGCGCGGCTGCGCGCCTACAAGACCGACAGCCGGCCGCTGCTGCTCAAGACCGACTTCGGCTCCGGCCACTACGGCGCCTCCGGGCGCTACGACGCCATCGACGGCAGGGCGTTCGAACTGGCCTGGATGCTGGCGCAATGGGGCATCGCGGAATAATTTTCTGAATTATTTTCAAAAACCCTTGCGGAACGGATAAACCAGCTTGTAGAATACGGCCTCGTTCAGCAGTTGTGACAAAGTAGTGAAGCAAAGCTGATATGTTTTCTGGGTGCTTAGCTCAGTTGGTAGAGCGGCGCCCTTACAAGGCGTAGGTCGGGAGTTCGACCCTCTCAGCACCCACCAGGAAAACAGAGAAAACGAAATTTGGAGCGGTAGTTCAGTTGGTTAGAATACCGGCCTGTCACGCCGGGGGTCGCGGGTTCGAGTCCCGTCCGCTCCGCCAAATTCCTTTAAGGGCCCGATTCGTCGGGCCCTTAATCATTTCTGCGCCGCTTAATGTTCGCGCTTAATGTTCGCGCTTAATGTTCGCGCTTAACCTTCGATTAAGCTCAGGCTTGCGCAGCGGGTGTTATTCTCCCGGCATGATGCTCTCCGCGACGACTTTCTCTCCCTATCTGCGTTTCCGCCTCCGCATGGCGCACCAGGCGATGCTGCAGTTCGTCGCCAGCCTCACCACTTCGCTGGAATACATACTGCTCGGTTTCGGCCAGGTGCTGGTGGGGCTGGTCGCCTGCCTGGCCCTGCCCGGCTTGTTCGCGGCGACGCGGCCGTGGCCGCAGGCGCTGGGCCTGTTCGCCGGCCAGGCGCTGATCGCCAGCGCGCCGGTCTGGCTGCTGCGCAAACGGCTGCTGCCGGCACAGGCGCTGCTGTGGTGCCGTCCGCTGCCGATTCCGGCCAGCCTGCAATGGCGCGCCAATATCGCCGTGGCCGGCATGGTCATCGTTCCATTGAGCATGGCCTACGCAATTTCCACCACCATCTGGCTGGTTCAATGGCCGGACTGGCTGCGGCCGGTGGTGCCGCAGGCGCTGCTGCTGACCATGGGCTCGCTGCTGCTGGGCTGGATCGTCTCGACCTTGGTGCTGGCGCGGCGCGGCCGCATGCCGGCCGCCGCCAGGCTCCGTCCCGACCGTCCCGCGCCCGGCCCGTATGTGCCGGCGTCGCCGCGCCCGGCCGCCAACGCCGGCGTGCCGGCGCGGCGCGCGCTATACCACTGGCGCCAGCTGTTCTGGCTGCCGTTCTGGCGGGCCGAGAACGTGGTCGGCCTCCAGCAGACCGTGCTGCTGCTGGGCGCCGCGCTGGGCGTCGCCGCGTGGCTGTGGCATCCGCCCGTGGTGCCGCCGGCGCTGCTGGGCTTCAACGCCGCGCTCCTGCTGATGCTGCTGACCGACCGCGGCGACAAGGCCGTCACCGAACAGATCGCCCTGCTGCGCCCGGTCGCGGCGGCATGGCCGCTGCGCATCGAAAACCTGTTCCGCTTTGCGCGCGTGTCCACGCTGCTGCCCGGCCTGGCCGTGATGGCCTGGTTCGCGCTGCTGACCCTGGGCCACCTGGGCCGCGCCGGCAGCGCCGGCTACAGCACCACCGTCGCCGCCGTCTGGCTGTGCTTTGCCGGCGTGGCCCAGCTCGCCGTGGTCGCGCTGCGCCGCCTGAGCGTGCGCGGCCGCGTCGGGCTGGTCATCAGCGCCATCGTCATCCTGACCGCCATTGGAAGCGAATTATGGAATTGAACCCCGTGCTGCGCATCGACCAGCTCACTTTTGAATTCGCCAGCCATCCGCTGTTCCGCCGCTACGACCTGCAGCTGGGCGCCGGCATCACCTGGCTGCGCGGCGAGAACGGCGCCGGCAAGACCACGCTGCTCAAGCTGGCCGGCGGCGCGCTGACGCCGCACGCCGGCGCCATCACGCTCGACGGCCTGGACCTTCAAGCGCAGCCGCTGGCCTACCGCCTGCGGTGCTACTACTGCGGCGGCGACACGCCGCAACTGCCGTGGTTGACGGTGCGCGAGATCCTCGACCTGCACCTGTCGCTGTATCCCGGCACCGATGCCGCGCTGCTCAACACCGAGCTGCAAGCGTTCCACCTGCTGCACACGCTGGAGCAGCCGGTCACCACGCTGTCGCTGGGCCAGCACAAGAAGATGCAACTGTCCTTGGCGCTGGCGCTGCCGGTGCGGCTGCTGCTGATCGACGAGCCGTTCAACGGCCTCGACGCGGAAGCCATGGCCTATCTGCGGCAACAGCTGGCCGCGCCCGAGCGGCTGGCGCGCCAGTGCATCCTGCTCACCAGCCACCTCGACCCGGGCTTGCCGCTGTCCGCTACCGTGCAACTTTAAGTTATCATTGGAACGATAAAGCGGCGCCGGCCGGCCCGCCCACCTTGCCCTGCACGGAGTTCCCTTGATCTTTGGTTTCCTCAAATCGCCCGTTCTGTCGCCGCGCGTGCTGCGCCTGAAGGAATCGGCGCTGTTCGCCACGCTGACCCCGCTCGAACTGAACATCGTCGACGGCCTGATGCACGAGCGCCGCTACCTGGCCGATGAAATCATCTTCGACGAAGGCGAGGAAGGGCAGGCGCTGTACCTGGTGATGTCGGGCCGGGTGATCATCAGCCGCCAGCTGGGCGCCGGGCGCGAGGTGGTGGCCGAGCTGTCGGCCGGCGCCTTCTTCGGCGATCTGGCCCTGCTGGACAACACGCCGCGCAACGCACAGACGCGCGCGCTGGACAACTGCGAGCTGGCGGTGTTCTTCCGCGCCGACTTCATGGGCCTGATGGAAACGGACGCCGTGATCGGCTACAAGATCTCGCTGGCGCTGGCGCGCCACATCGGCGGCCGCCTGCGCGACTGGATGACCGGCAAGCCGCAGGTCGAGGCCTTATGAACTTCCTGCCGAGCCAACAGCGGGCCGGACCGGTGGTGTGGAGCGGCATCATCGCCGCCACCTGCGTGCTGTTGTTCCTGCTGCAGCGGATGCTGTTCCTGGCGGTCCCCTTCCTGCTGGCGATCGTGCTGTACTACATCCTGCAACCGCCGATGCAGCGCCTGATCCGCCTGGGCCTGAGCCACAACGCGGCCACACTGATTGTCGGCGGCGCCTTCCTGCTGTTGCTGGTGGCGGCCGGCCTGGTGCTGATCTACCGGGATGCCGGCCCGTCCGATTCGTGGCAGGACATGCTGGGCAAATACCTGAGCGGCGGGCTGGAATTCGTGCGCCAGACGATGTTGGCGCTGGAGCGGCAGTTCCCCATCCTCAAACAGATCAAGCTGGCCCGCACCGTCAACAGCCGCGTCAGCGCCTTCACCGGCACGTTCGTGCAGAAGCACCTGACCGATATCCTGGTGTCGGCGGCGGCGTGGCTGCCGTCGCTGCTGCTGGCGCCGTTCCTGACCTTCTTCTTCCTGCGCGACGGCCTGCGCTTCAAGAAGTTCCTGGCGCGCGCCGTGCCGAACGCCTTCTTTGAAAAGACCCTGCGCCTGCTGCACGAGGTCGACCAGACCGCGCACCGCTACTTCCAGGGCTTGTTCAAGCTGACCATCCTCGATACGGCGGTGCTGGCGTTCGGGCTGTGGGCGATCGGCGTGTCGTCGCCGCTGGTGCTGGGCCTGATCGCGGCGATGCTGGCGTGGGTGCCGTATGTGGGATCTATCCTCGGCTGCATGCTGGTGGTGATGGTGGCCTCGACCGACGCGCCGGCCGATCCGGGCGTGGCCTATATGGCGATCGGCGTGTTCATCACGGTGCGGTTGCTGGACGATTTCATCTTCATGCCGATGACCCTGGGACGCAGCCTGCACATCCATCCCCTGATCACGGTACTGATGATCTTCATCGGCGGCTCGGTGGCCGGGGTGGCGGGGCTGATGCTGGTGCTGCCGCTGCTGGGCGTGGTGATGGTGGTCGGCGAAACGCTGGGCCGGCTGATCACCGACCCGCGCCTGCGCGCGCGCCACCGCAACGCCATGGCGCTGCGCGCCCGGCAGGCCAGCGCCGACCTGGTTTAGTCCGGGGTCAAGCGGTCAGCGCCTGCTGGCCGGCCGACTCGGCCACCACTTCCTCGTCGTCCGAGCGGATCAGGTGATCGAAGGCCGCAAGCGCCGCCTTGGCGCCGTCGCCGGTGGCGATGATGATCTGCTTGAACGGCACCGTGGTGACGTCGCCCGCCGCGAACACGCCGGGTATCGAGGTCTGGCCGCGCGCATCGACTTCGATCTCGCCGTGACGCGACAGCGCCACCGTGCCCTTGAGCCACTCGGTGTTCGGCACCAGGCCGATCTGCACGAACACGCCTTCCAGCTCGACCTTCTTGGCTTCGCCCGACACCCGGTCGTTGTAGCTCAGGGCGTTGACGATCTTGCCGTCGCCGTGGATCTCGGTGGTCTGTGCCGAGACGATCACGGTGACGTTGGCCAGGCTGCGCAGCTTGCGCTGCAGCACCGCGTCGGCGCGCAGCTCGGCGCCGAACTCGATCAGGGTCACATGCTTGACCAGGCCGGCCAGGTCGATCGCCGCCTCGACGCCGGAGTTGCCGCCGCCGATCACCGCCACCCGCTTGCCCTTGAACAGCGGCCCGTCGCAGTGCGGGCAGTAGGCCACGCCGTGGTTGCGGTATTCCTTCTCGCCCGGCACGTTGATCTCCCGCCAGCGGGCGCCGGTGGCCAGGATCACCGACTTGGCTTGCAGGACCGCGCCGCTGGCCGTTTGCACTTCGATCAGCTTGCCCGGCACCAGCTTGGCGGCGCGCTGGGTGTTCATGATGTCGACCTCGTATTCCTTGACGTGCTGCTCCAGCGCCACGGCGAATTTCGGGCCGTCGGTTTCCTTGACAGAGATGAAGTTCTCGATCGACAGGGTGTCGAGCACCTGGCCGCCGAAACGCTCGGCCAGCACGCCGGTCTTGATGCCCTTGCGGGCGGCGTAGATGGCCGCCGCCGCGCCGGCGGGACCGCCGCCGACGATCAGCACGTCGAACACGTCTTTCTTGCTCAGCTCGGCGGCCTGGCGGGCGCCGGCGTTCTTGTCCAGCTTGGACAGGATCTCTTCGACGTTGCTGCGGCCCTGGCCGAAATGTTCGCCGTTGAGGAACATCATCGGCACCGCCATGATCTGGCGCGCCTCGACTTCTTGCGGGAACACGCCGCCGTCGATGGTGGTCACCTTGATGCGCGGGTTGATCACCGCCATCGCGTTGAGCGCCTGCACCACTTCCGGGCAATTGTGGCAGCTCAGCGAGATGAAGGTTTCGAACACGTAGTCGCCGTCGAGGTTGCGGATCTGCTCGATCACGGCGTCGTCGAACTTGATGGTGTGGCCGCCGACCTGCAACAGGGCCAGCACCAGCGAGGTGAATTCATGGCCCATCGGCACGCCGGCGAAACGCACGCCGATATCGGTGCCGGGGCGGTTGATGCTGAACGACGGCTTGCGTTCGGCATCGTCGGTGCGCTTGACCAGCGTGATCTTGTCGCTCAACAGGACGATTTCCTGGAGCAGTTCCTCCATCTCGCGGGCCTTGGCGCTGTCATCGAGAGAAGCGACGATCTCAATCGGTTGCACCACTTTTTCCAAGTAGGCTTTCAACTGGGTTTTGAGAGTTGCATCTAACATGATTTTTCTTCCTTTTTACAAATATTTAGGCGTATGCCGGGCCGGACGCCCGGACCGGCATCGCGGTATTACTTGTGTGCTGCGGTCTCTTTCAAGACGTGCTCGGACTTAGATCTTGCCGACCAGGTCCAGCGATGGGGTCAGGGTAGCTGCGCCCTCGGTCCATTTGGCTGGGCAAACTTCGCCTGGGTGGGAGGCCACGTACAGCGCTGCCTTGACCTTGCGCAGCAGTTCCGAGGCGTCGCGGCCGATGCCGTTGTCGTGCACTTCCAGCACTTTGATGAAGCCTTCCGGATTGATGACGAAGGTGCCGCGCAGTGCCAGGCCTTCTTCTTCGATCATCACTTCGAAGTTGCGCGACAGGGTGCCGGTCGGGTCGCCGATCAGCGGGTAGTTGACTTTTTTGATCGCATCCGAGGTGTCGTGCCATGCTTTGTGCGCGAAGTGGGTGTCGGTCGACACGCCGTACACGTCCACGCCCAGCTTGGCGAATTCAGGCTGGTGGTCGGCCAGGTCTTCCAGTTCGGTAGGGCAGACGAAGGTGAAGTCGGCTGGGTAGAACATCAGAACGGACCACTTACCCTTCAGGGACTCGTCGCTCACGTCGATGAACTTGCCGTTGGCGTATGCGGTTGCCTTGAATGGTTTTACTTGGGTATTGATCAGAGACATTGTGGTTTCCTCGTTGGGTTGTGAATCATTGAGACGTCAGTTTAAGGGCTTTCGTCCTATTTGCAAAATTGATTGTTCCAATAGTTTCAATAGTCGCTAGCTATAGAACAAGCAAAGCGAATAGCTATTATCCCCGTTTCCATCGCGGCGGGAGAGCGTGACCGCGCCATCAATGCCGTTGCTGGAAGAATTCCCCTCGCGTACCTTGGTGCTACACGCCGCCACTCATCGCTGCTTTTTCGCGCAAGCCATTCGAGCCGACTTGGTTCCAGCGCCGGCCGTAGCGCCGGTGCGCTTGCCGGGTGCTGCCTTGAAGCCAACGCCGGCCGCCCGCGCCGCGTCCGGAAACACGGCTATACGTTCACCCGTGGCATCCCCTTCGATGACATAGGGATCACCAGGGGCTATAGCGCAGGTGGCCTCGATCTCTGAGGGCCACTGCGGGATCTTGCTGGTGCGCATTGCAATAAAGCGAAACAAACTGATAACCAGACAAACCGGAAACAATAGCCAATACAGCACCACATTCGCCGTTGCAATATTGGCGAATACGCGCTCAACACCGACGGTGAAACGTTCGCGCAGCGTCGCGACCGGCATGCAGAACTGCACATGGTCCGTCACGGCTTGCGGGCCGTCCTCCATATAACGGCGGACAAATTCCCAGTGTGCGCGGACGAAATCGTCCGCCGAGGAGTACCCGAGGGTGGCATTGGCATCGCTCGCACTCAACGATCCGACATAGCTCAATGCGAACGACTCCAGAACCGTCTGGTTGTCCGGTTCCAGCACATGGCCCCGCACTTCCCATTCATCCCATTGTGGCATATGACCCAGCGTGAAAAACAGTTTTTCCCACGGCACAGACAGCACCGTACCGTTGGGGCGAAACACATGCACCATGCGAGTTTTGCGGTTGAATCGCATCGGGTAATGGGTATAGGCGCACGATTCCCTGAGCAGCAACCAGCTCGCCCCCGCCAGCAGCGGCAACATAATTACTCCGACTATAATCAAGAGGGTTCCGTCATCGGTCTCGCCATGAAAGTCCGGCGCCCTTGTCAGCGACAGATGCACCATTGCGAGAAAGAGCGCGACGCACATGCCGATAACGACCAGCGAGATCGCAGAGATCATGCCTTTCCAGGCGAACCATTTGTCGACCGACTCCAGATAAGTGGAATTCATTTTAATGACACTAAGCTGATAATGCGGCTCGACATTCAGACTCAACTTCTGCTTGAGTTGATGCGCGCGTTCTTGCTCAGTAAGCGGTCGATGCGCCCGATATTTCGTAATGAGACCTGAAAATTCCATGGACAACCTTCATTTGAGTGCTTGCTGCACTTGGTCGGCGTCCACATCGCCGGCAGGATATTGAAATGAAAATCGGGCGAGGCGTCGATCATCGGCTGGCTGCTGCAGACCAAGGGCCTGATTGAAATCATCTTCGCCAACATCCTGCTCGACAAGCAGATCATCACCAACGAAACCTTCACGGCCCTGCTGCTGATAGCGGCCACCAGCACATGCTGACCATCCCGGTCATGCATCCCAAGCTGAACCGCTTGACCCACGCGGGGCTGGTGCAGCAGGCCAGTTCCTAAGCGGGCTTAATATCGATAGCTCCAGGGTTCCAGCAATGGCGGCAGCGTGTTCGTCGATGCGGCCATTGCTTTTTGTGCCGCCTTGTGACGAACCCACAAATCGACCTGTTCCGGGTGATCATAGCCAAGTGCACGCATCACCTCACCTCGGTTGTCTCCACGGCGAACGCACTGAAGCGCGACCGTATCCACACGGTGATAATCGTAGGCTCGAACTTCTGGCGGCGTAGACAGTCGCGCCGCCATACTATTTAGCCTGTTTTAATGCCGGCCCTACCGCCGCCAGCACCGCAGCAGACCATTTGATGGGAACAGCAGTTTTGTAGCTGAGCCAGCTAAAAATGCCGACCAGTGTCATCAGCGGAAAAACAATGGGGAAGAAAACCAGGCCCATCACCATGAACAAAGGGTAGTCCCTCCACCAGGTTCGAAAATTCTTACCATATGGGCCGGTGGCCACCATGCACTGCAAAAATCCCTTGGGCGGGTAGAACGACTGCAGCACTTCGCCAGGCGCCAGATGAGGGCCATCTTCCTCCATAAACCGACGGATATGCTCCCACACAGCGGGCACCGTCACCTCGCCCATTTGCATACTGTTACCAATCGCAAAGCTATCGACAATTGCTGAATCACTAGTGCTTTTACGTACCAAAAAAATGAGTCCGTGTATTCGATTGACAGTAGAGCCAGTAGTGGTTAAAGCAGCCTGATGCTCTGCATCGACCAGATCCCAGTCATATTCCGCACTTCTCAACGGCCAAGGGGCAAACAGGCCTCGCCACCCAATCCACCCAAGTTAAGGAAAATGTGCGCGGTTAAATAATTTATTTTCAATATTTGCAAATATATACTTGACACCGTATTAAAAGTGCGGCCGCCAGTGTGAATTTTTATTCCCACTGCCTGCCATGTCTGTTCTGACCATTCTGTTTCAAGATTTCGCCGCCCGACTATGCTCAACAGAATTCCTCCTCGATGCGCGCCACGCGGACCATCCGACTGCGTTTTCGCGCTGTCGCAAGCTGCCCTTGCCGACGCTGGTCGCCATTATGCTGACGGGCATGCGGATGAGCATCCAGGCCGAACTGGACACCTTCTTTGCCCATCTTCGCCAACAAGCCCAGCTGGTCCG
>KB906725.1:69661-74130 GCA_000381565.1 Oxalobacteraceae bacterium AB_14
CTTGCCGCATGCACTGCAATCCACACGCGGTACCTCGGCGTGCAACCAGGCCTCGTACTGAAAAAAATCCAGATGCCGCCAGCTACGTTTGATGCGGTCATGAACACCCTGGCCGTTCACGCCACAGGCAGGACAAGGCAGCTGTTTGGCATCGCACGACACCTCGAAATCGATCCGGCGCTTGCCCGTGTCGAGCTCAACTTTGGAAACATTCCAAGGCGCTTGCAGGCCCAGCGCGGTGGTGAACAAGGTTTCGACGGCAATACTCATTGGGGACTCGTGAACTCAGGAAGTGGCGGTAACCGACATGTTACCCGATGTCAAATTCCACACGAAACGGCATAGAGCCCAACTTGAGCGACAATACCAACACCTAAAAATATCAATCCGATTCCAGAAACGGTAAGGCCAATCCCCCCTACCGCTGCAAAAACCGCGTTAGCCGCGAGTCGAGTAGCAACTGTCCGGACTACGGCTCCCCCAATTGCCCGCGCCTCCAAGGTACCGGCTACAGCACCAATCGTCAAAGCACCAGAGGTCACAGCTGTAAGGCCGAAAGCTACCGCAGAGTATTGGTACATACGCGCAGCGTCCTCATTACTAAGCGCCGCCTGATCCTTGCTTTTCTTTGCGGATGCAACAAAGTTCACCGCGCCGCCCGCAATCCCCGCAATGGACCCGCCAATTTTCAATAGCCCGATGCCTATATTAGCCGCAACCGCATGATGGCCGATTTGAGTCGCCACGCGCACCTCGGCCGCAACGGCCCACAATGCCAAGGCCCCGCCGGTAAAGCCAATGACGCTGTCGAGCACGCCATAATTTGCATCCGTCAAACTGGATTCCGAACTCGCCTGACGGGCGGACTCCATGCCGTTCCAGACACCCAGTGCCTGTATCACCATGGCACCCAGCGCCAGGCGCGCGTCCAGCGTTTTCGCCATCGCCATCAACTGCGCACCGCTGGTGGTCTTGGCCAGGTTGGGCAATGCGGACCGGAGCATATTCGCGGCCTTCGCTCCCGCACCGGCCTGACTTTGATAGAGCTGCAGGAATTTCTCTTCAGACAGGACAAGTGTCGAACCTGCCGCGCCCACCGCCGCCGAGGTGGCCGCCTTGCCCATCCTGACGGAGCCTGACGCAGGATTCTGCGTGATGTCGTCCAGGTTGCCGTTGGCGGCCTTGATCGCGTCGGTGTCCGTCGCCAGGGTGAGCGTGACCTTGGCGTTGTTGGCCTTGGCTTTCTTGATGCGCGTCTTGCTCGTCCCCATCGGCTGTCCGGAACGTGCCGCAAAAATCTTAAGCGCGTCGTCCGCGCCGACCTGCATCTTCAGCAGCACCGGCACATTCGGCGCATTACCGTGCAGCGCCCCCTGCACCGAATATTCGAGGCAGCGCTGGACGTGCGCCATCGTCTGCAACTTGGTCATGATGCTCGCGGTGACGTTGCTGGCCTTGGCCTCGCGCGCGGCGACCGTCAGCGCAGCCCCGCTCATCGCACTGAGTTGTCCAACGCTGAACAGCGCAATCGCGTGGCCTATCCAGGAATTGGCGGTGAGCGCCCCTTTCGACATGCTCAGCTCGCTGAAGCCCTTGACCAGGTCATAGCTCTTGTCGCGCATGCCGGCGGCGCCCGGGTCGCCGGTCAACTGGATGTGCACCATCTTGATCATCGCATCCTGATTGCCGACCAGCGAGCGCAGCACGACCGCTTCCTTGTCGGTGATCGGACGCCCGATTTTGGCAAGATAGCGCGTCAGCAAGCTCTCGCTAAAAGGCGCGGGCTGATTGATGAGATGATTTTCACGCGCGTAAAGCACGCCGGAGGCTGGCTGCTTCAAGGGATCGGCCTTGGCCAGCGGATCGAAATGGCGGTCGAAATATGCAAGCGTCTGCTTGTCTTCCGTCGCCGCGTGCCAGTCTTCCTCGAACAATGCCAGTGGATCGAAGTGCTGGGTCTTCATCTTGACATCGAAGTTCTTGATCCAGGCGGCGCGTGCCTCCTCGTCATGATACTTGGCCAGTTTCGACCAGTTTTCATCGACCTTTTTTTTCGTCCACTCGGCGGCGCGCTTGTCATGGTCGGGATAGAAAACCCGCCCCAGGTTCTTTTTCTCGAAAACGGCTTTGTAAGGCGACAGCACGAATTCGCTGAACGCCCCATCGCCCTTGACTCGGCTGAGCAGCATCTTCCTGTCTTCTTCAGTCACGGCCTGCCATTCGGTGCCGGCCGGCCAGTCGTCCTGCATATAGGCCGAAAGCGTCCGCAACGGACTGACCTGTTCAAAGCTGCTGAGATCTTCCTCCCGCACCAGACTTTGCTTCAAGCCCAAAACGGTAGCGGAGCTGTTCAACGGATGCAAGTTTTCCGGCTTGGCGATTTCCTTCTTGAGCAATTCATTCCGCCGTACCCGCAGGGCGTTGAGCTCGGTGGCGACGCCGACCGGATCGCGCAGGACAACCGCGATTTCCTTGCCGGCAGTCTTGGGATGCTTGGCGGCGGCGAGCTTCAGATTGGTCGCCAGGTTCTCCGCACTGGACGCGATGCTGTTGAATGGAAAATCGTGGTCCGAGGCGCCATCGATGCTCAGCTTGTTGAGCGCGCATTCCAGCACCTGGGCCTTGAGTTTTTCCGCAGTGGGAACAAAGCTGTTGGCCCCACAACTCTGCAAGGAGACCTTTTGCATAACCGCAGGGTCTGCCTTGTTCTTGCCGCGCAGCGTGTCGTTCCACAGGTTGGCGCTGTACGCCACCCACAGTTCCGTAACCTTGTGTGCCTGCGGAATGCTGACGACCTTCAAGCCCATGGCGATATGGCCGCTGCGGCTGCAACTCACGCTGGCATCCGCCTGAGCGAAGAGCTCGCTGCTCTCAGGCACCAGATCGGCCTGCTCCGTCACCCGGTAGACCAGCCAGTTCGGCACACCAGCCGGCGGCGACGACAGGTAGATATGCACATAACCGGCGCGTAGCAGGCGCAGGGCAAAGCGCGACTGCTTGGGCGCAGGGCTCGGCAGCATGCCGGCTAAGACGGCGGGGTCGGCGGCCACACCCCGGGTGCCGGCGGCGGCCAGCAGCGGGCTGTTCGCGATCGGACTGGGACGCAGAAGCAACAGCGAAAGAGAGCTCTTGTTGCAGACATCGCAACCGGTAGTCGTTACCATGGTTTCCTGATTTTCTATCGAGTCAATACGGTGCTGGCCTGCTGCGCAAGGTTGCGGACATCGCGATGCAAATAGCGCATGGGTTCGGGCGGATCGTCTTCCGAGCCGGAGTCGGCAAGCAGCCTGAGCACAGCGTGCGAATGCGGCAGCGTCGGATTCAGCAGCGACAACACTGCCCAGGCAACCTCATCGCCAGCAGTCTTGAATCTGTGCGGCCATACCCGCGCCGCACTGGCGGCATGGTTCACCGCACTTTCGGCGGCGGCGTACAACGCCTCAGGCAGCACGCCGTCCGTTTGCGCAATCTCCCCCAGCCACTGAGCCACGGTCCGGTGCAACAGCGCGCCGCGCTCCAATCTCTGCCACTCTCCCGCACTCAAACGTAGCGGCGCCGCTTGTTCGCAGGGCGAACGCAGGCGGCGCAGTCGCCCGGCAGGATCGAGATAGTCCCAGCTTTGCAAACGCCCGAACTGGCTGGCGACGCGGCTGTCGTCCACCACGTGGCACAACAGGTCCAGTACCCGGCGGTCACCCAGTCGAAGATAAGTGGCTTTAGTGTAGGCATCGGTGTCGAGGCGACACATGGTTGCCACGATCGCGGCCAATTCCTCGGGCCGCATGCTGCTTTGCAACCAGCCGCCGATGCGATGCGCAGCCCGCCCCTCGCCATCGAGTCCGCCAGCCTGCGCGGCGGCGCGCTCGTCGTTCGCAAGGTCCAAAGTCAAACTCAACAGCGGATCGTCCGGGCCATGCAACTGCACCAGATACGGATGCAAATGCGGCGGCAAGGCGATCACCGTCGGCAACGCGATCTCCACAATTTCCCTTTGCCACAGCTGCTTGCGCAGCAGGTTCATATCGGCGCCGGGCTCTGGCGCACCGAGACCTGGCAAAGGCTCGCCCACCATGGGATCGATCAAGACAAATAGCGGCGTCAGGCGGTCCATGCCGGCGCGCAGTTGCTCCAGCTCAGATGGCACTGGCGCCTCCACTGGCGGCATCGGACAGCGCTGATGGACATTCGGCCAGCTTGCCGGTTGGCAGCCTGGCTTGGCTGGAGGCGCTGGCCGGCCCGGTCAATTCCTTCATGCTGGCCTTGAACGTCATCGTTCCCGGCCCATGCAGCATGATGTTGCCGCCTTCGAGCTTGAGGAAGGCGCCCTGCGCCGTCAGCATCACGTGCTCCTTGGCGCCGACCGTGACGCTCTTGCCGACGCTGGCCACGGTGATCAGCTTGTCGGCGGTGACCTTGGTCGCGTCCGACTGGCTCTGCACGCTGACCTTGCCGCTGGCCGCGTGCAATTT
>KB906725.1:75470-80308 GCA_000381565.1 Oxalobacteraceae bacterium AB_14
TGCGGATGGCGTCGATGCGGTTGCGGTACAGCGGCCGCTCGCCCTTGCCTGCGCCGACCGCGTGCAGGCTGCCGCCCTGTTCGCGCGCGATCGCCTGCGCCAGCGCGCTCACGCCCAGCGCCTGCGCGGCCGCGTGCCGGATGTCGGTGCTGAGGTTGTTGTGCGCCAGGTGCACCACGCGCGTGATGACGAAGCTGCGTTCGCCGGCGTCGCCGGCGTCGAGCAGCGCCTGGCCGTCCAGCGTGAAGCGGGTGCCGGCGCCAAGCGTGCGCACGGTGCCGGCGCCGGTGAACACTTCGCGGCCCGCCTCCAGCGCCTCGGCCTGCCGCTCGGCGATGCGCTGGCCGTGCTCGCGCGTGCCGTAGGCGTAGGCGCCGGGGGCGTCGCGGCTGACCGGCGCCGCCGGGTCGGCGTTGACGCTGGCGGCCGACGCCGGCCGCGTGCCGTTGCTGCGGTAGTCCCAGCTGGCGAGGTCGACGCCGCCGGCGGTCCAGCGCAGCTCGCTGCGCCAGCGGTCGATGACGTCCTCCTTCATCACCGCTCCCGGCTGGGTGAAGCGCACCGTGGCCTGGGCGTTGGGCTGGAAGCTGCCGTTGTGGTCGGCGATCACCATGCTGTGGCTGCCCAGGCCGGGGCTGGCGGCGTCGCCGCTGTGCTCGAAGTAATAGAACAACCCTTCCTCGCGCATCAGCCGCTCGGCGAAAGCCAGGTTCGATTCCTGGTACTGGCAGGTCAGCGAGCGCCTGGCGTAGAGCGCGCGGTCGGCCAGGTCGTAGCGCCACTGCGGCACCAGCTTGCCGGGGTCCTGCCAGCCGCCGAACACGGCGTCGAGGATGTCGAACACGGTCTGGTCCTGGAACACCCGGCTGTCGCGCCCGGCGGCCAGGAAGGCGTACCAGGGGCCGATGGTCAGTTCGTAGCGCGCCAGGCCGCCGTCGGCGCCCAGCATGCGCAGCGCCGTCACATGGCCGTGGAAGGGCCGCAGCTGGTCGCGGCTGGTCGCCGTCATCAGTTCCAGCAGCACCGGCTGGCCCAGCAGCGACTTCAGCGGGATCGCCGCGTCGCTGGCCAGGGCGGTCACCGTCAGCTGGTAGGGCTGGCTCAGGGCTTCCTCGCCGCGCAGGCATTCGGCCACCAGGGTGTCCGCGCCCAGCGGCGTGGTCAGCCGGAGAATACGGTGGTCCTGGGTCAAACTGTCTGGCAGCGCAAGCATGGATTTCAGCCCTTCAAGATAACGACGGAATTAGTAAATTACTATGATTTATCCGGCATTACACCTGAGTTAGCTCAGTTGGGCAAGAGTGATACGATTGAAATCAGCTCAAGAATACGTCGGCAGATGGTTGGGCTGCGCGGCCGACAGACAGCAGCGTCGGTGCAGGGTGGCGCGAGCCACCCCTACTCACGCGGTCAATACCCAGATGACATCGCGTCCTTGATGTTGTGGCATGGCGGCTCCCTGCTCTATCCACAACTTCATTCCGAGCACATCCATGATGACCCAGTCGCCCGTCTGCGGACAGGATTCGCCGCTGCGGGCGCTGACCAGATCTTCGGCCGGGGCCAACACCTGCGCCACGCGCTCGGTAGTGGGCGGAAAGTACAGTCGTTCTTCTGCCGGTATCGTGCCATCCTGGTAGCGGCGGTCTTCCCAGATCAGGCACAGACCTTCGTGTTCCGCCGCATCATGGCGCGCCTGAAGGAAAACGACCGCTGGTATGCGGCGCTGATCTGGCTGGTCATTTGCAGCTTCGGTTCCGACTGGGCCGGCCTGCACTTCATGGTCGGCGCCTTCCTGGCCGGGGTGGTGATGGACGCCGAGTGGTTCGACCGCGACACGCTCGACACGCTGTTCAAGCACGTGCTGCTGATCCTGATGCCAGTGTTCTTCCTCAGCACCGGACTGCGCACCAAGTGAGAGCTGGGCGGTTACTCGGTGTTCTTCGTCGGCGGCTTGCTGCTGCTGGCGTCGGTCGGCGGCAAGCTGGTCGGCGTGCACATCGCCGGCAGGCTGCTGAAGTGGAAAGCGGGCGAGGCGTCGATCATCGGCTGGCTATTGCGGACCAAGGGCCTGATTGAAATCATCTTCGCCAACATCCTGCTCGACAAGCAGATCATCACCAACGAAACCTTCACCGCGCTGCTGTTGATGGCGGCCACCAGCACCATGCTGACCATCCCGGTCGTGCATCCCAAGCTGAACCGGTCGGCGCATGCGGGGTTGGTGCAGCAGGCTGGGTCCTGATTACGGGTAAAGCATCGCAACGAGACCAACTGAACCGGCCCACATCGCTATTATTGAGATAATGAGGACATCTACTTAACCTCAGAAAACAGAGGAACGATGCGCCTTAATTCCACAGTTGCCAGCCTCTTGGTCCTTGGTTTGTTACATGTGACCGCCTTGCCCGGTGCGATAGCGCAACCGCCCGAAAGCAAGAACAATGACACGGCTGAAGTTATGCCAGACGGCAACCTGAGAGATCCCGCTCCTAGCCCTGAGGTTATCAAAGAATTTCTGGCCAAGACTCAAGAGAATCTGTTGCTTTTACGCGGCGGCACTTTTGAAATGGGCGACTGGGGCGCGGAGGTCAACAAGGGCGGCCTGCCGTTCGATGGAACCTTAGATTCCAAACCGCTGCACAAAGTGACGCTGGACAATTTTTCTATCGGTAAGTACCCCGTAACCTACGCGGAGTTTGACTTGTTCACCGCAGCCCTGCGCCTACCACGCGTGAATCAAGCAAAAGTCGTTCAGAAATATCGGAAAGCGGATAACCCTGTTGGGGTCACATGGCAAGGTGCAAAGGACTACTGCGCATGGCTAGCTAAACAGACCGGCCAAGCGTTCGCGCTTCCCACCGAAGCTCAATGGGAATATGCCGCGCGCAGCGGGGGAAAACGGCTTGTGTATCCGACAAATAATGGTGAATCCGAACCGGGAAAAAATCTGCCTTCTTTTGAACAACGAGAAGCAGCGGGAGGATATGTTCCAGTATCGAGCTTCCCCCCCAACCAGGCTGGGGTCTATTACATGAGTGCTGGAGTGCGTGAGTGGGTGCACGACTGGTATGACAAAGACTACTATAGCAAGTCACCGTCTAGAAACCCCACCGGCCCGGCCACAGGCACGCGGCACGTCGCCCGGGGGTTTGCTGGTAGCAATTCAAGCGCAATGACTTTCAAGCGTTGGGCACCAAAGGAGAATCCGCCGACTGGCACATGGACGCTTTATCCTGAAGACATAAAGGTGCCCACTCGCGAAATTCCATATACAACGTACACCAACTTTGCTGACAATGCGTTTCGCTGTGTACGTCTAGAAGACCACTAGCCGAGTTCAATACAGTGCCCAATAGAACAAGCTCGTACTGCTATTGATGGGATAATTGAGGCACATTTCCAACTTCAGCAAACAGGAAAATAATGCGTCTCAGTCTAGTATCCGCCAGCGTTATGTTTTTCGGTCTGCTGCAAGCGATCACAGTCCCCGCGACGGCGCATACGCCAGACAGCAATGGCAATGGCGCCGTCGAGGTTATGCCAGATGGTAACTTGCGGGACCCAGTCCCGAGCCCGGAAGTGATGAAGGAATTTCTGGCCACCACCCAGAAAAATATGGTGTTCTTACGCGGTGGCACTTTTGAAATGGGTGACTGGGGCGCGGAGGTCAACAAAGGCGGCCTGCCGTTCGACGGCTCGCTCGATTCCAAGCCGCTGCATAAAGTAACACTCGATAGTTTTTCTATCAGTAAACATCCTGTGACCTATGCGGAGTTTGATATCTTCACCGCAGAGTTGCGCCTACCGCGCATCAATCAGGACCACGTCGTCCAACAATATCGAAAACCAAATAATCCCGCCGGCGTTACATGGCAGGGAGCAAAGGACTATTGCGCTTGGCTTGCCAAGCAGACTGGCCAACCGTTTGATTTGCCCACTGAAGCACAGTGGGAGTATGCCGCCCGTAGCGGAGGGAAACGCCTTGTGTATCCAACCAACAATGGCGAGTCTGAGCCAGGAAAAAATCTTCCATCATTTGAGCAACGTGAAGCCGCAGGCGGATTGGTTCCCGTGTCGAGTTTTCCTCCAAATCCGGCTGGCATCTACTACATGAGCGCTGGAATACACGAATGGGTACTAGACTGGTATGACGCAAAATACTATAGCAATTCACCTGTAAAAAATCCCGCAGGCCCCGCGAGCGGCAAGCGGCATGTGGTACGCGGATTTTTCGGAAGTGATTCCAGCGCCATGACATTTAAACGTTGGAAGTCAAAAGACAGGCTATCAACTGGAACATGGACATTTTATCCGGAAAACAAACAAGAACCCACTCGCGAGATACCGTTTACGACCTATTCCAATCGGGTATCAGAATCGTTTCGCTGTATTCGGCTAGAGTCACCCTCAAGAAAATAATAGCGCTACGCGTACATCGAATGCTCGATGACATGCGTGGCGGCGATAAACTCTGGAGAGTTGTTCCATATGAACGGCTGGCTCAAGACCGGGGGTGTACTGGATTCTGTGTAAACGGGTTTTCGTTTAAGCCTGCGGTACCCGGTCTTCAAACTGGATGGCGAAGCGGTTCAGCGCTGCTTTCCAGTCCCGTATCGGCATCGTCCACTTCTTGCTGATGTTGTTCAGCGCGAGGTAAAACAACTTGCTGACTGCATCATCGGTCGGGAAGGAACTGCGGGCCTTGGTGACTTTTCGCAGGCTCATATTAATCGATTCAATCGCGTTCGTGGTGTAAATCACCTTGCGGATTTCCGGCGGGTAGTCGAAGAACGGTATGACGCGGGCCCAGTTGCGGCGCCAAGACTGGCTTATTG
>KB906725.1:83563-86784 GCA_000381565.1 Oxalobacteraceae bacterium AB_14
GTCAGCATCACGTGCTCCTTGGCGCCGACCGTGACGCTCTTGCCGACGCTGGCCACGGTGATCAGCTTGTCGGCGGTGACCTTGGTCGCGTCCGACTGGCTCTGCACGCTGACCTTGCCGCTGGCCGCATGCAACTTAATGCCGGTTTCCTGGTTGGGCTTGTCGGCGCTGCTGGCTTTGCCGTAGGTGAACAGGCTGATGCCGTCCTGCGCGTCGCACGACCAGAAGACCAAAACCAATCCACGCGACGCCCAACAGAACTACATCCGCGAGCGGCGCGAGGGGCTGGCCGTGTACCTTGGCGATCCCGACGTCCCAATCGACACCAACCACCTGGAACGGGCGCTGCGGGTTATACCCCTGTGTCGAAAAAATTGGATGTTCAGTTGGACCGAAGTAGGCGCCAAGCATATCGGCATCGTTCAGAGCTTGCTCGTGACGTGCCGCCTGCACGATGTCGATCCCTACGACTACCTGGTCGACGTGCTGCAGCGCGTGGGCCAGCACCCCGCATCGTTGGTCGAACAGCTCACGCCGCGCGTCTGGAAGACGCTGTTCGCAAAGAATCCGCTGCGCTCCGACCTTTACCAACGCGACGAACGCCAGTCAGGTCAATAACGCCATCGTCTTACCGCTTACCGCCTTACGCGTTACCAGCTTGGTCTGCCGCTCCGTCAAACCCAACCGCTCCACAACGCTGGCGCTGACCAATCGAATCAGCTTGTCCCGCTATTGATGGGATAATCAAAGCAATTACTTAACCTCAATAAGCAGAGGAACAATGCGCCTTAATCCCACCTTCGCCTGCACTATCTT
Source organism: Oxalobacteraceae bacterium AB_14 (assembly GCA_000381565.1). Classification (GTDB taxonomy): domain Bacteria; phylum Pseudomonadota; class Gammaproteobacteria; order Burkholderiales; family Burkholderiaceae_D; genus Rugamonas. The sequence continues at coordinate 84,380 of KB906725.1, forward strand.
TCTTACGGTAATGCTCTCCAACGCATGTGCACAGACGCCGGACGGCACGAGCAATGGCACGGTCGAAGTTATGCCGGACGGGAACTTGCGAGATCCGGTTCCCAGTCCGGAAGTGATGAAGGAATTCCTGGCCAAGACTCAAAGGAACCTCGTCTTTTTAAAGGGAGGCACTTTTGAAATGGGCGACTGGGGCGCCGAAGTCAACAAGGATGGCCTGCCGTTCGATGGCTCGCTCGACTCAAAGCCACTGCACAAGGTGACGCTCGATAGTTTTTCTATAGCAAAATTCCCTGTTACCTATGAAGAGTTTGACATCTTCACTGCGGCGCGGCGCTTACCGCGCATCAACCAAGCCGAAGTTTGGCAGAAGTATCGCAAAGCTCGCAACCCCGCTGGTGTAACGTGGCAAGGGGCGACAGACTATTGTGCGTGGCTTGCAGAACAAACCGGACAGCCGTTCGTCCTTCCGACTGAGGCTCAATGGGAATACGCCGCTCGCAGTGGGGGAAAACGCTATGTTTACCCAACGGACAATGGGCAGTCCGAGCCGGGTAGAAATTTGCCTTCATTTGAGCAAAGAGAGACCGCAGGGGGGTACGTCCCCATATCGAGCTTTCCTCCCAATTCAGCTGGAATCTATCACATGAGCGCGGGAGTTCATGAATGGGTACACGACTGGTACGACAAAGATTACTATAGCAAATCGCCATCAAAAAACCCTGCCGGGCCGACGACTGGAACACGACACGTTGCACGAGGATGGGCCGGTAGCGAGTCCAGCGCAATGACATTCAAACGCTGGGCGCCGAAGCAAAATCCACCTACAGGAACCTGGACGTTTTATCCTTCTGACAAAAAAGAACCAACAAGAGAAATTCCATTCACCACTTACTCCAACTATGCAAGCAATGCATTCCGTTGCGTTCGCTCGGACAAGTAACAACACTACGCGTACATAGAATGCTCGATGACATGCGTGGCGGCGATAAACTCTGGAGAACTGTTCCAGATAAATGGTTGACTCAGCAGAGGTTCTGCCCGAGCCAGCCTATACTGGGCATCCTTTAGGCAAGCCGCGTAGCGCGTGCCCGCTACACAGAGGTTAATCGCAGCAAAACCAGCCGCCTCATCCTGTTTGTCGCCCATCGCGGGCGTCATACGCTCGGCTATCGTGCTCAAGTGGTTCATAGTTTGTGGCGCGCCCAGCATCATTGCCATCAGCACAGGAGCATCCTGACGCATGGATGGATCGAGGCTACCGCCAGCAGCGGCGATCTGCCTGGAAATTTGCGCAGAGACTTCCGGTGGAGCGTAGCTAAACCAGCTCGCCGTCTCTTTTTCCAATTCGACACGAATACGCTGTAAGAATTCTTTACCAGCTTCGCTACCGTGCTTGATAGCATCGTCTATTTTTTTTATGACGCTGTCAAATTCCGATGCGATCTCATCCAAGCCACGCTCGACAAAATCTTCAATACGGCGTCCAGCAGCGACCATCAAATACTTCACTTGGCAGTACGCTTTATACGCGTCTGCCGAAATAATGTCACCGACCTTATGGTAGTCGATACGCTTCAAATGATAGGCTACGCATTTGAAGAATTCGCCTATCGTGCCAAACCCCGCTTCGAACTTAAGTGATCCATCACCGCCAAGGCCAAGGCAAGCGCCGATCTTCGCGTAGATGACAAATTTCCCATCCTCGTGCTTGATCGAGAAGCTGCCCTTGACGCCTATGCCCGCCGTCCCGGCCACGCCAGCATCGACTTTCGCCATGTCCTTGTATTCCGCGATCGCCTTGCCTGCCTTGACCTTCAGGGGCTTGCCGTTGCTCTCGGCACCTTCCGGATTCAGCCATTGCAAGGCGCCTTTGGCATCGATGCCGGCGGTGGCGCCGGCGAACGCCTGCAGGTCGCCGCTGGCGCCGGCGCGCGCCTTGACGCCGCTTTTCTTTTTATTCGCCGGCGGGATGCCGCGCACCCCCTGCTTGCCACCGGTCAGGCAAAGTTCCACGTCGACCTCCACCGCCAGGCTGGCGCCGGCGCTGCCCGATAGAACCAGCTCGCCATACAGGCGCCAATAACCGAGTTCGACCGCCTCGCCGGCGACGTCCATGGTCGCGTGCCAGCCGGCGTAGTGCGGCCAGTACAGCTCCGTGTGCACACGCCCCTCGGCCACCGCGAACGAAGCCTTGGCGTTGGCCTTGATGCCCATGTCCGCCGACTTCAGGCCGCGCTTGAGCCGGTCCGGCCAAGTGCGGTCGCGCTGGTCGAACAGATTGCCCTGGAAGGGCTTGAAGTTGACCGCCAGTCCGGCACCGGCCGAGTAGCGCATCAATTGCGCATCCACCGCTAGGTCGATATTGCGATGCGGGTCCTTGGGATCGATATTGAATTTCTTTTGCA
>KB906725.1:88514-277296 GCA_000381565.1 Oxalobacteraceae bacterium AB_14
GCGTCGGTCGACAGCAGCAAGCCCTGGCCGGCGCGCAGCGCGGCGCCGTGCGCGGTCTTCAGCTCGGCGCCGAAGCCGGCCGTCCGCAGGCGCTGGTTGTCGCTCTGGTGGCGCAGGTGGCCCAGGTTCAGCTCGTCCGTGCCGGCGTGCGGCGACGCGTGCCGCTGCAGGGCCACGCGCGGCTCGCCCGGATGGTCGTCGAACACCAGCTGGCTGTAGGCGCTGGCGCCGCTCTGGCTGGCGTTCATGGTTTGCGATTTGATGCCCGACAGCGCGGCCGGATGCGCGTGCGCGCCGCTCTCGCCGGGGAACCAGGCCGGGGCGTTGCCGGTCGCCGCGCCGGCGCCCTGGCCGACCTGGTTGTGCTGCGCGTCGCGCGCGCCGCTGCCGTTGTAGACGCTGCCGATCACCACCGGCCGGTCGATGTCGCCGTCGATGAAGTCGATCAGCACTTCGCTGCCGACCCGCGGCACCGCCACCGCGCCCCAGTTGGCGCCGGCCACCGGCGCCAGCGCGGTGGCGACCCGCACCCAGGTGCCGGCAGTGTCGTCGGCCGGTGCGCCGCTGTGGCCGTCCGGGGCCGGATGCGCCAGCCGGCTGTGGCCCTGCTCACCGCGCTGCCAGTGGAATTGCACCTTGATGCGGTGGTCGCGGTCGGTGTGGATCACCGCGCCGGCCGGGCCGACCACGATCGCGGTCTGCTGGCCGCGCACGGTCGGTTTCGGATGCAGCAGCAGGCCGTGGCCGTCGGCGTCGCTGCTGCGGTAGGGCACCTTGCTGCGGATGGCGTCAATGCGGTTGCGGTACAGCGGCCGCTCGCCCTTGCCTGCGCCGACCGCGTGCAGGCTGCCGCCCTGTTCGCGCGCGATCGCCTGCGCCAGCGCGCTCACGCCCAGCGCCTGCGCGGCCGCGTGCCGGATGTCGGTGCTGAGGTTGTTGTGCGCCAGGTGCACCACGCGCGTGATGACGAAGCTGCGTTCGCCGGCGTCGCCGGCGTCGAGCAGCGCCTGGCCGTCCAGCGTGAAGCGGGTGCCGGCGCCAAGCGTGCGCACGGTGCCGGCGCCGGTGAACACTTCGCGGCCCGCCTCCAGCGCCTCGGCCTGCCGCTCGGCGATGCGCTGGCCGTGCTCGCGCGTGCCGTAGGCGTAGGCGCCGGGGGCGTCGCGGCTGACCGGCGCCGCCGGGTCGGCGTTGACGCTGGCGGCCGACGCCGGCCGCGTGCCGTTGCTGCGGTAGTCCCAGCTGGCGAGGTCGACGCCGCCGGCGGTCCAGCGCAGCTCGCTGCGCCAGCGGTCGATGACGTCCTCCTTCATCACCGCTCCCGGCTGGGTGAAGCGCACCGTGGCCTGGGCGTTGGGCTGGAAGCTGCCGTTGTGGTCGGCGATCACCATGCTGTGGCTGCCCAGGCCGGGGCTGGCGGCGTCGCCGCTGTGCTCGAAGTAATAGAACAACCCTTCCTCGCGCATCAGCCGCTCGGCGAAAGCCAGGTTCGATTCCTGGTACTGGCAGGTCAGCGAGCGCCTGGCGTAGAGGGCGCGGTCGGCCAGGTCGTAGCGCCACTGCGGCACCAGCTTGCCGGGGTCCTGCCAGCCGCCGAACACGGCGTCGAGGATGTCGAACACGGTCTGGTCCTGGAACACCCGGCTGTCGCGCCCGGCGGCCAGGAAGGCGTACCAGGGGCCGATGGTCAGTTCGTAGCGCGCCAGGCCGCCGTCGGCGCCCAGCATGCGCAGCGCCGTCACATGGCCGTGGAAGGGCCGCAGCTGGTCGCGGCTGGTCGCCGTCATCAGTTCCAGCAGCACCGGCTGGCCCAGCAGCGACTTCAGCGGGATCGCCGCGTCGCTGGCCAGGGCGGTCACCGTCAGCTGGTAGGGCTGGCTCAGGGCTTCCTCGCCGCGCAGGCATTCGGCCACCAGGGTGTCCGCGCCCAGCGGCGTGGTCAGCCGGAGAATACGGTGGTCCTGGGTCAAACTGTCTGGCAGCGCAAGCATGGATTTCAGCCCTTCAAGATAACGACGGAATTAGTAAATTACTATGATTTATCCGGCATTACACCTGAGTTAGCTCAGTTGGGCAAGAGTGATACGATTGAAATCGGGCTTTACTGGCCGCGCAGCAGCTGGTCGAACTGCTCGGCCGGCATCGGCCGGGCGAACAGATAGCCCTGGCCGTAGTCGCAGCCGGCGGCGGCCAGCAGGTCGCGCTGTTCCGGCGTTTCCACGCCCTCGGCGATCACCCGCAGGCCCAGCTTGTGGGCCATGACGATGATCGCGTCCGACAGCGCCATATCGCTCGAATCGGGCGCCAGGTTGCGGGTGAAGGAGCGGTCGATCTTCAGGTAGTCGATGTCGAACTTCTTCAGGTAGGACAGCGATGAGTAGCCGGTGCCGAAGTCGTCCAGCGCCACCTGGATGCCGGCGTCGCGCAGCTGCAGCAGCTTGTTGCTGACGGTGGCGTTGGCGTCGAGCAGCAAGCCCTCGGTGATTTCCACCACCACCGCCTGGCCCGGCAGGCCCAGCGCCTGCAAATAGCTGAGCCAGGAATCGTAGGCGCCGTCCTCGCGCGCGAACTCCAGCGGCGACTGGTTGACGCTGACCTGGAATTCCGGATGGTGCTCGTGGCGCCAGCGCTGCACCCAGCGCGCCGATTCGCGGAACACCCATTCGCCGATGTCGATGATCAGGCCGCTGGCCTCGGCCAGCGGGATGAAGTCCATCGGGCTGACCAGGCCGCGCTGCGGGTGGTTCCAGCGTATCAGCGCCTCGGCCTTGTGGATGCGGCCGCTCTTGAGGTGGACGATGGGCTGGAAATACAGCTCGAACTGCTCGGCCTTGAGCGCGCCGCGCAGGTCGTTGGTCAGGCGCATGCGGTTCAGCGCCGCCACCTGCAGGGTCGGCGTGAAATAGCTGTAGCGGTTGCGCCCGGCCCCCTTGGCGGCGTACATGGCCTGGTCGGCGTGCTTGAGCAGGTCGTCGATGTCGAGCGCGTCGTCCGGATACAGGGTGATGCCGATGCTGGCCGAGACGAAGGCCTGCTCCTGCCCCAGCGGGAAGGGCAGGCGCAGGCTGTCGATGATGTGCTGGGCGATGTGCTCGACCCGCTCGGTGCCGTCGAGCTCGGACAGGATCACGGTGAACTCGTCGCCGCCCAGGCGCGCCACCGTGTCCGACTTGCGCACGCAGGCGCTGATGCGGCGCGCCGCGTCCACCAGCAGGATGTCGCCCTGGTGGTGGCCGAGGGTGTCGTTGACCTCCTTGAAGTGGTCGAGGTCGATGAACAGGATGGCGATGTGCGAGCGGTCGCGCTGGCTCTTGAGCATGTCGTGCGCCAGCCGGTCGTGGAACATGCGGCGGTTGGGCAGCTGGGTCAGCGGGTCGAAGTTGGCCTGCTGCCAGATCAGCGCCTCGCTCTGCTTCTTGTCGGTGACGTCCTCGATCATGCACAGGTGGTGCGGATGGCTGCCCTGCTCGGTCTCGATGGCGGTGACCGACACCTCGATCCAGACCAGCTCGCCGTCCGGGCGGAACAGCCGGTTGGTGATCTTGAAGCTGCCGATCTCGTGCAGCAGCAGCCGCCCCATCTGCACCTTGAGCTGGGCCACGTCCTCCGGGTGGCCGGCCTCCAGCCAGCGCATCGCGCCCAGCTCGGCCTGCGAGCGGCCGACGATTTCCTGGAAGCGCGGGTTGATGTCGCGGTATTCGTAGGTGACCGAATCGACCAGCGCGATGCCCAGCGGCGAGGCTTCGAACATGGTGCGGAAGCGCTGCTCGCCGGTGCGGATGGCGGCGTTGGCGCGGCGCCGCTCGCGCGCCAGCAAGCTGAAGTGGACGGCCGCGCCCAGCGCCAGCACCAGCGCGGCGCCGCCCAGCACGCGGTACAGCCACAGCAGGCTGGCGCCGCCGCCGTCGGCGTGGTACAGGAAGCCGTCGAAATTGGCGTTCTTCGGCACCATGCCCAGGCCGGCGTAGACGTCGGCGATGTGGCGCCAGCGCTCCGGGTTCTGGTAGCCGATCTCGACGAGCACCGGCTGCACCAGCGGCACCATCTGGCGCGCCTCGTACAGCAGGTGGGCGCGGTCGCTGCGGCGCGAGTACTTGCTGAGGATGAGGTCGGCCGTCTGCTCCTGGTGGCTCATGGCCCACTGCCAGCCGCGCATGCTGGCGGCGCGGAAGGCGCGCACCCGCGCCGGATGGTTGGCGATCTCGCGCTCGCTGGTGAACAGGTTGTCGCCGTAGAAGTCGATGCCGACCGAGCGCGGACTGTAGATGTCGTAGGGGAAGCCGAGGCGCTCGAAGGTGTCCGGCTCGTTGGTGGTGTAGACCGCGATGGCGTCCACCTTGCCGTTGATCAGGTCGGCCGTGTTGTAGCTCGGCTCGACCCGCTGGAAACTGCTGGCGGGGATGCCTTCCTTGATCAGGTAGGCCAGCAGCTCGTCGGCGCTGCCGAGCTCGTCGACCAGCGAACCGATCATCGCGCGCTTGCCGATGATGCGGCGGATGTCGGGCTCGGCGCTGGTCTGGCGCATCGCCAGCGCATACGGCGAGTGCTGGAACACCACGCCCAGCACCACCACCGGCTTGCCGGCCAGGCGCGCCAGCAGCAGGCTGCTGGCGCCGACGCCGTACTCGGCCTTGCCGGCGGCGACGTCGCGCTCCGGCTCGTTGCCGTCCGCGCCTTCGACGATGCGCACGTCCAGCCCGGCCTCGCGGTAATAGCCCTGCTCCAGCGCGGCGTAGTAGCCGGCGAACTGGAACTGGTGGTGATGCTTGAGTTGCAGCGTGACCCGGTCCTGCGCCGCGGCGGGCGCCAGCCACAGCGCGGGCAGCAGCGCCAGCAGCGTCAGGCCGGCACGGCGCCGCCGGCGCGGCGCGCCGACGGGGGAAGGGGTGGGGACAGGTTCACGTACGGGCACTAGTGTTTTTCCAGAGAATCGCGGGCTAGCTGTAGTGTAGCCGCTTCGGCGGCCGAAATCGTCGCTTTCCGACAATACACAGGCATAAAACACAACGGACGGCCAGGCGTCAGCCTGCCGTCCGTCGCACTGCCGGTGGGACTACTTAGTTCGGGATGGCGACCGGCACCGGCGCCTGGGCATTGTCGCCCTTGCCCAACTGGCCTTCCGCGTTGCGGCCCCAGCCCCACAGCGTATTGTCCGAACGCAGGCCGAAGCTGTGCAGCGCGCCCGCGGTGACTGACAGCCAGTTGCTGGCGGTGCCCACCTGCACCGGCGTCGGGCTGTCCGGGCCGCCGGTGCCGAGCTGGCTCTCGGCGTTGCTGCCCCAGCCCCACAGCTGGCCGTCGCGGGTCACCGCGATGGTGTGGGTGGAACCCGACGCCGCCGCCAGCCAGTTGCTGCCGACGCCGATCGGGGTCGGCGCGTTGATGTCGGTCGAGCCATTATTGCCGACCTGGCCAAAGGTGTTGCTGCCCCAGCCGTACATGGCGCCGTCGGTGCGGACCGCCACCGAGTGGTTGGCGCCGGCCGCCAGCGACGACCACTGGAACGCGCCGATCTTGGCCGGCGAAACGATATCCACCTTGCCGCCGTTGCCGACCTGGCCGCTGGCATTGCCGCCCCAGGCATACAGGTTGAGGTTGTCCTTGACGATGGCCAGCGTATGGGTGTCGCCGGCGCTGACCGTCAGCCACGCTTTGAGGCCGGCCGGCAGCGGCACCAGGGTCGGCTGCAGCCGGTCGATGTTGGTGCCGTCGCCCAGCTGGCCGTTGAAGTTACGCCCCCAGCCGTACATGGCGCCGCCGGTCTTGATCGCGAACGCGTGCGACTTGCCGGCCGCGACAAAGGCCCAGTCGCTGTCCTTGCCGACCTTGGTCGGGACCGGATGCGGGTCGGTGTCGGACGTGCCCAGGCCGAGCGTGCCGTTCTGGTTGGAGCCCCAGGTCCACAGGGTGCCGTCGCTGCGCAGCGCCACCACGAACTGTTCGCCCACCACCATCTGCTTCCACAGCGTGCTGCCGCCGCTGACCAGCGTCGGCGTGTTGCGGTCGGTTTTGGTGCTGTCACCGAGCTGGCCGCGGATGTTCGAGCCCCAGCCGTACAGGCTGCCGTCGGACTTGTGGCCGATGGTCTGGTTGCCGCCAGCGGTCACGCCGTTCCACTGGGCGATGACGTTGACGGCCAGGGTGCCGACCACGCCGTCCTGGGTCGCGGTCACCGTGTCGGAGCCGACCGCCTTGCCGGTCACCGTGCCGGCCGGAACGATGGTGGCCACCGCGCCGCCGCCCTTGAAGGCCCACACCAGGCCGGTGGTGGTGTTGAGCGCCTTGGTGGTGTTGTCGGAATAGGTGCCGGTGGCCGTCAGCGGCACGGCGATGCCGATCGGGATGGTGGTGGCGCTGGCCGCGATGGCGATCGATTTGAGCGTCACCGGGGTCGGCGTGGCCGGCGTGGTGCTGCTGCTGCCGCCACCGCCGCCGCACGCGGCCAGGACGGCCAGCACGGGCACCAGCAGCAGGGTCGGGAATGTAAAGTTTTTCATGTTCTTCCAGTTCACAGAATGAGGTCTGCGTGCGGGGCCAACCGGACCGGTGGCCAGCTTGCAACCAGTGTAGCCGCAAGCGGTCTCCACGCATCGTCGGAGCAAGCCTGAATTATCCACGCAATTGCACCGATGGGGGTATTTAACAACATTTCCCGAGTGGAATAGACAAAAAAAAGCAACGCCACCGTGGCGACGCTGCTGGCCGGAGCGGCCGGGCCGGCCGCTGCGCGGCTGATTTGCGGCCGATTTGCGGCTTATTTGCGGCCGCGCGGGGCCGGCTTGGCGCCCTTGGCCGGCGCGGCGGCGGCCGGCTTCTTGACCTTGATGGTGTCGAGGATCGAGGCGCGCGGCTTGGTGTCGAGCGACTGGCGCGCCGTCAGCGAACCGGTCAGCGCATTGGCGCGCTGGCCCTGGTGGCGGGCCGGCGGCTGGGCGCTGGCGACGATGCCGGAGCGCGCGCCCTTGGCGCTGGGCGCCGGGCCGGACGGCGTGCGCCGGCTCGGGTCCGGCGCGTTGCCCTCGCCCGCCGACCACGACGGGATCAGATGCTTGTCGCCGTTGCCGATCAGGTCGCCGCGTCCCATGGCCACCAGCGCCTCGCGCAGGATAGGCCAGTTCTCCGGGTCCTGGTAGCGCAGGAAGGCCTTGTGGGTGCGGCGGATCTTGCCGCTGCGCGCGGTCTCGACCACTTCCGAATCCTCGCTTACCTTGCGCAGCGGGTTCTTGCGCGTGTGGTACATGGTGGTGGCCATCGCCATCGGCGTCGGCATGAAGGTCTGCACCTGGTCCAGCTTGAAGTTGTTCTTCTTCAGCCACAGCGCCAGGTTCAGCATGTCGAGGTCGGTCGTACCGGGGTGGGCCGCGATGAAGTAGGGGATCAGGTACTGCTTCTTGCCCGCCTCCAGCGAGAAACGGTCGAACATTTCCTTGAACTCGTCGTAGGCGCCGATGCCCGGCTTCATCATCTTCGACAGCGTGTTTTCTTCCGTGTGCTCGGGCGCGATCTTCAGCAGGCCGCCCACGTGGTGGGTCACCAGCTCCTTGACGTACTCCGGCGAACGCACCGCGATGTCGTAGCGCAGGCCCGACGAGATCAGGATCTTCTTCACGCCGGGAATCGCGCGCGCCTTGCGGTACAGCGAGATCAGCTTGCTGTGGTCGGTGCCCAGGTTGACGCAGATCGACGGGTAGACGCACGACAGGCGGCGGCACGACTCCTCGATCTTCGGGTCCTTGCAGGCCAGCCGGTACATATTCGCGGTCGGGCCGCCGAGGTCGGAGATGGTGCCGGTGAAGCCCTTGGTCTTGTCGCGGATGTGCTCGATCTCGCGCAGGATCGACGGCTCCGAGCGGCTCTGGATGATGCGGCCCTCGTGCTCGGTGATCGAGCAGAAGGTGCAGCCGCCGAAGCAACCGCGCATGATGTTGACCGAGAAACGTATCATTTCCCACGCCGGAATCCGGGCCTTGCCGTAGGACGGGTGCGGCGCGCGCGCGTAGTTCATGTCGTACACGCCGTCCATCTCGTCCATGCGCAGCGGCAGCGGCGGCGGGTTGAGCCAGACGTCGCGCTCGCCGTGCGCCTGCACCATGGCGCGGGCGTTGCCGGGGTTCGACTCCAGGTGGAACACGCGCGAGGCGTGCGCGTACATCACCGGATCGGTGCTGACGGTCTCGTACGACGGCAGCCGCACCACGGTCTTGTTGTGCTTTTCCTTGGCCATGGCCTGGCGCTCTTCGCGGCTCATGATGCGGATAGGCTTGACCACCTCGGCCGGCACCACCGGCTTGGGCTCGACCATGCCCTCGTCCAGCTCGCCCTTGGCGCCGCCGTTCTCGGTGGCGCACGAGGCGGTGTTCTGCTGCACCATCATGTACGGATCGGGATGGGTGTCGACCTTGCCGGGCACGTCGACGCGGGTGCTGTTGTGCACGCCCCAATCCTGGTCCGGCAGCCAGCCGGCCGGCACCATGAAGGCGGTGCCGCGCAGGTCGCGGATCGACTTGATGTCCTCGCCGGCGGCCATGCGGTGGGTCAGGTCGACCAGCGCGCGCTCGGCGTTGCCGAAGATCAGCAGGTCGGCCTTGGAATCGGTCAGCACCGAGCGCCGCACCTTGTCCGACCAGTAGTCGAAGTGGGCGATGCGGCGCAGCGACGCCTCGATCGAGCCGATCACCACCGGCGTGCCGGGGTAGGCTTCGCGCACGCGCTGGGCGTAGACGGTGACGGCGCGGTCGGGGCGCTTGTTCGGTTCGCCGTTGGCGGTGTAGGCGTCGTCGGAGCGGATCTTGCGGTCGGCCGTGTAGCGGTTGACCATCGAGTCCATATTGCCGGCGGTGATGCCGTAGTACAGGCGCGGCTTGCCCAGCGCGCGGAAGGCCTCGGCGGAGGTCCAGTCCGGCTGCGAGATGATGCCGACGCGGAAGCCCTGCGCCTCCAGCAGGCGGCCGACCAGGGCCATGCCGAAGCTCGGGTGGTCGATGTAGGCGTCGCCGGTGACGAGGATGACGTCGCACTCGTCCCAGCCGAGCGCAGCCATTTCGGCGCGCGACATCGGCAGGAAAGGCGCAACGGCAGCGCGGGCAGACCGTTTCGGGACGGTCGCAAATAAATTGGTAGGGGAGCTCATATTGGACGGCATTGTACCGGAAATGCCCCGGCCCTGCTCAGGGCGGAAAGAAAAATTCTTTTAGTATTCAATCACTTGAGTGTCAATGATGCAGGATTTACATTGCTATAGTCCGCAACTTTGCTATAACGGTTAGACACCTGCCACCGGGAGACCATCATGCGACGCCGACTTTATTTCATGCTGCCCGACGTGCCGAGCGCCCGCGCCATGCTCGACGAGCTGCTGCTGGCGCGGATCGAAATCAGCCATATGCGCTTCATGGCCAGGGATGGCCTGCCGCCGGACATGCCGGACGTCGGCTTCCTGCAGAAGACCGACCTGGTGCACGGCGCCCAGCTGGGCGTGGTGATCGGCGCCATCGTCGGCCTCGGCGCCGGGGTATTCCTGACCTTGTTCCCGGTGGACGGCATGACCCTGCGCACCGCCGCCATCCTGCTGGTGGCCGTGGGCGGGGCGATCTTCGGCGGCTGGGCCTCCGGCATGAACGCGGCGGCCGTGCCGAACACCCGGCTCAAGCAGTTCACGCCGCGCATCGAGCAGGGCCAGGTACTGTTGATGGTGGACGTGCCGGTGCGGCGCGTCGAAGAAATCGAAGAGATGATCGCCAAGCGTCATCCCGAAATCAGCTTTGGCGGTATGGAACCGCCGATGCTGGCGTTTCCGTAACGCCGGCTGCCCGGGGACCTGGATTCCCCGGGTCCTCCCGCCTGCTTTAGATCCCCATGCTGGACAGGATATTGCCCAATTCGCGCAGGGCCGGCTCGAGTTGCGGATGCTGGGCGGCGAACTTGGCGGAAATTTCCTGGGTGCGTTCGGCCAGGCCGAAGGTGGTGCTCTCGCCCGGGTTGGCTTCGGCGGCGGCGGCGCGGCGCTCCAGCAGTTGCTTGATGTCGCCGTCCAGCTGCGTCAGCAGTTCCTGCAGTTCGTCGTCGATCGGACCGGCGCCGGCCAGCTGGCTGCGCAGGGAACTCAGTGAAGTCTTCAGATTGCTGTCCATAATAATTCCCTAGTCGGTAAATGTCGTGGCGACGTAGAGTTCTTCGACTCTGGCGCGGGCCCACGGTGTCTTGCGTAAAAATTTCAGGCTGGACTTGATGCTCGGATCGCTGATGAAGCAATTGATGTCGATCCGTAGCCCCAGCTGTTCCCAGCCGTAATGCGCGTGCAAACGGGTCACGATGGCTTCCAGCGTCACGCCGTGCAGTTCGTTGCTCATAGTTCTATCTTACTCACAAAATGAAAGGGCCGGACTCGATTCTTACACAAATCGAGTCCGGCCCATGGTTCCTTGCGCCGCTTGGGCTTATTTACCGGTCAGGCCACGCCGCTCCAGCAGCGGCTCGATGATAGGATCGCGGCCGCGGAAGTTGCGGAACAAATTCATCGCATCGTCGGTGCCGCCGCGCGACAGCAGCTTGGCGCGGAACCAGTCGCCGTTCTCGCGCTTCAGGCCGCCTTTTTCCTTGAACCATTCGACGGTGTCGGCGTCCAGTTTCTCGGACCACAGGTAGGCGTAGTAGCCGGCCGAGTAGCCGCCGGAGAAGCTGTGCGAGAAGTAGGTGGTGCGGTAGCGCGGCGGCACCGGCGCGAAGTCCACGCCCATGTCCTTCAGCGAAGCCGCCTCAAAGGCCAGCACGTCGGTCGGGATCTGCGCCGGCGTCAGCTGGTGCCAGCGCTGGTCCAGCAGCGAGGCCGACAGGTACTCGGTGGTCAAAAAGCCCTGGTTGAATTTCTTCGAGGCGATGACCTTGTCCAACAGTTCCTTCGGCATCGGCGCGCCGGTCTGGTAGTGCTTGGCGTAGTTGGAAAGAACCTCGGGCCACACCGCCCACATCTCGTTGACCTGCGATGGATATTCGACGAAGTCGCGCGGCACGCTGGTGCCGGAGAAGCGCGGGTACTTGACGTTGGAGAACATGCCGTGCAGCGCGTGGCCGAACTCGTGGAAGGCGGTCTTGACTTCGTCGTAGGTCAGCAGCGTCGGTTCGCCGGCCGGCGGCTTCGGAATGTTGAGGTGGTTGGCCACCACCGAGTGCGTGCCCAGCAGCGACGATTGCGAGCTGTACTCGTTCATCCAGGCGCCGCCCTGCTTGTTGCTGCGGGCATACATGTCGGCGATGAAGATGGCCAGTTGCTTGCCGTCGGCGTCGAACACGTCGAACACGCGCACATCCGGGTTGTACACCGGCAGGTCCTTGCGTTCCTTGAACGACAGGCCGTACAGCTTGCCGGCGGCATAGAACACGCCCTTGGTCAGCACGTTGTTGAGCTCAAAGTAGGGCTTCAGCTGGTTCTCGTCGAAGGCGAAGCGCTGGGCGCGCACCTTGTCGGTGTAGTAGGCCCAGTCGGAGGCGTCGATCTGGAAGCCGCCCTTGTCGGCGTCGACCACGGCTTGCAGGTCGGCCGCTTCTTTTTTGGCGTTGGTGACGGCCGGCTTGGCCAGCTCGCCCAGCAGCTTGTTGACGGCGGCGGTGTCGTGCGCGGTCTGGTCTTCCAGCGAATAGGCGGCGAAGTTGGCGTAGCCCAGCAGGGTGGCCTTCTCGGCGCGCGCCTTGGCGATCTTCAGCACCACCTCGCGGCTGTCGAACTCGCCGCCGTGGCTGCCGCGCGTCAGCGACGCGGCCATCAGGCGTTCGCGCACGGCGCGGTTGGTCAGCACCGCCAGCGGCGGCTGGCCGCTGGTGTTGACCAGCGCGACCAGGAACTTGCCGTCCATGCCCTTGGCCTTGGCGGCCGCCGCCGCCGCGTCGATGGCGGCGTCGGTCATGCCGGCCAGTTCTGCGCGGGTGTCGACCACCAGCGCCGAGGCGTTGGTTTCCTTCAGCACGTTCTGGGTGAAGGTGGTTTGCAGCGTGGCGATGGCGCCGTTGAGGGTCTTGAGCTTTTCCTTGTCGGCGTTGGACAGCTTGGCGCCGGCGCGGACGAAATCGGTGTGGTAGCGTTCCAGCAGGTGCTTCGATTCCGGGTCGAGCTTGAGCTGGTCGCGCTGGTCGTACAGCGACTTCACGCGGGCGTACAGCTTGGCGTTCAGGTAGATGGCGTCGCCATGGGCCGCCAGCTTGGGCGACATCTCGCTATCGATCGCGTCCAGCTTGTCGTTGGTGTTGGCGCCTTGCAGGTTGCCGAAGATGGTTTGCACGCGGGTCAGCAGCTCGCCGGATTTTTCCATGGCGACGATGGTGTTCTCGAACGTGGCCGGCTTCTTGTTGTCGGCGATCGCTGCGATTTCCTTCAGCTGGATGCGCATGCCTTCGATAAAGGCTGGCTTGAAATGCTCATCCTTGATCTTGTCAAATGCCGGGTAGTGGAACGGCAGCGTGCTGGCGGCGGCCAGCGGGTTGCCGGCCAGCGCGGCGGCGGGAGCTGGTGCAGCCAGCACGGTCTGCGAGAAGGCCAGGCCGAGGGCGGCCGCGATGACGAGCACTTGAGGACGGGACATGATGGAATCTTTCATTAAACGCCGAGGAAAAACGCTGACGCAGCGAAGCGCAGCATGGAAGCGCCAGATGATATCAGGGTGATATGGCGGCAGTCACTGGCAAAAAATGCTGCACTGCACTTGATTGGAAAGTAGGGGCTTTTTCCGAAGAATGCTTTGTCGGATTGGCATTTTTACGGCTACACTGAGGCTCCCCTTGCAACATCGCCGCAGAAATGAACACGCAACAGCTGAAACGACATTGCCAGCAATACCCCGGCGCGGTGGCAACACTGCACGGCGAACCGTCGAATATCCTGGTCTACAAGGTCGAAGGCAAGACCTTCGCCTACTTCAAGACCAGCGAGCCGGAACGCTGGCGCTTCAGCCTGCGCGTGACGCCGGACCGCTTCCTGGAGCTGACCGACGTGCCGGGCGTGAAGCCGGCGCGCTACATGGGGCGCTTTCACTGGGTGAGCATCGTCGACGTGCGCAAGTTCCCGGCCGACTACCTGGCCGAGTTGGTGGCCGGCTCCTACCGCCGCGCGCTGGAGTCGCTCAGCAAGGCCAAACAGAAGGCCTTACACCAGCATGCTAGCGATGCTCGAAACGGCGGTCCGGAATAAACCAGATCATCGCCACGATCACGTAGAGCGCGAAACCGGCCATCGGCTCGACCAGCGACAAGACTATGCCGACCAAATACAGCAGCGAGGACAGCTTGCCCTTGCGGTCCTTGCCCAGCGCCAGCCGCAGCGCCTCGTTGTTGGTGGCCAGGCACTTGGCCAGGATGAAGTAGGCGCTGCTGGCCATGAACAGGATGAAGCCGTAGCAGGCCAGCGGCAGCGCGGCGAAGTGGTTCTCGCCGACCCAGCTGGTCACGAACGGCACCAGCGACAGCCAGAACAGCAAATGCAGATTGCCCCACAGCGCGCCGCCGGTGATCTTGCTGACGGTGTGGATCAGATGATGGTGGTTGTTCCAGTAAATGCCGACGTAGACAAAGCTCAGCACATAGCTGAGGAACACCGGCCACAAAGGCTGCAACGCCGCCCAGTCCGCGCCGTGCGGCACCTTCAGTTCCAGCACCATGATGGTGATGATGATGGCGATCACGCCATCGCTGAATGCTTCCAACCTGCCCTTGCCCATGCGCCGCTCCTTTATCGATCAGCGCATTGTGATGCAAGCTGTTGCGACAAGCAAGCCGGCAAAAGGCGGATGCCGCCGCTCAGCGGCACCCCGGCAGGGACACCTCGACCGCTGCGCTGCCGGCCACCACGCGCACGCCCTTGCCGCCGGGCGCGGCCGCGCAGCGCAGCACGAAGGCCTGCTCGCGGCGCATGCCGGGGAAGCTGCCCTGCCACGGCGCGATGGTCAGCTTGCCGCCGGCCTGGGTCCACGTGATGCGCCGGGTCGCCTGCTCGCCGCGGGCATAGCCCTGGCCGTCGCCGGCGTCGTCGTACAGCTCGACGCTGCCGTCGCGGCCGGGATAGACGCGCAGCTCGAGCGGCTGCCCGCTCGGCTGGTCCGCATACTGCAGCACCGGTCCCAGCGGCAGGATGCTGCCGGCGCGGACGAACAGCGGTATCGTCGCGATGTCGGCCCTGGCGGCGATCACCTTGCCGCCGGCGTAGCGCCGGCCGGTCCAGAAATCGAACCAGTCGTTCTGCGCCGGCAGGTAGACGGTGCGCACGTCCGTGTGCGGCGACGTGACCGGCGCCACCATCAGCGCCGTGCCGAACATGTACTGGTCGGCCGTGGCGACCGCCTGGGCGTCGGTGCGGAAGTCCATCGCCAGCGCGCGCATCATCGTGCCGTGGCGGCTGGTGACGTCCCACGACGCCGCGTAGATGTAGGGCAGCAGGCGGTAGCGCAGCCGCGTGATGTCGCGCAGGATCTGCTGCGTGGCCGGATCGAAGCGCCAGATCTCCTTGGCGTCGCCGGTGCCGTGCACGCGGAACATCGGATTGAAGGCGCCGAACTGGTACCAGCGCGTGTACAGCTCGGCATACGCGGGATCGGCCGGATTGCCGCCGAAGAAACCGCCGATGTCGGCCGACCAATACGGGATGCCGCTCAGCGTGAAGTTCAGCGCCGCCGGCAGCTGGGCGCGCAGCACGTCCCACGTGCCCATGGTGTCGCCCGACCAGGTGATGGCGGCGTTGCGCTGCTGGCCGCTGTAGGCCGAACGGGTCAGGATCAGGGGCCGCTTGGCCGGCGCCGCCCGCGCCGAGCCTTCGAACACGGCCGTCGTGTGCAGCAGCGGATAGGCGTTGTACACCTGGGCGCCGGGACCGGCGGCGGTGGCGACGTCGCGCATCTGGCCCCACCATCCGCCCAGTTCGGCCTCGCTGGCGTCCAGCCACCAGCCGTCCCAGCCGTCCTGGCCCAGCGTGCGGCCGATCTGCTCCCAGTACAGCTGGCGGCCGCGCGGCGCGTAGGCGTCGTACCAGCGGCCCTTGCCGGCCGGGTAGACGTTGTTGTACAGCTCGGGATACAGCACGCCCGCCTTCTCCAGCTCGGCCGCGTTGCGGGTGCCGGCGTCGAACCTGGCCCAGACCGAAACGATGGCGTGCACGTGCTGCGCATGCAGCTGGTCGAGCATGCCCTTCGGGTCCGGGTAGCGCGCCGGGTCCATCCGGTGCTCGCCCCAGGCGCCCGGCCGCCAGTACTGCCAGTCCTGCACCACGGCGTCCAGCGGCACCTGCAGCGCGCGGTAGCGCGCGGCGATGTCGAGCAGCTCGGCCTGGGTCGCGTAGTGCTCCTTCGACTGCCACAGGCCCCAGGTCCAGCGCGCCATCATCGGCGCGCGCCCGGTCAGTTCGCGGTAGCCGGCCACCACCTGGTCCAGTTCCGGGCCGAGGATGAAATGGTAGTCGACCCCCTGCCCCGCCTCGGAGCGTATCACCAGCGGATACGGCCCGGCCGGCAGGCCGGCCTCGACCTGGGTGACCGAGGCGTTGTTCCACAGGATGCCGAAGCCTTCGGGCGTGGTCAGCATCGGCACCGCCACGTCGCGGTTGGCCTGCTGCAGGCGCACCGACGTGCCGCGGTAGTCCAGCTTGCCGTTCTGGTGCTGGCCCAGCCCGAAGACCGGGCCGGCATAGTCGAAGCCCTGCATGACGCCGGCTTTCGACGTCTCGCGCCCGGCCTCCGCCAGCAGCGGCTTGCCGTGCGCATCGTAGAAGCTGACGGCGCCGCCGGCCTTGGCCACCCGCACCGACAGCGCGGCCGTCGACAACTGGTGGTAGTCCGGCGTTTCGCTGACGGTCCACGCGACATTGCCCGGCCGGGCGATCACGGCCGGGTTGTAGTTGCCATCCCATGCCGCCGCCGGACCCACCAGCACGTGCACGATGCGCTCGCTCCAGGGCTCGATCCGCACGGTCCCCTGCGCGGTGGTCACCAGCAGGCCGCGCGCGCTGCGGGTGGCGGCCGCAACGGCCGGTGCGGCGGCCTGCGCGCTCGCAGGCATCGAAGCCGCGCACAGGGACGCCAGGGCCAACGCCACAGCGGCGCGCAGAAGCATATTCGTCATGGTAGTCCTCGCATTGAAGAGCGCCCATTCTATCGGCTCAGGCGTCGGTCCAAAATCCATGCCGGCTGTTTTCCTCAATAATGTTGCGCCCTTTGGGCGTTTTCATAATTGCTCGCCGGCGGACAAGATCGCAGAATCCGGCCTGGCCCGCCAAATGTTGGAGGGCGCTCCCAACGATGAGGAACCATGATGGCGACCATGCGCACCACCGCGCCCCTGCTGGCGCTTGCCCTCGGCTGCGCCGGCCTGCCCGCCCAGGCGGCGCAGCTCGGCCTGGCAAGAGTGTTTTCCGACCACGCCGTGCTGCAGCGCGACCAGCCCATCGCCATCTGGGGCACGGCCGGCGCCGGGCGCCAGCTGACCGTGACGCTCGGCGCCCACCAGGCCAGCGGCAGCGCCGACGCGCACGGCAAATGGCGGGTCGAGCTGCCGCCGCAGCCGGCCGGCGGGCCGTACGTGCTGACGGTGGCGTCGGACGGGCGGCAGCTCAGCCGCAGCGATCTGCTGGTCGGCGACGTCTACCTGTGCTCGGGCCAGTCCAACATGGAATTCGCGGTGAACGCGTCGACCAACGCCATGGGCGCGACGTACGGCGCGGCCAACGACCACATGCGCTACCTGAACATTCCCAAACACAGCGCGGCAACGCCGCAGGACGAACTCAAGGGTCCGGTGGCGTGGACGCCGCTGACGCCGGCAACGGTCGGCGACGCCTCCGCCGTCTGCTACTACATGGCGCGCGCGCTGCAGGCCCGCTACAAGATCCCGGTGGGCCTGGTCAACGCCAGCTGGGGCGGCACCACGATCCAGGGCTGGATCGGGGCCGAATCGCTGCGCACCCTCGGCCACTACACGGCGGGCGTGGCCGCCGTCGCGCAATACGGCGCCGACCCGGCCGCCGGCATGCGCGCCGAGGATGCGCGCAGCGAGGCCTGGTGGCGCGCCCACGATCCGGCCGCCGCCGCGCAGCGCGCCTGGATCGCGCCGGACTTCGACGATGCCGCCTGGCCCGGCGTCACGCCGACCGGATCGTGGAAGGACAGCGGCCTGGCCGGCTTCCAGGACTTCGACGGCGTGGCCTGGTACCGCACGGCCGTCACGCTGACCGAAGCCCAGGCCAAGGCGGCCAACGCGCTGCGCCTGGGCCCGGTCGACACCTACGACAGCACCTGGGTCAACGGCGTGCGCGTGGGCGGCGCCAGCATCCCCTGGATCTGGCGCGACTATGCCGTGCCGGCCGGCGTGTTCCGGCCCGGCCGCAACGTGATCGCCGTGCGCGTGCTGAGCGGCGGGCAGGGCGGCGGCCTGTCCGGCCAGCCGGACAGCCGCAACATCGGCACGGCGGATGGCCAGGTGATCGCGCTGCCGGCCGCGTGGAAGGTTCAGCGCGGCAGCGCCTTGCGCGGCCTGTCGGTGGCGCCGGCGCCGTGGGATGTGCCGACCAGCCTCACCACGCTGTACAACGGCATGATCGCCCCCCTGGCCGGGTATAAATTCAAGCTCGTGGCGTGGTACCAGGGTGAAGCGAACGCCGGCGCGGCGCAGGAATATCGCGCGCTGCTGCCGCTGCTGATGCGCGACTGGCGCCGGCGCTTCGAGCAGCCGGCGCTGCCGTTCGTGGTCGCGCAGCTGCCCGCGTTCGGCGCGACGGCCAGGACGCCGGGCCAGTCGAGCTGGGCCGAGCTGCGCGACGCCCAGGCTGCGGCCGTGGCGCAGGACGCCCATGCGGCGCTCGCCGTCACGCTGGACGTCGGCGACCGCTTCGACATCCATCCGACGCAAAAGACGGTGGTCGGCGAGCGGCTGGCGCGCGCGGCGCGGGCCGTCGCCTACGGCGAACCGACGGCGCCCGGCAGCCCCTATCCGGTGTCGGCACGGCGCAGCGGCGACGACATCGTCATCGCCTTCCGCGACACGGGCGGCGGCCTGGCGACCTATTCGTCCGACCGCGCGATCGGCTTTGAAGTGTGCGCGGGCACGCGCTGCCGCTACGCCGTAGCGCGCGTGGCCGGCGACACCGTGGTGCTGCCCGGCGCCGGCGCGGCCGACGTCACCCACGTGCGCCACGCCTGGGCCGACGCGCCGTTCGTCAATCTGTACAGCGGCGCCGATCAGCCGGTCGGCACCTTCGAGCTCGCGATACAAAAATAACCAGGAGAACATGATGCAAACAAGCCCACGCCGCCCGCCCCGCCCGCCCCGCCTGGCGCTGCTGACCCTGTGGCTGGCCGCCGCCACGCTGCAGGCGGCGGCCGATCCGCTGGCGCCGGCGGCGCGCTGGAGCGCCTACACCGCCGGCCGCGCCGCCACGCCGCCGATGGGATGGAGCAGCTGGAACGCCTTCGGCACCGACATCGACGAGGCCAAGATCCTCGGCTCGGCCCAGCGCATCGTCGACACCGGACTGGCCGCGCGCGGCTACCGCTACATCAACATCGACGACGGCTGGGCGGCGCGCCGCCAGATGCCGGACGGCCGCCTGGCGATCCGCGCCGAGCGTTTCCCGTCGGCGCTGCAGGGCGGCGCCACCAGCTTCCGCCCCTTCACCGACAAGCTGCACGCGATGGGGCTCAAGGCCGGCATCTATTCGGATCTCGGCCGCAACACCTGTTCCCAGGCCTACTCCGGCGACGAGACCGACCTGCCGAAGGGCAGCGTGCTCGAACGCGAAATCGGCCTGTACGGCCATATCGACCAGGATATCGCGCTGTATTTCTCCGACTGGGGCTTCGACTTCATCAAGGTCGACGGCTGCGGCCTGCGCGCCTTCGACGCCTGGAATCCCAAGGTGCGTTCAGGCCAGTACCGCGCGTTGCCGCCCGTGCTGGACCTGGAATCGGTGAGCCGTTCCGACATTCCGGCGGTGCAGGCGGAATTCACGCAGATTAACGCGGCGCTCAAGCGCAACAAGCCGGATGGCGACTTCCTGTTGTCGCTATGCATCTGGGGCGCCGCCGACGTGCGCGCCTGGGGTAAAAACTATGGCAATCTTTCGCGCACCAGCGACGACATCCGGCCGTCGTGGGCCCGCCTGCTGAGCAATTTCGACAGTGCGGCAAGACGCGAGTTGTACGCGCATCCCGGCAGCTGGAACGATCCCGACATGCTGTTCATCGGCACCGCCGACTTCGACGCCAGCCATCTGGTGGAGGCGAAATCGCATTTCGCCTTGTGGGCCATGCTGAACTCGCCGCTGATGCTGGGCGCCGACCTGCGGACCATGCCGCAGCCGCTGATGGACATCGTCGGCAACGCCGACATCATCGCGCTCAACCAGGACCCGGCCGGCAACCAGGCGACGCTCGCCTATGACGCCGACGATCTGCAGATCCTGGTCAAACAGCTGGCCTCGGGCCAGAAGGCGGTCGCGCTGTTCAACCGGGGACTGGCGCCGATCGAGGTCGACCTGACCGCCGAGCAGCTGAAGCTCCGCAACGACGCGCCGGTCACGCTGACCGATCTCTGGTCCAAGGCGGACAGCACCTTCACCAACGAGACCAAGTTGCGGGTGGCGCCGCGCGAGACGCGGATCTTCCGTGTCCAGGGTACGCGGGCACTGGCGCAGGGCATCTATCTGTCGGAACAGCCGGGCAGCGTGAATCCGGCGGTGGACGGCGTGCTCAGGCCGCAAGCCGATCCGACCATCTTCCGCTCCTCGTCCGGCTGGAGCGGCACCAAGGGCGCGGGCGAGCGGCCGATGTATGCGGGCTGGGGCGGCGCACGCGCGGACAGCACGCCGTACGGCCAGACACTGCGGATCGCCGGCGCGCCATACGCCGCCGGCATCGGCATCCTGGCCAATTCGCGGCTGGAGGTGCGCAACCAGGGCTATCGCAGCCTAAGCACCAAGGTGGGGGTGGACGACTCCGCACAGGATGGAGCGCACGACGTCACGTTCCTGGTCTACGGCGACGGCAAGCTGCTGGCTAAGAGCAAGCCTTTACGCCGGGGCCAGCCGGCGCAGGCGTTGAACGCCGATGTCGCCGGTGTCAAGCTGGTCGAGCTGGTGGCGCGCAGCGCGGCCGGCGCCAATGAGCACTTGCCGGTCAGCTGGGGCAACGCCGCGCTGCGGTGACGCGGACTTCACTGCCCGGGCCGCCGAACCATGGAGACCTGCAGCTATCGTGCGCGCTATGCCGCGCACGATAGCCGGCGTAGAGTGGTGGATGCCGCCAAGGAGTCCACCATGAATGGCAATAATCCTCCCCAGCAAGAACAGCACAGCATCGCCGAACGCGTTGCCCGTCTTGAGACGGCCATGACGGCGTCACTGGCGTATCTCAGGCTCCACCAGTTGCGCCAGCAGCTGCAACGATTCCTGCCAGCCCAGGTAACAGGCTTCGGCCGGAATCATCGCCGGTATGCCTTGCTGCACCACCTTCAGCTCGACGCCGCAGAACACCTCGCGCAAGGTCACCGTGGTCTGCATGCTGCCGGGCAGGTTGGGATCGTCGAACTTGCCGGTGTAAACCAGGCGCTCGTTGGGCACCAGCTCCAGGTACTCGCCGCCGAAGTGGTGGCCGTCGCCGGTGGTGAAGTTGGTGAACGACATGCGGTAGCCGCCGCCCACCCTGGCGTCCAGCGCATGCACCTTGCCGGTGAAGCCGTGCGGCGGCAGCCACTTGGCCAGCGCGTCGGCATCCAGGAAGGCCCGGTAGACGCGCTCCGCCTTGGCCTTCAGTACCCGTTGCAGTTGTACAGTATTGGTAGTCATATTCGTATCTCCTGTGAGTGAGAGGACATCCCTCTGCAACCTACGACGAACGGCGGCCCGCGAATTCGACACGCCGCGCCCATCCTGCCGGTTTTTAAATTTGAAACATTAAGGATACGCTATGGGCCGGACTTTTTCCACTTGGCGGCCGCTAGCCCGGCCGGCTCGGCTACACTGCCGTCTTGTACCGGAAAAGGATCAACGATGGAAAATTATGCCGAGCTGCTGGAAACCCTGGCGCAGCAGGAAAAGGAACTGCAATTCACCGCCTTCACCAGCGACACCGCGCTGGCGCTGGGCCTGAAGGTGGTCGAGCTGGCCAGGCAAGGCGAGAAAAGCGTCACCGTCAACGTGACGGTCAACGGCAAGGTGCTGTTCCACCACGCGATGCAGGGCGCCACGCCCGACCAGGCCGACTGGATACGCCGCAAGAGCAATGTGGTGACCCGCTTCGGCCGCTGCTCGTTCCAGATCGGCACCGATTATAAGAATCGCGGCGTGGCGTTCGAGGAAGTGAAATACCTGGACCCGAAAGAGTACGCGCCCTACGGCGGCTCGTTCCCGGTGGTGGTCAGGAATGTCGGCCTGATCGGCACGGCCACCGTCTCCGGCCTGCGCCAGGCCGAAGACCATGCGATCGTGGTCGAGGCGCTGCGAGCCGTGCTGGCCTGATCAGTAGTGCGGAGGCGGTTCGTGCGCCAGCGCGCCGCCACCGCCGCCGCCCTGCGCCTGGTCGCGCACATGTTGCACCAGCGCCGCGCACATCTGCTCGAGCTTGTCGATCTGCTGCTGTTGCTCGTAGACGCGCTGGTTCAGCGACTCGACGATGTGCTCCTGGTGCGCCAGTTTGATTTCAATATCGATAAAGCGGTCTTCGTTGGTGCTCACGGCATACTCCCTGCTGGAAAGCACGCATTCTACCGCCTTAGCGGCCTCACTTGAGGTAGACCCCGCCGCACACCACCAGGTCCTCTTCCGGCACGCAGTACATGGACTTCGGCTCGATCTGGCCGCTGACCGGATTGGTGAACTTGTAGTCCTGCCAGAACGGCTGCTTTTTCTTCGCCAGCTCGACGCGTTCCTTGACGAAGGCCTTGCCGTCGACGTCCTTAATTTCCAGCAGGTTCTTGCCGATCATCTTGGCGTTGGCGCCGTGCGCGCGCACCACGCCATTCATGCCGTACACGGTCAGGTACAGATCGCGGTCGGTGAACGGGCCATCCTTCCTGTCGATTTCGCTGTAGGTCTTGTCCTTGCCATTGGCCTTCAGGAACTGCAGGGCTTTGTGCACCATCGCCTCCGCTTCAGCTTTGGTGGCGACGTCGGCGGCGCGGGCGGCCGGCAGCAGGGAGCAAAAGAAAACGACAGACGCAATGAGCTTGGTACGCATGTGTCACCTCCATTGGAGTCGCGCCAGATTGGCACATACCGATGCTAGCACAAAGCCCAGCTCGACTACGTCTTCGGTGTGGTTAATAGTTCCTTCATCCGTGCCAGCCG
This sequence comes from Oxalobacteraceae bacterium AB_14, assembly GCA_000381565.1. Lineage (GTDB taxonomy): Bacteria > Pseudomonadota > Gammaproteobacteria > Burkholderiales > Burkholderiaceae_D > Rugamonas. The sequence goes on from KB906725.1 coordinate 110,821, forward strand.
CTCCTTCGGCGTCAGCACCTCGGACTCGGCCGGCACGGCGTTGCCGACGTCGAGCTCCATCTCCTTGATGAAGCGCGACGGATCGCAATGCACCTGCTCGCCCGCGCGCTTGCGCTTCTTGCACCAGGTGATCTGCAAGGTGCGCTGCGCGCGCGTGATGCCGACGTACATCAGGCGCCGCTCTTCCTGCACGCGGGCGGCGATGGTCTCGGCCGGCGCGTCGGGGTCGCCCTTGTGCGGCAGGATGCCTTCCTCCACGCCGACCAGGAACACGTGCGGATACTCCAGTCCCTTCGACGCGTGCAGGGTCGACATGCGCACCGCATCCGGGTCCTCATCCTGGCCTTCGAGCATGGACATCAGCGCCACCATCTGCGTCAGCTCCAGCACGTTTTTCTCTTCGCTGTCGCGGTCCTTGCCGCCACGGCCGCGCTCCTTGAGCCAGTTGGTGAACTCCAGCACGTTCTGCCACTTGCTCTGGGCGGCGCGCTCGTCGAACATATCGTAGAGGAAGGATTCGTAGTTGATCGCTTCCAGCAAGTCGTCCAGCACCTGGGCCGCGTTGTCGCCGCTGCCGCTCGGGCCGGGCCGGCTGGCGCGCGCCTCCAGGTTGTTGATGAAGTTGCAGAACTCGCGCAGCGGCAGCAGCTGGCGGTCGTTCAGCAAGCCTTCGATGCCGCCCTTGAACACCGCCTCGAACAGCGAGCACTGCCATTGGCCGGAGAAGGTGCCCAGCGTCTCCAGCGTCGACTGGCCGACGCCGCGCCGCGGCGTGGTCACGGCGCGGATGAAGGCCGGATCGTCGTCGGTGTTGGCCAGCAGACGCAGGTAGCTGATGATGTCCTTGATCTCGGCCTTGTCGAAGAAGCTCTGGCCGCCGGAGATCGTGTACGGGATGCGTTCCTTGCGCAGGCACTGCTCGATCACGCGCGCCTGGTGGTTGCCGCGGTACAAGATGGCGTAGTCGGACCACTTGTTCTTGCGCTGGAAGTGGTCGGCCGAGATCATGATCGCCACCTGCTCGGCTTCCTGGTCGTCGTTGGCCATGCCGAGCACGTTGATCGGCTCGCCCAGGCCGTGCTCGGACCACAGCGATTTCTCGAACAGTTTGGGGTTGTTGCCGATCACCGCGTTGGCTGCCTGCAGGATGCGGGTGGTGGAGCGGTAGTTCTGCTCCAGCTTGATCACCTGCAGGTCGGGGAAGTCGGTCTGCAGCGTCTTCAGGTTTTCCACCGAGGCGCCGCGCCAGGCGTAGATCGCCTGGTCGTCGTCGCCCACGGCGGTGAACATCGGCTTCTTGCCGATGCCCGTCACCAGCAGCTTGACCAGCTCGTACTGGCAAGTGTTGGTGTCCTGGTACTCGTCCATCAGCAGGTAGCGCAGGCGGCGCTGCCACTTGTCGCGCACCGGCTCGTTGTCGCGGAACAGTTCCACCGGCAGGCGGATCAGGTCGTCGAAGTCCACCGCCTGGTAGGCCGACAGGGTCGCCACGTAGCTGGCGTAGATGCGCGCCGACTGCGCCTCGTCCTCGTCCTTGGCGTTGTGCAGCGCGACCGTCGGATCGACCAGGCCGTTCTTCCACAGCGAAATGTCGGTCTGTATGCGCCGCACCACCTGCTTGTCGGTGGTGATCGCCATGTCCTGGATCAGCGAGCCGCAATCGTCGCTGTCCATGATGGAGAAACGGTCCTTGAGGCCGACGCCGTTGGCTTCCTGGCGCAGGATCTTGACGCCCAGCGAGTGGAAGGTCGAGACCGTCAGCTGCTTCGCCTGCCGGGGCTGCTTGAGCAGCTTGGCGATACGCTCCTGCATCTCCAGCGCCGCCTTGTTGGTGAAGGTCAGCGCGGCGATGGTGCGCGGATCGTAGCCGCGGTCCTCGATCAGGTGGGCGATCTTCTGGGTGATCACGCGCGTCTTGCCCGAGCCCGCGCCGGCCAGCACCAGGCAGGGGCCGTCCAGGTACATGACGGCCTCGCTCTGCGGGACATTAAGACCGAATTGGGGGGCTTTGGACATCGGGCAACGATCTGGCTAGGGAACAGCCAGCCATTGTACAGCCCCGCGCCGCCGCCGTCGTTCCCGCGCAAGCGGGAATGACGTCGATACGCCGGCTCTTAAAATCCCGACAACACGATCTTGCCGATGGTGCGGCGGCTTTCCAGCGCCTCATGCGCGCGGCGCAGGTTGGCGGCGCTGATCTTGCCGTAGACCTCGCCCAGCGTGGTCTTGAGCTTGCCGGCGTCGATCAGCGCGGCCACCTCGTCGAGCAACTGGTGCTGTTCGATCATGTCCGGCGTGCCGAACATCGAGCGGGTGAACATCATTTCCCACACCCAGGTCACGCTCTTGGCGAACAGCTGGTCCATGTCCAGCGGCGCGGTGTTGTGGACGATGCTGACCACCTTGCCCTGCGGCGCGATCACCTGCGCGATGGCGTCGAAGTGCGGGTCGGTGTCGCTCAGGCACAGCACGTAGTCGACGCTGGCGATCTGCAGCGCCAGCAGCTGCGCCGCCATGTCGCCGTTGTGGTCGATCACGTGGTCGGCGCCCCGTTCGCGCACCCACTGGGCCGATGCCGGACGCGAGGCGGTGGCGATCACGGTCAGGCCAGCCAGTTGCTTGGCCAGCTGGATCGCGATCGAACCGACGCCGCCGGCGCCGCCGATGATCAGCGCGCGCTTGCCGGCGTCGGCGCCGTCGCGGCGGATCGCCAGGCGGTCGAACAGCGCTTCCCAGGCCGTGATCGAGGTCAGCGGCAGGGCGGCGGCGTGGTTGAAGTCCAGGCTGGCCGGCTTGCGGCCGACGATGCGCTCGTCGACCAGGTGGAATTCGCTGTTGGCGCCCGGGCGGACGATGCTGCCGGCGTAGTAGACCGCGTCGCCCACCTTGAACAGGGTCACGTCCGGGCCGACCGCGGTCACGGTGCCGGCGGCGTCCCAGCCCAGCACGCGCGGGGCGGCATCGGCCGCTTCGCCGGCGCGCACCTTGGTGTCGACCGGGTTGACGGAAACGGCTTCGATCTTGACCAGCAGGTCGTGGCCGCTGGCGACAGGCACGGCGATTTCCACGTCTTGCAGGACGGTATTGGCGACGGCGATGGCTTTCATGGTTTGCTCCAGATAAAAAGTTTTGATGGACGCAGTATGGATCGCCGCATTTACTTTGATAATTGGCATAATGATGAAATCATTCTTCATCAAATCAATAAAATGGCTCTGGACCTGACCGACGTGGCGCTGTTTGTGCGGGTATGCGCGACCCGCAACCTGTCCGCCGCCGGGCGCGAGTTCGGCCTGTCGCCGGCCGCCTCCAGCACCCGCATGGCGCAGCTGGAAAAGCAGCTGGGCGCGCGCCTGCTGCACCGGACCACGCGCCAGATCACCGTCACGCAGGACGGCGAAGTGTTCCTGGAACGCGCCGTGGCGCTGCTGGACGCGGCCGAGCAGGCGTCGGCGGCGGTCGGCCACGGCAACGCCCAGGCGCAGGGCCTGCTGCGGGTGGCGGCCTCGGTGACCTTCGGAAGGCTGTACATCGTGCCCGAGGTGGCGCAGTTCCTGGAAGAACACCCCGGCGTGCAGCTGGACCTGCGCCTGTCCGACAGCACCCACGACCTGGCGGCGGACGGCATCGATGTCGCCATCCGCGTCGGCCCGCTGCGCGATTCGGCGCTGGTGGCGCGGCCGCTGGCGCCGAGCAAACTGGTGCTGTGCGCCTCGCCCGACTACCTGCGCCGGCGCGGCGTGCCGCAGCAGCCGTCCGACCTGTTGCAGCACGAATGCCTGGTGCTGCAAGCGATGAATCCGTGGCGGCTGCGCGAACGCGACGGCAGCGAGCTGCTGGTGCGCGTCGGCGGCCGCTTCCGCAGCGACAACGGCGAAGCGCTGCGCGACGCCGCCATCGCCGGGCTGGGCATCGGCCTGTCGTCGACCTGGCTGGTCGCGGACCAGCTGCGCAGCGGCGCCCTGGTGCGGGTGTTGCCCGGCTACCAGACCACCGATTCGGTGATTTCCGCCGTCTACCTGAACCGCCGTTTCCTGCCGCCCAAGAGCCAGGCCTTCATCGACTTCTTCAGCCGGCGCTTCGGGCCGGAACCCTTTTGGGACGAGGGCATCGCCTGAGCGGGCGCAGTCGTCTTGGTGACAGATGCGTTACCATGCGGGGATGAGGCGCGCGTGCGCCTGGCTTTGACATGGCTTCTTTATGAAATTCGAACATTTAATAGAAATTAACGATCCGCTGAATCCGCTGATCGATGCGCTCAGCCTCGAGCAACTGTGGAGCGGCCTGGTGCTGCGCGCCGAATCGCCCAAGCTGTTCGTGCCGCATCTGGACGAGTGCGTCATCGACGAACGCACCGAGAACGGTTTCCGCCGCCGCCTCACCTACGGCAAGCTGGTCATCGAAGACCGCGTGGTGCTGGAGCCGATGCGCCAGGTGCGCTACGAAGTGGCGGCGCAGCAGGACATCAGCCAGTCCAGCCTGACGATGAGCATCGAAACGCCGACCGCCGACACGCTGTACGTGCGCTTCCAGTACGACGACGGCCACGACGCGGCGACCGACGCCGCCAACGCGATGTACGACGATTTCCGCCGCTCCGCCTACCAGGAGTCGGATATCGACACCATCCGCGTGCTGCGCGACCTGGCGCAGCAGGGCCGGCTGGGCGCGCTGCTGAACTAGTCTAAACGGCGGCGCTGCGGCCCCACACCTGCTCCATGCGCAGCGGCGGCGCCTGCAGCGTCGCCAGCTGCGCCAGGCTCAGCACTTCACGGATGCCGTGCAGCTCGGCGCGCGTATCGCGTTGCAGGAACACCTCCAGCGGCGCGCCGCGCGGGCCGATCACCGATTCCACATGCGGCGTGGTCGATTGCAGGCCGCGGCGCGACACCACGCCGATCTCGCCGTTAATCAGCCGCACATAGGTGCCGATCGGATAAATGCCCAGCTCGCGTATCAGCAGCGCGGCCAGGTTGCCATCGACCGTCACCTTCGATTCCAGCAGCAGGTCGCGCAGGGCGGCGTGCGGGCTCATGGTCTTGCGCCAGGCGCGCTCGGCCACGCGGGCGCAATAGCGGTCGGCCAGCGCCAGCAGGCGCGCCAGCGGCGGGATCTGCGCGCCCGACTTGCGCAGCGGATAGCCGCTGCCGTCCTCGTTTTCATGGTGATGCAGGATGCAGTCCAGCCAGGCCTGGTCGGCGACGCCGGCCAGCCGCAGCAATTGCACGCCGGCTTCGGGATGGGCCTGCACCACGGCGCGGTCGGCGGCGCTCAGTTCGAGGCGGCTGTCCTGCAGGCGCTGGTGCTGGTCCAGCATGGCGACGTTCATGGTCAGCGCGGCCAGCGTCAGGCTTGCGGTCTCTGCCGGCGACAATTGCCTGGCCTTGGCCAGCAATTGCGCCACCACGGCGGTGTCGATGCAATGGCGCGCGGCGTAGGACGCGGCGCGCTGGTTGTGCAGGATGGTGGCGGTGGCGACGTCGGCGTTGACGGCCAAGGCATCGGACACCAGCAGCGCCACCTCCTCCAGCCGGCGGCGCAGGTCCGGCGGCGCGGCGCGCTGCGACACCGCTTGCAGCAGGGCTTGCAGCTCCAGGCTGGCGGCGTTGAGCTTGCGCAGCGCCGAGTCCGGCTCACGGGCAGCTTCATGCTGCCCGCTGTGGTCCTCGAACGAGCCGCGCTCCACCAGATAATCGATCTGGTTGGCGCTGGCGATCATATGCCCTTTGCGGACCAGCAGGGCGCCGTTGTCGCCGTACACATTCCACGGTATCAGCATGCCCAGTTTCAGATCGGCTGCCGTGACTCTACGTATCTTCATTGCCGTTGATAAAAAACTATCGAACCAGCAGCATACGGGGTTTTAGTGACAATGTGTGAGATTGTTGTATTTTGAACCTAAGGTGCGGGTGTGCAATCGATACAGCCGCAGTCGTGGGCCGGGGCGCTGGCCAGCTGGTGCGCCAGGTCGCGCAGGGCGGTGCGCACGCCTTCCTCCACCACCGGGTGATAGAAGGGCATGTCCAGCATGGCGCTGACGGTCAGCCCGGCCTGGCAGGCCCAGGACAGCAGGTGGCCGACGTGCTCGGCGCGGGGGCCGATCATCTCGGCGCCCAGGAAGCGGCCGCTGGCGTGCTCGGCATACACGCGCAGCATGCCCTTGTTCTGCAACATCACGCGGCTGCGGCCCTGGTTTTCGAACGACACCCTGCCGACGGCGAAGCGGCCGGCGTAGGTCGCGCACAACTCCTCGTAGCTGGCGCCCAAGGTCGCGATCTGCGGCTCGGTGAAGGCGATGGTCAGCGGCGTGCGGCGCAGGCCGGGCTGCACGGCCGGGTAGCGCGCCGCGTTGTCGCCGGCGATGCGGCCCTGGTCGGCCGCTTCCGGCAGTTGCGGCCGTTCGTTGTCGGCGTCGCCGGCGATGAAGATGGCGCTGGCGCCACACTGCATCGTCTGCTGGTGGTACAGCGGAATGCCGTGATGGTCGCGCTCCAGCCCGGTGTTTTCCAGGCCCAGCTTGTGCACATTCGGGCGCCGGCCGATGGCCGACAGCAGGTAGCTGAACTGCTCGGTGCGCTGCACGCCGTCGCCATCCTCGCTGGTGACGGCCAGGCCGTCGCCGTCCTGCACCACGCGCACCAGCTTGGTGTTGAAACGCACGTCGAGCTCGTCGGCCATGGCGCGGCGCGCCACGTCCAGCACCTCCGGGTCGCTGAGCTGGGCGACACTGCCGCCGCGGCCGAACACGGTCACCCGCACGCCCAGCCGCGCCAGCGCCTGGCCCAGCTCCAGGCCGATGACGCCGGTACCGGCCACGGCGATCGAAGCCGGCAGGTCGTCCCAGTAAAACACCTCGTCGCTGGTGATCACGCGCGGGCCGGCCGCGCGCCACTCGTCCGGCACGATGGGTGTCGAACCGGTGGCGATGACGAAGCGCTCCGCCTCGACCAGCGTGTGGTCGTCGATCTGCAGCTGGGTCGCGCTGAGGAAGCGCGCGTGGCCGCGGATCTTGTCCTCGGCCGGATAGCCGTCGACGCTCTCGACAACGAAGCCGACAAACCGGTCCCGCTCGCTGCGCACACGCGCCATCACGGCCTTGCCGTCGATGCGGACCTGGCCCGGATGCACGCCGAAAGCCGGCGCCGCGTGCAGCGCATGGGCCGCCTCGGCCGCCGCGATCAGCAGCTTGCTCGGCATGCAGCCGACGCGGGCGCAGGTGGTGCCGTAGACGTTCGCTTCGATCAGCAGGGTTTTCTTGCCGCCGGTGGTGGCGGCGCGGTAGGCGGTCATGCCGGCGGTGCCGGCGCCGATGACGGCGACTTCGGTGCGTAGCGTTTTCATTTTCCAGAGTCTACACCGTTTGGCCGGACAGCATCTCCGGCCAAAAGGCAAGCTTGCCGCGCACGATTATGTGACATCGAGTTTTACTTCAAAGCAAAAGAGTATTAGTATCACTTATCGTTTCCAATTTATATAAGTACAGCTTATGGGATCACTCGACTACCGCGCATTGGCCGTACTGGACGCCGTTGCCAGCCAGGGCAGCTTTGAAAAGGCCGCTTTGGCGCTGGGCATCAGCCAATCGGCCGTGTCCCAGCGCATCAAGGCGTTGGAGGACGCCGCCGGCCGCCTGCTGATCGTGCGCGGCCAACCGGCCGTGCCGACCGGCCTGGGCCAGCGGCTGGTGTCGCACCATCGCAACGTCCGGCTGATGGAAGCGTCGCTCGATATTGATCTGGGTCACAAGGTGAGCATGCCGGAGATCGCGCTGGCGGTCGACGCGGCCAGCCTGGCGACCTGGTTCCCCACGAGCTTGCAGCCCTTGCTGTCGCCGCCGCGCTGCCAGTTGAAGGTGCAACTGGCCGACCAGCGGATGGCGCTGCACCTGGTGCAGGAAGGCAGCGTGTTCGGCAGCATCGCCGTGGCCCAGGAGCATCCGGACCAGCACCCCAACGGGCCGGACGTCACGCCGCTGGGCAAGATGCGCTACGTGTGCGTGGCCACGCCGGCGTTCGCCGGCCACTGGTTCGGCGATGGCTACTCGCTGGAGGCGGCGCGGCTGGCGCCAGCCGTGGTCAGCGACCAGGACATGATGACCGGCTTCCTGCACACGGTGCTGGAACTGAACGGCCCGTATCCGCACCACAGCATGCCGCAGTCGGCCGCCACCGCCGAGTGCATCCACGGCGGCCTGGCGTACGGCCTGATGCCGCTGATCCAGGTGTCCGGCGCGCTGGCCAGCGACCGCCTGGTCGATGTGGCGCCCGGCCACCACATCGACGTGGCGCTGAACTGGCACGCCTGGAACCTCGACACGCCGTTCACCCGCGCGCTGACCGAGCAGATCGTCGCCACCGCCCAGCGCTTCCTGCTTTAGATATCCAGCGGATCAACTTCCAGCGACCACTTCACACGGCTCTTCATTTCCCGCAGAGTGAGCAGCCACTCCCGCAGGAACGCCTGCAGCATCGGCCTCGACGCCGACTCCACCAGCAACTGGGCACGGTCGACGTTGTGCACCCGCGTCATGCTCATCGGAATCGGATCGTTGATCGTGATGCCCGGATGTTCGGTGCAATCGCGGGCCATGGTCAGGAATTCGATGGCCGTGGCCAGTTCCGGCGCCTCGGCCCGCAGCAGCGCCTGGTACAAATAGGGCGGCAAGGCGGCCTGCTCGCGCTCCTCCAGCAAGGCCGAGGCGAAGTGGTCGTAGTCGTGCCGCACCACCGCGTCGTACAGCGGATGCTGCGGGTAGCGGGTCTGGATCAGCACCTCGCTGGTGCTGCCGCCTTCGGTCTGGGCCGAGCGGCCGGCGCGCCCCGCCACCTGCATCAATTGCGCGAACAGGCGCTCGCTGGCGCGGTAGTCCTGCGAAAACAGCGCCGTATCCGGGTTCAGGATGCCGACCAGGGTCAGCTTCTTAAAATCATGCCCCTTGGCCACCATCTGCGTGCCGATCAGGATATCGACCTCGCCCCGGTGCACGGTATCGAAGGCGGCCTGCGCGCTACCCTTCTTGCGGGTGGAATCGGCGTCGATGCGCAACACCCGCGCCTCCGGGAACATGGCTTGCAAGCCTTCCTCCACGCGCTGCGTGCCGCGCCCCAGCGGTTGCAGGTCGACGTTGCCACAAGTGGGGCAATGGCGCGGGATGCGCATCTCCAGGCTGCAATGGTGGCAGCGCAGCCGGTGCTCGGGACGGTGCAGCACCATGAACGAGGTGCAGCGCGTGCATTCGCTGATCCAGCCGCAGGCTTCGCAGCAGATCACCGGCGCATAACCGCGCCGGTTCAGGAACAGCAGCGACTGCTCGCCGCGCTCCATGCGCTGCCTGATCGCCGCGATTAAATAGGAGGTCAGCCCATCCTTGGGCTTGTCGCGCTCCATGTCCAGCAGCTTCACCTGCGGCAGCACGGCGTTCTTGACGGCCCGCTCGCGCAACTCCAGCTTGCGGTAGCGGCCGGACTGGGCGTGGTGCCAGCTCTCCAGCGACGGCGTGGCCGAGCCCAGCACGATGGGTATGCCCAGCTGCCAGGCGCGCCACACGGCCAGGTCGCGCGCCGAATAGCGCAGGCCTTCCTGCTGCTTGTACGAGGGATCGTGCTCCTCGTCGATGACGATCAGCTTCAGCTTGGGCAGCGAGGCCAGGATCGCCAGCCGCGTGCCCAGCACGATGCGCGCCTTGCCCTGGTGCGCGGCCAGCCAGTGCAGCATGCGCTCGCCTTCGGACAGGCTGCTGTGCAGGGTCGCCAGCATCACGCCGGGGAAGCGCGCGCGGATATTGCCTTCCAGCTGGGGCGTCAGGTTGATTTCCGGCACCAGGATCAGGATCTGCGCGTCCGCCTCGCGATCGAGCACCTGCGCGCAGGATTGCAGGTAGACCTCGGTCTTGCCGCTGCCGGTGACGCCGTACAGCAAAGTGGGTTTGAAACCGTTCGCACCGCCGATCGCATCCGCCGCCTCCTGCTGCGATGGGTTGAGCCGCGGCATGTTGAGCGGCGTGCCGTCGTGCGGCGCGTCCAGCTTGGCCAGCTTCTTCAGCGCCCGGTCCAGCGCCACCGTGGTCAGCACGCGCAGATTCTTCGGCAGGCCCGGCAGCGCCACCTCGCCCAGCGGACGCTGATAATAGTCGGCGGCAAAGCCGGCCAGCGCCAGCCATTCCGGCGACAACGGTCCCAGCTGGCTGCGCACGGCCAGCGCATCCTTCAGCTTTTCGGCCGGCACATCGGTCTCTGCCGCGACGCCGACGATCAGGCCCATCACCTCGCGGCGGCCGAACGGCACCAGCGCCAGCTGGCCGACCTGCGGCTGCTCTGACGCGTCGCAATGCCAGCGGTAGTCGAAAATCGCGTTCAGCGGCGTATCAAGCGCAATCTGAAGGATGCAATGGTGGAAAAGGCCCTGCATAAATCCCGTCACGGTAGAAAATTCTTGCGGCAATTAGGCGCAAATACCGCCCCTTCCGGGGCGCTTTGAAGTATCCACAGTTTTTGTGGATAACTTTGTGGACAAAGGAATCTTAATCCCCGGAAAGCATGGACTTCTGGCTTGGCATCGCCGTAAACCGGGCAAAAATTCAAAATTATTTCTCTTTAAAATCAATCACTTGGAAAATGCTTCCTAGGAGAAGAAAAAGTCGCGTTTTTTCTCCGCCGCTGTGCATAAGTGAAGTATTTAGGATGCCTTTTTTGCCAAAATCAAGCATTTTTTAGAACTTATCCACCGATATTGCGAAGCACAATACGCCACTTCCAGTGGACCGCCTTGCACATACCTTATGTGTAGGGTTTGTCTGTTCGCAACTTCGTTATCATGGCCAAAACTTTGCTCAAAAATCGTGCAACGCAACATGAACCTCAGGCAAAACAGCAACATTATGGCTAAGTCACGGTTTACTAAGTACTTTTATTTTTTATCCACAGTTTTTGTGGATAACTTTGTGGACAATGAAGAAATAAACTAGTTTCAGCGGACAGTCAAGGTTTACGACTTGCCATGTATTGCCTCTTCGACCACAGATTTTAGTCTTTGTAATCAACGACTTGCGACATCCTCACGGGCTAGTGAAAAAGCACTGCCTAATATTTCCGCAGTAAAAAAAATTGTGCATAAGTCGGTTTTGCTCAGCCGTATCCGCCAATAAAAAAACCCCCATCCGCACTGAGCGCGATCTTGAGCGCGTTCAGGCTGATGGGGGTTTCCGGAAATTACATCAGGACGCGCGCTGGGCCTTGCTGTAGCTGTGAACGGCTTCGACCATGGCGGCGACGTTCTCCGGCGGGGTGAACTGGGAGATGCCGTGGCCGAGGTTGAACACATGGCCGTTGCCCTCGGTCGGCTTGCCGTAGGCGTCCAGTACTTTATGCACTTCGGCGCGGATCTGGTCCGGGCTGGCGAACAGGATGGCCGGGTCCAGGTTGCCCTGCAGGCCGACCTTGTGGCCGACCAGCTTGCGCGCCTGGGCCAGGTTGACGGTCCAGTCCAGGCCGACCGCGTCGGCGCCGATGTCGGCGATCTGCTCGATCCATTGGCCGCCGCCCTTGGTGAAGACGATGGCCGGGATGTTGACGCTGTCCGGGTCACCATCCCTGCGACGTTTCAGCAGCGAAACCACCTGCTGCATGTAGTTGAGCGAAAACTCCTGGTAGGCGCCGTCGGCCAGCGCGCCGCCCCACGAGTCGAACACCATCACCGCCTGGGCGCCGGCGTCGATCTGGGCGTTCAGGTACTCGGCCACCGCCTTGGCGTTGATGGCCAGGATGTGGTGCATCAGGTCCGGGCGGTTGTACAGCATCGTCTTGATGGTGTGGAACTCGCGCGAACCCTGGCCTTCGACCATGTAGCAGGCCAGGGTCCACGGGCTGCCGGAGAAGCCGATCAGCGGCACGCGGCCGTTCAATTCGGTGCGGATCTGGGTCACGGCCTTGAACACATAGTCCAGCGAGCCCAGTTCCGGCGCGCGCAGGGCCAGCACGTCGGCCTCGGTTTTCAGCGGACGCTCGAATTTCGGGCCCTCGCCTTCGACGAAGTACAGGCCCAGGCCCATCGCGTCCGGCACCGTCAGGATGTCCGAGAACAGGATGGCCGCGTCCAGCGGGAAGCGGTCCAGCGGCTGCAGCGTGACTTCGGTGGCGTAGTCCGGATTGGTGGCCAGGCCCATGAAGGAGCCGGCCTTGGCGCGCGTGGCGCGGTATTCCGGCAGGTAGCGCCCCGCTTGGCGCATCAGCCACACGGGCGTGTGCTCGGTCGGCTGGCGCAACAACGCGCGCAAGAAGGTGTCATTCTGGAGCGGGGCAAATTGTGGCATGGAAGGCAATCGAAATCGGTCAAAGGACTATTATCGCATCCTGCGCGGATTTTTTTGCTGGATGATAGTCCGTTCATTCACTATCATGCGTAGCACCCGACTTTGGAGACGCCATGACATCAGCCACCACCATCACCGCGCCCTTCGGCGCCTGGCCATCGACCATCAGCGCCGCGCGCGTGGCCGCCGGCGCCACGCCGCTGTCCACGCTGATGCTGGGCGGCGCCGATGGCAGCGATATCTTCTGGCTGGCCGGCCGCGCCGCCGAGGCGGGCCGCAACACCCTGCTGCGCCACCACGGCGTGACCACTGGCGAACTGACGCCGGCCCCCTTCAATGTACGCAGCCGGGTACACGAATACGGCGGCGGCGCCTATACGGTGGACGGCGATACCATCTATTTTTCCCATTTTGCCGACAATGTCGTCTACAAACTTGATGTAGCCGACGACGGCGCGGTGCCCGTGGCGCTGACCAAGGCCGGCAAGCAGCGCTTCGCCGACTTCGTGGCGGACCGCGTGCGCGGACGCCTGATCGGCGTGCGCGAGCTGCACCAGGATGAGGCGAGCGATCCGCACGCGCAGCCGGCCAACACCATCTGCGCCATCGACGCCGACGGCGGCGAGACCGTGCTGGCGCAGGGCGCCGACTTCTACTCGTCGCCGCGCCTGTCGCCGGACGGCCGCTCGCTGGCCTGGCTGAGCTGGGACCATCCGCGCATGCCGTGGCAGGGCACCACCCTGTGGCTGGCCGACATCGGTGACGGCGGCGCGCTGGCCGCGCCGGTGCGCATCGCCGGCGGCGCCGAGGAATCGATCTGCCAGCCCGAATGGTCGCCGGACGGCCTGCTGCACTTCGTCTCCGACCGCAGCGGCTGGTGGAACCTGTACCGCCTGTGCCGCGAGCGCGATCGCACCGAGGGCCTGTGCCCGATGGAGGCGGAATTCGCCTCGCCGCATTGGACCTTCGGGAGCTCGATGTACGGCTTCCGCTCGGCCTCCGAAATCATCTGCACCTACATCGACCAGGGCGTGAGCCGCCTGGCGCGCCTGCTGCCGGGCAGCGGCAAGCTGGAAGCGATCGCCAATCCCTACGAGGAAATCCGCGAACTGCGCGTGGCCAAGGGCTACATCGCCATGCTGGCCGGCGGCCCGGCCATCCCGCTGGAGCTGGCGCGCATCGACTTCACCGAGGAGGGCGTGGAGATCCTGGCGCAGTCGATCGAGGAGTTGCCGGACGAAGGCTACCTGTCCATCCCGTCCGGCATCAGCTACGCCAGCGCCAACGGCCGCACCTCGCACGCCTTCTTCTACCCGCCGCGCAACCGCGACGTGACGGCGCCCGAGGGCAGCAAGCCGCCGGTGATCGTCATCAGCCACGGCGGCCCGACCGGCATGACCGTCAACACGCTGAACCTCAAGACCCAGTTCTGGACCAGCCGCGGCTTCGGCGTGCTTGATGTGAACTACGGCGGCAGCACCGGCTTCGGCCGCGCCTACCGCGACCTGCTCAAGGGCCAGTGGGGCATCGTCGATGTCGAGGACTGCGTGGCCGGCGCACAGGCGCTGGTCGAACGCGGCCTGGCCGATGGCGAACGCCTGATCATCCGCGGCGGCAGCGCCGGCGGCCTGACCACGCTGTGCGCGCTGACCTTCCACCATGTGTTCAAGGTGGGCGCCAGCTATTACGGCGTGTCCGACCTCAAGGGCCTGGACCAGGACTCGCACAAGTTCGAATCGCACTACAATGAGTACCTGATCGCGCCGCAGCCGCAGGCCGAGGCGCTGTACCAGGCCCGCTCGCCGATCAACCACACCGACCAGCTGGCGCGCCCGATGATCTTCTTCCAGGGCCTGGACGACAAGGTGGTGCCGCCGCAGCAATCGGAGATGATGGTCGACGCGCTGAAGGCGCGCGGCGTGCCGGTGGCCTACGTGCCGTTGGAAGGCGAAGGCCACGGCTTCCGCAAGGGTGAGAACATCGTCCGCACGCTGGAGGCGGAACTGTACTTCTACCAGCGGATGTTCGGCCTGCACGACCCGGCCGCCGCGCCGCCGGTACACATCGATAACCTGAAAGACTGACCCCGCATGGCCGACGCTAAGCTGCTCGCCGAATTTGACGCGCTTGAATTCAACGAAAAAATGATACTGGCGCTGCTCGCCCTGATCGGCGAGCCGGTGGGACGCACGGCCATCCTCGATCACCTGAACCATGCCCGCATCGAGGACAAGGACGGCAATGCCTATGGCGTCGGCACGCTGGACGAATCGATGCGCAAGCTGGAACGGCTGGCCTTCATCAGCATCGTGACGGGGCGCGGCTTCGCCTGCAACCCCAAGCTGCGCTGGCCGGCGATGCGCGCCTCGATCGGCACGCACGCGCTGGACGACTTGTGCAGCGCCTACGACGAGCTGACGCCGATGCGCCAGACCTGGAACAGCTTCGAGCCGCGCAGCTACCGCGCCGGCATGGCGCGCCTGCGCATGGGCCTTCTGCGCGGCCTGGCGCCGCAGCAGATCCACCCGGTGCTGGCGTTCTGCCTGGGCAGCTACGAAGCGGCGCAGCTGCACCCCATTGTCGACATCTTCGGCCGGCCTTTCGAGCCGGGCATGCTGGCGCGCGTGCACCCTCTGCTGCAGGATGACGTGCTGATGGTGCTGCTGCAAAACGCCCAGCATGAATTCCTGACGGTGCCGGTGATCCGCGAATTCTGCGAACAGCACATGCAGCGCCGCCTGGCGGCCAGGGACGACATCAGCCCCGAGCTGCGCATGGCGCTGGCGGAAGACGCCATCCTGTGCGGCCGCCTGGACGACGCCAAGCGCTACCTGGAACGCACCGCCGGGCCGCAAAGCCAGTACCTCGCCAGCGCGGTGGTGCTGCTGCGCGGCGCCAGCGGCGCGGCCATCGTCGGCTTCGACGCGGCGCTGAAGACGCTGCGCCGCGACACCGGCAAACGCAAGCACCTGTTCACCGGCATGTCCGGCTACCTGTACCTGCTGTCGATGCTGCGCAGCGGCGACGCCAAGCACCTGAAGGCGGCCGAGGCCTATCTCGAGATCGCCGTGCGCACGCCGCAGAACCACGACACCGCCGTGCACCAGCAGATCGACATGCTGCGCCAGATCCGCGCCGGCACCATGCAGACCGACGCCGTCGCCGCGCTGGCCTGGGACAACAGCCTGCAAACGCAGATGTTCCAGTGCCTGCTGTATTTCTGGCTGTCGCTGCCGCAGCTGTCCGAGCGCAAGGCGCAGCTGCAGGAGCTGGCGCAGAACGCCGAGCGCGCCGGCTACCTGTTCATCGCCGGCCAGGCCGCCTGCCTGCTGGGCCACCTGGGCGACGTCGAACAGCAGCGCCACGCCAACGCGCTGCGCTCGCGCCTGGGCTACCCCGACATGAGCGTGTGGTTCGAGCGCCAGGAAGCCTGGCAGCGGCAGCTGACGGCGCTGATCAACCTCCAGCAGCCCGCCGCCGCCGACGCCGCCGGCAGCACGCGCCTGGTGTGGATGCTGAACTACGACAACCGCCACGGCCTGACCAACGTCGCGCCGGTCGAGCAGAAGCGCGATGCGCGCGGCCTGTGGAGCAAGGGCCGCGCCGTCGGCCTGAAACGCTTGCGCTTCGAGGCCGAGCAGTTCGACTTCCTGACGCCGCAGGACGTCCGCGCCTCCGAGGCGATCTCGGTGGCGCACCGCAGCTACCAGTCCAGCGGCCTCGCTTACGAGATCGATCCGCAGCGCGCAGCGTCGGCGCTGATCGGTCATCCGCTGCTGTTCTGGGCCGACGCGCCGGACACGCGGGTGGAAATGCTGGCCGGCGAGCCTGAGCTGCTGATCAAGAAAAGCCCCGGCAACCTGGAACTGCGCCTGCAACCGGCCATCCCGGACGACAGCTCCGCCGTCATCGTCAGCAAGGAGACGCCGACCCGCCTGCGCGTGGTCACCATCCTCGACGAGCACCGCCGCATCGCCGCCATCGTCGGCAACGGCTTGAACGTGCCGGCCCACGCCGAGCAGCAGGTGCTGCACGCGATCAGCTCCATCTCCTCGCTGGTGACGGTGCAGTCGGAAATCGGCGGCGCCGCGCCAGACATGGAGCAGGTGGAGGCCGACATGCGCCTGCACCTGCACCTGCTGCCCTACCAGCACGGCCTGAAAATGCAGGTGCTGGTGCGCCCGCTGGCCAACGGCGCTTATTACGCACCCGGCGCCGGCGCCGACAGCGTGATCGCGGACGTCAACGGCAAGCCGGTACAGGCGCGCCGCAAGCTGATCGACGAACGCGACGCCGAGCGCGAACTGATCGCCAAGTGCCCGGTGCTGGAAGCGGCAGAGCAGGAACACGGCGAATGGCTGCTGGGCCAACCGGCGCTGTGCCTGCAACTGCTGGTCGAGCTTCAGGAGATGACCCCGGACAGCATCGTGCTGGCCTGGCCGGAAGGCGAAAGCTTCCGCGTGACGGCCAAGGTGGAAACCAGGCAGCTGCGCCTGGCCATCAAGAGCAACAAGGACTGGTTCGCGGCCAGCGGCGAATTGCAGATCGACGAAGGCAAAGTCATGGATCTGAAAACGCTGCTGGAGCTGATGCAGAAGAGCCAGAGCCGCTTCGTGGAACTGGGCGAGAACCGCTACCTGGCGCTGACCGAGGAACTGCACCGCCGCCTGATGGAAGTGTCGGTCTACGGCGAGATCACCAACGACGGCGTGCGCGTGCATCCGCTGGCGTCGTTCGCGCTGGAGGAACTGGCCGACGATATCGGCGGCCTGAAATCGGACAAGCTGTGGAAGGAGCACCTGGCACGCATGGAGGCGCAGGCGGCCTTCGTGCCGCAGCTGCCGAGCACTCTGCAGGCGGAATTGCGCGACTACCAGCTGGAAGGCTTCAACTGGCTGTCGCGCCTCGCCAGCTGGGGCGTGGGCGCCTGCCTGGCCGACGATATGGGCCTGGGCAAGACGCTGCAGGCGCTGGCGCTGATCCTGTCGCGCGCGCCGCAGGGCCCGACCCTGGTGGTGGCGCCGACCTCCGTCTGCATGAACTGGATCAGCGAAGCCGCGCGCTTCGCGCCGACCCTGAAGGTGAAGCTGTTCGGCCCCGGCGACCGCGCCGAGACCATGTCCACCTTGCAGCCCTACGACCTGGTGGTGACCAGCTACGGCCTGCTGCAGCTGGAGTCCGCGCTGTTCGCCGGCGTGCAGTGGAACACCATCGTGCTCGATGAGGCGCAGGCGATCAAGAACGGCGCCACCAAGCGCTCGCAGGCCGTGATGGCGCTCAAGGGCGAGTTCCGCATGATCGCCACCGGCACGCCGCTGGAGAACCATCTGGGCGAGTTGTGGAACCTGTTCCGCTTCATCAATCCTGGCCTGCTGGGCAGCATCGAGCAATTCAACCTGCGCTTCGCGGCGCCGATCGAAAAGCCGCAGGACCATCGCGCCGAAGTGGGCGCGCGCAACCGCCTGCGGCGTTTGATCCAGCCGTTCATGCTGCGCCGGACCAAGGCGCAGGTGCTGACCGAGCTGCCGTCGCGCACCGAGATCACGATGGAGGTCGACCTGTCGGCGGACGAAACGGCGCTGTACGAATCGCTGCGCCGCGCCGCGCTGGAAAACCTGGCCGCCGTCGAAGGTCCGGCCGAGAAGAAATCGATCCAGATCCTGGCCGAGATCATGCGGCTGCGGCGTGCCTGCTGCAACCCCAACCTGGTGGCGCCGGAACTGGGCCTGGCCAGCAGCAAGCTGGCGGCCTTCGCGCACCTGCTGGAAGGCTTGCTGGAGAACCGCCACAAGGTGCTGGTGTTCAGCCAGTTCGTCGATCACCTGTCGCTGATCCGCGCCCACCTGGACGCCAACAGCATCAGCTATCAATACCTGGACGGCTCGACACCGATGGCCGAGCGCAAGAAGCGCGTCGACCGGTTCCAGGCCGGCGAGGGCGAGGTGTTCCTCATCAGCCTGAAAGCGGGCGGCGTCGGCATCAACCTGACCGCCGCCGACTACGTGATCCACATGGACCCGTGGTGGAACCCGGCGGTGGAAGACCAGGCCTCGGACCGCGCGCACCGCATGGGCCAGTTGCGGCCGGTGACCATCTACCGGCTGGTGGCGCGCCATACGATCGAGGAGGGCATCGTCGACCTGCACCAGCACAAGCGCGACCTGGCCGACAGCCTGCTCGAAGGCAGCGACGTATCGGGCCGCATGACGGCCTCCGATATGTTGAACATGCTGCAAGAGGGAATGCGAAAGTAGATGTCCGGTTACAAACCGGATGCGCTCAAACCTGCGGATTAATGATAATCTCCTTCGCTTCGGCCCGGTACGCCCGGCCATTTTATCGACAAGGCTGTTCAAGATGATCAAGACAAATATCGCACTGGCTGTATTGATGACGACGCTCGCCGTCGCACCAGCCGGCGCCACCACGCACCACAAGACCACGCATACCTCGGCCAAGAGCGGCGGCAAGAGCGGCAGCAAGACTGGCAGCCATACGGCCCACGCGAAAAGCGGCAAGTCCGGCAAGGGCGCCAAAGCCGGCGGCAAAATCAACAGCACCGGCAAGCACGGCAAGACGAAAGCCGCCGCCGTCGCCGCACCATCGCTGAAGCCGTCCGGCACGCCGGAACGCCGCCAGGACCGCTCCTTCGACGGCCAGAGCAGCCAGTTCCTCAACGCGCTGTGGCGCATCGATTCGGAAAGCGCGATCTATGCCGGCAAGTACGATACCGCCGCCACGCTGTCCATCCCCGACAAGGCAGGGCAAGCCAGGGAACTGGCCTTCATCGACGAGTGGAAGCAGCGCTTCGGCGCGATCAACGCCAGTCAGTTGTCGGCCAAGCAGCGCACCGACCTGGCGCTGCTGATCAACAAGCTCGACAGCGACCGCTTCCGCCTGACCACCTTGAAGGAATACGAGTGGAACCCGGCCAGCTACAACGTCGCCGGCCCGATCGACCTGATCCTCAACACCGAGTACGCGGCCCAGCCGCAGCGCCTGCGCACGCTGCTCAAGCGCATCGCCGGCATCCCGGCCTACTACGAGGCGGCGCGCGCCAACATCGTCAACCCGACGCGCGAACACACGCGCCTGGCGATCGCGCAGGCGCCCGGCGTGCAGACCCTGTTGACCGAGGTGGACAAGGCGGCCCAGGCGTCGATCCTGACGCCGATGGAGAAGCAGCTGTTCACAAAGCGCGTGAACGCGGCGCTGACCGCGGTTGACGGCTACGTGGCCTTCCTGACCGAGATGGACAAGCAGATGGACACCAGCGGCCGCCGCACCTTCCGCCTGGGTAAGGAACTGTACGAGCAGAAGTTCGCCTTCGACATCCAGTCCGGCAGCACCGCCGAGCAGACCTACCAGAAGGCGCTGGCCGCGCGCGAAGAGCTGCTGGCCAATATGGAGCGCATCTCCGACGAGCTGTGGGACAAGACCATGGGTTCCACCGCCAAGCCGGCCGACCGCTTTGCCAAGATCGGCATGGTGATCGACAAGCTGTCCGAGCGCCACGTCAAGCGCGAGGATTTCTTCGCCGAGATCCGCCGCCAGGTGCCGGTGTTGCAGGACTGGGTGATCAGCCACAACCTGCTGACGCTCGATCCGAAGAAGCAGCTCGAAGTGCGGGCCACGCCCGCCTACCAGGCCGGCGTGGCGGGCGCCAGCATCGACGCGCCGGGACCGTATCGTCCGCAGGACCGCACCTACTACAACGTGACGCCGCTCGACGGCGCGACGCCGGAGGCGGCCGAGAGCAGCCTGCGCGAGTACAACTACTGGATCCTGCAGATCCTGAATATCCACGAGGCGATACCGGGACACTATGCGCAGCTGGTGTATGCGAACAAATCGCCGTCTATCGTCAAATCCATCTTCGGCAATGGCGCGATGGTGGAGGGCTGGGCGGTGTACGGCGAGCGCATGATGCTGGAGTCCGGCTACGGCGACAACGCGCCGGAGATGTGGCTGATGTATTCGAAGTGGAACCTGCGCAGCGTGACCAACACCATCCTCGACTACAGCGTGCACGTGCTGGGCATGACCGAGGAGCAGGCGATCGACCTGCTGACGCGCCAGGCCTTCCAGACGCGCAGCGAGGCCGTTGAGAAATGGCATCGGGTACAGGTGTCGTCGGTGCAGCTGACCAGCTATTTCAGCGGCTACAGCGAGATCATGGAATTACGCGAGCAGCGCAAGCAGCAGCTGGGCGCGAAGTTCAACCTGAAGGAATTCCACGAGCAATTCCTGAGCTACGGCAGCGCGCCGGTGCGGGTGATCAAGGGCTTGATGACGCAGTAGCATCGCATGGGTTTGCGCGCACTTGAGTGCGCGCAAACGACTCAACCATTGATTCGATAGGATAGTGAGCCGGCTCGCATTCTGCCCGGTTTCTGCTACGATTAAATCAGGGAGCGGTCATGAATATGCCTATCAAATTCGACACACTTTCATACGCCAGAAAACTCGAGGAAGCAGGGTTGCCTCAGCAGCAAGCCGAGGCCCAGTCGCTGGCCTTGCGCGACGCATTAGCCGAGTCCACGGTGACGCCCGGCGATCTGCTATTGCTGAAGACGGATGTTGTCGCGCGCATCGAGATGCTGCGCAGCGATGTGCACGCGCTGATCGAAAAGCTGCGTAGCGAAATACAAGCGCAGATCGAAAAACTGCGTAGTGACATGCAAGGGCAGATCGAGAAGCTGCGTGGCGACCTGCAAGGGCAGATCGAGAAGCTGCGTGGCGACCTGCAAGGGCAGATCGAGAAGCTGCGTGGCGACCTGCAAGGGCAGATCGAGAAGCTGCGTAGCGACATGCAAGGGCAAATCGACGCGTTGAAAGGACAGATCGAAGCGTTGAAAGCGCAGATCGCCGAGTTGAAAGCGCACATGAATATCCGGTTCAACATACTTTACATGCTGACCGGACTCTCCTTGGCGCTACATGGCGTAACGCTCGGCGTGCTCTTTAAAATATTGAGCCGGCTGCCATAAGCCGATAACTCAGGCCTTCTCTTCCGGCGCCGTCGACATGCGCACGAACATCGGCGCCACCAGCAGGCCCAGCTCAAACAGCAGGCACATCGGAACCGCCAGCGAGAACATGCTGACCGCGTCAGGCGGCGTGACGATCGCGGCAATCACGAAGGCGCCGACGATGGCGTATGGCCGTATCTCTTTCAGCTTGGCCACAGACACCAAGCCCATACGCACCAGTATCACCACCACCACCGGCACCTCGAAGGTCGCGCCAAAGGCCAGGCACATCGACATGACGAAATCCAGGTAGTTCTCGATATCCGGCGTCACCGCGATCGAGTGCGGCGAAAACTCGGAGATGAACTGGAACACGCGCCCGAACACCAGGAAGTAGCAGAACGCCACGCCGGCCATGAACAGCACCGACGACGAGATCACCAGCGGCGCGATCAGGCGCTTCTCGTGCGCGTACAGGCCAGGCGCCACGAAGGCCCACAGCTGGTACAGCACCCACGGCAGCGACAGGATGATGGAGATAACCAGCGTCACCTTCATCGGCACCAGGAACGGCGAAATCACGCCGGTGGCGATCATCTTCGAGCCGACCGGCAGCGAGGCGATCATCGGCCGCGCGATGAAATCGTAGATCTGCGACGGACCGGGCCAGATCATCAGCGCGATGCAGACGATGGCAATACCGATCGATGCCTTGACCAGACGGTCGCGCAATTCGATCAGGTGAGAGATAAAGGTCTCTTCGCCCTTTTCAGGTGTAGTCATTTAGTAGAACGAAGAAGAGGAGTTGCTGCCGGGGCGGAAGCGCTTCACGCGCGCGGCGCCGGAGGTCACATGCAGCTTGCCGCCATGACGCTGCTTGTACCAGCCGGGGATGGCCGAATTGCGCACCAGCTTTTTGCGGCGGAACTCGCGCGCCTTGCGCGACAGGTCGTCGGTGGTGGCGTTGCTGATGGTCGGCGAGTGGATGGTCGGCGTGTCGTGCCAGGCGTTTTCCACCTCGGCCACGTGCTGCGACATCGAGCTTTCGACGTCCGCCTTCACGCTCTCGGCCGCCGCCTGCACTTCTTTCTGGAGGTTTTTCAACTCTTCCAGTTCGATTTCGCGCGAGACTTCGGATTTGACTTCGTTCAGATAGCGTTGGGCGCGGCCGTATAGCGTCCCGGCCATGCGCGCCACCTTGGGCAGCTTTTCAGGACCGATGACGACCAGCGCAACCACGCCGATCACAGCAAGTTTGGTAAGACCGAGATCGATCATAAGGGTGTTTCAGCGAAAAGGGAGCACCGCTCCCCCCTGCTTACTTCTTCTCTTTAGCGTCGACGTCGATGGTGCCGGGAGCGGCTGGCGCAGCTGGCTTGTCGTCGTCGCCCTTGACGCCATCCTTGAAGCCTTTCACAGCCTTGCCGATGTCCGAACCCATATTGCCCAGTTTTTTGGTGCCGAATACCAGCATCACAATCACCAGGACGATCAACCAATGCCAAATACTGAATGAACCCATCATATTCCCCTTGCAAGGCGCATGCGCCCAATTTATCCGTTGATTCGAGAACTGCTGCAACAGTATAAGCGAACCGCAGCCTGTCATGTAGATGTCATGCGGTCAGCGATATAACGCCATGGTGACTAGCGTTGTCCGCGCCAGGGGTGCGGGCCGCCAATCACGTGCAGATGTAAATGGTACACCTCCTGGCCGCCGTTGGGACCACTGTTAATCAGCGTCTTGTAGCCGCCGGTCGGCGAGCCGTCCGCATCATAGCGGACCCCGCAGCCGGCTTCCTCTGCCAGACGGGGGGCCAGCGCCAGCATCTTGCCCAGCAGCGGCGCTTCATTGGCGCTGCAATCCGACAAGGTCGAGAAATGTTGCTTCGGGATCAGCAGCAAATGCACCGGGGCGGCCGGGTTGATGTCTTTGAAGGCCAGCAGGTCTTCATCTTCGTAGACGATGGCAGAGGGGATTTTCTTCTCAGCTATTTTGCAAAACAGACAATTTTCCACAACGACTCCGTAAATAGGGGATTATTCCTTGCGAGCGGCTTTTTCGGCTATGCCGGAAACGCCTTCGCGGCGCGCCAGCTCGTCGAGCACCTGCTGCGGCTTCAGATCAAACTGGGCCAGCAGCACCAGCGTATGGAACCACAAGTCGGCCACCTCGTACAGCACCTTGCCGCTGTCGCCGCCGGCGCGCGCATCCTTGGCGGCCATCACGGTTTCGGTGGCTTCCTCGCCGATCTTCTTCAGGATGGCGTCGTCGCCCTTGGCGAACAGCTTGGAGGTGTAGGACGTGGCGGGATCGCCGCCGTTGGCCAGTTTGCGCGATTCGATGATGCCGGCCAGGCGGTCCAGGATAGTGCTCATGTGGATTTCTTTGCTTTGGTTTTCGCCACGGTGGCGGGGGTGTAGATTTCGGACGGGTCTTTCAGCACCGGCTCGGTGTTCTGCCAGTCGCCTTCCAGCGCGCCGCCTTCGAACTTCTGGAAGAAGCAGGAATGGCGGCCGGTATGGCAGGCGATGCCGCCGGCCTGCTCGATTTTCAGCAGCACCACGTCTTCGTCGCAGTCGAGGCGGATTTCCAGCACCTTCTGCACGTGGCCCGATTCCTCGCCCTTGTGCCAGAGCTTCTTGCGCGAGCGGCTCCAGTAGACGGCCTCGCCCAGCTCGACCGTCTTGGCCAGCGCGTCGCGGTTCATCCAGGCGAACATCAGCACATCGTTGCTGCCCGCTTCCTGGGCGATGACCGGCACCAGGCCGTGCTCGTCCCACTGGATTTTCTTCAGCCATTTAGCCTTGGCCAAGGCGCTTGCGGTAGTCGACATCATCGTTTCCAATTAAACCAGGCGCATCGGAATGCCCTGTTGCGCCATGAAGCGCTTGGCTTCCTGCACGGTGTGCTGGCCGTAGTGGAAGATACTGGCCGCCAGCACCGCGTCGGCCTTACCCAGCTTGATACCGTCGGCCAGGTCCTGCAGGCCGCCGACGCCGCCCGAGGCGATCACCGGGATGCCGACCGCGTCGGACACGCCGCGCGTCAGGCCCAGGTCGAAGCCGGACTTGGTGCCGTCGCGGTCCATGCTGGTGAGCAGGATTTCGCCGGCGCCCAGCTGTTCCATTTTCTTCGCCCATTCGATGGCGTCGATGCCGGTGGCCTTGCGGCCGCCGTGGGTGAACACTTCCCACTTGCCGGGCGCGACCTGCTTGGCGTCGATCGCCACCACGATGCACTGCGAGCCGTGCTTTTGCGAGGCGTCGAACACCAGTTGCGGATTCGACACCGCCGACGAGTTCATGCTGACCTTGTCGGCGCCGGCGTTGAGCAGGCGGCGCACATCGGCCACTTCGCGCACGCCGCCGCCGACCGTCAGCGGGATGAACACCTGCGTAGCGACGGCTTCGATGATGTCCAGGATCAGGCCGCGGTTGTCGCTGGTGGCGGTGATGTCGAGGAAGGTCAGTTCGTCGGCGCCCTGCTCGTCGTAGCGGCGGGCGATTTCCACCGGGTCGCCGGCGTCGCGCAGCTCGGTGAAATTGACGCCTTTGACGACGCGGCCATTGGTCACGTCCAGGCAGGGAATGATGCGTTTAGCGAGCATGGTATTTAGTTTTCTTCCGAGTCGACTTCCAGGTCGCCGCTCAGTTCATCCGCGCGCAACTGGGCCGAGGCCAGGTCGATGGTGCCTTCGTAAATCGAACGGCCGCAGATCACGCCCTCGATGCCTTCGTCCTGGACAGCGCACAGCGCTTCGACGTCGCCCAGGTTGTGCAGGCCGCCCGAAGCGATGACCGGAATCTTGACCGCCTGCGCCAGCTTGACGGTGGCTTCGATGTTCACGCCGCCCATCATGCCGTCGCGGCCGATGTCGGTGTAGATGATAGCTTCGACGCCATAGGCTTCGAACTTCTTGGCCAGGTCGATCACCTCGTGGCCGGACATCTTGCTCCAGCCGTCGGTGGCGACCTTGCCGTCCTTGGCGTCCAGGCCGACGATGATGTGGCCCGGGAAGGCGCCGCAGGCGTCGTGCAGGAAGCCCGGCTCTTTCACCGCGGCGGTGCCGATGATGACGTAGCTGATGCCGGCGTCCAGGTAGCGCTCGATGGTGTCGAGGTCGCGGATGCCGCCGCCCAGCTGCACCGGGATTTCATCCAGGTCGTTTTCTTCGGCGTATTCCTGCACCACTTTCAGGATGGCCTTGACCGCCGCTTCGTTCTTCGGCTTGCCGGCGAAGGCGCCGTTCAGGTCGACCAGGTGCAGGCGGCGCGCGCCTTGCTTGAGCCAGTGCAGGGCCATGTCGGCCGGGTCTTCGGAAAATACGGTGGCGAGTTCCATATCGCCTTGTTTCAAGCGAACGCAGTGACCGTCTTTGAGGTCGATGGCAGGAATGAGCAGCATGATGGTTTCAGTAGATTTAAGGGGTAAATGAAATCAAGGGTTCCAGTGAACGAAATTTTTGTACAACTGCAATCCGGCCGCGGCGCTTTTCTCCGGGTGGAACTGGGTCGCAAAAATATTATCACGGGCGACGGCGCAACTGAACGCCGCACCGTAGACAGTTAGGCCAACGGTGTGCTCGGGCCGTTCAGGCTGGGCGAAATAGCTGTGCACGAAATAGAAATAACTGTTGTCGGCGATGTCCTGCCACATCGGGTGAGACGCGTTCTGGTGGACTTGGTTCCAGCCCATCTGCGGCACTTTGAAGCGCGAGCCGTCTTCCTGCAATTGGCCGTCCAGCTGGAAGCGTACCACTTTGCCCGGCAACAGGCCGAGGCCGGCGGCGTTGCCTTCCTCGCTGACGTCGAACAGCATCTGCTCGCCGATGCATACGCCCATCAGCGGCTTGGTCTTGGCGGCCACCAGCAGCGCTTCCTGCACGCCGGACTCGCGCAGGCTGCGCATACAGTCCGGCATGGCGCCCTGGCCAGGCAGCACGATGCGGTCGGCCGATTCGATGTCGGCCACTGCGCCGGAAATGAGCACATTGGCTTCGGGCGCGACGGCGCGCAGGGCCTGCGCAACCGAGCGCAGATTACCCATGCCGTAATCAACTACTACGATTTTTTTCATGATGTGGGGTTTGCAAACTCGTTAAAGACTGCCCTTGGTCGACGGGATGGTGCCGGCGGCGCGCGGGTCCAGCTCGGACGCCATGCGCAGCGCGCGGCCGAAGGCCTTGAACACGGTTTCGCATTGATGGTGGGCGTTGGTGCCGCGCAGGTTGTCGATATGCAGCGTGACCAGCGCATGGTTGACGAAGCCGCGGAAGAATTCCAGCGTCAGGTCGACGTCGAAGGTGCCGATCATCGCGCGCGTGAACGGAATGTGGTACTCGATGCCTGGACGGCCGGAGAAATCCAGCACCACGCGCGACAGCGCCTCGTCGAGCGGCACGTACGAGTGGCCGTAGCGGACGATGCCCTTGCGGTCGCCGATGGCCTTGGCCACGGCCATGCCCAAGGTGATGCCAACGTCTTCCACCGTGTGGTGGTTGTCGATGTGGATGTCGCCGGTCGCTTCCACGTCCAGGTCGAACAGGCCGTGACGGGCGATCTGGTCCAGCATGTGGTCCAGGAAGGGTACGCCGGTGTTCAGCTTTTGCTGGCCGGTGCCGTCAAGGTTGATGGAAACGCGGACTTGGGTCTCGTTGGTGTTGCGGATGATTTCTGCGGTGCGGTTCATGAAGGGCTCGCGATGGCGATGATGGTAACGTTAGGCTGCCAGCGATGCGCCAAAGGCATCGAGGAAGGTGGAATTCTCTTCCGGGGTACTGACCGTGATACGCAAACAATTGGCCAGCACATCGTGCATTTTACCTACATTTTTGACTAATACCTTGCGGGACAGCAGTTTCGCGTAGGCATCGTCGGAATTGGGCACCCGAATCAAGATAAAATTCGCCGCCGAGGGAAATACCTCGACGCCGGGCATGGCGGCCAATGCAGCCGTCAGATCGGCGCGTGCGGCGCGCAAAGCGGTGGCCTGCTGGTTCAGCACCGCCACGTGGTCGAGCGCGAATTCGGCCGCTGCCTGCGTCAACACGTTGATGTTGTAAGGAGGCCGCACTTTGTCCAACTCCGCCAGCAATTGCGGCGCCGCCGACATATAGCCGAGGCGGATGCCGGCCAGGCCCAGCTTCGATACGGTGCGCATCACGACCAGATTGTTAAATTCCGGCAGGCGGTGCATGAAGGTCTGCTGTGCGAACGGTTCGTAGGCTTCGTCGACCACGGCCAGGCCTACGCCGTTCTCGTCGAGCGCCTTGATGATGGCGACGATGTCGTCCGCCGCGAACAGGTTGCCGGTCGGGTTGTTGGGATAGGACAGGAACACCAGCGACGGCTTGTGCTGCTTGATCGCGGCCAGCATGGCCGGCAGATCCAAGGTCAGGTCGGCCTTGAGCGGCACGCCGACGTAGTCCATGCCGGCGAATTGCGCCGAACGCTGGTACATGACGAACGACGGCGTCGGCGCCAGCACCACGGCGCGGCGCTCCTGCAGCGCGCAGCCCATGCACAGGATCGAGATCAGTTCATCGGAGCCGTTGCCCAGCATGACGTCGTAACCGGCCGGCACGCCCAGCTTGGCGCACACGCTTTGCTTGATGCTGGCGTAGGACGCGACCGGGTAGCGGTTCAGCGTCACGTCCACCAGGCGGCGGGCCAGCTCCTCGCGCAGATGATGCGGCAGGTGGTAAGGGTTCTCCATCGCATCCAGTTTGATATAACCACTCGCGTCGGCGACGTGATAGCCATGGATGGCGCGCACGTCGGAGCGGATGGTGGTGTTGACCAGGGTGTCGATGGAAGACATCTTACTTAAGCTCCTATGAGTTGACTAAACTTCGCTTGGGTGAGGATTTTTTCTTTTTTTCAGGCGGCGCCGGTATTTCCGGCATCGCCAGGCGTTCGGCAATGATGGCGCAATAATCGGGATTGAGTTCGAACCCGACGTAATTGCGGCCGCAGCGCTTGGCGGCGATCGCGGTCGTGCCGCTGCCCATGAACAGGTCCAGCACCACGCCGTCCGGCGGGCACGAAGCCTTGAGCATGCGCTCGATGATCTCCAGCGGCTTTTGCGTCGGATGGTCGGCGCGCTCGGGATGCTCGCGGTGCAGGCGCGACACGCTCCACAAATCCTTGGGGTTGTAGCCCATTTCCAGCCATTTGGCGCCGATGAAGATCGAGCGCGAACGGGCCTTCTTGGTTTCGGCGTCGTAGGGAATGCGCACCGAGTCCAGGTCGAAGTAGTAATCCTTGCGGCGCACGAAGAAGCCGATGGTGTCATGCACCGACGAGTAGCTGCGCACGCTGCCGCCCATCGACGGCACGCGGCGGTCCCAGATAATCTCGTTCATCATCGTCATGCGCTTTTTCAGCAGCACGAAGATCTCCGGCGAGAAGCGCCAGGTCAGGAAGATGTACAGGCTGCCGTTGGGCTTGAGCTTCGGCAGCGCGGCGTCTATCCATTGTTCGGTCCAGCGCAGGTACTCTTCCACCGTTTGGGTATCGGAGTCGTTGCCGTAGTCCTTGCCCAGGTTGTACGGCGGGTCGGTCAGTATCAGGTCGATGGAACCGTCCGGGATGCGCGCCAGGCCGGTCAGCGCATCCTCACAGAAGACCTGATTGATCCATGCTTCGCTCATTTGAGGCGCAGCTCCGCGCTGCGGGCGTGGGCCTGCAGACCCTCGCCGTAGGCCAGTTCCGCCGCCACCTTGCCCAGCGTTTGCGCGCCCGCTTCGCTGACGTGGATGATCGACGAGCGTTTCTGGAAATCGTACACGCCCAGCGGCGACGAGAAGCGCGCGGTGCGCGAGGTCGGCAGCACGTGGTTCGGGCCGCAGCAGTAGTCGCCCAGCGATTCGGACGAGTAGCGGCCAAGGAACATGGCGCCGGCGTGGCGGATCTGGTCGGCCCACTGCTGCGGGTTCTCGGCCGAGATTTCCAGGTGTTCGGCGGCGATGCTGTTGGCGATGGCGCAGGCTTCGGCCATGTCGCGCACTTTCACCAGCGCGCCGCGGTCGGTCAGCGAGGTGCGGATGGTTTCCGCGCGCGGCATCTGGGGCAGTAATTTTTCTATGCTCGCCTCCACCTTGGCGATGTAGCCGGCGTCGGGGCACAGCAGGATCGCCTGCGCCAGTTCGTCGTGCTCGGCCTGCGAGAACAGGTCCATCGCCACCCAGTCGGGATCGGTGGTGCCGTCGCAAATGATCAGGATTTCGGAAGGGCCGGCGATCATGTCGATGCCGACGATGCCGAACACGCGGCGCTTGGCGGCGGCCACGTAGGCGTTGCCGGGGCCGACGATCTTGTCGACCGGCGCGATGGTCTCGGTGCCGTGCGCCAGCGCGGCGACAGCCTGGGCGCCGCCGATGGTGATGACGCGGGTGACGCCGGCAATTGCGGCGGCGGCCAGCACCATCTGGTTCTTCACGCCGTCCGGGGTCGGCACCACCATGATGATTTCCTGCACGCCGGCGACGTGCGCGGGAATCGCGTTCATCAGCACCGACGACGGGTAGGCGGCCTTGCCGCCGGGGACGTAGATGCCCACGCGGTCCAGCGGCGTGACCTTCTGGCCCAGCACCGTGCCGTCGGCTTCGGTGTAGGTGAAGCCGTTCAGTTCCTGCTTCTGGCGCTCGTGGAAAACGCGGATGCGCTGCGCGGCGATGTGCAGCGCGTTGCGCTGCGCTTCGGGAATCGCGGCCAGCGCGGCCTGCAGTTCGGCTTCGGGAATGTCGAAGGCGGCCATGCTGGCGGCGCCGCCGTTCGGAATGCGGTCGAAGCGGTTGGTGTATTCCAGCACGGCGGCGTCGCCGCGTGCCTTGATGTCGGCCAGGATGGCGCCGACGGCGCGTTCGATCGCTTCATCGGTGCTCGCTTCAAATGCCAGCAGGGCATCCAGGGACTTTTTGAAATCGGCTTGGGTGGAATCGAGCTTGGTAATTTGAATCGGCATGATGATTTACTTTTTAGAGGCGCGTTCGAATGCTTCGATGATCGGTTGCAGGCGGGCGCGCTTGAGCTTCAAGGCGGCCTGGTTGACGATTAGGCGCGACGAGATGTCCATGATCGCTTCGACTTCTTTCAGGTCGTTGGCGCGCAGCGTATTGCCGGTGCTGACCACGTCGACGATGGCGTCCGACAGGCCGACCAGCGGCGCCAGTTCCATCGAGCCGTACAGCTTGATCAGGTCGACGTGCACGCCCTTTTTGGCGAAGTGCTCGCGCGCCGTCTCGACGAACTTGGTGGCCACGCGCAGGCGCGCGCCCTGGCGCACGGCGGTTTCGTAGTCGAAGCCGTTGCGCACCGCGACCGACATGCGGCAGGCCGCGATGTTCAAGTCGATGGGCTGGTACAGGCCTTCGCCGCCGTGCTCCAGCAGCACGTCCTTGCCGGCCACGCCGAAGTCCGCCGCGCCGTGCTGCACATAGGTCGGCACGTCGGTGGCGCGCACGATGATGACGCGCACGTCGGGATCGTTGGTCGACAGGATCAGCTTGCGCGAAGTCTCCGGGTTCTCGGTGACGGTGATGCCGGCCGCTTCCAGCAGCGGCAGGGTGTCCTCGAAAATACGTCCCTTCGACAGCGCGAGGATCAGCTGCGAGTTGGCTTGAAATGCACTCATTGATGCGGTCCGATAGCTAGATTTCTTAGTTATCATCCTATCCGTCATCCTCGCGCAAGCGGGGATCCATACTTCGGATGCTCAGCATGGGTCCCCGCTTGCGCGAGGACGACAGGGCTTACTTTATACGCTTGATGTTGGCGCCCACTGCGGACAGCTTCACTTCCATCTGGTCGTAGCCGCGGTCGAGGTGGTAGATGCGGTCGATCAGCGTTTCGCCGCGCGCGGTCAGCGCCGCGATCACCAGCGACGCCGAGGCGCGCAGGTCGGTCGCCATCACGGGCGCGCCCACCAGCTGCTCGACGCCCTTGATGAAGGCGGTGTTGCCGTCGGTTTCAATCGACGCGCCCAGGCGGTTCATCTCCTGCACGTGCATGAAGCGGTTTTCGAAAATCGTTTCGGTCACGCGGCTGGCGCCGTCGGCGATGGTGTTCACCGCCATGAACTGCGCCTGCATGTCGGTCGGGAAGCCCGGGTATTCGGTGGTGCGGAAGGTCACAGGCGTCGGACGCTTGTCCATCTGCGCGCGGATCCAGTTGTCGCCGATGGTCATTTGCAGGCCGATTTCGCGCAGCTTGTCCAGCGCGGCGTCCATGATGTCGACGCGGGTGTTGCGGATCGTGATGTCGCCGCCGGTGGCCGCGACCGCGCACAGGAAGGTCGCCGCTTCGATGCGGTCGGAGATCACGGCGTGCCTGGCGCCATGCAGCCCGGCCACGCCCTGGATCGTCAGGCGGTTGGTGCCGATGCCTTCGATCTTCGCGCCCATCGCCACCAGCAGGTTGGCCAGGTCGGTCACCTCGGGTTCGCAGGCGGCGTTTTCCAGCACGGTCTCGCCTTCGGCCAGGGTGGCGGCCATCAGCAGGTTCTCGGTGCCGGTCACGGTGATCATGTCGGTGACGATGCGCGCACCCTTGAGCTTTTTGCACTTGGCGTAGATGTAGCCGCCTTCGACGGTGATGTCCGCGCCCAGCGCCTGCAGGCCCTTGATGTGCTGGTCCACCGGACGCGAGCCGATGGCGCAGCCGCCCGGCAGCGAGACCTTGGCTTCGCCGAAGCGCGCCAGCAATGGGCCCAGCACCAGGATCGAGGCGCGCATGGTCTTCACCAGCTCATACGGGGCTTCCAGCTTGTCGATGGCGCTGCCGTTGAGCGTGACCTTGTCGCCGTCCTGCGCCACTTTCAGGCCGGTCTGGCCCAGCAGCTTGAGGATGGTCGCCACGTCGTGCAGGTGCGGCACGTTGGACAGTTCGACATCGCCGGACGTCAGCAGGCCGGCGCACAGGATAGGCAGCGCCGCGTTCTTCGCGCCGGAGATGTTGATGTCGCCGTTCAGGCGGTTGCCGCCTTGTATCAGGAGCTTGTCCATGCTTGCTTATCCTTGGTATTCGTCAGGGGTGAGGGTTTTCATCGACAGCGCGTGGATTTCCTCGCGCATGCGGTCGCCCAGCGCGGCGTACACGATCTGGTGGCGCTGGATCAAACGCTTGCCGATGAAGGCCGGCGAGACGATGACGGCCTGGAAGTGCTGGCCGTCGCCCTCCACTTCGAGGTGGGTGCATTCGAGGCCGGCGCTCAGGTAGCCGTGGATCAGTTCTGGAGTAGTGGTCATGATGAAGTCCTTGGAATTAATGGCGCAAACGATAACCGCTGCGCAGCAAGCGTATCGCCAGCAGTGCCAACACCACGAGGAAGGCGGAGACGATGCTCACGCTGACCAGCGGGTTGACGTCCGACTGGCCGAAGAAACCGTAGCGGAAACCGTCGATCATGTAGAAGAACGGGTTCAGATGCGATACCGTCAGCCAGAACGGCGGCAGCGAATGGATCGAGTAGAACACGCCGGACAGGAAGGTCAGCGGCATGATCAGGAAGTTCTGGAACGCGGCCAGCTGGTCGAATTTCTCGGCCCAGATGCCGGCGATCAGGCCCATGGTGCCGAGGATGGCGGCGCCCAGCAGCGCGAACACCACGATCCACAGCGGCGCCGTGAACGACATATGGGCGAACCACGCGGTCACCACGAACACGCCGAAACCGACCACGATGCCGCGCACCATGGCGGCCAGCACGTAGGCCGAGAAGATCTCCCAGTGCGACAGGGGCGTGAGCAGCACGAACACCAGGTTGCCGGTGATCTTGGACTGGATCAGCGACGACGACGAGTTGGCGAAGGAGTTCTGCAACACGCTCATCATCACCAGGCCGGGGATCAGGAAGGCGGTGTAGCTGACGCCCGCGTACACGGTGACGCGGCCTTCGAGCACGTGGCCGAAGATCAGCAGGTACAGCATCGCCGTCAGGATCGGCGCGGCGACGGTTTGCGTGGCCACTTTCCAGAAGCGCAGCGTCTCCTTGTAGACCAGGGTGCGGAAGCCGGTGGAGATGAAGTTCATACGGTGCCCTTGTCCATGATCTGCAAGAAGATGTCTTCCAGGTCGGCTTGTTGCAATTGCATGTCGTCGATCACGGCGCCGGATAGGCGCAGGCGCGCCAGGATGGCTTCGACTTCGGCGTATTCGTTGATGCGCAGGCTGTACTTCTTGCCATGCTCCGAAGTCTCCGGATGCGTGACCAGGTGGCGCATGTCGTCCGGCAGGTCGCCTGCGGCCAGGTTGACCGTCAGCTGCGAGCCGGAGATGCGGCGGATCAGCGACGCCATCGTGTCCAGCGCGACCACCTTGCCGCTCTTGAGCATGGCCACGCGCTTGCACATGGCCTGCGCTTCTTCCAGGTAGTGGGTGGTCAGCACCACGGTGTGGCCTTCGCGGTTCAGGCGCGAGATGAACTTCCACAGCGTCTGGCGCAGTTCGACGTCGACGCCGGCGGTCGGCTCGTCGAGCACGATCACCGGCGGCTTGTGCACCAGCGCCTGCGCCACCAGCACGCGGCGCTTCATGCCGCCGGACAGGGCGCGCATGTTGACGTCGGCCTTGTTGGTCAGGTCGAGGTTGTGCATCACCTCATCGATCCAGGCGTCGTTGTTGGCCAGGCCGAAGTAGCCCGATTGCAGGCGCAGCGTCTCGCGCACCGTGAAGAAGGGGTCGAACACCAGCTCCTGCGGCACCACGCCCAGCTTCCTGCGGGCGGCGCGGAAATCGCCGGTGACGTCATGGCCGTGGATGGTGACCTTGCCGGCGTCGGGACGGATCAGGCCCGCGATGATGGAAATCAGGGTGGTCTTGCCCGCGCCGTTGGGGCCCAGCAGGCCGAAAAACTCGCCCTCTTCAATCGAAAGGGACACGCCGCCCAGTGCCTGGAGCGACTTGTAGCGCTTCTCGACATTACTTATTTGGATCGCTGTCATGCTTGACTTATCTGTAAGGTGCGGCGGCGCGAACCGGCGCTGTGTGGCCTAAACGTGGCGGAAGATGCTGCGGGCGCCGCGGCTCTCGGGCAGCGGCAACGTTCAATTATATTGGAAATTCGGATCGGCAGAGCCGGACTGGCTATTTACGAGCTAACTGCGCAGCGATACGGCAGAGGGGTGGGGCGAGGGTCAATGATGGTGGTGCGAGGCCGGGTCGTCGGCGAGACCGGTCTTTTTGGTGAAGAAGGACTCCGGCGCATTAACCGGGGAAAATTCTTCATGCTGCGGATTCGGCGCGCCAGGCGCCCCCGGCTCCAGCGCGACGGACGGCGGGAACAGCAGCGAGCACACGCCGTACAGCCTGGTCAGGCTTTGCAGCGCCGGCGGCAGGTTTTTCAGTTCCAGCTTGACGCCGGCGTCCTGGGCGGCGCGCTGCCACGCCAGCATGACCGACACCGCCACCGAATCCACCGTCAACACATGGCGCAGGTCGAACACGGTCTGGCCGGCCGCGAGGGCCGACAGGCCGCGCTCCAGCGCCGCGGAGGCGTTGAGCACGGTCAGGGTCGTGAGCGACTGCAGGTTGTCGATGGCTTCGGAAACGGCGGTAGACATGGCGTGATGGTTTCGTTGTGGCTTACTTGGCGACGGTTTTCAGGGGTTTGTTGGCCAGCGACTTGTTCTTTTCCGTCAGCGTCTTGATCAGGCCGTCGATGCCGCCCTTGTTGATTTCGGAGGCGAACGTGCCTTTGTAGGTCTCGACCAGCCATGCGCCCAGCACATTGATGTCGTAGATCTTCCAGCCGGCCGGGGTCTTGGCGACGCGGTAGTTCAGCGGGATCGGTTCGCCGCGGGCGACGTTGACCTGCGAACGCACCTCCACTTCGTTGTCGGCCGGGTCGGAACGCATCGGCTTGAATTCGATGGTTTCGTTCTTAATCTGCGACAGCGCGCCGGAGTAGGTGAAGATCAGCAGCTTGCGGAACTGCTCCGACAGCGCTTTTTGCTGCTCGGGCGTGGCGGCGCGCCAGAAGCGGCCGGCCGCCAGCGCGGTCATGCGCTGCGAATCGACGTAGGGCAGGATCTTGCTTTCGACCAGGTCGAGCACTTTCTTCTGGTCGCCGGCCTGGATCGACTTGTCGGACTTGGCGGTCTCGATCACTTCCTGGCTGATGCGCTTGACCAGCACGTCCGGCGCTTCGTTGGACGGCGCGGCGGCGGCGTGGGCGTTGACGGCCAGCGCGACAGTTGCCAAGGCGATAAGTTGTTTAATCAATTTCATATTGTCGTTACCTTTGTGTGGTTCTTCGGGGTCACTGACTGACGGTAGCCGCAGCCGGTGCGCCAGAGTTTAACTCTTTTGGCGCCGATTCGGATGACACCGGGGCAGAACTTTGTGCAACGGCAGGCTGAGCGGACTCCGGCGCGGTGCCCGGCTGGGCGTCGATCTCGGCCGAATCGTCCCTCCTGGACTTGCGCGGAGCGTCGTCGCCGTCAGGGTGGATCTGGCTCTCGCGGCGTTGCAGGAAACCGTCGCGGATGAACTCGTAACGGTCCAGCGCGGCGTCTTCCAGCAAACTGGTCGCGTTGAGCAGGTTAGCACGTTGGTCCACCACGCGCAGCGCGGTACCGGTGTTGCGGATGTAGACCGGCTCCTTGTAGGCCCAGATATCGCCTTTGATATCGAGCGGCAAGGCCACCGTGTCGCGCACGGTCGATGGCCCCAGCAGCGGCAGCATCAGGTAGGGGCCGGACGGCACGCCCCAGGTGCCCAGCGTCTGGCCGAAGTCTTCCTTGTGCTTTTGCAAACCGGCTTCCGAGGCGATGTCGAACAAGCCGACGACGCCCAGCGTCGAGTTCAGCGCAAAGCGGGTGACGTCCGACATGCCGGCTTCGCCCTTACCTTGCATCAAGTTGTTGACGCCGGTCCAGGCGTCGGCCAGGTTGCCGAAGAAGTTGTTGACGCCGGTCTGCACGAAGTTCGGCAGCACGTTGCGGTAGGCCGTGGCGGCCGGCTTGAGCGCGTAGGTGTCGACTGTATCGTTGAAGCTGAACATGGCGCGGTTGAAGCCCTCGTAAGGGTCGCGCGGGTTCGGGCCGGCGCAGCCGGCCAGCAGCACGGTGACGCCCAGCGCCAGCGCGGCGCTGCGGAGAGATGTCGGAGTACGGTACGTCATTTACTGTCCTTTCCCTCTGCAGCTTTGCTGTAGATGAATTGATTGATCAGGTCTTCCAGTACGGCGGCGGACTGGGTACGGGCGATCTTGTCGCCGGCGCCCAGGTTGTTGGTGTCGCCGCCGGCTTCGATGCCCACGTATTGCTCGCCCAGCAGGCCGGCGGTCAGGATCTTGGCCGAGCTGTCTTTCGGGAACTTGTAGCCTTCTTCCATGTTCAAGGTTACCAGTGCCTGGTAAGTCTTGTCATCAAACTTGATCTCTCCCACACGGCCTACCACCACGCCGGCCGCCTTGACCGCCGCCTGCGGGCGCAGGCTGCCGATGTTGTCGAACTTGGCGGTGATCGGATAGGTCTTGCCGAAGGACATGGAACCCATGTTGCCGGCCTTCAGCGCCAGGAACATCAGCGCGACCACGCCGACGACGATGAACAGGCCGACCCAGATATCCAGAGATTTACGTTGCATAGCGATTCCTTGTTTTCTTATCTTGTGCTTTAGCGCTTGGTTGCCCGACTACTTGCTGAACATCAGCGCCGTCATCATGAAGTCCAGCCACCAGATCATCAGCGAGGAGATCACGACCGTGCGGGTGGTGGCGCGCGCCACGTCTTCCGGGGTCGGCTGGGCCTCGTAGCCCTGGTACAGCGCGATGAAGGTGATGGCGATGCCGAACACCACGCTCTTGGCAAAACCGTTGAAAATATCTTTCCAGAGGTCGACGCCGCCCTGCATCTGCGACCAGAACGCGCCGTCGTCGACGCCGATCAGCTGCACGCCGACCAGCCAGCCGCCCAGCACGCCTACCGCGCTGAACACCGACGCCAGCAGCGGCACCGCGATCACGCCGGCCCAGAAGCGGGGCGCCAGCACGCGCTGGATCGGGTTGACGGCCATCATTTCCATCGCCGACAGCTGCTCGCCGGCCTTCATCAGGCCGATTTCGGCGGTCAGCGAGGTGCCGGCGCGGCCGGCAAACAGCAGCGCGGTGATCACCGGGCCCAGTTCGCGGGTCAGGCCCAGCGCCACCAGCAGGCCCAGCGACTGCTCGGCGCCGTATTTATTCAGCGTGTAATAGCCCTGCAAGCCCAGCACCATGCCGACGAACAGGCCGGACAGGGTGATGATCAGCATCGAATAATTGCCGATGAAGTGCAGCTGCTCGACCAGCAGCGCCGGACGGCGCAGCAGGCCGGGCGACACGCCCAGCATGTTGGCGAAGGTGCGGGCGCCGTAGCCTATGCTTTCGACGTAGTCGCGCAGCGGCGCGCCCAGCTTGGACAACCAGTTCTTGACGCTCATAAGACTTGCACTCCCAGGCCCAGGTCATCGGCCAGGGACTTGCCTGGATAGTGGAACGGCACCGGGCCATCGGCCTCGGCGTTGACGAACTGCTTCACGTACGGGTCGGTCGACACCATCATGTCGGCCGGCGTGCCGTGCGCGACGATCTTGCCTTGCGACAGGAAGTACACGTAGTCGGCGATGGCGAAGCATTCCTTGACGTCGTGCGACACCAGCACGGTGGTCGAGCCCAGCGCGGTATTCAGGTTGCGGATCAGGTTGGCGGTGACGCCCATCGAGATCGGGTCGAGGCCGGCGAACGGCTCGTCGTACATGATCAGTTCCGGGTCCAGCGCGATCGAACGCGCCAGCGCCACGCGGCGCGCCATGCCGCCGGAGATTTCGCCCGGCTTGAGCTTGGCGGCGTTGCGCAGGCCGACGGCGTGCAGCTTCATCAGCACCAGGTTGCGGATCAGCTCTTCCGGCAAGTCGGTATGCTCGCGCAGCGGGAAGGCGACGTTTTCAAACACGGTCAGGTCGGTGAACAGCGCGCCGTGCTGGAACAGCATGCCCATCTTGCGGCGCAGCAGATACAGGCCGGCGGTGTTGAGCTTGTGCACGATCTGGCCCTGCACCTTGACGTGGCCGCGCTGCGGGCGGATCTGGCCGCCGATCAGGCGCAACACCGTGGTCTTGCCGCTGCCCGAGCCGCCCATCACTGCGATTACCTTCCCGCGTGGGAAGTCCATCTGGAGCCCCGACAGGATGGCCCGCCTTCCATAGGAGAAGTGTAAATCACGGATTTCGACTAGATTAGCCACGACTGAACTCATTATTTTTAATGCCGTATTGTAGTGCAGAAAGGTTAATCTCTGCTGGCGCCCCCTGCTTTTGTGGCAAAGAGACGCATCGTAAGTGGCAGATAATACAACACTACTGAACCTAAAGTCAGCAATTTACACCTATCAAGAATTGTTACATTGCTGCATCGCACAAGTCGCCGACGAAAAAAACCGGCAGCAACGGGGATCACCCATGCACTGCCGGCGGAGACAGCTGCTTCGGCCGCAGGGATTAGCGCGGTAGTTCCGAAGTACCCATCAAAAACTCATCGACCGCGCGCGCGCACTGGCGGCCTTCGCGGATCGCCCACACCACCAGCGACTGGCCGCGGCGCACGTCGCCGGCGGCAAAGACGTTGGGAGCGGAAGTCTTGTAGCAGCCTTCGCCGTCCGTGGTGGCCTTGGCGTTGCCGCGTGCATCTTTGTCGACGCCGAAAGCGTCCAGCACATTGGCGACCGGCGACACGAAGCCCATCGCCAGCAGCACCAGGTCGGCCTTCATTTCGAATTCCGAATTCGGCACTTCAGCCATCTTGCCGTCTTTCCACTCGACGCGGCAGGCGACCAGCTTCTCGACCTTGCCGTTCTTGCCTTCCAGGCGCTTGGTGGCCACCGCCCAGTCGCGCTCGCAGCCTTCCTCGTGCGACGAGGAGGTGCGCAGCTTGGTCGGCCAGTACGGCCACACCAGCGGCTTGTTCTCTTGCTCCGGCGGCATGGGCATCAGTTCGAACTGGGTCACCGAGGCGGCGCCGTGGCGGTTCGAGGTGCCGACGCAGTCGGAACCGGTATCGCCGCCGCCGATCACGACGACGTGCTTGCCGGTGGCTTTCAGCTGGTCCTTGACCTTGTCGCCGGCGTTGACCTTGTTTTGCAGCGGCAGGAAGTCCATGGCGAAGTGCACGCCCTTGAGCTCGCGGCCAGGCACCGGCAGGTCGCGCGGCTGTTCGGCGCCGCCGGCCAGGATGACGGCGTCGAAGTCCTTGGCCAGGTCTTCAGGGAAGATGGTTTCCTTGGCCCAGTTGTTGACGTTGGCAGGGAAGTCCTTGCCGACCAGCACGCTGGTGCGGAACACCACGCCTTCGGCTTCCATCTGCTTGATACGGCGGTCGATGTGCGACTTTTCCATCTTGAAGTCTGGAATGCCGTAGCGCAGCAGGCCGCCGACGCGG
This sequence comes from Oxalobacteraceae bacterium AB_14, assembly GCA_000381565.1. Classification (GTDB taxonomy): domain Bacteria; phylum Pseudomonadota; class Gammaproteobacteria; order Burkholderiales; family Burkholderiaceae_D; genus Rugamonas. The sequence goes on from KB906725.1 coordinate 150,518, forward strand.
TCGCTCTTCTCGAACACGGTGACGGCGTGGCCGGCGCGCGCCAGCTGCTGCGCCGCCGCCAGGCCGGCGGGACCGGAACCGACCACGGCCACTTTCTTGCCGGATTGCTGCCCGGCCGGCTGCGGCACGACCCAGCCGTGTTCCCAGCCTTCGTCGATGATCTTGTGCTCGATCGACTTGATGCCGACCGGATCGTTGTTGATGCCCAGCGTACAGGCCGCCTCGCACGGCGCGGGGCAGATGCGGCCGGTGAATTCCGGGAAGTTGTTGGTCGAGTGCAGGGTGTCCAGCGCCTCGCGGTAATTGCCGCGATACACCAGGTCATTCCAGTCCGGGATGATGTTGTTGACCGGGCAGCCGGTGTTGCAGAACGGGATGCCGCAATCCATGCAGCGCGCGCCCTGCACCTTGGCCTGTTCATTGCTCAGTGTGATGACGAATTCGGAATAGTTTTTCAAACGCGTAGCAGGCGGCAGATAGCTCTCGTCCTGACGCTTGAATTCCATGAAGCCGGTGATTTTACCCACGATATAAATCCTTTAGTTAGTCTTCGCTCCGTCATTCCCGCGCAGGCGGGAATCTGCTGAGCTGGCTTGGCCGGCGCTCTATGGATCCCCGCTTTCGCGGGGATGACGGTTTCATAGCTGTCTTATGCTGCGATCGGCTGGGCGGATGCGGCTTCGTTCGCCACGTCCTCGGCCATTTCGGCCAGGGCGCGCTTGTATTCGCTCGGGAATACCTTGACGAACTTGCCGCGGCCTTCGGCCCAGTTGTCCAGCAACATGCGGGCACGGGTGCTGCCGGTGTGCTTGAAGTGACGCTCGATCAGGCGCTTCAGGATCACTTCGTCCGCTTCGCGGCCGTGGTCCTTGTGCTGCATGTGCCAGGTTTCGCTCTGGGCCTCCTGTTCCTTGGCGGTCAGCACCGGCTCCAAGGTCACCATCGACGTGTTGCAGCGCGCTTCGAAGTCGCCGTCCGGGTCGTACACGTAGGCGATGCCGCCCGACATGCCCGCCGCGAAGTTGCGGCCGGTGGCGCCCAGCACCACCACGGTGCCGCCGGTCATGTATTCGCAACCGTGGTCGCCGGTGCCTTCGACGATGGCGGTGGCGCCCGAGTTGCGCACGGCGAAACGCTCGCCGGCCACACCGTTGAAGAAGGCTTCGCCGGCGATCGCGCCGTACAGCACGGTGTTGCCGATGATGATGTTGTTCACCGCCCAGCCGCGGAACTCGGTGTTCGGACGCACGATGATGCGGCCGCCCGACAAGCCCTTGCCGACGTAGTCGTTGCCTTCGCCGACCAGGTCGATCGTGATGCCGTGCGCCAGGAAGGCGCAGGCCGACTGGCCCGCCGTGCCTTGCAGCTGGATGTGGATGGTGTCGTCCGGCAGGCCGGCGTGGCCGTAGCGCTTGGCCACTTCGCCCGACAGCATGGTGCCGACGGTGCGGTTGACGTTGCGCACCGGCGAGATGAACGACACGCGTTCGCCTTTTTCCAGCGCGGCCTTGGCTTGCGCGATCAGCTTGTGATCGAGCGCCTTGTCCAGGCAGTGGTCCTGTTCCTGCGTGTGATAGATCGAGTCGCCGCTCGGCACTTCCGGCGAGTAGAAGATGTTGCTGAAGTCCAGGCCCTTGGCCTTCCAGTGCGTGATCGCCTTGGACTTGTCCAGCAGGTCGACGCGGCCGATCAGCTCGTCATAGGTGCGGATGCCCAGTTGCGCCATCAACTGGCGGGCTTCCTCGGCGACGAAGAAGAAGTAGTTGACGACGTACTCGGGCTTGCCGGAGAACTTGGCGCGCAGCACAGGGTCCTGCGTGGCGACGCCGACCGGGCAAGTGTTCAGGTGGCATTTGCGCATCATGATGCAGCCCTCGACCACCAGCGGCGCGGTGGCGAAGCCGATTTCGTCGGCGCCGAGCATGGCGGCGATGACGACGTCGCGGCCGGTGCGCATCTGGCCATCCGCCTGGACGCGGATGCGGCTGCGCAGACCGTTCAGCACCAGAGTTTGTTGGGTCTCTGCGAGACCCAACTCCCACGGCGTGCCGGCGTGCTTGACCGACGACAGCGGCGAAGCGCCGGTGCCGCCGTCATGGCCGGCCACCACCACGTGATCGGCCTTGGCCTTGGTCACGCCGGCGGCCACGGTGCCGATGCCCACTTCCGACACCAGCTTGACCGAGATCGAAGCGCGCGGATTGGCGTTCTTCAGGTCGTGGATCAGCTGGGCAAGATCTTCAATCGAATAGATATCGTGGTGCGGCGGCGGTGAGATCAGACCCACGCCCGGCACCGAGAAGCGCAACGTTGCGATATATTCGGAGACTTTATGGCCCGGCAGCTGGCCGCCTTCGCCCGGCTTGGCGCCCTGCGCCATCTTGATCTGGATCTGGTCGGCCGAGTTCAGGTAGGCCGCGGTCACGCCGAAACGGCCCGACGCCACCTGCTTGATGCGCGAGCGCAGCGAATCGCCTTCCTGCAAGGCAATGTCGACCACCATCTGCTCCTTGCCCATGACCGACGCCATGGTCTCGCCCTGCTTGATCTTGATGCCCTTCAGTTCCATCGTGTAGCGCGATGGATCTTCGCCGCCCTCGCCGGTGTTGGACTTGCCGCCGATGCGGTTCATCGCTACCGCCAGCGTGGCGTGGGCTTCGGTCGAGATCGAACCCATGGACATCGCGCCGGTCGCGAAGCGCTTGACGATTTCCTTGGCCGGCTCGACTTCGTCCAGCGGGATCGCCTTGCTCGGATCGAGCTTGAACTCGAACAGGCCGCGCAAGGTCAGGTGGCGCTTGCTCTGGTCGTTGATGATCTGGGCGTACTCCTTATAGCTGGAGAAGTTGTTGCTGCGGGTCGAATGCTGCAACTTGGCGATCGCATCCGGGGTCCACAGGTGGTCTTCGCCGCGCACGCGGTAGGCGTACTCGCCGCCGGCGTCCAGATGGTTGGCCAGCACTGGATCGTTGCCGAAGGCCAGGTTGTGCAGGCGCAGCGCTTCTTCCGCCACTTCAAACACGCCGATGCCTTCAACGTTGGAGGCCGTGCCCTTGAAATACTTGTCGACCAGCGACTTGTTCAGGCCGACGGCTTCGAAGATCTGCGCGCCGCAGTAGGACATATAGGTCGAAATGCCCATCTTGGACATGACCTTCATCAGGCCCTTGCCGACGGCCTTGGTGTAGTTGTAGACCGCCTTGTCGCCGGTCATGTCGCCCGGCATGCCGAGCGCCATCTCGACCAGCGTTTCCATCGCCAGGTAAGGGTGGATCGCTTCGGCGCCGTAGCCTGCCAGCAGCGCGAAGTGGTGGGTCTCGCGGGCCGAGCCGGTCTCGACGACCAGGCCGGTGGAGGCGCGCAGGCCCTTGCTGACCAGATGCTGGTGCACGGTCGAAGTCGCCAGCAGCGCGGGAATCGCCACGCGCTCCGGGCTCACCGAGCGGTCCGAGACGATCAGGATGTTGTGGCCGGACTTGACCGCATCGACCGCCTCGGCGCACAGCGAGGCCAGGCAGGCTTCCACGCCGTCCTTGCCCCATGCCAGCGGATAGCAGATGTTGAGCTCATATGACTTGAATTTGCCGCCGGTATGCGCGCTGATGCCGCGCAGTCGGGCCATGTCGTCGAAGCCCAGGATAGGCTGCGACACTTCCAGGCGCATCGGCGGATTGACGTTGTTGGTGTCGAGCAGATTCGGTTTCGGGCCGATGAAGGACACCAGCGACATCACCATCGCTTCGCGGATCGGGTCGATCGGCGGGTTGGTCACTTGCGCGAACAGCTGCTTGAAGTAGTTGTACAGCGGCTTGAGCTTGTTGGACATGACGGCCAGCGGCGAGTCGTTGCCCATCGAGCCGGTGGCTTCTTCGCCGGCGGCGGCCATCGGCGCCATCAGGAATTTCAAATCTTCCTGGGTGTAGCCGAAGGCTTGCTGGCGGTCCAGCAGCGACGGCACGGCTTTTTCGCCCTGGGCCGGTGCGACATCCCTGGCGCGGTTGTGCGCCAGCTGGCTTTCGCTGAGCTTGATTTCATTGAGCTTGATGCGCACCGCGTTGATCCACGCCTTGTACGGCTTGGCGTTGGCGTAGGTGTCCTTCAACTCTTTATCGTCGATGATGCGGCCCGCTTCCAGGTCGATCAGGAACATCTTGCCTGGTTGCAGACGCCATTTCTGGATGATTTTCGATTCTGGAATCGGCAGCACGCCCGATTCCGAGGCCATCACCACCAGGTCGTCGTCGGTGACGATGTAGCGGGCCGGACGCAAACCATTGCGGTCCAGGGTGCCGCCGATGTAGCGGCCGTCGGTGAAGGCCATGGCGGCCGGGCCGTCCCATGGTTCCATCATGGCGGCGTGATATTCGTAGAACGCACGGCGATTGTCGTCCATCGTGCCGTGATTTTCCCAGGCTTCCGGGATCATCATCATCATCGCCTGGGCGATCGGATAGCCTGCCATCAGCAGCAGTTCCAGCGCGTTGTCGAAGCAGGCGGTGTCCGACTGGCCTTCGTAGATCAGCGGGAACAGTTTCTGCAGGTCGTCGCCCAGCACGGCCGATTTCATCACGCCTTCACGGGCGCGCATCCAGTTGAAGTTGCCTTTGACGGTGTTGATCTCGCCGTTGTGGGCGATCAGGCGGTACGGGTGGGCCAGCGGCCATTCCGGGAAGGTGTTGGTCGAGAAACGCTGGTGCACCAGCGCCAGCGCGGAGATGCAGCGCGCGTCTTGCAGGTCTTTATAGTAGACGCCGACCTGGTCCGCCAGCAGCAGGCCCTTGTAGACGATGGTACGGGCCGACAGCGAGGCCACGAAGAATTCTTTGCCGTGGATCAGTTTCAGGGCCTGGATGGCGTGGCCGGACGACTTGCGGATCACGTACAGCTTGCGTTCCAGCGCGTCGGTCACCATGATGTCGGCGCCGCGGCCGATGAAGATCTGGCGGATCACCGGCTCTTTGGCGCGCACGGTGGGGGACATCGGCATGTCGCCATCGACCGGCACATTGCGCCAGCCCAGCACGACCTGGCCTTCGGCGCGCACGGCGCGCTCGATTTCCTGTTCGCAGGCGATGCGGGAAGCGTTTTCCTTCGGCAGGAACACCATGCCGACACCGTATTCGCCTGGCGGCGGCAGTTCCACGCCCTGCTTGGCCATCTCGTCGCGGTAGTACTGGTCCGGGATCTGGATCAGGATGCCGGCGCCATCGCCCATCAGCGCATCGGCGCCGACGGCGCCCCGGTGATCGAGGTTTTTCAGGATCAACAGACCCTGTTCCACGATGGAGTGGCTCTTGTTGCCCTTGATGTGGGCGACGAAACCGACGCCGCAGGCATCGTGTTCATTGGACGGATCGTACAGACCTTGGGCTTTCATGGGGGCTCTCCACTGCAATTTTGACTAACGAAAAGCTAGAGTAGTGCAATGCAGCGTAAACTTCAACAATAACAATTAGGGTCGGAGTCAGATTAAATTTTCACACGTTGCTGGAAATTTTAATTGGGGACAGAGTGATGCCAGCCCTAAAAAACCGCGGGAATTGTCCATTCCCGCGGTTACAGCTAGTGGCTCAGGCCGCTTCCGGTTTGATTTTGAACGGTCTGCCGCGCTTGGCCGGCAATACCTGGCGCTTGACCTTATGCTGCAGCGCCGCCTTGAATTGCTCGCTGCCCAGCGGCCAGCCCTTGAGCAGCGCCTTGCCGATGCCGGCCACCTCGTCCTCGCTCAGCGCCGGCTCGGCCAGCGCGATATAGGCAGCCTCGCGCTGGAACGGCGTGTTGCCCAGCTCCCAGAACTTCGGATGGTCGACGATCAGGCCGTCCGAACGCAGCCCGGCGTGGTGCGGATAGCTGGACCATGGATAATCCTCGGCCCGCCCCACCATGCCGTTGCGCACCGGATTGAACTCGATATAACGGCTGCACGACATGAAGTATTGCTCTGCGTCGATCAGCGAGGTTTTGTAGCGTCCGTTCCACAAAGTGCCGCTGCGGCCGTATTTCTGGTTGAAATAGGGCACGTAGTAGCGGCCTATCCACTGCATCATCTGGCCCAGGCCGTCCGCATCGGCCGGCGTGACCAGCAAATGCAGGTGGTTCGGCATTAAAACGTAGGCGTGCACCGCCACTTTGTAGTTCTTGGCGGCGGTGCGCAGCCAGCCCAGGAAGGCTTGATAATCTTCCGTGCCCTGGAAGATGGTTTGGTTGTTATTACCGGTCTGGATAACGTGATGCGGCTGGCCGGGGACGATCAAGCGGGGTAGACGTGCCATAAATTCGAGCAAAATGGTTCGGATACGGCCATTCTACACCACTCTGTCCCCGATTATTCAAGCACCCAACAAAACCGGCCTGACTCTGTCCCTCTTTTTGCTCATGTTGCCGGAAAGCTGGAACACGCTGACCACGCGGGCCAGCGCGCCACTCTGGTCCTGCAAGGCCGCAGAGGCGGCGGCCGCTTCCTCGACCAGCGCGGCGTTCTGCTGCGTCACCTGGTCCATCTGCGCGATGGCGCGGTTGATCTGCTCGATGCCGTTGGTCTGCTCGGCGCTGGCGGCGGTGATTTCGCCGATGATATCGGTCACGTGCCGCACGTTGACGACGATTTCCCGCATCGTGCTGCCGGCCTGGGCCACCAGGCGCGCGCCGCTCTCCACCTTGTTGACCGAATCGCCGATCAGGGCCTTGATTTCCTGGGCGGCGCTGGCGCTGCGCTGGGCCAGGTTGCGCACCTCGGTCGCCACCACCGCGAAGCCGCGCCCCTGCTCGCCGGCACGGGCCGCCTCCACCGCCGCGTTCAGCGCCAGGATATTGGTCTGGAAGGCGATGCCGTCGATCACCGCGATGATGTCGACGATCTTGTGCGCGGAGGCGCTGATCTCGCTCATGGTGTCGACCACCTCGTCGACCACGCTGCCGCCCTTGACCGCCACTTCCGAGGCCGACAGCGCCAGCGTATGCGCCTGGCGCGAGTTGTTGCCGTTCTGTTTGACGGTGGCGGTCAGTTCTTCCATCGACGAGGCGGTCTGTTGCAGCGAACTGGCCTGCTGTTCGGTGCGGGCCGACAAATCGAGGTTGCCGCTGGCGATCTGGCCGGAAGCGGTGGCAATGGTGTCGGTGCCGCTGCGAACCTCGCCGACAATGTTCACCAGGCTGGCGTTCATGTCCTTCAGCGCTTGCAGCAGCATGCCGGTCTCGTCCTTGCTGCGGACGTCGATCGTGCTGCTCAGGTCGCCGGCAGCGACGGTCTGCGCCACCCGCACCGCTTTGTGGATGGGACCGGTGATCGAGACCCCGATGATGTAGGCGAACCAGGCGCCCAGCGCCAGCGCGCCGGCCGTCAGCGCCAGCAGGAAGCGCTGGCCGGAACGGTATTGCGTCTGCACCTCTTGCCCCATCCTGCGGCCAACGCCGGCCTCGTGCTCGCCGATTTTGCGCACCTTGGCCAGGTAGGCGTCGAACTGCGGTTCGAGCTTGCTGTCGGCCAGGGCGCGGGCGCCGGCGAGGTCGCCGCTCTTCTTGAGCTTGAACAACAAGTCGCGGCTGGCCGCATACCCCTTGCGCACCGAGGCGACGGACGCCAGCAAGGCTTTTTCCTCATCGCTGACGAGCAGGGGTTCGAGTTGTTTCTGGATGGCGTTGACGCGCGCGCGGGTGGCGGCGGCCTTCTCGGAGAGCGCCGGCGATTCGGCGGTTTCGGTGTTGCGGGCAAAGGCCAGTACGCTGACGCCGCTGATACCGATCTGGTTAAGCCATTCGGCGGTCAGGCGCTCCTTGACGCTGGCGCTGCCGACCATCTGCTCGGTCAGGTCGCCCACCGATTGCAAGCGCCATATACCGGCCATGGCCATGCCGACGACCAACAACATCACCAGGCCAAAGCCGCCGGCCAGGCGTATCCCTATCTTCCAATCGCTGTAGCGCATTACAATTCTCCCCAACAGGTCTAGACGGAAAATTCATGCTACGCCAAAGCTGCGCTTAGGAAACTCTCACATTTCCACATAACAAAATTACTATCGGGATAGAATCAAGACAAGTTAAAGCTGGCGGACAGGCTGTAGCCTTCGCCATAGGCGCTGCGCAGCGGCAGGTCCTGGCCCAGGCCGGTGCGGGCTTTTTTGCGTAAACGATACACCAGCATGTCGACCCGGCGGCCGGCGTCCGGATCGTCGCCGCCGATGCCGGCGACGATGACCTGGCGCGGCACGGGACGGGTGTTAATCGTCAGCAGATGCAGGAAATTGCATTCTTTTTCAGTCAGGGTGATCGCCATGCCCTGCAGTTCCAGCTGGCGGGCGCTGACTTTGAGCGTCCACTTGCTCGGCACCGGCACGGTTTCCTGCGGACCGACGCGGCGATCCAGCGCCTCGATGTGGGCCGCCAGTTCCGGGAATTTGATCGGCTTGGTCAGATAGTGGTCGGCGCCCAGGCGCAGACCGAGGATGCGGTTGTCGAACGCGACCCGGCCGGTCAGCACCAGCAGGCCGATCTGCGGATACAGCTGGCGCATCCGGGGTATCACATTGAAACCGTCTTCGTCCGGCAGGCCCAGATCGAGCACCACCACGCCGACATTGCCCTGGCTCAGGGCCGACCACATTTCGCTGGCGTTGTTAGTGATGTGCACTTCGTGTTCAAGCTCAGTCAAAAACTCTGCCATTTCTTCGGCATAGTCCAGATTGTCTTCCACGATGAGTATTTGCGTCATTGATGCGCCATTCGATCGATTATTGAGCAACAGTGCCCAGTACTGCCTTGCTATTTCAGCTTGCGCTCAAGGAATTATCACTGCTGCCACCCGCCCGCGCAAGGCTTTTCCCGGCGCTGGCCGCTATGGGCAGCCAAATCCGAAATTCAGTGCCGCTTTCAGAAACATTTGTTGCCGTCAGCGTCCCACCGTGCACATCCACCACCGCGCGCGCCATATACAGGCCCAGCCCCGATCCGGCGATGCCGGCGGCGTTGCTGCCGCGGAAGGATTTATCGAACACCCGCGCCAATTCCGCCGCCGGCAGGCCGGCTCCGTGATCGCGCACCAGCAACTCGACGCCGCCCTCGCTTGCCATTTTGCCTATCAATTCTATCGGAGTATTGGCAGTCGTGTACTTAATTGCATTGTCGAGCAAAATTTCCAGGCATAAACGCACACCGGCGGGGTCGCAGCGCATCCACTGCGGCAGCGATGCGGTCCGCACGGTCACGCACGGACGACGGCTGCGCGCCTGCTCGGCCACCGCTTCCAGCAGCGTGGCGGGGCAGATTTCGTTCGGCTGGCGTTGGCGGCCGATGCTGGCCATGCGCTCGGGCGACAGGTACTCGTCCAGCATCGCCAGCATGCGGTCGACCGCGGTCTGGATCTTGCGGTAGCGCTTGCGCGTGCCTTCGTCGTGGTGGGCGCCGGTCATTTCCAGGCGCTGCACGGCGCCGTCGATGGTCGACAGCGGCGTGCGGAATTCGTGCGACAGCATGGAGGCGAACTTTTTCTGCTGCGCGGCCAGCTCGCGGCGCGCGCTCAGGTCGCGCACCACACCGACCACGCTGACGGCGACGCCGCGCCCGTCGAGGATCAGGGTGGATGCGATTTCCACCGGCAGCAGGCGGCCGTCGGCATGCGGCAATTCGGTCTCGCGCAGCAGGCGCACGCGGCTCAGGTCGCCGCCGGCGTGGCGTTCCAGCCTGGCGGGCAATTGCTGCAACAGGCCGGCCGCCAGCGCCTGCGCCGAATCCAGCGTGTAGCCGAACTGGCGCTCGGCGGCCGGGCTGAGCCAGGATAGTCGCAGGCTGGCGCAGTCGGCCATCCAGCTGACCTCGTCGCTGTGCTGGAGCACCAGGCGATAGCGCTCGGCCTCGGCCTGCGACTGGCGCAACGCCGCTTGCAGTTCGGCCACGGTCGCCACTTATTCCGCCAGCGGGGCGAAGATCTGCTGCAAGTCTTCCTGGGTGAGCGCCATTTTCTGCGACTCGCCTTCGGCCAGGATCGATTGCGCCAGATCGGATTTCTTTTGCTGCAGCACCTGGATTTTTTCCTCCAGCGTGCCCTTGGCGATCAGTTTGTAGACAAACACCGGCTTGTCCTGGCCGATGCGCCAGGCGCGGTCGGTGGCCTGGTTTTCCGCCGCCGGGTTCCACCACGGATCGTAGTGGATCACGGTGTCGGCCGCCGTCAGGTTCAGGCCGACGCCGCCCGCCTTCAGGCTGATCAGGAAGATCGGCACCGCGCCCTGCTGGAAGGCCGCCACTTGCGCGCTGCGGTCCTTGGTCTCGCCGGTCAGCAAGGCATACGGGATGTCGCGCGCTTCCAGTTCCTCCTCGATCAGCTCGAGCATGCTGGTGAACTGCGAGAACACCAGGATCTTGCGGTTCTCTTCCAGCAAATCCTCGACCATCTGCATCAGGTCGATCAGCTTGGCCGAGCCGGCCGTCTGCTTCTTCGACGGCAGCGACTTGACCAGGCGCGGATCGCAGCACACCTGGCGCAGCTTGAGCAGCGCCTCCAGGATGACGATCTGGCTGCGCGCCACGCCCTTGCGGTCGATCTCCTCGCGCACCTTCTGGTCCATGGCCAGGCGCACCGTCTCGTACAGGTCGCGCTGGGCGCCGGTCAGCTCGACCTTGCGCACCATCTCCGTCTTCGGCGGCAATTCCTTGGCCACATTGTCCTTGGTCCGGCGCAGCAGGAAAGGCTTGATGCGGCGGTTCAGCAGCGCGCGCCGCAGCGGATCGTCCTGGCGCTCGATCGGATGGCGGAACACGGTGTTGAAACCCTTCTCCTCGCCCAGCAGGCCCGGCAGCAGGAAGTGAAATTGCGACCACAGCTCGCCCAGGTGGTTTTCCAGCGGCGTGCCGGACAGGCACAGCCGGTGGCGCGCGCGCAACAGGCCGGCGCTCTGCGCGGCCTTGCTGCGGGTGTTCTTGATGTAGTGCGATTCGTCCAGGATGACCAGGTGGAAATCATGCTCGCGCAGTTTTTCCTCGTCGCGCGGCAGCAGCGCGTAGGTGGTCAGCACCAGGTCGGCTTCGGCGATCTGGTCGAACTGGCCCATGCGGTCCTTGCCTTGCAACAGCAGCACGCGCAGGCCGGGGGCGAAACGCGCCGTCTCTTCCTGCCAGTTGCCCATCAGGCTGGTCGGCGCGATCACCAGCGCTGGCGCGGTCAGGCGGCCGGCTTCTTTTTCCACCAGGATGTGCGCCAGCGTCTGCACGGTCTTGCCCAGGCCCATATCGTCGGCCAGGATGCCGGCGAAGCCGTATTCGCGCAGGAACTGCATCCACGACAAGCCGTCGGTCTGGTAGTCGCGCAGCGTCGCCTGCAGACCGGCCGGGGTGGCGATGCGCTTGACGGCGCCGAACTGGTTCAGGCGGGCGCCCATTGCGCGCAGCTCGGCGCCGCCGGTCCAGTTCAGCTCGACGTTGCGGGACAGGTCGTCCAGGCGCGCCGCGTCCAGCGTGGCCATGCGCAGCGAGGTCTTGATCTTATCGCTGAAATACAGCTCGCCCAAGGTGGTCAGGATGGGCTTGACGCGGCCCCACGGCAGGGCGACGCGGCTGCCGTCCGGCAGGGTGGCCAGCATCTGGTCCTCGTCGCCGTGCAGGGCGATGGTTTTCGGATTGAAGTCGTTCGGCGCGCTGCGTATCATCTGCACCAGCACCGGCAGCAGCGGCACGCGGTCCTGGTCGACCATGATGCCCAGTTCCAGTTCGAACCAGGCGCGGCCGCCGTCGGCCGGGTCTTCCACCACGTCGGCATACCAGTCGCCGACGTCGCAAACGTCGTAGCGGTATTTGACGGTTTTCTCGACTTTCCATCCGGCCTGCTTCAGCGCCTCGATGCCGTCGCGGGCAAAGCGCAGCCATTCGGCCTGGTTGGGCAGCAGCAGGCCACCCTTGACGCTGCTCAGCGGCAAGGTCGCGGGCGGCAGGAAGTGGCGTTCGGTCAGCAGCGACAGGGCCAGCTCTTCGGCGGCGCTGTCGCGCTGGATGATTTCGGTGACTTCGCCCTTCTGGCGCACCACGCGCTGCGACGGGTCGAAGGAGACGCGCTCGCCGTCGTAGTCGAAGGACAGCACGGCGAAGTCGTGCCAGCGTTGCAGCGAACCGTCGGCCAGCATGGCGGCATCCAAGGTCAGCACCGGACGCGGCTTGACGTCGTCGCGCACGCGCTGCGGCAGCGGCTGCGGCAGCGGCATCAGCTGTTGCAGGCCGTGGGCCAGCAACAGCTGCGATACGCGCATCTTGTCGTTATTGGTCAGCAGCGGCGCTTGCGCCACCAGCGCCTGCAGGTCGGCCAGCGGGATCGAGGCGCCGCCCTGGTTCAGTTGCAGCACGCCGCAGGACAGGTTGTCGATATACCACGGCGGATCGGTCGGCAGCATGTAGTCGACCTGGTCGGCGCCGACATGCTTGGCGTTCGGCGGCGCCTGCACTTGCCAGCCCAGGCGCAGGCCCTTGCCTTCTTCGCGCCAGGCCAGGTTGGCTTCGCGCATCACGCCGCCCTTGAGCGGATAGACCAGGCCATTGCCGACGTCGGCCCAGGAGTTTGCCCAGAGCAATTTATCCTGTTCGGCCAGCATGTTCAGCAGCGCCGCGCCGATCTTGCCGCGCGGCTCGGTGGCGGAGCCGGTCTGGGAATTCTGTCCGCTGCGCATGGCAACGAAGAAACGGATCAAGTCCTCGTCGCCGGCCGCGAGAAAGCTCGGCGGCGCCGACAGCAGCGAAAACACTTCGCTCACCGGGCTGGCCGCGGCGACGTCGCCGTTCGAGCGCAGGCGCGCCTTGTACAGGCACAGCGCAACATGGCGGCCGCCGCTGGTGGGCGCCATCACATAGATCAGCTTGTATTGGGTTTGTTGCTTCGGATCGGTATCGAGCGGCGGCGCGTTCAGTTTGGCTTTGGGATGCGCTGCGGCATCCACACGCTGCAGCCAGGTGGCTACGGCGTACGACAATTGATTCGCGGGCGGCGCAGGGCGGGCAGGAGATGCTGGGGCGGCCGGAGCAGCTGGCTTGGCGGGAACATCGTCGGTGGCGTCGTCGCGGGTAAAATCCATAGGTCGCATTGTTGGTCAAAGATGGTTCAAAAACGGCAACAGGCGATATTATCCGCCATACACGCGTTCGTGTTTGCGGATTCTTCATAAAACCCGCATGTAAACGTGTTACTGCGCGTTCCAGGCGTGTTACAAAGCCGTGCACAGTCCTTTTGGACTGTCAAGACTGGCACATTCGCGCCGATTGCGTATGATTCCGGGCTTGACTGCTTAGGAATCGCCCACATGTTGCCTTCAATCGAACAACGTCTTGCCCTGGAACTGACTTGCAAACCGATACAGGTTGCCGCCGCCATCGCCCTGCTGGACGAAGGCGCCACGGTGCCCTTCATCGCCCGCTACCGGAAGGAAGCCACCGGCGGCCTGGACGACATTCAACTGCGCCTGCTCGAAGAACGCCTGCGCTACCTGCGCGAGCTGGAAGACCGCCGCGCCGCGATCGTGGCGTCGATCACCGAGCAGAATAAGATGACGCCGGAACTGTTAGATGCTGTCATGCACGCAGAAGACAAGACCCGCCTGGAAGACTTGTACCTGCCATACAAGCAAAAACGCCGCACCAAGGCGCAGATCGCCATCGAAGCGGGCCTGGCGCCGCTGGCCGACGGCCTGCTGGACAACCCGGAACTGAACCCGGAGATGGAAGCCAACAAGTTCCTGCGCGAAGCCTTCACCACCGCCGAGGGCAACAATCCCGGCGTGGCCGACATCAAGGCCGCGCTGGACGGCGCCCGCCAGATCCTGATGGAACGCTTTGCCGAAGATGCAACGTTGCTGCAATCCTTGCGCGAATACGTACTGGATCATGGCATTGTTGAATCCAAGGTCGTTGAAGGTAAGCAAGACGAAGGCGAAAAGTTCGCCGATTACTTTGATTATTCCGAAACCATCGGCACCGTGCCGTCGCACCGCGCGCTGGCGTTGTTGCGCGGCCGCCGCGAAGGCATCCTCGATGTCGCGCTGCGGCTCGACACCGAGGCCGAAAAACCGAAGTGGGACGCGCCGCACAATCCGTGCGAAGGCCGCATCGCCGCCCGTTTCGGCATCAAGAACCAGGGCCGTCCGGCCGACAAATGGCTGGGCGACACCGCCCGCTGGACCTGGCGCGTGAAGAGCTTCATGCACCTGGAAACCGAACTGATGGGCGCGCTGCGCGAGCGTTCCGAGCTGGACGCGATCAACGTCTTCGCCACCAACCTGAAGGCGCTGCTGCTGGCCGCGCCGGCCGGCCAGCGCGCCACCATGGGCCTCGATCCTGGCCTGCGCACCGGCGTCAAGGTGGCGGTGGTGGACGCCACCGGCAAGGTGGTCGATACCGCCGTGATCTACCCGCACCAGCCGAAAAACGACTGGGACGGCTCGCTGCACACCCTGGGCAAGCTGGCCGCCAAGCACAATGTGTCGCTGATCTCGATCGGCAACGGCACCGCCTCGCGCGAGACCGACAAGCTGGCGCAGGACTTGATCAAGCAATTCCCTGAGCAGAAAATGACCAAGATCGTCGTCTCGGAGGCGGGCGCGTCGGTGTACTCGGCGTCGGAATTCGCCTCGCGCGAGCTGCCGGACATGGACGTGTCGCTGCGCGGCGCGGTGTCGATCGCCCGCCGCCTGCAAGATCCGCTGGCCGAGCTGGTCAAGATCGATCCGAAGTCGATCGGCGTTGGCCAGTACCAGCACGACGTCTCGCAGACCCAGCTGGCCCGCTCGCTGGACGCGGTGGTCGAGGATTGCGTGAACGCGGTCGGCGTCGATGTCAACACCGCCTCGGCGCCGCTGCTGGCGCGGGTGTCGGGCCTGTCCGCCTCGGTGGCGCAGGCGATCGTGTCCTACCGCGACATCAAGGGCGCGTTCACCTCGCGCGCCGGCCTGAAAGCGGTGCCGCGCCTGGGCGACAAGACCTTCGAGCAAGCGGCCGGCTTCCTGCGCGTGATGGGCGGCGAGAACCCGCTGGACGCCTCGGCGGTGCACCCGGAATCGTATCCGCTGGTGGAAAAAATCCTGAGCGACATCAAGAAGGACATCAAGGCCGTCATCGGCGAGACCGCGCTGATCAAGACGCTCAATCCCGCCAAGTACGCCGACGACAAGTTCGGCGTGCCGACCATCTCCGACATCCTGAAGGAGCTGGAGAAGCCGGGCCGCGATCCGCGTCCGGAGTTCACCACCGCCACCTTCAAGGAAGGCGTGGAAGAGATCCGCGACCTGCGTCCGGATATGATTTTGGAGGGCGTGGTCACCAACGTGGCCGCGTTCGGCGCGTTCGTCGACATCGGCGTGCACCAGGACGGCCTGGTGCACATCTCGGCCTTGTCGAACACCTTCGTCAAGGACCCGCACACGGTGGTCAAGGCCGGCCAGGTGGTCAAGGTCAAGGTGCTGGAGGTCGACGAGAAGCGCAAGCGCATCGCCCTGACCATGCGCCTGAGCGATAGCGCGCCGCAAGCCGGTTCGCAGCCGCAGCAGCGCGGTGACCGCAACGACCGCAAGAGCATGGGCCAGCACCAGAAGCAGGCCGCCAAGTCCGAGCCGGTCGGCGGCAGCATGGCGGCCGCCTTCGCCAAGCTGCGCAGCTGAGCTTCCGGCAGTAAAAATACCGGTGCCGGCGTTTTCTTATAAAATGACGGCATCTATTTACATCTTTTCACTGAGGCAGCTATGAGCGACGTACAAACCTGGATCAAAGAAACCGTGACCGCCACCCCTGTGGTGCTGTTCATGAAGGGCACCGCCCAGTTCCCGCAATGCGGCTTTTCCGGCCGCGCCATCCAGATCCTGAAAGCCTGCGGCGTTGAGAACATTGCCACCGTCAACGTGCTGGAAGATCCTGAAGTCCGCCAGGGCATCAAGGACTACTCGAACTGGCCGACCATCCCGCAGCTCTACGTCAAGGGCGAGTTCATCGGCGGTTCGGACATCATGAACGAGATGTTCGAGTCCGGCGAGCTGAAGGCCCTGCTGGATGCCTGATCGTCCGCGGCCTCTCGTGGCCCGGCGGATGCTTATCGCCATCACCGGCGCCACCGGCGCGGTGTATGGCGTGCGTCTGCTGCAACAGTTGCAACAGACCGCAGGCGTAGAGACGCACCTGATCGTCTCCGATGCCGCAGTCCTCACGCTGCACCAGGAAACCGGCCTGCAGCGGCGCGAGGTGGAAGCACTGGCGCACGTGGTGCACAAGGTGCGCGACGTCGGCGCTTCGATCGCCAGCGGTTCTTTCCAGTCGGATGGGATGATTGTCGCGCCTTGCTCGATGAAGACGCTGGCGTCGGTAGCGCATGGCCTGTCGGACAACCTGATCGCGCGCGCGGCCGACGTGGTGCTCAAGGAGCGCCGCCGGCTGGTGCTGATGGTGAGGGAAACGCCGTTCAACCTGGCGCACTTGCGCAATATGACGGCGGTGACGGAAATGGGCGGGATTATCTTCCCGCCGCTACCCAGCTTTTATCACAACCCGCAAAGCATTGCGGAGATGGTCGACCACACGGTCGGCCGGGTCATTGATTTGTTCGGCATCGAGCACACGCTGGCCCCGCGCTGGAACGGCATGAAGCCAACCAGCGAGTCCAACTAAAACCTGCTCTTCCGCGCCTGCTACCCCAGCCTAGCGTTTATCGAACTGCGATCCGCTGGCTTTCTTCAGATCCCGTGCTTCCTCGACCATGCGGCGGTGGGCAATGCGCTTGCGCATTACTTCCGCGTGCTGGGCGGCGGTCATCGGGGGGACGGTCATCAAATCTTTTAACTGCGCGACGTTGCTGTAGTTACTTTTCATAAGACGGCTCAAAAGCTTGGCTCCCGAAGTAAATGCTGCGGCTCAGCGATGGCTGATTACCTATTGTGCCTCAAATCCGTGTCGAAACTATGACAATTCGTAAAGCCCCCGAAAATAAAAAGGGCGCCCGCTGAGGGACGCCCTATCCGAACAAAAACCGGCCCGACCGTGAAACTAGTTTCACACGGAAACACTTTGGACCTCAGTCACAAACGGTCAAAATAACTCCGTAGTAGTACGTAAAATGACTACTTTTGGTAATTAACCCGCACCAGCATCCGTATAAATTCACGTGCAATCTGGCGGTGATGTTCGTCCAGGCGTTGCAAATCCGCGATCAGCTTGACGTCGGCCGACTCGAAACGCGACAGGCCGTTGCCGCCTTCGCCAGTCGGCGCGTCCGCTTCGGCGCCGCCAAAGCGCAGCCATTCGGCCGGCACGCCCAGCCACTGGGCGATCATGCGCAGCTTTTCCTGGGTCGGAATCGCCTCGCCTACCAGCCATTTACGGGCGGCGTGGACGGTGATGGGGCGTCCATCGAATCGAATATTGAATTCCCGCGCCAAACGAGTTGGGCTGTCGGGAGAGTAATGGGCGTTTTTGAGAGCCTGTTGCAAGCGCTGGCTAAAGCTTTCGCGTTCATTGGAAGAATTCATAATTGCACTATTTCACGTTGCGTCATGAAAGTCAGTCTCTTGTTTTTAAGATCTGATTGTGACGTGATGGGATTTTATAATTGACACTTTATCCTCTGTAAGTGCAAGCGTGGGCAAGAACCCGCGCCGAACTTTATTCGGTTTCCCACTAACAAACGGACCGAAGGCTCGGAGCCGTTTTTAGCGGAAATAGTGAAGTTATTACAATAACACCACTACTAGTTTAGGGCCACACTTTCAACGCTACGCGACGCGGAAACGTATGATGCCGTCCGCCCCCGTTTCACGGCGCACGATACCGTCGTGCCACAATTTGTGCAGATGGGCCAGCGCTTCGCCCAGCGCAAAGCTAAGCTGGTGGGCGTCTAGCGGCCGTTTGAACATCATCGGCACGATGTCGGCCGCCGACTGCCAATCGCGGCAGGCCTCGACCACCTCGGCCAGCCGCTCGACGTGGTGCTGGCGCAACTGGGCGATGCGGGTATGCAGCCCGCGGAATGGTTTGCCGTGCGAGGGCAGCACCAACACATCGTTCGGCAAGTCAACAAACTTGCTCAATGAGTCAAGATACAGGGTCAGCGAGTTGGCCTCCGGTTCCACCGCGAAAACCGACACATTGGTGGAGATGCGCGGCAGCACCATGTCGCCGGCGATCAGCACGTTGAGCGATTCGCAATACAGGGAGGCATGCTCGGGGGCATGGCCGAAGCCGGTAATCACCCGCCAGCGATGGTCGCCAATCGCAAGCAACTGTTGATCCTGGATGCGAGTGTAGGCGGCCGGCACCGACGGTACCAGGGTCGGGTAGTAGTTTTTCCGGCTTGCCATCTTTTCCAGCATCTCCGGCTCGCGCAGGCCGTGGCGCCGGAAATGCGGCAGCGCCGCCGAACCGTCCACGCCCGGCAGGGCGGCCGACATCATGCGGGCGAAGGCGTATTCGCCGGTGGTGGTCCACAGCGGCGCGTCCCAGCGGCGGCACAGCCAGTCGGCCAGGCCGATGTGGTCGGGATGGCAGTGGGTGGCGAACACCCGCCGCAGCGGCAGGCCGTCCAGGCCGTGCTCGAAGATGGCCTCCCAGGCGGCCCGGGTGGCGTCGCCGGCCACGCCGCTGTCGACCACGCTCCAGCCGTCGCCGTCGCGCAGCAGCCACAGGTTGATATGATCCAGCGCAAACGGCAGCGGCATGCGCAGCCAGCGCAGGCCGGGGACGATTTCGTGCACGGCGCCGGTGGCGGGAATGGTGTCGCCCAGCGGGTAGTCCAGTTGCAGTTCGAGCGGGTTCATTTTTATACTTTCAGGAAGTCAGGCGCGCTACAATGTGCTTGACGTTGACGTAAACGGAAATTGTACGACTTTACCGCAAACCCAGAGATGCCCACCTATACCATTACCGAACTGGCCCGTGAATTCGACATCACGGCGCGCGCCATCCGCTTTTACGAAGACCAGGGCCTGCTGAGCCCGTCGCGCGAAGGCGCGGGCGGCCGCAACCGCGTCTACACGCCGCGCGACCGCACCCGCCTCAAGCTGACCCTGCGCGGCAAGCGCCTGGGGCTGTCGTTGTCGGAGATCAAGAGCCTGGTCGACATGTACGAATCGCCGAAGGACACCAGCGCCCAGATGAACCGCTTCCTGGGCGTGCTGGCGCAGCACCGCGAAACGCTGGAACAGCAGCGCGAAGACATCGAAATGTCGCTGGCCGAGATCACCGCCCACGAGGACGAATGCAAGCGCCTGCTGGCCGCGATCGGCGAGGGCAGCTCTACTACGGCCTGATGCAACGTCATTCCCGCGAAAGCGGGAATCTATGCTGAGCTGCTTACGCCAGCGTTCTATGGATTCCCGCCTGCGCGGGAATGACAACTCTGCTTTACGTTTACGTTAACGTCACACCGGCGTATTATTGACGCTTCCATCAAAACACAAGAATGAGGACGACATGCTCCATCTCCCAGGCCTGACCTTTGACCACGGCGAAGACATCGCCGCCCTGCGCGAAGCCGTGCAACAGTTCGCCGCCGCAGAAATCGCGCCGCGCGCCGCTGAAATCGACCGCAGCGACCAGTTCCCGATGGACCTGTGGCGCAAGATGGGCGATCTGGGCGTGCTCGGCATCACCGTCGGCGAGGAATACGGCGGCGCCAACATGGGCTACCTGGCCCACATCGTCGCGATGGAGGAAATCTCGCGCGCCTCGGCCTCGGTCGGCCTGTCCTACGGTGCCCACTCGAATCTGTGCGTCAACCAGATCAAGCGCAACGGCACCGAAGAGCAAAAACAAAAATACCTGCCCAAGCTGATCTCCGGCGAACACGTCGGCGCACTGGCGATGTCCGAGCCGAACGCCGGTTCCGACGTGGTCAGCATGAAGCTGCGCGCCGACTTCAAGGGCGACCGCTGGGTGCTGAACGGCACCAAGATGTGGATCACCAACGGCCCCGACGCCGACGTGCTGGTGGTCTATGCCAAGAGCGACCTGGAAGCCGGCCCGAAAGGCATGACCGCCTTCCTGATCGAGAAAGACTTCAAGGGCTTCTCCGTGGCCCAGAAGCTCGACAAGCTGGGCATGCGCGGCTCGCACACCGGCGAGCTGGTGTTCGACAACTGCGAAGTTCCGGCCGAAAACGTGCTGGGCGGCCTGGGCAAGGGCGTCAACGTGCTGATGTCCGGCCTGGACTTCGAGCGCACCGTGCTGTCCGGCGGCCCGCTGGGCATCATGCAGGCTTGCATGGACGCGGTGGTGCCCTACATCCACGACCGCAAGCAATTCGGCCAGGCTATCGGCGAATTCCAGCTGATGCAGGGTAAGATTGCGGATATGTACTCGACCATGATGGCGTGCAAGGCATATGTGTACGCCGTCGGTCAGGCCTGCGACCGGGCCAAAACCCCGGAAGCGGTCCGCCAGTTGCGCAAGGATGCAGCGGGAGCCATTTTGTATAGCGCAGAAAAAGCGACCTGGATGGCCGGCGAGGCGATCCAGACGCTGGGCGGCAACGGCTACATCAACGAGTATCCGGTCGGCCGCCTGTGGCGCGACGCCAAATTGTATGAAATTGGCGCCGGCACCAGCGAAATCCGCCGCATGCTGATCGGCCGCGAACTGTTCGCGGAAACCAAGTAAGCATCGTGTGCGTTGGCTGGACCGGCGGCAGTATGAACCTCCGCTAACGCACACCAGGGCTGACCCATGATCCAGGCTGCTTTCCCCAAACTGCTGCGCTCGCAGATCGCGTTCGACATCGCCCGCACCATCCGCGACGGTTTCGACAAGCACTACCGCTTGTTCCGGCTCACCAGCCAGCAGGCCAAGCAGCATTTCGAGCAGGGCGCCTGGCGCACCGCGCAGCAGGCCGCGCGCGAACGCATCGATTTCTACGACCGCCGCGTGCAGGAATGCGTGCAGATGCTGGAAGACGAGTACGACCCGGCCGAGCTGACCGACGAAGTGTGGCGCGAACTCAAGCTGCACTACATCGGCATGCTGTCCGACCACAAGCAGCCCGAGCTGGCCGAGACCTTCTTCAACTCGGTCTGCTGCAACATCCTGCACCGCCGCTACTTCCACAACGAATTCATCTTCGTGCGCCCGGTGGTCTCCACCGAGTACATCGAAACCGAGGAAATCGCGCCGACCTACCGCGTCTACTACCCCGGCACCGACGGCCTGCACTACACGCTCAAGCGCATCATCACCAACTTCCAGCTGGCCACCCGGTTCGCCAACCTGACGCGCGACGTGGCGCAGATCGAAGGCCGGCTGCGCACGCTGTTCGGCGGCATCAAGCTCGAGCCCAACCACCAGATCCATGTGCTGTCGAGCCTGTTCTTCCGCAACAAGGGCGCCTACATCGTCGGCAAGGGCATCAACGGCAACAAGGAATATCCGTTTGTCGTGCCGATCCTGCACAACAAGCACGGCGAGCTGATACTCGACACCGTGCTGTTCGACCACGAGCAGATCACGGTCCTGTTCTCGTTCACGCGCGCCTACTTCCTGGTCGACATGGAAGTGCCGTCGGCCTACGTGCAGTTCCTGCGCACGCTGCTGCCGCGCAAGCCGCGCAGCGAGATCTACACCATCCTCGGCCTTCAAAAGCAGGGCAAGACGCTGTTCTACCGCGACTACCTGCAGCACCTCAAGCATTCGTCCGACCTGTTCGACATCGCGCCCGGCATCCGCGGCCTGGTGATGCTGGTGTTCGCGCTGCCGTCGTTCCCGTATGTGTTCAAGGTCATCAAGGATTTCTTCCCTGCGCCCAAGGAAACCACGCGCGCGCTGATCAAGGAAAAATACCTGCTGGTCAAGCACCACGACCGCGTCGGCCGCATGGCCGACACGCTGGAATACTCCAACGTCGCCTTCCCGCGCCACCGCTTCAGCGAAGAGCTGATCGCCGAGCTCAAGCATTTCGTGCCTTCGCTGCTGGAAGAGGAAGGCGACCAGCTCGTCATCAAGCACCTGTACATCGAGCGGCGCATGGTGCCGCTCAACATGTGGCTGACCAACGCCGACAACGACCACGACGAGCTGCAGATCGAACACGGCGTGCTGGAGTACGGCAACGCCATCAAGGAACTGGTGGCCGCCAACATCTTCCCCGGCGACATGCTGTACAAGAACTTCGGCGTCACGCGCCACCAGCGCGTGGTGTTCTACGACTACGACGAAATCGAATACATCACCGACTGCAATTTCCGCGTGATCCCGCAAGCCCGCACGGAGGAGGAAGAAATGGCCTCCGAGCCGTGGTACCCGATCGGCAAGTACGACGTCTTCCCCGAGCAGTTCGGCCGCTTCCTGCTGGGCAACGCCAAGATCCGAAAATATTTCATGAAGCACCACAGCGACCTGCTGACGCAAGCCTGGTGGCAGGCGCGCAAGCAGCGCATACTCGAAGGCCATGTGGAAGACGTATTCCCGTATCCGCAGCACATCCGTTTTTGCAATCAGCACACCACCCCACCGGCGGCAATCCAGCCGCCATTTATGGAGACTCTAGAAAATGAATGATCCTATCGTAATCGTCGGTGCAGCCCGCACCCCCATGGGCGCCTTCCAGGGCGACTTCTCCGGCAAGGTCGCGCACGACCTGGGCGCCGTCGCGATCCAGGCCGCCGTCGAACGCTCCGGCATCGATGGCAAGCTGGTCGAGCACGTCTACTTCGGCAACTGCCTGATGGCGGGCCAGGGCCAGGCGCCGGCGCGCCAGGCGCTGTTGAAAGCCGGCCTGCCGACCTCGACCGGCGCGGTCACGCTGTCCAAGATGTGCGGTTCGGCCATGCAGGCCGCGATCTTCGCGCACGACCAGCTGGTCGCGGGCAGCGCCGAAGTGGTGATCGCCGGCGGCATGGAATCGATGACCAACGCGCCCTACCTGGTGCCGAAGGCGCGCGGCGGCTACCGCATCGGCCACGGCATGCTGTTCGACCACATGATGTACGACGGCCTGGAAGACGCCTACTCGCGCAACGAGAAAACCGGCGAAGGCCGCTCGATGGGCACCTTCGCCGAAGAGTGCTCGGCCAAGTACGAGTTCACCCGCGAAGCGCAGGACAACTTCGCCATCGAATCGGTCAAGCGCGCGCAGGCCGCCACCAACGAAGGCTGGTTCAAGTGGGAAATCGCGCCGGTCACCGTGACCAGCCGCGCCGGCGACACCGTCATCGACAAGGATGAAGGCCCGCTCAAGGCCAAGATCGACAAGATCCCGACCCTGCGCGCCGCGTTCAAGAAGGACGGCACCATCACCGCCGCCTCGTCGTCGTCGATCAATGACGGCGCCGCCGCGCTGGTGATGATGCGCGAATCGACCGCCAAGAAACTGGGCCTGACCGTGATCGCCAAGATCCACGGCCACGCCACCTTCGCGCAAGAGCCCAACCTGTTCACCACCGCACCGATCGGCGCGGTCGAAAAGCTGTACAAGAAAATCGGCTGGGGCACCAAGGACGTCGACCTGTTCGAGATCAACGAAGCGTTCGCCGCGGTGCCGATGGCCGCCATGCGCGACCTCGACATCCCGCACGACAAGGTCAACATCCACGGCGGCGCCTGCGCGCTGGGCCACCCGATCGGCGCCTCCGGCGCGCGCATCATCGTCACCCTGATCGGCGCGCTCAAGCGCACCGGCGGCAAGAAGGGCGTGGCGGCGCTGTGCATCGGCGGCGGCGAAGCGACCGCGATGGCCATCGAACTGGCGTAAGCGGATGGCGACGGCACTGATCATCGGCGCCTCGCGCGGCATCGGCCTGGAACTGGTGCGCCAGTACCTGGCCGACGGCTGGCGCGTGATCGCCACCGCGCGCAAGGCGGAAGACATCGACGCGCTGGCCGCGATGGGCGCCGAGGCCCACGGGCTGGATGTGACCAACGTCGAGGCCGTTGCGGGGCTGGGCTGGAAGCTGGACGGCGAGGAGCTCAACGTGGCCATCCTCAACGCCGGCGTGTACGGCCCGCGCCACGACGGCTTCCCGCTGCAGACCGATTTCGACACGGTGATGCACACCAACGTGCTGGCGGCGATGCGGCTGCTGCCGATCATCGCGCCGATGGTGTGCGCGACGCGCGGCAAGCTGGCGGTGCTGTCGTCGAAGATGGGCTCGCTCAGCGAGCGCGGCAATCCCACCGGCTCGCTGTACCGGGCCAGCAAGGCGGCGCTCAACTCGGTGCTGATCGACACGGCGCTCAGCTTCGGCAAGCAGGGCGCCACTTGCGTCGCCCTGCATCCGGGCTGGGTGCGCACGGACATGGGAGGCGGCGACGCCGATCTCCCGGTGGAACAAAGCGCGGCAGGCCTGCGCGCAACGATCAACGGATTGCCCGCCTCCGAAGTCGCCGTCTACCGCAACTACGACGGCGCGGAAATCGGCTGGTAAACCCCGCATGGCCAGGCAGGGTCGGACCCCGTACGGGGTCTGACCCTTGCGACGGTTTGCGGGTTAACAATAAAACGAGACAATATGATACTGAGCGAAGAACACGAAATGATACGCGACGCCCTGCGCACGTTTGCGCGGGAGCGCCTGGCGCCCAACGCCGCCCGCTGGGACAAGGAGCATCACTTCCCGAAAGAGGAGCTGAAGGAGCTGGCCGCGCTGGGCGCGTTCGGCGTCGCGGTGCCGGAGGCGCTGGGCGGCGCCGGCATGGACTACGTGTCGCTCGCGCTGGTATTGGAGGAGATCGCGGCCGGCGACGGCGGCACCTCCACCATCATCTCCGTCAACAACTGCCCGGTGTGCAGCATCGCGATGATGTACGCCAACGACAAGCAGAAACAGCAGTGGCTGCGTCCGCTGGCACAGGGCGAGATGCTGGGCGCCTTCTGCCTGACCGAGCCGCACACCGGCAGCGACGCCGCCGCGCTGCGCACCACCGCCACCCGCGATGGCGACGAGTACGTGATCAACGGCGTCAAGCAATTCATCACCAGCGGCAAGTATGCGGACGTGGCGATCGTCATGGCGGTCACCGACAAGGCGGCCGGCAAGAAGGGCATCAGCGCGTTCTGGGTGCCGACCTCGGCGCCGGGCTACATCGTGGCGGGGCTGGAACAGAAGATGGGCCAGCACTCATCGGACACGGCGCAGATCCTGTTCGAGAACTGCCGCATCCCGGCGGAGAATTTGATCGGCGAAGAAGGCCAGGGTTACAAGATCGCCTTGTCCGGCCTGGAGGGCGGCCGCATCGGCATCGCCTCGCAGGCGGTGGGCATGGCGCGCGCCGCGTATGAAGCGGCGCTGGCGTATGCGCGCGAGCGTGAAAGCTTCGGCAAGCCGATCTTCGAGCACCAGGCGGTGCAGTTCCGCCTGTCGGACATGGCGACGCAGATCGAAGCGGCGCGCCAGCTGATCCGTCATGCGGCCTCGATGAAGGATGCGGGTTTGCCGTGCCTGAAGGAAGCGGCGATGGCCAAGCTGTTCGCGTCCGAGATGGCGGAGAAGGTTTGCTCCGACGCCATCCAGGTGCACGGCGGCTACGGCTACGTGTCGGATTTCCCGGTCGAGCGCATCTACCGCGACGTGCGCGTGTGCCAGATCTACGAAGGCACCAGCGACATCCAGAAACTGCTGATCGCCCGCGCGCTGTAACCCCCGTCATTCCACCCACTGGGCGGAATGACTTCCCGCGAAAGCGGGAATCCATACTGAGCTTGCTCCTGAGGCGTTCTATGGATTCCCGCCTACGCGGGAATGACGAGGCGGCCTCAATGCCGTCATTCCCGCGCACGCGGCGGTCCGCCGGTGCGGAATCCATAGTCAGCTTGCTTTACCCACCGGCTCCACAACAACCTTTTCGCCGATGGCGTAGAAGGTGCCGCCGGCGATGTAGTGCAGGCTGCGCCAGGCCGGGCCGGCCGATTCGAATTCCCAGTGGCCGTTGCGGAACACGCGGACATCGGCATACGCGGCGACCACTTCGCCAATGAACAGGTCGTAGGTCTGCTGGTTGTGCGGCTCAGGGACCACTTTGCAGATCAGCCACCCTGAACAACCCACCACCAGCGGCGTTGCCTGACCTTCGGCATGGAACAACTCCACGCCGCACTTGGCCAGCTTGTCCGGCGTATCGGCCAGGCTCATGCTGCCGACCGCGTAGGTCAGATCGATCTGCGCCATATTCGGCACCTGTATCGCGAAATGGCCGCTCTGCTCGACCAGCCCACGCGTGCTGGTGGCCTTGTCCAGCACCACCGTGACCTTGGGCGGCATGAAATCCAGCGCGCACGACCAGGCCGCCGCCATCACATCCGTGACGCCGTCGTGCGTGGCCGAGACCAGCACCGTCGGGCCGTGGTTCAACAAGCGGTAGGCTTTTTCCAGTTCGACTGGCAGCACATTCAAGTCCAATTAAATCTTCCCCAGTTGTCGATTGATCGCCTTCACCGAACGCTCGTTGCGCTCGCTGTAACGGTCCGTCAGGTAATCGCTGCGCCCGCGCAAGAGCAAGGTCATCTTGTACAGCTCCTCCATCACATCCACTACCCGTTCATAATAGCCTGAAGGACGCATGCGGCCGGCGTCGTCGAATTCCTTGTAGGCCATCGGCACCGACGACTGGTTGGGTATCGTGAACATGCGCATCCAGCGCCCCAGCAGCCGCATCGTGTTGACCACGTTGAACGACTGCGATCCGCCGCACACCTGCATCACGGCCAGCGTGCGTCCCTGGCTGGGACGCAGCGCGCCTTGCTCCAGCGGTATCCAGTCGATCTGGTTCTTCATCACCGCCGTGATGGCGCCGTGCCGCTCCGGGCTGCACCACACCTGGCCCTCGGACCACAACGACAAGGCGCGCAACTCCTGCACCTTGGGATGGTCTTCCGGCACGCTGCCCGCCATCGGCAACTCGGTCGGGTCGAAGATTTTCACCTCCGCGCCGAAGTGCTCAAGGATGCGCGCCGCCTCTTCGGTCAGGAAGCGGCTGAACGAACGCTCGCGCAGCGAGCCATACAGCATCAGGATGCGCGGCGGATGATCGAAGTCGCCGACCGGCGCCAGCTTGTCCAGGGTCGGCGTGTCCAGCAGCGCCGGATTGATGTTGGGCAGATCCATGTTTCCCCTCTCAGTTCAAACGCACAGCCAACGCCGCCAGCGTGACCAGCAGCACCGGCAAGGTCAGGCAGATGCCGACGCGGAAGTAGTAGCCCCAAGAGATCTTGATGCCCTTGTTTTCCAGCACGTGCAGCCACAGCAGCGTGGCCAGGCTGCCGATCGGCGTGATCTTCGGTCCCAGGTCGCTGCCGATGACGTTGGCGTAGACCATGGCCTCGCGCACCACGCCCTGCGCGCTGGACGCATCGATCGACAGCGCGCCGATCAGCACCGTCGGCAGGTTGTTCATGATCGACGACAGGATCGCCGTGATGAAGCCGGTACCCAGCGCAGCGCCCCACACGCCATGCTGCGCGCAGGCGTTGAGCGCCGCCGTCAGGTAGCCGGTCAGGCCGGCGTTGCGCAGGCCGTACACCACCAGGTACATGCCCAGCGAGAAGACCACGATCTGCCACGGCGCATTGCCGATCACCTCGCGCGTCGAGATGCGATGGCCGCGCGCCGCCACCAGCAGCAGCATGGCCGCGCCGACGGCCGAGGTGGCGCTGATCGGCACACCCAGATCCTCCAGCCAGAAGAAGCCGATCAACAACAAGCCCAGCACCCACCAGCCGGTCACGAAGGTCGCGCGGTCGTGGATCGCGTCTTCAGGCCGCTTGACCTGCGCCAGGTCGTAGTCCGCCGGAATATCGCGGCGGAAGAACCACAGCAGCACCGCCAGCGTGGCCGCCACGGCGACAAAATTCACCGGCACCATCACCGCCGCATAACGCGCGAAGCTGACGTTGAAGTAGTCGGCCGAGACGATGTTGACCAGGTTGGACACCACCAGCGGCAAGCTGGCCGTGTCGGCGACGAAGCCGGCCGCCATCACAAACGCCAGCATGGCCTTGCCCGAAAATTTCAGCTCGCGCAGCATGGCGATGACGATGGGCGTGAGGATCAGCGCCGCGCCGTCATTGGCGAACAGCGCCGACACCGCCGCGCCCAGCAGCACGAACATCGCGAACAGCAGCTTGCCGCTGCCGCGTCCCCAGCGCGCCACGTGCAGCGCGGCCCACTCGAAGAAGCCGGCCTTGTCCAGCAGCAGGCTGATGATGATGATCGCCACGAAGGTGCCGGTGGCGTTCCATACGATGTGCCACACCACGGGAATATCGCCGACGTGGATCACGCCGGCCAGCAGCGCCACGCAGGCGCCGGCCACCGCGCTCCAGCCTATGCCCAGGCCGCGCGGTTGCCAGATGACGAGGGTCAGCGTCGCCAGGAATATCAGGAAGGCGATCAGCATCAGGCCACGCTCAGGCCGCCGATGCGGTCCAGCTCCAGCTTGAATGCGGCCTTGTCGGCCGCCAGCTGCGCCAGCGGCAGGGCCAGGAAGGCCTCGATGCGCGCACGGATGATGCGGTAGGCCAGCTCGAACGCGGTTTCGATTTCTTCATCGGTGCCGACCACATGGCTGGGATCGTCCACGCCCCAATGCGTGCGCAGCACCTGGCCCAGGTAGGCAGGGCAAGTCTCGCCGGCCGCGCTGCCGCAGACGGTGATGACGATGTCCGGCGTGACCGGCAAGTCGCTCCACGATTTGCTGTAATAGCCCTCGGTGGAAATCCCCTTGCGGGTGAGCAACGCCACCGCGCGCGGATGCAAGGCACCGGCAGGCTGGCTGCCGGCGCTGATCGCGCGCCAGCCCCGCGGCGCCAGATGGTTGAAGACACCTTCGCTCAACACCGAGCGGCAGGAATTACCGGTACAGAGAAACAGAACATTCATGGGGAGCACTCATTGACGCCGCAGGGCAGGCCGCCGCAGCAGTTTTCGGTCAGGAATCCGATCAGGCCATTCATGGCGCCCACATCGGCCGTATAGATAACGAAGCGTCCATCCTGGCGTGAGCCGACCATGCCGGCATGACTCAGCTCCTTCAGGTGAAACGACAGCGACGACGGCGAAATATCGAGCCGTTCGCCGATTTTGCTGGCCGCCATGCCTTCCGGCCCCACCTGCACCAGCAGGCGGAACACGGCCAACCGGCTGTCCTGGGCCAGTGACGACAGGGCCGCCAGAGCTTGTTTAGTATCCATGCCGCCATGCTAGCATAAACGATTCGACACTTCAAATAATATTGAAATGATTCGGCAATAAAAAAAAGCCCGCATCTCAGCGGGCTTCGTTCCAATGTATTACCAATGCTTTAATCGTATGCCGGGGTCCAGTGCTATCTGCAAAGTGACTCCAGAGTCTCGGGCGCCCATGCTATCTGCGTGGTGCCCCCAACGTGTAAATCGACCATCGTATCCGGAATTACAACTCCAGGGCTTGCGTCAACTGCGGTTCGGTCTTACACATATCGAACTGCGCGCTCCTCTTGGATGTGGGACTGTTTTCCGGGATTCCTCCCGCACAACCTCAACCACGGACGTAGTGTAACACAGTTATTTGTGCGACGCACAAATTATTTTACTTCTGTAGCTTGGGTGCTCATCGGCGTCGGCGCGTGCAGCGTGCGGTGGCGGCCGACCCGCTCGAACTCGGAAATGACCTGGGCGCCGAACAGCAGCAGGGTGGCGCCGATTTCCAGGCTGAACATGACAATGATGGCGGTGGTCATCGAGCCGTACACCACGTTCACCTGCGACAAGGTTGAAAAATACCAAACCAGGATGTGGCGCGCCAGTTCCCACAGCAGCGCCGCCGTCACGCCGCCGATCAGCGCGTGCGACAGCGACAGGCGGCCGACCGGCATCACCAGGTAGATCGACGTCAGCACCAGCACCTCGCCGCCCAGGCCCAGCAGGTACAGCAGCACGCCGGAGATGCCGTGCAGCGACCAGCTGTAGCCGAGGAATTGCACGCTTTCCTCACCCAGCACTTGCAGGCTGCCCGCCACCAGGGTCACCAGCAGCATGCCCACACCCAGCGACAGGATGTAGCAGTAGGGCATGATCGCCGAGATCAGGAAATGCCGGCGCCGTATCTCGACCCGGTGCTTGAAGATGACCGACATGGCGTTTTCCAGCACCGTGAACGCCAGCGAGCTGAAGAAAATCATGCTGACCACCAGCACGCCGCCAATCAGGTCGCGATGTTCAAGGAAATGGCCGACCTCGGTCACGACGGCCTTGGCCTGGCCCGGCACCAGCCAGTTCAGGTAGCGGCCCAGCGTGGCCAGCAATTCGTCCTGCGCGATGAAATGCGACAGCGTGACCACCACCAGCATCACCAGCGGCACGATCGACAGCAGGGAGTAGTAAGCGACCGCGCCCGCCAGCAGCAAGCCCTGATTGGCGCGGAAGCCCTTCATGCATTGCACCAGAAAATCCATCGGATGCGCGCTGACATGCAGCAGCGCCCTGCGGTTAAATAGTCTCATGCGGCCATTGTACGCATGGATCAGCGCGAGTTATGTGCGGCTACGTCCAGATAGCGCCAGTTGGTCAGTTCCACCGGATGGCGCTGGTAGTGCATCAGCCACGGCTGCTGCAGGTCGGCGGAAATCGGATGCGTCAGCAGCACCCACGGCGTGTAGGCGTGGATCAGTTGCGCCATCTCGTCGTACAGCGCGGTGCGCTGCGGCGAGTCGCCCATGCTGCGGCTCCGCTCGTAGCGCTGGTTGTAGGCGGGCAGGTTGAAGCGGGCGTAGTTGGCGCGGCCGCTGTTGGGGCCATACAGCAGCTGGTAGAAGTTTTCGCCGTCGGGGAAGTCGGCGACCCAGTTGGTCTCGAACATCATCACCGAGCCCAGGCGCGAGGCTTTGATGATCTCGGTTTTCTTGTCGCTCTTGAAAGCCACTTTCAGGCCGATGGCGTTCAGGTTCTTGCGCCACAGCTCGTCGCGCAGGCGGCCGACGGTGGACGATTCGCTGTGCATCACCAGGGTCAGCGGCTTGCCGTCGGGCTGGGTGCGGAAGCCGTCGGCGGCCTTGCGGTAGCCGTAGCGTTCCAGCAGCGCGTTGGCCAGCGCCGGATCGTAGGCGACCGGGCTGCGGTAGGCCGGATCGTAGCCCAGCACGTTCGGCGGCAACGGCGTGGCGGCCGGCAGCGCCAGGCCCTTCTTCATCAAGGCCACGTCCTCGCCGCTGTTGTAGCCCAGCGCGATGGCGCGCCGCAAGGCCAGCTTCTCCTTGCTGTAGCCGCCGATCAGCGGGTCGTCCATGTTCATCCACATGTAGTAGGTTTGCAGCACGGGGAAGGGCGACAGCACCATGCCCTGTTTGGCCAGCGCCGGTTTCAGGGTCGGCCTGGCGTCCGCTGTCAGCACCATGTCCTTCATCGATTCCGGCAGCTGTTCGAGGAAGTCGAATTCGCCGTTCAGGAAGCCCAGCACGCGCGACTGGTATTCCTCGACGATCTTGATGTCGACCTGATCCAGCAGCGGCAGGCGCCTGCCCTGGAACATCGTCGGCCGAAAGTCGCGGTTGGCCAGCAAGGTGATCTGGTCGCTGTGCTTCCAGCGCCCCATCATGAAGGGGCCGGTGCCGACCGGGTGGTTGCCGGCCTGCGCGCCGTAGGCCTCCATCACCTCGCGCGCGACCACGCCGGTGGACGGCGTCGCCAGGTAGAACAGGAAGTTGGGGTCGGCGGCGTTGAGCTTGATGCGCAGGGTGAACTTGTCCAGCGCCTGCAGGCCGGCGATGGTGCTGTCGTAGCTGAACTGGGTCTTGAGCGCCTCGTCGCCGGTGATCTTGCCGTCCAACAGAAACAGCCACGGCGACTTCAGCGTCGGATCGTACAGGCGCTTCAGGCTGTAGACGTAGTCCTGCGCGGTGACTTGGCGATGCGCGCCCTTGAACGCCGGATCGGGCGTGAAGTAGACATCCTGGCGCAGGTGAAAGGTGTAGCTCAGGCCATTGTCTTCCACGGTCGGCATCGCGTACAGCGTGTTCGCTTGCAGCTTGACGGGGCGGGCCAGGTAGTCGTAGCGCAGCAGCGGATCGAACAGGTTTTCCAGCAGGCTGAGGCTGGCGATATCGGATGCCACCGCCGGATCGAGGCCGGTTTCGCCGGTGCTCAGGAAGGCGTGCAGGACCTTGGGCGCCGCCGCGGCAGGCGGCTCGGCAGCGGCGAGGCCAGAGGATAGCGCCAGCGCCAGCAGGGCCGCAACATAACTTTTGGGCATCAGGTCCATTCCACATCGCATACGTAAAGCGGCAGCTTATAACTTTTTTGACGGGCTTACCCGCTATACTTTGCGAATCGCCCACTGCTTTCAGGAAAATTTCTAGCTATGTCGCTCAATTACATCTGGTCCGGCTTCTTCCTGGTCGGCTTTGCGGCCGCGCTGGCGCAGTTCCTGCTGACGGGCGACACCGAAATCTTCAAGCGCATCATCGACGGCACCTTCGACTCCGCCAAGGCCGGCGTGATGGACATCGCGCTGCCGCTGGCCGGCGTGATGACGCTGTGGCTGGGCATCATGAATATCGGCGAGAAGGCCGGCGCCATCGACCTGCTGGCGCGGCTGATCGCGCCGTTCTTCTCGCGCATCTTCCCCGGCGTGCCGAAGCACCATCCGGCCACCGGCCACATGGTGATGAACTTCTCGGCCAACCTGCTGGGCCTGGACAACGCCGCCACGCCGTTCGGCCTGAAGGCCATGGAAAGCCTGCAAACCCTCAACCCCAGCAAGGACGAGCCGACCGACGCCCAGATCATGTTCCTGGTGCTGCACACCTCCGGCCTGACCCTGATCCCGCTGGCGATCATGGCGCAGCGCTCGATCCTGGGCGCGGCCGATCCGTCCGACATCTTCATCCCCTGCATGATCGCGACCTATGTGGCGACCGTGACCGGCATCATCGCCGTCGCCATCCGCCAGCGCATCAACCTGTTCAACGGCGTGGTGCTGAGCTGGCTGGGCGGCATGACGGCCGCCATCGCCGGCATGGTGTTTTACTTCACGCACTACCTGACCAAGATCGAGATCGAGCTGTTCTCCAAGGTCTTCAGCAACCTGGTGCTGATGGTGGTGATCGCCGGCTTCATCATCGGCGCGCTGCGGCGCAAGGTCAACGTCTACGAGGCGTTCATCGAAGGCGCCAAGGGCGGCATCCAGACCTCGATCACCGTGATTCCCTACCTGGTCGGCATGCTGGTGGCGATCAGCGTGATCCGCAACGCCGGTGTGTTCGCCTACGTGGTGGACGGCTTCAGCTGGCTGTTCGCCCACCTGGGCATCAACACCGATTTCGTGCCATCGCTGCCGACCGCGCTGATGAAGCCGCTCAGCGGCAGCGCCGCCAAGGCCATGATGATCGACACCATGCGCACCTACGGCGTGGATTCGTTCGTCGGCCGCCTGGCCTGCGTGTTCAACGGCTCGGCCGACACCACCTTCTACATCGTCGCTCTGTACTTCGGCTCGGTGGGCATACGCAAGACGCGCTACGCGATTTCCTGCGGCCTGATCGCCGACCTGGCCGGCGTCATCGCCGCCATCTTCGTCTCCTACGTCTTCTTCCATTGAACAGGGTCGCCATGTTCCGTCGCCTCATACTCGCCGCGCTGCTTGCTACCAGCACCGCCGGCACCGCCCACGCCGCCGACCTGCCGGAGCCGATCGCCGCGCTGCTGCAGGCGGCGCATATTCCGCTGGAAGGCGCCGGCATCGTCGTGCTGCGCGGCGACACCACGCTGATCTCGCACAACGCGCAGCAGAGCATGCAGCCGGCATCCACCATGAAGCTGTTCACCACGATGACCGCGCTGGAACAGTTCGGTCCCGCCTTCCGTGGCCGCACCGAGTTCCGCAGCAGCGCCAAGCTGGTCAATGGCGTGCTGCGAGGCGACTTGATCCTGCGCGGCGGCGGCGATGTCGACCTCAACGAGGACGTGCTGCTGCACATGTTGCAAGCGCTGCGCAACCAGGGCATCCGCAAGATCAAGGGCGACGTGGTCCTGGACCGTCAATTGTTCCAGCCGGCGCGGCCGGACGTGGGCCAGCCGCCGTTCGACGAGTTCCCGTGGGCCTACTACAACGTGATCCCCGATGCGCTGCTGACCAACACCAACCTGCTGAAAGTGGAAATGCGCTCGACCGGCAACAAGGTCGGCCTGGTGATGATGCCGGAGATGGACAAGGTCAGCATCCGCTCGGACATGAAGCTCAGCGATGCGCCGTGCGCGTCGTGGGAGCAGGGCTGGCGGTCGCCGGACGTTGCGCGCAGCGGCGACAGGATCGAGGTGGTACTGCACGGCAGCTACCCCAAGAACTGCATCAAGTCGACCAGCGTCGATGTGCTGGACCACCACGACTATCTGGAGCGCTTGCTGCGCGCCACCTGGCGCAAACTGGGCGGCAGCATAGCCGGCGACGTGCGCGAGGCCGGCGCGGGCGATGCCACAACTGCGTCCGAGTCCGCGCCCGCCGACACATCAACGCCGGCCACCCGCCTGCTGGCCGAACACGTCTCCCGTCCGCTGCCGGAAATGCTACGCGATATCAACAAGTTCTCCGACAACACCCTGGCCCGCACGGTGTTCCTGATGCTGGGCAGCCTGCAAGCCGACCCGGTGCTGGGCAGCCGCCCGATCCCACCCGACGGCAGCCAGGCCAGCACGCCGATGCGCGCCGAAACCGCGATCCGCGGCTGGCTGCAAAACCAGCGCATCGACGCCAACGGCCTGGTCTTCGACAATGGCTCCGGCCTGTCCCGCACCGAACGCGCCACGCCGGCGCAACTGGCCGGCGTGCTGCAAGCCGGCCTGAAGAGCCTGTGGATGCCGGAGTTCCTGTCCAGCTTGCCCATCGCCGCCACCGACGGCACCATGCGCAAGCGCCTCAAGGACAGCCCCGCCGCGCTGCGCGCCCGCATCAAGACCGGCAGCCTGAAAAGCGTGATCGCCATCGCCGGCTACGTCACCGACGCCAACAACCAGCCCTGCGTCGTGGTCGCCATCCTGAACGACGAGCACGTGGCCAACGGCGCCGGCCGCACCGTGCTGGATGGCGTGATCGACTGGGTGTCGCGCACTAAGTGAACCTGGAATGTTCGTCAAGAGTTATCCGTCATGCAGATAAAGTCAAGATATCCGGATAACAGATATATTGACTTTATCTGAAATTCAGCTAAACTTGATTTATCTGAATAACGGATACTCTCTATGTCAACCGCCCCCGCATCCCAGCTTGTCATCACCCCGCCACAGCTAGGTCAGTTGCTCTTGTCTACGCGCAAGCGTCGACAACTCACGCAAACCGCCGTGGCGAATCGTCTTGGCTTGAGCCAGAACCGCATTTCACACTTGGAACAGCATCCAGATGAAATCAGCGTCAAGCAGCTGCTCATTTGGTGTTCAGTAATCGGGCTGGAACTGCGGCTCGGGGAGCGAATCGAGGGCGGGCCGAGCAGCTCTGCCGAGTGGTAATCATGGGCCGTCGCGCGCATCGCCAAACACTACACCTCTGGGCCAATGGGAACTACGTGGGACGCTGGACGGTCAAGGCCTCGGGAGACTCCGAACTGCAATATGACGCAGCCTGGCGCAACTCCACACGCGGGCGCCCGGTCTCGCTATCGCTGCCGTTCAATCTTCATAACGAGCCACTAAAAGGAGACCGCGTCTCCCACTACTTCGATGGACTGCTGCCGGACAGCGACACCATACGCAAACGCGTTGCAGTCCGGTTCAAGACCGGTTCGACCGACGCATTCGAGCTTCTCTCGGCCGTTGGCCGGGACTGCGCTGGAGCTTTGCAGCTTCTGCCCGAGGGTGTCGAACCGGAAGGACTGGGCCAGGTCGACGGCATAGTGGTTGATGATGAGGCCATCGAGCGGCACCTGCTGGACGTGGTCAATCCAGGCCACTACGGCGCCATGCCGGACCCCGATGACGATTTCAGGATTTCGCTGGCCGGCGCGCAAGAGAAGGACGCGTTCCTGTGGTGGGATGGAAAATGGCTGAAGCCGCGGGGCGCAACACCGACAACCCACATCTTCAAGCTCCCCATCGGGCTGGTTGGCGGGAGAAAGGCGGACTTCTCCACATCGGTCGACAACGAGTGGCTATGCCTGCGGCTGTTCAAAGCATACGGGTTGCCAACAGCGAATGCGGAGATTGTGACATTCGGCTCACAACGGGTGCTCGTCGTAGAGCGCTTCGACCGGGCACTGTCGCACGACGGAAAACAGCTGTTCCGGCTGGTTCAAGAAGATTTTTGCCAGGCAACGGGAACCTCGCCGCTGATGAAATACGAAAACCAAGGCGGCCCGGGCCTGCAGCAGATATTCACCCTGCTACAACAGTCGCAACAGGCGGTCGCGGACATGCACACACTCATGGCCACGCAGCTTCTGTTCTGGATGCTGCGAGCACCGGATGGTCACGCCAAGAACTTCAGCATTCAGTTGCTCCCCGGCGAGCAGCGCTTCAAGCTGACGCCTCTCTATGACGTGATGTCGGCCTATCCTGCCATAGGCAATGGACCGAACCAGTGGGCAGAGCAGGACATTAAGATGGCTATGGCCCTACTTGGGAAGAACAGGCACTACCTGGCGCACAACATCATGCGACGCCACTTCAACAGCACGGCGAAGAAGGTCGGGTACGGCGACAATGCCGAGCCTCTCATCCAGGACTTCATTGCCCGCACACCTACCATTGTTGATAAGGTCCGCGCGGAGTTGCCAGCCGGGTTCTCGGAAAAGGTCGCCGACCGAGTTCTCGGCGGCATTCTCGCCGCAGCGCACTCCCTGGAACAGATGTCGCCGGTCTAATCGAACACTTGCCTGCCTCGTAGGCCATGGCGGCCAGAATCACGCCGCCGGCAACCCTTCCTCCACCAGGTAATCGATAAACGCCCGCACCTTCAGCGCCAGGTGCGGGCCGGGCATGTAGACCGCGTGCACGGTACCGGCATATGGCTCGTCGAAGATCCATTCCGGCAGCACCTGCCGCACGCGCTGCTGCGCCAGCGCCGGACGCGCCGTGAAATCCGGCACCAGGCCGATGCCGCCGCCCGCCTCCACCACCGCCATCAAGGCCGCGCTGTTGTTGATCGTCAGCCGCGACGGCACGCGGATGCTGGCCGTCTCGCCGCCGCGCCGCAAGCTCCACGCATCGCCGAAGCGCGCGTAGCCCAGATAGCTGCATTGATGCGCCGGCAGTTCGTGCGGCGACTGCGGCTCGCCATGCGCGTCCAGATATTGCTGCGACGCCACCAGCACATAGCTCACCGGCCCCAGCGTGCGCGCCGCCAATCCCGGCGCCAATTCGGTCGCGATGCGAATCGCCAGGTCCATGCCCTCCTCGATCAAATCGATCTTGCGATCCATCAGCTGCAGCTCGACATTGACCTCCGGATAGCGCGCCAGGAAGCCGGGCAGCCTGGGCGCCAGCCACACCTGCCCCAGCACGATGGGCGCGCTGACGCGTATGGTGCCGTTCGGCCGCGCGCTGTAGCTGCCGGCCAGCGCATGCACTTCGCGCGCCGTGCTCACCATGCGCACGCAGGCCGCGTGCACCTGCTGCCCCAGCTCGGTCAGCGACAGCGAGCGCGTGGTCCGGTGCAGCAGCCGTCCGCCCATGTGCGCCTCCAGCCGCGACACATGGCGGCTGACCGCCGACGTGGTCAGCTCCAGCTGCCGTGCCGCCGCCGAGAAACCACCGCTATCGACCACCTGTGCAAAGATGGCCATTTCCCTCAACATTTCCATCGCATCGCCCCACCGTTGCAGCTACATCAACAATGCTTTGCATTGTAAGTGGATTGTGTATTTTTTGTGCAGCGTCGATACTCAAAACACCACATCACGCAGGAGTCATCATGAAACAACGCACTTTAGGCAGCCAGGGTCTGACGGTATCGGCGCAGGGTTTGGGCTGCATGGGCATGAGCAACACCTACGGGCCGGCCGACCAGACCGAGGCGGTCGCCACGCTGCACCGGGCGCTGGAACTGGGCGTCAACTTCTTCGACACGGCCGAGCAATACGGACCCTACGACAATGAGACGCTGCTGGGCCGCGCCTTCACCGGCCGCCGCGGCGAGGTGATCCTCGCCACCAAGTTCGGCTTCGACATCCGCGACGGCAAGACGGTCGGCGTGACCAGCGATCCGGCCCACATCCGTGAAAAAGTCGAAGGCTCGCTGCGCCGCCTGAACACCGACTACCTCGACCTGCTGTACCAGCACCGCATCGATCCGCTGGTGCCGATCGAGGACGTGGTGGGCGTGATGGCCGATCTGGTCCGCGAAGGCAAGGTGCGCTACCTCGGCCTGTCCGAGGCGGGCGTGGCCAACATCCGCCGCGCCCATGCGGTGCATCCGATCAGCGTGCTGCAAAGCGAGTACTCGCTGTGGGAGCGCAACCTGGAAGCCGACGTGCTGCCGGCGCTGCGCGAACTGGGCATCGGCCTGGTGGCGTTCAGCCCGTTGGGACGGGGTTTCCTGGCCGGCACCGCCAAGCGCGCGGAAGAGTATCCGCCGAACGATTTCCGCCATCTGGACCCGCGTCTGCAAGGCGAGAACTTCGACCGCAACATGGAGGCGGCAGCCATCGTGCGCGAGCTGGCCGATCACCGCCTGGTCACGCCGGGGCAGATCGCGCTGGCCTGGGCCATGCACAGGGGCGACGATATCGTCACCATCCCCGGCACGCGCCGTCGCACCTTCCTGGAGCAGAACGTGGCCGCTGTGGAGATCACGCTGGATGAGACCGAGATGGCGGTGCTGGATAACGCGCTGAAACAGGTGTCCGGCCCGCGCTACAGCAAGGAACGCATGGCGATGGTGGATCGCTAAAGTACGCGGATATAGTCGCGGCGCACCAACAAGCGGTCGCCGCAATCGAAGTGCCACCATTCGCTGTTGATGCCGACCCAGCCGGCCTGGAACATGGCGTCGCGCAGCAGGCGGCGGTTGGCGATCTGCTGCGCGGTCAACTCGCCGCGCGCCAGCAGCTTGGCCTCCAGCGCCGGATGCGAACGCTCGGACAAGTCATCGAAGCCGGTGCCCATGTCCAGCTCGCGGCCCTGCGCGTCCAGCAAGGTCAGGTCCAGCGCCATGCCGAAGGAATGGATCGAGCCGCGCGCCGGGTCGGCGATGTAGCCCAGCAGCTCCGTGCCTTGCAGCGCCAGCCACAGCTGCTCCTGCACGCGCTGCGGCCGCAAGGCATCCAGCACCAGCACCTGGCAATCGGGCCGGCGTTCGGCCAACCATGCCACCACCTTCTCCAGCGCCGCCGCCGCATGCTTGTGCAGCCAGGCGCAATCGAGCGGCGAGTACAAATCGCGGCCGACAAAATTGGCCGGCGTGGCGTAGCGCAGTTCGACGACGATGCCGTCTATGCCGGCCAGGCGCCGGAAATCAGGATGGCCGGCAATTTCTTCACAGGTGATGGTGAAAGCCATGCAGCGCTCCCAACGGATTATTCGGTCGGCACGGTGCCTGGCGCCGGTTGCGGCGGCGGCATCACGGTCGGCGGGATCGCCATCTGCATGACCGGCAGCGGACTGGTCAGCACATCGAGGATGGCCGCCGATTCCGCATCCGGCACGCCGTCATACAGCGACTGCCGATACTTGGACTGGAACACCACCATCACATTGCGGGTGGCCTGGTCCAGCTCGCCCGTCTGCGGCACCGCGTAGCCGTGCTGGGCCAGCTTGCGCTGGAACCATGCGATATCCGGCAACTGCTGCTGGTACCCCGGCAGGCGCGCCGCCACGCGGCTCGCTTCCGGCCAGGCGACCAGGCCGGCGTCGGCCAGCTGCTTCCACGGGAACATCGGGCCGGGGTCCTGCTTGCGCTGCGGCGCGATATCGTTGTGGCCGAGGATGTTTTCCGGCTTGATGTCGTGGCGCGCGACGATCTGCTTCAACAGCAAAATCAGCTGGTCGATCTGCGCCTGCGGGAACGGCGCGTACACGCGGCCCTGCGGCGTTTCGACAAAGCCCGGATTGACGATCTCGATGCCGATCGACGCCGAATTGAGCTGGTTGTAGATCTTCCAGCTGCTCAGGCCGGCGTGGTTGGCCTGGCGCGACTCGTCCACCAGCGTGTAGAAGAACGGCTGCTCGGTATCGGTCAGCAGGTAGTGCGCGCTGACTTCCTGCTGGGTCAGGATCTTGATCGAACGCGGCAGGTCGCTGACCGTGTAGTGGATGATGATGTACTTGATGCGGTCGCTCTGGCTGCGCGCGCTCAGCGTGGTATCGAGGCGCGGTCCGGCGGGCGGCGCGGTGGCGCAGCCGGCCAGCAGGGCGACGGCGGTGGACAGGGCGGCAAGCGGAAGGATCTTCATCATTGGCGGTCTCGGCAGCGGTTCAATTCCGTGAGTGTAGAGCAATGCGGGCCGCAGCGTGGTGCGACTGTGCTGCTTTTTGCCGCAGCGACAGTTCCGGCGGCAGCGCCGCGCGCATCGCCTGCGCGATCAGCGGATGCAGCATGGCGGCCCGGCCGCTCAGCACCAGCGGGCGCGGACCGTAGCGCCCCACCAGCGCCAGCGCGATGCGCGCCAGCTCCTGGCCGGCCTGTTCGAGGATGGCGCGCGCCACCGGATCGGCATCCGCACTGGCGGCCACGGCCAGGGCGAGGCGGCCGATGGCGCCCCGGTCCTGGCCGTAGATGAACTGGCGCGACAAGGCCCAGTCGCTGCCGCCGACCTGCGCGAACACCGCGCACGCCATCGGCGATTGCTGCCAGACGCCTGGCTGCTCGTCCTCCAGCCGCCAGATGTGGCGCATCGCTTCGCGCGCGATCCAGAAGCCGCCGCCGCCGTCGTCCAGCGTGACGCCACGGCCGCCGGCGCGGTGGAACGCGCCGTCCCCGGCGATCCAGGCGGCGATCGAGCCGGTGCCGGCGTAGACCAGGTAGCCTTCGCCGGGGGCGAAGCTGTCGAGGTAGGCGATCTCGACGTCGTTGCGCAGCGTGACCGCAGGCGGCGCCACTTGCAGCAACTCGGCCAGCCATTGCGCGGGCAGCGTGGCCTGGCCATCAAAGCCGGTCAGGCCGGCGCACACGCCCTGCGGCTTGCCCACCGCCAGCACCTGCGTCGCCAGCATCGAGAAGATGCCGCGCACCGCGTCGCGGCCGGCGGTGGTGCCCATCTGCGTGGCGGACATGCCGGCCACCGCGCCCTCGGCCACGATCGCTCCTGCCGCGTCGGCCAATGCCCAGCGGGTTTGCGTGCCGCCCGCGTCGATGCCCAGTCCCAGCTCGCCCATGTTTCGCTCCGTAATGGTCAATGATGGTCAGCGCATGACGCTGATACGTTCGCTTTCATTGCCTAATCGATCGATGGCGCTGACCACCACCGCCTGCGCCGCGCCGGCCGTCGCATCGTCCGGCAACAGCAGTACCGCACGCGAGGCGGGCGCCACCGCGAAGCGCCATTCCGAACCGTAGCGCGACCAGATCGCGTAATGCGCGACCGGCTTGCCGGGGCCGGCGGACAGCCTCAGCCCCATGCCATTGCCTTCGCGCCGCACGGCCACGCTCGGCGCCGGCGGCAGCTCCGAACCCAGCCACGGACTGGCCGGGGCCAGCGCGGCCGTCTGGTAAGTCTGCGTGCGCAGTTGGTCGGCGATGCCCTTGCGGTTGTCCATCAGCGCGGCGATGCTGAAATGCAGGTGGCCCTGCACGCCGGCGCGGCTGCGCGTGACGCCGATCTGCTTGACAATCTCTTCCGGCGCGAACGCCTTGGCGCTGTTGTCGATGCGGCTCGTGTACAGGCCGGGCCAGACGTGGCGCGCGCGGGTGTTCTGCGCCAGCCAGTAGTCGAGCAGCACGTCGAACGCCTGCGGCGCCTGCGCCACCGGCCAGTACAGCTGCGGCGCCAGGTAGTCGAGCCAGCCGTTGTCCAGCCACAGTTCGGCGTCCGCGTACAGCTTGTCGTACTGGCTGAAGCCGACGATGCCGGCCGGGCGCCGGTCCGGGCGGCCGATGCCGAACGGACTGATGCCGAAGCGCACCCAGCTCTTTTCCTTGTGGATGCCGAGGTACATCGCCTCGATCAGCGCATTGACGTTCTGGCGGCGCCAGCCGGCGCGGTCCAGCGTGCCGCCGCCCAGCAGATAGTGCTGCCACGACGGCTGGTCCGGGAACTCCAGCTCCTGCTTCTGGCCGACGCCGGCGTCCAGCGCCACGCCTTCCGGGCCGGCCGTGCTGGCGGCCGTGTCGATCGGGTAGGGATAGAAATAGTCGTCGATGTGGACGCCGTCGATATCGTAGCGGCGCACCACGTCCAGCACCACGTCCAGCGTGTGCTGCGAGGCGGCGGCTTCGCCCGGATCCATCCACAGGTAGCGGCCGTAGGATTTGACCACCTCGGGATTGGTGCTGCCGATGTGGTTGCGCGCCAGCGGCGACTTGGCCGTGGCGTGGCGGGCGCGGTAGGGATTGAACCAGGCATGCAGCTCCAGTCCGCGCGCATGCGCCTGCTCGATCCAGAATTGCAACGGGTCCCAGGCGGTGGCGGGCGCGCGGCCCTGCTGGCCGGTCAGGAACTCGGACCACGGCTCCAGCTCGGACGGGTAGATCGCGTCCGCGCTCGGCCGCACTTGCAGCACGATGGCGTTCAGGTTCAGCGCCTGCGCGCGGTCGAGGATGGCGAGCGCTTCGGCCTGCTGCTTGGCCATGGTCAGGTTGCTGCGGCTGGGCCAATCGATGTTGGCCACGGTCGACACCCACGCTGCGCGGAACTCGCGCGGGGCCGGCGGCGGCATGTTCATGTCGAACGGCGCCGCCGGCGCAGGGACGCCGGCCGCCGGTGGGCGGGGCGGGGCGCCGGTGGGCGGGACAGGCGCGATCGGTGTGCTGGAACAACCGTCCAGCAGCACGGCCAGGGCGCCGGCCATGCCGGCGGTCAGCGTCAGCCGCTTCTTTGCATTAAAAACCAAAACCATTCCCCGAATCTGTTGAGCACCGTATTGTAATGCGCCGGGCGATTATTTCTTGCCGAACTCCGCATCGATCCGCACCAGCGCCGTCATGGCGAACGCGGGCAGCGTCGAAATGCAGGCCCAGATGAAGAAATGCTGATAACCCAGGTGCTGCTGTATCCAGCCGCTGACCATGCCCGGCAACATCATGCCGAGGGCCATGAAGCCGGTGCAGATGGCGTAATGCGCGGTCTTGTGCTCGCCGTCCGCCACCAGCACCATGTACAGCATGAAGGCGGCGAAGCCGAAACCGTAGCCGAACTGCTCCACCGCCAGGCAGGCCGAGATCAGCACGGTGCTGGTCGGCAGCGCGGTGGCCAGATAGACGAACACCAGGTCCGGCACGTGCATGATGAACACCATCGGCCACAGGCTGCGCTTGAGGCCGAAGCGGGAAATCACCACGCCGCCGGCCAGCCCGCCCAGCACCAGCGCGCACACGCCGACGGTGCCGTAGACCACGCCGAAGGTCTCGGTGCTCAGGCCGAGTCCACCTTGCGCGCGCGGATCGAGCAGGAAGGGCGCCGCCATCTTCAGCAGCTGCGCCTCGCCGAGGCGGTACAGCAGCAGGAAGCCCAGCGTGGCCTTGATGCCCGGCTTCTGGAAGAAACTGTGAAAGGTGCGCAGGAAATCCTTCCACAGCGCGTCGCCGCCGGCGTGGCTGCGGTCGGAATCGGGGCGGGGCAGGATCAGCTGGTGATAGGCGCTCAAGGCCAGCATCAGGGCCGCCATGACGCAGAACACCACCGACCAGGCCCATGCCGGATCGCCGCTGGAGGTGGCCAGCTTGCCGGCCAGGTAGACCAGGCCGCCTTGTCCGGCGATCATCGCCAGCTTGTAGAACGCGCTGCGCACGCCGACGAACGCGGCCTGCTGGTACTGGGTCGGCAGGCCGAGCATGTAGTAACCGTCGGAGGCGATATCGTGGGTGGCCGAGCTGAACGCCATCAGCCACAGCAAGGCCAGGCTCATGCGGAAGAACTCGGGCAGGTGCAAGGTCAGCGCCACCGAGGCCAGCGCCGCGCCGGTCAGCAGCTGCAGCAGAACGATCCAGCGCCGCTTGGTGCCGAACAGCTCCACGATGGGCGACCACAGCGGCTTGATCACCCACGGCAGGTACAGCCACGAGGTATAAAACGCCAAATCGTTATTGGACACGCCGAGATTCTTGTACATCACCGTCGACAGCATCATCACCGCGACGTAAGGCACCGCCTGGCTAAATGAAATACTAGGCACCCAGGCCCAGGCACTGCGTTGTTGCGCTCGATCCATACATCCTTCGATTTTGTTCGGCAAGATTCGGACTACAATACAAACAGCCATCGGAGATCGAGACATGTCCACGCCAGCCGATACCCAAAGCAAACCAGAAACGCTCACCATACGCATGGGTACAGAAGAACGCAACCTCATCGAGCGCGCCGCCAAAGCCTCTGGCAAAAATCGCAACGATTTCATCCTCGATGCCTTGCGGCGCGCAGCAGACGACGCGCTGCTGGACCAAGTCAACATTATCGCAACGCCAGAAGCCTATGCGGAGTTCCTGGCAAGGCTGGACATGCCCCCTGCGCCCAACGCGCACTTGCTTAAAACCATGCAAACCAAGGCGCCCTGGGACAAAAAATGATCATACGGCCACCGGAGCCGATCACGCTGCTCGGACGCCTCGCCATCGACAGACGCCTGCAAGGAAAAATGCTTGGGCGCGCATTGGTTCGCGATGCCAGCCATCGCATTCTGCAAGCGGCCGAAGCAATCGGCATCCGCGGCGTCATTACCCACGCGCTGACACCTGCGGCCAAATCGTTTTACGAGCGGGTCGGTTTCGCTGTTTCGCCGCTGGACACTTTGACGCTGATGATCACGCTATCGGATTTAACCGCAGCGATGACGGCGCCCCGCAGCTAAACCTAATCACGGCGTCAAGGCCCTGCGGACATTGCCGTCCGTTGCATCGAGCAGATTTTGCGCGTCTTCGATGGAGGTGTTTTTCAGCAGCGCGACGA
The DNA here is from genome assembly GCA_000381565.1 of Oxalobacteraceae bacterium AB_14. Taxonomy (GTDB): domain Bacteria; phylum Pseudomonadota; class Gammaproteobacteria; order Burkholderiales; family Burkholderiaceae_D; genus Rugamonas. The sequence continues at coordinate 195,440 of KB906725.1, forward strand.
TGGCGACTTTGACCTGGAACTGGCAGCGCTCCAGCACGCCGCGCGCGATGTCGGCTTCGACGCCGGTGGCGTGCATGGTCAGCCGCACCGCGCGCTCGACCAGCTTGGCGTTGGTGGCGTGCATGTCCACCATCAGGTTGCCGTAGACCTTGTTCAGCCTCACCATCAACGCGCTCGACAAGGTGTTCAACACGATCTTCTGCGCCGTGCCCGCCTTCAGCCGCGTGCTGCCAGAGATCACTTCCGAGCCGGTGTCGATGGTGATGCCGATGTCGGCGCCCGCCGTCAGCGGCGTGCCGACGTTGTTGGCGATGCCAACCGTCAAAGCGCCCACCGTGCGCGCCGCCTGCAAGGCGCCCAGCACATACGGCGTGGTGCCCGACGCGGCCACCAGCAACACCACGTCGTTGTAGACCGGATAGAGCAAGCGCAGGTCGGAAGCGCCCTTGGCGCGATCGTCCTCCGCCCCCTCCACCGCCTCGAACATGGCGCCGAGGCCGCCCGCCAGCAAGGCAATGGCGCGCTCGTGCGGCCAGGAGAAGGTAGGGAACAGCTCCACGCTGTCGAGTATGCCCAGCCGCCCCGACGTGCCGGCGCCGACATAGATCAAGCGTCCGCCGGCGGCGATGCGCGGCGCCATAGCCTGCACGGCGGCGGTGATGCTGGGCTGGGCGGCTTGCACCGCCCGCAGCGCCTGGGTCTGGTCCTCGACCAGCGCCGCCACCAATGCCTCAACCGAATATTGATCCAGCTGCGCGTGCTGCGTACTCGGCGTTTCGGTTTTTAGCATAAGTAGTTGTGTTACGTAGCGCGACGCATCTCCGCGACGAAGTCATAGTGATCGCTGTGGCAATACGAATGCGTCAGCTCCATCGCCTCGCCCGATTCCAGATAGGCGATACGGGTAATGTACAGCACCGCCTGCCCCTCGGGCACGCCCAGTTGCTTGGCCAGCTCGGCCGATGCATTCATCGCGCGGATGTGCTGCAAGGCGCGCGCCGGCGCCTGGCCTATGCTTTCCAGGTACTGGTACAGCGAGGCGCCGACCGCGTTCGGGTCGTTGAGCACGGTCTGCGGCAGCACCGACACCTCATACGCCATCACCACATCGTCGGCCAGGCGCAAACGCTCCAGCCGCGCCACCTTGGAATACGGCGACAGGCCCAGGCTCAGCTGCTCCTCCGGCGTCGGCGTCACCACCGCGCGCTTGAGCCAGCGCGAGCCGGGGATGTGGCCGCGCTGCTGCAATTGTTCGGAAAAACTGGTCAGGTTGGACAGCGGCTGCTCGATGCGCGGCGCAATATAATTGCCCGATCCGCGACGGCGCACCACCAATCCCTGGTCCACCAGCTGGTCGATGGCCTTGCGCGCGGTCACCCGCGACACGTTCAGCAACTCCGACAAGGTCCGTTCGGACGGCAGCGCCTGGTCCACCTGGTAGCGGCCGTTATGCACATCATCGCTTAATTTGCGGGCAATTTGCATGTACAGCGGCGTACTGTCGTTGGCATCCGCCTTGAATTCAAAACTGGTCTGGCTCATTCAAATCTCCTCACGCCTCTAGTGTAATAGCGTTACAGAAAACATGTACGCATCGGGACGTTGAAAATAACAATATTTGTACACATAGCATAACGGCAAGCCCGGCGGAATGCGGCTATTTGGCGGATAATGCTGGATCGCCACACCAGCCCGACCACCACAATTCATGTCCAAGAAGTCCACCGCACCCGTGGCCTGCCCCTGCGGCGGCCCCTCCCTGGCAAGCTGCTGCGGCCCGTATATCGACGGCGCGGCCATCCCGCCGAGCGCCGAAACGCTGATGCGTTCGCGCTATACGGCCTATGTGCAGCACAACGAGCCCTACCTGTTGGCCACCTGGCACGCCAGCACCCGTCCGGCCGAGCCGATTATCGACAATGAAGAAAAATTGCAGTGGCTGGGACTTGAGGTAAAATCTGCTTTACGTTTACGTCAACGTAAAGTCGAAGTTGCTACGGATGACACCGACCCGACCAAGGATACGGTGGAGTTTGTCGCCCGGTTCAAGACCAATGGCCGGGCCCAGCGTCTGCACGAGATCAGTGTGTTTGTCCGCGAGCCGGCCGAAGGCGGGCTGCGCTGGTTTTACGTTGACGGTAGTTTTCCAGAATAAATCATCAGGACGCGGCGGAGACACCGCGCAGAAAAAGGAAAAGCAATGCCGCAGATCGAAAGCAAACTCAATCCCCGCAGCGAGGATTTCAAAGCCAACGTGGCCGCCATGCAGGCCGTCGTCGATGACCTGCGCGACAAGGTCGCCAAGATAGCCCTCGGCGGCGGCGAAGCGGCATCGGCCAAGCACGTCGCCCGCGGCAAACTGCTGCCGCGCGACCGCGTGCAGATGCTGCTCGATCCCGGCACGCCTTTCCTCGAACTGTCGCAGATGGCGGCCTACGGCATGTACCAGGACGCCAACGGCGCCGACGCCGCGCCGGCGGCCGGCATCATCACCGGCATCGGCCGCGTGGCCGGCCAGGAGTGCGTGATCGTCTGCAACGACGCCACCGTCAAGGGCGGCACCTACTACCCGATCACGGTCAAGAAGCACCTGCGCGCGCAGGAGATCGCCGACCAGAACAACCTGCCGTGCATCTACCTGGTCGATTCGGGCGGCGCCAACCTGCCCAACCAGGACGACGTCTTCCCGGACCGCGACCACTTCGGCCGCATCTTCTACAACCAGGCCAACCTGTCGGCCAAGGGCATCCCGCAGATCGCCGTGGTGATGGGCTCCTGCACCGCAGGCGGCGCCTACGTGCCGGCGATGAGCGACGAATCGATCATCGTCAAGGAGCAGGGCACCATCTTCCTCGGCGGTCCGCCGCTGGTCAAAGCCGCCACCGGCGAAGTCGTCACCGCTGAAGACCTGGGCGGCGGCGACGTCCACACCCGCCTGTCCGGCGTGGCCGACCACCTGGCGCAAAACGATCTGCACGCGTTGTCGCTGGCGCGCACCATCGTCTCGAATCTGAACCGCACCAAGCCGCAGCAGGGCGCGTTGCGCGAAGCGGCGGAGCCGAAGTACGCCACCGAGGAACTGTACGGCGTGATCCCGGTCGACACCCGCAAGCCATTCGATGTGCGCGAAGTGATCGCCCGCATCGTCGACGGCAGCGAGTTCGATGAATTCAAGGCGCGCTACGGCACCACCCTGATCTGCGGCTTCGCCCACATCTTCGGCATGAAGGTCGGCATCATCGCCAACAACGGCATCCTGTTCTCCGAGTCCGCACTGAAGGGCGCGCACTTCATCGAGCTGTGCGCGCAGCGCAAGATCCCGCTGGTGTTCCTGCAAAATATCACCGGCTTCATGGTCGGCCGCAAATACGAAAACGAGGGCATCGCCCGCAACGGCGCCAAGATGGTCACCGCTGTCGCCACCGCCGCCGTGCCGAAGTTCACCGTCATCATCGGCGGCAGCTTCGGCGCCGGCAACTACGGCATGTGCGGCCGCGCCTTCTCGCCGCGCTTCATGTGGATGTGGCCCAACGCCCGCATCTCCGTCATGGGCGGCGACCAGGCGGCGTCGGTGCTGGCCACCGTCAAGCGCGACGGCATCGAAGGCAAGGGCGGCTCGTGGACGGCGGAAGAGGAAGCCGCGTTCAAGCAGCCGATCAAGGACCAGTACGAACACCAGGGCCACCCGTACTACGCCACCGCGCGCCTGTGGGACGACGGCGTGATCGACCCGGCCGACACCCGCATGGTGCTGGGCCTGGGCCTGTCGGCCGCGCTCAATGCCGAAATCCCGGACACCAAGTTCGGCGTCTTCAGGATGTAAGCCGGCGATGACCATGCAGACCCGATACCGTCACGGACTGGCAGCGCTGCTGCTGGCGGCGGCTTGCGCCTCGGCGCAGGCCGGCCCGTTGCCGGTGGTCGATGCGAGCATGGGCGAACAGGTCGTCGTCATCCCCGCCAGGATAGCCGGCGCCGACATCGGCCTGCAAACCACCATCTACAAACCGCTGGGCGACGGTCCCTTCCCGGTGCTGTTCATGAACCACGGCAAAGCCGCCGGCGACGCGCACCAGCAGCAACGGGCGCGCTACCCGGTCATCAGCCGCGAGTTCGTCAAGCGCGGCTACGCGGTGGTGATCCCGATGCGGCTGGGTTTCGCCGGCTCGGACGGCACCTACGTCAACTCGCACTGCCGCGCCAGGGAAAACGGCGAAGACCAGGCGTCGTCGCTGTACGCGGCGATGGCCTACGTGATGAAGCAGCCATGGGCGGACCAGCAGCACGTGATCCTGGCCGGCCAGTCGCACGGCGGCCTGACGGCGATCGCCGCCGGCAGCCATAACATCAACGGCGTGCGGGGCATCATCAACTTCGCCGGTGGCGTCAACAGCCGCTCGCACTGCGACTGGAAGGCCGCGCTGGTCGATGCCTTCAAGGCCTACGGCGCGGTCGGCACCACGCCGAGCATCTGGTTCTACGGCGCCAACGACCAGCACTTCGGCCCCGCGCTGGCGGCCGACATGTACGCGGCCTACACCGCCGGCGGCGGCAAGGCGCAGCTGGTGGCCTACGGACCGTTCAAGCGCGACGCGCACGGCATGAGCTCCAGCCCGGACGGCGTCGCCATCTGGCTGCCGGAGACCACGCGCTTCCTGCAAAGCGTCGGCATGCCGACCGAAATCAAATACACGATCAAGGACAAGAGATGAGCTTAGAGATCAGCTATACCGCGCTGACCATCAGCCGCGAAGGCAAGGTCGCCACCGTCACGCTGAACCGCCCGGACGTGCGCAACGCCTTCAACGAAACCACCATCGCCGAGATCACGCAAGCCTTCGGCGAGCTCGGAGCTGAAGCGGACCTGCGCGCGATCGTGCTGGCGGCGAACGGCCCGGCCTTCTGCGCCGGCGCCGATTTGAACTGGATGAAAAAAATGGCGGGCTACACGCACGCCGAAAACCATGCCGACGCTCTGCAACTGGCGAAGATGCTGCGCACCATCTACCTGTGTCCCAAGCCCGTGGTGGCCAAGGTGCAGGGCGATTGCTACGCCGGCGGCATGGGGCTGGTCTCCGCGTGCGACATCATCGTCGCGGTCGACCAGGCCAATTTCTGCCTGAGCGAAGTGAAGTTGGGATTGATCCCCGCCACCATTTCGCCGTATGTGATCAAGGCCATGGGCGAGAACGCGTCGCGCCGCTACTTCCTCACCGCCGAGCGATTCGGCGCGCAGGAAGCGCTGCGCATCGGCTTCGCGCACGAAGTGGTGGCCGCCGACACGCTCGACGCCAAGGTGGCGGAGATCGTCAAGGCGCTGGTCAACAACAGCCCGAACGCCGTGCAGCAAGCCAAGGTGCTGGTGCGCGACGTGGTTGGGCAAACCGTCAACGATGCGCTGCTGGCCGATACCGCCGAGCGCATCGCCCATATCCGCGCCTCGGAACAAGGCCGCGAAGGCGTGGCCTCGTTCCTGGAGAAGCGCAAGCCGTCATGGTTGAATTAACACCCCGTCATTCCCGCTTTCGCGGGAATGACACAGGGACAGGAGTATTTTTTGGAATTGAATAAACAAAGCGACTGGGTAGCGCGCAGCCTGCGCAGCGTATGGCATCCGTGCACCCAGATGCAGCACCACGCGCAGTTGGACAATCCTGTTCCGCTGATTCCGGTCAAGAGCGGCAAGGGCGCGTGGCTGTACGACCATGAAGGCCGCCGCTACCTGGACGCGATCAGCTCCTGGTGGGTGAACCTGTTCGGCCACGCCAACCCGCGCATCAACGCCGCGCTGAAGGACCAGCTGGACACGCTGGAACACGCGATGCTGGCCGGCTTCACGCACGAACCGGTGATCGAGCTGTCGGAAAAGCTGTCCGCGCTGACCGGCCATGTGCTCGGCCACAGCTTCTACGCCAGCGACGGCGCCTCGGCGGTGGAAATCGCGCTGAAGATGAGCTTCCACTCCTGGCGCAACAACGGCAAGAGCGGCAAGCAGGAATTCGTCTGCCTCAAGGGCAGCTACCACGGCGAGACCATCGGCGCGCTGGCCGTCACCGACGTCGCCCTGTTCAAGGACGCCTACGGCCCGCTGCTACGCGCCTCGCAGACGGTGATGTCGCCGGACGCCCGCAATGCCCGGGATGGCGAAACCGCAGAGGACATGGCCCGCAAAGCCGCCGCCGACGTCGAGCGCCTGTTCATCGAGCGCGCCGACAAGATTGCCGCCATCATCATCGAACCGCTGGTGCAATGCGCCACCGGCATGGCGATGCACGACCCGCTGTACCTGAAGCTGGTGCGCGATCTGTGCGACCGCCACTCGGTCCATCTGATCCTCGACGAAATCGCCGTCGGCTGCGGCCGCACCGGCACCTTCTTCGCCTGCGAACAGGCCGGCGTGTGGCCGGACTTCGTGTGCCTGTCCAAGGGCATCAGCGGCGGCTACCTGCCGTTGTCGCTGGTGATGACACGCGACGAAATCTACCAGTCCTTCTACAGCGACGACGTCACGCGCGGCTTCCTGCACTCGCACTCCTACACCGGCAATCCGCTGGCCTGCCGCGCCGCGCTGGCCACACTGCAAATCTTCGAGGAAGACCATGTGCTGGCGGCCAACCGCTTGAAGGCCGCGCGCCTGACCGCCGCGCTGCAACCGCTGGCCCAACACCAGCGGGTGCGCAACTTCCGCCAGCGCGGCATGATCTGGGCCTTCGACGCCATCGACGCCACGCCGGATTTCTCGCGCCGCTACTTCGCCACCGCGGTGGAGCACGAGCTGCTGATGCGCCCCATCGGTTGCACCGTCTACATGATGCCGCCGTATATCCTCAACGACGAGGAAATCGACGGCCTGGCCGCCAACACGCTGGCCGTGTTCGACAAAGTGATGGCGGGCTGATTATGGAAATGCTGAACCAACTCAAGCGGCAGCTGCAAACGCTGGAAGAACAGGACCTGATCCGCACCCGCCGCACGGTCGACACGCCCTGCGGTCCGCGCGTATCGGTGGACGGACGCGAGCTGCTGGCCTTCTGCACCAACGATTACCTCGGCCTGGCCAATCACCGCAGCATCAAACTCGCGCTGCAGGAAGGCGCGGCGATGTATGGCGTCGGCAGCGGCGCCTCGCACCTGATCAGCGGCCACGGTCGCGCCCACGCCATGCTGGAAGAGCGGCTGGTGGCATTCGTCGGCGCCCATCTGGTGTCGCCGCGCGCGCTCACCTTCTGCACCGGCTACATGGCCAACCTGGCCATCGTCACCGGCCTGACTGCCGCCGACCGCGACGCCGACATCTTCTCCGAGTCGCTGAACCACGCCTCGCTGATCGACGGCGCCCGCCTGTCGCGCGCCAACGTCAAGGTCTACCCGCATGCCGACCTGGAAGCGCTGGCCCGGCTGCTGGCCGCGTCCAAGGCCGCTACCAAGCTGGTAGTGACGGACAGCGTCTTCAGCATGGATGGCGACCTGGCGCCGCTGCCGCAGCTGCTGGCTTTGTGCGAACAACATGGCGCCTGGCTGGTGGTGGACGACGCCCACGGCTTCGGCACCCTGGGCGACAACGGCCACGGCGCGCTGGAGCACTTCAATCTGCGCTCGCCCAACCTGGTCTACATGGGCACGCTGGGCAAGGCGGCCGGTGTCAGCGGCGCTTTCGTCGCCGCGCACGAAACGGTGATCGAAACGCTGATCCAGAAAGCCCGTCCCTACATCTTCACCACCGCCACGCCGCCGGCGCTGGCGCACGCGCTGCTGACCAGCCTTGAACTGCTGGAAGGCGACGAAGGCCGCAAGCGCCGCGCACAGCTGCAAGCTTTGGTGGCACAATTGGACGATGGCCTGCGCTTGAAGCGCTGGCAGCGCCTGCCCTCGATGACTGCGATCCAGCCCATCCTGATCGGCGATAATGCCGAGACCATGCGCGCCGGCGCGGCCCTGTATGAGCAGGGCCTGTGGGTCGGCACCATCCGTCCGCCGACCGTGGCGCCGGGCACCTCGCGCCTGCGCGTGACGCTGTCCGCAGGGCATAGCAGCATGGAAGTCGCGAAACTGATAGCCGCGATCAATGCATTGGAAAGGACTTGATATGAGTCTCGACGATCCCGTCATAGCCGTGGAAGCGCCGCGCACCCAGGTACAACCGGCGCCCGCCGCCACCGGCATGCCGCCGCGTTTCAGCTGTTTTGTCACCGGCACCGACACCGAAATCGGCAAGACGCTGATCTCATCGGCGATGCTGCATGCGCTGGTGCAGGCCGGCGTGCGCGCCTGCGGCATGAAGCCGGTGGCCGCCGGCGCCGAGCTGCGCGACGGCGCCTGGCACAACGACGACTGCGACCAGCTGGCCGCCGCCGGCAATGTCCACCTGCCGCAATCGATCACCACGCCGTTCCTGCTGAAGGAACCGGCCGCGCCGCACATCGCCGCCGCGCTGGAAGGCGTGACGATTTCGCCGGTGCCCATCCTGGCGGCCTACGTCGAGATCAACGCCGCCTCCGACGCCACGGTGGTCGAAGGCGTGGGCGGCTTCCGCGTGCCGCTGAACGACGACTTCGACACCGCCGACCTGGCCGAGCAGCTCGACCTGCCGGTGGTGCTGGTGGTCGGCCTGCGGCTGGGCTGCATCAGCCATGCGCTACTGACGGTGGAAGCGATCGAAGCGCGCGGCCTGCGCCTGGCCGGCTGGGTCGCCAACGAAACGCAGGACGCCATGGCCTTCGCCGACGAAAACGTCGCCGCGCTGGAACAACGCATCAGCGCACCGCTGCTGGGCCGCGTGCCGCGCCTGGACGAACCCGGCGCGCAAGCCGCAGCCGCCCATATCGATTTTACGCAGTTGCCGAATTGGCCAGCTCAGTACAAACTTTGAACGAAGAAGGAAACACGATGTCCCAGAACACCCTCCAAGAACCGAAAACCGTTTCGCTGCACCGTCCGACGGCCGCCATCACCTTGCCGCCCGCCGCGACGTGGCCGCTGGAAGACGTGATGGCCTTGTTCGACCTGCCGTTCAATGACCTGATGTTCCGCGCACAGCAAACCCACCGCACCAACTTCCCTGACGGCGACGTCGAACTGGCCACGCTGCTGTCGATCAAGACCGGCGGCTGCGAGGAGGACTGCGGCTACTGCCCGCAGGCGGCGCGCTACGACACCGGCGTCGAAGCCAAGAAGATCCTCGACATCGAGACCGTGCTCGATGCGGCCAAGCAGGCCAAGGACAACGGCGCCACCCGCTTCTGCATGGGCGCCGCATGGCGCAGCCCTAAGGACCGCGACATGGACAAGGTCGAAGAGATGGTGCGCGAAGTGAAGGCGCTGGGCCTGGAGACCTGCGCCACGCTGGGCATGCTGGAAGAAAAACAGGCCGAGCGCCTGAAGGCCGCCGGCCTCGATTACTACAACCACAACCTGGACACCGCGCCCGAGTTCTACGACAACGTGATCTCGACCCGCGAATACCAGGACCGCCTGGACACGCTGGGCCGCATCCGCGAAGCGGGCCTGAAGGTCTGCTGCGGCGGCATCGTCGGCATGGGCGAATCGCGCCTGCAGCGCGCCGGTTTGATCGCGCAACTGGCCAACCTGAATCCGTATCCTGAGTCGGTGCCGGTCAACCACCTGGTGCAGGTGGAAGGCACGCCGCTGTACGGCATGGACCCGCTGGACCCGTTCGAATTCGTACGCACCATCGCCGTGGCCCGCATCACGATGCCGAAGGCGCGCGTGCGCCTGTCGGCAGGCCGCCGCCAGATGGGCGAAGCGGTGCAAGCCATGTGCTTCCTGGCCGGCGCCAATTCGATCTTCTACGGCGACAAGCTGCTGACCACCGATAACCCGGAAGCGGAAGACGACCGCGCGTTGCTGAACAAATTGGGTCTGAAAACCCGCGGCGCCGTGCTGGACTCGGCACCGAAGGAGAAGTGCGGCTGCTAATACGTCGCTCCCGCGAAAGCGGGAGCCCATGCTGAGTATGGATTCCCGCCTGCGCGGGAATGACGACGGTTTCACGGTTAACTAAATAAAAAACTTCCAGCCACAAGCTGCAAAGAGAGAGACCATGTTTACAAAAATACTGATCGCCAACCGTGGTGAAATCGCCTGCCGTGTAGCCGCCAGCGCGCGCCGCATGGGCATCAAGACCGTCGCCGTGTACTCGGAAGCGGACGCCAATGCCAAGCATGTCGCAGTGTGCGACGAAGCGGTGCTGATCGGCCCTGCCGCCGCCAAGGAAAGCTATCTGCGCGGCGACAAGATCATCGCCGTCGCCAAAGCCACCGGCGCGCAAGCGATCCATCCGGGCTATGGCTTCCTGTCCGAGAACGCCGAATTCGCCGACGCCTGCGCCGAAGCGGGACTGGTGTTCATTGGCCCGCCTGCATCGGCGATGCGCGCGATGGGCTCCAAGTCCGCCGCCAAGCAGTTGATGGAGAAGGCCAACGTGCCACTGGTGCCCGGCTACCACGGCGAACAGCAGGACGCAGACTTCCTGCACGCCCAGGCCGACAAGATCGGCTACCCGGTGCTGCTGAAGGCTTCGGCCGGCGGCGGCGGCAAGGGCATGCGCGTGATCGAGAACTCGGCCCAGTTCAAGGACGCGCTGGCATCGTGCAAGCGCGAGGCGATCAGTTCCTTCGGCGACGACAAGGTGCTGGCGGAGAAATACCTGCAGCGTCCGCGCCACATTGAAATCCAGGTGTTTGCCGATACCCTCGGCAACTGCATCTACCTGTTCGAGCGCGATTGCTCGGTGCAGCGCCGCCACCAGAAAGTGCTGGAAGAAGCGCCGGCGCCGAACATGCCAGCCGAACGCCGCGCGGCGATGGGCGAAGCGGCTGTCGCCGCCGCCAAGGCCGTCGGCTATGTCGGCGCCGGCACGGTGGAGTTCATCGCCAACCAGGACGGCTCGTTCTACTTCATGGAGATGAACACCCGCCTGCAAGTGGAACACCCGGTCACCGAAATGATCACCGGGACCGACCTGGTGGAATGGCAGCTGCGCGTGGCCGCCGGCGAGCCGCTGCCGAAGCAGCAGCACGAACTGGCCATCAACGGCCACTCGATCGAAGCGCGTATCTACGCCGAGAATCCGGAAAAGGGCTTCCTGCCGTCGATCGGCACGCTGCGCCACATGGAGACGCCGGGCGCGGTCGCCTTTGAACTGGGCGGCGCCGTCAACCTGCCGGCCGGCGTGCGTATCGATTCCGGCGTGCGCGCCGGCGATGCGATCTCGCCGTTCTACGATCCGATGATCGCCAAACTGATCGTCTGGGGCGCGGACCGCAAGCAGGCGCTGGCCCGCATGGCGCAAGCGCTGTCGCAGTACCAGATCGTCGGCCTGGCCACCAACATCGCCTTCCTGAAACGCCTGGTCGAAGGCCACGCCTTCTCGACGGCCGACCTGGATACGGGCCTGATCGAGCGCAATCACGACGCGCTGTTCCCGGCGGCGCAAGCCGCGCCGGACGGCGCGCTGGCGCTGGCCGCCGTGTCGCTGATCGAGTCCGAGAAGGACCGCTCCGCCGCGCAATCCGGCGCCAACGCCGCCGATCCGTGGGGCCAGGCGCTGGGCTGGCGCATGAACCATCCTTACCTGCGCACACTGTCGTTCGGCGACGAGTTCGCGGCGGCCAAACCATACGGCGTCAACGTCAGCTACCGCGCCGCCGACTGGCTGTTCAGCGTCGGCGCGGCGCAGCCGCAGGTACTGAGCCTGATGTCGCGGGACGGCAAGGGTGACACAAATGCGTTCAGCATCAAGCTGGGCGAGCGCGCCGTACACGGCACCGTGCGCCGCGACGGCGACATGCTGCATGTGTTCACCAACGGTGCGCACTATCCGCTGGCCTACAACGATCCGATGGCGCACGCCGGCGAGACCGAGGCCGAAGGTGGCCGCCTGACCGCGCCTATGCCCGGCAAGGTGGTCGCGGTGCTGGCCGCCAAAGGGCAGGAAGTGAAGAAGGGCGACGCCCTGGTCATCATGGAAGCCATGAAAATGGAACACACCATCGCGGCGCCGCACGATGGCGTGGTCGACGAAATCCTGTACAGCGTGGGCGACCAGGTGGCCGACGGTGCGCCGCTGCTGGCGTTCAAGACGGCGTAAGGGAGGACATCATGCGTATTCTTTTACATCGGGCGGACGGCAAGACCGAGCCCTGGCTCAAGGACTTTGCCAAGTACCTGCCGGAAGCCGAAGTCGAAATCTGGCATGCCGGCGAAAAGAGCCTGGCCTGCGACTACGCGGTAGTGTGGTCGCCGCCGGAAGCGATGCTGGCGGACCTGGCGCAGGTGAAGGCGATCTTCGTCACCGGCGCCGGCGTCGACGCGCTGCTGAAGTTCAGCGACGCGCTGCCGCCGCACATTCCCATCATCCGCCTGGAAGACGCCGGCATGGCGCTGCAAATGGCGGAATATGTGACCTATTCGGTGCTGCGTTATTTCCGCCGCTTCGACGAGTACGAAACCCAGGCGCGCGCAGGCCAGTGGCTGCCGCTGCCGCAGTATCCGAAAGAGGACTTCGCGGTCGGCGTATTGGGCATGGGCGTGCTGGGCACGCGCGTGCTGGAGGCGCTGGCGCCGTTCGGCTTCCCGCTGCGCGGCTGGAGCCGCACCGAGAAGAGCATGCAGGGCGTGCAGTGCTTCCACGGCGCCGATGGCCTGGACACCTTCCTGCGCGGCAGCCGCGTGCTGGTCTGCATGCTGCCGCTGACGCCGGACACCAACAACCTGCTCAACCGCACCAACATGGGCAAGCTGCCGCAGGGTTCCTACCTGATCAACGTCGCGCGCGGCGCGCATGTGGCCGAACCGGACCTGCTCGCGCTGATCAAGTCCGACCACATTGCCGCCGCCACGCTGGACGTGTTCCGCAACGAGCCATTGCCGTTGCAGCACCCGTTCTGGCAGGAACCGCGCATCACGATCACGCCGCACATCTCGGCGCTGACCTTGCGCCGCGAGAGCGTGCAGCAGATCGCCGAAAAAATCCGCAAGACCGCGCAGGGCGAAACCGTCGCCGGCGTGGTCGACCGCAACAGAGGATATTGATGATGAACAGTTTGCCAAAACAGGTAAAAATCGTCGAAGTCGGCCCGCGTGACGGCCTGCAAAATGAAAAAGAAAGCGTGCCCGCCGAGGTGAAGATCGAGCTGGTGAACCGCCTGACCAGCGCCGGTTTCCAGAACATCGAGGCGGCGTCGTTCGTGTCGCCGAAGTGGGTGCCGCAGATGGCCACCAGCAAAGAGGTGATGGCCGCGATCACGCGCAAGCCGGGCGTGGTCTACTCCGCGCTGACGCCGAACATGCAGGGCTTCGAGGCGGCGCTGGCGGCCAAGGCGGACGAGGTGGTGATCTTCGGTTCGGCCTCGGAGGCGTTCTCGCAAAAGAACATCAACTGCTCGATCGCCGAATCGATCGCGCGCTTTGAAGGCGTGGCGAAAGCGGCCAAGGACAACGGCCTGCGCCTGCGCGGCAGCATCAGCTGCTCGTTCGGTTGCCCGTATCAGGGTGAAGTGCCGCTCGATGCGGTGGCCGACGTGGTGGGCCGCATGCGCGACCTGGGGTGCGACGAGATCGACATCGCCGACACCATCGGCGTGGCCACACCGCGCAAGACGCAGGCGGTGATGGAGACGGCGATCCGCGCCTTCCGCCTGGACGGTTTGTCCGGCCACTTCCACGACACGTATGGACAGGCGCTGGCCAACATCTACGCCAGCCTGGAGCTGGGCATCGCGATTTACCATTCGTCGGTGTCGGGCCTGGGCGGCTGCCCATACGCCAAGGGCGCCACCGGCAACGTCGCCACCGAGGACGTGCTGTACATGATGCAGGGACTGGGAATTGAAACCGGCATCGACCTCGATATCGTGGTCGACGCCGGCCAGTTCATTTCGCAGTTCCTGGGCCGTAAAGGTGCCAGCCGCGCCGGCAACGCTATCGCCGCCAAGCGCGCCGGCTAACGTCATTCCCGCGCAGGCGGGAACCCATAGAACGCCGGCTCCGGACGCTCAGCATGGATTCCCGCGTGCGCGGGAACGACGTTACTCGCGGACCAGTTTGTCCGCGACGTACATGCGGTACCGCCTGATACGCCCGGTGACGGTGTCGGGCCCCTGGCGCGGCATGTAGCGCACACCCGCCACCTCCACCTGCTGACCGAGATCGATGATCAGCTGGTGCGGGTGGCCGGTCCCGCCGGAAAACGCGGTGTGCCAGTGATCCGACGCCTGGCCGTTGATGGCGTTGAGCGCCGAGCCATCCTCCTTCTTCAACTCCTCGCTGCTGGCGTAGGCAATCGTCCACGATTGCTGGTTGATGGTCTTGCCGTCCTTGCCCAGCAGCGAAATCTCGGCGACCGCCGCATACTGCTTGCCGTCGAAGGCGCTCAGCGATTCAAGACAGAACTGGCGGCCTTTGACCGGCGCCGCAAACAGCACATCCTGGGTCCCACCACCGGCGGCAAACTCGCCCGCCTGCGCCGGCGTAACACCTTCCAGCGCCGGCTTGACGGTGCTCGGTGGCCGCGCCAGGTCCAGCTCCGGATTGAGCTGGTCGAGTATCGGTTCCGTCAGGCCGGCGATGCGGGCGCTGCGCGGGCCGGTCAGGTCGAGCACCACGACTTCGTTGCGGCCCTTCCTGATCCACGGACCGGGCAGGTACATGGTCTGCGTCGGCCCGATGCTCCAGTAGCGGCCCAGGCAGCGGCCGTTGATCCACACGACGCCCTGTCCCCAGCTGGACATGTCGAGGAAGGTGTCGGCCTGGCGGCCAGCCTCGAAGCCGCCGCGCCAGAACGCCGGCCCCTTGGCGCGTCCGCGCTTGAACGACAGCGGCGGCAGCACGCCGTCGGCATCGAAATCGATGGCGCGGATTTCCCAGTTCTCCAGCGTCTGCGCGGCGCCGTCCTTGGCCGTGAACGTCACAGGACCATGCAGGCCTTTGCGGTCGTGGACCTCCAGACCGAAGTTCACCCGCGCGATGGTGTACAGCAGGATTTCCACCGTCACGGGCTTGCTGCGGGCCGGCACGGCGACCGAGAAGCGGCGATGGCGGGTATCGAGCGTTCCCACCTGCTTGCCATCGACGTAGACCCAGGCCAGGTCGCGCACCTTGGCGGCGGCCAGCAGGCCCGCCGGACCGGCCGGCAGCTGCACGCGATAAGCCACCAGGCCGCGGCTGATGTCGTACTGTTCTATCGGTTCCGGCGACACCGCCTTGATCGTGCGCGCCGGCAGATTGGCCAGCACCGGCGCCGACTCGCTCAGCGCAAACGCATCGATGCGCATGACGGGATTGCGCGCCGGCGCTTCGGGCAGCACTTCGCCCGCCGCCAGGAAGGGACGCATGCCTTCGCGATAGGCGTTGAACTTGGCGCCCATCCATCCCGCTTCGCTGATCGGCGCGTCGTAGTCGTAGCTGGTGGTGTCCGGCCGGAAGGGTCGGTCGCAGCCGCCCCACAGGCCGAACGTGGTGCCGCCGTGCGCCATGTACAGGCTGAACGAACCGTTCGCCTTGAGCATGGCCTGGATGTCGATGACGGCGCTGCTGTTGTCGCCACGGCGGTGCGGATTGCCCCAGGTGTCGAACCAGCCCGAGTAGTATTCGCCGCACATCAACGGCGCCTGCTGCACCGCCGCCAGCGCCTTGAAGCCGCTGGCCGGATCGCTGCCGAAGTTGGCCACCGAGAGCATGCCGGGAATGTGCGTCTTGGCGACCGCGTTGGTCGGATTACACTGGAACAGCGGCACGTCGAACCTGGCGTCGAGCAGCGCCTGGCGCAGCACGCGCATATAGTCCAGGTCTTCGCCGAAGAAGCCGTACTCGTTCTCCACCTGGACCATCAAGATCGGGCCGCCCTGGGTCACCTGCATCGTCCCGAGCACGCGGCCGACTTCATTCAGGTAGCGCCGCGCCGGATCGATAAAGGCCGGATCGCGCGTGCGCAGGAAGGCGTCGCCCGGATTCTTCTTCAACAGCCACCACGGCAGCCCGCCCATTTCCCACTCGGCGCAGGCGTAGGGACCGGGACGCAGGATCACCCACAGCCCTTCCTGCTGCGCGAGCCGGCAGAACTCCACCGCGTCGCGCTGGCCGCTCCAGTCGAACTTCCCTTCGCGCCACTCGTGGTAATTCCAGAACAGATAGGCGCACACCGTGTTCAGGCCCATCGCCTTGATGGCCTTCAGGCGATGGCCCCAGTACTCGCGCGGCACGCGGGCGAAGTGCATTTCGCCGCAGCGGATCTGGAACGGTTTGCCGTCGATGAGAAAATCGCTGGCGCCGACCGCGAAGCGCGGCGCCGCTTGCGCGCCGGCCTGGATCGGCAGCAGGGCGCCGCCGGCGGCGGCGGCGGCGCCTTGCAGCAGGCGGCGGCGAGGCAGGTTCGCTCGCATCATTTAGAACGCCACTCGCAGGCCGACGTTGGCGCGGCGGCCGACATCTTCCAGGGTGAGGAACTGCGATTCGTTGTTGGCATATTCGTGCATCCTGGCGTTGTTCAGGTTGATGAAGTCCGCGTAGAGCGCCATCTTCGGCGTCAGATTGTAGCGCAGGCTGGCGTCGCTCTGGCCGTAGGCAGCGCGGGTGCGCGGCAGGGTGCTGCCGCCACCGCAATCGACAGAAAAGTGGTTACGCCAGTTGTAGCTGACCCGCGCCATGAATTTGTCGTTCTCGTAGAACAGCGAGCCGTTGTACGACTGCGGTGACAAGCCGGGGTAGCCGCAGGCCGGCGCTCCGCTGTCGCTGTCGCGGGTCGCACTGGCGTCCACGTAGGTGTAGTTGGCGGCGACGCCGAAGCCCTTCAGCCAGGAGATGTTGTTATCGAAGGCATACTGGCCGGCCAGTTCCACGCCCTTGATCTTGCCTTCCTGTCCGTTGCGCACGCGGGTGTCGTGCACCACTTCCGTGTACTGCGGAATCTTCATGTCCACCATCTTGGTCTCCAGGAAGTTGGAGACGTCCTTGCGGAAGACGGCCAGGCTGACGTAGTTGGTCTTCGACAGATACCACTCGTACGACAGGTCGTAGTTCTTCGACTGCATCGGCTTCAAATAAGGATTGCCGCCGCCGGTTTGCACGTCGCCGTAACGGCCGCCGTAGGAATTACTCACGCCCATCTGGTTCAGGGTAGGACGGGTCTCGGTCTTCGATGCGGCCAAACGCAGCATCATGTCGGCCGTCAGGTCGAACTTCAGGTTGGCGGACGGCAGGAAGCTGTTGTAGCTGTTGGTGACGGTGTTGACGGCGGTCGGGCCCCAGTTCAGGATGTAGGTCGTGTCGTTGGGGCTCTTGGTCGCCGACAGCAGCACGCGGCTGATGCCGGTCGACGCCGAGTTCACGTGCACCACGCGCATGCCGGCGTTGGCCGACCAGCCCGCGCCTTCCCATTTGGAGTCCAGGAAGAAGCTCGATACCTTCTCCTTCACGCCCCACATGTCCGGCTTGGTGTAGTCGATCGCCATCGGGCCGTTCGGGTACTTGCTCTTGTCCAGGTACAGCGCCGGATCGTTCGACTGCGCCAGCAGCGACGGCTGGTTCAGATAGTTCATGTACTCGTACGGATTGAAACTGAGGTAGGCGCTCGGAATCTGGGCGCCATTGCCGAGGAAATTATCCATCGGCGTCACCGTGAACAGCGACGACGGCAGGCCAACGTGGTAGCCGCTGAAGGCATTCCAGGCGTCGTTGTTCCACTGCGTGCGCTCGACGTTGCGCTGCGAATAGGCCATGCCGGTATCGATGCCCTTGAAATAACCCATCTCGTGACTCCAGGCCAGGCTGAAACGGCCTTCCTGCAAATCGTCGAGATTGCGGATGTCGCCGTACGACACGGCGTGCGCGCGCACCGCGCTCGGATCGGCGATGCCGTCGCCGAACACCAGGCCCGGCGTGGCGCCGAAGGTCAGCGTGTCGCCATTCTTGGGCACCATGCCGGCCACGATCCACATATTCGGCGACTTGGAGGTGGTGCGCGAGCTGGAGATATCGCCTTCCAGTTTCAGCTCCGGCGCCAGCGCCCATTTCGAGTTCAGGCCGAACGCCTGCGTGGTCGACAGGCGGTCGCCGCCCTTGACGATCATGTCGTTCGAGTTGGCCTCGCCCAGCAGCTTGCCGCTGCCGGCCAGCTCCGGGTTGTTCGCGTAGAAGATCGAGCCGGGCCGCAGGAAGCTGGTGACCTGGTTGTTGGCGTCGGTCTTGACGCCGAGCTGCTGGGGATTGTTCCAGTCGCTGAACGCGATCACGTCGTTCTTTTGATCGAGGCGCGAGTAGAGCGCGTCCGCCGTCAGTTTCCAGGTCGGCGACGGATTGTATTGCACCGTCAGATTTCCGACCAGGCGCTTGCGGCTTTCGTTCTCTTGCTGGAAGCCATAGCTCTGCGGCATGTAGAGCTTTTTGGTGCTCACGTCGGCCATCGTCAACCCTTTGGAGTTGAGGTCGCCGTTGATCATGGAGACGTCGCGGTAGTTCCAGGCGTCGTTGACGGCCTTGTTCTGCTTGGAGGCGCGGTCGGTGTAGGAGAGCGAGCCGGTCACGCCCAGGGTGCGGTTTTCATTGGCGAAGGAATACATGCCGCTGATATTGGGCGTGTTCTTCTTGGAGTTGGTATCGTAGGAGTCCGAGACATTGACCACCGAGGTGTGGCCCAGCTTGCCCGACAGCGGACGCGCGGTCTGGATATCCACCGTCGAACCGATGCCGCCCTCCGGCAGGAAGGCTTGCGATGTCTTGTAGACCAGCGCTTTCGAGATCAGGTCGGACGACAGCAGGTCGAAGGAGAACTCGCGGCCGCCGGTGTCGCTGGTCATGGTGCGGCCGTTGACCAGCACGTTGTTGAACTCCGGGCCCAGGCCGCGCACGGAGATATAGCGGCCTTCGCCGTTGTTGCGCTGGATCTGCACGCCGGTGACGCGCTGCAGGGACTCGGCGATATTCGTGTCCGGGAACTTGCCGGCGTCCTCGGCCGAGACCGCGTCGACCACGCCGTCCTGGATGCGCTTGGTCGTCAGCGACGACGACAGCGAGGCGCGGATGCCGCTGACCACCACCACGGAGCCGGTGTCGAGCGGCTTGGCCGCGCCCGACGTTTGCGCGGCCGCGCCCGTCATCATCAGCATTTCAGCCACGACGGCGGCGATGATAGTTTTCGAAGTATTCAATTTCATTGTGTCTCCAGTGTTTTATTTTTAGGAATGAATGAATGTGCGAATGCCTGCCTGGAACGGCGCGTAGCTCTAATAATTGGAAGCAGGCGCTCGCCGGATGCGGCGAGCTAGCAGGCGATGGGCCAGTTGAGCGTAGTCGGTTGCATAGTCTCTCCGTAATTTTTGTCTGCGCGTTTTCCCCGCGCTGATTTCATATTACGCATGTGCTTGTTTGCTAACCAATTGCGTATTCAACCGGATCTATGAACTATTCGTATAGCTCGATGCCTGCGCGGACGCGCGGAGAATAAAAAAAAGACCCAGGAGCCGAAGCTCTTGAGTCTTTTTTCTTGAATCTTGGTCGGAGTACAAGGATTCGAACCTTGGACCCCCTGGTCCCAAACCAGGTGCGCTACCGGGCTGCGCCACACTCCGAAGAAGCAAGATAATACAAGCTGCTCCGGTATCCGTCAAGTGCCACTATGAAATCAGTATCGACCATGGCGATTTTTTTTCAATGTGAGATTATGGCGGTGTGCATCAATTATCTAAAAATCCATGAGCGCGACGTTCACCCAATTCCAGCCCGCCCCGATGCGGCGGCCGGGGATAGGCGCGGGCATCGCCGTCTCGCTGTTGCTGCATGTGGCGCTGATCTTCGGCTACCGGCTGGCGGCGCCGGCCGCGCCCGAGGCGCCGCGTCCGGCCAGGACCATGACGGTCTGGCTGCGCACGCCCGCGCCGCCCAAGCCGGTCGTGGCCAAGCTGGCGCCGCCGCCCAAGCCGAAACCGGAACCCGCGCCAGCGCGCAAGTCCGAACGGCCGCAGCTGGCCAAGCGCGCCAGCCCGCCGGCGCCAGCCGCCGAGCCCGCCCCGGTTGCCGCGCAGGCGATCACGCTGCCGGCGCCCGATCCCTTGCACCCGGAATTGCAACCGAAGAAATTCGACATGAACGCGGCGCTGAAAACCGCCCGCAAGGAAGCCAACGCCAAGGACCCGGCCCGGGCCGGCCTGCCGGTGGCGCAGCTGGACGACCATCCGCTCTATCCCGAGCGGGAAAGCAAGCTGGCGCGCGACATCCAGGGCGCCAAGCGTCCCGATTGCAAGAACACCGGCGCCGGCCTGCTGTCGCCGCTCATCTGGCTGCTCGACAAGAAGGACAGCGGCTGCAAATTCTGACTACTCGCCGCCCTTGAGCTGCAGGGCGCGGTCGTACAGCGCATTCTTCTTGCGGCCGGTGATCAGCGCCGCCAGGTTGGCCGCCTGCTTGACCGAGCATTCGGTCAACAGAATCTTGAGGATGCGCTCGGCCTCCACGTCCTGTTCATCCTCGGCCGCCGGCGCGCCGGCCAGCAGCACCACGAACTCGCCTTTTTCGCGATGCGCGTCGGCCCTGATCCAGGCCTCCGCCTCGGACAGCGGGCAACGGTGGATTTCCTCGAACATCTTGGTCAGCTCGCGCGCGAACACCACCTGGCGCTCCGGCTCGAACACCGCCGCCAGCGCCGTGGCGCAATCGAGGATGCGGTGCGGCGCCTCGTAGAACACCATCGTCGCGGTCACCGCGCGCAAGGTGCCGAGGAAGTTCTCGCGCTGCTTGGCCTTGGCCGGCAGGAAGCCGACAAAGTAAAACTGGTCGTTCACCAGGCCGCTGGCCGACAAGGCCGTCACCGCCGCCGACGCGCCCGGCAGCGGCAGCACGCGCA
The DNA here is from genome assembly GCA_000381565.1 of Oxalobacteraceae bacterium AB_14. Taxonomy (GTDB): domain Bacteria; phylum Pseudomonadota; class Gammaproteobacteria; order Burkholderiales; family Burkholderiaceae_D; genus Rugamonas. The sequence continues at coordinate 216,294 of KB906725.1, forward strand.
AGCCCGCCGCCCGCACGGCGTCGACGATGCGCGCGCCCGGATCGGACACGGCCGGCGTGCCGGCGTCCGACACCAGCGCGATGCGCTCGCCGGCCTGCAGGCGGGCGATCAGCGTTTCCGCCACTTCGCGCTCGTTGTGCTGGTGGGCCGCGATCAGCGGCTTGTGCAGGCCGAAGCGGGTCATCAGCTGGGCGGTGTTGCGGGTGTCCTCGCAGGCCACGGCGTTGACCAGGCTCAAGACATGCAACGCCCGCAGGCTGATATCCGTCACATTGCCGATCGGGGTCGCCACGACGTACAAGGTTGCGCTAGGATAGGTCTGGTGCGCCATTTCGCCCATCACGGGCAGGGTGGCGATGGAACTGGATTCTTGTGCGGTCATTGGGGGTAGGATGAATAGTATGAAGTTGTCGCTGCTGTGTACGGTTGCGGCTCTGGTCAGTGCGTGCAGCACGCCGTTCTGCAATGCGCCCGGAGGATTGTGCGCGCCCGGCTCATCAAATACAAGTGCGGCGGGCCCGCTGCCGCCTGCGCGGCCGGCGCCGCTGCCCAAGCCGCCGCCGGAACCGACGCCGCCGCCCGCGGAAACCTTCGCCGTCACGCTGCCGGGCCTGGCCAGAACCGCCCCGGCCGGCGCCGGCCTGACCGTCACGCCCGACGCCGCGCCCGCCCCGGCGCGCGCCGCCGACGAGGCGGCGCAACCGTCCAACGCGCCTATCCGCATGAGCTTGCTGCTGCCGCTGCGCTCCGAAACGCTGGGCCTGGCCGCGTCGTCGGTGCGGGCCGGCTTCCTGGCGGCCTGGGAGCGCGACCGCGACAACATCACCGTCAGCGTGGTGGAAACCGGCGACCTGCCGCAGGACGTGCTGGCCAGCTACGCCCGCGCCCAGCAGCAGGACGACATCATCATCGGCCCGCTGGCGCGCTCCGCCGTGTCGGCCATCGCCGCCAGCCCCCTGCTGCAAAAGCCCACCATCGCGCTCAACTATCCGGACGGCTACGGCGTGGCCGGCGCCGCGCCGCTGCCGCCGCTGATGCTGGCCATGGGCCTGTCCATCGAAGAGGAAGCGCGCCAGGCCGCCCAGTGGGCCGCCGCCGACCTGCCCGGCAGCACTGCCCTTATTTTAAGCACCAGCACGCCCTGGCAACGGCGCGTGGCGGCCGCCTTCGCCGCCCAGTGGCAGCGCCACGGCCTGCCGCTCAAGATGGTCGAGCTGAGCGCGCCCGACGGCTACCTCAGCGACCCGGAACTGGTGCAGCTGCGTGCCCGCCTGCGCGACGATACGCCCGGCCTGCTGTTTTCGGCCATGAGCGCCGACCAGACCCGCCAGCTGCGCGGCGCCCTCGGCGACGCCTTCAACAGCGAGCCGACCAATCCCACCTTCAGCACCGCCGATGCGCTGCCGCCGCCGCCCGTGCCGGCGCCGTCGCCGCAATTGCGCGCGCTGCCGATCTACGGCACCTCGGCGCTGAACCCCGGCAGCGGCGGCAACAGCCCGACCCAGGAGCTGGACGGCGTGCGCCTGCTGGACCTGCCGTGGCAAATCCAGCGCGACCATCCGGCGGTGATGGTCTACCCGCATCCGCTGCAATCGAACAGCGCCGACATCGAGCGCCTGTACGCGCTGGGCATCGACGCCTACCGGGTGGCGCGCGAGCTCAGCCGCCACCACGCCGGCCGCTTCCACCTGGACGGCGTGACCGGCCGCCTGACCATCGATTTCGGCCAGGGCGCGGCCGCTTTCGAGCGGATCGAGCAACCGGCGGTGTATAAGAACGGCGTGCCGCTGCCGGTCACGCCGTGAGGCCGCCATGGCGCAGACCCCGCAACAACGGCTGGGCCGGCTCGGCGAAGAGCGGGCGCTGGCCCACCTGAGCGCCGCCGGGCTGGTGCTGGTCGAGCGCAATTTCCTGTGCAAGGTGGGCGAAATCGACCTGATCATGCAGCACGGCGCCCACCTGGTGTTTGTCGAAGTGCGGCGCCGCGCCCCGGGCCGCTTCGGCGGGGCGGCCGCCAGCGTCACCCCGGCCAAGCAGCGGCGGCTGGTCCACGCGGCCCAGTTTTACCTGCAGCGCTACCGCCAGCCGCCGCCGTGCCGCTTCGATCTGGTGGCCATCGACGGCGAAAAGTTATCATGGATACAAAACGCGCTGGAAATGTAAGCATTTTTAACAGCGCTTGTCCGGGCCGCTGTGCGGCTGCACTATAATCAGCACACTATGAATAATCAACGCATACTCTCGCACTTCCACGAAAGTGCCGAACTCAAGATCCAGTCCGCCACCGTCCTCGCTCCGCACATCGCGCAAGCGATCGAGCTGATGTTCTCGGCGTTGTCCAACGGCAATAAGATTCTGGTGTGCGGCAACGGCGGTTCGGCCGCCGACGCCCAACACTTCGCGGCCGAGCTGGTGGGACGCTTCGAGCGCGAACGCTTCCCGCTGCCGGCCATGGCGCTGACCACCGACACCTCGATCCTGACGGCGGTGGCCAACGACTACAGCTACCGCGAGATCTTCTCCAAGCAGGTGCAGGCGTTCGGCCAGGCCGGCGACATCCTGCTGGCGTTCTCCACCTCGGGCAACTCGGCCAACGTGATGGCGGCGATCGAAGCGGCGCTGGAGCGCGAAATGCGGGTGGTGGCCATGACCGGCAAGGGCGGCGGCGCCATCGGCAAGATGTTGACCGACGCCGACGTGCACATCTGCGTGCCGGCCGACCGTACCGCCCGTATCCAGGAAGTCCATCTGGTGACCATACACTGCATTTGCGACGGCATCGACGTCGCGCTATTCGGAGGAGATGCGAATGACTAATTCCGGCGATATCTGGAAAAAAGTACAACGGCCGCTGGCCATGAGCGTGCTGTGCGGCGCTATGCTGGCGTCGTTGTCGGGCTGCGTCGCGCTGGTCGCGGGCGGCGCCATTTCCGGGACGCTGGCCGCAACCGACCGCCGCACCCTGGGCGCGCAGACGGAAGACCGGGCGATCGAAGTCAAGGGCAGCATCAAGCTCAACAACGTGGTCGGCGATGCGGGTCATACCAACATCAACAGTTTCAACCGCCGGGCGCTGCTGACCGGCGAAGTGCGCGACGAGGCCATGAAGGCCGCCGCCGAGCGCGAGCTGCGCGGCATCGAAGGCGTGGTGGCGGTGATCAACGAGCTGGAAATCGCCGGCCCGTCGAGCTACACCTCGCGCTCCAACGACGCGCTGATCACCACCAAGGTCAAGGCCAGCCTGATCGACATGAAGGATATCTCGGCCAACTCCTACCAGGTGGTGACCGAGCGCGGCGTGGTGTTCCTGATGGGTCGCGTGACCCAGCGCGAAGGCCAGATCGGCGCCGACGTGGCGCGCGGCGTCAGCGGCGTGAACAAGGTGGTCAAGGTGTTCGAGTACATCACCGAGGAAGAGTGGAAGAGCTTCCAGCCGAGCAAGTCGGTGTCCAACTCGTAATCCGGAGCAGGTCTATAATGGCCTTCTCTCCTTCCACGCCTGAGTCCATCATGCAAAAGACGCAATCCCCCGCCTGGATCAAGCCGGTGCTGGCCGCCGTGCTGATCGGCGCCATCGGCTTTGGCGGCTACCTGTCGCTGAACAAGCGCCAGAGCGCGCCTGAAGTCACCTTCGTCAGCATCAAGGGCGAGAAGATCGCGCCGGAGAGCCTGCGCGGCAAGGTGGTGATGGTCAATTTCTGGGCCACCTCGTGCACCACCTGCGTGGCCGAGATGCCGAAGATGGTCGAGACCTACAATAAGTTCAAGGGCCAGGGCCTGGAGTTCGTCGCCGTGGCGATGAGCTACGACCCGCCGAACTACGTGCTGAACTACGCCGAAACCCGCCAGTTGCCGTTCAAGGTGGCGCTCGACACCGACGGTTCGGCCGCCAAGGCCTACGGCAACGTGGCGATGACGCCGACCACCTTCGTCATCGGCAAGGATGGCAAGATCCTCAAGCGCTACCTGGGCGAGCCCGACTTCGCCGCCCTGCACAAGCTGCTGGAAGAATCGCTGCGCGGCTAAAGCACGGGGGTTTTAGAAGCCGGCCTGCGCCGACAGGTACAGGCCGTGCTGCCGCTTCGGATTGAAGATGGTGATGTCGCCCAGCTCGGCATACGCCGCCGTCAGTGAAAAATTCTTGCTCGGGAACCAGGCCACGAAGGCGTCGTAGTAAGCCTTCTCGTTGTCCACGCCCAGGTTGCGCGGCTTGCGGCGGTACTCGGCGCCCAGCGCCAGCTTGCGGTTGACCAGGTAGGCCATCGACACTTCCGGCATCAACCGCATGCTGTCGCCCTTGTCGCCGCCAAAGCCCAGCAGGCCCATCTGATTGGCGCGGGTGGCCCGCAGCGTGCCGTTCAGCAGCAAGCTCTGCTCGAACAGGATCTTGGTGGCCGCCACGTAGTAATCGTAGCCGTGATCGTCCCTGGCGCCCAGTTGCTTCACATTGGACACGCCCAGCGCGCCCAGGCCGCCGACGCCCTTGTTGCGCTTGTACAGCATGCCGATCGCCACCTGCGGCATCCAGCTGTCCTGCTCATAGACGGCGTCGCCCGCCAGCTTCAGTTTGACGCCCAGGATGTCCTGCCTGATGTTGAGCAGGTTCAGCGGCGCCAGGCTGCCCTTGAACTCCTGCTTGGCCAGCGACAGCTCCAGCCGGTCGGCGATGCCCAGCGCCACGCCGTAGCTGTCGAGCTTGTAGTCCTGGGTGGCCAGGCGCGTGTAGTGCGCGTTGGCGCCCCAGCTGTCGCGCGTGCCGTAGCCGCTGATCAGCGCCCACGGCGTGATGCCGCCGCCACCCGCCCCTTCAACCTGGCTGACGCCGCCGGTGGCGAGGAACTTGCCCATGTCCGGCCGGGCCTGCGCGGCCGCGCCGCCGCAAGCCAGCACGGCGCTCAGCACGGTCAGTGCGGGAAGGATGTGCTTCATTGCTGTTCTCCCGAGGGCATCATTTGGTCACGATGGCACGCTGCATCGGCGCCAGTTTCGCGATCAGCTTGTTCGCCACGCGGCTGGGCACGTGGTTCCGCTCCATCGCGATCTGCAAATCCTCGGTCAGCGCGTTGAACATCGCATTGGTGATCTGCATGTCCTGGTGCACGGTGGCCATGTCGCGCACGGTGCCGACGCCGTCCATCGTCTTGTCGCGGTACTTGCCGGTGTACCGGCACGGGCCGCCGGCGAACTCGCAGAACTGCTCCTGCAAGCGCGCCCCGACCTGCACCATGTCGAAGTCGGCGAAGGTGTCCTTGATGCGCGCATCGGCCAGCACCAGCGGAATGAAGGTGTCGATGATCTTCCTGATGCCTTCCTTGCCGCCCAGGCCGACGTAGGTGGCGTCATCGGTGTAGGGCGTTTGCGCCATCGCCAGCGACGAGGCCAACAACAGGCCCAGCCCGGCCATCCTGGATAAATGCAACATGCCATCCCTCCTATTTCGGGAACAAAATCATCTGCGTGCAGCGGAACAGGGCGATGGTCTTGCCGCTCGCCTTGTTGCTGACGATCGCATCCCAGACCTGGGTGGTGCGCCCCAGGTGCACCGCCTTCGCGGTCGCCACCACCACGCCGTCGCGCAGCGTGCCCAGGTGGTTCGACTTCAGCTCGATGGTGGTGAAACTCTGGCCGCCCTCGGGCAGGTGCGAGAAGCAGGCGTAGCCGCAAGCGGTGTCGGCCAGCGTCACCACGCTGCCGGCGTGCAGGTAGCCGTTCGGCGCCAGGTGCTGCGGCGTGACCGTGAACTCGGCCACGATCTCGCCTTCACGGACATCGGTGACGACGATGCCCAGGTGCTCCGGCAGCGTGCCCTTGCCGAAGCTGTTGAAATATTCCGGGTTGAACTTGCTGGCGTCCATAGGTGTCCTTGGCGAGTGGGGGGCCTGGGCCCGACACTGGATGATAGCAACTTTCCCCCTACATCACCCGGACCCAGCTGCCCTTGTACAGGATCGGCCCGGTCGGCCCGTTCGGATCCGGCGAACCGCCCTTGGGCTCGAGCGTGACCGCCAGCAGCGCCACGTCGTCGCCGACGGCCTTGCCGGTCATCGCCAGCCTGACCTCGCCACGCGCGTTCAGCAAGCCCAGCGAGCGCGGATGGCCCGACTTCGGCACCGCCCACAGTTCCAGCGATTTGTCGCCCGGCACCGCGGCCGCGCCGACCACCCGCACCGTCATCGCCTGGTGGCGGCTGTCGCCGGTCAGCAGCAGCGCGGTCTGCGCCTTGTCATCGGTCAGCGTGGCCACGTAGTCGAGCTGCGGCGCCTGCAAGCTGCGCACGCCGATCGTCACCACCAGCAAGGCCGCGACGGCGCTCGACACCATGCCCAGCGAACGCCAGAACGTCACCGACTCGTTGCGCCAGAACTGCCACGCCGCATGCGCACGCGGCAGGTTCAGGCGGCGCGCTATGCCTTGCCACACCTGCTTGCGCGGCGGCTGCGCGCCGGAGAACTCGGCCAGCGGCGCCAGCCGGTCCTGCCATTCGACGACGATGCGGCGCAGCGCGGCGTCGTTGTGCAGATGGCCTTCGAAGCGGCGGCGCGCGCCGCCCTTGAGCGTGCCCAGCACGTATTCAGCCGCCAGCTGGTCGCGCAGGGCGGCGTTGTCGCGGAGGTTCATGCGCGCTCCCCCTTGGCCAGGCAGGTCTTCAGCTTGTCGAGGCTGCGGCGTATCCAGGTCTTGACGGTGCCGATCGGCAGCGCCATCTGCTGCGCCACCTCGCTGTGCGACAGGTCATGGAAAAAAGCCAGGCCCAGCACCTGCCGGTGCAAGCCTTCCAGCGCCGACATGCAGTAGGCCAGCGCCTTGGCGTCGCGGCTCATTTGCAGCGCCTCGATGGGCGTGGCTGCGGGATCTTGCAGGGCATTGAGCACCTCGCTGTCAAACTGTTCGCCGTCGATTTCGGTGGTCACATCGCTGCGGCGCAGCAGATCGAAAGCCTTGTTGCGGACGATGGTCGTCATCCAGGTCATGGGGGCGGCCAGGTGGCTTTGATAGGTGCCGGCGTTGTTCCAGATCGCGACGAAACTCTCCTGCAGCACCTCTTCGGCCAGTTCGCGCTTGATCAATATACGCAGCGCGAAGCCAAACAGTTTCGCCGATGTCGCATCGTAGAGCGCACGAAAGGCGACCGCGTCGCGTTGGGCCGCGCCTTGCAGCCAGAGGCGCAGCTGCTGGGGATCGAGAGTATTCGCGTCTGACACTGCGGGCCTTCCGGGTGGAGAGATTTGAGATGCAAGCCTGCGGAAAATACCATATCCCTCAACGCCGTGAATACACATTTATTTTGAATCCGGTTTGGCCCGCGCCACGTATATCCCCTGGCAGTACCTGGAAGATCAACCAATCGAGGGAGAAAACGAGATGCAAACTATCGTCAAGCACGCTATGCGCGCGGCCGTCATCGGCGCAGTGGCAAGCGCCTTCGCACCAGCGGCCATGGCGTCCAGCCACCGCGAAGCGCCGTTCGTCGCGCAGAGTCCCAAAGTCGACGGCACCGACTTCTACATGTTCCGCAGCTACGAGTCCGGCCGCGCCGGCTTCATCACCCTGATCGCCAACTACATCCCCTTGCAGGATGCCTACGGCGGTCCGAACTACTTCGCCATGGACCCGAACGCGCTGTACGAGATCCACATCGACAACAACGGCGACGCCAGGGAAGACCTGACCTTCCAGTTCCGCTTCAACAACGCCAACCAGGACAGCAAGCTCACCGTCGGCGGCAAGCAGGTGTCTATCCCGCTGGTGATCAACGGCGGCGCGATCGCCGGCCCCAACGCGGCCGGCGCCAACGTGCGCGAGACCTACACCGTCAGCGTGGTGCGCGGCGACCGCCGCACCGGCGCCAAGGCCGCCGTGACCAACGCGGCCGGCGGCGCCGGCACCTTCGACAAGCCGCTCGACAACATCGGCAACAAGTCGATCCCGAACTACGCGTCCTATGCGGCCGCCCACATGTACAACGTCAACATCCCCGGCTGCAGCACGCCGGCGCGCATGTTCGTCGGCCAGCGCAAGGACCCGTTCGTGGTCAACCTCGGCGAGACTTTCGACCTGGTGAACATCAAGGCCCCGGCCACCGAGTTCAGCGCCAACGCCGAGCGCGCCGCCAGGGACGACTTGGCCGACAAGAATGTGACCGCGATCGAACTGGAAGTGGCCGCCTCCTGCCTGACGGCGGCCGGCAGCGGCGATCCCGTGATCGGCGGCTGGACCACCGCCAGCCTGCGCCAGGCGCGCCTGCTGAACCCGACGCCCAATTCCAGCGCGCCGTCGAAGGAGGGCGGCGCCTGGACCCAGGTCTCGCGCCTCGGCATGCCGCTGGTGAATGAAGTCGTCATCGGCCTGAAGGACAAGGACACCTTCAACAGCAGCAAGCCCTCCGGCGACGCGCAGTTCGCCACCTACGTCACCAATCCAACGCTGCCGGCGCTGATTGAAATCCTGTACGGCAGCGCCGGCGCCAAGGCGCCGACCAACTTCCCGCGCAACGACCTGGTGGCGGCCTTCCTCACCGGCGTCAAGGGCCTGAACCAGCCGGCCAGCGTGGCCGCTTCCGAGATGCTGCGCCTGAACACCTCGACGCCTGCCGTCGCGATGGGCGCGCAAAACCGCCTGGGCGTGATCGGCGGCGACAACGCCGGCTTCCCCAACGGCCGCCGCCCTGGCGACGACGTGGTCGACATCGCGCTGCGCGTGGTGATGGGCAAACTGTGCACGCTGAACCTGGGCTGCGCGCCCACCGACGCCGTGGCCGGCGGCCTGCACTTCACCGACGGCGCCTACCTCGACGACAGCTACTTCAGCGCCGCCTTCCCATACCTGAAGACGCCGATCGCCGGTTCGCCGCAGAGCTCCGGCATCACGTCCGCCCGGAGCATGCCATGAAGTACCTCGGCCTGATTGCGCTGCTGGTGCTCAGCGCATGCGGGGGCAGCACCCACTATGAAGACCACACGCCGGTCACGCCGCCGCCACCGCCGCCGGTGGTGACGCTCGATGCGTTCTACACGGCGGTACTGGCCATCATCGGCGATGGCAGCGTAACCTCCGGCGAGCCGATGGCGACGGACAGCGTCGTCGCCACCGCGCCGGAGGATACGGAACCGGTCGCGTACAAGTAAGCCTTTCAGCATAAGGGCGGCTGCGAGATTCAGCCGCCCTTGCCACCGTTTGAGGTCATGATGAAGAAGCCAATATTTTCGTTGTTGCTGAGCGCCGCCGCGGTGGCGGCGCAGGCGACGCCCTACCTTCCCGCCAGCGGCCAGCAAGTGGTCGAGACGCTGCCGCGCCGTGGCGATCCGGTGCAGCAGGAACTGCGCCGCATGCGCAGCGAATTGAACGCGCGCCCCAACGATATGGCACTGGCCACCGGTCTCGCCACGCGCTACATCGGCCTGGCCCGCAGCGAAACCGATCCGCGCTACCTGGGCTACGCGCAGGCGGCGCTGGCGCGGTGGTGGTGGCTGTCGTCGCCGCCGGCGCCGGTGCGCCTGCTGCGCGCCACGCTGCTGCAAAGTACCCACCAGTTCAAGCCGGCGCTGGACGATCTGAAGGCCGTGCTGGTGGCCGATCCGTCCAATGCGCAGGCGTGGCTGACGCAGGCCACCGTGCAGACCGTGCAAGGCGACTACGCCGGCGCCACCGCCAGTTGTGCGCATCTGTCGGCGATGTCGATAGAACTGGTCACCATCACCTGCATCGCCAACGTCGGCGCGGCGACGGGACGTGCCGTTAAGAGCGAGCAGCTGCTGGACCTGACGCTGGAACGCAGCAGCAACGCGCCTGCCGAGCTTCAGGTATGGGCGCTGACGCCGCTGGCGGAGATGGCGCAACGGCGCGGCGCAGCCGACATCGCCGAAGCGCGCTACAAACGCGCGCTGGCACTGAGCCCGCGCGACAGCTACCTGCTGGGCGCCTATGCCGACTTCCTGCTGGAGCAAGGGCGCGCGCACGAAGTCGCCACGCTGTTGAAGGACCAGACCCGCATCGACGCGCTGCTGCTGCGTCGCGCGCTGGCGCTGCAGCGGCAGGGCGACGCGCGCGTAGCCTTGGCCGCAGATGTGAAGGAACTGGCGGCCCGCTTCAACGCCGCAGCCCAACGCGGCGACACCGTACACCAGCGCGAACAGGCGCGCTTTGAGCTGGTGCTGCGCCACGATCCGGTCACCGCGCTGGCGCTGGCGCGCAAGAACTGGACGGTGCAAAAGGAAGCGGCCGATATCCGCATCTATCTGGAATCGGCGCTGCAGGCGCGCGATGCCAACGCCGCCAGGCCAGTGCTGGACTGGATCGCCTTGAATCACACCGAGGACGTGGCCGCAACGCGCCTGATCCGACAACTGCAAGCGGGGACATGATGAAACGCCTGATGCTTTTTTTCGCGCTGCTGTGCGGCGCTGCACTGCCGGCTTATGCGCACAAGCCCAGCGACAGCTATCTGTCGCTGGAGGTGCAGGGCGAACGCATCGCCGGCCAGTGGGACATCGCGCTGCGCGACCTGGATTTCGCCATCGGCCTGGACCAGGATGGCGACGGCAAGCTGACCTGGAACGAGATCCGCGCGCGGCATGCGGCGATTGCGGCGTATGCGCTGGAGCGCCTCGGCATCGCCACCGGCCAGGGCGCCTGCCGCATCGACACCGACCAGCAGCTGGTCGACAATCACACCGACGGCGCCTACAGCGTGCTGCGTTTTCACGCCGCCTGCCCCGGCCCTGTAACGGCGCTGACCATCAACTACCATCTGTTCGCCGACCTCGATCCGCAGCACAAAGGCTTGCTACGCCTGACGCGCGACGGCGCGACCTCCACCGCGATCTTCGATCCCGCGCATGCGCGCCAGTCCTTGTCGCTGACATCGCCGGACCGCTGGCGGCAGTTCGGCGCCTTCGTGAAGGACGGCGTGTGGCATATCTGGATCGGCTACGACCACATCCTGTTCCTGCTATCGCTGCTGCTGCCGGCGGTGATGCTGGGCGCGCGCGGCACGCCGTCGGCCAGCCTGCGCGAGTCCTTCATCGACGTGCTGAAAGTGGTGACGGCCTTCACGCTGGCGCACTCGCTGACCTTGACGCTGGCCAGCCTGTCGCTAATTTCGCTGCCATCGCGCTGGGTGGAGTCGGCGATCGCGGCGTCGGTGCTGCTGGCGGCGCTGAACAACCTCTATCCGCTGTTCCGCGGCCGGCGGCAGCTGGCGGCGTTCGGGTTCGGGCTGATCCACGGCTTCGGCTTCGCCAGCGTGCTGATCGACCTGGGGCTGCCGCAGGGCGCGTTGCTGAGCAGTCTATTCGGCTTCAACCTGGGCGTGGAGATCGGACAGCTATGCATCGTCGCCGCCTTCCTGCCGCTGGCGTTCGCGCTGCGCGGCACCTGGTTCTACCGCCGCCTGCTGACCGGCGGCTCGGCGACGATCGCGCTGGTGGCGATGGTGTGGCTGGCCGAACGCGCGTTCGACCTGAAGCTGATCGGCGTCTGAAGCCGGCTCGCGAGTGGCGGCTGGCGCCCCGCACTCGCGCTAGCTGCAACGGTTAGAAGTGGTAACCCATCGCCACCCGGAAGCTGCGGCCCGGATCGAACCAGGAGCGCCCCATGCTGCCGATGAACTGCTGGTTGGTCTGCTTCGTCACCGTCTGGGTCAGGTTGCTGACCGCAGCGCTGGCCCACAGGTTGGCGGTGAAGTTGTAGTTGAGACTGGCGTCCCACTGCCCCACGGCCTCCTGCCAGACCGGCAGTCCCCAACCCACATCCGTCGGCGCGACGCCGCCGTTGGCCGCGATGCGCACCGGATCGGCGCTGGTGCCGTCCTGCCCGCCGGCGCCGAACGCATTGGTCGCCTGCAGGGTGCGCGAGCGCCAGCTATAGGCCAGCCGCGCCGAGATCGGCCCGCGGTCGTACATCAGACCCAGGTTGAAGGCGTGCTTGGACATGTACGGCACCGGCAAGTCCTTGAACGGCAGGCCGTTGAGGTCGCAGCCATAGATATTGCCCATGTTCGAACCACCGTTCTTCGGGCAGTAGGGCAGGGTGTACGGGTGATACAGGTTCTGCTTGCCGTCCAGGTAGGTCCAGTTGACGGAGACGCCGAAGCCCTTGGCCCAGTCGGGCAGCCCCGCCAGTCCGGGAATCTTATCCACGTAGGTCGCACCGGCGATTTCAATGCCGCCCTCCCACAGCTCGGCCGCGTTGGCCGGGCCGGTGATGGTGAACTCCTGCGGATTGCCGGCCAGGTCCTTGACGGTCCTGGTGTAGGTGTCGGACATGATGATGTCCTTGATCTTCTTGTAGAACAGCACCGCGGTCAGCGACTGGCCACTCTGCGGATACCATTCCAGCGAGACGTCGACATTGTTCGACTTCAGCGGCTTCAGGTTGGCGTTGCCCGAGTTGGTGCCGATGTAGCTGACCGATTTGACGGTATTGTTCGGCCCCGAGTTGTCCACCTTCTGCTCCAGCTTGACGTACTCCTGCAACTGGTCGAAGCCGGGACGGGAAATGCCCTGGGACAGCGCCAGCCGGGACTGCAGCTTGTCCGTCAGGTTGACCTTCACGTTCAGGCTGGGAATGACGTCGACGTGGCTGCCCTTGACGTCGAGCGGCTCGTTGAAGGTCCCGAATTTGGGCAGGCTGGGATCGGTGTTGGCGCCATACTTCGGCTCGAATACCGTGTAGCCGTGGGCTTGCGTGCTCGAGCGGGTCACCCGTACCCCGGCATTGCCTTCCACCGGGTATCTCAGGTTGTCGAAGCCGAAGCGCAGCGTGCCGTACAGGGCCTGGGTGGATTCGCTGTGCGTGGAATAGGCGCCGTGGTCGGGACTTTGCGGATCGACCTCCTTGGGATCGTTCGAGAAATGCATGGCCTTCCAGTCATTGCCCGCCGTCGAACAATCGTTGTTGGTGTTCCTGAGCTTGTTGGCGTCTTCGCATTGCAGGCGCAGCACCGACACCAGCGCCTGGTACTGGCTCGGGTAATTGCGCACGGCGGCCATGGTCGGCACCACGATGGCCGGCGGCGCGCTCATCCTGCCGTTGAAGAAGTCGGGGAAGCTGTATTGCTGGACGCCGCCCAAGCCCGCGTAGCGCGGATCGCCCAGGTAGCCGAAGCTGCCCCGGTTCTTCCAGCTGGTGAAATCGGTGGCCGATGGTTGCTGCCCCGGCGTCGAGGTTTGCTGCACGCTCCACGGCTCGGCGAGGGATTTCCACGGCGTGCCGACGGCGGTCGTATGCGACGACGAACGGTCCGTCAGCCGCACGCCAAAGCGCAGGTCGCGCAGCACCGGGTGGTCGAAGCTGAACTTGGCGTCGCCCTTCCACGCATACAAGTCGCCCTTGGCTTTGTTGAGGTAGGGCTGAATCGAGTTGTAGTAGTAGTTGCCGGGATCGGCCATGACGGCGCGGGCGGCGGCGTCGAAACTGACCGTCGGCCGCGGCGCGGCGGTCATGTCCAGGCCCATGCTGGGCACGAAGGTGCCCATGTTGATCTGGCCGCCATCGCCGCCGTTGGTGGCGTGCACCCATTGCAGGTCGCTCTGGAAGGTCCAGCGTTCATCCATCCGCCACTTGAAGTTCCAGGACAGGTCGCGCGTGCGGCCATGGGCGTTGTCGTAGGACCGGGTCGTGCCCATCGACAAGCCGCCGGTCGCGAACTGGTTCTGGCCCAGCCCGCCCGGATAGCTCAGGATGCCCTTCTGGAAGACGCCGTTGGCGTCGTACAGGCCGTCGGTGATCTTGAGGTCGTACGGACTGATATTCATGTTGCTGTCCGACGCGTTGGCGAAGATGCCGGAGTTTTCGCTGTCCGAACGGAACGCCGAATCGAAGTAGGTCAGCGACGACTCCTTGTCGTTCTTCTTCCACTGCAAGGCGGCATACACGCCGGCGCGTTCCGAGTTGCCCTCGCCGGTGCCCCAGTTGATGCCGGTCGGCACCCACACCGTCTTGCCGGGGACCTGCTTGGTCAGCGGGTAGAAGGTACCGAGGCCGTACGAGTCGGCGCGGAAGGCGGACTTGCCGTAGGATACATCGATCAGCGCGCCGATCTCGCCGATGCCGGTGGACCAGCGGCTGGAGTACAGGCCGGAGAAGGCCGGCGTGTTCTTCTTGCCGAACGGGGTGTAGCTGTCCGAGAACGAGATGGCGCCGGTTTGCCCCTTGGAATCGAACGGCAGGCGCGTGCGCAGATTGATCTGGCCGCTGATGCCGCCCTCGATCAGTTCGGACGACGGGTTCTTGTAGACGTCCACGCCCGCCATCAGCTCCGGCGGGATGTCGCCCCAGCTCAGCTCGCGCCCCGGCCAGCCGGCCGAAAAGCCCTCGCGCCCGTTCAGCGTGGACGAGCCCCAGGACAGGCCGCGGATCTGCACGCCCGAGCCCTCGACGTTGTAGGACAGCGGATTGCTGGCCGCGTTGGTGCGGGTGCGCGAGGTGTTGCGGTCCATGGTCACGCCCACCACGCGCTGCAGCACTTCGGTGATCGACTTGTCCGGCAGCTTGCCGGCCTCGTCGGCCACGACCGAGTCGACGATCTGTTCGGCCTCCTGCTTGATCTTTTGCGAGGTCTCCAGCTGCTTGCGCTGGCCGGTCACGACGACCACCTTGTCCGCCGGGACGTCCTTGGCGACCGGCGCCGCAGCGTCCGTCTGCGCCAGCGCACCGCCGCTGTACAGCAACGTCAGTTGCGCCGCGGCGATCGCCAGCGCGGTCATCTTGAGGGGTTTCCGGCTACCCAGTGTCTCAATATTCTTCATTATTTTTGTCCTCTTATAAATGCCTTGATGGCCACCGCCCGCGGGGGTGGCAAGGAAGTTCAGTCCTCTGTCACTGGAAGTAGACCGGGCCCGTCAGCGTGAACTGGTTCTGGTACTGCGACGATGCGTTGGCAGTATCCGAGTTCGGCTTCACTGCGGAGAGCTTGATCCCGACGACCGGGAAATACTGCAGCTCATCCAGGATATCCAGCCCGCTGAGACCGCACGTCTCGTTGAGCGCGAACTGCTCCCTGAGAGCGATGCTGTAGTCCGTGGCGGTGGCGGCGCCAGGCTGCACCGTGGCCTTCAGGGTCACGCTGCAGACATTGCCGTCCGCATCCTTCTTGTCGGGGTTGAAGTGAGCGAGCAACAGTTCGACATCGAACTTGTTATTGGTCGAGCCAAACCATTCGGGATTTTGCGCGAGCTTGAAATGCAGCGCGCTCTGGATGTCGATCTGTACGCCCTTGGGCACGGTGCCGGGCGTACTGAACGAAGAGGCTTTAACGCCGCCCCGGTACCAGCCGCTGGGCGAATAGAGATCGGCCTCGCCGAGGCCGGGACCGAACAGCGCGAACGCCGCTGCGTTATAGTCCCAGGCCCCTGGTTGCGGACGCGCCCCCCAGCTCACGTTAAAGGTGAGGGTGCTGCCGTCGCTGGAAGCCTGCGCGTTGCAGTCCTCGCACCAATATTGGTTCCCCTGATGCCCGATGAGGCCTTCGTTGGTGGTGCTACCGTCCTTGTAGCCGGTCAGGAAATTCAGCGCGGCCGGCTTTTCGGTGCCGATCGGAATGCTCCGGTCCATCGCCATCGCCGCATAGATATCGGTACCGGCCTGGGTGGCGGTGACGGTGCACAGCCCGTTGCCGAGCGCGGTCATCGTCGTCCCGCTGACCGAGCACACGGCTGGCGTCTTGCTCGTAAAGGTGAGCGCGAGACCGGTGTTAATGGTGGCGGACAGTTGCACCGGCGCCCCACCAAGCGGCTGCCAACCCGGGTTGGGGAACTTGGTGAAGACCTGCGGTTGCTTGGGAATGACGAAAAGCTGGCTCTGCGTGGCGAGGCCGTAGCCTTGATAGCCGGCCTGGGTGGCCGTCACCGAGCACTCGCCGGCCGTCAGCAGCGACAGCGTGTCGCCGTTGGCGCTGCACACCGCCGGCGTATTCGTGCTGAAGGTCACGGGCCCGCCGGAACTGGCCGTCGCCACCAGTTTGGTGGTCGCCACTTGGGGCGGAATGCCCACCATTGGTCCGCCTGGGAAATCGAAGGCGATGGACTGCACCGCCCCGCCGGAACCGCCACTGCCGCCGCCGCCGCAACCGGCCAGCAGCGTGATGCCGGCCAGGCCGATGGCCGAAAGCTGGTATCTCATCGCTTGTTTTTTCATCATTATGGTCTCCTCTGAGTTGCTTGTTTAAATATCCCGTCAACGATGACGCCGCTGACCCGGGAAAACCTGGATGACGCCCCTAGCGCGCCAACATTCTGCGCAGATAGGCGTCGTGGGGGGGCATGGCCGCCACCACGGCGGCGATGGCCTCGCGCCGCTGGCGCAGGGCTTGCAGCGCCTCTTCGCGAGGCATGTGGGCCAGCTCCGGGTCGGCACGTTCTGGCCAGTGCCCCATGCCCGCATGGATCGCCAGCCAGCTATGGGCGTCGAAGCCTTCCCACTGGTACTGGTGCAGCACGCCGGCCTGGCGCCAGGCGTGCAGCTTGAAGGCCAGGGTTGCCGGCAGCTCCATGCTCGCCATGGTGCGCCACAGTTCGCCGTCGCGGCGGGCCGTGAGGCAGTAGTGCAGGATGATGAAATCGCGGATGCGCTCGAACTGGCGCGCCATGATCGCGTTGTAATTGCCGACCTCGGCCTTGGGCATCGCCGTGCCCCGCTGCAGCTGCGGGATCAGGTGACCCAGGCCGCTCTGTATCAGGTAGATGCTGGTCGACTCCAGCGGCTCCAGGAAGCCCGAGGCCAGGCCCAGGCCGACCACGTTGTGGACCCAGCTGCGCTGCCGGTGGCCGGTGGTGAAGCGCAGCAGGCGCGGCTCGGCCAGCGCCGGGCCGTCGAGCTGCCGCAGCAATTGCGCGCGCGCGCGCTCCTCGTCGATGTAGCGGCTGGCGAACACATGGCCGTTGCCGATGCGGTTGCGCAGCGGGATGCGCCAGGCCCAGCCCGCCTCCAGCGCGGTGGCGCGCGTGTACGGCGTCAGCTCGCTTCCACTGGACTCGCTGGGCACGGCCCAGGCCCGGTCCACCGGCAGCCAGTGGCTGAAGTCGACGAACGGCTCGTCCAGTGTGCGGCCCAGCAGCAGCGCGGCGAAGCCGGAGCAGTCGATGAACAGTTCGCCGGCCAGTTCGCGGCCGTCGGCCAGCTTGAGCCCGGCCACGCCGCCGTCGGCGCGGCGCACCACCTCGACGATGCGGCCTTCGGTGCGGCGCACGCCGCGCTTGAGCGCCAGCGTGCGCAGGAAGCCGGCGTACAGCCCGGCGTCGAAATGGTAGGCGTAGTTGAAGGCTTTGTTTTCTTCCGAGGCCAGCCCCTGGAAGCGGCCCTGACTGGCCATCACGCTGGGCAGGCATTGCTCGCCCAGCATGCCGAGGCCGGCATCGCCCAGGCGGCGGAAATGGCCCCACAGCGCGTCGGGGCCGGTCAGCTCGCCGAAGTCGCCAAAGGTGTGGAAATAGTTCTCGCCGCGCACGCGCCAGTCGCGAAATTCGATGCCCAGCTTGAAGGTGCCGTTGGTGGCGCGCAGAAAGTCCGCCTCGTCGATGCCGACCAGGCGGTGGAAATTGCGGATCGACGGAAACGTGGCTTCGCCCACGCCGACGATGCCGATCTCCTCGGACTCGACCAGCTCCACGGTGCTGGCGGGCAGCGCGGTCGCCAGCGCCGTCGCCGCCATCCAACCGGCCGCGCCGCCACCGACGACCACGATACGTTTGTATGCGGTGTCCATTGCTGTCCCCTCGTTGGCTGGCGCGTCCGGGCCACTGCTTCAGGCGGGCGCCAATCCTTTATATATTGGAAACACAAGTTTGAGAGACGATGCCTCAAGCCGACAATTCCAATAACCGTCAAAACAACAGAGGAAATTACGTAAATGCGTAAATGGCGGGGGCGGACGGCGCGCCGGACGGAAGGGAGGTGGAATGCAAAAGGGCTCCTTGCGGAGCCCTTGGAATCAGCCGGCCAGGACGTTGTGCGCCTGCTCGTCCGCGTGGTACGAGGAGCGCACCATGGCGCCGACGGCGGCGTGCTTGAAGCCCATCTTGTAGGCTTCCGCTTCGAACATCTTGAACACGTCCGGGTGCACGTAGCGGCGCACCGGCAGGTGGCTGTTTGACGGCGCCAGGTACTGGCCGATGGTCAGCATGTCGATGTTGTGCTCGCGCATGTCGCGCATCACTTGCAGGATCTCTTCGTCGGTCTCGCCCAGGCCGACCATGATGCCGGACTTGGTCTTGACCGCTGGGTACAGGTCCTTGAATTCCTTCAGCAGCTGCAGCGAGTGCATGTAGTCCGAACCCGGACGCGCTTCCTTGTACAGGCGCGGCACGGTTTCCAGGTTGTGGTTCATCACGTCCGGCAGGCCGTCCTTGAAGATGTCCAGCGCCTTTTGCAGGCGGCCGCGGAAGTCCGGCACCAGCACTTCGATCTGGGTCTTGGGCGACAGCGCGCGGGTGTGCTGGATGCACTCGACGAAGTGGCCGGCGCCGCCGTCGCGCAGGTCGTCGCGGTCGACCGAGGTGATCACCACGTAACTCAGGCGCAGCTCGGCGATGGTCTTCGACAGGTTGGCCGGCTCGTCCTTGTCCAGCGGGTCCGGGCGGCCGTGGCCGACGTCGCAGAACGGGCAGCGGCGGGTGCACTTGTCGCCCATGATCATGAAGGTGGCGGTGCCCTTGCCGAAGCATTCGCCGATGTTCGGGCAGCTCGCTTCTTCGCACACGGTGACCAGTTTGTTCTCGCGCAGGATGTCCTTGATCTCGTAGAAACGGGTCGAGGCCGAGGCGGCCTTGACGCGGATCCAGTCCGGCTTCTTCAGGCGCTCGACCTGCTCGATCGGCACGATCTTGATCGGGATGCGCGCGGTCTTGCTGGCGCCTTTTTGCTTTTCGCTTGGGTTGTAAGCCGGGGCAACGCTGGTGGTGGTTTCAGAAGTCATTTGGCTGCGTGCCCTCGCGGGCAAAGTTTGGTTATTCGTGTACTGCGGGTTCGGCCACATGCGCCAGGACGCTGATCAGCTCATCGGCCAGCTGTTGTTGCACGTCGGACAACACCGCGCTCGCGCCGACGGTGCGCATGTCGGTCGTTTCCAGCCCGGCATAGCCGCAAGGATTAATCCAGGAAAACGGGGCCAGATCCATCGCCACATTCAGCGACAACCCATGATAGGTGCAACCGTTGCCGCGCACCTTCAAGCCGAGCGCGGCGATCTTGGCGCCTTGTTTCGGTCCGCCAGCCATGTAGATGCCCGGCGCGCCGTCAACGCGCTCACCGACGAGATTATACGCCCCTAAGACGTTGATGATCGCCTGCTCGATTTTATTGACGAATTGCCGGGCGTACAGCTTGCCGCCGGGCTTGTTGCGGCGCAGGTCCATCAGCATGTAGATCACCACCTGGCCGGGACCGTGGAAGGTGACTTCGCCGCCGCGGTCGGTCTGCACCACCGGGATCGCGTCCGCGCCGGCCAGCAGGTGGCCGCGGTCGGCGCCCAGGCCCAGCGTGAACACGGGCGGATGCTCGACGATCCACAGTTCGTCGCGGGTGTCCGGCGTGCGCGCGTCGGTGAAGGCGCGCATCGCGGCGAAGGTGCTGTCGTAGTCGGCGAGGCCGAGGTGGCGTATCAGCGCCGGCTCGGTTGGGGTAGGAGACGTCATGCCGACATTATAAATCAGCCCGGCTGGTGACGCTCCAGCCACTGCTGGACGGAGGGCCGCTGCCACTGGCCGGCGGCGTAGTCCTTGAGCTTTTGCGGCACCTCGTCGCCGTTCAGGATCAGGCGGTTGAGCATCAGCGCCAGGTCGGCGTCGGCCAGCGACCAGCTGTCGAACAGGTTGGGGCGGCCCTCCTGCACCAGCTGGCTGGCGGCGTGGATCAGCTTGTCGGCGGCGGCCTGGCCGGCGGCCGTCAGCGGCTGGCTGGCCTTGCCAAAAAATACAGTTTCCGTGTCCCGCTCGGCGCGCACCGGCAGCAGGTCGCTGCGCAGCCAGGCCTGGACCTGCCGCGCCTGGGCGCGCTGGCGCCGGTCCTTCGGGTACAGCGCGATGTATTCCGGCGCCGGGAAGCTCTCTTCCAGGTATTCGGTGATCGCGCTCGACTCGGTCAGCACAAATTGCGCTTCACCCGCACCCTCGACCAGCGCCGGCACCCGGGCGGTCAGCGCGCGCGCCGTGTAGGCGCTGTGTTTTTGCTGGCCGGCCTCCAGGTCCACGGTCTTGACGGTGAACGGCAAGCCTTTTTCGGTCAGCGCGACAAAGGCCGACATGGCGTAAGGACTGGTGAAAAGGCTGTCGACGTACAGTTCAAAAGGCATGGCGGCTCCGGCTAGAGTAGATTTATTCACATGGTAAGCCTTGCCGTAGCGCCTGTATAACGTTATATTTTCGTGATTCTAGCTAATTTTATTCACATAGTTATCCACAGTATGCCGACCTGATGAGCGCCAGCCGCCGCCTGCCCAATTTTTCCGCACTGCGCGCCTTCGAGGCGGCGGCGCGCCACGAGAACTTCTCGCGGGCGGCGGAAGAGTTGCATCTGACGCATGGCGCGATCAGCCATCAGGTACGCGCTTTGGAGGAGGAATTGGGCCGGCCGCTGTTCGTGCGCCACGGCCGACAGGTGAAAATAACTAGCGATGCGCTGAAATTTGCCCAGTTTTTAGGCAAGTCTTTCGGCGATATCGCCGCTGCGGCCGACGCCATGCGGGCCGCCGCCGTCAACCAGCGGCTGACGATTTCATCGATTCCATCGTTTGCCGCGCGCTGGCTGGCGCCGCGGTTGGGCCGGTTTATCGACCTGTATCCGGAGATCGAGGTGGTGCTGCAATCGAGCGGCCAGTTGCAGGACCTGGCGCGCGACGGCATCGATGTCGGCATCCGCTTCGGGCGCGGCAACTATCCGGGGCTGGTGGTGCAGCGGCTGATGGGCGATGTCTATTATCCGGTAGTGAGTCCCCACTATCGCGATGGGCGGCGCCCGGCGACGCCGCACGAGCTGCGCCAGCACACGCTGCTGCGCTCGGTGGAGCCGTGGTCGCCGTGGCTGCGCGCGGCCGGGGTCGACATGGCCGAGCCGTCCGGCGGCCTGATGTTCGAGGATTTGTCGATGCTGATACGCTCCGCCGCCGACGGCAACGGGGTGGCGCTGGTGCGCCATGTGGTGGCGATGCAGGAGATCGCCTCCGGGCAACTGCTGCGGCTGTTCGATACCGCCACGCCGTGCCCGGACGAGTACTTTTTCGTGTCGCCGCCCGGCGCTGCCGGACGGCCGCAGGTGCAGGCGTTCCGCGACTGGCTGCTGGAGGAGATCGCCGTCTTCCAGCGCCAGCAAGCCTGATTCGCGTCATTCCCGCGCAGGCGGGAATCCATACTGAGCCGGATAAGTCAGCGTTCTATGGGTTCCCGCCTACGCGGGAACGACGACGCTGCTGTTTACATGACGATTTTGACCATCGGGTGTGCCGACAGCTCGTGGTACAGCGCGTCGAGCTGCTCGCGGCTGATGGCGCGGATGGTCACGGTCAGGCCGGTGTAGTTGCCCTTGGGCGAAGGACGCACTTCCATCTTGCCTTCATGGAAATCCTTGTCGTGCTTTTGCACCACCAGCACGATGGTCGCGGCGAAATCGATATGAGTCGGGCCCATCACCTTGATCGGGAAGTCGCTCGGGTACTCGATGAGGGACTCTGACGGCGGGATCGCTTGCATATTCATTCCAATCAAAAAAGAAAACCGGCGGCGTCAACACGACGCCACCGGCCTCTATTGTAGCCAATTCAGCGCAGGCTTACGCTTTGCCCAGCGCCAGGGTGGCCGTTTCCTGCGGCGCGGCCAGCTGCGCCGGCTGCTGGCCGGACAGCCGCTGCAGGCGCGCCAGCGCCGATTCGTTGGCGACGCCCGGCTGGCTGACCGACTTGCGGATCGCCTCCAGCTCGGCGGCCTGCTCGTACGGGCGCTGGCCGATGTCGGTGACGATCTTCATGCCGGCCGCCTCGTTGCTGATGGCCTGGGCGCGGCGGGTCAGGGCGTTCAGCGCGCTGGAGTTGCCGCGCATGCCTGACAAGCCGGCCAGCTGGCTCTGGCGCTCGGCGCGCAGCTTCTGCAAATCCTGCTGGGCGCGGGCCGAGGCCAGCGCCTGCATCGCCTTCTTCGCCGCCGAATCGAAATCGGCCAGCTGCCTGGACAGCGCATCGACGATGGTTTGCAGCTCCTCCATGTACTGGCGGGCGTCGGCTTCCTCCTGCATTTCCTGCGGCATGCGCGCCTTGTTGCCTTCCAGCTCGTCGCAGAACAGGGTGATGGTCGCCTCCGAGATCTTGCCGGCGGCCAGGCGCTCGGCCAGGGTGCCGGCCGCCTGCTCGTCGGTGGCGATCAGCTGGCGCAGCTTGACCACGTCGGCCGCTTCCTTGTCGAAGGAGCTGCGGGCGGCGGCCAGCTTTTGCGCGGTCAGGCGCAGGCTGTCGGCCAGCCGGTCGCGGTCGGCCTCGGTGGCCGTTTCCGGATCAAAATTGGCGATCGCTTCGGAAACACGGTCGCCCAGCGCGCCAAAATGTTTGGAAATCAAGCGCGCGGTCAAACCCCAGCCATTCAAGTTGCTCATGTCAGTCGTCCTTAAAAAGTTGCGCGTCATTGAATAACGACGCGTTGCTGCTCAACCGGGATGCCGATGACGAAGTCGACATGGATCCCGCGTTTTGATGCATCGCCGTTCACGCTGCTGATGATTTCAGTCGTGATCAGCAAATATTCCTTGCCGCCGCCGCGCAGCTCGCGCACATACGGCATGAAGACCATTTCCTGGCGCAGGCCGGTGCGGCCGCTGGCGTCGTCGAGCCGGGTCTCGGTGCCGCAGAACGGCGTGACGAACTCGGCGTTCGGGTCGCCGGCGTCGCGCCAGTAGTCGACACCGTCGCGCTGGCCGAACACCAGGTCCAGGCCGGCCTCGTCCAGCCCGACGTCGCCCAGCTGCCCGCGCCACAGCGTGTAGCTGCGGTCGCCCAGGCCGGCGCCGGCCAGGCCCATGTAGGCTTCCTGGTCTTCCACCGTCTCCGGGATCACGCGCGCCAGCTGGGTGCAATACATCAGCTCGGCCACCTGGCCCCGGGCGTCCTGGTACACCTGCAGGAACTTCTCCTTCGACTCCCGTTCGCCGGTGTCCAGGTAGTAGCGGTACAGGCCGCCGTCCTGCCTGAGCCGGATCTGCGACACCGCCACGATGCGGTTGTCGCCAGCGTCCGGCAGCGCGATCAGCGAGCCGTCGCCGGCGGCGCGCAGCAGCGGCGATTGCTGCATCTGGATCAGGCTGCCGATGCGCGCCCCCAGCGGCAAGCCCTGGTCCGTGCGCGGCGCCTCGGCCCCGCCCAGCTTGGCCGCGCCATTGCGCAGGTAGTTGTATGCATCCGACCAGCCCATCTCAATTCCTTTCAAATGAATAATTCGTCGCGTTTCCCGCCCGCAGGCGGCGCAGCTTGCGCACCGTGTACACCAGCGCCCACACCATCACGCTCAGCACGCCCAGCCAGACCAGCCAGCGCGCCACCGTGGCCAGGAAGGACGGCGCCGGCGCAGGGGCTTGGGCGGCCGGGACCGGATCGCCCAGTCCCGGCATGCCGTTGACCATGCCGGCCTGCGCGGCGCCGCTGTCGGCCGGGACCTGGTTGCCGATGGCGGGCGTGGTCGTGGTCGGATACGACACCGGCTGATGGCTCTGGCTCATCGCCCGGCCCAGCATGAAGCCCAGCACGCCGTGCATCAGGCCGCTACTCGGCTGCTGCACGATGATCGGCGCCTGCTGGTACACCGGCGGCGCCTGATACACCGGCGACGGCTGCTGCCGCGAAACCGTATCGTTGAGCGGCGGCGCGGCGGCGGCGCGGCGGGCGTCCAGCGTTTTCAGCGCGTTGGCCCGGGCCGCGCTCTGGTCCAGGTCGCGCGAGGCGGCCGAGGTGTTGCGCGGCGTGCCCGAGGCCGGCGAGCCGGGCGCCTTGCCGAACGCGCCGGGACCGCTCTGGCGGCCGGCCGGCGGCGCGGCCGGCGAGCGCCGCGTGGAGTTGCTCTTTTGTGAAGAAAATCCACTTTTGTACGACGACGATGTGCCAGAATGTGAAGACGTTCTCGCCTCCGCCGGCACGTTGGTGCCTAGCGCAAGGCACAGCGTCAGTAACAGCGCAGAATGGAAGGACTTCATGATATCGTTTCGCAAAGAAGTTGAATGAAAATCAGCATAGCGCCGCGCGTCGGCGACTGCATCGGTAATAAAAGGCTCGCTTCACCATGACACGCAAATACCTGGACATGAATCAACACGACGCGCTCTACAAAGTGGCGCGCAGCTATCCCGGCGGCATCGACGCGCTGGCGCAGGCGATGGGCATCTCGGTCAACGTCCTGCGCAACAAGCTGGCGCCGACCATCGCCTCGCACTACCCCTCGTTCGAGGAAGTCTCGGCGGTGGTGGACCTGTGCCACCGCGCCGGCGTGGCCGACGCCCACCTGCCGCTGCACGCGCTGCTGGTGCGCCACGGCATGGCGGCCTTCGTGGTGCCGAATCCGGAAAGCATCGGCGGCGACGACCTGTCGCAGACCGTGTGCAAGGTGATGAGCCAGGTGGGGGCGGTGGCCGAGGCGGTGTCGACCGCGCTGCTGGACGGCAAGGTCACGGCGGCCGAGGCCGACCTGATCGAACGCGAATTCCAGGGCGCCTTGTCGGCGCTGGGCGAATGGCGGGCGCGGCTGCGCGTGAAGGCGGAGCGGGGCTAAGGCCTTGCGCACAAAAAAAGCCAGCCCGAGGGCTGGCAAAAACTATTCTCTGTTCGGAAATTGGGAAAAGTCCGGAAAATAGTTGGGGCAAAGGGGAACAGTCTCGACGGTCCTGCGTGGCGGATGCTGCCATCCTGGTTCTCACGCTTCCCACCGGGTTTATCAATATTGCAACGTTATACATTGCGATAGATAAAGTCCATCCCTATGTGATGAACTGCTGTTTTGGCTCCCTGAACCACCTATTTCCCGGAGCAGGCGGTTACTCGCGGTTTTGATGCCGGTTGTCACCGCGCTCCCTGCCTTCTTCCTTGCGGCGCTCCTGCTGCTTGTCGCGGCCGCTGTCGCGGTTTTCCCGTGGTTGCGGTTGTGGTTGCGGTTGAGCCTGCGGCTGGG
Organism: Oxalobacteraceae bacterium AB_14; assembly: GCA_000381565.1. Taxonomy (GTDB): domain Bacteria; phylum Pseudomonadota; class Gammaproteobacteria; order Burkholderiales; family Burkholderiaceae_D; genus Rugamonas. The sequence goes on from KB906725.1 coordinate 241,418, forward strand.
CTTGCGGCTGCTGGCGCTGCTGCTGGACCGGCTGCTGCTGGTAGGGTTGCTGCTGAATCTGCGGCCGCGGTTGCTGCACCGGGCGCCGCTCCTCCTGCTGCCGGTATGGACGGCGATTATCGTCGTGCTCGCGATCGTAGCGTTCGCGGTTGGCCGGGAACGGCGTCGGCACGGTGGGCGCCGCCACCGGCGCCGCCGTGATCGGCGGATTGGCTTTCTGGATATTCGGCGTCACCACGATCGACGGATTGGCCTGCTGGATCGCCGGCGCCGGCGCCAGCACCGGATTGGCTTGCTGGATATGCGGCGTGCCCGTCGTCTGGCCCGGCCGGCCGTACGGCCGCACATCGATGCGCACATCGCCCGGCCGGATGGTTTGCGGCGGCGCGTCGGGACGGCCGAACTGGCCCGGCGCCAGGGTCGTGGTCTGCGTCCGGCCCGGCTGCGACGGCGCCGGCTGCGGCACCGACGGCGCGGTCAACACCCGCACCGGACGATCCGGGCGGCCGTCATGGTCGCGGTCTTGCCAGTCGCCGCGGCTGGTGTCCAGCGTGCGCGCGACGGACGGCTGCGGCGGCGCCATCGGCGCGGCGCTGGCAGCCAGGCCGGCCGCCGGTATCACCTGCTGCCCGCGCGGCACCTGCACGCTGCGATGACGGCCTTCAAACTGATCGCGCGGCAGCACGGTCAGGCCGTCGCGCCGCTCCAGCTGGCCGGGCACGCTCGTGCGCGGCTCGAAAGGCTTGCCGTTGTGGGTCCAGCTCAGGCGCCGCTCGTGATCGGACGACACCCGGTAATTCGGCACAAAGCGTTCGCGCGGCGACAGCGGGAACCAGCCCAGGCCGGGCCGATGGTCGCGCGCGAAATGCTCGCCGCCGACCCAGCCCACCAGCGCCGGCGCCCACACCGGACGCCCGGCGGGCCGGCCCGGCGCCCAGCGCCAGCGGCGGTCCACCATCACCCAGCGGCCGTAGTGCGAAGGCGCGTAGCCCCAAGGCGCGTTGTCGACCCAGGTCCAGCCCCACGGCGCCAGCCAGATCCAGCGGCCGTCGCGGTAGGGCGCCCAGTCGATCGCGACATTGCGCGGGGTCCACAGCGCGCCGTACTCGACGCTCTCGGTCCAGCTGCCGTTGCGGTCCAGCTCCTCGTAGCCGGTCATGCCGGTGGAGACGAAGCGGCTGCTGACCACCGCCTCGGCGGCGCGGTCGCGCTCATCGGACCAGAGATCGAAGCCGTCGCGCCGGGCCACGCTGGTGCTGACGTCGACGCTGCTGACGTCGACATGGCGGCCGGGGCTGACCGTCAGCGACGAACCGGCGCCGTCCACCCGCGCGCTGCCGGCCAGCACGCTGATCTGGCTGGTGTCGGCGACGCGCTCGGCGTCGACCCGCAGCAGGCCGGGTTCGAGCAGCGTGATGCGCGCCTGCGGCGTGCTCAGTTCGAAATCGCGCAACAGCTCGGGGCTGCGCACGCGGATGCTGACGCTGCCGTAATTCAGGCGCAGGTGCAGCAGCTCGTCGTCCAGGTCGATGATTTCCAGGTCGGAGTCGCCGTCGAGCCGCACCGCCGTCGAGCCGACGCGGAATTCGGTGCGGGCGCCGCTGGCGGTGGTCAAGTGGCTGGCGCCGGTGACCGGCCAGTTCAGCGAGGCGGCCATGGGCTCGTCGTCGCCGACCAGCGTGACCTGGCCCTGCACGGCGGAAATGCGGCCGACCATCGCCGGCGGGTCCGCCAGCGCGAACGAACTCCAGCCAGCCAGGGCGGCCAGCACGGCGATTTGGATCAACTTGCGGCTCATGGCGGCGTCTCCTTGTTTATTGAGCATTTAACGCTGCTGCGAGGAATTCGACTACCTGGCTTACACCGCGTTACACATCTCAGGCAAATCAGGCACTTGCGCCGCCCCGCTTGACGAAGAACAAGGCCGCGCCGACCGCCATCAGCAGGCCGCCGAACACCCGGTTCTGCTTTTTGACGGCGCCGGCGTCGCGGAAATAGCGCTGCATGGACGAGGCCAGGAAGGCGTAGCTGTGCATCACCACCAGGTCGATGCAGCACATGGTGGCCGCCAGAATCAGCAACTGCGGCAGCAGCGGCGCCCCCTGGGTTATAAACTGGGGCAACACCGCCACCATGAAAATGATGCCCTTGGGATTGGTGGCGTTGGTCAGGAAGCCGGTCAGGAAGCGTTTTTGGGCGCTCGGCACCACCACCTCGGCGCGGTCCTGCCGGGCGCTGACGCTGACCTTGGCGCGCCACTGGCTCAGGCCCAGGTAAATCAGGTACAGCGCACCCACCGTCTTGACCACGCTGAACGCCACTTCCGACGCCAGCAGCAGCGAGCCGACGCCGGCGCCGGCGATGAAGAAGATCATCATCAAGCCGCTCTGCAGGCCGAGAATGGTGGCGGTGGTGCGGCGCACGCCGAACGACAGGCCGTGCGACATCGACAGCACCGCGCCCGAGCCGGGCGAGACGGCGATGATGCAGGCGGCGATGAAAAAGGTGATCCAGGTGGCGAAGCTCATGATAGTCCCGTGCGGTCAGCCGCAGCACCATGCTGCGGGGCAAAGTACATTGTAGCGGCCCTGGCGTCTCGCCGCCCGGCCCGTCATCGGTTAATATTGCTGATCAACCAAGGAACCCTATGACCCCTACTGCGCAGGAGCACCGCTAATGGCCGGCACCAGCCTGCTGGCGCTGATCGACGACATCGCCACCATCCTCGACGACGTCGCCCTGATGAGCAAGATGGCGGCCAAGAAAACCGCCGGCGTGCTCGGCGACGACCTGGCCCTGAACGCCCAGCAAGTGGCCGGCGTGCGCGCCGAGCGCGAACTGCCGGTGGTGTGGGCGGTGGCGCTCGGTTCGCTGAAGAACAAGGCCATCCTGGTGCCGGCCGCGCTGGCCATCAGCGCCTTCGCGCCGTGGGGCATCACGCCGCTGCTGATGGTCGGCGGCCTGTACCTGTGCTTCGAAGGCTTCGAGAAAATCGCCCACGGCGTGCTGCACAAGGACGAGGTCGAGCAGCACCTGGGCGAACTGGCCGACGCCGTCAGCGATCCGGACGTCGACCTGGTGGCGCTGGAAAAGGACAAGATCCAGGGCGCGATCCGCACCGACTTCATCCTCTCGGCCGAGATCATCGTCATCGCGCTGGGTACGGTGGCCGGGGCCAGCTTCCTGCAGCAGGTGACGGTGGTGGTCGGCATCGCGCTGGTGATGACGGTGGGCGTGTACGGCATCGTGGCCGGCATCGTCAAGATGGACGACGCCGGCCTCTACCTGAGCCAGCGCGGCGGCAGCGCGGTGCGCGCGCTGGGCCGCGTGCTGCTGGCGGCGGCGCCCAAGCTGATGAAGCTGTTGTCGGTGGTGGGCACGGCGGCCATGTTCATGGTCGGCGGCGGCATCCTGACCCACGGCCTGCCCGGCGCCCACGACCTGATCCACCACGCCGCCGAAGCGGTGGCCACGGTGCCGACGGCGGGGCCGCTGCTGGCCTGGGCCACGCCGGTCACGCTGGACGCGCTGGCCGGCGTCGTGGCCGGCGCGCTGGCGCTGGCGCTGGTTGAGTTGGCTGGAAAACTATTAAACCTATTTAAGAAGAAAAAGTAATATCAGCGCGCCCAACCGGCTGCAAAAAAACAGCCACAAGCGACGGAACTCCTTGCCGCCTTTTCGCTCAAACAGCGAAAGGAGGTCGGGTATGGAGAACTTGCAGCGACATCTGCGCATGGCGCTGGACGCGGCGCGCATGATGATCTGGGATTCCGAGCTGGCAGACGGCAAGGTCATTGACAGCACGGTCAAGTGGCTGGGCGCCGGCACCAGCCTGCTGGGCTTGCCGGTTGGCGACCTGACCCAGCCGTTTTCCATTTTTTTGCAATGCGTCGATCCCGAAGACCGCGACCAGCTGCTCGACACCATGCAGAACGCGGTCGACCGCGGCACCGGCTATGAAGTCGAGTACCGGGTGCTGTGGCCGGACGGCAGCCGCCACTGGCTGGCCGCCAAGGCCCATGTGTTCTGCGACGACCGGCAGCTGCCGGTCGGCACGCTGGGCATCGTCTGGGACATCACCGAGCGCAAGGAGACCGAACAGGCCACGGCGCGCCAGCGCGAGCTGGCCGCCGTCACGCTGCGCTCGATCGGCGAGGGCGTGATCACCACCAACGCCGACGGCGAAACCGACTACCTGAACTACATCGCCGAGCAGCTGACCGGCTGGACACTGGACCAGGCGCGCGGCCTGCACATCTCCGCCACGCTCAGGCTGATCGACGACGCCGGCGCCCCCATCCCGGAGCATGCGGCGCTGCAATGCCTGCGGCTGCGGCAGGCGATCGGCATGTCGTCGCAAAACCAGCTGGTCACGCGCGAGGGCCGCCACATCGCGGTGGAGGAATCGGCCGCGCCGATCTGGTCCGACAGCGGCGAACTGCTGGGCGCGGTGGTGGTGTTCCGCGACGTCAGCCACGAGCGCAAGCTCAGCAAACAGCTGTCGTGGAACGCCAGCCACGACACGCTCACCGGCCTGATCAACCGGCGCGAGTTCGAAGTGCAGACCGCCGCCGCGCTGCACAGCGCCAAGGAGGACGAGCATGTGCACGCGCTGCTGTACATGGACCTGGACCAGTTCAAGATCGTCAACGACACCTGCGGCCACAGCGCCGGCGACCTGCTGCTGCAGCTGCTGGCCAAGATGCTGCAGACGCAGATGCGCGACAGCGACATCCTGGCCCGCCTCGGCGGCGACGAGCTGGGCGTGCTGCTGCCGCACTGCCCGCCCGACCAGGCGCTGCTGATCGCCGACCAGCTGCGGCAATCGATCAAGAACTTCCGCTTCGTCTGGGACCACCACACCTTCGAGCTGGGCGTGAGCATCGGCCTGGTCGAGATCAACCACCTCAGCAAGTCGATGACCGAGCTGCTGATCGCGGCCGACCAGGCCTGCTACCTGGCCAAGGAACGCGGCCGCAACCGCGTGCACCTGTACCAGGACGCGGATCTGCGGCTGGCGCGCCGGCTGGGCGAGATGCAGTGGGTGTCGCGCCTGAACGAAGCCTTCGAGCACCAGTACTTCCGGCTGTACGCCCAGCCCATCGTCGGCCTCGGCCGGCATGACGGGGCACACGACGAAGTGCTGATACGCATCCAGCCCGCCAAGGGCGACCTGATCCTGCCGGGCGCCTTCATCCCCGCCGCCGAGCGCTACGACATGATGACGGCGATCGACCGCTGGGTGATACGCGCCGTCTGCCGCCACGTGCAGCGCACCCGCGGCGGCCCGGACGAACCGCCGCCGGCGCCGGCCCAGTACTCGGTCAACCTGTCGGGCAGCTCGCTGAGCGACGAGGGGCTGCACGACTACATCATCGGGCAGTTCGCCGAGCACGGCATCGCGCCCGAGCAGATCTGCTTTGAAATCACCGAGACCGCCGTCATCGCCAACCTGATCAAGGCGCAGGATTTCATGGCCGGGCTGAAGGCGCTGGGCTGCCGCTTCTCGCTGGACGACTTCGGCAGCGGCCTGTCCTCGTTCGCCTACCTGAAGGCGCTGCCGGTGGACTTCCTCAAGATCGACGGCGTGTTCATCCGCGACATCGCCAACAACGCCATCAACCGCGCCATGGTCAAGGCGATCAACGAGGTCGGCCATGTGATGGGCATCAGCACCGTGGCAGAATACGTCGAGGACGAGCCGACCCTGGCCGTGGTGCGCGAGCTGGGCCTGGACTACGCCCAGGGCTATGCGGTCGGCACGCTGCGCCCGCTCAGCGCCTAGGCCGCCGGCCCGGGTTCGGCGATGGCGCCTGCATCAAAAATTCCTATAGGATGTTGCGGTTCCATGATTTCCTTTACCCTCTCAATCCGGAGAAATTTGATCCACATCAATAAAATTGCGCGTCGGACTACGTAAACTGGTCAAATCAATTGCGATAGAGCAATTATTCGATCGGAGCCCCACATGCGCAACAACCAGCCCGTCAGCAACCATGAAATCGAAGTCCTGGACGACCAGGCCATCGTCTCAAAAACTGACTTAAGTGGCAATATTGTCTATGTCAATCCCTACTTCACGCAAATCAGCGGATACAGCGAGGCGGAGCTGCTGGGCGCGCCGCAAAACATCCTGCGCCATCCGGACATGCCGGCCGAAGCCTTCGCCGACCTGTGGGACTCGATCAAGGGCGGCATGCCGTGGACCGGCATCGTCAAGAACCGCTGCAAGAACGGCGACTACTACTGGGTGCGCGCCAATATCACGCCGATCCGCGAAAGCGGCCAGACCACCGGCTATATGTCGGTGCGGGTCAAGCCCACGCGCGAGCAGATCGAACGCGCCGACCAGGCCTACCGCGCCATCCGCGAGGGCGGCAAGCACGGCATCCGCATCAAGAACGGCCAGGTGATACGCTCCGGCGCCGGCACGCTGCTGTCGCGCCTGAAGCATGTGTCGCTGGCGATGCGCATCTGGCTGGCCACCAGCGTGGTCAACGTGCTGCAGGTGATCGTCTGCGCGGCCGCGCTGATGGGCGGCGGCGGCCACAGCTACGCCATCTTCGGCACCACCTTCATCGGCCTGCTGATCAACGTCTTCCTGTGGTACACCATCCGCTGCTCGGTGCTCAAACCGCTGGAGCACGCCTTGCACGGCGCCCGCTCGATCGCCGCCGGCGACCTGTCCTGCTCGTTCGACACCGAGTCCACCGACGAAGTGGGCCAGCTGCTGCGCGCCCTGCAGCAAATGAACAGCAACCTGATCGCCACCATCCGCGACGTCCGCACCAACGTCGAGACGATGGCCGTGGCCACCCGCCAGATCGCCGCCGGCAACGCCGACCTGTCCGGCCGCACCGAGGCGCAGGCCGCCAGCCTGGAGGAGACCGCCTCCAGCGTCGAGCAGTTCTCGGCCACCGTCAAGCAGAACGCCGACAACTCGGCGCAGGCCAACCAGCTGGCGCAGAACGCCTCCAACGTCGCGGTGCAGGGCGGCGAGATCGTCGCCGACGTCATCGCCACCATGGACGAGATCAACGCCTCCTCGCGCAAGATCGTCGACATCATCGGCCTGATCGAAGGGATCGCCTTCCAGACCAACATCCTGGCGCTGAACGCGGCGGTCGAAGCGGCCCGCGCCGGCGAACAGGGACGCGGCTTCGCGGTCGTCGCCGGCGAGGTGCGCAACCTGGCCCAGCGCAGCGCCACCGCCGCCAAGGACATCAAGAACCTGATCAACATCTCGGTCGGCAAGGTCAGCGACGGCATGGTGCAGGTCGACCGCGCCGGCGCCACCATGAAGGAAGTGGTGAACTCGGTGCAGCAGGTGACGTCCATCATGCACGACATCTCGGTCGCCTCGCACGAGCAGAGCATCGGCGTCGACCAGGTCAACGCCGCCATCGCCCACCTGGACCAGGTCACGCAGCAGAACGCCGCGCTGGTCGAGGAGGCGGCCGCCGCCACCTCCAGCCTGGCGCTGGAAGCGGGCGGCCTGACGCAGGCGGTCAGCCTGTTCAAATTCGGCACCAGCCGCAAGGCGCGCCCACTGCGCGCGCCGGTGCGCCAACCCCAAACCATGAAACGACTCGCGGCCTGAACATGAACACCTTTGAGAACCACAGCGGCGGCGCCTTCCCCAACGTCGAATTCGACGCCGCCATCATCGGCAAGCTGAGCCAGTCGGGCCCGCGCTACACCTCGTATCCGACCGCCGACCGTTTCCAGCAAGACTTCGGCTACGGCCAGTTCCTGGAGGCGGTGGCCGGCCTGCGCATGCGCCGCAGCCAGCGGCCGCTGTCCTTGTACATCCACATCCCGTTCTGCGACACCATCTGCTACTACTGCGGCTGCAACAAGATCGTCACCAAGGACCACAGCAAGGCCGCCACCTACCTCGGCTACCTGAAGCAGGAAATCGACATGCAGGGCCGCCTGTTCGCCGGCATGGGCCAGATCGAGCAATTGCACTTCGGCGGCGGCACGCCGACCTACCTGAGCGACCGCCAGATGGGCGACCTGATGGCCCACCTGCACGCCAACTTCCAGTTCGCGCCAGACGCCCAGGGCGAGTATTCGATCGAGATCGATCCGCGCACCGTCAGCGTCGAGCGCGTGCACGCGCTGCGCGCGCAGGGCTTCAACCGCATCAGCCTGGGCGTGCAGGATTTCGATCCCGAGGTGCAGAAGGCCGTCAACCGCATCCAGCCGGAGGCGGAAACCCGCGCCGTGATGGACGCCGCGCGCGCCGCCGGTTTCCGCTCCATCAGCATCGACCTGATCTACGGCCTGCCGAAGCAGAGCATGGCCAGCATGGAGCAGACGCTGGACAAGGTGATCGCCGCCAACCCCGACCGCATCGCGCTGTACAACTACGCCCACATGCCGCACCTGTTCAAGCCGCAGCGCCGCATCGCCGACGAGGACCTGCCGACGCCGGCCGTCAAGCTGGACCTGCTGGCGCTGTGCATCCGCCGCCTGTGCGCGGCCGGCTACGTCTACATCGGCATGGACCACTTCGCCAAGCCGGAGGACGAGCTGGCGGTGGCGCAGCGCCAGGGCCGTCTGCAGCGCAACTTCCAGGGCTATTCCACGCGTGCCGAGGCCGAGCTGATTTCCTGCGGCGTGTCGGCCATCAGCGCGGTCGGCGCCACCTACAGCCAGAACGAAAAAACGCTGGAGGCGTACTACGAGAAGCTCGACGAGGGCAAGCTGCCGGTCTCGCGCGGCATCAAGCTCGACACCGACGACCTGCTGCGCCGCATCGTGATCCAGAAGCTGATGTGCAATTTCGAACTGTCGATCGCCTCGATCGAACAAGCCTACCCGATCCGCTTCGCGCAGTACTTCGCCCCCGAGCTGGAAAAGCTGCAAGCGTTCGAGCACGACGGACTGCTGGAGGTCGATCCGGAATGGATCACCGTGACGCCGAAAGGGCGCCTGCTGATACGCAATATCTGCATGGTGTTCGACCGTTACCTGAACCTGCCGCGCGCCGACGGCCCACAGCCGCTGCGCTACTCGAAGACGATATGAACGCATCATGAACGCACTTCAGTTATTGCCGGTGATGGTGGTGGGGCTGGCGGGCAGCGTCCACTGCATCGGCATGTGCGGCGGCATCGTCGGCGCGCTGTCGGTGAGCACCGCGCCGCTGCCGCGCAACGTGATACCGATCGCCGTCATCGCCAGCACCGGCGCCCTGCCGCGCGTGCTGTCGTACAACGCCGGCCGCATCGCCAGCTACATGGCGGCCGGCGCGCTGGCGGGCGGCCTGGCCGGCGGCGCGCACAGCATCGCCTCGCTGGCCGGGCTGCAACTGGGCTTCTACTGGCTGGCCAACCTGATGCTGGTGGCGCTGGGCCTGTACCTGATGGACGCCTGGCGCGGCCTGGCCGTGCTGGAGCAGGGCGGACGCGTGCTGTGGCGGCGCGCGCAGCCGGCGATCGCGCCGATGATGAAATCGCTGATGCCGGCCAAGCACCCGCACCAGGCCTTCGCGCTCGGCCTGCTGTGGGGCTGGCTGCCGTGCGGCATGGTCTACAGCGTGCTGCTGACCGCGATGCTGAGCGGCTCGGCCAGCGACGGCGCCGCCGTCATGCTGGCCTTCGGCCTGGGCACGCTGCCGATGCTGACCGGTCTCGGCCTGATCGGCGCCCGCCTGCAACGCGCGCTGCAACAGCGCCGCGTGCGCATCGCCTGCGGCTTGCTGGTGCTGGCCTTCGGCGCGCTGGGCCTGGCGCGCGCGGCCGGCGGCATCGCACCCGACTGGATGGACACCCTATGCCTGACACCACATCAATAAGCAGCATCGCGCCGCCCGGCGCCGAGGCTGACGCCAGCGTCTGCTACCACTGCGGCCTGCCGCTGCCGGCCGCCGTCAAGCAAGAGTGGACCGTGCAAATCGCCGGCGTGGCCCACACCATGTGCTGCCCCGGCTGCGCGGCGGTGGCGCAAACCATTGTCGACCTGGGCCAGGAGTCCTACTACCGCGAACGCTCGGCCTTTGCCGCCAGCGGCGAGGGCGCCGACCTGCTGCCGCCGGAACTGCGCCTGTACGACAACGCCGACCCGCGCTTCGCCCTCGACCAGGACTGCCGCGAAACCACGCTGGCGGTCGAAGGCATACGCTGCGCCGCCTGCGTGTGGCTGATCGAACAGCGGCTGGCCAAGCTGCCCGGCGTCGACAGCGCCCAGCTCAACGTCGCCACCGAGCGCCTGTACGTGCGCTGGCGCCAGGACGCCTGCCAGCCCGGCGACATCCTGGCCGCGCTGCACGCGATCGGCTACGCCGCCTATCCCTACGACGCCCAGCGCCACGGCGAGCAGCAGCGCCAGGCCGCCAAGACACTGGGCCGCCAGCTGTTCGTGGCCGGCCTGTCGATGATGCAGGTGATGATGTACGTGGCGCCGGCCTACCTGGCCGAGTCCGGCACGCTGGACGACAGCATGGCCGCGCTGATGCGCTGGGCCAGCCTGCTGCTGACCTTGCCGGCAATCTGCTATTCGGCGCAGCCATTCTGGCGCGGCGCCTGGGCCAGCCTGCGCGCGCGCGCGCCGGGCATGGACGTGCCGGTGGCGCTGGGCATCGCCGCCGCGTTCGGCGGCAGCGTGGCGGCCACCGTGCGCGGCCAGGGCGAAGTGTATTTCGATTCGGTGACGATGTTCATCTTCCTGCTGCTGTGCAGCCGCTACCTGGAGCTGCGCGCGCGCCGCAAGGCCGGCGCCGCGCTGGAGCGCCTGCAGCACGCGCTGCCGGCCTCGGCCACGCTGCTGGCCGACTACCCGGACAGCCACGCGGCCACGCTGGTCAAGGCCGCCGCGCTGGAGGTGGACGACGTCATCATGATCAAGCCGGGCGAGGCGGTGGCGGCCGACTGCGTCATCCTCGACGGCCGCACCGTGCTCGACCTCTCGCTGCTGAGCGGCGAGAGCGCGCCGCTGGCCAAGGAGGTCGGCGACGCGCTGCCGGGCGGCGCCATCAACGCCGGCGCCGTGATCCGCGCGCGCGTGACCCGGCTGGCGCTCGACAGCACCATGTCCCAATTGGTCAAGCTGATCGACCGCGCCGGCCGCGACAAGCCGCGCATCGCGCAATGGGCCGACCAGGTGGCCGGCTGGTTCGTGCTGGCGCTGCTGGCGTTCGCCGTGTTCACCTTCGGCTTCTGGTACTGGCTCGACGGCGACAGCGCCGTGCGCGCCTGGCCGATCGCGATCGCGGTGCTGGTGGTGTCGTGCCCGTGCGCGCTGTCGCTGGCCACGCCGACCGCGCTGGCCGCCGCCACCGACCGCCTGCTGCGCCAGGGCGTGCTGATCACCGGCCCGCAGACGCTGGAGACGCTGCACCGCGCCACCCACGTGGTGTTCGACAAGACCGGCACCCTGACCTACGGCCGGCCGATGCTGCAGGAGATCGTGCAGCTGGCCCTGATGCAGCCCGAGTTCTGCCTGCAGGTGGCGGCCGCGCTGGACGCCGGCAGCGCCCATCCGCTGGCGCGCGCCATCGTCAACGCGGCGGCGGCGGCCCAGGGCGGCGCGCGCGCCGACTGGCAGCCGGTGGTGGCGGTCGAAGCGCCCGGCCGCGGCATCGAGGGCGTGCTGCACAACCGCCTGTACCGGCTGGGCAGCGCCAGCTTCGTGGCCGAACTGAGCGGCACGGCGCCGCCGCACGACGCCGGCAGCGGCGTGACCCCGGTCTACCTCGGCGTCGACGGCCAGTGGCTGGCCTGCTTCCACCTGCACGACGCCCTGCGCCCCGACGCCCAGGCCACGGTCGACTATTTCCGCCAGGCCGGCAAGACCGTGGTGCTGCTCAGCGGCGACCACGACCAGCTGGCGCGCCAGGTCGGCGACCGGCTCGGCATCGCCACCGCCATCGGCGGCTACCTGCCGGATGAAAAGCTGGCCTTCGTCAAGCGCCTGCAACAGAAGGGCGCGGTGGTGGCGATGGTGGGCGACGGCATCAACGACGCCGCCGTGCTCAGCGCGGCCGACGTCTCGTTCGCGATGGGCGCCGGCGCCGCGCTGGCGCAAGCCCACGCGGACGCGGTGCTGCTGTGCGGACGCCTGGAAGCGGTGGCCGACAGCGCCCGCGTGGCGGCCCGCACCATGCGCGTGATCCGCCAGAACCTGGCCTGGGCCAGCGTCTACAACGCGCTGGCGATCCCGGCGGCGGCGCTGGGCTGGCTCAACCCGTGGCTGTCCGGCGTCGGCATGGCGCTCAGTTCGGTCGTGGTGGTGGCCAACGCGCTGCGCCTCAGAAGGGGACGATGATGGAGGCGCTCTATCTGCTCATCCCGCTCAGCGTGATCCTGGTGTTCGCCGCGCTGTGGATCTTCTTCGCCGCCTCGGACGGCGGCCAGTTCGACGACCTGGTCGGCCCGGCGCTGCGCGTGCTGCAGGACGACGACAAGCCGCCACCGGATTGACTTGATCCGGGAAATTTTGATTCACATCAAGGATTTTTAAGTCTCGCAAACGTAACCTTTGATACACATCATCAAAGCGTTCTTGGGAGAACTTCAAGTGGACCTTGCACAGAACTACAATTACAAGATTGTGAAGCAATTCGCGATCGCCACCGTGGTCTGGGGTATCGTCGGCATGCTGGTAGGCGTCATTATCGCCGCCCAGCTGGCATGGCCGGCGCTGAACCTGGACATTCCATGGTTGACCTACGGCCGCCTGCGGCCTTTACACACCAATGCCGTCATCTTTGCGTTCGGCATCAGCGGACTTTTCGCCACCTCTTACTACGTGGTCCAGCGCACCTGCCAGGTGCGGCTGTTCTCGGACAAGCTGGCCGCCTTCACCTTCTGGGGCTGGCAGGCGGTGATCCTCAGCGCCGTCGTCACCTTGCCGATGGGCCTGACGCGCGGCAAGGAATACGCCGAGCTGGAATGGCCGATCGCGCTGCTGATCGCGGTGGTGTGGGTGTCCTACGCGGTGGTGTTCTTCGGCACGCTGCTGACGCGTAAGGTCAAGCACGTCTACGTCGCCAACTGGTTCTTCGCCGGCTACATCATCGCCGTGACCATCCTGCACGTGGTCAACGGCGCCAGCATGCCGGCCACCTGGTTCAAATCCTACTCCGCCTACTCGGGCGTGCAGGACGCGATGATCCAGTGGTGGTACGGCCACAACGCGGTCGGCTTCATCCTGACCGCCGGCTACCTGGGCATGGTCTACTACTTCATTCCGAAGCAGGCCGAGCGTCCGGTGTACTCGTATCGCCTGTCGATCGTGCACTTCTGGGCGCTGATCTTCACCTATATGTGGGCCGGCCCGCACCACCTGCACTACACCGCGCTGCCGGACTGGACGCAATCGATCGGCATGGTGTTCTCGCTGATCCTGCTGGCGCCAAGCTGGGGCGGCATGATCAACGGCATCATGACCTTGTCGGGCGCCTGGCACAAGCTGCGCACCGACCCTATCCTGAAGTTCATGATCGTCTCGCTGTCGTTCTACGGCATGGCCACTTTCGAAGGTCCGATGATGTCGATCAAGACCGTCAACGCGCTGTCGCACTACACCGACTGGGGCATCGCCCACGTCCACGGCGGCGCACTGGGCTGGGTCGGCTTCATCACCATGGGTTCGATCTACTACCTGCTGCCGCGCCTGGCCGGCCAGCAAAAAATGTATAGCACCAGGCTGATCGACCTGCACTTCTGGGTGGCCACCATCGGCATCGTGCTGTACATCGCCGCGATGTGGATCGCCGGCGTGATGCAGGGCCTGATGTGGCGCGCGGTCAATGCCGACGGCACCCTGACCTACACCTTCGTCGAGGGCGTCAAAGCGACCTATCCGTACTACGTGGTGCGCTTCTTCGGCGGCCTGCTGTACCTGAGCGGCATGTGCGTGATGGGCTACAACACCTGGATGACCTTGCGTAACCGCGAGACCGCCGTGGCGCGCATTCCCGCGCTTGCCGCCGGCCACGCCTGATATCGGAGCAAAGCATGAAATTTTCACCGAAGTTTACACATTCGTGGATCGAGCAAAACCCCTGGCTGCTGATCGCGCTGGTGACCTTGGTGGTCAGCGTCGGCGGCGCAGTCGAGATCGTGCCGCTGTTCTTCCAGAAGTCCACCACCGAGCCCATCGCCGGCCTGAAACCGTACTCGCCGCTGCGCCTGGCGGGCCGCGACATCTATGTGCGCGAAGGCTGCTACAACTGCCACTCGCAGATGGTGCGGCCGTTCCGCGCCGAGACCGAACGCTACGGCCACTACTCGGTCGCCGGCGAGTTCGTCTACGACCGGCCGTTCCAGTGGGGTTCCAAGCGCACCGGGCCCGACCTGGCGCGCGTGGGCGGCCGCTACAGCGATGAATGGCACCGCACCCACCTGGCCAATCCGCGCGACGTGGTGCCGGAATCGAATATGCCGAACTACCCGTGGCTGGCGCAGACCGCGCTGGAGCCGGAAGGCATCGTGCCGAAGATGAAGGCGCTCAAGCGCCTGGGCGATCCCTACACCGACGCCGAGATCGCCGCCGCCCCGGCCGAGCTGAAGGACAAGACCGAAGAAGACGCCCTGATCGCCTACCTGCAAGGCCTGGGCACATTAATCAAGACGAGGAACTAGCATGGCTATCGAGAACCTGTTTGACCGCGCCAGCAGCGTGATGACGGTGATTTCCTTCATCACTTTCGCCGGCATCCTGTGGTGGGCTTTCATCAGCAACAAGGAAGCCGATTTCGCCGAGGCGGCGCAGCTGCCGTTCGACGACGAGGAGCACCGTCATGGCTGATTTCACCAACGGCTTCTGGGACATGTACATCGTGGTGCTGACCCTGCTCGGCATCGCCGGCTGCGGCATCCTGCTGTACTCGCAGTCCAAGATCAAGGGCAAGGCCGGCGAAACCACCGGCCACGTCTGGGACGAGGACTTGAGCGAGCTGAACACGCCGATGCCGCGCTGGTGGATGTGGCTGTTCTACATCACCATCGTGTTCGGCCTGGCCTATCTGTTCCTGTACCCGGGACTGGGCAGCTACGCCGGCAAGCTGGGCTGGAAATCCTCGGGCCAGTACCAGGCCGAGCTGAAGCAGGCCGACGCCGACTACGGTCCGCTGTTCGCGCAATACCAGAAGCAGGATTTAAAAGCGGTGGCGGCCGATCCCAAGGCGCACGCCATCGGCGAACGCCTGTTCCTGACCTATTGCGCGCAGTGCCACGGCTCGGATGCGCGCGGCAACAAGGGCTTCCCCAACCTGACCGACAAGGACTGGCTGTTCGGCGGCGCCCCTGAAACCATCAAGCAAACCATCCTGCACGGCCGCACCGGCGTGATGCCGGCCATGGGCGCCGCGCTGGGCTCGGACAAGGAAGTGGAAAACGTCGCCCATTACGTGCTGAGCCTGTCCGGCTCGACCAACGACCCGATCAAGGCGGTGTTCGGCAAGGACAAGTTCGGCGCCTGCATGGCTTGCCACAGCGCCGGCGGCACCGGCAACCAGGCCATCGGCGCGCCCAACCTGACCGACAAGGTCTGGCTGTTCGGCGGCAGCGCCGAGACCATCATGGAAACCATCCGCAAGGGCCGCAGCACCACCATGCCGGCGTTCGCCGACTTCCTCGGCGACGCCAAGGTGCAGGTGCTGGCCGCCTACGTATGGAGCTTGTCGAACGACGTCAACCAGTTAGCCACCGCACCGGTCGCGGCGGCGACAGAAACCGCCACGGCAGAAAAATGAACGATCCTGCACCACAAGTGATCAAGATGTATGCGGCGCGCGAGGAAATCTATCCGCGCGAAACCTCGGGCCGCTACGCCCGGCTGCGCTGGCTGTTTGTCTGGCTGACGCAGCTGGCCTTCTACTGCACCCCGTGGATGCAGTGGAACGGCCGCCAGGCCCTGCTGTTCGACCTGGTGAGCCGCAAGTTCTACATCTTCGGCCTGGTCTTGTGGCCGCAGGACTTCATCTACCTGGCGGCGCTGCTGATCATCTGCGCCTACCTGCTGTTCCTGGCCACCGCGGTGGCCGGGCGGGTGTGGTGCGGCTTCGCCTGTCCGCAAACGGTGTACACCGAGATCTTCCTGTGGATAGAACGCCAGATCGAAGGCAAGCGCAGCGCCCGCATGGCGCTGGACCGGCAGCCGCCGTCGGCCGCCAAGTTCGCCAAGAAGGGCGCCAAGCACCTGGCCTGGGGCGCGGTGGCCTTGTGGACCGGCTTCACCTTTGTTGGCTATTTCACGCCGATCAAATTGCTCGGCAACGAGGTGCTGACCCTGAGCTTCGGCCCGTGGGAATGGTTCTGGGTGCTGTTCTACAGCTTTGCCACCTACGGCAACGCCGGCTGGATGCGCGAGCAGGTGTGCAAATACATGTGCCCGTATGCCCGCTTCCAGAGCTCGATGTTCGACCGCGACACGCTGATCATCACCTACGACGGCGAGCGCGGCGAACCGCGCGCGCCGCTGTCGAAGCGCGAGGAAGTCAACGGCGGTTCCTGCATCGACTGCAGCCTGTGCGTGCAGGTCTGCCCGACCGGCATCGATATCCGCAAGGGCCTGCAGTACGAGTGCATCGGCTGCGCCGCCTGCGTCGACGCCTGCAACGGCGTGATGGACAAGATCGGCGAGCCGCGCGGCCTGATCCGCTACAGCACCGAGCGCGCGCTGCTGATGCACTACACGCCGACCGAGATCCGCCAGCGCACGCTGCGCCCGCGGGTCAAGATCTACGCCGGCATCCTGGCGCTGATCGTGGTCGCGGTCGTCACCGCGCTGTGGCTGCGCACGCCACTCAAGCTGGACGTGATCCGCGACCGCGGCGCCATGGGGCGCGAGGTGGAAGAGGGCATGATCGAGAACGTCTACCGCCTGCAGATCATGAACACCACCGAGCAGGCGCACACCTACCGCATCCGCGTCAGCGGCCTGCCCAGCTTGACGCAGGTGACGCCGGACCTGGTGCGGCTGGAGGGCACCGAGACCAAGGCCTATCCGGTCCGCCTGCGCAGCGCGCACGGCGCCGGCAAGCCGGGCTCGAACAAGATCGAGATTGAACTGACCGCAGTCGACCAGCCGTCGCTGCATGTAGAGGAACATGCGGTGTTTTTCGTGCCGCGCTGAGGGGGATCAGATGAACGTATCGATGATGACGCAAACGCCGTGGTGGAAGCAGCGCTGGCCGTGGCTGCTGATGCTGGGCCCGGCCGTGGTGGTGGTGGCCGGCACCTACACCGGCTGGCTGGCCTATTCGCGCCAGGACGCGCTGGTGGTGGGCGACTACTACAAGCAGGGCAAGGCCATCAACCAGGACTTGCGGCGCGACCGCCTGGCGTCGTCGCTGGGCTTGTCGGCGGTGATAGGCTACGACGCCACGCGGGGCACGCTGAACGGCCAGCTGCGCCGCACCGCCAG
Source organism: Oxalobacteraceae bacterium AB_14 (assembly GCA_000381565.1). Lineage (GTDB taxonomy): Bacteria > Pseudomonadota > Gammaproteobacteria > Burkholderiales > Burkholderiaceae_D > Rugamonas. The sequence continues at coordinate 258,797 of KB906725.1, forward strand.
CGACCAGGGCCAGACCGAACGGCTGTTCGTGCACCTGTCGCACGCGACGCTGCCGGAAAAGGATATCCAGCTGGTGGTGCAGCCGGATGAATTCGGCGCGTTCCAGATCAGCCTGCCGATGCTCGAGCGCAGCCGCTGGGTGGTGCTGATCGAAGGCGAGAAACGCGACTGGCGCCTGGCCGGCACCTGGACCTGGCCGGCGCAACGCCAGGTGACGCTGCAGGCGGACTTGCCTCAGGCCGCCGGCAACTAGTCATTCCCGCGCAGGCGGGAACGACTAGCCTCAGGCGCAGGTCTGGGTGCCGGCGGTGATGGCCTTCAGCGTCGCCGGCTGCAGCAGCTCGATCTCGCGGTTGCTCACGCGCAGCAAGCCTTCCTTCTTGAACTTGGACAGCAAACGGCTGATGCTCTCGATCGTCAGGCCGAGATAGTTGCCGATCTCCTCGCGCGACATGCGCAGCTGGAAGGTGTGCGGCGAATAGCCGCGCGTCTCGTAGCGCGACGACAGGTTGACCAGGAAGGCGGCAAAGCGCTGGGTCGCCTGCATATTCCCCAACAACAGCATCACGCTCTGCTCGCGCGTGATCTCCTGGCTCATCATGCGGTGGAAGTGGCGCAGCAAGGTTGGCATATCGGCCAGCAACTGCTGCAGGCTGTCGAAGGGAATCTCGCACACTTCGCTGTCTTCCAGCGCCAGCGCGGTGCAGTGGTGCAGGTCGGCGCTGATGGCGTCCATGCCCAGCAATTCGCCGGCCATCTGGAAGCCGGTGATCTGCTCGACGCCGTCGCGGTTGACCTGGTAGGTCTTGAAATGGCCAAGGCGTATCGCAAACAGGCTCTGGAAGGCGTCGCCGATACGGAACAGCGGCGCGCCGCGCGCCACCTTGCGGCGGCGGCCGATGATCTGGTCCAGCCGGTTCATATCGTTGTTGTCCAGCCCCATCGGCAAGCACAACTGGTGCATGCTGCACGTCGCGCAACTGGCCTTGAGGTTCTCGATGCTGGCGCTGGGCAGGACCAGCGAAGGAAGTTCTCGTATCATGGCCTCATTGTAGACCTTTGGTCGTCATTATCGGCCGATGCCGCAGCTAGCCGATCAAGTATTCGCGCGCCATCCGGCGCGCCCGGTGCAGCCGGCTCTTGACGGCGGCGCCGCTCTGGCCGATGTCGGCGGCGATCTCGGCGATCGACATTTCGGCGAAATCGCGCAACAACACCACCTGCAGATAGTCGGCCGGCAGCGACTCCAGCGCGTTGACCAGTTCCAGCCGCAGGCCGGCCGTGTCCTGGCTGGCCAGCCATTGCTCGGCGCGCTCGTCGTCCCACGGGTCGTGGCCCAGCGCGGCGCGCCCCAGGCGGTGGCAGGCGCGCCTGACCACCTGGAACAGCCAGCCGGAAAACGCCGCCAGCAGGCGCACCGACGACAGCCGACGCGACAGCACCAGCAAGGCTTCCTGCACGGCGTCGTCGACGTCGCCGACCAGGCAGTTGCGCTGGGCGTAGCGGCGGATGTCGGGCTGGCACAGCCGCAGCAGCTGCGCCAGCGCCGCCGGATCGCCGCGATGGGCGGCGTCCAGTACCGCCAGGTGTTGTACTGCCAGGCTCATAGTCCCCCGGATTGTTTGGCCGCCCGGTCGAGGCGGCGGCCGACCAGCGCGCACATCGGGCAAAAGCCGAACAGGCCGGAGGCGGCGATGCCCGCCGCCGACGCCGCCAGCACCAGCCCCCACACGCCGCCCAGCAGGGCGATGCCGGCCCAGGCCGCGATCACGCCGGCCACCACGCGCAGCGCGCGTTCCCAGTTCGGTAGGTTTTTCACATAAAACATGGTGCACTCCTTTTCGTCGCAGAGGAAGTCCCTCGGCAGCTAAGAGGCGGGCGGCGGCCGTTTGGATTCGGAATGATCACAAATTATTTAAAATATTTATCTTGCACGCGATTTAATTGCACGCTATAGTTCAACGCATCAAGTAGCGCACTACTTGATCGCCAACTACCCAACCACAAGGACCACACCATGAAACGCACTCTGATCGCTACCGCACTGCTGGCCTCCACCCTGGGCGCCCACGCCGCCACCCCGGCCACCGACACCACCGTCGTACTGGTCCACGGCGCCTTCGCCGATGGTTCCAGCTGGGACAAGGTCATCCCGCTGCTGCAGGCCAAGGGCCTGAAGGTGGTGGCCGTGCAAAACCCGCTGAGCTCGCTGGCCGACGACGTCGCCGCGACCCGGCGCGTGGTCGATGCACAGAGCGGCAAAGTGGTGCTGGTGGGCCACTCGTGGGGCGGCACCGTCATCACCCAGGCCGGCACCAGCGACAAGATCAAAGCCCTGGTGTATGTGGCCGCGTTCGCGCCGTCCGAGGGCGAGGCCTCGGCCAACCTGGGCAAGGACTACGCCGTGCCGCCGGGCATCGCCAGCCTGCTGGCCGACGCCGCCGGCTACCTGTGGCTGCCGGCCGACTCGGTCCGCCAGAACTTTGCGCCGGACGTGTCCCCGGCCAGCGCCGCGCTGATCGCCGCCACCCAGGGCCCGATCAATGCCAAGGCCTTCGGCGACGTCACCACCGTGGCGGCGTGGAAAACCAAGCCTAGCTACTACATCGCCGCCGCCAACGACCGCATGATCGCGCCGGCGCTGCAGCAGGCGTTCGCCAGGAAGCTCAACGCCACCACCGTCACGCTGCAGAGCAGCCACGTGCCGATGCTGTCGCAGCCGGCCAAGGTGGCGGAAGTGATCATTGCCGCCGCCCAGCGTTAATCCTGTTGCCAAGGCCGGGCTTTGATAGGAGAATTTGCTGTCTGTTTGGCATTTCTCCGATCCTCCGCCCGACCCCGCCTCCAAGGACGACATGAAGTCACCCGGCATCAAGGCTAAAGTTGCGCTGGCCACCAGCATCACCTCGGTCCTGATGATCGCGCTGGTGACCGTGGTGCAGACCCACCGCATGCAGGACGACTTCACCAAGGTGCTGTTCACACAACAGACGGCGCTGATCAACCGCACCGCCGAGGAGCTGGACGACAAGCTGCTGATGCTGCTCGATATCATCACCGTCTCGGCGCGCAACCAGCCGCCCGCCATCGCCCGCTCCGCCGACCAGCTGCGCGCCTACTACCAGGACCGCGCGGTGCTGGCGCTGTTCGACGACTTGCTGGTGCTCAGCCCGCAAGGCGCGATCGTCGCCGACCTGCCGGAAGTGCCGGGCCGGGTCGGCATCGATGCGGCCGACCGCGACTACTTCAAGACGGTGCTGCGCACCCGCAAGCCGATGATCACCGAACCGCTGATCGGCCGCGCCGGCAAGCAGCCCATCGTGCAGATGGTGGCGCCGGTGCTGGACGCCCGCGGCGAGGTGGTGTGCGTGCTGGTCGGCGTGCTGCGGCTGTACAAGGACAATCTGCTGGGCCACCTGCGCAACGCCAAGGTCGGCCGCACCGGCTACTACTTCGCGCTGACCCGCACGACGCCGCCGGTGTACGTGCTGCATCCCGACCTGAGCCGCGTGCTGCAGCCGCGCCAGGCCCACGCCAACGCCGCCACCACGCGCGCGCTGGAGCAGGACTTCGAAGGCACGGTCGACAGCATCAACGGCGCCGGCAAGCGCACCCTCAACAGCTACAAGACGCTGAAGTCGGTGGACTGGGTGCTGGCGGCCTCGCTGCCGGCCGAAGAGGCGTTCGAACCGTTCAACGGCGTGCTGTACCGGCTGCTGCTGTGGAGCGGCCTGGCCTCGCTGGCCGCGGCCGCTGTGATCGGCTGGGTCACCCTGCGCCTGCTGGCGCCGCTGATCAAGCTGCGCGACGCCATCGTCGCCTTGCGCGACAACCCCAGCCGCTTCACGCCGCTGCCCACCGATGCGCAGGACGAGGTCGGCCAGCTGACCAGCGCCTTCAACGCCCTGATGCACGAACGGCTGGCGGCCGACGCCCGCCTGCAAAGCCTGGTGGAGTTCGCGCCCAACGCCATCGTGGTGGTCGGCGTCGACGGCCGCATCGAGACCTTCAACCGCGAGGGCGAGCGCTGCTTCGGCTACCCGCGCGCGGCGGTGCTGGGCCAGCCGCTGGAGCTGCTGGTGCCGGAACGCCTGCGCGGCCAGCATGCGGCGCACCGCGCCAAGTTCTTCGCCGACCGCCTCAGCGCCGAACCGGTGCGCATGGGCGACGGCACGGTGCTGTACGGCCTGCGCCGCGACGGCAGCGAATTCCCGATCGAAGTCAACCTGAGCGCGGTGCGCACCGACCAGGGCACCAAGGTGCTGGCGGTGATTTCCGACATCACCGAGCGCCACCGGCTGGGGCTGGAGGTGGAGGCGCGCGCCGCCGAGCTGGAGCGCGAACGCGACCGCGCCGAGGCCGCCAATCGCGCCAAGAGCGCGTTCGTGGCCAATATGAGCCACGAGATCCGCACGCCGATGAACGCGGTGCTGGGCATGGCCTACCTGCTCGGCAATACGCCGCTGACGCCGCAGCAGCGCAAATACCTGAGCATGGTGCGGGTGTCGGGCCAGTCGCTGCTGGGCATCCTCAACGACGTGCTCGATTTTTCCAAGATCGAGGCCAACCACATGGAGTTGTCGCCGGTGGCCTTCGCGCTGGACGACACCATGAATTCGCTGGCCACCCTGATGACCATGAACGCCAGCGACAAGGAGCTGGAGCTGGCGATCAGCGTCGATCCGGCGGTGCCGCGCCAGCTGCGCGGCGACGCCATGCGGCTGCAGCAAATCCTGGTCAACCTGGCCGGCAACGCGATCAAGTTCACCGAGCAGGGCGAGGTGGTGGTCAGCATCGAGCTCAGCGCGCGCGACGCCGACCATGCGCTGCTGCGCTTCGAGGTGCGCGACACCGGCATGGGCATGGCCGAATCCCAGCTGGCGCAGCTGTTCCAGGCCTTCTCGCAGGGCGACCAGAGCATCACGCGGCGCTTCGGCGGCACCGGCCTGGGGCTGGCCATCACCAAGCGGCTGATCGAGCTGATGGGCGGGCAGATCGCCGTCCACAGCGAACCGGGCCTGGGCACCCGGTTCTGGTTCAGCCTGCCGTTCGAGGTGCTGCCCGAGCTGCCGGACGAGCGCCGCAAGCCGGCGCTGGGCAATCTGCGCCTGCTGGTGGCCGACGACAACCGCACCAGCCGCGAGGTGATCGCCAAGCTGATCCGCGCCTGGGGCTGGCATGCCGACGAGGTCGATTCCGGCACGGCCGCGCTGCGCCGCTACCGCCAGAGCCAGCAGGACCACCAGACCTACGACGTGGTGCTGGCCGACTGGCACATGCCCGGCATGGACGGGCTGGCCACGGCCAAGGGCATCCGCGCGGCGGCCGGCGGCGGCAAGCAGCCGATCGTGGTGATGGTCAACGCCTTCGCGCGCGACCATGCGGAGGAAATCTCCAACGCGCCGGAGGCCGACGTGGTGCTGGTCAAGCCGATCACCAGCTCCAACCTGTTCGACGCGCTGCACCAGGCGCTGGCGGCCAAGAGCGACGGCCTGCCGCAGGCGGTGGCCGAGGCCGGCATCGCCGGCAGCCTGGCCGGCCGCCACTTCCTGCTGGTGGAGGATAACGCGCTCAATCAAGTTGTGGCGCGCGGCATCCTCGAACACGCGGGCGCGACGCTCGACGTGGTGGCCGACGGCAGCCAGGCGGTCGACCTGCTGCGCGCCGGCGCCGGCCGCTATGACCTGGTGCTGATGGACATGCAGATGCCGGTGATGGACGGTTTTACCGCCACCCGCATTCTGCGCCAGCAGCTGGGCCTGACCTTGCCCATCATCGCCATGACGGCCGGCGTGCTGGGCTCCGAGCGCCACCGCAGCGAGGAGGCCGGCATCTCCGATTTCATCCCCAAGCCGATCGAGGTCGACGAAATGCTGGCGGTGCTGCAGCGCCACCTGCCAGGCCAGGCGCCGGCGGCGATGCCGGCCGCCGACGAGCTGCTGGCCGCCATGGCCGCCGCCGCGCCCGCGCCGGCAACAGTGCCGGTCCAGGCGCCGACGCCGGTCCCGGCCGCCGCCATGCCGGCCGGCGAAGCCGCCGTCTTCAACATGGACAGCCTGGTGCGGGTGATGGGCAAGGACGCCAAGGGCCGCGCCGTGATGCTCAAGATGGTGCGCGGCGCCGTCGACAGCGGCATGGAACCGGCCGACCTGGCCGGCCAGGCGCTGCAGGAAGGACGGCTGCGCGACGCCGCCCGCCTGTTCCACAGCCTGCGCGGCGCGGTCGGCGTGCTGGGCGCCAAGCGCCTGATCCAGGCCACCGTCGAGGCGGAAAACGCCATCAACGAGCAGCGCGACGACGAACTCGAACAACGCTATCAAACCGTGCGCGCCGAGCTGGAACAGACGCTGGCCCGCGCCCGCGCCTGGCTGGACGCCGAACAGCCCTAACCCCGCCGCCTCCCATCGCTCACATTGCGCGTCCCCGGCCCGCCGCCGGGGCGCGGCCGCTTTTCGCATACCGAAACGCTATTGATAATAATTCGCATTTACAAATAGCGACTGCATTGTTACAATCCTCCGCATGAAATCGCCATGATCCGGCAGCCAGACGCAAGCACGCAATAGCCCAGCGCAGCCAGCCGCCTACATTCTCGGAAGAAAGATGCAAATGATTAAGAGTCGCAAACACGCGCAATCGCGCTTCAATCAACAGATGAGCGCGGCGTTGGCCGTGATGCTGCTGCCGGTCGCCGCCCACGCGGCCGACGCCGGCGCCGACCCGGTAATCGTGGCCGGCAGCAACCAGACCTTGCAGGAAGTCAAAGTGCGTGGCGACGCCATCAACGACTTCAAGGCCGACAAGGCCTCGTCCGCCAAGTACACCGAGAAACTGGTCGACACCGCCCAGTCGCTGACGGTCATCAAGAAGGAGCTGATCGAACAGCAGGGCGCCGTCACGCTGACCGAAGCGCTGCGCAACACCCCCGGCGTGGGCGCCTTCTTCCTGGGCGAAAACGGCAGCACCACCACCGGCGACGGCATCTATATGCGCGGCTTCGACGCCTCCGGCAGCATCTACGTCGACGGCGTGCGCGACGTCGGCTCGATCTCGCGCGACACCTTCAACATCGAACAGATCGACGTGCTCAAAGGCCCGGCCGGCACCGACAACGGCCGCAGCTCGCCGACCGGTTCCATCAACCTGGTCAGCAAGACGCCGCTGCTGGAAGACGCCTACATGGGTTCGCTCACGGTCGGCAGCGGCAGCCAGAAACGCGCCAACGCCGACCTGAACAAGGTGATCAACGCCGACACCGGCACCGCCTTCCGCCTCAACCTGCTCGACCAGGACAGCGGCAATCCGGCGCGCGACGTGGTCAAGAACAAGCGCTGGGCGATCGCGCCGTCGCTGGCCTTCGGCCTGAACGGCCCGACCCGCGTCTACCTGAACTACCTGCACGTCGACCAGGACAACATCCCCGACGGCGGCGTGCTGACCATCGGCCTGCCGGGCTGGACCCCGCCGGCGCCGGTCGTCCTCAAGGCGGCCAGCGGCACCACTCCGGCCGTGCTGGGGCCGAGCTTCGCTTTCATGGCCGGCGCCAAGGCGGTCGATCCGAAGAACTTCTACGGTTCGGTGCTGGACTTCGACCAGGTCAAGGCCGACATGTTCACCGCCCGCATCGAGCACGACTTCGCCGGCGGCGCCAAGCTGCAAAGCACCACCCGCTACGGCCGCACCAAGCAGGACTACCTGCTGACCTCGTTCATGTCGACCGGCGCCAACCTGCGCAACGTCGTCGCCGGTTCGAACCCGGACAGCTGGATGATGGCGCGCACCAACCTGAACTACAAAGACCAGCTGAACGAAATCATCACCAACCAGACCACCGTCACCGCCGGCTTCGACGGCGGCGCGCTCAAGCACACCGTGGTGGCCGGCCTGGAACTGATCAACGAGAAGCAGGCCAACTACACCAACGTCAACGCGCCGGGCGCCACCGGCCTGCCGCTGGTTTCCATCTACCATCCGGATGCCAGCCAGCCGGTGACGCCGGCCCAGGTCAGGCTGGTGCGCAACGGCGCCCGCGGCGACGGCAGCACCAGCACCGAAAGCGTGTACCTGTTCGACACCGCCAAGCTGGGCGACCAGTGGATCTTCAACGCCGGCGTGCGCCTGGACCACTACAACACCAGCTACAACGGCGTGACCGTGCAGGCGGTGAGCACGCCGCAAACCATCCCGGCCGGCACGCTGTTGGCGAAATCGCTGACGGCCTCGGACAACCTGCTCAACGGCAAACTGTCGGCGCTGTACAAGCCGACCGCCGACAGCAGCGTCTACGCGCTGGTGGCGACGTCGAAGGCGCCGCCGGGCGGCACCAACTTCACGCTGAGCTCGGCCGCCAACAGCTCGGCCAACCCGAACTACGATCCGCAGATCACCACCAACTACGAGCTCGGCACCAAGTGGGACCTGCTCAAGCAAAAGCTGTCGCTGTCGGCCGCGGCCTACCGCACCGACGTCCGCAACGAGATCGAGGTCGACCCGAACAACGCGGCCAACTTCTTCCAGACCGGCAAGAAGCGCGTGCAGGGCATCGAGCTGGGCGTGACCGGCGAACTGATGCGCAACTGGCTGATCAGCGCGGGCTACACCCGCATGTCGACCAAGGTGGTGTCGGGCAAGGTGGTGACCGCCGCCGGCGAGAACCTGCTGAGCTACACGCCGAAACAGGCGTTCACGCTGTGGACCTCGTACACGCTGCCGATGGGCCTGCAGATCGGCGGCGGCGCCCGCTTCAGCGACAAGCTGATGCGCGGCACCGACGGCGCGGTCGGCACCCCGGCCTTTGCCGATGCGTACTGGGTGGTTGACGCCATGGCTAGCTACCCGATCAACAAGCACGTCGACCTGCGCCTGAACGTCTACAACCTGGCCGACAAGCAGTATGTGCAGGCGATCAACAAGTCGGGCTACCGCTACACCCCGGGCGCGCCGCGCTCGGCCAGCCTGAGCGCCAACTTCAAGTTCTAAGCCGCAGCCTTGCTGCCATGCTGGCCCCGTCCTCACCGGCGGGGCTTTTTTTTAAGGAGAGTTTTCCATGATGCTGCACATCCCCGCCGTACTGAGCCGCGAACAAGTGGCCGCCATGCGGCGCCGGCTGGACCAGACCGACTGGGTCGACGGCCGCGGCACGGTCGGCGCCCAGGGCGCGCTGGTCAAGCAGAACAGCCAGCTGGCCGAGGGCTCGGCGCTGGCGCAGGAACTGGGCGCGGAAGTGCTGGCGGCGCTGGCGGCCAGTCCGCTGTTCTTTGCGGCGGCGCTGCCGCTGCGCACCTGTCCGCCGCTGTTCAATCGCTACGCCGGCGGCGAGCATTACGGCGCCCATGTCGACGGCGCGCTGCGGCGCGTGGCCGCCACCGCGCAGTGGCTGCGCACCGATGTGTCGTCGACCTTGTTCCTCAGCGATCCGGAGGATTACGACGGCGGCGAGCTGATCGTCACCGACGCGTATGGCGAGCATGAGGTCAAGCTGCCGGCCGGCGACTTGATCGTCTATCCGTCGACCAGCATCCACCGGGTCGAGCCGGTCACGCGCGGCGCGCGGGTCTGTTCCTTCTTCTGGACCCAGAGCATGGTGCGCGACGATATGCGCCGCACGCTGCTGCTGGAGCTGGACCAGAACATCCAGAGCCTGCGCGCGCGCCTGGGCGACTGCCCGGAACTGGTCGGCCTGACCGGGCATTACCACAACCTGCTGCGGCAGTGGAGCGAGGTCTAGGCCGGGCTCAAGCGGCGGCGGCGCCCGCGTAGCGGCGCTCGATGCGCGCGCCCAGCGGGCGCAGCGTGGACATCAACACGAACACGAAGTTGGCCTTGCCCGGCGCGACGTAGCCGATCAGCAGCTTGCCGCGATAGGCGGAAATTGCAGCTTTCAGCGTTTGGCCAGGCGGGTCGCGTGGTAGCGGTCGATGCGCCAGGCGTCGCCGTCGCGCTTGAGGACCGCCGTTTCCAGAAAGCCGTAGGGGGTTTCCGCGCCATCGCTGGCGATCCAGACGGCGTCGTTGCTGACCGTGGTCCAGGCGACGTCGCCCTGCGCCTGGGTGCGGAATCCATGCAGGCCGGCCCGTTGCCGGCCCAGCGCTGCGCTCGACATCAGCAGCGCCAGGACGGCGGCCTTGTCGAGGATGCGGTCTTGCTCGATCATGAGGAACTGCGCCGTCAACCCGGCGTCGACCGCGCCCCAGTCATGCAGTTCCAGCGCGCGGTGCCAGTCGGTCAGGGCCGCCTCGGCGGCGCGGGTGTCAGATTTCGGGGTCTGCATGGTGATTCCTCTCTACCAATTGGGGACAGCTTCTGTACCCGGCAAAGGTTAGCATGGACGCCAGCCTTCGGCTCGGTTATCGTAGCAAAAGATCAACAGCCACTCTGAGGAAAACAATGCGCATTTCGCAGGCAGTACACTCTACCTTGACCCTGATTGCCACCTTGTTGTGCGCCGGCTGCGTGGCCATCGTGCCGCAGTCCGGCCCGGCGCCATCGAGCGCCAGCGGCGGCCCGCCGTTTTGCCAGAGCTCGCCGGACGGCAAATCGGTGGCCTACGGCAGCGCCGCCGCCTTCTGCCAGAAATCGGCCGACGGCAGCACGGTCGCGTGCGGCGGCAAGGCCGGTTTCTGCGAGACCTCATCCGACGGCAAGCAAGTCGCCTGCGGCGGCGCGGCGGCGTTCTGCGCCAAATCGAAGGATGGCGGCAAGGTGGCTTGCGGCGGCGCCGCGCCGTTTTGCGAGAAGTCGGCGAACGGTCAGCACGTCGCCTGCGGCGGCAAGGCGCCGTTCTGCGAGCACTCGGCCGACGGCCACCAGGTCGCCTGCGGCGGCGCGGCGCCGTTCTGCCAGGCCTCGTCCGACGGTTCGTCCGTGGCCTGCGGCGGGCAGTAGCGCCCGATCGCCTACCGGAAGCGGCACTGGTGAAAAAAACGCCCGTGTCGGCTTTTCCGCATTCTATTCCCGCCAAATGGCAGTGCGTCGTCGCGGCCTCGATCTTGTGGTTTAACCAATTATCATGGCGTCTCCAAATCCAAGGAGAAACCTGATGAAACTGAGCACTTTACTGAGCGCGACCCTGTGCCTGTCCGCCGCCATGTGCGCGGCGCAGGCGCAGCAATCGCCGCGCCAGCTGGCCAACGCCGCCGACACCGCGCTGGAGAAGAAGGACTACGCGGCGGCGATCAGCGCCTACCGCGCCGCGCGCGAGGGCGGCTATCGCGACGCCACGCTGATGTACTCCCTGGCCGACGCCTACCTCAAGGCCGGCAACCACGCGGAGGCGCTGGCCGCACTGGAAAACGGCGTGGCCGAAGGCATGCGGCTGGCCGACGTGCTCGAGGAAGACCCCGAGCTTGAGCCCTTGCGCGGCAACCCGCGCTGGCCGGCCATCGTCAAGCGCGCTGCCGCCAACGAAGACGCCTACCAGGCCGCGCACGCGGATCCAGGGCACTTCAAATTTATCACCAGCGATATCGACCGCTTCTGGAAAGTCTACGAGCAACTGCCGGCGTCCGGCGCGCCGGCGCAGCTGCTCGACCAGCAGTACCTGGACGCCGGCAGTGCCGGACTGCAGGGCTTTATCGCGCACCGTATCGTCAGCGGCGCCAACCTGTACGCCACCATCAGCAAGCGGCCCAAGTACTACGCGGCGATCCGTCCGCTGACGCTGCAGGTGAACCAGTCGGAACCCGCGGTGCGCGCGGCGATGCGCAAGTTCAAGGACATGTACGACAAGGCGACCTTTCCCGATGTGTACTTCCTGATCGGCGCCATGAATTCCGGTGGCACCGCCTCGCAGGATGGTCTGCTGATCGGCACTGAAATGTTCACCATGGCGCCGGGCGTGCCGACCGAGGAACTGACGCCGTGGCACAAGAACGTCATCAATTCCTTTGCGCTGATGCCGTCGCTTGTGACCCACGAGCTGATGCACTTCCAGCAAAAGATGTCGCCGCAAAATCTGCTGGGCCACACCATCAAGGAAGGCGGCGCCGACTTCGTGGCCTCGCTGGTCGTCCAAGGCAACTTCAACGAAAAACTCTACGCCTACGGCTACGCGCACGAGGCGCAACTGAAGCAGGAATTCTTTGCGGCCATGCGGGGCAGCGATCTGAGCAAATGGCTGTACGGCGGCGCCAACGAGGCGATCGGACGTCCGGCCGACCTGGGCTACTTCATGGGCTTCCGCATCTGCCAGGCGTATTACCAGCAAGCCAAGGACAAGAAGCAAGCCATCGTCGACATCCTCAACGCCAGGGACTTCGAACGCCTGCTGGCCGACAGCGGTTACCAACGGCCACAATAACCGCGCCAGATTAAAAAAACGCCGACCTCACATGGGTCGGCGTTTTCGCTGCGTCTTTGTGGGTCGCGGCGGATGTGCACGCGGAATAAAGTTTGACACTTCATTCTCATACAAATCAAAGAGTTAAGTCATTAGAGAAGCAATAGCCAACAGAATATAGTTTGACACTAAATTAGCTTGACCACTTTGCCCCCAAAATCTTGCAGTAATAAAGTTTGACACTACGAAATAGCCACGTGGCGTTCCACGCTAACGTCTGCTGGTCTTCTTCAACACGACGATGAGTTCCCCCAAGGCAAGCGCCTCTGATTAGAGCCTTTGGGCCTCGACCTTGATCCAGCCTAATAGCTGTGGCGAGTATTTATCCAAGCCACGAGATAATCGCCACTTCTCATGTGCAACAGGTACCTGTTCCCAATAACCGCCGCCACTCGTTCGTATGCGGCTCCACCAACGCTCAGCGTGGGCTGCGGTCACATTAGAGATAGCGACGGTCTGCTTCCCAAGGCCGCCGCTCAGTTCATATCAACGAAGCCAAGGAAGATTCTTGTGCGGGCCGTAGATATAATTGTTATCAATCCAAAATTTACCCCCATCGACTGGCCCCCATATGTACCCATCTTGAATCCAGTATTTCCCACCGTTCTGAGGGCCCCAAATCCAACCATCATCGATCCAGTACTTTCCAGATTGCTGTGGCCCCCATATGAACTTATCATCTATCCAGAATCCTGTGTACATACATTACCCCGCTTGTGTATAGCCATTGCCTTCTGATATTTTGACTGACCACTCTTGCCGCGGATTCAGTAGGCAGACAAACCACCTAATTCAGTCCATAAATGCATCACATCTTGGTGATTATCAGCGCGTCAACTTCTCAGCATTCACTGCATCGAGAAAATTGAAATCACTGAAGGTGCCGAGACTTAATCTTCCGAAGCCGTTGAAAAGCTTGCTGACTTCGTCAAACTTCAATTTCAAGGCTGCCCCGTTCTCTACTGACAAAGCTGACAGAATCCCATTTCGGGTATGCTCATCACCTGCCCTAATAAACAAAGGCAGTTGCGCCGAGTAGTGGAAGTAGACTGCGGTGCGTGGAGTCCAAAAGTGGCTGGATCCCCCTGAATTCAAGTCCATTTTGGCGACAGCAGCAAGCGTCAGGAAAACGTCAGCCTCCTGCAATTCGAGGAACGTTGTCTTATCTGTTGCGCTGCGTTCCTTTAACAGGTCAGCCGAAACGGATACGCGTTGCAAATTCAGCGCGCGGTTGCGGTGATCATCTATTGAAACGATGGAAGTGTTGAAGACGAAGAATCCTTCGGCTTTAAGCTCGCCATTCCGGCCGCGAACAATAAATGTCGTAGTGACTATACGACGCAGTGACTTCCAACATGTATGCCGGATGAGCGCTGCGACAAGGATTAACAGTACTTCCAATGCGAAGTACCGATAGACATCGGCCCATCCAGCATAGTAGTGGCTTTTATTTTCCGGGGGACCAAAGTGGGTGCCGATTCCCTCCAGAAGCTTTATAACAGGGCCAATGGCACTGGGGTCATCGTTTGAAAAGGCTGCGACTGTCTCGCAGTAATCGGACATTTGATCACGCAGCCCCTTGGTTGCTTGAATCGCGGCGTATATCTTTTCATGATAGTCATTGCCCTCGGGCTCCGAGTAAAGCCGCTCTATCTCGCCAAGAACACTCTTCAATAAAAGATGCTCTAATCCTTGACGATTTGGCTTTCCATCTTGAATTGCACGTGCAGCTGCGGCCAGTTCTTTTGCATAAGGTTGTCCAGCATTGCTTGTAAATGCTGGAGGTGCACCTAGTCGTGGCTTTTCATGTAAAGGTTGTTCGTAGATCAGCCGAAGCAATTCGTCCAGACCAGCACCGTAGCGCTCGTCGCTCGACACGTCGACATAAATCAAGTGCTTCATGAATACTGGCAGGCAGGCTTGGTCATCTTCGTCGTACTCGCAAATGACCGGGATGAATTTGGTCTGTTTGACCTTGCCGTACAACTCTTGAGAGATAATTTGCGACTCCGTGCCAACGCCGCCGGCACGCGCATTTGCTTTCTGCTGATATATCCTATCGCAGATAACCAGCACGCGCGATACGGCGCTATCAGTTACCATCGATTCCATAAACGCGTACTTGTCCTGTCCGGGCTTTAGATCCCATTTGTCGAGTATTGCGTCGACGCCATGATTGCGTAATGCGGTCGCCAACTCAAGGACGAATTGCTCGTGCTCCACGCTACTCCAGCTGTAGGAAATGAATGCTTTAGGATGTTGGGTTGTGGCTGTCATTATTTCAGAAGGTACTTAGGGTTAGGAGCGAAACGAGGGGGTGTACTGGATTCTGTGTAAACGGGTTTTCGTTTAAGCCTGCGGTACCCGGTCTTCAAACTGGATGGCGAAGCGGTTCAGCGCTGCTTTCCAGTCCCGTATCGGCATCGTCCACTTCTTGCTGATGTTGTTCAGCGCGAGGTAAAACAACTTGCTGACTGCATCATCGGTCGGGAAGGAACTGCGGGCCTTGGTGACTTTTCGCAGGCTCATATTAATCGATTCAATCGCGTTCGTGGTGTAAATCACCTTGCGGATTTCCGGCGGGTAGTCGAAGAACGGTATGACGCGGGCCCAGTTGCGGCGCCAAGACTGGCTTATTGGTTTATACTGTTTATCCCATTTTTCCTCGAATTCCGCGAGCCTGAGTTCAGCCTCGTCGACGGTGGCCGCGCTGTAAATCAGCTTCAAATCGGCGGCCACTTCCTTCTGCGCCTTCCAGGGCACGAAGTTCAAGCTATTGCGCACCATGTGGACGATGCATAGTTGAACGGTGGTCTGTGGGTAGACTGCCTCGATGGCTTCAGGGAAGCCTTTCAAACCGTCGACACAGGCGATGAAGATGTCCTGCACGCCGCGATTTTTGAGTTCGGTCACGACCTGCAACCAGAACTTGGCACCCTCGGTTTGGGAGATCCACAGGCCCAGCACCTCCTTGTGGCCCTCCATGTTGACGCCGATGGCCAGGTAGACCGCCTTGGTGCGCACCGCGCCGTTGTCGCGCACCTTCACATGGATGCAGTCCAGATACAGGATCGGGTACACGGCGTCGAGCGGACGAGCCTGCCAGAGCTTCACATCCTCGCTGACGGCGTCCGTGACGTTGGAGATGAGGGTGGGTGACACCTCGGTGCCATACATCTCCTCCAGGTGGCCTTGAATTTCCCGCACGCTCAGGCCGCGCGCGTAGAGCGAGATGATTTTGTCGTCGAAGCCGGTCCAGCGGGTCTGGTGCTTGACGACGATCTGCGGCTCGAACGTTCCTTGGCGGTCGCGGGGAACATCCAGCGGCAGCGAGCCGAAATCGCCCTTTAGGGTCTTGGTGCTATGGCCGTTGCGGGTGTTGGCGGTACCGTTGGTCACATCGCCGCTCTTGTCGTGGCCCAGGTGGCCAGTCATCTCGACCTCCAGGGCGCGCTCCACCAGCATCTTGGTGAGCTGCTTGAGCAGGCCGTTTTCACCGATCAGGTCCTCGGGCTTCTGGTAGTTGGCCAGCAGGCTGTCGGCCAGTTTGAGCAGTTCTGGATCGGGCTTGGCCCGCTTGTTACGCTTTACAACGGTCATTATTTCTCCTTGATGGCGGCAGTGTCCTGCCAAATGACCGTTTACACAAAATTATTTACACCCTCCGAAACGATGGAGCGGCACAAAAATAGCAAAGTTACGCATTACCATTCATCAACATCCATAGTTCTGTCAGCGTCGGCTTCGGGCCAATAGCCGCCGGATGTATGTGTAATAAAGAAGGAAATCTGTGAAGAAATTATGTATTTCGTTGCTCGGACTTGCTTTCGCAAACGGCGCTGATGCGCAAGTGGTGAAGCCTATAGATAGCTTTTTCAAAGTATGTATGGGCGCACTTGGCAACGTAAGCCAAGGCGAAGTGAGCGCTCAGAAGTTGGGGCTTAGTCCAGCGACTGACGAGCAAAAACAAACTCTGCTGCGCCATGGCTCGGCTGGAAGTGTTTATGTTGGCGAGGGACTTGCAATCGTCCTTGAGCAAGGCGGACTGTGTACGGTTTTTGCGCATGCTGACGACCGAGCCACCGTGCAAGAGGAGTTAAAGAAAGCCTTACCTCCCCCGTCCACGCCTTTCAAAGTAAGTGAGGAGCCGATCGGCGGCAATCCCAATGTCACTGGATCGGTTTACCACCTTGCATTGCCGACTGGACCGTTTGCAGACTGGATCTTTAGCTCTTACAGCCTGCCAGGCAAATATAACGTAGCGATTTCGATGCAGGTGCGGCGAAAAGAGTAGCTTCTCTTAACGGCCAGCAGCAGACCATCGCGAGAAGAACATGAAGAACAACAAGAAAATAGCCAACACTTGGCGAGAAAAGATTCTGGTCGATTGCGAACGAATTCTGCAACGGCAACTGACCGATATCGAAACAAGCTTCGTGCGTAGTCGTGAAGGTTTTATAGCGCTTGAGATGATTGAAGACTCCCTATCTCAAATGGACGCTGCAGAGCTAACGGCTTACTTGAATTCCGACCACTGTGGCTAACGGCCACAAGCGGCTAGTGTTTTAGGAGTAGAAGATGGACCGAAAAAATATGCAACGTTACATCAATATCGTTACCATCGTTCTGGGATTGGTCATTGCTAGCGCGGTGGTGTGGGAGTTGCTCTTCCCCGGCTCTCACCTGGCTAAGATTACCGGCTTCATTGCGTTCGGTGCGCTTTGCATTTTTCTTCGGACTGTTCCGCCAAAATTTTTTATTCCGAAGCCGAAGAAGTAGCGTGTGAACTTCCGGCATCGGCCAACACCGGACCTTCACGACTTTATGAATGCTCACCTATGCTTTCACTAAACCGTTATCTAATTCTTATCGCCTTGATAACTGCTATGATGCCTGCGGCGGTTGAAGCAACCCAGTTGCAAGAGGAGTTGTTCGAAAAAGTACTCGGCGGAGCAAAATGCCAGCAAACAAAGAACAACGGCGTTATGTGCGAATACAAAATAGATGACCTCGCTATTTCCATTAAGGATGCGGGTGGCACTGACACGGTCGTGGGATTTCAACACTCGAACATTAGCAGTAAGTATTATGCCGTGTGGTACTTTGGTTGCATCGTCGTTGTACCTGGAAACGGACATGTTCGAAATTATGATCGCGATTATGGTGTTCATATTTCGCCCATTAACGGCCGCGTTTACCGAACAAAAACTGAGTGTGCGGAAGCAAGGTAGAGTGTGACTCCATATAGCAGTTCCGCACCCGGCCAAACCAGACCATTAGAAAAATAATTGCGAACCTATTTAATGCATCGTGAAAGCCTCTTCAATGCTGCCAAAATTCTTGCGAAATTTAATCGAGGGAGCGGGTTATTTCGAGGACTTACAAATAGCCATTCGTAACAAGGACGGGTTGCAAGTTGAGAAGGTTCTGCGCTCTGCTTTTCAAGATCAAGAGACGGACGAAATTGTGCCGTTAATGGGCGAGCTCTGTATGGCGGACTGGCACTCGATGCATGAGGACGCGGTTGTTCTCATCCAGAAATTTGGTGAAACCCAAGACGTTCCTGCGCTTGAGTGTGTCGCAGGTATGAACCTCTCGTACCTCGCATACGATGAGCGCTTCGGTTTAGCTAGAAAGGCCACTTGGGCACTAGCCGATATCGGTGGTGACGAAGCACACCAAGCACTGGAGCGAATTGCGATGTGGGACAATCCGGTAGTCGCTGGTTACGCAAGAAGGCGGTTGACCCGTTGGGATGTCGAGTGTGAGCGTAAGCGGAACAGATAGATGGCAGACTCCGCTACCCAATCCACCCAAGTTAAGGAAAATGTGCGCGGTTAAATAATTTATTTTCAATATTTGCAAATATATACTTGACACCGTATTAAAAGTGCGGCCGCCAGTGTGAATTTTTATTCCCACTGCCTGCCATGTCTGTTCTGACCATTCTGTTTCAAGATTTCGCCGCCCGACTATGCTCAACAGAATTCCTCCTCGATGCGCGCCACGCGGACCATCCGACTGCGTTTTCGCGCTGTCGCAAGCTGCCCTTGCCGACGCTGGTCGCCATTATGCTGACGGGCATGCGGATGAGCATCCAGGCCGAACTGGACACCTTCTTTGCCCATCTTCGCCAACAAGCCCAGCTGGTCCGGGAAGTGTC
>KB906725.1:277726-561434 GCA_000381565.1 Oxalobacteraceae bacterium AB_14
ACGTGGCCGCCAAAATCGTCTGCGACAATCTGCAGGCTCTCGTCGCTCTAACCGCGCATGCGGACGCCGATCTGCCCGACAACAGACGCGTCAACCACGCCTATGCCCACACCGCACTCAAGCCGTTGTTGCCCATTCTTCTGCTTGGCGCGGGGATCGGCAGAAAGATCGGCAAACTGCTGCGGGGAATGCTCGACCTGATTGCCGGACGAACCTATCGCCATCGCGAAAATGTTTCAAAACCACGCAACCCAGGCCGGAAGCCGCACAAGTCGATGAGTCAGAAAAATTGCTGAAAAGTCTTAACTTGGGTGGATTGCTCCGCTACCGGCCACTAGCGGCCGTTGCTTCGTTTACGCAGATGTGGAACTATTAAAAAGGAACCTAAATGAATCTCCAAGATTTCGTTAAGACAGCTTTGGTCGACATTGTCGTAGGCGTAGCGAATGCTCGTGCAGAATTAAAACAGCACGGCTCTGATGCTGGCTCCATACCACAATATGGAGACGTCAAAGGCGTACGAACCGATAACAACGGAAAGCAAATTCAAACTGTCGAATTCGATGTAGCGCTTGCCGACTCAAGTTCCACCGACACAAAAGGAGGTATTGGGGTTCTTCTTGGCGCTGTTAACCTTGGTACACATGGCTCGTCACGGGGTGAAAGCTCATCTACATCAAGAATAAAGTTTTCCATCCCGCTCGTACTTCCAGGAGGCGATGAACAGTAATGCCTCCATGCGGCCAGGAGCTGCCCTTCGTTTAGGAGATGAAAATGAAAATTGATCAGTTTGAACGCGCAGCTCGAGCATGGCCCATCTTGGCAAAACAGGCAAACAAAAAGGGCTCTATGCCGTTTCGTGTGGAATTTGACATCGGGTAACATGTCGGTTACCGCCACTTCCTGAGTTCACGAGTCCCCAATGAGTATTGCCGTCGAAACCTTGTTCACCACCGCGCTGGGCCTGCAAGCGCCTTGGAATGTTTCCAAAGTTGAGCTCGACACGGGCAAGCGCCGGATCGATTTCGAGGTGTCGTGCGATGCCAAACAGCTGCCTTGTCCTGCCTGTGGCGTGAACGGCCAGGGTGTTCATGACCGCATCAAACGTAGCTGGCGGCATCTGGATTTTTTTCAGTACGAGGCCTGGTTGCACGCCGAGGTACCGCGTGTGGATTGCAGTGCATGCGGCAAGACCACGCAGGCAGAAGTGCCGTGGGCGCGGCCAGGCAGTGGTTTTACGTTGCTGTTTGAAGCGCTTGCCTTGTCGTTGTGCCAGACCTTGCCGGTGGCCCAGGCTGCTGCTCAGTTGAGAGTGGCGTCGAAGCGGCTTTGGCGGCGCATCGAACACTATGTGAACATAGCGCGTGACCGCGACGACATGACGGGTGTGCGTGTGATCGGCATTGACGAGACCAGCATCAAGAAGGGGCACCAGTACGTCACCGTCGTGCATGATCTGGAGGCTCGCCGGCTGCTGTTCGTCACGCCAGGGCGCGACCATGCAACGGTGGCGGCCTTCAAACAGGAACTGGCGATGCACGGCGGAGTTGCCGACGAGATCGAGCATGTCTGCATGGACATGAGCGCGGCCTATGCCAAGGGCGTGGCCGAAACGCTGCCCGGCGCCCAAATCAGCTATGACCGCTTTCATGTGATCGCGCTGGCCAATGCTGCCATGGACGAGGTGCGGCGGGAGGAAATGCGTAGCCAGCCCAAAGCCGTGCGCGCTGCGCTGGGTGAAGACCGCAAGGCGGTCAAGGCGATGATGTGGGGCATGCGTAAAAATCCTGTTAGCTGGACTTACCATCAGACGAATTCTATGCACTGGTTGCAGCGCTCCAACCTGAAAAGCGCACGCGCCTGGCGCTTGAAGCAGGCGCTGCGCGAGGTCTATCGCGGCGCTGTCGCGGCCAACTGCGCCAGCAAGGCCAAGCAAGACCTGATGGGCTGGATATCCTGGGCCAGCCGTTGCAGACTTGAACCATTCAAACGCTTGGCCATCACCCTCACGGAGCGCCTGCCCGGCGTGGTGCGCGGCATGCTCGATGGCCGCAGCAACGCCTATGTCGAGGCCATGAACGGAATGCTTCAGCAAACCAAACGCGCCGCACGCGGCTTCCGTACCGTGACCAATTTCATCGCCATCGCTTACTTACGCATGGCCAAGCTCAAACACCTGCCGTCCAATCCGCTGCTCACCGCCGGGGCGCGCGAACACGGCGTTACGCGCCACTTCGCCTGATGTCAATTTCCACTGAAAACGGCATAGAGCCACAAAAAGGGGCAGCCTTTTACCTACGGTGAACTCTGCTTAAAGTTAGGGCTACATCATAGGGCCGCAGGCTGGTTCCTCGGCGTAATTCAAAGATATTGCCAAAAAGTAGGGCTTCCTCCCTTACAGGCGCTAGCAGTAAACAAGAGCACTCGACTGCCGGGGTCTGGCTATGTGGGCTCTACTCGCACTCATAAAGCCCATCAAGCAGCTCTACAAAAGGTCTATTATCCCCAAAAACCATGGCCGATTACTGCACCGGATTTTAAGTCCAAGTTAAATTGATAAGTGACTGTCGTCGGCCAGGAGCTGCTGCTCGTTTATTTGTAGGATGGAATAAGGGAATTGATGTTGCCGTTAAGCGGAACGCTGACTAGCGAAGAGATTGAAGACGAGACCCATCGTTTGCTGGGACGTTTTTTTATAGCATTCGCGAGGATAGAGCTGAGTCTAGCATTACGTGTCGGGCCAGATGGAACTTTTCACGACAAGCTCGGGGATTTTCTGAACACAGCTGTTTCCCTGAGAGGAGACAGCACCGCTCATTTCTCTGAGGTTATGGTGTGGTACATGGCTGCTGATTCCGTGCGTGAAACCCGGAATCGCTTTGCACATGGTCGCTGGGCATTTCATGCACATACTCAAAGTGTGATGCATGTACTTGGTTATCCGCCGGCTCACCAAGAAGTACGAAAATATTCACTGCTTGAACTTCGTGCAATAGTGACTGAGGCGGAGTTGCTCAATGCTGAGTTTTGTGAATTTCATGATATCTTCATCTGACTGTTGCCACCGGCTCGCTTCGGCCAACAGCAGACCATGGCATTTAGCGAGGAATAGATATGCGAGCTGAAATTCGTAGGCTCGTCGAGCTAGGTGAGCTACCAAGCGAAGACGACGGCGATGTCGAGACGCTTCGAAAATATGAAATCGAGTATCGCGGAATCATGCGGCCAATCACCGACGAAGAGGCCATTGCGCTTCTCGGACTTTTTGGGGAAGATGGATGCTTCGGGTTCGCTTCATCGCTCATGCATCTTATTGAAACAGCACCTGGCTGGCCGATAGAAGCCTGCCTTAATGATACCGGCAATCCTTGGGTTCTCGGATTGAAGAATCGGGCTATTCGGGGCGGTGTTCTTCAAGGGTGGCGCGTTGGTTGCATATCGGCCAGAAGCTGCCTGTCGTTGTAGAAAGTTTTTATATGAATTCACGTTCGACCGAAAGCTACAAACCACCTGAAAACCGAGCTGAGCTTGAACTGAGATATGCTGCTGGAGAACGCCACTTCCCGAATACCGACTTGAGCGGCGAATCCCTTGTTGGAGTCAAACTGGATGGTGCTGACTTCGAAAAGCATTCTTGGTTTTTTGATGCTGATTTCTCTGGCGCGAGCTTGCGCGGCGTAAGCTTTAGAGAATGTAATCTTAAATGTGTTAACTTTTCAGATGCAGACCTCACTGGAGCAATACTTGAGCTTGCCGCAATCGAGTCGATAAAGACAAATGGCGCAAAACTAGAAGAAGTCAGAGCCTGCGGCGCAAGCTTCTATGGCTGTGAACTTAGCGAGAACGATGAACTGCCGTCTTGGGAGTGGTAACCTGACGCCCGAGTTCGGCCAGGAGCCGCCGTTCGATATGCATTTATTTTGAATCTATGAAGCCCGAACTGCACACTGCATCAAACGGATGTTTAAGCCTTGACTTTGGTGACTACGATTCTCCATTGGCGATGGCTATCTCACATTTCTTGGAGACAGATTGGGGCTTTAGTCGCGATGGCCCAGCAGTTTTTGGGATGGACGAAGGCATATCTCCTAATTTCGTGCGGGGTGAAATTGTGCTCGCAGCCGGATGGGATAATTGGTCGGGGCAGTATCTGCTGTCCAACTCCAAAGACGGAGATGAGATATTGCGCCAGATTTTCAGCATGATTCTACCGGGCAACGAGTTCAGGAAACCAAGTTAATGAACGACGGTTCGTCGCAAACCGGCCACAAGCAGACGAGTAGAAGGTTCACAAAAAAAGGATAGGAAGACTTATGTCGAATTGGACCAATCGGGGAAAGACGGTATCGCAATTGATAAAAGAATTGCGGACCTTTGAGAATCAGGAGTTGGAAGTTCGCATCTCCGTTGATGATGGCACGACCTCCGTTCCCATCTCGTTGGTAGCAAAGGTTAATGGTCGTTTCGCTATGTTGACGAACTGTGAAGAAGCGCCAAGTGTTCTCAATCATCGCGGTTGAACTTAGGCGGAATTCGGCCACAACCGGACGCTGCCTGATGCCTCAGAAGGTGAGATTATTTTTTTGTTGCGCACTAATGTAGCTATGAAGTCAGACTAAAATTACCCTCTTCGCATGAGCACATACAATTTAATCTTTGCTAAGCTAGGGCCAACTTCGCAGGTCGGAAATCGGCCCTATCGCTTTGCCTCTCTAGTCGGGGCTTGCATTGGTGGAGTGAGTGCTGTAGCAGGGGTGACTGCAATCAGCTTGATGCTGGTTTTACTTCCGAAAGAAATTCTGGGACAGTCGGCTGCGGCGTCTCTATCAAGTGTCGGAACCTTAGGTGTATTGTTTTTAGGTGTATTTTTTATTCCGTTTTGGGAAACTTTCATAGCTCAGTTGCTTCCGCTAGAGCTTGCGAAAATGATGGGGTTTGATGACAAAGCGTGCGTCGCAGTTGGTGCAGTTGTTTTCGGTGTAGGTCATTATTTGAACGGTGGACTTGGTCACGGACTATGCGCAGCAATCGCCGGTGCACTATTCGCCACAGGATACGTGACAATGCGTCCTTGGGGCTATTTCCCTGCATTCTGGGCGTCATATGTCGCTCATGCGCTTAACAACTTGTTGATTCTCTACGCAGTGCCGTTTGTCTTCCCAAGTTTAGGTTGACCTAGTGCCTTCTACCCGCAGCATACATTTTTTCACGACGATGCAAGGAAGGTCTTGATGAGTCTATATGTCATTTCTAAATCACGTTACGACCAGAACGGAATCCTTACTCATGTTGAGTGGGCGATGGCTGACGGTGAGCGAGCCGCTTTTGTTGAACCGCATACGGTAGTGAACGTCGATCGTGTTGTTGAAGCTTTGGACAGAGGCGATACCGTGGAAATGCGGCATAGCGCCGAGAACGGAGGTTGGGTTTCTAGTGGCAAGCTGGTACGGAGAATTCTAGCTAACGGCGATGAAACCATTGTCGACGAAAGGCAGGCACCTGGTCAGATGCTTTCCGATTTGCCTCCATGTTAATTTATGGGGCATGCCCCCCCCAAGAACATCGGCCGAGTTCGGCCACTAGCGGACTTTAATTACATAATTAATTCACTTATTTTAGTTGAAGATTAGAGGAAGCTTGGTGAATTTGTGAATAGTCATAGAATTAAAAAATTACTTTCAATTACTATAGGGGTTGCTGGAATAATTTTCGCAATCGTATATTTTATCGGCGTTTGGGAAAACCATTCCGATCCGATTGGGGAGGATAATTCGAATTGCATAAAAACTCCGCTGGCCGAGGTATCCAATGGTGTAGAGTTGATTGTAAGTTCATACAATACTACCTGCGACGTTTTTGGTGGCAATTCAGCGATGTATGTTCACGTGCATAAGAAAGGAGCAGCGGAGGAGCGGCGAACACTTGTATTTAGATATTTTGATAGAACTGATGCTCCCCAGCCGAAGTTAAAATGGACCGCACGTGATCACCTATTTATTGAGGTTGGTGATGTTGTACAAATAACGAAAAAAATAGAAGTTTTTAACGGAATTCAGATCTCATATCAAGTTGGGAGAGAGAAGTTTCCTCCACAGAATGATGCAACGCGGAACAAATGACAATAGCCTAAGATTTTTGAATAAACGCGGAAGCGTGCGATCAGGTTAATACACATGTCGAAGTCCGCTTTGGGGCGGGACCCGCCGGTCGCGGTACACCTTGCATCTGCACACACCATTTCAAGTGACGGTTTGGCATGCGAATCGCTGGCGGGTCCCCATTCTGAGAAGCCCGAGTCTGTCGTAATGATCAAACTAGTCTTCTCAAAGAGCATGCTGATCATATGGAATAAGAGACCCCCACCATTGTGGCTGAACGAGGGTACCTGCGAGTTCCCCATAGCTGGCAGTGGTATATCGTGGGCAGGCGAATGGCTCAGCTGCGATTTACCACCTTACAGTTGCCGGGTGGGCCGCGACAGCGGGACCTTTCGAAACCGCAGAGTCCGCGCGATCACCGTCGTGACTAGGTGTGTTCTCGCAATCAGCGACCTTGTTTCGCTGCGTGACCTGATGAAAAAGGGCCTGTTCAAAAAACCTGCCCTTTTAGTGACTTATCGCCTGACGCACGGTGTCACACTTTATTCCTTGGTGTCACACTTTATTCCTTGGTGTCGGACTTTATTCCGCGTACACAGCGGAGCCTTCTTGACTGCCGTCGAATTACTCGACCGTGACCGACTTCGCCAGGTTACGCGGCTTGTCGACGTCGGTGCCGCGTGCCAGCGCCGAGTGGTAGGCCAGCAGCTGCAAGGACACCACGTGCAGGATCGGCGACAGCAGACCATAGTGTTCCGGCAGGCGGATCACGTGCACGCCTTCGCCCGAGGTGATGCGCGAATCGACGTCGGCAAACACGTACAGCTGGCCGCCGCGCGCGCGCACTTCCTGCATGTTGGACTTCAGCTTTTCGATCAGCGCATCGTTCGGGGCGATGGTGACGACCGGCATTTCCTCCGTCACCAGCGCCAGCGGGCCGTGCTTCAGTTCGCCCGCCGGATACGCTTCGGCGTGGATGTAGGAAATCTCTTTCAGCTTCAGCGCGCCTTCCAGCGCGATCGGGTAGTGCATGCCGCGGCCGAGGAACAGCGCGTTTTCCTTGCGGGCGAAATCTTCCGACCAGGCGATGATCTGCGGCTCCAGCGCCAGCACGGCGGAGATCGCTACCGGCAGGTGGCGCATGGCTTTCAGGTGCTGCTCTTCTTCTTCTTCGCTCAGACGGCCGTTCACTTGCGCCAGCGACAAGGTCAGCAGGAACAGCGCGGCCAGCTGGGTGGTGAAGGCCTTGGTCGATGCCACGCCCACTTCCACGCCGGCG
The DNA here is from genome assembly GCA_000381565.1 of Oxalobacteraceae bacterium AB_14. GTDB lineage: Bacteria > Pseudomonadota > Gammaproteobacteria > Burkholderiales > Burkholderiaceae_D > Rugamonas. The sequence goes on from KB906725.1 coordinate 285,104, forward strand.
CGGGTGATGTAGGCCAGTTTGCATTCGCGCACCATGGCGCTGGTCGAGACGTTGCAGATCGTCAGCGTGTGTTCCATGCCCAGGCTGCGCGCGTGCTTGAGCGCGGCCAGCGTGTCGGCGGTTTCGCCGCTTTGCGAGATCGTCACCACCAGCGTGTTCGGGTGCGGCACGCTGTCGCGGTAGCGGTATTCGCTGGCGATCTCGACGTTGACCGGGATCTTGGCCACCGATTCGATCCAGTACTTGGCGGTCAGGCCGGAGTAGTAGCTGGTGCCGCAGGCCAGGATCAGCACGCGGTCGATCTGCTTGAAGACGTTGTAGGCGCCGTCGCCGAACAGTTCCGGCATGATGCCGGTGACGCCTTCGAGCGTGTCGCCGATGACCCGCGGCTGCTCGAAGATTTCCTTCTGCATGTAGTGGCGGTATGGGCCCAGCTCGGCCGCGCCGGTGTGCGCCTGCACGGTCTTGACTTCGCGCGTGACCGGCTTGCCGTCGACGTCGACGATCCAGGTGCGGGCCAGTTGCAGGTCGACCACGTCGCCTTCTTCCAGGTAGATGATCTGGTCGGTGGTGCCGGCCAGCGCCATCGCGTCCGAGGCGACGAAGTTCTCGCCCTGGCCCAGGCCGACGATCAGCGGCGAGCCCTGGCGCGCGGCGACCACGCGGTGCGGCTCTTCACGGGCGAACACGGCGATCGCGTAGGCGCCGGTCAGGCGCTTGACGGCTTGCTGGACGGTGTCGAACAGGTCGCCGTTGTACATGTGGTCGACCAGGTGGGCGATCACTTCGGTGTCGGTCTGGCTCTGGAAGACGTAGCCGAGCGCGGTCAGTTCGGCGCGCAGTTCGTCGTGGTTTTCAATGATGCCGTTGTGAACCAGCGCGATGCGCGCCTGTTCGGTGGTGGGCGAGAAGTGCGGGTGGGCATTGTGCGAGGCCGGCGCGCCGTGCGTGGCCCAGCGGGTGTGGGCGATGCCGGTGAAACCCTGCATGCCGACTTCGGCGATCTGCTTTTCCAGGTCGGCCACGCGCGAGGTGCTGCGCGAACGTTGCAACTGGCCATCCACGTGCAGGGCCACGCCGCAGGAGTCGTAGCCGCGGTATTCCAGGCGCTTCAGGCCTTCGATCAGGATGGGGGTGATGTTGCGTTGCGCTACCGCGCCGACAATGCCGCACATAGAAAACCTCGCTAAAGATAAGTGTAGCCATGCTAGAGCAGTACTTATGAAATATGCTTTCTAAATCGTGTATATTTTGGAATATTGTTTCATCATGATGAAATCATGAAATATTATTTCATTTTCGAGGATTATTTTTATGGATGAGGTAGATCGTCGCATTTTGAATGCGCTGCAAGTTGATTCGTCGCAAACAAACAGCGAGCTGGCGCTGGCGGTCCACGTTTCCGCGCCGACTTGTTTGCGCCGGGTCAAGCATCTGACCGAGAGCGGGGTGATCCAGCGTCAGGTGGCCATTGTGGCGCCGGAGAAGGTCGGGCCCAGCCTGACGGCGATTGTGGAAATCTCGCTGGATGTGCAGGCCGCCGAGCGCATGGCCGAGTTCGAGGCCAACGTGGCGGCCGACGAGGCCGTGTTGCAATGCTACCGGGTGGCGCCAGGGCCGGATTTCGTGCTGATCGTCCAGGTGGCGGACATGCCGGCCTATCACGCGCTGGCGCACCGGCTGTTCGCCACCCAGACCAATGTGCGCAATGTCAAAGCCTACTTTTCCACCTTCCGCAGCAAATTCGAGACGCGGATCGCGGTTTAGCCAGTTATCCCCGCCTTGTCCATGCGCTTTTGCACAGGCTTATCCACACCAGGCAAAACGCGGGAAATGTTTTCCCGTGTTTTCCATGACTTTTCCCAGGGCTTTACACTGGCTTATACCCAAGCTTATCCACAGTAAAAAGTTATCCTGAATTACTCACATGATTTCCCACAGGCTTATCCACAGCCCAGGGCAGATCGCGGCTGCATGCCGTGGCAAGGGGTCACTTTTTTGATGAAAGGGGAGTTGTCCCGTAGTTTTCCCTGGCTTATACGCCGCTTCTTCAGGGCTTGTGCGCAGGCTTCTCCACATTGTTATCCACAAAAAAATAGCCGGGACGCATCCCGGCTTGGTATGGAGTTCAGCGCGCTTACTTCGGCTTTTTGACTGGGCGGCTCCAGCCGTCCAAGGTGATCTGGCGCGCACGGGAAATCGTCAGCTTGCCGGCCGGCGCATCCTTGGTCAGCGTGGTGCCTGCGCCCAGCGTCGCGCCCTTGCCGACGGTCACCGGAGCGACCAGCTGGCTGTCGCTGCCGATAAAGGCGTCATCTTCGATCACGGTGCGGAACTTGTTGACGCCGTCGTAGTTGCAGGTGATGGTGCCGGCGCCGATGTTGACGCGCGAGCCTATCGTCGCATCGCCGATGTAGGCCAGGTGGTTGGCCTTGCTGTGAGCGGCGACCTGGCCGTTCTTGATTTCGACGAAGTTACCCACATGCACATCCTCCGCCAGCACGGTGCCGGGACGCAGGCGCGCATACGGACCGATGACGGAGACTTCACCCACCACCGCCTGTTCGATATGGCAGAACGGCTTGATGTGGGCGCCGGCCAGGATGCGGGAGTTGATGATCACGCTGTGCGGTCCGACGCGCACGCCGTCCGCCAGCTCGACCTTGCCTTCAAACACGCAGCCGACGTCGATGGTGACGTCGCGGCCGCAAATCAGTTCGCCGCGCACGTCGATGCGGGCGGGGTCCATCAGCGTTACGCCCTGTTCCAGCAATTTCAGGGCGATATTGCCCTGGTGGATGCGTTCCAGCTCGGCCAATTGCACCTTGCTGTTCACACCGGCCACTTCCCACTGCGCCGACGGCTGGGCCGAAACCACAGGCACGCCGTCCGCCACCGCCATGGCGACGATGTCGGTCAGGTAGTACTCGCCCTGGGCGTTGTTGTTGTTCAGCGCGCCCAGCCATTGCTTCAGGCGCGCGGTCGGCACCACCAGGATGCCGCTGTTGATCTCCTTAATGGCGCGTTCGGCTTCGTTCGCGTCTTTTTGCTCGACGATGCGCACAATTTCGCCGTTTTCACGGACGATGCGACCAAGCCCGGTCGGATCGTCCTGCACCACGGTCAGGATGCCCAGCTTGTCGTTGCCGGCTACGTCCACCAGCGCCTGCAGCGAGGCGGAGGTGGTCAGCGGCACGTCGCCGTACAGGATCAGCGTGGCGGCGCTGTCGTCCAGTTCAGGCAAGGCCTGCATGACGGCGTGGCCGGTGCCCAGCTGCGGTTCCTGCAGCGCGGTGGCGACCTTTTCCGGCTGCGCGGCCAGCATCTCCAGCACCGCAGCGCCCCCATGTCCGTAAATCACGCATAATTGGCTGGCAGACAAGCTGCGCGCCGTATCCAGGACGTGCGACAACAGCGGCTTGCCCGCCAGCGGATGCAACACTTTCGGCAACGCGGATTGCATGCGTTTGCCCATGCCGGCTGCGAGGATAACTACGTTCATAGGTGCCAAATCAGAGAGTTAATTAAAGCGAAAGTTTAACATGCCAGATATCCACAACCGCGCACTGCGCCGCCTTTTCCTGATCGTCGTGATGGCGGTGCTGGCCGGATGCAGTTCGCTGCGCCTGGTCTACAACCACGGCGACACGCTGCTGTACTGGTGGCTGGACGCTTACGTCGACTTCAACACCGATCAAAAGGGCTGGGTCAAGAAGGATATTGACGAGCTGTTCCACTGGCATCGCAAGACCCAGTTGCACGACTACGTGCAAATCCTGCAAACGGGCCAGCGCCAACTGGCCGGCAACCCGACTGCGGCCGACCTGATCAGCGACTACGACGAGGTCAAGAGCCGCACCCAGCTGCTGCTGTTCAAGGCGCTGCCGGAACTGGCGGACCTGGTGCGCTCGCTGCAACCGGGACAGATCACCGCGCTGGATAAGAAGTTCACCGCCAATAACGCCGAGTTCCGCAAGAAGAACATGAAGGGCGACACCGATGCGCAGCTGAAGTTCCGCTATAAAAAATCGCTGGAGCAATTCGAGCTATGGTTCGGTAACTTCAGCGCCGAGCAGGAAGCGCAGATCCGCAAGGCTTCCGACGCCCGCCCGCTGGACAACGACATCTGGCTGGACGAGCGCATGCGCCGGCAGAAAAACATTCTGGCGCTGGCGCAAAAGGTGCAGCGCGAAAAGCTGAACAAGGAAGCGACGATGGCCCTGATCCACACGCTGATCAAGGACTCCTTCGACCGCCTCGAACACTCCGAGCGCAAGCAATTCTTCGACGCTTATGAAGCTTCCACGGCGCAGCTGGTGTTAACCGTCATCAAGATCGCCACGCCGGCCCAGAAAGCCCACGCGCAGAAGCGCATGCAAGGCTGGATCGACGACTTCAACAACCTGGCGGCGGAACCCCGCTAGGGCCCGTATGGTATAGTGGCTCCTGTTGAATCAATGACTTAGAACACAGCCACATGCCAAAAAAGCCCGCCAACAAGCCCGCGAAACCAGCCAAAGTGCCGGTCCACGGTCCCCAGCACAGCAACCAGGTGCGCATCATCGGCGGCGCCTGGAAGCGCACGCCGCTGCCGGTGCTGAGCGCCTCCGGCCTGCGGCCGACACCGGACCGCGTGCGCGAAACCGTGTTTAACTGGATCAATCACCAGCGCGACGGCAATTGGGCCGACGCCCAGGTGCTGGACTTGTTCGCCGGCAGCGGCGCGCTGGGTTTCGAAGCGGCCAGCCGCGGCGCGCAATCGGTGACGATGATCGACACCGTGGTACCGGTGGTGCGCCAGCTGGAAGACATCAAGGCCAAGCTCAAAGCCGAGAACGTGCAGATCCTGCGCGCCGACGCGCTGGCCGTGGCCCAGTCCGCCGCCATGCGCGGCCAGAAGTACGACCTGATCTTCCTCGATCCGCCCTACCAGCAGGAGTTCCTCGAACGCTGCCTGCCGCTATGCACGCGCATCTTGAAAGAGGGCGGCCTGATCTACGCCGAGTCCGGCATGGCGCTGGAGTTCGAAGACGGCGACGTGCCGGAATGGATGGCGCCGTGGGAAGTGCTGCGGGCTGACAAGGCCGGGATGGTGTACTTTCATTTGTTAAAGCGCCAGCAAACGGCAGCTTGAACGGCCCGCATTTGCCGCTAAAAGGGCTGCAAGCAGCCCCAAATTAAGGCAAACAGGGATTTTCAGGCATAATGCGCGTTCTATATTGGTGCACTGCAAGGAGCCGCGATGGTAGTAGCCGTTTATCCAGGAACTTTTGATCCGTTGACCCGTGGTCACGAAGATCTGGTGCGTCGCGCATCCGGTCTGTTCGACACGCTGGTGGTGGGTGTTGCCGACAGCAAGAACAAGAAGCCGTTCTTCTCGCTGGAAGAGCGCCTGACCATCGCCAACGAAGTCCTGGGCCACTATCCCAACGTCAAGGTCCAGAGTTTTTCCGGCCTGCTGAAGGATTTCGTGCGCGAGCACGACGCCCGCGTCATCGTGCGCGGCCTGCGCGCCGTCTCCGACTTCGAATACGAGTTCCAGATGGCGGGCATGAACCGCTACCTGCTGCCGGACGTCGAAACCCTGTTCCTGACCCCGTCCGACCAATACCAGTTCATCTCCGGCACCATCGTGCGCGAGATCGCGGTGCTGGGCGGCGACGTGTCGAAGTTTGTTTTCCCATCGGTCGACCGCTGGCTGCAAAAGAAAATTGCCGCCAACGCCGCTGCCGAGCAATAAGCGAGTTCCATCATGGCCTTGATGATCACCGACGACTGTATCAATTGCGACGTATGCGAGCCCGAGTGCCCGAACGACGCGATCTACATGGGCGCCGAAATTTACGAAATCAATCCGGACAAGTGCACCGAGTGCGTCGGCCATTTCAATGAGCCGCAATGCCAGCAGGTGTGCCCGGTCAGCTGCATTCCCTTCAATCCCGCCTGGCGCGAGACCGAAGAGCAACTGCGCGACAAATTCGACCGTTTGCAAGCCGCCGGCAAGGCCTGACGAGCCTAAAAAAGCATGACCGTGCGGCCAAATTGCGCCGCCACGCGTTTTTGCGCGACTCCCAGTGGTATATTCCAGCAACGCCCACATCGCGGGCGAGATGCGGGCATCTATCATCCTCGGAGACAACTCATGAATCGCAGAAATATCATCAAGCGCCTGATGGCGGCCGCCTTCCTGGCCGGCAGCTTCAGCCTGCCCGTCTTTGCCGCCGTGGAAGTGGCCGGCGTCAAGTTCGACGATACCCTCAACGTTGCCGGCAAAGAACTGAAGCTGAACGGCGCCGGTCTGCGCACCAAGATCATCTTCAAGGTCTATGCCGCCGGCCTGTACCTGACCGAAAAGAAAAACTCGGTGCCGGACGTGCTGGCCAGCCAGGGCCCGCGCCGCGTGTCGATCACGATGCTGCGCGAAGTGAGCTCGGAAGACTTCGGCAAGGCCTTCCTGGAAGGCCTGAACAACAATACCGACAAGAACGAACGCAGCAAGATCGCCTCGCAGACGATGAAGTTCGGCGAAGTGTTCGCGCAGATCCAGACGCTGAAAAAGGGCGACCAGATGCTGCTGGACTGGACCCCGGGCGAGGGTACGCAGTGCTATCTCAACGGTAAGAAAATCGGGGAATTGATGCCGGACGTGGCGTTCTACAACGCCGTGCTGCGCATCTGGCTGGGCGACCATCCGGTCGACAGCTCGCTGAAGCCTGCCCTGTTGGGCGAGAAGTAATGCTGCGGCGCGGTACCGGAGGCCGGTACCGCTGCTCAGAAATTAAGCGCGCGCCGCCATGGCGCGCAGTTCGGCGGCGTGGCTGGGATCGCGGTCCATCGTATTGAGCATGCGCTTGAGCATCATTGCATCGCGCATCTGGCGACGCTGCAACTGCTCTTCCTTGCTGCGCTTCGGCTTGACAACCAGCATGGCGGCACGCGCCAGGCCGCGCAGCAGCGGTTTGAACAGGACGATCAGCGCGCACGCGGCGCCGCTGACCAGCGCCAGCTCACCGGCGGCGATCAAGGAAAAATTTTGTACGATTGAGATGATGGTAGACATGTTGTAGCACTGCATTTAGAATCAAGTGTAACTATAGTGCAGCGCAACATAAGTATCCAATTTACTTCCCCGATAACAATTATTCGTTTGGTGAATGGGATGCTTGTTATTGACGTGAAATCCATATTTCTCGATACTGTACCGACCCCAACCCCACATCCCGAGCCGACATGAGCTTTTTGACGCTGGACTTGAATTTGTTACGCGTCTTCGACGCCGTGATGACAGAGCAGAACCTGACACGCGCGGCCGGCCATTTGGCCATGACCCAGCCCGCCGTCTCCAATGCCATCAAGCGCCTGCGCGAGAGCCTGGGCGACGAATTGCTGATCCGCACCGCCTACGGCGTCAAGCCGACTCCGCGCGCCGAGGCGCTGTGGCCGTCGGTGCGCAGCGCGCTGGCCAGCCTGGAAGCGGCGGTGGCGCCGGAAACCTTCGACGTCTCGGCCGCCCACGCCACCTTCCGCATGGCCATGGCCGACGCCACCGCCGCCTTCTGGCTGCCGTCGCTGATGCGCTCGATCGAGAGCGAAGCGCCGGGCGTCAACGTGCGCATGGTGCCGCTGACCACGCGCGAGCCACGGCCGATGCTGCTGCGCGGCGATATCGACCTGGCGGTGGGCTTCTTCCCCGGCGTGGCGGCGCAGCTGTCGTACGAGACCGGCTCGCCGATCCGCCATGAGCGGCTGTATTCGGGACATTATGTGTGCGTGATGCGACGCGACCATCCGCTGTCCAAGGTCGACCTGAACTTGGATAACTATTGCAAGGCCAATCACCTGCTGGTGAGCTTTTCCGGCCGCGCGCACGGCCTGGTGGACGAGGCGCTGGCGCAAATCCAGCGCGAACGCCGCATCCTGCTGACGGTGAACCAGTTCTTCACCGCCGGCCGCGTGGTGGCCAACTCGGACCTGATCACCGTGCTGCCGCGCCACCTGATCGCCTCGACCGGCATGACCGACGCGCTGATTTCCAAGGAATTGCCGTTCACCTTGCCCGCCGTGCACCTGGACATGCTGTGGCACGAACGCGATGCCCGCAGCCCGGCCCACAAGTGGCTGCGCATGCATCTGGAAGGCATGAACACCGTGGCCCAGCGCACCGCGCCGGGCACGGCGCCCAGGAACGACACCTATTGACGTCGTTCCCGCGCAGGCGGGAACCCATGGAACGCCGGCCATGGACACAAAGCATGGATTCCCGCCTGCGCGGGAATGACGGCGTTACTGGTGGCTGGAGCGGTAGCCGATGCGGAAACCGCCCCAGTGCTTGCCGTTCACATAGATCGGCGCCGACAAATCGTGCATCACTTCGCCGGTATCGCGCTTGTAGGTTTGCAGCAGGAAGGGCTTGGTGTTCGAGCCGCAGCGCTTGCCGGTACGGTCGCTGAAGATGCGCTTGGTGCGGTTGTTGACCATGTCGACATCGTAATTGCCGGTCAGCGGCTGCGAAAACTTCTTGTTGTGGGTGGGGAAATAGCCGTTGTTATCCACAGCGCCGGCATAGGCCAGCTGCGGCATGGCCGCCAGCAAGCCTTCCTGCAATTGCGGCAGCGCGCGGTCGGTGAAATCGTCGAAGCGGGTCTTGTGCTTGGGCGGGTCGGTGTTCGGGATAGCCGTGTAGCTGCGGTCGAACAGCGCATCGCGCGTGATCTTGCCGGAAGAGATAGCCGCCTCGAATATCCGTCCGACTTGCTCGGCCGCCTGCTGCGCGGCGATGCGGATCGCATCGTGCGAGGTCGCTATCGACGATTCGCCCAGCGCGCCGGTGATGACTTCGGCCCGCTCCGCCAGCGCCATCGCCGAACTGGCCGCGCGCGGCAATTCCTTCTCTGTGGATAACAGGCTGTCGCGGATGCTGGCGATGGCCGCGGCGATTTCCTCGGTGGTGGCGACGTGTTCGCGCGAGGCCCTGGCGATCTCGCCGATCTCTTCCTCCGACACCCCGGACGAACGTTCGATATTGCCCAGCAAACCATGCACCGTTTCCACATTGCCGGCCGCGTCGCTGACCTTCAGCGCCAGCGAATTCATGCCGGTCGCCGCCTGTTCGGCCTGCTGATTAATCTCGCGCACCATGGTGCTGATCTCGTCGGTGGCTTCCTTGGTGCGCAGCGCCAGCTGGCGCACCTCGCTGGCGACCACGGCAAAGCCGCGCCCCTGTTCGCCGGCGCGCGCCGCCTCGATGGCGGCGTTCAGCGCCAGCAGGTTGGTGCGGGCCGAGATTTCGCTGATGGCCTCGGTAAAACCGTAGATTTTGCGGGAATTGGTTTGCAGGCTGGCCATGACGGCCGCCGCCGTCTGCGCATCCTGGCGCGCCGTGTTGATGCGCTGCAGGCCGTGGTCGGCCTCGGTGCGGCCCGCCACCGTCTCGCCGCGCACCTGGGCGGCGATCTTGGCGGCGCGCTCGGCATTGACGGCGATGGCGGCGGTGGCCTGCGCGTTGTGGGACGCGCTGCGGACGATCACCTCGGCCGTGCCCACGTCCAGTTCGATTTTCTTTTTGACGGACTCGACGAAATACGAGGTTTCCGCCGCGCCGATCATGATGGCGTCGATTTCTTCGCCGACCACCTGGGCGAAGCGGCGCACGCCACCCTCGTCCTTGTTCAGGCCGGCGGCCCACCAGGCCAGCACCGCCCCGGTCAGCGCCGCCGGCGCCGCTGTATAGACCAGCGCGGCGCCGTCGCCGGCCGCCAGCTTGAACAAATAGGCAAGGCAGGTACCGCCAGCCGTTGCGCCCAATAACCATAATCCACGTTGCACCAGCTTATGCTGCAAAAGCTTCATTTGTCCCCCGTTTTACCAGGCGCCTTGGCGTCTCGACTAATTTATTTCCCTGATGCTATTTTATGGGCAACTTGGTGGTATTCTTCACCTCTTCCATGACGGCGTAGGTATGTGTTTCGCGCACGCCCTTCTGGAGCAGGGTTTTACCCAGGAATTCGCGGTAGGCCGCCATGTCCTTGACGCGGGCTTTGACCAGATAGTCGAAGCCGCCGGCAACCATGTGGCACTCCAGCACTTCCGGTATCACCTGCACGCTGTGTTTGAAGGCGTCGAACACTTCGGGTGTCGTGCGATCGAGCACCACTTCGATGAAGACGAGCAGGGACACATCCAGCAACTGCGGATTCAATTGAGCAGTGTAGCCCATGATATAGCCGGATTCGTGCAACTTGCGCACGCGCTCCAGGCAAGCGGCTGGTGACAGGTTCACCCGCGCCGCCAGTTCCACATTGCTGATGCGGCCATCGCTCTGCAATTCCATCAAGATTTTTTTGCTGATCTTGTCTAACATTTCCGGGAACTCCCAAATAAATATTATTTGGTTAAATTGTCGCACTAAAAACAATCTATTGCTAGCCCCCTGCAATACCAGAATTAATCCAGAAGAAATCCCACTACAATCGAATCATCAGCAGTTGACTCAGATTCACGCTCTCCGGCACCCGCAGGCAGAGCGTTTTTTTGTAATCAGCCGCGCCCAAATTTTCCTTCTGAGAGTATTCAATGCAAGCAGCAGCAGCCACCGGTTTTACCCCTTTCGCCGCCATGCAGGCCGAAATCCTGCGCGACCCGATTCCCCTGCGCGCAGCAGTGACGGCAGCCTACCGCCGTGACGAAGTCAGCGCCGTTCAATGGCTGCTGGAACAAATCAAGAACAACGACGCCGGCGCGCTGAAACAAGCCCAGCAACTGGCGCATAAACTGGTCAGTTCGGTGCGCGAACAGCGCACCCGCGCCTCCGGCGTCGACGCCTTGATGCACGAGTTTTCGCTGTCGTCGGAAGAGGGCGTGGCGCTGATGTGTTTGGCCGAAGCACTGTTGCGTATTCCCGACAACGCCACCGCCGACCGCCTGATCGCCGACAAAATCAGCAAGGGCGACTGGCGCAAGCACCTGGGCGAATCGCCTTCGCTGTTCGTCAACGCCGCCACCTGGGGCCTGCTGATCACCGGCAAGCTGGTCTCCACCAGCAGCGAAACCGGCCTGGGCTCGGCGCTGACCAAGCTCATTTCCAAGGGCGGCGAACCGCTGATCCGTAAAGGCGTGGACCTGGCGATGCGCATGCTGGGCAACCAGTTCGTCACCGGCCAGACCATAGCCGAGGCGATCAAGAACGGCCAGTCCAACGAGGCGCGCGGCTATCGTTACTCTTATGACATGCTGGGCGAAGCGGCGCTGACCGAGGCCGACGCCAAGCATTACTACGCTTCCTACGAAACCGCGATCCATGCGATCGGCAAGGCCTCGAACGGCCGCGGCATCAAGAACGGCCCCGGCATTTCGGTCAAACTGTCGGCGCTGCACCCACGCTACAGCCGCGCCCAGCGCAGCCGCGTGATGGAAGAACTGCTGCCGCGCGTGCGCGAACTGATGCTGTTGGCCAAGCACTACGACATCGGCCTGAACATCGATGCGGAAGAGGCCGATCGCCTGGAACTGTCGCTGGACCTGGTCGAGGCGCTGGCCCACGACCCCGAGCTGGCCGGCTTCGAAGGCATCGGCATCGTCGTGCAGGCTTACCAGAAGCGCTGCCCCTTCGTCATCGACTACCTGATCGACCTGGCCAAGCGCAGCGGCCGCAAGTTCATGGTGCGCCTGGTCAAGGGCGCGTACTGGGATGCCGAGATCAAGCGCGCCCAGGTTGACGGCATGAGCGGCTATCCGGTCTACACCCGCAAGGTCTACACCGACGTGTCCTACCTGGTGTGCGCGCAAAAACTGCTGGGCTCGACCGGCGTGATCTATCCGCAGTTCGCCACCCACAACGCGCAAACCCTGTCGACCATCTACACCTGGGCCAAGCGCGACGGCGTGACCGACTATGAATTCCAGTGCCTGCACGGCATGGGCGAATCGCTGTACGACCAGGTGGTCGGCAAGGACAACCTGGACAAGCCGTGCCGCATCTACGCGCCGGTCGGCACCCACGAAACGCTGCTGGCCTACCTGGTGCGCCGGCTGCTGGAAAACGGCGCCAACTCGTCCTTCGTCAACCAGATCGTCGACGCAGCGATCCCGGTCGATTCGCTGGTCAAGGACCCGGTCGCCCAGGCGCGCGAACAGGGCGGCCTGCCGCACACCGGCATCGCCCTGCCGCTGGACATGTTCGGCGACCGCAAGAACTCGGCCGGTTTCGACCTGGCCAATGAAGATGTGCTGCGTAAAATTTCGGCGGAACTGGCCGTACCGCGCAGCTGGCGCGCCGCGCCCTTGCTGGCGGGCGGCCTGAGCGCCGGCCAGCCGACGCAGGACGTGAGCAACCCGGCGCAACGCAGCGACATCGTCGGCCAGCTGGTGGAGGCGAGCGCCGCCGACGTGGAAACCGCGCTGGCCAGCGCCAGCAATTTCGCCATGGATTGGCAGACCACCGAACCGTCGCTGCGCGCCGCCGCACTGAACCGCGCCGCCGACCTGTTCGAAGCCAACGCCATGGAACTGATGACCCTGGCGATCCGCGAAGCCGGCAAATCGCTGCCGAACGCCATCGCCGAGCTGCGCGAAGCGGTCGACTTCCTGCGCTACTACGCCGGCGAAGTGCACGGCACGACCAACACCCTGGCGCTCGGTCCGGTGACTTGCATCAGCCCGTGGAACTTCCCGCTGGCGATCTTCACCGGCCAGGTGGCCGCCTCGCTGGCGGCCGGCAACGTGGTGCTGGCCAAGCCGGCCGAGCAGACCCCGCTGATCGCCCACCGCGCCGTCGAGCTGCTGCACCAAGCGGGCATCCCGCAAGCCGCCCTGCAATTCCTGCCGGGCCGCGGCGAGGTGGTCGGCGCCGCGCTGACCGCCGATGCGCGCGTCAAAGGCGTGATCTTCACCGGCTCGACCGAAGTGGCGCAGCTGATCAACCGCACCCTGGCCAAGCGCGCCGCCGCTGAAAACGCCGACATCCCGCTGATCGCCGAGACCGGCGGCCAGAACGCCATGATCGTCGATTCGTCGGCGTTGCCGGAGCAGGTGGTGCAGGATGCGATTTCGTCGGCCTTCGACAGCGCCGGCCAGCGTTGCTCGGCGCTGCGCGTGCTGTTCTTGCAGGAAGACATCGCCGACAAGACCATCAAAATGCTCAAGGGCGCAATGCTGGAACTGCAAGTCGGCTGCCCGGACCGCCTGGTGACCGATATCGGCCCGGTGATCGACGCCGAAGCCCAGCAAAACCTGCTGGCGCACATCAACAAGCTGAAGGCGACCGCGCTGAACTACTTCTCGCTGGACCTGCCTGCCCACGTGACGGCTGCCGGCACCTTTGTGCCGCCGACCGTGCTGGAAATCCGCTCGCTGTCCGAACTGACGCAGGAAGTGTTCGGCCCGGTCCTGCACGTGATCCGTTACAAGCGCGCCGATCTGCCGAAGCTGATCGAGCAGATCAACGAAAGCGGCTACGGCCTGACGCTGGGCGTGCACTCGCGCATCGATGAAACCATCGACTACATCACCGCGCGCGCACATGTCGGCAATATCTACGTCAACCGCAACATCGTCGGCGCGGTGGTCGGTGTGCAGCCGTTCGGCGGCGAAGGCAAATCCGGCACCGGCCCGAAAGCCGGCGGTCCGCTGTACCTGAAGCGTCTGCAACGTGGCGCCATCACCAGCACCCAGCACGAGCGCGTGGCGACACCTGCCCTGGATGGGCTGGCAGCCTGGTCGAAAGCGCACGGCCACGAACGCGCCGCAGCCCTGGCCGAGCAGTACAGCCGCACCACGATGCTGGGCAACCTGACCGTGTTGCCTGGCCCGACCGGCGAACGCAATACGCTGGCGCTGGTCGCACGCGGCTCCGTGGTCTGCGCGGCCGGCACGCAGGCAGGCCTGCTGAACCAGATCGCAGCGACGCTGGCGACCGGCAATATCGCGCTGTTGACGGCGGAATCGTCCAAATTGCTGCCTGCGGACCTGCCGATAGTGGTCAAGGAGCGCATCCAGGTAGTTGGCACCCTGGAAAGCTTCGCCGGCGATTTCCAGATCGCGCTGGTGGAGACGATGCTGGTCGCCGGCCTGCGCGCCTCGCTGGCGGCCCGTAGCGGGGCGCTGGTGGGCTTGATCGACACCAGCGAGGATGGCGCCATCCCCCTGTGGCGTTTGCTCGCTGAGCGCGCTCTGTGCGTGAATACGACGGCAGCCGGCGGCAACGCCAGCCTGATGACGCTGGACGCATAACTGTAACGATCACCTGTTGTTGTTTTGAGGGCCAGGATAAAACCTGGCCCTTTTTTTACGCTTTGCAGAAGTTCTCGATGACTTCATACGCGTAGCGCGACGCTACTGTCTTGATGAAGTGCATGAAATCGACGGCGGCATTGTCGTTGGCGTTGTCCGAGATCGTGCGGATGATGGCAAACGGGATGCCCAGCTCGAAACACACTTGCGCCACCGCTGCGCCTTCCATTTCCACCGCCAATAAATCGGGAAAAGCGGCTTTCAAGCCCTGAATCTGGGTCAGTTTGCCTATAAATTGATCACCACTGGCGATCAATCCGCGGTGCACCCGTGTGGTTTGCGCGGCGGCGGTAGCCAATCGCTGGGTCAGCGCGGTGTCGGTGGCGAAGCGCGACAGGCCTGTCAGCGGGATCTCAAACTGTGGAAAAAGCGGGCTGGCGTCGAAATCATGCTGAACCAGCTCTTCAGCGACGACGATATCCCCGACTTTCACATTTTTATCCCCGCTTCCAGCGACGCCGGTGAAGACGATGTGGGTAACTCCGAACTTTTCCACAAGGATGGAGGCTGTCATCGCTGCTGCAACCTTGCCTATACGCGACAGAACGCACACAGCGTCGATTTCCCAGAGCTTCCCGCCCGTGTACTCCCGCATGCCGTGGACGAGCTTGTAGGGGCTCTGAAGGGCTTCTATCAGCCCGTGCTGTTCTTCAGCCAAAGCGCTGATGATGCCTAAACGCATAGTTTTCCCTGGTTTGTAGAAGTGGAGGCTGTGGATTTCGCGCTGCTTTTCCACAGCAGTTTACAAAAAACGATCGATTTTAAGGCGTTTTTTGTGGTCGCGAGTGTTTTCAAAGCACGAGCAGGCCTTCAGATTCGCGTTTTACGGGTTTAGTAGTTTACAAAAGATTTATATAAAAATAGTAGTAATAGTAAACGGCCAAAAGCCTGTGGATAAGTCATGTATACGTTTACAAATCATCCGTTTACGAGAAAGATAAGCGCTTGCATAAGCGCTGTACCAGTTCAGGAGCAATTCTGTATAAAATGACGGCCTTTGGACAACTTCGTCCTTACTCACAAGTCGTCCTGTGGATATCCAGCGACTTATTCACAGGCGCCAGCTCGCTTTTGATCTGTTTTTCCAGTTCTTCGCCTGAAATCGGCTTGGAAATCAGATATCCCTGCCCTAAATCGCATCCAGCGGCTGTCAGAGCGGCTAGTTGTTGAGGCGTTTCGATGCCTTCGGCGATTACTTTGATGTTCAGCTTGTGCGCCATGGCGATAATTGCCTCGCAAAGCACGATGCCCTCGGTGCCACTGGACAGATTTGAGACAAAAGTTGGGTCGATCTTGATGTAATCGATATCGAAACGCTTTAAAAACGCCACCGAGCAGTAGCCGGTGCCGAAATCGTCCAGCGAAATCTGCATATGGGCATGCTGGAAAGCCAACATTCGTTCCGCAACCGAGTTGGCAGGGTCCAAAAGCAGGTTTTCCGTCACTTCGATGATGATGCTGTTGGCGTTCAAGTGCAGTTCCTGCAGAAAATCCAGCCATTGCTGGTAGTTGCTGCCGTTGTCGCGGAACTGCCAGGCCGATTTGTTCACGCTGACCTGGAAATCGGGCAATCCCAGCGCCTGTAATTTCTGCACTTCCCGGGCCGCCTGTTTGAAAACCCAGTCGCCGATGCCGACGATCATGCCGCTGCTTTCCGCGATGCTGATGAATTCAGCGGGATTGAGTAGTCCGCGCATAGGGTGTTGCCAGCGTACCAGTGCTTCCGCCTTGCAAATCTTGCCGCTGGCCAGGTCGATAATTGGCTGGAACAAGATCCGCAATTCGTCGTGATTGACCGCCTCGCGCAATTCGTTGACCAGGGCCATGCGCACCCGCGTCGCTTCCTGCATGAATGGAGCGAAATAATTGAAGCGGTTGCGGCCCTGTTGCTTGGCCGCGTACATGGCCTGGTCGGCGTTTTTGATTAAAGTTTCCGCATCGGCGCCATCCTCTGGGTAGAGCGTGATGCCGATGCTGCTCGAAATTCGGGCAATATGCTTGTCGCCATCGTTGCCCAGGTTGAACGGCGTGCTCATTTGCTTGAGAATTTCCTGGGCTGTGCGCACCACATCGCCGGCGTTATGCAACTCGCTGAGGATGATGGTGAATTCGTCACCGCCTAGCCGGGCCACCGTATCGGTGCCGCGCACGGTGTTGGACAAGCGGCTTGCCACTTCTTTGAGCAGCAAATCACCTTTATCGTGGCCCAGTGTGTCGTTAATTTCCTTGAAGTGGTCCAGATCGATGAAAACCAGCGCCATCGGCAGATGGGAGCGGTCGGTTTTTTTCATTTCCAGGCGCAGATGCTCGTGGAACATGCGGCGATTCGGCAAGCCTGTCAGCGCATCGAAATTGGCCTGGCGCCAGATCAATTCCTCCGATGCCTTCTTCTTCGTGATGTCGCTTAACAGCGCCACGTAGCGGAAAGGATTCCCCATCTCATCGTAGACGGTGTTGAAGCGCATCGCGACCAGGTATTCATCGCCGTCCTTATGCTGGTGCCAGAGTTCGCCTTCCCATTGTCCGGTGTGGGCGATCGATTCATACATGCGGGTGAAGAAATTGATGTCTTGCCGGTTGGTCGTCAGTTCATAGCCGCGGTGGCCGATGACTTCTTTTTCCGTATAGCCGCTCAATAGGGAAAAGGCTGGATTCACGGTCAATATGCGGCCATCGGCGTCGGTGACCATCATGCCTTCGCCGCTATTTTGGAAAAGCAAGGCCGCCAGCTTCATGGATTCTTCGTTTTTCTTGCGTTCTTCCTCGTTGACCAGCAGCTTTTGCTCCATTTCACGACTGGCGGCATACAGGGAGCGGAAGCGCAGTTCGCGTTCTTCCTGCTTGGTGTAGGTGCGCAATGAAAAATGACCGGCGCCTGCCATCAGTATCAGCAACATGATCAAACCAGCGCCAGCAATCAGGTAGTTTTGCTGAATGAGCCTGGCCGATTCCAGATCGTTGCTGCCGACAACGATGATCAACGGCAGGTTTCCAAAAACCCGATAACTGAACACACGCGTGAGATTGCCGGTACTGCTGACGGTTTTAAAGGTTCCGGAACTGGCGCGGCGTACATTGTCGAACAGGTCGGTGTGGCCCAGATCGCGTGCAAAGGTTTGTTCGAAATCGGGGACCCCGGCGATTACTTTGCCGCCGCTGTGTATCAGCGCGATCGATATATCGGAACTGAAACGTGAATTTTCAAACACCGTGACATAGCGGTTGACGTTGAGCGGTGCGACGATCACTCCAAGGAATTCCCCCTTGGAACTTTCCACACGACGGCTGAGAAAAAGCAGTCTTTGCTTGCTTCGTCGTCCTATCGAAGGTGCGCCGATGAACAGCTTGCCACGCATGGCGACATCTTGAAGGGCTTTGAAGTAATCGCGATCGCCGTATCGGGTGCCGGAAATGTTGTTGCTGGTAGAGCTGGCGATTGCCTCACCCTTGGTGTCTAGAAAGCTGATCCAGTATTCGCTGTTGAAACCGGATCCACGCGAGGACAACAGTTCCGACATTGTTTCCGGTGAGCGACGTTGTTGAGCGCTCAGAACTTTGATGGCGTTGGCAAATCCAATCAGCGACAGGTCGATCGATTGAATCGAGTACAGCACATGCGCTTCCATCGCTTTGACATAGTGCTCGGTCTGCGTTTTGAGGGCGAGTTCGCGTTCGACGTAGGTGGTGCGGAATTGAGAAACGACCACGGCAATGGCAAGCGCAGCCATGAGGAAAAGGCCGGTGATCAGACGTCGCCGAAAGCGCAGATAAGCCGGCGACCGCAGATTTTTGCGCTGTGAGGACAAAATGTCTCCGCCAGGGGCTGTTTGTTTGCGAATCCAGTATAGGGGAAAGCAGATGTTGGCGAAATCTTATTTCCGTTTCAGTGGGGTATCAGGCAGTTCAGGCGTATGCGCCTGTGGTTTTTGGGTTTATGGTTTACTCTAAAGATGTATATATAAAAATAGTAGTAGTTGTTAACGCAGACACTTTTCTGTGGATAAGTGTTCATTTTGGATTAAAATCAGGCGTTTACGGGCTGCATAAGCGGGCGAGAAAGCCGTGTATGAGCAAAGAACTGTTTTGGGATAAGAAAAAGCGTCCCCGAAAAATTTTTGTTTACTCACATTCCGTGCCTGTGGATATCCATAGACTTATCCACATGTCGTAAACGCCACTTTATGCGATAAATCAGATGAATTTGGCATCAATTTTTCCCCATCCCATCATCCAGGGACCGACTGCCGGCGGCAACAACACCCCCGCGCAAGTGGCTGCGGTCTCGAATGTTGGCGGACTGGGTTCGCTAGCTTGCTCCTTGCTGTCGCCGGACACCATCCGCACCCAGACCGCGCAGATCCGCACTCTGACCGACAAGCCGTTTTGCCTCAATTTCTTCGTGCTGGAAACACCCAAGCCGGACCCGGACGAAGTGGCCCGCGCCATGGAATGGCTGCAGCCGATCGCCGCGTCGCTGGGCTGGACCGAGGTGCCTGTGCCTGCCAAATGGTGCGAAGACTTTGCCGCCCAGTTTGAGGCGTTGATCGAAATGCGTCCTGCCGTGGCCAGTTTCACCTTCGGCATCCTCAGCACCGAGCAAATCCGCCGCCTGCATGACGCCGGCATTTTCGTCATCGGCACCATCACCCACGCCGACGAGGCGCTGGCCTGGCAGAGCAGGGGCGCCGATGCGGTGATCGCTTCCGGCACCGAGTCCGGCGGCCATCGCGGCACCTTCATCGGCGCGCAGGAAGACGCCAAACTGGCCACCTTCGAGCTGCTGCCGACCATTGTCGAGGCGGTGCATATTCCGGTGATCGCCGCCGGCGGCATCATGGACGGCGCCGATATCAAGCGCGCGCTCGATGGCGGCGCCCAGGCGGCGCAGATGGGCACGGCGTTCCTGGTGTGCGACGAATCGTCGATCAATCCGATCTACAAGCAGCGCTTGCTGGCGGCCGGCGATCATCCGACCCGGCTGACGCGCACCTTTTCCGGCCGCTATGCGCGCGGCCTGGAGAACCGTTTCATGCTTGAAATGGCTGCGGTGGAAAAACAGATCCCGGCCTACCCGATACAAAACGCGTTGACCGGCGCCATCCGGGCGGAAGCGGGCAAGCGCGGCGAGACGGAACTGATGTCGCTGTGGTGCGGCACCGGCGTCGCGCGCGCCCGGCCGATGCCGGCGGCAAAACTGGTTGAAACTTTGCTGGCGGAGATAGCAGCCGCCTGACCGAAACAGCACTCTTGGAGGAGAAGTTTTTGGAATCAGCAGGCATTTACGATTACATCATTGTTGGTGCAGGCTCGGCGGGCTGCGTGTTGGCGAACCGCTTGAGCGCGAACCGAAACGCGAATGTCCTGCTGATCGAGGCGGGTGGACGGGACGATTATGTGTGGATCCATATTCCCGTTGGATATCTGCATTGCATAGATAATCCGCGGACCGACTGGATGTTCCGCACCGAGGCCGATCCGGGCCTGGGCGGGCGCAGCTTGCTCTACCCGCGCGGCAAAGTCCTGGGCGGCAGTTCCTCCATCAACGGCATGATCTACATGCGCGGCCAGGGCAGCGACTACGACCGCTGGGCCGAGCTGACCGGCGACGACAGCTGGCGCTGGCAGTCGGTGCTGCCGCTGTTTAAAAAGAGCGAGGATTATCACGGCGGCGCTTCCGAACTGCATGGCGCCGGCGGGCCGTGGCGGGTGCAAAAGCAGCGCTTGTCATGGCAAATACTGGACGCGTTCCGCGATGCGGCGGAGCAGGTCGGCATCCAGAAAGTGGACGACTTCAATCGCGGCGACAACGCCGGTTGCGGCTATTTCGACGTCAATCAAAAACGCGGCATCCGCTGGAACACGTCGAAGGCGTTCTTGAAACCGGTGTCGATGCGGCCCAACCTGACCATCATGACCGGCTGCCACGTGGAACGTTTGCAGATCGAAATGAGCGATCGCGGACCGCTGTGCAAAGGCGTTGTTTTCACCGGCGGCGGCACCCGGTTCAGCGCCACCGCCGACAAGGAAACCCTGCTGGCGGCTGGCGCCGTTGGTTCTCCACAAATTCTGCAATGCTCCGGCATCGGCGCGGCCGACAGCTTGCGCCAGCATGGCGTCGAGCCGCTGGCGGACCTGCCCGGCGTCGGCGAAAACCTGCAAGACCACCTGCAATTGCGCATGATCTACAAGCTCGGCGGCGGTGCGCGCACGCTGAACACGATGGCCTCCAGCTGGTACGGCAAGATGAAAATCGGCCTCGAATACGCGATGTTCCAGAGCGGGCCGATGTCGATGGCGCCTTCGCAGCTGGGCGCCTTTGCCCGTTCGGACGCCGCGCAGGCCACGCCGAATCTGCAATACCACGTGCAGCCGCTGTCGCTGGAAAAATTCGGCGAGCCCTTGCACGCCTTCCCCGCGTTCACGGCCAGCGTGTGCAATTTGCGCCCGACCTCGCGCGGCCATGTGCGCATCGCCAGCGCCGATTCGTATGCGCCGCCGAAAATTTCACCGATGTATTTGAGCACACCGGAAGACCGCAAGGTCGCCGCCGCCGCCCTGGCCTTGACGCGCCGGATCGTCGCCGCGCCGGCCTTGCAGCGCTACGCGCCGGAAGAATACAAGCCCGGCATCCACTACCGCACCGAGGAGGAACTGGCGCGGGCGGCGGGCGAAATCGGCACCACGATTTTCCATCCGGTGGGCACCTGCAAGATGGGCCGCGCCGACGATCCGACCGCCGTGGTGGACAGCGCGCTGCGTGTAATCGGCGTACACGGACTGCGCGTGGTGGACGCTTCCGTCATGCCGTTCATAACCTCTGGAAATACCAACTCTCCCACCATCATGATCGCAGAGAAAGCTTCAGAACTGATTCGTTCAGAGTGGAAATGAAACCCTGTGTCCGCTAAGCCTAGATCAAAAGTCGACCGTAGTTATACTGTATTGTTAGCTAATTTGTTACTGTGTATGATCTAAAAAAATTTAGTAGTTTGAAAAGAATAACAAGGAGACAGGATGTCCGGCGTTATCTTGGAAACAAAGCATCTGACCAAGGAATTCAAGGGATTCACTGCGGTCAATGATGTGAACTTAAAAGTGCAGCGCGGCCACATCCACGCGCTGATCGGCCCCAATGGCGCCGGTAAAACCACGTGCTTCAATCTGCTCACCAAATTCCTGGTGCCCACTTCCGGCCAGATCCTCTTCAACGACAAGGACATCACCGCCGCCAAGCCGGCGCAGATCGCCCGCATGGGCGTGATCCGGTCGTTCCAGATTTCCGCGGTGTTCCCGCACCTGACGGTGTTGCAGAATGTCCGCATCGGCTTGCAGCGCCAGCTCGGCACCAGCTTCAATTTCTGGCAGAGCGAACGGTCGCTGAGCAAGTTGAACGAGCGCGCCATGCAGCTGCTGGCCGAGGTCGACCTGACCGAGTTCGCCGACACCGTCACCGCCGATATGCCTTACGGCCGCAAGCGCGCTTTGGAAATCGCCACCACGCTGGCGATGGAACCGGAGCTGATGCTGCTGGATGAACCGACCCAGGGCATGGGCCATGAAGACGTGCACCGCGTGACGGAATTGATCAAGAAAGTGTCGGCCGGCCGCACCATCCTGATGGTCGAACACAATATGAAAGTGGTGTCCGGCATCTGCGACAAGATCTCCGTTTTGCAGCGCGGCGCGATGCTGGCCGAGGGCACCTACGCCGAAGTTTCAAGTAATCCACAAGTGATGGAAGCCTACATGGGCACCGAAGCGGCCGTACTGGAAGGAGCCCACTGATGACGGCCGCCCTGGAAATCTCCAAGCTGCAAACCTGGTACGGCGAATCGCATATCTTGCACGACGTGAACCTGACGGTGCAGCCCGGCGAAGTGGTCACGCTGCTGGGCCGCAACGGCGCCGGCCGCACCACCACCTTGCGCGCGATCATGGGCCTGACCGGCGCCCGCAAGGGTTCGATCAAGGTCAACGGCGAGGAAGCGATCGGCATGCCGACGCATAAAATCGCCCACCTCGGCATCGGTTATTGTCCGGAGGAGCGCGGCATTTTCTCGTCGCTGTCGACCGAGGAAAACCTGATGCTGCCGCCGCAGCTGGCGACCGGCCAGAAGGGCATGTCGGTCGAGGAAATCTACGCGATGTTCCCCAACCTGGAAGAGCGCAAGCACAGCCAGGGCACGCGCCTGTCGGGCGGCGAGCAACAGATGCTGGCGGTGGCGCGCATCCTGCGCACCGGCGCGCGCCTGCTGCTGCTCGATGAAATCTCCGAAGGCCTGGCGCCGGTCATCGTGCAGGGCCTGGCCCGCATGATCACCACGCTCAAGGCCAAGGGCTACACCATCGTCATGGTGGAACAGAATTTCCGGTTTGCCGCCCCGCTGGCGGACCGGTTTTATGTGATGGAACACGGTCAGATCGTCGAGACCTTTGTTGCATCGGAACTGAGCGCCAAGATGCCGGTGTTGACCGAGCTTCTGGGCCTCTAAGTAAGTGTATAAAAATTAAGCGAACACTACTTTTTTGAACCAACGGAGACAACATGAAACTTAAAGCCATCACCATCGCGGCCACCGCCGTGTGCGCACTCGGCCTGTCCTTTGCTGCCCAAGCCCAGGTTTCCGGCGACACCATCAAGATCGGCCTGATCACCGACATGTCCGGCCTGTATGCGGACATCGACGGCGCCGGCGGCGCCGAGGCCATCAAGATGGCGATCGCCGACGCCGGCGTGGTCATCGCCGGCAAGAAGGTGGAATTCATCTCCGCCGACCACCAGAACAAGGCCGACATCGCCGCCTCCAAGGCGCGCGAATGGTTCGACCAGCAGGGCGTCGACCTGCTGATCGGCGGCACCAACTCGGGCGCCAACCTGGCCATGGCCAAGGTCGCCGCCGAGAAGAAGAAAGTCTTCATTTCGATCGGCGCCGGCTCGGCCCGCCTGACCAACGAGGAATGCACGCCGTACACGGTGCACTACGCCTACGACACCATCGCGCTGGCGCGCGGCACCGGCGGCGCCATCGTCAAGCAGGGCGGCAAGAACTGGTACTTCCTGACCGCCGACTACGCCTTCGGCCAGTCGCTGGAAAAAGATACCGCGGAGGTGGTGAAAGCCAACGGCGGCAAGGTGCTCGGTTCGGTCAAGCATCCGCTGTCGGCGTCGGACTTCTCGTCCTTCCTGCTGCAGGCGCAGTCGTCGGGCGCGCAGATCCTGGGCCTGGCCAACGCCGGCGGCGACGCGATCAATTCGATCAAGGCCGCCAACGAGTTCGGCATCACCAAGAAAATGAAACTGGCCGGCCTGCTGATCTTCATCAACGACGTGCACTCGCTGGGCCTGAACCTGACCCAGGGCATGTATCTGACCACCGGCTGGTACTGGGACATGAATCCGGAAACCCGCGCCTGGTCGAAGCGCTACTTCGACAAAATGAAGAAGGAACCGTCGATGCTTCAAGCGGGCGATTACTCGGCCGCCGCCAGTTACCTGAAGGCGGTCAAGGCCGTCGGCGGCGACGACACCGACAAGGTCATGGCCTACCTGAAGGCCAACAAGATCAACGACATGTTCGCCAAGAACGGCGTGATCCGTCCGGACGGCCGCATGGTGCACGATATGTTCCTGATGGAAGTGAAGAAGCCGTCGGAATCGAAATATCCATGGGACTACTACAAGGTCGCCGCCACCATTCCGGGCGACCAGGCCTACGCCACCAAGGCGGAAACCAAATGCTCGCTGTGGAAATAAGCTGAGTTGACCACAGGCCGGGCGACTATGCCCGGCCTTTTTCCGGTGCCACGCCTGCCCGTCCGGGCCGGCGATCTTTATATTGTGATCTCATGGAAATATTCGGCTACCCCTTGCCCATGATTATGAGCCAGCTGATGCTGGGCCTGGTCAACGGCTCCTTCTATGCCATGCTGTCGCTTGGCCTGGCGGTGATCTTCGGCCTGCTGAACGTGATTAACTTCTCGCACGGCGCGCTGTACATGATGGGCGCGTTTGTCGCCTGGATGGGCATGGCCTACCTCGGCCTGAACTACTGGGTGATGCTGGTGCTGGCGCCGTTGATCGTCGGCGTGTTCGGCATCATCATCGAAAAGACCATGCTGCGCTGGCTCTACAAGCTGGACCATCTATACGGCCTGCTACTGACGTTCGGCATCACGCTGCTGGTCGAAGGCGCGTTCCGCTCGTTCTACGGCGTGTCCGGCCAGCCATTCGAGGTACCGGAGGCGTTGTCGGGGGCGACCGACCTCGGCTTCATGGTGCTGCCGAACTACCGCGCCTGGGTGGTGGTGGCGTCGCTGGCGGTGTGCCTGTCGACCTGGTTCGTCATCGAGAAGACCAAACTGGGCGCCTACCTGCGCGCCGGCACCGAGAATCCCAAGCTGGTGGAAGCGTTCGGCATCAACGTGCCGCTGATGGTCACGCTGACCTACGGCTTCGGCGTCGCTTTGGCGGGCTTTGCAGGGGTGCTGGCGGCCCCGGTGATCCAGGTGCAGCCCCTGATGGGTCAGAACCTGATTATCGTCGTATTCGCCGTTGTAGTGATCGGTGGCATGGGGTCGATCATGGGCTCCATCCTGACCGGCCTCGGCCTGGGCATTGTCGAAGGCCTGACCAAGGTGTTCTACCCCGAGTTTTCGTCGACGGTGGTGTTCCTGGCGATGGTCATCGTGTTGCTGATCCGTCCTGCCGGCTTGTTCGGCAAAGAAAAATAAGAGGCCGTTAATGAATAAGAACATAGCTTATCTCGTCGCCTTCGCAATCGCGCTGGCGGCGCCGTTCATCGGCTATCCGGTCTTCCTGGCCAAGCTGCTGTGCTTTGCGCTGTTCGCCAGCGCCTTCAACCTGCTGATCGGCTTTACCGGTTTGCTGTCGTTCGGCCACGCGGCCTTCTTCGGCGCCGCCGGTTACGTGGCCGGCAACGCGATGAAGGTGTGGGGCTGGCCGGTCGAGCTGGGCCTGCTGGCCGGCGTCGCCGCCGGCGCCGTGGTCGGCCTGGTGATGGGCGCGCTGGCGATCCGCCGCCAGGGCATCTACTTCTCGATGATCACGCTGGCGCTGGCGCAGATGGTGTACTTCGGCGCGCTGCGCGCCGGCGAGTTCACCGGCGGCGAAGACGGCCTGCAAGGTGTTCCACGTGGAAAACTGCTGGGCCTGGTCGACCTGTCCAACGATACGGCGCTGTACTTCTTCGTGCTGGGTATCGCGGTGCTGGCCTTCATGCTGATCGTGCGCACCGTGCACTCGCCGTTCGGCCAGGTGCTGAAGGCGATCAAGGAAAACGAGCCGCGCGCGATTTCGCTGGGCTACGATGTGGACAAGTACAAGCTGCTGGCCTTCGTGCTGTCGGCCGCGCTGACCGGCCTGGCGGGCGCGTCCAACATGCTGGTGCAGGGTTTCGAGACGCTGACCGATGTGCACTGGAGCATGTCGGGCCTGGTGATCCTGATGACGCTGGTCGGCGGCATGGGCACGTTTGCCGGTCCGGTGCTGGGCGCCATGCTCATTATCGCGCTGGAGAACAAGCTGGGCGATTTCGGCATCTTCATGGTCGCCCATACCGGCATCGAATGGTTCAACACCATCGGCGAAGCGGTCAACATGGTGATCGGCTTTATCTTCATCGTTTGCGTGCTGTTGTTCCGGCGCGGCATCGTCGGCGAGATCGTCGCCAAGTTCGCCTTCAACAACGGCAAAAAGCCAGCTTGACATAGCGCACACGCCGGACGTTCTGTCCGGCGTCTTTTCTGCATCGGTAGTAAATTTTCGTCTGGCCGCCGGCCGGAGTGGGAGTAGTCCGTCTGTAACTATTATCGACATAGGGGATGACATGCATATCAACAAAATGACGCTGGCGCTGGTCGGCATAGGGCTCGCCGCTTGTGGCGCCAACGAGCACAACACGGCCGAGGATTTGAACGTGCTGCCGACATACCTGGGCACCATCAGCAGCAAGACCTACGACGGCGCCACCGACGACTTGCTGACCGCCGGCCTGGGCGCGACCGGCCTGGCCGGCGCCACGCCGGCATATGCCGATCCGGCCAATCCCACCAGTGCTGAGCTGCGCCGCAACGCCATCTACGCCAACTACCGCGCCGTGCTTGACATCAACGTCAACAGCGGCTACGGCACCTTGTACGGCCCGAACGTGGACGCCAAGGGCGCGATCGGATCGGGGCAGGGCATGATCGGCGGCACCGAGTACATCGCCTACTCGGACGACGGCACGGGCAACCAGAACGTGACGTTGATGGTGCAGATACCTACCGGCTTCGACATCAACAATCCCTGCATCGTCACCGGCACCTCGAGCGGATCGCGCGGCGTGTATGGCGCCATCGGCAGCGCCGGCGAATGGGGCCTGAAGAACAACTGCGCCGTGGCCTACGCCGACAAGGGCAGCGGCACCGGCCTCTACACGTTTGACGACGACAGCGTGAACCTGCAAAACGGCGTGCGCGCCACCCGCGCCGCGGCCGGCAAGAACGCCATCTTCGCACCGGCATTGAGCGATGCCGACCGCGCCGCGTTCGCCTCGTCGTCGCCGGCGCGCATCGCCTTCAAGCACGCGCACTCGCAGCAGAACCCGGAAAAGGATTGGGGCAAGTTCACTTTGCAGTCGCTGGAGTTCGCCTTCTACGTGCTCAACGAAAAGTATGGCGTGCTGGCCAAGGACAACAAGAGCCACATTGTGCGCCTGACGCCGAAGAACACGGTGACGATCGCCTCCAGCATCTCCAACGGCGCCGGTTCGGCACTGTTGGCTGCGGAACAGGACACCAAGGGCCTGATTGGGGGCGTGGCGGCCACCGAGCCGCAGGTGCAGCCCAAGGCCGCCACCGGCTACACGGTGCGCCAGGGCGGCGTCGATGTGACGGGGCAGGGCAAGGCGCTGTTCGACTACTCGACCTACGCCGCGCTGTATCAGCCGTGCATCGCCTCCACCGCTGCCGCGCCGGGACGTTGCACGGCGCTGGCCGCCAAAGGCTTGTTGAGCGGCGCCGATCTGCCGTCGCAACAGGCAGACGCCAAGGCCCGCCTGAAGGCTTACGGCTGGCTGCTGGATTCCGACATCCTGCAAGCTGCGCACGCCGGCACCAACATCCTGGTGGCGGTGACGTATGCCAATGCCTACGGCAAGTTCTCGGTGGCGGACAAGGTGTGCGGATTCTCGTTCGCCCCCACCGACGCGGCGGGCGTGCCGGTGGCCTACACCGCTGCGCAAAAGGCCAGCAGCTTTGCCACGCAAAACGGCATCCTGGGCAGCGTGGTCTACGAGAATTCGGCGGGCGGCGCCAAGGCCTACAACTTTGGCGTGTCACCGAGTAGCACGCTGGCGGACCAGTCGCTGGACGGCTTCCTGTGCCTGCGTTCGCTCGCGACGGGTGTCGATCCGGTCACCGGCGGCGCCCTGAGCGGGACGCTGGCGGCGCAGAGTGCGCGTGTGAAGGCGGGCATGGCGGAAGTGGCGGCGACCGGCAATCTGCACGGCAAGCCGGCCATCATCGTGCAGGGACGCAGCGATACGCTGATCCCGGTCAACTTTGCTTCACGTGCGTATCTGGGTTTGAACGCATCGGTGGAGGGGGGGGCGAGCAAGCTGCGTTACATCGAGGTGACCAACGCCAACCACTTCGACTCGTTCACCAACGCGCTGCCGGCCAATATCGTGCCGCTGCATGTGTACCTGTTCCGCGCGCTGGATGCGATGCTGGCTAGCCTGCGCAGCTCGGCGGTGGCCTTGCCGCCGTCGCAGGTGGTGCATACGGTGCCGCGCGCTGATAACACGACGCTGATCACCGTGGCCAACGTGCCGCCGATCGCCGCCGCGCCCGGCGCCAACGCCATCACGGTCAGCGGCGCCACGATCGATGTGCCGAACTGAGGTCTACAACGCCGCCGCGTAGATCGCCCTCGCATCGTCGCGCGTGACGGTGCGGGGGTTATTCCCCAACAAGCGGGTCTGGAGCATGGCATCGTCCGCCAGGCGGTCCAGATCCGTTTCCTTGATCCCCACCTGCTGCAAGGTCCGCTCTATCCCCGTGATGGTGGCTATTTGTTGCATCGCAACAACCAGCGCCTCCGCCCTCGCCTCGACGCTGCCGCTGGCCTCGGGTACGACGATCGCCGCCAGTTCCGCATACAGCGTGGCAGCCTGCGGCGCGTTGAAGCGCAGCACGTGCGGCAATACGAGCGAGTTCGACAGCCCATGCGGCACGTGGAATATGCCGCCTATCGGATATGCCAGTGCATGCACCGCCGCCACCGGCGCGTTGGAAAACGCCTGTCCCGCCAACATCGCCCCGAGCAGCATGGCTTGCCGCGCCGCCAGGTCGCGGCCGTTTTCGCAAGCGCGGATCAGGTTGGCGGACAGCAGGCCCAGCGCCTTGCGCGCAAAGATGTCGGACAGCGGGTTCTTTTTGTGGCGGCTGGTGTAGGCCTCGATGGCGTGCACCATCGCATCGATGCCGGTCGCGGCGGTGACCATGGGCGGCAAGCCGATGGTCAGTTCGGCGTCGAGCAATGCCAGATCGGCATAGAGTTGCGGCGCGACGACGCCCATTTTTGTGGTAGTGCCGGTGGTGACGATGGCGATGTTGGTGACCTCCGAACCTGTGCCGGCGGTGGTCGGAATCTGCACCAACGGCAACCGCGCGCCCTGCACATTGCCGATGCCGTAGATCGCGCCGAGCGGCTGGTCGTTGCCGGCTAGCACTGCGATCAGCTTGGCGACGTCCATCGAGCTGCCGCCGCCGAGGCCGATGACGAGGTCGGTTCGATGCTTGCGGGCGGCCGCCACGGCGTCCAGCACCACCTGTTCCGGCGGGTCCGCCACGACCTTGGAGTAAATCTCGACCGCCACCCCGGCGGCGCGCAGGCTGGCGGCCGGAGCCTCGACCAGGCCGGTTGCCAGCAAGCCGGGATCGGTGACGAGCAGGGCGCGCCTGGCCGCCGGGAAGCGCTGGACGATATGTTCGCCCAACCGCCCGGCTGCGCCGAGTTCGGAAACGATGTGGGCGACGGTGCTGAAGGCGAACGCTGGGAAGTCGGTCATGGCGGTTCCAGGGGGAGTGGTTTCACGTGAAGCTTACCTCATGCGGGGACCTTGTGCCTGCCGCGGTCCATGCAGGATGCGCATAAGCCGCCCTGAATTTCTTCCGTACAATGTAGTCTTCGCAAGCGTTGAGGATGGCAAGGTGATGGTCGATTATCTGGTGTTGGGAGTGGCGGCGTTCGCTGCGGGTCTGGTGGACGCGGTGGTCGGGGGCGGGGGACTGATACAGCTGCCGGCGATGTTCTCGGTGTTTCCCAACATGGCGCCCGCCACGCTGATCGGCACCAACAAGCTGGCCAGCATCTTCGGCACCAGCGTCGCCGCCGTCAGCTATGCGCGCCGGGTCGCCATCGCCTGGTCGGTCGCCACGCCGGCGGCGCTGTCTGCGCTGGTCTTCGCCTTCCTCGGCGCGTACACGGTGACCAGGGTCTCGGCCGAGTTCATGCGCCTGCTGCTGCCGGTGGTGCTGGTGGCGGTGGCCATCTATACCTTTGCCAAGAAGGACTTCGGCAGCGTGCACGCGCCGATTCACTCGGGTGCCAGGGAGCAGACGCTGGCGCTGCTGATCGGCGCCGGCATCGGCTTCTACGACGGCTTCTTCGGTCCCGGCACCGGCAGCTTCCTGGTATTCCTGTTTGTGCGCATTTTTGGCTTCGACTTCCTCGGCGCCTCGGCCGTCGCCAAGGTCGTCAATGTCGCCTGTAACTTTGCCGCGCTGATCTGGTTCGGCTACAGCGGGCACCTGATCTGGCAATTGGGCGCGACGATGGCGGTGGCCCAGATCGCCGGTTCCATCATCGGCTCGCGCATGGCGATGAAGCACGGCAGCGGATTCGTGCGTAAGCTGTTCCTGGTCGTGGTGACGATATTGATACTGAAAACTGGCTATGATGCATGGTTGCGGTGGTGACACTGTTTCACGTGGAACAAAAGGAGGGCGCTTGTGGTTGCCAACAAGGGCAACGATAAGCGCTAATGCCGTTCAGTTAAGGCGGAATTTGCTTCCCGCGAAAGCGGGAATCCATACTGAATTTGCCCAGCTAGCGTTCTATGGGTTCCCCGACGGCGGACCGCCGCTTTCGCGGGAACGACGGCGCTTAACTTAACGGCATTAAATGATAAGCGCCCTTTTTCAATGTTTCACGTGGAACAATCCAACGATATTTTTTTGCTTAAAAAAGTCGCAGCTACAAAAAGACTCTATAATCTGACCTTGATCCCTTCGCTTTAACCAATTCCAACATGCTATTTCCTACAAAATTCGACGTCATCGTCGTCGGTGGTGGTCACGCCGGCACCGAGGCGGCCCTCGCTTCGGCCCGCATGGGCCAGAAGACCTTGCTGCTCACGCACAACATTGAGACGCTGGGCCAGATGTCGTGCAACCCCTCCATCGGCGGCATCGGCAAAGGCCATCTGGTCAAGGAAGTCGACGCCATGGGCGGCGCCATGGCCATCGCCACCGATGAGTCCGGCATTCAGTTCCGCATCCTGAACTCGTCCAAGGGCCCTGCCGTGCGCGCCACCCGCGCCCAGGCCGACCGCATCCTGTACAGGCAAGCCATCCGTTCGCGCCTGGAAAACCAGCCCAACCTGTGGCTGTTCCAGCAGGCGGTCGACGACCTGATGGTGGAGGGCGACCGCGTGATCGGCGCCGTCACCCAGATTGGCCTGAAGTTCCTGGCGCCGGCCGTGGTGCTGACCGCCGGCACTTTCCTCGACGGTAAGATCCACGTCGGCCTGCAGAACTACTCGGCCGGCCGCGCCGGCGATCCGCCGGCGATCTCGCTGTCGGCCCGCCTGAAGGAACTGAAGCTGCCGCAAGGCCGCCTGAAGACCGGCACGCCGCCGCGCATCGACGGCCGCAGCATCGACTTCTCGCTGATGACCGAACAGCCTGGTGACCTCGATCCGGTGCCGGTGTTCTCGGTGATGGGTAATGCCGCCATGCACCCTGAGCAGATGCCGTGCTGGGTCACGCACACCAACACCCAGACCCACGACATCATTCGTGCCGGCCTGGATCGCAGCCCGATGTACACCGGCGTCATCGAAGGCGTCGGCCCGCGCTACTGCCCGTCGATCGAAGACAAGATCCACCGCTTCTCGTCCAAGGAATCGCACCAGATTTTCCTCGAACCGGAAGGCTTGACGACCAACGAATTCTATCCAAACGGCATCTCCACCAGCCTGCCGTTCGACGTGCAGATCGCCCTGGTGCGCTCGATGAAGGGCATGGAAAACGCCCACATCCTGCGTCCCGGCTACGCCATCGAATACGATTATTTCGACCCGCGCGGCCTCAAGGCTTCGCTGGAAACCAAGGCCGTAGGCGGCCTGTACTTCGCCGGCCAGATCAACGGCACCACCGGCTACGAAGAAGCTGCGGCGCAGGGCATGCTGGCCGGCATCAACGCCGCGCTGCAAACCCGGGGC
This sequence comes from Oxalobacteraceae bacterium AB_14, assembly GCA_000381565.1. Lineage (GTDB taxonomy): Bacteria > Pseudomonadota > Gammaproteobacteria > Burkholderiales > Burkholderiaceae_D > Rugamonas. The sequence goes on from KB906725.1 coordinate 316,900, forward strand.
CGCGAAGCCTGGACGCCGGCCCGTTCCGAGGCCTACCTGGGCGTGATGGTCGACGACCTGGTCACGCAAGGCGTGATGGAACCGTACCGCATGTTCACCAGCCGCGCCGAGTATCGCCTGAGCCTGCGCGAAGACAACGCCGACATGCGCCTGACCGAAATCGGCCGCAAGCTGGGCGTGGTTGGCGATGCGCAGTGGCAGGCATTCGAGACCAAGCGCGAAGCCGTCGCGCGCGAGCTGGAGCGCCTGCGTTCCACGTGGGTCAATCCGCGCATCCTGGAGGCGGCCGAATCCGAGCGCGTTATCGGCCAGGCGATCGAGCGCGAGTACTCGCTGGCGAACCTGCTGGCCCGTCCCGGCGTCGACTACGACAAGCTGATGAGCCTGTCCGGCATCGACGGCCGCGAGCTGGCCGGCCCCGGCGTGGCCGACGGAGCGGTGCGCGAACAGGTGGAAATCCAGCTCAAATATTCGGGCTATATCGACCGCCAGACCAAGGAAGTGGAGCGCCACGAGCACTACGAAAACCTGAAATTGCCGGACGGTTTCAGCTATCTGGACATCACCGCGCTGTCGGTGGAAGTGCGCCAGAAGCTGCACGCGCAGCGTCCGGAAACGCTGGGCCAGGCATCGCGCATTTCCGGCGTGACGCCGGCGGCGATTTCGCTGCTGCTGGTGCACCTGAAGAAGGCCGGTTTCGGCGGATTTGTTGGTCAAGATAATGCTCAAAAAGATGAGGCTGTTCAATGAAGGTGTTTGACCGTGTAGCTATTGCGGATGTTTTAAAACAAGGCGTCAACAGTCTGAAGCTGGGCCTCGGCGACGACCAGGTGGAGAAATTGCTGGACTACCTGGCGCTGCTGAACAAGTGGAATTCGGTGTACAACCTGACCTCGGTGCGCGATCCGATGCAAATGGTCACCTTGCACGTGCTCGATTCGCTGGCGGCGGTGCCTGCCTTCGCCGGCGCGCAGAACGTGCTGGACGTGGGAGCGGGCGGCGGCCTGCCGGGCATGGTGCTGGCGATCAGCCGTCCGGACATGAAAGTGTCGATGATCGACACGGTGCACAAGAAGACTGCGTTCCTGAACCAGGTGAAGGCAGAGCTGGGCCTGGCCAACGTGACGGTGTACACCAAGCGCGTGGAGCAGCTGGAAGTGAAGACCAGGTTCGACGTCATCACCTCGCGGGCTTTTGCCGACCTGTCCGACTTCGTCAACTGGTCGGGGCACCTGCTGCAAGAGGGCGGGCGATTCATCGCCCTGAAAGGCACGGCGCCGGCAGAGGAGCGCGAGCGACTGCCAGAGCCATGGAAAGTGCAGAAACTGGAACCCCTAGAAGTGCCGGGGCTGGACGCGGAGCGCCACCTGGTTTTCATCCAAGCCAAAACTAAGTAAATGATTTATACGATATAAATCGTTTATACAGTTTATTCTGTATAAATAGTATAAATCGTTTATATCGTTTTAATAGTATAAATAATTAAGAAGCACAACCCAAAGAAATACATGGCGAAAATTTTTTGCGTAGCGAATCAAAAGGGTGGCGTCGGCAAGACCACCACGACGGTTAACCTGGCCGCCGGATTGGCAAAGCTGAACCAGCGGGTACTGCTGGTCGACCTGGACCCACAGGGCAATGCCACGATGGGCGCAGGCATCAACAAGGCGGGACTGGCCGCATCGACCTACGAGGTGATGCTGGGCGAATCCGACGTGGCCACCGCGCGCCAGCGTTCGGAGCCGGGCCAGTTCGACGTGCTGCCCTCGAACCGCGAGCTGGCCGGCGCCGAAGTCGAGATGGTCTCGCTGGAGAACCGCGAGCGCCGCCTGAAGGACGCGCTGGCCCTGGTCGACAAGGAGTACGACTTCATCCTGATCGACTGCCCGCCGGCGTTGTCGATGCTGACCCTGAACGGGCTGTGCGCCGCGCACGGCGTCATCATCCCGATGCAGTGCGAGTACTACGCATTGGAAGGTTTGTCCGACCTGGTCAACACGATCAAGAAGGTGCACGCCAACCTGAACCCTGACCTGAAGATCATCGGCCTGCTGCGCGTGATGTTCGATCCGCGCATGACGCTGTCGCAGCAAGTGTCGGCCCAGCTGGAGCAGCACTTCGGCGACAAGGTCTTCAAAACCATCATCCCCCGCAACGTACGCCTGGCCGAAGCGCCGTCATACGGCCTGCCGGGCGTCACCTTCGACCCATCCTCCAAGGGTGCGCAGGCGTATATCGCCTTCGGCGCCGAGATGGTCAAGCGCATCAAGAAAATGTAAGGCAATCACATGGCAACCAAAAAACTCAAAGGCCTCGGTCGCGGCCTGGACGCGCTGCTCGGCGGCGACGGCGACGTCACCACTGCGGACGCCAACACGCCATCCGAACTGCCGGTCACGCAAATGCAGGCCGGCAAGTACCAGCCGCGTACCCGCATGGACGAGGGCGGTTTGCAGGAGCTGGCCGCGTCGATCAAGTCCCAGGGCATCATGCAGCCCATCCTGGTACGTCCGGTCGGCAGCGACAAGCTGACCGGCGCCATCAAGTACGAGATCATCGCCGGCGAACGCCGTTTCCGCGCCGCCCAAATCGCCGGCCTGGAAGTGTTGCCGGTGTTGGTGCGCGACGTGGACGACCAGGCCGCCGCCGCGATGGCCCTGATCGAAAACATGCAGCGCGAGGATTTGAATCCGCTGGAAGAGGCGCAGGGCATCCATCGCCTGATCACCGATTTCAGTTTCACCCACGAGCAGGCGGCCACGGCCGTCGGCCGTTCGCGCAGCGCCGTGTCCAACCTGCTGCGTTTGATGAACCTGGCCAACCCGGTGCAGACCATGCTGATGGCCGGCGATATCGACATGGGCCATGCGCGCGCTTTGCTGTCGGTCGATGCGGCCACGCAGATCAATCTGGCCAACATGGTCATCGCCAAACGGTTATCGGTGCGTGAAACTGAAAAGTTGGTGGCAAAAACTATCGAAGATCAAAAAGCCTCGCCGACCGAAGCGCGCCAGAAAGAAAAGTCCGGCGACATCGTGCGCCTGGAAGAAGAGCTGTCCGACAAGCTGGCCACGCCGGTGGTGTTCAAGATGGGCAGCAAGGGCCGTGGCCAGATGATCATCGACTTCGCCGACCTCGACATCCTCGACGGCGTCCTCGCCCGCCTGCGCGCCTGACGTCATTCCCGCGTAGGCGGGAATCCATAGAACGCTGGCTCCGTCAGCTCAGCATGGACTCCCGCCTGCGCGGCAATGACCGCTGATTGCTAAACGGTCAACAAAAAACGAAAACGCTTAACTGGCTCCAACTTGGTGCAACCGGCTTCGAAATGTTTATAAAAGCGTCGCTTTCGTGCACCAATTGCTCTGCTGCGGTGCAGCAATGTTTGACGTGATACAGTAAAGACACATATAATCCCGTGTCTTTGGGTTTTATCGGCTTTTCAGGGAGCTCGCCAGATGAATGATTCGACGAGTATTTCCAAGCCGGTGTTTAAAGTCGTCGCCCTCCAGTTAGCCATCGCCACTGGATTCGCCTTGCTCGCCTGGAACTTGGGCGGAGTACTCAAAGCTTGGTCGGCCGCCTATGGCGGAGCAATCGCAGTCATCGGGAGTCTGATGTACGCGATGATTGTTGCGGGCGGAACAAATGACGCCAAAAAAGCTTTCCGGTCGCATGTACGCGCCGAAGTTGTAAAAATATTTATCACGGTAGTGCTGTTTGTGTTGGCACTGGCGCTGTTTCAGTCGGCCTCTTGGTTATGGCTGATCTTGGGTTTCGCGGTGGCAACCTTGGCTTATTGGTTTTCACTGCTCGCAATTTAATCACCAAAATCTAATACTTTTATGACCACAGAAAACGCTGTAGGGGCACACGAAGCGCCCACCTCCATTGAGTATATTCAGCATCACCTGTCGCACTTGAAGTCTGCGGACGGCGCTTTTAACCTGGACACGTTCTGGGTTTCGGCCGTTCTGGGCTTGATTTTCCTCGGCGTGTTCTACATGGCCTCGCGCCGTGCGACCGCCGGTGTGCCGGGCAAGCTGCAAAACTTCGTCGAAGCCGTCATGGAGCTGGTGAACGAAGTCGTCAATTCCGCATTCCACGCCAAGAGCAAGGTCATCGCACCGCTGGCCATCACGATCTTCTGCTGGGTTTGGCTGATGAACGCGATGGACTTCCTGCCGGTCGATCTGCTGCCTAAGCTGCTTGGCTACGCTGGCGTCCACAAGCTGCGTGTCGTGCCGACCGCGGACGTCAACCACACTTTCGGCATGTCGTTCGGCGTCATGCTGTGCATTATTGGTTTCTCGATCAAAGCCAAAGGTCTCGGCGGCTGGGGTAAAGAGTTGCTGACCGCTCCGTTCCATGCCCACGGCTTCATGGCCGTCGTACTGGCTCCGGTCAACTTCGCCTTCCAGATGATCGAGTTGCTGGCTAAGCCACTGTCGCTGTCGCTGCGACTCTTCGGCAATATGTACGCCGGCGAGCTGCTGTTCATTCTGATCGCTCTGCTGCCATGGTGGGCGCAGTGGCTGCTGGGTGGTCCTTGGGTTATCTTCCACATCCTGGTGGTGACCCTGCAAGCGTTTGTGTTTATGGCGTTGACTGTTGTGTATCTGAGCCTCGCGGTTGAGAAGCACTAAGTACCCGATCAAACCTACTGCGCGGCGCGATTTTTGCCCTCCGATGCTCACCGTACATGCGTACGGCTCCGCTTCTCGGACAAAACTAGCGCCGCTCGCTACGGTTTTATCAGGCACTGGGCAACAAATCGTTTTAACTTTTTAGTATCTGTAGTCTTTTTTAAAATCTTAGGAGAAATTCAATGCAAGCTCTGATCGCACAAGTACAAAGCATGACCGTTCTGGCCGCAGCAATCATCATCGGCCTGGCCGCTATCGGCACCGCACTCGGTTTCGCAATTCTGGGCGGCAAATTCCTGGAAGCTTCGGCTCGTCAACCAGAACTGATGCCACAACTGCAAACCAAGCTGTTCGTTATCGCTGGTCTGCTGGATGCGATCTCGATGATCGGCGTCGGCGTTGCTCTGCTGTACACCTTCAGCAACCCGTTCCTGGCAGCTGTTCTGGCGGCACATTAATTCGCTCCCTTCTAGGAGAAACTTTTAGTTAGGAGCAAAGGTATGGACATCAATATGTCTCTCATCGGTCAGATGATCACCTTCGCGGTGTTGGTCTGGGTTTCGATGAAGTTCGTATTTCCATCGCTGAATGCAGCGTTGGATGAGCGTGCCAAGCGTATCGCTGACGGTCTGGCTGCGGCCGACCAAGGCCAGCAAGCGATGGTAGTGGCTGAGAAGCGCGCCAGCGAAGCGCTGGCAGGTGCACGCGAAGAAGCTTCGCAACGCGTTGCCGACGCTGAAAAGCGCGCGCAACTGGTGGCAGAAGAAATCAAAGCAAATGCACAAGCCGAAGCGGACCGCATCATTGCGCAAGCCAAGGCCGACGCCGATCAGCAACTGGCCAAAGCGCGCGACACGCTGCGCGCTCAGGTGGCTGACCTGGCTGTGAAGGGCGCCGAGCAAATCCTCAAGCGCGAAATCAACGCGTCGGCCCACGCCGATCTGTTGTCGCGCCTGTCTGTCGAGCTGTAATCATGGCAGAAAACGCAACCGTCGCCCGTCCCTACGCGGAAGCTTTGTTCCGCGTAGCCCAAGCAGGTAAGGAATCGTTCAACCTCGCGGCGTGGTCCGAACTGGTGGCCGAACTGGCCCAGATCGGTGCCCACCCCGAGGTGCAAGCATTCGCCCGCAACCCGAAAGCGTCGGCGAGCGATGTGAGCGCCGCCATTTCGGCACTGGTCAAGTCGCCGTTGAACACGGAAGCGAAAAACTTCCTGGCGATGCTGGTCGACAATGGCCGTATCAGTCTGCTGCCGGAAATCGGCGCGCAATTCCAGGCGTTGAAAAACGCCGTGGAAGGTGCGGCAGACGCCGACATCACCAGCGCCTTCGACCTGAGCTCGGCTCAAGTGAGCGAGCTGGTCGCCACGCTGGAGAAGAAATTCAGCCGCAAGCTGAACCCGGTCGTGACCGTGGATCCAGCGTTGATCGGTGGCGTGCGCGTCGTTGTTGGCGATCAGGTGCTGGACACGTCGGTCCGCGCCAAGTTGCAGCAATTGCACGTTGCGCTGGTCGCGTAAGCGCCGCTTAGAACAGATTCTTCCCCTCGCGCAAGCTGAGAGAAACACTTTTAGGAGTTAGTATGCAACTCAACCCATCTGAAATCAGCGAGCTGATCAAGAGCCGTATCGAAGGCCTTGATGGCGGCGCTGAAGTACGCAACCAAGGCACGGTTATTTCCGTCGCCGACGGTATCGTCCGCATCCACGGCCTGTCGGACGTGATGCAGGGCGAAATGCTGGAATTCCCTGGTAACACCTTTGGTCTGGCGATGAACCTGGAGCGTGACTCCGTCGGCGCCGTGATTCTGGGTGCTTACGAGCACATCTCCGAAGGCGACACGGTCAAGTGCACCGGCCGCATTCTGGAAGTGCCGGTCGGTCCTGAACTGCGTGGCCGTGTGGTCAACGCCCTGGGCCAGCCGATCGACGGCAAGGGCGCCATCGACGCCAAGCTGACCTCGCCAATCGAAAAGATCGCTCCAGGCGTTATCGCCCGTGAGTCCGTCTCGCAGCCTATGCAGACCGGTCTGAAGTCGATCGACGCGATGGTACCAATCGGCCGTGGCCAGCGCGAGCTGATCATTGGCGACCGTCAAACCGGTAAGTCCGCCGTAGCGGTTGATGCGATCATCAACCAAAAAGGCCAGGGCATGACCTGCATCTACGTGGCGATCGGTCAGAAAGCCTCGACGATCAAAAACATCGTGCGTTCGCTGGAAGCGCATGGCGCGATGGAATACACCATCGTCGTCGCCGCCACCGCGTCGGAATCGGCAGCGATGCAATACATCTCGGCCTACTCCGGCTGCACCATGGGCGAGTACTTCCGCGACCGCGGTGAAGACGCCCTGATCGTGTACGATGACCTGTCGAAGCAAGCAGTTGCCTACCGTCAGATCTCGCTGCTGCTGCGCCGTCCACCAGGCCGCGAAGCCTACCCTGGCGACGTGTTCTACCTGCACAGCCGCCTGCTGGAACGCGCAGCACGCGTCAACGCCGACTACGTCGAAGCCTTCACCGGCGGCGCGGTCAAAGGCAAGACCGGCTCGCTGACCGCGCTGCCGATCATTGAAACCCAGGCTGGCGACGTTTCGGCGTTCGTTCCAACCAACGTGATTTCGATTACCGACGGCCAGATCTTCCTGGAAACCTCGCTGTTCAACGCCGGTATCCGTCCTGCGATTAACGCCGGTATCTCGGTGTCGCGCGTCGGTGGCGCCGCCCAGACCAAGGTCATCAAAAACCTGTCCGGTGGTATCCGTACCGACTTGGCGCAGTACCGTGAACTGGCTGCGTTCGCGCAGTTCGCTTCCGACCTGGACGAATCGACCCGCAAGCAGCTGGACCGCGGCGCCCGCGTGACCGAACTGCTGAAGCAGGCTCAGTACTCGCCGCTGCCGATCTCCCTGATGGCCGCTTCGCTGTTCGCAGTGAACAAGGGCTTCCTGGATGATGTCTCGGTCAAGCAAGTGCTGTCGTTCGAAGCTGGCCTGCACGGCTACCTGAAGACCAAGCAAGCTGACCTGCTGTCCAAGATTGAAGCATCGAAGCAACTGGACAAAGACGGCGAAGCAGCGCTGTCGGCCGCCATTGCCGACTTCAAGAAATCCGGCGCATATTAAGCTAAACGGCGGTCCCGGCTGAACCCTGGATCGCCTGCAGCGCAGAAGGAGTAAGGACTCATGGCAGCAGGCAAAGAGATACGTGGCAAGATCAAGAGCGTAGAAAATACGAAGAAGATCACCAAGGCGATGGAAATGGTCGCCGCATCGAAAATGCGCAAAGCGCAGGATCGCATGCGCGCCGCCCGTCCCTACAGTGAGAAGATTCGCAATATCGCCGCTAATCTGGCTACCGCAAATCCGGAATACACCCACCCGTTCCTGGCTGAAGAGCAAAAGGAACAGGCGAAGGCAGTTGGCTTCATCGTCGTCACCACGGACAAAGGTCTGTGCGGCGGCATGAACACCAACGTGCTGCGCATGGTGACGGCGAAAACCCGTGAGCTGGAAACAGCCGGCAACAAGATTGCCGCGGTAGCTATCGGTAACAAAGGTTTGGGTTTTTTGAATCGCGTGGGCATTCCTGTCGTTGCGCAAGTAACGCAGATCGGCGACACGCCGCACCTGGAAAAACTGATCGGACCCGTCAAGGTCATGCTCGAGAAGTTCCAGAACGGCGAAGTCGACGCAGTCTACCTGTGCTACACCAAGTTCATTAACACGATGAAGCAAGAGCCGGTAGTGGAGCAGTTGTTGCCACTGCCAGCCGCGAAGACGCAGGCCGACGCGGGTAATCACAACTGGGATTACATCTACGAGCCGGATGCTGCGACCGTGATTGATGAGCTGCTGGAGCGCTATGTTGAAGCGCTGGTGTACCAGTCGGTGGCGGAAAACCTGGCGTCCGAGCAATCGGCGCGTATGGTGGCGATGAAGGCTGCGAGCGACAACGCTGGCAGCGTGATCGGCGAATTGAAGCTGATCTACAACAAAACCCGCCAAGCTGCGATTACCAAAGAACTTTCCGAAATCGTCGCCGGTGCGGCTGCGGTTTAAACGAATTAAACTATATAGAAGGAACGAACATGGCTGATGGCAAAATCGTTCAGTGTATCGGCGCTGTGGTGGACGTAGAGTTTCCACGCAACGCGATGCCTAAGGTATTCGATGCCTTGAAAATGGCTGGCTCCGAGCTGACCCTGGAAGTACAACAACAGCTGGGCGACGGCGTGGTCCGTACCATTGCTCTGGGTTCGTCCGACGGCCTGCGCCGCGGCATGATGATCCAGAACACCGGCAAACCAATCATGGTGCCAGTGGGCAAAGCGACCCTGGGTCGCATCATGGACGTGCTGGGCAACCCGATCGACGAATGCGGCCCGGTGTCGCACGAGCAGACCGCTTCGATCCACCGCGCTCCTCCTGCGTACGACGAACTGTCGCCATCGCAAGAGCTGCTGGAAACCGGCATCAAGGTGATCGACCTGGTGTGCCCGTTCGCCAAAGGCGGTAAGGTCGGCCTGTTCGGCGGCGCCGGCGTCGGCAAGACCGTGAACATGATGGAACTGATCAACAACATCGCCAAGGCGCACTCGGGTGTTTCCGTGTTTGCCGGCGTGGGCGAGCGTACCCGCGAAGGTAACGACTTCTACCACGAGATGGCCGATGCCAAGGTGGTCGATCTGGAAAATCCAGAGAACTCCAAAGTGGCGATGGTCTACGGCCAGATGAATGAACCACCAGGCAACCGTCTGCGCGTCGCGCTGACCGGTCTGACCATGGCGGAATCGTTCCGTGATGAAGGCAAGGACGTTCTGTTCTTCGTCGACAACATCTACCGCTTCACCCTGGCCGGTACCGAAGTATCCGCACTGCTGGGCCGTATGCCTTCCGCAGTGGGTTACCAGCCTACCCTGGCCGAAGAGATGGGCCGTCTGCAAGAGCGCATCACCTCGACCAAGACCGGTTCGATCACCTCGATCCAGGCCGTCTACGTTCCGGCGGATGATTACACCGATCCTTCGCCTGCAACCACCTTCGGTCACCTCGATTCGACCGTTGCCCTGTCGCGTGACATCGCCTCGCTGGGTATCTACCCTGCGGTCGATCCACTGGACTCGACCTCGCGCCAGCTGGATCCGCTGGTCGTCGGTCAAGAGCACTACGACACCGCCCGCGCAGTACAGATGACCCTGCAGCGCTACAAAGAACTGCGCGACATTATCGCGATTCTGGGCATGGACGAACTGGCGCCGGAAGACAAACTGCTGGTGGCACGCGCACGTAAGATGCAGCGTTTCCTGTCGCAGCCGTTCCACGTTGCTGAAGTGTTTACCGGTTCTCCAGGTAAATACGTTTCGCTGAAAGACACGATCAAGGGCTTCAAAATGATCGCTTCCGGCGAACTCGATCACCTGCCAGAACAAGCGTTCTACATGGTCGGCACGATCGACGAAGCTATCGAAAAAGCCAAGAAGCTCAACTAATCATTGAGTTTCGATTGCGGCCCGGCGCGAGCGGGGCCGCATCACACCGACAGGACACACATGGCAAACACTATACACGTGGACGTGGTTTCCGCCGAGGAGTTGATCTACTCGGGCGAGGCCGAATTCGTCGCGTTGCCGGGCGAGCAGGGCGAGCTGGGGATCTATCCCAAGCACACGCCTTTGATCACCCGCATCCGTCCGGGCGCGGTGCGCATCCAGGTACCAGGTCAAGCCGAGGAAGAATTTGTCTTCGTCGCGGGCGGCCTGCTGGAAGTGCAGCCGGGCGCCGTGACGGTGCTGGCGGATACCGCGATTCGCGGCAAGGATCTGGACGAAGCCAAAGCAACGGCGGCCAAGAAACGTGCCGAAGAAGCGCTGGCGAACAACTCGTCCGGTATCGACTACGCGAAAGCGCAAGCCGAACTGGCAGCGGCCATCGGCCAGCTGGCGGCGATCGCCAAGCTGCGCGCCAAGCACTAAGCAACGCATAGCATCACAGCAAAAAGGCAGCCCAGGCTGCCTTTTTTTATTGCGGGTGTGCGTCTGCCGCTTGCCCGACTTTGTCACGCCACCATTTTCTCCAGCTCATCCTGGAAAATCCCCGGCTCGCCCAAGGCAAGAGCGAGGGTTAAGTTGTCAACCCAGATATATTCCACCGCCGCGGTCTGCGCGTCGGCTTTTTTCGGCGCAACTGGCCGGGATGGCGTCTTCTCCAGCTCCTGCTCATGGATGCTCTTGCGGATGATGAAGCCCTGCTGCGGATAATAGCTGCGCCGCAGGATGTAGCCGCCGCCTTCGCGCCGGGTGGACGTCTGCGTTGTGATCAGAGCGCTGCGCATGTCGGCGGTGTCGCTGTCCGTCATGAGCGGGAATGGCGTATCGTACTTGGCCTGCTCGACCAAATCTTCCTCTTCCTTGGTCAGGGTTTCGCCTTTCCGTTGCTTCTCCTGGGCCGCCTCGATTTTTTGCCCGAGGGCGAAGACCTTCTTATCGAATTTAGTCCGTTGCCCTTCCTTCTTGGCCTTGACGTCCGCCATTTGCTTGCGCTTGTCGAACTCGGTCACCGCGCCGGCCAGATAGAAGCCGGCCAGCGAGTCGTGTACGTAGTCGTCGAAGAAGCGCATCACCTCCTGTTACGTCCTTTGAAATCCGAGGGTCACCAGTGCGCCAATTCCCACGTTTTTCCAGGGCGACCATTGAACGCGCACCCATGACAGCATGGGATGTAGCGTAAAAAAGATAGGCCAGTACTCCTCTGATATCGTGTTAGTTCTCACACAAAACACATACCATCGGGACCGGCCTATGCATCGAATTCTATCTGTAAATCCTTCGTTACCCCAACATATCGATCAAATGGCGCGTGCGCCGGAAGTCTATCGGCCGTTCGCTTGCCCGCATTGCGGTATGGCCGGTCTCTGGCTGCACGGCTTTTACGAGCGCAAACCGGACCGCGATGGTGCTGCCGCCGCCTCGCTCAATCCGGTCCGGGTGACACGCTTTTGCTGCAGCCCATGCGGACGTACCTGTTCGCGTTTGCCGCTGTGCATCGCGCCGCGTCGCTGGCACCCGTGGGCCAAACAGCAGCGGGTTCTGCTGGACCTGTTGGCCGGCGCTTCGTTACGCGGCGCGGCCATGTGCGCCGGCGTCGCACACCACACTGCGCGCCGCTGGCGCGACTGGATGCACGCCTGCACGTCGACACTTTCCTTCGTCCTGCGCAGCCGCTTCCCAGAACTGGGGCGCGGTGGCGACGGTCCCCGCTTCTGGACGGCTTGCATGGCCGCGATGTCGCTGGCCGAAGCGATGGCATGGGCAGATCGGGAAATATCCGTCCCATGAAACGCTGACCCGAAACCACCAGGAGACAGGTTCCGCCACGCAAATTACCCAACCCACACACTTTGCCCACTGCCGCCGGTAGCCGATATCGGTTTCCATGAAAGCTCCCGAACTCAACAGGAGCACCCATGAAACAGATCGATCCGACCGCCTTGTTCCGCCTATCCGTGCTGGGGCCGCTGGTCAGCCGCGAGCGCCTCGAACGCGGCGAACTGCAGCGCACCCTGCGCGAACTGGCCCAGCGCCAATACGCGATCCCCAACTCGCGCCGCACCTACCTGGGCGAGAAGACCATCGAAAGCTGGCTCTACAAGTACCGGCGCGAGGGCATCGACGGCCTGGCGCCGAAAACGAGGATAGACCGCGGCCGCTCCAAGATCGCGCCCGCCCTCCAGGAAGCCATCGTCGCAGCCAAACGCGACAACCCGCGCAGGTCGATCCGCCAGATCCGCCAACTGCTGCAAACGAGCGGCGAAGCGGCCAGGGACAGCCTGTCGCGCTCGGCGATCCACCGCCTGCTGGCTGGCCACGGTATAGCGCGCATGAGTGGTTCATCGAGTCAGCCCGAGGAGAAGCGCAGCTTCGTGGCCGAGTCGGCCGGCGCGATCTGGTACGGCGACGTCATGCACGGGCCGCGCGTCATCGTCGACGGCAAGCCGCGCAAGGTCTATCTGGTATCGCTGTTCGACGACGCCTCGCGCCTGGTAACGCATAGCGCCTTCTGCCTGGGCGAGACCGCGCTCGACATCGAGGGGGTGCTCAAGCAGGCGCTGCTCAAGCGTGGCCGGCCGATCAAGCTGGTGGTCGACAACGGCGCCGCCTACAAGGCCGGCACACTGCAGGCGCTGTGCGCGCGGCTGGAGATCCACGTCATTTACTGCCGCCCGTACCAGCCGGCCGGCAAAGGCAAGATCGAGCGCTGGCATCGCACCGTGCGCGACCAGTTCCTGAGCGAACTCGACGCCGCCCGCATCGGCGACCTGGCCGACCTGAACGCGCGCCTGTGGGCCTGGCTCGAAGGTATCTACCACCGCACGCCGCACGAGGGCCTGGCCGGGTTGACGCCGCTGGCGCGCTACCAGCAGGATCTGCCGAAGATCCGACCGTTGGGCCAGTTAGCGGCGCAGCTCGACGCCATGTTCCACCACCGGATCAAGCGCTACGTGCGCAAGGACGGCACGGTGTCGTATCTGGGCGCCAGATTCGAGGTGCCCTACGAGCTGGCCGGCAAGACGGTGCGACTGGTGGTTGACCCGCATGCCGGCGTGGTGGTCGGCGTCGAGAACGAAGCCGGCGCAATGCTGGGCTTGGCCACCAGGCTGGACGCGCATGCTAACCTGCACCGCGTTCGGCGCAAACCCGATCCGGAACCGCCGGCACCGGGTCCGCGCAGCGGCCCCAACCTGGTCGAGATGGCGCTCGCGCGGTACCACGGCAAGAAGGGGGATTGAGCATGTACCTCCAACACTTCGGACTGCGCCACCCGCCGCTGGGCAAGGAAGGCAAGGACCTGTGGGACGATGGTGCGCTGGCGCAACTGTCCGAACGCTTCAACTGGCTGCTGCAGGCGCCCGGTGTCGGGCTCATCACCGGCGAACCCGGGGTAGGCAAGACGGCGGCGCTGCGCAGCCTGAGCGACACCCTCAACCCGCACCGCTACCAGGTCGTCTACCAGCCCGAGACCGACTTCGGACGGCTCGACCTGTACCGCAGCCTGGCCGGCGCGCTGGGCATCGAGCCATCCTACCGGCGCGCGCAGCTGTGGCGTGACATCAAGCAACGCATCGCCGAGATGGTCGACGGCAAGCAGTTGCTGCCGGTGTGGATCATCGACGAGGCGCAGAACCTGCCGGTCGAGTTCTTCCGCGACCTGCCCGCGTTCCTGAACTTCGCGTTCGACGCGCGCGATCTGATCACCGTATGGCTGGTGGGCCATCCCGGCCTGGCGCAAACGCTCGAACGCGCGCCCTATGCGGCCTTGCACGGGCGCATCGCCGCGCGGGTGCAACTGAAGCCCGTCGTCGAGCGCGAGCGCTTCGCATTGTTGATCGGCCATGCCCTCAAGGCCTCCGGCTGCCAGCATACCCTGCTGGCCGATTCCGGCATGGAAGTGTTGCGCCAGGCATCGAAGGGCTTGCCGCGCATCGCCGGGCGGATCTTGCACACCGCCATGCGGCTGGCGGTGCCCAAAGGATTGAATCATCTGCCGGACGACCTGCTGCAACAAGCCATTGAGGAGCTCAGATGAAACCGAACCAGCACCGCAGGATCCCGCGTGACTTGAGTGACGAAGGGGCAGCTACGCTGGTCCAGTTCCTGCGCAAACTCACACGCGATTGCGAAATGCAATATGCGGTTCAGATCAGGCGGCACGAGGAGGCGGCGCCGCGCGGCCTTTACGACCCAGAGCAGCCCTGGAAATACCCAAACGAACCATTCTGACCCAAGAACGCCAGCAGGCTTGGTCTTGCTTCTGCAGGCCCTGCCTGTCGGCGTTCGATCCATCGGCGGGGGCGAATTGATCCGAGCGAAGGCGAGCTCGCCCGTTCATGGCGCGTCCCGCGCCTGCCCGACGCTCCGCCAGAGCGACCGGCCACCGGCAACAATGCCGACCGGCTCCATACCTCGGCCAACCCACGCTCAACGGCGGCAACGCTCTACCTACGCAAGAGTGGGACGTTCCCGGTTTCCCGCCCTGGAATAGGGTGAACCGAGGCTCCTAAAATACTGCGGTGCGTAACACCTCCGCCGGCAGCGGCTCGTGTTGATCGAAAATCCCCATGGCCCAGCGTTCCCATGAATCCAACGGCGTGCCTTGCTGGGCCCGGTAGTATTGCCACTGGTTGATGCGGGACAGGTCCTTGGGATCGTAGGGCGTCGGGTCGTCGGGGCTTCTGGGTGCCGTGATGTGGCTTCTCAGTCGCACGGCTTCCAGATCGCCGATGAGCATCTTGTTACTGCTTCGCAGGTCTTCTTGCGCCTGGGGGCTTGAAGCCTTGAAGCTGGCTGTGCTTTCCAGCGTGGTCAAGCGAGCCGCGCGCCAACGGTAATACAGTTCCATATGCCCTTTGATGAGATGGCCATCGTCGCCAAGCTCATCGGAGTATGCGTTCCAGACGGAGGCGAGTTCAGCGCTCACCACGAAATCGTCCTGAATGGTTATTTCAAGTTCGCTGAACGGCCGCAGTGGCACGCCGGCCAAGCGCGCTGCCTTGAACATATGCGCTAATGGAATCTGCGAGAGCATGGCCGACTGCGCGCCGCGTCCTTTGCCGTATTCTCCCGGCGCGTAGCCGCCGCCGACATCGGAGTGCATGCCGGGGAAATAGACCTCAACGAAGTCGCCGCCTGTGCACTCCAATTGTGTGACAGGAAAATTCATGCGCTGTTCGTGCGCGGCGATATAGTGCCTGCCTCCCTTCACGCATTCGGGCAATGGCAGGAGCAGCTTCTTGGCCCAGGCCCAATGGCCGTCGAAAAAGACGCGCGGCACCGGGGTCGTGCGTCCGGCCGAATCCGACATGCCGACCGTGGCCACGACGTCGAACACGCCGAGAAAATCGATACTGGTGGGGATGCCAATCAGCTTGCCATCACTCAGCAATTCCGAGAGAAAATGGCAGAAAGCGGTCGCCTCGGCCGCGCCACGCGAAAAGCCGAAAACCGATACCGTGAGCGATGGAATAGTCGGTTTAGGTTTGCTCGCCAGCTTTGCCCTCAAATTTTGAAGATGAGGTTCGAACCAGTCCAGGTGCGTTTTGCGATTGTGCCGTTTGTTCTCGGCGTCCCACTCTGTCTGGCCTACTTCATTCTCGTAGGCTTGGGCTAATCGTCCCGTTTCCTTAGGTGAAAACAGAACCTTATCGTCATGGCTCGTCCGATGAAGCGAGTTAAGTACTTGAAACAGAGCCCATATGATTCGCGCCTGCCCGCCTTTGGCAAAGGCCTTGCCGTCGTCCGTCTCGGTTGGTTCACCTATCTCCGGGAAGGGCGTCCCCACGCCGGCAATATAATATGGGAAATAGCCGCTTCCCGTTTTATCGTCTGGAAATGCTTGAAATAGCCTTGCCACGTTGCTGTGGCTAAATTCCTCAGACTTTAGCTCCCTACTTAAAACCGGAGCTTGCTTTTTGGTACTTGGGTCAATTAACCCTGTGCGCTTTCCATTCCTGTCTCGCTCCAGGTTGTTGTTCGTGCCGTCAAAGAACAAGCCGGCACGTACAGGAATACTGCAGGGAAGGTCAGACTTCGTGGGGCAAGCGGCCATTGCGATCGTCGACTGTTCTTGATGTGATGGCTTCAGAAAGATGTCCACAGGATATGATGCTTTTGCGGGAGTAGCTTCGATCATGGCTGTTTTGAAGAAGAGGGGTCGTTAGGATTACCAACATGGCGAATCGGAAAGTCAGAGGCGCGGGGACCATTCAGACTGACGACAACACGCACTTCGTCATTCGGGAAAAAAACCATATAGATGTCACCAGGTCTTTCGTATTTTTCGATTTCCACCACTTTTTCTTTCACGATGTGCTGGTGTCCCTCAGGCATATCCCAGCGCACCAACACCTTCATCCCTGGATACCACATATCTGGAATGGAAGTGCAACAGATGTTGGCGATGCCCGCTCCCCAACGGGACATACCTCCCCCGCCCGCACCGTCAACCGAGGCGGAATAAATGAAATTACCGGTGTGGTTCACAATGCCGACTTGAGCAGGGGACCTGTCGCTCGTTTGCGCCTGCGATTGACGCAGTGCGCACCCCGAGATGGCTACGGCCATGGATATGGCGAATAAGTATGCAAATCGTTTCATCTTTTGTACCTTCTTCAATGCGCTTATGGTTGTATCAGTTGAACTCGCCAGGATTGCCAACATGGCGAATTGGATACTCGGGATTACCCGGCCCAACAGGGCTGACCACAACACGGACCTCGTCGCTCGGGAAAAAGTGCATGTAGATGCTACCCGGGCTCTCGTATTTTTCAACATCCACCATTTTTTCTTTGATGACATCTTGAATGCCAATCGGCATGTTCCAACGCACTAAAACCTTCATGCCTGGATACCACACACGTGGGATTGAAGTGCAGCAGATATTGGCGATGCCCGCCCCCCAACATGCCATATTTCCCCCGCCTGCACCATCAACCGAGGCGGAATAAATGAAATTACCGGTGTGGTTAACAATGCCGACCTGAGCAGTGGCTCTATCACTCGCTTGCGCCTGCGATTGACGTAGCGCGCACCCCGAGACAGCTACCGCTAAGGCTATGGTGAATAAGTGTATAAATCGTTTCATTTTTTAGCTCTGCGGCCTCACCGCTCCGTCGTTCGCCAGAATTCCTCAGGCAGCGCGGAGATTTCGTCGTTGTAATCCGCTCCCTGCCGGGTTCGCAGCAGCAGATCGGTCATGGCCGCGTGCTGTGTAAAATCGTCGGACAACAACAAGGCCAGCGCGCTGAACTGCTGGCGTGCTGGCGCCGCGTGAATCCCGTTGGCGCTGGCTAACCGCAGATGTCGCGCCACACGTGCATGGCACTGGGCCGGACTATCCATCCTGAATAAATCCGGCTGGCTGTCATACAGATTGGCCAGCACCGCGTCGGCCTCCGACATATCCACCAACTTCGCGAAGACCTCGTCGCCGATCGGCATCTTGTCGAAACCTGCCGGCGCCGGCAGCGTGGCTTCGCCCTGCCAGCTGAGCAAGGCTCCATCGCGACCGGGCCACCACCAACGCGCCAGCGGCGCGAGCAACTTGCGACGTTCCGGCTCGGTCAGCGCATCGAGCATCGTCGGCAACACGCGCGTGTCGCCCCAGCGCACCGGCCATTCAACGGTATCGGGTGTCATGGCGATCAGATAGGGACGCAGATGCCGCACCAATTCATCGGCGTTCAGCACGCTGGCCAGGATGCTGAGCATCGGCCTGGCGCCGCAGGCAGCAAACAGCTGACTCAGCCACGCGAGACGTGCTTCCGCGCCTTCGGGCGCAGGTAGCAGATATGGCGCCGCCGCGCCCAGCCCTTGCAAGCCGGTACCGGCATACAAGGACTGCCGCGGCAATGTGCGCGGTGAACGCCCCTGGAAAAATGCTTCATCGAAAGCGCCATCGACCAGCGCAAACAACTGCACCGCGTCAGGCGGCGACGCATCGCATAGTTGCTGGAATTCCTGTGCGATCTGGAGGGGCAGGGTGGTGAGCGGCGGATTGGTGGCGAAATACATGATTCCTCCTCAGCCCGCGCTCGGGGCCATGAACGGACTGCCTGCGCGCAAGGCCGCCAGCAGGCATGCCTTGCACACGCTGGTCGGTAGCGCCGGCAAGGGGTAATCCAGTTTCTCCGGCCCGCCAAAGTTTTTCGTGCCGGCATGGACCGTTATCTTGCCCGGGCACTGGACGGTGATGTTGCCGCCCGCGATGGTGATATTCGCGCCGCCCGCCGTCGACAGGCTGATGCTCTTGGCCGCGGCCCAATTGACGAAGGCACTGGCGCTGACCAGCGTGATTTCATCGCGCGCTTGCACTTTCAGCACATCGGTCTGCGCCTGAATATCGATCGCGTCCTTGGCTGCAATCATCTGTACGCCTACATTGTCCTCGCCGGCCTTGACCGCGCCGCCCAGCACGCCGACGGCCTGGCGAGTTTGCATGCGCAGCTGTCCGCCGCTGACGAACTGGCTGTCGCCGCCGCTCATCAACGAGATCGTCTCGCCGTTGGACAACTGCATGGCCTGGCCGGCCGTCACGCTCAAGCCTGCCTTGCCGCTGACAGCGATGACCGACGAACTTGCATGCGGCAACTTGTCATCGCCCGGCGTCGTATTGCGCTCGCCGGCATCCGCCCTGGCCGCGTCCAGGCTGGCGTTACCCACCATGCCCGACACGGCGGTCAGCAGCGCCTTGAGCGGCGGCTCCTTGTCATCAAGGAGACAGGCGCCGGCCTTCGCCGCGCCTATATGCGACGCCAGCGTCACCGTCTCATGCGTCTTGGCCGCTTCGTTAAAAGTCTGGGCCAGCTGCGCCGCCTGTTTCAGCAGCGCGATGCCGGCCGTGTTGTCGCCCATGGGATCGCGCTCGCTGGCGCTGTGACTGATCGCATAGCTCGACACCAGCAAGCCGCCGGCCGCGCGCACCGCGCCATACGCATCGGTGCGCAGTTCGGCTCCTTGTCCGCGCAGGCTGCCGCGATAGTTGTCGGCGCTGTGGATCAAATGGCCCAGCGTTAGCTCGCTGGCCGCGTGCGTCGAGCGCAGCTGCACGCGCCCTTGTGCATCGGTATCATCGAACAGCAGCTGGTTGTAACCGGGCCCGCCAAACTCCTTGCTGCGCACGCCCCACTGCGCCGCCGCGTTGCCGTGGCCGGCAGTATCGGCAGACGCGCCGTGCCACAAGGGACTGTTGCCCGCAGCCAGATTGCCTTGCGCGGAAGGCGCATGATCGCTGGCCGGATTGAACAGCGCCGCCTGGCTGTCGCCGGCCGCCCGTCCCGCCGGCGTGGGCGCAACGCCGCCTTCGCCCTGGCCGTTGTACAGGGCGCCAAGGATGATGGGCCGGTCGATATCGTTCTCAATGAACTGCACCAGCACTTCCTGCCCCACGCGCGGCAGGAACTGGCTGCCCATGCCGCCGCCGGCCGAACGCTGCGCGACGCGCACCCAGCAGGTCGCGTCGCCGCTGTCCTGCCAGTGATAGCGGATGCGCACGCGGCCCAGCGGATCGCAATGCAGTTCATCTGCACCGGATGGTTGGTCCAACCCGTCCGCGCCGATCACGATGGCGCTCTGCGCACCCGATGCGGTTGGTTTCGGATGACTGCGGCCATCGCTGTCCTGCAGTTGCGGGCGCCAGATCACATCGGCGTCAACTCTTCCAGCAATTCCGGAATGGGACCGAACAATTCAGCCAATCCATGCTGGGCCGGCGATGGCAAGTTGTTGACGCCAACGCTAGTCACCCGCAACACGGTGTAGGCCGGTACAGCAGCGCCCCCGGCTGAAGCCAGCGGCCCTTGCGTGACATTCACGCGCCGGCCAGCGGCAAGGGTGCGCACCGTTGAACGGCCGCGCCACAACTGGCTGCGCGCTTCGCGTCCTTGCATTTGCAATTCGGCGTAGTGCTGAGCCAGTCCACCGTCTGCATACGCGTACTGACCGGGAACGTCGAAGCTCTCCAGCACAGGCAATTTCTCGTACTGCCGAATGGCTGGCGTACTAGCGCAGACGACCTTCTTGGCCTTGTAATCGTAGCTCAGCAAACTGGTCAGCGTGACCGACACACTGCGCCGCGCCTGCAAGGCCTGAATGGTGTCCTGCTGCTCGCCAGCGCGCACGCCGTGATAGCGGATGCCGCCGCTGGCCTCGCTGCAGACATCCTCGGGCACTGCGCTCAACTGACTGCTGTCGGCAAACAGCACCAGGCACAGACCGTCCTCGGCCTCCTCGAAGCGCCAGACCAGGCCCTCCTCGGTCAGCAGGCGCAGCACGAAGTCGTAGTCCGACTCGCGATACTGGCAGCAGTAACTGCGCGCGGGCACATCGGCCAGGAAGCTGTCGACTTCTTCGCTCCAACGCCATTGCGCCAGCGGCTGGTACCCTTCAAACACCGATTCGACGATCTCGATCACGGATTTGTCTTGCCATACGCGGCTATTGCGCACCTGGCTCAGGCGCCACAGCCACGGCGTCAACCGCAAGCGGAAACGCGCCAGGCCGCCTTCGCTGCCCAGCATGGCCGCCTGCGTGATGTCGCCGCTGAAGGTGGTGCGGCTGCCGTCCGCCAGGCTCACTTCGAGGCTGGCTGGCTTGCCCAGCAACGGCGCCAATTCGACATGCGCGTTAGTCGACAGCACGATGATGTCGCGCGCGCCCGTGCCCTGCACCACGTCGTCGGCGGAAAAGGCTTCCACCAGCAGACCGCCGGCACCGAGGTCGGCGTCTTCATCACCCAGCTTTAGCCCGTACAGCCGCGTGGCGCTGGAGAATTGCACTAGCGCGGTCGTAATCGCCTCAAGCAACGGTAACCGACTTGATTCGCCTATCATGAACATAGCCTTGGGATTGCCGCACTAAGCGGTTATTTTTTCAACAACTTGCATTAGACTCGACAAATCTTGCCGAGCGCAAGAGTGATTCGATTGAATAATCCAATCAAGGATCTGGACGAAACGCATTAGGGTTGTCGAGCGCGATAGCCAGCAGGGTGTGGGCAGCTTCCCCGGCCTGGCATGGCTGATTGGCGCCGGCCTGTAAGTGCTGTGCGTACCGGTGTTGATGCGCAGGCCTGAAGCGCCGCCGGCTGCATCGTAGCCATCGGCGCATCCTGGCTTGGCTAGCGCTTACTGAGCTTGTCTTTCGAGCGGGCCACGGCGGCGCGCTGCATCACTTTCCACTTGGCGACTTGGGCGATGCGGTCCAGCGGGGTTTGCTGGCCGCGGCGCGCCTCGCGCAGCAGCTTGTGGTAGTTCAGCAGACGGTCTTCGTCCACCGCGCCGCGCACCGCGCAGCCGGGTTCGGCGGCGTGGCGGCAGTCGCGGAACTGGCATTGCGCCGCCAGCGCGTCGATGTCTTCGAAGGCGGCCGTCAGGCTGGCCTCGTCGGCGTCGGCTTGCCAGCTGCGCAGGCCGGGCGTGTCGATGATGCAGGCGCCGCCATCGCACAGGTGCAGCGAGCGCGACGTGGTGGTGTGCCGGCCGCGCCCATCGCCCTTGCGCACGCCGCCAGTCTGCTGTCCGGCTCGCGTCAGCGTGTTGGTCAGCGTGGATTTGCCGGCGCCCGAAGACCCCAGCAGCACCAGCGTCTGTCCCACGTCCAGCCACGGCGCCAGTTGCGCCGCCGCGTCGTCGCTGAGCGTATTCACGGCCAGCAGCGGAATGCTGGCGGGCAGGCGCTGCCGCAGCAGCTCCATGCGTTGTTGCACCTCGTCGCCGATGTCGGCCTTGCTCATCACCACCACCGGCTGCACGCCGGCAGTCCTGACGATGGCGAGGTAGCGCTCCAGCCGGCGCGGGTTGAAGTCGTGATCCAGGCCCATCACCAGCAGCGCCGTGTCGACGTTGCTGACCAGGCTGTGGTGGCGGCCGTCGTTGCCGCGCCGGGCGATGTGGGTGGTGGGCGGCAGCAGCGCGCCGAGCCAGCGCTCGCCGTGCGCCAGGGTGCTGCTGAGCACCCAGTCGCCAACGGCCAGGGCTGCGTCGTGCAGCACCGGCAGCACGCGCGCGCGGAACTCGGCTTGGCCGTCGTGGACGGTGAGCCAGTCGCGCTGGATTTCGGTGATGCGCACCAGCCGGGCGTTGGCCGGGGTGTCGTGCAAGAGATAAAGCTGGCTGGCGATGGTTTGGGTTAAGCCGATAAGGCGCAGCGATTCAAAATCGATGTCGATCATGGTGGTGTGTTTCCTGATTCCGGTAAGACGAGCAATACCCTTCGCGATTAAGCGAATAGGTGGCGAATACGGGAAGTCAGCTGCGCGAGTACGCGCGGATCAACACACTACAGGAGGAAGTCCCGACGTAATCAGGCAGCCGACAGGAGGGCAGTATCTACGTGGCGCATTGTATGGTCTCCTGTGGTTGGGGTAAGGCGCTCAGTGTCGCACCGGATGATGGCGCCGTCAATTGTCTTCACACTTCTTGATGAAACGGCGACTCATGCTTGCTCCCTGCAACTGCGGCGGTACTCTGCGGGCGGCTTGCCGACCAGCTTTTCAAAATCGGTGGTGAAGTGGGCCTGGTCGTAATAGCCCAGCGCCTGCGCCAGCGAGGCCAGGTCGATCTCGCTGCCGTGCGACAGCTGGTCGGCCGCATCCAGCAGGCGGTTGCGGCGTATCACCCATTTCGGCGTGGCGCCCACATATTCCCTGAACAGGATTTGCAGGCGGCGCACGCTGACGCCGGTGTGATCGGCCAGCTGCCGCACCTGCGTGATCTCCGGATGGTGTTCGATCGCATCGAGGATCTGCGCGATGCGCCCGGTCTGCGGATCGGGCGCGGGCAGGGTGCGGCGCAGGATGGCGCTGGCCGCCTCCACCATGCCGGCGTCGTCGGCCGCCGTCAGCACGCTGCGCTCGGCTTGCGTGTCGTCGCAATCGAACAGCGCCGACAGCGGAAATTCGCGGTCCGTCACCGACTGCACCGGCCGCTTCAGGAAGCTGCGGAAAGCGCCCGGCCAAAAGCGCACGCCGAGGATGCGGCCGCTGTTTTTCAGCGTATATTCGAACGCCCCCGTCATCACTCCGAACACCGCCGTGCGGCCGGCGTCGAACACCAGGTGGATGCAGGGCGAGGGCAGGGTGCGCTGCACGTGGACCACGCCTTCGGGCAATTGCCACGCCACCAGCCAGAAGTACTCGACGAAAGGCGCCAGGTCCGGGTCGGGCAGGTAGCGTTCCAGGCGGAAGATTCTTTCCGCCGCGGCGGGATGGACCACGCCCTTGGGCCGGCTCGTCACGGTGTGCATACGATGTTCGCGTTTTTACAAGACCCCCATCATAGCAAGAGTTACCGTGGCGTTTCTTCACCATCGACAGGAGATATAACATGGCACCACTGCTGACTTTGTACCACTGCCCGTATTCCCGCTCCACCGGCGTCATGACCTTGCTCGAAGAGCTGCATGCGCCCTACGACCTGCATGTGATGAACATGAAAAAGGGCGAGAACCGCGAAGCGGCCTACCTGGCCGTCAACCCGATGGGCAAGGTGCCGGCGATCCGCCACGGCGACGCCGTCATCACCGAGCAGGTGGCGATCTACCTGTACCTGGCCGACCTGTTCCCGGACGCCAAGCTGGCGCCGCCGCTGGGCGATCCGCTGCGCGGGCCGTACCTGCGCTGGATGGCCTTTTACGGCAGCTGCTTCGAGCCGGCCATCGTCGACAAGTGGATGAAACACACACCGGCCGACAAGGCGTCCTGCCACTACGGCGACTTCGACACCATGTTCGATACCTTCATCGAACAGCTGTCCAAGGGCCCCTACCTGCTGGGCGAGCAGTTCAGTGCGGTAGACGTGCTATGGGCTTCGTCGCTGGGCTGGATGGGCGCCTTTGAGCTGCTGCCCAAGCTGCCGGTAATCGAGCAGTACGTGGCGCGCGTCACCAGCCGGCCAGCCTTTGCCGCAGCCAACGCCAAGGACGGCGAACTGGCCGCCGCCCAGGCCGCCGCCGCTTAGCGGTTTCCCTCCATCACGACGTCAGAGTGCACACCTTTGAAAATTGCATATTGTCATCGTCTATTTCCTGAGTGATAATTTGATGGACATGTTGTCCATCAGGGGAAATACATGAAAAGAATACTCGCTTTGTCGTGTCTGTTGGCGATGGCGGCTTGCGCCCCGGCGCCGGTCGTCGTTGTCGCGCCGGCGCCTCCGACGGCTGCGCCCGGCGTGACGGCCAGCCTGCCGGCGGACGATGTACCGCTGAAACTGATGTCGCCCAGCCAGAGCGCGGCCCGGGTCAACTGATCGCGGGAGGCGCCCGCCGCACCGTGTTGATGCGGCTGGAGGCTGGCTGCAAGGCTGTTTCGATGATGGTGAGCGCTAACTCAGGCTGTGCGCTGCCGCACATGAAGATGTCGGCGGCGGCAAAGCCGCATTCGGGCCAGGTGTGGATCGAGATGTGCGATTCGGCCAGCAGCACCACGCCGGTCACGCCCTGGCCCTCGCCAAAGCCGTGAAAATGACTGAACAGCACGCGCGCATGCGCGGCCTCGGCCGCCGAGCGCAGCAGCGCCTCCAGCTCGGCGCAATTGCCCAGTTTTTCAGCAGCGATGCCGCTCAGGTCCGCCAGCAGATGCGTGCCGGCCGGCTGATGCACGGCCGCCGCCTGCGGGAGTGCTTCGCGTTTCACTTGTGGCCTCCGCCGCCGGAGCCGCCGCCGTAACTGCCGCCGCCGCCGCCGGTGTGCGAGCTCCAGGTGCTGCCCCGGTAGCCGCTGCCGTAGTTGCTGCCGCCGCTCATGGCGCGCATCCAGCTGCTGCCCGAGGTGACCACCGACACGATGATCGCGTAGATGAAGAATTTGCTCATGACTTGTCCTCGATGTCCATAAACCAGGCGGGCAGGTAGATCGCCGCCGCGCCGATCAGGCTCAGGAACCAGGTCCCGGAGAAATTCATCAGCAACGGGATCGCATTAATCGCCAGCATGAACCAGATGATGTATTTGGCGGTGTCGCGGTAGCGGCGCTTGCCGCCCTTGGCCGCCGCCGGCCCGCCCGCGCGGCCCTTGAACTTGTCGCCGAACCAGGCCTTGAGCTGGTCGGCCGACACCGGCGACGAGCGCGACCAGGTCATTTCCTGCTCGGTGGTTTCGGACGCCAGCCGGATCTGGCCGGCGGAGTATTCCTCCACCCGCGTGCGGTCGCCCGCCGCCACCCGCCAGTTGAAGGCGCCGGCGGCGAAGGTCACCACCGAGCCGTAGTCGTACAGGCGGGAAAACTGCGACTTATCCACAGTCACCGTCTGCGCGCCGGGCGCATAGCGTGCCGGCCAGTCGGCCATCACGTTGGAACCGGACCAGCCCTCGTCGGTCTCCACCAGCCACGAGAAGCCGGCGCGGGTGCCGTACATCAGGTACTCGTTCCACTGCGTGCCTTCGTCGTCGGCGCGGCGCATCATGCCGATGATGGTGAAGTCCTGGTTGTTGATCCTGGCGGTCGCGCCCAGTTCGATCGTCATCGGCACGGCGGCCACGCGCTCGCCGGCGGCCAGCACTTCGGCCTTCGGACTGGCGGCGTCGATCTGCGCGTGGCAAGCCGGGCACACCAGCGTCGCCGTCACGCCGGGGATGTATTTGATCGCGCTGCCGCAGGACGGGCAGTCAAGCGCATCGAGCTTGCCGCGATAACGGCCGGCCGCGCGCTGGATGGTGTCGTCGTCGCGCAGCAGCTGGCATTGCATGCTCTCCAGCGTCACGGCCACGCCGGTGTAGACCACCGGCCGCGGCGCATCCGAATAATCGAGCGTGATGAATTCGCTGCCGCGGCGGAAGTCCGCCACCTTGGCCTGGTAGCCTGCACCGACCTTGAACGGCAGCTCGCCCTGGCCACCGATGCAATCGGCGGTGCGGATTTCTGCGGCGATGTAGGGCGCGCCGTTGATCGGGTAGCTCTGGCCGGGCCGCAGCTGTTCGAAGGCCGGCAATTCGCCTTCGCCCTTGTACTGCGCGGTGACAGTGTACATGCCGGACGAATCGCCCAGCCACGAGGTGACGGCATCGTCGAACAGCAGGTACCACTCGTTCCACATGCCGGCCGCATAGCGCAGCTGGATGCGGCCGACCACCGTGAACTGGCGCTTGCCCAGCACCCCGGTGGTGCCGATCTGGATAGGCGAGTAGTCCTCCAGCACGGAAGACATCTTGCCCAGGTCCTTGACCGAGTCGGCGTCTTTGAGCACGCTGGTGCTGCAAAACTCGCAGACAGCCATAACCGAGGCGTGCGAGCGGAATTTGACTTCCGCGCCGCAGCTGGGACAGGAAACGATTTGCATTAGCCGATCAGTTTTTTCAGCAGTTCGGCCTTGGTGCTGTCGTAGTCGGTGGCCGAGATCAAGCCCTTGTCGAGCAGACCCTTAAGTTTTTCCAGCCGCGCCTCGATCGAGTCCTCGGCCGGTGCTGCCGGCGCTGCGGCAGCCTGCGGCGCCAGGGTCGCGCCGAGCGCCTGGCCCATCACCTGGCCCAGCTGCACGCCCGCGCCCAGGCCGACGCCGATGCCGGCCATGCCGCCCTCGTTCTGCGCCGCCATCGGAATCGCGCTGGCCACCTGGTACTTGGTGAAGCCGGCCATCTTGTCGGCGCTCATGCCGCCCTTCATGCCGGCGGAGATGCGCTCGTCCAGCGCGGCCTGCAGTTCCTCCGGCAGGCTGACGCTGGCGACGTTGAATTCGTCGAGGCCGATGCCGTAGCGGCCGAACGCCGCGGCCAGGTCGCCCTTGACCTGCTGCGCCATCAGCGCCTGGTTGGCCGCCATGTCGAGGAAGGGCACTTGCGCGCTGCCCAGCGAGCTGGCCATGGTCGCCATCAGGATGCCGCGCAGCTGGTCTTCCACCTCGTCGCGGGTGTAGGCCTCGCGGGTGCCGCTGATCTCCTTGAAGAACAGGCGCGGATCGGCCACGCGGTACGAGTACATGCCGAAGGCGCGCACGCGCACCATGTCGAAGTCCTTGTCGCGGATGGTGATCGGCTGCTGCGTGCCCCATTTGCGGCCGGTCTGCACGCGGGTGCTGAAATAATAGACGTCCGACTTGAATGGCGAATCGAACAGCTTGTCCCAGTTTTTCAGGTTGGTCAGCACCGGCAGGGTTTGCGTGGTCAGCTTGTGGGTGCCGGGGCCGAACACGTCGGCGATCTGGCCCTCGTTGACGAACACCGCCATCTGCGATTCACGCACCACCAGCACGCCGCCGTTCTGGATCTCCTGGTCCTGCATCGGATAGCGCCAGGCCAGTACGCCGTCGACTTCCTCGTTCCACTGAAGTACGTCTATAAACTGCTTCTTGATAAAGCTGCCTAAGCCCATGATGGTCCTCGCTCAATTAGGAAACGCAGGCGCCGTTGATGGCGCCGATGGAAATGGAGATGGCGCCCAGCAGGCCGCCGAAGGCCGCGTTGTTGCCTTCAATCTGGTCCTTCGACATGTTCAGCACCCGCGTGGTGATGGCATAAGCCAGCATCTGCACCACCATCGCCCCGAGCGCCCAGGCGGAGAACTCCCGGTAATCGGCAGTATGCACCAGCGCCGAAGCGATGGTGATGGAAAAACCTATCAGGGCCCCGCCCAGCGATAGCGCCGCGGCGAAATTGCCCTGTCGTATCAGCAGCACCTCATTGAAAGGCGTCAGCCACGTGTAGGCTTTGAAAAATATCGCCAGCAGCACGGCGGCCAGCAAAAGATGGATCAGGTAGTTTAGGATGGCGGGCACGGCGCACCTTGGGTTAAAGTGGTTAACTTGCTAACGCTGAAACATATTAGAGCAAAAAGAGCTAAATGACCAAAAAGATTCTCATCCTGTCCGTCTTCGTCGTCGCTTCCTGCGGCCTGGCCTACGAACTGATCGCCGGCGCCCTGTCCAGCTACCTGCTGGGCGACTCCATTTTGCAGTTTTCCACCATCATCGGCTGCTATCTGTTCGCCATGGGCGTGGGCGCGCACTTTTCCAAGTATGTCAGGGATGAGGATGTGTTGTCGCGCTTCGTGGATATCGAGCTGGCGGTCGGCCTGGTGGGGGGCCTGTCGGCGGCGGTGCTGTTCCTGACCTTTTCGTGGATGGCGGCGCCGTTCCGCACCTTGCTGTACGTGATGGTGTTCCTGATCGGCGCCTTCGTCGGCATGGAGGTGCCGCTGGTGATGCGCGCGCTCAACGAGCGCAAGACCGAATTCAATGAGCTGGTCAGCCGCGTGCTGACCTTCGACTACCTGGGCGCGCTGGCCGTGTCGCTGCTGTTCCCGCTGGTGCTGGCGCCGTATCTGGGGCTGGTGCGCACCGGTTTCCTGTTCGGCATGTTGAATGTGGGCGTCGCCCTGTGGACAATTACCGCGTTTCGCACGGAGCTGAAAAACGTCACCGGCCGCATGCTGCGCGCCGCCAGCGTGATGTGCGTGCTGGTCTTCGGTTTCGCCTTCGCCGACAAGATGACCTACTGGGGCGAGCATGGCCTGTTCGGCGACGAGATCGTGTACGCCACCACCACGCCCTACCAGCGGCTGGTGATCACGCGCTGGAAGGACGACCTGCGCCTGTACATCAACGGCAACCTGCAATTCTCCTCGCGCGACGAGTACCGCTATCACGAGGCGCTGGTGCACCCGGTGCTGCAACCGCTGCCCTGGGCGCGGCGGGTGCTGGTGCTGGGCGGCGGCGACGGCCTGGCGCTGCGCGAGATCCTGCGCTATCCGAACGTCGAGCAGGTCACGCTGGTCGACCTGGACCCTGCCATGACGGGCGCCTTCACCAGGCGCGAAGAGCTGGTCAAGCTCAATCACGGCTCCTTCAGCGACAAGCGCGTGCGCGTCATCAACGCCGACGCGGCGATCTGGCTGCAGCACAACGACGACATGTTCGACGCCGTCATCGTCGACTTCCCCGATCCGTCCAGTTTCGCGCTGGGCAAGCTGTATTCGGTGCCGTTCTACGGCATGGTGAAGAAGCACCTGTCCGCCAACGGTCTGATGGTGGTGCAATCGACGTCGCCGTTCTTCGCGCCGCACGCCTACTGGACCATCGACGCCACGCTGCGCGAAGTCGGCCTGAAGACCTATCCGTATCATGCCTACGTGCCGTCGTTCGGCGAATGGGGCTTCATCCTCGCCACGCCGCAGGCGGACTACCAGCCGCCAACCGAGTACCGCCTGCCGATGCGCTACCTGAACGCCGACACCACGCGCGAGATGTTCATCTTCCCGCCGGATATGAAGGCGCTGCCGATGGAGCCCAACCGCCTCAACACGCAGTCGCTGGTGCACGAGTTCGAGCAGGACTGGCGCAGGGTGATACGCTGATGCTGCGCCGCTCCTTCCTGGTTTGGGCCGGCGCCAGCGGCGTGGTGGCGGCGGGCAGCGTGGCAGGATTTCATCGTTGGCAGGAGATCACGCCGGTGGTCCGTTATCCGGGCCGCGCCGAGGGCCACTTCCTGCGCGATCGCCGCGCCTTGCCGCCGCCGTCGGCAGTTATCCACACCGACATCGCCATCCTCGGCTCCGGCATGGCCGGCCTGACGGCCGCGTGGAAGCTGAAAAAGCTCGGCAAGACCGAGGTGCTGATGATCGACGGCCCGCAGCCGCACGGCAACGCCGCCGGCGGCGCCTTCGGCGACCTTGAATATCCGACCGGCGCGCACTACCTGCCGCTGCCGTCGCCGGAATCGGTGCACGTGCGCGAAATCCTGGCCGACCTGGGCATCATTCAAAAAGACGCGATGGCGGAGAAACCCTACTACGACGAGCGCTTCATCCTGCACGGGCCGGAAGAGCGGCTGCTGTTCAACGGCCACTGGCAGGACGGCTTCATTCCCACCGACGGCGTGCCGCAATGGGAGCGCGATGAGCACAAGCGCTTCTTCGCCGAGGTAACGCGGCTGCGCCAGACCCACGGCGCCGACGGCCGCCGCGTATTCGTGTTCCCGACCGTGCTGTCGTCGGAAGACCCGCAGTGGCAGGCGCTGGACCGCATCACGCTCAAGCAGTGGCTGGAGCAGAACGGCTACAAGGCGCCGACGCTGCACTGGTACCTGAACTACTGCTGCCGCGACGATTACGGCACCCGCTACGACCAGGTTTCGGCCTGGGCCGGGCTGCACTACTATTGCAGCCGCTGGGGACAGGCCGCCAACGCCGGCAACGGTGCCTGGCTCACCTGGCCGGGAGGCTTGCAGCCGCTGGCCTCCGGCATCGAGCGCGCGGCCGGCATACAGCGCAAGGCCGGCACCGCGGTGTCGCTCAAGACCACGGCGGACGGCGTCGAGGCCCTGTGCTTCAAGCTGGAAAACGGCAAGCCGTCGACCTACGTCGTGCGCGCCCGCAAGGCGATCTGCGCGATGCCCACCTTCGTGGCGGCGCGGGTGGTGGATAATATCGGCGCCTACGGCTTCGACCCGCTCAAACACGTTCCCGTCTACGCGCCGTGGATGGTGGCGAACTTCCTGCTCAAGCGCTTCCCGGACGAGCGTCCCAGCCAGCCGCTGTCGTGGGACAACGTGGTGTACAGCGAGCCGGGACTGGGCTTCGTCGTCTCCACGCACCAGGACATCCGCGTGCGGCCGCCGGAGAAGACTGTCTTCAGCGCCTACGTCGCGCTGTCGGACCGCAAGCCCGCCGCCGCGCGCCGCTGGCTGGAGGCGGCCAGGCCGGAGGAGCTGCTGGCGCTGGCCAGCGCCGATCTGAAGGAAGCCTACGGCCCGCAGTTCGCCGCCTGCGTCGAGCGGGTCGACATCACGCTGCGCGGCCACGCGATGGCGTCGCCGGCCCCCAACTTCCGCAGCAACGCCGGCATGAAGGCGCTGCGTGAAGTCGATGGCCCCATTCTGTTTGCGCATGCCGACCTGTCGGGCTTCTCGGTGTTCGAGGAAGCCGCATGGTGGGGCTATCGCGCCGCAACCCTTGCCGCAAAGTGATAAGCTGATTTCATGACACATAACGCCCGCCAGCGCTTCGGCGCCTCCGCCAAGCTCAAACTGCACGAAACGGATGCAGACGATGCGGCTTTTTCCAGCCGCTCCGCCAACCCGGAACTGAGCAAGTCCAAGGCCAAGATTCTGGACCGCAAGCGCATCGCCGCGCTGATCGACCGCATCAGCGCCTTGCAGGACAAGCTGTACGCGCAACACAAGCAAAAAGTGCTGCTGATCTTGCAGGGCATGGACACCGCTGGCAAGGACGGCACGATACGCGTCATGTTCAGCGGCATCAGCCCGATGGGCGTGCGCGCGGCCGCCTTCAAGCAGCCGACCGACAACGAACTGGCGCACGACTACCTGTGGCGCGTGCATCAGCAGGTGCCGGTCAAGGGCGAGATCGCGATCTTCAACCGCAGCCACTACGAAGACGTGTTGATCACCAAGGTGCAGGGCATCATCGACGGCGAGGAGTGCCAGCGCCGCTACGCGCAGATCCGCGATTTCGAACGCATGCTGGCGGAGACGGGCACGGTGATCGTCAAGGTGTTCCTGCACATCTCGAAGGAAGAACAGCGCCAGCGCTTGCAGGAGCGGCTGGACGATCCCGACAAGCAGTGGAAATTCAATCCGGCCGATGTCGAACAGCGCAAGAAGTGGAACGAGTACCAGCGCGCTTACGAACAGGCCATCCGCGAGACCAACGCGCCGCATGCGCCGTGGTACGTGGTGCCGGCCAATTCCAAGACCCACCGCAACCTGGTGGTCGCCAGCCTGCTGCTGGAGACCTTGGAAGGCATGGACCTGGCGTACCCCGAACCGCATCCCGATTTGTCCTCGTTCACCGTGGAATAAAGGAGCTTACCCATGCTGCAACTTAAAGATCCCAGCCTGCTGCGCCAGCAGGCCTACGTCAACGGCGAGTGGAGCGATGCCGACAACGGCGCCACGCTGGCCGTGACCAATCCCGCCACCGGCGAGCAGCTCGGCACCGTGCCGCTGATGGGCGCCGCCGAAACGCGCCGCGCCATCGCCGCCGCCAACGCTGCCTGGCCGGCCTGGCGCAAGAAGAGCGCCAAGGAGCGTGCCCTCATCCTGCGCAAGTGGAATGACCTGATCCTGGAAAACACCGAAGACCTGGCGCAGCTGATGACGGCCGAACAAGGCAAGCCGCTGGCCGAGTCGCGCGGCGAGGTGGCCTATGGCGCATCGTTCATCGAATGGTTCGGCGAAGAAGCCAAGCGCGTGTCCGGCGAAACGCTGGCCTCGCCATGGCCGGACCGCCGTTTGGTGGTGACCAAGGAGCCGATCGGCGTCTGCGCCGCCATCACGCCGTGGAACTTCCCGATCGCGATGATCACCCGCAAGGCCGGCCCGGCGCTGGCCGCCGGTTGTCCGATGGTGCTCAAGCCCGCCGAATCGACGCCTTACTGCGCGCTGGCGCTGGCGGTATTGGCCGAGCGCGCGGGCGTGCCGGCCGGCGTGTTCAGCGTGGTGACCGGCACGCCGAAGGAGATCGGCGCCGAAATGACATCCAACCCGACCGTGCGCAAGCTGACCTTCACCGGCTCGACAGCGGTGGGCCGTTTGCTGATGGAGCAGAGCGCCAAGACCATCAAGAAGCTGTCGCTGGAACTGGGCGGCAACGCGCCGTTCATCGTGTTCGACGACGCCGACCTGGATGCGGCGGTGGAGGGGGCGCTGGCCTCCAAATACCGCAACGCCGGCCAGACCTGCGTCTGCGCCAACCGCATCTACGTGCAGGACGGCGTGTACGAACAGTTTGCCGAAAAGCTGGTGGCCGCCGTGGCCAGGCTCAAGGTCGGCAACGGCGCGGACGAGGGCGTGACGCAAGGCCCGCTGATCGATGAAAAGGCGCTACAGAAGGTCGAGCAGCACGTGGCCGACGCGCTGGCCAAGGGCGGCCGCCTGCTGGCCGGCGGCAAACGGCATGCGCTGGGCCACAGCTTCTTCCAGCCGACCGTGATCGCCGACGTCACCAGCGACATGATCGTCGCCACCGAGGAAACCTTTGGCCCGCTGGCGCCGCTGTTCCGCTTCACGACCGACGAGGAAGCCGTGGAACTGGCCAACAACACCGAGTTCGGCCTGGCCAGCTACTTCTACTCGCGCGACATCGGCCGCATCTGGCGCGTGGCTGAGGGGCTGGAGAGCGGCATGGTCGGCGTCAACACCGGCCTGATCTCCAACGAGATCGCACCGTTCGGCGGCGTCAAGCAATCGGGCCTGGGGCGCGAGGGCTCGCACTACGGGCTGGACGACTACCTGGTCATCAAATACATCTGCCTCGGCGGCATTTAGGGCGCGCCTAGCCGCACCAGCACGGTGGCCGGCGCCGCGCCGGTCAGCCGGTCGACCATGCCCTTGACGGCCGCCATCTGGTGGCCGGATTGCTGCGCGAAGCGCGGATCGTCATAGGAAAACCAGTCCCAGCACGCGTTGGGATTGGTGTACGGGCAGATCGCCGACGCTCGCGGATACAGCACCACGATCTTGTTGCTGTCGGCCCAGGCGTTGCAGCCGGCGTGTTCAACGAAAGTGGTGCCGATGTGGTCCAGGTCTTGCAGGCAGCCTTGGAAAGCCACGTGCAGCTTGCAGCCTGCGCCCTGCACCGTCTCCGAGAAGGCCAGCTCGAACTGCACCGTCATGTAGGCGACGGACGAGAGGCCGGAAACGGTGACCTGGGTGGTCGTCATATTCGGCAGTGGCGCCACCGGTGGCGTCTGTGCGTGGGCCGCGCCCATGCCCATGCCCATTAACAGCCACAGCAAACACAGTCTTCTCACCATGCTCTCCTTGCCCAGGATCTGGCATTCGAGTGTGGGCAGGGGAGTGCGTTTTGCTTAACTTTGCTCAATCGTGCGCGGGGCGTGGATTGCCATTCACAGCCTCGGCAAGCAGGGTGTCGGCGTTTGGCATAAAATGGTTTTTTCCCTTTTTCGGCCCATCACCATGTCCAAGACCTTTGCCCAGTTATGCCTGCTTTCCTCGCTGACTCTGCTGGCCAGCGCGTCCGCGTTTGCCCAGGCGCCCGCCGCCGCGCCGACGGCGGCCCCGGCCGCTGCGGCGGGCAGCTGCCCGGCCATACTCAAACAGACCTTCAAGCGCTTGCAGGACGAGTCGCCGCAGGACCTGTGCCAGTACGCCGGCAAGGTGATCCTGGTGGTCAACACGGCCAGCTACTGCGGCTTCACCAGCCAGTACGAAGGCCTGGAGGCGATGTACGCCAAGTATGGCAGCAAGGGCCTGGTGGTGCTGGGCTTCCCGTCGAATGATTTTGGCCAGCAGGAGCCGGGCAGCAGCAAGGAGATCGCCGATTTCTGCTACAACACCTACGGCGTGAAGTTCCCGATGTTCGCCAAGTCGGTGGTGTCGGGCAAGGAGCCGAATCCGCTGTTCGCCAACCTGATCAAAATCACCGGCAAGGCGCCGGCCTGGAACTTCCACAAATACCTGATCGACCGCAACGGCAAGGTGGTGGAAAACTTCGGCAGCAAGGTCACGCCTTCCGACAAGCAACTGGTCGGCGCGGTGGAAAAAGCGCTGGCGATGTAGGTTGTGCTGAACTTTTGAGCAGGACCGGGGTCTACCAGTAATGGCTGCCCCGGCGGCTCAATCGTCAGAGTGGAGGCGCCATGGCGCACAATAGCGATGTGCTTGATATCTCGGTTGGCAGCATTACCCTCCGGACCAAACCGTCGACAGCCCATCAATTGGTACGACCGCGCAACTTTGGCAGGCGCGCCGTGATCACATTAGCCGATGTGCTCGCTGAGCCTGGCACGCCCATTTTTAGTGCCGATCCGCAAGACCCCAATCTGGTGATCCGCGAACTCGACGGCCGGACCGCGAGAGGCTATTTCAGAGATGGGAAGTTTGTGGAGGTTCTATAATTAAAACGGCGGGAGGACTTTATGGCGCGTAACAGAAAGTTGCAGATAGTAGTTCCACCGGTTGCAGATGATGCCGATCTGCGAGACAGCCGTCGTGTAGCCAAGGCCTTGCCTGCGGCAGTAGCCGCTTTGCCTGCTGAACTGAATCTGCACTTCAAAAGCGATACTCCGCTGTTTTCTGCCGATCCGTCCGATCCGACGATCATCATCCGCAAGCTCAAGCGAAAAACCTCTCGCGGCCGCTATGTTGGCGGTAAGTTTGTCGAGATAAAGTGAGCGCATTGTGCGCATTGTGCGCATGGTACGCAGCGTTCGCAGCGTTCGCGTAGCAGTCCGCATGGCGCTTCCGCAGGAGAGCAGGCAACTGGCCATTATCCTCTGCGGTCACAATGGATCGGGAAAGTCGACCTTATGGCACGAGTTTCTGGCTGATCATTTCAAAATTCCGCTATTAAACGCTGATCGACTGTTGCTATCGTTGTTGCCTGAACAGCATGGCAGCCGTCTTTGGCCTGCATGGGCGCAAAGATTTCGCGATCAAGATTCCTTATGGATGGGTATTTCCCAACGTAGTATCACTGGCTTGATGGACGAGGCTATTGCCAAGCAAGCCACTTTTGCCTTCGAGACCGTGTTTTCATGTTGGCAGCCAATGCCTGACCGGACTGTTCATAGCAAGATAGACCTGATACAGCGACTTCGCAGCGCTGGCTACTTTGTAGTGTTGTTGTTCGTTGGCCTGGCCGATGTCGGCCTTTCCATCGGGCGAGTACTGACACGGGTACATGAGGGAGGCCATAAAGTTGCGCACCGCAAGCTGATCGAGCGCTTTCCACGTACCCAGCAGGCGGTTGCGCATGCGCTGGGCGTCGTGGATGCTGCGATTCTGTTTGATAACAGCGGTGCGCTTCAGCAGACTTACACTCCCGTCCATGTACGCGCAAACAAACAGATTCTGTTCGATATCCGCGAAGCGGGATCTCCTGCGGGGGCCATCACGCAATGGCTGGATGTGGTTGCGCCGTTGTCGTGAGGGCGAAGCCTTCATCCAGCCAACCGGTAATCCCGCCCGGCATCAGTTTGACCGGGCGGCCCAGCTGCGCCAGGCGCACGGCGGCGCGGGCGGCGCCGTTGCAATGCGGGCCGGCGCAGTACACCACGAACAGCGTGTCGGCCGGGAACTCGGCCAGCCTGGAGCCGATGATCTTGCGGTGCGCCAGGTCCAGCGCGCCCGGCACGTGGCCGGCTGCGTACTTCTCCGTGCCGCGCACATCGAGCAGAACGAAATCCTGTGGGCCGTTGGTCAGCGCGTCGTGCACGTCCCAGCAGTCGGTTTCGTAGCTGAAGCTGGCTTCAAAGCGGGCCAGCGCATCGCTGCTGGCAGCGGCGGGTATGGCGGCGACGAGGGACTTGGTGGACATCGTGATCTCCTTTAATGAGTGGACAGTGACGCCATTGTGCGATGCCGCCGCCGTCGCCGGCAATGGCGCATCCGCCATTCTGCGTTAAGATTACGTCATGAAAAAACATCTGGTTGTCGCACTGGCCTACGACCGCCTGTGCACCTTCGAGTTCGGCTGCACGGTCGAGCTGTTCGCGCTGGAGCGCCCCGAGCTGGAGGTGGACTGGTACGACTTCGCCGTCTGCGCCGTCGAACCCGGCACTATCCGCGCGGCCGGCGGCATCACCGTGCAGGCGCCATACGCGCCGGAGCTGCTGGAACGGGCCGACACCATCGTCATTCCCGGCTGGCGCGACGTCGACGAGCTGCCGCCGCCGGCCTTGCTGGACATGATACGCGCCGCCCACCTTCGCGGCGCCCGCCTGTGCTCGATCTGCTCCGGCGTGTTCGTGCTGGCCGCCGCCGGCGTGCTGGACGGTCAGCGCGCCACCACCCACTGGCGCTACGCCGACCGCCTGGCGCAACGCTATCCACGGATCCAGGTCCGGCCCGACGACCTGTACGTGGACAACGGCCAGATCATCACCGCCGCCGGTTCGGCCGCCGGACTCGACATGCTGCTGCATCTGGTGCGGCGGGATTACGGCGCCAAGGTCGGCAACCTGGTGGCGCAGCGGCTGGTGGTGGCGCCGCATCGCGAAGGCGGCCAGGCGCAGTTCCTGCCGCGGCCGATGGCGCAGGGCGAGCAGGGCCGCCTGTCGCGGCTGATGGACTGGCTGCGCAGCCATCCCGAACAGCCGCACACCGTCAACAGCATGGCCGAACGCGCCGCCATGAGTCCGCGCACCTTGCAGCGCCAGTTCCAGCAGTCCACCGGCCTCGGCCCGGTCGAATGGCTGATCCGTGAGCGCGTCGCCATCGTCAAGGACATGCTGGAAATTGCGGACCTGCCGCTGGCGCAGATCGCCGAGCGCGCCGGTTTCGGTTCGGAGGAATCGCTGCGCCACCATTTCCGCCGCCTGGCCGCCACCACGCCGGGCGCCTACCGCCGCCGCTTCGCCCACACGATTTAATCGATCTTGTAGCGCTTTTGCAGCGCCTTCAGCTCGCCGGAAGCGTCCAGCTTGCGCATGCCGTCGGCCAGGGCGCGGATCCAGCTGTCGGCCCGCATGTCCTGCGTCGCGAAGCCGATGGTCAGGGGCAGTTCGTGGTCGAGGCAGCCCGCCTGGCGGACCCGGTCGGCCACATCGAGGCGCTTGCTCAATTGCGCCATGACGGCGCCATGTTCCAGCATCACACGATAACGTCCGCCCAGCAGCTTCTGCACATTGGTGGTGCCTGCCGACGCGCCGAAGGCGAGCGCGATGAGGGAAGTTTTCTGCCGGTTCTGGGCGATATAGGCATCCATCGGCCCGTCGTCGTAGCCATAGTCGTCGATCACGCCTATCGCCAGTGCGTTGAGGGAAGCGATGGAGTGGAATGTCCAGTCGTCGCCTGCCCGCGTGTAGAAGCAGGCCCGCGAGTGCGCCAGGGGAGCGCTCAGGCGCAGGCGCTGATCGATCGGCGGCGCGTACACCCCCTCGATATCGCCATGCGCCGTTTGCGTGATGGCGCGATTGAGCGGCATGAGCACCGCTTCGGCCCGATACCCTTCCTGCGCCATCGCCAGTGCGGTCAGTTCCACCAGGTAGCCGCCGGGAGGCTTGCCATCGACCGCGCACACGAACGGACACCAATCGTCCGAGCCCAGGCGGACCAGCGGGGCGGCCCGCGCCGGCCCCAAGGATGCCAGCATGCCAGCGAGTAGCGCAGCAGCAAACAGTCGGCCCGCCTTGATCGTCATGCCGCCCTCCCAACTATTTTGGTATCCAAGCTTACCTCATTCGACCGCGCGCACGGCACCGCTTGTCAATTCGGCCATATTTGGCTACCCTGAATTTCCATTCTGAGAAGGAGGCAGCCATGTCCTATGTAGACGGTTTTGTGATTCCGGTACCGAAGGAAAATGTTGAGGCGTACAAGAAAATGTCGCTTGAATGCGGCAAGGTCTGGAAGGAATTCGGTGCGCTCGAATTCCGCGAATGCATCGGCGACGATGTCCCTCCAGGCAAGGTGACGTCGTTCCCGCTCAGCGTCGATTTGCAGGACGGCGAGTCCGTGGTGTTTTCGTGGATCGTCTACGCCAACCGCGCCGCGCGCGACGAGATCAACGAGAAGGTGATGAAAGACCCGCGCATCGCCCATTTCATGGATCCGAAAAATATGCCGTTTGACGGCAAGCGCATGGTCTTCGGTGGCTTCGAAATGATGATCGACCTGTGATGCTGGCGCGCCGATCCAGCCAGCCCGGCGACGAGGCCTTCCTGCGCAGCGTGTACGCCTCCACCCGCGCGAACGAAATCGGCTTGTTTGGCTGGCACTCCAGCCAGGCCGAGATTTTTCTGCGCATGCAGTTCGATGCGCAGGACCGCCACTTCCGCTCGGCCTATCCCGACGCGCAGTTCGATATCGTCGAACTTGATGGCGCGCCGATAGGGCGCATCTACGTCGCTCAGCGGCCGCAGCTCACGCACGTGATCGACATCGCGCTGCTGCCGCCATGGCAAGGCCAGGGCATCGGCACGCAACTGCTGCAAGGCTTGCAGCAGGACGCCGCGCGCGATGGCGGCAGCATCAGCCTGCACGTGGAGGGCAGCAATCCGGCGCAGCGTTTGTATGGGCGCCTGGGATTTCGCGTCACCGGCGACGCCGGCTTGTACAAGATGCTGGAGTGGCGCTCTTGCGGGAACTTCGAATAAGCCCGCCATTCCCTCCATGCTGCGTCTCTGACCATGCGAGCCATGGATTCCCGCTTTCGCGGGAATGACGTTTCAATGCCGCTTTAATTTTCCATTTTTAGCACG
Organism: Oxalobacteraceae bacterium AB_14; assembly: GCA_000381565.1. Classification (GTDB taxonomy): domain Bacteria; phylum Pseudomonadota; class Gammaproteobacteria; order Burkholderiales; family Burkholderiaceae_D; genus Rugamonas. The sequence continues at coordinate 356,208 of KB906725.1, forward strand.
GCCTTCATGGCGCCGCGCAGCGCGTTGCAGACGACGATTTCATCGGCCGCCGCCAGCATCGCCCGCGTGACGACGGCTTCGCCGGCTTGCCATTGCGGATCGTCCAGCAGCACGCCGCGCATCACGCCGGGCAGCACGCCGCAGCCCAGGGGCGGCGTCAGCCAGCGGCCGTCCACGCGCACGAAGACGTTGGTGCGGCCGCCTTCGGTCAATTCACCGCGCTCGTTGAAGAACAGCGTATCGAAGGCGCCCTGCGCCTCGGCCTCGCGCCAGGCGGCGTCGTAGCGGCTGCGGATGCTGGTTTTGTGGCGCAGGAACAGGTCGCCCGACCCGGTGGCGTCCGGCGCCAGCAGCACGCGTACCGGTTCCGTCTGCGGGACCAGCGGCGCATGCTGCACCGAGAATGCGCCCGCTGAGCTGAGCGCCAATCGCAGCCGGTAGTCGACGCCCGCATCGAGCATCGCGCAGGCGGTGTCCAGGTAGGCGTTGGCCGCCGCCGCGTCCCAGGCGTAACCGAAGCAGGCCGCCGATGCCGCCAGCCGCTTCAGATGGCGAGCGCGATGGCGCACGCCGTCCGCCCGCGTGGCGCGCATGGTCTCGAAAATCTCGAAGTCGTTTTTCAGGCCGGTGAGGAAGCGCGCCTTGAGCTGGCATTCGGCGTATTCCTCCTGCGCGTCGCTGTCGAAGACGATGCCGGCGCCCACGCCCATCTCGCCGCGGCGCGCGCCGTTCGGGCTGGCCGGCGCCTGCAGCGTCAGCGTGCGGATCGGTACCGACATGCAGAAGTCGCCCACCTTGCCGCTGTCCTCATCCTTGCCTGGATCGAACCAGCCGATGGCGCCGGTGTAGATGCCGCGCGGGTCCGGCTCCAGCTCGCGGATGATCTCCATCGTGCGCCGCTTGGGCGCGCCGGTGATCGAGCCGCACGGGTACAGTGCGTTGAAGATGTCGGCCAGCGTGGCGTCGTCGCGCAGCTTGGCGGTGATGGTGGACGTCATTTGCAGCACGCTGCTGTAGCGCTGTACCTCGAACAGCGCGGGCACCGCCACGCTGCCGGTCTGCGCGATGCGGGCGATGTCGTTGCGCAGCAGGTCGACGATCATCAGGTTCTCGGCGCGGTTCTTCGGATCGGCCGCCAGCGTGGTGGCGCGCAGGATGTTCTCGGCCTGCTGCGACGGCGGCGCGGCCGGCGCGGTGCCCTTCATCGGGCGCGCCGTCAGCACGCCGCCCTCGTGGCGCACGAACAGTTCGGGCGACAGCGACAGGATGGCCGTGCCGTCGTCCAGCCGCACCAGCGCGCCATAGGGCACCGGCTGGCGGCCGCGCAGGCGCGCGTACAGCGCGTGGATGCTGCCAAACGCGTCAAAACGCAGCCTGTACGTGTAATTGACCTGGTAGGTGTCTCCGGCCTCGATGTAGTCGTGGATGCGCGCCAGGGCGCCGCTAAAGGCTTCCTGGCCGATGTTGGCGCGGACGTTGGCGATGCCGGACGGACGGTCGACCGGGAAGGAGCGCGCCGCCAGCCAGTCGCCCACTTCGTCCGGCGACAGCTGGGCGCAGTGCGAAAACAGCAGGATCTGCGCCAGTGGTGGGGCCTCTGCGGCGCGGGGAGCGGAGGCGTCCAGCTCCAGCAGTTCCGCTCCCAGCTCGTAGCTGCATACGGTGACGGCGTATTCGCCGCGCGTCAGCGCCGCCTGCATCTGCTCCAGCAGTTGCGGCCACTGGCCGATGTCGTCGCAGCGCAAGGTGCCGGTGTGGCCGGTGTACAGGCGCGAACGCGCGCCCGGAGTTTGCGTACCTTCCGGGCTGGCGTCATCGAGCAGTGCAAAGCATTCAGCGTTCATCTTCTACGTACGGCAGCAACAGGGCTATTTGCAGCGGCGCGTCCTGCGCCGGGTTGTTCTTGAATCCACTCTTGGCGTAGCGGTGCCAGCGGCCGATGACGAAACTCACCAGCATGCCGGCGCGCGCGGCCACTTCCGCCTCGTGCGCCTGGCCTTCGGTCACGGCCAGCCGCAAGGCCTGCTTCAGCGCCAGCTCGACGCGGTCGTAGAACTGGTTCATGCGCAGCTGCAGGCGCTCGTCCTCGTTGACCAGCGCCTCGCCGGTCAGCACCCGCGTCATGCCGGGATTCTGGCTGGCGAAGTTGAGCAGCATGCCGAGGATGTCGCGCGCCTGCGCCAGGCCGTCGCCCTGGCGCTCGGCGATCTGGTTGATCAGGCCGAACACCGACGATTCGATAAACTCGATCAGCCCCTCGAACATCTGCGCCTTGCTGGCGAAGTGCCGGTATAGCGCGGCCTCGGAGAACTCCAGCTTGCGCGCCAGCGCAGCGGTGGTGATCTTCTCGCCTTTGGGTTGTTCCAGCATCTCCGCCAGCGCCTGCAAAATTTGCATGCGGCGCTGGCCCGGCGGGTTGCTTGCCATGTGATCTCGCGGATAAGTGAATGGGTGTGTAAATTATTTCGTTCAGCGCAGGTGATGCAGGCGTGCCGGCAAATTCCTGACAGATTTTACTTTGACATCGACATAAGCGGGGCGAATTAACCTTTTTTGCGGATGCGCCAGTCCGACCGCGTCGCCCACTGCGAGGTACTGCGTGACCCACGCGGTGCGCATGCCCAGCGCGTGTGCGCTGCGCAGGTTGGCCAGCGTATCCTCGACCAGCACGCAGCGGCGCGGCGTCAGTCCGTGGCGGCGCATCAGTTTGCGCAGCAGCAGCTTGGACGGCTTGGGCCGCATCTGCCGGTGCACCTTCATCGATTCGACCGAGATGTGGTGGCTGAAGTGACGCTGCAAGCCCAGGTGGCGCAGCACCTGCGACGAATAGCGGTGCGGCGCGTTGGTCAGCAAGATTTTTTGGCCGGGCAGGCGGCGCAGCAGCTGGCGCAGGCCGCGTTCGGCGCGGATCATGTCGGCCAGGCTGTCGAAGCGGTGGGTTTGGTCGAGAAAGTGCGCTGCTTTGACGCCATGGTGCTTCACCAGTCCCAGCATGGTCGCGCCGTAGCGCCGCCAGTACAGCGTGCGCGCGGCGTTGACCGCATCCTCGCCGGCGGGCGTGACGCCGTCGCCCAGCACATGGGCGATGTAGGCGTTCATGTTGGCCATCAGCGCCGGGAAGATTGCGTGCGAGGCGTTGTGCAGTGTGTTATCCAGATCGAATAGCCACACCGGGGCGTTGCGAGTAATAATGTTCACTTCAAGTCAGTCATCCAAGGAAGCCATGCGGGTAGCCATACAGCGCCAGATTATAGTGATGTTCTGGACTTTGTTCTCATTGTCCTCCCTGATGCTCACGCCGGCGTGGGCCGCCGACAAGGTGCAACCCCCCAACCACGGCGCCTTGTTCAAGGTGCAGCAGGGTGGACATACACTGTACCTGTTCGGCACCATCCACGTCGGCGCGGCCGATTTCTATCCGCTCGAGCCGCGCATCTCGGCCGCGTTGAAGAAGGCGCCGGTGCTGGCGCTGGAGATCGATCCGCTGGGCGACCAGCAGCCGCTGCTGCGCGCCGTGCAGCGCCACGGCATGCTGGCCAGGGGCGGCCCGGCGGGACCGGAGCTGTCGGCTGACTGGCGCCAGCGGCTGGACCGCCTGCTCAAGCAGTACAACATCGAACCGGAGACGGTGGCGGCGATGAAGCCCTGGCTGCTGGCCAGCCTGCTGACGGTGAGCGAGTTCTCGGCCCAGGGCTACGAGGCGGCGCTGGCGGTGGACGCCCATTTGTCGCGGCAGGCGCACGGGCGCGGCCAGAAAGTGATCGAGCTGGAATCGGCCGAGAGCCAGATGGCCCTGTTCGACCAGATGAGCGCCGCGGAGCAGCTGGTGTTCCTGCAGGAGGCCATCGCAGGCATCGAGGACAAGGAGCAGGCCAACCAGGCGCGCGAGATCGCCGACGCCTGGCGCAAGGCCGATGTCATCGCGCTGGACGCGCTGGCGCTCAAGGCCGGGATGGACGACAGCTTTTCCGGCCGCTTCGTGCAGAAGGTGCTGCTGGACGGACGCAATCCGACGCTGGCCGACGGCATGGCCAGGCTGATGGCGCGCGAGAACAATAGCGTGGCGGCGATCGGCATACTGCATTTGATCGGCAACGGCAGCGTGCCGGAACTGCTGCGCAAACGCGGCATGGCGGTGGAGCGGATTTACTAAGCGGGGGAGGGGCTGCAGAATGAAACTGGAAGATGGTGCCCTTTACGTGGATTGAACACGTGGCCTCTCCCTTACCAAGGGAGTGCTCTACCACTGAGCTAAAAGGGCGTACTGGTATGACGATGCACTTGAAATCGCGGCTAAAAGTGCATCGCCGTTTTTTCAGTGAGACCGGATCATAGTGCCAAAAGCCTGTTCGGTCAACACCTCGAGCAATAAACTGTGTTCAATTCGCCCGTCGATGATGTGAACCGTGTTGACGCCGGACTTCGCCGCGTCCAGGGCTGATGAAATTTTAGGCAGCATTCCGCCCGAAATCGTCCCGTCGGCGAACATTTCGTCGATCTCGCGCGCCGACAGATCGGTCACCAGGTTGCCCTGCTTGTCCTGCACGCCGGCGATGTTGGTCATCATGATCAGCTTCTCAGCCTTCAGGATCTCGGCGATCTTGCCGGCGACGACGTCGGCGTTGATGTTGTACGCCTGGCCGTCCTGGCCGAAGCCGATCGGCGAAATGATCGGGATGAAGGCGTCGTCCTGCAGCGCCTTGACCACGGCCGGGTTGATCGCGTCGATCTCGCCGACGAAGCCGATGTCGAGGAACTGGCCCGGATTGTCCTTGTCCGGCATGGCCATCTTCTTGGCGCGTATCAGGCCGCCGTCCTTGCCGGTCAGGCCAACCGCCTGGCCGCCGTAGTGATTAATCAGCATCACGATGTCCTGCTGGACTTCGCCGCCCAGCACCCACTCCACCACTTCCATGGTTTCTTCGTCGGTGATGCGCATGCCCTGCACGAAGGTGCCTTGCTTGCCGATTTTTTTCAGCGCGTTGTCGATCTGCGGACCGCCGCCGTGCACCACGACCGGATTCATGCCCACCAGTTTGAGCAAAATGACATCGCGCGCGAAGCCGTGTTTCAGGCGCTCGTCGGTCATGGCGTTGCCGCCGTATTTGATGACAATCGTCTTGCCATGGAAATTGCGGATGTAGGGCAGGGCCTCAGCCAGGATCTGCGCCTTGATCTGCGGCGCCACCGCGGTCAAGTCGTCAGTCATGCCTAAGTTAAGGTTGCTTAGTTGGGTCATGGCGAGTCCGGTTAGAAAATTTTGTGCAATTTTACAGCTTGAAGCTGCAATCAACCATGCATTATAGGGCTATCCGGTTGTATTTTCAGAGATCATCCGATACGCTGGCCGTCATATGAGCCCTATCGATACCCTACACCGCCAACTGGAAGTCATGCGCCCCCTGCTTGTTCGATTTGCACAATTGCAAATACGGAATCAGGCGCTGGCCGAAGACGCGGTCCAGGACGCGCTGATCGCCGTGCTGGAAAAGCCCGAACGCTTCAACGGACAGTCCTCGCTGCGCACCTATGTGACGGGCATCCTGAAGTACAAGATCATCGACTGCCTGCGCGCCAGCTCGCGCGAGCGCCAGATCGACACCGCCGAGGACCAGTCCGAGGACGACGCCATCGACGCGCTGTTCAAGGCCGACGGCCACACCCGCGAGCAGCCGCTGCCCTGGGGCGATCCCGACGCGACCTTGGAGCAGAAGGATTTCTTCAAGGTGCTGGAGGTTTGCCTGGAAAAGCTGCCCGCCAAGACCGCCCGCATTTTCATGATGCGCGAATGGCTGGAGCTGGAAACCGACGAAATTTGTAAGGAACTGGCGATTACAACGTCTAATGCCTGGGTGCTCCTGTACCGGGCCCGCATGCGTCTGCGCGAATGCCTGGACTTGAACTGGTTTGGCAACCGCCAGGCCACGTGACCGCGCCACTTACCGTTTTACTTTTTGTCTGCGACCATGGAACCACATAAAACCGGCTTGAAACCGACCTGCCGAGAAGTGCACCGGCTGGTGTCGGAAGGGATGGACCGCGATCTGTCCTTCATCGAACGCACCCGCATGCGGCTGCACTTGATGGTGTGCGATGCCTGCACCCGGTTCAACGGCCAGATGTCGCTGCTGCGCACGGCCATGCACCGCTTCCCCGACGACAGCCCGCCGCCGCTGGACGACGACGAGCCGGCGGAACATCCTCACACGTAAGCGCGCCATGAGCACCTGTTCGCGCTGCGGCGCCCAATTCAGCTGCGCAATGGTGGACGCCGATCCGTCGGCGCCGGCGCAGCCCTGCTGGTGCACATATTTGCCGGCCTCGCTGCCGGTGCCGTCCGCGCCGGGCGCCAGCTGCTGGTGTCCGGATTGTCTGAAACAGCATATTTCGGACCAACCCGCCGACCATCCCAAAGCGGCCGGCTAGCCTGAAGGAAGCATGATGCGCCGTTTTAGCGACATGGGTATCCGCGCGCGCATCAGCAGCGGCTACATCATCCTGATCCTGCTGATGATAGGCGTGATCCTGGTGGGCGTGAGCCGCATCTACGCCATCCGCGGCGAGAGCGACCATATCCTGCACCAGGACTGGGCCGCCAGCGCCGCCATCAACGCCATCGACACGCAGTCGCGCGAGGCCGCCACCCGCATCATCACGCTGATCATCCAGAAGGACCAGAAGCACCGCGTCGACAGCTACAGCCGCATCGACCGCATCAAGCTCGATATCGACGCCCAACTGGACCTGCTGGCCAGGCTGGACGCCACGCCGGAAGCGCGGGCGCAGATCGAACAGGTCAAGCAGGCGCGCGCAGCCTACTACGACACCTTCATCGCCGTGGCCGACATGGTGGAGGCCGAGGAGCGCGACCAGGCCGAGGAAAAAATGAACGCGATCGCGCTGCCGGCGCTGGATCACCTGCTGGAGCAGATCCGGATACTGGGCCAGCTGCAGCAAAGCCAGGTGATGGCCAGCGCCGAACGCGCCCGCGCCGACATTAACTTTTCGCTGATGCTGATTTCGCTGATGGGCGGCGCGGCGGTGCTGGTGGGGATAGGCTTCGGCTTTTCCGCGCGCTCGATCACGCGGCCACTGGAAGAGGCGATCGGCATCGCCAAGCGGGTCGGCCAGGGCGACCTGAGCTCCGTGATCGAAGTGACTTCGCACGACGAGACGGGCGAACTGCTGCACGCCCTGAAGCTGATGACGGCCAGCCTGGCGGCCGAACAGCAGCTGCGCCGGGCGGTGACGGTGGCCGAGGACGCGACCAAGATGAAGTCCGACTTCCTGGCCAATATGTCGCACGAGATCCGCACGCCGATGAACGGCATCATCGGCATGACCCACCTGGCGCTGCAAACCGACCTCACGCCCAAGCAGCGCAACTACCTGGAGAAGGTGGAAGGCGCGGCCAAGAACCTGCTGGGCATCATCAACGACATCCTGGATTTCTCGAAGATCGAGGCCGGCAAGCTGGCCTTCGAGCAGGTCGATTTCTACGTCGAGGATGTGATGGCGAATATCGCCGACCTGTCCGTCATGCGGGCGCAGGACAAGGGCCTGGAGCTGTTGTTCGACGTCGCGCCGGACGTGCCGCAGGCGCTGGTCGGCGATCCGCTGCGCTTCGGCCAGGTGATGATCAACCTGACCAACAACGCCATCAAGTTCACCCAGCAGGGCGAGATCGTGGTGACGATCCACCTGCAGGAACGGCTGCCGGAGCAGCGGGTGCGCCTGCGCGTGGAGGTGCGCGACACCGGTCCTGGCCTGACGCCGGAGCAGCAGGCGCGCCTGTTCCAGGCCTTCTCGCAGGCCGACACCTCCACCACGCGCCACCACGGCGGCACGGGCCTGGGCCTGACCATCAGCAAGCGCCTGGTCGAGCTGATGGACGGCCAGATCGGGCTGGAAAGCCAGCCCGGCGTCGGCAGCACCTTCTACTTCACGGCGGTATTCGGTATTGCCACCGTCGAGGCGCCGCTGCCGCTGCCGGACATCACCGGCCTGCGCGCGCTGGTGGTGGACGACAACGCCAGCGCCCGCGAAATCTTCATGGGCATGCTGGCCACCATGCAGTTCAACGCCGCCTGCGCCGACAACGGCCAGCGCGCCGTCGACATGGTGGCGCAGGCCCGCAGCGAAGGCCGGCCGTTCAATATCGTGCTGCTGGACTGGCAAATGCCCGGCATGAACGGGCTGGAGACGTTGCAGGCGATCCGCGCGCAGGCGCAAGCCGCCGGCGCGGAATCGCCGGCCTTCATCATGGTCACTGCCTACAACCGCGATGTGCTGATGGAAGAGGCGCGCGGCATCGCCATTGACGCCATGCTGAACAAGCCGGTCAGCGCATCGACGCTGCTCGATTCGATTTCCACCGTGTTCGGCAAGGACCTGAGCCGCTGCCGCAGCACGCGCCGCCGCGCCGACTACATGGCGGCCGAAGAGGCGATGCGCGGCGCCTACCTGCTGCTGGTGGAGGACAACGAAGTCAATCAGGAAGTGGCGCAGCAGATCCTCAGCGATGCCGGCATTCGCGTCGACATCGCCGTCAACGGCGCGATGGCGCTGGCGAAAATCGCCGTGGCCAACTACGACGGTGTGCTGATGGACTGCCAGATGCCGGTGATGGACGGCTACGACGCCACCCGCAAGCTGCGCGAGGACGCGCGTCATGCCAACCTGCCGGTGATCGCCATGACCGCCAACGCCATGGTCGGCGACAAGGAGAAGTGCCTGGCCGCCGGCATGAACGACTTCATCGCCAAGCCTATCGACGTGGCGCAGCTGTTCACCACGCTGGCGCGCTGGGTCACGGTGAAGAATCCGCAGGCGCCAGAAGCGGAGGCCGAGACGCCGCCCGGCGCGGCTCGCGACGAGGTGCTGCCGGTGGTGTCCGGCCTGCGCATGGAAGCCGCGCTACAGCGGGTGGGCGGGAATGTTAAGCTGATGCGCAAGCTGCTGTCGCGCTTTGTCGAAACCCAGATCGACGCCATGCAGCGCATCGCCACCGCCATCGAAAACAACGATTTATCCGGGGCCACGCGCGAGGCGCATACTGTCAAGGGACTGGCCGGCAATATCGGCGCCGGCGGCATGGCCGACGCGGCCGGCAAGGTGGAGCAGATGCTGGCGATGGGCGCGACCAAGGGCCGCGACGAAGCCATCGCCGACATGGCGGGAGAATTGAACGACCTGGTGGCGCGCATTGCGATGGCGATGTCGCTGGACAGCAAGCCGGCCGCCGAAGAAGCCGCACCGGCCGCGCAGGCAGTCGACATGGCTGAGCTGGCGGCGCAGGCGCAAGCGATGGCGCGCCTGCTGGCGCAGGACGACGGCGCCGCCGTCAAGCTGCTGGACCGCCTGTGCGGCGCGCTGAGCGCCGCCGGACAGGCGGAACATGCGCGGCAGATGCGGCGTATGCTGGGACAATATGATTTTGAAGGCGCGCTCGATGAACTGAAGGCCGCCGCCGATGCATTGAACATCGCCTTGTAAAGAGAGAATGCCGATGAACGCAAAACCTACGATCCTCGTGGTCGACGATATCCCGGACAACATCGATCTGCTGTGCGCCGTGCTGGAGGACGATTACCGCACCAAGATCGCCGTCAACGGCGAGCGCGCCCTGAAGATCGCCAACGGCGAATCCAAGCCGGACCTGATCCTGCTGGACGTGATGATGCCGGGGATGAGCGGCTACGACGTCTGCAAGGCGCTCAAGGCCAATCCCGCCACGCGCGACATTCCGGTCATCTTCGTCACCGCGATGAGCGAGGCGGTGGACGAGCAGCTCGGCCTGAGCCTGGGCGCGGCGGACTACATCACCAAGCCGATCTCCGCGCCGATCGTGCAGGCGCGCATCAAGACCCAGCTGTCGATGAAGCGGGTGCACGACTTCCTGCGCGACCAGAACAACTTCCTCGAAACCGAAATCGAAATCGAAAAGCGCACGCGCGAAATCGTCGCCTTGCAGGACGTGACCATCCACACCATGGCCTCGCTGGCCGAGACGCGCGACAGCGAAACCGGCAACCATATCCGCCGCACCGCGCACTATGTGAAGACGCTGGCGGAAAAGCTGCGCACCAATCCGCGCTTCAGCGATTTTTTGACCGACAAGAACATCGAGCTGCTGTTCAAGTCCGCGCCCTTGCACGACATCGGCAAGGTCGGCATCCCGGACCGCATCCTGCTCAAGCCCGGCCGCTTCGAGGGCAACGAGTTCGAGATCATGAAAACCCACACCACGCTGGGCCGCGACGCGATCCGCCAGGCCGAGCGCGAGCTGGGACTGGAGGTGGACTTCCTCAAGTTCGCCAAGGAGATCGCCTACGGCCACCAGGAGAAATGGGACGGCAGCGGCTATCCCGAGGGCCTGAGCGGCGACAACATCCCAATCTCCGCGCGCCTGATGGCGGTGGCCGACGTCTACGACGCGCTGATCAGCCGCCGCGTCTACAAGGCCGGCATGTCGCACGAGGCGGCGGTGGCCATCATCATCGAGGGACGCGGACAGCACTTCGATCCCGACATGGTCGACGCCTTCCTGGAACTGCAGCAGGACTTCATCGACATCGCCAGGCGCTACGCGGATTCCGATCACGACATGGAACAGAACCGCGCGAAGATCGAGCGCTTCAGCGGTTGAGTCATTCGGCCAGCAACGCCAGTCCGGGCACGGTGTGGTTGGGAGCTATGTCGAGGATCTCGGCCTTGACGATGTCGTGGACCACGAACGGGTCCTGGTCGATGCGCGCTTGCAGCGCCGCGGACGACGGCCCGGCCGCCAGGATGGCGCCGCCCAGCCCGGGGCGGATACTGCCGGCCAGCAGGAATACGCCGTCGGCTATCCCTTTTTGCAGCCATTCACGGTGGGCGGCCATGTGCGCCGGCGCCTGGCTTTTGTTGGCAGAGAAGCGAAGCAGGACGATGTACATGTGTTTACTCCTTGGTTAAGTGTCGAGTGACATGAGCCGGGTCTTCAGCCGCTGCACTTCGCGCTCCACGTAATCGCGGTCGCCGAAAGCGTTCGACAGCGTCGCGACGCCCTGGCTGAAAGCCAGCACCTGCAGGGCGAGATCGTCGGCGTCGGCCGGGTGGCCGAGTTGCTTGAACTGCTGCCCCAGCCAATCGCGGAAGACGCCGAAAATGCCCACCGCCTGCGCGCGCGAAGGATGGCCCAACTTGGCGAGCTCGCTGGTCAGGGTCCCGGCCGGGCAGCCGTAAAGTTCGATATCGCCGCGGTTGGTCAGCACGATGTCGACGAAGCGGAACACGCGCTCCAGCGGCGTGGCCGCGGCTTCGGTCCAGCCGGCCAGCATGGCGCGCGTGTCCTCCAGGCGCGCCTGGAGGACCGCCTCAAGGATCTCGTCCTTGGTCTTGAAGTGATAGTAGAAATTGCCGCGAGAAATACCGACGGCTTCGGCGATGGACGCGAACGACGTCGGTTCATACCCTTGCTGGTAGAACAGCCGGTTCGCGGCATCCACGATCTGCTTGCGCGTTCCCATTCGTGCTCACGTCTCTCGTTGGCTTGGTTGTCGGGAGATTGTAGGACAATTGTCCTACTGTCGCAAGATGAATGTTGTTAAAAAGCTTAGCTGACGGTGCGGAAGAAGCGCAGCATCTCGCGGCTGGCGTCCGGGCCCTTGGCGTCGGTGTAGGTGCCGCCGGCGTTGCCGCCGAACCAGGCGTGGCCGGCGCCGTGCACTACCCAGTGCTCGCCGATCGGCGTGCCGTCCGCCTTGGTGTGGGTGGTCTGCGTGTAGCGGTGGCCGTTCGGCACGCTGCCCGACTGCACCGACTGCTTGCCCAGCTGGCGGTGCAGCAGCTGTTCGATCACCTGTTCGCCGTTGCGCGGATGGACGGTGCTGTCGCTGTCGCCGTGGAAGACGATGATGGGCTGCGAGCCGTCGCCGGCCTTGCGCGGCGAAGCGACGCCGCGCTTCATGGCGGTCAGCGCCGACGGCAGGTCCTGCGCCGAGGCGAACGGCAGCCCGGAATGCACGCCCACCGCCGCAAACAGTTCCGGGTACAAGGTGCCGACGATGACCGCCATCGCGCCGCCCGCCGACAGGCCGGCCACATACACCTGGCGTTCGTTGACCGGGTAGTCGTCGATGATCTGCTGCGCGATGCCGGCGATGATGGACGGTTCGCCCTGGCCGTGCTGCTGGTCGATGGCGCTGAACCAGTTCCAGCATTTGCTCTGGTTGGCGTTGGCGGTCTGCTCCGGATAGACCACGAAGCACTTCATTTCCTCCGCCACCTGGTTCATCTGGGTGCCGACGGCGAAATCGTCCGGGTTCTGGGTGCAGCCGTGCAGCATCACCAGCAGCGGCATCGCCTGGCCGTGATAGCTGGCCGGGATGTACAGCTTGTAGTTGCGGGTGCCGGCGTGGTTGGTGTAGCTGCTCTTGATGAACTGCGCGCCGTCCGGCAACGCCACTTCCGGCGCCGGGTGCATGATGGCGCCGACGTCGATGGCGCGGTCGATATTGGCTTGCAGGTCGACCTTGATGCCCATGCGGTCCAGCATATCCTGCGCGAACTCGGTCGGATGCGTGGTCGGATTCGGCCGGGCGCCATTGGGCGGCGGCGCCGCCGTACCCGGATCGGGCGCTGCCTTGGCCGTGACTTCGGGCGCCGCTTCCGCGGCGGTCCGTGGCGGCGGCGGATTGATGTCGCGCATGGTGGGTTGCGCCGGCGCGGCCGGGCGCATGGACGGATGTCCGCGCAGGCTGTCCATGGCCTGCTGGAGGGTGGCCGACGCGCTTCTGTTCATCAGCTTTTGCGCCGCTTCGCGCATGTGTGAAAACAACGGTAATTTCATGATGCTCCTTTAATGGATGCGGTTTGCCAGCGCGGTTTTGAGCACCGCGCTGGCGTGCAGCGATCCCAATACGAAAATTGATTCGATCGTTGCCAGTGCCAGTTCGACGGAAACGTCGTTGGCGATGCTGGCCAGTCCCAGTACCTGGATTTGCAGCCGCTGTCCGGCCGCCTGGGTGGCTTCCAGGTCGGCGCGGGAGTAGTGCTGCATCCCGAGCACCAGGCTCTTGCGCGCCACCGTCTGTTTCACGACGTCGGCGTGCTGGTTCAACTGATTGCGGATCGCTGTGCGTATCAAGTCGGTGCGGTTGGAATAAAAGCCCTCCTGCACCAACAGGTCAATTTGTCCCAGGTCGATAGGACCGAGGTTGATCGTGATCTTTTCCGATTCAGCGGTCTTCAGTTTTAATTCTTGCTTTGCCATGAGTCTCCATCCGGTTACCATCTACATGGATGGTAGTATAGGCCTGAAAATCTCCAAGTCAAGCGTGTTCGCGGGCATAATGGCGGCATGAGTGAACCAGCTAACCTAAATTCCCCCGGTGCGCCGGAATTGGCCACACCGGTGCCGTCGCCCTGCGTCAGCCTGTGCAAAATGGACGCCGACCGGCTGTATTGCATGGGCTGCATGCGCACGATCCCGGAGATCATCGCCTGGTCCAAGGCGGACGACGACTACAAGCGCGGCGTGTGGGCGGAAATCCGCCGCCGTGAACAATTAATCAACTTCGACGACGAATGAACGCGCTGCCCGATACGATTCAGGTGTTTGAACGGGGTTGGCTGTCGTCCAACAACGTCATGCTGCTGGGCCGCCACGACACGGCCATCATCGACACCGGTTACCTGAGCCACGCGCCGCAAACGCTGGCGCTGGTGCGTCATACGCTGCGCGGCCGCCACCTCGACCAGATCGTCAACACCCATCTGCACTCCGACCATTGCGGCGGCAACGCCACCCTGCAGGCGCATTTCGGCAGCCGCACCTCGATCCCGGTCGCCGAGGCGGACAAGGTGCGGCGCTGGGACGTCGAGGCGCTCAGCTTCAAGGCCACCGGCCAGCGCTGCGAGCGCTTCACCTTCGACGCCACCATCGCCCCCGGCGACGTGCTGACGCTGGCGGACATGGAATGGCAGGCGCTGGGCGCGCCCGGCCACGATCCGCATTCGCTGATCTTCTACTGCCCGCAGGAGCGGCTGCTCATTTCGGCGGACGCGCTGTGGGAAAACGGCTTCGGCATCATCTTCCCGGAGCTGGACGGCCAGTCCGGCTTCGCCGAGGAACGCGCCACGCTGGACGTGATCGAAGGGCTGGACGTGCGGCTGGTGATCCCCGGCCACGGCAAGCCGTTCGACGACGTGGCCGGCGCGCTGGCGCGGGCCCGTTCGCGGCTGGAGTACCTGGAGGCCGATCCGCTGCGCAACGCGCAGAACGCGCTGAAGGTGCTGCTGAAGTTTCTGCTGCTGGAGCGCCAGCGCATCCCGCTGGCGGACGTGCCGCAGCTGCTGATGGCGATGCCGGTGTTTGAAAAGGCCAACACCAACTTCCTGAAGCAGACGCCGGAGCAGGTTGGCGCCTGGGCGGTCGGCCAGCTGGTGCGCGCCGCTGCGGCCCGTATCGAGGGCGAGTACTTACTTAACGAGTAGTTGAGGAATAGTCGCCAGGAAATATAGAGGAAGCCGCCTAGTTTCGGCACGGTCGTACTATTTTCGATCTATAATCGATTTTCCTTAACTCACCGACAGCGAGTTCGCCATGGCCCTGCCAGCAGCGTTGCAAAACCTTACCCTCCCAGTTATCGCATCCCCGATGTTCATCGCCAGCGGCCCGGCCCTGGTCGCGGCGCAGTGCAAGGCCGGCATCGTCGGCTCCTTCCCTGCGCTGAACGCCCGCCCGGCGGAGCTGCTGGACGTGTGGCTGACCGATTTGCAGAAAGAGCTGGCCGAATTCCAGGCCGCCAATCCGGACCAGCGCGTCGGCCCGATCGCCGTCAACCAGATCGTGCACCAGTCGAACGACCGCCTGGCGCATGACGTCGAAGTCTGCGTCAAGCACCAGATCCCGATCATCATCTCCTCGCTGCGCGCGCCGCCGAAAGAGATGCTGGACGCGATCCACAGCTACGGCGGCATCGTCCTGCACGACGTGGTCTCGATCCGCCACGCGCAGAAGGCGCTGGAAGCGGGCGTCGATGGCCTGATCCTGGTGGCCAGCGGCGCCGGCGGCCATGCCGGCACCTTGTCGCCGTTCGCGCTGGTCGGCGAGATCCGCAAATTCTTCAAGGGTCCGATCGCGCTGTCCGGCTCCATCGCCACCGGCGATGCGATCCTGGCGGCACAGGCGATGGGCGCGGACTTCGCGTACATCGGCTCGCGCTGGCTGGCGACGCAGGAATCGAACGTCAGCGACGACTATCGCAACGCGATCGTGGAATCGACTGCGGCGGACATCGTGTATTCGAACCTGTTCACCGGCGTGCATGGCAACTACCTGAAGAAATCCATCGTCGCCGCCGGCCTGGACCCGGAAGCGCTGCCGCAGGCCGACAAGAGCTCGATGAACTTCGGTTCGTCCAGCGCCAAGGCCTGGCGCGACATCTGGGGCGCAGGCCAGGGCGTGGGCCTGATGGACGACGTGCCGACCACCGCCGAGATGGTGGCGCGCCTGAAGCAGGAATACGACGCCGCCCGCGCGCGTTTGGCCCTGTAAAATCCACTCCAGTACCGTTCATTCAATCCAGGCCGTTCCCGCGAAAGCGGGAATCCATGGAACATCGCTGGGGCAAACTCAGTATGGATCCCCGCCTGCGCGGGAATGACGGAGTTTAACTGAACGGCATTACCGGAATTATTTGACCGACAGGCTGCCGCGCGCGGCCTGTTTGCCGCGTACCCAGACGGTATCGATGCTGTCGTAGGCGCGGATATCGGCCAGCGGCGATATCTTCATCAGCACCAGGTTCGCGACCTTGCCCGCTTCGATGGTGCCCACCTGCGCATCGATCCTGAAGGTGCGGGCGTTGTTGATGGTGGCCGCCTTGAACAGCTGCGCCAGCGACAGGCCGGCCTGGTGCAGGTCCTGCATCTCCAGGTAGCCGTTCAGGCCGGGGATGTTGCCGTAGGTTGGCGACGACGGCGTGTCGGTGCCGAACACGAAGTTGGCGTCCTTGCTGGCCAGGTAGGCCACCACTTGCCGCTGGCGGCGCAGCGGCGCTTCCATTCCCTTCAATACCGCCGCATCGGTTTCATCTTCCGCCAGCTCTTGCTTGAACCATTGGCCTTCGGGCGTCTTGAGCCAGGCCAGCATGGCCGGCGGCAGCAGCTTGGCCAGCGCCGGATTGTTCAGGTAGGCCGGTTCGAAGTAGGCGTTCAGGCCATACAGCACCTGCATCGTCGCCTGGTAGCCGATCTTGCGCTCGGCGATCTTGTCGAGCAGCTGCCTGATCTCGGCCGGCAGTTCCTTTTCCTTGTCCAGCGCGCCCCAGTGCCACATGCCGTGCGCCAGCACGTCGACGCCGCCGTTGACGGCGAAAGTCTGCGCCTCGAACGAATTGCCGTGGGTGACCAGCACCAGGCCGTCCTTGCTGGCGGCCGTCCGTACCTCCGAATACACGGCGGGACTCATCACCGGCAGGTTGTGCATGGCGCCGAAGCCGTGTTCGAAGTGGGTTTTGACGCAGATGGCGTGATCGGCCTTGACCCGCGCCACGCCCTTGGCGGCGGTGTAGTCCTCCGGCTTGAAGCGGGCGGGGATCTTGTCGGCCTGCGCCGGGTCGTAGATAAAGTTGGAGAACATCTCGAAGCGGCTCTCCGGCGGCGCGTAGGACGAGGGATAGCCGTTGGCGAACACCAGCGGCGCGCCGCAGTCGTAGATGTCCGGGTGCAGCGGCGTGGCCTTCACGCGGTCGATGAATGCGCGGCTGCCGGCGGCCAGGTCGATCACCGTGGTGTAGCCGTAGTAGAGGAAGGAGCGCGGCATCTGCGCGAAGTATTCGGCGGCCATGGTCTTCTTCTGGTCGGCCAGCTCGAAGCTCATGCCGGGGACGGAGTACAGGTGGACGTGCGAGTCGATCAGGCCGGGCGTGAGGAACTGGCCTTTGCCGTCGATGCGGCGGGCGCCGGCCGGCGCTTTCCCGCCCGCGCCGCGTTCGACGCGGACGATGCGCTCGTCCTCGATCAGCACACTGCCGGTCTCGATGCGGTCCAGCTTTTCCGGCGACACCAGCTTGACGTTGGTGATCCAGGTCTGCTGGCCGGCCCAGGCCTGAGCGCAGAGGAGGAGGGAAAGGCTGGCCAGAATGCGGGTGGTTTTCATGCGAAGCTCCGTGTTGTGAGGAGTCCAGTTTGCCGCCGCACGCCGCGTTTTGCGTCTCAAATGATGATTTGGCACCTGCTACGCGGGTGTTTTGGCCTGGTCGCGGAATTCGCCCGGCGTCATGCCGGTCTGCTTTTTAAATGCGCGGTTCATCGCGCTTTTGCTGTTAAATCCGGCCTGTATCGCCAGATCGAGGATGCTGGCGCTAGCCTGTCCGGGGTCCTGCAAGGCCTGTTTCAGCGCTTCCACGCGGTGGCGGTTGAGAAAATCGGCGAAATTGGCGCCGCAGTTTTCGTTGATCAGCTGGGACAGTTCGTGCGGCGTCATCGCCACCTGCGCGGCCAGGTCTTCCAGCTTCAATTCGCCGTTGCGGTAGGGTTGGTCCTGTTCCATGCAGGCGTTCAGGCGCGCGAGGAAGGCGTCGCGGTCGGCTGTGGATAACTGCTTGCTGGCGTAGCGCTGTCTGGGCGGCGGGGGCGGAGGCAGCGCGCGCGGACGATAACCCAGCGGCAGCCGCATCGCCGTGAAGGCGGTCGCGAACACGAACAGCATCAGCGAAATGCCGTCCATCGCGTCGGTGGACAGCGGCCGCTCCACGTCCAGCACCGCCATCGCCAGCGCGACGGTGCTCAGCGCTGCGCTCACCAGCCACATCCCCATCAGGCGCCGCAGGTCGCGCACCAGGTCGGAATCTGCCGGCACCCGGCCCACCAGCCGGTAGGTGGCGCGGATGTAGGTCAGCAGGATGGCCAGCTTGGCCAGTCCCGCCACGCTCAGGTACCACGGCCAGCCATGCCATTGATGCATCGACGCCAGCTTCTCTTCGGCCGAGCGCAGGTAGAACGGCGTCATCGCCAACGTGGCGACGGCGAAGGGCACGAAGTGCAGCAGCGCGCGCCGGCCCAGGGGCTGGTCCGACAGCAGCGCGCGCAGGTAGAGATACTGGAGCGGTCCGACCACCAGTCCCAGGGTGACGATGGCCAGCGCGCTGTGCGGATACCGCTGATAGAGATGGTTGAGGCCCAGCCAGTTATGGCCGATGATGGCCGCGAACACCAGCAGCAGCGCGGACAGCAGCCGGTTGGCAGTGCGCATTTCCGGCTGGCGCACGCTGAGCAGCGTCGCCGTCAGCAGGAAGGCCTGGCCTATCGCCAGCAGGAACAGCCACGAAAGTATCATTTGGTCTGAGTGCTACCGTCGTCGTTCCCGCGAAAGCGGGAATCCATACTCAGCATGGGTTCCCGCTTTCGCGGGAACGACGGTGGTTTAGTTTTCGGTCTGGATCGCCCACAGGCCTGGCAGGTTGCGCCAGTAGCCGTAGGCGTCCATGCCGAAGCCCACCACGAAGCGGTTGGGAATGGTGATGCCGACGATGTCGGCCTTGCACGGCTTGGCCTTGCCGATCGCCTTGTCGGCGAAGACGGCCAGCACCACTTCGGCGGCGCCCATGTCCAGCAGGCGCTGTTTGACGTGGGCCAGCGTTTCGCCCTCGTCCAGGATATCGTCCAGCACGATGACCACGCGGCCGTTCACGTTCGAACGCGGCACCACTTTCCAGACCACTTGTCCGCCCTTGTCGTCGTCGCCGTAGCGGCTCACGTGGATGTAGTCGAATTCGAGCGGGAAGGTCAGTTGCGGCAGCAGATTGCCGGTGAAGACCACGGCGCCGCCCATCACGCCCAGCACCAGCGGGAACGAGTCGCTGTCCGGTCGGTCGAAACGGGCGTTGAGGGTGTCGGCCATCGCGGTGACGGCCTGGTCGACGTCTGCCTTGCTGAACAGTTCTTCCGCGTTCTCCAGCAGGGCGCGGGCGCGGTTGTGGTGGAAGTCTTGCATGATCTTCGTCGGCTTCTAAAAACAGGTGGTAAGTTCGCTATTATCCGCCATATCCCGCCTCACCGCATGCCGTTGGTTTTCCACCACAATCAACTGTAATCGCGCACGTCGTCGATCACCTTGCCGTCGTTGGGCAGGCTGCCGATGGTGGCAAACCGCACTTCTCCCCGCAATTTGGTCAGGTCGCGTATCGATTCGGTGATGGCGACGGCGCTCGAGGCGCTGGACGGATCTGCCACCTCGCAGTGCAGCGTCATCACGTCCTGCGCCATGTGGCCGGACACCACCAGCCGCGCCTTGACGATTTCCGGATGGCGGCGGGTGACGTCGTGCACCTGCGACGGATGCACGAACATCGCGCGCACCTTGGTGGTCTGGTCGGCGCGGCCCATCCAGCCTTTGATGCGGGTGTTGGTGCGGCCGCAGGGCGACGGCGGCGCGTCGGTCAGGATCGCAGACAGGTCGCCGGTGGCGAAGCGGATCAGCGGGTAGTCCGGATTGAAGAGGGTGACCACCACTTCGCCGATCTCGCCGTCAGGCACGGGATCGCCGCTGCCGGGGCGGACGATCTCCAGTATCAGGTCCTCGTCCAGCACCATGCCGGGATCGCGCGCGCCGCCGCTCTGCGTTTCGTAGGCGATGCTGCCGATATCGGCCGACGCATAGCATTGCAGTACGTGCGGCACGCCATGCGCGATGAACCAGCCGCGCAGCGATTCGGGCAGCGCCTCGGCCGACATCAAGGCCTTCTGGATGCTGCTGACGTCCGCGCCCAGCTCCTGCGCTTTTTCGATGATGATCTTCAGGAAGGACGGCGTGCCGATGTAGGTATCGGGCCGCAAGTGGCTGATGGCCTGCACCTGCAACTCGGTCTGGCCGGCGCCGGCCGGTATCACGGCGCAGCCTATGCGCGCGGCGCCGCCTTCGACCATGAAGGCCGCCGGCGTGAAGTGGTACGAGAAGCAGTTCTGCAGCAGGCCGCCTGCGCGCACGCCGGCCGCATACATCGGCCGGGCGAAACGCCACCAGTCCTGGCCGCGTCCCTCGGGATCGAAGATCGGGCCCGGCGACATGAACACGCGCGACAACTGGCCGACCGGCGTGGTATTGAGCCCGCCGAACGGCGCCTGCTGCTTCTGCAAGGCGTGCAGCTCGGACTTGCGCGTCACCGGCAGCGTCGCCAGCGCGGCACGGCTGTTGATGTCGGCGGCGTTGACGTCGTGCAGGATGCGCGACCAGCCGGCGGCGGCCTTGGCGCGCTCCACCAGCTGCGGCAGGCGTGACATCAGCTCGCGTTCGCGTTGTTCGGGCGAGCGCGTTTCCAGACTGTCGAGTGTATCGGCCATCTTGATTTGTCCCTTCAGGCCAGCCAGCGTTTGCGGCGGCGGTAGAATTTCATGTCGCGGAAGCTCTTGCGGCCGGCGCCGGAAACGCCGAGGTAGAACTCCTTGACGTCTTCGTTGCTGGCCAGCTCGGAGGCCGCGCCCTCCATCACCACGCGGCCGTTCTCCAGGATGTAGCCGAAGTCGGCGTAGCGCAGCGCGATGCTGGTGTTCTGCTCGGCCAGCAGGAAGGAGACGTTCTCCTTGCTGTTCAAGTCCTTGACGATGCCGAAGATCTCGTCGACGATCTGCGGCGCGATGCCCATCGACGGCTCGTCGAGCAGGATCATCGACGGCTTGGCCATCAGCGCGCGGCCGATGGCGCACATCTGCTGCTCGCCGCCGGAGGTGTAGCCGGCCTGGCTGCCGCGCCGCTCGCGCAGGCGCGGGAAGTAGTGGTAGACCTTCTCCAGCGATTCCTTCAGCTCCGCCCGCGATGCGCTGCGGGTGTAGGCGCCGGTCAGCAGGTTCTCTTCGATGGTCAGGTGGCCGAAGCAGTGGCGGCCCTCCATCACCTGCGACAGGCCGCGCCGCACCAGTTCATTGGGCGTCAGATGGTCGATGCGCTCGCCCTTGAACTGGACTTCGCCCTTGGTGACGTCGCCCCGTTCGCCGCGCAGCAGCGTGGAGATGGTCTTGAGCGTGGTGGACTTGCCGGCGCCGTTGGCGCCCAGCAGGGCCACGATCTTCCCCTGCGGGACCTGCAGGGACACGCCCTTGAGCACCAGGATCACGTGGTCGTAAATCACTTCCACGTTGTTCACGGACAGGTAGGGCGCCGCCGCCGGAGCGGCCGTCGTGCTGGAGGCGGTGCTGGCGGCTGTCGTCATTTTGCGCAGGCCGGGGTGATTTTCTTCTCGGCCGCGTAGGCTGCGGAGCTTTCCTCCAGCAGCTTGCGGGTCAAGGCCTTGTCGCCGACGATCCAGTTCGGCGTGATGGCGTTCCACTTCTTGCCGTCCCATTGCTGGACCTTGACCGCACCCGAGCCTTCGTGGTCGTCGCAGCTGGTCTTCACCACCGGCAGCATGCCGAAGGCGCCGATGGCTTTCTGGCGCGCTTCGTCGACGTTCAGGTGTTCCAGGCCCCAGCGCATTTGCTCGCCGGTGACCGGTTTTCCCTTGCCGAACTTGTCCTGCGCGGTGCGCATCGCCTCCACCCACAGGATGGCCGCGCTGACGCCGCGCATGTGGTACACGGAGCCGATGCGGCTGCGGTCGGCCAGGTTGCCCTTGCCGGCGTCGTAGAGTTTTTTGTGGATCTCGTCCATCACCGGGTAGTTGCCCGGCGTGTTGAAGGTCATCGCGCTGTAGCCTTTGGCGGCGTCGCCGGCCGGCACGGTGTCTTCCTCGGAGCCGGCCCACCACACGCCCAGCATTTTCTCGCGCGGGATGCCGTTGCGTTGCGCGGTCTTGATGGCGACCGCGTTCATCGCGCCCCAGCCCCACAGGATCACGTGGTCGGGATTGGCCTGGCGGATTTGCAGCCACTGCGATTGCTGCTCGGTGCCTGGCGGCGTGACGGGAATCTTGACCAGGTCGAAGCCATACTGCTTGGACAAGGCCTCCAGCACCGGCAAGGGTTCCTTGCCGAACGCCGAGTCGTGGTACAGGTAGGCGATCTTCTTGCCTTTCAGCTTGCCCATGCCGCCGTCTTTGTCGCCGAGGTATTTGACCATCGCGGCGGCCTGGTTCCAGTAGCTGGTAATCAGCGGGAACACATACGGGAAGACCTTGCCGTTGGCGGCGTCCGAGCGGCCGTAGCCGATCATCGTCATCGGAATTTTATCGGTCGGCAGGCGATCGAGCACGCCGTAGGCGACGCCGGTGGACAGCGGTTCCACCAAGGTGGCGCCGCCGTTCTTGGTCTTCAGGCGTTCGTAGCATTCGACGCCGCGCGAAGGGTTGTATTCGGTTTCGCATTCTTCCCACGAGATCTTGACGCCGTTGACGCCGCCGGCCAGGTTGACCAGGTTGAAGTAATCGATGATGCCGCCGTAAAAGCCGGAACCGCCCGCCGCATAAGGGCCTACGCGATATGAGGGCAGGGCGACGTATTGGTCCTGCGCCCATGCGGGGACGGATGCTGCCAGTGTGAGCCCAAGTACCAGGGATGCGATGCGTTTCATTGTCTTCTCCTCCAGGTGATTGTTTTTTATGCGCTCAGTGCGGGAATGGCCACAGACGCAGTTTCTCTTTACCGATTTGCCATAAACGCGCCAGACCGTGCGGCTCCACGATCAGGAAAAATATAATCAGGGCGCCGAACACCATCAGCTCCAGGTTGGACGCGACGCTGGTCGGCAGCCCCAGGCTGTGCGCGAAAATATTCAGGAACACCGGCAGCAGCACGATGAACGCCGCGCCCAGGAAGGAACCGAGCACCGAGCCGACGCCGCCGATGATCACCATGAACAGGATGCGGAACGACAGGTCCAGGTTGTAGGCTTCCGGCTCCACCGTGCCGAGGTAGGCGTAGGCGTACAGCGCGCCGGCCACGCCGCAGTAGAAGGAGCTGACGGCGAACGCCAGCAGCTTGGTGCGCATCAGGCGGAAGCCGATCACCTCGGCCGCCACGTCCATGTCGCGCACCGCCATCCACGAGCGGCCCACGTTGGAGCGGATCATGTTCTTGGCCAGCAGCGCCATCACGGCCACCACGCCCAGCACCAGCAGGTATTTGCGGCTCGGCGTGTCGAACTGGTAGCCGAGGATGGCGATCTTCTGCGCGGTGATCACGCCGGAGCTGCTGTAGTTGGTCAGGTAGGGGATCTTGGTCAGGCACCACACCACGAAGAACTGCGTGGCCAGCGTGGAGGCGGCCAGGTAGAAGCCGCGTATCCGCAGCGACGGCAGGCCGAAGGCGATGCCGACCATCGCCGCGCTCAAGCCACCCAGCACGAAGGCCAGCAGCACCGGCAGGCCGGGCAGCCGCGCCAGGAAGTTATACGAGGCGAAGGCGCCGACCGCCATGAAGGCCGCCGTGCCCAGCGACAGCTGGCCCGCGTAGCCGGTCAGGATGTTCAGTCCCAGCGCGGCCAGCGAGAAAATCAGGAAGGGGATCAGGATCGCCGACAAGGTGTACGGCGATGCGAACAGCGGCACCACCACGATCGCCACGGCCAGCAACGCGAACAGCGCGATGCGGTCCTGCAGGATGGGGAAGATCTGGCTGTCGGCCTGATAGCTGGTTTTAAATTGTCCTGCTTCGCGGTAGAGCATTCTGGCCTCTCAGATTCTGCGGATGATTTTTTCGCCGAACAGGCCTTCCGGCCGCACCAGCAGGAACAACAGCGCCAACACGTACGGGAACCAGCCCTCGATGCCGCCGCCGACCAGCGGGCCGATATACACCTCGGCCATTTTTTCGGAGGCGCCGATAATCAGGCCGCCGACGATCGCGCCCGGCATCGACGTGAAGCCGCCCAGGATCAGCACCGGCAGCGCCTTCAGCGCCACGAAGGTCAGCGCGAACTGCACGCCGTTGCGCGCGCCCCACAGCAGGCCGGCCACCAGCGCGACCAGCCCGGCCACCGCCCACAGCACCGCCCAGATGCGCTGCAGCGGAATGCCGACGGCCAGCGCGGCCTGGTGATCGTCCGCCACCGCGCGCAGTGCGCGGCCCACCTTGGTCTTGGAGAACAGCAGTGCCAGCGCCGTCACCAGCAGGGCGCAGACGGCGGCCGCCATGATGTCGAACTGCGAGACCAGGATGTTAAATTTGTTCATCAGGTACTCGGACGGCACGTCCTCGATCGGCAAGTCCAGCTTGTGCACCTGAGAGCCCCACATCAGCTGCGCCAGGCCTTCGATGAAGAAGGCCAGTCCGATGGTGGCCATGAACAGCGTGATCTCCGGCTGGTTCACCAGCGGCCGCAACACCACGCGCTCGATGGCGAAGCCGAGGGCGATCATGACGACGATGGTCAGCGGTATCGCCACCCACAGCGACACGCCGAATTTGTCGACGATGCCGACGCAGGTCAGCGCGGCGAAGAACACCATCGCGCCCTGGGCGAAGTTGAACACGCCGGAGGCCTTGTAGATCAGCACAAAGCCGATCGCCACCAGCGCGTACATCACGCCGGACAGCAGGCCGCCGATCAGCACCTCGAAGAAAAAATTCACGTTCATTCGCAAGCCTTTCCAAGATAAGCGTTGATCACGTCCTGGTTGCAGCGGATCTCGTCGGGTGTGCCGTCGCCGATTTTCTTGCCGTAGTCGAGCACTACCACGCGGTCCGAGATATCCATCACCACGCCCATGTCATGCTCGATCAGTACGATGGTGGTGCCGAATTGGTCGTTGACGTCGAGGATGAAGCGGCACATGTCCTGTTTCTCTTCGACGTTCATGCCGGCCATCGGTTCGTCGAGCAGCAGGATCTCCGGCTCGGCGGCCAGCGCCCGGCCCAGCTCCACGCGCTTTTGCAGGCCGTAGGGCAGGCGGCCCACCGGCGTCTTGCGGATCGCCTGGATCTCCAGGAAGTCGATGATTTCCTCCGCCTTGACGCGGTGGGCGATCTCCTCGCGCCGCGCCGGGCCCCAGTACAGGGCCTGCATCAGGAAGTTGGACTTCATCTTCAGGTTACGGCCGGTCATGATGTTGTCGAGCACCGTCATGCCCTTGAACAGCGCGATATTCTGGAAGGTGCGGGCGATGCCGGATTTGGCGGCAGCGTGGCAGTCCAT
Source organism: Oxalobacteraceae bacterium AB_14 (assembly GCA_000381565.1). Taxonomy (GTDB): domain Bacteria; phylum Pseudomonadota; class Gammaproteobacteria; order Burkholderiales; family Burkholderiaceae_D; genus Rugamonas. Next base: position 381,259 of record KB906725.1, read on the forward strand.
GTTCTTGCGGTGTTCGCCGCGGTAGATGATCTCCCCCTGCTGCGGGCGGTACACGCCGTTGATCACGTTGAGCATCGAGCTCTTGCCGGCGCCGTTCGGACCGATGATGGCGCGGATCTCGTGCTGCTTGACGTCGAAGGAGATGTCGGTCAGCGCCTTGACGCCGCCGAACGCCAGCGAGATGTTTTTCAGGTCGAGGATCACCGGGCCGATTTTCCGGCGGCCCGGGTCTGCGTCCGCACCGAAATGGGTGTCTGGTTCGTTCATTTGCATGGTCGTTTCCTCTGTCATGCCGCTGCTTGGATGGCAGGGAAAGTCTTGCAGGACTCGATCTTCAGGTCCGCCGCCACCAGCCCGCTGCGGCCATCCTCGAACTTGACCTGCGTTTCGATGTACTGCGACTGCTTGCCGCTGTAGAGCGCCTCGATCAGCACCGCGTACTTCTCGGCGATGAACTTGCGGCGCACCTTGCGGGTGCGGGTCAGCTCATCGTCGTCGGGATCGAGCTCCTTGTGCAGCACCAGGTAGCGGTGGATCTGGGTGTCGCTCATCATTGGCTCGGCCGCCAGGTCGGCGTTGACCTGCTCGATGCAGTCGCGCACCAGGCCATACACCTGCGGGTGCGCGGCCAGGTCGGTGTAGCCGGAATAGGCGATGCTGCGGCGTTCGGCCCAGTTGCCCACGGCTTCCATGTCGATATTGATGAAGGCGCAGACCTCGTCGCGCCGGTCGCCGAACACCACCGCCTCTTTGATGAAGGGGAAGAACTTGAGTTTGTTCTCCACATAGTTGGGCGCGAAGATGGCGCCGCCGTTCATCTTGCCGACGTCCGCCGCGCGGTCGATGATCTTCAGATGGCCTTCGTGGTCGAACAGGCCGGCGTCGCCGGTGTGGAAGTAGCCTTCGGCGTCGATCGCTTCGCTGGTGGCGTCGGGACGTTTGTAGTAGCAGTCCATTAATGTTGGCGACCTGACCAGGACCTCGCCGTTGTCCGCCAGTTTGACCTCGACCCCCGGCGCCGGCAGGCCGACGCTGTCGAACTTGATCTGGCCGTCCGGTTGCAGGCATATATAAGCGCAGGTTTCGGTGGAGCCGTAGAACTGCTTCAGGTTGACGCCGATGGAGCGGTAGAAGCGGAACAGGTCAGGTCCGATCGCGGCGCCGGCCGTGTAGGCGACCCGCACGCGCGACAGTCCGAGCACGTTTTTCAGCGGGCCGTAGACCAGCACCTGGCCGACCGCATAGGCCAGGCGGTCGGACAGCGGCACCGGCTTGCCGTCCAGGATGGCGGCGCCGCTGCGGCGCGCCACCGCCATGAAGTGATGGAACATGCGGCGCTTGATGGCGCCGGCGTCCTCCATCCGTATCATCACAGTGGTCAGCATGTTCTCGAACACGCGCGGCGGGGCGAAGTAATAAGTGGGGCCGATTTCGCGCATGTCGGTCATGACGGTGTCGCCGGATTCGGGGCAGTTGACGGTGAAGCCGGCCGTCATCGCCTGCGCGAAGGAGAACAGGCAGTCGCCCACCCAGGCCATCGGCAGGTAGGACAGGATGTCCTCCTCGTCGGTGAGGTGCTCGAAACCGACGCCGCCGGTGCCGGCCGCGATCAGCGCGCTGTGGGTCTGGCACACGCCTTTCGGCTTGCCGGTGGTGCCGGAGGTGTACAGGATGATGGCGTTGTCGCTGCCCTTGCCGGCTTTGACGGCGGCGTCGAACATGCCGGGATTGGCCTGGTCCCAGTCGCGGCCCAGTTCCTGCAGGCGGGCGAAGGACAGCAGGCCTTGCTGGCGGTAGTGGCGCATGCCGCGTTCGTCGTCGTAGGCCACGTGTTCGATGTGCGGGTACAGGCTTTGCAATTCCGTCAATTTGTCGACCTGTTCCTGGTCTTCGACGATGGCGTAGCGGATTTCGGCGTTTTCCAGCACGTAGGCCATGTCGGCGGCCGGGGCGTCCTGGTACAGCGGCACCGGCACGCCGCCCAGGCATTGCGCGGCCAGCATGGACCAGTAGAGGCGGGGGCGGTTGTCGCCGATGATGGCCAGGTTCATGCCGCGCTGGAAGCCGATGGCGGCCAGGCCGCAGGCCAGCGCCCGGACCTCGTCGTTGACCTGGGCCCAGGTCCAGGTCTGCCAGATGCCCAGGTATTTTTCCCGGAATGCGGGTTTCCCCGGGCGGCGCTGACCATGGGTCAGCAGCCAGCGCGGGAACGTCTCGTTCTGTGTATGCACCAGTGTCTCCTGTTGCTGTTTGCTCGTACTTGTTAAACTTCTGATACGGCAGCCTTTTTATGTGATGATATTAGCCTGCCGCCGACAAGCAGGTTGTCTTTTCGGCGACATTTGACCGAACTTTCCATATTGCGTTGCAATAATGCCCAATCGACATCAAATTACTCTCAAGGAATCATTGCGCACGGCGATCTGGGCCCATGGTCTGACGCCTGAACAAATGGCGCGCGTCGAGTCCGAGACTTTTGAAACTTTCGTTCCGAAGGGGGGTTATGTCTGCCGCAAGGGGGAAATGGTCGAGCATTGGCTGGGCATTATGGACGGCATGGTCAAGATGACTAATTTCTCGGCGGCCGGTAAAAGCGTGTCATTTACCGGCGTACCACCCGGCGGCTGGTTTGGCGAGGGGTCGGTATTAAAGCGGGAAATACTGAAATACGACGCGATGGCATTGCGCGACAGCCGTATCGCCCGCATGCCGATGTCGACTTTTCACTGGTTGCTCGATACCAGTTTGCCGTTCACGCGGTTTTTATTGATGCAGTTGAATGAGCGGCTGGGGCAGTTTATCGGCATGGTGGAAAATGACCGCTTATTAAATCCCGATACGCGCGTGGCGCGCTGTCTGGTTTCCATGTTTAATTCCCATCTTTATCCGGGATTGGAGAAACTGGTGCAGATATCGCAGGAGGAATTGGGCCTGCTGTCCGGCGCCTCGCGCCAGCGCGCCAACCAGGCGTTGCAGCTGCTTGAGAAACAAGGCTTGTTAAGTCTTGATTACGGCGGCATCCGTATTCTCGATCTCGAAGGCCTGCGCCGCTACGAGGCCTGAATCCTTGGGGCGCGCCCGCCTCAACCTCCCCTCCAGTCATACCCATGAGCACTGAAAGGCGCAGTCACGCCCGTTATTCATGCCAAATATTGGCGTGTTCGTGCCAAGTTTCAGCTTTTATCCATTGCCGGGAGTCGATTGTGTCCGGCGTATCTATTGGGTATTGCCTGGTATTTCGCGTGACCGTGGGTTATGGAAGTTTATGAAACAGGCTTCTGAATTAATTCGCTGGAATAAACGAAACATTGTGGGGGTTTCGAATAACGGTTAATTCGTCATTCCCGCGAAAGCGGGAATCCATACTTCAGCGCGCAGGATAACCGGCATGGGTTCCCGCTTTCGCGGGAACGGCCGTTGATTCGAGATTTGCTGATGGTCGGCTGCACGCCGGTTGCCACTCGCGCAGATTATTGCGAAACGGAAAATAAAAGTTCTAAACCTGTGCCTCGGGCAATCGCGGTATCATAGCGACAAGCCATGCCGCATCGGCGGCGCACCGGAAATTGACCTCAGCCATGCATATTCCAGATACCTCCCACTTCGTCGAGCGCCTGGCGTTGTTGCGCGCGGCGATGCTTCAACAGCAAATCGACGCGCTGATCGTGCCGTCCGCCGATCCCCATTTGTCCGAATATCTGCCGGCACGCTGGCAGGGCCGTGAATGGTTGTCGGGTTTTACCGGCTCGGTCGGCACTTTTATTATCACGCCGGAGTTTGCCGGCGTCTGGACCGACGCCCGCTATTGGACCCAGGCCGAGCAGCAATTGGCCGGCACAGGCATTGCTCTGATGAAACTAACCTCCGGCGCCAGCGTGCAATATGTCGACTGGCTGGCCGCGACCCTGAAGCCCGGCCAGACGGCGGCGGTCGACGGCGCGGTGCTCGGCCTGTCCATCGCCCGCCTGCTGGCAACTGCGCTGCGCGCGAAAAACGTCACGCTGCGTGCCGATTTCGATCTGTTGGATCAAGTTTGGGCCGACCGGCCCGCGCTGCCGGCCGCGCCGGTGTACGAGCACCTGCCGCCGTTCGCGTCCCGGACCCGCGCCGAAAAACTTGTCAATTTGCGCACGACGATGCGGCAACTGGGCGCGCAAAACCACCTGATCTCGACGCTGGACGATATCGCCTACCTGTTCAACCTGCGCGGCGCCGACGTCAATTACAACCCGATCTTTCTGTCCCACGCGCTGATCGGCCCAGACCGCGCCACCTTGTTCGTCGCCGACGGCAAGGTCTCGCCGGCGCTGAGCGCCACCCTGGCGGAGGACGGCGTCGATGTCGTGCCCTATCGATCGGCCGCCGCCGCGCTGGCCGCGCTGCCGGCCGACAGTACCTTGCTGATCGACCCGCGCCGTGTTACCCACGGCACGCGCCAGTGGATCCCGGCCACGGTCCGGGTGATCGAGGCGATCAACCCGACCACCTTTGCCAAATCGAAGAAAAGCGAGGCCGACGCGGCGCATGTGCGCGCCGCCATGGAGCAGGACGGCGCCGCCCTGTGCGAATTCTTCACCTGGCTGGAGCAGACGCTGGCCGATCCGCGGCGCCCACCGCTGACCGAACTGGCCATCGACCGTGAAATCACGGCCGCGCGCGCGCGCCGCCCGGGTTTCGTCAGCCCCAGCTTCTCCACCATCGCCGGCTTCCGCTCCAACGGAGCGATCATGCATTACCGCGCCACCGAAGCCCAGCATTCCGTCATCGAGGGCGACGGCCTGCTGCTGATCGACTCCGGCGGCCAGTATTTGGGCGGCACCACCGACATCACCCGCGTGGTCGGCGTGGGCGCCATCACGGCCGAGCACCAACGCGATTTCACGCTGGTGCTCAAGGGCGTGATCGCGCTGTCCTCGGCGCGCTTCCCGCGCGGGACCAAATCGCCGATGCTCGACGCCATCGCCCGCGCGCCATTGTGGGCCGAGGGCCTGGACTTCGGCCACGGCACCGGCCACGGCGTCGGCTACTTCCTCAACGTGCACGAAGGCCCGCAGTCGATTTCGCAATCGGCGATGCCGGAGCCGCACACCGCCATGGAGCCAGGCATGATTACATCGATAGAACCGGGCCTGTACCGGCCCGGCAAATGGGGCATCCGGATTGAGAACCTGGTGCTGAACCGTCCCGCGGGACAGACCGAATTCGGCGAGTTCCTCGATTTCGAAACGCTGACCCTGTGCCCGATCGACACCCGCTGCATCGAGCCCTCGCTGCTGCGCGACGACGAGAAACGTTGGCTGAACGACTATCACGCCACGGTGCGCCAGCGTTTGCGCCCGCTGTTGTCGGGCGCCGCGCTGGCCTGGCTGGAAACCCGCACGGAGGCGCTATGAGCGGCCGCGCAACCCGGGCCACGACGGCCGTCGACCGCCTCAAGGTTCGTAGCGGGAACGCCAAGTATTCGATGTCGCGCACCGGCAGCGGCCACTTCTTCCTGACCGAGGGCGCCGGCCAGCCGCCGCTGTGCGCGCCGCTGGAGCTTGACGACTTCGTCGCCTTCGTCAACGGCATTTCGCCGGGGCCGCCCCGGCGCGTCAGCAAGCTCGATGTCGCGTTCGAAAAACAGCTGGTTAAAAAAACACCGTAGCGCCACCACTGAAAGAGACCACGCATGCCTCCGATTGAGTTCCTGTTTGCTTACTGGTCCGCCCACGAAATCGCCACCAACGGCGTCATTCTGCTCAATCTGGTCGGGGCGCTGCTGCTAGGCCTGATGGTCGGCTACGAGCGTTCGTATCACGGCCGCGCGGCCGGCATGCGCACCTACGGCCTGGTATGCATGGCGTCCGCAGCGCTGACAGTGATCGGCGGCTTTCCCGGCGAATGGTTCGGCGCCCATGCCGGCCACACCATCCTGACCTCCGACCCGACCCGCATCGTGCAGGGCATTGTCACCGGCATCGGCTTCCTCGGCGCCGGCGTCATCATGCGCGAAGGCTTTAACATCAGCGGCCTGACGACGGCGGCCTCGATCTGGGCCTCGTCGGTGATCGGCGTGATGGTCGGCATCGGCTTTTACCTCGGCGCGATGGGACTGGCGGTGCTGTGCGCCGGCTCGATGATTTTCCTCAGTAAGCTGGAGGCCTGGCTGCCATCGCGGCATGCGATCGCGATCACCATGCGCTTCAAGGCCGGCTATCTGCCGCAGGAACCGGCGCTGCGCGCGATGGCGCTGCAACGCGGCTATGAAATCGCCGGCGGCTCGCTGATGATAGGCAGCGACGGCGGCATGCAGGAATGGCGCTTCGTCGCCATCGCGCTGAGCAAGCGCAGCGGCGCGCCGATGTCGGTGCTGTCGGCCGAGCTGGCGCAATTCGACGGTATCCACAGCTTCCAGCTGTCGCACGCACGTAACTAAAACACAAACATGAGCATGAACCAACAAGCCACGGCAGTATTCGATTTCTGGTTCCAGCCCGCCGCAGGGCAGGCCGCCGACGCCACGCGCCGCGAGTGGTTCCAGAAGAACGACGATTTCGACCGCGAGATCGCCAGCCGCTTCGGCCCGCTGATCGGGCAGGCGCTGGCCGGCGGCCTCCAGGCGTGGGACGCGGAAGGCCCGCAGTCCGCGCTGGCGCGCATCCTGGTGCTGGACCAGTTCTGCCGCAACGTCCATCGCGGCACGCCGCTGGCCTTCGCCGGCGACCCGCAAGCGTTGCGGGCGGCGCAGAAGATGGTCGAGGCGCAGCAGGACCTGGCGCTGCCCCCCTTGCAGCGCGCTTTTGTTTACCTGCCGTTCGAGCACGCCGAGGACATGGCGCTGCAGGAGCAGGCCGTGGCCCTGTACACCGGCATGGCCGACGCCGGGCGCGGCACGACGTCGCCGGCCACCAGCCAGGCCATCGCCGGCATGCTCGATTTCGCCGAGCGCCATCGCGAGGTGATACGCCGCTTCGGCCGCTTCCCGCACCGCAACGCCATCCTTGGCCGCGCGTCGACGCCGGAAGAGCAGGCGTATTTGCTGCAGCCGGGCTCCGGTTTCTGATGGCGACCCTCAACCTGATCGGCGCCGGCCATGTCGGCCGCGTGTTGGGACGCCTGCTGGCGACGCTGGGTGGTTTCCAGGTGCAGCAGGTGCTGACGCGGTCGGCCGCCTCGGCGCAGGCCGGCGTGGATTTCATCGGCAGCGGTGCGCCGGTGGAGCGCTACGACCAATTGCGGCCGGCCGACATCCATGTGCTGGCCGTCGGCGACGACCAGATCGCCGGCGCCTGCGCCGCGCTGGCGCAGGCGACGCCGCTGCAAGGCAGCGTGGTATTCCATTGCAGCGGCGCGCTGGCGTCCGGCCAGTTGCAGGCCGCGCGCGATGCGGGCGCGCTGGTCGCCAGCGTCCATCCGATCCGCAGCTTCGCCGATCCGGCGGCGGTGGCTGCCCAATTCTCAGGCACCTACTGCGGCATCGAGGGCGACCCCGCCGCGCTGGCCGTGCTGACGCCGGCCCTGCAGGCGATCGGCGCGCAGCCGGTGGCGATCGACGCCTCGGCCAAGACCGTGTATCACGCCGCCGCCGTCTTCGCCAGCAACTACCTGGTGACGGTGCTGGACGCCGCCTTGCGCGCCTACATGGCGGCCGGCATCCCGGAAGCGGTGGCGCGCCAGATGGCGCAGCCGCTGGCGAGCGAGTCGATGGCCAATGTGTTCCGGCTTGGCGCCGCCGCCGCCCTCAGCGGCCCGATCGCGCGCGGCGACATGGTCACTGTGGATCGTCAACAACGGGCGGTCGATCAATGGGATAGATCAACCGGCGAACTTTACCGGGCGCTGGTGGCGCCCACGGCCGATCTGGCGCGCCGAAAACGCCAGAATTAGCCCGCCGCGACGGTTACGCCTCTTATCTCCTTGCAAATTACTACTTAACAACTATATTTTAAGTAGGTGTATGCTTTTCCCGAGAGCGAGCGTTGCAGTTTTATTGGTACGAATTCACAAATAAGTGGCGGGATTAGTCGACAAACCACGGAATTAGCAATAAGCTTGTTTCTCAGAATGTTTTCTTGAAGAATCAAGCACGAAGCCGGCGCACCAATAGGATAGGGGTAAGGACATGTTATTTCTGAAGAGTACGACCGTCACGAAAGCGCCAGGGATTTACGACGTAGATATCGCCGCCAAACCACCCGGCAAGACTTTTGGTGTGTTCATGGCCACCGATCCGGACAATCCTCCGGCCGAAGTGCTGGCGGCGTTGGCGGCGATGGGTTTCAAGAACACCTACAGCGGCGGCTACACCCACAAGGACCGCGGCAAGGTGCTGGACCTGCACTTCCAGAAAGACGGCACCGATTTGTTCCAGGGCTGGAAAGCCGAAGAGATGGAAGCCAATATGGCCGCCATCACCGCGCTGTTTTCCGGCATCGGCATCACCATCGCTCCGCGAGTGATGACCCTGGCCGAAGCCTACGCCTAAGCCTCAGGCCTGCACTTCGATGTGATACAGGGCCCACGGGCAGGAAGCGAACCGTTCTGCGAGCGGTTGGGCGGCCATCCCGGGGACCTTGTCGGCATCGTAGATCGCCCATAGCGGGCCCAAGCCGCCCAGCGCCATCGCCGCGCCATCCAGATGGGTGGCGACGATGGTGCGCTGCGCGCGCGCCTGCGCCACGGTGACCGTGGCCGCGTAACCATCCACCGCACGCAACACCAGCTTGCCGCCATCGCCCAGCGTTGCGCCGGCCGCCTTCATCACGTCCAGCAGCAGCGGGCCGCGCAGCATGTGCGGCTTGCCGTCGTATTCCAAGGTCGGCTCGATGGTGATGGCCGGCAGCGCCGCCAGCGCGGCGAAGTCGAAGGCGTGCGCCTTGTCGAAGCTGAGTTTTTGCTTGTGCATCATCTGGTCGCGCACCGGATCGAAGCGGCCGCGGTTGACCTTGCCGACGGCGCCGGTCACGGTCAACAGCGCCGGTCCGGCGTGGTTCGCGGCGGCTGCGGCTTGCGAGGCGGGCAGGGCGGCGGCTGCCATGCCGGCCAACGCGGCGTGGCCCAGAAACTGGCGTTTTTGCATACGAGGTTCTCCTGTCTGACGTAGTGCCGGTATCATACCGCGCATGGACTTATTTGCCGACGACAGCGCCTTGACGCCCATCCCGATCGAGGATGGCGAACTGTGGTTCCAGCAGCGGCTGGCGCTGGACCTGGCACCGCCCGAGGCCATGCGGCGCCTGCTCGACGAAACCGACTGGCGCGCGGAACAGGTCCAGGTCTGGGGCAAATTGCATATGCAACCGCGACTGACGGCCTGGCATGGCGAGGCCAGCTACCGTTATTCCGGCAAGACCTTCCATCCGCTGCCGTTTACGCCCTTGCAGCTGCACATCAAACAGGCAGTCGAGCGCGCCACCGGCCGCCGCTTCAACAGCGTGCTGCTGAACTACTACCGCGACGAACGCGACAGCATGGGCTTCCACGCCGACGACGAGCGCGAGCTGGGACCGAATCCCGCCATCGCCTCGGTCAGCTTCGGCGCGCCGCGCACCTTCATCCTCAAGCACCGGCGCCTGCCGAAAACCCTCAAGCTGGCGCTGGGCGACGGCTGCCTGCTGCTGATGGCCGGCAGCCTGCAGCAGCACTGGCTGCACGGCATCAACAAGGAACGCGGCGCGCGCGGGCCGCGCCTCAACCTCACTTTCCGCCATATTCTGCATCAACCTTAAGTCTATCTTAAGTTTGGCTGAAGCCTATTTAAGCCATCTATAATTTGGCTTACATCCTGTCACACTTCTTACTAAATCGGTGCGGACAGGTGTTGGCGTGGGTGCTATCTTGGCTCCATCGCAATTCAGAGAACTGCGATCCCAAGCAAGTCCAACACTCATTTTGCTGAAAGATCCAAGACCATGAAAAATATTCTGTTCGCATTAGTTGCTTCCGCTGCCGCCCTGGCTGGCACCTCCGCTTACGCCGCCGATGACGCGGGCACCGCCTATATCGGCGCCGGTGTCGTGGGCAGCCACTACAAGTTCGACGTGCCGAACGCTACCAGCGTTTCCGACCGCAGCGGCGACAAGGCGACCGGCAAGATCTTCGCCGGCTACAACATCGACAAGACCTGGGCGGTCGAGGGCGGTTATACCGACTTCGGCAAGAAAGGGTATGACTACACGACCGGCGGCGCAGCCGGCCACGTGCAGACCAAGGCCAATTCGTTCTATGTTGCGGGCAAGGGCACCTTCCCGGTGAATGAGCAGGTCGCCCTGTTCGGCAAGCTGGGCGTGGCGCGCAACCACAACGACGTCACCACCACCGGCATCGCCTCCGTCAACGGCGACGCCAACAAGAGCGCGCTGTACGCTTCGGTCGGCGCCGAGTACGCGATCAACAAGAACGTGAAAGTCTCGCTGGAGTATGAAAACTACGGCAAGAACAACGTTGACCTGGGCCGCAAAAACGGCGCGATCACCGCCGGCGTGCGCTACAACTTCTAAGTTCGAACATAGTCTATGTTTGAATAATGGTTTATGAACCATAAAAAAGGCTTGGTTGTTAAGACCAAGCCTTTTTTGTATTTTTGACTTAATTTTAAATTGAATTTTTATTAAAAATAAGTCAAGTCAATATGATTAATTTTATCATCACTACTATCTGATCCTTGTACCTTCATTTGCCAACGTCTCTTCTCGGAATTATATTCTGTTAGACGTTTCGTGTGAAAATCTTTCCCATACTGCAACGACCTGATTTCCAATTGCTTCAGGTACGCCTCAGTTTCAATTTCATAAGTGCTTACTAGTTCTTGGCTCTTAATTTTTTCTGATCGATACGTATACAATATTAAAGTATGCACTAAGGCGTTAAGCGTATGCGTAACATCTTTTTGAGAAAATGCCGCTCTCGCCATTTTTAACGCCTGTTCATATCGTGGTGGCTGGGTACGTAAATACGCTGATGCAAGCTCGGTATAAATTGGGCTCTATGCCGTTTCGTGTGGAATTTGACATCGGGTAACATGTCGGTTACCGCCACTTCCTGAGTTCACGAGTCCCCAATGAGTATTGCCGTCGAAACCTTGTTCACCACCGCGCTGGGCCTGCAAGCGCCTTGGAATGTTTCCAAAGTTGAGCTCGACACGGGCAAGCGCCGGATCGATTTCGAGGTGTCGTGCGATGCCAAACAGCTGCCTTGTCCTGCCTGTGGCGTGAACGGCCAGGGTGTTCATGACCGCATCAAACGTAGCTGGCGGCATCTGGATTTTTTTCAGTACGAGGCCTGGTTGCACGCCGAGGTACCGCGTGTGGATTGCAGTGCATGCGGCAAGACCACGCAGGCAGAAGTGCCGTGGGCGCGGCCAGGCAGTGGTTTTACGTTGCTGTTTGAAGCGCTTGCCTTGTCGTTGTGCCAGACCTTGCCGGTGGCCCAGGCTGCTGCTCAGTTGAGAGTGGCGTCGAAGCGGCTTTGGCGGCGCATCGAACACTATGTGAACATAGCGCGTGACCGCGACGACATGACGGGTGTGCGTGTGATCGGCATTGACGAGACCAGCATCAAGAAGGGGCACCAGTACGTCACCGTCGTGCATGATCTGGAGGCTCGCCGGCTGCTGTTCGTCACGCCAGGGCGCGACCATGCAACGGTGGCGGCCTTCAAACAGGAACTGGCGATGCACGGCGGAGTTGCCGACGAGATCGAGCATGTCTGCATGGACATGAGCGCGGCCTATGCCAAGGGCGTGGCCGAAACGCTGCCCGGCGCCCAAATCAGCTATGACCGCTTTCATGTGATCGCGCTGGCCAATGCTGCCATGGACGAGGTGCGGCGGGAGGAAATGCGTAGCCAGCCCAAAGCCGTGCGCGCTGCGCTGGGTGAAGACCGCAAGGCGGTCAAGGCGATGATGTGGGGCATGCGTAAAAATCCTGTTAGCTGGACTTACCATCAGACGAATTCTATGCACTGGTTGCAGCGCTCCAACCTGAAAAGCGCACGCGCCTGGCGCTTGAAGCAGGCGCTGCGCGAGGTCTATCGCGGCGCTGTCGCGGCCAACTGCGCCAGCAAGGCCAAGCAAGACCTGATGGGCTGGATATCCTGGGCCAGCCGTTGCAGACTTGAACCATTCAAACGCTTGGCCATCACCCTCACGGAGCGCCTGCCCGGCGTGGTGCGCGGCATGCTCGATGGCCGCAGCAACGCCTATGTCGAGGCCATGAACGGAATGCTTCAGCAAACCAAACGCGCCGCACGCGGCTTCCGTACCGTGACCAATTTCATCGCCATCGCTTACTTACGCATGGCCAAGCTCAAACACCTGCCGTCCAATCCGCTGCTCACCGCCGGGGCGCGCGAACACGGCGTTACGCGCCACTTCGCCTGATGTCAATTTCCACTGAAAACGGCATAGAGCCATAAATTGCCGCTCGTTGTCGTTCCACGGAATGTTGCTCTTCAAGCAAATCAAGTGCGTCGTTAAAATATTCAATCGCGTCTTTATAATTTTTGTCTAGCCGACATTTAAAGCCTCTCACGAACTTTGCCATTGCTGTGGCAGATTTTGCCCGCTTCGATTTTGAAAATTGAGTTTCTAAATAAGTGCACGCTAAGTTCATATCTATAATCTCTGACTGCCGCGCTGCTGCTAGGCCAGAGAATCTTGCAATTTCTATTTCTGTAGATAAGTCAACGACAGATGTTTTCTTTATCAGGCGCGTCATTGCACGCTGAAAGGTTGTGTGTGCGCTAGCCCACTGCCCATTGCTATACTTATCTAGGGCGGTTTTAAATAGCGTAGAAATTGTAATGTACCGTTCATATTCTTTGGCTACATTAGCTTCACCAGATCTCAAGGAAGCTGCAACGACGTTGCTCGCATAAATTGCGCCATATTCAGATTTCGCAATCAGCGTATTTTTCGAAAAATTTGCAAATAAACTATCCAGTTCTCGTTTTTCAATTTTAGACCAAAGCGCGTCTCCAAGTCGTCGTTGAATCAACGGCGGAATTCGATAAACACCATCGGATAGTTGTTCCACTAATCCTTGATCACGCATTGTATATAAGTCAAATTCTCCGTATTCATCAATTGCCGGCTGCATGATTTCATCTAATGCATTCTTACTCGTGACGCCAAGCTTTTCGATTACCCAAAGGGCTAAGAGATCGCTACGTTTATCTGAATAGAAATGAACCCAATGTGCCATAAGACTTGCCAAAGATTGACCGAAGTCTCGCTCAGCACGTCGTGCTATTTCATCAACAAAATCTAAAGTTGGTTCACCCGCCATGCTGCGCATGATAGATTTACACATTGATGGGCTATTACCTGATGCCAACGCCACAGAGTGTCTTTTTTCTGCAGTCCATCGACCAGGCGTGGGATCCTCTAGCGAGAGTCGATGGATCAATTCATTTATTTCATGATCCTCAAGTCCCGGCACTCGTACCCTGCCTGCACCTGGATAATAGGCTAGTAATTTTTCTGTAATGGGACTAGAAGTCACTACAAAGACCAAGGGAGATTTCCCTGCTGTGAAGACAGACATAATATCTGATAGCCAAGCGGGAACTGCTACTGCATCTACCCCGGCAAATCTATCAATTGCAATTACATAGTAAGACTTATTATCTCTTGCTTGATGCAGGATTTTCCTAATTTCTTTATCCACCGAAGATGAAGCATCATCAATAGAATTTAATATAGATGACCTGCTGCTCGTGGGTATAGCAGCAACTTCCATCAGACTAATTAACAAGTCCTCTGGCCCATCGACTGAATTGATTGAAATTGAGCGTTCTATTCTATGCGGGTAGGCTTGCAGAAGAAACTGACGAAGTGCCGTTCGGCGGCCATGTCCTTCCATACCTGTCACGAAGACAAATTCTCGGGCTCGAAAGTCTATATAAGAGATTTCGCGCTTAAATTGATCTGTAATCCAGCCGCGGGGAATTAGTACATCCGAAAGGATAGTGAGATGTTCTAATTTACGGCGTATAACTTGTGCGACATGATAAGCATCCATTCCAATATCAACTGCACGTTCTGCACGCCAGTCACCCAGAACATGTTCGTTTATTTTTTGAGTAATCGGATTGGTCCATTTTGCTTGTATATCTGGACCATCGTTGTCACATTGAACAATTACAAGCTGCTTACTTAATTTGCTGTATTCAACTAATTTTCTGAAGTAAGCAAGTTCATTGCACGCATGTTCACTCTTCAAATAAGCATGAGACCAAAAGACAACGAAAATGTGACAGGTATTTATTTTGCCTTCAATTTCTGATCGGAAATTTACAGTTTCTTCGCCGGTTACTTGATAATGATAAGCTAAAGCTTCGCCGAGATTTTGATGAACTTGTTTGGCAAAATTTGTGTCGCGTACGCCACCTACGGAAAGAAAGACTGGTGTACTCATATATGGCTCCATAAAGTGAGAAAGTAGCGACAGTTCCTACAGTATTGCGCAATCAAAAAAAGTCGTCTAGCACATATTTATAATTTTAGCCAATTAAGTAAAAATATATCTATTTGCTAATTTTATGAATCATCCGTCTAAAATCTTGAGAAAAAAACCCGAAGGCTGCTAGCTTTCGGGTGCTGTTTTTGCGTAGGATGTTCAGGTCGTCAGTGGCTTGTAGCGGATGCGCTTAGGTTTCGCACCTTCCTCGCCCAGACGTTTCTTCTTGTCGGCTTCATATTCCTGATAGTTGCCGTCGAAGAAGGTAACCTGCGAGTTGCCTTCGAACGCCAGGATGTGGGTGGCGATACGGTCCAGGAACCAGCGATCGTGGGAGATCACCAGCACGGAACCGGCGAACTCCAGCAGCGCATCTTCCAGCGCGCGCAGGGTTTCCACGTCCAGATCGTTCGACGGTTCATCGAGCAGCAGCACGTTGCCGCCCTTGAGCAGCGTCTTGGCCAGGTGCAGGCGGCCGCGTTCACCGCCGGACAGGTTGCCGACGATCTTCTGCTGGTCCGAACCCTTGAAGTTGAAGCGGCCCAGGTAGGCGCGCGACGGCATGTCGAAACGGCCGACGCTGAGCATGTCGGCGCCGCCGGAGACATCCTCGAACACGCTCTTGCTGTCGCTGAGCGTGTCGCGGCTCTGGTCCACCAGCGAGATGCGGGCGGTCTGGCCGATCACCACTTCGCCGCTGTCCGGCTTGTCGAGGCCGGCGATCATCTTGAACAAGGTCGACTTACCGGCGCCGTTCGGGCCGATGATGCCGACGATGGCGCCCGGCGGAATGGTGAACGACACATTGTCGATCAGCAGGCGGTCGCCAAACGCTTTCGAGACGTTCTTGAACTCGATCACTTCATTGCCCAGACGCTCGGCCACAGGGATGAAGATCTCCTGGGTCTCGTTGCGTTTCTGGTATTCGTACTCGCTCAGCTCGTTGAAGCGGGCCAGGCGGGCCTTGGACTTGGCCTGGCGCGCCTTGGGATTCTGGCGCGACCATTCCAATTCCTTCTGCAGCGCCTTCTGGCGCGCCGATTCGGTCGATTCTTCCTGCTTCAGGCGGTTGGACTTCTGGTCCAGCCACGACGAGTAGTTGCCCTTCCATGGAATGCCGTGGCCGCGGTCCAGTTCAAGGATCCATTCGGCGGCGTTGTCGAGGAAGTAGCGATCGTGGGTGATGCCGACCACGGTGCCCGGGAAGCGCAGCAGGAACTGTTCCAGCCAATCGACGGACTCGGCGTCCAGGTGGTTGGTCGGTTCGTCGAGCAGCAGCATGTCCGGCTTGGACAGCAGCAGCTTGCACAGCGCCACGCGGCGCTTCTCGCCGCCGGACAGCACGCCGATCTTGGCTTCCCAAGGCGGCAGGCGCAACGCGTCGGCCGCCATTTCCAGTTGCAGGTTCAGGTTGCCGCCGTCGGAGGTCGAGATGATCGCTTCCAGACGCGCCTGCTCGGTGGCGAGGGCGTCGAAGTCGGCGTCTTCCTCGGCGTAGGCGGCGTACACGGCTTCGAGCTTGGCTTGCGCCTCGAACACTTCGCCCAGGCCCGATTCGACTTCCTCGCGCACGGTTTTTTCGGGATCGAGCTGCGGTTCCTGCGGCAGGTAGCCGATGTTCAGGCCCGGCATCGGCACGGCTTCGCCCTGGATGTCGGTGTCGATGCCTGCCATAATTTTCAGCAAGGTCGACTTACCGGAGCCGTTCAGGCCCAGCACGCCGATTTTTGCGCCCGGGAAGAAGGACAGCGAAATATCCTTCAGAATCTGACGCTTGGGCGGGACGATTTTGCCCACCTTGTTCATGGTGTAGACGTAATTTGCCATTGAGAATCTCAGTAAGAATTTTTTAATTGCGTGGAAACGCAAGGAAGGACGACAGGATACGATAAATCCCGCCGTCCGCCCACTATTTAGCGCGTTGGCCGGCCCACAGCCCCTCGGCCACGTACAGCGCCAGCGCGCTCCAGATGGTGGCGAAGCCGATCAGCCGCGCCGGCGGGAAGCTCTCATGGAACACCCACACGCCCAGCAGCGCCTGCATGGTCGGCGACAGGTATTGCAGCAGGCCCAGCACCGACATCGGAATCTTGCGCGCGCCGGCCGCGAACATCACCAGCGGTATCGCGGTGATCGGCCCGGCCGCCGCCAGCAGCCAGCGGGTGCTGTCGTACGGGGTGTTGATGAAGGTGTTGTGGCCGTGCAGGGTCAGCCACACCACATACGCCAGCGCCAGCGGGAACAGCAGCATGGTTTCCAGCGACAGGCCCTCCAGCGCCGCCAGCGCGGCCGTCTTGCGCAGCAGGCCGTAGCCGCCGAAGGTCAGGCCCAGTATCAGGGCGATCCACGGCACCTGGCCGGCCGACCAGCTCAGCCACAGCACGCCGCTGGCCGCCACGCCGATGGCGATCCACTGGCCGCGCCGCAGCTTTTCCTTCAGCACCAGCAGTCCCAGCAGCACATTGACCAGCGGATTGATGAAGTAGCCCAGGCTGGCGTCGATCACATGGCCGTTGTTGACCGACCAGATGTAGACGAACCAGTTGGCCGTCAGCAGCAGCGCCGAGGCGGCAAAGCTGGCCAGCACGCGCGGATTGCGCAGCACCTTCGGCAGCCACTTCCACTGCTGGCGCGCGGTCAGCACCAGGCCCAGGAACAACAGCGACCACAACATGCGGTGCGCCAGGATCTCCATCGCCGGCACCTCGCCGATGGCGTGGAAATACAGCGGGAACAAACCCCAGCAAAAGAACGCGAATGTGGCGTAAATAATACCTATGTTCATGGGGGGCGGACGGCGGGGCGGAGGGCAAGGTCTGCCATTATCGCTGAAATGGCGCGCCGCCGCTGCCGGGCCCGCCGCCGCGCCCGCCGTCAAACTCGCGCTTCAGCCCACACCAGCGTACACTGGCGATATTGAAATTCTGGAATGCCCTTCCATGCGAAAATCTCCTTGCCTTTTGCAAATACTTATCCTATTGTGCAATGCACCAAAACAACAACAGGTGCAATCTTGACCGAGCAACATAAGAAAAGCAGCCTCGTCGCCCTGACGCTGGCGGCGATAGGCATCGTCTACGGCGATATCGGTACCAGTCCTCTCTACACCCTTAAAACCATCTTTGACCCCGAGCACGGCCTGGTCCTGAACCAGTTCAACCTGCTGGGCATTATTTCGCTGATTTTCTGGGGCCTGACGATGATCGTCTCGCTCAAATATGTCACGCTGGTGCTGCGCGCCGACAACCGCGGCGAGGGCGGCATCATGGCGCTGATGGCGCTGGTGCTCAACTCGGTCAGCAAGGCCGCGCCGCGCTGGCACTATCCGTTGATGCTGCTGGGTGTGTTCGGCGCCACCATGTTCTACGGTGACAGCGTCATCACGCCGGCCATTTCGGTGCTGAGCGCGATCGAGGGCCTGGAGGTGGCTGCGCCCGGACTGGCGCAGTACGTCGTGCCGCTGACCATCATCGTGCTGGTGACCTTGTACGCGGTGCAGCGCCACGGCACGGCCGGCATCGGCCGGCTGTTCGGCCCGGTGATGGTGACCTGGTTCGCCGCGCTGGCCGTCATGGGCCTGATCAACATCGTCGCGGCGCCGCAGATCCTGTGGGCGCTCAATCCGTGGAACGCCTTCCGCTTCATGATCCAGAACCGCATGATCGCCTTCGTCGCGCTGGGCGCGGTGGTGCTGGCCTTCACCGGCGCCGAGGCGCTGTATGCCGACATGGGCCACTTCGGCAAGAAGCCGATCCGCGCCGCCTGGTTCCTGGTGGTGTTCCCGGCGCTGGCGCTGAACTACCTGGGCCAGGGCGCGCTGCTGCTGGTCCATCCTGAAGCCATCACCAATCCTTTCTTCCAGCAGCTCGGCGCGTGGAGCGTCTACCCGCTGGTGGTGCTGTCGACCATGGCCACGGTGATCGCTTCGCAGGCCACCATCTCCGGGACCTTCTCGATGACCAAGCAGGCCATCGCGCTGGGGCTGCTGCCGCGCATGCGCGTGGTGCACACCTCCGAGCGTGAAATCGGCCAGATCTACATCCCGGCCGTCAACTGGCTGCAGCTGGCGGTGGTGCTGCTGGCGGTGATCGGCTTCGGCTCGTCGGACAAGCTGGCCGGCGCCTACGGCATCGCGGTGACGGCGACCATGCTGGCCACCACCTTCCTGACCTTCTTCGTCACCCGCTACCGCTGGCACATGCCGCTGGCGCTGTGCCTGGCCGCCACCGGCTTCTTCATCATCATGGACATTGCGCTGTTCTCGGCCAGCACGCTCAAGCTGTTCCACGGCGGCTGGTTCCCGCTGCTGCTGGGCGCAGTGCTGTTCACCGTGATGCTGACCTGGAAGCGCGGCCGCGAGCTGGTGTTCCAGAACCTGCAGAAGCACGCGATCCCGCTGGAGGACTTCCTGGCTTCGCTGTTCGTGGCACCGCCGACGCGGGTCTACGGCACCGCCATCTTCCTGCGCGGCGAGAGCGACGGCGTGCCGCACGCGCTGCTGCACAACCTGTCGCACAACAAGGTGCTGCATGAGCGCGTGGTGTTCTTTACCGTGCACGTGGTGGAGGAGCCGTTCGTGCCGGAGGCCGAGCAGGTCAAGGTCACGGACCTGGGCCACCAGTGCTACCAGGTGAACGTCCACTACGGCTTCAAGGACGAACCGGACATCCCGAAGGCGCTGGCCCTGTGCGATTGCCTCGGCCTGCCGTTCGAGATGATGGAGACCTCGTTCTTCATCGCCCGCCAGACGGTGATCTCGACCCCGGGCGCCGGCATGTCGACCTGGCGCGAGCACCTGTTCGTGGCGATGTCGCGCAACGCCCGCGGCGCCGCCGACTACTACCAGATTCCCACCAACCGCGTGATCGAACTTGGCACGCAAGTGGAAATTTAAGCACACTCACGGCGCTAAATGATGTAACCGAATGTAGCGCCCGGAGCGGAAGCGGCATGGTCTGCTAAACTTCTGCTCCGAATGTGGGACCAATACGAATACTCATCAAAGGTAATCATGAAATCGATGTTTCAATATATTGCTGCCGTTGCCTGCGTAGCGGCCCTGACGGCCTGCGGCGGCGGTTCGAAAGCTCCGGTGGCGGTGGTGGTGGTGCAGCCGGCGTTCAAACTGACCGATACCGTGGTCGGCACTGGCGCCGCCCCCAAGACGGGCGACATTGTGGTGATCAACTTCACCGGCTACCTGTATGACTCGACCAAGGCCGATTTCAAGGGCGCCAAAGTGGAAAGCTCGGTCGATACCGGCAAGCCGGCTTCGCCGTTCACGGTGGGCCTGGGCGCGGTGGTGGTGGGCTGGGACCAGGCCATCCTCGGCGTGAGTCCGGTCGCCGCCATGAAAATCGGTGGCAAGCGCACCGCTATCCTGCCGGCCAACCTGGTATACGGCGCCGCCACGCGCGCTGTGCCGAGTCCCAACCCGTACGGCTACGCGGCGATCCCCGCCAATTCGCCGATGGTCTACGATTTTGAACTGGTCGACGTCATTCCTGGCATCGTCATTCCGAACGTCCCGCCACCGACGACGCTGAAAATAGTCGATGACGTCGTTGGTACCGGCGCGGTTGCCGCCACCGGAAAAACCGTGACTGTGCGTTATACCGGTTGGGTGTATGACGGCACCCGTGCGGACTTCAAGGGCCCGCAGTTCGATACCAACGTGGGCGCAGGTAAGACCGATTTGTCGGTGGTCCTGGGCGGCGGCAGCGTGATCAAAGGTTTCAACGATGGCCTCATCGGCATGGCCGTTGGCGGCACCCGTACCGTGACTATCCCGCCTGACCAGGCATACGGCGCGGCAGGTAAAGACAGCATTCCGTCCAATGCCACATTGATCTTCCAGCTGCAACTCATCACGGTCAACTAATCTGATCGGATACAAATAAAAAAAGGCCGGTTCTCCCGTAGTGGGAACCGGCCTTTTTTCATTCAGGAGCCTAGTCGCGCAGCGCCTGCGCCGGCGCGATGCGCATCGCCGCCAGCGTGTGGCGGGCGGTGGCCAGCGCCACGATCAGCAGCGTGAACGCCAGCGCCGCCGCCGGCGCCCAGCCGCCCAGCGGCGTGCGCGCCGCGAAGCCCGCCAGATAGCGTTCGATGGCCAGCCAGGCCAGCGGCAGCCCGGCTGCTGCTGCGGCCATCGTCAGCAACAGGAACTCGCGGCTGACCAGCACCGCGATCGCCCTGCGGCCGGCGCCGTGCAGCTTGCGCAGCACGATCTCGCGCGCGCGGCGCTGCACGCTGTGCGCCGCCAGCACGTAGATGCCGAAGGCGGCCAGCGCGAACACCACCGCCGTGGCGCAGGCCAGCAGCCTGGCCATGCGCACATCGTCGGCATAGGCCTGCGCGTAGTAGCTGCCGGCCCGGCGTATCACCGGTTCGCTGGCGGGGAAGTAGCGGCTCCAGGCGGCGGCGATGTCCCGTTCCAGCGCGGCGCGGCCTTGCGCATCCGGCGCGGCGCGCATGCGCACCGTCAGCAGCCGATTGTCCCTGGCGATCCGGTACATGGTCGGCCGCACCGGATCGCGCAGCGTTTCCCAACGCAGGTCGGGCGTCACGCCGGCGACGCGGAACTGCGTGCCGCCGATGCGCTGCCCCACCGCTTGCTGCGCGGACGGCCAGCCCAGCGCCCGCACCGCCGCCTGGTTGAGCACGACGTTCTGCTCGCCGTCGATGGCAGCTGCTTCAATGTGCGGGTCGAACAGGCGTCCGGCCAAGGCATTCAGGCCATAGACGTTGAAGAAATCCGGTCCGACAAAATGCACCGACAGCGCTGCGCTGCTGCCGTCCACACGCTTGACCATATCGCTGCCATGGGTGCCGGTCTTGTCGTCGCGGCCCGGCACGTCGCGGCTGTCCGCCACGCCGGCCACGCCGGGCAGTTGCGCGATGGCGTCGCGCAGCGCGCGGGCGGCGGGATTGTCGCGCAGGTTTTCCGCCATCTCCACCACCAGCAGCGGCTCGGGATCGAAGCCCGGCGGCGCCTTTGCCGCGAACTGCGTCTGCCACAAGATCGCCAGCGCCACGCTGCCCATGCACATCGCCGCGCCGAACTGCACCGCCGTCAGGCCACGGCGCAGCCACGCGCCGCTGGCGGTCTCGCCGCTGCGGTGGGCCAGGGTGATGCCCATGTCGACGCCGCGCGCCAGCCAGCCCGGATAGACGCCGGCCGCCGCGCCGACCAGCGCGCCGGCCAGCAGGCACACGCCGATCGCCGCCGGCGTGAACATGCCGTCCAGGCGGCGCTCCAGCAGGTCGGAGGCCAGCGGCAGCAGCAGCCAGGCCAGCAGCACGCCCAGCGCGGCGGCGGCCACCGACAGCAGCATCGATTCGGCCATGAACTGCGCCAGCAGCTGGCGCGTGCTGGCGCCCAGCACGCGGCGCACCGCGATCTCGCGCTGGCGGCGCAAGGTGCGCACCGTCGCCAGGTTGACGTAGTTGACCACGGCGAGCAGCAGTATCAGCAGGCCGGTGGCGCCGAGCGCCAGCACCACGCGCATGTCGCCGCGCGGGCCGGTGCCCATGGTGTTGGCGACGCTGCGGTCGAAGTAGGCGTCGGCCAGCGGACCGAGGCCGATATCGACCATCTTGCGCTGGCCCAGCGCCGCCTTCATCTCAGGCGTGGCCAGGCTGGCCCACGGCGCGTGGTCGATCGCATCCTGCAGCGCCCGTTGCAAGGCCTGCGGACTGACGCCCTGGCCGGTCTTGACGTAGATGCGGCCGCCGATGCCCATCCAGTTCGACAGCGCGTCCTGGCGCTCCTTCTCCGGCCACAGCGCGCTGCCCACGCCGACCAGCGCGTTGAATTGCAGCGTGCTGTTGGCCGGCCGGTCCGCCAGCAAGGCCCGTACTTGCAGCGCCTGGCGATTGATCTCGATGGTGCGTCCCAGCGCCGGCGTGGCGCCGAACAGGCGCAGCGCGGTCTGCTCGGTCACGGCCAGGCCGTCGGGTTGGGTCAGCGCCGCGCGCAGGTCGCCGGCCAGCGCCGGCAGGCCGCTGATCGACTGGAACGCCGGGTCGACCGCCGTGACCTCCAGCTGCTGCATGCGTCCGTGCAGTTGCAGCGTGGTCTGGCGCGGCCACCAGGCGCTCGCTTCCAGCGGCACGCCGCTGCGCAGCGCCACCTCGCGCAGCGCGAACGGCGTGTACTCCATCCATTGCGGTTGCGGGATGAAGTTCAGCCGGTGCTTGATGACGAACACGCGCTCGCGCTGCGGCACGTCGCTGTCGTAGCTGAAGGAGTAGGCTACAAACCCAAGTAGCAGGAAGCAGACGGCGAAGCCGGTCGCCAGTCCCAGTATCTCCACGGCGGAATGCAGCGGATGGCGCAGCAGCAGGCGCCAGCCGATGCGAAAGTCGCTTGGTTTCATTTAATTCTCCGGTTCAGTCGCGCAATGCCAATGCGGGCGACATGCGCAAGGCCGTCGCCGTATGGCGGGTGGTGGCCAGCAGCGCCACCAGAAGGGCCATCGCCAGCGCCGCCGCCAGCGTCCAGACGCCAATCGGCGCATGCTCGGTGTAGGCGGCCAGATAGCGCTGAATGGCCACCGCCGCCAACGGCAGACCGATCAACGCACCGGCGCCCACCAGCGCCGAGAATTCGCGGCCCATCATCAGCGCGATATCGACGTGGGCGGCGCCGTGCAACTTGCGCATCACGATCTCGCGCCGGCTGCGCTGCACGCTGTAGGCCGACAGCACGTAGATGCCGAACGCCGCCAGTGCGATGGCGATCACGCTGGTGGCGGCCAGTATGCGGATCAGCCGCGCTTCGGTGGCGTAACGTTCTTCGAGCACGGCCTGCTGCGTCTTCATCTCCATGATGGCGTTGGGGAAGTGGCGCCGCCACAGCGGTTCGATCTCGCTGCACGCCGTCTCCAGGTTGTCGCTGGTGCGTATCATCAGTACGCCGCCGGGACGGACGAAATAGACGATCGCCTTCGGTGGCTGGTGCAGTCCCTGGTAGCGCACGTCGGGCGCCACGCCGACGATCTCCATGCCGCCCGGTACCACCTGGCCGACCGCGTCCTGCGGCGCCGCATACCCCAGCGCCAGCGCGGCGGCGCGGTTGACCACCACGCGCGGTGCTTTGCCGTAGTCGACATCCTGCGCCGCGCGGAACAGCCGTCCGTGCAGCGCCTGCAGGTGGCTCACCTCAAACCAGTTGGCGCTGACGTTCTTGCCCTCCAGAGGTATCTCGCGGCCGTCCCTGGTGGTCACGGTATTGGTCAGCTTCATGCCGTCGCGGCCCACCGCCTCCGAAATGGACGACACGCCTTCAACGCGCGGCAGCCGCGCCAGCTGCTCCATGAAGGCGACCGCCTCCTGCTTGCCCTCCGCATCGGATGGCAGGTCCAGCACCAGCAGGTGCGCGGGATCGAATCCCGGCGAGGCATGGGTGGCGTAGTACGTCTGCCAGCCGACCGCCAGCGCCGTCGCCGACAGCGCCATCGCGCTGGAAAACTGCAGCACGGTGAGCACGCGCCGCACCCACAGGCCGGCGGCGGTTTCGCTGTTGCCGCGTCCCGCGAGCGCGGGTCCCGGCAGCGCATGCTGCGCCAGCCAGGCGGGATAGGCGCCGGCGCACACGCCGATCAACAGGCCGAACGCCAGTGCGGTCACGCAGCGGACAGGCGTGAACATGCCGGCCAGCGGACGGTTCACCAGCTCCGCGAAGGTCGGCAGCAGCAGCCACGCCAGCACCAGGCCGGCGATGGCCGCCAGCAGGGATGTCAGTGCCGCCTCGCTGAGGAACTGGCGCACCAGCCGCGTCGAGCTGGCGCCCAGCAGCTTGCGGATGCCGATCTCGCGCTGGCGGCGCAGGGTGCGCACCGTCGCCAGGTTGATGTAGTTGATCGCGGCCAGCAGCAGGATCAGCAAACCCGCCGCCGCCAGGCCGAAGACGCTGCTGCGCTGCCCATACTGCTCGCCCGCGCGGCTGTTGGCCAGGCCTTCGTCGAAGTAGGCGTCGTGCAGCGGCAGCAGGCTGATATCGGCCACATTGCGGCCGTTCAGGCCTTTGCCCAGCGGCCCGCTTTTAACTCGCTGGTTGATGGGCGATTTTTCACTGGCTTCCTGCAGCAGCGCCGTCAGCGCTGGCATCGAGGCGCCGGGCTTGAGTTTCATGTAGACGATGCCGCGCCCCCATTTGCTGATCGCGGTTGCGCGCTCCGGCCATGCGCTGCTGCCGGTGCCGACCAGCGCCTCGTACTGCTGGCTGCTGTTGGCCGGCGGATCGGGCATCAGCGCCCGCACCTGCAATACCGTGCCATCGACGCGGACGGTCTGGCCGACGGCGGGATGGTCACCGAACAGTTTCTGTGCGCCGGTCCGCGTCAACGCCAGGCCATCGGGCTGCGCCAGCGCGGCGCCCAAGTCGCCCTGTAGCGCGACGATGCCGAACATGGTGCGGAAATCGGGATCGACCGCCAGCAGGTTCAGCGCGCGCAAATCGCTACCGGCGCGCAACGGCGACTCGATGGGCTTGGCGACGCTGGCTTGCGACACCATGCCGCTGGCCAGGGCCACATCGCGCAAAGGCATGAAGGCCCAGGCCTGCCATTCCGGGCGCGGGAAGACGTTGATGCGCTGCTTAACCACCAGTACGCGGTCGTTGTCCGGTATGGCGCTGTTGAAGTTCAGGCAGAATTCGACAAAGCCGAACAGCAGGAAGCAGGCGGCAAAGCCGATGGCCAGGCCGCCGATGACCACGGCGGAATAAGCCGGCTGCTGCAACAGCAGCCGCCAGCCGATGCGAAAGTCGCGCAGGTTCATGAAGATGATCCTGACGCTTTAAGCGGCTTGCAGTACGTCGACCATGATGCGGCCGTCCAGCAGATTCAGTGTGCGCGAAGCCTGCGCGGCATGGTCCGGCGAGTGCGTGACCATCACCACGGTGGTGCCTTCGGCGTTGATCTCGCGCAGCAGGCGCATGACTTCATCGCCGTGCGCGGTGTCCAGGTTGCCGGTCGGTTCATCGGCCAGCAGGACGGCGGGGCCGGCCACCAGCGCGCGCGCGATCGCCACCCGCTGCTGCTGGCCGCCCGACAGTTGCGAAGGGCGGTGCGAGGCGCGGTGCCCTACGCCCAGTTTGTTGAGCATGGCCGTCACGCGCTCGCGCCGTTCGCGCGCCGGCGTGCCGTTGTATTCCAGCGCCAGTTCGACGTTCTCGAACACGGTCAGCTCTTCGATCAGGTTGAAGCTCTGGAAGATGAAGCCGATGCGGCCGCGCCGCAGCTGGTTCAGTTTCGATTCGCTCCAGCCGGCCACGTTCTGGCCCTCGAACCAGTATTCGCCGTGGTTAGGCACGTCCAGCAGGCCCAGTATGCCCAGCATGGTCGACTTGCCGCAGCCGGACGGCCCGGTGATGGCGACGTATTCACCCGCTTCGATTTCCAGGTCGATGCGATCCAGCGCGGTGGTCTGGATTTCTCCTGCCTGGTGGATTTTGCTGATGCCGACGAGTTTGAGCATGGGGTTTGCCTTTAGTGATAGTGATGGGAATTTACTGCGTTATTTGCAGCCGTGGTGAATTTCCGTAGGCCGCGTAGCTCGACAGGATCACCTTGTCGCCGACGGCCAGGCCTTCGAGCACTTCGAGCTGGCTGTTGTTGCGGCGGCCGACGCGCACCGCGCGCCGCTGCGCCGTGCGTCCGCCGGCGTCCAGCACATAGACCCAGGCGCCGCCGCTGTCGTTGATGAAGGCGCCGTTCGGCAGCAGCAGCGCCTTGGCCGGCTCGCCCAGGGTGATGCGCGCGTCCAGGCTCTGGCCGGGATTGAGCACCGGCGGCTGGCCGCCGGTGAACACCAGTTCCACCATGAAGCGGCCCTCCTTGATCTGCGGGTAGATGGCGCGGATATCGACCGCGTAATTGCGCTCGTCCTGCTTGACGCTGCCGTGACGGCCGACCGCCATGCGGTTCAGGTAGTACTCGTCGACGCTGGCGGCGAGCTTGAAGCGCGCCGGATCGTCGATGCGGCCGATATTCTTGCCGGTGCTGATCGATTCGCCCACCTGCAGGCGGAAGTTGGTCAGCCGGCCGTCGACCGGCGCCCGCACGGCCAGCGCGTCGACCGTGGCGGCGACCAGCTTCAGGCCGGAGTTCAGGCCGCCGATCGCCGTTTCCAGCTGCGTTGCGGCGTCGCGGCGCACGCTTTCCTCGGTATTGGAGGCGCGTTCTTCCTGCGCCAGCAGCCGGCGCTGTTGCTGCAGCTTGTCGGCCGATTCCTCCAGCGCGACGGCGGAGATATAGCCCTGCGCCGCCAGCCGCACATTGCGTTCGTGCTGCTTGCGGACCTGCTCCAGCGCGAACTGGAGGTCTTCGCGCCGCCGCTGGTGGTCGCTGGCGCTGGCCTCCTGCGCCACCCGCAGGTTGGACAGGTTGAAGATGCTGACCGCGTGTTCCGACTGGCGCGCCAGCAGTTCCAGGTTGCGCTGCGGGTTGGAGATGCGGAACAGCAGCTGGCCTTTCTTCACCAGCGTGCCGTCGATGGCGAAGACTTCTTCGACGCGGCCCGATTCGACCGAATCGAGTATTACGGAATTGAGCGGCTCCGCATTGGCGCGCACGACGATTTCGTCGACGAAGATGCCGCGCGCGGCCTGGCCGATGCGCAGGTCGGCGCCGTCGATCTGCAGGCCGCGCGGCATCCATGACCACAGCGCGTAGCCGGCGGCCGCCACGGCCAGCGTGGCCGCCAGCCCGATGGCGATGGCCTTGCCGCGTTTGCGGGGCACCACGACGTCCATCGCCGCGCCGCTGGAGGGCAAGTGGGAAGGAGAGGGGCCGAGATTTTTTTTGATGTGCATGCAGGCCATACAGCAAACCCTGTGCCATGACCAAAAAGCCCATGTTGACGGTCTGTTTGGCCCGGATTGGCCGTTCGCTGTCCGCTTATGAACAGCGGCCACTGTTCGGAACTGAACACTTGCGGCGCGCGCCCGTGGCCCGCGGCCGGAAGCCATGTCCGGCGCCTGTTGGCGGCTGCTAGAATGCCTGCATGAACGCCTACGTACTGATACTCGATGATGACGCCGATGTCGCCACGGCCGCGCAGCTGCTGCTGCGGCGGCGCCATGGCAAGGTCGCCACGCTGTGCGATCCGGCGGGCTTGCCGGCCTTGCTGGCGCGGGGCGTGCCGGACGTGGTGCTGCTGGACCTGAATTTCACGCCCGGCTTCATCGACGGCGGCGAAGGCCTGGCGCTGCTCGATCTGCTGCGCTCACAGGCGCAGCCGCCGGCGGTGATCGCGATGACCGCCTACGCCGACGTGCCGCTGGCGGTGGAAGCGCTGAAGCGCGGCGCCGGCGATTTCATCACCAAGCCGTGGGACAACGCGCGGCTGGTGGCCGCCATCGACCAGGCGCTGGCCCGCCGTGCCGCCATGCGCGGGCCGGGCGCGGCGACGCCCGACCTGATGGGCGAGTCGGCGGCGATGCGCGAGTTGAAGGCCTTGATCGCCAGCGTGGCGCCGACCGAGGCGAACGTGATGGTGCTGGGCGAGAACGGCGTCGGCAAGGAGCTGGTGGCGCGCGCCATCCATGCGCTGTCGCGCCGCGCGGCCGGCACCCTGCTGGCGGTGGACATGGGGGCACTGCCGGAATCGACGTTCGAGAGCGAATTGTTCGGCCATCGCAAAGGTTCGTTCACGGACGCCAGGGCCGACCGCGCGGGGCGCTTCCAGGCCGCGCGCGGCGGCTCGCTGTTCTTGGACGAAATCGGCAACATGCCGCTGGCGGCGCAGGCCAAGCTGTTGACCGCGCTGGAACGGCGCGAGGTGACGCCGATCGGCGCCGACAAGCCGGAAGCCATCGACGTGCGCATCATCAGCGCCACCAACCTGGACGAGGCGCGGCTGTTCGATCCCGCCGTGTTCCGGCCGGACTTGCTGTTCCGCCTGAACACCATCGTGATCCGCGTGCCGCCGCTGCGCGAACGGCGCGAGGACATTCCGCTGCTGCTGGCGCATTATCTGAACCTGTACGCCTTGCAGTACGACCGGCCGGTCCGCAACGTGAACGCGGCGGCGATGGACGGCCTGCTGCGCCACGACTGGCCGGGCAATGTGCGGGCGCTGCGCCACGCCTGCGAACGCGCCGTGATCCTGGGGCAGGGCGTTGAATTGTCGCTGGGCGATTTCGGCCTCGGCGCCGGCGCTGCGGCACTGGACGACGGCGACGATTTCATCGCGCCACCGTGCGTCGCCGCTTCGGTGCGCGCCGCCATCAACGGCGGCGTCGCCGGCGACATGACGCTCGACACGCTGGAACGCGCAGCCATCGCCTCGGCGCTGGCCCAGTTCAACGGCAATATCAGCCATGCCGCGAAATCGCTGGGCGTGAGCCGCGCCGCGCTGTACCGCAAGCTGGGCAAGCATGGCATCTGAACGCCTGCTCAAGCTGGGCGCTGCCGCCAGCGTCGCCGGCTTGATGGCGCTGAGCGCCGTGGCCGACGTCCTGTCCGCCACGCCGGAGCCGCGCCGCATGGTGCTGTGCGGCCTGGCCGCGCTGCTGCCTGCCGCCGCGCTGTGGCAATGCCTGCGCCGCCTGGCGCCCCGCACCCCGCGCATGGAGGCGCACGACAGCGCGCTGCATCACGGCGCGCCTGCGGGCCGCGAACTGTCCGACACCATCCACGCGCTGGAAGCCCGGCTCGAACACGCGCCCATCGCGCTGTTCAGCATCCAGAACGCGGCCGGCGCCGGCGCGGTGGCGCCGTTGAACGCCAGCGCGCGCCGCCTGCTCGCACCCGGCCGCGCCAGCGTGCCGCAGGACCTGCACCAGCTGCTGGCCGCGCAGACCGCCGGCCAGCGGCAGCTGATCAGCTTTGACACCGAGCGTGGCGTGGAGCGCGCGCTGGTCGCCGTCGCCGCGCTGACGATGCAGGGCACGGCCCAGCGCCTGGCCGCGCTGATGCCGGTGGAGAGCGAACTGGAAGCCGAAGCCCTGAACGCCTGGCGTGAACTGGTGCAGGTGCTGACCCACGAGATCATGAACTCGCTGACCCCGGTGGCGTCCCTGTCGCGCACCGCCTGCGGCTTGCTGGACGAAGCGGGTGCCGGACTGCCGGCCGACATCCACGCCGACCTGGGCACCGCGCTGGACGCCATCTCGCGCCGCGCCGCCAGCCTGGTCGATTTTGTCGGCAGCTACCGCAGCCTGTCGACCGTGCCGCAGGCGCAGCCGCAGCGCGTGCTGCTGGAGGAATTGTTCGAACGGCTGTCGATGCTGATAGCGCCGCAGTGGCAGGCCCTGGGCGGCAAGGTATCATTCTCGGTGGAGCCGGCGTCGCTGGCGGTGATGATCGATCCCGGCCAGCTGGAACAGGCGCTCATCAACCTGCTGAAGAACGCGTCGGAAGCCATCACCGGCAAGGCGCCGGAAGCGCAGGTGCGCGCGCGCTTCAGCCGGGGCGGCCGCCTGCGCATCGAGGTGGTGGACAACGGCCCCGGCGTGCCGGAGGCGCTGGCCGCGCACATCTTCACGCCGTTCTTCTCGACCAAAAAACAGGGCCGGGGCATCGGCCTGGCGATGGTGCGGCACCTGGTGCACGCCAACGGCGGCACGGTGCGCTACGCGCGCTCGGTCAGCGCCGGCGCGCGCTTCATGCTGACTTTTTAACGGCAGGTCTTAGCGCACCATGTCGATGTGCAGGATGCCGTCTTCGTCGTACGGCTCGGTCACCGTCCTGAAGCCGTAGCCGCCGTAGAATTTTTCCAGGTGCGCCTGCGCGCCGATGCGGAAGCCGTGGCCGGGATGCAGCGCCTCGGCCAGCGGGATCGCCTTGGCCAGCAGCTCGCGGCCGATGCCGCTGCCGCGCGCGGCCTGGGTGGTCAGCACGCGGCCGAGCGACATTTCGTCATACTTCACGCCGGGCGGCACGCAGCGCAGATATGCGACCAGCGTGCGCTTGCCGTCGATCTCGCGCCAGGCCATCAGGTGCTGGCACTGCGGATCGCAGCCGTCGATGTCCGGGTACAAACAGGTCTGCTCCAGGATGAACACCTGCTGGCGTTGCAGCAGCACTTCATACCAGTCCAGGCGGGGGATGTCGTCAAAGGCCAGCCATTGCCACTCAATCATTGCGTGTCCCGTTGCGGTTCAAAACAACGATTGTATGTGAAAAAAGGCCGGCCCCTCGGAGGAGGGACCGGCCTGTCATGCGGGGACCGTATCGATTAAACGATGGTCAGCGTCACGTCGATGTTGCCGCGGGTGGCGTTCGAGTATGGGCACACGATGTGGGCGGCGGCGACCAGTTTCTCGGCTTCTGCGCGGTCCAGGCCTGGCAGCGAGATTTTCAGTTCGACTTCGATGCCGAAACCGGTAGGGATGGCGCCGATGCCGACGATGCCTTCCACCGACACGTCCGCCGGGACGGCGATCTTGTCGCGGCCGCCGACGAATTTCATCGCGCCGATGAAGCAGGCCGAGTAGCCGGCAGCGAACAGCTGCTCAGGGTTGGTGCCGACGGCGCCGGCGCCGCCCAGTTCTTTCGGGGTGGTCAGCTTCGCGTCCAGCACGCCGTCGGAGGAGACGGCACGGCCTTCGCGGCCACCGGTTGCTTTTGCGTTTGCGCGGTACAGAACTTGTTGGATCGACATGATGATATTCCTTTGAATGAGTGAGAATGATTAGTTTACTATTTAATCGCTAGCTACCTACTTCTACTACTATCCGGCGCCGTTTGCAGCGCCCATGGACACACTATAAATCGTGTGCTATTTAATAGCAAGCGATTTATGAAAATATTTTTTGGATGTTCGATGCGCTGGCCACTACCCCAACGATACCGAAAAGCTGCTGTCACGAAGCGAGGCAGCCCCTCCCTCTGTAGCGCCCTATTATTGTCAATAAGTTACGAATATACTTTTTCGATTGTGGACGATAATCTAAAAAGTATTTACGTTGCTTACTTGTCATTATCGATTTGCTTTTTCATTTATGTGCTGTAATCTAAATAGTATTTACATCTAGGGGATGGTTATGGGACGCAGGCGAATCGAGGAAGCAGACTTCCCGACTTTGGTATGCGATCGACTCAAGGAATGGGGTTTGAGCATTAGGAAGCAGCGAGTGGCTCAAGGGATACTTGCAGTAGACTTGTGCAGCAGATTGGGGATCTCGCATCCCACACTACGCCGACTTGAACTCGGTGAGCCAACCATTGGAGCTGTCCACTACTTGTCGGCACTTCACGTGCTGGGCGTCATGGAAGCGATGGCGCCGCAACCGGATCCCGCCCTTTGGCGCATGACCGATGAAGCTCCGCGTGCGCGCGCACCCAAGAAAAATGACGATGAGTACTTCTGAAAGAATCACCCAGATGGTATACGTGTATTTACAACGCCCCGATAACGGGCAGTGGGTCGTCGTCGGAAGATACGCACACGACCGCGGCGGAATTGGACGATTCAGATACGCGCCGAGCTACATCGAGAGCGGCGCGCGATGGACGATCGACCCTGTCAATCTCCCTCTGGTCGCCGACAGGGAATGGACTGCACCGCGGTATGCTGGACTGCATGACATTCTCCGCGATGCAAGTCCGGATGCGTGGGGGCAGGGATTGATTCGTCGCGAAACCGGCGTTGGAGAGAATGCTACACCCTTCCATTACCTGCTCAACTCCGGTAATGGTGATCGGTGGGGGGCTCTTGCTGTGGGTACTGGTAGGAAGCCGAACATCGCGGGCCTGGGATCACCACGCATAGACACATTAGATGACCTGGTCAAAGAGCTGCTGGCGATCGCGAATCATCAGCCGGCCATCAACCCAAGTGTGCGAAGGCGCTTATTTGCAACAGCGAGTTTGGGAGGTGTTCGGCCTAAGCTAACTGTGAGAGACGGCGACACATATTGGCTGGCCAAGCCAACCATCCATACCGACATTACTGACATCGCCAGGCTAGAAGCAGCTACACAGCGCTGGGGATCGGAAGCCGGGTTGAACTTCGCGCAAGCCACATACCGCTCTATGGAGGGCGGTCGGGGAGTTGTGCTTGTCAAGCGCTTCGACCGTGAAGGGCCGCAGCGATTCATGACCGCTAGCAGCGCAACGCTGTTACAGGTTCAGTATCCACCGGTAACGCCTGCAGACGTCGCGGGGGCAAGCTACCCCAGGTTAGCCGAGGAGCTGCGCCGTATCGGCGCCCCATCAGAAGACTGGAAGGAACTTTTCGGACGCATGGTATTTAACGCGATGGTTGGAAACGACGACGATCATTGCAGGAACCACGCTGTGTACTACAGAGAGCGAGATGGAGCTTGGCGCCTGTCTCCCGCGTTCGACGTCGTTCCGAGCACAGAAGACACGCCAAAAACGCTGCAACTTCAATTGAGCAGGGGTAGTCGCGAGATTTCGAGAGTATCGATTTTGGCCGACTACCGACGCTTTGGCTTTCACGCTATCGAGGAAGCTCAGCGATTCATGGGCACACTTATTGAACGGATCGCGGACACATTCGACATCATTCGGGATCAGTTGCCGCCCGACATGGTCGAGGTAATGGAGCTGCGCGTCCAGACCAATAAGGTCTTGCTGCTGGGTGAGGCCGGCCCTGAAAATAAGCCTGCGCGCAAGCCGAAGCCCTGATCTGCCTTGGCGATTCAACCTGGGATGTGGCGACTACGCTTTGAC
Organism: Oxalobacteraceae bacterium AB_14; assembly: GCA_000381565.1. Taxonomy (GTDB): domain Bacteria; phylum Pseudomonadota; class Gammaproteobacteria; order Burkholderiales; family Burkholderiaceae_D; genus Rugamonas. The sequence goes on from KB906725.1 coordinate 414,350, forward strand.
TTCCAACTCACCCAGCAGCGCCAGGCAGGCGCGCGCGGCCGCGTTGTCCAGGTCCTTTTCCTCATGCCAGGCCGACACCGATACGGCGACGATGTCAGGCCCGCGCAGCGAGCGGAACAAGGCCGCCATGTCGGCGTAGCTCGGTCCTGATTTGACGTGGTATTTCAGCGCCGGTATTTCGGCTTCCGCGTCCATCACGTCGCTGTCGAAATGCAGGTAGAGGCGCTCGCCCGGCTTCACATGCTCGCCGATCTGCGCGATGCTGCAGCAGGTGATGCCGGAGCTTCGCACCGCCTCCAGCTCACCCGGATCGAGGTCGCGCGCGTCGGACAGGATCACCTGCCGTTCGGGGAAGGGCGTGACGCCGATGGCCGCCAACATCGCACCGATGGCGTCGCGGCTTTGCTTGCGGCGGTCGCCGCGTCCCACCAGGATCGCCAGCGGCATGCCGCCGAGGTATTTGGTCTGCGTGGTTTCCCAGGTGTGGAAGTCGCCATGGGCGTCGAGCCACAGGATGCGGTCCGGCGGGCGTCCGCTGCGCTGCAGGCCGCCCAGCATGCCGAGCGTGGACATGCAGTCGCCGGAGATGCTGACCGGGACCCGGCCCGCGTCGACGATCCGCTCGACGCGCTCGGCCATGCCGGCGTAGATCCTGCCCATCCTGCGCAGCTTTTCGTTGGGATCGCTCAGCGTTGTCTCGGCAAAGTCGGGCACGTCGACGACGTCCCACTCATGGCGGTCGAGGTCGGTGACGCGGCGCAGGCCGTCGCGGCGCTGCCCGATCAGGAAGGGCAGCAGCAGGTGATTGTTCATGTCCACGACTCCGGATTCATCGTGTAGCCCAGCTGCTCCATCATCGCCCGCACCGGCGGGCGCCGGCCCATGTCCAATAACGCCTGTTCGCGCTTGCGCCAGCGTAGCGCGCCGGGGGCGTCGGTGGCCATCGTCACGGGCAGCCGCGCCGGCAGCGGCAGATCGGACAGGCCAAGCAGGTCGCCAATGCGCTGCAGCTGCGCCGGCGGATGGTCCAGGAAGTCCTCGAACGCCACGCGCAGCGCCGGCACGCCGCTGGCAAGGATCGCCTCATTCGATGCCAGCCATTGGTTCAGGCACACGTCGCCCAGCTCGGACTGGATGAATTGGCGCCAGTTGGGCGGCAGGTCGAACTTCCACCAGCGCCGGCCGAACGGCGTGGCGTCGGAATAGCCGCCTATCCGCAGCGCCGTGCCGGCGCGCGCCATGTCGTGCGCGAAGAAGCCCTTGGGCGACAGCCAGCCGTCCATCAAGCCATTGACCGACTGCGCATAGCCGCGGGTGAGGTGGAGGTACTGGATATCGGCGTTCGGGAACAGTTGCTCATGCATGCCGATCCGGTAGGCGTCGCTCGGCGATTTGAACAGCAGGATCTTGCTGGCCGCGTCGTCGATGGTGAACCGGCGGCGATAGCTGCGCGGCAGCACGAACGGCGGCTCTTCGATCTTCAGCGGCTCGTCGTAGTAGCCGCTGGGGCCCAGGCCGAAATCGCGCAGCGACGATGGCGGCTGTCCATCATAAAAATTCATGCGCCATGGCTGGTCGCGAAACACCGCCGCCAGGATCGCGCTTTCCGTCTGCTGCTTGTTCGATTGCAGGGCCAGGTCCAGCGCATCGTTCAGCTTTCGGCGCTGCGCCGGGTCGATGAACAGCAGCGGGTACTGCAACAGCAGGCGCCGCCGCCAGCGGTCCTTGAGTTGCTCCGGCGGCGGCAGCGTGGGACTGGGTACGCCGAGCTCGGCGAAGATGTTGTCGGCCAAGAGGTCCGGCTGCGCCAACATGCCGATGGCGTCACTGTCGGCGTGGACGCCGAAGCTGTTGCCGGTGAGCGCCAGGTACGGTTCCATCTCGCCATCGAGCGAGGCGATGTCCGGATGTTCGGCCAGCACGTGCTTGACCAGGCTGGACCCCGCGCGCGAATTGCAAAGTATCACCACCACACGCCGCACCAGCGGTCGCCACGGCGCATGGGCGACCGCGCGCAAGCCGGCGATGGTATCGAACACCTCGTTCATACGCTTGCGGTGTGAGGCAATCGCTTGATGAGGAAGGCGTAGAACTCCTTGGTTTCGTCGGCGCGCGCGCGGGCCACCATGCGCATGCTGTAGCCGTTTTCCTTGGCCAGCTTGCGCACTTCCTTGACCGCGCCGAAATTGGAGTGTGCGAAATAAATGCGCCCGTCCGGTTTCAGATACTTGCCGACCTGCTGGAAGAACTGGGTATTGGTTCGGAAGTCGGTGTCCCACTGCGAACGCGCGACGACGTCGGGAGCCTCCTTGTTGCGGAAGGGGAGGTTGGCGGTGATGACGTCGAACTGCTCGTCGCCGATGCCGTCGAACAGGCAGGAATAGCGCACTTCCATCGTCTCGCCGAAGCCGTGCTCGGCGGCGTTGTGCAGTGCGCTCTTCAGCGCGGCGGGGTTGATGTCGACGGCCAGCACGCGGGCGGCGCCGCCATAGCAGGCGAAGACCGCGATGACGCCGGAGCCGGTGCCGACATCGAGCACGCTGTCGCCCGGCTTGACGCGCAGGCTGGTGACCAGCGGCTGGCTATCCGTGTAGGGCCAGAAGGTATTGGGGAAGACGTGGAATTCCTTGCCGAGATAGCGGAATGTCTTGCCGTCGTCGGGTATTATTTTGAAAGCCTTCTGGCGGTCTTTCTGCCAGCGATCGATGTGCGCCAATTTGCCTGGGGAATGGTCCATTTCTATCACCTATCGGATGAAGGAAAGCAAAGTTGGATAGTACACCGATAATTTATCATTGGAAAAACAATTGAATACCGAAAGCGAAGTGGCTCGCGCCGGCGATTGCGACTATCCTTCACTTCCATGAAGAAACTCAGTCACTACCTCGTCTTCGCCGCCACGGCCGTCGTCATCAACGCCGCGCAGGCGCAGATGCGGATTGAAATCAGCGGCGTCGGCAGCAATCAGATTCCTGTTGCCGTGGCCGGCTTCGCCGATGAAATCCTGGCGCCGCAGCAGATCTCCGCCATCATCAAGGCCGACCTGGAACGCGGCGGCATGTTCAAGCTGATCGATGCCGGCGCCATCACCGACCTCCACAACATCGACTACGCCGGCTGGAAAGCCAGGGGCGCCGATGCGCTGGTGGTGGGCACGGTGTCGGCGCTGGCCGACGGCCGCTACGACGTGCGCTACCAATTGTTCGACACCGTCAAGGCCAGCCAGCTGTCGCGCCAGGAGCAGTCGGTGTCCGGCCTGGCCGCGCGCCTGGCGGCGCACAAGATCGCCGACGATGTGTTCCTCAAGCTGACCGGCGTGCCCGGCGCGTTCGCCACCCGCATGGCCTACGTCAAAGAGGAGGGCGGCGCCTACCGGCTGGCCGTGGCCGACATCGACGGCGAGGGCGAGCAGACGGCGCGGCGTTCGAATACCCCCATCATTTCGCCGGCCTGGTCGCCGGACGGCGCCCGGCTGGCCGTGTCGCTGTCGATGGACGGCCATACGCAGATCTACACCGTCAACGCCGACGGCAGCGGCTTGCGCCGCGTGTCCGACGGCACCGACGACCTGTCGCCCAGTTTCGCGCCGAACGGCAAGTACCTCATCTACGCCACCGAGGCGGCCGGGCGCAAGTCGCTGATGGTGGTGTCGGTCGATGGCCGCGTGAAGCAGAAGCTCAGCGCCCAGGATGGCGACATCAGGCAGCCAGCTTGGGGGCCTTTCCGGCCCTGACCGACATCAGTCGCTTGACGCCCACCTGGACCAGCAGCGCGCAGAAGAAAGCGAAGCAGAAGGCCAGCGGGATTGAACCCTGGCGTAGCGACACCGCGATCGTCAGGCAGAACACGGCAAAGGCGTAGTAGCCGAACACCATGCCGCGCAACAGCGTCACCGCGAACGCGCGTCCCGAGCGCGCGTGCGAGAATCCGACCAGCACCGTGCTCATGATGGGGAACATGGCGAAGAAGCCGCTCAGGCGCGGGCCGATGCGCGAGGCGGCAAACGTCACCGTCAGCACCAGCAGCGCCCCGGCAACCATGCGCCACGGCACGTCGCTGGCGCCGGCCGCCGTCGGCCGGGACTGCGGCGGAATCGTGGGAAACAGCCGCGGCGACACCAGCAAGGCGCACACCACCAGTCCAAAACACAGCGGCAGTTGCGGATGAACCGCGTTCAATCCCGCCACCGCGACGCCATACGCCAGCATCGCGCACAACATCGCTCCGGCGATGCCGAAGCAGGCGGAGGCCCACGCGTAGGCGATGCTGAAGACCAGGATGGCCACCACCGCCAGCAGCGTCCCTTCCGCCGCCGTGGCGGCGAAGGCCGGCCCCTGCTCCAGGGTGATGGTCAGTAGAATCGGGCCGGAAATGATGGGAAACGCCGAGAGCCACCCGGCCACGCCGGCGCCCCATTTTCGTCCCGCCAAGGTCACGAAATAAATCAGGCAAGGGACGAGCAACAGCTTAAGCAGCAGGATGGAGGTCATGTTTAATGATGAGATTTCGTTCGGAGATTTTGTGGAGTTCGGCCAGCGTCTGCGCGTCTTCCGGCCAGCGGGCCAGGCCCAGCCTGACGGGCACATGCCCATCGGCGTTGAGGCGCGCCAGCAGGCGGTCGGCGATCTGCTGGCCCTGCACCTGCGACACCCACGGCACCAGCACGCAATAGCTGTCGTCGCCGAAGCGGAACGCCCAGTCGCTGGCGCGGCACACTTCCTCGATCAGGCGCGCGGCCTCGATCCGCCGGGCGTCGTCGGCGCCGGGCGCCAGCGCCACCAGCATCATCGTCAGCGATTGCGGCTTGCCGCGCTGGCTGCGCGTGAGCTGGCTGAATATCGATTCCAGATACAGATGGTTGTGCAGGCCGGTCAGCGGATCGAGCGAGGCGGTGCGGCGCAATACCGCCGCCAGCGCCGCGCGCCGCGCCTCGAACCAGTGCGACAGCAGGCCCGTGCCCAGCACGGCGGCGGCGCTGCCCAGCAGCGCCTCGCTGGAGCTGCCCGGACGCAGCACCAGCACGGCCAGGCCCAGCACCGACCAGCCGATGCTGTACACCATGCCCATGTGACGGCCCAGCATCAGGTAGGAGGCCAGCGGCACCACGCACAGCAGGCTGGCGAGCGGCGGCAGCAGATACAGCGCCGCCAGCAGGGCGCTGAAACAGCAAAACAGCACGGCGCACCAGATGGTCAGGTGCGGTGTGTCGTCGGCCCAGGGCAGAGGTTGGTTCATGGTTGGGTCAGAGCGCCGTCTCGTAACCTTCGAGGACATTGACGACGTTGGTGCCCAGCTCCTTGACCGCGTAGCCGCCCTCGAAGATGAAGGCGGTGGGCAGGTTCAGCCAGGCCAGGCGCTCGCCGATTTTCAGGTAGTCGGCGCTTTGCAGCGCGAAGCGCGACAGCGGATCGCCGACGAAGGTGTCGACGCCCAGCGACACCACCAGCGCGTCCGGCGCGAAGCTGCCCAGGCGGATGCAGGCCGTCTCCAGCGCCGCGAACCAGGCCTGCGGCGAGCTGCCCGCCGCCAGCGGCAGGTTCATGTTGTAGCCCAGCCCCGCGCCCTCGCCGCGCTCGTCGGCGTGGCCCAGGTAGAACGGATATTCGTTGCGCGGATCGGCGTGGATGGAGATGAACAGCACGTCGTCGCGGTGATAGAAAATGCTCTGGGTGCCGTTGCCGTGGTGGTAGTCGATGTCGATGATGGCGACCTTGCGGGCGCCGTCGTCGAGCATGTGCTGCGCGGCCAGCGCGGCGTTGTTGAGGAAGCAGTAGCCGCCGAAGAAATCCGCGCCCGCGTGGTGGCCCGGCGGACGGCTCAACACGAAGGCGCCGCGTTCGCCCAGCCGCAGCGCGTGCGCGGCGTTGACCGCGCAATCGGCGCCGGTCTTGGCGGCGGTCCAGGTGCCGGCCGTCAGCGGCGTGCCGCTGTCCATCGAATACAGTCCCAGCTTGGCGCAGAAGTTGTCCGGCTCGATGTCGTCGCGCAGCGAGCGGATCGGCCAGACGGCGGGGAAGGCGTCCTTGCCGGCGTTGGCCGGATCGAGCGCCAGCCATTCGTTCCAGGCGCCGCGCAGGAAGTGCAGGTAGCGCGGCGTATGGATGCGCTCGAGCGACATCAGCGGCACGCCGTGCGGCGTGACGATCTTGCCCAGGCCGCGCCGTCCCAGCTCGGCCAGCACCGAGTCGACCCGCTCCGGCTTTTCGAAGCACGGCACCATCTCGCCGCGGAAGATCTCGTAGCGGCCGCGATGCTGCGCGTGCAGTTCGTTGTAGAAGGTGAGCAAGGAGGCCCCTGTTTAGTCGCAGTCCATGCTGGAGTGACACAGGTTGCTGGCGCGGTAGGCGGCCACGTAATCGTCGAAGCTCGATTGCGGCGCGGCCTCCATTTCCGCCTGCTCGGCCAGCGAGACCGCGGCCAGGCCGTCGAAGTAGGCCGCCTGTTCGGCGCTCGGTGCGTGGCTGCGGAAGTAGGCGGCGTGCCGCTTGCTTTGCTCCAGGCCGAAGGCGGCGAACGATTTGCCGTTGGCGCGCAGCGCCGCCAGCACCTTGGCCGATGGCGTCAGGTCGGCGTCGAGCAGCTTGGCCGCCTGCTGCGCCATGGCGTCGGCGTGCACGGTGTCGCCGCGCCGGGCGTCGAGCAGGGCCGCCACCGGGCCGATGCGCTCGAGCAGCTGCTGGCCCCAGGCTTGCAGGCTGATCTCGCCGTTGTCGCTGTCGAGCGTCAGGCCCGGACGGCGGCCTTCCTTGACGGTGCGGGCGAAGTTCTCGGTGTGGCGCAGGCCTTCTTCCGGCGCGATGGCCGGGCTTTCCTCCAGCGCGCAGAACAGCAGGAAGGCGTCGAGGAAGCGGCCGGTCTGCACGCTGATGCCGACCGGCTCGAACGGGTCGACGTCCATGCAGCGCACTTCGATGTACTGCACGCCGCGCGCGCACAGCGCCTGGATCGGCCGTTCGCCGGTCTGGATCACGCGCTTGGGACGGATGGTGGAGTAGTACTCGTTTTCGATCTGCAGCACGTTGGTGCTCAGCTGTATCCATTCTCCGTCGCGCTTGGTGCCCAGCGCCGCATACGGTTCGTAGGGCTGGTTGACGGCCTTGGTCAGGGCGGCAACGTAGCTGTCCAGACAGTTTTCATGCGGGCTCAGTCCCGACTGCGCGTCGTTCTGGTAACCGAGGTCGCTCATGCGCAGGCTGGTGGCGTAGGGCAGGTAGAGCGTGTCGTCGGACAGCGTTTCGAGCTTGTGCGGACGGCCGCGCAGGAAGCCGGTCGACAGCACCGGCGAGGCGCCGAACAGGTACATCAGCAGCCAGCTGTAGCGGCGGAAGTTGCGGATCGTCGCCAGGTAGGCTTCGGACTGGAAGGCCTTGGACGTCAGGCGCTTGTGGTTGCCCTCATGCTCGGCCAGCACGCGCCACAGGCGCTCGTCCAGCGAGTAGTTGTAGTGGATGCCGGCGATGCATTGCATGGCCTTGCCGTAGCGCAGCGCCAGGCCGCGCCGGTACACATGCTTGAGCGTGCCCATGTTGGAGCTGCCGTACCAGGCGATCTCGATGTCTTCCTCGCCCGGCAGCTGGCAGGGCATGGACTGGCTCCACAGCAGCTCGTCGCCCAGCTTGGTGTAGGCGTAGCGGTGGATGTCGTCGAGCTTGGCGAGGGTGGTGGCGATGTCCGCCTCGGCCGGGGTGATGAACTCCAGCAGCGTTTCGGCGTAGTCGGTGGTGATTTGCGGGTGCGTCAGGGCCGAGCCCATGGCCACCGGATGCGGCGTCGCCGCCAGGTGGCCACGTGCGTCCACCCGCAGGGTTTCGCGTTCGATGCCACGCAAGCCACCCAGCACCGGACGGTGCTCTGGCTGGGCCAGCAAGGCCAGGCGGCGAGTCAATAGATTGGACAATTGGATCTTCCTTTCGTAGTGCAGCTAGTGTTGCATCAAAGCGTGAGGTGCGAGATTAACCGAAAACCGGCAATCGCGTCGGCGCCGGCCCAAAGTCCCGACGGCGCCGAAGATCGCTTGCTAGTTTATCAAATACTGGGAGACGTGGCCGAAAGCCGGAATATTGCGCAGGGATGGCGCTGTCAGTGCGCCCGCGCACCGGTGACGCGCTCGATGCCGGCCAGGTCGGTCCAGCTTTGCACCTCGGTGTAGGCTTGCTCGGTCAACAAGTCGCGCACGGCGGCGGCCTGGTCGTAGCCGTGCTCCATCAGCAGCCAGCCTTGCGGCTTCAGATGGGCGGCGGCGCCGGCGACGATGATGCGCAGCGCCGACAGGCCGTCCGCGTGGTCGGTCAGCGCGCCGGGCGGTTCGTAGCGCAGGTCGCCTTCGGACAGATGGCGGTCGCCGCTGGCGATGTAGGGCGGGTTGGAGGCGATGACGTCGAACGGCGGCTGGTCTTGCAGCGCCGCGTACCAGTCGCTCTGCAGGAAATCGACGTGGGCGTTGTTGGCGGCGGCGTTGCGGCGCGCCACGGCCAGCGCGTCCGGGCTGACGTCGAGCGCGGTGACGGCGGCGTCGCGCCGGGTGTGGGCCAGCGCCACGGCGATGGCGCCGCTGCCGGTGCCCATGTCCAGCACGCGGCCTTGCGGCGGCAGGCGGTCCAGGGTCAGTTCGACCAGCAGTTCGGTGTCGGGGCGGGGGATCAGCACGGCGCCGTTGACTTCAAACGGCAGGCCGAAAAATTCGCGCTGGCCGACGATGTAGGCGACCGGTTCGCCGGCCACGCGGCGCTGCACCAGCGCGGCGAAACGCGCGGCCTGTTCGGCGTCGAGTGCGCGCTCGGACTGGGTGATCAGGCTCACGCGCGACAGGCCCAGCGCGTGGCACAGCAGCACGCGGTTGTCCAATGGGTCCAGCAGGGACTGCACTTGCAGCGCGCCGATGGTGACGCCGGCGGCGATGGCGCTGAGATCGTTGATCATGCGGAGATCATCAGCGTGCGCGGCGGATCAGCAGCCAGGCCAGGCCCAGCGTGAACAGGCCGAAGCCGAGGAAGGACCACTGCGGAATCGACAGGCCGAACCACGGCGCCAGCGCGTCCTCGCACAGGCCGTCGGCGCGGAACAGGACGGGCAGGTAGGTCGCGGTGGGGATCTTGTTGAGGAAGGTCTCCATCGGATCGATGCCGCACGACAGGCCGGGATGGGCCAGGATGTACAGGTGCTTGCCAGCGGTGTACAGGCCGCCCAGCGCGGCCATCAGGCCCAGGCCGGCGCCCAGCCTGGGCTTGCCGTAGGCGCCGAACAGGCAGCAGAGGCCGATGGCGATGAACAGGTAGCGCTGGATCACGCACAGCGGGCACGGCAGCATGTCCAGGCCGATCTGCAAATACAGGGCGACGCCGATTAGGCCGAAGCAGGCGATGGCGATGGACAGCAGCAGTGAGCGGGTATGTAGCATGGGGTGATCCGGTTCGATTGGTGTAGCGGGCAATTCTCGCACAAAGTTGTCGCTTCAGCCTTAGGCCGGTGTTAACTTCAGCTACGTCGTTCCCGCGCAGGCGGGAACCCATACTTCGCCGGGCGTGATGCTCGGCATGGATTCCCGCCTGCGCGGGAATGACGGCTTGGTGCGGGAATGACGACAGGCTTTAGTCGCCCAGCGCCGCCAGCAGCTCGGCCTGGTGTTCGGCGGCCAGCGCATTGGTCAGCTCGGTCAGGTCGCCGTCCATGATGAAGTCCAGCTTGTACAAGGTCAGGTTGATGCGGTGGTCCGTCATGCGGCCCTGCGGGTAGTTGTAGGTGCGGATGCGTTCGCTGCGGTCGCCCGAGCCGATCAGGCTCTTGCGGGTGGCCGCCTCCTTCGACTGCTGCTCGCGCAGCTGCACGTCCTTGATGCGGGCCGCCAGCACCTTCATCGCCTGCGCCTTGTTCTTGTGCTGCGAGCGGTCGTCCTGGCACTCGACCACGATGCCGGTCGGCAGGTGGGTGATGCGCACGGCCGAGTCGGTCTTGTTGATGTGCTGGCCGCCGGCGCCGGAAGCGCGGTAGGTGTCGATGCGCAGGTCGGCCGGGTTGATGTTGACGTCCTCCACCTCGTCCGCCTCCGGCATCACCGCCACCGTGCAGGCCGAGGTGTGGATGCGGCCCTGGGTTTCGGTGGCCGGCACGCGCTGCACGCGGTGGCCGCCGGATTCGAACTTCAGCTTGGAGTAGACGCTGTTGCCGATCAGGCGCACGATCACCTCGCGGTAGCCGCCCAGGTCCGACGCCGATTCCGACACCACCTCCACCTGCCAGCGATTGCGCTCGGCGAAGCGGGTGTACATGCGCAGCAGGTCGCCGGCGAACAGCGCCGACTCGTCGCCGCCGGTGCCGGCGCGGATCTCCAGGAAGATGTTGCGCTCGTCGTTGGCGTCCTTCGGCAGCAGCATCTTCTGCAGCTCCAGTTCCAGTTCCGCCAGGCGGGTCTTGGCCGCCTCGATCTCGTCCTGGGCGAAGTCCTTCATCTCCGGATCGGCCAGCATCTCCTGCGCGGCGGCCTGGTCGCCGACGGCTTCCTGGTAGGACTGGTACAGCGCCACCAGCGGGCCCAGTTCGGCGTGCTCGCGGGTCATCTTGCGGTAGGCGTCCATATTACTGGTCGCGCCTTCGCTCATCAGCAATTCATCGAGTTCGACCAGGCGGTTTGCCAATTGATCGAGCTTGCCCAGCATGGATGGTTTCATAGCGTATTCGGTAAAGGAGTTGGAGCAGATGCCGCGCGGTGGCGGCGGGGAGTGCGCGGCGGCGTGGCGCGCGCGCGGCGCGGGGTCGGGCAGTGGCGCTAACGACGGCCGCGGAACAGCTGCGGCAGCAGCTCGGCCAGGTGGGCGCGTTCCTCGCCCTGCGCGCGGTGCAGCGCCTGCTGCGGTCCGTGCATGAATTTCGCGGTCAGGCCCTTGGACAGGGCTTCCAGCACGGCGTCGATGTCTTCGCCCTTGGCCAACATCTTGCGGGCGCGTTCCAGTTCCAGCTGGCGCAGCGCTTCGCCGTTTTCCTGCAGGCTCTGGATGATGGGCACCACGGCGCGGTCGTCGATCCAGTGCATGAAGGACTGCACGCGGGTTTCGATGATCGCTTCGGCCTGGGCCACGGCGGCCTGGCGGTTTTCCATGCCGGTCTGGACCACTTTGCCCAGGTCGTCCACGGTGTACAGGAAGACGTCGTTGAGGCGGCCCACTTCGGTTTCGATATCGCGCGGCACGGCCAGGTCGACCATGAACATCGGCTTGTGGCGGCGCGCCTTGATCGCGCGCTCCACCATGCCCAGGCCGATCAGCGGCAGCGACGAGGCGGTGCAGGAGATGACGATGTCGTACTGGTGCAGCTTGTCCTGAAGCTCGGCCAGGCGGATGGCGCGGCCGCCGAAGCGGTGCGCCAGGATCTCGCCGCGGTCCAGCGTGCGGTTGGCGATGGTGATGCTTTTCGGATTCTGCGCCGCGAAGTGGGTGGCGCACAGCTCGATCATCTCGCCGGCGCCGATGAACAGCACGTTCTGCTCGGCGATCTTGTCGAAGATGCGCTGCGACAGCCGCACGGCGGCGGCCGCCATCGACACGCTGTGGGCGCCGATCTCGGTGGTGCTGCGCACTTCCTTGGCGACCGAGAACGAGCGCTGGAACAGCTGGTGCAGATAGGTGCCCAGGCCGCCCGCCTCGTCGGCGGTGCGGATCGCGTCCTTGATCTGGCCGAGGATTTGCGTCTCGCCCAGCACCATCGAATCGAGCCCGGAGGCGACGCGGAAGGTGTGGCGCACGGCGTCGTGCTGCGGCAGCAGGTACAGGTGCGGGCGCAGTTCGGCGTAGTTCAGCTGGTGGAAATCGGCCAGGAAGTGGGCGCCGGCGTCGAGCGAATCGGGCACCCGGCTGGCCGCGTACAGCTCGGTGCGGTTGCAGGTCGACAGGATGGCGGCCTCGTCGCTGCCGCGATGGTCGATGCGCTCGAACCAGGATCGCGCCGCCAGCACCGCCTGCCCCAGTTGTTCAGGGGCGAACGCCAGCTGCTCGCGCAGCGAGACGGGGGCGGTGTTGTGGTTGAGGCCGACGGCAAGCAGCTGCATTTCGGGTCCGTGCGTTGAGTGTTCGGACATTATACCGTGTTGTACCCGTAGGTTGCCTGTGGCTGCCTATATCGCAGGCAGCATAGCGTGCATAGTGAGCGGCCTAAGTGACACGCCGTCATTCCCGCGCAAGCGGGAATCCATAGAACGCTTGCCGTGGAGACGCTCCATGGGTTCCCGCCTGCGCGGGAACGACGGGCAAGGATCAGGCGCCCAGTTTTTCCAGGCGGTAGCCGTAGCTGTAGACCGGCACCAGGCGGTAGCCGTTTTCTGGCTTTAACTGCAATTTATTGCGGACGCGCGACACGTGGGTGTCCATGGTGCGCGACGGCACGGCGGTCTCGCGTATCCACACCGCCTCGTGGATGTAGGCGCGCGACAGCGGCCGGCCGATGTTGCGGAAAAATAACAGTGCCAGGTAGAACTCTTTGTGGGTGACGTCCAAAACGATGCCATCCATCAACAAACGGCCGGGACGGGTCTCGAACACATATTGACCGAATTGTAATTGTTCGGCGCCATTTTGCGCCGGGTAGGCGCGCCGCAGCAAAGCTTGCACGCGGGCCACCATTTCGCTGCGGCGCAGCGGTTTGATCATGTAATCGTCGGCGCCGGCGGCCAGGCCGGCGACGATGTCGTCCTCGCCCGAGCTGGTGGTCAGGAACAAGACCGGGGCGCTGTCGGGCAGTTTTTCGCGGGCGCGGCGCAGCACTTCCGCCCCGCTGAGATCGACCACTTGCCAGTCGAGTATCAGCATGTCATAGCTGTCCTTGCGCAATTGCGCCAGCACGTCCTTGGCGGTCTGGAAGCTGTGGCAGACATGGCCTGCCGAGGTCAGCACCTGGCAAATCAGTTCGGCTTGGCTGCGGTCGTTGTCAAGTACGGCGATTCTCATACTACTGCCTGTAGGAAATTATGTTAAGGAGAAGTCACTACAAATATAACAGAGATTTACAAAAATAGTTAGCAAAATAGCCAATTATTTTTCCTAATGCACTAATATTTCCCTGACGACAACCCGATAATCCACCGTGCGTACCTGCACAACCATTACACGGTACACTGGAAAAACGCCGAATTCAATGAAGAAGTTGAAAAAAGGAAAGAAAGTCGGTGGACCGCAAGGAGCACGCATGGGACTGAAAAAAGACACAAACTGGACGCTGGTGCCGGGGACCGAGCGCGATATCGCGGCCGTGCGCGAGCGTTGCCGCAAGCTGGTGCGGCGGCGCGCGATGGTCTCGGCCGGCGTGGCGGCGGTGCCGATACCGGGGCTGGACGTGGTGTCCGACCTGCGCCTGTTCGCGCTGCTGATCGACGACGTCAACCATGAGTTCGGCCTGACGGCGCAGCAGATCGAGCGCATGCAGCCGGAGTTCCGGCTGATCGCCTACGAGGCCGCGATCGGCGTCGGCGGCATGCTGGTGGGGAAACTGGTGACGCGGGAAGTGGTGTTGCGGCTGCTGCGGCGCAGCGGCCTGAAGTCGGTGGCGCGGCAAGCCGGCAAGCTGGTGCCGCTGGCCGGACAGCTGGTCTCGGCCGGCATCGGCTTCGTGGCCTTCAGCCAGATCGGCTACCAGCATGTGGACGCCTGCGCCAAGGTGGCGCAGGAACTGGCGACGGCCGGGATCGCCCGGCCGCTGTAACGCGCTGGTATGCCTAAGCGTCCGGCAGCACCACGTTCACGTCCAGCACCTCCAGGTTGCCCTGGCGGTCCAGCGAGATCTTGATGTCGTCGGCGTTGACCTTGGTGTACTTCGAGATCACCTCGATCAGTTCCTTGTGCAGCGCCGGCAGGAAGTCCGGACCGCTGCGGCCATTGCGCTCGCGCGCGATGATGATCTGCAACCGCTCCTTGGCCGCGGTCGCGGTTTTCGGTTTTTGCGGGAACAGGAAAGAAAGCAGGGCCATGATTACTTGCTCCCGAAAATACGCTGCAGCAGGCCGGGCTTTTCGTAGTTAGTGAAGCGCAACGGCAATTCCTGGCCGAGGAAGCGCGACACCACATCTTCGTAGGCTTCCGCGACATCGGTGCCCTTGAAGTGAATCGCCGGGTTGCCCTGGTTCGATGCGTGCAGCACCGATTCCGATTCCGGAATGATGCCGATCAGTGGAATGCGCAGGATTTCCTGCACATCTTCGTACGACAGCATTTCGTCCGCTTCCACCCGTTTCGGCGAGTAGCGGGTGATCAGCAGGTGCTCCTTGACGGGCTCGCCGCCGGTCTGGGCGCGGCGCGACTTGGCCTGGATGATGCCGAGGATGCGGTCCGAATCGCGCACCGACGACACTTCCGGATTGGTGACGATGATGGCTTCGTCGGCGAAGGTCAGCGCCATCAGCGCGCCGTGCTCGATGCCGGCCGGCGAATCGCAGATGATGAACTCGAAGCCCATGTTGATCAGTTCGTGCAGCACGACTTCCACGCCGTCTTCCGACAGCGCATCCTTGTCGCGCGTCTGCGACGCCGGCAGGATGAACAGGTTGTCGCAGTGCTTGTCCTTGATCAGCGCCTGGGTCAGCGACGCCTCTTTATTGATCACATTGATCAGGTCGTACACCACGCGGCGTTCGCAGCCCATGATCAGGTCGAGGTTGCGCAGGCCGACGTCGAAGTCGATCACCGCGGTTTTATGGCCGCGCATGGCCAGCCCGGTGGAGAAGCTGGCGCTGGAAGTCGTCTTACCGACACCGCCCTTACCGGACGTTACAACAATAATTCTCGCCACAAAAAAATCCTTTTCAGAGAGTTGCTACTCAAGCGCGGTTTGCAGAATTGACAGATAGTATATCGATTCGGTCGCCGACCAAGCGAATTTGCGCAGGGGAACGTGCATATTCGGCCGGGAAACCGTCTTCAAAAGTGCGGTAAACGCCGGCAATGGAGACTAACTCCGGCGACATATTCATGGCGAAGATGCGCGCCTCGGCATTGCCGGAAGCGCCCGCCAGCGCGCGGCCGTTCAGCGTGGCGTACACGTGGATGCTGCCGTCGGCGATGATCTCGGCGCCGTTGTTGACCACGGCGGTGATGATCAGGTCGCAGCCGCGCGCGTAGATGCGCTGGCCGGCGCGCACCGGGGTGTCGATGATCATCACGCCGGCGTTGCCGGGCTGGGCTTCGGCCGGCGCCGCTGGTGCGGCGGCGGGGGCGGCCTTGACCGGCGCCGGCGCGGGCGTGTCTGCCTGCTCTTCGCGCGGCTTGGCCGCGGTCTCCACGCTCAGGCCGTGAGAGGCGATCTCGGCGGCCATGGCCGGCGGCGCGTTGCGCACGGCGACCGGATTCAGGCGGTATTTCTTCAGCAGGGCGATGATGCCGGCCCAGTCGATCTCGCTGCCGGCCGGCAGCGCGGCGACGTCGATCACGGTCAGGTCGTCTTCGAAGAAGTCGGTGGTGCCGCCGGTCATTTCGGCCAGCGCGGCGTCGAGGGCCAGGCGGTCCGCCGTGGACAGGATGGCCGAGACTGCGACTACGGTGGAAATCTTGATTTCTATGGGCTTTTGAAACAGGCTCTTGGACATGGGCGACAGTAATAGAGGGTTAACCTCGCGCGCATGCGCAGGCACGAGCATTTTACTGTGGAAAACGACGGATGGGGAGGGCTGACACCGTACTGGGCCAGTAAAAATGCGGGATGGCGTGAGACGTCATTCCCGCGAAGGCGGGAATCCATATTTCGCCGAACTAGGCAGCGGTCTATGGATTCCCGCTTTCGCGGGAACGACATCAGTAGATCGCGTGTTCGGCGCGCAGCTGGCGGGCGGCGGCCACCATGTTGCGCAGCGCGGTTTCCGTTTCCGCCCAGCCACGGGTTTTCAGTCCGCAATCCGGATTGACCCACAGATGGTCCGGCGGGATCACCGCGCTGGCCTTCTGCAACAGCCGCACCATCTCGGCCTGGCCCGGCACGCGCGGCGAGTGGATGTCGTACACGCCGGGGCCGATCTCGTTCGGATAGCGGAACTGGCCAAAGCCGTTCAGCAGCTCCATGTCCGAGCGGCTGGTCTCGATGGTGATGACGTCGGCGTCCATGGCGGCGATCTGCGGCAGGATGTCGTTGAACTCGGCGTAGCACATATGGGTGTGGATCTGCGTGCCGTCGGCCGCCGCGCTGGCCGACACGCGGAAGGCGCGCGTGGCCCAGTCAAGGTACGCGTCCCAGCGGCTGCGGCGCAGCGGCAAGCCTTCGCGCACGGCCGGCTCGTCGATCTGGATGATGCCGATGCCGGCCTGCTCCAGGTCGGCCACCTCGTCGCGGATCGCCAGCGCGATCTGCAGCGCGGTGAGCGCGCGCGGCTGGTCGTCGCGCACGAACGACCATTGCAAAATCGTGATCGGGCCGGTCAGCATGCCCTTCATCGGCTTGGCGGTCAGGCTTTGCGCATGCACGGTCCAGTCCACCGTCATCGCTTTCGGGCGGCTGACGTCGCCGTAGATGACGGGCGGCTTGACGCAGCGCGAGCCGTACGATTGCACCCAGCCCAGCTGCGTGAAGACCAAGCCTTGCAGCTGTTCGCCGAAGTATTCGACCATGTCGTTGCGCTCGGCTTCGCCATGGACCAGCACGTCCAGGCCCAGGTCTTCCTGGCGGCGCACGGCGTAGGCGATTTCTTCGCGCATCTTGGCGTGGTAGTTGGCGGCGCTCAGTTCGCCGCGCTTGAAGCCGGCGCGGGCGGCGCGGATGTTGGCCGTCTGCGGGAACGAGCCGATGGTGGTGGTCGGGAAGGCTGGCAGCTTGAAGCGTGCGCGCTGCTCGGCCTGGCGCTGGGCGAAGGTCGAACGGCGCTGGTCGGCATCTTCCGGCAGCGTGGCGATGCGCTCGCGCACCGCGTCCTGGTGCACGCGCGGGCTGGCGCGGCGGCTGGCGATGGCGGCGCGCGACACGTCGAGCGCGTCGGTGGTGGCGGCGTCGTATTCACCCTGCAGCGCTTGTTTCAATACATACAGCTCGTCCAGCTTTTCGGTGGCGAAAGCCAGCCATGAGCGGATTTCAGGATCGAGCGCGCTTTCCGCCGCCAAGGTGAACGGCACGTGCAGCAGCGAGCACGAGGACGACAGCCACAGCTTGCCGCCGCGTTTCTCCACGATCGGCGCCAGGGTGGCCAGCGCCGCGTCGAGGTCGGTACGCCAGATGTTGCGGCCGTCGACGATGCCGACCGACAGCACTTTGTGCACCGGCAGCCAGTCGGCAATGCTGGTCAGTTCCTGCGGCGCGCGCACGCCGTCCACGTGCAGGCCGGCCACCGGCAGGCGGCAGGCCAGGCTGAGGTTTTCCTCCAGCGGCGAGAAGTAGGTGGCCAGCAGCAGCGGCACACCGACCTGGTTCAGCTGCCAGTAGCTGTTTTCGAACGCGCAGCGCCACGGCGCCGGCAGGTCGAGTCCGAGGATGGGCTCGTCGATCTGCACCCATTGCACGCCTTGCGCCTTCAGGCGGTCCAGCACCTGGCCGTAGACCGGCAGCAGCCGGTCCAGCAGCCTGAGGCGATCGAAGCCGGCGTCCTTGGCCTTGCCCAGCCACAGGAAACTCAACGGTCCCAACAGCACGGCCTTGACCGCATGGCCCAGCGCCAGCGCTTCGTCGACCTGGTCGAACAGGCGATCGCAGGCCAGCGAGAAGACGGTTTCCGGCGTGAACTCCGGCACCAGGTAGTGGTAGTTGGTATCAAACCACTTGGTCATTTCCAGCGCGGCCGAGGCATGCGCCTGGCCGTCGTCATGCGCGTGGTCGTGGCCGCAGGCGGCCGGTTCGAGCTTGGCGCCGTTGCCGCGCGCCATGGCGAAATAGCGGCTCAATTGCGACTGATCGGCGCTGAAGCCGTAGCGGGCCGGTTCGCAGCCCAGCAGCTGGATGTGGTTGGCGACCTGGTCGTAGAAGGCGAAATCGCCGACCGTGACGAAGTCCAGCCCGGCCCGCTGCTGCAGGGCCCAGTGGCGGGCGCGCAGGTCGCGGCCGACGGTTTCCAGCTCGGCGTCCGGCAGTTCGCCGCGCCAGTTGGCTTCCAGCGCGAACTTCAGTTCGCGCGCCGCGCCGATCCGTGGAAAGCCCGGAACGTGGCTTTGTATGGCTTTATTCGATGTTGTCATTTTGATGTCATCCGCATTTAATATTGGTGATATAAAGTGTGCGGCAATCCGGTCTATAATCAAAACGAAAGATTTTGCGGCTTCACATGAAAAATTTTAATAGACCATGCTAGAGATACGTCATCTGCGCACCCTGAGTGCCCTCCGCTCCGCCGGCAGCCTGGTGCGTGCTGCGCAACTGCTGAATCTGACGCAGTCTGCCCTGTCGCATCAAATCAAGTTGCTGGAAGATCGCTACGGCGGACCGCTTTTTGAGCGAAAATCCGTGCCGATCGGGTTTACCGCCACCGGCGCCCGGCTGCTCAAGCTGGCCGATCTGCTGCTGCCGGAAATCGAGTCGGCCGAGCGCGAAGTGGCGCGCCTGACCCAGGGCGACACCGGCCAGTTGCGCGTGGTGTTGGAGTGCCATACCTGTTTCGACTGGCTGATGCCGGTGATGGATGAATTCCGCAAACGCTGGCCGGAAGTGGAAATCGACCTGGTGTCGGGCTTTCACAGCGAGCCGGCCGAGCTGCTGCGCAGCGGCGCCGCCGACCTGGTGATCGGTTCGCCCTACGGCCCGGAGTTCGCCACCTTCCCGCTGTTCCGCTTTGAAATCCTGGTGGTGATGGCGCAGAAACACCGGCTGGCGGCCCAGCGCCGCCTGCAAGCGGCGGATTTTGAAGGCGAAACGCTGATCACCTACCCGGTGCCGGAAAGCCGCATCGACCTGATCCGCGAAGTACTGCAACCGGCCCATATCCATTTCGAACGCCGCACCGCCGAGCTGACGGTGGCGGTGCTGCAACTGGTGGCCAGCCGCCGCGGCATCGCCGCGCTGCCGAACTGGGCGATCAAGAACTACGTCGACTACGACTACGTGATCGCCAAGCCGATCGGCGAGCAGGGCTTGTGGAGCGATTTGTTCGTGTCGGTGCCGGAGGCGCAGAAGCACAAGGCCTACGTGCTTGATTTCGTCAACGTGATACGCGAACAGTGCGCCGGCACCCTGGACGGTATCAAATTATTATCGTGACAGACTGACATTGTTTCTTCAAAATGAATGCGGCGCCTTTGACGCATGTCAAAGTTGCCACCATGTGCGACGCTTACGATGGGTGCCCAACGATTGCTGGTCGTTGGCACGGATGCTGCTAGAGAAATCCTGTCACACCCTGGGAAAGTTCTCGCGGCGACGCACCATCGAAACACCGCACGACCCTGTCGCTCGAAGCGTATTATCGAAGTTCGCGTTGTTGCTAAACTAAGCCGGCCCCGGCCGGCGCATTGGAGAATCAAATGGATGATGTAGTTATCGTGGCCGCAGGCCGTACTGGTGTCGGCAAATTCGGCGGCAGCCTGGCCAAGACGCCAGCTTCCGAATTGGGCGCACACGTGATCAAGGGCCTGCTGGCCCAGACCGGTATCGATCCGAACCTGATCAGCGAAGCCATCCTGGGCCAGGTGCTGACCGCCGGCGTCGGCCAGAATCCGGCCCGCCAGGCCGTCATCAAGGCGGGCTTGCCGAATACCATACCCGGCTTCACCATCAACCACGTGTGCGGCAGCGGCCTGAAAGCCACCCACCTGGCGGCGCAGGCGATCAAGGCCGGCGACGCCGAGATCGTCATCGCCGGCGGCCAGGAAAACATGAGCGCCTCGCCGCACGTGATGAACGGTTCGCGCGACGGCTTCCGCATGGGCGACTTCAAGATGGTCGACTCGATGATCGTCGACGGCCTGTGGGACGCCTACAACCAGTACCACATGGGCACCACCGCCGAGAACGTCGCGAAGAAATACGAGATTTCCCGCACCGAGCAGGACGAGTTCGCGCTGAACTCGCAGCTGAAGGCGGAAGCCGCGCAAAAGGCCGGCAAGTTCAAGGATGAGATCCTGCCGCTGGAAATCGTCCAGAAAAAAGGCAGCATCGTGTTCGACAGCGATGAATACGTCAAACCGGGCTCGACCATCGAAGCGCTGTCCGCCCTGCGCCCGGCCTTCGCCAAGGATGGCTCGGTCACCGCCGGCAACGCCTCCGGCCTGAACGACGGCGCCGCCGCCGTCATCATGATGTCCGCCACCAAGGCCAAGGAACTGGGCCTGCCGGTGCTGGCCAAGGTCAAGGCTTACGCCTCGTCCGGCCTGGACCCTGCCTTCATGGGCATGGGCCCGGTCTCGGCCACCAGACTGTGCCTGAAAAAGGCCGGCTGGACCCCGGACGACCTGGACCTGATGGAAATCAACGAAGCCTTCGCCGCCCAGGCCGTGGCCGTGAACAAGGAAATGGGCTGGGACACCAGCAAGATCAACGTCAACGGCGGCGCCATCGCCATCGGTCACCCGATCGGTGCATCCGGCGCCCGCATCCTGGTCACGCTGATTCACGAAATGGTGCGTCGCGACGCCAAGAAGGGCCTGGCCTCGCTGTGCATCGGCGGCGGCATGGGCGTGGCGCTGGCGATCGAACGCGCTTAATCAGCAGTATCCGCAGCAGCAGTGCCGCACCGGGCTGGTCACGGTGCGGTGTCAGATGATTTTTGGTGTCAATTGAAGAGGGGACGAAAATGGCAAGAGTTGCATTAGTAACCGGTGGCATGGGTGGTCTGGGTGAGGCAGTATGTTTTAAACTGTCGGCACTAGGCTATTGCGTCGTTACCACGTATTCCCCTGGCAATCCGAAGGTCGAGCAATGGCTCGCAACTACCCGCGATCAGGGCTTTAATTTCCGCGCTTACCCGTGCGATGTGGCCGATTACGATTCGGCCCAGGCGTGCGTCGCCGCGATCGAAAAAGATATCGGTCCGATCGACGTGCTGGTGAACAACGCCGGCATCACCCGCGACATGACTTTCAAGAAGATGGACAAGCCGAATTGGGACGCCGTCATGGCCACCAATCTGGACTCCGTGTTCAACATGACCAAGCCGGTGTGCGATGGCATGGTGGAACGCGGCTGGGGTCGCATCATCAATATCTCGTCGGTCAACGGCCAGAAGGGCGCGTTCGGCCAGACCAACTATTCGGCCGCCAAGGCCGGCATGCACGGCTTCACCAAGGCGCTGGCGCTGGAAGTGGCGCGCAAGGGCGTGACCGTCAACACCATTTCGCCGGGCTACATCGGCACCAAGATGGTGATGGAGATCCCGCAGGAAGTGCTCGACACCAAGATCATTCCGCAAATTCCGATGGCCCGCCTGGGCAAGCCGGAAGAAGTGGCGGGCCTGGTGGCCTACCTGTCGTCGGACGAAGCGGCTTTCGTCACCGGCGCCAATATCGCCATCAACGGCGGCCAGCACATGTCCTAAGCGGCATGATGTTGTAGCCTCGGGCCAGGATCGTTCGCGATCCTGGCTTTTTTTTCGTACAATCTGCTATCGATGCCTAAAGGATAGCCATGTTCGACCCGACTTCGCCCCTGTTTCCGCCCGTCCTGCCGTCGCGCCACGGCATGCTGGCGGTCGACGACCTGCACACCATTTACTGGGAGGAGGTCGGCAATCCACAGGGCATACCGGTGGTCTTCCTGCATGGCGGGCCGGGCGCCGGCCTGTCGCCGCAGCACCGCCGCTTCTTCGATCCGGAACAGTACCGCGTGATCCTGTTCGACCAGCGCGGCGCCGGCAAGTCGCTGCCGCTGGGCGAGTGCCGCAACAACACCACCCAGCTGCTGGTCGAGGACATCGAGCGCCTGCGCGTCATGTGCGGCATCGAGCAATGGCTGGTGTTCGGCGGTTCCTGGGGCTCGACGCTGGCGCTGGCTTACGGCCAGGCGCATCCCGAGCGCTGCCTGGGCTTCATCCTGCGCGGCATCTTCCTGTGCACGCAGGCCGAAGTGGACTGGTTCCTGCACGGCGCGCAGTGGTTCCATCCCGAGGTGCACGCCGAATTCGTCGCGCCGATTCCGCCGGCGGAACGCGGCAACCTGCTGCAGGCCTACGTCGACCGCATCATGAGCGACGATCCCTCCATCCACTGGCCGGCGGTGCGCGCCTGGAGCCGCTTCGAAGGGCGCCGCGTGTTCCTGATGCCGCAGGCCGAAGATCCGCCGTCCGACACGCTGGACCTGGGCGTGGGCCGGCTGGAATCGCACTACATGGCCCACCTTGGCTTCTTCAGCGAGGACCAGCTGCTGCGCGATATGGAGCGCATCGGCCACCTGCCTGCGGTGATCGTGCAGGGCCGCTACGACGTGATCTGCCCGCCGGTATCGGCCTGGCGCCTGCACCAGGCCTGGCCCGGATCGGTGCTCAATATGGTGCCGGACGCCGGTCACGGCGCGATGGAAAAAGGCATTTCGCGTGCCCTGGTGGGCGCCACCGAGCAGTTCAAGCGGAGCCGCGGATTTGTTTGATCCGGCCCGGAATCGGCGGACACCCGCACCGGGCTGATACACTACCGATAATTCCAGCTACAACGCATCCATGAATATACAAATCGGCGATATCGGCCACATCATCCAGCTGGCGATCGCGCCGGTGTTCCTGCTGACCGGCGTATGCACCAAGCTGATGGTGCTGACCAACCGCCTGGCGCGCATCATCGACCGTTCGCGGGTGCTGGAGGACAGGCTCGATATCGGCTACAGCGACGTTTATCTGAACGAACTCGATGTGCTGTACCGGCGCTCGCACCTGATCAACGCCGCGATCACCCTGTCGACCGCCTGCGGCCTGCTGATTTGCCTGTTGATCGCGATGCTGTTCCTGGGCGATATCACCAACCTCTCGCTGGATAAATACATCGCCGGCATGTTCGTGGTGGCGATGCTGGCCCTGATCGGCAGCTTCGTCTTCCTGCTGCGCGAGATTTTCATCGCCTCGGCGGCGATGCGCTCGCACCGCCACGTGCGCCGCACGATCAAATAACTTTGCAAAGAATAGAGTACCGACATGCACGATTACAAACGCCCTCCGACCCTGTACCGCTACGGCGTGCGCGAAGACCTGGAACTGGCGCTGACCCAGGGCCAGTTTATCCTGACCCCGGCCAACAGCTGCCTGACCCTGAGCTTCTCGCAGGCGTGGGACCGCAAGCTGTTCGAGCTGTTTTCGTCGGACACCTGCCTGGTCATCCACAACACCGAGGAATTCGGCGAGCGCCTGCACCGCGCGGTGCAGCGCACCCTGCCTAGCTGGGCCGGCATCGACGGCGCCATCGAATACGGCACCCGCGCCGCCCTGGGCGCGGCCTTCACCAAGACCGCCGCCGAAGCGCAGGAACAGGAATGGCAGTTCGCCTGGCGCGCCATGCAGGCCAAGCTGAGCCTCAATCCGGTGCTGGTGAAGATCGGCAGCCTGGAAAACTTCGCCGAGCTGCGCGACCGCGATACCTACTTGGCTTGAATTCGTCGCTTAACTACCTGGCGTCTTCGCGGCGATCGAGCCGCGCCAGCACGGCGCTCATCATGCGCTCGATATCGCCGCGTACCATCTTCGCGCCGAGGATGCCGGGCACATAGAAGTTCGGCATCAGCTTGCCGCTGTAGACCACCTTGGTGCCGCCGGTTTCTGGCACCGGTATCAATTCCCAGTGCGATTCGTAGTGCTTCATGTCGCCGGAGATCAGCGAGATGTCGATCGACGACATCGGCTGCTCGGTCGCGCGCACGATCAGGTGGATGGATTTGGACATGAACAGGAAGCGGGCCACGCCGAATTGTTCAATGATGACTTCATTGCCATTGCGCGACAGGACCCTGCACGACTCCATGTCGGGCACGAATTCGGACATGCGTTCATAGCCGGTCAGGATGCGCCATACCTTCGGCAGCGGCGCCGCCACCGTGCCGGTGGCGTCCACTTCGTACATATGCTGCCCATCGAGCTCCACCCGGTTGACCGACACCTCCAGCTTGGGCAATTCAAGCCTAGGTGCCTGCGCCATCACCGGGGCGGCTACACCTAGCATCAAAAACAGAAGGAATCGCATCATCTTTCCAGCGTAAGGGAAAGGGTGGCAGAATACAAGAGCGCTGCAGCACCCACGGCCAAATTCAGGGGCGGGCGCCGGGACTTTAGAAGCCCAGGTCTAGAGAATTGCGTTTTAATGCGGGCATTGTATCGGCCCTGACCCACGTCTGACTCTAACAACCATAATGACAACTACACCATACCCACACCTGCTGGCCCCTCTCGACCTGGGCTTCACGACGCTGCGCAACCGCGTCCTCATGGGCTCCATGCACACCGGCCTTGAAGACCGCTTCTACAACTACGGCAAGCTGGCCGCCTTCTACCGCGAACGCGCGCGCGGCGGCGTCGGATTGATCGTCACCGGCGGCATCTCGCCCAACCGCTCCGGGTGGCTGCTGCCGTTCGGCGGCACGCTCAACTTCAAGGGCGATGTGATCAACCATCGCCGCGTCACCAGCGCCGTGCACGAAGAAGGCGGCAAGATCCTGATGCAGATCCTGCACGCGGGCCGCTACGGCTACCAGCCGTTCGTGGTGTCGGCGTCGGAGAAGAAGTCGCCGATCTCGCCGTTCAAGCCGCGCGCGCTGACCGAGGCCGGCATCGAATCGACCATCCGCGACTACGCCCGCTGCGCCAAACTGGCGCGCGAGGCTGGCTACGACGGCATCGAAGTGATGGGCAGCGAAGGCTATCTGCTCAACCAGTTCCTGTGCGCGCGCACCAACCTGCGCACCGACCGCTGGGGCGGCAGCATCGAGAACCGCATGCGGCTGCCGGTGGAAATCGTCAAGCGCATCCGCGCGGAAGTGGGCAATGACTTCATCATCATGTACCGCCACTCGCTGCTCGACCTGGTCGACGGCGGCAACACCTGGGACGACGTGGTGGCCGTGGCCAAGGCCTTGCAGCACGCCGGCGTGACCATCCTCAATTCCGGCTACGGCTGGCACGAGGCGCGCGTGCCGACCATCGTCACCTCGGTGCCGCGCGGCGCCTTCGCCAGCCTGGCGGGCCGCCTGCGCCGCGAGGTGACGATACCGGTGGTGGCGTCCAACCGCATCAACATGCCGGCCGAGGCGGAAGGCATCCTGCAACGTGGCGACGCCGACATGATTTCGATGGCGCGTCCCTTCCTGGCCGATTCGGAGTTCGTCAACAAGGCCGCGCAAGGCCGCGCCGACGAAATCAACACCTGCATCGGCTGCAATCAGGCCTGCCTGGACCACACCTTCTCCAACAAGCGCGCCAGCTGCCTGGTCAACCCGCGCGCCTGCCACGAGACGGAACTGGTCTACGCGCCGACCGCGAAGAAGCGCCGCGTGGCGGTGGTCGGCGCCGGCCCTGCCGGCTTGTCGGCGGCCACGGTGGCGGCGGAATGCGGCCACGACGTGACGCTGTTCGACTCCAGCGACAGCGTCGGCGGCCAGTTCAAGATCGCCATGCAAATTCCCGGCAAGGAGGAATTCGCCGAGACCATCCGCTACTTCCGCCGCAAGCTGGAGCTGACCGGCGTGACCGTCAGGCTGGGCGTGCGCGTCACGCGCGAGCAGCTGATCGCCGACGGCTACGACGACGTGGTGGTCGCCACCGGCATCAAGGTGCGCCGTCCGCCGATCGAGGGCATCGACCATCCGAAGGTGCTGTCGTATATCGACGTCCTGCAGAACAAGGCGCCGGTGGGCAAGCGCGTGGCCATCATCGGCGCGGGCGGCATCGGCTTCGACGTCGGCGAATACCTGCTGCACGATCCGAAGCATGCGCTGCCGCTGGCGCTGGATGTCTGGGCCAAGGAATGGGGCGTGGACATGAAGGGCGACGCGCCGGGCGGCCTGACCACCGTCTCCTCGCCGGAGCCGGTGCGCCAGCTGTATCTGTTGCAGCGCAAGGTGTCGAAGCTGGGCGCTGGCCTGGGCAAGACCTCGGGCTGGGTGCACCGCGCGGTCCTGGCGCGCAACGGCGTGGTGATGCTGGCCGGCGTGCAGTACGACCGCATTGACGACCAGGGCCTGCACGTGACCATCGCCGGCGAGCAGCGCCTGCTGTCGGTGGATAACGTGGTGGTCTGCGCGGGCCAGGACAGCCTGACCGAGTTGATGCCGTCGGAAGAGGAAGTCAAGGCCAACGCCAAATGCCGGGGTGCCGTATCACCGCGCTTCCACAAGATCGGCGGCGCCGCGCTGGCGGCGGAGCTCGACGCCAAGCGCGCCATCAAGGAAGGCGCGGAGCTGGCGGTCAGCCTGTAACGCTGTTTATCCTGCGGGCAGCTGGTCCACCATGCGGACCACTGCCTGCTCGAAGGTCTGCTTGCCGTTCATGTAGGAGCGCCATTCGCTCTCCACCAGCGGTATGAGCGGGGACCAATAACCTTTGAACAGGCCGGCCTTGTCCGCGTAGGGTTCGTATTCCATGCCGTCGCGCCGTTTGTAGGCATCCTTCACCACGCTGCCGACGGTGTAGAACTGCACCACGTGCCACAGGTCCGAATCGGGCTTGCGTTGCGTCGCCTTCAGGCGCGCTTCGATGGCGTCTTCCAGCTTCGTCGTCGATTCGATGTGCGATATTTCGTGATACACCATCTCCAAAGACGCCAGGCCTTGATAGCTGGGGCGTCCGCCTGGCATCACCGTTTGTGTGCCGGTGTAGGCGCCCTGGCGCTTGCCGGTTTCCACCACGATGTCGATGCGGATGGGCGTCAGCGGGAATGGCGCTTGCAGATAGCGGGCGACGCCTTCCTGCACTTCGGCGCCGTAGCGCCCGTCGAGCCGCTTCGCTTCAGCTATCCATTGCCGGTTGCTGGCGTCGTGCTGCGCCCATAGGCAGCGCGCGTACGCGGGGGCCACGCTGTCCAGCGCGGCCGCCAGTTGCGGCGGCAGTGCCAGGCCGCTGGTGTGGCGCCGGGCATCGGCCACGCTCAGCGCGGTTTTGATGGCGGTCATCTGCTCGTCGAACAGCAGGTCGCGCTTGGCGTAGTTGTCGCGATACCAGGCGACGGCGCCGCGCAGCGCCGCCATCTCGTCGGCGGAGGGCGTGGCCGTCCAGCCGATCTTTTCCAGCTGCTCCGGATGCACCCCCAGGTTGAACAGGAAGTGGTGCAGGTTCATCAGGAACGCGCTGTGGAACTCCAGCTTGACACGTGTTGGTGATGCGCTTGCACCTGCAACGACGATGGACAACGGCAGCGCCGCCGCACAGCGCATCATCGCGCGTCTAGTGAGCATGGGGACCTCCGCCTCTTTTCATATTGGCCAGCACGAATTCCGTCATCCCTTTTGCCAGTTCCTGCTCGCCGATGAAGATCTCGCCCGCGCGCTCGCCGCGCAGCAGTTCCGCCACTTCGTCGCTGTGGGTGCGCACCACGGTCTTGATGTTGGGGTTGAGCGCGCGCGCGGTTTCGATCATGGTCCGCACGTCGAAGGTGTCCGGCGTGGCGATCACCAGCATCGCGGCGCGCGCGATGTGCGCCTGGATCAGCACCGCCGGCTCGCCCGCGTTGCCGGCCACCGCATGCGCGCCTTCCTTGCGCAACTGGTCGACCAGTTCGCGATTTTGTTCCGCCACCACGAAGGGGATGCCACGCTCGGCGAGCACTGCGGCGATGCGCCGGCCCACGCGGCCATACCCGACCAGCACCACCTGTCCCGACAGATGCTCCTGCGGCACCGATGCCGGCAGCTCCGCCAGCGGATCGGCGGGCCGCTCGAACCTGGCCGCCAGCGCCACGTTCTTGCCCAGCCAGCGCTCCAGCGGCTTGGTGATGCGGAATACCACCGGATTGAGCGCGATGGAGACGATGGCGCCGGCCAGGATCAGGCTTTGGCCTTCTGCCGGCATCAGGCCCAGCGACAGGCCCAGCGCCGCCAGGATGAAGGAGAACTCGCCGATCTGCGCCAGGCTGGCCGACACCATCAGCGCGGTCTTGACCGGGTAGCGCAGCAACAGCACCAGCAGGAAGGCAGCCACCGATTTGCCGACCACGATGATGGTGACCACCGCCAACAGCTTGAGCGGCTGCTCGACCAGGATCGACGGCTCGAACAGCATGCCCACCGAAACGAAGAACAGCACCGCGAACGCATCGCGCAGCGGCAGCGATTCCTCGGCGGCGCGGTGCGCCAGTTCTGATTCGCGCAGCACCATGCCGGCGAAGAAGGCGCCCAGCGCGAAGGAGACGCCGAAATAGTGCGTCGACGCATAGGCGATGCCGACGGCGGCGGCGATCACGCACAGCGTGAACAGCTCGCGCGAGCCGGTGCGCGCCACCTGCCACAAGATCCACGGGAACAGCTTGCGGCCGACCACCAGCATCAGCGCGATGAAGGCGCCGACCTGGCCCAGCGTGATGGCCAGCGTGGTCCACAGGTTCGCTTCGCCCATGGCCGTGACGCCGTGGCTTTCGCCGTGCGTGCCGCCCAGCGAACCGGCCAACGCCGGCAGCAGTACCAGCACCAGCACCGTCACCAGGTCCTCCACCACCAGCCAGCCGACCGCGATGCGGCCGTTGAAGCTATCGAGGATGCCGCGCTCCTCCAGCGCCCGCAGCAGCACCACCGTGCTGGCCACCGACAGGGCGAGTCCGAACACCAGCCCACCGCCCATGCTCCAGCCCCAGAAGTGCGCCAGCGCCATGCCGAGCGCGGTTGCCACCGCAATTTGCAGCACGGCGCCCGGCAGCGCCACGCGTCGCACGGCCCACAGGTCGTCGAGGGAAAAATGCAGGCCGACGCCGAACATCATCAGCATCACGCCGATTTCGGCCAGTTGACCGGCCAACGCCGTATCGGCCACGAAGCCCGGCGTGGCGGGGCCGATGATGATGCCCGCGGCCAGATAGCCCACCAGCGCCGGCAGCTTGAGGCGCGTTGCGATATAGCCGAACAACAGGCCGAAGCCCAGTGCGGCCGCGATGGTGGTGATCAGGCTGATGTTGTGGGGCATGCGTGCGGGGTTCCTGCGATAGGGGGGGAACCCTAGCGTAGCACAATCATGCCCGGCGCGGACTACATGGCCAGTGCGGCCGGCGCCATGCGCATGCTGACGCCGAAGCGGTTGAAGGCGTTCATCAGCGAGACGG
Source organism: Oxalobacteraceae bacterium AB_14 (assembly GCA_000381565.1). Classification (GTDB taxonomy): domain Bacteria; phylum Pseudomonadota; class Gammaproteobacteria; order Burkholderiales; family Burkholderiaceae_D; genus Rugamonas. Next base: position 443,437 of record KB906725.1, read on the forward strand.
CCACGGTCAGGTCGGCCAGTTCTTTTTCACCGAGAACGGCCAGTGCCTGTTGATAGTCCTGGTCCGGCACATTGGTCTGGGCCACGCGGGTCACGCTTTCGGCCCAGGCCAGCGCGGCGCGCTCCTTGTCGCTGAACAGCGCGGCCGCTTCCTCCCACACCGGCACCAGCGCCACCTTGTCGATCCGGACGCCCTGGTTCAGCAGGTCGCGGGTGTGCATGTCGATGCAGTAGGCGCAGCCGTTGATCTGCGATACGCGCAGGTAGACCAGTTCCACCAGCTCGGCCGGCAGGCCGCAGGTCTGGACGTAGCTTTTGACGGCGGCGAAGCCCTTGTAGGCCTCCGGTGCGTGTTTGAATACTTCGAGGCGCTTGCTCATGACGGTTCCCTGATGGATTTTGCGAATGAGCGTATTTTGCCGGCCCATGGCTCAGTCGTGAAGAGCCAAGAATATGCTACTCGACTAGGCCATGTTTACAGCAGCTTGAGTATCCGTTTGCCCAGTTCGCGCGCCCGCTGCGGCGTGTCGATGTTGGTGAAGGCCAGCAGCAAGGCCGACGACGCATGCGGCAGCAGCGTGCGCTCGGACAGCGCCAGCGCCGCCATGCCGTCCTGCCGCATGCGTTCGGCCAGGGCGCGGTCGGTGTGGCGGCCCTTCATGCGCAGCACCAGGTGCATGCCGCCCGGCTGCGGATCGATGCGCAGGTGCTTGCCCAGCACCGCATGCAATCCTTCGGCGGCGATCTGGCGGCGTTCGGCGTAGAGGCGCCGCATGCGCTGGATGTGGCGGGCGAAGTGGCCTTCGTTCATGAAATCGCTGACGATGGTTTGCGTCAGCGCTGGTCCGCCGGCGGCAAAGGTATGGCAGGTTTGCTCGAAGCGCCGCGCCTGCGCCTCCGGCACCACCAGGTAGGCCAGCCGCACCGCGGGGAACAGCACCTTGCTGAAGGTCCCGGCGTACAGCACGCGGCCGTCGCGGTCCAGGCTTTGCAGCGCCGGCAGCGGGCGGCTGGCGTAGCGGTATTCGCCGTCGTAGTCGTCCTCCACGATCCAGGCGCCGGCCTGCGCCGCCCAGTCCAGCAGGGCGAGGCGGCGCGGCAGCGACAGCGACACGCACAGCGGGCTTTGATGCGCCGGTGTGACGATGGCGGCCCTGGCGCGCGGCGCCGTCGCCACGCCATGCGACACCACCAGGCCTTCCGCGTCGACCGCCACCGGGGCCAGGTTCATGCCGGCTTGCGTGAGCAGCGCGCCGGTGGGCGGGAAGCCGGGGTCTTCCACCCACACGTCGTCGCCCGGTTGCAGCAGCGTACGCACGACCAGTTCCAGCGTGTTGCGGTAGCCGGACGTGATGAACACCTGCGACGGCGAGCAGTTGATGCCGCGCGATAGCTGCAGGTAGGTGGCGATGGCCGCGCGCAGCGGCGCCTGGCCGGCGAATGGTGGGTAGACCATGTCGTCGCCCTGGGTGGCGCGGATCGCGCGCGCCGCCAGCCGCGCCCACACCTTGCGGGGAAAGGCGTCCAGCGCCGGCAGGCCCATTTGGAAGGGACGGTTCAGCGCCTCATGCACGGGGGAGGGCGGCGCGCCGGCGGGCGTGCGCCGCGCGCGCGTGGCCGGCTTCGAAACCGCCGTCGCCGCGTGGCCAGCCAGCGCCGGCGTGACCACGGTGCCTGCCTGGCCGCGCGTTTCGACGTAGCCTTCGGCGGCCAGCAGCGAGTAGGCCGCTTCCACCGTGCCGCGCGCCAGGCCCAGTTCCAGCGCCAGCGCGCGGGCAGACGGGATGCGGGCCTCCGGCAGCAGCAGGCCGTCGGCGATGGCGCTGCGGAAGCGGGTGTAGATCTGCCGGTACAGCGGTTCGGCGGCGGCGTTGTCGAGCTGGAGGAAGTCGGGCTTGGTTTTCATGGCCTAGTCGGGATGTCATTTTATGGCTCTGGAGATTATGCCATTGCCGCCATAAGATGGTGTTTTCAAAGGAGCGGCCATGCACGAAAAGCTGAAGGATGTGGAGACGGTTGAGCAGCTGCGCGCCTGCTATCCGGTGATGAGGGAACTGCGTCCGCACCTGCAATCCGAAGAGGAATTCGTGGCGCGGGTGACGCGCATGAACGCGCAAGGCTACCGCATCCTGGCCGCCTGGGAAGGCGGCGAAGTGGTGGCGCTGGCCGGCTATCGGCTGGAGGAGAACCTGGTGTATGGCCGTTTCCTGTACGTCGACGACCTGGTGGCCGGCGAGCAGACGCGCGGCCAGGGCTGGGGCGCGCGCTTGCTGGAGCGGTTGACCGCCTACGCCGACCAGGCCGAGTGCGCCAAGCTGGTGCTCGACACCGGGCTGGCGAATGCTCGGGCGCAGCGCTTCTACTTCCGCGAGGGCTTGATGACGGGCGCGATGCGCTTCGGTAAATTCCTGAAGGCGGGTGCGGCATGAAGATCCTGCACATCACCTGCAGCCCGCGTGGACAGCAATCGGTGAGCTACCGCCTGTCCCAGCGCGTGATGGACCGGCTGCTGTCGCGGCATCCCGCCGCGCAGATCGTCACGCGCGATCTGTGGGCCGAGCCGCTGCCGCATGTCGATGGCGAGTATGCGGGAGCATTGGGCGGCGCGCGGGATGGCGCGAGGGCGGAGCATGGGCGCGCCATGTCCTCGCTGGCGCTGTCGGAGCGCCTGATCGCCGAACTGCGCGACGCCGATTGCGTGATCATCGCCACGCCGATGCACAACTTCACGGTGCCGTCGGCGCTGAAGGCCTGGCTGGATCATGTGGTGCGCATCGGCGTCACCTTCAACGCCACGCCGGAGGGCAAGGTCGGCACGCTGGCGGACCGTCCGGTGTACATCGCCGTCAGCTCCGGCGGCTACCGCACCGGCGAGCGCGCCCGCCAGCCCGACTTCCTCGAACCCTATCTGCGCGCCATCCTGCCGACGATAGGCCTGAAGAACCTGAGCTTCTTCTCGGTCGAGTCCACCGCCGCCGGGCCGGAAGCGACGACGGCCGCGTTCGCGGCCGTCGAGCGGGAACTGGACGTCGCTCAGATCCGGCGCACCACCACGCAACCGATCGAGTAGCCGGCGCCGAAGGAGCAGATCACGCCCAGCTGGCCGGGCGCCATGTCGTCCGAGTGCTTGTGGAAGGCGATCACCGAACCGGCCGACGAGGTGTTGGCGTAGGTGTCGAGGATCACCGGCGCTTCGCCCGGCTCGGCGTCGCGGCCCAGCACCATGCGGCTGATCAGCAGGTTCATGTTCAGGTTGGCCTGGTGCAGCCAGTAGCGGCTCACCTGCGGCACTTCCAGGCCGGCGCCGGCGATGGTGGTCTTGATCATCTCGGCGGCCATCGGGCACACGTCCTTGAACACCTTGCGGCCCTGCTGGCGGAACAGCTTGTCCGGCTGGCCGATGCCGGCTTCGTCGAAGCGGTTCAGGAAGCCGAAGTTGTTGCGGATGTTGTTGGAGAAGCTGGTCTTGAGCTTGGTCTCGACGATTTCCCAGCGGTGCGAGCCCTTGGCGGTGTCGGCCGCCTCGATCACCATCGCCGTGCAGGCGTCGCCGAAGATGAAGTGGCTGTCGCGGTCGCGCCAGTTCAGGTGGCCGCTGGTGATTTCAGGATTGAGCACCAGCACCGCGCGCGCCTGGCCGCTCTGCACCGCCGCCACCGCCTGCTGGATGCCGAAGGTGGCCGACGAGCAGGCCACGTTCATGTCGAAGCCGTAGCCATCGATGCCCAGCGCGCCCTGCACCTCCACCGCCATCGCCGGATAGCCGCGCTGCATGTTGGAGCAGGCCACCAGCACCATGTCGATATCGGCCGGCACGCGGCCGGCGCGGTCCAGCGCCTGGCGCGCCGCCGCGACGCAGATTTCCGCCTGCAGCGACAGTTCCTCGTCGGCGCGCTCGGGGATGCGCGACACCATGCGCTGCGGGTCCAGGATGCCGGTCTTTTCCATCACATAGCGCGATTTGATGCCCGACGCCTTCTCGATGAAGGCCACGCTGGACAGTTCCAGCGCCGTGACGGAGCCGTCGGCGATGGCGGCGGCGTGGTCGGCGTTGAACTGTTCGGCGTAGGCGTTGAAGCATTCGACCAGCTCTTCGTTGGAGATCGACTGGGCTGGCGTAAAGAGACCGGTACCGCTGATGACCGCTTGTTTCATGTTTAAACTTTCAAATTAAGCAATGGCGCATGCCAATAATGAGGCAAATTCTACACAATGACTGCACGATCGGAGAAAAAGCCGCGAAAATAAAAGCGGCGCCCTTGAGGCGCCGCCGAGTTCGCTACAACAAATCCGGGGTCAGACCCGGAGCTTATTTCTTGGCCAGGTTCTTCTTCACGCCCACTTCGGCCTGCACCACCGCAGTCTCGGGCTTGGCCAGCTGCACCGGCAAGCCTTTCAGGTGGTTCAGCGCCTGCGCCAGCTGGAAATCGTCGGCGCTGCCGTATTCCAGCGGCTTGCGTTTCTTTTCCAAGGCGACGATGCGCAGCTGCTCTTCCAGCTCGTCGCGCTTGTTCTTGGCGATTTCCTGGTCGCGGTCGTTCGTCAGGTGCTTGTCGAGGTCGGCCTCCCGGGTGCGCAGCGCGTTCAGGCCGTCGCCGTCGGCGTTCTCGTCCACCGCCAGGTCCGGCACGATGCCCTTGGCCTGGATCGAGCGGCCATTCGGCGTGTAGTAGCGCGCCGTGGTCAATTTGACAGCGGTGTCGGCGGTCAGCTGGCGGATGGTCTGCACCGAGCCCTTGCCGAAGGTCTGGGTGCCGATGATGTCGGCCCGCTTGTAGTCCTGCAAGGCGCCGGCGACGATTTCCGAGGCCGAGGCCGAGCCGGTGTTGACCAGCACCGCCATCGGCACCTGCTTGATCGCAGCCGGCAGCTTGGCCAGCGCGTCGCTGTCGTTGCGCAGCGCGTAGTATTCCGGACGGCCGTAGAAGACCTGCTTGGAGTCCGGCAGCTGGCCGTTGGTCGAGACGATGGCCGCGTCCTTCGGCAGGAAGGCCGCTGCCACGCCGATCGCCCCCTGCAGCACGCCGCCCGGATCGTTGCGCAGGTCCAGCACCAGGCCCTTGATGTTCGGGTCCTGCTTGTACAGCTCGATAATCTTGGCGGCCAGGTCGTCCACGGTCGGCTCCTGGAACTGCGAGATGCGCAGCCACGCATAGCCCGGCTCGACGATCTTGCCCTTGACGCTCTTCTGGTGGATCTCTTCGCGCGTGATGTTGAACACCAGCGGCTCGGCCTCGCCCTTGCGCAGGATCGTCATGCTGACCTTGGTGTGCGGCTCGCCGCGCATCTTCTTGACCGACTCGTCCAGGCTCAGGCCCTTGACCGGCGTGTTGTCCAGGCGGGAGATCAGGTCGCCCGCCTTGATGCCGGCGCGCCAGGCCGGCGAATCCTCGATCGGCGCGACGATCTTGATGTAGCCGTCCTCGCTCTGGCCGATCTCGATGCCCAGGCCGACGAACTTGCCCTGCGAGCCTTCGCGCAGCTCGGCGTAGGCTTTCTTGTCCAGGTAGGCGGAATGCGGGTCGAGCGAGGCCACCATGCCGGAGATCGCTTCGGTCAGCAGCTTCTTGTCCTCGACTTTTTCAACGTAGTCGGACTTGATCAGGCCGAACACGTCGGCCAGCTGGCGCAGTTCCTCCAGCGGCAGCGGCGGGTCCACCGGCTTTTGCGCCATGGCGGAAAATTGCAGGGACACAGCGATGCCGGCGATGACACCCAGGCCGACCAGTCCGGAATTCTTTAATTTCTTGCCCATGTTTCACCTATCGAAGCTGTTGCCGATAGCCGTCGCCGGTGGGCCACCCCGCCGCAACGCGCTTGAGCTGAGTATAAACCTGATTCTCGGCAAACGTAGTAGCCGTCGCGAAATCATTTATACCTTTACGAGAATTTACAACGCTGGCCGTTGACATTTGAAGTACACCTGCGCCCGCTTGGCCTTGCGTCAAGTTTGCTGTTTTGTACGCAGTGTATCCTTCACGTTCACGTCCGTAAGCAATTGTAAGAAGTCCTGTAGCGGCGGGGGGCGCGACCTAAACTGAACTCGTATTTCTCTCTACCCTGAAGTGGTTTTCGCCTGCGCCCCAAGCGCAGGCTTTTTTTTTCGACGGAGCGCCCATGCGTACCCATTTCTGTTCCACATTGCAGCGCGCGGCTGTCGCGCTGGCCCTGAGCGCGGCCCTGCTGCCGGCCTTCGCGCTGCCTGTCATGGACATGCGCGCCGAGGATTTCCTGCCGATGGCGGCCGAGCTGAAAAAATCGCTGAACCTGAACGCCAACCAGCAAGTGCTGTGGCAGCAGACCGAAAGCAAGACCCGCAAGCTGCTGCGCGAGCGCCAGTCGCGCCGCGAGCGCCTGCAGGCGGCCACGCTGGAGGGCGCCAAGGGCGCCAATGTCGAGCTGCGCGACCTGGCCAAGGCGGTCGACGAGGAAACCACCGCCAGCGCGCTGGAGGAAAAGCTGATGCGCGAATGGTGGCTGACCGTCAACGATGCCTTGAATGAAACCCAGCGCCAGGCCGTGGCGCAACTGCTCGCCGAGCAGCTGATGCGGGTGCCGGACAATGGCGCCCGCAGCGGCGGCGCGCCGCGCAGGGAAGAGGGCGGCGAACAGCATCGCGGCGGCCGCAAGGGCGGCATGGGCGGCAGCATCGGCGGCCCCGGCGGCGCCAGCATCAGCCTGCCGGGCGGTTAAGCAGCCTCCCCGTCGTTCCCGCGCAGGCGGGAACCCATGCCGAGTATCCTGGCCGGCGAAGTATGGCGGGAACGACGGCAGCGCGGGCATGTATCGTAAAGTAAAAATCAGCCTGCTGGCCCTGCTGGGCGCCTCCGATGTTTATGGGCAAGCCGACGCGGCCACCGCCAAGCAGGTCCATGGCCGCGAAGAGCTGGACCGCAACGGCGACAGCAAGCTCGGCGACATCCTCAAGCGCCTGCCGGGCGTGACCACCGGCGGCAAGTTCACCACGCCGATCGGCAAGGAGCACTCGCTGGCGGCCGGCTGGGATGTCGAGCTGGGCCCTACGGCCTGTGGAAGTTCAACGCCCGCAATCAAGTCCGCATTTCTGCAAATAATTTAATGGCGGAAGACGCGCCGGGTAGTAATATCGTGGCCACCCATGGCCTGGCACAACTGGCCGACACGAGCAACCAGACTTACGTGGTCTGGAGCGTCAACTACGAGATGAAATTCTGACCAAGAAGGAAATGCAGTGAAACGATACTTGCTGAGCACGCTTACCCTGAGCCTGATGACCGCCTTTGCCGGCGCCGCCGACACCGTCCCGCTGTCCGGCATCGCCACCCAATACATCGACGCCAGCGTGCGTCCGCAAGACGACTTCTACCACTACCTGAACGGCGAGTGGCTGAAGAGCACGCAAATCCCCGAAGACAAATCCAGCTGGGGCACCTTCGCCAAGCTGCGCGACGACGTGCTGCCGCAGCTGCGCGCCATCATCGAGGCGGCCGAGGCCGACAAGACCCGCAAGGCCGGCAGCGACGCCCAGAAAATCGGCGACCTGTACGCCAGCTTCATGGACGAGAAAAAACTGCAGGCGCTGGGCGTCAAGCCGCTGGCCGGTGAACTGAACCGCATCCGCGCCATCAAGGACAAGAAAGCCTTCCCGATGCTGATCGCCCACCTGGACGAGATCGGCGTCGGCGCGCCGTACGGCCTCTACGTCAGCCAGGATGCGCGCGAATCGACCAAGTACGCGGTCGGCGTCTCGCAAAGCGGCCTGGGCCTGCCGGACCGCGACTACTACCTGAAAAAGGACGACGCCAGGCTGGCCGACACGCTGGTCAAGTATGAGGCGCACGTGGCCAGGATCCTGGCGCTGGGCGGCGACAAGCACGCCGCCGCCAGCGCCAAGGCCGTGGTCGCGCTGGAAACCGAGCTGGCCGAGGCGCAGTGGACCAAGGTCGAGAACCGCGACCCGGTCAAGCGCTACAACAAGATGGCTATCGCCAGGCTGGCCGAGCTGGCGCCGGGCTACGACTGGCAGCACGCGCTGGCGGCGGCCGGCGTGGCCAACAAGATCGACTACGTCATCGTCAACCAGCCGAGCTACCTGGCCGGCTTCAACGCCGCGCTGGAAAAGACCGACCTGGCGACCTGGAAATCCTACTTCGAATGGCAGCTGCTGCGCCGCGCCTCGCCCTACCTGTCGAAGGACTTCGCCGACGCCAACTTCGATTTCTACAGCACCGTGCTGACCGGCGTGGCCGTCAAGCCGCCGCGCTGGAAATCGGCGGTGGGCCTGGTGGAGCGCAGCCTGGGCGAAGTGCTGGGCAAGCTGTACGTGGGACAGCACTTCCCGCCGGAGCGCAAGGCGCGCATGGAAGAGCTGGTGAAGAACCTGCTGGCCTCGTACAAGGCCAGCATCGACACGCTCGACTGGATGAGCCCGGAAACCAAGCAGCAGGCGCAAGCCAAGCTGGCCAAGTTCACGCCCAAGATCGGCTATCCGAACAAATGGCGCGACTACTCGTCGCTGGCCATCGTCAAGGGCGACCTGGTGGGCAACGTCATGCGCGCCTCGGTGTTCAGCCACCAGCGCATGGTCAACAAGCTGGGCAAGCCGGTCGACCGGGAAGAGTGGGGCATGACGCCGCAGACCATCAACGCCTACTACAACGCGACGATGAACGAGATCGTGTTCCCGGCCGCGATTCTGCAGCCGCCGTTCTTTGACGCCAAGGCCGACGACGCCGTCAACTACGGCGCCATCGGCGCGGTGATCGGCCATGAAATCAGCCACGGCTTCGACGACAAGGGCAGCCAGTCCGACGGCGACGGCAACCTGCGCGACTGGTGGACCAAGGAAGACCGCGCCAACTTCAAGGCCAAGGCCGACGCGCTGACCAAACAGTACGACGGCTACAGCCCGATCAAGGGCTACAACGTCAACGGCTCGCTGACCCTGGGCGAGAACATCGCCGACAACAGCGGCGTGTCGATCGCCTACAAGGCCTACAAGCTGTCGCTGGGCGGCAAGGAAGCGCCGGTGATCGACGGCCTGACCGGCGACCAGCGCTTCTACATGGGCTTTGCGCAGGTATGGCGCAGCAAGACGCGCGACGCCCAGCAGATCGTGCTGATCAAGACCGATCCGCACTCGCCTGGGCAGTTCCGCGCCAACGGCACCATGGTCAACCAGCCGGGCTTCTACGAAGCCTTCGGCGTGAAGCCGGGCGACAAGATGTATGTTGCGCCGGAACAGCGCGTGATCATCTGGTAAGCGCTTAACCGCCGGAAAAACCCACAAAAAGGCCACCCAGTGTGGCCTTTTTGCTATTGTTCGAAGACTAGGCTATACAACCGTGGAGAGATAGACTTGAAAGCACAATTGTTAAGCGCGCTGATGCTGGCGCTGCTGGCTTCGGCCGGCGTTCAGGCACAACAAAAAGTTTCGGGCGTGGACCTGGGCGAAATCAACGCCGCGGTGCGTCCGCAGGACGATTTCTTCCTCAACCTGAACGGCAAGTGGCTGGCCAAGACCGCCATCCCGGCCGACAAATCGAGCTGGGGCTCGTTCGAGAAGCTGGACGACGACACCAAGCCGCAGCTGCGCGCCATCATCGAGGCGGCCGCCGCCGACCCGAACAAGACACCCGGCTCGGACGCCCAGCGCATCGGCGATTTCTTCGCCAGCTATATGGACGAGGCCAAGCTGGCCGAGCTGGGCCTGACCCCGCTGCGCGCCGACCTCGACCGCGTGGACGCGCTCAAGGACAAGAAGGAAATTCCGGCCCTGATCGCCCATTTCAACCGTTACGGCGTGACTGCGCCCTACGGCTTCGGCATCCACCAGGACAACAAGGACTCGACCAGGTACGTGGCCGACCTCGGCCAGGACGGCCTGAGCCTGCCGGACCGCGACTACTACCTGAAGAAGTCGGACAAGAAGATAGCCGACACCTTGGCCAAATACCAGCAGCACGTGACCAGGATGCTGACCCTGGCCGGCATCGCCAACCCGGCGGCCGACGCCAAGGCCATCGTCGCGCTGGAGACCGGGCTGGCCAAGATCCAGTGGACCAAGGTCGAGCTGCGCGACCCGGTCAAGGCCTACAACAAGGTGGCGCTGGCCGACCTGCCCAAGCTGGCGCCGGGCTACGACTGGACCACCTGGCTCAACGACACCGGCATCGCCGGCAAGGTGGACTACGTCATCGTCAGCCAGCCCAGCTTCATCAGCGGCTTCAACAAGGTGCTGAACCAGACGCCGCTGTCGACCTGGCAGGCGTGGTTCCGCTGGCAGGTGATCCACGCCAGCGCGCCCTACCTGTCGAAGGATTTCGCGCTGGAGAACTTCGCCTTCTACGGCACCGTGCTGAGCGACACCAAGGAACAGGAGCCGCGCTGGAAGCGCGCGGTCAACGCCACCGACGGCGCGCTGGGCGAGACCCTGGGCAAGCTGTACGTCGAGCAGCACTTCCCGGCCGAGCGCAAGGCGCGCATGGAGGCGCTGGTGCAGAACCTGCTGGCGGCCTTCAAGCAAAGCATCACCACCTTGGACTGGATGGGCCCGGCCACCAAGGAACAGGCGCAGGCCAAGCTGGCCAAGTTCATGGTCAAGATCGGCTATCCGAACAAGTGGCGCGACTACTCGTCGCTGGTGGTGGTCAAGGATGACCTGGTGGGCAATGTGCGCCGCTCGCGCGAGTTCGACTACAACAAGGAAGTGAACAAGCTCGGCAAGCCGGTCGACCGCGACGAATGGGGCATGACGCCGCAGACCATCAACGCCTACTACAACCCGGAGCTCAACGAGATCGTGTTCCCGGCCGCCATCCTGCAACCGCCGTTCTTCAACGCCGACGCCGACGACGCCGTCAACTACGGCGCCATCGGCGCGGTGATCGGCCACGAGATCAGCCACGGCTTCGACGACCAGGGCGCCCAGTACGACGGCGACGGCAACCTGCGCGACTGGTGGACCAAGGCCGACCACAAGAACTTCGCGGCCAAGAGCAAGATGCTGGTCAAGCAGTACAGCGCCTTCAGCCCGGTCAAGGGCTACCACGTCAACGGCGAGCTGACCCTGGGCGAGAACATCGCCGACAACTCGGGCGCGGCGATCGCGCTCAAGGCTTACCAGATCTCGCTCAACGGCCAGCCGTCGCCGGTGATCGACGGCCTGACCGGCGAGCAGCGCTTCTACATGGGCTTTGGCCAGGTGTGGCGCAGCAAGATCCGCGACGCCCAGCAAATCGTTTACCTCAAATCCGATCCGCATTCGCCGGACCGGTTCCGCGCCAACGGCACGGTGCGCAACCAGCCGGGTTTTTACAACGCTTTTGGCGTAAAACCCGGCGATAAAATGTATCTGGCGCCAAAAGACCGCGTCATCATGTGGTAACACTTTATCCCGTGGCGGCCCTGTGATATAAAGCGCAACAGGGCCAAACATCGTGGATTGGTCTTTATTAAATCAAGAGGATATTTTCGTGAAACGTCATCTCGTAAGTGCATTGACCCTGAGCCTGATCGCAGGCCTGGCGGGCGCCGCCGACAACACCACAAGTGTAGCTCCGGCCAGCGCCCAAGTAGCAAACGCCAAGCTCGCTTCCGGCATCGCGGTGGAATACATCGATCCAGCGGTACGCGCGCAGGACGACCTGTTCACCCATATGAACGGCAAATGGCTGGCCACGACTGAAATCCCGGCGGACAAAGCCAGCTGGGGCAGCTTCGCCAAGCTGCGCGACGACATCCAGCCGCAACTGCGCGCCATCATCGAAGGCGCCGCCGCCAACAAGGCCGGCGGCCCTGAAGCCCAGCGCATCGGCGACTTCTACAGCAGCTTCATGGACGAAGCCAGGCTGGAACAGCTGGGCCTGACCCCGCTGAACGCGGAACTGGCGAAGATCGCCGCCGTGAACGACAAGAAGCAGCTGCCGGCGCTGATCTCGCACCTGAACAAAATCGGCGTGACCGCGCCCTACGGCTACGGCATCCACCAGGACAACAAGGATTCGACCAAGTATGTGGTCGACATCGGCCAGGACGGCCTGGGCCTGCCGGACCGCGATTACTACCTGAAGGCGGACGACAAGAAGATGGCCGATGCGCTGGCCAAGTATGAACTGCACATCGGCAAGATGCTGACCATGGCAGGCGACCAGCACGGCGCCGTCACCGCGCACGGCATCGTTGAATTCGAAAAAGAACTGGCCAAGATCCAGTGGACCAAGGTCGAACTGCGCGACCCGGTCAAGGCCTACAACAAGGTCGACATCGCCAAGCTGGGCAAGGTCGCGCCGGGCTTTGACTGGAACGCCTACCTGACCGACGCCGGCGTGACCGGCAAGGTCAAGTACGTGATCGTCGGCCAGCCGAGCTACCTGAAGGGCATGACCGCGCTGCTGGCCAAGACCCCGCTCGATACGCTGAAGTCCTACTTCCGCTGGCAGCTGCTGCGTTCGGGCGCGCCTTACCTGAGCAAAGCCTACGTCGATGAGAACTTCGCCTTCTACGGCACCGTGCTGAGCGGCGTGACCGAACAGCGTCCACGCTGGAAGCGCGGCGTGTCCGTGACCGAAGGCGCGCTGGGCGAAGCCGTCGGCAAGATCTACGTCGAGCAGAACTTCCCGGCCGAGCGCAAGGCGCGCATGCAGGCGCTGGTCAACAACCTGCTGGCCGCGTACAAGGTCAGCATCGACCAGCTGGACTGGATGAGCCCGGTCACCAAGAAACAGGCGCAGGAAAAGCTGGCCAAGTTCACCACCAAGATCGCGTACCCGGACCACTGGCGCGATTACTCCAAGCTGACCGTGGCCAAGGATGACCTGGTGGGCAACGTGATGCGCTCGCGCGAGTTCGAGTACAACAAGGAACTGGCCAAGCTGGGCAAGCCGATCGACCGCGCCGAGTGGGGCATGACGCCGCAAACCGTCAACGCCTACTACAACCCGGAAATGAACGAGATCGTATTCCCGGCCTCGATCCTGCAGGCGCCGTTCTTCAATGCTGACGCCGACGACGCGGTCAACTACGGCGCCATCGGCGGCGTGATCGGCCACGAAATCAGCCACGGCTTCGACGACCAGGGCGCGCAGTACGACGGTGACGGCAACCTGCGTGACTGGTGGACCGCTGCCGACCACAAGAACTTCGCGGCCAAGACCAAGATGCTGGTGGAACAGTACAACCAGTTCAGCCCGCTGCCTGGCTACCACGTCAACGGCGCACTGACCCTGGGCGAGAACATCGCCGACAACAGCGGCGTGGCGATTGCCTACAAGGCCTACAAGCTGTCGCTGGGCGGCAAGGAAGCGCCTGTCATCGACGGCCTGACCGGCGACCAGCGCTTCTACATGGGCTTCGCGCAGGTATGGCGCTTGAAGATGCGTGAAGCGCAGCAGATCGTGCAGATCAAGACCGATCCGCACTCGCCCGGCCAGTTCCGCGCCAACGGCCCGATGCGCAACCAGCCAGGCTTCTACGACGCCTTCAACGTCAAGCCGGGCGACAAGATGTACCTGGAACCAAAAGACCGCGTGATCATGTGGTAACGACCGCATAGACGCAACAAGGGGCCGCAGCGATGCGGCCCTTTTTCATTTCAGGGTAAACTACGGGCTTCGAGTCACAAGAAACCGGTATCCCATGCGCCTGCGTTATTCCGCACTCCTCGCTTTGCCCCTGCTGCTGGCCGCTTGCGGCGATTCGTTCACGCCGGTCGATGTCTACATGGCCAAGACGCCGGAGTGCGCCACCTGGCAGCAGGGCTCGCGCTACGACTTGCCGCGCGGGATCAGCGTGTCGACCACGCCGCCGGTGACGCTGCCGGACGGCGGCGCCGAGTTCACCTTCGTCTACCTGGTGCCGCGCGGCGAGCGGGCCATGTTTCTGAGCCGTGAATACCACGTCACCACGCCCAAGGGCCCGGTGATCGCCAAGGCGGAACTGGTCAGCTTCTACCAGCGCGCCACCAACTCGCGGCCGGAAATCGTCGATGTGATCCCCAAGGTGCCGGACATGCTGGTCGCTGGCGCCACCAGCGACGACACGATCTGGCGCGTGCGCCTGCGCGTGAAGGACAAGCTGCCGGAACGCTTCGACGTGGTGCCGCCCGCTTTCGAGATCGCGCTGACCAAGTACCCGATGCGCACCTTCACCTACCGCTACTTCGCCGACCGCAGGGCCTTCGGCCTGTGCAGGTGAACGGAGCAGTAGAGCTTGCGTTGGCTTATTTTTTTCCAGTCAGCTTCGGTAGATTGAGAGGGGTCAGGATTTTATTGACTTTATCTAAATCTGATAGCCATTGTGTCAGTGCGGCTGGTGGCTGGATTTGGCGTTGCATTTTCTCGGCCGCACTGATTACTTGGCCCGCCTTTGCGATCGCCTCGATTTCTTTTTGTAGGGCGCGTGTTGAATCGGTTACTTTTAGATTCGATTCAAGATTTTTCAGTAGCTCTTGAAGTTCTGTGGATGGACTGGCGAGGTTTTTGATGTCTTCCAGTCTTAGCATAAGATTGCGCGCATCGTCCACGGGGTCTCGCATTGTCGCTGGCGGTGGAGGTACTTCGGCCGTTGCCAACTGCGGTTTCTGTCCACGCAGACTTTCGCTGCGAACAAATGCAACCTCCAGTCCAAAAAACTGCCCGATGCGGTTGAGAGTTTGTACCGTTGGATTACCTTTTCCGCTCTCGATTTCCTTGATTGTTTTCGTGCTGACGCCGCGATGTGTGGCGAATTCGGCCTGGGTCAAGCGGGATATGTTGCGCATTTCTTTTACCGCATGTTGGAGCGTAAGTTCTCCTTTGGCGATTGCATCGTAAAGTTCAGCCCGACGTTGCCGAAGATGTTCCTTATCGACAGGTTTTTTAGTTCGCGCCATGATGTTCCTCGTCTAGCGACTGCAGTTGCTGGATTTGTACGGCAATGTGAGGCCGCAGGAAGGCGACAATATCGTCGTCGATTCCCGCTTCTTGCATGTGGTGTTCCAGTGCGGTGAGTTGGTGACCGAAGCGGTAGAGTTCAAGACGGATTTGATTTCTCTCTTCGTCCGGCAATTCAAGGGTGGCTAAGATATCTCGCCAATGTTGAAGCTCCTTGTTTGTGTCCGGGTGATACCAGCGGGCGGCCCGCGGAATGCCTGCCGGGTCCAAATACATAGGGGCAAAATCAAACAAGGGCGTGAGGCGCACGTACCCGTCATTTTTTTGTACGGCGGTATTGCGCGCATGATTGTCTGTATTGCGCATAGCCAGATTTAATACGTCGCGCTTCAGGAATTCGATTGTTTCAGTCAGTTTATCGTCAACCACGGAGCATATTGCTTTCAATAGATTGAATTGGCTTGGAGTCGTCTCGAATCCCACAATGCCAGCTATGGATGCGACGCTCTCTTGATGCAGTCGAAGCACCTGATTATCTTTGACAAGTCGGTCAAAGCGTGGAATGAACAGAGTGTCGTCTTGATAGCGGAGCTCGCCCGAAGTACGCAAGCCCATTGCTCTGGCCACCTTCATATAGCTCGCTTCATTTTTCAAAACTTTAAAGTCGTTGGGCGCCTTACCGCGAGGACGCTTCACGATGAAATGTTCAAATGCCTGTTGATCCGGCAATGCGCCGTCCGCATGCCATTTGCCCTCATGGTCGGTCGTCAGCAAATATTTCGGAGCCGCTCCCTGTACTCCCAAACTGCCGGCCGCCAACATACTGTGTATCAGCATTCGTTCGTTAAATGCGTCTCCACGTCCGATTATTTCCTCCAGCGAAAATCCATGCAGCGGCTTGCCGCCGTCATGTCGCGCTATGTGATTTGCATAGTACTGCACGGCTTCCACGACGCGCACTCGTCCTATCGGGCCGAATGCTCCGGCACACATCAGCGGGAAGTCAGCGGTCGGCCCGTCGTTGAGAGCTAGTTGCCCTAGCAGATAGGTGCGACCGCTCCCTTGGGGAATGAGATCGAAAATGAAGGCTGGCCATTGATCCAGCTTTTGCATTTCTGCTGTAACGGGGAAATGCAATGACACCGGCTCTGCACCTGGCTCGAAGGCATAGTCCAGATCGTATTCAAAGATGCATGACGTGCGTGGATCGCCAGCGGCAGGATTGAGTAAGGTTAACAAAGCACAATCTTTCCAAGTGTTGTCTTGAAAGATTTGGAAGCGACACTCCATTTTCGACTCCATTGGCTATCATAAGGACTATCGATGGTTAGTGTACGTCAAAAATAGACCTTATACGATCCAAAATTCCTTGATGTAACTTTTTTGAAATTTTTTTAGGGTGTTATAGGGGCTATTTTTCAAAGAATTTCGGCAGGATTGGGACTTATAGTGGCTAAGTAAACGTGCGACACGTTATTGTAATCTTGGCGAACTTCCGCACAGCTATCTGGTGGAATTGCGGATTTCCGCGTAGCGCACGGAGCGCTGCAACAGTAACACTCCTTGAAAATCAATGGGTTGCATGATACGGCCATGCTTGGCACGGAAGCTGCAATGTCTCCCGGTAACTACAACCACAAAGGAGACAAGCATGTCCAAGTTCCGTCTGTTATCCCTGACGCTCGCCATCGCCGCCGCTGCGTCCACCGCACAGGCCCAGGAAGTGGTCCGCCTCGGCAACCTCAAGTTCGCCCACTACGGCGCCGTCTCGTACATCAAGGAAATCGCGCCCAAGTGCGGCATCAAGGTGGAGGAGCACGTCTTCGCCAAGGGCCCGGACGTGATGCAAGCCATCCTGGCCGGCGAGCTCGACGTCGGCGCCACCGCCTCCGAGGCCGCCATCTCCGGCCGCGCCAACGGCGCGCCGATCTATGTGGTGGCCGGTTTCGCCAAGGGCGGCGCGCGCCTGGTCGCCCGTCCCGGCAGCAACATCAAGTCGGTCAAGGACTTGAAGGGCAAGAAGGTCGGCGTCACGCGCGGCGGCATCCACGAGGTGCTGCTGATCGCCGAACTGGCCCAGGCCGGCCTGACCGCCTCCGACCAGCCGGGCAAGGATGTGCAACTGATATTCCTGGCGTTCGCCGACCTGAACCAGGCACTGATGGGCAAGAACCTCGACGCCATCATGCAAAGCGAACCGCAATCCTCGCAAGCCATCAACAAAGGCTACGGGGTGGAAGTGATGAAGCCCTACGATACGCCGATCGGCGCGCCGGTGCGCACCATGGTGATGAGCGAGAAGTTCTACAAGGAGCACCGCGCCACCGCCGCCAAGTTCATGAACTGCTTCGTGCAGGCCACCAAGCTGTTCATCGATAACAAGCCGGTCGCCGAGAAATACGTGCGTGAAGTGATCTTCAAGAACCAGATCAGCAAGGACGATTTCGACGACGCCATCAGCAACTCGCCTTACAGCTACGACATCACCGCCGAGCACATCCAGATCACCACCGACGTCATGGCCAAATATGGCACAGGCAAGATGCGCGCCGCACCGGTGGCCAAGGACTGGGTCAAGACCGACCTGCTGGACGCGGCCAAGAAGAGTCTCGGCATTCAATAACTGCGTTCAATAAAACGGAGACACATCATGAGCAAGCAAGACTGGCTGCAATCCGCCTCGGGCGCGGTCGTGCCCATCCTTATCGTCGCCCTGTGGCAAGCCAGCGCCATGCTGGGCTGGGTCAACCCCCAGGTGCTGCCGTCGCCGCTGGCGGTGGTGCACAAGTGGATCGAATACCTGCTGCCGCTGACGGCCTACGATCCGGCCGCGCAATCGTGGCTGGGCTGGGCGTTGTCCGGCGAGCTGCTGGGCGACACCTTCAGCAGCATGTACCGCGTGATCGTCGGCTTCGCCATCGGCGCCGGCCTGGCGCTGCCGCTGGGCTTGCTGATGGGATCGAGCCAGCGCATGTATGCGTGGTTCAATCCGCTGATGCAGGTGTTGCGGCCGATTCCGCCGATCGCCTACATTCCGCTGGCGATTTTATGGTTCGGCCTGGGTAATGCGCCGGCCGTGTTCCTGATCGCGCTGGGCGCCTTCTTCCCGGTGCTGGTCAACACCATCGCCGGCGTGCGCCAGGTGGACGGCATCTACATCCGCGCCGCCCGCAACCTCGGCGTCAGCCAGCGCACCATGTTTGTCCGCGTGATGCTGCCGGCCGCCGTGCCCTACATCCTGTCCGGCGTGCGGATCGGCATCGGCACCGCCTTCATCGTGGTGATCGTGTCGGAGATGATCGCCGTGAACAACGGCCTCGGCTTCCGCATCCTCGAGGCGCGCGAATACTTCTGGTCCGACAAGATCATCGCCGGCATGATCAGCATCGGCCTGCTGGGCCTGGTCATCGACGTCGGCATGAACAAACTGAACAATCATTTGCTGCGCTGGCACCGCGGCCTGGAGAACTGACATGAGCCATATCGAAGTCCAAGCCGTCAACAAGGTCTTCAAGACCGACAGCCGCGAAGTGATCGCGCTCAAGGACATCAACCTGGAGATCCCGCAAGGCCAGTTCGTCTGCCTGCTGGGGCCTTCGGGCTGCGGCAAGTCGACGCTGCTGAACGCGATCGCCGGCTTCTCGCTGCCGTCGTCCGGCACCATCGCCGCCGATAGCAAGCTGGTCACCGGCCCCGGCCCGGAACGCGGCATGGTGTTCCAGGAGTACGCGCTGTTCCCCTGGATGACGGTGGAAAAGAACATCGCCTTCGGCCTGGAAATCAAGGGCATGCCGCAGGCCGAAATCACGGCCAAGGTCGATCAGCTGCTGGGCATGCTGTCGCTGAGCGATTTCAAGCACCGCTTCCCGAAAGACCTGTCCGGCGGCATGCGCCAGCGGGTCGCCATCGCCCGCGTGCTGGCGCTCGATTCGCCGATCATGCTGATGGACGAACCGTTCGGCGCGCTCGACGCGCTGACGCGCCGCAACCTGCAGGACGAACTGCTGCGCATCTGGGCCGAGCTGAAGAAGACCATCATCTTCGTCACCCACAGCATCGAGGAAGCGATCTATCTCGCCGACCGCATCGTGGTGATGACCTACCGTCCCGGCACCGTCAAGCGCGACCTGATGGTGGACTTGCCGCGCCTGCGCGACCCGTCCGCCGCCGAGTTCAACGCGCTCAAGCGCGAGCTGGGCCAGCTGGTGATGGAAGAGCAGCAGCGCCACCACAACGACGAGATGCGCATGGCGGCGGTGGACTGAGCAGGTGCAGTAGAATCAGCGTATGCGCGCTCAAAAAAACCTGCTACTGCTGTTCGCACTCGTGTGCGCGCTGGGCGTGATGGCCGGGTCCTACCTGGCCGGCACCTGGCGCGCGCGCGAGGAACTGCGGCGGCAGGGCCAGCGCCAGCTGCAACTGATGGCGCCGGACCTGCAATCGCTGCTGCAAAAATATGAAACGCTGCCTTTTGTACTGGGCTTCCAGCCCGACCTGATCGAAGCGCTGGCCCATCCGTCCGATGCGACGGCGATCACCCGCCTCAACAGCGCGCTGCAAACCATCCAGCAGCAAGCCAAGGTGGGCGCCATCTACGTGATGGACCGCGACGGCCTGACCATAGGCGCCAGCAACTGGGACCAGCCGCTGGGCTTCGTCGGCAAGAACTTTTCCTATCGCCCCTATTTCGACGCCGCGCTGCATGGCAGGGCGGGGCGCTTCTACGGCATCGGCACCAGCACCAGCGAGGCCGGCTACTTCATCGCGCAGCCGGTGTACCGCAACGGCACCGCCGGCGGTCCGGTCGCCGGCGTGGTGGCGGTGAAGATCAGCCTGGCCGATTTCGAACGCACCTGGCGCAGCAGCGACGACGCCATCGTGCTGGCCGACAGCACCGGCGTCATCTTCCTCAGCAACCGCCCGGACTGGATCTACCGCAGCCTGCACGCGCTGGACGCGGCCACCGAGCGCCAACTGGCGCATACCCAGCAGTACACCGGCCAGAAGATCACGCCGCTGGGCGGCCATTCCGACCTGTTCGTCACGCAGCCGGTGGGCCAGCTGGGCTGGCAGCTGATGCTGTTTCCCGGCCAGTCGCGCGTGGTGCGCACCGGCGTGCAGTGGGCCGCTGCGGCGGCGCTGCTGCTGGCCTGCGCGGCGGTGTCGAGCTGGGCGCTGCACCAGCGCCGCCGTCGCCTGGAAGAGCGCATGGCCTCGGCCGCCGCGCTGCAAAAGGCGGCCGACGAACTGGACGACAAGATCGTCGAACGCACGCAACAACTGCGCACCACCAATCAGCATCTGGAGAGCAAGTACGCCAAGCTGCAGGAGACCGAGCATCTGCTGCGCTCCACGCAGAACGAGCTGGTCCAGGCGGGCAAGCTGGCGATGCTGGGCCAGATGGCGGCCGGCATCACCCACGAACTGAACCAGCCGCTGGCCGCGATCCGCGCCTTCGCCGACAACGCCCGCGTGTTCCTGGCGCGCGGGCAGGGCGGGCAGGTCGAGGGCAACCTCGGCCACATCAGCGAGGCCAGCGCGCGCATGGGCGCCATCATCGGCCAGCTGAAGGGCTTTGCGCGCAAGGATGAAACGGTGGCCGTGGTCGACCTGGCGGCCTCGGTGCGGGCTTCGGCGTTCTTGCTGGAGAGCGAGTTCCGCCGCCACGCCGTCGCGCTCGACATCGCCGCTGCCGACGGCCTGCAAGTGACCGGCAGCAGCGTGCGCATCGAGCAGGTGCTGATCAACCTGCTGCGCAACGCGCTCGACGCGGTGGAGACGGCCGAGCGGCGCGAAGTGGCTATCCGCCTGGAGCGCGACGGCGCCTGCGCGCTGGTGAGCATCAGCGACAGCGGCGCCGGCCTACCGGATCAGGTGGTGGCGCATCTGTTCGAGCCGTTCTTCACCACCAAGCCGTCCGGCAAGGGGCTGGGCCTGGGGCTGGCGATCTCGTCATCCATCGTGCAGGCCATGAACGGCCAGTTGACGGCGCATAATCAGGCCGGTGGCGGCGCGCGCTTCGAGCTGCGCCTGCCACTACAACAAGAGGGAGCATAAAGTGCAGGCTATTTTGATCGAAGATGAAGCCGCGCTGCGCCTGGCCACCAGCCAGACGCTGGAACTGGGCGGCTTCAGCGTGCAGGCCTGCGCCAGCGCTGAGGAAGCGCTGGCGCTGCTGCGCGCCGATTACCCCGGCGTGATCGTCACCGACGTGCGCCTGCCGGGCCGCTCCGGCCTGGAGCTGCTGGCGCAGGCCGCCGCGCTGGATGCGGAATTGCCGGTCATCGTGGTCACCGGCCATGGCGACGTCGAGATGGCGGTGGCGGCGATGCGCAGCGGCGCCTACGACTTCATCGAGAAACCGTTCGCGGCCGGGCGCCTGCTGGAAGCGGTGCGCCGCGCCCAGGAACGGCGCCGGCTGGTGCTGGAAAACCGCCAGCTGCGCAGCGCCCGCGCCCAACATCCGGACGTGCCCGACCTGGTCGGCCGCTCGTCAGCCATCGAGCAACTGAAAATCCTGATCCGCAACATCGCCCCGGCCGGCGTGGACGTGCTGATCAACGGCCAGACCGGCACCGGCAAGGAAGTGGCCGCGCGCCTGCTGCACGCCGCCAGCGGCCGCAAGGGCAACTTCGTCGCCATCAACTGCGGCGCGCTGCCGGAATCGGTGTTTGAAAGCGAGATCTTCGGCCACGAGGCGGGCGCCTTCACCGGCGCCCAAAAGCGCCGCATCGGCAAGCTGGAGTACGCGCAGGGCGGCACCGTCTTCCTCGACGAGATCGAAAGCATGCCGATGGCCCTGCAGGTCAAGCTGCTGCGCGTGTTGCAGGAGCGGCGGCTGGAACGGCTGGGCGCCAACGAGACCGTCGCGCTCGATTGCTCCATCGTCGCCGCCACCAAACTTGATCTATTACAGTTGAGCGCGCAGGGCTTGTTCCGCGAGGACTTGTACTACCGCATCGGCGTGGTCAGCATCGACCTGCCGCGCCTGCGCGACCGGCGCGACGATATCCCGCTGCTGCTGGCCCACTTCGCCGCCGAGGCGGCGGCCCGCTACCATCGCCCAATGCCGGACTGGAGCGCGCAGCAGATGGCGCAATGGCAGGCGGCGGACTGGCCGGGCAATGTGCGCGAGTTGCGCAACTTCGCCGAGCGGCTGGTGCTTGGCATCGCCGCCGCGGCGGCGCCTGTGCCGGCGCCGTTGGCCGACGGCGCGGCGCTGTCGCTGCCGCAGCAGGTCGACCATCGCGAACGCGAGCTGATCGTGCAGGCCTTGTCGGCGGCCGACGGCAACGTCGGCCTGGCGGCGGACAACCTGATGGTGCCGCGCAAAACCCTGTACGACAAGCTGAAGAAATACCAGATCGTCACCGGCCGCAAATGATACGGGCGTAAAAAAACCGGCCGCTTGGGGCCGGTTCTTCTGGAGAGGCTGGGCTTACTTGGCTGGCGTGGCCGCTGCCGGCGCCGGTACTTCAGGCTCCTTGAACTTGGCGCCGCCTTTGTTGGCCATGTAGACCACGGCGCGCGCCACTTCCACGTCGTCCAGATCCGGGTTGCCGCCTTTGGCAGGCATGGCGCGCAGGCCTTCGAGAGCGTGCTTGAGCACGGTATCGTAACCTTGGGCGATGCGCGCGCTCCAGGCGCTGGCGTCGCCGAACTTCGGCGCACCGGCGGCGCCGCTACCGTGGCAGGCCGCGCAGGTCGAGGTGTAGATGGCTTCGCCAGTCTGCAGCACCTTCGGTGCGCTGGAATCTTTCAGCGTAAAGCCGGTGTCGGCGACGGGGGCGATGCGGGTGGCGATTTCTTCCGGGGCCTGGCTATTGGAGCCGGTGCCGGTCAATTTGTCTGCGGTCACGTACTGCACCAGCAGGATGATGCCAATTACTGTGACTCCAAAGAAGCCGACAACAGCAGCAACGAGCTGCTTGGGCGTTCTGATGGCGGATTCGTGTTCGTTATGTGCGTCGCTCATGATTTCCTTAACAGACTAATTTCGAAGCCGGGTGGCGTGAGAAGAAATGTATCAACCAGCTGCCTTGCAAAACCTTCACCAAACGGGCGATTATAGACTCAAAAATGCCTGCATGGAAACGCTAAGATGCTCAAAACGACACTTTCCATGGACGGCCCTCGATAAAAACGGTATCCTACGGCACACTTCAGAAATTCCCCCAGCGCGGCTGTAGCTCAGTGGATAGAGTATTGGCCTCCGAAGCCAAGGGTCGTGGGTTCGATCCCCGCCAGCCGCACCACAACTCCCCATATAAATCAATGATTTAGCTGTTGCATTGCTTGGCAGTGGCAATGTGTGTCTCGCTGGCTCCGGCATGCCCCATTTTTCGCGAAACGACAAAACCCGCGTGCGTCAGGCGTAGCGGCTATCGCCGATTGCCGTATCAACGATGTTGACACAAAAAAAGTCGGTTGATACCATGTGTCTACGAGATGCAATTTTTAAGGAGAGTTATCGTGGCTCAACAAGCAGTTGAAACTTCCATCAATACATGGGGCAACGGTCTTGCATTGCGCCTGAATAAAATGATCGCGAAGGCGGCGGGCATTTCCGATGGTACACATGTGCGTGTCATTGCCCAGCCAGGCAAGATCATCGTGGAGACGATAGACCGTAAACCGACTTTGGCCGAAATGCTGGTCTCTTTCGACAAGAAAAAGCACGGTGGTGAAGTGATGGCGTTCGCCCCGATTGGTAAGGAAATTCTCTGATGGTGGCAAAGACGACCGTCAAATGGGTTCCTGAGCGAGGGGAAATCATCTACGTGAACCACAGCCCACACGCTGGCAAGGAGATGCCAGGAGTGCATCCGCTCCTGGTTTCGTCCTCACAAGCTTTCAATGAGCGAACCGGCATCGTGATTGGTTTCCCCATGACGCATGCAGCATTCAATGCTGACAACCCCTTTGCAGTCGTAGTTCAGGGACCGAAAAATGAAGTTGGCTACGTCCTTGCGTTTCAGCCAAAGTCGTTTGACTGGGAAGAGCGCGGCGCCACGAAACATCCGTGGGGCGGTGGGCACAGCAAGGTGCTTGATGCCGCATTGGAGAAACTGGATGCGATTTGCGGCATCTGCAACTGTTAAAGCGGACCCGCCAGTCAAGACAGTTCGCCGGTTAATTAAGCTGCGTCCGTCTCCACTGCATCAGTTGCTCGGCGCCGTCCCGTATTGCTCTTTTCCTGCGGCGGACCGCCGTCAACTTGGCTGGTGTAAACGCTGTTGCAGCGCTTCGCCGATCATGACCAGCACCGGGCCGTGCGCCGCTTCCAGTCCGTCGGCCAGGTCCGACAGCGTCAGGCGCGCTATCCGCTGGTCGGCGCGGCTGCAGTTTTCTATCACCACCACCGGCAGATCCGGCCGGCGGCCCTCGGCCAGCAGGCGGGTGGCGGTGGCGATCGCTTCGCGCCCGCCCATGTATTGCACCAGCGTGTCGGTGGCCGGCAGCGCCGGGTGCTGCGGTTCGTCGGGCGCGGTGCTGGAGGTGAAGAAGGCCACGCTGCGGGCCACGCCGCGCCGCGTCAGCGGCTGCTTGCTGGCCGCGGCCGCGGCCAGCGCGGTGGTGATGCCGGGCACGACTTCGACCTCGATGCCCTCGGCCTCCAGCGCGCGCAATTCCTCGTCGGCGCGGCCGAACAGCATCGGGTCGCCGCCCTTGAGCCGCACCACCGTCCGGTGGTGTTGGGCCGATTCGACCAGCTGCTGGTTGATCAGCGTCTGCGCGGTCGAGCGCTGGCCGGAGCGCTTGCCGACCGAGATCAGCTGCGCCTGCGGACACAGGGCCAGCATCTCCGGCGTGACCAGCGCGTCGTACAGCACGACGTCGGCCTGCGCCAGCAGGCGCGCGCCGCGCACCGTAATCAGGTCGGCCGCGCCCGGCCCCGCGCCGATCAAATAAACTTTTCCCTGTACTGTCATGGCATTTCCTTGAAGACGATCCAGCGCGCATGATACCGCTTGCGCGCCATTTCGTTATGCCCGGGGTAAAGGGAAGCCGCTGTCGACCGGCCTGCCAGGCTGGCTGGAGAGAGCGCAGCGGTGGGGCTACGGCTTGATGTAGGCGTAGCCTTCGATTGCCTGCAATCGGCTGATTTCCGCCACGCCGGAGGGGACGATGGTCGCTTCCGGCAGCACCTTGTCCTTGCCGAGCTTGCGCGCTTTCAGAGTGTTGTTGCAGACGCGGAACTGCACATGGCGGGCCGCCAGCTCCTGCACCACCACCTCGTACGGATTGCCGTTCTTGTCCAGCGCGCCTTCGAGCATGAAGTCGATGCCCCCGCCCAGCGCCACCACCACGATCTGCGCATTGGGGCTGGCGTCCAGGTGGTTGCGGATGTTGCGCAGGCCGCCCATGGCGTTGCCGCTCTCGCTGAAGTGATAGACCACTTTTTCCACGCGCGGCGCCTCGGCCTGCGCCGCCTGGGCGCACAGCAGCATCAAGGGCAACAACAGGATACGGAAGAGTTTCATTTGGGCTCCTTGCCAGATTGCAGAGTTTCTTTTTCCATCAGCAGATACGTGCCATAGGCGTTGAGCCGGTTGGCCTGGCCGAAGGCGGGATAGTCCTGGTACGCGGACCAGTCGGTGCGCGCATAGGCCTCATCGAAGGATAGCAGTTCCTGCACGGCATTGCCCATCTGTTCGCGCAGGTAGCGCAGATAGCGTTGGGTCAGCAGCATGTCCTGGCGCGGCGCGCGCGAGGCCGGGCCGTGGCCGGGGATCACCACCGCCGGCTGCGCGTCGAGCATGCGGTCGAGCGCCTGCAGCCAGCGTTTGCTGTCGGCGTCGCCGACATACGGCAGGCGGCCGCTGAAGAACAGGTCGCCCGCGAACAGCACGTGGTCTTCCTCCACCAGCATCAGCAAGTCTTCCGGCGAGTGGGCGCCGCTGCTGTCGATCACGCGGAAGTGCAGGCCGCCCAGTTCGAAGCGCCACGGCTGGCCGTCGGCGAAGTCCAGCCAGCGGTCGGCCGCCACCAGTTCCGTGCGTTCATCCACCCACGGCGCCAGCTCGGCGCGGCGCTGCGCCAGCCGTTCGCGCGCCAGGTCCGAGCGCAGGTAGTCGCGGCCGTTGCGGTGGGCGGCGATCACCACGCCGGGCTGGCGCAGCGCTTGCAGGCCGTAGAAATGGTCGGCGTGGTAGTGGCCGACGATCACCAGCTTCAGCGGCGCCGATGTCACCAGGCGGATCGCCCGCAGCATGGCGGCGCCCAGCGCCGGCGTGGCCAGCGCGTCGTACACCACCACGCCGGCCGGCGTGACGACAAAACCGGCGTTCGACATGAAGCCCTGGTTGGCCTGGCTGGCCATGCCGGCTGCCCCCTGGAAGTAATAGACATGGGGGCTGGCCTGGATCGGCTTGAGCACGATGTCCTGAACGGCCTGGGCCTGGGCCGTCAGCACGGGCAGCACGGCAGCCAGCAACAGCAGTCGGCGGACGAGGTTCATGGGGTTTCCTTGGGCGAGGCGAGGGCGGCGGCTTGCGCCTGTTGCAGGCGGCCCTCCAGATAGGCGCCGTAAAAGCCGGCCTGGTCCAGGCCGGGCAAGGGCGCGGCCAGCGTGCGGCCTGCGCCGCCGAGAAATAGCACGGTGGGGAAGAAGCTCACATGCAGCTGGCGCAATACTTCGGCGATGGGCTGCGGCTGTCCGGCGGCGTCGACCAACCGCTCCACTGTATCGCTTTCCAGTTCACGCAGCACCAGGCGCGGATTGCCTTCGCGCAGCAGCGGCGCCAGATAGTTGCGCCGCACTTCCAGGCAATACGGGCAGTCCCGGCGCGACACCAGCAGCACCAGCACCGCCGACGGCGCCGCCAGCGCGGCCAGTTCCGCCCGCAGATCGCGCAGCGGCGGCAGCAGGGGCGCGGGCAGGGCGTCGGCCACGGCGGCTCAGGCGGCCAGGCCGGGATTGCCGGCCGTGCCCACCAGCGTCGGCTGGTCGGGACGGCGCGCGCGCACCACCGGATGGGCGCGCAGATAGGTTTCCATCACGTCCCAGATCGGCGCGCCGCTGGCGCCCTCGGCCACCGGCGCCCAGCCGGCCACCTTGTAGGTCTTGTCCGCGTCGAGCAGCTTGCCGCCCAGCCGCATGTCGCTGATGCGCCTCCCGCTGGCCGCGGCCGGCGTGCAGGTGTAGTGCATGCCGCCCACGCGCACCATGTCGCCGCCCTGCTGGTAGTAGGGGTCCGGATGGAACAGGTTGTCGCACACGTCTTCCATGATGGTCTTGATGGTGGCGCCGGTCATCTCGGTCAGCGTGGTGGCCGGGTAGGTGATCGCCAGCTGGTCCATCAGGTCGCCGCGCGTGATGGGCGCGCCCGGCAGCAGCGAGGTGCCCCAGCGGAAGCCCGGCGAGAACGCCAGGTCGGCGCCCTTGACCGCCAGCAGGCCGTCGACGATCAGCTGGTCCCAGCTGCCGTTGAAATTGCCGCGCCGGTACAGCAAGCCTTCGGTGACGGCCAGCGTTTCATCCAGTTTGGCGCGGAACGGCGCGCGCACCGCGTCGATGTGGGCCTGCATGGCGCGGTCGGCCGGCAGCAGGTTGGAGAACACCGGCAGCAGCCGGTACTGGTAACCCTGGATGCGGCCGTCGCGCACGTCGAAATCGAGCACGCCGAGGAACTTGCCGTTCGAGCCGGCGTTGGTCACCAGCGTCTGCCCGCCCTGGTTGGACACCACCACCGGCGCCGGCACGCCATCGTGGGTGTGGCCGCCGAGGATGGCGTCGATGCCGGTCACGCGGCTGGCCAGCTTCAGGTCGACATCCATGCCGTTGTGCGACAGCAGCACCACCACCTTGGCGCCCTTGGCGCGCACTTCCTTGACCAGCGCCTGCAAGCGCTCCTCCTGGATGCCGAAGCTCCAGTCCGGCACCATGTGGCGCGGGTTGGCGATCGGCGTGTACGGGAAGGCCTGGCCGATCACGGCCACCGGCACGCCGTTCATTTCTCGCCAGCTGTAGGGCGCGAACACGGGATCGCCGAAATCGGCCGTCACCACGTTCTGCGCGACGAAATCCACCTTGCCCTGGAAATCCTTCTGCACGATTTCCTGCACCCGCTGCGCGCCCAGCGTGAACTCCCAGTGCGGCGCCATGATCTGCACGCCCAGCAGCTTGGCGGCGTCGACCATGTCCTGGCCGTTGCTCCACAGCGCCGTGGCCGAGCCCTGCCAGGTGTCGCCGCCGTCGCACAGCACGGCATGCGGCCGGCTGGCGCGCAGCTGCTGGACCAGGGTGGACAAATGGGCGAAGCCGCCGACTTTGCCGTACACCTTGGCGGCGGCGGCAAAATCGAGGTAGGTGTAGGCGTGCGCGCGCGCCGTCTTCGGCGCGATCTTGAACTGCCTGAGCAGGGCGTCGCCCACCAGGTGCGGCGCCTTGCCGGCCGCCGCGCCGATGCCGAGGTTGACGCTCGGTTCGCGGAAATACAGCGGCCGCAGCTGGGCGTGGCAATCGGTGATGTGCAGCAGGCTGACGTTGCCGAATTTCGGCACCGCATACAGCTGCTCGGCGGCGCCGGGCGTGGCGGCCAGGCCATCCTTGCCGGCCAGGGCCAGGCCGCCGGCGCTGGCGATGGCCAGCATTTGCATGAATTCGCGTCGTTGCATGGGGGGGGCCGGCTAAGGTTGGCTTACTGGTTGACCGGCGATTCAGGCGCCAGCAGCAGCGCCATCACATCCCGCATCTGCTTTTCCGTCAGGATGCCGGCGGCGCCGAAGCGCGGCATCACCGAGCACGCCTGGAACGCATGCGCGTTGTAGATCTTGGCCCAGGTGTATTTCAGGTTGTCCGGCGTCGGGCCGCCGCGCAGCTTGCCGTACTGCTGCAAGCTGGGGCCGATATTGCCGAAGGCGATTTCCTTCGGGTCCAGCTTGTGGCAGGCGTAGCAGTTGCCGCCGGCAGTCGTCCCTTTCGGATCGGACGATTGCAGGCCGCGGCCGTTCTGCGCCACCTGCTCGCCTTCCTTCCAGTCGCCCAGATAGTTGCCGTCGGCCGGATAGCGCACGCTGGCCGTGGCCTGCTGCTCGATCTGCTTGCGCTGCGCCGGCTTCAGCGGCCGCTGCGCATCCTGCGAACACAGGCGCTGTGCCTCGCTCTGCTCCAGGCGGTCGACGGTGGCTTCGTTCTTGTCGCGGAACGAAGCCTTGAACGCGGCCAGGTCGGCGCTGTCCCTGGCCGCAGGCCCGGCGGCCAGTGCGGCGCCGGAAGCCAGCACGCCCAGCAGGGCGGCGGTGATGAATTTGCTTTGCATGGACACTCCGTATCAGCGTTTCAAGCCCGGCGCCGCCATCGTGCCGCCCTTGGCGTTGACGCCGAGGTAGGTGATCAGGTCGATGGCGGTCTGGGAGTTGTATTCCAGTTGCGGGAAGCGCTGCTGGCGGAAGCAGTCGGCCATGCGCCACTGCATGGTGCGCACCGCGCCCTGGCTGACGCGGTAGGCCGGCCAGCTGGCGAAGGCGCCGCGCGCGGCGGCCGCCTGCTGCAGGTTGGGCAGGTCTTGCAGGCGGATGCGCTGGTCGTTCTTGCCGTGGCAGGAGGCGCAGGAAAAATCATGCGGGCCGGCGCGGTAGAAGAACGCTTGCTTGCCGCGCGCATACGCGGCCTTTTCCTCGGCGTGCTGCTGCGGCAGATTGATCTTCATGTCGCGCGAGGCGCCCGACACATAGGCCGCCAGCGCCTCCATGTCGGTGGCGCGCTCGCCTTGTTCCGAAAACGGCTGGCGCACGATGTCGGCGCGCTCGAGGCCCTGCAGCGTGACCATGCAGTGCACCAGGCGCGCTTCGGCGTCCATCACCTTGCCGGTGTCCTTGAAATAGCGCGGCAGCTCGGCATAGGCGCCGGCCACCACGCCCGGTCCTTTGCCCAGGTCGCAGGCTTCCAGCGTGGCCTGTTTGGGACCGCGCTTGCTGGTCCACAGTACTTCGCCCTGGCCTTCGACCAGCTCGGCGGGGTTGCCGTCGGCCAGCATGGCGCGGTATTTGGCGATCTCATCGCTGGCGCTTTGCGCTATGGCGCTGCCTGCAACGACCAGCCCCAGCAGGCTGGCCCAGGTGACACGGGATAGTGGCATGATGGCGGCCTCAGGCTACGGTGACTTGGTCGGTGCGGCTTTCGCCCAGATTGTCCTGCCAGCTGACGCTGACGCTGTCGCCCTTGGCGCCGCCGTTGAACTTGAAGGCGAGGTAGGGGTTTTGCGAGACCGACTGGCCCCACAGGCACTGCAGCACCACGCGCTCGCCGTGCTTGACGGTGACGTCGGTGATGTAGTGCGCCGGCACCACCTTGCCGGCCGCGTCCTTGCGGATGCCGGTCTCCATCGGATGGGCCATCAGTACTTTGACTTCCGTGACGCCGTTGGCGGCGTTGGCACGGATTTTCATTGGATCTGCCATGTCTGCTCCTGTTCTGATACTGATTAGCCGCCGCAGCCGCCCAGCGTGACCTTGGTTTCCTTGGTCGCCGAGTAGAGCTTGCCGTCGGCGGTCTTCACCACGGCCACCACGTTGGTGCTCTGGCCCATCTTCAGGCGGCTCTGCACGGCGGCGTTGGTGCCCTCCGGAATGCGGAAGATGGCGGCCAGCGGGTTCGGATTTTTTTCGACGAAGAAGTAGATCTCGCTGGTGCCGGGAATATTGGACGCCACGCTCACCGGCACCACGGCGCCGTTTTCGGCGATGTCGGGCGAGGTGATGACGATGTCCTTGCTGTCGGCCGGCGTGCCGCCGACGGCGGCCAGCGCATCGGCCAGGGTCTTGGCGCTGAAGCCTTCGCGGCCGGTGGCGGCCAGCGCTTGCCTGCTGGTCACCAGGCCACAGGCGACCAGCAGGCCAAGGGCCGAGCTGGTCTTCAATACGGTACGACGGTTCGGGTTCATCAAGCAGTCTCCAGGTGGTTGCGGGTTGGCCCGCTCATTGCGCGCCGCTGGCCAGCCATTGAACGATGGCTTGCAGATCGGCTTCTTGCAATTGGCTTTGCGGCGGCATGGCGGCGGCGCCCCATGTGCCGGTGCCGCCGCTGCGTATCTTGGCTTGCAGATAGGCGGCGCGGTCGGCGCGGCCCTGGTACTTGGCGGCGACGTCGCGCAAGGGGGGGCCGATAATTTTGCTGGTCACGCTGTGACAGGCCAGGCAGCCGTTCTTGTTCAGCAGTGCCCGCGCGGCCTCGCCGGCGGCGGCCCTGGCTGGAGCGGGCGCCGCCGAGGCGACGGTAACGGCGGCGGCCGGCGCCAGCGCCAGCGCAGCAGGCGCCGGCCGCGTGGTGTCGGTGCCGCGCACGCCGCCCAGCGGACGGTTCTGCTCGGCCAGGTTGCCATGCGCGTTGCGGGCGAAGTCGGGCAGGCTGGAGGTCTGCCTGGCCTCGGTCGGGCAATTCCTCATGCAGGCGGTGTTGAGCACATCGGGCTTGCCCTTGACGTCCCACAGGCCGGGCTGGCGCACCAGGCCGTTGCGGTTGGGCAGGCGCTGCTGCACGTCGGCGATGTTGTCGTTGCTCAGCACGAAATCGGACGGCACCACGCCGCCCAGGTTCAGGATGTGGGCCGTGACGGCGTACACCTCATCGGCGCTGAGCGACTTGGGCGCGTCCCAGGGCATGGCGCGGTTGATATAGTCCCACAGCGTGGACAGGTGGGCCAGCTTCATCAGCGTGGTGCGTTGCGGCACGCTGCCGTTGGACAGGGCGGCCACGTGACCGCTCTTGATATCGGCGTCGGTGGTGCCGCCGACGATGGGCGTGAACACCTCGTTCGATTCGCCGAAGCTGCCGTGGCAGCTGGCGCAGCGGCTTTCCCAGACCTGTTCGCCCTGGGCGACCGAACCGCGGCCTTTCGGCAGCCCCTGGAAATCGGCGCGCACGTCGATATCCCAGGCCTTGATTTCGGCCGGCGTGGCGGCGCGGCCGATGGCTTGCCACGGCGCGTCGGCGGCCTGCGCCAGCAGGCAGGCGCCCAGCAAGCAGGTGTTCAGCAGCGCGGCGAGGATAGTTTTTTTCATCAACTCACCTGCACGTTGGAGACTTCGCCGTTCGGCGACACCAGCCAGGACTGGATGGCGTTGTTGTGATAAATGGAGCGCGTGCCGCGCACCGCGCGCAACTGGTTGATCTTGGGCTGCACATAGCCGCTGTCGTCGATGGCGCGGCTTTGCAGCACGGCGTTGCCGCCATCCCACACCCAGTCGATATTAAAGCGCGTCAGCGCCTTGTTCTGCACCGGCCCCTCGATGCGGGCGGTGCGCCAGTTGCGGCCGCCGTCCGTGCTGACATCGACCCGTTTGATGCGCCCGCGCCCCGACCATGCCAGGCCGCTGATGTTGTAGTAGCCGCGGTCGAGCAAGCTCTGGCCGCCGGACGGCGTGGTGATCACGCTCTTGCATTCCTGGATGGAGGTGTACTGGCGGTGCTGGCCGTCCGGCATCAGGTCGATGTAGTGGATGGTTTCATCTTTGGTGTCCCACGGCTGGTCGCCCACTTCGAGGCGGCGCAAATACTTGACCCAGCTCACCCCTTGTACGCCCGGCACCACCAGGCGCAGCGGGTAGCCGTTTTCCGGCCGCAGCATTTCGCCGTTCTGGCCCCAGGCCACGATGACGTCGTCGAGCGCGCGTTCGATGGCGATGGTGCGCGTCATGCCGGAACCGTCGGCGCCTTCGGCCAGCACGAAGCGGGCGCGCTTGCGGTCGATGCCGCACAGGTCGAGCAGGGTCGACAGCAGCACCCCGGTGTACTCCGAGCAGGCCAGCATGCCATGCGTGTATTGCACCGTCGGCAGCGCGACGTTGCCCCACTCGGCGCCGGTATTGGCGCCGCATTCGATGAAGTGGATGCGCGACACCGACGGCAGGCGCAGCAGGTCGTCCATGGTGAACACGCGCGGCTCGCGCACCAGGCCGTTGATCATCAAGCGGTGACCGCTGGGGGCGATGTCGTGCCAGCCCTGGTGGTGACGTTCAAAGTGCAAGCCGCTGGGTGTGATGATGCCGAACAGCCCTTGCAGTGGCGTAAAACTGACGGAAGCCTGGCGCACGCGGGTCAGGCCCGGGCTTTCGCGGCGCTGCAGATTGCCTTCCCACTTGGACGGCTGGCCATAGGGCAGGGCGGCGACCGGCTGGCCCAGCGTCTTGCTGTGGGCCGGCAGGGTCAGGATGGCGTCGTCGCCGGCCGCGCCCGGTGCGGCGGCGACGCCGCCCGCAGCGACGCCGGCCCCCATGGCCAGGGCCTTACCCATGAAGCTGCGGCGCGCTGTGCGCGCTTGCGCAATCTGGGCGTCACCGAGATGATGCTCGGGGGCTTGCAACAGCCTGCCGATGGTGCGTAGCACATCCGTCATGGCCGGTCTCCTGGCGTTTTTATGGGGACAAGCTTAGCCCGTATAACTTCGTCTGTGCAAGGCTTTTCCTGCCCCACCCGGGAATCTGTTCAAGCGCACCGAACAATTTGCCACTGTGATCGCCGCACGACAGCAAGCCGGTCCTGTCGAGACATTCACATGGCCCTTCGAGACAAGCGACGGGCCACGGAGCCCCGCAACCGTAGCCGGGCTAATATGAACTGTTTGCTAACTTTATGCTGGCGGATCACGGCCGTTGGAGCGGTCGCCCGCCCGCCAGCTGGCATGCAGGCGATTTTACGTACTTGATGTAGACGTGGTTAACCTGGCGGCCGCGATGTGATGGCTCGCACTGCCGGGCTTGCTTTACGTCGTAGCGCGAGACCTATCATAAAAACAGCCATCCTGCAGATACTCTGATCGGAGACACCCCATGCCGTACACCCGCTTTCACAAGAAGTCGTTGCCTACGCTATTGTCCTCGCTGTTCCTGCTGGCCCTCGGCGGCCAGGCGGCGGCCAGCACCCTGAACCAGAACGTCTCATGGACCATCAACCGTCCCGGCACCTCCACCGTCTACCGCGTGGTGGCCTACGGCGATTCGATCTTTGCCGGCTACAACGGCTCCGTCACCAGCGCCGCCAAGTACGCGGCGCCGACGGTGGACGCGGAATACTTGTCGGCGCAATGGAACGCCGACATCGAGAGCGTGCGCCGCACCAAGTCCGGCGCGGTGGCCTCGGACGTGTACAACAACAAGATCGTGGCCGAGCATTCGTATATGCAAGCCAGTAACACCCGGGTGGTGGCCTTTGAAATGTGCGGCAATGACGGCCTGCAGGCCCGCACCGCCTTCAAGAGCCAGAGCGGCACCTGCGACGACAGCGTGCTGACCGCGGCCGAAAGCAGCTGCAAGAAATATGTCGGCGCGGCGATGGACTACATCAACGCCAACGCCTACGCCGGCGTCAAGCTCAAGCTGGTGTCCAACCTGCACTATCCCGGCTACGCGGCGGACAATGTCCAGAGTTCCTGCAAGGACGCGTCGACCGGCAAGACCGTCAACATGCAGGACAAGTTCCTGCCTTCGCTGGTGCGCATCAACTTCGCGATGTGCGACCTGGCGCGCCAGAAGGGCTTTGCCTGCGCCGACAACTTCGCCCAGTACATGGGCGCCGACTATGACAGCAACGGCGACGGCAAGGTCGACGCCGACGCGCTGCGCTACGTCGCCGGCGAGAGCCAGGCCAGCTATCTGGCGCGGATCACCACCACCTTGCGCCCGACGCTGCGCGACGCCAACACCCACTTCGTGTCGTCCGGCAGCAGCTACGACTACATCCAGTCGGACGACACCCACCCGACCTACAGCGGCAGCACCGTCACGGCAGGCCTGTTCGGCGGCAGCAGCGGTTCCGGCGCGCCGCGCTACAGCGCCATCGCCGGCGGCAAGAACCCGATCTGGAACCAGTACGGCCACGAGCGGATGGGCTGGGCGGTGTCGACCTACAACGTCGCCACGCCTTGAAGCACGGCACCTGGCGTCCGCGCGCCGGCTTGCTGGCGGCCGCGCTGGTGCTGGCCGTGATCGGCTTCGGCGTGCTGGTCTTCCTGGTGACGACGCCGGACCCCGGCATCGTCGCCGGGGCTGTGCCGCAGCCGCTCGCGGCCGGCGCGCCGCCGGCATCGTCGCCTGTCACGCCGCAGGCCGCGGCGCCGGCACCGGCACCGAAGCGCGCGCCGGAAGGCGACGCCGACCCGACGCGCGACCTGAAAAGCTATGTCGCCCGTGGCGAGAAGCCGACCATGCCCGAAGTGATAGAACGCCTGCACGAGCGCGGCATCTATTCCGGCCTCGGCGCGTTTTCGCCGCCCGGCACCCGTCCGCCCATGGTCGGCCTGGCGGTGCCCGAGGACTTCGTGCTGCCGGAGGGCTACGTGCGCCACCACCAGGCCACCGACGATGGCCAGCGCATCGAAGCGATCCTGATGTTCGCGCCGGATTTCCAACTGTACGACGCCGCCCACAATCCGCTTCCCATGCCCAAGAACCGGGTCGTGCCGCCGGAGCTGGCGCCGCCCGGACTGCCGATCCGGCGCATCGTCGTTCCCCCTCCCATTGAACCGGCCGCTGCCGGCCGCTGACCCGCATGCGACAGCCTTTCACCTCCTCCACGGCGCGCATGGGCGCCGGCATCCTGGCGAGCGCCGTCCTGTCGGCCCTGTACGCGCGCGGCGGCCCCGGCTGGCTGCTGGGCTTCGTGATGCTGGTCCCGTGGCTGGCCACGCTGAACGCCCGCCGCTCGCTGGCCGCGACCCTGGGTTGCGCCTGCCTGATGTCGCTGGCCTTCACGGCGGCGGTGTTCCCCTGGTTCGGCATCGCGCTGGGACGCTACACCCAGGTCGGCGCCGGCACCGGCCTGGCCGTGCTGCTGCTGGCCGCGCCCGCGTTCCAGCCGCAGTTCCTGGTGTTCGCCCTGGTGCGCCACGCGAGCGGACGCGGCCATGGTCCGCTGCTGCGCGCGCTGGCGGCGGCGGCGGCCTGGGTGGCGGCCGAATGGCTGCTGCCCAAGCTGCTTGGCGACACGCTCGGCTACGGCCTCTATCCATCGCAGCTGATGCGCCAGGGCGCGGCCGTGGGCGGCGGCGCCGGCCTGACCGTGCTGCTGTTGCTGGCCAACGAGGGCGTCGCGGCGGCGCTGGCGCGCGATCGTTCAAGCGCGCATGACGGCTGGCGCGCTGTCGTCCGGCCGCTGGCGCTGGCCGCGCTGGGGCCGCTGCTGCTGGCGCTCTACGGACTGGCCGCGCGGCCGGACAGCGGCGCCGCCGCCGGCCGGCCATTGCGCATGGGCCTGGTCCAGTCCAACATCGTCGATTACGAAGGCTTGCGCCGGCAGAAGGGCGCGGGCGCGGTGGTGCGCGAGGTGCTCGATGCGCATTTCGCGATGAGCTATGACGCCGTGGTGCGGCGCCACGCGGACGCGGTGCTGTGGTCGGAGACCGCCTATCCGACCACCTTCGGCCATCCCAAGAGCGCGGCCGGGGCCGGCTTCGACCGCGAGATCCTCGCCACCGTCCGCGCCGCCGGCGTGCCCTTCGTGTTCGGCACCTACGACAGCGACGGCGACGGCGAATACAACGCGGCCGCCTTCGTGCAGCCCGGCGGCCCGGCGGCCTTCTACCGCAAGACCCATCTGTTCCCGTTCACCGAATACGTGCCGGCCTGGCTGGACGGGCCGCGCCTGCGGCGCCTGCTGCCGTGGACCGGCAACTGGAAGGCGGGCAATGGCGCGCGGGTGTTTCCGCTGCGCCTGGCCGACGGCCGCGAGATCCCGGTGCTGCCGCTGATCTGCCTCGACGACGTCGATCCCGGCCTGGCGATCGCCGGCGCCAGGCTGGGCGCGCAGGCCATCCTGACCATGTCGAACGATTCCTGGTTCAGCGACGCGCCCGAAGGCGCGCGCCTGCACCAGACGGTGGCCGCGTTCCGCAGCATCGAAACCCGGCTGCCGCAATTCCGCGTCACCACCAATGGCTACAGCGCGGCGTTCGACGCCGGCGGCGCGCTGCTGGCGGGCACCCGCATGGGCGAGCCGGCGCTGGTGGTGGCCGAGCTGGTGGTGCGCAAGCCGGCGCCGACCCTGATGGTGCGCTGGGGCGACTGGGTAGGGAAGGCCGCCTGCGCCTTCCTGCTGTTGCTGGCGGCCAGGGCGGCCATCCCTGCCTGGCGCGCGCCGGCGGCGGAGGGCGTGGCGCCGGCGCGGCTGGCGATGCGCTTTCCGGTCCGGGTCGCGGTGTTGCCGCCGCCGGCCCGGCTTGCGGCGGCGCTGCTGCGCATGCTGGCGCGCGCCGGCCTGCTCGGCATCTGCGCGGCCTTGTTGCTCAATCCATCGTTGCGGACCAACACGCTGGCGCAAATCCGTTTGTTTGCCGGACTGTTCCTGGCGCCGGAAGCCGCCTCGTGGTGCGTGCTGCTGGCGTTTGCCGCGCAGGCGTCGCTCCGCGACGGCGTGCTGGTGTTGACGCGCGGCGCGCAGCGCATCGAACTGGCGCTGGGCGAGATCGCCGCGGTCAGCTTGTGGCGCCTGCCGCTGCCGGCCGCCGGGCTGGCGTTGCGGCTGGCGTCGGGCCGGCGCTGGCGCTACGGACTGGCGCTGGCCAACCCGCTGGCCTTCGCCGCCGCGCTGGCCGGCGCCGGCGGCCCGCAGGGTTTCGAGCAGCCCGGCGCGACGTTGGGCGTGTATGCGCGCGCGCGGTTGGCGCTATGCCGCCGCAAGCTCGACCGTCCACTGCTCAAGTTCGGCTTGCTGCCGCTGGCGCTGGCCGTCCCGGCCTTCCACCTGCACCAGCACATCGCCTACGGCAGCGCCTTCGGCGAGTTCTACAGCTACGGCCTGAAGGCTTACCTGCTGGCGTTCGCCCTGTGGTGGGCGGCCTGGTCGATCGGCGTGGTGCTGAGCGCGGCCCTGCTGCGGGCCGCGATCGAAGCGGGCACGCTGCTGGCGGCCTTGCTGCGGCCGGGGCGGGCGATCGAGGTCCGCCGCTGGCTGGAGCGCGCCGGCCGCGCGGCGCTGTACCTGGGCCTGCCCGGCTGGCTGCTGGCGAACCTGGTTGGCGCGTAGCGGACGCTAAACGCGGGGATCGTAGAGAAATTGCCGAATCCGGGCGACCGCTATCCGTGCCGCATCCGGATGCGCGGGATTGATCAGGACGTTGTCCTCTTCGTTAATGATCACCGACGGAACGACTAGCAGAGCGGTCGCTCCGCGAGCCAGCCAGTCCGATCCAATTGCGCGGGATACCCTGCCTTCAGGGACCACGTCCCAGCCTACTGGCAATGGCCTGGGTGTCATTTTCCGCGCAGCCCAGATATCGTCAGCAACGTCGATACGCACCAGGATGCGATTCCACGGCAGCGCCATGCCTGCCGCGAAGTGAGCCCGCGTTTCCCATGCCGCCAGCGAAATGGATGTGGCAGCGTAAGCGACATGCTCGCCAGCCTGATTCCATCGCGCCCCACGGTTGGCAGCGCCTTTCCCACTCATATCTTCTGCCGTCCAGGCGGTAGTGTCTGAGGCGATGCGCCATAAACTGACCGTCATGCGGTCAGTCCTCCCCGCATGCGTTCGAGCACTTGTTCCACTGCGCGTTGGCCTTCAGGATTGCGCAACATCTCGGCTGGTGTATTGCCTTTCAATTCAGGAAGTTTCTGATGTACCCAATGCGCAAACCAGGTTTCGAGGTCGAAGTTTTTCACTTGTTCAGGGTCGCCGCTCTCGTCCAGCATTTTGCGCAAGGTGGCGAGCAGACGCAGGTAGCCCATGATGCGATGGCCGGCCACGTCCGGCAGCGGCTTGTTGGCAGCCTCATTGCGCACAAACGTTGTTTGGGATACGCCAGCGAGCTCCATAATGACCGAGGCAGGTTGACCAGTTGCCTTGGCGATCAGTTTCACGACCTCCGTTGGAACACCTGCTTCCACGGCGTCGAATAGCTGGGTTCCTGAAGCTTCGCGGACGCGCGTAACGAGCGCTCTTAGCTGGCCAAGCGAGGTTTTACCGGGGCTGGCTATCATATTCCACAGCGCAGGCTGCTTGGCTGCGGGCACGCGCCTGGTCTGGGGTGGCACATTCAGGTCGTCCGTAGCAGTCATGACGCCGTCCATTTGGTTAAACTAAGACAGTCAAATGGTATGCCAAAATTCCGTGCGACTCAATGGGCAGTTAAGAAACCCGGAGCTAAAGCTAAGCCTGCTGCGAAAGCCAGGCCCATAGCTAAGCCAAATGAAGATATGGCACTAATATTCGCGAGCGGCAGGAATCTAGAACTTGGCGAACTTGCTCTCGTCGACGTCCTGCACGCTGGACATGGCGTGCAGGTTCTGCGTCGGACCATGCCGATGACCGCCGCGCACCGGCGGCGGCGGCCGGCGGCCCTTGGCCGGCGCGCCGGCGCGGCCGGCGCCTTCGAGCTTGAAGAAGGCCATCGCCGATTGCAGCTGCTCGGCCTGGCCGCTCATTTCCTCGGCCGTGGCCGCCAGCTGTTCCGAGCTGGAGGCGTTCTGCTGGGTGGTCTGGCTCAGCTGGCCCACCGCGCTGTTGATCTGGCCCACGCCGGCCGACTGCTCCTCCGACGCGGCGGTGATTTCCTGCACCAGGTCGGATGTCTTGCGGATATTCGGCACCATCTGGTCGAGCAGGCGGCCGGCTTTCTCGGCCAGGTCGACGCTGCTGGTGGCGACCTGTTCGATCTCCTGCGCGGCCAGCTGGCTGCGCTCGGCCAGCTTGCGCACCTCGGCGGCCACCACCGCGAACCCCTTGCCGTGGTCGCCGGCGCGCGCCGCCTCGATGGCCGCGTTCAAGGCCAGTAGATTGGTCTGGTAGGCGATGTCGTCGATGATCTGGATCTTCTTGGCGATCTGCTGCATCGCCGCCACCGTCGAGCGCACCGCGTCGCCGCCTTCGACCGCTTCCTTGGCGGCCTGGCTGGCCATGCCGTCGGTGACGCGGGCGTTCTCGGTGTTGGCCGAGATCGACGCCGTCATCTGCTCGATCGCGGCGCTGGTTTCCTCGGCGCCGGCGGCTTGTTCGCTGGCCGCCTGCGACAGCGTCTGCGCGGTCGCGCTGATTTCCTCGGAGGCGCTGGCCAGCGCCTCGGCGCTGCCGTTGACCTCGGTGACCACCTGGCCCAGCTTGTAGACGGTGTTGTTGCAGAACTCCTTCAGCTGGCCGAACGAACCCTCGTAGTCCTTGTCGATGCTGGCGCTGAGGTCGCCCTCGGACATGGCGCCCATCACCCGCACCACGTCGTCGATGCTGGCGCCGGTGGTGGTGACCAGGTTGTTCAAGCCTTCGCCCATCTCTTTCTGGAAGCCTTGCAGGCCGGCCAGGTCGACGCGGTCGCTGAAGTTGCCGTGATTGGCCGCCTCGACCACGCGGCGCTGGCCTTCGATCACCTGCTTGAGCTTGGCGATCATCTGGTTGGCGTAATCCTTGAGCTCGCCGAACGCGCCCTCGTAGGGTTTCTCGATGCTCTGCGACAGGTCGCCGGCCGACAGCGCGCCCATCACCCGCACCACGTCGTCGATGCTGGCGCCGGTGGTTTGCATCAGCGCGTTCAGGCCGTCGGCCATGTCCTTCTGGAAGCCCTGCAGATCGGTGGCGCCGATGCGCATGGAGAAGTTGCCGCGGTTGGCCGCTTCCACCATGTTGCGCTGGCTTTCTATCATTTCGCGCAGCTTGACGATCATGTGCTTCATCGCCGCCAGCAACTTGCCGGTCTCGTCGTTGGACTTGACCTCGATGTCCAGGTTCAGGTCGCCGCGCGCCAGCGTCTCGGCGGCCGTCACCGCCTGGCTGATCGGACGGGTGATGCTGAGCGTGATGTAGATCCCGGCGCCGATGGTCAGCGCCACGATCACCGCCAGCGTCTCGATCACCTTGGCCTGGGCGGCGGCGCTGACTTCGCTCATGACCTGGTCGGCGTGCTTGAGGGTGGCCTCGGTCTTCTCGCCCAGGCTGGCGAGGGCGGCGCCGATCGGCTTGTCGGCGCCGG
This sequence comes from Oxalobacteraceae bacterium AB_14, assembly GCA_000381565.1. Classification (GTDB taxonomy): domain Bacteria; phylum Pseudomonadota; class Gammaproteobacteria; order Burkholderiales; family Burkholderiaceae_D; genus Rugamonas. The sequence goes on from KB906725.1 coordinate 484,177, forward strand.
CCACCGCCTTGTCGAGTTCGTTCGGATTGTCGGTCTTGGCGCGCATCGCGACCAGCACCGCCATGTCCTTGCGGTAGGCGGTGGCGCCGTCGCGCAACTGGCCCAGCAGCTTGTCTTCGTCGGGTTTCAGGAAACCGGTGGCCTTGTAGTCGTCCATGGTGCGGTCGATATCGACCATGTCGGCTTCGAATTTCTTGTCGTAGTCGCCGCCGCGCAGGATGTAGTTCTTGAAATGGTGGATGCCGGCGCCCAGGGCGTTGGAGCCGCGGCTGATCGCGCTGCGCTTGGCCAGCGCGTCCTCCTTGATGGTCTTCCACTGTTCGTTCATGGCCGAGGTTTCATGGATGGCGATCCAGCCCAGCGCCACCGACAGCATGGTAAGCAGAAAAAATGCCAATCCCAAACGCGTGCCAACCTTCAAATTGGAAAACATGTACGCCTCCTGGTCGAGAAAGTACTGCCGGTGAGGTAATGCGTTGCGCCAATAAATGTAAAGTTGATACTACCTCCATTCGACTTGCATTTGATACAGCGCATTGCGGTTCTGTGGGAATTGTGAAACGCGAAAGCGCTGCTATCATGGTGGCTCTTTCGCTAACATTGCAGGCGGGGCCATGGAACTACTGGACGCATATTGCGCGCGCATCGGCTACACGGGGCCGCGCACCCCCACGCTGGAGACGCTGCGCGCCTTGCAGCAGCTGCACCCGGCCACCATTGCTTTCGAGGCCATCGATGTGCTGCTGGAGCGGCCGGTGCTGCTGACGCCGGAGGCGGTGGACGCCAAGCTGCTGCGGGCCGGGCGCGGCGGCTATTGCTTCGAGCAGAACAGCCTGTTCCAGCGCGTGCTGTGCGCGCTGGGCTACCAGGTCGAACCGCTGATCGCCCAGGTGCAGTGGATGGCCGGCCCCGAGGCGCGGCAGCGGCCGCGCACCCACATGGTGTTGCGGGTGACGATAGACGGCCAGCCCTGGCTGTGCGACGTCGGCTTCGGCAGCTGCGTGCTGACGGCGCCGATCCGCTTCGACCTGAGCAAGCCGCAAGCCACGCAGCACGAGCACTTCCGCATCACGCCGCAGGGCAGCGAGCATCTGCTCGAAGCGCAGCTGGGCGACGACTGGATGCCGACCTACCTGGTCTCGCCGGCGCCCTGCCGCGACGGCGACTATGTGATGGCGAACTACTACTCGTCGACCTACCCGCAATCGCATTTCCGCCACGACCTGATCGTGGCGCGCAGCACGCCCGAGGCGCGCCACGCGCTGCTGCGCAACCGGCTGACGATACGCCGCGCGGACGGCGGCGGCGAGCGCCGCTTCCTGAATGCCGAGCAGATCGAGCAGGCGCTGGCCGAGGTGTTCCTGCTGCCGGTGACGCCGGACTGGCGCCCCGTGATCGAACGCGCGGCGGCCGCGCTGTGGGACGAACAGGCCGGCTAGCGATCGTCCACGGACCCGCGCTGAGCTTGTCGTTTATGCTCGGCACAACGACCTGCTACAACATTCCACTGACTCGATTAATTAACCCAGTGTTGCGCTTGGTATTTGAAACCGCCCACTCAAACTGGACCACCTAACGTTCTTAAAGTATCAAGATAATTAAGCCAGTCCCTCAGTTCCAGATCGAGTTCGCTGATCTGGGTTTCTCGTAAATCTCTTTCCGCGCGTCTTACATTTTCGAGCGTTTCATATCCTACAGCATGCCTGACCGTGGCATCTTGAAGAACTTTTTGCGCTGCATTTTTACGAAGTTGGAGTCCGCCAAATTCCGCATCAATTTGTTTGGCTTCTGAGAAATAAATTTCAATTTCCGCAATCGCGGAAAAAATGGTTTCCTTGAACCGCAAAAACGCAACCATGGTGTCAATTTTTGCCAGCTCGGAGGTTAGCCGGCTTCGCTCGGGAGAAAAATACGGGAGCGATAACGAGCCCGCGATAAATGAAATTGGATTTGCAAAAATACGCTTGACTATTGCCGCTCCGGTAGAGAGGCCAGCAGAGAGCTGTAAATCCGGGTAGCCGCTCCGTTGCGCTATTTTTTCCTGAACCAAGGCCGCGTCAAGTTGAAGGCGAGCAGCCATTACGTCGGGACGCCTATCGAGAACCAATGCTGGCGCCGAAATGCGCAATGTCGGCGATCGCGGCAAGGATAGATCGGAAGCTGAAAGACTGGAGCGAGATTCCGAACTACCCAGCAATATTTTCAATTGCTGACGCGCGTTTTCAAGCTGAACACCGATTGAGTGTATCTGCAACTGAATGTTCTCTTCCGCATATATCATGTTCTCGCGCTGGCTCGCACGCGCTTTCCCTGCCGCGTACCTGGATTCAAATGCGCGTAAGTCGGCCGCCGCGGCAGCCAGGTTTTCTTGCAAAAGCCGGGTTTTGCTAAAGGCGGAATTTTGGATCCAATACTGCCCAGCAATCTCCGTGGATAACCACCACTTTAGCTGGGACAAATTGGCATTCGCCAGTTGTGTGTTTATTTCGTCCAGCTCGCGCGTGCGCTGCTGGTTTCCCCATAAGTCGGGAGCATAAGCCAGGGAAAGGCCTGCGCCGGCATTTGTCGTTCTGGCGTCTAAACGTGATCCAGTTGACCTCATAGAAAGAGACGATTGCGCAAGGGGGGCTTGTAATTGAATATCCATCTTGCCCTGCAAGATAGACCGCTGCAGCGTCAACCTTGCGCGCTCAACGGTGTAATTGCTATCCAATCCGGTCGTGATCAGTTTTTTAAGTTGCTCATCACTTATAGTTTGCCACCAGATCGAATCGTTGGTTGATGCTTCATTTAGTTGAGCATTCTCCCATTGCTGTGGCATCTGGACCGCTATTCGGGTCGGTTTATCGACATTAGCGCATCCAACAGCAGCAATGACGGCGACGGCAAAGCTCATGCGGCGTAACAGCATTGACAAGTCCTTTATTCGGTAGACAGCGCGGTCACAGGACTGAGGCCTGAAGCAAGCCTTGCTGGCAGCCATCCAAAAATAACCCCGGTAGAAAAGCAAATTAATCCTGAGACGCCAACCGAAAGCAAACTGAGTGAGGGATGAAGCTGATCAGACAAACCGCTGATCATTGCGCAAACAATCGCCGCAAAAAGGAGACCTGCAAGGGTTCCCATCAAGCAAATAGTTACGGATTCGATCAGAAACTGCAGCACGATGTCCGCCGCTGTGGCACCCACGGCCTTTCTTATACCAATTTCCTTTGTTCGTTCCACTACGGAAACAAGCATAATATTCATTACTCCGATGCCACCCACAAGTAATGAGATTGCAGCTATGCCGCCCAGCGCGGCGGAGGCGATGACGGCGATCTGAGAAAAACTTGCCCAGCTGGCGGCAGTATTAATTATGAAAAAATCCTTGATTCCATGAGACCTTAGCAACAGGTCCTGTATATTTTTTTCGGCAAGCAGGGGATCAAATTTTGGATCCAGCGATACCGTCATCCCGTCGAAGTGACTGATGCCCAGCAACTTGTTTTGGACCGTGGTGTATGGCGCATAAATCCTGTTATTTTGCAGGCCGGTTGTTTTGGATTTGACAGTGCCGATGATAACCAAGGGAACATCGCCAACGAGCACGACTTGTCCTAAGGGATCGGTGTGTCCAAATAGAAAATCCTGCGTGCCAACTTCAATCAGCGCGACATTGGCTGCAGCGCTAACGTCATGGGAAGAAATATCTCGTCCGAGCTCCACTTTCGAATCCGAACGCGCTATTCCTTGGACGTCCAGGCCTTCTACCCTCGCTTGAACGTCGTGTTGACGGTATCTGATACGTCGTTCTGTATCCACCGTTGGCGTGACTGAGCGAATAAACGGCAGCGACGAAAGCGCCTGAAGATCCCTCGCTGTGATGGATTGTATCGCCGCAGCCTGTGGGTCGTTCCAGTCCTTTCCTTTGCTCACTCGGAGAGAATTCGTGAACAGCTCTCCGGCATTTTGCGCGATGGAGTCTTGCGCCGCCTGTGACACCGCGATACTTATCGCGACCGCGGCGGTACCAATAAAAACACCCAAGGCAGTCAGGTAACTGCGCAAGCGGTGGCTCAGTATTGAGCGTAGCGAGAGTAAGAAAAACTGAAGTAAATAGTTTTGAAAGACCCGTGGTTGAACGGCTTGGCTGATGGGAGCATGAGCCTTGACTTCAGGCTGGTTGACCTTGCCGGAGTCCCGAACAATTCTTCCATCCTGAACTTCGACTATGCGGGTTGCGGCAGAAGCGATATCAGGGTTGTGCGTTACCATGACGACCGTGTGGCCCGCACGGTTCAAGTCCGTTAATATTGATAGGACGGCTTGTCCGTTGGTGGTGTCCAGTGCCCCCGTCGGCTCGTCCGCAAATATGACGCGCGCATCGTTCATCAGCGCGCGGGCCACTGCAACCCGTTGCTGTTGCCCCCCCGATATCTGAGAGGGAAAACTCAGGTGCTTATGCGCTACATCCAAACCTTGAAGCAGCCGGCTAGCTTTCGCCTTACGTTCGCGAGCGGGCATGCCATCGTACAGCGCCGGCAGCGCGACATTTTCTATCGCGGTCAGTTCCGGTATCAGGTGATAGCGCTGAAAGATAAAACCCAACAGTCGACGACGTATAAGCGCCAGGTGATTCGGCGTGGCGAGCGCGGTATCGACTCCGTCCAGGAAATATTGGCCGCCTGATGGGCTGTCCAAACAGCCTAAAATATTCAGCAACGTCGACTTGCCGCTACCCGAAGCACCAATTATTGCCACAAATTCCCCTTCGTCAATCGACAAAGAGATTTCGTGTAATGCGATCGCGTCTTCGTGTTCGTCGGCGCCATATTGCTTAGTTACCTTGCGCAACTCCAATAAAGCCATCGCTAATGACCTTTCCGTGTTGCGAAAGTCATCACCTTTTCACCGACTTGCACGCCTTGTGTTATTTCAACGTTTATCCCGTCATCGATACCGATGCCGACCTCTTTTATGTGAACGGTCTTGCGGTCGTCGAGTAAGGTGACCGCGTAACGATCCTTGGCAACCCTATCGCCGAGGGCGGCCCATGGCAGGATGAGAACGTTTTTACGCTCAGCCATCACGAAAGCCACATTGACCGTCATCTCAGGCCACAGCTCATGGTTCGCGTTAGCCACCTCAAACAATGCGTTGTAGAATAAGGCGCCGTTGACCCGGTCCGGGGAGGGCTGAAGGGTTTCGAGCGTGCTCGCGACCTTCAAGTCCGGCTTGCCCAAGGTGTTATACATCACCGGTTGCCCGATTTTTAAACTCGCCACATCGGCCTCTGGCACCTTGGCGCGGATCGTCATCCGTTCCAGCTGCGCCAGCGTCAATACCGTCGGTACTTGCTGTACGGCGTTAACGGTTTGTCCGGGTTGCACTGATATATTGATCACCCGGCCATCCATCGGAGCGACAATGCGGGTGTAAGCCAATCTGGCGTTGGACGAGTCGATTACCGCCTTGGTTTGTTTTACCTGCGCGCGTAATCCTTTCAGCTCGGCGTGTGATTTTCTCAATTGATCTTTCGCGCGCTCAACATCATCCCCGGTCGTGGCATCCGCCGCCATCATCAGTTTCTGCTTTTTTAGCTCGCGTTCAGCCGCGGACACCTCCACTTCCTTTACTGTCAGCCCTGCCTCCTGTTGCTCCAGAAGGGCCAATTCTTGCTGAAGTTCATTCTGGGCCAAAGTGGGATCAATTTCCGCGAGCAATTGCCCGCGTCTGACGGATTGCCCTAACTCCACGTAGAGATTCCGAATTTGCCCTGATACTTGGGCGCCGACGTCGACCTTTTTGACAGGAACCGCAACGCCAGACGCACGAACTAATTTATTTATATTTCCTCGAGTCACCATCACCGCTTGGAGTTCCGAACTATCAGAGGGTTGTGATTTGAAAAACAGTAACGCTGCCCCTACGGATAAAACCCCACCAGCAAGCAAGCACCATAAAAATATCTTATTGTTCAATCGAATCAAAATAGAACCTTCATCATAGAGCGGCCGGTGCCGGAAATTTCACGGAAACATATTTTCGGCGTGGAAATTCTGCGCAAAAAATAGTCATGGTTAGAAATTGCTACGATCAAGGCGTAAAAGATATAACCATGTATTCAAAACTTTCCCCAGTCTTGCGACGAGGAAGGGCAGGTAATTTTCACCCCGCCTCCCCCAGTGCCGGCAGGCGAATTTACGGCGCCGGTCATAAAACATTTAGTCTTACCACCCTGGGTAAATCGGTAATATACCGTGCCATTCGGTAACTCCATGCGCGAGCGCGATTCGTATCTCGAACGATCTATAAACGCATCCTCTACCGCTTGCGCGAATCGTGAAAATCTAGGAATCATTTTGTCGTCGAGAGGGACCGGCTTTCCATTGCGCAATTCCAAATCGATTTTGCCGGCAATCTTTATCGAGGAGGCAACGATATCCGTCGTTCCTGCTGCTTGATCGGTTCGCTGTAGGTCAGGAGGCGCAACCCCCTGGATATCGTTGTCGGAGCTCAAGGAGGAGGCGGGTTGAACTATCACGGAGGATTTATTTAAAAGTCGAGGCGAAATCTTGGCTTTTATAGAAGTGAATATGAGCGGTTTTATTACCTTTTTTCCTGCGATTTTACGTTCGGCAGGGAATAGAATCACTTCGATGCGGTGCCCAGCCGCCTGGCGGACGGGCCATTTGTAAGTTTTAGTCCCATAGGAAAAAAATAAAAAATGAACTAAAAACACGAATACTATCGACCAGAAATGTACATGCATACGAGAAGTGTGGTTAGCCAACAACATGTACAGTCGTCAGGTTTTATATATCCCAAATCATTACGCTCGTCATTAAAGGCAACGGTACATTTTCCAATTCTTCCATTTGAGCGGATAAGTAACGAGTTAGGTTTTGCCGCATAACAAATATACGGTTCGTCGCCACTAATTTCTTCCGAACGGCGGCTGCCGGCGGATTCTCCGGCTGTTTTTGCGAACTTGCTATCCACGCCAAGGCCGAAGTTTCCTATGGGCTTGAGCAGCGTCGGTTCGGCATTCACTTGCGTTGCTGCAAGCGCTTGGTGATATTCGCTGCGGAGCATAGCTTCGATCCCGACCAACTCCTCGATCGAAACCGGGTCTGCTACTGTTTTCCCACCATCACCGCCCATGTCGCGCAAATGCTGAAAATCCAGCCGAAAACGCGAGTCGCCCTGGAATTGCGTCGCAAATTCGCGCATTAATATCTTCAAGTTATCGTGATTATCACGACGGACGTGAATTCGTACACAAACTTCAAACCGCTGGTGCAGGCTATGCATATCCAAGAGATTTTTCCAAATGACGCCAAATGTACCCTGCCCATCCGCTCTGCGTCGCAGCACATCGTGGGTATTTTCCCAGCCATCAAGAGTTATTTGAAAAAAATTATGATTGATGCTTAACAACTCGCGTGCCAACTCAATATCCAAGTTGTACGCATTTGTCGTCATGTTGCCCATGAACTTCACGCCGTATTCTTCACACAGCTTATGGGCATGGTGGCCAATTCGCAGAATAACTTCCTTTGCCAGAAGTGGTTCTCCACCAAACCAGGAAAGGTTTAATACATCCAACTCCGGCGTTCGACGATCAATGAACTTTTCTATGGCGGCTTGTAATTCGTCGGACATCCGACCTAGTTCAAAATCCTCATAGCAGTAGGTGCACCGGAAATTACACTTTTCCGTCGGCAAAAGAATTAGTTCTTGCACTCGGGAAGTGATGGCATGCGCGATCTGTCTGCGTGAAAAACCGTTGGGGAGGATGTTTTCTTCCAGTTGTACTGTCTCGCTCATGGATATCCTTATAATAGTTAGCCGACCAATCGACATTTTCGGCAATGCAACACTGGCGTAGCGCTATCAAGGCCAGCGATCCATAAGAATTTTGCGTGAAATAATGCAACGAGAATATATCGAATTGTCACAAAGTGATATTTTTTTTCACAACCTTAGCTGAAGCTACATATTTCCTGTTGCGCCATGGTCTGAAGTGTTTCGTATTGGAATTTACCTCGCCCGACCACCGTGACCAGCCAGTCCGGGATCTGGTGCCTCTGCAGCAGGTCTGGGGGGGCCTGGCGAGACGTGTCTCCGCAAACGAAAGGTCACCGCTGGTCGCCGCAGCTTCCTGCAATTGCTAGATCTAAACTTCGGCTACCAGCAGCTGCGCAAAATAGTCGTCACCATCGCCGCCGTGGCCTACACGACGGTGTTCGAACCGCTCCTCGATCGCAACAACACCAGTCACGATGTCTATGCCGATCGCGGCTACCGCGCCGCCGAGCGGGAAGCGACACTGACGCAGGCCGGCTGGCGCGCCCTCATCCAGCGTAAAGGCCACGCTGTTCAAGGCGCGCGACGGGGGTAGACCAGGAATCAGAGCGCGCGCAAATCGGCCGTATCGACCAGGCAGGCCTCGCGCACCCGCTGCACCGTGGCCGGCGACTCCAGCTGGAACCACTCGTGGTGGCCACGGTCCTGGCGCGCCGCCAGCACGGCGCGCTTGATCGCGAAGAAGGCCGCCACCGCCAGCGTCATCGGCGGTTCGCCCATTTCCTTGGCCGACAGGATGTCGCCCTGGTCCGGCGGCGCGTTCGGCGCCAGCTCGCGCGGGAACATCATGATGTTCATCTGCTGCGGGATCGACTGCGCTGCCGGCGGTTTGTACTCCCAGGTGTTGGTGGTGTACAGCGCGCCCGGCGCCGGCCGCGTGGCGCTGGGTTCGGTGCTGGAATCGGCCGGCTGGTAGCTCAGGTCCTCGCTGGTCACATAGCCCAGGCCCTGCACGAAGCCGCCCTCCACCTGGCCGACGTCGATCGCCGGATTGAGGCACTTGCCGCCGTCGTACACCACGTCGGCGCGCAGGATGGTGGTCTCGCCGGTCAGCACGTCGAGCTCGACCTCGATGCAGGCCGCGCTGTAGGTGTAGCCGGTGAAGTAGTCGACCTCCTCCTTGGCCGGCTGGCCGTCCACCTTCTTGAACTCCAGGTTGCCGTCGGGATGGGTGCCGCCGTCGATCGCCACCCGCGCCTGCGCCGACAGGTTGAGGCGCTCGTTGAAGGCCTTGTCGGCGATGACGGCCCACATCGTCATCTTCTTGCCGTTGTGGACCACCTCGGTGCGCCAGCCATCCTTGTAGTCCCAGAAGTTGATCTGGTTGGCGGCGCACCATTCGCTGCCGTTGGCGGTCAGCAGCCCCAGGCAATAGGCTTCCAGCCGGCCGCGCAGTTCGCCGCAGGCCTGCTGCGCCGCCAGGCCGTTGAACGAGGTGCCGGTGGAGGCGCCGGTGCTCTCGGGATTGGGCACCACGGCGGTGTCGTTTTCCGCCACCCGTATCATGCCGATCGGGACGTTGAGCGCGTAGGCCACCACCTGCGCCATCTTGGTGTTGAGGCCCTGGCCCATCTCGATGCCGCCGTGCCGCACCAGCACCGTGCCGTCCTGCGAATACACCTCGATCAGCGCGCCGCCCTGTTCCAGCAGCGCCAGGTTGAAGCCCGAGCCGTACTTGACCGGCAGCACCGAGATGCCGCGCTTGCGCCAGCGGTTGGCGGCGTTGAACTGCTCCACCGCCGCCGCGCGCCGGGTGAAGTCGGCCTTGTCCAGCGTGTATTCCCACACCTCGCGCATGTAGCACGATTCCAGCGGTTCGGCATACGGCGTGACCTGGCCCTGCACGTACAGGTTGCGCGCGCGCACCTGCTCCGGCGTCAGGCCGACGCTGTGCGCTGCGGCCTCGATCGCGTCCTCGACGATGATGGCGCCCTGGATCATGCCGACCGTGCGCATCGAGGTGTTGGTGGTCTTGTCGGTGCGGCAGACGTCGGTGGTGCACGACCAGTTCGGGATGAAGTAGGCCGAGTCGCTGCGCAGGGACATGCAGTCGCTGATGACGAAGCTGCAATCGTAGGTGCGGCCGCCGTCGAGCCAGTAGTCGGCCTGGAAGCCGAACAGCTTGCCGTGCGTGAGCGGGTTGCTGGCGTCGCCGATGGCGATGTTGTAGTTGCCCAGCGCCGGGTGGCGGTGGCCGAACATGGCGGTGTCGACCTGGCGCAGCGCGGCCATGCGCAACGGCCGGTTCAGCTTCCACGCGCCGACCGCGGCGATGGTGCTGGCGAAGGCCGACTGCCCGCACTTGCCGCCGTAGCCGCCGCCGATGCGGCGCACCCGCACGTCGACCTTGTTGACCGGCAGCTTCAGCACGCTGGCGACGGCGCCCTGCACCACGTTGGCGTCCTGGGTCGAGGAATAGACCCGCACCTGGCGGTCCTCCACCGGCTCGACGTAGCTCGACTGGGTCTCCATGTAGAAGTGGATCTGGCTGCCCACCTTCTGCTGGCTGGCGGTGCGGGTGCAGCTGACGGCGCCGTAGATCTCGCTGGCGATGGCCACCTGGTGGTCGACCACCGGCCGCTTCAGGTCCGGCTGCTCGGGCGCGCGCGGCGCCACCCAGTCCAGGCTGGTGCCGGCGCGGGTGATCTTCCAGATGTGCGAGTACCACGGCGCGCCGGCCGGCTGGTCCAGGTAGACCAGCTGGTTGCGGGCGGCGTCGGTGTCGGGCAGCTCGATCTGCGGGCGCTCGGCGCGGAACTGGCAGAAATGTTTTTGCAGGTGGAACGCCGCTTCCTGCGCCAGCTGTTCGTTGCGCGCCACCACCATGCCGATGCACTGGCCGTAGCCGGTCAGGATCAGCGGCGCGCGCACGTCGTAGCCATCGGGCAGCGCGCCATCCGGGCAGGCGCTGACGGCCACGCTGATGGCGAAGATGGGATCGTCGTGCGCCATGCCGTCGATCACCGCGCCGGGCACGTCGATGGCGGTGATGTAGTCCTTCACGCCCGGATACAGCGCCTGCAGCGCCGCCAGCACCTCGGCCGGCGAGGCCGGGCCGTCGACGCCGGGCACCCGGTAGACGCAGCTGCCCAGCGCGACCTGGCTCTGCACCGGTGCGCCGTTCATGCCGGTCGGCGGCATCGGGATGTCGTGGATGTACTGGGCTTCGCCGGTCGCTTGCAGCATCGCTTCGATTTTGACGTAGGGCACATGCACCGGGAACTGGTCGGTGTAGCTGACGTAGGCTTGTGTGCCGCGCGACACCGGCCGCTCGCCGCGTTCGCCGGCCGAGCGCAGCGCCGGCGGCACCGGCAGGCCGCGCCATGCGCAGACTGCGATGAAGAATTTGTACAGATACGACTCGGCCAGCTGGCGCTTGTAGGCCGGGCTGTAGCCTTCGTCGGGCAGCTGCGCGTAGTGGGCGGCGTAGCGGTCGGCCAGCGCGTCCAGTTCCTGGCGCAGCACCGGCATCGCCCCGGCCAGCGCGGCGGCGTCCCAGTGCTGGCCGCGCAGCGCCTGTTCGGTCTGCGGCATGCGGGTGGCGGTGGGCGACATGCCGCCATACACCAGCGTGATGTCGGCCACGCGCTGCTGCCCGTCGAGCCGGACCCGCATGCCGCTGTTGACGATCGAGTGGGCGTTGACCTCGCGCTGCGCGGTCTTGTAGGTTTGCGCGTATTCGTCGGCGCCGGTCAGCCGCACTTGATACGACAGCAGCACGCAGCCGTCGGCGTGCGACCGCCAGTAGGCGGGCAGGTCCAGCAGCGCCATGGTTTTCGGCTCGGCCTGGTCGGGCGCGGCCACCGACACCGTGGCGCCCAGCGCGGCCAGCGCCGTGTACAGGTCGGAAGGGAAGGGCACGCCCTGCTCGGCGTGCGTGACCACCAGCATGGTGTTGCCGGCCAGCGTGGCGGCGTTGCGGACGATGCCGCCGGCGGTGCGGCCGGCCATGTAGGCCAGCGCCTGCAGGCCGGCGTTGGGCGCCCGCTCGTTGGCGGCGTCGAGGAAATCCAGCAGCCTGGCGTATAGCAGGCCGCCGCCCAGGCGCAGCTGGCCGTCCGCCAGGCTCAGCGCGTGCAGTTCCGGCACCTGTGAGATGTCGATGAACACGTGCGGATTTTCCACCGTGCGCGGGTAGATGCCGATCGAGGTGTTGCCGCCGACCAGGCGCAGGTCGGCGCGGTCGTGGAAGTCGCGCATCAGGCCGATGGCGCTGGACACCGTCAGCGGCCGGAACCAGTGATAGCCGTTGGCCGAGTAGTGCACCGGACGCGGCGGCTTGCGCAGCTCGGCGGGGAAGGCGATCTGCACCGGCGCGACCTGGTCCACCTTCTCGGCCGGATCGACCTCGCACGTCATGCAGCCGGCCTCGTCGACCTTGGGGTCCCAGTCGGAGGCGAAGGTTTTCTTGAAGCCGTACAGGATGGGGCGGTAGCCGGTGCAGCGGCAGATGTTGCCATCGAACATGGCCTCGATCTCCTGCTTGGTGCCCGGCTTGGGACCGCGCTGGGCCACGGCGGCCGTCATGTTCATCACCCAGCCGGGGGTGCAGTAGCCGCACTGGGTGCCGTTGTTGCAGGCCAGTCCGTCCTGCACGGTGCTGATGCAGCCGGACTTGACGCTGCCCGTGCCTTCCACCGTGGTCACCAGCATGCCGTCCAGCGAGGCCAGCGGCCGCAGGCAGGAGTTCACCGAGCGGTGCTCGACCTGCTGGCTGTCCTCGTTCCAGCTCGACAGCATGACGGTGCAGGCGCCGCAACCGCCTTGCTTGCAGCCTATCTTGGTGCCGGTCAGGCCGACTTCGGGCGAGCGCAGGTAATCGGCCAGCAGCACGGTCGGATCGACCGTGGGCAGCTGGACGCGCTCGCCGTTGAGGTAGAACACCAGGTCGGATGTTTGGTCGGAAGTGGACATGCAGGGCTCCTGTGGCGTGGTTGGTTGGTCCGGCGTGGCAAATTCGATACAGCGGAAAATCATGTGTGGCGCACCGGCAGAATACTGGTTCCGCGATGGGCGGCCAACTTAATTTTGCGCAATTTTTGCATGCTAAAAACTCACCAATTAACACCGTTTAAGTTTTTCCCTGATTGACATCGCAGAATTCGCGATGCTATAGTGAATTTAACAAGTGGAAGCGTTTCCACTCACGTAAAAAACCACAGACGGACGGGCCACGACCCTTCTGCATGGAGACAGCATGTTCACAGCCAGCCCCGCTCTGCCGGGCGATGGAAAAATACTTCGGCAAGCGCAGCTACATCGCCGCCGCGCTCTGGTACAAAAAGCTGCAGAGCTACATCTACAAGCAGCAGACCGCGTTCAACTTCGCCGGCTTCCCGAATCCGTCGGACGCCCGAGCGCTACACCACCTACGGCCGCCAGTTCCTGCTGGGCTTGAACTACAAGCTGTAAGCCGGCCCCGTCGTTCCCGCGCAAGCGGGAACCCATGCTGAGCCTGCATATTCACGCTGTGTATGGATTCCCGCCTACGCGGGGCGTCAGCGCGAGCGCGCTTCTTCGCGGCGCTGGATGAGGAAGGACTTCAAGTCTTCGAAGGAGACCGCGCCGCGCTGGGCGCTGTCGATGTGGTCGAAGTTTTTCTCGACGAAGCCGAGGCCGGCCTTGCGCGCCTCTTCACGGCTCACAGTGTCGCTGCCGTCGAGGTCGGCCTCCTCGAAGCGCTGTTTCAGCTTTTGCATGGCCTGGTATTGCAATACCGGGCCGGAGGCGCCGTCGCGCGGCGGCTTGCGCATGGCCGGCGGGATGTAGGGATCGGGATGGAGCGGCGCCGACATCATGACCGGCGCGGCTTCCCGGTTCGGCGTCTGGGCATGTGCGCAGGTGCAGGCCGTGGCGGCGGCCAGCATGGCAATGTGGATGAGCAGTTTCAAGATGGTCTCCCCCGCGCGGCGTATCGAGCCTGGCGCATGGCTTATGGCGTCACTGTGACGCTGTTGAAGAAATTAATCAAATCCATTTGCTGGGCCCGGCGTGCAGTGTCGTCCAGATACGTCATATGGCCGCTTGCATAATATTTAAGCACAATGAGCGGATTGGCACCCAAGCGCGCCAGATCGAGTTCGGTCTGGTGGAAGGGTGTGGCCAGGTCGTGGTAGCCGTTGACCGACAGCACCTTCATGGCCGGGTTGAGCGTCATGGCGGCCGCCAGGTCCGGAATGGTGTCCGGCAGCTGCTTGCCGTCGTGGCTGAAATCCCATTGCTCGCCGATGTTGTTGCTGCTGGTGTAGCGCGAGCGGGCGCTGTAATGCAGCTCGTCCGACAGGTAGCTGCCGATGCCGTTGACGAAGGCGGAGTTGATGACCGTCAGCGAGGGATCGCCGTCGACCGTCAGCGCGCTGCCGGTGGGCGCGGCGACGCGGGCGTCGTAGCGGCCCACCAGTTTGCCCGGCACGGCGTTGCGTTGATAGTAGTCCGGCCCCATGTCGAAGTTCTGCTGCCAGGTCAGCACCGGCAGGCCGGTGTAGCCGACCAGCTGCGCGATCACGCCGGCCGGCGGCGCCACCCTGCCGGCCAGGTAAGCCGTCATGGCGTTGCGATATTCGCCGGCGGCAAAGCTGCGCGCCTGCTGCACGTAGGCGCTGAAATCGGTGGGCAGCGGATTGCTGCGCTGGTAGTAGGCGCTGGTGGCGGCATAGGTCGGGATGTAGCCTTCGCAGCTGATGGCGCCCGGATCGAGCACGCCGCAGTTGCTGTTGTAGTCCATGATGGACGATTGCAGCACCACCGCGCCCACCTGCACGCCGGCCAGTTCCAGCAGGTTGGCCAGCACCGCCGTGCGCGGCGTGCCATACGATTCGCCGAACAGGATCTTGGGCGAGGCCTCGCGCTTGTTGACCGCCACGTAGCGCTGCACGAAATCGCGGAAGGCGGCGGCGTCGGCGTCCACGCCCCAGAAGCTCCGGTTGGTGTTGGGCGCGATGGCTTGCGAGTAGCCGGTGCCGATGGCGTCCACGAACACCAGGTCCGATTGCGCCAGCAGGGTTTCCTGGTTGTCGACCAGCTGCACCGGCATGACGGTGGCGTTGGGGATGGTGCTGACCAGCCGGCGCGGCCCGAACGAACCCAGATGCAGGTAGATGGAGGAGGAACCGGGGCCGCCGTTGTAGAAGAAGGTGACGGGCCGCTTGGCCGCAGCGGCGCCGGCCACGGTGTAGGCGATGTAGAAGAACGAGGCCGAGGCCTTGCCGGTGCGGACGTCGGTGGCGGTCAGGTGGCCGGTGGTGGCGGTGTAGTTGAACTGCTGGCCGTTGAGCAGGATATGGCTGGCGATGACGGCGGCGTCTTCGTTGGGCGCGGACAGCGAGGCGCCGGCCAGGCTGGAATAGGCCAGCGTGTCGTCGAAGGCGCCGGGCACCGCCGGCGCGGTGGGCGTGACCGGGGGCGTGGGTGTTATCGCGGCGCTGGAGCCGCCACCGCCACCGCCGCCGCAGGCGACCAATAACGCGGCGCAGGCGGCAACCGCCGCGGCGCGCAACCCAAACCGCCATCCGTGCAATTTTGTAGGATTTGCCACTGTGCTCTCCACCAGGCCGTATCACAATTATGATCCCGACTTGCATGAAATGCATCAGCTATTTTTTCCAGAATCCGGCGTGCGCCAGCCGCGCCTCGTCCTCGCGCAGTGGTCCGATGACTTCGGTCGGGCGCTGGCCGCGCGCGAACACCTCGCGGCAGGGCAGCGACAGCGTCGGATTTTCGGGATCGCTGCCGGTCAGTGCCAGCAGGCTCGCTTCGGACATCGCATACACCACCCGTCCGACGCCGCTCCAGTAGGTGCCGCCGGCGCACATGGCGCAGGGTTCGGCGTTGGCGTACAGCGTGGCGGTGGCCAGCTGCTCGGGGCCGTGGCGCTGCGAAGCCAGTCGCAGCGCGTTCATCTCGGCGTGCGCGGTGCGGTCGCTGCTGGAGGCGTTCATCGCCTCGGCGATCACCGTGCCGTCGGCGGCGACCACCATGGCGGCGAAGGGATGGTGGCCCTCGTCGCGCGAGCGCTGCGCCAGGGCCAGCACGCGGGTGAGGAAGTCGTGGTCCTGATCGGTGGCGTTGCTCATACAGTCTCCTGCGGAGGGTCAAGTCTGGCCTTGCCAGACTTGACCCCAGGTGGGGCTTACTTTGGAATCGAGCCTTCCACGCCTTGCACGTAGAAGTTCATCGACAGCAGGTCCTTCAACGGCACCACCACGCCGGCCGCGTATTTGATCGCTCCCGACTGGTCCTTGATCGGCCCGGTGAACGGCGCGAGAGTGCCTGCGGTCAGCGCGGCCTTCTTCTCTTCGAACACCTTGGCCGCTTCGGCCGGCACCGCGGCATTCAGGGCCGACATCTTGACCATGCCTTCCTTCATGCCGCCGTGGTAATCGCCGGTTTTCCAGGTGCCGGCGATGACCGCTTTGGCGGTCTCGATGTAATAAGGGGCCCAGTTGTTGGTGGCCGCCGTCAGGTGCGCCTTCGGTGCGAACTTGGACATGTCCGAGTCCCAGCCGAACGCGTACACGCCTTTTTCCTGCGCCACTTGCAGCGTGGCCGGCGAGTCGGTGTTCTGCGCCATCACATCCGCGCCTTGCGCCACCAGGGTTTCCGCCGCCTGGCGTTCCTTGGCCGGGTCGTACCACGAGTTCACCCAGATCACCTTGGTCTTGACGCCGGGATTGACGCTCTGCGCGCCCAGCGTGAAGGCGTTGATGTTGCGGATCACCTCAGGCACCGGGAAGGAGGCGATGAAGCCCAGCGTCTTGGACTTGCTCATCTTGCCGGCGATGACGCCGTTCAGGTAGGCGCCCTCGTACAGGCGCGATTCGTAGGTGCCCAGGTTCTTGCCGGTCTTGAAGCCGGTGGCGTGCAGGAACACCACGCCCGGCGTCGACTTGGCGACCTTCTCGGTCGGGTTCATGTAGCCGAAGGAGGTGGTGAAGATCAGCTTGTTGCCGCCGGCGACCAGCTTGCGGATCACGCGCTCGGCGTCCGCGCCTTCCGGCACGTTCTCGACGTAGGTGGTCTTGACCTGGGCGCCGAGCTCCTTCTCCATCGCCAGGCGGGCCTGGTCGTGGGCGTAGGTCCAGCCGGCGTCGCCGACCGGGCCGACGTAGACGAAGCCTATCTTCAGCGGCTCCGCCGCCAACGCGGAGGCGGACAGGCCGATGCTTGCGGCGGCCAGCGCGGCCAGTGCCAGTACTTTGCGACGATTCATCATACGGTTTCCTTTGGTGGACATGGTTTAGAAGTGGTACTCGGCGCGGACCATCGGCGTTTTCGCGGTGGCGCCGGGGTTGTTGGTGTCGGGGTTGCCGAACTTGTTTTTCCAGAACTGGTACTCGACGCCGACCTTGAAGGTGTTCTTCGGTGCGCTGACCACGGCGCTCATGTCGTACATGACCTGCATGTCGATGTTGGTCTCGCGCGCGGTGTCGCCGCCGAATTCGTTCTTGCCCTTGGTGCCGATGAAGTTGGCGAAGCCCTCGAACGACAGCGGGATGCCGATGTTGAACGGGATGCCCCAGGCGGCGGTCAGCATCGGGTGGGTCTTGTAGGCGTAGCGCGGCGTGGCGGCGCCGGTGAAGGTGTTGTACGGCGCGTTGCTCTCCCACAGCGCGAACAGGCTGACGTCGAGGAAGCCCGGCACGTCCAGCATCAGCGTCGGGCCGGCGACGACCATGCGCTTCTTGGAGTTGTAGCCGGCGTCGGTCTTGCTGTTGTAGTCGAAGCCGGCGGTGGCGCCGACGCCGCGCACCGGACCGAAGGCCCAGCTCTTGCCGGTGACCTTGCCCAGGTCCAGCGTGTGGCGGTACAGCGCATACGCTTCGTGCGCTCCGCTCTTGGCGCCGGCCGACGACGGGTCCACATCCGACGACATCAGCAAGTCGACGCTGAAGAAGTTCTTGCCGTACTTGTAGCCGGAGACGCTGCTCAGGTTGACGATGTTCTTGGTGATGTCCTGGTTGTTGAACGGCTCGGCGAACTTGGTGCCGTAGCGGTAGCTGAGCGAGGTGTCGCTCCAGTCGGCGGCGTGCGCGGCGCAGGCGCAGCAGGTGAGGAGGGCGAAGGCGGTGCGGGAGGCGAGACGGGACATCATGAACTCCATTCAGTGAGATAAGTAGACAGCACGGTTTGTAAGAACTTCTTTTGTATCCAATTCGTTGGAATGATTGGATTCAATCTCATCGACTTCTCTAGCAATTCCCGGGCCACGCCGCTAATACCCGGACAGCGCCTCGGCCAGATTCACTTTCCTGTCCTGCTCATTGAGGTGCAGGCGGGCTTCGATTTCCAGCAGATGGTGTTCGATCAAATGGGTGGCCTCCTTGATTTTTCCCTGCTCGATCAGGGTGGCCAGGTCCTGGTGCTCGTCGTTCTCGCACATGGTGGCGCCGGGCGCTTCGTACAGGGCGATGATCAGCGAGCAGCGCGACACCAGCTCCGCCATGAAGCGTTGCAGCACCTGGTTGCCGGCCAGTTCCGCCAGCAGGATGTGGAACTCGCCGCCCAGGCGTATCCAGCCGGCGCGGTCGCCGGTGCGGCGGGCCTGGTCCTCCGCATGCAGCGCGGCGCGGATCTGCCTGAGCGAGGCGGGGGTGGCGTTGCGTATCACCAGTGGCACGATCTCCCGCTCGATGGCGCGGCGGGCGGCGAAGATGTCGCGCGCCTCCTCCGGCGTGGGCGAGGCGATCACCGCGCCGCGATTGGGCCGCAGCTCGATGATGTGGTCGTGCGCCAGCCTTTGCAGCGCCTTGCGCACGGTGGTGCGGCTGACTTGATACAGCTCGCAGAAATCGGCTTCGCCCAAGTGGGTGCCGGGCGGCAGGCGGTGGCTCATGACGGCGTTGACGACCGCGCGGTAGATGCGCAGGTCGACGGCGGTGGTGCCGCGCTTGGTGGCGGCAGGCGCGCCCACGGCGATGGCCGCCGGCGCGGCCTTGCGAGGTTTGCGTTTGCCTGGTGATGGCATCGATCGATTCTCCGTGAGGGTGGTACTCACACTGCATAAAGCAGGAACCATGCTAACCACATCGTGTACAACTGGCGCTGCGGATCTGTCTTGTATTGTGTACGAAAATACTTTGTCTTGTCCTCATTTTTGCGCGCTGCGCACTTATTTGGTGAGGAAGTGTGTCATATTTAGTGCACTCTTCCGCCCAAAACGGAGCGTTCCGGCGGATTTTGACTGGCATGCTAATTGCGTCTGTTTTTGTATTCAATTTGTATACGATGGGGGGAGCCGATGAGGGAAGCGCCGATGACAGAACCGCGCCTGAAGATGCTGGGCATCTCCAAGATCTACCCTTCCGTGGTGGCCAACGCCGCCGTCGACCTGACCGTGATGCCCGGCGAAATCCACGCCGTGCTGGGCGAGAACGGCGCCGGCAAGAGCACGCTGATGAAGATCATCTACGGCGTGACCAGGCCCGATGAAGGCCAGATCATGTGGGAGGGGAAGCAGGTCCACATCCACTCGCCGCACGACGCGCGCAAGCTGGGCATCGGCATGGTGTTCCAGCACTTCGCGCTGTTCGAGACGCTGACCGTGGCCGAGAACATCGCGCTGGCGCTGGACGAGAAGATCGCGCCGGCCGCGCTGGCGCCGCGCATCCGCGCCGTCTCCGAACAATACGGCTTGCCGCTGGACCCGCAGCGGCTGGTGCACAGCATGTCGGTGGGCGAACGGCAGCGGGTGGAGATCGTGCGCTGCCTGTTGCAGTCGCCGCGCCTGCTGATCATGGACGAGCCGACTTCGGTGCTGACGCCGGACGCGGTGCTCAAGCTGTTCGAATCGCTGCGACGCCTGGCCTCCGAAGGCGTCAGCATCCTGTATATCAGCCACAAGCTCGATGAGATCCAGTCCCTGTGCGACAAGGCCACCGTGCTGCGCGCGGGGCGCGTGTCCGGCACCGCCAATCCGAAGGAGGAAAGCGCCAAGTCGCTGGCGGAGCTGATGATAGGCCGCGAACTGCCGGTGTGCGTGCACCAGCCGCGCGAGCCGGGCGAAGTGCTGCTGGCGCTCGATAAACTGAATGTGCGCAGCGACGATCCGTTCGGCACGCGCCTGAAGGACATCAATCTGGCGCTGCACAGCGGCGAGATCGTCGGCATCGCCGGCATTTCCGGCAACGGCCAGCAGGAGCTGTTGA
The DNA here is from genome assembly GCA_000381565.1 of Oxalobacteraceae bacterium AB_14. GTDB lineage: Bacteria > Pseudomonadota > Gammaproteobacteria > Burkholderiales > Burkholderiaceae_D > Rugamonas. The sequence continues at coordinate 504,171 of KB906725.1, forward strand.
AGGCCATCTCCGGCGAGCGCGCGCTGGCCGCGGGCAGCGGCGCGATCCGCCTGTGCGGGCAGGACGTGGGCAGGCTGGCTGCGGCGCAACGCCGCCAGCTGGGACTGGGCTTCGTGCCCGAGGAGCGGCTGGGACGCGGCGCCGTGCCCGACCTGTCGCTGGCCGACAACGCGCTGCTGACCGGCTATCTGCCGGCCGCCAACACCGGCATGGTCAGGCGCGGCCTGATACAGCGCGGCGCTGTGCGCGCGTTCGCGCGCAAGGTCATCGAACGCTTCAACGTCAAGTGCGGCGGCGAACAGTCGGCGGCGGCCAGCCTGTCGGGCGGCAACCTGCAAAAATTCATCGTCGGCCGCGAGATCGCGCTGGCGCCCAAGGTGATGGTGTTCGCGCAGCCGACGTGGGGCGTGGACATCGGCGCCGCCATGCTGATACGGCAGGCCATCATCGACATGCGCGACCAGGGCGTGGCGGTGCTGGTGTTGTCGGAGGAGCTGGACGAATTGTTCATGATGAGCGACCGCATCGCCGTGCTGGCCGATGGGCGCCTGTCGCAGGCGGTGCCGGCGGCCGGCACCAGCATCAACCAGATCGGCGTGTGGATGAGCGGCGATTTCGACTACCAGGGAGCGGAACATGTCGCGGCTTGAACGACGTCCCGAACCATCGCGTTCGATGATGCTGGCGTCGCCGCTGATCGCGGCGGTGGCCATGCTGGTGACCGGCTCCGTGCTGTTCTTCTTTTTGGGGCAGGAGCCGCTGAACGCTTTCTACGTCTACTTCATCAAGCCCTGGACCACGCTGTACGGCGTCGGCGAATTGCTGCTGAAGGCGACGCCGCTGATCCTGTGCGGCGTGGGCCTGGCGATCGGCTTCCGCTCCAACGTCGCCAACATCGGCGCCGACGGCCAGCTGACGGTGGGCGCGATCGCCGCCGGCGCGGTGGCGCTGTATTTCGACGAGGTGCAGGCGTGGTGGGTGCTGCCGCTGATGCTGCTGGCGGGCGCGCTGGGCGGCATGCTGTGGGCGGCCATCCCCGCGCTGCTGCGCACGCGCTTCAACACCAGCGAGATTCTCGTGAGCCTGATGCTGGTGTACGTGGCGTACCACTTGCTGAGCTATCTGGTGCACGGGCCGATGCGCGATCCGGACGGCTTCAACTTCCCGCAGTCGAAGATGTTCAGCGACTCGGCCACCCTGCCGCTGCTGGTGGAAGGCTTGCGCCTGAACGCGGCCTTCATCCTGTCGCTGGTGGCGGCGCTGGCGGCCTGGTTCTTCTGCAAGCACACCTTTGCCGGCTACCGCATGCAGGTCAGCGGCATGGCGCCGGCCGCCGCGCTGTACGCCGGCTTCAGCGAGCCGCGCAATGTGTGGCTGGCCTTCATGGTCAGCGGCGCCTTGTCCGGCATCGCCGGCGTGGGCGAAGTGGCGGGGCCGCTGGGGCAGATGCAGCCGTCGGTGTCGGCCGGCTACGGCTTCGCCGCCATCATCGTCGCCTACGTCGGACGCCTGCATCCGCTGGGCGTGGTGCTGTCGGCGTTGCTGATGTCGCTGCTGTACATCGGCGGCGAGACGGCGCAGATCGAGCTGCAAGTGCCGTCCGCGATCACCGGCATGTTCCAGGGGCTGCTGCTGTTCTACCTGCTGGCGGCCGACCTGTTCATTCACTACAGATTTAAGCCGCGCAAGCGCCACCTGCCTGTCACCGTTGGAGAGACCGCATGATCAGCACCGAACTGTTAATCGCCTTCCTCGCCAGCACGGCGGGCGCCGCCACGCCGCTGGTGGTGGCCTCGATGGGCGAGCTGGTGACCGAGCGCTCCGGCGTGCTCAATCTGGGCATGGAGGGCATGATGCTGATCGGCGCTGTGGTCGGCTTCGGCGTCACCCTGGGCACGGGGCAGATGTGGCTGGGCCTCTTGGCGGCGATCGCGGCCGGCATGCTGATGTCGCTGATCTTCGGCTTCCTGGTGCTGACCCTGCAGACCAACCAGGTGGCCACCGGACTGGCGCTGACCTTGTTCGGCCTCGGGCTGTCGGCCTTCATGGGGCGCTCTCTGGTGGGGCAGACCGTGGAGCCGATGCCGCACCTGCATTTCCCGCTGCTGTCCGACCTGCCGTTTGTCGGGCCGCTGCTGTTCCGCTTCGACGCGATGGTGTACGGTTCGGTGCTGCTGGTGGCGCTGGTCGGCTGGATGCTGGCGCGCACCCATATCGGGCTGGTGATACGCGCGGTGGGCGAGTCGCCGCACAGCGCCCATGCGATCGGTTATCCGGTGATCGGCCTGCGCTACGGCACGGTGCTGTTCGGCGGCGCGATGGCCGGCCTGGGCGGCGCCTACCTGTCGCTGGCGCTGACGCCGATGTGGGTCGAAGGCATGACGGCGGGACGCGGCTGGATCGCGCTGGCGCAGGTGGTGTTCGCGACGTGGAAGCCGCGCGGCGTGATGGTGGGCGCCTACCTGTTCGGCGGCGTGACGGTGTTGCAGTTCCACGGGCAGGGCATGGGGCTGGACATACCGTCGGAGTTCCTGTCGATGCTGCCCTATCTCGCCACTATCATGGTGCTAGTCATAATTTGCCGGAATCCGCAAACAATCTTGCTGAATAAACCAATGTCTCTTGGCCAAAACTTCAAACCGGATTGAAAGTTGTTGCTTTTGCACACGGCGAATTTGATTCAAATCAAAAACGGACAATAAAAACCGCTGGAAATAATTCCCTGCGACAATTGGTGACTTTATCGCACGGAATCTCCCTTATTCTGGACTCGTTGGCCACTGGCCGATGGCGCTCCCCAAACTCCGGCACGCCCCTTCCGTTTATCCATCAGGGAATGGCCATGCGCATCAACAGTCCAATCACTCAAAACGAATTCCTGATGGAGGATGGCAAGACCATCGTTTCCAGCACGGATTTACAGGGCAACATCAACTACGCGAATCCGTATTTCATCGAGGTCAGCGGCTTCACGGAGCAGGAGCTGATCGGCGCGCCGCAGAACATCGTGCGCCATCCCGACATGCCGGTCGAAGCGTTTGCCGATCTGTGGCGCACCATCCGCGGCGGCATGCCGTGGACCGGGCTGGTGAAGAATCGCTGCAAGAACGGCGACTACTATTGGGTGATGGCGAACGTGACGCCGGTGATCGAGCAGGGCAAGCCGGTCGGCTACCTGTCGGTGCGGACCAAGCCCAGTCGCGAGCAGGTGCGCGAGGCGGACGAGTTGTATCGCCAGTTCAAGGCGGGCAATCCGCGCCGGCTGCGCATCGTCAACGGACGCGTGGTGGCGACCGGTATTATTGCGCGGCTGGCGGGCCTGTTGAAGATGTCGCTGGCGCGCCAGATCGCCACGGCCACGCTGCTGACCGGCGGCGTGCTGGCCTTGCTGGCCTTTGCCTTGCTGGGCCTGGACGATGCGGGGCTCGGCGCGGCGCGCAACTGGATGGGGACGTTGGCGCTGGGCGCCATGCTGGGCATGGTGTGGTTCGGCCGCAGCCTGTATCTGAACGTGGCGCTGCCGCTGCGCGTGGCGACGCACGCGGCGCGCATGATGGCCGGCGGCGACCTGACGGCGACGTTCGCCATCCAGCGCGACGATGAAATGGGACAGTTGCTGGCGGCATTGCGGCAGTCCAATATCAACCTGCACAGCATCATCGGCGACGTGCGCGCCAACTTCGACGAGATCTCGGTGGCGACCGGCGAAATCGCCGACGGCAACCTGGATCTGTCGGGGCGCACCGAGTCGCAGGCCTCCAGCTTGCAGCAGACCGCCGCCAGCATGGAGCAGCTGACGTCGACCGTCCAGCAGAGCGCCAGCAACGTGGCCAGCGCCAATGAGCTGGCCGAGCGGGCCTCGGCGGTGGCGGCGCAGGGCGGCAGCATCGTGTCGCAGGTGGTGTCGACGATGGTCGACATCAGCGCCTCGTCGAACAAGGTGCTCGCCATCATCGGCCTGATCGACGGCATCGCCTTCCAGACCAATATCCTGGCATTGAACGCCGCGGTGGAGGCGGCGCGCGCCGGTGAACAAGGACGCGGCTTTGCCGTGGTGGCCAGCGAGGTGCGCAACCTGGCCCAGCGCTCGGCCACGGCCGCCAAGGAAATCAAGCTGTTGATCGACCAGTCGATCCTGAAGGTGCAGGCCGGCACGGCGCTGACCACCAGCGCCGGCGTGACGATGAGCCAGGTGATCGAATCGGTGGACCGGGTGTCGCGCGTGATGGAAGAGATTTCAAACTCGACCCGCGAGCAGAGCGACGGCATCGTCCAGGTCAACCAGGCGGTGATACAGATCGACGACATCACGCAGCAGAACGCGGCGCTGGTGGAGCAGGCCGCCGCCGCCGCCGGCAACCTGGCGCAGCAGACGCGCTGCGTATCGCAGGCGATGGCGGTGTTCAAGTTGCAGGGTGGGCTGGCGGTGCGGCGTCCCGTGGCGGCGCCGGCGATCCACGCGAAGCCGAGGGTGAAGCTGCTGGCCTGAGGGTTTATCATGCTGGTTTGAGGCGGCAATTCGGGAACCGGCATGGAGCAAGCGCTACGGGTAACACTGGCGGGGCAGGGATGGAGTTTCGACGCGCAGGCGCCGGCGACGGTGCTGCAAAGCGCCGAACGCGCCGGCGTGCGCCTGCCCAGCTCCTGCCGCAACGGCACCTGCCGCACCTGCATCTGCCTGAGCACCAGCGGCGCGGTGCGCTACCTGATCGAGTGGCCGGGCCTGAGCCTGGACGAAAAGCGCGAAGGCTACATCCTGCCGTGCGTGGCCATCGCCGTCACCGACCTGTTGATTGAGGCGCCCGCCGCCTCCAGGCTCCCGGTCCCACCTGATAGCGGCGCTTGAAGGCGCGGTTGAAAGCCGCTTCCGATTGATAGCCCACCGCTTCGGCGACGTCGCCGGCCGGCCGGCCGGCGTCCAGCAGGCGTGCGGCCTGCGCCATGCGCAGTTGCGCCAGCACGGCGGCCGGCGCCGCGCCGGCCGCTTGCCGGAACAGGCGCGCGAAGGTGGCGCGCGACATATGGCAGGCCGCCGCCAGCTGTTCCAGCGTCCACGCCCGCTGCGGCGCGGACAGCATGCCATCGAGCGCGGGCAGCAGGCGGCGTTCCCCCAGCACGGCGAACAGTCCCGGCAGCGCCATCGATTGCTCCATCCAGCTGCGTATCAACAACGCGAACAAGGCCGACGCCAGTTGCCGCACGATCGCTTCCGAGCCGGCGCGCGGCGTCTCCGCCTCCGCTTGCAGCATGGCGATCAGATGGTTCAGGCCTCGGGCGTCGGCGCGCTCGGCGCTGCGCACCACCAGCATCGGCGGCAGCGCGGCCAGCAGGCCGTTGGCGCCATCCTCGTCGAAATGGAATTCGCCGCACAGGATGTCGGTGGCGGGGCCGTCGCCGTCGTTGCCTTCATAGCGCAGCAGGCCCGGCGCGCCGTGCATGGGCGATGCCTGCGCCGGGTCGCCGATGTAGAGCCGGTGCGCGCCGCCGTGCGGGAAGACAATCAGGTCGCCCGCTTGCAAGGTCAGGCCGTCGGCGCCGTCCACCAGCGCGGTGCCGCGCACGATCAGGTGGTAGGGGGCGACGCCGCTGGCGGTGGCTGCATGGTCCAGTACCCACGGCGCGCCGAAGTGGCAGCGTGTGTCCAGCGCGGTGCGCATCGGGTACAGCGAGAGCAGGTGGCTGAGGCTATCCATGGCAAGGTGAATTGAGACGAATGAGCAAATTATAGCGCTTTTTGAGCATTTATCATCTCATGATCCGGGCCTAGACTGTTTCCATACCAACTCACCTGAAAGGAAACATCATGTCCCGTCTGCACACTCAAGCTGTCTCGGAAGCCACCGGCCACGCCGCGCAACTGTTCACCGCCATCAAGGGCGCGCTCGGCAAGGTGCCCAACGCGTATGTGACGCTGGGCACGAACAGCCCGATCGCGCTGGAAACCGCACTGAATATGGACGCCGCGCTGCGCAAAAGCAGCCTGACGGCGAAGGAAGTGGAGGTGGTCAAACTGGCGGTAAGCCAGGATGCGCAGTGCGACTACTGCCTGGCCGCGCATACGCTGGCGGGCGGCAAGTCCGGCTTGAGCGGCGAGACGATGCAGAACGTGCGCCACGGCCAGGCCAGCGGCGACGCCCGCATCGATGCGCTGGCGGGCTTTGCGCACACCGTCTTCACCACCAGCGGCGAGGTGCCGGTGCAGGTGGTGGCGGCGGTCAAGCAGGCCGGCTACAGCGACGCGCAGATCGTCGACACGCTGCTGGCGATTGCCGCCATCACGTTCACCAACCTGTTCAACCGCGTCAACGCGACGACGCTGGACTTCCCTGCCGCGCCTTAAGCTTGCGGGCCGTCGTCGCGTTTGCGCAGGCGGCTCAACAGCGCGTCGGTCGATTCGCTCAGCGGCACGCCGTGGCGCCGCATCAGCTGGATGTTCAGCACCATGTTTTCCAGCACCAGCTTGGCCGCCACGGCCAGCAGCGTCAGGTGCTTGTCTTCCTCGCTGAAGCTTTCCATCGCCTCAGCCATCTCACACAAGTGGTTGGAGATCAGGCCGCGCAGATCGTGCTCATCGAACGGCAGGTCGGCGAAATCGATCGGGTCTTCCTTCTCCACTTCTTCCATCAGCAGTTCCAGCTCTTGCGGTGTGATCGTCATGCAGTACTCCGTCAATTTGTTTCATTTTGAATGATAATCCATAAGCATGGGCCTTTCACGACAGTATTGGCAGGACGGGGTGTAAGGAGTCGCTGAATTCCCGTAAATATTGCGAGAACTAGTTCTAACTCTGCTGGTCAAACATGCATGAAACTGGTTTTTCGCTATCGAGTGAAATCGCTGACCGGCCTGCTTAATACGCAGGCGCGGATGGTGAACTTCGTGTGGAACTACTGCAATGACCGGCAGAAGGACGCGTTGCGGTTCAATCGGCATTGGCATACCGGTTTTGACCTCATCAAGCTGACCACCGGCTGCAGCAAAGAGCTCGGTCTGCATTCCGGTACGGTTAACGATGTTTGCCAGCAGTACGCAAAATCGCGCAGCCAATCGCATCGTCGTTATCTTCGCTACCGTGGTCGCAAATCGCTGGGCTGGGTGCCGATTAAGGGACGTGAACTGAAGCGGGAAGGCAATGCCTTCCGCTTCGCCGGCCACACCTTCCGAGTGTTCTACTCGCGCCCGCTGCCCGATGGGAAGATCCTCGATGGCACAAACTTTTCCCGTGACCGCCGTGGGAACTGGTTTCTGAACGTCGTGCTGGAATTGGCTTCGGCGCCCGCAAGAGCGCCGAAGCGTGGCGTCGGCATCGATCTGGGTCTGAAGGACTTCGTTACACTGTCGAATGGCGAGAAGATCGCTGCGCAGCACATCTATCGTGAAGCAGAAGCGACGCTGGCCGCGGCCCCGCGTGCGCGTAAAACGCGGCGGGTGAAGGCCATCCATGCCACGATCGCCAACCGTCGCAGCGATTTTCTGCATAAGCTCTCCACCCGCATAGTGCGCGACTTCGGCTATATCGTTGTTGGCAACGTTAACGCCGCTGCGCTTGCCAAAACCCGCATGGCGAAATCGGTGCTCGATGCGGGATGGTCGCCCCTGCGCATTCAACTGACGTACAAGGCTGTTAAGCATGGCGTCTGGTTCGAGGTAGTGGATGAGCGCTTCACCACCCAAGTCTGTTCGAATTGCGGCGCGATGCCCGATTCGCGGCCGAAAGGTATCGCGGACCTTGGAGTAAGAGAATGGCGTTGCAGCGATTGCGGTGCAGAACTTGATCGTGATCTCAATGCTGCGTTAAACATTCTCCGTCGCGGACGTGCGACGCTGGTTGCAGGAATCTCCGGCTTTTTGGCAGGAGGGGGCGTCAATTTATGCGAAACCGGACTAGAATCTGAATTCTGTCGATCAAACCAACAAGCGTAACGATGGCGCAACTTGTTTTTACCCAGCAACTGGGCCGCTTCATGACCGTGCCGCAGGTGGAGACCAGCGCGGCCGATCTGCGCAGCGCCCTCGACGCCGCCTTTGCCGATCATCCCCGGCTGCGCGGCTACGTGCTCGACGAGCAGGGCTGTCTGCGCGAAAACGTCGTCATCTTCATCGACGGCCAGCGCACCCGCGAGCGCAAAATATTGAACGATACGCTCGCGCCGCATTCCAAAGTCTATATCTTGCAAGCTCTTTCTGGAGGTTGACATGTCCGACCGCGCCTACATCGGCACTCGCAAAGGTTTGTTCGAAATCTACCGCACGCACGAGGCGTGGCATATTGACCGCCAGCATTTCCTCGGCGATCCGGTGTCGATGGTGTTGTCGGACCGGCGCGACGGTACTCTGTATGCGGCCCTGAACCTGGGCCATTTCGGCGCCAAGCTGCACCGGCGCGACGCGGGCAGCGACAGCTGGGTCGAGGTGGCGGCGCCGGCCTTCCCCACCAAGCCGGCCGACTCCGCCGATCCGGTCGAGTGGACGGTGAAGCAGATCTGGTCGCTGGCGGCGGGCGGGCCGGACCAGCCGGGCGTGCTGTGGGCGGGCACCCTGCCGGGCGGCCTGTTCCGCTCGAACGACCGGGGCGACAGCTGGAAGCTGGTGGAGCCCTTGTGGAACGTGCCCGAGCGCGCGCAGTGGATGGGCGGCGGCTATGACGTGCCGGGCATCCACAGCATCTGCGTCGATCCGCGCGACAGCCGGGCGCTGCTGGTGGGCGTGTCCTGCGGCGGCGCCTGGCAGACCACCGACGGCGGCGAGAGCTGGTCGCTGCGGGCCAGGGGCATGGTCGCCAACTACATGCCGCCGGACATGGCCGGCGTGCAACAGATACAGGACCCGCACCGCATCGTGCGCTGCCCGGGCGAGCCGGACAAGCTGTGGTGCCAGCATCACAACGGCATCTGGCGCTCGGTCGACAACGGCGCCAACTGGACCGAGGTGCACAGCGCGCCGCTGTCGAATTTCGGTTTCGTGACGGCCGTGCATCCCACCGACGGCGAGACGGCCTGGTTCGTGCCGGCCGAGGCGGACAGCAAGCGCATCGCGGCGCACGCGGCGCTGGCGGTCACGCGCACCACCGACGGCGGCAAGACCTTCACCGCCTGGCGCGGCGGCCTGCCGCAGCAGCATTGCTACGACCTGGTCTACCGGCACGGGCTGGCCGTCAGCGATTGCGGCCAGATCCTGCTGATGGGCTCGACCACCGGCGGCGCCTGGCTGTCGGAGGATGGCGGCGGCCAGTGGCAGACCATCTCCACCACCTTGCCGCCGATTTACTCGGTCAGCTTCGCTTAGCCGAGCTTAGCCGGCGTAGGCCAGGAACATATCGACGGTCGCCTCGACCACTTTTTTCTGCATGGCGGCGTCCAGCGGCGGCTGGTTCAAGGTCACTTGCGGCCAGAAGGCGAAGGTCTTCAGCTGGCCGGTCAGCATTTGCGGCGCCAGCACCGGGTCGGCCTTGAGCAGCTTGCCGTCGGCCTGGGCGGCGCGCAGCCAGACCACGGCTTCCTCTTCCTTGCGGGTCAGCCGCGACACCATTTCCTGCGCCCGCTCGGGCGAGTGGATCGACTCGGCGATCGCCACCCGCGCCAGGTCCAGGAAGTAGCTGTCCTGCAGCATGGCCATCTTCTTCAACAGCAAAGCCAGCAATTGCTCGCGCAGCGGCACGGCCGGATCGTAGGGCTGCTGTTGCTGCGCCATCGAACTATTCCACAACTCATGCAATATCTGCGCGAACAGTTCGTCTTTACTGGGGAAGTGGTTGTACACCGTGCGCTTGGACACGCCGGCGGTGGCGGCAATCTTGTCCATGCTGGTCGAATCGAAACCGCTGACGCGGAATTCTGCGATGGCGGCCTCGACGATGGCCTGGCGTTTGCGGTCGGTCAGTTTGAGGGGCGTGTTCATCCTCTTATTTTACACCGAGTAGTTTACTTTTCAAAAAATAAGAACTACACTGTGTAGTGTACATTCTCAACCCTGGAGTCGCCCATCATGACTTATCAATCCGCCATCGCCGAATCCGACCTCGACGGCCTGTCCGTGCCCAGCGCGCCGCGTAGCCGCGACGGCAAGTTCCGCAATCCGGTCAAGATGCATCAGATGGGTTTCCTCCAGTCGCTGGGCGTGATGTTGCGCTTCGCCTTCGATAAACCCAAGGATACCGTGCCGCGCCAGGCCATACCCGTTCATGCGATCACGCAGCAGCAGTTATTGGATGCTCCGGATCGCAGCCTGTTCCGCCTCGGCCACTCGACGGTGCTGCTCAAGCTCAACGGCCATTTCTGGCTGACCGATCCGGTGTTTTCCGAGCGCGCGTCGCCGGTGCAGTGGGCCGGGCCGCAGCGTTTCCACCAGGCGCCGATCAGCATCGAGGAGCTGCCGCCGATCAAGGGCATCATCCTGTCGCACGACCATTACGACCACCTGGACTACGCCGCCGTGATCAAGCTGGCCGCCAAGACCGAGCACTTCATCACGCCGCTGGGCGTGGGCGACCGCCTGGTTGCCTGGGGCATACCTGCCGCCAAGGTGCAGCAGCTGAGCTGGTGGCAGTCGACCCATGTGGCCGGCGTGAAGCTGGTGGCGACGCCGGCCCAGCACTTTTCCGGCCGCGGCCTGAGCGACCGCAACAAGACGCTGTGGGCGTCGTTCGTCATCGAAGACCGCGACGTGAAGGTGTTTTTCAGCGGCGATAGCGGCTATTTCGACGGTTTCAAGGAAATCGGCCGCCGCCATGGTCCGTTCGACCTGACCATGGTCGAGACCGGCGCCTACGATCCGCAGTGGCCGGACGTGCACATGCAGCCGGAGGAATCGCTGCAGGCCCACATCGATCTGCGCGGCAAGGTGATGTTGCCGATACATAACGGCACCTTCGACCTGTCGCTGCACGCCTGGCATGACCCGTTCGACCGGATCCACGAGCTGGCTGCGGAACGCCGCTTGCCGCTGGCCACGCCGGAAATTGGCAAGGCGCTCGATATCCGCCTGCCGCTGGCCGATGGTCGCTGGTGGGATGCGGTGAAGGAACTGGAAGCGGCGATGTTCGCGCAGCCCGCCTAGAAAACGAAGTCATTCCCGCGCACGCGGGCATCTATACTGAGCAAGCGTTCCATGGATACCCGCCTTCGCGGGTACGACGATTCAGGCGGTGATGTTGATCAGCTTGCCGATGGTCTCGCCCTGGGCGTTGATCTGCGGCTTGGGCGGCGCTTGCAGGTCGGCCGGCAGCACCTGCTCGGCGCGGGATGGTTTTTCTATCGCTTTGTTCAGATTCGGGGCTGGCGCCGCTTTCAATGGCGGCGCGGACGCCTGATCGCTCGCTTGCCGGGTATCGCTCAGCGTCTGCTTATCCTTGGTCAGCTGCACCCGGCTTTGCTCCAGCCGGCTGGCGTCCTGGTTCACGCGCGACTGGTCCGTTTGCACCTGCCTCTCGGCCTGTGCAATCGATGCTTGCAGCGCGCTGACGGACGTTACGGAAGCCACGATCTAACCCCTAAACAATAATTCCAGGCATGGGAAGGCAGGATCGTATTGAGTACGATCAATTGCAGAGTAGGCCACAAAAACAAAAAAGGCAAGGCTAACCGCGCCTTGCCTGTGAGGGAGGGATCTACAGTTTAGAAGCGGTACAGCAACGACGCTTCCCAGGTACGGCCAAACAGCGGACGTGCGTTGATCGGGCCGGTGCCGCCGGCGGTCAGGCGGGAGTTGCCTTCGGTCAGGCCCAGCTCGTTGTTGAGGTTGGTGCCGGCCAGGCGCACTTCGATCTTCTCACCCAGCGAGAACAGCACGCCGGCATCGATGGTGCGGTAGGACGGCAGATATTGCTGGTTGGCCTGGTCGGCCCAGCGCTCGCCGATCGAGGTGTAGGTGCCGTAGATCTTGGCCGAGTTGTCGTCGCCCATGGGAATCCGGTAGGTCGGCGTGAAGCGGAATTGCAGCTTGGGCTGGCGCTGGACGGTTTTGCCCGCCGTGTCCGGATTGTCGCGGTATTCCGATTTCTGGTAATCGCCGGTCAGTGCCAGTTGCAGGTTGGGGATAGGACGCACCGCCAGCTCGAATTCCAGGCCGTTACCCTTGGAGCCGCTGATCGAATGCAGTTCGCGGCCGTCGGCCAGCACCTGCGAGAAGGCGATGCCGTCGAATTCCGTGTGGAAGGCGTTGATGTAGGCGCTGTACAGCTGGTTCGCGGTCTTGAAGCCGATCTCGTACTGGCTCACTTTCGGCGTCGGCAGGATGCCGCGGTCGTCGACGGCCTTCTGGTTGCCGGCGCCGCGCAGGTCGTCGAACGAAATGAAGGTGTGGCCGCGGTTGGCGCGCACGAACACCGCCGTATCCCTGGCCAGCTTGTAGTTGCCGCCGATGGTGAAGGAGTTGGCGCTGTCGGTGCGGCTCAGGTAGGTGTTCGAACCGTCCGGCATCGAGGTACCGTTGTTGTACACGGTCAGCGGATTGTTGTCGGTGTCGCCCGAGCTCAGGTTGGAGATGGTGCCGCTGATCTTCTGCTGCTCATGGCGCATGCCGAAGTCGACCTTGATGCGGTCGTTGACTTTCCACTCGTCCGAGATGAAGCCGGCGGTGTTGCGGCCGTCATACGAGGCGACCGGCGCATAGAACACATTGCCGTCGGTGCCGTTCTTCGACACGACCACGCCGTTGTCCAGGGTGACGTTGATCAGGCTGGCCTGCGGCACGGCCGACATCAGGTGGCTGTTGCCCAGGTACCAGACATCGCGCGACGAGTAGTCGGCGAAGTAGCCGCCCACGGTCACCGTGTGGTCCTTGACGATTTCCTTGCTGACGCGCAGTTCGTCGGTGAACGAGGCCAGTTTCTTCTCCACCGACCACAGGCCGGCCTGCACCACCTGCTGGTTGCCGTCGACCGCGCCGCCGTGCACATAGGTGGCGGTGCCGGCCGTGGCCAGCTTGCCGCCGGCCGCCGCGACGGTCGCCGCATTGCCGTTGGCCGAGCCGATGGCCGCCTTCAGGTAGTCGTTCATCGACAGCGGGTTGTTACCGGTGAACATGGCGTTGGTATTCAGGTCGCCGTCGAAGCGGTTGAACTTGTTCGATACGCTCCACTCGCCGATCTTCTGGTCGAAGTCCGCGCCGAACACGGTGGCCTTGAGGCCGCGGCCGTCGGCCAGGTCGCGGTTCAGCGTCTTGCCGGGCGCCGCTTCGATGGTGAAGTTGCGCATTTCGCCGCTCATCAGGGTACCGGTCAGCGGATTGAAGCCGGGGAATTCCGAGATCGTGTGGCCGCCGTTGCTGGAGATCAGCGGCACGCCGGTGTAGAAGGCGTTCTTGTCGTCGGTGTTGCGCACGTACATGGTCAGCTTGCCGTCGTCGAGCTTGCGGGTCAGGGTGGCGGTCAGCTGGTGGCCGTCGTCGGCCGGGAAGCCGGCGTCGCGCACGCCGTCGGTCTTGCGGTAGAAGCCGCCGACCGAGCCGTACCAGCCGTCGCTGATTTTGCCGCCGTAAAACATGTCGACGCGGCGCAGGCTGCCGGTGCCGGTGGTGAAGCGCACCGAGCCTTCCGGCGTGTCGCTGCCTTCTTTCAGGATGAAGTTCATCGTCGCGCCGGGCTGGGCGTTGGACCAGATGGTGGACGGGCCGCCGCGCAGCACTTCGACGCGCTCGACGGTGTCGTCCAGGCGGAAGGCCGACGAGCCTTCGAAGAACGACAAGGTCGGTGGCGGGAAGATCGGGTTGCCCATCAGCTGCACCGAGACGAACGGCGAATCGCTGCCGGACGGGAAGCCGCGCACTTCGATGTTGGCGCCGGACTGGCCGCCGGTCGATTCCGCATACACGCCCGGCACCAGTTTCATGATGTCGGCGGTGCTGCTGGGCGAGGCTTGCTTCAGTTGTTCTTCGGTGGCGGTGGTGATCGAGAAGGCCGAGTCGACCTTGCGCACGCCGCGCGCCGAGGCCACGCCGGTGACGACGACTTGCTGGACTTCCGCGGCTACTTCCTTGGAGGTGGCCTGTTCAGCGGGGGCGGCGCTCTGGGCTTGCGCGGCGGTCTGGTTGACGAGCGTGAGGACGGCAGCCGTGACTGCGGATAACAAGAACGGATTCTGGCTTTTCATGTGGTCTATGCTTTCTTATGGTGTAAATCGTCTCCTGGACGGCGCGCCACCAGCCAAAACAGCCTCCGGTAGTTCCATCCCCATCTTCCACGATTCGTGAAGATGGGTCATTGAAACAAGAAATGATATCGATGTCAATCGAAATGTTATCGATGTCATTTTCCGCGACAAATTAAAAATTTCTGTCATAATGCGTGCGCACCCCTTGATCTGTCATTCCCGCGCAGGCGGGAATCCATGCCGAGTTTGCCCGTGATGCGTTCCATGGGTTCCCGCTTTCGCGGGAACGACGATGACGCTGACGGTATCAATGCACTGCCATTTTTCAACCTATGAGCGATCAATGCCTTCGAATAAGTCTGTAGCCCGCAAAGCCGAAACAGCATTGACGATGGAAGACCTGGCCAAGCTGGCCGGCGTCTCCAAGATCACCGTTTCCCGCGCGCTGCGCGATAGTCCGCTGGTGACCGCGGAAACGCGCGAGAAGATCCGCATCCTGGCGAGCGAGCAGGGCTACCGTTTCAATGTGAGCGCGCGCAATCTGCGCATGGGCCGCAGTTATTCGGTGGCGGTTGTGGTGGAAATGACACCCGTGCGCGGCCGGCCGATGTCCGATCCGTATCCGCTGGAGCTGTTGGGCGGCATCACGCAGGAGCTGACGACCGCCGGCTACAGCGTGGTGCTGACGTCCAAGCAGTTGATGAACACGGCGCCGGTGCAGGGCGCCGACGGCTTGATCCTGCTGGGCCAGGGTTCGCACGGCGAGGCGGTGCGCACCTTGCAGCAGACCGGCATGCCGCTGGTGGTGTGGGGCGCGCCGGAAGCCGACACCGACTACATCGTGGTCGGCTCGGACAATCGAAAGGGCGGCATCAGCGCCGCCGAGCGCTTCATCGCGCAGGGCCGCCAGAAGCTGGTGTTCCTGGGCGACGTCGACCACGCCGAGGTGCAGGAACGCTGCGCCGGCTTCATCGACGCGATGGGCGGGCGGGCGACGGTGCATATCATCCGTCCCAAAGCCTTCACCTTCGAGGCGGGCTTCGACAGCATCTCGGCGCTGTTGAAAAAAAAGGGCGCCAATTTCGACGGCGTGTTCGCCGCCAGCGACTTGCTGGCCATGGGCGCGATCCGCGCGCTGGCCGAGAAGAATTTGCGGGTGCCGGAGAATGTCTCCGTCATCGGCTACGACGATACGCCCGGCGCGGCCAGTTTCGTGCCGCCGCTGACCAGCGTGCACCAGTACCTGCGCGACGGCGGCGTATTGTTGGCCAAGAAGATGTTGGGCCTGATCGAAGGCCACCCGGTCGCCTCCGAAATGCTGCCGACCACCCTGATGGTACGCCAGACCTAGTTTTCCCGCTTTTCCTGTTTATCCCTTGAATAAAGCCAAAAACGTCCAAAAACCGGCTTTTTTCAAAATTCAAACCGCTTTGAATCGCATTTTTAAGGAATACGCTGTGCAACAACACACCTATCCCCTCGAAGCCTGGTGCATCCGCGAGACCAGTTTCGACACCGACTCCCATTTTCTCGACGAGACCCTGTTTGCGCTCGGCAACGGCTACATCGGCCTGCGCGGCACCGGCGAGGAGGGCTACAGCGGCCCGGCCGGCACCTCGCTCGACGGCACTTACCTGAATGGCTTCTACGAGTCGGAGCCGATCCAGTACCCGGAGGCGGCCTACGGCCTGGCCAAGGTCAACCAGTTCATGCTGAACGTGCCGAACGCAAAAGGCGTCGAGCTGTGGCTGGAGGACGAGCGCTTCGACCTGTTGTCCGGCTTCGTGCAGTCGTACGAGCGGGTGCTGGACTTCCGCACCGGCGTGCTGACGCGCACCGTGGAATGGACCTCGCCGCAGGGCCGCAGCGTGCAGCTGCGCAGCCGTCGCCTGGTGTGCTTCGAGAACAAGCACCTGTTCGCGATCGAGTTCGCGGTGACGCCGCTCAATTTCGCCGGCCGCCTGCGGCTGGTGTCGGCGCTTGACGGCGCCGTCAAGAACCAGGAAGCCGGCGACGATCCGCGCGTGGGGTCGGCGGTGTCCGGCCAGTCGCTGCACATGGTGGGCCACGAGCAGAACGTCGGCTTCGCGGCGCTGGTGCAGCGCACGCACAACAGCGGTTTCACGCTGGTCAGCGCCACCGACACCGAACTGACGGGCGCCGATGCCACCATCGAGATCGCGCAGGTGGAGCAGCGCCTGACGCAGACCTATGAACTGCAAGCGCAGGCCGGCCAGACCGTCACGCTGAACAAGTACGGCAGCTACTTCTCGTCGCGCGACTACGCCGAGGCGGAACTGATGTGGCGCAGCAAAGACACGCTGACCACCGCCAAGGCGGCCGGCTTCGACGAGCTGCGCCTGGCGCAGGAGCAGTACCTGGCCGATTTCTGGCAGCAGGCCGACGTGCAGATCGCCGGCGACGACGCGCTCCAGCAAGGCATCCACTTCAACCAGTTCCACCTGCTGCAATCGGTGGGCCGCGACGGCAAGACCAACATCTCCGCCAAGGGTGTGACGGGTGAGGGCTACGAGGGCCACTATTTCTGGGACACGGAAATCTACATCTTCCCGTTCTTCCTGTACTCGAAGCCGGAGATCGCCCGCAAGCTGCTGGAGTACCGCTACGCAGGTTTGCCGAAGGCGCGCGAGCGCGCGCGCCAGATGTCGCATGCCAGCGGCGCGCTGTACCCGTGGCGCACCATCGCCGGCGACGAGTGCTCGGCCTACTTCCCGGCGGGGACGGCGCAGTACCACATCAACGCCGATATCGCCTACTCCATCAAGCTGTACATGGAAGCGACCGACGACCAGGAATACCTGGTCAAGCACGGCGCGGAAATCGTCATGGAGACGGCGCGCATCTGGATCGGCATCGGCAGCTACGACCGTGAAGGCCGCTTCTGCATCAACCAGGTGACGGGCCCGGACGAATACACGGCGCTGGTCAACAACAACTACTACACCAACGCGATGGCGCGGATGCACCTGAACTTCGCGGCCTCGATCGCCGAGCAGTTGCAGGCGCGCGAGCCGGCGGAGTTTGCGCGCATCGCCGCCGCCACTGTGCTGGACGCGAGCGAGCCGGCCGCATGGCGCCGCGCCGCATCGCTGATGAACCTTCCCTACGACCCAGCGCTGCAAATCCACGCGCAGGACGACAGCTTCCTGTCCAAGAAAGTGTGGAATTTCGCCAACACGCCGAAGGAGAACTACCCGCTGCTGCTGAACTATCACCCGATGGTGATCTACCGCCACCAGGTGTGCAAGCAGGCGGACGTGGTGCTGGCGCTGTTGCTGCTGTCCGACCAGTTCACGCTGGAGGACAAGCGCCGCGACTTCGATTACTACGAGGCGGTGACCACGCACGATTCGTCGCTGTCGTCCTGCATCTTCAGCATCATCGCGGCGGAAGTCGGCTACCAGGACAAGGCCTACGACTATTTCATGGAGACCGCGCGCCTAGACCTGGACGACACCCACGGCAACACGCACTATGGCGTGCACACGGCGGCGATGGCCGGCACCTGGATGGGCGTGGCGTATGGCTTCGCCGGCATGCGCGTGGTGGGCGGCGAGCTGCATTTTGCGCCGTCGGTGCCTAGGCAGTGGCAGCACTACACGTTCAAGATTCATTTCAAGGGTGCGCTGCTGGAAGTGCACGTGGAGCCCGGCCGCGCGGACTACCGCCTGCTGCAGGGCGAGGCCCTGAACTTTACCCACGGCGGCGAACCCGTCGCGCTGACGCTGTCGCAACCGACGCAATCGAGGAGTTTTGCATGAGCCGCTTCAAAGCCGTTATCTTTGACCTGGACGGCGTCATCACCGACACCGCCCACTATCACTACCTGGCGTGGAAGCGCCTGGCGGAATCGCAGGGCGTGCATTTCGACCACGCCTTCAACGAAAACCTGAAGGGCATCGACCGCATGGGATCGCTGGACCTGATCCTGGCGTCGTCCAAGCGGGCGTACACTGGCGAGGAAAAGCTGGCGCTGGCCGACGAGAAAAACCTGCACTACCAGGAGCTGATCGCCACCATGTCCGCCGCCGATCTGCTGCCGGGCGCGGTGCGGGCGCTCGACACGACGCGCGCGCGCGGCCTGCGCATCGGCCTGGCGTCGGTCAGCAAGAATGCCTTTACGGTGCTGGGCCGCCTTGGCATCACCGATAAATTCGACTACGTGGTCGACGCGGCGACCATCGCGCGCGGCAAGCCGGACCCGGAAATATTCCTGAAGGCGGCGCGGGAACTGGGCGTGGCGCCGGAAGACTGTCTCGGCGTGGAGGATGCGGTGGCCGGCGTGGCGTCGATCAAATCGGCCGGCATGTTCGCACTGGGGATAGGCCATCCCTTTGTGCTCACTCAGGCCGACGTGGTCATCACGAGCCTGAGCGACTTCAATCTCGAATCGTACTAGTACGTTGTCGCTCCCGCGCAAGCGGGAGTCCATACGCCGCATGGATTCCCGCTTGCGCGGGAATGACGTGCAGGCCATAAAAATAATGGAGACAGCAACATGAAGAACAATCGCATTCTATTTGCGCTATTTCTGATTTACTTTGTATTTGCGATCCTGCTCAATAGCGTGGGCACGGTCATCCTTCAGGTCATCAACAACTACGGCGTCAGCAAGTCCGGCGCCAGCGTGCTGGAAGGGTTCAAGGATTTGCCGATCGCCGCGGTGTCGTTCCTGATCGCCTCCTTCCTGCCGCGACTTGGCTACAAGAAGGCCATGCTGGCCGGGCTGGCGATCGTCACCGCCGCCTGCGTGGCGATGCCGCTGCTGCCGTCGTTCGCCACCACCAAGCTGTTGTTCTTCTGCGTCGGCGTGTCGTTCGCGCTGGTGAAGGTGTCGGTGTATTCGACGCTGGGATTGATCGCCGCCGACCGCAAGCAGCACGCCAGCATCATGAATCTGCTGGAAGGCTTCTTCATGGTCGGCGTGCTGAGCGCCTACTGGGTGTTCGGCTACTTCATCGATTCGTCCGATCCGCTGTCGCGCAGCTGGTTGCAGGTGTACTGGGTGCTGGCCGTGCTGTGCGCGGTGACGTTCGCGCTGCTGCTGACCACTCCCTTCAACGAGGACATGGCGGCGCTGCCGCAGGGCCGCAGCATCGCCCAGGATTTCGCCGCCATGCTCAAGCTGTTCTTCAAGCCGCTGGTGTGCGTGTTCGTCATTACGGCCTTCCTGTATGTGCTGATCGAGCAAAGCGTGGGCACCTGGCTGCCGACGTTTAACAACGAGATCCTGAAACTGCCGGCGGCGATGAGCGTGCAGGTGACCAGCATCTTTGCCGCCTGCCTGGCGGTCGGACGCTTGTCGGCCGGCGTGTTGATGCGCAAATTGAACTGGTACCCGGTGATGAACGCCTGCGTGGTCGGCATGGCGGCCATGGTGCTGCTGGCGCTGCCGTTGACGCACGACGTGGTGGCCGATCCGAACATCAGCTGGTCCAGCGCGCCGCTGGCGACCTTCCTGTTCCCGCTGATCGGCTTGTTCATGGCGCCGATCTACCCCGGCATCAACTCGGTGATGCTCAGTTCCCTGCCGAAGAACCAGCACTCGGCCATGACCGGTTTGCTGGTGATTTTTTCGGCACTGGGCGGCACCACCGGCTCGCTGATCACCGGCTACGTGTTCGGCAACTTCAGCGGCCACTTCGCCTTCTACCTGACCCTGGTGCCCATCTCTATCGTCTTGATTATGTTGTATTTTTTCAAAAAAGCGGTAGATGAAGGTGGTGGTGGTTTCGACCCGTCCGCTATAATCAGCGGTCAACATTGAGCAATTGTCTATGAACCTGGAGCGCCTCGCGAAGTTACTCGGCATGTCGAAAACCACGGTAAGCCGGGCGTTAAACGGTTACCCCGAGGTCAACGGCCGGACCCGCGAGCGCGTGCTGAAGGCGGCCAAGGAGAACGGCTACCAGGCCAATCCGATGGCGCGCTCGCTGGCGCTGGGGCGCACCAATGTGTTCGGCATCATCTATCCGCTGCTGCCGGCGGACCTGGGCGATCCGATGTTCCTCGACGTGGTGGCCGGCATGTCGGCCGCGCTGGAGGCGGTCAGCAAGAACCTGATCATCGCGCCGGTGTCGCCGACGGCGGAGCAGCCGTCCTACCAGCAGATCGTGCGCGGGCGGCGGGTGGACGGGCTGGTGGTCAGCCGCACGCTGGTGCGCGACGAGCGCATCGCCTTCCTGAGCAAAGCCAAATTCCCCTTTGTCGCCCATGGCCGCACCCAGCTTGACGCGCCGTACGCGTGGTTCGACTATGACAACGCGGCGGGCATCCGCCTGGCGATGGAGCGCTTGCTGGGCTTGGGCCACCAGCGCGTGGCGCTGGTCAGCGCGCCGCTGGAATTGAACTTCGCCCGCCAGCGCAAGGACGCCTTTGTGGCGGCGATGGCGTCGGCCGGGCTGGAAGTGGATACGCGCTACCTGATCGACAATACGCTGGACCGCCGCAGCGGCTACCAGGCGATGCAGCAGTTGCTGGCGTGTTGGCCGCGTCCCACCGCCGTCATCGTCGACAACCACCTGTCCGGCGTTGGCGCGGTGCGCGCGCTGCTCGATGCGGGCATCGACATCGGCAAGGAGATGTCGGTGATCGTCTGGGGCAGCATGGCCGACACGCTGGCCGGCGTCGACGTCACCACCATCGACCAGCCCGACGCCCACAAGGCCGGCGCCCGCATGGTGGAGATGCTGCTGGCGCTGGTGGACGGCAAGCCGGCCGGCGAACTGCAAGAGCTGTGGCAGCCGGTGTTGCTGGCCGGGTCAACTGTTGGAGCCCGATCGGTAAGTTGATAGTGAGGCGATGATGCGCATCGCCCCGGGTCTTCACTCTTTGCCGCGTCAGGTGGGAATATGTCATCTCATCCGAAGGAATTCGGCGTCGGAGAACTGTCCGAGCGTGCGGGCGTGGCGGTATCGGCGCTGCATTTTTATGAAGCCAGGGGATTGATCCATTCGGTCCGTTCCAGCGGCAACCAGCGCCGCTATGCGCGCTCGGTGCTGCTGCGGTTGGCGGTGATCAAGGTGGCGCAGCGCGTCGGCTTGCCGCTGGCGGCGATCGCGCGGGCATTGGATGGGCTGCCGTCGGGACGAAACCGCACTGTTGCGGACTGACGCCGTCTCTCCGCCCGGTGGAAGCTGGAGACGGGACTGCGAGTGGATGGTGTTGTGGTCTCCAGCGTGCCCGAGCCTGCAGGCATGACGATGTTGATCGCTGGCCTGGCCGGCATCGGTACGCTGACCCGCCGCCGCAAGCAACAATGAGTGTCGATGGGGGCGCTATTCATTACATGACGTAACTACTTTTTGTCCGTTGCCCGTATTTATCTGCCTCCACCTCCGGCGTACAGTGCCTCCATCCGATCGACACAGATCGGATCAAACCGACCACTTACTTGGAGCGCATCTTGAGCCAGCAACAACAAAAAACCATCGTCGTCACCGGCGCGTCGCAAGGCATAGGCGCGGGAGTCGTCAACGCTTTCCTGGCGCGCGGCTACAACGTCGTCGCCACTTCGCGCAACATCGGCAACAGCGCCACGTTTGCGCCATCGGACCGGCTGGCACTGGTCGATGGCGACATTGCCGAAAAGGCGACCGCAATCAGGATCGTCGATACCGCCATGAAGAAATTCGGCGGCATCGACGGTCTGGTCAACAATGCCGGCATCTTCATCGCCAAGCCCTTCCTGGAATATACCCAGGATGACTTCAACGCGCTGGTGCGCACCAACCTGGAAGGCTATCTGCACATCAGCCAACTGGTGATCCGGCAGATGCTGGCGCAGCAGCGCGGCGGCAGCATCGTCGGCATCAGCAGCACCCTGGTCGACGCGCCCAACGCGGCCCTGACGGCGGCCGTGCCGATGATTACCAAGGGCGGCATCGATGCCATTAGCTGCAGCCTGGCCTCGGAGTTCGCCAAGGACGGCATCCGCGTCAATGTGGTGTCGCCGGGCTCGGTCGACACGCCACTGTTGAAAGGCATACCGCAAGACTTCCTGAAATCGCTGCACCCGATGGGCACCATCTCCAGCGTCGAGGACATCGCCGATGCGGTGGTATACCTGACCGAGGCCAAGCAAGTCACCGGCGAAGTGCTGCGGGTGGACGGCGGCGCCCACAATGGCAAGTGGTAGGAGGCCATTCGTGAAGCTACTTTTTGTTGGCGATCCGATGTGCTCGTGGTGCTACGGCTTCGGCAAGGAAATGACGGCCCTGTCAGAACGCCACCCGGAACTGCCGGTGGAAATCCTGGTCGGCGGCTTGCGCGCCGGCGCCACCGACGTGCTGGACGACAGCGGCAAGCAGTTCCGTCTCGCGCACTGGGCGCGGGTCGAGGAAAGCAGCGGTTTGCCTTTCAACCGCAAGGCCTTGATGGCGCGTGAGAATTTCGTCTACGACACAGAGCCGATATGCCGCGCGGTCGTGACGGCGCGCCGCGTGGCGCCGGGGGCCGACCAGTTGGCGGTGTTCCGTGCGCTGCAGAGGGCGTTCTATGTCGACGGCCTCGACACCACCGACGGTGCGGTGCTGGCCCGGGCCGCCGTCGCCGAGCTGCAAGGGCAGGGCGTTGCGATGGAGGTCGCCGCTTTCCTGGCGGCGTGGTCGCATCCCGCGACGATAGCCGACACGCTGGCCGAATTCGCCACGGTGCGGGCGATGGGCATCCGCAGCTTCCCGGCGCTGCTGCTCGAAGCCGATGGCCGGCGGATCGGCGTCAGTCCCGGATATGCAAACGTGGATCAACTGGAGCGCCAGCTTGGCGGGGCGCTGCGAAACTTTGCGGAGGCGGCGTGAACGGCATCGTCGCGGTCGGCAACTGAGATAGATGCAAACAAGGGGGCAGTGAGCCGCCCCCTTCCTGCGGGCTTACATATTGCGGCGGTACTGGCCGCCGACTTCGAACAGCGCCGTCGTGATCTGGCCTAGCGAACAGACGCGCACGGCGTCCATCAGCTTTTCAAACACGTTGGCGTTGTCGATGGCTGCTTGCTGCAAGGCCGCCAGCGCCGCCGGCGCCGCCTCCGCGTTGCGGGCGTGGAAGTCGTCCAGGCGCGTGAGTTGCGACTGCTTCTCGTCGTCGGTGGAGCGCGCCAGTTCGATCTTCTGCGGCTCGCCGGTCGCCTTCGGATTGCGGAAGGTGTTGACGCCGATGATGGGCAGCGTGCCGTCGTGCTTCTGGTGCTCGTACAGCATCGACTCTTCCTGGATCTTGCCGCGCTGGTAGCCGGTTTCCATCGCGCCCAGCACGCCGCCGCGTTCGGCGATGCGTTCGAACTCCTGCAGCACCGCTTCCTCTACCAGGTCGGTCAGCTCTTCCATGATGAACGAGCCCTGGTTCGGGTTCTCGTTCTTGGCCAGGCCCCATTCGCGGTTGATGATCAGCTGGATCGCCAGCGCGCGGCGTACCGATTCGTCGGTCGGCGTGGTGATCGCTTCGTCGTAGGCGTTGGTGTGCAGCGAGTTGCAGTTGTCGTAGATCGCGATCAGCGCCTGCAGCGTGGTGCGGATGTCGTTGAAGTCGATCTCCTGCGCGTGCAGCGAACGCCCCGACGTCTGCACGTGGTACTTGAGCTTTTGCGAACGGTCGTTGGCGCCGTACTTGTCGCGCATCGCCACCGCCCACAGGCGGCGCGCCACGCGGCCCAGCACCGTGTATTCCGGGTCCATGCCGTTCGAGAAGAAGAACGACAGGTTCGGTGCGAAGTCGTCGATGTGCATGCCGCGCGCCAGGTAGGCTTCGACAAAGGTGAAGCCGTTCGACAGCGTGAAGGCCAGCTGCGAGATCGGGTTCGCGCCCGCTTCGGCGATGTGGTAGCCGGAGATCGACACCGAGTAGAAATTGCGCACCTGGTGGTGGACGAAGTATTCCTGGATGTCGCCCATCACCTTCAGCGAGAACTCGGTCGAGAAGATGCAGGTGTTCTGGCCCTGGTCTTCCTTCAGGATGTCGGCTTGCACGGTGCCGCGCACGTTCTGCAGTACCCAGTCCTTGATCTTGGCCGCTTCGTCGGCGCTAGGCTGGCGCTTGTTCTCTTCGACGAACTTGTCGACTTGCTGGTCGATGGCGGTGTTCATGAACATCGCCAGGATGGTCGGCGCCGGGCCGTTGATGGTCATCGACACCGAGGTGCTCGGGCTGCACAGGTTGAAGCCGTCGTACAGCACCTTCATGTCGTCCAGCGTGGCGATCGAGACGCCGGAGTTGCCGACCTTGCCGTAGATGTCGGGACGCAGCGCGGGATCGGCGCCGTACAGGGTCACGGAGTCGAACGCGGTCGACAGGCGCTTGGCGTCCATGCCGGTGGAGACCAGCTTGAAGCGGCGGTTGGTGCGGAAGGCGTCGCCTTCGCCGGCGAACATGCGGGTCGGGTCTTCGCCTTCGCGCTTGAAGGCGAACACGCCGGCCGTGAACGGGAAGGAGCCCGGCACGTTTTCCAGCATCAGGAAGCGCAGCACTTCGCCGTGGTCTTCATAACGCGGCAGGGCGACCTTGCGGATCTTGGTGCCGGACAGCGTGTGCTGGACCAGGCGGGTGCGGATTTCCTTGTCGCGGATTTTCACCACGTAGTCGTCGCCCGCGTAGGCGGCCTGCATGTCCGGCCACTGGGCCAGCAGCTTCTTGGCGCCGCCGTCCATTTCCGCATCGCGCTCGGCGATCAAATCGTCGAAGTCGGCGCTCTTGTGGGCGATGGCCAGCATGCGTTTCGATTCGGTCAGCTGCTGGCGTTCGCGCGCCAGCGTCACCTGCTTGCGTGTGAAACGGTGGTAGCCGCGCACGGTGTCGGCGATCTCCGCCAGGTAGCGCGCGCGCGCCGGCGGCACGATCACGTGCTTGCCGCTGGAGAAGCGCACGTCGACCGGCGCCAGCTTGCCCGGCTTGGCCTTCAGGCCGAATTGCGCCAGCTTGGGCAGCAGGCCCTGGTACAGCGCGGTCACGCCGTCGTCGTTGAAGCGCGACGCCTGGGTGCCGTAGACCGGCATTTCTTCCGGACGCTTGCTCCACATTTCGCGGTTGCGCTGGTATTGCTTGGCGACGTCGCGCAGCGCGTCCTGCGAGCCTTTGCGGTCGAATTTGTTGATGGCGATGAAGTCGGCGAAATCGAGCATGTCGATTTTTTCCAGCTGCGATGCGGCGCCGAATTCCGGCGTCATCAC
Organism: Oxalobacteraceae bacterium AB_14; assembly: GCA_000381565.1. Taxonomy (GTDB): domain Bacteria; phylum Pseudomonadota; class Gammaproteobacteria; order Burkholderiales; family Burkholderiaceae_D; genus Rugamonas. The sequence continues at coordinate 529,438 of KB906725.1, forward strand.
GTACATCGACACATCGACGTGCGGCACGATGGCGGCGTCGCCCTGGCCGATGCCGGAGGTTTCGACGATCACCAGGTCGAAGCCCGCCACTTTGCAGGCGGCGATGACGTCCGGCAGCGCCTGCGAGATTTCGGAGCCTGCTTCGCGCGTGGCCAGCGAGCGCATGAAGACGCGGCTTTGAAGCTGACCATTGGCCGACCATGGATTGATCGCGTTCATGCGGATGCGGTCGCCCAGCAGCGCGCCGCCGGATTTGCGGCGCGACGGGTCGATCGAGATGATGGCGATGTTGACGGCGTCGCCCTGGTCGAGGCGGATGCGGCGTATCAGTTCATCGGTCAGCGAGGATTTGCCGGCGCCGCCGGTACCGGTGATGCCCAGCGTCGGCACGGCCAGGCCTTCGGCGGCGGCCAGCAGTTCGGCGCGCAGGGCAGGGGAGGCCTTTTCGTTTTCCAGCGCGGTGATCAGCTGGGCCAGCGGGCGGTGGCGGGCGGCGATTTCGCCTTCGCGCAGCGGCGCCAGCGAAGTCGGCGAGTAGCTGGACAGGTCGATGTCGCACTGCTGCACCATCCACTGGATCATGCCGACGAGGCCCATGCGCTGGCCGTCTTCCGGGCTGAAGATCTTGGTGACGCCGTAGGCATGCAGGTCGGCGATTTCGTCAGGGACGATGACGCCGCCGCCGCCGCCGAACACCTTGATGTGGGCGCCGCCGCGCGCGCGCAGCAGGTCGATCATGTATTTGAAGTATTCGACGTGGCCGCCCTGGTAGCTGGAGATGGCGATGCCTTGCACATCTTCGGCCAGCGCCGCGGTGACGACTTCGTCGACCGAGCGGTTGTGACCCAGGTGGACCACTTCGACGCCGTTCGACTGCAGGATGCGGCGCATGATGTTGATCGAGGCGTCGTGGCCGTCGAACAGCGAGGCGGCGGTGACGAAACGGACTTTATTGTTCAGGCGCGGTTGATCCGGCACGGCTACAACTTTCGGAGCGGAGAGGTCGTTCATGGTGTCCCTTGGGATTTTGTGCGGTGTTTGGTTCATTATATGACGTTTACGTTAACGTCAATCAAGTCAATGTCGCGTCGTCCCCGCGCAGGCGGGGACCCATGCAGAGCGTGCGCCCTATGGGTTCCCGCTTTCGCGGGAACGACGGCGCGGCGGTTTAGGCTGCGCGCTGCTGCGCCAATTGCGCCAGCAGGCGTGCCTTCTCGGTACGGAAGGTGGCGACGGCCTTTTCCTTCACGTGGCCGAAGCCGCGCACTTTCTCCGGCAGGCCGGCCAGTTCCACTGCGGTGGCGTGGTTTTCCGGCGACAGCTGGTCCATCAAGGAATTGACCAGTTCGCGGTATTCGACGATCAGCGCGCGTTCCATCTTGCGCTCCTCGGTGTAGCCGAAGATGTCGAAGGCGCCGCCACGCAGGCCCTTGAACTTGGCCAGCAGCTTGAACGCGCTCCACATCCACGAACCGAATTCCGCCTTGACCAGATGGCCCTTGGCGTCCTTCCTGGCGAACATCGGCGGCGCCAGGTTGAACTTGACCGAAAAGTCGCCTTCGAACTGTTGCTTGAGCTGCTCGACGAAACGGCCGTCGGTGTACAGGCGCGCCACTTCGTATTCGTCCTTGTAGGCCATCAGCTTGAAGGCGTACTTGGCGACGGCGGTGGACAGCTTGTTGCCCAGGCCCAGCGCGGTTTCCTTCGCCCGCACCTGCGACACCAGCTGCTCGTAGCTCGAAGCGTAGGCGGCGTTCTGGTAGGCGGTCAGGAACTCGACGCGCTTGTTGATGACGTTCTCCAGGCTTTGCGGCATCTGCATCACGATCGCCTGCGTCGGCATGGCCACGCGTTCGACGCGCTTCAGGTCCACGGCGGCGCGGCGGCCCCACAGGAAGCTCTTCTTGTTGGACGCGATGCCGACGCCGTTGAGCTCAATCGCGCGCAGCAGCGATGCTTCGTTCAGCGGAATGCGGCCCTTCTGCCATGCGTAGCCCAGCATGAACAGGTTGGCGGCGATGGAGTCGCCCATCAGCGCGGTGGCCAGCTTGGTGGCGTTGATGAAATCGGCGGCGCCGGCGCCGACCGATTCCTCGATCAGCGCGCGCACTTCGGCCACCGGATACTGCCAGTCGGCGTTCTGCGCGAAGGTGCCTGGCGGCTGCTCGTGCAGGTTGACGATGGCCAGCGTGCGGCCCGGACGCATCTTCGATACCGCGTCGGCGGCGCCGGCGGTCAGCATGTCGCAGCCGAGGATCACATCCGCTTCGCCGGTGGCGATGCGTTGCGCGCGCAGGTGGGCCGGGGTCTTCGCGACTTTGACGTGCGAGGTGACCGAACCGTTTTTCTGCGACATGCCGGTCATGTCCAGCACCGACGCGCCTTTGCCTTCCAGGTGCGCGGCCATGCCCATCAGCGCGCCGACGGTGATCACGCCGGTGCCGCCGATGCCGTTGATCAGGATGTTGTACGGCTGGTCGCACGCTGGCAGAACAGGTTCCGGCAGGGCGCCGAAGCCGTCGTCGGCGTTGTCCGCATTGCTACCCGCCTTCACGCCGGTCTTGGTCTTCTTCAGCGATCCGCCTTCGACCGTGACGAAGCTCGGGCAGAAGCCCTTCACGCACGAGTAGTCCTTGTTGCAGGACGACTGGTCGATGGTGCGCTTGCGGCCGAACTCCGTTTCCTTCGGCAGGATGGAGGTGCAGTTGGACTGGATGCCGCAGTCGCCGCAGCCTTCGCACACGGCTTCGTTGATGACCATGCGCTTGGCCGGGTCGGGATATTCGCCCTTCTTCCGGCGGCGGCGCTTCTCGGCCGCGCAGGTCTGGTCGTAGATCAGCACCGATACGCCGCCCACTTCGCGCAGCTCGCGCTGGACCGCGTCCATGTCCTTGCGGTCGTGCAGGCTGACGATGGCCGGCAGCGCGCTGCGGTCGGTGTAGCGGCCCAGGTCTTCGGTGACCAGCGCTATCCGTTTAACCCCCTCCGCAGCCATCTGCTGCGCAATCATCGGCACCGAGGTGATGCCGTCGACCGGCTGGCCGCCGGTCATCGCCACCGCGTCGTTGTAGAGGATCTTGTAGGTCATGTTGACCTTGGCCGCCACGGCCGCGCGGATCGCCAGGTAGCCGGAGTGGAAGTAGGTGCCGTCGCCCAGGTTCTGGAACACGTGCGGGATCTTCGAGAACGCGGCCTGGCCGATCCACGGCGCGCCTTCGCCGCCCATGTGGGTGGTCAGCTTGTTGAACTCGGGGTAGATCGAGGTCGCCATCACGTGGCAGCCGATGCCGGCCAGCGCCAGGCTACCCTCGGGGACCTTGGTCGAGGTGTTGTGCGGGCATCCGGAGCAGTAGAACGCCGGGCGGAACGGGGTGTTGATGGCTTTCTTCAGCACCGCGTCCTTGGCGTCGAGGAAGCTCAGGCGGGCCTTGATGTGGTCGCAGGTGACCGGGTCCGAGATCAGGCGCTTGACGCGCGAGGCGATCACGCGCGCCACTTGCGACACCGAGAAGTCGGCCTTGGAGGTCAGCAGCCATTCGCCGCGCGGGGCGACCCACTCGCCTTTTTCATCGAACTTGCCGATCACGCGCGGGCGCACGTCGTCGCGCCAGTTGTACAGCTGTTCCTTCAGCTGGTACTCGACGATCTGGCGCTTTTCCTCGACCACCAGGATCTCGTCCAGGCCCTGCGCGAATTCGCGCACGCTGTCCGGTTCCAGCGGCCATGGCATCGCCACCTTGAACAGGCGCAGGCCGACGTCGGCCGCCATCTTCTCGTCGATGCCCAGCTCTTCCAGCGCTTCCAGCACGTCCAGGTAGGATTTGCCGGAGGCGATGATGCCCAGCTTGGCGTTCGGGCTGGTGATGGTGGTGTGATTGAGTTTGTTCTCGCGCGCATAGGCCAGCGCCGCGTAGATTTTGTAGTCCTGCATCAGCGCTTCCTGATTGCGCGCCTGCTGGCCCAGCGGGATGCTGGACAGGCGCGCGTTCAGGCCGCCTTCCGGCATGACGAAGTCGTGCGGGATCTTGACCTCGACGCGGAACGGATCGGCGTCGACCGAGGCCGACGATTCGACCGTGTCGGCCAGCGCCTTGAACGCCACCGTGCAGCCGGAGAAGCGCGACATGGCCCAGCCGTGGATGCCCAGGTCCAGGTATTCCTGCACATTGCATGGGTACAGCAGCGGGATCATCGAGGCCGAGAACAGGTGGTCCGACTGGTGCGGCAGCGTCGACGAGTAGGCGCCGTGGTCGTCGCCGGCCACCAGCAGCACGCCGCCGTGCCTGGACGTGCCGGCATGGTTCATGTGCTTGAAGACATCGCCGCAGCGGTCCACGCCCGGGCCCTTGCCGTACCACATGGCGAACACGCCGTCGTACTTGGCTTCGCCGATCAGGTCGACCTGCTGCGAGCCCCAGACGGCGGTCGCGGCCAGGTCCTCGTTCACGCCCGGCACGAACTGCACGTGGTGCGCTTCCAGGTGCGGCTTGGCTTTCCACAGGTTCTCGTCCAGGCCGCCCAGCGGCGAGCCGCGGTAGCCGGAGATGAAACCGGCGGTGTTCAGGCCGGCCGCCTGGTCGCGCACGCGCTGCATCATCGGCAGGCGCACCAACGCCTGGATGCCGGACAGGAAGATGTCGCCTTTGAGCGCGGTGTATTTGTCGTCGAGGCTGACGGTGGTGAGGCGGGATGGGGCGGCGTCGCTGGCGGACGTTGCTGGGCCGTGTGCCGTGGTATCGGGCATGGTGATGTCTCCGGTGTTGTGTCAGATCGCGCCCAAACTTGGAGGCGCCGGGTAGGCGCGCCAGGATCAGGCCATGGGCCGCATGGTTAGCGGCGTTGCAGGTATTTTAGGCTTAAAAAACCCGCTTTGTAGCAGAGTATGGGCGCTAGTTGACGTATACGGAAATACGGATTGCCGATGGGGGTATAAGAAAAAGTGATGACTAAGGGAGAGGGCTCAGCCGATGGCGGTCGCGCCCGGCCAGGTGTCGCCGGCGCACAACTGCGCGCTGACCTGCTGCACCAGCCGGCTGACCGCCGCCGCCGCGTTGGTCAGCGGAATATTCTTGGACGCGCACAACACCACGGTGCGCGAAATCGACGGGCTGTGGATGCGGTGGGAGCGCATGGCGCCGCGCTCCAGCTCGTCCAGGACGGGCGCCGACGGCAGGATGGTGGCGCCCATGTCGGCCAGGATGGCGGATTTGAGGATGGCGATGGAATTGATCTCGATGACGTTGCCCAGCGTTAGTCCAGCCCCGCGCGCCACGCTTTCGATGCGCGGCCGCACGCCATGTTGCAGGCCGGGCAGGATCAGCGTGGTTTTCAGCGTTTGCGTCAAGGTGAGTGCCTGCTCACCTTGCGCATAAGTCGCATCGGCGCGACAGATGAAGCGCAATTCCTCCTCCACCAGCGGGGTCGTGGCGAACTGGGCCAACTGGCCGTCGTCGAACAGCACCGCCAGGTTGACGCGGCCGGACTTGAGCTGCTCGCTCAGGTTGCCGGTCAGTTCTTCCGTCAGTTGCAGTGTAATTTCGGGATATTGGGCGCGGGTTGCCGTCAATAGCGGCAGCGCCAGCGCGCCGGAAATGCTGTGCGGCAGCCCCAGCGTGACCGCGCCGCTGGGACGTTCGGCCGACTGCGCCACGGCCGAGCGCGCGTCCGCCACCTGCTTGAGGATGGCCTGGGCGTGTTCATAGAAGATCTTGCCTGCGTCCGTGCTGAGCACGCCTTGCGCCGAACGATGCAGCAATTGTACGCCGAGCTCCTCTTCCAGTTGCCTTAACTGTTGCGTTAGTGCCGGTTGCGCAACATGCAACACCACGGCCGCCCGCGACAGCGAACCGTGGTCTACTATAGCTACAAAGTAACGAAGTTGGCGTAATTCCATGGCTGAGGGGGGACTGTTAACCTAGACAAACAAATGGTAGCACCTGCAAATCTAATCCTGATAGGAAACTATTTGCTATACTTGCATCAGCACTTTCCGCTGCCTCCAGCCATTTAAAAGTGGGTACCAGTATGTTAAAGAAAGTCGACTCTTCGCAGCTAAAAGTGGGCATGTATATTCATGACCTGAGCTGCGACTGGATGACCCATCCATTCGTCCGCAACCGTTTTTTGATCTCCAGCGACGATGAAATCCGCAAGATCATCAACGCCGGCATCCATGACGTTGTCATAGACAACAGCAAGGGGCTGGACGTGCAGGACGCGCCGTCGCTGGACGAGGCGCAGGCGGCGACCGAACGCGAAATCGTCGAAATCGTCGCCAAGGCGCCGGTCATCACCCGCGTTTCGCTGGGCGAGGAAATGAAGCGCGCGGTACAGATCCGCCACCAGGCATCGACCTTGGTGCGCACCGTGATGCAGGATGCGCGCCTGGGCAAAGCCATCGAACTCGATCAAGTCCAGCCGGTGGTGCAGAATATCACCGAATCCATCTTGCGCAACCCGGGTGCGCTGGTTGGTTTGCTGCGCATCAAGAACAAGGACGATTACACGTTTTTGCATTCGGTTAGCGTCTGTACGCTGCTGGTTGCCTTCTGCCGTTCGCGCGGCTTCGACCCCGAGATCACCCACCAGGCCGGCCTCGGCGGACTGCTGCACGATACCGGCAAGGCGCTGGTGCCGGACGCCATCCTGAACAAGCCCGGTCCGCTGACGGACGAGGAATTCGCCATCATCAAGCGCCACCCACAGGATGGCTACAACATCCTGCTGCAATCGCCGGAGGTTGGCCCGATACCGCTGGACATCACGCTGCACCACCACGAACGGCGCGACGGCAGCGGCTATCCGAACAAGCAGGCCGGCGATGAAATCAGCGAACTGGCGCAGATGGCGGCGATTGTCGACGTGTACGACGCCATTACGGCCGACCGCTGCTATCACAAGGGCATGTCGGCGGCGGCGGCCTTGCGCAAGATCTATGAATGGAGCAAGTTCCACTTCAATCCGCAGTACGCGCAGGAATTCATGCGCTGCGTCGGCATCTATCCGGTGGGCACCATGGTGATGCTGGAGTCGGGACGCCTGGGTGTGGTGATTGAGCCACACGAAACCAATTTGCTGGCGCCCAAGGTCAATGTTTTCTTCAACACCAAGAAAAATCTCTACATCAAGCCGGAAACCATCGATTTGTCGCGCGGACTGGGCTTTGGCGGCGGCGACAAGATCGTCGGCCACGAATCGCCCAGCAAGTGGAATGTAGACCCGATGCGCTTCCTTACGCTAGCGTAAGCCGGTTCAAACTGACCGCAGCTTCGTTGCGGCGCCTTGCCGTACCTTCGTACTGTCTGCGGCGCCGCAGCCTCGCTGCACTCAGCTTGAAACGGCTTACCGATCGGGTTAGAAGAACTCGGCGGTATCGTTGGATTCGATGGCCTGCAGCATGCCGCCGTCGACCAGCTCGTCGTAATGACAGGCCAGGTTGCGGCCGTGGCTTTTCGCGTAGTACAGCGCCTGGTCGGCGTGTCCCAGGATGATCACCGGCGCCTCCAGCGCGCTGATGCTGACAAACCCTACACTCACCGTCACCTTGCCCACTTGCGGGAAATCATGCGACGCCACGTTCATGCGGAAGCGGTCGATGATCTTCTTGGCGTTGTCCAGGGTGGTCGAACGCAGCAGCACGACGAATTCCTCGCCGCCAAAACGGAACACGCGGTCTTGCGCGCGGAACGAGGAGGTGAGCAGGTTGGCGATCAGGATCAACACCTCATCGCCGTATAAATGGCCGAAACGGTCGTTAACGTGCTTGAAATGGTCGACATCGACCACGGCCAGCCATTGCTTTTCCTGTTCGTGATGGCTGCGGCGCTCCGGCTCCCCCGGCAGCGTGAGGGCATCCTGTTCGGTGCTGGCGGCCAGCATCTTGGCCAGCTGGTCGTCGAAGGTCTTGCGGTTGAGCAGGCCGGTCAGCGAATCGCGCTCGCTGTAGTCCAGCAGATTCTGGAAATTGCGGTAGACGCTGACGATGCCGCCGATGACGTGGATGGTGTCGCTGGTGTACGGCGTCGGGTTGACGATTTCCAGGCAGGTGTCGGCCTTGTCGCCCAGCCAGATCGGCAGCCACAGCGTGTGCTCGCCGGCCTCGTTGGCGACGTCGGCGCCCGATTCATGGTGGGCGATGCATTGGGCCAGGGCCGGGAAGTTCTCGATGGCTTCGCCGGGGTTGTGCAGGTCCGTGGTGTCGACCATGCGCGCCGCCTCGCCGGCGCAGATGATGGTGCGCGGCCGGACGAAGATCTTGCCCCTGACTGTGGCCAGCGTCAGAACGCGGACCTGGCTGGCGCGTGCAAGTTCCTGCACCGCCGAGATCACGGAGATGTCGAGCATCGTGTGATCGCGGTGGCCGGTCATGTCCACCATGTGTTTCAGTAGGGAATCCATTTTCTTCTCTGGAAAATAATCACACAACCTTGTGTCTAGCCACGTTTCGTTCACGCCTATCAAGCCAATCTCTTTGATAGTCAGGCGCACGGTGAAGCTGCAACACGGGGCCTTTCCAAAGAACAGCTAAGCAGGATAATAGCTTTTTGCAATCAAGGCAATTCATGTGTGCGAAAAAAAACATTCCTTGCAACTGTATGCGATCTTTTTCCGACAGCTGGGTAACCCGTTTCAGCTTATCGGCCAGGAAACTGATGCAGTTTGACATAAGCCAGCCATGAAGTGTGTTTCGTGCGCACATTTTCATCAAACCCATGAAAATAATGCCACACGGAAAACTTGCGTCAAGTCAACTCTCGGAAAACTCCGATCCGTATAGTAAGCCTTAATGGCGCGGTACTGGCGATTTGGAAGTCGGCCCACCGCGCCAGGGGTACTTTGTTGACTTAATCCAGGAGTAAATCATGAACTCGCTTATTGCAGCTGCAAAGGTGTTCGCACACGACGAAGACGGGATCACCGCCATTGAATACGGCCTGATCGCGGCGACCATGGCGACGGCGATCATCGCCGTCTTCTCTTTGTTGAACACCGGGCTGAACACGGCCTTCACCAACCTCGCCGCGAAGATCACCGGCGCGTAACCACCCGGCTTTCCAGCCGCAGTCTGGCTGGAAAGCCTTACGCCGGAGAGGCCGTCATGTTGAACCCGATCGAAGTGATCTTGATCTGCCTGGTCGCGCAAGCGGCCGTGACGGATCTGGCCCTGCGCAAGATCCCGAATGTGCTGATCCTCAGCGGCCTGCTGCTGGCGCTGATGCTGCACATGCTGGGCGGCCTGCACTGGGCGCCGCTGACGCAGTGGGCGGCCGGCAGCGTGGCCGGCCTTTTTTTATTCCTGCCCCTGTATCTGCTGCGCGGCATGGCCGCCGGCGACGTCAAGCTGATGGCCATGGTCGGCAGCTTCGTCGGTCCGCTGATGGCCTTGAAGGTGGCGGCGCTGGCCGCGCTCATCGGCGGCCTGATGGGGCTGCTGATGCTGTTGTTTAACGGCCGCTGGCGCGACGGCTGGCGCAACGTGGCGGCGATCTGCAAACCGCTGCTGCTGCGCAGCCTGGGCATGCCCCTGCAAGCGGTGCCGCTGGCGCCGGGCGCCAGCGTCGGCGCCATGCCCTACGGCTTGGCGATCGCGCTGGCCACGATGGCGATGGTGGCGCTGGCGCATCGCTGAGCGGCCGCTAGCCACGAATTTGCTGCGCGTCAATATCCACAAAGCACGGACCGATAGACTTGATTCCTCAACGTAACTAATTCCACCGCTGGAGATCGTCATGCTCGCCGTAGAAACGCCTTCCTCCGCTCTCCATGACTATCCCGCCGAGCCGCTGCCGGCCCAACCGAAGACGGTGCGCGACAGCGGCCTGCCGCAACAGCTGATCGTCGAACTGATCGCCAAGACCATTTTCATCAGCGGCAAAATCCACTTGCCGGTGCTGACCACGCGGCTGCACCTGTCGATCAATGTGCTGCGCGAAGTGCTGGAGTTCATGGTGGCCGAGCACGTGGTCGAAGTGGCCTGGCGCGGCGAATCGGACATCGACGTGCAGTACCAGCTGACCTCGGCCGGCCGCCTGCGCGCCGGCGCCTGGATGGACCGCTGCGCCTACGTCGGCCCGGCACCGGTGACGCTGGACGCCTACCGCGCCATGGTCGAGCGCCAGGCCGCCCAGGCGCCGCAGCTGTGCGCCGATGAACTGGCCGCCGAATTCGCCGACGACTTGCTCAGTCCCGCCGTGCAGCGCATGCTGGGCGCGGCCATGCACGCCGGCCGCACAGTGCTGCTGCATGGGCCGTCGGGCAGCGGCAAGTCGATGCTGGGGCGCCGCCTGGGCGCCTTGCTGCAAGGCGTGATCGCGGTGCCGCATGCGCTGGTGGCGGGGCAGGAGATCGTCCAGGTCTACGACGCGCTGCTGCACCGCGCGCCGGCGCCGCAGCATTTGCGCCAGCTGCGGCAGGCGCAGGAGCGCCGCAGCAGCGATCCGCGCTGGGTGCTGTGCGCGCGGCCCGTGGTGGCGCTGGACGCCGACCTGAGCGCCGACATGCTGGAGCTGCAGGCGGACAGCCATGGCGGCTGCTATCGCGCGCCGCCGCAGCTGAAGGCCAACAACGGCTTGCTGATCGTCGACGACCTGGGCCGGCAGCGCATGGCCGCCGCCGATCTGCTGAACCGCTTCTCGCAGGCGCGGGAACTGGAGCGCAGCCAGCTGGCGCTGGCCGGCGGCTGTCACGTCAGCGTGCCATGCCGCATGCAGCTGGTGTTCGCCACCAGCCTGGCGCCGGAGGCGCTGCTGGACGCAGCGGCTTTGCGCCGGGTCGGCTACAAGATCCCGGTCGGGCCGCTGGAGCCGGCCAACTACCGCATCCTGTTTCGCCAGCAGTGCGCCGCCGCCGGCGTGGCGCTCGACGAGGCGGCGCTGGGCTACCTGATCGAAGAGCTGCATGCCGGCAGCGGCCTGCCGCTGCTGGCCTGCTATCCGCGCGAGATCATAGGCCGCATCAATGACTTCGCCGGCTTCCTGGGCGAGCCCGCGCGCGTCAGCCTGGAGACGCTGGAGCAGGCCTGGATCAGCATGTTCGCCACCGGCGTTGCGGCGCCGGCCGACGCCATCGACCGACTGCAACGGCGAATAGCATGAACAACCGGCGCGCACTGATGATGATGGCGCTGGCCATCGTGCTGGGACTGGTGGCGGTGCTGCTGGCCTCGCGCTGGCTGCTGCGCCAGACGCCGACCACGGCCAACAAGATTATCGTCGCCGCCACCGATGTGAACCTCGGCCAGCGCCTGGCGCCGGCGATGCTGAAGGCGATCGACTGGCCGGCCGACAGCCTGCCGCGCGGCGCCATCCGCGACGGCTCCAGGCTGGTGGGACGCGTGCTGAAAACCAGTGTGCTGCGCGACGAGCCCTTGAGCGAGGCCAAGCTGGCGCCGGCCGGCACGCTGGGCGGCCTGTCGGCGCTGATCTCGGAAGGCAAGCGGGCCATCACGGTGCGCGTCAACGACGTGGTGGGCGTGGCCGGCTTTGCGCTGCCGGGCAATTTTGTCGACATCCTGGTCAACACGCAGGCCGCCGCCAGCGGCAACGAGAACGCGATTTCCAAGATCGTGCTGGAACGGATACTGGTGCTGGCCGTGGCGCAGGAAGTGGGACGCGACGAAACCAAGCCGCGCGTGGTCAACGCCGTCACGCTCGAGGTGACGCCGGCGCAGGCCGAGAACATCGACCTGGCGCGCAGCGTCGGCACGCTGTCGCTGGTGCTGCGCAACCAGGTCGATCCGCGTCCGGGCGTGACCGACGGCGCCACCAAAAGCAGTCTGCTCGGCATCGCCAGGGCGCCGGTGGAGCCGCCGGCGGCGGCACCCGCAGCCTCGGCCCAGCCTCGCCCGCAACTGGCGCACGCCGCGCCGCGCGCCCGCGCCTGCGTCGGCGTGATCGCCGGCGTGCAGCGCACGCAGGAATGCCTGTGAGCCGGCCATGACGACGCTACGCTACGCGGCGCTGTTGTTGGCGATGCTCGGCCTGGGGCCAACGGCTGCCGCCGCGACCGCACCGGCCACCGTCGCCGGCGCCGGACGTCCTGCGCCGGACGCGTCGCAGGGCCGCGACGCCGTAAGCCTGCGGTGCAGCGGCCAGGCGGCCACGCCGGGCAAGCTGACGCTCGCGCTGGGCAAGTCGACGCTGATGCGCATGCCGGAAGCTGTGCTGGCGCGCAGCGTCGGCAATCCAGCCGTGCTGCAGGCGATGCTGGTGGCGCCGGACACGCTGTACCTGGTCGGCGTCGACATCGGCAGCAGCAATATGATCGTGCAGGGCCGCAGCGGCGTGTGCAATGTGATCGAGGTGGTGGTCGGCATCGATCCGGCGGCGCTGCAGAACGCCCTGGCCACGCTGATGCCCACGCAAAAAGACATCCAGGTCAGCGCCGCCGGCGATACGCTGGTCCTCAGCGGCACGGTCGACGACGCGCCGACCGCCGCGCGCGTGCTGGAGCTGGCCGCCGCGTTCGTGCGGCGGCCGGCGCAGGCGCTGGAGGCGGCCACGGGCGACAAGGGCGGCGCGGCGGCGCCCGCAACGCCAGCGCCGCCGGCATCGGCCGCCGGCGGCGCCGCGCGCATCGTCAACCTGCTCAATGTCGGCGCGCCGCAGCAGGTGATGCTGGAAGTGAAAATCGCCGAGGTCTCCAAGACGCTGCTCGACAAGCTGGAGACCGGGCTGTCGCTGAGCTTTGGCGGCGGCAGCTGGGGCGCCACGCTGGCATCGAACTTCATCAGCGGCACGCTGAAAGGGCTGCTCAGCGGCGGCAAGGCCGCGGGCAACCACATCGGCATCGCCGCCGAAAAGCAGAATGGCCTGGTGCGCATCCTGGCCGAGCCGACGGTGATGGCGATCAGCGGCCAGGAAGGCAGCTTTCTGGCGGGCGGCAAGATCTTCGTGCCGGTCGCGCAGGACAACAACAAGGTCACGCTGGAGGAAAAGGAGTTCGGCATCGGCCTGCATTTCACACCCACCGTGCTGGCCGGCGGCCGCATCAACCTGCGCGTGGCGCCGGAGGTGTCGGAGCTGTCGCGCGAAGGCATCGGCGTCTCGGCTGGCGGCTTCTCCGGCGGCGCCATCCTGCCGCTGATCACCACCCGCCGCGCCGCCACCACGGTCGAACTGTTCGACGGCCAGAGCTTCGCCATCGGTGGCCTGATCAGCAACAACCAGACCACCAACATCCGTGGCTTGCCGGTGCTGGGCGAGCTGCCGGTGCTGGGGACGCTGTTCCGCAGCACCGACTACCAGCAGGACCGCACCGAGCTGCTGTTCGTCGTCACGCCGCACCTGGTCAAGCCGCTGCCGCCGAACTACAAGCTGCCGACCGACAGTGTCGCCACACCGGGCCGCGCCCAGCTCTTCCTCGAAGGGCGCATGGAAGGGCCGCCGGCCCAGAGCACCGACCACAAATAGACGGGATACGACGATGCGAACCCTATTTAGCCTGCCACTGGCATGCACGCTGGCCTCCTGCGCGCTGCCGCTCACGCCCACCACGCCGCAATGGGACCGGCACTTCGGCGAGGCCGCCCGCGTAACGCTGGCGCGGCAGGTGAACGACGCGGACGCCGGCCGCAACGGCGACCCGGCGGCCGGCATGGACGGCCGCGCCGCGCGCGCCGCGTTTGAGCGCTACCAGAAGGCCAGCAGCGATCCCGCGCCGCAGCCGTCCGCATTTACCATCGGCGTCAGCGGCGCCAAGTAAGGAGTGACCATGAAAGCACTGATGATCAGCAGGGACAGCCTGCTGCACGCCGAAGTCGCCGCCCAAGGCTCCGCGCGCATGCCCGCCCTGCAGCTGGTGGCGTCGCGCAACGGCCTGCGCGACGCGGTCGAACGCCAGTTGCCGGAGACGCCGGAGCTGGTGATCGTCGACGCCAGCGATGTGGGCGCGGACGAGGCGGAACTGGTCGAGCGCCTCAGCAAGCTGTATCCATCGTCCTCCTTCATGCTGCTGACGCGCGAGCCGCAGCAGGACCTGCTGATCCGCGCCATGCGCGCCGGCATCCGCGAGGTGCTGCAGCTGCCGCTGGTGCACAGCGCTTTCCATGAAACGATGAGCCGCATCGAAGTGGCGGCCGGCGTCAGCCAGACGCGCGAGGGCAAGGTGCTGGCCTTCATTTCCTGCAAGGGCGGCAGCGGCGCGACCTTCCTGTCGACCAACTTCGGCTACGCGCTGGCCGCGCTGGCCGACAAGAAGGTGCTGCTGATCGACCTGCACGGCCAGTTCGGCGACGCCACGCTGTATGTGTCGGACCAGAAGCCGGCGATGACGCTGTCCGACATCTGCGCGCAGATCGGCCGCATGGACGGCTCCTTCCTCGATTCCTGCCTGGTGCATGTGGCGTCCAACTTCGGCGTGCTGGCGGCGGCCGACGATCCCAACTACGCGGTCGACATGAAGCCGGAGCACATAGACACCATCCTGCGCGTGGCGCGCCAGCACTACGACTTCATCGTGCTCGATGTCGGCCGCCAGATCGACGCCATCTCGCTGCGCGCGCTGGACCAGGCGGACACCATCCACCCGGTGCTGCAACTGGCGCTGCCGGACATCCGCGACGGCCGCCGGCTGCTGGACATCTTCCGCTCGCTGGGTTACCCGAGCGAGCGCACCCGCCTGATCGTCAACCGCTACGAAAAGGGCGGCAAGCTGCGCCTGATGGACCTGGAGCAGGCGCTGGGCGCGGAGGTGGTGCACACGGTGCCGAACGACTATCTGTCGGCCACCGATTCGGTCAACCAGGGCATCCCGGTGCTGCAGCTGTCGCGCAGCAGCGCGGTGGCGCGCAGCCTGGCCGAGCTGGTGGAGCAGGTGACGGCGCGCCGGGTGGCCGAGAGCAAGGGCCTGTTCGACCGCCTGTTCGGCCGCAACAACGACAACGGAGAATGACATGAGCCTACGTGAACGACTGGCGACGGCGGACGACAGCCGCCAGGGCTTGATCATCGGCGGCCTGCCAGGGCTGGCGGCATCGGCCTACCAGGAGCTGAAGAAGAGCATGCACCAGACGATACTCGACCGTATCGACCTGGAACGCCTGAAGCGGCTGACGCCCGAGCAGTTCAAGCACGAGCTGGCGCTGCTGGTCCAGCGCATCATCGAGGAGGAGCGCATCGTGCTCAATCAGCACGAGCGGCATAGCCTGGTGCTCGACATCCAGCACGAGATGCTGGGTTTCGGGCCGCTGGAGCCGCTGCTGGCCGATCCCGGCGTGTCCGACATCCTGGTCAACACCTGCGCCAAGGTCTACGTCGAACGCGCCGGCCGGCTGGAGCTGACCGACGTCACCTTCAACGACAACGCCCACCTGATGAAGATCATCGAGAAGATCGTCTCGCGCGTGGGCCGCCGCGTGGACGAATCGAGCCCGATGGTCGACGCGCGGCTGCCGGACGGATCGCGCGTGAACGCCATCATTCCGCCGCTGGCGATCGACGGCCCGATCCTGTCGATACGCCGCTTCTCGGTCAATCCGCTGACGGTGCAGAACCTGCTCGACTACCGCAGCCTGACGCCGCCGATGATGGAGGTGCTGAAGGCGCTGGGCCAGGCCAAGGTCAACATCCTGATCTCCGGCGGCACCGGCAGCGGCAAGACCACCATGCTGAACCTGCTGTCCGGCTTCATCCCGGCGGTCGAGCGCATCGTCACCATCGAGGACGCGGCCGAGCTGCAGATGCGCCAGCCGCATGTGGTGCGGCTGGAGACGCGGCCGCCCAACATCGAGGGCAAGGGCGAGGTCAATCAGCGCTCGCTGGTGCGCAACGCGCTGCGCATGCGGCCGGACCGCATCATCCTCGGCGAGGTGCGCGGGCCGGAGGCGCTGGACATGCTGCAGGCGATGAACACCGGCCACGAAGGCTCGCTGGCCACCATCCACTCGAACACCCCGCGCGACGCCTTGTCGCGGCTGGAGAACATGGTCGGCATGACCGGCTTGAACCTGACCCCGCGCGCCACGCGGCAGCAGATCTGCTCCGCCGTGACGGTGGTGATGCAGGTGTCGCGGCTGACCGACGGCACCCGCAAGCTGGTCAGCCTGCAGGAGATCACCGGCATGGAGGGCGACGTGATCGCCATGCACGAGATCTTCCGCTACGAGCAAAAGGGCGTGGATGCGAACGGCAAGGTGCTGGGGCGCTTTTCCGCCACCGGCGTGCGGCCGCGCTTCGCCGACCGCCTGCGCATGTTCGGCGTGCCGGTGGCCGATTCTGTGTTCGATCCCGACAAGATCTACGAGTAGCGGCATGGATGCGATCTTCTCCGCCTTTGCGGTGCTGCTGTTCGCCGCCGTGATCCTGATGATCGAAGGCGCCTGGCTGTGGTGGTCGGGCGCGCACGGCAGCGGTGCGCGGCGCATTTCCAAGCGCCTGCGGCTGATGGCGGCGCGCGGCGAGCGCGGCGGAGAGCGGATCGATATCCTCAAGCAGCGCAGCTACAGCCGCAATCGGGCGCTGGACAAGATCCTGCGCCGCTTCAAGCACCTGGCTTTGCTGGATCGACTGCTGCTGCAAGCGGGCGTACGCTGGTCGGTGGCGCAGTTCCTCGGCTGCGTGCTGGCGTTGCTGGCGCCGGCGCTGCTGGTGCCGGCCATGCTGGAGTTGCCCACGCTGGCGGCGAGCGGCATGCTGGCGACGATACTGTCGCTGCCCTGGGCGCTGCTGATGCGCACCCGGCGCGCGCGCCTGGTCAAGCTGGAGGAGCAGCTGCCGGAGGCCGCGGATTTTCTCGGCAGGGCGCTGCGGGCCGGCCACTCCTTCGCCAACGTGATGCAGATGGTGGGCGAGGAAATGCCGGAGCCGATCGCCGGCGAATTCAAGTTCGCCTACGAAGAGATCAACTATGGCGTGCCGATGAACGAAGCCTTGCACAACCTGGCGATGCGCGTGCCGCTGACCGACCTGCGCTACCTGGTGATCGCGGTGCTGATACAGCGCGAATCCGGCGGCAACCTGGCCGAAGTCCTGGGCAACATCAGCCGCCTGATACGAGCCCGCCTGCGGCTGCTGGCGCAGGTGCGCGTGATGTCGGCCGAGGGGCGGATGTCGGCGTGGATACTCGGCCTGCTGCCGCTGGGCGTGCTGGCGCTGATGTTGTTGTCCAATCCCGCTTACGTGAAGGTGCTGTGGACCGATCCGGCCGGCGTGACGCTGACCTGGTATGCGCTGGCGATGGCCGCTGGCGGCGTCATATGGATGCGCAAAGTGATACACATACGGGTGTGAGGAGCGCGGCATGGATATCCGGCAGATAGGTTTTCTCGTTATCGTGTTCGCGGTGGTGGCGGGCGTGGCGCTGGTGGCGTTGCTCGGGTTTTCATCGGTGCCGATACGCGAGCGGCTAGGTGATTTTATCGGCAAGTCGGAATCGCCGGCGCCGATAGAAGGGGGCTGGATAGAGAAGGTCGCGCAGGCGGCGCGACCGTTTTCGCGGCTGTCGCTGCCGGAGGAGGGCTGGGAGCGCTCGCCGCTGCGCACACGCTTCATGAACGCGGGCTGGCGCAGCGCGTCGGCGCCGTCGCTGTACTTCGCCGCCAAGACGCTGCTGGCACTGGGGCTCCCGGCCCTGCTGGCGGGACTGGGCGCCGCCGCGCTGGAGCATACGCTGAACCGGGGCTTCATCTACCTGCTGTTGATGACGGCGGCCAGCGGCTACTACCTGCCGAACGTCGTCTTGTCGCGCCGGGCGGCCAGCCGCTGTCGCGAGATCTTCGAGAACTTCCCCGATGCGCTGGATCTGTTGACCGTCTGCGTGGAAGCGGGCCTGAGCCTGGAACGCGCCATGGCCAAGGTGGCCGGCGAAATCCACATCAAGAGCGTGGCGCTGGCGCAGGAACTGCAATTGGCGCTGATGGAAATGCGCGCGGGCTTCAGCAAAGAGAAGGCCTTGCGCAACCTGGCCTTGCGCAGCGGCGTCGACGATGTCGATACGCTGGTGGCGATGCTGATACAGTCGGAACGCTTCGGCACCAGCATGGGCGAATCGCTGCGGGTACACTCGGATAATCTGCGCGCCAAGCGCAGCCTGATCGCCGAGGAAGTCGCCGCCAAGATCGCGTTGAAGCTGCTGTTCCCGCTGATCTTCTGTATTTTTCCGACCCTGATGCTGGTGCTGATCGGCCCCGCCGGCATACAGATTTACCGCATGCTGCCGAGCATGTTGGGAAAATAGGAGGCGATGATGAAACGTACACTGGGCGCCGCATGCACCGGCGCGTTGCTGATGCCGTGCAAGCCCGCTATCTGAAGTAAAAAAAAACCGTCCGGGAGGCGTGAGCCTCGCGGACGGTAAAAACACACCCATGTGTTTCCTGCTGCGGACTACCGCATTCCTTACTGCCAGCTGATGCTGCCCATGCCGCGGGCGCTGGCGCTACGATTGGCCGGGTTGCCGTACACCTTGGCCGAACCCATGCCCGATAACTTCATATTCGCGCTGGTCTTCGCGTACACCGACGCGCTCCCCAGTCCTGACATATTCACTTCCACCGAGTCGGCGCGCAGCTGCTCCGCATCGAGGCCGCCGACGCCGCCAAGGCTGGCGTGCAGCTGCCTGGTCTGGCCGGTGATTTCGATGTGGCCGGTGCCGCGCAGATTCAGGTCGACGTTGTCGCTGTTGCCGGCGTTGACGGTCATGCTGCCGACGCCGCCCAGCTTCACGTCGACGTTGCGGTACTGGGCGTTGACCTTGACCGAGCCGGCGCCGTCCAGCGCCAGGTGCAGCTTGTCGCCGCTGAAGCCGTTCACTTCGGTGGAACCGACGCCGCCCGACACCACCTGGTGCAGATTTGGCAGCGTCAGTTCCGCCCGCAGGTCTTGCCTTCTTCCGAAGTTGAAGCTGAAGTTGCGGGCCTTGCTGGTGCCGATGTGCAGGGTGTCACCGGTCTGCTCCACCGTCACTTTTTTCAGCGCGTCAGCCTCTCCGTATAGAGTCAGCGACGCGACTGGACCTTGCTTGACCTTGAGGCTGATGACGCCATCAAGATCGATGTTGACGGCGCGCGCATCGACGCTGCGGGTCTCGCTGGTCACATCGGCGGCCAGCGCGGCGCTGGCGCCGCTGCTCAGTACCGTGGCCAGCATCGCAGCCTTCAGATATTTTTTCATCATGCGCTCCGTCGTTCAGCGTGAATTCGTCTATTACAGTGCGGCTTTTTCGGCGGCGGTCAGGCGCTTGGCGCTGACGGTGACCACTTGCATTTTGCTGGTGTCGGCCTTGGCGGCGACTGCTGCCACTGGGGCGGCGCTGTGCATGGCCGGTACGGCGGCGGTGGCGAAGGAGGTAGCGCTGGCGACGACGATTGCGGCGACGAAGATGGCTTCCATGTTTTTAGCGATGTTCATTTTGAGCTCCTTGGGTGGTTAGTTTCACTGCGTTTTGTCTTGCGTTGAGTGAACTATAGACAAGGGCCCCCTGACCATCCACCGGGATGTGACGAACTGCAAAAACGAGGGGTCAGAATGCGGATTAGCGGTGTGAAAGCGCGCCGCACAGCAGGTCCTGGCTGCCGGCGTAGAGCTGGGACAGCCAGGCGGAGACGGTCTTGAAGCGGGCGATGGAGCCGGCGTCGCGATGGCTGAGCAGCCAGATGTCGCGCTGTACCTCGACGCCGCCGCCGATGCGCTCCAGCCCCTCCTGCCGCCCCACGATGCAGGGCAGCAGCGCCATGCCGACGCCGGCGCGGCAGGCACGCACCATCGTGCTCAGGCTGTTCACCTTGAGCACGATGCGCGGTTGCGGGTCCATCTGCGCCAGCCAGCGCATCTCGCCGGTGGCGGCCAGCGCGTCGTCGTAGGCGATCCACGGCTGGGTGCCCCAGCAGGCGCGCGGCGTGCCGGCGAAGCGGGCGTGGCCGTAGACGGCGAAGCCCAGGTCGCCCAGCTTGCGCATCACCAGCGCCGCGTCCTCGCCCGGCTTGCCCAGGCGCAGGGCGAAGTCGGCCTCGCGGCGGGTGAAGGACAGGTTCTGGTTTTCCGCCTGCAGCGTCAGTTGCAGCTGCGGATGCTGGGCGTGCAGGGCGGGAACGTGTTCCAGCAGCCAGTAGTCGAACAGGAAGTCGATGGAGGTGAGGTTGACCGGGCCGGCGGTGGCGTCGGCCTCCTGCGACGAGGCTTGCAACATGCTCTGGACGTTGCCGTACACCGCTTCGCCGTGCTGGACGAACACCTGGCCGGCGTCGGTCAGCCGGTAGCCGGTGTTGTCGCGGATGAACAGGCGCAGCTTGAGCGACTTTTCGGCGGCGGCGATGCGGCGGCTGATGGTCGAGGCGTCCACGCCCAGCTGGCGGCCGGTGGCGCTCATGCTGCCGCTGCGGGCCAGCGCCAGGATCAGCGGGATGTCGTTCCAGTCGAAGTCGCTACTTGAGGGCATGGGCGGTGTCGGGTTGGGGGGCCTGCGTTTTTGCAAAGTGGGCTTGCAGGGCTGTCTGTTCCGCAAACCCGCCGGCAGGCCTAAGATGCATTCCATCGCAAGGCCAAACGTGCCGGAAACTGTAGCACAACACCAGATATCCACACATCGACTAAAAGGAAGAAGATCATGAACAACGCTAGCCAAATCACCAGCAGCACCATCACCACCCGCGACGGCGTCCAGATCTATTACAAGGATTGGGGCCCGCGCGGCGGCCAGCCGGTCGTGCTCAGCCATGGCTGGCCGCTCAATGCCGACAGCTGGGAATCGGCAGCCTTCCACCTGGCCAACAACGGTTTCCGCGTGATCACCCACGACCGCCGCGGTCACGGCCGTTCGAGCCAGCCCTGGGACGGCAACGACATGGACCACTACGCCGACGACCTGGCGCAGCTGATCGAAGCGCTGGATCTGAACAACATCATCCTGGCCGGCTTCTCGACCGGCGGCGGCGAGGTGGCGCGTTATGTGGGCCGTCATGGCACCGGGCGCATCGCCAAGCTGGGCCTGATTTCGGCGGTGCCGCCGCTGATGCTGAAAACCGCCACCAATCCGGGCGGCCTGCCGATGGAAGTGTTCGACGGCATCCGCGCCGGCTCGGTCGCCAACCGCGCGCAGCTGTACCTGGATATCGCCTCGGGTCCGTTCTACGGCTATAACCGTGCTGGCGCCAAGCCGTCGCAGGGCATCATCCAGGCCTGGTATGCGCAAGGCATGCAGGCCGGCCACAAGAACACCTACGACTCGATCAAGGCTTTCTCGGAAACCGACTTCCGCGACGATCTGAAGAAATTCGACAAGCCGACCCTGATCATCCACGGCGACGACGACCAGATCGTGCCGATAGACGCCGCCGGCAAGGCTTCGGCCGCCATCGTCCAGTATGCCAAGCTGATCGTCTACGCCGGC
The DNA here is from genome assembly GCA_000381565.1 of Oxalobacteraceae bacterium AB_14. GTDB lineage: Bacteria > Pseudomonadota > Gammaproteobacteria > Burkholderiales > Burkholderiaceae_D > Rugamonas. The sequence goes on from KB906725.1 coordinate 550,759, forward strand.
GCGCCGCACGGCCTGACCGACACCCACAAGGACCAGTTTAACGCCGACTTCCTGGCGTTCGCCCAGTCCTAAAGCGAAGAAAGGGCCCCGCAGGGCCCTCGGCTGCCGCAAGGTTGGGGTGGGCTTAAATCGGACCGTGCCGTGGCGTGCTATATTCCAACTATGAAAAAGTTCCTGACGGCACTGGCGATGCTGTGCTTGGGCGTGCTCCACGGAGCGGCGCAGGGTGAGGTCGTCAACGTCTACACCAGCGCCCGTGTCGCGCCGCTGATGGTCGGCGACGGCAGCGGCCTCTATCCCGACCTGGTCGATTACCTGAACCGCAAAAGACTCGGCCCGCTGAGTTTCAAGTTGATCTATCTGCCGCGCAAGCGCTTGCAGCTGCAAGTGGAGCGAGGCGAACTGGACGGCATCGTCATCGGCATGATGCCGGGCTGGTTCAACGACGTCGACCAGAAAAAATACCTGTGGACCGTGCCGTTCGATATCGACCGCTATGTGATCGTGCTGCCGGCCGGGCAGGCTTACAGCGTGTCCAAGCCGGGGGCGTTGCGCGGCCGCACCGTCGGCATGGTGCTGGGCTACAGCTATTCCGACCTGGAGGCCTGGATGGACCAGCAGGGGCTGGTTCGCAGCGACGCCATCAGCGACGACAACAATCTGGAGAAGCTGCGCTTCGGACGGGTGGACAGCGTGGCCGCCGCCGAGTCGGTCGTGCGCTACTACCGGAAGGTGCACGCGGTGGAGGCCGACAAATTCCAGCTGCACGAGTTGCCGTCGCGCGCCACCGAGCGGCGCTTCCTGGTGCCGCGCGCCAAGCGGGCGATCTATGAAAAGATCGCCCCGGTGATCCGCCAGCTCAAGGACGATCCCGAGTGGCAGCGGCTGGCGGCCAAATACGAGTAGCTGGGCGGGTCAGGCCAGCCGCGCGCTGCCAGGCAAGCTTGGGGCGTCGGCGTCTATTTCTGCATAGCCAAGCGCGGGTTTTGGCTCAGGCTTCCAACTTGAACTTCTCGGCCGTCAGGCGTACGCCTTGCGGTTCCACAGTGACCAGCCCCGCCTTTTCTAATTCTGCGACATCGCGCTTGACCACATCGGGAACATTCCCCAAGCGTTCTGCAATACTGGTAATCGAACCGGGATGCTCTGTGATTGCGCTAAGCAGAGCCAGACGCGCGGGTGTCAACAACCTAAGCAGATCGGCAGGATACTCGAAGCTGACGGTGTATTCGACGGGGAGTTCCTTCTGCTGGTCGGCGAGTTGGGCAATTTGCTTTCCTTGCCTGAAGAATTCGTCTTCACTCGCGATATTGATGATCACGGTTTTCATTTTGGCTCCAACAGCGCTTGCCAAGCTTGCTGGAAGCGCGCTTCGATATCTTGGAAATTCGTAAACTTTACAGGCTCGACGACACCCATGCGGTGCCGGTGATGGACGCCGTGTGCATTGTCATAGCCGACTACTCTGCCGTTATCCTTCTGGCAAATGTCATGATTAATATACGCCAGGTTGTAGCGTGTTACTTGTCCGTTTCCGTTGACCCAAACTTCGCGGCGTAGTTGCCCATTGCCACGCTTGGTGGAAATTTTATAAACCGTATTAATTATTTTTTTCTCGGCCATGATTTAGCTATGCTATGGCTGAAATCGTGCGTGAGATCTGCGGCTACGCAAGTGGGGCGACTGTCAAGCGTCGGACGCCCGGACGTAAGGAGTGCCAGCCATTGCGACTTGTAAACTGATGCTTCCTTTGTCTATGACTGCGAGAAAGACCGATTTTGCTTGCCCGGTATCGCGCCGCTGCCGGAAGGACTGGTGAGCCTGGACAAGGGCCACGGTCCACGTCGCCAGCAGCAGGCCGGCCGCCAGCTGGGCGTCGGGATCGCCGGGTTCCCGCCCTGCGCCTTCGGACAGCGCCGCCGCCACCACTTGCGCGATCTCGTCGCGGATCGCCCTGGCCCGCGCCTTGAGAGTTGCACTGCCTTCGATCGTGTCGATGAAGCCCTGGCTTGCTGCGGAAAATCTGGTGTAGGGACTTTGCTCCTCGGCCAGCCGGTGGGCGAGCAGGCGCAATGCCTCGATCGGGGCGACATCCGGGTCGCGCTCGCGCAAGGCCAGGCGCAGCATTTCGCGGGCTTCTTCGTCGCGATCGAAGAACATGTCCTCCTTGCGGGGGAAGTGGTTGAACACCGTCATCCGCCCGACGTCGGCCGCTGCCGCGATGTCGTCCACGGTCACCTGATCGAAGCCCCGTTCGAGGAACAGGCGCGTGGCGGCATTGGAGATGCCCTGCCGCGTGGCGAGGCGTTTGCGGGATCGAAGATCGACTGGGATTGACATGTGGCGGATGATAGCATAGTTTACATGTACTGAGTACACATTGGGATTGAGTATATGATTGGGCAAGTCGATGTTGTCGTGGTGGGCGCCGGGCCGGTAGGGCTGCTGACCGCCATTGAAGTGACGCTGGGTGGCGCGCGCGTCCTGGTGCTGGAACGCCTGGCCGCGCCGAGCATGGCGATGAAGGCATTTGGCGTCGGACCGCTGGGAGTGGAAGCGTTGATGCGTCGCGGCATGGCCGAGGCGGTCGCCGCCGCAGAGGCGCGCAGCTTCGCGGAGCTTGAACGGGCTGGAGCGGTTTTGCGCGGCCGGACATCCAGGTTCAGCGGCCATTTCGCCGGCCTGTCCCTGATACGCAAGGATGCGCAGAAAGAGCCGGAACGGCGCCCCCGTCCGCTGGACCAGCAGGCGCTGGAAGCCATGCTGGCCGAGCGTGCGCAGGCGCTGGGCATCGCGGTGCGGCGCGCGTGCGATGTCGCCGGTTTCGTCCAGCGGGCGGACGGCGTCGATGTCGAATGGACAGCGCCGGCAGGCGCAGGGCGTAGCCGTTGCGCCTATCTCGTGGCTTGCGACGGCGGGCGCAGCCTCATCCGCAAGATGGCTGGCTTTGATTTTCCCGGCACGCCGCCGTCGCTGACCTTTTACCAGGCCGTCGCCGAGATCGACCATCCGGAGCGCCTGTTGCCACTCGGCTGGCACCGCACCTCGGGCGGCATGTTTTCCTTTGGTCCGGCGCCTGGCCGACTGCTGATGCTCGATTTCAGCGGACCGCCTGAAGACCGGCAGGCTCCAGTGACGCGGCAGGAGGTCGAAGCCGTGCTCCGTCGCGTCAGCGGTGCGGAGGTCAGGGTGACGGCGCTCGCAAGCGGCAGCCGATGGACGGACCATACCCGGCTGGTCGACACCTATCGCCGGGGCCGGGTGCTGCTGGCCGGCGATGCCGCGCATATTCATACGCCGTTCGGCGGACAGGGCCTGGGCCTCGGCCTGGTGGACGCGGCCAATCTCGGCTGGAAGCTTGCGGCGGTGATCCGTGGCGAGATGCCCGACAGCCTGCTCGATACCTACACGGCCGAACGGCGGCCCGTCGCGCAGGCGGTGCTGGCCAACACCCTGGCCCAGGTCGCCATCATGCGGCCCGATCCGCAAGCGGGGGCGATGCGGGAGCTGATGGCGGATCTGCTGCAATGCGACGACGTCAACCGGCGGATAGGCGCGATGACCAGCGGCTTGGCCACCCGCTACGATCTCGGGTCGGAATGGGATGAGGTGGGACGGTTGATGGGCGACCGGCCGATCGCCGGCGCCTCGCTCTACGAACTCATGCAGGATGGCGCCGGCGTTTTGCTCGACGCGTCGGCCGACGGCAGCGCGTCCAGACTGGCTGGCGCCATCACGCCAAGGGTGCGTTGTGTCGGCGTCGATACCGGACCATCGATGCTGATCCGTCCCGATGCCTGCATTGCCTGGATCGGCGAAGAAGACAGCATCGCAGGATTGCAGCAGGCGCTGAGGAAATGGTGGGCGGGCGGGCCTACATCTCTTTGAAGAACTGCAGGTAGCTGCGGCTGACCGGCAGGCGTTCGCTACGTCCCTTGAGCTCGATGTCGGCGGTCTCGTTTTCACCCCGGGTGACGCGCCGTATCGCCCGCAAATTGACCGCCACCGAGCGGTGGACCTGAGCAAACAGCTGCGGGTCGAGTTGCAATATCAGGTCCTTCAGCGGCGTGCGTATCAGCGCCTCGGCGGGCTGCCCTTCGTCGCGGAAGGCGACCAGGGTGTATTTGGTGTCGCTCTTCAGATAGTCGATGTCGTCGACCGGTATCATCCGCAAGGAGCCGCCCACCGTCGCGCGCAACCAGCGCAGCGCCTCGGGCTGGCCGAGCTTGAGGCGCTCGGCCAATTGCGCCAGCAGCGCCTCGGTGTGCACCGCCGGTTGCGCCGTTTGGGTGCGCGCCTTCAGGCGCTCCACCGTTTCCGCCAGACGGGCGGCGGTGACCGGTTTGACCAGGTAGTCCAGCACGCCATGTTCGAAAGCATCAAGCGCGTACTGGTCGAAGGCGGTGACGAACACCAGATGCGAACGTTTGCCGATGTGGCGCGCGACCTCGATGCCGTTCAGGCCGGGCATATGCATGTCCAGAAAGCAGATCGTCGGCAGATGCTCGTCAAACAGTTCGATCGCCTGGCGGCCGTTGCGCGCCTGCGCGACGATGTGCAGTTCGGGCCAGGCGGCGGCCAGCCGTGCTTCAAGAATCTCGCGCAGCAGCGGTTCGTCGTCGGCGATCAGGGCTGTGATGGGGCTGGTCATGTCGTCTCGATCTTGAATTCAATGGTCACTTGTACGCCGTGCGGTTCCACTTCGACCAGCTCGAGCGTCGCGCTGCCCGGGTAGGCCCAGTTGAGCCGCTCGCGCAGCGCCGCCAGACCGGTGCCGAGGCCCCGGCCGGTCGCCTGCAGGCCGATGCCGGTGTCGATGACGGTCAGGCGGCAACGCGGCGTGTCGCCTTTCGTTGCGAGCACTTCGGCATGCACATCGATACGGCCGCCTTCCTCGCTCGGGTCGATGCCATGCTGGACCGCATTCTCGACCAGGGTCAGCAGCGTCATCGGCGGGCAGCGCAGTAGTTGCACCCCGGTGCCGATGTGCAGCGCGAAGGCCAGACGGTCGGGCATGCGCATCTGCATCAGTTCCAGATAGGCGCGCACCAGTTCCAGCTCCTGGCCGAGCGTGTTGGTCGAGCCGTCGAGCCGGGGCACGGCGGCGCGCAGATAGGCCGTCAGGCTTTGCAGCAGTTGCGGCGCGCGCGGCGAACCGGCCTCCACCAAGGCTTGCACATTGGCCAGGGTGTTGAACAGGAAGTGCGGCTGGGCCTGGGCGGTGAGCAGGCGCATGCGGGCGTCGAGCGCGGCCCGCGCCATCTCGCTGCGCTCCAGCTCGAAGCCGATGGCCTGTTCTTCCACCGTCGCTTCGCGCTGGCGCAGCAGGGCCGTCAGCGCGGTCCAGGGGGCCAGCAGCATGCCCAGAAAGGTGAAGGTCATGAAGCCTTCCAGCCGGTCCGGCGCGTTCCAGAACATCGGCGCGCCCGCCGCCGTGCTCCACAGGTAGGCGATGAACAGGGCGATCGGCACCGTCACCCCGACCGCCATCACTTGCAGGACCCAGCGCGCCAGCCACTTGGGCAGGCGGCGCGGCCATTGCTCGAACAGGCCGAAGACCAGCAGCAAGGCCAGGCCGACGCCGAACACACGGGTCACGAGCACCGGCAGCCCTGCCGTCCAGCCAAAACTGAACAGCAGGATGATCAGCGTACACAGGATGGCGACGGTGCGCAGGCGGCGCCAGCCGAACATGGCGCGCCAGTTGGCCGGCATGGCGGGAGCGTTAAAGCGGGCGGATTGGTCGGATGGCATGGCGATATGATACTCGATGGATGTATGGTCGAATGGCCGCAGCGGCTTGGCGCCAGTGCTGCGGCGTGGATACGTTCAGCCGAGTTTGGCCAGGCTCTTGCGGGCGTCGTCGAGATTGGCCTGATTGGCGCGCTTGTTCGCGATGAAGCGTTCATAGGCCGCCTTGGCCTGCGCCTTGTCGCCCTTGGCCAGGTAGGCGTCGCCCAGGCGGTGCTCGATCGGATACGCGTCGGCGCCGGCCATGGTCTTGGCGCGCTCGAAGTTGCGAATCGCCTCGTCCGCCTGGCCCATCTTGGTATGGACCCGACCGGCCTCCATCGCGCCCCATCGCTTGGCTTCGGCGGCGAGGTTGACCCGGATGATGCGCGCCGTTTCAGGTTGGCTGGCGCGCACGGCGGCCTCCAGCTCCTTGGCCTTGGAGACGCTGCCGCCCATCATGCCTGGCACGGTCAGGTAGAGCTTGGCTGGAGATTGCGTGGACGAATGCGTTGAGTTTTCATGGTCGGCTTGGTCTTAAGGCAGGCGGTTGAGGAAGCGAGAAGCGCAACGGTGCGGCGCAGATCTCGCCAGGACAGCCCATGGTATTGCGGCGCCGCCCCGCCCATTCGGCGTTTCGGACGAACGACGGCGCGCGGGCAATGAGCCACGCCTTGGCGGGATGAGCGGCTCGGCGGGCCGATCCGCGGGCGCAGGCGTCGTTCGTCGCGCCGGGGCGTGGTTCGTGCCGGCGCTGGCGTAGCCGGTCGCTTGTGGCTAGTCCCGGCCGGGTCATGCTGGTAAGGTGGACGTTTTCGCAACAACGAGACCCATGCCATGAAAAAAGTTCTGCGGTTCCTGATGTTCACCCTGTTGGGCCTGCTCGCCCTGGTGGCTGTGCTGGCCGGTCTGCTCGGCTATTTCGTCTATACCCCCGAACCCGAGAAGCCGCAGCTGTCCGGCACGCTGAGCCAGGGCTCCATCGAGGTTGCCGGCTTGACGCGACGCTACCGCACCTATGTGCCCAAGGGTTTGCCCAAAGGCGCGCCGCTGGTGGTGGTGATGCATGGTTCCGGCGAAGGCATCCAGCAAGTTCGCGTCGACACCGGCTACAGCTTCGAACGCCTGGCCGACCAGCATGGCTTCGCCGTGGTCTACCCGAAGTCTTACGCCTTCGACTGGAATGACTGCAGTTCGATCGGTGACACCAAGGTGAACGGCGTCAGCGCCGACGATGTGGGCTTCCTGGGCGCCCTGGTCGACAAGCTGGTCGGCGAAATCGGACTCGATCCGACGCGTGTGTTTGCTGCCGGCGTGTCGAACGGCGGCTCGATGGGGATACGCCTGGCGCTGGAGCAACCGAGCCGTTACCGCGCGGTGGCCGCAGTGATCGCCAATCTGCCGGCGGCGCAGAATTTCCAATGCAAGCCTGTGGCGCAAACCACGTCGGTGATGATCATGAACGGCACCAAGGATCCACTGGTGCCCTACGCCGGCGGCGAGATCAACCTGCTGGGGCTGTTCTACAAGGGCGGGCTGGTGATTTCCTCACAGGCATCGGCCCAGTATTTCGCGGATCGCAGCCAGCTTGCCGGTGCCCCTCAGATCAGCGTGACACCAGCGGCCGAGGGCGTCAGTGTCGAGCAGGCACGCTGGCACCACGATGGCAAGAGCGAGGTCGAACTGGTGACCATCCATGGCGGCGGCCACGGCCTGCCGCAGCCGTATGCGCGCCGCCCACGCCTGTTGGGACCGTCGCCGATGGAACCCAACGGGCCGGCCATGATCTGGGCCTTCTTCGAGCGGCAGCTGCCATAAACTTTCTCGCGCTATCCACGTTACTTCGGAGTTATTGAAAATGACCATACTGTATGTTGATCCCGGCAGTTCTGTCCTGGTTCACGTTGCCGCGGCGGCGGTCTTGTGCCTGCACATCGGCGCCGGCAGCGTCGGCATCCTGTCCGGCGTGGCCGCCTTCGTGTTCCGCAAAGGTTCCGAGCTGCACCGCCTGGCTGGAAAAATCTTTGCCGTGGCGATGATGATGATGTCCGGGATCGGAGCCTGCGTGGCGCCGTTCTTGCCGACGCCGGAGCGCGCTTCGGTCGTCGCCGGCGTGTTGACCTTCTATCTGGTCCTAACCTCGTGGACCGCCGTCAAGCGCAAGCCCGGCCAGATCGGCCGCTTCGACTACGGCGTGCTCTTGACTTCGTTGGGCATCACCATTGCCGGCATCTATTTCTTCTGGCTGGCCGGACAGAGCACGAATGGCAAGCTGGACGGCCAGCCTGGGGCCGCCTTTGTTTTGTTTGTGGTCATCGGCAGCTTGGCTGCGGTGGGCGATCTGAGATTGATCCTGAACCGCGGCGTCACCGGCACGACGCGCGTGGCCCGTCATCTGTGGCGCATGACCGTTGCCTTTTTCATTGCGGCCAATTCGCTGTTCCTGGGGCAGCAACAGGTCTTTCCGAAGGCGGTGCGGGATTCGGGGGCGCTGAATGCACCGGCGCTGCTGATCCTGGCCTTGTTGGTGTACTGGCTTTGCCATGTCGGCTACGGCGCCTACCGGCGTAAGCGGGTTCGTCATGTTATGACACCGTCGTAAACCAGCGAGCTGCAAGCGACCTGCAATCAAAGCGGCAGAATGTCTTTGAAAAGAATGCACAATTTCGCAAAAATGGCTTGTACAATTACTTGGGATACTATAAAAACGGCAAAAAAAGCGGCAGAACAAGAATTGGAAGGCTTGGTCGAACATCGCTCCGCGTTGACGTCCACATTTCTGACCGATGCACATCGCGCCCTATATGAGCGACTGGAACCGGGCGACCGGCTGTCCGATGATGGCGAAGTAATTATTCCCGGTCAAATCCGGACCCGTGATGTCCATGTGGGCAGGCATGTCCCTCCTACTGCGGCGTCTCTGCCGGCGTTTCTCAAGAGGCTGGACGAGGTCTACGGATCATCGCGGGGATGGGCGCATATCTTGATGGTAACGGCAGGGCCGCGCGGCTTCAGAGCCATTGCTCTCTATGGAAATTATCGGAAGGCCTCTGGTCTCCGAGTCGGGGATTCGCGAGATCGACGGAAGCATACTATGCGGTGCTACACAACGCCGATTCTCCGCGCCGGGGGGATTTGGATGGCCGGGGAAACCTCAGCGCGTCAGGGCTGCTGGAGTGGGTCAAATACTTCCTTGGCGTGTGCGACGACCAGGTGACGTACATGGCGAAAATGCTCGCTCTGGATGGAATAAAGCAGCGCATTGAGGCATTGGTGATTTTCCGGTCGACGCAAGACAAGGGCATCAGACGCGAAGCAATTTTGCCGTGACACCGCGTATGGCGCGGTTCGCTTCGGGCTGCCCCTGGATACGCTGGGCATGCTCTTTCCAAACCTGTGCCCCGAGGCGAATCTTCCGCTCGATTAGTTGCGGTGACATGCCACTAGGCTATGGCCTGACAGAGCGCTTGAAAACCAAAACAAAAGGGCGTACACCGCTGTAAGCCCTTGATGACCTATGGAATACCGGATAGCTGGACTGAGGCCAAAGTAATTCGACGACTAATTTCACAGGCCCGGCCTACATCCATGGTGTCAAAACGATAAATGCAAGGATGCAAAATTTTTTTTGCAACGACCCAGCATTAATTATTCTTGGGGAAATAATTGCATTATGCTATCTCTATTTCAACACTGATGAAGGGTGCGACGTGGGGTCCCAAGTTAAAGAGTCCGTAATGGAGGCCATTGGCAATACTCCAGTGGTCAGGTTGAAGCGTATTTTCCCTAACGCACACGTCGTAGCCAAACTAGAGTATATGAATCCGGGCGGGAGCATCAAGGATCGTATGGTGCGGCATATGCTTAAATCCATGCCTAAAGGAACCGAGCGGGTCGTCGAGAGCTCATCAGGGAACACCGGTGCGGCGCTGGCGATGGCGAGCGCCATTTTTGGACTGCGCTGTGACGTCACTGTGCCGGAGACCACGAGCAATGAAAAGATCAAGCGCATCGGTGCGTATGGAGCGCGGGTCCACCTGTGCAGCGTCGATAGTGAACGGGCCACCGAGCTTGGCTACCATGCGGTTGCCGAGCGGATTGCAAAGGAAGACGATGCGTTTTACCTCGACCAGTATTGTTCCGATTTGAACCGGGAGGCCCACTACACTGATACCGGGCCTGAGCTGTGGACGCAACTGGACGGCGAGATCGATGTCTTTTTGTGTGGTATCGGATCCGGCGGCACCATCTCGGGTATTGGACGTTACCTTAAGGAGCGCAATCCGGCATTACGGGTGATCGGTGTCGAGCCGCTTCACTCGTCCTACCGAAAAGTAGTGACGGGCGCGCCGACTCAGGGACAGTTTGGTACTGTTATCGAAGGAGTTGGAAAGCTGCAGCCTTCATCCGGTTTCGACCCGTCGGTCGTCGATGATGTCCTACAGGTTTCTGATGAGCAGGCATTGGTATGGGGACGGCGTCTCGCACGGGAGGAAGGTATTCTCGTCGGCGGCTCAAGCGGCTGCGTGGCTGCCGGTATTGCGGCGCTTTTGCCGAAGTTGCAGGGTATGCGGATCGCAACATTATTTCCCGATTCGGGCGTGTTTTACCTGTCGAAGTACTCATAGCGCGTCGCCGGTCTGCCGTCGGGAGCGGTCGTCCCAATCGGCAGGCGCTCGAATCAAAGCGGTGTGCATGGTAAGTGTCGGCGGAACCCGTTCCCGGCGTACCGCCTACAAATCGATGATCTTACGCAGCAGGCCGGGCGAGACACGCCATTGTTCGCCGTCACAGAGTAACGAGCACGACTTGCTCGTCAGTGGCACCGCGTATGGCGCGGTTCGCTTCGGACCCCCGTTGGCCAGGTTAAATTCCCCCACCTTTGGCCAGGTCAAATTCCCCCAGGCAGGACAGTCCGGATTGTAGTCCATGTGCCCGCCTTCGGC
>KB906725.1:563784-1186284 GCA_000381565.1 Oxalobacteraceae bacterium AB_14
GCTCTCCGGTGACCGGCTACAGCAGCGCTAAGCGGTCAGGAGGTGGGGGATTTTGACCCGGCCAGGGGTGGGGGATTTTGCCCGGCCAACGGGGGGACTGCCCCTGGATACGCTCGGTATGCTTTTCCCAAACCTGTACCCAGAGGAGAATCTTCCGCTGGATTAATTGCAGTGACATGCCACGAGGCTATGGCCTGACAGAGCGCTTGAAAACCAAAACAAAAGGGCTTACATCGCTGTAAGCCCTTGATATTGCTGGTGCCGACTGCCGGTTTCGAACTGGCCACCTGATGATTACAAATCCCTTTTGTAGAATCGCAACGCCTAACTTTACGTGATACTACCAAGGGTTTCGGCGGTGTTGCTTCACACTACATCACTGTTTCTAACATCGCGGTTGACGCTCTGTTGACAGTCCCTCCAAGCAAGCTACGCTCAGTTCGAGGTCCCGCTGGCGGCAAAGGAAGGTTCTGTTGCACCTCATCGATCCAGTCTTCGATGTTGGTGATCAAAAGCTCCTTTTCCTGCTTCGCTACGCGGGAACTATATCGAAAATTCTTCGTAATTCGATGAAAATTAGCATAATGATGCTCAATTACATGGTGATTGTCATAACTCAATATCCACGGATAATTGGCTTCAGAAAGCGTATCGGCCAATAACTTATGCGCTGTGTCATTGTAGTGATATCGGTACAACTTCTTACCTTGTTTGTAGTAAGGCGGATCAATATAGAAGAAACGATTTCCGTTGTCGTCATTGTTCGCATCGCGAAGAGCTTGGACTGCATCTCCGAAGTATATTTCTACTCGATCAGCCAGCTTGGCGGCGGCACGAATGCGCTTGATTAGATCAACTTTGTTGAATCGACAATCGACAGCATAATCAGAGCCTTGACTTTGGCCTCCAATTGGACCAGCGTGAATCACGCCTGAGAAATTTGTACGATTGAAGAATAGCCCTGCCAAACCTAACTCAAGAAGATCTTGGTTCGCTACGTCGTCAACCTCTCTTAGACGATCAAACTCATGCCAAGTGCGAAGGCTGATATCCAGTTCTGTAATTGCTTCCACCAATTCAGATGTGCGATAAAAAACGCTATGCCAAAATGAGTATACGAGAGGATCACGCTCAACCAAAATTGCCGACGAAGCCGTTCCGTTAAGCACCAAGCCCAACGATATTGATGCACTGCCGGCGTAGGGTTCAACTATTTGGCAACCCGCCAACCCATTGAGTTTAATGTACTCAGAGAATTCATCGACAAATGATGCCTTGCTTCCAGGATAACGCAAGGGATTTAAAAATTTACTCATGTTTAAGCTGCTTTCTTACGCAATATCTGTATTTCGCCGTTAACCCAGGCAGAAATTTTGGCAATGTCGGCCGTTCGCTCAACAACGCAATCAGGAGAATGAGTTGCATGCTCGATTCCCTGCTGAGCCAACAATGGCAGCACGTGTCGGTAGTAAACATCACCGAACTCCAAGCTAAGGATGTGCAAACGATCCTGCGTGGAGTCACCTTCGTCCGGAACTACACAAAACGGAATAAAGAGCGCGGCTAGAGGCTGTGACGCGATTTGTGGATTGGCGAACCAAGTCCCGTGAAAGCGCGTAATTCCAGCCCCTTTAATAGTTTTTCCAGGCCAGTTATCCCCGGAAGCTACTTGACCAAGTACATAGTGCTTTCCAGCAGCTCCGTCGGTACGCTCTTTCCAGGCAATAACATCAATCTGTTCGTCTTTCGGTTGCTTCGAAGCGCCCTTAGGAATCGCGTCAACGACCTTGCCCTCGCCGAATTTGCCATAGACAATTCTGAGTTTTTCCAAAAAACCGGTGCTATCGGGACGTGGAAACCCGAATGAATAAGCATGACCCTTAACGATTCCTGCCGCTGCTAGCGTTGAACAAGCTTGAAACAAATCACGAATGGCATTCGTAATTTTTGGAAGATACTTGCCGTTTAATACAACTCCTTTTTTAGGATGCGATAACAGCAAGCAAAAAAGATAAATGTAACCACCAGGAGATAAATCTGATTTCAAGGATAGGGTTTCACCATTTTCGCTAAGTTCAAATGGATAAGCATTTCCTAGTTGCGTGATGCGAGTTGTAATTTCCGTTGATACTGTTTGCAAGAATAACTCGGCATCAGTATCCGCACCCTCAAAATCATCTTCTTCGGTGTTTCTTCGCGTATCCCAAATGCGCTGCAACTCAGCAACGCTTGCTATACTATATTCGGAACTAAGGACCTTATATTCAAGCCAATCGATAGCAAACTGGCTAGCACAATCAAGTGGGAGAACGGCGAGCACCATTAGGACTTCGCCGTCTTCTTATGCTTCTGAGCAATCTTGCTCATCATTGTTTGAATTGTTTCTGAACGAGTAAGAATGTCGTCGGCAACAGTAAGAAGAGATTTATCTCCGTCATATTTTGGCAGTAAATCGATAGCATGCTCTAACTTTGAATTCGCGGTAATAAGGGCCTCTCCAAATAAACGCGGGCCATCAATCTCAGAATAAGCAACACTTAAAGTATCCCCTGACCGAATTCGTGAAAGAGCGACACCATCTACTAGGCATTCCCCTAAGTGCTTAAGATCAGGATTCTGACTTACCACTAATGCTGGCTTGTTGTTTTTTCTCGAACCGTACATATATCCGAGAGTTTCAGCCAATTTAGCTTCATTTGTTTTTGCAATAGGCTTATCTGTAGGTTCCGTATCCCAGCCTTTTTTCAGTCCAAGAAACGCTAAATATTCTTTTCGGCCAAGAGCGGTATATAAATGAGAAAATGCAAAACGCGAGCGATTGTAGCGGTCACCTATTTCAAATAAATCTGCCTTTTCGGCTTGTTCAAGGACATACATGCTAGATATGTAAGCCTTAATGGTATTGTTCGTATCCCCCGTTTGCCGGGCTATAGATTCAATACTTAAATTATTCTTTCGTTCTCGCTTGTACCATTCAAACACAAATCGAGCTTTCGCATAAGCGTCCCAGCGATGTGGTCCGTTTATATGTTTAAAACCGATAAAGGCCTCAGCGTCGCTTTCTTTAGCTACCCGATAAACAGTTACGGCTTTGATCGAATTCTTAACTTTTGCAGAAATTGTCTTTGGCAATGAAACTTTGCATGCCGCTGCTAGAGCTGGGTCGCCAATCAATTTAATGGCCGCAAGGCGACGATTTCCTTCCAAAACGGTAAAGGGGCCTTGGTCTTTCCCCAATACGATCAATGGCTCAAGGTTGATGTATGTATTGGCGCAAATCGATGCAATTAATTCATCGAGCGCAGCAATTTCCCGGTATGCAGTAATGATCGAAGTATCATCAGAGGTTGCGTAGTCATCACCGGTCATCAGCCTAGGATTTTTCTTATCGAAAACCAAATGCGATGTAGAGATCTGTTTTGTTTCTTCGATCTCGATGATTGGTTCCACTTTAGCTCGCGTAGCGAGCTTAGCTGGGGTTGAGCGCGGCAAAGGAGATTTAGTCACTGGCGAGGAGCCTCAAAAATATGATTGCGCACTTGTCGCATGATAACCAATCTTACCATAGCAACGTCGACTGATGTAGCACGATATTAGCTTAAATGCTAGCTTTAAGTCATTGATTTTCATCGAGTTAAAGTCAAAAAAGCGACGAAATTCTGTGTGCAATTACAGGGGCAAGTCTTAGAGCCGGGCCGGTTGGCATCGTCGCTGGCCGGGACGGCCGGCCAAAACGCTCCTGCATGCCACCGTGATGCAAAAGGGTTCCGCTTCGCTCCAGCCCTCGCGGGCCTCAAATCGCCCTTTTTGTGGCTTGCACCTGCTCAATTGGTATTCAGACTGAGCGACGGTGGAACTGTTCCGGTTATTCTGCAGCGCACTCCAGAGCGAAGGCTAGCGCGTAGGCCCACATCTCATGCAATGTCAGCTCACCGACGATGTAGGCGTCTTGACGGGCCACATCGTCTGAATCGGGAAGAAGTCCTTCCAGCGCAAAATTTGCGCGCATCTGCCGGACATGGCCGCGTCGACCATCGATGTTGGGATTCACTGCAAAATACCTTTCTCTAGTTGCATCTCCCACTCTGCTATCGAAATTGTTGGGCGGGATGAGCGTCGATCGGCAAAAAGCAGAAATTGCTTCAGCGCGCCATATACAGATGCGTCTAGCCACTCCCTCTCCCCACCAGCGGACCAACGAATGGGAGCAGTGCAAACCAGCTCCCCAGTAGCATACGTTACACAACCACTAGGCGCGGAAGTCTTCCAGGCTGAAAAATGCCGCAGAGCCGCTCGCTCCAGAGCCATTGCATCAGCACGGCTGGGAACATACACCGCAACAGAGCGGCGCAAATCGAATACATCGGCAAAATGCAGATGGAGCTGCGGCAGATTTCTGATACGAACGATAGGGTCAATGGATATGCCGAGCTTTACTTTCGCCAGGTCCGCAAGGACAAATAAATAGACGAAGCAAGGAGCATCCGCATGCCGTGACTGCCTCATCCTAGTTAGAGTTTGCTCTTTCCACAACGCCCGCTTCTTGGCGTATTCAAGATTCTTGTGTTGACCCACGGCTACCTCCTTACAAACTATGCCCACTTAGATGCGTGTGAGTTGGAGAACTAAGATGATTTCGCTCCTGCTGCTCGACTCCGTTTTGCTGCGCATGAACGCGGGAAGAAACGACATCCCCGTACTGCCGCCGCTGTCTTTCGTTTCCGTCATGCCACCCAAAATGATTACATCGCCGTCAGCCAGGCTGACATCTGTTTTCAGCTCGCGCTTGATCAGCGTCGGGCTATTGTTAACGCCGGTAGTAGTGTTAACGAAATTGCTGACCTGTTGGGACAACGAGCAATCAACCGCCGCATCCCGTACCTGTGGTGTCAACTCGAAGATCACGCCTGACGGTCTATATTCGACCGACTGGACAGGTTGCTGGCCGCTACCGGGATACGTGACAGCGCCGAGGACCGGAACCTCTTGGCCAACTGAGAAGCGAGCGGAGGACCCCGACCGAACGCGGATCGAGGGTGAAGAAACGACTTTGAAACGGCTGTCAGTAGCCAGTGCGGACAGAACAGCATCGATGCCAGAGGTCTTGATACGAACGGCATTGTCCAGCAATTGAGCGTTAGCGCCAATCGAAATCGATAATTTGCTCGACAAAATCGATGCCGCGAGCTGCCAGGCGGACCCGGAATCCTTGGTGTTCGTGACCTCGTAGAGCGCCGCCCGCGCCAGAACTTCCCCTGTGGCGACGTCCAATTGAGGCAGCAGCTTAGACAACTTGACGATCTCCGAATGCTCGCCATTGAACACCAGCAAATCCGCGTTCTTGTCTACCATGGCAGCGGCCGAGCCAGGCGGCACCTGCTTGGAGGCATCGACACCAGCGCCGGGGGCTGGCTGGACGCCGCGCTGGTTGACGAACTGGCCCTTGAACAACGGCTTCAGCAGGTCCGTCAGGTAGTTCACGTCACGGAACCGGGGACGGTAGACATACGGCTCACGCTCAACCTCGATGGGCTTGGCGATGGTCAGGAACTCGATCCCACCGCGCTTCTCGATAACGACCCCCATCATGTCCAAGAATTTGATGAAGTCGGCCTTGCCCCTGCCGGCAGCGTCGCCACCAATCCGTAACGAGACGATGCGCTGGTCACCGGCCACCTCGGGCGAAAGGACATAAGGCGTCTTGAACGCATCGCGGTACGCAAGCGTGACCAGCTCGCCCAGCTTCACATTGGCGAGGCTGAACGACACGGCGTCGTCGGGGTTTGCCACCTTGGCGGGCGGGGCTGCGTAGACCAGCGGCGCGACGAACGCCAAAGTGACTAACAGGCGTTTCATTTTTTCACCTCATTGTTGATAGGCATAGGGACCATGCCTGGCTGCGGAGACTGAGCGGCGCCAGCTCCTGAAAACACTGTGACCTTGCGGCCATCCAGCGTCCCGACGATGGCGCCGCCCTCATTGTTGAAGACGCTGGGATGCTCATAGCGAACGCGGCCAGAAGCGGAGGCGAGAACAACGTACCGTACGGTGCCGATGCGAATCTCACCGGCGACGCGCCACTCGTCCGAGAACTCGGAACGCGAAGCGGTAGCTGCCGCCGCAAATGGCACGCCAGCGGGCGCGACTGGGCCGGAGGCCACCGCTCCCTTGGCTTCGGCATTCGGCTTGCCCTGCGGACCTTTGAAGAATTTACCAACCGCCCAAAAGGACAGCGAACCCAGGACCAGAAGCGCAGCGATCAACCCCCACAGCATTGGATTCTTGAGAATATTCTGACGATCATCGACAGTAACTTCTTTGCCTTTGCCGCCGTCGTAGCTGCTATACAAGGGAAAAATCGCCGGGTCGTACTTCTTGTTTTCCACCTTCACACGGCTCTTAATGTGCTGCTTCCAACCCTCCCACATCTCGACCCTGTACACCTTGTTTAGCCCAAGGCTTTTGATCTTCGTGGTGCGGAACGACAGCTCGACAACGACTTTGAGAGTGCGGTGCAAGTCACTGATGTCCTGCACCATCAGGACCAGATCGCACGACACTTTCGTGACCGGATCGACGTAGTGCCGATGCTCGCGGAAAAAGATGGCGTGTTCCTTGAGTATCTTGGAGTCGGCTCCCCAAAAGCGCCACGCCTCGTCGATGCAGACGATATCGCCAGGCTTGACCAAGGTGTCCACATCCGTCCCGTGCGGCAGAAAATCGGACTTTGCCACATCGTCGTTCTTGCAATGCACGACTGTTCCCAGCTGCTCAAGATCGATGCCATTTTTTTCATGGATGTAAGCGCGGATCGCGTCGCCATCTATGCCATCAACGTTGGTAACAACGCGGCGACCCTTTGTGATCGCTTGCATAATCACCGAGCTGACGCACTCGTAAGATTTGCCGCTGCCCATAAGACCAGTGTACGCATTAATAGGCATCAGATTACCTTGCAGACGACAAATCCTGCGACACCAAGCGGGCTGCATGCACCCCTAAGATGATTCGCCAGCAGCAAGGACAGGACCAGCGCACCTGTGAACACGCCGCCAGCGAAAGCCAGAACAAGCCGTTTGTTAAACCTACGCGCCACGAGCGCCAGAATGGTCAGCATGGCCTTATCCAATCACAGGCAAGCGACGGATAATGAATCGCGTCAAGCACGCCGATATGACCGCTGGAAGGCCCACGGACAACGCGAACAGATCGAGGAAGTACCACGTGGCCGCGCTAACGCCGCCGAACGCACTGGTGAGGCTTGAGCCGGTAGGCAACCATGACGCGATCACGCCAACAAACTGCGCCGTCACGAAGTAGAGCGCGAAGAACACAACGAACTTGACCAGTACGCTGCGTACCAGCCAACCGAGGATGAGATTGAAGGCGGAGACGAGAATTCCAAACATGGGCTACCTCACGCAGAAAGTACGATGAACAAGGCAATCAGCGCCCACGCGACGAGCATCGCGTTATACAGGGTGGCGCGGTTGTCCTCAAACATGGAACATTGCTGGTCCATGACGATGTGCTTGTTGAACAAATCGAAGGTAGGCTTCGGACACTCGGCCATATGAGCCGGAACGGCCCAGCTCTTGAGCGACGGCGCGAGCCCGGCCAACGGTTCGATGATCTGCTGAGCGGTGGGCGTGGCTTCAAGCGTAGGAAAGCCGATGCCCGGATCGTCACCGAGGTTGACCTGCGGAGAGCTAGCCGCCGGATTCGTGGCTGGCGCGGTAGAGGGCGCAGTCTGGCCCAGCGGGTTGCTCGTGGAAACAGGCTCTGCAAGATCGCCCACGGTGGCCTGAGGAACCGAAGGATTCGCCGCCCGAGCCGTAGCGACATCGGCCTGCGTAACAGGATCGGTGAGCGAGTACGGAACGCCTGCATAGCCTGGCTGATTTGCGGCCTGCTTCCACGCCGCGTCGGCCAAGTCAGCCACGACCTGATCCGGCAATGGCTTAGCCTTGTCAGCATCGGACATCATCGCCAACGCCTGCGCAGCTGGCACTGTCTGAGCTGGCGTGCTGCCGGGCAGTGTCGCGGGAGGCTGGCACACACCGTTCACTGTCAAACCGTCGCACGTATAGGGGACACCCTGCTGAGAAGATCCAGAAATACGATTCCAGTCCGGCTCTGTGCCAGACGCACTTGAGTACGACAGATGGCAGACCCATGAACCGTTAGCGTAAGTTTCGCAATAGCTCACACCGATGGAAGCCCCGGCCTGCGGATAATCGCGAGTAAGCTGCATGTTGTAGTCCATGACATAGCCACTTGCTACCCCTGTCGCGCTGCCGCCCTTCCACTGACCATAGAGGTACGTGTCTGGCCCCTTCTGCGATGGAGCCGTGCCACCATGACCCGGCACCGTTATCGTGCCGTCCTTGTTGAACAACCAGTTCGCGAGCGCCTGAATGCCATAGCCAACAGCACCAGCAATAACGGCGCTGGCGAGTACTGTCCCCCAGGCTGGCGCAGTGCCAGCGGCGACCACTGCCGTCCCGATCTCAACGACCGCCGTACCAACTGCCGCGACTGTCGCCCCGAACCGCGGATCGTTCGCGGCAAAGCCACGAAGCCCAACCTTGTTCTTGACCACCGCCGCGATCTGCTGACCGATGCGGGCCGGCAGAGCTTGCGCGTTGACCTGCACAACCACAGCGAACAAAAGGAGTCCGCACAGAATGCGTCTTATCATTTCTCGCCCCCCTCAAATCCCTGAATGACAGCCCATGCGGTGAGCATGCCCCAAGAAAAAATCACGACGTACCACAATTCACCAGCAGTCATATCAACCTCCAAATCCTTGGTAATACCAAGAAAAAAGGCGACCCGTCGGGCCGCCTCACCTTGCCAAACAGCCGAGATGGATTAACGGCCGCGCAGCATGCCCAGGACGATTTTCGCGGCCTTGATGGCGACATAGACGGTCGCCAACGTGCCAGCGATCGCGATCACCGGCGTCACCACGTCCGACGCGGTAAACGCGCCAGTTACGCCGGACAAGTCGAGTGGCGTAGCCGCTTGAACAGCCGAGGTTGCAGCGACGGACATGGCAGCGACGGCCAGAGCGATTTTGTTTTTCATATTGCTTTTCCCTTTCAAGGAAGTTGAGGTTAGCCTCGGCGTATTAGGCCGAGGATTGTTCCCGAGAACTTGGCAGCGAGCCAGGCAGTCAAGACAATGCTGAACGCGAAGCCGAAAAGGCCAACGGCTTGCGTGTAATCGAAGGGTTCCGTGATCGCGTCAATTTTCGAAGCATTGGCGGCATCGATCACATAGGCCTGAACGACCTGCGGCTGATAGCTGATGCCGTTTGCGTCCATTCCGCACGGAGCGACTGCCGAGCCACCGTCTGTACGGGGCTGGCAGCTCACGATGTTGACCACAGAACCTATATTCATTTCAGTTTTTTTCGATTTAAGAATCCGGATACAGCCGGGCCTGTACTACTCGCTTGCGCCAGTGCACACAACCTGCGTCACGAAAAACCCTTCGTGACAATTCAGTGTTGCTGTGTCAGTGGCCTCTGCAATCCCGTCGAAGCGTCCGGCTTCATGCGCCCAAGGCGTGAACCCAACATCGCCTTCCACCGGCATCAGAAACAATGCCGACTCTTTGTCTTGAACGATGAATTTGAACTCGGCCTTATGCGCCTGCATGTTTGCCACCCGAGGCAGCTGGCTTCGCAGCTTCCACAGGCCGCAGCGAGTGGATGACGGTTTTTTGCGTCTTACCGTTCGTCACGATTTCCATCTCGGCGACCGCCATGAACGGGAACGAGTCGGCCAGGTGTTTGTATTTCTGGTATTCCTCGGCTTTGCCCAAGCCATACTCGGCGCAGGCCGTACCCATCGCGGTGTCCTTGCTGCTGTCCAGTTCGGTCTCGACAAATACCTTCGTGCTGTCGAATGCCTGACCGTTGTCCATGGTCCCTTTGGAGAACTTCATGCCGGTAACTTTGATCGTCGAAGTGAATTTCATTTTGTGGTTCCTGATTTGAATGGCCTACGCAAAACCGTTTTCCCCATTGAGGCCGAAACATGGGACGGTGGTAATAAACTGCATGAAAGAGGGAATAGGCACAGGAGCTTGCTTGTGCACAGGCGTAGGGCCGGACGTGGCATCGCTCGTGAGCGGCTTCATACGCTTTGGCCAGTAGTCGTCTGCCTCATTGCAAATCAGATCAAGGGCTTTCTTGTCGCCCCACAGTTCGCGGAAAACACGGATGTATTTACCGAACTGATGCTTGGTCACTTCAATGCAGGCATCGACCGTGATCTGCGCCGTCTTGACTTTCACTTCCATGCGTTGTGGCGTTTCGACCTGAACGAAATTTGAAAAGCATGGATAGGCGGCGGCGAAAAAATCTGTTGGGTTCAGAAGCACATCGAACTGAATGATCGTGTTTGTGTTCTTGAATTCGACTTCGCAGCGGCACCAAGGACTGGACTTGTCTCCTTCCTTACGACCCTTCTCGTAGAAGCGGCAGAACTTGCTAGAGGAGCGCAGACCGATGGTCAAAGTCCTTCCTTTGCCAGTAGGTCTGGTCCAATTGCCGATGCGTTCGATATTTGGCGGGCGACCGCCAGCCTTTTGCGTATAGCCGCCAAGCGCGTATTGATCGTAGGCCCAGTCCACGGACAGGTAAGCACCTTCGATGTCGTCATGGGCCAGATCGATACGAGAGATCGAGGGGCGCATCGCCACTTTGGTCAAGAAGTGGAACAGCCGTTTTTCCCAGCCCGCAACGGCGTTCTGACATCCTTGGCCGGACAAGGTGACGAGCATGGTTGCGCGTTGCCCTCCGAAGCACACGAACCCCATACCATCGCCAAGTACCCATGACTCGCGGTAGAAGTTCATGCCCCGATCACGCTTTTCGGTAATGCCGAAGCCGAAGATTTTTTCGAACTGGCGACTTGCTTCTTCAATGATCTGATCATCGGCGACCAGTGTCTGACGAGCGGTCTTGAAGAACGTGTCTTCCAACACAGTGAAATTGATCCAGTCAATGATGCATGCCTGAGTTTCAGATGGCCTACGAACCATCACCGTCTTGATCTTGCCGGAGTCCGTCATCATCAACGACACTTCGCCCAGGTCCTCTTCGGATATGCTCGCCCAGGTGTCCACATCATCAGCAACGTCGGCGTTCGCTAAGTTTTCCCCCATGTTATTAATGGGGGTATCTGATGCGCTGCATACCTGCGCAAAATGCGGCACTAACCGTACAGGTTCGGCCGCAGCGCCGATCCGTTCCGGCAGCGCTGGCGCGCTGGCGGTACGGTCGGCGCATGCGTCCTGATGCTTGCCGCTGCCATAAATTTGCGACTTAACGAAACGTGCGCGCGCGGTGCCACCAGATGCACTTGCGTATGCGGACTCTGCATCTTTTCGAATTTTCTTCAGGAGCGAATGGCGAACGGGCCTCATGCGCGCTCTCCCGTCAGGCTGGATACATCCTGCTGTGCTGGAATGCGACTTGGTTGCGTTGCACTGCGTTGAGCTTGGTCAACCAGATCAAGCTCTTCACGGAAGCCGGGCAAGTTGTCGGCCATCCACTGAAGCCGCTCAGCAAGCGACTTGGGGCGCGATTCGGATTTATGTGATTTGTCACGGAATTCTTGGGTCACAGCGCAAACTCCTTGCGGCCGAGTTCACGCTGAAGCGCCACCACATTAATGAGACGGCGACGACCGAGCGTGACGGTTGGCAGCATCCCTCGGTTGAGGTGGCCGAGCACGACGCCAGGCGGCAACCCGACAGCCTCAGCGAATTTCTCCAAAGTCATCAGGCCTACGGGCGCAGAGAACTGGGTGGGCATTGCCACCTGGCTCACGGCTTCAATTTCTTGCGACTTGTTCAACATAAGAGCACTCCATGCACCGAGCTGTGTATATTTGACTGATGTTCGGCAATATAAACACAGTAATGCACAGTGTCAATATTTTTTATTACGATCCTGTGTATTTTTGTTACGATGCGAGATATTTCTAACTGAGGACGAGCCAATGGAAACGATTCAAGAACGACTCAAGTCTGTGATCGAGAAAACGACCGATGAACGAGGTCGTTTTGCCGAGCTGGAAAAACTGACTCAAATCTCTGCAAATAGCTGGAAGAGTTTTTGGCATGGTCGGCAGCGGCCGACTTGCGACATGATCGCGGCGGTGTGCGAGCGCTGGCCCAAATTCGCATTCTGGCTCGCCACCGGAATTACCGATGCCAAGCACGGCCACGTGGACAGTGATGGGGCCGCCAGCTTCCCCGAGCGACGACGCGCGCGCAGGAAGGGTGCGGAAGGATATTGGGAAATGGCTACTACGATGCGGGCTTGGCAGCAGCGTGTTTTGGAGAGCAAGGAGAGTGCGGATGAGGATATTGAATACGGGATTTCACACACACAAAAAATTCAGCTGCTGGAGCTGGAGATAGGACGCAATGCCGAACAGCAGGCGCTGGCTGGTGTCGAGGATGCTGAACTCGTCGCCGAGCTGGTGAAGCTTAAAACGCCGTCGTATCTTGAGGATGGCGACCAGTAAGATGACCATCAAGAAATCAGAAGGGGGTTGGCTTGTCGATATCCAGCCTGGTGGACGTGGGCATAAACGCATCCGCAAGACATTGGCGACCAAGGCTGAGGCACTTCAGTTTGAGGCCTGGGCGAAGACTCAGGTCATGCAGAACGACGGCTGGGTGAAGCCCAAGAAGAACCTCACCAAATTGTCTGAGCTAATCGAGCTATGGCAATCCCATCACGGCATCCAGTTGCGCCACACTCGCACCTACGGCACACTCCTTCGGGTTTGCGAAGCGCTTGGCAACCCCATCGCCGAGCACCTGAAATCGGAGCATTTCGCAGCGTATCGCTCGGCCCGACTGGCCGAGGGAGTTACAGCTAACACCATCAACCGCGAGCATGCTTACCTGCGTGCGGTGTTCAACGAGCTGATACGCCTTGGTTTCTGGACAGAGAATAATCCGCTGGCACGGCTTCGCCAATTCAAGATCGCCGAGCGCGAGCTGTCCTACCTCAACGACGATGAAATTCGTGCGCTGCTGACCGCATTGGAGGTGCGCAAGGATCGAGATGCGCTTCTGATTACGAAACTGTGCCTGGCGTCCGCCGCACGCTGGAACGAGGGTGAATCGCTGCGTATTTCCCAGCTCCACAGCGGCATGATCCACTTCACGCAAACGAAGACCGACAAAAACAGGTCGGTTCCCATCGACGACGCGCTGGCCGACGAGGTACGGGAATTTCATAAGGATGGAAGTAGGGACGCGTCCGGCAGAATATTCAAAAGCTCGGTCGGAGCGTTTCGCATGGCCGTCAAGGAGTCGGGAATCAAGCTGCTACCTGGCCAGCTCACCCACGTCCTACGACACACATTCGCAAGCCACTTCATGATGAACGGCGGGAACATCCTGACGTTGCAAAAAGTGCTGGGCCACTCCAGCCTGCAAACCACCATGATCTACGCCCACCTCAGCCCTGGACACCTTCAGGAAGCCAAAATGCTGAATCCGTTGGCGCGGTTGACAGTTGGTTGACACTCGACCAAAACAAAAGGGCTTACATCGCTGTAAGCCCTTGATTTTATTGGTGCCGACTGCCGGTTTCGAACTGGCCACCTGATGATTACAAATCAACTGCTCTACCAAATGAGCTAAGTCGGCGAAACTTGTACGGGGCGAATTATACGCTATTTAATTCGCGTAAGAGTAGGCCGGCCGCCCTTTTTTGGCGGCTCGTTATCGCCGTCCGGAGCGCTTGTGGCCTCGCTCTTGGCCTCTGGCGCAGGCGCTGGAACAGCCGCCAGCACCGGCGCCGGCGCACTGATTTCTTCGTCCGCCACCGGCTCGGCAAAGCCCGCCTGCGGCTCGAACGCCATCCCCTGGCCGTTCTCGTTGGCATAGATCGCCATGACGTTGTTGACCGGGACGTAGATCTCGCGCGACACGCCGCCGAAGCGCGCGTGGAAGCGGATGCTGTCGTTGTCCATCTTCAGCCCCGAGGTGGCGCCGAAGCTGATGTTGAGGACGATTTCGCCTTTTTTCACATATTCCATCGGCACCGTGGTCGAGGCGTCGACCTTGACGGCGAGGTAGGGCGTATAGCCGCTATCCGTGCACCACTCATAAATGGCGCGCAGCATGTAGGGCTTGGTTGAGATTTCGGACATGGTATTCCAGACTGCAGTAGAACCCGGCGCGCCGCCAACTAAGGCCGGCAAACGCGCCGATAGACTTCAAGTAAAACGGCTTGCGCCCGCTGAGCGCTCAATGCGCGCTCAACAACTTAACGGCGCATGACCTTTTCCGACGGCGTCAGCGCTTCGATGTAGGCGGGGCGCGAGAAGATGCGCTCGGCGTACTTCATCAGCGGCGCTGCGGTCTTCGACAGTTCGATGCCGTAGTGATCCAGACGCCACAGCAGCGGCGCGACCGCCACGTCCAGCATCGAGAACTCATCGCCGAGCATGTACTTGTTCTTCAGGAACAGCGGCGCGAGCGTGGTCAGGCGGTCGCGGATTTCTGCGCGGGCCTTGTCGTGGCTCTTGTCGTTGCTCTTGGCGCGTTCGCTTTCCAGCACATGCACGTGCACGAACAATTCCTTCTCGAAATTGAACAGCATCAGGCGCGCACGCGCGCGCATCAGCGGATCGGCCGGCATCAGTTGCGGATGCGGGAAGCGTTCGTCGATGTACTCATTGATGATGTTCGATTCGTACAGGATCAATTCACGTTCGACCAGGATCGGCACCTGACCATACGGATTCATGGTCGAGATGTCTTCCGGCTTGTTGAACAAGTCGACGTCGCGCACTTCGAAGTCCATGCCTTTTTCAAACAGGACCAGGCGGCAGCGTTGCGAAAATGGGCAGGTTGTACCCGAGTAGAGAACCATCATTTTTATAGTTCCTTAGAAACAAAGGGGGTGAAGCCGCGAACGGATCACCCCAGATCGCCCGCCAACGCGGGCATCGCAAAACAAGCGCCGGCCAGCCGGCGCTCTCGATTATTTAACTTCTTTCCAGAACGACGCGTTCAGGCGCCATGCCAGGAAGGCGAACAGGGCCATGAAAAGCACCACCGCTACGCCCAGTTTCTTGCGGGTCTGCGCTGCAGGCTCCGCCATCCACTCCATGTAACCGACCAGGTCGGCCACCGCAGTGTCATATTCCAGTTTGCTCAGCTTGCCCGGCGTGACTTGCTCGAAGCCGGCAAACTGATGGATCTTCTTGCCTTCTTCGTGCGGATCGGCCACTTCTTCCATCTTGACCTTCTGCACGCCCTGCAGTTCCCACAACACGTGCGGCATCGCCACGTTGTTGAGCACCAGGTTGTTCCAGCCGGTCGGGCGGGTGTCGTCCTTGTAGAAGGTGCGCAGATACGTGTACAGATAGTCGCCGCCGCTGCCGGCGCCCGACGATTTGGCGCGCGTAATGACGGACAGGTCCGGCGGCACCACGCCGAACCATGCTTTCGCATCTTTCGGGTTCATCGTGGTGGTCATCATTTCGCCCACTTTGTCGCCGGTGAACAGCAAGTTGGCCTTGATTTGCTCTTCCGTCAGGCCGAGGTCGCGCAGACGGTTGTAGCGCATCGAGGACGCATTATGACAGTTCAGGCAGTAATTGACGAACAGCTTGGCGCCATGTTGCAGTGCTGCCATGTTATTCGAGCGGTCCGGCGCCTTGTCGAGCGCGATGCCGCCTTCGTTAGCCAGTGCCAGACCTGGCAGCAATGCCAGGATGGCGAGCAGTTTTTTAGGAAAATTCATGTAATGTCCTTTGTGTACTTTAGCCGGGGTGGTCGATCAGTGCGCGTGGAACACTACGCGGTCCGGGACCTTCTTGAACGTGCCCATGGCGCTCCACCATGGCATGAACAGGAAGAAGCTAAAGTAAAGCAGGGTGCATACTTGCGAGAACAGCGTGCGGCCTTCGGTCGGCGGCAGGGTACCCAGGTAGCCCAGCGCCAGGAAGCAGAAGAAGAACACGCCGTACACATACTTGTGCCAGCTCGGACGGTAGCGGATCGACTTGACCGGCGACTTGTCCAGCCAAGGCAGGAAGGCCAGGATCACCACCGAACCACCGAAGAACACCACGCCCCAGAACTTGGCGTCGAGCACCTGCGGCAGCATGCCGATGATGGCCACCAGCGCGATCACGGCGATGGCGGTCTTGACCATGCTCGACAGGCGCGATTTCAGCCAGATGAACAGCACGTAGGCGGCCACGAAGAACATCAGCACCCACATGAAGTCGGCGGTGGTGGCGCGCAGCACCGAGTAGAACGCGGTGAAGTACCAGGTCGGCGCGATGTGCAGCGGGGTCTTGAGCGAATCGCCCGGCAGGAAGTTGTTATATTCCAGGAAGTAGCCGCCCATTTCCGGGGCGAAGAACACCACGGTGCTGAAGATCAGCAGGAAGATCGACACGCCGAACAGGTCGTGCACGGTGTAGTAAGGGTGCGAAGGAATCGAATCGACCGGGTGGCCGTCGGCGCCCAGGTTTTCTTTCACTTCGATGCCGTCCGGGTTGCTCGAACCGACTTCGTGCAGCGCGATCAGGTGGGCGGCCACCAGACCCAGCAGAACCAGCGGGATCGCGATCACGTGGAAGGCGAAGAAGCGGTTCAGGGTGGCGTCGGAGACCACGTAGTCGCCGCGGATCCACAGCGACAGGTCGGGGCCGATCAGCGGAATCGCGCCGAACAGGTTGACGATCACCTGGGCGCCCCAGTACGACATCTGGCCCCATGGCAGCAGGTAGCCGAAGAACGCTTCGGCCATCAGGCACAGGAAGATGGCGAAGCCGAACAGCCAGATCAGCTCGCGTGGCTTGCGGTACGAGCCGTACAGCAGGCCGCGCGTCATGTGCAGGTAGACGATGATGAAGAAGGCCGAGGCGCCGGTCGAGTGCATATAGCGCACCAGCCAGCCCCACGGTACTTCGCGCATGATGTATTCGACCGAACCGAAGGCCAGGTTGGCGTCCGGCTTGTAGTGCATGGTCAGGAAGATGCCGGTGACGATCTGCAGCACCAGCACCAGCATGGCCAGCGAGCCGAAGATGTACCAGAAGTTGAAGTTTTTCGGAGCGTAGTATTTGCCCCATTGATCATTCCACAGCTTGGTGAGCGGGAAGCGGTCGTCGACCCAGCCCAGCGCCTTTTGTGCGGCCGGAGCATCGGCCGGGAATTTTGTCTCTTTGAAAGCCGCCATGATTTACGCCTCGCCTTTCTCGTCTTTACCAATGATCAGCTTGGTGTCGCTCAGGAACATATGACGCGGCACTTGCAGATTGTCCGGCGCCGGCTTGTTCTTGAACACGCGGCCGGCCATGTCGAAGGTCGAGCCGTGGCATGGGCACAGGAAGCCGCCCTCCCAGTCGTCCGGCAGCGATGGCTGCGGGCCCGGGGTGAACTTGGACGAGGGCGAGCAGCCCAGGTGGGTACAGATGCCGACCGCGACCAGCAGCTCGGGTTTGCGCGAGCGCCATTCGTTGCGGGCGTATTCCGGGGTGAACTCGTCCGGGTTGCGCTTGGAGTCGGCGTCGGCCACCTTGCCGTCGGTCTTTTTCAGCGAGGCCACCATTTCAGGGGTACGCTTGATGATCCAGACCGGTTTGCCGCGCCATTCGACGGTTTTCATTTCGCCTGGATTGAGGCTGGAAATATCCACTTCCACCGGTGCGCCGGCCGCTTTGGCGCGCTCGGACGGTTGGAACGTGCTAACCAGTGCCCCGGCGGTTGCCAGACCCACTACACCACCCGCCGCGCCTGTTGCGACGAGCAATCCGCGTCGGCCGGAATCGACCTGCTTTTCGATACTCATACAAACCCCAATCAGTCAAAGTGCGAACAAAATCCGAGAACCGAGAACAAAACCTGAAACTTGATGAAGCACGAATATAGCTTCTAGCAACCTTAAATTATAAGGTAAGCGTGATACGAATTAAAGCAAAAACGTTGCCGTAACCCCAATTGGCGCGATTTGCGCACCGTTTTGGACTTGAATTCCGCCGCGCCATCCCCTACTGGCGGGGCGTAAGCCATAGATATTGATACAAGACAAATTTATAGCGTAATTCGGTACATCAATGCGCACAGGGCGCGCGTGTTTGGAATCTAATTGAAAAAATAGTATGATCCAAGCGCAGTTTTGTTCACAAATGACCACAGCGGGGATGGAAAAATGGCAATGATGCAGGAATTTAAAGAATTTGCGATGAAGGGCAATGTGGTCGACCTGGCTGTGGGTGTGATCATCGGTGGCGCTTTCGGCAAGATCGTCGACTCGCTGGTGGCCGACATCATCATGCCGCCGATCGGCAAACTGTTCGGCGGCCTGGATTTCGCCAATTACTACATCGGCCTCAACGGCCAGGACGCGCACCTGAGCCTGGTCGAGGCGAAAAAGCTGGGCGCGGTGTGGGCCTACGGCAATTTCGCCACCATCCTGCTGAACTTCATCATCCTGGCGTTCGTGATCTTCCAGATGGTGCGCCTGATGAACAAGGCGCGTACCCTGAACACCAGGGAAGCGGCGGCGGAAGCGGCCGCGGCGCCGGCGCCGGTGCCGGAAGATATCGCGCTGCTGCGCGAGATCCGCGACTCACTCAAGAAATGACAAGGACGCCGTCTTCCGGGACGGCAGGCTGACAGCTATGCGACGACTCTGGTTATTGTTTGCGCAAACGGTGACCGTCGTACTGGCACTGTATTTTGTCTACACGGCCGTGGGGCCGGAGCGGCGCGCGCCGGTGCGCTCCCAGCAGATGGGCAGCGCCGACCATCCGGCCCTGATGCTGGAGGCGGGGCCGGGCAAGGCGCCCGGCGTGGCGGTCGGTTCCTACCGCGCGGCGGCCGGGCGGGCGATGCCGGCCGTGGTCAACATCATCACCAGCAAGAAACCCAGGCGCGGCAAGCATCCGCTGCTGCGCGATCCCTTCTTTAAAAAATTCTTCGGCGAGCGCGACGGCGAGAGCGACGACGAGGAGTCCAGCCTGGGCTCGGGCGTCATCGTCTCCGGCGAAGGCTATATCCTGACCAACAACCACGTGGTGGAGGCGGCCGACGAAATCGATGTCATGCTGGCCGACGGCCGCAAGGCCGGCGCCAAGGTGGTCGGCACCGATCCCGAGACCGACCTGGCCGTCATCAAGATCGAGCTCGACAAGCTGCCGGTGATCGTGCTGGGCCAGGCCGAGCAGGCGCAGGTGGGCGACGTGGTGCTGGCCATCGGCAATCCCTTCGGCGTCGGCCAGACGGTGACGATGGGCATCATCTCCGCGCTGGGCCGCAACAACCTGCACATCAACCATTTCGAGAACTTCATCCAGACCGACGCCGCGATCAACTTCGGCAATTCCGGCGGCGCGCTGGTGGACGCCAACGGCAACCTGCTGGGCATCAATTCGGCGATTTATTCGCAGTCGGGCGGCTCGGTCGGCATCGGCTTCGCGATACCGGTGTCGACCGCCAAGTCGGTGATGGAGGCCATCATCAAGTCCGGCCACGTGGTGCGCGGCTGGATCGGCGTGGAAACCCAGGAGATCACGCCGGAGCTGGCGTCGAGCTTCGGCCTGAAGCGCCAGAGCGGCGCCATCATCGCCGGCGTGGTGCGCAACGGACCGGCCGACAAGGGCGGCATGAAGCCGGGCGACATCCTGCTGTCGGTGGACGGCAAGCCGGTGGCCGACACCAACGAGATGCTGAATCTGATCGCCCAGCTCGTTCCTGGCGGAAAAGCTAAAATGACGGTCTTGCGCAAGAGCCGCGAGACCACGCTGGACATCACGGTCGGCAAGCGACCGGCCGGCGCCAAATAAGGAACTTTAATGCATCTGCGCGACCTGACTCAATTCCTCAAAGAACTGGCGGACAACAACAACCGTCCCTGGTTCATCATGAACAAACCGCGCTACGACATCCTGCGCGAAGAATTCCTGCAAGTGGTGACGGACATGATTATCGAGCTGGGCAAGTTCGACGCGGCCGTCAAGTTCTGCAACCCGAAGAAGGCGATGTTCCGCATCAACCGCGACGTGCGTTTCGCGCACGACAAGAGCCCGTACAAGACGCGCTTCTCGGCGGCCGTGGCGCCGAACGATTTGCGCCGTCCGAGCAAGGCCGGTGGGCCGACCTACTACATGCAGATCGACGGCTCTGGCCGCTTGCTGTTCGGCGCCGGCGAATACATGCCGCCGCCGTCGCGCCTGAAGGCGCTGCGCCAGCACATGGTCGACGACGCGGCCGGCTTCAGCAAGGTATTGAAGAACAAGAAGCTGAAGGCGACCTTCGGCGACATCCAGAACGAAGGCAAGCTGATGCGCCCACCCAAGGGTTTCGACCCCGAGCACGAGCACATCGAATATATCAAGCTGAAGAGTTTTTTCGTCTGGACCGAGCTCGACCTGCCGATGAACCAGCCGGAAAAGCTGGTGCCGCTGATCGCCAGCGGGCTCAAGGATGCGTTCCCGCTGGTCGAATGGATGCGCGCAGCGAAGGAAGAAGAAACCGAATAAGCGCCGCTGTCATTCCCGCGCAGGCGGGAATCTATAGAACGCCAGCCGGCAGGCGGTGCATGGATCCCCGCCTGCGCGGGAATGACGTTGCTTAGCGCTTCGCCTTTTCATCGCGCGGGTCGCGCGCCAGCAGGCGCGAGACCATCGCCTGCGGCTGGTCGCCGTCGAACAGCACGCCGGCCACCGCGTTGGTGATCGGCATGTCGACGCCCAGCCTGGCCGCCAGTTCGCGCACGGCTTTCGAACACGGCACGCCCTCGGCCACATGGCCCAGCTCTTGCACGATGACGTCCAGCGGCTTGCCCTGCGCCAGCCCCAGGCCGACGCGGCGGTTGCGCGACAGGTCGCCGGTGCAGGTCAAAATCAGGTCGCCCATGCCGGTCAGTCCCATGAAGGTCTCGGTATGCCCGCCCAGCGCGGTGCCGAGCCGGGTGATTTCCGCCAGGCCGCGCGTGATCAGCGCGGCGCGCGCGTTCAAGCCCAGGCCCAGGCCGTCGGCCACGCCGGTGGCGATGGCCAGCACGTTTTTCACCGCGCCGCCCACTTCCACCCCCACCAGGTCTTCGCTCGAATACACGCGGATATTGCCGCCGTGGACGGTCGCCACCACGCAGTCGCGCAAGGCCGCCGAGTCGGAGGCGATGGTCAGCGCGCACGGCAGGCCCTTGGCCACCTCCTGCGCAAACGACGGTCCCGACAAGGCGCCGCCGGCCACGCCGGCGCCCAGCACCTCGCGCACGATCTGGTGCGGCAACAAGCCGGTGCCGTATTCGAAACCCTTGCACAGCCACACCACGTTCGGGATCGCCCGCGATTTGAGCTGCTCCAGCAGCGGCCGCAAGCCCGCCACCGGGCAGGCGGCGATCAGCAGGCTGTCCGGGGCGGCCACATGGGCCAGCGCGGCGTCGAAATCGGCGGCGACCCGCAGGCCGTCGGGGAAGGGATAACCGGGCAGGTAGCCGGTGTTTTCGCGCGTGCGCGCCATGTCTTGCAGGGCGTCGCCGTTGCGGCCCCACAGC
The DNA here is from genome assembly GCA_000381565.1 of Oxalobacteraceae bacterium AB_14. GTDB lineage: Bacteria > Pseudomonadota > Gammaproteobacteria > Burkholderiales > Burkholderiaceae_D > Rugamonas. Next base: position 585,350 of record KB906725.1, read on the forward strand.
AGCACGTCGTGACGCTGGGCCAGCGCCATGGCGACGGCGGTGCCCCAGGCGCCTGCGCCGAGCACAGCCACCTTGCGGACGGTAGCCGCCGGTTTGTTTGGATTATCTTGCATGGGACCTCATTCGGCGACCGGATGTCGCCGCTACGGCAATTATATGCCCCAGACTTCGGAATTCTTGACGTAACCGACCAGGCCGTCGCGATGACGCACCTTGAGCCAGCCGCCGGCGGCCGCTTCGGTCACTTCCAGCAGCACGCCCTTGTCGGCGGTGAACACCGGCGCGGCGCTGTCGTCCGGCGCGCTGCGGATTTTCAGGTTGGGGGTGCGGATGATGACGTTGCGCTTGCCGACCAGGCCCTTGGCCTCGGTCCAGGCCAGGTCGCCGCTGACGTCGCGCACCTTCAGCCATTCGCCATAGGCCAGCACCACTTCCAGCGGCGCGCCGCGCGGCACGACAAACAGCTTGCCGCCCTTGGTCGATGGCGCGTCGTAGAGGATGACGGGTGCGGCGCCCACCGTTTTGAAGTCGAACGCGTGACTGGCACTCATGGCCAACAACATGGTCAGACTGGCGATTAAACGGGGAACTGTCATGGCTTACCTTGCAGATGGACAGCGCGTGAAGGCGCGGCATGTCGGGGTGATGCCGCTGCCGGACGTGGCGCCCGGCAGCGAAGTACTTCAGTACGGCTTAGTGCGTGGTGGCAGCGCCGTCGGTTGCTGCTGGTGCTGCGGCGGCCGCGTCGGCGATCGCTTGCATGCGCTGCTGGTAGAACACTTCGAAGTTGATCTCGGCCAGGTGCACTGGCGGGAAGCCGGCACGGGTGATCACGTCGGCGATGTTGGCGCGCAGGTAAGGATAAACGATGTTCGGGCAACCGATGCCCAGCAGCGGATCGAGCTGCTCTGCTGGAATGTTGCGCGCTTCGAAGATACCGGCTTGCTTGCCTTCAACCAGGAAAGCGACCTTGTCTTTGACTTTGGCGGTCACGGTGATGGTGACGGTCGATTCGAACACGCCATCGGCCAGTGGCTCGGCGCCAACGTCCAGGGCGACTTCGATGGTCGGTGCTTCCTGTTCCAGGAAGATAGCCGGGGAGTTCGGTTGTTCCAGCGACATGTCTTTCAGGTAGACGCGTTGGATTTGGAATACTGGTTGCAGGTTTTCGTCAGACATGGAACGCTTTCGTTATAGTGAAAACGAGCGGCACGGGCCGCTCAGAATAAGTTTGCTTGGTATGGAGCTCAAATCAAACGCGAGGGCAATTGTATCAAAACCATTATGGTTTCAAACTATTTCTGCGGCCCTCACGTTGTATTTGGGGTTGATTAGCCATTTAACAAGGGGGACAGGCCGCCGGCTTGATCGAGCGCATACAAGTCGTCGAAACCGCCGACATGGGTGTCGCCGATGTAGATCTGCGGCACGCTGCGGCGGCCGGTCTTTTGCATCATCAGCACGCGCTGTTCCGGGTCGAGGTCGACGCGGATCTTCTCCAGGCCGGTCACGCCCTTGGCTTCCAGCAGGCGCTCGGCGCGCACGCAGTAGGGGCATACGGCGGTGGTGTACATGATTACACGGGCAGTCATCTCGACCTCCTTATTTGGCCAGCGGCAGGCCGGCTTTTTGCCATGCGGCAACGCCGCCGTCCAGGTTCACCACGTCGGTAAAGCCGGCTTTGGCCAGTTTGGCGGCCGCCGACGAGGCGCGCGCGCCCGTTTTGCAGACCACGATCACGCACTTGGTCTTGAACTTCTCCAGCTCGCCGAGGCGGTTGGACAGTTCGCCCAGCGGAATATTCTTGGCTTCTGGCAAGTGACCAGCAGCAAATTCCGTTGCGTCGCGGACGTCTACAATGGTGGCTTTGCTGCGGTTGATCAACAGCGTCACCTCTTGCGCGGAGGCGCGTTTGCCGCGCTGCGTCAGTACCGGCCAGAGCAGGGCGCCGCCCGAAAGAAGCACGATGGCGATGATGAAAATATTGTCAATGAAGAATTTCACAGGGTTCCAATGGTTTAAGTCAATCTGCGCATTATAAAATAGAAGCTGCAAGAGTTCTCGCAGTACCGGTTTTCCGTCCCGTTCAATCCTTTTTGAAGATAGTTCAAATGTATAAAATCGTATTCATGCGCCACGGCGAGTCCACCTGGAACCTCTCGAACCGCTTCACCGGCTGGACCGATGTGGACCTGACCGAGAAGGGCATCGCCGAAGCCAGGGCGGCCGGCAAGGTACTGAAAGAGTCCGGCTACACCTTCGACCTGGCCTACACCTCGGTGCTCAAGCGCGCGATCCGCACGCTGTGGCTGACCATGGACGAGATGGATATGATGTACCTGCCGGTCAAGAACGACTGGCGCCTGAACGAGCGCCACTACGGCGCCCTGCAAGGCCTGGACAAGGGCGAAACCGCCGCCAAGTACGGCGACGACCAGGTGCTGGTGTGGCGCCGCAGCTATGACACGCCGCCGCCGCCGCTGGAAGCAGGCGACGACCGCGCCTCCTTCAACGACCCGCGCTACGCCGGCCTGGACAAGTCGCAGATCCCGCTCACCGAATGCCTGAAGGACACCGTGGCGCGCGTGATGCCGGTGTGGGACGAGGACATCGCCCCGGCCATCCGCGCCGGCAAGAAGATCATCATCTCGGCCCACGGCAACAGCCTGCGCGCCCTGATTAAGATGCTCGACGGCATCAGCGACAACGACATCGTCGGCCTCAACATCCCGAACGGCCAGCCGCTGGTCTACGAGCTGGACGAGAACCTGAAGCCGATCCGCCACTACTACCTGGGCGACGCCGACGCCATCGCCGCGGCCCAGGCGGCCGTCGCCAACCAGGGCAAGGCCAAGTAATTTGTCGCATTCTTCCTTCCGAGGCTGGCGCGGCGCCGCCACCAGTGCGGCGTTGTCGCTTTTGCTGAGTCTGATATTGCTGAACGGGGCGCAGGCCGCGCCGTTCAGCAAGACCACCGTGCGCAGCAAGCAGAAAGCGGCGGCCGAGGCCGAACGCGCCGGCTTGCAGCAAAAGCTCAGCGCGCTCAAGAAAGACATCGGCAAGACCGAAAGCGCCAAGGACGACGCGGCCGACACGCTGGCCGAGTCCGAAAAAGCGATCTCGGACGCCAACCGCTCGCTGCGCGACCTGGCGCAGGAGCAGGGCGACACCAACACCAAATTGCAACAGCTGGCCGCCGAGCACGACAAGCTGGCGGCCACGGTCGCCCAGCAAAAGCAGCAGCTGGCCAAGCTGCTGCGCGACCAGTACGTGGCCGGCAACGAGGACCGCATCAAGCTGCTGCTGTCCGGAGACAACCCCAACCGCATCAACCGCGACCTGCAAATGATGTCCTACGTGTCGCAGGCCCAGGCGCGCCTGCTGGACGCGCTGCGCGCCAACCTGAAGGCGGTCGAGGTCAACCAGGCCGAGGCGCAGAACGCCAAGGACGAGCTGCAGGAAATCGCCGCCGAGGAAATGGAACAGAAGGCCAAGCTGGAGCAGGAGAAGTCGCGCCGCGCCAATTTGCTGGCCTCGCTGTCGAAAAAACTGGTGGCCCAGCGCAAGGAAGCCGGGAACGTCGAGCGCGACGAACAGCGCCTGACCGGCCTGGTCGACAAGCTGGGCAAACTGATCCAGGAGCAGGCGATCGCCGCCGCCGCCGAGAAAAAACGCCAGGAACAACTGGCTGCCGCCCGCGCCAGGGCGGCAGCCGAAGCCCGTGCCAAGGCGGAAGCCGAGGCGCGCGCGCTGGCCAAGGCCAAGGCCGCCGTCGAAGCCGAGCGCCAGCGCCTGGCCAAGGCCAGCGCGGGAAAATCCGGCACCATCAAGCCGGCGCCCTCCAAACCGGCCACCGTCGACAGCGAGCCGCCGAAAGTGGCGCAACAGCCGTCGCCAAAACCGCCGGAACCGCTCAAGCCGGCGCCGCGCGAGGACGAACCGGCCAGGCCGGCGGCCAAGGCGGCGGACATCGCGCTGGCCCCGGCGCTGCCGTCCGGCGCGCCGTTCGTCAGCCTCAAGGGCCAGCTGCGCGCCCCCGTCAGCGGCAAGATCGCCGCCAGGTTCGGCACCAAGCGCGGCGACGGCCCAAGCTGGAAGGGCGTGTTCATCCGCACCGGCGAAGGCGCCGAGATCCGCTCCGTCGCCAGCGGCAAGGTCATCTTCTCGGACTGGCTGCGCGGCTTCGGCAACATGATCATCGTCGACCACGGCGGCCAGTACTGGAGCATCTACGGCAATTGCGAGTCGCTGCTGAAACGGGTCGGCGACGTCGTCAAGCCTGGCGACTCGATCGCCAGCGCAGGTAACAGCGGCGGCAACGAGGAATCGGGGCTATACTTTGAGCTTCGCCATCAGGGCACGGCATTCGATCCGGCTGGCTGGGTCAAGTTTTAAGGTTCGCGGAAAAAATGGGCAACAAAGTCAAGAGCATCGGCCTGATCGGCCTGGGGATGGTGGCCGGTGTCGCCGTCTCCTTGCAGTTTTCCGCCATCGCGCAAAAAGTCACCGGTTCGCCGCTGCCGCTCGAAGAGCTGCGCCAGTTGTCCGACGTGTTCGGCCTGATCAAGACCGACTACGTCGAAAACGTCGACGACAAGAAGCTGCTCACCGAAGCCATCTCCGGCATGGTGTCCTCGCTCGATCCGCATTCGGTCTACCTGGATAAAAAAGCCTTCCGCGAAATGCGCGAGACCGTGGCCGGCAAATTCGTCGGCATCGGCGTCGAAGTCGGCATGGAAGACGGCTACATCAAGGTCGTCTCGCCGATCGAGGATTCGCCCGCCTTCAAGGCCGGCATCAAGACCGGCGACCTGATCACCCGCATCGACGGCACGCCGATCAAGGGCATGTCGCTGGACGAAAGCGTCAAGAAGATGCGCGGCGAGCCGCATTCCAAGGTCACCGTCACCATCAGCCGCAAGGATGAGGACAAGCCCATCGTCCTGACCATCTCGCGCGAGGAAATCCGCGTGCAGAGCGTCAAGGCCAAGATCGTCGAGCCGGGTTACGCGTGGCTGCGCATCTCGCAGTTCCAGGAGCCGACCGTCGAGGACATGGCCAAGAAGATCACCGCCCTGTACGCGCAAGACCCGCACATCAAGGGCCTGGTGCTGGACCTGCGCAACGATCCGGGCGGCGTGGTGCCGGGCGCGATCGGCGTCTCGGCCGCCTTCCTGCCCAAGGATGCGGTGATCGTCTCGACCAACGGCCAGCTGCTCGATTCCAAGCAGACCTTCTACGGCCGCAGCGAGTTCTATTCGTCCCGTCCCAAGAACGATCCGCTGGCCAAGCTGCCGGCCGCGCTCAAGGACGTGCCGATGGTGGTGCTGGTCAACGCCGGTTCGGCCTCGGCCTCCGAGATCGTCGCCGGCGCGCTGCAGGACTACAAGCGCGCCACCATCATGGGCACGCAGACTTTCGGCAAGGGATCGGTGCAGACGCTGCGCCAGCTGACCGCCGACACCGCCGTCAAGCTGACCACGGCGCGCTACTACACGCCGCACAACCGCTCGATCCAGGCGCGCGGCATCGTGCCGGACCTGATGGTCGACGAGAGCGCCGACGGCGACGGCTTGAACAGCCTGCGCGTGCGCGAGGCCGACCTGCAAAAACACCTGAACAACGACAAGGACCCGGACGGCGACGACGCCGCCAGGAAAGCCCTGAACGCGCAGCGCGAAGAGCTGGAAGACGGCCAGGGCACGGCCTCGCTGGCGAAGAAAGCCAAGCCGGTGGAATTCGGCTCCAAGGAAGACTTCCAGCTGGCGCAGGCGATCAAGCACTTCAAGGGCTTGCCGGTCAAGCTGTCGAAAGTGGAGGCCACGCCCGCCGCCGGCGGCGAAGTCGGCGAGATCAAGTCGGACAGCAAGACCGACGCCAAGCCAACCGTCAAACCGGCCGCCAAGCCGGAATCCAAGCCCAAGGCCAGCGAAAAAAAGCCGGCCTTGAAACAGCCCGTCACCCAATAACGCCAGGCGCCGCTGCCGGTCTGAAACGATGAACGACTCGCAACTGCTGCGCTATTCGCGCCATATCCTGCTCGACGAAATCGGCATCGAAGGCCAGCAAAAGCTGCTGGCCGCGCATGCGCTGGTGATCGGCGCCGGCGGCCTCGGTTCGCCGGCCGCCATGTACCTGGCCTCGGCCGGCGTCGGCCACATCACGCTGGTCGACAACGACACCGTCGACCTCACCAACCTGCAGCGCCAGATCGCCCACACCACCGAGCGGGTCGGCCAGTCCAAGGCCGAATCGGCGCGCATCACGCTGGCGCAGATCAATCCGGAAATCACCATCACCGCGCTCAACGAACGCGTCGACGACGCCCGCCTGGCCGAGCTGGTGGCGCAGGCCGGCGTGGTGCTCGACTGCACCGACAACTTCGCCACCCGCCACGCCGTCAACCGCGCCTGCGTCGCGCTGGGCAAGCCGCTGGTGTCGGGCGCGGTGATACGCTTCGACGGCCAGGTCAGCGTGTTCGATCCGCGCGGCGGCGCGCAACCCTGCTACTCCTGCCTGTTCCCGCAAGACCAGCAATTTGAAGACGTCGCCTGTTCCACCATGGGCGTGTTCGCGCCGCTGGTCGGCGTGGTCGGCGCCATGCAGGCGGCCGAAGCGCTCAAGCTGCTGATGGGCGTGGGCGCCTCGCTGGCCGGGCGCCTGTTGATGTTGGACGGTCTGCACATGGAGTGGACCAGCATAGGCGTGGGGCGCAACGGCGATTGCCCGGTCTGCGCAAAAAAATAACACTAACCGGAAGGAGACTTACCTTGTTGATGAAACGACTCGCTGTATTGCCGCTGGCCTTGGCCGCGGCGTTCGCCGTGCAGACAGCCACCGCAGCCACCAGCACCAAGTACCTGATCATTTCGGAAAGCGGCAAGCAGATCGGCGAACAAGCCGTCGAGCGCCAGGACGACGGCCTGACCAAGGTGCGTTTCATCTTCAAGAACAACGGCCGTGGCCCGGAACTGACGGAGCAATTCCGCATGGGCGCCGACGGCGTGATGACCGAGTACAGCGTCAAGGGCAACTCCACCTTCGGCGCCGTGGTCGACGAGCGCTTCGAGCGCAAGGGCGACCAGGCCGTATGGAAGTCCACCTCCGAGCAGGGCACGAAGGCCGTCAGCGGCCCGGCCGGCTACCTGCCGCTGAACGGTTCCTTCGAAACCGTCTCGGCCTACATCACCGCGCTGGACGCCGCGCCCGGACACAAGATGGCGCTGCTGCCATCGGGCACGCTGTCGCAGACCGTGCTCGATACGCTGGAAGTGAACAGCGACAATGGCCAGAAACAAACCGTGCAGCTGCTGGCGCAGACCGGCGTCGGCCTGTCGCCGTCGTTTTACTGGGCCACCACCGGAACCAGGCCGCGCCTGTTCGGCGTGATCATCCCCGGCTTCGCCAACATGCTGGAAGCAGGCTGGCAGGGCGCCGCGCCGGTGCTGGCCGTGCGCCAGAAACAGGCCGAGAGCAAGATGCTGGAAGACCTGGCCGCCAGGCTGCAACACCCGCTGACCGGCCTGACCCTGGTGCGCAACGCCCGCGTGTTCGACAGCGACCGGGCCACCGTCGGCGCGCCGTCCGACATCTACCTGCTGCGCGGCCGCATCACCGCCGTGCTGCCGGCCGGCTCGCCGGTGCGCGGCGCCGACAACACCATCGACGCCGGCGGCCGCATCGTGCTGCCCGGCCTGTTCGACATGCACGGCCACGTCGACCGCTGGTCCGGCGCGCTGAACATCTCGACCGGCGTGACCAGCGTGCGCGACATGGGCAACGACAACAAGCAGCTGCAGGCGATGCTGGACGAAACCGCCGCCGGCAAGCTGCTGGCGCCGCAGGTGGTGCCGGCCGGCTTCCTGGAGGGCGAGAGCCCGTTCAGCGCCATGAACGGCTACACCATCAAGGACCTGCAGGGCGCGAAGGACGCGATCGACTGGTACGCGGAGCACGGCTACCCGCAGCTGAAGATCTACAACTCCTTCCCGAAAGCCATCCTGAAGGACACCGTGGCCTACGCCCACAGCCGCGGCATGCGCGTGTCCGGCCACATCCCGGCCGGGCTGCGCGCGCAGCAGGCGCTGGACGCCGGCTATGACGAGATCCAGCACATCAACCAGGTGCTGCTGAATTTCCTGGTCAAGCCGGACACGGAAACCCGCAACCTGAACCGCTTCCTGCTGCCGGCCGAGAAGGTCGCCGGCATGGACTTCAACACCAAGCCGTTCAAGGACTTCGTCGCCGGCCTGGTGAAGAAGCAGATTTCGATCGACCCGACGCTGTCGGCGTTCGCCTTCATCCAGCAGAAGGATGGCGACGTCAATGAGCCCTACCGCGCCTTCGCCGCCAACATGCCGCCGGACGTGGCGCGCGGCTTCGCCGTCGGCGCCATGAAGATCGAGGGCGCCGATACGCTCAAGCGTTACGAGCAGTCCTACGCCAAGATGGTGGAATTCGTCGGCATCATGTACAAGGCCGGCGTGCCCATCGTCGCCGGCACCGACGACATTCCCGGCTTCACGCTGCATTCGGAGCTGGCGCTGCTGGTCAAGGCCGGCCTGACGCCGGCCCAGGCCTTGCAAGTGGCCACCCGCAACGGCGCCCGCTACACCCGCACCAGCAACGACCGTGGCAGCATCGCCGCCGGCAAGCTGGCCGACCTGGTGCTGGTGGACGGCGATCCGACCAGGGATATCGCCGACATCCGCAAGGTGGCGGCGGTGATCACGCGCGGCTATGTCATCTATCCGCAGGAGATCGACACCGCGCTGGGCGTCGCGCCGTTCGTCAAGGCTGCGCCGCAGGTAGCGAAAGCCGCCGCCGTGGCCGATGCCGCCGGCGGCAGCAACGACGGCGCGCGCCGCCGCATCGACGCCACCGCCCATCAACGCGACTAGGTAAAACGCGGTAAAGCCGGGCGGCCCCTCGTCGTTCCCGCGCAAGCGGGAATCCATAGGCAGCATCTGTGGTCGCTCAGCATGGAGGGAATTCAGGCAATGCCTGGATTCCCGCTTGCGCGGGAATGACGCTCAGAGGGGTTTAAGCTCTATTTAAGCCTCCCGGCGCAAAACTCGCTTTGGGGTGCCGCTGGCGCCGATTCAGCCTTATACTCTGCAATCATTTTAATTTGTCATCGACTATGAAAAAACTCTCCCTGCCCCGTCGTGCCGTCTCGCGCGGCTTTACGCTGATCGAAATCATGGTGGTGGTGGTCATCATGGGCGTGCTGGCGGCGCTGGTCGTGCCCAAGCTGCTGAGCCGCACCGGCGAGTCCAAAGTGGCCGCCGCCAAGGTCGATATCGCCACCGTCATGCAGGCGCTCAAGCTGTACAAGCTGGACAACCAGCGCTATCCGACCACCGAGCAGGGCCTGCAGGCGCTGCTGACCAAGCCGACCGCCGGCCCGTCCGCCAACGGCTGGAAAGCCGGCGGCTACCTGGAAAAAATGCCGAAAGATCCTTGGGGCAACGCCTACCAGTTCCTGTCGCCCGGCATCAAGGGCGAGGTCGATGTGTTCTCCTACGGCGCCGACGGTGCGCCGGGCGGCACCGGCGACGACGCCGACATCGGCTCCTGGGACAACTGATCGCATAGGGATCACGGCTTATGCGCGCCGCCCGCCAGCGTGGTTTCACGCTGATCGAACTGCTGGTGGTGATGGTCATCCTGGGCGTCACGCTGGGGCTGGTGTCGCTCAACGCGTTGCCGGGCCAGAAGCAATCGCTGCGTGAAGACGCGCAGCGCGTGGCGCTGCTGCTGCAACTGGCGCGCGACGAGGCCATCGTGCGCAACCGCCAGATCGCCTTCGAGGCGGGCTCGGACGGCTACCGCTTCCTGATCCGCAACGACAAGCAATGGGACGTGGCGGTGCAGGACGACCTGCTGCGCGAGCGCGAATTCAAGCACGCGCCGATCACGCTGATGCTCGACCCGCCGCCCAACGTCGCCGGCGCCGACCTGCGCATCGTCTTCGGCCGCGAGCCGGTCGACAAACCCTTCGTGCTGACCCTCAGCGCCGGCGATGCCAGCATCGCCATCCGCGCCGACGGCATCGGCCATTTCACGGTGGACTAGATGCGCCTTCCTCGACAACGCGGCTTTACCTTGCTGGAAGTGCTGGTGGCGCTGGTGATCGTCGGCACCGCGCTGGGCGCCTCGTTGCGCGCGGTCGGCAGCCTGACCGCCAACAGCGACGGCCTGCGCGGCGCCATGATGGCCACCTGGTCGGCCGAGAACCGGCTGGTGCAGCTGCGCCTGACGCGCCAGTTCCCTGCGGTCGGCAAGCAGACCTTCGAATGCCCGCAGGGCGACATGAAGCTGATGTGCCAGGAGGAAGTGATCGCCAGCCCGAATCCGCGCTTCCGCCGGGTCGAGGTCAGCGTCTACGACCAGGCCGCGCCGGACCGGCGCATCATCAAGCTGGTGCAACTGGTGTTGAACCAATGACGCCGTCGATGCGCCGCGCGCGCGGCTTCACGCTGATCGAACTGCTGGTGGCGATTTCGATCCTCGCCATCGTCGCGGTGCTGGGCTGGCGCGGGCTGGACGGCATCATCCGCTCGCGCGCCGCGCTGACCGCGACGATGGAGCAGACGCGCGGCCTGCAACTGGCCTTCGCCCAGCTGCAAAGCGATTGCGCCAACCTGGCGCCGCAGGGCCTGATCGGCACGCGCACGGTCCTGAGCGCGGAAGACGGCCGCATCACGCTGGTGCGGCTGGTGCTGGCCGAGAACGAGGCGACGCGGGTGGAGGTGGTGTCCTACCGCGTGCGCGACGGCATGCTGACGCGGCGCGAATCGGCCGGCACGCGCGACCTGGCGCAGCTGGACGCGATGTGGCAAGCGGCCAATAGCGACATCGATCCGGCCGCCAGCGTGGCGCTGAAATCGGGCGTGCAGCGCATGGCGATGCGCTTCTGGACCACGCAGGGCTGGGTGCAGGCGGCGGGCGCGATGCCTGCGCCGGCGCCGGCCGCCGCCAACAGCGCGCCCAGCGGCCTGGAAGTGTCGATGGTGCTCGATGGCCAGGAAGTGCCGATGACCAAATCCTTCCTGCTGGGGGCACTGTGAAGCTGCGGCGCCAGCGCGGCGTGGCCGTGATCACGGCCTTGTTGCTGACGACGCTGGCGGTGACCATCGTCGCCAGCCTGTTCTGGCAGCAGCAGGTGCAGGTGCGCTCGATGGAGAACCAGCGCCTGCAACTGCAGACCCGCTGGATCGTGCGCGGCGCGCTGGACCTGAGCCGGCTGGTGCTGTACCAGGACTTCCTGGATTCGCCCAATTTCACGCAGGCGGGCGGCGTCTGGGCCACGCCGCTGGAAGAAACGCGGCTGGACGACTACATCGAGCGCGAACGCGCCGAGGCGGAAAATTTCAACGCCACCCTGTCCGGCAAGATGATCGACGCGCAGTCGCGTTACAATCTTGCCAATCTGGCGGTGAAGCGTGTGATCGAGGGCACCCAGGTGAAGGTGTTGGAGCGCTTGCTGACCAATCTGCAGCTCGATCCAACGCTGGCGCAGGCGGTGGCCACCCAGGTGGCAAACGCTCAAACGGCGCAGCCGCAGCAAGGCCAGGCGGCGCCGCAAACCACCGGCCCGCAGCCGATCGACTTGCTGCGGGTGGAGGATTTGTTGGCGGTGAGCGGCTTTACGCCGCAGACGATAGAGCGCTTGCGCGACTTCGTCACCATCCTGCCGGAACGTGGAACGGAGTTGAACGTGAATACCGTGCCGGCCGAGCTGATGTCGGCGCTGTACGAGCGGCTGTCGCTGTCGGATGCGGCAGCCATGGTGAATACGCGCAAACGGGTCTTTTACTACAACGTGGAAGCGTTTAAGGGGCAGTCACAGCTGGCGGGCCTGAAGGCGCCGGATGTACCTTTCGGCGTCAAGAGCAGCTACTTCCTGGCCTACAGCCGGGTGAGGCTGGATCGGGCGGCGCTGGATACGCAATCCCTGATGCATCGGGAGAGGAACGGCATCACGACAGTGGTATGGATACGGGAAAACTAGAACAGCTATGAACGACAGCGTGAACGAAAGCGAGACCCTTTGACTACACTACTTATCCGCTATCCGGCCAAGGCCAGCGTCGACAGCGGCGCGGCCCAGACCTGCCCGTTCGCGCTGGTGGGCGACGGTGGCAATCTGCTGCAACAGGGCGCTTCGCCGCTGGGCAACCTGTCGGACCTGGTGGCGTCCGCGCGCCGCGTGGTGCTGCTGCTGGCCGCCACCGACGTCACGCTGCTGCGCGTGGTGGCGCCGCCGCTGTCGGCCGCGCGCCTGAAGGCCGCGCTGCCGGCGCTGGTGGAAGAACAGGTGCTGGGCGATCCGGCCGACTGCGTGCTGGCGGCCGGCGCCGCCGACGCCGAGGGCGCCCGCACGGTGGCCGTGGTCCAGCGCAGCTGGATCGAAGTGCTGGTCAAGGCGCTGATGGCGCAGGGCGCGCACCACATCGCGGTGCTGCCGGCGCAACTGTGCCTGCCGTTCCAGCCGGGTTCCGTCTCGGCCGCGCTGAGCACCGGCGACGCCGGTTTCGAACTGATACTGCGCCAGTCGCAGACCATGGGCATGGGCCTGACGCTGCCGGCGCAGCCGCAAGCCGCGCTGCAAACGCTGCGCGCGATGGCGGGCGACGAGCCGGTCACGCTGTACCTGTCGGCGGCGCAGATGGCGCAGTTCGCGCCGCTGGTGGCCAATGCGGACGCCGGCCACGGCGTCACCCTGCTGGAAGACCACTGGGCGCACTGGGTGGCCGCCTCCCGTTCGGCGGGGCTGGACCTGGCGCCGGCGCTCGGCGCCAGCGGCGCTTCCGCGCGCCAGTGGCAGCGCTGGCGCTGGCCGCTGCGCATCGCCGCGCTGGCGCTGCTGGTCAACGTGGTCGGCCTGAACGTCGAATGGCTGCGCCTCAAGCGCGAGGCCGACGCCGTCCGCCTGTCCATGCTGCAGACCTTCAAGGCCGCCTATCCGAAAGAGCTGGTGATACTCGACCCGGCCGCGCAGATGCGCAAGAACATCGCGCTGGCCAAGGCCGACGGCGGCCAGCCGGCCGCCGATGAATTCACCGCGCTGAGCGCCGCCCTCGGCGAGGCGCTGGGCGCGCTGCCGCGCAAGGATATCATCGCCACGCTGGAGTACCGCGAGCACGCGCTGCAACTGAAGGTCAAACCCAACACCGTCGATACCGGCACGCTGGCGCAGCTGCGCTCCGCGCTGGCCGCGCGCAAGCTGGACCTGTCGGAAGACCGTCCCGGCACCTGGCAAATACGTCCGCTGAGCGGCGCCGGCACCGGCGGAGGAAAATCATGAGCAAGCTGACACTGACGATACAAGAGTACCGCGGCCGGGCGTCGGCCTTCTGGATCGAACGCACCGAGCAGGAACGCAAGTTCCTCGCCATCGGCGGCGCCGTGCTGGGACTGGCGCTGTTTTATTCGCTGCTGGTCGCGCCGGCGCTGGACGGCGGCGCCAAGCTGCGCAAGTCGCTGCCCGAGCTGCGCCAGCAGGCCGCCGAGCTGCAGGCGCTGGCGCTGGAAGCGGCCTCGCTGCGCGGCCAGAACACCATCGCCCCGGCGCCGATGACGCGCGAGATGCTCAACGCCGGCCTGACGGCGCGCGGCCTGGCCACGCAATCGGTGTCGGTCACCGGCGAATACGCCAAGGTCCAGATGAGCGGCGTGTCCTTCCCCGCCCTGATGGCCTGGCTGGACGCGATCCGCACCGAGAGCCGCATCGCCGTCTCGGAGGCGAACATCAGCGCGCAGGACACCGCCGGCATGGTCAACGCCACGCTGACGCTGCGCCAGAACACGGGCGGACGATGATGCGAAAAGGCTGTCCATGAAGCGCGCCGTGCTATGGTTGCTGACCATCGCGCTGAGCGTGGCGACGACGCTGGCGGTGTTTTTTCCGGCCCCATGGCTGGGCTCGCTGGTGGAGTCGCGCACGGGAGGCCGTTTGACGCTGGGGGACGCGCAGGGTACGCTGTGGCGCGGCTCGGCCTTTATCGGCGGCGCGGCCAGCGGCAACAGCCCGGTCACGCCGCTGCTGCCGGGCCGGTTCAGCTGGAGGATTTCGCCGCTGGCGCTGGTCGGCATGGTCGACCTGCAGCTGGAAAACAGCGAGGCGCTGGCGCAGCCGCTGACCTTCAAGGGCAGCTGGTCGCACTGGCAGCTCAGTCCGTCTGCGCTGCTGCTGCCGGCCGAAGGCCTGGCCGGGCTGGGCGCGCCGCTGAACACCGTGGCGCCGAGCGGCAGCATGCGGCTGTCGTGGACCGCGCTGGAGCTGGCGTTGGCCGAGCGCCAGGTGACCATCAACGGCCGCACCACGCTGGAGATGACGGACATGGCTTCGCGGCTGTCGTCGGTGCGGCCGCTGGGCAGCTACGCGCTGGCGCTGGACTGGCACGGGCAGTCGGCGGGGCTGACGCTCAATTCCGTCAAGGGGCCGCTGTTGTTGAGCGGGACCGGCAACCTGAATAACGGCCGCCTGCAGTTTTCCGGGCAGGCCGAGGCAGCAAAAGGATTTGAGGAGCAGTTGGCCAATCTGTTGAATTTGCTGGGCCAGCGCAAACCGAATAGTGACCGCAACATCATCGCTTTAGAGTTCCACTAAGTTCAGATAAAAGTTCAGACAATGAAAAAACAGTCCGTGAGCAAATCCAATCTTCCCGCGCTGCGCCGCCTGAGCGCGGGCGCGATGCTGTGCTGTGCGACCAGCGTGGTGCCGGTCGTGACGCCCTTGCTGGCGTTGCTGCCGCTGGCCGCGCACGCCGCGGCCGACGACGCCGCGCTGAACTTTGTCGGCGCCGACATCGAGTCGGTGATCAAGGCGGTCGGCCACTACACCAACATCACCTTCGTGATCGACCCGCGCGTCAAGGGCACGCTGACGGTGGTGTCGGAAAAGCCGGTCACCAAATCGCAGGCTTTCGGTTTGCTCACTTCCGCGCTGCGCCTGCAAGGCTATGCGGTGGTCAGCGGCGACGGCTACGCCAAGGTGGTGCCGGAGGCGGACGCCAAGCTGCAGGCGGGGCCGACCCAGGTCGGCGCCGCCCAGGCCACCGCCAAGGGCGACCAGGTGGTCAGCCAGATCTTCCATCTGAATTACGAATCGGCGGCCAACGTGGTCACGGTGCTGCGTCCGCTGATCTCGCCGAACAACACCATCAACGCCAATCCGGGCAACAACACCGTGGTCGTCACCGACTACGCCGACAACGTCAAGCGCCTGGCCAAGATCGTCGCCGCGCTGGACGCGCCGGCCGTCGCCGACCTCGATGTGATCCCGGTGCGCTACGCCATCGCCAGCGACCTGGCGGTCATGGTCAACAAACTGATGGACAGCGGCGCCGGCGCCGGCGACGCCGGCAAGGTCAGCGTGCTGGCCGATCCGCGCACCAACTCGCTGATCCTGCGCGCGCCGTCGGCGGCCCGCTCCAACCTGGCCAAGTCGCTGATCGCCAAGCTCGATCAGCCGACCCAGGAACTGGGCAACGTCCACGTGGTCTACCTGAAGAACGCCGAGGCGGCCAAGCTGGCGCAGACCTTGCGCTCGGTGGTGTCGGGCGACACATCGGCGGCCAACGCCACCGGCATCGGCGGCGCCGGCCAGACCGGCCAGGGCCAGGGTGGCCTGGGCGGCCAAAGCAGCAACACCGGCGGCGGCATCGGCGGCAACAGCGGCGGCGGCGCCAGCAGCGGCCCATCCAATCCCCTGCTGACCGGCTCCGGCCAGCAGCAGCAGGGCGGCGGCGGCACGGCCGGCTACATCCAGGCCGATTCCACCACCAACACCCTGATCATCACCGCGCCGGAATCGGTGTACCGCAACCTGCGCGCCGTGATCGACCAGCTGGACGTGCGCCGCGCGCAGGTCTACATCGAGTCGCTGATCGTCGAAGTCTCGTCCGACAAGGCTTCCGAATTCGGCGTGCAGTGGGTCGGCGCGACCGGCAACGAGAACAGCACCTACCGGATCGGCGGCCTGCAGTCGTATGCGACCGGCGGCAACAACATCGGCAACCTGGCGACGTCGCTGCTCGGCAAGAGCACCGGCACCACGGGGCCGGCGCTGCCGGGCGCCGGCCTGACCATCGGCGTGTTCAAGCAGGTCGCCGGCGGCCTGGGCCTGGGCGCGCTGGCGCGCTCGCTGGAATCGGACGGCAACGCCAACGTGCTGTCGACGCCTAACATGATCACGCTCGACAACGAGCTGGCCACCATCTCGGTCGGCCAGAACGTGCCGGTGCTGACCGGCCAGTTCACCACCACCTCGGGCACCAACAACAATCCGTTCCAGACCATCGACCGCAAGGAAGTGGGCCTGACGCTGAAGGTGCGTCCGCAGATTTCCGAAGGCGGCACGGTCAAGCTGGCGATCTATCAGGAGACCTCCAGCGTCGACAAGACCACGCTGACGGCCGCCGCCGGCATCACCATCAACAAGCGCGTGATCGAGAACAACGTCATCGCCGACGACGGCCAGATCATCGTGCTGGGCGGCCTGATCGAAGACACCGAAGGCGACGGCGTCGACAAGGTGCGCGGCCTGGGCGATATCCCGGTGCTGGGCAATCTGTTCAAGTACCAGACCCGCACCCGCAAGAAGACCAACCTGATGGTGTTCCTGCGCCCGGTGGTGATCCGCAACAAGGAGCAGAGCACCTCGCTGGCCACCGACCGCTACGACTACATGCGCAGCCAGCAGGACGCGATCCAGCCGGCCGACAGCATCCTGGTCAAGGACCTCGGCCAGCCCTTGCTGCCGAACTTGAAGGACGGCGCGCCGGTGGGCGGAACCATGATGCGTGCGCTGCCGGCGGCGCCGCTACCGGTGCGCGATCCGGGCGCCGCCGAACCAGCCAAGCAGAAGTGATATGAGCAATCTCCTACCCTACGCTTTCGCCCGCGACTTCGTGGTGCTGGCGCAGCAGAGCGACGCAGCCGAACACACGGTGGACGTGCTGGTCTGCGGCGCCACCGCGCCGGCGGCCATCGCCGAGGTGTCGCGCCGCTTCGGCCGCGTCCAGCTCAAAAGCATGCCGCGCGCCGACCTGGAAATCGCCATCGCGGCGGCCTACGCCAGCTCGGGCGGCAACGCCTCGATGGTGGCCGAGGAATTCGACGCCGACCTCGATCTGACCAAGCTGCTGCAAGACGTGCCGGCCATCGAAGACCTGCTGGAATCGTCCGACGACGCGCCGGTGATCCGCATGATCAACGCGCTGCTGACGCAGGCGCTGCGCGACAGCGCCTCCGACATCCACATCGAACCGTTCGAGCAGACCTCGGTGGTGCGCTTCCGCGTCGACGGTTCGCTGCGCGACGTGGTCCGGCCGCGCAAGGCCATCCACGGTTCGCTGATTTCGCGCATCAAGATCATGGCGCAGCTCGACATCGCCGAAAAACGCCTGCCGCAGGACGGCCGCATCACCTTGCGCATCGGCGGCAAGCCGGTCGACGTGCGGGTGTCGACGCTGCCGACCGGCCACGGCGAACGCGCGGTGCTGCGTTTGCTGGACAAGGAAGCGGGCCGGCTGGACCTGAACCACCTGGGCATGAGCGAGACCATGCTGCCGCAGTTCGACGCCCTGATCAACCAGCCGCACGGCATTGTGCTGGTGACCGGGCCGACCGGCTCGGGCAAGACCACCACCCTGTACGCGGCGCTGTCGCTGCTGAACGCGGCCACCACCAACATCATGACGGTGGAAGACCCGATCGAGTACGACCTGAACGGCGTCGGCCAGACCCAGGTCAATCCGCGCATCGACATGACCTTCGCCAAGGCCCTGCGCGCCATCCTGCGCCAGGACCCGGACGTGATCATGATCGGCGAGATCCGCGACCTGGAAACGGCGCAGATCGCGGTGCAGGCTTCGCTGACCGGCCACCTGGTGCTGGCGACCTTGCACACCAACGACGCCGCCGCCGCCGTCACGCGGCTGCTGGACATGGGCATCGAACCGTTCCTGCTGTCGTCGTCGCTGCTGGGCGTGCTGGCGCAGCGGCTGGTGCGCAAACTGTGCGGCAGCTGCAAAACCTTCGACGGCCAGCAGTGGCACGCGGTCGGCTGCGAGCATTGCGGCCACACCGGCTACCAGGGCCGGGTCGGCGTGTACGAATTCCTGCAGACGACGGAGCAGATCCGCGCGCAGATCCACAACCGCGCTTCCGAGGCCGAGGTCAAGGCGGCGGCGGTGGCGGGCGGCATGCAGACCATGCGCGAGGACGGCGAGCGCTGGCTGGCCGCCGGCGTGACCACGCAGGCCGAACTGCTGCGCGTGACCAAAGACTAGGCGACCGAAGATGCCCGCATTCCGTTATGAAGCCGTCGACGCCGGCGGCGCCACCAAGAAGGGCGTGCTCAATGCCGACAGCGCGCGTTCGGCCCGTTCCGAGCTGCGCACGCAAGGCCTGGTGCCGCTGAAGGTGGACGCCATCGCCGCGCAGGTCGACGCCGCCGGCGTGACCAAGAGCCGCGGCTTCGGCGAGCGCCTCTCGGCCACCGAGCTGGCGCTGTTCACGCGCCAGCTGGCCAGCCTGCTGGAGGCGGGCCTGCCGCTGGAGCAGGCCTTCACCGCCTTGCTGGAGCAGGCCGAGCGCCCCTACATGCGCGACCTGATCGCCTCGATCCGTTCCGAGGTGATCGGCGGCGCCGCGCTGTCGGACGTGCTGGGACGGCATCCGCGCGACTTCGCCGAGATCTACCGCGCGCTGGTCGCCTCCGGCGAGCAGATCGGCCAGTTGTCGCGCGTGCTGTCGCGCCTTGCCGACTACATCGAGCGCCGCAATGCGCTGATCCAGAAGGTCAAGCTGGCCTTCACCTATCCGGCCATCGTGACGGTGGTGGCGTTCTCGATCGTGATCTTCCTGCTGACCTACGTGGTGCCGCAGATCGTCTCGGTGTTCGCCAACACCAAGCAGAAGCTGCCCATCCTCACCGTCATCATGCTGGCCGTGTCGGACTTCGTGCGCAGCTACGGCATCGTGGTGGCGATCCTGCTGGTGGGCGCCTGGTTCATGTGGCGCCGCGCCTTGCAGAACCCGGCGCTGAAGCGGCGCTGGCACACCTGGCTGCTGACCGCGCCGCTGTACGGCAAGTTCGAGCGCAGCCTGAACACCGCGCGCTTCGCCAGCACGCTGGCGATCACCACCGGCTCCGGCGTGCCTATCCTGCGGGCGCTGGAGACCAGCCGCGACACGCTGTCCAACGTCGCCATGCAGGAACTGGTCGACGAGGCCAGCGACGCCGTGCGCGAGGGCGTCAGCCTGGCGCGCTCGCTGTCGGCGCAAAAGCATTTTCCGCCCATGCTGATCCACATGATACGGGCCGGCGAAATCACCGGCGAGCTGCCTGCCATGCTGGACCGCGCCGCCGCCGCCCAGGAGTCGGACCTGGAACGCCGCACGCTGACCATCGCCGGCCTGCTGGAGCCGGCGCTGATCCTGGCGATGGGCGTGGTGGTGCTGCTGATCGTGCTGGCGGTCCTGATGCCTATCATCGAAATTAATCAGCTGGTACGCTGAGGAAGCAAAGAGAACCATGAAGCGTTTGCCATTATTCGTTACCGTTGTTGCCGTGGTGCTGTTGTCGGCGTCGCTGGCCTACTGGGGCCTGCAATTGTTCAAGCCGCAGCAGCGCGCCATCGCCGCGCCGCCGCAGCAGTTCGCCGCGCCCCTGAATATCGAGGCGGCCAAGGGCCTGTTCGGCGGCCAGATCACGGTCGCCGCCGTCAGCAACTACCAGCTCAAGGGCGTGATCGCCGCGCGCAACGGCGGCAGCGACAGCGCCGCCATCATCGTGGTCGACGGCCAGCCGCCGATGGCGCTGGGCGTGGGCCGCGAAGTGGCGCCCGGCGTGACGGTCAAGGAAGTCCATCCGAAGTACGTGATGCTGTCCGAAGGCGGCGCCCTCAAGCGCCTGGAGCTGGCCACCGACGCCGGCGCCGGTGCGGCCGGCGGCCAACCGCCGTCGCTGCTGCCTGGCGCGGGCCAGCCACCGTTGCCGCCGATCGCGCCGCCGACACCGCAGGCGCCGCCGCCGCCGCCGCCGCAGCAGCAGCAGCAGCAGCGCTCCAGCGTTTCCGGCACCACTATCGCCCCCGTTCCCGGTTTCGACCGCACACAATAGGCCATCCCCATGGTGATCTCCCGTATCCTGGCCGCGGCTTTTTGCTGCGGCTTTTTCTTGGCGGGCGCGATCTGCGCGCCCGCCGCCGCGCAAACCGCGAGCAACGCCACCCCGGTCGCTGCCGCCCCCTCCGTCAAGCCGCGGCCGAAGGTCGCGCTGGTGCTGTCCGGCGGCGGCGCGCGCGGCTTCGCCCACATCGGCGTGCTGCGCGCCTTGCAGGAATTGCGGGTGCCGGTGGACTTAGTGGTCGGCACCAGCATGGGCAGCGTGGTGGGCGGCGCCTACGCGGCCGGCAGCTCGGTCGAGCAGCTCGAGCAGCTGGTGCGCCGCACCGACTGGAACGCCGTGGTGGCCGACCGCCCGCCGCGCGACGAGCTGGTGTACCGCCGCCGCGAGGAGGACTTGCTGCTGCCGTCGCGCATCGAGTTCGGCGCCAAGCTGGAAGGCGTGTCGCTGCCGCCGGCCGCCGCCGGCAACGAGGCGCTGGAGCTGGCGCTGACCCGCGTGCTGCCGCAGGGCGCGCGCGACAAGCCGGTCAACCTGCTGCAACTGCCGTTCCGCTCGGTCGCCTCCGATCTGGTGACGGGCGAGCTGGTGGAGCTGAACGACACGCCGCTGTTCCTGGCGATGCGCGCCTCGCTGGCGGTGCCGGGCGTGTTCGCGCCGGTGCGCGTCAACCAGCGGCTGCTGGTCGACGGTGGCCTGGTGCGCAACCTGCCGGTCGACGTGGCGCGCGACATGGGCGCCGACATCATCATCGCCGTCAACGTCGGCACGCCGCTGGCGCAGGAAAAGGAATTGGTCAGCGCGGTCAGCGTGGCGCAGCAGATGCTGCAGATCCTGACCGAACAAAACGTCCAGCGCTCGCTCAAGGAGCTGCGTCCCAACGACATCCTGCTGGCGCCGGACCTGGGCGGCATCGGCTTCCTCGACTTCGGCCGCCACGACCGCGCCATGAAGGCCGGCGAGGCGGCGGTGCGGGCCATGAGCGCGCAGCTGGTCAGGCTGGCGCTGCCGGAGGCGCAGTACGCCGCGTATGAACTCAAGCGCCTGTCGGCGCCGGTCGGCATCGACCAGCCGGTGCGGCTGACCAGGCTGGAAGTGGCGCCGGGCGGGCGCATCAATCCGAAGGCGCTGGAAGTGCAGTCCGGCTTGAAGGTGGGGCAGATGGTCACCGGCGAACAGGCGCAGGCGGCCGGCAACCAGCTGTTCGGGCGCGGCGACCTGGCGCGGGTGGAAACCGAAATCCACGACGACAAGGATGGCCGCAGCGTGCTGATCAAGCCGACCGAGGCCGACTGGGCGCGCAGCCGCCTGCGGGTGGGCCTGGAGCTGACCAGCGATTTCTCCGAGAACAATGCGTTCGAGCTGAAGGTGATGCATGTGCTGTCGTCGCTGAACGACTGGGGCGCCGAGTTGCGCACCGTCGGCCGGGTCGGCACCGAGCGCGCGCTGGGCACGCAGTTCTGGCAGCCGCTGGGCGCGGGCTCGCAGTGGTATGTGGCGCCGGCGCTGGAATACAGTTCGGCGGCCATCGATGTGTTCAACCAGAGCGGTTTCCGCCAGGCGCGCTATGCCTACAACAGCCAGCTCGCCAGTGTGGCGTTGGGGCGCCAGCTGGGCCACTGGGGCGATGTGCGCTACAGCGTGGCGCGCCAGAAGCAGACCGCCCATCAGAGCATCCCGGAAGATCGCACCGAGCTGAGCGAATTACAAACCGTACAGCAGCTGTCCTTCAATGTCGACAGCCTCGACACGGTGGCCTTCCCGACGCGCGGCACGCTGTTCTCGCTGGACTGGCAGCGCCTGATGCACAGCGGCAGCGCCGGCGCCGTGCCGACCCGCCAGAGCGTGCAGGGCTTGCAGGCTTTCCACGTGGACCGCTGGGCCGGCCATGTGTATGCGGAATGGTCGCGCAGCCAGGGCGGCGGCTCGGCGAATAATCTGGGCGGCTTCCTGCGCCTGTCCGGTTCGACGCCGCAATCGATCGTCGGCGACCGCATCCTGCTGGGCCGGGTGGTGATGGCGCGCAGCATAGGCGCGATGCCGGCCGCGCTGGGCGGCGACGTGCGGCTGGGCTTTTCGCTGGAGGCGGGCGGCGCCTACAGCTCGACCAGCCCGCTGCGCTGGGGCGCGCTGCACCAGGCCGCCAGCGGCTTCATCGCGGTCGATACGCGCTTCGGCCCGCTGTACCTGGGCGCCGGCACCACCAAGGGCGGCAATTCCAGCGCCTACCTGTTCCTCGGTCCTATCTGGTAGCCAGTTGTTGTTGACGGCGCGCGCCGCAGCGCGGTGAAGGCGGCGAATTCCCACGAGCGGAAGCCGACCAGCAGGGTGAAGCCGTCGCGCTCCTGCGGCGCCAGCTTGCGGTCGCCCTGGTGCAGCCGCGCCAGCTCGCCGGCCAGCTGCCGGATGCGGCCCACCAGTTCCTCGGCGCTGGGCAGCGACAGCCGCGCGGGCAGGCACAGCAGCGTTTCGCCGGCGCCGTCGAAGCTGCCGCTGAAATAATCGGCCACCGCGTGTTCGCGGAAGAATTGTTGCACCGGCCCGTCCGGCAGCCAGCGGAAGGCGTTCGACACGCGCAGGCGGTAGCGGTTCAGCGGCTTCAGCTCGATCACGCCCAGCCGGTCCAGCTCGGCCAACAGCATGATGCATTCGGGTTCGCTCAGCTTGTAGGTTTCCAGCACCTGCTCCATGGTCCAGTGGCCCAGGCAGCAGATCGCCATCAGCAGCAGGTGCGGCTGCGCCATCAGGGCTTTTTCCTGGGGCAGGGTCAGGGCGTCGGCCTGCGGCGTGGCGTCGGCCGCGCCGCGCAGCACGTCCTCCATCGCCACCCCCGCCGCCTTGCAGATTTGCGCCAGCCGCGACAGCGACATGTCTTGCTGGCCGAACATGCGCTTGACGCTGGACTCGCTCATGGCGATCCGTTCGGCCAGCATTTTGTAGGTGACGCCGGCGGCCCGCATCTGGGTCCGCAAGACTTGCAGCAGCAATTCCGGTGAGCTCATACCCCGCCTTGGTAAATAAACAAAAAGGTATCGTAGCACGGTACCGGATGGCGTGAAAAGCAGGGCTTGGAATAATCGGGTGGTACATCGCGCGGAACTGGGGGACACTGCGGCACGCTGTCCCTCGCAGCAGGGACGGCACCGGATAACCCGAGAGCGGACGCCACGACCGGCGTCCGCTAACGGTTATTTTTCCTCCGGGTCCGGCTTCAGGCTGATCTTGGCCAGCAGGCGCTTGGCGGCCTGGCGGTCGGTGACCACCGGCTTGGCGTGCGGACCGGCGCCGCCGGCGCGCGCCTTGGCCGCCAGCGCCACCGGATTGCGCGGCGGCTTCTGCGACGGCTCGACCCGTATCGTCATCTTCTGCCGTGTCGACAATGCCTTGTTGGCCATGATCCCAAGCCCTTACAAGACGAAGTTAAAGCACATACCGCGACAGATCTTCGTTGACCGCCAGCGCGTCGAGCCGGGCATTGACATAGGCCGCGTCGATGGTGACGAGCTTGCCGCTGTCGTCGCTGGCCGTGAAGGACAGTTCTTCCAGCAGCTTTTCCATCACCGTGTACAGCCGGCGCGCGCCGATGTTCTCGGTGCGCTCGTTGACCGAGTAGGCGATCTCCGCCAGCCGCGTGACGCCTTCCGGCGCGAACTCGATGGTGACGTTCTCGGTGGCCAGCAGCGCCTCGTACTGCTTGGTCAGGCAGGCGTCGGTGCTGGTCAGGATGCGTTCGAAATCGGCGATCGACAGCGACTCCAGCTCGACCCGGATCGGGAAGCGGCCCTGCAGCTCGGGGATCAGGTCCGACGGCTTGGCCAGGTGGAAGGCGCCGGAGGCGATGAACAGGATGTGGTCGGTCTTGATCATGCCATACTTGGTGTTGACGGTGGTGCCCTCGACCAGCGGCAGCAGGTCGCGCTGCACGCCGGCGCGCGAGACGTCGGCGCCGCCCACTTCCGAGCGCGAGGCGATCTTGTCGATCTCGTCGAGGAAGACGATGCCGTTCTGCTCGACGTTCTGGATGGCCTTCTGCTTCATCTCGTCGTCGTTGACCAGCTTGGCGGCCTCCTCGTCGATCAGCACCTTCATCGCTTCCTTGATCTTGACCTTGCGCGCCTTTTTGCGGCTGCCGCCGATGCCGGAGAACATGGACTTGATCTGCTCGGTCATCTCCTCCATGCCGGGCGGCGCCATGATCTCCATCTGCGGGCCGTTCTCGGCCAGCTCGATCTCGATTTCCTTGTCGTCCAGCT
This sequence comes from Oxalobacteraceae bacterium AB_14, assembly GCA_000381565.1. Taxonomy (GTDB): domain Bacteria; phylum Pseudomonadota; class Gammaproteobacteria; order Burkholderiales; family Burkholderiaceae_D; genus Rugamonas. The sequence continues at coordinate 609,746 of KB906725.1, forward strand.
CGCCCTGGCGCAGACGCTTGCGGAAGGTCTGGCGGGTGCTGTCGCCTTCCTTGCCTTCCTTCGGCGCGTCCGCCGGCGCCCCCTGGTGGAAGCCGAAGTCGCGCGCCGGCGGCAGCAGGATGTCGAGCACGCGGTCTTCGGCCGCGTCCTCGGCGCGGGCGCGCACCTTGGCCATCTCGGCCGAACGGGTCTGCTTGACGCCGATGTCGATCAGGTCGCGGATGATGGTGTCGACGTCGCGGCCGACGTAGCCGACCTCGGTGAACTTGGTGGCTTCGATCTTGATGAAGGGGGCGTCGGCCAGCTTGGCCAGGCGGCGCGCGATCTCGGTCTTGCCGACGCCGGTCGGACCTATCATCAGGATGTTCTTCGGCGTGATCTCGTGGCGCAGCGGCTCTTCCACTTGCTGACGCCGCCAGCGGTTGCGCAGCGCGATGGCCACCGCCTTCTTGGCGTTGCCCTGGCCGACTACGTGTTTATCGAGTTCGCCGACGATTTCCTTCGGGGTCATGTTCATACGGGGTCCAGTGTCTCGATGATGTGGTTCATATTGGTGTAGATGCACAATTGGCCGGCGATGGTCAGTGACTTTTTGACGACGTCCGTCGGCGACAGTTCCGTATTTTCCACCAGCGCCTTGGCCGCCGATTGCGCGTAGGTGCCGCCGGAGCCGATGGCGCCGACGCCGTCCTCGGGCTCGAGCACGTCGCCGTTGCCGGTGATCACCAAGGTCGATTCGCTGTCGGCCACCAGCAGCATCGCCTCCAGGCGGCGCAGCACGCGGTCGGTGCGCCAGTCCTTGGCCAGCTCGACCGAGGCGCGCAGCAGGTTGCCCTGGTGTTTTTCCAGCTTGCCTTCGAAGCGGTCGAGCAGGGTGAAGGCGTCGGCGGTGCCGCCGGCGAAGCCGACCAGCACCTTGCCCTGGTACACCTTGCGCACCTTGCGGGCCGTGCCCTTCATGACGATGTTGCCCAGCGTGACCTGGCCGTCGCCGCCCAGCGCGACTTGCTTGCCGCGCCGTACGCACAGGATGGTGGTGCCGTGAAATTGTTCCATAGTGACCTCAAAGTAAAGACGCAAACTGCTGCAAGACTGAAAAATGGGGCTGGACCTGGAAATTACAAGTTTCAGTATTTGTGCGGGTAGATCCGGGCGATGTCGGCGTAGCCCAGCAGGCGCAGCAGCGCCGTCACCAGGTGGTTGACGTCGCGGAACTCGATCTTCTTGCCCAGCTGGGCCAGGCTGGCGTGCAGCTGGTTGGCGCAGGTGTAGTCGATGCGCGTCAGGCGCGAGCAGTCGAACACCAGGGTCTGGTACTGATCGGCATAGTGCTGGATCTGGCCCAGTAAAGGGCCGAGCTGGCCTTCGAGCTGGGGCGGCAGCATGAAGCGGTCCGGCGAGGCGGACACATGCTGGTCGGTGGCGGTGGCCACCTGGTGCGGCGCCGTGAACGAGGGCGGCGACACTTCGAAGGTGACGCAGTAGTCCATGCCGGTTTCCTCGAATTCCTTTTCGCGGTTCAGCAGTTGCAGCAGTTCCAGCAGCAGCAGCCACGGGGCCTCGGTGTCGTCGCGGCGGCCGACGGCGATGCCGTCGCGGATCAGCGCGGCCAGGCCGTCGGCGCCCACCAGGATCAGCTCGTGCTGCCGGGCTTGCAGCTTGCGCAAGGTGTCGAGCAGCAGCGCGCAGCCGGCCGCCTCGACCGCCGTCACGCGGGAAAATTCCAGCCGCAGCACCGGGCTGGCGGCGGCCGATTGCTGCAGCCGTTGCAGCTGGTCGGCGATGTGGCCGTCGAGCACGCCGGCGAAGGCTTCGGTCGGCGTCAGGCCGGCGAAGCCGGGCGAGGCGGCGGCCAGCGCGGCCGGGGCGTTCCATGGCGGCGGCGAGGTTTCGAAGGTGCTGGCGTAGTCGATCGACAGGTTGTCGAAGCGCTCGCGCTGGCCGCCGGCCTGGTACAGGTCGAACAGCATCCACCAGACGGTGCGGTCGCCCGCGGCGTCGGCCAGGCTGGCGCTGAGCAGCTGCTCGGCCACGGCGCCCTGGCCGTTGGCATACAGGATGGCGATCTCTTCCACCACGGGGGCGGTCTCGGCGGCGACCGCTGCCTGCGGCAGGTCGTCGTCGCGCAGCAGCAGGGTGGTGGGGAGGTCGGCCAGCGCCTCGGTGCCGGGGCCGCCGTCGGCGTGGGCGGCGGCCTTGGGCCTGGCGGGGCGGGCGGCGCGCTGGCTGCCCCAGGCCGGTTCCGGCTCGTTGAAGATGTCGAAGGTCATCGCCGATTCGATGGCGTCGATCTTCATCGCGGTGGCGCGGGCGATCTCGCGCTGGCGCGCCTGCTGCTGCTGGCGTTCGGCTTCGCTGTTGGCGGCCAGCCGCGCCGCCTCGTCATCGTCGTTGCTCGACTGCGGGGCGGGTGCGGCGTCGCTCTTCTTGAAGATGGAGAACAGTCCCACGCTGATCCTCGTGTTTGCCGTAAAAAAAAGCACGCGGCTGCGTGCTTTTTCTAAAGTCCCAGCGAATTAATCGCCGTACAGTTTCTGCTTCAGTTCGCGGCGCTGCTGGGCTTCCAGCGACAGCGTGGCGGTCGGACGGGCGATCAGGCGTGGAATGCCGATCGGTTCGCCGGTTTCCTCGCACCAGCCGTAGTCGCCGCCGTCGATGGCGACGATCGATTGCTGGACCTTCTTGAGCAGCTTGCGCTCGCGGTCGCGGGTGCGCAGTTCCAGCGCGTGTTCTTCTTCGATGGTGGCGCGGTCGGCCGGGTCCGGCACGAGCACGGTTTCGCGCAGGTGTTCGGTGGTTTCGCCGGCGTTCTTCAACAATTCTTTTTCAAGCGCTTGCAGCTTGGCTTTGAAGAAGGCCATTTGCGCCGGATTCATATAATCCTTTTCATCCATCTTCAGAATTTCTTCTTCGGTCAGGACGCGGTCGGCGGCGGCGGGGGTCGATTTATTAGTTTTGGTGGTCATAACTTCGCTTACCTTCGATACGACAGAGTTTTCAATTAATCAGCCCGGAGTTTGTGGCTATTTAGCCATCCCCACGAAACCCGGATAGTTTATACCAGACATTGTTCTAAACCGCTAATAAAGATATCTTTCGGCAGATTTTTACCGATAAATACCATTTTGCTGCCTCGAACGTCGTTTTCTCCCCATTTGGCGCCCAGGTCGCTGCCCATGATCTGGTGCACGCCCTGGAACACGACCTTGCGCTCGGCGTCTTTCATGAACAATACGCCTTTGTAGCGCAGCATGCGAGGACCGTAGACATTTACCAGGCCGCCGAGGAACTCGTCGAGCTTGGCGGTGTCGAACGGGCGTGTACTTTTGAACACAAACGCCGCGATATCGTCGCTGTGGTGGGCGTGATGGTGGTTGTGGCCGTGTTCCCCGTGGTGGTGGCCATGATCATGATTGTGGCCGCAGTGCTCGTCATGCACGTGGTCGTCGTCGTGGGCCTGGTCGGTTTCCAGGAAGTCCGGGTCCAGCTCCAGCTTGTCGTTCAGGTTGAAGCCCTTCAGGTCCAGCACCTCGGACAGCGGGGCGCGGCCGAAATCGGCCGTGCTGATCGGCGCGCGCGGGTTGATGCGCTTGAGGCGGGCGGTCAGGGTGGCCACGTCGTCGGCGCTGACCAGGTCGGTCTTGGACAGCAGCAGCTTGTCGGCGAAACCGACCTGGCGCTGGGCTTCCTCGTGCTGGTCCAGCTGGTCCATCGCGTGCCGGGCGTCCACCACGGTGACCACGGCGTCCAGCATGTAGTGAGTGCCCACTTCCTCGTCGACGAAGAAGGTCTGCGCCACCGGGCCGGGATTGGCCAGGCCGGTGGTCTCGATGACGACGCGGTCGAAATGCAGTTCGCCGGCCTCGCGCTTCTGCGCCAGGCCGCTCAGGGCCACGATCAGGTCGCCGCGCACGGTGCAGCAGATGCAGCCGTTGTTCATTTCCACGATCTGTTCGCCGCTGTCCTGCACCAGGATTTCGTTGTCGATGTTTTCCTGCCCAAACTCGTTTTCGATGACGGCGATGCGCATGCCGTGCTGTTCCTGCAGGATGCGGTTCAGCAGGGTGGTCTTGCCGGCGCCAAGGAAGCCGGTGAGGATGGTGGTCGGTATCAGTGCCATGGTGCTTACCAGTCTGGTCCAGGAGGAAACCCTAGATGGGGATCAAATGCGGAAATGCAAGCAGCCGATTATGCCGGAATTTGGTCGGGCCTAGCAATTCGTCCGATTGAGCAACGTCAGTACGGCCGGCGGCTATTTCACCTTGGCGCGCGGATGGGCGCGGTCGTACACCTCGGCCAGGTGCTGGAAGTCCAGCGCGGTGTAGACCTGGGTCGAGCTGATGCTGGAGTGGCCCAGCATTTCCTGCACCGCCCGCAGGTCGCCCGACGATTGCAGCACGTGCGAGGCGAACGAGTGGCGCAGCATGTGCGGGTGCACGTGCACCGGCGCGCCCTGCGCCACGCCATGGGCCTGCAAACGCTGCTGTATCACCCGCGGCGACACCCGCGTGCCGCGCGTGCTGAGGAACAGGGCGTTGCCGCCGTCCGACGGCGCCGGCCGCACGGCGATCCAGGCCGCCAGCGCCTCCAGCGCGGCGCCGCCCACCGGCACCACGCGCTGCTTGTTGCCCTTGCCGGTGACGATCACTTCGCGGTTCTCCAGCGCCACCCAGCCCAGCGCATCCTTGCCGGCGGCCAGGTCCAGCCCGGCCAGCTCGGACACCCGCAAGCCGCTGGAATACAACAGTTCGAACATGGCGCGGTTGCACAGCTGGGCCGCTTCCGGGGCGGCGCCGGCGTGCGGACGCGACGGCGCCACCAGTTGCACCGCGTCGTCCACCGACAGCGCGCGCGGCAAGGTCCTGGCGCGCTTGGGCGCGCGCACGCCCTGCGCCGGGTTGGCCGCCAGCGTGGTCTGGCCGCCCAGCCAGTCGAAGAAGCCGCGCCAGCTCGACAGCTTGCGGGCGATCGAACGCGGGTCGAGCGCGCGCGCGTGCAGCTTGGCGGTCAGGCGGCGGACGGCGAAGTGGTCGAGCTGCTGCCAGTCCTGGCCGGCGGACAACCCGGCCAATTCGTGCAGGTCGCGCCGGTAGGCGCTGACGGTGTGCGGCGACAGCCGGCGCTGGTCGCGCAGCTGGGCCAGGTAAGCGTCGATCCAGGCCAGCTTGCTGTCCGGTTCGGCGCTCATGGCGGCGCTCAGGCCAGCAGCCAGGCCAGCGCGGTGCTGGTGGTTTCGCCGATGTGGACCAGGAAATCGGTGGCCATCAGCGAGGTGAAGCGCGCCGGATCGGCCGAACCCAGGATCAGCAGGCCGAAGGCGGTCTTGTTGCCCGGCTTGCGCAGCGGAATGATGACGGTGGAGGTGATGCCGGTCGCGTCCGGCAACCAGCGCACCGCCTCGAAATCCTTGTTGGTGCCGCAGTAGGGCGCCATCAGGCTGTTGGCGAAGATGCGCGCATCTTCGGTCACGCCGTTGACGAACCATTCGCCGCGGTAGTCCGGCGCGGTGTCCCAGATGCGCAGCGTGGCCTGCGGTACATCAAAACTGGACTTCAGGCCGCTGATCACGGCGTGTGGCATGGAACCCACATCTTCGGCTTCCAGCAGCACCTTGGTCCAGCGGTGGAATTTGTTGGCGATCGCTTCGTTTTCCGACGCCAGGCGCATGAGATTACTCATGCGCAATTCCAGCGCCTTGTATTTGTCGCGCATGACTTCCATCTGGCGCTCTTGCAGCGACACGGCGCGTCCCGTCAGCGGGCTGGCCAGTTTGATTTCACCCAGCAATTCAGCATGTTCTTCGAAGAAATTCGGGTGTTCGGTCAGATATTGCGCAACGAGGGTGTGATCCAGTGGGACAGTCATTGAGGTACTTTATTGGCGAGGTTGGAAAGGCACTTCATTCTAAACGAAAAAAAACGGACATGGTTGCCCATGCCCGTCATTCCCCAACCCAAGCGCCGGCAGTTCTTGCCGACTGCGCGGCTTAGAAGTTGTGGTGGATACCGAGGCCGTAGTAGTTCAGCGTGGTAGCTGCCTTCTTGTTCGAGGCATCGAAATACAGATAGGTGCGGGCCGACAGGTTGTATTCGTAGCCGATCGACGCCTGCTTGGTCTTGGCCAGGGCCGGGTTGCCCAGGGCGTTGTCCGGGGTCTTCTGGCCGTAGCCGAAGCGGAACATGCCGGCGCCGACGGTGTAGTTGGCGCCCAGTATCCAGGCCTTGGTGTCAGGATTGATCAGCGTGCTGCTGCCCTGGTCCTGCTTCTGGTAGGAGGCCATCAGCTTCAGTTCGGTCATCGGCTTGAACGACGCGCCCACCGACCACAGTTTGGTTTCGATGGCGTTCCTTTCATAGGCGGCATAGGCGGCGAACGGGCCGTTGGCGGCGGTGGCGCTCAGCGAGTAAGGCGTGGTGACCGGGGCGCTGTTGGCCGCGAACTGCGGCGCGGCCGCGGTGCCCTTGCCGATGATGGCCGGGCCGTTGTTGGCTTCCTTGGCGGCCACGGTGACGTTCAGCTGGAACATGTCGGCGATCATCGGGGTGTTATAGAACACCGCGTTCGAGAAGCGGTTGCCCGAGTTGCCGGCCGGGCTCAGTGGATCGCTGGAGTAGGCGGCCACCTGCAGGTCGGTCTGGTAGCCGGCCACGGCGGGAATGCCGCTCCATGGCTCGAAGGCGGTGCTGGTTTCCTGGAAGGCGGTCAGGCCACGGCCCAGGCGCACGGTACCGAAGTCGCCCTGCAGGCCGACGCGGCTCTGGCCCTGGAACAAGGGACGGGTGGTGCCTTCAATCACGCCGGTGTCCGGCTCGTAGCGGATTTCCAGTTGGAACAGGGCTTTCAGGCCGCTGCCCAGGTCTTCGACGCCGCGGAAACCGAGTTTGTTGTTGTCGCGCTTGCCGATCTGCGTGGTGGTGCCGGTGCGCTTGGAAATCCCTGCATCTACAGTGCCATAGATGGTCACGGACGATTGCGCATACGCGCCAGCAAATACGCCCATGAGAGCCAGAGCCACTAAAGATTTTTTCATTTGAGTTATTCCTTTAAGAGTGAACGTGCATACATCCAAAGCTAGCGGGTCGCGTACTTCGACCCTCGGTTGCTAGGAACCTTAATATCCCGCCGGGTCAAAAACGCTGGAATGGTTGATTATGACGGCTAGTTTTGGTCGAAAGCCCAAGAAACCGGGCTTCTTGTTGTATTTTTGAAACGCTTGATTGGCAAGCCATAAGGGCCTGCTTGGCGATTATTTCCTTTCATTCAGGCATCGAAACAGCTCTAGCGTACAGGGCGAAGCGGGGGAGGGCGTTTGTGCGAAATCAAGGCGCTTCGCATAATGTTTATGGTGTGGCGCGGATCGCACGCTACACTCATAAGCACCAACGGTCGTTCCAGCCGCTGCAAACAGCTGGGATGGACTGCCGCATCGATGAATCGGATTAATAGTGAGACGATGGCTAATCGAGAAGAGTTAGGGATCATCCGGGGCGCCCGCGCGGGAGACGCCGTCTGCCAGCTGGCGTTGGGCAAGCTCTATCTGTTCGGCGGCGCCAGTTTGCCGCTCAGCCTGCCTACCGCGCTGCACTGGCTCAACCGCGCCGCGCTGCAGGAGCAGGATGAAGCCTGGATGCTGATCGGCAGCTACGTTCCCTTCGAGCATGCCCAGCACTGCCTGCCGGCGGTGCTGTCCTGGTATGACCGCGCCTACGACGCCGGCGTCGAGCAAGCCGGCCTGGTGCTGGCGCAACTGGTGTTGAACCAGGCTGCCGGGCAGGAAACGTCGCATTTGCGCGACAAGGCGTTGCAGGCGCTGGAGACGGCGGCGCGCAGCGGCTCGGCCGAAGCGCAATGGTTGCTGGCGCACCAGTCCGGCGCGCAGCCGCCGTCGCCGGCGCCGCTGGCGCCGCTGCCGTCGCGGCGCGGCCTGGGGCCGCAGCGCGCCAGCGTCCGCCAGCAATGGCTGGCGCGGGCGGCCGACAGCGGCCTGGCCGCCGCCCAGTACGCCGTGCTGGAACAAGCCTGGCACGGCGACCGTGCGGCATTTCTGCAACGCGCCTTGCCGCTGGCGCGCAAGCTGCTCGCCGACGCCCCGGCCGACGCCGAAGCGGCCCGTGCCGCCGAGTGGCCGCTGGAACCGGCCCAACTGACCCTGCTGGCGCGCTGCGCCGAGCTGTTCGACAGCCACACCGAACACCGCGAGGTGTTGCATCACTGCCGCGAACTGGCCGCCCACGGCGGCGACCGCCACGCGCAGCTGGCGCTGGGCCTGTGGTTTGCCCGCATGGACGGCGACGGCAGGCGGCAGGCCGACGGCATTGCCGCCGTCAACTTCAAGCGCGCGATCCGCTGGCTGACCCAGGCCGGCGACCAGGGCTTGGCCGAAGCCTGGTATGCGCTGTCGCGTATTTACCTGAAACCGGAATTTTCCCAGCGTTGCGTGGCGGAAGCCCAGGCCTACCTGGAGCGGGCGGCCGACATGGGCCACTGCGCCGCGCAGCTGGAGTGCGGCATGTACGCCTGGCGCAACCGCCGCACCGACGAACACAGCGACGTGCGCGCCGCCTACTGGTTGCAAAAGGCGGCGGCCCAGGGCTGCGCGGAAGCGGAAACGGCGCTGGCGCGCGTGGCGGCGGCGCCCAAGGCGTCGGACTGGGCCGATGCCATTCTGTGCGGCAAGACGCGCGAAGCGCTGGAAAGCCAGCCCTTGCTGGCGGCGCGGCTGGAGTTGGCCGAGCTGTTCGGGCTGAGCCGGGCGGAAGCGTTGTTGCTGGATGTGAAGGCGGCCGACCAGGGCCATTGCCTGGTGGTGGATATCCGCGCCAGCTACGGCCGCAGCAAGCGGCGCCTGGTGTTGCTGCGCACCGCGCGCGAGCGCCAGGCGCTGGACCGCATCGCCCGCCTGTTCGAGCATCTCGACAACGGCCCGAACGGGCTGGAGGGCAACTACCGCCAGCGCCTGTACCGGCTCAAGACCTGGCAGCCGGCCGACGACGACCGCCTGGCCGCCTGAGTTTGCGCCTTAAATCCCGCGCCTTAAATCTCGCGCCTTAAATCTCGCGCCTTAAATCTCTATTTCGCCTTCGAACACCGTCACCGCCGGGCCGGTCAGCCACACCGGCTGGCCCACGCCCGCCCAGCTGATCGACAGCTGGCCGCCGCGCGCGTCGACCTGCACCGGGCTGTCCAGCAAGCCGCGGCGGATGCCGGCCACCACGGCCGCGCACGATCCGGTGCCGCAGGCCAGGGTTTCGCCGACGCCGCGCTCGAACACGCGCAGCTTGACGTGGTGGCGGCCGACGATCTGCATGAAGCCGGCGTTGACGCGGTTGGGGAAGCGCGCATGGTGCTCGATCAGCGGGCCGGTCAGCTCGACCGGCGCGGCGTCGACATCGTCGACGACCTGCACCGCGTGCGGATTGCCCATCGACACCACCGACATCAGCACGCGCTCGCGCGCGCCGCCCAGCTCCAGCACCAGCGGCCACAGGGTGTCGTCGCCCTGGCGTTCGCCGTGCAGGCCGTCGGCGTCGAACGGCACGCGCTGCGGTTCGAGCACCGGCGCGCCCATGTCGACCGTGATGCTGCCGTCCGCCTCCAGCCGCGGCGCGATCACGCCGGCCTTGGTCTGCACCGTGATGCTGCGCTGGGTGGTCAGGCCTTTTTCCGCGACGAACTTGACGAAGGCGCGCGAGCCGTTGCCGCATTGCTCGACCTCGCCGCCGTCGGCGTTGAAGATGCGGTAGCGGAAATCGCAGCCCGGCGCGGTCGGCCTCTCCACCAGCAGGATCTGGTCGGCGCCCACGCCGAAGCGGCGGTCGCCCAGCAGCTGCCATTGCGCGGCCGAAAAGTCGATGTGCTGGTTGATGCCGTCGATGACCACGAAGTCATTGCCGGCGCCATGCATTTTGGTGAATTTGAGTTTCATCTGCTGCCTGTGTTATTACTCGGAACGCTGGTACAACGAAGCTTCGCCGTGCGGGCGCGTCTTGAAGCGCTTGTGCGTCCAGAAATATTCAGCCGGGGCTTCGCGCACGCGCTCCTCGATGAACGCGTTCATGCGGCGGGTGGCGGCAACCATGTCGGGACCAGGGTAATTGTCCCACACTGGATAGAATTTCACACGCCAGCCCCGGTAACCGGGCAGGAAGGTGGCGATCACCGGCATCACCTGGGCGCCGGTGGTGGCGGCGATGCGGGCGGTGGCGGTCAGGGTGGCCGCCTCGATGCCGAAGAAGGGCACGAACTCGGCATCCTTTTCGCCGAAGTCCATGTCCGGCAGCATGAAGTAGGGCAGCTTGTCGCGCAGCGCGCGCAGGATGGGCTTGATGCCGTCCTGGCGGGTGAACAGCTTGACCGGCTGGAAGCGGGCGCGGCCGGCTCGCAGCACCCGGTCGAAGGCGGCGTTCTTTTGCTGCACGTACATGGACGAGGCGCTGGTCACCATGGCGATCGAGGCGCCGGCCACGTCCAGGCAGACGAAGTGCGGGCACAGCAGGATGGTCGGCCTGGCCGTCATCTCCGCCACCGGCACCGGGCCCGGCTCGACCTTGATCAGGCGCTTCAGCCTGGCCTCCGACGCCCACCACAGGATGCCGCGCTCCCACACGCTGCGCGAATACGCCTGGAAGTGGCGGCGGGCGATGCCGGTGCGCTCGGCCTCGCTCAACTCCGGCATGCACAGGCGCAGATTGGTCAGCGTGATGTGGCGGCGTGCGCGCATCACCACGAACAGCAGGCTGCCGACGGCGTCGCCGAAACGGCCCAGCACCGGCAGCGGCAGCCAGTGCAGCAGCCACATGATTCCCAGCAGCAGCTTCATGCCGATTCTCCCGAGGCCGGCGCGGAGCCGGGCGCATCGATGCCGGCCGGCACCTTGTAGCGGTTGTAGCTCCAGAAATACTGGGCCGGGCTGCGCGCGATCAGGCGTTCCATCGCGTGGTTGATGGCCTGCGCCTGTTCGGCGGCGCTGCCGTCGAGCTTGCCGTCGAAGGGGACGAAGCGGATCACATAGCCTTTGCCGCCCGGCAGGCGTTCGGCGTAGGTGACGATGATGGTGGCGTCGCCCAGCTGGGCCAGCTTGGCCGGCAAGGTCATGGTGTAGGCGGCGCGGCCGAAGAAGGTGGCCCACACGCCTTCGCCCTCCTGCGGCACCTGGTCCGGCAGCAGGCCGATCGGCTTGCCCTTCTTGAGGCACTTGGCCAGCATGCGCACGCCGGACAGGGTGGCCGGCGCCAGCAGCAGGTTGTCGCGCGCGCGGGCGCCTTCGATCAGCGGCTTCAGCGCGGCCTTCTTGGGCGGACGGTACATCACCATCAGCTCGGTGCGCAGCGCGATTTCCTGCGCGACGATTTCAAAGCAGCCCAGGTGGGGCGTCAGGAACACGATGCCGCGGCCGGCGTCGAGCTCGGCCTGGACGATGGCCCAGTTCTCGTCGCTGGCGTGGCGCGACACGCGCTGCGGGCTGGCGCACCAGATGAAGGGCAGCTCGACGATGCTCTTGCCCGCCTCGGCGATGGCGGCCGACAGGTGCTGCGCATAGCCGGCCTGCGCCAGGTTGGCGCGCATGCGGCGGCGGTAGGAAGGCGAACTCAGGTAGACAAGCCAGCCCAGCGCGGCGCCCATTGCGTGCAGAAATGGCAACGGGAAGATTGAGAGAAATCGAAAAATTGGTACTAGCATGAGTAATTCGTCTAATAGAGGAGTACTTTGGCTTCTGTTGCTCTGCCAAAATTTTTTAAGAAGCGTAAAATAACACGTATGGAGTATCCGCTGAGTTAACAGACAACTTGCGAAGCGGAATATAAATATCGCTAAAGCGTCGCAAGCCGTATTGGTTAGCGACAAAACATTCTCAACCAGTATCAGGAGCTTGCGATGTCAAACGATTATCTTTTCACTTCCGAATCCGTTTCGGAAGGCCACCCGGACAAGGTCGCCGACCAAATTTCCGACGCGATTCTGGACGCCATCCTGACCCAGGACCCGAAAGCCCGCGTTGCCGCGGAAACCCTGTGCAACACCGGCCTGGTGGTGCTGGCCGGCGAGATCACCACCTACGCCAACGTTGATTATATTCAAGTTGCGCGCGAAACCATCAAACGCATCGGCTACGACAATACCGACTACGGCATCGACTACAAGGGTTGCGCCGTGCTGGTGGCCTACGACAAGCAGTCGCCGGACATCGCCCAGGGCGTGGACGAAGGCGCGGGGATAGACCTGGATCAAGGCGCGGGCGACCAGGGCCTGATGTTCGGCTACGCCTGCGACGAAACCGCCGAGCTGATGCCGGCCGCGATCCACTACGCGCACCGCCTGGTCGAGCGCCAGTCGCAGCTGCGCAAGGACGGCCGCCTGCCTTGGCTGCGTCCGGATGCCAAATCGCAAGTCACGCTGCGCTACGTCAACGGCCGCCCGGTCGCGGTCGACACCGTCGTGCTGTCGACCCAGCACGCGCCGGAAATGCAGCACAAGCAGATCGAAGAAGCGGTGATCGAAGAGATCATCAAGCAGGTGCTGCCGCGCGAATGGCTGGTCGACACCAAGTACCTGGTCAACCCGACCGGCCGCTTCGTCATCGGCGGTCCGCAGGGCGATTGCGGCCTGACCGGCCGCAAGATCATCGTCGACACCTACGGCGGCGCCAGCCCGCACGGCGGCGGCGCGTTCTCCGGCAAGGATCCAACGAAAGTGGACCGTTCGGCAGCCTACGCCGCCCGCTACGTGGCCAAGAACGTGGTGGCCGCCGGCCTGGCGCGCCAGTGCCAGGTGCAGGTCAGCTACGCCATCGGCGTGGCCCGTCCGATCAACATCACCGTGTACACCGAAGGCACGGGAGTGATCCCGGACGACAAGATCGCCGCGCTGGTGATGGAGCACTTCGACCTGCGTCCGAAAGGCATCGTGCAGATGCTGGACCTGCTGCGTCCGATCTACGCCAAGACCGCCGCCTACGGCCACTTCGGCCGCGAAGAGCCGGAATTCACGTGGGAACGCACCGACAAGGCCGCCATTCTGCGCGCGGCGGCCGGCCTGAAGTAATCGTCGTCCGCTGAATCACAACGCCCCGGCCTGCGCCTGCAGCCGGGGCGTTGTCATTTGGGGCGCAGCGGCGGCGGCGGCGGTGGATTCGGTGGCAGATATTTTTCGCGTTGGTTTTCGGTGCTCATGCGGTTCTCCTGATCGCGCATCTATTCGGCGCGTAACATGGTGTTCAATTTGCGCTGGGTCTTGGCCCGCAAATGCTCTGTCAGCAGCATATCGTAAGGGAAGTCACCCAGTTCGACGCGGTATCGGCCGTGCAGTGCGAGCAATTTTTTTTCATACTCTGCGATGGGAAATTCGGTGTTGATTTTCATCCGGATAATCAGCGACCCGATGTCGTTGGTCAATGCCGCCAGTTCGCTCACCGCTGTCGCATGGATTTTAAGCCGCTTCTAGTTCTTCGGTGTAGCTGGTGGTGTACAGCAATTGGTGGGCTTCGTTCCAGATCGCATCGCGCGGGTCGATGGCCATGGCGTGCTCCAGGCAAAAATATCACTATAGGCTGTCGGCATATGGTCTGTTTGTGCCGCCTCAAACCGGAATTTCTTGCGCCTGTCATGCCCAACGGTGCTAAAATGCGGCTTCCGAGGAGCGTTGCGACGAATCACGATTCGCCAGGCTCGGAGTCCCAAACCGCGCTCACGTTACTTTTTTCAACACATGAAAGGAGGGCGTGATGAACGCCGTACTCAAATCCGCACAAGACTTCCTGGTCGCCGACATCTCCCTGGCCGCCTGGGGCGACAAAGAAATCAAGATTGCCGAAACCGAAATGCCCGGCCTGATGGCCATCCGCGAGGAATTCGCCGCGTCGCAACCGCTCAAGGGCGCGCGCATCACCGGTTCGCTGCACATGACCATCCAGACCGCCGTGCTGATCCAGACGCTGGAGGCGCTGGGCGCCAAGGTCCGCTGGGCCTCGTGCAACATCTACTCGACCCAGGACCACGCCGCCGCCGCCATCGCCGCCGCCGGCACCCCGGTGTTCGCGATCAAGGGCGAAACCCTGGACGAATACTGGGACTACACCCACCGCATCTTCGAATGGCCGGCCGACGCCGCCGGCAACGCGGTCTACTCGAACATGATCCTCGACGACGGCGGCGACGCCACGCTGCTGCTGCACCTGGGCGCGCGCGCCGAGCAAGACATCTCGGTGCTGGCCGCTCCCGGTTCGGAAGAAGAGATCTGCCTGTTCAACGCCATCAAGGCCCACCTGGCGATCGACCCGCTGTGGTACTCCAAGCGCCTGCCGCAAATCCTGGGCGTGACCGAGGAAACCACCACCGGCGTGCACCGCCTGTACCAGATGCACAAGGAAGGCAAGCTGGCCTTCCCCGCGATCAACGTCAACGACTCGGTCACCAAGTCCAAGTTCGACAACCTGTACGGTTGCCGCGAATCGCTGGTCGACGGCATCAAGCGCGCCACCGACGTGATGATCGCCGGCAAGGTCGCCGTGATCGCCGGCTACGGCGACGTCGGCAAGGGCTCGGCGCAAGCCATGCGCGCGCTGTCGGCGCAGGTGTGGGTCACCGAAATCGATCCGATCTGCGCACTGCAGGCCGCGATGGAAGGCTACCGCGTCGTCACCATGGACTACGCCGCGGAGCACGGCGACATCTTCGTCACCTGCACCGGCAACTATCACATCCTGACCGAGCAGCACATGCTGGCCATGAAGGACCAGGCCATCGTCTGCAACATCGGCCACTTCGACAACGAGATCGATGTCGCCGCGCTCAAGAAGTACACCTGGGACAACATCAAGCCGCAAGTCGACCACGTGATCTTCCCGTCGGGCAAACGCATCATCCTGCTGGCCGAAGGCCGCCTGGTCAACCTGGGTTGCGGCACCGGCCATCCGTCGTATGTGATGTCGTCGTCGTTCGCCAACCAGACCATCGCCCAGATCGAGCTGTTCGCCAACACCGACAAGTATCCGGTCGGCGTCTACGTGCTGCCCAAGCACCTGGACGAAAAAGTGGCGCGCCTGCAGTTGAAGAAACTGAACGCGCAGCTGACCGTGCTGACCGAAGAGCAAGCGGCCTACATCGGCGTGTCGCAAGCCGGCCCGTACAAACCAGACCACTACCGTTACTAAAACCCGGGTCATTCCCGCGCAGGCGGGAATCCATAGAACGCCGACTCCGGCGCTTCAGCATGGATTCCCGCTCGCGCGGGAATGACGCCGTTCCTCCTTGCAGCGAGTTCATTTTATGCGTTTGGTCCTTACCTGGTTAATCAATGCAATTGCCTTGCTGGCAGTTCCCTACCTGATGCATTCCGTCGATGTCACAAGCATAGGCGCAGCCCTCGTCGCGGCTCTTGTACTGGGCCTGGTCAATACGCTGATACGCCCCGTGCTGTTGTTGCTGACGCTGCCCGTGACCGTGGTGTCGCTGGGCCTGTTCATCTTCATCATCAACGGCTTCATGTTCTGGCTGGTCGCCCAATGGGTGGACGGCTTCCACGTCGACAGCTTCGCGTCGGCGATCGGTGGCGCACTGTTGTACAGCGTGATTTCCTGGGCCCTGTCTACCTTACTTTTGAAGAAGTCAGATGGCTAATCATAATTTCAGTATCGAATTCTTTCCGCCCAAGACGGCGGAGGGCGCGGAAAAGCTGCGCGCCACGCGCGCCAAGCTGTCCGAGCTCAAACCCAAATATTTTTCCGTGACCTTCGGCGCCGGCGGCAGCACGCAGCGCGGCACGCTCGACACCGTGGTGGAGATCCTCGCCGCCGGCGAAGACGCCGCGCCGCACCTGTCCTGCGTCGGCGGCACGCGCGCATCGATCCGCGAGATCCTGACGGAATTCAAGGCCCACAACATCAAGCGCCTCGTGGCGCTGCGCGGCGACCTGCCGAGCGGCTACGGCGCGGCCGGCGAGTTCCGCTACGCCAACGAGCTGGTGGAGTTCATCCGCCAGGAGACCGGCGATTGGTTCCACATCGAAGTGGCGGCCTATCCGGAAGTGCACCCGCAGGCCAGGTCGCCGCAGGACGACCTGCTGGCGTTCGAGCGCAAGGTCAAGGCCGGCGCCAACGCCGCCATCACCCAGTACTTCTACAACGCCGACGCCTACTTCCAGTTCGTCGAGCAGACCCGCAAGATCGGCATCGACGTGCCCATCGTGGCCGGCATCATGCCGATCACCAACTACACGCAGCTGATGCGCTTCTCGGACATGTGCGGCGCCGAGATCCCGCGCTGGGTGCGCTTGAAGCTGGCCAGCTTCGGCGACGACAGCGCCTCGATCAAGGCCTTCGGCCTGGACGTGGTGACGGCGCTGTGCGAACGCCTGCTGGCGGGCGGCGCGCCCGGCCTGCATTTCTACAGCATGAACCAGGCCGCGGCCACCACCGCGCTGTGGCAACGTTTGGTCTGACCCGTCGTTCCCGCGAAGGCGGGAAGCCATAGAACGCCGGCTTAGCCAGCTGTGCATGGATTCCCGCCTTCGCGGGAATGACCGGGGGCCTCGGTGACGATGCGGTCCAGCGCCACATCGTGCCCGTCGCTGTCGAACCGCACCTGCAGGCACTGGTAAGCGATTCCCAGTGTCTGCGGACGCGGCGAGCGCGCCAGCGTGCGGTCGTAGAAGCCGCCGCCATAGCCCAGCCGGTAGCCCTGCGGATTGAATCCCAGGCAGGGCACCAGCAGCGCCGGCGGATACGCCTGCTGCAAGCGCAGCTCGGCCGGCACCGCCACTCCCATCGCATCCTTGACCATCGCCTCGCCGATGCGCCATTCGGCGAACTCCAGCGCCGCATGTTTTTCCACCACCACCGGCAGCAGCAACCGCGCGCCCAGGCGCGCCAGTTCCGCGTAGGCTGCGTGCAGGTCCGGCTCGTCGCGCAGCGGCCAGTACACGCCCAGCGCCGCCGGCTGCGCGGCCTTCCACCAATCGACGACCTGCGCGCCGATCGCATGGTCCCACGCGGCGCGCGTCGTGGCGTCCACAGCGCGCCGCGCAGTCAACAATCGCTTGCGTAAATCGGCCTTTTGCGGGGCTGGCGGGACTGGTGGTGCGGTCGTGGCGCGTGGTATTCTAGGGTCGCTGGTCATAGGTTCAGATTTTCAAGACTTTAGAGAGTTGCACATTGATTTCCGCTTTAAAATGGATTGCCGGCGCCGCCGCCTTTGCCGCCGTGGCCCTGAGCTCCCTGGCCCGCGCCGACGACATCGGCGATGACGGCCGCAGGGCGGACGATTCCTTCCTGCTGCTGCGCGACGCCGTGCGCAAGGACGACGCATCCAAGGCCGATTTCTACGCCGCCCGCCTGGGCGACTATTCCATTCCGTCTTATGTCGATTATTATCGGCTGAAACCGCGCCTGAAGGATGCCTCGCAAGCGGAAATTCGCGATTTCATGAAGCGCTACGAAGGCCAGGCCATCGTCGACCGCCTGCGCAACGACTGGCTGCTGGACCTGGGCCGCAAGCGCGACTGGGCCACCTTCGACGAGCAGCTGCCGCTGTTCGTGCTGAACGACGACACCCAGGTCAAATGCTACGCGCTGCAGTCGCGCGCGCTCAAGGGCCAGAAGGTGGCCGGCGACGCGCGCGAGCTGCTCACCGCGCCGAACGGCTACGGCGAGGCCTGCGCTGGCCTGATCGCCACGCTGTACCAGGCCGGCCAGTTCAACCTCGACGACCTGACCGCGCAGCTGCGCCTGTCCGGCGAGTACAACGCCACCGGCCAGGCGCGCCGCATCGTCGCGCTGCTGAACGGGAACGAGAAGAAGGCCGTGCAGGCGGTCGACCTGCCTGCCATCGCGCTGGCCAAGGGCGTGGGCAGCGGCCGCGTCGAACACGAGATCTACATCGTCGCCATCGGCCGCATGGCCAAGACCAGCACCAAGCTGGCGGTGCTGGCGCTGAACAGGGCATCGTCCAAACTGAGCCCGCAGGAGCAGCAGGAAGCCTGGGCCGCGGTGGCGCTGCAATCGTCGTATTCGCTGTCGCCGGAGACCACCGGGTACTGGCAGAAATCGAACGGCGTCGCGCTGTCGATCGACCAGATCCAGTGGAAGACCCGCATCGCGCTGCGCAACGGCGACTGGAAGCAGGTGGAGAAGAACATCCGCGCCATGCCGTCGGCGCTGCGCGCCGATCCGGCCTGGGTCTACTGGCTGGGCCGCGCGCTGATGGCGCAGGCGGGTCCCGGATCGAATAACCCGGCCACCGGCGAAGCGATGCAGCTGTTCCGCAGCATTTCGGACCAGCCCAACTTCTACGGCCAGCTGGCGCTGGAGGAAACCGGCAAGCTGATTACCATCCCGTTGCCAGGCCTGCCGATCGCCCAGTCCGAAATCGCGCCGATCGCCGCCAATCCCAACTTTCAGCGCGCCATCAAGTTCTTCGGCATGCGCCTGCGCTTCGAGGGCACGCGCGAATGGAACTGGGGCCTGCGCGGCCTGAGCGAACGCGAACACCTGGCCGCCGCCGAATTCGCGCGCCAGAACAATATCCTCGACCGCATGGTCAACACCTCGGACCGCACCCGCATCCAGGTCGACTACACGCAGCGCTTCCCGGCGCCGCACATCGACATCATGCACCCGACCACGCAGACGCTGGGCCTGGACAAGGCCTGGGTCTACGGCCTGATACGGCAAGAGTCGCGCTTCATCATGGACGCGCAATCGCACGTCGGCGCCTCGGGCCTGATGCAGGTGATGCCGTCCACCGGCCGCTGGGTGGCCAAGAAGATCGGCCTGACCGACTTCGCGCAGTCGATGCTGAGCGACGTGCGCACCAACATCCTGCTGGGCGCGAACTACCTGAACATGGTGCTGGGGAATATGGACGGCTCGCAGGTGCTGGCCACCGCCGCCTACAACGCCGGGCCGGGCCGCCTGCGCTCGTGGCGCTCCATGCTCACCAAGCCGATGGACAGCGCGGTCTTCATCGAGTCGATCCCGTTCGTCGAAACCCGCACCTATGTCAAGAACGTGATGTCGAACACCACCTATTACGCGGCGCTGTTTGAAGGCCGCCCGCAATCGTTGAAGGCGCGCCTGGGCAACGTCGCGCCGAGAGGCTATACCGAACAGGAACAGCAGGAGTCGAGCTTCGGCTCGCGCTGACATCTACAACCATCTTTGGACGCACCATGCAGACCACTCAACTTGATCCCAGCCTGTCGCAAACCCTGGCCACCGCGCGCGAGCCGGGCCTGACGCTCATCATCGGCAACAAGAACTATTCGTCGTGGTCGATGCGTCCGTGGGTGGCGATGACCGCCTTCGGCATCCCGTTCCAGGAAGTGCGGGTGCTGCTGGACCAGGACGACACCGCCAACCGCATCTGCGGCTACTCGGCCAGCGGCCGCGTGCCGGTGCTGCTGGCCGGCGAGATGACGATCTGGGACAGCCTGGCGATCTGCGAATACCTCGCCGAGCAATTCCAGGAACTGCACCTGTGGCCGCAGGACGTGGCCGCGCGCGCGATGGCGCGCTCGGTGTGCGCCGAGATGCACGCCGGCTTCGCCGACCTGCGCACCTCGATGTCGATGAACATCCGCGCCAGCTATCCGGGCAAGGGCCGCACCAACGGCACCCAGGCCGACATCGGCCGCATCAGCGAGATCTGGGAAGAGTGCCTGTCGCGCTTCGGCCACCACCAGTTCCTGTTCGGCGATTTCTCGATCGCCGACGCCTATTATGCGCCCGTCGTGATGCGCTTCCGCACCTACGGCGTGTCGCTGGCGCCGGCGCTGGACGCCTACTGCCAGCGCGTGCTGGCCCATCCCGCCGTGGCTCGCTGGGTCGAGGAAGCGATGGCCGAAACCGAAACGGCGCCCAAGCACGACGCCGAAATGCCGGACTGACGACCATGCGGATTTATGTAGTCGGCGGCGCCGTGCGCGATGAACTGCTTGGCCTGCCGGTCAAGGACCACGATCACGTCGTCGTCGGCGCCACGCCGGACGACATGCTGGCCAAGGGTTTCCGCCCGGTCGGCAAGGACTTCCCGGTGTTCCTGCATCCGAAGACGCAGGAAGAATATGCGCTGGCCCGCACCGAACGCAAGACCGCCCCAGGGTACAAGGGCTTTGTGTTCCACACCTCGCCCGACGTCACGCTGGAAGACGACCTGGTACGGCGCGACCTGACCATCAACGCCATCGCCCGCGCGGACGACGGCACGCTGACCGACCCGTACGGCGGCCGGCGCGACCTGGAGCAGCGCATCTTCCGCCACGTTTCCGACGCGTTCGCCGAAGACCCGGTGCGCATCCTGCGCGTGGCCCGTTTCGCCGCCCGCTTCAGCGACTTCCGCGTGGCGCCGGAAACCAATGCGCTGATGCGGCAGATGGTCGAGCAGGGCGAAGTCGACGCGCTGGTTCCGGAGCGCGTGTGGCAGGAGCTGTCGCGCGGCCTGATGGAAGACCACCCCTCGCGCATGCTGGAAGTGCTGCGCGATTGCGGCGCGCTGGCGCGCATCCTGCCGGAGCTGGACGTTCTGTGGGGCGTGCCGCAGCCGGAAAAATGGCATCCCGAAATCGACACCGGCATCCACATGCTGCAAGTGATCGATTGCGCGGCGGAAGCCGGCCACGAACTGGCCACGCGCTTCGCCTGCCTGATGCACGACCTGGGCAAAGGCGCCACGCCGCCCGAGCACTGGCCCGCGCACCACGGCCACGAAGGCCTGGGCGTCAAGCTGGTGGAGCAGGTGTGCAAGCGCCTGAAGGTGCCGACCGAATGCCGCGAGCTGGCCGTGATGACGGCGCGCGAACACGGCAACGTCGGCCGCGCCCTGCAACTGCGGGCCAACACCGTGGTCACCCTGCTGGAGCGCTGCGACGCCTTCCGCAAGCCGGCGCGTTTCTCGCAGATGCTGCTGGCGACCGAATGCGATTCGCGCGGCCGCATCGGCCCAAGCGCCAGCTTCCGCGACGCGCCGTTCCCGCAACGGGCGCACCTGGAGACGGCGCTGGCCGCCGCGCGCGGCGTCAACGCCGGCGAAATCGCGCAAGGCTGTGCCGCCACTCCACAACGCATCCCGGAATTGGTGCATCGCGCGCGCGTGACGGCGGTGAAGCTGGCGCTGAATGCCGGCGATGATGACGAGGATGCGGCGGAAATATGAGCTCGATCGACCTTTTCCAGAACCCGCTGCGCCGCTGGGGCAAGCACAAGGACGGCAAACGCCGTCCTACGGTTCTGGTCAAGGAGTTGCGCGAGCGCGATCGGCGGCGCATGGTCAGGCACTTCCTCGGCCTCGAGGACAGCGACCGCCTGCTGCGCTTCGGCACCGTGCTGCCGGACGAGCAGGTGGCGAACTACGTCAACCGCATCGACTTCGCGCGCGACATGGTGTTCGGCGTCTACAACCGCGTGTTCAAGCTGGTGGCGGTGGGCCACCTGGCGTTCGCGCCGCGCGGTGAATCGAAGAGCGCCGTCACCGACAAGGAAAGGGTGGCGGAATTCGGCGTATCTGTCAGCCGTTCGGCGCGCGGCATGGGCATGGGCACCAAGTTGTTCGAGCGCGCCGCCATCCATTGCCGCAACAACGACGTCGACACCTTGTACATGCACTGCCTGTCGTCCAACAAGACCATGATGCACATAGCGAAAAAAGCCGGCATGCAGATCCATCGCGACTACGGCGAAGCGGACGCCTACCTGAAACTTCTGCCGGCCAATCCGGCCAGCATGCTGCAAGAAGCGCTGGACGAGCAATTCGCCACGCTGGACTACACCCTCAAAGCCAACAAGCGCATCGCCGCGAAATGGCTCGACCGCCTGCTCGGCCGAAAATAAATCTCTCCCCGCTAGAACCTTTGCTGCGCGGCCGGGTATGAACGGTCGGACAAGATACGCAACCGGCAGCAAAGACCATCCATATTCCGTGTCGTCGATTACTCAATTTTGCAGCACGCAGTTGCAGGCGCCGGACTTCGCCGTCTGCCTACGCCTGCTGCTGCTCTCGCCGGCGCTGGAGGAATGCGTGGTCAGGGCCGGGCTACAGGAGTGGATGACGCGCCAGCTGGCCGCCGGCAACGGCGGCCTGCCTTTGACGCAGGGCGGACCCGTGCTGGTGTCGACGGCGGTTTTCGGCTTGCTGCATATAGGCTCCGGCTGGCAGCACGCGCTGGCGGTGCTGGCGCCGGGACTGGCGCTGGCGCTGCTTTACCAGCGCAGCCGAAGCTGGAGCTGGTGCGCGCTGGCGCACAGCGGCATGAATGCCTTTGCGATCTCTGTTTGCAGCTTATAGATCAATTTTCAGAGCAAACTTCAGGAGAGTGTCATGACAGGCTTGTTAGCAAAGGTGTTCCGGCTTCGGTGGACTGCGGTCCTGCTGGTCGGTGTGATGGGGCAGGGCGCCAATGCGGCCGATGCCTTGAACGGCAAGAGCCTGTATTTGAACGGGCCGGTGTCCGGCGGCGCCACGTGCGCCTCCTGCCATAGCGCCTCGCCGGCGAATAACGTCAACGGCATCCTGGCGGCGGCCAACCAGCCGTCCGTGATCCAGAACGCCATCGCCGCCAACAAGGGCGGCATGGGCAGCCTGTTCAGCGGAAAATTCAGCGCCACGGAGTTGGACGACCTGGCCGCCTTCATAGGCAATCCGAACGTGGTGGCGGCGCCGGCAGCCTCGCTGGCGCCGGCCAGCCTGACCTTCAGCGGCGCCAATATCGGCCAGACGGCCAGTCCGCTGGCCGCCACCTTGAGCAATACCGGCAACGCCACGCTCAATATCGGCACCATCTCCATCGCCGGCGCGGCGGCGGGCGACTTCAGTGTCGCCGGCGGCAGTTGCGCCAACGGCGGCGCCGTCGCGGCGGGCGCCAGCTGCACCGTGCAGGCCAGCTTCAGGCCGACGGCGGCGGGCGCGCGCTCGGCTTCGCTGACCATCACGCACAACGCCACCGGCGGCAGCAGCAGCGTCGCGCTCGGCGGAACGGGCAACGCCACACCGCAGGCCACCATCGCCTTGTCCGCGGCCAGCGTCAACTTCGGCACGCTGCTGACGGGATCTGCTTCCGCCACATCGACCATCACCGTCAGTAACAGCGGCCAGGCCGCGCTGAGCTTCAGCTCCATCGCGCTGGGCGGCGCCAATGCCGGCATCTTCACGCTGGGCGGCGGCTGCGCCGTCGCCACGCCGGTGCCTGCCGGCGGCAGCTGCACGGTGACGCTGCAAGCGTTGCCGGTTGCAGCAGGCGCTTTCTCCGCCAGCCTGACGCTGGCCTCCAACGCATCCAACGGCAGCGCCACGGTCGGCCTGTCCGGCAGCGCCGCCACGCCGGCGCCGGCCTTGACGGCCACGCCTTCGGCCATCGCCTTCGGCGCGCAGACCATCGGTTCCGCCGCAGTGGCGCAGACGGTCACGCTGGCCAATACCGGCAATGTCGCCATCAGTTTGAACAACATCGGCTTGACCGGTTCCGGCGCGGCCAGCTTCAGCCTGGGCGGCAGCAATTGCGGCGGCAGCCTGGCGGTGGGCGCCAGCTGCGCCGTGCCGGTGCGCTTTGCGCCGACGATCGAAGGCGCGGTCGCGGCGGCGCTGGCGGTGACGTCGAATGCGGCTGCGCTGCAAGTGGGCATCACCGGCAGCGGAACCAAGCAGGCCACGGCGACGCCGCTGCTGTCCGAAGCCGGTCCGATAGTCTTCGCCGATACCCAGGTCGGCAGCAGCGCGGTGGTGCATACGACCACGTTGTCCAACAGCGGCAACGCCTCGCTGAGCATCGCCACGCTGACGCTGGGCGGCAACCAGCCGGGCGACTTTGTCCTCGGCGGCAGCTGCGCCGCCAGCGCCGCCGTCGCGCCGGGCGCCAGCTGCACGCTGACCACCGCCTTCAAACCCGTCGCCGCCGGCGCCCGCAGCGCCGACCTGCTGCTAGTGACCGACGGCGGCGCGCAGTTCCATCTGGCGTTGCAGGGCAACGGCGTGGCCGTCGCCATCAGCACGCCGTCGCTGACGATAGCACCGCAGAGCTTCGATTTCGGCGCCGTCGTCATCGGCAGCGCCGCGCCGACGCGCCGCTTCACGCTGACCAATAGCGGCGCCGCCGCCGTCACGCTGGCCAGCGCCGCCTACACCGGCCCGTTCGCCGCCGTGGCGGACAGCACCGGCTGCGCGGCCTTCCCGGTCACGCTGGCGCCGGGCGCCTCGTGCGATCTGGTGGTGGGCTACACGCCGCTCAACGCCGGCGGCAACAGCGGCAGCGTGGCGATACAGGCCAGCGTCGCCGGCAGCAGCTGGACCATCGCGCTGAGCGGCCAGGGTACGGCGGCGGCAAGCAACGCCGCGCCGACAAACAAAGGCGGCGGCGGTTGCTCGGCCTCGGACGACGTCAACGACCCGATGATGGTGTTCCTGATGATCGCGGCGGCCATCGCGATCGGCTGGCGCCGCCGGCAATCGAAACGCATCGGAGGCTGACATGAAACCGATCACAATCGCGATGCTGGCTGCCGCGTTGAGCGCAGCCCCGGCCTGGGCGCTGGAGAAGGGCGCCGCCGCGCCGCAGTTCGACCTGCAAGGAGTGGACGGCGCGGTGAAGCTGGCCAAGCTGCAGGGCAAGGTGGTGTATGTGGACTTCTGGGCCTCCTGGTGCGGCCCGTGCCGCCAGTCCTTCCCGTGGATGAACGAGATGCAGGCCAAGTACGGCGCCAGGGGTTTGCAGATCATCGGCGTCAACGTCGACGCCAACAGCGCCGACGCGCGCCAGTTCCTGACGACGACGCCGGCGCGCTTCTCCATCGGCTTCGATCCGCAAGGCGCCACGCCGCGCAGCTACGGCATCAAGGGCATGCCGAGCAGCGTGCTGATTGGACCGGACGGCAAGGTGCTGCTGGAGCATTCCGGCTTCCGCGACACCGACCGCGCCGAGTTGGAAAGCAAAATCCAGAACGCGTTGGGAGTCGTTAAATGAAATCGCTACTGTTGATCGCGCTGGCGGCCGGCCTGTCCGGCTGTACTTCGCTGGGCAATGTGCGGCCCTGGGAGAAGGGCACGCTGGCGCGCTCCGAGATGACCTTCGGCGACGGCCATATGTTCACACGCTTCGACGACCATATCTACACCAGCCGCGAGGCTTCGTCCGGCGGCGCCGGTGTGGGTGGCGGCGGTTGCGGCTGCAATTGAGGACCACCATGACGAGTAACGAAGACAAGGCATCGGGGCGCGGCTTGGCCGCCTCCCTCATGACGGCGGCGCTGATGCTGCCCGGCGTGCAGGCGCATGCCGAAACGCCGCCGGCCAACGGCAACATCACGCTGGGCTATCTGAACTACAAGGACAGCCAGTCTGGCCTGGACCGCATCACCGTGCATTCGCCGTCGGTGGCTATCATGGCGCCGGTGGCCGGTGTGTGGAGCATCGGCGCCTCGCTGGTGTCGGACGATGTGTCGGGCGCTTCGCCGCGCTATCACACGGCGATCTCCGGCGCCTCGCACATGCAGGACCATCGCACGGCGGGCGATGCGTCGGCGACCCGCTATTTCGAACGGGGCAGCGTGACCGTCGGCGCGGCGTATTCGAGCGAGCACGATTACGTGTCGCGCGCGCTGTCGCTGCAAGCCAGCATGGAGAGCGAGAGCAAGAACACCACGTGGACCGTCGGCGTCGGCCACGTGGACGATCGCATCGATCCGGTCAACAAGATTGTCAGCCACGAGAAGAAGCGCACCAGCAGCCTGCTGCTGGGCGTGACGCAGGTGCTGACGGCCAATGACATCGCCCAGCTGACGCTGACGCACAGCCAAGGCGAGGGCTATTTCTCCGATCCGTACAAGGCGCTGGACAACCGTCCGCGCAGCCGCAACGAGAGCACGCTGCTGGCGCGCTGGAATCACCACCTGGCGTCTACCGGCGGCACCAGCCGGCTGTCCTACCGCTACTACCGCGACAGTTTCGGCGTGCGCGGGCATACGCTGGGCGCCGAATATGTGCAGCCGCTGTCGCAGGGCTGGACCGTGACGCCGGAAGTGCGGCTGTATTCGCAGAGCGCGGCGAGCTTCTACTACGATCCGTTCTACGACGCCAAGCTGGGTGCGCCGTTCCCGCCGGGGTACAACGGCAGCGGCTACATGTCGGCCGACCAGCGCCTGTCCGGTTTCGGCGCGGTGACGTTGGGGCTAAAGGTCAGCAAGCAGCTGGACAAGCTGTGGTCCGCCGATGTGAAGGCGGCGGTGTACCAGCAGCGCGGCAGCTGGCGCCTGTTCCACGAAGGCAGTCCTGGCCTGGATGCGTTGCGGGCGCAGACGATACAGATAGCGATCAACCGGCAGTGGTAGAAGCAAAATGATCGACGCAAAATGATCGACGCAATTCACCGCACCACGTTCCAGGCCATGGCCAGCCGCTGCGAGTTGCGGTTTGCCGCGCCGGACGCGCAGTCGGCGGCGCTGCTGGCGCAGCGCGCCATGGACGAGGTGCTGCGTATCGAAACCAAGTATTCGCGCTACCGGCCGGACAGCGTCGTCTCGCGCATCAACGCGGCGGCAGGCAAGGAGGCGGTGGATTGCGACAGCGAGACCATGTCGTTGATGGGCTACGCGGCGGCGCTGCACGGCGCCAGCGAGGGGCTGTTCGACATCACCTCCGGTGTGCTGCGGCGGGCCTGGGATTTTCGCCAGCCCAAGGTGCCGCGCAGGGAAGTGCTGGAGCCCTTGCTGGCGCTGGTCGGCTGGGACAAGGTGGCTTGCGGCGCGCAGGATGTGTATCTGCGCCAGGCCGGCATGGAGATCGATTTCGGCGGCTTCGGCAAGGAGTATGCGGCGGACCGCGCGGCGGCGCTGCTGGCCGACGCGGGCGTCAGGCATGGTTATGTGAACCTGGGCGGCGACATGCGCTTCATCGGTCCGCGCCTGAACGGGCGGCCGTGGAACATCGGCATCCAGGACCCGCGCGATGCGGACAGCGTGATCGCGAGCATACCGGTCAGCACCGGCGCGCTGGCCACCAGCGGCGACTATGAGCGCTACTTCGAGCTCGATGGGCGGCGCTACTGCCACATCCTCGATCCGCGCGACGGCATGCCGGTGCGCTACTGGCGCTCGGTCAGCGTGCTGGCGCCGATGGCGATCGCCGCCGGCAGCTGCTCGACCATCGCGATGCTGAAGCAGCGGGATGGCTTGAATTTTTTGAATGCGTCGGACATGGGGTATCTGGCCGTGAACGATCAGGGACAGATGCTGTTCAGGGATGTTTGAATAGGATGGAAATGATGAACAATTGGATGACGCGCTTGATGGCGCTGCTGGTGGCGGTGGTTGCACTGGCCCCCGGCGCACGGGCGGATGATTTCCTGGAGCCGGATCAGGCGTTCCAGCTGAAGGGTGAGCTGGTCGATGCGCACACGGTTCGCCTGTCGTGGGCAATCGCACCGGGCTATCATTTGTACCGGGACCGCTTGAGTTTCAAAGCGGATGGCGCGCAGCTGGAAGCGCCGGCGCTGCCGGCAGGGCTGCGCAAGTTCGACACCAACTTCAACCAGGAGATGGAGACTTACCAGGACAGTCTGGTGGTCAAACTGCCGGTTGCCGCCACGGCGGCGTTCACGCTGCAAGTGGGTTATCAGGGCTGCGCGGACGCGGGCCTGTGCTATTCGCCGGCGACGCAGAGCTACCGCGTCGATCCATCGGCGCCGGGCAAGCTGGTGGCCGTTGAGGCGCCGTCGACCGGCGTGTCGCCCACGGCGGCCGGCGCGCCGGCAGCATCGGCCGCCGCGCCGGACCATGAAGACGACAGCTCGCTGGCCCAGCGCACGCTGCAAAGCGGCAGCGCATGGCGCATCGGGCTGGCCTTCCTCGCCTTCGGCCTGCTGCTGTCGTTCACGCCGTGCGTGCTGCCGATGGTGCCCATCCTGTCCTCGATCATCGTCGGCGAAGGCGCGGTGTCGCGCAGCCGCGGCTTCTCGCTGGCGCTGGCGTATTGCCTGGGCATGGCGCTGGTCTACACCTCGCTCGGCGTGGCGGCAGGCCTGGCCGGCGAAGGGCTGGCCGGCGCACTGCAAAAGCCGTGGGTGCTGCTGACCTTCGGCGCGCTGCTGGTCGGCCTGGCCTTGTCGATGTTCGATGTCTACCAGTTGCAGCTGCCGAGCGCCCTGCAAAGCCGCTTGAGCGCGACCAGCGGCAATATGGGCGGCGGCCGCTTCGCCGGCGTGTTCGTCATGGGCGCCTTGTCGGCGCTGATCGTCGGCCCGTGCGTGGCCGGGCCGCTGGCCGGGGCGCTGCTCTACATCAGCCAGACGCGCAACGTCTGGACCGGCGGCTGGGCCCTGTTCTCGATGGCGGTCGGCATGAGCGTGCCGCTGCTGTTGACCGGGATCTCGGCCGGCAGCCTGCTGCCGCGCGCCGGCGCCTGGATGAACGGCGTGAAGAAAATCTTCGGCCTGCTGCTGATCGCGGTGGCGATCTGGATGATCACGCCGGTGTTCCCGGTGACAGTGATGATGGCTTTGTGGGGCATGTTCGCGCTGTTGTGCGCAGTGTTCCTGCATGTGTTCGAGCCGTTGCCTGCGAAGAGCGGCGCGGGCCTGGGCGCCTATGTCGGCAAGACGCTGGGACTGGCCTTCCTGGTCGGCGGCTTGCTTGAACTGGCGGGCGCCGCCAGCGCCGGCCGCGACGTGCTGCAACCGCTGGGCCACCTGAGCCTCGCCCGCACCGGAGGCGCGGCGCCGGCCGGCGAGGAGATCCGCTTCAGCCGCATCAAGACCGTGGCCGAACTGGATCAGGTGCTGGCGTCGAGCACCACGCCGGTGATGCTGGACTTCTACGCCGACTGGTGCGTGTCCTGCAAGGAGATGGAGCGCTTCACCTTCTCCAAGCCGGCCGTCAGCGGCAAGTTGAAGCAGGTGCGTTTGATCCAGGTGGACGTCACCGCCAACAGCGCCGACGACAAGGCCTTGATGAAGCGCTTCGGCCTGTTCGGCCCACCGGGCATCATCCTGTTCAACGGCGGCAAGGAAATCCCCAACAGCCGCGTGATCGGCTTTCTGGCGCCGGAACCTTTCGTCCAGCACCTGGACCGCCACCTTACTTCCTGAGCCGCACCCCGCACGGCCAGGCGGGGCCGGACCCTCTCCGGGGTCCGACCCCTAAGCGGAGCAGCAAGCGTATCGCTAAAGGCACGCGGGGTTCAAACCAGCGGCAGCGCGGTGGTGTCCTTGATGCGCTGCAGGGCGAACGAGGATTTCACGTCCAGCACCGCCGGGTGGCGCAGCAGCGTCGCCATCATGAAGCGCGAGAAGTGGTCCATGTCTTCCACGTGCACCCGCAGCAGGTAATCCATTTCGCCCGTCATCGCATAGCAGGCCACCACTTCCGGCCACTGCTCCACCGACACCGCGAAATCCGCGCGCGGCGACACCGGCGCGTTGGGCGCGCCGAGCGCGCGGGCGTTGCTGTGCGCCGCCGCATCGCTGTGCTTCTCCAGCCGCACGTTGACGTAGGCCAGCAGGCCCAGGCCGATCTTGTCCGGGTCCAGCAACGCCACGTACTGGCGGATCACGCCCGCCTCTTCCAGCCGCTTGATGCGGCGCAGGCAGGGCGACGGCGACAAGGCCACCAGTTCCGCCACATCCTGGTTCGACAGCCGGCCGTCGGCCTGCAGAATTGACAAAATTTTACGGTCGGTTTTGTCCAGCGCAATTTTGGTCATAAATACCTCAAAAAATCATGGTTCAGGCAATATTATTGCGCACATTGGCAATCCATGGGAATTGTTTGCAATTTAATGCTGGTGAAGCGGGTCTATACTGTGCGCTATTCAAAGAAGGAGACTCGCATGAAATTTACGCCTTGGGACAACCCTATGGGTACCGATGGTTTTGAGTTTGTCGAATACGCAGCACCCGATCCAAAGGCACTGGGCGCGCTGTTCGAAAGCATGGGTTTTACCGCTATCGCCCGTCACCGCCACAAGGACGTGACCCTGTACCGCCAGGGCGACATCAACTTCCTGATCAACGCCGAGCAGGACTCCTTCGCCCAGCGCTTCGCCCGCCACCACGGCCCGTCCGTGTGCGCCATCGCGATCCGCGTGCAGGATTCCGCGTTCGCCTACAAGCGCGCGCTGGAGCAGGGCGCCTGGGGCTTCGATAACAAGACCGGTCCGATGGAGCTGAACATCCCCGCCATCAAGGGCGTGGGCGATTCGCTGATCTACCTGGTCGACCGCTGGCGCGGCAAGAACGGCGGCGAGCAAGGCGCCATCGGCGACATCAGCATCTACGACGTCGACTTCGTCGCCATCCCTGGCGCGGTCGCCAACCCGGTCGGCCATGGCCTGACCTATATCGACCACCTGACCAACAACGTCCACCGCGGCCGCATGAAGGAATGGGCGGACTTCTACGAGAAGATGTTCAATTTCCGCGAAGTGCGCTACTTCGACATCGAAGGCAAGCTGACCGGCCTGAAGTCGAAAGCCATGACGTCGCCATGCGGCAAAGTGCGCATCCCGATCAATGAATCGTCGGACGACAAGTCGCAGATCGCCGAGTACCTCGACGAGTACCACGGCGAAGGCATCCAGCACATCGCGCTGGGCACCGACGACATCTACTCGTCCGTCGAGACCATGAAGAAGGCCGGCATCGTCTTCCAGGACACGATCGAGACCTACTATGAACTGGTCAACCGCCGCCTGCCTAACCACGGCGAGTCGCTGGAAGACCTGCGCCGCCTGCGCATCCTGATCGACGGCCATAGCAACGAGACCGAGCGCGAACTGCTGCTGCAGATCTTCAGCCAGAACGTCATCGGACCGATCTTCTTCGAGATCATCCAGCGCAAGGGCGACCAGGGCTTCGGCGAAGGTAACTTCCGCGCGCTGTTCGAATCGATCGAGCTCGATCAGATCAAGCGCGGCGTGCTGAAAGACCCTACCGCCGCCTGAGTAACAAGGGTGGAAAGCCGGTAGTCCCGCACAGAACGGGGCGCAGGCCTGTGGTACCCTATAAAAAACCACATTTTTCCGTTCCGCCGTCTCCACAAGAGCCGGCGGATCGCGCGCGAATGGGCCAACGAGGCCCTGTAGCGCATGGCTTAAAGAATAATGGAGACACAATGAACGCACCTCACAAGGGCTCGCAACTGGAGCCGGGCACGCACTCGGACAACGAAATTTCTCTCGACGACAAGTGGACGCTGGAACGCGGCCGGGCCTTCATGACCGGCACCCAGGCCCTGATCCGTCTACCGATGATGCAGCGCGAACGGGACCTGAAGGCAGGCCTGAACACCGCCGGCTACATCACCGGCTATCGCGGTTCCCCGGTCACCAGCGTCGACATGACGGCGATGAAGGCCAAGAAGTACCTGGACGCCCACCACGTCAAGTTCCATCCCGGGATGAACGAAGACCTGGCCGCCACCGCGGTCTGGGGCACGCAGCAAACCAATCTTTTCCAGGACGCCAAATACGACGGCGTCTTCTCCATGTGGTACGGCAAGGGCCCCGGCGTAGACCGCTGCGGCGACGTCTTCAAGCACGCCAACAACGCCGGTTCCGCCAAGCACGGCGGCGTGCTGGTGCTGGCCGGCGACGACCACGCGGCCAAATCCTCGTCCACCGCCCACCAGTCGGACCACATCCTCAACGCCTGCGGCATCCCGGTGCTGTATCCGTCGTCGGTGCAGGAATACATCGACTACGGCCTGCACGCCTGGGCCATGAGCCGCTACACCGGCCTGTGGGTGTCGATGAAGTGCGTCACCGACATCATCGAATCCGGCGCCGTGGTGGACTTCGACCCTGACCGCGTCAAGATCGAACTGCCGACCGACTTCGAGCTGCCAGCCGGCGGCCTGAATATCCGCTGGCCGGACACCGTGCTCGATATGGAAGTGCGGATGAACAGCTACAAGTGGTACGCCGCGCTGGCCTACTGCCGCGCGAATAAACTCAACAAGATCATCTGGGATTCGCCGAAGGCGAAGATCGGCATCATCACCGCCGGCAAATCCTACCTGGACACGCGCCAGGCGCTGTCCGACCTGGGCATCGACGAGCAGGCCGCCGCCGACATCGGCATCCGCCTGTACAAGATCGGCATGACCTGGCCGCTGGAAGCGGACGGCGTGCACGAATTCGCCAAGGGCCTGGACGAGATCCTGGTGGTCGAAGAAAAACGCCAGATCCTCGAATACGCGCTGAAGGAAGAGCTGTACAACCTGCCGGACGGCGAACGTCCGCGCGTGGTCGGCAAGTTCGACGACACCGGCGAATGGAGCAACAAGGGCAAGACCGGCCACGGCGACTGGCTGCTGCCGGCCACCTATGAGCTGAACCCGGCGCAGATCGCGCGCGCCATCGCCTCGCGCATCGCCCACTACTGCGCCGGCCATCCGGTGGCGCAGCGCGTGCAGGAGCGCGTGGCCTTCCTGGAGGCGAAGGAACTGGCGCTCAAAACGCTGCCGTCCAAGCCGAATCCGGAAACCGACCGCACGCCGTTCTTCTGCTCCGGCTGCCCGCACAACACCTCGACCAAGGTGCCGGAAGGCTCGCGCGCGCTGGCCGGCATCGGCTGCCACTACATGGTGCTGTGGATGGACCGCGAAACCTCGACCTTCACCCACATGGGCGCCGAGGGCGTGACCTGGGTGGGCCAGGCGCCGTTCACCAACGAGAAGCACGTCTTCACCAACCTGGGCGACGGCACCTACTTCCACTCCGGGATCCTGGCGATCCGCGCGGCGGTGGCGGCCAAGGTCAACATCACCTACAAGATCCTGTTCAACGACGCCGTCGCCATGACCGGCGGCCAGCAGTTCGACGGTCCGCTCGATCCGGGCATGATCTCGCGCCAGATCGCCGCCGAAGGCGTCACGCCGATCATCGTCGTCACCGACGAGCCGGAAAAATACCCGGCCGACTACAAATGGGCGGAAGGCGTCACCGTGCGCCATCGCAGCGAATTGATGGACGTGCAGCGCGAACTGCGCGACAAGCCGGGCGTGTCGGCCATGATCTACGACCAGACCTGCGCCTCCGAGAAGCGTCGCCGCCGGAAGCGCAATGAATACCCTGATCCGGCCAAGCGCGCCGTCATCAACGAAGCCGTCTGCGAAGGCTGCGGCGATTGCTCCGTGCAGTCCAACTGCCTGTCGGTGGAGCCGCTGGAGACGGAACTGGGCCGCAAGCGCCAGATCAACCAGTCGTCCTGCAACAAGGACTTCTCCTGCACCACCGGTTTCTGCCCGAGCTTTGTGACGGTCGAAGGCGGCGCGCTGAAGAAGCCGAAGAAGGCCGCCGTCGAAGGTGGTCCCAATGCGGGCCCGCAAGCGGTGTTGCCTGCGCCGGTGCTGCCGTCGACGGCGACGCCGTACGGCATCCTGATCACCGGCATCGGCGGCACCGGCGTGGTGACGGTCGGCCAGATCCTGGCAGTGGCCGCGCACGTCGAAGGCAAGGGCGCCATCGTGCTGGACATGAGCGGACTGGCCCAGAAGGGCGGCCCGGTGATGTCGCACGTGCGCCTGGCGGATAAGCAGGCCGACCTGCACTCGACCCGCGTCGGCACCGGCAGCGCCGACCTGGTGGTGGGCTGCGACCTGATCGTCACCGCCTCGCGCGACGCCTTGTCGCGCATGGGCGAAGGCCGCACGCACGCGATGATCAACTCGACCGGCTCGTCGACGGCGGCGTTTGTGAAGAATCCGGACTGGCAGTTCCCGGATGCTTCGTCGCGCGGCGAAATCGTCAGGGCCTGCGGCAACGAGCTGGTGGACTTCGTCGACGCCGGCCAGATCGCCACCGCGCTGATGGGCGACTCGATCGCCACCAATATGTTCATGCTCGGCTACGCGTTCCAGAAGGGCCATGTGCCGCTGAGCGAAGCGTCGCTGATCAAGGCGATCGAACTCAATGGCGTGTCGGTGGGCTTCAACAAATCGGCCTTCAACTGGGGCCGCACCGCCGCCCACGACCTGGCATCCGTCACCAAGCTGACCACGCCGGCCAAGGTGATCGAGTTCAAGCGCATCCAGACGCTGGACGATGTCGTCGCCCGCCGCGTCGAGCTGCTGACCGCCTACCAGGACGCGGATTATGCTAAACAGTATAAATCGTTTGTCGACCAGGTGCGCGCGGAAGAGGCCAAGCTGGGCAAGACCACCCGCCTGAGCGAAGCCGTGGCGCGCTACTTCTACAAGCTGATGGCGTACAAGGACGAGTATGAAGTCGCGCGCCTGTACACCGACGGTGCATTCCAGCAGAAGATCGCCGGCATGTTCGAAGGCGACATCAAGCTGAAGTTCCACCTGGCGCCGCCGCTGCTGGCCAAGCACGATGCCGAAGGCCACCTGATCAAGCAGGAATTCGGCCCGTGGATGATGAAGGCGTTCGGCGTTCTGGCCAAGTTCAAGGGCCTGCGCGGCTCCAAGCTGGACATCTTCGGCTACACGGCGGAGCGCAAGATGGAACGCGCGCTGATCGGCGAGTACCGCGACACCGTGACCTCGCTGCTGCCGAAGCTGACGGCCGAGAACCTGTCGCAGGCCGTGGCCATCGCCAGCATCCCGGAAGACATCCGCGGCTACGGCCATGTGAAGGAGCGTCACTTCAAGGCGGCCAAGCAGAAGGAGGCGGCGTTGCTGGCGGCCTTCGGCAAGCCGGCTGCCAGCCACACCAACGCTGCCTGAAAAGCAGCAATGCGTCCCCGTCACTCCCGCGAAAGCGGGAATCCATGCACAGCTTCAAGTGCTGCCATAGTTCGCCTTTGCGGCAAGCTCAGTATGGATTCCCGCCTGCGCGGGAATGACGATGTGCTTACACCTTGCGCAGCGAGCAGACGGTATCGAACCAGGATTGCAGGCCGACCAGCGCTTGTGGATTGATCGGCAGCAGGGCGTTGATGTCGACGTAGACGCCATAGTGCTTCATGTCATGCGACTCATCCCGGTAGATTAAGAACGCCGCGTCCGCCCGGCGCGCCTGACGATTCGACCACAAAACAGCGTCGGCTTCTAAGCAGGCCGGTGCCGCGCGACCAGTTCGCGCAGCGCCGGATCGCTGATCTCGAAGACGTCGAAGATGCCCAGCGCCGCCATGGCCGGCAGCGCGTCGACGATGTCGGCCCGCGCCTCGGCGCGGGCCTGTTCCGTGCTGCCCTCCGCCTGCAAGGTGCGGGCATTGGCCAGGAAGGCGCCGACGGTGCCCTTCCTGACGGTGACGCCGTTGAATTCTCCGGTGTTGACGTGCTCCGGCAAGATGTCCTGTGCTCGCATGATGCAATCTCCTGTGGTTGACGAGGACTCC
This sequence comes from Oxalobacteraceae bacterium AB_14, assembly GCA_000381565.1. Classification (GTDB taxonomy): domain Bacteria; phylum Pseudomonadota; class Gammaproteobacteria; order Burkholderiales; family Burkholderiaceae_D; genus Rugamonas. The sequence continues at coordinate 645,016 of KB906725.1, forward strand.
ATCTTGCCAGCCGCCGCATGGCCTGACTTGCGCTGAGAGGCCATCATATGCCGCATTCGGGCCAGCACCCGGCTCCGCTCCTAAACCACCGCCTTGCCGCGCGCCGCAGCGTGGCCGGCATACTCGGTCAGCCAGTACAGCAGCGCCAGGGCGGGGAAGGCCATGCCGGACAACAGCGCCGCGTGCCAGCCGTGGGTGGCGTACATCCAGCCGCCCAGCGCCGAACCGAGCGCGCCACCGGCGAAGAACAGCGCGAAGTAGACGCCGTTCAGGCGGCTGCGCAGGTCCGCGCCCAGCGTGAAGATGGCGCGCTGGCCCAGCACCAGGTTGGCCGCCACGCCCATGTCCAGCACGATCGACGCGATCACCAGGATCGCCAGCGCCAGGTTGCGCAGCTGCGCAGCCTGCGGCGCCAGCAGCGGCAAGGCAAAGCCGACCACGCCCAGCGCCAGCGCGGCGGCGGTCGCCATCAGCGTGTGGCCGGCGTCGGCCAGGCGGCCGGCGATCGGCGAGGCCACCGCGCCCGCCATGCCGACCAGCGCGAACACCGCGATGCCGGTCTGCGACAGGTGGAACTGCGGGCCGGCCAGCATCAGCGGAGTGACGGTCCAGAACAGGCTGAAGGAACCGAACAGGCCGGCGTGGTAGGCGGCGCGGCGGCGCAGCAGCGGCGTGCGCAGGAACAGCTGCCAGAGGGACGCCATCAGCGCCGGATAGGCGATCTTTGCGGCCGGCGCGCGCAGCGGCAGCCTGGCGCGCAGCACCAGCGCCAGCGCCAGCACCACCACGGCGGCGCCGCCGAACACCACGTGCCAGTTGCTGGCGTCGGCGATCAGGCTGGCGGCGGGGCGGGCCAGCATGATCCCCAGCAGCAGGCCGCTGACCACCTTGCCGACCGTGTGGCCGCGCGTCTCCTCTTTCGACAGGTGGGCGGCGAACGGCACGATGATCTGCGCCGCCACCGAGCCCAGGCCGATGCCCAGCGCGGCGGTCAGGAACATCCAGGCGCTGGTGCTGAGCGCGGCCAGCACCAGCATGGCGGCGGTGAACAGCAGGCCGGTGACGATCAGGCGGCGGTTCTCCAGCAGGTCGCCCAGCGGCACCACGAACAGCAGGCCGAGGGTGTAGCCGATCTGCGTCAGCGTGACGATCAGGCCGGCCGCCTGCGGCGACAGCCCGGTGGCGGCGCTGATCGGGCCGACCAGGGTTTGCGCGTAGTACAGGTTGGCGACGATCAGGCCGGTCGCGGCGGCCAGCAGCAGCACCATGCCGGGGCTGATGTCGTCTTGTGCGGGATGGTTCATGCGGACTCCGTGGGTCAGTGGGTATGGACAGAGTCTAGAGAAGAACCGGGCAAAGATAATCAGTGCATAATGCTCCCATACTTTTCACTTTATATGAACAATCATGGACAGACTCAAGGCCATGCAGACCTTCGTGCGCATCGTCGAGGCCAACAGCTACACGCGCGCCGCCGAAACGCTGGACCTGCCGCGCGCCGCGCTGACGGCCACCATCCAGAAGCTGGAAGCCTTCCTCGGCACCCAGCTGCTGCAACGGACCACGCGCCGCCTGTCGCTGACGCCGGACGGCGCCGACTATTTCAAGAAGTGCCTGGAGATCCTGCAGGCGGTGGAGGACGCCGAGGGCGCGTTTCGCGGCCACGGCCGCAGCAAGCCGCAGGGCCGGCTGCGGGTGGAGCTGCCGGGCGCGGTCGGCCGCAACGTGGTGATGCCGCACATTCCCGCGTTTTGCCGCGAGTACCCGGAGCTCGACCTGGTCATCAGCCTGAACGAGCGCCTGACGGACCTGACGCAGGAAGGCCTGGACTGCTCGCTGCGGGTGGGCGAGCTGCAGGATTCGGCGATGATCGGCCGGCGCCTGGGCAGCATGGCCTTCCTGACCTGCGCCGCGCCGTCCTACCTGGCCGCGCATGGCGTGCCGCGCGCGCCGGCCGATTTGCGCGGGCATCGCGGCGTGACGCATTTTTCCGGCCGCACCGGCCGCCCCTTCGACTGGGACTACATGGTCGACGGCGGCGTGGTGACGGTGGAGGTGCCCAGCGCGATCGCCGTCAACGATCCGGACGCCTACATCATCTGCGCCTTGCAGGGCATGGGCGTGATCCAGGCGGCGCGCTACCAGGTGCGGCACCACCTGGCCAGCGGCGCGCTGGTCGAGGTGCTGGCGGCGACGCCGCCGACGCCGATGCCGATCTCCCTGCTGTACCCGCAGGGGCGCATGGCGTCGCCGCGGCTGGGCGTGTTCGCCGAGTGGATCGCCGGCGTGTTGCGCGCCGATCCCGACCTGCAAGCCTGAGCTGGCGGCCGGCGGCCAGGAAAACCGCGATCGATGATCGCCGGCGCGCAAAGCCGACTATAATTTCCAGCGATCCGATGCCGGCGGGTAGGCCCCGCCGGGCACCGGCCATTCAACCCTTGCTGGAAGCCAGTCCATGATACGTTCCGCCATTCTGCTTGCCTTTGCCGCCACCTCCACCCTGGCCGCCGCCGCGCCAGCCTCCGCACCACTGAGCACCGTCGCCGAACGTTCCGGCTTCCAGAACACCGGCCGCTATGACGAAGTCGTCGACCTGTGCGCGCGCTTCCAGAAGGCGTATCCGAAACAGGTGCGCTGCTTTGAATTCGGCCGCACGCCGGAAGGCCGTCCGATGCTGGCGCTGGCCGTCTCGCGCAGCGGCGCCTTGAGCGCCGAGCAGGCGAAGAAGCGCGGCGTGCCGGTGCTGCTGGTGCAGGGCGGCATCCACGCCGGCGAAATCGACGGCAAGGACGCCGGCTTCCTGGCGCTGCGCGAGGCGCTGGAGAACAAGGCCGCGCCGGGTGCGCTGGACCAGCAGGTGCTGCTGTTCGTCCCGGTGTTCAACGTCGACGGCCATGAGCGCTTCGGCAAATGGAACCGCCCGAACCAGCGCGGCCCGGTGGAAATGGGCTGGCGCACCACGGCGCAGAACTACAACCTTAACCGCGACTACGTCAAAGCCGACGCGCCGGAAATGCAGGCCATGCTGGCGCTGGTGAACGCCTGGGACCCGCTGGCCTACATCGACCTGCACGTCACCGACGGCGCCAAGTTCCAGCCCGACGTCTCGATCCAGGTCGAGCCGGTGCACGGTGGCGACGAGGAGCTGAAGCGGGCCGGCCTGGCGCTGCAATCGGCGGTGATCGCCGACCTGAAGGCGCAGGGTTCCGATCCCAAGCCGTACTACATCGCGTTCGCGGCCGACGACGATCCGAGCTCCGGCTTCGTCGACAGCATGTCGACGCCGCGCTTCTCGACCGGCTACTTCCCGTTGCGTAACCGCTTCGCCATGCTGGTCGAAACCCATTCATGGAAGGACTACCCGACCCGCGTGCGCATCACCCGCAACACCATCGTCTCGCTGTTGTCGCAGGTCGCCGCCCACGGCAAGCAATGGCAGAAGATGACGCAGGAGGCCGACGCGCGCGCCGCGAACATGGCCGGTGCCGATTTCCCGATCAGCTACCGCACCACCTTCAACGCCAAGACCATCGAGTTCCCCGGCTACGAGTACACGCGCAGCCATTCGGAAGTGTCGGGCGGCCTGATGACGCACTACGACGAGACCAAGCCGCAGATGTGGACCCTGCCGCTGCGCGACGAAGTGGTGCCGGACCTGAAGATCGCCGCGCCCAAGGGCGGCTACCTGGTGCCGCTGGCGGACGCGGCCCGCATCGGCGCCAAACTGAAACAGCATGGCATCGCCTTCAAGGTAATGGCGTCGGACCTGATGTCGGCCGAAGTGGAGACCTTCCGCGCGACCAAGACCAAGTTCGGCGCGCAGTCGTTCGAGGGCCATCAGTCGCTGGCGGTGGAAGGCGACTGGGGACGCGAGCGCCGCAGCGTGGCCAAGGGCGCGCTGTTCGTGCCGATCGCGCAGCCGAAGGCGCGCCTGGTGATGACGATGCTGGAGCCGCGCGGCGCCGATTCGCTGCTGGCCTGGGGCGAATTCAACAACGCCTTCGAGCGCAAGGAGTACATGGAGGAGTATGTGGCGGAAGACGTGGCGCGCGCGCAGCTGGAGGCCGATCCGGCGCTGCGCGAGGAGTTCCAGAAAAAGCTCGACAACGACGCCGAGTTCAACAAGAGCCCGGCCAAGCGGCTGGAGTTCTTCGCGCGCCGCCACGCATCGTGGGATGAGCGCTACAACCTGTATCCGGTGCTGCGCACGGCGCTGAAGTACTAAACTGCAGTGCCGCCGCCGGATGCCTTGGCGGCGGCTACTTCCATCTTCTGCTTAAGGATCGCGCCCACCTTGGCCATGAGCGCCGCCTGCTCCTCCGGCGACCTGGCCGCCAGCGACTCCGGCGTCTCGCCCAGGCTTTCCAGGATCATTTCCGCCATCCGTTCGGCGGGCGACTTCTGCATGTAGTCGTTCAGTTCCTGCGCGGCGGTCGGCTGCTGCTTGGACGCCAGCACTGCCCCGAAGTCGGCTCCGCCGGATTTCTTTTGCGCGGCGAAGGCCGCCGCGCTGGCGTCGCCGAGCGCCGTGGTATCGATGTTCATGGTGGTCTTCCCTGTGGATGGTTATTTGCGCAATATAGCGCATATTGCATGAGCGGAGGGAGCAAGCATGCCGGCGCCGCCCGTCACGGTTTTCGACCGTTCGGCCAGCGCCTTGCGCCGTTCGTGTGGCGGCAATGGCGATCAGTGGAGGGCGGCGCTACGCTGGCTGGTCCTCTCACCGGAGTCCAAGCCCATGCTATCGCTGAAACAGCTCAACAAAACCTACGACAACGGCGTCCACGCCATCGACCATATCAGCCTGGAGATTCCCACCGGACTGTTTGGCCTGCTGGGCCCCAACGGCGCCGGCAAGTCCTCGCTGATGCGCACCATCGCCACGCTGCAGGATGCCGACAGCGGCTCCATCCACTTCAACGGCGTCGACGTCGTCGCCGACAAGGCCGCGCTGCGCCGCCAGCTCGGCTACCTGCCGCAGGACTTCGGCGTCTATCCCAAGGTCAGCGCGCTGGAGCTGCTGAACCACTTCGCCGTATTGAAAGGCCTGGCCCATCGCGGCGAGCGCAAGGAAGCGGTGGAGGCGCTGCTGCAGCTGACCAATCTGTGGGAGGCGCGCAAGCGCGCCGTCGCCGGCTACTCGGGCGGCATGCGGCAGCGCTTCGGCATCGCCCAGGCCTTGCTGGGCGCGCCCAGGCTGGTGATCGTCGACGAGCCGACCGCCGGCCTCGATCCCGATGAACGCAACCGCTTCCTTAACCTGCTGGCGCGCATCGGCGAGAACGTGGTGGTGATCCTGTCGACCCATATCGTGGCAGACGTGACCGACCTGTGCCCGCGCATGGCGATGATCGCCAAGGGCAGGGTGCTGATCGAGGGGGCGCCGCAGACGGCCATCGCCGCGCTGCGGGACCGCGTCTGGCGCCGCAGCGTCAGCGACGGCGAGCTGGCCGAATACCAGCAGCGTTGCACGGTGCTGTCGAGCCGCCTGGTGGGCGGCCGGCCGCAGATCAACGTGTACGCCGACAGCCAGCCGGACGAGGGCTTCCGCCGCGTCGAGCCGGACCTGGAAGACGTCTTCTTCCTGCAACTGCGGGCCGCCTGAGGAGAACGCGATGTGGCAGGAATTTTTCCGTTTCGACCTGCGCTACCAGCTGCGCCAGCCGGTGCTGTGGGTATTGACCTTGCCGCTGATGGCGGCGGCCTTCCTGACCGCCGGCAGCAGCAGTTTCCGGCTGGGCGGCGGCATCGGCAACGTCCACCTGAACGCGCCGGTGGTGGTGGCCAACCAGCTGGCCGTGTTGAGCATGATCGCCATGTTGCTGGTGGCCGTGTTCATCGCCGGCGCCGTGCTGCGCGACAGCGACGCTGGCATCGCCGACCTGCTCTACGCAACGCCGATGCGCAAGCGCGACTACCTTGGCGGCCGCTTCATGGCGGGCTATGCGGCCTGCCTGCTGGTGTTCGTGCTGGTGGTGCTGGCGATGGTGCTGGGCTGCGCCACCTCCAGCGCCGATCCCGAGCGGCTGGGGCCTGTATGGGCGGCGCCCTACCTGTGGAGCTTTGCGGTCTTCATCGTGCCCAACCTGCTGTTCGTGGCGGCGTTGCTGATGTTGCTGGCGGTCGCCGCCCGTTCGATGCTGATGGTGTACGTCGGTGTACTGGGATTTTTCGTGCTGTGGGCGATGGCGGGCTTGCTGGCCAGCCGTCCCGCTGGCGCCGCCGTGGCGGCGCTGCTCGATCCCTTCGGCGTGCGGGCGCTGTCGCAGGCAACGCGCTACTACAGCGGCGCCGAGATGAATACCAGGCTGCCGTCCGTGAGCGGCCTGTTGCTGATCAACCGCCTGCTATGGTCGGCACTTGCCCTGGCCCTGTTGGCGGCCACTATCCGGCTGTTCAAGCCGCAGCGCGCCGGTACTGGCGCGCGCTGGAATGGCGCGTTTGCGCGCATGGTCCGGCGGCTGGCGCCGCAGACCCCGGCCGCTTCCGCTTTACCGGCGGCGCGCGCGCAGTGGCGTCCCGTGGCGCCGCGCTTCGGCGCCGCCGCCGCGTGGCGGCAGTTCTGGGCGTTGTTGCGGTTCGACGTGGCCGGCGTGCTCAGAAGCGTGCCGTTCCTGGTGATGCTGTTGCTGGCGCTGGCCAACTTCATCGTCAACGTCAGCGTCGGCGGCATGCGCTTCCTCAGCGTGCCGTATCCGCTCACGCGCCTGATGCTCGATGAGCTGGGCGACGGCGTCAACTTCGTGCTGTCCATCGTGCTGTTGTTCTATAGCGGAGAGCTGGCCTTCAAGGACCGCCAGGCCAGGATCGCCGACTTGAGCGAGGCGCTGCCGGTGCCCGGCTGGTTGCCGTTGCTGTCCAAGTGCGGCGCGCTGGTCGCCGTGATCGCCGCCTTCCTGGGCGCCGGCGTGCTGGCCGCCATCGCGACGCAAGCCGTCAAGGGCGGCGCGCCATTGGAACCGCTGCTGTATCTGCAAGGAACGCTGCTCAACGCCGGCTACTTCGTGCTGCTGGCGGTGGCCTTGCTGGCGATACAGGTGCTGGTCAATCACAAGTTCATCGGCTATGCCTTGTCCATCCTGCTGGTCTGGCTCGACCCGCTGCTGGGCGCACTGGGACTGGAGCACCGCCTGTACCGCTACGCCGCGTTGCCGCGGCTGGTGTACTCCGACCTGAACGGCTACGGCGGCCTGGTCGCGGGCTGGCTCTGGTTCGCGCTGTATTGGGCGCTGTGCGCGGCGGCGCTGCTGATCGTGGCGCAGGCCTTCCAGCAGCCCGCGCGCGCCGCCGGCTGGCGCCAGCGCGGCGCGCGCGCGGCGGGCCGCCTGCGTGGCGTGGGCGGCTGGGCGCTGGCCGCCAGCCTGGCCGGCTTCGCCGCCACCGGAGGCTGGATCTACTACAACACCAATGTGCTGAACCGCTATCAATCCAGCGTCGAGCTGCTCGACGAACGCGCCGGCTACGAGAAGCTATATCGCCGGTATCAAGGACTGCCGCAGCCCGGCATCGCGGCGATCAAGGCCGATGTCGCCATCTATCCGGCGCAGCGCAGGCTGGCGATACGCGGCAGCTACCGCTTGACGAACCGCGGCGCGACACCGATAGCCACGCTGCTCCTGCAAACCGACACCGCCGCCGTCACCAGCTTCCCGCATCTGCCGCCGTACAGCGCAATCGTCGACGATCAACGTTTCGGAGTGCAAGCGATCAAGCTGAAAACGGCGCTGGCGCCGGGCGCCGCGATAGATCTCGATTTCGTCGTCGATGTGCGCCACGACGGCTTCACCAACAGCGGCAAGGCCGATGGCCTGAATCTGAACGGCACTTACTTCACCATCGAGAACTACTTCCCGCACCTGGGCTACAACCCGTCGCTGGAAATCGAGGACCGCGGCGAACGGCGCCGGCGCGGCCTGGGCGAACCGCATGGCATGCCCGACCTGGACGATCCGCGTGCGCATTACAGCAACTACTGGAAGCAATGGGGCATCGACGCCGACTTTGTCGACTTCGACACCACCGTCTCCACCAGCGCCGACCAGACGGCGATCGCGCCGGGCACGCTGCAGCGCAGCTGGGAACAGGATGGCCGCCGCTATTTCCACTACCGGATGGAGCGCCCGGTGCTGCCGTTCTTCTCCTTCCAGTCCGGACGCTGGCAGGTGCGCAAGGCGCGCGCGGACGGCGTGGCGATCGAGGTGGACTACGACGCCCGGCATGCATGGAATATCGACAGCATGGCCGCCGGCGCGCGCCAGGCCTTGCGGTACTACGCGGCGCAGTTCGGCCCCTACCCGGACCGGCAGCTGCGTATCGTCGAGTTCCCGCTATACCAGCCGTACGCGCGCAGCTTTCCCGGCCTGATACCGTTCTCGGAATCGCTGGGCTTCATCAGCGACTTGCGCGATCCGGAAGACGTGGACCATGTGTTCTACATTACCGCGCATGAAGTGGCGCATCAGTGGTGGGGCGACCAGGTGATCGCCGCCAACGTGCAGGGCAGCGGCATGCTGACCGAATCGCTGGCCGAGTATTCGGCGCTGATGGTGATGGAGCGGCAGTTCGGCGCCGGCAAGGTGCGCCACATCCTGCGCTTCGACCTGGACGCCTACCTGAGCGGCCGCGGCAAGGAGCTGGGCGAGGAACGGCCGCTGTACCGCAGCGAGAACCAGGCCTACATCGAGTACCGCAAGGGCAGCCTGGTGTTCTACCGCCTGCGCGACGAGATCGGCGAGGCGGCGCTGAACCGCGCGCTGAAGGCCTTGCTGGACCGGCACCGCTACCGCAGCACGCCGTATGCGACCAGCCGCGACCTGCTGGCCTTCATCCGCGCCGAAACGCCGGCCGGCAAGCAAGCGCTGGTCACCGATCTGTTCGAGCGCATCGTCCTGTACGACAACCGCATGGCGGCGGCCGATGCGCGCCGCCGCGCGGATGGGCGATGGGATGTGACGCTGAAGCTGCGCCTGGCGAAACTGGAGACGGATGGCAAGGGCCGCGAGACGCAGCGCGCCTATGACGAGCCGGTGGAGGTGGCGGTGTACGCCGGCGGTTCAACGCGGCGCGAGCTCTATCGCGGCAAGCATCTGCTGCAGGCGGGCGATGCCACGGTGACGGTGACGGTCGACCAACGGCCGGCCGAAGCGGCGGTCGATCCCCGCCAGCTGCTGATCGACCGCAATCTGGCCGACAACCGCAAGCCGGTGCAGATCACAGCCGATTGAGCTGCTTGAACAGGATGGCGCGGCGGCGCGACATGCCGACCCTCAGGTCGCCCTGCAGCGTCAGCGCCATGCCGCCGGCCGGCGCCGGCGCGATGCCGGTGACGCGGGCGAGATTGACGATCCGGCTGCGGCTGATGCGCATGAACTTGGCGGCGTCCAGCCGCGCCTCCATTTGCAACAATGAACGCAGCAGCAGCGGGCGGTGGTGGTCGAAATAGACGCGGGTGTAATTGCCTTCGGATTCGAACAGCACGATGTCGTCCAGCGCGACGAACCAGCAGCGCTCTCCATCCTTGATGAACACCTTGCCGTCCTGCGGCGGCGGTGGCTCGGCCGCAGCCGGTGCCGGCGCCGGTGCCTGGGCGGGCAAGCGCTTTTGCAGCGCCTGCGCCAGCCGTGGCGGATCGACGGGCTTGAGCAGGTAGTCGAGCGCGCTGACGTCGAAGGCGCGGATCGCGTAGCGGTCGTAGGCGGTGGTAAAGATGACGGCGGGCGGCTGGTCCAGCGCCGTCAGCAGATCGAAGCCGCTGCCGTCGGGCATTTGCACGTCGAGGAAAATCAGCTCCGGCGACAGGTCCGCGATTTGCTGCAAGCCTTCCTGCACGCCGGCGGCCTCGCCGACGATGTTCACCTGCGGATGTTCCAGCAGCAGGCGCCGCAACTCGTCGCGGGCCAGCCGTTCGTCGTCGATGATCAGTGCGCGCATGCGCTCTCCTTGGGCAGTGTCACGGTGGCGACGACCCAGCCGTCTTCCTCGGCCAGCAGGCAGCCGGCGCCGGCGCCGAACAACAACACCAGCCGCTTGGCGGCGTTGGCCAGGCCCAGTCGCGTGGAGGTGCTGTCCGCCGCTAGCCGGCCCTGGTTGGCGACGCGCAGCAGCACGGCGCCACTGCCGGCCTCGCGGTGCGCGGCGATGCGCACCTGGCAGGGGGCGATGCTGCGCTCCACGCCGTGCTTGATGGCGTTCTCCACCAGCGTTTGCAGCAGCATGGGCGGCAGCATCACGCCCTCCAGCCCGGGCGCGACGTCCTGCGCCAGTTGCAGGCGGTCTTCAAAACGCAGCTTCTCCATGGCCAGGTAGGCTTGCAACGCCGTCAGCTCCTCGTCGAGCCGCACGGTGTCCGCCGTCCCGGCCTGCAGATTGTGCCGCATCATGCCGGACAACTGGCTCATCGCGCGCGCGGCGGCCGGCACGTCCTGGAACATCAGCGCCCGGATGCTGTTCATGCTGTTGAAGAAAAAATGGGGATTGAGCTGCGCTTGCAGGGAGCGCAGTTCGGCGTCCTTGACGTGGATTTCCAGCTGCAGCTTCTCGATTTCCAGCTGCGTGGCGCGGCGCCGCGACAGCGCCACCGTGTACAGCAGCGTCCACAGCGCGAACACCCCGAACCAGAGGATGGCGAGGATGGCCAGTGTGGAGAACAGTTCGTCGTTGTCCTTGAGGATGGCGCCGTGGCGGAACAATACTTCGGCCAGCAGCACCGATCCGGTTTGCACCACGCCCAGCAGCGCCAGTGCCGCGGCGATACGCGCCAGCGGCGCGGACCGCTGGCGCGCCAGCCAGCCCTGGCGCCGCAGCCACGAGCGCCAGCCGTGCGACAGTGCCAGCCCGGTCAGTGCGCAGAAGATCTTGGCGACCGAGAACCACAGCACGTAGACCGTAAAACCCTTGCCCCACGAGGAGTAGACGCCCAGCGCCGCCAGCGTGCCCCAGCCCGCGCATTGCGCAAGCCAGTAGTCGCGGCGGCGGCCGGTCAGGGTGTCGGGCTGCATGCGGTGGTGGTCAGCCCTGCTGCAGCGGGATGACGCCGGGCACCGTCGCCGGCGTCGAACATGGTTCTTCGTCGAAGGCGATGTCGCCCAGCGGATTGGCCTGGCCGTCGGCCTTGATGTCCTTGAAGCCGAACAGGTCGCGGTCCATCAGGTGCGACGGCACCACCGTCGACAGCGACGAGAAGATGTTTTCCACGCGGCCGGGGAATTTCTTTTCCCATTCGCGCATCAGGCCCTTGATCTGCTTGCGCTGCAGGTTTTCCTGCGAGCCGCACAGGTCGCACGGGATGATGGGGAAGCCTTTGACCGCCGCATAGCGCTCGCTGTCTTCTTCCTTTACGTAGGCCAGCGGCCGGATCACCATGTGCTTGCCGTCGTCCGACACCAGCTTGGCCGGCATGCCCTTGAGCTTGCCGCCGAAGAACATGTTGAGGAAGAAGGTCTCGAGGATGTCGTCGCGGTGGTGGCCCAGCGCGATCTTGTTGCAGCCCAGTTCATCGGCCACGCGGTACAGGATGCCGCGGCGCAGGCGCGAGCACAGCGAGCAGGTGGTCTTGCCTTCCGGGATCAGGCGCTTGACGATGCTGTAGGTGTCCTGGTTCTCGATGTGGAACGGGATGCCCAGCTGCTTCAGGTAGGCCGGCAGGATGTGGTCGGGGAAGTTGGGCTGCTTCTGGTCCAGGTTGACGGCGATGAGCTCGAAGTTGATCGGCGCCCGTTCGCGCAGCGTCATCAGGATGTCGAGCAGGGCGTAGCTGTCCTTGCCGCCGGACAGGCAGACCATGATCTTGTCGCCTTCCTCGATCATGTTGAAATCGCCGATGGCCTGGCCGACCAGGCGGCACAGGCGCTTGTGCAACTTGTTGTTTTCCAGCGCGATCTTCTCGGCCGACTTGGTGGGAGCGGCCGCCGCTGCGTTGTCGAGTACTGCGTTCATGCGGATTCCTTGATCTTGAAGACTTCCACGCCCACGCCTTCGCAGTCCGGATAGACGTCCGGCTTCATGGTCGATACGCGGGCCGCGCGCACGCGCGGGTGTTCCAGCATGGCGCTGACGATGTCGTCGCACAGGCTCTCTTGCAGGTGGACGTGGCCGCGCGCCATCAGCTTGGCGATGGAGTCGCGCATGAAGTCGTAGTCCACCACTTCTTCCAGCTGGTCCCTGACCGGGGTCGAGACGGCCAGCGGGATGTACAGGTCGACGTTGATCAGCAGGCGCTGCTCGCCCTTTTTCTCGAACTCGTAGACGCCGATGTTGATCAGCACTTCGTAATTGCGCAGGAACAGGCGGCGGCAGTCGTTCAGTTGCGGGTGGATCAGGGCGGACAGCATAGGATTACCTTTTTTCGATTTGTATTCATTTAGCCAAAAACATCACGTCGCGCGGCAGCGGCATCAGGTGCTGGCCGCCGTCGACCAGCAGCGTGGTGCCGGTCAGCGCGCGCGCCGTGGCAGCGTAGACCACGCTGTCGGCGATATCTTCCGGGGTGCTGGAGCGGCCCAGCGGGGTTTGCCGGTGCGCGTGGGCGAAGCCGGCTTCGGTCTGGTCGCCGGACACCATCGTGATGCCGGGCGCGATGCCGACCACCCGCACCGCCGGCGCCAGCTGCTGCGCCAGCATCGTGGTGGCGGCATGCAACGCCGCCTTGGACAGGGTGTACGACAAAAAATCAGGATTGAGATTGTACAGTTTTTGGTCGAGCAGGTTGATCACCACGCCTTGTTCGCCCTCGGCGAGGGCAGCGTGCAGCGCCTGCGCCAGGATCACCGGCGCGGCGACGTTGGCGCGCATGTGGGCGTCCAGCCGGGCGGCGCTGAAGTCGGCGGCGCTGTCGTACTCGAACAGCGAGGCGTTGTTGACCACGCAGCGCAGCGCGCCCAGCGCGGCCGTCGCCTGCGGCAGCAGCGCGCGCGCGGCCGCTTCGTCGGCCAGGTCGCAGGGCAGGGCGACGGCGCGCCGGCCCATGGCCTCGATCGCGGCCACCACTTCCAGCGCCTCGGCCCGCGATGCGCGGTAGTGCACCGCCACGTCCCAGCCGGCGCGCGCCAGGCCGAGCGCGATGGCGCGGCCGATGCGGCGGCCCGCGCCGGTTACGAGCGCCACGGGAGCCGCCTGCGGATTTTGCTGTGTTGTCGTCATGATCTCATGCTCGTGAGCGCGTCGTTCCCGCGCAAGCGGGAACGACGTTACATCTGTTATTGGCGGCCCGGCGCGCCGATTCGCTACAATGCCGGTTATGTCCCTACCCGTACCTTCCAGTGACGCGCTGGCCGCGTCCCACGCCCTGTCGCACCTGATCGCCGCCGAAATCGCGCGCAACGACGGCGCCATCTCCTTCGCCCGCTACATGGAACTGGCGCTGTACGCCCCCGATCTGGGCTACTACAGCGGCGGCTCCGCCAAACTAGGCAAAGATGGCGATTTTACAACCGCGCCCGAACTCACGCCGCTGTTCGGCGCGGCGGTGGCGCAGGCGGCAGCCGCTATTATCGCCCAAAGCGCGCCGCAGATCCTCGAATTCGGCGCCGGCACCGGCAAGCTGGCCTTCGACATCCTGACCGAGATGGCCGTCGCCGGTGTGGCGATCGAGCGTTATTTCATCGTCGAGCTGTCCGGCGAGCTGCGCGCGCGCCAGCAGGAAAAGCTGCGCGGCTTCCCCAACGTGCAGTGGCTCGATGAATTCCCCGACGCCTTCGACGGCGTGGTGGTCGGCAACGAGGTGCTCGACGCGATGCCGGTCCAGCTGGTCACCAGGCACCCGCAAGGCTGGCAGGAGTTGCAGGTGACGGTGCGCGACGGCCGCTTCGACTATCTCGAAACGCCGGCCGGCGCCGAGCTGCAGGCGCAGATCGCGCTGCAGATCCCGGAGCACGACAGCCTGCCGGCCGGCTACGTGACCGAGGTGCACGGCGTCGCCTGCGGCTTCATGGCGACGTTGGCGCGCATGCTGCGCAACGGCCGCGCCAACGCCGCCTTCCTGTTCGACTACGGCTTCCCGGCGCACGAGTACTACCTGGGCCAGCGCGCCACCGGCACCCTGATGTGCCACTACCGCCACCACTCGCACCCGGACCCGTTCTACTATCCGGGCCTGCAGGACATCACCGCCCACGTCGATTTCACGGCGATGGCGCTGGCGGCGCAGGAGGCCGGCGCCGAGGTGCTGGCCTACCTGAACCAGGCCGGCTTCCTGATCGGCGCCGGCGCCGGCGACCTGCTGCTGCGCACCGATCCATCCGACGCGCTGCGCTATCTGCCGCAGGCCAAGGCGCTGCAAAAGCTGCTGTCGCCGGCCGAGATGGGCGAATTGTTCAAGGTGCTGGTGATCGGCAAGAACGTCGTCTTGCCGGACGCCATAGCCGCCCAGGACCGCAGCCACCGCCTGTAGATTAAATGTTACAGTGATAAAAACAGCAAGGCTAAACCTTGCTTGATCGCTGAGTTGCTGCGCGCCAGATCGGCTATGATGAATGACGCGCGCTCGCCGGACAATTATTGGAACGATGGCAAAGATACACACTCACTATGACAACCTGAAGGTCTCGCGCATGGCGCCTCAGGAAGTCATACGTGCCGCCTACAAGGCGCTCAGTCAAAAATACCACCCGGACAAAAATCCGGGCGAGGAGAAGGCTGCGCGCATCATGGCCATCCTCAACAGCGCCTACGACACCTTGTCCGACCCCCAGCGCCGCAAGGAGCACGACGAATGGATCGCGGCCGAGGAGTGGGAGATCGAGTGGCTGGAGAGCACCCGCCACGAGGACGGACACGGCCATCGCGGCGACAAGCACCGCCACGACGCGCCGGACCGGGCCTGGAGCCCGGAGACGGTGGACGACGTGCCGCGCGCGCGCCGTCCCGCCGCCTGGAAATGGTGGGGCGGGCTGGCGGCCAGCCTGGTGCTGGGCTGGCTGGGCGGCGTGACCATGGTGTCCGAACCGCAGATGCTGTCGTCCGCGCTGGCGGCGGCCTGGGGCGGCAAGGCCGACAACGGCAATGCGCGCGCGCAGGCCCGCGCCGCCGCGCGCGATCCCAAGGCCGAGCTGCGCGAAGCCTGGGCCGGCACCCAGCCTTTTTATCCGGAAGCGAACAGCAGCCGCCCGGCGCCGATCAAGGTGCAGGCGCTGTCGCAGGTGATCCTGCCGAATGCGAGCGCCGACTGCGACAGCGAGACCCAGACCCTGGTGGCGCCCAACGGCGAACCCTGGCCGACCCAGTCCGGCTACATGAGCGGCTTCCCGGTCGGCAACCGCGGCGACGACATGCAGCTGACGCTCGACAACGCCGGCAACGCCTCGGCGGTGTTCATCAAGATCTACGACACCGAGCGCCATTCGAACGTGCGCTACGCCTACGTGCAGGCGCACGACAAGCTGGTGGTCGACAAGCTCGCCAACGGCAAGTACGAGATCCGCTACCAGAACCTGGATGTGGGCGCCAACCAGAACGGCTGCGCGGCGGCCAGCCGCACGGCGGAGGCCAGCACGGCGGCGCCTGCGCCGCCGGTCAGCAATTAAGCGTACTTAAAACTCTTCCCACTCCGAATTGCTGTCGGCCTTGGGCTTGGCCGCCGCCTTCGCGGCCGGCTTTGCCGCGGGCCTGGCGGCCGGCTTGACGGCTGCGGCCTGGGCGGGCGCCAGCCGTGGCGCGGCAGCCGGGGCCGGCGTCCGGGCGACGGCCGGACGGGACGTCGCGGCCGGCGCCGCCGCCGCGTAGCTGTCATCGAGCTTGAACACGCTGACCGAGGCCGACAGCGTGGCCGCCTCGTCCTGCATGCTTTGCGCGGCGGCGGCGGCCTGCTCGACCAGCGCGGCGTTCTGCTGCGTCATCTCGTCCATCTGCGAAATGGCCTCGTTGACCTGCTCGATGCCCATGCTCTGTTCCTGGCTGGCCGAGGTGATCTCGGCCATGATGTCGGCCACCTGCTGCACCGAGGTGACGATCAGGCCCATGGTCTGGCCGGCCTCGTCGACCACGGCGCTGCCGCCGTCGACCTTTTCCACCGAATCGTCGATCAGCACCTTGATTTCCTTGGCCGCCGTGGCCGAGCGCTGCGCCAGGCTGCGCACCTCACTGGCGACCACGGCGAAGCCGCGTCCCTGCTCGCCGGCGCGCGCCGCCTCCACGGCGGCGTTCAGCGCCAAAATATTCGTCTGGAAGGCGATGCCGTCGATGACGCCGATGATGTCGACGATCTTGCTGGAGCTGGCCTTGATCGAGCCCATGGTGTCGACCACCTGGGCCACCAGCTGGCCGCCGCGGGTGGCCACCGACGACGCCGAGATCACCAGCTGGTTGGCCTGGCGGGCGTTGTCGGCGTTCTGCTTGACGGTGGAGGTCAGCTCCTCCATCGTGCTGGCGGTCTCTTCCAGCGAACTGGCCTGCGATTCGGTGCGGCCCGACAGGTCCATATTGCCGCTGGCGATTTCGCCCGAGGCCTGGTTGATGGTGGCGGTGCTGCGCCGCACTTCGTGCACGGTGCGCGCCAGGCTGGTGTTCATGTGCTGCAGCGCGTCGAGCAGCTGACCGGTTTCGTCGCTGGCGCGCACGTCGATGCGGGTGCTCAGGTCGCCGGCCGCCACCGACTTGGCGATCGCCACCGCCTCCTCCAGCGGGCCGGTGATCGAGGCCGTGATCCATACCGCCAGGCCGCCCGAGACGATCAGCGCCACCACCCCCAGCACGATCATCATGGTGCGCGAGAAGTCGATGTGGCCGGTGGCGACTTTGCCGCCGTCCTCGATGTCGCTCTTCTGCTGCCTGACCATGGCGCCGGTCAGCTCCTCCAGCGTGTCGAGCAGGGGGAAGGTTTCGCTGTTCATCAGCTCGGCCGCCTTGTCGCGCTCGTCCGCCTCGACCAGGTCGGCCACCTTCAGGAAGGAGGTGTTGTAGCTCACGCGCGCGGCCTGGATCTTGGCCAGCAGCGCCTTCTCGCCGGGCGTCTCGGTCAGCTGGCCGAGCGCGGCCAGCGCGGCGTCGATGGTTTTCTTGTCCTGGTCGATGCGCTCGTAGCTCTTGGCGCGCTGCGCCTTGTCGCTGATGACGAACAGGGCCAGCACGCGGCGCGCATCCTCGCGCGCGGCGGCGTCGATGGTGGCGGCGGCCGAGGCGCTCGGCCAGTCGCGTTCGACGATGCCCTTGGCGCTCTGGCCGACCGCGCCGAAGCGGCCGATGGCGGTGACGATCATGATCAACATCAGCAGCAGCACCAGGCCGAAGCCGGCGCCCAGGCGGGTCTTGATTTTAAAGTCGGTCAGGTTCATTGGGGGTTCCGGTTTGATAGGGTCAGTGTTGGGTCAGTTGGTGGCGGTGACGTCGGTCAGGCCCATCTCGGCGCTCGACATCAGTTTGTCGATATCGACCAGGATCAGCATGCGCTCGTCGATGGTGCCCAGGCCGATGATGTAGTCGGAATTGAAGGCGGTGCCCATCTCCGGCGCCGGCTTGAGCTGGTCGGGCGTGAGGGTGGTCACGTCCGACACCGAATCGACCACCATGCCGACCACGCGCCCGCCGATGTTGAGGATGATGACCACGGTGAACTGGTCGTACACCGGCTCGCCGAGCTTGAACTTGATGCGCATGTCGACCACCGGGATGATGATGCCGCGCAGGTTGATCACGCCCTTGATGAACGCTGGCGCGTTGGCGATGCGGGTGACCACCTCGTAGCCGCGGATCTCCTGCACCTTGAGGATGTCGATGCCGTATTCCTCGGCGCCTAGGGTGAAGGCGAGGAACTCCCGGCCGGCGATGTCCGATGCGTTTTCTTGCATGGTTATGGTCCTTGAAATATTGATTTGACCGCGTTACGCCTTGGTCGGCGAGCGCGCCGCAATCCTTACAATGACGGCGCTAGCGTACCAGAGTCGGGCCGCAATGACGAGCGCGGAAAAGCCGACCATGGGCGAAAAACGCACGCCTGTCGCTATCAATTCCGAAGGGGGTTGTCACAGGGGGGGAATCTGATTATGCTAGGACCAAGACAGCCACGGGCCCAGCCCCAGGAGATGTGATGACAGATTCGAACGCCGCGGACGACAACTGGCTGATCCAGGAAGACGAGGAACCAGCGCCGGTTGACGAAACGGGATCGCCGGACCAGCGCCTGTGGCGGGTGCTGATCGTCGACGACGACGTCGACGTCCACGCGGTCACGCGGCTGGCGCTGCGCAACGTCTCCTTCAAGGGCCGCGAGCTGGAGCTGTTCTCGGCCTACAGCGGCCGCGAGGCCTACGACTTTTTGCGCGACACGCCGGACATCGCGCTGGTGCTGCTGGACGTGGTGATGGAGACCGACGACGCCGGCCTGCTGCTGGCGCGCCGCATCCGCGAGGAGCTGCACAACGCCATCGTGCGGGTGGTGCTGCGCACCGGCCAGCCGGGCCAGGCGCCCGAGCAGCGCGTCATCATCGAATACGACATCAACGACTACAAGGCCAAGACCGAGCTGACCACGCAGAAGCTGTTCACCACCGTGATCTCGGCGTTGCGCGCGTACGAGAGCCTGAACATGCTCGAGCGCAGCCGCATCGGCCTGGGCAAGATCCTGGCCGGCGCCACCAATCTGTACCAGATCCACTCGCTGCGCGAATTCGCCTCGGGCGTGCTGAACCAGGTCAGCGCCATCCTCGACGTCGGCGCCGACGGCGTGCTGTGCCTGATGCAGGGCGACACCGGCGTCACCAGCGTGGTGGCGGCCACCGGCAGCTACGCCGCGCTGAGCGAATCGGAGCTGATGCCGACCGCCCATCCGCTGTGGCCGACCATCGCCAAGGCCTTCGCCGAAAAGAAAAGCCAGTTCGACCATCCGGCCAATGTGCTGTTCATCCACACCCAGGAAAACCGCGAGGTGGCGATCTCGGTCACGCCGCCGTGGCCGCTGGCGCAGATCCAGCGCGACCTGCTGGAGGTGTTCTGCCAGCGCATCGCCGCCGCCTTCGACAACCTGTACATGTTCGGCCAGCTGCGCAAGGCGCAGGAGGCGACCGTGGTGGCGCTGGCCGACCTGGCCGAGTTCCGCGACAGCGGCACCGGCGGCCATGTGCGGCGGGTGCAGATGCTGTCGTCGTCGCTGGCCCAGCGGCTGTCGGCGCGCGGCATCTACACCGACGAACTGACGCCGCAGCTGCTCGACATGATAGGCCTGGCCAGCATCCTGCACGACGTCGGCAAGGTCGCCACGCCGGACCACATCCTGCTCAAGCCGGGCATCCACACGGCCGAGGAGCGGGCCGAGATGCAGACCCACGCGGCGGTCGGCCGCACCATCCTGGAACGCGCCGCCAACATGGTCGACGGCGTCAGCTACCTGACCTACGGCGCCGAGATCGCCGGCGGCCACCACGAGCACTACGACGGCAACGGCTATCCGAACCAGCTGGCCGGCCTGGATATCCCGGTGTCGGCCCGCATCGTCGCCGTGGTCGACGTGTTCGACTCGCTGCTGCACGAGCGTCCGTACAAGGACCCGTGGCCGCACACCGAGGTGATGACCTATATCACCGACCGCTCCGGCAAGCAGTTCGATCCCGAGGTGGTGGCCGCGCTGCTGGACCTGATCGAGCGCGATCCGACCATCGGCCACACGCCGGACTAGGCTGCGTCCGCCGCCGGCGGCGTAGCACCACGCCAGGACATGCGATGCCATCGACTCCGCCCCCGTCAGACAGCGAACTGCGCCCCGTGCGCGGCGCGCTGCTGAAAAAACTCAGCGGCGACGAGGGCATGTTCGCGCTGGGGGCGTCGGTGGCGCGGGTGGTGCAGATGGCCGATTCCGACGACCAGGGCACGCAGAACCTGGCCTACTATGTGCTGTCGGACGTGGCGCTGACGCAGAAGGTGCTGCGGCTGGCCAACACGCCGACCTACCGCGCCGCCGGCGGCACCGCCGTCACCACCATCTCGCGCGCGATTTCCCTGCTCGGCTTCGACAACGTCAAGACCACGGCGATGGCCATGCTGCTGGTCGACACGCTGGCCAACAGCCGCCACGCGCACAGCGTGCGCATCGAGCTGGAGGCGGCGCTGTGCGCCAGCCTGGTGGGCCGCGAGATGGCGCGCCTGAGCATCTACCAGGGCGCCGAGGAGGCCGCCATCGGCGCGCTGTTCAAGAACATCGGCGCGCTGGTGGTGGCCTCGCACGAGCATGGACTGTTCCGCGAGATCGCGCTGCTGACGGCGGCCGGCACGTTGACGCAGCCGCAGGCGGCGCTGCAGGTGCTCGGCTGCAGCTACGACAGCCTGTCGGCCGCCATCCTCAACGAGTGGAAGATCCCGGACGTGATCGTGCGCTCGCTGGCGCCGCTGCCGCCGGGCGCCTGCCGGCCGGCCGCCAGCCGCCAGGAATGGATGCGGCAGGTGGTGGCGTTCAGCATGGAGACGGCGCGCCTGCTGGCGCGCCGCCAGCGCGCCGACAGCGCCGAGGGCAGGGCGCTGGAGCAGCGCTACGGCGCCGCGCTCAATCTCGACCAGGATCGGCTGGCGCAGCTGTTCGCCACCGTGTCGCGCGACATGGACGGCCTGCTGGAGAGCCTGCAGATGGGGGCGCACGCCGATCCCGACGACGGCGCGCCCGGCCTGCCCAGCGTGCTGGCGCAGGCGGCCATGGGGGCAGACCAGGCGCCGCAGGGCAACCATCCGAGCGGCAAGCCGTACAACGCGCGCGAGCTGCTGCTGGCCGGGGTGCAGGAGGTGACGCAGATGCGCGCCGGCGGCCACGGCAAGGTCAACGACGTCATCCAGGCGGTGCTCGAGACGCTGTACCGCGGCATGGGCTTCCGCTACGCCACGGTGTGCCTGAAGGATGTGCGCAGCGGCCAGTACCGCGCCAGGGTGGCGTTCGGCGAGCGCCATGCGGAGCGCCAGGCCGGCTTCGTCTTCCCCAGCGCCGCCGGCGACGACCTGTTCCACCTGGCGATGCAGAACAACGCCGACCTGATGATCGCCGACGCCAGCGCGCCGAAGATCCGCGCGCTGCTGCCGGCATGGCACCGCCGCCTGCTGCCCGACGCCCGCAGCTTCATCGTGCTGCCGCTGGTGGTCAACTCCATCCAGCTGGGCCTGTTCTACGCGGACCGCGCGCTGCCGGCGCCGGAGGGCGTGCCGCCCGACGAGACCTCGCTGATCCGCGCCCTCAAGGCGCAGGTGCTGGTGGCGCTGACCCCCGGCCCCTGAACTGTCATTTCCCCCATGGGGGGCAATGACTTCCCGCGCAGGCGGCAACCCATGGAACGCGTCTAATCTTGTTCAGCATGGATCCCCGCTTGCGCGGCGACGACGGCGACGTCCACGCGGACGCTGCGCACCATGGCCTCGAACTGCGCCACCGGCATCGGCCGCGCGAACAGATAGCCCTGCGCCTCGTCGCACTGCTTGGCGCCGAGGAAGTCGCGCTGGGCCTGCGTCTCGACGCCCTCGGCCACCACCCCCAGTCCCAGCGAGTGGGCCAGCGCGATGGTGGCGGCGACGATCACGGCGTCGTTCGGATCGCTCTCGATATCCTTGACGAAGCCGCGGTCGATCTTGATGCGGTCGATCTCGAACAGCTTCAGGTAGCTCAGCGAGGAATAGCCGGTGCCGAAATCGTCGATCGCCACCTTGAAGCCGCGCGAGCGCAGTTCGACCAGCAGCGCGCGGCTGCGTTCCGGGTCCTGCATCGCCGCCGATTCGGTGATCTCCAGCTCCAGCAGGGCCGGGTCGATGCCGTGGGCGTCGACCAGCCGGTCCAGCTGCGGCAGCAGGCCGGCGCCGTGGCACTGGCGCGCCGACAGGTTGACCGCCAGCCGCAGGTGCGCCAGCCCCGGCGCGCGCCAGGAGGCCAGCAGGCGGCTGGCGCGCTGCAGCACCCAGTCGCCCAGCGGCAGGATCAGGCCCGATTCCTCGGCGATCGGGATGAAGCGGTCCGGCCCCACCATGCCCAGCTCCGGATGGTGCCAGCGCAGCAGCGCCTCGGCGCCGATGATGCGGCCGGACGCCAGCTCGACCTGCGGCTGCAGGTACAGCTCGAATTCGTTCTGCTCGAGCGCCTGCCACAGGCGGTTCTCCAGCATCAGGCGCTCGTGGGTGGCGCTGTTCATCGCGGCCGAGAAGAACTGGAAGTTGCCGCGGCCCTGGCTCTTGGCGGCGTACATGGCGGTGTCGGCGTGGCGCAGCAGGGTGCTGCCGTCCTCGCCGTCGGACGGGAACATGGCGACGCCGACGCTGGCGCCGCTGTGCACCGTCTTGCCCTGCAGGTGGTAGGGCGCGCCCAGCGATTCGACGATGCGCACCGCGATGTTGGAGGCCTCGTCCGGCGTCACGCTGCCGGAGGTGACGACGATGAATTCGTCGCCGCCGAGGCGGGCGATGGTGTCGACTTCGCGCAGCAGCTCCTGCAGGCGCTGGGCCACGGCCACCAGCAGCAGGTCGCCGGTCTGGTGGCCGTGGGTGTCGTTGATCTTCTTGAAGTGGTCGAGGTCGATGAACAGCACCGCCGCCGCGCCGCCGCCGCGGCGGGTCTGGGCCAGCAGCTGGTCGAGCCGCAGGTTCAGCGACAGCCGGTTGTCGAGGCCGGTCAGGGTGTCGTGGTGGGCCAGGCGGTGGATGCGCTCCTGCGCCAGCTGCTGCGCCGTCAGGTCGTGCAGGATGGCGACGAACAGGTGCTCGTCGGGCAGCTCCACTTCGCTCACCGACATCGCCAGCGGGAATTCGTTGCCGTCGCTGCGCCAGCCGGTCAGCTCGTATTCGTGGGTGACGCCGCAGGCGATCATGCGCAGCAGGCCGGCCGCGTCGAGGCCGGCGGCGTCGCCGACGCCGACCGGGAGCAGGCGCTCCAGCGGCAGCTTGGTCATGTTCTCCGGCGCGTAGCCGAACAGGCGGCCGGCGGCGGCGTTGGCCGACATCAGCAGGCCGTCGCCGTCGACGGTGAGGATGGCGTCGGCCGCCTTGTTGAGGATGGCCTGCAGGCGCGCCTCGCGTTCGCGCAGGCGCGCGGTGCTGTCCTTGACCTGGGCCTGGATGCGCGCGCGCTCG
This sequence comes from Oxalobacteraceae bacterium AB_14, assembly GCA_000381565.1. Lineage (GTDB taxonomy): Bacteria > Pseudomonadota > Gammaproteobacteria > Burkholderiales > Burkholderiaceae_D > Rugamonas. The sequence continues at coordinate 668,029 of KB906725.1, forward strand.
CCGCTGATGAGCATCATCAAGGTGCCGAGCAGGCCGGTCAGCAGCAGGCCGCAGGTCAGCACGGTCCAGCTTTGCCAGCCGCGCTGCTGCTGCAGGTAGGCCGGGGTCGGCGCCAGGGTCAGCTCGTAGATGCGGCCGCCGAAGTGCAGCTGGCGCTGGAAGTCGCCCGGCTCCGGCGCCCGTCGCATGCTGTCGCGCACCAGGTGGCGCGGGCCGTCGTCGTCCATGTCCTCGAAGCGCATCAGGAAGTGGCCGAACTCGGAGCGCTTGAGCGCCTGGTCCAGGTAGGCGTCGAACTGCATCGAGATCAGCAGCGAGCCGAGGGCCTGGTGGCGGTTGTTGTTGGGGGAGACAGTTTGCAGCAATAGCAAGCCGGCGCTGGCCTGCGTGCGGATCAGCTGCAGCGGCGCGGTGGCGGTCGGCTGGCCGGACTGGATGGCGCGCTCGAGCGCGGTGCGGCGCTGCGCGTCGGACAGGAAGTCCAGGCCCTGGTAGACGCGGTTCTCGGCCGGCTCGATGTAGGTGGCGACGAAGTAGCGCTGGCGCGGCGCGGCGGCGACCAGGGCGCCGTCGGCGTCGGCCTGGCGGATCTCGAAGCCGGGCGCGATCTGGGCGCGGCCCCAGCTCTCGAAGGCGGCGCGCTGGTCGCCGGCCACCGGCGTCAGCCAGGCCATCGACAGCAGCTCGGGGCGCTGGTCCAGGTAGCCGTGCGCCAGGTTGCCGAAGTCCTCGGCGCTGAGCTTGCGGCGCGGATCGTTGAGGGCCTTGGCCATCGCGTAGATGAAGCGCTCGTGCTCGCTGAACTGCGCCTGCAGCAGGTCGCCGGTCTGCTGCGCCTTGAGGCGGAACGCCTGCAGCTGCTGGTTGTTCTCCCAGCGGTCGGCCTGCAGGTAGATGGCGATGAAGGCCGCCGCCGACAGCAGCAGCGGCAGGCCGACCAGCAGGCGCCGGCGCGACCACAGCGCGCGCGGGCGGCCGATGACGATCCAGGTCAGCGGCGCCGCCAGCAGGATGCCGATGGTGTCGCCCATCCACCAGGCCAGCCAGTCGAGGATCAGGGTGTCCCAGCGCAGGATGCCGAGCAGGGCCATGCCGCTCAGCGAGACGGTGCTGCTGATGACGGTGACGCCGGCCGCCAGCAGGATGAAGCGCACCACGTCGCGGCCGGAGCCGATGGCGGGATCGATGTAGCAGCGGAACAGCGCGCTGCCGGCCCAGGCTTGCAGCGAGGCGCCCAGTGCCGGGAAGCAGGCGCCGGCCAGCGCGGTGGCGCCGATGCCGGCGGGGCTGAGGAAGGGGTAGATCAGGTTGACCGTCAGCGAGCCCAGCGCCACGGCCGGCAGCAGGCGGGCGCCGCCGCGTACGCAGCAGGCCAGCGCCAGGCCGGCAGGCAGGAAGATGGGCGAGGCGTAGCCGGGCGGCAGCGCCAACAGCAGGCCGAGACGCCCGGCGACGAAGTAACAGGCCAACAGGCCCAGATTGGCCAGCACCAGGCTGCGCAAACTACCGCTACGGTTGTTCAACTGCGGGGCTCCAGGTCTCAGTATCGTGGGCCGATTGTATAGGAATTCGTGCAACGTAAAAACAACACTTGCACATTTGCAGTTGGTGCAGTTAAAATCTCGCCCCGAAGCAGACGGTTCATCTTCATAGCGCGGCTAAGGCTGTAAAAAAAGCGCGATGCGGGGTTGACAGGTCGAAGAAGTTGCTTCATACTCTGCGGTTCCTCGCGGAGGGGTGGCCGAGTGGTTAAAGGCGACAGACTGTAAATCTGTTCTTTCGAGTACGCTGGTTCGAATCCAGCCCCCTCCACCAAGTTTTTGCAAAAAGACTGGGTATGCAAGTAGATGCGGCAAGTAGATGAAGAAGAATTGAACAATCCTCGCGGGTGTAGCTCAATGGTAGAGCAGAAGCCTTCCAAGCTTACGACGAGGGTTCGATTCCCTTCACCCGCTCCAGTGTTGTTGCAATGCAGTAGTACCCCATAAGCCCTTTTAGCTCAGTGGTAGAGCACTCCCTTGGTAAGGGAGAGGCCACGTGTTCAATCCACGTAAAGGGCACCAGAATTCGCAGTATCCCGCAGTATCTGCAGTAAATCGGCAGCATATTAAAAATATACGCAGCACTATCAAGACAGTCGGGCGTACGCCCAGGCAATCACACCAAATCGTTAGGAGTCTAAAATGGCAAAAGAGAAATTCGAGCGGACCAAGCCGCACGTTAACGTCGGCACCATCGGCCACGTCGACCACGGCAAGACCACCCTGACCGCTGCGATCGCTACTGTTCTGTCGAAGAAATTCGGCGGCGAAGCTAAAGCATACGACCAGATCGATGCTGCGCCAGAAGAAAAAGCACGCGGCATCACCATCAACACCGCGCACGTCGAGTACGAAACCGCTACCCGCCACTACGCTCACGTTGACTGCCCAGGCCACGCCGATTACATCAAAAACATGATTACCGGTGCAGCGCAGATGGATGGCGCGATCCTGGTTTGCTCCGCAGCCGACGGCCCAATGCCACAGACCCGCGAGCACATCCTGCTGGCCCGTCAAGTTGGCGTTCCATACATCGTCGTGTTCCTGAACAAGTGCGATCTGGTCGACGACGAAGAGCTGCTGGAACTGGTTGAAATGGAAGTTCGCGAGCTGTTGTCGAAGTACGAATTCCCAGGCGACGACCTGCCTATCATCAAAGGTTCGGCACGTAAAGCGCTGGACGGCGACACCGGTCCTCTGGGCGAAGTGGCCATCATGGCCCTGGCCGACGCACTGGACAGCTACATCCCTACGCCAGAGCGCGCAGTGGACGGCGCCTTCCTGATGCCAGTGGAAGACGTGTTCTCGATCTCGGGCCGCGGTACCGTGGTGACCGGTCGTATCGAGCGCGGCATCATCAAGGTCGGCGAAGAAATCGAAATCGTTGGCATCACCGACACCGTCAAGACCATCTGCACCGGCGTGGAAATGTTCCGCAAGCTGCTGGACCAGGGTATGGCTGGCGACAACGTCGGTCTGCTGCTGCGCGGCACCAAGCGTGAAGACGTACAGCGTGGTCAGGTTCTGGCCAAGCCAGGCTCGATCAAGCCGCACAACCACTTCACCGGCGAGATCTATGTTCTGTCGAAAGACGAAGGCGGCCGTCATACGCCGTTCTTCAACAACTATCGTCCACAGTTCTACTTCCGTACGACTGACGTGACCGGTTCGATCGAACTGCCAGCGGACAAAGAAATGGTTATGCCAGGCGATAACGTGTCGATCACCGTCAAGCTGATCAACCCGATCGCGATGGAAGAAGGTCTGCGCTTCGCAATCCGCGAAGGCGGCCGTACCGTTGGCGCTGGCGTTGTAGCGAAGATCATCGCTTAAGGAATACTGGTCGTACCACCAGGGGCGTCTTTGGTGGTATAATCGATATCCTTTGTAGTTTTACGTAGGGACGTAGCTCAATTGGCAGAGCGTCGGTCTCCAAAACCGAAGGTTGGGGGTTCGATGCCCTCCGTCCCTGCCACCGTTTTCAGGTGCAGGGCACCGAAAGTAAATATAAATGTCAAATCAATCCGTGCAGACCGTCAGCACGTCGAATGACAAGATTAAGGTTGCTCTGGCAATAGCCGTGGCAATCGCAGGTGTGGTCGGGTTTTATTACCTGTCAGACAAACCAGCTCTCGTACGCGCAGGCGCACTTGTAGCTGGTTTGGCTTTTGCCGTTCTGCTCTTGTGGACCTCGACGACTGGCCGTGAATTCCTGAATTTCGCCAAAGAAGCCGTACGCGAAACGAAAAAGGTCGTCTGGCCTACTCGTCGCGAAGCTACCCAGATCACGGGCATCGTGTTTGCCTTCGTGCTGGTGATGGCGCTGTTCCTGTGGGGCACGGATAAGACACTTGAGTTCCTGTTGTACGACGTCATTCTGGGTATACGAAAATAATGAACGAAAATGTGCAAGATGAGGCGGCCGGCGAACCGGTGTCGGGCGAAGTTCCGGCACAAGAAGCTGTCGCAGCGCCAATCAGCGTACCAGTAAGCAACAAGCGCTGGTACGTTGTACATGCGTATTCCGGCATGGAGAAAAGCGTCCAGCGCGCGCTGACGGAGCGTGTAGAGCGCGCCGGCATGCAGGACCAGTTCGGCCAGATCCTGGTGCCGACCGAAGAAGTCGTCGAAGTCAAGAACGGTCAGAAGTCCGTCACCGAGCGTCGTTTCTTCCCGGGCTACGTCCTGGTCGAGATGGAAATGACCGACGAAACCTGGCACCTGGTGAAAAACACCAACAAGGTGACCGGCTTCATCGGCGGCAAATCGAACAAGCCGACCCCGATTCCAGCGCGCGAGATCGACAAGATCATGCAGCAGATGCAAGAGGGTGTCGAGAAGCCACGGCCGAAAGTGCTGTACGAAGTGGGCGAGCAAGTCCGCATCAAGGATGGCCCGTTCACCGACTTCAACGGCAATGTCGAAGAAGTCAACTACGAGAAATCCAAGGTACGCGTGTCGGTCACCATCTTCGGCCGCGCTACTCCGGTGGAACTTGAGTTCGGCCAGGTCGAAAAAGTATAAGCAGCACCGTTCGCCAGAACGGGCGACGGTGTAAAAACCCGACAAATCTGGCAAAGAGGAGCCCCGCCCTGCAACTGCGCATGGTGGGGCGCTACTACTCATATCCAAGATAGGAGCCATCATGGCAAAGAAAATCATTGGTTTTATCAAGCTGCAAGTACCAGCTGGTAAAGCAAACCCATCCCCACCGATCGGTCCAGCTCTGGGTCAACGCGGTCTGAACATCATGGAATTCTGCAAGGCGTTCAACGCGCAGACCCAAGGTATGGAACCAGGCATGCCGATCCCGGTCGTGATCACCGCGTTCGCCGACAAGTCCTTCACCTTCGTCATGAAGACGCCTCCAGCGACCTTCCTGATCAAGAAGCACTCGGGCGTTGTCAAAGGTTCGCCGAAGCCACATACCGACAAAGTCGGTAAGCTGACCCGCGCTCAAGCTGAAGAAATCGCTAAATTGAAAACCCCTGATCTGACCGCTGCCGACCTGGATGCTGCTGTACGCACCATCGCTGGTTCCGCACGTTCGATGGGCATCACGGTGGAAGGTCTGTAATCATGGCAAAACTGTCCAAACGCGCTAAAGCTATCAAAGCCAAAGTTGATAGCACCAAGTCCTACGCATTCGACAACGCAGTCGCTCTGATCAAAGAACTGGCCACCGCCAAGTTCAATGAATCGATCGACGTGTCGGTACAGCTGGGCGTGGATCCTAAGAAGTCGGATCAAGTCGTTCGCGGTTCCGTCGTGCTGCCAGCTGGCACCGGCAAGACCGTTCGCGTCGCTGTATTCGCTTCGGGCGAAAAAGCCGAGCAGGCTAAAGCCGCCGGCGCCGACGTTGTTGGTATGGAAGACCTGGCCGAGCGCGTCAAAGCCGGCGACATGCCTTTCGATATCGTCATCGCTTCGCCAGACACCATGCGTATCGTTGGTACCCTGGGTCAGATCCTGGGCCCACGCGGCCTGATGCCTAACCCGAAAGTCGGCACCGTAACTCCTGACGTCGCTACCGCCGTGAAAAACGCGAAAGCCGGTCAAGTTCAGTACCGTACCGACAAAGCCGGTATCATCCACGCGACCATCGGCCGCAAATCGTTCGCTGATGCAGATCTGAAGAGCAACCTGGTTGCCCTGATCGACGCACTGAACAAAGCCAAGCCAGCTACCAGCAAGGGTGTCTACCTGCGCAAGGTATCGCTGTCGTCGACCATGGGCGCTGGCGTCCGTGTTGACCAGGCTACCCTGGCTGCCTAAGTTATACCAACTTACGGGTGTCAGTGGCTGATACGCGCAGCGTGTTAGCCCCTGATACCCGCCAGTTAAAAATTAAGTCCCTGTGCTGTAAGGCACGGGGCAGTTCTTTGGGCTGGTCGTTTCTTCGGGAACGGCCAGGCAATCAAAGACCGTTGGGCCGGATGCATCAGGTAGGCAACTGGTTAATTGAATTTTTCACCCAACGCAGATGGTGTACCCGATCAAGTTTCGTAGTCCATTGGACTCCTAAACCTCGGACGCCGTTGTTCGAACCGATGGCAGGCAGTTTGCCCGTCATCATTTAAGGAGGTTGACCGTGGGTCTCAATCTGAATGACAAAAAGGCCGTCGTCGCCGAAGTTTCCGCAAAAGTAGCAACTGCGCAAACTATCGTCGTGGCCGAATATCGTGGCATCCAGGTTGCTCACTTGACGCAACTTCGTGCCAAAGCGCGCGCTCAAGGCGTGTACCTGCGAGTGTTGAAAAACACCCTCGCACGTCGCTCCGTCGAAGGCACGCAGTTCGCCAGCCTGGCAGACAGCATGACCGGTCCGTTGATCTACTCGATCTCGGACGATGCCGTTGCAGCAGCTAAAGTCATCGCTGACTTCGCTAAAACCAACGACAAACTGGTCATCACCGCAGGTAACTACGCAGGCAAGCAGCTGGATAAAGCAGCTGTTGCAGCGTTGGCGAGCATTCCTAGCCGTGAAGTTCTCATCTCGCAGTTGTTGGGCGTTATGCTGGCTCCGGTGTCGGGCTTTGCACGTGGTCTGGCTGCTCTGGCAGCGAAAAAATCCGAAGGTGCTCCAGCTGTTGCCGAAGTGGCCGCAGAAGAAGCGCCAGCAGCAGCTTAATAGCTACTGCGTTCCGGCCTGAGGGCCGGGCGGTTTTTTTCTCAAGTACCAATCTGATGTATTAACGAATCAAAAAATTATTGGAGTTTCAAATGGCAATTAGCAAAGACGACATCCTGAACGCAGTTAGCGAAATGTCCGTAATGGACCTGAACGACCTGGTCAAAGCTTTCGAAGAAAAATTCGGCGTTTCGGCCGCTGCAATGGCTGCTCCAGCAGCTGGCGGCGCAGCTGCTGCAGCAGTTGAAGAGCAAACCGAATTCAACGTTGTTCTGACCGAAGTCGGCGCGAACAAAGTTGGCGTGATTAAAGCAGTTCGCGAAATCACCGGTCTGGGCCTGAAAGAAGCCAAAGACGTGGTTGATGGCGCTCCTAAGACCGTTAAAGAAGCCCTGTCGAAAGCTGACGCTGAAGCCGCTAAGAAGAAGCTGGAAGAAGCTGGCGCCAAGGCCGATCTGAAGTAATCAAGTTGTACGGCGGCTAGTTAGTTAGCGCCACGAGCCAAAGCTGCGGATTTCCTCTCGAAAGGGAGGAAATCCGGCTTTGGCTCCTTTGTCGTCCTCGTCGTATTTGTAGCGTTTGTCCGACGCCGCAGTTTTATCGAATCAGCTGGAAATGGTAGAAGTTTCAGGTTTCGTCTGTGTGACATGCAGCCGATCTTGTTGCTGAAGTGGCTCATATTGCACTGGCAAAACCTGAATTTTTTATCCTTTCTGTCACTCACGGAGTGTCCATGCACTACTCATTTACTGAGAAGAAACGCATTCGCAAATCATTCGCGAAGCGCGCCAACGTTCACCACGTTCCGTTCCTGCTGGCTACCCAGCTCGAGTCCTACCATAGTTTCTTGCAAGAAGACGTAGCACCGTCGACGCGCAAGAACGACGGCCTGCAGTCGGCCTTTACCTCGATATTCCCTATCGTTTCGCACAATGGCTTTGCGCGTCTCGAATTCCTGTCGTATGTCCTGGGCGACCCCGCCTTCGACGTCAAGGAATGCCAACTGCGCGGACTGACCTTCGCGTCGCCGCTGCGCGCCAAGGTGCGTCTGGTGATCCTGGACAAGGAATCGCCGACCAAGCCGGTCGTCAAAGAGATGAAGGAACAGGAAGTCTACATGGGCGAACTGCCCCTGATGACCACCACCGGTTCGTTCGTCATCAATGGTACCGAGCGCGTTATCGTTTCGCAGCTGCATCGCTCCCCTGGTGTGTTCTTCGAGCACGACCGCGGCAAGACCCACTCGTCCGGCAAACTGCTGTTCTCCGCGCGTATCATTCCTTACCGCGGTTCGTGGCTGGACTTCGAGTTCGACCCGAAAGACATCCTGTTCTTCCGCGTCGACCGCCGCCGCAAGATGCCAGTGACGATCCTGCTGAAAGCGATCGGCATGTCGCACGAGCAGATCCTGGCGAACTTCTTCGTGTTCGACAATTTCAACCTGCGCTCCGAAGGCGCGGAAATGGAATTCGTCGCCGAGCGCCTGCGTGGCGAAGTCGCGCGTTTCGACATCGTCAACAAGGAAGGCAAGACGCTGGTCCTGAAGGACAAGCGTATCAACGCCAAGCACGTGCGCGATATCGAATCGAACGGCATCAAGCACATCTCGGTACCGGAAGACTACCTGCTGGGCCGCGTGCTGGCCAAGAACATCGTCGATCCCGAGACCGGCGAAGTCGTCGCGTCCGCCAACGACGAGCTGACCGAAGACGTGTTGGGCCGCCTGCGCGAAGCCAACATCTCCGACATCCAGACCTTGTACACCAACGATCTGGATCAGGGCGCGTACATTTCGCAAACCCTGCGCATCGACGACACCGCCGACCAGATGGCCGCCCGTGTCGCGATCTACCGCATGATGCGTCCTGGCGAACCGCCAACCGAAGACTCGGTCGAAGCGCTGTTCAACGGCCTGTTCTACAGCCCTGACCGCTATGACCTGTCGGCCGTCGGCCGCATGAAGTTCAACCGCCGCATCGGCCGCGACGAGCTGGTCGGCGCCATGACCTTGTCGAACGAAGACGTGCTGGCCGTGATCAAGATCCTGGTGGAACTGCGCAATGGCCGCGGCGAAGTCGACGATATCGATCACCTGGGTAACCGTCGCGTACGTTGCGTCGGCGAACTGGCAGAGAACCAGTTCCGCGCCGGCCTGGTGCGCGTTGAGCGCGCCGTCAAGGAACGCCTCGGCCAGGCCGAAGCGGACAACCTGATGCCGCACGACCTGATCAACTCGAAGCCGATCTCGGCCGCAATCCGCGAGTTCTTCGGTTCGTCCCAGCTGTCGCAGTTTATGGACCAGACCAACCCGCTGTCGGAAATCACGCACAAACGCCGTGTCTCCGCTCTGGGACCTGGCGGTCTGACCCGCGAACGCGCAGGCTTCGAAGTGCGCGACGTGCACCCGACCCACTACGGCCGCGTGTGCCCGATCGAAACGCCTGAGGGCCCGAACATCGGTCTGATCAACTCGCTGGCGCTGTACGCCCGCCTGAATGAATACGGCTTCCTGGAAACCCCATACCGCAAGGTAGAGGGCTCCAAGATCACCGACCAGATCGACTACCTGTCCGCCATCGAAGAAGGCCGCTACATCATCGCCCAGGCGAATGCGACCATCGACAAGAGCGGCATGCTGAGCGACGAGCTGGTCTCGGCCCGTGAAGCCGGCGAAACCATCCTGGTATCCCCGGAGCGCATCCAGTACATGGACGTGGCGCCAGGCCAGATCGTTTCCGTCGCAGCGTCGCTGATTCCGTTCCTGGAACACGATGATGCGAACCGCGCATTGATGGGTGCCAACATGCAGCGTCAGGCAGTACCTTGCCTGCGCCCAGAGAAGGCACTGGTCGGTACCGGCATCGAACGCACCGTGGCAGTCGACTCGGGCACCACCGTGCAGGCGCTGCGCGGCGGTATCGTCGACTACATCGATGCGGGCCGTGTCGTGATTCGCGTCAACGATGACGAAGCAACCGCCGGCGAAGTCGGTGTCGACATCTACAACCTGATCAAGTACACCCGTTCGAACCAGAACACCAACATCAACCAGCGTCCTATCGTCAAGGTGGGCGACCGTGTGGCCAAGCGCGACGTGATCGCCGACGGCGCATCGACCGACCTGGGTGAATTGGCTCTGGGCCAGAACATGACCGTGGCCTTCATGCCATGGAATGGTCTGAACTTCGAAGATTCGATCCTGATCTCGGAAAACGTCGTCAAGGACGACCGCTACACCTCGATTCACATCGAAGAGCTGTCCGTCGTTGCACGCGATACCAAGCTGGGCGCGGAAGAAATCACCCGCGACATCTCGAACCTGGCTGAGAACCAGCTGGCTCGTCTGGATGAGTCCGGTATCGTCTACATCGGCGCGGAAGTGCAAGCGGGCGACACCCTGGTCGGCAAAGTGACGCCTAAAGGCGAAACCCAGCTGACTCCGGAAGAGAAGCTGCTGCGCGCGATCTTCGGCGAAAAAGCATCGGACGTCAAAGACACCTCGCTGCGCGTGCCATCGGGCATGATCGGCACCGTGATCGACGTCCAGGTCTTCACCCGTGAAGGCATCGTTCGCGACAAGCGCGCGCAACAGATCATCGACGATGAACTGAAGCGTTTCCGCCTGGACCTGAACGACCAGATGCGTATCGTTGAAGGCGATGCCTTCCAGCGTCTGGAAAAGATGCTGATCGGCCAAGTCGTCAACGGCGGTCCGAAGAAGCTGGCCAAAGGCGCCAAGATCACCAAGGAATACCTGGCCGATCTGGACAAGTACCACTGGTTCGACATCCGTCCATCGGAAGACGCATCGGCTACCGCGCTGGAAGCGATCAAGGAATCGATCAACGAGAAGCGCCACCAGTTCGATCTGGCCTTCGAAGAAAAGCGCAAGAAGCTGACCCAGGGCGATGAACTGCAACCTGGCGTGCAGAAAATGGTCAAAGTGTATCTGGCCGTTAAACGCCGCCTGCAGTCGGGCGACAAGATGGCGGGTCGCCACGGTAACAAGGGTGTGGTTTCCCGTATCGTGCCGGTGGAAGACATGCCATACATGGCCGACGGTACGCCGGCCGACGTGGTGCTGAACCCGCTGGGTGTTCCTTCCCGTATGAACGTGGGTCAGATTCTCGAGACCCACCTGGGTTGGGCAGCCAAGGGCCTGGGCATCCGTATCGGCGAAATGCTGGCGGTGCACACCAAAGCCGAAGAGATGCGCAAGTATCTGACCGTGATCTACAACGAAAACGGCCGTCCGGAAGACCTGGACCAGTTCGACGACGAAGAGATCATGAAGCTGGCGAACAACCTGAAGAAGGGGGTTCCGTTCGCCACGCCGGTGTTCGACGGCGCGCACGAATCGGAAATTCGCCGCATGCTGGACCTGGCCTACCCGGACGACATCGCTCACAAGCTGGGCATGACGCCGTCGAAGAATCAGGTCACCATGTACGACGGCCGCACCGGCGAAGCGTTCGAGCGCAAGGTCACCGTCGGCGTGATGCACATGCTGAAGCTGCACCACTTGGTCGACGACAAGATGCACGCGCGTTCGACCGGTCCATACTCGCTCGTTACGCAGCAGCCACTGGGCGGTAAAGCCCAGTTCGGCGGCCAGCGCTTCGGTGAGATGGAGGTGTGGGCACTGGAAGCATACGGCGCATCGTATGTGCTGCAAGAGATGTTGACCGTTAAGTCGGATGACGTGAACGGCCGTACCAAAGTGTACGAGAACCTGGTCAAAGGCGACCACGTGATCGACGCCGGTATGCCTGAATCGTTCAACGTGCTGGTGAAAGAGATCCGTTCCCTGGGTATCGATATCGACCTGGAACGCAACTAAGACACTGGCCGCCGTCGCTCCCGCGCAAGCGGGAGTCCATGCTGAGCCTGAGCGAACGTGATGCACGCTCAGCATGGGTCCCCGCTTGCGCGGGGACGACGGCATGAAAAGAATTTAATCACTACCTGGAGTGATACATGAAAGCACTGCTCGATCTATTCAAGCAAGTACAGACGAACGAGACTTTTGACGCGATCAAGATCGGTCTCGCTTCGCCTGAAAAAATCCGTTCGTGGTCCTACGGCGAAGTTAAAAAGCCGGAAACCATCAACTATCGTACCTTCAAGCCTGAGCGCGACGGTCTGTTCTGCGCCAAGATCTTTGGCCCGATCAAGGACTACGAATGCCTGTGCGGCAAGTACAAGCGCCTGAAGCACCGCGGCGTGATCTGCGAAAAGTGCGGCGTCGAAGTCACGCTGGCCAAGGTGCGCCGCGAGCGCATGGGCCACATCGAGCTGGCCTCGCCTACCGCCCACATCTGGTTCCTGAAGTCGCTGCCATCCCGTCTGGGCATGGTGCTGGACATGACCCTGCGGGACATCGAACGCGTGCTGTACTTCGAAGCATACGTGGTGACCGACCCAGGCATGACCCCGCTGAAGAAGTGCCAGATCATGTCGGAAGACGACTACGCCGCCAAGTACGAAGAGTACGGCGACGACTTCACCGCCTTCATGGGCGCTGAAGGTATCCGCGAACTGCTGCGCTCGATCGACATCCACCGCGATGCCGAGACCCTGCGCGTGGAACTGAAGGAGTCGAAGTCCGAAGCCAAGATCAAGAAATACGCCAAGCGCCTGAAAGTGCTGGAAGCGTTCCAGCGTTCGGGCATCAAGCCCGAGTGGATGATCATGGAAGTGCTGCCGGTGCTGCCGCCGGAACTGCGTCCGCTGGTGCCGCTGGACGGCGGCCGTTTCGCGACCTCGGATCTGAACGATCTGTATCGCCGCGTGATCAACCGTAACAACCGTCTGAAACGCCTGATGGAGCTGCGCGCTCCAGAGATCATCACGCGCAACGAAAAGCGCATGCTGCAAGAAGCGGTCGATTCGCTGCTGGACAACGGCCGTCGCGGCAAAGCGATGACCGGCGCCAACAAGCGTCCGCTGAAATCGCTGGCTGAGATGATCAAGGGTAAGGGCGGCCGTTTCCGTCAGAACTTGCTGGGTAAGCGCGTCGACTACTCGGGCCGTTCGGTCATCGTGGTGGGTCCGCAGCTGAAACTGCACCAGTGCGGTCTGCCGAAGCTGATGGCGCTGGAACTGTTCAAGCCCTTCATCTTCAACAAGCTGGAACTGATGGGCTTGGCTACCACGATCAAGGCCGCCAAGAAGCTGGTCGAGATCCAGGAACCGGTGGTCTGGGACATCCTGGAAGACGTGATCCGCGAACACCCGATCATGCTGAACCGTGCGCCTACGCTGCACCGTCTGGGTATCCAGGCTTTCGAGCCGGTCCTGATTGAAGGCAAGGCGATCCAACTGCACCCGCTGGTCTGCGCCGCATTCAACGCCGACTTCGACGGTGACCAGATGGCAGTTCACGTGCCGCTGTCGATCGAAGCACAGATGGAAGCCCGCACCCTGATGCTGGCTTCGAACAACATCCTGTTCCCGTCGAACGGCGAACCGTCGATCGTTCCTTCGCAGGATATCGTGCTGGGTCTGTACTACGCGACCCGCGAAGCGATCAACGCCAAGAACGAAGGCATGCTGTTCCAGGACGTGTCGGAAGTCATCCGTGCCTACGACAACAAGGAAGTGGAACTGACCACCCGCATCACCGTGCGTATCGTCGAGAATCCCAAGGATCCAGTGACGGGCGAATTCGTCCGCACCGTGACCCGTTACGAGACCACGATCGGCCGCGCGATCCTGTCGGAAATCCTGCCGAAAGGCCTGCCATTCTCCGTGCTGAACCGCGCGCTGAAGAAGAAAGAGATTTCCAAGCTGATCAACACGTCCTTCCGTAAGTGCGGCCTGCGCGCGACGGTGGTGTTTGCTGACCAACTGATGCAGTCGGGCTTCCGCCTGGCGACCCGCGCCGGTATTTCGATCTGCGTGGACGACATGCTGGTACCGCCTCAAAAAGTGACCCTGATTTCGGCCGCGGAATCCGAAGTCAAGCAGATCGAGCAGCAGTACGCTTCGGGTCTGGTCACCGCCGGCGAACGTTACAACAAGGTGGTCGACATCTGGGGCAAGACCTCGGATGAAGTCGGCAAGGCCATGATGGACCAACTGAAAGTGGAAGACGTCATCAAGCGTGACGGCACCAAGTCCACCCAGGAATCCTTCAACGCGATTTACATGATGGCCGACTCCGGCGCCCGCGGTTCCGCGGCGCAGATTCGCCAGCTGGCAGGTATGCGTGGTCTGATGGCGAAACCGGACGGTTCGATTATCGAAACGCCGATTACCGCGAACTTCCGCGAAGGCCTGAACGTGTTGCAGTACTTCATCTCGACCCACGGCGCTCGTAAAGGTCTGGCCGATACGGCACTGAAGACCGCCAACTCGGGTTACCTGACCCGTCGTCTGGTCGACGTGACCCAGGATCTGGTCGTCATCGAAGATGATTGCGGCACGACCAACGGCACGCTGATGAAGGCGATGGTCGAAGGCGGTGAAGTGATCGAAGCGCTGCGCGACCGTATCCTCGGCCGCGTGGTGGTCAACGACGTCGTCAATCCGGAAACCCAGGCTACGCTGTTCGAAGCCGGTACCCTGATGGACGAAGACATGGTGGAAGAGATCGAGCGTCTGTCGATCGACGAAGTCAAGGTCCGTACCCCGCTCACTTGCGACACGCGCTTCGGCCTGTGCGCCAAGTGCTACGGTCGCGATCTGGGCCGCGGCATGCTGGTCAACTCCGGCGAAGCCGTCGGTGTGGTGGCGGCGCAGTCGATCGGTGAGCCAGGTACCCAGCTGACCATGCGTACCTTCCACATCGGTGGTGCGGCGTCGCGTGCGGCAGTGGCATCGTCGGTGGAAGCGAAGTCGAACGGTACCATCCGCTTCACCTCGACCATGCGTTACGTCACCAACGGCAAGGGCGCGCAAATCGTCATTTCCCGTTCGGGCGAAGTGCTGATTACCGACGACCACGGCCGTGAACGTGAGCGTCACAAGGTGCCGTACGGCGCGACCCTGATCGTCAAAGACGGTCTGGTGATCAAGGCCGGTACGGCCCTGGCAACCTGGGATCCGCTGACCCGTCCGATCATCACCGAGTACGCCGGTGTGGTGCGTTTCGAGAACGTCGAAGAAGGCGTGACCGTGGCCCGTCAGGTGGACGAAGTGACCGGTCTGTCGACGCTGGTGGTCATCGATGCCAAGCGTCGCGGCTCGCTGACCAAGACCCTGCGTCCACAGGTCAAGCTGCTGAACGAAGAAGGCCACGAAGTGAAGATCGCCGGCACCGAACACGCGGTGGCGATCGGCTTCCAGGTTGGCGCGCTGATCATGGTGAAAGACGGCCAGGCAGTGACCGTTGGTGAAGTGCTGGCACGTATCCCGACCGAATCGCAGAAGACCCGCGATATTACCGGTGGTCTGCCGCGCGTTGCCGAGCTGTTCGAAGCACGTTCGCCTAAAGACGCCGGCATGCTGGCGGAAGTGACCGGTACTGTTGCCTTCGGTAAAGAAACCAAGGGTAAGCAGCGTCTGGAAATCACGGACATGGACGGCAACAAGCACGAGTTCCTGATCACCAAGGACAAGCAAGTGCTGGTCCACGACGGCCAGGTAGTGAACAAAGGCGAGATGATTGTCGACGGCCCGGCCGATCCACAAGACATTCTGCGTCTGCTGGGTATCGAAGCGCTGGCGCGTTACATCGTTGACGAAGTGCAGGACGTGTACCGTCTGCAGGGCGTGAAGATTAACGACAAGCACATTGAAGTGATTGTGCGTCAGATGCTGCGTCGCGTTCAGATCGTTAATGCCGGCGACACCAACTACATCGTTGGCGAGCAGGTTGAGCGTTCGGAACTGCTGGATGAAAACGACAAAGTGAATGCAGAGAATAAGATCCCTGCAACTTACGAAAACGTTCTGCTGGGTATTACCAAGGCATCGCTGTCGACCGATTCGTTTATCTCGGCCGCATCGTTCCAGGAAACCACCCGCGTTCTGACCGAAGCCGCAATCATGGGCAAGCGCGATGGTCTGCGTGGTCTGAAAGAGAACGTCATCGTTGGTCGTCTGATTCCAGGCGGAACTGGTCTGGCATTCCACCGCGCTCGCAAAGAGAAAGAAGCTTGGGAAGTGGAAGAGCGTCAAGCTCTGCTGCTGGCCGAGAAAGCCTCGATGTCCAGCAACGACGTGGAAGTCACCGAAACGGTTACTCCGCACGACGGCGAAGCGTAATACGTCTTTTAGCCCCGTAAATAAAAACGGCACCTTCGGGTGCCGTTTTTTTTATTAATGGCGCATTTAATGAATTTAATGCTCGACCATTCATTAGCTTTTAATCGCATAGTGTCGTGTGCTTAAAACATTCGCTATGCCTAATTCAATATCGGTAATGAGAATAGGTAATCAGTGCCTGTTCGTGGCTTGCGCCGGTGGCCAGGCGGCTTAATATGTCATGCCCCTCAATCTCCTGCGGCGTAAGCATGTACCCCCGCCGCACTGGGCCTGGCCCACTGGCCGCATGTGCTGGCCCTTCGCGTAGCCTGATGCAAGTTAGCCCGGATACGCTACGTTAAACATGCCAGAGAGTAGTGCGTTCATGCTAAGATTTGGCTCATGATCGCTCAAGCACTCTTCACCCCTGCGCAGCAAAAGCTGCTGGGCTTGCTATTTGTACGTGTCAATCAAGGCTTCCACTTGAACGAGATCATGCGCCTGACGGGTTTGGGCAGCGCCTCGGCCCAGCGGGAGCTCAAACGGCTGCATGAGTCGGGCGTTATCGTGTCCGAGCGCATCGGCAACGTGCGGCGCTTTAAACCCAACAAGGAATGCATCGTATTCGGGGAATTAAGCAACCTGGTCAAGAAAACCTTCGGCCTGGTGAGCGTGTTGAATTCTGCGCTGGCGCCGTTGCAACACGTGCTGAATGTGGCGTTTGTTTATGGCGCCACGGCCAAGGAACACGAGGGCATGGATACGCCGGTGGAGTTAATGCTGATCGGCGATAACACCAGCTACGGCGAACTCTTATCCCGGCTGCCGGTCGCCGAGCGCTTATTGCGCCGTAAAATCAACCCCAACCTGTATGCCATCCCCGACTTTAAACGCCGCCTGCGCGAGCAGCAGCCTTTTATTCTCCAGGTATTGCGGGAGCAGAAGATATACGTATTGGGCGATGAAACCGATCTGGATAAGATCAGCGGCGAAGAAGTCGCGGTGAATTAATCCATCACCCGCCCGGCATGCCATATATGCTGTTGCGGGAATAACACGGAAAACCGGGTATAACGTCCGGCCTGCGATTCGCAATGTATCTTGCCGCCGAATGCGGTAATCACGCGCTCGCAGAATGCCAATCCCATGCCGGTACCGCCAACATTATGCCTGGTGCTATAAAACGGTTCAAAGACATGCGGTAGCACATCATCCGGTATTCCCATGCCGGTATCGGTCACCAGTAGTTGTTTGCTATTCCCCTGGGTAAAGAAGGCGATTTCCACTTCCCCGCGCCCGGCGGATTTAATCGCATGCAGGGCGTTTTTAAACAGGTTATATAAGACGTAGACCAGCAATACATCCGAGCCAAAGAAGGTGAAATCCTCGGACGCCTTCACCACCACCTTGTCGCGCATCGAGCTTTCAAATGGATAACAGGCCAGGGCTTCGTCGACACATTTCTTGATGGAGTGGTTGGCGAAGTCGTTGCGATCCAGGGTGCCCGCGCGGGCCGAGGCCAGCAACATGTCGACGATGAAATTGGAGCGGCTGATCTCGGCTTCAATGTGCTGGGGCAGTTTGCCGAGGTAATTGAGTTGCGCAGGACGCAACGTAGGCTCGATTAGCCGGTTTTCCAGCGCGCACCGATAGCCGGCCAGCAAATCCGGCAGGCATCTGGCCAGCACCCGCGACTGGTTGCGGATGGTCGCCAGCGGCGTGCGCATTTCGTGGGCAATGGTGGCGGCCACCTCCATCGGGTCGGCCAGCGGCTTGTGCCGTACCATCGCCTGGGCGATCAAGCACAGGCTGGTCGCCACGAACAGCACGCCCGGCGGATAGAACTGCACGCCGTAATTGCCCAGATAGTCGACCGAGGCGAAGAAATAGATCAGCAGGCTGACCAGGCAATAGCGCAGCCTGGTCTTCTCGGTCGACACGGCCAGTTGCTGGCGGCGGTAGAGCAGCCACATGGCGCGCCCCACGACCAGGCCGGTCTGCACCAGGTGCAGCGGGTGCAACGGCCCCGCCTTGGGGTAGTAGCCGAAGAAATAGGGG
Organism: Oxalobacteraceae bacterium AB_14; assembly: GCA_000381565.1. Taxonomy (GTDB): domain Bacteria; phylum Pseudomonadota; class Gammaproteobacteria; order Burkholderiales; family Burkholderiaceae_D; genus Rugamonas. The sequence goes on from KB906725.1 coordinate 685,948, forward strand.
TAGAGGCCGGCGATCATCCAGTCCGTGCTCAGCAGGATGACGCCCAGCAAGCCGGCGACCGCGTAGGACAGCTCCACCCAGCGGCGCTCGCTGCGCTGCGCCGCCAGTTCGGCGATGAAGTGGTACAGCGTGGTCGGCACGAAGAGGATCAGCAGGTAGCCCAGCTTGGCCAGCGCCAGCGCTTGGCGCTGCTCGTGGATCTGGAACAGCACGGCCCAGGTGAATTGCCAGCAGAAGGTGGTCGCGCACAGCAGGAAGGACGCCAGGCTGATACGGCTGACCCCGCGCGTATGCAGCACGTAGGTGCCGAAACACAAGAACAGCAGGGACACCACGGCGGGCAATAGGGAATGCATGCGCTCTTTCCAACGGACTTAGGATGGATACCCGGCAGTATTGCGCGTGTTGATCTGGCTCGCTTGACTATCGAATAACTATTTGCGCCACATCAAACAAGCGCGGCGTCAGTCGGCGCCAGGGGTTCCCGTCCCGCTCCGGAGCGCGGGCAGGCGGGCCATTGCGGCCCGCCTCGGCGGTTTATTGTTGCGAGGCGATCCAGCGATCGACCTTTTCCTCCAGCAGCGCCAGCGGCAGGGTGCCGTCGCCCAGCACCACGGCGTGGAATTTCGGCAGGCTGAACTTGTCGCCCAGCGCCTTGGCCGCGCGCTGGCGCAGTTCGACGATCTTCAGCGAGCCGATCTTGTAGCCCAGCGCCTGGCCCGGCCAAGCCATGTAGCGCTCGGTCTCGGTCTTGGCGGCGTTGTCGTAACCCAGCGTGTCGTGCATGTACTGGATGCTTTGCTCGCGGGTCCAGCCTTGCGCGTGCATGCCGGTGTCGACCACCAGGCGGGTGGCGCGCAGCAATTCGTCGTTCAGGTGGCCGAAGTACTGGGCCGGATCGTCGAACAGGCCCATCTCCTTGCCCAGCGTTTCCGCATACAGCGCCCAGCCTTCGGTATAGGCGTTGTTGCCGCCATATTTGCGGAAGTTAGGCAAATTTAGCTCTTGCATCAGCGCGATGTGGAAGTGGTGGCCGGGCTTGCCCTCGTGCAGGAACAAGGTGGTCATGCCGGTGCTGCCGTACTTGGCGGGATCGTTGACCACCGACCAGAACACGCCGGGACGCGAGCCGTCGCCGGCCGGCGCGGTGTAGTGGTCCGAGGCGGTGGCGCGGCTCAGCTCTGGCTCGAGGCGCAAGTCCAGCTTGGCCTTCGGCTGCAGCGTGAACATCAGCGGCAGCTTGGTGTCGAGCACATCGTTGAGCTTACGGTACACGTCCTGGACTTCCTGCTCGGTCTTGAACGGATAGAACTTCGGCTGCGCCGCCACCCACACCGGCAGGCCGGACGCCGGACCGGTGTAGCCCAGCTTGGGCCCCAGCAGTTCAAACTGGGCCTGGATGCGCGCGACTTCTTTCAAGCCGATGGCATGGATTTCGTCGGGTTTAAGCGATGTTGTGGTGGCGCCGGCCACACGCGCCTGGTACCAGGCGGCGCCGTCCGGCAGCGCGCCCAGGCCGGTCGTGGTGCGGCAGGCCGGCACGTATTCCTTTTCCAGGAAGGTCGCCAGGCGGGCCAGCGCCGGCATCACTTGCTCGCCGACGGTCTTGCGGTAGGCGGCGCTCAGGCGCGCCTTGTCGGCGGCGGAAAAGGCGGCCGGCAGCCTGGTGATCGGCGTGTAGAAGATATTGCTTTCCGGCGTGGCGCTGACCAGCTTCTGGAACTGTGGCAAGCCCGACTCCATGATGGCCTTCGGCTCGGTGATGCCTTGCTTGATGCCGGCGCGCATATTGGCGATGGCCTGGTCTATCCACGCCGGCAACTGGCTGATGCGGTGCAGGTAGGCGTCGTATTGCTTGACGGTCCCGATCGGCTGCGAAGCTTCGCCGCCGGCGTAGTTGGCCAGGGTGACGGGCACGCTGTCCATCTGGTTGATCGGCAGCAGGTGCTCGGGGAAGCGCTCCATCGCCAGCAGCTGGTCCAGCTCGTAGACCAGGATGTCGTAGTTGATGCGGTCCTTGTCATCCAGTTGCGCGCGCTGGATGGCCTTCAGGCGGGTGGCGAACTGGCGATACAGCTTGAACTGCTGGCTGCGCTTGGCCGGGGCGATGCTCAGGCCCAGCTGGTCGTCGTACCGGTTGTCGCCGTTTTCCGTGGCGTTCAGCGGTTCGAAGCGGGCGGCGGCGTCGTAGTACTGGTCGGCGATCGCCAGCAGCGCCTTGTGCGCGGGCGCGGCGCTGGCTTGCGGCGCGGCGGCGGCGGCCGGGGCGGCGGCGCTGACCGCCAGCGGCGCGAACGCCAGCATCACGGCGGCGGCGAGAGGGGCAAAAGCGGCAAGGGTGTTGCGGCGACGCGTCATGGTTTTTCCTCAAGATGTCACAAAATTGGCGCCTAGCATAAGCTATTGCGGGGCGGCGCTGGGACAATTTTTGTATCAGCGATACATTGTTCCTTTGAGGAAATTTTAGATCCGGATTTGCAAATATAATTGTGCAAGGCATATGTGAACCGGAGTATGCTGGAGACCAGCAAGAGTTCAAGAACAATATCCAAGAATAACAAAGCAGTACAGCCTGGCCGCTACCTTCGGGTGGCGGTTTTTTTTTGCTCAGGCCGCCGCTTCGGCAAAGCGGCTCTGGTACAGCGCCGCCACCAGGTCGGACTGGGTGATGATGCCGGCGAAGCGCTGTTCCGCGTCGACGATGGGGATGTGGTGGAAGCCGGAATCGGCCATCAGCGGCACCAGGTCGACGATCGGCGTGTCCAGCCGTGCGGTGGTCGGGTGCTGGCTCATGATCTGGCCAACCACTTCGGCCTTTTCAGTGTGGGTTACACCGCTTTTGCGCAGAAATCGCTGAAGTTGCTGACGGATGCGGCGATAGTCGTCCAGCCCGCCGTGCTCCAGGAAATCCGTCTGCGTGACGATGCCGATCACCCGCCGCGCGCGGTTGAGCACCGGCAACGCCGCCACGCGGTGGCTGCGCATCTGCTGCCAGGCTTCTTCCAGGCTGGTGCCGAACTCGGCGCTGACGATGTCGCGCGACATGATGTCGGCGCAGCTGATGATGCCGAAGCGGCGCTGGTAGGCGCGCTGTTCGGTTTGCATGAACAGCGATTCCAGGTCGTCGCGGCTGATGTCGAGCACCTGGTTGTACTGCTTCAGCACGGCGTCCAGGTCTTCCGGCTTGAAACCCAGCCGCACGGTCGGCACCGCGTCCTTGGTGGCGTGCGGATTCGGATGCGCGCCCTGCTGCGCATGGGGGTAGCGCCGTCCCGTCAGGTTGTTGTACAGCATCGCCATCAATGCCAGCAGCGTGGTGTCGGCCAGCACCGTCACCAGCGGGAAGGCGAAGCCGGCCGCGTGGATGGCCGGTCCGCCGATCACCGCCGTCAGCGCCACCGCGCCGCCGGGCGGATGCAGGCAGCGCAGCGCGAACATGGCGGCGATCGCGGTGCTGGCGGCCAGCGCGCACAACAGCGGCATGGGCAGGACATCGCCGACCAGGCGCACGCAGATCACCCCCATCAGTCCGCTGACGACATTGCCGCCGATGGCGGCCCAGGGTTGCGCCAGCGGACTGGCCGGCAGCGCGAACAGCAACACGGAAGAGGCGCCGATCGGCGCGACCAGGAAGATGGCGCCGGGCGACAGGGTGAGGCCGAGCAGGGCGGTCAGCAGCAGGCCGAACAGGGCGCCGCCTGCGGCGCGCAGCTGCTCGCGGCGGCTGGCGGTGGTGGGGCTGGGCAGCCAGCGGTCGAGGAATGCGCGCATGGGCTTAATCAAGTATTTGATATGGGACAATGATTATCCCATGCTCAGCCCGCCGCCGCACTCTATTGGTGCGAAACCAGCTCCAGCGGCAGGGCGGTGGTGATCTTGATCTGCTCCATCGAAAACGCCGACGACACCCCGCTCAGCTGCGCCGCCTTGATTAACTTCTTGTAAAACCGGTCATATCCTTCGATATCGCTGGTCACCACCTTCAGCAGGTAATCGATGTCGCCGCTCATGCGGTGGAATTCCTGCACTTCCGGCAAGGCGACCACGGCGGCCGCAAAACGCGCCAGCCATTGGTCGTCGTGCTGGCTGGTGCGCACGCTGACGAACACCGTCACCGGCAGGCCCACCTTGCGGCGGTTGACGATGGCCACGCGGCGCTCGATATAGCCTTCCTCCTCCAGCCGCCGCACCCGCTTCCAGCACGGCGTGGAGGACAGGCCGATCCGCTCGCTGAGCTGGGCGATCGACAGCGTGCCGTCGCCCTGCAGCGCCGACAAAATTGCATAGTCATAGCGATCAAGTTCGTTCATTCTATTTTTTCTGAAAAGGCAGCATGAAAATGCTATGCGGAGTGCGTAGCAAGAGTATTTTAGTACATATGTTTCGCCCTGACTGAGTAAGCTATAGGTATCGATAAAACGGGTACCAAAACAGGCACTATCATGACGACCGAAATCTACCTCGATGGCAACGCCACCACCGCCGTGCTGCCGGCCGCGATCGCCGCCGCGGCCGACGCCATGGGCCAGCGCTACGGCAATCCCAGCAGCAGCCACGGCACCGGCCTGAAGGCCAAGGTCCTGCTGGACCAGACCCGCGCCTGCGCGCTACGCCTGCTGGGCGTGGGCGACGGCCGCCTGATGTTCAACAGCGGCGCCACCGAAGGCATCCAGACCGCGGTGCTGTCGGCGCTGGTGGCGCTGCGCGAACGCCGCGAGCGTGGCGACGCCATCGGCAACCTGCTGGTCTACGGCGCCACCGAGCACAAGGCCGTGCCGGAAAGCCTGGCGCACTGGAACCGCCTGCTGGGCCTGAACCTGACCCTGCAAAAACTGCCGGTCGACCAGGACGGCGCCCACGACCTGGCGCTGCTGCGCCAGTGGGCGCCGCAGGCCGCGCTGGTGTGCACCATGGCCGCCAACAACGAAACCGGCATCGTCACCAACCTGGCCGCGATCGAAGTGCTGCTGGCCGAGACCGGCAGCGCCGCCTACTGGCTGGTCGACTGCGTGCAGGCGCTGGGCAAGCTGGACCTGGACCTGGCCAGCACCCGCATCGACTACGCGCCGTTCTCCGGCCACAAGCTGTACGCGCCCAAGGGCATCGGCATGCTGTACGTGCGCGCCGGCGCGCCGTTCACGCCGCTGATCATGGGCGGCGGCCAGGAAGGCGGCCTGCGCTCCGGCACCGAGAACATGGCCGGCATCGCCGCGCTGGGCGCCGTGCTGTCCGCGCTGGAACGCGGCGACACCTTCCGCAGCCATCACCAGCTGGCCAGCTTCCGCGCCCGCCTGGCCGACAGCCTGCGCGCCGCCCTGCCGGGCGTGGTGTTCAACCACCCCTTCGACCAATCGCTGCCGACCACGCTGAACTTTTCCGTGCCCGGCCTGTCGAGCCGCGAACTGATGGATGTGTTCGACGCCGCCCAGGTGCGCGTCAGCTCCGGCAGCGCCTGCTCCGCCGCCAAGGCCGCGCCCAGCTATGTGCTCGACGCCATGCAGGCGCCGCTGTGGCGCAGCGCCGGCGCGATCCGCATGTCCTTCGGTCCGCTGGCCGACCAGGCCACCATCGAAGACGCCTGCCGCCGCATCGAGCGCTGCGGCGCCGCGCTGCGCGCCAGCTGCCTGATCCCGTCCGAACGCACCGCCGCGCCGCACGACGGCCTGCTGCAACTGGGCGTGGAGGGTGCGTGCAGCTGGCTGGTGCTGGACGCCGCCAGCCGCAGCTGCATCGTCATCGATCCCTTGCCGGACATGACGAGCCGCATCGAATCGTACGTGCGCTGCCAGAACTACCAGGTGCAGGCCATCGTCTGCACCTCGCCCGGCATCGACCGCAGCATCCTGATCAGTGCGCTGGGCCGCCATGTCGACAGCCACGCCGCCACCGACGCCTACGGCTGGCCGGCCAGCGGCCACGCCATCGAGCTCGGCGCCCAGACCTTGTTCAGCGTGGCCGACGGCGCCGCCCGCCACTACCTGCTGGGCACCGCGGTCGACGCGGCGCTGCCGCCGCAGGCCGTGCGCTTCGCCTTCAGCGCGCGGCCCGCCGTCGAAGCGCTGCGGGCGCTGACCTGCGCGCACACGCTGCTGTGCCCGACGCGCGACGAGCACAACCAGTTCTGCGTCGGCATGGCCGCGCCCGCCACGCCCGCCACGCCAGCCGCGTTGCAACTCGACCGCGCGGCGCTTGATGCCTTTTTGCAAGAACATCCCGACACCGAGCTGATCGATGTGCGCGAGCCGTACGAATTCGCCGCCACCAGCACGCCGGGCACCGCCGGCCGCGGCGCCCGCAGCGTGCCGCTGAGCCGTCTGGCCGAGCACGCCAGCGAGTGGCTGCGCGGCGCGCAACAGGGGACGCCAACCCCGCTGGTGTTCTTCTGCCGCAGCGGCAACCGCAGCCTGAAGGCCGCGCAGTTGCTGCGCCGCCTGGGCCACGCCCAGGCCTACAGCCTCAGCGGCGGATTGGCGCTGGCGCCGCTGGCGCACGCCGCCTAGGCGACACAGCCGTTCAAGTTTTCTTCCTTTACAAGGCCGCGCAAGCGGCCTTTTTTTTCGTGGAAATCCCATGTGTACGTCAGCGTACAGTCGCCAGCCGTGCGCCCCCGTACCATGCCTAGGCAGATAATTTCCTATTCGCAGAATCAAAACGAGGTACACCGTTGAACAAGCCCGCCCCCCTCATGCCCGAGCTCACGCTCGGCTTCCGCGAATCCCCCTCCGGTTCCCTGCTGGCCGACGCCGACGACGAAGACTTGCCGCTGCGCGCCGAACTGTTCAGCGCGGCCCAGATGGCGGCGCACGGCAAGACCCTGGCCAGCCATCACGAACTGAGCAAGCGCGGCGGCCGCGACCGCCTGCTGGCGCGGCTGACCGAAAACGCCGCCGTCATCGACGCCACCTGCGACGAGCTGACCGCCGCCGTCAAGGCCGGCCGCCAGATCACGCCCGCCTCCGAATGGCTGCTCGACAACTTCTACCTGATCGAAGACCAGATCCGCATCGCCCGCCGCCACCTGCCCAAGGACTACAGCAAGCAGCTGCCGCGCCTGGGCCGGGGCGCGCCGGAGGGCACGCCGCGCGTCTACAAGATCGCGCTGGAAATCATCTCGCACGGCGACGGCCGCGTCGATCCCGAATCGCTGTGCCGCTTTGTCGACGCCTACCAGGAAGTGGCCAGCCTCAAGCTGGGCGAGCTGTGGGCCATCCCCATCATGCTGCGCCTGGCGCTGATCGAGAACCTGCGGCGCGTGGCCGCGCGCGTGGCCGACAACCGCAGCCACCGCGACCTGGCCAACAGCTGGGCCGACCAGATGACCGACGTCGCCGAGAAAAATCCCAGCGGCCTGATACTGATGGTGGCCGACATGGCCCGTTCCAATCCGCCCATCAGCAGCGCCTTCGTGGCCGAGCTGGCGCGCCGCCTGCAGGGACAAACTCCGGCGCTGACCTTGGCGCTGTCGTGGATCACGCACCGCCTGGCCGAGACCGACCAGACCATCGAGCAGCAGATCCAGGCCGAGATCCAGCAGCAGGCGGCCGAGCAGGTCTCGATCGCCAACAGCATCGGCAGCCTGCGCTTCCTCGGCACCATGGACTGGCAGGAGTTCGTCGAGACCATGAGCGTGGTCGAACAGACCTTGCGCCAGGACCCGGCGGCCATCTACGGCCGCATGGAATTCGCCACCCGCGACCAGTACCGCCACGCGATCGAGAAAATCGCCAAGCGCTCGCGCTACTCGGAACTGGAAGTGGCGCAGCAAGCCTTGCAGCTGGCGCAGGCCCACTACGAGGGCGGCGACGCCCGCCACGGCCACGTGGGCTTCTACCTGATCGGCGGCGGCCTGGCCGCGCTGGAAAAACAGACCGGCATGCGCCGGCCGTGGCTGGAGGCGCTGCAGCAAACCTCGCGCGCCTCGCCGCTGACCTCCTACCTGGGCGCCATCGCCGCCATCGCGCTGGTGTCGACCGCGCTGCTGCTGGAACGCGCCGCGCGCAACGGCGTCAATGGCGCCGTGATCGTCTTGCTCGGCGTGCTGGCGCTGCTGGGCAGCAGCCAGCTGGCGCTCAGCCTGGTGAACTGGATCGCCACGCTGGTGACCCGTCCCAACCCGCTGCCGCGCATGGACTACAAGGATGGCGTGCCGTCCGACGCCCGCGCCATCGTGGTGGTGCCGACGCTGGTCTACAGCCAGGACAACATCGCCGACCTGTGCGAGCAGCTGGAGGTGCGCTTCCTGGCCAACCGCGATCCCAACCTGGTGTTCTGCCTGCTGACCGACTTCGCCGACGCCGCCGCCGAAACCCTGCCGGGCGACGCCGCGCTGGTCGAGCAGATGCACCGCTGCATCGGACATTTGAACCGCAAATACGCCACCCACCCGAACGGCGATCCGGCCTCGCCATTCCTGCTGCTGCACCGGCCGCGCCGCTGGAATCCGCAGCAAGGCGTGTGGATGGGCGACGAGCGCAAGCGCGGCAAGCTGCAGGAGCTGAACCGCTTCCTGCGCGGCGGCGCGCGCGACAAGTTCAGCGTGGTGGTGGGCGACACCGGCGAGCTGGAGGCGATCAAGTACGTCATCACGCTCGACACCGACACCCAGCTGCCGCGCGACGCCGCGGCGCAGTTCGTCGCCACCATGCAGCACCCGCTGAACCAGCCGCGCATCGACAGCGCGCGCCGCCGCGTGGTGGAAGGCTACGGCATCCTGCAACCGCGGGTGACGGTCAGCCTGCCGAGCGAGAACGCCTCGCTGTACGAAAAGCTGTGCGGCGGCGAGCCTGGCATCGATCCCTACACCCGCACCGTCTCCGACGTCTACCAGGACGTGTTCTTCGAAGGCTCCTTCATCGGCAAGGGCATCTACGACGTCGACGTCTTCGAGCAGGTGCTGGGCGACCGGCTGCCGGACAACCGCATCCTCAGCCACGACCTGCTGGAAGGCTGCTACCTGCGCGCCGGCCTGCTGAGCGACGCCCAGTTGTACGAAGCCTATCCGGCCCGCTACAGCGACGACGTCAGCCGCCGCCAGCGCTGGATACGCGGCGACTGGCAGCTGGCCTCGTGGGTGTTCGGCCGGGTGCCGGCGCCGAACCGCAAGCGCGAACGCAATCCGCTGTCGCTGCTGTCGCGCTGGAAGCTGTTCGACAACCTGCGCCGCAGCCTGACCGCGCCGGCGCTGGTGCTGTCGCTGATCACCGCCTGGCGCTGGCTGCCCGACCCGTGGCTGTGGACCGCCGCCGTGCTGGCCGTGATCTTCGTGCCGCCCATCGTCAGCACCCTGCACGACCTGCTGCGCCGTCCCGAGGACACCTTGTGGAGCCAGCACATACGCGCCGCGCTGCGGCGCGGCGGCATGCAGTTCGCGCACGCCATCCTGATGCTGGTGTTCCTGCCCTACGAGGCCTGGTTCAGCCTCGACGCCATCCTGCGCAGCGCCTGGCGCATGCTGGTCTCGCACAAGCACCTGCTGGAGTGGCGCGCCTCGGCGCTGTCGCGCGCGGCCGACGGCGCCGCCGGCGTCTGGCGCACCATGTGGGTGTCGCCGGTGCTGGCGCTGTTCGTCGGCGGCGCGCTGTGGGGCTGGCGCCCGGTCAGCCTGGCGCCGGCCGCGCTGTTCCTGCTGGCGTGGCTGCTGGCGCCGGCCGTGGCCGAGCGCATCAGCCGCCCGATCGCGCGCCGCCACGCCCAGCTCACGCCGGAGCAGCAGCGCTTCCTGCACCAGCTGGCGCGCCGCACCTGGGCCTACTTCGACCGCTACGTCGGCCCGGAAGACAACTGGCTGCCGCCCGATAACATGCAGGAGCATCCGGCGCACGTGGTGGCGCACCGCACCTCGCCCACCAACATCGGCATGGCGCTGCTGGCCAACCTGAGCGCCAGCGATTTCGGCTACATCACCGTCGGCCAGATGATGGCGCGCAGCGCCAGCACGCTGGCCACGATGGACCAGCTGGAACGCCACCAGGGCCACTTCTACAACTGGTACGACACGCAGACGCTCAAGCCGCTGCACCCGATCTACATCTCCACCGTCGACAGCGGCAACCTGGCCGGCCACCTGCTGACCCTGCAGGCCGGGCTGACCGGCCTGTACGACCAGCCGGTGCTGGGACCGCAAACGGTGGACGGCATCGTCGCCACCTGCCGCGTGCTGCAGGAATCGCTGGAGGGCGGCGCCGACACGGAGCAGCTGGACGCCCTGCTGGCGGCGCTCGGCCCGGCGCCGGACGCCGGCAGCCTGCGGCAGCTGCACGCCTGGCTGGCCCGCGTGTCGGCCGCCGCCGCCGCATTCCAGGCGCCGGCCGATGCGCACAGCGAAGCGGCCATGTGGCACGCCTCGCTGACGCAGCAATGCCAGGCCGCGCAGGCGGAACTGGCGCTGCTGGCGCCATGGGTCAAGCTGCCGGCGGACGCCGTCTTCGACACCAGCCTGGCGCGCGTGCCGACGCTGCGCGAACTGGCCGCCATGATCAACCAGGCCGACGCCGTGCTGGCCAACGACCTGGCCCCGGCCGAGCGCGATCGCCAGCTGCTGCTGGCCGGCCTGTGCGCGCAGGGCGCGACCGCCGCGCACCAGCGCATGCGCGAACTGGCCGAGCTGGCGCAGCGCTGCGGCGCCTACGCCCAGATGGAATATGGCTTCCTGTACAACACCACCACCAACCTGCTGGCGATCGGCTACAACGTCAGCGAGCGCCGCCTCGACGCCAGCTACTACGACCTGCTGGCCTCCGAGGTGCGGCTGGCCAGCTTCGTCGCCATCGCCCAGGGCCAGTTGCCGCAGGAGCACTGGTTCGCGCTGGGCCGCCAGCTGTGCATCGTCGCCGGCAAGCCGGTGCTGCTGTCCTGGAGCGGCTCGATGTTCGAGTACCTGATGCCGCTGCTGGTGATGCCCAACTATCCGAGCACGCTGCTCGACCATACCTACCACGCGGTGATCGACGCCCAGATCGACTACGGCAAGCGCCGCAACGTGCCGTGGGGGATCTCCGAATCCGGCTACAACACCGTCGACGCCAGCCTCAATTACCAGTACCGCGCCTTCGGCGTGCCCGGCCTGGGCCTGAAGCGCGGCCTGGCCGACGACCTGGTGATCGCGCCCTACGCCACCATGCTGGGCCTGATGGTGCAGCCGGAGGCGGCCTGCCTCAACCTGCAGAAGATGGCGGGGCTGGGCTACATGGGCCGCTACGGTTTCTTCGAGGCGGTCGACTACACCAGCTCGCGCCTGCCGCGCGGCCAGACGGCGGCGGTGATCCGCTCCTTCATGGTCCACCACCAGGGCATGGGACTGCTGGCGCTGAGCTACCTGCTGCACGACCGGCCGATGCAGCGCCGTTTCGAATCCGATCCGCTGCTGCAATCGACGCTGCTGGTGCTGCAGGAGCGCAGCCCGCAGGCGGGCGCCTTCTATTCCAACACCGCCGAGCTGGCGGCGATCCGCTCCTACGCGCCGGAGCAGGCCATGCCGATGCGCGTGCTGGCCCAGCACAGCACCCCGGTGCCGGAGATCCAGCTGCTGTCGAACGGCCGCTATCACGTCATGGTGACCAACTCGGGCGGCAGCTACAGCCGCTGGAAGGACCTGGCCGTGACGCGCTGGCGCGAAGACAGCACCCGCGACAACTGGGGCAACTTCTGCTATGTGCGCGACCTGGACGACGGCCAGTTCTGGTCCACCACCTACCAGCCGACGCTGGTCGAGCCGCGCAGGCACGAGGTGATCTTCTCCGAAGGCCGCGCCGAGTTCCGCCGCTCCGACCGCAGCATCGACCTGTACACGGAAATCGTGGTCTCGCCGGAAGACGACATCGAACTGCGCCGCACCCGCATCACCAACAAGTCCGACCGCGAGCGCACCATCGAAGTGACCAGCTTTGCCGAGGTGGTGATGGCGCCGGCCGCCGCCGACGCCGCCCATCCGGCCTTCAGCAAACTGTTCGTGCAGACCGAGATCCTGCGCGACGAAAACGCCATCCTGTGCACGCGCCGTCCGCGCGGCCCGGCCGACGCCATGCCGTGGCTGATGCACTCGATGATGGTGCACGACGCCGCCGTCACCGGCGTGTCGTTCGAGACCGACCGCGCGCGCTTCATCGGCCGCGGCAACACCAGCGCCGCGCCTAGCGCGATGCAGGGCGAGGACGCCCTGAGCGGCAGCGAGGGCTCGGTGCTCGATCCGGTGGTGGCGATCCGCTACACCCTCACGCTCAAGCCGGACCAGACCGCCATCGTCGACATCGTCACCGGCATGACCGAGCAGCGCGACGCCGCGCTGCACCTGATCGACAAATACCAGGACCGCCACCTGGCCGACCGCGTGTTCGAACTGGCGTGGACCCACAGCCAGGTGGTGCTGCGCCAGCTCAACGCCAGCGAAGCGGACGCCCAGTTGTACGGACGCCTGGCCAACTCGGTCATCTACCCGAACGCCGCGCTGCGCGCCGACGCCGCCACCTTGATCAAGAACCAGCGCGGCCAGTCCGGCCTGTGGGCCTACGCGATCTCCGGCGACCTGCCGATCGTGCTGCTGCAGATCAAGGACCCGGCCAACATCGAGCTGGCGCGCCAGCTGGTGCAGGCGCACGCCTACTGGCGCCTGAAGGGGCTGGTGGTCGACCTGGTGATCTGGTACGAAGACCAGTCGGGCTACCGCCAGCTGCTGCACGAGCAGATCATGGGCCTGATCGCCTCCGGCATCGACGCCCAGGCCATCGACCGTCCGGGCGGCATCTTCGTGCGCCTGGCCGACCAGATCGCCAACGAGGACCGCATCCTGCTGCAATCGGTGGCGCGCGCCATCCTCAGCGACAGCCGCGGCACCCTGGCCGAGCAGATCAAGCGTCCCGGCCCGCCGGCCATGCGCATGCCGCCGCTGATGGTGGACAACCGCGGCGAGTATGCGGATGCCGGCCCGGCCACGCCGGCCGCGCGCCAGCTGGTGCTGGAAAACGGCATCGGCGGCTTCACGCCGGACGGCCGCGAATACGTCATCACCACCAGCGGCGCCCAGCGCACGCCGGCGCCGTGGTCCAACGTGCTGGCCAATCCGCAGTTCGGCAGCGTGATCTCGGAAAGCGGCCAGGCCTACACCTGGCACGAGAACGCCCACGAGTTCCGCCTGACGCCGTGGCACAACGACCCGGTCAGCGACGGCAGCGGCGAGGCCTTCTACCTGCGCGATGAGCAGAGCGGCCAGTTCTGGTCGCCGACCGCCTTGCCGGCGCGCGGCAACGGCAGCTACGTCACGCGCCACGGCTTCGGCTACAGCGTGTTCGAGCACGCCGAGAGCGGCATCGCCACCGAGATGACCACCTTCGTCGCCACCGACGCGCCGATCAAGTACACCGTGCTCAAGGTGCGCAACGACACGCTGGTCACGCGCCGCCTGTCGGCCACCGGCTATGTCGAATGGGTGCTGGGCGACATGCGCTCCAAGTCCGGCATGCACATCGTCACCGAGGCCGATCCGGTCAGCGGCGCGCTGTTCGCCAAGAACGCCTACAACACCGAGTTCACCGGCCGCGTGGCCTTCTTCAACTGCGACGCCACGCTGCGCACCCACACCGGCGACCGCGGCGAATTCCTGGGCCGTAACGGCTCGCTGGCGGCGCCGGCGGCGCTGCGCCGCTCGCGCCTGTCCGGCAAGATCGGCGCGGGGCTGGACGCCTGCGCCGCGATCCAGGTGCCGTTCGACCTGCTGCCCGGCCAGGAGCGCGAGATCGTCTTCGTGCTGGGCGTGGCCGGCCGCCGCAACGCCGACGCCAGCAGCCTGGCGCAGAAGCACCGCAGCGCCGGCGCCGCGCACGAGGCGCTGGCCGCCGTGCACGCGCATTGGGAGCAGACCCTGGGCGCGGTGCGCATCGACACGCCGGAGCCGGAGCTGGACCTGCTGGCCAACGGCTGGCTGATGTACCAGACCATCGCCTGCCGCATGTGGGCGCGCAGCGGCTACTACCAGTCCGGCGGCGCCTTCGGCTTCCGCGACCAGCTGCAGGACGCGATGGCGACCATCCACACGCAACCGCAGCTGCTGCGCGACCAGCTGATGCTGTGCGCCGCCCACCAGTTCCTGGAGGGCGACGTGCAGCACTGGTGGCATCCGCCCTCCGACCGCGGCGTGCGCACCCACTGTTCGGACGATTATCTGTGGCTGCCGCTGGGCGCCTGGCGCTACGTCATCGCCACCGGCGACCTCGGCGTGCTGGGCGAAAGCGCGCCTTACCTGGAGGGCCGCGCCGTCAAGCCGGAGGAGGATTCCTATTACGACCTGCCGAGCCGTTCCAGCCAGAGCGGAACGCTGTACCAGCACTGCGTGCGCGCCATCCGCAACGGCCTGCGCTTCGGCGTGCACGGCTTGCCGCTGATCGGTTCCTGCGACTGGAACGACGGCATGGACAAGGTGGGCGAGCATGGCAAGGGGGAGAGCGTGTGGCTGGCCTTCTTCCTGTGCGAGGTGCTGCAGCGCTTCGCCGAGGTGGCGGAACTGATGCAGGACGCGGCCTTCGCCACCGAATGCCGGGGCGAGGCCAGGAAGCTGGCCGCCAACGTCGAGCACAACGCCTGGGACGGCGAGTGGTATCGCCGCGCCTATTTCGACGACGGCACGCCGCTCGGTTCGCACACCAACGAGGAATGCCAGATCGATTCGATCTCGCAAAGCTGGGGCGTGCTGTCCGGCGCCGCCGATCCGGTGCGGGTGCGCGGCGCGATGGAGCAGGTCAACCAGCGGCTGGTGCGGCGCGGACCCGGCATAGGTCAGGGAATAATTCAGCTGCTCGATCCGCCGTTCGACAAGTCCGGTCCGAACCCGGGCTACATCCGTGGCTACGTGCCCGGCGTGCGCGAGAACGGCGGCCAGTACACGCACGCCGCCATCTGGACCGCGATGGCCTTCGCCCGCCTGGGCGACACCGAGCGCGCCTGGGAGCTGGCGCGCATGATCAACCCGCTGCAGCACGGCAGCACGCCGGAAGGCATGGCGCGCTACAAGGTCGAACCGTATGTGGTGACGGCCGACGTCTACGCCGTGGCGCCGCACGTGGGCCGTGGCGGCTGGAGCTGGTACACCGGTTCCTCGGGCTGGATGTACCGGCTGATACTGGAATCGCTGCTCGGCCTGACCCGCACCGCGACCCAGCTGACGATGGCGCCGCGCATGCCGGCCGAGTGGGATCACTTCACGCTGACCTATCGCTACGGCGCGGCGTCGTATGTGATCCGCGTGCTGAAGTCGGCGGAGGCCGGCGCGCCGATCATGACGATAGACGGCGTGCGCCAGCTGGGCATGGCGATCGATTTGCTCGATACCGCCAGCATCCATAAGGTCGAACTGTTCATGCCGGCCACGTTCAATTCTTAACAGAGTGTCCCATTCTGGACATTTTCATCATCGTTACAACGGCGCGGAAAAATAACTCCGCGCCGTTGTCGCCCACGCGCCCAAGCGCTGCCGCATTTATTCCAAAGACCTCTGAATAGCCAAGTAAATTCGAATTGGTTCGTCATCTTCCTGTCATGCATAGTTGCCAGAATTTTGGATCCCCAACCGCAGAGAGAAAGAAGTGATGAACAAATCTAAGATGCTGTCCCGGCTCGCGATGATGTTGATTTTGTCTTCCGGCGCCGTGGGCGCGGTCCACGCGTCCAAGGCCGACCACCACGAGTTCGAGGCCACGCTGCACGCGCCGTTCGCCGCCGACGGCGCCGACCAGGATCGGCCGGAAGCCCGTACCTTCAAGCTCGCCTTCGACTTCCCCCTGCTCGAGCGCGAGCAGGACGTGCAATGGCGGCTGGAGCTGGTCAGCCCCGACGGCGTGGTGGTGCAGCAGTGGCGGGGCGTGCAGCGCATCGCCGGCAAGCCGGTCGACGTCAGCATCGCCTGGGACGGCCGCGCCGACGGCTTGATCCTGACCGACGGCGTCTACCTGGCGCGCATGCAGGCCGTCACCGGCGGCGAGACCGTCGAGCAAAGCTGGGACATCTCGCTGGGCCACAACCCGGCGCAGGCCATGCCGGCCTTCAAGGCGCTGCCGACCTTGCACTCCGCGGCGCGCGCCAATGGCCGCGTGGTGCAGGGCGCCGTCGCCGCGACCGCGTCGCTGCCGTACACCGTCTACCTCGGCAACCTGCACAGCCAGACCAACCACAGCGACGGCGGCGGCCCGCTGGGCAGCTGCACCGGCGCCCAGGCGCCGCAAAGCGCGGCGCTGGGACCGGCCGACGCCTACCAGTACGCGATGAACAAGGGCCTCGATTTCCTGATGGCCTCCGAGCACAATCACATGTACGACGGTTCCGACAGCACCAACGCCGCGGCCGATCCGGCCGTCGCCAAGGCGCTGTTCCAGTCCGGCCTGGCCGCGGCCGCCAACTTCAACGGCGCGCACGCCGGCTTCCTCGGCATGTATGGGCTGGAATGGGGCGTGATCAACAACGGCGGCCATATGAACATCTTCAACACCACCGAGCTGCTGGGTTGGGAGAGCAACGGCGGCGGCCAGCTGATCGCCGACACGCTGACGCCCAAGAACGACTACGCCACCTTGTACACGCTGATGCGCCAGCGCGGCTACGTGGGCCAGTTCAACCATCCGGCGTCGTCGGGCCAGTTCCTGGTCAACGGCACGCCGCTGGGCTACAGCGCCGACGGCGACCAGGCGATGGCGCTGTGCGAAGTGCTCAACACATCGGCCTTCTCGACCAACACCAGCGAGACCGAGACCGGCCGCAGCACCTACGAAGGCGCCTGCAACAAGGCGCTGGAGGCGGGCTACCACGTCGCCTTCTCCAGCGACCAGGACAACCACTGCGCCAACTGGGGCGCGTCCTACACCAACCGCACCGGCGTGCTGCTGCCGACCGGCACCCCGCTGACCTCGGCCAGCATGATCGCCGCCATCAAGGCGCGCCGCGTGTACGCCACCATGGACAAGACCTCGCAGCTGGTCCTGACCGCCAACGGCCATGTGATGGGCGAGCGCTTCACCAACAGCGGCGCCCTGAACCTGGTCGCCAACTTCGCCAGCAGCAGCGGCAAGACGGTATCGACGGTGAAGATGTACGAGGGCGTCCCCGGCCGCAACGGCACGGTGACGCAGCTGTCGGCCACCGCCAGCACCACCATCACGCCGGCCGTGGGCGAGCATTTCTACTACGCCAAGATCACCCAGAACGACGGCAACATCCTGTGGTCGGCGCCGGTGTGGGTCACGCAGACCAGCGGCGGCGGCGGCGGCACCACGCCGCCCGCCGCCACCCAGCTGATCGTCAACGGCGGCTTTGAGTCGGGCGCCGCCTCATGGAGCGCGACGTCGGGCGTCATCAGCGCCGATGCGAGCCAGGCCGCGCACGCCGGCAGCTACAAGGCCTGGCTGGACGGCTATGGCAGCGCCCATACCGACACGCTGTACCAGAGCGTGACGATACCGGCCGACGCCACCAGCGCCACCCTGGCGTTCTGGCTCAAGGTGGTGTCCAGCGAGACCACCACGAGCACCGCCTACGACACGCTCAAGGTGCAGGTGCGCAGCAGCGCCAACGCGGTGTTGGCGACGCTGGCGACGTATTCGAATCTGAACAAGGGCAGCACGTATGGGCAGAAGAGCTTCGACCTGTCGGCCTACAAAGGGCAGACGGTGAGGATATACTTCGAGGGTGTGGAGGGTACGACGGTGGCGACGTCGTTCCTGATCGACGACGTCACGCTGAACGTGCAGTAAGCCCGCTTACTTGGTCCACGGCTGTTCGCGCTTGGTGCCGGAGCGCGCGAACAGCAGCAGCACCGCTATGCCGAGCAGTATCAGCTTGTAGCTCACCGGCTCGGGCACCGAGACCATATTGGGTCGGCCCGGCGCCGGCTTGACCGTCTTGACGGCGCTGGCGGCATGTGCGGCCACCGGCGTCGTCTCGGCGGCGTATGCCGGAACGCTCAACGCGGAGGCGCTCACCACCAGCGCCGCTATCGTGTTCATCAATCGCATTGCTTGCCCCTGTCGATAATCAAGTGACAAGTATAGTAGATTGTTAATTATTTTTCCTCCGTGCGGTAGCACACGGAGCGCAGCAAAAAATCCCTGACCCTACGCGCCCAGGCTGGCGCCTGCGCCCAGCAGCGTGGCCACGCCCAGCACGGCGAACACCAGCGCGGCGATGCCATGCACCAGTTTGAGCGACACCCGGTGGGCGATCTTGTCGCCCAGGTAGACCGCCGGCACATTGGCCAGCATCATGCCGAAGGTGGTGCCGCACACCACCGCCACCAGGCTGTCGTAGCGGGCCGCCAGCGCCACCGTGGCCACCTGCGTCTTGTCGCCCATCTCGGCGACGAAGAAGGCGATCAGCGTGGTCAGGAACACGCCGTACTTCGCCAGCGGCATGTCGTCCTCGTCGATCTTGTCCGGCACCAGCGTCCACGCGGCCATCGCCAGGAAGGACAGGCCCAGCACCCAGCGCAGGATATCGGGACCCAGCAGGCTGGTGATCCAGGCGCCGACGGCGGCAGCGAACGCGTGGTTGGCGATGGTGGCGACGAAAATCGCGGCGACGATGGGCAGCGGACGGCGGAATTTGGCGGCCAGGCAGAAGGCCAGCAACTGGGTTTTGTCGCCGATTTCAGCGAGGGCGACGATGCCGCCAGAGACGAGGAAGGCTTCCATGGGTTTTGAATGTAGTACGCGGGCCGGAACGATTAACCAATGATCCAGGCGCGACTCCGGCCCATCATGGCCGCACCTCGATCATGGTCTCGTCAAGTTTTTCAACCACCTGCACCACGGTCTGCGGACCGATTATGTTGACACAGGTTCTTGCGCCGGGGAGGCGCAAGCCGACTACTCCCCACTAACGGCCCGAATGATAGCATAAGGTGCGGCCGTGTACACACTGCCGATACATGGCTATGCTATTCTGCTTCGCGCTCAAGACCACATTGAAAAGACCACCATGGCTATCAAAAAAACACTGTCCGCGCTCGTCCTGTCGGCCCTGACGACCCTGGGCGCCGCCCACGCCGATCCGCTGAGCTACGCGCGCTACGACCAGGTCCGCACCAGCGACCTGTATCTGGACCTGAAGGCCGACTTCGGCCACAAGACGCTGGCCGGCTACGCCGAGCTGACGCTGGCCTGGATCGACCCGGCGGCCCGCACGCTGGTGCTGGACACGAACGAACTCAATATCGCCAAGGTGCAGGTGCTGAAGCCGAACGGCCGCTGGAGCGCCGCCTCCTTCATGCTCGACAAGCCCGACGCCGAAAAGGGCAGGGCGCTGCGCATCGCGCTGTCGTTCCAGCCGCAGAAGGTGCGCGTCTACTACCGCACCGCGCCGTCGGCCGCCGCGCTGCAATGGATGTCGCCGCAGCAGACCATGTCCGGCAAGCGTCCGTTCATGTTCAGCCAGTCCGAGGAAATCAACGCCCGCTCGTGGGCGCCGGTGCAGGACACGCCGGCGGTGCGCTTCACCTACAGCGCCCGCATCGAGGCGCCGGCCGGCATGCGGGTGGTGATGAGCGCCGAGAACGACCAGCAGTCGAGCGGCGCCGGCGGCTGGAAATTCAAGATGGCGCAGCCGATTCCGTCCTACCTGCTGGCGATCGCCATCGGCGAGATCGACGTGCGCAACCTCGGCCCGCGCTCCGCCGTCTACGCCGAACCCGCGCGCATCGAAGCGGCCGCCTACGAGCTGGCCGACACCGAGAAGATGATCAGCGCCGCCGAAGGCCTGTATGGTCCGTACCGGTGGGAGCGCTACGACATGATCGTGCTGCCGCCGTCGTTCCCGATCGGCGGCATGGAGAACCCGCGCCTGACCTTCCTCACCCCGACCATGATCGCCGGCGACCGCAGCCTGGTCGACCTGATCGCCCATGAACTGGCGCACTCCTGGTCCGGCAACCTGGTGACCAACGCCTCGTGGAAGCACTTCTGGCTCAACGAAGGCTTCACCACCTATGTCACCACCCGCATCGTCGAGAAGCTGTACGGCGAGGAAGTGGCGGAGATGAACCTGCAGGTGGAGCAGGAAGAGGCGCTCGCTTCGCTGCCGTCCATCCCTGCGGCCAAGCAGGCGCTGGTCACGCGCGACGCCGACACCAGCGCCGCCAACTACACCGACAGCGGCCTGGTCTATCCGAAAGGCGCCTGGCTGCTGCGCACCCTGGAGCAGCGCGCCGGCCGCGAGGTGTTCGATCCCTTCCTGCGCGGCTGGTTCGACCAGCACGCGTTCAAGTCCGCCAGCACCGACGAATTCGTGGTCTACCTGAAGAAAAACCTGCTGGACGCGCATCCTGAAGTGATGGCGCCGGCGGAGCTGGACGAGTGGCTGTACGGCGCCGGCATTCCGGCCGGCGCCAGGCACGCGGCCTCGCCGCGCCTGGCCGCGCTCGATGCGCAGCGCAGCGCGTGGCTGAAGGGCGAGTTGCCGACCAAGGACTTGAACGGCAAGAACTGGATCGCGCTGGAATGGATGCACTTCCTGAACGATATCGACGGCAAGGCCAACGCCACGCAGCTGCGGGAGCTGGACCAGGCTTTCGCGCTGGGCAAGAGCGGCAACAATGAAATCGCCTACCGCTTCTACCTGGCGTCGATCAAGGCCGGCTACGACGTGCGCGAACCGCTGACCACCTTCCTGTTGAGCGTGGGCCGCCAGAAGTTCGTGGTGCCGCTGTACACCGCGCTGCTGAAAAATCCCGGCGACCGGGAATGGGCCAAGTCGGTCTACGCCCAGGCGCGCGCGCACTATCATCCGGTCACCCAGGGATCGGTCGACAAACAATTCAAAAAATAACGATGCTCAAATTCTCACGTACTCTTGCCGCCGCACTGCTGGTGCTGGCGGTGTCCGTGCCGGCGCTGGCCGCCGCGCCGGCCTACAACCTCGACGCCGACGTCAAGCTGGCGCTGAAAACCTTCGACGTTCCCGGCATGGCGGTCGCCATCGTCAAGGACGGCAAGGTGATCGCCGCCAACGGCTACGGCGTGCGCAAGCTGGGCGACCCGACCCCGGTGGACGGCAAGACGCTGTTCGAGGTGGCCTCCAACTCCAAGGCCTTCACCGCCGCCGCGCTGGCGATGCTGGTCGACGAGGGCAAGATCGCCTGGGACGATCCGGTCACCAAGCACCTGCCGGACTTCCAGATGTTCGACTCCTACGTCACCGGCGCGATGACGGTGCGCGACCTGCTGACGCACCGCAGCGGCCTGGGCCTGGGCGCGGGCGACCTGCTGTGGTGGCCGACCACCAGTTTCAGCACCGACGAAATCATCGCGCGGCTGCGCTACGTGAAGCCGGCCACCAGCTTCCGCAACAGCTATGCCTACGACAACCTGCTCTACATCGTGGCCGGCAAGATCGTCGCCGCCAAGGCCGGCAAGCCGTGGGGCGCGGCGATCCGGGAGCGCATCCTGGCGCCGCTGGCCATGAACGGCACCAAGACCAGCGTGGCCGGGATGCTGGCCACCTCCGACTATTCGGCGCCGCACAGCAAGATCGACGGCAAGGCGGCCGTGGTCAAGCCGATGCTGGTCGAGAACGCGGTGGGCGCGGTCGGCATCAACACCAATGCGGAGGACATCGCGCGCTGGATGGCGATGCTGCTCAATGGCGGCAAGCTGGAAAACGGCACGCAGCTGATCAGCGCCAGGCAGCTGAACGAGTTGTGGACCGAGCAGACGCCGATGCGCATCCGCGAACCGAAGCCCGCGCTGGCCGCGACCAAGCCCCACTTCGCGGCCTATGGCCTGGGCTTCAACCTGCGCGACTACAAGGGCCGCAAGATCGCCATGCACGGCGGCGCCCTGCAGGGCTTTTATTCGACCGTGCTGATGGTGCCGGAGCAGAAGCTGGGCATCGCCATCCTGACCAACGCCGAGAACAGCCCGGCGATGGCGTCGCTGTACTGGCGCATCCTGGACCACTACCTGGACGTGCCGGCCAGCGACTGGATCAAGCTGTACGCCGAGCAGGAGGCGGCTGCGCACAAGGAAGAGCTGGAGCGCCTGGGCAAGGAAGCCGGCGCGCGCAGCGCCAGGTCGACGCCGTCGCTGCCGCTGGCCGCCTACGACGGCGAGTATGAAGACCCGTGGTACGGCAAGGTGACCATACGCGCCGAGGGCGGAAAGCACATCATGCGCTTCAGCCGCACGCCGGACCTGACGGGGGAGCTGGAGCACTTCCAGCACGACACCTTCATCGTGCGCTGGAAGGAGCGCAACTTCAACGCCGACGCCTACGTGACGTTCGCGCTGAACCCGGACGCCAGCATCGAGCGCATGAAGATGGCGCCGGTCTCGATGGAGACCGATTTCAGCTACGACTTCCGCGACCTGAACTTCACGCCGGTGAAGCCGCCCAAGTCCGACAAGGTGGCGAAGTAAGCTAGACCTGGCTCTCGACCCGGTTGCGGCCGTTGTGCTTGGCGCGGTACAGCGCCAGGTCGGCGGCGTGGAACAGGTCGTCGAGCACCGCGTGCGGGCCGTGCGCCACGGCCACGCCGAAGCTGGCCGTCACGCGCAGGATGTAGCCGTCCGACAGTGTCAGCGGCTCGTTGGCGATCGCCTCCCGCAGCCGCTCGGCCAGCGCGCGCGCCGCCTCCAGCCCGCAGCAGGCGGGCATCACCACGAATTCCTCGCCGCCGTAGCGCGCCACGATCTCGCCGTCGCGCAGGCTGGCGCGCACCACGTCGGCGATGCGTATCAACACCTGGTCGCCGGCGTCGTGGCCATAGGAGTCGTTGACCGACTTGAAGTGGTCGACGTCGAACAGGATCACCGCCAGCGCTTCATTGCGCTCGCTGGCGCCGCGCAGGCGCAGGTTGCCGGCCGCCGTGAAGGCGCGCCGGTTCAGGATGCCGGTCAGGTAGTCGGTGTCGGCGCGCACCTTGAGTTCCTCGATCAGGTGCAGCCGCTCCTGCTCCAGCCGCTGGCGGTCCATGCTGTTGGCGCGCAGCGTCGCCAGCGCGCGCAGCATGTCGCCGATCTCGTCGTCGCGGCGGGCGCCGCTGGGCGGCGGCGAGAAGTCGCCGTTGCCCAGCCGGACCACCGCGCGCGTGGCGCGCAGCAGCGGGATCACCACCCGCCGCCGCAGGATCAGCAGCAGCAGGGTCAGGGCCAGCAGGATGGCGGCGCCCACCAGCAGGGCCAGCATCAGCTCGCGCCGCGCTTGCTGGAAGTCGCGCAGCGCCTGCGCCTGCGCCTCCTCCAGCAGCACGTCGCGCAGCGCCAGGATGGGCGCCATGCAGGGCACATAGCGTTGCGCGAACTGGCCGGTGTCCATGCCGTAGGGGCGGCCGGCGCGGCTGGCCTGTTCGACCTCGGACACCAGCCGCTGGCCGCTGTCGAAGTACAGCTGGTCCATGCGCGCCACCGCCGCCAGCACGCGCGGCTCGGTGTCGATGTCGCCGCTGGGGATCTTGATCAGCTGGCGCAGCTGCTCGATGCGGCCGCGCAGGAATTGCAGGCGTTCGTGGTCGCCCTCGGTCAGCGGCCGGCCGGAGGCCAGCGGCACTGTCAGCGCCGAGCCGAGACGGCCGGCGAACTCGCGCAGTTCGACCGTCAGGCGGGCCTTGGCCAGGATGCGGCCGATGCGGGGATAGACTTGTTCGGAGGCGCGCGTGTAGCCGGTCACCGCGTCCAGCGCCAGCGGCACCAGGCGGAACATGCGTTCGACGGTTAGCTCCAGCCGTTCCGGCGTGCGCCGGGCCGGCGGCAGCGCGGCCAGCTGGTCCACCGTCTGGCGCGCCGCGGCCAGCGCCTGGTCCAGCGGCGCCAGTGGCAGGGCGCCGGCCAGCGCGGCGGGTATCGGTTCGGCGGCCAGTTCGTGGCGCAGCTGCGCCAGCGCCTGGTCGGTGTCGGCGCGCGCGCGCAGCAGCCGCGCGCGGTAGGCCGGATTGGCCGGCACGTGGTCGCCCAGCACGGCGTTGACCGGACCGCGTTCGAAGGAGAGTTTTTCTGCGGCGATCATGGCGCGCTGCATCAGTTGCAGCGTGTGGTGGCCGCTGCCTGCGGCACGGTAGTGTTCCCACTCGCCCCACAGCAGCCGCCCCAGCATGCCGCACACCAGCAGCGCCAGCACGGCGCCGGTGAGGGCGAATAATCGGGTTAATCTCATTGCTGCCAACCTGCATTCCAATTTGCTAGCTGGCAATATGCCACAAAGCGTGGCGGCTGTGGTTGTTGGGTCGGTGGCGGCGGCGCGAAATGAGACGCGCTGGGCCGCTAATGGTAGGATGGCGGCCTCGCGTCACGGCAGGGCTGTTTGTTATGATGCAAAGCTTGAATTTTTACTAATTGAGGGATGAAGAAGATGTCTATGCAACGAGTTATGCTGCGCTCCAAGCTGCACCGTGTGACGGTCACGCAGGCGGATTTGAATTACGAGGGGTCGTGCGGTATCGACCAGGATTTGCTGGACGCGGCCGATATCTGGGTCAACGAGAAGATTGAGTTGTACAACGTGAACAATGGCGAGCGTTTCGCCACCTACGCCATCCCCGGCCTGCGCGGCACCGGCGAGATTTCGCTGAACGGCGCCGCCGCCCGCCGCGCGCAGCTGGGCGACCTGCTGATCATCTGCACCTACGCGCCGATGACCGAAGAGCAGGCCCGCGACTACAAGCCGAAGGTCGTGTTCGTCGACGACAAGAACAAGATCAAAGGCATGAAATAAGCGGGCATTAAGAATAAGCGGGCATTAAGAAGCCGCCGGGCTCAAGCCGGCGGCTTTTTTTTACTTGGACGGCGCGCCGTCGTTGCGCAGCAGCTGCGACATGTACTGCGGCGTGATGCCGAGGAACGATGCCACCACCTTCTGCGAGATGCGCTGCTCCAGCCCCGGGTACTCGCGGCGGAACGCGCTCAGCCGCCCCTGCGCCGGCGAGGCGCTCAGGTAGCGCCGCCGGCTCTGGTCGATGATGCCGCGCTCCGACACCTTCAGATAGTAGTCGCGCAACAGGTTGTTGCTGTGCGCCAGCTTGCTGATCTCCAGCCAGTCCAGCCGGTAGCCGTGCACCGCCGTCTCCGCCACCACGAAGTTGAGCGCAGGCTCGTCCTCGCGCGCGCGCAGCAGGTCGTCGTGCGCCGCCGCCGGCTCGCCGTCGGTCAGGAAGTGCAAGGTCACCTCGTTGCCGGTCTCGGTGATGAAGCCGGTGCGCGCCACGCCGCTGTGCAGCCACACCACGCTGTTGGCCAGCGTGCCGATGCGCTGCAAATACTCGCCCTTGCGCACGCTCACCGGCACCGCCAGCGGCGCCAGCATACGCGTCACTTCGTCGTACATTTCAGGGGTGACTTTGTATCGGCGGGCAACAATATCCCGGTACTTCGCTCTGTGTTCTAAGAATGCCTGGTTCATTTTTCGTGGTCGTCTTCATCCCGGCATGTAAATGGCCGTACATATCAGCCGGAAGTGTAAACGTTTTCTCAGTCCTCAACGCAAGTTTTGTTGTGATTTGGAATGAAAAACGAAAATATATTTTAAACTTCAACTAGATGAATGGCGCGCCGGCTTGGCGTTTCCATGGTGGCGCAGCGCTCGGCAGGGCGAGCGCCGTCATGGCCGGGATCAGCAACGCCAGCGGCGAGCAGACCCATGGCATCGCGCAGATCAGCAGTGCGATCACGCAGACGGATCTGGTGGCGCAGCAGAACGCCGCGCCGGTGGGGCAGGCCGCCAGGCTGGCCGGCGGCCGTTGATGCGCGCTAAACGATTTACGCCTTTTCCGGCGCGCCGATGAGGCGGTAGATCGCCGCGCCCAGCAGCGCGCCGGCGATCGGCGCGACCCAGAACAGCCACAGCTGGCTGGTGGCCCAGTCGCCCACGTACAGCGCCACGCCGGTGCTGCGGGCCGGGTTGACCGAGGTGTTGGTGACCGGGATGCTGATCAGGTGGATCAGCGTCAGGCCCAGGCCGATCGGCAGCGGCGCGAAGCCTTTCGGCGCGCGCTCGTCGGTGGCGCCCAGGATGATCAGCAGGAACATCATGGTCATCACCACTTCCGTCACCAGCGCGGCCAGCAGCGAGTATTTGCCCGGCGAATGCTCGCCGTAGCCGTTGGAGGCGAAGCCGGCCATGACGTCGAAGCCGGGCTTGCCGCTGGCGATGGTGTACAGCACGCCGCCGGCGACGATCGCGCCCAGCACCTGCGCCGCGATGTAGGGCAGCAGCTTATTGGCCGGGAAGCGGCCGCCGGCCCACAGGCCGATCGACACCGCCGGATTCAGGTGGCAGCCGGAGATGTGGCCGATGGCGTAGGCCATCGTCAGCACCGTCAGGCCGAAGGCCAGCGAGACGCCCAGCAAGCCGATGCCGACACCGGGAAAAGCCGCGGCCAGCACCGCGCTGCCGCAGCCGCCGAGCACCAGCCAGAAGGTTCCAAAAAATTCCGCGCCGTATTGTTTCATATCGTTCCTCATATCTGGATAGTCAATTTTGCTTCATTATCATGCAACGTTGGCAATCTAACCGGGAAGCGCGCAAATGTCGAGTGCAGAGTTGTCAAGCGGACGGTAAACACAGCCGCAGGCGGGTGCGGGCGCTGTCGTCCTGGGCCGCCAGGGTGCCGCCCTGCACCTGCGCCAGCAGGCGCGCCGCGTACATCGTCAGCGCCGCCTCGCCGTCCGGCCGTTCGGCCTGGCCGTGCAGGCAGGCGCGCTGCGCCGCCGGCAGCACGCCGGCGTATTCCACCGTCAGCGCCCAGTTGCCCCCTTCCAGCGTGGCGCCCAGCACGATCGAGGTGCCGGCCGGCGTGTGCGCCGCCGCGTTCAGCAGCAGGTGGTCGAACAGCATGGCGCACAGCGCCGGATCGCCCAGCAAGCTGGCCGGCTGCGCCGGCAGCATCACCGGATGGGTGACGCCGATGGCGGCGGCGGCGCGCGCCAGCAGCGGGGCCAGCGCCACCGGCGCGGCCTGCGGCTGGCAGGCGCCCTGTTCGATGCGGCACAGTTCCAGCGACAGCCCGGCCAGCCGCAGCGCGCGCCGCGCCGCCAGCTCCAGCGCCTCGAGCTCGGCGCGCAGCGCCGGCGCCGCCGCCAGCGCCGGCGCGGCCATCAGCCGTTCGCCGGCGGCCAGCACCTCGGCCAGCGGCGTGGCCAGGTCGTAGCGGCTCAGGCGCTCGACTTCCTCGCGCAGCTGGGCGTTGTCGCTCACGGCCGAATTCTGCCGGCGCAGCTCGGCCATGGTGCCGGCCAGGCGCAGATGGGTGCGCAGGCGCGCCTTGAGGATGGCCGGATCGACCGGCTTGGTGACATAGTCCACCGCGCCCAGTTCCAGGCCGACGATGATGTCGTCCGCCTGGTCCTTGGCCGACAGGAAGATCACCGGGATGTCGGCGGTGGCCGGATCGGCCTTGAGCCGGCGGCACACTTCGAAGCCGTCCATCTCCGGCATCATCACGTCGAGCAGGATGATGTCGGGCCGGTGCAGCGGGATGATCTCCAGCGCCTTCTTGCCGGAGATCGCCACCTTCACGCCGTAGCCGTCCTCGGCCAGCATGCCGGCGATCACCTTGATGTTGGTGGCGATGTCGTCCACCACCAGCACGGTGGCCTCGCGCAGCCGCTCCTCGAGCGGGCGCTCCATGCCGATCAGCGGCGCCGGCGCGCCGGCTACGGCGGCGGGCAGGGCGGCGCGGCGCAGCGCCGCGCGGCGCGCGGCGGCGTCGCCGCGCGACTGGAACATGGCCTGCAGCTTGCTGTGAAAGGTGGCCAAGGTGAAGGGCTTGATCAGGCAATCGGTCACGCCGGCCTGGGCCGCCGCGCGCAAGCCTTCGCGGTTGGCCTCGCTGGGCAGCAGCATGAACGGCAGTTCGCGGTCGGACAGATTGCCGCGCACCCATTGCAGCAGCTGCAGGCCGTTCATGCCGGGCATGTCGAGGTCGGAGATGACGGCGGCGATCGGCCGCTCGGCCAGGATGCGGCAGGCTTCCTCGCCGCTGCCGGCCAGGTAGACGTTGACCAGGCCCAGGTCGGCCAGGATGCCCTTGACCACGGAGCGCATCTGCTGGTTGTCGTCCACCACCAGCAACGGCAGCGCAGGGTCGATATTCAAGTTGGGCATAGGCGGGTTCCAGCATGAAAGTGTATCGCCTTGCGGCGGGCGGTTGTGCGGGTGCAACAGGTGCGCGGGCAGCGGGCGCACAGGCGCACATCTTAACGTCAAATTATTTCCCTTCGGAAGCAATTTAAAGCGCCGTCGCGTAAAACAACCGATACAATTGAATTGCCATCTACATTGTGGCGCAAGCTTTGTTTCTGGGATACAGTTGGACTCACGGCATCCACCGAACGAGGTGCCGAGAGACTCTACAGCGGGGTGGCGTCCAGTGAAGAACACGAGTGGCTTCGATAGCAAAATCTTGCTTCCCTTCGGCCTGGCCGGCGGCGGCGCGCTGGGGACCATGTTGGCCGGTTGGGGCGCCTGGGGCTGGTACACGGTGCTGTGGTCGGCCGCGCTGCTGGCCGCCGCGGCCTGGAGCGTGCGCGGCGCCGCCGCGTCGGCGCTGGGCGGCGGCGAGCGCGCCATGATCGAGGACTATCTCGACGCCCGCGAACGCTTCGGCGACGCCGTGCTGCCGATCTGGTGCCGCCACATCGAAAACTCCCGCACCCAGATGGAGGAGGCGGTGGCCGACCTGGCCGGGCGCTTCTCCAGCATCGTCGACAAGCTCGACGACGCGGTCCACGTCTCCAGCCACGACGGCGGCAAGGGCGGCAAGGGCGGCGGCAGCTCGATGACCGAAATCTTCGCCCGCAGCGAAACCCAGCTCGGCTCGGTGGTGACGTCGATGAAGTCGGCCATGTCGTCCAAGCACGCCATGCTGGCCAAGATCAAGGACCTGGAACGCTTCACGCGCGAACTGCGCGACATGGCCGAGGGCGTGGCCAGCATCGCCGCCCAGACCAACCTGCTGGCGCTGAACGCCGCCATCGAGGCGGCGCGCGCCGGCCCGGCCGGGCGCGGCTTCGCGGTGGTGGCGCAGGAAGTGCGCAACCTGTCGAGCCGCTCGGCCGAGACCGGCCGCAACATCTCCAACCGCGTCGGCCTGATCAGCAGCGCCATCCTGGCCGCCAGCCAGGCCGCCGAGCAATCGAGCGAGCAGGAGGACAAGTCGATGCAGTCGGCCGAAGGGATGATCGTATCGGTGCTGGGCGACTTCCGCCAGATGACCGACGCGCTGGTGCAGTCGGCCGACAAGCTCAAGCAGGACAGCATCGGCATCCAGGGCGAGGTGGGCGAGGCGCTGGTGCAGCTGCAGTTCCAGGACCGGGTCAGCCAGGTGATGGCCCACGTGCGCGAGAATATGGAGCTGCTGCCGGCGCTGCTGCGCGAGAACCGCGAGCGCTACGCCGCCGACCAGGTGCTGCAGGCGCTGGACGCCCAGCCGCTGCTGGGCGAGCTGCAAAAGACCTACGCGATGGCGGAGGAGCACGCGGTGCACGGCGGCTCCAGCCACGCCGCGCCGGCCGCCGCGGCCGCCGACGAGATCACCTTTTTCTGACGCTTTTTCTGACGATTAACCGAGGTAGAGAACATGGCAAAAACCATCATGGTGGTCGACGATTCGGCCTCCCTGCGGCAAGTGGTCGGCATCGCGCTCAAGGGCGCGGGCTACGAGGTCATCGAAGGGCGCGACGGCGTCGACGCGCTGTCCAAATGCACCGGCCAGAAGATCCATCTGGTGGTGTGCGACGTCAACATGCCCAATATGGACGGCATCACCTTCGTGCGCGAATTCAAGCAGCTGCCCTTGTACAAATTCACGCCGGTGATCATGCTCACCACCGAGTCGCAGGAGAGCAAGAAGGAAGAGGGCAAGGCGGCCGGGGCCAAGGCCTGGGTGGTCAAGCCGTTCAAGCCGGAGGTGCTGCTCGGCGCCGTCGCCAAACTGGTCATGCCCTAAATCGTCCCATCACCACGGAGGACGCCATGTCCGATCAATCTGAAGTCGCCGTCGCCCGCATCGCCATCGACGGCGAGATGACGATCTACCGCGCCGCCGACCTCAAGGCGACCGTGCTCGACGCCCTGCGCAAGACCCAGGTGCTGGAGATCGACCTGTCCGGCATCACCGAACTCGACACGGCCGGCCTGCAGGTGCTGATGCTGGCCAAGACCACCGCCAACGCCCACCAGCGCGAGCTGCGCCTGGTCAAGCACAGCCCGGCGGTGGTGGAAATCCTGGAAATGCTGGACCTGGGCGCCTTCTTCGGCGACGCCCTGCTGATACACGCCTGAACCATCCATCTGCGTATTTTTGTTCCGAGGGCCCTTGCCATGAACCTGGACGAAGCACTACAGACCTTCATCACCGAAAGCCGCGAACTGCTGGAAGACATGGAGAACGCGCTGCTCAACGTCGACATCGCCGGCGACCAGGGCGAGGCGATCAACGCCATCTTCCGCGCGGCGCACACCATCAAGGGCTCGGCCGGCCTGTTCAGCCTGGACCACATCGTCGCCTTCACCCACGTGGTCGAGAGCCTGCTGGACGAAGTGCGCGACGGCCGGGTGACGCTCAACGACGAGATGATCGTGCTGCTGCTGTCCTGTTGCGACTACCTGTCCGGCATGACCGACGCGCTGGCCGCCGGCCAGCTCGACGCCGATCCCGACACCGCGCCGGAAGGCGAGATGCTGCTGCAGCAGTTGCGCCGCCACATGGCCGGCGGCGCCGGCCAGGCCCACGCCGGGGCGGCGGCCGACGCCGCCCCGGCGCCGCTGGCGGTGCACGCCGAGCCGGGCGTCGAGCGCATCGACCAGCAAAGGGGCGACAGCGACTACTGGCACATCTCGCTGCGCTTCGGCCGCGGCGTGCTGCAGAACGGCATGGATCCGATCGCCTTCCTGCGCTACCTGGCCAAGCTGGGCAAGATCGTCGGCATCGCCACCGTGCCGGACGCGCTGCCGGCCGCCGAGGAGATGGACGCCGAGCTGTGCTACCTGGGCTTCGAGATCGCCTTCGACAGCACGGCCGACCGCGAAGCCATCGCCGGCGTGTTCGAGTTCGTGCAGGACGACTGCGAGATCCGCATCATCCCGCCGCACAGCAAGGTCTCGCACTACGTCGACCTGATCCGCGCCCTGCCGGAGCAGGCCGCGCGCCTGGGCGAGATCCTGGTGCGCTGCGGCAGCGTCACCTCGCACGAGCTGGAAGGCGCGCTGCACCAGCAGTCCCATCCCGGCAACGCCCAGGACGAGGTCACGCCGCAGCAGCTCGGCAGCATCCTGGTCGGCGCCGGCAGCGTGCCGCCGGTGGTGGTCGAGGCCGCGCTGGCCAAGCAAAAGCAGGTCAGCGAGCAGAAGGCGCAGGAGAGCCGCTCGATCCGCGTCGATTCCGACAAGCTCGACCGCCTGATCGACCTGGTGGGCGAGCTGATCATCGCCGGCGCGCGCGCCAATATGATCGCCCAGCACATCCAGAACACCGAGCTGCAGGAATGCACCTCCACCCTGTCGGGCCTGGTGGAGGAGGTGCGCGACGCCGCGCTCGAGCTGCGCATGGTCAAGATCGGCGCCACCTTCAACCGCTTCCAGCGCGTGGTGCACGACGTCGCGCGCGAGCTGGGCAAGGACATCGGCCTGATCGTCGACGGCGAGGATTCCGAGCTTGACAAGACGGTGGTGGAGAAGATCGGCGATCCGCTGATGCATCTGGTGCGCAACGCCATGGACCACGGCATCGAGCCGGGCGAGGTGCGGGTGGCCAACGGCAAGCCGGCCAAGGGCATGATCAAGCTCAACGCCTTCCATGAATCGGGCAGCATCGTCATCGAGGTGTCCGACGACGGCGGCGGCCTGCGCAAGGAGAAGATCCTGGCCAAGGCGGTCGAGCGCGGCCTGGTCGACGCCGACCGCAAGCTCAGCGACAGCGAGATCTACAACCTGATCTTCGAGGCCGGCTTCTCGACCGCGGAAAAGATCACCAACCTGTCCGGGCGCGGGGTCGGCATGGACGTGGTCAAGCGCA
This sequence comes from Oxalobacteraceae bacterium AB_14, assembly GCA_000381565.1. Taxonomy (GTDB): domain Bacteria; phylum Pseudomonadota; class Gammaproteobacteria; order Burkholderiales; family Burkholderiaceae_D; genus Rugamonas. The sequence continues at coordinate 717,917 of KB906725.1, forward strand.
ACATCACGGCGCTGCGCGGCAGCGTCGACGTCTCCAGCCGCGAGGGCGCCGGCACCACCGTCACCGTGCGCCTGCCGCTGACCCTGGCCATCATCGACGGCTTCCTGGTGCAGGTGGGCGGCTCGGTGTTCGTGATCCCGCTCGACATGATCGAGGAGTGCATCGAGTACGCCACCGAGCCGGGCCAGGACTACTGCAACCTGCGCGGCCAGGTGCTGCCCTTCGTGCGGTTGCGCGAGCTGTTCCGCATCGGCGGCGCCTCGACCCGGCGCGAGAGCATTGTCGTGCTCAAGCTGGGCACCCACCGCGCCGGGCTGGTGGTCGATACCCTGCTGGGCGAATTCCAGACCGTCATCAAGCCGCTCAGCCCGATGTTCAGCGAAGTCAAATGCATCAGCGGCTCGACCATCCTGGGCAGCGGCGAGGTGGCGCTGATCCTGGACGTGGCGGCGCTGATGCACACCGTCAGCGGCAAGGGCGCGGCCGTCGCGCTGGCCGCTTAGTTGACGGCCTAATCGTGGAGAGGACCCAATGAATACAGCAGCGACCGAATCAGTCAACCAGGTGGTCACCTACGGCAGCAGTGCGATGATGGCGCTGCAAAGCGGCGCCGCCCTGCCCAGCCAGTTCCTGACCTTCATGCTGGGCGAGGACCCGTACGCGGTCGGCATCCTGCACATCAAGGAGATCATCGAGTACGGCGCGCTGGCCGCGGTGCCGATGATGCCGCCCTGCGTGCGCGGCGTGATCAACCTGCGCGGCGCGGTGGTGCCGGTGATGGACCTGTCGGCGCGCTTCGAGCGCGGCCCCAGCGTGATCGGCAAGCGCAGCTGCATCGTCATCGTCGAGGTCGACGGCGGCGCCGGCGACAACAAGCAGGTGCTGGGCATGCTGGTCGACGCCGTCAACGCCGTGGTGGAGATCGCCGCCGGCGACATCGAGGCGGCGCCGGCCTTCGGCACCCGCATCCGTCCCGACTTCATCGCCGGCATCGGCAAGGTCAACGGCAAGTTCGTGATCCTGCTCGACATCGAGCGTGTGCTGTCGAGCGAGGAGATCGTCGAGCTGGCGCGCGGCACCGTCGCCAGCTACAACTCCTGAGCCGGCCGACGCCATGCCTGCCGTGACCATCACCGAGCGCGAGTTTTCCCAGTTCCAGCGCTTCATCTACGAGGCGGCAGGCATCTGCATGGCCAACGGCAAGCAGGCGCTGGTGAGCGGGCGCCTGGCCAAGCGCCTGGCGCACTACCAGCTGGAGAGCTACGGCGACTACCTGCGCCTGCTCGAGAGCCGCGCCCAGCCGGCCGAGCTGCAGGTGGCGGTCGACCTCTTGACCACCAACGAGACCTATTTCTTCCGCGAGCCCAAGCACTTCGCGCTGCTGCGCGAGCTGGCGCTGGAGGCGCGCGACAAGCGCCAGACGCTGCGCGTCTGGAGCGCGGCCAGCTCCAGCGGCGAGGAAGCCTACAGCATCGCCATGGTGCTGGCCGACGTGCTCGACGAGGGGCCGTGGGAAGTGCTGGGCACCGACATCAGCACCCGCGTGCTGGAGCGCGCACGCTGCGGCCACTACCCGATGGAGCGCGCCAGCCAGATGCCGGCCGCCTACCTGAAGCGCTTCTGCCTCAAGGGCCAGGGCAGCGAGGCCGGCACCCTGCTGATCGAGCGCCCGCTGCGCCAGCGGGTGCAGTTCCGCCACCTGAACCTGAACGAGCCGCTGCCCAAGCTGGGCAGCTTCGACGTGATCTTCCTGCGCAACGTGATGATCTACTTTAACCTGGCCACCAAGCGCCAGGTGGTGGCGCGGCTGCTGACGCAGCTGCGTCCCGGCGGCTACTTCCTGATCGGCCACTCGGAAACGCTGAACGACATCAACGACACGCTGGTGGCGGTGGCGCCCTCGATCTACCGCAAGCCATGATCGTGACGCTGACCATGCCCGATTCCAAGCTCATCGATATCTTCCTGATGCCCGGCGACTACTTCGTCGGCGACGAGCACTATCGGGTGCGCACCCTGCTGGGGTCCTGCGTCTCGGTCACCTTGTGGCATCCGGCGCTGCGCATCGGCGCCATGTCACACTTTCTGCTGCCGGGCACCGGCCGCAAGAAAAACCACGACAAGCCGGGCATCTACGGCGCCGACGCCATGGACCTGCTGCTGCGCGGCATGGCGCGCCACGGCGTGCCGCTGGTCCAGTGCCAGGGCAAGATATTCGGCGGCGCCGCCATGTTCCCGCGCAGCGTCAAGGTGCGCGACATCGGCATGCAGAACGGCGACTATGCCCGCACGCTGTTGCAGCAGCATGGCATACGCGTGGTGTCCGAAAGCCTGTTCGGCGAAGGACACCGTCAACTGATCTTCACCATCCGCAGCGGCGAGGTACTGAGCCGCCAGGTGCCGCCGGAATTGGCGGCCGGCGCGTCGGCGGGGCCGGACAAGGAGAAGGCATGAGCGCAATCAATGTCATGATCGTCGATGACTCGGCCGTGGTGCGTCAGGTGCTCAGCAGCCTGCTCAACGCGGCGCCCGGCATCGTGGTCGGCCACGCGGTGGCCAATCCCTTGCTGGCGATGGAGCGCATGAAGGTGCAGTGGCCGGACGTGATCGTGCTCGACGTCGAGATGCCCAAGATGGACGGCATCACCTTCCTGCGCAAGATCATGGGCGAGCGGCCGACCCCGGTGGTGATCTGCTCGACCTTGACCGAGAAGGGCGCGCAGACCTCGGTCGAGGCGCTGTCGGCCGGCGCGGTGGCCATCATCACCAAGCCGCGGCTGGACCTCAAGCAGTTCCTGCACGATTCGGCCGACGAGCTGGTGTCGGCGGTGCGGGCGGCGGCCGGCGCCCGCGTCGGCAAGCTGGTCAACCGTCCGGCGCCGCCGCCGGTGACGGCCAAGCTCAACGCGGACGCGGTGCTGCCGCCGGCCGACCACCGGCCGATGACCGCCACCACCGAGCGGGTGGTGGCGATCGGCACCTCGACCGGCGGCACCCAGGCGCTGGAGGAGGTGCTGACGGTGCTGCCGCGGGTCTCGCCCGGCATCGTGGTGGTGCAGCACATGCCGGAGAAATTCACCGCCGCCTTCGCCGCCCGCCTCGACAGCGTGTGCCAGGTGCGGGTCAAGGAGGCGGCCAACAACGACCGCGTGCTGCAAGGGCTGGTGCTGATCGCGCCGGGCGGCAAGCATATGTTGCTGCGCCGCACCGGCGCCCAGTATTTCGTCGAGGTGGTCGACGGCCCGCTGGTCAACCGCCACCGGCCGTCGGTGGACGTGCTGTTCCGCTCGGCCGCGCGCGCGGCCGGCGCCAACGCGCTGGGCGTGATCATGACCGGCATGGGCGACGACGGCGCCGCCGGCATGCTGGAAATGCACAAGGCCGGCGCCCGCACGGTGGCGCAGGACGAGGCCAGCTGCGTGGTGTACGGCATGCCCAAGGAGGCGGTCAAGCGCGGCGGGGTCGAGAAGTCGCTGCCGCTGAACGCGATCTACCGCGAAATCCTGCAACAGCTGTCCTACTGATGATCGCCCCCATGTCCCCACTCTCCTTCGCCGACAGCCTGACCGCGACGCCCCGTGCCTGGACCGGCCAGCGGGTGCTGGTGGTGGAGGATAGCCTGGTCCAGCGCGGCTACCTGGCCGGCCTGCTGCGCCAGCTCGAATTCGGCGAGGTGCTGGAGGCGGCCGACGGCAACGAAGCCTTGCAGCTGCTGGAGCGCCAGGGCGGCGAGGCGATCTTCCTGGTGCTGACCGACCTGGAAATGCCGGGCATGGACGGCATCGAGCTGACCTGCCAGCTGCGCGAACGGCAGCTGGCGCAAAACCTGATCGTGGTCAGCGCGCGCGATCCGCGCCTGCTGGAGATCATCGAGAACATGAACTTCGACGACGCCTGCATGGACCTGCTGGGCACCCTGCTCAAGCCGGTGCAGCTGGACGCGCTGGCGATGCTGCTCGACCGCGCCGGCAAGAAGACGGTGCCGCGGCCGGCCTGCGCCCAGCCCGACCTGCCCAGCGCGGACGAGCTGGCGCAGGCGGTGGCGCGGCAGGAGTTCCTGCCCTATTTCCAGCCCAAGGTGGCGATCCAGAACGGCCACCTGAAAGGCTTGGAGGCGCTGGCGCGCTGGCAGCATCCGGGCCGCGGCCTGCTGTCGCCGCAGCACTTCATCGACGCCATGGAGGGCACGCCGCTGATGGCGGAGTTCACGCTGAGCATGGTGCGCCAGGTGCTGGAGCGGCTGCTGGAATGGACCCAGCACGGCCTGCCGTCGCTGACGGTGTCGGTCAACCTGTCGGCCGACAACCTGGCCGAGCGCGGCTTCATCGACCGCCTGACGGCGCTGGTGATGGCCTCCGGCGTGCCGCCGGCGGCGCTGGTGTGGGAGGTGACCGAGACCAGCGTGATGCGTCAGCTGTCGCAGGCGCTGACCAATATGGGGCGCTTGCGGCTGATGGGCTTCGGCCTGGCGATGGACGATTTCGGCATCGGCTATTCGTCGATGCAGCAGTTCGCCCGCTGCCCGTTCACCGAACTGAAGATCGACCGCGCCTTCGTGCACGGCGCCTCGCAATGGCCGAACCGCCACGTGGTGCTGAAAAGCGCGCTCGACCTGGGCCAGAGCCTGGGCGTGGCCACCGTGGCCGAGGGCGTGGAAACGCTGGCCGACTGGCAGCTGCTGCGCCAGCTGGGCTGCGACATGGCGCAGGGCTACCTGCTGGCCAGGCCGATGCCGGCCGGCGAGCTGGTGGCCTGGATCAGGCAGGACCGGCGCCGCCTGCGGGCGCTGGCGGAGCAACCGTAGTGCTGTACACATCCGATCGTTGTCGTTTCAGGGAGTCCATATGTTGTCTACATTAACGGTCAGGACCAAGATCCTGATGTTGCTGGCGGTGGCGGTGCTGGCGCTGGTGGTGGTGGTGAGCATCGCCTTCGCGGGCCTCAAGCAGGAGGGCGCGATGCTGGCCGAAATCGGCAAGAACCGGCTGCCGTCGGTGCAGGCGCTGCAAATCGTCAGCGAGGGGCAGACGGCGATCCGCTCGTCCAACCGCGCGATCGATACGGTCGCGCTCTACCCGGACGAGATCGACATCATCGCCCACGAACTCAAGCGCAAGCAAGAGGTCTGGAGCGAGATCGACAAGGCATGGAAGGTCTATGAACCGCTGTCGCAGGAACCCGAGGAGGCGGTGCTGTGGAAGACCTTCGTCAAGCAATGGGAGCTGTGGAAGGCGCGCGAGGTCGTCATCGGCGAGCTGGCCGGCCAGATCGCGCGGGCCGACGCCGCCAGGCGCAAGGAACTGTTCGTCGCCCTGCATGGCGCCATCAAGGACGCCCGCCCCCTGTTCCACGACGCCGAGGACAGCCTGAACAAGCTGGTGTTGCTGAACGTCGGCTACGGCGACGCCGCCGTCAGGCAGGCCGAAGAGGCGTCCGCGCATGCGCTGAGCATGATGTACACCAGCGCCGGCGTGGCGCTGGCGCTGCTGGTGGCGATCGGCCTGCTGATCCTGAACGGCATCATGAAGCAGCTGGGCGGCGATCCGGGCTACGCGGCCGAGATCGTGCGCCTGGTGGCGGACGGCGACCTCAGGGCAGAGGTCGCGCTCAAGGCCGGCGACAGCACCAGCCTGTTGGCGGCGATGAAGGGCATGATCGAGAGACTGTCGCAGGTGGTGCAGGAGGTAAACAACGGCGCCGAATCGCTGGCCAGCGCTTCCGAGGAAGTGAGCGCGACGGCGCAATCGCTGTCGCAGGCGGCCAGCGAGCAGGCCGCCGGCACGGAGGAAACCAGCGCCTCGGTCGAGCAGATGACGGCGTCGATTTCGCAGAACACGGAAAACGCCAGGGTCACCGACGGCATCGCCAGCAAGGCGGCGCTGGAGGCGGCCGAGGGCGGCGCCGCGGTCGAATCGACGGTGGCGGCGATGCGCCAGATCGCCAAGAAGATCGGCATCATCGACGACATCGCCTACCAGACCAACCTGCTGGCGCTGAACGCGGCGATCGAGGCGGCGCGCGCGGGCGAGCACGGCAAGGGCTTCGCGGTGGTGGCGGCCGAGGTGCGCAAGCTGGCCGAACGCAGCCAGGTGGCGGCGCAGGAAATCGAGCAGGTCGCGACCAGCAGCGTGCAGCTGGCGGAGAAGGCCGGCCGCCTGCTGAGCGAGATGGTGCCCAATATCCGCCGCACCTCCAACCTGGTGCAGGAGATCACGGCGGCGTCGGAGGAGCAGTCGGCCGGCGTCGGCCAGATCAACTCGGCCGTCACGCAGCTGAGCCAGACCACCCAGCAAAACGCCTCCAGTTCCGAGGAGTTGGCGGCCACCGCCGAAGAGATGAGCGGCCAGGCCGAGCAGTTGCAGCAGACCATGTCCTTCTTCAAGCTGGCCGGCGCGGCGCGGCCGCTGCGCACGGTGGTGGTGGCGGCGCGCAAGCCGGGCAAGCCGGGCAGGGCGCCGCTGCGCCCGGTCGGTGACATGGCAGGCAACCGCCGCATGGCGGACATGCAGGAACCGGACGAATCGCATTTTATTAAATTCTGAGCGAGGCGACGATGAATACCTTGACTGTATCCGAAACCAGGCAACTGGCCACCGGGGGGGCGGCGCAATACCTCAGTTTCATGCTGGGCCAGGACATGTTCGCCATCGGCATCCTGGCGGTGCGCGAGATTCTCGAATATGCCGGCGTGACGCCGGTGCCGCAGATGCCGGCCTGTATCAGCGGCGTGATCAACCTGCGCGGCACGGCGGTGCCGGTGCTGGACCTGGCGCGCCGGCTGGAGCGCGCGCCGTCGCCGATCGGCAAGCGCACCTGCATCATCGTGGTCGAAGTCGACAGCGACGAAGGCGCCTTCGTGATCGGCATCCTGGTCGACGCGGTCAATGCGGTGCTCGATATTCCGGCGGCCGACATCGAGCCGGCGCCCAGCTTCGGCGCCCAGGTGCGCGCCGAGATGCTGCAAGGCATAGGCAAGGTGCAGGAAGGACGTTTCGTGCTGCTGCTGAACGTGCAGCACGTGGTGGCGGCCAGCGAACTGGCGGCGCTGGCGGCCGGCCCGCTGGCGCACACGTCATGACGCCGGCCCACGCGCATATAAGCGGGAGCCTTGCATGTTTTCTTCCATAACCGTCAGGACCAAGATCCTGGCGCTGATCGTTGTCGCCGTTTTGGCGTTGCTGCTGGTGATGGCGATCGCTTTCCAGGGCTTGCAAAAAGAGAGCGCCATGCTGGCCGAGATCGGCAAGAACCGGTTGCCGTCGGTGCAGGCGCTGCAAACCGTCAGCGAGGGGCAGACGGCGCTGCGCTCGGCCAACCGCTCGATCGATGCGGTCGCGGCCTATCCGGACGAGATCGACATCATCGCCCACGAACTCAAGCACAAGCAAGAGGTCTGGAACAAGATCGACCAAGCCTGGAAGGTCTATGAACCGCTGTCGCAGGAAGCCGAGGAGGCGCTGTTGTGGACGACCTTCGTCAAGCAATGGGACGCCTGGAAGGCGCGCGAGGTCGTCATCGGCGAGCTGGCCGGCCAGCTCGCGCGCGCCGACGCCGCCAGGCGCAAGGAATTGTTCGTCGCCCTGCATGGCGCCATCAGGGAAGCCCGCCCCCTGTTCCTCGACGCCGAGGACAGCCTGAACAAGCTGGTGGCGCTGAACGCCGGCTACGGCGACGCCGCCGTCAGGCAGGCCGACGAGGCGTCCGCCCACGCGCTGAACATGATGTACGCCAGCGCCGGCGCGGCGCTGGCGCTGCTGGTGGCGATCGGCCTGCTGATCCTGAACGGCATCATGCGGCAGCTGGGCGGCGATCCGGGCTATGCGGCCGAGATCGTGCGCCAGGTGGCGGATGGCGAACTCGGCGCCGTGGTGGCGCTCAAGGCCGGCGACAGCACCAGCCTGCTGGCGGCGATGAAGGGCATGATCGCCAGGCTGTCGCAGGTGGTGCAGGAGGTGAACAACGGCGCCGAGGCGCTGGCCAGCGCTTCCGAGGAGGTGAGCGCGACGGCGCAATCGCTGTCGCAGGCGGCCAGCGAGCAGGCCGCCGGCACGGAGCAGACCAGCGCCTCGGTGGAGCAGATGACGGCGTCGATCTCGCAGAACACCGAAAACGCCAGGGTCACCGACGGCATCGCCAGCAAGGCGGCGCTGGAGGCGGCCGAGGGCGGCGATGCGGTCAAGTCGACGGTGGCGGCGATGCGCCAGATCGCCAAGAAGATCGGCATCATCGACGACATCGCCTACCAGACCAACCTGCTGGCGCTGAACGCGGCGATCGAGGCGGCGCGCGCGGGCGAGCACGGCAAGGGCTTCGCGGTGGTGGCGGCCGAGGTGCGCAAGCTGGCCGAACGCAGCCAGGTGGCGGCGCAGGAAATCGAACAGGTGGCCTCGAGCAGCGTGCAACTGGCGGAAAAGGCCGGCAGCCTGCTCGACGCCATGGTGCCCAATATCCGCCGCACCTCCGACCTGGTGCAGGAAATCACGGCGGCGTCGGAGGAGCAGTCGGCCGGGGTCGGCCAGATCAACTCGGCCGTCACCCAGCTGAGCCAGACCACCCAGCAGAACGCCTCCAGTTCCGAGGAGCTGGCCGCCACCGCCGAGGAGATGAGCGGCCAGGCCGAGCAGTTGCAGCAGACCATGGCCTTCTTCAAGCTGGCCGGCGCCGGCCGCCGCTGACGTGGGGTGTACGCCACAGGTGAGTATTGGTGAGAATTGCAGCAGGGAATAGGTTCACAATGACATGTGACCCTCCCCGCCGATTGGAGAAATCGCTAATGTTCAAGCAAATGAAAATGGAGACCCGGCTGCATGCCGGTTTTGGCGGCATCGTGCTGCTGGTGATCTTGCTGGGGGTGATAGCCTTCGCCAAGCTGAGCTCGCTGCACGAGCACTGGAACGACTTCGAAACCATCACCCTGGTGCGCAAGAACGCCGTGCTGGAAGGCGTTACCGCCCACGGCAATGCGGTCCATCATTTCAAGAACTACATCCTGCGCGGCGGCGACTACAACAGCAAGTTCCGCGCCGACCTGGCCGTGATCGACAAGGAAATGGCCAACTACAGGGCGGTCGGCGGCCTCAGCGACGAGGAGCAGGCCTTGCTGGGTGAGGTCGTGGCCGGCACCAAGGCCTACGGCGACGGCATGACCCAGCTCGAAGGCCTGCGCGAAAAGGGTGTGGCGCCGCAGGACATGGACAAGGCCATCAAGGGCGCCGACGAGGTCATCTCCAGCGCTTTCCGCAAGCTGCTCAAAGTCAACGAAAATGAAACCAGGGGCGCGTCGGCCGCCATGACGGAAGTGACCGACTCCGCCAAGAAGATCATCCTGGGCATCGACATCGTGATCGCCGTGCTCGGGTGCGTGCTGGCGCTGTGGCTGGCGCGCAGCCTGTCGGGCATCGTGCGCGAAGTGCAGGCGGTGGTGGGCAGCCTGGCCGGCGCCTCCGAGGAAGTGAGCTCGACCGCGCAGTCGCTGTCGCAGGCGGCCAGCGAGCAGGCTGCGGGCGTGGAGGAGACCAGCGCCTCGATCGAGCAGATGACGGCGTCGATCGCGCAGAACACGGAGAACGCCAAGATCACCGACGGCATCGCCACCCAGGCGGCGGTGGACGCGGCGCGCGGCGCCGAGGTGGTCAAGGCCACGGCGGCGGCGATGAAGCAGATCGCCAGCAAGATCGGCATCATCGACGACATCGCCTACCAGACCAACCTGCTGGCGCTGAACGCGGCGATCGAGGCGGCGCGCGCGCACGAACACGGCAAGGGCTTCGCGGTGGTGGCGGCCGAGGTGCGCAAGCTGGCCGAACGCAGCCAGGTGGCGGCGCAGGAAATCAGCAAGGTGGCGTCGGACAGCGTCGAGCTGGCCGAGCAGGCCGGCAGCATGTTCGATGCGCTGGTGCCGAACATCCGCAAGACGTCCGACCTGGTGCAGGAGATTTCAGCGGCGTCGGAAGAGCAGAGCTCCGGCGTGCGCCAGATCAACAGCGCGGTCGGGCAGCTCAGCCAGACCACCCAGGTCAACGCCGCCAGCTCGGAGGAACTGGCGGCGACGTCGGAAGAGATGAGCGCCCAGGCCGAGCAGCTGACCCGGCTGATGGCGGTGTTCAAGCAGTACGCCGTCGACGAGCTGCCGCGCGCCGGCTCGGCGCGCCGGCCGGTGGTGTTGAAGACGGGCGCCAGGCTTGCGCGCCCGGCGCGCAAGCTCGACCTGGTGGCCGAGGGCGCGCCCGACGAGAACAAGTTTACGCGCTTTTGAATCACCCGTTAAGGCTTGACGAACTTCAGCGTCATGCGGTCGCTCTCGCCGATCGCCTGGTACATGGCGCGGTCCGTGTCCTTGTTGCCATAGGTCGGCGGCAGCGCCCAGACGCCGCCCTTGTGCTCGGCGTTGTCCTTGGGATTGGCGTTCACTTCCGACTTGTCGGCCAGCTTGAAGCCGGCCGCCTCGGCCAGGCCGATCACGTATTTCTCGTGCATATAGCCGCTGCTGGCGTCCTTGTCCTGCACCTTGGCGGCCGGCAGCCGGTGCTCGACCACGCCGAACACGCCGCCTTTCTTCAGGCTGGCGTAGACGCTGCCGAACAGCGTCTTCAGGTTGTCCGGGCCGGTTGCCATCCAGTTGTGGACGTTGCGGAAGGTCAGCACCATGTCGACGCTGCCGGCCGGCGCGAACTCGTACTTGCGCGGCGGCGAGAACACGCCCAGCGCCACCTTGTTGTACACCTCCGGCTTGGCGTTCAGGCGCGCCATGAAGCGCTCGGCGGCCTTGCGTTCGTTGGCGTCGGGCGCGGCCAGGTCGTTGCCGGCGGTGATCAGCTTGCCGTGCTCGCGCAGATAGGGCGCCAGGATCTCGGTGTACCAGCCGGCGCCCGGCGCCAGCTCGACCACCGTCATGTTTGGTTTGATGCCGAAGAAGCTCAGCGTTTCGTAAGGATGGCGGTAGACGTCGCGCTCGACGTTGGCGGGCGTGCGCGACGGCGCGGCGATGGCGGCCTTCAGCGCGGGGTCTTCGGCGGCAAAGGCGCCGCCGGCGATCAACATGGTGGCGGCCAGGGCGGCAAGTACGGTTCGTTTCATGCAAAGTCTCCTGAAGGTTCGTTGGTTGGGGCGATGCGCAGCCGCTCGCCCTGCGCGATCATGGTGCAGGCTTGCCAGAAGGTCAAGCGAATTGGGACGGCGCTCCGCCCCAGCGTGCTGGCGCGCGCAAGCGGACACCCGGCGGACACTTTCGGACACTGGCGGACAGTCAAGCGGACAGACAGGCGGACACTTCACCTATGAAACTCCTGCCAGCCGCGCCTGCATGCAACATGAATAGCCGTGGCACACATTTTGCCTATCTCGTTCCTTGATCCGGCGCTAATATTGCTCAACCGGTGGAAACGGCGGCGGATATTCAGGTGTAATGCAAAGCAACGAGCGGTAACGAAGTAGTTCCAGCTGGAAGAGCAAATAAAAAGCAGAACCCCGGGCGACCGGCCCGCAATCTAATCCTTGCTGTTACGTTTTTGGAGATACGATGGAACGACGTGCATTCCTCAATGTTAGTAGTCTGGCCCTGGGCACGATGCTGCTGCCCGCCTTCGGTCGCGCCATCGCGGCGGAAGAGCTGCTCAAGCCAGTCGCCCTGCAATTCAAGAAAATGCTGGCCGATACCGCGCTGACCGCGGCGACCCAGGCCGGCGCCTCCTACTGCGACGTGCGGGTAGGGCGCTACCTGAACCAGTTCATCACCACCCGCGACCTGAACGTCGAGAACGTGGTCAACACGGAATCGGCCGGGGTCGGCGTGCGCGTGATCGCCGGCGGCGCCTACGGCTTCGCCGCCACCAACGACATGAGCCCGGACGGCGTGGCCGCCGCCGCGCGCCAGGCGGTCGCCATCGCCAAGGCCAACGCCAAGCTGCAGACCGAGCCGGTGATCCTGGCCCCGGTCAAGGGCGTGGGTGTAGTGTCGTGGGCCACGCCCATCGTCAAGGACTGGCGCACGGTCGCCATCAAGGACAAGGCCGAGCTGCTGATCGCCGCCAACAAGGCCGGCATGGAGGGCGGCGCCAGCTTCATGCAGTCGCTGCTGTTCCAGGTCAACCAGCAGAAGTACTTCGCCTCCACCGACGGCTCCTACATCGACCAGGACGTGCACCGCCTGTGGATGCCGGTGTTCGCCACCGCCGTCGACCAGAAGACCAACAAGTTCCGTTCGCGCCAGGGCCTGTCGTCGCCGGTCGGCATGGGCTACGAATACCTGGACGCGCGTCCCGAGCACAAGATCAAGGCGGCCGGCGGCGTGACCACGCTGTACACCAAGTCCTACGACCTGATCGAGGATGCGCGCGCGGCCGGCAAGCAGGCCAAGCAAAAGCTGAGCGCCAAGTCGGTCGAGCCGGGCAAGTACGACCTGGTGCTGTCGCCGGAACACCTGTGGCTGACCATCCACGAATCGGTCGGCCACCCGACCGAGCTCGACCGCGTGCTGGGCTACGAGGCCAACTACGCCGGCACCAGCTTCGCCACGCTCGACAAGTGGCAGTCGAAAAAATTCAAGTACGGCTCGGACATCGTCAACATCGTCGCCGACAAGACCACCCCCGGCTCGCTGGCCAACGTCGGCTACGACGACGAAGGCGTCAAGTGCAAGCGCTGGGACATCATCAAGGACGGCATCCTGGTCAACTACCAGGCCACCCGCGACCAGGCCCACATCATCGGCGAGAAGGAATCGCACGGCTGCTCGTATGCGGACAACTGGAGCAGCGTGCAGTTCCAGCGCATGCCCAACGTCTCGCTGCAAGCCGGCAAGAAGAAGCTGACCCCGGACGAGATGGTCAAGGACGTCAAGAAGGGCATCTACATCGTCGGCGACGGTTCCTTCTCGATCGACCAGCAGCGCTACAACTTCCAGTTCGGCGGCCAGCTGTTCTACGAAATCAAGAACGGCAAGATCGGCGAGATGCTGGAAGACGTGGCCTATCAATCGAACACCCAGGAGTTCTGGAACGCCTGCGCCGGTCTGTGCGACGAGCGCGATTGGCGCATGGGCGGTTCCTTCTTTGACGGTAAAGGCCAGCCTTCGCAGGTGTCGGTGGTGTCGCATGGCGCCAGCACGGCGCGCTTCAACGGCATCAACGTCATCAACACCGCACGCAAAATCGGCTAAGCCCTGGAGACCATGAGATGAAGAATTTGAGTCAAGACGAAGCAAAACGTATCAGCGACAAGGTGCTGTCGTTATCGAAGGGCGACCAGTGCGAAGTGAACATCACCGGCAGCCGCAAGGGCAATATCCGCTACGCGCGCAACGCCGTGTCGACCGCCGGTTTGATCGACGACACGCAACTGGTGGTGTCGGTCGCCTTCGGCAAGAAGCAGGGCACGGCCACCATCAACGAGTTTGACGACAAGTCGCTGGAAAAAGTGGTGCGCCGCGCGGAAGACCTGGCCCGCCTGGCGCCGGAAAATCCGGAGTTCATGCCGACGCCGACCAAGCAGCAATACAAGGCCAGCGAGACCTTCTTCCAGAAGACCGCCGACATCGATCCTGAATTCCGCGCGCAGGTGGCGGCCTACAGCATCGAGAACAGCAAGAAGAACAAACTGGTGGCGGCGGGCTTCTTCAGCGACAGCTCGCAGTTCACCACCATCGCCAACTCGAACGGCGTGTTCGGCTACCAGCAGGATACGGGGCTGGACTTCACCGTGACCGTGCGCACCGAGGACGGCCGCGGTTCTGGCTGGGTCAAGCGCAGCGTGGGCGACGTCAGCAAGTTCGATGCGCGCGAAGCGTCCAACGTGGCGATTGAAAAAGCGCTGCGTTCGGTGGACGCCAAGGCGCTGGAGCCGGGCCGCTATACGGTGATCCTGGAACCGGCGGCGACCTCGGACCTGCTGGGCTTCATGTTCAACGGCTTCGATGCGCGCCAGGCCGACGAGGGCCGCAGCTTCCTGTCGAAAAAGGGCGGCGGCAACCGCATGGGCGAGAAGCTGTTCGACGAACAGGTCAACGTCTGGGCCGATCCGTGGGACAAGGACGCGGCGGTGCTGCCGTGGGACGGCCAGAACATGCTGGCCCGCGAACGCCAGGACATCATCAAGGGCGGCAAGATCGCCAACCTCGATTATTCGACCTACTGGGCCAAGAAGCAGGGCAAGCGCGCCGTCGGCTCGCCGGGCAACATCATCATGGCCGGCACCAACAAGTCGACCGCGGAGCTGATCGCCAACACCAAGAAGGGCGTGCTGGTCACCCGTACCTGGTACATCCGCATGGTCGATCCGCAGTCGGTGCTGCTGACCGGCTTGACGCGCGACGGCACCTTCTACATCGAGAACGGCAAGATCAAGCATCCGATCAAGAACTTCCGCTTCAACGAAAGCCCGGTGACGATGCTGAACAACATCGAGGAACTGGGCCGGCCGGAGATCCTGGCGGGTGACGAGTCGCAGTTCCAGTTGCTGATACCGGCGATGCGGGTGCGCGACTTCAACTTCACCTCGCTGTCGGACGCGGTATAAAGAAACAGCCGTCGTTCCCGCGCAGGCGGGAACCCATGCCGAGCTTCCTGGCCGGCGAAGTATGGATTCCCGCCTGCGCGGGAATGACGGCGTGGAGGCCTGCTGTCAGGAGTTATTGTGGAACGACGTTCATTTCTAAAAGTTGGCGCGGCCGCCGGTGGCAGCCTGCTGATACCGGTCTTCGGCAACGCCATCGCGGCCGAAGAGCTGCTCAACCCCATGGCCGTGCAGTTCAAGAAATCGCTGGCCGACGCCGCGATGAACGCCGCCACCAAGGCCGGCGCCAGCTACTGCGACGTGCGCATCGGCCGCTACCTGAACCAGTTCCTCACCACGCGCGACCTGAACGTGGAAAACATCGTCAACACCGAATCGTCCGGCGTCGGCGTGCGCGTGATCGCCAACGGCGCCTACGGCTTCTGCTCGACCAACGTCATGACGCTTGACTCGGTGGCCGCCGCCGCGCGCCAGGCGGTCGCCATCGCGCGCGCCAACGCCAAGCTGCAAACCGAGCCTGTGGTGCTGGCCCCCATTCTCGGCGGGGGCGTGGGCGAAGTGGCATGGGCCACGCCGTTCAAGAAGGACTGGCGCACCGTGGCGATCAAGGAAAAGGCCGAGATGCTGATCGCCGCCAACAGGGCCGGCCTGGACGCGGGCGCCAGCTTCATGTCGTCCAACCTGTTCCAGGTGAACCAGCAGAAGTACTTCGCTTCCACCGACGGCTCCTACATCGACCAGGACATCCATCGTCTGTGGGCGCCGCTGAGCGCCACCGCCGTCGACAAGGCCAGCAACCGCTTCCGCACCCGCGACGGCTTGTCCTCGCCGGCCAGCATGGGCTATGAATTCTTCGACGCGAAGGAGGCCAACAAGGTCAAGGCCGCCGGCAACGTCACCACGCTGTACAAGGGCGCCTACGACCTGGTGGAGGATGCGCGCGCCGCCGGCCGCCAGGCGCGCGAGAAGCTCACCGCGAAAACCGTCGAACCGGGCAAGTACGACCTGGTGCTGTCGCCGGAACACCTGTTCCTGACCATCCACGAGTCGGTCGGCCACGCCACCGAACTCGATCGCGTGCTGGGCTACGAGGCCAACTACGCCGGCACCAGCTTCGCCACGCTGGACAAGTGGAAGAGCAAGAACTTCAAATACGGTTCGGACCTGGTCAACATCGTCGCCGACAAGACCACGCCGGGCTCGCTGGGCTGCGTGGGCTACGACGACGAAGGCGTGGCCGCCAAGCGCTGGGACCTGATCCGCAACGGCATCCTGGTCAACTACCAGGCCACGCGCGACCAGGCGGCCATCATCGGCGAGAAGGAGTCGCACGGTTGCTCGTATGCGGACAGCTGGAGCAGCGTGCAGTTCCAGCGCATGCCCAACGTGTCGCTGGAAGCGGGCAAGAAGCCGCTGACGCCGGACGACATGGTCAAGGACGTCAAGAAGGGCATCTACATCCTGGGCCGCGGCTCGTACTCGATCGACCAGCAGCGCTACAACTTCCAGTTCGGCGGCCAGCTGTACTTCGAGATCAAGAACGGCAAGATCACCAACCAGCTGGAAGACGTGGCCTACCAGTCCAACACCCAGGAGTTCTGGAACGCCTGCTCGGCGCTGTGCGATGAACGCGACTGGCGCATGGGCGGCTCCTTCTTCGACGGCAAGGGCCAGCCTTCGCAGGTCAGCGCCGTATCGCACGGGTCGCCGACCACGCGCTTCAACGGCATCAACGTCATCAACACCGCTCGCAAGATAGGATAATCAATGAAGATGCTGAACCAGGAAGAAGCAAAACGCATTAGCGACAAGGTGATGTCGCTGTCCAAGGCCGACGAGTGCCGCGTGCAGATCAGCGGCAGCCGCAACGGCAATATCCGTTACGCGCGCAACGCCGTGTCGACCGCCGGCCTGACCGAGAATACCCAGCTGACCGTCAGCGTCGCCTTCGGCAAGCGCCAGGGCACGGCGTCGATCAATGAGTTCGACGACAAGGCGCTGGAGCGCGCCGTGCGCCGCGCGGAAGACGTAGCGCGCCTGGCGCCGGAGAATCCCGAGTTTCAGCCTGCGATCAAGAAGCAGGAGTACAAGTCTTCGGCCACCTACAACGAAGCCACCGCCGCCATCGATCCCGAATACCGCGCCGAAGTGGCGGCCGTCAGCATCAACGCCTGCCGCAAGCAGGGCCTGATCGCGGCGGGCTTCTTCAGCGACACCACCGGCTTTGAAACGGTGGCCAATTCGAACGGCGTGTTCGGCTACCAGACCTTGAGCAACCTGGGTTTCACCATCACCACCCGCACCGAAGACGGCCGCGGCTCCGGCTGGGCCACGCGCTCGGCCACCGATGCGAAGAAGTTCGACGCGCGCGAAGCGTCCGAGATCGCGATCGAGAAAGCGCTGAAATCGGTGGAGGCCAAGGCGCTGGAGCCGGGCCGCTACACGGTGATCCTGGAGCCGGCGGCGACGTCGGAAATCATCGGCCGCATGTTCGGCGCCTTCGACGCGCGCCGCGCCGACGAGGGCCGCAGCTTCCTGTCGAAAAAGGGCGGCGGCAACCGCCTGGGCGAGAAGCTGTTCGACGAGCAGGTCAACGTCTGGGCCGATCCGTGGGACAAGGACGTGCCGGTGCTGGGCTGGGACGACGCGTCGATGCTGGCGCGCGAGCGCACCGACGTGATCAAGGGCGGCAAGGTGGCCTCGCTGGACTACACCCGCTACTGGGCCGAAAAGCAGGGCAAGCGCGCGGCTGGCCGTCACGGCAACATGATCATGGCGGGCGGCGGCAAGTCGACCGAGGAGCTGATCGCGTCGACCAAGAAGGGCGTGCTGGTCACCCGCACCTGGTACATCCGCATGGTCGATCCGCAGTCGCTGCTGCTGACCGGTTTGACGCGCGACGGCACCTTCTACATCGAGAACGGCAAGATCAAGCATCCGATCAAGAACTTCCGCTTCAACGAAAGCCCGGTCTCGATGCTGAACAATATCGATGAACTGGGCAAGCCGGTGGTGATCGGCGGCGACGAGGTGCGGTTCCAGATGCTGATCCCGCCGATGAAGGTGCGCGACTTTAACTTCACGTCCCTGTCGGACGCGGTATAAACCCCGTCGTTCCCGCGCAAGCGGGAACCCATGCTGAGCGTGTATGCCTGCGTTCTATGGATTCCCGCCTGCGCGGGAATGACCGATTCCAGATAGTCGATGGTAAGGAAGCCGCGTGGCTAGTTACGATTTTTACTTCACCCGCCTGACCTACGAGTCGGGCGACTGGGATGTCGATATCCGCATGCCGAGCAACGTGCTCAACTCGCTGGTCGAATACACGACCTTGCGGGTTGATCCCGTCGAGCGCATCGTCGCGCTGTCGGATCCGAAGATGCTGGAGGCGCCGTTCTGCTACTTCGCCGGCCACAAGCTGGTGCAGTTCACGCCGGCCGAGCGCAAGAACCTGGAGCGCTACGTCAAGGGCGGCGGCTTCCTGTTCGTGGACGACTGCAACCACGATATCGACGGCCTGTTCTCCAAATCGTTCGAGGCAGAAATCGCCCGCATCTTCGGGCCCAAGGCGCTGCACAAGATCCCGAACACGCATCCGGTGTATTCGAGCTTCTTCCATTTCGACGGCCCGCCCAACACCAGCGTGGAGCTCAACGGCTGGGGCGACGATCTGGTGCACGACTACCTGAAGGCGGTGGAAGTGGGCGGCCGCGTGCGGCTTTTGTACAGCAACAAGGACTACGGCTGCGAGTGGGACTACGACTTCCGCAACAAGCGCTGGCTGGTGGTCGACAACACCCGCTTTGCGGTCAATATCATTCAATATGCGTTGGGAGCTTGATCTTGGATAGTGCAATCGCCTGGAGCGAAAATGAAATCGGCGCGCTGAGCGCCAAGGTGGCGGCGCTGAAGGCGAGCATGTCGCGTGTGATCATCGGCCAGGAAAACGTGATCGATTCGCTGATCATCTGCCTGCTGGCCGGCGGCCACGCATTGGTGGAAGGCGTGCCGGGACTGGGCAAGACGCTGCTGGTGAAATCGCTGTCGCAGGCGACCGACATGGATTTCCACCGCGTGCAGTTCACGCCCGACCTGATGCCGTCCGATATCGTCGGCACCGAGATCCTGGAAGAAGACCATGCGACGCGCAAGCGCGAGTTCCGCTTCCAGCGCGGACCGGTGTTCACGCAGGTGCTGCTGGCCGACGAGATCAACCGCGCGCCGCCGAAGACGCAATCGGCGCTGCTGGAGGCGATGCAGGAACGCAGCGTGACCTTCGCCGGCCAGACGCACATGCTGCCCAAGCCTTTCTTCGTGCTGGCGACGCAGAACCCGATCGAGCAGGCCGGCACCTATCCGCTGCCGGAAGCGCAGCTGGACCGCTTCCTGCTGCGCATCGACGTGGTGTATCCGACCGAGGAGGAGGAGATCGCGATGGTCTCCGCCACCACCCACGCCGGCCTAAAGGACGCCGATCCGGTGATGGACGTGGCGACCCTGCTGCGCTTGCAGCAGCTGGTGCGCGACATCGAGATCGGCGACCACCTGCTGGCGTATGCGACGCGGCTGGTGCGCGCCACCCGTCCGGCGCTGACGACGGTGCCGGCGGTGACCAGGCATGTGGGCTGGGGCGCGGGGCCGCGCGCGGGGCAGG
The DNA here is from genome assembly GCA_000381565.1 of Oxalobacteraceae bacterium AB_14. GTDB lineage: Bacteria > Pseudomonadota > Gammaproteobacteria > Burkholderiales > Burkholderiaceae_D > Rugamonas. The sequence continues at coordinate 737,079 of KB906725.1, forward strand.
CGCTGGTGCTGGCCTCCAAGGCGCGCGCGCTGATGCACAACCGCCTGGCCGTCACGCGCGAGGACATCGGCGAGATGCTGCTGCCGGTGCTGGCGCACCGCGTGATCCGCAACTTCGAGGCGGAAGCCGATGGCGTGGCGATCGCCGACATCCTGCTGGCGCTGCGCGAGCATATCCGCCCAGATTAAGCCTGAGCCGCGATGCAATCGACCTTTAAACCATCCGCGCCCGGCACTTCCACGCCCGCCGCCGCCATGACGGCGATGATGGCGCAGACCAAGGACCTGGAGCTGGTGATCCGCCACGTGCTGGCGGGACTGGGCCACGGCCTGCACGCCGGACGCGAACGCGGCGCCGGCGTCGAGTTCTCCGAGTACCGGGCCTACGCGCCGGGCGACGAGTGGCGCCGCGTCGACTGGAAGCTGCTGGCGCGCGCCGACCGCTACTTCGTCCGCGAGGCGGAGCGCGACAGCCACGTCGCCACCTGGCTGTGGCTGGACGCCAGCGCCTCGATGGCGGAGCCCAGCCGCGAGATCAACGGCGTCGACAAGCTATGGTTCGCGCGCACCGTGCTGGCCTGCGTGGCGGCCATCGCGCAGCGCCAGGGCGACGCGTTCGGACTGGTGGTGTGCGGCGGCGGCAAGGTCGAGTTCACGCAAGCCTCGCGCGGGCCGCGCCAGTTGCAGCGGGTATTGGCGCAGCTGGCCAAGGCCAGGCCGGAAGGCAGCCTGCCCGGCGCCGGGGTGCTGAAGGCCAATCTGCATTTCGCCCGTTCGCCCAGCTTGATTTTCGCCGCCAGCGATTTCCTCGACTGGCCGTCGCCGTTGAGCGAAGCGCTGCTGCGCCTGCGCAGCCTGCGGCACGACGTGCGCCTGCTGACCCTGCGCACGCAGGCCGAGGTGGACGCCAGCTTCAAGGCCGGTGCGGCCTACCGCGATCCGGAGCGCAGCGACGGCTTGCACCGCATGAGCAACGCCGACCGCGAAAGCTACCGGCAGCAGAGCCGCGCGCATTTCGACGCGGTGGCCACCAGCTGCCGTCAAAACAATATCGTCCACTACGAGGCGCGTATCGAGCAGCCGCTGGGCGGCGTGCTGCGCAGCTGGTTGCAGCTGGCCGGAGCGCGCGCAAAATGAAGATGGGTTGTCGATGCTGAGTTCTTATCCCTTGTGGTGGCTTGCGCTGCCGGTGCTGTTGCTGCCGGTGTGGTGGCATCGGCAGAAACGCCAGCGCCTGAAGGCCGAACCGCTGGCGACGGCGCGCTTCCTGCCGTCGGCCGCGCCGGAGCAATTGCGCGTCTGGCAGTGGCGCGACCGCTTGCTGCTGCTGGTGCGCTGCCTGATGCTGGTGGCGCTGATCGCCTGGCTGGCCGCGACCATTTTCCCGTGGCGCGGCGATACGGTGCTGCTGGATGCCGGCGCCGACAAGGCCTGGGCGGAGCAGCAGATCGCCGCTGCCGGCATGGGCGCGGCGCAGCGCAGCGAGCTGCCGGCTAACGGCCTGCGATGGCTGCGCCAGCACGAGCGCGACTGGCGCCCCGGCGCGCGCCTGCTGATCGTCTCCCGCGCCGACCAGCTGGCGATGCCGGCCCGCGTGCCGCAGTTCAGCCACCTGGTGGAACTGCGCATCAAGCCGCCGGCCGCCGCCGCCACCGCGGCGACACCGGCCGGGCACCACATCGTGCTGGCCGGCGCGCAGGAGCCGGGCGCCGCCTGGCGTTCGCTGTTCGCCGCCTTCAACCGCGCCGGCGATGGCGCCAGCCGTTACGTGCTCACCGCCGAGCCGGATGCAAAAACCGAGTTGATCGTCTGGGAATCCGCCGCCGCGCCGCCTTCCCACTGGCGTGCGCCGCACTGGTGGGTCGCCGCGCCTGCCGCCTTTCCCGAACTCACAGACGGCGCCTCACCAGCCGTCGTTCCCGCGCAGGCGGGAACCCATACGTCGCGCGGTCAGAGCCGCAGCATGGATTCCCGCGTGCGCGGAAATGACGAAGTGACGATACGTGGCACACCTAACGACATCACACTGAAATACACCGACACCCCGCGCGGCCGCCTGTGGACCTCCGCCGCCTTTCCACCGCGCGACGCCGACACCGCGCGCGCCCTCCATGAAGCCTGGCGGCAGCTCAGCCCCGCCCCCGCGCCGCCCTACCCGATGCCATCGCAAGCGCTGTCCGCGGCGCGCAGCGCGCTCCCCGCCATCACCGACGCCAGGCCCGCCGCCTGGCTCGCGCTTGCCCTGCTGGCGCTGTTTCTACTCGAACGGATACTGACCCATGCACGGCGAAACTGAAACCCTGCGCCGCCACCTGTGGGCCGCCGTCCTGCGCCGCCGCATGCCGCAATGGCTGGCCGCGCTGGCGCCGCTGGCCATCGCGCTGGTCCTGCTGCCCGCTGCCCGTCCGCTGGTGATCGCGGCCATGCTGCCGTGGACCATCTGGCTGGCCGCCGACATCTACCGCTGGCGCCTGCGCATCAAGCGCGAATGGAGCTCGTGGCTGAACGCCGCCATCCCCGCGCTGGAAGACAGCAGCACGCTGCTGGCGGCCGACGCCACCACGCCCATCGCCAAACTCCAGCAGCAACGCCTGCATGCCCGCCTGGCCTCCGTGCTGGGCGAGAGCGACTACCGCGGCATCGCCCGCAGCCGCGTGCGCATCAGCGTCGTGCCGGTGCTGCTCAGCCTTGCGGCGGCGGGCGCCGCCTGGGGCTACCACGGCAAGCAGACCGCCGCCGTCGCAACCGTCGCCGCCAGCCAGGCGGCCAAGCCCATCGTCGACGGCGAGATCTACCTGCGCGTCGCGCCGCCGGCCTACACCGGCGTCCAGCCGTTCGAGACCGCCGCCCGCGACATCCTGGTGCCGCAATTTTCCGAAGTGCGCTGGTGCGTGCGCAAGCCGAGCGGCCCGCAGCCTGCTGTGGAACTGGGCGATGGCCTCAGCCTGCCCGTCACCGAGGCCTGCGCGATGAAGCGCATGGAGGAATCGCTGTTCTGGCGCGCGCGCGGCAAGAACGGCACGCGCTACAACATCCGCGTGACGCCGGACCAGGCGCCGCAAGTGACCATCGTCGAACCCACCGAATTGATACACATCCTCGCCAAGGACGCCAAGACGGTGCAGATCTCCGTCACGGCCCGCGACGACTACGCCGTCGTCCGCGCCAGCCTGCACATGACACTGGCGCGCGGCAGCGGCGAGAACATCCGCTTCAGCGACCGCGAAGTGCCGCTGCCGCAATCGTCCGATCCGAAAGTCCGTAACTGGAAGAAGCGGTGGACCCTGGCGGAGCTGGGCATGGAGCCGGGCGACGAGCTGTACTTCTTCGTGCGCGCCACCGACAACTCACCGGACAATCCGCACACCACCCAGTCGCCGACCTACACGCTGCGCCTGCCGGCGCCGGAAGCGGAAAGCCTGGACTCGACCGCGTTGCCGTCGATCGCCAAGCCTGAAAACCTGCGCAGCCAGCGCCAGATCATCATCGACACCGAGCAGCTGGTGGCCGACATGCAGGCCCACCCCAGCATGCCGGCGGCCACGCTGCGCGAGCGCAGCGAAACCATCGCCTCCGACCAGGCCAAGCTGCGGCTGCGCTACGGCCAGTTCCTCGGCGAGGAATCGAGCCTGTTCGGCGATGAGCACGAACACGAAGGCGAAGGCGAAGGCGAAGGCGAAGGCGAAGGCCGCCACGGCGGCAAGCCCGGCTTCGGTAACGAGATGGCGGTGCTGAAGGAGTTCGGCCACGCGCACGACCAGGAAGGCAACGCCACCATCTTCGACCCCAAGACCAAGGCGATTCTGAAGCGCGCGCTGTCGGACATGTGGGATGCGGAGAAATCGCTGCGCGCCATCGCGCCCAAGCCGGCGCTGCCGCCCGAGTACAAGGCGCTGGACGCGATCAAGGAATTGCAGGCGGCGGAGCGCATCTACCTGCACCGCACCGCCTTCGTGCCGCCGGCGCTGAAGGAAGAAAAACGCATGAGCGGCGACATCGTCGGCGTGTTGAGCTACAAGCGCGCCCAGGGCTCGGCCGGCGACACCGTGCCGGCCGAAGTGCGCGAACTGGTGCAAGCGCTGTCGCAGGACGGCGCGCTGCCGGCCCTGTGGAGCAAGGCCGCGCGCGACACCATCTCCGCCCGCATCAGCGACCAGGAACAGAAACTGAGCGCACAACGCGCAGTGCAGGATGTGCAGGATGGCTGCGTCGCCTGTCGCGGCGAGCTGCGCGCATGGCTGCGCGGCACCTTGGCCGATGCGCCGGTGCTGCTGCAGGCGCGGCCTTCGACGGATACGCCGTTCCGTCAGGCCTGGAACGGCAAGGAGCAGCCGAAATGATCAACATGGAACTTACCGCAATCGCCGTGCCTGCGGCGGCGCTGGGCGTCGGCGCAGTCAGCGCCGTGCTGTATGGCCGCAAGCGCAATTGGATCAACGCGTCGTTGATCGTCGTGGCGTCGGCTGCGCTGGCTGCCTCGCTGGCCGACATACGTTTGCCGCAGGCCGGCGAGAATATCGTGGCGGTAGCGACCGGCGCAAACGGCGCCATCAGCGAAGCATCGTTGCTGGCGATACCGCGTGCACAGGCCATCAGCTTGAGCGGCGACGGCCTGCGCGCGGCCGAGTGGAGCGACCTGCCCGCGCGTCGCTTGCAGTGGCAGCCCCCCGCAGCCGACATGCTTTGGCTGGACTTCCCGCGTTCGATGGCGCTGGGCCGCATCTTCACGTTGACGGTGCGGCGTCCGCAGGCGCAGGCGGGCTGGCGCTTGCAGCTGCTGGCCGAGAACCAGCAGGTGCTGGCGGATACCAAGCTCGCCGCTTCAGCCACATCGCAGCTGAGCGTGCAATGGCTGCCGCCGGTGGCGGAGGCGATGGTGCTGCAGGCGCGCCTGCTGGACGCCGCCGGAAAAGTGATCGCGCAAGGCCCGGTGCCGTTGCAGGTGAAGGATGCGCTGCCCTTGCAGATACAGGGCCACTTCGACGCGCCATCGTTCGACGCCCGCGCGTTGAATCAGCTGCTGGCCGACGGCAGTGCGATACTCGACTGGAACGTCGCGCTGGGCAAGGCGGTGGCGCGCAGCGAGACCGCCCGCGCTCCGCTGACGGCGCCCAACGCGGTGTTTGTCGACGCGGCGTACGTGGAGCATATGAATCCCTCGGCGCGCAGCGCGCTGCTGGCGCAGACGCGGCAAGGCGTGCCGCTGGTGGTGCTGGGCGCGAACGCGGCCGACGCCTCGATGTGGCAGCGCGAGTTCGGCCTGCGCCTGCATCCGCAATCGCCGACCACGGAGAAGGAGGATACGCGCCAGTTCACCGTCGCCGGCGCGGCGCTGGCGATGCCGCCTGCCGGCCTGAATCCCGACGACAACGCGGCCGCGCCGTGGTCCGTGGTGGCGCGCGACGGCAGGAAGCTGCCATGGCTGTGGCAGCGCGATCTGCAGCAGGGGCGCGTGGTGTGGATAGGCGTAGCGGACTGGCACCGCTACGCGATCAGCGCGCCGCAAGCCCTGGCCTTGTGGTGGCAGGGGGCGATGGACAAGATCGCGCTGGCCAGCCCGCAGAAAACCAGCTGGCGGCTGCCGGACCCCATGCCCGTCCCCGGCCTGCGCAGCGAAGTGTGCGTCGAAGGCGGCGCGGTGGCGAGCGTGCAGCCGGCCGGCGGCGGACCCGCTCTCCCATTGCAGGCGCGCGCCGACAAGGCCGATGCGCGCTGCGGCGCCTGGTGGCCGCAGCGCGCCGGCTGGGCGAAGTTCAACGCGGCGGGCATGGATGCGCCGGCGTTCGAGTATGTGTATGACGTGAAGGATTGGCCAGGCTGGCAGCGGGCCTTGCGGCGCGACGCGACGGCGGTGTACGCGGCGCGGGCCGCGGGTGCGGACGGCAAGGGCGACGGCGCGGCAGTGGAGCGTCCACTGCCGGCTGTGCCTTTTGCGCTGTTGTTCGCCCTGTGCATGCTGGGCCTGTGGTATCGCGAGTCGGCGCAACGCCGGTAAAAAAGATCCTGCAACCGCGGTTGCAGGATCAAAACCGGCCTGGTATTTCGGCCGGCATCCTTGGACCTGACGTCAGAACTTGTAGTTCACACCAAACAGAACCGTGCGGCCATACTTCGCATATTCCAGCTGACGGTCCTTGCTGTTGGCGTAGGTTTCATACGCCTCGTCGGTCAGGTTGTTCACCTGCAGCAGCACGCCCAGGCCCTTGTAGGCGCCGTCGTTGAAGGTGTAGCCGATCTGGAAATCGACCGGGCTGTCGCCCACCACGTAACGCAGCTGGCGGTCGCCGGCGAAGTTGCCGATCTCACCCACATAGTCCGAACGGCGGCGCGTGCTCACGCGGGTCGAGAAGCCGTTCTTTTCGTAGTACATCGTCAGGTTGGTGACGTTGCGCGACAGGCCAGGCAACTGGATCTTGCCGATGGTGGCGTTGACCTGCTTGATGTCGATGCCGCTCTCGGTGTACGAGCTGCTGGCCAGCACGCCGAAGCCGTCCAGCGCAGGCGTCAGCAATTCCAGCGGGATCGATACCGACACTTCGGCGCCTTTCAGCATGCCGCCGCCGCCGTTGTAGGACGTGGTGTACTGGCCCATGTTGCTGATGGCGTTGGTGCCCGGCGTGAACTGCGAGAAGTCGCGGGTTTCCGAGAAGGTGTAGATGTAGGTGTCGAGCTTTTTGTAGAAGCCCGCCAGCGCCACGTAGCCCTTCTTGGCGAAGTACTTTTCCCATGAGATGTCGAAGGCCTTGGCGCGCCATGGATCGAGGCGCGCGTTGCCGCCGCTGCCGCTCGGCAGGCGGGTGCCGGCGTCGACGGTGAAGTTGAAGCCGGCGTTGAGCTGGTCGACGCGGGCGCGGGCGATCTGCTTGGCCACCGACAGGCGCAGCGTCTGCTCGTTCGGCAGGCCGAAGGCCAGGTTCATGCTCGGCAGGACGTCGTTGTAGGTCTTGCCGTCGGCGATAGGATGGGCCGTGCCGCCGTTGTCGGCGTACAGCGACTGCGAGGACTGGTCGGTGTGCACCAGCTGCGCGCCGAAGTTGCCGCGCACGGTCACGCCGCCCCAGTCGCTGTCGATGTTGGCGCGGGCGTAGCCGGTGCTGATTTTTTCGGTCACGTCCCACGCGCGGCTGATGGTGCCGGCGTTGTTGGCCAGGCTGTAGTCGATCGGGTCGAAGTACTTGGCGATCACGCCCGGCACGTTCCACGAAGGGACGATGCCGGAGCCGGCGAAGCCCAGGTCGACCGGCGCGTACAGCAGGTCGCTGGAGATGGTCGGATTGCCCTTGGCGAACAGCTGGCCGGACGGCTGGCGCTTGGTCTTGGTGCGGTCGCTGTAGTTCATGCCGATGTCGAAGCCGGACAGGTATTTGTCCAGCATCTCCGGCGCCGGCAAGGTGGCGGCCAGCTTGAAGCTCTTCAGCGTGTCCTTCAGGTGCGGCGAGTAGGTGCTGCCGTAGCCGTAGATCGAGTTGCCGGTGTAGAGCTTGCCCGCGTCGCTGTAATCGAGCTTGCCGCCGATGGTGGCGAAGCGGCCCGGCGTCCAGCCCACCGTCATCAGCGGGTCGTTGAAGGCGCCGCCGCCGGCGCTTTGCAGCTGCAGGTTGTTTTCGAGGTAGGTCTCGTCGCGCCTGGCTTCCGAGTAGTTGGCGTCGGCCAGCAGCGACCAGCCGCCGAAGTTGAACTTGTTGGCCCAGCCGGCGGTGCGGATTTCATCCTTGCGGTTGTTGTACTGGCCGCGCACCAGCGGGTAGGCGCCGGTGGCGGTGCCGCCCAGCAGCGTGCCGTTGACGATGTTGGTGCTGTTGTAGTTGAAGCCGACCGGGTTGTTGCTGCCGTTGTAGCCGCCCAGGTTGACCTCGAACTGGTTGTTGGTGTCGACCTGCTTGAACTCGGAGGCGAACACGTCCAGCGTGCTGGTCCACATCTTGTTCGGGCGGTATTCCAGCACGCCGATCAGGCCGGTGCGCTTGAGGACGCCGCTCTTGGCCAGCGACTTGACGCCGGCGGTGACGTAGGTGCCGGCCGGCACGCCGGAGACCTTGCTCTGGTCGAACGGCTCATAGGTGCCGGTTTCGTTGTCGAGGATGGGCGATTCGATGTTGGCGATGCCGAGCGCGAGTCCGACCGTGCGATTGGCGAACTGGTCGATGTAGCTGGCGCTGAAGCGGTGGCCGGTGTCCTTGGCGTTGGCGATCTTGCCCATCGAGTTGTTCTCGCCGCGCAGATTGACCGACAAGGTGCGGCCAGGGAAGGCCAGCGGACGCACGGTCTGCATGTCGATGGTGCCCGACAGGCCCTGGCCGACCAGGCCGGCGTCCGGGGTCTTGTAGACGGTCACGCCGCTCAGCAGCTCGGACGGGTACTGGTCGAACTCGACGCTGCGGTTGTCGCCGGTGCTGACCTGTTCGCGGCCGTTGAGCAGGGTGGTGGCGAAGTCCGGCGACAGGCCGCGGATGCTGATCACCTGGGCGCGGCCAGCCACGCGCTGCGCCGCCAGGCCCGGCAGGCGGGCGATCGATTCGGCGATGCTGACGTCCGGCAGCTTGCCGATGTCTTCGGCGGAGATCGATTCGACGATGGAGGTCGAGTCGCGTTTGACCGAAATCGCGTCCTCGATGCCGCGCCGTATGCCCGACACCACCACGGTCGACATCGGCGCGTCGGCAGCCTGCGGCGCGCCGTTGGTTTGCGCGTGCAGCGGCGCGGCCAGTGCCGAGATCAGGACCGCGCAAGCGGCGGCCACCGGGGTCAGGGGGAGGGCGGCACGGACGCCGGACGGATGCGTATTGAACTTCATTTGGAGGTCTCCTGGTGTTTGTAAAGGTCGCTTCTGAACGGCATTCTGAGGCCGCTTGGAAACGATCTTGTATTAAAACTAGAAACCAAGTCAAACGAATATTGGTGCCATGACATCAACAATCTGCGCGTTTAGCCATAATTACCGCACGGGAGCGCTTCCATGTTGTATTTTTGTGTAAGTAAACTACATCGGAAGTCGGCGCGCCCATGATGCGATGCGCTGCGCGACCGCCGGCTCGCTGACGCTGTCGAGCGCCATCGATTGCATCGGCGAGATGCCGGGCGGGGCGACCTTGTAGAAGTGGGTCAGGCCGGGGAAGCGGGCCAGTTCGGTCGGCAGCTTGCCGCGTCCCTGGTGGAGGCGGTCGGCGTGGGCCGGCGGCACCGACGCATCCTGTCCGCCCTGGACGATCAGTACCGGCTGGCGCACGCGCGCCAGTTCGGCCACGGGATCGACGCGGTCGGTGCTGCGCAGATAATCCAGGCTGAAGGCCGGCATGGCCGCCAGCATCGCTGTCTGCGGATTGGTGCCGGCGCCGGCCGGCAGCGGCTGGCCGGCGCGCAGGGCGGCGACGGTCTGGTCATACATCGCCAGGTCGGCGCCCGGCGGCGACATCGCGGCCAGCTGCTCGCGCATCAGGCTGAGCAGCGGCGCGGCGGGACCGGACAGCAACACCACGCCGGCTATGGCCTGCGCGTCCGCCGCGCTGGCCAGCATGGACGCCACCAACGCGCCCTCGCTGTGGCCTGCCACGATGAGGGGACGCGCCGGCGCCGACTTGCGCAGCAGCGCCAGGCCGGCCGCGGCGACCTCGGCCCGCGTCGCGAATTGCGCGTGGCGGGCGGCTGCCTGCGGGTCCACCGTGCGCGAACCGGTGCCCGGACCGATCTTTGCCATTCTCAGCACGGCGAATCCGCGCTCGCCCAGCTGCGCGGCCAGGTCCGCGTACAGATGCGGCTTCAGGTTCATGGTCGGGTAGTTGCCATCGACGTCGCTGAAGAGCGAGCCCGGCAGCAGCAGCACCGCGCCCTGCGGTGCGCCGGCGGGAAAGGTGAGGCGGCAGGCGATCTCGACGCCGGCGACGGTGACGGTGTCGTCCCGCTCGCGCAAGGGAGCGGCGCCGGCGTTGCCGGCCGGCGCGATGATGGACAGGGTGAGCGCGCCGACGGCGGCCATGGCTATCTGTTGAAACATACGCATGATGATCTTCCTTTGCTGGTAAAGCGCCAAGACTGAAGTATCACGCCACGTGAATGTCAAACAGATTTCGTTTCCGGTGTTACCACTTTTGCCAGCCGACCACGTAGGCCGGCGCGGCGTGGTTGCAGGCCGGATCGGCGATCGGCTTCATCTGCATGCGCGCGAACGGCAGCACGCCCGCCCACACCGGCCAGCTCAGGTCGTCCTCGTCGTCCTCCGGACCGCCGGCGCGCACCTTGCAGGCCGCCTCGGCTAGCGTGATGCGCATGATGGTGGTGGCCGCGTATTCCTTGTCCGAACCCGGGCGGATGTCGGCCTGGCGGCCCGGCGCCAGCTTCTCCATGAACGCCTCCATCGTGCGGCGCCGCTCGCCCGCGTCCGCCACCACCTCGAAGCGTCCGTAGATCATCGCCGAGCGGTAGTTCATCGAATGGTTGAAGGCCGAACGCGCCAGCACCAGGCCGTCGAGGTGCGTGATGGTCACGCAGGTCTCGCTCTCCGTCAAACGCTTGAGCATGCGGCTGCCGTTGGAGCCGTGGATGTACAGGTGATCCCCCTCGCGCCAGCAGGCGGTGGGAATGCAGTGCGCTCCCTTGTCGTCGGCGAAGGCGATGTGGCACAGGTAGGCGTCGTCGATGATGGCGTGCAGCGTCGCCGTGTCGTAATGCGCGTTGGTCGGAATGCGGCGCACGCGGGTGCGTTCGCTCGGTGCGGCGTGGCTTGCTGGTTCGGTCATGATCTCCATCCAAAAAGGTTGAAGCCGCAATATAATGGCTGGCTGGCTCCTGCAACAGGTCCAGAAACATACATTTTCATGGAGCCACGAATGGACTTTGCCTTGCTGATCGACGGCTACGCCGCGCACCACCGCCATCGCGGCTGGCCGCGCCAGCGTTTGCTGCATGAATGCCTGCGCGCCGCCATCCGCAACGGCACGCTGGCGGCGGGCACGCGGCTGGCCGCCTCGCGCGCGCTGGCCGAGGAGCTGGGCCTGGCCCGCAACACCGTGCTGTACGCCTACGAGCAGCTGGCCAGCGAAGGCTTCGTCACCACCGACCGGCGCGGCACCGTGGTGGCGGCCGTGGCGCCGGACCGCACGCCGGCCGCGCTGCAGGCGGCGGCCGTGCCGCAGGCCGGGCTGTCGCAGCGGGCGCGCGCGCTGCGCCCGCCGCAGGGACCGGCCGACATGATGGGCGCCTTCGTGCCCGGCGTGCCGGCGCTCGACCATTTTCCGCTGACCTTGTGGCGCCGCATGCTGGAACGGGCCTGGCGCGCCATGACGGTGGCGCAGCTCAACTACGGCGGACCGGCCGGCGAGCCGCAGCTGCGCGAAGCCATCGCCGACCACCTGCGCGCCGCGCGCGGCGTGGTGTGCGAGGCGGCGCAGGTGTTCATCACCGACGGCACGCAAAGCAGCCTGGATCTGTGCGTGCGCGCGCTGGCCGACGTCGGCGACACCATCTGGATCGAGAACCCCGGCTACGGCGGCGCGCTGGCGGCGGCGCGCGCGGCCAGCCTGAACGTGGCCGGCATCGACATCGACGACGACGGCATCGCGCCCACCGGCGACGACTGGCTGCTGCGGCCGCCGCGCCTGGTGTACACCACGCCGTCGCACCAGTACCCGGTGGGCAGCGTGCTCAGCCTGCGGCGCCGGCTGGCGCTGATCGCCGCCGCGCGCGAGGCCGGCGCCTTGATCATCGAGGACGACTACGACAGCGAATTCCGCCACGACGGCGCGCCGCTGTCGGCCATGCAGGGCCTGGCGCCGGACGCGCCGGTGGTCTACCTGGGCACCTTCAGCAAGACCATGTTCCCGTCGCTGCGGATCGGCTTCGTGGTGGTGCCGCCGTGGCTGGCCGAGCCGTTCGCGCAGATGCGCGCGCAGTCGTCGGCGCGCGGGCGCGTGGCCGAGCAGCTGGCGCTGGCCGAGTTCCTGCGCAGCGGCCAGTTCGCGCTGCACCTGCGGCGCATGCGGCGGCTGTACCGGCAGCGGCGCGACGCGCTGGTGGCGGCGCTGGAACAGCATCTGGGATCGGTGGCGACGGTGCACGGCGGCTCGGCCGGCATGCACCTGGCGCTGCGCTTCACGCAAGCGGACATGGACGACCACGCGATCAGCGCGCAGGCGCTGCAGCACGGCATCGTGGCCGAGGCGCTGAGCGGCAAGGACACGCAGGGAACGTCGGGCTGGAAGGGATTGATGCTCGGCTACGCACAAGTGCCGGCCGAGCAGATGGAAGGACTGGTCAAACAGTTGGCGGCCATACTGCACCTGGCGGCGTTCGCCGCCAACCGTTCAGGACGAGATTAAAACGCGGTGTCGGCGCGGATGTACATCGAGCGGCCGTTGACGCCGATCGGGCAGGTTTCCCAGCAGCGGGTGAAGCCCAGTTTCGGGAACGCGCCGCCGTTGGTCCACTCCGACGGCAGCTGGTTGAACAGATTGTTCACGCCGACGCTGAAGAAGGTGCGCTTGGTGTAGGCATAGCGCACCGAGGCGTCGACCAGCCACTTGGCGTCCCACTTCTGCAGCGGGCTGAAGTTTTCCGCTTCCACTTCGCCGTAGTAGTTGGCGCGGGCGTTGAGGTTCCACTGGCCGGCCGTGTAGTCGGCCGCCACCACGTGGTGCTTGCGCGGCTGGCCGTGTTCGATCAGGGTCACCTGCGACTTGTCGAACAGCTGCTCGCCGGTCAGCACCGACGACGTCGAATGACGCTTGGTGACTTCGGTCTTGTTGAAGCCCAGCTGGCCCGACAGCACCAGGGTCGAGGCCGCGAACTTCGAGGTGTGCTCGGCCACGATGTCCAGGCCGCGGGTGCGGGTGTCGACCGCGTTGGTGAAGAACTGCGCCTGGCCCACGCCCAAAGGCTTGAGGATGTTGGCGATCGGGCCGCCGCCGGCTTCCGGTGCGATCTCGCTCGAGAACACGATGCGGTCCTTGATCTTGATCTGGTACAGGTCGGCGGTCAGCGACATATTCTTCGCCGGACGCAGCACCATGCCGACGCTGCCGCTGGTCGAGGTTTCCTCTTTCAGCGGCGCGATGCCGAAGGCCTGGGTGACGGCGCTGCCCTGGCGCGCGGTCAGGGTCTCGGTCAGCACGCCGTTGTTCAGGTTGGTCGACACGGAGCTGTAGAACTCCTGCTGCACGCTCGGCGCGCGGAAGCCGGTCGACAGGCTGCCGCGGAAGCCGATTTCCTTGGTCGGGTCGAAACGGGCGCTCAGCTTGCCGGTGACGGTGCTGCCGAAGTCCGAGTATTTCTCGTAGCGCACGGCGCCGGCCAGGGTCAGCTTGTCGACCGGCTTGGTTTCGGCGTCGAGGAACAGGGCGATGTTGTGGCGGCCCGAATCGACGGCGGTGGCCGGCGTGTAGCCGGGGAAGCCCTGGATGCCGGCGGCGGCGGTGGCGCCGCTCGGGGTGGTGATGGCGATGGCCGGATTATTGCTGCGGCCGTACTGGTAGGAGACCGGGTCGCCGGCGACGATCTGGTAGTTGTCGGCGCGGTATTCGAAGCCGGTGGCCAGGAACAGGTTGCTGCCGCCGAGCTTGACCGGGCCCTTGACGTCGGCGTTGAAGGTCAGCTGGTTGAACTTCAGGGTGCCGGTGTTGGCGTCGCGCGGCGACTCGGCGTAGATGGCGCCGTCGGCCTTTTTCTCATACCAGTAGCTGACGTTGACGCTGTCCGATTCATGGAAGCCGAGCTCGCTGGCGCCGTAGTTGATGCTGACGTCGGTCTTCCAGTCGTTGGCCAGGTCGCGGCGGTAGCCGAAGGCGAACGAGGCGTCCTTGATGTCGGTGCTGATGGCCGGCAGGTAGCCGTTCGGCGCGATCGCCGGGATGGTGCGGTCGTCGCCGGCTGAGCGGAAGAAGCCGTAGGAATCGCTCTTGCGCTTGGAGATGCCGCCGAAGGCGTAGAACTCGCTGGCCTTGTCGATCGGCAGCGCGGCGTTCCACCACAGGTAGCCGTCCTTGGTGTTGCTGTCGCCGATGTGCTGGGTCACGCGCGGCGGGTTCACGCGCAGCGAATCGGGGCCGGCGCGGTTGGTCTCGCCGCGCTTGCGCGCCTCGGCGGTCAGGTTGAGGAAGCCGCCGTCCTGGCCCAGCGCGAAGCCGGTGTTGGCGGTGCCCGAGTAGAGGTCGCCGTCGCCTTCGGAGGTGGTGCCGTAGCTGCCGCTCAACTGGGTCTCCTTGACCTGCGACTTGAGCACGATGTTGATCACGCCGGCGATCGCGTCGGAGCCGTACTGGGCGGCGGCGCCGTCGCGCAGCACCTCGATGTGGTGGATGGCGCCCAGCGGAATGGCGTTGATGTCGGTGCCGGCCGAGCCGCGGCCGATGGTCTGTTGCACGTTCACCAGCGCCTGCTGGTGGCGGCGCTTGCCGTTGACCAGCACCAGCACCTGGTCAGGCCCCAGCGAACGCAGGGTGGCAGGGCGGATCGAATCGGTGCCGTCGCTGATGAAGGTGCTGGAGAAGTTGAACGATGGGTCCAGCGTCTGCAGCAGCTTGCCCAGTTCCAGCGGGCCGGCGGTCTGCATGTCTTTCAGGCTGATCAGGCCGACCGGGGACGAGGTGTCGAGCGCGGTCTTGGCGACCGAGCGCGAGCCCAGCACCACCACGGTTTGTTCCTGGGCCGGCGCTGTGTCTGCTGCTGCTGCTGCTGCGGTTTGGGCGCTGCCCTGGCCGGCGGCCAGCAGCAGGATTGCGCTGGCGACCAGCGTGCGTTTGAAGTGCGGTGCTCTTGTCATGTATCTCTCTCGTTGTTGTGGACGCGCGCGCGGATAGCGCGGTCGAGAAAAATACTATCGTGGCCGCTCAGCGGGCGGCAACGCGGCATGCACCATATTGTTGCAAAATATGTACATTTGATAATATTTCGTGCGTTATACGATGACTTGGCGTAATCTGACCGACGGGCTGCCGCAAAATGGTGCAAAACTGTGGTGCGGACGCATCAGTAAACTGTTTATTGCTGATCCAACATCCAGCCCTTCAAACCATTGACCCAGGACTTGGCCGGCAGGTTCAGGCTCTTCTTGATGGCGCCGGCGCGCTCGTACAGCACGCTGAAGTCCAGCACCGGCGACTGCTTGAAGGCGATCACCACGATGTTGGCGTCGTGTACCTCCGGCAGCCAGACCACGGCGTCGAACACCTGTTCCATCGCGTGCAGGTTCTTGTCGTAGTTGGCGAAATCGCCGAACACATTGGTGGTCATCATGCCGCCGTCGCGCAGGCAGTCGAAGCAGGCCTGGTAGAACTCGGGCGAGTCCAGCACCGGGCCGCGCGCCTCCTCGTCGTACAGGTCCACCTGCAGGATGTCGACGCTGCCGTGGTTGGCCGGGTCGAGCACGAAATCCATGGCGTTCATTTCCAGCACGTTCAGGCGCTCGTCGTTGGACGGCAGGCCGAACAGCGCGTTGCAGATGGCGATCACGTTCGGGTTGAGTTCGACCGCGGTCACGCGCGCGTGCGGCAGGCGGCGGTAGCAGAACTTGGTCAGCGCGGCGCTGCCCAGGCCCAGCTGCACGATGTGGCGCGGCTGGTCGTTGAACAGCAGCCACATCATCATCATCTGCACGTATTCGAGTTCGATGTTGTCCGGCTTGGACAGGCGCATCGCGCCCTGCACCCAGGAGGTGCCCAGGTGCAGGCTGCGCACGCCCTCGAATTCGGTGGTGGTGGCCGGCGGGTGGCCGGGCGCGTCGAAACGGGAGGGGGAGGCGGAATAGGCGGACATGGCGGCAGTCTACCAGCCGCCACCCCGTAAAAAAAGACGCCGCGGCGTCTTTGTGCTTGGCGGCGCTCAGGCTTTGCGGCGCCGTGCGACCAGTCCCATCAACGCCAAGCCGCCCGCCAACATGCCGTAGGTGGCCGGCTCAGGCACTGCCGAGGTGATGTCCAGCGTGCCGGCGTAGCTGGCGGTGCCGGTATCGGAGCCCGAGATCGTCAACGTAATCAGGCCGCTCACCGGCACGCCGAAGAACGCGCTGCCGGAGACGAACGCGCCATTGGTGATGGTCAGCGGAATGCCATTGATGTCGGCCGCGCTGAAGCTCAGCATGGTCGTCGGCGATGCGGAAAAATTGGTGAAGTTGGCGAAGAAACCTTGCGCCGAGCCCGGTACGCCGGAATACGAAAAAGTGTAGGTATCGGTGAAATCGAGACCGTCGCTGTGCGATGTGCCGAAGGGCGACGTCCAGACGCTCGGGCCACCTGTCATGGCGATGACCGCCGGCGTGTAGTTGTTGGCCGCGGCGCCGCCCGCCGCCGCAGCCATCAGTACGGCTGAGAATAGAGACCTTAAATTCATTTTACCTCCACGAAAGTTCAGACCAAGTTCACGAAACCCCGGTGCTACCCATGCAAAGTACGCCTGGGAATTTTCGATGTCAATTAGCTATTTTTTTATCGCGGCGGTAAGGCTGATAGAAGGAAACTAATCTACGGGCTGAACAATAAGAAATTTCCAATGATCAATTTCCGTTATGCAAATTATCAACTTAATTTCAATCCAATCATGCCGATTTAGTTGCAGCCCGCCGACACCGGCAAGATCAAGGTCACGCTCAGGCCGCCGCCGTCGCGGTTGGCCAGCGTGATGCGGCCGCCGTGGGCTTCGGCGATTTCGCGCGCCAGCGCCAGGCCCAGGCCGGTGCCGCTGCGCTTGGTGGAATAGAAGGGCACCAGCGCGTTGGTCAGCACGGTGTCGCTCATGCCGGGGCCGCGGTCCTGGACGTCGATCCGCACCGCGCCGTGCAGGCGCCGCACCTCCAGGCTGACCTCGGCGGCCGGCGAGCCCGATTCGTGGGCGTTCTTGAGCAGGTTCAGCAGCGCCTGCTCCAGCTGCGAGGGATCGAAGGCGCAGGGCTCGTCGGGCGGCGCGCCAGCCACGCTGAACTCGACCTGGGCCGCCAGCTGGGCCAGGAAGCCCGGCCACGCCTGCAGCTCCAGGCGCGGCGTCGGCAGCTTGGCGAAGCGGGCGTAGCCGAGGATGAAGCTTTCCAGGTGGCGGCTGCGCTCCTCGATGGTGGCGAGGATTTGCGGCAGGCGCTCGGTCTGGCCGCGCCGCACCAGCTCGGCGCCGGAATGGGCCAGCGAGGTCAGCGGCGCGAGCGAGTTGTTCAGCTCGTGGCTGATGACGCGGATCACTTTTTTCCAGGTCTGCACTTCCTGCCGGCGCAATTCCATGGTCAGCTGGCGCAGCAGCAGCAGCTCGTGCTTGCGGCCGTTGAGGTTGAAGCTGCGGCGCGCCAGGTGGTAGACCTCTTCCTCGTCCACCTCGGCGCCGGCCTGCCTGGTGGTGAACAGGCCGTCGCCGCCGCGCGCCAGCGCCTCCAGCAGCGCCGGCGAGGCGTGCGCCAGGATGTCGGCCAGGCGATGGCCCTCCAGCCTGCGGCCCTGGTTGAGCAGCTGGCGCGCCGCCAGGTTGGCGTAGACGATGGGGCCGGCCTCGCTCACCAGCAGCATCGCCACCGGCGTGTTCTGCACCATGGTGTCGAGCAGCAGCTCGCGCTGCACCAGGTCCAGCCGCTGCTGGCGCAGCACGTCGCCCAGCGCGTTGTGGGCCGCCACCAGGTCGCTCAGCTCGTCGTTCTGCGGCCAGTGCAGGCTGAACGAGAAGTCGCCGTCCTGGTAGCTGGTGACGGTGCCGGTCAGCGCGCGGAACAGCGACAGCATGTACTCGAGCTGGGCGCGGATGGTGATGATGGAGAGCGGCAGCACGCACAGCAGGCAGACCGCCAGCACCAGGCCGGGATGGTCGGGGAAGAAATGGGTCAGGGTCAGCGCGATCAGGATGCCGACCGTCAGCAGGGTGCCGACCATCGCGGTCCAGCGCGTCAGCAACGAAAGGCGCGAGCCTTTCGGGCGGGAAGCCTGGCGGCCGGCGTCGTCCATCAGGGACGGGCGATGCCCAGCCGTTCCATGCGGCGGTACAGCGCCTGGCGCGACAGGCCCAGTTCGGCGGCGGCCTGGGCCACCACGCCGCCGGCGCGGCTCAGCGCCAGGCCGATGCTGTCGCGGTCCGGCTCGCGCGCGCCGTCGTCGGCGACGACGCTGGCGCTGGCCGGCAGGCCGAGGTCGGCCGCCTTGATGACGTCGCCGGCGGCCAGCAGGCCGGCGCGCGCCATGACGTTTTTCAGTTCGCGCACATTGCCCGGCCACGGATGGGCCAGCAGCGCCTGCTGCGCCGACGGGTGCAGCTGCTTGCCGTCGCCGAGGAAGTGGCGGGCCAGCGGCAGGATGTCGGCCGGCCGCCCGGCCAGCGGCGGCAGCCGCAGCTCGATCACGTTGAGGCGGTAGAACAAGTCTTCGCGGAAGCTGCCGGCCCGTATCATGGCCTGCAGGTCGGCGTTGGTGGCGCTGACCACCCGCACCTTGACCTGGCGCTCGCGGTTCGAGCCGAGCCGCTCGAAGCGGCCGGTCTCGAGCACCCGCAACAGCTTCATCTGCCCGGCCAGCGGCAGGTTGCCGATCTCGTCGAGGAACAGCGTGCCGCCGTCGGCCGCCTCGAACTTGCCTTCGCGCGCCTTGGAGGCGCCGGTGTAGGCGCCGGCGTCGGCGCCGAACAGTTCGGCCTCGATCAGCTCGGCCGGCAGCGCGCCGCAATTCAACACCACGAAGGGGCCGTCGCGCACGGCGGAGTTCGCTTGTATGATCTCGGCGATGCGCTCCTTGCCGGTGCCGTTCGGGCCGCTGATGAGGACCGGGACGTCGGCGCGCGCCACCTGGCAGGCCAGGTGCACCACGCGCTCGGTGGCCGGGTCTTGCCACACCATGCCGCGCAGGTCGTAGCCGCGTTCGAGCTCGCGCCGCTGGCGCAGCTCGGTCTGCAGGCGCTGCTGCAGGGCCCGCTTGGCCTGGCCCAGCTCGATCAGATTGTGCACCGTGGCGATCAGGCGGTTGTCGTCCCACGGCTTGGCCAGGTAGTCGGCGGCGCCGGCCTTGACCAGGTCGACCGCCGCGTCCAGGTGGGTCCAGGCGGTCAGCAGGATCACCGGCAGCTCGGGATGGCGCTCGCGGATGGCGCGGAACAGCGCCGTGCCTTCCTCGCCCGAGGTGGTGTCGGCGGAAAAGTTCATGTCCTGCAGCACCAGGTCGACGCTGTGGCGCTCCAGCAGCGCCAGTCCGGCTTCGGGGGAGGCGGCGCGCAGCGCGTCGATGTCGTGCAGCGAGAACAGCACTTCAAGCGCGATGGCGACGGCGGCGTTGTCGTCGATGATCAATACGGTAGGCATGCCGCAAGCATAACATTGTCGCGGCATGCCCGGTACTGCAAACATGGGGGCGGCCCCGCTAGGCGCTGCGGGTGGCGGTGGCCGGCGAGATCGAGGCCGCGCGCCAGGCCGGACCGTACACGGCGGCCACGCCCAGCGCCCAGAACACGGCGGCCCCGGCGAGCAGGTAGCCGGCCGGCAGGCGCGCCATTTCCAGCTGGCTCACCAGCAGCTGGTTCAGGCCCAGCGCCAGCAGCACCCCGGCCGCCACGCCGACGCTGGTGATCATCACGTTCTCGGTGATGAAGTAGCGCAGGATGTCGAGGCGGCGGGCGCCGAGCGCGCGTCGCACGCCGATCTGCTTGCGGCGCTGCGTGACCCACAGGCTGGCCATACCGACGATGCCGCTCGAGGTAATCAGCAGCAGCAGCACGCTGACCGTCACCAGCATCCACGCCAGCGCGTTGTCGGCGCGGTAACGGTCGGTGCGGAATTCGGTCATGGTCCTGGCCTTGACGATCAGCGGCGTCGGCGACGCGGCGCGCAGCGCCGCCTCGGCCTCCTTGATCACGCGGTCCATCTGGCCCGGCTCGGCGCGCAGCGTGTAGCTGTTGGCGTTGTCGCCGGTCAGGCGGGTCGGCACGATGGTGGAGAAATCTGCGCGCTCGCCGATCTGGGCATTCGGCGATTGCAACTTCTCGATCACGCCGACCACACGCGCCTCCCTGGCCTTTTCGCCGGTGCCGAAATAGAAGGTCTTGCCGACGAAGCTGCTGTTACCCGGCCACAGTTTTTCGCCCTGCAGGCGGGTGATGATGGCCACCTTGGGGTAGTCGTCGCTGGTGTTCTCGTCGATCTCCAGGATTTCGTTGGGCAGGAAGTCGCGCCCCTCGACCAGTTGCAGGCCCCAGGTCTTGACCAGCGAATCGGGCGTGACATAGGTGCTGGTGACGGCGGTGGACTTGATTTGCCGGCGGTCGGTCGCGATGCCGGTGTAGTTGCCCGAGCGCGACAGCGGCATCTGCGTGGTGATGGCCACCGACAGCACGCCCGGCACGGCGCGCAGCGTCGCCGTTTCGCGATGCTGGGCCGCCAGCTCGGGCTGGTGGCCGGCGTTCTGCAAGCGGCGCACTTGCAGGTTGAAGACGTCGGCCTCGTCGGCGATGCCGCTGGCACGCGCCGACACGGCCTGGCGCACCTGCACGATGTGCAGGGCGTTGGCCAGGATGGCCAGGCTCAGGGCGACCTGCACGGCCACCAGGATGGGGCCGGTCTTGTTGCGCAGCAGCGCCGACAGGATGGGACGGATTTCCATAATGGGTCCTTATTGGGATTTGAGTTGCAGGGCCGGCGTGACCTGGCACGCGCGCCAGGTCGGCAGCAGGCCGGCCAGCACGGCCGACAGCACCGCCATCGCGAAGGTGGTCAGCAGCATGACCCAGTCCATATGCGCGACCACCGTCAGCGCCTTCGACTGCATGGCGATCAGCGCCAGCGCGCCGAAGGCCAGCAGCAGGCCGAGCACGCCGCCGACCAGGCCGACCACGGTGGTCTCGATCAGGAACTGGTTGAAGATCTCGCGGCGCGAGGCGCCCAGCGCGCGGCGGATGCCGACTTCGGCGGCGCGCACCGAGAACTTGGCCAGCAGCAGGCCGATCGTGTTCACCAGGCACAGCACCAGGAAGCCGAACGCCAGCCAGGCCGACAGCTTGCTGTCGTTGCCGACCACCTTCATGTAGTCCAGCCATTCGCGCACGTCGTACAGCTTGTTGGCGGCATTGCGCGGCAGGCGGCCCAGCTTGCGCTGCTCGGCGGCGTAGCTGTCGAGGTAGCTCTGCAGGTTGGCGCGGTCGCCGGCGCTGCGCGTCTCGAACCAGAACTGGATCCAGGTGCATTCGGAATCGAGGAAGGCCTGGTAGCCGGGCGCGACGTCGTCGGTGCAGCTGGTGCTGCCGTTGCGCGGCATTTCGTTGCGGATCGCCGTGGTGAAGGGCACGAACATCTCGTCCTCGTCGCTGAACGCGCCATCCTGGCTGCCGATGATGCGGTGGAAGCGCGGCACCACTTTCCAACTGTCGAGCACGCCGACGATCTGGTATTGCTGGCCGCTCATGGTGATGCGCTGGCCGACCGGGTCGGTGTCGCCGTACAGCTTGTCGGCCAGCTTGCGGCCCAGCACCACCACGTTGACGGCCCCTTTGTCGTCGGCCGGGCTCCAGGACTGGCCGTGCAGGAAGGGCGCGTCGAACATATTGAAGTAGTCGCCGGCCACGGCCAGGCCGCGCGCGCTGAACACGCCGATGTCCTTGCGCGCCGGCTCGACCGCCAGGCCGGTGCCGAAGATCGCGGTGGCGCGCTCGGCCGCCTTGCTGTTGAGGAAGTTGAGCGCGTCACGGTAGCTCAGCT
The DNA here is from genome assembly GCA_000381565.1 of Oxalobacteraceae bacterium AB_14. Taxonomy (GTDB): domain Bacteria; phylum Pseudomonadota; class Gammaproteobacteria; order Burkholderiales; family Burkholderiaceae_D; genus Rugamonas. The sequence continues at coordinate 758,703 of KB906725.1, forward strand.
GGTTGTCGTTGGGCTCGTCGCCGGGCTTGTAGCCCTTGACCGGGCCGTTGTCGACCAGCGGCACGAACAGGCGCTCGCTCTTGGCCGGGATCGGGTCGCCCGACATCACGTGCAGGATGGTCAGCGTGGCCACGCTGGCGGCCACGCCGACGGCCAAGGTCAGCACCATCAGCGCGGTCAGGGCCGGGTTGCGGCGCAGGCTGCGCAGGCCCAGCAGGAAGTAGTATTGGAACATATTGCGCTCCTTATGCGACATGGGATTTGCCGTCGGCGTTAGCATCAAACAGCGTCGGCGCCTTGCGCACCAGGTCCGACACCTGGCCGTCGATGATGTGGACGTTGCGCTGCGAGCGCACCGCCAGCTCCGGATCGTGGGTCACCATCAGTATCGTCGTGCCCTGGGCGTTGATCTCCTCCAGCAGCTCCATCACGCCGCGCGCCATCTGGGTGTCGAGGTTGCCGGTCGGCTCGTCGGCCAGCAGCAGCTTGGGCGAGCCGGCCAGCGCGCGCGCGATCGCCACGCGCTGCTGCTGGCCGCCCGACAGCTCGGCCGGGTAGTGCTTCATGCGCGAGGCCAGCCCGACTTTCGCCAGCGCGTCCTCGATGCGCTCCTTGCGCTCGGCGGCGTTGAAGCCGCGGTAGCGCAGCGGCACGTCGACATTGTCGAACAGCGACAGGTCGGGGATCAGGTTGAAGCCCTGGAAGATGAAGCCCAGCTTTTCGTTGCGCAGGCGCGAGCGGGCGTTGTCGTCCATGCCCTTGACGTTGACGCCGTCGAGGATGTACTCGCCGTCGGTGAACTCTTCGAGCAGGCCGGCGATGTTGAGGAAGCTGGTCTTGCCGGAGCCGGAAGGGCCGGTCACGGTGACGAACTCGCCCTGCTTGACGTTGATCTCGAAGCCGCGCAGCGCGTGGGTTTCGATCATGTGGGTACGATAGACTTTGCTCAGGTTTTGCATGCGCAGCATGGAGGGCCTCTTGGAAAAAATGTTATTGGTTGATCGAGACGCGTTCGGCGTTCTCGAAGGTTTCGGTGCCGGAGATGACGACCTTGTCGCCCTGTTTCAAACCGCCGAGGATCTCCACCGCGGTGACGCTGGTGGCGCCCATCTTGATCGGGGTGCGGATGGCGATGCCGTCCCGGACTACATAAGCGTAACGGCCGCCTTCGGACTCCACGAACGGGCCGCGCTGCAGCATCAGCGTGTTGGGTTTTTCATCGATCAGCAGGCGGGCGGTGACGCGCTGGTTCTGGCGCAGCCCGGCCGGCTGGGCGGCGGTGAAGCGCACCCGCGCCAGCACCTGGTTCTTGACCACTTCCGGCGACAGCGCCGACAGCCTGGCGTTGGCGGTGCCGGTGCCGTAGTTGACTTCGGCGTTCATGCCCAGGCCGATGTCGGACACATAGGTCTCCGGCACCTCCAGCTCGACCTCCAGGCGCGACAGGTCGACCAGGGTCATCAGCGGCGCGTTGGCCGGCACCACGCTGCGGTTGGCCACCGACAAGGTGCCGATGAAGCCGTCCACCGGCGCGCGCACGGTCAGCTCGTCGACCCGGCGCTGGGCGTTGGCCAGCGACAGCCGTTGGCGGTCCAGCTCGTTGATCTTGGTCTTCAGCTCCAGCGCCACGTTGTCGCTTTCCAGCTCGGCCGCCTGGCCGGCGTGCCTGGCGCGGATCTCGGCCGAGTTCAGCGCGTCCTTGGCCCGCTGGTATTCGATCTTGGCGATGATGCCTTCGTTGGAGACGGCGTTGTAGCGCTCCAGCGTGCGCAGCGCGGACAGGCGGTCGATCTCGGCGGTGTCGGCGTCGCGCCGGGCCAGCAGCTTCTGCTTGCGGGCCAGGATCTTCTGGCGCTCGACCTCGGCCTCCAGTTGCAGATAGCTCGATTGCTCGCGCTTGAGGGCGTCGGTCAGGTCGGGCGATTCCAGCACCGCCAGCACGTCGCCTTTCTTGACGGTGTCGCCGGCGGCGGCCTTCAGCGTCACCGTGGCCGGCGAGGCCGAGTACAGCGTCGGGCTGATGGCGGCGACGATGCGGCCGTTGACGGCGGCGTCGCGGATCAGCGTGCCGCGGCCCACTTCGGCGATGCGCAGGCGCGCCAGGTTGACCGAATGGTCGCTGCCGCGCCAGGAGTGCACCACGGCGTAGGCCACCGCCACCAGGGCGATGGCTCCGACGGCGAAAACGAGGCGGCGCCTGGTGGCCAGGCCCTTGGGGGCGGCGATGACGGCGTCTTGGTTGGAGGTGTCGCGTATCATGATCGTGTAAGTGTGTGTGGATATGCAACGTTATGCAGAAACCGTGCCAGCATCTAAGTATTTGATTTTATTGATGTGACTGCTACCGTCCGTTGTCCGCGCCGCTGTCCGGTCGTCCGCCTTGTCCGGCCGCGCTTGATAAAGCGGCAAGCATGACCATCTGTGACGCTGTCGCCCCCACCCGAGTACCGTATGCGCTTGCTTGACCGTTTGACCCGTTTGCTGCTGCCCGCCGAAACGCCAATCGCAGACTACCCCTTCGTTGCCAGCGATATCGCGCTGTACCGGCGCACCGCCCACGCCGACGCCAGCTTGCTGGACGCGCAAACCTGGGACGACATGCTGCTGCCGCAATACAGCGCGCAGCTGGCGCGCGCGACCAGCATCTTCGGCCAGCAGGAGCTGCACCGGCGTCTGCACGCGGACGGCGGCGCTGTGGGCGCGTCCGCCGTCCGGGTGCGGACACTGGCGCAGGACGCCGGACTGCGGCAGCGCCTGCAAGAAGCCTGCAGCGGCTTGCGCCGCGCCGATCGCGAGGTCAGCGCGACCCTGTTTGGCGCCGTCTTGCCGTCGGCGCCGCGCTGGGCGGCGCTGCTGCCATGGCTGCCGCTGGGCTTGCTGCTGTCGGTGCTGCTGGCGCTGGTCACCGGCGTGGTGGCCTTGTGGGGTGTGGTGGTGGTGCTGTGGATGGCGTCGATGGCGGTGCAGGTGCGTTATCACGAAGCGGTCGAGGCATGGGGCCGCAGCCTGGCCACGCTGCAGCAAATGCTGCGCGCCCACAGCCTGCTGGCGGCGCTGGACGATCCGCTGACGGCCGGCCTGCGCGCGGACGCGGCGCAGGCGGGCAAGCTCAATCGCAAGCTGGCCCAGTCGGCGGCCGGCAACCTGCCCGGCGTGCGCGAGTACCGCGACTGGCTGTGGCAGATGAATGTGCGCCATTATTTCGACAGCCGCGATGCGGTGCGCAGCCATCTGGAATTCCTGCGCAGCAGCTTCCAACGCGTGGCGGCGCTGGAAGCCGACCTGGCGCTGGCGCGGCACCTGGCGCAGACGCCGCGCTATTGCTGGGCGGAGCAGTGCGGCGCCGTCACGCTCGAGCGGGTGGTGCATCCGCTGCTGGCGCAGGCCGAGCCGCTGTCGTTCGCGCTGGCGGGGCAGGGCGCCTTCATCTCCGGGCAGAACGGCATCGGCAAGAGCACCTTGCTGCGCACGGTGGGACTGAACCTGATCGTCGCCCGCGCGTTTGGCTTCTGTTATGCGGAGCAGGCGCTCACGCCGTTGTTGCCGGTGTATTCCAGCATGCAGAGCGAGGATGCGCTGGAAGGCGGCGAGAGCCTGTACATCGCCGAGCTGCGCCGCGCGCGCGAGCTGCTGGCGCTGGCCGAGCGCGCGCCGGCCGTGTACATCATCGACGAGATTTTCCGCGGCACCAACCACCTCGAATCGATCTCGGCGGCGGCGGCGGTGCTGCACACCTTGTCGCAGCAGGGCACGGTGATCGTCTCCTCGCACAACCTGGTGCTGGCGCCGCTGCTGGCTGAGCGCTTGACGCCGTGGTGCGTCAGCCGGGTGGGCGACGGCTTGCAGGTGGCGCCGGGCGTGCTGGCCGATACGAACGGGATCGCCTTGCTGGCGGCGCGTGGTTTCGACCACGCCATCTCGCGGAAGGCCGGCCATGTGTTCGACTGGCTGAGCGCGCAAGCGCATGGTCCACAGACGCAACAAGCCGCCGCAAGTGTCCTGCGATGATGTTTTTGTTTGGTTGGCAAAAAACTAAAGTTGGTATATTTGAATTGCATATATGCAAATCATGCAGATCGGCGATGCCGCCACCGGCGCCGATCTGCAGCACCTGATGCAGAAAGTCACCAACGCCGTGCCGGTTCAACTGGTCGGCGTGCAAACGCACGAAGCGATACACGCCGCCACCGCCTAAACCGGCCGGCTTCCGTGGCCGGGTCCAGTTGACCCGGTCGCGGAGTTGATTTTTCAAAAAATGTGGTCTATGATTTCTGTAACGACAGAAACAAGAGAAATGCCATGATACTCGCGCCGACCATCCAGAAATACATCCTGCACTGGGGGGAGATGGGTACCCGCTGGGGCGTCAACCGCACGGTGGCGCAGATCCATGCGCTGCTGTTCCTCGTCAACCGCCCGCTGCCGGCCGAGGAAATCGCCGACACGCTGGGTGTGGCGCGTTCCAACGTCAGCAACAGCCTGAAGGAGTTGCAAGGCTGGGGGCTGGTGCGCATCACCCACATGGCCGGCGACCGCCGCGACCATTTCGTCGCCCTGCAGGACGTATGGGAAATCTTCCGCGTCATCGTCGAGGAGCGCAAGAAGCGCGAGATCGATCCCACGCTGACGGTGCTGCGCGCATGCGCGCTGGAGGCCGAGAACGATCCGGCGCTGGAGGCTGCCACCAAGCTCAAGATGGACCAGGTGCTGGACTTCCTCGAAATGCTGACCACCACCTACGGCGACTACAAACACCTGCCGCCCGCCACCATGCAGCGCTTCCTGAAGATGGGCGGCAAGGTGGCGCGCCTGCTGGGCGGGGACTGACATGGACAAGCTGACGCTGTACTACGACGGCCACTGCGGCATTTGCCGCGCCGAGGTGGCGCGCCTGAGCGGCTGGGATCGCGCGCACCGCCTGGAGTTTGCCGACATCGCCGCGCCGGGCTTCGTGCCGCCGGCGGGCGCAAGCATGAAGGCGCTGGACACGGAGATGCATGCGCAGACCGCCGAGGGCCGCCTGCTGGTCGGCATCGACAGCCTGCTGGCCGCCTACACGCTGGTGGGGCGCGGCTGGATGGTGGCGCCGCTGCGCGTGCGGCTGCTGCGGCCGGCGTTTGCCGCGCTGTATCGCGGCCTGGCCCGCAACCGCTATCGCATCTCCGGCTGGCTGGGCCGGCCCGGTTGTGCCGATGGCGTTTGCGCCTATAAGCATCCATTGCGCTAAAAATTTCACTTTATATTTCTGCCTTTACAGAAATCACGGACAAAATCATGGCGGCGAGAACCTGGCTGGTGCGGTGGATTTACTTGACGGTGGCGGCGCACCTGGTGGTCGGCGTGTTGTTGCCGCTGTGCGCGGGGGCTGCCATCACGGAGGGCTATCGGCGCGGCATCGAGGCCTTCTTCTTCGGCACGGATGCGCCAGCCGCCGGCAGGGCGCTGCAGGTGTGGTGGCTCTCGCTGTTCGGCCCGACGGTGCAGGCGGCGGCGATCTGGATGGCCGGCCTGGCGGTCATCGGCGACCAGCAACGCAACGCCTACGCCTGGGCCATGCTGATCCTTGGCCTGCTGGTGTGGGCGCCGCAGGACATGCTGATCTCGGCGCGCGCGCATTGCTGGATCAACCTGTGGATCGATACGCTGGCGCTGGCGCTCATGCTGCCGCCGTTGCTGTGGCTGTGCAAGCTCGACCTGGCATTCAAACATAGAAAGGCAACCTCATGATGATCCCTTCCGAAGGTGAGCTGTTCAAGAAAATCCTGGGGCTGGAATGGCGTCGTCTGCATCCGGATATCCAGGCCCGCTTCGACAAGAATCCGCTGCCGGGTAAACCGCTGAACTACAGCGGCAGCTTGTCGGAGCTGACCTGCTCGCGGATCGGGCGGCTGCTGGGCTACCTGACCATGCCGATGATCCGGGGCGCGCTGATGCCGTACAACGACGCCGATTTCCCGGTCGATATCCAGGTCTATTCGAAGCCGGATTGCGCATCGATCTTCAAGCAGCGCATCTACCGGCTCAATGGCCGAAAGCCGGTCATGTTCACCTCCTTTATGGCCGAGAGCGGCAAGGGCGAAGTGCTGGAATACGTCGGCATGGGGCTGGGCATGAAGCTGGTGCTGGAGGTCCGCGACGGCAACCTGCATTTTGAGAGCGACGGATATTTCTGGCAGGTGCTGGGCGTGCGCGTTCCGCTGCCGGGTCTGCTCACGCCGGGCAAGACCTTTCTGTGCCACCGCAATAACAGCAGCAACCAGTTCGATATACGCATCGAGATCCGCCATGCGTTGTTCGGCACCACTTTCACGCAGGCGGGCGTGTTTCGCGAGGTGACCGCATGAATACCCATTTGTTGGCGTTGCAACTGATGGCCTTCCAGGGCTGCCTGGGGGCGTTCGACACGCTGTACCACCACGAGCTGACCGAGGCGCTGCCGGGCCGGGCCAGCGCGCGGCGCGAACTGGCGATCCACGCGGTGCGGGCGATGATCCACAGCGCCTTGTTCATCGGCCTGGCCGGCTGGGCGTTCCACGGCGCGTGGGCCTGGGTGCTGCTGGTGGTGTTCTCGATCGAGATCGTGCTGACCTTGTGGGACTTCGTGGTGGAGGACCGCACCCGCCTGCTGCCGGCCACCGAGCGCGTGACCCACACCGTGCTGGCGATGAACGGCGGCGCCTTCATCGCGCTGCTGGCGCTGAACACGCCGCAGTGGCTGGCCATGCCGACCGCGCTGGCCTGGCAACCGCAAGGCGCGTTGAGCGTGTTCCTGGCGCTGTGCGGCGTGGGTGTCGGCCTGTCCGGCCTGCGGGATGCGTTGGCCTCCCGGGCGATCGGCAAGCTGGCGCTGCGCGACAGCGCCGCCACCGAGTTGGATTTCGGTCCGCCGGGGCGCAGCTTCCTGGTGACCGGCGCCACCGGCTTTATCGGCCAGCGCCTGGTGCGCGCGCTGCTGCGCGACGGCCATCGCGTGACGGTGCTGACGCGGCAGGTGCGCCAGGCCGCGTGGCTGTTCGACGGCCGCGTCGATTGCGTGGACAGCATGACGCAATTGCCGCCGTTGCGCCGCGTCGATGTCGTGATCAATCTGGCGGGGGCGCGCATCTTGGGCTGGCGCTGGACGGCGGCGCGGCAGGCCGCGCTGCGCAAAAGCCGCGTTGAGCTGACCAACAAACTGGTGGCGTGGATCGCCAGGGCCGAGCACAAGCCGGCCATGCTGGTGTCGGCCTCCGCGATCGGCTACTACGGCATCCAGCGCCGCGGCGACGATGCGGTGCTGACCGAGAGCGACGCCCCGCAGGCCATGTTCATGTCCGACCTGTGCCGCGAATGGGAGCAGGCGGCGCAAGGCGCGGCGGCCCACGGGGTGCGCGTGGCGTGCACGCGTTTCGGCCTGGTGTTGGGCACGCAGGGCGCGTTGCCGATGATGCTGTTGCCCATCAAGCTGGGGCTGGGCGGGCCGTTGGGCGGCGGCGCGCAATGGCTGTCGTGGATCCATGTGGACGACGTCATCGGCGGTATTGCGCATCTGTGCCGTTCGGGCGAGGCGGGCGTCTACAACTTCACTGCGCCGGAGAGCCTGACGCAGGCACAGTTCAGCCGTGTGGCGGCGCGCGCGCTGCGGCGTCCGTTCGGCTTCCCGACGCCGGGCTGGCCGATGCGGCTGATGCTGGGCGAGCAGGCGGACCTGCTGCTGGAGGGCCAGCGTGTTGCTCCCGCGCGATTGCTGGCGAGCGGCTATGCATTCCGCCATCCGCAGCTGGAGGGCGCGTTGCGCAGCCTCGCCTAGCGAATGCTAAAGCCGAGACCCCGTTTCAATTGAATCACTCTTGCTTGAAATGAACTTCTGAGGTGTAATGCGGGCCGAAGCATAGTAAATCAACAACCCCAATTCCATGTTAGATTTCCTCACCAGCGCCACCCAAGAAACACGCTTGTTGCGCCTGACAAGGCTGCCGAGGGGCGGTGCGTTCGCTGCGTTTTTGATATTGGTCGTCGGCGTGGCGCAGGTGGCACATGCACGGCAGGATTCGCCTGCGGCGGCTGTGGCAGCGGCGCCGCTCGGGATAGTGATCGGCGCATCGGCGTGATGTCGCTGATGCTGGTCAACGGCGCCTCCATGGATACGCCAGTCCTGGCTAACCCTTTGTCCTTGCTATGCATTGTGGTGTGCACGCTATCGACGTTGATGATGGTGATACCGCGAGTGTTTAACTGGGGCTGGGAGGCAAGGTACTTCGGCGTTTGCGTGCTGTATCTCGGCAGCACCGCCTCGTTGGGCGTGGTGTCGTGGCTGTGCTTCCTGTTCTTTGGGCTGCCGCCGACGCCGGTCCGCGCTCTGGTTTTCCTTGTGTATATCGCGGTGCTGATCACCTGGTGTTTTCGCACGGTGACCTTCTACCGCAAAGTACAGGAGCGCCTCTATCGCGAAGACGGCGATGCCGTCTACTACCTGCTGGAGAGCGACAAGTGGCTGGCGAAAATGCATCGCTTTACGCCGTCCCCGAACGGTTGGAGCTATGTCATTTCGGTCGCGTTGGCATTGGTAGTGTTGGTGGTTATTCGCCCAGTGGTGGAATTGACAGGGTTGCCTTTCACGCACATTCTGCTGGGGATAGCCACTCTTCCTTTCGACATGTTCACGCTTGGTGCTGCGACCAAGGGAATTCTGCTGTTCTATTACTATCCCGGAAGGATATTCAGAGAAACGGGCAAGAAAGTCTACGTGGACATGACCAGCAAGCCGGATTTTTCAAGGATGTAAATATGCGAGGCCCGATGATATAAGAGCTTGCGCTAAGGGCAGCACGCTCCAGTTAGCGCGACAATGCGGGCATTACCCTGCCGGCCGACGACCAGCAGGGCGCCGCCCGGCCCGGCCACCTCCGCCGCTAGCACGCCGCCCGGCTTCCACCAGGCGCTGCGGCCCGCCGCCGCGTAGCCGCCCGACGGCACGGCGTGATTCGCCATCAGCACACCCATGCCGAAGTCTTTTGCGTAGCGCTGCAGCTTGGCGGCGTCGTTGGCGTAGCCCGCTTCGGAAATCAGCACCCCCGCCAGATAGATCGCCGCACCGTCGGCCGCCGCCTCCGCCGCGTGCTGGTAATGCGTGGCGTCGGCGCAGATCGCCTGGGCGTAGCGCTGCCCGTTCAGCTGCTGGCAGTGCGCGCCCATCGGCCCCGGCCGTGCGTACAGCTCTTCACCCGGATGCAGGTATTGCTTGCGGTAGACCGTGGCCGTGCCGTCGGGCAGGAAGCTGAACGCGGCGATGCAGGGCAGGGCGTCGCTGTCGTCGGCTAGGAGCCTGCGCGGCGGCGATGATGCGCATGCCGGTGGCGATGGCCGCGTTGCGCAGCGGCGCCAGACGGGCGTCGTCCGGCGTCAGCAGGCAGTCGCGCAGCAGCGGCAGCTCATAGCCGCACAGCGACAGTTCGGGAAACGGCAGCAGCTCCACGCCCTCGGCATGGGCCGCCTCGATGAAGCGCACATGGGTGGCGACGTTGGCCTCGATGTCGCCGGCGATGGACGGCGATTGCGCGGCGGCGATGCAGATGCCTATCACTTCTCCTGCTTCAGCGGCTTGCCCTTGTCGATCACTTCGCGGCAGTCGCCCTTGAAGCTGGCGTGGTCGTAGTTGCTCCAGCCGTAGCTGTCGACGTAGCGCTTGTGCTGCTTGAACTGCTTGTTGATGAAGCTCCACTCCAGCCGCTCGTCGTCGTACTGAATGTCGCCCAGGTCCAGCAGCGTGTGGAAGATGTTTTCGGTCGCCAGCCGCGCCTTGCGGTGGCGTAGCAGCTGCTTCACCTTTTCCGGATAGCGCGCCTTGTATTCGTCCGAGTACCACACCAGCGCCGGCACGTGGAATTCAAACTGCGTGTTGTGGCCGTGGAAGGCCAGGTTGCAGCTGTTGTCGTACAGCGTCTGGCCGTGGTCGGCCACGTAGACCATCGAGCTCAACTGCTGCGTTTCCTTCAGCTGGTGGATCACCTGCGACAGGAACCAGTCGGTGTAGAGGATGGAATTGTCGTAGCTGTTGTTGAGCTGCGGCTTGATCTTGGTGTCGGTGTAGACCGGCTTGTCGACGCCGAACAGCGACGGCTGCCATTTGTCGAATTCCTTCGGATAGCGCTGGCTGTAGTTCCAGTGGTTGCCCAGCGTGTGCAGCACGATCAGTTTTTTCGGCGCCGGGTCGGCGATGGCGTGCTGCAAGGGCTCAAGCAGGATCTGGTCGAAGTTGGAGTTGTTGGTGAAGCCGCCCAGGTTCATGAACTGGATTACGTTCGCTTCCTTGGCGAACACCGACACCGGCGTGTCGAACTGGCCGAACGAGATCTGGTTGGACAGCCACCAGGTCTTGAAGCCCGCTTCTTTGTATGCGGTCAGGAAGGATTTTTCCGAGAAGCCGTCCTTCAGGCTTTGCATCGCGGGCTTGCGCGAGATGATCACCGGCACCGACAGCCGCGTCGCCGACACCGCCGTGATGACGTCCGGCAGCGTGACCAGGTTGGCTTCCTGCTTGAGCAGCGGGGTGGTGTCGCGCTGGTAGCCGTTGATGCCCCAGCGGTCGTAGCGCGACGATTCGCCGATCACCATGATGACGATTTCCGGCGTGTCGTTTTTCTCCGGCTGGTGCGCTTTAAAGGTGAAGCTGCTGCTGCGCCGCCCCAGGTCGGCCAGGTATTCGCGCTCCTTGACGAAGTCGACGCCGCGCGCGGTCAGGCCGAACGGCCACGACGAGGCGAAGTTGTCGAAGCCCAGCGGCGAGCGCATCCACCACGGCAGCTGCGCCAGTTGCCAGCCGCTGCGGCCGGCGCCGGCGATGGCGGCGTGCTCGGGCGCGCTGTCCTCTTCGGCGTCCTCTTCCTCCTCGGAGGCGGCGTCGCTGGCGTCAACCGAGGCGGTGATGCCGGCATGGCCGAGCGCGGAACCGGGCGCCGAGCCGGTGGCCGGACCCGGCGCCGACCCGGCCGGCCTGGCGCTGGCCGGCTTGGTGCTGGCCGATGCCGATGCCGGGGCCGGGGCCTTCTGCGCCGGCTTGGCGCGGATGCCGAATTCCCAGCCGTAGAGCCACAGCGCGGACAGCGCCACTAATATAAGCAGCGCGCTCCAGCGCGACCTGCCGCGCCAGGCCAGCTGCGGGCTGCGGCGGGCGGCCAGCTGCACCGCGATCCACCAGGCGATCACCGCCAGCATCACCGCGCCCATCAGCCACACTTTGCGGCCGAGGAACTCCAGCGCCTCCCTGGGGCTGGTCTCGGCGATGATGCCCAGGTGGTGGGTGGAGATGCCCTGGCCGTAGTAGATGAACAGATACAGCTCGGTCGGCAGCGCCAGGAAGGCCGGCAGCAGCAGCCAGTGGAACCAGGCCGGGCGCTGCAGCACGCTCCACACCGCGACCCAGGCCAGCAGTTCGACCAGCAGGATGTGCGTCAGTTCCGGCACTTGCCGTCCCAGCAGGATGGGCACGCAGGGCACCAGCGACAGCAGCAGGTAGCTAAACAGCACGAACAGGGGAGCGGGGCGCAACAAAGATCGCATAGACAGGGAAGGTTGGAGATTGTCTGCTATTATCAAGTGTTTCCCGACCTTTCAGCTAGTGTTTGCGCGCCCTCCGCGGCCGCATTCCGCCGCGAAATAGATTGACTGGTATTCCAACCACGTCTATACTCGCGAGTTCTCAATTTATTCTGCACATCGTATACGCTGTTTCAGGCCGCTCCTTGCGAGTGGCTATTCGCGCCTCCGTTGTTCCTGTAGATCGAGACGAGGTTTTAGTCGCCGGACAGTCGTCCGGGTTATTAATGTTGTAATTTTGTTGGGTTTATAACGATGCCAACCATCAATCAACTGATTCGCAATCCACGCGTCGCTCTGACCGTGAAAAGCAAATCGCCGGCGCTGGAAAACAGCCCGCAAAAGCGCGGTGTTTGCACCCGTGTGTACACCACCACTCCTAAAAAGCCTAACTCGGCGCTGCGTAAAGTAGCCAAAGTTCGTCTGACCAACGGTTTCGAAGTTATTTCGTACATCGGCGGTGAAGGCCACAACCTGCAAGAGCACAGCGTTGTCCTGCTGCGCGGCGGTCGTGTAAAGGATTTGCCAGGTGTGCGTTACCACATGGTTCGCGGTGCACTGGATACCCAGGGCGTTAAAGACCGTAAGCAAGCTCGCTCGAAATACGGTACCAAGCGTGCCAAGCAAGCCAAGAAGTAATCGCAGTTTGCAATAGCTTTAAAAGTTTTCGCTCAGTGGCAGCTAACTAAGTGAATGTAATCGACCGCAATTGGTCGAGTAAGTGGTCGGCTATGATGGCCCTCCGCGAGAGTGCGAATCCCATATCTGCGCACCTCAACTGAAGATTGAAAGGAATTGATATGCCACGTCGTCGTGAAGTACCCAAGCGCGAGATTCTGCCGGATCCAAAATTCGGCAACACGGATGTCGCCAAGTTCGTGAACGTTCTGATGCTGTCCGGTAAAAAATCGGTCGCAGAAAACATCATCTACGGTGCCTTCGAGCACATCGCAGCCAAGTCGGGCAAAGACCCGTTGGAAGTGTTCGCTACCGCGATCAACAACGCCAAGCCACTGGTTGAAGTGAAATCCCGTCGCGTCGGTGGTGCAAACTACCAGGTGCCGGTTGAAGTGCGCCCAGTGCGTCGTATGGCTCTGTCCATGCGCTGGCTGCGTGAAGCTGCGAACAAGCGTAGCGAAAAATCCATGCCACAACGCCTCGGCGGTGAGCTGATGGAAGCGGCTGAAGGCCGCGGCGGTGCAATGAAGAAGCGTGACGAAGTTCACCGCATGGCTGAAGCGAACAAGGCGTTCTCGCACTTCCGCTTCTAATCAAATCGGCCGGATCCTGCGTGGTCTGGCTGTTATCTGTTGTTCGAGGCCGGGCTCATTTTTGTCAGCAAAAATGGCGCTCGGTTTTGTCCATTCAAAGATTTAGGAATAATTATGGCCCGCAAGACCCCCATCGAGCGCTACCGCAATATCGGTATCTCCGCTCACATCGATGCAGGTAAGACCACCACCACCGAACGCGTCCTGTTCTACACGGGCGTGAACCACAAGATCGGTGAAGTTCACGATGGCGCCGCCACCATGGACTGGATGGAACAGGAACAAGAGCGCGGCATTACCATTACCTCGGCAGCGACGACCTGCTTCTGGAAGGGTATGGCTAACAACTTCCCTGAGCACCACATCAACATCATCGACACGCCAGGCCACGTTGACTTCACCATTGAAGTTGAACGTTCGATGCGCGTGCTCGACGGTGCTTGCATGGTTTATTGCGCAGTCGGCGGTGTACAGCCACAGTCGGAAACCGTATGGCGCCAGGCTAACAAGTACAAAGTGCCACGTCTGGCCTTCGTCAACAAGATGGACCGTACCGGCGCCAACTTCTTCAAAGTCTACGAGCAGATGCGCGCTCGCCTGAAGGCGAACCCGGTCCTGATCCAGATCCCTATCGGCGCTGAAGAAAACTTCAAGGGCGTGATCGATCTGGTCAAGATGAAAGCCATCCTGTGGGACGAAGCGTCCCAGGGCATGAAGTTCGACTACGTCGAGATCCCTGCAGAGCTGGCCGAGTCGGCAGCCGAGTGGCGCGAGAAGATGGTTGAAGTCGCTGCTGAAGCGTCCGAAGACCTGATGAACAAGTACCTGGAAGAAGGCGACCTGTCGGAAGCCGAGATCAAGAAAGCGCTGCGCGAACGCACCATCGCTTCCGAAATCGTTCCTATGATGTGCGGTACCGCCTTCAAGAACAAGGGCGTACAGGCCATGCTGGACGCGGTCATCGAATACCTGCCGTCGCCACTGGACATCGACGACGTCGGCGGTACCGACGAGGACGAACAGCCGACCACCCGTAAAGCATCGGACGACGAGAAGTTCTCGGCGCTGGCTTTCAAGATCATGACCGACCCGTTCGTCGGCCAGCTGGCCTTCTTCCGCGTGTACTCGGGCGCCATCAATTCGGGCGACACCGTGTACAACTCGGTCAAAGGCCGTAAAGAGCGTCTGGGTCGTATTCTGCAGATGCACGCTAACCAGCGCGAAGAGATCAAAGAAGTGCGCGCCGGCGACATCGCCGCTGCGGTTGGTCTGAAAGACGTGACCACCGGCGAAACCCTGTGCGATCCGACCGCGATCATCGTACTGGAGCGCATGGTCTTCCCTGAGCCGGTGATTCAACAGGCTGTGGAACCAAAGACCAAGGCTGACCAGGAAAAAATGGGTCTGGCACTGAACCGTCTGGCTCAGGAAGATCCTTCGTTCCGCGTCAAGACCGACGAAGAGTCGGGCCAGACCATCATCGGTGGTATGGGCGAGCTGCACCTGGAAATTATCGTTGACCGTATGAAGCGCGAATTCGGCGTGGAAGCGACCGTCGGCAAGCCACAGGTTGCCTACCGCGAAACCATCCGCAAGACCTGCGAAGAGTCCGAAGGCAAGTTCGTCAAGCAGTCCGGTGGTCGTGGTCAATACGGTCACGTGGTTCTGAAGATCGAACCGCAAGAACCAGGCAAGGGCTTCGAATTCGTTGACGCGATCAAGGGCGGTACCGTTCCTCGCGAATACATCCCTGCGGTGGAAAAAGGCGTGCGCGGCACCCTGAACACCGGTGTTCTGGCTGGCTACCCAGTGGTCGACGTCAAGGTCACGCTGTTCTTCGGTTCGTACCACGATGTGGACTCGAACGAAAACGCGTTCCAGATGGCCGCTTCGATGGCGTTCAAAGAAGGCTGCCGCAAAGCGTCGCCAGTCATTCTGGAGCCGATGATGGCTGTGGAAGTGGAAACGCCGGAAGACTACGCCGGTACCGTGATGGGCGATCTGTCGTCCCGCCGCGGTATGGTGCAGGGCATGGACGAGATCCCAGGCGGCGGTGGCAAGATCATCAAAGCTGAAGTGCCTCTGTCGGAAATGTTCGGTTACTCGACCACGCTGCGTTCCGCAACGCAAGGTCGTGCTACCTACACGATGGAATTCAAGCACTACTCGGAAGCGCCTAAGCACGTTATCGACGCGATCGTTACCGCTAAAGCTAAGTAATTTTTGTATTTTTGCGGGCGGGGAGATCCTCCGCCCGCATATTTAAAACATTGTTCTAAGGAAGAATAAAATGGCAAAAGAGAAATTCGAACGGACCAAGCCGCACGTCAACGTCGGCACCATCGGCCACGTCGACCACGGCAAGACCACCCTGACCGCTGCGATCGCTACTGTTCTGTCGAAGAAATTCGGCGGCGAAGCTAAAGCCTACGACCAGATCGATGCAGCACCAGAAGAAAAAGCACGCGGCATCACCATCAACACCGCGCACGTCGAGTACGAAACCGCTACCCGTCACTACGCTCACGTTGACTGCCCAGGCCACGCCGATTACATCAAAAACATGATTACCGGTGCAGCGCAGATGGACGGCGCGATCCTGGTTTGCTCCGCAGCCGACGGCCCAATGCCACAGACCCGCGAGCACATCCTGCTGGCCCGTCAAGTTGGCGTTCCATACATCGTCGTGTTCCTGAACAAGTGCGATCTGGTCGACGACGAAGAGCTGCTGGAACTGGTTGAAATGGAAGTTCGCGAGCTGTTGTCGAAGTACGAATTCCCAGGCGACGACCTGCCTATCATCAAAGGTTCGGCACGTAAAGCGCTGGACGGCGACACCGGTCCTCTGGGCGAAGTGGCCATCATGGCCCTGGCCGACGCACTGGACAGCTACATCCCTACGCCAGAGCGCGCAGTGGACGGCGCCTTCCTGATGCCAGTGGAAGACGTGTTCTCGATCTCGGGTCGCGGCACCGTGGTGACCGGTCGTATCGAGCGCGGCATCATCAAGGTCGGCGAAGAGATCGAAATCGTTGGCATCACCGACACCGTCAAGACCATCTGCACCGGCGTGGAAATGTTCCGCAAGCTGCTGGACCAGGGCATGGCTGGCGACAACGTCGGTCTGCTGCTGCGCGGCACCAAGCGTGAAGACGTACAGCGTGGTCAGGTTCTGGCGAAGCCAGGCTCGATCAAGCCGCACAACCACTTCACCGGCGAGATCTATGTTCTGTCGAAAGACGAAGGCGGCCGTCATACGCCGTTCTTCAACAACTATCGTCCACAGTTCTACTTCCGTACGACTGACGTGACCGGTTCGATCGAACTGCCAGCGGACAAAGAAATGGTTATGCCAGGCGATAACGTGTCGATCACCGTCAAGCTGATCAACCCGATCGCGATGGAAGAAGGTCTGCGCTTCGCAATCCGCGAAGGCGGCCGTACCGTCGGCGCCGGCGTTGTTGCCAAAATCATCGCTTAATTTTTAAGCGCTGAGATGAAACAGGGCCGGCATGGTGTGATACCATGTCGACCCTGGCGAAGCAGGGAGTTCGCGGGGCTTGCCCCGCGCCTGCGTGCAGTCCGCCCTTGCAAGGGCGGACTCCTTACCGGTACCAAACTCGTTCTTTTAAACATTGCTGACGCTACATAGTTGTCAGTTCGCTCTTTTAAGGAAATATCATGTCCGCACCAAACCAGAAAATCCGCATCCGCCTGAAAGCTTTCGACTACAAGCTGATCGACCAGTCCGCACTGGAAATCGTTGACACCGCTAAGCGCACCGGCGCCGTGGTCAAGGGCCCAGTCCCACTGCCAACCCGCATCCAGCGTTTCGACGTTCTGCGTTCGCCACACGTCAACAAGACCTCGCGCGACCAGTTCGAGATCCGCACCCACCAGCGCCTGATGGACATCGTCGACCCAACCGACAAGACCGTTGACGCACTGATGAAGCTGGACCTGCCAGCTGGTGTTGACGTCGAAATCAAACTGCAATAATCGTTTTTAAGCCGGCCGGCGGAGCAGTTTTTCCGCCGCCAGCTGATGATGGGGCCGGGCCTGTTCGCCAACGCGAACGGGCCCGGCCCCATTGTCGTTTGCGCCACTGTTTTCGGAATAAATTGTTCCGAAAAACAACAAACACATTAATAAACTAACTAAATTGTAATGTAACGTACTGTATCCCTTGTCACATGCACCATGTGTGTGCAGAATCTGCGCCAGACGTGAAAAGCTAGGTTCATCTTACCCCGGTGAACGATAGCGAACGCGCAGATTAAAACACCACATCTGGGAGCAGTTCTTGAATAAACCACTTTTTAAAAAAAGTGCGATGGCACTCGCATTGACCGTCGCTTTCTCACAGCACGCCTACGCTCAGCAAGCCGCTGACACCGAACCAAAACTCCAACGCGTCGAAATTACCGGTTCCAGCATCAAGCGCACCGATATCGAAGCGGCCGCCTCGGTCCAGGTCCTGAACCGTGACGACATCGAGCGCACCGGCGAGAGCACCGTGCTCGGCATCCTGCGCTCGGCATCCGCCACCGACACCAGCATCGATTCGGCCACCAGCAGTTCCGGCAGCTTCGCGACCGGTTCGTCCGGCGTCAGCATGCGCGGCCTGGGCAAAGTGTCGACCCTGATCCTGGTCAACGGTCGCCGCATCGCCTCCTACGGCTTGGCCGATGGCGCTCAGCAAAACTTCACCAATCTGGATGCGATCGCCAGCCAAGCCGTCGAACGTATCGAGATCCTGAAAGATGGCGCATCGGCCATCTACGGCTCCGACGCCGTGGCCGGCGTGATCAACATCATCCTGCGCAAGGACTACGAAGGCGGCAAGGTTACGGTCAACTACACCACCGCCGACGGCTTCCAGGATAAACGCAACCGCAGCGCCTCGGCCATCTACGGTTACGGCGACATCGACAAGCAAGGTTTCAACACCTACGTGACCTTCGAAGGCTACAAGAACGACGGCTTCACCGTCGGTGAACTGCGCGACAGGTATCCTGGCTGGCACCGCCAGACCCCGGGCCGTTCGACCTGGGATGCCAAGAGCACCTACTCGCCAACCGGTAACTACTTCCTGAGCAGCACCAACATCGTTGCCGCCAAAGGTTGCCCGGCCGACCAGATCGACCCGACCGACAAGCTCTGCAAATGGGATGCGCTGCCGTACTCCGGTCTGGCCACCAACGCCAAGCGTTATGCCGCCGTCAGCAACACCCATTTCAAGATCGGCGCCAACGTCGACGCCAACCTTGAAATCACCAATGCCGGCGCCAGCAACGACTACATCGTTGCTCCGTTCAGCACCAACAACGGCGGCACCACCACTGGCACCAGCGTCTGGTACAACGCGATCGATGGCAAGATGGTCGGCCCGTTCTCGTATCCCAAGCTGCCGGTTGGTAACAACGGCAATCCATACACTTTCCCGGTTGAGTACCGCGCCCGTCTGCTGGACACCGGCGAAGGCTTCAACTTCAATCGCACCGAGTCCGACCAGACCCGCGTCATGCTGGCACTGAACGGCACCGTCGGCGAATTCGACTGGAAATCGGCGGCCGGCTATATGACCTCGTCGGCCACCAAGGCCACCCGCGCGCCTAGCGCCAAGGGCTACACCGACGCGATCGTCAACAACACCTACAAGTTCGGCCAGAAAAACGATCCAGCGCTGCTGGAGGCGATGTTCCCGGTCCGCACCACCAAGGGCAAATCGAAGATTTCCTTCTTCGACGCCACCGTGTCTGGCGCGGTGGCCCAGCTGCCTGCTGGTCCGCTGAGCGTTGCCGTGGGCACCGACCTGCGCCGCGAATCGTATGAGATGGCGAGCTCGGACAACGTCCTGCGCGGCGACCTGGTCGGCATCTTCGGCCTGCAAGTCAAGGACACCGTCAGCCACTATGCTGTGTTCACCGAGGCGACCATTCCAGTCGTCAAGAAGCTGGAAATGAGCGCCGCTCTGCGTGCCGATAAAACCAGCGGCAGCGAAGCCCACGTTTCGCCTAAGGTTGGCCTGAAGTTCAACGCCACCGAAACCCTGTTGTTGCGCGGTACGGTCTCGGGCGGCTTCCGTGCGCCGAACATCGTTGAATCCGGTAACGGTCTGGGCCGCAGCTCGGTCGCGACGAATACCAACGACCTGCGTCGCTGCCCGACCGCCACTACGCTGAACGCCCTGGTGCAGAAGTCGCCAACCGCGACCACCACCGACAAGGCGATCGCCAACACCTTCCAGAACAACGATTGCAAGGCAGGTCTGCCGAGCTTTGTTTCGTCGAATCCTGACCTGAAGCCGGAAACCTCGCGTTCGTACACGCTGGGCCTGGTGTTTGAGCCGGTCAAGAACTGGACCCTGGCACTCGATTACTACAACATCGAACGCAAGGACGAAATCGGTACCCGCAGCGTGGGCGACGTACTGAAAGGCGAAGCTTCGTTGCCAGCCGGCCAGCTGCTGCGCACGGATAATACCGCTGCCGACAACGAGTTCCTGGCGCTGGTCAAGAAGTATGTACCAGACAATACCGTCAACTTCGGTGGCGTCGGCAAGCTGGGCCTGGTGTACAACCCGTATGTCAACTCCGGCAAGACCCGCGCTTCCGGCCTTGACTTCGACCTGACTGGTCGCATCAAGATCGCTAACGTGGGCGACCTGCGCCTGAAGATGGAAGGCACTTACGCGCTGAACTATCAGTCGTTCGTGGTGGCCGACAACGCCTATGGCATGAATGCGGCCGGCAACTACGACATCGGTGCGCGTTTGCGCACCAAGCTGCGCGCCTCGATGAAGGTCGGTTCGTTCGACCATGGCGCCACGCTGAACTACACCGGCGGCTATAGTCTCAACAGTGATGATACGTTGGACTACTGCATCACCAACAAGGTGTCGGCGGCTAACATGGCAGCTTGCAACCGCGTACGCAGCACCACCACGGTGGACTACAACCTGGCCTACACCGGTATCAAGAACGTCAAGTTGAGCCTGTTCATCAACAACTTGTTGAACCAGGATACGCCAATCAACTATCGTGACGGCTACGCCGTTGCGAGCAACCCGCTGCCGCTGTTCCGCACCTTCGGCGCGAGCGCTTCCTACACGTTCTAATCGCTTAGAACTGGAAGTCTGCAACCGGGCACTTGCTGCCCGGTTTTTTTATGCCTGTCGCGGCTGGGCAGCGCCGCGCCGTGGCGCCAGAGTCGCTTGCCAAATACTCAACCGGAACGACCATGCTTGCTGCGCTGGACCGCCACCTGCTCGACTACTCTGTCCACCCCGGCCTGCGCGGTTGGGCGCGCTTCGCGGCCGAATTCCTGTGCTTTGGCCTGAAGGAGGCGAGGGCTTGCCTGTTCGTCGCGCTGTTCTTCGGCGCGGTGCTGCTGGCGCCGCGCGCCGGCGTGCTGGGCCTGCCGCGCTACGATGTGCTGCTGATCGCCGCGCTGGCGATCCAATTCGGCATGGTGTGGGCGGGACTGGAGACGTGGGACGAGCTGAAGGCGGTCAGCCTGTTCCATGTGGTCGGCTTCGCGCTGGAGGTGTTCAAGGTGTCGGGGGCGATCCAGTCGTGGGGCTATCCCGACTTCGCCTATGCCAAGCTGTGGGGCGTGCCCCTGTTCTCGGGCTTTATGTACGCGGCGGTGGGCAGCTACATCATCCAGGCCTGGCGCCTGTTCGACTTGCGCATTCAACATCATCCGCCGTACTGGATGGCGGTGCTGATCGCCGTGCTGATCTACGTGAACTTCTTTACCCACCACTACATCGGCGACTACCGCTGGTACCTGGCCGCCTGCGCGCTGGACCTGTACGCGCGCACCACGGCGGTGTTCCGGCCGCTCGACCGCGAGCGCCAGCCCGCATGGGGCCTGCGTTTGCGCGTGCCGCCGCCGCCGTTCCGATAAAGCCGCATAAACCCGACATACCCCGTATTAAGTTGTTGCGTCAAGGGTCTTTTCGCGATACACTAGCCGGCTTCGGTATGGATACGTCTTTTTATTGGTCCGTACTAATTTTAGTAGTTCAACATATCCCCGCCCAATCGTAGGTGGGAATTGGAGAAAAAATGAGCCTTGGCCTTCTCGGTCGCAAGGTTGGTATGATGCGCATCTTCACCGATGACGGGGATTCGATCCCAGTCACCGTGTTGGACGTATCGAACAACCGTGTTGCGCAAATCAAAACTCCTGAAACCGACGGTTATACCGCGGTTCAGGTCGCATTCGGTCAACGTCGCGCTTCCCGCGTAACGAAGGCTGTTGCTGGTCACCACGCTAAAGCCGGTGTCGAAGCTGGTACTCTGTTGAAAGAGTTCCGCGTTGACGCAGCCAAAGCTGCCGAACTGAAAGCTGGCGACGTTGTTGCTGCTTCCCTGTTCGAAGTCGGTCAGAAGATCGACGTTCAAGGTGTTACGATCGGTAAAGGCTACGCCGGTACCATCAAGCGTCACCACTTTGCTTCGGGCCGTGCTACCCACGGTAACTCCCGTTCGCACAATGTTCCAGGTTCCATCGGTATGGCGCAAGATCCAGGCCGCGTGTTCCCAGGTAAGCGCATGACCGGTCACCTCGGTGACGTCACCCGCACTGTGCAGAACCTCGAAATCGCCCGTATCGATGCCGACCGTCAGCTGCTGCTGGTCAAAGGCGCGATCCCAGGCGCGAAAAATGGCCAGGTTGTCGTATCGCCTGCTGTCAAAGTTAAAGCAAAGAAGGGAGCTTAAACGATGGAACTCAAGCTCTTGAACGCTCAAGGTCAAGCCGCCTCTAACGTAGCTGCCGCCGACACCATTTTCGGCCGTGACTACAACGAAGCCCTGATCCACCAAGTCGTCGTTGCTTACCAAGCCAATGCTCGCAGCGGCAACCGTAAACAAAAAGACCGTGAAGAAGTCCACCACACGACCAAGAAGCCATGGCGCCAAAAAGGTACCGGCCGTGCTCGTGCTGGTATGTCGTCGTCGCCACTGTGGCGCGGCGGTGGTCGCATCTTCCCGAACTCGCCTGACGAGAACTTCACCCACAAAGTGAACAAGAAGATGTATCGCGCAGGTATCTGCTCGATCCTGTCCCAGCTGGCCCGCGAAGATCGCCTGACGATCATCGAAGACCTGACGATCGAAGCGCCAAAGACCAAGCTGCTGTCGCAAAAGCTGACCGGCATGGGCTTTGACTCGGTTCTGATCATCACCGACGTCGCCAACGAAAACCTGGAACTGGCATCGCGTAACCTGCCTAACGTACTGGTTGTTGAACCACGTCACGCAGATCCAATGTCCCTGGTGTTCTACAAGAAGATCCTGGTCACGAAAGCTGCACTGGCCAAGATTGAGGAGATGCTGGCATGAGCGCATTGAAATTTAGCGAAGAGCGCCTGATGAAGGTGCTGCTGGCTCCGGTCATTTCCGAAAAGGCCACCATGGTCGCGGAAAAGAACGAACAGATCGTGTTCCGTGTAACCACCGACGCGACCAAGCCAGAAATCAAAGCCGCTGTTGAACTGCTGTTCAAAGTGGAAGTGGAATCGGTGCAGACCGTCAACCGCGAAGGTAAGCAGAAGCGTTCCGGTGCTCACACCGGCCGCCGCAACCATACCAAGCGTGCTTTCGTGTGCCTGAAACCTGGCCAGGAAATCAATTTCTCCGAGGAGGCTAAATAATGGCACTCGTTAAGATGAAGCCAACCTCCCCAGGCCGTCGCGGCATGGTGAAAGTTGTGAACCCGGACCTGTACAAAGGTCGTCCGTTCGCAGCCCTGGTTGAGAAAAAATCGAAAACTGCTGGTCGTAACAACAACGGCCACATCACCACCCGTCACATCGGTGGCGGTCACAAGCAGCACTATCGCCTGATCGACTTCAAGCGTCAGAAGGATGGCATTCCAGCGAAAGTGGAACGGATCGAATACGATCCAAACCGCACCGCGAATATCGCCCTGCTGTGCTACGCCGACGGCGAACGCCAGTACATCATCGCAACCAAGGGCATGTCCGTTGGCGATGCAGTGATGAATGGTTCGGAAGCGCCGATCAAGTCGGGCAACTGCCTGCCGATCCGCAACATCCCGGTCGGTACCGTCATGCACTGCGTCGAAATGCTGCCAGGTAAGGGTGCCCAAATGGCCCGTTCCGCCGGCGCCGGCGTGGTCCTGATGGCCCGTGACGGCACCTACGCCCAGGTTCGCCTGCGCTCGGGTGAAGTACGTCGCGTGCACATCGAGTGCCGTGCAACCGTGGGTGAAGTCGGCAACGCCGAACACAGCCTGCGTAAAATCGGTAAAGCTGGCGCGATGCGCTGGCGCGGTGTTCGTCCTACCGTTCGCGGTGTGGTCATGAACCCGGTCGATCACCCGCACGGTGGTGGTGAAGGTAAAACTGCAGCTGGTCGTCATCCAGTGTCGCCTTGGGGCCAACAGACTAAGGGTAAGAAGACCCGCAGCAACAAGCGTACTTCTTCCATGATCGTCTCGCGCCGCGGCAAGAAATAAGGGGTAGCACATGACTCGTTCATTGAAAAAAGGGCCGTTCTGTGACGCCCACCTGGTGAAAAAAGTCGAAGCCGCGCAAGCTGCCAAAGACAAAAAGCCAATCAAAACCTGGTCCCGTCGTTCGACCATCATGCCTGACTTCATCGGCCTGACGATCGCCGTCCACAATGGCAAGCTGCACGTGCCAGTGTACGTTTCCGAGAACATGGTTGGTCACAAGCTCGGTGAATTCGCGCTGACCCGCACGTTCAAGGGCCATGCCGCTGACAAGAAGGCGAAGAAATAATGGAAACCAAAGCTATCCTCAAGGGTGTGCGCTTGTCGGATCAAAAAGGTCGCCTCGTGGCTGACCAGATCCGCGGCAAGAAAGTTGACGCTGCACTCAACATTCTGCAATTCAGCCCAAAAAAGGGCGCGACCATCATCAAGAAAGTGCTGGAGTCCGCCATCGCGAACGCCGAGCACAATGATGGCGCCGACATCGACGAGCTGTTCGTCAAAGTCATCTACGTCGAAAAGGGCCCGATCCTGAAGCGCTTCACTGCACGCGCTAAAGGCCGGGGCGATCGCATCTCGAAACAATCGTGTCACATTTACGTGACCGTCGGCAACTAAGGAGCTAAAAATGGGTCAAAAAATTCACCCAACCGGCTTCCGCCTGTCGGTTACCCGTAACTGGGCATCGCGTTGGTACGCTGGCAACAGCAACTTCGCTTCGATGCTGAACGAAGATCTGAAGGCGCGCGCCTACCTGAAGACCAAGCTGAAGAACGCTTCGGTCGGCCGCATCGTCATCGAGCGTCCTGCCAAGAACGCGCGCTTCACGATCTACAGCTCGCGTCCGGGCGTGGTCATTGGTAAAAAAGGCGAAGACATCGAAGTACTGAAGTCGGCGCTGACCAAGATCATGGGCGTTCCTGTCCACGTGAACATCGAAGAAATCCGCAAGCCGGAAATCGATTCGCAACTGATCGCCGATTCGATCGCTCAGCAGCTGGAAAAGCGCATCATGTTCCGTCGCGCCATGAAGCGCGCCATGCAAAACGCCATGCGTCTGGGTGCCCTGGGCATCAAGATCATGTCGTCGGGCCGTCTGAACGGTATCGAAATCGCTCGTAAAGAGTGGTATCGCGAAGGCCGTGTGCCACTGCACACCCTGCGCGCCGATATCGACTACGGTACCAGCGAAGCTTCGACCACCTACGGCATCATCGGTGTCAAGGTCTGGGTATACAAGGGTGACCGCGCGCCGAACGGCGATGCACCAGTCATCGATACCCCGCCGGACGAGAAGAAGCCACGTGGCCCACGTCGTGACGACGGCAAACCAGCTGGCCGTCCGCGTCCAGCAGGCGCCGGCGCCAAGCCAGCGGCTCCAGGCGCTCGTGTTCGCACTGCCGCCAAGCCGGCCGAGAAAGCAGGAGAATAATCATGCTGCAACCAGCACGCAGGAAGTATCGTAAAGAGCAGAAAGGCCGTAACACCGGCATTTCGCATGGCACCGGCACTTCGGTGTCGTTCGGTGAGTTCGGTCTGAAAGCCGTTGCCCGTGGTCGTATCACGGCACGCCAGATCGAAGCCGCACGTCGCGCCATGACCCGTCACATCAAACGTGGTGGCCGTATCTGGATTCGTATCTTCCCGGACAAGCCAATTTCGAACAAGCCTGCCGAAGTCCGTATGGGTAACGGTAAGGGTAATCCGGAATACTACGTCGCTGAAATCCGTCCGGGCAAAGTCCTGTACGAAATGGACGGCGTAGACGAAGTACTGGCGCGCGAAGCATTCCGCCTGGCCGCTGCCAAACTGCCGCTGGCGACCACTTTCGTGGTCCGTCAAGTCGGCCAATAACAGGAGTGAAATATGAAAGCATCTGAACTCCGCGGCAAAGACCAGGCAGCTCTGCAAAAAGAGCTGAATGACCTGTTGAAGGCCCAGTTCGGCCT
The DNA here is from genome assembly GCA_000381565.1 of Oxalobacteraceae bacterium AB_14. Lineage (GTDB taxonomy): Bacteria > Pseudomonadota > Gammaproteobacteria > Burkholderiales > Burkholderiaceae_D > Rugamonas. Next base: position 783,988 of record KB906725.1, read on the forward strand.
GCGTATGCAAACCGCTACGCAGCAGCTGAGCAACACTTCGCAGCTCAAGAAGGTACGTCGCGATATCGCACGTGTAAAAACGGTAATGAACACGAAGGAAGCCAAATGACCGAACCAGTAAAGTCGCTCAAGCGCACCCTGATCGGTAAAGTGGTGTCCGACAAGATGGACAAAACCGTCACCGTTCTGATCGAACGTCACGTCAAGCATCCTTTGTACGGCAAGATCATCGTGCGTTCGAACAAGTATCACGCGCACGACGAGACCAACCAGGTGAAAGCCGGTGACACGGTGGAAATCGTGGAAGGTCGTCCGATCTCCAAAACGAAGGCATGGACCGTGACGCGCGTGGTGCAAGCCGCGCAAATCGTTTAATTGAAGTCGTCGCCTCCGGTCTTCGGTCCGGGGGCGATTTTCAATTAGTTCTTGCAAGCCCGCGAGTTGTATGTAATACTTGCGGGCTTCGTTCATGTAACGCCGCAAAGTGTCTGGCCACAGACGCTGAACCGTGCGGTCAGTAGCAAGACGAAGGTCAAGCACCCAAACAGTGGGCTCTTCATGAGCGCTCTGGCGGGACCAAGACTGACCGCAGGTCCGCATTGTGTGGATTCTTCGGCTTAAGTTGGGAAAGAGAATACTATGATTCAAACTGAAAGCCGGCTCGAAGTGGCTGACAATACCGGTGCCAAGGAAGTAATGTGCATCAAGGTATTGGGCGGCTCCAAGCGCCGTTATGCTGGCATTGGCGACGTGATCAAGGTAACCGTTAAGGTTGCTGCGCCACGTGGCCGTGTCAAAAAAGGTGAAATTTATAACGCCGTGGTAGTGCGCACCGCTAAAGGTGTTCGCCGCCAAGACGGTTCCCTGGTGAAGTTCGACGGCAACGCTGCCGTTCTGCTGAACGCCAAGCTGGAACCGATCGGTACCCGTATTTTTGGACCAGTGACGCGCGAGCTGCGTACTGAAAAGTTCATGAAGATCGTGTCCCTGGCACCGGAAGTCCTGTAAGGAGTCGTAATGGATAAGATTCGTAAAAACGACGAAGTCATCGTTCTGACCGGGAAAGACAAGGGCAAACGTGGCGTCGTTCAGCAGCGTATCGATGCTGAGCATGTCGTGGTTGAAGGCGTCAACGTCGCTAAAAAAGCGACCAAGCCTAACCCAATGACTGGCGTACAAGGTGGTATCGTCGATAAGACTATGCCGATTCACGTGTCCAACGTTGCATTGTTCAATGCAGCGACTGGCAAGGCAGACCGTGTCGGTTTCAAAGAAGTGGATGGCAAAAAAGTCCGCGTCTTCAAATCGTCCGGCGAAGTAGTGAAGGCTTAAGAAATCATGGCACGTCTCCAAGAATTCTATAAAGAAAAAGTCGTCGCTGACCTGACCGCGAAATTCGGTTACAAGTCGGTGATGGAAGTTCCACGTCTGACCAAGATCACCCTGAACATGGGTGTTGGTGAGGCCATCGCGGACAAGAAAGTCCTCGAACACGCTGTCGGCGACCTGACTAAGATCGCTGGCCAGAAGCCAGTGACCACCAAGTCGCGCAAAGCTATCGCGGGTTTCAAAATCCGTGAAGGCTACCCGATCGGTACCATGGTCACCCTGCGCGGCGCTCGCATGTACGAGTTCCTGGATCGCTTCATCACCGTGGCCCTGCCGCGCGTGCGCGATTTCCGTGGTGTCAATGGCCGTTCGTTCGATGGTCGTGGTAACTACAACATCGGTGTCAAAGAGCAGATCATCTTCCCGGAAATCGAGTACGACAAGATCGATGCGCTGCGTGGTATGAATATTTCGATCACCACCACCGCCAAGACCGACGACGAAGCGAAAGCTCTGCTCGCCGCCTTTAAATTCCCGTTCAGGAACTAAGAAGATCATGGCAAAACTCGCACTGATTAACCGTGAGCAGAAACGCGTCGACCTGGCAAACAAGTTTGCTGCCAAGCGCGCTTCGCTGAAGGCCATCATTGATGACCAGTCGAAGTCGGAAGAAGAACGTTACGAAGCGCGCCTGAAACTGCAAGCGCTGCCACGTAACTCGGCTCCGACCCGCCAGCGTAACCGCTGCGCCGTCACCGGTCGTCCACGCGGCACCTTCCGTAAATTCGGTCTGGGCCGTATCAAGCTCCGTGAATTCGCCATGCGTGGTGAGATTCCGGGTATGACTAAAGCAAGCTGGTAATAGGAGAATATGCAATGAGTATGAGCGATCCTATCGCCGATATGCTGACCCGCATTCGTAACGCCCAAGGCGTGCAAAAGACGACCGTGGCCATGCCATCGTCGAAAGTTAAAATTGCGATTGCCAACGTCCTCAAGGACGAGGGTTACATTGAAGATTTCGCCGTAGCCGAAGCTGGTGGCAAAGCGGAACTGAAAATCGGTTTGAAGTATTATGTTGGCCGTCCCGTCATTGAGCGCCTTGAGCGCGTGTCCCGTCCGGGCCTGCGCGTCTACAAGGGCAAAGACGAGATCCCTACTGTGATGAATGGCTTGGGTGTGGCGATCGTGTCGACTCCGCAAGGCGTCATGACTGACCGCAAAGCACGCGCTACCGGTGTCGGCGGCGAAGTTATTTGCTACGTCGCATAAGGAGTTAGACATGTCTCGTGTAGCTAAAATGCCAATCGCTGTGCCAGCTGGCGCTGAAGTCGCCATCTCCGCAGCAGCGATCACCGTCAAGGGCCCGCTGGGCGTCTTGACCCAGGCCCTGAACGGCCAGGTAACGGTGGAAAACAATGCAGGAACCCTGAGCTTCGTCGCCGCTAATGACAGCCGCGAAGCCAATGCCATGTCCGGTACGCTGCGCGCACTGGTCAACAACATGGTCACTGGCGTGACCAAGGGTTTCGAGAAAAAGCTGAACCTGGTTGGTGTGGGTTACAAGGCGCAAGCGCAAGGCGACAAGCTGAATCTGTCGCTGGGCTTCTCGCACCCTGTAGTGCACTCGATGCCAGCCGGCGTCACCTGCGCAACCGCGACGCCGACGGAGATCATCATCAAAGGGATCGACCGTCAGCAAGTGGGCCAAGTGGCTGCTGAAGTTCGCGCTTACCGCTCCCCTGAGCCTTACAAGGGCAAGGGCGTCCGTTATTCGGACGAAGTGGTTAAGATTAAAGAAACCAAGAAGAAGTAACTAGGGGCTGACGATGGACAAGAAAGAATCACGTCTGCGCCGCGGACGCCAAACCCGGATCAAGATCGCGCAACAGAAAGTGAACCGCCTGTCGGTACACCGCACTAACCTGCATATCTACGCGAACCTGATCTCGCCGGATGCCAAAATTCTGGTATCGGCGTCCACGGCAGAAGTCGAAGTGCGCAACGAACTGGCTGGCAAATCGGGCAAGGGCGGCAACGCTGCTGCTGCCGCGATCGTCGGCAAGCGCGTCGCAGAGAAAGCACTGAAAGCAGGGATTACCGAAGTCGCGTTCGACCGCTCCGGTTTCCGTTACCACGGCCGTGTGAAGGCGCTGGCAGAAGCCGCGCGCGAAGCCGGTCTGAAGTTCTAAGGAACGATCATGGCAAAAATGCAAGCAAAAATGGCAAGCGACAAGCCGGATGACGGCATGCGCGAAAAAATGATCGCGATCAACCGCGTGACCAAAGTGGTCAAGGGTGGTCGTATCATGGGTTTCGCCGCGCTGACCGTGGTTGGTGACGGCGATGGCCGCATCGGCATGGGCAAGGGCAAGTCGAAGGAAGTCCCGGTTGGTGTGCAGAAGGCAATGGAAGAAGCCCGTCGCAACCTGATCAAGGTCAACCTGAAGAACGGCACCCTGCAGCACACCGTTACCGGTCGTCACGGCGCGTCGAAAGTAATGATGTCGCCTGCTAAACCAGGTACCGGCGTCATCGCTGGCGGCGCAATGCGCGCAATCTTCGAAGTAATGGGCGTGACCGACGTCGTGGCGAAATCCACCGGCTCGAGCAACCCTTACAACCTGGTTCGCGCCACGCTGGATGGTCTGGCAAAAATGAGTACTCCTGCTGAGATTGCTGCGAAACGCGGCAAGTCGGTAGAAGAGATCCTGGGCTAAGGTGGATATTATGACAACTAAAACCGTCAAAGTACAATTGGTCAAGGGCTTGATCGGCACGCGTGAAGACCACCGTGCCACCGTTCGCGGTCTGGGTCTGCGTCGTGTTAACTCGGTTGCCGAGTTGCAGGACACCCCATCCGTGCGCGGCATGATCAACAAAGTCTCGTACCTCGTTAAAGTAGTTGCGTAAGCCCCCGGGCTTACACACGGAGAAATCATGGAACTGAATACCATACAACCAGCCGATGGCGCTAAGCACTACAAGCGTCGCGTCGGCCGCGGTATCGGCTCCGGTCTGGGTAAAACCTCGGGCCGTGGTCACAAGGGTCAAAAATCGCGTTCGGGCGGCTTCCACAAAGTCGGTTTCGAAGGCGGTCAGATGCCTCTGCAACGCCGTCTGCCTAAGCGCGGTTTCAAGTCGCTCAACGCCACCTTCAAAGCTGAAGTGCGTCTGTCCGACCTGAACAACCTGGCTGTTGGCGACGTCGACATCCTGGTCCTGAAGCAAGCTGGCGTACTGGGCGTGCTGGCACGCGACGTGCGCGTCATTCTGTCCGGCGAGATCACCAAAGCGGTGAACCTCAAAGGCCTGAAAGTGACCGCTGGCGCGAAAGCGGCCATCGAAGCAGCCGGCGGCTCGGTAGCCTGAGTTGACCGCTAACAGCTTGATCGGAGCGAAAATTGGCGACTAATCCACAACTTGCTAAAAGTGCAGCGGCTGGTTTCCCTTGGGGCCGGCTCTGGTTCTTGCTTGGCGCATTGGTGGTTTATCGTATCGGCGCTCACATCCCGGTTCCCGGGATCGATCCGGTACAATTGGCCTCGCTGTTCAAGTCGCAAGAGGGTGGCATCCTGGGCATGTTGAACATGTTCAGCGGTGGCGCTCTCGCGCGCTTCACAGTCTTTGCGCTGGGTATCACGCCTTACATCTCGGCCTCGATCATCATGCAACTGGTGTCGATCGTGTCCCCGCAGATGGAAGCGCTCAAAAAAGAAGGCGAAGCAGGCCGGCGCAAGATCACCCAGTACACCCGGTATTTCACGGTGGTGCTGGCGACGTTCCAGGCGTTGGGCATTGCAGTCGCACTGGAGTCGCAAGCAGGTCTGGTGCTGGATCCAGGCTATGCATTCCGTTTCGTTACGGTCGTTACGCTGTTGACCGGAACCATGTTCGTGATGTGGTTGGGCGAGCAAATTACCGAGCGCGGTCTCGGTAACGGCATCTCGATCATCATCTTCGCGGGTATCGCTGCCGGTCTGCCGGGCGCACTGGGAGGCCTGGCCTCGTCGGTGAGCAACGGTGCGATCGGTGCGCTGTCCGCGATCATCATCATGATCCTGGTTGTGGCGGTGACGTTCTTCGTGGTATTTGTCGAACGTGGCCAACGCAAGATTCTGGTGAACTACGCGAAACGCCAGGTGGGCAACAAGATTTACGGTGGACAGACGTCACACCTGCCATTGAAGTTGAATATGGCCGGCGTGATCCCACCGATCTTCGCTTCGTCGATTATCTTGTTCCCGGCAACGATCGTGGGCTGGTTTACCGCGGGCGCCGATACGGCCAACCCGGTAGTCCGGTTCCTGAAAGATTTGGCAGCATCGATGGGGCCAGGCGAGCCCATCCACGCACTGTTGTACGCCATTGCGATCGTGTTTTTCTGTTTCTTCTATACAGCGCTGGTCTTCAACAGCAAGGAAACAGCGGACAACTTGAAGAAGAGCGGGGCCTTTGTGCCAGGGATACGTCCCGGTGAGCAGACTGCCCGCTATATCGACAAGATCCTGACACGTTTGACACTGGCTGGCGCCATCTACATCACTTTGGTGTGTTTGTTGCCGGAATTCATGCAAGCCGAGTGGAAAGTACCGTTCTATTTCGGCGGCACTTCTCTGTTGATTATTGTGGTTGTTACCATGGATTTCATGGCGCAAGTGCAAAACTACGTGATGTCGCAGCAATATGAATCGCTGCTGCGCAAAGCAAATTTCAAGGGCGGAATTCCGACGCGATAAGCGCGGTAAACATACCGAATGGCAAAAGACGACGTCATACAGATGCAGGGCGAGATTCTTGAGAATCTCCCGAATGCAACATTTCGAGTGAAGCTGGAAAACGGACACGTGGTGCTCGGGCATATTTCGGGTAAAATGCGGATGAACTATATCCGCATTCTTCCTGGCGACAAGGTGACGGTAGAGCTGACACCTTACGACCTGAGCCGTGCACGCATCGTGTTCCGGACCAAGTAACTATAAATCGAACCAAGAAGAGAGAGCAAAATGAAAGTTAACGCCTCAGTCAAGCGGATCTGCCGCAACTGCAAGATCATCAAGCGCAAGGGCGTTGTTCGCGTAATCTGCGTCGAACCACGTCACAAGCAGCGTCAAGGTTAATAACCGTTATTTATCGAGGAATAACGAATGGCACGTATTGCAGGGGTTAATATCCCCAATCATCAGCACACCGTTATCGGCCTGACGGCCATCTACGGTGTAGGCCGTCCACGCGCAAAGTTCATCTGCGCCGCAACGGGTATCGCGACCACTAAAAAGGTCAAGGATCTGGACGACAGCGAACTGGAAAAACTGCGCGATGAAGTAGCTAAATTCATCGTCGAAGGCGACCTGCGTCGTGAGCTGTCCATGAACATCAAGCGTTTGATGGATCTGGGTTGCTACCGCGGTATGCGTCACCGTAAGGGCCTGCCGGTCCGCGGCCAGCGCACCCGCACCAATGCACGTACCCGCAAGGGCCCGCGCAAAGCCGCTCAATCGCTCAAGAAATAATCTAGGGAAATCACATGGCTAAGCAACAAAGCAGCGCAGCAGCAGCGCGCGTCCGCAAGAAGGTCAAGAAGAACGTTGCCGAAGGTATCGCACACGTTCACGCTTCCTTCAACAACACCATCATTACCATCACCGACCGTCAGGGCAACGCTCTGTCGTGGGCGACCTCCGGTGGTGCTGGCTTCAAGGGTTCGCGTAAATCGACCCCGTTCGCAGCGCAGGTTGCGGCCGAAGCAGCTGGTAAAGTCGCAGTGGAATGCGGCGTGAAGAACCTGGAAGTGCGTATCAAGGGCCCTGGTCCTGGTCGCGAATCCGCAGTGCGCGCACTGAACAACCTGGGCATCAAGATCACCGAGATCCAGGACGTTACCCCAGTACCGCACAACGGCTGCCGTCCTCCAAAACGTCGTCGTATCTAAGAGTCCGGTCGGCGGCGAAGTTCGCTTCGCCTCCTTCCGACTTGCAGAAATCGCTGGAGCAGGGGGCCGGAAACGGTTATACTGCCCGGCTGTTGTCGCCTGTCGAACAACGTTCGGCGGGTTATTCGCATTTTGAGCCACCGTCTGGCCCACCCTGAGGATCAGACTAGCGCCTAACCATCGCAGGATGGCTGGGGCGTTATTATTTAAAAAAAGGAAGCATCGTGGCACGTTATATCGGACCTAAAGCAAAACTCTCCCGTCGTGAAGGTACTGACCTGTTCCTGAAGAGCGCACGTCGCTCGCTCGACAGCAAGTGCAAACTGGACGTCAAACCAGGCCAGCACGGCGTGAAATCGGGTGCCCGCACCTCGGACTACGGCAACCAACTGCGCGAAAAGCAAAAAGTCAAGCGTATGTACGGCGTTCTGGAACGTCAGTTCCGTCGCTACTTCGCAGAAGCCGACCGTCGCAAAGGCAACACCGGCGAAACCCTGCTGAAGCTGCTGGAAACCCGCCTGGACAACGTTGCATACCGCATGGGCTTCGGCTCGACCCGCGCTGAAGCGCGTCAGCTGGTATCGCACAAAGCGTTCACCGTGAACGGCCAAGTGGTCAACATCGCTTCGTACGTGGTCAAAGTCGGTGACGTCATCGCTGTTCGTGAAAAATCGAAAAAGCAAGTACGTATCGTTGAAGCGCTGTCGCTGGCTGAACAAGTTGGCATGCCAGCTTGGGTGTCGGTTGATGCCAAGAAAATGGAAGGCACCTTCAAGTCCCTGCCAGAGCGCAACGAGATCGCCAACGACGTCAACGAATCGCTGATCGTCGAACTGTACTCGCGTTAATCTGTAGTCTAGTCGTAACAAACCCGCCCACTCGCCCGAGTGGGCGTTTTCACTGATGCCATCAGCCTTATCGGCCTAACGCGCCGAGGGTATTGAAGAGGACACCACATGCAAAACAGTCTGTTGAAGCCACGTATTATCGATGTAGAGGCGCTGGGCGCCGGCCACGCTAAAGTAGTGATGGAGCCGTTCGAACGCGGCTATGGCCATACATTGGGTAATGCGCTGCGCCGCGTACTGCTGTCGTCGATGGTGGGCTACGCGCCGACCGAAGTGACGATCGCGGGCGTTGTACACGAATACTCGTCGCTCGACGGCGTGCAGGAAGACGTCGTTGACCTGCTGCTGAACCTGAAGGGCGTGGTCTTTAAAGTCCACAACCGTGACTCCGTCACCCTGACCCTGAAAAAGGAAGGCGAAGGCGCCATCCTGGCTTCGGACATCGATCTGCCACACGACGTGGAACTGATCAATCCGGACCACGTGATCGCTCACCTGACCGCCGGCGGCAAACTGGACATGCAGATCAAAGTCGAAAAAGGCCGTGGCTATGTGCCAGGTAACGTACGCCGCCTGTCCGAAGACACCAACAAGACCATCGGCCGCATCATTCTGGATGCATCGTTCTCGCCAGTGCGCCGCGTTTCCTACTTTGTCGAGTCCGCTCGCGTGGAACAGCGTACCGACCTGGACAAGCTGATCATCAACATCGAAACCAACGGCGTGATCTCGCCGGAAGAAGCGATCCGTCAATCGGCTCGCGTGCTGGTCGACCAACTGAACGTGTTTGCCGCCCTGGAAGGCACCGAAGCCGCCGCCGAAGCGCCTTCGCGCGCACCGCTGGTCGATCCTATCCTGCTGCGTCCAGTGGACGACCTGGAACTGACCGTGCGTTCGGCCAACTGCCTGAAAGCCGAAAACATCTACTACATCGGCGACCTGATCCAGCGCTCGGAAAACGAACTGCTGAAGACGCCGAACCTGGGCCGCAAGTCCCTGAACGAAATCAAGGAAGTGCTGGCGTCGCGCGGCCTGACCCTGGGCATGAAGCTGGAAAACTGGCCGCCTGCCGGCCTGGAAAAATAACAGATTGGGTGACAGTGCTGGACATCGCGTAGCGATGTTCTGCCCTGTTACCAACTGATTTGCATTTGTCGTACCCGTCCGGCACATGTTGTGCCGGGCGTTATCCCTAGAACCGGTCCGCGCTCGCGGCTAACGCGAGCGATCGAAGAACTCGGATTTAAACACCTGAAAGGAAGTACCATGCGTCACCGTCACGGCCTCCGTAAACTGAATCGTACCTCGTCCCACCGTCTGGCAATGCTGCGCAACATGACCGTTTCCCTGCTGCGTCATGAAGCCATCAAAACCACGCTGCCAAAAGCTAAAGAGCTGCGCCGCGTAGTTGAGCCTATCCTGACCATGGGCAAGACCGACACCCTGGCTAACAAGCGTCTGGCATTCGCCCGTCTGCGCGATCGTGAAATGGTTCTGAAGCTGTTCGCAGAACTGGGCCCACGTTACGCAAACCGCAACGGCGGCTACCTGCGCATCCTGAAAATGGGTTTCCGTGTTGGCGACAACGCTCCAATGGCTTACGTTGAGCTGATGGACCGTCCAGAAGTCACCGACATCGACGCAGCGCCAACCGCAGAAGAGTAATCTTCGCCGTTGTCACCGTGTTATGAAGAAAGCCAGGCTCTGCCTGGCTTTTTTTTATCTGAGGCGCCGCTCGCCGGCCGCCTTGAACTCCGAACCGGCGTTCCATGCCGGCGTCGCCCCCTGCGCGATGTCCAGCCCCACCTGGAACAGCAGCTCGATGTCCTGTACCCCGCCACGCAGGTCCCAGTCGCCGCGGACGTCGTCCGTCACTTGATGGTAGTCATGCGCGACATAGTGGTCGACCACCTCGCGCGCATAGGTCTCCGGCTGGTCCAGGAAGCGGCTGCGGGCCTTGGTGTACAGCACCGGCACGCCCACGCGCGCGAACTCCAGCTGGTCGGCGCGGTAGAAGCTGCCCAGCTCCGGCCGAGCGTCCTTCTCCATCAGCCGCCCCTGCAGCACCGCATGCTTGGCCAGCAGCTCGTCGATGCTGGAATGGCCCGACGTCACGTTCTCGATCTGGGCTGTCTTGCCCCAGGCGTTGATGCCGTCGATATTGATGTTGGCCACCGTCCGCTTGAGCGGATACAGCGGATGGGCCGCATAGTATTTCGCGCCCAGCAGGCCGCGCTCCTCGGCCGTGGTGGCCAGGAACAGGACCGAGCGCTTGGGCGGCTTCGGCAGCGCCTTGTAGGCCTTGGCCAGGGCCAGCAGCGCGGCGGTGCCGGAAGCGTTGTCCAGCGCGCCGTGATAGATCTGTTGCGTGCGTGTGCCGGGCAGGCGCGGGTCGATGCCCAGGTGGTCCCAGTGCGCGCTGTAGATCAGGTACTCATGCTTGAGCTTGGGATCGCTGCCCTCGATCAGGCCCAGCACATTGTTCGAATTGACCGTGCGCGCCGTGTTCTCCACCTTGAAGTCGGCCGTGCCCTTCAGGCTGACGGGGCGGAAATCCCGGGTCCGGGCCTGCTGCTTGAGCGTGTCGAAATCGTAGCCGGCGGCAGCCATCATCCGCTTGGCCTGGTCCAGCTGGATCCAGCCAGGCACCGGCGGCGCATCCGGATCGGCGCCCTCGTGCAGCAGGCTGAACTGCTCGCCATTGCCGCCGCTGCGCACCACGTCCCACGGATAGGCCGCCGGCTTGGTCTCGTGGATGATGAGGGCCGCCGCCGCGCCCAGCCTGGCGGCGATCTCATACTTGTAGGTCCAGCGGCCGTAATAGGTCATGGCGTTGCCCTTGAACATCGCCGGGTCCAGCCGCGATGGGTCTTTCGGATCGGGCACGGCCGGGTCGTTAATCAGCATCAGGATGGTCTTGCCGCGCACGTCGACGCCCTTGTAGTCGTCCCAGCCGTACTCGGGCGCCTGCACGCCGTAGCCGACAAACACGATCTCGGAATTGCCGACGTTGACGCTGGTGGGCTGGCCGGTCGAGTGGGCCACGTAATCTTCGGGGAAGTTCAGCGCCACCGTCGGGCCGCCTATCGTGTAGCTGAAGCTGGGCGTCGGCTGCAGACCGCGCATCGGCACCGCCTGGGTCCAGCCGCCATTGGGGTTGCCCGGTTTTAGGCCCAGTTGCTTGAACTGTTGCTCCAGGTAGGCCACCGTCTTGGCCTCGCCCGGCGACCCCGGCGCGCGGCCCTCGAAATCGTCCGACGCCAGCGTCTTGATGTGGGCCAGCAAATCCTGCGGCGACACCGTGGCCAGCGCCTTGGCGGGCGCCTGGGCGCATGCGGCCCCGGCGGCCAGGGCCAGGATGGAAAACAGCAGGGGGCGTCGTGTCGTCATCAGTTGCTCCATGGCGGGGAAAAGCCGAGTTTAGCAGGCTTTAAGGCTGGCCTCAGGCGCAAAAAACAGCCTCGGTGTACTATGCTCGTGCTTATTTCGCCGAAAGAAAACACATGCTTCGTCTTGCCCGCCTGTTCATGTTGCTGCTGTCGCTGACCGCCCTGCTGATGGCGCGTCCCGCGCTGGCCGACGACGGCTTCCTGGAACCCGATGCGGCGTTCAAGTTCTCGGCCCACATGGTCGACGGCCACACCGTGTCGGTCAGCTTCCAGATCGCCGACGGCTATTACATGTACCGCGAACGCTACAAGTTCAGCGCCAGCGGCGCCAAGCTGGGCGCGCTGTCCATCCCCGCCGGCACCGTGCACTTCGACGAGACCTTCCAGAAAAACGTCGAGACCTACCGCAAGATCGTCACCATGACCTTGCCGGTGGAGGGTGACGGCCCGTTCACGCTGATGGCCGTGGGGCAGGGCTGCTCGGACAAGGGCCTGTGCTATGCGCCGCAGGATTACAAGGCGTCTCTGGTCGCCAGCGGTTCGGTGCCGCTGCCCGCCGCGGCCGCAGGCGCCAAGCCCGCCGCCGCTGCCGCCGTCCCTGCAACGTCAATCAACGCCACGGCGGCGCCGCTGACCGTGCTGCCGGCTGCCAGCGTGCCGGCGGCCAGCGCAGCGCCGGCCGCCAGCACCACCGTTGGCGAGGGCAAGCCTGCGGCGCTGACGCCCGGCGTCACCATCCGCGCCATCCCGATGCCGACCGCCACCATCCTGCCGCCGCTGAACCCGCCGGCCGCCGCCGCGCCGGCCGGCGATGCCGGCCATCTGGAAGCGGCGCTCAAGTCGGGCAAGCTGCTGGTCATCCTGCCGCTGTTCGCCTTGCTGGGCCTGGGACTGTCGTTCACGCCGTGCGTGCTGCCGATGGTGCCCATCCTGTCGTCGATCATCGTCGGCGAGGGCGCCAACAGCAGTCGTGGCCGCGGCCTGCTGTTGTCGGTCACGTATTCGCTCGGCATGGCCATTGTCTACACCGCGCTGGGCGTCGCCGCCGGCCTGGCGGGCGAGGGGCTGGCGGCGGCGCTGCAAAACCCGTGGGTGCTGGGCGGCTTCGGCCTGCTGATGGCGGCGCTTTCGCTGTCGATGTTCGGCTTCTACGAGCTGCAGGTCCCGGCCGCGCTGCAATCGAAACTGAGCACGGTGTCGAACCGCCAATCCTCCGGCAAGCTGGCCGGCGTGTTCGTGATGGGCGCGATCTCGGCGTTGATCGTCGGTCCCTGCGTGGCCGCGCCGCTGGCCGCCGCGCTGGTCTACATCAGCCAGAGCCGCGACATCGTCGTCGGCGGCAGCGCCTTGTTCGCGATGGCGGTCGGCATGAGCGTGCCGCTGATGCTGGTTGGCGTATCGGCCGGCGCCTTGCTGCCGCGCGCCGGCATGTGGATGGACGCGGTCAAGCGCTTCTTCGGCGTGCTGATGCTGGCGATGGGCTGGTGGCTGGTGTCGCCGGTGCTGCCGGCCGCGGTGCAGATGATGGGCTGGGCCGTGCTGCTGGTCGGCTACGGCATGTACCTGCTGATGAACCGGGGAAAATGGGTGGCCAGGACCGTCGGCGTCATCGTCGCCGTGCTGGGCCTGATGCAGCTGGTGGGCGTGGTCAGCGGCGGCCGCGATCCGCTGGCGCCGCTGGCGCATCTGACCGGCGGCAAGCATGAGGCGCCACTGGCCTTCCAGCGCATCAAGACCGTGCAGCAGCTCGACGCAGTGCTGGCCAGTACAGCTGGCGGCGGCAAGACCGCCATGCTGGACTTCTACGCCGACTGGTGCGTGTCCTGCAAGGAAATGGAAAAACTGACCTTCGTCGATCCGCAAGTGCGCGCCCGGCTGGCCAACAGCGTGCTGCTGCAGGTGGACGTGACCGCCAACGACGCCGACGACAAGGTCATGCTGAAGCGCTTCGGCCTGTTCGGTCCGCCGGGCATCATCCTGTTCGACAAGCAAGGCAAGGAAATCGACGGCGCCCGCGTCATCGGCTTCCAGGATGCGGCCAAGTTCACCGCATCGCTGGCCAAGCTGAACTAAGCTCCGTCACTCCCGCGCAGGCGGGAGTCCATAGCTCCGCGGCGTTGCCGGCTCAGCATGGATTCCCACTTGCGTGGGAATGACTTCGCTCAGCCGCGGTGGCCGTGCCAGCCGCCGCGCGGACCGGCATGGCGGCCATGCGCGCCGCCCATGCTGTGATCGTCGAAGATGGCTTTCTGCTCGGCCGTCAGCTGGCCGTAGAACGCCGTCAGCGCCGCCAAGTGCGCTTCCATCCTGGCCTGGTGCTGCTTGCTCAGGTCGAGCATCTTGGCCATGCGGTCAGGCGCCGACATCTTGGCGACGGCCGCGCGGTCCGGCAGCGTGCCGCCGGTCGCGGCCGGTGCGATGGCCGCCTGGTAGGTGGCCCACGCCGTTTCCTGCTGCGCCGTCAGCTTCAGCAGATCGTGCATCCTGGCCTGGCGCTTGGCGAACATCTCCGCCATCTTGGCCTGCATCTGCTCCTTGTTGACAGCGGCGCCGTGGCGGCCTGCCGGCGGCGCCGAATTGTCCACCTGCGCCTGCGCCGCCGCCATGCCCAGCACGGTAAAACCGATCAATATGCTTTTGCGTAAGACGTTCATGGTCGTTCCTCCATCATTGAAAGTTAGGTATCGCGATGCGTTCGGCGCCGCGCTTGATGCATAGTGGCAGCGCAAGGTTGCCGCCAAGTTTCCCGGGGCCCGGATTTTGTATCCAGATGTGTCGTTCCCGGGGGGATATACAAGACGATACAATTGGTGATTGGTCACCCGCCGTCTAACTGGGGATAATTAGCACATGGAACCCACATCAACAATCTTGATCGTAGACGACGATCGCGACATCCGCACGCTGCTGGCCGACTACCTCGAATCGAATGGCTACCGCGCCCTGTGCGCCGCCGACGGCAGCGCCATGTGGAAGCTGCTCGACGAAGGCCGCCCGGACCTGGTGGTGCTCGACCTCAACCTGCCCGGCGACGACGGCCTGACCCTGTGCCGCAAGCTGCGCGCCCACTCCACGCTGCCGGTCATCATGCTGACCGCCCGCAACGAACCGCTGGACCGCATCCTCGGCCTGGAAATGGGCGCAGACGATTACCTGCCGAAACCGTTCGAGCCGCGCGAGCTGCTGGCGCGCATCCGCAGCGTGCTGCGCCGCAGTAACGCGATGCCGGTCGGCAGCGGCGCCGAGAAGGCGCAACAGCTGCGCTTTTCCGGCTGGACGCTGGACCTGACCGCGCGCCACCTGCTCAACCCGGACGGCATCGTCATCATGCTGTCGGGCGCCGAGTTCCGTCTGCTCAAGGTCTTCCTCGAGCATCCGAACCGCGTGCTCAACCGCGACCAGCTGCTCAACCTGACCCACGGCCGCGACGCCGATCCCTTCGACCGCTCGATCGACATCCAGATCAGCCGCCTGCGGCAGAAGCTGGGCGAGGATGCGCGCCTGCCGCAAATCATCAAGACCGTGCGCAACGGCGGCTACGTGCTGGCCGGCACCGTGACGGTGGAGCCGCCAGCGTGAAAGCGTTTTTCGGCTCGATGACCGGGCGCGTGTTCCTGATCCTGCTGCTCGGCATCGTCGCCTCGGCGGCGCTGACCCAGTGGCTGGCGGTGGGCGAACGCATGCGCGCGCTGGAGCGCTACCGCGACTTCCACGCGCTGGAGCGGGCCGAGCAATTGATCACCACGGCCGACGTGCTGCCCGAGGCCTCGCGCCCGACATATCTGCGCATGGCCCACCGCGGCACCGTCCGGCTGGAGGCGACCGACCTGCCGCTGGCCATCGCGCTGCCGCCGACCGAGTTTTCCGCCAGCCTGCAGCAGCGCCTGGGCGCGGGCTACAAGCTTGGTCCGCTGGACGAACATCCGGCCGCGTGCGACCTGCCGCGCAAGAGCAACAATATCTTCGCGCCGAGCCAGTGGCGCGGCACCTGCGAAACCATGAACGTGCAGCTGCACGACGGCCAGGTGCTCAAGCTGTCCGTGCTGCCGCCGCGCGCGCCGCCGCCGTCCCGCCACAGCGAGCTGCTGGCGATACTGCCCTTCCTGTTCAGCATTGCCGCGCTGGCCTACCTGGTCACGCGCATGACGGTGCGTCCCCTCAAGCAACTGGCGCAGGCCGCCAAGGACCTGGGCAACGACATCAACCACGCGCCGCTGGTGCTGAGCGGCGCGGCCGAGATCCGCCAGGCCAGCGCCGCCTTCAACGCCATGCAGGCGCGCATCCGCCAGCACATCATGCAGCGCACGCAAATGCTGGCCGCCATCACCCACGACCTGCAAACCCCGCTGACACGCTTGCGCCTGCGCCTGGAAAAAGTCGGCGACCAGGAATTGCAGCAGCGCCTGATCGACGACCTGTCGGCGATGCAGCTCATGGTCAAGGAGGGCCTGGACCTGGCGCGCAGCATGGACACCACCGAAACCATGCAGGCGCTGGACCTCGACTCGCTGCTCGACAGCGTGTGCAGCGACGCCACCGACGGCGGCCAGCAGGTCGAACTGCGCGGCCGCGCGGCGATGGCGCTGATGGGCCGGCCGCTGGCGATACGCCGCTGCCTGGTCAACCTGATCGACAACGCCGTCAAGTACGGCCACTACGCCAACGTCACCGTCGAGCGCATGGTGGGCGCGGCCCGCATCCGCATCCGCGACGGCGGCCCCGGCATCGACCAGGACCAGATGGCGCGCGTGTTCGAACCGTTCTACCGCATCGAAACCTCGCGCTCGCGCGAATCGGGCGGCACCGGCCTGGGGCTGACCATCGCCCGCAACATCGCCGAACAGCACGGCGCCAACGTCATGCTGTCCAACCATGCGGACGGCGGCCTGGAAGTCACGCTGATCGTGCCCGAATACTACGCCGGCGCCTAAACCCCGCGCCCCAATCCCGTCCGGAAAAATGCGCGCGGCGATGGCCGCGGCGCGGTTTTCCCGGCACATACTGTGCGACAATATTCCGCCTGATGCAGGGCGGCAATGTTTTTACCTGGTTCAAAAAATAATGAAAAAATCATCCTTAGCAATCCTGGTCGGCGCCATCGTGGCGGCAGGCGGCGGCGTCTGGAGCATGACGCACACAACGGCCGGACAGCCGAAAGCGGCCAGCGGCGCGGGCGCGCAAGGCCCGACCACCGTCAGCGTCATCGCGCCGGTGCGCCAGGATGTGCCGGTGGTGCTGCAAGCGAACGGCACCGTCACGCCGATCAGCACGGTGGACCTGCATCCGCAAACCACCAGCACCATCGCCAAGGTGCATATCAAGGAAGGCCAGTTCGTCAAATCGGGCGAGCTGATGTTCACGCTGGACGACCGTAGCGAGCGCGCCAACGTCGACAAGGCCCAGGCCCAGGTCGCGCGCGACCAGGCCGCGCTGGCCGACTACGAGCGCCAGTACCGGCGCTCGCTGGAACTGCTGGCCAAGGGCTACATCGCCCAGGGCGCGGTCGACACGCTCAAGAGCCAGGTCGATGCGGCGCGCGCGCTGCTGCAGTCCGACGTGGCCGCCGCCCGCTCGGTCGGGGTCGACGCCAGCTATACCGCGATCCGCGCGCCGATGAACGGCCGCGTCGGCGCCATCAACGTCTATCCGGGCAGCCTGGTGCAACTGGCCACCTCGCTGGCCACCATCACCCAGCTCGATCCGATCAACGTCTCCTTCACCTTGCCGGAGTCGGCGCTGGCCGGCCTGCTGCAGGCGCAGCGCCAGGGCGCGGTGGCGGTCAAGGTGGTGCCGGGCAACGCCGACCAGGAAATCAGCGGCGTCCTGAGCTTCATCGACAACACCGTCGATCCGATCGCCGGCGTGATCCGCGTGAAGGCCCAGTTCGACAACCGGGACACTAGTCTGTGGCCGGGCCAGTACGTCAACACCAAGCTCGTCTCGCAGGTGTTGAAGGACGCCATGGTGATACCGCAAAACGCCATCATCAGCAATACCCGCGGCACCTTCGTCTACGCGGTCGACGCCGACCAGTCCGCCAAGGTGGTCAACATCAAGCGGGTGTATTCCTTCGGCGACAACGCCGCCGTGTCCGGCTTGAGCGGCACCGAGAAAGTCATCGTCGACGGCAAGCAGAACCTGCGGCCGGGCGGCAAGGTGCGTATCGCCGGGGCCGACAAGCCCGCCGACACGACCAGGCAGAAAGGCTGAGCATGAACCTTTCCGAGTTATGCATCCGCCGGCCGGTGATGGTGGTGCTGCTGTCGCTGAGCCTGATCCTGGCCGGCGTGCTGTCGTACTTCTACATCCCGGTCGCCGCGCTGCCGAGCTATAACACCCCGGTCATCAACGTCTCGGCCGACCTGCCGGGCGCCGCGCCGGACACGATGGCCTCGTCCGTCGCGCTGCCGCTGGAGAAGCAGTTCTCCACCATCGCCGGCCTGGCGCTGATCACCTCCACCAACACCCTCGGCCATTCCTCGCTGACCCTGGAGTTCGACCCCAGCGTCAACGTCAACGAAGCGGCGGTCGATGTGCAGGCGGCGCTGCTGCGCGCCCAGCGCCAGTTGCCGATCGAGATGACCGACCTGCCGTCCTACCGCAAGGTCAATCCGGCCGACGCGCCGGTGCTGTTCATGACCATGAACTCGCCGTCGCTGACCCTGGCCGAACTGAACGACTACGCCGAAAACCTGATCGCGCCCAGCCTGTCGACCCTGCCGGGCGTGGCCCAGGTCGGCGTCAACGGCCAGAAGCGTTTCGCGGTGCGGGTGCGCGCCAAGTCCGAGCTGATGAACGCCCGCAACCTGACGCTGGATGAATTGCAGCAGGCGCTCAAGTCGGCCAACGCCAACACGCCGCTGGGCATCCTCGACGGCCCGAGCCAGACCTTGACCATCCAGGGCAACGCCCAGCTGATGAAGGCCGCCGAATTCGCCGAGCTGATCGTGGCCCAGCGCAACGGCCAGCCGGTGCGCCTGAAGGACGTGGCGACCGTCGAGGACAGCTTCCAGTCGGTCAAGACCGCCGGCAGCTACAACGGCGAGCGCTCCATCGTGCTGCTGGTGCAGCGCCAGCCGGACGCCAACACCGTGCAGGTGGTCGACGGCGTGCGCCGCCTGCTGCCGCGCTTCAAGAACCAGCTGCCGGCGTCGATCAACATCAACCTGGTCAACGACCGCTCGGTGTCGATCCGCGAAGCCATCCACGACGTCAACCTGACCCTGCTGCTGACCATCTTCCTGGTGGTGCTGGTGATCTTCCTGTTCCTGCGCCGCGCGGCCGCCACCTTCATCCCGGCCATCACGATGCCGATCTCGCTGCTGGGCGCGCTGGCCCTGCTGTACGCCTTCGGCTACAGCCTCGACAACGTCTCCCTGCTCGGCATCACGCTGGCGGTCGGCCTGGTGGTCGACGACGCCATCGTGGTGCTGGAGAACATCGTCCGGCATATCGAGCTGGGCAAGAAGCCGCTGCAAGCGTCGCTGGTGGGCGCCAAGGAGATGGGCTTCACCATCATCTCGATCTCGGTCTCGCTGGTGGCCGTGTTCATTCCGATCTTCTTCATGCCGGGCGTGATCGGCCTGATGTTCCATGAATTCGCCGTGGTGGTGGCGCTGTCGGTGCTGGTGTCGGCGGCGGTGTCGCTGATGCTGGTGCCGATGCTGGCCAGCCGTCTGCTGCCGGCCGACGCCGTCGATCCCGAGCACGACAAGGGTGGCTTCATCGGCCGCTGGTTCGAGGCCGGCTTCAGCGCGCTGCGCAACGGCTATGTGCGCACGCTGGACGTCGCGCTGCACCACCGCTACCTCGTGCTGATGGCGGCGATCGGCACCTTCGCGCTGACGGTGGTGCTGTACATCACCATCCCGAAAGGCTTCTTCCCCGAGGAAGACCTGGGCCAGATCCGCGTCAACACCGAGGCGTCGGAAGACATCTCGTCGGCCTCGCTGATGGACTTGCAGGAGCGCGTGGCGGCCGTCATCAAGGCCGACCCCAATGTGCAGGACGTGACCTCGTTTGTCGGCGGCGGCAACAGCGGCCGCATGTTCCTGGTGCTCAAGCCGCGCAACCGGCGCCAGAAGATGCCGCAAGTGCTGGACAGCCTGCGCAAGGCCACCAAGACCGTGGCCGGCATCTCGGTCTACCTCAGTCCGGTGCAGAACCTGCAGCTGGGCGGGCGCCCGTCCAAGAGCCGCTACCAGTACACGCTGCAGTCGGTCAGCCCCGGCGCGCTCAACGACTGGGCCCAGAAATACCTCGACCAGCTGCGCGCCGATCCCGACTTCCGCGACGTCACCAGCGATTCGCAGAACAAGGGCCTGCAGGCGTCGCTGACGATAGACCGCGACAAGGCCAACAATCTCGGCGTGGCCATCGGCGACGTCCGCACCGCGCTCTACCTGGCCTTCGGCGAGCGCCAGGTGTCGACCATCTATACGCCGGCCGCCAGCTACAACGTGATCCTGGAGGCGGCCACCGCCGACCGCCAGTTCGACGACGCGCTGACCCGCATCTCGGTGCGCAACAAGAGCGGCAACCTGGTGCAGCTGTCCAGCTTTGCCACGGTGCAGCGCACCATCGGCCCGACCGCCGTCAACCACCAGGGCCAGCTGCAGGCGATCACCCTGTCGTTCAACCTGGCGCCGGACGTCCCGCTGGGCAGGGCCACCGCCAAGATCGACAAGATGGGCTTCGACATGCATCTGCCGCCGTCCATCATCACCAACTACGGCGGCGACGCGGCGGTGTTCCAGCGTTCGCAAAGCAGCCAGCTGATCCTGATCATCGCCGCGCTGGGCGTGATCTACGTGCTGCTGGGCGTGCTGTACGAGAGCTACATCCACCCGCTGACCATCCTGGCCGGCCTGCCGTCGGCCGCGGTCGGCGCCTTGCTGACCCTGCGCCTGTTCAACCTGGACCTGACGATGATCGCCATCATCGGCATCCTGATGTTGATCGGCATCGTCAAGAAGAACGCCATCATGATGATCGACTTCGCGCTGCACGTGCAGCGCAACGAGGGCCGCACGCCGGCCGAGGCGATCCGCGAAGCCTGCGTGCTGCGCTTCCGCCCGATCATGATGACCACCATGGCGGCGCTGATGGGCGCCTTGCCGATCGCGCTGGGCCTGGGCGCCGGCGCCGAGCTGCGCCAGCCGCTCGGGCTGGCGGTGGTGGGCGGCCTGATCTTCTCGCAAGTGATCACGCTGTACATCACGCCGGTCATCTACCTGTTCCTCGACAAGTACAGCGGCACGGGCCCGATGAGCGACGCCGAGCTGGTCGCCGGCGAGGTCCCGGCCGCCGCAGGTGTGCATGCCGTGCCACTGAAGGCCGTGAACACGGTCAAGCATTGAGCGGGAGCAAGTTGCTTTAAAAACCGTTTCTTTATCATGGGCAAGTTGACCACGATAAAGGACGGTTGCAGATGAAACGCTACAGTGTCACCATCATCGGCATGGGCCCGCGCGGGCTCAGCGCGTTTGAACGCATCGCCGCCATCGCCGCCGGCCGCCAGCTGCCGCTGGACATCAACCTGATCGAGCCGGGCGACTGCGGCCCCGGCGTGCACGGCACGCGCCAGCCGCAGCATCTGCTGATCAACACCATCGCCAGCCAGGTCACGCTGTTTCCCGCCGCCGGCGCGGTGCAGTATCCGCCGCTGTGCGCCACGCCCTCGCTGACCGCGTGGGCGCGCCAGGCCGGCTACCGCCGCGTGGGCGAGCGCTACTACCAGCTGGGCGAACACGGCGGCGCCGACATCACCGAAGCGGACTACCTGCCGCGCAGCCTGCTGGGCGAATACCTGGCCTGGGCCTACTGCCAGATCGCCGCCGCGCTGCCGTCCAGCGTGCGCCTGACCCACCACCGCCTGCGCGCGCGCGACCTGTGGCGCCAGCCCGACGGCGCTTGCACCGTCGAGCTCGACACGGGCTACCTGGTGCCCAGCGACTTCGTCTTCCTGACCACCGGCCACGGCCGCAACCAGCCCAGCGCGCTCGACGAGCAGCTGGCCGCCTTCGCGCGCGCGCACGCGCGCCACAACAGCCGGCTGGCCTTCGTGCGCCACGCCTATCCCTTGGCGCAGCTCAACGGCATAGCCGCCGGCGCCCGCGTCGCCATCCAGGGCCTGGGGCTGAGCGCGCACGACATCATCGCCGAACTGACGGTGGGGCGGGGCGGCGCCTTCGTGCGCGGCGAGCACGGCTTGCGCTACCAGCGCTCCGGCGGCGAGCCGCGGCTGACCCTGTGCTCGCGCAACTGCCTGCCGGCCGCCGCGCGCGGCGTCAACCAGAAGGGGCTCGACGGCCGCCACCAGCCGCACTATTTCACGCCGGACGCGGTGGCCGCGCTGCGCCGCCTGGCGCTGGCCTCGCGCGGCAGCCGCCAGCTCGATTTCGAGCGCGAACTGCTGCCGCTGCTCAAGCGCGAAATGGCCTGGGTCTACCGCAGCACGCTGGCCAAGGCGGTCCTCGATCCCGCCAGCTTCGTGCCGACGGCGGACGACGACGCGCTGATCGACCAGCTGCTGTTCCCGCTGCGCGCGCGCCGGTTCGCCACGCTGGACGAGTTCCGCGCGTTCTTCCACGACTGGCTGCGCGCGGACCTGGCCGAAGCGAAACTGGGCAATGTTGGCAGCGCGACCAAGGCCGCCACCGACGTGCTGCGCGACGTGCGCGCCACCCTGCAGGCGGCGATCGAGCATGGCGGGCTGACGCCGGCCTCGCACCGCCAGTTCCTCGAACATTACCATCCGGCCTTCAACCGCAGCGCCTTCGGGCCGCCGCTGCGGCGCAACCAGGAACTGCTGGCGCTGCTCGACGCCGGCGTCGTCGAAATCCTGTCCGGTCCCCGCAGCGGCATCGAGCTCGACGAGCGCAATGCCTGCTATGTGCTGAGCACCCCATTCGGCGACGGGGTGGTCCAGCACCCGGTCGATGTGTTGCTGATCGCCCGCCTGGATGGCTTTTTCCCCGCGATCGACGATTCCTTACTTATCCGTAATGTGCTCAGGCGCGGCCTGGCGCGGCCGTATTGCAACGGCGCTTACCACCCCGGCGGCATCGACATCGACGCCGCCGGCCGGCCGCGCGACGACCGCGGCCAGCCGTCCCGCAACATCTGGGCGCTGGGTTACCTGGCCGAAGGGGCGCACTACTACACGCACGCCCTGCCACGGCCGCAAATGCGCTCGCGCCAGGTGCTCGACGCCGACCGCAGCGTGCACGCCATGGTGGCCCGGATGGACGCCATCCCCCAGCCCGGCGCCAGCCGCGCGGCCACCCAGGCGCACCCGGCGACGTTGCCACACGTCACTTTGTAGAGCCGGTTGATACATACGGTAACACCCGTCAAGACCCGGAACTTGTAAGCTCTTCCTGTTAAATCCCCTGGAGCGCACGCGCCGCTGTCCGGCGCGTTATCATGGCCTTGCACAGCGGTTCCCAAAACGGTGGGACTCTGGCACTATGGCCGCATTTTGTCGACTTCGTTCCAACCAAGGTTTGCTATTTTGCATCACGATTCCCATTTACTCTCTGCAAATTCCGAATATTGCGAAGCTTGCGGCCAGCGTTTGCCTGAGGCTGGGGAGCGGTTCGCCGCATGGGATCGCAAGTCGCAGTCCAACCGGATCGGC
Organism: Oxalobacteraceae bacterium AB_14; assembly: GCA_000381565.1. Lineage (GTDB taxonomy): Bacteria > Pseudomonadota > Gammaproteobacteria > Burkholderiales > Burkholderiaceae_D > Rugamonas. The sequence goes on from KB906725.1 coordinate 807,127, forward strand.
GTCGGCATTTCCATCGCCTTGCACCTGCTGGGCGTGCTGTACTACTTCCTCTCGCCCACGCCCAGGAACACCCATTCCGCGCCGCCCAAGGGCGGGGTGATGGTCTATCTCGCGCCGTTGCCGGACAAGCCGCAGAACAAGCCGCAGCAGAAGAAACCCGAAGTGTCCAAGGCCACCAAGCCGCCGCCGCCGCGCAAGCAGGTCGTCGCCAAGGACACGCCGGCCGCCATCCGCCCCAAGCTGGAAACCTATGTGCCGCCGGTGCAGGCGACGATGACGCCGCCGCCCGAGCAAGACATGTCCGAGATGATCGCCAAGCGCCGCGCCGCGCGCGAGGCCAACAACCCGCAACCGGCGCCAAGCGCCCCGGCCGAGAGCGACGCCGAACGCTCGCTGCGCATCGCCAAGGGCAATATCGCCGGCGCCCAGGGCCGCACCAGCGGCGCCGACAAGGACGACACCGGCGGCATCTTCCAGGTCGACAAGAGCTACCACAGCGCCGACGTGAAGTTCCGCGGCTGGAACACCAACTTCAAGCGCCGCTGGCTGCAGCAGATCCACGTCGAGCAGGGCGCCGAGCAGGACATCGAGACCGCCGTGGCCAAGGAAATGGTCAAGATCATCCGCAAGGAAAAGCCGGGCGACTTCGAATGGGAATCGCGCCGCCTGGGCAAGGTGGTGACGATGAGCGCGCGCAAGGAAGATGAAAAGGAGCTGATCGCCTTCTTGCTGAAGGAAATGTTCCCCGAGTACTCGCGCGGCCCCGGACGCTGATTTGCCAGAAAACTACGGTTTGATCCCCAAAATCGGCCGTTGGTCGCAAAAAACCTGATAGCTTGGCAACTTTATCTTAAGGTAGCGTTGCCGCGGACTGCGTCCGTTTTCCTATCAGGAGATTGCGTTCCATGCTATCGATCAAACAGCTGAACAAGACTTACGCCAACGGCGTCAAGGCCATCAACGACGTCACCCTCGACATCCCCAACGGCATGTTCGGCTTGCTGGGCCCCAACGGCGCCGGCAAATCGTCGCTGATGCGCACCATCGCCACGCTGCAAGACCCCGATAGCGGCAGCATCCATTTCGACGGCCTCGACGTGCTGGCCCAGCCGGAGGCGCTGCGCCGCCAACTCGGCTACCTGCCGCAGGACTTCGGCGTCTACCCCAAGGTCACGGCCGAGGTGCTGCTGAACCACTTTGCCGTGCTCAAGGGCCTGACCGCGCGCGGCGAGCGCAAGGAAGCGGTCGAGGCGCTGCTGCAGCAGACCAATCTGTGGGAGGCGCGCAAGCGCGGCCTCGGCACTTTTTCGGGCGGCATGCGCCAGCGCTTCGGCATCGCCCAGGCGCTGCTGGGCGCGCCCAAGCTGGTGATCGTCGACGAGCCCACCGCCGGCCTCGATCCCGACGAGCGCAACCGCTTCCTCAACCTGCTGGCCAAGATCGGCGAGCAGGTGGTGGTGATACTGTCGACCCACATCGTCGACGACGTCACCGACCTGTGCCCGCGCATGGCGATGATCGTCAAGGGCGAGGTGCTGCTGCAGGGCGAGCCGCAGGCCGCCATCGACACCTTGAAGAACAAGGTCTGGCGCCGCAGCGTCAGCGCCGAGGCCTTGCCGGAATACCAGCAGCGCATGAACGTGCTGCACACCCGCCTGGTCGGCGGCAAGCCGCAGATCAATGTGTACGCCGACAGCCAGCCGGACGACGGCTTCGTGGCGGTGGAGGCGGACCTGGAGGATGTCTACTTCCTGCACGTGCGCCATGCCGCCGCCAGCGCGGCCGCCGTGGTCTGAGGGGCGCGCCATGTTAATGGAATTCTTTAAATTCGATTTGCGCTACCAGTTGCGCCAGCCGCTGCTGTGGGTGACCGGCATGATCCTCGGCCTGATGGCCTTCGGCGCCGCCACCAGCGACGCCATCCAGGTCGGCGGCGCCATCGGCAATGTGCACCGCAACGCGCCGGTGGTCGTGGCTCAGCTGATGGGCTCGTTCACCGTGGTGTCGACCTTCATCGTCACCATCTTCATCGCCGGCACCGTGCTGCGCGACAGCGAGGTCGGCATCTCCGACATGCTGTTCGCCACGCCGATGCGCAAGTACCAGTACCTGGCCGGGCGTTTCATCGCCGGCCTGGTCGCCTGCCTGGCGATCTTCGTGCTGATCGCCGTCGGCCTGCTGCTGGGGCCGTTGATGCCGTGGGTCGACACCGCCCGCGTCGGCCCGCAGCCGCTGTTCGCCTACCTGTGGGCCTTCGGCTTCTTCGTCATCCCCAACCTGGTCTTCATCGGCGCCTTGCTGATGTTGCTGGCCTCGACCACGCGCTCGATGATGCTGGTCTACGTCGGCGTGCTGGGCTTCTTCGTGTTGTGGATCGTGGCCGGCGTGTTCACCCGCGACATCAACAATGAATGGACCGCCGTGCTGCTCGATCCGTTCGGCGTGCGCGCCTTCAGCCGCGCGGTGCGCTACTTCTCGACCGCCGAATCGAACGCCGGCCTGCCGCCGTTCGGCGGCTTCCTGCTGGCCAACCGCGCCTTGTGGCTGGCGGTGGCGCTGCTGTTCTTCGGCGCCACGCTGGTGCTGTTCAAGCCGCAGCGCGCCGGCACCGGCCGCCGCTGGTTCGGCAAGGCCAAGGCGGACGGGGCCGGCACGGCGCCGGCCCCGTCCAGCCTGGCGCTGCCGCGCACGGTGGCGCGCTTTGGCCCGTCGACCGGCTGGATACAGTGCTGGCACATCCTGCGCTTCGACGCCATGGGCGTGTTCAAGAGCGTGCCCTTCCTGGTGATGCTGCTGTTCGGCGTGCTGAACTTCGTCGGCGGCGCCACCCAGGCCGGCGCCAACTTCGGCACCACCGTCTATCCGGTCACCGGGCTGATGCTGCGCACCCTGGCCGGCAGCTTCAACTTCATGCTGATCATCGTGCTGACCTTCTACGCCGGCGAGCTGATCTTCAAGGAACGCCAGGTCAAGATCGCCGACGTCAGCGACGCCATGCCGGTGCCGGACTGGGCGCCGCTGCTGGCCAAGGCCATCGCGCTGGTCGGCGTGATCTTCGGCTTCCTGCTGGCCGGCGTGCTGGCGGCCGCGTGCTTCCAGCTGGTCAAGGGCGGCACCACCATCGAAGCGGGCCTGTATGTCAAAGGCATGTTGCTGGAGTCGGCCTTTTTCGTGCTGATGGGACTGATGGCCTTGGCGCTGCAAGTGCTGACCAATAACAAGTTCCTCGGCTACCTGCTGGTGATCGTGCTGATGGTGTCGCAGATTGTGCTGAGCATCATGCACTTCGACCACAACCTGTACAACTTCGGCGCCATGCCGGGCCTGCGCTATTCGGACATGAACGGCTACGGCCACTTCCTCAAGGGCTGGTCGTGGTTCGGCGTCTACTGGGGCCTGTTCAGCCTGGCCTTGCTGGTGCTGGCGCAGGCGTTCTGGGTGCGCGGCCTGGCGCGTCCTTGGCGCGAGCGCGTGCGCGTGGCCGTCGGCCGCCTGAAGGGGCGCTCCGGCGTCGCGCTGGCGATGCTGGTGGCCGGTTTCATCGGCAGCGGCGCCTGGATCTTCTACAACACCAATGTGCTCAACAAGTACGAGGCGTCCGACGTGGTGATGGACCAGCAGGCCCGCTACGAAAAGCTGTATCGCCAGTACAAGGACTTGCCGCAGCCGCGCATCACCGACGTGCGCGCCGATGTCGACATCTACCCGGCCGAACGCCGGGTGGCGATCCGCGGCCGCTACCTGATGGAAAACAAGACCGGCGCGCCGCTGGACGTCCTGCGCATCCAGCGCAACCCGGACATCGACACGCGCTTCGACAACCTGCCGCCGCACCAAGTGGTGCTGGACGATAAGGTCGCCGGCTTCAGCATCATCAAGCTGGCGCAGCCGCTGGCGCCGGCCGCGCGGCTGGAGCTGTCGTTCACCGTCGACGTGCACAACCAGGGCTTCACCAACAGCGGCGCGGCCGACAGCGTCAACCTGAACGGCACCTTCTTCAACAACTTCGCCTTCTTCCCGCACTTCGGCTACAACCAGCAGGCCGAGCTGACCGACCGCAACGAGCGCCGCAAGCGCGGCCTGGGCGAGCCGGTGCGCATGGCCAAGCTGGAGGACGAGCAGGCGCGCGCCAACGCCATCTTCAGCAACGAGGCGGACTGGATCAACTTCGAGACCACGGTCTCGACCAGCGCCGACCAGATCGCGATCGCCCCCGGCTACCTGCAGAAGCGCTGGGAGCAGAACGGCCGCCGCTACTTCCACTACAAGATGGACCGGCCGATGGTGCCGTTCTTCGCCTACCTGTCGGCCCGCTGGGAGGTGCGCAAGGGCGCGTGGCACGGCTTGCCGATCGAGATCTACTACGACAGCAAGCACGCCTACAACGTCGACCGCATGATCAGCTCGGCGCAGAAATCGCTCGACTATTTCGAGGCCAACTACACGCCCTACCAGCACAAGCAGGTGAGGGTGCTGGAGTTCCCCAACTACCAGGGCTACGCGCAGTCGTTCGCCAACACCATCCCGTATTCGGAGTCGATAGGCTTTATCGCCGACCTGCGCGACAAGGATGACATCGACTACGTCTACTATGTCACCGCGCACGAGATGGCGCACCAGTGGTGGGGCCACCAGGTGGTCAGCGCCAATATGCAGGGTTCGACCATGTTGATCGAATCGCTGGCGCAATACTCGGCGCTGATGGTGATGGAGAAGGAATACGGCCGCGACAAGCTGCGCCGCTTCCTGCGCTTCGAGCTGGACCAGTACCTGCGCGAACGCGGCGGCGAGCTGGTGGAAGAGCAGCCGCTGATGCGCGTGGAGAACCAGCAGTACATCCACTACCGCAAGGGCAGCCTGGTGTTCTACCGCCTGCGCGACGAGATCGGCGAGGCCGCGCTCAACCGCGCGCTCAAGCGCTTCCTGGTGGACAAGGGATACCAGCAGGCGCCGTACACCACCAGCCGCGAGCTGCTGGCCTATATCCGCGCCGAGGCGCCGCAGGACAAGCAGGCGCTGATCACCGACCTGTTCGAGAAGATCGTCTTCTACGACAACCGCGTGACCGAAGCCAAGGCGCACCAGCGCGCCGACGGCCAGTGGGATGTGACGATGACGCTGCACCTGGCCAAGATGGAGGCGGACGGCAAGGGCAAGGAGACGCCGCGCGTCTATGACGAGCCGGTGGAGATCGCCGTGTTCGCGCGCGCCAAGGGCGCCAGGGAGCGCGACGAGCGGGTGCTGTTCAGCGACAAGCGCGTGCTGCAGGGCAGCGATCCGGTGCTGACGGTCACGGTCAAGGAGCAGCCGTTCGAGGTCGGCGTCGATCCCTACAACAAGATGATAGACCGCGTCTCGCGCGACAACCGCAAGGAAGTGAGCGTCGAGTAAGCGCACGCGTCGTTCCCGCCTGCGCGGGAACGACGGGGTGTCAGGCCTTGAGCAGGCGGGCGACGTCGAGCGCGAAGTAGGTCAGCACGGCGTCGGCGCCGGCGCGCTTGAACGCCAGCATCGACTCCATCATCACCTTGTCGTGGTCCAGCCAGCCGTTTTGCGCGGCGGCCTTGATCATCGCGTATTCGCCGCTGACCTGGTAGGCGAAGGTCGGCACCTTGAACTCGTCCTTGACGCGGCGCACGATGTCCAGGTAAGGCATGCCCGGCTTGACCATCACCATGTCGGCGCCTTCGGCCAGGTCCAGTCCCACTTCGCGCAGGGCTTCGTCGCTGTTGGCCGGGTCCATCTGGTAAGTGTTCTTGTCGCTCTTGCCCAGGTTCTTGGCCGAGCCGACCGCGTCGCGGAACGGGCCGTAGAAGGCCGACGCATACTTGGCCGAATACGCCATGATGCGGGTGTGGATGTGGCCGTGCGCTTCGAGCGCCGCGCGCACCGCGCCGATGCGGCCGTCCATCATGTCCGACGGCGCCACCACGTCGACGCCGGCGTCGGCCTGGCACAGCGCCTGGCGCACCAGCATGTCGGTGGTGAGGTCGTTGATCACGTAGCCGTTGTCGTCGATCAGGCCGTCCTGGCCGTGGCTGGTGTACGGGTCCAGCGCGACGTCGGTCAGGATGCCCAGCTGCGGGAAAGCCTGCTTCAGCGCCCGCACCGCGCGCGGCACCAGGCCGTCCGGATTGGTCGCTTCGATGCCGTCCGGCGTCTTCCTGGCGGCGGCTATCACCGGGAACAGCGCCAGCACCGGGATGCCCAGTTCCACGCATTCCTGCGCCACCTTCAGCAGCACATCCACCGACACCCGCTCCACGCCCGGCATCGACAACACCGGCTCGCGCTGCTGCGTGCCTTCCAGGATAAACACCGGATAGATCAAGTCCGAGGCCGTGACGTTGTTTTCACGCATCAATGCGCGCGAAAACGGGTCGCGACGCATGCGGCGCATGCGGATGGCGGGGAATTGGGCGGAAACGTGTGGATAGGGCATCGCTAAAACTTTCCTGAAACAGTGGGGTTATTGCTCGTCGGGCTCGGTGTCGTCTTCCATCTCGATCAATGGCACCTGGGCGGCGGCTTCGTCGTCGGTGACGCCGGCCAGTTCCAGGATCTTGTCGTTGGCTTCTTCGATGCCGACCCGCTTGAGCGCGGAGAACAGTTGTACGGTGAACGGGAAACCTTCGCCGTCTTCGTCGACATAGCTGGCCAGCTTGGCTTTCGCCTGGCGCAGCACGTTGACGGATTCGTTGCGGTTCAATTTGTCAACCTTGGTCAGGACGCAATGAATCGGCTTGCCGGTCGGGGCGAACCATTCCAGCATCTGGATGTCGAGCTCGGTGAACGGGCGGCGCGAGTCCATGATCAGGATCAGCGCGGCCAGCTGTTCGCGGCGCTGGACGTAGTCGCCCAGCAGGCGCTGCCAGTGCAGCTTGGCTGAACCGGACACTTCCGCGTAGCCGTAGCCCGGCAAGTCGACCAGCAGGCACTCGATTTCCTCGACGATGGTCGGGTCCTTGCGGTGCTGCGCGATGTGCGCGCCGCCGATCGAGAAGTAGTTGATGTGCTGGGTACGGCCAGGGGTCTTGGACGCGAACGCCAGGCCTTTCTGGTTGCACAGGATGTTGATGGCGGTCGATTTGCCGGCGTTGGAGCGACCTGCAAAGGCGATTTCCGGCACGTGGGTGTCGGGCAGATCGCGCAATTGGTTAACGGTCGTAAAGAAGCGGGCTTGCCAGAGTTTGGACATGGGATGGGGAAAAATGCAACAAAAGGGAGCAAATATGCTGGAAAGCTATTGTACAATGAGTGGTTACGAAGTGTTGCCATAGCATCTCGTGCCTAGCCTGCGGCATACTTTCGACAAACTTTTTTGAGGGTGCTTGAATGAATCGTGCGTTTTCACCGTTTGTAACTTCCTTGTTGGTCGGCCTGCTGGCAATTGCGGGCACCGCAACCGCCGCAGAAGAAAAAAAACCGGCCCACGCCGAAGCGGCAGCGCCCAAAGTCGACGCGGCCCAAGGCGGCACCCTGTTCGACAGCGGCGACAACGCGCGCGGCCTGCCGGCATGCGTCTCCTGCCACGGCGCGGGCGGCAACTCCACCATCAGCGTCAATCCGAAACTGGCCGGCCAGCACGAAGGCTATCTGTACAAGCAGCTGGTGAACTTTTCGGGCGATGAGCGGAATCAACCGATCATGACGACCTACGCGAAGATGCTGACGGACGAGGAAAAGCACAACATCGCGGCCTGGCTGGCCGGCCAGGCGCAAAAGCCGGGCGCGGCGAAGAACAAGGACACGGTTGAACTGGGCAAGAAGATCTATCGCGGCGGCATCGCCGAGAAGAACGTTCCAGCCTGCGCCAGCTGCCACGGCGCGGCCGGCGCCGGCATCCCGGTGCAATATCCGCGCATCGGCGGCCAGCACCAGGACTACACGGTAGCCCAGCTGGGCCTGTTCAAGGCCGGCGGCCGCAAGAACAGCGCGCAGATGAGCACCATCGCCAAGCGCATGTCGGACGAGGAAATGAAAGCCGTGGCCGATTACGTCGCCGGCTTGAAATAAGCAGCTGGCCGCGGCCCTGGGTTGCGGCGTAGCTGATAGTGCATAGAGGGCGGCAGCGTAAGCGGGCTGCCCTTTTTGTTGATATGCTGCCGGCAGCATACTTTTTTTTGAGATAGTTCCAGCATGAGCAGCAGCCCCAGCACCACCGGCATCGAACTGAAGACCCGCCGCCCCATCGTCGGCGAATTGGTCGAACTGATTTCCTCCATGCGCTTCGCCATCGCGCTGCTGGCGATGATCGCCATCGCCGCCGTCGTCGGCACCGTGATGAAGCAGGGCGAGGCGACCAACAACTACATCAACCAGTTCGGGCCGTTCTGGTTCGAGGTGTTCGGCAAGCTGGGCCTGTACGGCGTGTACTCGGCCTGGTGGTTCCTGCTGTTGATGACCGCGCTGGTGACGTCGACCTCGCTGTGCATCGTCCGCAACGCCCCCAAGATGCTCAAGGACATGCGCAGCTGGCGCGAGAACGTGCGCGAGAATTCGCTGCGCAACTTCCACCACAAGATGCAGTGGCGCTCGCCGCTGGCGCGCGCCGCGCTGACGCAGCAGACCGCGGCCCGCCTGGCCGACGCCGGCTACAGGGTCAAGCTGGTCGACAAGGACAACGGCACGCTGGTGGCGGCCAAGCAGGGCGCGGCCAACAAGTTCGGCTACATCTTCGCGCACTCGGCCATCGTCATCATCTGCATCGGCGGCCTGCTCGACTCGGACGTGCCGATCCGCCTGCAGGAATGGTTCCTCGGCAAGGTGCCGTTCAGCGGCAGCGGCCTGATCTCGGCGGTGCCGGCGCAGAGCCGCCTCGGCCTGGGCAATCCCACCTTCCGCGGCAACACCATGATCCCGGAAGGCCAGTCCAGCGAGAGCGCCATCATCACCCGTCCCGACGGCGTGCTGATCCAGGATCTGCCGTTCACCATCAGCCTGAAAAAATTCACCATCGACTTCTACACCACCGGCATGCCCAAGCTGTTCGCCAGCGCGGTGGAAGTGCGCGACCACGCCAGCGGCGAGGTGGTCAAGGCCGTCATCGAAGTCAACAAACCCTTGCTGTACAAGGGCCTGGCGATCTACCAGTCCAGCTTTGACGACGGCGGCAGCAAACTCAAGCTGACCGGCTTCCCGATGGTCGGCGCGGCCACCACCAAGTTCGACATCGCCGGCGAAGTGGGCGGCAGCACGGCCATGGGCGACGCCTACACCGTCGAATGGTCGGGCTTCCGTCCGTTCAACGTCGAGAACCTGGCCGCCGCGCAGGACGCGCGCGCGGTCACCAAGGGCAAGAGCCTGGAAGAGCAGTTCGCCAACAGCCTCGACAAGCACACCGGCTCGGCCGGCCGCAACGCCCACAACAAGGACCTGAAGAACGTCGGCCCCAGCGTGACCTACAAGCTGCGCGACAAGACCGGCCAGGCGCGCGAATACCAGAACTATATGCAGCCGGTGACGGTGGACGGCGCCACGGTGTTCCTGGCCGGCATGCGCATCAATCCGTCGGACCCGTTCAGCTTCCTGCGCATCCCGGCCGACGACGCCCACAGCGTCAACGAGTGGATGCGCCTGCGCGCCGCCCTCAGCGACCCCGGCCTGCGCGCCGCCGCCGCCAAGAGCTATGCCGAGCGCGCCACGCCGCAGTCGGCCAACGGCGACGCGCTGCGCGGCCAGCTGCAAGCCTCGGCCGAGAAGAGCCTGACCATCTTCGCCGGCAACGACAAGGCGGCCGGCTTCGTCGCCATCTCGCAGTTCCTGGAAAAGATCCCCGGCGCCGAGCAGGAAAAGGCCGCCGACGTGTTCATGAAGATCCTCAACGGCAGCCTGTGGGACCTGTGGCAGGCCGCGCGCGCCAGGGACGGCCTGGCGCCGGCCAGCGCCGACGAGCCGCACGCCCGCTTCCTGCAACTGGCCACCAACGCCCTGTCGGACGCTTTCTTCTACGGCGCCCCGGTCTACCTGCAGCTGGACGATTTCACCCAGGTCCAGGCCTCGGTGTTCCAGGTCACCCGTTCGCCGGGCAAGAAGGTGGTCTACCTGGGCTGCGTGTTCCTGGTGCTGGGTGTATTCTCGATGTTTTACATCCGCGAGCGCCGCCTGTGGGTCTGGATCAAGGACGACGGCGAGGGCACGGAGGCGTTGATGGCCATGAGCACCCAGCGCAAAACGCTGGACTTCGAACGCGAGTTTGAAACTTTGAAAGAAAAGCTGCCGCAATCGGCGTAAGCTGTAGCAGCCACGGAGATAAATGATGGAACTGACGCAATCGACACAATCCTATACCCAGGCGCCCGGCTACTTCAAGCGCCTGACCGCGTTCGACTGGGTGTTCGCGCTGGCGCTGCTGGCCGGCTCGCTGTACGGCCTGAACACCTACGGACTATACATGGACGTCTACGAGAAGGGCATCCTGCTGGCCGCCGCGCCGGCGTTCGCCGCGCTGGGCTGGCACTGGAAGCCGGCGCGCTGGCTGATGCCGCTGGTGGCCCTGCTGGCGCTGGGCGCGATCGCCATGTACGCCGGCGAGCTCGATAACGGCACCAGGAAGTTCTGGCTGCGCATGATGCTGTCGAGCCAGTCCGCGATCCTGTGGATGAGCGTGATGTTCTGCCTGTCGACCCTGTTCTACGTGATCGGCCTGGCCGCGCGCTCGGAGATGGCCTCCAGCATAGCCTCCAAGCTGTGCTGGGCCGCCGTGGTGCTGGGCCTGACCGGCATGATGGTGCGCTGGTACGAGTCCTACCTGATCGGCGCCGACGTCGGCCACATCCCGGTGTCGAATCTGTATGAAGTGTTCATCCTGTTCTCGCTGATCACCGCGATGTTCTACCTGTACTTCGAGCAGCGCTACGCCACCCGCCAGCTGGGCGCCTTCGTCACCATGGTGATCACCGCCGCGATCGGCTTCCTGTTCTGGTACACCACCTCGCGCGACGCCGCCGACATCCAGCCGCTGCTGCCGGCGCTGCAAAGCTGGTGGATGAAGATCCACGTGCCGGCCAACTTCATCGGTTATGGCAACTTTGCCCTGGCGGCAATGGTGGCGGCGGCCTATCTGCTCAAGACCTCCGGCCACCTGGTCGACCGCCTGCCGTCGGAGGAAGTGCTGGACGACGTCATGTACAAGGCCATCTCGGCCGGCTTCGCCTTCTTCACCATCGCCACCATCCTCGGCGCGCTGTGGGCGGCGGAGGCGTGGGGCGGCTACTGGTCGTGGGACCCGAAGGAGACCTGGGCGCTGATCGTCTGGCTCAACTACGCGGCCTGGCTGCACATGCGCCTGATGACCGGCCTGCGCGGGCGTCCGGCGGCCTGGTGGGCGCTGGTGGGCCTGGTGGTGACCACCTTCGCCTTCCTGGGCGTGAACATGTTCCTGTCCGGCCTGCACTCCTACGGCAAGTTGTAAACGCGATGTGAACTTTTGCTGGCCAAGATTGGTGTAAGGTTCAGGCTATAGCCGCGACCAAGTCTCAACCTTGCACTTTCTTTGGAGTCAGCATGCTGATCAAGCGTAGCCCCAACGGCATCGAGTTGCCGTTTTCATCAGAAATCACCTCGCGCGCAGTCTACGAATCGCGCCGCAGCTTCATCAAGCAGATCGCCGCCGGCGCCATCGGCAGCGCGGCGCTGCTGGAGATGGCCAACCGTGTAGCGTTCGCGCAGGGCGTCAACCCCAAGCTGGCCGCCAGGCTCAATCCCTCCTATTCGGCGCTCGACAAGCAGACGCCGTACAAGGACGCGACCAGCTACAACAACTACTACGAATTCGGCACCGACAAGAGCGAGCCGGCGATGTACGCCAACACGCTCAAGACCCGTCCGTGGACGGTGAGCATCGAAGGCGAAGTGAAAAAGCCGATGATCCTGGACATCGACGCGCTGCTGAAGCTGGCGCCGCTGGAAGAGCGCGTCTACCGCCTGCGCTGCGTCGAGGGCTGGTCGATGGTCATACCGTGGATCGGCTATTCGTTCTCCGAGATCATCAAGAAGGTCGAGCCGACCGGCAACGCCAAGTACGTCGAGTTCGTCACCTTGGCCGACAAGAAGCAGATGCCGGGCGTGGGCAGCCGCGTGCTGCAATGGCCGTACACCGAGGGCTTGCGGATCGACGAGGCCAACCATCCGCTGGCCTTGCTGACCTTGGGCATGTACGGCGAAACCTTGGCCAACCAGAACGGCGCGCCGGTGCGCATGGTGCTGCCGTGGAAGTACGGCTTCAAGTCGGCCAAGTCCATCGTCAAGATCCGCTTCGTCAAGGAGCAGCCGCGCACCTCGTGGAACCTGTCGGCGCCCAATGAATACGGTTTCTATTCGAACGTGAATCCCGAGGTGGACCACCCGCGCTGGTCGCAGGCGTCCGAGCGCCGCATCGGCGAGGACGGCTTCCTGGCACGCAAGCGCAAGACCCTGATGTTCAACGGCTACGCCGACGTCGCGCCGCTGTATGCGGGCATGGACCTGAAGAAGTTCTTCTAAGCGTATGGCGTTCAATCCTACTCCGCGCCAGGCCGGCCTGATCAAGGCCGCCGTCTTCGTGCTGGCGCTGCTGCCGCTGGCGCGCATGGTGTATCTGACCTTGACCGGGCAGCTGGTCGAGCCGCTGGAATTCATCACGCGCGGCACCGGCGACTGGACCTTGTACTTCCTGTGCTTCACGCTGGCGGTGACGCCGCTGCGCAAGCTGAGCAAATGGAACTGGCTGATCAAGCTGCGCCGCATGCTGGGACTGTACATGTTCTTCTACGGCTTGCTGCACTTCACGACCTTCCTGTGGTTCGATCACTTCTTCGACCTGCAGGAGATGTGGAAGGATGTGCTGAAGCGGCCGTTCATCACGGTGGGCTTCATCGCCTTTGTGCTGCTGATCCCGCTGGCTGTCACCAGCACCAACGCCATGGTCAAGCGGCTGGGCGGCAAGCGCTGGCAGTGGCTGCACCGGCTGGTGTACGTGATCGCGCCGCTGGCCATCCTGCACTTCTGGTGGATGAAGGCGGGCAAGCACAACTTCACGCAACCGATCATCTTCGGCGTGATCCTCGGCGCGCTGCTGCTGATGCGCGTGTACTGGGCGCGCGGCAAGGCGCTGTCGGCGGCGGCGGCGCGCTAGCGTCCCTTTGAGCGCGCCCGACAGCGGCGCGCTCCGCCTCGCTGCACTGGACCGATGGCCAGCGAGGACGACACCGCATATAAGCAACTGTTCGCGTACCCGGAAATGGTGCGCGACCTGTTGCTGGGCTTCGTGCCTGGGGACTGGGTGCATCAACTGGACCTGACCAGTTTCGAGCGCGTCAACGGCAGCTACGTCAGCGATGGCGGGACCATCGCCACGGCGACATGGTCTGGCGCGTGCGCCTGGCCGGCGAATGGGTCTACATCTACCTGCTGCTCGAATTCCAGTCCCGCTCCGATCCGTGGATGGCCCTGCGTATGCAGGTCTGCATTGGCTTGCTTTGCCAGGATCTGATCAAACGCCAAGAACTGCCTAAGCCGGGTAGGTTGCCGCCGGTATTTCCTGTAGTGTTGTACAGCGGAGCCAAGCCATGGCAAGCCAGCCTGAACTTGGCTGATCTTGTTATTGCCGTGCCACCAGACCTCCAGCATTTACAAGCTTCTCAACAGTATCTGTTGATGGACCAGTCGCGACTATCTGAAGCTGAGCTTGCTGAGGTTAACAATTTCGTCGCTATGGCATTTCGTGTCGAACGCCTACAAACTGGCGCCGATATTGTCGAAGAGATTGAGAGGTGGTCGCGCTTGCCGAGATTTGACGACCACCCGCAGATACTACCGCTGTTGGGCCGCTGGGGCGCGCGTCGTTTGCAGGGGCTTGCACGGGAGCGTATCATCGATTTTGATCGCGTAATGATGGAGGACCAAGTTATGGCTGCTCCCGTAATCAAGAATTTTGCCGATGCGTGGCGCTATGAGGCTGAACTTTATATGCATCGCGAACCGCTCAAGAAGCTGCTTGTTAAGCGTTTTGGCACGCTTTCGCGAAAGTTTAATAAGCGGATCGAATGGGCGGAAATGGACGATCTGGATCTCTGGTATGACCGCATTTTTGATGCGCATAGCATTCAGGACATTTTTGCCGAGGGGCAGCCGGCATGAAAAAAGCCGCCGGCGGTGAGGCGGGCGGCTTATGCTTGCGGGCTGAGCGGCTTACTTGATCAGCGCTTCCAGCGCGTACAGGTCGGCCGGATTCTCGCGCTGGCGCACCACGTGGCACACCGCGCCGTCGACGATGATCTCCGCCGCGCGCCCGCGCGTGTTGTAGTTGGACGCCATCGTCATGCCGTAGGCGCCGGCGCTGTGCATCACCAGCAGGTCGCCGGCTGCCACCGCCAGCTCGCGGTCGCGCGCCAGCCAGTCGCCCGATTCGCAGATCGGCCCCACCACGTCATACGTCAACGCGCCGGCCTTGCCCTGCAGCACCGGCTGCATGTCCATCCACGCCTGGTACAGCGCCGGACGCGCCATGTCGTTCATCGCCGCATCGACCACGCAGAAATTCTTTTCCTCGCCGTGCTTGATGAACTCGACCTTGGTCAGCAACACGCCGGTGTCGCCGACGATCGAGCGGCCCGGCTCGAAGATCACCTTGATCGGCTGGCCGGCGTAGCGCGCCGCGCGCCAGGCGTCGATCCTGGCGAACAGCCGGCCCAGGTAGTCGCCCACCGGCACCGGCGCCGCTTCGCCCGCTTCGCCGTAGTTGATGCCGATGCCGCCGCCGATGTCCAGGTGGTGCAGAGCTATGCCTTCCTCGCCCAGCTTGTCGATCAGCTCGATCAGGCGGTCCAGCGCCTCCAGCAGCGGCGCGTCGTCCAGCAGCTGCGAGCCGATGTGGCAGTCGATGCCGGCCACTTCCAGGTGCGCCAGCTGGGCGGCCGCGCGGTAGGTCTCCAGCGCGTCGTCGAAGGCCACGCCGAACTTGTTGGCCTTCAGGCCGGTGGCGATGTAGGGATGGGTCTTGGCGTCGACGTTGGGGTTGACGCGCAGCGATACGCGCGCGGTCTTGCCCATCGAGCCGGCCACCTCGTTCAGGCGGTGCAATTCCGGGATCGATTCGACGTTGAAGCACAGGATGTCGTGCGACAGCGCCAGGCGCATCTCGTCCACGCTCTTGCCGACGCCGGAGAAGATCACCTTGCGCGGATCGCCGCCCGCCGCCAGCACGCGCAGCAGTTCGCCGCCGGAGACGATGTCGAAGCCGGCGCCCTGGCGCGCCAGCAGGTCGAGGATGGCCAGGTTGGAGTTGGCCTTCATGGCGTAGCAGACCAGCGCGTCACGGCCGGCGCAGGCGTCGGCGTAGGAGGCGAAATTGGCCAGCAGCGCCGCCTTCGAATAGACGTAGGTCGGGGTGCCGTACTGCTCGGCGATGGCGGCAAGCGACGCGCCCTCGGCGTGCAGCACGCCATTTACATAGGAAAATTGCGACATAAGGATTATTGTTGGGGTGCGGGAGTGGATGGAACCGGGGCAGCTTCAGTGCTCTTGGCAGGCTTGGCCGGTGGAGCCTTGGGCAGGTACAGCGGGCCGGGTTGGCCGCAGCCGCTCAACAAGACGGTCAGGCACAGCGCGGTTATGCCGCTCACTGGGCCGATAAACAAACGGAATGTGGACTTCACGATAAAATCATGGATTGACTATAGATACTGGAGTGTAGCATGGGCGAATCAGAATTCCTGGCGCAGGCCGAGGCCACCCTCACCACCATCGCGGCCGCGCTGGACCGTCTGAACGACGAGGACATGCTCGACGTCGAGTGCAGCCGCAGCGGCAATGTGCTGGAAATCGAGTTTATCGACAATGGTTCCAAGATCATCGTCAACAGCCAGGCCGCGATGCAGGAGCTGTGGGTGGCCTCCCGTTCGGGCGGCTACCACTACAAGCAGAAGGACGGCAAGTGGCTCAACACCCGCGACGGCTCCGAGCTGTTCTACTCGCTGTCGGAGATGGTCACGGCGCAGGGCGGCAGCCCGGTGGTGCTGGGCTGACTCCCCGATGTGGCCATGCGGCGGCCTTGGCCGTCGCAGCACACACGGGGGATTAGAACAACTCGTTTTTCACGGCGTCCTTGGCTTTTTCCTCGGCCGGCGTGCCGTGCGAGGCGCCGTCGATGTTGTGCACGCCGGTGCCCGGCGGATTCTCCGTGTAGTAGTACTCGTCGCCCACCAGCATCACGCCTTCCGGCACCGCCCGTTCCTCGATCGGAATGTTCTTCAGCGCCTTCTGCATGTAGCTGATCCAGATCGGCAGCGCCAGGCCGCCGCCGGTTTCGCGGTTGCCCAGGTTCTTCGGCTGGTCGTAGCCGATCCAGGCGATGCCCACCAGGTGCGGCTGGTAGCCGGCGAACCAGGCGTCGATCGAATCGTTGGTGGTGCCGGTCTTGCCCGACAGGTCGGGACGCTTGAGCACCAGCGCCTTGGTCGCCGTGCCGAAGCGCACCACGTCCTTCAACATGCTGTCCATCAGGAAGGCGTTGCGCTCGTCGATGACGCGGTTCTTCTCGTCGCCGGCCTTGTCCGGATTGGCCTGCGACAGGATCTTGCCGTCCGCGTCGGTCACCTTGGAAATCAGGTAGGGGCTGACCTTGTAGCCGCCGTTGGCGAACACCGCGTAGGCGCCGGCCATCTGCAGCGGCGTGACATTGCCCGCGCCCAGCGCCAGCGTCAGGTAGGGCGGGTTCTTGTCGGCGTCGAAGCCGAAGCGGGTGGTGTATTCCTGGCCGTACTTGGCGCCGATCTTGTGCAGGATGCGGATCGAGATCATGTTCTTCGACTTGGTCAGGCCGCGCCGCATGGTCATCGGGCCTTCGTACTTGCCGTCGTAGTTCTTCGGCTCCCAGGCCTGGCCGCCGGTCTGGCCGGCGTCGAACGAGATCGGCGCGTCGTTGATGATGGTGGCCGGCGACAGGCCGCGCTCGAGCGAGGCCGAATAGATGAAGGGCTTGAACGACGAGCCCGGCTGGCGCCAGGCCTGGGTCACGTGGTTGAACTTGCTGCGGTTGTAGTCGAAGCCGCCCACCATGGCCTTGATGGCGCCGTCGTTGGTGTCGGCCGAGACAAACGCCGATTCGATTACCGGCAGCTGCGTCAGTTGCCAATCCTTACCCTCCTGCATGACGCGGATCACCGCGCCGCGGCGGATGCGCTTGTTCGGCGCGGCCTTGTCGGACAGCCAGGAGCGGCCCATCTCCAGCCCGGCGCCGCTGATCTTGATTTCGTCGCCGGTGGCGGTGACGGCGGTGATCAGCTGCGGCGTGGCGCTCAGCACCATGGCGGCCACGATGTCGTCGCTGTCCGGGTGGTCGGCCAGTTCGGTCTCGACCGCGTCGTCGGCCTCTTCCTTGTTCTGCGGGATGTCGATATAGGCTTCCGGGCCGCGATAGGCGTGGCGCTTCTCGTAGTCCATCACGCCCTTGCGCAGCGCCAGGTAGGCGGCGTCCTGGTCGGCCTTGGTGATGGTGGTGAAGACGTTCAGGCCGCGGGTGTAGGTGTCTTCCTTGAACTGCTCGTAGACCAGCTGGCGCGCCATCTCGGCCACGTACTCGGCGTGCACGCCGAACTCGCTGCTGTCGGTCTTGACCTTCAGTTCCTCGGCCTTGGCGGTCTCGTACTGCTTGTCGGTGATGTAGCCGAGCTCGTGCATGCGCTGCAGGATGTATTGCTGGCGGGTGCGCGCGCGCTTCGGGTTGACCACCGGGTTGTAGGCCGACGGCGCTTTCGGCAGGCCGGCCAGCATGGCCGCCTCGGCCACGCTAATGTCTTTCAGATTCTTGCCGAAATAGATTTGTGCGGCCGACGAAAAACCGTAGGCGCGCTGGCCCAGGTAGATCTGGTTCATGTAGACCTCGAGGATCTGGTCCTTGCTGAGGTTCTTCTCGATCTTCCAGGCCAGCAGCACCTCGTAGGCCTTGCGCTTGAGCGTCTGTTCGCTCGACAGGAAGAAGTTGCGGGCCACCTGCTGGGTGATGGTGGAGGCGCCCTGCTTGGCGCCGCCGGTGGCGTTGTGCACGGCCGCGCGCAGGATGCCGGTGTAGTCGACGCCGCCGTGCTCGTAGAAGCGGTCGTCCTCGATCGCCAGCACGGCTTTCTTCATCACATCGGGGATGTCCTTGATGCGCACCAGGTTGCGGCGCTCCTCGCCGAACTCGCCGATCAGCACGTTGTCGGCCGAGAAGATGCGCAGCGGCATTTTCGGCCGGTAGTCGGTCAGCGTGTCGAGCTCCGGCAGGTTGGGGTAGGCTATCGCCAGGCCGAACACCACCAGCAGCAGCCCGACCAGCCCCAGCCCGACCACCGACAGGCCGGCCAGCAGGAAGAAACGGGATGCGGGTTTGCCTTTGCTGGAGGCGGCGGGCGGATTCGATGGTGGCGGTGCCGAATTGGAAGAAGAAGCCATGCAGTTCGATCTTTCTGTTATGTATGCGAGCCATTATAAGCGAGCGGCATGTGCCGCGGCGCGCCCTGCCAGCCGTCAGGTATTTTTGCTTGTAAGTAACAAAACAACTGAGTTGTTTTTGAGGCTACGGCCGCTCAGAAAAGTGTGGTGAAACCCTCACACCAAGGCAATTGTGCACAATAGAAATACCTTTACACTTATATAGGCAGGATTTAATGTACGGTCTTACATAAGCAGTCTAAACGCTGGTTTTCAAACGAGTTCCACAATGCAAACTGTTCGAATATGGATTCGGCGGCACAGAAGCACGGGCGCCAGCCATGGCGCCGGGAGGCTCGTATGATGGCTATCAAGGCGTTGCTGGGGCAGGGCAATGCGCCGCTGGTGGGCATCGACATCAGCACCTCCAGCGTGCGCCTGGTCGAGCTGGCGCAGGGCGGCAAGGGCGAATACCGGCTCGAGCGCTACGCCGCCGAGCCGCTGCCGCGCGGCGCCGTGGTCGACGGCAACATCGAAAACATGGACCAGGTGGTCGACGCCGTGCGCCGGCTGTGGAAGAAGAGCGGCACCCGCACCAGGCTGGTCGCGCTGGGCATGCCGCCCGCTTCCGTCATCACCAAGAAAATCATCTTGCCGGCCGGCATGTCGGAAGACCAGCTGGAAGTGCAGGTCGAATCCGAGGCCAGCCAGTACATCCCGTTCGCGCTCGACGAGGTCAGCCTGGATTTCGACGTCATCGGCCCGGCCGCCAATTCGCCGGAAGACATCGAAGTGATGCTGGCCGCCTCGCGCCGCGAAAAGGTCGAGGACCGCGTCGCCATCGCCGAGGCGTCCGGCCTCAAGGCCACCGTGATGGACATCGAATCCTACGCCGCCCGCGCCGCGCTCGACCGCGTGACCGCCCAGCTGCCCGAAGCGGGCGCCGGCCAGGTGATCGCGCTGTTCCAGATCGGCGCCCAGGTCACCCATATTTCCGTGATGCTGGACGGCGTCACCGTCTACGAGCGCGAGCAACCCTTCGGCGGCAACGCGCTGACCCAGGACATCGTGCGCTCCTACGGCATGAGCTTTGACGAGGCCGAGACGCGCAAGAAATCCGGCGACCTGCCGGACAATTACCACGCCGAGCTGCTCACGCCCTTCCTGGAAAGCGCGGCGCTGGAAGTGACGCGGGCGATCCAGTTCTTCTACACCTCCACGCCCTACACCCGGGTCGACCAGCTGTTCCTGGCCGGCGGCTGCGCGCTGCTGCCCGGCCTGCTGGAACTGGTGGCCAGCCGCACCAAGATCAACAGCGCCGTGATTTCGCCGTTCAAGGGCATGCAGCTGGCCGCCTCGGTGCGCGAGTCGCAGCTGCGCAGCGACGCCCCGGCCTACCTGGTCGCCTGCGGCCTGGCCATGCGGAGGTTCGGCTGATGATCAAGATTAACCTGCTGCCGCACCGCGAGGAAAAGCGCAAACAGAAAAAGGCGGCCTTCTACGCGCTGCTGGCGCTGGGCGCCATCGTCGGCGTCGGCGTGGTGCTGCTGGTGGGCGGCTACAACGCCCGCGAAATCTCCATCCAGAACCAACGCAACCACGTGATCAAGACCGCCATCTCCGGCCTCGACAAGAAAATCGCCGAGATCGCCACGCTGAAGCAGGAGATCGAGGCGCTGAAGGCGCGCCAGCAGGCGGTGGAAGACTTGCAGGGCGACCGCAACCAGCCGGTCTATCTGCTCGACGAGCTGGTCAAGCAGATCCCGTCCGGCGTCTACCTCAAGGGTTTCAAGCAGGAAGGCCAGAAAGTGGCGATCGGCGGCTATGCGCAGTCGCAGGAGCGGGTCTCCGAATTGCTGGGCAACCTGGCCGGCGTGTCGCCGTGGCTGGAGCGGCCGGAACTGGTCGAAGTCAAGTCCACCGGCCTGGGCCAGGGCAAGACCGCCAAGAAGGTGGTGGAGTTCAACCTGTCGGTCAACATCAAGCGCCCGCGCGACAAGGATGCGGCCGCCAGCGCCGCCAAGGGCAAGCCCGGCGGCGGCGCCGCGCCGTCGCCGGCCAAGAGCCAGGAGCGCAAATAACCATGGCCAAGCTGAATCTCAACCTGGTGGGCGCGCAACTGGCCGACCAGTTCCGCAACCTCGGCGACCGCCATCCGGGCCAATGGCCGCTGGCGCCGCGCGTGCTGTGCAGCATCGGCGTGGCGGCGGCGGTGGTGGCGGCCGGCTACTTCGGCTACTGGAGCTCGCAGTTCGACGAGCAGGAGGCCGGCGCCCAGGCCGAACTCAAGCTGCGCGACGAATACAGGTTCAAGACCTCGCAGGCGGTCAACCTGGAAGCGCTGCGGGCGCAGAAAGTGCAGGTCGACCAGTACGTCGAGCGCCTGCAGAAACAGCTGCCGAGCAAGGCCGAGATGGACGCGCTGCTCAAGGACATCGGCCGCGCCGGCACCGGCAGCGGCCTGCAGTTCGAGTCCTTCAAGCCGGCCCAGGTGGTGGTCAAGGACTACTACGCCGAACTGCCGATCGACATCCGCGTCACCGGCAGCTACCACGACATCGGCGCCTTCGCCGGCAACATGGCCAACCTGTCGCGCATCGTCACGCTCAACAACATGAGCCTGAACACCGGCAAGGACGGCGTGCTGACCCTGGAGGCGGTGGTCAAGACCTTCCGCTACCTGGACCCCGAGGAGGTCAGCGCCCAGCGCAAGGCCGCCGCCGACAAGAAGAAGGCGGCGAAAAAATCATGAGAACCCTGATCCCCGCGATACTGCTGGCCCCCGTGCTGGCGCTGCTGGCCGGCTGCGGCGACAGCGATGTGCAGGAAGTGCGCGCCTGGATGAAGCAGGTCGATGCCCAGGCCAAGGTGGCGGTGCCGCCGCTGACCGAACCCAAGACCTTCATCCCCTTCGCCTACGCCCAGGCCGAGGCGATCGACCCCTTCAATCCCAACAAGCTGCTCGCCGAGCTGGCCAAGGC
Source organism: Oxalobacteraceae bacterium AB_14 (assembly GCA_000381565.1). GTDB lineage: Bacteria > Pseudomonadota > Gammaproteobacteria > Burkholderiales > Burkholderiaceae_D > Rugamonas. Next base: position 828,498 of record KB906725.1, read on the forward strand.
CTCGGCCAAGGGGACCAACGGCATCAAGCCGGACACCGAGCGGCGCAAGGAATTGCTGGAGAGCTTCCCGCTCGACACGGTCAAGATGGTCGGCACCGTGCAGCGGAAAGGCGTGCTGTACGGGCTGCTGCAGGTCGACCGCAACCTGCACCATGTGGTCGTCGGGCAGCACGTGGGCCAGAACTTCGGCCTGATCACCGCCATCACCGACAACAGCGTCAGCGTCAAGGAAATCGTACAGGATGCGGGCGGCGATTGGGTCGAACGCATGTCCAAGTTGGATCTGCAGGAAAGCAAGGAGAACACCAAATGACCGCTCACATCACGCCCCGGCGCGCCCTGGCCGTCGCCAGCTGGATGCCGGCGCTCGCTTTTGCCTTCGCCATGCAAGTGGCCGGCGTCGTGCGCGCCCAGGCCGCGCCGGAGGCGCCGCCGTCGAACGCCATCGAAGCGATCAGCGCCAACCAGCAGGGCTCGAACGTGATCGTCAAGATCGCGCTGAAGAACGCGCCCGGCAAGCTGCCGATCGGCTTCGCCATCACCAATCCGCCGCGCATCGCGCTCGACTTCGGCGCCACCTCCAACGCCACCGGCAAGACCGTGCAGGAGCTGAGCCTGGGCGACCTGCGCGGCGTCAACGTGGTGCAGGCCGGCGAACGCTCGCGCCTGGTGTTCAACCTGAAGCGCAGCCTGAACTACGCCACCGCCATCGACGGCAACGCCGTGATCCTGACCATCGACGGTTCCGGCGGCCTGGCCCAGGCGGTCGACGCCCGCGGCTTGCCGGTGGCCGCGCCGGCCGCGCCGGCCGGCCGCCAACTGCTGAGGGACATGGACTTCCGCCGCGGCGCCAACGGCGAAGGCCGGGTGGTGGTCGACCTGCCCAACAGCCAGGTGGCGGTCGATGTGCGCCAGACCCCGACCGGCGTGGTGGTCGATTTCCTCAAGACCGGCTTGCCGGAAAGCCTGCGCCGCCGGCTCGACGTCAGCGACTTCGGCACCCCGGTGGCGCTGGTCACCACCGTGCCGCAGGGCGACAACACGCGCATGACGATCGAGGCGCGCGGCCTGTGGGAACAGACCGTCTACCAGAGCGACACCCAGCTGGTGATCGACGTCAAGCCGATCAAGGAAGACCCGAACAAGCTGACCCAGGGCACCCAGGGCTACCGCGGCGAGAAGCTGTCGTTCAACTTCCAGAACGTCGAGGTGCGCGCGGCGCTGCAGGCGATCGCCGACATCTCCGGCCTGAACATCATCACCAGCGACAGCGTCAGCGGCAACCTGACGCTGCGCCTGAAGGAAGTGCCGTGGGACCAGGCGCTCGACGTGGTGCTGCAGGCCAAGGGCCTGGACATGCGCAAGAACGGCTCGGTGCTGTGGATCGCCCCCAAGGAGGAGCTGCTGACCAAGGAAAAGCTGGAGCTGGAGCAGCGCGCCCAGATCGCCGACCTGGAGCCGCTGAAGTCCGAGATCTTCCAGCTGAACTACCAGAAGGCCGACGCCTTCAAGACCGTGTTCGGCCTGGAGGGCGGCGCCGACGGCAAGAACCGCATCCTGTCCAAGCGCGGCAGCGCCATCATCGAGCCGCGCACCAACCAGCTGTTCGTCACCGACATCGCCTCCAAGCTCGACGACATCCGCAAGCTGATCGCCAAGACCGACGTCGCCTCCAAGCAGGTGCTGATCGAGGCCCGCATCGTCGAGGCCAGCGACACCTTCACCCGCAACCTCGGCGCCAAGCTCGGCTTTGCCGACCTGCGCACCCAGCGCGGCGGCGACTCCGGCTACCAGCTCGGCAACAGCAACACCCGCATCGCCATCGGCGGCAACATCAACGGCGTGGGCGAGACCACCGGCCAGATCAAGGGCGGCGACGCCAGCTACAGCAACAGCCAGTTCATCAACCTGCCGGCCGGCGCCATCAACGGCGCCCAGGCCGGCAACCTGGCGGTCAGCCTGTTCTCCTCGGCCGCCAACCGCTTCCTCAACCTGGAACTGTCGGCGCTGGAGGCCGACGGCACCGGCAAGATCATCTCCAGCCCGCGCGTGATCACGGCCGACAAGGCGATCGCGCTGATCGAGCAGGGCATCGAGCTGCCCTACCAGGTGGCCACCAGCAGCGGCGCCACCTCGATCATGTTCCGCAAGGCCAACCTGCGGCTGGAGGTGACGCCGCAGATCACGCCGGACGGCAACGTCGTCATCGACGTCGACGTCAACAAGGACAGCGTCGGCCAGGAAACCCGCGCCGGCTTCGCCATCGACACCAAGCACGTCAAGACCCAGGTCATGGTCGAGAACGGCGGCACCGTGGTGCTGGGCGGGATCTACCAGCAGACCGAACGCAACACCACCGACAAGGTGCCGCTGCTGGGCGACGTGCCGGTGCTCGGCTATCTGTTCCGCAGCAACAGCCGCACCAGCGACAAGACGGAATTGCTGGTCTTTATCACGCCCAAGATCGTCGCCGAGCGGCTCTCGACCCGCTGATCACGTATTCAAGAACACGTACTTCGCTTAACTAGGATCTGACATGACATATGCGCTAACCACGGGCCTGGCCCAACCCTTACTCCGCAGCGGCCGCTGGCTGGCGGCGCTCGGCGTCGCCGCCGCGCTGGCCGCCTGCGGCGGCGGCGGCGGCTCGGCCGGCAGCACCGGCAACGGCACGCCGCCGCCGGTCGTCAGCAAGGTGGCCACCGTGACCCTCAAGGCCGACCCGGCCACCATCGATTCGTCCGGCGTCGCCGGCACCGAGGTGACGCTGACGGCCATCGTCAAGGACGTCAACAACAGCGCGCTGGCCGGCGAGACGGTCTCCTTCAAGGCCAGCGCCGGCATCGTCAGCAATACCAACCGCGTCACCAACGCCAGCGGCGAGGTGGTGGAAAAACTGAGCATCAAGGATAGCCCGGCGGCGGGCGAGATCACCGTCAGCGCCACGGTCGGCACGGTGACCTCGACGGCGGTGGTGGTCAAGGTGGTGACGGCGATGCCGACGCTGACGCTGACCTCCAACCCCGGCGAGCTGGCCTCGTCCGGCGCGGCCGGCTCCGAAGTGACGGTGTCGGTGGTGGTCAAGGATTCGTCCAACAACGTGCTGCCGGGCGTTAACGTGGCGCTGCAGGTCGACTCGGGCAACCTGGTCTACGCCAACCACGTCAGCGACGCCAACGGCCGCGTCACGGCCAAGCTGGACCGGGGCAGCGATCCGACCTCGCGCACCGTCACCGTCACCGCGTCGGCCACCGGCGCCCAGACGCGGACGCTGCCGATCAAGGTCACCGGCAACAAGCTGAGCATCAACAACAGCAGCTCCGTCAAGGTCGGCGCCGCCACCGACGTCTCCGTCAAGCTGGTCGATTCGGCCGGCAGCGCGCTGCCGGGGCAGACCGTCACCTTCAGCGCCGGCGGCGCCAACAGCCTCGGCGTCAAGGGCGGCGGCCCGGCCATCACCGATTCCTCCGGCCAGCTGGTGCTCAGCTATGTGGCGCAGACGGCCGGCACCGACGCCATCGTGGTGCGTTCGGCCGGCGAGATCGCCAACACCTCGATCGTGGTCAGCGCCACCAACTTCACCGTCAACGGCGTCGACGGCGCCGGCGCGCTGCAGTCGGTCACCAACATCAACACTTGCCAGAAGGTGGCGGTCCACAGCGACATCGGCGGCGTGCCGCAATCGGGCGGCGTCACGCTCAACACCTCGCGCGGCACCATCTACACCGACGCCGGCTGCGGCGCACCGGCCAGCGCGCTGACCCTGGTCAACGGCAACGCCAGCGCCTATGTGCGCGCGGTCAATCCCGGCATCGCCACCTTGACCGCCACCTCCACCGCCACCAACCTGTCGACCCAGGGCTTGCTGGAGTTCGTCGCGCCGTACACCTCGTCGGCGATCGTCAGCGTCCAGGCCGACCCGGCGGTCATCGGCGTCAACGTCAATGGCAGCACGGTGCAGCAATCGACGCTGCGCGCCACCGTGCTCGATGGCACACCGGAAAACAACCTGGTCAAGAACGCCGTGGTCAACTTCTCCTTCGTCAACGACCCCAGCGCCGGCACGCTGACCCAGCCTACAGTAGTCACCACCGGCGCCGACGGCACCGCCTCGGTCAGCTACATCGCCGGCCCCAACGACACCAAGCCGAACGGCGTGGTGGTGCAGGCCCAGCTGCAGGGGGCGTCGACCAACACCGGCCAGGTCCAGCTGACCGTGGCCAAGCGGGCGGCCTCGATCAGCGCCGGCACCGGCAACACCATCGGCATTCCGAGCACGACCAGCTACCAGGTCGACTACGCGGTGACCGTGACCGACGCCGCCGGCAACCCGGCCGCCGGCATCAAGCTGACCAGTTCGGTGCGCCCGCGCTACTACTACAAGGGGCAGCTGTACTATGTCGGCACCACCGGGCCGTGGGTGCTCGACCTGTCCGGCATCAACCCGCTGCCGCTCGCCTGCCTCAACGAGGACGTCAACAGTGATAACATCATGCAGCCGGGCGAAGACGTGAACCAGGATGGAATATTGACTCCGGGAAATGGTACCGTCGTCGTGACACCGACCGCGACCACCGACGTCAACGGCCAGGCCGTGGTGTCGCTGACGTATGCGCGCGACCACGCCAACTGGGTCAATGTGGCGCTGACCATCCGCGGCCAGGTGACGGGCACCGAGGCGCTGTATACTACCAATATCAGGCTGCCCTATTTGGCGTCCGACTTCACGACGGCGGGCGTGGCGCCGCCGGGCCGGTACAGCCCGTACGGCATCGATGTGACGTCCTGTACCAATACAAATTAAAACCGGGGTTCAATGCAAAATGTGTTTTTAGTCGGCCTGATGGGGGCAGGGAAAACCACCATCGGCCGCATCCTGGCCCGCAAACTGGGCCTGCGTTTCATCGATTCCGATCACGAGATCGAGGCCCGCACCGGCGCCTCGATCCCCTGGATTTTTGAAATTGAAGGCGAACAGAGCTTCCGCCGGCGGGAGGCGGACGTGATCCGCGAGCTGACCGCCCAGCCCGACCTGGTGCTGGCCACCGGCGGCGGCGCCATCCTGAACCCGGACAACCGCGCCTACCTGAAGGAACGCGGCACCGTGATCTATCTGCGCGCCACGGTCAACAGCATCCTGCAACGCACGGCGCACGACAAGAACCGGCCGCTGCTGCAAACGGCCGATCCGCGCAAGAAACTCGAAGAATTGATGGCGGCCCGTGATCCTTTGTATATGGAAATTGCCGATATCGTCATCGATACCGGCCGACCTAACGTACAATCGATGGTTCAATCCATCCTGACCCAGCTGGAAACCCGGGCTTGCGTAGCCTCGCCCAACTGCGTCACACAAGCCGAACCATCGATGAACGAAGAATCCACCATCCTGTTAAACGTCGAGCTGGGCGAGCGCAGCTACCCCATCTCGATCGGCCCCGGGCTGCTGCAAGAGAGCATGTTGCTGGCCCGTCACGTCAACGGCGACAAGGTCGCCATCGTCACCAACACCACCATCGCGCCGCTGTACCTGGAGCGCGTCGAGGCCGGCTTGCGCCAGGCCGGCAAGCAGGTCACGGCCATCGTGCTGCCGGACGGCGAAGAGTATAAGAACTGGTCCAGCCTGATGCAGATCTTCGATGCGCTGCTGGCCGCCAAGGCCGACCGCAAGACCACGCTGATCGCCCTGGGCGGCGGCGTCATCGGCGACCTGACCGGCTACGCCGCCGCCAGCTATATGCGCGGCATCGATTTCATCCAGGTGCCGACCACCCTGCTGTCCCAGGTCGATTCCTCGGTGGGCGGCAAGACCGGCATCAACCATCCGATGGGCAAGAACATGATCGGCGCGTTCTACCAGCCGCGCGCGGTGATCGCCGACACCTCGACCCTGGAAACCCTGCCGGCGCGCGAGCTGTCGGCCGGCCTGGCCGAGGTGATCAAGCACGGCGCCATCATCGACGCCGCCTTCTTCGACTGGATCGAAGCCAACATCGTCAAGCTGATGGCGCGCGACAAGGGCGCGCTGGCCTACGCCATCGCCCGCTCGTGCGAGATCAAGTCCGAGGTGGTGCGCCAGGACGAACGCGAAGGCGGCCTGCGCGCCATCCTCAATTTCGGCCACACCTTCGGCCACGCCATCGAGAACGGCCTGGGCTACGGCGAGTGGCTGCACGGCGAAGCCGTCGGCTGCGGCATGGTGATGGCGGCCGATCTGTCGCACCGCATGGGCCTGGTCGACGCGGCCACCGTGGCGCGCATGCGCGCGCTGGTGGTGGCGGCCGGCCTGCCGGTCAAGGCGCCCGACCTGGGCACCGAGCGCTGGCTGGAGCTGATGGAGGTCGACAAGAAGAACGAGGGCGGCGCCATCAAGTTCATCCTGCTCAAGCCGCTGGGCGCGCCGAGCATCAGCAACGCGCCGCAGGAACTGCTGCTGGCCACGCTGGCCGCCAGCATCTAAGCCATGCTGCCCGACGAATTGCTCGCCCCTTACGCGGCCCATTCGGCGGGCGGAGCGGGGCGCCGCTACGACGAAACGGCGCACGCCTCGCGCAGCCAGTTCCAGCGCGACCGCGACCGCATCATCCATTCCTCGGCCTTCCGCCGGCTGGAGTACAAGACCCAGGTGTTCCTCAACCACGAGGGCGACTTGTTCCGCACCCGGCTGACGCACAGCCTGGAGGTGGCGCAGATCGGCCGCTCGCTGGCGCGCAACCTGCGCCTGAACGAGGACCTGGTGGAGGCGATCTCGCTGGCGCACGACCTGGGCCACACGCCGTTCGGCCACGTCGGCCAGGACGTGCTCAACGAATGCATGCAGGACCACGGCGGCTTCGAGCACAACCTGCAAAGCCTGCGCGTGGTGGACGAGCTGGAAGAACACTACGGCGCCTACAACGGCCTGAACCTGATGTTCGAGACCCGCGAGGGCATCCTCAAGCACTGCTCGCTGAACAATGCGCGCCTGTTGGGGCCGGTGGCGCAGCGCTTCATCGACCGCACCCAGCCGTCGCTGGAGGCGCAGCTGACCAACCTCGCCGACGAGATCGCCTACAACAGCCACGACATCGACGACGGCCTGCGTTCCGGCCTGATCACCATCGAGCAGCTGGAGCAGGTGGAGTTTTTTGCGCGGCTGTGGCGCGATGTGCAGGTGACGTTCCCGGGCCTGTCGGGCCGGCGCGCGATCTACGAAACCCTGCGCCGCCTGATCACCGCGCTGGCCGACGATCTGATCGCCACCTCCAGCGCCTTGCTGGCCGACGCCGCGCCCAACAGCCTGGACGAGGTGCGGGCCGCGCCGCCGCTGATCCGCTTCTCCGATGCTATGCGCAAGGACGCCACCGAGCTCAAGCGCTTCCTGCGCGAGAATCTCTACCGCCACTACCAGGTCAACCGCATGCGGGTGAAGGCCAGCCGCATCGTGCGCGAGCTGTACCACTCGTTCATGGCCGAGCCGGTGCTGCTGCCGCCGGACTACCAGGACAAGTCGGGCGACGTCGGCAAGCAGGCGCGCAAGATCGCCGACTACATCGCCGGCATGACCGACCGCTACGCCATCCGCGAACACCGCCGCCTGTTCTCGCTCGACGAGCTTTGAGTGGGCTCAATCGTGCGGTCTTGAGCATCAACGGTGTCCGGCGCATGATATGTAGATGGACGAGCAAATCACACAGCTGGATAGGCGATTGACCTCTGTGGAGGTTGAGGTCGCTTCGCTCGTGGCGGAAGGTGCGGCCACGCGCTCGCAGTATGCCACGAAGGAAGACTTGGCCAAGCTGGATGCACGAGTTGCCATCATCCAGGCCAATTACGCGACCAAAGAAGACCTAGCTGCGCTCGACTACAAGCTCAGCGTGCGAATTGGCGTGTCGGAAGCCAAGATCAGCGGTGACATCGCCGCCCTGGACTGCAAACAAAGCGCGGACATAGCCTCCCTGAGGCTGCAGTTGGCCGAACTGGAACTGCGCCTGGTGCGGTGGCTGATCGCCACCGTCATTACGACTTCCGGCGTGGTGGTAGCGGCCGTTAAACTCTGGCCTTAGAACATTCGTTGCTGCGCGGCCTTGCTGTCGCCCACCAATTCCAGCAGCAGTTTCTTGATCGGCGCCGGCAGCGGGGCGTCGCGGATTTTGGCGGCGTCGTACCAGACGTGGCCGGACTCGGCGGCCATCGCCAGCCGGCGCGCCAGGGTCACGCGGTAGGGCGCGATGTGCAGCTTGTAGTGCGTGAACACATGCGTCACCGTCGACAGCCGCTCGTGCGACTCCATCTCGCCGAACTTGCCCACCGCCAGCATCAGCGCGGCATCATCGACCGCTTCCACCTCGTCGTCCCCGGCCGGCAGATGGCCGGCCAGCTCCGGCAGCGACAACAAGCCGCCCCATATGCCGCTTGGCGGACGCTGTTCCAGCAGCACCTGGCCGCCGTCGAGAATCGCCAGCATCACCGCATGTTTTTCCGGGCTGGCCTTCTTCGGCTTGCGCACCGGCAGGTCCTTGGTGCGGTCGGTGGAAAACGCCACGCAACGCGGCTGCATCGGGCAGCGCTGGCACGCAGGGCTGCTGCGCGTGCACAAGGTCGCGCCCATGTCCATCAAGCCCTGCGTGTACGCTTCGATGCCTTGCTCCGGCAGCAGCGCCTCGGCGCGGCGCCACATCATCTGCTCGGTCTTGCGCTCGCCGGGATAGGTGTCGATGCCGAACACGCGCGCGAACACGCGCTTGACGTTGCCGTCCATGATGGCCGCCCGCGTGCCGCTGGAAAACGCCGAGATCGCCGCCGCGGTGGAACGGCCGATGCCGGGCAACTCCGCCAGCAACAGCGGATCGGAAGGAAACACGCCACCGTACTCGGCCACCACGCGCTGCGCGCACTGGTGCAGGTTGCGCGCCCGGGTGTAGTAGCCCAGTCCGCTCCACTGCGCCATCACATCCTCGACCGGCGCGCAAGCCAGGTCGCGCAGCGTGGGGAAGCGCTCCAGGAAGCGCGCGTAATAGCCCAGCACCGCCGACACCTGCGTCTGCTGCAACATGATTTCCGACAGCCAGATCAGATACGCGTCGCGCGTGTTCTGCCACGGCAGCACATGGCGTCCATGCACTTTTTGCCAGCCGATCAGATCGGCCGAAAAACTGGGATCCGCAAAATTCTCACCTGCTACAACCTTCATTCTTTTCCTAAGTCTTAAGCGGCGGCGTCCAGCGCCACGAATTCCGCGTTGATGGCGATGCTGATCTGCCCCGCCAATTCATTCAGCCGCGCCTTCTGCGCCTCCAGCTCCTGCTGGCTGCCTTCAAACGCGTCGATTTTCTGTTCCAGGCTGTCGGTCGCATCGTGGATGCGCTGGATCGACGCCAGCCGGTGTTTCAACTGATCCTTGTGCTGGCGGATCTGCGCCTCCAGCGGCGCCATGATCACCTTCAGCCACGCCTCCGCATCGTTGTTGGCGGCGCGGAAGCAGCCGCGCACGCGCGAGGCGATGGTGTCGAAGAACTTCTCCATCAACACCACGCGGCTGGTGGTCAGCAAGGTCGCCGTGCCGAACTGCTTGTAGTAGATCGCCTCGATAGCCTCGATCTCCTCGCGGTAATGCTCCAGCGAAAACGGCATCGGCAAGGCCAGCGTCAGTCCGTGCTCGGTGGAGAAGCGGCGGTACATCACGCCCATCATTTCGCTGATCTCCACCGTCTTGTGCTCGGCCGCGTCGAGGCTGGCGCGGATGCGTTCGAAGTAGTTGCGCACCGCCTCGCGCACGCCGGTGAAGAAGCGGCTGCGCTGCATCTCCTGGCGCACCTGTTCGATGTCGTCGCGCACGAGGTCCATGCCCATGCTGGTGTACAGCTCGGTGGACAGGCGCGTGAACACGGCGCGCGTGGCCTGCAGCTTGAACAGGCTGGCGTCGAACTCCTTCTTCTCCACGTCGATGCGGCGCATCATGTGGGCGATCACGCTCTGGTTCTTGCCGCGCAGGCCCTTGAGCTCATGCAGCTGCTCGACCACGCCGCGGCTGCGGGCGTTGACCATCGCCAGCTGCGCCGTGCTCAGCGCGTGCAATTCCTCGCTCAGCTGCTTGCGCACGATTTCCTTCTTGGCCGGGATCAGCTCGTTGAACAGCGCGCCCTCCAGCGTCTGCAGGCGGCTGCGCTCCAGCAGCGCCGGGTCCTGGTTGATCTTGGCCACCAGCGCCTTCTGCGCCGACACCGGGAACACCTGGCGCGGCTCCAGCGCCAAGACGTGCGCCACGTTGGCCTGCTGGCGCTCGATCTCGATGTCGATCTCGGCCTCGCTGCGCAGCTCGTCCCACATGCTGTCGATCTTGTTGAGCACCACCAGGCGGCCGGCGCCGGCGCCGATGTGCTTGCGCCAGACTTCGATGTCGCTCTTGGTCACGCCGGTGTCGGCGGCCAGGATGAACAGCACCGCGTGCGCGTTCGGGATCAGGTTCAGCGTCAGCTCCGGCTCGGTGCCGATGGCGTTCAGGCCCGGCGTGTCGAGGATCACCAGGCCCTGCTTCAGCAGCGGATGCGGAAAGTTGATGATCGCGTGGCGCCACAGCGAAATCTCGACCAGGCCGGCGTCGTCCAGGGTGACCGGCATGTCGGGATCGTCCTCGTCGTACAGGCCGTAGCGCTTGGCTTCCTCGACCGGCACGTGGCGCGTCATGCTGACCTGCTTGAACACCTCGTGCATGTCGGCGCCGGCGTCCAGGTTCAGCGGCAGCACGGTCCAGGCGGCCGGCTGGTCGCGGTAGTCGCTGGTGGACAGGTTCTCGGCCCGCGTCTCGATCGGCAGCAGGCGGATCGACGGCGCGAAGCTGGCGTCGTACATCAACTCGGTCGGGCACATGGTGGTGCGGCCGGCGGCGGACGGCAGGATGCGCTGGCCGTAGTCGGCAAAGAAAATGGCGTTGATCAATTCCGATTTGCCGCGCGAGAATTCGGCGACGAAGGCCACCGACAACTTGTCGTCGGCCAGCCGCGCCAGCGTGCGCACGATGCGCTGGTCGGTGGCGGCGTCGGTCAGGGACGCGCCGGCCACCCAGGCTTGATAATCTTTTAGCGCCGTGACGACGCCTTGCCGCCAGGCGCTGTATTGCTCGAAATCCCTGACCATCGCCTCTGCCCTTATTAATGTAAATTCGCTTGGCAATTCATTTCTGACAATTCACACAGTAGAACGTGGACCGTTGGCCCTGCTTGATCTGCCGTATCGGCGCCGCGCACACCTTGCAGGGAACACCTGCACGATCATAGACGAAATAAGTCTGCTGGAAATACCCGGATTGTCCGTTGACGCTAATAAAATCGCGCAAGGTGCTGCCGCCCTGGACAATGGCCTCGGCCAGGATCTCGCGCACGGCCTGGGCCAGCTTGTCGTAGCGCGCCAGGCTGATGCGTTTGGCCGGCGTCTTCGGGTTGATGCCGGCGCGGAACAAGCTTTCCGAAGCATAAATATTGCCGACTCCGACAACGATGTCGCCCGCCAGCAGCACCTGTTTGACGGGCGCGCTGCGCTGCCGGGTTTGATCGTACAGCAATTTGCCGCTGAAGCCGGCCTCCAGCGGTTCCACGCCCAGTTCGCGCAGCAGCGTGTGATGTTCCAGCAGGCCGTCGGCGGCGTCGTGCCACAGCACCGCGCCGAAGCGGCGCGGGTCCTTCATGCGCAGCACGCGCAGGCCGTCCGGGGTCGCGACCACGAGATCAAAATGATCATGTTTTTCCGGTTCGATATCGGACGGCATGATGCGCAGGTGGCCCGACATGCCGAGATGGATGATCAGCGTGCCATGGTCGAAGTGCAACAGCAGGTATTTGCCGCGGCGGCCGGTGCGCAGCACCTGGTGGCCGGCCAGCAGCTGCGGCAGTTGCGCCGGAAACGGCCAGCGCAAGCCTTCGCGGCGCAGCACCACCTGATGCACGGTGCGGCCCTCGATATGCGGCGCGACGCCGCGCCGGGTGACTTCAACTTCTGGTAATTCTGGCATCTGGATGGCTAAGAGTCGAAATAATGAGCGGTGACACTCTGGCTGCGGCGGAATATTTGGTTACACTAGTGAACTGTAACGCCTAAATCGGAAGCGCTTGCCGCGCAGGCGACGCGCAGGGCGGCGTTGCAAATGCTCGCGATAGCTCGCTATCGCTGCGCTTTGCGCCTTGCCCTGCGCGCCGCCTGCGCGTCCTTCGCTCCCAATTTAAGCGCTACAGTCCACTATCAAAAGACGCAATCGGGGTGTTGCGCGTAGAATCCGATAGCCTCTGTACCTTTTGCCGACTTGCCAGGATCTTCCCTTGAAAAACGCTTTCGCCATTGTAACCTTCTCCGCCTTGCTGTCCGCGTGCGCCGTCGCGCCGCAAAAAGAGCCGGAGTCCGCCGTTGCGGCGCCCGCCGACGCGGCGGCGGAGAACCCTGCGCCGCCCGCTGCCGCACCGGCGCCGGCCGAGGAGGCGTTGCCCAATGTCGAGCTGACCAGCGACATGCTGTTCCGCATCACCAAGGCCGAGCTGGAATTCAAGCAGGGGCAGTGGCAGGGCGCCTACATCACCCTGCTGGCGCTGGCCCAGCAGACGCGCGATCCGCGCCTGGCGCGCCGCGCCGCCGAGATGGCGCTGAGCGCCAAGCAGGGCCCGGAAGCGCTGTCGGCCATCCGCCTGTGGCGCAGCCTGGCGCCGGACTCGGACGAGGCCACCCAATACTTCCTCGGCTTCGCCGTCGTCAACGACGACCTGGGCGAGGCGGAGCAGATCTTTGCCGCGCGCCTGAAGGCCGCGCCGGTGCAGACGCGGCCGCTGGCCATGTTCCAGATGCAGCAATTCCTGTTGCGCGCCAAGGACAAGCGCGCCGCCTACGCGCTGGAAGAGCGCGTGCTGGCGCCCTACAGCGGCACGCTGGAAAGCCACCTGATCCTGGCGCAGGGCGCCTTCGCGCTGGGCGACAACGAGCGCTCCCGCGCCCAGGCGGAACAGGCGCTGCGCATCAAGCCCGATTCCGAGCTGGCCGTCCTGACCATGGCGCAAGTGTCCGGCGACATCGACACCGCGCTGAAAGTGCTGTCCACTTTCCTGGACAGATATCCGAAGTCGCGTGAAGTGCGCGCCGCCTATGCCCGCATCCTGGCCGACGCCAAGCAGACCGGCCCCGCCCGCAAGGAATTCCTGACCCTGCTGAAAGAGCAGCCGGACAACCTGGCCACGCTGTACGCGCTGGGCGTGATGGCGATGCAGTCCAGCGACATGCCCAGCGCGGAGAAATACTTCAGCGATTTCGTCAAGGTGCTGGCCGACCATCCGAGCGACGAGCGCGACCCGTCCAAGGTGCTGATGATACTGGCGCAGATCGCCGAGCAGCGCAACGACTACGACGCCGCCTACAACTGGCTCGACAAGGTCGACGGCGCCGATGAAAAAATCTACCTGGCCGCGCGCATGAAGATGGCGCAGCTGACGGCCCGCAAGGGCAAGGTCGACGAGGCCCGCAAGCAGCTGGCCGAACTGAAGCCGACCGAGGCCGTCGACCAGGCGCAGGTCTTCCAGGCCGACGCCCAGATCCTGCGCGATGCCGGCGACAACCGCGCCGCCTACGTGGTGCTGGAAAACGCCGTCAAGCGCTATCCGGACAATCCCGACCTGCTGTACGACTTCGCGCTGATCGCCGAAAAGATGGGCCAGGTGGAGTTGATGGAAAAGACGCTGCGCCAGGTGATGATCGCCGCGCCCGACAACCAGCACGCCTACAACGCGCTGGGCTACTCGCTGGCCGAGCGCAACGAGCGCCTGCCGGAAGCCTATACGCTGATCGACAAGGCCATGAAGATGGCGCCGGGCGATCCCTTCATCATGGACAGCATGGGCTGGGTGCAGTACCGCATGGGCAACCTGAACGAAGCGGAAGCCTTGCTGCGCCGCGCCTACGCCTTGCGCGGCGATCCCGAGATCGCCGTCCACCTGGGCGAGGTGCTGTTCGTCAAGGGCGACAAGACCGGCGCCCAGCAGATGTGGCAGGAAGCGCAAACCAAAGACCCGAAAAACGACGCGCTCAAAAGCACGCTCGCCCGTTTAAACCAAAGCCTGTAAGCGATACCCGATGACCATCTTCAAGCTGCGCCGCCGCGCCCCCGCCGCCATGCTCGCCGCCGCGCTGGCCGCTGCGGTGCTGGCCGGCTGCGCCACCACCTCCGCACCGCGTTCGAGCGCCGTGGTCGCGCCGTACCGCGACAGCATCGAGCTCGGCGGCGGCATCGCCATCAACTACAGCAAGGACGGCAAGCGCGAATCGCTGAGCGGCAAGTTCAGCTGGCGGCAGAGCAAGGCCGCCACCGACGTCAGCATGATCTCGCCGACCGGCCAGATCGTCGCCGTCATCCATGTCGCGCCGGGATCGGCCACGCTCACGCAGAGCGGCAAGGCGCCGCGCACCGCGCCCGACCTCGACAGCCTGACCGCGCAGACGCTGGGCTGGACGCTGCCGGTCTCCGGCCTGCGCGACTGGCTGCAAGGCTATGCCACCGACGCCAGCGGCAAGCGCTTCGTCGCCTCGCCGGCCAACGACAGCGTGATCACCCGCGACGGCTGGAAAGTCGAATACGTCACATGGCAAGAGCCCTTGCAAGGCAGCGGCGCGGCCCCTGTATCGCAACCGAAACGCATCGACCTCACGCGCCTCGGCGCGGGGCAGGTCGATGACATGGCGATCCGCATCGCGATCCGCCCGAACGCAGAATAAGAAGTTCCATGACCAGTCTGAAGAATTGCCCGGCTCCGGCCAAGCTTAACCTGTTCCTGCACGTGAACGGCCGCCGCGCCGACGGCTACCATTTGCTGCAAACCGTGTTCCAGTTGATCGACCACGGCGACACGCTGCATTTCGCGCTGCGCGACGACCACCAGATCCGCCGCGTGACCGAGCTGCCCGGCGTGCCGGAAGAGAGCGACCTGATCATACGCGCCGCGCGGCTGCTGCAGGCCGAGGTGCTGCGCCGCCAGGGCGCGCTGCCGGCCGGCGTCGACATCGCCATCGACAAGATCCTGCCCATGGGCGGCGGCCTGGGCGGCGGCTCGTCCGACGCGGCCACCACGCTGATGGCGTTGAACCATTTGTGGCGGGCCGGTCTAAGCAAGCAAGAGTTGATGGCGCTGGGCCTGCCGCTGGGCGCGGACATCCCTTTTTTCATCTTCGGCCAGACCGCCTTTGCCGAAGGCGTGGGGGAGGCGATGCGGCCGGTCAAAGCGCCGGATTGCTGGTATGTCGTCATCGAACCGGGCGTCGCGGTGCCGACGGCTGCAATTTTTTGCTCAGAACATTTGACAAGGGATACTCCGGTCGTCATAATAACGGACTTTTCCAGCCACCTCGAAAATCGAATCGGTTTAAAAGGGTTTGGAAAGAACGACTTGCAGCAAGTAGCAACGCAGTTATTCCCGCCGGTGGCAGAGGCGATAGAATGGCTCGGCGCTTACGGTGACGCCAGGATGACTGGCTCCGGTGCTTGTGTGTTCAGTGCGGTAGCAACCGAGAACGAAGCGGATGCGGTGCTTGCAAAAGTGCCGGCGAAGTGGAAAGCCTGGAAAGCCAAAGCGCTGGATCGCCACCCGATCATCGAAAAGTTGTGAGGCGGTAAAAAAATTTGGCTTAGCGTGAAAATGGCTGTAAAATACCGGCCATGTAACGACAAGCAGTCAGTTGCGTAGGGGAATCGCCAAGCTGGTTAAGGCACTGGATTTTGATTCCAGCATACCAAGGTTCGAATCCTTGTTCCCCTGCCATTCGTTTGTATCTGGACCCGTCGAGGCGTAGCTTGTCTCCGGCCAGGTAGGGCAAAGATGGCGTCGCCCCAGCGCGAACCATACACCAAGTTCTAAGTACAGCGCCTGGCGGCTTACGCTGGCGACTTTTCAAAAATTTCATCGACTATCTCTGGGACTCCCAATGGCTTTCGAAAACCTGATGGTTTTTACCGGCAACGCTAATCCTGCATTGGCAGAAGGAGTCGCTAAAAATCTCGGCATCCCTCTCGGCAAGGCAAACGTTTCGAAATTCTCGGACGGCGAAGTGATGGTTGAGATTAACGAAAACGTGCGCGGTAAAGACGTCTTCGTTCTGCAATCGACTTGTGCCCCGACCAACGACAGCCTGATGGAGTTGATCCTGATGGTTGACGCCCTGAAACGCGCGTCCGCTGGCCGTATCACCGCAGCGATTCCTTACTTCGGCTATGCCCGTCAAGACCGCCGCCCGCGTTCGGCGCGCGTTGCGATCTCGGCCAAAGTGGTCGCGAACATGCTGGAAGAAGCGGGCGTCGAGCGCGTCCTGATCATGGATCTGCACGCAGACCAGATCCAGGGCTTCTTCGACATCCCGGTGGACAATATTTACGCTTCGCCTATTCTGCTGGGCGACCTGCAGAAGAAGAACTACCAGGACTTGCTGGTGGTGTCGCCGGACGTCGGCGGCGTGGTACGTGCGCGCGCCCTGGCGAAACGCCTGGGCTGCGACCTGGCCATCATCGACAAGCGTCGTCCCAAGGCCAACGTGTCCGAAGTGATGAACATCATCGGCGAAGTCGAAGGCCGCAACTGCGTGATCATGGATGACATGGTCGACACCGCGGGTACCCTGGTCAAGGCTGCCGAAGTGCTGAAAGAGCGCGGCGCCAAGAAAGTCATCGCGTATTGCACCCACCCAGTGCTGTCCGGCCCGGCAATCGAGCGCATCACCAATTCGTCGCTGGACGAGCTGGTCGTGACCGACACGATACCGCTGTCCGACGCGGCCAAGGCTTGCGGCAAGATCCGCCAGCTGACCTGCGCACCGCTGCTGGCCGAGACGTTCAAACGCATCATCAAGGGCGATTCCGTGATCTCCCTGTTTATCGACTAAAGATAAACGGTTTAGCCGGTTTTTCATGGCGCGACAGGCGAGAAATGCTTGTCGCGCCTTTGCTTTTCCCAGTTTCATGAGCGCCATGCGCTCATTTTCGAAGCACCCTGGTCGCGGGGGCTTCATAACACGGGGCGCGAGCCCTGTTATTTTTGGAGTTACACATGAAAGTTGTTGCATTCAAACGCGAATTGCAAGGTTCCGGAGCGAGCCGCCGCCTGCGCAATTCGGGCCAAACCCCTGGCATCATCTACGGCGGTACCGAAGCGCCAGTGACCATCTCGCTGGATCACAACGCGCTGTACCACGCGCTGAAAAAAGAAGCCTTCCACTCGTCGATCCTGGATCTGGAAATCGACGGCGTCACCCAGCAAGTTCTGCTGCGCGACTTCCAAGTCCACGCGTTCAAGCAACTGGTTCTGCACGCTGACTTCCAGCGCGTTGATGCAAACGCCAAAGTGCACATGAAAGTGGCTCTGCACTTCGCTAACGCCGACGTGTCCCCGGCAGTCAAGCTGCACGGCGCCACCATCAGCCACGTCGCCAACGAAATCGAAGTGACGTGCCTGCCAAAAGACCTGCCAGAGTTCATCACCGTTGACCTGTCGAACATCGACGTTGGTCACTCGCTGCACATCGCCGACCTGGTCCTGCCAGCCGGCGTGACCGCAGTCACCCACGGTTCGAACCTGACCATCGCTACCGCTTCGGTACCTGCCGGTCACGTAGCTGCTGAAGCCGCTGCTGCTGAAGCCCCAGCTGCTGACGCCAAGCCAGCCGCCAAGGCCAAGAAGTAATCACAGACGCCGCCTCCGGGCGGTTGCAGGAGGAGAGCCCGCCGGCCTGTGCCAAGCGGGCTTTTTTTATGCTTGAGCGTTGACCCCATGTGGCCGCAGTGCGGGTTTGCGCGATAATCACGTTTATTTGACTGAGCATCTCATGTCCATACGTCTCATCGTCGGCCTCGGCAATCCCGGCCCCGAATACGAACAAACCCGTCACAACGCCGGCTTCTGGCTGGTGGACAATCTCGCCAACGACATCGGCGCCCGCCTGCAGCGCGAGACCAAGTACAACGCGCTGATGGCCAAGGGCGCGGTCGCCGGCCAGGAAGTCTATCTGCTGGAGCCGCAGACGTATATGAACCGCTCCGGCCAGTCGGTCGGCGGCCTGTGCCGCTTCTTCAAGATCCTGCCGGACGAAGTGCTGGTCGTGCACGACGAGCTGGACCTGATGCCCGGCGCCGCGCGCCTGAAAAAAGGCGGTTCCTCGGGCGGCCACAACGGCCTGAAGGACATCACCGCCGCGCTCGGCACGCAGGATTACTGGCGGCTGCGCCTGGGCATCGGCCATCCGCGCACGCTCAGCCTGGCGCAGCAGGTGGCCGATTTCGTGCTGCACCGTCCGCGCCGCGAAGACCAGGAGCTGATCGAGCAGGCGATCGACAAGTCGCTGCTGGTGATGCCGCTCATCGTCGAAGGCAAGTTCGACGCCGCCACGATGAAGTTGCATACGGCCTGATCCGCCGGTGGTATGCTGGTCCAACTGCGGGGGGCAAGTCTGACATTCGGACACGGTCTCTGCCGTAGACTCTGCTACGGCAGAGACCGTGTCCGAATGTCAGACTTGACCCCCGGGTTAACCAAGGAAACCACCGATGAAGCTGCTCCCGCTTGCCGCATTATTGATCGTCCACGCCGCCCAAGCCCAGACTCCGGACGCCTCCGCCGTCGCCAGCCAGATCAACGGCATGTATCCCAAGCTCGACGCGATCTACAAGGATCTGCACGCCCATCCCGAAATCGCCTTCCAGGAAGAACGCACGGCCGCCAGGCTGGCCGCCGAGATGCGCGCGATCGGCTTCGAGGTGACGGAAAAGGTCGGCAAGACCGGCGTGGTGGCCATCTACAAGAACGGCGCCGGCCCGACCGTGCTGGTGCGCACCGAGCTCGACGGCCTGCCGATGGAGGAGAAATCCGGCTATGCCTATTCCAGCAAGGCGCACGCGCTGCTGGACGGCAAGGACACGATGGTGGCCCACAGCTGCGGCCACGACGTCCACATGACTGCCTGGCTGGGCGCGGCGCGCGCGCTGGTGGCGCTGAAGTCGCAGTGGAAGGGCACCTTGATGTTCATCGGCCAGCCGGCCGAGGAAACCGTCAGCGGCGCCAGGGCCATGCTGGACGACGGCCTGTTCAAGCGCTTCCCGAAACCGGACTACGCCTTCGCGCTGCACAGCTGGCCGCTGGCCTACGGCACCATCGGCTACAACAGCGGGCCGGTGTCGTCGAACTCGGACGCCATCGAGATCACCTTCAAGGGCCGCGGCGGCCACGGCTCGGCGCCGGACAAGGCGCTCGACCCGATCACCATCGCCGCCCGCTTCGTGGTCGATGTGCAGACCGTCGTCAGCCGCGAGAAAGACCCCAAGGAATTCGGCGTCGTCACCATCGGCGCGATCAACGGCGGCACGGTCGGCAACATCATCCCCGACAGTGTGCGGGTGCGCGGCACGATACGCTCATACAGCCCGGAAGTACGGGCGAAACTGCTGGCCGGCGTGCGCCGCGTCGCCAACGCCTCGGCCGCGATGGCCGACGCGCCGGCGCCCGATGTCGAGCTGATCACCGGCGGCGCCGCCATCGACAACAGCGACGCGCTGGTCAAGCGCACCGAGGGCGTGTTGAAGCAAGCCTTCGGCGACGCCAACGTCGCGCGCATGCCGGCGATGACGGCCAGCGAAGACTTCTCGGCCTACGTCAACGAGGGCGTGCCGGGCATGTTCTTCTTCACCGGCGTCTACGATCCGAAGGCGGTGGCCGAGGCGGCCAGGCCGGGCGGCAAGCCGATCGCCTTCAACCATTCGCCGTACTACGCGCCGGTGCCGGAGCCGTCGATCAAGACCGCCGCCCAGGCGATGACCCTGGCCGTCATGAACGTGATGGGCGCAGCAGGCGCCAAACCATAAACGCCAGCACGGCCACGCCCAGCAGCAGCACGCCCCACAGCACCAACAGGCGCTGCCGGGCGGCGTTGGCCGCGCTCAGCGCCGCCGTGGCGTCCTGTGCGCCGCTGCCTTGTTGCTGCCTGGCCGGGCCGGCGCTGGCTGGTTCCAGCTTCTGCAATTCCGCATCGGAGAAGCCGGGCGCGACCTGGCTCAACTCGCGCACCACCGGCGCTGCGCGCTCGCGGCCGACTGCCAGCGTGTAGGGACCGTTGCCGTTGGCGAGGAAGACCAGCGTGGCCGGCTGCCAGCTCAATCGTAAAGCGGGCCTTGCTGTTGTTGGCGCGGTGGTCCGCAGCACCCATTGCGTCGCATGCACGGGAGGCACTTCGAGGTCGCCGGAGCTGCGCACCTGCTCGCCTTGCGCGATGCGGTAGAACGTCGCGCTGGCGAGCGGATCGAAGCGCCAGGCCGGGCCTGGTCCCGCTTGCCTTGCCGGCAGTTCGCGATAGGTGCCCAGCGTGCCGGACAACACGATATTGGCTTCGCTGAATTGCAGCCCGGCCTTGCCCGGCGCGACGGCGGGCGGCACGGCGTAGACCAGGTCCTGTGCCTGCCTGCCGGTCGCCGCCTGCAGCAGCAGTTGCTCGGTGGGTTGGGCGACATCGGCGTGGACCAGATGCTCGGCCGTGATGGCGGCGAACTGGACCGGCGTGCCGCTGCGCCAGTTCAGCCGGGCATAGCGGAAGCTGCGCGCGTCGAACTCCAGGCGGTCGTTGGACAGCGTTTGCGCATCCTGGTTGACCAGCCAGTTCAGGTCGGCGGCGCCGACGGTATCCCAGTGCTTCATGTCGGCGCTGGTCTCCAGCCAGACTTGTGCGCTGTACTCGCGCTGGCCGGACGGCAGCGTGAAGCGCAGCGCGCTGACCGGCGTGTCGGCCGCATCCTTGCCCAGGTCGAGCACCAGCCCCGCCAAGTGCGGCGGCTGGGCGGCCTGGTCGCGCGCGTTGTCGGGACGGACCTTGACCGACAGCAGGCGGCCGTCGGTGGCCGTGCTGACATCGAGGTCCAGCTGCCCGGCCGCTGTCGCCGTGCTCATCAGCGGGAAGATGGCGGCCGGCAGCTCGCGCCGGCTGGTGCGCGCGGCCGGCGCCGGCGTGCGCAGCGCGAACGGCTGCATGGCGCCGCTGGCGTCGAACACCCGTACATCGTCCAGCAGCGGCGAGCGCGCGTGCAGGTAGACGTCCTTGGGCAGGCGCACTTGCAGCACGCCCTGTTTGGCGCTGGCGGTCAGCGGCAGCAGGTGGGTGTAGTCCTGCGGCGCGTCGCTGGCCGCCGCCGAGGCGATGGCCGATGCGGCCGCCGCCGCGATCAGGATGTTCTTCATGACTTGTCCGTTTCTGTAGGGTAGGGCGCCAGATAACCGATGCCGACCATCAGCGCGCCCACGCCGACGAAGGAAACGATGCGCTCGACGCCGCCCACGTTGGACAGGTCGACCAGGAACAGCTTGGCAACCACCAGGGCCAGCAGCACCGCGCCGCCTATCCACACGGCGCGCAGCACCCGCCTGGCGGCGTAGCGCATCATCAGCAGCGCCGTGACGCTCCACACCAGCGACAGCATCGCCTGCACGAACTGCGAGGCGAACATGGCGTCGAATTCATACGGCACCTTCATGTAGTTGGAGACGGTGCGCAGCAGCGCGAGGTTGAGCCAGCCATAGCCGGCCAGCGCGGCGAACAGCGGCAGCGGCGCCACCCAGTTCGGCGGCCAGGCGCTGAACAGGTGCTGGCGCAACGTGCCGGCTTCATCCTTGTCGCGCAGCAGCCGGTAGCAGCCGTGGGCCATCAGCATGGCGAAGCAGGTCGTCAGGTCCAGCGGGTTCAGCAACGGCAGGTAGGGCAGCGGCGCCATGGCGCCGTTCTGCGACAGGTTCCAGAGCGCCACCAGCAGCAGCGCCCAGCCGCAGGCCAGCGGGATCAGGCTGCGCCGGTACCATGCGGCCAGCGGCGCGACCGGCCAGCCGCCGGCGCGGCAGCGCTGCATCAGCCAGCCGATGGCGGCCATCATCAGCCAGGCCGGAATGAAGCGCGCCCAGCTGGCGCTGGTCTCCCAGCCGGCGTCGGCCAGCAGCTGCGCTTCGGCGCTGTTGGCGCCGTGCAGCCAGCGCGTGATCCAGATCGCCGCGACCGGCCAGATCATCAGCCACAGGCCGCCGGTGCGCACGATGTGCAGCAGTTGCAGCGGGACGTCGCGCAGCGCCCAGCCGTTGGCGGGCCAGACGCGCAATAGCCATTCGCCCGCCAGCCATAGCGCGGCGTAGGCCAGCCAGGTGGATGCGGCGGGCAGGCGGTTGTCGGCATACAGGCCGCCCAGCATCAATGCGCTG
Source organism: Oxalobacteraceae bacterium AB_14 (assembly GCA_000381565.1). Classification (GTDB taxonomy): domain Bacteria; phylum Pseudomonadota; class Gammaproteobacteria; order Burkholderiales; family Burkholderiaceae_D; genus Rugamonas. Next base: position 850,709 of record KB906725.1, read on the forward strand.
GCGACGGCCAACGCCACCCAGGCCGGCGCCGTCAGTGCGCGCAGGCTGCGCCACTGCAGGCGGCGCGCCAGCATCACGATCGCCACGGTGCCCGCGGCGATCAGCATGCCGTAGATGGCGGGGCCGAGGATGTCGTCGCTGGCCCAGGCGCCGGTGGTCATGATCTGGTAGCGGATAGCCAGCCAGCCGGCCAGGTCGGGCAGGATCAGGCCGAACCACCACAGGCCGGCCCACAGCATTGCCAGGCGGGACAGGCCGTAGCCGGCGCTGCCGGCTTGCTGGCCGTCGTGGCGCATCAGGGCCCAGCTGCTGAACAGGGCGCCGGCGCAGATCATGGCCGCGCCCAGTATCGGCCGGTCGAACAGGTCGGGTGTGGCGGCGATCCAGTTCCATTGCGTCAGCGCCAGCACGGCCAGCATCACGCCAGCGACGGCTTGTGCGACCAGGGCGAAGCCGCTGGCCAGTTGCCACGCCATCTTGCGGCCGATGAAGTACAGCGCCGCCGCCGCCGCCAGCGCGCTGACCACCAGCAGGTTGGCCTGGCTGGCGCCGTCGGTGCGCAGGAAGATTTCGGTCCAGGCGCCGGCCACCATCCAGATCGACGCGAACGCGAGGAACAGCGCCGCCAGCGCGGCAAACAATTTGGCGCCGCTGTCTTGCTGGGCGCGGAAGCGGGTCGCCATCAGGAAGGCGGTGATCGACAGCAGCATGAAGCCCAGCCACAGATTCGATGCCAGCGCGCTTTCCGGCGACATTCCGGCGACGGTGCCGAAGAACGACAGCCAGGCGCCGGCTTGCACCAGCAGGCCGAACATCCACGCCAGCGTCTGTTTCTGGCGCAGTCCGATCCAGACGATGCCCGCGCCTTCCAGCGCCCACGCGGCGGAAGTCCAGCGGCCGTCGAGCGCGAACGGTATCGCCAGCGTGCCGAACACGATGCCCAGCGCGAGGAAGGCGTCGGCCAGCAGGGCGACCTTGTCGCGCCGGCGCAGCACGCTGGCCAGGACTATGTAGAACAGGCCCAGCGCCAGCGCCGAGTAGGCCACGCCGAACGGGTAGCCGCGCACCAGGCTGAACTGCAGGCCGAAGCCCAGCATCGGCGTGCCGAACACCAGCGTGCCGTCGACATAGTTTTTCAGTTTGACCGATTGCCGGCTTGCATACGCCAGCGGGATCGAGACGTAGAAGGCGAAGAACAACAGCAGGAACAATTGCACCGACAGATAATGGTCCGGCGTGTAGCGCAGCACGCCCCAGGCGGTGCCGATGGCGAAGGTGAAGGCAAAGCCCAGCAGATTGAGCGGACGCCACGAGCGCAGCATGGCCAGCGCGAACACGCCGGCGTTGAGCAGCGCGTAGTACGAGAACAGACCGATGTGGCTGCCGCCGCCGGTGGATGCCAGGATGGGCGCGGCAAAGCCGCCGACGATGCCGAAGATGGCCAGCCACATGGCCTCTTGCAGCACCGCCAGCAGGCAGGTGAAGACGGTCAGCACGAACAGCAGCGTGAACGCCAGCGAGCCGGGGATCAGCTGGTACAGGCGGAACGCGCCGAAGGTCACCAGCATCAGCACGGCCAGCGCCGCGCCCTGCACCGGCAGGCTGATGGCCGGACGGCTCAGGCGGATGCGCCAGGCCCAGGCCAGCAGCGCGATGTCGGCCAGCACGATGCCGGCCAGGCGGAATTCGATCGGCACCGTCACGCGGGCGGCGGTGTACTTGAGCAGGAAGCTGACGCCGATGAACAGGATCAGCAAGCCGAGCTTGGCGACCAGGTTGCCGCCGAAGAGCCAGGCCTTGGCGGCCACCAGCCAGCGCGGCGGCGTTGGCTCAGGCCGGGACGCAGGCGGTGGCGCTGGTTCGGCGCGAGCGGGGCGGGGCGATGGGGCCGTGGGCGCGGGCGCCTCTACCGGCGCCGGTGCTGCGACGGGTGCGGGCTGTGGGGGGCGCGGCGACAGGATGGTGGTCGGTATCGGCCCATAGGCCGGCATCGATGCCGCCGGGCGCGCAGGCTGCGCTGCTGGCGCTGCTGGCGTTGGAGGCGGCGGCGCGGCGGCGCGCTGCATGGTCGTTTGCATCGCGCGCAGCGCATCCACTTCCCGCTGCAATTCCGAGGCGATCTTGCGCGCCTGCGACGCTTCCGTGCGCGCGCGCCAGGCCACGCTCAGCGTGAACACGCCGAAGATAAACAAAAGGAATTCCATGAACGGCTCTCCCGAGGTAATGTTGCAAGCTATCACACTCGCAACATTGCCTCAATCGAAACGATCAGTGCATGCGCTCTATTTGCTGGCGGCGATCCAGCGGTCGACGCGCGCTTCCAGGATAGGCAGCGGCAGCGTGCCGTCGCCGATCACGACTTCGTGGAATTTCTGGTAGCTGAACTTGTCGCCCAGCGCCTGCTGCGCGCGGGCCCGCAGTTCCAGGATCTTCAGCGAGCCGATCTTGTAGCTCAGCGCCTGCGCCGGCCATACCATGTAGCGCTCGATCTGGTTCTTGGCGCGCGCCTCGCTCCAGCCCAGCGTGTCGGCCAGGTAGGCGATGGCTTGCTCGCGGCTCCAGCCTTTGGCGTGCATGCCGGTGTCGACCACCAGCCGCGCGGCGCGCAGCATTTCCGCGTTCAGGTGGCCGTAGTAGGCCACCGGATCTTCATACAAGCCCATCTCGCGGCCCAGCGTTTCCGAGTACAGCGCCCAGCCTTCGGTGTAGGCCGCGCTGTTCGGATTCTCGGTGCTGAATTTGCGGAAGTCCGGCAAGTCCAGTTCCTTCAGCAAGGCCGCGTGCAGGTGGTGGCCGGGCACGCCTTCATGCAGGAACAGGCTGACCATGTCGACCCGGCTGTACTTCTTCGGATCGTTGACCACCGGCCAGAACACGCCAGGATGCGAGCCATCGGCCGCCGACGGCGTGTAGTGGTCGGACGCGGTGGCGCGCGTCAGCTCGGGCTCCAGGTGCAGCTCCAGCCTGGCTTTCGGGATCAGGCTGAAGTAGGTCGGCAGCTTGGTTTGCACGGTCGCGTAGATGCCGCGGTAGGCGTCCAGCACCTGCTCGTCGGTGGTGAAGATCCTGAATTTTTCCTGCGCCGCCACCCACTGCGGCAATTGTTTTTCCGGACCGTCGTAGCCCAGCTTGGGGCCCAGCGCCGCCAGCTGCTGCTGGATGCGCGCCACTTCCTTCAAGCCCAGCGCGTGCACCGCGTCCGGCGTCAGCGGCAGGTTGGTGCTGTCCTTGATGCGGGCGGCGTACCAGGCGGCGCCGTTCGGCAGCGCGCTCCAGCCGGTGCTGGCGCGGCTGGCCGGCAGGTATTCGTTTTCCACGAAGCTGACCAGGCGGGTCAGCGCCGGCGCGATCTTGCTGTCCACCGTGTGCCGGTAGGCGGCGGTCAGCTTCTGCTTGTCGGCGTCGGAGAAGCCGGCCGGGAAGCGCGTCACCGGCGAGTAGTAGATGCTCGTTTCCGGCGTGGCGCTGCGCAGGTTCTGGAACTGCGGCAGCATCGCCACCGTGATCGCCTTCGGCTGTACGATGCCGCTGCGCATGCCCTGCTTCATGTTGGCGATGGCCTGGTCTATCCATGCCGGCAACTGGTTCAGGCGGCTCAGGTAGGCCTGGTATTGCTTGACCGTGCCCAGCGGCTGCGAGCCGTTGCCGTCGGCGTAGTTGGCCAGGACGCTGGGCACGTTGTCGAGCTGGTTCAGCGGCAGCAGGTGTTCCGGGAAGGACTCCAGCTGCATCGCATTGTTGAGTTCATAGGACAGCAGGTCGTAGGTCAGCTGCTCCTGCTGGCCGAGCTGGTCGCGGCGCACCGTCATCAGCTGCTTCTGCATCTGGCGGTACAGCGCGAATTGCTGCGCGCGCACCTTGGGCGAGATGGCCAGGCCGAGCTGGTCGTCATAACGGCCGTCGCCATTGGCGGTGGCGAACAGCAGCGGATCGAATTTGCAGCGCGCCGTGTGGAAGGCCGCCGCCAGACTGGCCAGCTGCTTCTGGGCTTGTCCGGCCTGCTGCGTGGCCGCCGGTTTGGCGGCCGCCATCGCGGGCGGTGCGCCCATCAGCAAAGCGGCTATCAGGGCGGAAGTGGTCAGCGCGGCAAGCGGGCGGGCGGATGGCATAGAGTGTCCTCGAATAGGGAGATGGATTTTCGCCCAGCAGTCTAGCATTTGTCGCTGCGGTTTACTCATCGCCGGGAAAATTGCGTATTCTATGCTTGCCGCGAACCGGCTACCGATAACAACGCCAACAAAAGCGAGACCACACATGCAGACAAAAGATAACGCAGCAGCCATCGCCCCAGGCCCCGGCATGGACCACGGAACCGTACCCGCCCGGCCGCTTACCCGCCAGGATTACAAGACCCTGTCGCTGGCCGCCCTGGGCGGCGCGCTGGAGTTCTACGACTTCGTTATTTTTGTCTTCTTCACCGCCGTGATCGGCAAGCTGTTCTTCCCGCCGGCCATGCCGGGCTGGCTGAGCATGGTGCAAACCTTCGGCATCTTCGCCGCCGGTTATGTGGTGCGTCCGCTGGGCGGCATCATCATGGCGCACTTCGGCGATCTGTTTGGCCGGAAAAAAATGTTCACCATGTCCATCCTGCTGATGGCCGTGCCGACGCTGCTGATGGGCATGCTGCCGACCTACGCCGGCATCGGCCTGGCGGCGCCCATGCTGCTGTTGCTGCTGCGCGTGATGCAGGGCGCGGCCGTGGGCGGCGAGGTGCCGGGCGCCTGGGTGTTTGTGTCCGAGCACGTGCCGGCGCGCCATATCGGCTATGCCTGCGGCACGCTGACGGCCGGCCTGACCGCCGGCATCTTGCTGGGCTCGGTGGTCGCCACCGGCGTCAACACCGCCTTCACGCCGGAGCAGGTGCTCGACGGCGCCTGGCGTTTGCCGTTCCTGCTGGGCGGCTTCTTCGGGCTGGGCGCGATGTACCTGCGCCGCTGGCTGCATGAGACGCCGGTCTTCGCCGAGCTGCAGCAGCGCAAGGCGCTGGCCGCCGAAATGCCGCTCAAGACCGTGCTGCGCAATCACCGCGGCGCGGTGGTGGTGTCGATGCTGCTGACCTGGATGCTGTCGGCCGCCATTGTCGTGGTCATCCTGATGACGCCGACCTTGCTGCAAAAGATATACGGCTTCGATCCGCATACCTCGCTGATGGCCAACACCCTGGCGACGCTGTGCCTGTCCATCGGCTGCCTGGTGGCGGGCGTGCTGGCCGACCGCATCGGCGCGCGCGCCACCTTGTTCGGCGGCGCCTTGCTGCTGGCGATCAGCACCTACGTGTTCTACACCACGCTGCACGCACGGCCCGATCTGCTGCTGCCCTTGTATGCGCTGGTCGGCTTCACGGTCGGCGTGGTGGGCGCCGTGCCTTGCGTGCTGGTCAAGGCCTTCCCGGCGCAGGTGCGCTTCTCGGGCCTGTCGTTCTCGTACAATGTGTCGTATGCCATCTTCGGCGGCCTGACGCCGGTGGTGGTGGCGCTGATGCTGAAGAATAATCCGCTGGCGCCGGCCTACTATGTCATCGCCGTGAGCGTGCTGGGCATGATTACCGCGCTGTTCGTGAAGGAGCGTTGATACTGCTTGCGACAGCGCGGTCGCGCAGCAGCAGGAACGGCCTTTCCAGCGCGACGTGCAGCAGCCACGCGGCACTCCAGGACATGGCGCCGTAGATCGCCAGGAACAGCAGGCTGCCCGGCACGGGCGCCTGCTGCATGCCGGCGGGCAGGGCCTGGCACAATTTTGTGGCCGGCCCGATCAGCGGATAGTGCACCAGATACAGCGCATAAGACAAGCGCGCGATATGGCGCAGCGGCCGCGCGGCGCCAAACGAAGGCAGCTGCGCATTGACGGCCAGGCCGCAACGCACCAGCAGCGCGAACAGCATCGACGACAGCGCGATGATCCCGCACACCGTCGACCAGTCGCCCCGGGTCAGCCAATCCCTATGCGTCAGCAGCAACAGCGGCAGCATCGCCAGGGCCAGGAACAGCACGCGCGGCGCGCGGCGCGTGCTGGATGCGCCATGCTGGACGGCGACCAGCACGCCCGCCAGGATGCCCAGTACGGCATGGTGGAACGGCGCGCGTATCGCCCAGAAGAAGGCCGGATAATCGCCCGGCGCGATGCTCCGGGCACTGTTCTGCATGGCCCAGCATACCCCTCCCATCACCACCGCCAGCACGATGCAGGCGGAGCGCGTGCCCAGCCGGGTGAGCAGGAACAGCAGCAATGGCGTGGCCAGGTAAAACTTCTCTTCCACCGCCAGCGACCACAGCGTGACCATGACGTCCGAGCCCAGGTAATCCTGCAGGAACAGCAGGTGCGTGGCGAACGACAGGCTGGAGTATCCCGCACCCTGCGTCCATGGCGCGGCCAGCCAGCAAAGCAGGATCACGCCCCAGTACAGCGGCAATGTGCGGAAGGCGCGGCGGCGGTAGAAGTCCAGCACCGAGGCACGCTCGAACGGCGCGGCATGCGGCCCGGCGAAATGGCTGCCGATCAGGAAACCGCTGAGCACAAAGAACAGGTCGACGCCGATCCAGCCATTGGCCGACAGCACCGCCAGCGGGCCGCCGGGCACCACGCCGAACGTGGCCTGCGCAGCGACCGCCCAGTGCCGCGCCAGCACCAGCAGGATCGCCACGGCGCGCAGCGCATCGAGCACGGGGTAGCGGCCCGGCTTGCCGGCCAGTCCGGTGTGCGGCATGGTCAGACGATCTTCAGCGCGCTCTGGACGTCGCGCTTGCGCAGCTTCCAGATGATGGAGTCAACGATGTAGTGATGGAAATTGATGCCCTGGTAGGCGATCACGACCAGCGGCACCAGCGTGTAGTTGGCGAAGTAGGCGTTGGACATGTCGATCGACCGGTACACCACGCCGGTCAGCGCCAGGCAGGCCATCAGGTAGAGCGGCCAGCGGCCTTCCTGGCTGAGCCATGACAGCGCCCGCTGCTCGGGGCTGACGCCGCCCTTGAACTGGTTGGAGTTGAACAGCCACACAAAGGCGATGTACTGCGCGTTGTGCCAGACGTTGATGACCAGCCAGCCGCCCGTGATGTCGCGGATCGCGACATATGACACCAGGTAGATCAGGTAGTGCGAGCACAGGTAGGCGAAATGCAGCCGGCCCAGCGTGCCGTCGCGCAGCGCGCGCAGCTGCGCCGCCAGCCACCACGCCAGGCAGCCGAGCGCCGCCGCCAGGGTGGCCAGGGCCAGCCATTGCGGCACCGGCAGCTTCCACACTTCCATCGACAGGAAAGTGGAATCCGGACGCGCGCTCATCATCAGGAAGGCGGCGGCCGGCACCAGGTAGAACGTGACGCGGTTGAACCCGGCATTGCCGGCCTGGGCGCTGCGCGTCTTCATGCCGTAGGCCTTGTTGATGCCCTCGCTTTGCCGCGTGTAGTGATACCACTGCCAATGCATGTACAGCGTGGCGACCGCCGCCAAACCACCCCAGACGATCAGCAGGTAGACGCCGGCAAACACCGCCACCGGCAAGGGCAGCAGCAAGGCCCAGTGCTGGCGCGCCGACTTCAGGTCGAACAGCAGGCGGGTGTAGGTGGAGATGACATGGTGGTAACCCAGCAAGGCCAGGTCCAGCGAGACGATCAGCACAAAGTATTCGGGGAAGCCGAGCGCCAGCGCGCCCACGGCCAGCGCGAGCAGGGGAATGCCCAGCACGAACAGGCGATCGAATCGCCTGCTGCGCATGTAGATCGGGGCCGTTGCGGCGATTGCTGGCATGGCGTGGACTCCTGCAGATAGCGTTGTCTGTATGATAGTGCTATACGGCAATAAGTCCACCATTCCTTTGCGTGGTGTTGCGCGGGCCTATTTTGCGCGGCGGCTGCGTTCGGCTGCCTGCGCCTTCAGCAGGCCGGCGTCGAAGGCGTTCGCGGCGGCATCCTGGACCGCGTCCCCACTGGCATCCTCGGCAATGCGGAAGCCTTCGCCCACGCTGCTGCGGTTGTCCGTTCCGGTATGGCTGCGGTAGGTCGGGCTGGCGCCGGCCGGGCCGCTGTTGTAGTTGCCGCCGCGATGGATGACCATGGACGAGCCGTGGAACAGGTCGCAGCCGGTGGTCCAGGGCGCGCCATTGGCGGGGGCGCCCTGGTAGCTCAGGTGCTGGCAGTCTTCGACCACTTCGCCCGCGTTGCCCAGCATGTCGTACAGGCCCCAGGCGTTCGGCTGGTACATGCCGACCACCGTGGTCAGCCCGGCCTGGTCGTCGCAGGCGATTTCCTTCCTGTCCTTGCCGGTCAGGCGCGTGATGGCGGTCTTGCCGCTGCGGTCGTAAACGTTGGCGTATTGGCACAGTGCGGCCGGATCGTCGCCATGCGGATAGCGGGTGCTGCTGCCGGCGCGCGCCGCGTATTCCCATTCCGCTTCGCTGGGCAGGCGGAAGTGCCGCCCGGTTTGCTTCGACAGCCATTGCAGGTAGGCGTGGGCGTCGTCCCAGCTCACGCACATCACCGGGTAATAGTCGCCGGGCGCGTTGGCGGGGGCGTTCCAGCCGGCCTTGCCGTTTTCCATGCCCCAGTCGTTGGTCGCCAGCTTCCAGCAGTCGCCGTCGGCCTGGTAGCCGGTGGCTTCGATGAACTGGCGGAATTGCCCGACCGTGGTCTCGTAGCGCGACAGGCGGTAGTTCTTGATGTGGACGGTGTGCAGCGGCTCCGAGTCCGGGTAGCCGTCGTCCTTCGGATTGGCGCTGCTGCCCATGACGAATTCGCCGCCCTTGAGCGTGACCATGGAGGGCGCGAGCAGGGCGGCGTCGGCCGCGGACAGCGGGCCGCTCAACATCAGCATTGTCAACAACGAGAAGGTTTTTTTCATGGAAGAGTCCTGTGGAATCAATGTTTGCGAGGAGACAACGATCCCACAGGGCCGGCGTGGACGGCAGCGGCAAGCGATGAATCGACGGCCGCGCCGACGAATCGCCACCGGCCTACATCGCCCGGAACAGGTGGACGTAGGCGCGGCTGACGCGCAGCTCGCGCGCATGGCCCTTGATGCGCAGGAACAGGCGGCTGCTTTCATCGCGCCGGGTGCCGGCCAGGTAGTCCAGGTTGACCAGCGTGGAGCGGTGCACCTGCCAGAACTGTTCCGGATCAAGTTGTTCGCTCAGTTCGACGATGGTGGTGCGGATCAGGTGCTCGCCGGCGCTGGTCTGCACCACCGTGTACTTGTCGTCGGCGTGGAAGTACAGGATGTCGCCGACGGCGATCTGGTGCACGTACTCGCCCTGGCCGGCGCGCACGAAGCGCAGCCGCGCCGGCGCCGCCGGTCCGCGCGTCAACTGGTGCAGCGCCTGCGACAGGCGCGCGTCGGGCTGCGCGCTGCGGCCGGCCGCCTGCAGGGCCAGCGTGGCCTTGACCCGTTCGATCATCTGCACCAGGCGCTCGGTCTTCAGCGGCTTGAGCAGGTAGTCGAGCGCGCAATGGTCGAAGGCCTGCACCGCATAGGTGTCGAAGGCGGTGACGAACACCACGCGGGTGTCGCCTTCGATGCCCTGCGCCACTTCCAGCCCGCTCAGGCCCGGCATCTGGATGTCGAGGAAGGCCAGGTCCGGCTCCAGCTCTTCGATGCATGCGGCCGCCTCCACGCCGTTGCGGGCGATGTGCACGATCTCCAGTTCCGGCCACAGCAGTTCCAGCTGCTCCTTCAGGTACAGCGCCAGGTGCGGTTCGTCGTCGGCGATCAGCGCGCGCGTCATGCCAGCGTCCGGTAGGGGAGGGACAGCGAAGCCTGCACGCCGACTGCCTGCGGCGCCAGCGTCAGCGCCGCATTGCTTCCGTAACGTGTGCGCAGCCGTTCGCGGATGTTGGGCAGGGCCATGCCGCTGCCGCGCTTGCGCGGACGGCGCGGGCTCTCCAGGCCGAGGCCGTCGTCGTCGACGCAGATGTCGAGCTGGCCGTCGACGACGCGCGCGCGGATGCGGATGCGGCCGCCTTCGATCTTCGGCTCCAGGCCGTGCTCGATGGCGTTTTCCACCAGCGGTTGCAGCAGCAGCGTCGGCAAGCTCGCCGCCAGCGCGTCGTCGCTGGCGTCGATCTCGAAGCGCAGCCGGTCTTCCATGCGGATCTGCAGCAAGGTCAGGTAGTTGCGCACCATCGCCAGTTCGGCCGCCAAGGTGCTGTCGGTGTGGCGCAGCTGGCCCAGGCTGGCGCGCAAGTAGTCGGTGAAGGTTTCCAGCATCAGGCGGGCGCGCGGCGTGTCGCGCTCGAGCAGGCTCTGCACATTGGCCAGCGTGTTGAACAGGAAGTGCGGTTCGATCTGCGCCTGGAGCAGGCGCAGCTGGGCTTCCATCGCCTGGTGCAGCAGCCGGTCCTGCCTGACCCGCAAGCGCCACCAGAACCAGTTGGCCGCCGCCACCACTATGACGAAGGCGAGGAACTCGGTCTTGGCCACGCTGTGCTGCATGAACATGCCCCAGGCGTCCCAGGCGGTGAACGAGGCGTACAGGCTCAGGCTGAACGAGGCGCCGAGCACGACGCCGCCGACGGCGATGGCGTTGATGAGCAGCGCGGCGCGCCAGTCGGCCGCCTCGGACATGCGCTCGATGGTGGCGGCCGGCAACAGTTTTTCGACGGCGCGGGTGAGCGCCAGCATGCTGTAGGCCACGCACAGGCAGCTGAACAGGTTGAACAACAAGGAGGCGCGCCACCAGCCGGGGTCGCTTACCCGGCCGGTCAGCAAGCCGTTAATCAGCATCATGCCGAAGCCGATCGGCAGCGCCAACGCGGCGCCGACCGCCAGTTGCGCCCACAGCGGCTCCTGGCGTTGCTTTTTAAGCATCCAGAACGAGCGCCAGGCCAGTTGGAAAGGGGAGCTGGTATTCATGGCGGCAATTGTAGCCGGGGAGAATGGCAGGGCAGGGCGGAATCCGACGGATCGACAGGATTGGCGACGGAATGCAAGTCTGGGTGGGCGGTTTTTTTGAAGAGTGGGTGCGAGGGAGGTACAATTGACCTTTGAACGCTGTAAAAAGCACGAATATCCAGAAAACGCCCCTCGCTGGCCGTTTTTCACCAGCCGCTTGCCGGCGAAATTGATAATTAAAGGTTTTTCATGAGTCTCCAATGCGGCATCGTCGGCCTGCCTAACGTCGGCAAGTCCACCCTCTTCAACGCCCTGACCAAGGCCGGTATCCCGGCCGAGAACTATCCGTTCTGCACCATCGAGCCTAACGTCGGCGTGGTCGAAGTGCCGGATCCGCGCATGGGCGCGCTGGCCGAGATCGTCAAGCCGGAACGCATGGTCAACGCCATCGTCGAGTTCGTCGACATCGCCGGCCTGGTGGCGGGCGCGTCGCAGGGCGAGGGCCTGGGCAACCAGTTCCTGTCGCACATCCGCGAAACCGACGCCATCGTCAACGTCGTGCGCTGCTTCGAAGATGACAACGTGATCCACGTGGCCGGCAAGGTCAGCCCGCTGGACGATATCGAAGTGATCCAGACCGAGCTGGCGCTGGCCGACCTGGGCACCGTGGAAAAAGCCATCCACCGCGAGAACAAGAAGGCCCGCTCCGGCGACAAGGACGCCGCCAAGCTGCTGGCCATCATGGAGCGCATCGTGCCGCACCTGAACGAAGCCAAGCCGGTGCGCGCCATGGGCCTGGACGCCGACGAAATGGCCCTGATCAAGCCGCTGTGCCTGATCACCGCCAAGCCGGCCATGTACGTGGCCAACGTCTCCGACACCGGCTTCAAGAACAACCCGCTGCTGGACCAGCTGACCGCCTACGCCGCCACCCAGAACGCCCCGATCGTCGCCATCTGCGCCTCGATCGAAGCGGAAATCGCCGACCTGGACGACGCCGACAAGACCGCCTTCCTGACCGACATGGGCATGGAAGAGCCTGGCCTGGACCGCCTGATCCGCGCCGCCTACAAGCTGCTGGGCCTGCAAACCTACTTCACCGCCGGCGTGAAGGAAGTGCGCGCCTGGACCATCCACGTGGGCGACACCGCGCCGCAAGCGGCCGGCGTGATCCACACCGACTTCGAACGCGGCTTCATCCGCGCGCAAACCATCGCCTATGACGACTTCATCCAGTACAAGGGTGAGAGCGGCGCCAAGGAAGCGGGCAAGATGCGCGCCGAGGGCAAGGAATACGTGGTCAAGGATGGCGATGTGTTGAACTTCCTGTTTAACGTCTGATCCGAACTCATCGGTTCATGGCGTCCCTCAGGGCGTCAGCAACTCACGAAAGCCCCGTAGATACGGGGCTTTCGTAGTTTGGCGGTCTCGTGTCGCTTCTTGTCATGACATCGAAAAGCAGTTGGGTTGGCGGCTGCGGTCGTTTTGTAGGAGTTTTGGAATTGAGCGAGTACCAATATTACGAATTCGTGGCTATCGACCAGCCGTTGACCAGAGATGAAATGGCCGAGCTTCGTTCCCGTTCTTCGCGTGCGACGATATCGGCGACAAGCTTTGTCAATGAGTACAACTGGGGCGATCTGAAGGGCGACCCGGCGCAATGGATGCGGCGCTATTTCGACGCCTTTGTGTACACCGCCAATTGGTGTAGTTGCCGACTCGCGCTCAGGGTTCCGTATAGCGTTTTCAAGAAATCCGACTTGAAGCACTTCATGACAGACTGTGCATTGACAGTCGATGACGCAAAGACGCACTGGATCATCGACTGGTCGCTCGACGAAAGCGAAGATTACGATCGGTTCGGCATGGAGGATGGACGAGGTTGGATGGGGCGTCTTGTTCCGCTGCGCGACGAATTGATGCGCGGCGATTTACGCCCACTCTATCTTGGCTGGCTCGCGGGTGTTACTGGAGGTGACGTCGATGACGACGCTCTTGAGCCGCCAGTTCCGATGGGAATGTCTCGGCTCTCTGCTGCCCAGCAAGCACTGGTCGAATTCCTTGAAATCGATCCCGACCTGGTGACGGCAGCGGCAGCCGGTAGCCAAGAGACCGCCGAATGGCGTGATGATGACAGCGTCGAAACGTGGGTGGCTGGCCTGTCCAAGAACGAGATGCGAATGGTCTTTAATCTTTTATTACGCGGCGAGTCGCAGCAGGCTGAACGGCGCGTCAAATCGGAATTTCTAGCGTGGCAGAGGGAAAGCGGCGCGCCGGTATCATCGCTTGCCGTGCGACGCACCGTTGCCGAACTGCGTGCACTGGCAAACTTGGCCGAGAAGCAGCGCTTGGGACAATTGGCAAATGAACGCGCGCGCCAGGACGACGAGCGGCGCAAACAACGCGCGACCTACCTTCGCAAGATGGCCAGCAATTTTGAGCAATGCTGGGATGCCATCCATTCCCATGCAGAACGTGCAACGGCAGCGTCCTACGCAGAGGCGACGCGCGTGATCGTCGATTTGGCGGAAGCATACGCGCTGATGTCCAACACCCAGGAATTTGACCGCACGCTGCGGCTCTTTATGGTTCGGCACGCCAAACGAACGGCGTTGGTGCGTAGATTGGCGGCTGCTGGGCTATGGAAGGCAGCGTAGTCAGTATCCGCTGGGGGGGGCGAAAAACGGATACGAAAGCGGGGCCCCCCTGCATCGAAGCGGCCCGCAGCTGCCAATTACGGTTCAACGTCTGATCCTCGCTGCGGCATGCACTTGTTGTCAGATCGTCCAGCTGTTGGACAGCTCTTCCGCCTGCTTCAGCACCAGCTCCACAGCATTGGGCTGCTGATCGGTCGGGTACTTCCACTTCTGCAGACATCGCCGCACCAGAATGCGCAGCTTGCCGGCATAGCAGGCCATGGTGATGCTCTTGCCTGAGCCTTGCGTGTGCCACACCACGCCTGCCTTGCGCGAACCCGGCCGGACCTCCTTGCCGTAGGTGGCGCGCTCTTCATGCACCGCCAGCACACCTTTGTCGGCGTCCTGTGCCGCGATCACCGTGGCGCGCACCGCCTCGCGCAGCGCGTGGAACTGGTGGTAGCCCGCGATCTTCTTGATGATCGTGTCGCCGTCCTGCTCAAACAGCACGAAGTGTCGCACGAAGTCGAGGAACAGGTCTGGCCTGAGGAATCCGCGCACCACCGTTTCCAGTTCCATCTGCAGACGGGGCCGGTCGTCTTCATTGGCGATGGTGCGCCAGGGCAGCATGCGCTCTGCGTTGGCAGTGAGTGAGCCGACGCGCCCTGTCCAGCCATCGCTCACCACCAAGGCCGTATTGCTGCTGAACAGATCGCCGATCTCCTCCTTGTAGGTTTGCAGCTGGTTAAAGGCATCCCACACGTCGGTCTGCTCATTGGCGGGATTTTTTAGCTCCACCACCACCATGGGCAGGCCGTTCACGAAAGCGATCACGTCGGGTCGGCGGGGCTGCTTGGTGCCGGCGATGGTGAACTGGTTGACCACCAGGAAATCGTTATTGCTGGGCTGTGCAAAGTCGATGAAATGCCTTGCGCGCCCGGTGCAGCATGGAGTGGTACTTGGACAACCAGACTTGATGCTGAGTCTTGCCCGCGTCCGGTCCATTGGCGATGACCTTCTTGGTGAAATTTCCATGAAGGCAGGCCGGGTCTTCGTGGGCGCGCGGGTCGCGTTGCCCCAGCAGGTGTGCCACATCCACCCGCACTGCCATCTCGAAGCGTTCGAGCGCGTCGAGTGCCAACAATCGAAGCTTCTTGTCGAACACATACAAGCGCACCACATCCTCGAAGCGGCTGCCCGGCGCAAAGGTGTCCAGGCGCACGGCCTTGCCCTGTGCCTGAGAGGCGGCAGGGTCAATGGCTCGCAGGCGATAAGCGGCCCCTTCCGGCGTTGAATCGGCGATCCAGCAAGTCGAAAATCGTTGGCAGAACGCCTGGAACCGCCACGATATGGCGGCGCTTTCCAGCCTCTTCACCGAAGACGCCGATTTTGTTCAAGTCAATGGGCGGAGATGGGTCGGGCCGGCCGAGATCAAGCAAAACCATGCGCTGGTCCACCAAATGATGTTCAAGGACAGCGTGTGGACCAACCTGAAATTGAACATAGGGTTTCTCAAGCCGGACGTCGCCATTGCCCACCAAACGTGGGGGCTGCGCGGCGACAAGAATCCCGATGGCACGGCGCGCACGCCTCGCGAGGGTTTGTTTACCCAGATATTTATCAAGCGCGGCGGTCATTGGTTGATTACCGCCGCCCACAATATGGATATCGCGGTGGTCCCCGGAAGTCCCGTCGCCGGCTCTGTGCCGCCGAAATAAGAATTCGCCGTTGCGGGTCGGTCGCTTCAGGCCTTGAAACTCTCGACCAGCTTGAACGCCGCCAGCGTCCTGGCGCGGGCCGCCGTCACGCGCTCGAACAGGTCGGCGGCCAGTAAATTGTAGACCTCGATCTTCGCGCACTGCGCCAGCTCGTGCGCCATCGCATGCTCTTCCGCCAGCGCGGCCTCATAGTCGCGGAATGCTTCCAGCCCCTCGGCACGATAAATGGACATACAACCTCTCCGGAATGCCTGTGTGTGCTTCAGACTAGCACGATTGCAGCCCGAAATCCGCCCGCACGCCAGACTTGCGGCAAACCGAACGTTTTTCCCCATGTGTGTTACTCTGGCGGACGGCCTTCGTTCGCCGTCCCCGCCCCCCCCGCCTAGCTGACGACTGGAACAAGGAATGTCTCCGTGCGTCTTAACGACCCCAACCAGAACCACCTGCTGGCCGCGCTGCTAGACGCCGAGTTCGCCCGCCTGTCGCCCTATCTTGAACCAATCATGATGCGGCTGGGCGATGTGCTGTATGAATCCGGCGGCAAGCTCGATTACGTGTATTTTCCGACCTCGGCCATCGTCTCGCTGCACTACGTGCTGGAGAATGGCAGTTCGTCCGAGATCGCCGGCGTCGGCAACGAGGGCATCCTCGGCATCTCGCTGTTCATGGGCGGCAACACCACGCCCAGCCGCGCCGTGGTCCAGACCGCCGGCCATGGCTACCGCCTCAAGGCGCACATCCTGATGGAAGAGTTCAACCGCGCCGGGCCCGTGATGCGCCTGCTGCTGCGCTACACCCAGGCGCTGATCACCCAGATGTCGCAGACGGCGATCTGCAACCGCCATCACACGGTGGAACAGCAGCTGTGCCGCTGGCTGCTGCTGACGCTGGACCGCCTGCCGACCAGCGAACTGACCATGACCCAGGAACTGATCGCCAGCATGCTGGGCGTGCGGCGCGAAGGGGTGACGGTGGCGGCCGGCCGCTTGCAGGCCAACGGCTATATCAGCAACCGCCGCGGCCATATTTCCGTGCTGGACCGGGCCGGGCTGGAAGGCGACGTCTGCGAATGCTATGGCGTGGTCAAAAAAGAATTCGCGCGCCTGATGTCGGACGTGCACCAACGCCAGGGACTGAAATGAAAACCAAACAACCGTCCGCCGGCCCGCTGCTCAAGGCCGATGCGCTGCAACTGGCGATCCACAACAGCGCCAACTTCTCCAGCATCGCCACCGACGCCCAGGGCGTGATCCAGATTTTCAATGTCGGCGCCGAGCGCATGCTGGGCTACAGCGCGGCCGAGGTGGTGAACCAGATCACGCCGGCCGGCTTCTCCGATGCGCAGGAAATCATCGCGCGCGCCGCCGCGCTCAGCATCGAGGCGGGCGTGACCATCCTGCCCGGCTTCGAAGCGCTGGTGTTCAAGGCGTCGCGCGGCATCGAGGACATCTACGAGCTGACCTATATCCGCAAGGACGGCAGCCGCATCCCGGCGATCGTCTCGGTCAGCCCGCTGCGCGACGCCGAGGAAAAAGTCATCGGCTACCTGCTGATGGGCACCGACAACACGGCCCGCAAACGGGTCGAGCAGGAGCAAGCCCTGCTGGACCAGCGCCTGCGTGAGCAGCAGCTGGCGCTGCAGGACACCAATGTGGAACTGGAGGCGGCGCGCGCGCTGGCCGAGACCGCCAACCGCGCCAAGTCGGAATTCCTGTCGGCCATGAGCCACGAGCTGCGCACGCCGCTCAACGCCGTGCTCGGCTTTGCCCAGCTGCTGGCGTCGGACAAGCCGCCGCCCAGCGCCTCGCAGCAGCGCTCGCTGGACCAGATCCTCAAGGGCGGCTGGTACCTGCTGCAACTGATTAATGAAATCCTCGACCTGGCGATGATCGAATCGGGCAAGGTGACGATGTCGCAGGAATCGATGGGCCTGTCCGAAGTGCTGAGGGATTGCCAGGCGCTGATCGGCCCGCAGGCGGAAAAACGCGGCATCCGCTTGTTCTTCGCTTCGCTGAGCGAGCCCTTCTTCGTGCATGCCGACCGCACGCGCGTCAAGCAGGTGATGATCAACCTGCTGTCCAACGCCATCAAGTACAACCGGCGCGGCGGCAAGGTGACGGTGGAGTGCGCGGCCGGCAGCACGGGCATGGTGCGCATCGAGGTCGCCGATACCGGAGCCGGCCTGAGCGCCGAACAGATGGCGCAGCTGTTCCAGCCCTTCAACCGCCTGGGCCAGGAAGACGGCGCGGAAGAGGGCACCGGCATCGGCCTGGTGGTGACCAAGCAGTTGACCGAACTGATGGGCGGAGCGATCGGCGTGCGCAGCGAAATCGGCGTCGGCACCACCTTCTGGATCGAGCTGGCCGCCAGCAGCGAACCGGTGCTGGAGGCCACCGCCTTCGACAGCGCGATGGCGCTCAACGGCAGGGACAACGCCACGCTGAGAACGCTGCTCTACATCGAAGACAACCCGGCCAACCTGAGCCTGGTCGAGCAGCTGATCCAGCGCCGCAGCGATCTCAAGCTCTTGACCGCGATCGACGGCCACAGCGGCATCCAACTGGCGCGCGCCTACCAGCCCGACGTGATCCTGATGGACATCAACCTGCCCGGCGTGAGCGGCTACGGCTGCCTGAAGATCTTGCAGGACGATACCGCCACGGCGCACATTCCGGTGGTGGCGTTGTCGGCCAACGCCATGTCGCGCGATATCGAAAAAGGGGTGGAGGCCGGCTTCTTCCGCTACCTGACCAAGCCGATCAATGTGGTCGAATTCATGGGCGCGCTGGACCTGGCGCTGGAATTCGCCGCCAGACACGGCAGCCTGAACAACAGTATCCACGGAAATGCATCATGATCGATCCATCTGAAATACTCCGCGCCGAAATCCTGATCGTCGACGACCAGGAAGCGAACGTCATGTTGCTGGAACAGATGCTGGCCAACGCCGGCTACACCAATGTCAGCAGCACGATGGACCCGTACACCGTGTGCGATCTGCACCTGAAGCACCACTACGACCTGATCCTGCTGGACCTGCAAATGCCCGGCATGGACGGTTTCGCCGTGCTGGAAGCGCTCAAGGACATCGAGCCGGACGGCTACGTGCCGGTGCTGGTGGTGACGGCCCAGCCTAGCCACAAGCTGCGCGCGCTGCAGGCCGGCGCCAAGGACTTCGTCGGCAAGCCGTTCGAGCTGGTCGAGGTGGAGACGCGCATCCGCAATTTGCTGGAAGTGCGTCTGTTGCACCGCAAGCTGCAGCGCTACAACCAGCAGCTGGAATTCACGGTGCTGGAACGCACGGCGCAGTTGCGCGCCAGCGAGGCGCGCTTCCAGCGCTTCGCCGAACTGTCGACCGACTGGTATTGGGAGCAGGATGTCGACGGCCACCTGACCAACTGGTTCGGGCCGGTGGCCGACATGGTGGGCATCGGCAGCAGCGACACCGGCGGCTGGGACGTGGCCGAGCATGCGCTGCTGCAATCGAACATCGCCGAGCGCAAGGCCTTCCTGGACTTCGTCTATAGCCGGACCATAGGCGGCGTGCGGCAATACCTGCAGGTCAGCGGCGAGCCCATGTTCGACGAGACCGGCCGCTTCGTCGGCTATCGCGGGGTCGGGCGCGACGTCACGGCCATGGCCGGCATGTTCGCCAAACCGGAGTAGGGCCTGGCCGAGCGGTGAGTGGATGGCCCGCCGGCCGGCCGCGGCAGGACGCTTTCGGCACCTGTAAAGTGGTGCTGGCGCGCCAGTCCGGCGCCGCCGCCGCGCAACGCAAGCTGTGCCGCCAGTTGTCGTGTTCGTCGCGCGGGCGCTTTTGTTGGGTATAATCGCCGGATTGCCTGATCGCCGGACCGCAGCGTCTGCCTTCCGCGCCCGTCTCACCCTTCACTAGAAAAAAATACTCTTCATGGCATCTTCCAACGATAACGTCAGCATGGCGCTGTTCTGCGATTTTGAAAACGTGGCGCTCGGTGTGCGCGACGCCAACTACGACAAGTTCGACATCAAGCCGGTGCTGGAACGTCTGCTGCTCAAGGGCAGCATCGTGGTCAAGAAGGCGTATTGCGACTGGGACCGCTACAAGGGCTTCAAGGCCCCGATGCACGAGGCCAACTTCGAACTGATCGAAATCCCGCACGTGCGCCAGTCCGGCAAGAACTCGGCCGACATCCGCATGGTCGTCGACGCGCTCGACTTGTGCTACACCAAGTCGCACGTCGACACCTTCGTCATCATTTCCGGCGATTCCGATTTTTCGCCGCTGGTGTCCAAGCTGCGCGAGAACGCCAAGAAGGTGATCGGCGTCGGCGTCAAGCAGTCGACCTCGGACCTGCTGGTGGCCAACTGCGACGAATTCATCTTCTATGACGACCTGGTGCGCGAGAGCCGCCGCGCCAAGCGCGAAGCGAGCCCGGAGGCCAAGCCGGCCGTCAAGCGTTCGCCGGAAGAGGAGCGCGTGCGGCGCGAAGAGATGGACAAGCGCCGCAACCAGGCGGTGGAAATCGCCGCCAACACCTTCGAGGCGCTGGTTTCCGAGCGCGGCGACAGCGGCAAGATCTGGGCCTCGGTGCTGAAAGAGGCGATCAAGCGCCGCAAGCCGGACTTCAGCGAGTCCTACTATGGCTTCCGCACCTTCGGCAACCTGATCGAGGAATGCAAGGCGCGCGGTTTGCTGGAATTCGGCCGTGACGAAAAATCCGGCGCCTATGTGTATCGCGGCGCCGGCGTGGCGACGCCGGGCGAATCGCCGGTGGACGGCGCGCCGGCCGAGGCGCAGGACGGCGGCAAGCAGGAATCGCGCCGCAGCCGCGGCCGTGGCCGCACCGCCGCCGAGCGCTTTGCCGAACGCCAGGCCGAGCGCCAGGCGCAGCAGGCACGCGCGGCAGGACAAACCGATGGCGACGAGGACGACGCCGAGCAGCCAGCGACCGGCTACGTCGAGCCGGAACAACTGGCCGGCCAGCCGGAAGCGCCTGTAGCATTTGACGCCTTTGAAGCGCCAGCGGCCGCAGCGGCAGGCGACGCCGAGCGCGGCCGTGGCCGTGGCCGCGGCAATCGCGGCGGCCGCAAGCAGGGCGAACGCCAGGGCCAGCAAGATGCCGTGGCCGCAGCCGACGCGCCGGTGGTGGCGCAGGCCGAGGTCGAAGCGCCGGTCGCCGTCAGCGCGCCGGTGGTGGCCGACGAGGCACCGGCCAAGAAAAAGGGCGGCCCCAAACCGCCGGCACGCAAGCTGAAGGAGGCTGCCAAGCCGAAGGCCGACGCCGCGGCGCCTGCCAAGGGCGGCAAGAACGCGAAAAACGTGCGTGGCGCCAAGGGCGCGGCGGCGGTCAACGGCGAACAGCCGGTGGCGGCGCCAACTCCGGCCGCGGTCGAAGCGGCCGCACCGGCGCCTGTGCCGGCATCGCTTCCGTCTGCTTCGGCCGAGTCCGAAGCCAAGCCGGCCGCCAAGCCTGCCAAGGCCAAGCCGGCCCGCAAGCCGGCCGCGCCGCGTGCGCCCCGTTCAGCCAAGGCGGCGGCCAAGACCGAGGAGTAATCCCGGACGGGGAGCGGCGGGCCGCCAGCGGCCCGCCGCCGGTGCCCGCGCGCTTAATCGTATAATGGCAATGTTTTTATCTGCCTAACGACTGGTGCCGAGCATGCCCATCCTCTCCGAAATCACGCTGTATCCGATCAAATCCTGCGGCGGCATCTCCCTGCAGGAAGCCACGCTCACCGTCACCGGCCTGATGACCGCGCAGATCTACGACCGCGAATGGATGGTGGTCGACGGCGCCGGCGTCTGCCTGACCCAGCGCGAACATCCGCGCATGGCGCTGATCACCCCCAGCCTCAAGGGCAGCACGCTGGAACTGCGCGCGCCCGGCATGCTGCGCCTGGAAATCCCGCTCGACCTGCCCGATCCCGAGCAGGCGCCCACCCTCACCACCCAGGTCTGGGACGACACCGTGCTGGCCTACGACTGCGACGCGCTGACCGCCGAGTGGTTCAGCCAGGCGATCGGCGTACCCTGCCGCCTGGCGCGCTTCCACGCCAAGGCCGAACGCGCCGTCAGCCGGAAGTGGACCGGCGGCGTGGCCGCCACCACCATGTTCTCGGACGGCTACCCGATGCTGGTGGCCGGCGCCGCCTCGCTGGACGATCTCAACGACAAGCTGCGCCACGCCGGCCGCGACGCCATCCCGATGAACCGCTTCCGTCCCAACCTGGTCGTGGCCGGCATCGAAGCGTTCGAAGAGGACTATGTCGACACGTTCCAGCTGGGCGATGCGCTGCTGAAACCGGTCAAGCCCTGCTCGCGTTGCCCCATGCCGTCGGTCGACCAGGCCACCGGCCAGTTCGGTCCCGATCCGCTGGACCTGATGCAAGGCTACCGCGCCAAGCCGGAGCTGGACGGCGCCCTGTGCTTCGGCATGAACAGCGTGCTGGTCGCGGGAGAGGGCCAGCAAGTGCGGGTTGGGCAGGAAATCGTCGTTACCTTGGCGTTTTAACGCAGCTAGCCATTCCCAAGCGCTAAAACTTGGCGTAATGTGACAGCTGGCATGAAACTAGCTGATGAGTAAGGGCATATATGACGCAAACTGCAAGCGGCAAGTTCTCGCCGCAGACCGACCACGCCGCGCGCGCGGTGGATCTGGCGGCCGAAAACCAGGCCCTGCGTGCGCGCATGGCCTACCTGCTGGAGCAGGCCGAGCGCAACCACTCGATCATGACCCGCCACCAGGCGTTCGACCTGGACATCGTCAGCGCCGCCAATTTCCCCGAACTGATCAGCACCATCTTCCGCGTGCTGCCGGTGATCTCCGAGCTCGACAGCGTGACCCTGACCCTGATCGACGAAGACGCCGACATCCGCACCGTCATGGCCAAGCTGGACGTGGTGTTCGCCGACTTCCCGGAACTGATCTTCGTTGAAACGCTCGACGAGCTGGGCTTCGACCTCGGCCAGCGCAACGCCTACACGCCGACGCCCAAGCCGCTGCTGGGCATGTACGACGCGCGGCGCCATGCGACGCCGTTCCCGCAGCCGCCGGCCGGGTTGCAAAGCGTGGCGCTGGTGCCGCTGCTGCGCAACAAGCGCATCATCGGCTGCCTCAACCTGGGCAGCTGCGACCCGACCCGCTTCACGCCCAGCCTGGGCACGGATTTCATCGAGCACATGGCGTCGATCATCGCCATCTGCCTGGAAAACGTCATCAGCAACGAGATGCTCAAGTACATCGGCCTGACCGATTCGCTGACCGGCGTCTACAACCGGCGCTATATCGACCGGCGCTTGCTGGAAGAGATCGCGCGCGCGCGGCGCCAGCAGTATCCGATCTCCTTCATGTACATCGACATCGACCATTTCAAGCGCGTCAACGACACCGTCGGCCACGGCGGCGGCGACGACGTGCTGCGCGAAGTGGCGACCCGCATCAAGAACGAGCTGCGCACCTCGGACGCGCTGGCGCGTTTCGGCGGCGAGGAATTCGTCGTGCTGCTGATCGACGCCAACCTGGAGAGCGCCGCCTTCGTGGCCGAGCGCATCCGCGCCAGCGTGGCCGGCAGCATGATCGCCCTGTCGCAGGAATTGCAGTTGTCGGTGACGGTGTCGATCGGCGTGGCCTGTTTGAATCCGGGCGAAGCCGAAGGCGATCCGGCGGCCGTCGCGCGCGCCTGGGTGGCGCACGCCGACACGCTGCTGTACGTCGCCAAGGAAAGCGGCCGCAACCGAGTGGTCAGCCGCGATCCGGCCGAGCAAGCCTGATAAGCCGAGCCGTCATTCCCGCGTAAGCGGGAATCCATAGAACGCTTGCCTCGGACACTCAGCATGGATACCCGCCCGCGCGGGAAGTCACTTGCCCCAGTGGGGCAAGTGACAATGCTAGCGCAGCAGGCGCTGCTCGGCGCGGTTGACGGCGTCGGCGGCGCCACGCAGCACCACCACATCGCCCGCCTCCAGCACCAGCTCGGGCGTCACCTCCAGCCGGCCTTTGCCGCGCCGGATGCTGCTCACGACGGCGCCCGCGCCGGCCACGTCGATCTCGCCCAGGGACTTGCCCACGCTGACCGCGCTGCCGCTCAAGGTGACCGAATGCAGCCGCTCCAGGTCGGCCTCTTCGCCGGCGTCGCTGGCGCCGTGGAAGTAGCCGCGCAGCGAGGCGTAGCGCTCCTCGCGCGCCGTCTGCACCCGGTGCACCACGCGCCGCAAGGGCACGCCCAGCATCACCAGCGCGTGCGAGGCCAGCATCAGGCTGCCCTCCATCAGCTCCGGCACCACTTCCGCCGCGCCGGCCGCTTTCAGCCGGTCGAGGTCGGTGTCGTCGTGGGAGCGCACGATCACCGGCAGGGCCGGCGCCAGCTCGTGCACCAGGTGCAGCACCTTCAGCGCCGACGCCGTGCTGGCGTAGGTGATCACCACCGCGCTGGCGCGGTAGATGCCGGCCGCGACCAGGCTCTCGCGCCGCGCCGCGTCGCCGTAGGACACGTGGCGGCCGGCGCTCTGCGCCTCCTGCACCCGCTCCGGGTCCAGGTCCAGCGCGTGGTAGTCGATCTGCTCTTCGCCCAGCAAGGTCGCCAGGCTTTGCCCGCTGCGGCCGAAGCCGCACACGATCACGTGCTTGTTGGTCGACATGGTGCGGCTGGCGATCTTGGTCAGCGCCAGCGACTGCATCATCCACTCGTTGCTGGACACCTTCATGACGATCTGGTCCGACTTGGAGATGATGAACGGCGCCACCAGCATCGACAGCACCATCGACGCCAGCACCACCTGGATGATGAACGGGTCCATCAGGTGGTTGCCGCCCGCCAGGTTCAGCAGCACGAAGCCGAACTCGCCCGCCTGCGCCAGCGCCAGGCCGGTGCGCATCGACACGCCGTCGGAGGCGCCGAACAGCTTGGCCAGGCCGGCGATCAGCGCGAACTTCAGCAGCACCGGTCCGGCCAGCAGCACCAGCACCAGCCACCAGTGCGCCAGCACCATCTGCACATTGAGCAGCATGCCGATGGTGATGAAGAACAGTCCCAGCAGCACGTCGCGGAAGGGCTTGATGTCCTCTTCCACCTGGTGCTTGTATTCGGTCTCGGAAATGAGCATGCCGGCCACGAAGGCGCCCAGCGCGAGCGACAGGCCGGCGCGCTCGGTGATCCAGGCCGCGCCCAGCGTGATCAACAGCAGGTTCAGCATGAACAGCTCCTGCGAGCGCCGCTTGACCACGATGGTGAACCAGCCGCGCACCAGCTTCTGGCCGAAGAACAGCAGCAGCGCCAGCACGATCACGGCCTTGACGCCGGCCCAGGCCAGGGTCTCGGCCAGCGCGTCCGGCCGTTGGCCCAGCGAGGGGATCAGGATCAGCAGCGGCACCACGGCCAGATCCTGGAACAGCAGGATGCCGATGATCTTGCGGCCGTGCTCGCTCTCCAGTTCCAGCCGCTCGGTCAGCATTTTTGACACGATGGCGGTCGACGACATGGCCAGCGCGCCGCCCAGCGCGAACGAGGCTTGCCAGCCGATGTGGATGCCCGACGGCAGTTGGGTGGCGATGGCCCAGCCGAACAGCATGGTGGCGACGATGGTCAGCACCACCTGCGCCATGCCCAGCCCGAACACGATGCCGCGCATGGCCATCAGCTTGGGCAGGGAGAACTCCAGCCCGATGGAGAACATCAGGAACACCACGCCGAATTCGGCCAGCGAGTGGAACGCTTCGCTAGCCTCGGCCAGGCCCAGCGCGTGGGGGCCGATCAGGATGCCGACCGCCAGGTAGCCCAGCATCGGCGGCAAGTGCATCATGCGGAAGGCGACGACGCCCAGCACCGCGCTCCCCAATAACAACAATGTTAATTCCAAAGGTGAAAACGTCATATCAACATAGCCAGTGTTTTTGATTAAAAGCGATAATTTCGTTGTTTGTGGGCCGGCGGGGGCGTTATGTTGTGACTGGCAAGTTTTTTGCTTTCTCAATTCGGCTATACTTGGGCATGAGTGTAACCCATGAAAAAACAATGCTGAAAGCTTTTGACGCAAATATGGCCGCGCATGCGTTGCGGCTGGCCCGCGACACCCTGCAGAACGAAGCAGAGGCGATCGCCGCCCTGAATGCCCGCATGGACGCCGACGACAGCGTGGTGCTGGCCATCGAACTGCTGCTGAACTGCAAGGGCCGCGTGGTCGTGTCCGGCATCGGCAAGTCCGGCCATATCGGCCGCAAGATCGCCGCCACGCTGGCCTCGACCGGCACTCCGGCGCTGTTCGTGCACCCGGCCGAAGCGGCCCATGGCGACCTCGGCATGGTGACCGCCGACGATGCCTTCATCGCCATTTCCTACTCCGGCGAAAGCGCCGAGCTGATGACCATCCTGCCGGTGGTCAAGCGCATGGGCAGCAAGGTCATCGCCATGACCGGCAAGCCCGGCTCCAGCCTGGCCGGGATCGCCGACGTCCACCTGAACGTGGCCGTGGCCAAGGAAGCCTGCCCGATGAACCTGGCGCCGACCACCTCGACCACCGTCACGCTGGCGCTGGGCGACGCCATCGCCGTCGCGCTGCTGGATCTGCGCGGCTTCAAGGAAGACGACTTCGCCCGCTCGCATCCGGGCGGCGCGCTGGGCCGCCGCCTGCTGACCCGCGTGCGCGACGTCATGCGCAGCGGCGACGCCGTGCCGAAAGTCACCGCCGACGTCAAGCTGACCGACGCGCTGCTGGAGATCACGCAGAAGGGCATGGGCATGACCGCCGTGGTCGACGCCGACGACAAGCCGGTCGGCGTGTTCACCGACGGCGACCTGCGGCGCATGATCGAGAAGGTCCAGGACTTCACCAAGGTCGTGATCCGCGACGTGATGCACGCCAACCCGCGCAGCATTTCGCCGGAAAAGCTGGCGGTCGACGCCGTGGCCGTGATGGAACAGTTCCGCATCAACCAGATGCTGGTGACCGACGCCGACGGCAAGCTGGTCGGCGCGCTGCACATCCACGACCTGACCCGCGCAAAAGTAATCTAATGAGTGATCCGATGACCGAACCAACGTATGTGGAACGCGCCGCGCGCGTCAAGCTGATGATCTTCGACGTCGACGGCGTGCTGACCGACGGCAGCCTGCACTACGGCGCCGACGGCGAAGCGCTGAAGACCTTCAACGTGCATGACGGCCTGGGCATCAAGCTGCTGCAGGAATCCGGCCTGCAGACCGCCATCATCAGCGCGCGTATTTCCTCGCAGGTGAGCAGGCGCGCGGCCGACCTCGGCATCGTCCATCTGCACCAGGGCGGCCACGACAAGCTGACGCCGTTCAAGGCGCTGCTGGAAAAGACCGGCCTCACCGCCGAGCAGGTCGGCTTCATCGGCGACGACGTGGTCGACCTGCCGATCCTGACGCGGGTCGGCTTCGCCGTCGCCGTGCCGAACGGCCGCGCCGAAGTGCTGGAGCGCGCCCACCACACCACGGTGGCCGCCGGCGGCCGCGGCGCGGTGCGCGAAGTGTGCGAGTTGCTGCTGCACGCGCAGGGCAGCTACGAGCGCGTGATGGCGCAGTTCCTGGTTTGACGGGGATAGCCCATGCGTAAAAAGACAGCCCATCGCTGGCAGCTCACCGTCATCATGATGGTCGGCGCGTTTGTCGCCGTCGGCAGCTTCTGGCTGGTGCAGGTGGTCAACCAGGCCGGCCAGGATGCGCAGGTGGACCAGCATCGCAACGAGCCGGACTACATCATCGACCGCTTCAGCATGGTGCGCATGAACAAGGCCGGCCAGCCGGCCTACATCATCTCCGGCGAAAAGCTGACCCACCGGCCGGTCGACGATGCCTCCGTCATCGACAAGCCGTATGTGCACAGCCTGTCCGGCGACCAGCCGCCGATGAATATCAATGCCGACACCGCCCATGTCGACCAGGGCAATACGCGTGTCAAGCTCGAGGGCAATGTGAGCGTGGTGCGCCCGGCCGGGCCGCAGGCGCAGGCGATGCGCATGACCACGCCGGCCTTGACCGTGTATCCGGACGAAGAACGGATGGAAACGGCCAGCCCGGTGGCGCTGGAAGTGGGCAACGCCACCGCCAACGGCATCGGCATGAAGGCCAACAACGCCACCCGCGAGGTGCAGCTGGGCGGACGCGGGCAGCTGGTGATGCCGCCGCGCGCCGGCCATTGAGGAAACAATGAGGATGAATGGAATGACGATGAAGAAACTGATACTCTCGGCGGCGATGTTGTTGATGGCGGCCGCTGCGGCCCACGCGGAAAAAGCCGACGCCAACAAGCCGACCAAGATCGACTACGACGAACTGCAAATCGACGACGTCAAGCAGATCAAGACGCTGATCGGCAATGTCGTGCTGACGCGCGGCACGTTGCTGATGAAGTCGCCGAAGGCGGTGGTGACCACCGATCCGGAAGGCTATAACTTCGTCGTGCTGACCAGCACGCCGGGTACGCTGTCGACCTTCCGCCAGAAGCGCGACGGCGCCGGCGACCAGTGGATCGAGGGCGAAGCCGAGCGCATCGAATACAGCGACAAGACCGACCTGGTCAAGCTGTTCTCGAAAGCCAGGGTGCGCCAGCTGGAAGGCCCGCGCATGACCAGCGAAGTCAACAGCGAGTTCATCTCCTACGACAGCCGCACCGAACATTTCGACGTCAAGAACGACGTCTCCGGCGTCAGCAAGCCGGGCGCCGGCCGCGGCACCATGGTGATCCAGCCGACCATCCGTCCGGCCGCGCCGGCAGCATCTGCACCGGCCGCGTCGACCCCGCCGGCCACGGAGAAGTAAGCATGGAACCATCCTGCGGTAGCACCCTGATCGTGCGCGGCCTGCAAAAAACCTACGGCAAGCGCCAGGTCGTGCATGACGTGTCCCTGCAAGTCGAATGCGGCGAAGTGGTGGGCCTGCTCGGCCCCAACGGCGCCGGCAAGACCACCTCGTTCTACATGATCGTCGGCCTGGTGCCGTCGGACGCCGGCAGCATCGATATCAGCGGCACCGATATCTCCTCGCTGCCGATCCACCGCCGCGCCTCGCTCGGCTTGTCCTACCTGCCGCAGGAAGCGTCGGTGTTCCGCAAGCTGACGGTGGAAGAAAATATCCGCGCCGTCCTCGAAATCCAGAAAGTGGACGGCAAGCCTTTATCCAAGGCTGCCATTGATGAACGGCTCAATACCCTGCTGGCCGATCTGCAAATCGAAAAGCTGCGCGAGAACCAGGCGCTGTCGCTGTCGGGCGGCGAGCGCCGCCGCGTGGAGATCGCGCGCGCACTGGCGACCAACCCGCGCTTCGTGCTGCTCGACGAACCATTCGCCGGGGTCGACCCGATCGCCGTGATTGAGATCCAGCGCATCGTGCGCTTCCTCAAGGAACGCGGCATCGGCGTCCTCATTACCGATCACAATGTGCGCGAGACGCTGGGCATCTGCGACCGCGCATATATCATCAACCAGGGCACGGTATTGGCTTCAGGCCGGCCAGACGACATCATCGCCAACGAATCGGTGCGTCGCGTGTATCTGGGTGAACACTTCCGCATGTAAAACCCATGAAACAGTCTTTGCAACTGCGCACGTCGCAGCACCTCGCGCTGACACCTCAGTTGCAGCAGTCGATCCGGCTGCTGCAACTGTCGACGCTGGAGCTGCACCAGGAACTGGAACAGCTGCTGACCGATAATCCGCTGCTGGAGCGTCTCGACGACCCGCTGGACCGCTCGCTGCGGCTGCTGTCGGACGGCGCCATCAGCCAGCAAGCCCCGGTCGGCGACGCGCCGCCCGAGGGCCCGCCCAACGCGCAAGAGGCGCCGGCCGCCGACGCCGACAACTACGACGGCCCGGCCGCCGACACCGAAAGCACCAGCAGCGACGCCGACGTCGACTGGAGCGACGCCGGCCGCAGCAAGGCGCCCGACGACGAGGACTCGCGTCCGCAACTGGAGGCCAGCCACTGCACCTTGCGCGAGCACCTGATGGAGCAGATGCGGGTGACGGTGCTGGAGATGCGCGACCGCGCGCTGGTCGAGCTGATCATCGACGCGCTGGACGAGAACGGCTACCTCGAGGAATCGCTGGAAGACATCCTGGCGCGCCTGCCGGAAGAACTGGAACTGGAGCTCGACGAGCTGCAGACCGCCCTGTCGATGCTGCAAAGCTTCGATCCGATGGGGGTGGGCGCGCGCAACGCATCCGAATGCCTGGCGCTGCAGATCAAGCGCCTGCCGGGCATACCGATGGTGACGCGGCGCATGGCGCTGACCATCGTTGAAAATCATTTGACCTGGTTTGCCCAGCGCGATTTCAACAAACTGAAGAAGGCGCTGCTGTGCGACGACGAGGATTTGCGCGAAGCACAAACCGTCATCCGCCAGTGCAATCCGCATCCGGGTTCGGCGTTCGCGTCGGACGTGTCGGACTATGTGGTGCCGGACGTGATCGTCAAAAAAGCGCGCAACGGCTGGCAAGTAAGCCTGAACAACGACGTCATGCCGCGCCTGCGCGTGAACGCCATGTACGCCAACCTGCTCAAGCAGGGAAAGGGCGAGGGCGCGATGGGCGCGCAGCTGCAGGAAGCGAAGTGGCTGATCAAGAATATGCGCCAGCGTTTCGACACGATCTTGCGCGTCGCACAAGCGATAGTAGAACGACAAAAGAACTTTTTCTCCCATGGCGCCGTTGCCATGCGCCCCCTTGTGCTTCGCGAAATTGCTGATACACTGGGTCTACACGAGAGCACTATTTCTCGTGTAACAACTCAAAAATATATGCTGACCCCGCATGGCATGTTTGAGTTGAAATATTTCTTTGGTAGCCATGTCGCCACCGAAGCGGGGGGGGAAGCAAGTTCGACGGCGATACGCGCACTCATCGTGCAATTGACAGGAGCAGAAGACCCGAAAAATCCTTTATCCGACAGTAAGATTGCGGACATGCTGGGAGAACAAGGCATGGTGATTGCGCGACGCACTGTTGCCAAATATCGCGAAGCGTTGAAGATCCCGCCAGTCAGTCTCCGTAAATCTTTGTAGTTATTTGGTTCCTGCGCGCCCGGCGGCAATGGGCTCCGCACTAACCGTAAGAAGCGACATCATCTTTAGGAGTGTGTATGAATCTCACCATCAGTGGACATCATCTCGAAGTGACCTCGGCCATCCGTGAATACGTGCAGAACAAGCTGGAACGCGTCACCCGCCACTTTGATCAAGTGATTGATATTGCTGTCATCCTGACTGTAGATAACCTCAAAGAGAAAGAGAAACGCCAGAAGGCTGAAATCAATCTGCGCATGTCGGGCAAGACCGTCTACGTGGAAAGCCTGTCGCAGGACCTGTACGCCGCCATCGATACCTTGATCGACAAGCTGGATCGGCAGGTCATGAAGTACAAAGCCAAGGTCCAAGAGCACGGCCACGATGCGATCAAGCATCTCCCGGATAGCTACGAACCCGCTGCCGCCGCCCTATAACAACGGCCCCGGCACCATCCAACTAAGGGCGCAGAGGCGCCCTTTTTTGCGCCCGCAGTAAAATAGGGTTTTCACCACGACCCCAGAGACTCCATGAGCGAATACGTCCACACCAGCGTCAGCAACGGAACCGGCTTCATCACGCTGGACCGGCCCAAGGCCCTGAACTCTTTATCGCTGGCGATGGTGCGCGATATCACGCGGGCGCTGCTGGCCTGGCGCGACGACAGCGGCGTCGCCGCCGTCGTCATCCGCAGCAGCAGCGAAAAGGCCTTCTGCGCCGGCGGCGACATCCGCTTCTTCTACGACGCCGGCCGCGCCACGCCGCAGGGCGGCAGCGCGCTGGTCGAGGACTTCTTCACCGAGGAGTACGCGCTCAACCACCTGATCCACTTTTATCCCAAGCCCTACATCGCGCTGATGGATGGCGTGGTCATGGGCGGCGGCATGGGCGTGGCGCAGGGAGGTCCGGACTGCCGCGTGCGCGTCGTCACCGAGCGGACCAAGATGGCCATGCCGGAAGTGAACATCGGCCTGTTCCCGGACGTGGGCGGCAGCTATTTCCTGGCGCGCGCGCCGGGCAAGCTGGGCTGCTACCTGGGCGTCACCGGCGTCACCATCGGCGCGGCCGATGCGCTGTACGCGGGGCTGGCCGACCACTTCGTGCCGGGCAGTGAAGTGGCGGCCTTGTCGGCGCTGCTGGACTCGACGCCGGGCACCGGCCTGGCCGCGGCCATTGCGGCCTTTGCCGCACCATTCAAGGCCGCTGCGGGTGACAGCAAGCTGGCGGCCGAGCGCGCCGCCATCGACCGCCACTTCGGCGCCGGCTCGGTGTCCGCCATCGTCGCCTCGCTGAAAACGGACGACAGCGCCTTCGCGCAAAAGACGCTGCAAGTGATGGCCACCCGCTCGCCGCTGATGATGTGCGTGACGCACGAGCTGGTCCGGCGCGGCGCGACATTGGACGTGGCCGATTGCCTGCGCATGGAGCGCACGCTGGTGCGCCGCAACTTCGAGGATGGCGAAGTGATCGAAGGCGTGCGCGCGCTGGTCATCGACAAGGACAACGCGCCGCGATGGAAGCCGGCCTCGCTGGACGAGGTCGACGAGGCGATGGTGCAGCGTTTCTTCCAGCCGGTGTGGCCGGATTACGCCCACCCGCTGCGCCACCTGGACTAAGCGCCGATGGCCGTGCGCCGCCGATTATGATGCGCCGGCGGTAACGGCAGTGATTGTCAGTCTTAGTCCGAATCTCTTCATTAGTTCCAGAGTCGATTTAAGGGACGGCTCACCTGCTACTTGCGTGAGCCCTTGCCCTTTGGCGACGACAGCCAATGCCGCAGAGATATGTTCGGCATCACCGGTTTCGAAAGCGTCAGCCATGAAAACTTCGACGGCCTCGGGGCTGTTGAGCGCCTGCGCCGGATCGTAAGGGGAAAATTTCTCAGCCATGATCTAGCCTCCATTGAAGAGCAATGCGTTTCGCGGCCCGGATATCGCGTACCTGCGAGCTTTTGTCTCCACCGCATAGCAAGACTATGATCGCATATCCGTGATGTAGGTAGTACACGCGATAGCCGGGCCCAAAATGAAGACGTAGTTCGTTTATTCCATCGCCAATCGGCCGTGTATCGCCCGCTATACCGTTAGCCAGACGCAGCAGTCTCGAGGCCACCAACGCCGCAGCCTGCCGATCACGCAAGTTCGCAGCCCATTTACGGAACGTTTCTGATTGGATGATCTCTATCATTCCGCAATCGTAGTGGAGGCACTACGAGCTGCATTGATCGAGATCGCTGGTGCTTACTGCTCGCGGTGGCGCAGGATGACGCGTTCGGAATGCTGGAAGTACGCCGCCAGTTGCTCGGCCATGTAGACCGAGCGGTGCTGGCCGCCGGTGCAGCCCACCGCCACCGTCAGGTAGCTGCGGTTGTCGGTCTTGAAGGACGGCAGCCATTTCTCGATGAAGACGCGGATGTCGTTCATCAGGTCCAGCGCGCTCGGCTGGGCGTTGAGGAAGTCGATCACGGGCGCGTCGCGGCCGGTCAGCGGGCGCAAGGTCAGGTCGTAGTAGGGATTGGGCAGCGCCCGCACGTCGAACACGAAGTCCGCGTCCAGCGGCACGCCCAGCTTGAAGGCGAACGATTCAAAGAACAGGATCAGCGGCGCCCGCTCGATCGCCACCAGGTCCTTGACCCAGGCGCGCAGCTTGTTGGCGCTCAGCTCCGAGGTGTCGATCACATGGCCCAGCTGCTCGATCGCCGACAGCCGCTCGCGCTCTTCCGAAATGCATTCGATCAGCGTGCGGCGCGCCGCCGGGTTCTGGCCCGGCCGCAGTTCGTGCGACAGCGGATGGCTGCGTCGCGTTTCCGAGAAGCGCGCCACCAGCGAGTGCGTGTTTGCGGTCAGGAACATGACCTTGACGTCGTGGCCCAGCTCGCGCAGCCGTTCGACGGCGGCCGGCAGCGTGGCCAGCGATTCGGCGCTGCGGGCGTCGACCGCCACGGCCAGCGACTCCAGGCCGTCGGCCACCAGCGTCTCCACCAGGCTCGAGAGCAGGGCTGGCGGCAGATTGTCGACGCAATAGTGTCCCGTGTCTTCCAGGACGTTCAGGGCCACGGACTTGCCGGAGCCGGAAATACCGGTAATGAGTACGATGCGCATAGGCCCCGATGATACCGCAGGCCGGACTGGCTTGCCCATAGTGACCATGTTTAGTTGTCGCAATGATGTGAAAAAAACCATGGGCTCCCGCCTGCGCGGGAACGACGGCGGTGAAGGGCTTAGTCGCCGCTCATGGCTTGACGTTGGTGGAGCAGGGAATTCGTAGGGCGCAGCCCTGCGCCTGCGGAACGGGCTGCCCATGCAGGGGCAGCCTCCTTGGCAACCACTCAATCTCCGCTCATCGCTTGACGTTGCCGCTCCATGAACTCTTGCAGCGTATCGATGCCGCGCAGTTGCAGGATGGTGTTGCGCACGGCGGCCTCCAGCAGCACCGCGATGTTGCGGCCGGCCGCCACCGGTATCACCACCTTGCGGATCGGCAGGCCCAGCACGTCCTCGGTCGGGAACTGGAACGGCAGGCGCTCGACTTCCTCGTCGGCCGCGCCGCGCCGCACCAGATGCACGATCAGCTTCAGCCGCATCTTGCGGCGCACCGCGGTCTCGCCGAAGATGGCCTTGATGTCCAGCAGCCCCAGCCCGCGCACTTCCAGCAGGTTTTGCAGCAGCGCCGGGCAGCGGCCTTCGATCATGTTGGGCGCGATGCGCGAGAACTCCACCGCGTCGTCGGCCACCAGGCCGTGCGAGCGCGAAATCAGTTCCAGGCCCAGCTCGCTTTTGCCGAGGCCGGAATCGCCGGTGATCAGCACGCCCACGCCCAGCACGTCCATGAACACGCCGTGCATGATGATGCGCTGCGCCAGCTTCTTCGACAGGTAGACGCGCAGGAAGTCGATCACCTGCGCGGCCGGCAGCGGCGTCGAGAACAGCGGGATGTTTTTCTCGTCGCAGATGGCGAGGATGTCGGGCGGCGTCTCCAGCCCCTGGGCGATGATCAGCGCCGGCGGCCCGCCGGCGATCAGCTCGCCGATGACGTGGGCGCGCGTCAGCGACTTCAGGCGCTGGTAGTAGTTGATTTCCTGGTGCCCGAAGACCTGGATGCG
Organism: Oxalobacteraceae bacterium AB_14; assembly: GCA_000381565.1. Classification (GTDB taxonomy): domain Bacteria; phylum Pseudomonadota; class Gammaproteobacteria; order Burkholderiales; family Burkholderiaceae_D; genus Rugamonas. Next base: position 884,981 of record KB906725.1, read on the forward strand.
GCCCGGGTGGATGGTATTCAGGTGGCCGACCTGGTCGGCCGCCGAGGCGACGTCGCCGGAGATCAGGCGTTCGCCGCCGGGGAAGCCGGCGAACCAGCCCAGCTGCAAACTTTCGCGATTGTCGTCGTAGAGGCGTTGTATCGTCAGCGGAGTTTGCAGCATGGGTCGTCTTTACATGAGGATGAACTGGAGTCTAGTTTAACCTATTGTATGACAACCAAGAAAATCTCACCCCGCGGCCTGCAGGCTCGGCATCCAGTTGATGATGCGCGAGTGCACCGATTTCGGATCCGCGTCCGTGCTCAGCGCGGTGCGGAAGGCGTCGTCGGAGAACATCTCGGCGATCTCGGAAAGGATCTCCAGATGCTGCTGGGTGACGTGGTCCGGGATCAGCAGGAAGAACAGCAGATTGACCGGCTTGCCGTCGGGCGATTCGAACGGGATCGGCTCGGCCAGGCGCACGAAGGCCGCCAGCGGCGATTTCAGGCTTTTCATGCCCTTGATGCGGCCATGCGGGACGGCGACGCCATGCCCCAGTCCGGTCGAACCCAGGCGCTCGCGCGCGAACAGATTGTCCGACACGGTGGAGCGGGCGATGCCGCAATTGTTCTCGAAGATCAGGCCGGCTTGCTCGAAAGCGCGCTTCTTGCTGGACACTTCCAGATCCAGCAGCACGTTTTCCAGTGAAAGTATTTTGCTCAGGTTATTCATAACGCGACATAGAATGTTGCAACGCACAAAAGGTGGCATGCGAGCAGAATTATAGGCTTGTTTCTGCGCCATGTAACAGGAAATCGCGCGCGCCCGTTGTAACGCTTGTGTCGGCCAGCCGGCGCGCGGGCTGGAATGAAATGCAGCAAAGAAAGGAATCGCTATTTCTGAATAGAAATCACGGAAAACGCCGGTTTTTCGCCAGGGGCTGGGGCGAATTTCCGATTATTTGCGCGTTTTCAGGCCGGTGGGGCCGTCTGTCGCGCGGTGCTCAACAACCGCGCGCCATGTGCCTATCATACGCCTGATTTTTCCTGTTTGATTGGAAAAAGCGCCAGATTTATTGACGTGCGCCACGAAGATTGGGCGGTTTCTGTGCTGTGCTGAAGTTGCTGCGCCAGGGGTTGATGTCCAGCCCGCCGCGCCGCGTGTAGCGGGCGTACACCGACAATTGCTGAGGCTGGCATTGGCGCAGGATGTCGGTAAAGATGCGCTCCACGCACTGTTCGTGGAACTCGTTGTGCTCGCGGAAGCCGATCAGGTAGCGCAGCAGGCTTTCCTGGTCGATCTGCGGACCGGCATAGTGGATCTGCACGCTGGCCCAGTCCGGCTGCCCGGTGACCAGGCAATTCGACTTGAGCAGGTGCGAGAGCAGTTTTTCCTCCACCGGTTCCTCGTCCAGCGCCGCCTTGAGCAGCTCCGGCGCCGGGTGGTAGTGGTCGACCTCGATGTCGAGGCGGTCCAGCAGCAGGCCGTCGAGCTCGCCCATCTCCACCATGCCGAATTCCTCCGGCTGGGTCAGCGAGATGTGCACGCTGGCGCCGAAGCCGTTCGACAAGTCCTGTTGCAGCAGGTTCTTCAGCGCGACCACGCTGTCGAGGCGGGTCTGGTTGTAGGAGTTCAGGTAGAGCTTGAAGGACTTCGACTCGATGATGTTGGGCGAGTCGGCCGGCACGGTGATGCGGGCGATCGCCACCTGCGGCTTGCCGCGCGCGTTGAGCCACGAGATTTCGTAGGCGTTCCAGATGTCGACGCCGAAGAAGGGCAGGGTGCCGGTCAGGCCGAGCTCGTCGCGCTTGCCCTGGCGCGCGATCGGGAACAGCAGCTCCGGCGCGTAGTCGGTGCGGTAGGCGGAGGTTTTTCCCAGTGGGGACAAGTCGACGGTATTGGTCATGGCGGTGTGTGGTGTTTCAATGAAGGACGGCATGGTAGCGCAAACCATGCCGTCGTGCTGCGCTTAGCCCAGGAACAGCTTGTACACCGGGTTGGCGCTCTCATCCCAGTAACGGTAGCCCAGCGTGGTCAGGAATTGCGCGAACTGGTCCATTTCCTCCGGCGGCACCTGCAGGCCGATCAGGATGCGGCCGACGTCGCCGCCCTGGCTGCGGTAGTGGCACAGCGAGATATTCCAGTTCGGCGCCATCGAGTTCAGGAAGCGCATCAGCGCGCCCGGACGCTCGGGGAACTCGAAACGGTACAGCAACTCGTCCTTGGCCAGCGCGCTCTTGCCGCCCACCAGATGGCGGATGTGGGCCTTGGCCAGCTCGTCGTGGGTCAGGTCCAGCGTCCTGAACTCGTTCTGTTCGAAGATGCGCGCCAGCGTGCCCGATTCGCTGCGGTCGGCGATTTGCACGCCGCAGAACACATGGGCCTCGTCCTTGCCGCTGATGCGGTAGTTGAACTCGGTGACGTTGCGCGGGCCGACCAGCGCGCAGAAGCGCTTGAAGCTGCCGCGCTGTTCCGGCAGCGTGACGGCGAACACCGCCTCGCGCGCCTCGCCCAGCTCGGCGCGTTCGGCGACGAAGCGCAGGCGGTCGAAGTTCATGTTGGCGCCGCTGGCGATGGTGATCAGCGTTTCGTTCTTGATCGGGTCCTTGCTCAGCGCGGCGCGCTCGACATAGGCCTTGGCGCCGGCGATGGCCAGCGCGCCGGACGGTTCCAGGATCGAGCGGGTGTCGCTGAACACATCCTTGATGGCCGCGCTGATGGCGTCGGTGTCGACCAGGATGATGTCGTCCACGTATTGCTGCACCAGGCGGAAGGTTTCCTCGCCGGCCAGGCGCACCGCCGTGCCGTCGGCGAACAGGCCGACATCGGACAGCGTGACGCGCTCGCCGGCCTTGACGCTGCGCGCCATGGCGTCGGAGTCGAGGCTTTGCACGCCGATGATCTTGATGTCCGGGCGGATCTGCTTGACGTAGGCGGCGATGCCGGAGATCAGGCCGCCGCCGCCGATCGGCACGAAGATCGCGTGGATGGGGCCGGAATGCTGGCGCAGGATTTCCATGCCGATGGTGCCCTGGCCGGCGATGACGTCGGGATCGTCGAACGGGTGGACGAAGGTCAGCTTCTGTTCCTGCTCCAGCAGCAGCGCGTGGTTGTAGGCATCGGTATAGGATTCGCCGTGCAGCACCACCTCGACATCGGCGCCGCCGCGCGCCTTGACCGCCTCCACCTTGACCTGCGGGGTGGTGGTCGGCATCACGATGACCGCGCGGCAGCCCATGCGCGCCGCCGACAGCGCCACGCCCTGGGCGTGGTTGCCGGCCGAAGCGCAGATCACGCCGCGCTTGCGCTGGGCGTCGCTGAGGTGGGCCATCTTGTTGTAGGCGCCACGAATCTTGAAGCTGAACACGCTCTGCATGTCCTCGCGCTTGAAATAAATTCGGTTCTCGAAGCGCTGCGACAACGTCGGCGCGAGTTCCAGCGGGGTTTCAGTAGCGACGTCGTAGACGCGCGCGGTCAGGATTTTCTTCAGATAGTCGATAGTCATGGTTTGCAAACATAGTGATTCCGGGGCTCAACCCTGCGGTTGGGTGCTTTGCTCATTCAGTGCTAACTATCCGGCGTGTGACCGGGTGAAGCAGGGGCGCGGGCCGCGCGCGGATGGGTGCGCGGCCCTACGGTTCAATCATGCGGTATGCGGCTCATTATAATGGACACCTTTCCTTCCCCTCAAAGAAACCGATGATCGACTCTGCAATCACCTGGCTGCTGCACGTACTGGCGGCGCCGGAAGTGGGCCTGACGTCGGTCTTTGTCATCAGCTTGATCTCCGCCACCTTGCTGCCGCTGGGCTCGGAACCGGCGGTGTTTGCCGTCGTCAAGGCCAACCCGGCTCTGTTCTGGAGCGTCATCGCCGTCGCCACCGTCGGCAACACGCTCGGCGGCGCGGTAGATTACTGGATGGGCTACCAGGCCAAGCGGACTTTTTCCAAGGAACGCAAAAGCCGCTGGTTCCACTGGCTGGAACGCTACGGCGCCAAGACCATGCTGCTGGCCTGGCTGCCCGGCATCGGCGATCCGCTGTGCACCCTGGGCGGCTGGCTCAGGCTGCCCTTCTGGCCCAGCATCGCCTATATGGCGATCGGAAAATTGCTGCGTTACCTGACCATGACCGCTCTGCTGTTGTACGTGCCGGACGGGGTTTGGCATAGGATAGGCCAATTGCTCGGCTAATTTGGTGCCAGCTATCATATTGCCATATGCACTAGTGTATGAATTTCGTTCAGTTTTATAGCGGGTATTTATCCGTTATTGCCAACAAAAGCAGGAATTTGCAAATTTTTGGCGGGTTGTTGCAACCCGGATAGCCCCTCGGCTGGCTAGGGGTGTTACGGCGTGGTGCGCCGCAATACGCTAGAATGACCCTCCCGGGTTCAGTCTACAAGTCCAATCTCACAATGAATGCCCCTGCACAAATCCAAGCTTTGCTGGCGGAAACGCCCCACGGTCCCGAGGCCACGCGCCTACGTGAAATTCCTTATAACTACACGTCGTTTTCCGATCGCGAGATCGTCATCCGGCTGCTGGGCGAGGAGTCGTGGAGCTTGCTGGATGCCTTGCGCGGCGCCCGCCAGACCGGCCGCTCGGCGCGCATGCTGTACGAGGTCCTGGGCGATATCTGGGCGGTCCGCCGCAATCCGTATTTGCAGGACGACATGCTGGACAACCCGAAACGGCGCCAGGAACTGATAGCCGCGCTGCATCACCGCCTGGCCGAGGTGGACAAGCGCCGCCTGACGGTCGACGACAGCGGCGACGAGGGCGCGCGCGAACGCAGCGCCAACGTTGCCAAGCTGTTGCGCGCGGCCGGCAAGGCGGTGGCCGACTTCGGCGAGGAATTCAAGCAGGTCTACGATCTGCGCAAGCGCACCAACAAGGTGCTGGGCCGCTACACCGACAAGCACAACATCTGCTTCGACGGCATGAAGCGCATCTCGCACGTGACCGACGCCACCGACTGGCGTGTCGAGTACCCGTTCGTGGTGCTGACCCCGGACACCGAGGAAGAAATGGCCGGCCTGGTCAAGGGCTGTATCGAGCTGGGGCTGACCATCATCCCGCGCGGCGGCGGCACCGGCTACACCGGCGGCGCGATTCCGCTGACGCCGATGTCGGCCGTCATCAACACCGAGAAGCTGCTCAACATGGGCGCGGTGGAAATGAAGGTGCTGCCCGGCCTGGAGCGCGAATACGCGACCATCTACACCGGCGCCGGCGTCATCACCAACAAGGTGTCGGAAGCGGCCGAGAAGGCCGGCTTCGTGTTCGCGGTCGATCCGACCTCGGCCCACGCCTCCTGCATCGGCGGCAATATCGCGATGAACGCGGGCGGCAAGAAGGCCGTGCTGTGGGGCACGGCGCTGGACAACCTGGCCTCGTGGCGCATGGTCGATCCGAACGGCGACTGGCTGGAAGTCACGCGCCTCGACCACAACCTGTCGAAGATCCACGACACGCCGCTGGCCCGCTTCAAGCTGGAGTGGACCCATCCGACCGCGCGCGGCGAGTCGAAAGGCGAGCCGTTCAAGACCGAGCTGCTGGAAATCGAAGGCCGCAAGTTCCGCAAGGAAGGCCTGGGCAAGGACGTCACCGACAAGTTCCTGTCCGGCCTGCCGGGCATCCAGAAAGAGGGTTGCGACGGCCTGATCACGTCGGGCCGCTGGATCCTGCACAAGATGCCGAAGTTCGCCCGCACCGTCTGCCTGGAGTTCTTCGGCCAGGCGCGCGACGCGATTCCATCGATCGTCGAGATCAAGGATTACCTGGACGGCCTGCCGGCCAAGGGCGAGCAGTTCAGCACCCTGCGCCTGGCCGGCCTGGAACACCTGGACGAGCGCTACCTGCGCGCGGTCGGCTACGCCACCAAGTCCAAGCGCGGCGTGCTGCCGAAGATGGCGCTGTTCGGCGACATCGTCGGCGACGATGAAAACGCGGTCGCCATGGCCGCCTCGGAAGTGGTGCGCATCGCCAACACCCGCGTGGGCGAGGGCTTTGTCGCCGTCAGCCCGGAAGCGCGCAAGAAATTCTGGCTGGACCGCGCCCGCACCGCCGCCATCGCCAAGCACACCAACGCCTTCAAGATCAACGAAGACGTGGTGATCCCGCTCAACCGCATGGGCGAGTACACCGACGGCATCGAGCGCATCAACATCGAACTGTCGATCAAGAACAAGCTGCAACTGGCCGATGAACTGCAGCAGTTCTTCGCCGCCGGCAATCTGCCGATCGGCAAGAGCGACGACGCCGACGACGCCGTCGGCGACGCGGAAATGCTGGGCGACCGCGCGCAGCAGGCGCAAGCGCTGCTGACCCAGGTGGCGGCGCGCTGGACCTTCCTGCTGGCCGAGCTCGACAAGCCGCTGAGCGCCGCCACCGCGCAACTGGCCGAACTGGGCCTGGAGCGATTGCTGCCGGTGTTCGAGGAACGCCTGAAGACACAGCCGGACGCGACCTTGTTCGACGTGGTGCAGGACCGCACCATCCGCGTCACGTGGAAACAGGAAATCCGCGCCCAGTTGCGCCAGATCTTCAACGGCGCGGCCTACAAGCTGATCCTCGACGAGGCGAGCGCGATCCACAAGCGGGTGCTGCGCGGCCGCGTGTTCGTGGCGCTGCACATGCACGCCGGCGACGGCAATGTGCACACCAACCTGCCGGTCAACTCGGACCACTACGAGATGCTGCAACTGGCGCACCAGGCCGTCGCCCGCATCATGACACTGGCCCGTTCGCTCAACGGCGTGATCTCGGGCGAGCACGGCATCGGCATCACCAAGCTGGAATTCCTGACCGAAGAGGAAATCGGCCCGTTCCGCGACTACAAGCTGCGGGTGGATCCGGAAGGCCGCTTCAACAAGGGCAAGCTGCTGAACCTGCCCGGCATGGACGCCGATTTGTCTAATGCTTACACGCCTTCCTTCGGCCTGATGGGCCACGAATCGCTGATCATGCAGCAAAGCGATATCGGCGAGATCGCCAACAGCGTCAAGGACTGCCTGCGTTGCGGCAAGTGCAAGCCTGTCTGCTCTACGCATGTGCCGCGCGCCAACCTGCTGTACTCGCCGCGTGACAAGATCCTCGCGACCTCGTCGCTGATCGAAGCCTTCCTGTACGAAGAGCAGACCCGCCGCGGCATCTCGATCAAGCACTGGGAAGAATTCGAGGACGTGGCCGACCACTGCACGATCTGCCACAAGTGCGTGACGCCATGTCCGGTCAATATCGACTTCGGCGACGTGTCGATGAACATGCGCAACCTGCTGCGCAAGATGGACAAGAAGAGCTTCAATCCCGGCAAGTCGGCGGCGATGTTTTTCCTCAACGCCACCGATCCGGCCACCATCAACGCCACCCGCGCGGCGATGGTCGGCATCGGCTACAAGGCCCAGCGCCTGGGCAACGACTTGCTGAAGAAATTCGCCAAGAAGCAGACCAAGGCGCCGCCGCCGACCGTGGGCAAGCCGAAGGTGCGCGAGCAGGTGATCCACTTCATCAACAAGAAGATGCCGGGCGGGCTGCCGAAGAAAACCGCGCGCGCCCTGCTGGACATCGAGGACGACAAGGTCATCCCTATCATCCGCAATCCCAAGGCCACCAATGCCGATACGGAAGCGGTGTTCTACTTCCCTGGCTGCGGCTCGGAGCGCCTGTTCTCGCAGGTGGGCCTGGCGACGCAGGCGATGCTGTGGGAAGTGGGCGTGCAGACCGTGCTGCCGCCGGGCTATCTGTGCTGCGGTTATCCGCAGCGCGGCTCGGGCGAGTACGACAAGGCCGAGAAGATGATGACCGACAACCGCGTGCTGTTCCACCGCATGGCGAACACGCTCAACTACCTGGACATCAAGACCGTGCTGGTCTCGTGCGGCACCTGCTACGACCAGCTGGCGACCTACGAGTTCGACAAGATCTTCCCGGGCTGCCGCATCATGGACATCCATGAGTACCTGATGGAAAAGCAGGTCCGGCTGGAAGGTGTGACCGGCACCCGCTATATGTACCACGAGCCTTGCCACACGCCGATGAAGATGCAGGAAGCGACCAAGACCGTCAACACGCTGATCCAGACGCACGACAACGTCAAGATCGAAAAGAACGACCGCTGCTGCGGCGATTCGGGCACCTTGATGATCGCCCGTCCCGACATCTCGACGCAGGTGCGCTTCCGCAAGGAAGAGGAAGTCATCAAGGGCGCGGACAAGCTGCGCGCCGACGGCTTCGAAGGAGAGGTCAAGATCCTGACCAGCTGTCCGGCCTGCCTGGGTGGCGTGTCGCGCTACGGCGAGGATGCGGGCACCACGGCCGACTACATCGTGGTCGAGATCGCCAAGCACCTGCTGGGCGAGAACTGGATGGCCGACTACGTCAAGCGCGCCAACGACGGCGGCATCGAACGGGTGCTGGTGTAATGGCCTGCGACCTGTGCGCCTTGCTGGCGGCGCCGGCCGCCGGCGTGCTGGTCTGGAGCGACCGCCAGCTGTCGGTGGTCGCCGTGGACGAGGCCGAGTATCCGGGTTTCACGCGCGTGGTGTGGAACGCCCACGTCAAGGAAATGACGGACCTGCCGCCGGCTGAACGCAGCCGCGTGATGGAGGTGGTGTGGGCGGTCGAGTCCGCACAACGCGCGGTGCTGGCGCCGGAAAAAATCAACCTGGCCAGCTTTGGTAATATGACGCCCCATGTGCACTGGCATGTGATTCCGCGTTATGCGGACGATGCCCACTTCCCGAATCCGACCTGGGCGCTTGCGCAGCGCGCGTCGGCGCCGGAAGTGCTGGCCGCGCGCCGCGCGCTGCTGCCGGCCCTGCACGCCGCGATCATCGAACGTTTGAAGGACTCCCTATGAGCAAGCAACCCACCGGCCTGACCGTCCACAACAAGTCCAAAGTGCTGGACATCGAATTTGACGACGGGGCCTCGTTCTCGATTCCGTTCGAGCTGCTGCGCGTGTATTCGCCGTCGGCCGAGGTCAAGGGGCACGGGGAAGGGCAGGAGGTGCTCCAGGTGGGCAAGCGCGAAGTGGGTATCGCGGCGCTGGACCCGGTGGGCAACTACGCGGTGCAGCCGACCTTCACCGACGGCCACAACACGGGCTTGTACACCTGGGATTATCTGTACAAGCTGGGCAATGAGAAAGACGCCTTGTGGGCCAACTACATGGACCGGCTGCACGCCTCCGGCTTCGAAGGCGACAGCGGCCGCGAGACCGGCGTCACGCTGACCGGACCCGGCGCTCAAAACCACAAGGGCTGCGGCCACAAGCACTAATGCTCACTATGTGATGTCGTCACCATGCGCGAAGACGAAGATGGCGCGTAGCTGAGGCTAAATCAATCGCATTTCATCAAGCTGTCACAGCGCCGTGGGATAGTTGGCGGTTTCGCTTGATGGGAGTTGGCATGAAGGATGTTTGCAAGGTGTTGATGCTGGCCGTGGCCATGTTCGCCGCGCCGTTGGGCGCGCAAGAGTATTTCGGCGATGCGCGGCCCGATGCGCCGGAACTGGCGGCGCGCGGCCCGTTGCCGGTCGGCGTGCGCACGCTGACGGCCGAGCATGCGGACCAGCTCGACATCCTGCATTACAGTGAAGCCACGCCCGACCCGCGCTACAGCCGCAAGCTGACGCTGGAAGTCTGGTACCCGGCCCAACTCCAGCCCGGCCAAAAAGAACATACGGTTTATACCGATGTACTCGGCTCCGGGGCTAACGATCCGGCCCGCCCCAACACCCCGTTCACCTTCAACGGCCGCGCCGCGCGCGATGCGGCGCCGCAGGCCCCGGCCGCCACGGCGCCGGCCGGCGGCTATCCGCTGGTGATGGTCTCGCACGGCTATCCCGGCTCGCGCCTGCAAATGAGCTACCTGACCGAGAACCTCGCCTCCAAGGGCTATATCGTGGTGGCGATCGACCATCCCGAATCGACCCGCGCCGACAAGGCCGGTTTCGCCAGCACCTTGCTCAACCGCGCGCAGGACGATCTGTTCGTGCTGCAAACCGTGGCCGCCTGGGGCAAGCCGGGCAGCGGGCATTTCCTGTCCGGCCTGGTCGACACCGACAACACTGCGCTGGTCGGCTATTCGATGGGCGGCTACGGCGCGCTCAACACCGTCGGCGCCGGCGTCAGCCCGGTGGCGGTGGCCTATGTCCCGGGCGGCAAGCTGGCCGTCAACCAGCGGGGCAACGCGCAATACGAGGCGCGGCGCGACCCGCGCATCAAGGCGGTGGTGGCGTTCGCGCCGTGGGGCGGCGCGCACCGGGTGTGGGAGCCGGCCGGCCTGGCCGGCGTGCGCACGCCGACCCTGTTCGTCAGCGGCGACCAGGACGACGTGGCCGGCTACCAGGACGGCGTGCTGCGCTTGTTCCAGGGCGCCATCCACGCCGAGCGCTATCTGCTGACCTACGTCGGCGGCCGCCACAATTCCGCGCCGAATCCGCCGTCGCCGGCCATGTTGAGCAACTTCGACGACTTCATGTCCTACTCCGAGCCGGTCTGGGACAGCCGCCGCATCAACAACATCAACCAGCATTTCGTCACCGCCTTCCTCGGCATCCACCTCAAGCAGCAGCCGCTGCAGCCGTATCTGGAGCTGCCGCCGCTGGGCGCGGACGGCACCATCAAGCCCGATCCGGCGCCGTGGAAGGGTTTTCGCCCGCGCACCGCGCTGGGACTGGAGTGGCGCCACCTGAATGCGCAGTAGGCTCTTGTATAATGCAGGCAAACTAACAGGCCCGCCCAACATGACCAACACCACTCACTTCGGTTACAAAACCGTCGCGGAAGACGACAAAGTCCGCGAAGTCGCCAAGGTTTTCCATTCTGTCGCCGCCAAGTACGACATCATGAACGACGTCATGTCGGCCGGCCTGCACCGCCTGTGGAAGACCTTCACCATCGCCAACGCCGCCGTGCGCCCCGGTTTCAAGTGCCTGGACATCGCCGGCGGCACCGGCGACCTGGCCAAGGTCTTCGCCAGGCAGGCCGGCCCGACCGGCGAGGTCTGGCTCACCGACATCAACGAGTCGATGCTGCGCGTCGGCCGCGACCGCCTCTTGAATCGCGGCCTGTTGACCCCCACATTGCTCTGTGACGCAGAAAAACTGCCGTTCCCGGACAATTACTTCGACCGCGTCAGCGTCGCCTTCGGCCTGCGCAACATGACCCACAAGGACCAGGCGCTGGCGGAAATGCGCCGCGTGCTCAAGCCGGGCGGCAAGCTGCTGGTGCTGGAGTTCTCGAAAGTGGCCGAGCCGCTGCAGAAGCCTTACGATTTCTATTCGTTCAAGATCCTGCCGTGGATGGGCCAGAAGATCGCCAACGACGCCGAAAGCTACCGCTACCTGGCCGAGTCGATCCGCATGCACCCGGACCAGGAAACGCTGAAGACCATGATGGAAGAGGCGGGCCTGGAACGCGTAACGTATTACAACCTGACGGCAGGTGTGGCCGCTTTACACACCGGTATCAAACTGTAGTCATAGGAGTAGCATGAACATCAAGAAAATCCTGATCGGCGCCGTCTTGGCCGCTTCCGCATTGGCTATGCTGGGCGAGGCGCTGGCCCGTCCGATGGGCGGCGGTCGTTCGATCGGACGTCAATCGCAAAGCGTCAAGCGCATGCCGCCGGCCGCCGCGCCGGCGCCGACCGCGCCGCGCCAGGCCGCACCTGCGCCGACCGCTGCGCCGGCCGCGATCCCGCCGAAGCCGGCCAGCCCATGGAAGGGCATCCTGGGCGGCGCGCTGCTGGGCCTGGGCATCGGCGCACTGTTCTCGCACTTTGGCCTGGGTGGCGCCATGGGCGGCATGTTCGGCTCGCTGATCATGCTGGCCCTGCTGGCCGGCGTGGTGTTCTTTGTCATACGCCTGATCCGCGGCCGTTCGCAGCCTGCCCCGGCCGCCTTTGGCGGCAACAACGGCGGCAACAATGTGTACGCGATGCCGCCGTCCAGCGGCACGCCGGAGATCGGTTCGCGCCTGCAGCCTGTGCCAATGCAGCAGGCCGCCGCGCCGGTCGCCCACACGCCGTGGGGCGTGCCGGCCGACTTCGACGCGCCAGCCTTCCTGCGCGTGGCCAAGAGCAATTTCATCCGCCTGCAAGCGGCCTGGGACAAGGGCGATTCGGCCGATATCCGCGAATTCACCACCCCCGAGGTGTTTGCCGAGCTGAAGATGCAGATCAGCGAGCGCGGCGCGCAGAAGGACTATACCGACGTCGTCACCATCGACGCCGAGCTGCTGGGCATCGAAACCAGCGACAGCGATTACCTCGCCAGTGTCAAGTTCACCGGCACCATCAAGCCCGCGCCGGATGCGCTGGCTGAGCCGTTCAACGAGGTGTGGAACCTGTCCAAGCCGGTTTCCGGCGCGTCTGGCTGGCTGCTCGCTGGTATTCAACAGCTCGCGTAATTGCCGACAATTCCCGGCAAGCTGGTAAGATCAAGACCGCCCGTATTTCCGGGCGGTTTTGTTTTGCGGTTTTTGTTTTCACGGTAGACGAATGACACCACCGAATTTCTCCGCTGCGGCGCCGGCCAGCGCCGCCATCAATCACTTGCTGGCGCAGGAGCCGTGGGCGCGCAAGGAATTGCAGCGCCACGCCGGCAAGATCGCCGCCATCGACACCGGCGCCGTCGTGCTGCGCCTGCGCGTGACGGCCGACGGCATGCTGGAGGCGGCGCCGCCGGAAGCGCCGGCCCGCGTCACCATCCGCGTCAAGCTGTCCGACCTGCCGCTGATCGCGCAGAACCGCGAGCGCGCGTTCTCCTACGTGCAGATCGAGGGCGACGCCGAGTTCGCCAACGCCATCTCCAACCTCGGCAAGTCGCTGCGCTGGGAAGCCGAGCACGACCTGGAAAAAGTGGTGGGCCCGATCGCCGCCGTGCGCATGGTCTCCGGCGCCCGGTCGGTATTTGAAGCGATCAGGAACGGCCACCAGAAGCTGGCCGAGAACGTCGCCGAATTCCTGCTCGATGAAAAACCTGTGCTGCTCCGCCCGCAAACGGTGGAAGCCTTCTCGGCCGACGTGGTGCGCCTGCGCGACGACGTCGAACGCGCCGCCAAGCGCCTGGCCAAACTGGAACAGAAACTGGACCTCAAATGATGTTGAAATTTTTACGCCTGCTGAAGATTCTGCGGGTATCGGTGCAATACGGCCTCGACGAAATCGCCATCTCCGGCCTGAAAAAACCGCGCATCGCCAAGCTGATCGACACCGTGTTCTTCTGGCGCGACCTGTCGGCGCCGCGCGGCGTGCGCCTGCGCATGGCGCTGGAGGACCTGGGCCCGATCTTCGTCAAGTTCGGCCAGGTGCTGTCGACCCGGCGCGACCTGATCCCGGCCGACCTGGTCGAGGAACTGTCGCACCTGCAGGACCGCGTGCCGCCGTTCGATTCCGACCTGGCCATCGCGCAGATCCGCAAGTCGCTGGGCGCCCATCCCGACCAGCTGTTCGCCAGCTTCGAGCGCACGCCGGTGGCGTCGGCCTCGATCGCGCAGGTGCACTTCGCCACGCTCAAGGACGGCAAGCAGGTGGCGGTCAAGGTGCTGCGTCCGGGCATGAAGAAGTCCATCGACGAGGACGTCGCGCTGATGCACATCGCCGCCGAATGGATAGGCCGCATCTGGGCCGACAGCAAGCGCCTCAAGCCGAGGGAAGTGGTCGCCGAGTTCGACAAATACCTGCACGACGAGCTGGACCTGATGCGCGAGGCGGCCAACGCCAGCCAGCTGCGCCGCAACTTCGCCGATTCCAAGCTGCTGCTGGTGCCGGAGATGCACTGGGACTACTGCTCCAACAGCGTGATCGTGATGGAGCGCATGCACGGCATTCCGGTGTCGCAGATCGACCGCCTGGAAGCGGCCGGCGTCGACCTGAAAAAACTATCCAGCGACGGCGTCGAGATCTTCTTCACGCAGGTGTTCCGCGACGGCTTCTTCCACGCCGACATGCATCCGGGGAATATCCTGGTATCGATCGACCCGGCCACCTTCGGCCGCTACATCGCGCTCGACTTCGGCATCGTCGGCACCCTGAACGACTTCGACAAGGATTACCTGTCGCAGAACTTCCTGGCCTTCTTCCGCCGCGACTACAAGCGCGTGGCCGAGGCCCACATCGAGTCCGGCTGGGCGCCCAAGGAAACCCGGGTCGACGAGCTGGAGTCCGCCGTGCGCGCCTGCTGCGAGCCTATCTTCGACCGCCCGCTGAAGGACATCTCCTTCGGCCAGATCCTGCTGCGCCTGTTCCAGACCTCGCGCCGCTTCAACGTCGAAGTGCAGCCGCAGCTGGTGCTGCTGCAAAAGACGCTGCTCAACATCGAAGGCCTGGGCCGCCAGCTCGACCCCGACCTGGACTTGTGGAAGACCGCCAAGCCCTACCTGGAAAACTGGATGGCCGAGCAGGTCGGCTGGCAGGGCATGTGGCAGCGCCTGAAGGCGGAAGCGCCGCGCTACACCCACATCCTGCCGCAACTGCCGCGCCTGTTGCACCGCGCGCTGGAGCAGGGCGGCGAGAAGCCGTCCGATAACACCGAACTGATCAAGGTGCTGATCCACGAACAGCAGCGCACCAACCGCTTGCTGAGCCTGGTGATCTACTTCGCCGGCGCGTTCGGCATCGGCGTCGCCGGCTACCAGCTGTATCTGCGCTGGCATCACTTGCTCTGACCATGGTGGACTTCGCACAGCGCGATCCCATGTCGCCGGCGTTCTGGGACGAGCGCTTCGAGCGCCGGTTCACGCCCTGGGACCGGGGCGGCGTGCCGCAGGCGCTGCGCGACTTCGCCGCCGCCAGCGCGCCGCTGACGACCTTGATACCGGGCTGCGGCTCGGCCTACGAGCTGGCCTTCCTGGCCGACGCCGGCTGGGACGCGGTGGCCATCGATTTCTCGCCGGCCGCGGTGGCGGCGGGCAAGGCGGCGGTCGGACCGCACGCGGCGCGCGTGGTCGAGGCGGATTTCTTCGCCTGGCAGCCGCCGCGCCCCTTGCAGCTGATCTACGAGCGCGCCTTCCTGTGCGCCTTGCCGCGCGCGATGCGGCCGCAGGTGGCGGCGCGCTGGGCGGCCCTGCTGGCGCCGGGCGCGCTGCTGGCCGGCTACTTCTTCTTCGACGACGCCCCTAAGGGCCCGCCGTTCGGCATCACCCGCGCCGAGCTGCAAGCCTTGCTGGAAGCCGACTTCGAGTGCATCGCCGACGACGCCGTCGGCGATTCCATCCCCGTGTTCGAGGGCAAGGAACGCTGGATGGCCTGGCGCCGCCGCCCGTGACCAGAGGAAACAGGCAGGCGGCCGGCAAAAAGCTTTATAATTCAGGGTTTTGATGATTTTTGCGGAGTAATAGATGCCGATCTACGCTTACCGCTGCGAGGCTTGTGGTTTTGCCAAGGATGTCTTGCAGAAGATTTCCGACCCGCAGCTGACTGTTTGCCTGTCGTGTGGCAAAGAAACGTTTAAGAAGCAATTGACCGCTGCCGGCTTCCAGTTGAAGGGTTCCGGCTGGTATGTGACCGATTTCCGTGGCGGCACGCCGCCGGCGACCGGCACCGCGACCGGACCGGCTGCGCCTGCTCCGAGCGAGACGCCGGCGGCCACGCCTGCCGCGCCCGCCTCCGGCACGAAGCCGGACTGAGCACGGACCGCAGCACCCCGCAGCACCACCCACTCTAAGAGTAATCGATGCGTAAATATTTCATTACCGGCTTGCTGATCCTGGTGCCCCTGGCGATTACCGCCTGGGTGCTCAACCTGGTCATCAGCACCATGGACCAGTCCCTGCTGTTTGTGCCGGTGCGCTGGCAGCCGCGTACCCTGATCGGCTTCGACATTCCCGGCCTGGGCACGGTGCTGACGGTCCTGATCGTGTTCCTGACCGGCTTGCTGACCAACAACCTGGTCGGCAACTACGTGGTCAAGCTGTGGGAAAAACTGCTGACCCGCATTCCGGTCGTCAGTTCGCTGTATTCGAGCGTCAAGCAGGTGTCCGACACGCTGTTCTCGTCGTCCGGCAATGCCTTCCGCAAGGCGGTGCTGATCCCGTATCCGCACCAGAACTCGTGGACCATCGCCTTCCTGACCGGCACGCCCGGCGGCGACGTCAAAAATCATCTGGTGGGCGACTACGTCAGCGTCTACATCCCGACCACGCCGAACCCGACGTCGGGCTTTTTCCTGATGATGGCGCGCAAGGATGTGGTCGAGCTCGACATGTCCGTCGACGCGGCGCTGAAGTACATCGTTTCGATGGGCGTGGTGGCGCCGGAAGACGCGCCCAGGGCCATCGAAATCGCCAGCAAATAATAGATTAACTGAGTAACTTAACCTGAACCGAGAAATAAACATGTCCTCAATGCGTACTCACTACTGCGGCCTCACCACTGAAGCGCTGCTTGGCCAAACTGTCAGCCTGTGCGGCTGGGTACATCGTCGCCGCGACCACGGCGGCGTGATCTTCATCGACCTGCGCGACCGCGAAGGCCTGGTGCAGATCGTGTGCAATCCGGAGCAGGCTGAAGTATTCAAGGCGGCCGAAGCCGTGCGTAACGAGTTCTGCCTGCGCGTCACCGGCGTGGTCAAGGACCGCCTGGCCGGCACCGTCAACGCCAACCTGGCGTCGGGCAAGATCGAAGTGGTCTGCTCGCAACTGGAAGTGCTGAACGCCTCCGTGGCCGTTCCATTCCAGCTGGACGACGACAACCTGTCCGAAACCACCCGCCTGACCCACCGCGTGCTGGACCTGCGTCGTCCACAGATGCAGAACAACCTGCGCCTGCGCTACAAGGTCACGATGGAAGTGCGCAAGTACCTCGACGAGCTGGGCTTCATCGACATCGAAACCCCGATGCTGACCAAGTCGACCCCGGAAGGCGCGCGCGACTACCTGGTGCCGTCGCGCGTCAACGCCGGCAACTTCTTCGCGCTGCCGCAATCGCCGCAGCTGTTCAAGCAGCTGCTGATGGTCGCCAACTTCGACCGCTACTACCAGATCACCAAGTGCTTCCGCGACGAAGACTTGCGCGCCGACCGCCAGCCTGAATTCACCCAGATCGACTGCGAAACCTCGTTCTTGACCGAACAGGAAATCCGCGACCTGTTCGAGGACATGATCCGCAAGGTGTTCCGCAACACCATGAACGTCGAACTGCCTAACCCGTTCCCGGTGATGGACTTCGCCGAAGCGATGGGCAAATACGGTTCGGACAAGCCGGACATGCGCGTCAAGCTGTCGTTCACCGACCTGACCGACGTCATGAAGGATGTCGACTTCAAGGTGTTCTCCGGCGCCGCCAACATGCCCAACGGCCGTGTGGTGGGCCTGCGCGTACCGAAGGGCGGCGACATGCCACGCTCGGAAATCGACGCCTACACCCAGTTCGTCGCCATCTACGGCGCGCGCGGCCTGGCCTACATCAAGGTCAACGAGAAGGCCAAGGGCCGCGACGGTCTGCAATCGCCTATCGTCAAGAACCTGCACGACGCCGCCCTGGCCCAGATCCTGGAACTGACCGGCGCCGAGGACGGCGACCTGATCTTCTTCGGTGCCGACAAGGCCAAGGTGGTCAACGATGCCATCGGCGCGCTGCGCGTCAAGATCGGCCATTCGGAATTCGGCAAGAAGGCCGGCCTGTTCGACGACGTCTGGGCGCCGCTGTGGGTGATCGACTTCCCGATGTTCGAATACGACGAAGAAGCCGACCGCTGGACCGCGACCCACCATCCGTTCACGGCGCCGAAAGACGGCCATGAAGACTGGCTGGAAACCAATCCGGGCGCCTGCATCGCCAAGGCCTACGATATGGTCCTGAACGGCTGGGAACTGGGCGGCGGTTCGATCCGTATCCACCGCGAGGAAGTGCAGTCGAAAGTGTTCCGCGCCCTGAAGATCGACGCCGACGAAGCCCGCCTGAAGTTCGGCTTCCTGCTGGACGCGCTGCAGTACGGCGCGCCGCCGCATGGCGGCCTGGCATTCGGCCTGGACCGTATCGTGACGCTGATGACCAAGTCCGATTCGATCCGCGACGTGATCGCCTTCCCGAAAACCCAGCGCGCCCAGTGCCTGCTGACCCAGGCGCCGTCGGAAGTGGACGAGAAGCAGTTGAAAGAACTGCATATCCGTCTGCGTGCGGCTGAGCCAAAAGTGGCCAGCTAACTGCAATGGAAAGGGCGCTGCGGCGCCTTTTCTTTTAACTGAACTATGAAGCCTTACAAGATTCCCGAGTCGGTGCTGGTGGTGATCCACACGGCCGACCTGCAAGTGCTGCTGATCGAACGCGCCGACCGTCCGGGCTACTGGCAATCGGTGACCGGTTCGCTGGACGCGCCCGACGAGCCGTTGATGGAGACCGCGCGCCGCGAACTGTTCGAGGAAACCGGCATCGTCGCCGACGGCGAGAGCATCTTGCTGCGCGACTGGCGGCTGTCCAACGTCTACACGATCTACCCGGTGTGGCGCCACCGCTACGCGCCCGGCGTGACGGAAAATACCGAGCACGTCTTCAGCGTCGAAGTCCCGCGCGACATCGCCATCAAGCTGGCCCCGCGCGAGCACCTGAACCACGTCTGGCTGCCCTATCTGGAAGCGGCCGACAAATGCTTCTCCTCCTCCAACGCCGAAGCTGTGCTTCAACTCCCGCAACAGATCCGCTAGCTTGTGTCGCCTCAAGTTGCGGCTAGCTGTCGCGACGCATACTCGGAAATCCGTATCGATTTCTGGAGCATGTCATGCCAGTGCTGTTGCGGCTCAAGTGCTACCGGTTTTTCTTCTATAGCGGCGAATCAGGCGAGCCTCCGCATGGGCATGTCAGCAAAGCCCGGAAGACTGCAAAGTTCTGGATCGAGAGCGCCACGGCAGTGCAGAATTCGCATTTCACACCGCTTCAATTGCGCGAGATTGCGCGTATTATTTCTGACTATCGCCTGGATTTTCTGAGGAAGTGGAATGACTACTTTGACCATACCTGATGAGCGAATCAAACACGCGTCCATCGATGCCACGCACTTGACGGTAGACCTGATGGACGGCCGTCGCATCAGCACTCCGTTGGCTTGGTATCCTCGTTTGGCCGGTGCGACCCAGGTGCAACTGGAGCAATGGGAAATCATCGGCGATGGCGAGGGCCTGCATTGGGATCGGTTCGATGAAGACCTCAGTCTGGAAGGCATGTTGAAGGGCTGGCCGGCCGTTGGTTACCGGACCAAGCTTACACCATAACCTTGCGGTATGTGCGGCGGCGTACGCCGCGATCGCGGACTCAGGGTTAGAATAGCTGGATGAAAATCCGAGTCGCGACCTACAACATCCACAAGGGCGTATCCGCCATCCGCAGCGAGCCGCGGGTGCTGGCGCTCAAGCAGGCGATCGGCCTGTTCGACGCCGACGTGGTTTTTTTGCAAGAGGTGCAAGGCAAGCACGACTTGAACGCCGCCAAGTACGGCGCCGAACACTTCGGCCACAAGCACTGGCCCGCCGCCGCGCAGCACGAGTATTTCGCCGGCGAGTCGCGCCACGCGCACGCCGCCTACGGCATGAACGCGATCTACGACCACGGCCACCACGGCAACGCGCTGCTGAGCGCTTTCCCGATCGCCAACCAGTCCAACCACGACGTCTCCGACCACGCCTATGAACAGCGCGGCATCCTGCATTGCGTGCTGAACACGCCGCACGGCACGGTGCATTGCTATGTGGTGCACCTGGGCCTGTTCGAAGCGGGCCGCCGCCGCCAGACCCAGGCGCTGATCTCGGCCGTGCGCGCGTCGGCGCCCGACGGCGAACCGGTCATCATCGCCGGCGATTTCAACGACTGGCGCAACACCCTCGGCGGCGAATTGCGCAACGCGCTCGGCGTGGTCGAGGCCTTCGAGCAGATCGGCTCCAACTCCGCGCTGGACGAGATCGTGCGCACGCTGAGCCGCAAAGTCAGCCTCAATCCAGGCATCAATCCGGCCCGCACCTTTCCGGCGGCGCTGCCGTTCTTCCGGCTGGACCGCATCTATGTGCGCGGCTTCAAGGTCGAGGCGGCGGAGGTGATGCACGGCAGCTTGTGGGCCAAGCTGTCCGACCACGCGCCGATCGTCGCCAGCCTGACCTTGGCCTGAACTATTTGCGGCCCAGCTTCGCGCTGTCGAGCTTGACGCCTTGAGCCGCGCCTCAAACGCGTCGAGGTGGCGGGTGCAGGCACTGAACTTGGAGAAGGCATAGTAGTTCTTGTCTTCCGCCAGGAAGGGCCGCATCGCCACGATCTGCGCGCCGCGGCCATGACGCGCCAGCCAGGCTTCGCCGGTGAACAGGCCGCTGACGAAATAGTCGATGCGGCCCAGGCCCAGTTTGCGGAAATTGCTGTCCGCCGTGCCCGATTCCTCCCGCCGCAGATTGGCGGCGGCAAACTGCGAGTACTCCTGGCCGAAGGTATTGCCCGGCGCGATGCCGCCCTTGTGGCTGGCCAGGTCTTGCCAGGTGTTGAAGATGAAGCTGCGCTGGCGCGGCACAAACACCGCCACCGGATTGGGGAACGCCGGCGTGCGCACGAAGTCCAGGTAGCGTTCGCGCTCCACCAGTGCAGCGGCGGATAGTCGGGATCGGCGGACACCACCAGCTTGGCGCAATCGCCCTCGAGCTCGGCGGCCATGGCCTGGATCCAGCACATCGCCAGCAACGTCAAGAGACTACGGGTCAGCATGCGTGATGCGCCACGGGGGTTGCAATTAATTATAGACTTGTTTCCTTGGGCGCGCCTTATTTCAGAACTCGAGGGTAGAATCCAGCTATGCGCACCGTAAATTTTATCGCCGATAACGAAGTCACCCTGCTCCACACGGGCACCGATTTCTTTCCGGCGCTGCTAGCGGCGATCGACGCCGCCCGCTATGAAGTGTATTTCGAGACCTACATCTTCGCCGGCGACGCTACCGGCAGCGCGGTGCTGGCGGCGCTGCGCGGCGCCGCCCGGCGCGGCGTGCAGGTGCGCATGATCACCGACTGGTGGGGCACCGGCCGCCGCCAGGTCAACAGCATGCATGCACGGCTGCTCGAGGCCGGCGTCGAGCACCGCATCTTCAATCCCTGGTTCAAGCGCGGCGTCACCCGCACCCACCGCAAGATCTGCGTGGTCGACCGCGAGCTCGCCTTCGTCGGCGGCATCAACATCAACGACGATATGTACTGCGATTACAACCACGCGATCAGCCTGTCGGCGCCGCGCTGGGATTTCGCGGTGCAGGTGCGCGGGCCGCTGGTGGCGGCCATCCAGCTGGAGGCGCTGACCCAGTGGCGCCGGCTGGGCAAGCTGGGCATCATCAAGCGGATCGGCCTGTTCCGCGACATGCGCAAGGTGAACAAGATCGCCCGCGAGAACATGGTGCAGGCCGGCTTCGTGGTGCGCGACAATCTGCGCAACCGTCGCACCATCCAGCGCGCCTACATGCACGCGCTGGGGCGTGCGCGCAAGAGCGTGCTGCTGGCCAATCCGTATTTCGCGCCGGGCACCAGGTTCCGCCACGCGCTGGCCGCCGCCGCCCAGCGCGGGGTCGAGGTCACGCTGCTGATCGGCGTCGGTGAGATCTGGCTGCAGGACGCGGTCGCACATTCCTTCTACCCGAAGCTGCTTGCGGCCGGCGTCAAAGTGGTGGAATATCACAAGACCCAGTTGCATGCCAAGGTGGCGGTGATCGACGACGACTGGGCCACCGTGGGCTCGAGCAATGTGGACGGCTTGAGCCTGTTTTTAAACCAGGAAGCGAACGTGGTGATCAAGGACGCGGCCTTCGCGCAAAACCTGCGCCGGCACATCGAGGCCGCCATCGCCGACGGCGTGGTGGTCAACGCCGCCGACTTCGAACACGTCGGCCGCTTCCGCCGCGTCGGCTACGAGATCGCGTTCTTCGCGTACAAGCTGGCGATGCGGATATTCGCAGTGGGGAAATACGCTTGAGCGATAGTGTCAGACTGGATAAATGGCTGTGGGCCGCGCGCTTCTTTAAAACCCGTTCGCTGGCCACCGAGGCCGTCGACAGCGGCAAGGTCAAGCTCGGCGGCGACAAGGTCAAGCCGGCGCGCGCGGTGCGCGTGGGCGACACCTTGGACATCGACAACGGCTCCGACCGCTGGGAAGTCGATGTGATGAATTTGTCCGACGTGCGGGCGGCCGCGCCGATCGCCCGCAACCTGTACGAGGAAACCGACGCCAGCGTCGCGCGCCGCGCCACCGTGGCCGAACAGCGCAAGATGTTCCGCGAACCCAGCGCGGATTTCAAAGGGCGGCCGACCAAGCGCGACCGCCGTCAATTGGGTAAATTCAGCGATTGAGTCCCAGGCCGGCGCGCCCCGGCCCCCTCCAGGGGCAGGGCGCCGCGCAGGGTTAGTTGCTGTGCCGCAGTAATAGAACGCCGCCTCTAACACTAGCGTTTGACTTTTACCCCCCGGTGGATAATAGTACGAGCGTTCGCAATTCTTTTCACACGGAGTAAATTCAAGTGGAGCAGAATACTCTTTTCTCCACATGAATGTTACCTTGGGATGCAATCTTATTAATACCTCAACTAAATTTATGCGCAAAGGCGAACTGACACGCGCGGCAATCCTGGATGTGGCGCTGGATTTGGCCAGCCGGGATGGTCTGGAAGGCCTGACCATCGGATTGCTCGCGGACAAGATGAACATGAGCAAGTCCGGCGTGTTCGCCCACTTCGGCTCGCGTGAAGATTTGCAGTTGGAAGTACTGAAGCTGTACCACCATCGTTTCGAGCAGGAAGTTTTTTTCCCCAGCGTCAAGGAGCCGCGCGGCATTCAGCGGCTCAAGTCGATGTTTGCGCGCTGGGTCAAGCGGGTCAGCGTGGAAGTGGCCTCGGGCTGCATCTACATCAGCGGCGCGGTGGAGTATGACGACCGTCCAGGCCCGATCCGCGAAGAGTTGATGGCCATGGTCGGCGCCTGGCAGGGCGCGCTGCTGCGCTGCGTGAAGCAGTGCGTCGAATGCGGCGACCTCAAGGCGGACACCGACCCGCAGCAGCTGGTGTACGAAATGTACGGCCTGATCCTGGCACTGCACCACGATGCGCGCTTCCTGCGCATTCCGGGCAGCCTGGGCCGGGCCGGCACCGGCTTCGAGCGCTTGATCGAAACCTACCGTAATCCGCAAACGCCGTCCGCGGTGGTGGCACAGCAATAAAACACTCATTCACATCGTAGTCATTACAAAAGTCATCAGGAGAAAATCATGGGTCAATACGTCGCGCCAATCCGGGATATGCAATTCGTTCTGCACGAATTCCTGAAAGTGGAAGAAGAACTGAAGTCGCTGCCGGATTACGCCGAAGTCGATGCCGACATCATCAACCAGGTACTGGAAGAAGGCGGCAAATTCACCGCCGAAGTGCTGTTCCCGCTGAACCACTCGGGCGACCGCGAAGGCTGCAAGCACGACGCCGCGACCCACACCGTGACCACGCCTAAAGGCTTCAAGGAAGCGTACAAGCAGTATGTTGAAGCGGGCTGGGGCGCGCTGGCCTGCGATCCACAATACGGCGGCCAGGGCCTGCCGGTGGTGCTGAACAACTCGTTCTACGAAATGCTGAACTCTGCCAACCAGGCCTGGACCATGTACCCGGGGCTGTCGCACGGCGCCTACGAGTGCCTGAAGGAACACGGCACCGAGCACCAGAAGGAAGTCTACCTGCCGAAGCTGGTCTCCGGCGAATGGACCGGCACCATGTGCCTGACCGAACCGCACTGCGGCACCGACCTGGGCATGCTGCGCTCGAAAGCGCTGCCACAGGAAGACGGCTCGTGGCTGATCACCGGCAACAAGATCTTCATCTCGGCCGGCGAGCACGACATGGCGGAAAACATCCTGCACCTGGTGCTGGCCCGCGTGCCGGACGCACCGGAAGGCTCGAAAGGCATTTCGCTGTTCCTGGTGCCTAAGTTCCTGCCGAAAGCGGACGGCTCGGTCGGCGAACGCAATCCGATCACCTGCGGCGCCATCGAAGAGAAGATGGGCATCCACGGCAACTCGACCTGCCAGATGAACCTGGACGGCGCCCGTGGCTGGATCATCGGCCAGCCGAACAAGGGCCTGAACGCCATGTTCGTGTTCATGAACGCGGCCCGCCTGGGCGTGGGCATGCAGTCGCTGGGCTTGACCGAGATCGCCTACCAGAACGCGCTGATCTACGCCAAGGACCGCATCCAGATGCGTTCGCTGTCGGGCGTGAAGAATCCGGAAATGCCGGCTGACCCGATCATCGTCCACCCTGACGTGCGCCGCATGCTGTTGACCGGCAAGGCCTACGCCGAAGGCGCGCGCGCCTTCACCTCGTACGTCGCGCTGCAGATCGACCGCGAACTGCACCACCCTGACGAAGAAGTGCGCAAGGAAGCCGCCGACGAAGTCGCGCTGCTGACCCCGGTCATCAAGGCCTTCATCACCGACAACGCCTGGATCGCCACTTCGGAAGCAATGCAAGTGTTCGGCGGCCATGGCTACATCTCCGAATGGGGCATGGAGCAGTACGTGCGCGACGCCCGTATCAACCTGATCTACGAAGGCACCAACACCATCCAGTCGCTGGACCTGCTGGGCCGCAAGATCCTGGGCGACAACGGCGCCAAGCTGCGCAAGTTCGGCGAGAAGATCAAAGCCTTCGTGGAAGACAACGGCACCGACGAAGCGATGAGCGAATTCGTCACCCCGCTGGGCGACCTGGGCGACAAGGTCACCAAGCTGACCATGGAAATCGGCATGAAAGCCTTCCAGAACCCGGACGAAGTCGGCGCGGCATGCGTACCTTACCTGCGCGTGGTCGGCCACATGGTGTACAGCTACTTCTTCGCACAGATGGCGAAAATCGCCCTGGCCAAAGAAGACAGCGGCGACAATTTCTACAAAGCCAAGCTGGCCACGGCGCGCTTCTACTTCGCCCGCCTGCAGCCAGAAACTGCAACCTTGATTCGCCAGGCACGTTCGGGCTCCGCCAACCTGATGGCACTCGACGCCGACCTGTTCTAAGAACTTAAAGGAAACGACATGACCAATTTCATCGTTAAAAAAGTAGCCGTGCTGGGCGCCGGCGTGATGGGCGCGCAAATCGCCGCTCATTGCGTCAACGCCAAAGTGCCAGTCGTACTGTTCGACCTGCCTGCAAAAGAAGGTCCGAAGAACGGCATCGTGCTGCGCGCCATCGAGAACCTGAAGAAGCTGTCGCCTGCGCCACTGGGCAACAAGGACCACGCCGCGCTGATCGAAGTGGCGAACTACGAGGACGACCTGGCCAAGCTGGCCGAGTGCGACCTGATCATCGAAGCCATCGCCGAGCGCATGGACTGGAAGCACGACCTGTACAAGAAGGTCGCTCCGCACATCGCCGCCAACGCGATCTTCGCCTCGAACACCTCGGGCCTGTCGATCACCAAGCTGTCCGAAGGCTTCGACGCCGACCTGAAATCGCGCTACTGCGGCGTGCACTTCTTCAACCCGCCGCGCTATATGCACCTGGTCGAAATCATCCCGACCGAGTTCACCAAGCCGGAAATTTCCGACCAGCTGGAAGGCTTCCTGACCACCACCCTGGGCAAGGGCGTGGTCCGCGCCAAGGATACGCCTAACTTCATCGCCAACCGCGTCGGCGTGTTCGGCATCCTGGCGATCGTGCACGAAGCAGAGAAATTCGGCCTGTCGGTGGACGTGGTCGATGACCTGACCGGCGCCAAGCTGGGTCGCGCCAAGTCGGGCACCTTCCGCACCGCGGACGTGGTCGGCCTGGACACCATGGGCCATGTGATCAAGACCATGCAGGACTACCTGCCGAACGATCCGTTCGCCGCCGTCTACAAGACCCCGGCCGTGCTGGCCGGCCTGGTGGAAAAAGGCGCGCTGGGCCAGAAATCCGGCGCCGGCTTCTACAAAAAAGTTGGCAAGGAAATCCAGCGCCTGGACTTCGCCACCGGTGAATACGTGGCTGGCGGCGGCAAGGCTGCCGACATCGTCGCCCGCATCCTGAAGGAAAAAGATCCGGTCAAGAAGATGAAGGCCCTGCGCGAATCGACCAACCCACAAGGCCAGTTCCTGTGGGCGATCTTCCGCGACGCTTTCCACTACATCGCGATCCACCTGGACACCGTGGCCGACAACGCGCGCGACATCGACTTCGCCATGCGCTGGGGCTTCGGCTGGAACGTCGGCCCGTTCGAAACGTGGCAGGCCGCTGGCTGGTCGCAAGTGGCCACCTGGGTCAAGGAAGACATCGACGCCGGCCACGCACTGTGCAACGCAGCGCTGCCAGCCTGGGTATTCGAAGGTCCGGTCGCTGAAAAAGGCGGCGTCCACACCGCTGAAGGTTCGTGGTCCGCCGTGTCGAAATCGTTCGTGCCGCGCTCGTCGCTGGCCGTCTACGACCGCCAGGCATTCCGCGCACCGGTACTGGGTTCGGGTGCGATCGACGGCCGCACCGCCGGCACCACCGTGCACGAAGACGACGACGTGCGCCTGTGGCACTCGGGCGACGAGGTGCTGGTGATCTCGCTGAAGACCAAGATGCACGTGATCAGCCCGGGCGTGATCGCCGGCTTCCGCAAGGCACTGGCCGAAGCCGAGAAGAACTTCAAGGGTCTGGTGATCTGGAGCGCGGACGCGGCCGACGGCGGCGCGTTCTCGGCCGGCGCCGACCTGCAATCGGCACTGCCTGCGTTCATGCAGGGCGGCGCCAAAGCGGTCGACCCTATCATCCGTGAACTGCAAGACACCTTCATGGCGATGAAATACTCGAACGTGCCGGTGGTGGCTGCCGTTGCCGGCCTGGCGCTGGGCGGCGGTTGCGAAATGGCGCTGCACGCGTCGAAGCGCGTGGCCTCGATCGAATCCTACATCGGCCTGGTGGAAGTGGGCGTCGGCCTGATCCCTGCTGGCGGCGGCTTGAAAGAAGCGGCAGTGCGCGCGTTCAAGGAAGCCAAGGGCACCGACATCCTGCAATTCCTGAAGACCGGTTTCACCAACGCCGCTACCGCCAACGTGTCGAAGTCGGCACTGGAAGCGCAGGCCATGGGCTACCTGAAAGAAGACGACGTGATCGTGTTCAACCCATACGAGCTGCTGCACGTGGCCAAGGTTGAAGCGCGTGCCATGTTCGACATGGGCTATCGTCCGCCGTTGAAGACCCCTGTGCAGGTCACCGGCCGTTACGGCTGGGGCACCATCAAGGCCCAGCTGGTCAACATGCGCGACGGCGGCTTCATCTCCGCCCACGACTTCAAGCTGGGCGAGATGATCGCCGAGATCGTGTCGGGCGGCGATATCGACCAGGGTTCGTTCGTGAACGAGCAGTGGTTCCTGGACATGGAGCGTAAAGCCTTCCTGGAACTGCTGAACCATCCGAAGACCCAGGAACGCATCATGGGCATGATGCAGACCGGTAAACCAGTCCGCAACTAATCCTAATCGAGGAACTGCGTGTCGATCCTGAAAATCGTATTTAGAGTTCTACTGCGCGTGAGGCCGAGCATGGTGTATGACCGTATCAAGCAACAAATGATGGACACCTTGCCCTTCGTGCGTCTGCTGGGGATCAGGATCGACGAGATCGGCAGCGGCACTTCGAAAGTGTCGATGCCGGAGGACCCGAAGCTCAATAACCACCTGGGCACGCAGCACGCCGGGGCCTTGTTCACGCTGGCCGAAACGGCTTCCGGTGCGGCCATGGCTGGCGGTTTCGCGGAGCTGATCCTGGGCTTGCGCCCGGTCGCCAAGGAATCGCGCATCCAGTACCAGAAAGTAGCCAAGGGCGCCACCCGCGCCGAAGGCCGCGTCCCTGGCGATCTGGCCGCGCTGAAGGCCGAGCTGAAAGAGCAGGGCAAGGTGGCGTTCCCGGTGGAGGTCGACATCTTCGACGCCGCCGGCACGCTGGCCGCACAGGTTCAAGTGGATTGGTATTTATCCGAGAAGCGGGCGTGAGGTAATTAATCGTCCCGCTAAGTCTTCGATCAAAAATTTTCGAAAGAACAAAATGAGCAAACAAATTCAAGACGCATACATCGTCTCTGCCACCCGCACCCCGATCGGCAAGGCGCCGCGCGGCATGTTCAACAAGACCCGCCCGGACGACCTGCTGGTGCGCGTGCTGCAATCGGCCCTGGCGCAAGCGCCTGGCCTGGACCCGGCGCTGATCACCGACGCCATCATCGGCTGCTCGTTCCCGGAAGCGGAACAGGGCTTCAACATCGCCCGTCAAGCGGTGCTGCTGGCCGGCCTGCCTAAGACCATCGGCGGCGTCACCGTCAACCGCTACTGCGCATCGGGCATCACCGCGCTGGCCATGGCCGCCGACCGCATCCGCGTTGGCGAAGCCGATGCGATGATCGCCGGCGGCGTGGAGTCGATGTCGATGGTGCCGATGATGGGCCACCACCCATCGATGAACCTGAACATGTTCACCGACGAGAACGTCGGCATGGCCTACGGCATGGGCCTGACCGCTGAAAAAGTGGCGACCCAATGGAAAATCTCGCGCGAAGCGCAGGACGCGTTCGCCGTTGAATCGCACCGCCGCGCCATCGCCGCGCAGCAGGCCGGCTTCTTCAAGGACGAGACCACCCCGGTCGAGATCATCACCCGTACGCCTGACCTGGCCACCGGCGAAATCAAGATCAAGACCCGCACCGTCGACACCGACGAAGGCGCGCGCGCCGATTCGACCGTTGAATCGCTGGGCAAGCTGAAGCCTGTGTTCGCCGCCAAGGGGTCGGTCACCGCCGCCAACTCGTCGCAGATGTCCGACGGCGCCGGCGCGCTGCTGGTCGTGTCGGAGAAATTCCTGCGCGAGCACAACCTGACCCCGCTGGCCAAGTTCTCGTCGTTCGCCGTCAAGGGCGTGCCACCGGAAATCATGGGCATCGGTCCCAAGTTCGCGATTCCCGATGCGTGCAAGGCTGCCGGCATCACCCAGGATCAGCTGGACTGGATCGAACTGAACGAAGCGTTCGCGGCACAGGCGCTGGCCGTCATCGGCGACCTGGGCCTGGATCCGGCCAAGGTCAACCCGATGGGCGGCGCGATCGCCCTGGGCCACCCGCTGGGCGCGACCGGTGCGATCCGCGCTGCGACCGTGGTGCACGCACTGCGCCGCAACAACCTGAAATACGGCATGGTCACCATGTGCGTAGGTGCAGGCATGGGTGCTGCTGGCATTATCGAACGCGTGTAAGCTAAGCACGGAATCATAAAGAAGGGCGCTGCGGTTCAACCACGGCGCCCTTTAATCATTTGGAGATCACATGGATATTTTGAGCAGCAAGACCAACGGCGTGCTGACGCTGGAATTCAACCGCCCGGAACGCAAGAACGCGATCACCTCGGCGATGTACCAGAGCATGGCCGACGCCATCAACGAAGCGGAGCAGGACGCCGCCGTGCGCGCCATCCTGATCGTCGGCAAGCCGGAGATATTCACCGCCGGCAACGACCTGGAAGACTTCATGAAGACCGCGCGTCCGGCCGACGGTTCGGGCATTGAAGAGCGTTCGGTCTACAAGTTCATGATGGCGCTGAGCGGTTCGACCAAGCCGGTGGTGGCGGCGGTGGCCGGCGCGGCGGTCGGCATCGGCACCACGCTGCTGATGCATTGCGACCTGGTCTACGCGGCCGACAACGCCAAGTTCTCGATGCCGTTCGTGCAGCTGGGCCTGTGCCCCGAGTTCGCATCGAGCATCCTGCTGACGCAGATCGCCGGCTACCCGCGCGCCGCCGAGAAGCTGATGCTGGGCGAAGCCTTCCTGGCGCAGGAAGCGCTGGAGATGGGCCTGGTCTCGAAGATCGTCCCGGCCGCCGAGTTGCGCGCCTTCGCCGAAGGCCAGGCCGCCAAGCTGGTCGCCTTGCCAGCCAGTTCGATCCGCGCCACCAAGCAGCTGATGAAGGCCGCCCGCAAGGGCCCGGTGACGGAAGCCATCGCCGCCGAAAACAAATTCTTCGGCGCCATGCTGGCCGCACCGGAAGCCAAGGAAGCGTTCACCGCCTTCTTTGAGAAGCGCAAGCCGGACTTCACCAAGTTCAAGTGAACTGAGTTCTCCCGAGTTCGACAGTTTGCGGCCAATTTTCGCGTTTTTTCTGAGCTGCACGCCATATAGATCAAGCACTTACATCCGTTTTTCCTTCGATTTTGAAAAATTCGTGTAATGGCACGTTTTTCAAAATTCGCTGGTTGTTGACATTCTAGTTGCATGCAAATAGAGTAACGGCATGTTCATCAAAGTGACCACATCCGGACCGCGCCGCTACGTTCAGCTGGTCGAAGCGTATCGCGACGACAATGGGCGCCCCAAACAGCGTACCGTTGCGACCTTGGGCCGACTCGATCAGCTCAACACTGAGCTTGAGTCGGTGATTTCCGGCTTGCTGCGCGTGACTGGAAAAACGCGACCGGAGGCGCCGCCGGCGCCGTCGCTGACGTTCGAGTCGGCGCGCGATTATGGCGATGTCTGGGCGCTGACCGAACTGTGGAATTCGCTCGGCTTCGATCGTCTGCGCCAGGTCTTCCGGAAAACCCGGCACACCATCGATATCGAGGCGCTGATCCGGCTGATGGTGCTGAACCGGTTGTGCGATCCTGACTCGAAGCTGGGCATGTTGCGGTGGGTCGAAACTGTCACTTTGCCCGGTATCATGGCGGAAAAAATCGAGCACCATCAACTGCTGCGGGCGATGGACGCGATGGTCGAATACCAGGAGGAAGTCGACCAGGTGCTGGCCGGTTTGCTGCGTCCGATGGTCGATCAGGATCTGGCGGTGGTGTTCTACGACATGACCACGATCCGGGCTGACGGGCTGTCGCAGCAGGACGACGACGTGCGCAAATTCGGCATGTCGAAGGAAGGCCTGATCGCGCGCCAGGTCATGCTTGGCGTGGTGCAGACGGCCGATGGCTTGCCTCTGTATCACGAGGTGTTTGACGGCAACATCGCTGAAGTGACGACCATCAAACCGATCATCGAAAAGATTGTGCGGCGCTTCCCGGTCAAGCGCGTCATCGCCGTGGCCGAACGTGGCCTGCTCTCGACCGACAACCTGGCGGACTTACAAGCGATCACCCTGCCGGGCGGCGGCACGCTCGAATTCATTCTGGCCGTGCCGGGGCGCCGCTACGGCGATTTCGTGGAGTTGCTGGCGCCCTTCCATGCAGCGCAATGCGCCGATGCGAAGCAAGAGGTCCTGGGTGAGACCAAGTGGGACAAACTGCGTCTGATCATCGCGCACGACCCGGACGTGGACAAGGCCGCCGGCGCCAAGCGCGATCTGCTCATCGAGTCGCTTGAGCAGAAGGCTGCTCAATGGGCGGTCAAACTCGACGGACAGGATATGGGCAAAAGCAAGCGTGGCCGCAAGCTGTCGGACGGCGGCGCCCGCGCCCGGTTCTATCACGAAGTATGCGAGGCGCATCTGGCGCGCATCGTCCGGATTGACCTCAAAAGCGAGCTGTTCACATACACCATCGACGAGCGCGCGCTAACGCATGCGCGCCTGATGGATGGCAAGCTTCTGCTGGTCACCAACACCGCTGATCTGACGCCGGAAGAAGTGGTTAAACGGTATAAATCATTAGCCGATATCGAGCGCGGCTTCCGCGTGCTCAAATCCGAAATCGAGATCGGCCCGATCTATCATCGACTGCCTGAACGCATCCGCGCCCACGCAGCGATCTGCTTCATGGCCCTGATCCTGTATCGCGTCATGCGCACCCGCTTGCACGCCAGCGACACCGCGCTCTCGCCCGAGCGCGCCCTGACGAAACTGCGCCGAATTCAGCATCATCGCGTCACGCTGAATGGCACCGAGTCGGTCACCGGAATTTCAAAACTCGACAAGGAACAGATAGACATTCTCTCGGCCCTGACGATTAAAAAACCGACCCTTGAGACCCAATTAACTCTCCTGTAGTGGCATTTTTTAACCATCGCTACTATATAAATCAACAACTTACGCGCTCAACTGTCGAACTCGGGGGTGGTGGAACATGGCGTCGAGCTGCGCCGCTAACTGGCCCAACGGTCGGATCTTCGGCAGATCCTGCTGGTAGCGCGCCAGCGGCGTCAGCCCGGCCAGGCCCTCGTGCGGCGTGCGGTGGTAGATACCTTCGAGCCAGGCCCACAGGCGCGCGTTCAGGTCGGCCAGGTCGCCGATGCGGGCGGCGTCGAGTTCGCTCAGGAACTGGTCGCGCACGGTGCGATGCCAGCGCTCGATCTTGCCTTTGCCGGCCGGCTGGTACGGGCGGCAGTAAATGACGTGGATCTCCAGCCGCGCGCACAGCGCCTGCAGTGTGCCGGCCTTGTAGGCGGCGCCGTTGTCGACCACCAGCTTGATCGGCCGGCCACGCTTGAGCAGCGCCTGCTTGAGCACCCCCTCGATGTCGAGCGCCGTCTCGCCCAGGCAGAAGGCGCTATGCGTTACCAGGCGCGAGGCGTCGTCGAACAGCGATACCAGATAGACCTTGCGCGGCTTGCCGTCGACGATGACGCGCGGCCCGTGCATGACGTCGCCGTACCAGATCGCGCCGGCCGACTCGGCCACGAAGCTGCGCTTCTCCTCGGGCTGACTCGACGAACCACTCATGCGCGCTATACCGTGGCCAGCCAGCAGGCGGTGGATCGCCGAGCGCGACAGGCTGTCCCTGGCCGCTTCGCCGCTCGTTTGCAGCAGTTGGCGGATCTGGCGGATCGATCTGCGCGGGTTGTCGCGTTTGGCTGCGACGATGGCTTCCTGGAGGGCGGGCGCGATCTTGGAGCGGCCGCGGTCTATCCTCGTTTTCGGCGCCAGGCCGTCGATGCCCTCGCGCCGGCACTTGTAGAGCCAGCTTTCGATGGTCTTCTCGCCGGGTGCGGCGCGAGTTGGGGATCGCGTATTGGCGCTGGGCCAGTTCGCGCAGGGTGCGCTGCAGTTCGCCGCGTTCGAGGCGCTCGCGGCTGACCAGCGGCCCCAGCACGGATAGGCGGAACAAGGCGGTCGGATCGATCTGTTTCATGGGTGCTCCTGTTGAGTTCGGGAGCTTTCATGGAAACCGATATCGGCTACCGGCGGCAGTGGGCAAAGTGTGTGGGTTGGGTAATTTGCGTGGCGGAACCTGTCTCCTGGTGGTTTCGGGTCAGCGTTTCATGGGACGGATATTTCCCGATCTGCCCATGCCATCGCATCGGCCAGCGACATCGCGACCATGCAAGCCGTCCAGAAGCGGGGACCCTCGCCACCGCGCCCCAGTTCTGGGAAGCGGCTGCGCAGGACGAAGGAAAGTGTCGACGTGCAGGCGTGCATCCAGTCGCGCCAGCGGCGCGCAGTGTGGTGTGCGACGCCGGCGCACATGGCCGCGCCGCGTAACGAAGCGCCGGCCAACAGGTCCAGCAGAACCCGCTGCTGTTTGGCCCACGGGTGCCAGCGACGCGGCGCGATGCACAGCGGCAAACGCGAACAGGTACGTCCGCATGGGCTGCAGCAAAAGCGTGTCACCCGGACCGGATTGAGCGAGGCGGCGGCAGCACCATCGCGGTCCGGTTTGCGCTCGTAAAAGCCGTGCAGCCAGAGACCGGCCATACCGCAATGCGGGCAAGCGAACGGCCGATAGACTTCCGGCGCACGCGCCATTTGATCGATATGTTGGGGTAACGAAGGATTTACAGATAGAATTCGATGCATAGGCCGGTCCCGATGGTATGTGTTTTGTGTGAGAACTAACACGATATCAGAGGAGTACTGGCCTATCTTTTTTACGCTACATCCCATGCTGTCATGGGTGCGCGTTCAATGGTCGCCCTGGAAAAACGTGGGAATTGGCGCACTGGTGACCCTCGGATTTCAAAGGACGTAACACCACGGTCGGCCACAATGTCGGGTCGGCGCGATCCGTCACGGCGGCGCTGCGACGGCCAGTCATATCGATTCCCTCAGCAATTCGATCGCCGGCCCCAACGGCCGATCACGCAATGACTTCGCCTTGATGCGCCCTCTGTGCAGCAACAGGAATACCGCGGTGCGGACAAGCACGGTGTCATATGGCTGAAAGTCGCGTTCAAGTTGCCCCAGCGTTGGCGCGGTCGATGTCGCCCGCTCGACATCGAGCAACAACCTTTCGCTGACAAAGCGCTCATTCGACGCAAGGTAGGGCAGGATGCGCATCCAGTTCTCGATCCAGATGCTGTGGGCGGCAAGATTTTGGACGTGCACATATCGCACACCGATATCGTCGTCGGGACTCAGGACCCCAGCCCGGGCCGGTTGTGGCGTGGGCGTAACGATCCAGCACATTTCGCGTCGCCCAGCCCTCACCCAAAAGTCGAGCAGTTGCCGGCTGTTGTCATGACGCCAGTACGCTGGGCGCTCGCAATAACGAACCACCCGGGGATTACTTTCGAGGAGCGCCCAAAGCCGAACATGGAACGGGTCGAAGAGCGTCACTCGGCGCTTGAGCTTGGGGGCGAAAAACTCAAAGCGCGACGCGCCTTTGGGCCGCTCGCTATCGATCGGATGCGTGAAGCGTGAGTGTGAAATACCAGGCGCCATGCGGTTCTGCGCTGGTTTTTATACAATTTAGCACTTTTGCCGCGCATTTCAAGGATGTCGCAACTTTACTTCGAACACATGCGAAGTAAAAGTGTAGCCATCAAAAACGGGATTGACGTAAATTCAGGAACTTACGGACGCTGGGGTGTATGCACAATTACTTCGATTGACTCACGTCGGCCTTGGGTTTCCATGTTTTGGCGTTCGACGGTTCGATGCCAGCTTTCTTCCAGAAGGCCTTCATGGCCTCTCTCTTCATCTGCAAATTGGTTGTGATATAGCGGCCGGTCGTAGCGACACTGGTGTGGCCGAGATAATCGCGGATCACCGTCACGTCGGTTCCTGACTGAAGAAGCGCAACGGCGCAACTGTGGCGCAGGACGTGCGGGGTGATGTGTTTGTGTCGCAGCGTTGGGTTGTCGCGGGCAGCAGCCGACGCGTGTTTGCTGAGCACATACGCGACGCCGTCACGGGTCATAGGTTGGCCACCCCGATTGAGGAATACGCACTGTCCACCTGCGGCGTTGGTCATGCCACGCAGCCGGTGTAACGCGTTGGCCGTCTCGGTCCACAAGGGCAATACACGCTCCTTCTTGCCCTTGCCGCGCAGACGAACCTGTCTTGGTGCGGCCAATTGCAGATCATCCCACCGAAGCCCGACGGCCTCGCCGACCCGAGCACCACAGTTATATAAGAAGATCAGCAGCGTGTAGTCACGCCAACCGTCGAAGGTGCGCTGGTCAGGCATGTTGATGATCAGGCGGGCATCCTCCGCCTCAAGGTAGGTCGCAGGTCGCTGTCGCTGCTTCTTCGCCGGGATCGCCAACACCCGTATGTACTGCTGTGGACCTATGTGGGCGACGGCCTGCCCCACGGCGACATCACACCGTCTGCGGTTTAGTTTGCCTACACACCAACCATAAGGGTAGCTTGCGCAACTGGCTGTACCTCAGACGGAAACGTTGATACCTGCCTCCAGCTTTCCGGATGAAGATTCGGGATGTGTTTGCAACTATTTTTCTTCATTTGCGACTTTAATTACCTGTTTGTGACTTTTTTTGCGGGGAATAATGACAGGGAGCCGCCCGCAGGCGGCTCAAAAATATTTGAAAAAATAGCTTGCTATCAAATCGCACGCGATATATATTCACTACATCGGCGGCTCACCAGCGAAACAGGCAGCAAAAGCATTGTGAGCTATCAAATCGTAAACTACATAAACCAAGGAGCCAGATCATGAGCAAAGACACCCAAAACCCAGCAGTCAGCCTCTCCCGCCGCAGCGCCCTGTTCAACAGCGCCGGCGCGGCCGCCGCCGCCATCGCCGTGCCGCTGGCCGCGCTGGCCGCGCTGGGCGGCGCCGCCGAAGCCGCTCCCGTCGCCAAGGCCGGCGGCCCGGTGGCCCACTCGGCCAGCACCTTCACCACCCGCGACGGCGTCGAGATCTACTACAAGGATTGGGGTCCGCGCGGCGGCCAACCGGTCGTGCTCAGCCACGGCTGGCCGCTGAACGCCGACAGCTGGGAATCGGCCGCCTTCCACCTGGCCAACAACGGTTTCCGCGTCATCGCCCACGACCGTCGCGGCCACGGCCGGTCGAGCCAGCCTTGGGACGGCAACGACATGGACCACTACGCCGACGACCTGGCGCAGTTGATCGAAAAGCTGGACTTGCACAACATCATCCTGGCCGGCTTCTCGACCGGCGGCGGCGAGGTGGCGCGGTATGTCGGCCGCCACGGCACCAAGCGCGTCGCCAAGCTGGGCCTGATCTCGGCGGTGCCGCCGCTGATGCTCAAGACCGCCACCAATCCGGGCGGCCTGCCGATCGAAGTGTTCGACGGCATCCGCGCCGGTTCGGTCGCCAACCGCGCCCAGCTGTATATCGACATCGCCTCGGGTCCGTTCTTCGGCTTCAACCGTCCGGGCGCCAAGGTTTCGCAGGGGTTGATCAACTCGTGGACCGCGCAGGGCATGCAGGCCGGCCACAAGAACACCTACGATTCGATCAAGGCGTTCTCGGAGACCGATTTCCGTGACGACCTGAAAAAGTTCGACAAGCCGACCCTGGTCATCCACGGCGACGACGACCAGATCGTGCCGATCGACGCGGCCGGCCGGGCCTCCGCCGCGCTCGTCAAAGGCGCCAAGCTGATCGTCTACCCGGGCGCGCCGCACGGCCTGACCGATACCCACAAGGACCAGTTCAACGCCGATTTCCTGGCGTTCGCCAAGTCCTGATTGTTGCAAATCGGAGTGGGGCGGGCTTCGAATGATCGAAGTCCGCGCCGTGACGCTATACTCCGCCTAGTCAACCGGAGTCGTGCATGAGAGCCATGGCGTTTGCCGCTACCCTGCTGCTGTTTTGTGGACAGGCATACGCCCGCGAATGCGTGATCCGCATCGCCTCAGGGCTCGCCGCTGGGCGAGCAATTGCGCGACGAGGGCTACAAGGTCGACGACGGCGCGCCGGACGCCTACAGCAATATGGACAAGGTGGTGCTGGGGCGTGCCGACGGCTTCGCCATTTCGATCGCCAACGTCGGCGTGATGGACGCCGTTATCGCCGCGCGCCACGGCACCGCGCTGACGCGGCTGGCCACGCCGATGCGGACCTCGACCTTGTGGCTTTCGGCCAGCAAGGCCTATTACGCGCGGCAGGGCGAACAGGTTGAAGCCATGTGGAACTGGTGGGGCGAGAACGCGCCGCGCAAGCTGGCCGAATTCGTCAAGAACTACCCGGCCCGAAAATGAACACCGCCGCCCGCCGGCGCTTGCCGGGGGCGGTGTTGAGCGCCTCAGGTATGGCGTAGCGGGGCGATGCGGGCGGCGGCGCCGCGCTGGCCGGCGGCGTGGTAGGGCGCGGACTCGGCCCGCTCCGGCGCCAGCGGGGCGTCGGTGTCGAGTTGCGGCGGCGCCGGCTCGATCTCCTCCTGGTCCGCATACCGGGTGTGCGCGGCGATGATGTTGCGATCCATTCTATGTCTCCTTGTGACGTGGGTGGATGGTCTTAGCCGGCGTCGATTTCGATCCAGCAGGCGAAGACCGGGTGGCCGTCGACCAGCCGCGGCGGTCCGGCACGGTGGGCGTGCAGGCCGGCGCGGCGGATCAAACGTTCGAAACTGATCGGGGCGACCGTCAACACCCGCTTGGCGCCATGGCGCGCGGCGCAGGCCAGCGTCTCGCGCAGCAGCACGATGGCGACGTCGCACGGGAAGGCGGTGACGGCGGCGCCGCTGCGCTGGTTGAAATCGGCGGCGGCGAACTGCGACAATTCCCACACCTCGTCGCTGGCCGGCAGCGGCGCGCCCTGCATCAGCTCGGGGCAGACCTCGCACAGCGGATACGGCTTGACGGTCGGCAGAAGCCGGGCGCAACCGTTCACGCGGCCGGCGTCGTCCTGCGACACCACATACACGGCGTCGTCGCCGTCGAAGCGGTCCGGCTGCGCATGCCGGCCCGGCGGCTGCCACGCCGGCAGCGCGTTGGCCGCCTGGTGCCGGTAGCCGGCCATTTGCGAAAACACCGTCGCCGGCAGGGTGCCGGTCTTGCCTCCGATAACGCTCATTCCCGCTCCAATATTGATGTGAATCAAGGTTTGATCAGTGTGCCCATTGGACGCTTTTATCGGCTGTGGCAACACTGTCATCTTTGACAGCGGGAAATTTCATGCCTTAAAGAATACGACTATTCCTATCGGCAAATAGGCCAGCTTTGGAGCGAATGATGTCGCTCTAGAGTAACGAAAAAACAGCTCGGCGTGGCGCAAGCGGCAACGTTGATGAAGAAAAAATCCCGCCGGCCGCCACGCCCCCGCTGTCAAGCTTGACAGTGTCGCCGATCCTCGGCTTGGCATTTAATGATCCCTATTCGCGGTTCCGTTTCGCCGGAATCTTTTTCAACGCGTGATTTGACGGGACGCGACCATGTTTTACCTCCGCCACCAAACTTTCCTGGAAAAGGCACCCCATGCCAGCTGAAAGCGACCTCCACAGCGCAGACCCCGCCGAGCGGCAACTGGCGCGCGCGCTGGACACCCTGGCCAACGCGTACGGCGGGCAGTTCTTCGCCAGCGTCGCCCGGGTGCTGCCGCACGACGAGCGCAGCCTGCCGTATTTCCTGGCGCGCTTCCGTATGGAACTGTTCGCACCCGAACTGTTCGAGCGCCACGGCATCGATTTCCCGCCGCACATCCGCAACAGCGTGGTCAAGCGCCAGGCCGAATTCATCGCCGGCCGGCTGTGCGCGCGCTCCATTCTGGACGCCTACGGCCAGGGCGACCACGTGGTGGCGGTCGGCACGCACCGCGAGCCGCGCTGGCCCACCGGATTTTTGGGCAGCATCACGCACAGCGGCCTGTACGCGGCGGCGATCGCCTGTCCGGCGCCCGGCATCGCCGGCGTCGGCATCGACATCGAGACCATCATCAAGCCCGAAGCGCGCCAGGCCATGATGGACATGGTGGTCAACGCCGCCGAGGCCGAGTACCTGCGCCGGCGCGCCGGCGCGGTCGGTTTCGACTGCCTGCTGACCCTGGTGTTCTCGGCGAAGGAAAGCTTCTTCAAGGCCGCCTTCCCGCAGGTGAACGCCTACTTCGATTTCGACGCGGTCGAGGTGTTCGAGATCGACCTGGCGCGCCAAGTGGTGCGTTTCCGCTGCACGCAGACCTTGTGTCCGGGCCTGCGGCAGGGCCAGGCGCACCACGCCCATTTCGATTTCATCGGCGACAGCTCGCTGTTCACGGCGGTGCTGCTCAAGGATGCGACGGCGGTCCCGGCCGCTGTCAATGCTGACAGTTACCTTTGCGCGGCGCCTGTCGTCTAATGACATACAGGGGGAAGCGACCCTGTCCTGAATTGAATTACCCTGAAGATTGGAAGCCTTATGTCGACCACACAACTGATGCCGCTGACCGACCCGCTCGGCACCTTCGACCAGCGCGATATCGCCCACCTGCGCACCCAGCTGCGCGCCTGTCCGGCCGTGCGTGACGCCGCCGTGGCGCTGCGCACCGACCGCGCCAGCGGCCGCCAGCTGGTGGCCTACCTGCTGGCCAACGGCGAGCCGCTGCCGCTGGCGGCGGTGCGCGCCCAGCTGGCCCGTACCGTGCCGGCCGGGCTGATGCCGGCCACCTTCATCACCGTCGACGCGCTGCCGCGTTTGGCCGGCGGCGCGCCCGACCTGGCCGCGCTGCCGGCCCCGGACGGCGCCGCGCTCGGCCTGCGCCAGTACGAGACCCCGGACGGCCCGGTGGAGAAAGCGATCGCGCTGATGTGGCAGGACCTGCTCGGCGTCGAGCCGGTCGGGCGCCAGGCCCACTTCTTCGAGCTGGGCGGCCATTCGGCGCTGGCGGTCGAGCTGATCTACCGCGTACGCCGGCAAATGGCGGTCGACGTGGCGATGCGCGACCTGTTCGGCGCGCCGACCCTGCAGGCGTTCGCCGCCCATGTGGCCTCGCGCATCCGCCTGCCGGCCGGCCAGCCGGCGGCGCTGGCCTGAGCGGCGGGGAGAGCGCCATGGACATCAAACGATCCGACGCCGGGCAGCGGCAGCGCCGCCGCTGGCAGTATGCGGCCGTGGGCGTGTTGACGCTGGGCGTGTTCGGCTACGCGCTGGCCTCGCTCGGGGTGACCGCGCCGAGCACCCCGCGCAACGGCCTGTGGCTCGACACCGTCAAGCGCGGCGACATGCTGCGCGAGGTCAGCGGCCCTGGCGCGCTGGTGCCGCGCGAGGTGCGCTGGGTCACCAGCGAGAGCGCCGCGCGCGTCGAGCGGGTGCTGGTCAAGCCGGGCGTGACGGTCGATAGCCAGACCGTCATCGTCGAGATGAGCCAGCCCGAGCTGGTCGACGCGGCGATGGCGGCCCAGGCCGACCTGAGCGCGTTCGAGGCCGACGCGGCGATGCGCAAGACCGCCATCGAGAGCCAGCTGCTGGACCAGCGCGCCAACATCGCCGGCGCCATCAACCAGGCCAAGTCGGCGCAGATGCAGGAGGACGCCGAGAAGGAACTGTTGTACAGCAAGATCATCCCGGCGCTGCAGGTCAAGCGCAGCATCCTGGCCAACGAACTGGCCAAGATGAAGGTCGAGATCGAGAAGCAGCGCCTGGCCAACCTGGAGCGCTCGATCCAGTCACAGGTCGGCGCCGACCGCGCCCGCCTGGAGCAAAAACGCCACGCGCTGGCCTTCAAGGCGCGCCAGGTGGAGGCGCTGAAGGTGCGCGCCGGGTACGCCGGCGTGCTGCAGCAAGTGAGCGTCGAGGCCGGCCAGCAGGTCGCCGCCGGCGCCAACCTGGCGCGGGTGGCGCGCGTCGACGATTTGATGGCGCAGTTGCGCATCCCGGAGATCCAGGCGGCCGACGTGCGCGTCGGCCAGGGCGTGCGCATCGATACCCGCAACGGCGTGGTGGCCGGCAAGGTGGCGCGGGTCGACCCGACCGTGCGCACCGGCGCCGTTACGGTCGACATCGACCTGCCGGCGGCGCTGCCCGACGGCGCCCGTCCCGACCTGAGCATCACCGGCACGATCGAAATCGAGCGCCTGCATAACGTGCTGTACGTGGGCCGTCCCACCGGCGGCAAGCCCAACACCGTCAGCTCGCTGTTCCGGGTGGCCGGCGGCGCCGGCGACGCCGAGCGCGTCAGCGTGCGCTTCGGTCGCGCCGCCACCAGCGTCATCGAGGTGCGCGGCGGCCTGGCCGAGGGCGACCGCGTGATCCTGTCCGATATCTCGCAGTGGAGCGGCAGCGACCGCCTCCGCCTCAAGTAACGCGGCGCCGTCCGCACCCCCGACCGTTATGGAGAAGCAGCCATGAACACCAGCACCCCCAGCACCCCGCCCGGCGCCGCCGGCCCCCTGATCGCGCTCGAGGCGATGTCGAAAGTGTTCCTCACCGACGAGGTCGAGACCCACGCGCTGGCCGGCGTGGCGATGGCGATCCACCAGGGCGAGTACGTGTCGATCACCGGCCCGTCCGGCTGCGGCAAGTCGACCCTGCTGTCCATCCTCGGCATGCTCGACACGCCCAGCGAGGGCAGCTACCACTTCGGCGGCGTCGCCGTGCACGCGATGAAGCCGGCGCAGCGCGCCACCATCCGCAACCGCGAGATCGGCTTCATCTTCCAGGC
Source organism: Oxalobacteraceae bacterium AB_14 (assembly GCA_000381565.1). GTDB lineage: Bacteria > Pseudomonadota > Gammaproteobacteria > Burkholderiales > Burkholderiaceae_D > Rugamonas. The sequence continues at coordinate 926,618 of KB906725.1, forward strand.
CTTTAATTTGATCGGCGACCTGTCGGTAGCCGCCAACGTCGAGCTGCCGCTGATCTTCCGCGGCGACCTCAAAAAGGCCGAGCGCGCCGAGCGCGTGCAGCAGGCGCTCGAGCAGGTCGGCATGGCGCACCGCGCGCAGCACTTCCCGGCGCAACTGTCGGGCGGGCAGCAGCAGCGGGTGGCGGTGGCGCGCGCGCTGGCCGGGCGCCCGGCGATCCTGCTGGCCGACGAGCCCACCGGCAACCTCGACTCGCGCAACAGCGAGGCCGTGATGACCCTGCTGAGCGACCTGCACAGCGCCGGCTCGACCATCTGCATGGTCACCCACGACGTGCGCTACGCCGACGTCGCCCAGCGCCAGATCTTCATGTTCGACGGCAAAGTGGTCGACGCCGCCACGTCGCAGCGCCTGCGCAGCGAGGAGGCCGAACAGTTCGAACTGCAGCTGGCGCGCAGCCGCCGGCAAGTGGCGACCGCCGCATCCCAATCAGCGGCGGCGCGCGAACCGTTGCGCGCCGCCTCTTGACGGCCCGTCCGGGCCAGCGCGGCAGCCGGGCGGCGGCCGCGCCCTTCATGCCACCATAGGAAAAAGCGATGACCCTGTTTAAAAAAGATCCGCTGCCGTGGCTGTCCGACAGCACGGCGCCGTACCCGCACGCCGAGGCCGGCCTGTACGATCCCGCCGACTTCCCCTGGGTCGCCCATGTCGAGGCGCACTGGGAGACCATCCGCGACGAGCTGCGCGGGGTGCTGCGCGATGACGCCAGCTGTTTCAACCCGTATCCGGACCTCAACAAGACCAACAAGAAGCACGTGTGGAAGACCACCGGCCTGATCTACTGGACCTGGAAGTCGCGCAAGAACATCCTGCTGTTCCCCAAGACCTGGGCCATCATGCGCCAGCTGCCCAACCTGACGGCCTGCTCGTTCAACAAGCTCGAGCCGCAGTCGACCATCAAGCCGCACATCGGCGACACCAACGCCATGTACCGCTGCCACCTGGGGCTGGTGGTGCCGGCGCAGGCGCCGCGCTGCGGCCTGCGGGTGGGCAAGGACACCACCTGCTGGCGCGAGGGCAAGGTGCTGATCTTCAACGACGCCTACGAGCACACCGCCTGGAACAACACCGACAGCGACCGCTACATCCTGTCGTTCGACATCATGCGCCCCGAGTTCGCGCGCCGCGACCGCTGGACGGCGGCCCAGGTGCTGGGCAAGATCTCGGTCGAGGGGGTGTACCAGCACAAGGCCTGGCTGCGCCGCTACTTCGCCGCCGAATGGCAGCAGCGGCTGCTGGCGGCGGCCGCCAAGTTCAGTTTCCACCTGGCGATCGTCGCGCGCGGGCGCCTGTACCGCAAGCTGTGATCGTCTTTTTCCAACGCAGCACTTTTTCAGGACTAGCACAATGACTACCCTCTCAGCGCCCGCCTTGTGGTTTTCGGAGGACGGCGGCCCCTTCCACGGCAACGAGCCGTTCTACTACAACCCGGCCGACTACCCGTGGGTCCGGCACATCGAGGACAACTGGACCACCATTCGCGACGAGCTCAAGGCCCTCACGGCGCAGGACACGGCCAGCCTGACGCCGTACGCCAACATGGCGATGACGACCAAGCCCAATCAATGGAAGACGTTCGGCCTGATGTTCTGGCTCAACGAGGTCAAGGAGCACACCGCGCGCTGCCCCAAGACCTGGGCTTTGCTCAAGCAGATCCCCCACCTCAGCAGCGCCTCGTTCAACCTGCTCGAGCCGCACACCACCATCAAGCCGCACCACGGCGACACCAACGCCGTGATCCGCTGCCACCTCGGCATCGACGTGCCGGCGCCGGCGCCCAAGTGCGCGTTCCGCGTCGGCGACGACATCCGCAGCTGGGAGGACGGCAAGATCCTGATGTTCTGCGACGCCCACGAGCACACCGCGTGGAACAACAGCGACCAGCAGCGCTACATCCTGGTGCTCGACGTGCTGCGCCCCGAGCTGTCGGCCGGCAAGCGCTGGACGGCGGCGCGCGTGCTGGCGTCGATCTCGATGGCGATCTGCTACCAGCGCGCGGCGTGGATGCGCAAGTTCCTCGGCCACCGGGTCGGCAAATCGCTGGTGTTCCGCTCGTTGCAGCTGGCCATCCTGACGCGCTCGCTTCTGGCGTGACCGCCGCGTTGCGCGGCACAAGAAAACGGCGCCCGCGGGCGCCGTTGTTGTTTTCCGGCGCCGCGCCGGCTATTTTTCGTGCAACACCACCTGCATCGCGTTGTAACCCTTGACGAACGACGAGCGCAGCGGCTCGGGCGCGCCGACCACCTCCACGCGGTCGAAGCGGGCCTGGATCTCCTCCCACAGGATGCGCAGCTGGGACTCGGCGAAACGGGCGCCGACGCAGCGGTGGATGCCCAGCCCGAACGACAGGTGCTTGCGGGCGTTGAGGCGGTCGATGCGGAACAGCTCCGGTTCGTCGAAGGCTTGCTCGTCGCGGTTGGCCGAGATGTACCAGATCAGCACCTTGTCGCCGGCGCGTATCAGCTGGCCGCCGATGCGGGTGTCGGCCAGCGCCGTGCGGCGCATGTAGGCCAGCGGGGTCTGCCAGCGTATCATCTCCGACACCATGTTGGGGATCACCTCCGGATACTCGCGCAGCAGCTGGTACTGGTCCGGCGCCTGATGCAGCGCCAGCACGCCGCCGGTGATGGTGTTGCGGGTGGTGTCGTTGCCGGCGATGATCAGCAGCAGCAGGTTGCCCAGCAGCTCGCTGGGCGGCATGTCGCGCGTGGTCTCGCCGTTGAACAGCGAGGTGATCAGGTCGGGCGCGGCGCCGGCCGCCGGGCGCCGCTTGAGCAGCCCCATGAAGTAGCTCAGGCATTCCATGAACTCGGCCTGGCGCGCCGTCTCGTCGGCGATCAGGCCGAAGCCGTTGCTGGTGACCAGGTCGGACCAGCGCAGCAGCTTGTGGCGGTCCTCCTGCGGGATGCCGAGCAGGGTGGCCAGCATCTGGCCGGTCAGCTCGCGCGCGACGCGCTCGACCCAGTCGAACGGCACGCCGCGCGGCAGGTCGTCGAGGATGGCGCGGCAGCGGCTGCGGATCAGTTCATCCATCGCCTCCATGTTACGCGAGCTAAACAGCGGCATCACGGGCGCCCGGCACTCGGTGTGCTTGGGCGGGTCCATGGCGATGAACATCTTCACCGGGAAAGCCTTGTAGAAATCCTCGAAGACGATGCTGCCCTCGGAGGAAAAGATATGGTGGTTGGTGTCGACCTGGGCGATGTCCTGATAGCGGCTGATGTTCCAGAAGGCGCCGGTGGTGCCGGTCGCCGGCTGCAGATAGACCGGCGCGTGCGCGCGCAGATGGCGGAAGTGTTCGAGATAGCGGTCGTCGGCAAAGATATCGGGATCGAGCAGGTTGACGCCGTCCAGCGCGGGGGGCAGGGCGATGTCGGTCGCAAAGTCATTCATGGGAACTCCATTTGGGTAAAAAAATAAGGCGGCACAAATAAGGCGAAATCGGCGTCCGTCTGAACCACGTAGGGCGGATTAGCGGGCAATGCCCGGGGGGCACATCGATGGCACGGCCTACCTGCCGGTAGGCCTTGAGAGCGAAGCGTAATCCGCCGAGCGCCGTCGACGGCCTCACAACGGCCTAAGCGCGTGCAAGCGAAGCCGCGCCGCGTAATAAATGTGCAACAACCGGAACACCACCGAGCGCGCCCGCTCGCCGCCGAACCAGGTCCGCAGCGCCTTGACCTTGCGATACGCCGGCTCCAGATAAATGGAAGCCAGCACCCGGCTAGCCACATACAACTTACGATGCGCATACTCCGGCCGCATCACATCCATCACCAGCACATACCGGTCCTGACGCGCGTTATTCCACGCGGTATGCTGATGCGCGTCACAAAACACCAGCAGCTTCCCCTCTTCCCAGCTACGCACCTCGTCACCGACGCGGAATGCGCACTGCGGCGCCGGCGCCGGAATACTCAGCCCCAAATGACAGCGGAAGATAGCGTTGGTATTGCCAAAATGCGGCTTGATGGTGGTTTGCTCCTCGAGCAGGTTGAACGACGCCGCCAACAACCCCGGCACGTCCTTGAGAATGGCCCAGCTGCGCGGAAACGGCGCGCAATGGCGCGGCGACTTCAGCGTCCAGAACATCAACCCCCAGGTGCGCCAACGGTTCGGCCGCGACACCATGGCGCCGTCGACGTAAGGCTGCAACTGGTCGCGCTGCCCGGCGATAAACGCCTGCAACTCGTCGCGGATGACGGTCCACTGCGACTCGACCAGGCCGGTCCAGGGCAGGGTGGCGTTATCGAAGTAATACGGCTCGTCGCCGTGGAAGGCGGTGCCGCTGTCGGAGAACCACAGCGCGGATGGCTTGCTCATCGAAATATCCTTTCATGGGAAAGCGCGCGCCGGGCGGCGCGCGCGTTTGCCGCGGTGGCGGCGGGGGGTTATTCGTGGCGCAGCGCGATCATCGGATCGATCGCCAGCACGCGCCGCAGCGGCACCAGGCATGACAGCGCGGACACACCGGCGATCAGCAGCACCACCACGCCGAACACGCCGACGTCGTAGCCCTCGGCGTGCATGCCGGGTTGCGCCAGCAGCGCCGACCACGGCAACGCCAGCGCCACGCCGCCGGCCAGGCCCAGCGACACCTGCCACAGCACGCGGCGGCCGATGGCGTCGGCGACGCGGCCGTCGCTGGCGCCGAGCGCGCGGCGGATGCCCATCTCCTTGGTGCGCTGGGTTACCGAGAACGACAGCACGCCATACAGGCCGGTCGCCGCCAGCAGCAGCGCCAGCACGCCGACGGCCGAGAAGATCTGCGTCAGCACCACCACCGTCAGGCGCTGGGTGCCGATCACCTGGCCCTGGGTGCGCAGGCGGTAGGGCGCGCTGTCCGGGCTCTCGGCGCCGACGATGGTGGCCAGGGTCGGCGCGAAGGCCAGCGGCGCGCCGCGCGTGTGCACCGACAAGGTTGCGCTGTCGACGGGGAACTGGCGCATCGGCACCAGCAAACTGGTCAGCGCCGGCTCGAGCGGACCGTCGAGCTGCAACGCGTCGATCACGCCGACCACGGTCAAGGTCTGGGCGCTGTCGCGCTGTGGGTTCAGCAGCAGGCGCTGGCCGAGCGGATCGCGCCCCGGCCACAGCTGGCCGGCCAGCTGCTCGCTGACCACCGCCACCGGCTCGGTGTCGGCGCGGTCGCGCTCATCGAGCAGGCGGCCGCCGCGCAGGCGCAGGCCGTAGGTGCCGGCGAAGTGGGCGTCGACCACGCCCATCTGCGCTTTCAGGTAGCCACCGTCCGGCTGGGCCGCGCCCAGCGCGCCCACGTATTCGTGGCTGCCGAGGCGCGCGCCGGGCACCGTGTTGGAGGCGCTGGCGTCGATCACGCCGGGATCGGCGCGCAGCCGCGCCACCACCCGCTCGAAGAAGGCCACCTGGTCGGCCGGCTGCGGGAACTGCTCGGCCAGCAAGTCGAGATTGGCTGTGAGCACCTGCTCGGGCACGGTGGCGGCGCCGATGTTCATCGCCGCCATGCGGTCGAGCGCGCGCACGAAGGTGCCGGCGCCGACCAGCAGCACCACGGTGACGGCGATCTCGGCGACGATCAAGCCGCGGGCAATGCGCGCGAAGGCGCCGCCGGCCGAGCCCTTGTCGCCGTCGCGCAGCGCCTCCTGCGGATTGGCGCCGGCCGCGCCCAGCGCCGGCAGCAGGCCGGCCAGCAGCGTGGTGGCCAGCGCCGCCGCCAGGGCCAGCGCCAGCAGGCGGGCGTCCATGCCCAGTTGCAGGAAGTACGGCGCGGCCTTGTCGTTGGCGGCGAACAGGTTGATGATCCAGTTGCCGCCCAGTTGCGCCACGCCCAGCGAGACCGCCGTCGCCGCCAGGCTCAATAACAGGCACTCGGCCAGCTGCTCTTGCAGCAGCAGCTTGCGGCTGGCGCCCAGCGCGCTGCAGATGGCCAGTTCGCGCCGCCGCGCCAGGATCTGCGCCAGTTGCAGGTTGGCGCAGTTGGCGCAGGCCAGCAGCAGCACCATGGCGCTGGCGGCCAGCATCAGCCAGACGAAGCCGCGCGTGGTTTCGTTGATGAAGCGCAGGTGCAGCGGCTTGACCACCAGCTTGCGCCCGGCCTTCTGGCCGTCCAGGCGCGCGCCCAGCGCGGCGGCGGTCGAAGCCAGTTCGTCGGCGGCCTGCGTGAGGCTGGCGCCGGGGCGCAGGCGCGCCACCACGGCGACGTCGCCGGCGTCACCGGCGCGCAGCCGGCGCGGCAGCCATAGCTCGCTGTCGTTGGGATAGGCGAAGCCCTCGGCGAACACGCCGATCACGGTGGCGCTTTCGCCGTTGGCGCGCACCGAACGGCCGATCACGGTGGGATCGGCCTGGAAGTCGTGGCGCCAGGCGCGCTCGCTGAGGATCACCGTCAGTGCCGCGCCGGGGCTGTCGTCGGCCTCGCTGAAGCCGCGCCCCAGCAGCGGCCGCGCGCCCAGCAGCGCCGTCATCTGGCTGCTCAGCTGCGAGGCCGAGTAGCGCTTGCCGCCCTGGCCCAGCGCGACGCTGGTCTCGGTGTGGGCGCCGGCCAGCTCGTAGCTGCGCAGCTGCTGGCGCAAGGTCAGATAGTCGTCGGCGCCCATGCTGCCGATGCCGATATTGCCTTCCTTTTCGTAGCCGATGCCGACCAGGCGGTCGGCCTGCGGGAACGGCAGCGGCGACAGAATCAGGCCGTTGACCAAAGTGAGCAGGAACAGGACCGAACCGAGGCCCAGCCCCAGCACCCCGATGCAGATCAGGCTCTGGAGCGGCCGCTTGAGCAGGCGGCGCAGAGCGGTGCTAAATGCGTACATGATGAATTCCCATACGGTGAGGGATTGATAGGAGTCCGGCCGGCGGCGTGGCGCGGGCAGGGCAAGGTGTAGGCTGATGGTCGGCCAGGCGCGTGCCGCTGTGAACTGTCAGGTCTGACAGTGGGGCCTCCGCGCCCCGGCGCCGGCGCACTGTTAGGGTTGACAGTTATTGGCGGCGCCCGCTTGGCGTTTAATGGTCGCAGGAATCGTCCGTTGGCGTTGGTGTGGTCGCGCCGTTACGCCGGACGAGGTCGATCGCGTTTCCCAGTCGCTACTCATTCCCGTTTCGGGCAATCACTTTTTTTGGGTCACCTGCCATGCACGCCGATAAAAACCTGACGGAAGATCGTCAACAACTCCTCTCCCTCTGCCTGGCCAAAAAAGGCATCGTCCGTGGCGGCCCGCAGCGCCTGCCGCGCCGCGCCGACAGCGCCGACGCCGACGCCCAGCTGTCGTTCGCCCAGCAGCGTCTGTGGCTGCTGGACCGGCTCGATCCGGGCGCGCCGACCTACAATATCCCGATCGCGGTGCGCATCGACGGCGCGCTCGACGTCGACGCGCTGGAACGCGCGCTGGCCGAAATCGTGCGCCGCCACGAGGTGCTGCGCACCACCTTCGCCGCCGGCGCCGACGGCCCGCTGCAGCGCATCGCGCCGGCCGGCGACTTCGCCGTGCGCCACGAGGACCTGTCGGCGCTCGACGCCGACGCCCGCGAGCTGGCGCTGCAACAACGCATCGGCGCCAGCGCCGGCCAGCGCTTCGACCTGGCGGCGGCGCCGCCGCTGGGCGTGACCCTGTTGCGCTGCGGTGAGCAGGCGCACGTGCTGCTGATCGCCATGCACCACATCGTCGCCGACGGCTGGTCGCTGGGCGTGCTGCTGCGCGAACTCGGCGCGCTGTACGGCGCCTACGACATCGGCAGGCCATCGCCGCTGCCGGAGCTGACCATACAATATGCCGATTACGCCGCCTGGGAGCGCGCCGGCCTGACGCCGGCGCTGCTGGCCGCGCAGCTCGATTATTGGCGCGGACGGCTGGCCGGCGCGCCCGCGCTCAGCACCTTCCCGACCGACAAGCCGCGCGGCGCCGCCGTCGGCAGCGCCGGCGCCAGCGCCTGCGCCACCCTGGCGCCACGCACGCTGGAGCAGCTGCGGCGCTACGCCGCCGCCCAGGGCGTGACGCCGTTCATGGTGTTCCTGGCCGCGTTCAAGGCGCTGATCGCGCGCTACAGCGGCACCACCGACATCGTCGTCGGCACGCCGGTGTGGAACCGCGAGCATCCCGACGTCGAGCCCTTGATCGGCTTTTTCGTCAACACGCTGGTGCTGCGCACCGACCTGTCCGGGGACCCCAGCTTCGACCAGCTGCTCGAACGCGTCAAGGAAAGCGCGCTGGGCGCGTTCGCCCACAGCGAGCTGCCGTTCGAGCAGCTGGTCGACGACTTGGGCATCGAGCGCCACCCGCACGAGGTGCCGCTGCTGCGCATGATGTTCACGCTGTCGCAGGAGCGCCCGGCGACGGCCGACACCACCCCCGGCGAATTGACGTGGCACCAGCTCGACGTCGACAGCCGCACCGCCAAGTTCGACATCACGATGAACGTGGCCGAGCGCGGCGACGACGCCAGCATCGTCATCGAATATAAAACCGGCCTGTTCGAGGCCGACACCATGGAACGCCTGCTGGGCCACTTCCAGCAACTGCTCGATGGCGTGGCCGAACGGCCGGAGACGGCCCTGTCACGCCTGCCGCTGCTGACGGCGGCCGAGCGCGACCTGCAACTGCGGCACTGGAACGGCGGCGCCGGTGGCGGCCAGGCAGCCGACGTGCGCCACCTGGTCGAGACGCAGGCGGCGCTGCGGCCGGACGCGCTGGCGCTGGCCGACGATGACCAAAGCATCAGCTACGGCGAGTTGGACGCCCGCGCCAACCGTCTGGCGCGCGCGCTGCGGGCACGCGGCGTGGGTCGCGGCCAGCTGGTGGCGATCGCCATGCAACGCTCGGCCGACATGGCCATCGCCACCCTGGCCATCATGAAAGCCGGCGCCGCCTTCCTGACGCTGGACCTGGGCCACCCGGCCGAGCGGGTGGCGGCCATCGTCGCCGACGCCGGCGTCGCCCTGGTGCTGACGCGCGCCGCCGACGCCGCGCTGGCCCCGGCCGGCGACATCCTGTGCCTGGACGGCGCCGACGACGCCGCGCTGATCGCCGCCCAGCCGGCCGACGCGCTGCCGCCGGACACCGCCGCGGCGGCCGACGACCTGGCCTACGTGGTCTATACCTCCGGTTCGACCGGCCAGCCCAAGGGCGTCGAGGTCACGCACGGCGCGCTGGCCAACCTGGTCGACTGGCAGCAGCGCGCCTTCGCCGTCACGCCGGCCGACCGCGCCTCGCAACTGGCCGGCGCGGCGTTCGACGCCACGCTGATCGAATGGTGGGCCTACCTGTGCGCCGGCGCCAGCGTGCACGTGGTGGACGACCGCACCCGCCTGGAGCCGGCGCGGCTGATCGCCTGGCTGGCCGCGCGCGGCATCACGGTGGCCTTCATGCCGACGCCGCTGCTGGAGGCCAGCCTGGACGAGGCCTGGCCGGCCGGCATGGCGCTGCGCGCGCTGCTGGTGGGTGGCGCCGCGCTGCGCCGGCGTCCGCCGGCCGGGCTGCCGTTCACACTGTATAACCTGTACGGCCCGACCGAGAACGCCGTCGTCAGCACCTGGACCGCGATCGGCGCCGACGGCGAGCGCGCGCCCGCCATCGGCCGCCCGGTCGACGGCGTCGAAGTGTATGTGCTCGACGCGCACGGCGCGCCGGTGCCGGCCGGCGTGGCCGGCGAGCTGCACCTGGGCGGGCGCAACCTGGCGCGCGGCTACCGCACCGACGCCGCGCTGACGGCCGAGCGCTTCGTGCCGCATCCTTTCAACGCCCACCCGGCCGCGCGGCTGTACCGCAGCGGCGACCAGGCGCGCTTCCGCGCCGACGGCACGCTCGAATTCCTCGGCCGCGCCGACGACCAGGTCAAGATCCGTGGCGCCCGCGTCGAGCCGGGCGAGGTCGAACACGCGCTGTACCAGGTCGACGGCATCCGCGCCGCCGCCGTGCTGGCGCTGCGCCATGACGACGGCGAAACCTGCCTGGCCGCCTACATCGAACTGCGCGACGGCGCCGACCTGCAGGAGCACGCGCTGCGCCAGGCGCTGCGCCAGCGGCTGCCGTCCTACATGGTGCCGGCGCGTATCGTGCCGTTGCCGGCGCTGCCGCTGACCAGCAGCGGCAAGATCGACAAGGCCGCGCTGGCGGCCATGGCGCCGCCGCCGGAGCGCGACACCGACGCGCCCGAGCAGGCGCCGGCCACGCCGCTGCAGCACGACATTGCCGCCGTCTGGCAGGCGGTGTTGAAAATCGACGCCATCGGCGTGCACCGCAACTTCTTCGATTTGGGCGGCAATTCGCTGCTGGCCATGCAGATCGTCAACCGCCTCACCAAGTTGTTCGGGCGCGCGGTCCCGCTGCAATCGATCTTTGACGAACCGACCATCGCCGGCCTGGCCGCCGCCCTCGAACGCGACGCGCCCGAGGCGCAAAGCGACGGCGCGCCGCCGCTGCTGCCGGCCGACCGCGCCGGCCCGCTGGGCAACCGCTTCCAGCAATCGTTCGCCCAGCAGCGCCTGTGGTTCCTCGAGCAGCTCGACCCGCACAGCACCACCTACAACGTGCCGCAGTTGCTGCTGCTCGACGGCGACTTCGACGCCGACGCCTTCCAGGGCGCGCTCGACGACGTCGTCGCGCGCCACGAAAGCCTGCGCACCACGTTCTCGATGGAGCTCGGACGCGGCGACAAAGCGGGCGCGGTGCAAACCGTCGCCGAGGCTTCCTCGTGCGGCATCCACCTGGCCAACCTGGAAACCTTGCCGGAGCACGAGCGCGAGGCGCGCGCGCGCAAGCTGCTCGAGCAGGAGGTGGCGCGCCCGTTCGACGTCGTCAACGGCCCGGTGTTGCGCGTCAATCTGATCCGCCTGGCGGCGCGGCGCCATCTGCTGCTGATTAATATGCACCACCTGGTCACCGACGCCTGGTCGATGGGCATCTTCATGCGCGAGCTCAGTGAGCTGTACGCGGCGCGCCGGCAGGGCCGCGCGCCCTACCTGCCGGCGCTGGCCATCCAGTACGCCGACTTCGCGCTGTGGCAAAAGGACTGGCTGCAGTTCGGCGTGCTCGAAGAGATGCTGTACCACTGGCAGAGCAAGCTGCAGGGCGCGCCGGCCGGCGTCAGGCTGCCGGCCGACACGGCGCCGCCGGCGCTGCCGGACGACGAGGGCGGGCTGGCGCTGTTCAGCCTGGGCAAGGAGCTCAGCACCGGCCTGCGCCAGCTGGCCTTCGGCGCCAACGCCACGCCGTTCATGGTGCTGCTGGCCGGCTTCAAGGCCGTGCTGGCGCGCTACAGCGGCCAGTACGACATCGTCATCGGCACGCCGGTGGCGGGCCGGGGGCGCGAGGAGATCGAGCACCTGATCGGCTTCTTCGTCAACACGCTGGTGCTGCGCACCGATCTTGGCGGCGATCCCGCGTTCAGCGAATTGCTGGCCCGCGTGCGCCAGACCGCGCTCGACGCCTTCGCCCACCAGGAGCTGCCGTACGAACGCCTGGTCGAGCGGCTGGAGCCGGAACGCCGCTGGGGCAAGTCGCCGCTGTTTAACATGATGTTCGTGCTGCAGAACGCGCCGGATGGCGCGCTGGCGCTCGACGACGTGCGGGTGCTGCCGGTCGACACCGGCGCCGCCGCCGCCAAGTTCGACCTGACGCTGTCGATGTACGAGGGCGCGCACGGCTTCGAGGGCGCGATCGAATATCGCGCCGCGCTGTTCGACCCGGCGCTGATCGAGCGGCTGGCCGGCCACTTCCGGCAACTGCTGGCGGCGGCGGTGGCGCAGCCGCAGACGCCGCTGTCGCTGCTGCCGTTGCTGACGGCCGACGAGCGCGAGCTGCAATTGCGGCGCTGGAGCCGCGCCGACGGCGATGTCGCCGGCGTGGGCGCCGCCCATGGCGGCGGTGCCGCCGACGTGCGCGCGCTGATCGAGGCCCAGGCGGCGCAAAGGCCGGACGCGCTGGCGCTGGTCGACGACGACCAAAGCGTCACTTACGGCGAGTTGGACGCGCGCGCCAACCGCCTGGCGCGGGCGCTGAAGGAGCGCGGCGTGCGCCGTGGCCAGCTGGTGGCGATCGCCATGCAACGCTCGGCCGACATGGCCATCGCCGCGCTGGCGGCGATGAAGGCCGGCGCCGCCTTCCTGACGCTGGATTTGAGCCATCCGGCCGAGCGACTGGCCGCCATCGTCGACGACGGCGGCGCCGCATTGATCCTGACGCGTGACGCCGACGCCGCGCTGGCGCCGCCCGGCGACACGCTGTGCGTGGACGGCGCCGGCGACGCCGCGCTGATCGCCGCCCAACCGGCCGGCGCCCTGCCGGCGGCCACCGCGCTGGCGGCCGACGACCTGGCCTACGTGATCTACACGTCCGGCTCGACCGGCAAACCGAAGGGCGTCGAAGTCACGCACGGTGCGCTGGCCAACCTGGTCGACTGGCAGTGCCGCACCTTCGCCGTCACGGCCGCCGACCGCGCCTCGCAACTGGCCGGCGCCGGCTTCGACGCCGCGCTGGTCGAATGGTGGGCCAACCTGTGCGCCGGCGCCAGCGTGCACGTGGTGGACGAGCAGACCCGCGCGCAGCCGGCGCGGTTGATCGCCTGGCTGGCCGAACGCGCGATCACGATCGCCTTCATGCCAACGCCGCTGTTGGAGGCCAGCCTTGGCGAGGCCTGGCCGGACGGCATGCCGCTGCGCGCCTTGTTCGTCGGTGGCGCCGCGCTGCGCCGCCGTCCACCGGCCGGCCTGCCGTTCAAGCTATACAACATGTACGGCCCGACCGAAAACACGGTGGTCAGCACCTGGGCCGAGATCGGCGCCGACGGCGACCACGCGCCGGTGATCGGCCGCCCGGTCGACGGCGTCGAAGTCTATGTGCTGGACGCGCACGGCGTGCCGGTGCCGGCCGGCGTGGCGGGCGAGCTGTATCTCGGCGGCCGCAATCTGGCGCGCGGCTACCGCCACGACGCCGCGCTGACGGCAGAACGCTTCGTGCCGCATCCGTTCAGCGCCTGCCCGGTGGCGCGGCTGTACCGCAGCGGCGACCAGGTGCGCTTCCGCGCCGACGGTACGCTCGAATTCCTCGGCCGCGACGACGACCAGGTCAAGCTCCGTGGCTACCGCGTCGAACTGGGCGAGATCGAGCACGCGTTGCTGGAGCAGCCCGGCGTGGCCCAGGCCACCACCGTGGTGGTGGGCGACCATAGCGGCGAGCAGCGCGTGGCCGCCTACGTGGTGCTGCGCGGGGACGACGCGGACGCCGAAGCCGGCGATCCGGCGGCGCGGCTGCGCGAGGCGCTGTCGCGCCGCCTGCCCGGCTACATGGTGCCCGGCTCGATCGACGTGCTGGCGGCGTTGCCGCTGACGCCGAACGGCAAGATCGACCGCCGCGCGCTGCCCGCGCCGAGCAGCCGCGCGCACGACGGCGCGGCCGCAGAGCCGCACCAGCTGCCGCGCACCGAGGGCGAGAAGGCGCTGGTGCGCTTGTGGGCCCACCTGCTCGATTACGCGCCGGTGCGGATGGAGGACAACTTCTTCCAGCAGGGCGGCCACTCGCTGCTGGCGCTGCAGCTGAAGTCCGGCGTGCGCGAGGAGTTCGGCGTCGACCTATCGCTGTCGGCGATGCTGGCCGAGCCGACCCCGGCCAGCCTGATGCGCCAGATTCTGGCGCTGCGCGGCGATGGCGACGCGCAGCCGCTGGCCGTCGCCGCGCCCAAACGCGGCCTGTCCGGCGCGCTGGCCAGGTCGCTGGGCCGCATCAAATCGCTGGCCGGCGGCAAGGTCCGCCACGCGCCGGCGCTGCTGCGCCAGGTGCTGGTGCCGCTCAACCGTGGCGGCGACGGCGCGCCGCTGTTCCTGGTCCACCCGGTCGGCGGCGGCGTCAGCTGCTACGCCGAACTGGGCGCGGCCTTGCCGGCCGGGCGTCCGCTGTACGGCCTGCAGGCGCCGCCGGCGGCCGCGCTGGCCGCCGCCCGCGTCGAGGACCTGGCCGCGCTCTACATCGCAGCGCTGCGGACGGTGCAGCCGCAGGGGCCATACCGCGTCGGCGGCTGGTCGGTGGGCGGCGTGGTGGCGTTCGAGATCGCCCAGCAGCTGCAGCGCGAGGGCGAGCGGGTCGACTTGCTGGCCTTGCTCGACAGCTTCCCGGCCGACGGCGCGCCGCCGGAGGATGACGGCACGCTGCTGCGCTTGTACGTGGGCGATTGGCTGGGCCAGCACGGCCAGGACGGCGGCGCCATCGAAGCGGTGCTGGCCGGCGACGACGTGGCGACGCTGTTGCCGCTGGCGTACCAGCGTCTGCGCGACACCGGCGCGCTGCCGGCCGAGCTGGACCAGGCCGGTTTCGTCGAGCGCTGGAACGGCTACCGCGCCATCCACCGCGCATGGCGCGGCTATGTGGCGCGGCCATACGCGGGGCGTCTGAGCCTGGTGATGGCGGCCGACAGCGTGCGCGACGAGCGGCAGGACATCATGGCGGTGTGGGCGCCGGTTGCCGGCGGCGGCTTGCGCATCGAGGTGGTGCCGGGCGACCACTACAGCGTGCTGCGGGCGCCGGCGCTGGGCCAGACGGCGGCGACGCTGGCTGCCTTGCTGGGCGCGACCGGCGCCGATATCCGTCGGGACCCGACATGATGGCTAAAGCACGTTAGCCCGCCGCGCATCATCATGAGGCTGTCGCCATGACCCATTCGTTGTGGCAAACCTTCTCTTTTCTTCTCTTGATCGCTTTTGAACGTTTTTAAAAATTGGCGGTCTAAACAGAGGAAAACAGAAGGAGACAACCGGATGTTTATCACAGCAAACCCCCAGCTCTTAACTCACCTGCTCCGCATGCGCGAATATTTATTCCATGTTCTTATGGAGATAAAAACAAAAAAAGCGCCCCGAAGGACGCTTTCTTGATCTTGCCACTGCATCAGGAAGTCGAGGGTCCGCCCACCCGAGGGCAGCTGCCAACACTCATCTCGACTTTTCACATACAAGGTTAATCATGTTTGAGTAGCCAGTCAATGCGTATCACCGCCGTGTTTGGCGGAGGTGGATGGTTGAGAACTCCTCCAGCTCACTTTATGTGGCAGCCTTTCGAGAAGAGCAAGATCGGCTTGGCTGAGGCCAGTGCCCGCAAAGCCGCATACGCGATGCCGCATGGCGTTAAAAAATTGCTGGATTCGATTGCCTTTCCACATGGAATTCCATCACGAGCCGATTTACGACCAGCGTTTGGAGCGGGTGTTGGTGGCAGTGAAATTCGTGGTCGAGAAATTCGGCACGGCCGATACCAGCGGCAAGACATCTCTTGCAGAATTGTTGGACGATGATCTTCAGGTCCTGGCGGCCGACGCCAAGGCGGGGCAAAACTCGACACGTTTCGTAAGCCGGCAAATGGCCACGGTGCGCAAGCGATGCCTACATGAGACGGCAAGCATCGTGCCGCCAGGCGCAGCCGATCCGGCGTTCCCCGCTTACGCCGGATTGCGCGCGCTGACGTCGTCCCATGCCGCCCGCTGCCAATCCATCTGGTCGACCAGCCGCGCCAGCGCGGCGGCCGAGGCCGCCGGTCCGAGATCGGCGCCGGCGGCGTCGACCAGCATGACATTGCCGCGCGGAAGGCCGAGCCGGCGCGGGCGCAGGCTGCCGTCGTGCGGCGCCAGCTCCCAGTCCCAGCCCAGCGAGACGCGCGGCGCCTCCGCGGTGGCCCACTCGGTGTAGCCGCTGATGGCGATGGCCGTGGCCTCGCCATCAGCGTGCGGTGGATGGTCGGCGTCGATGTCGGAGATCAGGTGTTCCAGACGCAAGGCCTGCAATTGCTCGAGGGATAGACGGATATAAGAGTCGGCGGAAATCGATGGCATATGGTTACTGGCGGCACATGGCGAACAACCGCCCGGTCCTGGAAGGAGCGGGCGGCCGGCAGAAGCACAATCGATCAGTTAATTGCTGTAGCGAATGTTGATGTATTGTAGCGCTTCTGATTGCCAATTGAAGTTATCTATAAAGGTTTCCAGCAATATCGCTGTTTTTTGGTGTCCGAGGTCGTCCCCGGCGGGGCCTTGCAGCATCAGGTTGCTCGACGGCGCGCTGGCGCGCGTCAACTCGCATCCGCGCTGCGGCAACATTTGCCAGTCCCAGCCGACGGTGATCATCAAGCCTCCCTTGCTGACCCATTCGGTGTAGCCGGAAATGGCGGTGCTGGTGGCGTCGCCGCCACCCCCGGTCGGGCCGTCCTCGTCCACCCCGGACACCAGGTGGACCAGCCGCACCTGCTGCAACTGGGCGTAGGACATGCGAATATAACCTGTTTCAGACATGACGATATGCTTTCTGTCCGGTGCGGACACCTGGCGTGGGGCCGACGGCCTCAAGCGGCTGGCGGATCGATTTCGATCCAGCAGGCGAAGATCGGATGGCCATCGATGATCATCGGCGGCCCGGCGCGGTGACAGTGCACGCCGAGGCGGCGCAGCAAACGTTCGATGCCCAGCGGCGAGACCGTGATCAGGCGCTTGGCGCCGTTGGCGGCGGCGAAGGCGATCGATTCCTTGAGCAGGTTGACGGTGATTTCCGAGGAGAACTGCGCCAGGGCCGAGCTCGAGCGCTGGTTGAAGTCGACCGCCGCGAAGCGCGACAACTCCCACACGTCGGCGCTGCACGGCACCGGCAGCCCGTTCATCAGCTGCGGGAACACCTCGCCGAGCAGGTAGGGGCCGGTGGTCGGCAGCAAGCGGGCGCAGCCGTTGACATGGCCGTCGTCGTCCTGCGAGACCACGTACAAAGTCTCGGGGTGGTCGAACTGGTCCAGTTCTTCGCCGTTGCGGGTCTGCAGTTCCCATCCCAGCGTCTCGATGAACACTTGGTACCGGTAGTGCGCCACTTTGGTAAATAGGGCGGGGGACAGCGTGTTCGTTTTGCCTGAGGTGAGTTGCATGGTGGCTCCGTCGAGGGGTGGGGGTTCGGTTGTCAGTGTGTCCATTGGACGCTTTTCCTGTGGACTGGGTAACTGTCAGAAATGACAGCGGGGGCCGGCGGAGGGTTTCGGGACGCGGTTATTACTGATGTGGCACTGATGCCAATACAACAATAACGCCCCTTTTTTGTGCAGCTGACGCTGATCAAAAGAACATTGTGATTATTCCTGCATTTTTCTTTGACCGCGCCCGACGCTGCTGATATGGTGACAACTTGCTACCTAAAATTAATGTGTGTCACGCCGACCCGACTTTGGCGCGGGCGGCCGCAATGGCCCTGGTTAGCATAGGCCGCCAGTGTTTTTTCAGACACTGTCAAGTTTGACAGGTGGCCGCCGTCGAGGCGGCCGCGCTGTTGTTGCGTGGAGGGATGGCAGTGGAAGACGACTTTGCGAACTGGCAGGACCGGCACACGCTGGCCCTGGCGACGGCGACCACCGAGGCCGCCCTTTTCGAGGCGCTGTCGAGCGCGGCGCGCGAGCTGGGCTTCGACCACTGCGCCTACGGCATGCGCGCGCCGCTGCCCTTGTCCAATCCCAAGGTCGTCCTGCTCAATAACTATTCGCAGGCCTGGCAGCAGCGCTACAACGACCAGCAATACCTGGGCGTCGATCCGACGGTGGCGCACGGCATACGTTCGGTGCTGCCGCTGGTGTGGAGCGAGGAGCTGTTCAAGGACGCCCGGCCACTGTGGGAGGACGCCCGCGCGCACGGCCTGAAGGTGGGCTGGGCGCAGTCGTCCTACAACGCCCAGGGCGCGGTCGGCATGCTGACGTTGGCGCGCTCGGCCGAGCTGCTGTCGACGGCCGAGCTGCGCAAGAACGCGATGCAGATGACGGTGCTGGCGCAGCTGGCGCACGCCGGCATGAGCGACTTGATCAACAACCGCCGTGGCGCCGACCAGGCCGGCGCCGCCATGCTGACCACACGCGAGATCGAGGTGCTGCGCTGGACCGCCGACGGCAAGACCTCCGGCGAGGTGGGGCAGATCATGAGCATCTCCGAGCGCACCGTCAACTTCCACATCAATAACTCGCTGGAAAAACTGGGGGCCGTCAACAAGACCGCCGCCGTCATCAAGGCCGCGCTGCTCGGTCTGCTGTAGGGAGGGGGAAATCGGCGCGGTGAATCGGCGCGTCGAATCGGGTATGCTGGCGGTTTTCCACTCATCACTTGCATCATGGAACCCCTCGATCTGGTTGAAACAGAAAACGAACCCGCGCCGTCCGACCGCAAGCTCAACGCCACCGTCGCCATCACGGTCGCGCTGCTGGCCACCTTCATGGGCATTTGCAAAGTCAAAGACGACAACATCAACCAAAGCATGCAGCAGGCGCAGGCCAAGCGCGTCGACCACTGGGCCTTCTACCAGGCCCGCAACGTGCGCGAGGAAGTGGCCAAGGCCACCGTGGTGCAACTGAAGCTGGCGTCCGCCGGCCATACCGGCGTCGAGCAGGCCAACTACCAGGATGCCATCAAGCAGTACGAGACCTTGGCGCAGGAGCAGGGCCGCAAAAAAGCCGAGTCCAAGGCGGACGCCGAAAACGATCAGAAAGTCTACGACGCCGCCAACTTCCGGGACGACCAGTTCGACCTGTCCGACGCCCTGCTGGCGATCGCCATCTCGCTGCTGGCCGTGACGGCGCTGACGCAATTATGGGCGCTGTATTTCGTCGGGCTGGTGCCGACCGCGTTCGGCGTGCTGATGGGGTTGTCGGGGCTGGCCGGCTGGCCGATCCATCCGAGCGCGCTGATCGCGCTGCTGTCCTGAAGTGACTTGACGCTTCCCGATATCGACAGCTATCGCGCCGCCGGGCTTTTTTCCGCCGAAAAGCCGACCCCGTAACCGGCGCCCGCCGCCACCCGTTTCCGCTTCGCATATTCCCTCCCGCCTACGCCCTCTGCGGCCTCCACTGTAAGACTTGACAGTACTTTTTTGCCGTCCCGCGGCGTTTAATGGTCGTAATGGAATGGGCTTCCTGCCTGTTCCTCGCCGCGTCTGCCAGCCGGCCGACGGCCGCTAACGATCCTCCATCCACCGAACGGGACAGCAAATGAACGACCTGCACAACTTGAACCATCTGGCGGCCGTGGTGCGCGCCCACGCCGCCCGCCAGCCTGAACGTATCGCCTTCACCTATCTGTCCTATGCCGCGCGCTCCGCGCAGCCCGAGGCCAGCCATGTGACCATCGGCGAGCTGGACCGGCGCGCCCGCGCCATCGCCGCCAACCTGCAGCGCGGCGGCCGGCGCGGCGAACGCGCCATCCTGCTGTTCCGTCCCGGCCTCGACTTCATCGGCGCGCTGCTCGGCTGCTTCTACGCCGGCGTGGTGGCCGTGCCGTCGACGGTGCCGCGCCTGGGCGTGGGCGCCGACCGCCTGCGCCGCATCGCCGACGACGCCCGCGCCACCTTGGCGCTGACCACCGGCGCCGTGCGCGCCGGCCTGGAACAGGACGCGCCGGCGCTCGACTGGCTGCTGGTCGACGAGGTCGACGCCGCCGACGCCGACACCTGGCGCGACGCCGGCCTCGACGGCGCCGATCTGGCGGTGCTGCAATACAGCTCCGGCTCGACCGGCCAGCCCAAGGGCGTCATGCTGAGCCACGCCAACCTGATGGACCAGTCGGCCGTGATCGCCTCCCAGTCCGAGGCCGCCGCCGACAGCACCGTGGTGTCGTGGCTGCCGGCCTTCCACGACATGGGACTGGTGTTCGGCATCCTGCAACCGCTGTACCGCGCCCAGCACGGCGTGCTAATGGCGCCGGAAGCCTTCATTCAACGTCCGGCGCGCTGGCTGCGCGCCATCTCCGACTACCGCGCCGCCTACAGCGTGGCGCCAGACTTCGCCTTTGAACTGTGCACCCGTGGCGTGGCCGACGACGAACTGGCGGACGTCGACCTGTCGTGCTGGCTGCACGCCGGCAATGCCGCCGAGCCGGTGCGCGCCGGCACCATCGAGCGCTTCGCCGCGCGTTTCGGCGCCCACGGTTTCGCGCGTGCCGTCTTCCTGCCGATGTACGGGCTGGCCGAGGCGACGCTGCTGGTGACCGCGCGCGGCGCCACGCTGCGCATCCATGAATTCGACGCCGCCGAGCTGGAACAGAACCGCGTGCTGCCGGTCGCCACCGGCGGACCCACCACGCGCCGCCTGGTCTCGTGCGGCGTGGCCGTGGTCGGCGCCGACGTGCGCGTGGTCGCGCCGGACACGCTCGACGAGGTCGGCCCCGACCGGGTCGGCGAGATCCTGGTGGCCGGCGGCAGCGTCGGCCAGGGTTACTTCGGCAATGCCGACGCCAGCGGCGCCGCCTTCGTCGCCGCGCCCGCGTTCGGCGCGCGGCCGTATCTGCGCACCGGCGACCTCGGCTTCTTCCACGACGGCGAGCTGTATATCTGCGGCCGCCTGAAGGACTTGATCCTGATCCGTGGCGCCAACCACCACGCGCCCGACATCGAGGCCACCGTCGAGGCCAGCCACACGGCCATCCGGCCGGCCAGCGGCGCCGCCTTCCCGGTTGACATCGACGAGCAGGAGAAACTGGTGGTGGTCTATGAACTCGACCGCACCGCCGCCGCGCTCGACGCCGACCAGCTGGCCGCCGTCGCCAGCGCGGTGCGCCAGCGCGTCGCCGAGGCGCACCGCATCGCCGTCCACGCGGTGCTGCTGGTGCAGCGCGGCGTGCCCAAGACCTCCAGCGGCAAGGTGCAGCGCCTGGCCTGCCGTGCCAAATACCTGGCCGGCGGCTTCAACGCCAAATACCTGTGGCGCGCCGACGCCGCGCCGGCCGCCGCCGTCGTGGCCGCGCCGGCGCCGGCCGCGCTGCCGGCCGCGCTGGCCGAACGCATCGGCACCTGGCTGCCGGCCGCCTACGCCGCGCTGCTCGGCTGCGACGCCGACGCCGCCGCCGTCACCCAACCGTTCCCGCAGGGCCCGTCCGGCGCCGCGCTGCTCGAGCAGCTGCGCCGCCAGGTGCAGGTCGAGTTCGCCGTGCAGCTCGATCCGCTGCTGTTCCGCGAGATCGACGGCATCGCCGCGCTGGCGCGCCACCTCGGCGACCTGCTGGGCAAGAGCGGCGGCGGCACCGGCCTGCCGGCCGAGCAGCTGGACTTCCACGCCGAGAGCCGTGGCGCCGCCATCGGCGAGCCGATCGCCATCGTCGGCATCGGCTGCCGCTTCCCCGGCGCCACCGGTCCGGCCCAGTTCTGGGACAACCTGCGCCAGGGCGTCGACTCGGTGACCGAGGTGCCGGCCGAGCGCTGGTCGGTCGATACCGTGTATGACGACAATCCGCTGGCGATCGGCAAGATGAACACCCGCCACGGCGGCTTCCTGGGCGATATCGAACAGTTCGACCGCCAGTTCTTCGATTGCTCGGCGCGCGAGGCGGTGCGCATGGACCCGGCCCACCGCCTGATGGCCGAGGTGAGCTGGGAGGCGCTGGAGGACGCCGGCATTCCGCCCGAGGCGATGGCCGAGACCCGCACCGGCGTGTTCGTCGGCATCTCCGGCAGCGACTACGCCCACTTCCAGTTCGGCGACGAGAGCATGGCCGACGCCTACGCCGGCCTGGGCTCGGCGCTGACCAACGCCGCCAGCCGCGTGTCGCACTTCCTTAACCTGCGCGGCCCGGCGCTGGCGGTCGACACCGCCTGCTCGTCGTCGCTCAGCGCGCTGCACCTGGCGCTCACCAGCATCCGCGCCGGCGAGTGCGAAATGGCGCTGGCGGGCGGCGTCAACATCGTGCTGTCGCCGTCGATCACGATGTCGCTGTGCAAGGCCGGCATGATGGCGCCGGACGGCCGCTGCAAGGCCTTCGACAGCCGCGCCAACGGCTACGTGCGCTCCGAGGGCGCCGGCCTGGTGCTGCTCAAGCCGCTGTCGCGCGCGCTGGCCGACGGCAACACCGTGTACGCGGTGATCCGCGGCTCGGCCACCAACCACGACGGCCGCAGCAGCGCGCTGGCCGCGCCCAACGGCGAAGCCCAGCAGCGCGTCGTCATGGCCGCCTGCCACAGCGCCGGCATCGAGCCGGGCCAGCTGAACTACGTCGAGGCGCACGGCACCGGCACCCCGGTCGGCGACCCGATCGAGGTCAACGCGCTGGGCGAGGTGCTGCGCATCGGCGCCCAGCCGGACACCCACTGCGCCATCGGCTCGGTCAAGACCAACATCGGCCATACCGAATCGGCGGCCGGCGTGGCCGGCGTGATCAAGGCCGCGCTGATGCTCAAGCACCGCGCGCTGGTGCCCAGCTTGCACTTCATCGAGGCCAATCCGAAGATCCCGTTCGAACGCCTGCGCGTCAAGGTGCAGACCACGCTGGAGGACTTGTCCGGCCTGGCGCAACCGGCGCTGGTCGGCGTCAATAGCTTCGGCATCGGCGGCACCAACGTCCACCTGGTGCTGGAAGAGCACCGCGCCGGCGCCGCCAACGACGCCGCCGCCAACGATGCGGCCCCGGCCGCCGACGGCCAGCTGTACACCCTGCCGCTGAGCGCCAAGAGCCCCACCGCGCTCAAGGCCAACGCCCAGGCGCTGGCCGACTTCCTGCGCGATCCGGCGCGCGCCACGCTGGCCGACGTCTGCCACAGCCAGGTCAAGCACCGCGCCCAGCTGGACCAGCGCCTGGCCGTGATCGGCGCCGACCGCGACGAGCTGGTCGCCACGCTGGACGCCTACGCCAGCGTCAACCAGCACGCCGAGGCCATCACCGGCAGCGTGCTGCCGAGCGTCGACGGCGCGCCCAAGCTGGCCTTCGTGTTCTCCGGCCACGCCGCCCACTGGTGGGCGATGGGGCGCGAACTGTTCGCCGCCGAGGCCGTGTACCGCGCGGCCATCGGCCAGTGCGACGCGTTGCTGCTGCCGCACACCGGCTGGTCGCTGATCGAGTTGATGCACCGCGAGCATGGCGAGACGCTGCTTAACGACACCGGCTACGCCCAGCCGGCCATCTTCGCGCTGCAGGTCGGCCTGGTGGCGCTGTGGGACGCGTGGGGCATCCGTCCGGACGCCATCGTCGGCCATAGCGTCGGCGAGATCGCCGCCAGCTACGCCGCCGGCATCCTGACGCTGCAGGACGCGGCGCGCCTGGTGGCCACCCGCGCCCGCTTGATGAGCGCGGCCCCGGCCGGCGCCATGGCCAGCGTCGAACTGGCGCCGGCCGCGCTGGCCACGCGCCTTGCCGACTGCGCCGGGCTGTCGCTGGCGGCCATCAACGGCCCGCGCACCTGCGTGGTGTCGGGCAACGCCGAGGCGCTCGACCACCTGCTCGAAACGCTGGCCGCCGAGAACGTGGCCGCCGTCAAGCTGCAGCTCGACTACGCCTTCCACTCCAGCTACATGGAGCCGTACAAGCACGAACTGGTGGCCACCTTGGCCGGCATCGCGCCGCGCCCGGCCGCCATTCCGTTCGCCTCCACCGTCACCGGCGACTGGCTCGCCGCCGACGCGCTGCTCGACGCCGCCTACTGGGGCGACAACCTGCGCGAGAAGGTGTCGCTGGTGCCGGCCATCGAGGCGGTGGCGCGCGCCGGCATCACCACCTTCCTGGAGATCGGCCCGCATCCCGTCTTCGCCGGCAACATCGTCAAGACCCTGACCGCGCTCGGCCTGACGGCGTCGGTGCACAGCTCGCTCAACCGCCGCGTGCCCGAGGCGCGCGCGCTGCGCGCCGGCTTCGCCAGCCTGTACACGGTCGGCAAGGTCGGCCATTGGCAGGCGCTGCAGCCGGCCGGCCGCCGCTGCGACGGCCTGCCGACCTACCGCTGGGACCGTCAACGCTACTGGCTCGACGACGCCCACCGCAAGGCGCGCCACCGCCTCAGCGCCCATCCGCTGCTGACCACACGCCTGCCGCTGGCGCAGCCGGCCTGGGAATCGCTGCTGGACCACCAGTCGGTGCCGTATCTGGACGCCCAGCGCGTGCAGGCCCGGGCCCGCTTCCCGAACGGCGTGACGATCGAGCTGGCGCTGGAGGCCGCCCATGAACAACTGGGCGACGGCGCCCACGAGCTGGCCGACGTCATCCTCGGCGAACCGCTGGCGGCCGCCGCCGACGGCGCCCCGCAAACGCTGCAGACGGTGATCCAGGCGCTCGACGACGGCCGCCATGCGGTGCGCGTCACGGCCGCCTCGGCGCAGGCCGCCGACGGCAGCGGCTGGCGCGCGCTGGCCCAGGCCACGGTGCGCGCCGCCGGCGCCGTCTTCAACGGTGGCGCCGCGATGGACGTGGCCATGCTCAAGGGCCGTGGCCAGCGCCAGCTCGACGCCGCATTGGTGTATCAGACCTTCGGCGAGCTGGGCGTCAAATTCGAGGCGCCGCTGCAACTGGTCGGCCAGGTGTGGATGGGCGAGGATGAATCGCTGATCGAGCTGGCGCTGCAAGGCAAGCTGGGCGCCGGTCCGGCCTACCGCCTGCATCCGCTGGTGTTCGAGGCGCTGGAACAGGCGCTGCGCATCGCCAGCGGCATCGGCGCGGCGCGCCACGCGCTGGCCGGCTTCGACCGTCTGTGCCTGCTGGCGCCGGCGGCCGACGCCCACTATGTGTTCGTGCGCCGCCGCGCCGCCACCGCCGCCGGCCGCAGCGCCGGCGACGTCTGGCTGCTGGGCGCCGACGGCCGCGTGCTGGCCGTGGTCGAGGGCATGACGCTGGCCGCGCAACAGCGCGACAGCGGCGACGGCTTCCGCATCCCGGACGATCCGGCCCAGTGGCGCTACCAGTACCAATGGCAGGCGCAGGGGCTGGAGGCGGCCGCCGCCGGCAACGTCCAGGGCACGGCCGGACGCTGGCTGATGCTGGCCGACCAGGGCGGCGTGGCGCGCGCGCTGGCCGCCGAACTGCGCGCCGGCGGCGCCGAGGTGCTGCTGGCCCACGCCGGCGACGCCTACGCCCAGTTGTCGGCGCAGGAATACCAGCTGCGTCCCGACGACGCCGGCGACCTCGATCAACTGATCGCCAGCGCCACCGCCGGCGGCGCGCTGGCCTGCAAGGGCGTGCTGCACTTGTGGGGCATGGACGCTGCCGGGGTCGACGCCATCGTCGATCCGCAGCGCGAGCTGGACCAGTCGACCACGACGATCAGCCTGGCGATGCTGGTGCAAAGCCTGACCCGCGCCGGCCTCGGCAGCCGTCCACGGCTGTGGGTGGTCAGCGCCGGTGCCCAGCCGGCCGGCCAGCCGGCCGCGATCGAGGTGGCGCAGGCGCCGATGTGGGGCCTGGGCAAGGGCATCGCGCTCGAGCACCCTGAACTGCGCTGCTGCCGCGTCGACCTGAGCGGCCAGACCGACCAGGTCGAGATCGCCGCGCTGCTGGCCGAGCTGCGCGCCGACGGTGCCGACGACCAGGTCGCGCTGCGCGGCGAGCTGCGCTACGTGGCGCGCTTGCTGCCGCAACTGGCCGGCGCCGCCGCCGACGGCGCGCTGACGCCGGCCCGGGCCGAGGCCGAGGGCACGCCGTTCCGCCTGAACCTGGCCCGTGGCGATGGCGACGCCAGCGCCGTGCTGCTGGGCGACACGCGCCGGGCGCCGGGCGAGCACGAGCTCGAAATCCGCGTCGCCACGGCCGTGGTGCCGGCCGGCGCCGTGCAAGCCTACCGCCGTGGCGCCGGCGGCGCCCGCCGCGAACTGCTGGCCAACCAGCACATCGGCCGCGTGGTGCGCGTCGGCCCCGGCGTGAGCCGCTACGCCGTCGGCGACGCCGTTGTCGTGCTCGACAACGGCGCGGTGCGCTCGCACCTGGTCAGCGCCGTCGAACGCGTGCTGCCGCTGCCGGCCGCCGACGCCGCCGGCGCCGTCAAGCCCTACCTGGCCGCCACCTTGGCCATGAACAACCTGGCCGCCGTCAACCGCGGCACCTGCGTGTTCGTCAACGGCGCCGACGGCGCGCTCGGCCAGGCCGTGGTGCGGGTCGCCAAGTCGCTGGGCGCGCGGGTGTTCCTGTCGGCGGCCGCCACGACCACGCTGGAGCGGGCCGAGGAACTGGGCGCGATCCACGCCTTCGACCTGTCCGACCCGTCGTTCATCGGCCAGCTGCGCGCGCTGCGCGGCACCCAGGGCGTCGACGTGTTCGTCAACTGCGTGCCGGGCTACGACCTGGGCCGCTGCGCCACGGTGCTCAGCCCGTTCGGCCGCTGCCTCGACATGGCCGCCTGCGACGCCGCCGCCGCCGGCGACGCCAGCCGCCTGACCCTGCCGGGCAACGCCACCTTGCAGTCGGTCGACATCGACGGCCTGGCCGGCCACGATCCCGACCTGTTGGCCACGCTGCTGGAGGATGTCGGCGTCAAACTGGCCAGCGGCGTCTACCATCCGCTGCCACGGCGCGACGTCACGCTGGCGCAACTGGCCGGCGCGCTCGACGACGGCATCCCAGCGCAACTGGCGCTGGCGCTGCCGCAGCCGGCCGACGCCGAGGTCGACCTGGTGCGCCTGCCGTTCCGCGCCGATGCCACCTACCTGATCACCGGTGGCCTGGGCGGACTGGGCCTGGCCGTGGCGCGCCGCATGGCGCAGCGCGGCGCCCGCCACCTGGTGCTGGCGGCCCGCAGCGCGCCGACCCTGGCCGCGATGGACGCCATCGCCGAGATGGAACGGCTTGGCGTGCAGTGCCAGACCCTGGCGCTGGATGTGGCCGACGAGGGCCAGCTGGCGCGCGCGCTGGAACGCATCGCCGCCGAGATGCCGCCACTGCGCGGTGTGATGCACGCCGCCGGCACGCTCGACAACGGCCTGCTGATCCAGCTCGACAAGGCGCAGTTCCGCTCGGTGGCGCACGCCAAGGTGCTGGGCGCCTGGAACCTGCACCGCCAGCTGGCCGACCAGCCGCTCGACTTCTTCGTGCTGTTCTCGTCGCTGGCCTCGGCCATCGGCTCGCCCGGCCAGAGTAACTACTCGGCCGCCAACGCCTTCCTCGACGCGCTGGCCGAGCACCGCAAGGCGCAGGGCAAGGCCGGCCTGGCGGTCGGCTGGGGCCCATGGGCCGAAGTCGGCATGGCGGCCGGCGCCCACACGCTCGACAAGCTCGCCGAGCACGGCATGGGCATGCTGCCGCTGGCCGACGGCCTGACCCTGCTCGAGGAGCTGGTCGCCGAAGGGCGCCAGGGCGCGATGGCGGCGCTGCCGATGCACTGGGCGCGCTGGGGCGAATCGTTCCCGCTGGCCGGCGCGCTGCCGTACTTCAGCGCACTGGTGCCGCAGGGCGAGCGCGACACGTCCCACAGCCAGGCCCGCATCACGGCCGACATGCTGGAGCAGATGGGCGAGGAGGCGCAGATCGAGGTGCTGCAGGCGACCGTGCTGCGCGCCGTCTGCCAGGCCATGCGCATCGACGCCGCCGGCCTGGACGTGAACACGCCGCTGACGGCGGCCGGTCTGGACTCGATCCTGGCGCTCGAACTCAAGAGCCGCCTGGAGGCCGGCATCGACGTCGTGGTGCAAACCTACGCGCTGCTCAAGGGGCAGACGGTGCGCGGGCTGGCGCTGCACTGCCGCGGGCTGATGCTGGCCGCGCCGACGCCGGCGGCGCCGGTGGTGGCGGCGGCGGCGCCGGTGGTGGCGGCGGCGGCGCCGGCGGGCGAGGAAGCGGCCGAGCTGCTCGAACGCATCGGCGAGCTGAGCGAAACCGAAGTGGCGGACCTGTTGCGCGAGCTGGCGCGGGACGGCGCGGTATGAGCCGCTAGCTGAAGCGTCATCTAAACCACGTAGGGCGGATTAGCGAAGCGTAATCCGCCCTACGTGGCAAATGACCGTCCCAAGCGGCCTCCAAACGAACGAAAGCGACAATCATGAAACTCTTCCACTTCCTAATCAAGTACTCGCCCTGGCTGTTCGTCCTGTCGCTCATCAGCGGCATCGTCAGCGGCGCCGCCAGCGCCGCCCTGATGGCGCTGGTCAACGACCGCCTGACCGTCATGGCCAACCCCGACCCGCGCTTCTTCCGCGACTTCCTGGCGCTGGCGGCGCTGGCGGTGGCCAGCCTGCTGGCGGCGCGGCTGCTGCTGCTGCGCCTGGCCACCCGCGCCGTGCGCACCTGGCGCGTGCGCCTGTGCGACCAACTGCTGCGCGCCCCGCTGCGCCAGATCGAACAGCAAGGCTCGTCCGGGCTGATGGCCACGCTCACCAACGACATCGCCGAGGTCACCGAAGCGCTGATCAAATTCCCGCTGCAATGCGTGAACGGCGCGGTGATCGTGGCCTGCTTCGGCTACCTGTTCTGGTTGAGCTGGCCGCTGGCGCTGGGCTTCCTGCTGACCATGGCGCTGGGCATCGTCACCTACGAGGCGGTGGTGCGGCGCGCGCGGCGCCACATGGTGCTGCTGCGCGACACGTGGGACCGCCTGATCGAGCAATTCACCGCCCTGGTCGACGGCAACAAGGAGCTCAAGCTCAACCGCCAGCGCCGCGAGCGCTTCGCCGCCGCCGAGCTGGCGCCGACCGCCGCCACGATGATGGAGGCCAGCTGGCGCTTCAACAGCACCTTCGCCGTCGCCGAGACGTCGGGCCAGCTGTTCTTCTACCTGCTGATCCTGTCGGTGCCGCTGCTGGCGCCGCAGGTGCCGGTGCGCGACGCCGGCGTCATCACCGGCTTCATCCTGATGCTGCTGTACATGAGCGGCCGCATCGGCGAGCTGGTGGGCACCATCCCGGTGTTCCACCGCGCCGCCGTGGCCAAGGCCAAGATCGAGTCGCTCGGCATCGAGCTGGGCGAGGAGCCCATCGTCGCCCGCGCCGGCGCCGCGCCGGCCGATTTCGCCAGCATCGAGATGCGCCAGCTCAGCTACCAGTACAAGGCCGCCGGCGAGGAGGACAACTTCGTCGTCGGTCCGCTCGACGTCACGCTGCGTCCGGGCGAGATCGTGTTCGTCATCGGCGGCAACGGCAGCGGCAAGAGCAGCTTCGCGCGCCTGCTGACCGGCCTGTACACGCCGACCGGCGGCGCGCTGTGCCTCAACGGCGAGGCCGTCGACGATGCCGGCCGTGACCATTACCGCCAGCACTTCTCGGCCGTGTTCGCGGACTTCCACCTGTTCCGCAACCTGTACCAGGATGCGCCAGAGCAGCGCCTGCGCCGCGCCGAGGAATTCCTCGACACCCTGCAGCTGGCCGACAAGGTCAAGCTGCGCGACGGCGTGTTCTCGACGGTGGACCTGTCGACCGGCCAGCGCAAGCGCCTGGCGCTGCTGACCAGCTTCCTCGAGGACCGTCCCGTGTACCTGTTCGACGAATGGGCCTCGGACCAGGACCCGGCCTTCAAGCAGGTGTTCTACCACGAGATCCTGCCGGAGCTGGCCGCGCGCGGCAAGACGGTGGTGGTGATCAGCCACGACGACCACTACTACCGCGCGGCCGACCGCATCATCCGCTTCGCCGACGGCCGCATCATCGAGGACCGCCGCCTGGAGCGCCCGCGCGTGGCCCCGGCAGCGCTGGTGGCCTGAGCGCCCCTTCACCAATTGGACCGTACACATGGCAACCATCAAAATTGACAGCAGCTGGCTGCGCGTGCTGCGCCCGGCCCCCGGCGCGCGCCTGCGCCTGTTCTGCTTCCCCTACGCCGGCGCCGGCCCGGCCGTCTACAAGCCGTGGGCCGACCTGCTGCCGCCGTCGATCGAGTTGGTCGGCGTGCACTATCCGGGCCGCGAGGCGCGCGCCGGCGAGGCGCCGCTGGCCGACTTCGGACAGCTGGTCGACCAGCTGCGCGGCGCCATGCTGCCGTATCTGAACCTGCCGTTCGCCTTCTTCGGCCACAGCATGGGCGCCTATGTGAGCTTCGAGTTGTGCAAGGCGCTCAAGCGCGGCCACGGCCTGCAGCCGGAGCACCTGTTCCTGTCCGGGGCGGGGGCGCCGCACACGCCGGAGTCCACGCCGATCCACCAGCTGCCCAGCCGCGAGTTCCTGACCCAGGTGATCCGCCTGAACGGCATCCCCAAGGAGGTGCTGGGCAGCCCCGAGCTGCTCAGCTACCTGCTGCCTATCCTGCGCGCCGATTTCACCGCCTGCGAGCGCTATAGCAGCGACCCTGCCGCCACGCTGAGCTGCCCGCTGACCGTGTTCGGCGGCCGCCAGGACCCGCGCGTGAGCGCCGCGCGCATCGACGCCTGGCGCGACTACGCCGACCTTTCGATCGCCGTCGACATGTTCGACGGCGACCACTTCTTCCTGCACGAACAACGCTCCCTGCTGCTGGGGAAAATCGTGCGCCAGCTGGGAATCCACACATCATGAACGCTAACGTCACCACCACCGCCACCCCGGGCGTCAATCCCGCCAATGCCGCCGCCACCGGCGCGCCCCCGGGCGTGCGCGAGCAACTGGCGCAGCTGCTGCGCGCCAAGGTCGCCCGTGGCGCCAGCTATCCGCTGGCGCCGGCCCAGTTGTCGATGTGGTTCCACCAGAGCCTGGAGCAGGACAGCACCTCGTACAACATGCCGTTCGCCTTCTGCCTGCACGGCGCGCCGCTCGAACCGGCCAACGTGCAGCGCGCGCTGGCGTCGGTGGTCGAGCGCCACGCGGTGCTGCGCACGGTGTTCGAGATGGAGCACGACGAGGTGGTGCAGCGGGTGCGGCCGCTGCCGGCGATCGCGCTGCCGATGACCGAGCTGCCCGGCGGCCATGCCCCCGGCTGGGAGCACGAGGTGGTGGCGCGTTCGAAAGCGCTGTCGGTCCAGGCCTTCGATCTGACGGTGGGGCCGCCGTACCGCTTCGAGCTGCTGCGGGTGGCGGCCGACCTGCACGTGCTGCTGGCCACCTTCCACCACATCGTCATGGATGGCTGGTCGGTCGGCGTGTTCCTGGGTGACTTCGCCAACGCCTACGCCGCATGGTCGCGCACCGGCGCCGCGCCGCAATGGCCGGCGCTGCCGGTCAGCTATGGCGACTACGCGCGCCAGCGGCAGCAGGCCAGCCGTGGGCCGGACGCCGCGCGCCATGTCGACTACTGGCGCCAGCGGCTGCAGGCGCCGCCGGTGGCGCTGTCGCTGCCGGCCGACTACGCGCGTCCGCAGGTGCAGACCTTCAACGGCGCGATCCACGCGCTGGCGCTGGCGCCGCGCGTGAAGACGCAGCTGGCGGACGTCGCGCGCCAGGGCGGCGCCACCTTCTTCATGGTGTCGCTGACGGCCTTCTACGTGCTGCTGGCGCGCCTGAGCGGCCAATGGGACATGGTGCTCGGCGTGGCCAGCGCCAACCGCGACCAGCCGGAACATCGCGGCATGCTCGGTTTGTTCTCGGAGATCCTGCCGATGCGCGCGGCGATCGACGCCGGCGCCAGTTTCATGACGGTGCTCGAACAGGTGCGCCAGGACTGCCTTAGCGATTACGAACACGCGGCGCCGCCGCTGGCCGAACTGGCCGAGACCATGCAGCGCACGCGCGACGCCCGCCGCAGCAACCTGTTCCAGGTCGGCTTCGACTACCAGAACACGCCGTGGCCGGAGCATCTGGGCCAGCTGGTGTCGCTGCTGCACGGCGACACCGGCGCGGCCAAGCTGGATCTGAACCTGAACCTGAGCAGCGACCCCTCCGGCCTGCTGGCGCAGTTCGAATACAACACCGACCTGTTCACCGCCGACACGATGGCGCGTTTCGCGCAATGCTTCGAGACGCTGTTGGCCAGCATCGTGCGCGATCCGCACCTGCCGGTGGCGGCGCTGGCGATCGTGCCGGCCGCGCCGGCGCCGCTGCCCGTGGCGCCCGCCGCCGCCTCGGAAGACGGCGCGCGCCACGTGCTGCAACTGATCGGGGCCAGCGTGCTGGCGCGGCCGGACGCCGTGGCGCTGGTCGACGGCGACGGTCCGCTCACGTATGAACGGCTGCTGGCGCGCGCCCACGCGCTGGCCTGGCGTCTGACCGCGCGCGGCGCCCGGTCCGGCGCGCGCGTCGGCCTGTGCTGCGAGCGCTCGTCCGACCTGGTGGTCGGCCTGCTGGCCATCCTGCACGCCGGCTGCGCCTATGTGCCGATGGACGCCGGCATGCCGCTGGCGCGCCTGAACGACATCGCCGCCGACGCCGCGCTCGATCTGGTGGTGGTCAGCGGCGCGTTGATGGCGTCGTTGCACGGCCTGGCCGGCGTCGAGCTGGTGGCCGAGGGCGACGCCGCCGACGAAACGCCGGCCGGCGCGCCCGACGTCGCCATCTGCGGCACCGACCTGGCGTATGTGCTCTACACCTCCGGCACCACCGGCCGGCCGAAGGGCGTGATGGTGTCGCACGCGGCGCTGCTCAACTTCGCGGTGCCGGCGCTGCGGCGCCTGGCGCTGGAGCCGGGCGACAAGGTACTGCAATTCGCCTCGATCGGCTTCGACGCCAGCGTCGAGGAGATCTTCCCCTGCCTGGCCGCCGGCGCCACGCTGGTGATGCGCGAGGGCGGCATGGTGGCCTCGGTCGACGCCTTCCTGGCGATGTGCGAACGGCATGGCGTGACGGTGCTCGACCTGCCGACCGCCTACTGGCACGAGCTGACCGACGCGCTGGCCGCGCCCGACGCGCCGCGCCTGCCGGCCTGCGTGCGGCTGGTGGTGATCGGCGGCGAGGCGGCCTCGCCGCGCATGCTGGCACGCTGGCAGGCCAGCGTCGGCGCCGGCGTGCGCCTGCAAAACACCTACGGCCCGACCGAGACCACGGTCTGCGTCACCACTGCCGAGCTGGCGGAGCTGGCCTTCGATCCGGCCACCTGCGCCGGCCTGCCGATCGGCCACGCCAATCCCGGGGTGGATATCTATGTGCTCGACGAGCGCGGGGTGGCGCTGCCGGCCGGCGTCTACGGCGAGATTTATATCGGTGGCGCCACCGTGGCCGACGGCTACTGGGCGCGCCCGGAGCTGACGGCACAAAAGTTCGTCGCCGATCCTTTCAGCGCCCGTCCGCACGCCCGGATGTTCCGCACCGGCGACTATGGCCGCGTGATGGCCGACGGCAGCCTGCAGTTCGGCGGCCGCAAGGATAGCCAGGTCAAGCTGCGCGGCTACCGCGTCGAGCTGGCCGAGGTGGAGGCCATCGTCGGCGGCCACCCGCAAGTGCACCAGGTATGCGCCGATATTCGCGAAGGCGCCAGCGAGGGCGATCGCAGCCTGGTCGCCTTCGTGGTGCCGGTGCCCGGCGCCGCCGGCCTGACGCCGGCCGCGCTGCGGCGCTGGCTGGCCGAGCGCAGCCCGGATTTCCTGGTGCCGTCGGCCATCGCCATCGTCGACAAATTCCCGCTCGGCCTGACCGGCAAGACCGACCGCCAGGCGCTGTTGGCGGTGCTGGACGCGGAGCAGAGCCGCGCGCCGGAGCAGACGCGCGCCGCCTCGCCCACCGAGGAACTGGTGATCGGCATCTGGCAGGGCGTGCTGGGCGCCGGCACGCTGGGCGTGCAGGACAACTTCTTCGAACGCGGCGGCCATTCGCTGTTGATGATCAAGATGCTGTCGCGTGTGCGCCGCCAGCTCGACGTCGACGTGGCGCTGGCCCAGGTGTTCGAATATCCGACCGTGGCGCGTTTCGCCGCCCACGTGGACGCGTTGCGCCGGGCCGGCCAGCCGGCGGTGCCACCTATCCCGCGCCTGCCGCGCGGCGCCGGGGCGACGGTGCTCAGCGTCGAGCAGTCGTTCTCGCAGCAGCGCCTGTGGTTCCATGAAAAACTCAATCCCGCCTCGTCGGCCTACCACGTGCCGGTGGTGATGACGGCGCATGGCGCGATCGATCGCGCGATCCTGGCGCGCAGCCTGGAGGCGCTGGTGGCGCGTCATGAAATCCTGCGCACCACCTTCGCCGACATCGACGGCAAGCCGGTGCAGCGCGTGGCGGCGGCGCGGCCATGCCCGTTGTCGTACACCGACCTGGGCGCGGTGGCGGCGCCGGAGCGCGACGCCGCGCTCGAAAAGCTGACTTCGGCGCTGATCGACACGCCGTTCGACCTGACCGCCGGCCCGTTGCTGCGCGCCGCGCTGGTGCGCCTGGACGACGACGAGCATGTGCTGGCGTTGGTCTTCCACCATATCGTGGTGGACGACTGGTCGATGCGGATCTTGCTGGCCGAACTGCGCGAACGTTACACGGCGCTGCTGGCCGGCCGCGCGCCGGACGCCTCGGCTCCCGCGCTGCAATACGCCGATTACGCCGCCTGGCAGCGCGGCGCGGCGATGATGGCGCTGGCCGATGAGCAGCTGGCGCAATGGACGCGCGAGCTCGCCGGCGTGCCCGACCTGCTGGCGCTGCCGCTGGACCGTCCGCGTCCCGCCGTGCAGAGCCACCGGGGCGAGGTGCGCGCCTGGACGCTGGCGCCGGAACTGGCGGGCCGTCTGCGCGCGGTGGCCACCGCGCAGGGCGTGACCTTGCACATGCTTCTGCTCAGCGCATGGTCGCTGGTGCTGTCGAAGCTGAGCGGCCAGCACGACGTGGTGGTCGGCGTCCCGGTCGCCAACCGCAATCACGACGCGCTGGAAAACATGCTGGGCTTCTTCGTCAACACGCTGCCGCTGCGCGTGCGCCTGGCGCCGAATGCCAGCTTGAAGGCGCTGCTGGCGCAGGTCAAGCAAAGCAGCCTGGCCGCGTATGCCCGCCAGGGCGTGCCGCTGGAGCGCATCGTCGAAACGGTGCGGCCGCAGCGCGACCTGGGCTTCAACCCGCTGTTCGTCTCAATGTTCTCGCTGCAAAGCGGGGGCGGCCAGCCACTGGCGCTGGGCGACCTGCGTCTTGCGCCGCGCGAGGTGGACTACCGCCAGGCCAAGGTCGATGTGTCGCTGACCGTCACCGACGGCGGCGACGCGATGACGGCGGAGCTGGAATACGCCAGCGATTTGTTCGACGCCGCCACCATCGCCCGCTGGGCCGGATTCGTCGACCACGTGCTGGCGCAATTCACGGTGGACCTGGAGCTGCCGCTGTCGCGCGCCACGCTGCAGGATGCCGATGCACTTGCGGCCCTGCTGGCGCGCGTCAACGCGGCCGGAGGCGCGCCGATGGCCAAGGGCGGCCTGCACGCGTTGTTCACCGTGCAGGCGGTCGCGCGGCCGGAGGCTGTCGCCGTCGTCGATGGCGACGCCCGCTACAGCTACCGCGAGCTCGATCGGCGCTCCAGCCAGATCGCCCACGCGTTGCGGCAACGCGGCGTGCGGCCGGACGACATCGTCGCGCTGCTGGTGCCGCGCGGCGTCGACATGGTGGCCGGCATGCTGGGCATCCTGAAGTCCGGCGGCGCCTACCTGCCGCTCGATACCAAGCTGCCGGCGCAACGCATGGCGTACATGCTGGCCGACTCCGGGGCCGTCGCGGCGCTGGTCGATGCCGATGGCCGATCGCGGTTGCCGGCGTTCGGCGGACAGGTGCTGTGTCTGGACACCGACGCCGCCGACATCGGCGTCCAGCCGGTGACGCCGCCGGCCGCCCAGGACCGCGATTGCGGCCATGACCTGGCTTATGTGATCTACACCAGCGGCTCGACCGGCGAGCCGAAAGGCGTGATGATCGAGCATGGCGCGGCCGCCACCCAGATCGAAGCCGTTCGCGAGCGGCTGCGGCTGAACGCCGACGACCGCCTGCTGCAATTCGCCAGCAGCAGTTTCGACGTGTCGGTGCAGGAGATCTTCAGCGCCTTCAGCGCCGGCGCCGCGCTGGTGCTGCGCGATGCCGACTGCCTGACCAGCGCGCAGGCCTTCTGGGCGTTCTGCGAACGCCAGCGCACCACGGTGATCGACCTGCCGACGCGCTTCTGGCACGAGTTGAACTTCGACGCGTTGGCGCGTTGCCCGTCCGTCGTGCGGGCCGTGAACATCGGCGGCGAGGCGGTCGAGGAAAGCGGTTTGCGCCGCTGGTTCGAAGGTGGCGGCAGGCGTCCGGCGCTCTACAACTTCTACGGTCCGACCGAGACCACGATCAACGCCACGCTGCGGGAGCTGAGCGCCGATCCGGCGACGTGGCAGACCATCGGCAAGCCGTTCGGCGCCGGCGTCGCCTACGTTCTGGACGGCCAGGGGCAGCCGGCGCCGGCCGGCGTGGTCGGCCAGCTGTACATCGGTGGCGTTGGCGTCGCGCGCGGCTACCTGAATCGTCCAGAGTTGACGGCGGAGCGCTTCGTTCCGGATACGGTGGCCGGCGTCGGCCGCATGTACGCCACCGGCGATCTGGCCATGTGGCGCGAGGACGGCGAGATCGTCTTCCTTGGCCGTAACGACGCCCAGATCAAACTGCGCGGCTTCCGCATCGATCTGGGCGAGATCGAGCAGTGCCTGCACCGGCTTGAGGTGGTTCGCTCGGCGCTGGTGCTGGCGCGGGCCAACGGCGCCGGCGAGAAACGGCTGGTGGCGTACGTGACGCTGAAGAAGGAACTGGCCGGCGCGCCGCCGCTGGCGCGGAGGGAGCTGGTCGACACCATGATGCGCGATCTGAGGGCGCAGCTGCCGGAGTACATGGTGCCGTCGGGGATACTGGTGCTGGCGGAACTGCCGGTCAACGCCAGCGGCAAGGTCGATGTCAACGCGCTGCCGGAGATGGATTGGGTGGTCCCGGCCGGGGAGGTGCTCGAACCCGGCACGCCGACCGAGTTGGCGCTGGCCGAAATCTGGGCCGGCCTGCTTGGGCAGCCCGTCGCCTCGGTGGGCTTGTCGTCGAACTTCTTCGAGCTGGGTGGCCATTCGCTGTTGTCGATGCGGCTGGCGTCGGAGATCCGTGGCACGTTCGGCGTGGAGATCCCGATTCGCGACATCTTCGGCTTTGGCCGTTTGGTGGAACTGGCGAACCGGATCGAACTGCTGCAGCATGGCTTACAAGCACCGGTGCGGGCCGAAGGCGCCGCCGTGGCTGAAATGGGTTGGTTATGAACGTCGCAAACTTACTGCGCGACGCCTCGCGCGAAGGCGTCAGGCTGTTTTGCCAGGATGGCCGGCTGGGTTTCGAGCTGCTGGGCGGAAGCTTCCCGGACGTCCTGCGCGCGCGCGTCCTGGCGTCGCGCGACGAGTTGATCGAGCATCTGACGTCCGTCAACATGGAGCGCTACTCGACCGTGCAGCGGCCCGCCATCGTGCCGATGGCGCGTGACGGCGGGGCCTTGCCGGCCTCGTTCGGCCAGGAGCGGTTGTGGTTCCTGGACCGGATGTATGGCGGCAGCGCCCACTACAACATGCCCGCCGCGGTGCGCGTGCGCGGCGGCCTGGACGCGGAACTGGTGGAACAGGCGCTGTCGCGCGTGATCGCACGGCACGAGGTGTTGCGCACGCTGATTGTCGAAGAAATCGGCGGCTGCCGTCAGCGCATCGGCACCGCCGCCGGCTTCGCGCTGGGCCGCGTCGATCTGGGCGCGCTGCCGGCGGCGGAGCGCGAACGCGCGCTGCAATCGCTGGTCAACGACGATGCCGCACGCCCGTTCGACCTGTCGTCGGACCTGATGCTGCGCGCCAGCTTCGTGCGCCTGGCCGACGACGACGCGGTGCTGCTGCTGAATGTGCACCACATCGCCGCCGACGGCTGGTCGCTGGAAATCCTGCGGCGTGAGTTCGAGCAGCAGTACGCGGCGCTCTCGCGCGGCGAGCCCGATCCTTTGCCGCCGCTGGCCGTGCAGTACGCCGACTATGCGCAGTGGCAACGCGACTGGCTGCAAGGCGAGGTGCTGGACCAGCAGCTCGCCTATTGGGAGCGGCAGCTGGCGAACCTGCCGGTGCTGCACAACCTGCCGCTCGACTACGCCCGCCCGGCGGTGCTGTCGTTCGACGGCGCCGTCCACAGTATCGAGCTTGACGCCCTGACGCTCGACGGCTTGAAGAAGCTGGCCGCCAGCCGCCAGGTGACGTTGTTCATGCTGGTGCACGCGGCCCTCTCGCTGCTGCTGGCGCGCCATTCCGGCAGCGACGACATCGTCATCGGCACGCCGGTGGCGGCGCGCCAGCACAAGGAGGTGGAGGCGCTGATCGGCTATTTCGCCAACACGCTGGTGCTGCGCACCGATTGCGGAGCGAATGTGCCGTTCACCGACTATCTGGCCGACGTCAAGGCGCGGCACCTGGACGCGCAGTCGTATCAGGAGGTGCCGTTCGAGCTGCTGGTGGAGCGCCTGAAACCGGTGCGCAGCACCAGCCACGCGCCGCTGTTCCAGGTCATGCTCAACATGGCCGACGGCGGCCCGTCGCCCGACACGCTGGGCGCGGAACAGGTCAGCACCAAGTTCGATCTGACCCTGGGAGCCGTGACGTCTTCCGACGGTTTGCACCTGAGCTTCGAGTACAACACGGCGCTGTTCAAGGAGGCGACGATGGCACGCATGGCGCGTCATCTGGCGCATCTGCTGCGGGCGATCGTCGCCGATCCGGCCTGTCCGATCCACACCTTGCCGATGCTCGACGACGAGGAACGGCGGCGGATGCTGGAGGGCTTCCATGGCCGCGTGACGGACTATCCGCGCGAGGCGACCATGCACGGCCTGTTCGAAGCGCAGGCCGCGCGCACGCCGGCAACGCTGGCGGTCGTCCACGCGCAGACGATGCTGAGTTACGTGGAACTGAACCGCCGTGCCAACCAGCTGGCGCACTATCTGCGTGGGCAGGGTGTGGGCAGCGGCAGCCTGGTGGGCGTGTGCCTGCGGCGCTCGGAGACGATGGTGGTGTCGCTGCTGGCGATTCTCAAGGCCGGCGGCGCCTACGTGGCCCTCGACCCGAGCTATCCAGACCAGCGCCTGGCCGACATGGTCGATGACAGCGGCATTGCCTGGCTGCTGACGCAGAGCGACCTGACGGAGCGTCTGGCCAACCATCCGGTTCTGGGCCGCGCAAGCACCGCGCTGCTGCCGCTCGATGCCTTGGACGAGGTGTTGGCCCTGCAACCGCAGACCAATCCGGAGCCGCTTGCCGCTTCCGGCGACCTGGCGTACCTGATCTACACGTCCGGTTCGACCGGCCGTCCGAAAGCGGTACGCATCTGCCACCGCAACGCCGTCGCCATGATCACCTGGGGCGGACAGGAATACAGCGGCGAGGAACTGCGCCGCGTCCTGTGCAGCACGTCGCTCAATTTCGACCTGTCGGTGTTCGAGTTGTTCGTTCCGCTCAGCCACGGCGGCGCCGTCGTGGTGGTGGAGAACGCGATGGCGCTGCTGGAAGGTTCGCCCGACATCACCTTGCTCAACACGGTGCCGTCGGCGTGCCGCGCGCTGGTCGACAGCGGCGCCATTCCGATGGGGGTGCGGGTGGTGAACCTGGCCGGCGAGGCGCTGCCGCCGGCGCTGGTGAACGAGTTGATCGACCTGCCGCAGGTGCGCCGCGTGTGCAACCTGTACGGCCCGTCGGAGGACACGACTTATTCGTCCTGGATCAGCTATGCGGACAAGCCGGGGGAGTCGGTGAGCATCGGCCGTCCGCTCGACAACAGCTGGTTCCACATCCTTGACGCCCACGGCCAGCCGGTGCCGCTGGGCGTGGCTGGAGAAATCTACATCGGCGGTGCCGGCGTGGCGCTCGGTTATTTGAACCGCCCGGAACTGACGGCCGAACGCTTTCTCGACGATCCGTTCCGCGCTGGCGCGCGCATGTACCGCACTGGCGACGTTGGACGCTGGCGCGAGGATGGCACGATCGATTACCTTGGCCGCAACGATTTCCAGGTCAAGCTGCGCGGCTTCCGCATCGAGCTGGGGGAAATCGAGGCGCGTTTGTCGGCCTGCGCCGGCGTCAGTGCGGCGGTGGTGACGGCGCCGGGCCAGCAACGGCTGGTGGCGTATCTGACCCCGGCCCACGCCAGCGGCCTGACGGGGCAGGGCGAGGCGGACTTGGTGGCCGGCGTGCGCGCGACCCTCAAATCGGCGCTGCCCGATTATATGCAGCCATCGGCCTACGTGGTGCTGCCGGTGCTGCCGCTGACGGCCAACGGCAAGGTCGATCGCAAGGCGCTGCCGGCGCCAGCCGACGTGGCAAGCCCCGATCATGTGCCGCCCACGACCGCGATGGAACGGGCGCTCGCGAAAATATGGTCGCAGCTGTTGGCGTTACCGCTGAAACGCATCGGCGCGGATGCCAATTTCTTTGAACTTGGCGGGCATTCGCTGCTGTCGATGCGGCTGGTGGCCGCGTTGCGCGCCCAGCTTGGCGTCGAGCTGACCATACGCGACATTTTCGACACGCCGAAATTATCGCGGTTGGCGTCGCTGGCGGAAGGCGCTGCCCGAATCGTCAAGGCGCCCGTGGTCGCCATCGCGCGCGATGGCGTTGCGCCACCGGCCTCGTTTGGGCAGGAGCGGATGTGGTTCCTGGACCGGATGTACGGCGGCAGCGCCCACTACAACATGCCGGCCGCGATCCGCGTGCGTGGCGGCTTTGACGCCACGCTGGCGGAACAGGCGCTGTCGCGCGTGATCGCACGGCACGAGGTGCTGCGCACGCTGATCGTCGAGGAGAATGGCGGCTGCCGCCAGCGCATCGGCGACGGTGCCGGCTTCGCGCTTGGTCGCGTCGACCTGGGCGCGCTGCCGGCGGCGGAGCGCGAACGCGCGCTGCAATCGCTGGTCAACGACGACGCCGGACGGCCGTTCGACCTGTCGTCGGACCTGATGCTGCGCGCCAGCTTCGTGCGACTGGCCGACGACGACGCGGTGCTGCTGCTGAATGTGCACCACATCGCCGCCGACGGCTGGTCGCTGGAGATCCTGCGCCGCGAGTTCGAGCAACAGTACGCGACGCTCTCGCGCGGCGAGCCCGATCCGTTGCCGCCGCTGGCCGTGCAGTACGCCGACTATGCGCAGTGGCAGCGCGACTGGCTGCAAGGCGAGGTGCTGGACCAGCAGCTGGCCTATTGGGAGCGGCAACTGGCGAACCTGCCGGTGCTGCACAATCTGCCACTCGATTACGCCCGCCCGGCGGTGCTGTCGTTCGACGGCGCCGT
The DNA here is from genome assembly GCA_000381565.1 of Oxalobacteraceae bacterium AB_14. GTDB lineage: Bacteria > Pseudomonadota > Gammaproteobacteria > Burkholderiales > Burkholderiaceae_D > Rugamonas. The sequence goes on from KB906725.1 coordinate 967,403, forward strand.
CCAAAGTATTGAACTTGATAGCCTGGCGCTCGACAGCTTGAAGAAGCTGGCCGCCAGCCGCCAGGTGACGCTGTTCATGCTGGTGCACGCGGCCTTCTCGCTGCTGCTGGCGCGCCACTCCGGCAGCGACGACATCGTCATCGGCACGCCGGTGGCGGCGCGCCAGCACAAGGAGGTGGAGGCGCTGATCGGATATTTCGCCAACACGCTGGTGCTGCGCACCGACTGCGGCGCGAATGTGCCGTTCACCGACTATCTGGCCGATGTCAAGGCGCGGCACCTGGACGCGCAGTCGTATCAGGAGGTGCCGTTCGAGCTGCTGGTGGAGCGCCTGAAGCCGTCGCGCAGCACCAGCCACGCGCCGCTGTTCCAGGTTATGTTCAACATGGCCGATGGCGGTTCGTCGTCCGACGCGCTGGTCGCGGAACAGGTCAGCACGAAGTTCGATCTGACCCTGGTGGCCGTCACCTCGACGGATGGTTTGCAACTGAGCTTGGAATACAACACGGCGCTGTTCAAGGAGGCGACGATGGCGCGCATGGCGCGTCATCTGGCGCATCTGCTGCACGCGATCGTCGCCGATCCGGCCTGTCCGATCCACACCTTGCCGATGCTCGATGATGAAGAGCGGCGGCAGATGCTGGAATCGTACGCCGGCCGCCGCAGCGCCTTCCCGCAGCAGGCGACGATGCACGGCCTGTTCGAGGCACAGGCGACACGCACGCCGGCGGCGCTGGCTGTGGCGCACGCGCAGACGACCCTGAGCTACGTGGAACTGAACCGCCGCGCCAACCAGCTGGCGCATTATCTGCGCGCGCAAGGTGTGGGCTGCGGCAGCCTGGTGGGCGTCTGCCTGCGCCGCTCGGAGACGATGGTGGTGGCGCTGATGGCCATCCTCAAGGCCGGCGGCGCCTACGTGGCGCTCGACCCGAACTACCCCGACCAGCGCCTGGCCGACATGGTCGACGACAGCGACATCGCCTGGATGCTGACGCAGCGCGACCTGACGGAGCGTTTGGCCGGCCATTCGGTGCTGGGCCGCGAGAGCACCGCCCTGTTGGTCCTCGACGCTTTGGATGCGACGCTGGCCCTGCAACCGGAAGCCAACCTTCAATCCGTCGGCGGCTCCGGCGACCTGGCTTACCTGATTTACACGTCCGGTTCGACCGGCCGTCCGAAGGCGGTGCGCATCTGCCACCGCAACGCCGTCGCCATGATCACCTGGGGCGGACGCGAATACAGCGCCGCCGAACTGGCACGGGTCCTGTGCAGCACCTCGCTGAACTTCGACCTGTCGGTGTTCGAGTTGTTCGTACCGCTCAGCCACGGCGGCGCCGTGATTGTGGTGGAAAACGCGATGGCACTGCTGGAAGGGTCGCCGGAGATCACTTTGCTCAACACCGTGCCGTCGGCCTGCCGCGCGCTGGTCGACAGCGGCGCCATCCCGTTTGGCGTGCGGGTGGTGAACCTGGCCGGCGAGGCGCTGCCGCCAGCGCTGGTGAACGAGTTGATCGACCTGCCGCAGGTGCGCCGCGTCTGCAACCTGTACGGCCCGTCGGAGGACACGACCTATTCGTCCTGGATCAGCTACACGGACAAGCCGGGGGAGTCGGTGAGCATCGGCCATCCGCTCGACAACAGCTGGTTCTACATCCTGGACGCGTATGGCCAGCCGGTGCCGCTGGGCGTGGCCGGAGAAATCCACATCGGCGGCGCCGGCGTGGCGCTCGGTTATTTGAACCGTCCGGAGCTGACGGCCGAACGCTTCCTCGACGATCCGTTCCGCATTGGCGCGCGCATGTACCGCACCGGCGACCTTGGACGCTGGCGTGAGGACGGCATGATCGATTACCTGGGCCGCAACGACTTTCAGGTCAAGCTGCGCGGCTTCCGCATCGAGCTGGGGGAGATCGAGGCGCGGCTGTCGGCCTGCGAAGGCGTGAGCGCGGCGGTGGTGACGGCGCCGGGGCAGCAACGGCTGGTGGCGTATCTGACGCCGGCCGATGCCAGCGGCCTGACGGGGCAGGGCGAGGCCGATCTGGTGGCCGGCGTGCGCGCCGCGCTTAAAACGGCGCTGCCGGACTACATGCAGCCGTCGGCCTACGTGGTACTGCCTGAATTGCCGCTGACGGCCAACGGCAAGGTCGATCGCAAGGCGCTGCCGGCGCCGCGGGAAGCGGATGCCGCCAGTGCCTACGAAGCGCCCGCCAACGCGCTCGAGGAGCTGATGGCCGGCGTGTGGCAGGAGTTGATCGGATTGCCGCGTATCGGCGTCAACGACAACTTCTTTGTCCTCGGCGGCCATTCGATTCTGGCCTCGCGCATCATCTCAAGATTGAAGTCGATCCTGGAAGTCGACTTGTCGCTGCAACAGCTCTTCGTGCACCCGTCGATACGGTCGGTGTGCGACGACTTGAAGTCGACGCATGCCCGTTACGAGGAAATCGTCGAGGTGGCGGAAACCTACCTGCATATCCTCAGCTTGTCCCCGGAAGAAGTCCAAGCCCTGCTGGCCAATGGCGGCAGTTGAACCGAATGAATAATCTGTAATGAAAGTGAGCCACGCCGTGCACAATCCCGACCTGTCATCCGAAAAGGAAGCCTTGCTGTCCATTTTGCTGGCCAGCAAAGGCGTTGATAACGCCACCGTCCAGAGAATTCCGCTGCGGATCGGCGCAAGCAACCATCCGCTGTCGTTCGCGCAGGAGCGGATGTGGTTCATGGAGCGGCTGCATCCCGGCACGGCGACCTATAACATGCCGATGGCTTTCCGCTTGTCGGGCGAGGTCGATGTCGCCGCGCTCGCGCAAGCCCTGAACGCCATCGTCGACCGCCATCCCGCACTGCGCACCGTCTTCCGCGAAATCGACGAGCAACCCACGCAGTTCATCCCGGACCGGGTGGAGATCGCGCTGCGCCAGGTCGATTTGTCGGCGCTGGCGGAGGAGGAGCGCCAGACCGCGCTGAAGCAGTTGATGGACGCCGACGACAGCCTGCCCTTCGACCTGGAGAACGGGCCGCTGCTGCGCGCGGCGCTGCTGGCCTGCGGCGGCGGTGCCTCGGTGCTGCTGCTGACGATGCACCACATCGTCTCCGACGGGCTGTCGGTGGAGATCATCCTGCGCGAACTGGGCATCCTGTATGCCTCGTCCCATTCCGGCCAACCGGCTTCGTTGACGGCGCTGCCGGTGCGCTACGCCGATTTCTCGGCGTGGGAGCGTTTGCGCATACTTGACGAAGACCTGGCGATCAGCGCCCGTTACTGGCGCCAGCAGCTGTCCGGCGCTACGCCGCTGCTGCTGCCTTCGTCGCGCCGGAACCGAGCGGCGCCGCGTAGCAATCTCGGCCAGGGCGTTTCCGTGGTGCTGCCGCCGGACCTGCTGCGCGGCCTGAAGGCGCTGTGCGTGCGCGAGCGCTCGACGTTGTTCATGGCTGGCCTGGCAGCCTTCAGCGCGCTGCTGCAACGCGCCAGCGGCCAGTCCGATGTCGTCGTCGGCACACCGATCGGCAATCGCTATCTTGAGGAGTTGGAACCGCTGGTCGGCCTGTTCGTCAATACGCTGGCGATGCGCACGGCGGTGCGGGACGACGCCGATTTCCTCGCGCTGCTGGCATCCGTGCGCAAGACGGCGCTGGCCGCGTTTTCGCACCAGCACCTGCCGTTCGACCGCGTCATCGCCGATCTGGAGGTGGGGCGCGAGGCCGGCGCCGCGCCGCTGGTGTCGGCGATGTTCGTCCTGTCGGATGCGGCCTCCTTCCGCCTCAATCTGGAGGGACTCGGCACCGAGGCCATTCTGACCGAATCCACCGTGGCCAAGCTGGACGTGGTGATGTCGCTGCTGGAAGACGGCGACCGCATGATCGCCAGCCTGCAGTTCAGCAGCGACCTGTTCGAGCGCGCCGCGATGCGGACGTTGCTGGAGAACTTCGGTTTGTTCCTGAAGGTGGCGCTGGACAGCCCCGCCGCGCCGTTGTCGCGGCTTTGGGAGGACGTCGAGACCGAGCGCGCGCGCATGGCGTCGAATGCGACATCGCGCGTGGCGGCCTACTGGGAGTCGCAACCTTGCTTTCCCCACGATCTGCCGATGAAGTGCGCCCCCGACGGCGCGTTGGGCCAGGGCGCCGCCAGTCACCTGGTGAGGGTCGATCCGGCCAGCCGTTCTTTGCTGGAGCAATTCGCCTTCACCCGCCAATCGAGCCTGCGGACCGTTCTCCATGCCGCGCTGTCGATCCTGATCGCCCGCCATTCGAATTGCGCCGACATCGTCATCGGCACGGCGGTGACTTCCGGCGGGCGCCTGCTACCGGTGCACGCCACGCTCGATGGCAATCCCTCCTTCACGGCGCTGGTCGATCAGGTCGAGCGTTCGCGGCGTCAAGCCGCGTTGCATGCGGAGGTCGGCGAAGGATTGGCCGATACGCTGGCCGGCCGCATGCGCATACTGCTGATGAACGACGGCGAACCGGCGCCGGCATGGCGGCACGACTTGACCGTATCGGTGGCCGATGGCGGAGGCGATCTGGGTCTCAATTTCATCTACGATGTCGCGTCGTTCAACGTCGCCGGCATCGTGTCGATGGCGGCGCGCATGGTGACCTTGCTGGTTGGCGCCGGCGCCAATCCAGATTGCGCGGTGCACCAGCTGCCGATGCTGGGCGCTTGCGAACGCGAATACCTTTTATATGCGCGCAACGCCACGCGCACGCCTTTCCCGGCCGAGCGCTCGATCCATGCCGTGTTCGAGGAGGTGGCGGCGCGTCATCCGGACGCCGAGGCGCTGGCCTGGAGCGACGGTTGCCTCAACTACGGTGAACTCAACGCCCGCGCCAACCAGCTCGCGCACCGGCTTTGCGCGCTGGGTGTGGAGCGGGAATCGTGCGTCGCCTTGTACATGGAACGCGGCCCGGCGATGGTGGTCGCGCTATTGGCGATCCTGAAGGCGGGCGGCGCCTACGTCCCGCTAGAGGTCGGACAACCCCGCCAACGCCTGGTCGCGCTGCTGGACGATTGCGCGCCGCTGGTGGTGCTGACCGAGCGCGCGCTGGCGGATGCGCTGCCGGCGCTGGCGGCGCCGGTCTTGTCGATCGATGAGGAACAGGCCGCGCTTGCGGCACTGCCAACAACCAACCTGGCGGCGCACGGCGGTGGCCGCGACCTGGCCTACATCATGTACACGTCCGGTTCCACCGGCGCGCCCAAAGGTGTCATGGTCGAGCATCGCGGCGTGCTGCGGCTGGTGGTCGGCTCGGAATACGCGCCGGTGGCCGCCGGCGATTGCGTGGCGCACTGCGCCAACCCGGCGTTCGACGCCTCGACATGGGAGGTCTGGAGCGCGCTGCTGAACGGCGCCAAGGTGCAGGTGATCCCGCAGGACGTGGTGTTCGAACCGCAGCGTTTCGCGGCCGCGCTGAAGCAGGGCGGCGTGACGGCGTTGTGGCTGACGGTCGGCTTGTTCAACGCCTATTCGAGGGAGATCGGCGCGTCGTTCGGCGCGCTGCGCCATCTGCTGATCGGCGGCGACGCGCTCGACCCCAAAACGGTGCGCGCCGTCCTGGAGGGCGACGCGGCGCCGGGCCGGCTGGTGAACGGCTACGGTCCCACCGAAACGACCACCTTCGCCACCACCTACGAAATCGCCGCGCTGGCGGCGGATGCCCGCTCGGTGCCCATCGGACGTCCGATCGCCAACACCCGCATCTATCTGCTCGACGCGCACGGCCAGCCGGTGCCGCAAGGCGTGGTGGGCGAGCTGCATATCGGCGGGCCCGGTGTGGCCAGGGGCTATTTGAATCGTCCCGAATTGACGGCCGAGCGTTTTGTCCCCGATCCGTTCAGCGCCGACGCGGACGCCCGCATGTTCCGCACCGGCGATCTTGGCCGCATTCTGCCCGACGGGAATATCGAATTCATCGGCCGCAACGACTCGCAGGTCAAGCTGCGTGGATTTCGGATAGAGCTGGGAGAGATCGAGGCCAGGCTGGCGGACGCCGGCCCGGTGCTGGAAGCGGTGGTGACGGTGCAGAACGAGCGCTCCACGGGCAAGCGCCTGCTGGCCTATGTGACGGCGAAAGCGGGGCACACGATCGACCCCGCCGCGCTGCATCGCCAGCTGGGCGAATCGCTGCCGGCGTACATGGTGCCGGCGGCGATCGTCGTGCTGGAGCGGTTGCCGCTGACGTCGAACGGCAAGCTCGATCGCAAGGCGCTGCCCGTGCCGGGCGCCGATGCGGTGCCGGCGCCGGACTACGTCGCGCCCGTCGGCGAGATCGAGATCGCGCTGGCCGCCATATGGCAAGCGCTGCTTGGCCTGGAGCAGATTGGCCGCAACGATTCGTTCCTGACGCTGGGCGGGCACTCGCTGCTGATCATGCAGCTGATTTCGCGCCTGACGCGGGAGATGGGCGTTGCGCTGAAGGTGCGCGATATCTTCGATCAGCCGACGCTGGCCGGCATGGCGCTCAGGGTCGCCGGCGCGGAGCCGCCGGACCCGCTGGTGCACGGCGCGATTCCGCTGTCTCCTCGCGGTCTGCCGATGTTGTTGTCGTCGTCGCAGCAGGGCATGTGGTTCCTGCAGCAGTTCAACCCGGCGGCGGCGGCCGCGTATCACATTCCGATGGCGCAGCGCCTTCGCGGCGCGCTCGATCACGGCGCGCTGCGGCGTGCGTTCGACGCTGTCGTCGCCCGGCATGAAGTACTGCGCGCGCGCTTTTCGCTCGTAAGTGGCCTGGTGCGCCAGCATTTCGCGCCGGCCGATATCGGCTTCGACATGGCCTTCTCCGATCTGTCGCCGCTGGCCGGGGACGAGCGGGAGGCGGCATTGGGACGGCTGTCGGCCGAGGAAGCCGAGCGCGCCTTCGATCTGGAACGCGGCCCGGTGATACGCGGCCGCCTGGTGCAAATGGCGGACGACGATTGCGTGCTGCTGGTGACCATGCACCACATGGTGACCGACGCCTGGTCTCTGCAAGTGCTGCTGCACGAGGTATCGGCGCTGTACGCCGGCGCGCAAACGCTGCCCGCGTTGCCGCTGCAATTCGCCGATTACGCGGAGTGGCAGCGCGACCGCTCGCAAGGAAGCGCGCTGCGGCGGCAACTGGATTTCTGGTGCGGCCATCTGCACGGCGCGCCGGCCTTGCTCGATCTTCCGCTGGACCGTCCCCGCCCCGCGTTGCCGGGCCACAGCGGCGGCCATGTGCGGCTAACGCTCGACGGCGACTTGATGAAAGGGCTGCGCGCCTTGAGTCAGCGGCACGGGGTGACGCTGTTCATGACGCTGTTGACGGCTTGGGCGGTCCTGTTGTCGCGCCTGAGCGGGCAGCATGATGTGGTGATCGGCGCGCCGGTGGCGAACCGCACGCGCGACGAATTGCGGTCGTTGATCGGCCTGTTCGCCAATGCGCTGGCGGTGCGGGTGCGGCTCGATGGCAATCCGGATGTCGCCGCGCTGCTGGCGCAGGTTAAGGACACCATGCTGGCCGCCTATGCCAATCATGAGGCGCCGTTCGAGCTGGTGGTCGAAGCGTTGCGGGCGCCGCGCCGCGCCAGCCACCATCCCGTGTTCCAGGCGATGCTGGCGTTGGATAACACGCCGGGCGTGCGCGCGTTGACGCTGCCGGGGGTGCAGGCCACGCTGGTCGACAGCGCTTGCGAGGCCGCCCAGTTCGACCTGTTGATGGCGTTGTCGGATGTCGACGGCGTCATCTCCGGCCGGCTGATTTATGCCGCCGAATTATTCGATCGGGGCACCATGGAACGCACGGTGGAACAGTTCCAGCTGCTGCTGGCGGGGATGGTGGCTGATGAGCAGTGCGGCGTCGCCGAGCTGCCGCTGCTGTCCGCCGCGCAACGGCAAATGTTGGACAGCTTCCATGGCCGGGTGACGGACTATCCGCGCGAGGCGACCATGCACGGCTTGTTCGAGGCGCAGGCCGCGCGCACGCCGGCGGCGCTGGCCGTGGCGCATGCGCAGACGGCCCTGAGCTACGCGGAACTGAACCGCCGCGCCAATCAGCTGGCGCATTATCTGCGCGCGCAGGGCGTGGACCGCGGCAGCCTGGTGGGCGTCTGCCTGCGCCGCTCGGAGTCGATGGTGGTGGCGCTGATGGCCATCCTCAAGGCCGGCGGCGCCTACGTGGCGCTCGACCCGAATTATCCCGACCAGCGGCTGGCCGACATGGTCGACGACAGCGACATCGCCTGGATGCTGACGCAGCGGGACTTGACGGAGCGCCTGGCCGGCCATCCGGTGCTGGGCCGCGAGCGCACCGCGCTGCTGGCACTGGACGTTTTGAGTGAGACGCTGGCGAGGCAGCCGGAGACCAATCCCGAACCGGCCGGCGGTTCGGGCGACCTGGCCTACCTGATCTACACATCCGGTTCGACCGGCCGTCCGAAAGCGGTGCGCATCTGCCACCGCAACGCCGTCGCCATGATCACCTGGGGCGGACAGGAATACAGCGGCGAGGAGCTGCGCCGGGTGCTGTGCAGCACGTCGCTCAATTTCGACCTGTCGGTGTTCGAGCTGTTCGTGCCACTCAGCCACGGCGGCGCCGTGGTGGTGGTGGAAAACGCGATGGCGCTGCTGGAAGGTTCGCCCGACATCACCTTGCTCAACACCGTGCCGTCGGCCTGCCGCGCGCTGGTCGACAGCGGCGCCATCCCGTTTGGCGTGCGGGTGGTGAACCTGGCCGGCGAGGCGCTGCCGCCGGCGCTGGTGAACGAGTTGATCGACCTGCCGCAGGTGCGCCGCGTGTGCAACCTGTATGGCCCGTCGGAGGATACGACGTATTCGTCCTGGATCAGCTATGCCGAGAAGCCGGGGGAGGCGGTGAGCATCGGCCGTCCGCTCGACAACAGCTGGTTCCACATCCTCGACGCCCACGGCCAGCCGGTGCCGCTGGGCGTGGCTGGAGAAATCCACATCGGCGGCGCCGGCGTGGCGCTGGGGTATTTGAACCGCCCGGAATTGACGGCCGAACGCTTCCTGGACGATCCGTTCCACGCTGGCGCGCGCATGTACCGCACCGGGGACCTTGGCCGCTGGCGCGAGGATGGCACCATCGATTACCTTGGCCGCAACGACTTCCAGGTCAAGCTGCGCGGCTTCCGCATCGAGCTGGGGGAGATCGAGTCGCGCTTGTCGGCCTGCGAAGGCGTGAGCGCGGCGGTGGTGACGGCGCCGGGCCAGCAACGGCTGGTGGCGTATCTGACGCCGGCCCACGCCAGCGGCCTGACGGGGCAGGGCGAGGCGGAGCTGGTGGCCGGCGTGCGCGCCGCGCTCAAATCGGCGCTGCCGGACTACATGCAGCCATCGGCCTACGTGGTGCTGCAGGCGCTGCCGCTGACGGCCAACGGCAAGGTCGATCGCCAGGCGTTGCCGGCGCCGCGAGACACCGGGACTGGCCTGGCCCATGTGCCGCCGGCGACGCAGCTGGAGGAACTGGTCGCCACGATATGGGAGCAGCAGCTGGGGGTGTCGACAGTGGGCGTGGAAGACGACTTCTTCGCGCTGGGAGGGCATTCGCTGCTGGCGGTGCGCATCATGCTCAAGCTGTCGGCGATCATGGCCGTGTCGCTGCCGTTGCCGGAGTTCTTCGCGGCGCCGACGGTGCGCGGGCTGGCGCAAGCGTTCGAGCGTGTATGCGGCGGCGCCGGCATCGCCGCCGATATCGTCGCCATTTACCGCATTGTGCGCGATATGCCGGAAACCGAGGTGGCCGACCTGATCGCCGAATACGGCTAGCAAAAAAAGGCGGGGCGCTGCAAGGCGCGATGCACCGCCGCCGGAGGATTTTCATGTCGAAATGTTACCGGTGCGAGATAGTAGTAAAATCGGCTGCTCTTTTCGACCAATGAAAGTCCCCCTTGATAGACAGCCCACCGGTACGCGCCTTGCGCGCGGCCTTGTACCGGCGCATGGAACGGCCGGAGCATGGCGACCAGGACCTGCAGGGCTGGCGCAACCGTTTGCTGAATGGTTTGTGCGCCGTCGCCTTCTGGCTGGGCCTGTTGGTCCTGGCGCCCAGCATGTGGGCCGGCGCGCAACAAGGCCGCCTGCTGATGGTGGCGACGGACGTCGTCGCGCTGGCCGGCGTCGGCTGTCTGCATTATCGGCGTGACATCGCCTACCAGTGGCGCGCCGGCCTGCTGCTGGGCATCGTGTATCTGATCGCCGTGGTGCTGCTGTTCTCGCTCGGACCACTATCGCAGATTTACCTGATGGCGGTTCCGGTGCTGTGCACGGTGCTGGTCGGCAGCCGGGCCGCCATCCTGGCGCTGCTGTGGTGCGGCGCCACCTTGTTCCTGGCCGGCTATCTGGGCGGCATAGAGCCGGGCCTGGCGGTGGTAAAGGTCGGCCTGCCGGCGCACTGGTTCATTCTGAGCATTAATTTCCTGCTGGTGTCTTCCGTGCTGACGGTGTCGTGCACCTATCTGCTGCACGGACTGGACGGCGCGCTGGCGCGCCAGCGCGTGATCCACGCCCGCAGCCATGACAATGAAATCCGCTACCGTCAGACCCTGGAGGCGCAGATCGCCACCCTGCACGCGCGCGAGGCGGACCTGAGCGTGTCGCAGGCGCGCCAGGCCGAGTCGCTGGCGGCGCAGCGGGCGGCGGAAGTGTCGAACCAGCTCAAGAGCGACTTCCTGGCGATGATCAGCCACGAGGTGCGCACCCCGCTGGGTGGCGTGATCGGCATGCTGCGCTCCGCGCTGAAGGACGCCGGCGTGCCGCACGGCACCCGCGACAAGCTGCGCCTAAGCCTGGGCAACGCCGACGTCCTGCTGCAAATCATCAACGACATCCTCGATTTCTCCCGCCTGGAGGCGGGCAAGATGCCGCTGGAGGTGCTGGATTTCGACCTCGCCGGCCTGCTGAACGACGTGGTCGGCCTGCTGGACGAGCGCGCCGAGGCCAAGGGCATCGCGCTGATCGCCGAGGTGGAAGCGGGGATGCCGGCCTGGTGGCGCGGCGACCCCACGCGGCTGCCGTAGTGGAAAGCAATTTTGTCTGCAACGCGACGGCAAATTTGTCTGCAAGGTCCTCTTTATCGAACTTTTCCGAAAATTTACAACGAAATCAAATACTTGGAGAATGGAAAGTAAATTTGTCTGCAAAGTTTCTCAGGAAAGCAAGTTCGTCTGCAATTTGCCATCTACATCGTGGGCACCGGGACGCCGAGGACCGCTCAAAAATACGAGTAGTGGCTGAAGCGCAATCGCGTAATGGCGATGCGCGCCTTCTTGTTGAATGAACGCTTGTGTGGCAGCGAAGCGGGCGGCGATGCGCCATACAGATGGCCACAGCTTCCGCATCGGTAGGGTGCGTCGAGCAGGGCGACGTTGAGCCGGTAAGGCGCCTTGGCGCCGCAAGTGCGACAGGCGATTTCCAGCATGTCGCCATGCACCGGGCAGCACTTGTTGGCGCCGATCTGATGCACCACACTGCGATAGCCACGGCACAGGCATTTCCGGCAATACCGGAAATGGTGGCCGCCGGCGGCCTGCAACGCATCGGGGAGCACAGAGTCCCGCACCAGCTTGAGCGGTAGCCCCAAGGCGAGATGTAGGCGGCACAGGTCGACCTCCGAGCGGCGTGCCGCCACGCCCTCATAAGGGTCAATGTCGGACTTGGCCAGCTGCGTGGTGATCGCCTGGCCGGATAGCCGGTTCATCCTGGCCAGCTTCCACAGGATGGACACGATCGATTCAAACGGATCGAGCCATTTCGGGTCATACACGTAGCCGAACGACGGCGTCAGCGCGCGCTCGTCGAACAGCATGATGGGCAAGCTCTTGGTCTCCATGACATCACGCGGCGCTGGACAGTTCCGACAGGCCTCGGGTGGTCGCCACCCTGGCCTGGACATAGCCGGAACCGCGCACCGCCTGGGTCCACAACTGGGCCGGCGGCCGGTACTGCGCCGCGTCCTGCAGCTCACTTTCCTTGAGCACGATTTCGACGGCACGGGTGAACGACTCCATCGGGATCTCCAGTGCGCCGGCCAGTCCCGCCTTGTTGTGTATCGCGGCAAAGGCCTCCCAGAGCACTTGAGCATCGTCAACCAGGCGATATCCGGCGTCTACCGCCTGCTGCAGATAGAAGCGCGTAAACGACCAGTCGGTCCGGCGCGGGAAATTGGTCTGGCCATAACCGACCAGGCAGGTGGCGACATCGTCGGCATTGCGAATGCCATGGAAGGCGAGCTCGTCGACCATTAGACCGGCCACGATCTGGGTCTTGCCGGCGCACTGCATGGCGATCTTGATGGCCAGCAGATCCTGCTGGCCGACGAGGATCGTGAACAGCTTGATCTGCAGCCGGTCGAGATGGTCACCCGAGTTCGACAGTTGAGCGCGTAAGTTGTTGATTTATATAGTAGCGATGGTAAAAAATGCCACTACAGGAGAGTTAATTGGGTCTCGAGGGTCGGTTTTTTAATCGTCAGGGCCGAGAGAATGTCTATCTGTTCCTTGTCGAGTTTTGAAATTCCGGTGACCGACTCGGTGCCATTCAGCGTGACGCGATGATGCTGAATTCGGCGCAGTTTCGTCAGGGCGCGCTCGGGCGAGAGCGCGGTGTCGCTGGCGTGCAAGCGGGTGCGCATGACGCGATACAGGATCAGGGCCATGAAGCAGATCGCTGCGTGGGCGCGGATGCGTTCAGGCAGTCGATGATAGATCGGGCCGATCTCGATTTCGGATTTGAGCACGCGGAAGCCGCGCTCGATATCGGCTAATGATTTATACCGTTTAACCACTTCTTCCGGCGTCAGATCAGCGGTGTTGGTGACCAGCAGAAGCTTGCCATCCATCAGGCGCGCATGCGTTAGCGCGCGCTCGTCGATGGTGTATGTGAACAGCTCGCTTTTGAGGTCAACCCGGACGATGCGCGCCAGATGCGCCTCGCATACTTCGTGATAGAACCGGGCGCGGGCGCCGCCGTCCGACAGCTTGCGGCCACGCTTGCTTTTGCCCATATCCTGTCCGTCGAGTTTGACCGCCCATTGAGCAGCCTTCTGCTCAAGCGACTCGATGAGCAGATCGCGCTTGGCGCCGGCGGCCTTGGCCACGTCCGGGTCGTGCGCGATGATCAGACGCAGTTTGTCCCACTTGGTCTCACCCAGGACCTCTTGCTTCGCATCGGCGCATTGCGCTGCATGGAAGGGCGCCAGCAACTCCACGAAATCGCCGTAGCGGTGCCCCGGCACGGCCAGAATGAATTCGAGCGTGCCGCCGCCCGGCAGGGTAATCGCTTGTAAGTCCGCCAGGTTGTCGGTCGAGAGCAGGCCACAATCGGCCACGGCGATGACGCGCTTGACCGGGAAGCGCCGCACAATCTTTTCGATGATCGGTTTGATGGTCGTCACTTCAGCGATGTTGCCGTCAAACACCTCGTGATACAGAGGCAAGCCATCGGCCGTCTGCACCACGCCAAGCATGACCTGGCGCGCGATCAGGCCTTCCTTCGACATGCCGAATTTGCGCACGTCGTCGTCCTGCTGCGACAGCCCGTCAGCCCGGATCGTGGTCATGTCGTAGAACACCACCGCCAGATCCTGATCGACCATCGGACGCAGCAAACCGGCCAGCACCTGGTCGACTTCCTCCTGGTATTCGACCATCGCGTCCATCGCCCGCAGCAGTTGATGGTGCTCGATTTTTTCCGCCATGATACCGGGCAAAGTGACAGTTTCGACCCACCGCAACACGCCCAGCTTCGAGTCAGGATCGCACAACCGGTTCAGCACCATCAGCCGGATCAGCGCCTCGATATCGATGGTGTGCCGGGTTTTCCGGAAGACCTGGCGCAGACGATCGAAGCCGAGCGAATTCCACAGTTCGGTCAGCGCCCAGACATCGCCATAATCGCGCGCCGACTCGAACGTCAGCGACGGCGCCGGCGGCGCCTCCGGTCGCGTTTTTCCAGTCACGCGCAGCAAGCCGGAAATCACCGACTCAAGCTCAGTGTTGAGCTGATCGAGTCGGCCCAAGGTCGCAACGGTACGCTGTTTGGGGCGCCCATTGTCGTCGCGATACGCTTCGACCAGCTGAACGTAGCGGCGCGGTCCGGATGTGGTCACTTTGATGAACATGCCGTTACTCTATTTGCATGCAACTAGAATGTCAACAACCAGCGAATTTTGAAAAACGTGCCATTACACGAATTTTTCAAAATCGAAGGAAAAACGGATGTAAGTGCTTGATCTATATGGCGTGCAGCTCAGAAAAAACGCGAAAATTGGCCGCAAACTGTCGAACTCGGGACTCCTGCGGGTAACTACTCTTTGCACCTGCAAAGGCCTGCCACATTGTCAGCTGGTCGAGTTCCGGCTCAGTGGTCTTCTCCACAATAGACGCCGGGCGAGCGATATATTGGGCGACAAGATCCGGTTCTGAACGCATGAACGCCACCGGATCGAGCGCCTCCGGCATATCTGTCTTTTCTGCAACCACGCACGCTGGCGAGGGCAATGCGCCTTGTGGCAGTTCAAAGACTACATCGCCAACTTTAATACGATTTTGCACTACATTGTTCCTTTAAGTTGGGTCGAGGTCCGTAGGAAAGCGGCTTGCTTCTAGCCATTCCGCTTCATCTAACCCTTCGATTTTCTCACGTCGATGCCAGGCTCGGTTCAAATGCGAAAAAACATGTCCGAGGTCGACACGTAGATTTACCTCGTCAAAGCCTACATCACTGCTCATATTGGATATCAACGCAGCCAAGTGTTCTTGGGCATCTTCAAGCTCGTACATGAGTGCTGCCCACGCAACCGTGGGGGACATGGTGATGTGTCCACTGCCGGGGCATGGCGTAAGTGCCATCGTGGAAGGCGCGGCCACGTATCTAATCGGCGGGCGCATGGTCGCCTTGCATGGCCACCGTGGCGCGTGTGGATGCAGCTTGATCGCCAGCCTGGTGTCAGCCACGCACGGATGATGCCGCCGGCCGACGGTTCGGGAAGCCATGGAGGCGTTGCGGATTCCAGGTGGGGCATGTTGGCCGTTACGCCGCAGAGCCTGTGGTAGTCTACAAGACCCGATTGTTCGCTGGAGTCGCGAAAATGTTCTTCATGCCGCGGTTCGCCTGTTTTTTCGCTTGCATGCTGTTTGTCTCGCTCCCCGCGTTTGGCGAGGCTGAGCCGGCATCCGACGCCGCGCCGCTGGAATTGCGCATCGCGGTGCTGTCCGATGGCCATGCCACCTACTTCATCCGCCTGCTGGAAGAGTCTTTGCGCTTGATTCATCAACCTTGTCATCTCCACTTGGTGAAAGACATTCCTGCCCGTCGCATGTGGTGGATGCTGGGCAAAGGCGACATCAACCTCTTCTAC
Source organism: Oxalobacteraceae bacterium AB_14 (assembly GCA_000381565.1). GTDB lineage: Bacteria > Pseudomonadota > Gammaproteobacteria > Burkholderiales > Burkholderiaceae_D > Rugamonas. Next base: position 982,736 of record KB906725.1, read on the forward strand.
GGTATGCGGACCAAGGATAAGGACAGCAAGGAACAGATCGTCCCGGTGCGTAACGCTTTAACCAATGGCTTGATCGGCCAGCGGGTGTTGTTGATACGCCCAGCCGATGCCGCAGTCTTTGCCCATGTCCAATCAGTGGACGATTTGAAGCGTACCAGGCTGATCGCCGGCTTCGGCGCCGGCTGGAACGATGCGAAAATATGGAGGACGGCGGGCTTGCCGCTGTATGAGCACGCCGCACCGTGGACCACGATTTACGCGATGGTGGCGGCGGGAAACCGGCACGTCGACTATCTGCCGCGCGGCGTCATCGAGGTGACGAAAGAGGCGCGCGAACATCCGGAACTGGTGGTGGAACAGCACATGCTGATGGATTATCCAGGCGACTTTGGTTTCTACCTGGCGTCATCGGCCGCCGGCTACCGGCCCATCATCGAACGGGCTTTGAGAGAAGCGGAAACCACGGGGCTTAAAGCACGCCTGATCGAGGAGGCATTCGGCGCTGATATCAAGGCGCTGGGCCTGGATCGCCGCGTGCGTCTGCATCTTTCGGGCACCCCGGATTGAGTGTCAAATCCAATTGAAAATATTGTTGCTGGAGACGTCTTGATGAAGTTCAAAGCAGTGTTGATGGCGTTGTTGTTGGCCGGACAGGCGTTGGCCGGCGTGGCGGTCCAGCCGGACGACGCGCAGTTGCAGTACACCGGGCGCATCGATTTTGCCGACCGCGCGCGGCCCATGCTGTCGTGGCCCGGCACCAGCATTGAAGGCAACTTCAGCGGCGCCAGCCTGGCGCTCAAGCTGGACGACCAGCTGGGCAAGAACTTCTTCAACGTCTTCATCGATGGCGACCTGGCCAAGCCGGTGGTCATCGAAGCCGCGCAGGGCGGCAAGACGTACCCGGTGGCCAGCGGCCTGGGGCCGGGCGCGCACCGCTTCCTGATCACCAAGCGCACGGACGGCGAGGAGGGCGGCACGGTGTTCCAGGGCCTGGAGCTGGCCGATGGCGGCAAGCTGCTGCCGCCGCCGGCGCGCAAGCGGCGCCATATCGAGTTCTTCGGCGACTCCATCACCACCGGCATGGGCAACGAGTCGCCGGACGACGGGCCGGACCATCTGCTGAAGGACAAGAACAACTTCATGTCCTATTCGTCGATCACGGCGCGGGCGCTGGATGCGGAGGCGCACATCATCTCGCAAAGCGGCATCGGCGTGATGATCAGCTGGTTCCCTTTCACGATGCCGGATTTTTACGACCAGCTGAGCGCGGTCGGCAATAACGACAGCCGCTGGGATTTCACCTCGTGGACGCCGGATGTGGTGGTCATCAACCTGTTCCAGAACGACCGCTGGCTGATCGACCGCGAGCATCGCCTGTCGCCGGCGCCAGACGACGCGCAGCGCGTGCAGGCCTACCGCAGCTTCGTGCAGAAGCTGCGCGCGCTGTATCCCAAGGCCTACATCGTGTGCGCGCTGGGCAGCATGGATGCGGTGCAGCAGGGCTCCAAATGGCCGGGCTATGTGCGCGCGGCGGTGGACCAGTTGCGGCAGGGCGGCGACCAGCGCATCGACACCATCGTGTTCCCGTGGACCGGCTTTGGCGGTCACCCGCGCGTCAAGCAGCACCAGGCCAATGCGGCGCAGCTGACGGCGTTCATCCGCCAGAAAATGGGATGGTGAACGGTTCGCGCCGGATTGTGCCGATTTCGTCATCCTTTTAGCGGCGGCATCACAAGACGGCCACCGGCTATGCACGTACATTGATGGGTAACCGTTTACCATGAGGGACGTATGCATCGTCGACAGATATTGCGGGGCGCCGCCGGCCTGGGTTTGCTCTCCGGCTGGAACGCCAACGCCAACGCCAGCAGCGCCGCAGCCGGCGACGTTCCACCAACCGCCCAGGCGCTGCCGCTGTCGTCTGTCCGGCTGCTGCCCTCGGTCTACGCCGACGCGTTGCAAGCCAACCAGGCCTATCTGCTGCGCCTGAGCGCCGACCGCTTCCTGCACAACTACCACCGCTTCGCCGGCCTGCCGACCAAGGGCGCCATCTATGGCGGCTGGGAGTCCGACACCATCGCCGGCGAGGGACTGGGCCACTATTTGTCCGCGTTGTCGCTGATGCACGCGCAAACCGGCAACCCGGCGCTGAAGCCGCGCATCGACTACATCGTCGCCGAACTGGCGCGCGTGCAGCAGGCGCATGGCGATGGCTATGCGGCGGGCTTCATGCGCAAGCGCCAGGACGGCACGCTGGTCGACGGCAAGGAAATCTTCCCGGAGATCATGCGCGGCGAGATCCGCTCGGCGGGCTTCGACCTGAACGGCTGCTGGGTGCCCTTGTACAACTGGCACAAGGTCTTCGCCGGCCTGTTCGATGCGCAGACCCACGCCGGCAACGAGCAGGCGCTGCAGGTGGCGCTGCGGCTGGCGGTGTATATCGACCAGGTGTTCGCCGCGCTCAGCGATGAACAGGTGCAGCAGGTGCTGGCCTGCGAGCATGGCGGCATCAATGAAAGCTTTGCCGAGCTCTATGCGCGCACCGGCGACAAGCGCTGGCTGGCGCTGGCGCAGCGGCTGTACCACGCCAAGGTGTTGCTGCCGCTCACGCAAGGCCGCGACGAACTGGCCAACCTGCACGCCAACACGCAGATCCCCAAGCTGATCGGCCTGGCGCGCCTGCACGAGCTGACCGGCCGCCGCAGCGACGCCGACGCCGTCGGCTTCTTCTGGAAGCGCGTCACCCAGCACCACAGCTACGTCATCGGCGGCAACGGCGACCGCGAATACTTCTCCGCACCGGACAGCATCGCCGCCCACATCACCGAGCAGACCTGCGAAGCCTGCGCCAGCTACAACATGCTGAAGATGACGCGCCACCTCTACAGCTGGGCGCCCGATGCCGCTTACTTCGACTACTACGAGCGCACGCATTTGAACCATATCCTCGCGCACCAGAATCCGCGCACCGGCATGTTCACGTACATGACGCCGTTGATGTCCGGCGTGGCGCGGGAATATTCCAGCGAGGAGCATGACTTCTGGTGCTGCGTCCTGTCCGGCATGGAAAGCCACGCCAAGCATGGCGATTCGATCTATTGGGAGAACGGCGACACGCTGTTCGTCAATCTGTACATTCCATCGACGGTGCAGTGGAAGGCTGCGCGGCTGGAGCTGAACACGCGCTATCCATACGAGGGCGAGATCGAACTCAAGGTGCGCCGCCTGGCGGGGCCGCGCCATTTCACGCTGGCGCTGCGCATTCCGTCATGGGCCAGCGGCCATCAGGTGCTGGTCAATGGCAAGCCGCAGACCGCCAGCAAGCAAAAGGGCTACTTGCTGCTGCGCCGGCGCTGGCGCGCGGGCGACAGCGTGCGCCTGTCGCTGCCGCTGGCCTTGCGGCTGGAAGCGACGGCCGGCAACGAGCATGTGGTGGCGCTGCTGCGTGGTCCGATGGTGCTGGCGGCGGACCTGGGCGCGGCCGACAAGCCGTTTGGCGGACTGGCGCCGGCGCTGGTGGGCGCCGACATCCTGGCCTCGTTTGCGCTCGCGGACCAGGCACAGGCCGTGTACCGCAGCGTGGGCAGCGGGCGGCCGGGCGACATGAAGTTTGCGCCCTTCTTCTCGCAGTACGAGCGGCGCGCGGCGGTGTACTTCAATGTCTACACGGAGGCCGAATGGGCCGCGTCGGAAGTCGTCTTTCGCAAGGAGGAGGCGCGCCTCAAGGACCTGGCCGCGCGCTCGGTGGATGTCATGCACCTGGGGGAAATGCAGCCTGAGCGCGATCACGACCTGCAATCGGACATCTCCTATCCGGTTGCCTACCGTGGCCGCAACGGACGCGATGCCCGCACCGGCGGCTATTTCAGCTTCCGCATGAAGTGCGCCGAAGGCCCGCTGCTGCTGCAGGCGAGCTACTGGGGCGAGGAGCGCAACCGCGATTTCCACATCAGTATCGACGGCGTACGGATTGCACGCGTCAAGCTCGATGGCGGCAGTCCGGGCCTGTTCATCGACCGGGAATATCCGGTGCCCGAGCGCCTCACCAACGGCAAGGGCAGCGTGCTGGTGCGCTTCGATCCGGAGCCGGGCCACACGGCGGGGCCGGTGTTCGGCGTCAGGCTGACCACGCTTCCATGACAGCGTGAACCGCGGTTTCCCGGCGTCTATCTTCCGGCACATGCGCATCCATGAGGGCGTCTCCAGAATGCAGGCTGGTTCATTGCCGAACCGCCTCATTCAGGAGACACCATGGACAAGACAGGCTGCACTCTCATACTCGCGGCGCTGGCCGCGCTGCTCGGCGGCTGCGGTAGTGGTAGTAGCGCACCGGTAGCGGCCACGCCGCCGGCCACCTCGGCGCCGCTTACGCCCACCGTGCCCAGCGCGCCCACCGGCGTGGCCGATACCTCCGGCGCGCGCGGCGCCTTGCTGCTCAATCCGCCGCCGTTGGAGCAGTCGCTCGACCCCGCCGGCCTGACGCAGGCGCTGGGCCGGCTCGGCACGGCGGGCGCGCAAATCCTGACCGCCGCCGGCCAGCCCAAGTGCAGCGTCGATTTCCATCACTTCGAATACAGCACCGTCGGCGCGGCCGGCGAAACCACCACCGCCTCCGGCTCGCTGATGGTGCCGAACGGCGCCGATCCCGCCTGCAGCGGCAAGCGTCCGCTGCTGATGTACGGCCACGGCAGCTCGGCGCTGCGCAACGTCCGCCTGGGCGACCTGACGCCGGGCGCGCCGTATGCCGAAACCAGCGCCACCGCCGCCGCGCTGTACGCGGCGCAGGGCTACATCGTGATCGCGCCCAACTATGCCGGCTACGACACCTCGACCCTGAGTTACCACCCGCACCAGGTGGCCGAGCAGCAGGCCAAGGACATGATCGACGCGCTCACCGCGGCCCGCAAAGCCTTCGCCAAGCTGCCGCACCCGGTCGAGGAGAATGGCAAACTGTTCCTGACTGGCCACTCCGAAGGCGGCTTCGTGACGATGGCCACGCACCGCGCCATGCAGGCGGCCGGCATCAGCGTCACGGCGGCGGCGCCGATGAGCGGCCGCTACGCCGAAAGCGCCAGCTACGAAGCCACGCTCGGCTCGGCCGATGCGCAGCGCGGCCTGACCCAGCTCTACGGCATCGGCATGCTGGAATTCCCGCTGCAGTTCACCGCCTGGCAGAAGGCCTACGGCAATCTGTACGCGGCGCCGACCGAGCTGTACCAGCCCGGCTACGCGGCGGCTATGGAGACGCTGGCGCCGACCCTGGTGCCGGTCGCCACGCTGATCGCGACCGGCAAGCTGCCGCCGCATCTGCTGGCCAACGACATGCCGGGCTACGCCAGCCTGCCGGCGGCCGAGCAGGCCGCGTATGGCACGCCGGCGCAGAGCCTGCTGCAGTCGGGCTACGTGGCGGCGCTGCTCGACGATATCGCCGCCCATCCTTGCCCGGCCACGTCGGCCGTGGCGCCGCTGGACTGCGCCTCCCGCCATCCGATGCGCAACGCCTGGTTCAAGAACGACCTGCGCACCTGGGTGCCGACCGCGCCGGTGCTGATGTGCGGCGGCCACGGCGACCCCAAGGTGCCGTTCTTCAACGCCACGCTGACCCAGGCCTACTTCAACGCCCACGGCGTCGGCGCCGGCCTGGTGACGGTGCTCGACGTCGATACGCCGCCGCTGGCCGGCGACCCCTACGCCGGCGCCAAGAACCTGTTCGCGGAGGCCCGCCGGCTGGTGGTCGCCGCGCATGGCAATCCCGACGACCCGGCCAACTACCACGGCTACATGGCCTTCGCCGGCTGCAACGTGGCGGCGCGCGATTTCTTCAAGGCTTACCAGTAGGCGGCGGGGCCGGCCCTCAGTCGTACAGCGTGCCGATGGCCAGCGGCGCGCTGAGCGTCTGGATCTTGCCGCGCTGCGGCCAGTCGGCAAAGCGGTACAGCGCCACCTTGTAGATGCCCATCGAATTGCCTTCGAACGGATGGGCGTCGACCAGCGGCAAGGCGCCGCCGGGGCCGTCGGTCTGGATGCGCACCTCCGGCGCGGTGCCGGCCGGATAGACGAACTTGATGCCCAGGCACTGCTTGCCGGACAGGCGCATGCGGTAGCCCGATTCGCGCTGCGCGCCGATCAGCTGTTCGCAGGCGGCGCGCAGCTCGGCCAGGTCGTAGACGCCGTCGGCGTGCTCGCGGATCGAATAGCGGCCGCTGAAGTAGTAACTGCCTTTCTGCCGGTTCAGGCGCAGCACGGCGTCGTCCTGGTAGGCTTGCTTGAGCATGGGCAGCTCGGCGCGGCCGATGGCGTCGACCGCGATGGTGGCGTCGGTCTTCTCGCCCACCAGGTGCAGGCTCAGGCCGTCGAGCGGGGTGGCCGGGTCGAGCGGGCGGATCTGCATGTGGGCCTGGATCAGCGGCCGGCTGCGGGTGTAGTAGGCGAAGAAGGCGGCCGCCTTGTAGGCGTGGCGGTAGCTGTTCCACTCCGAGTCGCGCTCGGCGCTGATGACCACGTGGGGATCGTCGCCGGCGCCGGCGGCGGTGGCGGCCAGCGGCAGCAGGACGGCGAGCCATAACGGCAGTGTTTTCATCGGCGGACGCGGACGCGAGTTCAGGGACTGCCGATTCTAGGTCAAAGCGCGGCCGCGCGCTCATCGGCGAGCGCCTGTGCGTGGGGGAAATGCCACATGACTTCCGACACTGTCGTTGCCCGGTGGCCTCGCGTATCATGGCCCGACTCATGCTCCCGCCAGGAACCCCATGTTGCATCGCTTCAAGAACAATCTGATCGGCATTATCGGCCTGCTGGGCTGCGTGGTCGGCGGCGCGCTCGACATCATTCATTTCCGCCTCAGCGGCGTCAAGACCGATATGCCGCTGGGCCAGCTCGCGTTGTGGATCGCCAGCGGGTTCACGCCGGCGCCGTCGGCGATCCGCGCCGGCACCGACCGCGACGAGCTGACCGTGCTGCTGTTCCTGATCGCCTACGTGGCGCTGATGGTGCTGTTCGGGCTGCTGTTCTGGCTGCGCACCGGCAGCGCCGCCGCGCGGCGCCCGGCCTGGCAGGGCCGGGCGATGCTGGCGGCGCAGATGGCGATCGCGCTCAGTTATCCGCATTCCCTGCTGTACCTGGTGGCCGCCGAGCTGGGCCTGGTGCTGGGCCTGCGCAGCGGCCTGCGCTGGCTGGCGCTGCAAGTGCTGCTGCTGGTGCTGCTGGTGCTGGCGCCGCTGCCCGGCAACGACAGCACCCGCAGCGACGGCTGGGTGCGCGAAGTGCTGCTGGAACTGGGCACGATGGCGCTGTGGCAGGGCATTGCCTTCGGCATCGGCCACATGGCGGCGGTCGAGCGCCGCGGCCGCATCGAACTGGCGGCCGCCAACGGCGAGCTGCGCGCCACCCAGCTGCTGCTGGCCGACACGGTGCGCTCGGCCGAGCGGCTGCGCATCGCGCGCGACCTGCACGACATCGTCGGCCACCACCTGACCGCGCTCAACCTGCACCTGGACCTGTCGCTGCGCCAGTCGGGCGCGGCCGTGCCGCCGGCGCTGGCCACCGCGCGCGCGCTGGCGCAGGGCTTGCTGGCCGAGGTCAGGGTGGTGGTCGGCAGCGAGCGCGGCATGCAGCGCATCGATCTGCGCGAGGCGCTGGCCGCCCTGTGCGCCGGCATACCGCAGCCGCGCATCGCGCTGCGCTTCGCGCCGGGGCTGGAGATCGCCTCGCCGGCCGTGGCCCACACGCTGTTCTGCTGCGTGCAGGAGGCGATCAGCAACGCCGTGCGGCACGCCGCCGCCGGCCGGCTGGACATCGAGCTGGCGCGCGCCGACGACGGCGTCTCGGTGCTGCTGCGCATCGAGGACGACGGCGCCGGCAGCCGCGCGACAGCAGAGGGCAACGGCCTGCGCGGCATGCGCGAGCGGCTGGCGCTGCTGGGCGGCGAGCTCAAGGCCGGCAACCGGCCGCGGCGCGGCTTCGGCATGGAAATCGTGCTGCCGGCCGGCGCGGTGGCGGCATGACGGCGCTCATCCGCGTGATGCTGGTGGACGACCAGATGCTGGTGCGCAGCGGCATCTGCGGCCTGCTGGCGCTGACGCCCGACATCCGCGTGGTGGCCGAGGCGGCCGACGGCGCCGGCGCGCTGGCGCTGGCCGCGGCCAGCCAGCCGGACGTGCTGCTGCTCGACATCCGCATGCCGCAGCTGTCGGGCATCGCGCTGTTGCAGCAGTCGGCCGCGCTGCTGCCGCCGACCATCCTCTTGACCACCTTCGACGACGACGAGGCGCTGCTGGAGGGCATGCGCGCCGGCGCGCGCGGCTTCCTGCTCAAGGACATTTCGCTGGAGCGGCTGGCCGACGGCATCCGCGCGGTGGCGGCCGGCGCCACGGTGTTCCGGCCGGCGCTGACCGAGCGCACCCGCAGCGCCTACGAAAGCAGCGCCGGCACGGCGCCGCCGCAGGCCGCCGGCGAGCGCCTGACAGCGCGCGAAACCGAGGTGCTGGCGCTGATGGCGGCCGGCTTCAACAACGGCGAGATCGCCGCCGCGCTGGGGCCCAGCGAGGGCACGATCAAGAACCATGTGTCGAGCATCCTGGCCAAGCTGGGCGTGCGCGACCGGGTGCGCGCGGTGTTGCGCGGACTGGAACTGGGACATATCTGATGACGAGAACTTTTTTGCTGGCGCTGCTGGCGCTGCTGGCCGGCCGCGCCGCGCAGGCCGGCCCGACCCGCATGATGATGCCCGAGGATACGCAGGACATCTACTTCGGCCTGGCGCTGAACGACCTGGTGCACGACAGGCGCGGCGACCGCAGCACCACCGCCTTGCCGACCTTGTGGGTACAGTGGAGCAGCGGCGCCTTCCTCGACCTGAACAGCCAGGACGGCCTGGGACTGGGCTGGCACCTGTCGGACAACCCGGCCCTGGAATTCGGCCCGCAACTGCGTTTCAGCTCCAGGGAGCAGCGCAGCGACACGCCGGGGCGGCGCGGCGGCCTGGCCGCCGAGGGCGGGCTGTTCCTCACCTACCGCGTCGAGCACAACATCAGCGCCGGCGCGCAGCTCATGGGCAGCAGCGGCAACAGCGGCCCGGGCCTGAGGGCGCATCTGTGGACCGAGGCGTCCACGCCGGTGGCGGCCCACCATACGCTGTCGCTGGGCGCCGGCGTGCTGCTGGCCAACCAGCGCTATCTGCAGCAATACTTCGGCGTGAGCGCGCAGCAGGCCGGAGTCGAGGCCCATCCGCTGTATGCGCCGCGCCAGGGCGTGTTGAGCCTGTATCTGCAACCGTCGTGGGGTTGGCAGATCGGCAACAAGTACACGCTGGACACCTGGCTGCGCGTGAGCCGGCTGGGCGGGCAGGCCGCCGCCAGTCCGCTGGTGGGCCGGCGCAACCGGGCCATCGTCAGCACCGCGTTGACTTACCACTACTGAGGCCGCATTCGCCGGCCGTCGTCCATTGGTTGGATTTTCGACGCCAAGGGATAGAGCGGCGGCTCTAATTTCCTATTTTTATTTTGTACTGCCGCAGCGGGTTTTTCAGATATTTGTGAGCGCCAGTTGATTGCTCGGATTCTGCTGCTGCAATGCAAATATTGTTCGATTTGCGGTGCGATAAAATTCCAGAATATTCAACCTGAGGTCAATGAAGAAGATGGGGATAATATATCCATATTCATTTTTAATTTTAATAAAATTGACTTGAGAAAAATGTATCTGTAAATTATAAAACATTGCGAAAATAAAGCGAGTAATTCATCGTCCGGCGGATCTCGCCGGATGCGTAATTTATCGCAGGGTTTTCATATCGGCAGCTCGAAAAACCTGTCGTTCCCGCGAAAGCGGGAACCCATACGCCTCATGCACAGGGGCTCAGCATGGAGGGAATTCAGGCAATGCCTGGATTCCCGCCTACGCGGGAATGACAAATCAGCGGTTATTCGAGGTCGCCTATAATAGCTCCAAATAGACGGACGCTGGTCTTCTATTGCAATTATCTTGTTGTCGTATGACGTTGATTAAATTGTGATGGATGGCTTTTGAGATTTAAATGGCTATGAAAAATAAATATATTATCAGCAGGGTCATGGCGATGGTGTTTGCGATGGCTGGCGCGACGGCAGTTTGTTTCGCGGCGGAACCCGCCGCTATAACCGGAAAGTGGTCTATGTCTTACACGTTTCTGGGCGAGAAATTGATCGTCATCTTTGACCTGGATAAACAGGTGGCGATGGTCCGTCCCGACAATGAGAATCGCCTGACACCGCTGAAGCGCATGCACGAAGGGACGTTTGTCGTGGACTTCGGCTTTGGTGACACCCAATTCCAGATCAAGCGAAAAGCACACACGGCCGTTCTCTGCTATGTCGAGGAGCCGGACCGCTGCGAAAAATTGCACGCCGTACCGCAATAGGACGAGTTTTGCGCAAGTACAACAGTTTCGCCTGCGGCACGCCGCCTGAACAAAGGTAGCGGCCGAACCGCTCAAACTGATCGGCGGCGTAGGCCGGGACTCGCCGCTGCGGCGGCGGATGTTGGCCAGCACGCCGTGCTCTTCCAGCCGAAGGGCAGCAGCGCCATTGCCGCGTCGCTGCGGGCGTGCGGCGCCGAACAGTAGCGGGAACGCCGGTCGGCTGTGTTGGACCCACGATTATTCTTCGAGTCCCATCAAGGCAATTCTATCCCGATTCTTGCTGGCGCTGGGGCGCGCCGCCTTGTTCAGCATCCGCAAGCCGGGCCACTACCGCATCCAGGTCGACGCCTCCGGCAATGCCACCCAGGTCGCCGTGCTCGACGGCCAGGGCGAGGCTTACGGCGACAACACCTGCTACCTGGTCGATCCCGGACTAGCCTATCGCTGCGGCGGCACCGGCTTGCAGGATTTCAGCGTCGGCCAGCTGCCGCCGGGCGCCGATTTCGACCAGTGGTCGGCGCCGCGCGACCGCCGCCTGGAGCATCCGGCCTCGGCGCGCTATGTGTCGAGCGACGTGGTGGGCTACGAGGACCTGGGCGACAACGGCAGCTGGCGCGACGTGCCGGGCTACGGCAATGTGTGGGGAGCGCAAGGAAGCCAGGCATGATACGCAGCGCGAATAAGCTTTCGCCGCGCCGGCGGGACGGCTACGATACGCCGTAGCGGCCGCGGATTTCGGCCAGCACGCCTTGCTTTTCCAGTCGCTGGATGGCGGCGTTGAGCAGGTCGAGGTTGGCCTGGGTGGTGCTGCTCTTGTTGAGCATCAGATGCACCGGCGCCCGCAGCACGGTGAACGGCAGCGGCGCGATGGCGATGCCCTGTTCCCTGGCCTCATACCGCAGGGCGGCGGTGTCGCCGAGGATCAGGTCGGCGCGCCCGGCGTCCAGCATGCGCAGGCCTTGCTGGAAGCTGAGGAAGGTGCTCAGCTGGCCGGCCTGCCGCAACTGCGGCTGCACGCGCGCGTAGGCCGCGCCGTACCAGCCCACCTTGGGCGCCAACAGCGCCATTTTTTTCCCGGCCAGCGCGTCGACGCTGCGCACGTTCTGGTAGCGCGCCAGGTTGGCGGCGCGGGTGAAAATGCTCACCGATTCATGGCGGTAGGCCAGGCTGAAGCGCGCGTACTTGCGCCGCTCGGCGGTGTCGGAGGCGGCCAGCAGCAGGTCCAGCCCGCCCAGCTCGAACTGGCGCTGGCGGCGCGCGGTCGGCAACTCGGGCAGCAGTTGCAGCACGCAGCCGGCCTCCTTGAAGATCGCCTGCGCCAGTTCCAGGTCCAGCCCGGATGGCGGGCCGTCGGGCTTGGAATACATATACGGCGGCCATTGCTCCAGCGCCATTTTCATCTGGCATGGCGCCGCCAACGCCGGCAACGCGGATGCGCACATGAACGCCATGACGTAACCGACGCAACCCGCTGGCATGGCGATACCCTTTCTCGTCTGATGGCTACAATTTGCCAGATGTGGCGGGAATGTCAAGGACATCGCCGTGCCGGCGGGCAGTTTTGGCAACGTTGCGCTATTGTGCGCCGCGCTATGGCACAGTTGCTACACTCTGGCTTTCTACCTCTGGAAACCCTATGCCGGCGCAATCGACCTCCGCCCTGTCCTCCGTCATGTGCGAACCTGTCTGGCGCTTTATCGGCGCCGGCACGCCGATGCGCGACATGGTGCGGCGCCACGCATGGGAGCACACCCCGCTGGGGCCGGTCGCGCAATGGCCGGCCTCGCTGCGCACCGCCGCCGGCCTGGTCATGCACTCGGTGCATCCGATGTTCCTGTGGTGGGGCGAGCAGCTGGTGCAGATCTACAACGATGCCTACCTGCCTTGCTTTGGCGAGGGCAAGCATCCGGCCGCGCTGGGACAGGCCGGGCGCGTTTGCTGGCCGGAAACGTGGCCCATCATCGGCCCGCAGATCGAGCGCGTGCGCAACGGCGGCGAGCCGCAGTGGTATGCCGACCAGCTGGTGCCGATCTGGCGCAACGGCCGCATCGAAGACGTCTACTGGAGCTATACCTACACCCCGGTGTTCGACGAGGCCGACCAGGTCGGCGGCGTGCTGGTGGTGTGCACCGAGACCACCGGCCAGGTGCTGGCCGAACGGCGCCGCCACGCGCTGGACTTGCTGGCGCGCAGCCTACTCAACTGCCGTGACGAGGCGCAGGTGCAGGCCAGCCTGGCCGAGTGCGTGGCCGCCAATCCGGGCGACCTGCTGGGCGCCGCGCTGCGGCGCGGGGCGGCGGCGGAGGCGGCCGGCGCCGAGGCCGGCGTGCTGCTCATCCACGGCGCCGAGCTGCAGCTGTGCGACGACCTGACGCTGGCGTTCCGGGTCTCGCCGCGGCTGCCGCTGGACCGGCCCTACCGCCAGTTCCTGGAGCAGATCACGGCCGCCGTGTGCGCCACGCTGAGCCGCATCGAGAGCGACCGCGCGCTGGCGCTGGCGATGGCGGAAAGCGAACGCCTGAACGTCGACCTCAACCTGTCGGCGCGCATCAAGGATGAATTCCTGGCCATGCTGGGGCACGAGCTGCGCAATCCGCTGGCGCCCATCGTCACCGCGCTCAAGCTGATGAAGCTGCGCGGCGCCGACAGCGGCCACGAGCAGGCCGTGATCCAGCGCCAGGTCGACCACCTGGTGCGGCTGGTGGACGACTTGCTCGACGTCTCGCGCATCGCCAGCGGCAAGGTCGAGCTGCGCAAGGAAACTGTGCAGCTGTCGGACGTGCTGTACAAGGCGATCGACATGGCCAGTCCGCTGCTCGAGCAAAAGCGGCACCGCCTGCTGGTCGAGGCGCCGAGCGTGCGCTGGCACGGCGACCCGGCGCGGCTGGCGCAGGTGGTGTCCAACCTGCTCAACAACGCGGCCCGCTACACGCCGGCCGGCGGCCACATCACGCTGAGCACGCGGCTGCAGCAGCACACCATCCAGATCCAGGTCAAGGATGACGGCTGCGGCATCGTGCCGGCCCTGCTGCCGCACATCTTCGACCTGTTCGTGCAGGGCAACCGCCAGCTGGACCGCGCCAAGGGCGGTCTCGGCATCGGGCTGGCGCTGGTGCGCAACCTGGTGCAGATGCATGGCGGCGAGGTCGGCGCCGCCAGCGCCGGCGAGGGTTGCGGCAGCACCTTCACCATCACGCTGCCCGACGGGCTGGCCGGGGGCGCGCCGGCGCCGCCGGCGGCCTCCGCCGCGCCGACGCCGCCCGCCGCCACCGCCACCGGCGCCACGGTGCTGGTGGTGGACGACAACCGCGACGCCGCCGATTCGCTGGTCGAGCTGCTGGCGGTGCTGGGCTACGGCGCGGTCGCGGCCTACGATCCGGTCGAGGCGATCGCCGCCGCCGGCGCCGCCATGCCGCAGGTGGCCATCCTCGATATCGGCCTGCCCGGCATGGACGGCTACGAGCTGGCCGGCCATCTGCGCCGGCTGCCCGGCGGCGCGCAGCTGAAGCTGCTGGCACTGTCCGGCTACGGTCAGCAGGGCGACCAGGCGCGCAGCAGGCAGGCCGGCTTCGCGCTGCACCTGGTCAAGCCGATCGACATCGCCGTGCTGGAAGCCGTGTTACAGTTGCAGCAGTAGCGGCCCGCCGCAATAAACACTGTCTGCCCGATTGGAACCCCTGTTGACCGCTCCCCTGGAAATCGCCGCCAACGTCGTCATGACGGTCTCCATCGTCCTGGCCGGACGCAACAATGTGCATTCGTGGTGGCTGGGCGTAGTGGGCTGCGCGATGTTCGCCGCGCTGTTCTACAGCGTCAAGCTGTACGCCGACGTCGCGCTGCAGCTGTTCTTCATCGTCACCTGTTTCATCGGCTGGCTGCGCTGGCTGCGCGGCGCCGCCGGCGGCGCGCTGCCGATCAGCCGCGCCCGGCCGGCCGCGCTGGGCTGGATGGTCGGCGTCGGCATCGCCGCCACCGCCGCCTATGGCCTGATGCTGCAAGCCTATACCAACGCCTACGCGCCCTTCATCGATTCGGCGGTGCTGATGTTCAGCATCGTGGCGCAGTTGCTGCTGATGGGGCGGCGGCTCGACACCTGGCCGTTCTGGCTGCTGGTCAACACCATCTCGGTGCCGCTGTACGCCAGCCGCGGCCTGCACCTGACCGCCCTGCTGTACGCGGCGTACTGGCTCAACGCGCTGGTGTCGTGGGTCTTCTGGCAGCGCCAGATGGCCGCGCCGTCCCCGGCGCGCCTGGAATGAAAGGGTGACTTTCAGGCTGGCCCGCTCTATGATGATATTTCCATAAGGAATTATCGGAGGAGATGCCATGCAATGGTTTTACGACTTAAGAATCGGCAAAAAGCTGATCGTCGCGTTCGGTGTGGTGATCGCGTTGACCTGTTGCCTGGGCCTGTTCTCGTTGAGCCAGCTGGCCAGGGTGAACCAGGCGTCGACCGACATCGCCACCAACTGGCTGCCGGCGGTGCGCTACCTGGGGCAGATGCAGACCTCGCTGTCGCGCTACCGCATTGCCGAAGCCACCCACATCCTGCTGACCGAAGAGGCCGAGATGAACGGCACCGACAAGTCGATGGCGACCCGGCTGGAAACCTTGCGCAAGCAGCAAGCCTCGTATGCGGCGCTGGTGTCCGAGCCGGAGGAACAGCGCCTCTACGGCGCGCTGCAACAATCGCTGGGCGACTACCTGGCCACCAGCGGCAAGCTGGCGGCCTTGTCGCGGGCCGGCAACAAGGACGAGGCCCGCGCCTTGTTCCGCGGCGGTTCCAACAAGCTGTTCCGTCAGGTCAACGCATCGCCAGGCGCGTGGCCGAGGGCGACCTGAGCGGCCACATCGCCAGCCGGAGCAAGGATGAAACCGGCCAGCTGATGCTCTCGCTCAAGGCCATGAACGACAGCCTGCTGCGGGTGGTGGGCGAGGTGCGCGGCGGCACCGACACCATCGCCACCGCCTCGGCGGAAATCGCCAGCGGCAACCTCGACCTGTCGGCCCGCACCGAGGGCCAGGCCAGCTCGCTGGAGCAGACCGCGTCGGCGATGGAGGAGCTGACCTCGACCGTCAAGCAGAACGCCGACAACGCGCGCCAGGCCAACCAGCTGGCGCAGTCGGCCTCCGGCACCGCGGCCGACGGCGGCAAGGTGGTGGGCGAGGTGATCGCCACCATGGATTCGATCAGCGCCTCGTCGCGCAAGATCGTCGACCTCATTTCCGTGATCGACGGCATCGCCTTCCAGACCAACATCCTGGCGCTGAACGCGGCCGTCGAGGCGGCGCGCGCCGGCGAGCAGGGCCGCGGTTTCGCGGTGGTGGCCTCGGAGGTGCGCAACCTGGCGCAGCGCTCGGCGGCGGCGGCCAAGGAGATCAAGGGCCTGATCGACGATTCGGTGCGGCAGGTGGACAAGGGCACGGCGCTGGTGCAGCAGGCCGGCAACACGATGCAGCAGGTGGTGGCCAGCGTGCGCCGCGTCAGCGACGTGGTGGCCGAGATTTCCGCCGCCAGCGGCGAGCAGAGCACCGGCATCGAGGAGGTCAACCAGGCCATCGTGCAGATGGACGAGGTGACCCAGCAGAACGCCGCGCTGGTCGAGCAGGCGGCGGCGGCCGGTTCGCTGCAGGAACAGGCCGCCAAGCTGGCCGGCGTGGTGGCCGTGTTCCGCCTGCGCTGACGCGCCGCGCTCCGCTCGTCACCCAGCGGACAACGCCGCCGGCTTCAGCCGTGCGGCGTTTTTTTATGCTGGATCGCCTGGCGGAAGGCGCTCGGGGTCACGCCCAGCCGCTCGCGGAAGGCGGTGGCGAAATTGCCGGCGTTGTTAAAGCCGATCATCAGGGCGATGTCCTGCACGTCGATGTCGGTGTCCTTGAGCAGCGCCTCGCCGCGCCGGATGCGGGTCTCGCGGATGAAGGCGAACACCGTCATGCCGGTCTGCTCGCGGAACACGTGCGACAGTTTTTCGCGGTAGGTGCCGACGCTGCGGGCGATGTCGGCCAGGCCGGGCAGCGTCGACAGGTTGTCGGCGATCAGGCGCTTGGCGGCGTTGACGATGACGGCGTCCGGATCGGCCTCGTGGGCCTCGCCGGGCGGCGCCGCCGCGCGCGGCCGGCTGGCGCGGCGGGCCAGCTTCAGGTGCACCTGGATGCGCGCGGCCAGCTCGCCCGGCGAAAACGGCTTGGTGACGAAATCCACGCCGCCGATCGACAGGCCCATGATGCGCTCCTCGTCGGCGTCGGCGCCGCTGAGGAAAATGATGGGGATGTCTTCGGTGACCGGATTGGCCTTGAGCAGGCGGCAGGCGGTGTAGCCGTCCATATTGGGCATGCGCACGTCGAGCAGGATCAGGTCGGGATGCTGGGCCAGCGCCAGCTGGTAGCCCTGCAGGCCGTTGACGGCCACCGAGACCTTATACGGCAGTTCGCTCAGCAGGTCGACCAGCATGCGCTGCTCGAACGCGGAGTCGTCCACGATCAGGATGCTGGGTTGTCTGTCGCTGGCAGTCATGGTCCACCTTCGATACCTGATTGATAACGTTTTATCACGCCAGTCGCTATTATGCCCATTTTTTGGATTTATTTTCCGGATTTAGCCGGCAGCGGCGTTTTCCGCCCCCGGCTTGCAAGACTGTTGCAAATTGCGCCTATCCGAGAAATATTTTTAATAGATTTCTACGCAATCAAAACCATGGTCTCCTGTGGCAAAAGCACATGTTTCTTGGATAGACAATAATGAAATCGCTGTGATGTGCTAACCCTCTGGAACCAAGGAGTCAAAAATGAAACATACCGATTTTGGCCGTATGCCTTGCCCCATTGCCCGCAGTCTGGGCAAGGTCGGTGAGTGGTGGAGTATCCTGATCCTGCGTGATGCGTTCTACGGTCTGTCGCGTTTCGATGAATTTGAAAAAAGCTTGAAAATCGCCCCCAACATGCTGACCCGCCGCCTGGCCGGGCTGGTCGAGGGCGGCCTGATGGAGCGCCGCCAGTACAGCGCCCGGCCACCGCGCTACGAATACGTGCTGACCAAGTCCGGCCGCGCCTTCAAGCCGGTGCTGCTGGCCTTCATCGCCTGGGGCAACGACCACCTGGCGCCGGAAGGAGCGAGCCTGCTGGTGGTCAGCCGCGAGACCGGCAAGCCGGCCGACCAGGTGCTGGTCGACGCCAACAGCGGCCTGGCCATCAACGACGAGGATTATATGTTCGCGCCGGGGCCCGCCGCCACCGATCTGATGCGTTCGCGTTTGATCGAGATCAACAAACACGCCTGATCAGTCATCACAAAGCCGGTTCCAGCTGGGCGTAGACGGCGTTGGCCACGGTGGCCAGCGCCGCCTTGTCCAGGTTGCCGGACAGGGCATAGCCGAAGCGCCCGTCTATCCAGTAAAACACGCTGACCTGGCCTTCCTGCGCAAAGCGGAAGCCGGTTTCCCCGTTGTGGCCTGGTTCGGTCGACACGTACAAGGTCAGGCGCGCGCCGCCGGCGTCGCGGTACATGAATTGCGCCACCGGCCCGCTCTGGCCGGGCAGCAGCCTGCCTCCCTCCAGCGCATAGCCCTGCGCCGCCAGTTGCGGCGGCTTCAGTTGCGCCCCCAGCCGTTTCGACAGCCAGGCCACCAGGTGGGCCTGCTGGTCGGCGCCCACTTCGACCGGGTGCCGCACTTCCGGCGTGTAGACCGCGTGCGCCAGCGCGGCGCGGCGCGGCAGCGCGGCCAGGCTGGCGGCGGCGCCGCCGGTGTCGGCGTCGGCCAGGCGATCGGCCGCGTGGTCGGCGGCGCCGTGCAGCAGCCAGCCGGCGGCGCCGGCCGACAGCGTCAGCGCCAGCATGGCGGCCGCGCGCCAGGCCGGCGGCCAGCCGGGGCGCTGCACGGGCGCGATCAGGCGGGCGCTCATGGCTGGCGGCGCCGGCTGCTCCAGCAGCGGCTGGTACAGCGCGCGCAGCGCGGCGTCGTGCTCGCGGTAGGCTTGCAGCCGCGCCGCGTCGGCCGGATGCAGCGCCAGGTGGGCGTCGACCGCGCCGCGCCGTGCGGGCGGCAGGCGGCCGTCGACCCAGGCTTGCAGTTCGGCTTCGGTAACAGGGGTATTCATTTGACCACCTTCAGCGTGGAGGGCAGGGGCTGGCCTTGCAGGATCAGGCGCAGCCTTTCACGGGCGCGGGACAGGCGCGACATCACCGTGCCCAGCGGGATATCGAGGGCGGCCGCCACCTCCTCGTAGCGCATGTCTTCCAGCGCCACCATCAGCAGCACCTCGCGCTGCTGCGGCGGCAGTTGTTGCAGGGCCAGGTCGATGTCGCGCAGCGCCAGGGCGTCGCCGCTGGTGTCGGCCGCGGCCAGCGGCAGTTCGTCGTCGAGCGGCTCGGTGGCCAGCGCCGGACGGCGCTGCCGGTCCACGTGCAGATTGTGCATGATGCCGAACAGCCAGGCGCGCATGTCGCTGCCGCGCCGCCAGCTGGCCAGCTTGTCCCAGCCGCGTTCGATGGTGTCCTGCACCAGGTCGTCGGCGTCGGCGCGCCCGCCCAGCAGCGCCCGCGCGTAGCGGCGCAGGCGCGGGATGCAGGCGATCAGGCGGTCGCGCTCGTCTTGCATGGGCGGCGCTTAGTCCTTGACCACGTGCCAGATGTCCTTGAAGTTGTCGCCGTTGCGGTCGCCCGGCTTGCTGTCCTTCTTGAACAGGTAGAGCGGCTTGCCGTGGTAGGCCAGCTGCCTGGCGCCGTCGGCGCGGGTGAGCACCGAGTACGGCGCGGCGACGTTGGCCGACGGCGCCACGGCCGGCCAGTTCTCGCTGCACGGACCGTTGCAGGCGCTGGCGCCGGCCGTGTCCTTGTCGAAGGTGTAGACGGTCATGCCGGCCGAATTGACCAGGATGCCGTCTTTCTTGGCGACGGTATCGGCGTGGGCGGCGCCGGCCAGCAGCAGGGCGGCGGCGAACAGGGGGGACAGGCGGGCAACAGGTTTCATGGCAGGGGTCCTTGACGAGTGGGTGGAACGGCGGCGCACCGGCGTTGTACTAGCGTATACGTCAGGTGCGGGCGAATTATTCCAACGACCGCAAAATAAATCCGCGGCCACCGGATGGCGGCGGCCACGACGTCATCCTACGC
Source organism: Oxalobacteraceae bacterium AB_14 (assembly GCA_000381565.1). Classification (GTDB taxonomy): domain Bacteria; phylum Pseudomonadota; class Gammaproteobacteria; order Burkholderiales; family Burkholderiaceae_D; genus Rugamonas. The sequence continues at coordinate 1,002,241 of KB906725.1, forward strand.
CGATCGCGGGCCGGCGGCGATGTTTCCAAGGGTTAAATAAAATTCCATATGGAATTAAAATCGCTTTGAATTCAGGGACTTAACAAGGGCCGGCGGGGGGGCTCCCCAAACTGTGGAATAATGCTGTCATGGCGCATAAATGCGTTGAGGCAATAGCGCCTGCCGCTCCGACCGGGAGCGGGTGGCACACAGCAAAAGGAAGTTATTTGGTGAATATGTTTGCGCTCGATGAAGAGCTGGCGCGCTGGCAGGCGGAGTTGTCTGAAGCGCACGGTTCCTCGCGCCTGCCGCTGTTGACTGCGCTCGCCTGGCATCTGCGCCAGCGCGACCCGCTGCGCGCGCAAACCTTGTCCGCCGAGATCGCTCCGCTGCTGGCCATGCTGCCGGTGGCCGAGGCGGCCTTGCAGCGCGCCCGCCTGCTGCTGATCGGCGCCGAAGCCGAATGGCTCAACGGCCGGCTCGACACCGCCCAATACCAGGCCGAACAAGCGTTGCGGCAGCTGGAGCAGGCGGCCGACCTGCCGGCCAGGGCCCAGCGCGCGCGCGCCGACGCCTGCTGGGTGCTGGCCTGGGTCGCCAACGACCGCGGCGACAGCGGCGCCGGTGACCGCTGGCTGGAACAGGCCGCGCTGGCGGCCCGCGCCGCCGGCGACCCGGTGCGCGTCGACGTCATCGACGCCGCTTCCGGCATCTGCGACACCTTCAGCGACTGGAAACTGGCGCAACAGCGCTGGAGCGGGCGCTTCGGCACCGACCTGGCCGATATGGCCGACCTCGCGCCGGTGGCGGCCGGCTGGATCAGCGACTTCTTCGGCACCTGCGCCTTCCAGCGCAGCGACTACGGCCGCGCCATCGGCCACCTCATGCTCAGCTACGAGACCGCGCTGGCGACCGGGCAGATACGGCGCGCCATCATCGTCGCCACCAACATCGGCAACGGCTTCACCAGCCTCAACGCGCACGAGGCGGCGCTGGACTGGATGCAGCGCGGCCTGGACCTGGCGCGCCCCACCGGCTGGCCGCTGAGCATCGGCATGTGCCTGATGCAGACCGCCGAAACGCTGCGCCAGCTGGGCCAGCGCGAGGCGGCGCAAACGCTGCTGCGCGAAGCGCTGGCCACGCTGGCGCCCCTGTCCGGCTCGCGCGCCTACGCGGTGGCGCTGGAATACCAGGGCGACCTGGCGCTGGACCTGGGCAACCACGCGGCGGCGCTCGACAGCTTCACCCGCCTGGCCTCGCGCGGCGACGCGCTGGGCCAGACCGACTTCCAGAGCAGCGCGCGGCGCGGCCAGGCGCACGCCTGGTCGCATCTGGGCCGCACCGAGGAGGCGCTGGCCGCCGCGCAGGGCGCGCTGGCGCTGGCGCGCGAGCATGCCGACGCCTCCAGCCAGATCGCCGCGCTCAACGTGCTGGCCGACATCCACGCGCGCCACCGGCTGCCGGCGCCGGCCGACATGCAGGCCGCCAATCCGGTGCTGCACTACCTGCAGCTGGCGCTGGAAATCGCCGCCACCATCGAAGGCTACACGGTGCCCGGCGCGCTGCTCGACGCCAGCGCGCGCGAGTACGCGGCCATCGGCGACCACGCGCGCGCCTACGCCATCGCGCTGCAGGCCAGCGCCGCGCGCGACCAGACCCACAGCCAGCAGGCGACCAACCGCGCCATCGCGATGCAGGTGCAGTACCAGACCGAACGCGCGCAGACCGAGGGCGAGCATCACCGCCAGCTGGCCGCGGCCGAGGCGCAGCGCGCCGAGGTGCTGCAACAGACCAGCGCCACGCTGGAGCACCTGAGCGCCATCGGCCAGGAGATCACCGCCCACCTGGACGCGGCGGCGGTGTTCCGCGCGCTGGACCGCCACGTGCACGGCCTGCTCGACGCCACCCATTTCTCGGTGTTCCTGCTGGAGCCGGGCGAGGAATGGCTGTCCTGCGCCTTCGGCGTGGAAGCGGGCAAGCCGGTGCCGCCGGTGCGCATGCCGCTGTCGGACCCGAACGCCAACTCGGCGCGCTGCGTGCGCGAGCGCCGCGAGATCCTGGTCGAACTGGGCGAGGCCGATGTCACGCCCAACCTGATCCCCGGCACGCTGCCGACCATGAGCCTGATCTTCGCGCCGCTGCGGGTGGGCGAGCGCGTGCTGGGCGCGATGACGGTGCAGTCGCTGAAGGCGCATGCCTACGGCGAGCGTGAACGGCTGATCTTCCGCACCCTGTGCGCCTACGGCGCCATCGCGCTCGACAACGCCAGCGCCTACCGCCAGGTGGCGGCGACCCTGAAGACGCTGAGCGCGACGCAGGAACAGCTGCTGGAGAAGAACCTGGAACTGGAGCGGGCCTACAAGGCGCTGGAGGAGGTCAGCCTGACCGACCAGCTGACCGGCCTGCGCAACCGCCGCTTCTTCCTGCAGAACGTCGACGCCGACGTGGCCCTGAGCCTGCGCGGCTACGACGCCGGCCAGCATCGCGAGCTGACCGAGTGCGACCTGATCGCCCCCAACGACCTGGTGTTCTTCATGGTCGACCTGGACCACTTCAAGGAAGTCAACGACCGCTACGGCCACGCGGCCGGCGACTCGATCCTGGTGCAGATGCAGGAGCGCCTGCGCGAAGTGTTCCGCGAATCGGACTATGTGATCCGCTGGGGCGGCGAGGAATTCCTGGTGCTGGCGCGCGCCACCCACCGCGACGAGGCGCACGCGGTGGCCGAGCGCATGCGCCGCGCCGTGGCCGACCGCGAATTCACGCTGCCGGACGGCGTGCTGCTGGCTAAGACCTGCTCGATCGGCTTCGCCTGCTTCCCCTTCCTGCCGCAGCAACCGCGCCTGCTGTCATGGTCGCAGGTGGTGGAGCTGGCCGACCAGGGCTTGTATGTCGCCAAGCGCTCCGGCCGCAATGCCTGGGCGGCCTTGTACAGCACCGCGGCCACCCGCCCGGACGGCATCTTCCCACGCCTGATGCAGCAGCTGGACCAGGCGGTGGAGGACGGCGAGGTGCGGCTGGTCAGCAACCTGACCGGACCGCTGGAGCTGGGCGGCGAACGGCGCCGCGTCGGCCTCTCCAGCGACCTGGAAACCTGAGCCGTCATTCCCGCGCAGGCGGGAATCCATACTTCGCCTGAGGCCGACGCGGCGTATGGGTTCCCGCTTTCGCGGGAACGACGTCAGGCCGCTTCGACCACGACTTCGCAATTGAGCGTATTGGCGATGTAGCACTTGTCGTGCGCCTCGTGGTGGATCGCTTCCAGCTCCTCCGCGCCCGGCGGCGCGGTGCCGGCGAAGACGATCGCCGGCCGCAGCGCGATGCGCGTCATCGCCATCTTCCCCGCGGCGTTCTTGCCCAGCTCCCCGATCGCGTGGTCGCGATAGCTGTCGACCGTGTGACCGCGCCTGGCGGCGATCGACAGGAAGAACAGCATATGGCAGCTGGACGCGGCAGCCACCAGCGCCTCCTCCGGATCGACGGCGGCGGCGTCCGACATCGGCAGCGGCACCGACAGCGGCGACGACGAGGCGGGCACCGTGGCGCCGCCGTCGAACTGCCATGCGTGCGCGCGGCTGTAGCGCTGTCCCAGGAAATCCTGCCCGTTGCGCGTCCATTCAATCTTTGCTTCGAATTGCATGCGATGCTCCGTCGATGAGAGGGGCCTGTATGATACCCCGCTGCTTGCTATACTGAGGCCTGCTCCCCAATCTTCCTCCGCCATGAACAAGACGCGCTGCAGCTGGGCCAATCCGGCCAATCCCCTCTACCTCGAGTACCACGACAAGGAATGGGGCGTGCCTTGCCACGACGAGCGCCGTCTGTTCGAGATGCTCAACCTGGAGGGCGCGCAGGCGGGCCTGAGCTGGGAGACGATACTCAACAAGCGCGAGAACTACCGCGCCGCCTTCGACCAGTGGGACGCCGAAAGGATCGCCGCCTACGACGCCGACAAGGTGGCCACGCTGCTGGCCGACGCCGGCATCGTGCGCAACCGCCTGAAGGTGGCGGCGGCCATCACCAACGCGCAGGCCTACCTGCGCCTGCGCGCCAGCGGCGCCACGCTGGACCAGTGGCTGTGGGCCTACGTCGGCGGCAAGCCGCTGGCCGCCGCCGAGGGCCCGCGCCCGGCCAAGACCGAACTGTCGGACCGCATCTCCAAGGACCTGGCCAAGCTGGGGTTCAAGTTCGTCGGCTCGACCATCATCTACGCCTACATGCAGGGCATCGGCATGGTGAACGACCATGCGCCGGACTGCTTCTGCCGGGCGCGCAAGCGATGACGCGGCGGGTGGCGCTGGACACGGAGTTCGGCCACGGCGAACGCTTCATGGCCGAGTGGCGCGCCTTGCCGCCGCAGGGCATGCTGCACTACCTGGCGCTGACGCCGCAAGTGCCGTCCGCCGATACGCTATCCGACACGCTGGCCGACGCGCAGCTGCGCGCCCTGTGGCCGCTGAATGTGCCGGGCTTCCATCGCATCCTGCTCAACGACGGCCGCGTCGCGCTCGACCTGCTGGTCGGCGCCCTGGACACGGTGCTGCCGCAGATCGCCGCGCGGGTGGACGCCTTCCATGTCGCCGCATCGTTCCCCGCGGCGCTGGCGCGCAGCCTGGCGAAGCTGGCGGTGCTGGGCGCCACCCTGAAAGCGCGGTCGCCGGACGAAGCGCTGGCCTGGGCATTGACGTCGGCGGGCTTCGCCTGCCAGGCTGTCGACGGCACGCAGGATCTCAGCGCGGTCTACCAGAGCCGCAAGCCGCAAGCGGAAGCGCCACCAGAACCGGTGCGCCGCGCGATCGTGATCGGCGCCGGATTGGCCGGTTCCTCGGCCTGCCAGCGCCTGTGCGCCAACGGCTGGCAGGTGACGCTGATCGAACGCCACGCGGCGCCGGCGCAGGAAGCGTCGGGCAACCTGGCCGGCATCTTCATGCCGCTGCTGTCCAGGGACGACAACATTCCCACGCGCCTGAGCCGCGCCGCCTACACCTTCGCGCTGCGCGAGTGGCGCCGGCTCGGCGGCGTCGGCCGGGCGTTCGACGGCGCCAACTGCGGCGTGCTGCAACTGGCGCGCGACGCCGAACACGCGACGGTGCAGCAGGACGTGGTGGCGGCATGGGACTATCCGCCGGAGTACGTGCGCTGGCTGGAGGCCGGCGCCGCCGGCGAACTGCTGGGCGGCCCCACGCCGCACGGCGGCTGGCTGTTTGAACTGGGCGGCTGGGTGCGGCCCGCATCGCTGTGCGAGGCGATGCTCGATGCCTGCGGCGAGCGTTTGCAGCGCGTGTTCGCGGCCGAGGCGCTGGAGCTGCAGCGGCTGGACGGCGAATGGCAGGTGTGCGCCATCGACGGCACGCTGATCGCGCAGGCGCCGACCGTGGTGCTGGCCAACGGCGCCGGCGCCATCGACATCGCACAGGCGGCAGAGCTGCCGTTGTCCCGCCTGCGCGGCCAGGTCACGCACCTGGCGGTGCCCGATGCGGCGCACGACGTGCGCGACCCATCCGCGCCGGCGCCGCCGCAACTGCCGCTGGTGGTCTGCCGCGAAGCCTACGTCACGCCGCCATCGAATGGCATCGTCTGCGCCGGCGCCACCTACGACAACGACGACGACACCGAACTGCGCGCCTCCAGCCAGCTGGAAAACCTGAGCCGCCTGGCCGAGATCGTGCCCGGCGAGGCCGTCGCCGCGTTGGCCGCCAGCGCGCCGCTGGCGGGCCGCGTCGGCTTCCGCTGCGCCGCGCCGGACCGCCTGCCGCTGGCCGGCGCGCTGCCCGACTATCCGTCCGCCGGCCGGCTCGAACGCCTGCGCGACGTGCCGCGCCATCCCGGCCTGCATGGCCTGCTGGGCTATGCCTCGCGCGGCTTGATCTGGGCGCCGCTGATGGCGGAACTGCTGGTGTCGCAGCTGGAAAACGCGCCGCCGCCGCTGGAGGCGATGCTGGTCGACGCGCTCGACCCCGGCCGTTTCCTGCTCAAGCAGCGCCGCCGCAGCCAGTAGCCGTGGCCCTGTCTTCGTTGCGTCCGCGCAAACGCCGTGCCGCGCGGCGCCGTCCCGGCTTGGGCGCCGCCAACTCCACAGGCTATAATGCAGCACTCATAACAATCCCAATCGCGCCTGGCGCCGTCCATGGGGAACCGAACGATGGATGAAGACGATGTGCAGCACCACGAAGGGTCGCCGGAGCTGTTCATGTTCCTGGCATCGACTGTGCACGACATGAAGAATTCGATCGGCGTCCTCAATGGCACGCTGGAGAATCTGATGGCGACCGCGCCGATATCTGCAGCGTCGCCGCAGCAGCCGGGCTACGAGCAGCTCGGCCAAATGCTGTACCAGACCAAACGCCTCAACGACAACCTGATCCAGCTGCTGGCCTTGTACAAGGACGTCGGCAAGCCTGGCTATCCCTTCGATCCTGCCGCCTGCCGCATCAGCGAGTTGGTCGAACAGGTGGCGGGGCAGGCGCGCACGCTGCTGCATTCGCGCGGCATCACGCTCGAGCTGGACTTCCCGCAGGACGCCATCTGGACCATGGACGAAGACCTGATCATCGGGGTGCTGGTCCACGCCATCAACAACGCCATCCGCTACACGCGCGACCGCCTGCGCCTGGCGGTGCGCGTGGACGGCGGCTATCTCGAACTGCGCGTCGAGGACAACGGCGCCGGCTTCCCGCCGTCGCTGCTGGAGGCCGGCGCCAGCGCCATGCACAGCCAGCGCAGCGCCGTCAACTTCCTCAACAACAGCAGCGGCCTCGGTCTCTACTTCTCCAGCGAAGTGGCGAAGATGCACAAGTACCGCCAACGCAGCGGCGCCATCGCGCTGGAAAACGGCGGCGCGCTGGGCGGCGGCTGTTTCGTCCTGCGGCTGCCATGAGCGTGGACGCGATCACCGCCGTCGCCGGAGGCGCCGTCGACTGGGCCGAGAAGCGCTACCTGCTGGTCGACGATTTCGTCGGCATCCGCCAGCTGCTGCGCGAATCGCTGCGCAACCTCGGCGCCAAGCATATCGACCAGGCGGCCAGCGGCGGCGAGGCGATGGTGCTGCTGTCGAAGACCCGCTACGACGTGGTGCTGTGCGACTACAACCTCGGCGACGGCAAGAACGGCCAGCAGGTGCTGGAGGAAGCGCGCATCCGCAACCTGATGCTGCCCAGCAGCGTGTGGCTGATGGTGTCCGCCGAAAAAAGCGTGGAGTCGGTGATGGGCGCGGCCGAGCACCAGCCGGACGCCTACATCATCAAGCCGATCACCGAGGGCGTGCTGCTGACGCGCCTGAACCGCGTGTGGAACAAGAAGCAGATCTTCCGCGAAATCGACCAGGCCTTTGCCGACAAGGACTACCTGCGCGCGGCGCGCCTGTGCGACGAGCAGGTGGCCCACAACCCGCTGCACGAGATCGACCTGCTGCGCATGAAGGCCACGCTGCTGCTCAAGAGCGGCGAGCCGGAACAGGCGCGCAAGGTGTTCGAGCAGGTGCTGGCGGAGCGCGACTACAACTGGGCGCGCTGCGGCCTGGCCAAGATCCTGATGAACAACGGCGAGCTCGATGCGGCGCTGGCGATGTTCCAGGCGGTGATCGCCGACAACCGCTTCTACATCGACGCCTTCGACCAGCTGGCCAAGGCCTTCCAGTTGCAGGGCAAGACCGAGGAAGCCTTCGGCGTGCTGGAAAAGGCGGCCAAGCTGTCGCCCAACTCGGTGCCGCGCCAGCGCGCGCTGGGCCAGACCGCGCTCAAGCTGGAGAGGATCCCGGTGGCGGAGAAGGCCTTCCGCAAATGCATAGAGATCGGCGAGTACTCGGTGATGAAGACGGTGGACGCCTTCTTCGGCCTGGCGCGCGTGTGCGCGCAGAAGAACGACACCAAGGAGGCGATCCGCCTGCTGGGCGCGGCGGTGCACCAGTTCGGCGGCGACCAGGTCGAGCTGCGCGCCAAGATCACCGAGGGCCTGGTGTATCACGAGACCGGCGACTACCGGCGCGCGCGCAAATCCGGCGACGAACTGGAAGCGTTGCTGGCCGACGAATCCAAGCAGCGGCCCGACACCGAGACCTGCCTCGACATGGCGAGCCTGCTGTTCGCCGTGGGCGTGAAGGAAGCGCCGGTCGGGCTGCTATGCTACGTCACCCGCAACAACCACGACAACGTGGCGCTGCTGGAAGACGTGCAGAAGATCTTCGACAAGGCGCGCATGACCGACGAGGGCATGGAGCTGATCAAGGCTTCGCGCAAGGAAGCGGCGGACATGATGAACAAGGGCGTGCTGCTGTGGAAGACCGGCAAGCTGATCGAGGCGGTCGAGTGGATGCGGGTGGCGCGCCAGGCGCTGCCGCACAATATGCGCATCCTGTTCAACTCCGCGCAGATCCTGATCTCGCAGCTGCATCAAACCGGCTATGTGCGCGAGCTGGCGGACGAGGCGATCGAGGTGCTGATGCATGTCGACGCCATCGCGCCGGGGCAGCAGCGCTTCGCCCAGCTGATGGAGCAGCTGGCGATGCTGGCGCCGATGTCGGGCGTGGTGTCGGCGGCCGCCGCCAGCGAATACGCGGCGGCCAACGGCGCCATACAGGACCAGCATGCGGATGCCCGTGAGTGACGGCTGGGCGCAACAGCAAGGCCGGCAGCGGCCTTGTTTCCGGGACGGCAAATGATTACACTGAATTTCGGCGCGGCCTGTCCGTGCCTTGATTCGCTGTCAATATTGAGAGCAATTAAAGGGCACTAAAATATGCGCGATATCGCAAAAGAAGTTTATACGAAAATGAAAGTCGGCAGCGTGGCCTGGATCCGTCCGGTCGCCGCCAAGGGCGACACCGTGGACAGTTTTCAGACCGCCCACGACAGCGCCAAACAGCTCGAACAGGAAGGCCTGATCGACATCGAGAAGGTGCAGCGACAGGCCGACGGCCTGATCGACGCCATCCGCATCCAGCGGCTGGCGTAATCAGTGCGGCCCGTCGTCAGGCCTCAGGCCTTGACGGCGGCCGGCTTGGCCTTGGCCGGCGCGCGCTTGCGGGCCGGCGCTTTCTTCGCTGCGGCCGCCGGTGCGCCGGCGGTGCCCGCTGCCGCCGGTTTGGCCTTGGCGGTCGCCGGCGTGGCGGCGGCCGCGGCGAACTTGGCCGCCGTATCGGTGGCGCGTGCCGCGGCCGTGGTCATCATCGATTCGGACGCCATCGCCGTCGACACGGCTTGCTTGAATTGATCTTGCAGCATATTCCACCAGATCGCCGGGTTGGCCATCGGCGCGGGGGCCGGCTGGTCCGACGCCGCCGCTTCCGGCTTGTCGGCCGCTGCCTGGGCAGGGGCGGGGGCCGGTGCGGGCGCCGCCGGCTTGTCCTTGTCCTTGTCCTTGTCCTTGTCCTTGTCCGCCTCGCGGGCGTGGTGGAAGAAGGCCGAGGCGTAGGGATTGGCGTCGAAGATGGATTTGTGGTCCTTGCTCTGCGGCTGGTTGACCGCCGCCGCCAGGCTGGCGCCGACCGATTTGAGCGTGGCGATGGTGCCGCGCTGGACTTCCAGCGCCTGGATGCTACCGCGCAGCATGCTCATGTTGAGGTTGAGCCAGGTCTCGACGGCTTTCAGGTCGCTGATCTTTTTGTCCAGCTCCTCCACCGACAGCGTCGGTGCGGTCAGGCCGGGCACGCTCATGCTGCCCCACAGGTTTTTGACGAAGTCCAGCGTATCCGTCATTACTGCTGCGCCTGGTATATGTGGCATTTGCGTATGGGCCATGGGAGTCTCCTGTAGGAATAAGGTCCAGCGTAGCAGATAAAGGCGCGTGCTTCAAAAGATTTTGACAACATTTCTGCCTGGGCGCGCACTCGGGCCGAACACGTTAAACTAGCGGCATGAGCTTAAGCACCCATCTATTCCAACGCCGCCGCCTGCTGGTTTTATGCGCAGCCACGCTGGCGCTGCATTTTCTGGCGATCGATTGGGTGGGCGGGCGCCTGGCGACGCGGTCGCACCGGCCGTCGCCGCTGCCGCAGTCGCTGATGACGGCGCAGCTGCGGCTGGCTTTGCCCAAGCATGTGGCGACGCCGCCCGCGGCCGAGGTCCAGCCCTTGCCGCCGGCCGCCAAGCCGGCCCGCAAGCGCAAGCCGGCGCCTGTGCCTGTGCCGGAGCCGGAGCCGGAGCCGGAGCCGGAGCCGGAGCCCGCACCGGAAGCCGCGCCCGAACCGGCCGCGCCGCCGCCTCCGTCCGTGGCCGACAGCGCGCCGGCTGCCGAGGCGCCCGCGCCTGCGGCCGACAGCGGCGCCGGCGCCGTCGCGCAAGCCGGCGCCGCGCAGGCGCAGACCGGCACGCCGTCGCCGCCCGACACCAGCGGCGCCACGCCGGTCGCCGCCGTGCCGGTGGACGCGCCGCCGCCGCAGGGCATGCGCCGCTACAAGGTCAACCTGCCGCCGTCGGCCAGCATGGAGATGGACGTGGCGCGGGTCGACGCCGACGGCACCCAGTGGAGCGGCTCGGCCGTCATGAGCTGGCATACCGACGGCAGCAACTACCAGGCCTCGGCCGAAGCGGGCATCAGCCTGCTGATCACGCGCCTGAACGCGCTGGTGCTGCGCAGCGTCGGCACCATCGACGACTACGGCATCGCCCCCAGCACCAGCACCCAGAAGCGCGGCCGCCGCGCCGAGACGGCGACCCACTTCAACCGCGACGCCGGCACCATCACCTTCTCGGCCACGGAACGCAGCTACCCGCTGATGGTGGGCGCACAGGACATGGCGACGGTGCCGTTCCAGCTGGGCGGCATCGGCCGCGCCGACGTCAACCAGTTCGGCAGCGATATCGAGATGCAGGTCGGCGACGACCGCGAAGCGACGCTGTTCCGTTTTCAGGTGGTGGGCGAGGAAGAGTTGGACACCAGGATGGGCAAGGTGGTGACCTGGCATCTGAGCCGGCCGCCGCGCCCCGGCAGCTACTCGTCGCGGCTGGACATCTGGCTGGCGCCGGGCCTGAACTGGTACCCGGTCCAGCTGCGCAATACCGAAGCAAGCGGCGCGCTGACGACGCAAACCGTCTCCAAAATCACGATGACAGAATCCGGAAAATAATATGCATACTCTTTACACCAGGCGCCTGCTGGCCCTGAGCGCCGCCGTTTTGCTGGCCAGCGCGGCGCACGCCGCCGAGGCGCCGGCGCCGGCCGGCGAGCACCCGAGCGTCAAGCGCCCGCACAGCCTGCCGCCGTCGGCCGACCTGTCGTACACCATCAAGGCCAGGCAGCACGGCTTGAGCCTGGGCGGCACCGCCAGCGTGCAATGGCGCGCCGGCGACGGCAAGTACTCGGTCGCCACCGAAAGCCGCGCCGCGCTGTTCGGCAAGATCCTGGAAAACCGCAGCGAGGGCGAGATCGACGATTTCGGCCTGGCGCCGGTCACCTTCTACGAAAAGCGCTTCCGCAAGGACCCGAGCACCACCACCTTCCAGCGCGACGCCAGGACCATCAGCTTCAGCGAAGGCGACGAGACCTACCCGATCAAGGGCGGCGAACAGGATCGCACCAGCATCCAGTGGCAGCTGGCGGCGCAGGCGCGCGCCACGCCGGACAAGTTCAAGCCGGGCAGCGAATGGAAGTATTTCGTGGCCGGCCGCCGCGACGCCGAGCTGTGGAGCTTCAAGGTGATGAAAAATGAGGCAGTGCAGATCGGCACCGGCGAGGTCAACGCGGTCCACCTGGTCAAGGCGCCGCCGCCGGACGCGCAGGGCCAGCAGGTCGACCTGTGGCTGGCGCCGGCTATGGACTGGTACCCGGTGCGCGTGCGCTTCAACGACAACGACGGCGACTTCGTCGACCAGACACTGGAAAAGGCCGTGAAAAAGTAAGCTCCTGCTATACTGACGCCCCCGCAATCTAGTCGTTGCGATGCGTACAGAATGGCAAAGAATGATAGAAATTATAACAAGTGAGCTGGATCAGCAACAGCAGCAGGACAGCCTGCAAGCCCACTTCCAGCCGAATTTTTCGGCCGACGAGATCGAGCAGGTCTACCAGCTGAAACGCGCGCAGCCGCTGCTGCAGGTGTTCACGGCGCTGTTCCACGGCGGTTTTGACGGCGTGCTGGTGCGCCTGCTGGTGCTGCGCGAGCTGGCCTCCGACGCCGCTTCGTCCACCTTCTCGCGCGCCGACATCAACACCCGCCTGGCCTACCTGCTGCCCGAGTCGCTCGAGACGGTGCTGATGCGCCTGCGCACCAACCAGCTGCTGGCCTGGGACGCGCAACAAGCCGTCTACCGCGTCACGCCGATGGCGCGCAACGTGCTGTCGGCCATCGACGGCCTGCTGGCGCTGGGCAAGGACGAGGACAACGCCGACATGGGCTTCCTGCTGTCGCAGGTGGCCGGCGCCCAGGTGATGGGCGGCGTCACCGTCGACCAGCTGAACCACCTGCTGGGCCGCCTGGTCGACCTGACCGAGGAATTCTCCGACGCCATCGCCTCCGGCTCCGAGTTCCGCCTGCGCGCCTCGCAGGCCAAGTGGCACACCGCCTGCGACTGGGTGGAAAAGGGCTCCGAGATCCTGCGCGCCATCCTGTCCGACGAAAACGCCGACGGCGCCACCCACAAGGCGGCGCAGGCGATCGGCCGCGCGCAATCGGCGCTGCTCAACATGCAGGGCATGTTCTCGCGCGCGCTGAACCAGATCGAACGCCAGCGCGTCCACCTGGGCCAGTCCGGCCTGTCCACCACCGACATCAAGCGCTGGCTGCTGCTGCACGAAGACCTGGCCTCGCTGGCCGAGGGCGCGATCGACCAGCCGGTGGTGCCGCTGTTTATCACGCCGGCCGAGATGATCGACGTCGCCGAGACCGAACTGCTGCAGGACCGCGCCGTCAGCGCCGTCTCCAACGGTCTTCCCGCCGGCACCGACGCCCCGACCACCGTCAGCGACGGCCCGCAGATGCAGCGCGAGCTGGACGACTGGCTGGCGCGCCTGTCCGACTTCGCCGCGCTGGGCAACTTCCCCAGCGTCGCCGCCGAAGGCCCGAAAACCATCCCGGTGCAGGATTCGCTGCTGCCGGCGTCGTTCGCCGTGGCCTCCTACCGCGCCTCGCTGCTGCCGCTCCTGGGCGACGCCGACGAGGCCCGCCTGCAGGGCGCCACCGCCGAACTGGCGCGCCTGCCGGTCACCTTCACTCCAACCGACGAAATGATACAGCTGCCCGATTTGCACGTGGCGGCGATGTCCCTGGCCTCCCTCTCACTGTCTTTGAATACGGAAGGCGACAAGTCAGATGAATGACGATTCCCAAATCCTGATCGCGCGCCTGCTGACGCATCAAACCCTGCGCCGCGACGACAAACTGGTCAAGCGCGTGCTGTCGGACGAGTTGTTCCGCGCCGAAGTCGACGCCCGTCTGCTGGCCACCGGCCTCAAACTGCTGGATAACGTCTACGCCGACCACGTGACGATCGCGCTGCACCGCGCCATCGAGCCGAAGATCTTCGGCGCCCGCGACGTCTGGCAGAACAACAACTTCGGCCTGTCGCGCGACGGCGTGGCCCTGCTGGTGGTGCTGTGGGCGCAGATCATCCTGCCCAAGCGCGAACGCCAGGAGACCCACCAGCACGCGGACGACGACCAGAACGACATGTTCGGCGTCGAGAAGCCGCTGCCGCGCGCGGAAGACACCTCGATCGGCATCGCCTACAAGGCGCTGCTGGCCGACTTCGGCGACAAGCTGGGCAAGAAGACCCGGCTGGACATGAACCTCGGCATCCTGGCCAAGCTGGGCTTCATCGAGCGCCGCGGCGACATCATCGTCGAAGGCCCGCTGCTGGACCTGATGATGGATACCGACCAGCTGAAAGAGCGCATCATCAACGGCGCGCTGGCCGACGTGTTCAAGCGCTCGCCGGCGCAGATCATTCCGGTGCCGCGCAGCGCGCCGCCGATCGCCGCCAACGACGACGAGGCGGCCGACGACGCCGCCCCCGACTCCGAACTTCCAGCCGAGGACTAAACGTGTTTCACATTAAATCATTAGAACTGGTCCACTGGGATTACTGGCAGCGCATCAAGAACATCCCGCTGGACGCCAAGATCATCACCATCGCCGGCCAGAACGGCTCCGGCAAGACCACCTTGCTGGACGCCCTGCGCACGCTGTTCGGCCTCGATTGCTCGATGGGCCGCACCTACAAGCACTACGCCCGCCACAGCGGCCAGCAGACCGCCTGGCTGCGCGCCGTGGTCGACAACAAGAACGTCGGCAAGCAGCTGTCCAACCGTCCGTTCCGCAGCTCCGGCTTCTTCAGCGACGACGAAGTGACGCTGTTCTGCCAGATCCAGAAGAACGGCGGCGACTGGAAGCGCCAGTACCTGATGCGTCCCGGTAACGTGCAGATCGAAGACATCGGCGAGGCCGGCAACGACTGGCTCGGCGTCGAGAACTACCGCAAGCGCCTGGCCAACGCCGGCCTGTCGCCGGCGATGGCGAAAGTGCTGGCGCTCGAGCAGGGCGAAACCGACAAGCTGTGCGAATACGCGCCGCGCCAGTTGCTCGACCTGGTGTTCCAGGTCTTCGGCGACAAGGAAGTGCTGGACGCCTACGACGAAGCCAAGCGCCACCAGCGCGATACCGAAATCGAACTGAAACGCTTCGAGACCGAGCTGGAAGCCTCCAAGACCAACCTGGAGGGCCTGCGCCTGCGCGTGGCCAACTACCACCAGTGGGAAGACCTGAACAAGGAGCGCCGCAACCTGCAGGAAGAAGTGCTGCCGACGCTGGAGTACCACGAGGCGCGCGAAAAGCACGCCAACATCAGCCGCCAGCTGCGCGACGCCCGCAAGCCGCTGATGCAGGCCGACGCCCAGCTGGCCGACAAGCGCAACGCGCTGGCCGCGCAGGCGAAGGCGCTGACCGACGCGCAGCAGCACGAGACGGTGCTGGAGCAGGAGTCGACCGCGCTGCAGAACCGCCTGAACCAGATCAACGGCAAACTCAAGCCGCTCGACAGCCTGCTGGAACAGAAGGTCCGCCTGCAAAAGCTGGCCGACGACGCCGGCGGCGACCTGGCGGCGGTGGCGCAGCAGTTGCAGGAAAAAGAAATCGAACTGGCGCGCCAGCGCATGGCGCGCGACGCTGTCGCCGCCAAGATCGCCGGCGAGCTGTCGACCATCGCCGCCCTGCAGGGCAAGACCGCGATGCCGGAGCCGGAAGCGCAACGCGGCATGCGCCGCGCGCTGAACGACGCCGGCATCGGCCACGCCATGCTGTCCGACATCGTCGAGGTGACGGATGCGCGCTGGCAGGGCGCGATCGAAGGCGTGCTGGGTGGCTATGCCTCCGTGGTGCTGCTGGATAAATCGTCCGACGCCTCGGCCGCCTACCGCCTGGCGGAGAAGGAGCGCTATCGCCACTTCATCGTGCCGGACCTGGTGCACGCGCCGGCCGTCAAGGACGACTCGCTGATGTCGGTGGTGAAGTTCTCGGCCAAGGTGCCGTCCTGGCTGGTGGAACAGCTGTCGCGCATCACCCGCGTGGACACCGTGGACGCCGGCGCCAAGCTGGGCAGCCATGACGAGTGGATCACGCCGGACGCCTACCACCGCGAACGCCGCGGCGGCCGCTCGCTGTTCGTGGAAGCTTCGCGCTACCGCTTCGGCTCCGCCGGCCGCACCCAGCGTATGGAAGCGATCCAGAAATCGCTGCCGGCGCTGGAGGCGCAGGAAGATGCGTTGACCCTGATCGTGTCCAGGCTGGCGACGGAGATCAGCACGCTGAAATCGCGCCTGGCCGGTGTGGACGCCGCCAAGGAACTGGCCGCGCGCCAGGAAGAATTCGACGAAGCGGCGCGCAACGCCGTGCCGCTGAAGGAAGAACGCACCGAAGTCGGTACCCGCCTGGGCGAGCTGCAAGCGCTGATCAAGAACGCCGTCGTCACGCGCACCCGCGCCGACACGACGTGGCAGAACGCGCGCTTTGCCTTGTCGGAATCGGAAGCCGGCCTGCGCCTGAACAACAAGCGCCAGATCGAGCAGCGCTCCGAGCACGCGCGCGCCTTGCTCACGCTGCGCAAGGCCTGGCGCCACCTGCCGAAAAGCTGGCGTCGTCCGGACCGCCGCACGCGCCTGGTCAACGAGCACCAGAACTCGCACCAGGTGGTGTTGCGGGTCCACTCGCTGGAGGCCAGCCTGGCCCGCAGCGACTGGGAACTCGACGCCACCGTGATCGACCAGTACCAGCGCCTGAACGACCAGCTGCACGGCCGCCAGTCGGAAACCGAGGAGCGCCGCTACCAGAACAACCGCGCCATCGAGGCCACCGGCAACGCCCGCGGCGCCTACATGGAGCGGCTGCGCTACACCATCAAGACCTACTCCAAGAACATCAAGGAGCTGGGCGAGCTGGCGGGCATCGAGGTGCATTCCGATCCGGTGCGCCTGGAGAATGACGATACGCTGCTGTCGCAGGCCGGCCTGCACGTGCGCTTCAAGTTCGACGGCAAGGGCATCATCGGCATGAACGACGGCGAAGCGTCCGGCGGCCAGCAGGTGATGAAATCGCTGGTGCTGCTGATTGGTTTGCTGAAGTCGGAAGATGGTTCCGGCGGCTTTGTGTTCATCGACGAACCGTTTGCCCACCTGGATATCCGCAACATCCAGCTGGTCGGCGAGTTCCTGAAGAACACCGACGCGCAATACCTGATGACGACGCCGCTGACGCACAACACCGACGTCTACGATCCTTCGGAACTGACGCTCATCACCAGCAAAAAGAAGAAGGACACGGAGTGGGCGCAACCCATCTTCGTGCTGCAACGCCGTCCGGTGGAAGCGGCGAAGGTGGCCTGAGGCTGACCGTTCGCGCTCAGGCCTGGGCCGGCCGCTCGTCGAGCAGCCGGTCCAGCTGTTCGGCGAGGCTGGCGGCGGCGAAGTTGCCCTTGGCTCTTTGCACCGCGTCCAGGTAGGGCATGCGCAGTTCGCGCAGTTCTTCGACCGAGCTGGCTTTTTCCACTTTCAGCTGCAAGGTGAAGCCGCGCAAGCCTATCGTGCTCTTGATGGTCTTGTTATAGAACTCGTACAGCGCCTGGAATTGACTGGCCTGCGAGACCGCCACCGGGGCCGGTGCAGGTGAAGGTGCAGGTGAAGGTGCAGGAGCCGGTGCAGGGGCATGGGCTACTGGCGCGAGCTCGGCGACCGGCGCCACCGCCATCGTTGCATAGCTGGTTGCAAGCACGATAAGCCCCCCTTCCAACAGTTCGTCCAGGGCGGCGATGGTCAGTCCCAATCCCGCCACATTGCGCAGCAGTTCTTCTTCCGTACGACGACCGTCGATCAATACCAGCAGGCTTCTGAGACGTGGCGCGAGCTGGTACTTGCGCGTCGCGATCTCGTCCCGGCCCTTGGCGGTCTTGTCGTAAATCGAAGTATTCATGAAAGTGCAGATTAGTTGCCCTGTGGATACTTCCAGAATACCACCAAACCTTCTCCACACCGCAGGAAATAAGATAGCACTGTCGTTAAATAGACGTCGCCTTATAGGAGTTCGCCGGCATCGCCGCCGGTGTCGCCTTCGTCCTGCACCCAGCTCAGGATGTCGCCGGGCTGGCAGGCCAGCCGTTCGCAGATCTTCTCCAGCGTGGAAAAGCGCATGCCCTTCACCTTGCCGGACTTGAGCAGCGACAGATTCTGCTCGGTGATGCCGACATAGGCCGCCAGCTCGCGCGACTTGACCTTGCGCTTGGCCAGCATCAGATCGAGGTTGATCAGGATCGCCATCAGACAAAGCCCTCGTTCTCTTCGCGCAGGCGGCGGCCTTCCTGCATCAGCCGCGTGATCAGGTAGAACATGCCGCACACCAGTATCAGCATCAGCTGCTCGGAATTGACGCCGATGGCGAAGTGCTGCTCGCCGTTGCCCGTCATCCGCAGCGCCAGCGTGCGCAGCGGCAGTTCGACGATGGACAGCAGCGTCGAAAGCAGGGTGGCGCCGGCGAAGGCGCGCAGGTGGCCGATCGACTGCGCCGTGAACAGATCCTGGCGGCGGAAGTTGAGCAGCAGCCGGTCCAGCCGCCACAGTCCATACACCAGCACCAGCGTGGTGGGCAGCGCCAGCGCCGCGCCGATCACGCGCTGGGCCGGCGTCAGCGCCAGCTTGGCGCCGAAGGGCATGCCGATCGCGGTCATGTCGATGGTCATGGCGCCGATGCTGGGCGCATAGGTGGTCCAGGCCAGCACGAAGAAGGCCGCTTGCACGGCTACGCACAACCACAGCAGGACGCGGATCAGGGTGATTTTCATATTTATCGCAATACGGTAAAAAATTATCGTTTTACATTAAAACTTTGTTGTTATATATTGTACATTCACTGGAGATAATGATGAAACTCATCTTGGTACCAATGGTGGCGATGTTGTCGGGTTGCGCGGTGCAGATCGGCGAGGGCAGTGTGGTGCGGCCCGACCGCGCGGGCGAGGCCAGGCCTGCGGGCCATGTCGGCGACGCCGGCACGGCGGGCTATAAGCTGGCGCCGGTGTCGCTGGCGGCGGAGGATGGACAGCTCAATGGTATCAGCGCCACCGCCACCAGCGGCGACGGCAACGCGCTGACGGTGCTGTACTTCGGCGGCAACGGCTTTCATCTGGACGAACATGGCGACCATGTGCTGGCCGCCGTCGGCCCGTGCCGCGCCGACGTGGTGATGATCGACTATCGCGGCTACGGCCGCAGCACCGGCGTGCCGACCATCGCCACCATGAAGGCCGACGCGCTGCGCGAGTTCGACCTGGTCAACGCCCGGGCGCCGGGCCGGGTGATCGTGCATGGCCAGTCGCTGGGCAGCTTTGTCGCCGCCTACGTGGCGCAGCAGCGGCCCGCCGTGCGCGGGCTGATACTGGAATCGACCACCACCAACGCGCGCGACTGGGCCAACAACATGCTGCCCTGGTATGCGTGGCCGTTCGTGCGGGTGGAGCTGAGCGAGTCGCTCAAGGGAATAGACAACGTGGCGGCGGCGTCGGGCTTCGCCGGGCCGGCGCTGGTGCTGGAGGGCAGCGACGACCAGGTGACGCCGCCGCGCCTGGCGCGCAAGGTCTACGACGCCCTGCCGACGCAATCGAAGCGCATGGTGATGGTGGCGGACGCCGGCCACAATGGCGTGCTGTCCAGCGCCGCGGTGCGGCCGGCCTACTGCGAGTTCGTGCAGCAGCTGGCGGCCCGATAGTACCCCGCGCGGCCAGGCGGGGTCCGACCCCGTTCGGGGTCCGCCCCCTAAGCGGCGCCGCTTGCGTATTGCTGCAGCATGCGGGGTGGGTTACTTGATATCGAAGATGTCGATCGGGCGCGGCGCCGGCTTGACGGCGCGGCGCCAGCGCAGCAGCAGCAGGTGGTAGCAGCCCCAGAAGCCGGCGGTCAGGCCAAACACCACCGCCGTCAGCGGATGGCCGACGAAGTCCGGGTCCAGCGGCAGCTGGTCGTGCATGTGCAGGTAGGCCTCGAACAGGCGGTAGATCAGGCGGCCGAAGAACAGCATCGTCACCAGCAGGCCGAAACGGCGGTTCTGCGTGTAGAAGCAGCCCTCGGCCGTGTTTTGCAGGCGCGTCAGCTTCATGTTGCGCTGGCCCAGCGCGGCGCCGGCGGCGGCGCCGACCAGCAGCGCGGCGAGCGCCTGCCATTTTCCGATCAGGACCACGGCCAGCACGGCCAGCGTCGCGCCGGCCACCGTCGCGTAGGCGGCGTGGCGCCACAATTCGGATTTGTTGCGGCCCATCATGCGTTTCAAGCGCGAGTAGATGCGCCAGATGGCCAGCGGCACCAGCAGCAACAAGACGATAGTAGGCATATCCATAAGCGATTCCAACGGCGTGATTCGAAGAACCGCGATTGTACGCCAAGCCGCCGCCGCGCCACAGCGTTACAGATTGTCACGCATTATCCGGCAGTGATTGACAATCCCGGATAGCATAAGCAAACTGAACTGCAGCAGCCCCGCTTCTGGACCGAAAGGATATCCATGAACAAACCGTTAACCTTGCTGCCCCTGAATCTGGGATTGATGGCCGCCTCGCCGCAGGCCGGCGCGCAGGAGGAGGGTTACCGCCTGCCGCCTTCCGCCCTGCTGGACATCGTCGACGCGCCGCGCGCGCCGGCGCTCAGCCTGAGCCCCCAACGCAACCTGGTCGCCGTGGTGCAAACGCCGCCGCTGCCGGGCATCGCCGAAGTGGCGCAGCCGGAGCTAAAGCTGGCCGGCCTGCGCATCAACCCGCGCACCTGTTCCTCGTCCCGCTTTTCGTTCGGCACCGACCTTGCCCTGCTCGATATCGCCACGCAAAAGGAAAGCCGCATCCGCGGCCTGCCGCGCGCGCTGCGCCTGGCGGACCTGGCCTGGTCGCCGGACCAGCGCTACCTGGCGTTCTCGCACGTGGCCTACAAGGGCGAACGCGGCGCGGTGGAACTGTGGCTGGTCGATATCGCCGCGCGCAAGGCCAAGCGCCTGTCGGCGCAGCCGCTGTCGGCGGTGCTCACGCGCGGCTTCAACTGGCTGCCGGACAGCAGCGGCCTGCTGGCGCACTGGCGTCCGGCCGGCATCGGCAAGGCGCCGCAGTCCGATGGCATTCCCTCCGGCCCGATCCAGCAGGACAGCGAACCCGGTGGCGCCGTGCGCCAGTTGCGCACCTATCAGGATCTGCTGAAGAACGAGGCCGACGCGCGCCTGTTCGAGTACTACATCACGGTGCAGATGGTGCTGCTGGACCTGCACGGAAAATCGCGCATGATCGGCGCGCCGGGGCAGTTCTCGCGCACCTCGATCGCGCCGGGCGGCCACTACCTGCTGACCCAAAGCGTGACGCGGCCTTACTCTTACATCGTGCCGGCGTCGAGCTTCGGCGAGCGGGTCGAGGTGCGCGACCTGAATGGCGACGTGCTGCACACGGTGACCACGCTGCCGCTGGAGGAAGGCCTGCCGCAGGGGAACGACGCGGTGTCCGAAGGCGTGCGCCACGTGTCGTGGCGGGCCGACGTGGCGGCCACGCTGGTGTGGACCGAGGCGCAGGACGGCGGCGATCCGGCGCGCCCGGTGATCGACAACATCCGCGACGTGGTCTACATGCACGCGGCGCCGTTCCGCGAACCGCCGCTGGTGCTGGCGCGGCTGACGATGCGCTACGCCGGCATCGCCTGGGGACGCGGCGATGTCGCGCTGATCAACGAGCGCTGGCACAAGACGCGCGACTACAAGCAGTGGATGATCGAGCCCGAACACCTGTCCACGCCGCCGGAGCTGATCTATGCCGGTTCGTACGAAGACCGCTACAACAGCCCCGGTTCGCCGGTGATGCGGGCCGACGCCAGCGGCTTCCCGCGCCTGCTGATCGGCCCCGGCACCACGGTGCTGCTGGACGGCGCCGGCGCCACGCCGGAAGGCGACCGTCCCTTCATCGACCGTCTGAGCCTGACCACCAAGCAGAAGGTGCGCCTGTTCCAGAGCAGCGCGCCGTATTTCGAGAACGTGGCGGCGGTGCTCAACGACGAAGGCACGCTGCTGCTGACGACGCGCGAATCGCCGACCGAGCGGCCCAACTACTACCTGCGCGACCTGACCAAGCCGGAATACGCGCAGCTGACGGCGCTGACCAACTATCCGCATCCGACCCCGCAACTGAAGGATGTGCACAAGGAGCAGATCCGCTATCCGCGCAACGACGGCGTCGAGCTGACGGCCACGCTGATGCTGCCGGCCGGCTACGACGCCGGCCGCGACGGCCCGCTGCCGCTGCTGATGTGGGCCTATCCGCAGGAATTCAAATCGGCCGGCGCGGCCAGTCAGACCACCGGTTCGCCCTACCGCTTCAACGCGGTCAGCTACTGGGGGCCGGCGGCCTTCCTGGCGATGGGGTACGCGGTGCTGGACAATCCTTCCTTCCCCATCATCGGCGCCGGCGAAGCGGAACCGAACGACAGCTATCTGCCACAGCTGGTGGCGGACGCGCAGGCGGCGGTGGACGAGGTGGTGCGGCGCGGCGTGGCCGAGCGCCACCGGATCGCCATCGGCGGCCATTCGTATGGCGCTTTCATGACCGGCAACCTGCTGGCGCACACGCGCCTGTTCCGCGCCGGCATCGCGCGCAGCGGCGCCTACAACCGCACGCTGACGCCGTTCGGCTTCCAGTCCGAGGAGCGGCCGTTCTGGCAGGCGCAGCAGGTGTACCAGGCCATGTCGCCGTTCAATAACGCCGACAAGATCAAGGATGCGATGCTGCTGATCCACGGCGCCGAGGACAGCAACACCGGCACCTTCCCCTTGCAGAGCGAGCGCATGTTCCAGGCCATCAAAGGCCTGGGCGGCACGGCGCGGCTGGTGATGCTGCCGAACGAGTCGCACGCCTACCGCGCGCGCGAGTCGATCCTGCACATGCTGTACGAGACCAATGCGTGGCTGGATAAATACGTCAAGCACGCGAAACCGGGGTAGGGCGGCGTAGAATGGGAAACCGAGTCAGCTCAAGGAGTACCGACCATGCACAACGTTCACCGCGCCCCCGATCCCGTACCGGTGGATGATCCGGCGCCGCCGGCCATCCCCCATCCCGCGCCGCAGGACGACCCGGTGCCGGACCACAACCCGAGCTAGCCCGAATCTTTCGCCGGTAAGTCCGTGACCGGCGAAATCAGGTGCAAAACAGCAGTTGTCGTGGTATCGGTGGACGTGCGCCTTCTCCGGCGCGCCACGCAGCGGCATGTGCATGGCATCGGACGGTGCCGCGACCTTTCGGACGGAAAAATGACAGTGAACAAACGCGCCGCCCTGTCGCACGTTATCCTTTTTTCTACTGCGGCTAGCGTCCGGCGCCAGCGCCAGACGGAGCGGGCGGGCATTCCGCCCTCGTGAAACGGCGCCAGGTCGCGGTCCGTCGACGCATTCCTCCGGGATGCGCCTTCCACGTCATTCCGCACAATCAGGCAGCGCGCGAGCGCGATAGGCTTGTTTGTCGGCACCGATCAAGGAAACGCGATGTGCGATCAGCCTCTGTATCTGTATCTGTATCCGTCCCCGCCGCAGCCGCCGGCCGGCGCCGCGCTCCGGCCCCGCCATGTCCTGCGTCGCCCCGGCATGGCCGGCGCTTATTCCGGCGCGTGCCTTTCTGCATTGCTGCTGGCCTGCAGCGGCGGCGCCAGGGCGGCCGCGCCGGCACTGCCGGCCGGCGGCACGGTGGCGGCCGGCGCCGCGCAGATCAGCCAGAGCGGCGACAAGTTGACCGTCAGGCAGACCAGTCAAAACCTGGCGCTGGACTGGCGCAGCTTTAATATCGGCGAGGGCAAGACGGTGCGCTTCGACCAGCCCCAGGCGTCGTCGATCGCCTTGAATCGCATCGTCGACCAGAACGCCAGCCAGATACTGGGCAGTCTGTCGGCCAACGGTCAGGTTTTCCTTAGCAATCCGAACGGCATCCTGTTTGGTCGCGGCGCCCGGGTCGATGTCGGCGGCCTGCTGGCGACGAGCAACACCATCTCCGACGCCGACGTTCAGGCCAGGACCTATCGTTTCAGCAGCGGCAGCGGAAACGCCACGCTGATC
Source organism: Oxalobacteraceae bacterium AB_14 (assembly GCA_000381565.1). Classification (GTDB taxonomy): domain Bacteria; phylum Pseudomonadota; class Gammaproteobacteria; order Burkholderiales; family Burkholderiaceae_D; genus Rugamonas. The sequence continues at coordinate 1,025,750 of KB906725.1, forward strand.
AATCGCGGCACGCTCAATGCGGCCGATGGCGGCTATATCGTCCTGCTGGGTACGGATATCCACAACGAGGGCAGCATCGCAGTGCGCGCCGGCGCCGTGCTGCTGGCGGCCGGAAGCCAGATCACCGTCCACCTCGACAATGGCAGCCTGATCGGCTACACCATCGACAAGGGCGCGACCCGGACCGTCGTCGACAACCAGCGCGCCATCAGCGCCGACGGCGGCACGGTGACGCTCAGCGCCAAGGGCGATCCGGGGCCGCTGGCCCGCGCGGTGGTCAACAACGACGGCGTGATCGAAGCGCGCACGATCAACAACAAGGCCGGCCAGATCCAGTTGCTGGGGGATATGCGCATCGGCGAGCTCAGGCTGTCCGGTGTGCTCGATGCGTCGGCGCCGCATGGCGGCGCGGCAGGCGCCATTGAAACCTCGGCGGCCAGTGTCAGCGTCGCCGCGGCGGCGCAGGTCAGCGCAGCGGCCTCGGGCGGGCGCATCGGCAGCTGGACGGTCCGGCAGCCGGGCGACCTGCTCATTGCCGAGCGCAGCACCACCGACAGCCGCGGCGGCAAGATCGCCGCGAGCGCGCTGGCCCGCAGCCTCAATTCCACCAACGTCACCGTGCAAACGGGCGGGGCAAGGACTGGCCACGGCGACATTGTCGTCAACGATGCGGTGACGTGGGGCGGCCCCGCCACCCTGGCCCTGCACGCGCACCGCGACGTCAAGCTCAACGCCAGCCTGGCCAACAGCGGCGGCGGCAGTTTGCTGCTCAGGGCGGATGAAGACGCCGGCAACACCGGCACCGTCAAGTTCGGCCCGCAAGGCAAGGTCAACCTGAGCGGCGGCGGCGCCACGGCGCTGTACTACAATCCGCTCAGCTATGCCGCTGCCGTCGATTTCAGCGCCAGCATCGCCGGCCCCGCCTCGGTCTGGATGCTGGTCAACGACGTCCAGCACTTGCAGAACATGAATACGAATCTGGCCGGCAACTACGCGCTGGGCGCGAACATCGATGCCGGCGCGACGGCGGGCTGGAACGGCGGCGCCGGCTTCGCCCCGGTCGGGGCAACGCTGGCGACGCCCTACAGCGGCCGGTTTGACGGATTGAACCATCGCATCGAGAACCTCTGGATCCAGCGCCCGGCCAGCGACGTGGTCGGCCTGTTCGGTTTCGCCAGCGGCCAGATCGCCAATCTGGCGCTGGTTTGCGGCAGCGTCACCGGCCGGCAGACCGTCGGCGCGCTGGTCGGTTCCAACCAGGCCGCGCTCAGCAATCTGGCCAGTTCCGTCAATGTGAAGGGCGATTCCTATGTCGGCGGCGTGGTCGGCTTTAACCGGGGCGTCCTGCAAAGCGTATCATTCAACGGCAGCGCTTCCGGCCGCTCCCAGATCGGCGGCCTGGCGGGCGGGAACTTCGGCCCCGGCAGCATCATCGGATCCTACAGCGCCGGCGTCGTCACCGGGACGGACGCCATGATAGGCGGCCTGGCCGGTCGCCAGCTTTTCGGCACGATCAGCGGCAGCTACAGCGGCAGCACCGTCACCGGCGTGAACTCGGTCGGCGGCCTGGTCGGCTATATCGACATCGGCGGCGTGAGCGACAGCGCCAGCGGCGGCGTGGTACGCGGCAGCTACAACGTCGGCGGCCTGGTCGGGGTCGGTTCCGACAGCGTGGTCAACATCAGTCACGCCTCCAGCACGGCCACCGTCTCGGGCAGCTGGGCCGTGGGCGGCCTGGTCGGCCAATACACCTACGGCACCATCAGCGACGCCCATTTCAGCGGCGATGTCAGCGGCGGCAGCGCCGTGGGCGGCGTGGTGGGCAGCAATGGCCAGGGCAAGCTGAACATGACCTACAGCAGCGGCAGCGTGCACGGGCTGGACGCCGGAGGCAGCGTTGGCGGCCTGGCCGGCAGTTCCGGCGGCGCCATCACGAATTCCTACAGCACGGCGACGGTCAGCGGACGCGCCGGCGCCAGCGGCGGCCTGGTCGGCGAAAACTTCGGCACCGTGAGCACCAGCTACAGCAGCGGCAAGGTGGTTGCCGGCGCCGGCGCCGGCGGCCTGATCGGGAGCGGCGACGCCGGCGCCGTCACCAACAGCTATTGGGATGTGAACGCGTCCGGCCAGGCGGGCAGCGCGGGCGGTACCGGACTGAGCAGCGGGCAGATGGTGCACAAGGCGAGTTATGCCGGCTTCGATTTCGTCACGGTGTGGCGCATCAACGAAGGACACGCCACACCGCAGTTGCGATGAGGCGCGTGCCGTTGCGTCGCCGGGCGCCGCTCGCGGCGCTGGCGCTGGCGTCGGCCTGGGCGGCGCCGCACGCGGCGCAGGCGCAGGCCCGGCCGGACGCCGGCCAGATCGTGCGGGAACAGTGGCGCGATCATCCGGCGCCGCGAACGGCGCCGCAGCCGGCGCCGGAGATCGTGCTGCCGCGCCCGCCCGCGGCGGCGGCGCCGGCCGGCGCGGACGTCATCGCCGTCAGCGGCTTTCGCATCAGCGGCGCCACCGCCTTCCCGGCCGACCAGTTGGGCGGCCTGCTGCGCCCATGGCGCGGGCGCGGGCTGACCCTGGGCGAGCTGCGCGACGCCGCGGCCCGCATCACCCGCCATTACCACGAGCATGGCTATCTGCTGGCGCGCGCCTATCTGCCGGCGCAGACGCTGCAGGACGGCGTGGTGGTCATCGCGGTGCTGGAGGGCCGCGTTGGCGCGGTGATCCTGCAGGCGTCCTCCGCCGTGGCGGCACGCCAGGCGCAAGCGCTGACCGAGCACATCACCCCCGGCGCGCTGGCGCAGGAAGCGCAGCTGGAGCGCATGTTGCTGTTGCTCAATGAGCGGCCCGGGATCGCCGGCGCGCGGGCAGCCTTGCAGCCCGGCGCCAGCGTGGGACTGTCCGACCTGGTCGTGACGCTGGACGCGGGGCCGGCGGCTTCGGGCGAGCTCGAGGCCAGCAACCACGGCAATCGCTATACGGGAAGCTATCTGGCCGGCGCCGCCGTCAATGTGCTCAGTCCGATACACGCGGGCGACCAGTTCAGCGCGCGCGTCCAGGGCAGCGACGCGCGGCTGTACTACGCGCGGCTGAGCTATCGCGTGCCGCTCGGCGGCGACGGCTTCGCGGCAGGCGCGGCCTGGTCCTCCAGCCGCTATCGCCTGGGCCGGAGCTTTGCCGCGCTGGAGGCCCACGGCGACGCGCGCATCGTGGGCGTATTCGCCAGCTACCCGCTGGTACTGTCGCGCACGCTCAAGCTGAGCGCGGTGGCGGCTTTCGACGACAAGCTGCTGCGGGACCGGGTCGACGCGCTGTCGAGCGACACCGGCAAGCGGGTCAGACTGGGCTCGCTGGGGGTGTCGGCAAACGCCAGTCTGCACAGCGGCAACTACAGCGCGTCCATTGCGGGCTCCATCGGCACGCTCGACATCGGCAGTGCCGACGCCCTCGCCAACGACGCGGCCACGCTGCGCAGCAACGGTCATTTCGACAAACTCAATTTTTCGGCCAGCGCGGCGTTGCCGGTTGGGACGGCATGGCTGTTCTCGGCGCGCCTGAGCGGCCAGCGCGCCGGCAAGAATTTGGACTCGGCGGAAAAATTCTCGCTGGGCGGCGCCGACGGCGTGCGCGCCTATCCGCAAGGCGAAGCGGCGGCCGACGACGGCCTGCTGGTCTCGGTCGCTCTGTTTCGCACGCTGCCGTTACGGGACGCGGCGGCGCCGGCCGGCGCCGGAGCGGCGCTGCTGGTGGGGGGCTTTCTCGATGCCGGCCTGGCGCGCATCGATCACACCGCGTTTGCCGCTGGCGAGCACCGGCGCCGTCTGTCCGCCATCGGCCTGAGCCTGGACTATCCGCTGCCCGGCCGCGTTCAGCTGCAGGCCAGCCTGGCCTGGAAGCTGGGCAAGATCGACCCGAACCCGGACAGCGATCAGCGTCTGCGCGCCTGGCTGATGGCGACGCGCTATTTTTGAGCGGCATGCGCCGCTGTTTGAACGGTTGCAGTTCACCAAGGCTTAGTCGAAGGCCCAGGTGTAGAGCACGTCCAGCGCGTTGTTGGTGCCGGTCTGGAATTGCAGCGTGATGCGCGGGTTCAGCTTGTATTTGAGCTTGACCAGGCTGGTCGCCGTGCCCGCGCCCTGTTCAAAGCTCAGGTAGACGCGCGACGACAGGCGCTTGCCCACCGTGACCACCGTGGTCTGCAAGCCGGCGGCCGCGCCGGCCGCGGTGCCGGCGGCCTGGCTCACGCCCAGTTCATCCACGCCCAGCGCATTGGCCAGCCTGCCCTGGCCGCCGCCGAACAGCGCGCCCGCCGCGGCGCTGAGCAGCGCCATGTCGTTGCCGCCGGTGTTGTCGATGCCGTGGCCCAGCACCAGCCAGGCCAGCTTGTCGCTGTCCGGCACGGCCGGCGTCGACACCAGCTTGGCCACCGGCGCCAGCGCCGTGCCGCGCACTGCCACGCCCGCTTCCACATTGGTCTCGCTGAGCGCTTCGCCTTCCGGACCGCGGCGCACGGCCAGGATGTTCAGGCCGGGGTTGTCGTAGGCGCCGGTGAAGTTGATCACGCCGCGGTCGATGGCCAGCTTCTGCCCATAGGCCGCGTAGGTGCCGCTGTCGACCCGGATGCTGCCGGTGACGCGCGGCGGCCGGCGGTCCGCCACGCGGATGCGCACCGTGCCGGCCAGTTGCGCGTCCAGGCCCTTGCCTTTGAGCTTGAAGGCGTCGCCCAGGTCGGCCTCGAGGTCGACGTTGAGCGGCTGGCCTTGCGCCGTCTTGACCGGCGCCGCGCCCTTGCCGATGATGACCACGTCGTCGCTGAGCGTCGGCGTGTTCTCGCCGGCCAGTTCGATGCTGGCGCGGTCGGCGCGGAACTTGCCGTCCAGCTGGAAGCGCTTGGCGTCGCGCACCAGCGTGCTCTGGCCGCTGATGACCAGGACGCGGTCGGGCCGCGCCAGCACTTCCAGCTTGTCGGCGCTGAGCTTGAGGTTCATGGTGGCTTCGTTGCCGGCGTAGCGTATCCAGCCCTCGGCCTGGGCGTGGCCCTCGGCGCCGTCGAAGGCCAGCTTTTGCAGCAGCAGCTGGTCGCCGGCCAGGCGCGCCTGCAGCTGGCCGTTGCGCAGCTTGATGCCCTGGTCCACCCAGTTCAGCACCAGCTTGTCGCCGCTGATGTCGCCGTTCAGCAGCGGCGCGCCCAGCGTGCCGCTGCCGCTGACGGCCAGCTTCAGGGCGCCGTCGATTTCCAGTCCCGGCTGGCCGGCCAGCGGCGCCAGCCAGGCCAGCGATCCCATGTTGGCAGTGCCGTTCACGGTGATGGCGCTGCTCTCGGCCAGGCGGCCTTCGTGCAGCTGGGCGGTGGCGTCGATGCGGGCCTGGCCGGCGCGGCTGCCGTCCAGGTTCAGTTGCAGGTGCAGCGTGCCGTCGTTGACGTCGACACGGCCGTCCAGCGTGCGCAGGCCGAGCGGCTGCGGCAGGTCGGCGCCGGTGATGGTCAGGTCGCCCTGTTCGCGGTACACGTGCAGCATGCCGCCGAGGACCGGCGGGTTGCCCTTGCTGGCCGCTTGCAGGTTCATGCTCCATTCCGCGCCGACCGTCATGTTGCTGCGGACGTTGTCGCGCCAGGCGTCGGAGAGCTGGGCCAGGTAGTTGACCGGCACGCCGGCCGCCAGGCCTTTGCTGCGCCAGGCGGGGCCGGTTTTTTCCAGGCTGTCGATGCGGATGCTGCCGTCGGGGAGCTTGATGGTGGCGCCGCCCAGGGCGATCCGCTCCGGGTGCAGCAGGCCGGCCACGCCGCTGCCGGCCGGCGCGGTCAGCTTCAGCGGCGCCGGCGCCGCCAGCGTCAGGGCGAAGCGGCCGCGGTTTTGCAGCGTGTCGATGGCGCCGGTCCAGCTGTCGTTGGACCAGCCGCCCTTGACGCGCACGGCGGCGTCGAAGTCGGCATTGCCGGCGCTCACTTGCAGCGTGTGGCTGCTGCGGGTGCCGCTGGTTTGCAGGCGCGCCTTGTCCAGCGTCAGGGCAGGGGAGACGTAGTGGGTGATCTCGATGTCGCTGACCAGCGGGACGTCGGCATAGCTGTCGCTTTCGGCGCGGGCGCGTGCGCGTGTGCCCGGCGTTGCTGCCGGCGCTGCGCCGGCCGCCATGGCGACGGTGCCGCCCAGTGTGGCGTTGCCGCGTATCGTGCCGATCTGCTGCTGGCCCGGCGCGCGCAGGTTGGCGCCGTCCAGCGTGAGCGCCAGTGCCGGCTTGGCGCTGGTGCCGGACAAGGTTCCGCCGGCGCGCAGCGTGCCCGCGAACTGCGGACCCAATGCGGCCAGCTGCGGTGCGTTGAGCTTCCATTCCAGCTTGTCGAGCGCGCTGCCGAAGCTGCCCTTCGCTTGCAGGCTGTTGGCAGCCAGCCGCAGGTCGATGTCGACGTTGCTGATGCTGTCCTTGTCGGCGTTCAGTTTCGCATGGCCGCTCAAGGGAGCGTTGGCGAAGGTCGACGCTTGCAAGGTCAGGTTCAGGCCTGCGCGCCAGTCGCTCGCCAGCCGCGCGTCGGCCGTGAAGGTGGCGTTGACGGCGCCCGCCTGGGCCGCGCCGAATGCGGCGGGATTGAGGCGCTGTATGGCGCCGTTCATTTTCAGCTCGGGCGTTTTCTTCGGCCCGGCCAGGGCGATGTCGCCGGCGGCGTGGATCAGGCTATCCGGCGCGGGGCGTTTGGCGGAGGCCAGGCCCAGGCCCTTGGCGTCGGCTTCGAAGCTGGTGCGCGGCGCTGCCATGCTGCCGCTGACGATGCCGCTGGCGTTGACGGCGCCGATCAGGTCGGCGGCCACGGCCGACAATTGGCGGGCGTCGACTTTCCAGCGCAGTTGTTCGCCCGGCGCGCCGAAGCTGCCGCTGATGTCGGCGGTGTTCTGCGCCATCGCCAGGTGGGCGCCGACGCCGCTGAGGTGCTTGGCGTCGGCATTGAGCTTGCCGTTGCCGGACAGGGTTAGTCCCGCCAGCTTGCTGGCCTTCAGGTCGAAGCTGGCCGCTACCTGCCATGCGGGGGCGGCGTGGCCGCTGGCGTTGACGTCGGCATTGAGGTCGGCTACCGGATAGCCGGCGCCCAGCACGGATGGATCGAAGTGCTCGGCGCGCAGCCTGGCGCTGAATTCCTGCTTGTCTTTCAGGCTGGCCTGGCCGGTGGCGCTGATGCTGCCCTTCTTCGCCAGCAGGCGCGCCTGCTGCAGCTGCAACACGGCGTCCGCCAGCGTGGCTTGCAGGTCGAGGCGCAGGCCGTCCTGCGACAGCCTGGCGTCGAGCGTCTGTTTGGCCGGCGTGCTGGCCAGCGTGATGTCGCCGGCGACGCTGGTTTTGTTGATGCCGCCGTGGATGTTGTTCAGGTCCAGGCGGTCGGTGTGCAGCGTGAACTGCGCGGCGTCGATGCCGGCGTCCGGGCCGCTGCGCTTGACCTGGCCGCCGCCGGTGAAGCGTCCCGCCGCGCCCAGGTCGAGCAGCACGTTTTCCAGCGTGGAGGCGGTCAGCGTGCCGGCCAGCTTGCCGCTGAAGGCTTGCAGGGGCAGGCCTTGCTGGTCGAGCGGGGCAGCCTTGTCCTGGTTCAGCAGGGCGAACTGGCCGGACAGTTTCTGGTCCGCCGTGATGGCGATGCTGGCCTTGAGGTTGAACTTGGCCTGCGGCCAGCCCGGATTGAAGCCGGCCGGATTGAGATCATGGCCGTTCAGGTCCAGCGTGCGCAGGATGATGGGATCGAACGGCGCCAGCGCCACATTGGCGTCGCCGCTGGCGCCGTTGGCGCTGCCCTGCGCCTTCACGGTTATCAGCGCCAGGTTGCCGCCGGCTTCCAGCGACAGCTGCGCGGCGCCGGCGCCTGGGGCTTGCGCCAGCGAGGCCTTGCCTTGCAGCGCGAACGGCTTGTCGGCGGCGATGCTCAGGTCGGCCCTGGCGTCGCCGAACGCAGTGCGCGCGCTGGCGTCTTCCAGGTGCCAGCTGCTCTTGTCGCCGTACAGTTTGAAGCGCAGGCGTTCGATCACATTGCTGCCGGCGGCGCCGGTCAGCGTCAGCTTGTCGAGCCGCGCGTCGGACAGCTTGAGGCGGAACGGCGCGGCCAGCGATTCCGGCATCTTGGCCGGCTCGGACGGCCCCAGGCTTTGCACCGTCAGCGCGGCCACGTGCAGCTCGCTGATCGACAGACCTTCGGAAAAATACTGCAACGGCGACCAGTTGATGTCGATGTTGTCGGCCGTGATGACGCTGTCCTTGCCGCGGTAGACCAGCCGTCCGATGTGCATGCGGTGGTACAGCGATCCGCGCACGCCGCTGACGGCGACCTGGCCGCCGCTGGCGTTGGCGACGCGCTGCACCAGCTGCTGCAAGGTCGATTCGCGGCCCAGCAGCCAGAAGGCGCCGGCCAGCAGCGCCACCAGCACCGCCAGCGCAATCAGCACGCGTCGCGGCCAACGGCGGCGGGGGATCGCCGGCGCGTCCGCTGGCGGATTGTTGTTTTTGTCGGCCATCAGAAAGTGAATCCCAGCGAGAAATGCAATCGATATTTGCGTACCGCGTGGCCGTAGGCGACATCGACGTTGATCGGGCCGACCGGACTCTTCCAGCGGCCGCCAACGCCGTAGCCGGACTTCGGATGCAGCGCGTTGAAAGTGTCGCCGGCGTTGCCGGCGTCGTAGAACAGCGCCGCGCCATAGGTGGGCTTGAACCAGTACTGGAACTCGGCGCTGGCGGTGGCCAGGTAGCGGCCGCCGGTGATCGCAGTGCCTTCGTGCACGCCCAGCTCCTGGAAGGCGTAGCCGCGCACCGACTGGTCGCCGCCGGCGCGGAACAGGTACACGGCCGGCACGCCGTTCTTGTCGCGCGAGGCCAGCGCGCCGAGCTCACCGCGCAGTATCAGGTTGGTGCTGGTAGTCAGCGGCCGGTACCACACGGTGCGCGCATAGCCGCGCACGAAGGCCTGGTCGGTCAGGATCGGCAGCAGGGCGCCGCCCAGCTGCGTGTTGAGCGCGTAGCCCCTGGTCGGGAACAGCAGGTTGTCCAGCTTGCGCCAGGTGACGCCGTAGGTCAGCGGCAAGCTCTTGCTGGTGCTGGACGGGACGCCGTCGAGCGTCTTGGTCTCGGTCAGCAGCTCCAGCGAAAAACTGCGCTCGAGCAGCGGCGTGCCCCAGGCGCGCTTGCCGGCCACGCTGGCCACGCTGGTGACCTCGCCCGAAATGTCGCTGCGCTCGAACGAGGCGCCAAAGCTGTCGTTGTAGCCGTCCACCGTGGTGGGGAAGTAGAAGTCGCTGCGCGCGGTCTGCTTCTTGGTCTCCAGCGTCAGCGCGCTTTTCATGCGCAGGCCGAACACCGCCAGATCGTCATAGCTCAGCGAGGCGCGGTTGCCGGTGTTGGTGCTGAAACCCAGGCCGGCGCTGACGTTGCGGCGCTTGTTCTCGGTCACGCGCACCAGCAGCGGCAGCGGCGCCATCGCGGCGTCGGCGTTTTGCGCCGGGGTGGCGGCGCCCGCCTCGAGCTGCTCGTTGAGGACCGCGCCCATGTCGGCGCTCACTTCCACGCTGCTGAAGTAGCCGGTGTCCTGCAGCCGCGCTTGGTAGGATTGCAGCGCGGCCTCGCTGTAGTAGTCGCCGGGGTGGATCGGGTTCAGGTTGCGGATGATGGCGGCCGGGTAGCGCTTCAGGCCTTCGATGCGCAACGCGCCGAAACGCAGTTCCGGTCCGCTGTCGAGCACCACCCGCAGCGCGGCCAGATGCTGGTCCGGGTCCACCGTGGCCTGGGTGTCGGCCAGCTGCGCGCGCGGGTAGCGCGTCTGCACCACCTGGCGCAGCAGGCCGCGCTTGGCCTGCTCCCAGTCGGTCTGGCGGAACACCTGGCCTTTTTTCAGCGTCCAGCCGGCCTTCAGCGCGGCGGTGTCGAACTGCTGGTTTGCGGCCAGACCGGGCACGGGCGCGAAGCCCTGCAGCACCAGGTCGATCTCGCCGACCCGCACCGGCTCGCCCGGCTGCACGCTGAGCTCGACCCTGGGCGTGTCGCCGTCGCGCTCGAGGCGGGCGCTCACCACCGGCGAGTAGTAGCCGTCGGTGGCCACCAGCGTCTTGACCTGGGCCGGCGCGGCGCGCACCAGGCGCAGCAGCTGTTCGCGGTCCATGCGCGCGTTGCCGCGGAAGCGCACCAGGTCAAGGTTTTGCCGCAGCAGTTCGGTCAGCGCGCCGGGGGCGTCGATGTGGACGTCGTAGTGCAGGCCCTGGGCGGCGGCGGGCAACGCGACGGTGGCCAGCGCCCCGGCCGAGATGCCCGCTATGGCGAGGCGGCCGGATACTTTTGTCACAACTTGTGCCAAAATTCGTGATCCTGCCAATATTTTTGCTGGCGATGCCGGTAACATGTGACTCCATCTGGGTGTACGCTGCTTGCCATGTTACCGGATTGCCCTAAAAGATGGCGTACTTATAACGTTGCAACGCCTTGCAAGTCCTTGAAAGAACAAAGTAATGCTGCCTACCGATACCGCCCTGGTCCTGTTTAGCGGAGGCCAGGACTCCACCACCTGCCTGGCCTGGGCGCTGAAGCACTACGCGCGCGTGGAAACCATCGGCTTCGACTACGGCCAGCGCCACGCCGTCGAGCTGACCGTGCGCCCGACCGTGATCGAACGCCTGCGCGCCCTCTCTCCCGAGTGGAACGCCAAGCTGGGCGAGGACCACATGATCGACTTGTCGCTGATCTCCGAGATTTCGCAGACCGCGATGACGCACGATATCGCCATCGAAACCCAGGCCAACGGCCTGCCGAACACCTTCGTGCCCGGCCGCAACCTGCTGTTCATGACGGTGGCCGCCACCGTGGCCTACCGCCGCGGCCTGACGGTGCTGGTGGGCGGCATGTGCGAGACCGACTTCTCCGGCTACCCGGACTGCCGCGACGACACCATGAAGGCGCTGCAGGTCGCGCTCAACCTGGGCATGGCCACCCGCCTGAAGCTGGAAACCCCGCTGATGTGGCGCGACAAGCGCCAGACCTGGGAGCTGGCGCGGGAGCTGGGCGGCCAGGCGCTGGTCGACCTGATCCGCGACGGCACCCACACCTGCTACCTGGGCGAGCGCGGCGCGCTGCACGACTGGGGCTACGGCTGCGGCACCTGCCCGGCGTGCGCGCTGCGCGCGCGCGGCTACCGGCAGTTCGCGGGCAGCGAGGGGTAGATGTCCGCCGCCGCCCAGGCACGGCTGCGCCGGCTGGTGCGGGACATGCTCTCGCCGAGCGTCCTGCCGCTGCTGGTGCTGACCTGCTGCCTGGGCGCGACCGGCGTGCTGTGGCAGGGCGCGCGCCAGCACGCCGACCGGCAGGCGCAGGCGGACTTCGACAGCCGGGTGCGCGAACTGGTCAACAACCTCGACCGGCGCATGCAGACCTATGTGCAGGTGCTGTACGGCGTGCAGGGCCTGTTCGCCAGCTCCGCCGCGGTCGAGCGCGACGAGTTCCGCAGCTACCTGGCCGGGCAAAACCTCAACCTGCATTTCCCCGGCATCCACGGCGTCGGCTACATGGCGCTGGTGACAGCGGCGCAGCGCGGTCCACACGAACGCCTGATACGGCTGGGCGGCCATGCCGATTACCGCGTGCGGCCGGACGGCGCGCGCGCCTGGTACGCGCCGGTGGTCTACCTCGAACCGTTCGACGACAACAACCGGCGCGCCTTCGGCTACGACGCCGCTTCCGAGCCGGTGCGGCGCGGCGCGCTGGAGCGGGCGCGCGACTCCGGCCTGCCCGCCGTCAGTGGCAAGATCCGGCTGGTGCAGGAGGCGCAGGAGGTCGGGCCGGCCCAGTCGGGCTTTCTGCTGGTACTGCCGGTATATCGCCGCTGGCAGCCGGCCGGCACGGCGGCGGCGCGGCGCAGCGCCATCGAGGGCTGGGTGTATGCGCCGTTCCGGGTCGGCGAGCTGATGGCGGGGCTGGGCGGGCCGCGCGCCGGCGCGCTGGATGTGAAGATCTACGACGGCGACGCCGTCGCGCCGGCGGCGCTGATGTACGACAGCCATCCGGGCAGCGGCGCCGGGCCGCGCCACAGCCTGCAGCAGATCAGCGTCGGCGGCCACCGCTGGACGCTGGACATCGGCGCGCGGGCGGCGGCGGAACGCGACCAGGCCTTGCAGGTCGCCGTCAGCGGCGTGCTGCTGAGCGCGCTGCTGGCCGGCCTGACCTGGCTGCTGGCGCGCGGCCGCGTGCGGGCCCGCGCCGCCCAGGCGCGCGCCGAGCGCCTCAGCGGCGAGCTGCGCGAGGGCCAGGCCGCGCTGCTGGTGCTGGCCGACGGCGCGCAGCGCAGCCAGGCCATGTTGCGCAGCATTCTAGATTCGACCGTCGACGGCATCCTGGTCGACAACCTGCAAGGCGGAGTGCTCAACGCCAACCGCCGTTTCCGCGAACTGTGGAACCTGCCCGAGCACCTGGACTGGCAGGCCGACGGCGCCGCGCTGATGTCGCACATGGCGCAGCAGATGCTCCATCCCGGTCAGGCGATGCTGCTGGAGCCGGGGCCGCAGCAGCCGGCGCCGCCGGGCCTGCAACAGGCCAGCCGGCTGGAATTGCTGCACCTGAAGGACGGCCGCGTGCTTGAGCAGCACACGCGCGGCCTGCTGCTGGGCAGCGAGCCTGCGCGGCTATGGTCGTTCCGCGACATCACCGAGCGCACCCAGGGCGAGCAGCGCGAACAGACCCGGCGCCACGTGCTGGAGCTGCTGGCCACCGGCGCGCCGCTGACGACCATCCTCGAGAGCGTGGTGCAGGGTGTCGAAGCGGGCAACGAGGAAATGTTGTGCAGCATCCTGCTGCTCGACGAGAGCGGCGAGCACCTGCTGGTGGGCGCCGCGCCCAGCCTGCCGGCCTTCTTCAACGCCGCCGTGCACGGGCGCTCCATCCACGGCGCGCCGGGCGCCTGCGCCCAGGCGCTGCTGACGCGCAGCCGGGTGATCGTCGAGGACATCCGCCAGGCGTCGGCCTGGACGGAGTACCGCGACCTGGCCCTGCAGGCGCGGCTGGGCTCGTGCTGGTCCGATCCGATCTACGGCGCCGGCGGCAATGTGCTGGGCACCTTCGCCATCTACCACCACGACGCCCGCCTGCCCAGCCTGGCCAATATCGCGCAGATCGAGCAGGCCGCGCGGCTGGCCGGCATCGCCATCGAGCAGGCGCAGGCGGCGGTGGCGCTGCGCGCCGGCGAGGCGCGCTTCCGCAGCCTGTACGACCACGCGCCGGTGGCGCTGTGGGAGCAGGACTGGTCGGGCGTGCACGCCGCGCTGGCCGAGCTGGAATTGTCCGGGGTCGACGACCTGGGCCGCTACCTGCAGGCCAACGCCAGCCAGCTGCGGCGCCTGGCCGCGCTGGTGCGCATCGTCGACGTCAACGCCGCCGCGCTGGCGCAGGTCGGGGCGGAACCGGGGCGCAAGGAGCTCTCGCAGCTGAGCCTGGCGCAAAACTTCGACCTGGCCGCCATGCCCAGCTTCGCGCGGGCGCTGACCGCGCTGGCCCAGGGCCAGCACTTCTTCGCCTGCGAGGGCAGCTACACCCGGCTCGACGGCAGCACCCGGCTCAACGAGCTGACCCTGCTGGTGATGCCGGGCCATGCGCACAGCCTCGATTTCGTCATCGTCTCGACCCTGGACGTGACCGAGCGGCGCCGCATGGACGACGAGCTGCGCGTGCTGGCCACCACTGATTTCCTCACCGGCCTGCCGAACCGGCGCGAGTTCATGCGCCGCCTGGAGGACGAGCACGCCCGCCTGCAGCGCGACAGCGGCAGCGGCGCCGGCGCCGTGGTGCTGCTGCTCGATGTCGACCATTTCAAGCACATCAACGACGAGCACGGCCACGCGGCCGGCGACGCCGTGCTGCGCCAGCTGGGCGCGCTGCTGCGCGACGGCCAGCGCAAGATCGACCTGCTGGGCCGCATCGGCGGCGAGGAGTTCGCGCTGCTGCTGCCGGGCACCGGGCCGGAGGCGGCGGCGCTGTACGCCGAGCGATTGCGCCTGCGGGTGGCGCAATCGGCCATGCTGGTCGACCCCGAGGCGGGCTTGGCGGTGAAGCTGACGGTGACGGTGAGTATCGGCATCGCCGCGCTGGGCGCGGCCGACAGCGGCGGCGATGTGGCCCTGCGGCGCGCCGACCAGGCCTTGTACTGCGCCAAGCGCGGCGGGCGCAACCGGGTGGCGCTGGCCGAAGAGGGGATGCGGGCGGAGGCGGATCGGCCGGGAGTTCAGGTCCCGGCCGCTTCCGGTTGAAACGGTGGGTGCTGCTTAGACTGCGTGTTCCAGCATGGCGCGCTGCTGCTGTTTGCGGGAGCGCGAGCGGAAGATCATGTAGATGCCGACCGGGATCAGCAGCGGCAGCAACAGGGGCGAGACCGCCGCCGCCACCACCACCGCCAGCAGCACCATGCCGCTGATCATCAGGATGCCCAGGCCGGCGAACAGCACGCCGACGAACACGGCCGCGCAGGTGACGGCCACGGTGGCGATCAGCAGGCCGCCGCCGGCGAACAGGGTGCCGAGCAGGAAGCCGATCGGGCCGTCGATCTCGTCGCCGTCGATGTTGACGTGCATGCCGTCACCAAACACCGACTGCCATGCGCAGGCGGCCAGCAGGACGATAAAGGCGGCGAATACCAGTTTTTTAGCGGTGATTTTCATGGCTGACCTCGGTGGTTGGGTTGTTCTGTGTTGCTTGTGCCGTTAGGCATGGTTGAACTGTACCCAGCGCGCCCGGCAACGGCCAGCGGATTGCGACAGAGCGGCAAATTGGCGGGATGGAATGCCGGTCCGGCGCGATGAGCGGGGAATGCTCCTTGATTTAAAGTTATGCCCGCCTATACTGATAATCTACGTATTGCAGGGAGGGCTAGAACATGGCTTGGCTAGAATTGAGCGAGGGGCTATCGATATCCTCGATGTGCAAGCGGACTCGGCGCCAACGTAGCGTCCAGCAGCTTTCCGGCGGGGGACCGAAGGGCCCGCCATCGGCGCCGCCGACGATACCGCCTATCATCATTACACCGTTCAGTTACCACATGCCGGACCCGGCCATCGATCCGCGCGTCACGCCCTTGCGGCCGCCGATCATGCCGCCGCCGCGGCCGTGCATCTCGTGCTGAACGCCACCGACTGATCGCCATACCGCCAGACGTAAAAAAAGCCCGCTAGCCGCGGGCTTTGGTGCTGGGCCTACCGGATTCAATAGAATTTTTCGTCGTTGTCGGCCTTGCCGCGGCGGCTGGCGAGACCCAGCAGGCCGAGACCGGTCAGCAGCATCGCGAAGGTTTCCGGTTCCGGAACGGCCGAGATGTAGGAGTGGTTGTCCGACTCGAAGGCGTTCTGGTTGGACGAGAACGTGACCTTGGTGATGTTGGTGCCGCCGTTGGCGGCGAAGTTCATGTAGAAACCGACGTGCTGGTTGCCGTCGGCCACCAGGCTGGCGGCGGTCGCCATGTCGCTGCCGTTGATCTGCAGCACCATCGTGTTGCCGCTGTACAGGGTGACGATGTTGTAGTTGTCCGGCGAACCCATGTAGTAACCAAAATAGCTGACGCCCAGGCCGCCGAAGGTCACGCTGGACGACGACGGCTGGCCGTTGCTCACGCCGACCGAGAAGAAGGTGGTGACGTCGCCCGGCGGCTCGGCGGCGTAGCTGGAATTGCCCGGCGCCGGGATCAGCGCGCCGAGGTGGTCGTAGGTGGCGAAGCCGACCGGCAGCAGGCCATCGTCGAAGGTGTTGGTGGTGACCCCCGCCACGCCGGAGGTGAGGCCGGCGGTGGCGGTGTAGGTGACGGCGGCGTTGGCGCTGAGCGCGGCGCCGGCCAGGCCGAGGGCGAGCAAGGTTTTGGACATGGACATATTGTGTTCCTTATGTGAGAGCGGCGAACGATAGCGCCGTGCTTGAATATTTATTAACCGCTGGAAACTGATGATTCAAGAATGATAATAATAATATTTCGTTGGCAACGCCCGTGCAGATTTAGAGTATTTCTTCGGTTTATGTTAATCCTGGCGCTGGTTTGTCACATCGGGGCGCCGGCGGCCACGCAAATAGCGGCCCCAGCCCTTGAACGGGGAGTAAGTTGCTATGATGAAAGTCATGTGCCGTGCGGCATTAATTTGACAGTTTGGTGCGAAAAACAAACAGCCGCTGCGCCGGGCCGGCGGCGGCCGGTTTGCGCTTGATCTATGACTTTCTATTGTTGTTACGGGGCTGGCCGCTTATCATTTCACCCCCAACCACCTTTCACCACGAGCCGACAGCATGAGCGCAGACTACCCCGATACCGAACAGCAGCAGGACGACGACGCCCCGATCCAGGAGGCGCGCGTGTGGCAGGGGAACGGCTGGACCGCGCGCGTCATCAAGAACGATGACGACGAGGGCTGGGCGGTGGCGATGATCAAGGATGGCGAGCCGGAGCCGGCGCTGGTGGGGCCGTGGACCATGGGCCGCGACAAGAAGAACCCCAAGCCGCTGGACGTCAACGCCTTCAACACCCTGGTCAAGACCGCCAACGAGGTGATCCGCCGCCACGAGCAGCAGCTGCACGCCCAGCTGCACAAGAACGTCTTCGTCAACGGTGAGGACGGCCAGGTCAAGGTCTGCCTCGACATCGTGCCCGACGAGGACGACCCGTACGCCACGCTGAGCGCCTACGACCCGTACGGCGAGGAGCTGGCGCGGGTGCGGGTGGCGCCGACCTTCAAGCTGAGCGTGATAAGCGCCTCGGCCTGGATGGAAAACGGCTACCGCAAACCATTTTAAGGCGTTCGCGGCCTGGCTGTTTCTGTGGCCGGGGCGGGCCGGACCTGCTAGTATTTCCTATGCGCATTACCTCACACTAGGAAAATCGATGGAAAGTCGTCTCACCCGCCTGGAAGCCGTGCAAACCATGCTGCTGGAAATCGGCCAGAAGTCGAGCAGCTGCACCGATATCAGCGAGTTCCTGCAGGCCGTGCATGCGGCGCTGGGCCGCATCATGTATGCCGCCAATTTCTTCGTGGCCCTGAGCGACCGCGACGGACCGGTCAACCAGGTGCGCTTCGTGTATTTCGTCGACGAGGTGGACGATCCGCCCAGCCGCGACGCGCTGTTCGAGCTGGTCGAGGGCGAGTCGCCGACGGCGACCGTGATCGCCACCCGCGAGCGCATGGTGATGACGGCGGCCGAGCACGTGTCCAGGCGCGAGGCCAACGCCGGCTTCGGCATCGGCACCATCGCCGAGCACTGGATGGGCTGTCCGCTGCTGGACCAGAACCACCAGTCGCTGGGCGCGATCGTGATCCAGAGCTACGACAAGGAACACACCTTCAGCGAGGAAGACCAGGCGCTGTTCGCGCTGATCGCCAACCAGGTATCGAGCGCGCTGCAAGGCTTGCAGAGCATGGACCGGCTCGAGCGCGCGGTGCAGGAGCGCACCGCCTTGCTGGCGCACGAGGTGGCCGAGCGGCGCCGCGCCGAGAACATCCAGCGCGCGCTGTACGAGCTGGCCAACCTGTCGGCCACGGCCACCGGCGGCAGCCGCCTGAACATGCGGCTGCACCAGATCATCAGCGAGCTGGTGCCGGCGCAGAATTTCCTGATGGCGCTGTACCACCCGGACACCAAGGAAATCAGCATCCCGTATTTCGTCGACCAGAAGGACCAGCAGGCGCCGGTCAAGCGCTTCGACTACGGCGTCGGCATGTCCTCGTATGTGCTGCAGCGCAAGCAGGCGATGCTGCTCGACCGCGCCGGCTTCCAGGCGCTGGTGGCCAGCGGCGAGATGGAGCACCCGCTGGGCAACGTCGACATCGCCAGCTGGATGGGCGCGCCGATGCTGCTGGGCGACGTGGCCTATGGCGTGATCATCGTGCAGAGCTATGACGACGCGGTGACCTACACCCAGGCTGACCTCGAGATCCTGGCCTTCATGGCCAGCCACGTGGCGGTGGCGATCGCGCGCATGCAGGCCGACCGCGAGATCCGCCGCGCCAAGGAGGCGCTGGAGGAACAGAACGCGGCGCTGGAGAACGCGCTGACCTCGCTCAAGGACGCGCAGGGCGAACTGGTGCGGCAGGAGAAGCTGGCCTCGCTGGGGCGGCTGGTGGCCGGCGTGGCGCACGAGATCAACACGCCGCTGGGCATCTGCGTGACGGCCACCAGCCACCTGGTGGAGGAGCTCAAGCTGACGCGCGAGGACATGGCGGCCGGCACCCTGGACGAGGACGGCCTGAACCAGTTCTTCGACATCATCTCGCAATCGCTGCGCATCATGACCAGCAACACCCAGCGGGCGGCGGCGCTGGTGCGCAGCTTCAAGCAGGTGGCGGTGGACCAGTCGTCCGACGATATCCGCAGCTTCAACCTGCGCAAATACCTCGACGAGGTGCTGCTGTCGCTGCAGCCCAAGCTGAAGGGCAAGCCGATCGCCGTCGAGATCGATTGCGACGAGCACATCAACATGGCCAGCTTCCCCGGCGCGGTGTCGCAGATCGTCACCAACATGGTGGTCAACTCGCTGGTGCACGGCTTCGAGGAAGGGGAGTCCGGCAAGATCAGGATCAGCGGCAAGGTCGACGGCGACTTCGTCGACTTCGACTACAGCGACGACGGCGCCGGCATGGACAACAGCACCCTGGCGCAGCTGTTCGACCCCTTCTTCACCACCAAGCGCGGCTCGGGCGGCAGCGGCCTGGGCGCGCACATCCTGTACAACCTGGTGACGGGCGCGCTGGGCGGCACCATCAAGGTGGTCAGCGCGCCGGGCATGGGCCTGCACTACAAGCTGCGCTTCCCCAAGATCAAGCGCAAGTAGGCGTGGCGGCGGCGCCCCGGGGCGCCGCGCCCGGCCGGCTCAGTCCGGGAAGCGCTCGTTGATGGCGACCGCCTTGTCGATGTTCTGGCACAGCAGGTCGACGTAGACCGGGTCGAGGTGATGGCCGGCCACTTCGCGCAGGTGCGCGATTACCTTGTCGATCGGCCAGGCTTCCTTGTAGCAGCGCTTGTGCATCAGCGCGTCGAACACGTCGGCCACGGCGACGATGCGCGCGTACAGGTGGATGTCGTGGCCCTTGAGGCCTTGCGGATAGCCGCTGCCGTCGAATTTTTCGTGGTGCTGGTGGGCGATCACGGCGGCCGCCTTCAGGATCGGGCGCTGCGAGCCGTCCAGGATGGACAGGCCGACGGTCGGGTGCTGCTTCATGATTTCCCACTCGGCCGCGTCGAGCTTGCCCGGCTTGAGCAGCACCGCGTCCGGCGTGGCGATCTTGCCGATGTCGTGCATCGGCGCGGCGTGGCGCAGCACGGCCGTTTCATCGTCCGGCATGCCGGAGGCCTGGGCCAGCAGGTGGCACACTTCCGACATGCGGCGCACGTGGTTGCCCGCCTCGTTGGAGCGCGACTCGACCACGTCGCCCAGGCGCAGGATCAGCTCGGCCTGGGTGTCGGTGATCTCCTGGGTCAAGAGGATGTTGTCGAAGGCGATGGCGACGCCGGAGCAGAACACTTCGAGCAGCTTGGTGTCGATCTCGGAGATTTCCTCGACCCCCTTGAGCACCAGCAGCGAGGCCTTGCCGCTGCTGTTGGGGAAGTAGCCGATGTAGGTGTCGCCTTCGACGCGCGAGATCTTGTTGCTCTTGGCGGCGTCGAGCTGGGCCAGCACGTCGGGGCTGAGCAGGGTGCCGTCCTGGTCGCCGATCTGGGCCAGGATTTCGTAGTCGTTCTCGCCGCTGATGGCGGTGGCGCCGCGCAGGCGCAGCAGCATGCTGTGTTCCAGGCGCAGCAGCGCCACCACCTGCTGCAGCAGGCCGTTGGCGAAGTCCTTCAGGTTGCGTTGCTGGAAGATGTGGGCCGAGGCGGCGATCACCCGCTCCAGGCCTTCGCGGTAGTTCAGCTGCTGGCGGCGCGCCTCCTCGACCTTCATGATGTCGCGGTAGGCGCGCAGCGCGGCGAAGGTGGTGGTGAACAGCTTGGTGCGGTCGAGCTCGGTCTTTTCCTTGTAGTCGTTGATGTCGTAGTTGACGATCACGCGTTCTTCGGGGGCCTGGCCGGGCTGGCCGGTGCGCAGCACGATGCGGGTGAACTGGTTGTCGAGGTCTTCGCGCATCCAGCGCGCCACTTCCAGGCCGCTGTCTTCCTTTTCCATCACCACGTCGAGGAACACCAGCGCGATGTCGGTTTCGCGCGCCAGCACTTGCTTGGCCTCGGCGCCGCTGTAGGCGTGCACGAAGCTCAGGGCGCGGCCGTCGAGGCGGAAGCGGCTCAGCGTCAGTTTGGTGATGTCGTGGATGTCCGGTTCGTCGTCGACCAACAGGACTTTCCAGGGCGCTAGCTTAGGCGAGGCAGAAGACAAAAAAGACATAGGGACGAGTTCCGCAAAATGGCACTACCAAATAGTTTTTCGATTGTAGTCTTACCCACTGCTCTTAACAACAGGCAACAAAAATTCCTGTTGCTTTGCACAACACTCCCGAGGCGATCCGGGCGCTCTGATTGTACGGCGCGTTTGACCGCGGCGGCGCAGCGTTAGTCTTCTGTAACGCCTATGTGCAGCCGAAACAATACTTCGTTTTTGGCAATATTGCTATCTCCGTGAGAATTATTTTATCGGGATGTGCAACAAAGCGATGCGTGGCTGTTGGACGGAAGAATTCTCCAGACAGTGTCTGGAGAATTTTGAGCATGAGCTAATGAAGAGGAATCATCAGGCCAGAAAAAGGCTGGGTACGTACAATGGATGACAGTATCGCCATCTCACTTTGAGCTTTGTGCGGGTCAACGCGGTCGTCAACAATCATGAGTGTCGATACTTGATCGGCGAAAGGGCCGTTCACGACATCGCCCACTTTCCTCATGATTTTGTTGTTGGGCGAGCATAGTAAAGTCACCATTTTCACTGAGCGTGATTCCATGTCCACTGACCACATCGCGCAATGCCCGCATTCTGGAATGATGTGCAAGGTCGATTCCCAGCGATGACAGATGTGCCAAGGTGTCGCCGTTGTCGCTGATCAGGATGTGTTTTTCGCCGGCTTCCATGAGATAGATATTAATTGCTGCGCCATCGGGGAGGCTAAACGGCGTTCCGATTCTCAGGCCGTTACTTCCGGTAATTCCGCGGACGGTTTTGCAGTCATATCTAGTGAGCGTCTGTGCCCATTCGCAGGTCAACATGGTTGCTCCAAAACGAAAGATTCAATATTGGTTCTCGATAAAAACCAAGAAAAACTACCCTGCCAGTTATCGCAGTCTACGCTTGTCTCTGAGACCGCGTAAACTTCCTCGTTTGGCAGGTGTTCATGTGGGCCATAGATGGCAGGATCTCCGTTGTGGCTGAGCTTATCGCGCGGGCAGACTTCTCGTTGATAAATCCGCTGTCGATGAGAAGCCATTCGTTGAAAAATGGAGAATGTCATCAAACAATCGCTGACCACGGTAGCGACGCGTAGTTCAATCTGGCGTGTCATGCCGACGATGAAGATGCCCGCCGCGTCAGCCAACAATGCTGTACCCATGATCAAACCCCGATGATTTTCTTTCGGACGAAAGCCGGACCAATTGCGCATCAGTTTCCTCTGGTGGAAAATCTGATGCACTTTGTCTGGTTCAAAGCGCATTGGATGTCCAGCTCTTGGGGGATTGCCAGAGTTTAGCTCAGCTTGGGATCTTTGTAGCAGGGGTGATGAAAAAAGCCCGCAAGGAGCGTGACGCTCGTTGCGGGCCGGGACAGCTGGGGTAACTAGTTCAAGCGCTTACTTCACGGCCGGCATGCCGGTCAGGTAGCCGACGGCGGCGCCGAAGCGGTCGCGGTAGTTGGCGCGGATCAGCGGGTCCAGCGTGGTCTGCACCTTGCTGTGCAGGGCCGCTTCCCAGTCGCCCGGATGCTGGAAGTTGCTCATGATGTAGGCGAAGCCGTTGATGTCGTCGACCGCGTGCAGGCCGGTCGACTCGGCGCCGGCCGGCGTCGACAGCAGGCGCGTCAGCGCCTTGGTGTCGACGTTGTAGGCCCACAGGAAGTTGTTGACGTGCAGGCCGCTGTCCTCGCCGATGAACAGGGTGCGCAGCTTTTCCGAGAACTTGATGTTGTCCGGATTGGCGATCTTGTCCGGATTGGCCAGGTTGCCCAGCGCGTCCGGCTTGGCCAGGTCCTCGCCCACCAGCGCCGGCACGGCGGCCATGTCGACCGGCACCCATTCGCTGTTGATGGCGGCGCCGCTGTCGTCCACCTGGCCGGCCTTCAGGTTCAGCGCGTAGACGATGCCGGCGTTCGGGCCCTTGATCGAGATGCCGCCCGAACCGTTGGTCATCGCGGCCTGGATGTAGCTCATCGCGCTGTAGGCGACCTTGTCCTTGGCGTTGACGGTCGTGCCTTCCATCTTGGTGAAGCCCAGGCTGCCGCCCTTGAACGCGGCGTAGCGGTGGGTTTCCAGGAAGGCCGCGGCCTTTTCCTTGCCCGGCACGAACTTGACCCAGTTGGTCTTGCCGCCGAACGGGATCTTGGTGTACGCGGCGTCGGCCGGATCGGTGGTCTTGACGCTGACGATGTCGGCCGCCTTCAGGGTGTCGGCCAGGGCCTTGATCTCGGCGCTGGTGGCGCTGCCCAGCTTGATCCACGACAGCGTCGCCGAGCCGCCGTTGTCGGCGCTCTTCTGGCTCCACTTGGCGACGTACAGGGTGCCGGAGGACAGGTCCTGCGCCTTGTCGGCGACGAACATGAACAGGCCGCCGTTGGTGGCGTCGTCGCCCATCAGCGCGGTGCGCTCGTCCGGCATCACCTGCACCAGTTCGTGCGAGATGCGGCCCATGCAGTAGTGCTTCTTGATGCTGCCGGTGCCGTCCGGGTTGACGGTGATCTCCGGCATGTGGCCGTAGTGGTAAGGGTTGGCCTTGGTGGCGTCGCCGTACAGATTGGTGCTGAAGGCGGCGAACTGGGTGTTCTTGTCGATGACGGTCGCGTCCGGCTCGTACTCTTCGCTCGACAGGTGGGTGTTCCACGGCGAGCGGCTGGCGCCGCAGGTGATCCACAGGCCGTTGACGCCGGCCGTGTTGACGTTGTGGTACTTCACCAGCGACAGCGCGCCGGTGGTCTTGTCCTGGTCCAGGGTCAGCACGGCGATCGGCGACGGCAGCATGCCGTACATCGAGTCGCCCTTGACGTTGCGGGTGGCGTATTCGAACTGCACCACGGCGAACACGGTGTTACCCTTGACGCCGGCCACGGTCGGCGCGGCCAGCTTGAGCAGCGAGGTGCCGTCCGGGCAGTCGGAGAAGAACTGGCGCTGGGCGGCGTCGGTCTTGTCGACGATGGGCGCGTTGTTGATGTCGTAGTAGCCGCCGGCCAGCACGGTGCCGCCGTTGCCGTTGGAGACGTTGGCGCCGGTGATGAAGAAGGTCTGGTAAGCCAGCGAATAGGGCTGGGTCTTGCCGTCGGAGTAGGTCATGTTCAAGGTCGAACCGACGGTGGTGGTGGCCATGGCGGCGGCGTTGCCCAGGGACGGCGCGGCCATGCCGGTGAAGCTCACGGACAGCAGCTGCGGCGCGGCGGCGGCGGTGTCGCCGCCGCCGCAGGCGGCCAGCAGGGCGGCGGTGGCGCCGCCACCGGCCAGCGGCAGCAGCGGCGCGCTGGACAAGAATTTGAGGATGTTGCGGCGGGACAGATCGAGCGACTCGGTCATGGGAAAATCCTGTGGTAATAGTGGCCATTCCATGTGCGGCGCCGGGCGCGGCATCATGCGAGGCGGTGGCGTCACCTCGACCGGCGCAATAGTAGTGTTTTGATATGACAGGGGCGTGACATGGGCCAAAACGTGGGCTAAAGTAAGTTCGGTAACAAAGCGATTCAAGGCGGGCCGGCGGCGGCGAAACGGGCTATATTGACAGCATCAACCGTGAAGGAGAAGCACATGCGAGGACTCACCCGTACCCTGCCGGCGGCCGCCCTGGCGCTGCTGGCCAGCGCCGCCTGGGCCGACGTCAGCGTCAGCTACGTCAAGCCGGACGACTATACCGACGTGCCGCGCAACGCCGTCGACCGCGAACGCGTGCTGAAGGATTTCAGCGACTATTTCGCCACCCTGAACCCGAAGCTGCCGGCCGGCCAGACCCTGAAGATCGAGGTGCTCGACATCGACCTGGCGGGCCGCATGTGGCCGCGCCGTCACGGCGGCGAGGATATCCGCGTGCTCAACGGCGGCGCCGACTGGCCGCGCATGCACCTGCGCTACACGCTGGAGCAGGACGGCCAGACGCTGCGCAGCGGCGACGAGCAGCTGTCGAACATGAACTACCTGCAGGGCGTCAGCCGCTACAGCGACAGCGATACGCTGCGCTATGAAAAGCCGATGCTCGACGACTGGTTCAAGCGGACCATCGCGCCGGCGCTGGCGCGGCGTTAAGGCGCCGCCGCGCCGTCCTGGTGGACCAGGAACACGGTGCGGCTCGGGTAGGCGAAGCCGATGCCGGCGCCGGCGAAGGCGCGCACCAGCGCCAGGTTGATGCCCTGCTGGACATCCATGTAGCGCGCGTAGTCGGGCACGGTGACGTGGTAGACCACCTCGAAGTCCAGCGACGATGCGCCGAAGCCCTTGAAGTGGGCGCGCTCGAAGCGCGTGTCGGGCTGGGCCTCGACGGCGGCGCGCACCAGGCCCGGCACCGCCTCCAGCTGGGCCGGCGTGCTCTGGTACAGCAGGCCCAGCTCGAACAGCACGCGGCGCTCTTGCATGCGCTTGTAGTTGCGGATGCGGCTCTTGAGCAGGTCGCCGTTGGCGCAGACGATTTGCTCGCCGCTGAGGCTGCGTAGCCGGGTGGTCTTCAGGCCGATGAATTCCACCGTGCCGGCCAGTTCGTCGACGGTGACGAAGTCGCCCACGGCGAACGGCTTGTCGAGCACGATCGACAGCGAGGCGAACAGGTCGCCCAGGATGTTTTGCAGCGCCAGCGTGACGGCGATGCCGCCGATGCCCAGGCTGGCGATCAGGGTGGTGATGTTGAAGCCGAGGTTGTCGAGCGCCACCAGCGCGAACAGCAGCCACAGGAACGGCAGCCGGGTCGTTGTCGAGAAAAGTGGCGGTCGGCATGGCGTACTCCAGGTCGTTGCTTGGTGGTCACAGGGCGTCGGCAACGGCGCTCAGGAAGGCCCGGGTGCGCGCCTCGCGCGGCGCGCCGAACAGTTGCTGGGGCGTGCCCTGCTCGCTGATGCGGCCGTCCGAGAAGAAGCACACGCGGTCGGCGAAAGCGCGGGCAAAGCCCATCTGGTGGGTCACCATCAGCATGGTCAGCCGGTGTTCGCTGCCGAGCCGGCGTATCACCTGCAGCACCTCGCCGCACAGCTCCGGGTCGAGCGCCGAGGTGATCTCGTCGAGCAGCAGCACCTGCGGGCGCAGCGCCAGCGCGCGGGCGATCGCCACGCGCTGCTGCTGGCCGCCCGACAACTGGGCCGGGTAGTGCTCCAGCTGGGCGCCCAGGCCCACCATCTCCAGCAATTCCACCGCCCGTTCGCGCGCCGCGGCGCGGTCCAGGCCCAGCGTCCGCCGCGGCGCCTCGGCGACGTTGCGCCAGGCGTTCATGTGCGGAAACAGGTTGAAATTCTGGAACACCATGCCCAGCTGCCGGCGCGCCGCGTTCTGCCAGGCGGCGTCGGCCGGCACCAGCGCGGCGCCGCGCGGCATGTGCGACAGCGGCCGGCCGTCGAGCAGCATCTGGCCGTCGTCTATCGGTTCGAGCATCATCAGCGCCCGCAGCAGGGTCGACTTGCCCGAGCCGCTGGGGCCGATGATGGCCACTTTCTCGTGGCGCGCCACCGTCAGGTCCAGGCGGTCGAGCACGGTGTGCGCGCCGTAGCGCTTGCTGACCCCGCGCAGCGCGATCAGGGGGGAGTTGTCCATCTCAGTGTCCTTGGTGGCGGCGCAGCCGCGCTTCGAGCCGGCGCAGCAGCCACGCCAGGGCGCTGCTGACGAGCAGGAAGAACAGGCCGGCCAGGGTGATCGGTTCGATGTAGCGGAAGCTGTGCGCGCCCAGGTTTTTGGCGCGCAACATCAGCTCGACGACGGTGATGGCCGACAGCACCGGCGTGTCCTTGAGCATGGCGATCAGGTAGTTGCCCAGCGCCGGCACCAGCGGCGGCAGCGCCTGCGGCAGCACCACCCGCAGCCAGATCTGGGCGCGCGGCAGGCTCAGCGCCTGGGCCGCCTGCCACTGGCCGCGCGCCACGCCGTCTATGCCGGCGCGGTAGACTTCCGACAGGTAGCAGGCGTAGTGCAGGCCAAGGCCGAGCACGCCGGCGCCGGCCGCCGACAGCGTCGGCCCGTAGTCCGGCAGCACGTAGTACAGCAGCAGCAGCTGGATCAGCAGCGGCGTGCTGCGCACCAGTTCGACGAACGCGGCGACGCTCCAGGCCAGCCACGGCGGCGCCGCCCGCCGCAGCAGCGCCAGCAGCAGGCCGGCGGCCAGCGCCAGCGCGTAGGCCAGCGCGGTGATCCACAGGGTGGTGGCGCCGGCCCGCAACAGCGCCGGCGCGATGCGCCAGGCATAGGCCCAGTCGAACCAGGCCGTCGTCACGCCTGTCCCCGCGCCAGGCGCCGCTCGGCCAGCCGCATCAGGCCGTGGATGGCTTGCGCCATGACGAAGTAGCCCAGCAGCACCAGCGCGTACACCGGGCCGGTCTCGAAGGTGGCCTCGGCCAGCTGGCCGGCGCGCATGCTCAGGTCGGCCATGCCGACCAGCGACACCAGCGCGCTACCCTTGAGCAGTTCGATCAGCAGGGTGGTGGCCGGCGGCAGCGCGTGGCGCAGCGCCTGCGGCAGCACGATGCGCCACCAGCGCTGCAGCGGCGGCAGGCTCAGCGCGATGGCGGCCTCGTGCTGGCCGCGCGGCACCGCCGCCAGCGCGCCGCGCAGCAATTCGGCGCCGTAGGCGCCGCCGTTCAGGCCCAGGCCCAGCACCCCCACGGTCAGCGGCGCCAGCCGCAGGTCGAAGGGTGGCAGCGGCAGCACGTAGAACAGCCAGAACAGCTGGACCAGCAGCGAGCTGCCGCGGAACACGGCCACGTAGGCGGCGCCGCCAGCGCGCAGCGCGCGCCACGGCGCCTGCCGCGCCGCCGCCGCCGCCAGCGCCAGCAGCGCCGCCAGCGCGGCCGCCAGCAGCGTCACCTGCGCCGTCACCAGCGCGCCCCGCCACAGCAGCGGCAGCAGCGCGCTCATCGCGGCGCGGCGGCGCCGATGACCTGCTCGGCCGTGCGATCGGTCAGGTTGATCCGGGTGAAGCCGAACGGCGCCACCGCGCGCAGGTGCTCGGCGCTGCCGATCCAGTCCTTGAGCACGGCGTTGACGGCGTCGCGCAGCGCGCCGTCGTCGGGGCGGAAGGCCAGCGCGCCGTAGCCGGTGTGCCGCGGGTCGTCGATGAACAGGCCGAGCGCCTCGACCCGGGCCGGGTCGCGCGCCGCCAGCGCCCGCATGCTCAGCTCGGTGCCGGCGGCGGCGGCGGCGCGCCCGGTGCGCACCGCCTGCAACTGGGCCATGCTGGTGGGCACTTGCAGCAGCTGGCCCTCGCTCACGCCGGCCTGCAGCGCGTAGTCGGCCTCGACCGAGCCGGCCAGCACCGCCAGCTTGAGCCGGCGGTCGGCGGCCAGGTCGCCGTAGCTGCGCAGGCGGCGCGGATTGCTGCGTACCACCAGCAGGGTGTCGCCGATGCGGTAGTGCGGGTTGCTGAACAGCACCGCCTGGGCGCGCTCGGGCGTGATGAACATGCCGGCCGCGATCAGGTCGTAGCGGCCGGCCAGCAGGCCGGGGATCAGCCCGCCCCATTCGGCCAGCACCGGTTCGACCCGGTTGGCGCCGAGGCGGGCGAACACCGCCTTGACGATGGCCGGCGACTCGCCGCTCAGGCTGCCGTCCGGCAGGGTGTAGGCGAACGGCGCCTCGTTGGCGTAGCCGACGCGCACGGCGCCGGTGCGTTCGATGCGCTGCAGCGTGGTTTCGGCGGCGGCCGCCGGCGCCAGCGCCAGCAGGGCGGCGGCCAGCGCCGCGGGGAAGTATCGGCTCAGTTTCATGGCAACTCCAGAGTGGGTCAGGATGTGACGATGGGCACGGCGAAACCGGTGCGCTGGGCGCCGGTGACGATCATGTCCAGCGCGATGGTGCCGATCAGCAGGGCCGACATGCGGCCCACCAGGTCGACGTAGCGCTCGGTGAGCGCGGCGTGCTGGCGCTGCAGGCGGTCGTGCAGCCATTTCAGCAACACCAGCAGCAGCACCGTCAGCGCCAGCGTGGCGGCGATGACGGCGGCGGCGCCGGCCAGCGGCAGGCGGTTGCCGATCACCACCGAGGCGCTGACCGTGCCCGGGCCGATCATGATGGGCACGGCGATGGCGCCGGCCAGCCCGGCCGGGCTGGCGCGCATCAGCTGGTCGACCGCGCCGGCGCCCTGGAATACATAGCGCAGGCCGATCAGCAGGAACACGATGCCGCCGAACAGCTGGAACGAGGCGAAACGCACCTGCAGCACGTCGCGGAAGAACGCTTCGCCGCCCCAGGCGAACAGCACGAACACCACCGCGCTGATGGCGCTGCCGCGCGCCAGCACGCGGGCGAACTGCGGCGTCGACAAGCCCCGTATCAGGCCGAGCAGGTAAATGCTCATCAGGAAGGGGTTGAACAGCGCGAAGAACAGCAGGAAGCTGCGCAGATACGCTTCCGGCGCGGCCGCCATGCTCACGCCAGCGGCGCCGGCCGCAGCGGGCCGGTGTAGCGGCGCGCGGCGATGTGCTCGGGGCGCGGCGGCTGGCCGCCCTGCGGCGCGCGCAGCTGGTTGTCGACGCTGTTGTAGACGAAGAACACATTGCTGCGCGGGTAGGGCGTGATGTTGCCGTTGGAACCGTGCATCAGGTTGCAGTCGAACAGCACCACCGAGCCGGCCTTGCCGGTGCACGAGACGATGCCGCCCAGGTCGGCCAGGTAGCGCAGCAGCACCGGGTCGGGCAGGCCGGCCTGCTGGCGCTGCAGCGACTGCTTGTAGTGCTGTTCCGGGGTGGCGCCGACGCAGCTGATGAAGTGGCGGTGCGAGCCGGGCATCAGCAGCAGCGGACCGTTGTGCTCGTCGTTGTCGGTGAGCAGGATGGAGCAGCTCAGCGCGCGCATGGCCGGCATGCCGTCCTCGGTGTGCCAGGTTTCAAAGTCGGAATGCCAGAAGAATTCCTTGCCGTCGAAGCCGGGCTTGTAGTTGATGCGCGACTGGTGGATGTAGACCTCGCTGCCGAGGATGGCGCGGGCGGCGTTGAGCAGGCGCGGGTCGCGCACCAGGCGGGCGAACAGGGCGTCGTCGCGGTGCACGTCGAAGATCGAGCGCAGCGCGCCGCTGCCGGGCTCGGCGATGACAGCGGCCCGCGGCGCGCCGGCCTCGGCGCGCGCGCGCAGCAGCGCGCTCTGCTCGGCCAGCAGCGCCACTTCCTCGGGCGCGAACAGCTGCGGCAGCAGCAAATAGCCGTGTTCCCGGTAGCGTTCGCACTGGGCGGCGCTGAGGGCCTCGCCGGCGCCCGGCGGCGGCGTGCCCGGCTGGTCGTACACCACCGGCTCGGTGCGCGCCAGGATGGCCGCCGTGTCGACGTCCCGGCTCATATAGGGGGTGCTCTGGTTGTTCATGGCCGCCCCCTCACGCTTCGGCCGGGGCGGCGGGGTAGACGCCGTCGGCGTCGTGCACTTCGTCGCCCACCAGGGCCGGGTTGAAGGTGCACACCAGGCGCAGGTCGGCGCCCGGGTCGGCGCGCAGCCAGTGCCGGTCGTTCAGGTTGAGCGCGTACAGCGTGCCGGGCTCGATGCGGAACACCTGGCCCGACGGGATCAGCTCGACCTCGCCGCTGCCGGCCACGCAGTACACGGCCTCGGCGTGGTGCTGGTACCAGATGTGGGTCTGGGTGCCGGCGTAGATGGTGGTCTCGTGCATGGAAAAGCCCATGCGGTCGCCGCGCAGCAGCAGGCGGCGGCTGGCCCAGGTGGTGGTGCGCACGTCGCGCTCGGTGTTGAGGATATCTTTCAGGTGACGGACTATCATGCGTGGACCTCCTGGTTGGGGTGGACAAAACGGGCGGGCAGATGGCTGACCGCCTCGGCCAGCGCGCCCTCGAGGATGTCGAGGCCGGCCAGCAGGCGCTCGGGCTCGATGGTGAGCGGCATCAGCAGCTTGACCACCTCGTCGCGCCCGCCCGAGGTCTCGATGATCAAGCCGTTCTGGAAGGCGATGCTGGTGACGGCGTCGGCCAGCGCCGGGTCGGCGAAGGCCAGGCCCTGCATCAGGCCGCGGCCGCGGCGGGTCATCTGCGCGGCCGGGTAGTTGCTCACCAGCTTGTCGAGGAAGGCGCCGACCGTGCCGGCCTTGAACTCGACGCTGCGCTGGAAGCGGCCGTCGGCCCAGTAGTGGTCGAGCGCGGCGGTGGCGGTGACGAAGGCCAGGTTGTTGCCGCGGAAGGTGCCGTTGTGCTGGCCGGGCTTCCACACGTCGAGCTCGGGCTTGAGCAGCAGCAGCGCCATCGGCAGGCCAAAGCCCGACAGCGACTTCGATAGGGTGATCAGGTCGGGCGCGATGCCGGCCTGCTCAAAGCTGAAGAAGCCGCCGGTGCGGCCGCAGCCGGCCTGGATGTCGTCGACGATCAGCAGCACCTGGTGGCGCCGGCACAGCTGCTCGAGGTGGCGCAGCCAGTTCAGGCCGGCCACGTTGAGGCCGCCTTCGCCCTGCACGCATTCGACGATCACCGCGGCCGGCAGGTCGACGCCGCTGCTGGGGTCGCCGATCAGCTTGTCGAGGATGGCGATGGTGTCGACCTCCATGCCCAGGTAGCCCGAATACGGCGCGTGGTGGACGTCGGCCAGCGCCACGCCGGCGGCGTCGCGGTACTTGCGGTTGCCCGTCAGCGACAGCGCGCCCAGCGTCACGCCGTGGAAGCCGTTGGTGAAGGCGACCACGTTGCGGCGGCCGGTGACCTTGCGCGCCAGCTTGATCGCCGCCTCCACCGCGTTGGTGCCGGTGGGGCCGGTGAACTGCAGCTTGTAGTGCATGTGGCGCGGCTTGAGGATGCGCTGCTCGAAGGCGTTGAGGAAATCCTTCTTGGCGCTGGTGGCCATGTCGAGGCCGTGGACGATGCCGTCGGCGTTGACGTAGTCGAGCACGGCCTGCTTGAGCACCGGATTGTTGTGGCCGTAGTTCAGCGTGCCGGCGCCGGCCAGGAAGTCGATGTAGTCGTGGCCGTGCTGGTCGGTCAGGACGGCGTTGCGGGCGGTCTTGAAGATGGTGGGGAATGAGCGGATATAACCGCGGACCTCGGATTCGAGGCGTTCAAAGGTGCGCATCTGTTGCTCCTTGTCGGATGGCGTAGGAAGGGGGGGGCGGGGCGGGCGGCTAGGCCCACGGGCCGAGGTGGTACAGGCGTTCGTCGTCGTGGCCGTGTTCGCCGAACTGGGCGGCGCCGAACAGCGTGGTCATCGAACAGCCGACGTCGTGCCGCAGGCCGAAGCTGGTAAACAGCCGGTGCGAGGCGGTGTTGCCGGGGGTGATGGTGGTGTCGAGCCAGCGCAGCGCGCGCGGCGCCATGACCTGCAGGCGCAGGTAGTCGAGCATGCGCGCGGCCAGGCCTTCGCCGCGCACCCCGGCCGCCACCGCCACCTGCCACACGAACAGCGTGTCGGGCTGTTGCGGCGGCTGGTAGGCGGTGATGGCGCCGAGCAGGGCGTCGCCGCCGTCGGCCACCACGCAGGTGGCGCCGTGGTGGTGGGCCAGCAGCAGGTAGGCGTAGACCGAGTTGAGGTCGAGCGGCGGACTGGCCGCCACCAGCGCGTGCAGGGCGGCGCCGTCGCCGTCGCGCAGCGGCCGCAGCAGGGCGTGGGTGGATGGCGCGGCGGGCGGCGCCACGCCGGGCGCGTCGCCGCCGGGGGAGCTGGCGGCCACGGCGTCGAAGATGACGGTGTAGGGCTGTGGCGCCGATGGCGCGGTGCCGGCGGGGGCCGGACTTCGGTGGTGCGGGTGCATGCGTCCTCCTTTCGTGCATGGCGCGTCCGGGATGGGCGCGCCTGTCGATCGAAGGAACCGGGGAAGGTTACGCGGCGCCGGCGGGCACCTTTACTTCCAGCAATGTGGCGAACTGCTCCAGCACCACCACCAGCGTGTGGCGGTCGTGCTCGGGCAGCGCCTCGAGCGCGCTGGCAAAGCCCAGCGGCAAGGCCGACGGCGCCCGCGCGATCAGCGCCTCGCCGGCCGCCGTCACCGTGACGTGCACGTTGCGGCGGTCGCGGGTGTCGCGCTCGCGCCGCACCAGCTGTTTCTCCTCCAGGCGGTCGACGATGCCGACCACCGTGCTCGGACTGAGGTGGATCGCCCGGCCGATGGCCTTGAGCGTGCTCGGTCCCAGCTGCGCGATCGCCATCAGGGCGACCAGTTGCGGCGAGGTGATGTTGTGCGTGGCGGTGATCCGCTTCGAATGCTGCTCGACGGTCTGCGCGATGCGGCGCACGCTTTGCAGGATGCGTATCGAATCGCTGACGGCGACTTGGGGGCTGTGTTCGTTCATGCGCGCAGTATAGCGGCAATCGCCCCGTCCGGGCCGCCAATCCCGGCGCACGGCTGGTGCAGGCTGTAACTTCCCGATCCCAATGTGTACACACTATACCAACAAGCAACATTCGATGTCAAATGATTTGTGTCGATATGTATTTGGGCAAATGTATATCCGCGATTGGCGCACCCGGCCGTCGGGTATATCATCGGCCGGGATCCGTCCCCGATTTGGAGGTGAGTTCACTATGCAAGTCGATCACGCGCGCAGCCGCCTGGCTGACCTGGCGCCGCTGGCGCAGTTGCGCGCCGAGCCCGTCCCCTGGCTGGCGGCGCTCGACCTGGGCTTCCGCGCGGCAGCCTCCGTGGCCATCGTCGTCATCGTGGCGCGCCTGCGCCACGCCTACCGCCGCCAATGCGTGCTGGCCCACCGCGACCAGCTCACCGGCCTGCTCAACCGGGCCGGCCTGATGTTGTTCATCGATTGCGACAAGTTCAAGCAAGTCAACGACCGCTACGGCCACCGGGGCGGCGACGAGTTGCTGCGCACGGTCGGGCGCATCCTGGCCGGCCAGTCGCGGCCATCGGACCTGGCGTGCCGCCTGGGCGGCGACGAATTCGTGCTGTACCTGAGTCCGTGCGACGAGGGGGCGGCGCGCAAGCGGGCGCACGCGCTCAAGCAGGCGCTCGACCAGGCCATGGCCGCGCGCGGCTGGGAGGTCGGCTTCAGCATCGGCGCGGCGCTGTTCCCGCCGCTGCCCGACAGCCTGGAGGCGATGTTCTGCTATGCCGACGCGCTGATGTACCGGGCCAAGCGCGCCGGCCGCGACCGCGTCGAGTTCGGCCGCTACCAGGCGCCGCGCTGCGCGCGCGCCTGAGGCGCGCCGGGAGGGGGATGCGCTAGGCGCCGCGCTTGCGGCGCGCCGGCGCCGGCGCCGGCTTGGGCGGGGCGCCGTCCTGCTGCACCAGTTGCACCGTGCTGCCCGGCAGCCGCACGGCCAGGCCGGCGCGGATGCGCGCCAGGTCGCTCTCGGCCAGCACCGGGTCCGATTCCAGCACCACCAGCAGCACCGCCGCCGGCGCCGGGTCGGCGCGGCCGACGGCGGTGCCGTCGCCGACCGAGATGCGCTTGATGGCCGGGTACTGGGCCAGCGCCTCGCGGATGATCTGGGCTTGCTCGCTCTTGCCTTCCTGCAGCTTGAGCAGCTGCAGATTGAGGGCGTCGAGCTTGGCGGTGCGCTGCTCCAGTTCGCCCACGGTGCTGGTGTAGATGTCGCGCCGCAGCTGTTCGCGCAGCGCGGCCAGGTCGACCTTTTCATTGCCGACGTGGCGCAGCGTCAGGCGCGCCTGCGGGAAACCGTCGTGGCGCAGCTGCGCCTGCAGCTGCGGCTGCACCGCCGGCGCCAGCGCGTCGCCGCCCAGCGTCACGGCGATGGTGCGCGCGCGCACCGCCACGTCCTTGGTCAGCACGATGGCGCCCGGCTCGGCCTCGAGCAGCTGCAGCACCTGCTTGCTGGAGGCGATGAACAGCTGGTCGCGCACCAGGCTGTAGGCCAGGTAGCCGCTGGGCACGGCCAGCGCCAGCACCCCCAGCACGATGGCCACGTGGGCGCGCCGCTGCAGCACCGGGTCGGCCTCCTCGTGCTGCGGGAAGGCCAGCAGCTTGACGAACAGGAAGGTCGCCAGCGCGATGAAGAAGGCGTTGATCAGGAACAGGTAGAGGGCGCCGCCCAGGTAGTGCCAGTTGCCGGTGGCCAGGCCGTAGCCGGCGGTGCACAGCGGCGGCATCAGCGCGGTGGCGATGGCCGCCCCCGGCAGCACGTTCGATTCGTCGCGGCGGGTCTGGGCGACCACCGCGGCGCAGCCGCCGAAGAAGGCGATCAGCACGTCCCACAGGCTGGGCGTGGTGCGCGCCAGCAGTTCGCTCTGCGCCTGCGACAGCGGGCTGGCGAGGAAGTACAGGGTCGAGGTCAGCATGCTGAGGGCGGTGAAGATCAGCAGGCTGCGGGCGGCGCTGCGGATCAGGCGGAAATCGCTGATGCCGGCGCCGTAGCCGATGCCGAGGATGGGCTGCATCAGCGGCGAGATCAGCATGGCGCCGATGATCACTGCGGTGGAGTTGACGTTCAGGCCGACCGAGGCGATCAGGATGGCGAAGATCAGCACCCACAGATTGGTGCCGCCGACCCGCACGCCGCCGCGGATGCGGGCGTCGATGGCGGCGAACTCGCCCTGGTCGGGGCGCAGGTCGAACAAACGCTGGAGGGATTGGAACATCGGCGGGCTTCCCGGTGAAAGTGATCAGGCCGCCATGTTACGCTATCCGGCGCTGGCGGGCGGAGCGGGATGAACAGCGGGGGGCACGTCGCTGTTGGCCAGCACGCCGCCGCCGCGCCGCGTCAGTCGAGGCGGTTGACCTTGGGGAACTTGGCGAGGAATTCCGGCGCCATCGGCGTCACCTGGCCGCTCTGGTAGTTGAAGAAGACGAAGCCGGACTTGGCCATCGCCACCAGCTTGCCGTCCTTGGGGCGGGTGATGCGGAAGGTGATGTCGCCGCCGTAGGCGTTGAAGTCCATCACGCCGATCTCGAACAGCAGCTGGTCGCGCGCGTGGGCCTCGGCGCGGTAGGTGGTGGCCAGGTCGGTGACGATGATGCCGACGCCGTCGCTGCCGGTCTCGCGCACGCCGAAGTCGTACAGGAAACGGGCGCGCGCCTCGGAGATCATCGAGATCATCGAGTCGTTGCCCAGGTGGTTGGCGCCGTTGATGTCGGTCACCCGCACCGTCAGCTGGGTGGAAAAGTAGTATTGGTCTTCCGGGAAGACCAGCGTCAAGCGGGCCATTACAGCTGCTCGCCAAGGAACAGCAGCGTGTTGCCGTGCGCCTGGGCGGCGGCGCGCTGGTGGTAGGACGAACGGTGGTTGCAGTTGAAGCCGTGCCCGGCGCCCGGATAGAGGTGGATCTCGACCTGCTCGTTGTCGTCGAAGCGCTCGGCGATGCTTTGCACGGCGGCCGGCGGGATGTGGCTGTCGGCGCCGCCGAAGTGCATCAGCATCGGCGCCGTGATCTGGCCGGCGCGTTCCAGCGCGTTGTGGATGCCGCCGCCGTAGTAGCACACCGCCGCGTCCACCAGGCCGTTGGCGGCGGTATGGAAGGACAGGCGGCCGCCGTAGCAGAAGCCGATGCTGGCGATCTTGTCGCCCACGCCGTCGGTAGCGCGCAGCGCCTTGGCGGTGGCGGCGATGTCGGACTGCGCCAGCGCGAAGTCGGTGGCGTTCATCAGCTCGACCGCGCGCTTCCAGCTGACGTCGTCGTAGGCGAGCTCGATGCGCGCGCCGTGGCGCCAGAACAGGTCCGGCGCGATCACCACGTAGCCGTCGGCCGCGTACTGGTCGGCGACGTTG
The DNA here is from genome assembly GCA_000381565.1 of Oxalobacteraceae bacterium AB_14. Classification (GTDB taxonomy): domain Bacteria; phylum Pseudomonadota; class Gammaproteobacteria; order Burkholderiales; family Burkholderiaceae_D; genus Rugamonas. The sequence goes on from KB906725.1 coordinate 1,061,665, forward strand.
CGGATATGCTGGTTGACGCCGAAGATCTCCTGCAGCAGCACGATGCCCGGCCCCTTGCCGCCGCGCGGCAGCGAGACGTAGGCGCCGAAGCCGCCGTCGGCGGTGGCGATGTCGATCCAGTGGCTGTTGGTTTCCATGGTGTTCCTTGTGCGATGGTTGGCGGCAGCGGCCATCCTACCCTGTTTCGGACGGCGCTGCAGCGGCTTAGCGTTTGACCTTGCCGAAGGCGTCGCCCGCCTTCCAGCTTTGCATGGCCGGCGCGTTGCCGACCGCGTAGCCGAGGTTGAGCGTGAACTGCGCCTGCTGCACCATGCCCGACAAGTCCCAGTCGGCGTGGTATTCGTCGCTGACCTGGTGGTAGTCATTTTTGAACGCGACCAGGCGTGCGCTGGACTTGGCCGGGTCCTTGACGAACTCGAAGTGGCCGTCGCCGGAGAACACCGCCGAGCCGACGTTAAACGCCGGCACGCCGGCCTTGGCGAAGTTGAAGTGGTCGGCGCGGAAGTAGGCGCCGGACAGGTCGGGGATGGCCGGCGCCAGCTTCAGGCCCATCTTGCGGGCCACCGCGCCGGCCGCGTCGTACAGGCTGCTGCGCTCGGCGCCGGCGACGCCGATGTCGCGCGTCAGGCCGACGAAGTTCATGCTGTCCAGATTGAGGTCGGCCGTGGTCTGCGCCAGCGGCCAGGCCGGGTTCTGCACGTAGGCGGCGCTGCCCAGCAGGCCTTGCTCCTCGGCGGCCGGCCACAGGAAGACCTGGCTGCGCCTGGCCGGATGCTTGACCGCTTCGGCCGCCATCGCCAGCAGCGCGGCGGCGCCGGAGGCGTTGTCGATGGCGCCGTTCCAGGTATGGTCGCTGTGGTCGCCGCGGCGCACGTCTTCGTCCATGCCCAGATGGTCCCAGTGGGCCGAGTACACCACCGCCTGCGCCTTCAGTCTGGCGTCGCTGCCGGGCACGATGCCGGCCACGTTGAATTGTTCGATCTGGCGGATCGCGCTGTGGACTTCGGCGTGCACGCTGGTCTTCAGGTCGACCGGGCGGAACGCGCGGGTCTCGGCCTGGGCGCGCAGCGCGTCGAGGTCGAAGCCGGCGGCGGCGAACAGCGCGCGCGCGGTGTCTTCCTGCAGCCAGCCCTCGACCGGATTGCCGGCGCCGGCCAGGTGGAAGCGCTCATGACTGAAGCCGTTGGCCGGCACGCTCCACGGATAGGAGGCGGAAGGCGTGGTGTGGATCAGCAGCACCCCGGCCGCGCCCTGGCGCACCGCCTCCTCGTATTTGTACAGCCAGCGGCCGTAGTAGGTGTAGGCCTTGCCGGCGAAGCGGTTCGGTTCGGCGGCGGTGGGCTGCGGATCGTTGACCATCATGACCAGGATCTTGCCCCGCATGTCGGCGCCCTTGTAGTCGTCCCATTGCTCTTCCGGCGCGATGGCGCCGTAGCCGACGAACACCAGCGGCGCGTCGATGGTGACGTCGGCCTTGCCGCCGGCGGTGCCGAACACGATCTCGCTGCCGGTTTGCGGCGTGATGCTGTTGCCGTTGGCGTCGAAGCGCACCACGCTGTTGGCCAGCAGCCGGGTGCCCTCGATCTTGACCGGCATGCGGTAGCCGCCGCCGGCCAGCGGCTTGAGGCCGATGACGGCGGCCTGGGTTTCCAGGTAGGGCACCGCGAGGTCGCCGCCGCGCTGGCCGGTGCCGCGGCCCTCGAACAGGTCGTCGGCCAGGAAGGACAGATGGGCGCGCAGCGGCGCCTCCGTCACCACCGGCGCCTGCTGGGCGGCGGCGTGGAGGGAAGCCAGGCCAAGACCGGCGGCGATTGCGAGGGCTGGAAGACGCATATTTTCTCCGTGATGTGCGATTCGGTGCAGAAGCGGGCTATCTTACTGTACTTGCCCAAATAATAGGAGAGCTATGAAAGTCATCATCACCGGCGGTTCGGACGGCATCGGCGCCGAGATGGCGCGCCAGCTGGCGCGCAGGCGCTGGTGGCGGCCTGCGTGGCGCGCTTCGGCCGCGTCGATGCGCTGATCAACAACGCCGGCCGCTCGGCGCACGCGCTGTTCGAGGAGGTCGGTGATCTGGCCTGGTACGAGGAGCTCATGAAGATCAACCTGTGGGGCAGCGTGTGGTGCACCCATGCGGCGCTGCCTTATTTGAAGCAGTCGCGCGGCAGCATCGTCGCGGTGTCGTCGCTGGCGGGGCTGGTCGGGGTGAGCGTGACGATCGCCTATCCGGGCGTGGTGGCGACGCAGATCCGCCATCGCGGCTACAACGCGGCCGGCGGGGCGCTGGGCAGCAGCAGCCTGAAAGAGGATCAGGCGATGCCGGTCGAGGAATGCGCGCGGCTGATCGTCGACGCCATGCAGGCGCGCCGGCGCGAGGTGGTGATGTCGGCCAAGGGCAAGCTGGGACGCTGGATGAAGCTGATCGCGCCGGGACTGGTGGAGCGCATGGCGCTGGCGGCGCTGAAGGATGACGTGAAACCGCATTGAACATGCTGGCGGCGAGTTGTAAGCGAGTGTAAGCGTCGGTAAGAAGTTGTAATGGCCGTCAACTGATCGGGCGGCTGCGCCGTTTTTTGCTCATGCGACACGGGATAGTCCCGCTGCCGAAACCTAGAAAAAGGAATACATCATGACCAAAATTATCGCTTCCCTGATCGCCGGCCTGTTCGCTACCGCAGCATTCGCACAAGCGCCAGTCGCCGCCACCACCGCGCCAGCCGCCAAGCCGGCCGTGGTGAAAACCGAAGCGAAGACTGAAGTGAAAACCGCTGAAGTCAAAACCGAAGCCAAAGCCGACGTGAAGACCGCGAAAACCAAAGTCCATCACAAAGCCAAAGTATCCAAAGTCGCAGCGCCGGTCGCCGCTGCGAAAGTTGACACCAAAGTAGCAGCCAAGTAATTAGATAAACTATATAAATCAATTTAAAGGAATCACGTCATGAAAAAAGTAATCGCTACCCTGATCGCCACCCTGTTCGCCGGCGCCGCATTCGCCCAGGCTCCAGCCGCTTCGGCCTCCGCAACCGCGGCCGCATCGACCCCGGCACCAGCCGCATCGGCGCCAGCGGCCAGCGCACCGGCCAAGAAAATGCATCACAAGAAGGCCAAGGCAGTCAAAGCCGCCAGCGCACCGGCAGCTTCGACCCCGGCACCGGCAGCATCGGCTCCGGCAGCCAGCAAGTAATCGGCATCCACTAGCGCAGGACGTGCCGCCCCGGACCTCTGGCCTGGGCGGCGCAAGAAAAAGGGGACAGGCTCAGGCCTGTCCCCTTTTTTGGCTGAGAATGTCGCGCGTTTTCCTGTAAATGGGCGTTTTTGCCCATTTTTCGGCTCTAAGTGTCGATAGAGAGTAAACTACGCACAAATTTCTTTCGCAATTAGGCGATTCGAACATACTTGTGAGTGACGCCATGTCTGACACCCCATCTTCCCCGATTACCCTTTTCACCGACCTGAACCTCAGCGCACCGCTTATCAAAGCGCTGAAAGACGTCGGCTACGAGTCGCCTTCGCCGATCCAGGCCGCGACCATCCCGTCGCTGCTCGACAACCTGGACGTGCTGGGCCAGGCGCAGACCGGGACGGGTAAAACCGCCGCCTTCGCGCTGCCCATCCTGTCGCGCATCGATATCAAACAGACCACGCCGCAGGCGCTGGTGCTGGCGCCGACCCGCGAACTGGCGATCCAGGTCGCCGAAGCCTTCCAGACCTACGCCGCGCACATCCCCGGCTTCCACGTGCTGCCGATCTACGGCGGCCAAAGCTACGGCCCGCAGCTGTCGGCGCTGCGCCGCGGCGTGCACGTCGTGGTCGGCACGCCGGGCCGCGTCATCGATCACCTGGACAAGGGTTCGCTCGACCTGTCCAAGCTGAAGACGCTGGTGCTGGACGAAGCCGATGAAATGCTGCGCATGGGCTTCATCGACGACGTCGAACGCATCCTGCAGGAGACCCCGGACACGCGCCAGACCGCGCTGTTCTCGGCCACCATGCCGTCGGCCATCCGCCGCATCGCCAACACCTACCTGCGCAATCCGAAGGAAATCACGGTCGCCGCCAAGACCGGCACCGCCGAGAACATCCGCCAGCGCTACTGGCTGGTGTCGGGCATGCACAAGCTCGACGCGCTGACCCGCATCCTGGAAGCCGAGAACTTCGACGGCATGATCATCTTCTCGCGCACCAAGCTCGGTACCGAGGAACTGGCCAGCAAGCTGCAGGCGCGCGGCTTCTCGGCCGCCGCCATCAACGGCGACGTCCAGCAGCAGCAGCGCGAGCGCACCATCCAGCAGCTCAAGGACGGCAAGATCGACATCCTGGTGGCGACCGACGTCGCCGCGCGCGGCCTGGACGTGGAGCGCATCAGCCACGTGGTCAACTACGACGTGCCGCACGATCCGGAAAGCTACACCCACCGCATCGGCCGCACCGGCCGCGCCGGCCGCAGCGGCGAGGCGATCCTGTTCATCACCCCGCGTGAAAAGAACCTGCTCAAATCGATCGAACGCGCCACCCGCCAGCCGATCAGCATGCTGGAGCTGCCGACCATCCAGGCCGTCAACGACGTCCGCATCGCCAAGTTCAAGTCGCAGATCAGCGAAACCCTGGCCCAGGGCGAGCTGGAACAGTTCCAGTCGCTGATCGAGGACTTCGAGCGCGAACAGAACATCCCGGCGGTCGAAATCGCCGCCGCGCTGGCCAAGATGGCGCGCGGCGACGTGCCGCTGCTGCTGGACAAAAAACAGCAAGTGGCCGCCGCCACCTGGGACGAGCGTCCGGGCCGTCAAGTCGGCTTCGAGCGCAACGACCGTGGCGATCGCGGCGATCGCGGCGACCGTTTCGAGCGCGGCGACCGCGCCGAACGTCCGGACCGCGGCGAGCGCTTCCCCAAGAAGGAACGCGTGGTGCGCGCCGCCGATCCTGGCATGCAGACCTTCCGCATCGAAGTGGGCTACCAGCACGGCGTCAAGCCGGGCAATATCGTCGGCGCCATCGCCAACGAAGGCGGCATCGACTCCAAGAACATCGGCCGCATCGAGATCTACGACGACTACAGCGTGCTCGATATGCCGGACAACCTGACCGGCGACGTGCTCGATCACCTGGCCGGCATCAAGGTCGCCGGCCAGCAGCTGCGCATCAGCCGCGATGGCGGCGAGGGCGCATCGTCGCCGGCGCCGGCGCCAGCGCCGGTTGCGGCCCGTCCGGTACCGGCGCGCGCGCCGTCCGCGCCGGCGGCCTCGCCGCTGGCCAAGGCCGCGCGTGTGGAGTCGGCCGAAGTGGAAGAGGAAGCCGCGCCGAAGAAGAAAAAGGAAAAGCCGGGCAAGGTCACCGTACCGATGAGCGCTTTCCGCATCGAAGTGGGCAGCAACCATGCGGCCACGCCGTCCAACATCGTCGGCGCCATCGCCAACGAGGCCGGCCTGGAAGCCAAGCATATCGGCCGCATCGAGATCTTCGACACCTACAGCATGCTGGAGCTGCCGGACGGGATGCCGCCGGAGCTGTTCAAGCACCTGGGCAAGGTATGGGTCGGCGGCGCGCAGCTGAAGATCAGCCAGGCCGACCGCATGCCGCCGGAATCGGGCAAGGCGACGCCGCCCAAGAAGCCGGCGCCTGGCGCCAAGGCCGGGTTCAAGAAGAAGTATTAATCGTTGAGTATTAATCGTTGAGTATTGATCGTTAAGGTATAAATCGTTACACACCACAGGGCCGCGAGGCCCTGTTTTCATATGGGCCGCCTGCACGCGCGCGGTGCGCCCGGGCGGCCGCCTTGCACCAGAAGCAAGCTTGCCGCCGGCGCCGGCCGCTGCGGCCGGCATGGTTTTCATAGGAGCGCAAGCTCTGGCCCGCTTATTGCATTGGAGATAGGACAAGCCGACCAGTCGTTGAGCAAGGAGCACGGAATGACCGCATTGTTTCTACACTCCCGCACACGGGGCGCCGATGCTGCTGCGCAATGACCTGCTGCACTACACGTACCCGTCGCCGCGCACTGTCCGCGTGCTGTGGATCGCCCCCGAGCAAAGCCACGCCTACGTGTTCGACGTGGCGGCGCGCTCGGCCGACGTCGAGCTGGTGACGCTGCCGGCGCTGCACGCCGACATCCATGCCGGCCACGCGCGCGTGCTGGCGGCCGATCCCTACCTGATGGTGGTCAGCCAGGAGCTGCTGCCGCCCAAGCACCTGCAGCTGCGCGCCCGCGCCTGGCGGATCGTTGAAGCGCTGGTGGCGCTGGAGCCGGGCATCTACGAGGCGCGCCAGCGCGGCCAGCTGGTCGCGCAGGCCACCGCCACCCATGGCGTCTCCCATCCGACCATCTACCGCTACCTGCGCCGCTACTGGCAGCGCGGCCAGACGCCCAATGCGCTGCTGCCCGACTACTGCAACTCGGGAGGGCGCGGCAAGGTGCGCCAGGCCTCGGCCGGCGTCAAGCGCGGCCGCCCGCGCAAGAGCGGCGCCGGCGATGGTCCCGGCGTCAACGCCGACGCGGAAATCCGCCGCACCTTCCGGGTCGCCATCGCGCACTATGCGGCCGGCCATCCCAAGTTCTCGCGGCTGGGCGCCTACCAGCAGATGCTGGCCGACTTCTTCTGCGAACGCCGCATCGACGCCGACAGCGGCCGCGTGCTGGCGATGTCCGGCGCGCAGCCGGACGCGCTGCCGACCTTCGGCCAGTTCAACTACTGGCTCGATCACGACGACGACCGGCCGCCGGAAGTGGCGCGCCGCAGCGCCGCCGCGGCATTGCGCGGTTTGCAGGCCGCCGGCTTGGGCAACGACGCGCAGCCGCAGGCCATCGATCCCGCGGCGCTGCCCGGCCGGCCCGGCGCCGGCTTTTACCTGGACGTGGTGCGCGCCGAGGTGCAGCTGGTCTCGCGCGCCGACCGCCAGCAGACCATAGGCCGGCCGCTGGTGTACGTGGCGGTCGACACCTTCAGCGGCATGGTGGCCGGCGTCTACCTCGGCCTGGGCGCGCCCAGCTGGCAGCACGCCATGCTGGCGCTGGCCAACTGCGGCGCCGACAAGCAGCGCTACAGCCTGCGATACGGCCGCGGCATCGAGGCCGGGCAGTGGCCCTGCCGCCACCTGCCGGAGACCCTGTCCACCAGCGCCGCCCTGAACGGCGGCGCGCAGTGCGACACACTGCTCAACAACTTCAACCTGCGCTGCGTCGACGCCGGCGACGGCCCGGACGAATGGAAGGCGGTGCTGGAAAAACGCTTCCTGCTGCTGGCGGCGGGCGATGCCGGCGCGCCCTGCCGGCTGGACGGCGTGCTCGATCTGGACCAGTTCACCCGTATCGTCATTGACGCCATCCTCTATCACAACAACAGCCGCCATGCCGGCAATGCCGCGCCGCGCGAACTGTGGGAGTGGGGCGTGGCCCGGCGTGGCGGCAGCCTGAAGACCTATCCCGAACAGCTGCTGCGCTGCAGCCTGATGCCGGCCGCCCAGGCCACCGTCACCGCCGACGGCATCGTGCTGTTCGACAGCGTCTACACCTGCGCGCGCGCCATCAACGAGCGCTGGTTCGAGCGCGCGCGCCTGCGCGGACAATGGCAGGTGCGCGTCGCCTACGACCCCGCCGACATGGACATGATTTATTTGCTGGACGCCGGCGCGCCCATGCAGTTCCACGCCTGCCACATGGCCGACAGCGGCAGCGCGCAGCGCCACCTCGCGGCGGTGGAAATCGCCTGCCTGCCGCGCCCCATCCCCGCAGTCTCCGCGACACCCCTACGTAGCACTACGCACGCTGTCGCCAGCGTCGCTAACTGATTTTCAAAACCGATAGCACACGGCGCTGTCGAGCGCCGTGCATGCCACTTCCATCCATCTCGGTGCACGCCTCCCGCTGGTGCGGCGCGCCGCCTTCGCGCTGGCGCAACCTTAAATCCGACAAATAAAGTCTGTCGCTGGAAACGCTACTAAAGATGTCATATCGCCTTATTCCATAAGGCTCGCTTCAACGGCGAAGCATGTTTATTTTGCCTGGATTTGTGGCACGGCGATTGCTAACAAGGACTATGCATACGCAAGTCACGAGAGGAAATCGATGAATAGCAAAACAGTCAAATCGTTTAAATCGTTTAGTGCATTGACACGGAGGGATTTCCTGTATCGGGCGGCGGCGGTGGGCGGCACCGGCCTGCTGTTGAACACCATGAACGCCTGGGGCATGGGCATAGGTTCGACCGCCTCCGCGCCGCCGGCGCTGAGCGGCAGCGGCAAGGGCAAGAAGGTGCTGATACTGGGCGCCGGCCTGGCCGGCATGACCGCCGCCTACGAGCTGGGGAAGCTGGGCTACCACTGCCAGATCCTCGAAGCGCGCGCCTTCGCCGGCGGCCGCTGCCAGACCGCGCGCAAGGGCTTCAGCCTGACCGAGCTTGGCGGCGAAAAGCAGACCTGCGAATTCGACGACGGCCAGTACATCAACCACGGCCCGTGGCGCATCCCGCTGCACCACCAGTCGACGCTGCACTACACGCGGCTGTTCGAGGTGCCGCTGGAAGTCATGGTCAACGATAACGACCATTCCTTCGTCTACTCGGAAAACGCCGGCCCCTACGCGGGCAAGCGCATGCGGGTGGCCGAGATCAAGGCCGACATGCGCGGTCACGTCTCCGAGCTGCTGGCCAAGTCGGTCAAGAGCAAGCAGCTGGACGCCGAGCTGAGCGCCGACGACCAGCGCCTGCTGCTCGACTACCTGGCGCACGAAGGCCAGCTGGCCGGCGCCGACCTGCAATACAAGGGCCGCAGCGGCCGTGGCTACACCGTCAACCCCGGCGCCGGCATGTCGCCGGGAGCGGGCACGCCGTCCGACCCGCTGGGCTTCAAGGACCTGCTGGCCTCCAAGCTGGGCAACGTCTACAGCGCGGTGCAGGACTTCCCGATGCAGAACACCATGTTCCAGCCGGTCGGCGGCATGGACGCCATCGCCAAGGCGTTTGAAAAACGCGTCGGCAAGAACATCCGCTACCGCGCGGAAGTGCAGACCATCCGCCAGAACGACCAGGGCGTCAGCGTCACCTACAAGGACACCGCCACCGGCAGGAGCGGCAGCATCGCCGCCGACTACTGCCTGGTGGCGATGCCGCTGTCGGTGCTGCGCCAGATCGATACCGACTTCTCGGACAGGTTCAAGCAGGCCGTCGCCACGGTGGCCTACGCGCCGGTCGGCAAGATCGGCCTGCAGATGAAGCGCCGCTTCTGGGAGGAGGACGAGCAGCTGTACGGCGGCCATGTGCTGACCGACCTCAAAGGCATCAACACCATCTCGATGCCGTCCTACGGCTGGCAAAAGAAGAAGGGCGTGCTGCTCGGTTATTACCAGTACCAGACGGCCGCGATCGAAGTCAGCGCGCTGTCGCCGAAGCAGCGCGCCGCCTTCGCGCTGGAGGCGGGGCAGAAGATCTTCCCGCAGTACACCGAGCACTTCGAAAGCGCGTTCTCGGTCGCCTGGCACCGCGTGCAGTACAACCTGGGCGGCTGGGCCGAGTGGACCGACAAGACCCGCGCCGCCGCCTATCCCATCCTGGTGGAGGGCGAGGGCCGCGTGCTGCTGGCCGGCGAGCACCTGAGCTATCTGACCGGCTGGCAGGCCGGCGCCATCGAATCGGCGTGGCAGCAGATCGCCAGGATCCATGAAAGGGCCAGCGCATGAAGGAGGTATTGATCAAGGCGGCGATGGCGGTCATCGCCTTGCTGGCGGCCGGCGCCAGCGCGCCGTCGCGCGCGCAGCAGATGGATGGCAAGGCGCTGTTCATGAAGAACTGCGCGGCCTGCCACCAGGCCAGCGGCAAGGGCATACCGGGCGCCTTCCCGGCGCTGGCGGGGAACAAGTTCGTGCAGGGGAAGGGCGCCGACGTCGCCGCCGTGCTGCTCAAGGGGCGCGGCGGCATGCCCGACTTCAGCGGCAGCCTGAGCGACCAGGAGATCGCCGCCATTCTCAGTTTCGTGCGCAGCAACTGGGGCAACCAGGCCACGCCGCTGAGCGAGCCGGAAGTGCTGGCGCTGCGCGATGTGCTGCAAGTCGACCATTTTAGCAACGGCCAGATGTCCAACAAACACTGAAAGAAGAACGCATGAACAAAGCAATCGCCTCCTTGTTGATTCCAGCCGCACTGGCGCTGATGCCGCTCGCCGCCGGCGCCGCCCCCAAGGCCGCCGCCGCAGCCGATATCGTCCGCCACAAGATCCCCGGCTCGGACTTCCCGATCGCGCTGGCGGTCACCGTGCCGTCCAGCGCCACCATCCACTTCCTCAGCGGCCAGGTGCCCGCCGTCGCCGACGCCGGCGCCGCGCCGGATTCGCTGGCCGCCTTCGGCGACACCCGGACCCAGTCCGAATCGGTGCTGAAGAAGATCAAGGCGGTTCTGGAGGGCATGAAGCTCGACATGACGGACGTGGTCAAGATGACCGTCTACCTGGTCGGCGATCCGGCCAAGGGCGGCAAGGCCGACACCAAGGGCTTTATGGAAGCCTACACCCAGCACTTCGGCGGCGCCCAGACCAAGCTGCCGGCGCGCGCCGTGGTGCAGGTGGCGGCCCTGAGCAATCCGGGCTGGCTGGTGGAAATCGTAGTCGTCGCGGCAAAAAAATAATTACGTAGCACGGTCTTACTTTCTTTTTCATTCAATGGGGATTCACTATGCATAAGGCCATACTCAAGACCGGCGTCGCCGCCGTGTTGTCCACCCTGACGATGGGCTCCGCCTACGCCGCCGATGCAGCGGAAGCGGCAGCCGGCGACGCCACTGTCAGCGCGGTGATCGTCACCGGCACCCGCTCCAGCGGCATCAAGGTGGAGAACAGCGCCTCGCCGATCCAGGTGCTGGACGCGGCCTCCCTGCAGCGCACCGGCCAGCCGGACCTGATCCAGGCGCTGGCGCAGAACCTGCCGTCGTTCACCGCGCAAGCGTTCGGCGGCGACACCGCCAACCTGACCCTGTCGGCCCGCCTGCGCGGCCTGAGCCCGAACAACACGCTGGTGCTGATCAACGGCAAACGCCGCCACGGCACCGCCAACCTGGCCGTGCTGGGCGGACCATACCAGGGCGGCGCCGCGGCCGACCTGAACTACATCCCGGTCTCGGCGATCGACCACATCGAAGTGCTGCAGGACGGCGCCGCCGCCCAATACGGCTCCGACGCCATCGCCGGCGTGATCAACATCATCCTCAAGTCGAACAACCATGGCGGCAGCGCCAGCGCCACCGGCGGCGGCTATTCCGACGGCGGCGGCCGCACCGGCGACGCCTCGGCCAACATCGGCGTCGAACCGTTCAAGGACGCCTACCTGAGCCTGACCGCCGAATCCAAGTACCACGGCTACAGCGACCGCGGCGGCATCGACCCGCGCGTGATCACCGCCGCCAACATGGCGGCCTATCCTGGCATGTTCCAGCAGGCCGGCTACCCGCACGTCAACCACATCTCGGGCGACGCCCAGTACCACCTCAACGTCCTGGCGGCCAACTTCGGCTACGACTTCGCGCCGGACAGCCAGCTGTACGCCATCGCCACCTGGGGCCACAAGGAAGCGCGCGCCTACGAGAACTACCGCCTGCCGAACCGCCTGCCGAAGGTCTATCCGTCCGGCTTCTCGCCGAAGGAAACCATGAAGCAGGACGACTACGCGCTGACCGGCGGCGTCAAGGGCGTGCTGGCCGGCTGGAATATGGACCTGAGCTCCACCTACGGCAAGGACACCAGCAAGATCGGCGTGGCCGATACGGGCAACGTCTCGCTGTTCAACGACACCGGCACCACGCCGACCGTGTTCCGCGCCGGCTCCTTCATCGCCAGCCAGCTGACCACGTCGCTGGAGGCGAGCCGCGAATTCGCGGTCGGCTGGGCCAAGCCGCTGAACCTGGCGGCCGGCCTTGAGCACCGCATCGACCAGTACGAGATCGAAGCGGGCGACGCCGCCGCACGCTACAAGGAGGGCTCGCAGGCCTTCCCCGGCTTCTCGCTGACCGACGCCGGCAGCCACCGCCGCACCAACGAGGCGGCCTACATCGACCTGGCCGGCAACCCGGTGGCCGACCTGACGCTGGACCTGGCGGCGCGCTACGAGCACTTCTCCGACTTCGGCAACGCCAAGGTCGGCAAGTTCACCGCGCGCTACGACGTCTCGCCGCTGGTGGGCGTGCGCGGCACCTTCAGCAACGGCTTCCGCGCGCCGACCCTGGCCGAGGAATACTACTCGGCCACCAACGTCGGCCCGACCACCGCCTTCGTGCAACTGGCGCCGAACTCGCCCGGCGCCAGGCTGGTGGGCGTGGACGGCCTCAAGCCCGAGCGCTCGACCAACTTCAGCCTGGGCCTGGTGCTGAATCCGGCCGCCAACCTGGCCATCACGCTGGACGCCTACCAGATCAAGATCCGCGACCGCATCGTCGGTTCCGGCGCCCTGTACGGTTCGGGCGGATCGGTGAACTCGCCGGCGGTGGTGGCGGCCATCAAGGCCAACGGCAATGTGCTCGACAACACCGTCAGCCAGACCGGCATCAACATCTTCTCCAACGCGGTCGACACCCGCAGCCGCGGGCTGGAATTGGTCGCCACGCTCAACGAGAACTACGGCACGGCGGGCAAGGTGGACTGGTCGCTGGCGGCCAACTACAACAAGGTTGAAGTGACCAAGATCAACCAGGCGCCGGCCCAGCTGCTGCCGCAGACGCTGCTCGACCAGACCGCCATTTCCGACCTGGAAACGGCCTCGCCGAAGATGCGCATCAACCTGGGCGCGTTGTGGAAGATCGGCGCCTGGACCATCAACCTGCGGGAAGCGCTGTATGGAAAATCGTCGGAGTACGGCAGCGAGGACGGCTCGGTCTACCACCTGACCGAGATCTCGGCCAAGGCGATCACCGACCTGGAAGTGGGTTACAAGCTCAGTCCCGCGTGGTCGGTGGCGGTCGGCGCCAACAACCTGTTCAACAAGTATCCGAACGGCGTGAACCCGGCGCTGCTGGCCGACCAGCGCGCCGCCGGCGACAGCGCGGCGGTGACGGTGCTGCCATCGTTCTCGCCGATCGGCATCAACGGCGGCTACTACTACGCCCGCGCCAACTACAAATTCTAGCCGCCGGGGTTTTTGCGTGTAGCATTGCGCTATTCTTTTTTGGAGCGCATCGATGTTGAACGCTATGGACGGGACTTTGCCGGCGCCGATGACCTTGCCGGAATATATGGCGCTGAGCGGTCCGGCGCCGACGCTGCACGTGGCTTTCGGCGCGGCGCCGTCGCAGTTCGCGGAGCTGTTCCAGCCGGCCGGCGATGGTCCGTTCCCGGTCGCGGTGATCGTCCACGGCGGCTGCTGGTGCAAGGAGTACGCCGGCATCGCGCAGATGCGCAATGTGGCCGGCGACTTGCAGCGGCAGGGCATCGCGGTCTGGAACATCGAGTACCGCCGCTGCGACGAGGAGGGCGGCGGCTACCCCGGCATGTACCTCGACGTCGCCACGGCGCTCGACCACTTGCGCGCGCTGGCGCCGCGGCACCGGCTCGATCTGGCGCGCATCGTGCTGGTCGGCCATTCGGCCGGCGGCCATCTGGCGCAGTGGGCCGCCGCGCGCGCGCGCCTGCCGCGCAGCAGCCCGCTGTATGTGGCCGAGCCGCTGCCGGTCCCCGTCGTCATCAGCCTGGGCGGCCTGGCCGACCTGCGCAACGAGGAACAACTGATCAAGACCAGCTGCGAGCGCGACCCGGCGCAGCTGGCCGGCACCGCCAGCGCGGCGCGGCCGGACATTTTCTCCGATACCTCGCCGGCCGAGCTGCTGCCGTCCGGCGTGCGCACGGTGCTGATCCACGGCGAACTGGACACCATCTCGCCGCTGCGCGCCGGCCAGGACTACGCGCGCCGCGCCCGGGCGGCCGGCGACGAGGCCGAGGTGCTCGTGCTGCCGGGCGGCAGCCATTTCGACGAGGTGGCCGCCACTTCGCCGTCGTGGACCATCGTCTCGGCGCAGATCCGCAAGGCGCTGCGGCTGCCGCCGCGCTGAGCGCCGGGCCGGCGCCGCCATGCCGCGCCGGTGTATGCTGTCGCCATGGATGCCCTGATCGCCGCCGCCGCGCGCGCCGCGCGCGCTGACGGCGGCGCTGGCCACGCTGGAAGCCCACGCCGACCGCGCCAACGCGCTGCATGCGCGCCTGATCGCGGTGCGCCGCCTGCTGGGCACCTCTAAAAACCCGTCGTTCCCGCGAAAGCGGGAACCCATACGCCGCATGCACAAGGGCTCAGCATGGATTCCCGCCTACGCGGGAATGACAAATTAACGGTTATTCGAGCTCGCCTGCTGTTGCTGGGCCGCCTGGAGCAGGCCGGCGCGGCGCTGGCGCGGCGGCCGGTGCTGTTCGCGCTGGCCGAGGCCTGGTCCGGCGACATCGATCGTGCCGCCCTGATCGCCGCCGCCTTCAACACCCGCGATCCCGACGCCACATCCACGGCGTCAGCCACGACGGCCGGCGCGTCTGGGCCGCCACCGGCGCCCAGCTGAACGCCATCGACCCGGCCAGCGGCGAGGTGCTGGAGCGGCTGGAGTTGCCGGCCGGCCTGAGGACGCCCGGCATTGGCTCAGTACTGGCTCAGTACTGGTCGTACTTGCGGGCGTCGCCGCGCACCTGGTCGGCCGGGTACTTGGCGGCGTTGAGCGCCATCTTCTCCAGCGCGGCGGCGTGCAGGTCGACGCCGCTCCGGTCGGCCAGCTGCACCAGGTAGAGCAGCACGTCGGCCAGCTCGTGGCGGATGCCGGTGCGGCGCGCGTCATCGAGCTCGGCGTCGGCGCCGGTCTGCAGCCACTGGAAATGCTCGGCCAGTTCGGCCGCCTCCACCGTCAGCGCCATCGCCAGGTTCTTCGGCGTGTGGAATTGCTGCCAATCGCGCTCGGCGGAGAATTGGCGGGTCAGGTCGCGCAGGGCGATCAGGCTGTCGGGGGCGGCGGGAGCGGTCATGGTGGCAGTCGGCGGGGCGGGCGATGGCGTCATGATAGCACCCGCCGGCGGCGGATTTGAATACCGCTTTCTGGCCGTCTGTCCCCTGTTTTCCGCCGTTCGTCGCACGGCGCGGACGGCGCGCCGGCGCTGGCGCTACAGTGGCGCCACTATCACTTCAGGGACGACCCCATCATGCGTACTGCCATCTCCATCGCCGTCATCACCGCCTTCGCCACCCTGGCCGGCTGCGCCGTCATCGTTGTCCCGGACGACGGCAGCGGCAATGGCGGCGTGCGCTACAGCTCCGCCTTCGGCGGTTCGGCGGTGCAGGGCAACGGCCAGCAGGCCACCGAACGGCGCGACGCCGCCAGCAGCGACGGCCTCGACATCAACGGCCCGATGCAGGTCGAAGTGCGGGTCGGCGACGCCACCTCGCTGCAGGTGGAGGGCGACAGCAACCTGCTGCCGATGCTGCGCACCGACGCCAGCGGCGGCATGCTGCGCGTCTGGATCGACGGCAACATCCGGAGCGCCAACCCGCTGCGCGTGATCTACACCACGCCGCAGCTGCGCCAGATCGACGCCAGCGGCTCCGGGCGCCTGACGGTGAGCGGCTTGCACGGCGGCCCGCTGAGCCTGAGCCAGAAGGGTTCGCGCCAGATCCAGCTGTCGGGCAGCGTCAGCCGCCTCGATGTGCGCGTCAACGGTTCGGGCAGCGTCAGCGCGGCCGGCCTGCAGAGCGGCTCCACCGTCGCCAGCCTGACCGGCTCCGGCCGCCTGGACCTGGGCCGCCTGAACGGCGATACGCTGAGCCTGGACATCAAGGGTTCGGGCGGCGTCAACGCCAGCGGCGCCGTGCGCAGCATGAACGTGCGCCTGTACGGCTCGGGCAGCGCCGACCTGGCCGGCCTGACCAGCCAGAGCGCGGAACTGGTGGCCTACGGCTCCGGCAGCATCTCGGCCGGCGTCAGCCAGTCGCTGGTGGCCGACGCCAGCGGTTCCGGCCACGTCACCGTGTACGGCAACCCGGCGCAGCGCAGCATCAGCGGCAAGCACGTCAGCGTGATGCAGTAAGCGCGCCGCCGGCGGCGGCCGGTGCGCGGCCGCCGCCGTCATCATCTGCATCGTTGCGTGCTGCTCCCTTTAGCGCACTTTGAAGAAGGACATGGAGCCCTGGAGCTGTTCGGCCTGGCCGCTCATCTCCTCGGCGGTGGCGGCCAGCTGCTCGGAACTGGAGGCGTTCAACTGGGTGGTCTGGCTCAACTGGCTCATGGCCGCGTTGATCTGGCCCGCGCCCGTGGTCTGCTCCTCCGACGCCGCCGTGATCTCCTGCACCAGGTCGGAGGTGCGCTTGATGTTGGGCAGCATGGTGTCGAGCAGGGCGCCGGCCTTCTCGGCCAGGCTGACGCTGCCGCTGGCGACCTGCTCGATCTCCTGCGCCGCCACCTGGCTGCGCTCGGCCAGCTTGCGCACCTCGGCCGCCACCACGGCGAAGCCCTTGCCGTGTTCGCCGGCGCGCGCCGCCTCGATCGCCGCGTTCAGCGCCAGCAGGTTGGTCTGGTAGGCGATGTCGTCGATGATGCCGATTTTCTTGGCGATCTCGCGCATCGCCACCACCGTCGAGCGCACCGCCTCGCCGCCTTCGCCCGCTTCCTGGGCGGCCTTGCCGGCCATGCCGTCGGTGACCTTGGCGTTCTCGGTGTTCTGCGCGATCGAGGCCGACATCTGCTCGATGGCGGCGCTCGATTCCTCGGCCGCCGCCGCCTGCTCGCTGGCGCCCTGCGACAGCGACTGCGCGGTGGCGCTGACTTCCTCCGAGGCGCTGGCCAGCGCCTCGGCGCCGTCGTTGACCTCGGTCACCACCCGCGACAGGTTGCCGACCATGGTGTGCATCGCCGCCAGCAGGCTGGTGCTGTCGCCCTGCTTGAGCTGCACCCGCACCGTCAGGTCGCCGGCGGCCACGCGGTTGACCACCTCGGCCGCGTAGTCCGGCTCGCCGCCCAGCTGGCGCAGCAGCGCGCGCGTGATGAAGGCGCTGATCAGCGCCACCGCCACCAGCGTGCAGCTGGCGATGATGATGGAGGTGCGCATCGCCGAGGCCTTGATCGCCACCGCGTCGTCCGCGCCTTTCTGGCCCAGTTCGGTGTTGTAGTCGAAGTGGTTGTCGATGGCCGCCTGCATCACCTGGAGTTCCGGCCGCGCCTGTTCCAGCAGCCGGCGCGCCTGGTCGTTGCGGTTGGCGCGCGACTCGACCAGCAGCGCCTCGATCATCGGCTGCACCTTGGCCCACGAGTCGCGCTCGCGCTGCAGGATGGCCTTGTCCTTGTCGTCGCTCAGCAGCGTTTCGTATTTTTTCAGGTTGTCGTCGACGCCCTTGCGCATGTCGACGATCTGGCCGTCGATTTCCGCCAGCTTCTTGTCGTCGGTGTTGAGCACGTGTTGGTTGATGCGGATGCGCATGCGCAGGAAACTGTCGCGCAGCCGATCCAGCACCACCATGCTGGGCACCGTGTTGACGGTCGAGTAGCTGGCCGATACATACACCTGGTTCATCTGGTACTGGCTCAAGCCGGCCAGCAGGGCGATGCCGGCCAGTGCGGCGCCGGCCAGCACGATCATTTTCTGCACTACGCTAAGTTTCATCGTTTGCTCCCCCAGTTGTGAGTGGCTTAGGCGGCGGCCACGGCCGTTTTTCCCTGCAGTCGTTCGATCAGCGCCGCCAGCGGCATCGGCCGCGCGTATAGATAGCCCTGCATGCAGTTGCAGGCGTGGGCCACCAGGAAGTCGGCCTGGGCCTGCGTCTCCACGCCCTCGGCCACCACCCGCAGCCCCAGGTGGCCGGCCATGGCCAGGATGGACTGCACCAGCGCGCGGCTGTTGGCGTCGTCCGGCGTGTCCATGATGAAGCTGCGGTCTATCTTCAGTTCATACAGCGGCATTTTCTTCAGGTAGGCCAGGCTGGAATAGCCGGTGCCGAAATCGTCGATCGAAAAGCGCAGCCCCAGCGCGGCCAGCTGGTGCATGCGCTCTATGGTCTGGTCCATCTTGTCGATCAGCAGGCCCTCGGTCACCTCCAGCACCAGCAGCGCGGCCGGGGCGCCGCTGTCGGCCAGGGTGCGCTGCACCACGTCGACGAAATCGGCCTGGCGGAACTGGGTCGGGCTGACGTTGACCGACAGCGGCATGGCCAGCCCGGCGCGCTCGAGCGTCAGCACCGCCGCGCAGGCCTGGCGCAGCGCCCACGCGCCCAGTTCGACGATCAGTCCCGATTCCTCGGCCACCGGGATGAACACCGCCGGCGGCACCATCTGGCCGTCGGCCAGCGGCCAGCGCATCAGCAGCTCGCCGCCGACCGCGCGGCCGCCGCGGTCGACCTGGGCCTGCACGTGCATCTGCAGCTGGCCGGCCGCCAGCGCGGCGGCCAGGTCGCGCTCCATGCTCAGGCGCCGCTCGAGCTCGGCCTGCATCGCCGTCTCGTAGAAGGCGATGCCGTTGCGGCCCTCGGCCTTGGCGCGGTACATCGCGGTGTCGGCCTCGCGCAGCAAGTCCTGCGCGCTCTGGCCGCCGCGCGGCAGCATGGTCACGCCGATGCTGGCGGTGGAGTTGTAGGTCTGGCCCTCGATCTCGAAATCGCGGCCGATGGCGGCGCGGATCTTTTCCGCCACGGTGGAGGCGGCGTGGGTGGCGCCGTGCAGCTCGTGCGCCAGGTGGCCCAGCAGCACCACGAATTCGTCGCCGCCGATGCGCGCCACGGTGTCGGCCTTGCGCATCAGCTGCGACAGGCGCTCGGCGGCGTTGCGCAGCAGGGCGTCGCCGATGGCGTGGCCGCGCGCGTCGTTGATGGTCTTGAAGCGGTCGAGGTCGATGAACATGACGGCGCTGTAGGTGGCGCCGCGCTCGGAGCTGGCCAGCAGCTTGTCGATGCGGTCCATCAGCAGGCGGCGGTTGGGCAGGCCGGTGAGCACGTCGAAGAAGGCCAGGCGGTGGATATCGTCCTGCGATTTCTTGCGCTCGGTGATGTCGCGCTCGACCGCCACCCAGTGCGTGTTGACGCCGCCCTCGTCGGCGAACGGCACCAGCTCGGTCTCGACCCAGTACGGCTCGCCGGCCTTGGTGTAGTTGAGCAGCTCGGCGCGCACCGCCTCGCTGCGCGCCATGGCCCGGGCTATGTGCTCAAGCACCGCCGCCTCGGTGTCGGGCCCCTGCAGCAGGCGCAGGCTGCGGCCCAGCACCTCGCCGCGGCGGTAGCCGGTGCGGCGCTCGAAGGCCTCGTTGACGAAGATGATGTGCTGGCCGGCCTCGCCGCCGGCGCCGTCCGGGTCAGGGGTGACTTGGGCGATCAGCACCATGTCGTTCAGGCGCGACACCGCGGCCGAGGTCAGGCGCAGCTCGGCGTTCAGCGCCGACAGTTCCAGCTGGTGCTGTTGCAGTTCGTCGAAGGAGCGCGCCAGGTGTTGCAGCAGCACCGCGCAGGACAGGGTCAGCACCGCCGTCATGAACATGAAGTTGAGCGTGATGATGGCGGCCTTGAGGAAGCCGTAGTCCGGCAAGCCCTCGATGTGCAGCTGGGAGTTCTGCTCGAAGCCGACCACCATCACCGCCAGCCCGGCCACGCCCAGGGTCCACAGCGCCGGTTTCAGGCCCAGCAGCAACGCCGCCAGCACCGGGATGGCCATCAGGTAGATCTGGCTGACCGGCCCGACCTTGAGCAGCAGGCCGATGCCGACCACGAAGGCGACCATCAGGAAATTGACCACGCGCAGGGTGTAGGGCAGGCGGCGCAGGCGCCAGATGCCGGCCAGCCACAGCAGCGCGACGATGTCGATGACGACGATGGCCCACATGCCTTCGCTGGCCGCCAGCCCGATGCTGGGGATGGCCGTGGCCGTTCCCAGAAGGAAGACGACCAGCAGCAGCTTCGCAAAGATTTGCGCGCGCCAGTGCGCGATGTCGTTCGGCACAGCCACCGTGACAGCCTCCGAGGTGCGTTTGCGGTTCCCTATCGTTGATAGTACCCGCAATCGCCCGGCGTGTCAGCAGGGCAAGTTACCTGGCAAAGTCAGTCCATGGCGTTGACGCTGCCGATGCCGGCCACCGACTTGTTGACGGTCTTCGGATGGCCGTAGTAGTCCAGTTCGCCCATGCCCTTGGCGACCGCGTTGAGCAGCTCGGTGGCGTGCACGCTGACATGGCCCACGCCCTCGAAATTGACGTCGACCCGCTCGGCCACTAGCGATTTGGTATCGAGTTCGCCGACGCCCTTGGCGTTGACCCGCAGGTACTTGACCTTGCCGTTGGCCACCAGGTGGCCGGCGCCCAGGTAGCCGATGTCGAGGCGGTCGGTGTTGACCTTGTTGAGGATGGTTTCGCCCGCGCCTTCGACCTTGACCCGGCTCAGCGAGGGCACGCTGATGGTGATGCGCGGCGCGTTCTTGCTGGACTTGAAGCTCTTGTCGGGCATGGTGATCAGCAGCTCGTTGCCCACCACCTCGGTCTTGAGCGTGTTGACGAACTGGTCTTCGCCGCTGACCACCACCGACTGGCTCTTGCCCACTTCCACTGTCATGGCGAAGGCGCCCTTGGCGTTGATGGCGACGAAGGACGGCAGTTGGCGGGTCGCTTCGGCGGCCGAGGCGGCGGCGCTCAGGGCGAACAGGGCGGGGATCAGGACGGCGGCAGCGGTACGGCGCATGGTATTCCTCGAAGGGTTGTTAATTTGAACAAAATGAATTTTACTTAAGCTGGCCGCCGCCGCCGACAACTTTGCGATAAACGGTAAAAATCCGGGGTTGTGTTGCATTATGGCTACGTTCAATGGTGGCCGCCGCAGCAAAAACGCCCTGCGGCAGGGCGTTTTTTTGCGCGCCGCGGCTTATTTGTTGCTCAGGCATTCCTTCATGAAGCCCTTGCGCTCGTCGCCTTTTTTGCCGGTGGCGTCGGCGTTACATTTTTTCATCTTGTCCTGCTGCGTCACTTTCGGCGCCGGGGCGGCGGCGTCCGCGCTCAGGCACTGCTTCATGAAGGCTTTGCGCTCATCGCCTTTTTTGCCGGTCGCATCGGCGTTGCAGGTTTTCATCTTGCTTTGCTGGGCGGTCGGCTCGGCGGCGCCGACGGCGCCGCACAGGGAAAGGATCAGGCTGGCAACGAACAGTTTTTTCATTTTCATTTCCTCGAAGGTTGAACGGAAGGATGGACAGCGTTGGCTTGCCGCATCCAGACTATACGACAATTGCCGCTAGCCGGCCGCCGGAATGTATTCGAAACCGTTGCCGATCTTGCCGATCAGCGCGACCTGGTTTTCCTGGCTCTCGCTGAAAAAGCCCAGCGCGTCGCCGCGGCTGACGCCGTCGTCGTGCATCACCTTCAGCCAGTACGCCTTGCCGCCTTCGTCGGGCGCCCGGTGCAGCACATTGCTGTACAGCTGGGTGATGTAGGCGTCGTCGCTGAGGTTGCTGCCGTACAGTTGCTGGAACTCGGCGCTGGCGGCAAAGAAGCCGGCGGCCGAGCGCACGCTGAGGCCCTGGTCCATGACCTTGATCCAGTAGCCCAGGCCGCCCAGGTCGGGCGCGCGGTTGAAGGCGGCCTGGTACAGGCGGTAGGCCTGGCCGCCGACGCCGTCGATGTCGAGCGCGATGCTCTTGTCCTGGAAATACAGCCGCTCGACGCCGTCGAGGATGTCGGTGTCGGCGCCGTAGCGGGTGACCTCGGCGTGGCCATTGCGTTGAACGATGTCGTATATGCCCCCGAAGTCGCCATACATTACCGCATCGATGCCGGCGCCACCATGGATCGCGGCGCCGTTGGACTGGCCGACCAGGAGGTCGTTGCCGTCGGTGCCGGCGCTTGCCACCGCGACGGTGGTGAAGGTGGTGTGCAGGCCCGCGAAACTATTGCCGGCCAGGTCGACGATGGCGCCGGCCGCGATGTCCAGCGTGTAGGCGGCGCCGGGGCGGAGGTGCCACTCCGTGCTCAGGTCCAGGTGGGTGCCGGCGGGCCAGGCGTTCGCGGAGGGGTTGAAGACGACCTCCTTGCCGGCGCTGTCCCGGAGTACGATGCCGCTGGCGTCGGATATCTTGATCTGCTCGGTAAAGTCCAGCGCCAGGAAGTGGTAGATGCCCGCGGCCGCGCCGGTGTCGGGCTGCGCCGCCAGTTGCGGCGCGGCGTCTAGTTTGCTGGCCGACAGCGTGTAGCCGCCGGTGGCGTTGAGGTCGGTGACGTTGGCGTACACGGACAGGTAATAGCTGCCGCTGCTGGCGGCCTTGTAGCCGAACGTCCAGCCATACGGGCCGCCGGAATGGGCGACCGACACACCTTGGGCGTCGGAAAGCAACACGATATAGCCGTATTTCGGATTCAGGCCCTCGCTGGCGCTCCTCTGCAATTCGAACTTGTAGGACTCGCCCTGTTGCAGCGTCACCTTGATCGTATCATCGTCACCGGCATAATTGAGCACGCCGCTCACCCGGGCGCCGACCGCCAGGCTGCTGGCGTTGTCGCCGTAATGCACATAGTCGTCGCTGCCCAGCGACGTGGCGGTCAGCTTGTAGCCGTTGGCGCCATCTTTTGCGCGCTCGCTGACGGCCAGGTAAATGTCGCCGGTGACGTCTGCGAGGTAGAGCTGGTAGGTGCTGTCACTGTCGCTGAGGTGCGGTGTCTGGACAGCGAGTTCAAGCTGTTGCGCATCCGTGCCCTGTAAATCGGGCATCTTGCCGCCGGGCGCATGTTCCAGCAGGAATCCGTAATACTGGCCCGCCATCACCGCGACCTTGAAGACGTCCCTGTCGATGGGGACTTCCAGCTTGCCGTTGAAGACGATGCCCGAATCGAGCCGGGTCGCGCCGGCCGGCTGGCCGTTGACATCGTCGGCCGGCGCGCTGGCGCTCAAGGTGTAGGTGCTGCCTCGATCGCCGGAGACGCTGATGTAGTAGTTGCCCGTGGCGTTCGCCGTGAAGCTGGTGTTGGCCTTCGCATCGTTGTGGGTCTTGACGGCCTGGTCATACTTGTCGCTGACCGTCAGCGTGTTGGCGTAGCCGGCCTGCACGTTGTTCAAGGTCAGCAGGTAGTTGGTACCGGCTTGCAACGCGACCGTGAAGACGTCGACATCGTGCTCGAAGTTGATCTTGCCAGCGATGGCGGTGCCCAGCGTCATCGGCGTGGCGCTGCGCGTGCGGTCGCCAAAGTCGTCCGGGATCTGCTTGGATGCCTTGAGGGTGTACGAACCATAACCGGCGTGACTTGCGCCGTAGAACCCGACCAACACCTCATAGGTGCCGCTGGTGTCCGCCTTGAAGGTCATGCTACGGGCGCCGACGTCGTAGGACAGTGGTGAAGTGGCTAGCAGATTGCTTTGCTCGTCGAAGGCGGCAAAATTCAGGATGTCGCTATCGCGCGCATCGCCCGACAATTCCAGCGTGTAGGCTTGCCCGGCGGTCACGCGGATGTTGAAACAGTCCGTGTCGTAAATGTAATCCAGCTTGCCCGTAGCCTGGCCGCCCGCCGCCAGGATGCCGGCGCTGCTGTTGTCCATGGAGTAGTCGTCCACCTGGCGGACCGCCTGCAGCGTATATTCGCCCGCGACCGTGCCGCCGACGGCGACAAAATAATCGCCGCTGGTGGTGGGTTCCAATGGAATGTTGTTGTTATCGGTGAACTGGTTGCCGTTGGCGTCGTAGATTTTGAAACTGCTAGGCAGGACGGAGCTGTTCGGGGAGGAGAAAGTGTAGTGCTGGCCTGCTTCCGCATGGAACTTGTACCAGTCCACATCGCCGGCGACGTCGAAGCGGCCGGTGACGGCGGCGCCCGCGGTCAGCACGCCGGTGGTGTGGATGTCCGCCGATAGGGCGTCCGGTTGCTGGACTGCCGCGGAGACCGCATAGCGGATGCCCGCAAAGTTGGCGCCGGACGGGTAGTACTCCGCCGACAAGAAATAATCGCCGCCGACTGCTGGCTTGTATTGGAAGGCCGGGCCGCTGTCGTCGCTGCCATAGTGCCAGCCTGACAAGCTTAGGCCATTGGGATCTTTCAGAGCCAATATTGCATAGTTCAGCTTGGCGTTGCTGCCAGGCGCCGGCGCCATCGCGAACACATAGGTGGTTCCTGCATCCAGGTGGATCCTGAACCAATCCAAGTCCAACTCCCTTTCAAACATGCCGAGTGCGCTGCCGCCGACGGTGAGGGCACCTGTGGTGGATGGGGTGCTGCTGTAATCGTCGGTGTCGGACATGAGGTGAAGCGCGGCGCGTGGGAAAAGTTAAGGTTTCCATTTTAACATTTCTGTTGCTGCGGAAACTCACCAAAACCCACGCGCCGCCCGGCTTAGTTGCTGCCGGCCTCCTCCACGAACACCACGGCCGTGCGCGCGGCCACGCTGAACTTGCCGCTGGCGCTGACGTAGTTGCCCACGCGCGCGTTGCGGCCGCCGCCGGCGTTCAGCTGGATGCGGTGCACGCTCAGCTTGTGGCCCGCCAGCTCCGGCACGGTGACGGTCTGGCCCACCTTGTCGACGTTGAACAGCACCACCACCAGCTTGTAGCGGGCGCCGTCGTAGCGGCTCGGATGCTGGCCGTCGATGCTCATGACGATCAGCCCCGGCACCTGCTGCGGCCCGGTGTTATAAAAGCGCAGCCGCTCCGACACGTCCTGCGCCGTGCGCAGGCGGAACAGGCTGCTGTCCTGGCGGATCGCCAGCAAGTCGTTGACGGCGTCGCGCGCGCTGACGATGGCGAGGTGGTCCGGCTTGAGCAGCGGGTTGGCCAGCAGCGGCGACATCAGCGGCCAGTTGTCCTGGTTGACGCCGGCCATCGGCAGGCCGACGCCGAAGTTGTTCGACTGGTAGCTGTAGTCGAGCTTGTTGAACCAGTCGCCGGCGTCGTAGCTGTCGCGGTCCATCGACTTCGAGCGCAGGATTTCCTGGCCGGCGTGCAGCAAGGGCACGCCCTGCGCCAGCAGGTTGATGGCCGCGCCCAGCGTCTGCACCTTGACGCGGTCGGCCATGCTGGTGGCCAGCGGCAGCTTGTAGGCGTTCAGGTCGTACAAGGTCTGGTTGTCGTGCGCCTCGACGTAGTTGATGGTCTCGGCCGGGCTGGCGGCGAAGCCCGCCTGCTGGCCGAAATAGTCGATCTGCGAATTCTTGCGCAGCGTGCCCGTGCGGTCGACGAAGCTGTAGTCGCGCAGCGTGCCGGACAGGCTCACCTTGACCAGGTCGCCCAGGCGCAGCAAGTCGTCCCTGGTCTGCGTCGACTGCGCGTTCGGATCGGTGTAGGCGCCGTTGATGAAACCTTGCTGGCTGATCAGGCTGGAGCCGCTGTCGCAGCAGCCGCCGCCGCGCACGCTGTCGCGGATGCGGTCGTTGAACGAGCCGATGCCGCTGCCAAACATATTGGCCTGGCGCGCCTGCACGAAGCGGGCGTCGTTGCCGACGGTGCCGAAGTTCCAGGCTTCGCCGTACAGGTAGATGTCGCGCCCGGCCGCCTGGTTGACGGCGCTCTGCAGCCGTTGCATCACCGCCAGCGGCGTGAAGCCCATGATGTCGAAGCGGAAGCTGTCGACCTGGTAGTCGCGCGCCCAGGTGCTGACCGAATCGATCATCAGCTTGGCCATCATGGCGTTCTCGGACGCGGTGTCGGCGCAGCAGCTGTCGTTGGTGATGCCGCCGCCGGCGTTGAGGCGGTAGTAGTAGGCCGGCACGATCTTGTCGAGCACCGACAGCGGACTCTGTTGCGAAGCGCTGGTGTGGTTGTAGACCACGTCCATCGTCACCCGCAGGCCTTGCTGGTGCAAGCCCTGCACCATGGCGCGGAATTCGCGCACGCGCACCGCGCCGTCGTTGGCGTTGGTCGAGTAGCTGCCTTCCGGCGCCGTGTAGTGCACCGGATCGTAGCCCCAGTTGAAGCAGTCGGCGCCGCGCGTGGCTTCCACCGCCGCCTGCTGCGCGCTGGAATTGGCGGCGGCGTTGGGGATGGCCGGCGTGCTGCAGCCGGCCTCGTTGACGCTGGCGTAGTCGAACGACGGCAGCAGGTGGACGTGGGTCAGGCCGGACTTCTGCATCAGGCGCAGGTGGCGCATGCCGTCCGAATCCTGGTCGGTGAAGGCCAGGTATTTGCCGCGGTGCGCGGGCGGCACCGTGGCGTCGCTGGCGCTGAAGTCGCGGATGTGCAGCTCGTACAGGGCGATGTCGGTCGGGCCGTCGAGGCGCGGCACATGATGGTGGTCCCAGCCGTCGGGCTTGAGCGCGGCGCTGTCGAGGTTGGCGACGAAGCTGCGCTGGCTGTTGGCGTTCAGGCTGAACGAATACGGATCGGTGACGGTGTTGTTGACCAGCGTGTTGCCGGCCCAGCGCGACAGCACCTGCACCTGGTAGGTGTAGTAGTAGCGGTTGACCCAGCTGGCGTCCGGCGCGGTGTAGCTCCACACGCCGCTGGCGGCGTCGCGGCGCATGGCGCGCGTCAGCGTGCTGGCGCTGGCGGCGTCCGGGTACAGGTTGAGGCTGACCGACTTGGCGGTCGGCGCCCACACGCGGAAGGTCGGCGCGCCGTTGCGGTCGTAGCTCAGGCCCAGGGTGGCGCTGGCGGCGGCCGGCGCGAACACGCTGTCGAGCATGCCGCTCATCTGCAGCGAGGTTACTTGCACCAGCTTGCCGTTGGCGTCCAGCTGGGCCACGGCGAACTGGCCGCTGGCCTTGGCCGCGATGCCGGCCGCGTCGGCGTCCGTCATGGTCAACGCGGTGGCGCCGGCCAGGTGCGGATACTTTTGCTGCAAGGCCGCCGGCAGGGCGCCGGTGCTCAGCGCGATGCTGCCGTCGGCGCCGGTGACGCCGGCGCTGCTGGAACCCAGTCCGCCGTTGGCGGCGTAGTACAGCCGGTAGGTGCCGCCGGCGGCCGCGCCCGGCCAGGCCAGGGTCGAGGCCGACAGCCAGTGCGCGCTGGCGTTGTTGAGGTTGCCGTAGCTGATGGCCGGCGGCGCGCTGTAGACGCTGCAGTCGCCTTCCAGCATCCACACTTCCTGGCCGGTGCTGGCGATGTCGGGGCTGAAGTTGGCCGACTGGTCGCTGCCGCAGTTCTTGTTGCCGCTGCCGTCGGTCACCAGGAACCAGATCGCCGACTTGGCGGTGTTGACGGGGATGTCGACGTAGCCGCCGAAGTCGTCGCTCTGGGTCATCATGAAGCGGCCGCTGATCCAGCCGGGGCTCGGGTTGACCGGACCGTCCCACGAGTACACGCCCCATAGTCCGGCGTCGCCGGCTGCGCGGTGGAAGTGCATGCGGATGTTGGCCGGGGCCGGCGGTGTCGCCGCGCTCGCCAGCATCACGCCGCCCAGTAGTTTGGCGCTCGGGGCGGCGCTGCTGGCGCTGTCGCTGCCTCCGCAGGCGGCCAGCAGGGCGAGTATGCCCGTGGCCGTGATAAATTTCAGATGTGAAACTAAACTACAATGCAGTTTCATGCTGGTCTCCGTGTTTTATGGGTTTTTGCCTCCAATCGTCTGTGGACTGGATGGGTCTGTAATATTACTACTTAAAAAATGTGGAAATGATAAATATTCTGCGGAGTGTTGTTGGACGTGGACAGCGCCGCTGGCATACGCAGGGCGGGTCCTGTTTTTACGGCTTTTACTAAAACGTGATAACCACTGCTACCCAATGCTAACCACCGATATTTCGAGCGGGTTTGCGATATTTTCGGAACTAAACGCTGCTAAGTGGCTCTAACGAATATAGGTGGTAGAAATTAGTACCGCTTAGCGTTCGGCGAGGAAATTTTAGTAAGTGTTAGCGCGCTGTAGTACTGGTCAGCAGTGGTTAGCAGCGCTTAGTAAAAACCGATTTTAGGAAGCCCCCACCATGTCCTCGTATAGCCTCCATTTCCCGATCCGTGTGCCCGACGATGTGCTCGTCGAATTGGGCGAATTCACAGGTACTTTCTGGTCGGATTCCTTTGCCCAGGAGCCCTTCGTGATCGAGGCGATTCGCAACTACATCAAGCCCGCGCCGCCGGCCCCGCAGCAGCCCGTTGAGGCGACCGAGGCGGGATACCAATGGAAGCAGGTTTTCCTTCCTGAGGGCACAAGGCTGCGCGCCAGCTTTGGCCGCCAGCCCTATTTCGCCACGGTGGTGGGTGCGGAAATTAAATATGACGGACATGCGGTATCGCCATCGTGCTTTGCCAACCTGCACGGCAGCGGCAACCGCAATGCCTGGAAAGCCATCTGGCTGCGCCTTCCCGGCAGTAACGAGTGGCTGCTGGCCGACGTCTGCCGCTCGGCGCGCAAAGCGGCGATAGCGCGCTTGCACGAGGGCTGCGCGCAGGCGGACCACCGCCCGGCGGACATCGAACCCGCCCCGGCACCGCCCGCAGCGCGCCGACCCGTAGTGCGCCCACCCGCGCCACGCCCAACCGGCATTCGCCCGCCTGGCGCACCGGCACCGGCGCAGGGCCAGGGGGGACAGCGCAAGCCTGGTTCCGGAAAAACCGCCCGCCGCAGGAAACGCCGTGCAGCGAAACAAACTTCCGGAAAGCCGTAAGGAAAAAAAACGCCACCCGAAGGTGGCGTCGATGGCGGCGGCCTGGCGCTCAGGCGGCCTTGGCCGATTCCGCGCGGCCGCAGTAGCGTTCCACATAGGCCTGGTGGGTCGGCAGCTGCACCACGATGCGGTCCACTCGTGACTTGATGCTGCCGAGGAAGTGCTTGAGCTCCTCGTCGCCCATCAGGTCGGCGGTCTGGTGGTGCGAGCGCGGCATGATGCCCTGGCCCAGCATCACCTGTATCCACGAGTTCTCCGCGAACAGCTCGTTCGGCACGCGGAACACGCGGCCGGTGTCGCGGAACAGGGCGATGCGGTGCTGCAGCGAGGCGGGGATGCTCATCTCGCGCGCCTCGATCCAGAACGGCGAGTCGGTGCGGTGGTTGACGTGGTAGTGCAGGATGATGAAATCGCGGATGTGCTCGATCTCGCTGTTGCACTGGTGGTTGTACTCGTCGATGTCGGCCTGGCTGATGCCGTCGGTGGGGAAGGTCTGCATCAGCCGCACCACGGCGCGCTGGATCAGGTGGATGCTGGTCGATTCGATCGGCTCCAGGAAGCCGCTGGCCAGGCCCATCGCCACCACATTGCCTTTCCATGTGTGCTTGCGCTGGCAAGGCTTGAACTGGATCACGCGCGGCGTGACCAGCGGCTTGCCTTCGATGTTGGCCATCAGCTGCCGCATCGCCGCGTCGTCGTCCAGGTGCCGGCTCGAATACACGATGCCGTTGCCGACCCGGTGTTGCAGCGGGATGCGCCACTGCCAGCCGGCCGGGTGCGCCATCGAGCGCGTCAGCGGCACGGCGTCGCCCACCGACTCGGTCTGCACGGCGATGGCGCGGTCGCAGAACAGCCAGTGCGACCAGTCCTCCATCGGCTCCTGCATGGCGTCGCCGATCAGCAGGCCGCGGAAGCCGGTGCAATCGATGAACAGGTCGCCCTCGATTTCCTGGCCCGACGCCAGCACCACCGAGCGCACGTCGCCGTTGTCCTCGTGCCTGGTGTAGCGCACGATCTCGCCCTCGATGCGCTGCACGCCGCGCGGCTCGCTCAGGCGGCGCAGGTATTTGGCGTAGCGGCTGGCGTCCAGGTGGTAGGCGTAGTTCATGCCGTTGTCGGGCAGGTGGGCGAAGCGGTTTTCCAGCGAGGCCTTCAGCTCCAGGCAGTAGTCGCCGTAGTCGCCGGCCAGGCCGCGCTCGACGCCCTTGTGCCAGAAGTGCTGGAAGCCGGCGGTCCAGTGGTCGGTGCCGGTGCTGCCGAAGGAGTGGATGTAGTCCTGCTTGACGTTGCGCCAGCCCTCGAAGCTGATGCCCAGCTTGAAGGTGGCCTGGGTCTCGGCCATGAATTCCTGCTCGTTGATCTCCAGCAGATTGTGGAAATTCATCAGCGTCGGTATCGTGGCCTCGCCGACGCCCACTGTGCCGATCTCGTCGGATTCGATCAGCTTGATGTCGAGCCGCTTGCCCAGCACCTTGGCGATGCCGGCCGCCGCCATCCAGCCGGCGGTGCCGCCGCCGGCGATGACGACGCGGTGTACCGGCCGGCGTTGGTTGGGATCTCGTGGGGCCATGCTGTCTCCTTAACGGTTCATTTTTTTAAGTGTCTGGGCGCGCAGCACGCGCGCGGCCTCGTCATCGAGCGGCGCCAGCACATGGCGGGCGTGCGCGGGGATATGCGCCGCCGTTTGCTCGTCGGCTTCGAAGATGTAGTGGCGGAAGATCTCCTGCCAGGCCTTGCGCTGCGCCGGCGGCAGGTCGCGCATGGTCAGGAAGGCCAGCATCAGCGCGCTGGTCGGCGTGTCCATGTAGTCGGGCGACTGGCGCCACCAGTAGTTGACCAGCACGTTGAACGGGTCCAGCGCCTCGATGTGGTGCCACCACATGCTGGGGATGAAGATGGCGTCGCCCGGTCCCAGCTCGGCGCTCTGCGCGTGCGCCAGCGCCTCGGCGAATTTCGGATACTTGTCGAAGTCCGGGTTCAGCAGGTCGACCAGGCTGACGGCCTGGCCGGCCGGCGTGAAGTCCAGCGGGCCGATGTACAAATTCTTCAGCTGCGCCGGCGGGAACAGGGTGAAGCGGCGATGGCCGGCCGCCACCACGGCCAGGTTGTCCGGCACGTCGTAGTGGGCGGCGATGCGGGTGCGGTTGCCGATCCAGATGCTGGCCAGCGCGTCGCGCCCGCCCAGGCCGATGTCGTTCTGCTCGCGGAAGCCGGGCAGGCAGGTCTCCACCGTGGTCGAGCCGACGTAGACGGTGGCCGGCGTGGCATGGTGGCGCTTGGCTTCGATCTCGTCCAGCACGGCGGTCAGCTTGGCGTGCACCGGGTAGAAGTTGAAGCCGCTCATGTCGGCGTTGTAGAAGAAGCGGCCGCCCGCTTCCGGCGGCCCCAGCATGGCGCCCACCGTGGCGTCGCGGTAGTGGCTGCGCAGGTAGGCGTCGCCGCCGCGCTCGCCGGCCAGCGCGGCGCGCACCATCGGCCAGCTGGCGGCCAGGCCGCGCAGCACCACTGGCTCGGTGGCGTTGAGAATGTCGTCGCCCAGGTCGTTGACGCCCAGGCCGCTGATCTCGCGCAGGGCTTCAGCCATGGGCGGCGTTCTTGCGGTCGATCAGCATGCGGAAGTTCGACAGCGAGGCCAGCACCATGTAGATGCTGTGCAGGTGCCCGGCCTGGTGCAGCGCGGCCACGGCGTCCGCGCCCAGCGCCGACAGCCGGTCTTCGTTGATGGTGTAGAAGCCGACCAGGCGGTTCTGCGAGCCGTCGTCCAGTTCGACGTCGAGCACGAAGCTTTCCAGCAGCTCGTGTTGCAGCAGCGCGGCCAGCAGGGCCGGCGTGTCCTGCAGGCCCTGGTGGATGGCCAGCAGCATCGAGCTGGCCCGTTCCAGGAACTCGCTGTTGCCGCCGTGCGGCATGAACACCGGCTCGCCCTCGGTGCGGCTGACGCGCGGGCTGCCGACATCGATGTGCACCATCAGCTCGCTGCCGTTGACGCCGATCATGAAGGGCTGGCGTTCGATCATCATCGGCACGTAGGGCGCGTCCCAGCGCTCGCCGCCGAGGAATAAATTCTCCCCGTCCTGGAAGCCGAACAGCGCGACCGGCTCGAAGCCCAGGCCGTCCGTGGTCTTGCGGAAGACGATGGGGTAGCAAGCCTGCACGTCGCGGAACTCGGACGGGAAGGTGACGGCCGCCATCTGGCGCTCGCCGAACTGTGCGCCGCGGCCGGTGATGACGCGCAGATCCTTGTGGTCTACGTTGTTGAGCAATACGGTATTGGACATGTGGTCTCTCTAGATTTTCTGCAAGCCGTGGCGCTTGATGTGGTTGATCAGTTCGCGGTTGTCCGGCAGCGCGCCCAGCATCTTGCGGGTCAGCGCCGCCGCTTCGCGGAAATAGCCGTCGGCCAGCGCGGCCTGCCGTGGCTGCGGGTTGGTGAATTCGCTGCGGAAGCCCATGCCGTACAACACGTACTGGTAGCTGGCCGACGGGAACACTTCCTCGATGCGGTTGAAGTCGTTGCGCGATGGCGCGCGGTGGCGCCACAGGGTCAGCAGGTCGTTCAGCCGCGCGGGGATGGTGGCGGTGTTGTCGCGCCAGTAGTCGCTGTCGCGGCGCTGGCTCAGTACGTAGTGCAGCTTGAGGAAGTCGATCACCCGTTCCCAGCGGTAGGTGAAGGCTTCGTTGAAACGCGCGGCGACGATGTCCATCGCCGCGCGCGTGGCCGGCAGCTCGTCGCTGACCATGGCGGCCGACATTTCCACCAGCGCCAGGGCCGACGCCTCCAGCGGCTCGATGAAGCCGGCCGACAGGCCGATCGCCACGCAGTTGCGGTGCCAGAAGCGTGCGCGGTAGCCGGGGTTGAAGCTCAGCTTGCGCGGTGGCGGGATGTCGCGCGGGCCGCCGCTGTCGGCGATGTAGCGGCGCAGCTCGGCCTCGGCCTGGTCGTCGCCGATGTGGGCGCTGGAATACACGTGGCCGACGCCGCGCCGGGTCGGCAGGCCGATGTCCCAGATCCAGCCGGCGCTTTGCGCGGTGGACGAGGTTTGCGAGGCGATCGGGTAGTTGTCGTCGGGGTAGGGGATCTGCACCGCCAGCGCCGAGTCGTTGTACAGCACATGCTGTTGCGAGATGAAGGGCACCTGGTAGTGTTTGCCCAGCAGCAGCGATTGCATGCCGGTGCAGTCGATGAACAGATCGGCTTCAAGCGCGCCGTGCGTCTGCGTTTGCAGCGCGGCGATGTCGCCGTTGTCGTGGCTGGCGATGCCGACCACGTTGTCCGGCACGTGGCGCACGCCCAGCTTTTCCAGGCAGTGCTTGCGCAGGAAGGCGCCGAACTTGCCGGCGTCGAGGTGGTAGCCGTAGTTGGCCACCGAGGAAAATTCCGGCGTCACCACCTGCTTGGGCGCACGGCCGTTGACGCACAGGTGCGGCTGGTAGCTGACCAGGTCGGCGAACGGAATGTCGGGATGCTGTGCCTGCCATTGCTCCGGCAGGTTCACTTCGCCGTAGCCTTGCGGCAGCACGAAGGGATGGAAGTAGTAATCGTTGTCTGTACCGAGGTTGCCACCCCGCCAGCCGTTGAAGCGCGAACCCTGCTTGAACGAGGCGTCGCACGCGCGCAGGAAATCGGCCTCGGACACGCCGATGCGGCGCAGCGTGTCGCGCATGCTGGGCCAGGTGCCTTCGCCGACGCCGATCGGCGCGATGTCGGGCGATTCGATCAGGGTGACATGCAGGGACGAGCCCTGGTGGTCGGCGGCGATCAGCCCGGCTGTGAGCCAGCCGGCGGAACCGCCCCCCACGATCACGATGCGTCGGACCATAGTACTCGCCTTGGTATGAGGGAACTTCGAACACCGTCGTTCCCGCGTGCGCGGGAACGACGCATTAACGGATGGCTTAAAGTCTAACCGAAAAGGGCCGCTGCCAGGCAGCGGCCCCGGAACGCTAGCCTACCGCTTAAAACTTGTAGCGGGCGCCGACCATGTAGCGCGGCCCCTGCTGCGTCACCGATTCCAGCTGCTGCTGGGTACGGCTGTGCGTGCGCTGGATCGAGTTGCCGACGTTGATGCCCTCGAACTGAAGGCTCAGCTTCTCGTTGACGTTGTAGCCGATGCTGACGTCGACCTGGCCGTACGCCTCGACGTACTGCGGGTTCGGGCCGGAGCCGTCAAACGTCGACGACAGGAACTCGCCGCGCCAGTTGTAGGCCAGGCGGGCGGTGAAGTTCTTGTCCTCGTAGATGCCGACCACGTTCGACGAGTTCGACAGGCCGACCAGCGCGAACTGCTCGCCGATCCTGGCGTTGTCGTACTTCAGGCCCGAATGCACATAGGTGTAGTTGGTCGACACGCCGAAGCCGCTGTTGCCGAACATGTGCTGCAAGTTCACCTCCAGGCCGTTCAGGCTGGCCGCCTTCTGGTTGGAGAAGGAGTTGATCTTGAAGTTGGCGATCGGATCGCTCGGCTGGCCGACGATGGTGCCGGTGGCGTGGCCGTTGGCATCGGCGCCGCGCGTCACGCCCGGCGCGCCGTTGTGGTTCTTGAAGATGAAGTCGCGGATGCAGGTGGTGTCGGCGTTGGTGCAGCCGCTGGCCAGCGCTTCGTTCCAGTATTGGCCGCCGACCGGGGTGTGCAGGTTGAACGGGGTGGCGTCGAACTGCGACTGGCCGGCGTAGTTTTCCAGGTTCTTGCGGAAGTAGCCCAGCGAGAAGAAGTTCTGCTTGCCGTAGTACCACTCGTAGGACAGGTCCAGGTTCTTGGACTTGACCGGTTTCAGCGACGGATTGCCCTGGTTGCCGGTGCCGCCGTCGGCGCGCGTCAGCGAATTGAGCGTGGTGCCGCCCTGGATTTGGTCGTAGCGCGGACGGCCGATGGTCTCGCCCAGGCTCAGGCGCAGCTTCTGGTCCTTGGTGAGCTCGATGTCGGAGTCAAAGCTCGGCAGCAGGTTGTGGTACTTGCCGGTCAACGTGGTGAAGGTTGGATCGCCGAAGGTGATCGGCAACTCGTTCTGCGAGACCCAGCTGATGCCGGTCGCGGCCGGCACCAGTGCGGTCGAGGTGACGTCGGTGGTTTCGTAGCGCAGGCCGATCGAGGTGCGGATCGGCAGCTTGGTGTCCCAGTCGGTGTTGAACTGGATGTAGGCCGACTTCGATTTCTCGGTGGTGCGGGCGTCGTTGTCGAAGATGGTCTTCGGCAGATACAGCGCCGGCTGGCCGGACGCGGTGGCCGCCAGCTGGCGCACCTGGGCGAAGTTGAAGGTGTAGAACTGGTTGAACAGGTTGGGGCTGCCGCTGCCGTCGATATGGTCGAAGTACTGCGCCACCGACGCCGGATGGAACACGCTGGCCGGATAGTCGGACGGCTTGGTGGCGCCGCCCCAGGTGTCGCGCTGCTGGTTGGAGAAGGCCGAGCGGTTCTTGACCTCGGACGCGGTGGCGCCGAATTTCAGCTCGGACGCGTCCAGCACTTGCCAGGCGCCCTTGACCTGTGTCTGGTCGACCTCGCCCTTCATGTAGCCGTTGGTGAACACCGAGCCGGTGACCTGCTGCGGCGCCTTGGTGAAGTCGGCGCCGACAATGCTCAGCACCGGGAAATCGTGGCTGAAGTCGGCTGTGGTGTCGCCGCGGCTGAAGCTGGCCGTGCCGAGCGTGTTGCTCGAACCGAAGGGGCTGTCGGCCTTGGATTCGGCGCTCGAGTGGTGGGTGTCGAGTTCGAAGCGCAGCGCGTTGGTCGGCCTCCACACGGCGTTGAAGCCCAGCGATTTGTTCTGCGTCCTGGTGGCGAAGTCGGCTCCGCCCATGGCGATGTCGGAGCTGGCGATCCCGGTGTCCTTGTTGGGAGGGATGAGTTCCTTGTAGATCAGCGGGCTGGAGACGGGGCCGCTGGTCCACGAACTGGTCGACGGGCCGAAGTTGAACCAGGCCGACAGGTCGTTGCGCTTGGTCTGGATCTTGTTTTCGGAGTAGGTGTAGTCCAGCGTGGTGACCAGCTTGTCGGTCGGCTTGTACTGCAAGGTCAGCTGGGCGTTGCTGCGCTGGCGCTTGACGCCGTTGAAGTTGTAGTTCAGGTTTTGCGGCACCGAGTACAGATTGGCCCCGGTCGGGCGGTTGATCGCGCCATCCTGCGGAATCGTGCCCCAGGTGTTTTCGTCGCCGCGGAACGGGCCCTTCCAGCCGTTGGAGACGGCCGCGGTGTTGTAGCCCAGGTTGCGCTCCTGGTAGCTGCCGGTCAGCGCCACGCCGAACTTGTTGTTGTCGAAGGTGTTCGAGTACAGGCCGGACAGTTCCGGCGTGGTCGAGCGGCTGGCCTTGACGTCGCCCGGCAGGTTGCCGTTGGTGCTGTCGTACACGCCCTTGACGCCGACGCTCGAATGCATGCCGGGACGGTCGAACGGCCGCGCCGTCATCACGTTGACGGTGGCGCCGATGCCGCCGGTCGGCGTTTCGGCGCGGCTGGTCTTGTACACCTGCAGCTGGGAGATGGCTTCCGACGCCAGGTTGGCGAAGTCGAAGGCGCGGCCGTTGAGGTCGCCCAGGTTGGAGGTCGGCATCTGGCGGCCGTTCAGCAGCACCAGGTTGAAGTCGGGGCCGACGCCGCGCACGGTGATCTTCGAGCCCTCGCCGATCGAGCGGTCGATCGACACGCCGGAAATGCGCTGCAGCGATTCGGCCAGGTTGGTGTCGGGGAACTTGCCGATGTCCTCGGCCACGATGCCGTCGACGATGCCGTCGGAATTGCGTTTCAGGTTCATCGAGGACAGCAAGCTCTGGCGTATGCCGGTCACGACCACGCTCTGGACTTCCGGCTCTGCTGCCTTGACGGACGCTTCCTGCGCCAGTGCCTGCCCGGCCGCCGCCGCGCAGGCACTGGCCACCGCCAGGCTGATTAATTTCTGTCGTGTCTTTGGATAATGCATGTTATCTCCTGTGTTTTTATGAACAGCTCGCTTTGCCACTTTCCCCAACCTAGATTTGGAAAGGTTTCCAATTCATGAGGCAAATATAGCACCGAACGAATTTCAAAGTCAATTTGCAATGCCGCATAAGCCGGCCCCGGTTTTCGTTGACAGAGGAAATCAAGCCGTGCACCATGTCTGGGAACGTTTCCAAAAAGAGACACTTTTCAACCATCGGGGAAATGCACCAGCCGTGGCCACCATCAAAGACGTAGCCCGCCTCGCGGGTGTGGGACTGGGAACCGCTTCGCGCGTGGTCAGCGGCAAGGGCTCGGTATCGCCGGCCACGCTGGCCAAGGTCAGGGCGGCCATCGAGCAGCTGGACTTCCGGCCCTCGCACGCGGCGCGCACCCTGCTGTCGGGCTCGAGCCAGATGATAGGCGTGTACATCCCGGTGCTCAGCGGCACCTTCTACACGCCCATCCTGCAAATCATCGACAATGAATTGCGCGCCGCCGGCCTGCACATGGTGGTCGCCTTCGGCGCCGGCCTGGGCGGCGCGCGCCAGCAGGCGATCGAGGGCATCGCCTTCCTGATCGAACGCGGCTGCGACGGCCTGATCCTGATGACCAATGTGCTGCAGGAGGAAGACATCGGCGCGCTGCGCTTCAAGCACGAGCGCATGGTGGTGCTCAACCACAGCTTCGACGCCATCGCCGGCCAGTGCTTCACGGTCGACCACACGCTGGGCGGACGGATGGCGGCGCGCGCCTTGCTCGACCACGGCCACCGGCAGATCGCCGTGGTGGCCGGCCCGGCCAGCCTGCCGGACAACGTGGTGCGGGTCAACGCCTTCCTGGCCGAGCTGCAGGCCAATGGCGTCGACACCGGCCAGCTGTGGCTGACCGAGCGCGACTTTTCGCCGGCCGGCGGCTGGTCGGCGGCCAAGGAGCTGATGGACTCCAGGCACCCGTGCAGCGCGCTGTTCTGCGCCAACGACGAGATGGCGGTGGGCGCGCTGTCGTATTTCCAGGAGGCCGGCATCCGCGTGCCGCACCAGCTGTCGGTGATCGGCTACGACGATACGCCCAGCGCGGAATTCTCGGCGCCGCGCCTGACCACGGTGCACATGCCGTGGCGCGAGATGACGCAGAACGGCATCAACGCGCTGCTCAACAGCTGCTACGACCTGCAGCGCCCCGTCACGCGCGGCTATCCGGTGTCGATGACCTTGCGCGCCTCGCTGGCCGCGCTGCCGGCGGCCGCCAAGCCGGCGCGCCGCCGCAAGCCGGCCTGAGCGCCGCGCCTGGAAACAATGTTCGAATGCCAATGGGAAAACGTTTTCATCGTTGTTAATTTGCAGCATGAATCTGGTTTCACGGTGAAGTTTAGTGGAAACAATAGACGGTCAGTAATGATGTCTATACATTCATCCGTAGCAACAATCATCGCGTAGCACCACGTTGCTATCAACAGCTACTCAACATCACGAAAATAAAAGAGATCGCACATGAAGAAGAATTTCCCATTTGCAGCGTTGTTGTTGTCCGCCAGCCCCTACGTCCTGGCTCAAGCCCAGGCCGAGGCCAGCGCCGTCGCTCCAGCCGCCGCCGCGCAGACTGCCGCCGCGGCCGACGCGACGCCGGACGACATCCAGAAAGTGGTGATTGTTTCCACCGGCAGCCGCGGCGCCCAGCGCACGCTGGTCGACACCCCGGTCCCGATCGACATCATCGGTGCGCGCGACCTCGGCAAGACCGGCCAGGCCACGCTCGATAAATCCCTGCAATTCCGCGTGCCGTCCTTCAACACCGTGCAGACCCCGGTGAACGACGCCACCTCGCTGCTCGATCCTTACGAGATCCGCAACATGGGCCCGAGCCGGGTGCTGATCCTGGTGAACGGCAAGCGCAAGAATTCCAGCGCGCTGATCTACACCCAGACCTCCCCGGGTCGCGGCGAAAGCGGCGCCGACATTTCGGCGATCCCGGTCGACGCCATCAAGCGCATCGAAGTGCTGCGCGACGGCGCCTCGGCCCAGTATGGTTCCGACGCGATCGCCGGCGTGGTCAACATCATCCTCAAGGACAACGCCGAAGGCGGCTCGGTCACCGCGCGCGGCGGCATCACCCACGAGAGCGACGGCAAGATGGGCGGCCTGTCGCTGAACCAGGGCTTGCCGCTGGGCGGCGACCGCGGCTTCTTCAACTACACGCTCGACGTCTCCAAGGTCGGCCTGTCCAACCGTCCCGGCAAGGTCGACGGTCGCGGCGAAGCCAGCGACTTCGGCGCCGACCTGAACAGCCAGGTGCTGCCTTTCCTGGCCACGCATCCGGACGCCGGCAACATCAACGGCTCGCCGGAGACCCGCTCCGCCAAGGCCGAGTTCAACACCCGCTTCGACCTCAGCGACACCACCAGCCTGTATGCCAACGCCGCCTACGTGAACAAGAAGGTCAACTCCTTCGCCAACTACCGCACGCCGTACTGGCGCCCGACCGACTACGGCCTGCTGCATCCGGCCGGCTCCACCTATGTCGGCTATGTGCCGACCTTCGTCGGCACGCTGGACGACTACAACGCCACCGGCGGCAGCAAGTTCCTGGTGGGCGACTGGAACGCCGACGTCAGCCTGACCTACGGCGGCAACAAGCAGGGCTACGCGGTCGGCAACTCGGTCAACCGCGGCATGCAGGAAGACTACCTTAACCACGTCATCACCACGCCGTCGCCGACCAGCTTTGACGCCGGCGGCGTCAAGTTCAGCCACTGGGTGCTGAACGGCGACATCTCCAAGCAGCTGAACCAGGACGTCAACTTCTACGCCGGCACCGAGCTGCGCCACGAGAACTATGAAACCATCGCCGGCGACGCCGCTTCCTACTACGGCAGCGGCGCCGATTCCTACGCCGGCAATGCGCCGGTCAATTCCTTCGGCTCGTCGCGCTCGAACTACGGCGCCTACGCCGGCGCCACCTGGGACATCTCGCCGGCCTTCCTGATCGACGCCACCGGCCGCTACGAGAAGTACACCGACTTCGGCAGCGCCTTCGTGTGGAAAACTTCCACCCGCTACAAGCTCAGCGAGCAGGTCACCTTGCGCGCGTCGGCCTCGACCGGTTTCCGCGCGCCGTCGCTGGCGCAGATCTACACCCAGAAGGCGCAGTACTCCTTCGTGCCGGGCAAGGGCATCCTGGTGTCGGGCCTGGTCAACAACGTCTCGACCGCCGCCTCCGCCCTGCAGGTGCCGAAACTGAAGGCCGAGAAGTCCAACAACATCACGCTGGGCCTGGGCTTCAAGCCGGACAACAACACCAGCATCACCATCGACTACTACAACATCAAGGTCAAGGACCGCATCGTCCTGAGCACCGAGATCAAGCCGATTTGCAATCGTGACGACTTTACCGGCCCGACCGCCGATGCCGATTACGACGCCTGCGTGGCGGCCAGCCCGCTGGACCAGCAGCTGGGCAAGGCCAACATCGTCTCGGCCAGCTTCTTCGTCAACGCGCTGACCAGCCGCACCGAGGGCATCGACTATGTCGCCTCGCGCAAGAACATTCCTTTCGCGGACGGCAAGGTGACGCTCAACCTGTCGGGCAACGTGTCGCTGAAGAACGAACGCGATGGCGCGGTCAACAATCCGGGCCTGATCGCCTCGGCCAACCAGTCGGTGCTCAACGCCACGACGGAAGCGCTGATGTTCACCTCGCGTCCGAAGTTCAAGACCATCCTCGGCGCCGACTGGGATTACAAGAAGTTGAACCTGTCGCTGAACAACACCGTGTTCGGTCCTACCCACTTCCGCAACGCCGGCATGGACGACAACCTGGAAGTGGCGTTCAAGAGCAAGGTGGTGACGGACTTCGCGGTCACCTACGCGCTGACGCCGAGCACCACCTTGTCGTTCAACATCAACAATATGCTCAACACCACGCCGAGCTGGCACTTCAACGCCCGCAACGCCAAGGGCCAGGCCATCCTGGACAGCAAGGTGGTCGATCCCGCCAGCGGCATGACGCCGGTCGAGGCGCAGTCCAACCTGGTGACCTTCAACGGCCGCTACTCGATGGTGACCTACGACGGCTCGCAGTTCAGCCAGCTGGGCCGCACCTTCGCCGCCTCGCTGAACTATCGCTTCTAAGCGGCACGCCGCAGCTATAATGAGGTCCGCGGCTCCGCAAGGGGCGGCGGACCTTTTTTTATTGGAGTGGTACACATGGTTTCGTTACAAGATCAATTGCTGAAGGCCGGCCTGGTGGCCAAGAACAAGGTCAAGGTCGCCAATCAGGAAAAGAGCAAGCAGAAGAAGGAAGAGCGCCGCACCGGCACCCAGAGCGTCGACGAAGCCAAGCTGGCCGCGCAGGAGGCGCAGCGCAAGCTGGCCGAGCGCAACCGCGAACTGAACGCCCAGCGCGACGCCGCCGCACAGCAGAAAGCCATCCTGGCGCAGATCGCCCAGATGGTGCAGCAGAACCGCCAGGACAAGGGCCGCAACGGCGACATCGCCTACCACTACACGCACGGCAGCAAGATCGAGCGCATGTTCGTGACGGCGGCGGTGCGCGAGCACCTGGTGGCCGGCCGGCTGGTGATCGTGGTGCTCAACGGCGTGGCCGAACTGGTGCCGCGCGTGATCGCCGACAAGATCGCCGAGCGCGACGCCACGCTGGTGGTGCGCGTCAACAAGAGCGCCAGCGTGGTGGAGGAAGACGACCCTTACGCCGCCTTCCAGATTCCAGACGACCTGATGTGGTAATCAGGCCAGCAGCTTGAGCAGGGCCGCCGCCGCCGCTTCCGACGAGGCCGGATTCTGGCCGGTGACCAGCAGGCCGTCGGTGACGGCGTAGGCTTGCCAGTCGGCCAGCTTGGTGTAGAGGCCGCCGTGTTCCTTCAGCATGTCCTCGACCAGGAAGGGCACGACCTGGGTCAGGCCGACCGCTTCCTCCTCGCTGTTGGTGAAGCCGGTCACCTGCCTGCCGCGCACCAGCGGGCTGCCGTCGGCCGCCTTCACGTGGCGCAGCACGCCGGGCGCGTGGCACACCGCCGCCACCGGCTTGCCGGCCGCCAGCATCGCCTCGATCAGCGCGATCGAGGCGCGGTCCTCGGCCAAGTCCCACAGCGGGCCGTGGCCGCCCGGATAGAACACGGCGTCGAAGTCGGCCGCCGAGACCTCGGCCAGCTTGCCGGTGTGGGCCAGCACGGCTTGCGCGGCGGCGTCGGCCTTGAAGCGGATGGTGGCCGGGGTTTGCGATTCCGGCGCGTCGCTCTTCGGGTCCAGCGGCGGCTGGCCGCCCAGCGGCGACACCACCGTCAGCTGCGCGCCGGCTTCCTTTAGCGCGTAGTAAGGCGCGGCGAATTCCTCCAGCCAGAAGCCGGTCTTGTGGCCGGTGTTGCCCAGCTGGTCGTGCGAGGTGAGTACCATCAGGATGTTCATGTCGTGTCCTTGTGTGTTGTGGAGGGGCTTACAGTGCAGCTTCGAGAATGCGGCGGCTGCGCGCCAGGTCGATGTCGCGGTGTTCGCCCAGGCTGGTCATGCCGTGCGCGGCCAGTTGCGCCAGCACGGCTTCGACCGCTTCCTGTCCCAGCTGGTAGGCCGACAGCCGGGTCGGGATGCCTAGGCCTTCGAAGAACGCGCGGGTATGGGCGATGGCGGCGTCGATGCGCTGCTCCTCGCTGCCGTCGCGGATGCCCCACACGCGCTCACCGTATTGCAACAGCTTTGCGTGCTTGGTGGCGCGCTGCACGTCCAGCAGCGACGGCAGCACCAGCGCCAGGGTGCGCGCGTGGTCGATGTCGTACAGCGCGGTCAGCTCGTGGCCGATCATGTGGGTGGCCCAGTCCTGCGGCACGCCCGCGCCGATCAGGCCGTTGAGCGCCAGGGTGGCGGTCCACATCAGGTTGGCGCGGGTGGCGTAGTCGTCCGGGGCGGCCAGCGCCTGCGGCGCGATCTCGACCAGCGTCTGCAGCAAGCCTTCGGCGAAGCGGTCCTGCGCCAGCGCCTGCACCGGGTAGGTCAGGTATTGCTCGACCGTGTGGACGAAGGCGTCGACCAGGCCGTTGGCCACCTGCTTGCCCGGCAGCGTGAAGGTCTTGGACGGATCGAGCACCGAGAATTGCGGGAACAGCAGCGGGCTGCGGAACGGCAGCTTGGTGTGGCTGGCCTTGTGGGTGACCACGGCGCCGTTGTTCATTTCCGAGCCGGTGGCCGGCAGGGTCAGCACGGCGCCGAAGGGCAGGGCGCGGCGCACCTTGGCGCCGCCGCTCTGGGCGATCTCCCACGGCTCGCCGTCGTACAGCGCGGCGGCGGCGACGAACTTGGTGCCGTCGATGACGGAACCGCCGCCGACCGCCAGCAGGAAGTCGATCTCCTCGCGGCGCACCTGTTCGACCGCGCGCATCAGGGTTTCATAGCTGGGGTTGGGTTCGATGCCGCCGAACTCGCGGCTGACGCGCGCGCCCAGCGCGCGCCGCACTTCGGCCAGGGTGCCGGTCTTTTCGGCGCTGGCGCCGCCGTACAGGATCAGCACGCGGGCGCTGTCGGGCACCAGCTTGGACAGCCGGGCGATGGTGTCGGCGCCGAAGACGATCTTGGTCGGGTTGTGGAATTCAAAATTGTTCATGCTAGCTCCTGTTATTAGACTGGTCGTCTAGTGATGCGCTAAAAAAACGGGGTCACCCATGGCTGTCGGTTGGCAGGCCCAGCATGGCCAGCGTGGTCTGCCAGGCGGCGTGCAGGGCGCTGGGCTCGCGCCGCAGCTTGGTCAGCAGCGCCGCGCCCAGCCACAGCTGGTACAGGGACAGCGCGGTGAGCCTGGCGTCGGCGACCTGGCGCAGCGAACCGTCGGCCTGCGCCTGTTCGATGCACACCGCCAGGCGGGCGACGATGCGGTTGGTGCCCTCCAGCAGCGTGACGCGCATGGCTTCCGACATGTCCGCCACCTCGCCGCTGAGCTTGACCACCAGGCAGCGGCAGTCGCAACTGTCCGCGTCGAGGTCGTCCCAGCTGGCCCAATAGTCCATCAGCGAGCGCGCGGCGCTTTGGCCGGGCTGGCTCAGCACGGTTTCCATCTGCGCCAGGTATTGCCCGATATAGTCGTCCAGCAGCGCCTCGCCGAACAGTTCCTTGGACTTGAAGTAGTGGTAGAAGGAGCCCTTGGGCACGCCCGCCGCCGTCAGGATCTCGTTCAAGCCCACGCCGGCAAAGCCTTTGCCGGTGATGATGGTCTTGCCCGTGTCCAGGATGTGCTGGCGGACGTTGTTGTGTTCTGTGGTCATGGTGGACGCATCATAACACA
Organism: Oxalobacteraceae bacterium AB_14; assembly: GCA_000381565.1. Classification (GTDB taxonomy): domain Bacteria; phylum Pseudomonadota; class Gammaproteobacteria; order Burkholderiales; family Burkholderiaceae_D; genus Rugamonas. The sequence continues at coordinate 1,105,318 of KB906725.1, forward strand.
ATTAGACCAGTCGTCTAGTCCTGCGGGCCAGCGCGCCGACCAGGCCCAGGCCGGCCAGCAGCATGGCGTAGGCGTCCGCTTCCGGCACGGCGCGCACCACCAGCTGCTCGCTATACCCGGTGGCGCCCGGCGCGCCGGCCCAGGGGCCGAACGGCTGGCCCTGGCCGTCCTGCCAGTCGCAGTTGCTGTAGCTGTTGCTGAAGTAGGGCGCGGCGCAGGCGGCGGCGCCGGCCAGCTGGCCGTTGATCGCGGAAAAGTAGGCGCCGCTCATCGGGTCGGTGCCGCCCAGCGGCACGTTGGCGCCGGCGAACAGGAAATCGCTGGCCAGCGGGGCGTCGGCCAGTTCGGCGGCGGTCGGCAGGCGCCAGCCGAACTGCGACTGGTAGGACAGGTCCAGCCCGCTCGAAGCGGGCAGCGGCGAGGCCCATGCCCAGTCCAGGTGGTGGCGGGTGATGTAGGCGTTGCTGGCGAGCGGCGCGTCGACCTGGGCCGCCACGGCGGCGCCGACGATGGCGCACAAGGCGATGGCGATGGTCAGGCGTTTGACGAAAATCATGGCTTCCTCGATTCAATGGGCGGCATAGGGAGAAAAATGTTACATCGACAACTGCCGAAAAACAATTAGAATAATTGAATTAAAATTAAGTTTATGCCACCGCAGCAGGAATCTACACAGGAATCGCCATGCCGCCGTCCGCCGCCATGCCCAGTCTAGCCAAACCGCACGCCTGGCTGCCGCCTTTTGCCGCGGCGGCGCTGGCGTGGAACCTGCTCGCGCTGTCCGGCGCGCTGGCCAGCTATGGCGACGCCCAGCAGCATGGCACGGTACACGCCACGTTCGCGCTGACGCTGCTGCGTTTTGTGGCGCAGCACTTGCCGCTCATGGCGCTCAGCCTGGCGCTGGCGGCCGGCTTTTATCGCGCGCAGCGGCGCGCGCCGCAGTTGGCGCGGCTGCTGCCGGCTTATTTCGGCGTGCTGGCGCTGGGCGTGCCCTTGCTGTGCATCTGGCAGAGCGCGGTCAACGGCGTTTTCAGCGGCAAAGGGCTGGCCTCGCCGCTGGCCTTGCTCCAGCAGCAGGGCGCGCTCAGCTGGTGGTTCCAGGCCTTGCTGCTGACGCTGGCGTTCTGCGCCCACCTGGCCTATGGCGCCTGGCGCCACGCGCATGCGCAGGCGCTGGCCTGGCAGCTGGCGCAACAAGCGAACCTGGCGCTGCGGCTGCGCTTGTTGCAGGGCCAGCTGGAACCGTATTTGCTGTCGGGCGCGCTGGCCGGCATCGCCCGGCTGAACCGCCACGGCTTGCGCGAGCCGGCCACGCGGGCGCTGGCGCGCCTGAGCGACCTGCTGCGCTATGCGCTGCGCGCCAGCCGCTCGGACTGGCAAAGCGTGGCAGACGAGCTGTGCTTCCTGCGCGACTATCTCGACCTGCAGCGCATCTGCCGCGACGCCGGCCTGGACGTCGCATGGCAGCTGGAAGCGATCGACTGGAGCGGCTACCGCTGCCCGCCGCTGCTGCTGTTGCCGCTGCTGGAGCAGGCGCTGGAGGCGGCGCCGCCGCGGCTGACGGTGCGCATCGTCCTCCAGCCAACCGACGCGGGCGGCCTGGTGCTGGTCGAGCTCAGCTATCCGCACGGGGGCCGCGCGGGCGGGGGCGCGGCGCTGGCCACGCTGGAGGCGCGGCTGGCCTTGCAGTACGGCGGCGCCGCCACGCTGGCGCTGCAGGCCGACGGCGAGCTGACCCATCTCCGCCTGGCTTATCCGGTGGCGCGCCATGATGATTGACACCATCGCCCTGCCGCAAGCCGCGCCGGCATCCGCGTGGCCGGCGCCGCGTGCGCTGCGCGGATGGCGGCCGTGCCTGGCGATCCTGCTGGGCTGGCAGCTGCTGGCGCTGCTCGAAGCGCTGGCCAGGGCCATCGACGCCAGCCACGCCGGGCGCGCGCTGGCGCTGCCGGCCTTGCTGGCTACGCTGATGCTGCAATACCTGCCGCTGGTGTGCAACAGCTGGCTGCTGGCGCTGGTGTTCCGCCGCTGGCCGCAGCGGCTGGCGCGGCGCTCGGCCTTGCTGCTGGCGCTAATGCTGTCGATGGCGGTGTTCCTGCCACTGCTGACCGGCATCGATATCCTGGTGGTGCTGCTGCGCGACGGCCGCCCGCTGGCCGACTTCCCCGCCATGCTGGACCAGGTCGGCCGCATGAGCTGGTGGTACAACCTGTTCGTGGTGGGCCTGGCCTTCCTGGCGCAGGCCGGCTACAGCGCCTGGCGGCGCGGCCGGCAGCAGGAACTGTCGGCGCAGCGGGCGCAGACGGAACACCTGCAACTGCGCCTGGGCCTGCTGCAAGGCCAGCTCAAGCCGCACTTCCTGTTCAACGCGCTCAACAGCATCAGCGCGCTGGTGCGCACCGCCGACGCGGCGCTGGCCGACCAGGCGCTGGGCCATCTGGAGCAACTGCTGAACTATGCGCTGGCGGTGGGCCAGGGCAAGCCGGCCAGCGTCGCCGACGAGCTGCATTTCCTGCGCGGCTACCTGGCGCTGCAGAGCCTGCGCTATGGCGACCGCATGCAGCTGGACTGGGCGATCGAGCCGCGCGACTGGAGCCGCCATGCCTGTCCGCCGCTGCTGTTCCAGCCGCTGCTCGAGAACGCCGTGCATCACGGCGTCGAGGCGCACCAGCAGCCTTGCCGCATCCACATCGGGCTCGAACATGCCGCCGGCATGCTGCGCCTGCGTATCGCCAATCCGGTGCCGGCCGCCTCGCGCGCCGGCACCGGCCTGGGTTTGAGCATGACGCGTGAACGCCTGGACATCCTGTACGGGCCGCGCGCTGAACTGAACATAGACGCCGATGAACACCACTATGCTATCGAACTACGCTTCCCCGTCGACGGCCCGGCCCAGGACGGTCCTGATCGTCGACGATGAACTGCCGGCCATCGCCAACCTGGAATGGCTGCTGGGCCGGCATCCGCAATGGCGGGTGCTGGAATCGTGCCGTTCCAGCGAGCAGGCCAGGGCGCGCTTGCAGAGCGCGCCGGTCGACCTGATCCTGCTCGACATCCAGATGCCGGGCCAGTCCGGCCTGGAGTTCGCGCGCGAGCTGTGCCAGCGTCCGGGCGCGCCGCTGATCGTGTTCGTCACCGCCTACGACGAGCATGCGCTGAGCGCCTTCGACATCTTCGCGCTGGACTATATGCTCAAGCCCTTCGACGACGAACGCTTCGACCTGATGCTGCGGCGCGCGGCGCTGATGCTGGAGCTGAACCAGCAGGCGGCGATGAACGGCGCGGTGCACGCCTACCTGCGCGACCGCGCGGCCGGCGAGGCCGGATACAGCGCGCCGCCCTTGCAGCAGGTGGTGGTGCGCACCGCCGCCGGCCTGGAGCGCATTGCCCTGGACGATGTGCTGTGGCTGGGCGCGGCCGGCAATTATGTCGAGCTGCATCTGGCCGGGCGGGTGGTCCTGCACCGCAGCACCATCACCGCCATCGTCGAACGCCTGCCGGAAGAGCAGTGGGTGCGGGTGCACCGGACCGCCGTGGTGCGGCGCAGCGCCATCGCCGGCCTGCGCAGCGACAGCGACGGCTATTACGCGGTGCGCCTGGCGCAGGGCGATACGGTGCGGGTCAGCGCGCGTTACCTCAAGCAGGTGCAAGCCATGTTCGCCTGAATGCCCGGTTCGTCCCGGAACTGGCGCGATTGGTCACATTGTCGTGGCCGACAGGCTTATCTCCGTGGCAAGCTAGCTTCACCTTATGGCTTACCTCGGGAGGAACACCAGAATGAACAAGATCGGTAGCAAACTGCTGGCGCGAATGGCGGCGATGATGTTCGCCTGCGCCGCGCTGGGTGCGGGCGCGCAAGCGCAGTCGCTGGACTCGGACAAGTCGCTCGAACAGAGCGTCAAGATCGTGCGCGTCCATGATCTCGATTTCCCCGTACTCGACGTCGGCAAAGGGCCTGTCGTCTTGCTATTGCATGGCTTTCCCGATTCGCACCGCGTGTGGCGCCATCAGGTGGCGCCCTTGGTGCGCGCCGGCTACCGCGTGGTGGCACCGGACCTGCGCGGCTTCGGCGACGCGCCGATCCTGCCGGCCGTGTCCGACTACACCATCGGCAAGGTGCTGGGCGACGTGACCGGCCTGCTCGATGCGCTCGACATCAAGCAGGCGCGCGTGGTCGGCCACGACTGGGGCGCGGTGGTGGCCTGGTACCTGGCGGCGTTCTTCCCGGACCGGGTGGAGCGGCTGATGGTGATGTCGGTGGGCGCGCCGTGGAACCCGGCGTTCAACAGCATCGAGCAGCGTGAAAAATCCTGGTACTCGCTGTACTTCCAGTTTGAAGGCGTGGCGGAAGCGCGCTTCCGGCAGAACGACTATGCCTTCTTCCACGCCCTGAGCCGCGACGAAGGCGACGTCGACGCGGCCATCGCCCACTTCAAGCTGCCGGGGACCTTGACCGCCGGGCTCAACTGGTACCGCGCCAATTCGAAGCCGTCGATGCCGCCGCCGGACGGCACGCCGGCGCCGGCTACGCCCAAGGTGCATTGCGATGTGGTGGGCGTCTGGAGCGAGCGCGACCACTACCTGACCGAGGAGCAGATGCAAGCCTCGGCCGACGAAGTCACCGGCAAGTGGCGCTACCACAGGGTGGACGGGGCCGGCCACTGGATGATGCTGGAACATCCGCGCCGGGTCAGCGAACTGATACGCGATTTCCTCGAGCGTTAGGGCGCCGCCCACGGCAGGCCGGTAGAAAATTAAGTTGTGGAATGGGGTATGCTGGCGACATGCCGCATTCGAACGCCAAGCCCGGTCCCCATTTCTGGCGGGACGCCAAGCTGCCCCACATCGAGGCGCGGGCGGTGGGCGATGGGCGCAAGCTGGGCTACGCCAGGCACTCGCACGAGACCTTTTCGATCGGCGTGATCCGGCACGGCCACACCAACTACCTCAACCAGGCGTCGCGCCAGCGGGTGGGGCCGGGCGCCGTCGTGCTGATGAATCCTGGTGACGTCCATGCCTGCAACCCGGTGGGCGATGAAACCTGGTCGTATCGCATGCTGTATGTCGACCGCGGCTGGCTGGCCGGCTTGCAGCGGGAATGGGGCTTCAGCGCCAATGCCGACTTCCGCCCCTACGCGGCGACCATGAGCACGGCGCCGGCGCTGTACGCGGGCTTCAACCATTTCTACGCGGTGTTGACCGCCGGCGGCTCCGACCACCTGCTGCGGCAGTGCGCAGCCGTGCGCTTCTTCGAGCAGGTCCAGTCCGGCCTCGATCCGGCCGCCATCGTCGAACGCGAAGCGAACCGCAAGCTCGAACGCGCGGCCGACTACATCAACGACAATTGTGCGGCGGCGCTGAAGCTGGAGGATATCTGCGCCGCCGCCGGACTCTCGCCCTCGTACCTGATCCGTGCCTTCAGGAAGCGCTACGGCATGACCCCGCACGCCTACCTGCTGAACCGCCGCATCCAGCTGGCGCGCGGCTTGCTCAAGCAGGGCAGGGCGATTGCCGAGGTCGCGCTGGAGACGGGTTTTGTAGACCAGGCGCATTTCCAGCGCATCTTCAAGCAGCTGCTGGCGGCGACGCCGGGACAGTACCTGCGTTGAGCAGCAGGTAGGCGGCGCTGGCCGCCAGTAGCAGCGCCATCGCGCGGTTAAACCAGCGCATGGCGGCGGGATCGCTCAGGCGCCGGCGCAGGAAGGTGCCGGCATAGGCCCAGCAGGCGATCGACAGATAGCAGATCACGAAATACAGCGCCGCGAACTGCCACACCAGCACGGCATCGCCGTCGGCGGCGAACGCGCCCATGCCCGCCACCGACGCCATCCAGGCCTTGGGATTGAGCCACTGCATGGCCGCGCCGGCCGCCAGCGACGGCCCCCTGGCGCCGTCGGCCGGCGCCAGCGCGCCGTCGTCGCACGCCAGCTTCCACGCCATGAACAGCAGGAAGGCCACGCCGGCCAGCTGGATCGCCCGCGTCAGGGCCGGCAGTTGGATCAGCAATTCATGCAGGCCCAGGCCGGTCAGCAGCAGCAAGGCGGTGAAGCCGACGGTGGCGCCGGTGACGTGGCGCATGCTGGCGCGCAAGCCATGCTGGGCGCCGCTGCTGAGGGCGACGATGTTGACCGGGCCGGGGGTGATCGACGAGGCCAGGGCGAAGGCCGCCATGGAAATCAGGATGCTCATAGTTGCGTATCTCCGGTAAGAGTGAATCATGCCGGAGCGACGATACGCGGCGCGCGCAGCGCCGTATTGTAGAAAACAACCCTCAGCAGGCGCGGATCACGCAGCCGTGCGCGGCCAGCTTGCCGCGCGCCTGGTCCCAGCCATCGGCGTACAGCAGCGGGCCGGCGGTGGCCTCCAGCGTCACCGGCCGGTCCGACAGATTGGCCAGCACCGTGATGGCGCCGGCGCCGCTGCCGCGCCGCATGCCGATCACGCCCGGCGGCAGCGCCTCGATGAACGCGGTGGCGTCCTGGCGCAAGGCCGGATGCGCGCGCCGCAAGGCCAGCAGGGCGCTGTAGTGCTTGTGCATGCCGGGGTTGAAGGCGCCCCAGTCGAGCCGGTAGCGGTCGAACAGCACCGTCCAGTCGCGCCAGCTCGGTTCGTCGAACTCCTGGCCCATCAGGATGTGCGGCACGCCGTCCATGGTCAGCAGCAGCGCCGCCGCCGCGCGGTGGGCGCCGGCGCCGAGCACCTTGCTGGCGCGCGGCTGTTCCTTGTCTTCCAGCCAGCGCATGCGCAGCGCGCCGCGCGGGAAGCTGTAGGTCGACTCCTTCCAGTACTGGGCAAAGGCGGGCGCGTCGGCCTGGCCGCGGGCGACGCGGCGCAGCATCTCGCGCGTGCCGCCTTCGTAGGTCAGGTCGCAGCTGTGCAGGTGATGGAATTCGTCGTAGGACTGCGAGATCAGCGCGATGTCGGGCCGCAGCGCCGCCAGCGCGGTGCGGATCTCGGCCAGGAAATCGGTGGGCGTGATGTCGGAATCGTCCAGGCGCAAGCCGTCGAAGCCGTAGCGGCCGAGCCAGCGCCGCATGGACGCGATCAGCTCGGTACGCAGCGCGCGCTTGCTGAAGTCGAAGCCGGCGAAGTACTCGCGCTGCGGCACGGCGTAGTAGACCTGGCCGTCGGCGTCGCGGGTGTACCAGTCGGGATGGGCGGCGGTCCAGGGATGGTCGGCGCTGCTGCGGTTGAGCGTCCAGTCGAACACCACGCGCATGCCGCGCGCGTGGATGGCGTCGACCAGCGCCTGCAGCGCGGCCGCGTCGCCCAGCGCCGGATCGATCGCGTCGAAATCGGCCACGGCGTAGGGATCGCCCAGCGTGCCGCGCCGTCCCTGCAGGCCGATCGGATGGATGGGCATCATCCAGATCACGCTGACGCCCAGTTGCTCCAGATAGTCGAGGCGGGCGCGCACGCCGTCGAAATCGCCGCCGAAAGCGGGCACCGACAACTGGTAGATCACCGCCTCGCGCAACCACGCCGGACTGGCAAGCGCCTGATGGCGGCGGTACAGCGGGCCGGCCGCGCCGGCGTCCAGGCCGCGCTGGCGCATCAGCACGTCGCCATGCTGATCCACCGTCAGGCAGGAATTGTTCTGGCCATCCTCCGAGATCCAGGGATTGGCGGGGTCCGGTATCCAGTGCGTGTCATCGACGACGAGTTTGTACAGATGACGGCCGGCGGCGATCGGCAGCACGCATTCCCAGCGGCCGGGCGCCACCTGCTCGAGCTGGCAGACATCGCCTGCCCAGCAGTTGAAAGTCCCTGCCAGCGCGACGCTGCGCAGTCCTGGCGCGCCCTGGTAACGAAAACGGATGCCTTGTGCGCAGCGCTGGGGCAGCTGCTCTCGGGAGGTCTCGAATTGGATATTCATTGTGTTATTCAACTACAAAAATGTATTTAAGTAAATATTTATCGCATGGATATCCATAGTTTCATTATTTTCTTGTGTAGTTTAGATACTTGTTGCCGCGTATTTGATGGAGCGCAAGTGTGATTATTCGAGAGTTTTTACTCAGACTAAAGCGCACATACTGAACGTCTTGCCCGGTAGATGATTCTTCGAGGTGACGCCTATGATGTTCAGCCACATGTCGGGACGCCGCTTGGGTTTGCCGTTCGCCCGCCTCCCTCCACGCCTGCCTGTCATGTACCTGGCCATCCTCTTCGTGGTCCTGGTGTGCAGTTCGCTGGCGGGCATCCAGGTATGGCTGACCGCGCACGCCCGCAGCGTGCAACTGGACGAATCGGAAGCGGCCGCCGCCAACCTGGCGCAGGCCGTGGGGCAGCATGCCTATGACACCATCAAGGAAGCCGATACGGTCCTGGTCGGGCTGGTGGAGCGGCTCGAAAACGACGGCAAGCTCGACCTTGAACTCGAGCGCTTCCATCAGCTGCTGGTGCACCGCGTGGCGGAGTTGCCGCAACTACATGGCCTGTTTGTGTATGGCGACGATGGCCGCTGGCTGGTCAACTCCCGAGCGGTGCTGCAACAGGGGCAAAACAATTCGGATCGCGAGTATTTCATCTACCACCGTGAGCATGCGGACCGGGGCGTGCATATCGGCCCTCCCTTGCGCAGCAAATCGAGCGGGGAGTGGATCGTCACCGTGTCGCGCCGCTACAATCGGCCGGACGGTTCGTTTGGCGGGGTGGTGCTGGCGGCCATCGATATGAACTATTTCCAGAAGTTCTTCCAGCGCTTCAAAATCGGCCAGGATGGCGCCATTCAGCTGGTGCTGGAGGACGGTATCTTGCTGGTGCGCCGGCCCTTCAACGAAAAATCGCTGGGCAGGGATATTTCCAAACTGCCCTTGTTCCATGAATACTTGCCCAGCGCCGCGGTCGGCACCGTCACGTTCACCTCGGCGCAGGACGGCGTGACGCGGATTAACAGCTACCGGCGCCTGGAAGCCTATCCGCTGGTGGTCTCGGCCGCCTTGTCCAGGGATGAAGCGCTGGCGCAATGGCGGGCCGATGCCTATTTCTACAGCGGCGGCGTCGTCATCCTGGTGCTGGCGACAGGCTTGCTGGGGATACGGCTGGTGCGGCAGATTAATCTGCGGACGCGGGCGGAGGCGGAACTGGTGCGTGCGCGCAATTCGCTGGTGACGCTGAATCAAACGCTGGAGCGCCTGGCGATGCAGGATGGCTTGACCGGCCTGTCCAACCGCCGCCATTTTGACGCGGCCTTGAAGAGCGAATTCAGCCGGGCGATGCGCGGCGCCAGCTCGCTGGCGCTGATCATGATCGATGTCGATTGCTTCAAGCAGTACAACGATATCTTCGGCCATGCCGCCGGCGACGAGTGCCTGAGGGCGATCAGCAAAGTGATCGCCGGCTGCAAGCACCGGCCCGGCGACATCGCCGCGCGCTACGGCGGCGAGGAGCTGGCGGTGCTGCTGCCGGGGACGGATGTGGCCGGGGCGCTGGCGGTCGGCGAACATATCCGCGCGGCGATCGAGGCATTGAACATCAGGCATCCCGGCAGCGCCACCGGGCACGTGACGGTCAGCGCCGGCGTCGAAGCCTACGCGCCGGTGCGCTTCGAGACCGAGCCGCTCGATCTCATCAAGGCTGCCGACCAGGCGCTGTACCGGGCCAAATCGCTGGGGCGCAACCGCGTCGATTCGAACATCATCGATCGGGAAGTGCGCTTGGCTTCCGGCGTGGGGGTGGCCGGGTAGGCCGGAACGCTATTGCCTGGACGTCGGCGAGACGGTCTTGCTGACTTTGCCTGTCTCGTCCAGCATCTGGATCTCGGCCTTGCCCTCGGCGCTGACCACCAGCTTCATGCGAATCCGGCCTTGAGCGTCGTTCAGTTGCAGGGCCGCGCCTTGGTCGCCGGTGTTGCCCAGCCAGATGCGGTTGTTGCCCAGGCGGCCCTGTTGGTTCAGTTGCTGCCAATAGGCTTGCCGGCCGCCTCGTGCAAGCGCTTGTTGTCCGCCAGCGAGGTGACCGTATAAAGGGGAACGTCGTTGATCTTGATGACGGTCTGCTGGTGGTTCGCGCTGTCGTGGTTCAACAATTGCAGGGCCTGGTCCTGGCGGAAGCGGTCGAAGGTCAGCGACAAGCCGGAAGAAATCTTGCCGTCGGCGCCGATGCCGCCTTTCTGGATCAAGCCGCCGTTTTCGGTGCCTTCCTCGTTGATGAACAGCATGCCCGCAAAGCTGTTGCGATCGGGCCGGGCGCCTTCCTTGCCCTGCATGAAGTCGCCGGGGAACTGCGCCTTGTTGGACATGACGATGCGCTTGGTGCCGTCCGGTTCAACGATGTTGATACGGCCGACCATGATCTCGTCGAATTTCTCGTGCCGGATCGGTTCCCTGGCCCCGGCCAGGAAAAATACCGCCGCCAGCGCGCTGGCCATCGTGGTGGCACCGGCCAGGAATGTTCTGATTTGCGACATTGGAAGAACACGCTGCCCCGGTTGTCCCGGGTTTCCAGCGTTGCCAGCTTGACGCGCTCGGATTCGAACTCCGTCAGCAAGCCGGCGCGTTCCTCGCGGCTGATGGTGTTCGCGGCCAGCCTCAGTTCCTGGATTTTTTCGAACTGCTCAAAATGGCGTCCGATTCATTCTTGAGCAGCACGCCTTTCGAGACGTACTTGTAGCGATGATTGGACGAGAAGATGCCGTCGTTGGCGGCCAGCATCAGCGCAAGACCGAGGGCGCCGGCGACGATGGCGCCGAACTTGTCGGCGGACGGCTGCGATTTATCGTTTTCCAGCTGGGACAGGTAGGACTGCTCGATGCCGGTGGCGGCCGACATCTGCGGCTGCGTGAGATTTCTTTCCGTTCTGATTTGCTTGAGTCGCTCGCCAAAATTCATCGCAGGGGTGCCTTGTTCAAATGGTGTGGGCATATTCTTGGCGATTCACCCATGAATGAGAAGGTGAATATGCTGGAATATCGAGGAATGTTGCGGTTTTGGCAGTATTTATTCGACGGACGCAAAAAAAGGCTGGCCAGTTTGCACTGGGCAGCCTTGTTTGGGACGGCGTCGCCTGGACGCCGCCGCCGGCGGGCTTAGCGTTGCGGGACGACGATCACGGTGTCGCCGGTCTTGCCTTTGGCGCCGGTGTCGCCTTTGACGCCGTCGTAGCCGGGAGCGCCGACTTCGCCCTTGGCGCCGGCGTCACCCTTGCTGCCGTCGACACCTGCTGCGCCGCTGTCGCCGGTCTGGCCGGTGGCGCCGCTGTCGCCGGTCTGGCCGGTGGCGCCGGTGGCGCCGGTGGCGCCAGGGCTGGCCTCAGCGCCGGTGGCGCCAGTCGCGCCGGTAGCGCCGGGCGCGCCGGCGGGACCGGCGACCACTTGCACCACCGGTGGCGGTGCCTGGCGCTGGCAGGCGGCCAGGACGAAGGTGGCGGTGAGGGCGAGCAAGATCAGGGTACGTTTCATGATAAATCCTTAGTCAATGACTGCGCCGCGGCATGCGGTGGTCTGAATGCAGCATGCGCCGACCCGCCGTGCTGGTCCGTGCGCTTCAGTACATAGCGGACTTACCCGGTAAAGCGTTGCGAGAGGGGCCGATCGGTGGCGTCGAGCACAAATTCGCGCACGTCCGCGAAGGCGGCGCCAAACGCCGGCCGCTTCGCGATGAGCGAGAGGTAGCGCTGGAAGATCCCGTCGCCGCACAAGTCATAGCCGCGCGCCCAGAAAACAGCGTGCCCGACGATGCAATCGGCCGCGGTAAATGCCTGCCCGCAGATATGCGGCGTCCGCTCCAGCCGCGCAAGCAGCTGGGGTTCTATCTCCTCGCGGAACTTCTTGCGGTAGCGCGCCACCGTGCGCGGGTCGCGCTGCGCGACCGGCAGGACATGCTCGTGGGCGCGAATTTGCCACAGCATCATGTCCACCCAGGTCGATCCGAAATGCAGCATCTGCAGATAGTCGGCCCGCTCCGGCGATGCCGCCGGGGCGGGTGCCAGCGCGGCGTCCGGGAAGGCGTCCGCCAGAAAAGCGACCATGGCGGCGCTCTCGAGCATGTGCTGGGTCGCGCCGTTGTCCCAGGTGATTGCCAGCACCGGCACATTGTGGTTGGGATTCAGGCGCAGGAACTCGGCGCCATACTGCACGGCGCCGCTCAGGTCTAGTTTCTCGACCTCAAAGGCATTGCCTACGACTTCGTGCAACATCCACTTGATGCGGGCGCTGCGGCTGGCCGGGGAATGGTATAGCTTCAGGTGTTTAATTAGCAAGATGGTCTCCTTAGGTGGAAGGCCACAGTCTGGCCTTTCGCAGCTTGCCGGTGAAGTATCATATTTGACATTTTTTATGTCAAAATAGACAAATGAAGATCATCACGGTTCTGGTCTTGGATGGCGTGTTCGACAGCAGTTTGTCGATTACGCTCGATACCTTGCATGCGGCGCAGTCGATCCTTGCGGCGCGCGGCGGTGCGCCCAAAGTGCAGGTCAGGACCGTCGCCGCCAAGGCCTACGTCACGACCGGCGCCGGCATGCGGATGAAGGCCGACCTCCAGTTCAACACCGTCAAACAGCAGGCATCGGACTGGATCATTGTGCCAGGCCTGGGCCACCGTTCGGACCAGGCGCTGAGCGATGGTTTTGCGCGCAGCGATACCCGGCAGGCGATGCGCTGGCTGGCTGCGGCGGGCGCCGGCAAGGCCAGGATTGCGGCCTCATGCAGTGCGGTGTTTCTGCTGGCGCAGGCCGGCCTGCTCGACGGCCGCAAGGCGACCACGGCATGGTGGCTGGCCCCGGCGTTCCGCGCCCGCTATCCGGCGGTGACGCTCGACGAAGCGCGCATGCTGGTGCGCGACGGACCGTGCCTGACGGCGGGCGCGGCCTTGTCACAGTTGGATCTGATGCTGGCCATCGTGTCGGAGCTGTTCGGCGAGTCGGTGGCGCATTGGTGTTCGCGCTATTTGCTGATCGACCAGCGCGCGTCGCAGGCGCGCTACATGATGCGCGACCACCTGGAGCATGAAGACCCGGCGGTGATCGCGGCGGAGCGCTGGATCGATGCGCGCCTGGCGCAGCCGGTGACGGTGACGGCGCTGTCGTCCGCCCTGGCGCTGTCGCCCAAGACGCTGGCGCGGCGCATCGAGGCGGCGACCGGCGTCTCGCCGATCAAGTTCATTCAACGGCGGCGCTTGTCGCGCGCCGCCCATCTGTTGGAAACGACGTCGCTCTCGGTCGAGGCGGTCGCGGCGCAGGTCGGCTATCAGGACAGCACCGCGCTGCGCAAATTGATCAAGCGCGAGTTTGGCGTGACGCCGAGTACCCTGCGCTGATTGGATGCTGGCTGGCGCGCTCGCTTTAAGCGGCTGACGGTATATCATGGCGGTCGTTTCCACGATAGGACCAGGCATGATCATAGCGACCCACAGCGGCAAGTTTCACGCGGACGACGCGTGGGCGGTCGCCGTACTGAAGATATTATTCCCCGACGCGGACATCATCCGGACGCGCGAACCGGCGGCCATCGAGGCGGCCGACTTCGCCGTCGACGTCGGCGGCATCTGGGACCCGGCCAGCGGCCGCTTCGACCACCATCAAAAAGGCTTCAGCGGGGCGCGCCAGAGCGGCGTGCCGTACGCCAGCGCCGGCCTGGTCTGGCGGGAGTATGGCGCGCGCTGCGTCGCGGCGCTGGCGCTGGCGCACTACGGCCACCAGTTGTCGGACGATAAGGCGCGGGAAATGGCCTACGGCATCGATGCCGACGTGGTGCAGTACCTCGATTTGTCGGACGTGGGGGCGGCCAAGAGCGCGCCGGGCGGCTATGGCCTGTCGGCGGTGATCTCGGGCTACAACACCAACTGGCTCGACGAGCAAAGGCTGGGCTACGGCGAGGCTGCGGACGCCTGCCGCCTGGACCAGTTCCGCCGCGCGATGGCGGTGCTGACCGACGTCATGGTCAATGCCGTCAAATACCGGCTGGGCGCCTTGCTCGCGCTGGAGCAAGTCCGGCAAGGGGAGGTGCTGGCCGACGGCAGGGTCCTGTTCCTGAAAAACGGGGCGCTGCCGTGGGGCCAGGTGGTGCGCAAGGAAATGCCGAAGGTGCTGTTCGTCATCAGCCATAACGTCGCCGAGCAACGCCACATGTTGCACACTGTCTCGGTCAGCCCGGAGAGTTTCGACGCCCGCGCCGACTTGCCGGAAGCTTGGGCGGGGCTGCGCGATGCCGAGCTGGCGGCGGTCACCGGCGTGGCCGATGCGGGCTTCTGCCACAACGGCAGGTTTATCGCGTCCGCCAAGTCCTACGAGGGAATACGCGCGATGGCGGCGCTGGCGGTGGCCGAGGTGGGCGCGGGCTGAGCCCCCGGTGCGCGGGCGTCACCAGCGCATGGTCGGAATAAAATCCGCAAACGCCCGCAGTGGCGCCGGCAGATAGCGCCGGCCCGGATAGTACAGCGAGGGGCCGCTAAACGATGGCCACCAGCGCTCCAGCACCGGCTCCAGTTCGCCGCGCTCGATGTAGGGCTTCAGCCAGTCTTCGAACAGGTACACCAGGCCGCTGCCGGCCAGCGCCGCATCCACTTTCAAGTCGGCGCCGGCGCCCAGGTTGACGATCAACGGACCGGCCGGTTTGATGACGACCTTCTTGCCTTTGTGCTCGAATTCCCAATCGGGCATGGCGCCGCTGGAAAAGCGCCCGCGCAGGCAGATATGTTGCAGCAGGGCTTCCGGACGCTTGGGCATGCCGTGCTGGCGCAGATAGTCGGGCGATGCCGCCAGCGCAAAACGTTGCCGTCGCGGTCCGATCGGAATTGCCACCATATCGAGCTCCATGTGTTCTTCGTAGCGGACGCCGGCATCGCAGCCGGAGCGCTGCAGATCGACAAAGCTGTCATCGACGATGATCTCCAGGCAGATGTCCGGATAGGCGGCGATAAACGGCGGAATGATGCGCGGCAGGATCAGTTTCGACACGCTGAGCGGGACGTTGAGGCGCAGCCTGCCTGCCGGCCGGTCGCGAAAACCGTTCACCACATCCAGCGCCGATTCGACCGCGCCCAGCGCCGGCATCAGTTGCTCCAGCAAGCGCTGGCCGGCGTCGGTGGTGGCCACGCTGCGGGTGGTGCGGTTCAGCAGCCGTACACCAAGGCCGGCCTCCAGTCGCCGCACCGCTTCGCTCAGTTGTGACGCGCTAGTGCCCGTCATGCGCGCGGCGCCGCGAAAGCCGCCGTGTTTGGCGACCGCGACGAAGGCGCCGATGTCCTGTAGATCAGCCATTCATCATTGTCCTGTATTCGGCACAAGTTGTGCCATTGCGAAGTATTGTCGCACAAAGTTTTAGCACCTAGACTGTGTTCATCAACCCATCCTTCAGGAGAATATTTTGAGCACCTTCCAACTTGGCGATCTGGCTGTCAACCGCATGGGCTATGGCGCCATGCAGCTCTGCGGCCCGCACGTCTTTGGCCCGCCGAAGAACCGCGAGGAAGCGCTGGCGGTGCTGCGCGAGCTTGCTGCGCTGGGCATCAATCACGTCGACACCAGCGATTTCTACGGCCCGCATGTGACCAACCAGCTGATCCGCGAAGCGCTGCATCCTTACGCGGACGATCTGGTGATCGTCACCAAGATCGGCGCCTCGCGCGGCGCCGACGCTTCGTGGCTGCCGGCCCAGTCGCCGAAGGAGCTGGAAGCGGCGGTGCATGACAACCTGCGCAACCTCGGCCTGGAACGGCTGGATGTGGTGAACCTGCGCCTCATGTTCGACGTCATGGGGCCGGCGGAGGGCGACATTGAAGCACACATCACGGCGCTGGCGGAACTGCAGCAACGCGGCCTGATACGCCACGTCGGTTTGAGCAACGCGACCGCGCGGCAAGTGAGGCAAGCGCGCAGTGTCGCCCGTATAGTCTGCGTACAGAATCAGTACAACCTGGTCCACCGCCACGACGACGCACTGATCGACGAGCTGGCCAAAGACGGCATCGCCTACGTGCCGTTCTTCCCGCTGGGTGGCTTCTCGCCGCTGCAATCGGCTGTCCTGTCCGACGTCGCCGCGCAACTGGGCGCTACGCCCATGCAGGCAGCGCTGGCCTGGCTGCTGCAACGTTCGCGGAATATCTTGCTGATACCAGGCACCTCATCGGTCGCCCACCTGCGTCAAAATGCCGCCGCTGCCGATCTGGTACTGCCACCGGATGCTATTCGGAAGCTGAATGGCATCATCACGTCGGCATAGTGGTGTATCCACAAAGCGAAAACGCCAACCGGTGATGGTTGGCGTTTTGTTTGACACGGTTCCTGGTGGCCCGGCGCGGAATCGAACCACCGACGCAGGGCTACTGGAAGCTGAGAAAGGGAAGGGGCTACCTTGTCGGCGGATTGGCTGGTGCAGGGCACTCATCAGTCCAGCGCACAACTTTCATTTCACGAACATGTTCACCGATTGTATCCACCCGCAAACAAGCGTCTGTCTTTCGATAATACAGGACACATCTTGCACTATCGTTGGAGCATGAATCGACTTCCATGAATTTTCGACGGACAAGTTCCTTCTCTACGCCGTCATACTCGTAGTGGTCGTTGATGTGCATTGCTATTGGTTTCCACCCATCTTTGAGCAGCAACATTCTTGCTTTCGTAAAACGCAGGTCGGGCTTGAGGTATGCCGGGTATGGTGCGGCAAATAGTGGTACCGCCATTAGGGAGAGAGTTAAAAATGACAGAGTTTTCATTTTACGGTTCCCCCAAAGCTCTTGTATGCTTGAACGAAGTGTTCGTAGCTGACATACCGCTGCGGAGGATAATGGTTTCCTTTGCCGGGTCCTTCCGGGAGGGCTGCCCATTTACGGGCCGCGGGAGCCATACTGTCAGTGATCTCACCAGCTTTGATTTTATCAATGACATCTATGCTGCGCAGCATCTCGATGGCGATCAAGTCTTGGGTCTCTGGCTTGAAGTCAGTAAGCCCCATCGCGTTCACTCCATGGTCGCGCCACGTATCTTTGGTAATCTGATACATGCCAGCCGCCGTCGAACCATGGTAGCCAGGGCCTGGATGGGTGCTGAAATCTGTGAAGCGCCAAGGGTCCTTCTTCCTCCCTTTTATCGCGCCATACAGAAAGTCGTAATCGCCTCCTTCGGCTTCAGCAATAGCCTTCAGGAACGCTTGTATATTTGCGTCTTTCAAACAATCCCGATTCTCGGCTAGTCGTTGCTCTTTTTTACGCTGTACCCTGACCACCTTGGGCTCCGCGTCTTCATGAGGTGTGGTATTTCTACTTGCGCGGTGATGCAGAATACGACCTGATGGCGACGTCATTGTTGAAGACATATTCTGATCCTATAAGTAAATATCGATCGACTCAGATTCTGCCGACGTAGCGATAAGATGTGTGTGTCCGTTTGCATTCGTGGTACCAAATTCCACTTTCCCGTTTGCTCGCTTTAATGCGTACTCCGTGTTGTTGATCGTTTTTCCAGTGTCCTCATCGATCAAGACGTATCTATCGTCAAACGCCGCATCGGTGCGGAGCGCTGTTCCTGCGGCTTGGCTGGTACTTGCTGTTGCATCGCTAAGGGTTTGATACCTGAGGGATTGACTTGGTAATAGTCGCGGAGGATTAGGACAGCCGCAAACGCATAAGTCGTTTTCCAACGCAACATTCTTGCCATTCCACGTCTCTGGAATTCGAGGGCCGACGCACATAATCTTTCCTTGGGATTTGCATGCAGGGCAGAAAATCACATCTCCTTCAAGCGCTATTGTGACGCCGTTAATGCTGCCGTTGCTGCTGGCGGCGATGACCTTGCCGCCTGCCGTGGTCGACGCGCCTAATGTGATCGTATGGCGTTTCATCTGGAAATCCCTCAACGAAGTAGGTGCCGGCGCGGAAGGGCCGCATGACGCTTTCTGAAGATTATTGATCGATAGAATAAAATTGGATTGCGGAAGTACAAGAAAATTGAACTCTTGTGGAGTGGGAGCCAATAAACGCTGCCGGTTGGTGCTGTAGCCTGTGTTTTTGCGGTCCGAGACGACGGAATCGACAGGATGCGAGCGCGATACACGGTACTTCCAGTCGTGGAAAAAAATTCCAACCTGCATGGGTTGGCGTGTTGTTTGACACTGTTCTTGGACGGGACGGAATCGAACTACCGACACAGGGATTTTCAAGACTTGTGCCAGCGCGCCAGCGTTCACGCTGCCAATGCTTGACCGTTGTCGCTTCCGACGTTACGCGGCTCGATCTCATCGATAATTTTCTTCATTGCCGGCCTGGTGGCCATTTTCAAATCATATGTCTGTTGCAGGTTGAGCCATGATTGCGGATCGCCACCGAAGTAGCGCGCGAGCCGCAGCGCGGTATCTGCGGTGACGCCACGTTTTTCGTTGACGATGTTATTGATGCGCGATGGCGTCACATGAAGCGCCTTCGACAGCGCATATGGCGTCATCCCTAGCGGGGCAAGAAACTCCTCCCGCAAGATTTCGCCGGGATGGATGGGGCGCAGCTCATTCTTCGTCATTTCACAGCCTGGGTCGGTTAATGATAAACAACGATTTCCACGTCTTTTGGCCCGTTTGATGTCCGGACGAAGCAGATTCTGAACTGGGCATTTACTCTAACGCTGCATTCGCCTTGGCGCTCGCCGCTTAGCGCCTCAAGGTGATTTCCGGGGCGGAGAGCTCAAGAAATCCAAAGTGGCTGCGCTGTCCAGTAGCTGGAGCTTTCGTTCCGCTCTTGGTCTGCTTGCACTTGAAGGACAGGATGGCCATATTGCATGCCGTTTATCGGAACGCGATAAGCAAGCGTAGCGCCCTTTAAGTGTGCTGCGGATGAGCTGCGTCAGTGCCGTAAACCGCAGGCGGCTGGGGCCGTCGTGACGTTCCCAGAAACAACAACGCCCACTTGCATGAGTGGGCGTTGCGTGAACGATGTTCTTGGTGGCCCGGGGCGGAATCGAACCACCGACACAAGGATTTTCAATCCTCTGCTCTACCAACTGAGCTACCAGGCCAAGGGCCGCAATTATAGCAGACGCTCCCAGGGGTTTGGCAAGGCCCCTGCATCACTTTTATTGACAGTAACATTTCATGGGTATAAATTTAGTCGCTTTGGCATGACCTCGATAGGGACACTATGAAGCGGGCGACTTGGCTGGTGGCGGGATTGACGGTGGCGGGCGCGGCGCATGGCGCCGAATTGACGCCGGTGCAAAAACAGATGCGCGAGATTTACCAGGAACTGGTGGAAACCAACACCACCAATTCGACCGGCTCCTGCACGGTGGCGGCCAACAAGATGGCCAAGCGCCTGAAGGCGGCCGGCTACCAGGACGCCGAGCTGAACCTGATCGTGCCGCCGGGCGGCCCCACCAAGGGCAACCTGGTGGCGCGCATCAAGGGCGACGGCAGCAAGAAGCCGCTGCTGTTGCTGGCCCACATAGACGTGGTCGAAGCCAACCGCGCCGACTGGGTGCGCGATCCGTTCAAGCTGGTCGAGGAAGACGGCATGTTCTACGCGCGCGGCGCCTCCGACGACAAGGCCATGGCCGCATCCTTCGTCGCCAACATGATCCGCTACAAGAAGGAAAAGCTGGCGCCCAAGCGCGACGTCGTCATGGCGCTGACCTGTGACGAGGAAATGGTGCCCAGCAAATTCGACGGCGCCGAATACCTGTTCAACCACCACCGCGCGCTGATCGACGCCGAGATCGCGCTGAACGAAGGCGGCAGCGGACTGCTGGACAAGCAGGGCAAGCCGGTGCGCCACGGCATCCAGGCCGGCGAAAAAATCTACCAGACCTTCCAGCTGGAGGTGACCAATCCCGGCGGCCACAGCTCGGCCCCGTATCGCGACAACGCCATCTACCACCTGGCCGACGGCCTGTCGCGCCTGGGGCGGTTCGCCTTCCCGTTCAAGCTGTCGGCCGTCACGCGCGCCTACTACGAACGCATGTCCGCCGTGGAGCAGGGCCAGGTCGCCGCCGACATGAAGGCCATCCTCAACGATCCGCCCGACGCGGCCGCGCTGGAGCGCCTGTACGCGGTCAGCCCGGTGCACAACTCCACCGTGCGCACCACCTGCGTGGCGACCAGGGTCGACGCCGGCCATGCCGACAACGCGCTGCCGCAGCGCGCCCGCGCCACCGTCAACTGCCGCATCCTGCCGGACGAGAAGGTCGACGATGTGCAGGCCACGCTGCAGCGCGTGCTGGCCGACGACCAGATCATGATCACCCGCATCGGCGAAGGACTGAGCGCGCCGATGCCGCCGCTGACGCCGGCCCTGATGAAAGCGGTGGAAGAGATCAGCAACGATATGTGGCCGGGCGTGCCGGTGATCCCGACCATGTCGACCGGCGGCACCGATGGCCGCTTCCTCAACAACGGCGGCATCTGGACCTACGGTATCAGCGGCATGTTCGGCGGCCCGGAAGGCAGCGGCGCGCACGGCTTGAACGAGCATATCCGCGTGAAGTCGCTGTACGATGGACAGGAGTACCTGTACCGCCTGGGCAAGCGCCTGGCCACCGAGTAATCCTTATTCCGGCACGACGATGCGCCAGCGCCACGGCTTGAGCACGGCCTGGCCTTCGTCGCCGGCCAGCTTGTACTTCTGCAGCATGGCGGTCGGGTTGACGATCACCCGCACGCTGTTCTTGCCCTGCGCGCGCTTGAACGCAAACAGCTGCTCGTTGCCGACGTCGAGCAGCTGCACCGCGCCGCCGCTGGCGCCGTTCCACAGCGCCTGGTTTTCCTTCTTCAGCTGATTCAGGCCGGCGTAGAAGCCTTCCAGCTCGTAGCTCTTCCAGTTGACCGGATCTTTTTCGAAGAACGCCAGCTTCTTGTCCAGCCGCGCCTCCTGGCCGTTGTAGACCAGCGGGATGCCGGGCAGGGTGTAGCTCAGCACCGCCATCGCGCCGTAGGCCGGGCCGTACAGCTCCTGGTCCGTGCCCTGCCACGAATTGATGTCGTGGTTGTTGGTGAACTGCAGGCGGTAGGCGTCGCGCGGATACGCCTTGGGCGGATTGGCCACGAAGGCTTTCAGTTCAGCCGCTCCGGCCTGGCCCTTGCCGATCTTTTTCATGATCTCGTTGAGCGGCCAGTCGTAGCTGGCGTCGAAGGCCTTCTCGTGCAGCGCCGGCTCGTTCCACTCGGCCAGCATGAACACCGGCTTGATCTTGCCCAGCTGCGCGCGCGCCTGGTTCCAGAACTCGGTCGGCACCAGGCCGGCGGCGTCGCAGCGGAAGCCGTCGATGCCGGCCTCGCGCACCCAGAAGGCCATCGCGTCCGTCATACCCTTCCACAGTTCCTTGTTGCCGTAATCGAGGCCGATCACGTCGGTCCATTCCTCCATCGCGCCCGCTTCGTTCTTGAAGCTGACGGAGTGGATTTCGCCCTTGTCGTTCTTTTTGTACCAGTCGGGATGCTGGGTGGCCCACGGATGGTCCCAGGCCGTGTGGTTGCCCACCCAGTCCAGGATCACGTGCATGCCCAGCGCGTGCGCCTGCTTGACCAGCTTGCGCAGGTCGTCCATGCTGCCGTAGTCAGGGTTGACGGCGGCGTAGTCCTTCACCGCGTAGTAGCTGCCCAGCGTGCCCTTGCGGTTTTGCTGGCCGATCGGGTGGATGGGCATCAGCCACACGATGTCGACGCCCATCTGCTTGAGGCGCGGCAGCGTGGCGGCGAAGGCGTTCAGCGTGCCTTCCTTGCTGTACTGGCGCAGGTTCACTTCGTAGATGTTGGAACTGCGGGACCAGGCCGGGTGTTTCACGGCGGCGGTTTCGGCATGGGCCGCGAGCGGTCCACACATCAGTGCTACCAGCGGCAGCAGGGCGGCAAGCTTTTTCATCGGATTCCTTATGGTTTCAGCGTGCGTTCAAACAGCTGATAGATGCGGCGGTATTCGTCGTACCAGCTTTCCGGATGCACGAAGCCGTGACGCTCCAGCGGGTACGGCGCCAGTTCCCAGTGATCTTTTTTCAGTTCGATGAAGCGTTGCGCCATGCGCACCGTATCCTGGAAGAACACGTTATCGTCGATCATGCCGTGGGCGATCAGCAGGTTGCCCTTCAGCTGATCGGCGTATTCGATCGGCGACGAGATCTTGTACGCGTCCGGGTCCAGCTCCGGCGTGTTGAGGATGTTGGAGGTGTACTCGTGGTTGTAGGTGGTCCAGTCGCTCACGGGACGCAGCGCGGCGCCGGACTTGAACTGCTCCGGCGCGCGCAGCAGCGCCATGAAGGTCATGAAGCCGCCGTAGCTGCCGCCGTAGATGCCGACGTTTTTAGGATCGCCCTGCTGGTTGGCCACCATCCAGTTCAAGCCGTCGATGTAGTCTTCCAGTTCCGGGTGGCCCATCTGGCGGTAGATCGCGGTGCGCCAGTTGCGGCCGTAGCCGAGCGAGGCGCGGTAGTCCATGTCCAGCACGATGTAGCCTTTTTCCACCAGCAGGTTGTGGAACATCTGCTCGCGGAAGTAGACCGGATAACGCTTGCTGACGTTTTGCAGATAGCCGGCGCCGTGCACGAACATCACCACCGGATATTTTTTACCCGCTTCCAGCGTGGCCGGGCGATACAGCTTGGCCCACACCGGATCGGCGCCGTGGGTGGACGGCACGGCGACGATTTGCGGCGTGATCCACTCGCGCGCCTTGAAGTCGGCGCTGCGGGTGTCGGTCAGCCGGGTGGCGGCGCCGCCGCCGCTGGCGACGGTGGCGATCTGGGTCGGCATGTAGGCGCTCGAGTAGCGCACCAGCAGCTTGCGGCCGTCCGGCGACAGCGCGAAGCTCTCGACCCCGCCCAGCGACGTCAGCTCGTGCAGGGCGCCGTCTTTGGTGGAAGTGGAGCACACCTCGTAGGTGCCCGGCAGTTTTGGATTGCACAGGAAGTAGGCGATGCTGCCGTCGGCGTTCCATTCGATCTCGCTCGCTTCCCACCGCCCGGAGGTCAGCGCGCGCGACTTGCCGTCCGCCGTTTGCGTGTACAGGTGGGCGTAGCCGCTTTCCTCCGACTGGTACCACAGCGTGCTGTTGTCCGGTTGCCAGCCGAAATCGTTGCCGCGGTTGTTGACCCAGGCGGCGTCGCTCAGGCGGTGCACCGGTTTCAGTTTGGCGCCTGCCAGGTCGACGCTGGCGATCCAGCGGTCCTTGTTGTCGATCGCCTGCGCCATCACGGCCACCTGCGCGCCGTTGGCGCTCCAGCGGATCGAGTCTTCGCGGTTTTCAAAGCGCAGGCCGCGATTGCCTTTGAGCGGATCGAGCTTGTGCGCGGCGCGCAGCTCGGCCAGCGGATCGACGGCGATGCCGGGCAGGGCGTCGAACGACAGCTCGGTCACCTTGCGGGTCGACAGTTCAACCAGTTTCAGTTGCTGCGGCAGCGGGCCGGCGTCGCTGACGCGCTTGCGCTGGTCGTCGCTTTCTTCGTAGCCCGATTCGGTCACGTACTTGGCCAGCTTGCCGACGCGGCGCTTGTCGCCGTCCCTGGCGCTGGTGACCAGCAGCAGGTAGCGGCCGTCCGGCGACAGCGCGCTGGTGTCGACGACGACCTTGTCGCCGAGGTAGACCGGCAGCGGCGCGCGGGTGGGGTCGGCGCTGCGCTCGGCGTTGCGGCGGTCGCGCGCGGCGTCCTTCTCCTCCTTCAGGCGCGCCAGCGTGGACAGCAAGCGCAGTTGCAGCTCGCGGCGGCTGTCGGCGTCCGGCGCGGCGTCCGGGTCCTTGGCGGTGCGCAGCAGCGCCACCGGCGCCACCAGGCGCTCGGCGCGGCTCCAGCTGTACCAGTCGGCGCCGACGCGGAACTGCACGTGGGCGCCGTCGGCGGCGTACTGCGGATCGACGGCCGGCGTGGTGCCGCGCAGGATCTGCGTCAGCGCGCCGGACTTCAGGTCGCGTTCGAACAGGTCGCCGTTGCGCAGCAGGATGGCGCGCGTGTGGTCGCGGTTGTAGACCGGGGCGGCGGCGTCGAGGTTGGCCAGCTGCTTGTCGTCGACCAGTTTGGCGGCGCCGGCGGCGGCGACCCGGAAGGTGTCGCGCAGCGGCGAGCCGGCGCGTTTTTGCTTGTAGTAGACCTGGCGGCTATCCCAGCCCCACCATGCGGCTTCCACCGGATTGCCGATCCAGTCGGGATTGGCCATCGCCTGGTCCAGCGTGATCGGGGTGGTGATGGGTACTGCGCCGGCGCTGGCGGCGAACGGGCCGGCCATGGCGGCGGCTAAGAAAGGCAAGACAAAACGCATCGGTAGTTTCGCTTTGAGGTTGGGTGAACGGGAGCGCCGGATCGCGGCGCGACCACGATTCTAGCCCAAGCCCCAGTGGGCTGTAATGCTTATATGTTCAGTTGCGTCTTCAGTTGCGGGCCATCTTGTCGCTGCTGCCATGGCGCGCGTCCGGGCCGCCGTGGCGTGGCGCCAGCCGCAAGGCCAGCAGCAAGATGGCGCCGGCCGCCAGATACATGGCGATCAGCACGGCCAGCATGGCGGCGCTGCCGCCCCACGCCAGCAGGCGTGCGCTCAGTACCGGCGCGAACGCCCCGCCCAGCAGGCCGAAGCCGAGCACCAGCGCGATGCCGGCCGGCGCCCGCTGGCGCGACAGCAGGTCGGTGACGATGGCGATCAGCAGCGGCGCCGCCGAGGCGATGCCCAGCGACGCCAGCGCCAGTCCGGCCAGCGACCAGGCCATGCCGTCGTTGGCGGCCAGGGCCAGCGCCAGGCCGCCGGCGGCCAGCACCATGCAGGCGACGAAGTGGCCGCGCCGCTCGCGCCGGCGGTCCGAGTCGTGGCCGATGGCGATCATGCCGGCCATCCCCGCCAGGCTGGGGACGGCGGCCAGCAGGCCAGGCTGCATATGGCTTGCTTCGGCCCAGCGCTGCATCAGCGCCGGCGCCCAGGACAGCAGCGCGTAGCTGGCGCCGATCAGCAGCAGGTTGGCGGCGGCCAGCAGGCACAGGGCGCGGTCGCGCAACAGCGAGGCGATGATGTCGCCGGTGGAGCTGGCGGGCGGCGCGGCGTCGTCCGGCGCCGGCTGGCCGGGCGCCAGGGCCGCCCGCAGCTGGGCTTCGTCGCGCTCCAGGTCCTGCTCGACCATCAGCTGTTCGAACGGCGACAGCCAGCCGGCATCGTCGGGGCGCTCGTCCAGACAGCAGTAGACCACGGCGCCCAGCAACACGGCCGGCAGCCCTTGCGACAGCAGCAGCCATTGCCAGCCCTGCAGGCCGGCCACACCCTGCAGGGCGGCCAGCGTGGCGTCGCACAGCGGACCGGCGGCGACGCCGGCCAGCAGCGCGGCCGAGGCGAACACCGCGAATGCGCGCGCGCGGCGCGCCGCCGGATACCACCAGCAGAGGTAGAGGATCACGCCGGGAAAGAAGCCGGCCTCGAACGCGCCCAGCGCGAAGCGCAGCGCGTACAACTGGAACGGCGTGCGGACGAAGGCGGTGGCGGCCGACGCCACGCCCCAGCCCAGCATCAGGCGCAGCAGGCTGCGGCGGGCGCCGGCTTTTTCCAGCAGCAGGTTGGCGGGCAGGGCGAACAGGCAGCAGCCGGCGAAGAACAGGCCGGCGCCCCAGGCGTAGACCTGGTCGCCGAACGCCAGGCTGGCCTGCATCCGCCCTTGCGCGTAGCCGAGATTGATGCGGTCGAGGCTGGCGACCGCGTAGCACAGCATCAGCAGCGGCAGCAGGCGCCAGCTGATCTTGCGGTAAATGGCGTCCATGCCGGCGGCGCCGCGCAGGTGCAGTACGGTGGCGGTATGGGTCTGCATGCAGACGATATTATCTGCACGATATTGCTTAGGCAAGCTTTAGCGGCGCGCCGCGGAACTCAAAACAACAGTGCGCGGTCGCCGCGCTCAGGCCGCCGCCGCGCCGGAACCCAGGTCGTAGATGCGGGCGCGGCGCGGACGCAGCTCCGGCTGGGTGGCGGCGCCGTTGTCTTCCTGCGCCAGGAACTGGCTGCCGATCTCGAACCATTCTTCGCTGGAGATCACTTTCTGCGCCAGCGGCAGCAACTCCTGTTCTTCCTTGTCGAGGCGCTTGAGCAGGTTCTGGCAATACAGGTCCACCGTGCGGCACAGGAACTTGCCTTGCGTAGCGCTGCGGCGCATGGCGCGGCGCAGGCACTTGTGCACGGCGTTGAGCATGGCGCCGCCGAGCCGGCTCAGCGATTCGAGGTCGTTCATCAGCGCGCCGCAACTGGCGTCGGCCGCGCGCACGGCCGGCATCAGGCAGACCTCGACCTTGCGCTGGTGGCGCGTCTCGGCAAAGGTGGTCAGTTCCTTGAGCTGGGATTCGATGAACACAGGATCGATTTCCTGCGGGCGACGCGCGATCGACTGCACGTATTGCAGCAGACGGGCGATGAAGTGGCGTTCTTTTTTTTGTTCGATCGATAGTGTCAATAAGACATAGGTGGCAGTGAGCATAACGTTTCCCGTATTTCGTCTGACTTCGGCTGCGCGGCAAGCGTTGGATGACGGACGCGCCCGAGGTGAAGACAGCTACCTTAGCGCGGTGACGGACTCATTCAACGTCGATTTACAATTGTTCACAACTGGTCGTGTGGCAATAACAGTATCGAAATAAAATCGCGAAGATTACCGGCGGGGAAAACGAGTTGACCACACGCCATGCCGGTCGTGAACGTGCGCACTCTTCCTGACTGAGTTCGAAATTATGCGCCTATTTTGCGGATGAAAATACGTGATTTATGACGATGATCAAAAATATTTTGTATCTGGCCGCGCCGATGTTTCAACGCGGCCAGATTGCTGCGCTGCGGTGGCGATCAGGCCGCGCGCGGCTGGCCCAGGTAGGCGCTGCGCGGCGCGGTGAAGCCCTGCTTGACCTGGCGCGCGGTGTCGTCGGTCAGCACTTCGTCCTGGCCCGCCTCCAGCGCGCTGACGATGGCCAGCGCGACGTCGGCCGGCGCCGCTTTCGGCGCGTCGACGCCGTCGGTCATGTCGGTGTCCATATAGCCCATGTGGGCGCCCAGCACCTGGGTGTTCTGCGCCTGCAGTTCGCCGCGCAAGCCGTTGGTCATGGCCCAGGCGGCGGCCTTGGAGACGCTGTAGCTGCCGCTGGTTGGCAGGCTGATCCAGCTCAGCGCGGACAGGATGTTGACGATGGCGCCGCCGCCGTTGCGCTTGAGCGTGGCGGCGAAGGCCTGGCTCAGCGCCATCGGCCCGAACAGATTGGTCTCGAGTTCGGCGCGCGCCGAGGCGGCCGCGTCGGGCGTGGCGACGCCGCTGCCGGTGAAGATGCCGGCGTTGTTGATCAGGATGGTCAGGTCGGGGATGGCCTGCGCGGCGGCGGCGATGTCGGCCGCGTTGGTGACGTCGAGCTGGATCGGCGTCACGCCGGCCAGGGTGACGCCGGCGGGATTGCGGGCGCCGCCATACACCTTGCGGGCGCCGGCGGCGAGGGCGGCTTGCGCCAGGGCTTTGCCCAGGCCACGGTTGGCGCCGGTGATGAGGACGACGGCATCTTTGAAGTTCATGGTGCTTCCTTTCAGTGGGTGAGATTGATGTAAAACAATATGACCGGTCATCTTAAAAAATGACGAAAAAAAAGCATCACAGCAAAATACGGTTCAACACCATGTCGGCGTAACGGTCCAGCGGCGCGCGGCTGTGGGACGCCTTCGCGTGCAGCACCGCGCCCTGCCAGGCGTCAATGACGAAATGGGCCAGTTCCAGCGCCGGTTGCGGCGCGGCGATGCTGCCGTCGCGCTGGCCATCGGCGATCACCCCCGACAAGCCGGCCGCCCATGCGTCGTAGGCCAGGCGCAATGCGTCGCGCATGGCCGGGATCTGGGTCGACAGCTCGCTGCTGAAATTGCCCAGCAGGCAGCCGCAGTTGTAGTCGGTCGCGGTGTTGGCGCCGATCAGCAGGTCGAAATAGGTCCGCAGCCTGGCCTTGGGGGCCTGGCTGGCGTCGTCCAGCACGTCGAGATAGCCGGCCGCCGCCGCGCGGTAGCGCTGCAATACCTCCAGCCCCAGCGCTTCCTTGCTGGCGAAGTGGTTGTAGAACGAACCCTTCGGCACAGCGGCGGCGTCCGTGATGTCCTGGACGCTGGTGGCGTTGAAGCCCTTGCTGTGCAGCAGGTTCAAGCCGGCGGTGACGATTTGCTCTTTGACGTGTGGTTTGGCCATGTGCAAAATATGACCGGTCGTCTTAAAAAAGTCAAGAATTCTTTTTGCCGGTCGAGAACTGTTTTGCTTGCTGCACTGCGATCTTGGTATCATGCCGGCAGCCGGCCACCAGCCGGTATTTTTCTTATAACGTCGGAGATCACCGAATGAGACTATCACTGCTGCTGTTGGGGACCGCGATCGCGGCGTCCAACGCCTGGGCCGCGCCGCGCGGCTTTACCGTTGAAGACATGGTCAAGATGGAGCGCGTCGGCAGCCCTGTGCTGTCGCCGGACGCCACCCGTGTCGTCTATACCGTGCGCTCCACCAACCTGGACAAGAACCGCGGCAACACCCAGTTGTGGATGCTGGACCTGCGCGCGCCCAAGGCCGCGCCGGTGCGCCTGACCCAGGCCGACGCCAGCAGCAGCGATCCCGAATGGTCGCCCGCCGGCGACGCGGTGTACTTCCTGTCGGCACGCTCCGGCTCGCAGCAGGTGTGGCGCCTGCCGCTGGCCGGCGGCGAGGCGGCGCGCGTGACCGACCTGGCGCTGGACGTGGAAAACTTCCGCCTGTCGCCGCAGGGCGACCGCCTGGCGCTGAGCCTGGCCGTATTCCGCGATTGCGCCGACCTGGCCTGCAGCAAGGCGCGCCTGGACGCGCAGGGCAAGGTCAAGGCCAGCGGCAAGCTCTACGACAAGCTGTTCGTGCGCCACTGGGACACCTGGGCCGACGGCCGCACCAACGTGCTGTACGCGGCGACTATCGACGCCAGCGGCAAGGTCAGCGCGCAGCCGGTCAGCCTGTCCGGCATGCTCGACGGCGACGTGCCGTCCAAGCCCTTTGGCGACCATGACGAATACCACTTCAGCCCGGACGGCAAGACCGTGGTGTTCTCGGCCCGCATCGCCGGCAAGACCGAAGCCTGGTCGACCAACTTCGACGTCTACACCGTGGCGGCCGAAGGCGGCGCGGTCAACAACCTGACCGCCGACAACCTTGCCTGGGACACCCGGGCGATCTACTCGCCGGACGGCAAGACCCTGGCCTACCTGGCGATGGACAAGCCGACCTTCGAGGCCGACCGCTTCCACCTGGTGCTGCTCGACGTCGCCAGCGGCAAGAAGCGCACCGTCGCCGACAGCTGGGACCGCTCGATCGCCGACTACCGCTGGAGCCCGGACAGCAAGACCGTGCTGGCGACCGCCGACGACATCGGCCAGCACCGCCTGTTCGCCATCGACGCCGCCAGCGGCAAGGTGACGGCGCTGACCGGCAACGGCTACGTCAGCGGCTTCGACGTCGCGCGCGACACCGTCGTCATGGCGCAGGCCAACCTGGCGTCGGGCGCGCAGCTGTTCAAGTTCAAGCTGGGCGGCACTGCTGAAAAGGCCGCGCAGCTGACCACGCTCAACGCGCAGGCGCTGGCCGACGTCAAGTTCGGCCAGTACCAGCAGTTTTCCTTCACCGGCGCCAACGGCGAGACCGTCTACGGCCACGTGATGAAGCCATGGAACGCCCAGCCCGGCGTCAAATACCCGATCGCCTTCCTGGTGCACGGCGGCCCGCAGGGCAGCTTCGGCAACGCGTGGAGCTATCGCTGGAATCCGCAGGTGTACGCCGGCGCCGGCTACGCCACCGTGTTCATCGACTTCCACGGCTCGACCGGCTATGGCCAGAAGTTCACCGATTCGATCAGCGGCGACTGGGGCGGCAAGCCGCTGGAAGACCTGCAAAAAGGCCTGGCCGCGGCGGTGCAGAAGTTCCCGTGGCTGGACCGCGAGCGCAGCTGCGCGCTGGGCGCGTCCTACGGCGGCTACATGATGAACTGGATCGAAGGCAGCTGGTCCGACGGCTTCAAGTGCATCGTCAACCATGACGGCGTGTTCGACACGCGCGGCATGGCCTACGCCACCGAAGAGATCTGGTTCACCGAATGGGAAAACGGCGGCGCCTACTACGACGTGCCGCAACTGCACGAGAAGTTCAACCCGGCGCTGAAGGTGAAGAACTGGAAGACCCCGATGCTGGTGGTGCAGGGCGACCGGGACTTCCGCATCCCGACCACGCAGGGCCTGGGCACCTTCACCGCGCTGCAGCGGCGCGGCATCCCGAGCAAGCTGCTGATGTTCCCGGATGAAAACCACTGGGTGCTGAAGCCGGCCAACTCGCTGCTGTGGCACCACACGGTGATCGACTGGCTCGACAGCTACCTCAAGAAATAAATCCAGTTTAACGACGCAACGCCCGCAACCACCGCGGGCGTTGCCACATTCAAGGAACACCGATGAAAAAATGCATGATCGTGGCCGCCATCGCGCTGGCCTACGGCGCCGCGCAGGCCGCCGCTCCGGCCGCAGCCGCACCAGCCACCCCGCGCGCCGAGAACGCCTTCCTGTCGCAAGCCGACGCCGCCGCCCGCTCGGCGCGCGTGGCCAATGTCGACTACACCCTGGACTTCACCTTGACCGGCAAGGAAACCTTCTCCGGCACCACCACCTTGAGCTTCGACCTGAGCGACGCCGGCGCGCCGCTGACCATCGACCTTGACAAGGCCACCATCCTCAGCCTGAACGTCAACGGCAAGGAAGTGGCGCCGCACTACAACCAGTGGTTCATCACCCTCGATCCAAGCGAGCTGAAGGCCGGCCGCAACAGCGTCACCATCAGCTACACGCGCCTGCACAGCACCAACGGCGAGGGCTTGCACCGCATGGTCGACCCGGTCGACCACCGGGTCTACACCTACTCGCACTTCGAGCCGGCCGCCGCGCACCAGATGTTCCCGGTGTTCGACCAGCCCGACCTGAAGGGCACCTATGAAATCACCGTCACCGCGCCGGCCGACTGGGTGGTGGCGTCGACCAGGCGCGAGACCGGCATCCAGGACATCGGCAACACCCGTCGCTGGACCTTCCCGCGCACCAAGAAGCTGAGCTCGTACAACTTCTCGATGCACGCCGGCCCGTACAAGGTGTGGGAAGACCACGGCGGCCCGTACCCGATGCGTTTGTTCGCGCGCCAGTCGGTGGCGTCGCAGGTGTCGCCGCAGGACTGGTTCAACTACACCCGGCGCGGCCTGAAGTTCTTCGACCAGTACTTCGGCGTGCCCTACCAGTTCGAGAAATACGACCAGCTGCTGGTGCCGGACTTCCTGTACGGCGCGATGGAAAACGCGGCCGCGATCACCTTCGCCGAGCGCGGCTTCCTGTACCAGGACGAGATGACGGCGGCGCAGAAGCAACGCCTGGCCGGCGTCATCATGCACGAGATGGCGCACCAGTGGTTCGGCGACCTGGTGACGATGAAGTGGTGGAACGGCCTGTGGCTCAATGAAAGCTTCGCTTCCTTCATGGGCACGCTGGCCACGGCCGAATCGACCGAGTTCGGCAACGCATGGCAGGGCTTTTACTCGGGCGCCAAGCAGGGCGCCTATGTGCAGGACCAGCGCGTGACCACGCACGCGATCGAAACGCCGGTGCCATCCACCGCCAACGCCTTCGACAACATCGACGCCATCACCTATTCCAAGGGCGCGTCGACCCTGAAACAGCTGCGCCACCTGCTGGGCGAGGAGGTGTTCCGCCAGGGCGTGCACAACTACCTGGTCAAGTACTCGTACCAGAACGCCAAGCTGGACGACTTCATCGGCAGCCTGGGCGAGGCCGCGCACCGCGACCTCGGCGGCTGGACCAGGCAGTGGTTGTACCAGCCGGGCGTCAACACCATCGCGGCCGAATTCAGCTGCGCCGGCGGCAAGATCAGCAAATTCAATCTGCGCCAGAGCGCGCCAAGCAAGGCGATGCCGACGCTGCGCGAACAGCGCGTGCAGATCGCCCTGTTCAACCTGGGCGCGGACGGACTGAAGCTGGGCAAGAACGTCGCCGTCACCTACCAGGGCGCCAACACTGCCGTGCCGGAACTGGCGGGCGCGGCCTGCCCGGACCTGGTCTATCCGAACTACCAGGACTGGGGCTACGCGCAAGTGCAGCTGGACAAGAAATCCTTCGCCACCGCGCAGTCCAGCCTGGCCAAGGTGGACGATCCGCTGCTGCGCTCGATGCTGTGGCAAAGCCTGTGGGACGGCGTGCGCGCCGCCAAGCTGCCGCTCAACGCGTTCCTGGGCACCGTGCTGGCCAACGCGCCGGGCGAGAAGGACTACACGCTGCTGGGCGACGTCACCAGCAAGATCCGCAGCGCCAGGACCTACCTCGATGAGATGGGACCGTCGGTGGCCGGCTACAGAAGCCAGATGGCGACGCAGCTCGAGCAGATGGCGTTCGCCGCCACCCAGGCCGCCAGCGGCGACCACAACTTCCAGCGCCGCTGGTTCGCGACCTATCTGGACATCGCCAGCACCCCGGCCGCGCTGGCGCAGCTGGCCGACATCCTCGGCGGCAAGCTGGTGGTGCCGGGGCTGAACGTCAGCCAGGACGTGCGCTGGGACATCGTCAACCGCCTGAACCGCTACGCCCATCCGGGCGCGGCGGCCTTGCTGGCGGCGGAACAGGAACGCGACAAGTCCGACAGCGGCCAGGCCGCCGCGCTGGGCGCGGCCGTGGTGCAGCCGGACGCCAAGGTCAAGGCCGAATGGCTGGCCCAGATCACCGACCCGCAAACCAAGCTGCCGTTCTCGAAGATCCGCCGGGCGATGGAAAACATGTATCCGGCCGAGCAGGGCGCGTTGGGCGAGCTGAGCGCCAATTCGCGCCTGGCCCAGCTGGCGCGGGTCGACCAGGCCGCCGGCCCGGTCTTCATGCGCTCCTATGCCAACATGATGATACCGGCCGGCTGCACGCCGGCCAGCGTGCAGCGCCTGCAGGCGGCGGTGGGCAAGTTGAAGGATTTGTCGGCCGGCACCCGGCGCGCGCTGCTGGTGACGCATCAGGAAGACGAACGTTGCGTGGCCATCAAGAAGGCGATGAGCGTCCACTAACATCGACCGCTGGAAAAAAAGCCCGCGCGCCGCAAGGCCCGCGGGCTTTTTTTCGCGCCGCCGGCATGTACAGGGCGGGTCCGATTTTTTCGGCTTTTACTAAAACG
The DNA here is from genome assembly GCA_000381565.1 of Oxalobacteraceae bacterium AB_14. Classification (GTDB taxonomy): domain Bacteria; phylum Pseudomonadota; class Gammaproteobacteria; order Burkholderiales; family Burkholderiaceae_D; genus Rugamonas. The sequence goes on from KB906725.1 coordinate 1,138,416, forward strand.
TGATAACCACTGCTACCCAATGCTAACCATCGATATTTCGTGCGGGTTTGCGATATTTTCGGAACTAAACGCTGCTAAGCGGCCCTAACGAATACAGGCGGTAGAAATTAGTACCGCTTAGCGTACACCGAGGAATTTTTAGTAAGTGATAGCGCGCCGTAGTAGTGGTCAGTAGTGGTTAGCGGTGCTTAGTAAAAACCGATTTTCGGGAGCCCCCACCATGTCCACGTATAGCCTCCATTTCCCGATCCGCGTACCCGACGATGTACTCGTCGAGTTGGGCAAACCACCCGCGCCCAAGCGACATCCGCCCGCCCGGCGCACCGGCGCAGGGGCAGGGCCAGGGCGGCCAGCGCAAGACCGGCTCCGGAAAAACCTCGCGCCGCAGGAAACGCCGTGCAGCGAAACGGGCTTCCGGAAAACCGTGAAGCCTCGATTTTATGGCTGGGCGGTCCCCACGTTCAGCACGCAGCGGCCGGCGCGGCAGACGGCGCCGGGGTCCACCGCCAGCATGCAGTTCGACAGCACATGGCCGCGCTTGTCCTCCTCGACGCGGGCGGCGGCGTGCTGCGCGACCAACTGCTTGAGCTGCGCGCCATCCTGCGCGCGCTCGGACCAGGCGATGTAGCGCTCCGGCCCGCCGCAAGCCTTGGCGCCGACGGCGATGCTGTGGCATTGGCTGTCGCGGTCGCAGCCGGTGTCGGCGTTCTGGGCCTGGATTTTTTGCCACAGCGAGGCGGTGCTGGGGGGGGCGGGCGGCGCGCTGCCGCAGGCGGTGGCGATCAGCATCAGCGCGCCGGCGGCGGCCAGCCGCAGGGGGAGGAGTTTGGTTTTCATGGCGACATCATGATCCTGTCCGGCAGGCTTTACAAGCGCTCGCTCAAGCGTGCCTTGCGCGCCATCCCGTCCGGCCCGAACAGGATGACGAAGTCGGCATACTGCGCCTCGCCCTCCTTGGCCGGCCTGAGCGACGGATAGCGGTAGCGCCAGAGCTGGTAGCCGCTGTCGAAGCGGATCACGCTGGCCGGGCCCAGCGCGGCCCGCATCTGCTGCGTGCTGCGGTGGTCGGCGGCCACGGCGATGTCGGCGGCGCCGGGCGGATCGTCCTGGTAGCTCAACTCCAGCAGCGTGTCGTCGGACCAGCCGTGGTCCCACAGCGGCGCGTAGAAGCTGCGGTCCAGCAGCACCTGGCAATCGCAGAAGGGCAGGGTGGCCGGCGTCTGCGTGCCGCCGGCGTACAGCAGGTCGAACGGCAGCGCTGCGCTGCGGGCGCCGTCGTGCAGCGTGATGGCGAACAGGGGGCGCTCGCTGAAGAACAGGTAATTGCCTTGCGGCGTAGCGCAGACGCGCTCGGCGTCGGTGAGCAGCTCGCCCAGCCAGGCGAACAGCTGGTCGTTGTTCGACAGCAGCCCGGCCTGCACGCCGACCCTGCATTCCAGCCGCAGATCGCCCAGCCGCCGCATGCCGGCCGGCACGCCGGGACTGCGCACCCGGGCGCGCCAGGTCAGCGTGCTGGTCTTGCTGCTGGCGACCAGGGCGGCGTCTTCCTTCAGCGCCTGGGCGTTGAGTTCCAAGGTGAAGGTGTGGTCGGGCGCCACCGGCACCGGCAGCGACACGGTGTCGCCGGCCACGCGCAGGGTGATGCCGGCCAGCCGGGTGGTGGGCAGGCGCGGCAGCAGTTCGAAGCGCAGCGTGGCCTGCGGCGCCAGCGCATGCTCGCGCTCGAAGCGCTGCATGCCGGCGACCATCTTGCGGTAGGATTTGTCGACCGGGTCGCGCGTGGCCATGACCGTCACGCGCGGCGGCGCGGCGTCCTGGCCGTGGGCGGCGCCGGCCAGCGCCGCGGCCAGCAGCCAGGCTTGGACTAGCTTGCGCATCGCCGCTTCCTCCGCCTAAAACCCCATGGTAGAGCCCCGGGCGGAACAGCGGCGCACCGCTGGCCTGCTTACAGGTGGCTCAGCTGCCAGGTGCCGGCGCCGCCGCCCGGCTTGCTCCACGTGCCATGGATGCTCAGCGGCGAGTCGAACTTGCCGCTGAACGAGGGGCCCGTACTGCCGCCCGCGCTCAGCGAGAACGTCACATTGCCATAGGCGTCGATCAGGCCATGGATGGTGAACTGGCCGCCGGCGCAGCTAGCGTCCAGTACGCCGTCGAGAGAGACCTGGCCGGTGCAGCTGCCATTGTCAGGGCCCGCGAAGGAGCCGGTCCAGCCGCCGGCGAAGCGCTGCACGTTGGGCAGGCTGCGTCCGGTCCCGGCCTGCGCATAGCCCTGCAGTTCGATGACGAAGCTGGACGTATCGACTTGGCCAGACTGCGTGGTGTGGATTCTGCTGGCACTGGTCTTGATGTGGCGGCCGCTGATCGTGTCGAGCCAGCTGGTGCTTTCATCGACGATGGCTCCACCGGCGGCATACTTGTAGCTGGCGCGGATAGCCACTTTCGCCGTCTTGAAAGTGCCCGCCGCCACCGTCACCGATTCCATCGCGAGCACGGTGGTGTTCACGCTGCCGGACGCCAGCGGGCTGTCGCCGCAGTTGCCCTCAACGGTGCCGACTATGTTGCGGGTCCAACTGGCGCCGACCACCAGTTCGCGCTGCTTGGTGCTGTAGGTCGACTGGAGTTTGTGTGTACAGCCGTTCTGGACGGAGCGGTCGCCGTCGCCACCGCTGTCGGCCGGGAAGTGCCCCTCTGTGTACGGCGCCAATGGGCCGCCATCCACGCTGATTTCGGTCCAGGCCCCGCTCGTTTCCAGCGCGGTTACGACGTTGGTGTACCAGTAGGGCGCGCCGATCGGCGCGCCGGTGACGTCGCTCGTGCTGGTCCCTTTGTAGGAATAGAAGTCGCCCAGCGACAGCGTCGGCTGCGCCGCTGGACGGGTGTCGATTATCGGCGCGGTGGAGGCGGGGGAGGCGCCGCCACCGCCGCCGCAGGCGGTCAACAAGGCGGCAATACTCAGGAGGGAGACGTTACGTAACATGATGGCCTTTTTCGGGAAGGACGTCATCTTAAGCGCTGCCTCGGGAATTGTCTAGTTTGCAACCTGCTGTTCGATCCAGCGCAGCAGCTCCCGGCCGAACACGCGGGTGCGGGCGGTGTCGAGCTGGCGTTTCTTGTAGGCCTCGTGGCTGGCCGGGCCGGTCAGGCTGCGCTGGTAGCTGGCCTCGTCCATCAGCTGGATCTCGTACTCGAAGAAGAAGCCGACGTCGTAGTCTTGCTCCGGCCCGGCGTCGAGCTGCTGCACGTGGATCATCTTGCGCACCGTGACCTGGATGCTGTTGAAGCCGCTGCCGCTGTGCGGGTTGTCGCAGCGGGTCTGCGGCTGCGCCAGCTCGGCCAGTTCGGCGTCCATGGTTTGCAGCAGTTCGGCCGGATATTCGTCGCTGTGCTCGAGCCGGGCGCGGTATTTGTTGAAGATCAGCTTGGCCGCGTCCAGGTCCAGCAGGGTGTTGCGGGTGCGTTCGGCGTCGACCGTGGTGACCGACAGCAGGTGCGAGCGCTGCAGCGTGCGCAGCGCCAGCAGGCATTCGAAGCGGGTGGCGAACACCAGCCGCACGCCCAGGTGGTCGAAGATGTCGGCCGCCAGGTAGGCGGATTTCTGCAGCAGCTTGAGCAGGATGCTGCTGCGGCCCTTGTTGTCCTTGCGGTCGTAGTGCAGCATCGGCAGGCAGACTTCGCCGTCGGTCAGGTAGTGGCGGTCGCCGTCGTGGCGTATCACTTCGTCCAGCGTGCCGAACACCTGGGCGCGGATGGCGTGGAAGTGGCGCAGCTTGAGATTGTTGTCGATGTAAAAGATGCCGTGCATGACCTTCAGCACCGCGCACGACCACATGCGCCGCACGTCGACATGCTGGCCGCGCAGCGAGGCGTACACCAGCAGTTCCACCGGGTCGTCGGGGTGGGTGACGGCGGCCGGTATCAGCGCCGCCTGCCCGGGCGTGAGGAAGCTGGCGGTGATGAAATCGATGGCCTCGCGGTGGGCGCGCCGGATCAGCGCGGTCGCGGCCGGCTGGTCCAGGTCGAAGCCGTACTCGCGCACGTACTGCCGGGCGTCGTGCAGGTTGCGCAACGCCAGCGCCCCCAGGTCGATTGCCGACACCCCGTTGGCAATCGCGTTGAGATAAGTCCAGTTGAGCGAGAACTTGCCCCCGCTCTTGAGCGAGGCTTTGAGTGCGGTCATGGCATCAGGCAAGGGCTGCGATGAGCCAGTATCGCAGTGTGTTTGATCAGCGTCAATGCTGCACCGCCGCACCCGGCGCGCGCGTCCTTGCGGCGGCGCGCGCTTACGCGGTTGACGCCTTGCGATGCTTTAGCTGGCGCGTTCGCCTTGGCCCAGCTCGACCTTGGCTTGCGCCGTCCGGCGGCCAAGCGCCTGGTACAGCCAGGCGCCGCCGGCCGCCAGCGCGACCAGGATCAATTGCTTGAACGCCAGCATCAGCGCGGCCAGCTTGCCGAACAGCCCCGGCTTGGCCGCGCCGCCGCCGGCCACCAGCGCCGCCAGGCCGTAGTCGGCCAGCTTGCCGGTCTTGCCGTCGAAGTCGGCGTAGCGCTTGCCGGGCGTGAAATCGGTGAAGGCGATGACGTTTTGCATCTCGCGCCTGACCTGCGCGATCTGGTCCATGCCGGCCACGGCGTTGAGCGCCAGCACGCCTTCGCGGCCCAGCACCCGGATGTGGTAGTTCAGGCCGTTCTCGTTGCTGCCCTCGGTGTGCAATTGCTTGGCCCACAACAGCGTGTGCCGCGCCGCGTCGTAGCGGGGCTGCTCGGCCCAGCCGATCAAGGTCATCGCCGCGTAGCCCTGCTCGCGGCGCGCGGCGTTGTTGTCGGCCACCGCGTCCTTCAACTGCGCCAGCAGCCCGGCGTAGTCGATGCCGCCGGCGTCGTCGTCGCGCACGTGGCCGCCCGGCTCGTAGCTGACGATCACGCCCCAGCCGGCCGCGCCCAGCGGATCCACATCGGTCGGCACGATCATGCCCAGCGTCGGCGCGCCCGGCGGATTGCCCCAGCCGTCGACCAGCAGCGTGTTGCTGTCTCGCGGGTTCAGGTAGCGGAAGTGCGGCGGCAGGTCCAGCGTGGCGATGCCGCCCGGCAGCGTGACCTTGCCGGACTGGCAATGCAAGCCGGCCAGCAACTGCTCCGGCGGCGTGTCGGCGGCGCCGGCCGGCGCCGCTGCGCACAGGATCAGGCACAACAGGGCGGTCAGGACACGGCGCATCGTCTCTCCTTGTTAGAAAAGTCATATCCTACAGGAAATAATTGCGTATTTGGTAATTATCTGAGGTCGCGTGCGGTGTGGATGACACGGTAGGCCCGGCATGCGTCTGCATGATTGCCGGTGAGTTGATTTCATGTCAGTATTGCCTCGCAGTCTTAATTAAAATAATTTCGGAGACAGATTTGAAAAACACCATGCTCATTTGTTCGCTGGTCGCCGCCGCTACCGCACAGGCAGCCAGCGTTCCGGAGTTCGATGCCAGACATTTGTCGCAAGACGTCAAAGTGCTGGCGTCGGATGAATACGAGGGCCGCGGCCCGAACACGGCCGGCGAAACCAAGACCGTCAACTACCTGATCGAACAATTCAAGGCCGCCGGCCTGCAGCCGGCCGGCGACTTGCTCAAAGGCCAGAAGACCCAGCGCAGCTGGACCCAGGATGTGCCGCTGGGCCGCTTTGAAATCAAGGGCCCGGTCAAGCTGGTCATCAGCGACGGCAATAATCGGCAGGAACTCAAGCAGGGCGACGACATGGCCGTGCGCGCCGCGATGAACGGCGGCAGGCAGGTCGACTTCCGCAACGCGCCGCTGGTGTTCGTCGGCTACGGCGTCAACGCGCCGGAGCGCAAGTGGGACGACTTCAAGGGCTTCGACCTGCGCGGCAAGCTGGCGGTGGTGCTGATCAACGATCCCGATTTCGAGGCCGGCAGCGGCGACTTCGGCGGCAAGGCCATGACCTACTACGGCCGCTGGACCTACAAGTATGAAGAGATGGCGCGCCGCGGCGCGCTGGGCACCATCATCGTGCACGAGACCGCGCCGGCCTCCTACGGCTGGGCCACGGTGAAGAACTCCAACACCAACGTCATGTACGACATCGTGCGCAAGCAGCCGGCCACGGCGCACGCGCCGATGGAGGCGTGGATCCAGCGCGACCTGGCGGTCGACCTGTTCAAGCGCGGCGGCCAGGACTTCGAGGCGCTCAAGAAGCTGGCCCAGACCCGCAACTTCAAGCCGGTGCAGCTCAAGGGCGTCAACCTGAGCGCCAGCTACGCGGTCGACGTCCAGACCATCGTGTCGAAGAACGTGGCCGGCCGCGTGATCGGCGCCAGCGCGCCGGAGCAGACCGTGCTGTACAGCGCGCACTGGGACCACCTGGGCGTCGGCCTGCCCGACGCCAAGGGCGACAAGATCTACAACGGCGCGGTCGACAACGCCACCGGCATCGCCGCCCTGCTGGAGCTGGCGCGCGCCTACGGCAAGGCGCCGGCGCCGCGCCGCAGCGTGGTGTTCCTGGCGGTGACGGCGGAAGAGAAGGGCTTGCTCGGCTCCGAGTACTACGCCGCCTATCCGCTATATCCGCTGGCCGAGACGGCCGGCGTGATCAATATGGATGCGCTCAGCCCTTACGGCCCGGCGCACAACTTCACCATTTCCGGCAGCGCCAAGCTGGAGCTGCTGGACCAGCTGATCGCCAAGGGCAAGCAGATGGACATGGCGTACGCGCCCGATCCGAAGCCGGAGGCGGGCCACTTCTTCCGCTCCGACCATTTCCCGTTCGCCATGCGCGGCGTGCCGGCGATATCTTTCGGCTCCGGCGACGACTGGATCGACGGCGGCCTGGCGGCCGGCAACAAGGCGGAAGAGGACTACAACAGCAACAACTACCACCAGCCGTCGGATGAGTGGAGCGCCGCCTGGCCGTTCACCGGCATGGCGCACGACCTCGGCCTGTTGTACGGACTGGGCCGCGACCTGGCCGATTCCGGCGCCTGGCCGAACTGGGCCCAGGACGCCGAGTTCCGCGCCACCCGCGACGCCAGCTCGGGCAAGCGCAAATAGTCGCCAATTTAACTAAAAAGCAATAGAATACTTGCGCACCCGCTGCAATGCCGGTGCGCTTTTTTTTTCCGCCCGCCTGTCCCCACCGAGGAGATTCCGCATGACCCCGTCCCTACGCCGCACCATGCTGGCGGCTTCGATCGCCCTGTTGTCCGCCAGCGGCGCGCTGCACGCGGCCGAGCCGGCCAAGTCCGTCAAATCCGATATCGCCATCCCCGATATCCCGTACACCAGGTTCGTGCTGAAGAACGGCCTCACCGTGCTGGTCCATGAAGACCACAAGACGCCGGTGGTGGCGGTCAACACCTGGTACCACGTCGGTTCCAAGAACGAGAAGGCCGGCAAGACCGGCTTCGCCCACCTGTTCGAACACCTGATGTTCAGCGGCAGCGACCACTTCAACCAGGGCACCTTCATCAACGCCATGGAGCGCATCGGCGCGACCAACCTGAACGGCACCACCAATAGCGACCGCACCAATTACTTCGAGAACGTGCCGACCTCGATGCTGGACTACACCCTGTTCGCCGAGAGCGACCGCATGGGCCACCTGCTCGGCGTGCTGGACCAGAAGAAGCTGGACCTGCAGCGCGGCGTGGTGCAGAACGAAAAGCGCCAGGGCGAGAACCGGCCCTACGGCGTGGCCTACCAGCTGCTGACCGAAAACACCTGGCCGGCCGGCCACCCGTATTCGTGGACCGTGATCGGCTCGATGAAGGACCTGGACGCGGCCTCGATGCCGGACGTGCAGGAATGGTTCAAGACCAACTACGGCCCCAACAATGTGACGCTGGTGCTGGCCGGCGACATCACGCCGGAACAGGCGCGCGAGAAGGTCGAGAAATACTACGGCGAGATCCCGGCCGGCCCGCCGCTGGCCAGGCATGAGGCGTGGATCGCCAAGCGCAGCGGCACCCACCGCGGCACCGTGCAGGACCGCGTGCCGCAGGCGCGCATCTACCGCGTGTGGAACGTGCCGGGCGCCAACACCGCGACCGAGCCGCTGCTGGACCTGGCCGCGCACGTGCTGGGCGGCGGCAAGACCTCGCGCTTCTACAAGCGCCTGGTCTACAAGGACCAGCTGGCCACCAGTGCCAGCGCCGGCAACGACTCGTCGGAAATCGCCGGCCAGTTCGACCTGACCCTGACCGCCCGTCCCGGCGTCGACACCCGCAAGCTGGAGCAGGCCGCCGACGAAGAGCTGCGCGCGCTGATGAAGTCCGGCCCCACCGCGGCCGAGCTGGAGATCGCCAAGACCGCGATGCTGGCGCGCTACACCCGCATCGTCGAGCGCGTCGGCGGCTTCGGCGGCAAGAGCGACCTGCTGGCCGCCTGCGCCACCTATACCGGCAACCCGGACTGCTACAAGGACTACCTGAAGGCGATCAAGGCGGCCACGCCGGCCGCCGTCAAGCTGGCCATGAACGAATGGCTGGCCGACGGCGACTACGTGCTGGACGTGCAACCGTTCCCGACCAACCTGTCCGCCGGCGCCAAGCTGGACCGCAGCGCGGCGCCGGCCCTGGGCCAGCCTGAATCGCTCAAGCTGCCGGCCATGCAGAGCGCCACCTTGTCGAACGGCTTGAAGGTGGTGCTGGCCGAGCGCCACAGCGCGCCGGTGGTCAACCTGTCGATGATGGTCGACGCCGGCTACGCGTCCGACTCGCAGGACCTGCCCGGCCTGGCCAGCCTGTCGCTGCGCATGCTGGAGGAGGGCACGCCGGCGCGCGGCTCGCTGAAGATCAGCGAAGAGTTCGAGGCGCTGGGCGCCGAGTACTCGGCCTACAGCAACCTGGACGGCGCCTTCGTCCAGCTCAACGCGCTCAAGGCCACGCTGCCGAAGGCGCTCGACATCTACGCCGACGTGCTGCTGCATCCGGCCTACGCGCAGAACGAGCTGGACCGCCTGAAGCAGGACCGGCTGGCGGCGATCGCGCGCGAGAAGAGCAATCCGCAACTGATGGCGCTGCGCGTGATGCCGGGCCTGATCTACGGCCACGGCCATGCCTACGGCCTGCCGCTGACCGGCTCCGGCACCGAGGCCGCCGTGGCGCGCATCACCCGCGGCGACCTGGTCAAGTACCACCAGACCTGGTTCAAGCCCAACAACGCCACCCTGCTGGTGGTGGGCGACACCACGCTGGCCGAGATCACGCCGCTGCTGGAAAAGACCTTCGGCGGCTGGAAGGCCGGCGCGGTGCCGAAAAAGAACGTGGCCCAGGTCGCGCCGGCCAGCCAGCCGGTGGTCTACCTGATGGACAAGCCAGGCGCGCAGCAGAGCGTGATCTACGCCGCGCAACTGGCGCCGCCGCGCAACGCGCCGGAAGCGGTGCCGCTGCAGGTGGTCAACAACATCTTCGGCGGCAGCTTCAGCTCGCGCATCAATATGAACCTGCGCGAAGACAAGCACTGGTCGTACGGCGTCAGCGCCGGCCTGCAGCCGGCCGTGGGCCAGCGCCTGTACCTGAGCACCTCGCCGGTGCAGACCGACAAGACCGGCGCGGCCTTGCAGGAACTGGTGCAGGAGTACGCCAACATCGCCGGCGCCAAGCCGATCACCGCGGCCGAGCTGCGCAGCGCGCAGGAAAACGAAACCCTGCGCCTGCCGGGCTCGTTCGAGACCGCCGGCCAGCTGGCCGGCGCCTACGGCGCCATCCTGCAGTACAAGCTGCCGGCCGACTACTTCAACACCTTCACCGGCACCGTGCTGGCGATGACGCCGGCGCAGGCCAACGCGCTGGCGGCGCGCGTCATCACGCCGGGCAAGCTGACCTGGCTGGTGGTGGGCGACCTGAGCAAGGTGGAAGCCGCTGTGCGCGCCCTGAACCTGGGCGAGGTGCGCAAGATCGACGCCGACGGCAAGCCGCTGCCCTAAGCGCCGCAGGCCGGGGCGCGGCCGGCTACAGGTAGCGCGCCAGCAGCGCCCGGTCCAGCGCCGGGTCGAGTTCGATGCGCACGAAGTGGCCGCTGCCGGGCGCCACCGCGATGTCGGCGCCGTCGTCGGCGCGCATGCGCGTCAGCGTGATGTCGCGGTTGCCGCCGGGATGGATCACCTCGATCCGGTCGCCGACCGCGAAGCGGTTCTTGACCTCGACCCTGGCCCAGCCGTCCTGCACGTCCAGCACGTCGCCGACGTACTGGCTGCGCTCGGCCTCCGAGGCGCCGCGCATATAGTTCTGGTGCGCCTGGGTGTGGTGGCGCTGGTAAAAGCCGTCGGTGTAGCCGCGGTTGGCCAGCCCTTGCAGCTGGCCCAGCAGGCCGATGTCGAACGGCCGTCCGGCCACCGCGTCGTCGATCGCCTGGCGGTAGACCTGGGCCGTGCGCGCCGCGTAGTACAGCGACTTGGTGCGGCCCTCGACCTTGAGCGAGGTGACGCCGATCCTGACCAGCCGCTCGATGTGCTCGACCGCGCGCAAGTCCTTGGAATTCATGATGTAGGTGCCGTGCTCGTCCTCCAGGATGGGCATCAGCTGGCCCGGCCGTTCGGCTTCCTCGATCAGGTAGGGCTGGTCGGCCAGCGGGTGGCGCGGCTGCTGGTGCAGCGACGACCACGGACGGTTGGCGTCCTCCAGCGCCTGCTGGAAATGCAGCGGGATGATCTGCGTCGGCCCGAGGTCGCCGCTGGCGTCCTCAAAGGCCGGCTGCACCTGGTAGTCCCAGCGGCAGGAATTGGTGCACGTGCCCTGGTTGGGATCGCGGTGGTTGAAGTAGCCCGACAGCAGGCAGCGGCCCGAATAGGCGATGCACAGCGCGCCGTGCACGAACACTTCGAGCTCCATCTCCGGGCAGCGCTGGCGGATTTCCTCGATCTCGTCGAGCGACAGTTCGCGCGACAGGATCACCCGCGTCAGCCCCATGCGGTGCCAGAACTTGACGTCGGCCCAGTTGACCGCGTTGGCCTGCACCGACAGGTGCACCGGCAGCTCCGGCCATTTGTCGCGCACCATCATGATCAGGCCGGGATCGGCCATGATCAGGGCGTCGGGCTGCATCGCGATCACCGGCGCCATGTCGTGCAGGTAGGTCTTGAGCTTGGCGTTGTGGGCGAAGATGTTGGACGCCACGAAGAATTGCTTGCCACGCGCGTGGGCGCCGTCTATGCCTTCCTGCAGCGCCTGCAGGGTCGAGAAGTCGTTGTTGCGCACGCGCAGGCTGTAGCGCGGCTGGCCGGCGTAGACGGCGTCGGCGCCGAAGTCGAAGGCGGCGTGCATCTTGGCCAGCGAGCCGGCGGGGAGGAGGAGTTCGGGAGCTTTGAGCATGGCACTTGGGCAAAAGTTGCACAGTCTAGGCCGGCCGCCGCCGCATTTCCTTGTCCCAGATCAAAATTTTCCGGATGGGCTCACCAGGCCGGACCGATACCTAAGCGCGTATCGGCGGCGCTGAAAATGTGATTGGAGGGATTTTCATTCGCCCCGTAGCATGCGATGAAAACATAACGAGAAGTGCCCCTCAATCGCACACCGGAGACAACCATGAAGCATCTACTGTCCTGCATGGCCATGCTGCTCAGCCTGGCCTGTTCAGCCTTTTCCGCGCACGCCGCCATCACTATGAACACCAGCGTGCAATACAAGATCAGGAACGTCAACAGCGGCCTGGTGCTGGGGATAGCCGGCGCCAGCCAGGCCGCCGGTTCCAAGGTGGTCCAGTGGGCCGACAACGGCACCGCCGACCATCTGTGGCACTTCATGCCGATGGGGAACGGCCAGTACAACATCGAGAACATGCTGACACATCAGGTGCTGGGGGTGGCCAACGCCGGCACCGCCGACGGCGCGCAAATCGTCCAGTGGGCCGACAACGGCACCAGCGATCACCTGTGGACCGTCACCCAGGCCGCCAGCGGCAACTTCCTGATCCAGAACGTCAACAGCGGCAAGTACCTGGAGGTGTACCAGGCCAGCAACCTGAACACCGCCACCATCGACCAGTGGGCGTCGACCGGCTGCACCTGCCAGGAATGGCAGCTGGTCAACACCAAGACCAGCCCCTACCCGGCGCCGCGCGCCGTCAGCGGCGACGGCATCTTCGTCCACGACCCCTACATGCTGCGTGACGCCGGCGGCAAGTACTGGCTGTACGGCAGCCACCAGACGCTGGCCACCTCGACCGACCTGAATACCTTCACGCCCTACACCAGCTGCACCGCCACCCAGATGGGCGGCTATGCGCCGAACTGCCCGCCGATCGGGCCGGACTTCAGTTCCTGGAGCGGCCTGCAGACGCCGAAGGGCTGGAACAGCGGCGCCAACACCGACATCTGGGCGCCCAGCCTGCTGCTGGCGAACGGCACCTACTACCAGTACTACTCGATTCCCTACCTGCCCAGTTCGGGCGCCGAGGCGGTGATCGGCGTCGCCACCAGCAGCGCGCCGCAGGGGCCGTGGACCGAGCGCGGCTTCGTCACCAAGTCCTGGACCAGCACCACCACCGCGCCGCCGTCCGGCTTCACGGCGACCACCGACAACGCGATCGATCCGGCGCCGTTCACCGACGCCAGCGGCAACTGGTGGATGGCCTGGGGCTCGTGGACCGACGGCACCCACCTGATGCAGCTCAATCCCGCCACCGGCCTGAAGTCGACCACCAACACCACGGTCTACACGCTGGCGCGGCGCGGCGCGCCGACCTCGGCCGAGGAAGGCCCGTTCATCTACTACTACAACGGCTACTATTATTATTTCGCGCCGATCAACGCCTGCTGCAGCAGCAGCTCGCCTTACCGCACCATCGTCGGCCGCTCGACCAGCGTGACCGGGCCGTATGTCGACCGCGGCGGCGTCGCGCTGACCGCCGGCGGCGGCACGATACTGCTCAGCACCCACGGCAACGTCATCGGGCCGGGCGGCGGCAGCGTGTTCACCGACGCCGGCCACAGCAACCGGCCGACCTTCGTCTATCACTACTACGACGGCAACAACAACGGCCGGCCTACGCTGGGCGTCAACCCGCTCGGCTTCACCAGCGACGGCTGGCCTTATGTGATGGCGAACTAAGCCGGCGGCCTACAGCGTCTTGCTGCACAGCCGGAAGTCGGGATCGTCCTCGTAGGGGCGGATCTGGAAACCCAGGCTGGCCATCAGCTTGAGCATGCCGCTGTTCTTGCACAGCACCAGGCCGTCGATCTCGCTCAGGCCCTTGTCGCGCGCCACGTCCATGATGCCCAGCATCAGCCGCGTGCCCAGGCCCTGGCCGCTGTAGCGGTCGTCCACCAGCAGTGAGAATTCGCAGCTGCTCAGGTCCGGATTGGCGATGTAGCGCGACACGCCGATGATGCTGTCGGTCTCGACGAAATCGCCGTCCGGGCCCGGCGCGCGCTGGGTCAGCACCGCCACCAGCGCCATCTCGCGGTCGTAGTCGATCAGCGTGTAGCGCGCCAGCATCGGCACCGACAGCTCGCGCAGCGAGGAGGCGAAGCGGTAGTAGCGCGACTTCTCCGACAGCCCGCGCACCAGCTCCTGCAGCATCGAGGCGTCGTCCGGCTGCACCGGGCGCAGCGTGTACTGGCCGCCGCCGCGCATCGGCCACTCCTGGGTGTAGCTGGACGGGTAGGGCAGGATCGCCAGGTGGCTGTAGCCGTGCGCCGACGGCGGCGCGGCGTCGATCACGATGCGGGCGTCGACCGCCAGCGCGCCGTGCTCGTCGACGATCAGCGGGTTGATGTCCATCTCGCGCAGCTGCGGCAGCGCGCACACCATCTCCGATACCCGCAGCAGCATCTGCTCGACCGCTTCCCGCTGCACCGGCGGCGCGCCGCGCCATTCGCCCAGCATCCCGGCCGAGCGCGTGCGGCCGATCAGGCGCTGCGCCAGGAACAGGTTGAGCGGCGGCAGCTCGACCGCGCGGTCGTTGATCAGCTCGATCATCGTGCCGCCGGCGCCGAAGGTGATCGCCGGCCCGAACAGCTGGTCGGTGACGACGCCGATGTACAGCTCGCGGCCGTTGCGCTTGCCGGCCATCTTCTGCACCGTGACGCCGTTGATGCGCGCCGCCGGCAGCAGGCGGCGCACGGTGGCCATCATGTCGCCGTGGGCGTCGCGCACGGCGGCGGCGTTGAGCAGGTTGAGCACCACGCCCTGCACCTCGGACTTGTGGGAGATGTCGGGCGAATCGATCTTCAGCGCCACCGGGTAGCCCAGCTGGCTGGCGATCAGCATCGCCTCGCCGGCGCTGCGCGCCAATATCGTCTGCGTGATCGGGATGTGGAAGGCCGCCAGCAGCGCCTTCGATTCCATCTCGGTGAGCACCTTGCGGCGCTCGGCCAGCACGCCCTCGATCAGCAGGCGGGCGCCGTCCAGGTCGGGCTCGGCCAGCTGCGACAGCGGCGGCGGGGTCTGGTGCAGCAGCTGCTGGTTCTGGTAGAACGAGGCGATGTTGGAAAAGCCGTCGACCGCCGCTTCCGGCGTGCGGAAGGTGGCCACGCCGGCGGCGTTGAGCAGCTGGCGCGCCTCGGCCACCTGGCGGTCGCCCATCCAGCAGGTCAGCAGCGGCTTGCCGAGGCCGGCGTTGAGGGCGCCGACCGCCTGCGCCACCGCCGCCGGATCGCCGCTCAGCTTGGGCGAATAAATCACCAGGATGCCGTCCACCTGGCTGTCGTGGCCGCAGGCCTGGACCGCCGCGCCGAAGGCGGCGGCGTCGGCCTCCTCGGTCAGGTCGAGCAGGTTGGCCAGGGTGGCGTGCGGCGGCAGCGACGGCGCCAGCGCCTGCGCGCCGGCCTCGGACAAGGTCGCCAGTTGCAGGCCCAGCTCGGCGATCCAGTCGGCCGCCAGCACGCCGGGGCCGCCGCCGTTGGTGACCACCGCCAGCCGCGGCCCGACCGGACGGTAGCGCGAGGCCAGGCACTTGGCGGCCGAGAACAGCTGCACGAAGGTTTTCACCCGCACCGCGCCGGTGCGGCGCAGCGCGGCGTCGAACACCTCGTCGCTGGCGACGATGGCGCCGGAGTGGGTCAGCGCCGCCTGCGAGGCGGCCGCCACCTTGCCGGCCTTGAGCACCACCACCGGCTTGGTGTTGGCGGCGCCGCGCAGCGCCGACAGGAAGCGGCGGGCGTCGGTCACGCCCTCCATGTAGATGACGATGCTTTGCGTGGCCGGATCGGTGGCCAGGAAGTCCAGCGTCTGCGCCAGGTCGACCGCGGTGTTGGCGCCCAGCGAGACCACGGTGGAAAAGCCCACCGCGTTCTGGCTGCCCCAGTCGAGGATGGCCGAGGTCAGCGCGCCCGATTGCGAGATCAGCGCCAGGCTGCCCGGCTCGGCCAGCTGGCCGGCCACGCTGGCGTTGAGGTGCAGGCGCGGCCGCTGGTAGCCCAGGCAGTTCGGCCCCAGCAGGTGGATGCCGTGCTTGCGGGCGATGCCGTGCAGCTCCCTGGCTTGCGCGCCGTCGACGCCGGTCGACAGGATCAGCGCGGCGCGGCACTGGATGCGGCCGGCCACTTCCAGCGCGAAGCTCAGCTCGTCGTTGGGCAGGGCGATCACGGCCAGGTCGGCGCGCGAGTGGGCCAGGTCGGCCAGGGTGCCGCTCATGCCGACGTCGAGATAGGTCACCGGCCCGGTGTAGCCGCCTTGCTCGAGCTGGGCGCGGATGCCGCGGCCGTAGCAGGTCTGGCTGTCGGGCTGCTCGGCCTTGCCGGCGAACACCACGATGGACTTGGGGGAGAACAGCGGCGTCAGGTAGTGGTTTTCCATGGATGCTTTCGTGAGGGCTTAGTCGTCCATGCCCAGCAGGACCTTGACGTGGGCGGCGGCGCTGCGCGCCAGCGACGACAGCTCGTAGCCGCCTTCCAGGCAGGAGACGATGCGGCCCTGGCTGTGGCGCGCGGCGAGCGCGACGATTTGTTTGGTGATCCACGCATAGTCCGCCTCGACCAGGCCGAGGTTGCCCATGTCGTCGTCGCGGTGGCCGTCGAAGCCGGCCGAGATGAAGATCAGCTGCGGGCGGAAGCGCTCCAGCGCCGGCAGCCAGTGCTCGCTCACGGCCTGGCGCATCAGCTCGCCGCCCGAGCGGGCCGGCAGCGCCACGTTGACCATGTTGGCGCCGCGCGGCGTGTTGCCGCAGAACGGGTACAGCTTGTCCTCGAAGATGGAGCACATCAGCACGCGCCCGTCGTCGCGCAGGATGTCCTCGCTGCCGTTGCCGTGGTGGACGTCGAAATCGACCAGCGCCACCCGCTCCAGCCCGTGCACATTGAGCGCGTGGCGGATGCCGACCGCGACATTGTTGAAGAAGCAGAAGCCGCCGGCGGCCGCGTACTCGGCGTGGTGGCCGGGCGGACGCACATTGCAGAAAGCGGTGCCGGCGCCCCCGGTCAGCACCAGGTCGGTGGCCAGCACGGCCGCGCCGGCGGCGCGCAACGCGGCCCGGTAGGTGTGCGGGTTCATGCTGGTGTCCGGGTCCACCTGCACCGTGCCCTCCCTGGGCGACTGCGCGGCGATGCTGTGGATGTACAGGCTGGAGTGCGCCTGCGCCAGCTGCTGCTCGGTGGCCAGCGGCGCCTCGCACGGCTGCATGAAGTCGAGCAGGCCCTTGATCAGCAGCATGTCGTTGACCGCGCCGATGCGCTCCGGGCATTCGGGATGCTGGTCGCCCATGGCGTGTTTCAGGCAATCCGGGTGCGAGATGTAGGCGGGCAGCATCGTGGCCTTGGTGTGCGTTGACGAAGATGTAAGGAATATAGCTTGAATCGAGTGTAATGAGCGCTATCAATTTTTTCGTTGATCCAAGTCAAAGTCTTCCCGCTGAAACGTGCTTTCGCGCTGTAACTGGCAAATCTTGACGCTGCACTCCCACCTTGAATGCCGTGCTATTATTTTTGCAATCTTTCCCATCCCCACGTAGGAAGTTCCATGCTGCCTAAAAAATACCTCGCTGTCCTGCTTTGCCTGCCTTGTCTTGCCGGCTGGGCGAATACCGAAGAGGCCAACAAATCGGCCCGGCAATTGATACAGCGGGCGATGAAGGAGCAAGGCATTCCCGGCTTGCAGTTCGCGGTCATCAAAGACGAGCAGGTGGTGTTGTCCGAAACCTATGGCCTGGCGAATGTCGAAAACCATGTGCCGGCGACCCGCACGACGCTGTTCCCCATCAATTCCGCGACCAAGACCTTCACCGGCGTCGCCATGATGCAGTTGGCCGAAGCCGGACTGGTCGATCTCAACGCCCCGGTCTCGCGCTACCTGGGTGAGCTGCCTGAGGCGTGGCGCGGCATCCGCATCCGCCAACTGCTCGGCCACACGTCGGGACTGCCCGACATCGTCGACCAGACAGGCTTGATCGGAGGCGGAGGCGAGCGCGAGGCGTGGCAGGCGGTGAAGGCGCTGCCGATGGCTGCGGCCGTTGGCGCGCAATTCGCCTACAACCAGACCAACTATGGCTTGCTGGCGCAGGTCATTGCCAGACAAGCAAAAGTCCCGTACGAACAATATCTCGCACAGCATCAGTTCGGGCCGGCGAATATGCCCTTGTCGACGTTCGGCGACAGCTACGACCTGGTGCCCAATGCGGCGACGATCTATAGCTACTCGCCACGGGGAACCTTGGCCAAGGACGACGACCATCGCTTGTCACGTTGGATTTACGATATGCCGTACAGCCTGTGGGCGGGTGGCGGCATGCAAACCACCGCGGATGAAGTCGCGCGCTGGCTGATCGCGCTCTCGAAGGGCAAGCTGATCAGCAAAGCCCAGCTCAGGGCGATGTGGATGCCTGAAAAACTCAACAGTGGAGCCGACGGCGACTGGGGGGCCGGATGGCCGGTATTGCAAACCGCTCCTGCGCGGCAGGTAGCGGGCATCGGCGGCGCCCGCGCGGCGTTTATTGTTTATCCGGACGAGGGTTTGGCCATCATTGTGCTGACCAATCTTGCGGGAGCGAATCCCCAGCGTTTGATTCCGCAAATAGCCAAGCTCTACAAGGATTAGTTCGGACACGCGTCGGACCAGTCGACAACCTTCATGTCCGTGATTTTCTCGCCAATGTTGTAGACGGTGAGGCAGGCTTCGCCGCGCTTGTAGCGCATGACGCAGTTGGAATAATCGATGCTGCACGAGTCGAACTCCTTGATATTTTTTTGGGCGAGTTCGTGCTCCACCCCTATGGGAACGTAGTCATCGTGGGCATGGACATTGATCGGTCTCCATTTCTCCTTCAGCAGCAATTTGCGCGCTGCGGAAAATGCCATGTCTTTTTGCAGAACGGCTGGGGCGGCATATGCGACCAATGGAAGCGCAGCAAGTAGGATGGCGAGACGTGAATTGGCGATCATTTGACTGTGCCTCCAAAGCGCTTATAGTTTGACTCGAATGACTCATAGGATATTGAATGTTGCTTTGGATAAAATCCGGCTGGGGCAGCCGCAGATGCATAGATCGTCTTCCAACGCGACATTCTTGCCATTCCAAGTCTCTGGAATTCGAGGGCCGATGCATTTAATTTTTCCCTGTGACTTGCATGCAGGGCAAAAGATCACATCGTCTTCCAGCGCTATCTGGACGCCGTTAATGCTGCCGTTGCTGCTGGCGGAAATGACCTTTCCGCCTGCCGAGGTCGATGCCCCGAGCGTGATCGTGTGGCGTTTCATCTTGGTTTCCGTGACAGGGGAGGGAGTAAGACAGTCCGGAAATTATTGATCGCTGGAATAATTTGGAATTGTGGAAGCGCAAGAATATAGTCTGGCGGCTCGGTTCAGAATCGGATCGCAGATCGGTGGCAATTGCCCTATCAACCTATTGGAATGGCGTAGCGCATCTGCGAGCGCTCGGACAGCGGATCGAAGCTGGCGTCGTAGATTTCCAGGTCGGGGCCGCCGCTATGGCGGTACTCGGATTGGCAGAGCCAGTTCGAGTAAATGAAATCGACAGTACGGTCGACCAGCTTGCCCAGGCCGCAGTGCAGGAACGTCGCATACTGCGCAGCCGGGATCGCTATCCGCTGCATGCCTGCAGGCAGCGAGTCCGCCTGCCGCACTTCGATGGCGGCGTAGTACTCCAGTTCGTCGGAGTCGCCCGACACCGGCAACACCACGCCGTCGCAGCAGCCCCGCACGGTATGCTCCACCTCGCCTAGGCGCGCGATGAAGCTTTCCCACAGGCGGGGCAGCTGCTGACCCAAGTTGTTCTTGTCCGAGTCGCTGCCGTAAAAGCGCGTGTGCATACCAACCAGCAGCATCGCCGTCCGCGCGCCCAGCTCCGGAACGGGCACCATGTTTTGGTGCAGATGGCGCAGGTAGTCGGCGTCCATCTTCAGCTTGCGCACGATAAGATTGCGCCGTCCACGCCGGCGGAATTCACTGGGCGTCTGCGCGTAGCGTTCCTTGAATGCCCGCGTGAACGCTTCATGGCTCTGGTAGCCAGCCAGGAGGGCGATATCGAGTATGCCCAAGCGCGTTTCCAGCAATTTCTCCAGCGCGCACGCGAGGCGGCGCGCGCGGATATAGTCCTTGAGCGTTTCCCTGGTCAGGGCCTTGAAAATGCGCTGGTAGTGCCACAGGCTCAAGCCTGCCTCCCGCGCCACGTTCGCCAGCGGGATGTCTTCCTCCAGATAGGTTTCGATAAAGTCGACGCCTTGCTGGATCTGGTTCAAGTAGTTCACTGGCGCTCCATGGTCGCTTCAGGTGTCGAAGAAGCCCGTCACTGTCACCAGCCGGCCCGCGTCATTGTAATGGCCTACGCCGTCGCCGATGACCTGGCCTTGCGCATCCTGCATATCCCACTGCGCGACACTCTCTGCCCGTTGTGGTAGCGGAAACGGCGCGTGACGAAATGGCCGCCGGGGACCTGCCGGTGGAAATCCGCCATGTAGGCCAGCAGTTCGTCCCAGCCGCTGGTTTTGGCCAGCGGGTCCTGATAAGCGCATTCACGCGCCAGGCTGGCGCCGATCAGGGCGCGCTGGTCGTCGATACTTTCCGCCTTCCAGGCCGAGGTGTAGGTTTCCCAAATGTGTTGATGATCGACTTGCATGATGGCTTCCCGGTTGATAGGCAACGCAGGCATGATGCGGCAAGGCGGCGTTTCGGTTTTGATATTTTGTGCTGTGGACCCGGCTGAACTGCATCCTATTCCCCAACCCGCGCATAGCTGATGACGTGGTGCGCCAACAGTTGCCCCTCGACGTTGGTGCATTCGGCCGTGCCGTAGGCCGTCCGCTTGCCAAGCTTTAATATCCGCGCCACACACAGCACGTCCTCCTGCCGCGCACTACGCAGGAATGCCGTCTTCATGTCGGTCGTGACCCATTGTTCTTGCGTACCGCGCACGGCCATGATGGCCAGCCACATGGCAACGTCGGCGGCACCCATGATGGTCATGCCGCTGACGATGCCGCCCGGCCGCTCCAGGCTTGTGCTGAAGGGAACGATGAGCGTGCATAGTCCCTCTTCGCGGGAGCGCACGGAAAACCCATACGGCTCCAGGAAGGCCGACTGCGCCAGGACAGCGTTCAGCTGATCGACCGACATGAGCGGCGACGCCGCTTTCATGATGCCGCCTCGTGACCGACTTCGACGGTGATGCCGCCCGGCGCACGACAATAAAATCGGCGCGCGCCGCGCGTCAATTCGATGTCGCTGATGTCGAAGCCGCCTGCGCTCAGTTCGGCATGCTTGCTGTCAACGGCCTGTTCCTCTGCCACCAGGAATCCGATGTGGAACATTTGCGGATAGGCGTGCTCGGGATCGATCTTGCCCGAGTGGCGCATCAGGACCAGCAGCACCCCGGCCTCGCCGCGCATAATGGCCATGCCGTTGTTGCCACGGGATTCGGACAAGCTGAAGTTGAAGTGCGCCGTAAAAAACGCCGATGCGGCCGCGACGTCGGTAACGGAGAGGTGCAGGTGATTGAGTTGCATGAATGAGCTCCTGGAAATGGGGCACTAGCGTGCCGGGATCGTCGTCGCGGCGCGCGCGGCGTCCAGCCACGGCAGCAAGGACACGCGCCAGATATTCTGGTTGCCATTGTCCCAGCGTTCAATCCGCGCCAGGTCCGCTTCCGCTTGTGCGCGTGTGCGCGGGAATCGGATGGGTTCGCTCCGGTCGGTGCTGAAATACAGGGTTTGGCGATCGGGACCCAGGCGCGCCTCGTTGGTGTCGGTCGCGCCGCTGCCGTTGACGGCCTGGCCCAAATCGATGGGCGCGCCCCAGCCCTCGCCATGCCGGAATGCGATCAACAAACGCTCATGCGCGTTCGGGCCCGGCAGCATCGAGCCGAACACAATGAACGACTCGTCCGGCGCGACGGCAGGGTCGACATCCTGGGTCCGTGGGTCGCCGAAGAATTGTGCCACCGGCATCTGGTACTGGCCGTCGCGATATTGGGAACGCCACAGGCGAAACGGCGCTTCGGCGCTGGCGCGTTCGATGAAGTACAGGCTGCCGTCGCCGGCGACGCTGGGCGCCCAGGTGCTATTGCCGCGATTGACGGTGGCGGGCAGGTGCACCGGCGCGCTCCAGCCGTCGGCTTCGCGATTCACGCGCCACAGGTTGCCGGCCGGCCCCGTCAGCTCGCCCGGCTTGAACGGCCGGTTCGAGACGAAGACCAGGAAGGAGCCGTCCGGCGCCATGCTCGGTTGCTGATCGGCCCATTGCCCTGAGAAGGCGGCGATGCGGGGCGCGCTCCAGGTGTCGCCGTCGCGCTGTGCGCTCAGGATCGTACTGTTGCGGGAAAAGTAGACGGTGTTGCCGTCGCTCGAGAACGTGGGGTCGGCGTCGTTGGCCGGCCCGGAAATGACGCCCGGCGCGAAGATGGCGGGCGCAGCGGGCGGTTGCGCTCGGTCCGCCGCGCATGCCAGCTGTGTCAGGATCAGCCCTGCGCCGAGCACGCCAGTCCGGACGCATAATTCGATGCACTGCATTGCCTTCATAGCGATGTCACTCCTCTTCGATCAGGTCGGAAAACAGCTTAATCGGGCGCGCCCGCACAGGCGATGGAAAAGCGACGAATGACGTTACCGTGCGACGAACAGCGCGTGGCTTAGTTCAAGAGGGAAGCGCCAGCCCGAGCCGCGCCTTGACGTCGGCGAGGTAGCTGCGGCCGACGCGCGCCGGGCGTCCGTTGCGGTCGACAATTTCCCAGGCGCCGGCCCCAAGGTGCCTGACTTGCCCGACACAGTCCGCGCGCATGATGGTCGAGCGATGCACCCGCACGAACAGCGCCGGGTCGAGCCTGGCGGCGACGGCGGACAGCGCCGCGCGCAGCAAATAGCTGCGGCTCTCGACCGTGAGGCGGACATAGTCGCGCTCGGCGTCGATGCGCTGCACCGTCGCCACCGGGATGCGCACGATGCTGCCCGCGTGGGGCGCCCAGAAGTCTTCGATCGCCGCTTCGGCGCCGCTGGTGGCCTGGCGCGCCGACAGGATCTGGCCCACCCGCTCAAGCGCCCGTTCGAAGCGCAGCGCTTCCACCGGTTTGAGCAGGTAATCGACCACGCAGAGGTCGAACGCTTCGGTGGCGTAATGATCGAACGCGGTGACCAGCACCACCAGCGGCGCGCGCTGCCAATCCTTGATCGCTGCGGCAAGCTCAAGACCGCTCATGCCGGGCATGCCGATGTCGAGAAAGACGACGTCGGGCCGGTGCGACGCCAGCGCTTGCAGGCCCGACGCGCCGTCGCCGGCATGGCCAAGCACGCGTACGCATCCGGCGCGCTCGCACAGCCGGCGCAGGGCGTCGATCGCCAGCGGCTCGTCGTCGATGATGATGGCGCGGATCTCCATCGACGCTAGCGCCTCACCAGGGGCAGCGACAGCGCTACCCGAAAACCACGCGCAGCGATCGGCCCGGCGGCACAGGTTGCCGTTGCGCCGAAATGCAAGGCGAGGCGTGCGGCGACGTTGCGCAGTCCAATGCCCAGGCCGCTGGACGCCTGGCCGTGGGGCGCGGGCAGCGCGTCGTCTTCGATCACAATCTGGAGCCGGCCGTCGGGCAAGTCGATGGCCTGGATCCGTATCGTCACCGCGTCGGTCGAACGGCCCAGCCCATGCTTGATCGCATTTTCGACCAGGGGCTGCAGCAACAGGCTGGGTATCAGGGCGACAGCGGCGGCCTCGGTGACCTCAAGCTTCACTGTCAGCCGGTGCAGGAAGCGCCGCCGCTCAAGCTCGAGATAGCTCATCTGCATGTCGATCTCGTCCCCGAGCACGGCGTCGGCGAGCGGGTCGGCCCCCAGGCTGTAGCGCATGAAACGGCCGATTTGCGCGATCAGCGCTTCGGCCTCGCGCAGATCGCCGCGGCTGACCAGGGCCATCAGCGAATTGAGGACGTTGAACAGGAAGTGGGGGTTGATCTGGTAGCGCAGGGCCCGGATTTCGGCCAGGCGGGCCGCGTCGCGGTGCGCGCTGGCGCGCCGGTCCGCGACCCTGGTCGCCTGCGCCGACGCCAGTGACAGGCACAGCATTCCCCAGGCGATGAACACAAAGGTCCAGCTGATCAACAGGTCTGAGATGGCGACCATGATTTGCCGGCGAAAGCAGGGGAACTCGGTGTCGCAACTGGCCCCCGGGATGGGCGCGAACACATAGAAGACCAACACGCTGGCCGTGGCAAAAATGATGCCGGCTGGCAAGCTCATGGTGGCGGTCAGCAGGATCTTCTTGCGCAGCGAAGACAGCGTGGCCCGGTCGAGCACGCGATACATCAGCCACGACAGCGCAATGCCAACGATCGCCACGATGGATCTCCGGACGAAGGATTCGAATTGATAGTCGACATCGAGCAGCGCGGCCCGCAAGGTGTACATGGCGACGAACGCGCACCAGAACAGGGCGAGTGCGCCGGCGACGCTGCGTTTCTGGACGGGGTCCCCGGCTTCATGGGCTACGTCGGAGTCGACAATGTGCTCGGGCATGGCGCGGGCGGACGATGGCTGTTCGGGTTGATCGGACCAGATCGCCATACCCCGGTCAACGCAGGGGTGGGGCATCTGGCTGGGACAGATCGTAGCGCCTTTTGCCGCCCGCTGCTGAGGAATATCGGCCTGCCGAACAGCAATCCGGTCCACAAACAAAAACGCCAACCTGCATGGGTTGGCGTTCTGTTTGACACTGTTCTTGGTGGCCCGGGGCGGAATCGAACCACCGACACAAGGATTTTCAATCCTCTGCTCTACCAACTGAGCTACCAGGCCAAGGAGCAGAATTATAGCAGGCTTGAGAGAAATTGCAAGGGCGTATTTTTCAGGCCGGATTTTCGCCGGCGCGCGGCGGCGGGGCGGTGAAGGTCACGCTCACCGTCAGGCCGCCGCCGCCGGCGCCGTCTTCCAGCGCGATGCGCGCGCCGTTGCGGGCCGCCGCGCGTTCGGCGATCGCCAGTCCCAGGCCGCTGCCCGCTTGCTCCTGGCCTGGAATCCGGTAGAAGCGTTCGAACACCCTGCCGCGCAGTCCGGGCGCGATGCCCGGCCCCTGGTCGGCGATCGCCAGCCGCGCCACGCCGTCCACGTCCGCCAGCGTGACCGCGATCCGGCCGCCGTCGGGCGAATACTTGACGGCGTTGTCGACCAGGTTGTCCAGCATGGCGACCAGGCTTTCCCGGTGCAGCGGCAGCACGCAGGGCGCCTCGGCGTCCAGTTCGATCTCCACGCCGCGCTGCATCGCCAGCGGCGCCGCATGGGCCAGGCGCTCGCGCAGCAGGTGGCGCAGCTCAATCGGGGACTCGGCGTCGCCGGCGCTGTCGCTGCGGGCGCGTTCCAGCGCAAGCAGCTGGTGCACCGTGTGCGTGGCGCGCTCCACGCCCAGGCGCAAGCCGTGGTCCGCATCCCGCAGTTGGTCCGGATGCTGGCGATGATTGAGCAGCAGGTGGGCGTTGGCGCGGATCACGGACAGCGGCGTCTTCAAGGCGTGCGCCGCGTCGGACAGGAACTCGCGGTCGCGCTCCACGCGCTCCGTCAGGCGTTGCATCAAGCCGTTGACGGAGGCGGCCAGCGGCGCCAGTTCGCGATAGCCGGACGGCGGCAGCGGTAGCAGGTCGCTGCCGGAGCGCCGTTCGATCTCCGCCACCATCGCCTGCACGGGCCGCAGGCCGCGCCGCACGATGAGCCACGCGGGCAGCGTCAGCAAGGGCAGGCTGTAGAGCAGCGGCGTCAGATAGTAGGCCGCGCCGGAACTGGTCAGCAGCCAGTTCGTGTCGTGCATGGCGTCGCGCCGGACCACGACGCCGCTTGCCGCATCGGTGGCGGTGGCGCTCGACCAGTCCGCGCCCAGCGCCGGATCGTGCGGCGCCGGCAGTGACCGCGCGCCGGGCAGATCGCCGCCGGAACGGTAGACGCGCTGCCCGTGCAGCCACACTTGCAGCATCACGGGCTTGGACCAGTAGTTCACTTCGCGCAGCATGTCGGCGCGCAGCGCTTCCACCTGCGCGGCGACGCGCGCCACTTCGGCCGGGTCGTGCGCCACCGAGCGCAGGTTCAGCAGGATCTGGCGAGTCCAGCCGCGGTTCTCGGCCGCCGTGTGGCGCGCCTGCAGCACTGTGTTCTCGTAGATAGCCATGGCCACGACGGCCAGCCAGACCAGGATCACCACGGCGAGGAAGCCGCCCAGCAGGCGGCGGAACAGCGAGCGCTGCGCCGTCATGGCGCGATCATGTAGCCGACGCCACGCACGGTACGCACGCGATGCTCGCCGATCTTCTTGCGCAGGTTGGACATGTGTACGTCCAGCGTTACGCTTTCGCTGCCGGCCAGCGCGCGCTCTTCCAGCTCGCCGCGGGTCAGCACGCGGTCGGCGTCCTGCATCAGCGCCAGCAGCAGGTTGAATTCGGTGCGCGACAACGCCAGCGGACGCCCGTCGCAGTTGACGGCCTGGCGCCGCTCGTCGAGCGACAAGCCGGCGCGCGTCCACAGGCCCTGGCCGGCCGCCTCGGGACGTGAGCGGCGCAGCACCGCGCGCAGGCGCGCCAGCAGTTCCGCCATGTCGAAAGGCTTGACGAGGTAGTCGTCGGCGCCGTCGGCAAAGCCGGTCAGACGGTCGCCCAGGCTGTCGCGCGCCGTGATCAGCACCACCGGGAGCTGTCGGCCGGCGGCGCGCAGCCGGCGCATCAGCGCCATGCCGTCGCCGTCCGGCAGGTTCAGGTCCAGCACCACGGCGGCATAGGCGCCGGTGTCCAGCTGGCGCTGGGCGTCGGCCGCCAGCCGCACCCACGTGGCGGCGTAGCCGTCGTCATGCAATACCGCCCGCAATGCGCGGCCCAGTTCCAGGTCATCTTCCACGAGCAGGATATTCATGCCGAAAGTATAACAGCGGCAGCCTTGCCGCGGCCTATAGAAAGCCTGAAGCCTGGGCCTGCGCCGCGCCGCTACAATCGCCGCTGGCCCACCTGGAGGTACGATTGATGCGATTCCTGATCTCGCTGTTTGCCCTGATGGCCGCGCTGCATGCGGCGGCCGCCGACCTGTCGTCGCTGCGCCTGCGGGCGACCATAGACCTGCACGCGCAAACGGTGTCGAGCCCCGTCGTCGCGCAGGGACTCCTGTACATCGGCGCCGAGGACGGCAACCTGTATGCGTTCGATGTGGCAAGCCGCAAGCTGGCGTGGCTGCACCATGCCGGCGCCGGCATCGCGTCGACGCCGGCGCTGGATAACGGCATGGTCTACTTCCTGGCCCGCGATGGCCGGCTGCATGCGCTCGATGCGCGGACCGGCGCGCAGCGCTGGAGCTTCTCCACCCAGGGCGAGGCGCGCTTTGCCGCCTACGGCCTGTATGGCATGGCGAAGGGCGCCGCGCCGTCGCCCGATCCGTGGGACTTCTGGCTGTCGTCGCCGCTGGTGCACGAGGGCAGGGTGTACATCGGCAGCAGCGACGAGCGGCTGTACGCGCTCGACGCCAGGACCGGCGCCGTCGTGTGGGCTTTCAAAAGCGGCGGCATGATCCATGCGCGCCCCGCCATCGCCGGCAAGGCGATTGTGTTCGGCAGCTGGGACGGCGCGGTCTACGCGCTCGACGCCGCCACCGGCGGCCAGCTGTGGCGCTACCAGACCGAGACCGAGCAAAAGACCAGCACCCTGTTCGGCGTGCAGGCGCCGCCGCTGGTCGATGGCGACACAGTGTTCATCGGCTCGCGCGACGCCTGGTTCTACGCCCTGGAGCTTGCAAGCGGCAAGTTGAAATGGCGTTATCCCGGCCGCGGCTCATGGATCATCTCCGGCGCCGTGGTGGACGCCGAGCGGGTGTACTTCGGCACCTCCGACACCAATCTGCTGGTCGCGCTGGACAAGCGCACCGGCAAGGTGGCGTACCAACACGATACCAAGGTGTGGACTTACGCGACGCCGGTGCTGGCCGAGGGAGCCGTCATCGGAGCCACCATGCGCGGCGAACTGTTCGCGCTGGAGGCGGCCGGCGGCAAGCCTCAATGGTCGTGGCGCACGCCGGAGAGCAGGGCGGACGAATTCCGCCTGCTGGACGCCGCCACCGGCAGGTTCGACACCCGGCGCCTGTTCGAAGGCGAGCAGACGGTGATGACGTCGATCGAGCACGTGAAGCGGCTCGGGGCGTTCATCGCCACGCCGCTGTGGCACGACGGCCAGCTGATCGCCGCCACCGCCGACGGCCGGCTGCTGTTCTTCTCGAAGTAATTCCCGGCGAGCCGTGTCTTAGCCGTACAAACGCTATAATGTTTGGATGACTAATCCATCCTCCCCCGCTGCGCTGCGCGTTATCGAGAGTGATATTTGTATCGTTGGCAATGGCGCTATTGCCAAGACCGCCGCGCTGGGCCTGGCCCAGGCCGGTTTTAGTGTGACCCTGCTCGCTCCGCCGTCGCATCCGGCCGCCCCGGTCGCCCCGGTCGCCCCGGCCGCAGATACCGGCTGGGATGCGCGGGTCTACGCGCTGAACCACACCGCCCACAATCTGCTGTCGTCCCTGAAGGTATGGCATGCGCTGGACCAGGCGCGCGTGGCGCCGGTGGACGCGATGATCGTCCACGGCGACGGCGTCAACGCCGGCGGCCTGGCCTTCGACGCCTACGGCGCCCATACCGGCACGCTGGCCTGGATCATGGAAGACCGCAACCTGGGGCAGGCGCTGGACGCCGCCCTCAAGTTCGCGCAGAACGTGCGCTTCGTCGAAGGCCGCGCCACCGGCTTGCTGCGCGCCGACGACAGCGCCACCGTGCACCTGGACGACGGCAGCTGCATCAAGGCCGAACTGGTGGTCGGCGCCGACGGCGCCCAGTCCTGGGTGCGCGGCCAGTGCGACATCGGCCTCGATTACCGCAGCTACAACCAGCGCGCCGTGGTCTCCAACTTCGCCTGCGAGAAGCCGCACCACGGCGCCGCCTGCCAATGGTTCACCGGTGCCGAAGGCATCGTCGCGCTGCTGCCGCTGCCTGGCAACCAGGTGTCGCTGGTGTGGTCGGCGCCGGAGGCGCTGGCCGACACGCTGCGCGCCGAATCGGCGCAGCAGATCGCCGGCCGCCTGGGCGTCTACGCCGCCGAGCGCCTGGGCGCGCTGACGCCTTTGCAGCCGGAGCTGGTGCGCGACTTCCCATTGCGTTTGCTGCGTCCGCACGCCATGAGCGCGCCGCGCGTGGCGCTGGTGGGCGACGCCGCCCACGTGGTGCACCCGCTGGCCGGCCACGGCATGAACCTGGGCTTCGCCGACGTCGCGCAACTGATCAAAACCCTGGGCGAGCGCGAAGCGCAGCGCAGCATCGGCGACACCCGCGTGCTGGCCCGCTACGAGCGCGCCCGCAAGGAAGACGTGCTGCTGATGCAGCTCACCACAGACGGCCTGGCGCGCCTGTTCGGCGCCGATATGGAGCCGCTGCGCGTGGTTCGCAATTTGGGATTAAACTTGCTGGATAAATTACCGGCCCTGAAGCGCCGCCTGATCTCCCACGCAATGGGGAAGTAGGCCGGCGCCAGTCGGTTCGTATGTAGTCATTGGAGATGTTATGAGAATGAGTAAGACCGTTTTGCTGTTGTTGTCGGCGCTGATGGCGTCCTGCGTGGGCGCGGAAACCCCGTCCACGGACGCGATCAAGAAGCTGGTCGAGCCGCGCCTGGGATCGAACGCCAAAGTCGATTCGATCAGGGAAACGCCCTATGGCGGCCTGTATGAAATCCGGGTCGGCAACGATATCCTCTACACCGACAAGACCGGCACCTACCTGTTCTCCGGCCACGTGTTCAACCTGACCACCAGCACCGACCTGACCAAGGAACGCCTGGAAGAGATCAACAAGATCAAGTTCTCCGACCTGCCGCTGGACAAAGCCATCA
Source organism: Oxalobacteraceae bacterium AB_14 (assembly GCA_000381565.1). Taxonomy (GTDB): domain Bacteria; phylum Pseudomonadota; class Gammaproteobacteria; order Burkholderiales; family Burkholderiaceae_D; genus Rugamonas. Next base: position 1,167,674 of record KB906725.1, read on the forward strand.
AGACGGTCAAGGGCGACGGCAAGCGCGTGATCGCGGTGTTCGAGGATCCGAACTGCGGCTACTGCAAGCGCTTCCGCAAGACCACGCTCAAGGAAACCGACAACATCACGGTCTACACCTTCATGTACAACATCCTGGCCGATGATTCGTTCACCAAGTCGAAGAACATCTGGTGCTCGCCGGACCGCAGCAAGGCCTGGGAAGACTGGATGGTCAACAACAAGGCGGCCCCTGTCGCGGCCGAGAAGTGCGAATCGCCGAACGACCAGGTGCTGGCGCTGGGCCACAAGCTGGGCGTGTCCGGCACCCCGGCCATCTTCTTCGCCGACGGCACCCGCGTGCCCGGCGCGATCGACACCAAGGCGCTTGAAGAAAAACTCGCCAAGATCAAGCAGTAAGCCTTACCAAACCAGCGCATCGTCCACAGGGAGAACTGAATGATTACATTGAACATCAACGGTAAAGACATGCAGGTGGACGCTGATCCTTCGACGCCGATACTGTGGGCCTTGCGCGACAACCTGAATATGACCGGCACCAAGTTCGGTTGCGGCGCGGCGCTGTGCGGCGCCTGCACCGTGCACCTGGGCGGCCAGCCTGTCCGCTCGTGCGTGACGCCGATTTCGGCCGCCGCCGGCCAGAAGATCACCACCATCGAAGCGATGGAATCGGATAAAGTCGGCAAGGCCGTGCAGGAGGCGTGGGTCAAGCTGGACGTGCCCCAATGCGGCTACTGCCAGAGTGGCCAGATCATGAGCGCGACCGCACTGCTGCGCACCAACAAAGCCCCATCCGACGCCGATATCGACAACGCTATGAGTGGCAACATCTGTCGATGCGGGACCTACCAGCGCATCCGCGCAGCCATCAAAGACGCAGCCAAAGCCATCGCCTAAAGGAGAATGTCATGCGGATCGAATGGCTCAATCAGGAAACGATGGCGGGTGTAGAGACTTCCGGCGGCGTGTCGCGCCGCAGCTTCATGAAGGCCGGCGCGGTTGCGGGCGGCGGTTTGGTGCTGGGCTTCTTCATCCCTGGCGCGGGACGCTTCGCCAATGCGCAGCAGCCGCCGGCCAAGGTGTACGAACCGAACGCTTTCCTGCATATCGCGCCGGACAACAGCGTGACGGTGCAGGTCAACCGGCTGGAGTTCGGACAGGGCGTGCAGACGTCGCTGCCGATGCTGATCGCGGAAGAACTGGACGCGGACTGGTCGAAGATGAACGGCGCGTTGGCGCCGGCCGGCGACCAATACAAGGACCCGGCGTTCGGCATCCAGATCACCGGCGGCTCGGGCAGTATCGCCCACTCCTACACCCAGTACCGCGAGATCGGCGCCAAGGCGCGCGCGATGCTGATCGGTGCCGCGGCCCAGGAGTGGAAGGTGGCGCCGGACCAGATCAAGACGTCGAAGGGTACGCTGATCGGGCCCGCCGGCCAGAAGGCCACCTACGGCGCCATGGCCGACGCGGCGATGAAGCAGCCGGTGCCCGCCACCGTGAAACTGAAGGACCCCAAGGACTTCAATTTCATTGGCAAGCCGACCAAGCGCCTGGACGCGAGACTCAAGTCGACCGGCAAGCAGGTCTTCGGCATGGATTACAAGGCGCCGCACAGCAAGGTCGCCGTGGTGGCGCGGCCGCCGGTGTTCGGCGCCAAGGTCGCCAAGTTCGACGCCTCGAAAGCCAAGGCGATCAAGGGTGTGATCGAGGTGCTGGAAGTGAAGACGGATCGCGGCGGCAGCGGCGTGGTGGTGGTGGCCGACGGCTACTGGCCGGCCAAGCTGGGCCGCGATGCGCTGATCATCGACTGGGACACCAGCGGCGTCGAAAAGGTCAGCAGCGACAAGCAACTGGCCGAGTACAAGGCGTTGTCGCAGAAGCCCGGCCTGCCGGTGCACAAAGCCGATACCTCCAAGCTGGCCGGCGCGGCGAAGAAGATCTCCGCCGTGTATGAATTCCCTTACCTGGCGCACGCGCCGATGGAGCCGCTGAACTGCGTGGTCGATCTGCGCCCGGACGGCTGCACGGTGTGGGCAGGCTCCCAGTTCCAGACGATGGACCAGGGCGCCATCGCCGCCACCGCCGGCCTGAAGCCGGAGCAGGTGGTGCTGAACACGATGATGGCCGGCGGCGGTTTCGGCCGCCGCGCCGTGCCGACCTCCGACTACCTGGTCGAAGCGGTCAATATCGCCAAGGTGTGGCAGGCCACCGGCAAGAAGGACCCGGTCAAGGTGATCTGGAGCCGCGAGGATGACATCAAGGGCGGCTACTATCGTCCGTCGCATGTGCACCGCGCCGATATCGGCATCGACGACAAGGGCGATATCGTGGCATGGGATCACGTCATTGTCGGCCAGTCCATCATTGCCGGCACCGCGTTCGAGCCGATGATGATCAAGAACGGCATCGACGTGACCATGGTTGAAGGCATGGGCGAACCATATGAAGTGCCGCTGAACCTGAGCGCGCACTCGGTCAAGGCCAATGTGCCGGTGCTGTGGTGGCGCTCGGTCGGCTCCACCCACACGGCCTTCGTGATGGAGACGCTGATCGACGAAGCCGCGCATGCGGCCAAGATGGATCCTGTCGCCTATCGCAAAAAACTGCTGGGCGAGAAAGGCAAGCGCCACATGGCCGCGCTGGACCTGGCGGTCGCCAAGTCCGGCTACGGCAAGAAGGCATTGCCTAAAGGCCAGGCTTGGGGCGTGGCGGTGCATCAGTCGTTCAACACCGTGATCGCGTATGTGGTGGTGGCGTCCGTGAAGAACGGCACGCCCAAGCTGCACAAGGTCACGGCGGGCGTGCATTGCAACCAGGCGGTCAATCCGTTGACGATCGAAGCGCAGATCCAGGGCGCGGCCTTGATGGGCCTCGGTATGACCTTGCCGGGCGCCGCGATCACGCTCAAGGACGGCGTGGTGGATCAGCAGAACTTCAGCGACTACACGGTGGCGCGCATGACGGACATGCCGGCGATCGACGTCCACATCGTGCCGTCGAACGATCCGCCGACCGGCATGGGCGAACCAGGCCTGCCGCCGCTGGCGCCGGCCTTCGCCAACGCGCTGTTCAAATTGACCGGCAAGCGTCTGCGCAAGCTGCCGTTCGACCTGGCCAGCGCCTGAGCTGAATGGCGCTGGTAGGGATATTGCTGGCAGCCGGGCGGGGTAAGCGGTTCGACCCGTCCGGCGTACAAAACAAATTGCTGCAACCATTGAAGGACGGCGACGCCGTGGTGGTCGCCAGTGCTAAAAACATGCTGGCCGTGCTGCCGCGCGTGGTGGCCGTGGTCCGCTCCGGCGACGACCAGGTGGCGGCGCTGCTGGGCAAACTGGGATGCGAAGTGCGCGTCTGCGCGGATGCCGATCTGGGCATCGCCGCCTCGCTGACGATGGTGGTCGACTACACCAGGGGCGCGCAAGGCTGGCTGATAGGCCTGGGCGACATGCCCCATGTGCAGCCGGAGACCATGCGCGCGCTGGCCGCGACGATCGAACGGGGCGCGCGCATCGCGGCGCCCGTCTTTGAAGGGCGGCGCGGCAATCCGGTCGCCTTCAGCAGTTATCATTTGCCGTTGCTGCTGGCGCTGGAAGGCGACCAGGGCGCGCGCGACATATTAAAAAGCCATGCGGTGAGCGAGCTGATAGTCGACGATGTCGGCGTGGTGCGCGATATCGATACGCCGGCCGATTTGTAAAACAAGGATAGAGATGAAGAAAACGAACAAGAGCAATCCGGCGATCGCCTACAGCATCGTCGGACATGACCTGGCCGCCCACCTGTTCCACGTCACGCTGACGGTGGACGCGCCGGCCGAAGGCGGCCAGGTGTTCGCGCTGCCGGCCTGGATACCGGGCAGCTACATGATCCGCGAGTTTTCGCGCAACATCGTGCGCATCCGCGCCGAGTCGGACGGCCAGCCGGTGGCGCTGGTCAAGCTGGATAAGCACTCTTGGCAGGCCGCCCCGCTGAAGGATCATGCGGCCTCGCTGACGGTGCACTACGAAGTCTATGCCTGGGACATGTCGGTGCGCGCCGCGCATCTGGACCAGAACCATGCCTTCTACAACGGCACCAGCGTGTTCCTGCGCGTGCTGGGGCAGGAAGACCAGCCGCACGTGGTGGATATCCAGCGGCCGGACGACGAAGCTGCCAAGACCTGGCGCGTGGCGACCTCGCTGCCGGAGCTGAAAGCGAAACGTTATGGTTTTGGTACTTACATCGCGTCCAACTACGATGAGCTGATCGATCACCCGGTGGAGCAGGGCGACTTCGCGCTGGCCACGTTCAAGGCGCACGGCATCCCGCACGACATCGTCATCAGCGGCCGGGTGCCCAAGCTGGACCTGTCACGCCTGAGCGCCGACCTGAAAAAGATCTGCGAAACCCAGATCGCCTTCTTTGAACCGAAGGCCAAAAAGGCGCCGATGGACCGCTATGTGTTCATGACGCTGGCCGTCGGCGACGGTTATGGCGGCCTGGAGCACCGCGCCTCGACGGCGCTGATCTGCGCCCGTGCCGACTTGCCGAGTACGGCTGCGGCCAGCAAGGATAGCAGCGACGGTTATCTTCAATACCTCGGCTTGTGCAGCCATGAATATTTCCATACATGGAACGTGAAGCGCATCAAGCCTGCGGCATTCGCTCCGTATAACCTGCAAGTCGAGAATTATTCGCCTTTGCTCTGGCTGTTTGAAGGATTCACCAGTTATTACGATGATTTGATGCTGGTGCGTGCCGGCGTCATCGCCGAGCCGGCTTATTTCAAATTGCTGGGTAAAACCATCGCCAGCGTATTGCGCGGCAGCGGCCGCACCAAGCAAAGCGTGGCCGATTCCAGTTTCGACGCCTGGGGTAAATATTATCGCCAGGATGAAAATGCGCCGAATGCCATCATCAGCTATTACACCAAGGGTTCCTTGATCGCGCTGGCTCTGGATTTGAGCATTCGCGCTAAAACCGGCGGCAAGAAATCGCTGGATGATGTGATGCGCGCTTTATGGCAACGTTATGGCCGCGACTTTTATCACGGCGCCGGACGCGGAGTGACTCCCGCCGAAGTGGAGGCATTATTCGACGAAATCAGCGGCGGCCGGTTCAAGCCATTCTTCGATAAATATATCCGCGGAACCGAAGATTTGCCGCTGGCTAAAATGCTGGCGCCATTCGGTGTTAGATATAACGACGAGCGTAAATCGGCCAAGCCCGGCCTGGATGTGAATCTCGGCAAAGACGGTAATGATTGCAAACTATCCAGCGTGCATGAGAATGGCGCTGCGCACCGGGCTGGATTATCGGCCGGCGATATATTGATGGCGGTTGATGGATTACGCGTCACCGGCGCCAACCTGGAAACCCTGCTTGCCCGCTATGGCGTCGGTTCGGAGATAGAGATACACGCATTCCGTCGCGACGAACTGATGACATTCACCGCGACTTTACAAGGCGACCGGGTTCCCGGTATTAGCCTGTCGCTGGACCCGGCCGGCAAGAAATCCGCGGGCCCCTTGCGGCCCAGCGCTGCACGTTGATTCCTGAGTCCGGGGCGAGTCCCCGGATTTTTTTGCGCTATCCATGCCAGATTTTGGCATGTACTAACCAGATTCCGGCATGCATTGGCGAAATGCGGGGACACTCAGAGGGCGCTGCGGTGTTGTCGGCGGTTTAATTTCACGCGGTGCTCTTGTTCTGGTTTAGAATTTGCCTGAGTTTTTGCCAGAGGATAGACCCGCAAGTGCTACTGCTTGATCCCACCACGATTATCCTGATGTCGACGCTGATGGCCGGCGCGATGAGTGTCGTCCTGTATTCAGCGCATTCGAGCTTCCCGGCGGAGATTAAAGGGTTGAATTACTGGGCGGCAGGATTGATATCGCTGGCCTGCGGTGCATTGCTGTTTAGCCTGAGATATAGCCTGGCAGGCGAATCCGTAGTTTTGCTCGGCGCCAATTCAGCCTTGGTTTGGGGCGTTGGCCTGGCGATGATAGGCACGCAGATGTTTTATGGCCGGAGGCCGGCCTGGTGGTTATTTCATCTGATCTGGGCATTGGATATGCTGGGCGTCGGATATTGGCTGGTTATTCAGCCGCATTTTGCTGCCCGCGTCGCGGTATTTTCCTTTCTGATTTCGGTATTTTATATAAATCAGGTTTTGATGGTGTGGCGTTATGGTGAACGTCATTTCTCCACTATATTATTCGGCGCGTTGCTGCTGTTTCAAACACTGGTTGTATTAACGCGTGGTTTTCTGGCTGTAATATTTGGCGGCGCTCAGGTTGATTTGACGAATGTCGGACCATTCCAAAGTCTTTATCTGGCCGCCGGCCATTTCATGGTTTTGCTACTGGCGGTAAACTTTAAGGCGGTGGCCACGCGGCGCCTGCAAACGATATTGGAACGCCGATCTACGCTCGATCCATTGACCCAGATATTAAACCGTCGCGGTTTCGCCGATATTTATGCCAAGGAGCATGCGCTGATGCGGCGTGAATCCACCGCCATGACCATGCTCAGCATCGATCTGGATTATTTCAAGAGGATTAACGACTGCCACGGCCACGCCACTGGCGACCGGGTTTTAATCGACGTGGCCGCCGTTATCGGTAAAGCGCTGCGGGTTTCCGATCACGTGGCGCGATTCGGCGGGGAAGAGTTTATTGTTTTGCTCCCCGTTACCGGACTAGACCGTGCGCACCATATCGCGGAGCGCATCTTGAGCGCCGTGCGCGAACCCGGCCGGCCAGGATTGCCGGCTTACACCGTCAGCATCGGTATTGCTTGCCAGACAAGTGTCAACGAAGACCTGGACGCCATCCTGATGCGGGCGGACGAGGCGTTGTATCGGGCAAAGGAACGTGGGCGCGACCGTATCGAGATCGCGTCCGGGCCGGTGCCGCCTCTGCAGGTGATACAGGCTTAGTTGAACAGGCGCGCCAGTTCGGCGCCGGGATCGGTCGCGCGCATGAAGGCTTCGCCAACCAGGAAGGCGTGCACATTGGCCTCGCGCATGCGTTTGACGTCGTCCGGCACCATGATGCCGGATTCGGTGATGACCAGTTTTTCTTCCGGAATGCGGTCCAGCAGGGCCAGCGTGTTCTCCAGCGAGACCTCGAAAGTGCGCAAATTGCGGTTGTTGATGCCCAATAGCGCGGTTTTCAGGCGCAGCGCGGCCGTCAGTTCGTCGCCGTCGTGGGTTTCCACCAGCACGCCCATGCCCAGTTCGTGGGCGCAGGCTTCCATTTCCGCCATCAGGCCGTGGTCCAGCGCCGAGACGATCAGCAGGATCGCGTCGGCGCCCATCGCGCGCGCTTCGTAGATCTGGTACATGTCGATCATGAAATCTTTCCGCAACACGGGCAGCGCGCAGGCGGCGCGCGCCTGCTGCAAATACGCCACCGAACCCTGGAAGAACTGCTCGTCCGTCAGCACCGACAGACATGCGGAGCCGTTGGCTTCATAGCTGGCGGCGATGTCGGCCGGACGGAAGTCGGCGCGCAGCACGCCTTTCGACGGCGAGGCCTTTTTCACTTCGGTGATCACGCCGGCGTGGCCGGCGGCGATCTTTCCGCGCAGGCTAGCCTCGAAGCCGCGCAGGCCGGCGCGCAGTTCGGTGTTGCTTTCCACGTCGGCGCGCAGGCTGGCCAGGTTGCGGTGTTTTTTGGCGGCGGCGACTTCGTCGGCTTTGACTGCGAGGATTTTGTTCAGAATGTCGGACATGATTAGCCTAAGATGAATGTTGTTCGGCCAGCGCCAGGCGCAGGCCGAGTGCCAGGAACAGGCCGCCCGTCACGCGGTTCAGCCACAGCGCCACCAGCGGCTTGACCTTCAGCCGCGCGCTGGCAAAGGCGGTGAAGACGGCCAGCCCGTTACACCACAACATACCGTTGAAATTGAAAATGCAGCCCAGGACGATGAAAGCCAGCGGCTTGCTGGTGGAATCGGTATGGATAAACTGCGGCACGAACGCCAGGAAGAACAAGGCCACCTTCGGGTTGAGCACATTGGTCAGGAAGCCCTGGAAGAAGATTTTGCGATACGCCAGTGGCTGGGCCGCGGCGCGCGCGGCCGTTTCGGCGGCCGCCGCGTCATCGGCTTCGGCCCGCAGTTTCGCGCGCAGCATGCCGATGCCGACGTAGACGATGTAGGCCGCGCCGACCCACTTGACGGCCGTGAACGCGGTGGCCGACGTTGCCAACAGCGCCGACAAGCCCAGCGCCGCGGCGAAGATGTGGATCATGGTGCCGGCGCCTATGCCCAGTGCGGCGGCCGAACCTGCGCGCCAGCCCTGGGTGGCGCTGCGCGTCATGATCAGCAGCGAATCGGGACCGGGCATGATATTGAGCAGCAGCCCGGAGATTACAAACAGCGTCAGATCGTGGATGCCGACCATGCAGGCCTCCTTTAGTTGGTTTTGCCGAGGCTTTGCGTGACCTCGACAAACTGCTGGACCTTGCGCATCGCGTCGCCGGAGGTGATGGCCGCGCGCGCGCGCGCCAGACCGTCCTCGATCGAGCTGGCCACGCCGGCCGCGTACAGCGCGGTGCCGGCGTTGAGCGCGACGATATCGTAGGCCGCGCCAGGCTCGCCGCGCAGCGCTTCCATCATCTTGGCTTTCGATTCGGTCGCATCGGCCACCTTCAGGTTGCGGCTGGCGATCATCTGCAGGCCAAAGTCTTCGGGATGGATTTCGTATTCGCGGATCTCGCCGTTCACCAGTTCACCGACCAGGGTGGCCGCACCCAGCGAGACTTCATCCATATTGTCGCGGCCAAAGACCACGATCGCATGCTGCGCGCCCAGGCGTTGCAGCACGCGCACCTGGATACCCACCAGGTCGGCGTGGAACACGCCCATCAGGATATTCGGCGCGCCGGCCGGATTGGTCAGCGGCCCCAGGATGTTGAAGATGGTGCGCACGCCCAGCTCGCGGCGCACCGGCGCCGCATGCTTCATCGCCGCGTGGTGGTTCGGCGCGAACATGAAGCCGATGCCGGTCTGCGCGATCGATTGGGCGATCTGCTCGGGCTTGAGGTTGATGTTGGCGCCCAGCGATTCGATCACGTCGGCGCTGCCGGACGACGACGACACGCTGCGGCCGCCATGCTTGGCCACGCGCGCGCCGGCGGCGGCGGCGACGAACATGGAAGCGGTGGAGATGTTGAATGTATGCGCGCCGTCGCCGCCGGTGCCGACGATGTCGAGCAGGCCGGTGGTGTCGGCCATCGGCACCTTGGTGGAGAACTCGCGCATCACCTGCGCGGCGGCGGCGATTTCGCCGATGGTTTCTTTTTTCACGCGCAGGCCCATGGTCAGGGCGGCGATCATGGTCGGCGACATTTCACCGGACATGATCTGGCGGAACAGGTGCAGCATCTCGTCGTGGAAAATCTCGCGGTGTTCGATGCAGCGCAGCAAAGCTTCTTGATGGGTGATAGGCATGGCAATTCCTTGTTCAATTTGGACGCGGATCGCAGCTAAAGCAGGCGCGCGCTGGGCGCACCGGTGTCTTTAGCGGACCAGGAAGTTCTTCAACAGTGCGTGACCGTGCTCAGACAGGATGGACTCGGGGTGGAACTGCACGCCCTCGATGTCGTATTCCTTGTGGCGCACGCCCATGATTTCACCGTCGTCCGTCCATGCCGTCACTTCCAGGCAGGACGGCAGCGAGCTGCGCTCGATGGCCAACGAGTGATAACGGATCACTGTGAAGGGGGAGGGCAGACCCTTGAAGACGCCCACGCCCGTATGCGCGATGAGAGAAGTTTTGCCATGCATGACCTGCTTGGCGCGTATGACCTTGCCGCCGAACGCTTCGCCAATGGCCTGGTGGCCAAGGCACACGCCCAGTATCGGCTTCTTGCCGGCGAAGTGCTTGAGCACCTCGATCGAGATGCCGGCTTGCGACGGGTCTTTCGGACCTGGCGAGATGCAGATGTGGTCCGGGTTCAGTGCTTCGATTTCCGCAATCGTGATTTCGTCGTTGCGGTACACGCGTACATCCTCACCCAGTTCGCCGAAGTACTGCACGATGTTGTAGGTGAAGGAGTCGTAGTTGTCGATCATTAGCAGCATCTCAGAACTCCCCATCCAGGCCATCTTGCACTTGTTCGGCGGCGCGCAGCACGGCGCGCGCCTTGTTTTCAGTTTCCTGCCATTCCATCTCCGGGATCGAGTCGGCGACGATGCCGGCTGCGGCCTGGACGTACAGCATGCCGTCCTTGATCACGCCGGTGCGGATCGCGATCGCGACGTCCATCTCGCCGCCGAAGGACAGGTAGCCGCAGGCGCCGCCGTAGATGCCGCGCTTGGAGATCTCCAGTTCGTCGATCACTTCCATCGCGCGCACTTTCGGCGCGCCGGTCAAGGTGCCGGCCGGGAAGGTGGCGCGCAGCACGTCCAGGTTGGACAGGCCGGACTTCAGCTTGCCCTCGACGTTGGAGACGATGTGCTGCACATGCGAGTATTTTTCGATGACCAGGCGGTCGGTGACCTTGACGCTGCCGATCTCGGAGATGCGGCCCAGGTCATTGCGCGCCAGGTCGATCAGCATCACGTGTTCGGCGATCTCTTTCGGATCGGCCAGCAGCTCCCTGGCCAGTTCGGCGTCGCGCTCCGGCGTCGCGCCGCGCGGGCGGGTGCCGGCGATAGGGCGCAGCGTGACTTTCTTCTCGCCGTCCGGCAGCGTCTCGTTGCGGACCAAAATCTCCGGCGAGGCGCCGACGATCTGCATGTCGCCGAAATTGTAGAAGTACATATACGGCGACGGGTTCAGCGAACGCAGCGCGCGGTACAGCGTCAGCGGCGAATCGACGTAGGGCTTGCGCAGACGCTGGCCGATCTGCACCTGCATCAAGTCGCCGGCCATCACGTATTCGTGGGCCTTGGCGACGGCCTTCAGGTATTCCTCTTTCGGGAAATCGCGCGTGATGTCGGTGCGTACCGAGGCGCTGGTCACCGGCGCGTCGACGCCGCGGCGCAGCATCATGCGCAGGTCTTTCAGGCGTTGGCGCGCTTTGGAATACGATTCCGGCTGCGTGGTGTCGGCGTAGACGATCAGATACAGCTTGCCGCTCAGGTTGTCGATGACGGCCAGTTCCTCGGTCACCATCAGCTGGATGTCGGGCAGGCCCAGGTCATCCTTGGGCTGGGTGTGGGCCAGCGTTTTTTCGATGTGGCGCACGGTGTCGTAGCCGAAGTAGCCGGCCAGGCCGCCGCAGAAGCGCGGCATGCCGGGACGCAGCGCGACCTTGAAGCGCTTCTGGTAAGCCTCGATGAATTCGAGCGGATTGCCTTCGTGGGTCTCGATCACGGCGCCGTTCTTGACGATCTCGGTGCGCGTGCCGAAGTTGCGCAGCACGGTCGTCGCCGGCAGGCCGATGAAGGAGAAGCGGCCGAAACGCTCGCCGCCGACCACCGATTCAAGCAGGAAGGTGTTCTTGCCGGCGTTCTGGGTCTGGGCCAGTTTCAGGTACAGCGTGAGCGGGGTTTCGAGATCGGCAAAGGCTTCGGCGATCAGTGGAACGCGGTTGTAGCCGTCGGTGGCCAACGATTTGAATTCGAGTTCGGTCATGTCTTCTCTCCATGCCGCCAAGGGTGTGGGTGTGGGTTAGGCGGTGGTTTGTCAAAAAACCTGTCGGGTGCGCATTACGTGAGAATGCGAACGACAGCAATCAGTTTGGCTGAGTTTGCCAGGATTGCCAGCGTCGCCAAAGCCAGGCCTCAATCGAGCCGGTTTGGGTGACATTGTGTTTTTTGGTGAAAGACATTTCGGTCAGAGTGGTTCAGCTAATGGTTAATTATGCGAACGGATCAAATTTGCGGCGTCGAGCAGCGTGGCTACTATACCATCGGAATCGGTTTTGTGTATAGCCTCTCCGTGATTGTAACCGTAAGGCACCGTCAGCACCGGGCAGCCCGCAGCGCGCGCGGCTTGCGCGTCGTTCGAGGAGTCGCCGATGGCCACCACCCGCGCCGGCGCCAGGCCGAAATCGGCGCACACCGTCTGCAGCGGCAGCGGATCGGGCTTCTTGCGCGGCAGCGAATCGCCGCCGTAGACCACCTCGAAGAAACCGTCCAGGCCCTTGAGCTTGAGCAGCGGCGTGGTGAACGAGATTGGCTTGTTGGTTACACAGGCCAGGCGCAGGCCCTGCGCTTTGAGCGCCGTCAGGCCTTCGATCACGCCCGGATACAGGGCGCTGTAGTTGCCGTTGATGCTCAGGTAGTGGCGCTGGTAGGCGTCCATCGCGGTCTCGAAATGCGCTTCCACGCGGGCTGCGTCCCAATCGAGCCCCAGCACGGAGCGGATCAGGTTTTCCGAGCCTTTGCCGACCATCAGCGCGATCTGGTCTTGCGAGATCGGCTGCAGGTCCAGCTCCGTGCGCATGCCGTTGAGGGCCACGTGGAAGTCGGGGATCGTGTCCAGCATAGTGCCGTCGAGATCGATGATTGCGGCGCGCACGCCTGCCAGCACGCTCATGGTTACACCGTCGCCAGTTGGGCGCGCATGGCGTCGATGACGGCCTTGTAGTCCGGCTTGCCGAAGATGGCGGAGCCGGCCACGAAGGTGTCCGCGCCTGCTGCCGCAGCGGCGGCGATGTTGTCGATCTTGATGCCGCCGTCCACTTCCAGCAGGATGTCGCGGCCGGATTCGTTGATCAGGCGGCGCGCTTCGGCGATCTTCTTCAGCGCCTGCGGGATGAAGGACTGGCCGCCGAAGCCCGGGTTGACGGACATGATCAGGATCATGTCGATCTTGTCCATCACGTGTTCCAGGTAGCTCAGCGGGGTGCCCGGGTTGAACACCAGGCCGGCCTTGCAGCCGTGGTCGCGGATCAGTTGCAGCGAACGGTCGATGTGGTCCGACGCTTCCGGGTGGAAGGTGATGATGTTGGCGCCAGCCTTGGCGAAGTCCGGAATGATGCGGTCGACCGGTTTGACCATCAGGTGCACGTCGATCGGCACTTGCACGTGCGGGCGGATCGCTTCGCACACCAGCGGGCCGATGGTCAGGTTGGGAACGTAATGGTTGTCCATCACGTCAAAGTGAATGATGTCTGCGCCGGCGGTGACGACGTTGCGGACTTCTTCACCCAGGCGGGCGAAATCGGCGGACAGAATGCTGGGAGCGATGCGGAAAGTGGTCATGGCGTTGGACTGGCAAGAAAAAGATGCGCTATTTTACGCTGCCCGGCGCGACTGTATCGCTTTTGCGGTGGTTTTCAGCCGCGCCGTCCTTGCATACGGGGCGGATTTGCGGTGCAATGGGGGTCTGACGATATACAATCGCCAATTTTGCATAGAGCGATTACGCTTTTGCCAAGCTTTAAGGAATCTCGATGGCCACTTACGAATTTACTGTGTCGGTCAGAACTCAGTACCTGCCGGATCAGTCGGACCCGGAACGCACCAACTTTGTGTTTACCTATTCAATCACGATCAAGAACACCGGCACGGTGGCGGCGCAGCTGATCTCCCGCCACTGGGTCATCACCGACGCCAACAATCACGTGGAAGAAGTGCGCGGACTGGGCGTGGTCGGCCATCAGCCGCTGCTGCAGCCCGGCGAGCATTTCGAATACACCAGCGGCACGGCGCTGCAAACTCAGCAGGGCTCGATGGTCGGGGAGTACTTCTGCGTGGCCGAGGACGGCCACCAGTTCGAAACCAAGATCCCGGAGTTCGTGCTGTCGCTGCCGCGCACGCTGCACTGATTACTCTTGATCGTTTTCCTTGGCCGGCGGGGGCAGCTTTTTAGCCTTGCCCTTGCCTTGGTACATGGTCCACCAGACGATGAACACCAACAGGAAAAACGCCACGCATGCTTCTATCATCAATACCCACATAGCCATCCTTATGTCATTAACACGCCGTAGTCTACTCGTTCCGCTGACTGTCGTCGCGGTTTCGCTGGCCGCCTGTACCACCACGCCGTTGCCACCCGATAAAACGCCGGCGCCGACCGTGACGCCGCCGGTGCCGCCGGCACCGGTTCCGCCCAAGCCGACCGCGCTGCAAATGGTGCCGACCACCTTCGCATCGCTGCCGGGCTGGGACAAGGATGATGTGCGCGCGGCCTGGCCGGCGTTCATGTCCTCGTGCTCGGTGCTGATCAAGCAGCCGATCTGGAAGGAGTCGTGCAGCATCGCGCGCACCGTCAACGGTAGCGACGAGCAGGCGATCCGCACCTTCTTCGAAGCGTTCATGGCGCCGAACCAGGTGATCGCGCCGGATGGCGCCACCGACGGCCTGATTACCGGCTACTACGAACCGCTGCTGCGCGGCGCGCGCAAAAAGGGCGGTCCGTATCAGACGCCACTCTATAAGGTGCCGGACGACATGCTGACCATCGACCTGGCCAGCGTCTACCCGGAGCTGAAGGGCATGCGCCTGCGCGGCAAGCTGGTTGGCAAGAAAGTGGTGCCGTATGCGACACGAGCCGATATCGAGAAGGCCGATTTCGGCGGCAAGGAACTGCTGTGGGTGGACGATCCGGTGGAGTCCTTCTTCCTGCAGGTGCAGGGCTCAGGCCGCGTGCAGTTGACCGACAGCCAGGAAACCGTGCGCGTGGCGTATGCGGACCAGAACGGCCATCCGTATAAATCAATCGGCAAATACCTGGTGGAGAAGGGCGAGCTGACGCTGGAGCAGGCGTCGGCGCAGGGCATCAAGGCGTGGATCGCCGGCCACCCTACGCGCATGCAGGAGCTGTTCAATGTGAATCCGAGCTATGTGTTCTTCAAGGAAGAGCGGCTGCCGGACCCCAAGGTCGGGCCCAAGGGCGCGCTGGGCGTGCCGTTGACGCCGTCGCGTTCGGTGGCGGTCGATGCGTCGCAGCTGCCGCTGGGCGCGCCGGTGTTCCTGTCGACCACGATGCCGAACAGCGATATCCCCTTGCAGCGCCTGGTCATGGCGCAGGACACCGGCGGCGCGATCCGTGGCGCGATCCGCGTCGACTACTTCTTCGGCTTCGGCACCGAGGCCTCGGAGAACGCCGGTCGCATGAAGCAGCGCGGCAATGTCTGGGTGCTGCTGCCGAAGCAGCCGCTTTGACTTAGCACCTAGCGCAACACCATCACGGGCAGCGTGGTATGGGCGAGCACCTTCTGTGTCTCGCTGCCCAAGAACAGCCGGTTCAGGCCGCGCCGTCCATGCGACGCCATCATGATGATGTCGCATTCAAACTTCTTCGCCGCCTCGACGATCTCCTCGTAGGGGCTGGGCGACATCGTGATCACTCCCTCGAATGGAATCCCGGCGGCATGGGCAGCGGCGGCAGCCTTGTCGATGTGTTGGCGCGCCGCGTTCTGCATCTGCGTGGCGAGCTGGCCGGAATCGATCACCGCGCCGCTGTCGCCCATGGAGGAAAACGGCAGCGGCGTGATGATGGTGATGGCGACGATGCGGGCGTGATTGAGTTGGGCAAACTGGACCGCCATGGCGGTCGCTTTGTCCGACAGCTCCGAGCCGTCGGTGGGCAGCAGGATGGACTTGAACATGGCGTACTCCAAAGATGGGACACTGAATCGAGCCTAATGATTTAGCTGGATCGGCGGCGCACGTTAGGAGACTGCCGGCGCCGTCTGATGCTGGGCGCTGCGCATCGCCGAGGACAGCGCCATCGCCACCGACAGCGCGACGCCGCCCACGGCGACGCAGACCATGCCGGTGCGGATGCTGAAGTGCTCGCCGATATAGCCGGCCGTCAGCGCGCCGAGCGGCGCCGTCGCCACGGTCAGGAAGCGCATGGTCGACACCATGCGGCCCAGGTAGGCATCGGGCGTGACCTTCTGGCGCATCGTCATATAGGGCATGAAGAACAGCATCACGCCGCAATCGAGGAACAGCGACAGGCCGCCGCACGCCACCGCGCTGGCGGTCGGGCTGCCGAACAGATTGGCCGGGATCATCGGCATGGTGGCGAAGGCGAACGCGGTCAGGCCCAGGCCGATCTGCATGGTGATGCCGGCGCCGAAGCGGGTGTTTAGTGGCTTCAGCAGCAGGGAGCTCATCAGCACGCCGACACCGCCGACCATTTGCGCCATGCCCAGCATGCCGGCGGTCATGCCCAGCTCCCGGGTGCTGAACAGCACGCAGAGCGCGGCGTAGCCATAGAACAGCATATGCCACACGCCGGCACCCCAGGCCAGTGTGCGCAGCAGTGGCTGGCCCCAGATGAACAGCAGGCCGTCGTGGATGTCGCGCAGCGGATGCTTATTGGATGGCGCCGGCTTGGGATCGGTGGCATTCAGGTTGCGCAGCAGCAGGATCGAGACCACGAAGCCGATGGCGTTGACCAGCACCGCGAAGGGGGCGGTCAGCCACTGGATCAGGATGCCCGCTATACCGGGCGCGATCAGCCGCGCCGCCGAATCGGTGGCGGCGAACTTGGACTGCGCATCGGTCAGGCGGTCGCGGCCGATCAGATTGGTGAGGAAGATTTGCTCCGCGCCGCCGCCGACCACCGAGCAGGCGCCGGTAATAAAGGAGACCACATACATCCACTCGATGGATAGCAGTCCCAGCCAGTAGGCCAGGGGAATGCTGCCCAGCGTGGCGGCCATGACCGCCTTGCTGCCCAGTAGTACCGGCAGTTTGCGGTTACGGTCGAGGAAGACGCCGGCCGGCAGGGCCAGCAGCGCGAACGGAATCGCCGCGGACGCGCCAAGCATGCCCATCTGAGCCGGCGTCGCATGCAGCAGCAGGACGGAACACAGCGGCAGGGCTAGCGCACTGATATAGCTGCCGAAGCCGTTGAGTATGGAGCTGGACCAGTAGCGCATGAATTCGCCGTTGCGCAGCAAGGCGTCGTGGTCCAGATTATTGCTCAGGCGGCGGCGTAAGGCGGTAAAAATAGGAGGCTCTTTAAAGCAGGTTGCTGTCTATCAATGATACCAGCGCGGGAGTTAGGCGCTACAATCCTCCAGGAATATTCCACTGTGAAGGAGACACCTTATGCAATATGAAGATCTGATCGTTGAAGTGCACGACAAAGTTGCCCTGATCCGGCTGAACCGTCCGAAGGCGTTGAATGCGCTGAACGACCGCATGATGAACGAGCTGGGCGATGCCTTATATAAGTTCGACGCCGATCCGGCCATCGGCTGCATCGTGCTGACCGGCAGCGAGAAAGCGTTCGCCGCCGGCGCCGACATCGCCGCCATGGCGGACTACACGTATGTGGATACTTATCGCGACAACTACATTACCCGCAACTGGGAACACATCCTGCGCATCCGCAAGCCGGTGGTGGGCGCCGTGGCCGGCTATGTGCTGGGCGGCGGCTGCGAGCTGGCGATGATGTGCGACTTCCTGATCGCGGCTGATACGGCCAAGTTCGGCCAGCCGGAAATCAAGGTCGGCGTCACGCCGGGCGCGGGCGGCACGCAGCGCCTGCCGCGCACCATCGGCAAGGCTAAGGCGATGGACATGCTGCTGACCGCGCGCACCATCGACGCGGCGGAAGCGGAGCGCATCGGCCTGGTGTCGCGCGTCGTTCCGGCGGACAAGCTGATCGAAGAAGTGCTGACTGCGGCCAAGCAGATCGCATCGATGCCGACCTCGGTCGCGATGATGATCAAGGACTCCGTCAACCGCGCCTTTGAGACCACGCTGACGGAAGGTGTCAATTATGAACGCCGCCTGTTCCAGTCTGCCTTTGGCACGCCTGCGCAGAAAGAGGGCATGCACGCTTTCCTCGAAAAGCGCTTGCCAAACTTCGACGGCCTTTGATATAGTTCGCCTCCCCGCAAAACGGCGCATGCAAATGCAGAGAAGAGCGGGGTAGCTGGGAAAAGTAGGGGTTGACGAAACGATCTAAACGCTTCATACTCTTTCTTCTTCGCTGACGGACACAACGCTCCGCAGCAAGCAAGCAGTACCGAATAAGTTCTTTAAAAATTTACAGTCGATAAGTGTGGACGTTTGATGAAAGTGCACGCGCTGCTTAGGCAGCGTGAAACTTAAAATATCAAATGTTCACAAGAAGTAATGAAATAGGCGCTACGCAAGTAGTGGCCTGTCAGTATTTTGAGTGAGCGACCCGTCAGAAACGACGGTGCCAGAAATACCAAATAAACAGAGATTAAACTGAAGAGTTTGATCCTGGCTCAGATTGAACGCTGGCGGCATGCCTTACACATGCAAGTCGAACGGCAGCGCGGGGCAACCTGGCGGCGAGTGGCGAACGGGTGAGTAATATATCGGAACGTACCCTGGAGTGGGGGATAACGTAGCGAAAGTTACGCTAATACCGCATACGATCTAAGGATGAAAGCAGGGGACCGCAAGGCCTTGTGCTCCTGGAGCGGCCGATATCTGATTAGCTAGTTGGTAGGGTAAAAGCCTACCAAGGCATCGATCAGTAGCTGGTCTGAGAGGACGACCAGCCACACTGGAACTGAGACACGGTCCAGACTCCTACGGGAGGCAGCAGTGGGGAATTTTGGACAATGGGCGCAAGCCTGATCCAGCAATGCCGCGTGAGTGAAGAAGGCCTTCGGGTTGTAAAGCTCTTTTGTCAGGGAAGAAACGGCGAGCTCTAATACAGCTTGCTAATGACGGTACCTGAAGAATAAGCACCGGCTAACTACGTGCCAGCAGCCGCGGTAATAC
>KB906725.1:1190702-1195512 GCA_000381565.1 Oxalobacteraceae bacterium AB_14
ACCCCTTCCCATCCCGAACAGGACCGTGAAACAACTTTGCGCCGATGATAGTGCTGCAACCAGTGTGAAAGTAGGTTATCGTCAGGCTAGTTATACAGAAAACCCCCCATCAGCCTGAACGCGCTCAAGATCGCGTTCAGTGCAGATGGGGGGTTTTTGCGTTCCTATGCTTGTGTTCGCGCCGTTAAAAATAGTTAACGTGTACTATTTAGTAATTATTTTAATGGGGAGACAATCATGCAGCGCAAACCACAATGGGCCTCCTTGGGCCTGATCGCCGCTTTGCTGACCGCCTGTGGCGGTTCGAATGTGGACAATACCGCTCCGCGCACGGCAGCCTCGCGCATGGGCGCCTCCGGACCGACCGCGCCACCGACCGCTTCCGCACATGCCGCACTGGTCCAGGCGCTCTATCTGGCCTATTACGGCCGCGTCCCTGACAGCGGCGGCCTGGCTTTCTGGACGGGCGTCTTTGAAAACCTCAATCTGCCAGTCACCACGTCCGCCTTCTACGATGCTTACGGCAGCAATGCCACCGTCAAATCGGTGCTCGATGGATTTGGACGGGGCGCGGAAGCGTCCGACCTGTATGCCGGCACCAACGCCGAATTCATCAATACTGTTTATATCAATTTATTCGGCCGCTATGTCGATGGCGGGAGCCAGAATTTCTGGGTTGCAGCGTTGGATAGGCAGGCGATTACCCGCTCGTTTGCCGCCCTGGCCATTCTCGTCGGCGCCCAAGGCGACGACCTGACGGCGCTGGCAAAAAAGAACGAGGTGGCGACGCGCTTCACGGCCGCGCTGGCCGCTGCCGGCTTGAGCGATACGTCGCCCAAAGGTGTCATTGGCGCCGACTTGCTGGCCCAGGTCAATGCGGCGACCGATCTGGTGGCGTACCAAGCTGTGATTGATGCGGCGGTGCAGTCGATCGCCCAGGACATAGCCCAGACCAGCTTGCTACGTTACACCGCCTTCCAGAACGTCTACGCCGAGATCGCGACGCCAGTGCGGTATTGGCTGTCGTTCGGGCGCGGCACGATTCCCGTCCCTAGCGGCAAGCTGGCGTTCGGATTGGGCGAGCGCCAGATCGGCTACGCCAAAGTCCCGGGATCGAGCAGCCCCAGTGTGGTATATGACGCGCCCATCGTCGCCTCGGCAACGATTGCGGCCCAAGCCGATGGCACCGCTCCGATGATGCTGATGTTGTGCCAGGCCGCGACTGATGCGACAAGCGACGTCGTCCGCAACAAATCAACGGACTTGCTGGTCCTGAATGCGGCGCAGATGGTCACCAACGCCAAGGAGCTGGCAGGGCAGACGCTGTCTACCTACCGCGAGGATTGCGGGGTCGTGACCACGCAAAATATTGTGTTCGATACAGAGGGTGCCGCGACGGTGACCGATGCAAGCGGCAGCAAAGCGTACCCGGTCGCTTCGGTGCAGGCCGCGTTGAATGGCGTATTGCCCGGCAGCTTGAGGGTCAGTGATCTCTCGTGGCGCGCTTACCGATATGCCAAGGCAGACGGCTCGGTCAAGTACGCGATTATCAGCCGGGCGATGTCGCACGTCAGCATCCCTCCGGAGATGCCGACTGCCACTACCGCCGCCGGCGCAAGTGGGGTATCCGCCGCCACGACTGCGCTCGGTGCGCTGTCGCTGTGGTCGCAGGAATAAGCGTACGGCGTTGGCGCTAGCGCGTCGGCGCCAGCATCGGCAGCGTCAAGGTGAACCGGGTACCGCCGCCGGGCTCGCTGACAACGGCGATGGTGCCGCCCAGGATTTCGGTGACGATGTTGTGGACGATATTCAGGCCCAGGCCGGAGCCGCCCACCCCCAGCTTGGTGGTGAAGAAAGGGTCGAAGATGCGCGGCAGGGAGTCCTTTTTGATACCGATGCCGTGATCTTCAACCGACAGCGTCACCAGGCCCTGGGGCGAGAGGCTGGCCGAGATGTCGATCAGGCCTTCGCCGCGGCCTTCGTACCCATGCAGGATGGCGTTGTTGATCAGATTGGAGATCACCTGCCCGATAGGGCCTGGGTAGCTTTCCATCATCAGGTCCGGCGGTATCCGCTGCTGTATCACGAATGGCGTGCGCTTGATGGTGGGTTGTAACGTCAGCACATTGCCGGCCACCACCTCGGCCAATAAAAAGCTGCGTCGTTGCGAACTGGTCTGGTCGACCGCCACCTGTTTGAAGTTGGTAACGATATCCGCGGCGCGATGCAGATTGCGGCTCAGGATATCCACCGACAGCTGTGCATTCTGGATGTAACTCTCAAATTCCTTGCGGGTGATGCCGCCTTCCCGCGCCAGGTGCTGGGTGATATCGTCGGTCTGCATTTCAAACGTGGTGGAGGCCATCAGGCTGTTGCCGATCGGCGTATTCAATTCGTGGGCGATGCCGGCCACCATCGCGCCCAGTCCGGCCAGGCGTTCGTTGCGCATCAGGTCTGCGCGCGCCTTGTCCAGCGTGGCGATCATGTCCTGCAATTCGCGGTTGGCGCGGCGCAGCGCCAGGTGGGTATTGATGCGCGCCAGTACCTCTTCGATCTGGAATGGCTTGGTGATGTAGTCGACGCCACCAGCATCGAAACCGGTGACTTTTTGCTTGGGGTCGGTCAGGCCGGTCATGAAGATGACAGGGATATCCTTGGTGGCCTTGCAGGCCTTGAGGCGCCGGCAGGCTTCGAAGCCGTCGATGCCAGGCATGACGACATCGAGCAGGATCAGATCCGGCTCGGCGAACTCGGCGCGCATCAACCCTTCGGCTGCGGTCTGGGCCAGCACGATCATGAAGCCGTGCCGTTCAAGCCGGTCCAGCAGGGCCGCCAGATAGGAAAGAGAGTCGTCGACGATCAGTATCGTCGGCATCGGCACTACGGGGATCTCGCTCTGGTTCATCACGCAGCCTGAGGATATTCACGGTGGAGACAGTATATGCATACTGCTACGGCGCCGGTGAAAAAAGAGCGAGACCGTTGCGCCTATAGCAAATTCAATCCTTTCAACATTACCAAAAGAATCAGTGCTGGCGAGATATAACGCAGCAGGAAGAAGGCGATGCGTATCGTGGTCCGGTTGCCTAGTGTGCCCTGGTTCGACAACGCCTGGCCGAACTTGTCAGCGCCCCAAACCCAGCCTACAAACACGGCCAGCAAGATGCCGCCCAGCGGCAGCAGCACGTTGGACGAGACGAAGTCGAACAAGTCGAACATATTCATGCCGAACAGTTTGAAATCGGCCAGCACATTGTTGGTCAAGGCGCAGCTGGAGCCGAGCAGCATCAGGCCGGTGATGGTCAGCAGGGTGGCCTTCGCACGGCTAAGGCCGAAACGTTCGTGCAGGATCACGACCGGCACTTCCATCAGCGACAGCATCGCCCCGGTGGCCGCCACCGACGCCAGCACGAAGAAGGCGATCATCAATAACTGGCCACCGGGAATCTGCGAGAACACGGCGGGAATGGTGATGAACACCAGAGCCGGACCGGCCGCCGGCTCAAAGCCGAAAGTGAACACAGCAGGGAAGATCGCGATCCCCGCCAGCATGGAGACGCACAGGTCGGCGGCCATCACGCGCAGCGTGGTCTGGGGAATATTCTGATCGTCGCGGAAGTAGGAGCCGTAGGTCATCATCGTCCCCATGCCCAGCGACAGCTTGAAGAACGCCAGGCCCATCGCGGTCAGAATGACGCCCGCAGTGATCTTGCTGAAGTCGGGGCGGAACAGGAAGGCCAGGCCATCGACGGCCTTGTCCAGCGACAGGCTGACCGCGCACAGCACCAGCAACAGCAGGAACAGGATGGGCATCAGTTTCTTGGCGATGCCCTCAATGCCTTTGGTGACACCCATCAGCAAGATGCCGCCGATGAAAGCCAGTACTCCCCATTGCCACAGCAGCGATTGCACCGGGTCGGCGATCAACGCACTGAACGCGCCTTCGGTGACCTGCCGGTCGCTGCTCAGGATGGAGCCGCCGATGGCCTTGAATACGTAGGCGAATACCCAGGCCACCACTTCGGAATAGAAGGACAGGATCAGGAAGGCCGCCGCCATGCCGGCCACGCCAACCAGCCACCACGGCAGGCCTTTTTTCGGGCTGAGATTTTGCAGCGCCGTGATTGGATTTGCCTTGGCCGCGCGACCCATCGTGATCTCCGCGATCATGACGGGCAGGCCGATGACCAGGGTGGCGAGCAGATAGATCAACAGGAAACCGGCGCCGCCGTTGGCGCCGGTCAGATAAGGGAACTTCCATATATTGCCAAGGCCTACGGCCGAACCCAGCGTTGCCGCGAGTACGCCGAAGCTGGAGTTGAAGCCGCCGCGTTTGAGGGTGTGGTTGGTCATTGGGTGCATACCTGCCATGTACATAAAGGGCGCGATTGTAGCAGTTCGAAAAAAAGCCTTGCAGATAGCGAGGGGGCTTTGCTATAGTTCGCCTCCCCGCAAAACGGCGCATGCAAATGCAGAGGAGAGCGGGGTAGCTGGGAAAAGTAGGGGTTGACGAAACGATCTAAACGCTTCATACTCTTTCCTCTTCGCTGACGGACACAACGCTCCGCAGCAAGCAAGCAGTACCGAATAAGTTCTTTAAAAATTTACAGTCGATAAGTGTGGACGTTTGATGAAAGTGCACACGCTGCTTAGGCAGCGTGAAACTTAAAATATCAAATGTTCACAAGAAGTAATGAAATAGGCGCTACGCAAGTAGTGGCCTGTCAGTATTTTGAGTGAGCGACCCGTCAGCAATGACGGTGCTAGAAATAGCAAATAAACAGAGATTAAACTGAAGAGTTTGATCCTG
>KB906725.1:1200412-1223356 GCA_000381565.1 Oxalobacteraceae bacterium AB_14
ACCCCTTCCCATCCCGAACAGGACCGTGAAACAACTTTGCGCCGATGATAGTGCTGCAACCAGTGTGAAAGTAGGTTATCGTCAGGCTAGTTATAAGAAAAAGCCCCTTCTGGTGATCCAGTCGGGGCTTTTTTGCGTCTGTCATTAGCGCGTAACCTGCTGTAGCTAAACTTGCCTCTTTTTCAATCGAGGCTAGCTAAGCATGAAAAACTTTTCCCTGATTTCGCTCGCGGTATTCTCCGCGCTGGCCGGCTGCGGCGGCAGTAGCGACACGGCTGCGCCAGCCAAAACGCCGATCATCGGCGTCTTCCTCGATGGCGCCGTGGAGAACCTCGACTATGTCGCCGGCACCGCCGCGAAAGCCAGCACCTCGGCCAAGGGCGAGTTCACCTGTTACGCCGGCGATACCGTCAGCTTCAGCATCGGCGGTGTCGCGCTGGGCAGCGCGCCCTGCGCCGCCACCATCACGCCGCTGCAACTGGCCGGCGTGACCGACGTCAAGGACGTCAAGGTCGTCAACCGCCTGCTGGCGCTGCAATTGCTGGATGAAGACAGCGATCCATCGAACGGCATCAAGATCGCCGCCGATGTGAAAACCGCACTGGCCGCCAAGAGCGCCGACTTCTCCCTCGACGCCACGGCCTTCAACACCGCAATGAGCGCCAACCTGACCGCCGCCGGCGCCAAGTACGCCGCCCGCACCATTGATAACAGCCGCCGCGCGCTGGTGCGCGAGCACTTCGAAGATACGCTGGCCTCCAAAGTCGGCACGCCAGTCGCCGAATCGTTCACCCAAACCACGCCGCTCGGCGCGGTCGCCGTCAACGTTACGCGCTACCAGATACAGGCAGCGGCCAGCTACTATGTGCCGTATGAAGGCAGCAACGCCAAGGTCAAGGAAGAATTCCCGCTGGGCTTCCTGCCATCCTATGGTTCGTCGCTGGCCTTTAAGGGCACCAACGCCAACGGCGACCTGGAGTTCTACGGCCTGACCGATCGCGGTCCGAACGGCGACGGACCTAACCTGCCTGCGCTGAGCGGCGGCGGTGTCACCGGCGCCAAGATATTCCCGTCGCCGAGTTTCGCGCCGTCGTTTGGTGTGGTCACCGTTGGCAAATCCGGCGCGGTGCTGACGTCGTCCACGTCGATCAAAATCTCCGCAACCGTCAATGCTTCCGGCCTGCCGGTCGCACCTGGCGCAGTGGGTAACTCGTCCGAGCTGCCAGTAATGGACGCGATGAAGTACGACGCCACCAGCAAGGCCACCTTCAACGCCGGCGGCCTGGATACCGAAGCGATCGTGGTCGACAAGAAGCGCAATGTGCTGTGGATCTCCGACGAATATGGTCCATTCATCGTTAAGGTCGATCCTGCCACCGGCGTTATCCTCAACAAATACGCGCCAGGCAGCGGCCTGCCGGATATCTTTCTGAAGCGCCGCGCCAATCGCGGCATGGAGGGCCTGAAGCTGGACACCAGCACCGACAAGCTACATGGCTTCCTGCAAAGCCCACTCACCGACGGCAACGCGACCTACTCGGTGACCGGCAAGAGCGAGGCGATCGAACGCTACGCGCGCTTCACCCGCTGGGTGGAATTTGATCCAAGCAGTGGAACCTCGGGCAAGATGTACGCATATCCACTGGACGCCGCCGACTATCAGGACGGTCGCACAGGCAACGCCAAGCTGGGTGACCTGGTCGCGCTGGGCAACGGTAAATTCATCGTGATCGAACAAGGGGCGGCGCCAAACGGCAATGTGTTCAACAAATTGATGCTGGTGGAGATAGGCGCGGCGACCGACATCGCTGCGGCAAGCTACAACGTCAAGACCTCGGACCTGGAGAAGAGCAGCATGGGCGGCGTGGTAGTCAACGGGGCCGACTGGAAATCGGTGACGACGCTGAAGAAAACGCTGCTGCTGGATCTGAACGCGGTTGGCTGGCAGGCGGAGAAGGCCGAAGGCCTGACCATCGTCGACGGCAATACGCTGGCACTGTCGAACGATAACGACTTCGGTATGAAAACCAAGGTCTTCACCGCCGCTGGCGTGGAGGTGGACGATGCGGATGTCACCAAGTGCAAAGTCGATGCCGCGGGTGTCATCATCACCAGCACGGCCGCCGGCTGTAATGCAGCGAACACGATTCGTGTCGCACGCGGCGAGGACCGCGAGCGTCCAAGCCGTCTGTGGCTGATCAAGTTCACCAAAGCGTTGACCGCGTTCTGATGCATGGGGCGGGCCGGCAAGGCCCGCCAGTGTTTGGCGCGGAGGGGGGTGTACTGGATTCTGTGTAAACGGGTTTTCGTTTAAGCCTGCGGTACCCGGTCTTCAAACTGGATGGCGAAGCGGTTCAGCGCTGCTTTCCAGTCCCGTATCGGCATCGTCCACTTCTTGCTGATGTTGTTCAGCGCGAGGTAAAACAACTTGCTGACTGCATCATCGGTCGGGAAGGAACTGCGGGCCTTGGTGACTTTTCGCAGGCTCATATTAATCGATTCAATCGCGTTCGTGGTGTAAATCACCTTGCGGATTTCCGGCGGGTAGTCGAAGAACGGTATGACGCGGGCCCAGTTGCGGCGCCAAGACTGGCTTATTGGTTTATACTGTTTATCCCATTTTTCCTCGAATTCCGCGAGCCTGAGTTCAGCCTCGTCGACGGTGGCCGCGCTGTAAATCAGCTTCAAATCGGCGGCCACTTCCTTCTGCGCTTTCCAGGGCACGAAGTTCAAGCTGTTGCGTACCATGTGGACGATGCATAGTTGAACGGTGGTCTGTGGGTAGACTGCCTCGATGGCTTCAGGGAAGCCTTTCAAACCGTCGACACAGGCGATGAAGATGTCCTGCACGCCGCGATTTTTGAGTTCGGTCACGACCTGCAACCAGAACTTGGCACCCTCGGTTTGGGAGATCCACAGGCCCAGCACCTCCTTGTGGCCCTCCATGTTGACGCCGATGGCCAGGTAGACCGCCTTGGTGCGCACCGCGCCGTTGTCGCGCACCTTGACATGGATGCAGTCCAGATACAGGATCGGGTACACGGCGTCGAGCGGACGAGCCTGCCAGAGCTTCACATCCTCGCTGACGGCGTCCGTGACGTTGGAGATGAGGGTGGGTGACACCTCGGTGCCATACATCTCCTCCAGATGGCCTTGAATCTCCCGCACGCTCAGGCCGCGCGCGTAGAGCGAGATGATTTTGTCATCGAAGCCGGTCCAGCGGGTCTGGTGCTTGACGACGATCTGCGGCTCGAACGTCCCTTGGCGGTCGCGGGGAACATCCAGCGGCAGCGCGCCGAAATCGCCCTTGAGGGTTTTGGTACTATGGCCGTTGCGGGTATTGGCGGTCCCGTTGGTCACCTCGCCGCTCTTATTGTGGCCCAGGTGGTCGGTCATCTCTACCTCCAGGGCGCGCTCCACCAGCATCTTGGTGAGCTGCTTGAGCAAGCCGTTTTCACCGATCAGGTCCTCGGGCTTCTGGTAGTTGGCCAGCAGGCTGTCGGCCAGTTTGAGCAGTTCTGGATCGGGCTTGGCCCGCTTGTTACGCTTTACAACGGTCATTATTTCTCCTTGATGGCGGCAGTGTCCTGCCAAATGACCGTTTACACAAAATTATTTACACCCTCTCGCGGAGCGGTGTCCAGCGTCACGGCAGTGTCATAATATTATGGGATATTGAAGGTTTGCTCACACAATATCCGGGACCCACCATGTCGATCGCGTTGTCGAAACCTTCCTCCGCCATTCAATTCCTGTTGCTCGCCGCAGCACTGCCGTTGAGTGTTTCTGCCGCCAATCCGGTGATCGTTTTTCCCGGCACGCTGAGTAATGCCAACACCGATGCGCAAACGTTGGGCAAAAACCAGACCGGCACCATTACCGGCAGCGGTTCGTTGATTGTCGGCGGCAGCGCCGTGGCGGTGACCATCACCGACAAAAACGCTACGCTGGATAACCAGGGCCTCATCAGCCAGACCGGCAGCGGCCGCGTGATCAGGGATAACACCGGCGTCACCGGCCTGGCCATCATCAACGGCAGCGCCACCAACAGCGTCGCGAAGATGCTGGCCGCCGACGCCGACGTGATCCAGATGAACAAGGCGAATGCCAGCGTCACGCTGACCAATTACGGCTCGATGATCTCGGCGAATGCCAGCGCAGGCGGATCGCAGGCTGTGGACTTCTCCACGATCGCCAGCGGCGCGAACATCGTGAACAACTACGGACTGCTTCAGGCATCGGAGGCGGACTCCGTGCGTCCCGGTGCGGGCGGCGTGGTGAACAACTACGGCTCCATCGTCTCGACGACCAAAACGGGTAGCGGCAGCGACGGAATCGATGCGAAAAACAATAGCGGAGTGGTCATCTTCAACGGTGCGGCCGGCCTGGTTGAAGGCGGCCGCCATGGCATCACCGGTGGCCAGAAGGATGCGACGCAGACCTTCACCATGGACATCACGAATGCGGTAGGCGGAACTGTCCGAGGCAGCAATGGCTCGGGCGTTAACCTGGATGGATTTAACGGCAAGCAGATCGCCACCATCACCAATCACGGCACCATCATCGGCATGGGCGTGACTGGCGACGGCGACGGTTTGGATATCGATGGCATCGCCAACGTCACCAATACCGGCATCATCCGCTCGGCCAACGCCTTCAGCGCGCTGGCCGATGGCCCGGCGTTCAGCGAAGGTTTGAGCGTTGGCGGCGGCGTGATTATCAACTCCGGCACCATTGAAGGACTGGTCTCCGCAGGGAACAGCAACGCCGTCGGACGCGGCATCACACTGGCGGGCAATGATATCGCCGGCTCGCCAGGCAGTCGCGAAGGCTTGTATGGGAACGCCACCATCACCAACCAGCTCGGCGGCCTGATACGCGGGCAGAGCGACTCTGCCATCGTCACCGTGGGTGCCGCCAGCAGCCATGTCGTCACCATTTATAACAACGCCGGCGCCTCCATCCGGGGCGGCGGTTCTGTCAACGCAGCCATCAAGACCGGCGCCGACAATACCGTCATCGTCAATGCAGGCATCATCAACGGCGCCAGCAGCGGCAAGGCGATTGAGATGGGCGGCGGTAAAAACAGCCTGACCATCACCGGCGGCAGCATCGTCGGCAGCATTAACGGCGGCGCGGGCAACGGCAATACAATGGTGGTCAATCCGGGCGCGGGCAACAGCTTCGCTTACGCCGGTTCGATCTCCAACTTCAGCAACGTTGAAATCATGAGCGGCACCGTGGCACTGTCGGGCGTGAGCACTTATGAAGGCGCGACGCAACTGAGTGGCGGGACGCTGGTGTTGGATGGCGCGAATCGCCTGTCGGCCAACAGCGCCCTCGCGCTGAACGGCGGTACGCTGCAGCTGACCAACGCCGGCGGCGCTAACGGTCAGACTTTCGCCAGCCTGTCGCTGACGGACAGTTCGTCGGTGCTGCTCGGCGGCTCGTCGCTAACCTTCAACGGCTTGGGCGCGGTCATCAGCGGCAAGACGCTTTCGTTCACCGAGACAGCATCGGGCGCATATGCCTTCCGCTTGCTGGGCGATGTGACCGGCGACGCAGGCTTCCTGCAACTGGTGGGCGCCACCAGCATCGACGGCCTGGCGGTGCGTTACCGCTTCGACGGCGCCTATACCGGCGTGACGGCCGTACCAGAACCAGCCAGCTACGCCATGCTGCTTGCCGGCCTGGCGATGGTGGGCGCAATGGTCCGCCGCCGCAGATAAACGCGCTAAGCTGGATTGCCTTTGCTGATGCTTTCGCCGTCCTCCTGACGCAATGACCAGAAGGTCAACGAAGACAGGATGGTGAGCACCGCCAGCGTCAGGAAGGCATGGTGCAGCGCGGCGGTGAGCGCCAGCCGGTTCGATTGGGGCAGGTCGCCCAGGAACCAGCCGGTGACCAGTGAGCCGGTCGCCAGGCCAAAGCTCATCGACAGCTGCTGCATCGAGCTTGCCATGGTGCTGGCCATGCTGGAATCGACGCTATCCACGTCGGCATAGGCGATGCTGTTCATGGCCGAGAATTGCAGCGAATTGAAGAAGCCCAGGCACAGGCTGATCATCACGATCATGTACAGTGAGGTTCCCTGCTGGACGAATGAATACAGGCTGATGGTCAGGCCGATCAACACCGTGTTGACGGTCAGGACCTGGCGATAGCCGAAGCGGCTCAGCACACGCACTGATATGAACTTCATGCCCATGGCCGCTGCGGCGGACGGCATCATCAGCAAGCCCGACTGCCATGCAGGCAGCCCCAGTCCCAGTTGATACAGCAACGGTAGCAGGAAGGGCAGGCCGCCGACGCCGATACGCGTGATGAAACCGCCGACCACGGACACGCGGAAGGTGCGTATCTTGAACAACGCCAGTCGCAGCAAGGGAAACGCCGTATCCCTGGCGTGCCACACGTAAGCCGCCAGCAGGCTGCAAGCGATGAACAGCAGCACCGTCGCGGACGTGATATCGATCCGATGTTCGCCGAAAATCTCCAGCAGCCATGACAGCAGCGCCACGCCGGTGCCAAACAGCACGAGACCGATCAGGTCCAGTGGCCGCGCGCCGTCGCCGCGATAATCCGGCATGTAGCGGTGCGCGAGGAAGATCGCCGCCACGCCGACCGGCACGTTGACGAAGAAGATGTCCCGCCACGTCAGCCAGTGCACGATCAAACCGCCGATCGTGGGGCCGAGCAAGGGGCCGATCAGCGCCGGGATAATCACGAAATTCATCGCCGCCAGCAGCTCGGATTTGGGGAAGGTGCGAACGATGGTCAGGCGTCCGACCGGCATCATCATCGCCGCGCCCAGGCCTTGCAGCAGCCGCGCCGCCACCAGCATCGGCGAATTGACCGACAGGCCGCACAGCACCGACGCCACCGTGAAGATCGCCACAGCGCTCATGAAGACGCGCCGGGTGCCGAACCGGTCTGCCATCCAGCCGCTGATCGGGATCGACACCGCCAGGCTGAGGATGTAGCTGGTGACGACCGCTTTCAAACTGAGCGGCGTCACTTGCAGGCTGGCCGCCATGCTGGGGATCGCCGTATTGACGATGGTGGAGTCCAGCTGCTCCATGAACAGGGCGGTAGCGACCACCCACGGAAGGTAGCTCTTGGCGGCGGATGTATTCATGCTGACGATTGTCACACAAAAGCCACAAGGTGGTCATTCGGCCGTCATGAAGCGGGCGTAAGTTGGCGCTCATCGAAATGGCCGATGGAGTTGATATGGACGCTAAGTCGCTGTTCCCTGGTCGGCGCAGAGGGACTTTACCGTCAAGGTGGATGCCGCCGGCCTGCTGCCGGGCCACGTCTACTACTATCAGTTCGCGGTCGATACGGTGAAGTCGTCCGTTGGACGCACCAAGACGCTGCAGCGTGGCGATGTGCGCCAGGTCGGGCTGGCGGTGTTCTCCTGTTCGAATTTATCCGTCTGGTTACTTCAACGTCTATGCCGACGCGGCGCGCCAGGACGATATCGACGCCGCGTTGCACATCGGCGACTATATCTACGAATACGAAAGCACCGGTTACGCCTGTGGCAATGCGGAGGCGCTTGGCCGCGTGTCCGAACCGCGCGAATTGCTGCTGCGGCTGGAGGACTATCGCCGCCGCTACGCACAGTACCGCACCGATCCCGACCTGTAGGCGGTGCATGCGGCGATGCCATTCATCGCCGTGTGGGACGATCACGAATTCGCCGACGATACCTGGCGCGACGGCTCGGCCGAACACAGGGCTTCCGAGTTCGGCCCCTTCACCTTGCGCAAGGTGGCGGCCATGACCGCGTATCACGAGTGGATGCCGATCCGCGCCCCCGATCCGGCCACGCCGGAGAAGATATATCGCTCCTTCGACTTCGGCGGCGTGGTGTCGCTGCACATGCTCGATACACGCCTGATTGGCCGCGACCAGCAGTTGATGATGTCGTCCTACTACGACGAGCATCAGCGCTTCGATGTCGAGAAGTACAAGCGCGACGTATGTTCACCGCGACGGCAGATGATGGGCGCCGAGCAGATGGCGTGGCTGGAGCGCCAGGTCAAGGATTCCCAAGCGCGCTGGCAGATGCTGGGCCAGCAGGTGCTGATGGCGCGCATGGAGTACCCGACCGCCGTCGCCATGGGCGAATGCAATTGCACCGAATATTCGGCGTTGAAGAAGCGTGCCGCCGCCGATCCCTCCTGCGTCAGCGGCCGGGAAAAGCACTGGCTGTCCGCACCGACGCTGCCCTGCTACATGGATTCATGGGACGGCTACCAGCACGACCGCGAGCTGGTGTTCGCCATGATGCGGCGCCATCGCAAGAACATGGTGGTGCTGGCCGGCGACACGCACAACGCCTGGGCTAGCGATCTGCACGATGCGCAGGGACGCCAGGTTGGCGTGGAGTTCGCGACCGCGTCGGTGTCGTCGCCGGGAATGGAGGGCGCTTACCCGGATCGGGATCCCGAGGATGTGGCAAGCATGATGGTGGATTTGATCGAACCGCTGTACTACGCGCAGACCAGCAAGCGTGGCTACATGACCGTCACCGCCAGCCACGAGCAGGTGCGCTGCGACTGGCGTTTCGTCGACACGGTCTTCAAGCACGAGTTTACAGCCGCGACTGAGCGCAGCCTGCGCACCTTGCCGGGACCGGGCAACCGCAAGATCGAGGAATGCAGCGGAGCTTAAGCTGCGCTTGCGGGATTGTCCCAGCGGTCTTCGAACATGATGTCGGACAGCGGCCGGCGCTGGTCCCATTTTTCGAGCTCCAGCATCGGCGCGGTGTAGAACTCGTGCACGTGGCCGACGCATAGCACGGCAATCGGCTGGCTGCCATCCGGCATGCCGCAGATATCGCGCATCTGCTGCGGATCGAGCATCGACACCCAGCCGGCGCCTATGCCTTCCGCGCGTGCCGCCAGCCAGAAGTTCTGCAGTGCGCAGGCCGCGGACGCCAGGTCCATTTCCGGCATGGTGCGGCGGCCGAATACATATTGATCGCGCTTGTCGATCAAGCCGACCACCAGCACTTCGGCGCACGCCAGTATGCCTTCCACTTTGAGTTGCATGAATTCTTCGGCGCGTTTGCCCAGCGCTTCGGCGGTCTTGATGCGCTCCTCGTTCACATGTTTGTGGATCTGCGCGCGCAAGGCCGGAGTGGTGATGCGGATGAAGCGCCATGGTTGCATCAGGCCGACGCTTGGACCATTGTGGGCGGCGCCGATAAAGCGTTCCAGCTGCCCCGGTTCCAGCGGGCCTGGCTTGAAATGGCGGACGTCGCGCCGCTCGCGTATGGCGCGGTAGACGCCTTCGATTTCGGCGGGTGAGAAGGCGTGTGGGCTGGTGGTGTTCAAGCGGATGTCTCCTTGTCGTGCAATGCAAGCAAAGCGTCCATCAGCGGCTCGGTGGCGTCGGCGATGCGGTCCAGGCTCGCCTCGCGCAATGCGCTGGTGTCCACCGTGTTCCGCGTGTGCAGTCCGGCCCAGCGCAGCAGCGCGCCGTTGGCCTGCGGCGTGTCGAACAGGCCGTGCAAGTAGGTGCCGAGGATCTGGCCGTCCGCCGAGATCACGCCTTCGGGGCGGCCGTCGATGGTGAAGGCGGGCGTCTCGAACGCGCTGCCGGTCGAGCTGCCCATGTGGATTTCGTAACCGCTGACGCTGGCGCGTTCCTCGTCGAACGCGCATACGCCCTGCACCTGCACCAGCCTTTTGTCGGCCGTCATTTCGGTGTTCATGTCGAGCAGTCCGAGCGCGGGCGACGTGCCGGCCGGGCCTTCCATGCCCAGCGGATCGGTCACGCTTTGGCCCAACATTTGGAAGCCGCCGCAGACGCCGATCACCTTGCCGCCGTAGCGCAGGTGGCGGGCGATCTGTTCCGGCCATCCCTGGGCGCGCAGCCATTCGAGATCGCCGCGCGTGTTCTTGCTGCCGGGGAGGATGATCAGATCGGCCGCCGGTATCGGTTCGCCCTGGCGCACGAAGTGCAGGTCCACGTCCGGATGCGCGCGCAGGGCGTCGAAATCGGTGTGGTTGCTCATGCGCGGCAGGCTGGGGACCACGACGCGGAAGGCGCCGCGTGAAGCCTGCACCGGCTGCACCGCGTCCTCGGCGTCGAGGAACAAGCCGTGCAGATACGGCAGTACCGCCAGTACCGGCTTGCCGGTTTGCTGCTCCAGCCACTCCAGGCCCGGCTCCAGCAGCTTGATGTCGCCCCGGAAGCGATTGATGACGAAGCCGATGGTGCGAGCGCGTTCGCTCTCCGATAGACAGGACAGCGTGCCGACGATGTGCGCGAACACGCCGCCACGGTCGATGTCCGCCACCAGTATCACCGGGCAATCGACCTTTTCTGCGAAGCCCATGTTGGCGATGTCGCGGTCGCGCAGGTTGATCTCCGCCGGGCTGCCAGCGCCTTCGACGATCACGCTGTCGTACTGCGCCAGCAGGCGCGCGTGCGATTCCAGTACCGCCTGCATCGCCACGGTCTTGTATTGATGGTAGTCGCGTGCGTTCATCTCGGCGCGCACCTTGCCGTGGATGATGACTTGCGCGCCGATGTCGCTCGAAGGTTTAAGCAGCACCGGGTTCATGTCGGTATGCGGCGCCACGCCGGCGGCCATGGCCTGCAGCGCCTGGGCGCGGCCGATCTCGCCGCCATCGGCGGTGACGGCGCTGTTGAGCGCCATGTTCTGCGGCTTGAACGGCGCCACGCGCACGCCCTGGCGCTTGAGCAGCCGGCACAGGGCGGCGACGACGGTGCTCTTGCCGGCGTCGGAGGTGGTGCCCTGAACCATCAGGGTCGAATAGGGGAAAATCATATCAATTCTTGCGGCGCTGTCGCACCAGTTCCAGTTTTTCGCACAGGGCGGTGGCGCCGGCGACCATGCGCGGGCCGGCGCGGTTGAGCAGTTCGCCGTCGAGGGTGAACAGGTTGTCGCTGCGGACCGCCTTCATCGTCGTGTAGGGACGCCACAGGCCCACGCCGCCGTAGTTCTTCTCGCTGGTGCCGAAGATCGCTTCGGGATCGGCTTGCAGCACCGCTTCGTTGCTGACCACGGGCGCCGTCACTTTCAGGTCGGCGAAGATGTTCACGCCGCCGCACAGACGCATCGCGTCGCTGACGATGGAAGTGCCGTTGAGCGTGTAGAGCGGTTTGTCCCACACCTGGTAGAACATCCGCACCGGCGGGCGGTTTGCATACTGCTTTGCCAGTGCTGCGAAGTGCTGGCGGATCTCGGCGGCGACCGGCTGCGCGACGCTCTCGGTGCCCATCAACTGGCCGAGGCGCTGCACGTTGTCGGCGATGCCGTCCAGTCTTGTCGGCTCGCTGTGGAACATCGGTATGTTCAGCTGGCGCAGCGTTTCGATCTGGCGCTCGGAGGCGCCATGCAGCCAGATGACGATCAGGTCCGGCTTCATGGCGATGACGCGCTCCATGTCGACCTGGCGGTTGTCGCCGATGCGCGGCAGTTTCTTCGCCGCTTCCGGATAGTCGCTGTAGGTGACCGCGCCGACGATCTTGTCGCCGCCGCCGGCCGCGTACAGCAGCTCCGTCACGTGCGGCGCCATGGCGATGATGCGCTGTGCCGGCTTTTGCAGCGTGACGACGTTGCCGTCGTCGTCGCGCACCGAGATGGCGGCGCTGGCGCTGCCGGCCATTGCCAATGTCGCCAGGCTGGCCAGTAGTTTGATCGTCAGTTTGTTCATGTGGATTCCTTGTTGTTCCATTCTTCTAGTGCCATCTCCAGCCGCTGCCAGCCCGCTTCGTCGGGCGGCAGGCCGAGGCGGATGCCGCGTGCGGCATGTTTGAACAGCCGCACCCAGATGCCGCGTTCCGCCATGTGCTGCCAGAAGGCTTCCGCGCGGTCTTCGCTCCACCATTGGAACAGCGCCGTGCCGGTAGAACGGATGTCGTGCGCCGCCAGCAGTTGCCGCAAGCGCTCGCCGCTGGCCAGAAGCTGCTGGAGTGTGTTTTCCTGCCAGGCGTGGTCGTTGAGCGCGGAGAGGGCGATGTGCTGTGCCGGGCCGCTCACCGCCCATGGCCCCAACAGGTCCGCCAGCTCCCGCAGCAGGTCGCCGTGCGCGGCCACAAAGCCCAGCCGGATGCCTGCCAGTCCGAAGAACTTGCCGACCGAGCGCAAGACGATCAGGCCCGGACTTCCGCTGTGCGCGGCCACGCTATTGTGCTGCGCAGTGTCGCCAAAGGCTTCGTCGACTACCAGCCAGCCGCCGCGCGCCGCCAGCTGGTCCGCCCATTGCCGCAGCTGGGCGGCGGGCACGCTGGCGCCGGTCGGGTTGTTGGGATTGCAGATCACCATGACGTCGCTGTGCGCCACGGCCGCGCCCAACGCTTCATATGGTGTTTGCGTCAGCGTGTGGCCATGGTCGTTCCAGTGGTGCGCATGTTCCGCATACGACGGCGCGGCGACGGTCACCCGCGATGGCTTGCGCAGCCGGGGCAGGGCCTGGATGGCGGCTTGCGTGCCAGCGACCGGCAGCATCAACGGGGCGCCATAGTAGGCTGCCGCGGACAGCGCCAGTTCAGGATCGGCTTCCGGCAGGCGGTGCCACGCATTGCCCGGCAGCGCAGGCGCGGGATACCAGTGTGGGTTGATGCCGGTCGAGAGGTCGAGCCAGTCGTCGCGGCCGAAGCGCAGCGCGGCATCGCGCAGGTTGCCGCCGTGTTCAAGCATGTGCCCACTCCATCCATGCTGCGGCGGCGCAGGCCACGGCCAGCCAAAGCGCCGTGGTGCGCGCGACCAGGCGCCATGCGCGGCTGATGTCGGCGCCGGTTGCGGGCTGACCGTCGCCCAGCGGTGGCCGCTGTTCCAGTTCGCCGTCGTAAGTGGCGGCGCCGCCCAGCTGCACGCCGAGCGCGCCGGCGCCGCTGGACATTACGGGACCGGCGTTCGGGCTGCTCCAGGCCGGGGCTTGCGTGCGCCAGCACTGCCAGGCGCGCAGCTTGCCCTGAAGGCCGGGCGCCAGCAGCACGTAGGAGAGGGCGGTCAGGCGCGCAGGGATGTAGTTAAGGGCGTCGTCGATGCGGGCGGCGCTGCAGCCGAATTGCAGCAGCCGCGTAGTGCGGTAGCCCCACATCGCATCGAGCGTATTCGCCATGCGGAACAGCGCCGCGCCAGGGCCGCCGGCGACGATGAACCAGAACAGCGTGCCGAAGACGGCGTCGTTGCCGTTTTCAAGCAGGGATTCGGCGCTGGCTTTGGTCAGTTCGATTTCGCTGGCGCTGGTGGTGTCGCGGCTGACGACGCGGGCGGTCAGCAGGCGGGCGTTGGGTAGATCGCTCTGCGCCAGCGCGTCGGCGATGGGCAGGTTGTGGTCGCGCAGGCTGCGCAGGCCGAGACAAAAATACAGCATGACGGCATGTGCAATCCACGGCAGCGCGCCATTGGCGCCCGGCAGCCGGACCAGCAGCGCGGCAAGTGCGGTCAACGGCAGAACCGCCAGCACCCAGGCCAGCGCGCCGCGCCAGAAGCGCAGGCCGCTGCGGTTGAGGCGGCGCTCCAGCGCCATCGCCAGGTTGCCGAAGCCGACCAGCGGATGCCAGCGGCGCGCTTCGCCCAGCGTCAGGTCGAGCAGCACGCCCGCCACCATCAGCAGGGCGACGACGCCGAAGCTCAAGCCTGTCAGCACGGCGTCCCTTTTAACACCAGCGGCAGGCCGGCGGCGACGAACACCGCGCGGTCGCATATGGCGGCCATGGCCTGGTTCAGTCGCCCCTGTTCGTCGACAAAACAGCGCGAGATCGCGCCGAACGGCATGATGCCCATGCCGACTTCGTTCGATACCAGCACCACGTCGCTGGTGCACTTGGCCAGCGCGCTGGCCAGCATGTCCTGCTGCTCGTGGAATAGCGCGGGCAGCGCGATTTCGCCGACTTCCGGGTAGGCCTCGCCGCTGCCGAACAGCAGGTTGCTGAGCCATAGCGTCAGGCAGTCGACCAGGATCAAACGGTCCGGCGAGGACCAGCGCAGCAGCTGGTTGCCCAGTGCAAGCGGCTCTTCGACGGTGGTCCATTCGCTGGGCCGGCCGGCGCGATGATGTGCGATGCGCGCCGTCATTTCGACATCGCTGGCGGTGGCCGTTGCGATGTAGACGACTTCCTTGCCCGATTCAATGGCCAGGCGATCGGCATAGCCGCTCTTACCTGAGCGTGCGCCCCCCAGAACCAGTGTACGTGTCATGCTGCGCTCCTAGAAAACAGGGCGGCAACCGCCGCCGGATTGGATGGAAAATAAGCGTGAAAATATGAAGCCGTCAGCGAACCGACGCGATACCAGGCTTCACCCTGGACGGCCGACGGATGCTTGATAGTGTACGCCGCGGGCGCCACTGCTGTCTCCAGCCTGGAATAGTGGAAGGTATGGCCACGCAGGACGCCCTGCTCCGTCGGCAGTCCCTGTGACCCAAGGCCCGCCAGGCGTGCCTGCATCGCCACCGCACCAGGCAGCAAGCCGGCCATTGCCCATACCGCGCCCGCCTGGTCGGCCAGGGTGTCGGCCGACGCCATCATGCCGCCGCATTCGGCGACAATCGGTGTGCCGGCCGCATGTGCCGCGCGCATCGACGCCTGCCATGCGCCGGCCTGCGACAGCGCTTCGGCGTGCAGTTCTGGATAGCCACCCGGCAGGTACACGGCGTCCGCTTCGGCCGGTATGGCTTCGTCGGCCAGCGGCGAGAAGAAATTCAGCGTCGCGCCCAGCTGGCGCAGCGTATCCAGGTTGGCCGGATAGATAAACATGAAGGCCGGATCGCGGGCGATGGCGATGGTGCGGCCGGCCAGCAGCGGTGCCTGCGGCGTCGTCGCTGGCGGAATTTCGATACGCACCGGACGCAAACGCTCCCAGGCCGCTTCGTCGAACACCAACTGGTCCGCCAGGTTGTCGAGCAGTTGGTCGATATCGAGGACTTCGCCCGGCAGCACCAGGCCGAGGTGGCGCTCGGGCAGCGACCTGGCCTGGCGCGGCAAGGTCGCAAACAGCGGAATATCGCGCAGCGAAGCGGCCACCATCTTGGCATGGCCCTCGCTGGCGACGCGGTTGGCGATCACTCCCGCCATCTCCACCGGGCCATAGTCGCGCAGGCCGTGGACCAGCGCGCCGGCGGTTTGCGCCATGGCGCCGGCGTCGATCACCGCCATGACCGGTACGCCGAATTCGCGCGACAGGTCGGCCGACGACGGCGTGCCGTCATACAGGCCCATGACGCCTTCGATCAGGATCACATCCGCCTCGGCCGCGGCTTGCGCCAGCTGGCTGCGGCACAGCTCATGGCCGACCATCCACAGGTCCAGCGAGCGCACCGGCGCGCCGCTGGCGCGTTCCAGCAGCATCGGGTCGATGAAATCCGGGCCGCATTTGAACACGCGCACGCGCTTGCCCTGGCGCGCCAGTTTGCGCGCCAGCGCGGCGGTCACCGTGGTCTTGCCCTGGCCGGAGGCGACGGCCGCCACCAGCAGGGCCTTCACTTCGACGTGCGTCGTCATTACCACTCGGTTCCGAGCTGGGCGCCGATGCCGGCCTTGAAGGCGTGCTTGACGACTTCCATTTCGGTGACGGTATCGGCGATGGCGATCAGCTCCGGCGGCGCGCCGCGTCCGGTGATGACCACATGCTGCATCACCGGACGCGCCAGCAAATCGTTGATGACGGTTTCCACGTCCAGGTAGCGGTACTTCAGGGCGATATTGAGTTCGTCGAATACCACCAGGCCGATGTCGGGATCGGACAGGAAGCGCTTCGCCTGCTCCCAGGCCAGCTGCGCTTTTTCGATATCGCGTTCGCGGTTCTGGGTTTCCCAGGTATAGCCTTCGCCCATCGAGTGGAAGCTGACTTCCTCCGGGAAGCGGCGCAGGAACAGCTCTTCGCCGGTCTGCATTGCGCCTTTGATGAACTGCACCACGCCGACTTTCATGCCGTGGCCCATGGCGCGGATCACCATGCCGAAACCGCTGGAGCTCTTGCCCTTGCCGTTGCCGGTGTTGACGATGATGATGCCGATCTGCTTGTCGGCGGCGGCGATCTTGGCGTCGATGATGGCCTTCTTGCGCTCCATGCGCACTCGGTGGCGTTCGTTCAGCGCCGCGGTTTGTTCGTCGATGTCGCCGGTATTCTGTTGGGTCATGCAAAGTCCTCTTTGGGGATGAAGATGCTGCGTTTTCCGTGCTGGATGATGTCGATTGGGTGGTCCAGGTAGTCGCCCAGGATATCGGCCTGCATCACCTCCGCCGTGGTGCCGGCCAGCCAGCGGCCGTCGCCCATCAGCAGCAGCGCGTGGGTGGAGACGCTGTGCGCCAGCGTCAGGTCGTGTCCTATCATGACGGCGGTCTTGCCCTGCTCGCGGCACAGGCGCGCCAGCAGACCCATGACGCTGACCTGGTGCGCCAGGTCCAGCGCATTGGCAGGTTCGTCGAGCAGCAGCAGCGGCGTGTCCTGCGCCAGCATGGCGGAGATGGCCACGCGCTGGCGTTCGCCGCCGGACAAGGTGCGCACGTCGCGCTCGGCCAGGTCGGCCACTTCCATCGCTTCCAGCGATTTCAGCGCGATGGCGTGGTCGTCGCTGCCTTCCCAATAGCGGTTGCCGTGATAGGGATGGCGCGCCGACAGCACGGTTTCGATCACGCTGTAGGCGAAAGCGTCGCTGCGGCTCTGGGCCAGGAAGGCGCGCTGGCGCGCCAGTTCGGCCAGCGGCCAGTCGGGCAGTTCGCGCTGCTGGATGGCGACGTAGCCGTCGTCCGGGTTGCGCAGGCCGGCCAGGGTCTTCAGCAGGGTGCTCTTGCCGGCGCCGTTGCGGCCGATGACGCTCCAGCATTCGCCTTCGCATACGTGCCAGTTCAGAGCTGTAATGAGCTGGCGCTGGCCTACTTTCAGGGAGAGGTTGTGGGTGCTGATCATCATTTGCGCAAACGGTGCAGTTGGTACAGGAAGACCGGAGCGCCGATCAGCGCCGTCAGCACGCCGACCGGCAGCTGCTGCGGCGCGATGATGGTGCGGGCCAGCGTGTCGGCGAGCAGCAGGAAGGTGCCGCCGGCCAGCGCCGCCGCCGGGATCAGCACGCGGTGATCCGCACCGACGGCGAAGCGGCAGGCGTGTGGCACGATCAGGCCGACGAAGCCGACGCTGCCCGCGCTGGTGACGGCGCTGGCGGTCAACAGGCCGGACGCGAAGAACAGGCCCTTGCGCAAGGCGCCGACGCGGATGCCCAGCGTGGCGGCGGCTTCGGCGTGCAGCGCCATCACGTTCATGGAGCGGGCGTTGCGCAGCGCGAATACCAGGCCGCCGGCCAGAACGATCCAGGGCAGCGCGCGCATCGGCGCACCGGCGAGGTCGCCGATCATCCAGAACACCATGCTGCGCAAGCGGCTTTCGGGGGCGATGGAGAGCATCAGCGTCACCATCGCCATGCAGGCGGAGGACAGGATCACGCCGGTCAGCAGCAGCAGGGCGGTGCCGCCTTCGGCTGCCGCGCCGCCGCGCAGGTCGCGCCGGGCCAGCAGGTACAGCATCATTGAGACGGCGACTGCGCCGCCGAAGGCCGACGCGTCCACCATCCAGATGGCGCAGCCGAACAGCAGTGCGGCCAGGGCGCCGACGGACGCGCCGGCGGAAATGCCGAGTACATAAGGGTCGGCCAGCGGGTTGCGCAACAGCGCCTGCATCATCACTCCCGCCAGCGACAGGGCTGCGCCGGTGACGAAGGCGGTCAGCGCGCGGCTCAGGCGCAGGTCGAGCAGGGTGGAGGCCAGTGTCTGGCTGTGGCCATGCAACAGTTCACTGACGGCCGCGGGAATATCGGAGAGGGGTATGGAGACCGAACCGGTCATGCCCGAGAAAACCAGGCTGGCAAGCGCGAACAGCACCAAGCCTGCCAGGGTGACGGCGGCGCGCTGTCGCAGATTGCGTGAGAAAGAATGCATGCACTGCTTTCAAAAAAGAGAGACTGCCGGGCGCGCGGCGGATGCGCCCCACGCCCGGCAGATTACACCATTACCGCTTACTTGTAGCCGTAGCGGATGCCGGCAAACAGCTTGGACATCGGCGTGGCGTAATCGCGGGCCAGGTCGTACTGCTTGTCGCCGATGTTGTTCCAGCGGACCAGCGCAGACCAGTCGCAGTTGAAGTGGTAGGTCGCGTACAGATTGACCTGGCCATAGCCGCCCAGGCGCTTGCTGTTGGCGGCGTCTTCGTAGCGGTCGCCGGACAATTCCAGTTCCACGCCGGCCTTCAGTGCACCGGTGCTGTAGTTGGCCGTCAGGTTACCGTGTCTTTTGGCGCGGCGCTGCAAGCGTTTATTACTGGTTTCGTCCTTTGGATCTTGCAGGTCGACGCTGGCGGCCAGGTTGAAGCGGCCTAACTGCTGGCTTGCGCCCATGGTCAGGCCCTCAAGCAGCGCGTGGTTGACATTGTAGGCGCAGCCGCTCTTCGCACCGGAGAACGGGCATGGCGTGGTGTTCACCAGCAGGTCGGTCAAGCGGTTGCGGTAATAGCTGGCGTTCAGCGCGGTGGCGCCGCTGTCGTAGCGCAGACCGATTTCGGCGTTCTTGCCCAGTTCCGGTTTGTTGGCCGGATTGCCGTAGGACGGGTAGTACAGTTCATTGTAGGTCGGCGCGCGGAAGCTGGTGCCGTAGCTGGCAGTGGCGCGCAGCGCTTGTGTGAAGTTGTAGCCGTAGCCCAGCGAACCGGTGTTCTTCGAACCGTAGAGCGACTTGTCGCGACGCACGCTGGCGTTGAACAGGTTATCGCCGCGACGGGCGTTGTACGAAGCCGCGAAGGAGTTGGAGGTTCTCTGTGGATTGTCCAATTTGAAGCCATTGGTCACGACCTCCTCCTTGCGGTGGTCGTACAGCAGCTGCAGCACGTCGGCGCCAATCTGCACATCATTCTGCCAGGTGAAGGTGGACTGCCTGGTGTTGATCTGCGAGTAGCCCGATACCAGGGTGCTGGTGTAGTTGGCGCCTTCGTCCTTGGCCTGCGAATACTGGACCAGGCTTTGCCAGATCGGCAGGATCTGGTTTTTGCTGTAGATGGCGGCGTTTTCAAGCGTTGCCTTCGAGCGCGTATCGTAGGACGACGAACCGCTGTCATACTGGGACTTCAGTTTGCTCCGCAGGAGCAGCATACCGATT
Organism: Oxalobacteraceae bacterium AB_14; assembly: GCA_000381565.1. Taxonomy (GTDB): domain Bacteria; phylum Pseudomonadota; class Gammaproteobacteria; order Burkholderiales; family Burkholderiaceae_D; genus Rugamonas. The sequence goes on from KB906725.1 coordinate 1,219,544, forward strand.
TCATGGCCTTCCGCCAGGCGCAGGCTGAATTGACCTGCTGCGTTTTCGCGGTCGTAGCCATCTTTGTCGGCGTTGTAGGAGAAGTTGCCAGGACGGGTGGATGAAAAGCCATCCGATTTTTCCTTGCCGGCGCTGATCGCATAGCTGATGCTGTGTTCACCGCCGCTGACGCCGGCGAGCGATACATCGCCTTCGCGGGTGTTGTCGGTGCCGTAGCCGGCGAAGGCGCTAAACGCTGGCGCGCCGTTGCCCTTTTTGGTGAAGATCTGGATCACGCCGCCGATGGCGTCCGCGCCGTAGAGTGAGCTCAGTGGGCCGTAGACGATCTCGATATGGTCGATGGCGGTCAGCGGAATGGCGCTCCAGTTGGCGGCGCCGGTGGTCGACGAGCCGATACGCACGCCGTCGACCAGCACCAGATTCTGGTTGCTGTTGGCGCCGCGGATAAACACGGTGGCGTTGGTGCCGGAGCCGCCGTTGCGGGCGATCTCGATGCCGCGCTGACGTTGCAGCAGGTCGACGATGGAGCCGGCGCCGGATTCGGCGATCTGTTCGGCGCTGATGGTGATGCTGTCGCTGATCACGTCGGCCAGGGCCTGCGGGCTGCGGGTAGCGGTGACCAGCACGGTGCCGGCGGTTGGTTCTGCGTGTGCATAGGAGGCGGCCATTGCCAGCGCCAGCGACGTCAGGGCCGCAGGGCAGGAAATACGATGGATCATGATGTAGTTTTTCTGTTAATAGCAACCGGCCGACGTCCCCGTGGGCCAGATTGAACAGAAGCGGAGAATTGAGAGATGCTTGCAGCGTAGCCGTGGTTGTCGGCTCCATTCGTTCGCGCACATCCCGTTCGCTCGCTTCCACCTGATTTGGCCGGTATCCGGGCTGGCAAGTTAGACCACCTCACCTTCCCATGCGGAGCACAGTGGTTTGTCAGAGGAGGTTTGTCGCGCATCAGCTGCGACACTTGCTTACCGTTGCGGGGGCAGCACACGCAGGCTCGTACTGAGCTTCGTGTTTCCCGTTTAACTGCGTGTCTGGACAGACGCGCGGGCACCAAAACCCGGTCATTATACGGGTTTGTGCGGCAGCGGTCATGGGATGGCGGTTTAGTTTTGCAGCACCAGCGTGGCGCCGTAGACGATTTGATGTGGATGGCTAGCGGCTTGCAGCGCCATTTCGGCCGGGGACAGGCCGGCATGGCAGGCCGACAGCAGACGCATTGCGCCGGCGTGGCAGATGACGATGGCGTCGCGCTGCTGGCGCTGGAGGTCGGCGTAAAACGCTGCGATGCGGCCGGCCATTTGCAGCACGCTTTCGCCGCCGCCGGGGTGGTAGTTGACCAGGTCCGCGGCCCAGGCGTCGACGTCGGCGCGCGCGATATCGTCCCAGGGACGCAGTTCCCAGTCACCGAAATCGATCTCCGCGATGCGGGTGTCCAGCAGCGGTGGGGGAGATCGCTGCTGCACCGCCAGTTGCGCCGCCAACGTGGCGCAGCGTCGTAGCGGGCTGCTATATAGAGGCCGGCCTTGGGGCAGTGTGGTCGACAAGGCGGCCAGTGTTTGCGCCAACTGCTCGGGCGCCACGGCGAGATCGCTGCGGCCGTAGCAGATGCCGGGTGCGATCAGTGGCTGCGGATGGCGGACCAGTATCAGCTGCATAGTGTTACCAGGGCAGGGCGCCGTGGCGCATGCTGGCCAATACGCACAGGTAGAACGCCACCTCGCTGAGCTGCTGCACCGCGCCGAGGCAGTCGCCGGTATAGCCGGCAATGCGGCGGACGAATTTGTGGGCCAGCCAGGCGGTGGCGCTGGCGGCGGCGAGGACGCCCGCAGCCAGCGCGGTCCACGTCAGCCATCCGCAGGCGATCATCGCCAGCGCTGGAATGGCGGCAGTGGCGACAGCCAGCGAGAATTCGGCGGTGCTCATCTTTTGCGCCAGCGGCTTGGCTTTGCCTTCGGCGCGCGCGTAGTCGAGACGCCAGATCAGCGAGGCGGCCATTAATCTCGACAGCGGATGGGCGACGAAGAGCGCGCCAATCGCTTCCAGCGGCGGCAGCATGGACAGCGCCGTGCATTTGGTGGCGAGCAGGCAGATGATGCCGATAGCGCCGTATGCGCCGATGCGCGAGTCCTTCATGATGTCCAGTACGCGTTCGGGCGTCATGCCTCCGCCGAAGCCGTCGCACATGTCGGCAAAGCCGTCTTCATGGAAGGCGCCGGTGGCGTAGATGCCTGCGGCCGTCGACAGCAGCACTGCGACCGGAGCGGGGAGGAACCATGCGGCCAGCGCGTAGACACCGGCCGCAATGGCCGCGACCACGACGCCGACCAGTGGAAAATAGCGTGATGCCTGGTTCAGCCACCCAGGATCGAAACCCACCCAGGCGGGAATCGGCAGGCGGGTAAAGAACTGGAGCGCGGTGAAGAACAAGCGTAGTTGGTGCACGGCGCTTACTCGGACTTTTCGCTGACGTGGGCCGATTCGAACGTGGCCATCTGGTTCAGGAAGTTGACCGACGCATGCAGCAGAGGCAGCGCCAGCGCGCAGCCGGTGCCTTCGCCCAGGCGCAGGCCCAGGTTCAGCAACGGCTTTGCACCCAGCGCGGCCAGCATTTTCTGGTGGCCGCTTTCGTCGGAGCAGTGAGCGAATACGCAGTAGTCCAGGATGGCCGGCTGCATGCGGGCGGCGACCAGCAGCGCGCTGGTGACGATGAAGCCGTCAATCAGCAGCACCTTGCGCAACTCGGCCGCCTTCAACATGGCGCCGGTCATCATGGCGATTTCCAGGCCGCCGAAAGTGGCCAGCACGTCCAGCGGTTCGACGGCGACGGCATGTTTTGCGACTGCCGCTTCGATCACGTGCTGCTTGCGCAGGACGCCTTCCGCGGACAGGCCGGTGCCGGCGCCCACGCATTGCTCGACAGGGATGCCGGTCAGCTTGTGCATCAACGCGGCGGCGGCTGTAGTATTCCCGATGCCCATCTCGCCGAAGCCGACGACGTTGCCATCCAGTTCGGCGGCCAGGGCCATGCCAGCGGCCAGTGCGGCTTCGCAAATAGCGCGGCTCATCGCCGGTTCCTGCGTGAAGTTCCGGGTGCCGGGCGCCAGCTTGCGGTCGATCAGGCCGTCGCGCGGTCCGAAGTAGTGATTGACGCCTGCATCGATGACGCGCAGTTCACAGTTGGTCTGCGTGGCGAAGACATTGATGGCGGCGCCGCGTGCGAGGAAGTTCTCGACCATCTGCCAGGTCACGTCCTGCGGGTAGGCGGAGATGCCTTCCGCGACCACCCCGTGATCGGCCGCAAACACCAGGATGGCCGGTTGCCTGATCGCGAGCGCACGCGTGTTCTGTATCAGGCCGATTTGTTTTGCCAGAGATTCCAGTACGCCCAGGCTGCCCAGCGGCTTGGTCTTATTGTTGACGGCATTGTCCAGCAGGGCAGCCAGCGTTTCGTTCTTAGTAGTAGGGATAGTAGGAATGAACATGTGGGCGACTTATAAATCGGTGAAGTCCGTATTTTACCCTTGCAAGCTGTGGCAGCTCTTGCTATAGTTCGCCCCCTCGCAGAACGACGCATGTGAATGCACTGTTGAAGTGAGGAGTTTTTTAGTGAGATGTAAGCACGCTAAAAAACAAGCTTGACGAGATGCACGAAACGCCTCATAATCTTGCCTCTTCGCTGATGAACACAACGCTTCTTCAGCAAGCAGTACCGAATAAGTTCTTTAAAAATTTACAGTCGATAAGTGTGGACGTTTGATGAAAGTGCACGCGCTGCTTAGGCAGCGTGAAACTTAAAATATCAAATGTTCA
>KB906725.1:1228446-1253045 GCA_000381565.1 Oxalobacteraceae bacterium AB_14
CCCCTTCCCATCCCGAACAGGACCGTGAAACAACTTTGCGCCGATGATAGTGCTGCAACCAGTGTGAAAGTAGGTTATCGTCAGGCTAGTTATAATAAAAAAGCCCCTTCCAATGATTTGGTCGGGGCTTTTTTTCGTCTAAAGATATTGCCCCAGCCGTTGGCCGAGGCAAAGCAACGTCAACGTCGGCGGCAGTCCCCACGGTTGTGGAATCACCGACGCATCGCAGACGTACAGATTGGCGGTGCCGGTTTGCAGCATACTGTCCACGCCTTCGCCGATGCGCACGCTGCCGCCCGGATGCGCGGCGAAATGCCAGCTCTTGAATATCTTCCTGGCGCCGGCCGCACGCAATATGCCCCGCGCCATATCCACGCCGGCCCTCAGCTTGCACCGGTCGGTTGGCGTCAACGGTTTATCGACCCAGTTTGGGCCGATGCCGCCACCGATGTCGTCACGTATCTTGACCATCAAGGTCAGCGTTTTCGCGTGCGCCATCAGTCGGTCCACACGTCCGACCTGCGCGGCAAAGGCCTGGTACATCGGCTTGGGCAGCGTCATATCGGCCAATGCGATGCCCTCTTGGTGCAAGTACAGGCCGGACGCCATCGGCACCTCGGCGCCGCCATCGATATCGTCCACCTGGCCCATGACGGCGATCACCGGATCGCTGAAGAACGGACTGCTGGCGGGATGCAAACCTGAGCGATGCAATAGCCGTGGCGTACCGATGCCGCCGGCAGCCAGGATCACGTTCTCCGCAAGCGCCAACTGCACAGCGCCGTCGCGACGATAACGCACGCCGGTAGCGCGGCCGTTATCGACGATGACCTGTTCGACTTTAGCCTGGTCGATCAGCGTCGCGCCGAGCTGCCGCGCTTCGTCCAGGAAGTCGCGCGCGGTCCACTTGGCGCCGAACGGGCAGCCGTACACGCAACGCCAGCAACTGGTGCGGCAACTCTGCGGCCGTATCATCTTGTCGAGTTTGCGCCAAGCCAGCTGCAGCGCTTCGGCGCCGAGCTGGATGCGACGGGCCATGGGTCCGATCAGTTCATCGGGAAGAGGTCCCATCGGCAGTTCGGCGCGCAAGGATTCCAGTGCTGGCGCAAGATCGATGTCGTGCGCTGAAAACATCGCCAGTGGCGGCGGCGCGGCAGTGGCGAAGTTGATGGTCGATGTGCCACCAGCGGCGCTACCGCTCACCAGTAGTGAGCCGTCGCGATGGATAAATGCACCCTTGCCCGGCACGGCGGCAATGCCGGCCATTTGCGACAGTGTTCCCTGCAGTGGCGCGGCGCTGCCTTGTTCCAGCACTAATACGCGCAACCGCCGGCGCGCCAATTCGCGCGCGACGCTGGCGCCCCCTGGCCCGCTGCCGACTACGATGGCGTCATACTTCTGCGTTGGTGAAGATGTCATGTCAGCCGCCGCGCTGTAGATTGAGTATGAAGGATACGCCATTGGACAGGTTTTGCGCGACGATAGTGCCGCCCATCTTGGCCATATAGGTGCGCGCGACAAACAGGCCCTGGCCACGATTGCCATTGGCCCCGGATTCCGGCTGGTCCGACACGCCGTATTCAAAAATCTTGGCGATCATGTCAGGTGCTATCTGCGGTCCGCGGTTGTGGATGGTGATCGTCGCGCCGGTGTCGCTGCCTTGCAGTGCGATGGTGATCGCGCTGCCCTGCACGCGATAACGGTCGGCGTTGCGCAGCACATGAGTGACGACATCTTCCAGCGAATACTCATCGGCGCGCGCGATCAACGCCTGGGCCGCTCCCTGGAACACCACATCGTGAATGCCGATGCACGACGCATTCTCGGCGACGTTCTGCAGGAATGCCGTCAAATCAACCTCCGTGACCTGAAGTTCGGATGACTGAAATGCTTCGCTTGGAGATGCGCGCCCATACAGCACGCGGATCGCCTGCTGCATGCGGGTGATATAGCGATGGCTTTCGTCCTCGGGGGCGCCATGCAAGACCATCAGCGACTGCAAGGGCGACATGATCTCGTGGCCAACCGCGTGCCACATGTCGCGCTCCTGTTCGGCGCGGATGTTCTCGCGCTCGACATCCTCCCGCACCCGGCGCAGCAAATCGTGCAGACCGGTCGCCAGCACGCCCAGTTCGTCCTCGCCGCGCAGATCGGCCAGGTCGGCTTCGGAGAAGCCGCGCGCCGCCTTGACGCGTTCGCCCACATCGTCGGCGCGCTTGATCAGCACCTTGATGCGGCGGATGATGCCGATCTCGATCACCAGCCAAGCCAGCATCAGCGCGGCGAGCATCGCGCCGACAAACCACACCAGCCGGCTGGCCACCACGCTCAGGCTTCTGCTGACGCTGCGCACATCGCCTTTGAGCAGTACTTCATAACTCCCGGCCGGCGTGGCGATGACTTCCCTGGCCTCCAGCGGCACGTCGTAGGCGTCCACCGGCAGATGACGGATCAGCGTTGTGACGAAATGCCAGGACTGGTCTTCCGGATCGACTGGAGCCACCAGCAACGGCAGTGTGGCTGCCGGCGATGTGCCATCTGTCATGCGGCGGATTCGCAGGCTTTCGCCCGGCAGCAGCATGGACTTCAAGTCCGCCAGCGAGAACGGCGGCGTACTGGGGCCAGTGGCGCTGTCGAGCAGTGGGGGACCGTCACCCGGTGGCAGCACCGCAATGCGGACATCGATGTGGTCCAGGTCTCCAGGCGGCCAGACGGGGCGGCGCCTTTCGAACAGCGCATCTTGCAGCACGCCGACCGGCAAACGCAGCGAGAAGAAAGCGCTGCGCGCGCAGGCTGGATCGTCATCGGAGAGATTTGGGGCGGTGCAGCGCGGGTTCTGCCAGATCCACCCGCGGAAGTCCTTGACCGCCGGCGCCTTGGCCCGCGCCACATCGGCGGCGGCGAATCCGGTCAAGCGGCCGCGCATGCCAGCGTACCTGCGTCCCGGCGTTTGCGGCTCGCTGCTTTCCTCGAACGGCGCGATCCATTCATAAGTCCGGCCGCGCAGGCTGACCCTGACCTTGACGCGGTGCGCCTGATCCACCACCTGGTCGCCGCGGGTGTGCGCGACCAACTGCGCGCCGTCGAATGTGCCGGCGACATAAATGAAACCGCCTGCCCAGGGATTGTTACCGATGCCGACACACAGAGAGCCGTTGTTGCCATATTGCGCCAGGCAGCCGGACATGGCCACCGCTTGCTGCACTTTTTGCAGGTCGTCGAAATCAAGCGCGGCAAACGGCAGCAGCAGCGGATGCAGCGCCGCGCCGTTGGCTGCAGGCTGTGGATTGAGCAGTGCCAGTTGGCCGCTTGGATGGCGCAGCGTCGCAGCCACCTGCACGCGCGTCTTGTGGAAGTTGCCTTGATAGTTCTTGTAGCTGAGCTGCTTCTCCTGCTGCAGCACCGACAATGCCAGGCCCACCGTCGCCGCCATCAGGAACACGAAGGCCGCGCGCAGCAGCAGCCGCAGTCGATAGGGAACAAGGCTGAGCCGGCGCCAGTTCACGGTCGGCGGCTTTCGGTGTCGGCCCAGCGGAAGCCGCGCATGGGGATGTTCTCGATGCAGGCGAAGCTGGGATCGATCTCGCGGAAAGCGTCGCGGATGGTGCTGACATGCTTGCGGATGTTGTCGCGATTGCGGCCGCTCTTCACTACCTCGAACAACTCGTCGTAGGACACCACCTGGCCGCGCCGCGCAAACAGCGCCGCCAGGATGCGCTGCGCGGTCAGCGGCAGGTTGATGCGGTGGCCGCGCCAGGTCGGCGTGCGCTGGCGCAGCGGATCCATGCTCAGCTCATCGTTGGCCGCGACGGACGCCGGCTCCGGCTTATCCTTCACCGAGCGCAGGATCTCCAGGAAAGTCTCGATGAAGTCAGCCTCCTCGAAAGTGGCTTTCTGCAGATAGTCCCAGGCATCCAACGCCTTCATGATGCTGCGGTAAATGGTGGAGGGCATGGCCGACACCACCAGCACCGGCGTCGCGTGCCGCTTGTTGATGGCGTTGATGATGGCGACGCCCGCATGGCGTTCGCGTCCCAGTTCGATGTCGAGCACGACCAGGTCATAGCGCTCGCGGGCGATTGCCGCCTCGGCATCGTCGCGGCTGAACCATTGGTCGACCACGATGCCGGGCCGCGCCGATTCTATCCACGCCCGCAGCTGATTGCTGGTCGGAAGATCGTCCTCGATGACGGCGACTTTGGCCATGCTGTACTCCACTGACTGTCAATGCAGCGAGTATCCACGCTTTTACGGAAAAAGTCACAAATCGGCTGTGAGGATTTCTTCACGCGGCCGTAGCAAAGCCGGACGGCGGCAGCGTTGATACTTCCGCCACATCCGGCGCACCATGCAGTCCAGGGATAGGCCCTGAACTTAAACAACCAGCAGAAGGTGAATATCATGGCAGAACGGATCAAACGGATGGTGCAGGCGGTGCGCGCTGCGTTAAGCGGCGGCGCCGGTGCTGCGGTGAACGGCATGCGCCGCAACGGCGCGATGCTGGTGGCGCTGGGCCTGGCCGGTGCCGCCGTTTATGGCCTGGTCACGCATCCACCAATGGCCAAAGTGGCAAACGGCAGCCTGGGCATCCGCATCAACCAGTTGACCGGCTCCGCCGTCACCGTGCGCGATGGCGCGGTGTTCATGGTGCCCGGTGTGCATGTGCTGCGCCTGGTGTCGCTGCGCGACCAGGTGTACCGCCCGGCCGGTAACGACGATGCGCCGTTCCAGTCGGTCGAGGGCCTGGCGCTGGGTGTGGACATGTCGGTGCGCTATGCGCTGGATGTGAGCCGTGTGGCAGCCATGGCGCAGTCGCTGCCGCCGGACATCAATGGTTCCATCGTCGAGCCGGCGGTGCAGGGAGTGATCTACAAGGTGTTCACCCGCTACACCGTGCGCGAGATTTTCTCGACTAAACGCGCCGAGATCCAGCAGGCGATCGAGGCTGAGCTCAAGCCCAAGCTGGCGGCTGACGGCATCACGCTGCGCGGCATCACCATCGGCAAGATCACGCTGCCGGAAGAATACCGTGCCGGCATGGAAAAGCTGCTGGCGGAAGAACTGGAAACGGAAAAGATGCGCTACACGCTGGAGTTGAAGGAGAAGCAGGTCAAGCAGACCGCGCTCGAAGCCGATGCTGACAAGATCCGCCGCGAAAAATCAGCCGAAGCAGCCGGCAATGAACAAATCATCGCGGCCAGGGCGCAGGAGCAGGCGATGGCGCATGTGCTGCCGTTCAAGCAGAAGCAGATCGAGCAGCGCAAACTGGAAGCGGAAGCTGAGAAAATGGCGCGCATCAAAACCTCGGAGGGCAACGCCCAGGCGCGCGTCATTGAAGCCGCAGGCGAAGCCGATTCGCGCCGCAAGCTGGCGGATGCGGAAGCCTATCGCCAGGAACTGGTGGGCAAGGTGGCCGCGGCCCAGATGGAGCGCGAGGGTGATCTGATTACCCGCAATCCGCTGCTGATCCAGAAGACGATGGTGGACAAACTGTCGGACAAGGTATCGGTCATCATCGCGCCGTCGCCGACAGATGGCGGATTTATCGGTTCGGCGCTGCTGGGCAGCCAGCAGGGCAAGCAGCCGCGCATGGCGACAGTCAGCGCCCAAGCTGCGGACAGCGCCAAGGAAGGACAATAATCATGTCGATGATTGCAGCTGCCGCCGTACTGGCGATCGTTACGCAGGACCAGGCCGCGTTGCGCGCCGCACCCAAGGATACGCCACAGCGGCAGGCCGTCCTGTGGCAGGGCGACAGCCTGGAAATACGCGGCGAGAAACAGGACTTCTTGCAGGTCTACGACTATCGCCGCGAGCGTGCCGGCTATATACGCGCTTCGCAGGTGCGCAGGGTCTCGCTGGCGCCGGCAGATGCGCCGGAGCTGCTGTCGGTGGTGCGCTTCCTGCGCGACACGCCGGGTGCGGAATCGCTCGGTATCGGCTATGCGGCGGCCTACCTGAAGGCCGCACCGGCGGCGATCACGGCGGAACCTTTCGATGCGCTGGGCACCATGGCCGAGCGGCTGGCGCGGCGCGCTTCCTCCAGGCAGAGCAAGCAAGGCGATGCCACGATCGCGGCGCATCTGGAAGTGGTGTCCACATACGGCGTTGGTATCCGCAGCTTCGAGCGTGAAGGCCGCATGCAGCTGTGCTACGACGGCGAGGCCTTCAGGCGCGTGCTGGCGATGCTGTCGGAGCCGCGGCAACGCGCAACAGCGGTGCTGGGACTGACGCGCCAGGAATGTGTGGACCCGGCGCTGCGGCCCGGCGCGCGCGTGGCGCTGGACGAGTGGCGCGCCGAGGTGCTGGAGCGAGTCGACATGAAGGACCTGCGGCCGCATGTGCGTAATCGCATCCACATGCGGCGTGCGGCGGTGTGGTCGTCGGTAGCGTTTGCGCGGGCGCGCAAGGGCGAACCGGCAGCAGCGCCAGCCCAGCGTGCGCTGGATGAACTGGGAATGGTGGAACCTGCGGAGTTGACCGAGGACGACGCCGCCGCCTTTGCCGAAGCCGGTGTGCGCGTAGGTAGTGTGCGCTGGGCGGCGGAGGGCACGGCGCACCAGCAGCCGGCGGCCACCAAAGTGCCGGCGGTGCCGGCGTCACAGGGAGGCCTGCGCATACTGGTGATGGCCGGGCAGCCGGGCGAAACCTGTGTCGCGCTGGTCGACCCAAAACACGATCAGCAGCATGCGTTGGCGCGTCGCTGTAGTTACGGCGTTGTCTGGCCTGCGTCTGCACGCGTCAATACGCAGGGTACGGCGCTGTCGCTGGCGGTGCAACCGATGGACGGCTGGCGCGAGATGTGGCTGTTCCATCAGACCAGAGCCGGCTGGCTGGTCGATGTGCTGCCGCCGGCCGCCGCCGATCCCGATATTGGCTATGCCGAATTTGCCGGCTGGGTGCCGGGATCACAGAACATGCTGGTGGCGCGGGAGGCCCGTGTGGAGGGCAAGTTCAAACGTAGTTTTGAACTGGTGGAGATCAACACGCTGGCGACGTTGAAGACCGCCGACAAGCCGTCGTCGCTCAGCATGTTCTATCGCTGGCAGGACCCGGCCTGGAAACGCCAGACCGTCAGCCTGCGTTGAACATCCGGGTTGTGACAGCTGTGCCAAATTGGAGCAGTTGTGCGATGGGTCAAGGCGAGAAATGCGTGGCATGGCATTTGCTCAGTGGCTGTATATCACTCATTAAAACAGCCAGGAGACATCATGCACCATCCATTCCGCATTCTCGCCATCGTGACCGTCATCGCTGCCGCAGCCACGACATCCCTCTATGCCACCGCCCACGGCAACGTCGTGCCGCAGGCGGTGGACACCACGGGCCTGACGCCGCTCGGCGAAAAATGGCTGGACCAGAATCCTTATCGCGGCAACAAGCTTGCATTAAAAATCGGCACCTCCGCCTACAACCAGAACTGCGCCCGCTGCCACGGTCTGGAGGCCGTCACCGGCGGCATTGCGCCGGATCTGCGCCAACTGGATCGCGACTGCACCGACGTTAAAAATGACATCAAGAAGAAGGCCTGCTACAAGGAGACCGATAACTATTTCCTGAACTCGATCCGGCACGGCAAGGTGCGTAACGGCGCCGTCTACATGCCGCCGTTTGAGGGGGTCTTCAATCAGGAAGCCATGTGGGCCATCAAGACCTACCTCGAAGTCCGTCGCGACGCCGCCAACTGATCGGGGAGCAGACCATGTCGAATTTTCGTTTGCGCGCTGGTGCGCTGATTCCTCTTGTCGCCGCGCTGGTGGGCGTCGCGGCGCCCGCGCATGCGGACTGGGACAAGATCCGTCTATCCGGTTCGCTCAAGGTGGCGGTGTATGAGCAGTTTGCGCCGTTCTCCGAGCGGGGCGCGGGCATCGATGTGGATGTGGCGCAGGCGCTGGCCGCCAAGCTAGGCTTGAAACTGAGCCTGCTGCCTTTTCCCGCAGGTGAAAACCTCGGGGACGACCTGCGCAACATGGTCTGGAAGGGACACTACCTCGGCTACGGCCCGGCGGACATATTGCTGCACGTGCCGGTGGAACCCCAGTTGATGAACGAAAATGGCAAGGTCACCATCTTCGCGCCCTATCATGTCGAGACGGTGCGGCTGGTGCGCAGTGCGCGCAGCATGCCGAGCTTCGAAGGCATCGATGCGCTGAGTGGCAAGACCGTCGGCGTGGAGAAGGTCTCCATCGCGGCGATGGTGCTGCTGGGTGAAGGCAATGGACGCTTCCGCGAGAAGGTGCGGATTTTCGACACAGCCGCGCAAGCACTGGAACAACTCAAGGCGGGCCAACTCGACGCCGTGCTGGCCAACCGCTCCGAGATCGATGCCGTGTTCCGGGACGATCCCGCCTTTCCGCTGAACGAAGTAGCGTTCCAGCGCCTGCCGCGCGCAGGATGGGCGGTGGGCATGGCGGTGCGCAAGGACGACCAGGATATGGCGAGGTTGCTCCAGGCTGCAGTCAATGAAATGAAGGCCTCCGGCGAACTGCAAGCCATCTTTGCCCGGTACGGCGTGCACGAGCAGATGCCGTGATGCGCGGCTATGCGGCGGCGGGCGGCTTGCTGCTGGCGTGCGGTGCGGCTGCTTCGGCCGATGGCGCAGTGGCCGCCTATCCGGCTACCGCCATGCTGTCGGTGGATATCGTCGGCGTTGCGCCCTTGCCTGGCCTTGGCGTGGACCGCAACCAGCTGCCCTACCAGGTGCAAACGGCGAACGCCATCGCGGTGGGCGCCGCCGCCGGCCAAAACCTCGGTGAGTTCATGGCGCGTAACCTGACTGGCGTGAATATCAACGAAGTGTCGGGGAGCCCGTTCCAGAACGACATCACCTATCGCGGCTTTCGCGCCTCGCCGGTGCTGGGTGCGTCGCAGGGTATTTCGGTGTACCTGGACGGGGTGCGCGTCAACGAACCATTCGGCGACGTGGTCAACTGGGACATGCTGCCCGAGGCGGCGATCGGCAATGTGATGCTGGCGCCGGGATCGAATCCGCTGTATGGCCTCAATACCTTGGGCGGCGCGCTGGTGTTGGGCACCAAGTCCGGGAAAAGTCATCCGGGAGCCGATCTTGGCGTATCGGGCACCAGCAATGGCCAGCGTCGCGCCGACCTGGCCTATGGCTATGACAGCGGCGAACATTGGAACGCTTTCATCGCAGGGACGGCCTTTAGCGACAAGGGCTGGCGCGACAACTCGGATGGACGGCTGGCCAATGCCTACGTCAAGTTGGCCGGAGTCGCGGGCGACAACGAGTGGAGCGTCGCTCTGTTGGCCGGCCGCAGCCGCCTGGTGGGCAATGGCCTGCTGCCCGACGATTTGTATGAACAGAACCGCCGCGCCGTCTACACATCACCCGACAAAACGCGCAACCGCCTGCGCCAGATCGTTTTCAGCATGACGCATCGTTTCGACGATCGCACGGAGCTGAGCACCTCGGTGTATGCGCGCAATAGCCGTCGCGATACGATCAACGGTGACATCAACGATGCCTACACTGAAGGTGAAAGCCCGCGACCGGCGGTCTACAACATGACCGGGACTCGCCAGCGCAGCCAGGGATTGAGCACACATTTCAGCAAGGACGCTGGCCGGCATCAATTGTCCGCCGGGTTGGCGTTCGACCGCGCCAGTGTGGGTTTTTCGCAGTATGGGCAGGAGGCTGGCTTTGCCCCGGACCGTTCGGTAGTTCTGGATGCGGATTCGGAACAGGTGGCCGGATCATCGGTCAGCGGCCATGCACGGGCAACGGCGCTGTATGCGGCCGATACCTGGTCCGTGGAGACAGATACCTGGCTGACCATGTCCGCCCGCTACAGCCACGCCAAGGTGAGCAACCAGCTGCGCCGCGACGATCAGACGCAACCTGCCGAGGCATTCAGTTATCGCAAGCTCAATCCCGCCATTGGCGTGGCGCGCCGTATGCGCGGCGGCTGGACGCTGTTTGCCAATCTGTCGCAGAGCAACCGGGTGCCGACCGTGATCGAACTGGGTTGCGCCGATCCCGAACAGCCGTGCCGTCTGCCGGTCGGCCTGCAATCGGACCCGTACCTGAGGCAGGTCGTCTCGCGCACCGCCGAAGCGGGCGCTCGCTGGAAGGGCGGACGTGGCACGGCCGCAGTATCGGCGTATCGCACCGTCAATCGCGACGATATCCTGTTTCGCAGTGCCGGTATCGCGCAGCAAGGCTATTTTTCCAACTTCGGCCGCACGCGCCATCAAGGTGCGGACCTCAGCGCAAGCTACCGGTTCGGCGACTGGTCGGCGCGCTTGAACTACAGCTACCTGGACGCGGTCTACGATGTGGAAGGCGATCTATTCACCGGCGCGCGCAATGTCCACGTGATGCCGGGCACGCGCCTTGCGGGCCTGCCGCGCAGTACGCTGAAAATGGGGCTGGACTGGAGCGCAGCGCGGCACCTGTCCGTGGGCGTCGAGTTGATGGCTTTGTCCGACATGACGACTCAGGGCAACGAGGATGGCAAGGCCGCGCCGCGATCGGCTGACTGGCGCATTCGCGGCTACGCCTTGGCGGGCCTGCATGCCAGCTATCGTCCGGATGCGAAGTGGGAGTGGCATGTGCGCGTGAATAATGCGTTCAATCGCCGCTACGAGAGCTACGGTGCGGTGGCGGCCGACATGTTCCCCAACGGCGCCTTGCTGCAGCAGGGCGGCGAAGCGGCACTCACTCGCTTCGTCGCACCCGGCGCGCCGCGTTCTGTGGCGGCCGGATTGCATTACCGCTTCTAGAACTGGTACTGGGCGCTGGCGCCGATCAGCCAGTTGCGCCCAGGCGCGGCTTCATAATAGCGTTTGTTGGTGTCGCCGACGATCAACGAACCGACGTACCGCTTGTCCAGCAGATTATTCAAGCGCACGAACTGTTTGAAACGCCAGCCTTGCCACTGCTGGCTGGCGTTGACGCGCGCATTGAGCACGCCATAGCCCGGCGCGGCCTTGTCGGCATTGGCGTCGTCCGCGTAGATTTTGCTGCTGGCTACAGCTTCCAGTGCGGCGCCAAAGCGATTGGCGCTGTCCTTCCAAGCCAGCTCGCCGTAGGCGTTGGCGTTCGGGACGCCAGGCAGGCGGCTGCCTTCAGCAACCGCGCCAAAGCCTTGATCATAGACGGCGCGCAAACTGGTCAACGCCGCCCGCGCGCTCAGGCCATGGTTCCATGCGGTCTCTAACGACAGCTCCATCCCTTGACGCAACGTGCGGCTGGCGTTGCGATAGCTGGTGCGGCCGCCGACGCTGCCGTCGACCGCCAGTTCGTCGCGCGTGCGGACCTGGAAGACAGCGGCGTTGATGCGCGTGGTGTCGCCCAGCCGCGCCTTGATGCCGGTTTCAAGATGGGTGCTCTGCGCGGCCTGCAAACGGAAGTTGAAGCCGCCGCCGGTGCCGGAGTAAAACAGCTCATTGAGCGTCGGTGTTTCGAAGCCGCGCGCCGCGCTGGCGTACACGTTCAACGCCGGCGAAAGGCGGTACAGCAGTCCGAGCACCGGCGTGGTATGGCTGTATTCGAGGCTGCCGCTGTCGTTGCCGTTGCTGAGGAAGTGGTCCTCCACCGAAAACTTCACGCTGCTGTGGCGCAGGCCCGCGCTCACCATCCATGCGCCCGACTGCCATTCCGTCTGCATATACGGATCGAGGCTGGTGATCTTGTCGTTCTCGTCGCGGCGCAATGCGCCCTTCACACCGAATTGCGTGCCGATGAAGTTTTCGTAGCCCCGGCGAGCGTCGCTGGAGCGGCCGTATTCCAGGCCGATGGTGGTACTGAGCTTGCCGCCCGCCAGTTCGCCCACGTGCAGCCAGTTCAAGTCCGTGCCGTGGAAGTCGCGGTCGAAGTCGACCACGCCGCCGGAGTGCGTGGCCGGCGCCTGGAAGGCCTTGGAAAACGACTGGTACTGGATTACGCCGCGATTGCCTCCGTAAGCGGTCACGCGCAGCCGGTCTTCGCCGAAGCGCTGCTCCCAGCTGGCGCCGATCTGCTGGTGGTCGATGCTTTTGCGAGTGTTGTAGCGGTCGGCCAGTGTGCGTTTCGGGTTCTGCGTATCGGTGGCGTCGATCTCGCCGGCGCGCGGGTCGCGCTGGTAGGTGGCCCAAGTCGTGCCCAGTGCGTCCTGGGTGTCGTCCTGGCGCAGCGCGTTGGCGACGATGGTCAGGTTGGCGCCGGACATCGGCACCAGCGTCAGCTTGGCGAAAGCCTGGTCGCGGGTGGCGGCGCTGTGGGCACGGTAGCCGTCGGTTTCGAAACGCGACGCATCCAGCACATAGCCGATGCCTGCCTGCTTACCCTGCACATTCAGATCGACCTTGCGGCTGCCGTAGCTGCCGGTGGTCAGCGTGGTCTCCACCGATGGCGGGCCTTCGCCGTCGCGCGTGAACACTTGGATCACGCCGCCGGAGTGATTGCCGTAGATGGCGGAAAAAGGACCGCGCAGCACTTCGATGCGCTCGGCCATGTCGAGGTTGAAGGTGGCGGCCTGGCCCTGGCCGTCCGGCATGCTGGCCGGGATACCATCTGCGACCAGGTGCACGCCGCGCACGCCGAAAGCCGAACGGGCGCCGAATCCGCGCGAGGAGATTTGCAGGTCCTGTGCGTAGTTCTGGCGGTTTTGCGCCACCAGGCCAGGAACGGCTGCCAGCGCCTCGCTGGCGTTGACGCGCGCCTGGCTGTCGCGGATGCGTTCCGCATCGATGACGTCGATGGCGGCCGGCATGTCGAACACCGTGTGTCCGACGCGGGTGGCGCTGACCACCACCACCTCCGCCGGCGGTGCGGCATCGTCGGCCGCCATGGCGCCGCCGCTCAGGACGAACAGCGCCGCCACTGCGTTCAATGGGAAAAAGGCTTGCTTCATATTGTCTCCGTTTTGGTCTGGGTTATACCGGACCAGTAAGCAATATACCTGCCATCCTGGTCTTGCGGTGGCACGCCGATTGCAACGGTGATGGCATTTTCCTGAAAGGCGACATCCATGAACAGCTCTCGCATCCTGTCTTCCCTGGTCTTTTTGCTGTGCGGCCCGGCGTTGGCCGCTCCCTTTGCCTATGTGCCAAACGAAAAGTCGGGCAGCATCAGTGTGATCGACACTTCCAGCGACGCCGTGGTGCGCGAAATCGCCGCCGGCAAACGGCCACGGGGCATCGCTGCCGATCCAGGCGGTGCGCGGCTGTTCGTGACCGACGCCGCCAGCAACGCGCTGCTGGTCATCGATACCGCCAGCGGCGCCACGGTGCGCCGCATCGCATTGGGCAGGTCGCCCGAGGGCGTGAACGTATCGGCGGACGGCCGGTACGTGGCAGTGGCGGTCGAGGAGAGCAACAGCGTGACCTTGATCGACGCCGGCTCCGGGCAGGTGCTGGCGGATATCGCCGTGAAAGGCAAGAACCCCGAGCACGCGGTTTTTAGCCCGGACGGCCGCTGGCTGCTGGTCAGCGCGGAGGAGGCCGAGCAGGTCGACGTGATCGACGTCGCCGCGCGGCGCCAGGTCGGCGCGGTGGCCGTGGGTCTGCGGCCGCGCGGCATGGGCTTTAGCCCCGATGGCGTCCGCGCCTACGTCGCTTGCGAATTGGCAGGCGCGGTGTACGTGGTCGACATGGCGACGCTGGCGACGACGGCGCGCATAGCGGCCGGGAAGAACGCCAACGGCATCGCCGTGCATCCCAGTGGCCGGCAGGTTTATGTGTCGAACGGCGTTGACGCCAATGTGATGGTGATCGATACCGCCACCAACGCCGTCAGCGCCACCATTGCAGTTGGCAAGCGACCCTGGAACATGGCCTTGACGCCGGATGGCGCCAAGCTTTACGTGGCAAACGGCCGTTCGAACAGCGTGTCCGTGATCGATACCGCTGCTGCGGCGAAGCGGGCCGATGTCGCGGTCGGCGAATTGCCATGGGGCGTGGTGATCCGCTGAAGAGCTGCTCCATGGTCAAACACCTGTTCCAAACCTGAACAGGTGTCACAGTCCAGGCACAGCTTCCCGGTGCCGCCCGCCCCAGTACTCCATGCGCCGCACCGGCAAAAACGCAGCTGGCACGGTGCTTGCGAAAAGGAGAGGGCGCAGTACCCACCGCCGCGTTACGCGGCCTCACAAAAACCACAGCAGAAAGAGGACGACATGAATCTCGCAGACATCAGCAAACTGGGCGTTGCCAATCCATTCAAGCAACGCTACGACAACTACATTGGCGGCAAATTCGTCGCCCCGGTCAAGGGCGAATACTTCGGCAACGTCACGCCGATCACCGGCCAGGTATTCTGCGAAGTGGCCCGCTCCACCGCGGAGGACGTCGAGCTGGCGCTGGACGCCGCCCACGCCGCCAAGGACGCATGGGGCAAGACCTCGCAAACCGAGCGCGCCAATATCCTGAACAAGATCGCCGACCGCATGGAGGCCAACCTGGCGCTGATCGCCACCGCCGAAACCATCGACAACGGCAAGCCTATCCGCGAAACCACCGCCGCCGACATCCCGCTGGCGATCGACCACTTCCGCTATTTTGCCGGTTGCATCCGCGCTCAGGAAGGCTCGGTCGCGCAGATCGACTCCGAAACCTACGCCTATCACTTCCATGAGCCGTTGGGCGTGGTCGGCCAGATCATCCCGTGGAACTTCCCTATCCTGATGGCGGTGTGGAAGCTGGCGCCGGCGCTGGCCGCCGGTAACTGCGTGGTGCTCAAGCCCGCCGAGCAGACCCCGGCCTCCATCATGGTGCTGCTGGAGGTGATCGGCGACCTGCTGCCGCCTGGCGTGCTGAATGTGGTCAACGGCTTTGGCCTGGAAGCGGGCAAGCCGCTGGCCTCGAACAAGCGCATCGCCAAGATCGCCTTCACCGGCGAAACGGGTACCGGCCGCCTGATCATGCAGTACGCGGCGCAGAACCTGATTCCCGTGACGCTGGAACTGGGCGGCAAATCGCCGAACATCTTCTTTGAAGACGTGATGGATGCCGACGACGCCTTCTTCGACAAATGCCTGGAAGGTTTTGCGATGTTCGCGTTGAACCAGGGCGAAGTATGCACCTGCCCATCGCGCGTGCTGATCCAGGAATCGATCTACGAGAAATTCATCGAACGCGCGCTGGCCCGCGTGGCCGCGATCAAGCAGGGCAACCCGCTCGACGCCAGCACCATGCTGGGCGCGCAGTCGTCGCACGAGCAGCTGGAAAAAATCCTGTCCTATATCGATATCGGCAAGCAGGAGGGCGCCGAATTGCTGGCCGGCGGCGAGCGCCATGTGCAGGGCGGCGACATGAAGGAAGGCTACTACGTGACGCCAACCGTCTTCAAGGGCCACAACAAGATGCGCATCTTCCAGGAAGAGATCTTCGGACCGGTGGTGTCGGTGACGACCTTCAAGGATGAAGCGGAAGCACTGAGCATCGCCAACGACACCATGTATGGTTTGGGCGCCGGCCTGTGGACGCGCGACGGTTCGCGCGCCTTCCGCGTCGGCCGCGCGATCCAGGCTGGCCGCGTCTGGACCAATTGCTATCACCTGTATCCGGCGCATGCGGCCTTCGGCGGCTACAAGCAGTCGGGCATCGGCCGCGAGAACCACAAGATGATGCTGGACCACTACCAGCAGACCAAGAATCTGCTGGTCAGCTACAGCCCGAACGCACTGGGCTTCTTCTAACCATGGACCACATCATCGCCCGCGTTACGGCTACACCGGCGGCGCTCGAGCTGATCGCTGTCCTGCGCAGCCGTCACGGGCCGCTGATGTTCTTTCAATCCGGCGGCTGCTGCGACGGCAGCACGCCGATGTGCTACCCCGCCGGCGAGTTTGCCATCAGCGACACCGATGTCTACCTCGGCAACCTGGACGGGACGCCGTTCTACATGGGTAGCGAGCAGTTCGAGTACTGGGAACACACCCAGCTGATCATCGACGTGGTCGAAGGGAACGGCGGCATGTTCTCGCTCGATAACGGCACGGGCAGGCGCTTCCTGACCCGTTCGCGCCTGTTCAGCGACGAAGAGTTGGCGGCCTTGAAGCCGCCCGCATAGCAGCACACCACAGCAAACCAAAACATAAAAACCGGAGAAGATTGTGCAGAAAAAAGTCATCGCAACGCTGGCGGGGATATCCTTCCTGTCGCTGGCACAGGCGGCCGACGTCACGTCGGCCATGCTGAAGAACGCGGCATCCAGCACCGACAGCGTGCTGTCGTTCGGCATCGGCTCGGAGGGCCAGCGCTATTCGCCGCTGACCCAGGTGAACACCAAGACCGTGGCCAAGCTGGTTCCGGCGTGGTCTTTCTCGTTTGGGGGCGAGAAGCAGCGCGGCCAGGAATCGCAGCCGCTGATCTACAAAGGCAAGATGTTCGTCACCGCCTCGTACTCGCGCATCTTCGCCGTGGACATGAGGACCGGCGCCAAGCTGTGGAAGTATGAGCACCGTCTGCCGGACGGCATCATGCCTTGCTGCGACGTGGTCAATCGCGGCGCGGCCTTGTTCGGCAACCTGGTCATCTTCGGCACGCTCGATGCGCAGCTGGTGGCGCTGAACCAGGACACCGGCAAAGTCGTGTGGAAGGAAAAGGTCGATGACTATGCGGCCGGCTATTCGATGACGGCGGCGCCGTTGATCGCCGACGGCGTGCTGCTGACAGGCGTCTCCGGCGGCGAGTTCGGCATCGTCGGCCGCGTGGAAGCGCGCAATCCGCTGACCGGCGAATTGTTGTGGACCCGTCCCACCGTCGAAGGACACATGGGCTACCGCTACGACAAGGATGGCAAGGCCATCGAGAACGGCATCTCCGGTACGCTCAACAAGAGCTGGCCGGGCGACCTGTGGAAGACCGGCGGCGCCTCGACCTGGATGGGCGGCACCTACGATTCCAAGACCGGCCTGGCCTACTTCGGCACCGGCAATCCGGCGCCATGGAACAGCCATCTGCGCCCCGGCGACAATCTGTATTCGTCGTCGACGGTGGCGCTGGATGTGAAGTCAGGACAGATAAAATGGGCTTACCAGAACACACCCAACGATTCGTGGGATTTCGACGGCGCCAATGAATTCGTCACCTTCGACATGGACGGCAAACGGTATGGCGGCAAGGCCGACCGCAACGGCTTCTTCTACGTGATCGACGCGAACAACGGCAAGCTGCAAAACGCCTTCCCGTTTGTGAAGAAGATTACCTGGGCCTCCAGCATCGACATCAAGACTGGCCGTCCGAACTTCATCGCCGCCAATCGTCCCGGCGATCCGACCAAGGGCGAGGAAGGCAAGAAGGGCAGCACGGTGTTCTCGGCGCCGGCCTTCCTGGGCGCGAAGAACCAGATGCCGATGGCTTACAGCCAGCAGACAGGTTTGTTCTACGTGCCCGCCAATGAGTGGGGCATGGATATCTGGAATGAGCCGATCAGCTACAAGAAAGGCGGCGCTTACCTCGGGGCGGGCTTCACCATTCATCCGCTGTTTGACGACTACATCGGCGCGCTGCGCGCGGTCGATCCCAAGTCCGGCAAGATCGTCTGGGAGGTCAAGAACAACGCGCCGTTGTGGGGTGGCGTGATGACGACGGCCGGCGGCCTGGTGTTCTATGGTACGCCGGAAGGCTATCTGAAAGCGCTGGACGCGAAGAGCGGCAAGGAGCTGTGGAAGTTCCAGACCGGTTCCGGCGTGGTCGCGCCGCCGGTCACCTGGCAGGATGGCGATACGCAGTATGTCGCCGTGGTTTCGGGTTGGGGCGGTGCGGTGCCGCTGTGGGGCGGCGAAGTGGCGAAGAAGGTCAACTTCCTTGAACAGGGCGGCTCGGTGTGGGTCTTCAAACTGTCGACCAAGTAAAGATCTCTTGTAGTTTTTTCGGGCGGCTTCGGCCGCTTTTTTTTCGGTCCAATTCTGAACAGTGCAACGGAACGCTTGATCCGATTCTGCACAAACCCAGTATGCATAAGGCGCGCTTCTCCTGGCGTCGACGCGCAGGCATGCAAATTGCGATATGAGAGTTACATCGCCCGATGTGTGCAAATAATACTGGAGACTAAAAAAATGAAAACAATACTGATGATCGGTGCACTGGCCGTCGCTGGAACCCAAGGTGCGCAGGCTGTCGATTTCAAAGCTGGGGAATGGAACGTTTCACTCGGTGGCATCGTCAACGCCTACTACACGCAGGTGAGCTGCAACGGCGACGCGGTGGGCGGGCTGGCGCTGGGCGGCAAGGGGCTGGGCTGCGGTGGCGAGAATAATCGCACCACGATCGGCAATGGCCTGCTGCCGAATGGTCTCGTCACGTCGGCCTCGTCGAAGCAAGGCGATTATGATGTCAAGGCGCTAATCGGAATGTACAACGCCACCGCCACCGACAGCGCAATCGCCGCCAATAGCGGCATCGATGTGCGCCAGGCCTACTTCACGTTCGGGAATGCGCAGATGGGCACCATCAAGCTTGGGCGCGACAACGGCATCTTCGGCGCCGGTGCCATCTTCTCCGACATGACCCTGATCGGAGCCGGCGCACCGGTGCAGGCGACGCAGCGCGGCCGGGTAACGTTGGGCCACATCGGCGCCGGCTACAGCTACGTGGGCTACTACGGCCAGATCGCCTACAGCGCGCCGAAGTCGGCATCCGGCATCGGCTTCGATGCGGCACTGGTCAGTCCTGTCGCCGATACGCCCATCGTCGCCGCGCCGGCGTATTCATCGAAATCGAGCCCGCAGCTGCAGGCGCAATTGAGTTATGCGGCCGACGGTTTCAAGGGCTGGGTCGGCGCCAAGACGCAGAAGTTCAGCGCCACCGCGCCGGGCGTCAAGGACTTCACCATGAACGGTGTTGAAGTCGGCGCCTCGTACCAGGCCGGTCCGCTGGGCGTACTGGCCAACTTCCAGGGCGGCAAAGGACTGGGCATATTGTCCGACGCCGACCAGGGCGATACCAAGACCAAGGCCTACTTCATGCAGGCTACCTATAAGCCAGCCGACAAGATCAAGGTGGGCCTGAGCTACGGCATCAGCCGCAACGACGACAACACCGCAGGCACCGGCGGCCTGAAATCCAACGCCAACCTGACTTGCGGCCTGTATTACTCGATGACCAGCGCGATCACACTGGTCGGCGAGATCGGCCAGACCCGTTCCAAAGGTTTCGCGGGTGGCGAGGGCAAGATGAACGGCGCTTCACTCGGCGGTATCATCTTCTTCTGATGAGGGCTACGCTGACCTGCGTCCTGTGCCTGCTGGCCGGTGTGCTGGCGCTGGTGCTCGGCGCCACGCCGGCGCAGGCCGGCGTGCTCACGCGGGCCGAGATGGCTCGCCGTTTTCCCGCGCCGTTGATGGTGGGGGAACGCGATGCCGAGCTGCCGGTGTGGCCGCTGTTTAAGCAAAATGCCACGGCGACCGAATTGGTGGGCTATGTGTTCGAGTCGATCGATTTGGCGCCGATACCGGGCTTCGCCGGAGTGCCGCTCAACCTGATGGTGGCGATCGATCCCAAGGGCGCTTTCATCGGCGTGGAAGTGCTGTCGCATCACGAACCGGTGTTCCTGGACGGGCTGGGCGAGGCGCCGCTCTATCAGTTCGTCAAGCAGTACAAGGATCTGTCGCTGAAACAGAACATCAGCATCGAAACGGGAGGGCACCGGGTGCGCCATCCCGATGCGGCGCATGCGTATATCGATGGCGTCTCCAAGGCCACGGCCTCGGTACGCATCATCAACCAGAGCGTGCTGGCGGCTGCGCTTAAGGTCTCGCGCAAGAAGCTGGGCTTTGCCGCCGGCCGCGATCCCGATCAGATCGCGCGGGTGCGCCAGGATGTGTTCGAGCCACTGGATTTGAAGCAGATGATGGCGGACGGTCTGGTTCAGCATCTGCGCGTGAGCAATCGCGAAGTCGAGCAGCTGTTCGCCGGCAGCGCGGGCGCCGGGCTTGATCCACAGGCGCGGCCGGATGACAGCTTCATCGACTTGTACCTGGCCTGCGTTTCCGTGCCGTCGATAGGCCGCAACCTGCTGACGGCGGCGGGCTGGCGCAAGCTGCAGGGGCGCCTGGAGGAGGGCGACCATGCGCTGATCGTAATGTCCTCGGGCCGCTACAGCGTGACGGGTGAGGACTTCGTGCCCGGCAGCGTGCCGGACCGCATCCGGCTGCGGCAGGATAATCTGCCCATCGATATGCGCGACCTGGATCTCGATGTGAAACTGGCCGTGCCGCTGGCGGTGGATAGTGTGACGGTCTTGCGCGTGATCGGCCAGGCCGGACTGGACCCGGCGTCGCCGATGGATTTCACGCTACCCATCACGCGCAACAAAGGCATCGTTTACCCGGAGCGCATTACCCGTGAATTGAATCTGCGTTACAGACTGCCGGAACGCTTGCTGACCGCAGTCGACGATAACAGCAAATCCTGGCCTGGCATCTGGAGCCAGCGGCGCTGGGAGCTGGCGATGCTGGCGGCCGGACTGGCGGTGCTGAGCGCAGCGCTGTTGATGCAGAAGCGCTTGACCGAAAATGGCGCGCGTTTCGAGTGGTTCCGCCGCGGCTATCTTGTCTATACGGTTGGCTTTATCGGCTACTACGCGCAGGGACAGCTTTCGATTGTCAATGTCACTGGCGTTATCCAGGCCTTGAAGGCGCGGCGCAGCCTGGAGTTCCTGCTGTTCGACCCGATGACGGTCGCATTGTGGGGTTTTGTGCTGGTGTCTCTGCTGGTTTGGGGGCGCGGAACATTCTGCGGTTGGCTGTGTCCCTTCGGCGCGTTGCAGGAGTTGACGGGGAAGCTGGCGTTGTGGCTGCGCGTGCCGCAACTACACATCAGGCATAAGACGGACGCGCGACTCAAGCACGCCAAGTATGTGGTGTTGGCTGGAATCGTCGCGAGTGCTTTCTTTTCCAGTGAGATCACGGACAAGCTGGTGGAGCTGGAGCCGTTCAAGACTGCGATCACCCTTAGCTTCGTGCGTAGCTGGCCATACGTCGCCTACGCGGTGGGGCTGCTGATCGCCAGCAGCTTTGTCTACAAGTTCTTCTGTCGTTATTTATGTCCATTCGGCGCGTCGCTGGCGCTGCTGGGCAGGTTCCGCCTTCTCAACTGGATACCGCGTCTTAAGGAATGCGGCACACCGTGCCAAACCTGCCGACATCGTTGCGACTATCAGGCGATTTCGCCATCCGGCGCCGTGGCTTACGACGAGTGCTTCCAGTGCATGGACTGCGTCGTGATTTACGAAAGCGACGAGAAATGCGCGGTGCGCATCATGGAAGTCAAGCGCCATCGCACCATACCGATCCAGCCCGCCGCAAGGAGCCCCACATGAAGAGACGTACCTTTATCGCCAGCGCCATCGGGGCGATAGGCGGCATATCAGCTTGCGCGTGGTCCGGCAACGACAGGCTGCACAGCGGCGCCGCGCTGGCCTTCGGCACGACGATCTCGATCTCGGTGGCGCATGACGATGCCGACCTTGCGCGGCGCGCGATTGCCGATGGGCTGATGGCCGCGCAGGCCGTTGATCGCCTGATGAGCATCTACAATCCGGCGAGCCAGGTGTACCAGCTGAATCGCGATGGTATGCTGGTCCGTCCCGATGCTCGCCTGCTGGAAGTGCTGAAGCAGGCCGCGCTACTATCGCAGATGAGCGACGGCGCCTTCGACGTGACGGTCCAGCCTTTGTGGCGGCTTTTTTCGGAATCGGCGGCGCGCGGTGGCCTGCCGTCCGTAGCGGAGCGCCGTCGCGCGCAGGCGCTGGTCGGCTGGCGCCAGTTGGAGATCGACGACGCCATCATCCGGTTCGGCCGGCCGGACATGGCGCTTACGCTAAACGGGCTGGCGCAGGGCTACGCGGCCGACCAGGCGCTGGCTGCGGTTCAGGCGCATGGGATACGCCACGCCTTGCTCGACACCGGAGAGTTTGTCGCGCGTGGCCGCAAGTCCCGGCGCCATCCCTGGATACTCGGCGTGCGTGATCCGCGCGACGCCGGCGCGTTGGCGGCCACCTTGTATGCGCAGGGCTGCAGCGTCGCCACCTCCGGCGACTACGAATGCACCTTCACACCGGATTACAGGCATCACCATATCTTCGATCCGACCGCCGGTGATTCGCCGGACGAATTGGCGAGCGTCACGGTGTTGGCGCCGAATGCGTTGCTGGCGGATGGATTGTCGACCGCGTTCATGGTGATGGGATGGGATCGGGCCAGCGCACTCGCGGCGAAACTGCCCGCTGTCGATCTGATGTCGATCGACAAGCAGGGGCACGAGAAGCGGTCCTCCGGTTTTCCCTCCGACGTGTAGGGATGCGATGCGCTACGTGCTATTTCAGGTTCGGCACCTTGCGGTAAATGGTGTTGCGCGACACGCCCAGTGCCCGCGCGGTTGCCGATACATTGCCGCCATGTGCCTCCAGCGATTTGAGGATGACCGATTGCTCCATCTCTTCAAGATTGGCGCCGCTGGCGACGATGCGCGCGGTGCTGGTGTCGCCGCCCGCGACAGGCGATTGTTCGATATCGTCGAGGAAGTCGTCAGGCATGTGTCGCAGGCAGATTTCATGTTCGTCGCCCGCCATCACGATCGCGGTGCGCAGCAGGTTGGTCAGCTGGCGGAAGTTTCCGGGCCAACGATGGCGACGGAACAGCCGCAGGATTTCGTCGGACACATGGTAACGGCCGTTATTCGATTCGGTGGCCAGGATCTTCTTGACCACGGTTTCGAGATCGGTGCGTTCGCGCAGCGGCGGCAGTTTGACCACTAATCCGTTGAGGCGATAGTAAAGGTCCTCGCGGAACAGGCCTTTGGCCATGCGATCGCGCAGATTGTGATTGGTCGCGCAAATCAGGTCCACGTTCACGGGGATGGACTTGTCGCTGCCCAGCGGCGTGACCATGCGTTCTTGCAGCACCCGCAGCAGGCGGGCTTGCAGGCTGAATGGCATGTCGCCGATTTCATCGAGGAACAGCGTGCCGCCATTGGCCTGCAGGATCTTGCCGGTCGCGCCTTTCTTGCGCGCGCCGGTAAAGGCGCCGTCTTCATAGCCGAAAAGTTCGGACTCGATCAGCGTCTCGGGAATCGACGCGCAGTTCACGGCGACGAAGGGGCTCATTCCGCGCGGCGAATCATTATGGATCGCCTGAGCCAGCAGTTCCTTGCCGGTGCCCGTCTCGCCCATGATCATGATGGGGATGTCGCGCCCGAGCACGCGGGTGACTTTTTCGATCACCAGTTCCAATTGCTGATCGCCGGTACGCAGGTAGCGCAGGCCGGAAAGCCGGCGCGCGTTGGCCGCCGCCTGGTTGGCCGCCACGGCGGCATTGGCCGGTGGTGCGCGTTCGGCCGTCAGCGACTGCTGGAAGACGCTATTGGAGAGCCGCAGTTGCGCGCGTCCATATACGCGTACGCCGCTGTGCATGCACAGGTTCAGCAGACCTGGCGATGCCGTCGCATAGTGATCGTACAGCGCGGATACCGGCAGGCCAAACAGGGAGCTGAAGGTATGCGATTGCAGCGCGGAGAAAGGTAGCCCTAACTGGAACAAGCCGTTGCGGTTGGCCGCCAGAAAGCGTCCGCCGGGGCTGAACGAGGCGATACCTTCCATCAGGGTGCCGATAAACTCCGGCCGCACGTGGAAGTGCAGGGTGATCGCCTCTTCGAAGGTTGCGGAGAACAGCTGGTTCTCGATCATCAGCGCGGACATGCGTACCAGTGCCATGGTGTGTTTATGATAGCTGCGCTGGTCGCCGGAGACATCGAGCACGCCGACCACGTTGCCCAGGTGGTCGGAGATCGGCGCGGCGGAGCAGGTGAGGAAGTGGTTGGCGGACAGGTAGTGCTGGTCGGCGTGGACCAGCGCCGGCGTGCGTTCCGCGATGGCGGTGCCGATGGCGTTGGTTCCGCGGCTCTGCTCCGACCATGCGACGCCTGGCTGCAAGGCGACGCGGCTGGCTTTTTCCAGAAAGTCGTCGTCGCCCAGTGAGTGGACGATCACGCCTTTGGCATCCGTCAGGATCACCATGTTGTGAGTGTTGACGATTTGTTGATACAGCGTTTCCATCGCCGGGATGGCGTGGGCGTGCAGCAGGCGATTCTGCTCTATCAGTAGCGACAGATCGTTGCGCGCCAGTGGGCTGAAGTCGGGCGGGGACTCTGGGCATAGCCCGTACTCCTGCGACCGCTGATGGGAAGTCTCGATAATCAACGGCATATTGTCTGCCCATGCCTTGCTTGCAGGTAGGGTGTTCAGATCTGGAGCAGTCTGGCGTTCCATATGGTTCTCTATGTCTCCGGCGGCCGTTGGCGGCTCTGCTTTGCCTGCAAAGGTGTTCCATAATGTAGCACCTGTGCAGAATGGGAGCAAAAGCTATGCATTTAGCTGTTGCTATGCGGGTTATAAGCAAGCAGGGTGCCAGCGCAAAATAAACCTTGGCAGTTCGATCAGGTCTTTGCTATAGTTCGCCTCCCCGCAAAACGCAGCATGCAAATGCAGTGAAGAGCGGGAAAAAAGAAGGTTGACGAAATGCTGAAAACGCCTCATAATCTTCCTTCTTCGCAACTGACAAACACAACGCTTTGTCAGCGGTTGCAAGCAGTGCCGAATTGAAGTTCTTTAAAAATTTACAGTCGATAAGTGTGGACGTTTGATGAAAGTGCAC
>KB906725.1:1257730-2003768 GCA_000381565.1 Oxalobacteraceae bacterium AB_14
CCCCTTCCCATCCCGAACAGGACCGTGAAACAACTTTGCGCCGATGATAGTGCTGCAACCAGTGTGAAAGTAGGTTATCGTCAGGCTAGTTATAAGAAAAAGCCCCTTCTGGTGATCCAGTCGGGGCTTTTTCACGTTCAGTAAAATGCTAATATGATAATTATTAAATTATCTATAGGAGCATATTATGCCTGTTCGTAAGTTCATTGCCGTCGCCATTGCGCTGGCGTTAGGCACATCCGCCTATGGGCAGAAGCTCGACGCCGACACATCGTTGGTGGCGGGAGTCTCAAAAATCACCGGCGCCCGTGATTGGACCGCTCGCCAAGAGGCAGGCTTGATCATGTTGGAAGCTCCCGAAGGCGATACCCGCATGGTGCTGGTCGAAGTCGATGCGGCGGATGCTGCGGCGGCAACTGCTGCCGCATGGACTCGCTATCAGCCGACCTTCAAGCGCACTATCAAACTGGTGACGGTGGAAGAGGCAAGCAACGGCTGGCAGGAGCGCAAGGCGACCAGCTACGAAACATCCCCCAGCGAAAAAGCAGTGATTTACGCGGAAGCTTTCCGCGAAGGCGGCAAATGGACGGTGCTGCTGCTGGACGGCAGCGAACAAACCGTCGGCAAGCGCGAGGCCGCGCTCGACCTTGCCCTGCAAAGCCTACGCCCCAAGAACTACCTGCCGGAATCTTTCGCCGGCCGCGCGGCGCATCCGCTGGACGCGGCGCGCCAGGCGCAGTTGCGCGCCTTCCTGCGCGATTCCATGAAAGTGCTGGGCGTCCCCGGCCTGTCGTATGCGCTGCTGGATCACGGCAAGATCGTCTACGAAGGCGGCCTCGGCGTGCGCGAACTGGGCAAGCCCGCGCCGGTCGATGCGCACACCTTGTTCATGGCGGCCTCCAACACCAAGGGCATGAGCACGCTGATGTTGTCGACGCTGGTCGACGAAGGCAAGCTGAAATGGGACCAAAAGGTCACCGAAGTCTATCCGGCTTTCAAGTTGGGCAGCGCGGAAACCACGTCCAAGGTTGAGGTCAAACACCTGGTGTGCGCCTGCACCGGCCTGCCGCGCCAGGATCTGGAGTGGATCTTCGAATTCAAAAACGCCACGCCCGAGACCTCGCTCAAACTACTGGCCACCAACAGCCCGACCAGCGGTTTCGGCGAGGTCTACCAGTACAACAACCTGATGGCCTCGGCCGCCGGTTACATTGGCGGTCACGTGGCGTATCCGGACAAACCACTGGGCGCGGCCTACGACGAAGCGATGCAAAAACGTATATTCACGCCACTGGGCATGGACGATACGACCTTCGACATGGGCCGCGCGCTGCGTTCCAACCATGCCAGTCCGCATTCCTACAATGTCGACAGCAAAGTGGAAGTGCTGCCGATGAGTTTTAATTATTCGGTCGTGCCGCATCGGCCGGCCGGCGGCGTCTGGACCTCGGCGCATGACTTGATACGCTATGTCCAGCTGGAGGCCAATCAAGGCAAGCTACCGGACGGAAAACAGCTGGTGTCGGCCGACGCCTTGCTGGCCCGTCGCCAGCCACAAGTGGCTGCCGGCGAGAACCGAAGCTACGGCATGGGCTTGTCGGTCGAGACCGCCTGGGGCGTGCCGGTGGTCTATCACGGCGGCAGCATGTTCGGCTACAAAAGCGACATCTACCTGATTCCCGGCGAGGGCATAGGCGCGGTGTTGCTGACCAACTCCGACCAGGGGCACGCGTTGTTGCGTCCCATGTTGCGCCGCTTGATGGAAATCCTTTACGACGGCAAGCCGGAAGCGGTCGAGGCAGTGCGCGCCGCCGCCGAGCGCGAAGCAGCTGAGCGCAAGCAGGAGCGCAGCGCCACCACCTTGCCGCCGGACGCCCGCGCCGCCGCCGGCCTGGCCCGGCGCTATCGCAGCGCCGAACTGGGTGAGCTGACCGTGCGGCGCAAGGGCAAGGGCCTGGTGTTCGATTTCGGCGAATGGCAGACGGCGGTGGGCACGCATAAGAATGAGGACGGCAGCCTGTCCTTCATGACCAACGCCGCCGCGTTTTCCGGTCTGGAACTGGTGGCCGGCCGCACTTCCGGCAAACGTACGTTAACGGTACGCGACGGTCAGCATGAATATATCTTTACGGAGCTTTAGCCCGTGCCAACCCCGCCAGTGAATTGGTGGGGTTTTTTGCCTTTGTGCATTAGAATGGCTTGCATCTAGGAGACGCAGCCCTATGCCAGGTTACGCGACACGTTCCATCTTTCTATGCGGCTTGCTCTTGCTGGCGCTCGCACCTATTTCGCGCGCCGCGCCGCTCAGCCTGCGGTTCGAACACCTCGGTATCGAACAGGGGCTAACCCAGGAATCCGTCACGGCGGTGCTGCAGGACCGTCACGGCTACATGTGGCTGGGCACGCAGGCCGGCCTGAACCGTTACGACGGCTACCGCACCACCGCCTTCAAGAACGATCCGGCCGATACCCACAGCCTGCTCGACAACTACATCCATGCGCTGTACGAGGACGGCAACGGCACCATCTGGATCGGCAGCAAGGGCGGGCTGGACCGCTATGATCCCGCCACCCAGTCCTTCGTCCACCAGCTCAGCAAGAGCGGCAACCTGACCGTCCTCAGCATCGTCGGCGACGGCGCGCAGGGGCTGTGGCTGTCCACCAACGAAGGCTTGCAGCATCTGGACACCGCCAGCGGCCAGGTGCAGACGCTGCGCCACGCGGCGGCCGATGCCGACAGCCTGGGCGACGACCGCATCGGCCCGCTGGCGCGCGACGCGTTCGGCAACTTGTGGGTGGGCACGGCCAGCGGCCTGGACATGTTGAAGGCGGGCGGACATAAGTTCCAGCACTGGCCGGCGCGCGATGGCGTCGCGCCGGCCGGCAATATCCTGTCGCTGTCGATCGCTGCAGACGGCGTGCTGTGGGCCGGCACCATGCAGGGCTTGCAGGCATGGCGCCTGGCCAGCGACGGCGCCGAGCGCGTGCCGCTGGCGGCGGCCGATGATCTGCACGAACAGCGCATCACCGCGCTGCTGCACGACAGCGACGGCGTGCTGTGGGCCGGCAGCTTTAGCGACGGCTTGAAGCGGCGCGATCCGGTCACGCACCATTTCTACACCTACCGCAACAACAGCCAGGACCGCCACGGCATAGGCGACAACCAGATCAGCGCGCTGTACCAGGACCGCACCGGCACGCTGTGGGTCGGCAACTGGTACACCGGCCTGGACTGGGTGGACCTGGCCAGCGGCGGCTTCGAGCGCTACACCGAATATCCCGGCGTGATGCCCAGCATCGGCAACAACAAGGTGCGGGTGATCACCGGCGCCGGCCCCAACAAGTACTGGCTGGGCACCGGCAACGGCCTGACCCTGCTCGATACCGCCAGGGGCGAGACCGAGGTCTGGCATCATGACGAGCGCGCCCCGGCCAGTCTGCCGGGCGACCAGATCCAGGCGCTCGAGACCGACCGGCGCGGCCGCCTGTGGGTCGGCAGCACCACCGGCCTGGCCTGGCGCGACGCGGCCGGCGGCCCGTTCACGCGGGTGGTGCTGGATGCCGATCCCGCCGCGGCGACGATACAGCGCATCATGGTCGACCGAGGCGGCGTCATCTGGGTGGCGTCGCGCGCCGGCTTGCACCGCATCGATCCGCACACCGGCGCCGTCACCACCTGGCGCCACGACGCCACCGACCCGAACAGCCTGGACGGCCGCATCTATTCGCTGATGGAGGACCGCCACGGCGTGCTGTGGGTGGGCACGGAAAACGGCCTCGACCGCTTCGACCGCGCCGCCGGCACCTTCCGCCACTATCGCCACGAGCCCGGCAAGGCGGACAGTCTCAGCCACAAGCGCGTGCACTACACCTACGAGGATGACAAGGGGCGCCTGTGGATAGGCACGGCGGCCGGCTTGTGCGGCGCCGAGCAGGGCGCCGACGGCCAGCTGCATTTCCGCTTCTTCCCGACCAGCAGCGGCCGCGCGCCGGACCCGGTCGGCGCCATCCTCGGCGATGACCAAGGCCGCTTGTGGATCAGCAGCACCTCCGGCGTGGCGATGCTCAATCCCGACACCGGCGCGTTCAAGGAGTACACCTCGCGCGACGGCCTGATCGACGGCTCCTACTTCATCGGCTCCGGCTACAAGGCGGCCGACGGCACGCTGTTCTTTGGCGGCCTGTCCGGCGTGACCGCGTTCCAGCCCTCGCGCATCCACGACAACCCGCATGCGCCGCCGGTGTCGATCACCGATTTCTCCATCTTCAACCAGTCCATCCTGACCGGCCAGGCGCGCAGCGATGTGCTGCAGAAGGGGCCGATCTACGAGGCGAAGACGCTCAGGCTGGGCTACCGCGACGCGGTCTTCTCGTTCGAGTTCGCCGGCCTGCACTACGCCGATCCGCAGCGCAACCGCTACGCCTACCAGCTGGAGGGCTTCGATCCGCAGTGGGTGACGGCCGACGCCGGCAAGCGCTTCGCCACCTACACCAATCTCGACGCCGGCCGCTACGTGTTCCGCGTCAAGGCCGCCAACAAGGACGGCGTCTGGAGCAGCGAGCCGGTGGCGATGGAAGTGATCATCGCGCCGCCGCTGTGGAAGACCTGGTGGTTCCGGTTGCTGATGCTGAGCCTGGTGCTGGGCGGCGTCTACCTGCTGTTCCGCATCCGCATCCGCATGCTGGTGAACCAGAAGCACGCGCTGGAGGCGGAAGTGGGCAACCGCACGCGCGAGCTGGTGCAGCAGAAGGATGCGATCGAGCGGCAAAAGCGCGAGGTGGAGCACCAGAAGGAAAGCGTGGAGCTGGCGCACCGCAACATCTCGCTGCTGTCCGATATCGGCCGCCGCATCACCGCCAACCTGGACAGCGAAGCCATCATGACGATGCTGTACCAGCAGGTGCATGCGCTGATGGACGCCAGCGTGTTCGGCATCGGCATCTACCGGCCCAAGGAGGAGGTGATCGAGTATCCGTTCGCGATGGAGAAGGGCAAGCGCTACGCGCCCTACACCCGCAGCATGCGCGAGCCCAACCAGCTGGCGGTGTGGTGCATCACGCATGCGCAGGAAGTGTTCATCAACGACCTAGAGCACGAGTACCAGCGCTACATCGAGCATCTGGAACTGGTCTCCGGCGCCGACGACATGGGCACGCTGGAGGACGGTTCCTTGCCGACCGAGCCGCGCTCGCTGATCTATGTGCCGATTTCGGTGGCCGGCCAGGTGCGCGGCGTGATCACGGTGCACAGCTACCGCGCCAGCGCCTACCAGCGCATCGATCTCGACATGCTGACCACGCTGGCCTCCTACGTGGCGGTGGCGTTCGCCAACGCCGATTCCTACCGCCAGCTACAGGACACGCAGCAGCAACTGGTGGAGCGCGAGAAGCTGGCGGCGCTGGGGGCGCTGGTGGCCGGCGTCGCGCACGAGCTGAACACGCCGATCGGCAACAGCCTGGTGATCGCCAGCACGCTGGAAGACAAGACGGCGGAGATCGACCTGCGCCAGTCCCAGAACACCTTGCGCCGTTCGGACCTGGCCAGCTTCATCGAGGCGGCGCGCGAAGCGTCGCTGCTGCTGATGCGCAGCCTGCGCAACGCGGCGGAGTTGGTGAACAGTTTCAAGCAGGTGGCGGTGGACCAGGCCAGCGCCAAGCGGCGCCACTTCAATCTGCACCAGGCCAGCCAGGAAATCGTCACGACGATGAAGAACCAGATCCGCAAGGCCGGCCATCAGGTGGAGCTGGAAATGCCGGACGATATACAGATGGACAGCTTCCCCGGCCCTTACGGCCAGGTCATCATCAACCTGATCAACAACGCGCTGCTGCATGCGTTCGAGGGCCGCAGCGGCGGCGTCATCAAGCTGTGGGCGGTGCGGCTGGGGCCGGACCGGGTGCGCATCGTGTTCCAGGATGACGGCAGGGGCATCCAGCTGGAACACCAGGCGCGCATCTTCGATCCCTTCTTCACCACCAAGCTGGGGCAGGGCGGCAACGGCCTGGGACTGAGCATCACCTACAACATCGTCACCTCGCTGCTGGACGGCACCATCCGGGTCGACAGCGCGCTCGATGTGGGCACGCGCTTTACGCTGGATCTGCCGCTCACGGCGACGCTGTTGGGCGACTAGCGGGCGGGGCTCAGACGCCCCAGATGATGCTCTCGTTTTCCTGCTTGGCCGAGCGCAGCATTTCCAGCAGCGGGAAGGCGCGGGCGGCAAAACCGACCCGTTGCATCACCGCGTGTTCCGTCGATTCGCCGTCTTCCTGCTCGTGGGTGTGGACATCGTGCTCGACATCCGTTTCAGGATGCAGTTTGCTCGCGGCAACTTCGCCTTCGAGCAGGGACAGGGCATGGGCCGCTTCCTCCGCGGTGATGACGCCGCGCGTAGGATTTTTGTGCAGCAAGTCCAGGATGCGCTGGGCATGTTCCTGATACATCAGCACTTCTGGACTGGACTTCGATTTAAAGGAAATTAACATAGCGTGCTTTCTTAATCTTGTAATTGGAACGATAGCACGGTGCACCGTTTCTTGCTGTAGCAGTCACCGTATTCCAGACATCAGGCCTGAAGGTCACTATACAAGAGGCAAGCCTGTCTGTATGAGCGCTAGCGCACATCAGATTAAGCATTTTCTAAGCCTGCGGCGATGTTTCAGTTCAGTTTGAAGGAGCTGAGGTAGGTTTCGACCTGGTCCTGCACGATATGCTTGTCGCGGCCCATGACGATGACCTGGTAAATCCGCTTGTCGCGGGCAATGAAGTGGCCGATCAGGCGCAGCGCTTCGCCATTCCGGCTGCCCTTGGCCTCGACATCGAGCGTGGCCTGCCGGGCGTCGGCGGACGACTTGCTGCTGGTGACGGTGGCGCCGATATTGTTGACCAGCGCGCTCTTCATGGCGGCGATCGCGGCCGGGCCCTGGGCGGCATCCGGCAGCTGGGCGCTGCCGACCGCGAAGATGACGCCGTCCACCTCGGCCGCCGTCATAGTCATCTCTACCGACAGGGTATCGAGCCGGATGCTGCGGGTCTGGCTGGCCGGCTTGCCGGGGAAGAGCACGGCGTAGGGCGCGTCCGTGCTGCGGTAGTCGCGCCAATCGTATTGCGGGCTGCAGGCCGACAGGGCGGCCGCCAGCAACAGCGCCAGGGAGATTTTTTTCATCACGATTTGGCTTTCTTTTTACGGTTGTCTTCCTGGCGCTTCCAGTCGTCGATATGGGCTTGCTGGCGCAGCACGCGGGAGTTGGGATCGATGGTGTACAGCGCGTGCGGCGGCAGCGTCAGTTCGCCCTTGCCGCCGGCCATGGCCAGGGTTTCGATGCGGCCGTCGACGCGCACCTCGAGCGGCATCGGGAAGGCGCCGCCGTCCTTCAGCTTCCAGCTCAGCTTGAGTAGCTTGCCGCTGCGCTCCTCGACCAGTTCCGGCAGCGCCGCGTGATACAGGTAGGCGTCGAAGAACCAGCCCAGGTCGCGGCCGCTGGCCTGGTTGGCGATGGCGATGAATTCCCTGGTGCTGCTGTAGCGCGGCGTGAAGTTGCCTGGCTTGGGCGTGTCGGTGCCGTAGACCATGCGGCGCGTGGCGCGGAAGAAGGCGTCGTCGCCGATCAGCTTGCGCAGCGTGTGCAGGATCAGCGAGCCCTTGGTGTAGATGTCGTTGCCGGGGCCGCCCCGTTCATCTTGGTAGACATCTTCGATGCGCTTGGATTTGCCGCTGACCACGGGCACCTTGTTGAGCAGCGACTTGCGCTGGGTGAACAGCTCGGCCTGGAATTCCCGCTCGCCGCGCAGCTGCTCCAGGTACAGCGGCTGCATGTAGCTGCCGAAGCCTTCGTGCAACCACATATCGTCCCAGTCGGCGTTGGTCATCTGGTTGCCGAACCATTCGTGCGACAGCTCGTGGTGCAGCAGCCAGTCGTAGCCGAACGGCGACTTGGCGTAGCCATTGCCATAGGCGTTGATGGTCTGGTGCTCCATGCCCAGGTGCGGGGTTTCGACCACGCCCATTTTCTCGTCGCCGAACGGATAGGGGCCGATGCGGGCCTCGAAGAAATCGAGCATCGGCGCGAATTCGGCGAACAGGCCCTGGGCCTGCTTGTCGTGTCCCTTCAGGTACCACATGCGCAGCGGGATCTTGTTGCCGTAGCGGCTGTCGTATTCGCCGGCCAGCACATCGTAGGGGCCGATGTTGAGGGCGACGCCGTAGGTGCTGGGGTTCTTCGCGCGCCAGTGGTAGCTGCGCCAGCCGTCCTTCTCGTCCATGCCGAGCGCGACGCCGTTGCCGGCCACCACCAGCGGCGACGGCACGCTGATGTGCAGGTCGATCAATTTCGGCTTGCCCTGCGGATGGTCGATGCAGGGCCAGAACAGGTCGCAGCCTTCGCCCTCGACGGTGGTGGAGATCCACGGCTGGCCGTCCTCGGTCTTACTCCACATGAAGGCGCCATCCCACGGCGCGTGCGAGGCCACGTGCGGCATGCCGTGGTAGCGGATGCGCACGGTGGTGCGGGCGCCGGCCGCCAGCGGCGTCGGCAGGGTCAGGTAGAGGCGGCCGTCCGGGTTGCTGATCGCCGCCGGCGCCAGCTGCACGCCGTCCACGCTGGCGTAGTCGATCGGCAGGTTGCGGTCGAGCTCGACCGCGATGCGGGTCAGCGGCGCGCTGGCCAGGAAGGTCAGCGCGGCGTCGCCGCTGATGCTGCGGCTGGCGGGATCGACGCGCAGCGCCAGGTCGGCGCGCTCGAATGTGACGGCCAGCTGTTCCGGCGCGCGCGGGCTGCCGGAGTTGGCGGTGAAGTCGCTCAGCGGCAGTTGGCTGGTGGCGCAACCGGCCAGCAGCGCGCTGGCGGCAAGGTAGAGGGGCAGGCGCGTCATCGAATTCCCGTTGAATATTCGTGGTGCAACATAGTAGCAAGAATAACGACGGCAAATGTAAATGTCTGTGGCGAGCCCGGCGAGGCGTTGACGATATTCGGCGTTATGCAGTGCTGCGGCGATAGCTCAAGCCTGGATGCCGGTCAGGACGATTTAGCGGGGCCGCAGCGCCTGCCGGTACTGAACCGCTTCGCTGATGTGCGGCTCGGAGATGCGCTCGGCCTGCTCCAGGTCGGCGATGGTGCGGGCCACGCGCAAAATGCGGTGGTAGGCGCGGCCGGACCACTGGAAGTGCTCCATCGCCACCTTCAGGCGCGCCTTGCCGGGCTTGTCCGTTTTGCAGTAATGGTCGATTTCGCGCGTGCTCAGGTACTGGTTGCGCTTGCCCTGGCGTTGCAGCTGGATGTCGGTGGCGGCCTGTACGCGGGCGGCGATCAGCTGCGACGGTTCGCCGTCGGCGTCGGCTGCCAGGATCTCGGGAGCGACCGCGCCGACTTCCATCTGGATGTCGATGCGATCGAGCAGCGGACCGGAGATGCGGCTCTGGTTGCACATCGCCGGAATTAGGTAGTCTTCCAATTCTCAGAAAATCAGGCACTTATGTGACTTCCGCATAACGGAGATTTTTCTGAATTCGTTCAAGTTAGAGCGAAATTCTAGGATATGTTCAAGCCAATTCCTAACCCCTTGACGTACCGGTAGCTCTAGTATTGGCCGCGTGGCGCTGGTAGCGCGCTTCGATCAACTGTTCGCGCAGGTCAATGACTCTTTCAGTTGTCTTCGTTAAGCCCTTACCCCATCTCGAGACCAACCCTCGCGGCGAAGGGCGAAAAAGTTGCGATACCATGAAACTCAATACTACAAAATTCGAGATTTGTGGTACAGTGGCTTTGTTGATGAGAAGCTATAGGGAATTTACCTAAGGCGAATGATCATTTGTGGTTAGCAGAACGTCAGATAGCTTTCTGGCTCATGCTTACCGTTCTAGAACTTAAACGCGATGAAGGCCATAAATCATGAGCAAAGATACGTATATCCGTACTCGAATTCAAGAAAGCACAAAAAATGACTTCGAGACCATTTGTAATTCCATGAATCTTGTTCCAAGTGAGCAATTAAGGTTCATGATCGAGATGTTTGTGGCAGATAATCATGGTT
Organism: Oxalobacteraceae bacterium AB_14; assembly: GCA_000381565.1. Taxonomy (GTDB): domain Bacteria; phylum Pseudomonadota; class Gammaproteobacteria; order Burkholderiales; family Burkholderiaceae_D; genus Rugamonas. The sequence goes on from KB906725.1 coordinate 1,267,761, forward strand.
CTGAAAATAATCCTTACAAGGTGCATATTTACAAACCAGAAGATTATGACTACGGTGTATGGCGAGTGACGGTCACTTTGAAAACACCGTCAGATGGGGAGTGGATGGGAGCGCCTATTCCGTTCGAACTCCCGGACTTGCCCTACCGGATCATACAGTCCGATCCGGAGTACCGTGCCGTTGTAGCTCGACGCTCGGATGGGATGGCTGTTCTTGGCGGTCGGTTTGACAATGGATTTTGGCGCGGTCATGTGCGGACGAATGGACGTGAAGAGTCTACGAATCCGATTTCGATCGAACAAGTAGAAGAGGCCATCCGAGAAGTGCTAGATAAAGCTTTTAAAAATTTTCACCAGTACGGTAAATTTGAAATTGAGCAAAAAAAGCGGGAAGAACAATATAAGGACGCTCGCAACATTGTTGAATGGATACAGTATAAATTAATTTGGACAAAAAATGCCAAGCTAGCGATAAGCGGCGATGTCACTCCAGGAATTTATGGCCTGAACATAGTTGAGGGCTATTGTGATAGTTTCGAAGGAGGACTATATGTGATAAGCAGAAATATTTCAGGAGCTAAGGGGCACGTTGATCGACATCATCTATATATTACAAAGTACGATGATTGGATAAAATACATGATTAAAGTGGAAATGAACTAAGGTTGGCCAGCCGTGCTGGTATCACTTTTCGTCCGCAAAATTGCCTTGTTCTCTATTTTTGCATCGCGTGCGTTCGACAGGACGCACCCATGCTTCACAGCGGGCTTCTCCCTTTATGGACGGCTATAGGCATCTCCTGCTCAGCCAGAGCGGTGATCAATTATCTTGTCGGACTTTGCTCCTGTGCCGAGATTGAGGGTCTAGTACCCTGGCGATCACGCCCAGGGGAACGCCTTGTCGAAGCAGCAATTTGGCGGTTGCAGTTCGACCATGCTGCTCGTAGCTCTGCAGTGCTTGATCGATGGCGATGGCCATCTCCTTCTGACGGGTTGCATCGCGGTTCATTTAGGCTCTCCTCATCCGTGCGTCTATCCTTGACCGCCTGGCTGCTGGTACCTTTGTGGTGGCGCAAAGGTGCGTAAGAACGATGACGAAAAGTTTCCACATTGCATTAGGCAGAGTATGTGTTAAATTTGGCATTCCAGAATGTCAAAATGGAAAGAAAAATTCCCCTTGGGCTTGCAATTTGGATTATCCCGCCCCAGATCGTCTGTTCCACCATGAACTTTCGAAAAAAGTTTTCCGGTTCTGGCGAGAAGTCTCGATTAGCTCAGAAGAAGCACCAACGCGCCAACCCAAGGAACGCAAATGGACCAGAACAATACCGATGACGAGCTCGGCGGCAACGAATCCGAGCATGTTAGTAGTACCAATTATGATCGCCCTCCGGAGCTGGAGAGCGCGCTGGCCGGGGTGATGGCGATGCGCGAGCCAGACTTGCTCGACGCCCTCGGGGTCAAGGCACATACTTCTTCAGGGTTCATACCATCCGAAGTCTTGGTCACCTTGACCCGGCTAAAGTTCGGCAACCCTAAGGTTCAAAAGATTATCGCGTTGACTTTGCATGAGCGTATCGTGAAGGTGACCATGTGGTACCTGCGTCGGAACCCGCAGTGGTCACCGGTAATCGAGCGCAGCAGCGAATCGAAGAAGGAACTGATCTCCGACCTCTGGGTGAAACTGATTTCCACACGCGCCCTGGTTTCCTTCGCGGAGGTGCGCTTTTTGCCATTTCTCGAATCCCGTATTCTGGACTGGTTAAAATCACAATTACGGCAAAAGAATTCTGTTCCTGCAGCGGAGGCGCTGGAAGCGCCCGTTGATGAGAATGGCGACTCCATGTCACTGGTGGACATGGTACCGGATGATGATGCCATGCCAGTCCAAGATCAGGTCGAGCTGAAGGAGTTGCTGCAGCGATTGGAACTCCATGTGCTGAAGTTACCGAAGAAAATCAGGGACGCCGTGTACTACTGCTTCGAGTTGGAAATGACTCAGGAAGAAGCAGCCAAGCTCATGAAGTGTTCCGCCAGGTCTGTTCGGACGTATCTGAACAAGGCGCTGGTTCTGTTGCGCAAGGGGGTGTGAGATGAACAACATGAATGTGAAAGTAAGCCGTGAAGCCACGGCTTTGATCGAGGCACTCCTGCTTGAGAATCCACACCCTACTAACGGAGATTGGAAGGCTCTTGTGATGAACAATCCAGACTACGCATCGGAAATCGCCGACTTCTCTATGCTGTTTTCGCGAAATATTCATCTTCAATCGGAGGCTTATGATGAGCCTCTTGATCAAGATTTATTTGATGAATTGAGTGAGCAGCTCTTTGATATGCTTGGATCTGTGGAGAGTTCAGCGAATGTGGCTCAAGTACAATTGGAGAAGATTGTTGGGCCTAAGTCTCGAACCATCGCTCGGGATATTGGGCTTCGTGAGCACGTAGAACTCTTAGATCAAATAATTAGTGGGGAAACTAAAGCCCCATTTGTGTTAGTTAAGAGGCTTGCTAGCAATCTTGGGTTAGAGATTGCCTCCTTGGTACAAGCATTTGCACTAAATTTTTCTCATCGTCCAGCGCAAGCATTCAAGTCAGATGGAAAGCCTCAATTGGAGCAAGAGCCAATTGATTGGGAGGGTGCTGTTCGCGCTGCTGAATTAGATCAAGAAGACACTGATTACCTTCTGAGTTTAGAGCGAAAGATAGAATAGAGTGAATGCTTTTTTTCGTGCGAGACATGAGGCCTCACTCTTGCGACAAGAGTTGGTGGGGGACGCTGCGTTTACTGCAATCGATTCTAAATCTCTCTTTGCCAACGTCGAAAGTGTTCTCGATATTGGGGTAAAGGCGGTTGCGTTCACCAACTCTGTTCTAAAGGGCGGAAATGCAACCCTTCGCCGGAAAAGCAAGTTTATCTATTATCGAAGAGATCTCAACTGGGATGATCAGGCCTACCTGATTGCGCATGAGTTGGGTCATCTCCGACTGGATGACATCTCGGACGAGACAGTCAATCACGTTCATGCCTCGGGTGTTAAGCCAACCTCACAGTCAACTGCCGTAGTTGATTCGTATGGTGCTCGCGAGCGGGATGAGCTGCAGAAAAATACCTTTGGACGAGAACTCCTTCTTCCTAGAACGGTGGCAAAAGCGTTATTTGAGCAAGGATGGGGCCCTAAGAAGATTGCCAAGGTTTTAGGCATTCCATTGGAGGTCGCTAGGCAGCAATTGTTGGACGCCATCTTGTTACCTGAGTACGTCCCCCCGCCGCCACAAGATCTGCCGCAACCAACGCCAGATCAGGTTGCGGCAATCAATGCGAGCGAAAAGCACGTCAATGTCGTTGCAGGTCCTGGTACAGGCAAGACAACCACCCTTGTTCATCGAGTGAAGAAGCTCATTGAAGTTGATGGTGTGCCTCCCAAGAAGATCCTCGTTCTGACCTTTACCAATAAGGCTGCAGCCGAATTGGTTGAGCGTCTTCAGCGCAGTGGAGTGAAGGGGGCATCAGAGATCTGGGCTGGGACATTTCATGCCTTTGGCTTAGAGTTCCTTCGGAAGTACTATCAGCACTTTGAGTTGCCTCAGGACGTAACAGTGGCTGATAAGATTACCACTATTACGCTGACCGCTAATGCGCTCGCCGGCGCCACACTTGAGCATTACCGACGAACAGATGACCCTTATGAATGGTTGCCGAAGGTGACTGAGGCGGCGCAACGGATCAAAGAAGAGTTGGTAAGTGTTCAGGATTATTTGGAGTCCGCGCTTAAGGTATGCGAGGACTCCGAAGAAGCTATCTATCGTGACGTAGCAACTGTCGCGAATGTCTATGGTGGGGTTTTAAAGGAAGCTAGGTTAGTCGACTTTGTTGATCTGGTGGCTCTTCCAGCAAAGGCAATCGCCTCAGATCGCAGCAAGTTTGTTGACATAGTGGATCACTACGAACATATCCTGGTTGATGAGTTCCAGGATATGACGACAGCGATGCTTTCTCTCATTGAGGGCTTGTCGCTAAACGCGAAGGCACTGTGGGTGGTTGGAGATATCCGACAGGCCATTTATCACTGGAGAGGATCATCACTCGATGCTCTTTTAGGCTTCTCGGACAGGTTCGCTGACGCCAAGTTATACGTCCTCACGCAGAATCGGCGCAGCAGCGATGAGATCATAGCCTTAACTCGATCAGTTGGAACACATCATCCTTTACAAGCGCGTCTCGCTCTTCCAACGGTAACTGGAGTTGTCGGGAAGACCGGAGCCGTTCCGTCTATGGGATGCGCTAGTTCCAGAGCCGAGATGTGGAATGGGCTGATACAGGGAATCGAAAGTCTTCATCAATCCGGCATAGCTTACAAAGACCAAGCTGTTCTCGCTCGTAAAGGAGGATGCGTTGACGCTGCGGCAGAAGCATTGCAGTCTGCAGGTATACCCACGGTGTACATAGGCGATATTGCCGAGCGCGATGAGATCAAAGACATACTCGCGGTAGTTCAGTTGGTGGTTGAACGTCAGCCGCGTGCACTACTTCGAGTCGGCTTGTTGGCCTCACCACCAATGAGCTTATCGGACGTCCAAAAAGTGTTTGAGACTCTGACTTTGAATCCGGACTTGCAGCGTATGGGGTGGTTGAAGCATGCAATTCCCGGGGCATCAAAAAATGGCGAGCTTAGTCAACTAGACCTAAGGAGGCGGCTCGGTAAATTTACTTGGTCGATGTCTCCGTGGGATTTCATTTGTGAGCTCATTTTAGAACAGCGCTTCTTGTTGCCCGATGTCGATGATTTGTCTTTAGACGGTCATTTGAAGCGGCTGGCGGTATGGCAGTTTGCCTATATGAGCAGGATTAGTGATGGGCTACGTAAGCGGTGGACACTACATCGTTTCCTCAATAGATTGAGATTGCGGCAGCAGATCAATGATTCGTATGTTGATCGACAGCTTCCCCCTGAAGCAAATGCTTTGGACGGTGTGCGCGTAATGACGGTCCATGCCAGCAAGGGTCTTGAGTTTCAGGCGGTACACCTCTGTGGTGTGCACGGCGCAGACTTTGCGGGCGGGAATGAGCCTTCTCCGCTTCTGCCACCAGAGGCGATTAACAGCAGCCCACAAGATTATCAGGAAGAGTCTGATATCGAATGCCACAACCTGCTTTATGTCGCCGTGTCACGTGCGAAGCGGCATCTGAGAATTTTTGAAAGCTCCGATGAGTTCCCCTTCCCATTCAAACGTGCTGATGCTTTGCAACACGCAATAAATGAAGGCGTTCTTACTCTGCATGCGTTAGCTTCGCTTCCTAAGCCGCCTGTCCAGGCCCCAAACCAGCGCCCGCAGCAGGTTGGGAGCGCGCGTGTCAGCTTTGACGAATTCAGGACATACGATAGATGCCCTCGGCAGTATATGTATCGTTTCATCATGCAGTTGGGAAGAGAGGTCGCGCCTAACTCTGCCCTTCAGGCGCGCGCGACAGTGATCAGAGCTCTGGATGTCATGGCGCGGGCTGGGGATTTTCGTAATGCGATTGCCGTCTTCTACACAGAATGGATAAAAGCACGCTTACCAGAGCCGCAACTCGATATCCAATTATGGGAGCAGGCTTGGAATGCGTGTGAGCGAGGTGCGTCCATTTTAGCCGCGGTGAACGGAACTCATTTGGTGCCTCTAGCTGGCATAAACGGTATGACGATCGAGCTTCCATGGGGAGTGGTGGCTCCGGCGCCTGGTGGATATCGGTTGCACACTGTCGGCTTTTACTCATCGTCCGCTATAGAACTTGATAAATTGAAGAAGGTCGTCGGGCAGATGATGAGCTGTACTTCGACAGATCTGGCACGTATCGTCGAGGTGCATATGTTTGACTTGAGCCGCAACAGCCTGCTTGAATTTCATCCTGTCGTCGTGTACCCAAGGTCAGCGCTAAACACACGTACTATTGGAATGCTGAACAAAGAATACAGCGTTGCCACTAGTAACTACCCTTGCAAGCGCTGCGCCTACGCATATGTCTGCCCGTCTGTCATGATGTGATCTGATTCAAAAAAGCTTTCCGCATTTGCTTCGATGACCCGATTAAGGAAGTGAGGGTCACATGTTGCTGATCCGTTGAAAGCTTAAAATGCAAAACTTTGAAGCCCTGAACCAAGCACCGCGCTACGCCATTGAAGTTGCCGGCGCTACTCTCGCATTCACTACCCTCCAGGTTGCTGACGGTACTCCGACAGGCCGCCAACTGGCTCTGGCCGCTGGACTCCGAAACACCGACGACATCGTCATTTTGGAAATGCAGTCGGATGGCCAGCTGGAAGATGTTCGCCCGGACGAAGTTGTAAATCTCCAGGACTCCTCCCGTAAATTCATCATGGTGAACAGCGATCGAAGCTATAACTTTGTTGTAGACGGCGGCCGTCTCAGCTGGCCGGTGCGCTTGATTTCAGGGGCACAGCTGCGTAAATTGGGTAACGTGCCTGGTCACATGGCGCTCTACCAAGAGTTCACCTCTGCTCCGGACAAAATTCTCGAGGTGACAGACCTGGTCGATCTCGACAGCGCCGGCGTCGAACGCTTCGCAAGCCGTCCAGTATCCTGGCAACTCAACGTCCAAGGTGTGATGATCAACAGCGGATCGCCAACGATTAGCGTTCGCGAGGCATTGATCATGGCGAAGTTCGACGTTTCACAAGGGTGGCAGATCTTCCTGAAGATCGCTGGGAAACCGAAGCAGGCTGTTGAACTCGACACGGTTATAGATTTGACCGAACCTGGGATCGAGAAACTTCGCTTGACCCCTAAGGAAGTAAATAACGGTGAAGCACCGCAGGCCGAGCGCCGTGATTTCGCGCTGCTTGATGTCGATGAAGATCACCTGGACCAATTTGCGATTCGCTGGGAGACGATAGTAGAAAACGATCGTCGCTGGCTCATCGTCGACTCGTATCGTGTTCCGATGGGCTACACCTCCGGTGAGACCAAACTGGCGTTGGAAATTCCTGGGACATATCCGGGATCCCAGATCGACATGTTTTACTGCTACCCGCCATTGGCACTTTCCAACGGTCGTGAGATCCCTGCGACCCAGGTTCGCGCGGTCATCCAAGGTGTTGAATTTCACGGATGGTCGCGCCACCGCGGCTCGGCATCCGAGTGGAAGATCGGAGTCGACAATGTGGTGACTCACATGGCTCTCGTCGAATCCGCGTTGCAGAAAGAGGTAGAGTGATGCTGCCGGCGCTGACTCTGACGTTACCTCAGGCTATGCACACGCAGCTGCACCGTCATCTGTTCTGTGGCGATGGTCGTGAGTCCGCTGCAATCGTCCTTTGCTCACGCGTGCCTCGACCACGTCGCCGCCTCCTGGCTAAGCACGTTATCCTGGTTCCGAATGCGGCGTGCAAGCGCCGTGCTTCGGATCAGATCACTTGGCCTGGTGAGTATTTGGAGCAAGCCATTGACCTCGCGGAATCGGGAGAGCTAACGATGATTCTCATCCACTCGCATCCTGGCAACCAGCTCGATTTTTCTCCAGTTGATGATCTTAGCGATCGTATGGTTCTGCCTTCACTTTTTCAGGCGGTGGATACTTTTCATGGAACTGCAATTATGGTTCCAGATGGGACCGTTCGTGCCAGGCTGTATGACAAAAGCATGGAGCGCGAGACTGTCGATCTGGTATCTGTAGCCGGCGATGATTTGCGGTACTGGTGGGGTGACGCTCCGAGAAATGGAACACGGGCTAGGCCTATCGCATTTACCAGTGCGATGACCGATGAGCTACATCGACTTACTGCGGTTGTAATTGGTGTTTCGGGGACTGGTTCGCCTGTCGCTGAGCAGTTGGGCAGGCTTGGTTTTGGACGCATTATACTGATCGATCCTGATCGTGTTGAGAAGCGGAACTTAAACCGTATTCTTAACTCAACCCTGCAAGACGTAGGGGATGAGATTTTCAAGGTCAACATGTTTGCTGCGGCGATAGCACGTTATCGTGAGGCCGACGTAGCTTACCCTGTGCCGGCAAGCCTCTCTACGAGGGAGGCTGTTCTGGCAGCGAGCCAGGCGGACGTGATTTTTTGCTGTACTGATACCGTCGAAGCACGCTATTTAGCGGATCTCATTTGCGGCACTTTCCTGATTCCTTTGTTTGATGTAGGTGTCGTTATTCCTACGAAGCAGATTGACGGACGCGCTCAAATTATTGAGGCTTACGGCAGGGTTGACTACGTTCAGCCGGGAGGTGCTTCGCTGCTTGATCGAGGTGTTTATACGCCGGCGAGTCTGGAGGCCGAATATCTGAAAGGCGCTGCACCTGGTGCGTTGCGAGATCGGATCGATGCGGGGTATCTACCAGGCGCCAACGAGGAGGCACCTGCAGTGATTTCCTTGAACATGAGGGCTGCTTCAATTTGCCTTTCAGAGTTCATCAATCGAGCCTACCCCTTCGGTGAGCCCAACTGCGGATACGCGCGCGTTTCCTTCACGGTCGGAGCTCGTGAGCAGGATTATGATTCGGAAGATAGCTTCCATAAAAAAGCGACGATGCCTATCGCACAAGGAGACGCGGAGCCTTTGCTGGGATTGCCTAGTCTAAAGGCGCCGCGCGTTAGAAAGCCGAAATGAAATTATTTAAGTGGGGACGTCGGATCGCCGCAAAGATCCTGAATAGCTGTGGACCGGCGAGATCTGTGATTGTGGTCGAGGGGGATAGCCTACCGTCGGTACTTCCTTATCGTAATCTCGTTCTTGCCCAAGACGATGGTGAAAATTGGTGTGTCGGCATGCGTTGTCCATGTGGTTGTGATGAGATTATCGAATTATTGGTAGTGCGTGAGGGTAAGCCAAGGTGGGACATACTCATTGATCTCCGCAGGCGCCCGTCACTTTATCCCTCAATCTGGCGATCGGCGGGATGCCAGTCTCATTTTTGGATTCAGAAGGGGCGCGTGATTTGGTGTTGAGAAGCCGCGAGTTATACACGCCGAAGTTACAATTGTTGAGTTTTCTCTATAGCATCTTCCGATATCCTAGTGTCAATGGTAGTAACCTGATACATCGTCTCATATGGCTCCAAGATCAGCGTCTAGGTCTGAAAAGCATCTCTAAGCAGTCTCTATGGCAAAAATGATTCCGGACTTTGGCCCGGCCGAAACAGATAGTTATAGTGAACCCCTGGTCTATAACCAGCTCAAAGCGCAGTTGTCGAATGACTTCACTGTCATACATAGTCTTCCATGGCTTGCGGCCGCAACTCGGCAGCTCAGTGGTGAGCGAAAACCACCGACTGGAGAGATTGATTTCTTAATCCTGCATCCTCGGCTTGGAGTGCTGGCGTTAGAGGTCAAAGGCGGGCGGTATCGGATCCAAGGTGCTGCGTTCGTGCTAATGCGCACAGGTCACCGTGTTGGGGTCGTTAAGCAGACCCGCGACAACAGTCACGGACTTGCTAGATGGCTGGCCGGCAATAGCTCATTGCACGCCTCCATAGGGTATGCGTTTTGTTTCCCGGATAGCCATTTCTCGGTTGATGCGTTGCCTCCAGCGATGAGGGATCCAGGTCAAGGTGCTCCGCACTCATCCCCGTTGGCCGGGCAAAATCCCCCACCCCTGGCCGGGTCAAAATCCCCCACCTCCTGACCGCTTAGCGCTGCTGTAGCCGGTCACCGGAGAGCAATCCCGCTGGCAGGACGTAACCTTGCCCCTTCAACCATCGAAGGGGAGCATGGAGGGTGAACGTCTTGAAACCAAACAAACGAACCACAGTCGCCACGCTGCTGGCGAACGGCGCCAGCCAGCGCGAGATCGCGCGGCTGACTGGGGTGGACCGAAAAACCATCCGCCGTCTGGCGCTGGACGCGACCGGCCCGGGACCAAATTCCCCCACCCTGACCACCGGGCCAGCGACAGCAAATTCCCCCACCCCGGCCACCGGCACCCCGGCTGAAACTCCCCCACTGCGGCCACCGGCAACCGACAGCGGTCCGCAATCGCTGTGCGAGCCACATCGCGCCTTCATCGAGGCCCAGTTACGCCTGCGTCGGAACTATACGGCCATCTACCAGGACCTGGTCGACCAGTTCGGCTTCACCGGCCGCTACAACAGCGTCAAACGCTTCGCCGGCCGGCTGGTGCAGCGTGAGCCGGAACAGTTCGACCGGCTTGAGTTCGCCCCTGGCGAAGAGGCGCAGGTCGACTACGGTGAGGGCGCGCTGACACGCATCCCCGGCAGCGACCGTTACCGACGTCCGCGCCTGTTCGTGATGACCTTGCGCTACTCGCGCCGCAGCTTCCGGCGTGTGGTCTGGAATTCGTCAAAGGAGACCTGGGCCCAGCTGCACGAACAAGCCTTCCGCTACTTCGGCGGGACGACGGCTTACGTCGTCCTCGACAACCTCAAGGAGGGTGTGATCAAGCCCGACCTGTACGAGCCAGAGCTCAACCCCGTCTACCGGGACATGCTGGCCCACTACGGCGTCGTCGCCGACCCCGCCAGGGTGCGCGACCCCAACCGCAAAGGGACGGTCGAGAACGCGATCGGGCATACTCAAAGCACCGCGCTCAAGGGGCGCCGCTTCGAGACCATCGACGAGCAGAACGCCTTCCTGGAACAGTGGGAGACCAAATGGGCGGCGCCGCGCATCCACGGCAGTGCCAAGCGCCAGGTCGAGGCCATGTTCCAGGAGGAGCGCGCCCACCTCGGCGCCTTGCCACTACAGGGCTTCGGCTACTACACCGAGTGTGAGCGCACCGTCGCCGACGACACCTGCGTGCGCATCGACCACAGCAGTTACGCGGCGCGCCCCGCCAGGATTGGCAGCCGCGTGCTGGTGCGCTTGTTCGAGCGCCACGTCGAGATCCGCGACCGCTTCACGCTGGTCCTGCTGCGCACGCACCCGCGTGCCGAGCGCCCCGGCAGCGTGCTTCTGCCCGACGACGAGCGGCCCTTCAACCCATCGCGCGAGACGCGCCGCATCCTGGCCCAGGCCGGCGACATCGGCGAGGCCACGCTGCGCCTATGCCAGCAGTGGTTCGAGCATGAGGGCCGGGTCGGCCAGCGCAAGCTGCGCGGCGTCGTGGGGCTGGCCAAGCGCTACCCGCGCCGCCTGATCGATCAAGCCTGCGCTCAAGCCTTACAGGAGAACGTACGCACCTACCAGTCGATCAAGAACTTGACGGAACGCCTGCTGGCGCAGGCGATGGTCGAGATCGACGCGCCACGCCAGGCCGAGCTGGACCTGGAGCAGCACCATCCACTGATCCGCGACGGCGACGACTACGCCGACCTGTTCACGCGCGCGGCGACCGCCAGCGCCGCCATCGCACCGACCAAGGAGACACCATGAGCATGACCATGAACGAAATCGAACGCGCCCTGCGCGAGCTGCGCCTGTCGGGCATCCGCGCCACCCTCGACACCCGCGTGTTGCAGGCCCAGGCCAACCAGGAACCCTTCCTCGACACCTTCGCGCTGATCTTGCAGGACGAGCTGGACCGGCGCCGCTCGCGCCTGATGGAGCGGCGTTACCAGCAAAGCGGGCTCGATGAGCGCATGGCGCTGGCTGACTTCGACTGGCGCTTCAATCCCAAGCTGCCGCGGGCCGCCTGTTTCGAACTGCACACCCTCAAGTTCGTCGCCGAGGGACAGAACGCGCTGATCATCGGCAAGCCGGGAACCGGCAAGAGCCACGTCGCCAAGGCGGTGGCTTACCAGGCCACCCTGCAGGGGCACAACGTGCGCTACCTGGAGGCCGACGGAGCCTTCGCCGCCTATGCTCTTGGTGGCGACGCCGAACAGCGGCAGCAACTGCGCACCTTGGTCGACGCCGACCTGCTGGTGCTCGACGACCTATTCCTCGCGCGCCGCATTAGCGACAAGGCCGGCGAACTGCTGCAAACGCTGGTGCACCAGCGCTACAAGCTCAAGCGCAGCATCGTGGTGACCTCGAACCGGGTGGTACAGGACTGGGGCAAGTACCTCGGCGACAACACGATGGCCACCACCATCCTGGACCGGCTGATGCACCGGGCTCACATCCTTGAGTTCGAGGGGAAGAGTTACCGGCTGAAAGAGGCAGCCTCACGGCTCACACGCTTGACGTCTGCCGACGTCAAGCAGGACTGACACGGCCGAAGGCGGGCACATGGACTACAATCCGGACTGTCCTGCCTGGGGGAATTTGACCTGGCCAAAGGTGGGGGAATTTAACCTGGCCAACGGGGGCACTCATTGATGCTCGATATGACTGACATGCCGAGCTTGGGCAGGCGGGTTATCGAGATCATGACGTACTGGGCAAAAGAACTTAACATAAGGCCATTAGGTGAACAAAAGGTCGCAGAGCTCGTTAAAGCTTTATGTCCCGACTTCGATGGCACGCCTCAATGGGGACTAAAAGTCCTCTACGATAACCATTTCTGGTTACGCCTTACTCCGGAGCAGATTGCGGTAACGAACCGGCTTCTTTCCATACAAAAAATTATCGTTACCGGCTGGCCTGGCACAGGTAAGACGCTAATTGGTGTAGAAGCAGCCAGACGCTTTCATAAGGCTGGCTGTAAGGTATTGGTGGTCACCTACAATACCCTGTTGAGCGAGTACTGGGACAAGCAATTGGACGGCACGGATTGTACGGTGCTAACTTGGCTCAAACTGTGTCGAATAGCTCGATCCAAACTCAATATCCCAACGCTTGATGAGGATCAGTTTCGTGAATGGAGGAAGGAGGAATGTGCTCAGGATCTATCCTCAGCTCTGGATGCAGGGCTACTTAGTCAATACGACGTATTGATCTTGGATGAAGCTCAAGCTTTAAGACCGAGCTGGTGCGTTCTGTTATTTAAGTGGTTTGAGAAAAAAAAGGTCGCTGTCTTCTGTGACGAAACTCAAGTGTTTCCTTTTGAGCAGGAACCTACGACTCTTGCGTCGCTTGGTTCAATGCTCGGGGGAATAGTCCCATTTCACATGAGCGTCGTTATGCGCATGCCTCGAGCGGTTACAGATAGGTTGCTCGAAGTAAGAGAGTCGCAGATCCAGCTAAGTACCCCTAGGATGCTCGAAGCCGATACAGTTAGGGAAATGGTGGTAGACGGTTGGGACGACGTATTGCCTACCGTTGTGGGAACTCTATTTGAGCAGGGTGTTACGCCGTCAGATATCACTGTTTTGGCGAAGTATGGGCGTTATCGTTTGCCTAAGTCCGTCTTCGACTTTGTAGTTGAGCAGGATATCCCCGTAGAAACCGTCGCTCGCTTTCGCGGGATGGAGTCACCGATTGTACTCATAGTCAGCGCTGAGGATTTGACAGACACCGAGCTTTTCTGCGCCTATTCGAGAGCAACTACAAATTGCATGTCATTTTTCTCTGCGGAGCGTCTGCAACTATCTGCAGCAGGCCGCTTTTTAGAAAAAGTGCTTACCGAGGCAACAAACCAGAGCGTGCTTAGTCACATTCAACATCGACTTCATCCGCAGACGATGCTTGCGGCGCACAAGACAAAAAAACTCACTAATGTGAAGACAATTAGCCTCTCTTGGTGTTATTCCATGAGGTGCTGGTTCCTGCCTTCTGTTACGCACCGCAGTATTTTAGGAGCCTCGGTTCACCCTATTCCAGGGCGGGAAACCGGGAACGTCCCACTCTTGCGTAGGTAGAGCGTTGCCGCCGTTGAGCGTGGGTTGGCCGAGGTATGGAGCCGGTCGGCATTGTTGCCGGTGGCCGGTCGCTCTGGCGGAGCGTCGGGCAGGCGCGGGACGCGCCATGAACGGGCGAGCTCGCCTTCGCTCGGATCAATTCGCCCCCGCCGATGGATCGAACGCCGACAGGCAGGGCCTGCAGAAGCAAGACCAAGCCTGCTGGCGTTCTTGGGTCAGAATGGTTCGTTTGGGTATTTCCAGGGCTGCTCTGGGTCGTAAAGGCCGCGCGGCGCCGCCTCCTCGTGCCGCCTGATCTGAACCGCATATTGCATTTCGCAATCGCGTGTGAGTTTGCGCAGGAACTGGACCAGCGTAGCTGCCCCTTCGTCACTCAAGTCACGCGGGATCCTGCGGTGCTGGTTCGGTTTCATCTGAGCTCCTCAATGGCTTGTTGCAGCAGGTCGTCCGGCAGATGATTCAATCCTTTGGGCACCGCCAGCCGCATGGCGGTGTGCAAGATCCGCCCGGCGATGCGCGGCAAGCCCTTCGATGCCTGACGCAACACTTCCATGCCGGAATCGGCCAACAGGGTATGCTGGCAGCCCGAGGCCTTGAGGGCATGGCCGATCAACAATGCGAAGCGCTCGCGCTCGACGACGGGCTTCAGTTGCACCCGCGCGGCGATGCGCCCGTGCAAGGCCGCATAGGGCGCGCGTTCGAGCGTTTGCGCCAGGCCGGGATGGCCCACCAGCCATACGGTGATCAGATCGCGCGCGTCGAACGCGAAGTTCAGGAACGCGGGCAGGTCGCGGAAGAACTCGACCGGCAGGTTCTGCGCCTCGTCGATGATCCACACCGGCAGCAACTGCTTGCCGTCGACCATCTCGGCGATGCGTTGCTTGATGTCACGCCACAGCTGCGCGCGCCGGTAGGATGGCTCGATGCCCAGCGCGCCGGCCAGGCTGCGGTACAGGTCGAGCCGTCCGAAGTCGGTCTCGGGCTGGTAGACGACCTGGTAGCGGTGCGGGTTGAGGGTGTCGCTCAGGCTGCGCAGCGCCGCCGTCTTGCCTACCCCGGGTTCGCCGGTGATGAGCCCGACACCGGGCGCCTGCAGCAGCCAGTTGAAGCGTTCGGACAGTTGCGCCAGCGCACCATCGTCCCACAGGTCCTTGCCTTCCTTACCCAGCGGCGGGTGGCGCAGTCCGAAGTGTTGGAGGTACATGCTCAATCCCCCTTCTTGCCGTGGTACCGCGCGAGCGCCATCTCGACCAGGTTGGGGCCGCTGCGCGGACCCGGTGCCGGCGGTTCCGGATCGGGTTTGCGCCGAACGCGGTGCAGGTTAGCATGCGCGTCCAGCCTGGTGGCCAAGCCCACCATTGCGCCGGCTTCGTTCTCGACGCCGACCACCACGCCGGCATGCGGGTCAACCACCAGTCGCACCGTCTTGCCGGCCAGCTCGTAGGGCACCTCGAATCTGGCGCCCAGATACGACACCGTGCCGTCCTTGCGCACGTAGCGCTTGATCCGGTGGTGGAACATGGCGTCGAGCTGCGCCGCTAACTGGCCCAACGGCCGGATCTTCGGCAGATCCTGCTGGTAGCGCGCCAGCGGCGTCAACCCGGCCAGGCCCTCGTGCGGCGTGCGGTGGTAGATACCTTCGAGCCAGGCCCACAGGCGCGCGTTCAGGTCGGCCAAGTCGCCGATGCGGGCGGCGTCGAGTTCGCTCAGGAACTGGTCGCGCACGGTGCGATGCCAGCGCTCGATCTTGCCTTTGCCGGCCGGCTGGTACGGGCGGCAGTAAATGACGTGGATCTCCAGCCGCGCGCACAGCGCCTGCAGTGTGCCGGCCTTGTAGGCGGCGCCGTTGTCGACCACCAGCTTGATCGGCCGGCCACGCTTGAGCAGCGCCTGCTTGAGCACCCCCTCGATGTCGAGCGCCGTCTCGCCCAGGCAGAAGGCGCTATGCGTTACCAGGCGCGAGGCGTCGTCGAACAGCGATACCAGATAGACCTTGCGCGGCTTGCCGTCGACGATGACGCGCGGCCCGTGCATGACGTCGCCGTACCAGATCGCGCCGGCCGACTCGGCCACGAAGCTGCGCTTCTCCTCGGGCTGACTCGATGAACCACTCATGCGCGCTATACCGTGGCCAGCCAGCAGGCGGTGGATCGCCGAGCGCGACAGGCTGTCCCTGGCCGCTTCGCCGCTCGTTTGCAGCAGTTGGCGGATCTGGCGGATCGATCTGCGCGGGTTGTCGCGTTTGGCTGCGACGATGGCTTCCTGGAGGGCGGGCGCGATCTTGGAGCGGCCGCGGTCTATCCTCGTTTTCGGCGCCAGGCCGTCGATGCCCTCGCGCCGGTACTTGTAGAGCCAGCTTTCGATGGTCTTCTCGCCCAGGTAGGTGCGGCGCGAGTTGGGGATCGCGTATTGGCGCTGGGCCAGTTCGCGCAGGGTGCGCTGCAGTTCGCCGCGTTCGAGGCGCTCGCGGCTGACCAGCGGCCCCAGCACGGATAGGCGGAACAAGGCGGTCGGATCGATCTGTTTCATGGGTGCTCCTGTTGAGTTCGGGAGCTTTCATGGAAACCGATATCGGCTACCGGCGGCAGTGGGCAAAGTGTGTGGGTTGGGTAATTTGCGTGGCGGAACCTGTCTCCTGGTGGTTTCGGGTCAGCGTTTCATGGGACGGATATTTCCCGATCTGCCCATGCCATCGCATCGGCCAGCGACATCGCGACCATGCAAGCCGTCCAGAAGCGGGGACCCTCGCCACCGCGCCCCAGTTCTGGGAAGCGGCTGCGCAGGACGAAGGAAAGTGTCGACGTGCAGGCGTGCATCCAGTCGCGCCAGCGGCGCGCAGTGTGGTGTGCGACGCCGGCGCACATGGCCGCGCCGCGTAACGAAGCGCCGGCCAACAGGTCCAGCAGAACCCGCTGCTGTTTGGCCCACGGGTGCCAGCGACGCGGCGCGATGCACAGCGGCAAACGCGAACAGGTACGTCCGCATGGGCTGCAGCAAAAGCGTGTCACCCGGACCGGATTGAGCGAGGCGGCGGCAGCACCATCGCGGTCCGGTTTGCGCTCGTAAAAGCCGTGCAGCCAGAGACCGGCCATACCGCAATGCGGGCAAGCGAACGGCCGATAGACTTCCGGCGCACGCGCCATTTGATCGATATGTTGGGGTAACGAAGGATTTACAGATAGAATTCGATGCATAGGCCGGTCCCGATGGTATGTGTTTTGTGTGAGAACTAACACGATATCAGAGGAGTACTGGCCTATCTTTTTTACGCTACATCCCATGCTGTCATGGGTGCGCGTTCAATGGTCGCCCTGGAAAAACGTGGGAATTGGCGCACTGGTGACCCTCGGATTTCAAAGGACGTAACACCTTCCATCGAAGTTGGTCATTTGCTGTTTTGGGCAAATCACTTGGTTCGTGAATTTTCTTGGCCGGTAGTGGTGTGGTCTAAGTCTGCTCAGAGAGCAATAAAGTTTTATACCGCAGATGCCGATGGTGACATGACTGGTAAAGAACTGAAGTTGGAATTTTGCGAGCAGTGCGAAAAGAACACGCCCACAGATGATTCTTCGAAAGAGTGTTCTGTGTGTAGTGGTGAGCTTTCCCAACCACGTGATGAGCTTTTGTACGGTCAGGTCAGAAAATTGTGCACCTGGGATCATTTAATGCAAGACGTACTAGCGGCGCCTTCATGGGATGATCTTTTGCAGAGAAGGGATGAGCTTCCTTTTCACTTGGCCACGGCGGCTTTGGGCGAATATGCCCTTCTGCACAACGGACGACCTGAGCTGTTTGACGGGTACCCAGATGTCGGCGGTAGCTGGTTCTATCGCTCAGCGATAGTCCAGGTCACTGCGTGGCTGATGATGGCGAAAGCTCGTGAAGAATTCGGACTCTCGGATATCGCATCTGGGACCTATCATATGTCATTAAAGGAGCGCGGTGTGGATCTCGCAAAGTGGCGCCACTACGTCGCTATGGCCATCGATTTGCACCGCAAAGGTGACCGAATAACTCCAGTACGTAAGGGGTTTTATAAATTAGCGTAAGCGAGATCGGGGATCGGCGTGATGGCATGTAAACAAAAAAATTTCATGCGGCTTACACCCATTCCTCCTTCGAATACCGCCTTGATGTACATGTCGGGAAATGGAAGCTAGCCCTTAAATCGTTTTTTTATACCACCAGACGAGTGGCATCACTCCTCTGCAAATCTACTTTTAGGCCATATGAGAATCCGTACATTGAATGCATCCAATCCCGAACAAGGACGAGGCTTAAAGATCCAATTTGGAAAACGAGATGAGATTGAGGGGAACTTCTTCTCGGTTCTGGTGGGGGAAAATGGTACACGGAAAAGCCAATCACTTCGCGCTATCCTTGACCTCAGTTACTCGTCCGTGGCGCGTGTGCGGCAACTTGGCCGCATTTTTGAAGGTAAGCAGGGGACGCTAGTTTATTGGAGTGGTCGTGATTCCGCTCGAAGCTTGCTTCCGACGAAAATAATCGCGGTATCTGGGGTGGCCACGGATAGGTTTCCTTCCAGACTAACTAGTAGGATAAAGAGGCCCGACAGAGCCGACATATATCGGTACATCGGCCCGCGTAGCGAGAACAACCTCGTTAGCCGGGCGCAGAGTGTTCTAGAGATCGTCCGTATCTTGGCTATTTCTACCCGACCCCTCGAAAAGGTAAAAGTTCTCATAACGCATTGATTTTGTGGGCAACATTACTATCGGCCTGGCTTGGACTGTGTTCGCGTTCAGTCAATTTTTGAATCAGCCCCAGCCGTTCCTGATCTGCCTTTTCCGTCTTTGCCTCTGCGCTGGCCAGTTGCTGAGCAAGCATTTCTGCCTGCTTTTGCGCGGCTGCCGACATCATTTTAGTCTCGGTCAACGCCTGGTGTGCCGTCTCCAGCTGCCGGTCCAGTTCAACACGCGCTGCCGATATGCGACCGCCGAGTCCATGCAACAGCGCAAGGAAGTGGCCGACGCGGAATCGGCACGGGCCGATGACGACCTGCGCGCCGCGCAGGCACTGGTAAAAGCCGGCCGGGAAGCCGAATTGCGCGTGGCTCAGGCACGCGCCAGCGCCGCTGCCGCAAGCGCTTCAGTTCAATCCGCCGCCGCCGATGTCACCGAGGCGCTCCAACGCTTGACCGTGGCTAACGGCGCATTCGGACTGCAACGACCACACCCGACAGGAACGTGATTGCTGCGACTAACCATACCGCGCTGGCCACGCCGTACAGGTCGGCCACAACGCCCGCCAATAACGCGCCGATGGCATAGCCGAGATCGCGCCAGAAACGGTAAACACCGACGGTCGAAGCACGCCAGACCGGGTTGACAACGTCGCCGATAGCCGCCAGTAGCGTCGGATAGACCAGGGCAGTCCCGACTCCCAGCAGGATTGCGCCCGTCGCATACCATGCGAACGAGGTCCGGAGCGCGATAATGGCGATGCCAGCTGCCTGCACCCACATCCCCGCCACGATCAATCCCTTGCGGCCGATCCGATCCGACA
This sequence comes from Oxalobacteraceae bacterium AB_14, assembly GCA_000381565.1. Classification (GTDB taxonomy): domain Bacteria; phylum Pseudomonadota; class Gammaproteobacteria; order Burkholderiales; family Burkholderiaceae_D; genus Rugamonas. The sequence continues at coordinate 1,286,930 of KB906725.1, forward strand.
GCGCGCCGGTGAAGAGTTGGCACACTCCCCATACGGTCGGGTAGATCGCAGCAAGCGTGCCGATTTGGCTTAGGGTCATGCCAGCGCCGGCAAACACAAAGGGAAACAATCCCCACGCCATGCCGTCGTTGAGGTTATTCACAAGTCCCGCCTGACTAATCGAAGACAGGTTGGGGTCGCGTACGCTGGTCTGCCAGAAGATCGCGCGTTGCGACGGCACGATGGCCGCTCCGTGTGTCGAGTCCATTGCGGCTTCCAGTTGTGCGTGGCCGCGCGTCTCGCGCACGACCAAAACCGATAGCAGTAGGCCGATCATTGCAAACGCCGCGCCAAGGTAGAACGGCTGCGGCCGCAAGCCATAATTTGCGGCAATCCAGCCGGTCGCCAGCGCCGTTGCGCCGACGGCGAAATATCCTGCGAATTCATTGATGCCCATCGCCGTACCCCGATTTTTTGGACCGGCGAGATCGATCTTCATGATTACCGTGGTCGACCAGGTCAGCCCTTGGCTCACACCAAGAAAGACGTTGGCCAGCAAGATCCAGCTCCAGGACGGCACCCACATCAGCAAAAAGGGAACGGGCGTGGCAATCAGCCAGCCAATCACCAGCACTACCTTGCGTCCATAGGCGTCGGAAAAGCGGCCGGCAAAATAGTTAGTGATGGCCTTGGCAACGCCGAAGACGATGATGAACGCGAGGATCGCCGTGTGGGCGACCAGCTTGAATTCCTGTTCCGCAATGGCGGGCAAGATGCTGCGCTCCATCCCGACCATGGCGCCGACAAATGCGTTGACGACTACAAGCAAGCTGAATTGGCGCCAGTTCGCGCGCAGTCCGAGTCTTAGGCCAATGGCGGCGGCCGGGGAATGCGCCGCCGATGGTATCGCCGGCTCCATGCTCATGCAAACTCAACTTGGCCGAGATTGGCGGCGACAAGCCGTTCCATCTCGGCGGGACGCGGTAGGATCGTGGCCGTCAGGGTTGTTATGAATGCGTCCTTCCCCAGGGATAGCAAAGCGTTCCAGTGCTTTTCGAAGCCGATCGTTGACGACGGCTTTCCCGAGATGTCTGCGCCGCATGCGCTTCCAGCTTGGTGTCCTGGAAAAACTTCCAGCTCATCCGGCAAGTTCAGCAGCCGATCATGCAGACTATGCCAGAGCTTGGCCGCCATTTCTTGTTCGCGTCCCGCGAGGTCCGGACGGCCGACCGCACCGACGAACAATGTGTCACCGGTCAGGACGAACCATGGCGCTTCCGCGCGGCGGCGGTCCGAGACCAGCAGGCAGATGCTATCTTCCGTGTGGCCCGGGGTATGCAGGACCTGGATGCGCGTATTACCCGCATCAATTACCTGTTTGTCGTTCACCGGGGTGAACGGGAAGGCGGTCTTGCCGATATTGCTTTCGTGTAGCGAGTAAGTCGCGCCGCTTAGTTCGGCGAGCGTTCGGCCGCCGGACAGGTGGTCGGCGTGGATATGTGAATCGAACACATAGGCGATTTCAACGTTCAGCTTGCGTGCCTGATCCATATACCAAGCTTCGTCGCCGGCCAGCACGTCGAGCGCGATCCCCTTGCCTTGCCCGCCGCAACCGAAGAAGTACGAAATCGAGGCGTCGTCATTTGTTCGTTGTTTGAAAAACATTACAACCTCCTAGAATACGAAAACTTTGTCCGCCCATTCGGACCAATCCGCCAGTTGCTCGAGGGTGCCGCGATGTGCGCCCTCGATCAGTTCGTCGTCCTGCAGCGCGCGTGCATCCATGCAGCCAGCGCAGACGCCGATGTTGTGTAGGCCGGTGGCGCCAACCTGCCCCAGTGTGGTTTGCAGGTTGGGCTGCCCTTCCTGCACCTTCTGACCGCTTTTAGCGGTGCCGACCGCGTCGCCCATCAGATAGACGCGCACCATGTTGTGTTCACGCTTGGCAAGTGCTGCGGCCAGCCGCAAGCCGTTGTGGGTGAGCGCGCTGCCGTATGGCGCGGCGTTCAGAATGAACAGTGCCTGCATTGGAATTTGCCTCATGAAGTGAAAGAACCAACAATCTAACGATCATTGGAATATAATAGATCTTTGCCATTCGTGCAAGACTAAATTGCCGGTGGCCTTGACCTTGGACTACGAAATGCTGACACTCCTGCCTATGACGACGAATAGAACCATCAAGGACGCCCTGTACGAGCAAGTAGCGCGCATCGCTAAGGCCTCGGCCAGCCCGAAACGGCTGGAGTTGATCGAATTGCTAGGGCAGTCCCCAAAGACTGTTGAGGCATTGGCGTTGGAAGCTGGCATAAGTGCCAAGCTGGTCAGTGCGCATCTGAAGGAATTGAAGTCCGCGCGCCTTGTTGAAGCTGAACGGCAGGGGAAGTACATCATCTACCGGCTGGCCAGCGCCGAGGTGGGCAAGCTATGGGTGACGCTTCGGCTTCTGGCTGAGGACCGGTTGTTTGAATTGCAGGATGCTCTGCGCCAGCTCTCTGCTGCCACCCATGAGTGGGTCGGCAATAGTCGCGAAGAACTGCTGAACAAGGCGAAATCCGGCGAAGTGATCGTGATCGACGTGCGGCCGGGCGAAGAATACGCGGTTGGCCACGTGCCGTTTGCACGCTCGATGCCACTGGCCGAACTGAGGAACCGTCTGGCCGAATTGCCAAAGGACCGGCCCGTGATCGCTTATTGTCGCGGTCCGTTCTGCTTGATGTCGTCCGATGCAGTCAGGCTGCTGCGCGATCAAGGCATCGACGCGCTACAGATGCGCGAGGGCGTTGTTGAGTGGAATAGTTGACGCTGTGCGCGCCATTCAGGTTGCGATGATTTAGAAGGTACTGAGCTTTACGTTTTACGCCCGCGTGCCTTTGGTACGGATACCATCGCCTTCGCTTTCAACAAAACGTTCTCGCTCTCCAGCTCGGTCAAGCGCGCCTCCAGCCGCACATTCGCTTGCTGGGCGTGGTCCAGGCGCTCCTCGGCCATTTCCATCTCAAACTGCCTGCTACTCGCCATCTCGCGCGCAGCAGTCAGCGCAGCCGTCGCTTCGTACAGCTTCCGGGCCTGCTCTCTGGCTGCATCAAGCTGTTCGGCCAGGGTATGCTCCAGATGGACCTTCTCGCTACGCAGCACGGCCAGCGCCTCGCGGCTGTCCTGGAGATAGGTGCGCAGCGTGGCCGCCTCCTGCTCAGTACGGGCAATGCGCGCCTCATATGCGCTCTTGTCTTCCTGGCGCTGGGTCGCGCTCGCATCCTGGAAGTGCTCGAACTGGCGCCGGGCCTGAGCAAGCTGCTCCGCGAGCTCCCTGACCTCCGCCGCGCGATCGGCCAGGCGTTGAGCCTGGCCGTCTTTTTCGGATTCTAGGGTGGCGATCGCCACGGCGTCTTTTTGCCGTGCGGCCTGATCGCGCGCCAGCGTTGCCTTCACGTTGGCCAGTTCGCCCGCAAGCGCTTCGCGCTCGGCGCCAAGCTGGCGCCATTCGGCGTGCAGCGCCTCTACCGCCCGCGCGGCTTCTTGCTCCGCATGATTATGTTCGGCGCGCAGATGCTCGATCTGGGCTTTCGCACCCTCCTGCACACGCTGGTACACCGCTTGGACCGCCTCCAGCAGATCGGCCGGCAAGCCGGCGCCGGCCGCCGCGACCTCGCCCTCGTGTTGCGCCTTCCATTGCTTGAGCATGGGGGCGATGGTGCTTTTGCTGCCGGTGCCGCCCATGGCCTCGCGTACGGTGTCGACGGTGGGGTTCTTGCCGGCAGCTGCAAGCTGGGCGGCGGCCTTGGCGACGTGAGAGTACAGGACACCGGCTCTGGCCATGATCGTTCCTTGAATTAAGTAATGTGCTACGTAATACGTAATAATACATTAAATTACATTTCAAAGCTGATCGGGAAAATACGCATATTAAGGCTCGATAGTCTACTTTATCGCAGGCCATGCCGGGCTGCGGCGTGCTATGCTCACCGTAATCCCGTTACGAGCGCGCATTTCGCGCGACGCCACCATGGCCAACACTCCGACCGTACCTGACGCCACCGACATGCCCAATACTGGGTCGGCGCCGGCTATCTGTACCGCCGTTACGCCGCAGGATGACCACGAGCTGGCCGCGCGGCACCGCGCATTCCTGGCAGCTGCCACGTCCGACAACACGCGCCAGGCGTACCGGTCGGCGATCAAGCACTATCTGGACTGGGGCGGCGTGCTGCCGGCCGACGAGGCGGCCGTCATCCGCTACCTGGTGCGGTACGCCGACGCACTCAATCCGCGCACCTTGGCGCTGCGCCTGACGGCGCTCTCGCAATGGCATGTCCATCAGGGCTTCGCCGATCCGGCGGCCACCCCGACCGTGCGCAAGATCCTGGCCGGGATCGCGCGCACCCACGGGCGGCCGAAGAAGAAGGCCAAGGCGCTGCCGATCGAGGATCTGGAACTGATCGTGGCGACCCTGGCCGCCCGGAGCACGCTGAAGGCGGCGCGCGACAACGCGCTACTGCAAGTGGGCTTTTTCGGGGGATTCCGGCGCAGCGAGCTGGTGGGCATTGAGGTCGACCACATTGCCTGGGACGCACAAGGGATCACGATCACGCTGCCGCGCTCGAAGACGGACCAGACCGGCGAGGGCGTGGCCAAGGCGATCCCCTACAGCGCCGGGCCGTGCTGCCCGGCGACGGCGTTGCAGACCTGGCTGGACGCCGCCGGCGTGACCAGCGGCCCGGTCTTCCGGTCGATCAGCAAGTGGGGTGTGATGGGCGGTGATGGATTGAATCCGGCCAGCGTGAACACCATCCTGGCCGGCGCCGCGCAGCTGGCCAAGCTCGGCTACGTGCCGGAACTGTCGAGCCACAGCCTGCGGCGCGGCATGGCAACCAGCGCCCACCGTGCGGGCGCGGACTTCCGCGACATCAAGCGCCAAGGCGCGTGGCGCCACGACGGCACCGTGCAGGGCTACATCGAGGAGGCCGGGTTGTTCGAGGAGAACGCTGCCGGCAGTTTGCTGCGCTCGCGGGTCAAACTGGCCTGAATATGCATAGCGCACGATTTTTTCCGGATTCTGTGCGCCCCCCTGCTAGACATAACAAAGGTTGGAAATGAAAATACTAATTGTTGAAGACGAGCCCAAGACCGCCGCCTTCATCAAGCGAGGTTTTGTCGAGGAAGGTTTCTCCGCTGATCTCGCGGCGAATGGGCCGGACGGGCTTCATCTCGCGCTGACGGGCGTCTATGACCTGATCGTACTTGATGTCATGCTGCCTATGCAGGACGGCTGGTCGGTGCTAACACAGATCAAGGAGCGCCTGCCGCGCCAGCCTGTGATTCTGCTCTCGGCCCTCGATGCGATTTCTCATCGCGTCAAGGGCCTGGATTTGGGCGCCGATGACTACCTGGTCAAGCCGTTTGCGTTTTCCGAATTGCTTGCCCGTGTGCGCAACGCCTTGCGTCGCGCACCGGCGCGGCAACCGGACGTCTTGCGTCTGGCCGATCTCGACATGGACCTGGCTCGGCACAAGGCATCACGGGCGGGAAAGCCGCTTGACCTCGCTCCACAGGAATACCGACTGCTCGAATACCTGCTTCGTCATCCCGGCGAAGTGTTGACCCGGACGCGGCTGGCCGAACAGATATGGGACATCAATTTCGACGGCGACAGTAACGTGGTCGATGTCGCTGTACGCCGACTGCGGCGCAAGGTAGACGATCCCAGCGACCGGAAACTGATTCACACTCTGCGGGGCGTCGGCTATGTCATCGAAGAACGACTTTAAACCGATGGCCCTGATCGGGGAGCGCGGCTCGATCGCCTTTCGCCTCACCGTCTGGTACGCGCTCCTTAGCGTGGTGTTGATCGCGTCGGCCGGCAGCATCCTGTACTTGGTTCTGGCGGATCGCCTGCGCCAGGAAGATGACCAATGGCTGGCTGGGAGAATCGCCGAAGTGCGCGGCATCCTGTTGTTACATTCCCGCGACTCCGCCGCGCTCCAGGAAGAGGTCCATCGCGAGGCAGCTATGCTTCCCGGCTCTTACCTGCGCGTCGTTGATGCCCAGGGCGTCGACGTGGTCGAGGCGCCGACCCCTCATGCTGCCGAGGACGGACGCCCATTCGCCGATCCCCGTTTCCGCGCGGGTGGCGACGAACAGGGCATGGACTGGGCTTCAGGTTCCGGGGAAACGTACCGCCTCATGTACGCTCGCGTCGGCATCGACGGTGGATTTACGGTGCAGGCGGCAATGAACCGGACAAGTGAAGAGGAAGTGCTCGCGGCGTACCGGCGCATCCTATGGCTCGCTCTTTCCGCTTCGCTTGCCATCGCCGTCATTGCGGGCTACCTGATCGCGCGGCGCGGACTGCAGCCAGTGTCCCGGCTGGCTGCGATCATCGCGGAACTGAGCGCGGCACACTTGCATCGTCGCGTGGCGGACGACGACTGGCCTAGGGAATTGCGACCGCTCGCCGCCAATTTCGACCAGCTTCTCGTGCGCTTAGATGAGTCGTTCGCCCGAATTTCTCGGTTTTCCGCCGATATCGCGCACGAATTGCGCACCCCTTTGCACATTCTTCAGGGCGAAGCGGAAATGGCCCTTTCCAAGGACCGCTCGAACGAGCAATATCGCGACTGCATCGCATCGGCTACGGAGGAGTACGAGCGCCTGACACGGATGGTGGACGCCTTGTTGTTCCTGGCCCGAACGGAGCAACCCGACTCGCTGCCTAACAAGCAAACACTGGACCTTGAGCAAGAGATCGCCGCCGTGTGCGCTTTTTACCAGGCGCTCGCGGACGAACAGGACACCACGCTGATCGCCGGTGGGGTGGGAACGGTGTTGGCCGATTCCGCCTTGTTGCGGCGCGCGTTGGGCAATCTGATCATCAATGCACTACGCCACACTCCCAGCGGCGGGTCCATTGTTGTCGATGTGGCGAAAACCCCCGATCATGGGGTTGACATCGTCGTCAGCGACACCGGAGAGGGCATTGCGCCCGAGGACTTGCCCCACGTTTTCGATCGGTTTTATCGTGCCGACAGCGCACGCTTGAGGCAGGGAACAGGCACGGGACTCGGCCTCGCCATCGTCAGGTCCATAATGCTGCTTCATGGCGGATCGGTTTCTCTCGATAGCGAACTTGGCTGCGGCACCGCCGCGACACTGAGGTTCCCGGCCTCGTAACGACCATGTGAATCGGGCACTTCAAGATGACCGAATGGTCAGCTTCCGGTCATGTCGCGGTATCACTACCTTCGCTATCCTGTTGTGCTTTGGGCATCGGTCACTCACGACCGGTTGCCGACATTCTGGCACTGCGCAGAACGGGAGAACATGAAACAGCTATTGATGCTGCTGGCGGCACTGCTTGCCGGGTGCGCCAGCTATACACCCAAACCGCTTGACCCTGCTGTGCAGGGGAGCGCATTCGGCGCCAGGAGCCTCGATGCTCCGGAGCTCAAGCAATTCGTCGAGCGCAGCTACGGGCACGAACTATCGTCCTGGCCCCCGAAAGCGTGGGACAGGTCGATGCTCACCCTGGCAGCATTGCACTTTCACCCTGACCTCGATACCGCGCGAGCGCGCAGCCAGCTTGCGCAGGCGGGTGTGGTCACAGCCGGCGCGCGCCCCAATCCCACCTTGGGGGTATCGCTGCAGCACAATGCAGACGCCTCCGTAGATCAGTCACCGTGGACGTACGGGCTGGGCATTGACCTGCCGATCGAAACCGCCGGCAAACGTACTTACCGCAGCGAACGGGCACGGCATCTTGCGTTGGCCGCTCGGTTTCGGGAGAACGAGGCACTTTGGCAGGTGATCAGCGGCGTGCGCACCAGCCTTCTCGCCGCCTACCCGACTGATGTGCTGATACGGCGCCAGCACGGCCTGCAGGCGGAAATTACGCATCTGCTGGAGCGCCGCTTCGCCGCGGGATATCTTTCGCAACCCGAACTTACCCAGGCGAGGATTACTCTGAACCAGATCACGCTGACCTTGGCTGCGAACCAAAAACAGCGCGCAGAAAACATGGCACGGCTCGCCGCAGCCGTCGGCGTGCCGGTCAAGGCACTAGAAACGGCCGCGATATCGTTTGAGAGTTTTGAGCAAGTTGTACCAGTTTCCGCCTTGCCCTCGGACGCAATGCAGCGCGAGGCGATGCGCAGCCGGCCCGATATCCTTGCCAGCCTGGCCGAGTACGAAGCGAGCCAATCCGCACTGCAACTGGAGGTCGCCAAGCAATATCCTGATATTTCAATCGGGCCGGGCTATAGCTGGGATGCCGGCGCCGTGAAATGGTCGCTCGGGCTATCCCTTACCTTGCCTCTCCTGAACCGCAACGAGGGTCCAATTGCCGAAGCCGAGGCACACCGCAAGGAAGCGGCAGGCGTGTTTTTGGCCACCCAGACGAAGGCCATTGCGGAAGTGGAGCTGGCGTTGGCGGGGTACGGCCACGCAGTGCGTCTGTTCCACATTGCAGATGCTTTGCTGCGCGACCAGAACAAAGCGGAACGTGCCGCCGCGGCTTCCTTCAAGGCAGGAGAATCGGACAGACTTGCGTGGCTGAGTTCTCGCTATGAGACTGTGACTGCTGAATTGGCGCGATTAAGCGCTTTGTCGCAAGTGCAACTGACCTTGGGACAATTGGAGGATGCCTTGCGCCGCCCGCTTGGCGGCAATGTACTCCCAGCGGCGGTTGAACAGGCCGTTACACCAAAACCATTCAACAACCGGGAACAACCGTGAAAAAGAAATACATCTTGCTGGCGGCCGGCGCGATCGTTGCCGGTCTGGCTGCGTGGGGATTCATCGAGGGGCGCAAGGAACTTGCCTTGGAACAGGAGCGGGAGCGGCCGGTCAAAGTACCGTCGCGTATTGTCGTCCAGGACGGCGGCACAGCAGTGTTGTTCGATGCGGCGACGCAGAAGCGCGCCGACATCGCCGTGGCGCCCCTTGAAGAGACGACGCGACGCGGGGAAATCGAGGCGCTCGCCACGGTCCTGCCGCCGCAGGAACTCATCGATCTGCGTGGGGCATACGTCGCGGTCAAGACCCAGGCAGAGAAGGCACATGCCACCCTGCAGGCCTCGCGGCGCGAATACGATCGTCTCAAAGCCCTTCACGGCGACGAGCAAAATGTCTCGGCCAAGGTTTTGGATGCCGCAGAAGCAACGTGGCGCGGCGACGATGCGGTAGCCCGGAGCGCCGACGCAGCGATGGATGCCGCGGCGCGAAACGCACGACAGAAATGGGGCAATGTTCTCGCTTTCGCTATTGTGGGTGACGCCCCACTGTTTCGACGGTTGTCGGAACAGCGTGACGTATTGCTGCGGGTGGCGGCGCCATCTGGCACGAACATGACTAAGGGCCCCGCCGCAACGCGGGTGAGCGCCAATGACGGGACATTCAAAAATGCTACCCTGGTGTCGGCATCTTCTCAAGCAGATCCCCGCATGCAGGGCGCCGCTTTTTTCTACATCGCGCCGGCCGATGGCCTGCTGCCAGGTACGACGCTGACGGCTTATCTGGCGACGGGGGCCGAACAAGCCGGCGCACTCATACCGGCTGGGGCTGTGGTCTGGTGGCAAGGCAAGGCGTGGCTGTATGTGCAAAGCGCGCCAGGGCATTTCGTGCGACGTGAACTGCCGGCGGCCATACCCGTCGAACAAGGCTGGTTCGCGCCGGGAGCGCTCAAGGGCACGCAGCTGGTCGTACGCGGTGCTCAAACCCTGCTCTCGGAGGAACTGCGTTCGCAGATTCAAGTCGGCGAGGAAGGCAAATGACAACAGCTTCCCGCACTGGACTGCTCGCCGCCATTGTTGGCTTCTCCCTGCGTTACAAGGGTGTCGTGATCGCCCTGGCCGTCTTGCTGGCCGCCTATGGTTTTTATGCGTTCAGCGGCGCCAAATACGACGTGTTCCCGGAGTTTGCTCCGCCCCAAGTCACCATCCAGACCGAGGCGCCGGGTCTGGCTCCAGAACAAGTTGAAGTGCTGGTGACTCAGCCCATCGAGAACGCCGTCAACGGCGTAGTGGGAGTCGATGCCTTGCGCTCGCAGTCCATCCAGGGACTGTCGGTCGTTACCGTGACCTTCGACCCCAAGAGCGACATCTACCGTGATCGCCAGAACCTTGGCGAACGTCTGGCTGCATTGTCTACCCAGTTGCCGCGCGGCGTGCAGGCACCGGCAATGTCGCCGCTTACCTCGTCCACCAGCATCGTGATGGCCATCGGGCTGACGTCGGAGAAGCGCTCGTTGATGGACATGCGAACGCTGGCCGACTGGACGCTCAAACCGCGCCTGCTTGCCGTCCATGGGGTAGCCACGGTGGCGGTGTTCGGCGGCGAGGCGAAGGAATTTCAGATACAGATCCGGCCCGAGCGGCTTATCAAATACGGACTGGCGCTGAACGATATCCATGACGTGGCGCGCCGTGCCACCGGGGTGCGCGGCGCCGGGTTTATCGACAACGCCAACCAGCGCATCACGCTGCAAACCCATGCGCAATCGCTGAGCATCGAGCAGCTCGCCCGGACCGTCGTGCGGCAGCAGGACGGTGCCAACCTGACGCTGGCCGACGTAGCGGACGTCCGCGCGGCCCCCGAGCCGCCCATCGGCGCTGCCGCGGTGGCAGGTACGATTGGAATCCAATTACTCATTTCCGAGCAGTACGGCGCCAACACCGTGGCGATTACCGAGGCGGTCGAGCGCGCGCTGGCCGAATTGCGTCCGAGCCTGAAAGACCAGCAGGTCGTGCTGCACGACGACCTGTTCCGGTCAGCGAATTTCATCGCCATCGCAACCCAAAACGTGCGCTCGTCGTTACTGTTCGGTGCTGTCCTGGTGGTGGCGGTCGTGGCGCTGTTTCTGTTCAACTGGCGTACCTCCGCCATCGCCCTGACCGCCATTCCGTTGTCGCTCCTGGCTGCCGTGACCGTCATGGAGCAGCGTGGCCTCAGTCTCAATACGATGACTCTGGGCGGGCTGGCCATCTCCATCGGGCTGCTGGTCGACGATGCCATCATCGTGGTCGAAAATATCTATCGACGGCTGCGCGAAAATCGACATCGCCCAGTACCCCACATGTCAGTTCAAGTCGTGCTCGATGCGGTGTTGGAGGTGCGCAGCGCTGTGGTCTATGCGACCTTTGCCATTGCCCTGGTCTTCCTCCCTGTGCTTTCCATGCCCGGCGTAGCGGGACGCTTGTTTGCTCCCCTTGCAGTCTCATATCTGTTGGCGACGCTCGCATCGCTGGTGGTGGCAATCACGGTCACGCCAGCGCTGTGCGTGGCGCTCCTGCCCCGGAGCGCGCTGCCTGAACACGATCCGCCGCTGGCCCGGCGGATGAAGGAAAAATACGGCCAGCTGATCGGCGGGGTCGAACATCACTATCGCCTGATCGTGGTAACGGTGGCGCTGCTCACGTTAGCCGGTCTGGCCGCGCTGCCATTTTTTGGCGGCGGCTTCCTGCCGGAGCTCAAGGAAGGACACTACATTCTGCACATGTCGGCGGTACCTGGAACCTCCCTGACTGAGTCGTTGCGCATCGGCCGTCAAGTCTCAGCTGAGCTGTTGAAGTTGCCCGTCGTGCGCAGCGTCGCCCAGCGAGCCGGCCGCGCGGAAAAGGCTGACGATACCTGGGGCACCCACTACAGCGAATTCAATGTTGACCTGAAGCCGCTCTCAAGCGAACAGGCCGAATTCGCTCAGGCCGACATCCGGAAGGTTCTGTCGCGCATTCCCGGCGTCAGCTTCGCGGTCAAGACCTTCCTCACCGAGCGAGTCGAAGAAACGCTCTCCGGCTATACCGCGGCGGTTGTGCTCAACATCTACGGCAACGACCTTGATACCCTGGACACCGATGCCCGCCGCGTTGCCCAAACGCTGGGACAGGTGTCCGGGGCGACCGAGGTACAGCTCCAATCGCCGCCGGGTTCTCCTGAACTCGGCATCCGCCTGCGCCCTGACGCGCTGGTGCGCTGGGGCTTCGACGCCGTGGATGTGCTCGATGCCGTCGAGACCGCCTTTCAGGGATCGGTGGTCGGCCAAGTTTACGACGGTAACCGGGTATTCAATGTGAGCGTCATCCTGTCGGCCGCGAAGCGCAGCAGCATCGCCAATGTGCGGGCGCTGCCCCTGCGCAATGCCGCAGGGGTGTACGTGCAACTCGATCAGTTGGCCGACGTCTACATGACCTCCGGCCGATACGTTGTTCTGCATAGCGGCGCCCGCCGCGTACAGACCATCACGTGCAACGTTGCCGGTCGTGATGTGACTTCCTTTGTCGCCGAAGCAAAACAGCGTCTGGCTGCGCAAGTGCCACTTACACGGGGCAGTTACCTGGAGTTCGGCGGTGCTGCGGCGGCCCAGGCGGCATCGGTGCGCGACTTGATCGTCCACTCCGCTATCGCCGCGCTGGCCATTGGGCTGCTGCTTTGGATTGTATTGCGACGGGCCCGCAACCTGGCTCTGGTCTTGCTCAATTTGCCTTTCGCCCTCGTCGGCGGGGTGCTGGCCGTCTTTGCTACCGGTGGCGCGATCTCTCTTGGTTCCATGGTTGGATTCGTCACCCTGTTCGGTATCACTTTGCGCAATTCGATCATGCTGCTGTCGCACTACGAACACCTCGTTGACGTGGAAGGGATGACGTGGGGACCGGAGGCCGCCGCACGCGGCGCTATCGAGCGCCTGACGCCAATCCTGATGACGGCGCTTGCCACCGCCCTCGGTCTGCTGCCGCTAGCGATCGGTAGCGGCGATCCAGGGCGCGAAATCGAGGGGCCGATGGCGATGGTGATCCTGGGAGGACTGTTCACGTCCACCGCACTCAATCTGCTGGTGATGCCTAGCCTTGCATTGCGGTACGGTAGATTTTCCGCAATAGAAGAGCTATGAAAGCGTTTCGTACGCCGTCACGCTTCCGAGAGCCTGTTCCACCCAAATGAAAAAACAAACGCATTGCCAGAAATCATTCTAAAAATTGGAAAAACGATGAACGTAAGAATGAAGGGTGAAATTTTGCGGCAGATCCCGCTCAGTATCTGGATGCTAGGCTTCGTGAGCATGCTGATGGATATTTCCTCGGAAATGGTCCATAGCCTGCTCCCCCTATTTTTGGTCGGCACGCTCGGGGCCAGCGCCCTCGTCGTTGGTTTGATTGAAGGTGTTGCCGAGTCCACCGCCCTTATCGTCAAAGTGTTCTCAGGAGCATTCAGCGACTATCTCGGCAAGCGCAAAGGCTTGGCATTGTTCGGTTATGCGCTTGGCGCGCTGACAAAGCCACTTTTTGCGATGGCAAATACGTCCGGCTTTGTACTGACGGCACGCCTATTGGACCGGGTCGGGAAAGGAGTGCGAGGAGCACCCCGTGACGCGTTGGTCGCTGATATCGCTCCACCGCACCTGCGCGGCGCGGCTTTTGGCCTACGCCAGTCTCTCGATACGGTGGGTGCATTCCTCGGTCCACTGATCGCGGTCGGCTTGATGCTCCTGTGGGCTAACGACTTCAGGAAAGTTTTTTGGATAGCGGTGATTCCCGGCGTGCTGGCCGTTGCGCTGCTTCTGTTCGGCGTGCGCGAACCAGAGCAGCACCAAAATGGCAAACGAACAAATCCTATTCGTCGAGAAAATTTAGTACGCCTTAGCGCCCCGTATTGGTGGGTGGTTGGGATTGGCGCGGTATTCACATTGGCCCGTTTCAGCGAAGCGTTTCTTGTCTTGCGCGCTCAGCAGATCGGCATCCCGGTTGCGTTGGTGCCGCTCGTGATGGTAGCGATGAATTTGATTTATGCCGCCTCGGCGTATCCATTTGGAAAGCTGTCCGACCGGATGAGCCATACGAAGTTGTTGGCGCTCGGGCTTGCCGTTTTGGCGGCCGCCGATCTGATTCTGGCCGCAAACGATCATTGGGCGGTGGTATTAGCCGGCGTCGTACTGTGGGGCGTTCACATGGGGATTACACAGGGACTCCTGGCAACGATGGTGGCCGATACAGCACCAGCCGATCTGCGCGGCACGGCCTATGGCGTGTTCAACTTGATGAGCGGCGTTGCCATGCTGATAGCGAGCGTCGTGGCGGGCCTGCTATGGGATTGGTTTGGGGCGTCGTCGACGTTCTATGCGGGTGCCGTTTTTTGCGTGTTGGCCCTGGTTGGACTCGCCAAGTATCGTTCTGGCGCGATCCATAACCGCACTACCTCTCCCTCGAAGTAATAAACCGACGCAAGCCAAAATGATGCGATCACAGTTATCAACTGACATTTTTTACGGAGCAAAACCGCAAACACGCTGACATGCCTATCGGAGAGTGGCTGCTGCAAGAGGCGAAAAAACTAGGCGTAGGCGGCGCCACGCTGCTGGGGTGCGACGAAGGTTTTGGACGCGATCGTAAGCTCCATTCTTCTCACTTTTTCGAACTGGCCGATCAACCGATCGAGGTGACGATGGCGTTGAGCGATCTTGATGCTAAGTCGTTATTGCTGCTATTGCGGCAGGAGCAGATCAATGTGTTTTACGTCAAGACGCCAATCGAATTTGGCATGACCGCTGACATTGATGGCTGACGAGCATAGAGGCGCAGCAACGTCGTTTCGGCCGGGCTTGTATCCCCCAGTGCTATTTCATTCGTCTTGCGTACTATGGATTGGTCCTGCTGGCCATTCTGTCCAAGAACCGGCGCCCGCCGCCGGAAAGGTAGAACTTCGTCGCCTTAAAATCCCAACTGGCCATCTCGCCCAGCAACGAGGCTTGTCATCAGGGAATGCTCAACGACTTGGGGGCGGTCCAGAAAGCGGAAAATACAGCACGCTAAGCCGTTGCCCGGCATCCCAAGGCTGAAGGCCCCGGCTCAGTACCAGCTAAGTCTGCCTGCGTACCTTCTCCACTGTGCAAATCCCTGCACTCCTCTGGAGAAGCATCATGTCCCGCTACACAAAACTTTCCCTTCTGGCCGTCGCCATCGCTGCAACCGGGGCGGTCGCCTACGCCGCCAATGGCGGCATGGAAAACGACGCCCTGGCAATCAGCAAGGCCAAGATTCCCCTCACACAGGCGGTCACAGTCGCCGAGCAGCACGCCAACGGCAAGGCGTCACGTGCCGAGTACGAGAACTCGAAGCAGGGTTGGGTCTATGACGTGGAGGTCGTCAGTGGGGCCAAGGTCTTCGATGTCCGGGTCGATGCCGACAAGGGCACGGTCATCTCGTCTGCCGAGGACAAGGCGGATCACGATGACGACCACGACAAGCGGGACTGACACCCCCGCAATTTGGCTGGATCGATTCCATTGGAGGCGATCCGGCCCGGAGACCTCATGGAATCACTCAAACCAAACATTGTTTTTATGGCTCAACGCACCGGAGCACCCCAGTGCTTTTGCGCTGACGCTGGCCATCTTCTTTGCCGAGCAACTCATCTGGGCGGTTCCACTCCTGATCGGCATCGGATGGCTTCGCGGCAGCGACGCCACCCGGAAGACGATGCTCATTGCTACCGCATCGGGATTGCTGGGCTTGCTCATCAATCAGATCATCGGCCTAGCTTGGTTGCATCCCCGGCCGTTTATGATCGGCCTGAGTCACCCCCTCATCCCTCATGTTGCCGACTCTTCTTTCCCGAGCGATCACCTGACGCTGTGGTGGGCGCTTGCCTTCAGCCTTTCGTTACAACGAGGCCAACGAATCGCAGGCGTGGCTTTGGCATTGTTGGGCGTCCCCGTCGCCTGGGCGCGCATCTACCTTGGAGTGCACTTCCCATTCGACATGGTCGGAGCCATCGCCGTCGCTGCGCTCTGTGCCTGGCTGACGTTGCGTGAAGCACGCTGGTATCTGGAGCCGAGTTACCAACTCGCCACCGGCATTCATCGCCGGTTTTTCGGCGGGTTGATCGCGCTCGGATGGGTTCGCGAGTGAGCCTATGGCCGGGCTAAGTCAGCCTATTCAAACTGCTGGCAAACCATTTCACTTCGGCAGGAGAACACTATGAACAAATTGCCCACGAGCAGCACCACAAGCTGGCTCAATAAAGTCCCAGAAGTCGCGCTGTCATTCTGGATCATCAAGATCATGTCCACTACGGTGGGCGAGACAGGAGCCGATTTCCTGGCGGTCAACGCAGGTTTGGGCCAAGGCGTGACTCGAACCGTCATGGCGGCTCTGTTGGCAGCCGCTTTGTTCATGCAATTGCGTACCCGCCGCTATACCCCTTGGACTTACTGGCTGACGGTGGTGCTGGTCAGCGTGGTCGGCACCCAGATCACCGATCTGCTGACCGATGGCCTTGGCGTCAGCCTGTACATCAGCACCTCGGCGTTCGCCGTTGTGCTCGCCGCGATCTTTTTTGTCTGGCATCGGGTGGAACGCACCTTGTCCATCCACGACATCGTGACGCGAAACCGGGAGCTGTTCTATTGGGCCGCCATCCTTTGCACGTTTGCGCTGGGCACTGCTGCGGGCGATCTGGCGACCGAGGCATTGGGCCTGGGCTTTACCTGGGGTGCGGTGGCATTCGGTGCACTGATCGGCATCACCTACGCGGCCTGGCGCATGGGAGGTAACGCCGTTCTGACCTTCTGGATTGCCTACATCTTGACCCGCCCCTTCGGGGCCGCACTCGGCGACTTGCTGACACAGGCTAAGACTTATGGTGGCCTTGGCATGGGTGCCATGTGGACAAGCGCGTTGTTCCTCACGGTGATCGTCATACTGGTGGCCGTCGCGCAGATCGGCATGAATGGACGCCGCTCTGCCCAGCTCGCCGAATAACCTCGTCCCTCAACACAAGGAGAAAAACATGTTTATGAAATCCTCAATCGTTCGCCCTGTCGCCACCGTTTCGGCGGCCGTCCTATTGGCCCTGGCGGCCGGTTGTTCCAAACCAGCCGAGCAAGGCGGCGCAAGCGCAACGTCGGCCACAACGGCCCAGAGTGCTGCGCTAACGCCGGGAAGAGCAGCCTCCAAACTCGGCGATCTGTCAACCTTCCGCAGCATCGCCACCGATATCGCCGTCATCGTTGACAAGGGCGACCTGGCTGCTGCCAAGGCCCGTATTAAGGATTTGGAAGTCTCTTGGGACTCGGCCGAGGCCGGACTCAAACCACGCGCGGCAGACGACTGGCATGTGCTTGACAAATCCATCGACAAAGCATTGGCTGCTCTACGCGCCGATACGCCAAGCCAAGCCGACTGCAAGGCGGCGATGGGTGTCCTACTAAAAACCTTTGACACGCTCGAAGGCAAAGGCTGACCTGTGAGCGTCCCCATGAAAATATCCACCGAACACACTCTGGCCAAGGTGCCCGAAGTCACGCTGGGCTTCTGGCTCATTAAGATTGCCGCCACGACACTCGGCGAAACCGGCGGCGATGCCGTCTCGATGTCCATGAACCTGGGCTACCTGATAGGCACGGGCATCTTCGGGGTGATCTTCTTAGCTGCCGTAGTCGCGCAGGTTAAGGCCAAGGGCTTCCACCCGTTTTTGTACTGGACCACCATCATCGCCACCACCACGGTTGGTACGACGCTGGCCGATTTTGCTGACCGTTCGCTCGGAATCGGGTACGCTGGCGGTTCGAGCTTGCTGCTTGCATTGTTGCTCGGCTCGCTTCTCGTCTGGCACCGGACCCTCGGCTCGGTATCAGTGAGTACCGTCAGCTCGCCCAAGGCGGAAGCCTTCTACTGGTTGACAATTATGTTCTCCCAGACACTGGGCACGGCGCTGGGTGACTGGACTGCAGACACAGCGGGGCTGGGTTACACCGGCGCGGCCGTTGTGTTCATCGGGTTGCTCACGCTAGTCGTGGCGGCCTATTACTGGACGATAGTGTCCCGCACGCTGTTGTTCTGGGCGGCGTTCATCCTGACCCGCCCGCTTGGCGCCGTGGTCGGGGACTTTCTGGACAAGCCACTGAGCGCAGGCGGTCTGGCGCTGAATCGCTATTCGGCCTCGGCCGCACTGCTGGCCTTCATGCTGACCGCGATCCTGCTATTTAGGCAGCGGGCAGCCAGGACGGCGCATTGAATAGCGATTGAAAGGAGGAGGAATGCGGGTATTGCTAGTCGAAGACGATCCCATGATCGGTGACGCGATTCAAGGCGCACTGAAAGATGGGTCTTATGCCGCCGATTGGGTGAAGGACGGGTCAACCGCCCTCGCAACGCTGAGCTGTCAACACTACGACCTGGTGCTCCTCGACCTGGGTCTGCCTGGCAAGGATGGGCTAGAGGTGCTCACCAGCATCCGTGCCAAGGACAACCCGATTCCACTGCTCATCATCACGGCGCGCGATGGCCTGGATGATCGCCTGCGCGGCCTGGATGGCGGGGCAGACGACTACGTATCCAAGCCCTTTCAAATGGCAGAGCTGCTAGCCCGTATGCGCGCTGTGCTGCGGCGCAAGGGCGGCACCGCAACGCCCGTACTCAGCAACGGTGTGGTGACGCTCGACCCGGCCACCAAAGTGGCCTGCGTCGATGGTGACGTCGAAGTGCAAATGTCGAACCGCGAGTTCTCGCTGCTGCAAGCCCTGTTGGTTCGGCCCGGGGCGATCCTCTCGCGCAGCGAGCTGGAGGATCGCATTTACGGCTGGGGAGATGAGGTCGAAAGCAATGCCGTCGAATATCTGATCCACGCGCTGCGGCGCAAGCTCGGCAGCGCAGTCATCAAGAACATCAGGGGGCTCGGATGGATGGTCTCAAAAAACGATTGAACGAATCGATTCAGCTCAAGCTGTCCTTCACGCTGTCGTTGGCTATCCTCGTGGTGGCCATTGTCGCAGGTGTTTTCTCATTTCTGTCTGCTTTCGATGAGGCCCATGAACTACAGGATGACGTACTGCGCCAGGTGGCGCAGCTCATGGATCGACAGCGCCTCTCACCGGCCCCACTGACCACCAATACCCATCTCAAGGATGTCGATGAAGAATCGCGCGTGATTATCCAGCGCTTGGACGAGACCAACCCCTCTCAGGTCGACGTGGATGCCGGAGGGCCGCTTTCGCTCCCAACAACCTTAGCGGATGGACTACATACGCTGGAGATCAGCGGCGAGACATTCCGCGTGCTTGTTAAGACCCTGGATGCAGGTGGACGCATTGCCGTGGCTCAGGAGTCCGGCTTCCGCAATGAAATCGCCCGCGATGGGGCGCTGCGCACCGTGATGCCTTTCCTGATACTCGTTCCGGTTCTGCTGTTGATCGTCGCCGACCTAGTGCGCAAAATGTTCCAGCCCATTGCGGCGCTTTCCAAGGAAATCGACCAGCGGGCTGAGCAGGAATTGCACCCCATCGAAGGCCGCCACCTTCCGGTCGAGGTGCGCCCATTCGCCATGGCGATCAATCGGCTGCTCGAACGTGTCGGACAGTCTATGGATTCTCAACGCCGCTTTGTGGCTGATGCCGCGCACGAGCTGCGCTCGCCGTTGACCGCCATATCGCTGCAAGCAGAGCGGCTGGCAAATGCGGAAATGTCCAGCTTGGCACGCGAGCGGCTGATGGTCTTGCGCCAAGGGATTGAGCGCGGCCGAAGCCTGCTGGATCAACTCTTGACTTTGGCCAAGGCACAGTCGGCGACCGAACTGCCGAAATCGCCGGTATCCGTTCAGGGCATCTACCGGCGCGTAGTGGAAGACCTCATGCCGCTGGCCGAAGTGAAGCACATCGACATCGGCTTCGAAGGCGCCCACGACGTCGAAGTATGGGCCAGTGAGATGGACATGATAGCCGTGGTTAAGAACCTCGTCGATAACGCCATCCGCTATACGCCAGAGGGGGGGCGGATCGATCTTTCCGTGGGCGTAGCGGATGGGAAGGCCGAGTTGCGCATCCAAGACAACGGGCCAGGCATTCCATTGGCCGAAAGGCACCGGGTTTTTGACCCCTTCTACCGCACAATGGGTAGCGAGCAAATTGGCTCGGGCCTGGGGCTGTCCATTGTCCAAACGACTACCAATCGCATCGGTGCTGAAATTCGCCTCGCCTTCGCAGACGAATCTCAGCAAATCGGCTTAAATGTTACCGTTATCGTTCCCATGAGGTAACAGAGTGAGAAACGTGAGGAGGGGTGAAATGGTTACTTCAGTTGGTTGGTTCTATTGGGCTTTACTATCCGCTATCTTTGCGGCCCTGACGGCCATTTTTGCCAAGGTGGGCATCCAGGGGGTTGATTCCGATCTGGCCACCTTGATCCGAACGGCAATCATCATGGTCGTCCTGTCGGCGTTCGTCGCCTACACGGGAAAATGGGCCAACCCTTTCGAACTATCACTCAAGACATGGCTTTTCCTTGGGTTGTCCGGCTTGGCAACAGGGGTATCGTGGGTATGCTACTTCCGTGCGCTCAAGATCGGCGATGCATCTAAGGTTGCGCCAGTCGATAAACTCAGTCTTGTTCTCGTGGCGGTGTTTGCTTTCACCTTTCTGGGCGAGCGCCCGTCACTTCGCGAGTGGTCCGGCATTGCGATGGTCGCCGGAGGGGTTCTGTTGTTGGCGTTCAAGCGATAACTGCAATCCTCGGGGCCGCCGTGGCGACGTTGTCGCGGGTCTGATTGAGACCGAGATCGGGCCGGACAGGCCGGCTGCCAGCTGTTGCGGGAGGCACAACAAGATGCCGAGCTCTTGGAAACAAACTACAAGTGTGCCGGCAAGACCTCGTCAATAAATCAATAACTTACAGCAGGATTTCGGTATTTTTACACGAATCCCGGCCGCCCCTCGAGTTGGCCCTCTCTGCCCCTAAATTAGGTAGCTAAAGATATTTGGTGATGGCTTGGAATTCTTCGAGGACCTGCTGGCGGGTGGTGTTGTCTGGGCCGATCGTATGCATCAGGCATTCGCCGATATGGTCGTGAATCAGCGCCTTCTTGGCGGAATTGATGGCACTTTCTACAGCCTGCAGCTGCTGCACGATGTCCAGGCACGCGCGCTGCTCTTCCAGCATGGTGACGATGCTGGCTAGATGCCCGTTGGCTCTTTTCAGTCGTTTGATGATCGCCGGATGCGAAGTATGAGTTGACATTATATCCTCCTAGGGGGATATAATAACCGATCCAAACGCAACTATAAGCCCCGCCAGCACTCTCCCGATATGAAGAAGGCGCTCCTCATTCTCTTGGTGATGTTACTTCCGTGGCAAGCGATTGCTGTTGCGGAGCGTAATCTCGTCCACGTAATGAGCAGCGGCAGCGCGCACGGTTTGGAATTCGTCGCCAAGCATATGGCGGAGCACGACGCCCATGTCCTGCATCACCACGATGACGATGACGATGAAAGTGACGACGGGGTCAATTCCAGTTCCCACGAAGACAATTCGCAGAAATCGGCGCAGCATCTGGCCGACTACGAGCACGGCTGCACCCTGCATATTTTGATTCCGGCATGCAATAAGCTGCCTCTTGCGGATACCCCAAGCACACCGCCGCGCTTCGCGATTGATACGTTCTCTGATCGAACAACCATTCCTCTGCTTCGGCCTCCTCGTCCCCCCGCCTAAACTGCGGGTTCGTTCGTCATGCGTGACCGCCTGATGGTCGCGTCACGGCCCGCCGTACTGCATCCAGTTCAATCCAGTAGAGGCTTTTCATGCATAAAATTTCTATACGTCCGCGCGCTTGGTCGTGTGGCGTTCTGGTGGATGTTCGCGTCCGCCCGACACAGCAATCCAATTTCGCATCACGATCAGGCGCACTCCGTGGTGCGCTACTTTGCCTGTTCCTTGGCGCAAGCTATTTGCCGAGTCACGCCGCCGAGACACCGTCTTTCTCAGTACTCCTGGTTCAAGCCCAGGCTAACGCGCCCCAGTTGCTCGAACAAGCGGCCAACCTTCGGGCCGCTACTGCGGACGCGCGCCAAGCTAGCGCCTGGATTAATCCGACGCTAAGCGTCACTGCCGAGAACCTTGGTGCGCCCAAGTCCGGGGGCGTCAGCCAGCGCCAGGATACCTACGCCATCACACAGGTGTTCGAGATCGGCGGCAAGCGGTCCGCCCGCATTGATGCCGAACAGCGCAAATCGGCTGCCGCCGTCGCCCGCGAGCGGCTAGCGCGTATGACCTTCGCCAACGAACTGGCGGTCGTCTACGCCACCGCCGAGGCTATGCAACAACGCCAGGAAGTCGCCGACGCCGAACTGGTCAGGGCACAGGACGATCTGCGCGCCGCGCAGGCGCTGGTGAACGCCGGCCGGGAAGCGGAGTTGCGCACGGCGCAGGCCCGCGCCAGCGTAGCAGCCGCTCAGGCAGCGGTGCAATCGGCCTCGGCCGATGCCACCGAGGCGCTGGAGCGCCTGTCGGCACTGGTCGGAGCAACCGAATCGTTCACGCACATCGATCATCCATTTTTGTCCGTCGCGGCCGCCGTTCGTCCATCCGACGGTTGGACGGCAGCCGACGCACCGGCACTGGCGAGCGCCACGGCTGAACGCGATGCGGTTGCTGCGCAGGTACGGGTGGAGGAAAAGCGCTGGATCCCGGATATTGGTGTAAGCATCGGGGTGCGCAAATTCGGCTGGAGCAGCGAGAACGCGGCCACCGTCGGCTTGTCCGCCAGCATTCCGTTGTTCGACCGCAATCAGAGCGGCATCACCGCCGCCAGGGAGCGCGCCAACGGTGCGGCCATGCGGGTAGAGGCGGCCCGACTGGAAGCTGTAGCCCTGCATCGGTCCGCACTGGCACAAGTGCTGGCGTCCGGAAAACGCCTGCAAGCCGCTGAACAGGGAGAGCACGCGGCGTCCGATGCCTACCGGCTTGGCCGCGTCGGCTACGACGCCGGAAAGACCTCGCTGGTTGAACTGCTGGCGATCCGCCGCGCACAGTCCGAAGCGAAAGCGCTCACCATCGAGGCCCGTCTGGCCCGTGTCCGCGCGATCGCCACCCTATCAATGGCCGAAGGCCGTATCGCATTTGGAGAAGCACCATGATGGAACATGAACGCCGCACCATGAATTGGCCGTTGGCCGCAGCAATGGTCGCCGTCGCTGCGGCACTGGGATTTGGCGCAGCGCACTGGCTTGACGCCAGGAAGGTGCCAGCAGCGGCACCTGCAACGCCGGCACCCGCGCAGGCAGATAGTGGCGTCCCGGAGATCAAGATCCCGGCGCAGTACTTGGCGATTGCTAAGATCGCGGTGGAATCGGTCACCAACGGCGGCATGAAGGCCGAAATTCTGGCCGCCGGCACGGTCACCGCTCCGCCCAACAGCGAAGCGGTGGTCGTGGCGCGCGCTTCCGGCAATATTTCCCGTCTCAAGCGCCAGCTTGGTGATACCGTACGGGCCGGCGAGGCTCTCGCCCAGGTAGACAGCATGGAGGCGACCACGATGGCCGCCGACAGAAGCGTGACTCATGCCAAAGCTGAGCTCGCGCGCAAGGCCTATGCGCGAGAGCTCAGCCTGTTTCAGCTGGGGGTGACGCCTCGTCAGGAGATGGAGGCAGCGCAATCGGCGCTGGCGGTCGCGGAAAGTGAAGCGCAGCGCGCCTCCTCGGTGGCGCGTGCCGCTCAAGTATCGGGTGACGGTAGATCCGTGGCGGTGGTGAGCCCCATCAACGGAAAAATCACCGCGCAGACGGGGACGCTCGGTGGCTTTGTCCAGCCACAGACGGAGCTGTTCCGGGTGGCAGGCGCCGGCCAGGCGCAGGTGGAGGCGGCCGTGTCAGCGTCCGACATCGGCCGCATTGCCGCAGGCGACAACGCCACGATCTTGGCGCCGGGTGGCACATCAGTGGCCGCCATAGTGCGGTCGGTGACCCCGACCGTCAGCGGTAGCACTCGGGCGGCCACCGTGGTGCTGACCCCGGTCTCGCCGGCCAGCCGTCTGGTGGTTGGCGAAGGCGTTCAGGTACGCCTCCATGTCAAGGATGGTGCCATCGGCATCGTGGTGCCGGAGGATGCGGTACAAAACATCGATGGCCGCGACGTGCTGTTTGTGCGAACCAAGGACGGTTTCCGTGCTCAGCCAGTGCTAGTCGGGTTACGCAGCGGAGGGGCGGCGCAGATCGTATCCGGCATCAACGCCGGCGAACAGGTCGCCACCCGCAATGCCTTCCTGGTCAAGGCCGACATGATCAAAAGCGCCAAGGAAGAATGATGATCGATACCATACTGACCGGTTCGGTCCGCGCTCGCTGGATGATCCTCTTCTTGACGCTCGTTGTCGCGCTGGCGGGCGCCTGGCAACTGAACCTGCTGCCCATCGATGTGACCCCCGACATCACCAACAAGCAGGTCCAGATCAATACCGTGGTGCCGACCTTGAGCCCGATCGAGATCGAAAAGCGGGTGACGTTTCCGATCGAGACCGCGCTGGCTGGCCTGAACGGCGTGGAAAGCGTGCGCTCGTTCTCGCGCAACGGCTTTAGCCAGGTCACGGCGGTTTTCAAGGAAAGCGCCGACCTGTATTTCATGCGGCAGCAGGTATCGGAACGCCTGGCGCGCGCCAAGGCGGACCTGCCTGAAGGTGCAACGCCGCAGATGGGGCCAGTGTCCACCGGCTTGGGAGAGGTGTTCCACTACAGCGTCGAATACATCCATCCGGGTGGCAAGGACGCACCGCGCCAAGACGGTAAGCCAGGCTGGCAGAGCGACGGCAGCTTTCTGACCGAACAGGGAGAACACCTCGCCGATGAGGTTGCCCAGTTAGCTTATCTGCGCACGGTGCAAGACTGGATCGTGCGCCCGCAACTGCGCACCACGCCTGGCTTGGCCGACGTCGACTCGCTGGGCGGCTACGTGAAGCAATACGTCGTCGAGCCCGATTCGGCCAAACTGGCGGCCCAGGGCATCTCGTTCGCCGAGCTTGCCCGTACCGTCGAGGACGCGAACGTCTCGGTGGGCGCAAACTACATCCGCCGCTCGGGCGAATCCTACCTGGTGCGGGCCGACGGACGCATCCGCAGCCAGGATGAGATCGCCCGTGCCGTCGTGGCCACGCGTAATGGTGTACCCATCACCGTGGCGCAGGTAGCCAATGTCACTGTCGGTGGGGAATTGCGCACCGGCGCGGCCAGCCGCAACGGTTACGAAACGGTGGTCGGCAGCGCCTTGATGCTAGTCGGCGCCAATAGCCGCACCGTGGCGCACGCGGTCGGCGAGAAGCTCAAGGACGTCGCCAAGACGTTACCGAACGGCGTCACGATCGTGCCGACACTGGACCGCTCTCAGCTCGTGGTGGCGACGATCTCCACCGTCGCCAAGAATCTGTCCGAGGGCGCGCTGCTAGTCATCGTCATCCTGTTTGCGCTGCTGGGCAACTGGCGTGCCGCCATGATCGCGGCAGTGGTCATTCCGCTGTCCCTGCTCATGAGCGCGATCGGCATGAACGCGCTCGGCATTTCCGGCAATCTGATGAGCCTGGGCGCGCTTGACTTCGGTTTAATCATCGACGGCGCCGTCATCATCGTCGAAAACACGCTGCGCAGACTGGCCGAGAGACAGCATCACGAAGGCCGGACCCTGGAGCTCAAGGAACGGCTGGAAGAAGTGGTGGCTTCGTCACGTGAGATGCTGCGCCCGACCATTTACGGCCAGTTGGTCATCCTCCTGGTGTTCCTGCCTTGCCTGACGTTCCAGGGTGTCGAAGGCAAGATGTTCTCGCCGATGGTCATCACGCTGATGTTAGCACTGGGCTCGGCGTTCGTGCTGTCGCTGACGTTTGTGCCGGCGTTGATCGCGGTACTGATGAAGGGGCGATTCTCGGAGAAGGAAGTGCGGGTGATTGCCGCCACGAAAAGTCGTTACGAGCCCTGGCTGCGGCGTGCTGTCGCTCGTCCGCTGCCGTTCGTCGGCGCAGGCATAGGCGTGCTGGTGATGGCTGCGGTAGCGTTCACCTTCGTCGGACGGGAATTCATGCCGACCCTGGACGAGCAAAACCTCAACCTGTCGTCGGTGCGCATCCCGTCAACGTCAATCGACCAGTCCGTGGCGATCGACCTGCCGCTGGAACGCGCGGTCATGACGCTGCCGGAAGTCAAGATGGTCTACTCCAAGGCGGGTACGGCCAGCTTGGCTGCTGACCCGATGCCACCGAACGCATCGGACAACTACATCATCCTCAAACCCAAGGGCGAGTGGCCTGCGGGCGTGACTACCAAGGAACAGGTAATCGAACGCATCCGCGCCAAGACCGCCTCGCTGGTCGGCAACAACTACGATGTCACCCAGCCCATCGAAATGCGCTTCAACGAGTTGATCGGCGGCGTGCGCAGCGACGTCGCGGTCAAGATCTTCGGCGACGACCTGGACCAGCTGGCCGCCAGCGCTAGGAGCATAGCGGCGGTGCTGCGAAAGACGCCGGGTGCGGCCGACGTGCGGGTAGCACAAACGGAAGGTTTCCCGACCTTCGATATCGCTTTCGATCGAGCGGCAATCGCCCGCTACGGGCTGAGCGTCAAGGAAGTGGCCGATACGGTCTCAACCGCGCTGGCCGGACGTCCCGCCGGGCAGATCTTCGATGGCGACCGCCGTTTTGACATTGTGGTGCGCCTGCCGCGCGAGCTGCGCAACAACCTCGACGAGCTGGGCGCATTGCCAGTGATGCTGCCTGCCACTGGCGAACAGGTGCGCGCTTCGGTACCGCTACGCCAGTTGGCGCAGTTCCGCTTCACCCAGGGGTTGAATGAAGTGAGCCGCGACAACGGCAAACGCCGCATCTATGTGGAAGCGAACGTTGTCGGCCGCGACCTTGGCGGCTATGTCGACGACGCTCAAGCCAGGCTCGCCAAGGAAGTCAGGCTGCCGCCGGGATCGTGGATCGAATGGGGTGGACAGTTCCAAAACCTGCGCGCGGCCACAGAGCGCCTGTCTATCATCGTGCCAATCTGCTTTGTGCTGATCTCTGCCGCGCTGTATATGGCGATCGGCAGCGCGATGCTGACCGCTACCGTGCTGACGGCGGTGCCGCTCGCGCTGGCCGGCGGCGTGTTCGCGCTGGTACTGCGCGGCATACCGTTCTCGATCTCGGCCGCAGTCGGTTTCATCGCTGTGTCCGGCGTGGCGGTGTTGAACGGCTTGGTGCTCATTTCGGCCATCAATAAGCGTCTGGCGGAGGGTATCGATGCGGCGACAGCGGTGATCGACGGCGCGATGGAACGCTTGCGTCCTGTGCTGATGACGGCGTTGGTGGCGTCATTGGGCTTCGTGCCGATGGCGATCGCCACCGGTACCGGTGCCGAGGTGCAAAAGCCGCTTGCAACGGTCGTCATTGGCGGCCTGATCACCTCGACCATCCTGACGCTGTTCGTATTGCCAGCCATCACCGGCATGGTGCTGCGCCGCCGGGCCAAGGTCGCAACTCAGCATATCCGTCAGGTAGCGGCGGTGTAGTCGTTTCCGATGCCTATGCCGATGCCCGGCTCGCGGGCATCGGCCCTTTCAATTTCAGGAGTAAGATCAAGATCACAATGAATACAGAATCGAACCAGCACCCCGGCTTGCACAAGGGCGTCGGCTATGCGCTGCTTGCCGCCGCCTTGTTCGGCGTCAGTACGCCGTTCGCTAAATCACTCGTGGGTCAGGTGGCTCCCGTGACGCTCGCCGGCATGCTGTACATGGGGAGCGGTCTTGGCCTGCTGGTGTTCTACCTGCTGCGCGCACTGGTGCAGCGTAGCGAGCAAGGTGATACAGCGCGGTTGACCCGCAAGGATTTGCAATGGTTGGGTGGTGCCATCGCGGCGGGCGGCGTGGCGGGCCCGGTGCTGCTGATGTTCGGCCTGACTATGACGCCAGCTTCCTCCGCCTCCCTCCTGCTGAACATGGAAGGCGTGCTGACGTCAATGCTGGCTTGGTTCGTGTTCAAGGAGAATTTTGATCGTCGCATTTTCATCGGCATGCTGCTGATTGTCGTTGCCGGCGTCTTGCTATCGTGGGAGCAGGTTCCGACCATCGGCGTGCCATGGGGTGCGTTGGCCATCATCGGAGCGTGCCTCTGCTGGGGCATCGACAATAATCTGACGCGCAAGGTCTCGGCCAGCGACGCGGTGCAGATCGCCTGCGTAAAAGGCCTGGTGGCCGGTTCAGTCAATCTAGCGATCGCCTTCGCACTGGGTTTTCGCCTGCCGACGGTCTCAATCGCGGCGGCGGCCGGCATCGTCGGTCTGTGTGGGTATGGCCTGAGCTTGGTGATGTTCGTGCTGGCGCTGCGCCATCTGGGTACGGCGCGCACCGGCGCCTATTTTTCGGCCGCGCCGTTCGTTGGCGCGGTCGTTTCGCTACTGATGCTGCGAGAGCAGCCGGGCCTGATATTTTGGGGCTCCGCCGCGCTGATGGGCGCCGGCATCTGGCTGCACCTGACCGAGTCGCACGAGCACGAACATGAGCATGAGGTCTTGGACCATACGCACGCGCATAGCCACGACGCCCATCACCAACACGACCACGACTTCGATTGGGATGGTAGCGAGCCGCATGTGCATCCGCATCTGCATGAACCGATCCGGCACGCGCATAAGCACTACCCTGATATCCACCACCGTCACGCGCACTAGCAGCCAGGGGGAACTCGGACAGCGGCCAACTTCCAACGTTGGAAACGTCGCCTGGGCCGCCGCCCAGGGACAGCTTTAGTTCTGATGGCTACCAGAACGAATTAAACTTCGGCTCGACAAGCTGATCGAATTGATGACATCGCCGCCAAATGCGCGGCGTGCATAGCACATTGGCCAGCAGTTTGTCTCCACAGCATATAATATACCCCCCCATACTATACTTATTCATCATGAGCCATACCATACGCGACAAGCAAAAGCTGCTCAACCGTGTGCGCCGCATTCGAGGACAGGTCGATGCCATTGAACGGGCGCTGGTCGACGAGAGTGATTGCCTCGCTCTGCTGCAGCAAATCACCAGCTGCCGGGGGGCGATGAACGGCCTGCTCGGTGTGGTACTCGAAGATCACATCCGCACCCACCTTGTCGATGTCGACCATGCCGACGACGACAAGGACGACGGCAAGGAACAGTTGATCGAAATCGTCCGCAGCTATTTCAAATGAGACCCTATATGAACGAACTATACGAAGCCCCTTTTTCCGCCGGCCATGATCACGTGTTTCTGGGCGCGGGCCACGAAAGCAACGAACGCAAGACCTGGGCGGTCATATTCATATGCGCCCTGATGATGATTGCCGAGATAGCCGGCGGCAGCCTATTCGGATCGCTGGCCTTGGTGGCCGATGGCCTGCACATGTCCACCCATGCCGGCGCGATGCTGATTGCTGCATTGGCCTATACCTATGCACGCAAGCACGCCAACGACAGACGCTTTGTCTTCGGTACCGGAAAACTGGGCGACCTGGCCGGATTCTCCAGTGCGATCATTCTCGCCATGATCGCGCTGCTGATTGGCTACGAGGCCGTCGTTCGCCTGATGGCGCCGGTGTCGATCCGGTTCGATGAAGCCATTCCGATTGCGGTACTGGGTTTGGTGGTCAACGTCGTCAGCGCCTGGCTGCTTAGTGGCGGCGACCACCACGGTCATACCCACGGGCACGGGCATGAGCATAGTGAGCAAGCTCATGATGAGCATGATGACGAAATTCGGCATATCCACACGGCCGAGGGCGTCTACACGCTGTCGATCTTCGAGGACGGCGTGCCTCCAGTGTTTCGGGTACTTGCCAATGCCGGCGCCGAACCGCTGTCGCATCAGGTGCTCGCCACGACGGTACGCCCAGATGGTGCGCGCCAGCAATTCCAGTTCGTCCAAAAAGCGGGGTTCTGGGAGTCGGTATCAGACATCCCCGAACCCCACGGATTCGATGTGATCCTGGCGCTGCCGGGCGGCGAGCACGAAGTGCACTTCGAGGAGCATGCACATGGTCACGATGATCACGGCGGCGACGCCCACGACTACAACATGCGCGCTGCCTATGTCCACGTTATCGCCGACGCCGCAGTCTCGGTCCTGGCGATCATCGGCCTGCTGCTGGCCAAGTCGTTTGGCTGGCTGTGGATGGATCCGCTCGCAGGCATCGTGGGCGCCTTGGTCATCGCAAACTGGTCGTACGGACTGCTGCGCGACACCGGGAGGATCTTGGTCGACGTCAGCTCCGACGATTCCATGGCCAACAAGGTGCGCGGTGTGATCGAAGGTGCTGGCGACAAACTGCTGGATCTTCACGTGTGGCGCCTGGGCCCAGGCCATTTTGGCGCGGTGGTTTCCGTGGCCACCAGTGAGCAGCGTGGGCCAGCGTTCTATCATTGCCGACTGCAGCACCAGAAGGGGCTTTCGCACATCACTGTTGAAGTGCATTCTCCATTAGCGGCTTGACGTATGAGCGTAAAGTCTCCCTGCATCGAGCTGTGCAAATTCGACGGAAAAACTGGCGCGTGCATCGGGTGCTGGCGCACTCGTGAAGAGTGCCGCCAGTGGAAGAAAATGACGGATCACCGCCGCCATCAAATCCTTGGAGAACGCACACGCCGCCAGGCTAAGGTGTTAGGTTCGGGCTAGACTAGGGCTGGCCCCTTATGGGAGACGCAATACCATTTTCCTCGTGCGGGGCTTAGAAACGGGTTTCATGGACGATCGCCTCCTGGTGCCAAGTTACTAGTGCGACGGATGGATCTGCGACGTATCAACAGATACACTGCCGGCACGACGAACATCGACAGCAGTGGCGCAGTGATCATGCCGCCAACCATTGGCGCCGCGATGCGTTGCAGGACCTCGGAGCCGGTGCCCGATCCGATCATGACCGGTACCAGGCCGGCGATGATCACGGCAACCGTCATTGCCTTCGGTCGTACACGCAGCACGGCACCCTCGCGTATGGCGTCAAGTAGGTCGGCCTCGCCT
Source organism: Oxalobacteraceae bacterium AB_14 (assembly GCA_000381565.1). GTDB lineage: Bacteria > Pseudomonadota > Gammaproteobacteria > Burkholderiales > Burkholderiaceae_D > Rugamonas. Next base: position 1,317,670 of record KB906725.1, read on the forward strand.
GGCGTCCCCGTCGCCAACCGGGCTTCCCACGCGTGCTTCAGGTAGAGCAGCATGATCACACCGAATTCGGCCGACACGCCCGCCAAGGCAATGAAGCCAACGCCGCTAGCAACCGACAGATTGTGCCCCAATGCCCACAGCAGCCAGATGCCTCCGGCCAGCGCGAACGGCAGCGTCGCCATAATCAGCGCCGCCTCCTCGACGCGCTTGAAGGTCAGATACAGCAGCACAAAGATGATGAGCAAAGTCATGGGCACGACGACCTTGAGCTTGGCGGTGGCGCGCTCCAGGTATTCAAATTGCCCGGACCAGGACACCGAGTAGCCGGGCGGAAGAGCTACCTCCTTGGCGACAAGCTGCTGCATTTCATGCACCGCGGAGCTGAGATCCCGGCCCCGGATATCGACGTATACCCAGCCCGACAAGCGTGCGTTTTCGCTCTTGAGCATGGGTGGCCCGTCGTTAATCCGGATCGTGGCCACGTCGCCAAGGCGAATCTGCGCGCCGCGCTCGGTCAGCACCGGCAGTTCGCGCAATTTCTCGACCGAGTCGCGCACCTCGCGCGGATAGCGCACATTGATCGGGAAGCGCTGCAGGCCCTCGACCGTTTCGCCGACGTTGTCACCGCCGATGGCGCTCGACACGATGCTTTGTACGTCGGCGATGTTCAGGCCATAGCGCGCCGACGCGTCGCGGTCGATATGGATATCGACGTAGCGCCCGCCATTGAGCCGTTCGGCGAGGGCCGACGACACGCCAGGTACACGCTTGACGAGCCGCTCAATCTCTCCAGTGATGCGGTCGATCTCCTGCAGGCTTACGCCGGCCACTTTGACGCCAACCGGGCTTTTGATGCCCGTGGCCAGCATGTCGATCCGGTTGCGGATCGGCGGTACCCAGATGTTGGACAGCCCCGGTACCTTGACGATGCGGTCCAGTTCTTCGACCAGCTTATCGGTGGTCATGCCGGGCCGCCACTGGTCGCGCGGCTTGAACTGGATCGTCGTCTCGAACATCTCGAGCGGCGCCGGATCGGTGGCGGACTCGGCCCGGCCGGCCTTGCCGAACACGGTTTGCACTTCCGGTACGGTCTTGATCAGGCGGTCGGTCTGCTGCAGCAGCTGCGCGACTTTGCCGGCGCCGATGCCAGGCAGTGCGGACGGCATATACAGCAGGTCGCCTTCATCCAACGGGGGCATGAATTCCCCGCCCAGGCGCGACATCGGCCAGATCGTCGCCAGCGCGATCACGCCCGCCGCGACCAGGGTTGCCTTCGGGCTGCGTAATACAATTTCCAGCAAGGGCCGATAGAGCGCGATCAGCCACCGGTTCAACGGGTTTTTCTGTTCGTCCGGGATGCGCCCTCGGATCATGTAGCCCATCAACACCGGGATCAGCGTCACCGCCAGACCAGCCGCCGCCGCCATCGCGTAGGTCTTGGTAAATGCCAATGGCGCGAACAGACGTCCCTCCTGCGCCTCCAGTGTGAACACCGGAATGAAGGACAGCACGATGATCAGCAGCGAGAAGAACAGCGCCGGGCCGACTTCGGCCGCCGCATCGCCGATCACCGTCCATTGGGCATCCCCAGCCAGCTTCTGCCCGGGGTTGGCGTGATTCCAAGCCTCGATATGCTTGTGGGCATTCTCGATCATTACAACCGCCGCGTCGACCATGGCGCCGATGGCGATCGCGATGCCGCCCAACGACATGATGTTGGCGTTCACCCCTTGGTAGGACATGATGATGTAGGCGATCAGTATCCCCAATGGCAGCGATACGATTGCCACCAGCGCCGAGCGGATATGGAACAGGAAGATCGCGCAAACCACCGCGACGACGATGAATTCCTCGATCAGCTTGTGTTCCAGATTGTCGACCGCGCGTTTGATCAGGTTGGAGCGGTCGTACACCGGGACGATTTCAACGCCGGCTGGCAGGCTCGATTTCAGTTTGGCGAGTTTGGCCTTGACGGTTTCGATGGTCTCCAGCGCGTTCTTCCCGGAGCGCATGACAATCACGCCGCCGGCGACTTCACCTTCACCGTTCAGGTCAGCGATCCCACGCCGCATCTCCGGCCCCAGCTCCACGCGCGCGACATCGCCCAGACGCACCGACACGCCAGCATCTGTGGTTATCAAAGGAATTTTCCGGAAGTCGTCCAGCGACTGCAAATAGCCGGACGCGCGCACCATGTACTCAGCCTCACCCAACTCCATCACCGAGCCGCCGCTTTCCTGGTTGGCGCGCTGTACGGCCTCGATCACCTTGCCGTGCGGGATGGCATAGGCGCGCAGTTTATTGGGATCGAGCACGATCTGGTATTGGCGAACCATGCCGCCCACGCTGGCCACCTCGGAAACATTCGGCACCGCCTTCAGCTCGAACTTCAGGAACCAGTCCTGGAAGGCGCGCAACTGTGAGAGGTCAAGCTTGCCGCTGCGGTCGACCAGCGCGTATTCGTAAATCCAGCCCACGCCGGTGGCGTCCGGACCGAGTGCTGTCTTCGCCTGCGCCGGCAGGCGCGATTGCACCTGGTTCAGGTATTCAAGCACGCGCGACCTGGCCCAGTAGGGATCGGTGCCGTCCTCGAACAAGATATAGACAAAGGAGTCGCCGAAGAAGGAATAGCCGCGCACCGTCTTCGCGCCCGGCACCGACAGCATGGTGGTGGTCAACGGATACGTCACTTGGTTCTCGACGATTTGCGGGGCCTGGCCTGGATAGGTCGTGCGGATGATGACCTGCACATCGGACAAGTCAGGGATGGCGTCCAGCGGCGTGCGCGCCAGCGACAATACTCCCCAACCGGCGATGAACACAGTCGCCAACAGAACCAGGAAGCGGTTGGTGATCGACCAGCGGATCAGTTTCGCGATCATTTCTTCGCTCCCGCCGGCGCTTGAGGCATATTCATGGCGCCCATGGCCTTGTCGTTGGCGTCAGGTGCGTCCGTGACTGGCGAAATCGCGACGATCTCGAAGGTGCCGTCCTGGCGCGGCTTGATGTCGAACGACACGCGATCGCCCACGCTGACATTGCGCGGCAGGCCCGCCGGTGGCGTCTTGAACCCCATGGTCATTGCGCCCCACTGCAAGGTGGCAATCGGACCATGAGAAATCGTGACCTCATCCTTTTCGATATGTTCCACTTTGCCCTGTCCATGATGGAGTGGCGCCTGTGGGGCGAATCCGGATGACTGGGTGTCGCCCATGCGGCTTGTCGTTCCCTTCAGACTGGCTTCGGAATCGAGCAGGAACTGGCCCGACAGGACAATTTTCTGCCCGGCGGTCAGGCCCTTGCGGATCTCGGTCTGGCCATTGCCTTCACCACCGACCTCGACATCGACCGGCTGGAACTTTCCGCCGTCCTGCGCCAGGATGACGACGCTACGTGTGCCGGTCTGGATCACCACCTCCGACGGTACCAGCAGCACGTCGGCGTTGCGACTGGACGCGAAGGTGATTGTGGCGAACATGCCGGGGACCAGTTGTCCGCCAGGGTTCGCCAGTTCAACCCGGGCTTTCAGCGTGCGCGTAGCGGCGCTCACCTCCGGCAACACCGCGCCGACTTTGCCCTTGAAGACGCTTCCCGGCAGCGCCGGCGAGCGCGCCTCGACGGCGTCGCCAGGCCGCACTTTGGCCGCAACGTTCTCCGGCACGTCCGCGTTCACCCAGACAGTGGACAGGCCGTTGATGCGAAACAGCTGTGCTCCCGACGCCACGGTCATGCCTTCGCGAGCGCCAAGCTCTGCGACCACGCCGCTGATAGGGGAAGATATGGTGATGCGCGGATGCACCTTGCCGCTCGATTCGACCAGCCGGATCTGCCCATCCGTCATCCCAGCCAAGCGCATACGCTGGCGAGCTGCGTCAACTAGCGATGCGGTGTCGCCACCCTGCATACGGCGAGCCGCGAGATATTCCTCCTGCGCCGCGATCCAGTCGGGCACATACAATTCGGCCAGCGCCTGTCCCTGCTTCACGGGATCGAGCGCGGCGCGGACATACAGGCGTTCGATAAACCCGTTGCTGCGGGCCTGCACCAGCGCCACGTCGCGCTCGTTGTACGCGACGCTGCCGACCGCGACGACGCCGGATGGCAGCCTGCCAGCGGTGACAACCGCCGTCCGCACGCCTAGGTTCTGCTGGACGCGCGGGCTGATAGTGACGGTCCCGTCGTCGCCGTCGGCGCCGGCGTAGACCGGCACGAGCTGCATGTCCATGAAAGGCGACTTGCCGGGCTTGTCGAACTTTTGGCCGGGCACCATAGGGTCATGCCAGTAGAGCGGCTTCTTGCCCGTGTCGCCGGCGATCGGCGCAGCGGCGCCGTGCTCTGGCGAGGCCTGCATGCCCTGGTGCTTACCAAACCGGTAGGCTCCGTATCCGCCGGCCGCAATGACAATGGCAGCGATCGCAGCGAGAATATTGTTGTTCTTCATTTGGATTCCTGGTGTATGGTGGCGGCGGAATGCTGGGCGGTTCCGCCCTCGGGAAATAGGAAGTTCAGCTGAGCCCACAGGCGTGCGGTCTCCAGCTCGACTTCCAGCGCTTGCAGGCGGAGCTCGACCTCGCCGCGCCGCGCGGCCAGTACGTCGGCCAGAGTCGCTTTCCCCCCGCGATAGGAGGCCAACGTTGCCTGGCTGCGTTCGGAGGCTAGCGGCAACGATTCACGGGTGTAGCGGGCAGTCCGCTCTCGGCCGCTCTGCCAGGCAATGATCATGCTGCGGGTCTCGGCGACATGCTCGCGCAGCATCTCATCGCGCTCGGCTTTCGTCTGTTCGACCAAGGCCAGCTTGGCGGCCAGTTCACGGTCCTGCCGGTTCTTGCGGTCCCACTGCAGCGGCACCGAAATGCCGACCGACACCATGTTCGAGTAGGCAGATCCGCGCTGCTGGAATGCGACTTCGACGCTCCAGTCTGTATGCTGATTCGCCCGCGCCAAGTTGGCGTCGGCTTGCGCGATGTCTTCCTGTTTGTTCAAGACGGCAATCTCCGGGTGATGGGCAAGATCGGAGTCGAGCGAGGCTGGGTCCAAGCGCATGCGGTCGATATCCGGCGTACCGGCCACCGAGGTCTCTTCACCAGTCCAGCGGGCCAGCATGGTGTGGGCGGCGCGCTGGCGGCGAGATATCTCGCTGGTGCGGTCGTCGAGCGCGAGCAATGCCGAGCGCGCCGCGAGGATATCGGCCGTGCTGCCGCGCCCACCACGGTAGGCTGCCTCGGCAGCTTCAATTTCCTGGCGTGAAACGGCCGCCTGGGCGGAGACCGCGCTGACCATTTGCTCCGTATAGAAAACCTCCAGCCAAGCGATGGCGGTGTCGCGCTGGATGGCGGCCAGCGCCACGTCCTTCTGTGCCAGGGCCTTATCGCCTTCGATCTGGTAGCGCGCGGAACGCCAATGCAGCTTCTCAGCGCGGGTCAGTTCCTGCGACAGGCCGATCCGGCGCATGGTCATGAAGTCGTTGCCCAGTCTAAGGCGATCGGGACCGCTGACGGGAAGATTGTCGATGCCCACTTTCAGCACTGGATCAGGGCGATGACCGGCGGCGACTGCCATCTCATTGGCGGCAGTGATGGCCTGATCTTGGGCGACAAGCTGGCGCGAGCGGGCAACGGCCCGCAGTTGGGCCTCTCCTAGTGTCAGCGGCTGCGGCGCCGCCAGCGCGCCGTGAATAGTGGTGAGGAAAGAGAGCGCGAGCGCGGCCTTCGGTAGTCTCCGAAGACGGAAAACTCTCGCATTGAAATGCACGGAAAACGGGGATGACATGATATCTCCAGAATGCGATGAACAACACCGCGTGCGCCTGGCTGGCGAAGCGGTGACGAACTAAGCAGTCTGGAGGGTTAAATGCGGAAACAGCAGTGCTGAATGGCCAAGGGCGGAGCCGTGGCGCGCGTCAGCGGGACAGATTCGAGTGAGGCAGCAAGCGAGAGATAGGCGCGCTCGATGCGGGGTAGCACGACTTCCAAGCTGCAGGCCACGAATGGGTGGACGGCTGGGGTGCTGGAAGTGTCTGCCGACTGATGCCCCGTGTCGCAGTGTGCCGAGCACAGTGCAGGACTGCTTTTGTCCATGCTCATGTCGGTGCAGCCGGGCATGTTTGCCATGCTCACTGCCGCTACTGTCTGCGACTTGTTCAGCACCGGGCAGGCATAGGCGGAAACAGCCAGCTGCGCAAACAGCAAGGTGCACAGCATAATGAAGGCCGCGATCGCGCGTGTCGGGTGTGACAGTTTCATGGTTTGCGGATCTTAGCACAACACGCCTATTACCGCTGTCAAAGGTAAAAATGCACTGCTTGCCAATGCGCTGCTCCCGGTACCAACATCCTGGCCGTCGATCATCGGCTGGCATGCAGCGGATCGCAAGCCATGAACATTTTTTGACCTAGTAAGGGTCACGCGTGACCTTCGGCGGGTCACCTGTGACCTCTATTGGGGTCATCTGTTCGGGCGTATGCATCGACTGAAGCACTGGCACATAAATAATTGTTCGGCAGTTGCTGCACTGCCTGATTCTGCATATAGAATTGGCGGCGTTTTAAGTTCTGCATTGTGTTGTTTGTCCAGCCGCGCATTGACTGTCGCCCGCATGCTGCCGGACGTGCATGAAGTACGCGGCTCATACGTTCATTTTTTCGGTGGATTGCAGTAGCCCGACCAGATCTAGCCGGTGTAGCGACATCGGTCAGAGCTGTTCCTCCCAAGCGAACCGACCACCGGGTGATCCAATCACTTACGAGAGAAAAGGTGCATTTCGTACATGGCTACAGACACGCGACGGCTTACCATTCTCTCGGCCGAAGAGATTGCGGCCCTTTACGATTTACCTACATTCAATGACGATGACAGGGGCCTGTATTTCGATCTGAGTGCCGCCGAGCTTGACGCTGTTCGGCAAGTTCATACCACGGCAGCAGCCATACAACTGGCGCTGCAACTTGGTTATTTCAAAGCAAAGCGACGATTCTTCAAATACGAAACCGTCGCCATCGCGGAGGACGCGGCCTATGTGATCAAGCACTATTTCGCAAATAAGAAAATCGGGCCGCTCAAGCCACTGTCCAAACCAACTCGTCTTGAGCAGCAAAAGATAATCTTGCGCCTGTTCGACTACCGGGTTGCAGATCAAGTGGTCAAAGCGGAACTGATCGAAAAGGCCCAGCGCTTCGCCATGCTGTCAACCCAACCGGTCTATATTTTCCGTGAGCTGCTCCAGTACACTGAGGCGCAGCGCATCGTGATCCCTGGATACACATCCATGCAAGACATGGTTGGCCGCGCGGTGACCGCCGAACGCAATCGTATCACCGCGCTGCTGGCGGGGGCGCTGACAAGCGAGGCCGAAGAAAACCTCGACGCGCTGCTTCAAGCCGATGAAAGGGTCTACCGGATTAGCGCGCTAAAGCAGGAGGCGCGTGATTTTAGTTACAAAGAATTACGGCGGGAGGTAGAAAGGCGCCATTTTTTTCAGCCATTGCATGAATTTGCGCGATCATTTTTGGCTAAAGCTGGCCTGTCTGTCGAAAGCGGAAAATATTATGCGTCATTGGTAAAATTCTACACTGTTTACAAGCTGCAACGCATGGCGACATCAACCGTCAGGCTCTACCTGTTGTGCTTCGCATTCCATCGATTTCGCCAGATTAACGATAACCTCATTGAGGCGTTTATTCACTTGGTGGATCAATACGAGAAGGATGCCAAGCGCGCGGCAGATGAAGCAATGCACAAGGCAATGGAAGACGTCTCCGAGCGTTTGCAAGCGGCCGGAGAAGTGCTCACTTTGTTTACGGATAAATCCATTCCCGCGCACGCATTATTCGCAGACGTAAAAAAACAGGCATTTGATCTGCTAGAGCCAGAGCAGTTTCCCGTCGTGGCAAACTATCTGCGCAATATCGCTTTTGATAAAGTGGCTTTTGAATGGAGCTGCTACACGAAACTGTCACATCAATTCAAACGCAATATTCGTCATCTATTTTGCGAACTCGATTTTGCCGGACGGGTGGAGGATGCTCCGTTATTGGCCGCCGTGATATTCCTTCAGGAACTACTCAGGCAAGGAAAGTCGCCCCGCCAAACCAAGCGAGCGCTGTTTCCGATCGATATGATTCCGAAGAGCCTGCAGCGCTATCTCTTTGTGGTGCCAGCGAAAGAAGTCGAAGAAGACGACTCTGCGGACAGTGATGGTGAGGAACGGCTGGACGTCGATCGCTATGAATTTTTATTGTACCGATTGCTGCGCAATGCATTGGAGGCAGGCAATCTGTTCGTGAAAGACAGTGTCGAATTCCGCCGTTTCGAAGATGATTTGATCAGCGACGAAAAATGGCAGGACAAGGACGCGCTATTGCGAGAAATCGCCTCGCCAATTTTGATCAATCCGATCGAAGACACGCTGGCCGCCATGCAGCAGGAACTTGAAGCCAAGATCGTTGCCGTGAATCAGCGAATCACCGATGCCGTCAATCAGCATATTAAGATCAGCGGCAGGGGCGAGAAGAAGCGCTGGCAACTGCTGTATCCCAACGCCGAGGAACCAGTCAACAGTCCATTTTTCGGAAAAATACCTGGTATCGGTGTCGCGGACCTGCTCATGTTCGTCCATAAACGAACCGGTTTTTTGAAGGCGTTTACCCACGTTCTTGATCGCTATGTGAAACATGAGCCTGACCCAAGAGAGCTGCTCGCATGCATCGTTGCAATGGGCACCAACATGGGCATCGGTAAAATGGCCGAAGTGTCGGGAATCAGTTTCTCCTCGTTGTTGGGCACGGCCCGCAATTTCATCCGCCAGGAAACCATGCATGGCTCGAACGATGCCATCAGCAACGCGACTGCCGCGTTGCCGGCTTTTCATCTATTCGATATCCGCGAAATGTTGCACTCAAGCAGTGATGGTCAGCGTATCGAAACTCAGATAGATACCGTCAATGCGAGATATTCCCCAAAATATTTCGGGCTGCATAAAGGGGTTAGCGCTTATACATTGGTGGCCAACCACGTGCCGATCAATGCGAAGGTCATAGGTACCCACGAACATGAAAGCCATTATGTGTTTGATCTGCTATACAACAACACATCGGAAATCCGACCAGACCGTCACTCCACGGATACTCATGGAACAAACCAAGTCAATTTCTTCACCCTCTACGCCTTCGGATATCAGTTTGCACCACGATATCGCGATCTTCACAAGAAAATGGAAAAGCTGGTGGGCTTTCAGAACCCGAGCGAATACGGTGATATTTTGATCAAGCCATCGCGCAAAATCTATGCTGATCTGATTATTTCCGAGTGGCCCAATGTGCAACGCATCATGGCGTCCTTAGCGCAAAAGGATGTGACACAGGCGACAATCATTCGCAAGTTGAGCAGCTACACCCGACAAAACCAGACAAAGAAGGCATTGTGGGAACTTGATAACATTCGCAGGACGATCTATATTTTAGACTTTATTGATGACGTGACCTTGCGGCAAAGCGTTCAAAAAGCCTTAAACAGGGGTGAGGCATATCATCGATTTCGCAAGTCTGTCGCCTATGTCAATAACGGAAAATTCAGGGTCAAAACTGAAGCTGAACAAAACATTTGGAATGAGTGTTCACGCCTGATCGCTAACGCGATCATTTACTACAACACGGCATTGCTGTCGAAAGTATACGAACAAAAGCGGGCCGCAGGCGAGGACAGTGCGATCGACGTATTGCGGGGCGTGTCACCGGTAGCGTGGCGCCATGTCAACTTGATCGGGAAGTTTGAGTTCACAATGGAAGAACCCGATGTGGATATGGATGCGCTTGCGGCCCGTTATGCAGATCCGGGTTATTGGAGCACCGCGCTTGAGGAAGGGGATGAAGGTTCTTTGGCGTGAGCGCGCCGCTAACTTTTACCTTTTCGAGGGTATGGGCGTTACGAGCATAGGGATCGCAAAACTGTATTTCATTGACTCATGGAAATTTTTACCTTTTCGAGGGGATGGGCAAATTTAGCCATCTTGATCTCGCATCTGGACAGAATCCCCGAAAGACTCGGCAAGCTCAAGTCGGCATTCGAGCTCTTGCCAACTTCAAAGGGATGTCTTTTTGAGTTCAGACGAGCGGAGGGGTGGAATAAGGGAGCATGGAGCGAGGCATCTTTGTTGAAGCATCTCGAGTCTTCCGAGCCTACGAAGGCCGGACGTTTTAGGGAGGGAGATGCCTTCTTGCGAGAGCAATGCCTGCTTCTGTTGAACTCCAAACAGTCGATTAGGCTTACTCTGGACCTTGCTGATATCGAATCGACAGGACTATCGCGCAATGTCTCGCCTGCCGCGCTTGGCTTTGCGTTGGAGTGCGGCGCGGTCTCCTTAGATAAGTCTTATTCGCTCACGCGTTCCGGCGACCAGCTTTCTCTTTCCGAATTCAGCTCCGGACAATGGCATATCCTCTCCTCGCTCCTGTTCGTATCTCTGGCGGTAGAAGACGACACCCTAATCCTGATTGACGAACCGGAAAACAGCCTACATCCCCAGTGGCAGCGCGAATACCTGAACCTGTTCGCAAAAGCCATCTCCTCGTGTGATGGAGTCCATGTGATAGTTGCGACCCATTCCCCTTTGGTCGCATCGTCCTTACCGCCCGACCAGGCCGAGGTCATCCAGCTTGGCCGGACCAGAGTTGGCAACGTAGTAGCCAAGGAAGTGACGGCGGGCCCCTTCGGATGGACAACAGACGACATCCTTGAAAAGGTTTTTGGCCTTAGTTCGACACGCAGCCAGCTCTTCGTGGCGGAGATGGACCGTGCTCTGAAGCTCTTTGCGAAAGGGGATAGGAAAAATCCCATGCTTGTGAAATTGGTGCGTGAGCTAGCGGAATTTGCCGTACTCCTTCCCGAAGATGACCTCGCGCGCAGCGTCATTGCCACCTTGCGATCTGTAGTTCTTCCAGATGTTCAAGATACAAAGAAGCGCTAAACGATGATAGATCCAAAATTCGAGAAGATCACGGCGCCGAGCCTCACGGCAGCACAGGCCACGAAACTCAGAAATGGCATCGCGAGATGGGGGTACGATTGGAGCCACTCCTCTTTTAGTTGGCTGAAGGAGCACCTGAAAACGGAACTTAGAAGGCTACAGCGCGACCGCTGCTGCTACTGCAGACGTCCTCTCAGGTTCGACAAAGGGCCAGTAGAAATAGAGCACGTGATCAACAAGGCCGCAAGCGGAGCGTACGTCCGTTTCACCTTCGTGCTGAGAAATCTGGCATTGGCGTGCAAAGACTGTAACAATGGAAAAGGTCAGAAAGTAGTCTTGCGCGCGCCGCTGCCCCCGCGCAGTGCTTATCCGACTTCCGCTGCGCCATTCCTCTGGGTCCATCCTCACTTTCATGACTACTCCGCCCACATACTGATCCATGATGCCTGGGTGTACGAAGCGAATGGCGGTTCCCGAGAGGGAACGGCAGTTATAGATAAGTGCAAACTGACTCTCCTGAGCGGCATTGAGCGGGCGAATCGCAGGATGCTCGTCGAGTCTTGTGACGGCTTTGCCGCCGCGCTTCCTCGTGCGGTCGAAATGGCCGGCGACGTCGGGCTGGACGCGCTTTGCGTGGAACTCTCACCTTTGCTGTCGAAAATGATGGGGAGCTGCGGAAGTCCCAGCAAAGCAGAAGCTGCGATCCGGGCCGCACACGCAGCCCTTCAGGCGATTGCCGGAGCCGCGAAGGGGCCGTAGGCGCTCACTAGATCGGTATGGGTATCGTTTTAGTATGGATAGAGTATCTGAGGCGCTTGACCTAATTTCGTGCTTTAGGTGTTAGCGTGGAGTCCATCGTAAGTTCTACCTCAACATGCCGAAGAATTTCTGATGGAGAGGTGCCCAGTGCCTCGGCCAGTTTGAAGATCACGCGCAGCGCCGGCTGATTGATGCCCCGCTCGATCAGGCTGACGTAGTTCCGTTCGATCCCGGCCTCAAGCGCCAATTGCTCTTGCGTCAGCCCTGCGTCCTTCCGCAGCTGACGAAGCACTCGACCGAATGAAGCCAATGGATCCACATCTACTCCCAATATGTTGGGAGAGATGGTCGTCGTACGGTATGATTAAGTCTTCACAATATATTGTGAATTCTTCGGAGGGATACGGTGACGGGTTCTGAATTTGTGGGTTATGTAGTGGTTTATGGCGGGGGAGCATTAGTTCTCTGGTTCATCTGGGCGTACATCAAGTACTATCGCGCGCAACACAAACATCTTAAAGAGCTACTGGCCAGTGGGTTTATAGTCAACCATCGCGTGGGGACAGACTCTTTTGCGCTGTTTGACGATTCCCGGCGAGAGATGGCCATCGTTGAAGGCCCTAAGCTGCACCGGTACCGCTACGACGAGATTGACTCCTGGGCTCATGAATGCAAGATCCGCAACAATCGCCAAAGCCAGAACCTGCTGGTCATCACGGTCTTAGACACGGAACACCCTCGGCACGAGATTGGTGTTTCGGCAGACAGCGCGCGACTATGGCAGGCCAAATTGCGTGCGATCTTGGCGAAAAAAGATTAGACGGGATAGCGCTGCTTCTGGTACTGCTACTTGAGTTCGGCAGCTTCGCTTTCCGAGGACTGATTGACTGAACCAGCTGGAGGTATGAAGTCATGTCATCCATTCCTGCTCAAATTCAGAGGCGCTGTGATCAGTTGGCATTGAGTTTTGTGCGAGTTCAACGATTCGCTTCAGAGGAAGGTCAGACAGCCCCCCAAGCCCTTGCTCGTGTGCTTGGCTTGGACAGTATTACGCTGCAGCCGCTTGAGCCGCGTCGTTGGCTTTGGATGGCAGCTCAAAGCGCTAGTGTCAGCTACCGATCCATGCTTACTGATGAACAATTGCTAGCGGTCCTGAGGGCAGGGCATGTTCGAAAGGAGCATGTACCTCATATCTCTACGCTGCTGGACGAAACTCCCGTCCAAATCGTTGTCATGGCGCTTCTCCAGGCTTCGCAACTAAGCGAAATTCCAATGCCGACATTGTGGAACAATGTCGGGCAGCTTTCGCTGCAAGTGAAAAGTCATCGACAAGCTATCTGGGATGTCGGCCCATAAATCGCAGCCAACTGGGGCGACACAACGGATGTTGAGGGCGCCATCCAAGAGTAGCGGGTGTAGGGTCCCATGCAGATCTTTGCAGAAATACGGCCCAGAGGAAAGGTACCGAACCGGCCAGTCACTCTGAGATTAAGGTAAGCAAAATCCAACGGCTTGCGCAGGCTCAAATTGCTAAGGTGCGAATGCTGTAGCCTAGGTTAATGGCATTGTTGGTCGGCGGCGGCTAGAGGTTGACTTGGCTGCTTGCGATATGAGGTTCTATTGAACCAGGCAAACGAGGAGGCTCTGTGTCAGTCCCCCAACTCATTCAGCTCGACGTTACATTCATTTACCAGCGGGCCGTGATTTCGGCGGTGCGTCGCGCCCTCATGCAGACCCATGGCGCCGATTTCGCCGCTCATTTTGTACGCGAGCATCAGGCTTCAATTCTAATTGCTTCCAGGAGGCGCCTGTGCGGCCGTGACGTGCGTACGGTAGCGAGTGAGGCGCTACGCCTTAGTTTTGCCTATAGCGGCGTGTAGGTGATTCTATGGCCCACCAGTCGATCCCGCAATGCCCACCCCCTCCACGTGATCGGCGGCGTGCAGCAATCTACGTTCGCATGTCGAGCAGCCCGCAAGATCGCTCCATCGAACATCAATGTGAGCGGCTTCAGCAATACGCCGATGAGCACGACGTTGATGTCGTCAAGATGTATGCTGACTCTGGGAAGAGCGGCTTACGCATCAACGGCCGAGACGGCTTGCGGGAGCTGATGGATGACGTCGCTGCTAGGAAGACAGACTTTGAAATGGTGCTGGTCTACGACGTCAGCCGCTGGGGGCGATTTCAGGATACTGACGAAGGCGCTCATTACGAGTACTTATGCCGCCAGGCCGGCATCCAGGTGATTTACTGCGCGGAGCAATTTGAGAACGACGGTTCGGCGATTGCCTCGATTCTGAAGGGGATGAAGCGCACCATGGCAGCCGAGTATAGCCGGGAGCTGTCCGCCAAGGTCTTCTCAGCTCAATGCCGGTTTGCAACCCAAGGCTTCAAGATGGGAGGCTATGCAGGCTATGGGTTACGGCGTGTGTCTTATGACCGGGACGGTAAAAGGCGGCGAGTGTTAAAGCCGGGTGAGCGGAAGGCCGCAGCGACAGATCGCGTGCGCTTCTGCTGGGGGCCGCAACGCGAGGTTGAAACCGTTCAGCAGATTTATCACTGGTTTGTGTACGAAAAATTGGGTGATACAGAAATTGCGGCTAATCTCAATGCGCTGAACGTGCCAACGGAATGGCGCAGACCTTGGACTCCATTCTTGGTGAAGAGCATTCTGACCAATGAAAAGTACGTCGGTCGGATCACGTTTAATCGCGGGTCTGCGAAGATGAGTACTCCGCGGACGCTCAACCCTCCCGACGACTGGATTTGCATAGATGATGCCTTCCCGCCTATTGTAGCTCCGCAGCTTTTTGAGAAAGCAGCCGAGGAGCGGCTACGGCGGAAGCGACCTAAAACGTCCGATGAGCTGCTCCAGATGCTGCGGACGCTGTACAAGAAACATGGCAAGGTTACCGTTTCGATCATCAACGCTGCGCACGGTGTTCCGAATCCTAAGTACTTCAACGCTCGATTCGGAACTTTGGCTGAAGCGTACTCGGCCGCGGGGCTGCCGGCGGCAAGATCACTCCTGCGCGCGCGAACACTCCGCTCAGTTAGGCAGTTGCGCGAGGCTACGATGTCGGCGATCAAGATGGTAATTGAACGGGCAGGCGGGGCGCATATGCAATGTGAACACCCTTGGCTGCTGCGTATCAATGGGAGGGTCATTCTCAAACTTGTGGTGGCGCGCTCACGTCACGACCCTGCTGGTCATATCAGATGGCGTATCCCGGTCCACACCTCGCCGGTGCCGGACTTCGTTCTATGTGTGCAGATGGACCTTGCCAATGCCGGGGTCATGGGGTACTACTTGATTCCCGTTGCGGACTTTACCCAAGGTCATATCATCTTGCGTGGGGAGCATCCCGACGATAGGGGGCAATACCGGCATTCAACCTTGGCCTCGATATTCGGACTGGGTGCATCGGAAAGCGATGAAGCGCAGGGGGCTCAGATCAATCCAAAGATTTCATCGAGCGTTGCAAAGCAAGATGCCGAATAGCGTCCGAGCGTCCGCTCGCTGAGAAATAGGCTGTCTTTCGTGGCTTCAGCAGTGGCCATCAGCGTATAGCATCGGATACGGATATTGTCTGTATCCATAAGGGCACACAGGACAAAGTCGGCATGCCCACCTTTGCGTAATGCTACTCGCCAGCGTCGCCAAGAGTCTGGATAGCGTCGGCATGACGCAATCGAAACCTTCAGCTTCAGGGTATCGTTCAAAAGTAATACGTTCCATGCCTGTGTCTTGCAAATGGTCCCCCCCGCCCGGAGCGCTCTCTCGCCAATTTCCTTAAGCAGCCCCTCGACTAACGCACGCATAGTCCGAATCCCGAGCGCGCCACTTGGCGTATGCAACGACGGTAGGCCAGCAGCGGCATAGGCTTGTACGTAGCCGCCAAATAATCTGAGCATCGTTTCACGGCCAGGTAGCGACGAGGCTTTACAAAGCTCTATGTTGATCGTGCCGTGCCGCTGGTAAATGTCGCGTAAAGCTCCCAGCACATCTTCCGGGGCCGGGCCGGCGGCGCGAAGCGTTCGAATGTTGCGTGCCTTCTCAAAGTAAGGACGGCTCACGATCGGTTCAAATGCATCGTTGCAACGTATCCATAATTCCTCGGGATTCGCCTCCACCTTGCTGTGCAGCCGACGTGTAGTCTGGTTGAATAATAGCTGACCACAATATCGCTCGTTTGTGAGTATCCGTCGGACGGTGGACGGATCCCAGGGGACACCCATGTGCGTGATGCCTCCGTCTGCTCGTAAATGCCTTGCGATTCGACTATCGCTCCACCTGTCTTCTATGTACCAGTGATAAATACTGCGCACAAGCGCAACCTCTTCAGGCAGACCAGGCGTTAGAGTGATCCGATCTGTCAGCATTGGCTTGCGTTCGCCTGCTTCCAAGGGGCTGCGCGATTCTCCATTAGCAGCGACCGGAATTCGGCGTAGGCCGTATCCCGCGCGTCCACCTTGCTTATAGCCCATAAGGGAAAAGCGGCACTGCGCATGGAATACTTTTGCCGAGAGTTCTCGGCTGTATTCCGCGGCCATAGCGCGCTTGATACCCTTCATGATTGCATACAGAGGCGAGCCGTCATCAATGAATTGCTCAGCGCAATATACGACTGCGACACCAGCCCTTCGGCATAGGTACTCATGGAAGGCTCCCTCATCAACATCTTGGAATCTTCCCCACCTGCTGACATCGTAGACCACAATCACGGAAAAATCACAGGCCGCATCTGTTGCTGCAGCCAACAGCCCTTGCAACTGCGGGCGATTCAGCAGGGACAATCCACTACGCCCTTCGTCTGCATATACCCTCAAGATTTCCAAGCCGTGGGTGGCCGCATACGTATAGATGCGATCCAACTGATGCTGGATCGAGTGATCTTGGCCATCGGTAGACATGCGTGCGTATGCGACCGCAGGTATCCTCCCGGTCGAGTCATTCTCGCTATGGATCATGGCGTCCCCGGTGGTTGAGCGAAAGATCTTTAGTATGGAGGACTAGGGCTCGGGTGTCACAGATTTCGCACGTCTTGGGTGGTTATCCTTGCGCCGTAATAGGGCCAAGAATCCGTCTCTACTACCGTCAACGCAGCCCTAGAAGGTCCCTTCCTGTCTACCGAGATTAGATTTTTCCGTTTGCGCAACTACGGACGCCAAGCGTATAGGGGACAGCCGTTATAAGCAATGTGTTCGATAATATTCAAAAACCCGCATAAAACGAGCATCCCTTTCCAGTTTCGGAGCAGCCTCTTTTATCGTATCCAGACAGTTACCTAACTCTCGGGGCCCCCATCGCTGGTTGCCGATCGTGGCATCCAAGAGCCGGAGAGCTGCATCAGGATGACGGCGACAAATACCCGATTCGTTCAACAAGTGAACCATGTGATCCGGATGGCTTAAGTGTTGCAACCAGGGGGATACGGTTTCAAAGGCAGATGAGAATTCATCTCCCGCTGCAATACTCATTCGTACTAAGTTGTCAGCGATGTTCTCACTTGCTTTATCGAGAGACTTCGGCCATACGTGCTGCCAGAATGGATGAATTCGATTCTTCCAGTAGTCCTCTCTCTGTTCACCCGCACCTTCCAACGCTCTGTACAAAGCTTGGGATACTCTTTCCAGGCCCTCTTGAGGCAAAGCCGCGATAGCGTCTCTGAAGTCGCTGTAGCTATAGTCCTCAGCATTATTTAAAGCTGCATAAGTGAGGAACGTTGCGTACTGGCGGCCATGTTTCGAAAGTTCATCGAAATGTCGAGCCGTACAAAGGAGGTCCCTTTTAAGTGCCGCCAACAGTGGCATGTAAAGGCGCGGCGACCAGAAAAATCCTTCCCACACCACACGCGCCATGTTGGCGTCCCTTTCCCAGTCGAGCAAGGGAAAGAGGTTAGCTTCGGTCCAAGCTCGGTCAACCCGGAAGAGCGCAATAAGATTTGCGGATAACAGAACGCGTGCATGACGGTATCTCGCCACGCCGACGTTGCACAGCTGCGTAAATACATCGCGGATGGCGGCCGGAATACCGTCATTGTCGTTGGGCTGAGTGCTCAACCAGTGATTCAGTAGTGCTTGCGTTACATGGCCAATTGGATGGTTAATAGCCTCCGTAATAGGCTCTTTGATAGGCTTGCCATTTTCAGTAATGCCGGTGTCGGCCTCGAGCGGTAGTGCAAGTATGCGCTGCACCAGATCGATCAACGTTTGATCATCAAGCTTTAATGTCTTAGAACAAGTGTCAATCCACCAGGTTACGGCATGCACTATTGACTCCAGCGTTTCTGGAGGCATCTCCCTTACCAATTCAGATACGAAGCGCCAAGAGCGAGTTGTGTACTTTTCTTCGCTCCATACTTGTAATGCCTGTTGCCATCTGGTTGCCGGCCAGGTTCCTTGTTTGGCTAGATCACAAAGTGCTGCGACGCTATGATAAAAGCGAGTTTGGCAAACGTCGCGCCACGTGTCTTCGTCGAACGGGAGCCGTCCCGCTGGCTGTTGGGTCAGCCAGCTTGTTAGTTCACGCCTGGATCTTGGTGCGATATCTATGTGCCGATCTTCGCCGAAGTCGGGGTCGCCGGTACCGCTCATCCAACTGGGGAACTCATCTTTTCCATGCGCGGAAAGCGTCCAGTCTGGGTGTTGTGCTTCCATCGTTCTGAGACGAGATTCGGCATTCGGGCTGAGTATGGCGCCGGATTCGCGCAGCTTTGCTAAATGAAGCCAGATGCTGTGTTCAGAAACCTCCTGGAAACGTACAGGGTCAAAATCATCTTTAAAGAGCGTGCGTGGTAGTCCTGCAAGGATCCCCGCTTCGAGTTTCTCTTGGGCCGCAGGCGAAAGGTTGCGGCCTTGTAGAACGATGAGGCGCATACACTCGCGTTGAGTTTCTACGGTCCACAGCCACAGGTGTTCGTCGCTCAGCAACCAATCAACCCATTCGTCGCTACCCACACATCCTTCGTGGCTGGCCGCAAATAGCGCGAGCCGCTTGAACGTCGGGTAGGGCGAAGTGAACCAGGTCTGAGCAATTCGCGTAGCCCTTGGTGCGTCTGCATCGCGGATAGCAAGCCAAGCTTCGCGTACGAGTTCGATCAGCGCGGTCCATTCGTTAAAGCGCCGGTTTTGCCAATGTGGAGTGATCGATGGCAGGCTCCAGTATGAGTGATCGCTGCGGTCTCCGATCTCTCCTAATTCACTGAGCAGACCCAGCGCGTCATGCAGCAATAGCTGAAAATCGTCGAAGAGAGTGGGCAATGCCTCAGCCCATTGCTCATCGGTCTTATCTAGAAGGGTTGAATATACGTAGTCCGATGTAAGCTCAAGTTCCCACTTTACGAACGAGTTTAGACGGTCAAGATTAAATTCGACAGGCGCATCATCGGTCCAGCTGTACGGCTTCCTCAAGGAAATTTTCGGAGCCAGAAGATGGCGTAGCTCCAGACGCAACGTCATGGTCAAGCCATCGCGTTTTAGTCTGTCCAACCAGCGATAAAGGTCTGTGCGAGACCGATCCGATTTGACGCGGCCTGTCAACAGAAGGCGCCAGATCAATCGAATCGATTTACCGGGGAGCGCGTTCGGGGCGTTCGCCCTTATGGCATCTAGTTCGGCTTGCTTACTTTCCCTTTCCAGTTGCGCTAAATGGTCAAGTCGATGCTCGATTAAATTGCACAGGCTCTCATGGAGCTTATGTCCCTGCTCGATAACCCAAAAAATCAGCTTCGGATCATTTAAGTGCCGAACTAACCAGTTGGCTATATGGAACATCACAGGATCCCAATTAGGACCGGGGACATGTCCAGCAACTAACGCCATGCGTGTCGAAAGCCTATATGGTGCTGGACGTTGGTTCAGGCTAAAGCGTAACTCGTGATCTGCTGTAGCGTCAGGCGCAACTCCGAAACGGATGAGGTCCGCATGTCGATATCGGTCATCTGAAAAGACCTTGAGCCAGTCCAGGGACGGAACGGGATTGTGCTCCGCAAAAGCTTTGGCCGGCGAACCAGTCTCATGAGACACTGCCCAGAGCATCCTACCAATGAAATCATCTTGTTGAGTACTGGCAGAAGGGTGTGCGAGTGCATAGTCGAGTACGATGCGCTCTTTGCCAAGCACACCGTCTCGATAGGTTTCGGCCCAAGCTTTCAACGTGCGGTGGAGAGCGGAGTGGTTATAGGTCCCGGTCGGGACTTGATAAAGGATAGGGACAACACCTTTCGCTTCCCACTCGTTAATCTTCGCGCCTTCCTCACCTGGCGCACAATCGCCAAATGCGTATGCCTGCGGAGTGATCTCTCCGAGCAGTTTGTCTGCAGCAAGAGCATCCATCATGTAACGCAGAATGGGGTCGTTGATGCTGTACCCGACAAAGCAGACTATGTAATTTCGGAAGAGTTCGCTGACGAACCGCGCGGCCCATCGCTCGGTAAGGTACGCTAAGCCGAAGTCGCCGCTGGTGACAACCAAACGATGCAACGAACTTTCATCGGGCTTCGCCGGCAGTAAGCCGTGTAGATAGGCAATCCCATCCCAGCGGCTATTTTTGGGAATCGGCAGCATTGGCGCAGCATAGGAGGCGTGCACAAGCTTGTCTCGCTTAACCACGTATTCGAAGATTCGATCAAAGTTGGTGGTAACAAGACGCAAAGAGCCTTTTCGGGAGCGGGCTAACTGCAGTAAGGCGGTGTGGGTATCTGAAGCCCCTTTTTTTCGCAAGTTAGGATTCAGACCTTTCGTCAGCGCTTTGCGGACCGCAATACGCTGGCCAGCAATGCGATGCTCTAATATGTCCAATGTCGCGTCAAATTGGCCACGTTGGTAAGCGGCATCTTCGATCGGAGATCGCACATCTCCTAAGTGTTCATAAATTCTGTTGACCAGACCTTTGAAGTCGGGTAGTCCCGCCGGATACGCAATCCCGGCGCCGCAGAAAAACACAACTTTCCCATCTTCGTGCGCCTGTAAGAGTGCATCAGGAACATCAGGGCCATGGTTGACAAACTGCATGCGGCGCTCGCCTTCGCGGATGGTTATACAGCTTGACCAGGTGAATCGGCCTCACCCTCATCGTCTATGACTTCAAGGTAGTCGGGATCTAGTACTTCTCGAACGGCGTCGATGATGTCCTCTGCAAGCCGCGGATCCTCCAACATCGGAAACGCCTTTCGTAACTTGTTTGAGAGTGTCCAGCCATTGTCTCGTATGGAGCGGATTATCTGGTCGATATCGCTGTTAGGTCCCTCGAGATAGTCTTTCACATTACTCCTGGCACGCTCAATATCCCGTAGGTAGCTAGCCTCCTTACTCATCTCCACTTCGATAGTCATCCGAACGACGTGGCCAAGGAAGTCAGTCTGTTGTGTGAGATTGGGATAGCGCCAGGCCGGCAGGGCGTCTTCGTAAGCATCGAAAGTAAAATCACTTTCGATCCCATCGTCGTAAGTTTTTCGCGCACCGAAATCATATTGCCCGTGGTACTTGAGCATCAGTGGTTTGGATAGCACTTCGAGGGCTCGATCATAACCAACGCGCTCGCGCGAGTTGTCGGTGATCGTCGCAGAGATCGGAATGATGAATGGGGCCGGTACTGCCTCGTCACGACGTAAAACATCGTTGACCAGGAACCTCGAGATGCGTCCGTTCCCGTCCGACATTGGATGGATATAGACAAAACCAAACGAAGCAATCGCTGCTCGTAAAATTGACGGCATTCCTTTAGTTCGACGCAGTGTCGTACGTAAGCCCTCCAGCATCTGTTCCGTGTGATCCCAGTGCGGCGCAATGTAATCGACGACATTTGTGAAGCCCGCTGTGTGGCCGACGATTACGGGCGATTTACGCAATCCATATCGCGTAGCCATCCCCAGGATGTCAGCCTGCAGTTGGCCTAGGGAATCTAGCGTTAGTGGATCTCCGTCTTGACCGCACCGACGGTCCATAACAGCCGCAAACCTTTTTATTCGATCGACGTGGCGATCTTCGTGTTCGATCTTGAAGCTTGCTCGACTTTCCTTGATGGACAGCCAAACGACACTACGCATCAGAACCTCGGCGCCAAACTCACGTTCAAGCTTTGCGAGCTCCGCGTCGCAATCATAGGTTTCCCATTTTTTGATCGCCTCGGTGCGCTGGATAATTGGGCAGAACTCGCGCGTCCCAGGCATGTTGTTCCTCACACGCCAGCGAGGGACATTGGTTGATCGAGTAGCAACGAGATGGGTGTCTGAGTCGAGCGCGTCAACATAGTTGCCGCCTAAGCCCTCTGGTACGTTAAGCTGTCGGTTAGTGAGCCATTCATACAGGAATCCAGCGCGGCGAGCGTAGGCGCCTGTTGGCTCGTCTGAAAGCCATGCTTCGAGCTCACTTGCGTCCAGTACATCAAACAAGCGAGAGAAAAATTCCAAATTAACAACTTCGTGCTTGAGCGCGAAGGTGAGCTCTGTGCGTAGGCTAGGCCTGGCATCAACTTTGATGTATGTTTCTTCGCGCGTGCCGTCAGTCTCTACGGTTCGACGAGAGTTGCCTAATTTGCTGACGACAGCAAAAGCTTGAACCGGTTCAAGCTGGAAATTTTCAGCAAGCCATTTTTGGCCCAAGTACTGTGTCATTTTTCGATTAATCCGCGTAAGTAACGATTACATTTTAGCTCTCTGTCAAAAAAATGATTAGAAAATTGTGATGCAGGAAATTGCATTGCAAATTTTCATGCAAAATTTTTATGTTTAATTTGCTATAGCGTTCTAAGTTGTTCAGCCGCTCACTGGGCGGGGCAAAATTGAGCTCAGCATTTGGCACCGAAAATCCACTTGGCGGTAACTATGACGCGAAGAAAAGTCCTAATATGACTATTTCCGGAGGGGAAATATTTCTTTGTAAAATTGCTTTTGTAATAATTTTTATGGAGGGAAGGGATTGCAATCGTAGTTATGGGATCGTCAAGAATGCTCATTCTTATGGTAATCGACTTCCCACTAGCGCATGGCTTAACGAAGCGTCAGGGCTATACCTTGACCCTCCTGATCGTTGTTCTACGCCATATCGTTATACACAACTCCTGACCGGATGGGCTGCCGCCAGGAAAGATGTTTACATTCAATGAGTTAGCGAGGGGGCTTGTAAACTGGGCGGAAAAGGCGTTTACTTTCGGAATTTGGGTGACGCGTTGGCCACAGAATCGAAGCATTGGGTTGAGGAAGAATTTGCCGGAATGGACTTGGGCGATGCGCGCCTGAACAAGCGAGCCCGTGTGATGGTGGAGGCGTTCGCGGCCAAGCCGACGGCCAATATTCCGATGGCGTGTGATGGTTGGACGGACATGACGGCGGCGTACCGGTTCCTCGACAATGATGAGGTCACGTGGCAAGGCATCATGGCGCCGCATTGGGAACGCACAGAACAGCGCATGGTCCCGCATCCCGTCGTGCTGTGCCTGCAAGACACCACCGAGCTTGATTTCAATGGCCAGAAAGTGCGGGGTCTCGGCCCGCTCAATTACGAGGCGCGGCGTGGCATGTATGTGCACCCGACCTACGCCGTGACGCCGCAACGCGAACCACTCGGCGTGTGCGACGCATGGCTGTGGGCGCGCGAAATGCGTGATGCGGACGGGGTGCGTGGCGGTCAGAGGGAAAGCGCGCGCTGGCGTGAAGGCTACGAACGGGTCGCCGAGATGGCGGCCCGGGTGCCGTCGAGTCGCCTGGTCTATGTGGCCGACCGGGAGGGCGACATGCTCGAGCTGATGCAGCGCGCGAAGGTGCTGGGCACGCCGGCCGACTGGCTGGTGCGGGCCAAGCATAACCGCTGTTTGCCCGATGGCGATAAGCTCTGGGAGCGCACCTGTGCCGGGGAGCCGTTGGGCCAGATCGTCTTCACGATGCCATCGCGGCATGGCGTCAAGGAGCGCAAGGTACGCCAGGAGCTGTGGACCGCGTCGGTTGAGCTGAACGCGGGCAAACCGAGCGCCATCACCGTCACATGCGTGATCGCACGCGAAATCGACGCGCCCCCAGGAACCAAGCCGGTCGAATGGCGCCTGCTGACGAACCGCGCCGCGCCAACGCTCGACGATGTCATCGAACTCATCGATTGGTATCGGGCACGCTGGGATATCGAGATGTTCTTCAACGTGCTGAAGAATGGCTGCAAGGTCGAGTCGATGCAACTGGGCAGCATCGAAGGCATTGAGCGCGCGCTGGCGTTGTACATGATCGTCGCTTGGCGTATCGCGCACCTGATGCGCTTGGGGAGAACCTGCCCTGAGCTCGACGCCAATCTTTTCTTTAGCCCTGATGAGATCCATGGCGCCTATCTGTTGACGAACACGAAACAACCAGCGAACCGGACGCCAACCCTGAACGAGGTGCTACGTCTGGTCGCCCGACTGGGCGGTTTTATCGGCCGCAAAAGCGACGGTGAGCCGGGCGTTAAGACAATCTGGCTCGGACTCCAAGAGGTCCGCGTATCGGCGGCGACGCTGGCAGCATTACGGAATCAATGAGTTGTGTATAACGATATGGTTCTACGCCCGCATCGGGGAGATTTCTGATCCTCCAATTCGTTGTAAAAATGCAATTTCAATAATTGGATAGTATTGACGAAAGTTTATTAGCGTATGCTAGTTCGCTCATTGGTACGACGTTGATGTTCCTGTTCACACGCTTGACCGTCAGGTGTGCTAGGGACCGACCCAACCATACTTTCTATCCTTTTTCGACAAGGGGACCGCCATGTACACCGAACCCGGTTTTCTGGAGAGCGCAAGCCTTCGGACCAAATGGAATGAGGAAATTACTGCGCAGTATGACCGTTTGAAAGCGGCGTATGGTTCGCGCTTTTTCGAGATCGACCCGACTGCAATTCACAGCACCATGGCGCCCGCGCCAGTGAAATGGTTTGGCGACCCAGCCGAACCGAACTTCTGCCAGAATGCCGACGTCGCCCAGCAATTATCGGACTGGGGGGGTGTGGGGCGCCACAATCTGCACAACGAATATTGCGAATACACGGTGATCTATCGCAATGACAAATCGGGTAAAAAACGCCCGAAGCGCGTGAACTTTAGTACCGAATTGCGGGAGTACTGGGTGGTCGCAGCGGTGAATGACCCGACACAGCTTAAAGCGATGGCCGAGGAAGTCCTGAAGCGGGACGTGGGTTGGAGCGAGTTGTACGGTCCAGGTGTGACCAATCCGCTCGCGTTGTCGGAAGATGAAAGGAAAAAACGTTTTATTGGTTTCGTTGCGGGAAGTGGCAATGCCGAGCAGACACCCCAACAACCGCAGGGCGCAATCAACACTGACGATATCCTGTTCATGTCACATCCTATCAATGGGCTGGACGACTTGCTCTACATCGTCATGTTCGGTGCGCGACCCTACGCGCGTCAGGAACAAGGCGCTCTGGTCAAGGCCAGCCGCGAGCAGATTTTTCGAGCAAGTGATGTCGAGCACTTGGCATGCCGCCATGCCGATCCTGCCGCCTGTATGGGGGCTTATGACCAAGTTTTCGCTGGCAACAAAATTGCGTTTGCTGATCCGCTTGGCGTATATATACAAACCTTTAACGACGGCGCATTTTCGTACAAGGATGCGCCGATCCCGTCCGACTGGATCAACAAGTCGCGAGGCACCCTCGTTGAAAAGGACGGGAAGAAACAGTCCTTCTTTCAGCGCCTTGAATTTGGTCCGCCCGACGACTTGGAAATCTATCTTGACGACATCGTAGATGTTTCCGTCGGCTCCTCGCCGAAACTGACTGGTGGATACCAGATCGCGCGTCAGATCGAAGTCGGTCCCTATGTCAAGATCCAGGCCTTGGAGGTGCCGATCAGCCCTGCCGAGTTTCAGATCCTTACGACGAGCACGAAACCCATATTATGCAGCAATGCGTCAGTGTGCGTCAGCATCGCAGCGGTCAAGGCTGCTTTTGAAAAGAGAAATTTCCCAAACAAGGTCGGACCACGTTCAATCGGATAAGGACGCGTCATGCAACAGGACGGCATTTATTTCGGCCCCAAGGACAAACCGGGCACCGCGTTTTGCGTCCTGTTTTTACAGGCCAATTCCGACAGTAGCACGGCCGAACTGGCGGGCGCCTTGGCACAGCTTTGGCAGCTATATGAAAAACTCAAGCAGGGGTTGGTGCCAGACTTGGCCGGCATCACCGTGCCTGCCGGTGAACTGACAGTGTTGTTCGGATATGGCCTGAATGTATTCAAGCGAACCGATCTCGCCTTTCCCGCGCCCCGGGCCTTGCGCGATTATGGAGCATTCCGATCTGCGAACACGGCGGGAGGAGGCCCTCTGCTACCTGGCTCCGGGTTGAGCTATGCCCCCTACATTTCAAAGAATAAATGTTCTGAGGATATGGTCGTTCAGTTTATTGGCAATAGCGAATTGGCCGTCAATCGGGCCTTGGTTGAGACCTGGAAGTTTCTGGAAGATACTGCGCGTGAAACTGGCCGGGCGGCGCCAGTTTCCATTGCGGCTTTTTTTAAAGGTTTTCAGCGCGATGATGGGAGAAGCTGGATCGATTTCCACGACGGCGTATCGAATTTGAAAAGCGAAGAGCGAGAGGGCGTGATATCGATCAAGCCCAGCAACGATCCGCAGGAAGCATGGCTCGATGGCGGCACGTATATGGCGTATATGCGGATCGCTGTCGATATCGCGGCCTGGCGCAGTATTATCCCAAGCAAGCAGGAAGAGATCGTGGGGCGGGCCAAATTGTCGGGTTGTCCGCTGGTGTCCGCCAGCGATTTGGGGGGCGCGGTGGCAGTTGCTGGTTGCCCTTTCACTGGCACGACTCAAATTGGTGACCTTAACAACGAGAATTTTCGCGAGACGCCAGTCCAAGTTGATGCACGTATCTCACAGAGTCATGTGCAACGCGCCAACCACCATCAGCAGCCCCTCGACGATCCTTCCTCAGCGCGGATCTATCGTCAGGGCTTCGAGTTTCTTGAGGCGACAGAGCAGGCCCCCGGATTTCGCCTGGGTCTCAATTTCGTCAGCTTCCAAGACACCCCACAGCGGCTCAATCGCATTTTGACTCAACCATCTTGGCTCGGCGGCACGAATTTTGGCGGTGCTGAAAATGGACAAAATACGGTACCGGGCATGTCCAGTCTGTTGGCGGTCATAGGCGCAGGTATGTTTCTGGTGCCTCCGCGTGAATCCGACGGCAGCTTCCCTGGCGCGAAGCTGTTTGGCCGCTGAGTCGAAAGCAAGTGGCACTGGTATGCTCAATGTGACTTGGATATTGGAGTTGCTGTACCTAAACTGGCGGGCTGGTCACTCAGCCCATCTGGACAAAATTTTCGGGTTGGAAAGCCCCATTATGGACACCCGCTATCTTGAGCGAGCGACGAAGGCATTGCGAGAGGCGGGAAAACGTAAGCGTCCGGTGCATCCACCTATGAATCGTTAAACCTCCAGTCCATACTCCGCGTTTTTTTTCATGGAGATGAGGATGGTGAACACCGAACGAGAAGCGATCTGGCAAGAGCGCGTTGCGCAGTGGCGAGCAAGCGGTCTTTCGCAGCGTGCCTTCGCCATCCAAGAAGGCTATCCGGTGCGGCAGGTGGGTTATTGGGTGCGCCGTCTGTCGGCTGCACCCGCAGTCCCGGCAATGATGCCGGTCATGGTGCGAGGCGCGGCGCCAGCCGCGCCGGCGCTGAGGCTGTGCGGTCCGCATGGCTGGAGCATCGAACTGTCGCCCTCCACCCCGGCGAGCTGGCTGGCGGACCTGCTGCGCGGCCTGTGATGCAGCTGCAAGCCGATGCGCTCTGGCTGGCCACGCAGCCAGTCGATATCCGCGCCGGGATAGATCGTTTATCGTTGCATGTGCAGCAGGCTCTGGGGCGCGCGCCTTGCGACGGCACGGCTTACGTGTTCAGCAATCGGCGCCGCACGCGCCTGAAGGTGGTGTGCTGGGACGGCAATGGCGTGTGGATGTGCGTACGCCGTTTGCACCGCGGCCAGTTCGTGTGGCCGCAGCCGGGTGACGCCAGTTGGCAGCTCACCGCCGAGCAATGGCAATGGCTGGTGGCCGGCGCGGACTGGCAGCGCCTGTCGGCGCCGCCGCCGGCGGCCTGGCAATTGTGATCCCCCTGTTAACGGCGCCATCATTCTGTTAACATGCCGGCATGGACTTGCTCGAACACCTGACCCGCACCAATGCCGACGCTGCCGTCATCGCGCAGGTGCGCGCCTTGATGGCGCAGAACGAGCAGAATAAACAACTGCAGGTCCAGCTGGCGGAGAAGGAGTTCAAGATCAAGGCGCTGACGCTGGAACTGGCGCACCACAAGCGCATCCGCTTCGGCAAGGCCAGTGAGGTATTCAGTGGCGACCAGCTCGATTTGTTCAACGAGACGGCCGATGCCGACCTGGCGGCGCTGGAAGAAGAACTGCAGCAGCTGCAAGGCAAGCGCCGAGCACCACGCAGCCGCGCCGGCCGGCAGCCGCTGCCACCGGAGCTGCCACGCATCGAGCACCGCCACGAGCCAGCGTCCTGCCAGTGCGACGCCTGCGGCCGCGACCTGGTGAAGATCGGCGAGGATGTCAGCGAACAGCTCGATGTGGAACCGGCGCGCTTTTTCGTGCACCGCCACATCCGCCCACAATACGCTTGCCGTGGCTGCGAGACGGTGACGGCGGCGCCGATCCCGCCGGCCGTGATCGACGGCGGCATGGCCGCTCCCGGTCTGCTGGCGTGGGTGGCGGTCAGCAAGTTCGCCGATCATTTGCCCTTGTACCGCCTGGAGCAGATCGCGGCCCGCCAGGGCGTGCCGCTGGCCCGATCCACGCTGGCCGAGTGGATCGGCAAGCTGGGCGTGGCCTTGCAGCCGCTCTCCGACCGGCTGGCCGCGTTGTTGCGGCAACGACCCTGTCTGCATGCGGACGAAACACCGGTGCGCCAGCTCGATCCCGGGCAAGGCAAGACACGGCAAGCGTATTTATGGGCCTATCGCTCCAACCGGTATGACGACGGGCCGCCCATCATCGTGTTCGACTATCAGAGCGGGCGCGCCGGCGCCCACGCGCGCGCCTTCCTGCAAGGATGGCGCGGCCATCTCATGGTGGACGACTATGCGGGCTACAAGGCGCTCTTTGCCGGCGGCGTGACCGAGCTCGCCTGCCTGGCGCACGTGCGTCGGAAATTTTTTGAACTGCACGCCGCCAACGGCAGCCCGATCGCGGCCGAAGCGCTGCGGCGCATTGCGGTACTGTACGCCGTCGAACAGCAGGCCGCCGGCATGGCATCGGCGGAGCGCTTGCAACTGCGGCAGCAGCACGCCAAGCCGGCGCTGGCCGAACTGCATGCATGGCTGCTGGCGACGCAACGCAGCGTAGCCACCGGCAGCGGCACAGGCAAGGCCGTCGAGCATGCGCTCAAGCGCTGGGCGGCGGTGGTGCGCTACGCCGATTCGGGCACGCTCCCTATCGACAATAACGCGGTCGAGAACGCGATACGCCCCATCGCCATTGGCAAGAAGAACTGGCTGTTCGCCGGTTCCGAGCGCGCAGGCCAGCGCGCCGCCGCCATTCAAACTTTGCTGGGCACAGCCAGGCTGAATGGACTCGATCCGTTGCATTGGCTGGCCAGCGTATTGGAACGTCTCCCGACGTGCCCCAACAACCAGATCGATTCCTTGCTGCCTTTCCAGAACTCTACGCGGCCTTAAGCCCGCTGAACAGGTGGATGCGCCGGACGCTTACGGGAAAACTTCCCGACGAAAGCCTTTTGCCGTAAGCGACACTACTGAAGTCGGCCGCGTGTAAAGGCGTCCGGAAAAACGGCAACCCTGATATCGGGCCGGGCGGTGCGCATCAGCGATAATGCCTCCGGCGTGGCCGCGCTGCCCCGCAGGCTGCGCAATTCCGGCAAAGCGGCCAGCACAGCCGCGCTGGCGCGTTCTAGCAAGACCCCCATGAGGCGAATCTCACGTACCTGTTTCAGCGCGGCCAAGTGCTCGAATGCCGCGCCATCGAATGGCGGGTACAGGTATAGCTCGGCGAGCAAGGGCGCTTCGCTCAACGCAGCCGCCGCGCGTGCGTCCAGCTGGGCACCGTCGATGCCGAGCGACTGCACATTGGGCAACGCCGCCAGCAGCGCCAGTGCGCTTGACGTTACCGGCGACCCGGCGATATCGAGGCAGTGCAGGCGCGCCAGTGTCATCAAGGTGGGCACGATCGCGTCGTCCAGGGAGCAATCGCGCAACTCGATGGTATGCAGAAGCGGATGGGAGGCCAATACTTGTAGTCCCTTTGCCGTGAGTGGATTGCCACTGATGTATAGGGCCTCGCAGCACGGCAGTTGCGCGAGTCGCCGCATTCCCGCATCGTCCAGTCCTGCGCTTTGCGCGATTAAGGCGCGCAAAGACGGGAATCCCGGCATACCGGCGTCGCTGCGTCCAAGAAGGTGCGCTTCGCCGAGATCCAGCTGTTCCAGACCCGGCGCGGCGCCCAGCGCCGCCATTGCGCCGACGCTAATCTCACCGCGCAGCCTAAGCGAGGAGAGGCCGTGCGGCAATGCGCCTTCCAGGCCGTTGGCCGATGCATCGAGATCGCGTAGATTTGCCAGCCCTCCCAGCGCTTGCCACAGCGCGGCGTCGGTGTTGTCGACCGTCATTTCGAGTGACTGCAATCCTGGTAGCTGCGACAGCGCTTCAACGCCAGCGCCATCGACCGCACCCACCACCAAATCCCGCAGCACTGGGCAGGATGTACCAATCGCATGGACGGCCGCTGCAGTCACTTGAACCCCGCGTAGGCTCAGACTGCGCAGCGCGGGGTGAGCGCCGGGAACAACGAATAGGTCGCTAGCGCGGTTGACGCCGTCCAAGGTCAGTGACTCGAGACTTGCCAAGGTGGCTAAGTGCGGAATACTGTCGCGCGACACTGGCAACCCGGACAGGTCGAGCGTTCGCCAGCCGCTCCGTGCAAGCAGGCGGTCGACGCCGGCATTTCCGAGCCGTGTATAGGCAACACACAACCGGTCGAGGGCCAAGCCTGCAAGGAGATCTGCTGCGTTGTCGCCCACATCAGTCTGTCCGAGATCAAGGGAGCGCAGCGATCTGGCATTGGTCAGCAAAGCGAGCGCCTTGTCATCGATACTTGTTTCACCGAGATCCAGCTCGCTCAGACCAGGCAGTGCTGATATTGCCTCGATTACGGCGAGGTCTATTGATACATTACGCAGCGCCAGACGGCGCAAAGACCTGCACTGGCCAAGCGTCGCCAGCGCGACGGCGGAAAGCGGTGGGGGAATGAAGGCGTGTGCTTCAGCGTCGCGCCGGCGCGTTCCCAGCGATAGGTCTTCAAGATGGGGCAGGGAGGCGAGCGTTTGCAAAACGACGGCATCGACCGCGCAGCCGGCGAGGTTAAGTGAGCGCAATCCGCGGAGGCCGGCGAGTAGCGCCCCAAGTTCCGCGGCGCTTAGGAAGGTGGCTTGCATCGTCAGCGATTGCGCCAACGTCAACGCCTCGGTGTCGGCCGCGCGCAAGAGATCCGTTGGAAAGTGCCGCCCGCACAGGTCGAGCTGCTGTAGCATGGTCAAGGAGGAGATCTCACGGATGGTCTCGGCATCGATCCGCGTTGTTGGAAGGGACGCGCCCAAAACGCAGACGTCATGGCCTTGGCGGCGCACGCGTAGTTCGCCGTCGCGCATCAGAATTAACTCATCCATTGACATCATGCCTGTCCCTAGAGATGGTAGCTAAGAGTCCTGATTGTACATATCGCCAATGGCAATGCAATAACTTTTTATCATGTTGACAATTGTGCGACAGGTCGTCAATGACGGAGAGAGCGATGCCGCCTCCGATCACTCCCTATTGTCTCCTCAGGCATGAATGGCGCCGCCTGTGCAAACTGAATAGTCAGCGAGCAGCCTTCCAATCCCTGCACGATGCTAATCGAGGCTCCTGCGGAGAAACGCGAGTTAGCCTCGTTATGGCGGAGCAGACGAAAGCGGACATCAGCGATTAGCTCCGCAGCACGGGCCTATTCTGCCTCAGTAGTGACAAAAGAATGCCCAGATCCGCCTTCGTTCGCATCGCAGCAGCCTAGACCGCTTTAAGCGCCCCCCAATTCTGATGGCGAGTCCCTGATAGGCCAGAGAGTCACGCGCAAATCGCGCATCGCCAACGGGCTCAATGCTATCGCTGCATCGCGCACCATTGCACCGATGCCGCCTGGCCACGCTCGCTGAGAGTACGTCAGGATCGATGCCCGCTACGCTCGACGGAGCGAAGGTTTAACGCACAGGTCAATGCCTCACAGCCCCATAGCTATTCGCTAGCAGCGCAAAGAAGAAAACACGTCGACACTTCGCCACAGATCCTCGGGGAAATCTATTTGCATGAACGCCGAGATTCTTTGCCGGACACTGTGGCCAAGTATTGGCTCGCCCCACCGAGACAACAAAAAAGGCGAGCCAATTTGATGTTCCCTACTCGCAAAGGACTTGATGACTTCCCCGTAAAGGCCTTTCGCAAGAGCGCGCGCTTCTTCGATCACAGCAACCTCACTGCTTGTGACTAAAATAGTTTTGACACTGGCATGAGTCGCTTTGCATACTCGTTCAACTCTCTGACCAGATATCATCGAAAGCAAAAAGATGAAGCAGTCGCGTTGCAGTGCAGACCTGTGTGATCGTTGATCTGTCGCATGTGCGCACGCGTTTTCTATGATGAGCAGCAGTCTTCGTCCTTCATCAGTGGTGGCTCGTCTACGCTGAGCAATCATGCTGTTCAGAAGAGAGCTTTCTGAGACCTTAAGCGCCCGTCGAATTGCAGACTTTGTTATCGAGCCCCCTTCGGCAGCGATCGTTTCAATAGCCTTGCTGATGGACTCATGCGTTACCTTATTTCGATCTCGTTTTACAAGACGGCTCCGTATCACCTTCTGAATGCAGTCCGGGGCTAAGTGCAACGTGCCGCTGAAAGTGCCCAAAGAAATCTCGCAAGCTGCAGCCGCGGAGAGGAAGTTCGTCGGCCAGTCGTGGAGCAACCAAGCGCTGGCAGTGATGATCGCCTGGCGTTGGCCTAATGGAAGATGCTCTATTGTGCAGGAAGTGACAATCTCGGCATGATCTATATGAGCTCTTTCAAAGATGTATTTCTGAAGGCGTCGCGAGCGTGCGCGTAGTAGCAGCTGGGCAAAGTACCAGAGACTATCAAGGGATTTCCCATCTATGTTTGAACTGGTACCTCCTCTATCTAAGGTGGCGGGATGTGCTAAACGGAAGCCCTGGGCAAGAGATGATCGGCATATGCGACAAGTTATAAGCGGCAACCACGCGGTCGGTGCATTAACTTGAATGGAGGCCGGCCAAACTGGCGAGCCGCATGTTGGACATTTTTCTTGCAGCGTACATCGATGTCGTTCGCAGTGTGTGGTAAACGCAAAACGCCAGGCAAGGCGGAAGTAAGGAGCTTCGTCTTCCAGTAAGCAGAGTGGGCAATACATTGAACGGCCACTGCTTCCCACCTGTGATGGATTGAGACGCAGCACCCAGCGCAGTTTTGTGGCCTCCTGGAATGTAATTCCTAACGAGCGCAGTCTGTGCTCTAGCGTGAGGCATCTAAGTTCGTCCTCTGCGATAGAGAATTCATCGCACAGCCAACGAACCTCTTGATCGTCACGTAGTCGATCCGGCTCCATGTACCGTGCCGCCCCAGGCGCAGGAGGGTAGCGCCAAAAGCCGTTCATTTCGCCCGCACGTTGCCTCCATGACGACAACGATTCACCGGAAAGCGGTGGCGGGCGAAGTAGAAACATGATCAGCTTTCTCCTATACTGAATTGCCAAGTAAGCCCTGAATAATCGAATTGACTGGGGTAGGACAACGTGTCCAGGCAATTAGGTTATCGAGACGTTTGGGTGACTCATTCCGAAACTCCTCAAGGACTTGTTCGATCAGGTGGTCTGCCATGTAGGCTACCCTCTCTAACCACGGATGATGCCGAACGCTTAGGTGTGGATAGTTGTATCTGGAGCGATTTCCTCCTGCGCTTTGATACCATAACAAGAGCCTGGCAATTGCTAAATCACTGTGACTTTTTACGCTGCAAAAACCAAGCTCCTTTCCTGGTGAGAAGCGGCGCCTAAACTCCTTTGCCCAGTCTGCTGCTGGAATAGGTGTACTTTCACGAAAGTCGCGCTGGCATCGGCCACACCGTAACCGGTGCTTCCTCGTGTATAAAATAGAGCTGTCACAGCCATCGCAGACGTCGAGAAGAACGGTTTCGTGAATTGGACAGATGAGCGACAACGGGTAGTTGAAATACTGTGGAACCACCATTTCTTCATCCATGCAGACTAAGCATATTCTGCCCTGGAGGCCGAGGCCCCAGGCCTTTAAAGAGGGAACAGACTTCGAATTTCGGCTTCTCAATGTAAGCTTCCCTTCAAAGAATCGTTGAAGCTCATCATCACTTAGAACCATTAAAGACGAGAAGGATGCCTTGTAGCTTCGAAGGAGATCGCGGAGGCTACCTAAGGAGTTCATCTCGGCCAGCTGCATAAGATGATCTTGTCGGCACTGATGACTCGTTCGCACCGGCCGAACCAGCAATCCTCTTGCATCGCCTTCTCGCTCAACAGGTTCGAGATATAGTGCACGTCTTACGTCAACGGGAACCATATTAATCCTTCCTTACGGGGTTATCCCACGTATCGTACAAGTCGTGATAAGGCTCTCCCACCTGGTCCAGTGGTCTACTTGGCCCATTAGCCAAAAAAGGATTTTGCGAGCTTCTTATCGAATCTCCCATCATCGTTTGAAAACCTTTCGCCAGATCCTCCTGGTTCCATTGATCTCGTCCTGCATCGACTGCAAAGCCAACAACACGGCTGAACAACATAAACACGTAGTCGAATATTCCATTGGTCGCAAAATAAATTTGCTTCGTCATTGCAGATGTCACCTCGGTGGTCTGAGCAAGCGGAAGCTCGGCGTCGAACCTCTTCAGGAACTCCTGAAAGTCAACAAACCTTTTTGCCGTATTGATCTTGAAGTAGTCTATCTTTACCTGCCGGGTAGCTCTCCGTCTCAACTGTGGATTGCGCTGGATGATCTCCTTCGCAGAAGGCGCGCCCAAGAGCACAACCAAAATCTTCGAGTTGTCAATCAAGTCCCTAATCCAGTCGCCGATGTCTTTTATCCCTCCGGCCTTGCGTCGAGCAGTGATATCGTGGACATTGTCGATTACGATTACTCGAGTACCGATGTGGCTCAGCAAAGTCTGAATGCGGCTCTCTAAGGATTGATCCTTCTGTGTGACGCCGGCCGCCGGCTGAATCGACCGCAATAGTTCTACAGCGATGCTTCGCTTTGTCATGACTGATGGCAGACTGAAGCTCACGACAGGGACTTTTGACTTCCATCCTTCATGATCGTCTGGCCATAGCCGTTTCAAGTAGCGGGACAAGTGGCTTTTACCAGAACCTGACGGCGCCAGCACCAACAGCCCAGCCCCTTTTTTTAATTGTTCGCAGATGCGAACCTGGTCTTTGATTTCCAACAGCGCACGTATGAACGTTGGGTGGTGTACATGCATCTCTTGGGTCATGTACTGCAGGCGCTCTTCAAGCGGAACACCTTGCCAGCGAGACTTTGGCTTCTCAATTTTTTCCATTTCAAAAATCCTCCGGGATATCCCAATGTTCATCGATCACTTCCAATACAGCTTCGTCGATTTGACTAACCTGGTACTCAAGATCACTTACCGACTCAACGATCGTGTCGGCAGGAAGGACTGCCGAGGACTCGGTATCGCCGAAGGATGCTTTATTTGCCCAGGAACGCTCACGGCGTTTGGAGGATGTTCGAGTCTGTCTGATCAGTTGCTGCAGCTCGGCCCGAGCTTTCAACAGGTCCGGCAAAGAAGGGTTTTTGATCATGCGATCCCTGGTCATCTTCCTGATGAGTCGATGCTGGTAAATCGTGGTCCGTTCGGTGTATTCCCGCTGGACGCTTGGCACCATGAAATAACGGTTTTCAAAAGGATTACGAACGAAGATGCGATCCAACGTTTCCTCAGCTGGATATCTGAAAAATATTTTCGCGGAGCTTCCCAATCGTCGTCTCAAATGGATCAACTGATCACTCTGGTAGATGAGCCCAAGAAATCGCACGCCTTCCGGCCTCAGTTGGACCTCGTGAGATAGAGAAAAGTAGGCATCAAACTGATCGAGGTTTATCGGAAGGCGGCTTCGGCTATGTCGCATACTCGCATCCCAAGCCTGTGCCGGCGTAAGTCCGTTTTCGCGGGGCTTGTTGGCGTGGGTGTTGTATGCCCACTGCATAACGATGGCTTTGAAGGAATTGACACCCATCGCCGCGGAAGCCAAGCCTTCGCTGAGCTGAGATTTATCTTCTTTGGCCCCACCAAAACCAGGCAGCTCACCAAGCAGGTATTCCACCAGCTCGCCATTGAAATTCTCTACGACAGATTTTTCTGTCGGTGTGCGGGGCTTTGCCCAAGCACACATGCTGCTACATGCTTCAAGGATTGCAGCCTCCAAAGCAGCAGCATGAAAATAGAGTGCGTTGTCAAAGATCGCGATCCCTGGACTCCCGAAAGCGTCAGAGACGTTAAGCTGAAGACCAACTTGACGCATAGCAGGACCTTTTGGCAACACGGCGGATCGAAACGCAGCCAGTGCGGAGGCGGTGCTGCGGTGACGGTGGCTTATAGAGAGCCCTAACGGGCGCGTACTATGCTGGTCCACTGCTGCGGTGATGAACCCTCGCCCCATGGGTAGGTCAGTGAACTCATCGATCAAAAAGATACGAGTGTCCTTATCATCGAATTCGACAACCTCTAGTGAGCGCTGTGCTTTGTCTCGCGGATAGTGAGAGCGGAACTGTTTGTTTGCATTGGCTAGCCCTTTATTGCGTAAGCAGATTTCGTAAGCCGAAAATTCGCTTTTGATCATCCGATTTAAAGTGGACCAGCTTGGCTGTGCAAGACTAGCTTGGTCTGCAGGTGCCGCACTCTGAAGTTCAGCTTGTACGTCCAGAAGAATATCGAACGTGCGAATTTTTCTTCTTGGATTGGCTCGAATGTCTTGGAACGTTTTTCGCACAGCTTCCAGCAAGGCCGGAGGTAACCGTTTGCCTGTACCCCTTCCACCGCGGTCTGCAAAGTTTGGGACAAGTGCGCGATAGTCTCCATGAAGTCTGTCGTACTCGAGAGACCATTCATATACGGTGCGCAATGAGAAGTTAATTAGCTCCTGGTCTTCAGCGCGCATTCGTTCTTTTAAACGTGTGAAATCCAGTTCCAGTAGCGGTGTCGACCTCAAGCATCGATAGCCAAGTTTACGTAACTCAGTGATGTATTTGAACAGGCTGTAAGCATGCAGTCTGGCAGCTTCGCTTAGGTCCGTGCCAAAGATCGCAAACGAAGAGCGCTCATAAGGAAGTGCGGATATCTCCTCGACCTGATTCGTCGAGGCAGCAGGTACCAAGCGTCGCGCGGTGTACTCGTCATAAATTGACGCAGTAGTCGTGAAGCGTTCTTCCATCGTTTCGAGATTGCGCATGATGACTTGTGCACCTACGACTCGTACAACTTCGAATTTGGTCAGGCCATGTTGTAGCTTCTGTCCGCATTCCAGCGTAAACATCGTCGGCGTGAGCTCACGCTGAGGCAGGCCTACGCCTGCAATTGATTTGTAGTTGGCCATGGCATCAAACTCTCGATTGCTGTTCCCACCAGCTGTGGCCGCTGGTAGACGAACCAAAGGCGATCGCGGGAAGATCGATAAGAGGGAGGGGCGAGACAGGGGAATCTGGACCAAATGCGTGAGTAGGCGCGAAAAACGCCTCACCTCTCCAGGCTGCAGCATAGATACAGCCTAGGTCGAACCCGGCGTCCACAAGCGATGAGAATTTCTTTGCGCCGCTAGTGGCGACATACGACTTGAGCTCTGATGATTCTTCTGTAGGCACGCACTGTGCAGTGCGGCGCATCTCAATCAAGTTATGCCGTAGATGAAGCGAGAGCGGATAGCGATCAGTCCAGCACAAATACTTAATGCCGTATTCCGCGAAGCGGGCCTTGTTGCGATCCAGGTTAGCTTGAACGATCGCTGTGATGTAGCGGGAATTCTTCACCTCGATAGCGTAGATCGTCTTGTCTGCACCTACGGCAAGATAGTCGGGGACGATCTCACAACCAAATTCATCTACGCTGGTTCTGAATGGCTGTTCTTTGAAATGGGTAATCTGACCGAGCGAGGCAAGGTACTCGAGCAGAATGAGTGCGACGGCCTCGTTGCGCCCTTGGGCACCTACGAAGCGGTTGACGTGGTTTGACCAAAGCTCATGGTATTGCGTGGATTTGGTGCGGCCCTTGAGTAGGCGAACTGGCGGGGCAGAAAGGACTTGGCTGAGCCATTCCCGGGATCCCAAGAGGACCGGTATTTCGTTTGGCATGATCTCTCCCAATGCGGCAAAGCGCGTATTTTTGAAAATAGGGGATTGACCTTCGGGTTGGGGATCGGTATCTTGAGGGTGTCTAGGTCCTTAGATCCCGATCTTTGGCCAAAAGGGGCGAATCTACTACGTGGGTTCGTCGCTTTTCTTACATATTTACTCCTTCTCCTCATCTAAAATCGATGTGATTCGTTTCTGTTTTTCACCAGAGACTCTAATCGCCCGTCCATCCCTGATGACGTATAGGCATGTCAACAAGTTTGCATCGGCATCATTGGAATGACCCTTGCGACGTAATCGTTCGATTACTGCCTTTTCACAGAGCCTATCCATGTCCTCTCTAGCCATATTCATAGCGGTAGCGATCTTTGCTACCGTCTCTAATGGAGGTGGGACTCGACGCGAATTTTCTAACAGCGAGTAGTAGCCTCTAGCCATACGAGCGGTGTCTGCG
The DNA here is from genome assembly GCA_000381565.1 of Oxalobacteraceae bacterium AB_14. Classification (GTDB taxonomy): domain Bacteria; phylum Pseudomonadota; class Gammaproteobacteria; order Burkholderiales; family Burkholderiaceae_D; genus Rugamonas. The sequence continues at coordinate 1,356,305 of KB906725.1, forward strand.
ACCTGAGATTGGCTAAGCCCGAGTAATGTTCGGAGTCGGAACAACTCTGCACCAAACGAAATTTCTTCTTCAGGGTCACGCATATCGTAGCCAGGCTGACGAGCCATTTTTAAGATAGCACGTGGAATCAAGTTTTTGCAAGTTTGTCCTTTTAAATCAATGGGTTAGTTACGTTCTATATACATGAAACGGAAATTTTTTCGAGCATCCACGCAAACTCATCTACCGACAGATAGAAATTGCTCTTCATTTAATCCGCTTTGCGTATTAAAGATTGCTGGGAAACCGGCGTAGTTGTGATTTGAGACAATTAATAGTCAAAGTTTCCCGGAAACTGTGAGCACTTTCCTGCCTAACTTTGATGATGCGCACTGGTAGCGCTGGACCAGGTCGGGCGAACAGCGGCAGACCTCGCTCGCATGACCCCGGTAGCCGCAAGGGCAGGGGTTCATCGCCGCAATCAATTGGAAGTGCGCGGGGAAGTCGGCCTGCCGGGCGGCGCGCGAGATGGTGATGCGGCCCGACTCCAGCGGCTCGCGCAGCACATCGAGTACGCTGCGCGCAAATTCGGGCAATTCATCCAGGAACAGCACACCCCGGTGCGCCAGCGAAATCTCGCCCGGCCTCGGCACGCTGCCGCCGCCCACCAGCGCCACGCCGGACGAGGTGTGGTGCGGCGAGCGGAACGGGCGGCGCTTCCATTGCTCGATGCGGAAGGCGCCGGTCAGCGATTGCACGGCGGCCGCCTCCAATGCTTCCTCGTCCGTCATTTCCGGCAGCAGGCCGGGGAAGCGCACCGCCAGCATGGTCTTGCCGGCACCCGGCGGGCCGACCAGCAACACCGAATGATTGCCCGCCGCCGCCACCTCCAGCGCCCGCTTGGCGAACAGCTGTCCCTTGACGTCGGCAAAGTCGGGATACTCCAGCTGTTCCACCAGCGGCGCCGAGTCGTGGCGCGACAGCATGGACTCGACCGACTTGGCCGCGAAATGGCTGCACACCTGCAGCAACGATTGCGCCGGGTAGATGGCGGCGTTGCCGACCAGCGCCGCCTCGTCGGCATTGGCCAGCGGCAGGATGAAGGCCAGGGTGCCGCCGTCGCGCCGCGTGGCCAGCGACATCGCCAGCGCGCCGCGTATCGGCCGCAACTCGCCGGACAGCGACAATTCGCCGGCGAACTCGTATTGATGCAGGCGGGTGGAGGGGATTTGCCTGGACGCCGCCAGGATGCCCAGCGCGATCGGCAAATCGAAGCGACCGGACTCCTTGGGCAGATCGGCCGGCGCCAGGTTGACAGTGATGCGTTGCGCGGGAAACTCGAAGCCGCCGTTCTGGATGGCGGCGCGGACGCGGTCCTTGGCTTCCTTGACCTCGGTGTCGGCGAGGCCGACGATGGTGAAGGCCGGCAAGCCGTTGGCCAGATGCACTTCGACGCTGACCTCCTGCGCCTCCATGCCCGCCAGGGCGCGGCTTTTGAGTACGGCTAGGCTCATGGGTTAGCGGACGACCAGTGGGGGTACCAGCCGCCAGCGTAGCCCAGGCCCGCCGCGGTGCTTTGCGCTAGCCCAAACGGGCGCGGCGCGGACCTGCTTTATTGGCCGGCTTTGGCTTCCAGTTCCGCCAGGCGCGCTTCCAGCGCTTCCAGCTTGGCGCGGGTCTTGGCCAGCACTTGCGCCTGGACGTCAAATTCCTCGCGCGTCACCAGGTCCAGCTTGGCAAAACCCTGGGTCATCATCGACTTCACATTCTTCTCGATGTCCTTTGCTGGTGAGTTTTCGATGGCCTGATTGATCTTGCCCTGCAGGTCGTTAAAAAAAGTGTTCATATCCATAATATTCCTTGATCTCGCCAGCAATGCACTGCACCATTGCAGTGCGCTTCAGCCTTAATGTGGTGCGAAATTCGGCAAAATCACCGCCGCACCCATCCCATTCTCACATTCTTTCAAATACGGTCCCGTTGCCCTGGTTGATACAGCAGCTATCAGCTCGACAACATTAGCTGGCACGCATTCTGCTACAGAAGCTATGAACGCATTCACCGCTTCGCACCACACAGGATTTTAAACCGCAACTGCTAAATAAGTTCAACTACACAAGGAAAACAATTATGAAAAGCTTGAGCAAGAACTTCACTCTGATCGCAGCGTTGACTTTAGCATTCGCCTCCATGAGCGCCGGCCTGGCGCGCGCCGAAGACGCGACACCCGCGGCGGAAGCGAAACCGGACAATGAAGTCAGCTTCAACGCCGCCATTGTCAGCGACTACCGTTACCGCGGCGTATCGCAAACCCGTCTGAAACCTGCACTGCAGGGTGGCGCAGACTACACCAACAACCCGACCGGCTTCTACGCCGGCACCTGGCTGTCCACCATCAAGTGGACCAAGGACGCGGGCGGCGACGGCGATGTCGAATGGGATCTGTACGCAGGCAAACGCGGCGAGATCGTCAAGGACGTGAGCTATGACGTCGGCGGCCTGTACTACTTCTATCCATCGAACGGCCTGCACCCTAGCGCCAACACCTTCGAATTGTACGGCCAGATCGGCTACGGCCCGGTCACGTTGAAATACTCGCAATCGACGACCAACCTGTTCGGCTTCGCCGACAGCAAGAACAGCGGCTACCTCGATGCATCCGGCAACTTCGAACTGGCTGACGGCTATGTGCTGAACGTGCACGCCGGCCACCAGAACGTCAAGCACAACGGCGCCTCCAGCTACACCGACTACAAGCTGGGCGTGACCAAAGATTTCGGCGTAGTGACGGTGGCATTGGCGGCGGTCTATGCCGACACGAAAGCCTACGTCGGACCGGACGGGAAGAACCTGGCCAAAACCGGGGCTGTCCTGACCATTTCCAAAACCTTCTAAGCGAGGCCAGCATGAAAATGATTACCGCCATTATCAAGCCGTTCAAGCTCGACGAGGTCCGTGAGGCCCTGTCGGCGATCAACGTGCAAGGCATCACCGTGACCGAGGTCAAAGGCTTCGGTCGCCAGAAAGGCCACACCGAGCTGTACCGCGGTGCGGAATACGTGGTGGACTTCCTGCCCAAGACCAAGATCGAAGCGGCGGTGGACGATTCCATCGTCGAGCAAGCGATAGAAGCGATCGAAGGCGCTGCCCGCACCGGCAAGATCGGCGACGGCAAAATCTTCGTGTACAACCTGGAACAAGTCATACGCATTCGTACCGGCGAAACCGGCAACGAAGCTCTTTAAGGGGAAGCTTGATGAAAAAAACTATAACAACGTTGCTCGCTGGGGTATCCATCCTGTTCGCGCTGTCCGCGCCGGTGCATGCCGAGGATGCCAAACCGGCCGCTTCGGCCCCGGTCGCCTCCGCCGCAGCCCCGGCCGCGTCGGCGCCTGAAGCGGCCCCTGTCGCCGCCGCGCCGGCCGCCGCGCCGGCCGCCGCAGCCCCGGCGGAAGCTGCCCCGGCCGCCCCGGCCGCAGCTCCCGTGCCGAACAAGGGCGACACCGCCTGGATGATGGTGTCGACCATCCTGGTCATCATGATGGCGATTCCCGGCCTGGCGCTGTTCTACGGCGGCCTGGTGCGTTCCAAGAACATGCTGTCCATCCTGCTGCAAGTGTTCACCATCTTCGCCCTGATCATTGTGCTGTGGTGCGTGTACGGCTACTCGCTGGCCTTCACCGAAGGCAACGCCTTCATCGGCAAGTTCGACCGCCTGTTCCTGAACGGTATCTGGGATCCGGCCAAGGCCACCTTCTCCACCGCCGCCACCTTCAGCAAAGGCGTGGTCATTCCGGAGTTCGTGTACGTGGTGTTCCAGGCGACCTTCGCCGCCATCACCTGCGGCCTGATCGTCGGTTCCTTCGCCGAACGCGCCAAGTTCACCGCAGTGCTGGCCTTCGTGGTCCTGTGGTTCACTTTCGCCTACCTGCCGGTCGCGCACATGGTCTGGTTCTGGACCGGTCCGGACGCGATCAAGGATGCGGCCACCGCCGTCACTGAAGGCGCGAAAGCCGGCTTCCTGTTCCAAAAAGGCGCGCTCGACTTCGCCGGCGGCACCGTGGTGCACATCAACGCCGCAGTCGCCGGCCTGGTGGGCGCCTACATGATGGGCAAGCGTGTCGGCTACGGCCGCGAATCGATGGCGCCGCACTCGCTGACCATGACCATGATCGGCGCTTCGCTGCTGTGGGTCGGCTGGTTCGGTTTCAATGCCGGTTCGGCGCTGGAAGCGGGCGACGTCGCCGCGCTGGCCTTCGTCAACACGCTGCTGGCCACCGCCGCCGCCACCATGTCCTGGCTGCTGGGCGAGTGGATCGTCAAAGGCAAGCCGTCGATGCTGGGTGCCGCTTCGGGCGCCGTGGCCGGCCTGGTGGCCATCACCCCGGCCTGCGGTTTCGTCGGTCCGATGGGTGCACTGGTGATCGGCCTGCTCGCTGGTGTGGTCTGCCTGTGGGGCGTGAACGGCCTGAAGCGCCTGCTGGGCGCCGACGACTCGCTGGACGTGTTCGGCGTGCACGGCGTCGGCGGCATCCTGGGCGCGCTGCTGACCGGCGTGTTCGCTTCGCCATCGCTGGGCGGCCAGGGTATCTTCGACTACGTGACCAACAAGATGTCGGCCGATCCCTATTCGATCGTCAACCAGGTCACCACCCAGGCCACCGCGATCGGCACCACCGTCATCTGGTCGGCCGTGGTCTCGCTGATCGCCTACAAGCTGGTCGACGTCGTCATCGGCCTGCGCGTGCCGGAAGAAGAGGAACGCGAAGGCCTGGACATCACCAGCCATGGCGAGTCCGCGTATCACGCTTAATCCTATGCTTAATTTGTAATGTTGCATCGGCCCGCCTCGGCGGGCCTATCGAAAAGCGCCTCCAAAAGAGGCGCTTTTTTTATTCCCCGCCTTTAAAATAGGGTTTTCGCCCCGATTTGGGGTATCTGCACGGTAATATCTGATGTTCTGCGTGCCTGGAGGGTCGTCCTCCCGCATCATTTAAGGAAGTAATCATGGTTCCCCATCTTGTCACGGCCCTGACCGGACCGCTGCTCGACCTCGAAGAAAAGATCCTGGCGGCAACGCCGGCCATTGAGCGCTGGTTCCGCCTGGAGTGGCAGGAGCACACGCCGCCGTTCTATTGCTCGGTCGATATGCGCAACGCCGGCTACAAGCTGGCGCCGGTCGACACCAATCTGTTCCCCGGCGGCTTCAACCACCTGGCCACCGAAATGCTGCCGCTGTCGGTGCAGGCCGCCATGGCCGCGATCGACAAGTACTGCCCGGACGCCCGCAACCTGTTGCTGATCCCGGAAGTGACCCAGCGCCATCCGACCTACTGGCAGAACGTCGCGCGGCTGATGCAGATCTTCCGCCAGACCGGCCTGCACGTGCGGCTGGGCTCGCTGTCGCCGGAGATCACCCAGCCGACCCCGCTCGCCCTGCCGGACGGCAATATGCTGGTGGTCGAGCCGCTGGTGCGCTCGGCCAACGGCCGCCGCCTGGGCCTGAAGGATTTCGATCCATGCACGATCTTGCTCAACAACGACCTGTCGGCCGGCATTCCTGACATTTTGCAGAACATCCACGAGCAAAGCCTGCTGCCGCCGCTGCACGCCGGCTGGGCCGTGCGCCGCAAGGGCAACCACATGAACGCCTACGACGAGGTGGTCAAGAAGTTCGGCAAGCTGATCGGCGTCGATCCGTGGATGCTCAACCCCTTCCACGCCAAGTGCGACGCCGTCAATTTCCGCACCGGCGAGGGCTACGACTGCCTGGCGGCGAATATCGACGCGCTCTTGTCCAAGATCAAGAAGAAGTACAAGGAATACGGCATCAAGGACCAGAAGCCGTTCGTGATCGTCAAGCCGGACGCCGGGACCTACGGCACCAGCATCCTGACGATCAAGGATTCCAGCGAAATCAAGGACTTGAGCCAGGCCCAGCGCGACAAGATGATCGTCATCAAGGATGGCAAGGAAGTGACCGACTTCATCATCCAGGAAGGCGTGCCGACCTTCGAGAGCATCAAGGACGCGGTGGCCGAGCCGGTGGTCTACATGATCGACCGCTACGTGGTGGGCGGTTACTACCGCGTGCACGCGGAAAAGGGCATCGACCAGAACCTCAACGCGCCCGGTTCGCAGTACGTGCCGCTGGCGTTCGCCCAGCAGCACGCGGTGCCGGATTTGAAGGCCAAGCCGGGCACGGCGGCGCCGAACCGTTTCTACGTCTATGGCGTGGTGGCGCGGCTGGCCCTGCTGGCGGCGTCGCTGGAAATGGAACGCACCGATCCCAACCCGGAAGTCTATTGACGTCGTTCCCGCGCAGGCGGGAACCCATACAACGCGACTGTGGACACCCTGCATGGATTCCCGCCTGCGCGGGAATGACTGCGGTGGCGGGCTCGGCCGGTGTCGCCGGCGAATCTCGGCTAAAATCAGGCATTACCCAGAATGGATGCGCCCATGAAAATAGCTTTCCTCGCAGATCCCTTGGCCAGCTTCAAACCCTACAAGGATTCGACCTACGCCATGATGGTGGAAGCGGCCAGGCGCGGCCACACCGTCTACGCCTTCGAGCAAAAAGACATGGCGCTCGACAGCGGCGTGGTCTACGCCAACGCGACCGCGATCACCCTCACCGGCGACAGCCACGACTGGTACCGCGCGGCGCCCGCCCACGAAACCAACCTGGGCGACTTCGACGCCATCCTCCAGCGCAAGGATCCGCCGTTCGACATGGAGTACATCTACGGCACCTACCTGCTGGAGCTGGCCGAAAAGCAGGGCGCCAAGGTGTTCAACAAGCCGTCGGCGATCCGCGACCACAACGAAAAGCTGGCCATCGCCCAGTTCAGCGAGTTCACCTCGCCAACCCTGGTGACGGCCGACGAAGCGCGCATCCGCGCCTTCCACAAGCACCACTGCGACATCATCCTCAAGCCGCTCGACGGCATGGGCGGCGCCGGCGTGTTCCGCGTGGCGGCCGACGGCATGAACCTGGGCGCCATCATCGAAACGCTGACCGACAACGGCGCCCGCACCATCATGGTGCAGCGCTATATCCCCGAGATCGTCAAGGGCGACAAGCGCATCCTGGTCATCGCCGGCAAGCCGGTGCCGTTCGCGCTGGCGCGCATCCCGCAGAACGGCGAAGTGCGCGGCAACCTGGCGGCCGGCGGCGTCGGCGTGGCCCAGCCGCTGACCGAGCGCGATGAGGAAATTGCCAATACCCTGGGCCCGATACTGGCCGCCCGTGGCCTGTTGCTGGTAGGATTAGATGTTATTGGTGATTGCCTGACGGAAGTAAATGTCACCAGCCCAACCTGCTTCCAGGAAATCACCCAGCAAACGGGCTTCCAGGTGGCGGCGATGTTCGTCGACGCCGTCGAAGCGGCCGTGCAGGCTAAATAACTAACAATTAATACGCGCGGGACGTCAAAAAACGTCCGCGCTCACTGGCGGTTTAAGAATATGGTTGGCATACTGCTTATGACGCACGCACCACTGGGACAGGCTTTCATTGCCGCCTGCGCCCATGTGTTCCGTGGTCCCACCGAGCGGCTGGAGGCGATCGACGTGATCGCCGACCAGGACCTCGGCGAAGTCCAGGCACTGGCGGCGGCGGCGATCGAGCGTCTCGATGAAGGCGACGGGGTGCTGGTCATCACCGACGTCAAGGGCGGCACGCCCGCCAACTGCTGCAACCGCCTGGCGGACGCCGGCCGGGTGGAGGTGATCGCGGGCATCAGTTTGCCGATGCTGCTGCGCGCCATCACCTACCGCCGCGACACGCTGGACGTGGTGGTGGAAATGGCCCTGGCCGGCGCGCAGAGCGGGGCGGTGCGCGTCGACAACCGAATCCGGGTCGGGCAATCCTGACTCCGGAATTATTTTTTGCAGTGCGCATTTCTGATTGAGACAAAAGAAAAATGATTCAACAAGAACTTGAGATTATCAACAAGCTTGGTTTGCATGCGCGTGCCTCCGCCAAATTCACCCAACTGGCAGCAAAATTTCAAAGCGACGTCTGGCTGACCCGCAACGCGCGCCGCATCAACGCCAAGTCCATCATGGGCGTGATGATGCTGGCCGCCGGCAAGGGCGCCAAGGTCACCTTGGAAGCCGACGGCGCCGATGAAGGCGATTGCATCGCCGCGCTGACGGCGCTGGTCAACGACAAGTTCGGCGAAGGCGAGTAATGCCCGCGGAACGCAGCCGTCCCCGCACCCCCACCGGCCCGGCCATGGCTTCCTTCACACTGCATGGCATCCCGGTGTCGCGCGGCATCGCCATCGGCCGCGCCCACAAGCTGGCGCCGGCGGCGCTGGACGTCAAGCACTACCTGGTGGCGGAAGAGCACCTGGAAGCCGAAGTGTCGCGCCTGCAGCAGGCGCTGGTGCAGGTGCACAAGGAACTGCAGACGCTGTGGAACGAACTGCCGAAGGATGCGCCGACCGAACTGGGCGCCTTCATCGACGTCCACGCGCTGATCCTGTCCGACCCGATGATCTCGGAAGCGCCGCTCGACATCATCCGCACCCGCCACTACAACGCCGAGTGGGCGCTGCTGACCCAGATCGACGAGCTGTCGGCGCAGTTCGACGAAATCGAAGACCCGTATCTGCGCGAGCGCAAGGCCGACATCCAGCAGGTCGCCGAGCGCGTGCTGAAGGTGTTGATGGGCACCGCCCAGATCCTGCCCGCCACCACCGGCGAGGACGGCTTCCAGGCGCAGATGATCATCGTCGCCCACGATATTTCGCCGGCCGACATGCTGCAGTTCCGCGACCGCTCCTTCATCGGCTTCGTCACCGACGTCGGCGGCCAGAATTCGCACACGGCCATCGTCGCCCGCAGCCTGGACATTCCGGCGGCGGTCGGCATGTCCGGCGCCTCGACCCTGATCGAGCAGGACGACTGGCTGATCATCGACGGCGACGCCGGCGTGGTGATCGCCAATCCGAGCGCGCTGGTGCTGGAGCAGTACCGCGAACGCCAGGGCGCCGCCGCCCGCGCGCGCAAGAAGCTCAGCAAGCTGAAGAAGACGCCGGCCATCACCAAGGACGGCGTCGAGATCATGCTGATGGCGAACATCGAGCTGCCCGACGATTGCGTCTCGGCGATGGAGGCGGGCGCCAACGGCGTCGGCCTGTTCCGCTCCGAGTTCCTGTTCATGGGCCGCAACAGCCGCATCCCGTCCGAGGACGAGCAGTTCGAGCAGTACAAGAAGGCCGTGGTGGCGATGAAGGGCCGGCCGGTCACCATCCGCACGCTCGACATCGGCGCCGACAAGCCGCTCGACCAGACCGAGCACACGGCGCTCAATCCGGCGCTGGGCCTGCGGGCGATCCGCTACTGCCTGGCCGAGCCGCAGATCTTCCTGACACAGCTGCGCGCCATCCTGCGCGCGTCGGCGTTCGGCAAGGTGCGCATCCTGATCCCGATGCTGGCGCACGCCTTCGAGATCGACCAGTCGCTGGCGATGATCGCCCAGGCCAAGGCCGAGCTGCGCGAGCAGAACATCAAGTTCGACGAGGCTGTCCATGTCGGCGCCATGATCGAAATCCCGGCCGCCGCGCTGGCGCTGCCGATGTTCGTCAAGCGCATGGACTTCCTGTCGATCGGCACCAATGACCTGATCCAGTACACGCTGGCGATCGACCGGGTTGATTATGAGGTCGCACACCTTTACAATCCGCTGCATCCGGCTGTGCTGCAATTGATCTCGATGACGATTGCGGCCGGGCATAAAGCCGGGATCGACGTGGCCGTGTGCGGCGAAATGGCGGGCGACATCAAGCTCACGCGCCTGCTGCTGGGCATGGGCTTGCGCGAATTCTCCATGCACCCGGCGCAGCTGCTGTCGGTCAAGCAGGAAATCCTGAACAGCGACCTTGCGCGGCTGATGCCGCAAACCCGCAAGATCATGCGCTCGATGGAACCAAGTGTAATTGCAGACGCGGTCGAACAATTGCAGTTGTTGTAGTCGAGGGTGCTACAAAATGCCCACAGCGTCGTTATGGCTCCTCGCCGTACTAGCGTACTGTCTTCGTCGCCATGCCTAGCTGTGAGCATTTTGTAGCACCCTCTAAGTGGTGGGACCCATCCTCGCGGTCCCACCTTGATAGATGGCCCGCGGGGCCGACCCCTATAAAAATTAAACCACATGCCATCCTTAGGATACGTTACTCCGCAAACCATGCATTTTGCGCAGCCGCTGCCGCTGCAAAGCGGCGCGTCGCTGCACGACTACATGTTGATGTATGAAACCTACGGCACCCTGAACGCCGACAAATCGAACGCGGTGCTGGTCTGCCACGCGCTCAACGCCTCGCACCACGTGGCCGGCGAATACGAAGGCCAGCCGAAAAGCCAGGGCTGGTGGGACAATATGGTCGGTCCCGGCAAGCCGCTCGACACCGACCGCTTCTTCGTCATCGGCATCAACAACCTCGGCTCCTGCTTCGGCTCGACCGGGCCCATGCACGCCAATCCCGCCACCGGCAAGCCGTATGGCGCGGCCTTCCCGGTGGTCACGGTGGAGGACTGGGTGCACGCCCAGGCGCGCCTGGCCGACCAGCTGGGCATCACGCAGTTCGCCGCCGTCATGGGCGGTTCGCTGGGCGGCATGCAGGCGCTGGCCTGGTCCATCATGTACCCGGACCGCCTGCGCCACTGCGTGGTGATCGCCTCCACCGCCAAGCTGTCGGCGCAGAACATCGCCTTCAACGACGTCGCCCGCCAGGCCATCCTGTCCGACCCCGACTACCGCGGCGGCGACTTCTACGAACATGGCGTGGTGCCGAAGAACGGCCTGCGCGTGGCGCGCATGGTTGGCCACATCACCTATCTGTCCGACGACGACATGGCCGAGAAGTTCGGCCGCAAGCTGAGGGACGCTGCCGAAGCGGGCGACTACAAGTTTGGCTTCGGCGTCGACTTCGAAATCGAATCCTACCTGCGCTACCAGGGCGACAAGTTCAGCGAGTACTTCGACGCCAACACCTATCTGCTGATCACCAAGGCGCTCGACTACTTCGACCCGGCGCGCACGCACGGCGGCGACCTGGCCAAGACGCTTTGCGGAACCAAGGCCAAGTTCTTCCTGGCCTCGTTCACCACCGACTGGCGCTTCTCGCCGGAGCGCAGCCAGGAGATCGTCAAGGCGCTGATCTGCAACCGCCGCCAGGTCACCTACGCGGAGATCGACGCGCCGCACGGCCACGACGCCTTCCTGCTGGAAGACCCGCGCTACATGAACCTGGTGCGCGCCTACTACGACCAGGTGTGGAACGACATCAACAAGAAAGCGGCAGCATGAACTTCAACGATTTAAGCAGCGCCCGGCCGGACCTGGCCTTCATCGCCCACTGGGTGCCGAAGAACGCACACGTGCTCGATGTCGGCTGCGGCGACGGCGTGATGATGGACTACCTGCAAAGCGACAAGCAGTGCAGCGGCTACGGCATCGAGATCGCCGACGACAAGGTGCTCGACTCGACCAAACGCGGCGTGCGCGTGATCCAGCAGGACATGGAGAACGGCCTGGCCCTGTTCGGCGACAACAGCTTCGACACGGTGCTGTGCCTGTCGTCGCTGCAGATGATGAAGCACGTGGAGCCGCTGCTGCGCGACATCGTCCGCGTCGGCAAGGAGGCGATCGTGTCGTTCCCCAACTTCGCCTACTGGCCACACCGTGTGGCCTTGCTGAAGGGCCGCATGCCGGTGTCGGAATCGCTGCCCTACGAGTGGTACGACACGCCGAACATGCGCTGCGCCACCATCACCGATTTCCGCGACCTGGCCGAAGAATGCGGCCTGGAGGTGATCGAATGCGTGGCGCTGGCCGACGGCCGCCGCGTCTCGTTCCTGCCCAACCTGCGCGGCGACCTTGCCGTGTTCCGCTTGCGTAAAAAGGTCAGCCACTGATGACGATCCAGGAACAGCCATCGAGCGCGCCCGGCTGGCGCACCTACCTGAACGGCCGCACCGTCTCCATCCTGTTCCTGGGCTTCAGCTCCGGCCTGCCGCTGTACACGCTGATCTACCTGATGCAGGCGTGGCTGGCCAAGTCCGGGCTGGACGTGAAGGCGCTCGGCCTGTTCGCGCTGGTGACCTTCCCGTACACCTTCAAGTTCCTGTGGGCGCCGCTGATGGACCGCTACGCCATCGGCTCGCTGGGTCGGCGGCGCGGCTGGATGGCGGTCACGCAGCTGTCGCTGTTCCTGGTGATCGGCGGCCTGGGCATGCTGGATCCGAAGCTGGAGCTGACCATGATCGCCGGCTGCGTGTTCCTGATCGCCTTCCTGTCGGCCAGCCAGGACGTGGTGATCGACGCCTATCGCCGCGAGATCCTGGCCGAGAACGAGCAGGGCCTGGGCGCGGCGATCATCGTCAACGCCTACAAGGCCGCCAGCCTGATTCCGAGCGCGCTGGGGCTGGTGCTGGCGGACAGCATGTCGTGGCAGGCCGTGTTCTGGATCGTCGCCGCCTTCATGTTGCCGGGCTTGGTCTGCACCTTGCTGGCCAGGGAGCCGGCCGTGTATGGCGCGCCGCCGAAGAACCTGCAGGAGGCGGTGGTGCTGCCGTTCCGCGAGTTCGTGCAGCGCGGCGGCTGGAACCAGGCCTTGCTGATCATCGGCTTCGTGCTGCTGTACAAAATCGGCGACAGCATGGCCACCGCGCTGTCGACCAAGTTCTTCCTCGATATCGGCTTCACCACCAAGCAGATCGGCCTGGCGGCCAACGCCACCGGCTGGTGGGCGGCGCTGGCCGGCGGCGCCGTCGGCGGCATCTGGATGATCAAGCTGGGCATCAACCGCGCCTTGTGGGTGTTCGGCGTGCTGCAGGCGCTCGCCATCCTGGGCTTCGCCTGGTTGGCCAGGACCGGGCCCGATCCGCTGCTGCTGAGCGCCGTGTTCGGCTTCGAAGCGTTCGCCAGCCTGGGGCTGGGGGCGGCGGCGCTGGTGGCGTTCATGTCGCGCGCCACCGATCCGCGCTACACGGCCACCCAGTACGCCTTGTTTTCCAGCCTGGCCGCGGTGCCGCGCACATTCATCAATTCCTCGGTCGGGTATATAGTGGCGGAAACCGGCTGGTTCTGGTTCTTTATTGTGTGCTTCATCCTGGCGTTTCCTGCCATGATGATGCTGCCTAAAATCGCCCCATGGAATACCAGCAATGAAACAGCTTAAATTTAACGCCGCCTTGCTGGCGCTGGTCTGCTGCGCCGGCGCCGTCGCGCCCGTGGCCGCCGTCGGCCAGGATGACGGCATCCCCGTCAGCAGCATGTCGCGCCTGCGCGGCCTGGGCGGCGACGCCCGCCAGTTCGACCAGCAATCGAAGCTGCAATACGACCAGATGCTGGCCCAGGCCCACCAGAAAGACGCCGTCGCCACCGAGCGCAATCCGCAGCTGATACGGCTGCGCGCCATCGCCAAGCGCCTGATCCCGTTCACCGCGCGCTGGAATCCGGACGCGGCCAGATGGAAGTGGGAAGTCAACCTGCTCAACTCGCCGACGGTGAACGCCTTCTGCATGCCGGGCGGCCGCATCGCCTTCTACAACGGCATCCTGACCAAACTGAACCTGACCGACGACGAAGTGGCGATGGTCATGGGCCACGAGATCGCCCATGCGCTGCGCGAGCACGCGCGCGAGCAGGCCGGCAAGAACACCATCACCTCGGTCGGCACGCGCATACTTGGCGCGGTGGGCTCGGCCTACTTCGGCGTCGACCCGCGCCTGGGCGACGCGGCGGCCGGCATGGTGGCGCAGGGCGTCGCGCTGAGCTTCTCGCGCGGCGACGAGAGCGAGGCCGACCTGGTCGGCCTGGACCTGGCTGCGCGCGCCGGCTACGACCCGCGCGCCGGCATCGCGCTGTGGCAGAAGATGAGCGCGGTGAACAAGAACCAGCCCTTGCCCTTCCTGTCGACCCACCCGAGCGGCAGCAAGCGCATCGAGGACATGAACAAGAATATGTACCTGGTGCTGCCGGTGTACGCGCGCGCCAAGGGGCTGAACCCGAACGCGCTGCCGCCGTACCACTCGCTGGCGCTGCCGCGTACATAATGTCGCGCCCACCGCTGCCGATGCGCGACGGGGTCGCGCCCAGCTATCTGTGGCTGCCGGAAGGTCAATGGCCGGACCTGCTCACTTTTCTGGTCGCGCGCTATCCCGACGTAACGGAAGCGTCGTGGCGCGATCGCATGGCGCGGCGCGAGGTGATGGACGGCGACGGCAACGCGCTGGCGCCGCACAGCGCCTACCGGCGCGGCATGCGCATCTTCTACTACCGCGAGCTGGACGCGGAGACGCCGATTCCATTCGAGGAGGAAGTGCTGTTCATGGACGAGCATCTGGTGGTGGTCGACAAGCCGCACTTCCTGCCGATGATACCGACCGGGCGCTTCCTGCACGAGACGCTGCTGGTGCGGCTGAAGAAAAAGCTGGGCGAGCAGGATTTGACGCCGATCCACCGGCTGGACCGCGAGACGGCCGGCGTGGTGATCTTCTCGCGCCGCCAGGACAGCCGGGGCGCCTACCAGTCGATGTTCCAGAAGCGCGTGATCGAGAAGGAGTACGAAGCGCTGGCGCCGCGCCTGCACGGACGCGAGTTCCCCTTTACCTATCGCAGCCGCATGGTCGACGGCGACAAATTCTTCATCATGAAGGAGGAGCAGGGCGAGCCGAATTCGGAGACGCTGATCGACGTCATCGAGCACCGCGCCGACTGCACCCTGTACCGGCTGCATCCGCACACCGGCCGCAAGCACCAGTTGCGGGTGCATCTGTCGTCGCTGGGCATCCCCATCGTCAACGACGCCTTCTACCCGGTGGCCTTGCCGTGCAAGCAGGACGACGTCTCGCAGCCGCTGAAGCTGCTGGCGCGCCGCATCGCCTTCACCGACCCGCTGAGCGGCGAACGGCGCGAATTCCGCAGCCGCCGCAGCCTTTAAACCGCTGGGGTCAAGTCTGACATTCGGACACGAGCTCTGCCGTAATCAGCATTACGGCAGAGCTCGTGTCCGAATGTCAGACTTGACCCCCGTGTAATTAGGCGTAGGTGATGGTCAACGGCGCGTGGTCGGAGAACTTCTCCTCCTTGTAGATCGCGACCGTGGTGGCCTTGGCGGCGATGCCGGGGGTGGCGACGTGGTAGTCGATGCGCCAGCCGACGTTCTTGGCGTAGGCCTGGCCGCGGTTGCTCCACCACGTGTATTGCTCCTCGCGCGGATCGAGGCCGCGGTGCACGTCGACATAACCGACTTCGTCGAAGATGCGCGTCATCCATTCGCGCTCTTCCGGCAGGAAGCCGGAATTCTTCTTGTTGCCCTTCCAGTTCTTCAGGTCGATTTCCTTGTGGGCGATGTTCCAGTCGCCGCAGATGACCACTTCGCGCCCCTCGGCGTGCAACAACTGCAGGTGCGGCAGGAACAGGTCCATGAAGCGGAACTTGGCCTCCTGGCGCTCCGGACCGGACGAACCGGACGGGCAGTACACCGAAATCACCGTAAGGTTGCCGAAATCACAACGCACGTAGCGGCCCTCGGCGTCGAACTCCGGCGAGCCGAAGCCGATCACCACGCGGTCCGGCTCGATCTTGCTGTAGACGCCGGTGCCGGAATAGCCCTTTTTCTCGGCATAGTGGAAGTGGCCGTGGTAGCCGCCCGGATTGAGGAATTCCGGCGTCATGTCCGGCGCCTGCGCCTTCAGTTCCTGGACGCAGACGAAATCGGCGTCCTGCGTGGCCATCCATTTGAAAAAGCCCTTGGTGGCGGCGGAGCGGATGCCGTTCAGATTGGCAGAGATGATTTTTGGCATGGTCGATTCGATGCGTAAATTTTGGAATGCGCTAGTGTAGCGTTAAAATACAGGCACTTTACAGAAATGAGGCAGTATGACGAACCCACTGAACCCCCTGCGCCAGCAATTTATCGAATTTTCGGTCAAGACCGGCGTGTTGCGCTTCGGCGACTTCACCACCAAGGCCGGGCGCCAGTCGCCGTACTTCTTCAATGCCGGCCTGTTCCATGACGGCGCGACCCTGGCCCAGCTGGCGCAGTTCTACGCGCAGACGCTGCTGGACTCCGGCGTCGAGTTCGACATGCTGTTCGGCCCCGCCTACAAGGGCATCACGCTGGCCTCGGCCACGGCGGTGGCGCTGGCCGGCAAGGGCCGCAACACCTCGTTCGCCTTCAACCGCAAGGAAGCCAAGGACCACGGCGAAGGCGGCACCATCGTCGGCGCCAAGCTGCAAGGCAAGGTCGTCATCATCGACGACGTGATCTCGGCCGGCACCTCGGTGCGCGAATCGGTGGACATGATACGTGCCGCCGGCGCCGAACCCTGCGCCGTGCTGATCGCGCTGGACCGCATGGAGCGCTCGGGCAAGGACGACCAGCTGTCGCCCAGCTCGGCGGTGCAGGAAGTGGCCAAGGCCTACAACATCCCGGTCATTTCGATCGGCAACCTGGACGACCTGTTCAGCTACCTGAACGGCGCCGGCGCCGACCCGCAGCTGTTGCAATACAAGGACGCCGTGGCCGCCTACCGTACGCGTTACGGCATTGCCTAACTAGCCATATTGCTAGACTTTGAAATTTCTTTGATGTAACCTTATCCGGTATACCGGAGACAAGGGGCAAACCCATGAACATCGCAACACTGAAGGTGCACGGCGACGACGACGGCCTGTACGACATCCGCGACGGATTGCCGACCGAGCCGGACAGCGACTGGGAAAAGGGCGACGTCAAGCCCGACGGCCGGGTGCGCCTCGATTCGGGCTTCTACGTGGCCGTCGGCACCGACATGAACCCGGACCAGTTGCTCAAGCAGATCCGCCACTACCTGGCCGAGTGCCAGGCGCGCGGCATCCACTTCGAACGTTCCGATGTCGCGGCCGAGCTGCGCATCTCCTTCACCACCGAACGCGGCGAAGCGACCCCCAGCCTGGACTTCACATTGGCCGACCTGAAGCTGCTGGTCGAGATGGGCATCAACCTGAGCATCACCGCTTGATGCGGTTTTCCGAAGACCGCCTGGCCAGCTTCCGCGCCGGCCCGCAGGCCGAGCGCCGCGTCCACATCTGGGAACCGGCCGCGCCGCGCGCGGTGATCCTGGCCATCCACGGCGGCATGGCGCACGCCGGCGACTACGTCACGCCGGCGCTGTACTTCCGCCAGCACGGCATCGCCACCGCGGCCTACGATTTGTGCGGCCACCAGGATGCGCGCCGGGTCGACATTCCCGGCTTCGGCGTCTTCCTGGACGACAGCGTGGCCTTCCTGCAGTGGGTCAAGCAGCAGTATCCCGGCTTGCCGATCTATGTGATGGGCCATTCGATGGGGGCGTTGATCGCCACCCACCTGGGCCTGGGCCGCTTCGCCGGCGATGCCGCCATCAAGGGCTTCATCCTGTCGTCGCCGTATTATGTGAACGCGATCAAAGTGTCGCCGGTGCTGCTGGCGCTGGCCGGCGTGCTGGGCGCGCTGGCGCCGCGCATGAAGGTGCCGCTGGCGCCGCTGACCGATATGCTGACCCACGACAGCGCCATCACCGCCCGCCATCACGACGATGAGCGCGACGGCATCCGCGCCACCGAAATCACGGTCCGCTTCGGCAACGCGCTGACCCATGCGCAGCAAGGACTGGCGCCGCGCATGCCGGCCTGGAAGCACCGGCTGTTCGCGGTGGTGGCCGGCGACGACAAGCTGGCCGACGCCGACGCTGCGGAGAAGATGCTGAAATCGGTGCCGCCGGCGCTGTTGACCTACCAGCGGCATCCGCAGAACTACCACGAGAATTTCAATGAGCTCAATCGCGGGCAGATCTTCGCCGACATCCTCGGATGGATGGCGCTAAGCCCTGCCCACTGAGCTTACTCCAGCGCCCAGACGTACTGCATCTGCATCCACGATTCCACCGGCTTGCCGGCGCTGAGGGCCGCCTTGAAGCCGCACTTCTCGATGCCGGCGCGGGCCGCTTCATCCAGGTCCGGGTGGCCGCTGGATTTCTGCACCTGCGATTTTTTGAACTTGCCGTCGGCGCCGACCAGGAACTTCAGCGTGACGGTGCCGGTTTCCTTGCGGCCGATCGCGCCTTGCGGCCATTTCGGCTTGTCGCAGGTGGTGAAGTCGGCCAGGGCGTGCACCGTCTTCGCGGCGACCTTGTCGGCAGCCACGGCCTCCGCGTAGATCGACATGCAGGCCAGCGCCAGTCCCAGCATCGGCACGGCGGCTTTCCAGTTCAGGGCCTGCGGTGCAGGGCGGCACAAACGTTGAATACGGTCCATCAAATTTCCTCCATTGGCCGCTTGGGCCAGGTGGTGAGTTGAGAACTGGAGACGCTCCAGCTCCGAAAGTGCAAGGGCCAGACGCCGCGGTTCGCCGAGCTGCCTTGCTGCGAAATCGTCTGCGATCAGTTCGCGTTCGACGCGGATGCGGTTCGAGATCCACCAGACGGCAGGGTGGTAGAACAGCAGCGTTTCGATCACGTTCTGCAGCAGATTGACCAGGTAATCGTGGCGCTGGATGTGCGCCATTTCGTGCGCCAGCAGCGCCTCCAGCAGATCGGGCGGCATGCCCGCCACCAGCGCCGCCGGCAGCAGCACCACCGGGCGCCACCAGCCGGCGGTGACCGGGCTGGAGATGGTGTCGACGATGCGCAGCCGCACGGCGCGCCCGACGCCGAAGCGCGCCGCCAGCCGTTGCAGCTGCGCCTCCCAGCGCAGCTGGTCCTGGCGGTGGCTGCAGTCGCACTGTTTGGCGGCGCGGTCTATCCACAGCAGGCCGAGGATCATGCGCAGCGACAGCACGATGGCGCACAGCGCCCACAGGCTGACGATGCTGCGCAGCGAGTCGCGCAGGTCGAAAGGTTCGCTGCCGACGATATTCTGCGCGGCCAGGCGCAGCACGCCGACGCCTATCATGGTGCTGCTGTCGGCGTGGCCGTACAGGCGTTGATACAGCTCGAGCGCCGGCCAGCACAGGCAGGCCAGCAGCGCCGAACAGGCCACCAGGTAGCGGTATTCGGCGCGGCTGTTGCGCAGCAGCGTGAGGGCGATGGCGGTGGCGCAGCCCAGCAGCAGGCCTTGCCAAAGGAAGTGCATCAGCGTCAGGCCGAGGGCGAAAACGAAGGCGCTCATTTCTGTTCATCCTTGAGGATTTTTTCGATCTCTTCGCGTTCCTTCCTCGAGATGCCGGAACGCAGCGCCGCCAGCACCAGCGCCTTGGCCGAGCCGGCGAAAGCCTTCTGCATCAGGTCCTTCAGCAGATTGGTCTGCAGCGCGTCCTGCGCCTGCGCCGGCGCGTAGATGTGCGAGCGCTGGCTCTCGTCGCGGATCAGGATGCCCTTGGTGTGCATGATCTGCATCAGGCGCAGCACGGTGCCGTAGGCCAGCTCCGGCTTATCTTCCAGCATGGCCTCGTGCACCTGCTTGGCGGTGGCCGAGCCGAGCGGCCACAGGGCTTGCAGCAGATCGAGTTCGGCGGCGGTTGGTTTGGGTATGCTCATGGCGTATCTCTTGTCGGCTTGCTAAAGTAACTGTAGATTAGTCTGTCTAGACAAAAATGTATACTTAAATTTTTGGCGTTCCCGGCGCGTGTTGCGTGCCGTAGACAGAGTTGTCTATAAAGTGATGGCGATGCGGGCGCCGCCCAGCGGCGCATCGTCGATGGCGATGGCGCCGCCGTGCAGCTGGACGGCCTTGGCGGTGATGGCGAGACCAAGTCCGTAGCCGCTGGCGGCGTAGTCCTGTTCGCGGGACAGCCGGTAGAAAGGTTCGAACACGCGCTCGCGCACCTCGGGCGGGATGCCGGGGCCGTCGTCTTCCACCGTGATGCGCACGGCGGCGCCATCGCGTACGGCCGACAGCACGACGCGCGAGGCCGCGTACTTGGCGGCGTTGCCCAGCAGGTTGTTGACGGCGCGCGCCAGCAGGCGGGCGTCGCCCTGCAGCTCGCCCAGGTCGTCGGCAATGCTGGCGCTGAACTGCGGCGCTGGCGTCGTGGCCGAGCCGTGCGGCGGCGCGCAGCCCATCAGCAACGGCGCCAGCGCGAACGGCTGGCGCGGCATCGATTGCGCCTGGTCGAGCTGCGTCAGGTCCAGCAGCTCGTTGACCAGGGTTTTCAATTCGTCGACATCGGCCTCCATCGCCACGACGCGCTTTTGCAGCGCCGGGTCGTCGGCCGCGTGGCGCTCGCGCAGCAGCTCCAGGCCGAACTCCAGCCGCGCGATCGGCGTGCGCAGCTCGTGCGACACGGAGCGCAGCAGGTTTTTGTGCGCTTCCATCAACAGGCCGATACGCTCGGCCATGTCGTTGATGCGGCCGGCCAGCGGCGCGATGCTCGACGCCGGCCGCACCTCGGCCCGCGCCGCCAGGTTGCCCTGGCCGAAATCGTCGGCTACCTTCGACAGCGCCAGCAAACCGCGCCAGTGCCGGCGCGTCCACCAGGCTATCGGCACCAGCAGGAACAGCGCGATCACGCCGAAGCGGATGGCCTCCATGCCCAGCGCCAGGCCGATGTCGATCGGCAGGCGCTGGGCGTGGATCACGTCGTCGTCGCTGCCGATGTAGCGCGCGCCGGTGGTGTCGACGCGGCGGTAGAACGCCTTGCCGCCGACGTCGATGACCACCGCGCCGTGCAGCAGCTGCGCGCGTTTGGAGGAGGGCAGCGCAGCCAGCGCCGCCGGCAGCGGTTGCAGTTCCAGCGTGGCTTCGGAGACTTCGCGCACCTTGTTCAGGCGCGGCAGCCATTCGTCGCTGGGCGCCTTGTCGATGTACTGCTCCAGCAGGAAGATCTGGCCGGCCGCCTGGCGGCGCGCGATCTCCTCCAGCGGATCGCCGAACAGGCGGCTGAAGGTGAAGTAGATCGCGCAGGTCGCCAGCGTGATGGCCAGCATCACCAGCAGTGCGAAGCGCCAGAAGAGACGATTCATTCCCAGGCCGAGGGGCTCAACAGATAGCCTTCGCCCCAGACGGTCTTGATGCGTTCCGCGCCGCCGTCGCCGAACTTGCGGCGCAGGCGCGAGATGCAGTTGTCGATGCTGCGATCGAGGCCGTCGAATTCGATGCCGCGCATCTTGACCAGGATGTCGTTGCGCGACATGACCTTGCCCGAGGCGTCGGCCAGGATCACGAACAGCTTGAACTCCGCGCTGTTCATCGCCACTTCCTCGCCGCGCCACTGGACGGCGCGGTTCTCGCGCGAGATGCGCAGCTGGCCGATGACGATGTCGCTGTTGGCGGCGCCGCTGCCGCGCCGTTGCAGCGCGCGCAGGCGCGCCAGCAGCACGCGCGGCTGCACCGGCTTGTTGACGTAGTCGTCGGCGCCCTGTTCGAGGCCGGAGACTTCGTCGAAGCTGTCCTGGCGCGCGGTCAGTATCAGGATCGGCACGGCGCTCAGCTGGCGCAGTTGGCGGCACACCACCAGGCCGTCGACGCCGGGCAGGGTCAGGTCGAGTATCACCAGGTCCGGCAGGGTATCGCGGAAGTGGTCGAGCGCGCGGTCGCCGCGTGTCACCACGTCGACGGCGTAATCGTATTCGTCCAGGTATTCCTTGACCAGCGCGGCGAGCCGCGCATCGTCTTCCACCAGCATTACACGCTGCATCGCGCCTCCATTTCGCAGGTATTGTAGTGGAGCGCGGCGCCGAAGTGGCATTTTCGACAATCGGGTACACATTCGTACACTTTCTATACAAATGCCGCCTACAAATTGAGGACAATTCAACGACAGACCGAGGCGGATTGCGCGGCGAAGGGTGCCTACCATTGGAGGCTCTTACTTCAACCTGGAATCCGAACATGAAAAAGATTGTATGCAGTGCCCTGATCGCTCTTGCCGCAAGCGCGCTGGCGCATGCCGAAGGCTTGTATGTCGGCGCCAATATCAGCCCGCAGACCAACGGCAATGTCAAATTTACCGAGAACGGCGTGACGACCGATCGCAGCGAGGTCAAAAAGGCGACGCCATTGGGGCTGTTTGCGGGATATGAGCTGTCGCCGTTGTGGGCGCTGGAAGCTGGTTATCGCACCGACAGCAACTCGACCAGCTTCGACCTCTCGCCCGGCTACCAGCTCAAGACGCGCGTCAGCACGGCCTATCTGGCGGCGCGTGGCACGTGGAAGCTGAGCGAGGACTGGTCCTTGTTCGGCAAGGCGGGCGTCGCGCAGGGGCGTTTGAAGATGGACGTCAGCGGCAAGGATGCTCCGCCGGGCGAGTCGGCGCACAGGACCGGCTTGTACCTGAGCGTGGGCGCGTCCTACCTGGTCAGCAAAGACGTGGCGTTGCAGCTGGAATTTGAACGCAGCGCCAAACTCAAACACGAAGGCTTCACCGCCAACCCGAATCGTATCGCCCTGGGCGTGCGCTTCGGATTTTAAGGAATACATGAAAAAGCTATCCCCGTTATTGTTGCTGCTGGCCGCGTGCGGTCCGGCGCTGGCCGAAAACACCACCGAGTTGATGATGCCCGATGGGAGCAAGGACATGTACGCGGGGGTGGCGTTCAGCACCAAGACCTCGGTGGAGGAGGGCGAGGTGCGGCAGGTGATGCTGCGCCCGCTATTCCAGATCCAGTGGAGCAACGGCATATTCGCGTCGGCCAGCGGGGTGCTGGGCATGCACCTGTCCCAAACGGCGGGCGTGGAATATGGGCCGCTGGTCGTTGGCAGCAATACGCGCGCTCCCGGCGACAGCTGGCGGCTGCGCGGCACGCATCCGATCCGTGGCTCGGCCGATGTCGGCGGTTTTTTTAACTACTACCTTGGCGACGAGGCCCGCATCACCTCGAACCTGATATACGACACCAGCGCGCGCGGCTTGCGTGCCCAGCTGGGCGTGCAAAAGACCCTGCCTTCGCCGGCGCCGCACCACACGGTGACGTTGTCGGCCGGCGTTTCACTGGCCAGCGATCAGGTGATGCGCGAGCAGTATGAAGTGAGCGCCGCTGCCGGCGGCGTGCGCGACTACCGGCCGTCGGCCGGCGTGACGGCCGTGAAAGCGGGCGTCAACTGGAACTGGGCCATGAGCAGCAAGTGGCTGGTCAACAGCTCGTTGACCGGCACGCTGCTGGGCAGCGGACCGGCCGAGGCTCCCTTCGTCGGCCGCCGCAATTTCATCACCTGGTCCAGCGGACTGGCTTACCGGTTTTAAACGCATGTTCAAACTCATCCTGCTCTGTCTTGCCCTGCTGCCGGCGTTCGCCGGCGCGCAGGAGGACTCCGACTGGATCGAGTACCGGGACGCCTATCGCCAGATGATCTGGTTCGAAAAATACGGCAAACCCAAACAGTTCTTGCAGAATCACTTCCGCATCCGGCCGCGCGACAAGAGCGTATCCACCGACGGCCTGCGGTTGACGCTCAACAGCAAGGCCACCCACCTGGCGCTGCCGGTCGATGCGTTGGGGCGCGCCGTGTTCCCGTTTTCCAAAGCGGCGTATGACGACAACGCGGAACTGACGGTGAACCGCAAGGCGGGACAGCTCAAGTCCGGCGCCTGGGTGTCGATCGTCACGCGGCCGGACGGTGTCTATGCCGCCGCCGATCTGCGCACCGCCTGCGAGCAGTTGTTGGCCTACCTGCGCTACTCCGGCGAGGCGGCGGGAAAAAGCTGCGCCGGCGTGCAGTTCTCTTATCCGAAAAATGACAGCTCGCAGGTGCGTTTCCATGCGGCCGGCGGCGCCGTCAGCATGCTAGCCGCGAAAGAGGGGCCGGCGTTCACGGGCGACGTCGTCGCCAGCTTCAGGGTATTCGTCTATCGCTTTGCGGCGCTGCCGGAAGCGGGACAGATCGTCACCAGCAGCACGCCGTTGGCGATCGCCGCGCTGCTCGAGTGATAGCGGGTATAAGCATGGCTGGAGGTCGTGTCACGCTGTCGTAACACGGCGTCAATACACTTCCGCGTTCTTATTCATTCGATAGGAAGTGCCATGCCATCCTCCCGCTTCAACTGCGCCGCGCGCGCCATCGCCTTGTGCGGCGTCTTTGCCTTGCCTGCCGCCCCGGCCTGCGCGCTGAACATCCTGCTGTGCAATGATGACGGCATCACCGCCGCCAACCTGCGCGCGCTGAAATCGAAGCTGGTCGCTGCGGGGCATAGCGTGGCGGTGGCCGCGCCGATCGACAATCAATCGGGCCGCGGCGGCTACATCGCATTCCTGACCCCGATCGGCACGTTGACCGGCAAGGAGCGCGGCGCGCTGGCGCTGGGCCTGGCCGCTGGCGCTCCCGGCGTTGGCGTCGATGCAGGCGATGCCGATGTCTCCTACGTCAACGGCACGCCGGTCGCGGCCTGCCTGTATGGCGTCGATGTACTGGCCAAGAAGAAGTGGGGTGGAGCGCCCGACCTGGTGATCTCCGGCCCCAACGAGGGCAACAACACCGGCG
Organism: Oxalobacteraceae bacterium AB_14; assembly: GCA_000381565.1. GTDB lineage: Bacteria > Pseudomonadota > Gammaproteobacteria > Burkholderiales > Burkholderiaceae_D > Rugamonas. The sequence continues at coordinate 1,380,678 of KB906725.1, forward strand.
CGATCAACGCCAGCAGCGGCACGTTCAATAACCTGGTCTACATGATCAATCGCGGATTGCCGGCAATGGCCGTCAGCGACGCCACCACCACGCAGGTCACCTGGAGCGGCGCACTGCCCGCGTCGCATCGCGTGTATGAAGTGGCAGGCATCGTCGTCAAGCTGGTCGACACGCTGGTCGCCAACAAAGCCAAGGCGGGCGGCCTGCTGATGCCAGAAGGCGTAGGCCTGAACGTCAATGTGCCGGACTTCAGTGCCGGCGCCGGCGCAGCGCTGCCTTACCGCTTCACCCGCATCGGCAAAGCCAGCAGCTACCTGCCGGCGTTCTACGAGAAGCTGTCGGACAGCCCGCTGGCCGTGGCCTCCGGCGTCAACTACCCGGTGCCGGGTATCAGCCTGGCGACCGGCGGCACCATGCTGCCGAGCGGCGTGACGCTGCCCAAGGATACCGCCGCGACCTCGGAAGACAATGTGATCGCCACGAAGACTGCGGTGACGATTTCGCCGGTCGAAGGCGTGCCGCAGGCGCGCCGCGCCTTTGAGGACGCGATGAAGATCAAATTGAACGGGATCGCGCAATGAACAACTCGATGAAGGCGGCCTTGCTGGCCGTGGTCGCCGGGCTGGCGGGATGCAACGGCTCGACCAGTAACGTGCCGCCGCCGACCAGCAGCGTGCCGGTGTTGGGCGAGGGCGCGCTGCAAGGCTATGCCAATGGCGACACGGTGTCAGGCGCCAGCATCTACACCAACAAGGACGGCAAGGGTTACGTGCTGCTGTCGGCCGACGGCGACGGCGCCGCCACGGTGATCCACGTGGTCGATGGCAGCAAGGGCCGCCGCGTACCGGTGGCCAGCAGCGGCATGGTGACGCTGGCCTACGACCGCACGCAGGCGGTGGCGCTGACCGCGCTATCGGGCGCCAATGCGGCCGGCAGCTACCAGGTGCTCATCGGCGGCAAGCCGGCGCTGTTCACGGTCGCTGCCGACGGCGCGATCAGCGCGGGCAGCAGCGACTGCAAACTGTCGGGCAAAGTGGACTTCAGCGTCACCTACGGCGGCGCGGCGGCGTTGACCTTGACCGCCAGCGGTTGCGGCAGCGCGGCAGAAGGCAGCTATAAAGGACTGGCGCTGGCATCGGCCGACACCGCGCCCGCCGCATTGCAACTGGTTGGCGAGAACGGCAGCGCCGTGCTGGACCTGCTGGCCTATCGCTGACGCCATTGCTTAATGCGCCGGAACCCAGTTCATCAGCCGGTCGTTCTGGGCTTTGTATTGCTTGCCCAGGCAGGCGTTGATGTCGGCGGCGGTGGCGCAGGTGGCGTCGCGCTCTCTTAGCCATTTGCGCTGGAAGTCGCGCAGCTGGTTGCGGGCGTCGACGGTGTCGTGGCCTTGGCGCAGTTCCTTGACCAGCTTGGCCAGCGCCAGATCCTGTTTGGCCAATGTCGCATCGGCGCAGATGGCGTTTTCCACCTTGGTGGCGGCGGCCTTGCAATCGTAGGACGGACCGTCGGCTGTCGGCTCGAAGCGTGTCGCCGGCTCGAAATGTGCGGCGTCCATAGTGGCGCTGGCGCCGGCGCGGTCGATGAATTCTACGCTGACGGGCGTAACGCCGTTTGCGCTCATCCAGTCGATCAGCGCGCGGCGTGCCGGCGCTGGAATCTGTTGTGCGGACAGACTGTTGGAGCCGAGGCGCAGTGCGCCGTCGATGATGTCCGCGCCCAGGCCTTGGCCGGTCTGGGTGTCGAACCAGAAGAAGCCCTTGAACGGGCAGGCGTGCGCCTCGCAGGCCGATACGCTGACGTAGCGTTTATCGACCACAAACACCGGCTCCGGCGGGCCGCCCAGCCCCGTCAGCACTTCCCTGGAAAATTTTCCGGGAAGGCGAGTCTCGATCAGCGCCTTGGCGCGCTTGTCCCAGATGAAGGCATTGCTCGATTTGCCCTCGTAGCTCAACGGCCAGTCGACCATGGTGGCGTGGGCCAGCGTGGACAGCGTCAGGGCCAGCAGGGCAATCTGGTTCTTCATTGGGCTTCCGTAAACAGGCGCTTCATTTTGCGGCCGCCGGTGATTTCGAAGCCATGACGCTCATAGAACGCCAGGCTGCGGTCGAATTCCGGCAGCGGCGGCGTGCACACTTCCAGCCGGTTCCAGCGCCGCTTGCGCGCCAGTTCGGCGGCGGCGTTCAACAGCAGGCCGCCGACGCCGTTGGCGCGGAACGGCGGGGCGACGAAGAATTCCTGCATGGTCGCCAGCGCGCCTTCCGCGTACAGCGCGCGGCCTTCGGAGATGCCGACGAAGCCGATCGCCTCGCCTTCCGCGATCGCGATCAGCGCCAGGTACTTCTCTTCGCGCAGCAGGGCGTGGCACAAGCTGGCGGTCTTCTGAGGGTCCAGGTTGAAGGTCTTCACGCCCAGGCGCAGGGAGATTTCTTCGGTCAGCGCCACGGCCATCGCGGCGATGGCGGGTGCGTCTTCAGGAACCGCCAGGCGTATTCTTGTATCGGTCATTGAATTTTGTTTTCAGTCGTAGGGTTGAACAGCATAGCAGTTTGCGATCCGCGAATACTCGCGCATTCTCACGGACGGGGGATGGGGCAAAAAAAACCCGTCTGCTAGAACGCGCCCAAGAACGCGTTCGGTGCAGACGGGTTTTTTAGGAGGATGGCGCTTAGCCGGCCAGCTTGGCCTTCAGCAGCTCGGTCAGTTGCGCCGGGTTGGCTTTGCCGCGCGAGGCTTTCATCGCCTGGCCGATCAGCGAGTTGATCGCCGCTTCCTTGCCCGCACGGTACTGCTCCACCGATTTCTCGTTGGCTGCGATGACCTCGTTGACGATCGCTTCCAGCGCGCCGGTGTCGGAGATCTGCTTCAAGCCCTTGGTGTCGATCAGCACGTCCACCAGATTGTCGTCGGCCGACTTGGCCGCCCACATGTCGCCGAACAGTTCCTTCGCCGTCTTGTTGTTGATGGTGCCGTCGGCGATACGCTTGAGCATCAGCGCCAATTGCGCCGGCGAGACCGGCGCGTCGGCGATGTCCACGCCTTCGCGGTTCAGGGTCGACGACACGTCGCCCATCAGCCAGTTGGCGGCGGCCTTGGCGTTTTCCTTGCCGGCCTTGTCCACCACGGCGACGAAGTAGGTCGCCATCGCCTTCGATGCGGTCAACACCAGCGAGTCATATTCCGGCAGCGCGTATTCGCTGACGAAGCGCTCGCGCATGGCGGCCGGCAGTTCCGGCATCGAGGCCTTGACCTTGGCGATCCATTCGTCGGAGATGACCAGCGGCGGCAGGTCCGGGTCCGGGAAGTAGCGGTAGTCCTGCGCGTCTTCCTTGCTGCGCATTTCGCGCGTCTCTTTGCGATCCGGGTCGTACAGGCGGGTCGCTTGCACCACCTTGCCGCCGTCTTCGATCAACTCGATCTGGCGGCGCACTTCGACATGCACGGCTTCTTCGATGAAGCGGAACGAGTTCAGGTTCTTGATTTCGCAGCGGGTGCCGAATTCCTTCTGGCCTTTCGGACGCACGGAAACGTTGACGTCGCAGCGGAACGAGCCTTCCTGCATGTTGCCGTCGCAGACGCCCAGCCACATCACCAGCGAGTGCAGGGCCTTGGCATAGGCCACCGCTTCGGCGGCGCTGCGAATTTCCGGCTCGGAGACGATTTCCAGCAGCGGCGTGCCGGCGCGGTTCAAGTCGATGCCGCTCATGCCGGCGTAGTCTTCGTGCAGCGATTTGCCGGCGTCTTCTTCCAGGTGGGCGCGCGTCAGGTTGACGGTCTTGGTGACGAATTCGCCATCCTTCTCGTAGCCGAAGGTCAGCGAGCCGCCGATGACCACAGGGTCTTCGAACTGGCTGATCTGGTAGCCCTTGGGCAGGTCGGGATAGAAGTAGTTCTTGCGGGCGAAGATGGACGCCGGCGCGATCTTGGCGCCGACCGCCAGGCCGAAGCGAATCGCGCGGTCCACCGCCTGCTTGTTCATCACCGGCAGCACGCCCGGCAGCGCCAGGTCGACCGGGCTGGCCTGCGTGTTGGGCTCGGCGCCGAACTTGATCGGCGATCCGCTGAAAATTTTAGATTCGGTCGTGAGCTGCACGTGGTTCTCAAGACCGATGACGACTTCCCATTCCATTGTGTTCTCGCTTATGTTTGCTTGTCGTTCCCGCTTGCGCGGGAATGACGTTGATCTTAGATGCCGGCAGGTGCGCGGGTGTGCCAGTCGGTCGCCAGCTGGTACTGGTGGGCGACGTTGAGCAGTTTCGCTTCGCCGAAATGCTTGCCGATGATCTGCAATCCCACCGGGCGGTTCTTGGCGCCGAAGCCGACCGGGATCGACATGCCGGGCAGGCCGGCCAGGCTGGTGGACAGCGTGTAGATGTCGGCCAGGTAGGCGGCCACCGGGTCGTCGGACTTGTCGCCCAGGTCCCAGGCCACGGTCGGCGCGACCGGTCCCATGATGACGTCGCAGACGGCGTTCGGGCCGTTGAGCACCGCTTCGAAATCCTGTGCGATCAGGCGGCGGATCTTCTGCGCCTTCAGGTAGTAGGCGTCGTAGTAGCCGTGGCACAGCACATAGGTGCCGACCATGATGCGGCGTTTGACTTCGGCGCCGAAGCCTTCGGCGCGGGTCTTGCGGTACATGTCCGACAGGTCCTTGTACTCCGATGCGCGGTGGCCGTAGCGCACGCCGTCGAAGCGCGACAGGTTGGACGAGGCTTCGGCCGGCGCGATCATGTAGTAGGCCGGGATCGACAGCGCGGTGTTTGGCAGCGAAATATCCACCAAAGTCGCGCCCAGGGTCACGTATTGCGCCAGCGCAGCGCGCACGGCGTCTTCCACGTCCTTGGCCAGGCCTTCGCCGAAGTATTCCTTCGGCACGCCGATGCGCAGGCCTGCCAGCGGCTGGCCCAGTTCGCGGGTAAAGTCTTCGTCGATGCCGCCCATTTCAGGCGTCAGCGAGGTCGAATCGCGTTCGTCGAAGCCGGCCATGGCGTTGAGCAGCAGCGCGCAGTCTTCGGCGGTTTGCGCCATCGGGCCGCCCTGGTCCAGCGACGAGGCGAAGGCGATCATGCCGAAGCGCGATACGCGGCCATAGGTCGGCTTGATGCCGGTGATGCCGCAGAAGGCTGCCGGCTGGCGGATCGAGCCGCCGGTGTCGGTGCCGGTGACGGCCGGCGCCAGGCGCGCGGCCACGGCGGCGGCGGAACCGCCCGAGGAGCCGCCAGGCACGGCGCTCTTGTCCCACGGGTTTTTCACCGGACCGAAGGCCGAGTTCTCGTTGGCCGAGCCCATCGCGAATTCGTCGCAATTGAGTTTGCCCAGCGTGACCATGCCGGCCGCGCGGAACTTCTCCACCACGGTGGCGTCGAACGGGCTGACGTAGTTGGCCAGCATTTTCGAGCCGGCGGTCGAGCGCCAGTCGCGGGTGACGAAGATGTCCTTGTGGGCGATCGGCACGCCGGTCAGCGCGGTGGCGGTGCCGGCGGCGATGCGGGCGTCCGCTTCGGCCGCTTGCGCCAGCGTCAGCGCGCGGTCCACGTGCAGGAAGGCGTTCAGGTCGCTCTGTTCGATGCGGTCGAGGAAGTGCGTCGCCAGTTCGGTGGCGGTGATGGCTTTGCTTTGCAGCAGCGCGGACAGCTCTTTAATGGTTTTGGTGTGCATGGCGTTTCAATTCAGATTCGTTGCGGCGTCGTCCCCGCGGAGGCGGGGGCCATGGAACGCTGGCCAAATCGGCTCAGCATGGGTTCCCGCCTGCGCGGGAAGTCATTCGCGCCAGTGGTGGGAATGACGACGGTGTTACTCGATCACCTTCGGCACCAGGTACAGCCCGTCCTGGGTCTTGGGCGCGACGGCCTGGTAGTCTTCGCGGCGATTGGCCTCGGTGGCGACGTCTTCGCGCAGGCGCAGGGCGATGTTGTTCATGTGCGCGCCCAGCGGGTGGCTCAGCGGGGCGACGCCGTCGGTGTCGACCGCCTGCATCTGTTCGGCCAGCGCGAAAATGCCGTTCAACTGGTCCAGCGCGGTGGCGCTCTGCTGCTCGCTCATCTCAAGTTGTGCCAGTTTGGCAATGCGGGTTACGTCGGATAGGGTCAGGGACATGGCGAATGGCGCGGACGGGCCGCGCAAGGTTTAATTGTTATATTGATAAAAAACTGGAAATTCTGCCTTTTCGCTGGCAAAAGCAAAGGATTACCGCCTAACTCGCGGACTCAACCGATACACTTTTGGCGGGATTTTCGGCAAATCGCATTCAAATTATAAGGTAGAATGGCGGGTTGATGCGTTGCTGGCGCTGAATCATTGCAGCCGCCGCGTCACCACAGGATTTCTCTCTAACGGCTTACGCGCACATCAGTAGCGCCACAGGACACACATGTTTGGTTTTTTACGCAGGTATATTTCCACCGATCTGGCCATCGACTTGGGCACGGCCAACACTCTGATCTACGTTCGCGGCCAGGGCATCGTCCTGGACGAGCCGTCGGTCGTCGCGATCCGCCAGGAAGGCGGCCCTAACGGCAAGAAAACGATCCAGGCCGTTGGTAAAGAAGCAAAACAGATGCTGGGCAAGGTCCCAGGCAACATCGAGGCGATCCGCCCGATGAAAGACGGCGTGATCGCCGACTTCACCGTCACCGAACAGATGCTCAAGCAGTTCATCCGCATGGTGCACGACTCCAAGTTCTTCCGTCCTTCGCCGCGCATCATCATCTGCGTGCCGTGCGGCTCGACCCAGGTTGAGCGCCGCGCGATCCGCGAATCGGCGCTGGGCGCCGGCGCCTCGCAGGTCTACCTGATCGAAGAGCCGATGGCGGCGGCGATCGGCGCCGGCCTGCCGGTGTCGGATGCGACCGGCTCGATGGTGGTCGACATCGGCGGCGGCACCACCGAGGTGGGCATCATCTCGCTGGGCGGCATGGTCTACAAGGGTTCGGTGCGCGTGGGCGGCGACAAGTTCGACGAAGCCATCGTCAACTACATCCGCCGCAACTACGGCATGCTGATCGGCGAACAGACTGCGGAAGCGATCAAGAAGGCCATCGGTTCGGCCTTCCCGGGTTCGGAAGTGAAGGAAATGGAAGTCAAGGGCCGCAACCTGTCCGAAGGCATCCCGCGCTCGTTCACGATTTCGTCCAACGAGATCCTGGAAGCGCTGACCGACCCGCTGAACAACATCGTCTCGGCCGTCAAGAACGCGCTGGAACAGACGCCGCCGGAACTGGGCGCCGACATCGCGGAAAAAGGCATGATGCTGACCGGCGGCGGCGCGCTGCTGCGCGACCTGGATCGCCTGCTGATGGAGGAAACCGGCCTGCCGGTGCTGGTGGCGGAAGATCCGCTGACCTGCGTGGTGCGCGGCTCGGGCATGGCGCTGGAGCGGATGGACCAGCTGGGCTCGATCTTCTCCTACGAATGATCTGACAAGACGGGGCCGCGAAACAGCGGCCCCGATGCATTGGGATGAGTTGACAGTCTCGTTGGCGCGCGAGCGCCGGATTATTGGAAGTCATGGAATACAGTCCTCCGCCACTTTTCAAGCAAGGCGCCTCCGCCCGCGTCAAGATGACGGTATTCGCGTGCATATCGATCGCACTGCTGCTGGTCGATTCGCGCATGCACAGCTTGACCACGGTGCGCAAGGCGGCAGCCACCGTGCTGTATCCGCTGCAAATGGCGGCCTTGCTGCCGCGCGACGCCATCTACGGCGTCGGCGATTATTTCTCCACCTTGTCGTCGCTGGAAAAGCAGGTGCGCGAGCTCAAACGCCAGCAGATCGCCGGCGCGCTGGCGCTGCAACAGGCCCAGCTTCAAACCGTTGAAAACGGCCAGCTGCGCCGCCTGATGGACGCGCGCGAGCACCTGCCGGTGAAGTCCATGCTGGCCGAGATCCTGTACGACGCGCGCGACGTCAACAGCCGCAAGGTGATCCTCGACCGCGGCACCCAGCAAGGCGTGGCGCTCGGCCTGCCGGTGATCGACAACCAGGGCGTGGTCGGCCAGGTCACGCGCGTGTTCCCCTTTACCTCCGAAGTGACGCTGCTGACCGACAAGGAGCAGGCCATACCGGTGCAGCTGCTGCGCAACGGCTTGCGCAGCGTGGCCTATGGCCGCGGCAAGTCCGGCGCGCTGGAGCTGCGCTTCACGGCGCCCAACGCGGACATCCAGGTCGGCGATATCGTCGTCACCTCGGGCCTGGACGGGGTCTACCCGGCCGGCCTGGCGGTGGCGCGCGTGAGCCAGGTGGAAAACAGCGCGGCCGGTTCCTTCGGCGGCGTGGTGTGCCAGCCGCTGGCCGGCATCTCCAACCATACGCAGCTGTTGATCCTGATGTCGGCGCCGGAGATGCCTCCGCGTCCGCCGGAGGAAGAGCTGCGCGCGCTCAAGAAGCATAACAACAAGATGGCGCCGGTCAAGGAGGCGCCGAAGGAAGGCGTCGACCCGGCGCCCGCCACCGCACCGGCGCCTGTGCCGGCCGGTCCGCCCGGCCTGATGCCGGTGATGCCGCCGCCCGCGCCCAAGCCTGCGCCGGCGGCCGATGCCGCGACCGATGCCGCCGTCCAACCCGCTAGCGGTACGCCGGCGCCAAAGCAGGCCGTTCCGCCGGCCGCCCCACCGAAGGAACCGGCACGATGAACCGTCCCCACTATATTCTGCTGCCGGTCAGCCCGCTGTTCATCGCCTTCAGCCTGTTCTGCGCGTTTCTACTGAACCTGCTGCCGTGGGGGAACTTCGTCGGCGTGCCGGATTTCGTCGCGCTGGTGCTGGTGTTCTGGGGCGTGCACCAGCCGCGCAAGGTCGGCATCGGCACCGCCTTCTTCCTCGGCCTGCTGATGGACGTGCATGACTCGACGCTGCTGGGCGAGAACGCGCTGGCCTACACGCTGCTGTCCTACTTCGCGATCATGCTGCATCGCCGGGTGCTGTGGTTCCCGCTGCTGACGCAGGCCATGCACGTGTTCCCGCTGCTGCTGATGGCGCAGTCGGTGCAGCTGGTGGTGCGCTTCTTCGTGTCCGGCAAATTCCCCGGCTGGTTCTACTTCGTCGAAAGCGTGATCGCCGTGGCCTTGTGGCCGCTGGCGACCTGGCTGCTGCTGGCGCCGCAGCGCCGCGCGGTCGACCGCGACCACACCCGCCCGATCTGACGCCCCGGCCGCTGTATGGATGTCTCGACTAACCGATATCTCGTCATTCCCGCGCAGGCGGGAATCCATGCTGCGCCACTGCGCCAGCGGCGTATGGGTTCCCGCCTGCGCGGGAACGACGGGCATGCCGTATGACTGAACTCAAGGACAACCAACGCGAGCTGCACCAGTTCCGCCTGCGCCTGACGGTGCTGGGCGCGCTGGTGTTCTTCTGTTTCGCCGCGCTGCTGGCGCGCTTCATCTGGCTGCAGGTCTACAAGCATAGCGACTACGTCGCCCAGGCCGAAGAGAACCGCATCGCCATCGTCCCGATCCAGCCCAATCGCGGCCTGATCCTGGACCGCAACGGCGTGGTCCTGGCGCGCAACTACTCGGCCTTCACGCTGGAGATCACGCCGTCCAAGCTAAGCGCCACGCTGGACGAAACCATCGACGAGCTGTCCAAGCTGATCACGGTGGAGACCAAGGACCGCAAGCGCTTCAGGAAGCTGCTGGAGGAATCCAAGGGCTTCGAGAGCGTGCCGCTGCGCACCCGTTTGACCGACGAGGAAGTGGCGCGCTTTTCGGCGCAGCGCTTCCGCTTCCCCGGCGTGGAGGTGCAGGCGCGCCTGTTCCGCCAGTATCCGCTGGGCGAGATCGCCTCGCACGTGATCGGCTACATCGGCCGCATCAACACCACCGAGGCCAAGGCCATCGCCGACACCGAGGACGCCGCCAACTACAACGGCACCGACCATATCGGCAAGGAAGGCCTGGAGAAAAGCTACGAGAAGCAGCTGCACGGCATCACCGGCTACGAGGAAGTGGAGAAGTCGGCCGGCGGCCGCGCCATCCGCACCCTGTCGCGCACGCCCGCCACGCCGGGCAGCAATCTGATACTGTCGATCGACATCGAGCTGCAAAAGGTGATCGAGGAAGCCTTCGGCGAATGGCGCGGCGCGCTGGTCGCGATCGAACCGGAGACCGGCGACATCCTGGCCTATGTCTCGCGGCCTGGCTACGACCCCAACCTGTTCGTCGACGGCATCGACTCGCAAAGCTGGAACGACCTCAATACCTCGCTGGACAAGCCGATGGTGAACCGGCCGCTGTCGGGCACCTATCCGCCCGGTTCGACCTTCAAGCCCTTCATGGCGCTGGCCGCGCTGGAGCTGGGCAAGCGCACGCCGGGCCAGACCATTTTCGATCCGGGTTCGTTCACGCTGGGCGGCCACAAGTTCCGCGACGATAAGCCGGGCGGCCACGGCACGGTCGACATGTACAAGTCCATCGTCGAATCCTGCGACACCTACTACTACATGCTCGGCAATGAGATGGGCATCGACGCCATCACCGACTTCATGAAGCCGTTCGGCTTCGGCCAGTTGACCGGCATCGACCTGGAACACGAGAAGCAGGGCATCCTGCCGTCCAAGGAATGGAAGCGCAACCGCTTCAAGAAAAATCCGGCGGCGCAGAAATGGGTCGGCGGCGACACCATTTCCATCGCCATCGGCAACGGCTTCAACGCCTATACGCCCCTGCAGATGGCGCACGCGGTATCGAACCTGGCCAACAACGGCATCGTCATGAAGCCGCACCTGGTGAAGATCATCGAAGACAGCGTCACGCGCACGCGCAAGCTGACCGTGCCCAAGGAAAGCTACCGCATCCCCCTCAAGCAGGAGAATATCGACATCATCAAGAACGCCATGGTGGGCGTGACCACCGGCGGCACGGCGGCGCGCGCCTTCGCCGGCGCCGGCTACACTTCGGGCGGCAAGACCGGCACCGCGCAGCTGGTGGCGATCAAGAAGAACGAGAAGTACAACGCCAACCTGATCGCCGAGCGCCTGCGCGACAACGCGCTCTACACCGCCTTCGCGCCGGCCGACAAGCCGCGCATCGCCATCGCGGTGGTGGTGGAGAACGGCGGCTTCGGCGCCGGCGTGGCCGCGCCCATCGTGCGCAAGGCGCTGGACTACTACCTGCTGGGCAAACGCCCGAACGAAAAAGAAACCACCCGCGTGCCGAAGGAAGACGCCGAGCTGCGCTCGGTGCAGGACGTCCAGGCCGAGCAGGGCGTCAGCGACGACAAGAAGCCGGGCGCTGAAACCCCCGGCAACAAGGAATAAAGGAACAGCATGCGCATCAACGAAAGGCGTTCCCTGTGGCGCCGCCTTCGCCCCTATTTCACCGTGTTCGACCTGCCGCTGATGCTGATCATCTGCGCGCTGCTGTCGGTCGGCCTGGTCACGCTGTATTCGGCCGGTATCGGCATACCCGGCAAGGTCGAGGACCAGCTGCGCAACATCTGCCTGGCCTTCATGGTGATGTGGTTCGTCGCCAACGTCTCGCCGCAGATGATGATGCGGATCGCCGTGCCGGCGTACGTGATCGCGGTGGCGCTGCTGGTCGGCGTGGCGCTGTTCGGCACCATCAAGCTGGGCGCGCGGCGCTGGCTGCACGTGGGTATCGACATCCAGCCGTCCGAGTTCATGAAGATCGCCATGCCGCTGATGCTGGCGTGGTTCTTCCAGCAGCGCGCCGGCCATCTGCGCTGGCAGGACTACGGTATCGCCGCCGTGCTGCTGGCGCTACCGGTGGGCCTGATCGTCAAGCAGCCGGACCTGGGCACCGCCTTGCTGGTGGTGGCCGCCGGCTTCTGCGTGATCTTCCTGGCCGGCCTGGCGTGGAAGGCGCTGATCGCGCTGTTCGTGGCGGGAGCGGCCAGCCTGCCGGTGATCTGGTCGGTGATGCACGACTACCAGCGCGAGCGCGTGATGACGCTGATCGATCCGACCTCCGACCCGCTGGGCAAGGGCTTCCACATCATCCAGTCCACCATCGCGGTGGGTTCGGGCGGCATGACCGGCAAGGGCTGGACCCACGGCACCCAGGCCCACCTGGAGTTCATCCCGGAACGCACCACCGACTTTATCTTCGCCGTGTTCTCCGAGGAGTTCGGCCTGACCGGTAACCTGGTGCTGATGTTCCTGTACCTGCTGCTGATCGGCCGCGGCCTGATGATCGCCGGGAATGCGCCCAACTTCTTCACCCGTTTGCTGGCCGGCGCCGTCACGATGATTTACTTCACCTACGCCTTCGTCAACATGGGCATGGTCAGCGGCATCCTGCCGGTGGTCGGCGTGCCGCTGCCGTTCATGAGCTACGGCGGCACCGCGCTGCTGACGCTGGGCCTGGGCGCCGGCATCCTGATGAGCATCCAGCGCCACCGCAAGCTGGTGCAGACCTGATGCGCGTGCAGGACGGGCGCACGCTGTGGCAGCGCGTGCGGCCTTATTTCACCGTGTTCGACGCGCAGCTGGCCATCATCATGCTGATGCTGCTGTCGGTGGGGCTGGTCACGCTGTACTCGGCCGGCATCGCCATTCCCGGCAAGGTGGCCGACCAGCTGCGCAATATCTGCATGGCCTTCCTGGCGCTGCTGGCGCTGTGCCTGCTGGCGGGCGCCATCACGATGATTTACTTCGCCTACGTTTTCGTCAACATGGGCCTGGGCGCCGGCATCCTGATGAGCATCCAGCACCACAGCCGTGGCGTGCGCGGCGCCGCCTCCGTGCGCGCGTGGGGAGCGGCCGCATGATAGAGATTAAGGACACGGAGCGCGAGCTCCAGCAGTTCCGCGCCCGCGTCACGGTGCTGGGGGCGATGGTGTTCATCTGTTTCGGCCTGCTGCTGGCGCGCTTCATCTGGCTGCAGGTGGTCAAGTACAACGACTTCGCCGTCAAGGCGGAGGAGAACCGCATCGCCATCGTGCCGATCGTGCCCAATCGCGGCCTGATCCTCGACCGCAACGGCGTGGTCCTGGCGCGCAACTACTCGGCCTTCACGCTGGAGATCACGCCGTCCAAGCTGGTCATGACGCTCGATGAAACCATCGACGAGTTGTCCAAATTGATCGAGATCGAGATCAAGGACCGCAAGCGCTTCAAGAAGCTGCTGGAGGAATCGCGGGGCTTCGAGAGCGTGCCGCTGCGCACCCGCCTGACCGACGAGGAGGTGGCGCGCTTTTCGGCGCAGCGCTTCCGCTTCCCCGGCGTGGAGGTGCAGGCCCGCCTTTTTCGCCAGTATCCGCTGGGCGAGTCGGCGTCGCACGTGATCGGCTTCATCGGCCGCGTCAGCCGCGCCGAGGCCAAGGCGATCGAAGACACCGACGATGCCGCCAACTACAAGGGCACCGACCATATCGGCAAGGAAGGCCTGGAGAAAAGCTACGAGAAGCAGCTGCACGGCGCCACCGGCTACGAGGAAGTGGAAGTGTCGGCCGGTGGCCGCGCCATCCGCACGCTTTCGCGCACGCCGGCGGTGGCGGGCAGTAACCTGATCCTGTCGATCGACATCGAACTGCAAAAGGTGGTGGAGGAAGCCTTCGGCGAGCGGCGCGGCGCGCTGGTGGCGATCGAACCGTCGACCGGCGACATCCTGGCCTATGTGTCGCGGCCCGGCTACGATCCCAACCTGTTCGTCGACGGCATCGACGCCCAAAGCTGGAACGAGCTCAATACCTCGCTGGACCGGCCGATGGTGAACCGTCCGCTGTCTGGCACCTACGCGCCGGGTTCCACCTTCAAGCCCTTCATGGCGCTGGCCGCGCTGGAGCTGGGCAAGCGCACGCCCGGCCAGACCACCTACGATCCCGGCTTCTACTACCTGGGCGGCCACAAATTCAACGACGACGTGGTCGGCGGCCACGGTTCGGTGGACATGCACAAGTCCATCGTCGTCTCCTGCAATACCTACTACTACGCGCTGGGCCACGACATGGGCATCGACGCCATCAGCGGGTTTATGAAGCCGTTCGGCTTCGGCCAGCAGACCGGCATCGACCTGGAAAACGAAAAGACCGGCGTGCTGCCATCGCAGGACTGGAAGCGCAAGCGTTTCAAGGGTGCGGCGGGCAAGTGGATGGGTGGTGATACCATCTCGGTCAGCAATGGCTCGGGTTACAACGCCTACACCCCTTTGCAGATCGCGCACGCGGTGGCCAACCTGGCCAACAACGGCGTGGTGATGAAGCCGCACCTGGTCAAGATCGTCGAGGACAGCAAAACGCGCGCCCGGACGCTGACGGTGCCCAAGGAGAGTTACAGGATTCCGCTCAAGCAGGAGAATATCGACTTTATCAAGGGCGCGATGGTCGGCGTGACCACCGAGGCGGGCGGCACCGGGGCACGCGCCTTCGCCGGCGCCGGCTACACGGTGGGCGGCAAGACCGGCACCGCGCAGGTGATCACCATCCGCTCCGGCGAGAAGTACAATGCCGCAAAGCTGGCCGAGCGTTTGCGCGATAATGCGTTGTTCACGGCCTTCGCGCCGGCCGACAAGCCGCGCATCGTGCTGGCGCTGGTGGTGGAAAACGCCGGCAAAGGCGGCGCCGAAGCGGCGCCCATCGCGCGCAAGGCGCTGGATTACTACCTGCTGGGCAAACGCCCGGCCGGGAAGGACACCACCAAGGTGCCGAAGGAAGATGCGGAAACGGTGCTGCCGGTCGAAGGGCAGACGCTGGAAGAACAAGCCGCGGCGGCCGAATTCGAACGGCGCGCGCCGACCCCGCCCGTTGACGCCGTGGCGGCCGCGCCTGCCGCTCCGGTGCCCCCGGCGCCGACCGCACCCGTGCCGGCAGTCGCGGCGCCGGCCACGCAGCCGGTGCCGCAGGTGCGGAAAAAACCGTAAGGAAGAAGTGATGCGCATGAACCGTAGCCGTATTTTGAATGTCTGCACCGGGCTGGCCTTGCTGGCGCTGGTCGGTTGCGGCACCGCGCCGACAGTGACAGACACCACCAGCACGCCCAGGGCGCCCCGGACATCCGGCCCGGTCATCAAGGCGCCGTCCCGCGGCAAGCCCGATACCGGCCTGCCGGTGCTGCCGCCGGCGAATTCGGGGCGCGGCGGCTACTACCAGGACGATGGTCCCGGCGACGCGCCGCCGGCCAACCTGGCCGAGGTGCCGGACGCCGATGTGCGCAACGATCCGCTGCTGCCGTACGCCAACCGTCCCTACGTCGTCTTCGGCAAGACCTACACGCCGATCACCGGCAACCAGCCGTTCTCGCAGATCGGCGTCGGCAGCTGGTACGGCAAGAAGTTCCACGGCCAGCGCACCTCGTCCGGCGAGATCTACGACATGTACAAGATGACGGCCGCGCATCCGACGCTGCCGATTCCATCCTATGCGCGCCTGACCAATATGGTGAGCGGCGCGGTGGTCATCGTGCGCATCAACGACCGCGGGCCGTTCCATGCCAACCGCGCCATCGACGTCTCATACACGGCGGCGCTGAAATTGGGCTTGCTGGGCAAGGGCAGCCACGAACTGCAGATCGAACGCATCCTGCCGGATGAAGTGGACCGCATGCTGGCCACGCGCGCCGGCGTTTCGGGCACGGTGTCTCCGCGCTTGCAGTCGCATTCTTCGCCGCGGAAGGCGTCCACCGGCGGCCTGGGTGGCAATGACGGCGGCGGCCCGCTGCTGCTGACGCCATCGACGGCGCTGAGCGAGCCGCTGGTGCTGGCGCCCAAGGCCATTCCTGGCGCGTCTACCTCCGAAGCGGAAGCCTTGATGCTGAGCGACCGCGCGCCGGCCGACACCGAAGCGCTCGACGCCGGTACCGCCAAGGGCGGCTACTACCTGCAACTGGGCGCCTACTCGCGCGCCGAGAATGCGGAAGTGGTGCGCAACAAGCTGTCGGGCAAAGGCTTGAACGGCTTGGAAGTGGTGCTGGGCGGCTCTGTGCACCGCTTGTTCACCGGCCCGTTCTCCACGCGCCAGGAAGCGCTGCAGGCGGCGCAAAGCTTGCCATCATCGTTGAATCTCAAGCCTATCGTCGTCCAGCGCTGACCCGGTCCAAAGACAGGCCACAATGCCGCGGCGGATGTCGCCACCTCGACCAGGTCGTTGACGGCGCGGTGTACGCGGTGGTTGGACGGCGAAGAGAATACCCGGTCGAACCAGCCCAGCTTGCACATGGCATGCCGCCCCGCATGCCAGATTTGTTGCATAAAATTTGGCTGTTCGGACCTGATTTTACGAAGGACTACCTAAGAGCATGCGCCAGAAAATTCGCGACGAAATTTTGTCGATTTCCCCTTTTGACGATCTGGAGCGTCGCGATGTTTCCAACTGCCTTGCATGGGTGGACTCCGGCGTGGAGCTGTGCCGTGTCGCGAAGCCGGCAACGCCGCCCATGCATCTGGTGTCCTATTTTGCCGTCGTCGATGACGGGCATGTGCTGTTGGTTGACCATCGGAACGCCCAGTTATGGCTGCCGCCTGGCGGCCATGTCGAACCGGGCGAGCATCCGCGCGTGACGGTCGCGCGTGAATTGAAAGAAGAGCTCGGCTTTGCGGCGCCCCATCCAATCGGGGCCCCTCTGTTTGTGACGGTGACAGCGACCGTTGGCCTTACCGCCGGGCACACAGATGTCTCGTTGTGGTACGTGGTCCGGGCGAGCCGACATCAAGACATCAAGTTTGACGAGCGCGAATTTGAAGGCGTTCGGTGGTTCCTGGGCGATCAGGTTCCGCTTGGGCGCGCCGACCCGCATATGAAGCGATTCTTAGCCAAACTGGCGCTTGGGACAGACAATGGAAGGTAATTTTTTGATAGACATTTTCGCCGCTGGCCCAAGCGAATTGGGAGAGGTCGCCAAGCTGTATGCCGAAGCGGCTTACGGCGCCGCCGTCGGTCCGACGGATACTGTCATCGTGGCCAAGTCTGGCGGACAAGTGGTCGGCGCGGTGCGCCTGTGCGCGGAGGAGGGCGTGACAGTCCTGCGTGGTATGCAAATCCGCGGCGCGTTTCAGCGGCAGGGCATAGGCGCTCAGCTGCTGGCGGCGTGCCAGCCTTATTTGGACAGGCGGCAGTCATTCTGTCTGCCGTATGCGCATCTGGTCACTTTCTATGCAGTCGCTGGGTTCGAACCCGCAGCCGAAGCAGGGCTGCCCGAATTTCTTGTGCGGCGCTTGAATGCCTACCACGCGCAAGCCAAAAACGTGGTCGCCATGCGGCGCGATATGCTCAGCCGCTGACGCTATTTGCAGGCGTGGCTTTCCGCGTTCGGGTAGCCGGCGCGGAATTGTTCCAGCTTGGCCTTGAGCTCCGTGTCCACATCGCGGAACTGGAAGACCAGCCGCTTGCTGCCGCTCATGCGCGGGGCCACGCGCGCGGTGCGCACGCCTTGCTTCATCAGGATGGCCAGCTGGTTCTGCGCCGCGCTTTCGGTCTTGAACACGCCCAGCGAAATCCCCCAGCGCAGCGGCGAGTTGTCGTTCATGACGAAGTAGTTGGTCACGCCCAGCGCGCGCAGTTCGCCGGCCTTCTTGTCGGCGCCTTCCTTGCTGCCCTGCGGCGGCATATAAACGATATAGCTCGATACCTCGTTGCCCGGCAGGTTGTGGCGCGACTGGCGGTCGCCCAGGTTCAATGACGCCAGCTGGGCCTCGAAGCGGCGCGCGTCGGCCAGCACGAAGCTGCCGATCTCCACGCAGGCCAGCACCTCCGGCGCCGGCCTGGCGCTGGCGGCGGCGCTGGCCGCCGCGGCCGACGCGTCGCTGGCCTTCTCGGGAGAGATGATGGCCAGCTTGCTGGCGTTGAGTTGATTGAGCAGGCGTTCCGGTTCGCGCTCGTTGCCGCTGAAATGGCCGAGATAACCCTTGCCGTACGCGAACAGCGCGGCATTGATGGCGACCAGCGACCAGAAAATAAATTTCAGCACGACGTATCCTTGGTTTTCATTGTGCGATTCAGTACCCCGTCGCTCCCGCGCACGCGGGAATGACGTCGAGGCGGCGCGCCTTTACCCGGCGGCAGCATGCAAACCGATTAACACGATGTTCTCGACGATACGGTACGGCACCTTCAGCATCGGCGCGATATACGGCGCCGCGCCGCCGGAGATGATGCACTCCGCCGCGCCATGGCGCGCGAACGCGTGTTCGATGGCGCCGCTCTGCGCGGCCAGGCAGCCGCTCAGGATGGCGTCGTCGGTATTGTCGGCGAATCCGTCCGGCAGCTTACCGTCTTGCGCAATTTGCGGCAACTGCGCCGTGTTGCGCGCCAGCGAACTGGCCATCAGGCCCAGTCCCGGCAGGATCATCCCGCCCAGGAACATGCCGTCGGCCGTGATGGCGTCGATGGTGGTGGCGGTGCCGCAGTTGGCGACGATGACTTCGCGCCCGGCCGCCAGCGCGTGGCCGGCGATGGCGGCGGCGAAACGGTCGCAGCCCAGCTGGGCCGGATTGCGGTAGCCGTTGGTCACGCCGGCCAACGCCGGCAGCGAGGCAAACCATTCGATCGCCTGCTGCGGCAGGATCATGGCCGGGAAGGTCCGTTGCAGCACGTACTCCAGCTGCACCCGCAGCGCGCCGCCGGCCACGTTGGCGATCAGGATGCGGTCGACGCCGCGCTCGGCCACCGCTTCGCTCAGGTGCAGCTCCAGCTGTTGCAGGTCGGCGTGCAGGACCGCGCCGTGGGCGATCCATGCGCCCAGTTCCGTGCCCGGTTCGGCCAGGGCCCATTTGACGCGGGTGTTGCCGGCGTCGATCAGTAGTATCATGATAATCCGATAGAGGTGGCGAAGGTTGGCGATAAACGCAGCGAGACGTCGCCGGACAGTACTTCGGCGCGGCCCTGTTGCGTGTCGAGCATCAGGCGGCCGATGGCGTCGACGCCGGCGGCGCGGCCTTGTTGCAGCACTTTGCCCTGGTCGAGGATGACGACGTCCTGGCCCTGCCATGCATGCAGCAAGTTCCAACGCTCGGCGAAGGGGGCGAAGCCGGTGTCGTCGAATTCGGCCAGCACGGCGGCCAGGCGGCTGAGCAGCGCGGCCATCAGCTGGTTGCGGTCCATCTTGGCCAGCCACGGCGCGGCGGCCACTGCGCGGCCGATCTGCGCTTCCAGCTGGTCCGGCATCAGCAGGTTGATGCCGACGCCGATCACGGCCCAGATGGCGCCGTCGCCGTCCTTGCGGGCGGCCTGGGTTTCGACCAGGATGCCGGCCAGCTTTTTACCGTCGCGCAGCAGGTCGTTGGGCCACTTGATCTGCACCGGCACGCCGAGCGAGGCGATGGTCTCGGCCAGCGCCACGCCGACCGCCATCGGCAGGCCGGACATGCGGTGCAGCGGCCCCTTGAAGCGCCAGGCCAGCGAGAACATCAGCGCGGCGCCGGGCGCGGACAACCAGCTGCGGCCGGCGCGGCCGCGTCCCGCCGTCTGGTTGCCGGCGATGCGCAGCACCGGGCCGGCCAGCGTGTCGATGCGCGCCAGCAGGTCGGCGTTGGTGGAGCCGGTTTCGGCGACGGTTTCTATCGCCACGTGCGCGGCGCTGGTGGCGCAGTGCAGGCCGATGGCGTCCGCAGTGAGCGTGCTCATGGCGCGGCCTTGCGTGGCTTGTGCGGCGCCTTGGCAAAAGCCAGGTCGTACAGCGGATTGGGCAGCATGCGCAGCAACTTGGCGACCACGCCCATCTGCCACGGGATCACCTTGTAGCTGCTGCCGGCGGCGATGGTGCGCGCGGCCTTGGCGGCGAATCTGGCGGGCGCCATCAGGAATGGCATCGGGTAGGGGTTCACCTGCGTCATCGGCGTGTCGATGTAGCCGGGGCACAGGGTGACGACGCGGATGCCGTAGGGCTTCAACTCCAGCCGCAGCGATTCGCAGTAGCTGATCACGGCCGCCTTGGAGGCGCTGTAGGCCTCGGCGCCGGGCAGGCCGCGGATGCCGGCCACGCTGCCGATGCCGACCAGCCGCGCTGGTGTGCGCTGTGCTTTCATCGCCGGGATGAAGGGCGCGAACGTGGCGGCGGTGGCCACCACGTTGGTGGCGATGACGGCTTCGAATACCGGGATGTCCTCGGCGAACTCGGTCAGCGTGCCGACCGAGATGCCGGCGTTGGCGATCACCACGTCGATGCCGCCGGCGTGCGCCATGAAGGCCTGCGCGGCGGCGGCGATGGCGGCGTGGTCGCGCACATCGACCGCGTAGGCGCGGTGGCGCTCAGGGTTGGGGAGGGTGGCGATCAGCTGGTCCAGCATCGCGCTGCGGCGGGCCAGCAGGCCCAGTGTGGCGCCTTGCGCCGCGTATTCGGCGGCGAGGGCCGCACCCAGGCCGCTTGAGGCGCCGGTGATGAAGACCCGCTCCGGCCCGGCGCCCTGTTTGCTCATCTTTATTTCTTTTCCGCTTTCGCCTTGGCGACCAGGAAGTCCATCACTTGCACGGCTTGGGCGTGCAGCTCCGCTTCGGTGGTGGCGGCCTTGGTGCCTTCGTTGGCCATGGTCGGCGAGGTGACGTACTTGCCGGCGATGGCGATCATCGGCCACGAATCGACGCCGTAGGCATCCATCATCGAGGTCGCGTGGCGCACGCTGCCGCCGACGCCCAGGCCGCGATAGGTCTCGATGAACTTCTGGCGATCCACGCCCTGTTTGGCGGCGAAGTCGAAGGCCAATTCATCGCGGTTCATGCGGTTGCGGTTGACGTGCATCTCGGTGAAGATCTTGGCGTGCATGGCGTCGTTCAGCAGGCCCATGGCGCTGAGCGTGAAGAACAGCTTTTGCTGCGGCAGGTCGGTGCCGCTGCGCGAGATGTGCATGCGCTTGAAGACGATGGCGTCGCCCTGTTTCTTGACCCAGGCAGTCAGCGTCGGATCGAAAGCGAAGCAATGCGGGCAGGCATAGTCGAAGAACTCGATGACTTCGACCTTCTTGCCGCTGTCGACAGCCTGCGGCGTCGGCAGCGTCTTGTATTCGACGCCGTTCTTCGGATCGGCCGGGGAGGCCGACGACAGGGCTGCAACGCTCAACATCAATGCACCGACTACGAATTTCATGAATCGCATCTGAATTCTCCTGGCTTAGTTTGGCTTATTTCTGATTACGCACGACGGCGACGTCGATGCCGTTTTCGGACAACTTGCTACGAACCTTGTTCATCGTTTCGACCTGGTTGTACGGGCCAAGGCGCACGCGATGCAGCACGCCGGTGTCGGTGGCGCGGTCGGACAGGTTGGCTTCGAAGCCCAACAAGGCCAGCTTGGCGCGGGCGCTTTCGGCGTCGGCCACTTCGCGGAAGGCGCCAGCCTGCAGGTAGTAGATGAATTTGTCGTCGCCGGCATCGGCGGCAGCGGCAGGCTTGGCCGGCGTCGGCGCGACATTGGCGGCGGCGGGGACGGCTGGCGGCGCGGCTTTGGGCTTCTCAACCGGAGCAGGGGCCGGGGCCGCCTGGATCTTGTCGACCACCGCTTGCAGCGGATCGGCCGGAGGCGGCGCCTTCGGCGGTTCCTTGGCAAAGTCCCTGGCCGCTTCGCGCACCGCTTCCTTGTTGCCGTACATAGGCTTGTTCGGATCGGCGGCTTGTCCCGCGGTCGGTTCCGCAACCTTGCTGCTGCGCCCCTTGTCGGTGAACGGCGTCGAGCCCTTGTTGATCACCAGGGCGACGACGACGGCGATCGCCAGGCCGATGATCAGGCCGATGACGATGCCGATGATGGTGTTGCCGTGCTGGCGCGAACGTGGAGTGGAGCGAGGGCTGGTGCGGAAATTCATTGTGCGGGATGTCCTTCGCAATTACATTTTGTTGGGAGCGGAGACGCCGATCAGCGCCAGGCCGTTGCGCAGCACCTGGCGGGTGGCCACCATCAGCGCGATACGGGCCGCCTTCAGCGCCTCGTCGTCGACCAGCACGCGCTCGGCGAAGTAGAAGCTGTGCAGGTTGGCGGCCAGGTCGCGCAGGTAGAAGGCGATCTGGTGCGGGCCCAGTTCCGCTTGCGCGCGCGCCAGCGTTTCCGGGTAGGCGGCCAGGGTCGCCAGCAGCGTCGCTTCGGTCGGCGCGGTCAGCGGCGACAGGTCGACGTTGGCCAGGTCGGCTTCGTTGCCGGTCCATTGTTCCAGCATGCGGCAGATGCGCGCGTGGGCGTACTGCACGTAATACACCGGATTCTCGTCCGAGGTCTTCAGCGCGACGTCGACGTCGAACACGAATTCGGTGTCGGCCTTGCGCGAGATGAGGAAGAAGCGCACCGCGTCGCGGCCTTTTTCGATGTCGCCGCCGCCCGACCATTCGATCAGGTCGCGCACCGTCACGTAGGAACCGGCGCGCTTGGAGATCTTGACCTCTTCGCCGCCCTTCATCACGGTGACCATCTTGTGCAGCACGTAGTCGGGGAAGCCTTGCGGCACGCCGACGTTGACCGCCTGCAGGCCGGCGCGCACGCGGGCGATGGTGCCGTGGTGGTCCGAACCCTGGACGTTGATCGCCTGGGTAAAGCCGCGCTGGAACTTGACGATGTGGTAGGCCACGTCCGGCACGAAGTAGGTGTAGGTGCCGTCCTTCTTGCGCATCACGCGGTTCTTGTCGTCGCCGTAGTCCTCGGTGCGCAGCCACAGCGCGCCTTCTTCCTCGTAGGTCTTGCCGGACTTGTTGAGCATGTCGACCGCGGCGTCGACCTTGCCGTCGGCGTACAGCGACGATTCGAGGTAGTAGTTGTCGAACTTGACGCCGAAGGCTTGCAGGTCGATGTCCTGTTCGTTGCGCAGGTAGGTCACGGCGAAGTGGCGGATCGATTCGATGTCTTCGATGTCGCCCGAGGCGGTGGCCGGCGTGCCGTCCGAGGCCGATACGGTTTTCTTGAGCAGGAAGTCGGCGGCGATGTCGGCGATGTAGTCGCCGTTGTAGGCCGACTCGGGCCACTGGGCGTCGCCCGGCTTGTAACCGCGCAGGCGCGCCTGCACCGAGTTGGCCAGGGTCTGGATCTGCACGCCGGCGTCGTTGTAGTAGAACTCGCGGGTCACGTCGTAGCCCTGGGAGCCGAACAGCGACGACAGCGCGTCGCCCAGCGCCGCCTGGCGGCCGTGGCCCACGTGCAGCGGGCCGGTCGGGTTGGCGGAGACGAATTCGATGATGACTTTCTTGCCGGCGCCGGCGGTGGCGCTGCCGTAGGCCGCGCCCTGGGCCAGCACGGCCTTGACCACGGCCTGCTTGGCGGCGGCGCTCACGCGCAGGTTGATGAAGCCGGGGCCGGCGATGTCGGCCGATTCGACCAGGCCTTTGCCGGCCGGGTTGGCCAGCAGCGCATCGACCACCTTGGTGGCCAGTTCGCGCGGGTTCATTTTCAGCTGCTTGGCCAGTTGCATGGCGATGTTGCAGGCCACGTCACCGTGCGACGGGTCGCGCGGTCGCTCCAGCACAACGTTGGCGGAAACGTCGGTTCCGGCCAGGATAGGTGCGAGGGCGGCCTGGAACAGGGCGGTGATATCTTGTTTTTGTTGGGCGAGCATGAGCAAAATGGCGGCTGAACCGCGTGTGTGAATACATCCGAAAGCGAAAACGGCCGGCACGCTGGCACCGGCCAAACAGCGGTAATTATACTGGTTTGCCGCAGCGGGGTCACCGCAGCCGGACGGCAGGGTCTGGAAGACCAGTCCAGCTCGATTGTTGACGCAAAACAGATGGGATGTGTTGAAAAAGTAAAATCATCGATGCTGAGTGTAACCAGTTGAAATGGACGACCCCATGTTTCGACGATTCAGGTCGCATCTTTCGCATGAGAACCGAAAAACTTATGCGGAATCGGTGATCGGTCTGGTCGGTCACCTGCTTGGTACAGGCGTGATTTTCGTATCCTTCTTTCTGGTTGGCTGGACAGCCTCCTTCATCCTGCATTTTTTTGAATGAAATTCATCCTTTCCCTTCCGAGATATTGGACTTTATGACAAAGTTTGAACTATATTTGGTTTATGGTGACTCAGTGTGATGCGCGTTCGTGTTGTTGGGCGGTGCATTTCGCTTTATCGCCGAAGGATGGGAGAATCGGAAATGGGGAACAGGTTGCTTGGCTCGTTCTTGGAGGGCTTCAAGAACAGTTTCCGTCTATCGACGTCGCTTGTGACATCGGTCGCAGCGACTATCGCCACCTTTGCTCATCATCATCGTGCCGATGCTCCTGCGAGACTCGACAAGCAGAAGATTTCGAGAAAACATAGGAAGCGATAGGCATCGATTTGTCTAAAGTCCGCGCTATCGGGGCGCGAACGTTACAAGCGTTACAATCAGCTTCATCGCCTTGTCATATGCACTGCTGTATACTGCGCGATCACGCCCGCCGGCAATACCTGGAATTAGCATATGAACAAGCGCCCGACGCTCTCCCTGAAGTCCCCCGTCAAGGCGGCAGCGCCCAAGCTGCGCGCCAGCCATGCGCGCGAGCTCAAGCCGGCGCTGCAAACCAGCTTCCAGACCGGCCTCAAGCCCGATTCCCTGGCCTACAGCCTGATCGGCGCCGCCCAGGCGGTGGCCCAGGTCCGCACCGGCACCAACCTGCCGCAGGCGCTGGCCCAGGTCTGGTCCAAGGGCGACGCCAGCCCGCAGGCGCGCGGCGCGATGCAGGACATCGCCTACCGCTGCATGCGCCAGCTGGGACAGAGCGAGATCCTGATCGGCCTGATGGCGCCCAAGGCGCCGGAGCCGCTGGTGGCGGCCCTGCTGGCCTGCGCGCTGGCGCTGATGACGGCGCCGGACGAGGTCCAGCCCTACGAAGAATTCACCGTGGTCGACCAGACCGTGACGGCGGCCGACGCCCATCCGGACACCGCGCGCGCCAAGGGCATGGTCAACGCCGTGCTGCGCCGCTTCCTGCGCGAGCGCAAGGCGCTGCTGGAGACTGCGCTGCTGCAACCGGTGGCCAAGTGGAACTACCCGCAATGGTGGATCGACGCCGCCAGGGCCGCCTGGCCGCAGGACTGGCAGGGCGTGCTGGCGACCGGCAACAGCGCGCCGCCGCTGACCTTGCGCGTCAATGTCCGCAAGACCACGATGGAACAATACCTGGCCACGCTGGACGCGGCCGGCATGGCGGCCACCCAGATCGGCCCGTACGCGGTGCGCCTGGCCAAGCCGGTCGGCGTGACCCTGATCCCCGGCTTTGCCGACGGCCTGGTGTCGGTGCAGGACGCCGGCGCCCAGCTGGCCGCGCCGCTGCTGGACGTGCGCGACGGCATGCGCGTGCTGGACGCCTGCGCCGCCCCCGGCGGCAAGACTTGCCACATCATGGAACTGGCCGACGCCAGCGTGACGGCGCTGGACGCCGACGCCAAGCGCCTGGCCCGGGTCGGCGAGAACCTCGAGCGGCTCGGCCAGCAGGCCACGCTGCGCGCCGCCGACGCCCAGAGCGCCGGCTGGTGGGACGGCACGCCGTTCGACCGCATCCTGGCCGACGTGCCGTGCACGGCGTCGGGCATCGTGCGCCGCCACCCGGATATCCGCTGGCTGCGCCGCAAGGGCGACACGCTCCAACTTGCAACACTTTCGTCCAAAATCCTCGACAACCTTTGGCGGATGCTGGCACCGGGTGGTAAATTGCTATTCGTGACATGTTCCTTGTGGCCGCAGGAATCCGAAGCCCAGGCCGCCGCGTTTGCGGTGCGCAACCAGGCTGTGCGCCTGGATGCGCCCGGCCAGTTGCTCCCCGCCGGTGGCGCAGGGCAGGATCACGATGGTTTGTTCTACGCGCTGTTCCAGAAAAATGCGTAACTGTTTTGCTCGCTTAGTTGCCCGCATCTTTGCCAATACGCTACCGACGGACCTTTTGAGCACCGGCCCCCACGTGACATCACGATCTTTTCGCCTCCTGATCGGACCCCTGCTGCTGATACTGGCCTGCCTGCTGCCGCAGACGGCCGGCGCCGCCGACGGCGTGGAAATCCGCCGCGCGCTGGTCGAGGCCAGCGACGAGGGCTACCGCCTCAACGCCAAGTACAGCTTCGAGCTGACCCACGACATGGAGGACACGCTGCAGTACGGCGTGACGCTGTACTTCAGCACCGAAATCGAATTCACCCGCCCGCGCTGGTACTGGTTCGACGAGAAAGCCATCGTCAAGCGCCAGACCATCAGCCTGTACTACAACGTGCTGACGCGCCAGTACCACGTGACCGTCGACGGCAATGTGCGCCAGACCTTCTCGACGCTGGACGACGCGCTGTTCCTGATCCGCAGCCCCAACCGCTGGGTGGTGGCGCCGCGCGGCGCGCTGGAGGTCGGCAAGACCTACAACGTCAAGCTGAGCATGGGCCTGGACCCGAACTATGTCTCCAAGCCGCTCAAGGTCACGGCCCTCAACAGCGCCGGATGGCGCCTGGCGTCCGACAAGAAAATCTTCCAGTACAAGGCGGAGTAAGTGAGCACTGCCCTGCGGTATTTTTCCGTCGTCGGCGGCGCCATTATCAGTATCCTGCTGTTCCTGCTGGCGTCCGCCTCCGACAATTCCGGCTTCTTCGACCGCTACTACGCCTGGCTGCTGGGCCTGAACGCGGCGGTGGCCGGCGCGCTGCTGCTGCTGGTGGCCGTGTCGCTGTTCCGGCTGTACGGCC
The DNA here is from genome assembly GCA_000381565.1 of Oxalobacteraceae bacterium AB_14. GTDB lineage: Bacteria > Pseudomonadota > Gammaproteobacteria > Burkholderiales > Burkholderiaceae_D > Rugamonas. The sequence goes on from KB906725.1 coordinate 1,407,182, forward strand.
GCTACAAGAGCGGCAAGTTCGGCTCCAAGCTGATGACGCGGCTGGTGCTGCTGTTCGCCGCCATCGGCGTGCTGCCGGGGCTGGTGATCTTCCTGGTGTCGGTGCAGTTCGTCTCCCATTCGATCGAATCGTGGTTCAACGTGCCGGTCGAGGAGGCGCTGGAGTCCGGCATCAACCTCAGCCGCGCCGGCCTGGACGCGGCGTTGAAGGAACTGACCGCCACCGCCAGCAAGACCGTGCAGCAGCTGGCCGAACAGCCGTACGGCACCGAGCGCGCCGCGCTGGCCGGCCTGGTCAAGGAACAGGCGGGCATGCAGAACGCCATCATCGTCGACGCCGAGGGCGGACTGATCATCAGCGCCCGCGCCAGCCGCAGCGGCAACCTCAGCGCCGACCTGCCGACCCGCGAAATGATGGACAAGGCCAAGGAGGGCGACAACTACGGCGCGCCCGAGGGCGGCAGCGAGCTGCGCAGCAACCTGATCGACGCCCCGGTCACCACCGTCGACAGCACCAGCCAGCTGCGGCTGCGGGTGGTGATGGCGATCCCGGACCGGGTGCAGGCCAACGGCACCCACCTGGCGCCGCGCTACCTGCAACTGATCCAGCTGGCGCCGGCGCAGCTGGCGGCCGACGGCGAGACCATCCGCAGCGCCTATTCGGACTACAAGGAACGCTTCGTCGCCCGGGTCGGCCTGCGCAAGATGTACATCGTGACGCTGACATTGACCTTGCTGCTGGCGGTGTTCGGCGCCATCGCCAGCGCCTTCCTGATCGCCAGCGACCTGGCCCAGCCGCTGCTGCTGCTGGCCGAGGGCACGCGCGCGGTGGCCGAGGGCGACCTGTCGCCGCGGCCGATCGTCGCCACCTCGGACGAGCTGGGCACGCTGACGCAATCGTTCAACACCATGACGCGCCAGCTGTCGGACGCCCGCAGCGCCGTCGAGCGCAACCGCGCGGCGCTGCAGAACGCCAAGGCCCACCTGGAATCGGTGCTGGCCAATATGTCGGCCGGGGTGATGGTGCTGGACCATGAATTCCACCTGATCAGCTGCAACGACTCGGTCGAGCGCATCCTGCAGCAGGCCGGCGTGACGATGATCGGCCAGAAGCTCGACGAGATCGAAGGCTTGCAGGAGTTCGGCGGCGCCATCGTGGCCGCGTTCGCGGCGCAGAGCGCGCAGTCGGCCGCCGGGCGCAACCTGCAACGGATGCACTGGCAGCGCCAGATCGAGGTGCCGCGCCGTTCCGCCAGCCTGGACGACAACGACCAGACCCTGCTCACGCGCGGCTCGCGGCTGCCGGTCGAAAGCGGCGGCAGCGGCTACCTGGTGGTGTTCGACGATATTTCCGACGTCATCTCGGCGCAGCGTTCGATCGCCTGGGGCGAGGTGGCGCGCCGTTTAGCGCACGAGATCAAGAATCCGCTGACGCCGATCCAGCTGTCGGCCGAGCGCCTGCAGATGAAACTGGAAGGCAAGCTGTCGCCGGCCGACATGGAATTGCTCAACAAGGGCACCGCCACCATCGTCAACCAAGTGGCGGCGATGAAGCGCATGGTCGACGATTTCCGCGATTACGCGCGCACCCCGCCGGCGGTGCTCGAGCCGCTGGACCTGAACGCGCTGGTCGAGGAGATCCTGCACCTGTACCTGCGCGGCGAGGGCGACGACATCATCCACCCGCAACTGGCGCCCGGCCTGCCGATGGTGATGGGTGACCAGACCCAGCTGCGCCAGGTCATCCACAACCTGCTGCAGAATTCCCAGGACGCGATGGCCGAGCGGCCGGAGGGCGCGCCGCAAGCGCACATTGACGTGATCAGCGAAGCCATTCATTATCAGGGCGCGGACGGCACCGCGCGCACCGCGGTGCGGCTGGCGATCTCCGACAACGGGCCGGGATTCGCGCCGAAAATCCTGGCGCGGGCGTTCGAACCGTATGTCACGTCGAAGGCCAAAGGCACCGGCCTGGGCCTGGCGATGGTGAAAAAAATTATCGATGAACATGGGGGCCGGATCGATATCCAGAACCATGTCGATAGAAGTGGCGCGTCGGTATTGATTTTGCTGTTAAAGTTAGCACCGACGTCGCAAAATACCTAAGTAGCACTGATTAAAAAAATCATTGCCGGCCATGAGCTGGCGAAATGAGGAAGGCAAGGGAAGATGGCAAACATTCTGGTAGTGGACGATGAGATGGGTATCCGCGAGTTGCTCTCGGAAATCTTGAGCGACGAGGGACACGCAATACAATTGGCGGAAAACGCCCAGCAGGCGCGCGAGGCGCGGGCCGCAGGCGCGCCCGACCTGGTGCTGCTCGATATCTGGATGCCGGATACCGATGGCGTCACCCTGCTCAAGGAGTGGCAGCGCGACGGCTTGCTGACCATGCCGGTGATTATGATGTCCGGTCACGCGACCATCGATACGGCGGTCGAGGCGACCCGCATCGGCGCGCTGAACTTCCTGGAAAAGCCGATCGCCCTGCAAAAACTGCTCAAGGCGGTCCAGCAAGGCCTGACCCGCGCGCAGGAAACGGTGCGCGCGCCGGCGCTGGCCCCGCGTCCGGTCGCGGCGGCCCAGGTCGAGGAGGCGCAAAACGCCGGCTTCAACCAACCGAACCCGGCGGCGGCGATCTCCGTGCGCGGCGGCGCCACCGTGGCCGGCGCGGACAACCACATGTTCAACCTGTCGTTCGACCTGCCGCTGCGCGAGGCGCGCGACGCCTTCGAGCGCATGTACTTCGAACACCACCTGGGCCGCGAAGGCGGCAGCATGACCCGTGTGGCCGAGAAGACCGGCCTGGAACGCACGCACTTGTACCGCAAACTCAAGCAATTGGGTGTGGAGCCGGGCAAACTCGCAAAAAAGGGCGCCTGAGCCCGTGACCGGACCCATGTCCACCGGTGCAGCCCCCCAGCGGGCGCCGGTGCCGACCTGGCTGGTCATTGGCTCCCGCGCCCGCGAGCGCGAAGCTGCCATCGCCGCACACCTGGAAACCGGTGTGCCCAGCGTCGTCATCCTGGAAGGCCTGTCGGACGGAAGTTCGGCGCTGGCCTTCGACCCCGCCCTGCCTCCCTCCGCAATAGATTCTTCACGACAAGATTCCGTACCGCAAGTGTTGCGTATTGCCCCAGGCTGTCTTCATTGCAGCGGCAATCTCATTTTGCGAGTAACATTGAATCGTGTGTTGCGCCGTCCTCCCGCGCGGCTCTACATCAGCCTGGCATCCGCCGAGCACCTCGAACCGCTGCGTTCCTGGCTGTCCGAGGCGCCCTACGGTGAGTTGCTGGATTTGCAATCCGACATCGCGGCCTGAACCGCGCCCGCTGATCGGCCTTGATTTGGCCTTGAATCGTCCGTCTTCAGCCCCATTTCGGTACTGAAGGCGCAGCCGATAAGTGTTACGCCCCTTGTGAAAGGAAGCAACATGAACCTCATCTATAACAGCGAGCAATACAGTGTTGTCGAATTTGGCGCCGACCGCACCCTCGACGCGCTGCGCTTCGGCGGCTACGAGATCGTCGACAAAGGAGGCAAGCGGGAGATCTTCATCAACGGCATCCTGGCGCAGAACTTCCGCCGCGACGTCAATGAACTGATCGCCGGCGAACCGACGATGGCGGAAATCGATGAATTTTTGGGCAGTTATGATGAGCTGATGAGCCATCCGGTGCTGCTGCACTAAAAAAACCGGCGGCGCATGGTATGGTTCTGCTGTAACAACAGAGAACCAGACCATGTGCCAACTTCTAGGAATGAACTGCAATGTCCCGACCGACATTGTGTTCAGCTTTACCGGCTTCGCCATGCGCGGCGGCCAGACCGACACCCACCACGATGGCTGGGGCATCGCCTTTTTTGAAGGCGCCGGCGTGCGCCACTTCGTCGACCACCAGGCCGCGATCGCCTCGCCGATCGCCGAGCTGATCAAGCGCTACCCGATCAAGTCCACCAACGTCATCGCCCACATCCGCAAGGCCACGCAGGGCCAGGTGGCGCTGGAGAATTGCCATCCCTTCGTGCGCGAGCTGTGGGGCCAGTACTGGGTGTTCGCCCACAACGGCGACCTGAAGGCGTTCGCGCCGGTGCTCAACGGCTCCTACCGCCCGGTCGGCACGACCGACAGCGAACAGGCGTTCTGCTACATCCTGCAGCACCTGCGCGCCCGCTTCGGCGAGCAGCGCCCGCCGCTGGCCGCGCTGCGCGCCGCGCTGGCCGACATGGCGCGCGAGATCGCCGGCTACGGCACCTTCAACATGCTGCTGTCGTCCGGCGGCGAGCTGTTTGCCCATTGCTCGACCCATCTGTACCACCTGGTGCGCCAGCATCCGTTCGACACCGCCAGGTTGTCGGACGAGGACGTCAGTGTGGATTTCTCGCAGGTGACCACGCCCAACGACCGCGTCGCCATCATCGTCACCCAGCCGTTGACGACCAATGAACAATGGACGGCATTCGCCGCCGGCGAGCTGAAACTGTTCATCGACGGCGTGCCGCAGGCCTAGGACCGGGGCAAATTATCCAAGACAGGGGCAAGTATTGCTGTCAAAATATTAGTACGGCGAAATATCAGCCCCATGTCTTGTATTGATAGAAGCGATGATCGACCTCACCCTACACGATACCGGCCCGCGTAGTCTGCGCGTGCGCGAATTCTATCTGGGCCGCCAGCCTATCCTGGACCGCAACCAGAGCTTGTTCGGCTACGAGTTGCTTTTCCGCAACGCGCCGGTCGGCCCGGCCCACATCACCACCGAATTGTCGGCCACGGCGGCCGTGATCGCCCACGCCTCGCAGCTGGGCATGGAAAAAACCATCGGCGACGCCCTGGGCTTCGTCAATGTGGATGCCGACGTGCTGATGACCGACATCTTCTCCTTCCTGCCGCGCGAAAAAGTGGTGCTGGAAGTGGCGGCGTCGATGCCGCTGACGCCGCAGGTGCTGGCGCGCATGACGGAACTGGCCGGCCACGGCTTCAGCTTCGCGCTGGACGACGTCAGCGGCGACAGCCCCAATGTGGCGGCGCTGCTGCCGCTGACCGCATACGTCAAGATGGACATGCGCAATATTCCACTGTCCACGCTGACCAAGCTGGCCCCGCGCTTCCGCCAGGACAAGAAAAAGCTGGTGGCGGAAAAGGTCGAGACCCGCGAGGAATTCAAGAACTGCCTGGACCTGGGCTTCGATTTCTTCCAGGGCTATTATTTCGCCAAGCCGGTCATCATGAGCGGCAAGAAGCTGTCGCCGTCGCAACTGGCGGTGATGGAGCTGATGACGCTGGTCACGTCCGACGCCGACAACCTGGAAATCGAGCGCGCCATCAAGCGCGACGTGTCGCTGGCGCTGAACCTGCTGCGCCTGGTGAACACGCCGGCCGTCGGCGCGCGCCAGCGCATCGATTCGCTGAGCCAGGCCGTGACGATCCTGGGCCGCCGTCAGCTGCAACGCTGGCTGCAAATCATGCTGTACGCCGAACCGGGCAAGCGGGGCCATAGCATGACGCCGCTGCTGATGCTGGCGACCACCCGCGGCCGCCTGCTGGAGCTGTTGGCCGGCAAGCTGCGTCCCAGCCAGCGGCAGGCGGCCGATGTTGCCTTCACGGTCGGCATCATGTCGCTGATGGACACCTTGTTCGGCATCCCGATGACCGAAATCCTGTCGCAGATCCCGGTCAACGAGGAAGTGTCGGAAGCCTTGCTGTACCGGGGCGGCTTCTTCGGCGACCTGCTCAAGCTGGCCGAATGCATCGAGCGCATCGAAGAAATGGACGACCATATCGTGCCGACCTTGCGCGACCTCGCCATGTCCACCGACGAACTGGTGGAGCTGGAAATGGCCGCCTTCGAATGGAGCGACAACGTGGTGCGCTACGCGCTGTAACGCACCACGCCGGAAGGGCTAGCTTACGTTGCGTGACCGGCGCCCGGCCAGTGCTTGTGCAGCTCGGGATCGGTGCGCATTTCCCACAGCGCCAGCACCGCCACGGCGATGCCGACCACCACCGAGTTCCACATCAGCTCGCGGTTGTCGGCGGTTTTCAGCACCCACGGCGACGCCGCCACCCAGATCCCCACCAGCAGGTTGAGCACCACCGCCCAGAAGTAGGTCTTGTACAGATCGAACACCGCCAGCAGCGCCACCACCGCGCCGGAAATGAACGCGGTCCAGGCTTGGATCGACGGTATCGGATAAGCGAACACCCATGGTGAAATGAAGAACCATAGCCCCAGCAGCAGGATCACCTGATCCTGCCAGCGTTTGACTGATGGATTGTTTGCCGGATTGCTTGCCATATCTGCCTCCCTGGTTACGAGTCAACACCTGCCGCCGGATGGCGGCGTTCATTCTTAGGCCGCGCAACAACGTAAAAGTTCACGCCATCCGCTCCGGCCTTGCCATTCAGGCATCTCGCCGCTATGCTTGCCGCTTATCGAAAATACATGGTGGGGCTTATGGCATCGGTTTTACTCAGCGTGAATCAGGTCTCCAAATCCTACGGCGCGCGCAAGGCAGTGGATGGCGTGTCGTTCCAGGTGCAGCAGGGCCAGACGGTCGGCCTGATCGGCCCCAACGGCGCCGGCAAGTCCACCACCGTCGGCATGATCTGCGGCTTGCTCGGCGCCGACAGCGGCGGCATCGTCATGGACGGCGCGCCGATCGGCCAGGGCTCCAGCGAGGCCAAGCGCAAGATCGGCTTGGTGCCGCAGGACCTGGCGCTGTATGAAGACTTGTCGTCGCTGGAAAACCTCAAGCTGTTCGGCGCGCTGTACGGCCTCAAGGGCGCGCTGTTGAAGCAGCGCTGCGAGCAGGCGCTGGCGCTGGTCAACCTGGCCGACCGCGCCAACGACAAGCCGGCCACCTATTCGGGCGGCATGAAGCGCCGCCTCAACATCGCCGCCGCGCTGCTGCACGATCCGCAGCTGCTGATCCTCGACGAGCCCACCGTCGGCGTCGATCCGCAAAGCCGCAACGCCATCTTCGACACCCTGGAAACGCTGAAGGCGCAAGGCCGCTCGCTGATCTACACCAGCCACTACATGGAGGAAGTCGAGCGCCTGGCCGACCACATCGTCATCATCGACCACGGCAAGGTGCTGGCCGACGAAACCCCGGCCGCGCTGTACCAACGTCTGCCGGCGCAGGCGGCCTTGCGCGCCGAGCTGGCCGCCGCGCCGTCGGCCGCGCTGCTGTCCGGCGTGCGGGCGCTGCCGGGCGTGACCGGCGCGCAAAGCGACGGCAGCGCGCTCGACATCGGCCTGGCCGACGCCGCGCACGCGCCGGCCGCGCTGGCCTGGCTGGCCGCGCAGGACGTGACGCTGCTGCACTTCGCCACCGCCAAGACTTCGCTGGAACACATCTTCCTCAACCTGACCGGCCGCAGCCTGCGCGACTGATAGGAACACCATGATTGCTTTGACCGCCCTGGTCCGCAAGGACCTGATCCTCTATCTCAACGACAAACGCGCGCTGATGCTGCACCTGCTGATGCCGGTGGTGCTGGCGGCCTTTTTCGGTTCGCTGTTCGGCGGCGGTTCGGAAGCCAAGACCGGCAAGATCGACGTCGGCCTGGTGCAGCTGGACCAGTCCGACAACGGCAAGAAGATCGCCGCCGGCCTGCGGGCCGACGGCGCGCTCAAGATTATCGAACTGAGCGACGCCGAAGCCCAGGATCGGGTGCGCCACGGCAAGCTGCCGGTGGCGGTGGTGATCCCGGCCGGCTTCGGCGAGCAGGCCGCCGACGCGCTGTTCAGCGGCCGCAACAAGCCGCAACTGCCGGTCTACTACGACCCGTCGCAATCGACCATGCTGGCCATGGTGAAGGGCTTGCTGACGCAGCAGGTGATGCAGGTGACCAGCGCCGCCGCCATGAGCCCCAAGGGCAACAAGACCACGGAACGGCAACTGGCCGAGCTGCGCGACACGGCCGCCAACGATCCCGGGAAGGCGCAGCTGAGCGAGTTCCTCACCAGCCTGAAGAAGTACCAGGACCAGCGCGTGGCCGCCGACGCCGAGAAGCAAGCCGCCGCCAAGGCCAGCGGCAAGCCGGCGCCGGCCGAGGCGCCGGTCGGCATGAGCATGCCCTACACCACGCAGGACCGGGCGCTCAGCAGCGGTCCCAAGTACAACGGCTATGCCCACTCGTTTGCCGGCATGGGCGTGCAGTTCATCCTGTTCATGGGCATCGACATGGGCATCGGCATCTTGCTGGCGCGCCGCATGGGCATCTGGAACCGCCTGCTGGCGGCGCCGGTGTCGCTGGCCACGGTGCTGATGGGGCGCGCCATTTCCGGCGCCATTATCGCGATGGGGCTGATGTGCGCGATGTTTGTGTGCGCCATGCTGATCTTCAAGGTGCAGATCAGCAGCGTGGGCGGCTTCCTCGGCATGGCGGCCAGCTTCTCGCTGATGACGGCGGCCTTCGGCCTGCTGATTGCCGCCTTCGGCAAGACGCCGGAAGCGGCGCGCGGCATCGCCACCTTCGCCACGCTGATCATGGTGATGCTGGGCGGCGCCTGGGTGCCGTCCTTCGTGTTCCCGCAATGGATGCAGCAGCTCACGCTGGCGGTGCCGACGCGCTGGGCGGTCGACGGCTTCGACGCCGTCACCTGGCGCGGCCTGGGGCTGGACGGCGTGCTGGCGCCGATCGCGGTGCAACTGGGCTTTGCCGCCGTGTTCGGCGGACTCGCGGTCTGGAAGTTCCTGCGCGATCAAAAGTAGCAAGTGCTTACTAATGCTGGATCGAATCGGCCGACGACCTGATGGCCGAGCGCGAAATGGTCGACCTGACTTTCCGTCACAAGCACATCTACGCTGAAAAGAATGGCCACGGCTGGCGGCGCGAACCGCCGCCAGCTTTCCTGTGGGGGCCGTGCAGCCGCGTCTGCTGCGGCAGCCGGCGGCGAATCAGGACAGGTTAGGGGCCAGCCAGCGCTCCATGTCGGCCTTGTCCACCTGACGGCGCGCGGCCATGTCGTTCAACTGGTCCTCGCCGATCTTCCCGACCACGAAGTACTTCGATTCCGGGTGCGCGAAGTAGAAGCCCGACACCGCCGCGCCTGGATACATCGCAAACGATTCGGTCAGCACCATGCCGATGTCTTCGGCCTGCATGGTGTTGAACATCTCGCGCTTGACGGTGTGTTCCGGGCAGGCCGGATAGCCCGGCGCCGGACGGATGCCGACATACTTCTCGGCGATCATATCGTCGTTGCTCAGCGCTTCGCCGGTGGCATAGCCCCACAGGTCGGTACGCACGCGCTCGTGCAGGTATTCGGCGAAGGCTTCGGCCAGGCGGTCGGCCAGTGACTTCAGCATGATCGACGAGTAGTCGTCGTGCGCGTCTTCGAAGCGCTGCTCGTACTTCTCGATGCCCAGGCCGGCGGTCACGGCGAACATGCCGATGTAGTCCTTGATGCCCGATTCTTTCGGCGCGATGAAATCGGCCAGGCACTGGTTCGGGCGCTGCACGCCATCCACCACCGGCTTCACGCCTTGCTGGCGCAGGCCGTAGTAGGTGAAGTCCACGGTGTCGCGGCTGTCGTCGGTGTAGATCTCGATGTCGTCGTCGTTGACCGTGTTGGCCGGCAGCAGGGAGACCACGCCGTTGGCGGTCAGCCAGCGGCCGTCGATCAGCTTTTTCAACAGCGCCTGGCCTTCGGCAAACACCTTGGTCGCCGCTTCGCCGACCACTTCATCGGTCAGGATGGCGGGGAAGGGACCTGCCAGGTCCCAGGTCTGGAAGAACGGACCCCAGTCGATATACCTGGCGACGGTGGCCAGGTCGACATTCTTGAACTCGCGGCGGCCGATGAACTTCGGCTTGACCGGCGCGTTGGCGCCTTCGAACGACAGCCTCATCTTGTTGGCGCGCGCATCCTTCAGCGACAGCATCGGCAGCGCCTTCTTGTTGGCGTGCTGCTCGCGGATGCGCACGTAGTCCTGCTCGATGTCGTCGATGTACTGCTGGCGGCTCCCGGGCGTCAGCAGCGACTGCGCCACCGACACCGAGCGCGAGGCGTCCGGCACGTACACCACCGGGCCCTCGTAGTTGTGGGCGATCTTGACGGCGGTGTGGGCGCGGCTGGTGGTGGCGCCGCCGATCAGCAGCGGAATCTTCAGCATGCGGAAGTGCTCGTCGCGCTGCATTTCCTTGGCCACGTGGGCCATCTCTTCCAGCGACGGCGTGATCAGGCCGGACAGGCCGATGATGTCGGCGTTTTCCAGCTTGGCGCGCGCCAGGATCTCGGAGCAGGGCACCATCACGCCCATGTTCACCACTTCGAAGTTATTACATTGCAGGACCACCGAGACGATGTTCTTGCCGATGTCGTGCACGTCGCCCTTGACGGTGGCGATGACGATCTTGCCCTTCGGCTTGGCGACGATGCCGGTGCGCGCTTCCTCGGCCTTCTTCTCTTCCTCGATGTAGGGGATCAGGTGGGCCACGGCCTGCTTCATCACGCGCGCCGACTTGACCACCTGCGGCAGGAACATCTTGCCCTGCCCGAACAGGTCGCCGACGATGTTCATGCCGTCCATCAGCGGGCCTTCGATCACGTGGATCGGACGGCCGTTGGCGGCCAGCACCTGCTGGCGCATCTCTTCGGTGTCGTCGGTGATGAACTGGGTGATGCCGTGCACCAGCGCGTGCGCCAGGCGCTTCTCGACCGGGGCGTTGCGCCATTCCAGATTCTGCGCATCCTGCTTGCCGGCGCCGGCCTTCAAGGTGCCGGCGATGTCGATCATGCGTTCGGTGGCGTCGTCGCGGCGGTTCAGCACCACATCCTCGACCCGTTCGCGCAGCTCGGCCGGCAGGTCGTCGTAGACGCCGACCATGCCGGCGTTGACGATGCCCATGGTCATGCCGGCCTTGATGGCGTGGTACAGGAACACGGTGTGGATCGCCTCGCGCGCCGGGTCGTTGCCGCGGAAGGAGAACGACACGTTCGACACGCCGCCCGAGATCTTCGCGTGCGGCAGGTTGTCCTTGATCCAGCGGGTGGCGTTGATGAAGTCCACCGCGTAGTTGTTGTGCTCGTCGATGCCGGTGGCGATGGCGAAGATGTTGGGGTCGAAGATGATGTCTTCCGGCGGGAAGCCGACGGTGTTGACCAGCAGCTTGTAGGCGCGCTCGCAGATTTCGGTCTTGCGCTCGAAGGTGTCGGCCTGGCCTTTCTCGTCGAAGGCCATGACGATGACGGCGGCGCCGTAGCTGCGGCACAGCTTGGCCTGGCGGATGAATTCTTCCTCGCCTTCCTTCATCGAAATCGAGTTGACGATGGACTTGCCCTGCACGCACTTCAGGCCCGCTTCGATCACCGACCATTTCGACGAGTCGATCATGATGGGTACGCGCGAGATGTCCGGTTCGGAGGCGATCAGGTTGAGGAAGCGCGTCATGGCCGCCTGCGAGTCGAGCATCGCCTCGTCCATGTTGATGTCGATCACCTGGGCGCCGTTTTCCACCTGCTGGCGCGCCACGCTGAGCGCCTCGTCGTACTGCTCGTTGAGGATCATGCGCGCGAAGGCCTTGGAGCCGGTGACGTTGGTGCGCTCGCCAACGTTGACGAACAGCGAGTCGTCGTCGATGGTGAACGGCTCCAGGCCGGACAGGCGCTGCGCCACCGGCACGTGCGGCACCACGCGCGGCTTGACCTTGGCGAGGATCTCGCCGATGGCCCGGATGTGGTCCGGCGTGGTGCCGCAGCAGCCGCCGGCGATGTTGATGAAGCCCGCCTCGGCGAATTCCTTCAGCAGCGCCGAGGTGTCGGCCGGCAGCTCGTCGAAGCCGGTGTCGCTCATCGGGTTGGGCAGGCCGGCGTTGGGGTAGATGCAGACGAAGGTGTCGGCGATCTGCGACAGCTCTTCGGCGTAGGGGCGCATCAGCGCCGCGCCCAGCGCGCAATTGAGGCCGATGGTCAGCGGCCTGGCGTGGCGCACCGAGTTCCAGAAGGCCGGCACGGTCTGGCCGGACAGGATGCGGCCGGAGGCGTCGGTCACGGTGCCGGAGATCATCAGCGGCAGGCGCGGCACGCCGGGATTCTCTTCGTAGAATTTGTCGATGGCGAACAGCGCGGCCTTGCAGTTGAGCGTGTCGAAGATGGTTTCGACCAGCAGCACGTCGACGCCGCCTTCGATCAGGCCCTTGGTCTGCTGGTGGTAGGCGTCGACCAGTTGGTCGAAGGTGATGTTGCGGGCGGCCGGGTCGTTGACGTCGGGCGAGATCGACGCGGTTTTTGGCGTCGGTCCGAGCGCGCCGGCGACGAAGCGCGGCTTGTCGGCGCTGCTGTACTTGTCGCAGGCGGCGCGCGCCAGCTTGGCCGCTTGCACGTTCATCTCGTAGGCCAGGTGGCCCATGTGATAGTCGTCCTGGGCGATGGTGGTGGCGCCGAAGGTGTTGGTCTCGATCAGGTCGGCGCCGCCGGCCAGGTAGCGCTCGTGGATCTCCTGGATCACGTGCGGCTGGGTCAGCGTCAGCAGCTCGTTGTTACCCTTGACGAACAGCTCGCGCGCGCCGGAATCGACCGGTGCGGCGAAGTCGATGAACCGGCCGTTGGGGCCGCCGCGGTATGCGGTTTCATCCAGCTTGTACTGCTGGATGATGGTGCCCATCGCGCCGTCGAGGATCATGATGCGGCGCGCAAGGATCTGGCGCAGCTGGGCATCGGTCTTGGACATGACGGGGCGGGACACGTTGTTATTCATTTGTTACTTTCTGTGGTCGTGGACGAGCGCGCCGGAAGTTGCTGGCGGTCTAAAATTATACGGCATCACGGAACTTGCTTCAGCGGACTGCCGCGCCGCAGCAACAATCTGCCAAATTTGCCTGTTTTTTCAGCGCGCAGCTTGACGACACACAACGATACGCTGGCGCTACAGTGCGCAATTCGCCTGCAACCTGGTGTCGTGAGAATGCGGCATGAAAATCTCCGTCATCATTGCCGCGCACTGCAAGGGCCGCGAGCTCGAATGCGTGTTGACCGGCTACGCCATGCAAACCCGCCAGCCCGACCAAGTCATCATTGCGCAGGACGGGCGCGATCCGGCGATCGGCGCCGCGCTGGAGGCGGTGCGCCGGCGCGGCTGGACCATCCCGCTGCTGTACCAGAACCAGCAGCGGCGCGGCTTCGGCAAGTACCGCGCGCTCAATCGCGCCATCCTGGCCGCCAGCGGCGACCTGCTGCTGTTCACCGACGGCGACTGCATCCCGCGCGACGATTACGTGGCCAATTTCATGCGGCTGATGCGGCGCGGGATCTTCCTGTCGGGCGGCAGCCATGTCAGCATCCCGGAAGCCTTCCACCAGCGCCAGGACTTGCTGGAGGCGGTGCGCGACCAGAGTCTGTTCGACTACCGCTACCTGAGCGCGATACCGGGCTTTTGCAAGAGCGCCAACCGGCTCACCCGCAAGCGCTGGCTGGCGCGCGCGCTGGACCTGCTCACCCAGCGCAACGCCTTCAGCGGCTCCAACAGCTGCGCCTGGCGCGACGATGTGCTGGCCGTGGGCGGCTTCGACCAGCAGATGGCCTACGGTGGAGGCGACCTGAACATGGGCTTGCGTCTGAACCACATCGGCGTGCGCGGCGTGCGGGCGCGTCATTCGCTGGTCAGCCTGCACCTGGACCACGGCCGCAGTTACTACTGCGCCGACAAGGAGCGCGCCAACCACGACTGGAACCGTCAGGGGCGCCACGGCCGCCTGGTGCTGCCGCGCGAGTCGCGGATTTGCGACGCGGCGTTCTTCAATCTTCCGGCGTAGGCCTGGGCGTCGCGCCGGCGAAGAACATGTCGGTGGCGCGCTTGACCACCTGCCGGATTTCCTGCGGCGACAGCGGCGGCGGGTCGCGCTGGTACAGGCGCACATCCACCTCCGCCGTCAGCAGCGACAGGAACTGCTGGGCGGTGACCTTGGGATCGGCCTGGCGGATGTCGCCGCGCGCCATGGCGCCAGACAGCAGCGCCGCCAGCGTCTCCACCGAGGTACGCGGACCGGCGTCATAGAACAGCTGGCCGACATCGGAGCGGCCCGCTTCAGCCACCACCATGCGGTAGACCGCCAGCGCGCTCTTGTCGTTGGCCAGCACGCCCAGCATCCGCTGGCCGAAGTGCTCCAGCGCCGACTCCAGTCCGGCGCGGCTCATCGGCGCGGTCGACAGTTGCCGCGTGGCGTCGGCCAGGTGGCCGGTGGCGCAGGATTGCACCACCGCGACAAACAATGCTTCCTTGGACGGGAAGTAGCCGTATAGCGTGACTTTCGATCCGCCCCAGCGCTTCGCCACCTCATTCATCGACGCGCCGTCATAGCCGGTTTCCTGAAACAGCGCGTCGGCTGCCTCGATGATGGCCTGGCGGCGCGCCTCGGTGCGTACCTTCATTGCTACTCCATATCTGAACCCCACCGTACATTTTATGCGCAAACACGCTTGACAGTGGTGGCTAACCACCCAATACTGTACTGGTGTGTTCAGTTATGGAAATTTCCCACGGTTGCTTCTACCCTCCCAAATAAGGCCATGCCATGCACTCCTCACTCAAAGTACAGTTTCCCATCCTGCTCGCCCTATGCGGCGCCATCGCCGGTTGCGCCAGCACCCAGCCGGTCGCTTATGGCGGGCTGGCTTCGGCGCCGCACCTGCGGCCGAACGCGGACGACAAGTCCGGGCGCGTTCCCTACAGCTATACGACGGCGGTGTCGCTGCGCGACTATTCGAGCATCATCATCGATCCGGTGCGGGTCTATCGCGGCCAGGACAGCCAGTTCGAGGAGGTCAGCGATGACCAGAAGGACATGCTGGCCGCCTACATGCAGGGCGAGTTCGAGTCCAGGCTGCGCAACCGCTTGCGCATCAGCAGGGACGCCGGCTGGAAAACGCTGCGCCTGAAACTGACGCTGACCGGCGCCAAGTCGAGCACCCGCTTCCTCAGCACGGTGACGCGCTTCGACCTGGTCGGCGGCCCGTACAACATCGTGCAGAGCATACGGGGCAAGGAGGGTACCTTCACCGGATCGGTGAGCTATGCCGTGGAGCTGTACGATGCCAGCACCAACCTGCTGGTGAGCGCGTATGTCGCCAAACAGTATCCCAGTCCGATGAATATCTCGGCCAGCCTGGGGCCGATGGATGCGTCCAAGGCCGGCATACGGAACGGCGCGGACGAGTTGCTGGCCGCGTTCAATTGAAAACATCTATACTTGCTGTTCGATAAAACCGAGGATATCCGATGTCTATTTCCCTCCCATTCCGCCTGATCGTCGCCGCCGGCGCGCTGGGCCTGGCCCTGCATGCCAACGCCGAAAGTTTCGCTTCGTCGGCGTCGAGCGCCGGTTCCGCTTCCAGCGGCAGCATTTCCGATTCGCTCAACGGTTCGAGCAACAGCTCGGGCGGCGACAAGCGCAAGGTCGCCGACGGCGAGTACCGCATCATCCAGATCGCCGCCACGCCGGAACGCGCCGACCGCACCCGCATCACGATGCAGGCCAATGATCCGGCCCAGCGCATCGTGCTGGATCTGCCGCAGACCACCTTCGACAAGCAGCAGCTTGCCATTGGCGACGCGATGTATGCGCAGAACCGCGTGTATGGCATCGAGTTCGGCCGCGGCGATACGCATCAGCCGTTCTACCTGGTGCTGGCCGACGAGTGGTACGGCGAGCTGGCCTCGCGTCCGGTCAGCCTTTGAAGCCAGGCCGCGCGCTGGCGCTGGTCGCGTTGACCTGCGCGACGCTCGGTGCGGGCGGGGCGGCGCAGGCGGCCGGCTCGTCCGGATCTTCCCGGTTTTGCGATCGCGGCGAACCGTTCTCCGCCGCCGAGCAAGACCGCCTGCTGCGCTTTGCCGCCGTGCTGCGCGAGGAACTGACCGGCGCCAGCGATGGCGTGGCGTTGGTCAGCCGCTCGGGCCTGGACTTGTCGCGCTTCGATATCCGCTATTCGCATGCGGCGCTGGCGTGGCGTTCGGAGGCCGGTGCCTGGTCCGCGCGCCAGCTGTACTATGCCTGCGATGAAAGCCGTCCCCGCATCTTCGACCAGGGCCTGGCCGGTTTCGCGCTCGGCACCGACGATCCGGCGCTGGGCTATGTTTCCGTGGTGCGCCTGCCGGACGAGGCGATCGCCGCGTTGCGCCCGGCGCTGCTCGACGGGCCGCGCGTGCAGCATCTGCTGGCGTCCCAATACAGCGCCAGCGCCTATGCGTTCAGCGTGCGCTACCAGAATTGCAATCAGTGGGTGATGGAAATGCTGGCCGCCGGCTGGGGCGATCTGCCCGACGGCGACGATCTGCGCGCACGCGCGCAAACCTGGTTGCGCGATGCGCGCTACACGCCGCAACCGGTGCAGGTGGGCTCGCGCTTGCTGATGCTCGCTTCGCACTTCGTGCCGTTGCTGCATCTGGACGACCATCCGGACGAAGACCGTTCCGCCATGCAGCTGCGTATCAGCCTGCCGTCCACGGTGGAGGCGTTTGTCCATCAGCGCTACCCGGCCAGCGAGCGCGTCGAGTTGTGCCACGACGATGAGCGCATCGTCATCCATCGTGGCTGGACGCCCATCGCCGCTGGCTGCAAGCCGGGCGAGGGCGACCGTGTGGTGTCGCTGCGCGATTAAGCGACTTCGGTGATCAGGTTGGGACGCGAACGGCGCACCTTCTTGAGGTTGACCAGCCAGTCGCCTTCCGGCTGGCGATAGCCGATCGGCAGCATCACCACGCTGCGCAGCTTGCGCTCCTTCAGCGACAGGATCTGGTCGACGGCGGCCGGATCGAAGCCTTCCATCGGCGTGGCGTCGACGCCTTCAAACGCGGCGGCCACCATCGCCACGCCCAGCGCGATGTACGCCTGGCGCGCGGCGGAATCGAAATTGCCCTGCTGGCCGCGCGCGGCGACGATGCCCAGCAGCTGCTTGCGGTAGGCTTCCCAGCCTTCGTTGATGAAGCCGCGCTGCTCGTTGGTCAGGTCGAACATCATGTTGACGCGATCGGCGGTGATGTCGTCCCACGCCGCGAACACCAGCAGGTGCGAGCTCTCGCTGATCTGCCCCTGGTTCCAGCCTGCCGCCTGGATCTTGGCGCGGATGTCCGGATTGGTGACGACGAACACTTCGAACGGCTGCAGGCCGCTGGAGGTCGGCGCCAGGCGGATCGCTTCCAGGATGTGCTCCAGTTTTTCGGCGCTTACCTGCTTGGCGGGATCGAACTTCTTGGTGGCGTAGCGCCAGTTCAGTTTGTCAATTACATCGGTCATTTGTGAACTCCAGTGTGAAATCGTGAATGCGTCCCCAGTTAGCAAGCTCTGGAGTACCGTTCTATAATAAGTTTCAAGCTAACTTGAGAGTCAAGACACAAAATGAAAATAGGTGAACTGGCCCGTAAAACGGGCTTGACCCCGTCCACCATCCGGTTTTATGAGGAGCAGGGCTTGCTGTCGCCCATTTCGCGCACCGCCGCTGGTTATCGCGAATACTCCAACTATGCGATGGAGCGGCTGCACGTGATCCAGGTGTCGAAGCGCCTGGGATTTTCGCTTGATGTCATTCGGGGCATGTTTGGCGCCAACGGCCAATGCCTGAAAACGGAGATACTGGAACGTACCGAAACCCGCCTGCGTGAAGTCGAGCAGCAGCAGGTGGCGCTGGCGAGCCAGCAACGGGAGCTGCTGGCGTTGCGCGCCATCCTGCTGGACGAGAATATTAGCCGGCCGTTTTGCGCGGATCTTGCGGTGAACTGAGCGCCATCGCCAGCGCGTCGTCGAGCCGGTCGTTCCCCCAGAACATGGCGTCGCCGACCATGAAGGTGGGCGCGCCGAAGATGTGGCGGGCCTTGGCCTGTTCGGTGCGTTCGCGCAGCCTGGCCTTGTTCTCGTCCGTTTGCGCGGCGCGCAGGATGGCTGTGGCGTCCTGGCCCAGCGCGGACATTATCTCCGTCATGCATGGTTCGCTGCCGATGTCGCTGTCCTCGGCGAAGTTAGCCAGCATGGTGCGTTCGCAGAAGTCGGTCATCCACGGCTGCTCCTCGCACAGGATGCCGATGCGCGCCGCCAGCAGCGAGTTGCGCGGGAAGCTGGACGGCTGCCGCCACGGCAGGCCGTACTTGGCGCACTGGCGCGGCATGTCCTGCCATACGTAGGCGCCCTTGTCCTTTTGCAGCACGAAGGGCGAGTTGTTCCAGCCGGCGTCCTTGAAGATGGGGCCGAGCAGGAAGGGGCGCCACACCACGCCGTCCGGCGCCAGCCGGCGGATGCGCATCACGCTCAGGTAGCTGTAGTTGCTGGCGAAGTCGAACCAGAATTCCATCGTCATTTTTATCTCCCCTTGTAGATCAGCAGGCACCGGATTTCTATGCTCTCCCGTAGCGGTGCATCGGGCGGCGCGTCGGCATGTTCGAAGGCGGCGTGCGGCGTGTACCTGGCCACCGGCCCGGGCGCGGAATCGAACTGCTTGAACACCAGTACCTCGTCGCGCGTCATCGCCGGGAAGTACGACCATGCGTGATCCGTATTGTGCACCGCCTGGTAGATTTCGCCGTTCCGCTCGGGATAAAAAATATCGCTGGCCACCAGGTCGGCGGGTGTGGCGCTGCGGGCGTCGCACACGGCCAGCGGCGCGTCGAGCACCGGGTGGCGGATCGGGCGCCACAGGTTGATGATGCTGTAGCGCTGAACGTCGGCGGTGTCGCCTTGCAGTTCCAGTTCCAGCCTGCGCCGCGCCGATGCGGGCATGAAGTCGCAATGCACGCGGCCCGCCGCGCCTGGGCGCTGGCCGTCGATGCGGCCGAAGGCTTGCGGCGAGCCGGGCGCGCGCTTGCGCACCAGGTGGTCGAACACCAAGGCTTCGCTGGCGCCGGTCAGCGCCAGGGCCAGCTCGGCGACTTCGGGATAGTAGAGCCGCACGACTTCTTCCTTGTCCGTGAAATCGTGCACGGCGCTGGGGGCTTGGCGCAGCAGGTAGCCTTCGCGGTCCAGCGACAGGTGTGTGTCGGCGCGGGCGTCGCGTATCGTCACCGGCACGCGCTGGTAGCTGGCGTTCTGCCACGGTTGGCCGTCCGGCGGCGGGTACATGTAGGTGTATGGCCGGTCCGGTGTCGGCCGCAGGTACTCCAGCGTGGCGGTGGTGGTGTGTGTCATCGCATCCTCCTTGAAAGCTCCATTGAATCCGATCGCCGTGTCGCGCTCAAACGATATTCCCGGCGCTTTCGCATTCCCGGCACGCATGCGTGATACATTCGTGGCATGGTTAATCGTCTTCTGGATCTTCCGCCGCTGGACTTGCTGCGCAGCCTGGTCGCAGTCGGCCGGCGCATGAGTATCACGCTCGCCGCGCAGGACATGTGCGTGACCCAATCCGCCCTCAGCCGCCAGATCCAGGCGCTGGAGGCCACGCTGGGCTATCGCGTGCTGGTGCGCGGCCATCGCTCCATCGAGTTCACTGCCGAGGGACGGCGGCTGTTCCGCCACGCCGATGCGATGCTGGAGCAATTGGGCGAAGTGGTCGCCAGCCTGCGGCCCGATCACGGTCATGCGCGCCAGGCGGTGACCATCAGCGCCAGTATCGGTGTGACGGCCTTGTGGATACTGCCTCGCTTGAGCGCCTTCCAGCAGGCGGCGCCGCAGATCGATGTGCGCGTGGCGGCCAGCAACCGTTTCGTTGACCTTGAGCGCGAGCAGGTGGATTTGTCGCTGCGCTATTGCCGGCCGCAGGATGCGCCGGAAGGTGCGCTGCGGCTGTTCGACGAGGCGCTGGTGCCGGTGGCGCATCCGGCGCTGGCGGTGGCGGCGATCGAGGATGCTGCGCAGTTGCGGCTGCAGGTGCTGCTGGAGTTTGACGATGTGTCGCGCCCATGGCTGCAATGGCCGGCGTGGTTGCGCGGCGCCGGGGCGGGGCGCGTCAAGCCGAAGGGCGTGCTGCGCTTCAACCAGTACGATCAGGTGGTGCAGGCGGCGCTGGCGGGGCAGGGCGTGGCGCTGGGACGGCTGGAATTGGTGCGGCCCTTGCTGGAGCAGGGCAAGCTGGCGCTGGCCAGCACGCTACCGGCGACGGCCAGCGACTACGCGTACTGGCTGATCGCCCGCAGCGCGCTCAGCGCGGATGGGGGCGTGGTGCGGGATTGGATACGACAGGAAGCGGCGCGCGGCAAGGCCAGGGCCAGGCCGCGCGTCCGTTAAGCCATCAGGCGAAGCTCAAGCCTTCGAGCGGGAAGCCTTTGATGAACTCCGCGGCCGGCAAGCGCTTGCCGCCCGGCTTTTGCAGTTCCGTCAGGCGCAGCGAACCGCTGCCGCAGGAGACCACGATGCCATGCTGCGCATCGGCCGCCAGCACCTGGCCGGCCGGCGCCTTGCTGTCGGCTTCCAATACTTCGGCGCCCCACAGCTTGACGGTGACGCCGTTGACCGCGCCATGCGCGCCGGGGAAGGGATGGAAGGCGCGGATCTTGCGGCTGATCTCCAGCGCCGACTGCGTGAAGTCCAGCGCCGCTTCTTCCTTGCTGATCTTGGCGGCGTAGCACACGCCCGCTTCCGGCTGCGGCACGGCTTCCAGCTGGCCGTGCTTCATCTTGTTGAGCGCTTCGACGATCATCTTGCCGCCCAGCGCGGCCAGCTTGTCGTGCACCATGCCGGTGGTGTCCTGCTCGCCGATGGCGATGCGCTCGATCAGCAGCATCGGGCCGGTGTCCAGGCCTTCCTCCATCTCCATGATGGTGATGCCGGTCTCGCTGTCGCCGGCCTCGATGGCGCGGTGGATGGGCGCTGCGCCGCGCCAGCGCGGCAGCAGCGAACCGTGGATGTTCAGGCAGGGCTTGATGTCCAGCGTGGCGCGCGGCAGGATCAGGCCATAGGCCGCCACCACCATCACGTCATACGGCGTGGACAGCAAACGCGCATGCGCTTGCTTCGCCTGCTCGGCGCGCACCGGGTCCTTGCTGTCGGTGCGCAGCGACAGCGGCTGCAGCACCTCGATGCCTTGCGCCAGCGCGTACTGCTTGACGGCCGAAGGCTGCAGATGCATGCCGCGTCCGGCCGGGCGGTCCGGCTGGGTCAGCACCAGCGGAATCTCGAAGCCCGCCTCGTGCAAGGCTTGCAGCGCCACGGCGGCGAATTCCGGCGTGCCGGCGAAGATGACTTTCATGCGTGATCCTTGTGCGGCTTAGAAACGGCGGCCGGCGGCGCGCAGCTGGGCCTCGCGCGCCATGCCGCGCTCTTCCTTGACGAGCTTGGCCTTGATGCGGTTGCGCTTCAGCGGCGACAGGTATTCGACGAAGACCTTGCCCAGCAGGTGATCCATTTCGTGCTGGATGCAGACCGCCAGCAGGCCGTCGGCTTCCACTTCGAACGGCTGGCCCTTGACGTCCAGCGCGCGCACCTTGATCTGGGCGTGGCGTTCGACGCCGTCGTAAATGCCCGGCACCGACAGGCAGCCTTCGTCGTAGACCTGCTTCTCTTCGCTGGCCCAGACGATCTCCGGATTGATGTAGGCGACCAGCGCGTCCTTGGTCTCGGAGATGTCGATCACGACCAGTTGTTCGTGGACGTCGACCTGCGACGCGGCCAGGCCGATGCCCGGCGCTTCGTACATGGTCTCGGCCATGTCGGCGACCAGTTGTTCCAGTTTGGCGTCGAAGACGGTGACTGGGGTGGCGACTTTATGCAGACGCGGATCGGGGTAACGCAAAATATTTAAGATGGCCATATGCAGTAACTGTGTTGATGACTATGTGAAAACTAAGTGAGTGCCTTGATAACGCGCGCCGCGTCGAGGGCGTCGCCGCCGTCATTTTCCCGATCAAAAATGCAACAACCGCGCGGGCTGTCATTGCGCGGTTTCTCTTGCTAGTTCAGGGTTTTATGGGCAGAATTTGATTCAATTTAGCAAGCCTTTTCCGTTGAAGGGGCGCTTCTTGCTATCGTGTGCCTGCGCAATTTATGGCGCATTTACTGGATCTACTAATGAAAAATTTTAGCACAGTCGGCACCCGCTTAGTATTGGCGGCTCTTTTTTCGGGCTTGACGGCCGCTTCCGCCGAGCCGTTGAAATGCCAGTTTCGCGCCGATGCGCCGGACCAGCACCTGGTGGTCAAGGGCGATACGCTGTGGGATATCTCCGGTAAATTCCTTGAACGCCCCTGGTGCTGGCCCACCGTCTGGGGCATGAACCGCGAGGAAATCGCCAATCCACACTGGATTTATCCGGGCCAGATCATCTGGTTCGACCGCGCCGCCGGCCGCCTGCGGCTGGGCACCAAGATCGATGTCAGCAACGACAGCAGCAACAGCAGCAACAGCGCCTCCGAGCTGCGCCTGAAGCCGCAATTGCGCACCGAGGGCCTGGGCAAGGACGCCGTGACGTCGATCCCGGCCGGCGTGATCGAACCCTTCCTGACCCAGCCGCTGATCATCGAAAACGATGAGCTGGCCGGGGCGCCGCGGGTGGTGGCCACGCAGGACGGCCACGTGTTCCTGGGCAAGGACGACAAGGCTTATGTGCGCGGCGACCTGAAGGGCGGCAGCTCGTTCCAGGTGTTCCGTCCCGGCAATCCGTTGAAAGACCCGATCACCAAGGCCGTGATCGGCTACGAGGCGTTCTACCTCGGCACGCTGAAATTGCAGACCGAAGCCACCCCCGGCGCCGGCAGCGACGTCCACACCTTCATCGTCGCCAGCGCCAAGGAAGAGATGGGCAAGGGCGACCAGTTGCGCGCGATTCCGCCGATGCCGATGCAAAACTACGTGCCGCATCCGCCCGAGCAGAAGGTGGGGGCGCGGGTGGTGGCGATTTACGGCGGCGTCACGCACGCCGGCCAGAACCAGGTTGTCAGCATTAATCGCGGAAAGCTTGATGGACTCGACATCGGCTCCGTGCTGCAGCTGTACCATGCGGGAAAGACTGTCAGCGATGGCACGGCGGCGAAAAGCTGGCTGGGCATGCGCGAACAGCAGGTCAAGCTGCCGGACGAGGAAGTGGGCAGCTTGTTTATCTTCCGCGTGTTTAAGCATATTTCCTACGGCTTGATCATGCAGGTGTCGGCGCCGGTGGAAGTGGGCGACGTCGCCAAGTCGCCGGAGTGAGCCGCGCCGTGCAAGCCACGGATACCCCTGCCGCCACGTTCCAGCCCGTCAGCGCCGCCGCGCTGACGGGCTGGCTGCGTCTGGAGATGACGGACGGCGTCGGCCTGGGCACGGCGCACCGTCTGCTGGAGCGCTTCGCCACGCCCGATGCGATCTTCGGCGCCGGCCGCGGCGCGCTGCTGGAGGAGGTCAAGCCCGGCCAGGCCGATGCGCTGCTGCAGGCGCCGCCGGACCGGCTGGCGGCCTTGGTCGACGCCACGCTGGCCTGGCAGCAGCAGCCCGGCAACCACCTGCTGAGCTATGACCATCCCGATTATCCCGAGGCGCTGCGCCATATCGCCGCCGCGCCGCTGCTGCTGTACCTGAAGGGCCGGGCTGAACTGTTGGGACGGCCCTCGCTGGCCGTGGTGGGCGCGCGCAACGCCAGCGCCCAGGGCATGCTGAACGCCGACCGCATGGCGCAGGCACTGTCCGAGGCCGGCCTGACCATCATTTCCGGGCTGGCGCTGGGGATCGACGCGGCCGCGCACGCCGGCGGCCTGAACGGGCCGGGCAGCACGATCGCCGTGATCGGCACCGGTCCCGACCGGATCTATCCCGCCCGCAACAAGGAATTGGCGCGCCGCATCGCCGAGGAGGGCTGCATCGTCAGCGAATACGCGCTGGGCACGCCGCCGCTGCGCGACAACTTTCCGCGCCGCAACCGCGTCATCAGCGGACTGGCGCGCGGCGTGCTGGTGGTGGAGGCGGCCGCCAAGTCCGGTTCCCTGATCACGGCCAAGCTGGCGATCGACCAGGGCAAGGAGCTGTACGCGATCCCCGGTTCCATCCACGCCACGCTGGCCAAGGGCTGCCATGCGCTGATACGCGAGAGCGGCGCCAAGCTGGTCGAGACGGCGGCCGACATATTGACCGACCTCAAGCTGCTCAAGCCCGGCGCGCGCGGCGCGCGGCCGCTGCTGGACGATAGTTTTGTCGACCGCGTGCTGGAGGCGCTGGGCGAGCATCCGGCCGGCGCCGACCTGCTGGCGCTGCGGCTGAACCAGTCCGCCGCCGACTTGCAGGGGCAGTTGCTGGCGCTGGAGCTGGCCGGCCTGGTCGAACGTTTGCCAGGTGGTATGTTTCAGCGTTTGCGCGCATGATGGTGGGAAGAGAAGGCGAACCGTCCGGCACTTGTGCCCGATCTGTTTTAACTGATAGAGTAGAGCCATGTTCGACATCCTTGTTTATCTCTACGAGACTTATTATCGTCCCGATGCCTGCCCTGAACCGGCGGCATTGGCCAAGAAACTGTCGGCTGTCGGTTTTGACGATGTCGAGATCTCCGAGGCGCTGGTCTGGCTGACCGACCTGAACGCCATGGCCGGGGTGGAACACACCCTGACCGCGTCCTCCACCGGCACCCGTTTCTACGTGGAAGAAGAGCAGGACGTGCTGGGCTCGGCCGCGATCGGCTTCATCCAGTTCCTGGAGTCGGCCAAGGTGCTGTCGCCGTTGCAGCGCGAAATCGTCATCGAGCGCGCGCTGGCGCTGGAGGAGGCGCCGGTATCGCTGGGCAAGCTCAAGGTCATCGTCCTGATGTTGCTCTGGAGCCAAGGCAAGGAGCCGGACGCGCTGATGTTCGACGACCTGTTCGGCTCCGACGAGGACCAGGCGCCCCGCCTGCTGCACTAATATAGGCCGCCGCGGCGGCCTGTCGTCCCCATAACGTAACGATTTAAGCGACATTCTGCTGCGCGATACGCCGTATTGCCGCTGTCCTGCGCGGTTTGCTTGCAGTCTGGCGGAGAACGCGCTTATCATTGGCGCTTTGACAAGACTGTGACGCCTCGGCCTTGCCATCCGCCTCGCAAAAGTGCAGACTGCGACACGATCCATGTATGATGCGCATGCTGCACCCATCCCAAGTGTTAAAAAACGAGATACAAAATATGACCAAAACCCTCATCATCGCCGAGAAGCCTTCTGTCGCGAACGACATCGCGAAGACGCTTGGCGGCTTTACCAAGCACGATGAGTACTTTGAATCCGACGAGTACGTGCTGTCCTCCGCCGTCGGTCACCTGCTGGAAATCGCCGTACCGGAAGAACACGACGTCAAGCGCGGCAAATGGAGCTTTGCCCACCTGCCGATGATCCCGCCGTACTTCGCGCTGAACCCGATCGCCAAGACCGAGGCGCGGCTCAAGGTGCTCAACAAGCTGATCAAGCGCAAAGACGTCACCACCCTGATCAACGCATGTGACGCGGGCCGCGAAGGCGAGTTGATTTTCCGTTTGATCGCGCAGAACGCCAAGGCCAAGCAGCCGGTCAAGCGCCTGTGGCTGCAATCGATGACGCCCGGCGCGATCCGCGAAGGCTTCACCCAGTTGCGCAGCGACGAAGACATGATGCCGCTGGCCGACGCCGCCCGTTGCCGCTCGGAAGCGGACTGGCTGATCGGCATCAACGGCACCCGCGCGATGACCGCGTTCAACTCGAAAGAGGGCGGTTTCTACCTGACCACCGTCGGCCGCGTGCAGACGCCGACGCTGTCGATCGTGGTCGAGCGGGAAGAGAAGATCAAAAAATTCGTCTCGCGTGATTTCTGGGAAGTGCGCGCCGAGTTCGTCTGCGCGGCCGGCGTCTACGAAGGCCGCTGGCTGGACACCAAGTTCAAGAAGGACGAGACCGACCCTGAAAAACGCGCCGAGCGCCTGTGGAGCAAGGCCGCGGCCGACTCCATCGCGCTGGCCGTGCGCGGCAAGCAGGGCGCCGTCACCGAGGAATCCAAGCCGACCACGTCGATGGCGCCCGCGCTGTTCGACCTGACCAGCCTGCAGCGCGAGGCCAACTCGCGCTTCGGCTTCTCGGCCAAGAACACGCTGGGCCTGGCGCAGGCGCTGTATGAAAAGCACAAGGCGCTGACCTACCCGCGTACCGATTCGCGCCACCTGCCGGAAGATTACATTCCGACCGTGATGCAGGCGCTGGAAGTGGTCAAGGAAAACCCGAACTACCACCAGTTCGCCAAGCAGATCCTGGACAAGAAGTGGGTCAAGCCGAACAAGCGCATCTTCGACAACACCAAGATCTCGGATCACTTCGCGATCATCCCGACCACCATCGCGCCGAAGAACCTGTCCGAGCCGGAACAAAAGCTGTACGACCTGGTCACGCGCCGCTTCATGGCCGTGTTCTTCCCGCCTGCCGAGTTCCAGGTCACCACCCGCTACACCGAAGTATCCGGCCATCAGTTCAAGACTGAAGGCAAGGTCATGACCAATCCGGGCTGGCTGGCGATCTACGGCAAGGAAGCATCGACCGACGACGACAAGGACGGCAACGCCAACGGCAACCTGGTGCCGGTGGCCAAGGGCGAGAAGGTGCTGACCGACACGGTCAACGCCAACGGCCTGGTCACCAAGCCGCCCGCACGCTACACGGAAGCGACGCTGCTGTCGGCCATGGAAGGCGCGGGCAAGCTGGTCGAGGACGACGAGTTGCGCGATGCGATGGCCGGCAAGGGCCTGGGCACGCCAGCGACGCGCGCCGCCACCATCGAGGGTCTGCTGACCGAGCGCTACCTGCTGCGCGAAGGCCGCGAACTGATGCCGACCGCGAAAGCGTTCCAGCTGATGACCTTGTTGCGCGGCCTGGGCGTGAACGAACTGACCGCGCCGGAACTGACCGGCGAGTGGGAATACAAGCTGTCGCAGATGGAGAAGGGCAAGATCTCGCGTGACGAGTTCATGCGTGAGATCGCCCAGATGACGCAGATTATCGTCAAGCGCGCCAAGGAATACGACAACGATACGATCCCGGGTGACTACCACACCCTGCACACGCCGTGCCCGAACTGCGGCAGCGTGGTCAAGGAAAACTATCGCCGCTTCGCCTGCACCAAGTGCGAATTCTCGATGAGCAAAACGCCGGGCAGCCGCCAGTTTGAAATCGAGGAGGTCGAGCAGTTGCTGAAGGACCGCACCATCGGCCCGCTGCAAGGTTTCCGCTCGAAGATGGGACGTCCGTTCGCGGCCATCCTGCGCATCGTGCGCGACGAAGAGATCAAGAACTTCAAGCTGGAGTTCGACTTCGGCCAGAACGACGATTCGGAAGATGCCGAACCGGTCGACTTCACCGGCCAGACCGCCCTGGGCCCGTGCCCGAAGTGCGCCGGCGGCGTGTACGAGATGGGCCTGGCGTATGTGTGCGAAAACAGCGTCGCCAAGCCGAAGACTTGCGACTTCCGCAGCGGCCGCATCATCCTGCAGCAGGAGATCTTGCCGGAGCAGATGGTCAAGTTGCTCAATGATGGCAAGACCGACTTGCTGCCGGGCTTTGTGTCGCAGCGCACACGTCGTCCGTTCAAGGCCTTCCTGACCAAGGGCAAGGACGGCAAGATCAGCTTCGAGTTCGAAGAGCGCAAGGCCAAGGGCCCGACTGCGAAGTCGGGCGCAAAAGGCAAAGCGGCCAAGGTAGCGGACGAGGGCGCGGACGGTGCGGCGGAAGACGCGGCGCCGGCGAAGAAAGCTCCGGCCAAGAAGGCCGCGGCAGCCAAGGCTCCGGCCAAGGCGGCGGCCAAAAAACCTGCGGCAAAAAAAGCTCCAGTCAAAAAGGCGGCGCCCAAGAAAGCCGCCGCGACCGCCGAGTAATACCTCGACAGGCTTGCATACACCCTCAAAGCTGGTCTTCAGCTTTGAGGGTTTTTTATTGGGATGTCGCCCGGATCAAGCGAGATAAAACGATGTCTCTGCATCGATAAATATTCCTGTGTTGCAGCGTTGGCATAAAATCGATGCTGTGTCATCGATTTTTAAGAATGTTGTAGTTGATGAATGTAAAACGATGCAATTGCATCGATTTTGTTGACTAATATCGCCTCTGCTTCAATAATCGATGTCATGGCATCGATTATTGGAGCAAAGCATGTTTCTGCATATAAAAACGCCGCAAGAGCTGGGGTTGCTCATGCGTGCCACGCGCAAGCTGCAGAAATTGCGGCTGGACGACCTGGCCGGCAGTGCTGGCGTTGGTCCGGTATTTGTCCGGGACGTTGAGCGGGGCAAGGAGACTGTGCAATTGGGGCGTGTGATGCAAGTCTTGAGTGAGCTGGGTATCGAGCTCAAGGTCGACGTCCCCGATGAGGTGATGCCGGCCTTCACCGCGTTGAAGGCGACCGGCGTGAAACCCCTCACTCCCCGGAAATTTACGCTGGCTAAGCGGGAGAATGAAAAATGACTGCGCGGCAGCTGAGGGTCCAGGTGAACAGCGATCTGGTCGGGCACCTGCGCGAGGACAACGATCTTTGGCAGTTTGAATATGCAGCGGAGTGGTGCTCCGCCAGTGAAGGATTTGACTTGTCGCCGACCCTGTCACGCGCGGTCGGCAAGCATGTGGACGGTGCCTCCCATCGTCCGGTGCAATGGTACTTCGACAACTTGCTGCCTGAGGAAGCTCTGCGCGCAGTGATCGCTAAAGATGCGAAGTTGAACGCAGAAGATGCTTTCGGCTTACTGGCTTATTTCGGCGCCGAATCAGCCGGATCGCTGGTACTGCTGGGCTCGGACCAGACGCCACTCGCCGAGCAGGGCGTCAAGCCTCTGCCGTTGCCGGAACTGAACCGCCGGATTCTCAACCTGGCTCAGGTTCCGCTGACGCGCGAGGCGCCCAAACGCATGTCGCTGGCCGGAGCGCAGCACAAGATGTTGGTCATACTGGATGGACGGGAACTCTATGAACCGCTCCCAGCCACGCCGTCGACCCAGATACTCAAGCCCAATCATCAGGGCGGCGATTACCCGGCGTCGGTGATGAATGAATATTTTGTGATGCGGCTGGCAAAAAGCGTGGGCATGAATGTGCCGGATGTTCATCGCTTCTACTCGCCTCAGCCCGTTTATTTGATCGACCGTTTCGATCGCGTGCTGCCGGCAAACGTCAGCGGCAGCGTGGCCGATCGCGCCGACCTGGTCCAACGCCGCCATGTCATCGATACCTGCCAGCTATTGAACAAGGCGCGCAATTTCAAGTACACCGCGGCCCATCTGGACACGCTGATCGAGGCGATCGCCCTGTGCCGCGCCAAGGCGGCTGCGCGGCTGCAATTGTATCGCTGGATCGTGTTCAATATCGTCGTCGGAAACGGCGACAACCACCTGAAAAACATCTCGTTCGTGGTGGACTCGCGTGGCATCGACGTCGCGCCGGCGTACGACATGCTCAGTACCGCGGTCTACGACACCAGGTCATATGCCCCCGAAAACGCCAAGTGGCCGAACACCGAGCTGGCTTTCACCTTGGGCGATGTGAAGACGTTTGGCGCCGTTCGTCGTTCGCATCTGTTGGAGGCCGGCGGCAGGCTTGGCCTGGCCGCCAAAACCGCCTCGCGGGAACTGGACCGCATGCTGAAGGCCATCCCGGCGCAGATCGACGAACTGATTGCCACGATCGAAGCGGGCGTTGAAGGCGAGCTTGCCGCGTGTGGGGATGTGGATGCCGCGCGTCGTCATGTCGCCGGCGAACTACGTCTGCTCCGTGCCGTTAAACATGTGGTGGTCAAAGATATGTGCGACCAGCTATCCATGCCTGCATAACGCAACTCTACCGATAAAGTTGGACTTGCAATGGGGATGGCATCGCGTACTGGTTAAACGCGCCAGCTTGGGCCCGGCTTCATGGGGACCTCAACCAGTTCGCCGGCCTGCCATTGCAGCACGTCTTCCTTGTTGAGCGCGATAGAGGGCATGGCCGTGTCCAGATTGGTGGCGACGGCCATCCATTGCTGATGAGCGCGGCGATAAACCGTGATCCCGCAAGCGCCGCTCGGGCTGCCGCAGGCCCAGGCCAGCCAGTCGTCGCTGATCAGCAAATAGGCCAGCTGATCGCTGTGCGGATCTTGCAGCCGCAGGCCGTGCATGGCGCCGGATGGTTCGCGGTACCAGTCTTCCTCGTAGCTGTTGTCGAGGCCGGTTTCGTGGACGTGGTCGGCGTCGTCGAAGCGCATCCAGCCCGCGTCGAGCTCGCCGCTGAGGGCGGGGTAGGCGATGGCGGGATGCCAGGTGCAGCGCGCGCCTTCCACCACGGTCTCGCCGGCGAAGCCGTTGATGCCGTTGCGGTCGACGGCAATGCGCAGGTCGATGTGGTAGCGTTGCGCCTGGAACCACCACACTTGCGTGGTCAAGTCGCTGCTGCCGTTGCTGCGCCAGATGCCGCTGCGGCGCCACAGGCCTTGGTATGCTGCTGGAACCATGTCACTTCAAATCGTCGGTGTAAAAATAGACCGTACCACGAATCGCGCTGGCGGGCACATGCAGCGCTGCGGCCAGCGCTTGCGCATCCGGCTGCTGCAAGGCTTGCTTGTTGAGCGTGATCGCGGCCGTCGATGCGCCGCCGGCCGCCGCGTAGGAAACGATGTGGTCGAAATCGGGCCGGCTGTCGACCTGCTTGACCAGGTAGCGCTGCTTGCCGCTGCCGATCTGCACATAGCTGGCGTCGGCGCTGGTCTTCCGTGCCGGCGACAGCTGTCGGTACATCAGCACCTTGTCGACCACGATGGTGGAGGCGGCGAACTGCGTCTTGCCGCCTTGCTCGAAATGGCCTTGCACCAGGTCGGCCTTGAACTGCTTGAGCGGCGCGGCGCTCGCTGGCGCCAGGCGCGACAGTTCGAACTTCTCCGGCGCGATGGTCCACAGCGCTGTCTTGCCGTCGAGGCGCCGGCGCAGCGCCGCGTCGGTGGCGGGATCGGCCACGTGCACTTGCAGGATTACCTGATAGTCGTGCGGCGTATGGAACATCGGCAGGTGCGATGCGTACAGGCCTTGCTTGCCGCCGAACAGCGCCATGCCGTGCTCGCCGTAGCTGGCGTCGGCCGCGCCGGCGCCGCCGGCGATCAAGGCCAGCGCTGGCAGCGCGGCCCTCACGCCTTCACCAGCAGCTTGCCGCGGTGCTCGCCGGTGAACAGCGAGTTCAGCGCGGACGGCAATTGCGCGAAGCCGTCGATCACCGTTTCCTCGAACACGATCTCGCCCGCCTTCACCCACGGCGCGACGATGTGGATCATCTCGTCCATGCGATGCAGGTAGTCGCGCGCCAGCATGCCCTGGATGGTGGCGCGCTGGTACAGCATGTGGTGCAGCAGGCGCGGCCCCAGTTCCGGCGTCTCCAGGCCGCCGCTGTACTGGCTGATCTGGCCGCAGATGACGATGCGCGCGCGGCGGTTGATGAGGGGGATGATGGCATCGGTCACCATGCCGCCGACGTTATCGAAATACACGTCGACGCCGCCGGTCAGCCGCTTGATTTCCGCGCCCAGCGTATCGGCGTCGGCGTAGGCCTTGTAGTCGATGGCCCAGTCCGCATCCAGCACAATGCGCAGCCAGTCGCACTTGGCCGCGCCGCCGGCGATGCCGAGCACGCGCGCGCCGTGGCGCTTGGCGAACTGCACCACCAACGATCCGACCGCACCGGCCGCGCCGGACACCACCACCACCTCGCCCGCGTGCGGCTTGCCCGATTCCGTCAGGCCGAACCAGGCGGTGCGGCCCGGCATGCCCAGCACGCCGAGCGCGGTGGTCACCGGCGCCAGCTCCGGATCGATGCGCTTCAGGCCGCTGGCGTGGACGCGCGCGTGCGTCTGCCAGCCGGTGTAGCTCTGCACCCAGTCGCCGATGGCGAAGCCGCCAGCGTTCGACGCCAGCACCTGCGCCACCACGGCGCCTTGCTGCACGGTGTTGAGCGGATGCGGCTCGGTGTCGTAGGTCGGTTTGCTGGACTGGCCGATGCGCATATACGGATCGACGCTGAACCAGCGCGCTTCGATCAGCACCTCGCCGTCGCCCAGCGCGGTCGACAATTGTTGTTCAACGAGCTGGTAGTGCTCGGCCGTGATCTGGCCGGCCGGCTGCCGGCGGTAGATCCATTGTTGTTGGGTGAGAGTCGTCATGCCGCAGATGGTAAGATGCTCTTCGTATCCAGTAAAGCAACTTAAATTCACTATTCGTATCCTGTTTGGACATCATGAATCTTTCCGACCTGCGTGTTTTCGTCAGCGCCGCGCGCCGCCCGTCGCTGGGCGCGGCCGCGCTGGAGCTGCATTTGACGCCGTCGGCGGTGTCCAAGGCGCTCAAGCGGCTGGAGGACAGCCTGGGCAAGCCGCTGTTCGACCGCAGCGCCAAGCAGCTGGTGTTGAACGACAGCGGCCAGTTGCTGCTGGCCCGCGCCCAGAACCTGCTGGCGCTGGCCGACCAGGCCAGGGCCGACCTGATGGGCGAGCGCGCCGCCGTCGACAGCCGCATCGCCGGCCCCGCCATCCTGCTGTGGCGGCATGGGCAGATGCTGTCGCAAGCGCTGCGCGCCTATCCGGAGGCCAGTTTGCGCATGCAGGCCATGTTCGAGGATGAAGCGCTGGCGGCGCTGCTGCGCGGCGATATCAACGCCGCCATCGTCACCGGCGACGTCATCGAGGGACGCGGCGAGCACTGGTCGGACGAATGGCAGGTCACGCCGCTGGGCAGCGTGACCCTGCACTTGGTGGCGGGACAGCGTCATCCGCTGGTGGCCTCGTTGCCGCCGTCGCCGCTGCTGGAGGCGGACACCGCGCAAGTGCTGGCGCACGATTTCGCTTGCCCGTCGCGCTCGCTGTTTTGCGGCGTGCAGCGCGGCGCCCGTTCCGACGGCTGGCGCGACGACCGGCTGCCACGCAAGATCCGCTACTGGACCGACGATCTGCAACTGTTGCTGGCGCTGGTCAAATCGGGCGCGGCGCTGGCCTACCTGCCGGACTTCGCGCTGGCCGATCGCGAATTGCGCCGCATCCATGTGAGCGATTGCGCGTTCGAATGCGTGGAACAGGTGGCGCTGGTGTGGAATCGCGTCAAGGCCAGCGCCTGGCAGCGCGAGCTGGCCGCTGCGCTGGCAGGATACAACTCGTAGCTTTTCTTACGGAACTGTGGTCGTCTGCCGCCGAGGCGCTGGCCCGGACTGAACACGCCGGCATCAAGGTATGTGCCCGTCGTCTCCAGTACGGCGGCGGGGGCTTGTCGTCCGAGGCCATCAGCCTGTCGGCGGAATCGGCCGTGGTGGCGTCGCTGGGCGGTTCGACCGGCGCCTGCAACGCTGGACTGGTCAGTACCTTGCAAGTCACGGCCTAGGTACTTCCCCCCGCTTGCCACCGAACGGCTGACCTTACTGGGCCAGCAGCTCGACGTTGACCATGTTGTCGTCGGGCTTGCGGTCGATCAGCTTGTTGTCGGGGTCGATGCCGGCCTTGCCCGGACGGCCGTTGATGAGCACCGTGTACAGATTGTCCTTGCGCTCGATGAGCTTGCGCTCGCGGTACAGGCTGTTGCCGTCCTTGTCGTCGATGCCGATGTCGATCCAGTCCTTCAACGGCGCGTCTTTTTCCGCGCCCTGGTCGTTGGCCCGCACCTTGGCGGCGCTGACCGCGAACGTCACTTCATATTTGCCGTCCACCAGCTTGCGCGCGGTGGCCGAGACGGCATGGTTCTCGTACAGCACGATGTGGTTGAACAGATCGTCGATCAGGTAGGCCTGCTCTGGCGGCGTGATCTTGCGCAGCGCGTCGACTAGCACCGTGACGCTCGGATACGGCCCGCTCTTGCGGCCGTACTGCGCCAGCATCTCCTTCAACGCCGCGTTGACCCTGGCCTCGCCCAGGATGTCCTGCAACTGGTACATCGCCAGGCTGCCCTTGCGGTACTGGATGTAGTTCTGGTTCTCGTTGTCCGCCAGCGGCATCTCCTTCTTGCGCTCCAGCGCCCGGCCCATCAGGTACAGGTCGAGGTCGTAGCGCAGGAAGCGGCGCATCTTGTCCGCGCCGAAGTTCTTCTTCATCACCATCAGCGCCGAGTATTCGGCCAGCGTTTCGCTCAGCACCGTGCCGCCGCGCGTGTTGCCGCCGACCAGCTGATGGCCCCACCACTGGTGCGCCACTTCGTGCGCGGTGACGTAGAACGGATAGTCGATGTCCTTCGGGCTCTTGTCGTTGACCTTGGCGATGAAGCCTATCGATTCCGCATACGGTATCGTGGTCGGCAGCGATTGCGCGAAGGTGGCGTAGCGCGGGAACTCGACGATGCGCACCAGCTTGTGCTGGTAGGGTCCGAAGTTGCGCGTGTAGTAGTCCAGCGATTCCTTGATGCCCTTGTCCATGCGGTCGAGGTTGTACTCGTGGCCGGGATGGTAGTACAGCTCGATGCCCACGTCCTGCCACCAGTCGCGCTTGACCAGGTAGCGCGCCGACTGGAACGCGTAGTAGTTCAGGATGGGCTGGTCCATCTTGTAGTGGTAGTAGTGCCGTCCCAGCCTGCTCCATTCCTTGACCAGCGTGCCCGGCGCGATGGCGATCTGGTCGGCGCTGGTGCTGACGGTGGCGTCCAAGCTGATCCAGTCGGCGTCGTTGCCGGCGAAGTTGTTGGCCAGGCCGGCCGGGTCGTCGCGCGGCAGCATGCGTTCGCGCGCCGGCAGCTTGTGCTTCCTGCGGTCGCGCACGTCGCTCAGCTCCATCGCCTGCTGGTAGCCGATGTGCGGCAGCACGCTGTTGTTGAAGAAGGTGCCGTTGCCGATCACGGGCGTGTCCTGGCCCATGCCCAGGATGCCGCCGGGCAGGTAGACCACGTCGAACTCCATCGTCAGCTGCGCGCCCGGCGCCAGCGGCTTGGCCAGCTTGTAGCTGTAGAAGCCGAGCTCGTCGTCCTGGAAGCCCGGCCGCGCGTCCTGGCTGAAGTGCGCCTTGAATTGGGTGGTGCTGTTGTCCTGGTAGACCAGCACGTCCGTGATCGGCTGCGCGGTCTTGTTCTCCAGCAGGTAGCGGCCCTTGACCACCAGGCTGCGCTGCGCCGGCACGATGGCGACGTCGAGCTTGACGTCGGTGATGCGCGGCTGCGGCACCACGGCGAATTTCTTGTACTTGCGTTCGTAGTCGGCGCGCTCGGCATCCTTCTGGTAGGCCGATTTGAAACAGTGGGCGATGTGGGTGTTGTAGAACACCACGCTGCCGGCGCCGACGAAGATCAACAGGCCGGCCGCGACCGTGCTCAGCACCGGCACCGTCAGCGCGTGGCGCGCCAGTTGCAGGCGCTGGCGCCAGCCGTCGTTGGTGCCGCGCGCCCAGAACAGCAGCGACAGCACCGCCAGCAGCAGGGCGGCGCCGGTCCAGTAGAGCTCGAACCAGCGTTCGCGCGCCAGGAAGTGGCCGTAGCCGTTCATGGCGGAATAGATGAAGCTCGGCATGGTGCCGTAGATGAGCATGGGGTCGTCGACACCCACCGTGCCCAGCGTGACGCTGGCCAGGTAGTAGACGATCATCGCGAAGTAGGCCAGGTATTTCTGGTTGATCAGCACTTGCAGCGCGATCGCCAGCACCGCCGACAACGCATAGGCCGGCAGCTGGATCAGGAACAGGTGGTACAGGTATAGCCCCGGCTCCAGGATGAAATAGCCTTTGACGATCTGGATCGCCATGCCGCACAGCATCACCACCACCATCAGCAGGGTTTGCAGGCCGATCAGCGCGATCAGCTTGGACAGCAGCGGCAGCCAGCTCGGGATCGGCAGCGCGTCGAGCATCTGCGCCATGCGCGCCTCGCGCTCGCGCCACACCAGCTCGCCCGCGTAGAAGGTGGTGATGACGAACATGAACAGCGCGAAGGTTTCCGACACCGACTCCAGCACCAGGTAGGTGACTGGATAGGTGGTGGTGCCGAACATCGAGCCCATGTCCAGCGCGCTGGCGAACATCATCAGCACGCCGGCCAGCACCAGCACCAGGAAGTAGATGTTCTTGGTGGTTTCGCGCAGGTTCAGCCAGCTCATCTTGAACAGCAGCGCGGCCAGGCTGCGCGACTGGAAGTCCGGCTTTTCCTGGGTGCTGGTGGACTGGGCCGACAGGTGCAGCGGGGTTTCGCCTTCGCCGCGGCTGGTGCTGCCGGCGCCGCTGTCGATGGAGGCGATGAAGTGGAAGCGCCAGTAGCCCAGCAGCAGGCCGGCCAGCGCGAACGAGCACCACAGCACGCGGTTGAGCAGGTACACGCCTTCCGGCCAGAACATGCGGCTGTTGCGCTCGATGATGGGCCAGTATTCGGTCAGGCGGATCACGGCGGTGGTGCCGAAGGGGTCGATCAGCGCGGCCAGCGTCTTGTAGTCGAGGTCGCGCGCCAGGCCGGGGGCGACGATGTAGCCGATCAGCATGACCACGCTGGAGATGTAGACCGGCAGCATGCGCCGCGTCAGCGCGGCCAGGATGAAGAACACGGCGCCGAAGATGAAGATGTCGGGCAGGATGACGATCAGGTAGGGGATCACATAGCCCAGCACGCCAGGCTGGCCGAGCCGCTCCGGATCGATGCCAGGGATGTAGCTGCCCAGCCAGCAGCCCAGCAGGATGCTGGTGAAGATGATGGCCAGCGTCAGGTAGGCGCCGAGGAAGCGGCCGAACATGTACTGGTGCTTCCTGATCGGCGCCGAGAAGAAGAAGTGCTGCATGTCGTATTCGAAATCCTGCTGCACCGAGCGGCCCATCATGGCGGCCATGACCACCACGCCCAGCGAGGCGAGCACGCTGGTGGTGAACATCAGCGAGCGGGGCGAATCGATCAGCTGGCTGCCGAAGGTGACCGAGGCGCCCTTGAAGACGCCGCCGGCGGCGGCCATCCACAGCAGCGACAGTGCCAGGAAGCCGAGGAAATAGACCCAGGTGGACAGCAGCTTGAGGCGCTGACGCGCTTCAAAGTAGGCGATGGAAAACATAAGGCCGCCTTAATCGCAGGTGGCCGCAGCGCTGTGGCGGCCGGCGATGGTGGCGAAATAGACATCTTCGAGGTCGCCGATGGCTTCTTCGAAGCCGTCGCCGGGATCGGTCTCGCTGTAGACATGGATCAGGGTGCGGCCGGACAGCAGGCGCGACGAGATGACCGGGTGGCGCAGCTGGAACGATTGCAGGTCGCGCTTGTCGATGAAGCGGGCCCAGATCTTGTCGCTGACCTCGTGGATCAGTTCCTGGGTCGGGCCGCACAACAGCAGGTGGCCCTTGTTGATGATGGCCATGTTGGCGCACAGGTCGGCCACGTCGCTGACGATGTGGGTCGACAGGATCACGGTCTTGTCGTCGCCGATGTCGGACAGCAGGTTGTGGAAGCGCACCCGTTCCTGTGGGTCGAGGCCGGCGGTCGGTTCGTCGACGATGATCAGCTTGGGGTCGCCCAGCAGCGCCTGGGCGATGCCGAAGCGCTGGCGCATGCCGCCGGAGAAGCCGCCGAGGCGCTGGTTGCGCACGTCGAACAGATTGGTTTGCTGCAACAGGCCGTCGACCACCTCGCGCCGGCGGTTGCGGTTGGACAGGCCCTTGAGCACGGCGAAATGGTCGAGCAGCTCGTAGGCGGTCACCTTCGGGTAGACGCCGAAGTCCTGCGGCAGGTAGCCCAGCAGGCGGCGCACTTCGTCTTTCTCGTCCAGCACGTCGATGTCGTCCAGGAACACCGAACCGGAATCGCATTCCTGCAAGGTCGCCAGCGTGCGCATCAGCGTCGACTTGCCGGCGCCGTTGGGCCCGAGCAAACCGAACATCCCGGCCGGGATGGTGAGCGAGATATTGTCCAGCGCCACGACGCCATTGCCGTAGGTTTTAGACAAGTTGCTGATGCGTAATTCCATGCTAACTCCTGAATGATTCTGCCGGTGCCTGCGCCGCGTTTCTGCACGGCCATACACTTTTCACATGATGGCATTGTATTGAATTTGCTCTATATGTGGGGCGCCATTGCGATAGGCGGCCGAAACCGCGCGCCAGAGTGCAGGAATGGCTGACCAGACGGCGGCGCGAAGCTGCCCCATCCTGGGTTGGTTGAATAGACAACTTGTTCAATTTCTAAACAAAACCTGCTCGCGGTTGAACCACCAGCGGCACAGGGCCAGCAGGGCGCCGGCGGTCAGGGTGGTCGACAGCAGGATGACCCAGAACATGCTGTAGTCCATCGTGCCCTTCACCAATTCCTTCATCGCCAGCGAGGCATTGGTCATCGGCACCATCGCCCATTTCCAGTTCAGCTCGACGCCGGGCAGCAGCGCCACCAAGGTCGGCAGCACGGTGACGATGATCAGCGGCGAGATCAGGCCGGCCGCCTCCTTGTAGCTCTTGGCGTAGACCGAGATCGACAGCAGGATGGCGGCGAAGATGGCGGCGGTGGGCACCAGCATCAGCGCCACCATGGCCAGGTCGAGCAGGCCGATGGCGCGCACCATCTGCACCAGGTCGCCGCCCATCATGGGGCCGAAGAAAGTCAGCAGTATGCCCAGGCTGCCGATCATCAGCAGCGCCGAGGTCAGGCCGACGGTGAACAGCATCAGGAACTTGGCCATCACCAGCGCGGTGCGCGAGACCGGCGCCAGCAGCAACGTTTCCAGGGTGCCGCGTTCCTTCTCGCCGGCGCCGGTGTCGATCGCCGGATACATGGCCGCCATCAGGCACACCATCAGCAGGATGTAGGGCAGCATGCCGCCGACCACCGCGCCCATCTGCTCGCGCTTGTCGGCGGTGGAGTGGTCTTCCAAGGTGATCGGGGCGAGCGCGTAGCGCAGCTGCTC
The DNA here is from genome assembly GCA_000381565.1 of Oxalobacteraceae bacterium AB_14. Lineage (GTDB taxonomy): Bacteria > Pseudomonadota > Gammaproteobacteria > Burkholderiales > Burkholderiaceae_D > Rugamonas. The sequence goes on from KB906725.1 coordinate 1,445,816, forward strand.
CTTGTTGAGATTGAGCGCGGACAGCGCCTGTTCGCGCAGCAGGCGGTTCTGGCTGCCGATCACCGACAGCACGCGCTTGCGCGTCAGGTCGACCGTGACGGCGCTGTTGTAGTGCAGCGCGATCACCGCTTGCTGCTGCTGGGCCAGGTTCGCTTCGAAGCCGGCCGGGATCACCAGCGCGAACTTGATGCGGTCGTCGCCGATGGCGCTCTTGATGTCGGCAGGGCTGGCCAGCACCACTTCGCGGAAGCCTTTTTCTTTTGCGAAGCGTTCAGCCAGCCTGGGCGCGTTGTCCTTGCCGAAGATGGCGTAGGTCATCTCGGCCTGGCTGGCCTGCTTGAACATGCTCGACGAGACGTAGCCGAAGCCGGTGAAGATCAGCGGCATGGCGAACACCGGGATGAACACGGTGAAGAAGAAGGTGCGGCGGTCGCGCGCCAATTCCAGCAACTCCTTGAGGTAGATGATCCACATGGCTCAGGGCTCCCGGTTGATGACGCCGACGAAGGCGTCGTACAGGTCGGCGCTGCCGCCCAGGTGGCGCAGCTCGCCGACCGTGCCGTGGAAGGCGGTCTTGCCGTGGTTGATGATGCAGACGCGGTCGCACAGCTTTTCCACTTCGTGCAGGTGGTGGGTGGAGAAGATCAGCGGCACGCGCAGCGCCTTGTAGCTGGCGATGAAGTCCAGCAGGATCTTGGCCGACATCACGTCCAGGCCGGTGGTCGGTTCGTCGAGGATGACGATCTGCGGTTCGTGCACCACGGTGCGGGCGATCGAACATTTCTGCTTCATGCCGGTGGACAGCTGGTCGGCGCGTTTGTTGCCGTACTCGGTCATCTGCAGCAGCTCGAACAATTCATCGCAGCGGCGCTTCAGGTAGGGCGGGCTCATGCCGTGCAGGCGGCCGAAGTATTCGACGTTTTCGCGCGCGGTCAGGCGGCCGTACAGGCCGGTGGTGCCGGACAAGAAACCGATGTGCTGGCGCGCCGCCAGCGGATCGCTGAGCAGGTCGACGCCATTGGCGTGTATGCTGCCCGCGTCCGGTTTCAGTGCGGTCGACAGCAGGCGCAGGGTGGTGGTCTTGCCGGCGCCGTTGGGACCAAGCAGGCCCAGCACTTCACCGGGCGCGCAACGGAAGCTGACATCGCGCACCGCATGGAACCAGCCGTCGTGGTCGCGCGGATCGCGCGCCTGGGCCGGCTTGCCGCCACGCGACGACAAGCGAAAACGCTTGGCGAGACCCCTGACCTCGATCATTGTTCCATCCCTTGTTAGAAAGATTTCAAGAGTAGCATGTAAAAATTCTCGCGCGCAAGCTACTAGCTGCACAAATGTCTTGCTATAGTCGGATATGGGAGCACAATAAAAAATGAATCCTCAATTGCAGGAAAAAATTCTGGCGGTCACCCATTGTGGCGTCGACCGTAGCGAGTCCACCGGTTTCTTTCGCGTGGCGCTGGGTCTGTTTTACCTGTCGGGCCTGATGACCAAGGAAACCCTTGATTTCGGCAAGCTGGACCGCAGCTTCAACCGCTTCATCTATCACAGCATCGGCAAGGGCCACAGCATCACCAGCATCCTGCAATACATGAGCGGGGAAAAGGTGGTGCCGGTGGTGGAGTCCAAGCGCTTCCTGCGCGCGTTTGCCGAACACTGTCCGGAAGTTCCGATCGAGAACATCCCCTTTTTGCTGGGCCTGAACCTGAGCGTGGCGAAAGACATTTCCAAGATCGATGTGCGTGGTCCGGTGGCCGACTATATCGAACGCCAGCGCCAGTTGCGCGAAGCGGCCGAGGCAAACTGAGGCTGTCGCCTCTATAATATTGCTTTCGTCCGAATTCGAGTTTTCCTATGGCCGCACACCACCACACTCCGCTGGACCGATTGATCGCCGGCGCCGACAAGGCGCTGCGCGTGATTGCCGGCGTCGCCTCGGCATCGCGGCCGACGCCGGCGCTGCACGCGGCCGACGCCCAGATGAGCGAGGCGGAAACCCGCCACAGCGCCGGGCTGATGCGGGTGAACCATGTGGGCGAGGTGTGCGCGCAGGCGCTGTACAACTCGCAGAGCCGCTACGCCAAGACCGAAGAGATGCGCGCGCAGTTCGAGCAGGCGGGCAGGGAAGAGGAAGACCATCTGGCCTGGACCGCGCAGCGGCTGGCCGAGCTGAATTCGCACATCAGCGTGCTCAATCCGCTGTTCTATGCCGGCGCGTATGCGCTGGGCACGGCGGCGGCGGTGCTGGGCGACGCGCGCAGCCTGGGCTTTGTGGTGGAGACGGAGCGGCAGGTGGAGGCGCATCTGGCCAGCCATCTGGACCAGCTGCCGCCGCAGGACGCCAAGTCGCGCGCCATCGTCGAGCAGATGCGCCAGGATGAGATCGAACACGGCGCCGCCGCGCAGGCGCTGGGCGCCTCGCAGACGCCGGCCCCGGTGCGGGCCGTGATGGCGGTGATGGGCAAGGTCATGACCAGCACCGCCTACTACATCTGACGTCGTTCCCGCTTGCGCGGGAACGACGTCAGGCGACGTCGACGATCTCGAACGAGTGGGTGATCTCGGCGGTCTTGCCGAGCATGATGGAGGCCGAGCAGTACTTGTCGTGCGACAGCGTGATCGCCCGTTCCACCGCCTCAGGCTTCAAGTCCTTGCCGGTCACGGTGAAGTGGAAATTAATCTTGGTGAACACCTTCGGCTCGGTGTCCGCGCGCTCGGCGGTCAAGCTGCACTCGCAGCCGCGGATGTCGGCGCGGCCCTTCTTCAGGATCAGCACCACGTCATACGCCGTGCAGCCGCCGGTGCCCAGCAACACCATCTCCATCGGACGCGGCGCCAGGTTGTGGCCGCCGCCCTCGGGCGCGCCATCCATGTTGACCATGTGGCCGGAACCGGTCTGGGCCAAGAAACTCATGCCCGACGGGCCATTCCAGCTGACTTTGCATTCCATCATTCTCTCCGTTAAAAAGCGTTGCGCATATTGTAAAGGAGTCCGGCCTGACTGGCTTGCATGAGGTTTTTTGCTTGCCGCGACCTCGAACGAATCGCATGCTTTGTGACGTAGATCAAGGAGGCTGCGATGAATCAGGGCAACAAGTACCTTTGTTCCTATGGTGAGTTGACCGTGCCGGGCACCACGCCCCCGGGGCCGCTGGCCGACGATTTCACGCTCAATTCGCCGGTCGGCGTGCATGCCGATAGTTTCGGCAGGCTGTGGGTGTGCGATACAGGCAGCCGCCGCGTGCTGGTGTTCAACGCCGATCTGTCCGAACTGCTGCACGTGATCGAGGGCCCCGGCGACGACACGCCCGATGCGCCGCGCCTGCTGATGCCTTTCCATGTATGTCCGCATCCCACCCACCAGCTGATGTACTGCACCGACATGGATCACGGCCGCGTGCTGGCTTTCGCCTACGACCAGGACGAGGTCTGGTTCAGCTATCCCTTCGGCGAAGGCGGCGAGCGCTAACCGCAGGGCATCGCCATCGACGCCCAGGCAAGAAATACCCGGACGCGGGCGGCGTCTGGATGCCGTACTTCATTTACGCCGACCGCGGCCGCCTGTACGTACCCGACACGACGTTCAATGTGGTCAATGTTTTCCGTTACGGGGCCGCGGAGCCTGATTCTGTCGGCATTGCGGCTTGACTCGGCGGGTGCTTCCCGCTTATACTTGTCGGCTTTCCGTTCGCTCAGGAAAGTAAATAAGAAGGCCGAGTCCGCTGAATCAATGGCGGAACCACCATTTGAGCGTGTTTTATTATTTAGGAAGTCAACATGAAAACTTTTTCCGCTAAGGGCCATGAAGTCCAGCGCGATTGGTTCGTGATTGACGCGACGGACAAAGTCCTCGGACGTGTTGCCAGCGAAGTGGCACTCCGACTGCGCGGCAAACACAAGCCAGAATTTACTCCTCACGTCGATACCGGCGATTTCATCGTCATCGTCAATGCAGGCAAACTGCGCGTGACCGGCACCAAAGCAACCGAGAAGACCTACTACCGTCACTCGGGCTACCCAGGTGGCATCTATGAGACCAACTTCCTGAAAATGCAACAGCGTTTCCCAGGCCGTGCTCTGGAAAAAGCCGTCAAGGGCATGCTGCCGAAGGGCCCACTGGGCTACGCAATGATCAAGAAGCTGAAAGTGTACGCTGAAGGTTCGCACCCGCACGCTGCTCAGCAACCTAAAGCACTCGAAATCTAAGGAACTGACATGATCGGTAACTACAATTACGGCACCGGCCGTCGCAAGAGTGCAGTAGCTCGTGTGTTTATCAAAGTTGGCACTGGCCAAATCATCGTTAACGGCAAGCCAGCGGCTGAGTACTTCTCCCGCGAAACCGGCCTGATGGTTATTCGTCAACCACTGGAACTGACCGGCAACGTCGAGCGTTTTGACATCAAAGTCAACGTGCACGGCGGCGGCGAGTCCGGCCAGGCAGGTGCTGTGCGTCACGGCATCACCCGCGCCCTGATCGACTACGATGCAGCGCTGAAACCGGATCTGGCACGCGCCGGCTTCGTTACCCGCGATGCACGTGAAGTTGAACGTAAAAAAGTTGGTCTGCGCAAAGCACGTCGCGCAAAGCAATTCTCGAAGCGTTAATTTTTACGCTGTGGTGCGCTGCTTGCGGCGCGCCAAGAAAAAAGCCGCCGGCCCTGTGTCGGGCGGCTTTTTTGCTATCTGGCAGGTGCGCAGTTCACTGTCGCGCGTCTGTCGCATATGCCTGATAAAATGGCAGTCCCCTCTACGCATTACCTCATTCAAGGAAAGAACATGATCAAAGTTGGCATCGTCGGCGGCACCGGATATACCGGAGTGGAATTGCTGCGACTGTTGGCAGTCCACCCTGATGTGCAGCTGACGGCCATCACGTCGCGCAAGGAAGATGGCTTGCCGGTTGCCGATATGTTCCCTTCGCTGCGCGGCCGCGTGGACATCGCCTTCTCGTCGCCCGACAAGGCCGACCTGAGCAAGTGCGACGTGGTGTTCTTCGCTACCCCGCACGGCGTCGCCATGGCCCAGGCGCCGGCGCTGCTGGCGGCCGGCGTCAAGGTGATCGACCTGGCGGCGGACTTCCGCATCAAGGACAAGGCGGTCTTCGAAAAGTGGTACAAGATCGACCACACCTGCCCGGAGCTGCTGGAAGAAGCCGCCTACGGCCTGGCTGAACTGAACCGCGACGCCATCAAGGGCGCGCGCCTGGTCGCCAATCCGGGCTGCTACCCGACCACCATGCAGCTGGGCTACTACCCGCTGCTGAAGGCCGGCCTGATCGATGCCGGCTCGCTGATCGCCGACTGCAAGTCGGGCGTGTCCGGCGCCGGCCGCAAGGCCGAGATCGGCACGCTGTTCTCTGAATCGAGCGACAACTTCAAGGCCTACGGCGTGGCCGGCCACCGCCACACGCCGGAAACCTCGGCGCAGTTGCAGAAGTTCACCGCCGACAAGGTCGGCCTGGTGTTCACGCCGCACCTGGTGCCGATGATACGCGGCATGCACTCGACCTTGTACGGCCGCCTGACCAAGGATGTCAGCAACGAAGCGTTGCAGGCGCTGTTCGAAGTGCAATACAAGGACTCGCCGTTCGTCGACGTGATGCCGTTCGGTTCGCATCCGGAAACCCGTTCCACCCGCGGCTCCAACATGCTGCGCCTGGCGCTGCATCGCCCGGACAATGGCAACACCGTGATCGTGCTGGTGGTGCAGGACAACCTGGTCAAAGGCGCGTCCGGCCAGGCGGTGCAGTGCATGAACCTGATGTTCGGGCTGGAGGAGACCACCGGCCTGACCCAGATCGCGCTGCTGCCGTAAATCAAAGTGCAGCAGGGCGGGGATAGTAGATTAGGAATTCCCGTCCACTCCGCCAGCAGAAAGTTGCAGATGATAGCTATGGATAGCTTGATCGGCGCCGCCACCCGCGTGCAAGGTAATTTGCTGTTTCGCGGCGGCCTGCGCGTTGATGGTGAAGTCATCGGCAATATTGTCGCGGAGGCAGGACATCCCAGTTATCTCGTCATTGCCGAGCATGCCCGTGTGGAAGGCGAGATACGCTGCGACCACCTGGTGGTCAATGGCGAGGTCCAGGGTTGCGTTTTCAGCGCGGATTTGCTTGAAATCCAGCCGAGTGCCCGTATCATTGGGGATGTCAGTTACAAAGTCTTGGAAATGCACGGCGGCGCGCAGGTGTTGGGCACATTGACCCATCGCGACAGCTCCGGCGTGGAGCCGCTTTTGGCGGTCTCTGGAGCATAAATTACGCCAACGGTCTATAATGGATCAAATGTTTTCACGTAGGAGTCTGAAATGAATGCTGTCGCCGAATCGCTAGATGTAATCCCGTCGCCTATTATCTTCACCGATAGCGCGGCTGAAAAGGTCGCCCAACTGATCGAGGAAGAGGGCAATCCAGACCTGAAGCTGCGCGTGTTCGTGCAGGGTGGCGGCTGCTCCGGCTTCCAGTACGGCTTCACGTTTGACGAAATCGTCAACGAAGACGACACCACCATGGTCAAGAACGGCGTCCAGCTGTTGATCGATTCGATGAGCTACCAGTATCTGGTCGGCGCGGAAATCGACTACAAGGACGACCTGGAAGGCGCGCAATTCGTCATCAAGAACCCAACCGCCACCTCGACCTGCGGCTGCGGCTCTTCGTTCTCGGTATAAGTTGCGTACAACCGGCCCTGGCCGGTTGCGCTAGACGGCGGACAACTCCGGTTGTGCCGCCGTTTTTGTTTGCCTGTCATTCCCGCGCAGGCGGGAATCCATGCTGAGCATGCTGTCTATGGGTTCCCGCCTGCGCGGGAACGACGTTAACGCGGGTAGAGCGCGCCCAAGACGCGATCTCCCTTCGCGCCTGTGACCGACGGTAGATTGCCCGCCAGCCGTTCGGTGAAGCGGTAGCCCAGCCAGGCGAAGGCCATCGCCTCGACCCGGTTCGGCGCCACGCCCAGCGCCTGCGTTGATTCCACCGTCACCTGCCGACCCAGCGCCACGCCCAGTTCATCCATCAGCACGCCGTTGTAGGCGCCGCCACCGCAAACGTAGAGCGCGTCCGTGCCCGCACCATAGGCCTGCACCGCCTGCGCCAGCGTGAGGGCCGTCAGGCGCGTCAGCGTGCGTTGCACGTCTTCGGGTCTGGCGTCGGCGAACGCCGCCAGATGCCGGTCCAGCCAATTGATGTGAAACAGGTCGCGGCCGGTGCTCTTGGGCGCCGGCAGCGCGAAGTAGGGCGCGGCCAGCATACTCGCCAGCAGGCCGGGGATTTCCTTGCCGCTGGCGGCCCAGGCGCCGTCCCGGTCGAATTCCTTGCTCTGGTGGCGGGCTATCCACGCATCCATCAGCACATTGCCGGGCCCGGTGTCGAAGCCGATCACCTTGCCATCCGTCAGCACGCTGATGTTCGAGATGCCGCCGATATTGGCCACCACCCGCGTCTGCCCCGGCTTGCCGAACAGCGCCTGGTGGAAGGCCGGCACCAGCGGCGCGCCCTGGCCGCCGGCGGCGATGTCGCGGCTGCGGAAGTCGGCGATCACATCGATGCCGCACAGCTCGGCCAGCAGGGCGGGGTTATTGGTCTGGCGCGTAAAACCCAGCTCGGGACGGTGGCGGACGGTCTGCCCGTGCACCGCCACCGCGCGCACGTCCTGCGCTTGCAGCGAGGCGTCGTCGAGCAGCGCCTTGACGCACTCGGCGTAGAAGCGCGCCAGTTGATTGGCGGCCAGCGCCTCGCGCTCGAGCTCGTTGTGGCCGGCGGCCTGCAAGGCCAGCAGGTCGGCGCGCAGGGTGGGCGGGAAGGGCACGTAGGCGGCGGCCAGCGTGTCGATGGCGTCGCCGGTGAAGCGCGCCAGCGCGCCGTCCACGCCGTCCAGGCTGGTGCCGGACATCAAACCGATATACAGAGACATTGTGCTATCCCGAAGCAGAAAAACGTATTCTGCCTGAGTCGGTGTGCGCTGTCGCACAGAAGAAGCGGCCTGGCCGGCGCATGATCATAAAAAAACAGGCCGCTGGCGCGACCTGTTTGGATGAAGCTGAATTAAATCCTACTTCGCCGCGACGCGGGTGCCGCCGGAGCCGCCCGGCTGCAGCAGTGCGAAGCGGTGCGACATGTCGGACGCGTAGTTCTTGAAGCGCGCCATCTCGGCTGCCGTCAGCGGCGCCTGGGCTTGCACGTTCAGCGTGCCCGGATCCTTGGCTACGCCGCCGACGCGGAATTCGTAGTGCAAGTGCGCGCCGGTCGACCAGCCGGTGGTGCCGACATAGCCGATCACGTCACCCTGGCTGACCTTGCTGCCTTTTTTGATGCCAGGCGCAAAGCGGCTCATGTGGGCGTAGGCCGTGGTGTAGTTGGCCCAGTGCTTGATCATGACGAAATTGCCGTAGCCGTTCTGGGTGCCGGCGAATTCGATCACGCCATCGCCCGAGGCGCGGATCGGGGTGCCGGTCGGCGCCGGGAAGTCGATGCCTTTGTGTTGTTTCCACTGGCCGGAAATCGGATGCACGCGCATCGCGAAGCCAGACGAAATACGGGAGAATTCAACCGGGGATTTGAGGAAGGCTTTCTTGAGGGACTTGCCGTCGAAGCTGTAGTAACCGCCGCCCTGCTTGCTTTGTGGATCGTCGAACCAGACCGACTGATACGTCGTGCCCTTGTTGGTGAACTCGCCCGCCAGGATGCGGCCCGCTCGCACAAACTCGCCATCCTGCCAGAACGTTTCGTAGACCACGTTAAAATGGTCGCCGCGCTTCAGGTCGCCGCGGAAGTCGATGCTGGTCGAGAACATCTCGATGATCTGCTTGACGATGGTGTCCGGCAGCTTGGAGCCGTCTTCGCTCGAGTCGGTTGCCGCATACAAGGTCGAGTTGATGGTACGCGCATGCATTTCCACGCGGCGCTCCAGCTTGGCCGCTTCTTCTTCCGCGACAAAGCCGTCGCCCTTGCGGGTGACCTTGATGTTCTTGACCGGATTATCCTTGCCATCGACCACCACGGCGCGCAACCATTGCAGGTTGCCCTCGTCGTCGGTTTGCGCCTGCACGCGCTTGCCGGTCTTGAGCTGCATCACGCCTTTCGCGACCTTATCTTTTTTGATAAAGTTCTCGGCCGCGTCGTCGTCGATGCCCAGACGGGTCAGCAGCGCGGCCAGCGTATCGCCGGCGCGGACCTTTTCTTCGTGGATGAAATGTTCGTTGGAGGATTGCTGTTCCAGCGATGAGATCTGCGCGCTCAGATCCGGCAATGTGACCGATTCCTGCACCGATTTGACCGGCAGGTCGGAGGCGTCGGGGGCGAGCGGAGCCACGCCGGCGGCGCCAAAAGCACACACTGCGAGAAACAATGCAGACGCGCTGATGATGCGCGCCTTGCGCGTAGAACCTAGCAGACTGAACAAGCGTGAGCTCGTGAATTTATGTATTTGGTTCATGCAATCAGTTAAAATTTGCCGCTTGAACTATTCAGGAACGTTTTATTTTTTCTAATTATTGTTTAAGTTCGTTTTCGTACGGCAAGATTGATGGATCGAGGATTATAACAAACTCCTGAAGCTGCCTACCTTTTTCTGAAATATACCGCAAAAAAACTATGACTACCTCTTCTTCGACATCGCCGGCCCCCTCTAAAGTCCTGCCGCTGACCGACAGCGTTCTGGAGGCCCTCGCCATCACCAAACGCGGTGTCGACGAGTTGCTGATTGAAAGCGAGTTCGCCCAAAAGCTGGCGCGCTCCGAGCAAAGCGGCGTGCCGCTGCGTATCAAGCTCGGCCTGGATCCTACCGCACCCGACCTGCACCTTGGCCACACCGTTGTGCTGAACAAGATGCGCCAGCTGCAGGACCTGGGCCATCAGGTGATCTTCCTGATCGGCGATTTCACGTCGATGATCGGCGACCCGTCCGGCCGCAACGCCACCCGCCCGCCGCTGACGCGCGAGCAGGTCGAGCAAAACGCCATGACCTACTTCAAGCAGGCCTCGCTGGTGCTGGACCCGGCCAAGACCGAGATCCGCTACAACTCCGAATGGTGCGATCCGCTGGGCGCGCGCGGCATGATCAAGCTGGCCTCGCACTACACGGTGGCGCGCATGATGGAACGCGACGACTTCAGCAAACGCTTCAAGAGTGGGACCCCGATCGCGGTTCATGAGTTCCTCTATCCCTTGATGCAGGGCTATGATTCGGTCGCTTTGAAGGCGGACCTTGAGCTAGGTGGAACCGACCAGAAATTTAACTTGCTGGTAGGCCGCGAGCTGCAGAAGGACTACGACCAGGAACCGCAGTGCATTTTGACCATGCCGCTGCTGGAAGGCCTGGACGGCGTCGACAAGATGTCCAAATCGAAGAACAACTACATCGGCATCACCGAGCCGGCCAACACCATGTTCGCCAAGATCATGAGTATTTCCGACGTGATGATGTGGAAATATTACGAACTGCTGTCGTTCCGCTCGCTGGCCGACCTGGCCGCGCTGAAGGCCACCGTCGACGGCGGCGCCAATCCGCGCGACGCCAAGGTGGCGCTGGCTCAGGAAATCGTCGCCCGCTTCCACTCGCAGGCGGCGGCGGAAGAGGCATTGACCGACTTCGTCAACCGCTCCAAGGGCGGCATCCCGGACGACGTGGCGGAAATCACGCTGCCGGGCGCGCCGGCCGGCATCCAGCAACTGCTGAAATCGGCCGGGCTGTGCGCGTCGGTGTCGGAAGCGGGCCGCATGATCGACCAGGGCGGCGTGCGCATCGACGGCGCCGTCGTCAGCGACAAGGCGGTGAAGGTCGAGGCCGGCACCTTTGTGCTGCAAGTGGGCAAGCGCAAGTTCGCGCGCGTGACGCTGACCGCATGATAGGGCTGCTGCAACGCGTCAGCGGCGCCAGCGTGGTGGTCGACGGCGCCACCGTCGGCGCCATCGACGCCGGCTTGATGGTGCTGGTGTGCGCCGAACGCGGCGATACGGAGAGGGAAGCCGACGCGCTGCTGGCCAAATTGCTGGGCTACCGGGTCTTCGCGGACGAGGCCGGCAAGATGAACCGCAGCGTCGCCGACGTGGCGGGCGGCCTGCTGCTGGTGCCGCAGTTCACCTTGGCGGCCGACACCAAATCCGGCACGCGGCCCTCGTTCACGCCTGCCGCGGCGCCGGCCGACGGTCTGCGCCTGTTCGATTATTTTGTTGAACAAGCCCGCCAAAAGCATAAAGTAGTGGAAACCGGCCAGTTTGGCGCGGATATGAAAGTCACGCTGACCAATGACGGCCCGGTGACGTTCTGGCTGCAAACAAACGCAAAATAAGACAGGCGGTTGGGAGACAAGCATGAAACTTTCGAGCGACAGCTTTCGCGATGGCGGCGTCATTCCGGCCGAATACGCTTTTGGCAAGCTGGATGCGGACGGGCAAGTCGTCCCGGCCGCCAACCGCAACCCCCACCTGGCTTGGCGCGACGTGCCGGCCGGCACCGAATCGCTGGCGCTGCTGTGCATCGACGGCGACGCGCCGCAGGACGCCAGCAACGTCAACCGCGCCGGCTGCCCGCTGCCGGAAAGCCTGCCGCGCGGCGACTTCTTCCACTGGAGCCTGGTCGATATCCCGCTCAGCCTGCCAGCTATCGCGGCAGGCGCGCTGGCTAGCGGCGTGACCGCGCACGGCAAGCCCGGCCCGGAGGTGGCGCTGGACGGCCTGATGCTGCGCCAGGGCGTCAACGACTACAGCGGCTGGTTTTCGGCCGACCCGGCCATGGCCGGCGACTATTACGGGTATGATGGCCCCTGTCCGCCGTTTAACGATGAGCGCCTGCACCACTATATTTTCCGGCTCTATGCGCTCGATACGCCGCGGCTGGAACTGGAAGGGCGCTTCAACTGCGCCGACCTGCTCGACGCCTTGCACGGCCACATCATCGACGAAGCCCAATTGATCGGCACCTACACCCTGAACCCGGCCCTGGCCGCCCAGGTGCGCCGGTCCAGAAAAAAGATTGCATGAAGAACACCACTATTTTGCTGATCCGCCACGGCGAGACTTCCTGGAACGCCGTGCGCCGCCTGCAAGGCCATACCGACATCCCGCTCAATGACGAGGGCGCCCGCCAGGCCAACGCGCTGGCGCTGGCGCTGGCCGCCGAGCAGGTGGAGGTGCTGGTCTCGAGCGACCTGCAGCGGGCGATGCAGACCGCGCAAGCCGTGGCCGACCAGTACGACGGCCTGCACGTGCAGACCGACGACCAGCTGCGCGAGCGCTGCTACGGCGTGTTCGAAGGCATGTTGTATGCCGACATCGCGCTGCAATACCCGGCCGAGTACGCGCTGTGGCAGGCGCGCGATATCGACGCCGTCATGCCGGCCGGCAAGCGGGAGGCGGAAAGCTTCCGCCAGTTCTACCAGCGTTCCACCGACGGCATCGCCGAATGGGCGCAACGCCACCCCGGCCGCACCATCGCCATCGTCGCCCACGGCGGCGTGCTGGAGTGCGCCTACCGGGCGGCGGTCGGCATGTCGCTCGACAGCCCGCGCGACTTCCAGGTCAAGAACGCCAGCATCAACCGGTTCACTTGGGCGGACGGTAAGTTGGCGCTCACCAGTTGGGGCGAAGTCGACCACCTGAGCCTGGCCGCGATGGACGACATTGTCTGACGACCGTGCTGATAGTTTATGCACGGAAATGTTCGTTCATAACGGCAGGGCTGCACATTTGCCGTATCCATAAAAAATAGTGCTTATTATTTGAGCAGCCCTTCGGTTAAAATAGAGGGTTCCTTCTTCCCATCCAGGTATCGCCAGTGCAAATCGGCCCTCATTTACTGCGCAACAACGTTTTCGTCGCCCCCATGGCCGGCGTCACCGATCGCCCCTTCCGCCAGCTGTGCAAACAGCTCGGAGCCGGCTATGCGGTGTCCGAAATGGCGGCCTCGAACCCGCGCTTGTGGGCGACCGAAAAAAGCTCGCGCCGTACCGACCACACCGGCGAGATGGCGCCGAAGGCGGTGCAGATCGCCGGCGCCGATCCCAAGGACCTGGCCGACTGCGCCCGCTTCAACGTCGAGCGCGGCGCCCAGATCATCGACATCAACATGGGTTGCCCGGTCAAGAAAGTCTGCAACGCCTGGTGCGGTTCGGCGCTGTTGCAGGACGAGCTGCTGGTCAGGCAGATCCTCGACGCCGTGGTCGGCGCGGTCGACGTGCCCGTCACGCTGAAATTCCGCACCGGCTGGAACCGCGCCAATAAAAACGCGCTGAACATCGCGCGCATCGCCGAGGACGCCGGCATCGCCATGCTGACCCTGCACGGCCGCACCCGCGCCGACGGCTACACCGGCGACGCCGAGTACGACACCATCGCGGCGGTCAAGCGCTCGGTTGCCATTCCGGTGGTGGCCAACGGCGACATCACCACGCCGGAGCAGGCCAGGTTCGTGCTCGACTACACCGGCGCCGACGCCGTCATGGTCGGCCGCGCCGCCCAGGGCCGGCCGTGGATCTTCCGCGAGATCGACCATTACCTGCGCACCGGCACCCATCTGCCGGCGCCGTATGTGGACGAGGTGCGCGCGCTGATGGATGAACACCTGCGCGCCCACTACGCCTTCTACGGCGACTACCTGGGCGTGCGCACCGCGCGCAAACACATAGGCTGGTATGTGCGCGACCTGCAGGGCGGCGAGGAATTCCGGCAGAAAATGAACCTGCTGGAGTCCACCGAAGAACAACTGATTGCCGTCGATCAATTTTTCGAATCCCAGTGGCGTGTCGGCGAGCGGTTACAATACCGCCTCCCTGTAGCATTGGAAGCAGCATAAGACGGCGTAGTGAGCCTAAAAAAGTCGGATCAGAAGGGTGAGCGCCAGGGCCAAAAGCCCCGCAGCGATTTACCAGCGTCAACAGATTAAAAGCGAACGATATAAAATGAGCAAAGAAAGTATCCAGGAAGTAGTCCAGAAGAGCCTTGAAGATTACTTCAACGACCTGGGCGAGCAGCAGGCATCGAATATCTACGACATGGTCGTGCTGACCGTGGAAAAACCGATCCTGGAAGTGGTCATGACGCGCGCCGACGGCAACCAGTCGCATGCCGCGCAGATGCTGGGCATCAACCGCAATACCTTGCGCAAAAAACTGCAAGAACACGGCCTGCTGTAACGGCGCGCGTTTTTCCGGCATGAGTGGCTGGGGACGGCCGCTGTTGCCGCACCCGCAATACCGAATACGTCATCCCCTCATATTCAACCACTAGCCCCACTCAAGCCATGATTAAACAAGCTCTCATCTCCGTCTCCGACAAAACCGGTGTGCTGGACTTCGCCCGCGCGCTGTCCGCCATGGGCGTCAACATCCTGTCGACCGGCGGCACCGCCAAACTGCTGGCCGACAACGGCGTGGCCGTGACCGAAGTGGCCGACTACACCGGCTTCCCGGAGATGCTCGATGGCCGCGTCAAGACGCTGCACCCGAAAGTCCACGGCGGCATCCTGGCCCGCCGCGATTTCCCTGAGCACATGGCCAAGCTGGAAGAGCACAACATTCCGACCATCGACATGGTGGTGGTCAACCTGTATCCGTTCCAGGCCACCGTGGCCAAGGATAGCTGCACGCTGGAAGACGCGATCGAGAACATCGACATCGGCGGCCCGGCCATGTTGCGCTCGTCCGCCAAGAACCACAAGGACGTGGTGGTCATCTGCGACCCGGCCGACTACGGCGTGGTGCTGGCTGAAATGAAGGCCAGCAACAACGCTCCCGGCTACGTCAGCTACGATACCCGTTTCAAGCTGGCCACCAAGGTCTACGCGCACACCGCGCAGTACGACGGCGCCATCGCCAACTACCTGACCAGCCTGGACGCGACCCGCGCCCACGCCAGCCGCAACACCTATCCGAACACGCTGAACGTGGCGTTTGAAAAAGTGCAGGACATGCGCTACGGCGAAAACCCGCACCAGTCGGCCGCGTTCTACCGCGACGTCACCCGGACCGAAGGCGCGCTGGCCAACTATCGCCAGCTGCAGGGCAAGGAATTGTCGTTCAACAACATCGCCGATGCGGACGCCGCATGGGAATGCGTCAAGAGCATGGGCAGCTTCGACCAGAGCGCCGCCTGCGTGATCGTCAAGCACGCCAATCCGTGCGGCGTGGCGCTGGGCGCCAACGCGGTAGACGCCTACCAGCGCGCGCTGCAGACCGATCCGACCTCGGCTTTCGGCGGCATCATCGCCTTCAACGTCGAAGTCGACGCCGCCGCCGCCACCGAGCTGGCCAAGCTGTTCGTCGAAGTGCTGATCGCGCCGAGCTTCACCGCCGAAGCCAGGCAGATCCTGTCGGCCAAGCAGAACGTGCGGTTGCTGGAAATCCCGCTGGCGGCAGGAAAGGCGGGCGTCAACGCGATGGACTTCAAGCGCGTCGGCGGCGGCCTGCTGGTGCAGTCGGCCGACTCCAAGAACGTGCTGATCGGCGACCTGAAGGTGGTCAGCAAGCTGCAGCCCACGCCGCAGCAACTGCAGGACCTGATGTTCGCCTGGCGCGTGGCCAAGTACGTCAAGTCCAACGCCATCGTCTTCTGCGGTAACAATATGACGCTGGGCGTGGGGGCCGGCCAGATGAGCCGTATCGACTCGGCCCGCATCGCCTCGATCAAGGCGCAGAACGCCGGCCTGTCGCTGACCGGTTCGGTCGTGGCGTCGGACGCCTTCTTCCCGTTCCGCGACGGCCTGGACGTGGTGGTCGACGCCGGCGCGACCTGTGTGATCCACCCGGGCGGCTCGATGCGCGACCAGGAAGTGATCGACGCCGCCGACGAGCGCGGCGTGGTCATGCTGTACACCGGCACCCGCCACTTCCGCCACTAATCGGTCGCTGAAACGCGGCCGCAGCTTCGTTACGGAGCCTTGCCGTGCTAGCGCACTGTGTTCGGCCCCGCGCCTCGCTGCGACCGCGTTTCAGCAACCTCATTTAGCACTAGAAGGCCGCAAGCTTGCACAGTGCGGCGGACACATCCGCCGCACTGTTTTTATATACAGCATTCAATGTTCCCGGTTACAATCCGGGAATGATTATTCTCGGCATCGACCCCGGCTTGCGCACCACCGGCTTTGGCGTCATCCACAAGCAGGGCGCCAGGCTGCGCTACATCGCTTCCGGCACCATCAAGAGTGGCGACGGGGATCTGCCCGCCCGCCTCAAGGTGATCCTGGACGGCGTGGCCGAGGTGGCCCGCACCTACCAACCCGACTACGCCGCCATCGAGCAGGTGTTCGTCAACGTCAATCCGCAATCGACCCTGCTGCTGGGCCAGGCGCGCGGCGCGGCCATTTGCGCGCTGGTGTCGGCCGAGCTGAGCGTGGCCGAGTATTCGCCGACCCAGGTCAAGCAGGCGGTGGTGGGCACCGGCCGCGCGGTCAAGGCGCAGGTGCAGGACATGGTGGCGCGGCTGCTGTCGCTGCCCGGCCTGCCCGGCTCCGACGCCGCCGATGCGCTCGGCGTCGCCATCTGCCACGCCCACAGCCGCGAAACGCTGACCCTGATCGCCGGCGCCGGCCAGGGCACGAGCACGGCCGCGCGCGGTCCGCTGGCCGGCCTGCGCATGAAAAACGGCCGCCTGGTCGGCTAACCCTTCCTCTTTAAAGGCAATCACACGATGATCGGTCGTCTCTCCGGTATTCTGCTTGAAAAAAATCCGCCGCAACTGCTGGTTGACTGCGGCGGCGTCGGCTATGAAGTCGATGTGCCGATGAGCACCTTCTACAACCTGCCCGGCGTGGGCGAGAAAGTGGTGCTGTTCACGCACCAGGCGATCCGCGAGGATGCGCACCTGCTGTTCGGCTTCGGCAACGCCGAGGAGCGCGCGGTGTTCCGCCAGCTGATCAAGATCACCGGCGTCGGCGCGCGCACCGCGCTGTCGATCCTGTCGGGCATGTCGATCGCCGACCTGGCGCAGGCGGTGACGTTGCAGGAGTCGGGCCGCCTGATCAAGGTGCCGGGGATCGGCAAGAAGACCGCCGAGCGCTTGCTGCTGGAACTGAAGGGCAAGTTGGGCGCGGATATCGGCGCCGGCGGCGCGCACGCCGTGCCGGATTCGCAATCCGATATCCTGAACGCGTTGCTGGCGCTGGGCTATTCCGACAAGGAAGCCTTGCTGGCACTGAAGACCGTCCCCGCCGGCAGCGGCGTCTCGGACGGCATCAAGCAGGCGCTGAAGGCGCTCTCCAAAGGCTGATACGCCTCAATTGAATCGCAGGCGGCCCCGCCTATGCTCGACCATCGAGCCAAGCGGAGCCGCCGATCATGGACCAAGCCCCACGCTTTCCCTGGAACCATTTCCCTGCGGTTTTTATTCACGCATCGGAGAGTTTCGTAAAGACGCATCCTGTCTATTCCGCCGCCAAGGCGGGCGATGGCCTTGCTGCGATGGAACTAGCCAGCGCTGCAATTTCTCCCAAGATTCTGGAGCAGCTATGGAAACGGTTTAATGAGCATGCCCCGATATTGGTCAGTGCGCACGCCGAGGAGGCGTCTGGCGTCAACGCCATACCTGATGCTATGACGTGGGTGATTTCGGCCTTTCTCAAATGGCCGCGAGAGCCCCGGATAATCCAAACCAACAAAGTCAGCCACACTGGCGCCAACGGCTATGAGCGGCTGCAACGGCAGGCGGTTTTCGGTGGATCGATTGTAATTGGCCTAAACTATCTGCTGGTAGACGATTTTGTTGGACAAGGTGGAACGCTTGCCAATTTGCGAGGTCATATACAGGCGCAAAAAGGGCGCGTTATCGGCGCAACGGTTTTAACCGGCAAGGATTATTCAGCGGAGTTGGCACTTTCAGAGGAAAAGCTATCTGAACTACGGAGGCAGCATGGACACATCGAATATTGGTGGCGGCAACGGTTCGGCTTCGGATTCGAATCCCTCACCGCGTCAGAAGCCCGATATCTTAGCCGAACTCGCTCGGCTGAAAGAATCATTGAGGGCTTGGAAGCAGTTGATCGCTGAAGGCAAGGTAGAATCACTGGTGGTGAAAATTGATTCTCCGTCCGAATTGGCGGGCGTTGCCGCACGCATGCTATCCGAGCAAGAGCAGCAGCAGTTGCAAGCGACCAAGGTTGCACTGAACAATTACCAACAACGCATCATACCAACCCAGATACTTGATTGAATAGGCAACCAGCACCTGCATGAGCATCCAGACCGACAGTTTCACCGAACCACGCATCATCGACGCGGCGCCGTCGTCGCCGAATGAGGAGGCGATCGAGCGCGCTTTGCGCCCCAAGCATCTCGATGAATACGTCGGCCAGTCCAAGATCCGCGACCAGCTGGAAATCTTCATCGCCGCCGCCCGCAAGCGCAAGGAGGCGCTCGACCACACCTTGCTGTTCGGCCCGCCGGGCCTGGGCAAGACCACCTTGGCCAACATCATCGCGCGCGAGATGGGCGTCAACCTGCGCCAGACCTCCGGCCCGGTGCTGGAACGTCCGGGCGACCTGGCCGCCATCCTGACCAACCTGGAAGCGAACGACGTGCTGTTCATCGACGAGATCCACCGCCTGTCGCCGGTGGTCGAGGAGATCCTGTACCCGGCGCTGGAGGACTACCAGATCGACATCATGATCGGCGAGGGCCCGGCGGCGCGTTCCGTCAAGCTGGACCTGCAGCCGTTCACCCTGGTCGGCGCCACCACCCGCGCCGGCATGCTGACCAATCCGCTGCGCGACCGCTTCGGCATCGTCGCCCGGCTGGAGTTCTACAACACCGAGGAACTGACCAAGATCGTCACCCGCAGCGCCGCGCTGCTGAAGGCCAACATCGCCCCGGACGGCGCGGTGGAGATCGCCCGCCGCGCGCGCGGCACGCCGCGCATCGCCAACCGCCTGCTGCGCCGGGTGCGCGACTACGCCGAGGTCAAGAGCAACGGCGACATCACCAAGGCCACCGCCGACGCCGCGCTGGTCATGCTCGACGTCGACACGGTCGGCTTCGACGTCATGGACCGCAAGCTGCTCGAAGCGGTGCTGTTCAAGTTCGGCGGCGGCCCGGTCGGCATCGGCAACCTGGCGGCGGCCATCGGCGAGGCGGCCGACACCATCGAGGACGTGCTGGAACCCTATCTGATCCAGCAAGGCTTCCTGCAGCGCACGCCGCGCGGCCGCGTCGCCACGCCGGCCGCCTACCAGCACTTCGGCGTGACGCCGCCGCGCACCAGTCCCAACGGCGAATTGTGGGACCTGTGATGCAGATCTGGGTCGACGCCGACGCCTGTCCGGCGGTCATCAAGGACATCCTCTACCGCGTGGCCGAGCGCGTGCCGCTGCAGGTCACGCTGGTGGCCAACCAGTTGCTGCGGGTGCCGCCGTCGCGCCACATCCGCTCGGTGCAAGTGCCGTCCGGCGCCGACGTGGCCGACCAGGAAATCGTGCGTTTGCTGGCGCCGGGCGACCTGGTGGTCACCGGCGACATCCCGCTGGCGTCGGACGTGCTGAAGAAGGGCGGCTACGCGCTCAATCCGCGCGGCGAGTTCTACACCAACGACAACATCGCGCAGATGCTGACCATGCGCGCCTTCATGGACGAGCTGCGCGGCAGCGGCGTCGACACCGGCGGCCCGGCCGCGTTCAACCAGGGCGACCGGCAAAACTTCGCCAACAGCCTGGACCGGCACATCAGCAAGATACAGCGCGCGGCGCGCGGCGCGTGATTATTTCGGGATGCGCATGGTGGGCACGTAGCGGGTCAGGTAGATGGTCACGCAGCTGCCGACGAGCAGCAACATGATCTGCAAGCCGGGCTGGTCCACCCGCCACATCGAGTAAGCCAGCGACGCCCACATGAAAATCAGCGTCCAGATCTTGCCGCGCAAGGGGATGCCCTTGCCGTTCTCGTAGTCGCGCAGGTAGTTGCCGAAGACGCGGTTGGTCAGCAGCCAGTGGTGCAGGCGGGTCGAGCCGCGCGCGAAACAGGCCGAGGCCAGCAGCAGGAAGGGGGTGGTCGGCAGCAGCGGCAGGAAGATGCCGAGGATGCCCAGCGCGACGGCCAGGCAGCCGACCAGTATCAGGAATATTTTCATGCCATCAGCCTGGTTGGGGGAGCGCCCCATTATCCACGCTCTGCCGCAGCGTGGATAGTCGGGGCGTCCCGCCCTGGCTTACTTGACGGTACGGGTGCCGACCACTTCGACCGTCACGCGGCGGTTCTTGGCGCGGCCTTCGGCGGTGCGGTTGTCCGCCAGCGGCTGGCTCTCGCCCTTGCCTTCGGTGTAGATGCGCGACGCGTCCACGCCCTTGCTCACCAAGTAGGCCTTGACCGCTTCGGCGCGGCGCAGCGACAGCTTCTGGTTGTAATCGCTGGCGCCGACCGAGTCGGTATGGCCGACGGTGACCATGACCTCGGTGTCCATGCCTTGCAGCTTGGCCAGCAGGTCGTCCAGCGCGGCCTTGCCGTCCGGCTTGACGGCGGACTTGTCGAAATCAAACAGCGCTTCGGCGGCGAACGAGACTTTCTCCGAGGTCGGCTGCGGCGCTTTCGGCGCCGGCGGGGGCAGCGGCGCCACCATCGGTGGCGGTGGCGGCGCCGGCGCGGCCGCCGGCGGTTCGACATACACCGGTGCGCTGTGCGCCGGCCGGCCCAGCTTGTAGACCAGGCTGACCGACAGCAGGTCGACATTGCCGCGATTGCCGACGGCGTCGTTGACGCGGTAGCGCTCGACCTCGCCGCGCAGCGCCAGCGCTTCGTTCAGCTTGTACTCCAGGCCGACGCCGGCCTTGGGGTTGAACTTGTGCTCGCTCTGATCGGGGCCGGTGACGGCCGCCAGGCGGTTGCCGCTGAAGTGCGTGCTGGTCTTGGCGTAGTTGGCGCCGACCCGGCCCAGCAGCGACAGCCGCTCGGTCAGCGGCAGTTGCGCCAGCAGGTCCAGGTTGGCACCGCGGAAGCCGGCCTCGCCGTTGAGCACGCCGTTGCCGGAGGTGGTGGCGTTGAAGCCGAACTTGCCCAGGTCGAAGTAGCCCAGCTCGACAGCCAGATAGCGGTTCAGCTGCTTGCCGACAAACAGCTTGTAGCCGGTGTCGCGCTGGTCGGTGTTGAAGGCGGTGACGCTGGCGCCGTTCGCCTGCAGGCTGGTGGTCAGGCGCTGCTGGTCGATGTTGGCGCGCGAGCGGCCGACGCCGGCGCCCAGGTACCAGGCGCTGTTGGCCCAGTCCGGGTTGACGAAGGGTTCTTCCGCCTGCGCCAGCTGCATGGCGAGCATGGCGCAGGTGAGCGCGCTCAGTGTTCCGATTTTTTTAGCGATGGTCATGATGAGGTTCCCGAGAGGTGAGCGTTTATTTGGCGATCTGGTTGTTGCGCAGCGTGACGGCGGCGGCGGTCAGCACGCGGCCGTTGAGCAGCGTGGTGTTGTCGCCCACCGTGATCGCCGCCGACTGGCCCAGGATGTTGCCCTTGAAGACGCTGTTGGCGCCCAGCGTCGTCGGGCCGACCGGCAGCCAGTTGACATTGGCTGCGGTGGCGCCGTTGCCCAGGGCGACGATCGAATTGGCGGTCGAGTTCAAGGTCAGCGCGGTGCGGAAGATGTACACGCCGGGACCGCTCAAGGTCACGGTGCCGGTGATGTTGATGGCGCCGGCGTAGCAGTAGACGCCCGGGGCGAAGGTCTGGCCGCCGAGGTCGATGTCGCCGGCGAAGCTGACGTCGCAGCTGCGGCCGTTGGCGTTGCTGATGGCCACTTGCAGGTCGGCCAGGGCGCCGGCCAGGATGGCGCCGGATTTGTAGTTGGTGAAGCCTGCCACCAGGGTCGGATCGGTGGTTTGCGACGGCGAGCCGACATCGCCGGTGATCAGCGTGGTGCCGCCGGCGTTGTTGGTCAGCGAGGTGCCGGCCAGGACGGCGAAGCTGGCGGCGTTGCCCAGCGCGACAGGCTGGGCCACTGGTGGCAGCGGCGGCAGCACGCCGGCGGTCACGCTCAGCGCGGCGCTGCCCGATTTGGCGCCGACGGTGGCGCTGACGGTGGTGGTGCCGACGGCGACGCCGGTGGCCAGGCCGGTCGTGGTGATGGTGCCGATGGCCGGGGTGCTGGCGCTCCAGGCGGCGCTGCCGGTGACCAGGGCGGTGCTGTTATCCGAGTAGGTGGCGGTGGCGACGAATTGCTGCTGGCCGCCGATCAGGACGGTGGGGTTGGCCGGGGTGACGGCGATGCTGGCGAGCGTGGCGGCGGGCACGGTGACGGTGGTGCTGGCGTTCTTGCCATTGCTGCTGGCGGTGAGCACCGAGGTGCCCAGTGCGACACCGGTGACCAGGCCGCCGGCGTTGACGGTGGCGCTGGCCGGGGTGGCCGACACGAAGGTCGAACCGGCGGTCAGGTCCTGGGTGCTGGCGTCGGAATAGGTGCCGATGACGGCCAGCTGGCGCGAGGCGGCGATCCGCACGGTCGGCGCTTGCGGCGCGACGGCGATCGACAGCAGCGCGGCCGGGGTGACGGTCAGCGTGGCCGAGGCGGTCTTGCCGTTGAAGGCGGCGCTGATGACGGACGTGCCGACGCCGGCGCTGGTGGCCAGGCCGGTGGTGGCGGCGACGCTGGCCACGGCCGGGGTGGCGGAGCTCCAGGCGGCGGCGACCGCCTGCGTGGAGCCGTCGCTATAGATGGCGCTGGCGCTGAACTGCTGGGTGGTGCCGAGGGCGATGCTGGGCGCCGGCGGCGTCACCGCCAGCGACACCAGCGTGGCGGCCGGCAGGCCGAGGATGGGATCGCGCCCCTGGTCGCCGCCGCCGCAGCCCGCCAGCAGGGCGGCGGCGAGCAGGCCGACGGAACAGATCAGGGTCTGGGTGGATCGTTGCAGGAATTTCATGATGTTTCCTTTGTGCTGAAACAGTGGGCCAACTGGCGGCCTTCGCTGTGTGCGATAGGCAAGTGTTCCACGGTCTCATGCACAACGGCGCCGGTATGTACGCTGGCGCTCTTAGTCGAGGCCGCTGCGGCATCCTTACAACGGATACAAAAAATATAAAAATGAAATCATTGTAAGGATGGCGTGATGTCATGTGACCAACACGAGCCGCGCATCGGCGCGGCATCCTGTTCACCTCACCAAGGAAGACCTCAGATGAAACCTTATACTCTTGCCAAGGCCGTGCTGGCCGCCTGCGTCAGCCTGTCCGCCTGCGCCGCCCAGGCGGCCGACGTCACGTTCACCTTCACCAATACCGCGCCGGCAGGCGGGGTCGGCGTCGCGCCGTTGTGGCTGGGGCTGCATAACGGCAGCTTCGACAGCTTCGATGTGGGCAGCGCGGCCTCGGTGGCGGTCGAGCGCGCGGCCGAGGACGGCAACGCCGGCGTGCTGACGTCGAACTTCGCCAGCCAGGTGGCCGGCGGCGTCCAGACCACGCTGCCCAACGGCCCGCGCTTCCCCGGCGCCAGCAGCACGTTCACCTTGCACAACGTCGACCTGAACGGCGCTAACCGCTACCTGAGCTACGCCGCGATGGTCGTGCTCAGCAACGATTTCTTTATTGGGAATGACGACGCCAAGGCGATCGACCTGTCGTCGCTGGCGGGTGGCGGCAGCCTGTCGCTGGCGCTGGGCGGCGCCGGCCATGTGTATGACGCCGGCACCGAGCAGAACAACTTCGCCTACTCGCTGGCCAACGGCGCCTACGGCATCGGCGGCGGCCAGAGCGGACCGAACCAGGGTATCGACGAGCACGGCGTGGTGCATGTCGCCACCGGCAATCCCTACCTGAGCTTTGTCGACGACGGCAACTACGTGCCGGCCAACTTCGACTGGACCGCGCTGAACTTCAATAACCAGCAATCCATCGGCCGCCTGGATATCGCGGTCGCGGCGGTGCCGGAGCCGGCAACCTATGCGATGCTGTTCGCCGGCCTCGGCATGCTGGGCTTGGTCGCCCGTCGCCGCCAAGGCGCCGGCGCTTAAGCGGGGCAAGCGCCGGGAATAGGGCGGGTGCTTACTCCTGGCGCACCCACACCTGCGAACGGCCCAGCATCGGCACGCCGATGTAGCCGCGCATGCTCAGCTTCTTGCCGCCGTCGGTCAGGTGCAGCTTGCACTTGTAGGTCTCGCCGTTGTCCGGGTCGAGGATCTGGCCGCCGTTGTATTCGTCGCCGTCCTTCTTCAGATTGCTCATGATGACCATGCCGATCACCGGCTTGCCCTTGCGCGCGTCCTGGCATTTTTCGCAGTTCGGCGCCTGGTCTTCGCCGGGTTCGCGGAACAGTTTCTCGATCTGGCCTTGCAGCACGCCGTTGGTTTCGGTGACGCGGATCAGCGCCTTCGGCTTGCCGGTCTTGTCGTCGATATTTTTCCACAGGCCGATAGGCGAGGCGTCGTCGGCGAAGGCGGGGGCGATCGACAGGAAGGCCGCAACCGCCAGGCCCAGGAATTTCAAAGTACGCATGTGAGTCTCCAGGTGGTTTTTTGTTCAAAGAGTGTAGCAAAAAAATGACCGGTCGTACTATTTTCGTGGCTTTTACACAAATAATCTAAAACAAGATAATATGTGCAAATGAAAAAGACACCCGAACAGCAAAACCTGCTGGACCAGCTGCGCCAGGTCGCCGACGGCCTGGGCCAGACCCTGGCGCCGTTCTGCGAAGTGGTGCTGCACGATCTGACCGATCCCGAGCACGCCATCCTGGCGATCCACAACAAGCTGTCCGGCCGCGCCGTCGGCGCGCCGGCCACCGAGCTGGGGCTGGCGCGCGCCGCCGATCCCGGCGTCGCCCAGGTGATCGCCAACTACCCCAACACCTTCGCCGACGGCCGCCGCGCCAAGAGCACCTCGATCGGCATCAAGGACAGCGCCGGCCAGTACGTCGCCGCGCTGTGCCTGAACGTCGACCTGACGGTGTTCCGCAGCCTGAACGCCTTGCTGACCCAGTTCAGCGCGGTCGACAACGATGCCGCCGTGCGCGAGACGCTGGAGCCGGCCGGCGCCGACGCCCTCCGCGCCCGCATCGACCAGTTCGCCGCGCGCCTGGCCACCACGCCGCGCGCGCTCAAGGCCGAGGAGCGCAAGGCGCTGATGCGCGAACTGAAGGAATCGGGCCTGGGCGATGTGCGGCGCGCCATGGATATCGTCGCCAATTATTTGAACGTCTCGCGCGCCACGGTGTACAACGATGCCCGCGATGTCCAATAACGACGCCCGCATCTTTTCTGCAGGATCTTTCGGTGGCGCGCATGCTGCAACGGCGCGCTTTGGCAACTGGCACGGGCACCCATATCGCCTGGCCCTGGTAAAGACAAGGAAAACCATGAACCAACTGAAGCTCCCAACCTACGCCGACGTGCTGGCCGCCTCGGAGCGCATCGCCGGCCACGCCCACCACACGCCGGTGGCCACCTCGCGCACCGCCAACGAAGAGCTGGGCGCCGAGGTGTTCTTCAAGTGCGAGAACATGCAGCGCATGGGCGCGTTCAAGTTCCGCGGCGGCTACAACGCCCTGGCGCGCTTCACGCCCGAGCAGCGCCGCGCCGGCGTGGTGGCGTTTTCGTCGGGGAACCATGCGCAGGCGATCGCGCTGGCGGCCAGGCTGCTGGGCATTCCGGCCACCATCGTCATGCCATTGGATGCGCCTGCCTCCAAGGTGGCCGCCACGCGCGGCTACGGCGCGCAAGTGGTGAGCTACGACCGCTACACCGAAGACCGCGAACAGATCGGCCGCGACCTGGCCCAGCAACACGGCCTGACCCTGATCCCGCCCTACGACCATCCGGACGTGATCGCCGGGCAGGGCACGGCGGCCAAGGAATTGCTGGAGACGGTGGGCCACCTGGACGCGCTGTTCGTCTGCCTGGGCGGCGGCGGCCTGCTGAGCGGCTCGGCGCTGGCGTCGCGCGCGATCTCGCCGTCGACCAGGATCTACGGCGTGGAGCCGGAAGCGGGCAACGACGGCCAGCAATCGTTCCGCAGCGGCGCCATCGTGCATATCGACACGCCGAAGACCATCGCCGACGGCGCCCAGACCCAGCACCTGGGCAAGCTGACCTTCCCCATCATCCAGCGCGACGTGGACGATATCCTGACCGTCGGCGACGAGCAGCTGCGCCACGAAATGCGCTTCATCGCGGCGCGCATGAAGATGGTGGTGGAGCCGACCGGCTGCCTGGGCTTCGCCGCCGCGCGGGCGATGAAGGACCAGCTGCAAGGCAAGCGCATCGGCGTCATCATCAGCGGCGGCAACGTCGACATCGACCGTTACGCCGCCTTGCTGGCCCACTAACTACGCATATTTTCTCTGCTTGAAGTCGCGCAGGATCTCGTGCGCGGCGTTGTGTCCCGGCGCGCCGGTCACGCCGCCGCCCGGGTGGGTGCCGGCGCCGCAGGTGTACAGCCCGGCGATCGGGCCGCGATAATCGGCGTGGCCCAGCATCGGCCGCGCCGAGAACAGCTGGTCCAGTCCCAGTTGGCCGTGGAAGATGTCGCCGCCGACCAGGCCGAAGGTGCGCTCCAGGTCCAGCGGGCTCATGATCTGCCGGCCCAGCACGGACTGCTTGAAGTTGGGCGCGTAGTGGTTGACGGTCGCTATCATCAGGTCGGCCACGGTGTCGCGGTGCTGGTCCCAGCTGGCGCCGTCGGGCAACTGCGGCGCCACGTGCTGGCAGAACAGGCTGGCCACGTGCTGGCCGGGCGGCGCCAGGGTCGGGTCCAGCGTGGACGGAATCAGCACTTCGACGATGGGCTTGCGCGCCCAGCCCAGCGCGCGGGCGTCGTGGTAGGCCCGCTCCATGTAGTCGAGGCTGGGGGCGATGATGATGCCGCTGCCATGATGCTCCGCCATCGCCTTGCCGGGCAGGCAGCTGAAGTCCGGCAGCTCCGACAGCGCCACGTTCATGCGGAAGGTGCCGGAGCCGCAGCGCCAGCCTTCCATGCGGCGCAGGAAGTCGGCGGGCAGGGCGGCCGGATCGACCAAGGACGTGTACAGCAGGCGCGGATTGAGGTTGGACACCACCACCCGCGCATCGAGCCGCTCGCCCTGCGCGGTGACCACGCCCACGGCGCGGCCCTGGGCTTGATCCTTACTCAGCAACACTTCCCGGACGCCGCAGCCGGTGCGGATCTCGACCCCGCGCGCCTCGGCCGCCCTGGCCATCGCCTGCGTGATGGCGCCCATGCCGCCGATGGCGTGGCCCCACGCGCCTTTCTTGCCGTTCACCTCGCCGAACACATGGTGCAGCAGCACATAGGCGGAACCGGGCGTGTACGGACTGGCGTAGTTGCCGACGATGCTGTCGAAGCCGAAGGCGGCCTTGATCGGCGCGCTCTCGAACCAGCCGTCCAGATAGTCGCCGGCCGATTTGGTGAACAGGTCGAGCAGCTCGCGCTGGGTGGCCAGCGGCAGCTTGCGCATGCGGTTGCCCAGGCCGCCGGCCTTGATCAGCTCGGGCAGGGCGCTGAGCCAGCTGCCCTGGACCAGGTTGGGCGGCGTTTGCAGCACGGTGTCGCGCAGCAGTTCGGCGGCCACTTCCAGATGTTCGCCATAGGCTTGCAGGCGGTCGGCGTCGCGCCGGGAGAACTTGGCGACTTCCTCGGCGGTCTTGCCGGGGCCGACTTTCAGATAGCGGCCGTCGTCCAGCGGCAGGAAGTTCGACAACGGGCGTTCGACGATCTTCAGCCCTTGCCTGACCAGCTCCAGGTCGCGGATCACCTTGGGGTTGAGCAGCGAGACGGTGTACGCGGCCACGGAATTGCGGAAGCCCGGATGGAATTCCTCGGTCACCGCCGCGCCGCCGACCACGCCGCGCTGCTCCAGCACCGTGACTTTCAATCCTGCCTTGGCCAGATAGTGGGCACACACCAGGCCGTTGTGGCCGCCGCCGACAATGATCACGTCGCGCATCGATATTCTCCTCAAATTCAATAGCATTATTGTGCGGACGGCTACGGCAAATTGCATTGCGCAAGCCGACGAATTGCGGGAATATACTGAGCAAACTGACGAATATTTCGGCAAAAGGAAAACATGGACGACATCGATCAGCAATTGCTGGCGCTGCTGCGCGAGAACGCGCGCGCCACCACCAGCGATCTGGCGCGCAAGCTCGGCCTGTCGCGCACGACGGTGCAAAGCCGGATAGACCGGCTGCAGCGCTCCGGCGTGGTGATCGGCTACACGGTGCGCACCAGCGCCGACTATCGCGCCGGACTGGTGCGGGCGCTGGTGATGATCACCGCCACGCCCAAACTCACGCCCGGCATCGAAAGCGCTTTGCGCAAGCTTTCCCACGTGCGCACGCTGCATTCTGTAAACGGTATATATGATTTCATCGCCGGTGTCGAAGCGGGCTCGGTGGAGGAGCTGGACGGCGTGGTCGACCGCATCGGCGCGCTCGACGGCGTGGAACGCACCGCCACCTCGATCCTGATGACCACCCGCATCGACCGCTAGGCATAACTCCATAAAAATCGGAATGCTCCTATGGTGCACGCGGGGCGTGCCCTTTTTCTCGGCTTTTACTAAAACGTGATAACCCTTACTACCCAACGCTAACCACCGATATTTCGCGCGAGTTTGCGATATTTTCGGAACTAAACGGTGCTAAGCGGCTCTAACGAATATAGGCGGGAGAAATTAGTACCGCTTAGCGTTCGCAGAGGAATTTTTAGTAAGTGATCGCGCGCTGTAGTACTGGTCAGTAGTGGTTAGCAGTGCTTAGTAAAAACCGATTTTAGGGAGCCCCCACCATGTCCACGTATAGCCTCCATTTCCCGATCCGCGTGCCCGACGATGTGCTCGTCGAATTGGGCGAATTCACAGGCACTTTCTGGTCGGATTCCTTTGCCCAGGAACCCTTCGTTATCGAGGCAATTCGCAACTACATCAAGCCCGCGCCGCCGGCCGCGCAGCAGCCTGCTGCGGCGACCGAGGCGGGATACCAATGGAAGCAGGTTTTCCTTCCCGAGGGAACAAGGCTACGCGCCAGCTTCGGCCGCCAGCCCTATTTCGCCACGGTGGTGGGGGCGGAAATCAAATATGACGGGCACGCGGTGTCGCCGTCCTGCTTTGCCAATCTGCACGGCAGCGGCAACCGCAATGCCTGGAAGGCCGTCTGGCTGCGCCTTCCCGGCAGTAACGAGTGGCTGCTGGCCGACGTCTGCCGCTCGGCGCGCAAAGCGGCGATAGCGCGCTTGCACGAGGGCGGCGCGCCGGCAGACAAGCGCCCGGCGGACGTTGAATCCACCCCGGCACCGCCCGCTGAGCGTCGCCCGGCAGCGCGCCTGTCCGTGCCACGCCCAACCGGCATCCATGCGCCCGCCGCGCCGGCGCAGGGGCAGGGCCATGGCGTCCAGCGCAAGACCGGCTCGGGAAAAGCCGCCCGCCGCAGGAAGCGCCGCGCTGCGAAACACACACCGGCAAGTCCATGACGTGATCGGCCGAAAAAAAAACCGCGCGGCTTGCACCGGGCGGCTTTTTGCCAGGCGGCTGACTGGATCAGGCGGCCGGCAGCTTGGCGAACTGCTCGCGCATCTTGTCCAGCGTGGCCGAGAAGTTGGCGACGCGTTCCTTTTCCTGCGCCACCACCTCGGCCGGCGCGCGGGCGACGAAGCTTTCGTTCGACAGCTTGCCGTTGGCCTTGTTGATCTCGCCTTCAACGCGGGCGATCTCCTTGGCCAGGCGCTCGCGCTCGGCCTTCACGTCGATCTCGACCTTCAGCATCAGCTTGGTCGTGCCGACGATGGACACGGCGGCCGGCGATTCCGGCAGCGCGTCGACGATCTGCACTTCGGCCAGCTTGCCCAGCGACTGGATGTACGGTGCGAACACTTCCATCGCCGCCTTGTCGGCCGCATTGGTCGGCTCGACGATCAGCGGCACGCGCAGCGACGGCGCCAGCTGCATTTCGCCGCGCAGGTTGCGGGTGGCGTCGGTCAGCGCCTTGAGCTGCTGCATCCAGGCCTCGGCCGACTCGTCGATGGCGGCGGTGTTGGCGATCGGGTAGGGCTGCATCATGATCGAATCACCGGTCTTGCCGGCCAGCGGCGCGACGGCTTGCCACAGCGCTTCGGTGACGAACGGAATGATCGGATGCGCCAGGCGCAGCACCACTTCCAGCACGCGCAGCAAGGTGTGGCGGGTGGCGCGCTGCTGGCCTTCGGTGCCGCTCTGCACCTGCACCTTGGCCACTTCCAGATACCAGTCGCAGTACTCGTCCCAGACGAACTTGTAGATGGTCGAGGCGATGTTGTCGAAGCGGTAGTCCTCGAAGCCCTTGGCCACGTCCAGCTCGGCTTTTTGCAGCAGCGAGATGATCCACTTGTCGGCGTTGGATAAGTTCAACGCGAGGTCGTCCACGCTGGCCGAGCAATCCTTGTCCTCGGTGTTCATCAGCACGAAGCGGGTGGCGTTCCACAGCTTGTTGCAGAAGTTGCGATAGCCTTCGGCGCGGCCCAGGTCGAAGTTGATGTTGCGGCCCAGCGAGGCGTAGGACGCCATCGTGAAGCGCACCGCGTCGGTGCCGTAGGCGGCGATCCCCTCGGGGAACTCCTTGCGGGTGGCCTTGGCGATCTTCTCGGCCGCCTTCGGGTTCATCAGGCCGGTGGTGCGTTTCTCCACCAGCGCGTCGATGCCGATGCCGTCGATCAGGTCGATCGGGTCCAGCGTGTTGCCCTTGGACTTGGACATCTTCTGGCCGGTCGAGTCGCGCACCAGGCCGTGCACGTACACCGTCTTGAACGGCACTTTGCCGGTGAAGTGCGCGGTCATCATGACCATGCGCGCCACCCAGAAGAAGATGATGTCGAAGCCGGTCACCAGCACCGTCGACGGCAGGAAGGCCTTGATGTCCGGCGTCTCTTCCGGCCAGCCCAGCGTGGAGAACGGCACCAGCGCCGACGAGAACCACGTGTCGAGCACGTCGTTGTCGCGGCGCAGCGCGCCGGTGCTGCCCTTGGCGGCCGCCTGCGCGATCGCTTCGGCCTCGGTCTTGGCGACGAAGATGTTGCCGGCGTCGTCGTACCAGGCCGGGATCTGGTGGCCCCACCACAGTTGGCGCGAGATGCACCAGTCCTGGATGTTGTTGAGCCACTGGTTGTAGGTGGTGCTCCAGTTTTCCGGCACGAACTTGATCTCGCCGCTGGCGACCTTGTCCAGCGCGGTTTCGGCGATCGATTTGCCCGGGAAGAAAGTGCCTTCCGGCGCCGGCTTGCTCATGGCGACGAACCACTGGTCGGTCAGCATCGGTTCGATGACGACGCCGGTGCGGTCGCCGCGCGGCACCATCAGCTTGTGCGGCTTGACCTGTTCCAGCAGGCCTTGCGCTTCCAGGTCGGCGACGATCTGCTTGCGCGCCACGAAGCGGTCCATGCCGCGGTAGGCCGCAGGCGCGTCGTCGGTGATCTTCGCTTCCAGGGTCAGGATCGACGGCATCGCCAGGTTGTGGCGCTGGCCGACGGCGTAGTCGTTGAAGTCGTGCGCCGGGGTGATCTTGACGCAGCCGGTGCCGAATTCCTTGTCGACGTAGTCGTCGGCGATGATCGGGATTTCGCGCTCCGACAGCGGCAGCTTGAGCATCTTGCCGACCAGCGGCAGGTAGCGCTCGTCGGTCGGGTCGACCGCCACGGCGACGTCGCCCAGCATGGTTTCAGGACGGGTGGTGGCCACGGTCAGCGAGCCGCTGCCATCGGCCAGCGGGTACTTGATGTACCACATCGAACCGTCTTCCTCTTCCGACACCACTTCCAGGTCGGAGACGGCGGTGCCCAGCACCGGGTCCCAGTTGACCAGGCGCTTGCCGCGGTAGATCAGGCCCTGCTCGTGCAGGCGCACGAAGACGTCGGTGACGACCTTCGAGCGCGGCTCGTCCATCGTGAAGTATTCGCGCTGCCAGTCCGGCGAGGTGCCCAGGCGGCGCATCTGGCCGGTGATGGTGGAGCCGGATTTCTCTTTCCACTCCCACACCTTCTTGACGAATGCTTCGCGGCCGAGGTCGTGGCGCGAGATTTTCTGCGCGTCCAGCTGGCGCTCCACCACGATCTGGGTGGCGATGCCGGCGTGGTCGGTGCCCGGTATCCAGGCGGTGTTGTGCCCCAGCATGCGATGGTAGCGGGTCAGGCCGTCCATGATGGTCTGGTTGAAGGCATGGCCCATGTGCAGGGTGCCGGTCACGTTCGGCGGCGGCAGCTGGGTGCTGAAAGAAGGTTTGCCGGCGTCGATGGTGGCGGTGTAGTAACCGCGCTGTTCCCACTCGGTACGCCAGAATTGTTCAATGTCGGCAGGCTCGAAAGACTTGGCTAATTCCATGATTTGGCAGACTTATTTTATAAAATGCGTTTGGAGAAACGAACATTATAGATGACGCGGCAAGCCACGCCCACATTAGCGGCTTGTTAAACTCTGGACATTTCCCGCCCGGATGTCGAATTACGCAAGTTTTTTGACTCGCCCCTTTGAAGAGCATACCGTTGCCTGTCCCAATAATGTTTTTTAGACATGGAGACGGAAATGACAACTCGCATCATTGCTGTGCTGATCGCCGGCTTATTCGCCGGCGCCTCGGCTTCCGCGCTGGCCCAGTCCGACAAGGTCTGGATCAGCGTCGGCGACGCCGCCTATGCGCAATTGCAGAAGGTCGCACCGCAGGTGCAGGCGCGCGAAAGCCGCGCCAGCTTCGCTGCCTCGGCCGGCCAGGAGAAGCTGCACCTGGTCGAAGTCGACGCGCAGCAGATGCTGGCGCTGTCGGCCGCCGTGCACCGCAAGCTGCGCCGCTGCGGCGGCTTCATGTTCCACGCCAGCGAGGCGGCCGGCATCGCCGCGCTCTCGCCGGCCAAGGACCAGGCCCGCACTGCGCAACTGGCGGCCGCGCGGCCGTCCTACGTGATCGGCCAGCAAAGCGTGGTCAATCCGATGCTGACGCAGATGCAGGCCAGCAACATCGGCCAGACCATCGTCGACATGTCGTCCTACGCCAACCGCTACTACACCACCAACAACGGCGTCAACGCGTCGAACTGGCTCAAGCAGCGCTGGAGCACGATGGCGGCCGGCCGCAGCGACATCGCCGTGACCCAGTACACCCACGCCTCGTGGCCGCAGAAGTCGGTGATCCTGACCATCACCGGCAGCGACAACCCGAACGAAGTGGTGGTGCTGGGCGGCCACCTCGACTCGATCAACCAGTCCGGCACCAGCGAGACCACCAGGGCGCCCGGCGCCGACGACGACGCCTCCGGCATCGCCAGCATGACCGAGGTGCTGCGGGTGATGATCGCCAGCGGCTACAAGCCGCGCCGCACCATCAAGATGATCGGCTACGCCGCCGAGGAAGTGGGCCTGCGCGGCTCGCAGGACATCGCCCAGAACCACAAGGCCAACAACGTCAACGTGGTCGGCGTGATGCAGCTCGACATGACCAACTACAAGGGCTCGGTCAACGACATCTACCTGTACACCGACTACACCGACAGCGCGCAGAACAGCTTCGTCGGCAAGCTGATCACGACCTACCTGCCGACCCTGAAGGTCGGCTACGACCAGTGCGGCTACGCCTGTTCCGACCACGCGTCGTGGACCTCGGCCGGCTACTGGTCGTCGATGCCGTTCGAGGCCGCGATGGGCGAGGACGATCCCTACATCCACACCGCCAACGACACCTACGCCAACACCGGCAGCCAGGCCGACCATGCGCTCAAGTTCGCGCGCATGGCGCTGGCCTACGCGGTCGAGCTGGGCAGCGACGGCGCCGGCGTGACGCCGCCGGCCGAGCGCACCGAGACCTACACCGGCACCCTGACGCGCGGCCAGACCCGCACCTACGGCCCGTACGCGGTGGCGGCCAACGGCAGCTTCAAGGCCGCGCTCAGCGGCAGTGGCGACACCGACCTTTACGTGCGCAGGGCCGGCGCCGCCAGCACCACCAGCTACGACTGCAAGTCCGACGGCCCGACCAGCACCGAGAGCTGCAGCGTGTCCTACGCCGCCAACGGCAACGCCTACGTGCTGCTGAACGGCTACGCGGCCTCCAGCTACACGCTGACCGTGACCTATCCGCCGCAGTAAAGGCGCCGCCACCGTCATTCCCGCCTGCGCGGGAACGACACGGGCAGGCGGCCGCCCAATCTGGAGTATTCTTGAGCAATACACAACAGGAGACCCCGATGCCCAGCTTTGAAACCTTGACCCTCAGCGTGGCCGACCATATCGCCACCGTGCGCCTGAACCGTCCGGAGAAATTGAACGCCATGAACCTGGCGATGTGGCACGACCTCCGCAGCGCCTTCCAGCTCATCGACGCCACGCCCGAGATCCGCGTGGCGGTGCTCGAAGGCGAGGGCAAGGCCTTCACCGCCGGCATCGACCTGCAGATGATGATGGGCCTGGGCCCGCAGATCCGCGACGACTGCGACGGCCGCACGCGCGAGAACCTGCGCCGCGTGATCCTCGACCTGCAGGACACGCTGACCAGCCTGGAGCGCTGCCGCAAGCCGGTGCTGGCGGCCGTGCACGGCGCCTGCGTCGGCGGCGGCATCGACCTGATCTGCTGCGCCGACATGCGCTACTGCTCGGCCGACGCCTGGTTCAGCATCAAGGAAATCGACATCGGCATGACCGCCGACGTCGGCACCCTGCAACGCCTGCCCAGGCTGATCGGCGAGGGCATGGCGCGCGAGCTGGCCTACACCGCGCGCAAGGTCGACGCCGCCGAAGCGAAAGACATCCGCCTGGTCAACCGCGTGTTCGACACGCCGGAGGCGCTGGGCGCCGGCGTGCGCGCGATCGCCGCCGACATCGCGGCCAAGGCGCCGCTGGCGATCCGCGGCGTGAAGGAAATGATCACCTACGCGCGCGACCACTCGGTGGCGGACGGCCTCAACTACAACGCCACCTGGAACGCGGCCATGCTGATGTCGGCCGACCTGCAGGAAGCCATGATGTCGGGCATGAGCAAGCGCCCGCCGACGTTCAAGGACTAACTCCGCCGGCCTTACCCGGCCTTCCGGTTCTTCCGGCTGTGTGGGGCAGGTACAGGCAGGTTCTCGAGTTGCAGAGCGGTAATGGTCGCGATTAACGCATCGCGTCCGTTGACGATCGCCTCCTCGACCGTCTCGCCATCGGAAATGCAGATTGAAAAATCTGGATAGCTGATCAGAAAACCTCCGCCTTCGTCCGGCGTCAGTGGCCGGATTTCATAAGGGTAATCATCCAGGTTGTTCATAACGAGTTCCCTTTCAC
Organism: Oxalobacteraceae bacterium AB_14; assembly: GCA_000381565.1. Lineage (GTDB taxonomy): Bacteria > Pseudomonadota > Gammaproteobacteria > Burkholderiales > Burkholderiaceae_D > Rugamonas. Next base: position 1,480,971 of record KB906725.1, read on the forward strand.
AAACGCCACAAACTGGCGCACATAAACAGGCTTAATGGTTCGATGTGCCGGAACGGGAAGGGTAGTACCGTCCGGTCGGCTAAATGTGCAGTGACTGCCTGTTTGTCTCCAGCAGATGCCGTGCCGCTTGGCTACAGTTTGCAGGTCGCGCAAATGCCAGTTCTGAGGATGCGCAGTCATGGCGGCAAACAGCTTTTCCGCAGTATTCATGGTATTGCTCTCGATTGGGTAGGTCAAGCTCAGCACAGCGCTTGGATTTACCTTATCAGAACCGATTTTCCGGAAGCTCGGTTTGCCGTAGCGCAGAGGGGTCTAAGCTGGGGACGCTGCCGCCCAGCGCGGCCTGGGCCAGCGCGTCGAGCTCGCGCTGCATGGTGGCGATCGGCGGTGGCTCGGGCGCGTCGACCCACCACGTCATCGCCTCGACGATGCCGCCAGCCACGAAGCGCGCCACCCACGGCTGCCGCGCCGCCGGGTGCCGCCGCCGCTCCAGTTCGATCTCCACCAGTTGCAGCACCATCTGCCTGAAACGGCGCGCGACGCCGTGGCCACCGCGGCGGCCGATGGCGGCGCGGAACACGTCGCGCTGCTGCGCCATGTGGTCCAGCAGGCCGGGCAGGAAGTGGCAGCCAGCATGCCGCGCTTGCGCCGTCTGCGCCGCGAGCAGGTCGCGCAGGTCGTTCAGCCCTTCCGACAGCAGATCATCCTTGCTCTGGTAGTGCATGTAAAAGGTCGAGCGGCCGACGTTCGCGCGCTCGCAAATCTCCTGGATGGTCATCTGGTCCCAGCCGCGCGGCGCCATCAGGGCCAGCATCGCATCGCGCAGCGCGGCCTGGGTCTTGAGGACGCGGCGGTCCGGTTCTGGTTGGCTGTCGGTCATGGCGTTCCTGGACATAAATCGGGTGGATGTCTGCTAACGGACATCGCCCCGCCACTCGCGCTGTCGCCGACGGCGGCTGGGGACGATCATGGACACCTGTCCACTTCAGGAGTGTAGTCCATGTCCGCTTCCCGTGTTGCCGCGCGCTGGCCGCGCTACCTGTTCTATCCGCTCGCGCTGGCCGCCACGCTGGCCTTCATCCACGCCTCGGTCGGCGGCCGGCTCGGCCCGCTCGGCCAGGCTTATCCGGCCTACCTGCTGGCCATGATGGCCACCATGGTGGCGCTTGAACGCATGCTGCCAATGCGGCGCGAATGGAATATGACCCGGTCCTCGTTTCTCAGGCGCGACCTGCCCATGCTGGTCGTCAACGGCGCGACCATCGCCGCCACCACCTACGCCGTGACCTGGCTGGCCGGCCGCCATGCCGGACTGCCACTGCATCACAGCACGCTGCCCTGGCAAGCCGAAGCGGTGTGCGCGGTGCTGCTGTCGGACTTCCTGTGGTACTGGGTGCACCGCTACAGCCACGAGGGACGCGGCCCGCTGGCGCGCTGGTTGTGGAAGACCCACGCCATCCACCACCTGCCCGGCGAAGTCTATGTGTTCATGCACGTGGTGGGGCATCCGATCAACAGCGCCTGCGTGCGCGTGCTGCTGATGCTGCCGGCCATCCTGTTCGGCTTCTCGCCGGCGGCCGTGTTCGCCGCGTCGGTGTTCGGTGGCTTCCAGGGCCTGGTGTCGCACTTCAACGTCGATGCCAGGGCAGGATGGTTCAACCGCTTGCTGGTCGGCACCGAGCTGCATCGCTTCCACCACAGCGCGGACCGCGACGAGGCGGGGAACTACGGCGCCACCGTCTCGGTATGGGACCAGCTGTTCGGCAGCTACCGCCTGCCGGCCGCCGCGCCGCGCCGGCTCGGCGTCGACGACCGCGCGCGCTATCCGGGCGACCGCCAATGGGGCAGGCTGCTGGGCTTGCCCTTCAAATAGCGGGGCAAGCCAGCGGGACGCGCTTACGGCTTCAGGTTGAAGTTGACGTTGCTCTGGTTGAGCAGCGAGATATCGACCAGCGGCAGGCTGGCCGTGGCGTAGCCCTCGGCGGAAGCCTCGACCATGTATTTGCCCGCACCCGGCAGCACCGTGGCGGCGCTGGCGAATTGCAGCGGCAGCGTGGTGCTGTACACCGCGTACTGCGGCGCGCCGACCGGCAGGCCGGCCAGCGTGTAGCTGCCGCTGGCCAGGTCGGCGCCCTGGTACTTGACGGTCACGGTCGGCCCGGCCACGAAGCTCTGCTTGGCCGCGACATAGGCGGTGGCGGTGCTGCTGGCCGGGGTCAAGCTGACGGCGCCGGCGATGCTGCCGGTGACGCCGGCCGGCAGCGCGATCGGCGCGGCGGCGGTGCTGACGGCGACCATGGCCGAGGTGCTGGTGACCGGCACCGCGCCGACCACGGCGGCGGCGCTGCTGTCGGCCGTCACCACCACGTCGTAGTTACCCAGCGGCAGGCGGGTCAGCGCGAATTCGCCGGTGGTGGCGTTGGGCGCGGTGGCGCTGACGATGGCGCCGTTCTGCTGCGCCGACACCATCACGTGCCTGGCCAGCAGCGCGGTCGAGACAAAGCCGCCGATGCCGTTCAAGGTGGTCGGGATCACCTTCACCACCGGCTTCAGCGCGTACTTGCCGTTGCCCTTGGTGACGATGGATTTGCAGGCGTCGAAGTCCAGCACCAGGTCGACCCGCTGGCCGGCCGCGACGTCGAAGGCGTTCACCAGCTTGATGCCGCTCTGCACCGCGCTCGGAGTGTCCAGCGAGACTTCGGCGCTGCCGCCGCTGACGACCACGGAGTTGGCCAGGCCGCTGCCGGTGTTGGGGTCGAGCACCAGCCGCAGCTGCGTGTAATGGCCGGCGCTGAGCGAGGTTTGTCCCAGCGCTTCCAGCGCGCCGTTGGTCAGGTTGAGCAGGTTGATCTTGCGGGCCGGGGCCAGCGTGATGTCGGTCCAGCCGGCGTCGGTGTCGCTGGCGGTGCTGCTCTGGTTGACGCGCACCTTGCTGACTGTGACGTTGACGGCGTCGAAACCGCACGACGGCGCGTCTGTCATCGACACCGACAAGGTGCCCAGCGTGCTGACCGGCGTGCTGTCGCCGCTGCTGCCGCCACCGCCGCCACAGGCGCTCAGGCCGGCCACGGTGAAGGCCGCCGCGGCGGCCAGGTGGAGAGATGGGTGTGCTGGTTTCATGGTCGATCTCCCGAGAGTCGCGCCTGCGGCGCTTGTTGTGGCGACGTGGGTGTCGCTGTGGAGATATTGTGCGTTCCGTTTGGAAACTTCTATGTTGAATGCCGCACATAGTGCGCGGCTTTTACATTTGTTACACACCAGTTCGTGCGATGGCGGGCTATCCGCCGGCTGTTGTGCCAAGGCGACAGCGTGGCCGGTTTCCGCCGGGCGCCAGGCTGGCCCCAGCCACCGATGCAGCCCGTCGTTGCGCCGCGCCGGCGCCGGCACTAGACTGGGGAACAGGCAGGCCGCGCGGCGCGGCTATCCGCTTGATACCACCACGGAGGCGATGATGACCCGATCGACTATGGTATGCGCAGTAACGGCGGCAGTGCTGGCGGCAAGCATGGCGGGCATCGTCCGGGCCCAGGAGAACTTGCCCGTCGCGGTGGAAGCGTTGCGCGGACATCACTGGCACGGTGGCGAGTGTTGCGGCTGGACCTGGGATTGGGTGCAGCAATCCGGACCCAGTTTCAGCGGCACTTTCCGCAATCCCAACGGCCAGCAGTTGCAGGAACCGAGCATCATTATTTCCATCGTCGGCAACCAGGTCCAGATCACCCGCGCCGGCGGTTCCGCCGCTGGCGGCTGCACCTATACCGGCACCATTCGCGTCGGCAGCGCCGAGGGCAGCTACGCCTGCGCCGGCAAGCCGGCCGGCCCCTGGGCCGCGACCATTTACCAGACCGCGCCGTCGCGCTAGTGCCGGCCTGCTCGCCGTGCGCCGCTTCTTGTCCGGCTGCTTGTGCGCGCTGTGCTGGTGCGCGGCGGCCGGCGCGCAACCGGCTTTTTCGGTGCGGCCCGAAGCGATCGAAGCGCTGCAATTGACCGTGACGCGGCAGGACAGCGCCGGTGCCGCGGAAACCGAGCAAGTCTATTTTCTGCGGCGCGCGGCCGACGCCGTCGTGTTGCCGTCCGAGCCAGGCGCCGTGCTGGCCGGGCTGGTCGGCGACGCACAGCCGGCGTTCGGCGTGCGGCGCTGCGATGCCGATCCGGCCGGCGCCGCGCAGACGCCGCTGCATCTGGCGGTCGAGTTGCGCATCTGGATCACGGACCAGCCGCCGCTGAGGCTGCGCTCGGACAGTCGCTGCGCCTTCATGCTGCCGTGGCAGGTGACGGACGGAGGGCGTCTGGCGGCATTGGACCGGCGCGGTGACGGCCTGGCGTTGATGCGCTTGATCCAGGGCTGGTGCGGCGCTTGTCTGCCGGAGTGGCGGCAGGCGCCGCCGGAGGTGCCGGCGGCGCCGCACGGCGAGTTCGAGGCGCATTACGAGGCCTTGCTGGCCGCATGGCGGCAGCTGGGCCGCCGGCTCGGCGCCACCGACATCAAGCTCGCCACGCTGCCGTTGACCGATGCGCTCGACTGGATGGACCATGACCGCTTCGAGCGTACGCTGCGCGCCACGGCGAAGGGCGGGAAGGGCACGCGCGCCGTGCTGGCGGCGGACCTGCTGCGCACCTTGCAGGTGGCGCGCTGGGGCTATGTCGATCGGCAGGGACGGCTGAAACTGCCGCGCCGCTTCGAGCGAGCCACGCCCTTTGCGGCGGGGCAGGCGATGGTGCGCGTCGATGGCGGCTGGCAGCAGATCGACCGGCTCGGCCAGCGCGTGGCGGCGCCGCCGTCCGGCGGGCCGCTGGCGCCGCCGTCCGCGTCCAGCCCGTCCAGCCCATCCGCCGTATCCCCCGGCGCCGCCGCGTCCATCACCTGCGACGGCGGGCGGCGCGTCAGCGCCGTGCGTCCCTACGCCGACGGCCTGGCGCCGGTGCGGTGAAGCGCCCAACCGGCCCGCTATGATCGCCAGCCCCGCCCGCATCCGGCCAGCCCGCGTGGCCTTATACCGGGTATGGCGGTTTTTTTTGCGCGGACATTGTCCGCGCGGCGCGGCGCGGCGTATAATCAGCCCGCTGCCGCAAGGCGGCACACGCTAGGGGTCCTGCGCATTGCGATGCGCGGGTGAGAAATACCCTCCGAACCTGATCTGGATAATGCCAGCGAAGGGAAGCTTAGGACCATGCCGCCACACCCTGTGGACCGGCGCCGTCCCATCTCCTTTGCTGGCTCCTGTAGCTAACGAAGGAGCCACATGAACGCCAACGCCAAATTCCTCTCCGCCACCGCCACGGTGGACGAGGCAGCCATCAAGCCCTTGCCGAATTCCCGCAAGGTCTACGTCGAAGGCAGCCGTCCCGACATCCGTGTGCCGATGCGCCAGATCACCCAGTCCGACACGCCGGCCTCGTTCGGCTTCGAGGCCAATCCGGCCATCTACGTCTACGACACCTCCGGCCCGTACACCGACCCGGACGCGGTGATCGACATCCGCTCCGGCCTGGCCGCGACGCCGCGCCTGCCGTGGATACTCGAGCGCGACGACACCGAGGAACTGGACGGCCCGAGCTCCGAATACGGCCAGGCGCGCCTGGCCGACCCGGCGCTGGCCGAGCTGCGCTTCAACCTGCACCGCAAGCCGCGCCGCGCCCGTGAAGGCAAGAATGTCACGCAGATGCACTACGCGCGCCAGGGCATCGTCACGCCCGAGATGGAATTCGTCGCCATCCGCGAAAACCTGCGCCGCCAGGAATACCTGGAGAGCCTGAAGCACTCCGGCCCGATGGGCCGGCGCCTGGTCGACCTGATGGGCCGCCAGCATCCGGGCCAGTCCTTCGGCGCCAGCATCCCGGCCGTCATCACGCCCGAATTCGTGCGCGAGGAAATCGCCCGCGGCCGCGCCATCATCCCGGCCAACATCAACCACCCGGAAATCGAGCCGATGATCATCGGCCGCAACTTCCTGGTCAAGATCAACGCCAACATCGGCAACTCCGCCGTCACCTCGTCGATCGGCGAGGAAGTCGAGAAGATGACCTGGGCCATCCGCTGGGGCGGCGACAACGTCATGGACCTGTCGACCGGCAAGCACATCCACGAAACCCGCGAATGGATCATCCGCAACAGCCCGGTGCCGATCGGCACCGTGCCGATCTATCAGGCGCTGGAGAAGGTCAACGGCAAGGCCGAGGACCTGACCTGGGAAATCTTCCGCGACACCCTGATCGAGCAGGCCGAGCAGGGCGTCGACTACTTCACCATCCACGCCGGCGTGCTGCTGCGCTACGTGCCGATGACGGCCAAGCGCCTGACCGGCATCGTCTCGCGCGGCGGCTCGATCATGGCCAAGTGGTGCCTGGCGCATCATCAGGAATCGTTCCTGTACACCCACTTCGAAGAGATCTGCCAGATCATGAAGGCCTACGACGTCTCGTTCTCGCTGGGCGACGGCCTGCGTCCCGGCTCGATCTACGACGCCAACGACGAAGCCCAGCTGGGCGAGCTGAAGACGCTGGGCGAGCTGACCCAGATCGCCTGGAAGCACGACGTGCAGGTGATGATCGAAGGCCCGGGCCACGTGCCGATGCAGCTGATCAAGGAGAACATGGACCTGCAGCTGGAACAGTGCCACGAGGCGCCGTTCTACACGCTGGGTCCGTTGACCACCGACATCGCGCCCGGCTACGACCACATCACCTCCGGCATCGGCGCCGCGCAGATCGGCTGGTACGGCACCGCCATGCTGTGCTACGTCACGCCCAAGGAGCACCTGGGCCTGCCCGACAAGAACGACGTCAAGGACGGCATCATCACCTACAAGATCGCCGCCCACGCGGCCGACCTGGCCAAGGGCCATCCGGGCGCGCAGATCCGCGACAACGCGCTGTCGAAGGCGCGCTTCGAATTCCGCTGGGACGACCAGTTCAACATCGGCCTCGATCCGGACAAGGCGCGCGAATTCCACGACGAGACCCTGCCCAAGGATTCGGCCAAGGTGGCGCACTTCTGCTCGATGTGCGGCCCGCATTTCTGCTCGATGAAGATCACCCAGGAAGTGCGCGAGTACGCCAAGGCCAACGGCGTGTCCGACGGCGCGGCGCTGCAGCAGGGCATGCAGGTCAAGGCGGTCGAGTTCATCAAGAACGGCGCCGAGCTGTATCGCAAGCTGTGAGGCCGGCATGATCGACATCGAATTGAACGGCGCCCCCTACCAGGTGCCGCCGCGGCAGACGCTGGCTCAGTTGATCGAGGCGCTGTCGATGACCGGGCAGGCGCTGGCGCTGGCGGTCAACCGCGCCGTGGTGCCGCGCCAGCAATGGCCGCAGCGTGAGCTGCAGCCGCAGGACCAGGTCGACATCGTGCGCGCCATCGGCGGCGGCTAATTTTAATGGGGTCAAGTCTGACATTCGGACACGGCCCCCAAGGATAAGGAACCATCATGGACAATCAAGACTTGCTCACCATCGCAGGCAAGCGCTACACATCGCGGCTGCTGGTCGGCAGCGGCAAGTACCAGGACCTGCCGCAGACCCGCGCGGCGACCGACGCCGCCGAGGCGGAAATCATCACCGTGGCGATCCGCCGCGTCAACATCGGCCAGGACCCGAAGGCGCCCAGCCTGCTGGACGTGCTGCCGCCGTCGCAGTACACCATCCTGCCCAACACGGCCGGCTGCTACACCGCCAAGGACGCCATCTACACGTTGCAGATGGCGCGCGAGCTGCTCAACGGCCACAAGCTGGTCAAGCTGGAAGTGCTGGGCGACGAGAAGACGCTGTTCCCCCACATGCCGGAAACCCTGGTCGCCGCCGAGGCGCTGGTCAGGGACGGCTTCGACGTCATGGTCTATTGCAGCGACGATCCGATCCAGGCCAAGATCCTGGAAGAGATCGGCTGCGTCGCGGTGATGCCGCTGGCCTCGCTGATCGGCTCGGGCATGGGCATCCTCAATCCGTGGAACCTGTCGCTGATCATCGACCAGGCCAAGGTGCCGGTGCTGGTCGACGCCGGCGTCGGCACGGCCTCGGACGCCGCCATCGCCATGGAGCTGGGCTGCGACGGCGTGCTGATGAACACCGCCATCGCCGGCGCGCGCGATCCGGTGCGCATGGCGCGCGCCATGAAGCTGGCCGTGCAGGCCGGCCGCGAGGCTTACCTGGCCGGCCGCATCGCCCGCAAGTTCGCCGCCTCGCCGTCGTCGCCGATGGCGGGCCGGCTGGCATGAGCGAGCGCCTGTCCTCGCAAGTGGCGGCGCAGCTGATGGCGCAACTGGTGGCGCGGCCGTGCGTGCTGGTGTTCGCCGGACTCGATCCGTCCGGCGGCGCCGGCATCGCCGCCGACCTGCAGGCGGTGGCCGGGCAGGGCGCGCACGCGCTCACCGTGGCCACCGCGCTGACGGTGCAGGACAACGACCGCGTGTACGGCGTGCAGCCGGTCGACGGCGCCATGCTGCTGCGCCAGGCGCAGGCGCTGCTCGACAAGATGACGGTGCGCGCGGTGAAGATCGGCATCCCCGGCAGCGCCGCCAACGCGCGGGCGATCGCCGAGATCATCGCCCGCCTGCGCGCGCGCCAGCCGGAGCTGCCGGTGGTGCTGGACCCGGTGCTGGCCAGCGGCCACGGCGACCTGCTGTCGCGCGACGACGCGGTGCAGGCGCTGGCGCCGCTGCTGCCGCTGGTGACGGTGCTCACCCCCAACGGCCCGGAAGCGCTGGCGCTGACCGGCGCCGCCGAGCCGGGCGCGCAGGCGCTGGCCTTGCGCGCGCGCGGCTGCCGCCACGTGCTGATCACCGGCGGCCACGGCGAGGGGGAGGAAGTGGTCAACCGCTGGTTCGGCCCCGGCGCCACGCCGGCGCCACGCCTGTCCGACACCGAACCGCCGCAAGACGCGCGCCACTGGAACTGGCCGCGCCTGGGCGGCGCATTCCACGGCAGCGGCTGCACGCTGGCGTCGGCCATCGCCGGCCAGCTGGCGCTGGGCATGTCGATGGAACGCGCGCTGGAACTGGCGCAACAGTATTGCTATCGCGCGCTGCGCGGCGCCTACACGGTGGCCGCCGGACAGCGCATCCCGCAGCGCCTACCTTTGATCTGAGAGCACATCATGCACGGACTTTATTTGGTGACCCCCAACTGGGACGACACCGCCAGGATGCTGGAGCTGAGCGAACAGGCGCTGGCCGCCGCCCAGGGCGCGCGGCCGGGCGTGGCGATGCTGCAATACCGCCACAAGGCAGCCGGCCCGCAACAGCGGCTGGATCAAGCCGGCGCCTTGCTGGCGTTGTGCCGGCGCTACGGCGTGCCCTTCATCGTCAACGATTACGCCGAGCTGTGCGAGCAGCTCGGCGCCGACGGCGTCCACCTCGGCGGCACCGATGCCGACCTGGCGCGGGTGCGCACGCGGCTGGGGCCGGACAAGATCATCGGCGCCTCCTGCTATGGCGACCTGCCGCGCGCGCTGGCGGCGCAGGCGGCCGGCGCCAGCTACGTGGCGTTCGGCGGCTTCTACCCTTCGCGCGTGAAGCAGTACGCAGTGACTACCAAGATGGAGATCCTCGACCAGGCGCGCGAGGTGGTCCGGGTGCCGACCGTGGTGATCGGCGGCATGACGCCGGACAACGCCGCGCCGCTGGCCGCGCGCGGCGCGTCCATGGTGGCGGCCATCAGCAGCGTCTACCAGGCCGACGATATCGGCGCCGCCGTGGCCGCGTTCCTGCGGCTTTATGCCGACAAAAATACGGGCCGATAAAAGGCTGGCATGACGGGCGGTTTTCCGTCTTATAATTGGTGGGTTAGCTTAAGCCTAAGGTTGCCGCCACATGAATGTCCCTTCCAGCCCGAAGCGTCTGATTCTGATCGTCGACGATGACCAACTGCTGCTCGATTTCCTGGGCGAGGTGCTGGGCCACGCCGGCTACGACATCCTCAAGGCCTCGTCGGCCGAACAAGCGCTGGAGCAGATCGCCCAGCGCGAGCCGGACCTGGCCCTGCTCGACATCCACATGCCCGGCATGAACGGGCTGGAGCTGGCCAAGCAGTTGCACGCCACCAGCTCGGTGCCCTTCATGTTCCTGTCCGGCCGCGGCGACGCCGACGCCGGCAAGCAGGCCGCCTCGTATGGCGCGGTCGGCTTCCTGGTCAAGCCGGTCGACGAGAAGCACCTGATGCCGGCGTTCGCCGCCGGCCTGGCGCGCGCCGACGAAATCCGCCAGCTGCGGCGCACCGAGCTCAATCTGAACGCCGCGCTGGCCGCCGGGCGCGAGACCAGCCTGGCCGTCGGCCTGCTGATGTGCAAGTTCCAGACCGACCGCAACACCGCCTTCGAAGTGCTGCGCGACCACGCGCGCTCCAACCGCCGCAAGGTCAACGAGGTGGCCGACCAGCTGCTGGCCGCCGAGGAAACTCTGAACAGCTTGCACGTGGCCTTCAACCAGCGTCTGAAAAAGTAAACGCCGGCGGTATTTTCGCGGTATTTTCTTGCTTTGCGGTACTCTTCATGTAGACTGTGTCCATGAGCGGCAGGCCGGTCCTGTCCGCTTTGTAGTGCGGCGGGGCCTCCAACCTGCGCCAGCCGCCTCCCCGGCCGCCTGCTCCCTGCGGCCGTCCCTAGCCCTTCGGCCCAACTCCGCCGAACCCTGCGTTGCCATGCCAGCCCGACGCTGCCGGCGCCGCATTTCCAGCAGTTTTTGTGTGCGGAGACACTGATGACCAACGATTATTCCCAGGACGGTTATCGCCCGTTCAGCGAGCAGGACGGCGGCGCCGCGATCGGCTTCTCGATTTTCGCGGAAGCGCCCCGCGTGCTGCATATCGACAAGGACTTCGACGCCGCGCTGGTGCTGTCGACGCTGCTGGTGCCGGAAACCCGGGTGACCCACGCGTCCACCCTGGCCGACGCCCAGGACATGTTGCGCCACCAGCGGTTCGCGCTGGTGGTGATGGACCCCGACCTGCCCGACGGCGACGGCGCCAGCCTGCTGCCGCTGCTGTACCAGCAGCAGGGCGACGCCCGCCTGCTGGTGTATTCGGCGCGCCATCCCGAGCGCCACACGGCCGGCAGCGCCTTCCTGCCCAAGCCGTGGACCTCGCCGCGCCAGCTGTGGCGCGCGGTGTCGGACCTGCTGGGCATCGGCTCGGCGATGCCGGTCGAACCCCAGTAGTCGCACGCGCCACAGATCGTCCCCGGCTTGCTATCATGGCGGACCACCGGAACGGCCTCCCGTTCCGGTGCCCCGAACAACGCAGCCACAGGACCAACAATGAAAACCAAAGCAGCTATTGCATGGCAGGCGGGCAAACCGCTGACGATCGAGGAAGTGGAGCTGGGCGGCCCGCGCGAAGGCGAGGTGCTGGTCGAGATCAAGGCCACCGGCATCTGCCACACCGACTACTACACCTTGTCCGGCGCCGATCCGGAAGGCATCTTCCCGGCCATCCTCGGCCATGAGGGCGCCGGCGTGGTGGTCGACGTCGGCCCCGGCGTCAAGTCGCTCAGGAAGGACGACCACGTCATCCCGCTGTACACGCCGGAATGCCGCCAGTGCAAATTCTGCCTGTCGCAGAAGACCAACCTGTGCCAGTCGATCCGCTCTACCCAGGGCCGCGGCCTGATGCCGGACGCCACCAGCCGCTTCTCGATAGCCGGCAAGCCGATCTACCACTACATGGGCACCTCGACCTTCTCCAACTACATCGTGGTGCCGGAGATCGCGCTGGCCAAGATCCGCGAGGACGCGCCGTTCGACAAGGTGTGCTACATCGGTTGCGGCGTCACCACCGGCGTCGGCGCGGTGCTGTTCACGGCCAAGGTCGAGGCGGGCGCGAACGTGGTGGTGTTCGGCCTGGGCGGCATCGGCCTGAACGTGATCCAGGCCGCCAGGATGGTGGGCGCCGACAAGATCATCGGGGTCGACATCAACCCGGCCCGCCAGGAGATGGCGCGCAAGTTCGGCATGACCCACTTCGTCAATCCGAAGGAAGTGGAGAACGTGGTCGACACCATCATCGGGCTGACCGACGGCGGCGCCGACTACAGCTTCGAGTGCATCGGCAATACCACCACCATGCGCCAGGCGCTCGAGTGCTGCCACAAGGGCTGGGGCCAGTCGATCATCATCGGCGTGGCGGCGGCGGGGCAGGAGATCTCGACCCGTCCGTTCCAGCTGGTCACGGGCAGGGTGTGGAAGGGCTCCGCTTTCGGCGGCGCGCGCGGCCGCACCGACGTGCCGAAGATCGTCGACTGGTACATGGAAGGCAAGCTCAATATCGACGACCTGATCACCCATCGCCTGCCGCTGGAACGCATCAACGAGGGCTTCGATCTGATGAAGAGCGGCGAATCGATCCGCTCCGTCGTCATCTATTGACGCCTGTCGCGGCGGAATGCAGCTGGCTCCGGTCAAGCTGCATTCCGTCGCAATCGGCGCGCGTTCGGCGGCGGGTTTGTCTACAGTGTAGTCATGCAAGCAAGGCCCGCCACAAGATGCCAGTCGTCACCATCAGCGCCAAATGCGCTCACTGAAACCCGGCTGGATGGATGTAGAAAAAAAGTTCTAGACATCGACATCTAGATAATTTATTCTACATCCATCAACTGGGGAGTGCGGAATGGAAGCGATACGCAATCAAAAGATTTCACGGCAGGCAGGACGCTCATGAACGGCGTCCTGGCCGCCCTGGTGCCCGCCGTCGGCTGGGCGCTGCTGCACTTCATCTGGCAAGGCCTGTTGATCGGCTGGGCCGTGGCGCTGGCGATGCATGCGCTGCGCGGCGCCCGTTCGCAGACCCGCTACGCGGTGGCCTGCGCCGGCCTGTTGCTGTGCGCGGCGCTGCCGCTGGCCGGCATCCTGGCACAACTGGCCGACGCCGACCACGGCGCCGGTTCCTTCCCCCTGTTGAGCGTGCTGGCCGGGCAGGGCGCCGGCATGGCGGACGCCGCCGGCCAGGCCGCCGCAGCCGCCGCGCCCGGCCTGCTGGGCGACGGCACTTTCTCCTCGTTTGAAGCGGTGCTGCGGCGCCAGTTGCCGTGGGTGGTGGGACTGTGGCTGGCCGGCGCGGCGCTGATGTCGCTGCGCCTGGCGCTGGGCCTGAAGTGGGTGGCCGAGCGCACCCGCGCCGGCGAATACACTGTCAACCATTACTGGCAGCGGCGCCTGTCCGAACTGGCGCGCCGCTTCGACATCGAACGTCATGTGCGGCTGGGCGTGGCCGATCTGCTGGACAGCCCGATCACGGCCGGCTGCTGGCGTCCCATCGTGCTGGTGCCGGCGGCGCTGGTCAGCGGCATGCCGCCCGATCTGCTGGAAGCCCTGCTGGCGCACGAGCTGGCGCACATCAAGCGGCACGACTACCTGGTCAACCTGATTCAAAGCGCGATTGAGATCGTGCTGTTCTATCACCCTAGTGTTTGGGCGCTGTCACGCAGGATACGGATCGAGCGGGAACAAATCGCCGACGACCTCGCGGTGGACATGCTCGGCCAGCCCCAGAGGCTGGCGAAGGCCCTGTCGGAACTGGATCGGTTCCAGTTCGACACCACACAACTAGCCCACGCGGCTCACGGAGGAAATCTCATGTCTCGTATCAAACGCCTGCTGCGTCCCGATGTTGAACCGGTCAGCTGGAAAATGGCCTTGCCCCTGATGGGTTTGTTTGCCGCCGGCGCGGTGTTCTACGCCCATGCCGCGCCGCAGCCGCCGGCCGTCGCCGCCGCGCAGATCGACCAGGCCAGCCAGGTGGCCGACGCCGCCCAGGCCGACCCGGTAGCGCCGCCCGCACCGCCCGCACCGCCTGCGCCTGCCGCTCCGGCCAAGCCGTCCAAGCCACCCAAGCCTCCGCGCGTGTTGGCGCTTGCTCCCCCGATGCCGGCCCCGCCGGCAGCTCCGGCAGCGCCAGCGGCACCTGCAGCACCTGCGGCACCTGCGGCGCCGCCCGCTCCCCCTGCGCCGCCAGCCTGGGTGCAAGACGACCACTTTGAGCGCGCCAGCTTCTCCAGCCGCGACGGCCAGCGTTCCGGCTATGCGCTGGTACACGCCAACAAGGAAGGCATGACGGTCTCGGCCACGCGACAGGACCTGTCCAGGATCGAGAATGCACGCCGGGCCGTCAAGGGCGACTTCATCTGGTTCCGCGACGGCGACCAGGCCTACCTGATCCAGGACCCGGCCGCCATCGCCAAGGCCGACGAAGCGTGGGCCGCCGTCAACCGCATCGGCGCGAAGATGGACGAACAGGGCAGGAAAATGGATGCGCAAGGCAAAGTCATGGATGCGCTGGGCCGGGAGATGGACAAGCTGGGCCGCGACGCCGAAGGCAGGAACCAGCTGGATATGGACCGCCGACAGCGCCTGATCGAACGGGTCACGCGTCAGATGGAAGCGCTGGGCCGCCGCATCGAGCAGGCCGCCGATGAGATGGGTGACGATCCGACCCCGGAAAAGCTGCGCCGCTTCCACGAGCGCCAGGCCGCGTTGCAGGCGGAGATGGCGCCGTTGCAAAGCAAGATAAGCCAATCCCAGCGCGACATGGCGCCGCAGCTGGAGAAAATCCGGTCCATGCATGCGCCGATGCAGGCGCTGAGCAAGCAGATGTCCGAAGCGGGCAAGCCGATGGCCGAGCTGGGCCAGGTCATGGGTGAGCTGGGGCGCGAGCAGGCCAAGGCCAGCCGCGAAGCCGAGCGCGCCATGAAAGAGTTGATCAAAGACGCCATCAAGGCCGGCAAAGCCGTCCCGGCCCCGTCCGTCTAAATCCGGGGCAGGTCCTCATGCTGTCAAGTTGAGGCTAAGGCTTAACGGATTTGGGAACCTGACCCCGGAGTGAGTGCCGGTATAATCACGGGATGCACAATCTTCTCCATAATCTCAACGACGAACAACTCGCCGCCGTGACCCTGCCGGCACAAAGCGCCCTGATCCTGGCGGGCGCCGGCTCCGGCAAAACCCGCGTACTGACGACCCGCATCGCCTGGCTGATCCAGACCGGCCAGGTGTCGCCGTCCGGCCTGCTGGCGGTGACCTTCACCAACAAGGCCGCCAAGGAAATGATGACGCGTTTGTCGGCGATGTTGCCGATCAATACACGCGGCATGTGGATCGGCACCTTCCACGGCCTGTGCAACCGCCTGCTGCGCACCCATCACCGCGACGCCGCGCTGCCGCAGACCTTCCAGATCCTCGACAGCCAGGACCAGCTGTCGGCCATCAAGCGCCTGATCAAGGCCAACAACGTCGACGATGAGAAGTTTCCGCCGAAAGAGGTGATGTACTTCATCAACGGCGCCAAGGACCAGGGCCTGCGCGCCAACAAGATCGAACCCTACAACGCCGACGAGCGCAAGAAGTGCGAGCTCTACCAGCTGTACGACGACCAGTGCCAGCGCGAAGGCGTGGTCGATTTCGCCGAACTGCTGCTGCGCACCTACGAGCTGCTCAGCCGTAACCAGCCGCTGCGCGAGCACTACCAGCAGCGCTTCAAGCACATCCTGGTCGACGAGTTCCAGGACACCAACGACCTGCAATACAAGTGGCTCAAGCTGCTGGCCGGGCACGGCGAGCGCGACGGCGGCAGCGCCCTGTTCGCGGTCGGCGACGACGACCAGAGCATCTACGCCTTCCGCGGCGCCAACGTCGGCAACATGAGCGCCTTCGAGCGCGAGTTCAAGGTGCAGAACCTGATCAAGCTGGAGCAGAACTACCGCTCCCACGGCCACATCCTGGACGCCGCCAACGTGCTGATCGCCAACAACAGCAAGCGCCTGGGCAAGAACCTGCGCACCGACGCCGGCCACGGCGAACAGGTGCGCGTGTACGAGGCCAGCTCCGACCTGGCCGAGGCGCAGTGGATCATCGAGGAAACCAAGAACCTGATCGCCGACGGCGCCGCCCGCAGCGAGATCGCCGTGCTGTACCGCTCCAACGCGCAGTCGCGCGTGATCGAGCATGCGCTGTTCTCGGCCGGCATCCCGTACCACGTGTACGGCGGCCTGCGCTACTTCCAGCGCGCCGAGGTCAAGCACGCGATCGCCTACCTGCAGCTGATGGACAACCCGCACAACGATTCGGCCTTCCTGCGGGTGGTGAACTTCCCGACCCGCGGCATCGGCCTGCGCTCGATCGAAGCCCTGCAGGCGGCCGCCGACCAGCACCGCATCTCGCTGTACGCGGCGGTGCCGTATGTGGCCGGCAAGGCCGGCTCGTCGCTGGGCGGCTTCGTCAAGCTGGTCGAGGGCGCGCGCTTTGAAACGCAGCAGATGGCCCTGCCGGAACTGGTGCGCGTGGTGCTGGAGGCGTCCGGCCTGCTGGCCCACTACCAGACCGAAAAAGAAGGCGCCGACCGCATCGAGAACCTGGAGCAGATGGTCAGCGCCGCCACCCAGTTCGTCTCCGAGGAAGGTTTCGGCCAGGGCGCGCCGGCGCACTTGGGCCCGCAGGCCCAGGCCCAGGCGGGTATGCCGATCGTCAACCAAGACGGCTTCGAGATCCTCGACGCCGACGCCGCGCTGCCGACCGTGATGTCGCCGCTGTCGGCCTTCCTGTCGCACGCGTCGCTGGAGGCGGGCGACAACCAGGCCACCGCCGGCCAGCAGGCGGTGCAGATGATGACGGTGCACTCGGCCAAGGGGCTGGAGTTCAACAACGTCTTCATCACCGGGCTGGAGGAGGGCTTGTTCCCGCACGAGAGCAGCTCGCGCGAGCACGACGGCGTGGAAGAGGAGCGCCGCCTGATGTACGTGGCGATCACGCGCGCGCGCCAGCGCCTGTACATGTGCTTCGCGCAGACCCGCATGCTGCACGGCCAGACCCGCTACAACATGAAGTCGCGCTTCTTCGACGAGCTGCCGGAGGAATCATTGAAGTGGCTGTCGCCCAAGGTGCAGTCTCACTGGTCGGGCAACAAGAAATCGGCCTGGGACCAGGCGCCGCTGGTCGGATCGGACAACGCCATCGCGCAGAAGATCGCGCAGAAGTCGCCCGGCGCCGGCTGGCGCATCGGCGAGTCCGTCGCGCACGGCAAGTTCGGCGAGGGGGTGATCGTCAACATCGAGGGCAGCGGCAACAACGCCCGCGCGCAGATCAACTTCGGCAGCCACGGCATGAAGGTGCTGGACCTGAGCATCGCCAAGCTGGACCGGCTGGGCCGCTAACCGGAACCCTATGTCGTTCCCGCGCAAGCGGGAACCCATGCTGAGCTGGCCATTGCAGGCGGCTTATGGATTCCCGCCTGCGCGGGAATGACTTGCGGGGGGGGGGGGGGGGCGGCCTTTTATGCCGCCGGCGGCGCGCTGGCCTCCGGCGTGCCGAAAATCTGGCGGTAGCAGGCGTACAGCGTGCAATGCATCAGCACCACCATGATCAGGAAGATGGTGAAGATGGCGGTCACCTCCATCTGCGCCGAATCGAACAGCAGCTCCGGGATCATGCGGCCGACCTGGAACATCAGGAACAGCACCACGGCCGCCGTCAGGAAGGCCTTGATGTCGCGGCACACCGCCACCACGCTGAAGAACAGCGCCTTGGCCAGGGTCATCTTCTGCCAGTAGATCAGCGGCGCGGCCAGGCTGGTCAGCATCCAGCCCAGCATGTAGATGCCGGACGAGACGAACAGGGCGCTGCGGGAATTTTCCAGCATGTCCTTGTCCATCGGGATCTGGCGCGTGGCCATCTGGATCAGCACGCCGTCGTCCAGCCAGCTCAGCACCGCCAGCGCGAGCAGCATCACCAGCAGGTACAGCACGCCCAGGCCCAGCAAGGGTTTGCGCACCGGCTTACGGAAGCCGCTGAACACCAGGTTGGGCAGGGCGCGTTTGTCGTGGTCGACGTCGGCGCAGGCTTGCAGCATGGCGATGCTGAACATCGGCGCCAGCAAGGTCGGCGCGATCGAGCCCAGCAGCGGCACCACCAGCGAGAACAGCGACAGGAACATGCAGCAGAAGAACAGCGCCATCAGCGCGCCCGGCTGCTTGCGGAACAGCTGCAGGGCCTGCTTGACCCAGTGCCAACCAGCCTTGGCGGGGAGCTTGTTCATCCGCGTAGTTCCGGCGCCGGCGTGGCGATGCGCTCGCGCAGGATGCGTTCGAAGTGGCGCGGGTCGTGCGGCGTCAGCATCTCCGCCGCGCGCGGCAGGTGGAAGTCGTACAGGCGCGACAGCCAGAAACGCAGCGCCGCCGCCCGCAGCATCGGTTGCCAGGCGGTCTGCTCGGCGTCGGTGAACGGCCGCACGGCGTGGTAGGCGTCCAGCAGGGCGCGCACGCGGGCGGTGTCGAGCACGCCGGTGTCGAGGGCGATGCACCAGTCGTTGACGGTGACGGCGACGTCGAACAGCCAGCTGTCGCAGCCGGCAAAGTAAAAGTCGAAGAAGCCGGTCAGGCGCTCGCCGTCAAACATCACATTGTTGCGGAACAGGTCGGCGTGCACCGGGCCGCGCTGCAGCAGGTGGTAGGTGTCGCAGCCGGCAAACGCTTCCTGGAAATGCATCTCGGCGCGCAGCAGGTGGGCGCAGCTGTCGTCGAGGAAGGGCAGCACCTGCGGCGTGGTCTGGTTCCACCAGTCCAGGCCGCGCAAATTGGGCTGCTGCAGCGGATAGTCGACGGCGGCCAGGTGCATGCGCGCCAGCATGGCGCCGACGGCGGCGCAATGCACCGGCTGCGGGTCCATCTGCGACTTGCCTTCCAGCTTGGTGACGATGGACGCCGGCTTGCCGTGCAGGGCGACGATCAGCTCGCCCTGGTCGTTGGCGACCGGCGCCGGCACCAGCACGCCGCGATCGGCCAGATGGTGCATCAGCTTGAGGTAAAACGGCAATTGCTCGAAGGACAGCACCTCGAAGACGGTCAGGACGTATTCGCCCGTTTCCGTCGTCAGGAAAAAGTTGCTGTTCTCGATGCCGCTGGCGATGCCTTTGAGCGCCAGGGGCTGGCCGAGGGGGAATTGCTTGATCCACTGGGGAAGGTCGTCCAGGTTGACCGGGGTAAACACTGCCATGAGAAAACTTGATGAGGTTCGGTGGGCGGCGCCGCCATCGGGACGGGCGCCGGGGGACGCCCGCGCAGGGCGGGCGCTCGCTTGATCGTTATTTCACGGCAGGGGGCGCGGTGGTGTCGGTCGAGCCGTCTTCTTCCGTGGTCTTTTTCTTTTTCTTGCCGATGTCGAATTCCATCACCGTCCATTGCGGGCCGCGGTTGGCGCTCCCCATCGCATCGCCGGGTAAGGCGGTGCCGGCCGGGCGGTTCGGCTTCAGCGTGTAGGTGCTGGGGCCGCTTTTGACGGTCGCTTCCACCACCTGGCCGCTGTTGTCGCGCTTTTCGGTGATCTTGTGTTCCGGCGTCGGCTTGGCGGTCACGGTGATCGCATCGTCGGCCACTTCCTCGATCTTTTCCAGTTTTGGCGGCGCCTGGCTCGGCGTCGACTGGGCAAACGCCGTGTGGGCGCCGAGCGTCAGGAGGAGGGCAGGCACAAGAATGGAGGTGCGCGTCATGATGGATCGCCTTAGGGTGAAATACGGCTGTGAAAAACCGTCAAAATTTTATGTATGATCCATTGTAACAAACAGACACGCTTCGCTGTTTTTAAAAGCCGATTTCCCCACGGTGGCGCTGGGGTATTGTTATTTTGAAAAGACTATGCCGGACGACGGAAGCGCCGCCAAAACCTGCGATAATGCGCCATTCGTGGCCTTGCCGCCATTGTTGCGCGGCGCCCTCACCCATATCTAGTGTCTATGCAAAATACCCTGCTGTTAGTTGACGGTTCCAGTTACCTCTATCGCGCCTTCCACGCGCTGCCCGACCTGCGCAGCCCGGACGGCCATCCGACCGGCGCCATGCACGGCATGGTCAATATGTTGCGCCGCCTGCGCGCCGACTACCCGGCCGCCTACATCGCCTGCGTGTTCGACGCCAAGGGTAAGACTTTCCGTGACGACATGTATCCCGAGTACAAGGCCACGCGCGCCTCGATGCCGGACGACCTGCGCCTGCAGATCGAACCCATCCACGAGGCGGTCAAGGCCATGGGCTGGCCGATCCTGATGGTCGAGGGCGTCGAGGCGGACGACGTCATCGGCACGCTGTCGGTGCAGGCGGCGCAGGCCGGCATGAACGTGGTGGTGTCCACCGGCGACAAGGACCTGGCGCAGCTGGTCAACGACAAGGTCATGCTGATCAACACCATGACCAACGAGAAAATGGACGAGGCCGGCGTGCTGGCCAAGTTCGGCGTGCCGCCCAACCGCATCATCGACTACCTGACCCTGATCGGCGACACCGTCGACAACGTGCCGGGCGTGTCCAAGTGCGGCCCGAAGACCGCGCTCAAGTGGCTGAGTGCCTACGACTCGCTCGATGGCGTGATCGCCAACGCCGCCCAGGTCGGCGGCGCGGTGGGCGAGAACCTGCGCAGCGCGCTGGAATGGCTGCCCAAGGGCCGCGAACTGATCACCGTCAAGCTGGACTGCGACCTGTCGGCCCACATGGCAACCATCGCCGAATCGCTGGTGGCGCGCGGCGAAGACCAGGAAACGCTGCTGGCCTTCTTCAGCAAGTACGGCTTCAAGACCTTGCTGCGCGAGCTGGGCGGGAACACGCCGCAGGCGCCGGTGGGCAAGGCCGCCGCAGCGGCCGCCGCGCCGGCGGCCGGCGGCGCCGTCTCCGCCAACCTGGACATGTTCGGCGAAGCGCCCAAGCTCGCCACCAGCTATGAAACCGTGCTGACCGACGCCCAGCTGGACCAGTGGATCGCCCTGATCGACGCCGCCCAGCTGACCGCGGTCGACACCGAAACCACGTCGCTCGAGCCGATGACGGCGCAGATGGTCGGCATGTCGCTGTCGGTGGAGCCGGGCGTGGCCTGCTACATCCCGGTCGCGCACGCATATCCCGGTGTGCCGCAGCAGCTGTCGCGCGAGCACGTGCTGGCCAGGCTCAAGCCTTGGCTGGAGGACGCCACCAAACTGAAGGTCGGCCAGAACCTCAAGTACGACAGCCACATCTTCGCCAACCACGGCGTCAAGCTGCAAGGCATACAGCACGACACGCTGCTCGAATCGTATGTGTTTGAATCGCACCGCACGCACGACATGGACAGCCTGGCGCTGCGCCACCTGAACCACACCACCATCCCCTTCGTGGACGTGTGCGGCAAGGGCGTCAACATGATCACCTTCGACAAGGTGGAGATCGCCCGCGCCACCGAATACGCGGCCGAAGACGCCGACATCACGCTGCGGCTGCACCGGGCCATGATCGGTGAAGTCGAGAACGACGCCAGGCTGAACTTCATCTACCGCAACATCGAACTGCCGACCGCCGTGGTGCTGCAAAAGATCGAGCGCAACGGCGTGCAGATCGACGCCGAGCTGCTCAACATCCAGTCGGCCGAGCTGGGCGCGCGCATCGTCGAACTGGAAGCGAAGGCGCATGAACTGGCCGAGCAGCCGTTCAACCTCGGCTCGCCGAAGCAGATCGGCGAGATCTTCTTCGAGAAGCTGAAACTGCCGGTGGTGAAGAAGACCCCGAGCGGCGCGCCATCGACCGACGAGGAAGTGCTGCAAAAGCTGGCCGAAGATTATCCGCTGCCGAAAGTGCTGCTGGAATACCGCAGCCTGTCGAAGCTGAAGTCGACCTACACCGACAAGCTGCCCAAGGGGATCAACCAGACCACCGGCCGCGTGCACACCAACTACGCGCAGGCGGTGGCGGTGACGGGCCGTCTGGCCTCCAATGATCCGAACCTGCAGAACATCCCGATCCGCACCAAGGAAGGCCGCCGCATCCGCGAAGCCTTCATCGCGCCGCCGGGCAGCCACATCGTTTCGGCCGACTATTCGCAGATCGAGCTGCGCATCATGGCCCACATCTCGGGCGACGAGAACATGCTGCGCGCGTTTGCCGAGGGCGTCGACATCCACCGCGCCACCGCCGCCGAGATCTTCGGTGTGGCGCCGGAAGAGGTCAGCAGCGAGCAGCGCCGCTACGCCAAGGTGATCAACTTCGGCCTGATCTACGGCATGAGCGCCTTCGGCCTGGCAGGCAACCTCGGCATCGAGCGCGGCGCGGCGCAGAGCTATATCGACCGCTACTTCGCGCGCTTCTCGGGCGTCAAGCAGTACATGGACGACACCCGCCTGCAGGCCAAGGCGCGCGGCTATGTGGAGACCGTGTTCGGCCGCCGCCTGTGGCTGCCGGAGATCAATTCGCCGAACGGCCCGCGCCGCCAGGGCGCCGAACGCGCCGCGATCAACGCGCCGATGCAGGGCACGGCGGCCGACCTGATCAAGCTGGCCATGGTGGCGGTGCAGGATAGCCTGGAAAAGGATAAGCTGCAGACCAAGATGATCATGCAGGTGCATGATGAACTGGTGCTGGAAGTGCCGGACGCCGAACTGGCGCTGGTCAAGGAAATGCTGCCGAGGCTGATGGCAGGCGTGGCGCAGCTGAAGGTTCCGCTGACCGCCGAAGTCGGTGTCGGCAAGAACTGGGAGGAAGCTCACTGAGCTTCCGCACATTAACCGCAGTCGTTCCCGCGCAGGCGGGAACCCATGCCGAGCATCATGGCCGGCGTTCTATGGATTCCCGCATGCGCGGGAATGACGGTTCTACTATCGGAGGTATCGCATGGATGATTTGAGGCAGGATGCAGAGAGTTTGCTGACCAAGACCAGTCTGTCGGACGGCGTCGACCGCCGCGACTTCCTGAAGGTGGCGCTGGGCACCGGCTTCGCCGCCGCCGCGCTGCCCGTGGTGGCGCAGAACGTCATCAAGACCGACACCGCCGGCCTGACCGCCGGCACCATCACCCTGACGGTGGCCGGCGTGCAAGTGCCGGTCTACCGCGCCCAGCCGGAAGGCAAGACCAATCTGCCGGTGATACTGGTGGTGTCGGAAATCTTCGGCGTGCACGAGCACATCGCCGACGTCGCCCGCCGCTTCGCCAAGCTGGGCTACCTGGCGCTGGCGCCGGACCTGTTCGTGCGCCAGGGCGATCCGCAAAAAGCCGCCTCGATCGCCGAGCTGCAGCGCGACATCATCTCCAAGACGCCGGACGCGCAAGTGATGGCCGACCTCGACGCCACCGTGGCCTGGGCCAAGGCCAACGGCGGCAACGGCGACAAGATCGGCATCACCGGCTTCTGCTGGGGCGGCCGCATCACCTGGATGTACGCCGCGCACAATCCGAACATCAAGGCCGGCGTGGCCTGGTACGGCCGCCTGATGGGCGACAGCACTCCGGTGACTCCCAGGCACCCAGTTGATATCGCTGGATCTCTGACAGTGCCGATGCTGGGCCTGTACGGCCGGAAGGACACCGGCATCACCCAGGAATCGATCGCGGCGATGAAGGCGGCGCTGGCCAAGGGGCCGAATAAGGCGGAGTTTGTCGTCTACCCGAACTCCGGCCACGCCTTCCACGCCGACTACCGCGCCAGCTACGTCGAGGCCGACGCCAAGGACGGCTGGGCCCGTTTACAGGCGTGGTTCAAGCAAAACGGCGTGATCTAAGACCTGTTTTGCCGGGTTTTTAGCCAAAGATGAGCATAAAAGCGGGCCGGGCGGTAAAATGATGCCCCCGGCCCGCGCGCAGCGGCCCGGTCCCTGCTACAAGAGGCTATAACATCGATCCCGTACTCATCTCCATCCTACTGGCCACCACGGTTGCCGGCGTCGTCAGCATCACCGCTGCCGCGGTGTTCTCGTTTACGCTGCTGTCGAAGGTGGTGGAGCGCATGGTCAGCCTGTCGGTGGGCATCATGCTGTCGACCTCCCTGCTGCACGCCTTGCCGGAAGCGTTCGAATCGCAGGCCAGCGCGCGCAGCCTGTTCGCCACCCTGCTGGGCGGCCTGCTGGCCTTCTTCCTGCTGGAAAAGCTGGCGATCCTGCGCCATTCACACCACCACGAGGGCGACGGCCACCATCACCACCACGGCCACGACAAGCGCGAGGCGGGCAAGGCCGGCTGGATGATCCTGGTCGGCGACGGCATGCACAACTTCACCGACGGCATCCTGATCGCGGCGGCCTTCCTGGCCAATCCCGAGCTGGGGCTGGTGACGGGGCTGGCCATCATCGCCCACGAGATTCCGCAGGAGATCGGCGACTTCATCGTGCTGCTCAACGCCGGCTTCTCGCGCACGCGGGCCTATGTCTACAATTTGCTGTGCAGCCTGCTGGCCATCGCCGGCGGCTTGCTGGGCTACTACACGCTGGAGAGCGCCAGCAGCATGATCCCGTATGTGCTGGTGTTCGCCTCGTCGGGCTTCATCTACATCGCCGTCAGCGACCTGATGCCGCAGATGCAGCGCCGCGCCACGCTGCGCGAAACCATCCCGCAAGTGCTGCTGATCGCGCTCGGCGTCGCCATCGTGCTGGTGCTGACCCACGGCCACTGAGCTTGTGGCCGCTCAACCCGGCGCGCTTGCAGCAGGCGGCGCCGGGAGTATGATGACGGGATGAACTCCAGACAAAAAAAGCAGGCTGAAGCGTTGGCGGCATTGTCCGCCGCCGACCGCGCGCGCCTGGAACGCTTGGCTGCGCTGGCTCAGGTTAGCGCGGAGCATCTTTGGCCCGATGTCTGGCTGTATGGTTTCAACGATACGGAAGAAAGCATTCAAGCTGATCTCGCAGCCCAAGCCGATATAGAGGCGGGCCGAACCATTCCGAACGAAGAAGTCATGGAGCAGGCGCGCCGAATACTGGAATCGAATGTCCAGCGCAAACGGAAAGCCGGCTAGCCTCGTTGTAAGCTGGTCTGCTCAAGCGCAGGCGTCGCTCGATCAGACCATGGCGCATGTCTATACGCAGGATGTGGGAGCCGGAAGTCTACTGCTCCAACGACTGCAAAAGGCGCTTGATCTGATTGCGGAACAACCCGGAATCGGCACGCCAACAAAGCAGAGAAACCTGCGTCGTTTTCCGATTCCGCGAACCGGCCATACAATTGAATACCGGGTTGGTCAAAGGGGAATCACCATCACTCGTTGGGTGCGTCAAACACGCAAGTTCTAATTTTCAGTCGCCGCCGGCCGGGCCGGGGCGGCGCACCACCCTGCCAGCACCCTTGCATTAGGCGGCGCCGGGAGTACCATGGCGGTCGTGGACAGCGACCTAAATAAGCAGTCTGAAGCATTCGCTGCGCTCACCGCAGAGGATCGCGCTCGCCTTGAGCTGTTGGCTGCGCTCGCACAACTGAGTCCTGAGCATCTTTGGCAGGATGTCTGGCTTTACGGGTTTGATGATGTTGAGGAAGGAATTCTGGCGGACCTGGAAGCCGACGAGTATTTCAAGCACAACGCCGGTATCGATAACGCCGAAGTCATGGCGGAAGCACGTCAGCTGATCGCCATCCATGGCAAGCGGAAACGCCGGATCGGGTAGTCTTCGGGTGCGCTGGCTGCCCAGTGCGTGAAAAGCTTACTCCGGGTCGATCGTTTATATCGCGGCGCAGGATCGCCGCGCCGCATTGAGTACTATGTCGCCAACAACGAGCTCAGAGTGACGCGCTGGGCACGTCAAACACGCAAGCGTTAAGCGCCAGTCGCCACCGGCCGCGCCGGGTCGGCGCACCATTCGCTCCAGGAACCGGGGTAGAGCGCCGCTCCGCTCAGGCCGGCCACTTCCAATGCCAGCAGATTGTGGCAGGCCGTCACGCCCGAACCGCATTGCATGATCGCCTGCGGCGCGCTGGCGAACAGCGGCGCGAATTCCTCCTTCAATTGCGCGGCGTCCTTGAAGCGGCCGTCGGCGTTCAGGTTGTCCTTGAAGAAGCGGTTCCTGGCGCCGGGAATATGGCCGCCGACCGGATCGATGGTCTCGTTCTCGCCGCGATAACGGTCGGTCGCGCGCGCATCGACCACGGTGCGCGCCTGCGTGGCCAGGTTGGCCACCACGTCCTCCACCGACACCGTCGGCACCAGCGACGGCTGCTCGTGGAGCGTGCCGCGCGCGCGCGAAACGACCGGCGTCACCATCGGCAAGCCCTGCGACTGCCACGCGGCCAGGCCGCCGTCCAGCACCGCCACGGCCGGATGGCCTACCCAGCGCAGCAACCACCACAATCGCGCCGCGAACATGCCGCCATGCGCGTCATAGGCCACCACCTGCGTGTCGTCGTTGATGCCCCAGCCGCGCAAGGTCTCGATCAGCGCGGCGCGCTCCGGCAGCGGATGGCGGCCGCGGAACTTGCCGTCCACACCCTGCTTGGCGCCCGACAGATCGGTATCGATGTTGGCGAACTGCGCGTTCTGGATATGGCCGATGGCAAAGCCGTCGCGGCCCGCGTTGGGACTCATCAGGTCGTGGCGGCAATCGAGTATCACCCAATTGTCGTCGGTCAGGTGCTGGGACAGTTCGGCTGCGCCGATCAGGGTGGTGTGCATGTTCCGGGTTTCCTTGGAGGTTGTTTCAACATGCCCGCAGCGAGGCGCAGCGACGAAGGCAGTGCGCCTGCACGGCGAGGAGCTGTAACGAAGCTGTGGGCATGTTGAAACGGCCTCTTAAACTTCGCTGGCTATCGGATCGGTAATGGCTATCGCCTTACCGCGCTCGGTGTTACGCGTATTGTAAAACGTTGTGGCGACGCCGGACGCCAGTATCACGCCTATGCCGGCCCAGCTATGCCAGCTGAACACGTCGCCGAACACCAGCACGCCCCAGACGCTGGAAAACACGATGCCGGTGTACTGCAGATTGGCCACCACCAAGGTCTGCCCCAGGCGATAGGCGCGCGTCATGGCGATCTGCGCGCTGGTGGCGCAGATGCCGATGCCCAGCAACAGCAAGCCGCCGTGCACACTGGTGATCGGATGCCACAGCGCGCCCTGGTCGCCGGCAAACACGAAATTGCCGGCGATGCCGGCCAGCAGGTTCATGATCGAGAAGTAGAACACCACGCGGTTCTCCGGCTCGCCGGCCAGCCCCAGCTTGCGCACCTGCATATAGGCCATGGCCGACAGCACGCTGGAGCTGAGCGCGATCAGCGCCGGCGTCAGTTGATGCGAATGGAAGGCCGGCTGCAGCAGCAAGGTGACGCCGACAAAGCTCATGCCGACCGCCGCCAGCAGCGGCCACTTGACCTGGTTCTTGGCATGCCACCAGCCCAGCGCGAACAGCCACACGGCGATCCAGATCGGCGCCATGTAGTTGAGCGTCATGGCGGTGGCCAGCGGCAGCTTGGCGATGGCGTAGAACCACAGCCACAGCGACACCACGCCGACCAGCCCGCGCCACAAGTGGGCGCCCGGCATGCTGGTGGTGAATTTACCGCCTTGAAGCTTGATGATGGTGAACAGCACGCTCACGCCGACCACGCCGCGGTACATCACGATTTCGGATGTGGAGAACTGCTCCGAGGCCAGCTTCACGCACACCCCCATGGCGGCGAACATGAAACTTGCGAACAACATCCAAAGTGACTGCATCGGTTTCCTATAAATCGATATTGGCCCGGTACCACTCGTGGAAGTGCTGCATGCCGTCTTCCATCGGCGACTGGTAGGGACCGGCGTCGCTGGTGCCGCGCTGCATCAGCACCTTGCGGCCGGCGTCCATGCGCAGGCCGATCTCGTCGTCCTCGGCGCAGGTTTCAAAGTAGGCCGCGCGTTCCGCCTCGATGAATTCGCGCTCGAACAGCACGATTTCCTCGGGATAGTAGAACTCGACCACGTTCCTGGTGCGCTGCGGGCCGTCCGGCCACAGCGTCGAGACGATCAGCACATGCGGATACCACTCGACCATGATGTTCGGATACAGCGTCAGCCAGATCGCGCCATACGGTGGCGGTTCGCCGCCGCGGAACTTGAGCACCTGCTCCTGCCAGCGCTTGTAGATCTCCGAGCCGGACTTCTGCAAGCCCTTGTTGACGCCGACCGTCTGCACGCTGTAGTCGCGGCCGAATTCCCAGCGCAGGTCTTCGCAGCTGACGAAGCCGCCCAGGCCCGGATGGAAGGGCTCGACGTGATAGTCTTCCAGGTAGACTTCAATGAAAGTCTTCCAGTTGTAGTTGCAGGTCTGGACTTCGACGTGGTCGAACATATAGCCGGAGAAATCAAGGTCTTTGGTGACCGAGAGTTCGGACAGCTTTTCCATGACGTTGTAGCCGTTCTGCTCGAACAGCAGGCCGTTCCAGTTTTGCAGCCTGGTCTTGGGCAGGTTCAGGCACGGCGTCTCCGGGAAGTGCGGCGCGCCGATCAGCTCCCCCTTGAGGTCGTAGGTCCAGCGGTGCAGCGGGCAGACGATGTTGTTGGCGTTGCCGCGGCCGTTGAACATCAGCGCCTGGCGGTGGCGGCAGACGTTGGACAGCAGCTCCAGGCCGTTTGCGTTGCGCACCAGCATACGCCCTTCGTTTTCGGAAACGAGGGTCGCGAAGTCGCCGACGTTCGGCACCATCAGCTCGTGCCCGATGTAGCGCGGGCCGGCCTGAAACAATTGCTGCATTTCCCGCTGCAGTAGCGCTTCGTCAAAGTAGACGTCAACCGGAAGTTGCGCGTGTGGACGCGCCAGCTTGGCGTGGGTACCCAGATCGGACATCCCAACCCCCCTTAATATGTGCACCAAAGAGAGACAGAATCCGTAAAGACCTGAATTCAAAGTTGTTGAAAATGGTATTTCGGACAGAACCGGAGATTATACCGCGTTTCTCCCCGTTCCAGCGGACTGCCGTGCCCGTTTGTAAGTGTATTTATATGCGTATCATTGCAATAAACGCATGCTTGTGCGGGATATGGGGACGATTGCGATAAAATCCATACTTTACGCCCCCTGCCTGGCCGCTATAGTTCCACCGGATAAGGTGGTTTGTTCTAAAATAACGGGCTACACTGCGCTGGCACGTGTTTTTGCCTTGAAACCTGAGTGACTATGTCTAAGAAATTAACTGCCGACGCGACCGCCGCCGCCCCCGTCTCGTTTGAAGTAGCGATGGCGGAACTGGCGCAGCTGGTTGCACAAATGGAGGCAGGCCAACTGCCGCTGGAAGCCTCGGTTGCCGCCTATGCGCGCGGCTCGGAGCTGGTGAAGTTCTGCGCCGCCCAGCTGGAAAAAGTGGAATCCCAGGTCAAGGTGCTGGAAGGCGACATGCTCAAGCCTTACACGGAAGCCGGCGAGGCCGAACAATGAACGGCGCCTTCGACGATTGGATGAAGACCGTGCAGGCGGCGTCGGAAAACGATTTATCCGCTTATTTACCCACTTCGCTGCCCGCCGCCACGGTGGTGCCGGCCAAGCTGCACGCGGCGATGCGCTATGCGCTGCTGGGCGGCGGCAAGCGCGTACGTCCGTTGCTGGTGTACGCGGCCGGCGCGCTGTTCGGCGCCGACGCGGCCATCCTGAGCCGCGCCGCCGCGGCGCTGGAAATGATCCACGCCTATTCGCTGGTGCACGACGACATGCCGTGCATGGACGACGATGAACTGCGCCGCGGCAAGCCGACGGTGCACGTGGCCTACGACGAGGCGACCGCGCTGCTGGTCGGCGACGCGCTGCAATCGCAGGCCTTCCTGGTGCTGTCCGAGGCCGACACGATTCCGCCGGCGCGCCAGCTGGCGATGCTGCGTCTGCTGGCGCACGCGTCCGGCTCGGCGGGCATGTGCGGCGGCCAGGCGATCGATCTCGACAGCGTGGGCCTGAGCCTGACGCTGGCACAGCTGGAGCAGATGCACCAGCTCAAGACCGGCGCGCTGCTGCGCGCCGCGGTGGTACTGGGCGCGCTGGCCGGCAAGGATCTCGATCCGGCCGAACTGGGCGCGCTGAACGACTATGCGCGCGCCATCGGCCTGGCATTCCAGGTGGTGGACGACGTGCTCGACGCCACGGCCGATTCGGCCACGCTGGGCAAGACCGCCGGCAAGGACGCCGCCGACAACAAGCCGACCTATGTCTCGATCCTGGGTCTGGAACCGTCGCGCGCGTTGGCGCAACAATTACGGCTCGACGCGCACGCAGCGCTCGCGCCGTTTGGAGAAAAAGCTCTGCGGTTACGCGAACTCGCGGATTTGATCGTGCAGCGGAAGGCATAAATGAAATTGCTCGAAAACATAGACTCACCGGCGGATGTGCGCAAACTGGCGCGCACCCAGCTGACGCCGCTCGCGCATGAACTGCGCAGCTACCTGCTCGATTCGGTCTCGAAGACCGGCGGCCACCTGTCGTCCAACCTGGGCACGGTCGAGCTGACCGTGGCGCTGCACTACGTGTTCAACACGCCGCACGACCGCATCGTGTGGGACGTCGGCCACCAGACCTATTCGCACAAGATCCTCACCGGCCGCCGCGAGCGCATGCACACGCTGCGCCAGCTGAACGGCATCTCGGGCTTCCCCAAGCGCGACGAAAGCGAGTACGACACCTTCGGCACCGCGCACTCGTCGACCTCGATCTCGGCGGCGCTGGGCATGGCGCAGGCGGCCAAGATCAAGGGCGAGCACCGCCACGCGATCGCCGTGATCGGCGACGGCTCGATGACGGCCGGCATGGCCTTTGAAGCGCTGAACAACGCCGGCGTGCAGGAAGACGTCAATCTGCTGGTGATCCTGAACGACAACGACATGTCGATCTCGCCGCCGGTGGGCGCGCTGAACCGCTATCTGGCGCGTTTGATGTCGGGGCAGTTCTACGCCGCCGCCAAGAACGTCGGCAAGTCCGTGCTGCCCGGCCCGGTGCTGGAGCTGGCCAAGCGGCTGGAAGAGCACGCCAAGGGCATGGTGGTTCCGGCCACCATGTTCGAGGAGTTCGGCTTCAACTACATCGGCCCGATCGACGGCCACGACCTCGAATCGCTGATCCCTACGCTGCAAAACATCAAGCAGCTCAAGGGCCCGCAGTTCCTGCACGTGGTGACCAAGAAGGGCCAGGGCTACAAGCTGGCCGAGGCCGATCCGGTGCTGTACCACGGTCCGGGCAAGTTCAACCCGGCCGAAGGCTTCAAGCCGGCCGTGGCGTCGGGCAAGGTCAGCTACACGGAAGTATTCGGCAACTGGCTGTGCGACATGGCCGCCGCCGACAAGCGCCTGGTCGGCATCACGCCCGCCATGCGCGAAGGCTCGGGCATGGTCGGTTTCGAGCAGAAGTTCCCGGACCGCTATTTCGACGTCGGCATCGCCGAGCAGCACGCCGTAACCTTCGGCGCCGGCCTGGCCTGCGAAGGGCTCAAGCCGGTGGTGGCGATCTACTCCACCTTCCTGCAGCGCGGCTACGACCAGCTGATCCACGACGTCGCGCTGCAAAACCTGGACGTGACGTTCGCGCTGGACCGCGCGGGCCTGGTGGGCGCCGACGGCGCCACCCACGCCGGCAACTACGACATGGCCTACCTGCGCTGCATTCCGAACATGGTGGTCATGGCCGCCTCGGATGAAAACGAATGCCGCCAGATGCTGACCACCGGCTACCAGTACCAGGGGCCGGCGGCGATCCGCTACCCACGCGGCGCCGGCGCCGGCGCGGCGATCAAGCCGGAGTTGACCACGATTGAGATCGGCAAGGGCGAAATCAAGCGCAAGGGCCAGAAGATTGCCATTTTGGCCTTCGGCTCGATGGTGACGCCTGCTGTGGCCGCCGGCGAGGCGCTGGACGCCACGGTCGCCAACATGCGCTTCGTCAAGCCGCTGGACGTGGAACTGGTCAAGCAGCTGGCGGCCGAACATGATTACCTGGTGACGGTGGAAGAGGGCTCCATCATGGGCGGCGCCGGTTCCGCCGTGGCCGAAGCGCTGGCCGCCGAAGGCGTCGTCAAGCCATTGCAGATGCTGGGCCTGCCGGACAAGTTCATCGACCACGGCGACCCGGCCAAGCTGCTCGCCAGCGTCGGCCTGGACGCGGCCGGCATCACCGCCTCGATCCAGCAGCGCCACGCCGCCGCCGAGCCGCGCCTGGTGGTCAACAACGGCTAAAGACCGTTGCTGTTACGCTCAAAGCCGCCTCAGGGCGGCTTTTTTCTTGCCTGCTGCAAGAATGCGACCTATATTGGTATAAACAGTTTATTCGGTTTATCTCGCCATGCATGCCGCCGCCTCCCTGTTTGCCGTATTGCTGTCCGTTTGCGGGACTGCGGGCGCGCAGGTGCCGGAATCGGGCCGGGCGCAGGAATTGCGTTTCAGCGCCGAGGAAGTGGCCAGCACGGTGGAAGACCGCTATATCGACCGCGTGGTCGGCCTGGCGGCTGCCGGGCGCCTGGACGACGACCGCGTCTTGCTGGCGCGGCTGCAAGCCATCGGCGCGGGCCTGATACGCGCCGCCGTGGCGCTGAAGCCGGAAGCGGCCCGGTGGGAGTGGGAGTTCCATACCACCAGCGACACCGACGTCGACGCCATCTGCATGGCCGGCGGCAAAATCCTGGTGGGCAGCGCGTTTGTGCGCCAGTTGGCGTTGAACGACGGCGAACTGGCCACCCTGCTGGGCCACGAGGTCGCCCACGCGGTGGCCGAACATCACCGCGAAACCTTGTCGGAGGCGCTATTCCTGAACCGTTATCCGGTGGTGCCGCTGGAGGTGGTGATGGAGCGGCTGGAAAGCGACCTGTCGATGCAGATCCGCCTGTCCAAGCTATCGAGCATGCAGGAATCGGAGGCGGACCAGCTGGGCATGGTGCTGGCCCACCGCGCCGGCTGGCCGGCGGCCGACATGGTCAGCTTCTACCGCAAGCTGTCCACCGGCGACCAGGCGGCGCTGGTGTCCTCCGCCTATCCGGCCAGCAGCTCGCGCCTGAGCATGGCCAAGGGCATGGCGCTGCTGTTCCAGTCCGACCGTTAAGCCTTCAGCCGCGCTTGCGCTCGTGCTGCCACAGCACGTCGCTGCCGCCGCCGAAGCGGTTCAACACCCGCGACAGCACAAACATCAGGTCCGACAGGCGGTTCACATACTGGCGCGGATGCTCGTGGATGGTCTCGGTCTTGCCCAGCGTGACGATGGCGCGTTCGGCGCGGCGGCACACGGTGCGGCACACGTGTGCCTGCGAGGCCGCGCGCGATCCGGCCGGCAAAATGAATTCCGTCAGCGCCGGCAGCGTGGCGTTGTACTTGGCCAGCAGCGTATCGAGGCGCTCGACGTGCGCCTCGGTGATCATCTGGTAGCCGGGGATGCACAATTCGCCGCCCAGGTCGAACAGGTCGTGCTGGATGGTGACCAGCTCTTCGCGCAGGTCGGCCGGCATGTCTTCGCACAACAGCAGGCCGATGTGCGAATTGAGCTCGTCGACTTCGCCGATCGAGTGGATGCGCACGCTGTCCTTGTCGGTGCGGCTGCCGTCGCCAAGGCCGGTGGTGCCGCCATCGCCGGTGCGGGTGGCGATTTTGGAGAGTCGATTGCCCATGATGCTCCCTGATACGTGAAAGTTGAGGATGCGATTGTAGACTACGCGGCGGCCTTGTGCTCCACCAGTTGCTGGCCCCAGTCGTACAGCGACTGCAGCACCGGCCACAGGCTGGCGCCCAGCGCGGTCAGCGAATAGTCGGTGCGCAGCGGTTTTCCGCCATGCACCTGGCGTTGGACGATGCCGTCCGCCTCCAGTTCCCGCAGTTGCTGCGTCAGCATTTTCTGGCTGACCGGCGGAATGCTGCGCTGAAGCTCGCCAAAGCGCATGCTGCGCGTGCCCAGTATGTGCAGGATGATCGGCTTCCACTTGCCGCCGACGATATTGATCGCCGCCACCAGCGGACAGTCGACCGGGTTTTCGATATGCCAGCGCGCTTGCGTCATGCTGCTCCTTTCCAGATCCGTTACAAATAGTCGACAGGCACCAAAAAGTGCGTACTTGCGGCGGCCGCGTACAGCCTTGAGAATAGGATCATAGACTGTTTTCAAGGAGCCGTATCGATGGCCGCACCACGTATCGTCCGTATCGCCATTCTGCCTTTCGGCATGGTCAACTGCCACCTGATCATCGGCGATGGCGGCTGTGTGCTGGTCGATGCCGGCCTGCCTGGCTCGGAAGGCAAGGTCGCCCGCGCCCTCAAGCGCCACGGCCTGACGTGGGCCGACATCCGCCTGATCGTCATCACCCACGCGCACGTCGATCATGCCGGCGGCGCGGCGCGGCTGCGCCGGCTGACCGGCGCGCCGGTGCTGGCGCACTGCGGCGATCTTGCGTACTACCAGCAGCTGGTGCCGATGAATTTCTGCAGCACCGGCTGGTTCGGCCGCCTGTTCCTGAGGACCGGATTGATACTTCAGCCCTATGAGCCGTTCACGCCGGATATCCTGATGGCGGAAGGGCAGGTGCTGGACCTGTCGCGGTTTGGCGTGGACGGTGTGGTGCGCCACACGCCCGGCCATACCGCCGGATCGGTATCGATGGAATTGGCAAGCAGGGAGGTGCTGGTGGGAGACCTGATCGCCTCCGGCATCCTGCTTGGCGGCCTGGTACGCACGCAGCATGCGATCCGCCCACCGTTCGAGGAAGATCCGCAGGCGACGGCGCTGGCCTTGCAGCGCCTGGTCGACGCAGGCATGGAGACTTTTTACATGGGCCACGGCGGCCCGCTGCCGGCCGCCGAAGTCCGTGCGCACGCGCGCAAGCTGCGGCGTCTTGGTTAGCGCTTCGCCAGGCTGAGACGGTGCGGGTTGAGGGGAGCGTAGCCCGGCGTATTCCAGAAAGCCTGCATACCGATGGTTTCGTACAGGCTCACTTCCTCATCGTACATCGGATACAGGCCGGCGAGGAAAATGGTGCGGTCGGCCAGTTCGAACTTGATCTTGTCGCCGTCGAGGAAGGGCGGCTTGTAGACGAAGCAGGCGTTCATGTCGCTGTCGCTCGACATCGGCGTATCGAGCTTGAAGCAGGCCTGATAGGCGAACGAGCCGGTGTCGAAGAAAGTCTGCGCCAGCAGGGCGGCCGCGCTGCCCCAGAGCGGATCGGTGGTGTGCAGCGAGAACATCAGCTCCGGCTTGCCGTGTATCCATTCCGGACGGTTGGCGTTCGACAGGCCGCAGGTGACGGCGGTCAGCATGTCCTTGACCGGAAAATCCTTGAAGTAGTAGACCAGCATGCGGGGATTGCTTTCGGTCTTGATGCCGACCACCTGCGTCTTGACGCCAAAACGTTCTTCCAGCGCCTCGCGCCAGGCATCTTCGAAATTTTTTTCCATAACTGTTCCAGTGGTGTGGTGATGTCGCGCTCGGAAGAATACAACAAATTTGGCCGGTATTTCGACTCGGCGGCTGTTTGTGCTTACAATCGATGTCTGACCATGTGCTCCCAGGTGCCCGCCCCATGAACACCGCCACTCCCGATCCGGCCGTCCTGGCCGATACCGCCGCCCGCCGCGCGCAAGTCGCCGCGGCCTTGCTGCAGGTGCTGCCGGCGCGCGCCGTCCTGTCCGAGCCGGAAGACACCCGACCCTACGAATGCGACGGCCTGGCCGCGTACCGCCAGTTGCCGATGATCGTCGTGCTGCCCGACAGCGAGGCGCAGATCGTCGCCGTGCTGCAGGTGTGCCGCGAGCTGAAGGTGCCGATCGTGCCGCGCGGCGCCGGCACCGGCCTGTCCGGCGGCGCCATGCCGATCGCCGACGGCGTGGTGCTGTCGACCGCGCGCCTGAACCGCATCGTGCGCATGGACGCCTATTCGCGGACCGCCGTGGTGCAGCCGGGCGTGCGCAACCTGGCGATCTCGGAGGCGGCGGCGCCGCATGGCCTGTACTACGCGCCCGATCCGTCGTCGCAGATCGCCTGCACCATCGGCGGCAACGTGGCGGAA
This sequence comes from Oxalobacteraceae bacterium AB_14, assembly GCA_000381565.1. GTDB lineage: Bacteria > Pseudomonadota > Gammaproteobacteria > Burkholderiales > Burkholderiaceae_D > Rugamonas. The sequence goes on from KB906725.1 coordinate 1,516,634, forward strand.
AACTCCGGCGGCGTGCACTGCCTCAAATACGGCCTGACCGTGCACAACGTGCTGCGCGTGCGCATGGTGACGATAGCCGGCGACGTGGTGGAGCTGGGCGGCGAGGCGCTCGACGCGCCGGGACTGGACCTGCTGTCGGTGTTCATCGGCTCCGAGGGCATGCTGGGCATCGTCACCGAGGTGACGGTCAAGCTGGTGCCCAAGCCGGCCACAGCGCGCGTGATCATGGCGTCGTTCGACGAGGTGACGGCGGGCTGCAACGCGGTGGCGGCGCTGATCGCGGCCGGCATCATCCCGGCCGGGCTGGAGATGATGGACCAGACCTCGTCGCGCATGGTCGAACCCTTCGTCAAGGCCGGCTACGATACCGAGGCCGCCGCCATCCTGCTGTGCGAGGCCGACGGCACCATCGAGGAAGTGGAAGAGGAAATCGCCCGCATGTCGGCGGTGCTGAACACGGCCGGCGCCAGCGCCATCGCGGTGTCGCAGTCGGAGGCGGAGCGGCTCAAGTTCTGGTCCGGCCGCAAGAACGCATTTCCGGCGGCGGGCCGCATCTCGCCCGACTACTACTGCATGGACGGCACCATCCCGCGCAAGCGCCTGGGCCAGGTGCTGGAGGGGATCGCGCAGATGGAGACCAAATACGGCCTGCGCTGCGCCAACGTGTTCCACGCCGGCGACGGCAACCTGCATCCGCTGATCCTGTTCAACGCCAACATCCCCGATGAATTCGAGCGCGCCGAAGCCTTCGGCGCCGAGATCCTGGCGCTGTGCGTGGAAGTGGGCGGCACCATCACCGGCGAACATGGCGTCGGCATCGAGAAGATCAATTCGATGTGCGCGCAGTTCGCGCCGGCCGAGCTGGATGCCTTCTTCTCGGTCAAGCGCGCCTTCGACCCGGCCGGCCTGCTCAATCCCGACAAGGCCATTCCCACGCTGAACCGCTGCGCCGAATTCGGCAAGATGCGCGTCAGCGGCGGCATGCTGCCGTTCTCCCATTTACCGCGCTTTTAAACGGAGCGACATGACGACCGCATCGTATTCCCACATCGCCGCGCAGTTCAGCGAGCGCATACGTGTCGCCACGGAGGCCGGCACGCCGCTGCGCCTGCGCGGCGGCGGCAGCAAGGACTGGTACGGCCAGGCGCCGCAGGGCGAGCTGCTCGATACGCGCGCCTACGCCGGCATCGTCTCCTACGAGCCGACCGAATTGGTCATCACCGCGCGCTGCGGCACGCCGCTGGCGGAGATCGAGGCGCTGCTGGCGCGGCACCAGCAGATGCTGGCCTTCGAGCCGCCGCGCCACGGCGCCGCGTCGACCATCGGCGGCGTGGTGGCCAGCGCCTTGTCCGGCCCGCGCCGCGCCAGCGCCGGTGCGGTGCGCGATTTCGTGCTGGGCGCGGTGCTGATGGACGGCCACGGCGAGGCGCTGCGCTTCGGCGGCCAGGTGATGAAGAACGTGGCGGGCTACGACGTATCGCGGCTGCTGGCCGGTTCGCTGGGCACGCTGGGGCTGATACTGGAGGTCTCGCTCAAGGTGCTGCCGGTGCCGCTGCGCGAGGCCAGCCTGCGCTTCGAGATGAGCGAGATCGACGCGCTGCGCAATCTGAACCAATGGGCCGGCCAGCCGCTGCCGATATCGGCCAGCTGCTGGCACCGGGGCGTGCTGTCGCTGCGGCTGTCCGGCGCCGAGGCGGCGGTGGAGGCGGCGCAGCGCAAGCTGGGTGGCGTTCCGCTGGACGACTTTGCGGCATTCTGGACCTCGCTGCGCGACCAGACGCACGGCTACTTCGAAGACGGCGGCAGCCTGTGGCGTTTGTCGGTGCCGCCGGCGGCCAGCGCCATCATCCTGCGCGGCGAGCAGCTGATCGAGTGGGGCGGGGCGCAGCGCTGGCTCAAGGTGGAAGCCACCGATGCCGAACAGGCGGCCGGCATACGCCGCACCGTGGCGGCGGCGGGCGGCCACGCGACGCTGTTCCGAAGCGCGGACAAAAGCGTCGGCGTGTTCCATCCGCTGGCGCCGGCCGTGGCTAAGATCCACGAGCGGCTCAAGCAGTCCTTCGATCCGGCGGGTATCTTCAATCCCGGCCGCATGTACCAGTGAACTAGCGAATCCCATGCAAACCAACCTGGCTGATTTCATCAAGAACACCCGCGAAGGCGAAGAAGCCGACGCCATCCTGCGCGCCTGCGTCCACTGCGGCTTCTGCACCGCCACCTGCCCGACCTACCAGCTGCTGGGCGACGAGCTCGATGGCCCACGCGGCCGCATCTACCTGATCAAGCAGGTGCTGGAAGGCGCGCCGGTGACGGTCAAGACGCAGACCCATCTGGACCGCTGCCTGACCTGCCGCAACTGCGAGACCACCTGTCCGTCCGGCGTCAAGTACGGCCGCCTGATCGACATCGGCCGCAAGGTGGTTGAGGCGCGCGTGCAGCGGCCGTTCATCGAGCGCATGAAACGGCTGGTGTTGAAGGAGGCCCTGCCGCGCAAGGCCGTCTTCACGGCGGCGTTGCGCGCTGGGCAGTTGTTCCGGCCGCTGCTGTCGCCCGCCATGCAGGACAAGATCCCGGCGCGGCAAGGCGCCGGCGTGTGGCCGGCGCGCGCGCATGCGCGCAAGATGCTGGTGCTGGAGGGCTGCGCGCAGCCGGCGATGGCGCCCAACATCAACGCCGCCACCGCCCGCGTGCTCGATGCGCTGGGCGTGCAGCTGATCGTCGCGCCCAAGGCCGGCTGCTGCGGCGCGGTGCGCCATCACCTGAACGACCAGGAGGCGGCGCTGGACGACATGCGCCGCAACGTCGACGCCTGGTGGCCGCAGGTGCAGGACGGCGCGGTGGAGGCGATCGTGATGACGGCCTCCGGCTGCGGCGTCACCGTCAAGGAATACGGCCACCTGCTGGCGCACGACGGCGCGTACGCCGCCAAGGCGCAGCGCATCTCGGCGCTGACGCGCGACCTGAGCGAAGTGATGCCGGAGTTCGAGGAGGAACTGAAGCGCCGCGCCGGCATCACGGAGCGCGTGGCCTACCATCCGCCCTGCACGCTGCAGCACGGCCAGCAGATACGCGGCAAGGTGGAGGGCGTGCTGCGCGCGGTCGGCGTCGATGTGGTGCTGTGCGCGGACAGCCATCTGTGCTGCGGCTCGGCGGGCACCTACTCGCTGCTGCAACCGGAGCTGTCGCTGCAGCTGCGCGATCGCAAGCTGGCCAACCTGGCCGACACCGGCGCCACCACCATCGTCTCGGCCAATGTCGGCTGCAGTGCGCACCTGCAATCGGGAACGGACACGCCGGTGATGCACTGGATCGAACTGGTCGACCGGGCACTCTAGCGCCGTCATTCCCGCGCACGCGGGAATCCATGCTGAGCTTCTGGACCTCCTGTGTATGGATTCCCGCCTGTGCGGGAAAGCCCGTGTGCGGCTAGCCTTGCACAAATAGTGGCATCTGCGCGGTGCCGCCGGCCGGCTCGCCGTGCAGGCTGACGATGGGCGGCAGCTGCGCGGCCGCCTGCCACACGGCCGCCGTGTCGAAACTGGCGACCCAGGCCAGCACCTCGTCGGCCGGCATCGGCCGGGCGATGCCGTAGCCCTGCACCAGGTCGCAGCCCAGGCGCATCAGCATGGCGCCGTGCTCCATCGTCTCCACGCCCTCGGCGATCACGCCCAGGCCGAAGGACTTGGCCAGGCCGATGACGGCGCTCACCAGGTGCAGGTCGTCGCGGTCCACCAGCATGTTGCGCACGAAGCTCTGGTCGATCTTCAGCATGTCGGCCGGCAGCCGCTTCAGGTAGGACATCGACGAATAACCGGTGCCGAAATCGTCCAGCGCGAAGCTGATCCCCAGCGCCTGGCAATCGAGCATGATGCTGCGCACATGGGCGATGTCGCTCAGGGCCGACGATTCCAGTATCTCCAGCTCCAGCATATGCGGCGGCACGTCCGGGAACTCGGCCAGGATGGCGGTCAGCCGTTCGACGAAATCGGCGCGCTGGAAATGGCGGGCGGCGATGTTGACGCTGATGACCCAGCGCGCATCGAAGGCGCGCCAATCCTGCAGCTGGCGCAGGGCTTCGCGCAGCACCCATTCGCCGATGTCGACGATGACGTCGCTATGCTCGACGATGGGCAGGAAATCCCCCGGCCCGACCACGCCGCGCAAGGGGTGCTGCCAGCGCAGCAGCGCTTCCATGCCGACGATGCGGGCCTTGCGCATGTCCAGCTTCGGCTGGTAGTACAGCCGCAGTTCGCCGTCGAGCAGGGCGGCGCGCACTTCGGTGCGGCGGTTGTGGTGGGTGCGCACCTGCTCGTCGAGGTCGGCGTCGAAGAAGTGGTAGCGGTTGCGGCCCGTGATCTTGGCCTGGTACAGCGCCTGGTCGGCGTGGCGCAGCAGGCTGTCGGCGCTGATCTCGTTGCCGGTGTAGACCGCCACGCCGGCGCTGGCCGACATGCCCACCGCTTCGCCGTCGCACAAGTAGTCGCGCGACAGCGCCGCCATCAATTGGTCCAGCGCCTGCTCGACGGCGGCGCGGTTGTCCATCTCCGGCAGCAGCAGCACGAATTCGTCGCCGCCCAGGCGCGCCACGTAATGGCGCGGGCCGGCAAAGTCGTGCAGGCGGCTGGCGGCCTGCTTGAGGATCTCGTCGCCGATGTCCTGGCCCAGCGTCTGGTTCACGTACTGGAAGTGATCGAGGTCGAACAGGCAGACGGCCAGCAGATAATCGTGCTCGCGCGCGCGGATGACTTCCTGCTCGAAGCGGGTGGCCAGCGCCGCGCGGTTGGGCAGGCCGGTGAGAATGTCGTGATTGCTCTGCCAGGAGATCTGCTGCATCAGCTGGCGGCGCTCGGTGACGTCGCGGAACACCAGCACCGAGCCCTGGACCTCGTTGCGGGCGGAGCGGATCGCGTTGGCGGTGTATTCGACGGTGATGGTCTGGCCCAAGCGGTTGCGCAGGCTCTGGTTGCCGACCTTGATCACTTCGCCGCCGGCGTAGATCGCCGCCATGGACTTGAGCAGCGAATGCTGGCCGAAATTATTCGCCAGCACGAACACCTGGTGCAGCTCCATGCCGCGCGCGTGCGCCTCCGGCCAGCCGGTGAGCTGCTGGGCGACGTCGTTGACGGTGGCGATCTTGCCGTTCAAATCGGTGGTGATGACGGCGTCGCCGATGGAGGCCAGTGTGACTTCGATGCGTTCCTTCTCCACTTGCAGCCGCGCCTGCGCGTCCAGCGTCTGCGCCAGCTGCTCGCTCAATTTGGCCTGGCTTTGCTGGAGCTTGTGCACCAGCGACTGCACCCGCTGCGCCATGTTGTTGAAGGTGACGGCCAGCATGCGCGCTTCCAGCGTGCCGCCGACCGGCAGTCGCACGCCGTGGTCGCCGTTCTGGAAGCGGGTGGTGATGTCGTTCACGCGCTTGAGCATGCGCTGGTTGGCGAAGATGATGATGCCCAGCAGCGTGTAGATGATGGTGATGTTGATCAGCGAGATCGCCGCCTGCTGGCGCAGCGTGCGCCACACCTGCGCCAGCGGCAGCGTCGGCTCGAAGACCAGCACCAGGCTGGCGCTGCCGATGTAGATGGTGCGGTTGATCGCTTGCAGGCCGTTCAGGCCGCGGAACCAAGCCGGGTAGTCCGCCAGCGGCGGCGTGCCGCGCAGCGCCTCCAGGTGGCCGCCGGCGTAGTCCAGCCGCGCCGAGACCAGGTCGGCCTCCAGCAGCAGGGCGCTGGACAAAGTGTTGTCGAGGGCGGCGCGGTCCGGCGTGCTCAGCGCGGGCAGCAGGGCCTTGTGCAGGTAAACGCCGAGGTCGCCAGCGTCCTTCTGGTAGCGGGCGTTGGCATACGCGCTTTCCGACTGGAACAATAGGCTGTATCGCACGCCGATCACGATGGCGATGATGATGAAGATGGGGACGAACAAGCGGGAGTACATTCCCATCCGCATCCAGCGCGACAGTAGTTTTCCAAACAACGACATAGGCGACTGATTCGATAATTGGAAATGACCAGGGGCCATTATTACCGAAAAGTTAACCGAAGGCACGTTTTTTGGAAAACGTTTTCACTCTTTTTACAATTTGTTGTGGAGCGTGGGTTACGCGCGCTTATTCCGCCAGCAGTTTAGTAATATCGGCGACAAGATCTTCCGGCTTGGTGGCGGGGGCGTAGCGCTTGTAGACCGTGCCGTTCTTGCGGATCAGGAACTTGGTGAAATTCCATTTGATGGCCTCGGTGCCGAGGATGCCGGGGGCGTCCTTCTTCAGTTTAGTAAACAGCGGATGGGCGCTGTCGCCGTTGACGTCGATCTTGGCGAACAGGGGGAAGGTGACGCCGTAGTTCTTTTCGCAGAAGGCGCCGATCTCCTCGGCCTGGCCCGGCTCCTGCGCGCCGAACTGGTTGCAGGGGAAGCCCAGCACCACCACGCCCTTGTCCTTGAACTGCTGGTACACCTGCTCCAGGCCCTTGTACTGCGGCGTGAAGCCGCATTTGCTGGCGGTGTTGACGATCAGCAGTACCTGGCCCTGGTACTGGCCCAGGTTGACGGGGGCGCCGGACAGGTCGTCGGCGCTGAGGTCGTAAATGGTGGTCATATGTTCAGATCAGTCCTAAGTGTTCGGTGCCGGCCGAGAGATCCCGGTTCTTGGCGGCCTTGCCTTCGAGCTTGATGGCCAGCCGCAGGTCGTTGACGGAGTCGGCGTTGCGCAGCGCGTCTTCGTAGGTGATGATATCCGCTTCGTGCAGATCGAACAGCGACTGGTCGAAGGTCTGCATGCCGAGCTCGCGCGACTTCTTCATCAGCTCCTTGATTTCGTGGACTTCGCCCTTGAAGATCAGGTCCGAGATCAGCGGCGAGTTGAGCATGATTTCGATCGCCACCGCGCGGCCCTTGGATTCCTTGCGCGGGATCAGGCGCTGCGAGATCATGCCCTTCAGGTTGAGCGACAGGTCCATCAGCAACTGCTGGCGGCGTTCCTCGGGGAAGAAGTTGATGATGCGGTCGAGCGCCTGGTTGGCGCTGTTGGCGTGCAGGGTGGCCAGGCACAGGTGGCCGGTTTCGGCGAAGGCGATCGCGTGGTCCATGGTTTCGCGGTCGCGGATCTCGCCGATCTGGATCACGTCCGGCGCCTGGCGCAGCGTGTTCTTCAGCGCGACGGCCCAGTCCTCGGTGTCGACCCCCACTTCGCGCTGGGTCATGATGCAGTTCTTGTGCGGGTGGACGTACTCGACCGGGTCCTCGATGGTGATGATGTGGCCGTAGCTGTTCTCGTTGCGGTAGCCGACCATGGCCGCCAGGGTGGTCGACTTGCCGGAGCCGGTGGCGCCGACCATGATGACCAGGCCGCGCTTGGACATGACGACGTCCTTGAGCACCTCGGGCAGGCCGAGGTCTTCGAGCTTGGGGATTTCGCTGGTGATGGTCCGCAGCACCATGCCGACCGAACTCATCTGCACAAAGGCCGACACCCGGTAGCGGCCCAGGTCGCCGGGGCTGATGGCGAAGTTGGCTTCCTTGGTCAGTTCGAACGAGGCGGTCTGCTTGTCGTTCATGATGGAGCGGGCCAGGTCCATGGTGTGGGCGGACGTGAGGACCTGCGACGACACCGGCGTCATCTTGCCGTCGATCTTGATGGCGGGCGGGAAGCCGGCCGTGATGAACAGATCCGAGCCCTTCTTGCTGGTCATCAACCGCAGCAGGTCGAACATGAATTTGGAGGCCTGGTCGCGTTCCATGATGTTTCCTTTCATTGGGGGTCAAGTCTGACATTCGGACACGGCCTCGGCCGTAGCTGCGCTTACGGCCGAGGCCGTGTCCGAATGTCAGACTTGACCCCCGGTTTTTTAGCCGGGGAAGTTGTCCGGCGTCTTGGCGGCGCTGCGGGCGGCGGCGGCGCTGATGACGTTGCGGCGCACCAGGTCCGTCAGGTTCTGGTCCAGGGTCTGCATGCCGACGTTGCTGCCGGTCTGGATCGCCGAGTACATCTGCGCGATCTTGGCTTCGCGGATCAGGTTGCGGATCGCCGGCGTCGCCACCATGATCTCGTGCGCCGCCACGCGGCCGTTGCCGTCCTTGGTTTTCAACAGCGTCTGCGAGATCACCGCCTGCAGCGATTCGGACAGCATCGCCCGCACCATCTCCTTCTCATCGGCCGGGAAGACGTCGACGATACGGTCGATGGTCTTGGCCGCCGACGAGGTGTGCAGGGTGCCGAACACCAGGTGGCCGGTCTCGGCCGCCGACAAGGCCAGGCGGATGGTCTCCAGGTCGCGCAGCTCGCCGACCAGGATGCAGTCCGGGTCTTCCCGCAGCGCCGAGCGCAGCGCGTTGTTGAACGACAGCGTGTGCGGCCCCACTTCGCGCTGGTTGATCAGGCATTTCTTCGATTCGTGCACGAACTCGATCGGGTCTTCGATCGTCAGGATGTGGCCGTACTCGTTTTCGTTGAGGTGGTTGACCATCGCCGCCAGCGTGGTCGACTTGCCGGAACCGGTCGGCCCCGTCACCAGCACCAGCCCGCGCGGCTTGAGCGCGAACTCGGCGAAGATCTTCGGCGCGTTCAGCTCTTCCAGGCTGAGGATCTTCGATGGAATCGTCCGCAGCACCGCCGAGGCGCCCCGTTCCTGGTTGTAGGCGTTGACGCGGAAACGCGCCAGGCCGGGGATCGCGAACGAAAAGTCGCATTCGAGCATCTCTTCGTAGGCCTTGCGCTGGCCATCGTTCATGATGTCATAGATCATGCCGTGCACGTCCTTGTGCTCCAGCGGCGGCAGGTTGATGCGGCGCACGTCGCCGTGCACCCGTATCATCGGCGGCAGGCCGGCTGACAGGTGCAAGTCCGAGGCCTTGTTCTTGACGGAGAATGCGAGAAGTTCGGAGATGTCCATTTATAATCCCTGTGCCTGACGTTGGTGAGGTGCCGTTCCGGTGGGTTTCATTCACCTTAACCGTTGTTTCTAACGATTTTTACTCGATGATTATGTCCCTGATCCCCCAGAACTTGCAAGCAATCACCTCGACAATTGTTGCCGCAGCCCAAGATGTTGGCCGTGCGCCGCAATCGGTGCAGCTGCTGGCCGTCTCCAAGACCTTCGGGCCGGACGCGGTGCTGGAGGCGGTGCAGGCCGGCCAGCGCGCTTTCGGCGAAAACTACCTGCAGGAGGCGCTCGACAAGATCGCTGCGCTGAAGGCGGCCGGCGCGCCCGCGCTGGAGTGGCATTTCATCGGCCCGATCCAGAGCAACAAGACCCGCCCCATCGCCGAGCACTTCGATTGGGTGCACACGGTCGAGCGCGAGAAGATCGCCCAGCGGCTGTCCGAGCAGCGGCCGGCCGGCATGGCGCCGCTGCAAATCTGTTTGCAGGTGAATATCAGCGGGGAAGCCAGCAAGAGCGGCGTGGCCCCGGCGGAATTGGCGCAGCTGGCCCACAAGGTCGCGGCGCTGCCGAATCTGACCTTGCGCGGCCTGATGGCGATCCCCGAGCCGGCCGAAGACTTTGCGCAGCAGCGGGCGGCGTTCGCCCAGCTGCGCGTGCTGTACCAGCAGCTGCGCGCCGACGGCCTGGCGCTCGACACGCTGTCGATGGGCATGTCGGCCGACCTGCGCGCCGCGATCGCCGAAGGCGCGACCATCGTGCGCGTCGGCAGCGCCATTTTTGGTTCACGAAACTACCACAAGGCTTGACAATGAAAATAGCATTTATCGGCGGCGGCAACATGGCCTCCGCCCTGATCGCGGGATTGGCCAACAAGCTCACCGCCGGCGCCAACATCCACGTGGCCGACCCGAACGCGGAGGCGCTGCATCGCCTGCAGCAGCAGTTCGGCGTGACCACGGCCGGCGGCGCCGATGCCGCCGTCTCGGCGGCGGACGTGATCGTGCTGGCGGTCAAACCGCAAAGCATGCGCGAAGTGGCGGCCCAGCTGCTGCCGCTGATCGACCAGGCCAGGCAGCCGGTGGTCGTCTCGATCGCGGCCGGCATCCGCATCGTCGACCTGTCGCGCTGGCTGGGCGGCTACGGCGCCATCGTGCGCTGCATGCCGAACACGCCGGCGCTGATCGGCATGGGCATCACCGGCATGGCGGCGACGGCCGGCGTGACGGCGGCGCAGAAGCAGGCTGCCGACGATATCCTGCGCGCCGTCGGCCCGACCGTGTGGCTGGACGACGAGTCGCAGATCGATGCGGTGACGGCGGTGTCGGGCAGCGGCCCGGCCTATGTGTTCTACTTCATCGAGGCGATGCAGCAGGCCGCCGTGGACATGGGCCTGAGCGCGGAGCAGGGCAAGCAGCTGGCGCTGGCCACCTTTGCCGGCGCTTCCCAGCTGGCGGTGCGGTCGGATGAGCCGGTGTCGCTGCTGCGCGAGCGCGTGACGTCGAAAGGCGGCACCACCTACGCGGCGCTGACCAGCATGGAGGACAGCGGCGTGAAGGCGGCGATCGCCAAGGCGATGAAAGCGGCCAGGCAGCGCGGCAAGGAAATGGGCGACGAACTGGGTTCTTCCAACTAAGACCAACGAAAGGCTGCACGATGACGGTAACCCGGTATTTGCCCTTGATTGCAGCCTACACCGCGCGTAGCGCCTTGGCTCACGAGGCCGCGCCGCAGCCTTGCTTCATCGCGGCGATCCATGCGCGTATCAGGTCCACGCCCTCCTTGTGGACCGAGCCGCGTCCCAGTTCCGGCATCATGATGCCGGTCTGGTCGGAGCTGAGCCGGTAGACCATGATCGATTCATCCGGCTTGCCCGGCGCGATGCCGTAGCCATGGCCGCCAGTGCCGGCGCCGGCCGCCACCGGCGGCTTGCACAAACCCAGATGCAGATCGGCCGGCGCGCCCATGTTCAGGTGCAGCGCGGTGGTGTTGGCCGCGCCCTTGTCGTTGTGGCAGTGGGCGCAGTTGATGTCCAGGTAGGCGCGGGCGCGCGCGTCCAGCGTCTGGCCCTGGTCGCGCCAGTTGGCGTTGTGCGGCGCGGTGGCCGCGACGTTGGCCGGCACGCCGCTCAGGTAGCCGATGCGGGCCAGGTAATCGAGTTGGTTGACGCTCACGCCGTCGTAGCTGTAGCTGCGGTTCATATGCCGCGCCTTCGGGCCGATGGGCTGGAACTGGCGCGACTTCACATCGGCCACGTGGCAGGACGCGCACTGGTTCACGTTCGGCACCACGTAGGTCAGCGGCTTGCGGGTCTGGTCCGCATGCACCACTTCCAGCGGTATCTGGTCGCCGGTGCGCGACAGCACGGCCTCGGTCTGCTCGGCGTTCCACACATAGGGCAGGGCGATCCAGCCGTCGGCGCGGCGCACCAGCAGGCGGGTTTCGACCAGGCGCACGTTGGCCAGGTCGAGCTTGTCGCCGCCGGTCTTGCTGGTGTCGTAGGTGGCCAGCACCGCCTTGGCGGGGCCGTCCGCCTTCGGATAGTAGAAGGTCTTGCTGATGATGGTCCCGAGCGGGAACTCGAACGTCGTATCGGCGTTGTAGACGGCGCTTTGGCCCTTGGGCATCCAGACGGTGCGCAGCTTTTGCGCATAGTCGGTGAACAGCGGCGTATTGAGGTCGTAGGGGACCACGCCGGTGTTCAGGTTCAGGCGGCCGCCGGACACCGTCATCAAGTGCCAGTCGCTCAAGCTGGCCGGGTTGCCTTCGGTGATAAAGCTCACCGGGGCCTGGGGCTGGGTGCACGCCGCGAGCATCAGCGTGCCGGCGATCGCTGCGAATCTCGCCATCATGATTGCGCGGCGAGTTGGGCGATGGTCACCGGCGGCAGCTTGGCCAGCGCGCAGCGGAACGGCGCCGTTTCCTTGCTGGGGTTCTTGTACTTGTTCGGGCCGTCGGCGTTCAGCACGTCCACGCCGTCCTGGATGCAGATGCGCTGCTCGGCCGGCATCACGCCCTTGACCAGCAGCTTGGTGTCGACGTAGCCGTCCCACAGCACGTCGGGCAGGTGGCCGCCGATGCCGTACATGGCGATCTTCAGCGCCTTCAGGTCCAGGCCATCGGGCGAATCGCCGCCGCCCTTGAAGCGGTTGCCGTAGACGTAGATCGCCTTCGGATACGGATCGTAGCCGGCGGCCACGCCTTTCTCGGTGAAGTAGCCGGTGGAGTGGTAGCTGGAGATGATGACGTTGGCGGTCTGGTTGTCGGCGACGTCGTTGTCGAAGATCTCCACTTTCGAATTGGAGTTGATGACGATGCCGGAACCGGCCGGCACGCTGGCCACGGCCGTGCCGCGCGCGGCGAAGTTGTCGAGGTTGTTCTTCTCGACCTTGTTCTTGTACACGCGGGTGCTATGGCCGGGCTGCGACAGGTTGGGCATGTTGAACACCAGGATGCCGCCGGTGTTGTTGGTGGCGACGTTGTCGTAGACATCGGCGTTGATGGTGTTTTCGATTTCGATGCCGGCCACGTTCTGCTCGGCGCGGCAGCGGCGCACCACGACGCCGTTGGACTGGCCGACGTAGATGCCGGCGTCCGAGGCGGCGATCGCCACGCTGTCTTCGATCAGCACGTTGCGGGTCTTGACCGGGTAGATGCCGTAGGCGCCGTTGCTGACCTTGGAGCCGCCGGTCCACTGCACCTTGACCTTGCGGATGGTGATGTTGTCGCCGTCGTTGATCTTCAGGCCGTCGCCCTTGGAGTCCTCGATGGTCAGGCCCTCGATGGTGAAGTTGCTGGCGTAGACCAGCATGCCTTCCGGCCCGGTGACCTGGCCCTTGAACGAGAGGATGGTCTGGTCCATGCCGGCGCCGCGCACCGTGACGCCGTTGCCGCGCAGCGTCAGGCCGCTAGTGAGATGATAGGTGCCGGCCGGGATCTCGACCACGCTGCCGGGTTTGGCGTCGAGCAGCTGCTCCTGCAGCTTCTTCTGGAACGCCGCGTCGGCGCTGGCCTGTTCGGCCGAGACGGGCGCCTCGGACTTGCCGCAAGCGCCCAGCAGGGCGACTGTCGTACCGCAAAGAGCTAGTGTGCGTAAGGCCTTGTACATGTCGTCCCCTCATTCTATTTGTTAGAATTTGTTAGATGTAGAGTGCTTGGCAACGTTGAGTATAGCAGTATGTTTTCGACATTTTGCGCGTATCATGGCCGGGCCGTGGCCATGTGGCGCGGCAGCGACGGAAAGGAAAAAAGATGACGAATCGCCGTATATTTATTCTGCACACTTGCGCCGGCCTGGCCGCAGCTACGCTGGGCTGCATGGCACGGGCCGAGGACCGCGTGCCGCTGAAGGAAGACGAGCCGCTGGCCCAAGAGTTCAACTATGTGGTTGACGCCGCCAAGGTTGACAGGCACAAATTCCCCGACTTCAAGGCCGGCGACCGCTGCAGCAAGTGCCAGATCTACGAGGACGGCCCGAACGACATGGGCGGCTGCGCCATCTTCCCCGGCAAGCTGGTGGCGGCGGCCGGCTGGTGCACCTCGTTCGGCTGACGTGGACTACGAGTCCCTTAGGCCGTGGACAGTGCTGCGGTGGTAGACTGATATTCATCAGGGAGCACATCATGAAAAGCGATTTACTGCAACAAGTAAGCGAGCTGACGGTGGAGGATCAACTTGCCTTGGTCGAGGCGATCTGGGACGGCATCATTCGTAGTGGTGAAGCGCTTCAGCCGACTGCGGCGCAAAAAGCTGAACTGGACAAGCTTCTGGCCGAGCATGATGCAAACCCGAGTGACGTTTTGACTTGGGAAGAAGTTGAGGCCGCAGCTATTGCTCGCATGCGCCAATGACGCTCCCCGTCACCTTCTCTCGGGCTGCAGGCGGGCATGTCGCCGATGCAGCGCATTGGTACGAGAATAAGCGTCAGGGCCTGGGTGCGGAATTTCTGGCCGAACTGAAGCAGAGAGTTTCGCTGGCCGCTCAACATCCGCTGCAATATCCCTGCGTCCATCAGGATGCGCGAAGAATTCCTTTGAAGCGTTTTCCTTACTTCGTCTATTTCCGTTTGGAGCCCGGCCGTCTGCTTGTCTTCGCGGTGCTGCATGCACGAAGAGACGCTGCGAAACTACTTACGGGCGATGAGTAGTCCGACAACAACGCCGATCGCCGCGCCCAGTCCCACCGATTTCCAAGGATTGTCCCGCACATAGACGTTGGCGGACTCGGCCGCGCCACGGCTGCGGGCGATCAGGCTGTCTTCCAGCTTGCGCAGGTCGCTCTTGGCGGTGCGCAGCGTGTCATCGAAGCGGGCGCGGGTTTCGGGATTGGGCGCGGGTTGTTTGGCGGCATCCTTCAGCCTATCCTCGGCTTCGCCGATGGCGTGCTTCAGTTCGTCCATCAGCTTGTCGCGCGCGCCGGCGCTGGCGGCCTGGTTGTCGGCGATGCCTTTGCCGTTCGCTTGTGTCTGATCCATGATGACCTCGTCGAATGTCTGGGTGGCTGGGGATAGTCATTGTAGGCAGCGCGGGCGTCGTCGCCTTGTGCTGTCTCAATCGTGTCAGCGCAGCGCGTAGTCCAGCGCCACGCCCGCGAACACTGCCGCGCCCAGCCAGTTGTTGTGGCGGAAGGCATAGAAGCAGGCGTCGCGCTCGCGGCCGCGGATCAGCGTGTAGTGATAGCAGGCGATGCCCGCCGCCACCGCCACGCCGCCGGCGAACCACAGGCCCATGCCCAGCTGCCAGCCGCAGGCCAGCAGCAAACCCAGGTGCACGGCGTAGCACAGCATCACCGCCGCCACGTCGTGGCGGCCGAAGGTGATGGCCGAGGTCTTGATGCCGATCTTCAGATCGTCGTCGCGGTCGACCATCGCGTATTCGGTGTCGTAGGCCACGGCCCAGAACACGTTGCCGAGCAACAGCAGCCACGCCACCAGCGGCACCGTGTTCTGGATCGCGGCAAACGCCATCGGGATGCCGAAGCCGAAGGCGATGCCCAGGTAGGCTTGCGGTATCGCGAAGAAGCGCTTGAAGTAAGGGTAGGTGCCGGCGATGACGACGGCCGCCACCGACAGCTGCCTGGTCAGCGCGTTCAGCGGCAGGATCAGGCAGAACGACAGCACAGCCAGCGCGCCGGCGATGGCCAGCGCTTCCTTGCCGCTGATGCGGCCGCTGGTGATGGGGCGCTGCGCCGTGCGTTTGACGAACTTGTCGATATCCTGGTCGGCGTAGTCGTTCATCGCGCAGCCGGCCGAACGCATCAGCAGGGTGCCGAGCGAGAAGATGAGCACCAGCGTCAGGCTGGGCTTGCCGTTGGAGGCCAGCCACAGCGCGCACAGCGTCGGCCACAGCAGCAGCAAGGTGCCGATCGGTTTGTCCAGCCTGACCAGGCGAAAATAGAGCTCCAGCTTGTTCATGGATAGTGCCGCTTGAAGGGAAAGATCAGGATTATCGCAAATCCTGGCGCTGCCAGCTCAATCGCCGGCGCAGAGGGTGGTGGTGCCGGGCAGCTTGCAGGCGGCGACCACTTCGCACACGGCGTCGATGGCGGCCTTGCGGGTGAAGCTTTTACGCCACACGATGACCACGCGGCGCGACGGCTGCGTCCCTTCGAAGGGGCGGAACTGCAACATGCCTTCCTTGGTGTCCATGTCCGGCACCGAGGCGCGCGGCAGCACGGTCAGGCCGATGCCGCTGGCCACCATGTGGCGGATGGTTTCCAGCGACGAGCCCTCGAAGGTGCGCTGCATGCCATTGCCCGGCGCGGAGAAGCGCGCCATCTCGGGACATACTTCCAGTACCTGGTCGCGGAAGCAGTGTCCGTTACCAAGCAGCAGCATGTTTTCGGTTTTCAGGTCCTCGGCGGGAATGCTGCGGCGCTTGGTCCACGGGTGCTGGGCCGGCATCGCCACCACGAACGGCTCGTCGTACAGCGCCTGCATCGCCATGCCGTGCTCGGGCAGCGGCAGCGCCATGATGGCGGCGTCCAGCTCGCCCTGGCGCAGCATCTCGATCAGGCGCACGGTGAAGTTTTCCTGCAGGATGAACGGCATCTGCGGGACTTTGGCTATCATGCCCTTGACCAGCGGCGGCAGCAGGTAGGGGCCGATGGTGTAGATCACGCCCAGGCGCAGCGGGCCGGCCAGCGGGTCCTTGTTCTGCTTGGCGAGTTCCTTGATGGCGGCGGTCTGTTCCAGCACGCGCTCGGCCTGGGCGACGATTTGCGCGCCCAGCGGGGTGACCGAGATTTCGGCGCCGCCCCGTTCAAACAGGACCACGCCCAGTTCATCTTCCAGTTTCTTGATGGCGACCGAAAGCGTCGGCTGCGCGACGTAACAGGCTTCGGCCGCATGTCCGAAGTGTTTCGCTCTTGCAACGGCGACGATGTATTTCAGTTCGGTCAGTGTCATAAATGTATTTGAACACAGGCGATGCTGGGATGCAATAATTAGAAAAGGTATTGTAGCGAATGCTGTCGATATAATGCAGTGTATGTTGGTACCACCCATCGAAAGGCAAGCATGTCCTCCACATTTGGTCCAGAAGAAGCGCAAGCCTATCTGCACAAGCTGCTCAAGGTGATGCACCACACCGGCGGTTCGGATTTGTTCATTTCCGCAGATTTCCCGCCGAGCATGAAGTCGCAGGGGGCGATGAAGCCCCTGAGCCAGCAGAAGCTGACCGGCAGCGTGACCCGCGCGCTGGCGCTGTCGATCATGAACGACAAGCAAAAGCGCGAGTTCGAGGCCGAGCTGGAATGCAACTTTGCGATCTCGCTGCCGGACGTCTGCCGCTTCCGCGTCAACGTCTTCGTGCAGCAGCAGAACGTGGCCATGGTGATACGGACCATCGCCTCGGAAATCCCGAATTTCGAAAAGCTTGACCTGCCCGAGGTCCTGAAGGAAGTCATCATGACCAAGCGCGGGCTGGTGCTGGTGGTGGGCGGCACCGGTTCCGGCAAGTCGACCACGCTGGCGGCGATGATCGACTACCGCAACGCCAATTCGGCCGGCCACATCATCACGGTGGAAGACCCGGTCGAGTATGTGCACAAGAACAAGGGCTGCCTGATCACGCACCGCGAGGTGGGCGTCGACACGCTGTCGTGGCACAACGCGCTGAAGAACACGCTGCGCCAGGCGCCGGACGTGATCCTGATCGGCGAGATCCGCGACACCGAGACCATGGAGCACGCGATCGCGTTCGCCGAGACCGGCCACCTGTGCCTGGGCACGCTGCACGCGAACAATTCCAACCAGACCATGGACCGCATCATCAACTTCTTCCCGGAAGAGCGGCGCAACCAGTTGCTGATGGACCTGTCGTCCAACCTGCGCGCCATCGTCTCGCAGCGGCTGGTGCGCACCGAGGATGGCAAGGGCCGCAAGGCGGCGATTGAAATCCTACTCAACACGCCGACCATCGCCGAGATGATCTTCAAGGGGAACTTCCAGGCGATCAAGGAGATCATGCACAAGTCGCGCGAGCTCGGCATGTGCACGTTCGACCAGGCGCTGTACGAACTTTATAATAAGGGCTATATCGCCTACGAAGAGGCGATCCGCAACGCCGACTCGGCCAACGGCCTGCGCTTGCAGATCAAGCTGCGCGGCGACCGCAAGGAGCCGGGCGACAACAGTCCGAGCACCGCCGATACGCTCAGCATGCAGATCGACGAAGAGCCGGAAGACGAAGAAACCAAATAACTGAACGAATTAACGAAGACTTTCATGCCTCAATTTGAAACCAAGATCTGTACCCGTGAACAACTGGCCGCGCGCGTCGCCGCGCTTCCCAAGCCGGTGGTGCTGACCAACGGCGTGTTCGACATCCTGCACCGCGGCCACGTGACCTACCTGGCGCAGGCGCGCGCGCTGGGCGCCTCGCTGGTGGTGGCGGCCAACACCGACGCCTCCGTCAAACGCCTGGGCAAAGGCGACGACCGTCCGCTCAACAACTGCGCCGATCGCATGGCCGTGCTGGCCGCGCTGGAAGCGGTGAGCCTGGTGGTGGACTTCGACGAAGACACGGCGCTGGAAGTGGTGCAGCAGGCGCGGCCGGAAATCTACGCCAAGGGCGGCGACTACCAGATGGACGCCATCCCGGAAGGACAGGCTGTGCTGGCCTACGGCGGCCAGGCCATCGCCATCGACTTCGAGCACGACCGCTCGACCACCAAGCTGTTGACCAAGGTGCGCGCCCAGCGTCCCTGATATGCGCATCCTGATTGCCGTGTTCGCGGCGCTGCTGTTCTTCGGCGTGTTGTGGGGTCCCGCGTTCGCGATCGCGCTGCGCTACTGGCGGCGCGGCCACGCGCGCGCCTTCCGCCAGCTGCGCTTCCTGTATCCGGCGCAGCTGATCGCCACCGTGTCGCTGGCCTTCGCCGCCGACCTGCTGGGCCTGCGCAATCCGGCCGCGCTGGCGGCCGCCAGCACCGTGTGCGTGAGCGCGGCCGGCGCCGGCGCGCTGGCCTTGCTGCTGTGGCTCTCCCTCCGTTCCAATCGCGCGCGGGCTGACAGGGCCTGAAAAAACTCCTAGACTGAATCTCCCAAAAATCTCTCGGGAGGACGTCATGGAACTGCATCTGCAATCGCATCGTTGGCAGGCGCGCCTGCCGGACTGGGCCGCCGCTGCGGTCGCGGGCTTCGGCGCCGGCGGCGTGCTGATGCTGCTCGAACTCAGCTGGTCCGCCATCACCAACGCCGCCGACCCCTGGCTGGCCACGCACATGATCGCCGCACTGGTGATGAGCTGGGACGTGCTGCAAACCAGCGGCTACAGCCTGGGCGTGACGGTCGCCGCATTGCTGGTGCATTACGCGCTGGGTGTGGCGTTCGGCGTCATGCTGGCCACCATCATCGCGCCATTCCGTCTCGATTCCAGCGTCGCCCTGGCGCTCGCGGCCGGCGCGGCGTTCGGACTTCTGCTGTATCTGCTGAACTTTTACGGCATGGCCGGTGTCTATACATGGTTCGTAGCGCTGCGAGGCTGGCCGACAGCCATTGCCCACGTCATCTTCGGGATGACCGCAGCCTACATTTATCTCAAGCTGGAACGGCCGGGCAGGCCACGTTAGCTTTTGGAAGGCACCATGGCGTTAGCACTGATACTGATCTTGATCGTGGTTGGCGCCCTGGAATTTCATTATATGAGTCCGTGGTGGCTCACGCCCATCGCCTCCAACTGGCAGCAGATGGACGACGCCTTGCTGCTGACCTTTATCTTCACCGGCGTGGCGTTTGTCGTCATCAACCTGTTCGTCGCGTATGCGGTGGTCACGTTCAAGCACCAGGACGGCGTGCGCGCGGCGGCCACGCACGGCAACACGCGGCTGGAGTGGTGGCTGGTCGGCGCCACCACGGTGGCCATCGTCGCGCTGCTGGCGCCGGGCTTGTCGGTGTACGCCAAGTTGATCGATCCACCGCCCGACGCCATGGTGTTCGAGGTGCTGGGCCAGCAGTGGCAATGGCATTACCGGCTGCCGGGCAAGGACGGCAAGCTGGGTGGCACCGACATGCGCTTCATCAGCAACGCCAACCCCTACGGCATGAATCCCACCGATCCTGGCGGGCAGGACGATCTGCTGGTGCAGGGGCAGGAGGTGCACATCCCGCTTGCGCGGCCGGTGCGCGTGCTGTTGCGCGCGCAGGACGTGCTGCATGATTTTTATGTGCCGGAGTTCCGCACGCGGATGAACATGGTGCCGGGCATGGTGACGTCGTTCTGGTTTACGCCGTCGCGGATCGGCAGGTTCGAGGTCATGTGCGCGCAGCTGTGCGGCATCGGCCATTTCAATATGCGCAGCTATGTCGTGGTGGACGACGGGCCGGCCTACCAGGCGTGGCTGGCGGCGCAGCCGACTTTTGCCGCCACGACGGCGCCCGCGCCCGGCGGCGAGGAACCGGGCAGGCAGGGCCGCCTGCTGGCGCAGTCGCGCGGCTGCGCGGCCTGCCACAGCGTCGACGGCAATGCCGGCGTGGGGCCGACGTGGAAGGGGCTGTTCGGCAAGACCGAGGCCATGAACGACGGCGCCTCCGTGCATGTGGACGAGGCGTATCTGCGCGAATCGATCACCAGTCCCGCCGCCCGCATCGTCAAGGGCTATCAGCCCATCATGCCGGCGCAGCAGCTGGGTCCGATCGAAGTGGCGCGGCTGGTCGATTACATCAAGACCATCAAATAGGGCGGCGGGCATGGGCTACGGCGGCGAGCATCGTCACAGTTTCTGGACCCGCTATGTGTGGAGCCAGGACCATAAAGTGATCGCGATCCAGTACACCATCACGGCGCTGGTGATCGGGCTGGTGGGCATGGTGCTGTCGGACCTGATGCGCCTGCAGTTGGGCTTTCCCGGCAAGTTCGCCTTTATCGACGCCAGCCGCTACTACCAGTTCATGACCATGCACGGCATGATCATGGTGGTGTATCTGTTGACGGCGCTGTTCCTGGGCGGCTTCGGCAACTACCTGATTCCGCTGATGGTGGGCGCGCGCGACATGGTGTTTCCTTTCCTGAACATGCTCAGCTACTGGTGCTACCTGCTGGCGGTGCTGATCCTGGCGGCCAGCTTCCTGGTGCCCGGCGGGCCGACCGGCGCCGGCTGGACGCTGTATCCGCCGCAGGCGATACTGCCCGGCACGCCGGGCACGGAGTGGGGCATCATCGTGATGCTGGTGTCGCTGCTGGTGTTCATCGCCGCCGCCACCATGGGCGGCTTGAACTACGTCACCACGGTGCTGCAGGCGCGCACGCACGGCATGACGCTGATGCGCCTGCCGCTGACGGTGTGGGGCATCTTCACCGCCACCATCCTGGCGCTGCTGGCGTTCCCGGCGCTGTTCGTCAGCAGCGTCATGATGCTGCTCGATAAAACGCTGGGCACCAGCTTCTTCGTGCCGGCGGTGGTGTCGATGGGCCAGCACTTGCCGCACCAGGGCGGCAGCCCGCTGCTGTTCCAGCACCTGTTCTGGTTCTTCGGCCACCCTGAGGTGTACATCGTGGCCTTGCCGGCGTTCGGCATCATCTCCGACCTGATCAGCGTGCATGCGCGCAAGCAGATCTTCGGCTACAGGATGATGGTGTGGGCCATCGTGGTGATCGGCGGGCTGAGCTTTGTGGTCTGGGCGCACCACATGTACGTCAGCGGCATGCATCCGTATTTCGGCTTCTTCTTCGCCACCACCACGCTGGTCATCGCCGTGCCCACCGCGCTCAAGGTCTACAACTGGACGCTGACCTTGTGGCGCGGCGACATACACCTGACCGTGCCGATGCTGTTTGCCGTCGGCTTCATCAGCACCTTCGTCATCGGCGGGCTGACCGGGCTGTTCCTGGGGAATGTCAGCGTCGATATTCCGCTGTCGAACACCTATTTCGTGGTCGCCCATTTCCACATGGTGATGGGGGTGTCGCCGGTGCTGGCCGTGTTCGGCGGCCTGTATCACTGGTTCCCCAAGGTGAGCGGGCGCATGTACGACGTCATGCTGGGGCGGCTGCATTTCTGGATCACCTTTGTCGGCACCTATCTGATTTTCTTCCCGATGCATTACCTCGGCTTGATGGGCATGCCGAGGCGCTACTACGCCTACGACCACTACGCCTTCATCCCGGAGTCGGCGCAATCGCTGAACGCCTTCATCACCATCGTCGCCTTGTTTGTCGGCGTATCGCAACTGCTGTTCGTGCTGAACCTGTGGTGGAGCGCCTTCCGCGGCCGCGAGGCCGGCGGCAACCCCTGGCGCGCGGCCAGCCTGGAGTGGCACACGCCGCAGACGCCGCCGGGGCACGGCAACTGGGGCGAACACACGCCGGTGGTGTATCGGGGCGCCTACGAATACGGCCTGCAGGACGGCGACAGCGACTATGTGGCGCAGGATCAGGCGGCCGCCGATGCGCCGGCCCGGCGGCCGGTTCCGGTGCCGGAGGCGCCATGAATCCCAGCCTCTATCTGGTGAGTAACAACGACGGCAGACTCCGGCGGCGCACCGGCCTGTGGGTATTCATGGGCGTGGTCGGCATGCTGTTCTTCCTGTTCAGCAGTGCCTACCTGATGCGCATGGCGGCGCCTGACTGGAGGCCGCTGCCCTTCGTTCCCGCGCAGCTGTGGCTGAGCACGGCATTGCTGGCAGCGGCCTGCGTGGCCTGGCAACTCGCCTGGCATGCCGCGCGCGGGCATGACACGCCGGCGTTGCGGACGGCGTACGCCGCGGCCTGTCTCAGCTCGCTGGCCTTCCTGGCGTCGCAGCTGTGGGCGTGGCAGGCGATGGACGCGGTCCATCTGACGCTGGACGCCAATCCCGCCAACAGCTTCTTTTACCTGATCACCGGCTTGCACGGCCTGCACGTGCTCGGCGGATTGCTGGCGGCCGCCTGGGCGCACCGCGACCTTGGTCGCGACAGTGTGACGCTCCAGCTGTGCGCGCGCTACTGGCATTTCCTGTTGGGCCTGTGGCTGGCCATGTTCGGCCTGCTGTTCGGCGTGACGCCGGCGCTGGTGAGTCAACTCTGCGGAGGCGGGCCATGAGCAAAGCAAACGATACGGCTGGCTGGCAAGGCATGGTGGCGGACTGGTCGGGCGATCGCGCCGCCTTCCGCGTCCCGTGGGGCAAGGCAATGATGTGGATTTTCCTGCTCAGCGACACCTTCATTTTCGGCAGCTTCCTGACCGGCTACATGTCGGTGCGCATCTCGGCCACGGCCGCCTGGCCCAATCCCAGCGAGGTGTTTGCGCTGACGATAGGCGGCACCAAGCTGCCGCTGATACTGATCGCCATCATGACCTTCGTGCTGATCACCAGCAGTGGCACGATGGCGATGGCGGTCAACTACGCCTACCGTCGCGAGCGCGCCCGTTGCGCGGCGCTGATGCTGCTGACCGCCGCGCTGGGCGCGACCTTTGTCAGCATGCAAGCCTTCGAGTGGAGCAAGCTGATCGCGGAAGGCGTACGGCCGTGGATCAATCCCGACGGCGCGGCGCAGTTCGGCGCCTGCTTCTTCATGATCACCGGTTTCCACGGCCTGCACGTGACGGCTGGCGTGATCTACCTGGGCATCGTCGCGCGCCGCGTGCGGCGCGGCCACTACGAGCACAGCGGCAACTACGACATCGTCGAGATCGCCGGCTTGTACTGGCACTTCGTCGACCTCGTTTGGGTATTCATCTTCGCGCTGTTTTACCTTTGGTAGGAGCCGCCATGGACGGCGCCACCCATCCGATCGGCTTGTACCTGAAGGTCTGGCTGCTGCTGTTCGTGCTCAGCACGTTTTCCTACCTGGTCGATTTCTTCCATGCCGAAAGTTATCTGCGCTGGACGCTGATCCTGCTGCTGATGATGGCCAAGTCCGGCCTGATCGTGGCGGTGTTCATGCATCTGCGCTGGGAGCGCGCGGCGCTGATCTGCGTGGTGCTGGCGCCGCCGCTGTGCCTACTGGTGCTGGCCCTGCTGATGTGGATGGAGTCGGACTACACCTTCCTCACCCGCATGCTGTACTTCCGTTGATGGCGGAGGCTGCTACACTGGTGGCACCATGCCGACCGAACTCGACCTCCGCAGCTACGTCGCCGAACCCTTGTCCGGCGTGCACAGCTTCGCCCAGCTGGTGCTGCCGATCAAGGGCAGGGTGCTCATGGACATCAAGGGTTCCGGCGCCGTGGTCCATCCGCAGCGTGCCGCGTTCGTCGAACCGGGCCTGGTGCACGCGGCGTCGGCCACCGGGCCGAACCAGTCGCTGATACTGGACTTCGACCTGGCCGCCGTGCCGGAGGCCACCGCCGCCAGACTGTCCGAACGGCCGTACGCCCCCATCAGCGCGGCGGCCGCCAAGCTGATCGACTTTATCGGACTGCTGCGCGCCCAGTCCGGCGCCAGCGAGGCGACGCTGCGCCACTGGATGCCGCTGCTGCTGGAAACGCTGGCGCAGCAGGAAATCCGTCCCGCCTCGCGCCTGCAGGCCGCGCTGGGCCAGATCGAAGCCCATCCCGGCCTAGCGTGGAATACCGGGACCATGGCCAAGGCCGCACACATGAGTGTGAGCAGCCTGCACCGCGCCTTCCGCGACGAGCTCCACACCACGCCGCAGGCCTGGCTGACCGACATGCGCCTGCGCTGGGCCTGCCGCCAGCTGACGCAAACCGAGCTGCCCATCGCCCGGCTGGCGACGCAGGCCGGTTACGCCGATCAGAGCGCGCTGACGCACGCGATGCGCCGCGCGCTGGATGTCACGCCGCTGGCCTACCGCAAGCGCGAACGGCAGAACCAGACAAAAACCTGACAGCCACACACAATCCCTGAATCCGGCCCGCGCCGACAATGACCGCTTCGATGACAGGAGGCGGTATGTGGTATGGCGTGTTGTGCGGCCTGGCGGCCGGCTCGATGTGGGGCATGGTGTTTGTGCTGCCGAAGTGGCTGGCGGAGTTCTCCCCGTTCGAGCTGATGTTCGGACGCTACGTTGCGTACGCGCTGATCTCGCTGGCGCTGCTGGCGCCGCGCCTCGGCGGCCTGTTGCGTCGGCTGACGCGCGCCGACTACTCGATACTGCTGCGCTACGCCTTGGCCGGCAACGTCGTCTACTACCTGCTGCTGTCGTGCGGCGTGCAGCTGGCCGGCGTGTCGGCCGCTTCCCTGATCATCGGCCTGCTGCCGTTGACGATTTCGATGCTGGGCCAGCGCGATCAAGGCGCGCTGTCGCTGCGCGTGCTGGCCTGGCCGCTGGCGCTGGTGGCGGCGGGCATGGTGTGTATCAACGTCGAAGTATTCGCCAGCCGGCCAGGCCATGCCGCCAGGCCGGCCGTGGCGACCGGCATGTTGTGCGCCGTTGGCGCGCTGCTCAGCTGGACCTGGTATGCCGTCGACAACACGCGCTTCCTGAAGCGCAATCCGCGCTTCAGCAGCGGCGACTGGTCCGGCCTGTTCGGCATCGCCAGCGGCCTGGTGGCGTTGGCGATGGGGCTGGTGATCTTGTGCGTCGGCGGCGTGGAGCCGGCCAGCGCCCCGCCCCGCGACTGGCTGCGCTTCTGGGGCCTGATCACGCTGGTGGCCGCCGGCGCCTCGGTGATCGGCAACCAGCTGTGGAACATGGCTTGCCGCCGCGTGCCGGTGACCTTGTCCGGGCAACTGCTGCTGTGCGAGATCCTGTTCGGCATGTTGTACGGCTATCTCTACCAGCACCAGGCCCCGCGCCTGCTGGAGGTGATGGCCATGGTGCTGCTGGTTGCCGGCGTGGCATGGTCGGTATATTTGCACGCGGAGCCGCGCACCACCGCCCCGCGCCCTGCGGCCGCGGCCAGTTCAGTCTAAAACTAATCGATGCGTCCATGCACCTTGCTTCCAGTTGTGCGCGCTAACGCACAGAACTATGATGTGTAGCGCGTAGTGTGGGCAGCTGCCGGATGCTGGCGGAGGGTGCGCCTGTCCTTATGGATGCATAACGCAGGAAAAAACGGGCGAAGGCGTAGCCATGAGTGAAGCCGCACTACCGGTGACCGACGATGATGGTCCTCTCTCACGCTGGTGGATACGCACGATACTGATCGTGATGGGTCTGGGTTTTGCCGGACTGATCACGATTACGCTGCTGTCCTATCGGAATGCCCCGCCTGTCCCGGCGCAGGTGGTCGATGCGCAAGGTGGCGTGGTATTCACCGGTGACGACATCGGCAACGGCCAGGCCATATTCCTCAAGTATGGCTTGATGGCCAACGGCAGCATCTGGGGACATGGCGCCTATCTCGGTCCGGACTTTTCGGCCGCGACCCTGCATAGCATGGGCGCGCAGACCGCGGAGTTCATCGCCCGGCAACGCTACCAGCAGCCGTTTGCCGCGTTGCCGCGCTCGCAGCAAGCCGCGGTGCAGGGCGAAACCGTGGCGGCCCTCAAAACCAATCGCTACGAAGCGGCCACCGGGACACTGCATCTTACCGCTCCACAGGCGGCCAGCTTTCCGCAGCAGATCGCTTACTGGTCCGAGTATTTCCGCGAGCCGTCGCGCAATGGCGGACTCAAGGCCGACCTGATCACCGATGCAACCGAGCTGCGCCAATTCACCGCCTTCGTCATGTGGACGGCCTGGGCTTCGGTGGCCGAGCGTCCGGGCACCGATTATTCCTATACAAACAATTTTCCATATGATCCCAGCGTAGGCAACCTGCCCACGTCCAGCGCCCTGCTGTGGAGTGCCTTGAGCTTGATGGTGCTACTGGCCGGCATTGCGGTCGTGCTTTTGGCGTTTGGAAAATTCGACTATCTGGGCTGGATCACGCGCGGCCACCAGGTGCATCCGCTGCTGCTGCCGGGGAAATCGAGCCGCGGACAAAACGCGCTGGTGAAATTTTTCGTCGTCGTGACCCTGTTGTTGCTGGCGCAATCGCTGGTGGGCGGAGCCGTCGCCCATTACCGCGCGGACCCCGGCAGTTTCTATGGCTTCCAGTTGGAGCGCGTCTTTCCGAGCAACCTGATGCGCACCTGGCATTTGCAGTTGGCGATCTTCTGGATTGCCACGTCTTATGTCGCGGCAGCCCTGTTTCTCGGCCGCTCGCTGCGCGCCGACGAGCCGCGCTGGCTGGCCGGCTCGACCCACGTATTGTTCGCTGCCTTTGCGCTGGTGATCGGCGGCAGCTTGCTCGGCGAATGGCTGGGCATAGCGCAGCTGCTTGGCCGCTGGTGGTTTTGGTTGGGCAACCAGGGCTGGGAGTATCTGGAACTCGGCCGTGTGTGGCAGTATTTGCTGGTCGCCGGCTTGTTCGGATGGTTCGGCTTGCTCTGGACCCTGGTGCGACCGCGCGCGCTGGCGCAGCCGGCGGTTCGGCCCATCGTCCAGATGTTCCTGATCGCCGCGCTGGCCATCCCGGTATTTTATGTGCCGGCGCTGTTCTTTGGCGCCAAGACCAATTTCACGGTGGTCGACACCTGGCGCTTCTGGATCATCCATTTGTGGGTGGAAGGATTTTTCGAATTCTTCGCCACGACGGTGGTGGCGCTGACCTTCTATCAACTCGGCCTGACGCGCCGCAACGTCGCGCTGCGGGTGATTTATCTCGACGCCATCCTGTATTTCCTCGGCGGCCTGATGGGCACTGGCCATCATTGGTATTTCAGCGGCCAAACCAACATCAACATGGCGCTGTCGGCGCTGTTCTCGGTGCTCGAAGTGGTGCCGCTCACCTTGCTGACGCTGGATGCGTGGGATTTCGTGCGCACCACGCGCGGCGCGCGTGACGCCAGCGGCAAGGCGATCGCCATACCGCACAAGTGGACCTTCTATTTCCTGATGGCGGTGGGCTTCTGGAACTTCGTCGGGGCCGGCATCTTCGGCTTCCTGATCAACCTGCCCATCGTCAGCTACTATGAGGTCGGCACCCAGCTGACGCCGAGTCACGGGCACGCCGCGATGATGGGGGTGTTCGGCATGCTGGCGATCGCGCTGATGGTGTTCGTGCTGCGCCAGACCAGTGACGACGCACGCTGGGCCGGCATCGAGAAATACATCCGGCTGGCGTTCTGGGGCTGCAACGGCGGCTTGGCGATGATGGTGACCATGAGCTTGTTCCCCAGCGGCGTGCTGCAGGTCTGGGACGTGCTGCAGAACGGCTACTGGCATGCCCGCAGCCTCGACTACATCGGCAGCGAGCGCTCGCGTTTGATTGAGTGGTTGCGCCTGCCAGGTGATCTGGTCTTCATCCTGTTCGGCGCGGTGCCGCTGGTGATCGCATCGGTCAAGGGCTACCTGGGTGTACGTGCCACGGAAAACGCAGCCGATCGCTGACACGCCCGAGCGCTAACGCGGCATTTCCTTCTCGTAGCCATACTGCGTGTAGATGCGGCGGATGGTGCCGTCGCGGTACATGCCGCGCAGGATGTCGTTGAGCCGCGCCACCTCGGCCTTGTCCATGTCCTTGTGGCAGGCCAGGTACATCTCGGCGTGCGCGAAGGAGAGCACCTGTTCGAAGTCGTCGATGCCCAGTTCGCGTTGCAGGAACAGGCCCGACATCCGGCCCACCGACCACAGCTGGATGCGCTGCTTCTGCAGCTTGGGTGGATTGAGCCTGTCGTTGGGCACCATCGCCACGCGCAGCTTGTGCTCGCGCAGGAAGGTCACCGAGGCGTCGCCGATGAAGGTGCCGATCTGGTAGCCGGCTGCCTCGTCCAGGCTGTTGAGTTTGATATGGTCGTTGCGCCGGGCGAACAGCACCCAGTTGTTCTGGCCGATCGGACCGACCCACTGGTAGTGGTCCTCGCGCTCGGGCACGCGGGCCGTGGTGTACAGGCAGGAATTGGCGGTGCTCATGGTCAGCACCATCGCCCGCGCCCACGGCGCGACGATGGGCTGCGTGGTCGGCACGCCGGCCCGCAACATCAGCTCGGCGACGATCTCGGCCGACAAGCCGACCACCTTGCCGCTGTCTTTGTCGACCCAGCTGAACGGCGGGTAGTCTTCCGCGTACAAGGTGATCGGCTCCGCCGCGTGCGCGCTGGCCAGCAGCGCCAGGCACAACAGGGCGGCGCGGAGCAGCATGGCCTTATGCCCCGCCGGCGTAGCCGTTCTGGCGCCAGGCTTCGAACACCACCACGGCCACCGTGTTCGACAAGTTCAGGCTGCGGTTGTCGGGACGCATCGGCAGGCGGATGCGCTGGGCCGGCGGGAAGCTCTCGCGGAAGGCTGGATCGAGGCCGCGCGTTTCCGAACCGAACACGAACACGTCGCCCGGCCGGAAGGCGGCGTCGGCGAACGGCGACGAGCCGTGCGTGGTCATGGCGAACATGCGGGCCGGGTCCGGCTGCACCGCGGCCAGGAAGGCCGCCCAGTCCGGGTGGACTTTCATCTGCGCGTATTCGTGGTAGTCCAGGCCGGCGCGCTTGAGCTTGGAGTCCTCCAGCGGGAAGCCCAGCGGCTCGATCAGGTGCAGCTGCGCGCCGGTGTTGGCGCACAGCCGGATCACGTTGCCGGTGTTCGGGGGAATTTCGGGTTGGACTAGTACGACGTGAAACAAAGTGGTTCTCCTCTTTCAAATTCAATGCGGCGGCGTGCGGGCAAACACCAGGTTGCTCACACGGGCGGCGCCGTGGCGCTTCAGCGTTGCCGCCAGTTCGTTCAGCGTGCGGCCGCTGGTCATGACGTCGTCGACCACGCCGATGTGGCGGCCCTGCACCAGCGCGGCGTCGGGAATCGCAAACGCGGCGGCGATGTTGCGGCGCCGCTGCTCGGGGGCGACGCTGCTCTGGGCCGCGGTCTCGTGCACGCGGCAGGCCAGCCGCGGATGCAGCGCCACGCCCAGGCTGCGCGCCAGCGGCCGCGCGATCTCCAGGGCTTGATTGTAGCCGCGTTCGGCCAGCCGGCGGGGCCCCAGCGGCACCGGACACAGCAGGGCGGGCAGGGTGAAGCCGGGCTGTTGCAGGACGGCGTCGCGCAGCAGTCGGGCAAACAGGGTTGCCAGCGCCAGACGGTGGCCGAACTTCAGCTGCAATACCAGCTGGTCCAGCGGCATGGCGTAGTCGGCGGCGACCAGGGTCACGTCGAAGGCCGGCGGCTCGACGCGGCAGCCGCCGCACAGCTGGCCCTGCGCCGAGTCCGGCAAGGGGTTGGCGCAGCACGGACAACGCACAACGGCGGCCTCGGCGCCGAAGAACTGGACGGCGCACGCGGGACACAGCAATTCGCCGCTGGCGGCGGCGCACAGCGCGCAGGAGGCCGGCAACAGGCCGCGCAGCAAGGCCGATCCGCCGCGATGGAGCAGGGCGCCGATTGTATCGATCGTGCCGATTCTCGGAGTGGCAAGCATCAAAGCTCCAGGACGCGTTTGCGTTCAACCATGTACACTGCCGACATTATCGCACTACACCGAACCACATCATGCAAGTCCCCGCAAATCCCCCGAAGTTGAGCGCCCCGATCGACCGCGAGCGCGTGCGCGCGCTGTTCAACCGCCCCGAGCGCATCGCGCCGTCCGATTTCCTGCGCCGCGAAATCGCCTCGCGCATGTTCGACCGGCTGGAACTGATCAAGGTCGGCCCGCAGCGCGTGCTGGACGCCGGCTGCGGCGCCGGTGCCGATCTGTCACTGTTGCAGAAATCCTATCCGGCCGCCCACATCCTCGGTATCGATGCGGCCGAGGCCATGGTGCGCGCCGCGCAAGGCCCGGCGGTGAAACAATCGTCGCTGAACCAGCTGCTGAGCAAGCTGCTGCCGGCCAAGACCGGCGTCGACCTGCTGTGCGGCGACTTCGCCGAGCTGCCGCTGGGGCCGAACACGGTGGACCTGGTCTGGTCCAACCTGGCGCTGCACTGGCATCCGCAGCCGGACCGCGTGTTCGCCGAGTGGCGCCGCGTACTGCGCGTGAACAGCCTGCTGATGTTTTCCTGCTTCGGCCCGGACACCCTGCGCGAACTGCGGGCCGCGTTTGCCGAGGCCGACCTGGCCCAGCACGCGCTGCCTTTCGTCGACATGCACGATTTTGGCGACCAGTTGGTGGAAGTTGGCTTTTCGACACCGGTGCTGGACATGGAAGTCATCACCGTCACCTACGACACGCCGCAGGCCCTGCTGGCCGATGTGCGCGCGCTGGGCGGCAACCCGCTGAGCACGCTGCGGCGCGGTTTGATGGGCAGGCAAGCGTGGCAGCGCATGCTGGCCACCTTGGAAAAAGGCCGCCGCGCGGATGGCAAGCTGGGCCTGACTTTCGAGGTGATTTACGGCCACGCCTTCCGTCCCGCGCCCAAAATGACCTCCAAGGGCGAAGCGATCATTCGATTTGATTTACCACGAAAGCCGCGCCAGTAGCGGCTTTGCGGGCATAGTGTGGCGCCACGGGCTACGCCATAGTTGTGATATGGATTATTTCTTGAGCGGGGCGTTGTTGTTATATATAATCATTCACTAATTTTGCCAGCTAGTCACGTCGCCAGCTATAAACCAGCGAGCGCAGCAATAGGCAGGCAAGAACGAGCACGAACGAGCATTTGAATTAAGCAGAATCAGGCTTTTGCGTTGTCCCTGGGCAGCATCTGGGGATGAAGTGGAAGGCCTCAAGGTCCCGCCGGGGTCGCGTCATGAAGAATTTTTCAGACGAGGCTGGCAAGGGGCCTGAAGTTGTTTAAGGAGCGGCGCCGGTTCAGTTCACCGAAATCCGGAGTCGTTAAAAAAATATTTTAATTTCTTGGGTGGTTGGGGAAAACATGAAACATGCGAAGCGACTTCAATCGTTGATGCTCGGGCTGTCGGTAACGGCGGCAAGTATCCCAGCGTGGGCGGCTGACAAGGCGGCAACCGCGGTAGGCACCTCGGTGGGTACCTATGCCGCAGCGACCGGCGGTACCGGCGGTCCCGTTCCCGGCGAGCTTAATCTGCAACCTCCAGCGACCCAGATCGCGACCGAAATCTACAATCTGCACACCTGGATGATGCTGGTGTGCCTGGTCATCTTCGTCGGCGTGTTCGGCGTGATGTTCTACTCCATCTTCAAGCACCGCAAATCGCTGGGCCACAAGCCGGCCACCTTCCACGAATCGACCGCCGTTGAAATCGCCTGGACCGTGGTACCGTTCCTGATCGTCATCGGCATGGCCTTGCCGGCGACCCGCACCGTGGTCGGCATGAAAGACACCTCCAACGCCGACATCACCATCAAAGTGACCGGCATGCAGTGGAAGTGGGGCTACGACTACCTGAAGGGCGAGGGCGAAGGCATTTCCTTCCTGTCCACGCTGTCGACCCCGCGCTCGCAAGTGGGCTCCCCAGGCTTCGAGCCGACCGAGAAGCGCGGCGACAACTACCTGATGGAAGTCGACAACGACGTCGTCGTCCCGGTCAACAAAAAAATCCGCATGGTCACCACCGCCAACGACGTGATCCACTCGTGGTCGATCCCGGCCTTCGGCGTCAAGCAGGATGCCATCCCGGGCTTCGTGCGCGACACCTGGTTCAAGGCCGAGCACACCGGCACCTATCGCGGCTACTGCTCCGAGCTGTGCGGCAAGGAACACGCCTTCATGCCTATCGTGGTCAAGGTCGTCACCGACGACGAGTACAAGGCCTGGGTCGACGCTAAGAAAAAAGAAATGGCCGCGCTGGCCGACGATCCAAACAAAACCTGGACCATCGACGAGCTGAAAACCAAGGGCGAAAAAGTCTACGCCGCCAACTGCGTGGTCTGCCACCAGGCCAACGGCAAGGGCGTGCCGGCCGCGTTCGCGCCGCTGGACGGCTCGGCCGTGGTCAACGGTCCCAAGGCGGAACAGATCAACGTTCTGCTGCACGGTAAGAAGAGCGGCAAGTACAGCGCTGAGATGCCGGCATGGAAGCAACTGTCGGATACGGATATTGCGGCTGTCATCACCTACACCCGTAACAGCTGGTCGAACAAGGCCGCCGAAAACATCGTTCAACCAGCCGAAGTTGTGGCTGCACGTAAGTAATCAGGAGCGTTACAAATGAGCACTAGCACCTTGGATCACGCACACGATCACGATCACGCTCACGACCATCCCCATGGTCTGTCGCGCTGGTTGTTCGCCACCAATCACAAAGACATCGGTACCCTGTACCTGTGGTTCTCGTTCATCATGCTGCTGTCCGGCGGCGTGCTGGCACTGATGATCCGCACCGAGCTGTTCAAGCCTGGCCTGCAGTTCTTCCAGCCGGAGTTCTTCAACCAGCTGACCACCATGCACGGCCTGGTGATGGTATTCGGCGCCATCATGCCGGCCTTCGTCGGCTTCGCCAACTGGATGATCCCGCTGCAGATCGGCGCGTCGGACATGGCCTTCGCCCGCATGAACAACTTCTCGTTCTGGCTGCTGCCACCGGCGGCCACCCTGCTGGCGACCTCGTTCCTGGTCCCTGGCGGCGCCACCGCGGCCGGCTGGACGCTGTACGCGCCGCTGTCGACCCAGATGGGACCAGGCATGGACATGGCGATTTTCGCGATGCACCTGATGGGCGCCTCGTCGATCATGGGTTCGATCAACATCATCGTCACCATCCTGAACATGCGCGCCCCTGGCATGACCCTGATGAAAATGCCGATGTTCTGCTGGACCTGGCTGATCACCGCCTACCTGCTGATCGCCGTGATGCCGGTATTGGCCGGCGCGATCACCATGACCCTGACCGACCGCCACTTCGGCACCTCGTTCTTTAACGCCGCCGGCGGCGGCGACCCGGTCATGTACCAGCACATCTTCTGGTTCTTCGGCCACCCCGAGGTCTACATCATGATACTGCCGGCGTTCGGCATCGTCTCGCAGATCCTGCCGGCCTTCGCCCGCAAGCAGCTGTTCGGCTACGCCTCGATGGTGTACGCCACCGCGTCGATCGCCATCCTGTCGTTCATCGTCTGGGCCCACCACATGTTCACCACCGGCATGCCGGTGACCTCGCAGCTGTTCTTCATGTACGCCACCATGCTGATCGCGGTGCCGACCGGCGTCAAAGTGTTCAACTGGATCGCCACCATGTGGAAGGGTTCGATGACCTTCGAAACCCCGATGCTGTTCGCGGTCGGCTTCATCTTCGTGTTCACCATCGGCGGCTTCACCGGCCTGATCCTGGCGGTGACCCCGATCGACATCCAGCTGCAAGACACCTACTACGTGGTGGCGCACTTCCACTACGTGCTGGTGGCAGGTTCGCTGTTCGCGCTGTTCGCCGGCTTCTACTACTGGTCGCCGAAGTGGACCGGCCACATGTACAACGAAGCGATGGGCAAGACCCACTTCTGGCTGTCGCTGATCACCTTCAACATCACCTTCTTCCCGATGCACTTCCTGGGCCTGGCGGGCATGCCGCGCCGCTACGCCGACTACTCGGCGCAGTTCACCGACTTCAACATGATCGCCTCCATCGGTGCTTTCGGTTTCGGTCTGTCGCAGGTGTTCTTCCTGTTCTTCGTGGTCCTGCCGACCATTCGTGGCGGCAAGAAAGCGGCGGACAAGCCTTGGGATGGCGCTGAAGGCCTGGAGTGGACCGTGCCGTCGCCGGCGCCGTTCCACACCTTCGAAACGCCACCGCAGTTCAAATGATCATGGGCGAACAGAAGAAGCCGAATAACGCAAGGACCGGCCTGCTGTTGGCCGGCGTGGCCCTGTTCTTTTTCCTGTCCGTGTTTGTCAAGCGGATGTGGTTGAGCTGACGTGAGCGAGGACAAGCGGATGCGCGGCATCGACCGCCAGCTGTTGCGCAAGCTGATCGTGGTGGCGGCGCTGATGTTCGGGTTCGCCTATGCGCTGATCCCGTTCTACCGCCAGATCTGCGAGGCGCTGGGCATCAACGTGCTGACGCAGAAGGACGGCACGGTCAGCGCCGACATCAACACGCAGATCGACAAGACGCGCGATGTGGTGATCGAATTCGACGGCAATGCCCAGGGCCCGTGGCGTTTCCGCCCCGTGACGCGCAGCATGACGGTGCATCCGGGCGAGCTGGCGACGGTGATGTATGAGGTGGTCAACACCCAGAACCGCGAAGTGAGCGCGCAGGCGATACCGAGCTACGCGCCGCAAAGCGCGATGCCGCATTTTAAAAAGGTCGAGTGTTTCTGCTTCAAGCAGCAGACCATGAAGCCGCACGAAGCGCGGCAGATGCCGGTGGTGTTCTTCATCGATCCGGCGTTGCCGAGGGATGTGAAGACCATCACCTTGTCGTACACCTTCTTCGAGGTGGGCGGTCTGGACAAGACCGCATCCAAGTAAAGGTGGGCGTCATGGAACAAGAGAAAAAGAAACAAGCGTCGTTCATGTATTCGATGAAAGCGGTGTTCTGGTCGTTCTTCGGCCTGCGCCGCAAAAGCGATTTCGACGCCGATTCGGCCAAGCTGAATCCGGTGCACATCATCATCGCGGCCTTGATCGGCGTGGCGTGTTTTATCGCACTGCTGATCACTATCGTTAAGGTTGTAGTTTCAAAATAAATTTAGGGAGATGAAGATGAGTTCACATAACGCCTCGGCACCGTACTACTTCGTGCCTGGTCCATCCAAATGGCCGCTGTTCGCAGGCATGTCCCTGCTGACCACCATGATCGGCGCTTCGGCCTGGGTCAATGATGTGTCGTGGGGCCCGACCGTGAACTTCATTGGTCTGGCTGCCATCATTTCGGTGCTGTACTTCTGGTTCGGCGACGCCATCAAGGAATCCGAGGCCGGCCAGTACGGCCAGCGCGTCGACCATTCCTATCGCTGGTCGATGGCCTGGTTCATCTTCTCGGAAGTGATGTTCTTCGGCGCCTTCTTCGGCGCGCTGTTCTATGCCCGTTCGATCTCGATGCCGTGGCTGGGCGACCTGGACCACAAGTTCATCTGGCCCGACTTCGCCGCGCACTGGGGCAACACCGGCCCGGCCGGCACGGTGGAAGAGTTCAGGACCATGGGTCCGTTCCCTATCCCGACCATCAACACCGCGCTGCTGCTGACCTCGGGCCTGACCCTGACCATCTCGCACCATGCGCTGCGCGCCGGCCACCGTGCGCAGACCGCGTTCTGGCTGTTCGCCACCATCGCGCTGGGCGCGATCTTCATGGGCTTCCAGGCCTTCGAGTATCACCACGCATACACCGAGCTGAACCTGAAGCTGACCTCGGGCATCTACGGTTCGACCTTCTTCATGCTGACCGGCTTCCACGGCTTCCACGTGACGATGGGCGCGATCATGCTGTCGGTGGTGCTGTTCCGTGTGCTCAAGGGCCACTTCACGGCCGACAACCACTTCGCCTTCGAGGGCGCGGCCTGGTATTGGCACTTTGTCGACGTGGTCTGGCTGGGTTTGTACGTCGTCGTGTACTGGCTGTAACGAGGCTATAATGCCGCAGCGGGTTTCGCTGCGGCGGCAAGGAAGGCCGCATGCGGGACATCCCGGATGCGGTTTTTTTTTGCTGCCCGTCATTCCCGCGAAAGCGGGAATCCATACTGGGCTGGCGACTCGAAGGTCGCATGGATTCCCACCTGCGCGGGAATGACGGTTAGCCGCGGATGCCGGTGGGCTGGATGTAGCCGAGCTTGTGCGCGACCAGCAGCGCGATGAACAGCGCGATCGACAGCCCGACCCGCACCGCCAGCGCGCGCACGGTGTTGTTGCTCTTGCCCTTGTCGCGCATCAGGAAGAAGAACGCGGAAGCCAGGCTGCCGATGATCAGAATGAACGCGATGGCGACAGCAATTTTCATGGCGGGCTTGGAAAGTGAATTGAAGAGGGTTCCATTGTAATGGGTATTGCGTTCCGTTTTAAACTGATCCCTTTCGTGGCGACCGTGCTGGTGGTCGCGCTGGGCATCCAGTTGGGCAACTGGCAGCAACGCCGCGCCGCGCAAAAAATCGTCTTGCAGACCAAGCTGGCCCAGGGCAACGCCAGCGCCCCGGTGCGGCTGGACGGCGCGCCGCTGGCCGCCGAGGCGGTGGAGTTCCGCCGCGTGTCGGTCACCGGCGAGTTTGTCGCCAGCTGGCCGCTGTACCTGGATAATCGCCCGTCGGCGGGCCGCTCCGGTTTTTACCTGCTGATGCCGTTTAAAATTGCGGGCACGGGCATGCATGTGCTGGTGGCGCGCGGCTGGCTGCCGCGCGACCCGGCCGACCGCGCCCGGCTGCCGGCCTACGCCACCCCGTCCGGCACGGTGACCCTGCAAGGCATGGCGCGGCTCGACGCCGGCCATGTGATGGAATTGGCCAAGCCGCCGGTGCTGACGCCCAGGGCCATCGTGCAGAACGCCGACCCGCTGCAGGTGGCCCGGGACAGCGGCCTGACCATGCAGCCGTTCGTGATCGAACAAACCGCCGCGGCCCAGCCGGCCGGCGACGACGCGCAGATGGTGCGCGACTGGCCGGCGCCGGCGCTGGGCGTGGAAAAACATCAGGGCTATGCCTTCCAGTGGTACGCACTGTCGGCGATGGCTGTTATCTTCTTTGTGGTGAACGGATTCAGACGTGGAAAACAAAAGTAATCAAAGCCGTGGTCGTTGGAAGCTGATGCTGGTGCTGGCCGTGTGCGCGGCGCCGCTGGTGGGGTCTTACCTGACCTATTACGTCATCAAGCCCAAGGGCGGGGTGACCAATTTCGGCGCGCTGATCGATCCGCGCGAACATCCTATCCCGGCCATGGCCAGCACCACCCTGGACGGCAAGCCGGCCACGCTGGAGAATTACAAGGGCAAGTGGATCATGCTCAAGGTCGGCCCGTCCGACTGCCAGCAGGATTGCCAGGACCAGCTGTTCGCCATGCGCCAGCTGCGCACCATGCAGGGCAAGGAGATGGAGCGCATCGAACGGGTGTGGATGATCACCGACGACCAGCCGCTCGATACGCTGCTGATGCGCGTCAACGACGGCACCCGCATGCTGCGCGCGCCGGCCGCCGTGATCGACAAGTGGCTGCCGCTGGAAGCGACCGCCGGCGACCGCGTGTCCGACCACGTCTACCTGATCGACCCGCTGGGCAACCTGATGATGCGCTTCCCGAAAGGCGCCGTCTCCAGCGACACCGAGAAGGTGAAGAAGGTCCACAAGGACATCAGCAAGCTGCTGAAGGCTTCCGCGATAGGCTGATCATGCATTCCACCACTCTCGCTCAAATGGCCGTGACGGCGCTGCTGGTGGCGCTGTTGCCGCTGTCGCTGGTGTGGACCTCGTCCGACGCCAACAAATACCGCAAGCTGGTCTGGGTCTGCGTGTTCCTGACCTTCGACCTGATCGTGTTCGGCGCCTTCACGCGCCTGACCGACTCCGGCCTCGGCTGCCCGGACTGGCCGGGCTGCTACGGCGCCGCCAATCCCTTCCTGGCGCACCAGCAGATCACGGCGGCCGAGGCGCTGCTGCCGACCGGCCCGGTGACCGTGTTCAAGGCCTGGATCGAGATGATCCACCGCTACCTGGCGATGGCGATCGGCGTGCTGATCGTGGCGATGATGGCGCAGGCCTGGTATCAATGGCGCAAGTCGCAGGGCGCGCGCGCGGAATACGCGCCGTGGCTGCCGACCGTGCTGTTGCTGTTCGTCTGCCTGCAGGGCGCGTTCGGCGCCTGGACCGTGACCCTGAAGCTGCAACCGGTGATCGTCACCACCCATCTACTGCTGGGCATGGGCCTGCTGGCCCTGCTGGCGTGGTACGGCGGCCGCCAGAACCAGCTGATCGCGCCGGTGCGCACGGTGACGGCCTCGCCGCCGGCGATGCGCAACATCCGCCTGCTGGCGGGCGCCTCGGCAATTTTGCTGTTGGTGCAACTGGCGCTGGGCGGCTGGACCAGCACCAACTACGCCACCCTGGCCTGCACCGATTTCCCGCTGTGCGGCGGCAAGCTGGTGCCGGACATGGACTTCGAACACGGCTTCACCCTGTGGCGCGAGCTGGGCAAGACCGCCGCCGGCCACTACCTGCCGTTCGCGGCGCTGACGGCGATCCACTGGGTGCACCGCAACTTCGGCCTGCTGGTGGCGCTGGTGGCCGGCTACACGGCCTGGCGCGCCTGGGAACACCGGGCGCTGCACAAAACCGCCCGCTACCTGGCGCTGACCCTGGCAGCGCAGATCGCCACCGGCGTCGCCACCATCTACCTCAGCTTCCCGCTGGCGATCGCGGTGCTGCATAACGCCGGGGCGGCGCTGCTGGTCCTGTTACTGACCATGTTAAACTACAAGGCTAAGTACCAGTACGATATTGCAAAAAAGGCAGCCTCGGGCGCGGCTAACCCGCACGCTTCCGCTGCCCGGCAAAAGTAATCATGCAGCCAGTACAAGTCTGTATCACTAAGCCCCACTAATGACCACACACACCGCCACATCCAAATCCGTCAGCCGCGCCTCGCAATACTGGGCGCTGACCAAGCCCCGCGTCACGCAACTGGCCGTCTTCTGCGCCGTCATTGGCATGTTCCTCGCCAGCGACGGCATGCCGGACTGGCGCCTGCTGGTGGCCGCCACGGTCGGCATCTGGCTGCTGGCCGGCGCCGCCTTCGCCGTCAACTGCCTGGCCGAGCGCGAGATCGACGCCCGCATGGCCCGCACCGCCCGCCGCCCGATGGCGATGGGCGACATCAGCGTCACCCAGACCGTGGTCTTCGCCACCGTCATCGGCGGCGCCGGCATGTGGATCCTGTACGCGCTGGTGAACCCGCTGACCATGTGGCTGACCTTTGTCACCTTCGTCGGCTACGCCATCATCTACACCATGATACTGAAGCCGGCCACGCCGCAGAACATCGTCATCGGCGGCCTGTCGGGCGCGATGCCGCCGGCGCTGGGCTGGGCCGCCGTCGCCAACGACGTGCCGATGCAAGCCTGGCTGCTGGTGCTGATCATCTTCGTCTGGACCCCGCCGCACTTCTGGGCGCTGGCCATGTACCGCCGCGACGACTACGCCAAGTCCGGCCTGCCGATGCTGCCGGTCACACACGGCATGAAGTTCACGCAGTTCCACGTCTGGCTGTACTCGATCGCGCTGGCCGCCACCACCTTGCTGCCGTACGCGGTGCATATGAGCGGCCTGATCTACCTGGCCAGCGCCGTCGCGCTGAACGCCGTGTTCCTGCACCACGCGTGGAAAATCTACCGCCACTACACCGACCTGATCGCCCGCAAGGCCTTCACCTGGTCGATCATCTACCTGTCGCTGCTGTTCCTGGCGCTGCTGGTGGACCACTATTTTAAGTACTGAGCAAATACTGACCATGAAAAAACTGCTCGTCATCGGCCTGATGGCCTTGTCCGCACTACTGGCCGCCTGCGAGCGCCGCGCCGCCGCACCGCGTCCTGAATTTACCAACACCGACCTGACCGGGCTGCCTTACGCCAAGGACTTCGCGCTGACCGACCACAACGGCAAGGCGCGCACCCTGGCCGACTTCAAGGGCAAGGTCGTGCTGATGTTCTTCGGCTACACCCAGTGCCCGGACGTATGCCCGACCACGATGGCCGAGATGGCGGCCGCGATGAAGGAGCTGGGCCCGCAGGCCGACCAGGTGCAGGTGCTGTTCGTCACCGTCGACCCCGAGCGCGACACCCGACAGCTGCTGGCTGAATACGTGCCGGCCTTCGACCAGCGCTTCCTCGGCCTGTACGGCACCGCCGAACAGACCGCCGCCGTCGGCAAGGAATTCAAGGTGTTCTACGCCAAGGTGCCGGGCAAGACGCCGGGCAGCTATACGATGGACCACACCGCCGCCAGCTATGTGTTCGACAAGCAGGGCAAGATCCGCCTGCTGGTGCGCTCCGGCCAGGGCCCGGCGCCCATCGTGCATGACCTGAAGCTGCTGCTGGCCCAGCCTTGATGCAACAACGCTTCCAGCCCTACACCCGCCTCGCGGCCATCGTCCTGCTGGTGATCGGCTGTTTGACCGTGCTGCGGCCCTTCCTGGCCGCGATCCTGTTCGCCGCCGCCATCACCATCTCCAGCTGGCCGTTGTACCTGGGCTTGCTGGCGCGCTGCAGGCAGCGCCGCTGGCTGGCGGCCGCCATCATGAGCGTCGGCCTGACCGTGCTGATCATCGTGCCGCTGGCGCTGGTGACGTGGAACGTTGCCGACAATGCCAGTGAATTCTACGACCAGCTCAAAGCCAGCCTCGAAAGCGGCACGCTGGCGCCGCCGGCCTGGCTGAAGGACGTGCCGCTGGTGGGCGAGGCGGCCGACACCTATCTGCGCAAGCTGCTGGGCAGCCGCGAGGAATTGCTCAACGTCGCCAAGAACCTGCTGGAGCCTGCCCGTCGCCTTGTTCTGGGCGGCGGCATGGTGCTCGGCAGCGGCGTGGCCCAGGTCAGTCTGGCGGTGTTCGTCAGCTTCTTCCTCTACCGCGATGGCCAGACGCTGCTCGCTTCGCTGGCCGCGCTGATGGACAAGTTGATCGGCAGACAAAGCACGGCCGTGGCCGACACCGTCAGCCGCACCGTGCGCGGCGTCATGTACGGCTTGCTGGGCACGGCGCTGGCGCAGGCCGGCGTGGCCGCCGTCGGCTTCCTGATCGCCGGCGTGCCGGCCGTGGCGCTGCTGTCGGTGGCGACCTTCCTGTTCTCGCTGATCCCGGTCGGCCCGCCGCTGATCTGGGGTGGCGCGGCGATCTGGCTGTTCAACGCAGGGCACACCGGCTGGGGCATCTTCATGCTGGTGTGGGGGATGTTCCTGATCAGCGGCGTCGACAACGTCGTCAAGCCCATGCTGATCAGCCGCGGCAGCAGCCTGCCGTTCATCCTGGTGCTGCTGGGCGTGATGGGCGGGGTGCTGGCGTTCGGCTTTGTCGGCCTGTTCATCGGCCCGACCTTGCTGGCGGTGGCCTTGGGCCTGCTGCGCAACTGGACCGGCGGCGAAACCGTCTAGAAATTGAGCATCTGGCCGGCGCGCTCGGCGTCGGTGTGGCGCTCGAAGATGCGGCGCAAGGTGCCATCCTCGCGCATGGCGTGCACCGCCTGGCTGAAGCGGGCCACGGTGGCGGCGTCGACGTTCCGGCGCGACAGCACCAAGCCCGACACCATGTTCTCGCGCGGCGCCCAGTCCATCACGCTGTAAGTGCCGGCCAGCTGTTCCTGCTTGACCAGCGGATACCAGGTGGTGGGCGTGGCCATCACCGCGTCCACCCGGCCCAGCTTGAACAGCCGCATCATCGCCAGGTGGTCGGCCGTTTCAAACACGCGGCCCTGCTCGCGCAGCTTGGCCAGCCACAATTCATAGGCGCGGCCGTGCCGGTAGCTCTTGACCACGGCAATCTTGTACCGGGGATCGGCCAGGAAGCTGTCCATGCTGCGCAGCCGTCCGCTCAGTTCCTTGTGCAGCAGGACGAAATTGCGCCCCGCCATATAGGGCACGAAACGGCCGATCTTTTCGCGTTCAGGAAGGGGGATGGCGGACACCGACATATCGATGCTGCCGCCGCCGAGGCCGGCCCAGATGCGCACGCGGGAGTCGACGCTGGCGTCGATGGTGCAGCCGAGCCGGCGCGCCACCTCGTCGACGACGTCCTTGTCGATGCCGGTCCAGCCGCCGCCGGCGGCGTGGTAGAACAGCGCGCCGTCCTCGTAGAAGGCGACCCGCAGGTGCTGGCAGCCGCTGCGCGGCTCGGCCACGCCGGCGCCGGCGGCGCACAGCAGGGTACAGCCCAGGACAAGACGACCGAGCATGACTCCTCCCATCGGTTAGTCCAGGTCGGCGTTATCCTCGGTGTCATCCTTGGGGATGACCTTGACCAGCAGGATGCGCGGACCGTTCATTTTCTTGGCGACGATGTCGAAACCGCGGAAACTGATGCGTTGGCCCTGTTTCGGGATATCGCCCAGTTTCAGCATGATCAGGCCACCTACCGATTCTACCTCTTCCAGGCCCAGCTCTTCGTTTTCGATGTCTATGCCCAGTGTGCGCTCGAGCGAGAAGATAGGCAAGCTGGCCTTGCCGACCAGGGTGCCGTCGGGCTGCTTGAGCCAGTCGTTCTCGTTGAGGCGGAATTCGTCGTGGATTTCGCCCACCATCGCGCCGAGCAGGTTGTCGAGCGTGATGAAGCCGAGCGGACGCTTGCCTTTTTCGCCGATCAGCGCGAAGTGCGGCGCGCCGTCGCGGAAGCGGCGGAACTGCTCCAGCGCCGGGGTGCGGGCGGAAATCGTCTCCACCGGACGCAGGAAGGGCAGCAGGTCGGTCACCGGCTTGCCTGACTGCTGGGCGAAGAACAGGTCCTTCAGGTGCACCACGCCCAGCACGGTTTCGCCGTCCTTGTCGTAGTAGGGGTAGCGGCTGAAGCGGTTGCGCAGCATGGCTTGCAGGTTGTCGTTCAGCGGACGGTTGGCGTACAGGCCGATCACCTCGTTTATCGGGCGCATCAGGTCGGACACCGCCAGGTCGCTGAAATCGAGCGAGTGGGCCAGGATGTTGCGCTCGTCCTCGTTGAACTTCCCGCCCGGCTGGCTGGTGCGCAGGATCAGCTTGAGTTCGTCGACCGAATAATGGCTGTCGTGGCTGCCCTTGCCGGCCAGGCCCACCAGGCCCAGCACCATGTTGGCGCTGGCGTTGAGCACCCAGATGAAGGGGTACATGGCCCAGTAGAAGCCGTACAGCGGCAGCGCGCTCCACAGGCCGATCACTTCCGGCATGCGGATCGCCAGCGACTTCGGCGCCAGTTCGCCGACCACGATGTGCAGGAAGGAGATCACGCAGAAGGCGAACACGAAGGCGATGCCGTGAACCACCTCCGGCGAGCTGACGCCGACCGCGTGCAGCAGCGGCTCCAGCAGGCCGGCGAAGGCCGGCTCGCCGACCCAGCCCAGGCCCAGCGAAGCCAGCGTGATGCCCAGCTGGCAGGCCGACAGGTAGGCGTCCAGCTGGCCGTGCACCTTGCCGAGGATGCGGCCCCTGAGTCCCTGCGTCTTGGCGATGGCGCGCACGCGCGTCTTGCGCAGCGTGACGATGCCGAATTCGGCCGCCACGAAGAATCCATTGAGCGCGACCAGGAACACGGCGAGCACGACAAGCATGAGGTTTTGCATAGGGTCCGAGCGGTCGCTCAGGTAGTGAAAAAGGACTATCTTAAACGACAGAACTAAATTGCAGCGCAAAAATCCCGCCCGTCATTCGCGCGAAAGCGGGAATCCATACGAAACCGGCGACGGACGCAGGGCATGGATACCCGCCTTCGCGGGTATGACGGGTAGGGGAGCATCCTGTCATTCGGCGATGGCGAAGGGCCCGCTATGGACCGCCGACAGGATGGCTTCGATCGCCGGATGGGTGATTTTGCGGGCGTTGGAGATGGCGTAGAACTGTTCGCGCAGCTCGGGGGCGTCGCCCACCAGCACGGCGCCGAACTGCTCCTCGATATCCTGCGCCAGCGCCGACGGCGCGAAGAACAGGCCCAGGCCGTTGCGGCCGAAGGTGTTCAGCATGGCGTTGTCCTCGAACTCGCCGACGATGTCGGGCCGCACCTTGTGCTGTACGAACCAAGCGTCGATGCGGCCGCGCAGTGCGTTGTTGCGGGTCGGTAGCAGCAGCGGCGCGCCGTGCAGGCTGTGCGGGAAGTTGCGTCGGTACTTGCGCGCCAGCTTGTGTACGCCGTACAGTTTCATGTCGCTTTCGCCCAGCAAGTGGCTGAACACCTTCAGGCTGCCGCCGGCGCGCACGGCGCGGTCGGTCAGCACCACGTCCAGCTTGCCCAGCGCCAGGTCGGCCAGCAGCGATTCGAATTCATCCTCCATGCACACCAGCCGCACCTGCTG
Source organism: Oxalobacteraceae bacterium AB_14 (assembly GCA_000381565.1). Classification (GTDB taxonomy): domain Bacteria; phylum Pseudomonadota; class Gammaproteobacteria; order Burkholderiales; family Burkholderiaceae_D; genus Rugamonas. The sequence goes on from KB906725.1 coordinate 1,560,654, forward strand.
CTCCAGCTGCTGCGTCGCCTGCAGCAGGCGGTAGGCGATCAGCTTGGGCAGCGAGTCGGAGATACCGACCGTCAGCCGCATCTTGGTGGCCTCCGCTTCGTCCAGCGCGTCCTGCAACTGGTCGCCCAGCAGGAAGATCTGGTCGCAGTAGGTCAGCGCCAGCTTGCCCGCTTCGGTCGGCACCAGCCTGCGGCCCTGCGGCTCCAGCAGCTGCTTGCCGATCGATTGTTCCAGCGATGCGAGTTGCATGCTGATGGTCTGAACGGCCAGCCCCAGGCGCTCGGCCGCGCGCGTGACGCCGCCTTCCTTGGCCACCATCCAGAAGAAATACAGATGCCTGAAATTGAGTCCGCTGGTTTTCATGATCTTCTGCTTTTACGAAGTAATACTTCAATTATCTTCTATTTTTAAAAGACGCATTGTTCTCTACACTGCATTCCATCGATTCATAACCATGAGAGAAAAGAATGAAACACTTCAAAGTGTCATTCCTCGTCACGTTCCTCTGCCTTGCCGCAGCGGGCTGGTGGGGCTACGAACTGTCTGGCTGGAGCGGCGCCCTGTCCGCCGTGGGGGTCGCCGCGATCCTGGCCGCGATGGAAGTGTCGCTGTCGTTCGACAACGCGGTGGTCAACGCCTCCGTGCTGAAGACCTGGGACGACTACTGGCAGAAGCTGTTCCTCGGCGTCGGCATCATTATCGCGGTGTTCGGCATGCGCTTGCTGTTCCCGCTGGTGATCGTGGCGGTGGCTGCGGACATCGGCATCATGGACGTGTGGCACCTGGCGCTGAACGACCCGAAGACGTATTCGATGCACCTGACCAATCACCACGCGGAAGTGGCGGCATTCGGCGGCATGTTCCTGCTGCTGGTGTTCCTGAACTTCCTGTTCGATGACGAGAAAGAAGTCCACTGGCTGGGCAACGTCGAGAAGAAACTCGGCTCGCTGGGCAAGGTCTCCTCGATCTCGGTAATGATTGCGCTGGCCGTCCTGCTGGGCTCCATGGGCCTGGTAGGCGAAGCGCAAAAGCTGGTGGTGCTGGTGTCGGGCCTGTGGGGCATCCTGATCTACGTCGGCGTCGACGCGGTCAGCAACCTGCTGGAGAAGGAAGAAGAAGGCAGCAATGTCGGCGACCTGGTCAAGAAGGGCGGTATCGGTGGTTTCCTGTACCTGGAAGTGCTCGATGCTTCGTTCAGCTTCGACGGCGTGATCGGCGCGTTCGCCATCACCACCGACGTCGTGATCATCATGCTGGGCCTGGCCATCGGCGCGATGTTCGTGCGCTCGCTGACGGTGTACCTGGTGAAGAAGGGCACGCTCGACGAGTTCGTCTTCCTGGAGCACGGGGCGCACTATGCGATCGGTATCCTGGCCGCGATCATGTTGGCGAGTATGAAGTTCCACATCCCGGAACTGTTCACCGGCCTGATAGGCGTGGCCTTCATCGGCGCCTCGCTGTGGTCTTCGGTGCGTCATCGCCGCCACAAGGAAGCTGCTGTCGCCATCGCAGCATAAAGAATTCGGCGGGCCGTCAATTACGGACACGGTCCGCCGCCTGTAGCACGGAAGTAGGCAATAAAGTCCGGTTCTCTTTTTAGGAGCATCACATCATGGCAATCAGTCTGCAAAAAGGCGGCAACGTCAATCTGAGCAAAGAAGCGCCAGGCCTGTCGAAAATCGTGGTCGGCCTGGGTTGGGACGTACGCAGCACCGACGGCAAGGACTTCGACCTGGACGGCTCGGCCTTCCTGTTGAAAGTGGACGGCAAGGTCCGCGCCGACAACGACTTCATCTTCTACAACAACCTGAAATCGTCGGACCAGTCGGTCGCCCACTCCGGCGACAACCGCACCGGCGCCGGCGATGGCGACGACGAAACCGTCACCATCGACCTGACCCGCGTGCCGGCCGAGGTGGAGCGCATCGCCATCTGCGCCACCATCCACGAAGGCGACGAGCGCCGCCAGAACTTCGGCATGGTGCAGAAGGCCTTCATCCGTTGCGTCAACGGCACCGGCAACGGCGAGATCGCCCGCTACGACTTGTCCGAAGACGGCTCGACCGAGTCGGCGATGATCTTCGGCGAGGTGTATCGCAACGGCGCCGATTGGAAGTTCAAGGCCGTCGGCCAGGGCTTCAAGGGCGGCCTCGGTCCTCTGGCGTCGTCGTTCGGCGTACGCGTTTAATTTTCAACCTGAAGAAGAAAGGACTCCACCATGCCTAAATTTTCGATCACCGGCGACATCGATCCCTTCCTGCACGTCTCGCTGGCTCACGGTGAAAAGATCTACTGCGAGTCGGATGCGATGGTGATGATGGAAGCGGCGCTCGATCTGAAGGGCAAGGTCACCGGCGGCATCGGCGCGGCCATCATGCGCCGCTTCGCCAACGGCGAGTCCTTTTTCCAGCAGCACATCGAGGCAGTGCGCGGCGAGGGCGATTGTTTGCTGGCGCCGCGCCTGCCGGGAGCGATGCAGGTGCTCGACGTCGGCCAGCAGCAGTACATGCTGAGCGACGGCGCCTTCGTCGCCGCCACCTCCGGCGTCGAGCTGAAGGTGCGTACCCAAAGCCTGGGCAATGCGCTGTTCGCGCAGAGCGGCGGCTTTTTCATCACCGAGACCGCGGGCGTCGGCCAGGTGGCGGTGTCGGGCTTCGGCTCGATGTCGCAGCTGGACGTCACGCCGGGTCGCGATGTGATTATCGATAACTCGCATGTGGTGGCGTGGGACAGCGCGCTGCGCTACGAAATCTCGGTCACCACCGGCGGCAACAGCGGCTTTCTGAGCAATCTGGTCAACAGCCAGACCAGCGGCGAAGGCATGGTGCTGCGCTTTTCGGGCCACGGAAAAATCCTGATCTGCTCGCGCAACGGCGCGGCGTTCCAGGCCTGGGCGCAGCGCGGCGTTGCGCAGTAAATTCAAAGGAGTAGCAAGATGACAGTCAGTTTAAGCAAGGGCCAGAAGATTTCACTGGCCAAGGAATCGGGCGGCGCATTGGGCCGTGTGACCATGGGCCTGGGCTGGGATGCGATCAAGACCAAGGGCTTCCTGGGCTTCGGCTCGAAGACCGAGGCGGTCGACCTGGACGCCTCGTGCGTGATGTTCAACGAGTCCGGCGCGCCGGTCGACGTGATCTGGTTCCGCCAGTTGAAGAGCAAGGATGGCAGCATCCAGCACACCGGCGACAACCGCACCGGCGCCGGCGATGGCGACGATGAGCAGATCAACGTCGACCTGAACGCCGTGCCGTCCACGATCAAGAGCCTGGTGTTCACCGTGAACAGCTTCACCGGCCAGACTTTCGAGCAAGTAGAAAACGGCTACTGCCGCCTGGTCGACGCCAGCAGCGGCAAGGAAGTGGCGCGTTTCAACCTGTCGGTGCAGGGCCCGCACTCGGCGCAGATCATGGCCAAGTTGTATCGCCACAACGGCGAATGGAAGATGCACGCCATCGGTGAAAACGGCAAGGGCCGCACCTTCGACGAGCTGCTGCCGCAGATCGCCGCGCACCTGTAAGCCGCGGGGGCAAGCCGGTCCGGTTTGCCCCCCATTTTTCCATTCTCGAAACGTCGGCGTTAGCGCTATAATGTTTCCATGGAAAAACTAAAAGACTACGCCGAGATTGTTGCCCAAGCGTCAAAGGGGGAACTGGTTTTTCCTACCAGCGTCAACGCCGCTTTGCGGCTGCAGCTGGCGTTGGCCGATCCCGATTGCGATACCGAGGACGTGATCCGCAAGGTGCTGGGCGAGCCGCTGTTGGCCGCGCGCACCGTGGCGCTGGCTAATGCGGTGGTGTTCAACCGCGGCGGCGCACCGGTCACCAGCGTGCGCGCGGCGGTGCAGCGGGTCGGCTTCCGCAACCTGTACACGATGGCCGCCGCGATGGTGGTGCGCCAGTTCGGCAGCCGCATCCGCGACGCCGCCTTGCGCGCCAAGGCCGGACAATTGTGGCGCCACTCGGCCCACGTGGCCGCGCTGTCGCACGTGATCGCCCGCAAGCTGACCCGCACCGACGCCGATACCGCGCTGTTCGCCGGCATCGTGCACGAGGCAGGGGGGTTCTACCTGCTGGCGCGCGCCGACGACATCCCCGGCCTGCTCGACGACCCCGAAGACTGGATGGGCGCGGCGCAGGAAATCATCACCCGCGAAATCATGAAGAAGATGGCGATCCCGGAACCGGTCAGCCAGGCCATCGTCTCGCTGCGCGGCGCCACCTTGACGCCGCCGCCGCTGGGCCTGCGCGACACGCTGCTGATCGCCAAGCACCTGGCCCCGGTACGGTCGCCGCTGGCGCCGCAACGCGAACACGCCAGCCTGGCCGGCTTCTTCGACGACAACGCCGCGCTGGAGCAAATCCTGTTCGAATCGGCTGACGAGGCCGCCTCCATGAGCGCCGCGTTGTTGGCCTGAGTTTTGGCCTGAGTGTTGTTTAACGAACTAGTCCATATGCACTAATCGTGCCGAAAATAGTGTCTAAGGCACAATTGTTGCCCAAAGTCTGGCAATATGCGGATCGTGCGACACGCCAGAAGCGTGTATGCTAACAGTCGTCATACAACAGTAAAAAGACCATGAACCAGACCGCCGCCGCTCCCATGTCCGCTCCTACCGTCCTCGTGCCGAAGAAGAAGCATCGCAACCTCGCCCAGGGTGTGGTCGAGGCCTTCACCAACAGCATCCAGGCCGGCACCCTGAAGCCGGGCGAAAAGCTGCCGACCGAGTCGGTCATCATGGAGATCCACGGCGTCAGCCGCACCGTGGTGCGCGAGGCCATCTCGCACCTGCAGGCGGCGGGCCTGGTGCAGACCCGCCACGGCATCGGCACCTTCGTGCTGGAGCCGCAGCCGGCCAACCTGCGCATCTCGGCCGACACCATCCGCACCATCGGCGACGTGCTGGCCATCCTGGAGCTGCGCATCAGCCTGGAGACCGAAGCCGCCTGGCTGGCAGCCACCCGCCGCACCGAAGAACAGGTGCAGGAGATGGGCGCGGTGCTCAAGCGCATCGAGCATTCGCAGGGCCGTCCCGGCTCGGTCGAATCGGACGTCGCCTTCCACCTGCTGATCGCGCAAGCGACCGGCAACCGCTATTTCGTCGACATCCTCAGCGACCTGGGCAACACCATCATCCCGCGCGCGCGCGTCAATTCGGCGCAGCTGGCGCAGGACGATCCGGCCGTGTACCTGGAGCGCCTCAACCGCGAGCACGACGACATCTACAACGCCATCCTGCGCAAGGACGCCGAGGCGGCCCGCGCCGCCATGCGCACCCACCTGAGCAACAGCCGCGAGCGCCTGCGCCGCGCGCAAGAAGACATCGCCGCCGCTCAAACCGCATAAAAAGCAACGATAGCAGGGCGATTCGGCGGATTTCGCTAAATCGCTTGCTCACTCACGAAGATGGTTGTACGATGTCATACAACAGGTGGCGCACAGCCGCCGAATTCCCCGTCCTGAGATGCGCCGTCGATAATTGGAGACCTTATGCAAGCGAATGACCTTAAAAAAATTCTTTCCTCCGGCCTGCTGTCGTTCCCGGTCACCGACTTCGACGCTGAAGGCAACTTCCGCAAGTCGACCTATATCGAGCGCCTGGAGTGGCTGGCTCCCTACGGCGCCACCGCGCTGTTCGCCGCCGGCGGCACCGGCGAGTTCTTCTCGCTGACGGCCAACGAATACACCGACATCATCAAGACCGCCGTCGACACCTGCGCCGGCCAAGTGCCTATCCTGGCCGGCGTCGGCGGCCCGACCCGCGTGGCCGCGGCCTACGCCAAGGAAGCCGAGCGCGTCGGCGCGCAGGGCCTGTTGCTGCTGCCGCACTACCTGACCGAAGCGAGCCAGGACGGCCTGATCGAACACGTGGCCGAAGTCTGCAAGGCGACCAAGCTGGGCGTGGTGGTCTACAACCGCGCCAACTGCCGCCTGACGCCGGACTCGCTGGCCAAGCTGGCCGACCGTTGCCCCAACCTGGTCGGCTTCAAGGACGGCGTCGGCGACATCGAGCTGATGGTCTCGATCTGGCGCAAGATGGGCGACCGCTTCAGCTACCTGGGCGGCCTGCCGACCGCCGAAGTTTACGCGGCCGCGTACAAGGCTTTGGGTACTCCGGTATACTCGTCGGCGGTATTCAACTTCATGCCGAAACTGGCGATGGACTTCTACCATGCCGTCGCGTCGGACAATCACGCCGAACAAAACCGCATGCTGGACGAGTTCTTCCTGCCATACCTGGAGATACGTAACCGCAAGGCCGGCTACGCAGTGAGTATCGTGAAAGCGGGTGCACGCCTGGTGGGCCACGATGCAGGCCCGGTGCGCGCGCCACTGACCGATCTGACTGCGGAAGAATGCGACATGCTGGATAAACTGATCCGCAAACAAGGCGCTCAGTAATCCCTGCGGCGGCGACAAATATAAAACAAGCGCGGCTCGTCCGCGCTTTTCATACATTGAGGAGTCATTATGCAAATTGCTGGTGAAATGGTTATCGGGCGCAGCGCGGTCCTGGGCAAAGAAGGCACGATGAAGGCGATCGATCCATCGCGTAACCTGGAAATCGAACCGGCCTTCGGCCTGGCCGGCGCCGCCGACCTGCAGCGCGCCTGCGAACTGGCCGACCAGGCTTTCGACACCTACCGCGCCACCGGCCTGGAAGCGCGCGCCAAGTTCCTGGAAACCATCGCCGACCGCATCATGGACATCGGCCCTGCGCTGATCGAACGCGCGATGCAGGAAAGCGGCTTGCCGCAAGCCCGCCTGGAAGGTGAGCGTGGCCGCACCTGCAACCAGCTGCGTTTGTTCGCGAAAGTCGTGCGCGACGGCCGTTTCCAGTCGGCGACGCTGGACAGCGCGCTGCCGGAACGCACGCCGCCGCGCAGCGATCTGCGCCTGCGCAAGATCGGCCTGGGCCCGGTCGCCGTGTTCGGCGCGTCGAACTTCCCGCTGGCGTTCTCGGTGGCCGGCGGCGATACCGCATCGGCGCTGGCGGCCGGCTGCCCGGTGGTGGTCAAGGCCCACTCGGCCCACCTGGGCACCTCTGAACTGGTCGGCAAGGCGGTCGCCAAGGCCGCCGAGGAATGCGGCATGCCGGAAGGCGTGTTCTCGATGCTGATCGGCTCCGGCCAGACCATCGGCCAGGACCTGGTCAGCCATCCTGCGATCAAGGCCGTCGGCTTCACCGGTTCGCGTTCGGGCGGCCTGGCGTTGATGCGCACCGCCGCCGCGCGCAAGGAACCGATCCCGGTCTACGCTGAAATGAGCTCGATCAATCCGGTCTTCCTGCTGCCGGGCGCACTGGATAACGCCAAGCTGCCGCAAGCCTTCGCCGATTCGCTGACCTTGGGCTCGGGCCAGTTCTGCACCAACCCCGGCATGCTGGTCGGCCTGAAGAGCGACAAGCTGCAAGCCTTCGTCGCCGCCGTGTCGGGCACGCTGGGCGCGAAAAATGCGACGACCATGCTGACCCCCGGCATCCACAAGGCTTATGTCTCCGGCGTCAGCGGCCTGGCCGCCATCGACGGCGTGCAGCAGGTCGCCGCCGGCCAGGGGACGGACGCCCCGTGCGCTGCGCAAGCCTTCCTGTACCAGGTGGACGCCAAGTCCTTCCTGACCAACACCGCGCTGGAAGGCGAGATCTTCGGACCAACCTCGCTGCTGGTGGTCTGCGACGATGAAGCGCAGATGCTGGCCGTGGCCGAACACGTGGAAGGCCAGCTGACCGCTGCCGTCCACGCCACCGCCGACGACCGCGAACTGGCCGCGCGCCTGATGCCTACGCTGGAACGCAAGGTGGGCCGCATCCTGTTCAACGGCTTCGGCACCGGCGTGGAAGTGTCGCACGCGATGGTGCACGGCGGCCCGTTCCCGTCGACCTCCGACAGCCGCACGACGTCGGTCGGCGCTTCGGCCATCGACCGCTTCCTGCGTCCAGTGTGCTACCAGGATGTGCCGTCGTACCTGCTGCCTGAGTCGCTGGCTGACGCCAATCCGCAAAACATTCCGCGTGTCGTCAACGGCGACCTGGCATGGAACGCCTAAGCGACATACGCTGCACGGTGGGCGAAAGCCCGACGTGGAGCGTGGCGGAATCGGCCTGGTACTGGGTCGATATTCCCGCCAAACGCGTTTGGCGCCTGGACGGCGCCAGCGGCGCGGCGCGCTTCTGGACCACCACCGAAATGGTCGCCTGCGTGGCGGCCAGGGCGGGCGGTGGGCTGATCGCCGGCATGGAGACGGGCATCTTCAGCCTGGAACTGGGCGAGGCGGAAGCCGCGGTCCAGACCAGGCTGGCGGCGCCCGCCGCCGGGCTGGGCGAGGGCATGCGCTTCAACGACGGCCGCTGCGACCGTCAGGGGCGCTTCTGGAGCGGCACCATGTTCATGGATATGTCGGCCGCACGCGCGGTCGGCGAGCTGTATCGCTATGATGCGGTGCGCGGCATTTCGGCGCCGGTGGTGTCGGAGCTGCTTACGCAAAACGGCCTGGCGTTCTCGCCGGACGGCCGCACCATGTACCTGTCGGATTCGCATCCGGCGCGGCGCAGGGTGTGGGCGTTCGATTACGACGTAGCCGACGGCGTGCCGTCCAACCGCCGCGTGTTTGCGGACATGTCGACGTATGTGGGCCGTCCCGACGGCGCCGCCATCGACAGCGACGGTTGCTACTGGATCTGCGCTAACGACGGCGGCTGCGTGCTGCGCTTCACGCCGGACGGCAAGCTGGATCGCCGCATCGACGTGCCGATGCTCAAACCGGCCATGTGCTCGTTCGGCGGCAAGGATCTGGATACGCTGATGGTGACGTCCATCGTCTCCGGCAAGCCTGAGGACGCGGAGTGGGGCGGCGCAGTCGCGCTGCTGCGGCCCGGCGTTCAAGGCGTGGCGGAAACGCCGTTCGGCCTGTAATGAAGGGGCAGATGCTGAACAGGCTTCTGCCCTTTCTGTTTGCGGCCTTGCTGGCCGCCTGTGGCGCCGCACCGGTGGCGTCGCCGTGGATGCCCGACCTGGGCAACGGCCAGTATCAAAAACCGGTGCTGCACGCCGACTATCCGATCCCGACGCGATCCGCGTCGGCGACATGTACTACCTGACTTCCTCCAGCTTCAACAACGCCCCCGGCCTGCCCGGCAAGTTCTGGATCTTCTATCCCGATCCTGATTTCGGCGGCGAGGACGTGGAGGGCAAAGGCATGGGGCAGCCGGTGCTGCAATATCGCAAGCCGGTGGCGGGGCGCGCCGCCACGGCGCCTGCCATCTTAGGCAAGCCCTTCATCGCCCGCATGGGCCGCTGGGTAGGCGCGCAAATGGGCCTGTTCGTCACCAACGGCGGCCATGCCGACATCGACTATTTTCGCGTCACTCCATAGCTTATTGCTTCTTCAGCACCAGCTTGAACTGCGTGACCCATTTATCCTTGATGTTCATTTCGCTGAAGGCCTCGTAGGCGTCCGTGCCTGCGGGCGTCCAGCGGGCGCGATAGGTGAGGGACTGGCCGTCGGCGACGTATTGCGTGACGGGGAATTCCAGGCCGGTGGCGGTCGGCGTCATCGTGCCGCGGCTGTAGCCGCCGCCGTTTTCCACATACAGGAACGCCACCTGCCTGGCCGCTGAATCGTAGTAGTAGATCGTCTCGCCGACATAGTCCGGCTTGCCCGGCGTGCGCACCGTGTGCACGTCGCGCAGCACATTGCCGTTGTATTGCCACTGGAAGCAATGCTCGTCGCTCTGCTTACCTTCCGGGAAGTCGCCCTTCCAGCAATGCCCGGCCAGGAAGGCCAGCGGCTTGAGCGCCTCGACGGGCGCCGCCTGCGCGGCGGCGGAAGACAACAACAGCAGCGTCAATATTGGTCGCATGGCGGACTCCGGACGTGTAAGTCACGCCAGTATAGGCGAATCCAGATCGCCGTTATCAAATGGCGCCGGCGCCACCCTGCTCAGGTGGACAGCGTAGCGTTGTGCACCTTGCCGCCGATGGTGACGTTCTTCAGCGTCAGGCCTTGCACGTTGTAGAGGTACCAGGGCTGCGCCATGTTGGCGGGCAGGCCGAAGTCGCAGTCGGTGATGGTGACGTCGGTGACGGGAACGACGGCCGGCATCGGCGGCGGGCCGTTGTAGTCCGACGCCACCGGCCCGAGTATCACGATGGCCTGGTAGCACGACACCACCGTTCCATCCTTGGTCTTGACGTTGCCGACCTTGACGTTGGAGATGTGGACGTTGCTGACCACCGGCGGCCGCGTGCGGACGTTGTCGCTGAGCGGCGTGTAGTCGCAATCGAAGGTGACGATGGCGCCGGCCGCCGTGGCGACGGTCTTCGATTGTATCGGCGATCCGGGCAGCGACGCATAGAACGAAGGGCTGGTTTGCACGCCGTTCGGTATCGAGATGTCGCGCACATGGAAGTTGCGCAGGTAGCCGCCGCGATTGAGGTTGGTCTTCAGGCGGATCGCCGTGTTCAAGGGATTGGTGGCCCAGTTGATGTTCTGGAAAACCAGCTTTTGCGCGAAGACGTTCTGGATGCCGCCCGCCATCTCGCTGCCCAGCGTGACGGCGCCGTGGCCGCTCTGCATGGTGCAGTTCTGGATCACGATGTTTTGCGACGGGCCGTACTGCGTATCGAGATCCTTGCCAGCCTTGATGGCGATGCAGTCGTCGCCGGTGTCGAAGGTGCAGCCGTCGATCAACACATGGTCGCACGCCTCCGGATCGAAGCCGTCGCTGTTGGGACCCAGGCTCTCGCAGTGGACCTTGCGGATGACGATGTTGCGGCAATGGACAGGGTGGTGCTGCCAGAACGGCGTGTGCGTGACGTGGTAGCCTTCCAGCAGCACGTTGGTGCAGCCGATCAGCTGTATCATCGGCGGCCGCAGGAAGTGGCCCAGGCCGAACACGCGCCGGGACAGCGGCACGCCCGCTTCCGACAGCGCCGGCAGGTATTGCGCGTCCGCGCGCCAGCGGGCGCCTTCGCCTTGTATCAGCTGGCGTTCGGCCTCGGTCAGTCGCGGTGCGATGGTGGACAGCGACTCGGCGTTCAGCGGGTTCTCGGTATTCTCCGACATCTTCCCCTTGGTGAAATTGGGCGTCGATCCTTGCGCCACGGCGTTCAGCGTTTTGAGCTTGCCCTTCCAGGTCCACCAGCAGTCGCCCTGTTCGTTGAACGGCACACCGCCTTGGCCGTTCAGGGTGCTGGTCCAGTCGTCGCCGGTCAGGGCGATGTTGTCCTGGCCGTAGGCGTAGATCATCGACGAGAAGTTCAGGCAGTCGTTGCTCTGCCAGCGCGAGATCGTCAGCTTGCCTTGTTTGCCGCAATCGATGTCGCCGTACTTGGCGTAGTCGGCCGGGTTGTTGCTGAAGTAGATCTGCGCGCCGGCGCTCAGGTGCAGGTTCACGTTCGACAGCAGCACGACAGGGCCGGCGCAGTACCAGTTCCCGGCGGGGACCAGCACGCGGCCGCCGCCTGCCTCGTGGCAGGCTTTGATGGCGGCCTTGAAGGCGGGGTAGCAGTCGTTCGATCCGGCGGCCGGGGTATCGACGGTGTCCTGTTCCTCGAACGAGATCCAGGCCTTGACCCTGGCCGTCTTGCAGGTTTGCGCGCCGTAGGCGGTGATGACGAAGTCCTGCTTGCGGAACGTGAGCGGCCGCGCGACGCGGTCGATGATGGCTTGCGCTTGCAGCCAGGGATCGGGCGCGGTGGTGGCGCGCGCCGGCATGCCGAGCGAAAGGCCGGCGGCGGCCGGCAGGGCTTTCATCAGGCTGCGGCGCTGGGTGTTGATAGTCATGCGGTATTCCTTATTCATCCGAATTGTTGAACTCGCCGAGGAAGACTTCCGCCGGCGATGGCTTTGCGGTGTAGCCGAGATCCTTGACGGGATCGATGCCGGCTTTAATCAGGTTGTTCCAATGGTCGTCGGAGTTGTATTGGGCAGGGCGGTAGGCCAGCGTGCCTTTCTTGTTCCAGTCCGACCACGGCGCCGCGCGGTTGATGTGCGATCCGATGCGCGAATTCATGACGACCATTTTTCCGACCGCCTCCAGCGAGTTCCTGGCGACTGTGCCTTTCGGCGCCAGATAGCCGTTGGCGGGGCCGAAGATGCAGGCATAGCCGTCGACAGGGACTTTGCCGTAGGGCGTGCAGCGCGAGTTGTGGAACCATTGGCGCAGCAGATAGAACGCCCCAGCGCCGGCGTTGGGCGAGCCGTCGTGCGTGAAGTGGCAGTTGTCGAAGACGAAGCCGTAGCGCGTTTTGACGTGCGTGTCCGGCGCGGCGGCGTAGGACAGGCCGCGGTCGCCCAGCGATCTGATCTCGGTCTGGTGGAAGTAGGCGGTGCCGTCGCCGAAAATGAAATCGACGTCGCCTTCGATGTAGGACTTGTTGAAGAAACTGCGCGAAGTATTTGCGATCTGCGGAGCCCTGAGGTACAGCGTGTCCTGGAAACCGATCAGGCGGATATCTTCGAACTGCGCCTTGTCGGCGCCGTCCACTTGCAGCGCCAGCGCCTGGTGGTGGATGTTGTTGACGTTGGGGAGCGCTTCGGCGCGGGCGTTGCCGGTGTCTTTGTTGTAGGCGTTTTCGAACGTCAGGTTGCGTGCCTGGAAGCCGTTGTCCTGCACCCAGACGGTGGCGGTGCCGAAGGTGCCGATCTGGGCGCGGTCCTTGATGGTCGCGTACATCGCTTGCACCGCCGGAGCGGCCTTGGCGAATTGCGCATCGTATTGCCTGGTATAGTCGGCGCCGGTGTTGGAGGCGTCCAGCCGGGCGGTGATCTTGGTGGCGCCAGCGTCCTTGCCTTCGCCGTACATGGTGATCGGCGCGGCGGAGGCGGGGATGTAGACCAGCTCCTGGTAGATGCCCGGTTTGAGCAGCAGGTAAAGGCGCTTGGCAGGATGGACCTTGCTGTCGGCGACCGCGCGGCTGACGGCTTCCTGCACGGTGTTGAACGCCCTGACGCCGTCGGCCTTCGCGGATTTGTCGACGACGTAGTCGGGCGTGAAGGCTGCGCCCTTCGCCAGCGGATCGGACAACGGGTCCCACGGATCGATGGTTTCGCTGCCGGCGGCGCCGACGTATTTCAGCACTTCGCTGTAGGCGTATTGCCTGGACTGGTCGACGCTGAGTTGCGGGCGCGTTGCCGCTGTTGTGGAAGCGGGGAAGGCTGTGAAACGGTCGGCGCAGGTGGCCGGCGGTGCGGCGCTGATTTCGCCGGTGAGGCTGGCGAATTCAATCTTCCTGTCCGCCTTGCCGGCGATGCCGACGTCGTGCAGCGTCGCCTGTAGCGGATGCCGCTCGTCGTAGCCTTGCATGATGACGCGCCCCGGCGTGACGCCATACACGCCGTCGAAGACGATGTTGGTGTAGACCGGCACCTGCGTGCCTTCCGCATGCGGGTTGTAGTGGGTGCTGATGTCTATCGGCGCCTTGACGTCCCGCAGGCAGACGTTCCTGTAGCTGACCTGGTCCACCACGCCGCCGCGCGAGAGGTCGCTCTTGATGCGCAGGCCGGAGGTGGTGCCGTCCATGCTCAAGTCATCGACCAGCACGCGCCGCACGCCGCCATTGGTCTCGCTGCCGATGGACATGCCATGGCCGCTGTAGAAGTGATTGTGCAGGATGGAGATGTTCTCCGTCGGTCCGTTGTTGCCGGCCTTGATGGCGACATTGTCGTCGCCGGTGCGGATATGGCTGTAGGCGATGGTGATGTTGCGCGACGAGATGGGATCGATGCCATCGGTGTTGCGCGCGGTGGCCGGCGTATCGATGCGCATGCCCCAGGCGGTGAAGCCGTCCACGTTGTTCAACGTGACGTGGAAGTTGGGCGAATTGCGCAACGTGATTTTGTGCAGCGTGAAATCCTGCGAGCCGGTGACTTCGATCAGGCGCGGCACATTCTGGCGCGCGTCCTCCTTTTGTGCGCGGCGGGCCAGCTGCCACCAGGATTCCTTGCCGCCATCGACCACGTGGCCGCCCTGGCCGTCGATGCTGCCTTCTCCGTAGATGCCGCTGCCCCTGGTCTTGTCGGCCGTGATGAAAGGCTTGCAGCCTTTGCCCCGCTTGTCGACGGTGCCGCAAGTGCCGGCGCCACGATCAAATAGCTTGGGATTGGTGCTGGCGTACAGCGTGGTCGCGGCGTCGATCAGCAGGCTGACGCCGTTGCGTAGTGCGAGCGGGCCGGAGACGAAGCTGCGCTGGTCGTTTTGTGCCGACAGCCGCACCGCCTGGCCAGGTGCGCATAGTTCGATGGCGTGCTGGATGCGGACAGTATCGTCCTTGCCGGGCGCGTCGCCAGCTGCCACCAGTACCGCGCAGGACGCCGGCGCGACAGGTTCGACGACCTCGCGCATGTCCTGTGCTTGCGCGGCGCCGACGCCGGCTGCGGCCAGCAGTAAGGCGATGCCCGCGTTGGACAGACGCTTCGTCATTGCTCGCTCTCTGGCTTGAACTGGCCGGCCGTTTCCGGCAAGGCGCGCTTCATCTCTTCCATCACCATGCGCGAGAAGTAGGCCGCGCCTTTGGCGCCAACGTGGGTGCGGTCGAAGGCGGATTTTGCGGCGCCAGCCACTTCCACCTTGCCGGCCGCCAGCGCGGACCCGGTGAACTTTTCGGGGCGCGGCGCCACGGCCAGCGTATCGGCTTCGTCCTCGCCCATCGCCTGCACCGCAGCGTAGCTGTCGGCGTTCAGGTCCAGCAGCGCGACGTGCTGCGCGGCTGCGGTGGCGCGGACCACATCTGCCCACGGCAGCAGGTTGTTTTCCAGGACCTTGTTGGTGAAGCTGCGGCGCGTCAGCGGTGTGACCAGCACCGGGATGCCGCCCAGCGCCTTCACTTCCTGCACGTAGCGCGTCATGTTGACCGGGAACTCGGTTTTCAGGTCGGTGGAGCGGCCCGGCTTGCCCGGCTGGTCGTTGTGGCCGAACTGGATCAGCACATAGGTGGCGCGGTAGGCTGCGGCGCCGCGCAGCAGGCCTTCCACTTCGTCCCAGCGGCCTTCGGCCCGGAAGCTGCCGGAGCTGCGGCCGCCCTTGGCCAGGTTGAGGCAGGTGTTGGCGCGGTTGATGCGCGCGCAGAACGCATCGCCATAGCCGCTGCTGTTGGCCATGGTCGAATCGCCGACCAGGATGACGCGGATGGGTTTGGCGGGCGTTTCTGCGGCGTGCGGCGCGGTGCTTGTCATCATCAGGGCGGCGGCAAAGGTGAGGATCTGGAAGTTCATGACGATATCCGGGGAATAAAAAAAAGGCGCCGGCCGCGTCGCGGTCCGGCGCCTGGACTCAGGCGGAGAAGTTTTGGTTGACGGCCTTGCCGCCGATCTTGACATTCTTCAGTTTCAGCCCTTTGACGTTGTACAGATACATGGGCTTGTCGGCGTTGACCGGCGTGCCCAGATCGCAGTCGCTGATTTCGATATCGGACACCGGCAGCACCACCGGCTTGCCCGGACCGTTGTAGTCCGACGCCACCGGCCCCAGGATCACGATCGCCTGGTAGCAGGAGTAGCTGCCGGCCTTGGTCTCGACGTTGGCGCAGGTGACGTTGGAGATCCGCACATGGCTGACGCTCGGCGGACGGATACGCACGTTGTCGTTGATCGGATCGTAGCCGCAGTCGATGGTGATGATGCCGCCCGCCGACGTGGCCACCGATTTGGTCGGGATCAGTGAGCCTGGCAGCGTCGAATAGAACGCCGGCGTGGTGCGGATGCCGTTCGGGATATGCACGTTACGCACATGCATATTGCGCAGGTAGCCGCCGCGGCTCATATTGGTCTTGAGGCGGATCGCGATGTTCAGCGGATCGCTTTTCCAGTTGCTGTTCTCGAACACCAGGTTCTGCGCGTAGATGTTCTCGATCCCGCCGGACATGATGCTGCCCAAGGTCAGCGCGCCATGACCGCTCTGCATTTTGCAGTTCTGGATCACGATGTTCTTGGCGGGGCCGAACTGGATGTCCGGACCCTTGCCCGAATCGATGGCGATGCAGTCGTCGCCGGTGTTGAAGTGGCAGTCCTCGATCAGCACATTGGTGCAGGACTCCGGATCGAAGCCGTCGCTGTTCGGACCCATGCTGTTGGCGTAGATGTTCTTCACATGCATGTCATGGCAGTTGACCGGATTGTGCTGCCAGAACGGCGTGTTGGTGGTCTGGTAGCCTTCGAACAGCACGTTGGTGCAGCTGATGAACTGCACCATGTGCGGCCGCAGGTAGTGGCCGATGCCGAACACGCGCTTGGCCACCGGCACGCGGGCTTCCGCCAGCGAACGCAGATAGTAGGAGTCGGTGCGCCACTTGTCGTTCGGGCCCTGGATGAACAGGGCTTCCGCTTCGCTCAGGTGCGGCGCGATCTCGCGCAGCGAGACCGGATTGGCCGGATTGACATGCACTTCGGTCTTGCCCTTGGTGTGCTTGACGTAGTTGCCCGCGCCGGCGGCGATGTCGCCGGCCCAATTCGGCTTCTCGCGGCCTTTCCACGACCACCAGCAATCCGGATCGCCGTCGAAGGCGACGCCGGCCTGGCCGTCCAGGATGGCGGTGTTGTCCTCGCCGGTCAAGGCGATGTTGTCCTGGCCGTGCGCGTACACCATCGACGAGTAGTTCAGCAGGTCGTTGCCTTCCCAGCGCGTGATCGACAGCTTGCCGTTCTTGCCGCAATCGTAGGCGCCGTACTTGGCGTAGTCGGCCGGGTTGTTGCTGAAGTAGACGTGGGCGCCGGCCTTCAGGTGCACGTTCACGTTCGACAGCAGCACGATAGGACCGGCGCACAGCCAGTTCCCGGCCGGGATCACCACGCGGCCGCCGCCGGCCTTGTGGCAGGCGGTGATGGCGGCCGCGATCGCAGGATAGCAGTCGTGCGAGCCGGCCACCGGGGTTTGCAGCGTGTCCGACTCGGTGAACGAGGTCCACGCCGTCACCGGTTTGGTTGCGCAGGTGGCGGCGCCGAAGGCCGTCACCACGAAGTCTTCGTCGCGGAACTTCAGCGGCTTCTTGAAGCGGTCGATGATGGCTTGCGCCTCCTTCCATGGATCGGCCGTCTTGGCGCCGGCGGCCAGGGCCACCGGACCGGCGCCGCCGGCCAGGCCGGCCGCCGACAAGGCTTGCAGGAAGCGGCGGCGGCCGAGGCCTCCGCCTTTCTGTTCGTCTTTATGCATCTGTGCTCTCATCGGAAGGTGTAGGTGGCGCGGACGTTGTAGGCGCGGCCGATCGGGCTGGCGGCGCTGCTCAGGTAACCGAAGCTATACAGGCTGCTGTTGGTTACCGGCGGGTTCACGTTGAACAGGTTGTTGACGCCGGCGGTGACCTGGATGTTCTTGAAGCCGTTGTAGGTCGTGGTGAAGTTCCAAACCTTGTACGAATTGATGTTGCGCCAGTACTGCTGGGCCACCAGGTTCTGGTCGGTGTACTTGGAGCTGTAGTTCTGGGTCAGCTGGGTGTTCCAGTTGCCGGCGGCCCAGTTCAGCTTGAGCGTGTGCTTCCAGCGGAAGGTGATGATAGGCAGGCTGCTGGTGGTGCCGTTGCTGGCCAGGCCGAACTGGCCGATGTTCGACACATACGGGCTGCCGTCATACAGCTGGTTGTCGAACTGGGTCAGGTAGGTGCCGTCGATCGACACCTTGAAGTCGCCGTAGGAGCTGCGCGGGAAGGCGTACGAAGCCGATACGTCGACGCCGGCCGCCTTCTGGCCGCCCAGGTTCATGGTGGTGTTGACGATGTAGTTGACGGTGCCGTCGGCGTTGCGCACGAAGTAGGACGCGTACTTTTGCGGATCGAGGAAATAGACCTGTTCCGGCAGGTTCGCCAGCATGTCGGTCATCTTGATGTTCCAGTAGTCGAGCGAGACCATGGCGCCCTTGGCCGGCTCGAACACCGCGCCGAGCGTAAAGCCCTTGGATTTTTCCGGCACCAGGCTGGCATTGCTGCCGGTCTGCTTGGGCAGCTTGACGTTGCAGACTTCGGAGGCGACATAGCCCGTCTTCGCCGTTCCGGTGCCGGCCACGCCGGGCGTTCCGCCCGGGCACAGCACCGGGTCGTCCCATTTCGCCGCGGTGGTGGTGGTGGCGCCCGGCAGGCGGTAGCCGTAGCGGTCGAACAGCGTCGGCGCGCGGAAGCCGGTGTTGGCCGAGCCGCGGAACATCAGCTGCTTGGTCGGCTCGTAGCGGAAGCTGACCTTCGGATTGATGGTGTTGCCGAAATCGCTGAAATGGTCGTCGCGTACTGCGGCGTTCAGTTCCAGCTTCTTGGTGATCGGCACGTTCAATTCGGCGAACAGCGCGGCCACGTTGCGCGCGCCTTCGCCGTGCGATGGCGTGGCCTTGGCGTAGGTGACTTCGGCGCCGATCGGCAGCTTGGTGTCTTCCGTTGTGTCGCGGTGGAAGTCGGCGCCCAGCGCCATCGCCATCGAGCCGCCTTCCAGTTCCATCAGCGAGCGGCTGGCGGTGACATCGATGCCGGTGAAGGTCGATTTGGAGGTGCGGTTCTTGGCGCCGTCGACCGTGATGGTGTCGAGGTAGGCCAGGCCGGCGGCGTCCTGCAAGCCGAACGGATTGAGCACGCCGCTCTTCAGTCCGTCCAGCAGGCCCTGGCCTTTGGCGTAGCCTGACTTGTAGTAGTTGTCGCGCTGCGAAATACCGACCACCAGGCCGGCCTTGTAGTCCCAGCCGGCGAGGATGCCTTCATCCATGACGGACAGGCGCTGGTTCAGCTGCACGTCCTTGGTGGTGGCCGGGCCCAGGTCGGCGACCGCCCAAGTCAGGGTCAGCGGTGCGTTGTTCAGGCCTGCGACCGCAGGCACGCCGCCGCTTTTACCCGGGTACCATTTGCTGGTCGATGGCAGCGTGGCGTTGACGCCGCCGACGGCCAGCGCGTTGATCGGATTCTTGGTGCCGAGGATGAACTCCTCGCCGCGCGAGTAGTCGATGGTGACGACGTGGTCTTCGCTCAGTTTCTTGGCGGCGCGGGCGTAGAACGTGACCTGCTGGTTGGCGTACAGCGCGGTGCCGTATTCGTTGGCGTCGAGGACGCAAGTGCCCTTCTGGCCGACGATCGAGTAGGGCGCCAGGCAGCCGCTTGCGGCATACGGGTTCTGGGCGGTCTTGTTGGTGGAAGTGGTGAAGTTGGCCGGGGTGGCGTTGCCGCCTGTGCCCAGCGTCGGCGCGCGGCCGATAGAAGTCAGCATGGCGGCCGAGCTCAGATCGGCGCGGTCGCGCGCGGCCAGGCGGGTGCGCTGGTGGGCGTCGATGGTGCCGTAGACGCTCCAGCCGTCGCGCTCCAGGTTGCCCTTGCCCCAGGTGATGCTGGCGCGCTGCTCGTCGCCGCCGCCGTTCTTCTCTGGCTGGACCGCCTGGCCGGTCAGCGAAACGCCTTCGTACGAGGTTTTGGTGATGAAGTTGACCACGCCGCCGATGGCGTCGGAGCCGTAGATCGACGATGCGCCGTCGCGCAGGATCTCGACGCGCGCCAGTGCGCTCATCGGAATCACGTCCAGGTTGGCGTAGCCGTCGGCGATCGCCTCGTTGGCCATGCGGCGGCCGTTGAGCAGCACCAGGGTGCGGTTCACGCCCAGGCCGCGCAGGTTGATGTTGGTGCCCGAGCCGGCGTTGGACGGCGCCAGCGATGCGGACTGCGGCAGCGACATCATGACGTCGGCCAGCGTGGTGATGCCTTGTTTGATGAAGTCCTCGGCCTTGACGGTGCTGACCGGCAGCGATGCCTCGGTGGCCAGGCGCTTGATGCTGGAGCCGGTCACTTCGACGCGGGTCATCGCCGGTTCTGCGCTCTGTTGCGCGGCCGCCTGGTTGGCCAGCGTCAGCACGGCCACGGTGATGGCCGACAGCAGCAGGCGGGGTTGGGCGGAACGGTTCTGGACCGAGTGATCGGACGTGTTCATGCGTGTCTCCTTAGTCTTTTTGAATAAAGTTATGCGCCGTGCTGGGAAAAGCACTGGACGTGATTGGAGCACCTCGCGTACTCCGTGCCGTCGAGACGAGGGCCGTCGTGTTGAACACGGGCCGAGGTCGCAAAACGGTCGATAACTTATTGCTTTGTTCGCGGACCGGCATCGAGGCCGGTCCTGCGCTACTGCCTTGCTGCTTGCTGCAACTTCTTATCCGCGCGAGAAGGTGCGGGTCACGCGTTCCAGGTGGGCGCGCATGGCTTTGCGCGCGGCGGCCGGATCGTGGGCGGCGATCGCCTCCAGGATGCGGCGGTGATCCTTCAGCGTTTCCTGGCGCAGTTCCTCGGTCTGGAAGTGTTCTTTCAACTTGTGCCACAGGCGGCCGCGCTGGTCCCACAGGTAGTTCAGCGATCCGACCAGCGCGCTGTTGCCGGTGGCGCGCGCGATGGCCAGGTGGAAGTTGCGGTCGGCCTGCTCGTTGCTCGAATAATTGGCGTGGTTCTGCTCCATCTCGACGACCGCCTTGAGGATGGCGTCGATGGCGCCGTCGGTGGCGACGCGGGCGGCGATGGCGGCGATCTCGGATTCGATCAGGCGGCGCGCGGACAGCACTTCGAAGGGACCGGGGCCGGCTTCGGGCAGGTCTGCGGTCGAGGGTTCCGGCTTTTCGCTGACATAGACGCCGGAGCCGCCGCGCACTTCGATCACGCCGCCCAGTTCCAGCGCGATCAGCGCTTCGCGCAGCGAGGCGCGGCTGACGCTCAACTTGGTGGCCAGGTCGCGTTCCGACGGCAGGCGTTCGCCGCCGGCGATCTTCTCCTCGCGTATCAGGTCCTGGATGCGGTCCGCCACAACGCGGTACAGGCGCGGTTCGTGGGCGTTGCTATCGGCAGGGGCGGAAGTCTTTTTCAGCATCTGTGTCTCGTATTCGTAGGGCGGCTTGAATATCGCCATCTGGTCAGGCCATTCTAAGGTGGTCAGACCAAATACGCAATGTGGACTAGCCAAATTAATTTTTAGCTGTCATACTAAAATCGTCATGCAGCTGCGGGAAGGGGGAGTTTACAGGGCTGTAGCCCCGCAAACAAGCCGTTTCAGCCTGTGGTGCCAAGGCCACAAACAGCGTTGGCCAGGTCGCCGGAGAAGTGGCCTGACCACTTTTGCAGCGCACAAAGCAAGGCAAAAACAACGCGAAAAACAACGTTCGCCGGGACGCTGGGCCCGGAACAGGAAGACAAGGAATACACATGCCGACACCGACGATCACAGGTACGCCGCGCTACATCCTCATGCACGACAACGATAACGTCGCCATAGTCGTCAACGACGGCGGCCTGCCTGCCGGCGCGGTCTTCGCCAGCGGCCTGGTGTTGCTGGAAGCCGTCCCGCAGGGCCACAAGGTGGCGCTGGTCGATATCGCCAAGGGCGATCCGGTGCGGCGCTACAACGTCACCATCGGCCACGCCGCGCACGACATCGCCGCCGGCAGCTGGGTCGCCGAGCCGCAGGTGGAGATGCCGCCCGCGCGCGAACTGGTCAACCTGCCGATATCGACCAAGCTGCCGCCGCCGGCCGAGCCGCTGGAAGGCTATACGTTTGAAGGCTTCCGCAATCCCGACGGCAGCGTCGGCACGCGCAACATCCTGGCCATCACCACCACGGTGCAGTGCGTGGCGGGCGTGGTGGAGTTCGCGGTCAAGCGCATCAAGGAAGAACTGCTGCCGAGGTATCCCAACGTCGACGACGTGGTGGGGCTGGAGCACACCTACGGCTGCGGCGTGGCGATCGATGCGCCGGGCGCGATGGTGCCGATCCGCACGCTGCGCAATATCAGCCTCAATCCCAATTTCGGCGGGCAGGCAATGGTGGTCAGCCTCGGTTGCGAGAAGCTGCAGCCGGCGCGCCTTTTCCCCAAAGGTTCGATACCGATCCAGAACGGCGGCGGCGCCGATCCGGCGCTGGTGTGCCTGCAGGACGCGGCCCATGTGGGCTTCATGTCGATGATAGCTTCGATCATGAAGCAGGCCGAGATCAACCTGGCCGCGCTGGACCTGCGCCGCCGCGAGACCGTGCCGGCCTCCGAGCTGGTGGTCGGCGTGCAGTGCGGCGGCAGCGACGCCTTCTCCGGCGTGACCGCCAATCCGGCCGTCGGCTACGCCACCGACCTGCTGGTGCGCGCCGGCGCCACGGTGATGTTCTCCGAAGTGACCGAGGTGCGCGACGGCATCGACCAGCTGACCTCGCGCGCGGCCACGCCGGAAGTGGCGCAGGCGATGATCCGCGAGATGGAGTGGTACGACAATTACCTCAAGCGCGGCGGCGTGGACCGCAGCGCCAACACCACGCCCGGGAACAAGAAGGGCGGCTTGTCGAACATCGTCGAGAAGGCGATGGGCTCGATCGTCAAATCCGGCAGCAGCGCGATTTCCGGCGTGCTGTCGCCGGGCGAGAAGCTGACGCAGAAGGGCCTGATCTACGCCGCCACGCCGGCCAGCGATTTCATATGCGGCACGCTGCAGGTGGCGGCCGGCATGAACGTGCATATCTTCACCACCGGCCGTGGCACGCCGTACGGCCTGGCCGAAGTGCCGGTCATTAAAGTCGCCACCCGCAATGAACTGGCGGCGCGCTGGCATGACCTGATGGACATCAACGCCGGCAGCATCGCCAGTGGCGAGGCCACCATCGCGGACGTCGGCTGGGAGATGTTCCAGCTGCTGCTCGATGTCGCCAGCGGACGCCGCACGTGGGCGGAAAAATGGAAATTGCATAACGCGCTGGTGCTGTTCAACCCGGCCCCTGTGACCTGATAACAAGAGACTGAATCATGACCAAACCATTCAAACGATTGCTGCTGACCGGCGCCGCCGGCGGTCTGGGTAAAATCCTGCGCGACCGCATCAAGCCCTGGGCCGATGTGGTGCGCCTGTCCGATATCGGCGACATGGGCGAAGCGCGCGAGGGCGAGGAGATCGTCCAATGCGACCTGGCCGACAAGGCCGCCGTATTCAAGCTGCTGGAGGGTGTGGACGCGGTGCTGCATTTCGGCGGCATCTCGACCGAGAACACCTTCGAGAACATCATGGCGGCCAACATCGCCGGTACCTACAATCTGTACGAGGCGGTGCACAAGCACGGGGTCAAGCGGGTGATCTTCGCCAGTTCCAACCACACCATCGGCTACTACAAGACCACCGACTACCTCGACGCCGACAGCCCGATGCGGCCGGACAGCCTGTACGGCGTGAGCAAATGCTTCGGCGAGTCGCTGTCGCGCTATTACTACGACCGCGCCGGCATCGAGACGGTGTGCCTGCGCATCGGCTCGTCGTTCCCGGAGCCGGTCAATCCGCGCATGCTGGTGACGTGGTTCAGCTACGACGACCTGGTGGAGTCGCTGCGGGTGTCGCTGTTCACGCCGCGCGTGGGCCATACGATATTGTTCGGCGCCTCGGCCAATCCGGCCAGCTGGTGGGACAACAGCAAGGCGGCGCACCTGGGCTTCAAGCCCAAGGACAGTTCGACGCGGTTCGCGGCGAACTTCCCGGACAGCGGCGCCTATCCGCCGAAGGATGATGTGGCAACCGTCTACCAGGGCGGCGGCTTCCTGATGTCCGGCCCGCAGTACAAAGACTAGTTCACTGTCGCGCCGTGGCCGGAGAAGCGGCTGCGGTACTGGCTTGGGCTCACGCCCAGCTGGCGCTGGAACACGCGCCGCAAATTCTGCTCTTCCACATAGCCGGTGTTGGCCGCGATGGTTTTCAGCGGCAGCATGGTCTTCTCCAATGCGCGGCACGCGGCCTCCAGCCGCATCGCTTCCACCATCCTGGCCGGCGTGCGTCCCGATTGGCTGGCGTAGGTGCGGGCGAAGGTGCGCGGCGTCATGCCGGCTTTTTCCGCCAGCCGTTCCACGCTCAGGTTTTCGTGCAGGTTGGCCGCGACCCAGGCGTGCAGGTCGTCGAAGCGTCCGCCTTCGTGCGCCTGCGCCGCCAGCGGCACGCTGAATTGCGACTGGCCGCCAGTGCGCTTGATGAACATCACCAGCTGGCGCGCCGTTTCAATGGCGACGTAATGGCCGTAATCTTCTTCGATCAGCGCCAGCGTCAGGTCGATGCCGGCGCTGACGCCGGCCGAACTCCACACCGAATCGTCCCGTATGAAGATTTTGTCGGCGTCGATGTTGATGCGGGGGTATTGGCGCCGAAGCCGGTCCACCCATTCCCAGTGCGTGGTGGCGCGCTTGCCGTCCAGCTGCCCGGCGGCGGCCAGCAGGAAGGCGCCGGTGCAGACGGAACACAGGCGCCGCACCTGTGGCGCCTGGCGCACGATCCAGTTCACCAGCGCCGGCGGCGCGTAGTATTGCTGTCCCTTGCAGCCACCCGGTGCGATCAGCGTGTCGATGACCAGGCCGTCCAGGCTGGCGATGGAGACCGTCATCAGCGGCAGGCCGGCGCCGGTGGTAACCATGCCGCCGTCGGCCGAGGCGACGATGGTTTCGTACAACGCCGGACCCTTGCCGGTGTGGCGTTTGCTGGCAGTGGCGAGCGCCTGCAAGGGGCCGCACAGGTCCAGCAGGTTCATGTCGTCGTAGGCAAGCAGTACGACGCGCAGGGTTTTCTTGGACGGCATGACGGAGCTGGTTTGGTTGGCCTCAATGGTAGGAAGGATACTCGAATTCCAATGCGACCAGCAGGGCGGTGCGGTGGCCGTAGCGCTGTTCCAGTCCTTCCAGCGCGCGGTCCAGGGCCTTGCCGGGCAAGGCGATGCCGGCGCTGGCCGGCAGCAGGTCGGGCGCGTCGGCCGCGCCCTGCACGCGGTCCGGCACGATGGTCAGGCCGGAGAGCGATTGCAGCGGCTCGGCGCTGGCGGCGACGGCGTAGACCTTGCTGCGCTTGGTGCGCGACCAGGCGTCGGCGGTGAAGGCCAGCGTGATTTCGTCCACGCCGGCGGCCACCGGCACGCCGATGCTGTCGCGGGAATGGAACCATTGATTGGTGTAGCCGGTGATGTAGGCGGTGAGGTTGGTGCCCAGCCGTGGACGGAAGATGTCGCTGTCATGGGTGGTGCTCCAGTCGGCGACGCCCAGCTGTTGCGCCACCTCGTTGGCGCGCGCGCTGCCGGCGATGGCTTCCACCAGTGCCAGCGCGGTCGGCATGGCGGCGCTGACGCCGGCGCTGGAGATGGCCTTGCCGTCGGCGACATAGCGGATATTGCTGATCCATTGCGTGTCGGGGTAGTGCTCCTTGCGATAGGATTCGGTGGCCCAGTGCGCGGTGGCGCGCTTGCCCTTGAACAGCCCGGCGTTGGCGACCACCAGCGCGCCGTCGCAGATGCTGACGACGGTGGCGCCTTTTGCGCCTTGCGCGGCAACCCAGGCCACCAGCGCCGCGTCGTCCGGCTTGACGACGGCCGGCACGATCACGTAGTCGGCGCCTTGCGGGTAGCGCTGGTCGAATTCGGCGGTGGTGGCGTCGGGTTGGAGTTTGAGCGCCGGGCGCATGGTCAACGGGCCGGCTTGCGTGGCGACGCTCAACAGCTGCACCGCGCCGGAGCGTGCCAGCACGCCATAGGGGATGACGAAATCGGTCAATTCGGTGCCGCTGTTTTCGCCGACCACGGCGACCACCGGTTTGGCGCGGCCGAAGCGGTCTTGGTAGACGGGAACTTCGCCGGCGGTGGCCAGTTGGCCGATCAGCAGGAAGAGGTAGATCAGTTTGCGCATTGGGATGGTCCTGTGTTTGGCTGTACAGGGATTATCCGGGGCGCGGGCCGTGGCAGGATGACATAAAACAGTCAATTCCTGCCACGGCGGCTTTTGATCGCTACATCCAGAACTGCCAGGACAGGATGACGGCGTTGTACACGGCGTGCACCAGCATCGGGCCGAGCAGGGTCTTGCTGCGTTCATAAGTCCACGCGGTGCACAGGCCCAGCACGAAGACCGGCAGCATCGACACCGGCGGGTGGACCACGGCGAAGACGGCGGCGCTCATGATCATTGCCGGCACTGCGGGCATCGAGCGGCGCAAGCCGCCGAAGATCAGGCCACGGAAGATGAACTCTTCGAACAGGGGCGCCGCCAGCACGGCCAGCAACAGCAGCCAGCCGCGCGTGCCGGTCGACGCGGGCATCTGCCTGGCGATCTCGGGCCACAGCGACGAGTGCTGCAGGCAGGCGATGTAAGCCAGGCCGACGGCGCACGCCAGCACCGCGGCCATCGCGCCGTAGCCCAGCGTCAGCACCATGTCGCCGCCGCGCAGGATGGCCGGCACGCCGGTGGTCTTGCTGCGCCAGTAGACGAAGCGCATCAGCACATAGACCAGCAGGCCGGATGCGGCGAAAGCCATGGTCACCGCCTTCAGCGTTGGCGTCGTTGCGCCCTGCATGATCAACAGCGTGGCCAGGCCCTGCATGATGAAGAATGCGGTGGCGGCGATCAGGCCGTCGGAGGTGGAGACGCGCGGCGGCGGCGCGGCGGCCGGGTCCAGCAGGTAGGGCAGGGCGTCGCGCGCCTTCTGCCACAGCGCCAGCGCCAACGATGCGATCAGCACCATCACCACCAGTTTCTGCGACCATACGCTGCTGTAAATCGACCAGGTGTAGAAGCTGGCCAGCAGCATGTAGAGGTAGATGTAGGTCGGCCGCACACGGGCGCGCGCGTCGACCGCTTGCGGATCGCAGGCGAACACGCCCAGCGAGACGGCGATCAGCGAGTAGATCGGGATGCCGGCGAAGACCGTCAGCAGCAGCACCAGCATCGACCACTCGAAGTGCCTGGTGTACCAGGCGCCGATGCCGATGACGACCAGCGGGTAGACCATCGTCAGCGCGCCCCACAGCTGGGCTTTTTCCTTCAACACGCTCTCGATCGAACGCGGCACGGTGTACAGCAGCCAGAGTACCTGGCCTTCGTTGTTCAGCGTCTGGAAGGCCGACAGCATCAGCACGTAGACGCCGATGCCGAAGGCGATGGCGGCGGTGGTGGTGTGGTGCTGCCCAAGTTCTTCGAAGCTGCTCAATTTGCCGTTGAAGATCATCTGGCTGGCCACGATCACCACCGGCAGCACCAACGTCTGCACCAGGAAGTTGCGGTCGCGGCTCAGCAGGCGCAGCTCGCGGCGCTTGATCGGCGACATGCCGGCCGACAGCCGGGCGCGCAGGCCGCCATGCGCCGCCGCGCCGGCGACGGCCGGCTGCTTGCGCCGCACGCTCTCCCGCGCACCCGCGTTGACGACGCCGTTGCGCAGCTGGTAGCGCATCAGCGCCACGCCGGCCCATATCAGCACCGCCGTCTGGACCAGCAGCAGGGCGATGGCCTGCGCGGCGTGCGCCAGGCTGGATGCCTGCATCGCCTGCAGCACCAGGCCGGGCGGCGTCCAGCCGCCCCACGCGGGGAAGGCGCGCGCCCAGTCCATCACGAAGCCGCTGGCGCCGGGCATGCCGAGCGCCATGACGAAGTACATCAGGGGCATGCTGAACAAGCCGGTGACGGCTTGCAGGTTGCGCAGCTGGGATGCCGGAAGCCACATGCGCAAGCCGGTGTCGGCCAGCGTATGCAGCAGCGCGGCCAGCGGCAGCAGCACGAACAGCGCCGCCAGCGCGGCCAGTGGCGCGAACCAGCCCAGGCCCGAATACCAGCCTATGATGCCGAGCGGTGGCAGCAGCGCGAACATGCCGCTGAAGTTGGCCGCGCTGCGTTCCAGCAGGCGTCCCCACAACAGCGTGGAGCGTTCGACCGGCATGGTGACCAGCCATTCCATGTCCCAGTCGGGCTGCGCCAGCTCCTTGCTGCCCAGCGGGAGCAGGACGGCGATCCCGAACAGCAGCGTGACCACCATCGTCAGGCCGTGCGCCAGCGCGGGCTGGAACGGCGCTCGATGCAGGTCGTCCGCGGTCAGCTCCATGTTGTCGCGGCGCTCGCCGTCCTTGCCTGCCACGTGGCAGGCGCTGTCAGCGACCAGGTGGCAGCCCATGTTGAGCACCACGTTGCGCGACAGGCCGACGAAGGAGAAGGCCATGAACAGCACCATGACCAGGGTCAGCACCCACAGGCCGCTCTTCTTGCCGGCCATGCCGTCGCGCGCCTTCTTCGGCTTATTCTTTCCGCTGAGTTTGCGGAACAGGTTATTGGCCAGCAGGTTGCGCTGGCGGGTCAGGCGCATTTTGGTCATCAGCCAGATGGCGCGCGCCGGCGACAGCGGCTGTGCCGCCCGCTGCGTCATTGGGCGTGCTCCTCTGCGGCTTCGTCGGTGATCTTCAGGAACACGTCTTCCAGCGAACCGCTGGCCGAGGCTTCGGCGCGGATCTCGTCGAGGGTGCCGGTGGCCACCAGCTGGCCGTGGTGGATGATGCCGACGCGGTCGCACAGCTTTTCCGCCATGTCCAGCAAGTGGGTGGAGACGAAGATGGTGACGCCGCGCGCGGCCGCCGCCAGCAGGCGCTCCTGCACGTCGCGCGAGGCGCGCGGGTCGAGGCCGTTGATCGGTTCGTCGAGGATCAGCACCGCCGGATCGTGGATCAGCGCGCAGGCCAGGCCGAGGCGCTTCTTCATGCCCAGCGAGTAGTTGACGGCGTAGTCTTCGGCCGCTTCCTCCAGGCCGAATTCGGCCAGCAGGCGGGCGCCGCGCCCGCTCGCTTCGGCGCGCGGGTAGCCGTGCATCTCGCCGACGAACTGCAGGATCTCGCGGCCGCGCAGGTAGTCGTAGAAGATGGGCGTGTCGGGCAGGTAGCCGACGCGCCGTTTGACTTCGGCCGGCTCGGCGTGGCAATCGAGGCCGTCGATCAGCACGTGGCCGGCGCTGGGCACCAGGATGCCCATCATCATGCGGATGGTGGTGGTCTTGCCGGCGCCGTTGGGGCCGAGGAAGCCGAACACCTCGCCGCGCCGGACGGCCAGGTTCAGGGGTTTGACGGCATTGAAGCCGCCGTAGACTTTGGACAGTCCCTGGAATTCGATCATAAAGTTCCCGACAATGTTATGAGATTTTCTACTGATCATAGCATTGCCGGGCGCCGGCGGCGAGGGGGCTTACGGCGTCGGGTAGAGGCTCATGCCGAAGCGTTCGGTGCGGGGATGCCAGTTGCCGGTGATGTCGGCCGAGGCCAGCACGCGCTCGGCGCGGCCGATCAGCAGGGCGCGCGGCACCAGGCCGATGTAGCGCGAGTCTTCGCTGTTGTCGCGGTTATCGCCCAACATCATGTATTGGCCAGCGGGCACGGTGACGGGGGCGAAATCGCGGCGCGCCTGCACTTGCGGCATCAGCTGGATCGAATGGGCGGGGGCGTCGGCGATGGCTTCGCCGACATGCAGCGCGGCCATATCGCCCAGGCCTTTGATGGATTCGGTGGCTTGGCCGAGGGCCGAGTAGCCGGCCTGCCGGCCGTTGATGATCAGCTGCTCGTTGCGCATCTCGACACGGTCGCCCGGCAACGCGATCACGCGCTTGATCAGGCGGGTGCCGTCCTTGGGCGAGGAGAAGGTGACGATGTCGCCGCGCTGCGGCTCGCCGGTGGTGCCGATGACGACGTCGGTCAGCGGCACTTTGACGTTGTAGGCCAGGCGGTTGACGAACACCACGTCGCCTTCCAGCAGGTTGGGGTGCATGGAGGCGGAGGGAATCGGGTTCCAGTCGGCGACGGCGGTGCGGAAGATCCCGAACAGCATCAGGAAGAGTAGGAAGCCTTTGTTGGCGCGTGCCCAGTTTTGCATTGCGGTCCCCATTAAGAGTGGTGTCGGTGGCCTAGTTTGTTGGCTGATTCTTAAACACGGCTTAGCGGCGGCCTTACTTCGGCGCAGGCCTAACTATCGCCGTGAAAATGGTGGCATGCTGGCCACATGAATACAAACTCTCCCCAACACGCGCTGGCAGCGGTGACGCATGCCGACCCTTATCCATACTACGACGAATTGGCGGCATTGCAAGGCTTGCGTTTCGACGCGGACCTTGGGCTGTGGATCGCCGCCAGCGCCGCCGACGTGATGGCGGTGATGCGGCATCCCGATTGTCGCGTGCGGCCGCTGGCCGAGCCGGTGCCGGCGGCGATCGCGGGCGGCGCGGCGGGGCAGGTGTTCGGCGCGCTGCTGCGGATGAACGACGGCGAGCGGCATGCCGCGCCCAAGCTGGCCTTGCAGCGTGCGTTGGCCGGCGTGAGTGCGCAGGCGGCGCAGCAGCGGGCGGAGTTGATCGGCCGGCGCCTGTGGCGTGACGATGGCCTGGCGATGTGGATGTTCGAGGTGCCGGTGTCGGCGATGGCCAGCCTGCTGGGTTTTGCGGACCAGCAGTTGCCGGCGGTGGCGGCGTGGATGGGCGAGTTCGTGGCCTGCCTGTCGCCGTACAGCGATGCCTCGCAGATCGAGCGCGCGCATGCGGCGGCGCTGGCGCTGCTGGACGGCTTCAAGCACTTGCTGCGCGAGGCCGCATCATCGGCTGCGCAGCACAGCCTGCTGTCGCAAGTGATTGCCGAGGCGCGGGCGGTGGGCTGGAGCGAGTCGCATGGCTTGCTGGCCAACCTGGTCGGCCTGCTGTCGCAGACTTGCGAAGCCACGGCCGGGCTGGTCGGCAACAGCGTGCTGGCGCTGGCGCGCCAGCCTGCAGATGAGCGCAGCGGCGTGGAAGATGCCGCCGCTCTGGTGCGCGTGGTCAGCCGTCTCGATCCGGCTATCCAGAACACGCGCCGCTTCGTCGCGCGCGATTGCGAGATCGGCGGCGTGCCTTTGCTGGCGGGGCAAACGATATTGCTGGTGCTGGCCGCGGCCGGGCGCGATCCGCGCGGAGAAGGCCGCGAGTTCGGCTTCGGCCATGGCGCGCATGC
Organism: Oxalobacteraceae bacterium AB_14; assembly: GCA_000381565.1. GTDB lineage: Bacteria > Pseudomonadota > Gammaproteobacteria > Burkholderiales > Burkholderiaceae_D > Rugamonas. Next base: position 1,591,350 of record KB906725.1, read on the forward strand.
CTGTCCGGGGCAGGCGCTGGCACTCGCCTTGGCTACCGGTGCGATGCAGGCGTTGATGTCCACGCAGGCGGGCCAAGCTGAATCGACGTTGCTGCGGACGCTGAGCTGGACGTATCGCCGTTCGCCCAATGCCCGCATGCCGGTCTTTGCGCACACCTGAGCTCCCGCCAATATTGCGCAATATCATTCCGTAGATACGAAGTCTCGCTAAAGTGAGGCCTTTGTATTGTCACCGAGTAAGCCATGCAACGTGCCGTTATCTGCAAGGGAGACCCAACCTCACACGGAGGGCAAGTACTCGAGGGTAGCGAGACTGCCACAGTTGACGGTCGGCCGATTGCATTGCTTGGGCATATGACGTTCTGTCCTCAGTGCAAAGGGAAGTTTCCGATTATTGAAGGATTGGACTTTCATACCTTTGCAGGACTTGGAACAGTAGTGGATGGGATGAGAACTGGGTGTGGCGCGACGCTGACTGCGGCAGATACTTGATCCCTGGTATATGAAATTTGATACGCGCGAGGCCGCCGTGGGGGCCAATGAACAACGAAGTCAAGTCGAGAAATTTCATAACAATCACCTGCATATCACAATAGTGGAGCCTAAGCTGCAATGAATAAAGCACTGTCGAAATTTCTGGTCCTGACCCTGCTGGCAGCGCATGCGAACTCCTGCGCCGCTCCTGATCGTGCAAGCATGGACTCATCTCGTAGATGGATAGATCGCCCTTGGGAGATCCGCTACATCATGTTCGTGGGCGAATCGGAAATGATGGCAGCTATGGTTGCAGCGGCGCGAAAACAAAATATCAAGACGATACAATCGGAGTCGCGCGACACCTATATCGATGCCAATGAATTTTTCGACCCGTTCGCAACGCTGAAGGCGGGAACCTCCGTCACGCTGGGAATCTTTGTGGTTCCGTTTGAAATGGATGGCCGGATTGGCGGCGCCAGCCCCAGCAAACAGCTGCGTAGGCTGCGGGGCAGGCGTAACTTGCTTGATCACCTGGTGGCCGTCGATGCCGAATCCGATTCTGGAAAACTCTATTTTCTCGCTGACTGGTCGCAAGGCATTCCAGGCAATGACACGTTTTCACCCGCGGTGTGTTCTGTTTGGGACGCGGACCGATATGGCGGCTCATGGAAGGGCAGCGACCTTGCGGGCGGCTTCGGCTGCCGTGAATGGACCGCACAACTCTATCAAGACGACCGGCCCTATATCGATGTTACGTCTGACTCGTCGCACGGTAGTTTCATTGGCAACTTCGTTGGCTGGTCACGCTTCATTGATCCGCGCAAGCCTATGATCGGATTGCAGGGGAAGACATGGCTACGCTTGCACGACCGTCCAGCGGGCGAGCAGCCCGGGCTTATTCCAGACATGGGGAAATGGACGGCGAAGCATCATTATCCGATGCCGGAGCGGCAGGCCCACCAGCCGCTCTATCCCAATTCAAAATACCTGGACGACATCCATGAGGCCGACCGCCACTAGTGCGCCGCCTTCTGCACCAGCGCGCTGCCGGCGCCGTGGCGGTGGCCTTCGCTGACGGCGGTGATGGTGCCGTCCGGGTTGAACACCAGCGCGTTGGCGGCGCCGATTTCTTCCGGCCTGTTCCAGTGCTGGCCAGTCTGCTCCAGCGCCTTGGCCTGCGCGCTGCCGGCGAAGCCGGGCTCGACGTCGGTCGCCGTGCCGTTGCGTTCGGACATGCGTGGCGCGTTGACCGCGTCCGGCATGCTCATGCCCAGGTCGACGTAGTTGAAGATGGTTTGCAGCACGGTGGTGATGATGGTGGCGCCGCCCGGACTGCCGATCGAGAACGCCGGCTTGCCGTTCTTGAAGGCCAGCGTCGGCGACATGCTGCTGCGCGGGCGCTTGCCCGCTTCCGGCACGTTGGGCGCCGGGCCGGAGAAGTCGAAATCGGTCATCTCGTTGTTCAGCAGGAAGCCGTAGCCCGGCACCACGATGCCGCTGCCGCCCCAGGATTCGATGGTGTAGGTATAGGACACGATGTTGCCGTCCTTGTCCGACACGGTCAGGTGGGTGGTGTGCGCGCCCTCGGCCAGCAGCTTGTTGGCGTTGGGGCGCAACGGCACGCTGAGGTCGTTCTGGAACGGATACGGATCGCCGGCCGGCGCCTGCACGCTGGCCTGGTTCGGGTTGATCAGCTCGCGGCGGCGGGCGGCGTAGTCCTTGTTCAGCAGGCCGGCCACCGGCGCTTCGACGAACTCCGGATCGGCCAGGTAGGCGTTGCGGTCGGCGAAGGCCAGGCGGCTCGCTTCCAGGTACAGGTGTTCGGCCTTTTCCCTGGGCATGGCCTTGAGGTCGTAGCCTTCGAGGATGTTGAGCGCCTCGGCGATGGCGATGCCGCCGCTGCTCGGCAGCGGCATGCCGTACAGGTCGTAGCCGCGGTAGGTGCTGTGCACCGGCTGGCGCAGGCGCGCTTCGTAGTTGGCCAGGTCGGCCATGGTCATCCGGCCGGCGCGCACCTGCACGCCGCTGGCGACCTTGGGCTGGTTCACGGCGTCGACCACGGCGCGGCCGATCTTGCCTTCATAGAACACCTTGACGCCGCCGGCCGCCAGTTCGCGGTAGGCCTTGGCCAGGCCGGGGTTGCGCAGCATGCTGCCGGGCTGGATGGCCTTGCCGTTCTTCAGGTAGAGCGCGGCGGTGTCGGGGAACATATTGAACTTGGACTGGCTGTCCTCGACCAGGTGGGTGAAGTTGGCGTTGACGGCGAAGCCGTCGCTGGCCACGGCGATGGCCGGCGCCAGCACCTGCTTGAACGACATCGAGCCGTAGCGGTCGAGCGCTTCGTGCCAGCCGCGCACGGTGCCGGGCACGCCGACCGACATGCCGCTGGCGACCACGGTGTCGAAGTCCATGATCTTGCCGTCCCGCTGGAACACGGTGGGCGTGAAGTTGGCCGGCGCGGTTTCGCGATGGTCGATGGTGATCACGCGTTTGTCTTTGGCCAGGTAGATCACCATGAAGCCGCCACCGCCGATGCCGCAGCTGAACGGATCGGTCACGCCCAAGGTGGCGGCCGCGGCGACGGCGGCGTCGATGGCGTTGCCGCCCTGGTTGAGGATGGCCAGCGCCGCCTTGGACGCCGGCTCGCTGATGGTGGCGACGGCGCCGCCGCTGCCGGTGGCGACCGGGGTCTTGGCCCAGGCCGCCGGCGTCAGGATCAACGTCAGGATGATGGAGGAAACGAGAACGGTGCGGGCGGGGCGGCGGGGCTGGGTCATGGGGGCGCTGGGTCCGGGTTAGGATGAGGGGGCGTTGCTCACCCTCAAGCTTACCCGATAATCCGGCGCGGCTTCATTCTTGGCAGGGACCGCCTGCGGTTCGACGCCGGTCAGCGTGAAGGTCAGGCCGTTTTGCGTGACGCTGGCGCTGGCGTTGGGCATGCTGTCGGACAGCACGAAATTGCTGGTGGTGCCGTCGGGCGCGGTCAGCGCGAAGCTGTAGCTGATGTAGCCGGCCCAGACGCAGACGGCGCCGGTGCGGCAGCGGCTGTCGTTGACGCGCTCCAGCTTGAGGCTGGGCGCGCTGGCGGTGGCGCCGCTGACGCCGGGCGTGGCGGCTGGCGCGATGGCCACGCTGGCGCCCTGGGTCAGCACGTAGGTCTGCGAGAACGCCTGCGGCGTGGCGGCGGCGCGGTTGATCGCCGACGCCGAACCGCAGGCATGCAGTAGCGCCAGCATGGCCACCAGCAGCGGCAGGATGATCAACTGCCTGGATAATGTGGATTTCATAGATACCTCTTCCTTCAAAGGTGACGGCAAGCTTAGCAAAAGGATCATGCCCGTGTCGCACGAACCGCAGCTTTACAGCGCTGTGTCAAACTATGTGCCGTAGAATAGGGGCCCTGAATCACATTGACTGAACAAAATGAAAAAGACCGGCATGGCGAAAAGCGACGCTAAAAAATTGATGGGCCAGATGTCCGCCCCGGGCGGCGCCAGCTTCGGCAAGGTGGCCGAGGTGGTCGACAAGCGCGAGCAGCGCAAGCGCGATCAGGCATTGGGGTTGGTGCCGTTCGCGGTCAAGCTGAACGGCGACCTGGTGCAGCAGCTGCATGCCAGGGCGAAGGAACGCGATGTCGACCTGAACCAGCTGGTCGGTGAACTGCTGGCGCAAAGCCTGGCAGCGTAAGACAGGAAAAGCCGCGCGGCGCGAACCGGGCGGCTTTTTTTACCCCGCACTGCCAGGTGGGGTCGGACCCCGTTCGGGGTCCGACCCCTGGGCGGCGCAGCAAGCGTATCGCTAACCGCAGACGGGGTGGGTTCAGACGTAGGCGGCCAGCGAGCCCTTCATTTTTTTCAGCGCCGCCACTTCGATCTGGCGGATGCGCTCGGCCGAGACGCCGAATTCTTCCGCCAGCGTGTGCAGGGTGGCGCCGGAGCCGTCGTCGTTGGCCAGCCAGCGGCTCTCGACGATGCGGCGCGAACGGGCGTCCAGCTTGCCCAGCGCCTCTTCCAGGCCTTCCGATTGCAAACGGGTCACCTGTTCGGCTTCCAGCACGCGGGTCGGCTCGCTCGCCTCCGACGACAGGTAGGCGATCGGCGCGAACTTGTCATCCTCGTCGTCGTTGGGCGATTCCAGCGCGATGTCGCGGCCGCTCAAGCGGGTTTCCATCTCGATCACTTCTTCGCGCTTGACGTCCAGCAGCTTGGCCAGGCTGTCGATCTGCGTCGGCGTCATCGCGTCCAGCCCGGTCTTGTGGCTGCGCAGGTTGAAGAACAGCTTGCGCTGCGCCTTGGTGGTCGCCACCTTGACCAGGCGCCAGTTTTTCAGGATGTACTCGTGCATCTCGGCCTTGATCCAGTGCATCGCGTACGACACCAGGCGCACGCCCTGGTCCGGATCGAAGCGCTTGACCGCCTTCATCAGGCCGATATTGCCTTCCTGGATCAGGTCGGCGTGCGGCAGGCCGTAGCCCAGGTAGCCGCGGGCGATCGACACCACCAGGCGCAGGTGCGACAGCACCAGTTCCTGGGCGGCGCCGAGGTCGTTCTTTTCCTTGAGGCGCTTGGCCAGCGAGATTTCATCGTCGTGCGTCAGCATCGGCAGGCGATTGACGGCCGAAATGTAGGCGTCCAGGTTGCCCAGGTTGCCAGTGAACCCGAGTCCCAGGGCGCGATTGGTCGCAGGGACCAAGGCAGTCGGTGCGGACATCATAGTCATATTCATTCCTTCGCTCGATGATAGTGCTTGTTCTTAATGTTGCTTGATGCTGTAGAGGATTGTTTTGCTCTTCAGTCCATCTATATTAGCACTCTCCTTCGTCGAGTGCCAATCACCGGATATTAATTGCTTCGATAGCAAAAGGCTATGGGGTTTTTCGGCATCATGGAGGTGCTAAATCAATTGAACGCGCCTAGCTTGCGCGCCGCAGCTTAGGCCGGACTTAATACTAAGCGGGCAGGGAGGGGCGCTTCCGTGCGGGGACGCACGGAAGGGCGAGGATCAGTTCAGGCGGGACAGGTGGCGCTGCACCGACAGCAGCGCACCGGCCAGGCCGAGGCCGGCCGACAGCGCCAGCAGGCCGGCCATGGCCAGCGGCGGCAGCGGCGCCAGCTGGAATTCGGAGGCGTACAATCTTGCGAATTCGGCAATCGCGATGTTCAGCGGCTGCAGCGCCAGCGACACCGCGCCCAGCGCCACGCCGCCGGCGCACAGGCCCAGCAGCGCGCCGGTGTAATAGAAGGGGCGGTGGATGAAGCTGTCGGTCGCGCCGATCAGCTTGGACACCAGGATTTCCTCGCGCTGGGTCATCACCTGCAGGCGGATGGTGTTGAAGATGACCGCGATCACCACCGTGCCCAGGGTGGCCGCCAGCAGCAGCAGCGCCAGCCGCAGCACCTTGAGCAGCGCCGCCAGCCGCTTGACCCAGGCCGAATCGACCTGCACCGTGTCGACGCCGGGCAGGGCGCGGATCTGCTCGGCCAGCTGGTCGACGTCGCCGCCGGCCTGGGCGTTGCGGAACGCGTCCAGCTTGAGCACATAGCTGTCCGGCAGCGGATTGTCGCCCAAGGTGGTCAGCACGTCGGCCAGCCCGCTCTTTTCCTTAAGCTGGTCGAGCGCCTTTTCGCGCGGGATGAAGATGATCTTGGCCTGCTTGTCCCTGACGGTCTGGCGCAGCGACACGGCCAGCGCCTCGGCCTGCTCGCGCGGGGTGTCCTGCTTGAGGAAGATGCTGATCTCGGGATCGACCGACAGCTGCTCGGACATCGGGCGCACATTGTCGAGCAGGGTGACGCCGGTGAACGGCAGCGCCAGCGCGATCGCCACCACCAGGATGTTGAACAGGAAGCCGCCCGGCGAGCGGCGCAGGTGGACCAGCGCCGCAGCCAGCGCGTAACGGTGTTGTCGGAACCACAGCGTCATGCCGTCACCTCCAGTTGACCTTGCTTAAGATGGATGACGCGCGCGGCCGCATCCAGCATCTGTTCGTCGTGGCTGGAAATGAGGCAGGTCACGCCGACCGAATGGAAGGCCTTGAGCGCGTCGAGCACCTGGTTGGCGCTGGCGCGGTCGAGGTTGGCGGTCGGTTCGTCGGCCAGGATCACCTGTGGGCGGTTGACGATGGCGCGCGCGATCGACACCCGCTGCTGCTCGCCGCCGGACAGGGCCAGCGGCTGGGCGTGGGCGCGCTCGAGCAGGCCGACCTTGTCGAGGGCGGCGCGGGCGCGCTGCTCGGCCTGGCCGCGCGAGGCGCCCGTCACCAGCAGCGGCAGCATGACGTTGGCCAGGATGGAGCGGTCGGTCAGCAGGCGCTGCTGCTGGAAGATCAGGCCCAGGTTGCGGCGCAGGAAGGGCACGGCGGCCGGCTTGATGCGGGCGATGTCCTGGCCGTTGACGATCACCTGGCCGGCGCTGGGGCGCTCGACGGCGGCGATCATTTTCAGCAGGGTGGATTTGCCGGCGCCCGAGGGGCCGGCCAGGAACACCAGCTCGCCCTTGGCCACCGTGAACGAGACGTCGCGCAGCGCCGTCGCGTCGGGGGAATATTGTTTCGAGACGTTGCGAAATTCGATCATGGAGGCGCTTATTCGAGGGGTTAGCCCAGCAGGGCTTCGACAAATTCGGCGGCGACGAAGGGTTGCAAGTCCTCGATCTTTTCGCCGATGCCGATGAAGTACACCGGCACCGGGCGCACGCGGGCGATGGCGGCCAGCACGCCGCCCTTGGCCGTGCCGTCGAGCTTGGTGATGACCAGGCCGGTCAGCTTGAGGGCGTCGTCGAAGGCCTTGACCTGGGCCAATGCGTTCTGCCCGGTGTTGCCGTCGATCACCAGCAAGGTTTCGTGCGGCGCGCCTTCCATGCCCTTGCCGATGACGCGCTGGACTTTCTTCAGCTCTTCCATCAGGTGCAGCTGGGTCGGCAGGCGGCCGGCGGTGTCGATCATCACCACGTCCAGGCCCTTGGCCTTGCCGGACTGCACGGCGTCGAAGGAGACGGCGGCCGGGTCGCCCGAGGCCTGCGAGATCACGGTGATGTTGTTGCGCTGGCCCCAGACCATCAACTGCTCGCGGGCGGCGGCGCGGAAGGTGTCGCCGGCGGCCAGCAGCACCGACTGGCCGTGGGTCTGCATGTGCTTGGCCAGCTTGCCGATGGTGGTGGTCTTGCCGGCGCCGTTGACGCCGGAAATCATCATCACGGTCGGCTGGTGGCGGCCCAGCTCGAACGGCCGCTGCAGCGGGGTCAGCAGCTCGATCAGCAATTGCTTCAGGGCGGCCTTGACGGCGGCGGCGTCGAGCAGTTTGTCGTCCTTGACCTTTTGCCTGAGCGCGTCGAGCAGGTACTGGGTGGCGTCGACGCCGGCGTCGGACATCAGCAGCGCCGCTTCCAGTTCCTCGTACAGCTCGTCGTCGATCTTGGCGCCGACGAACAGGATGGACAGGTTGTTCGATGTCTTGGACAGGCCGGCCTTCAGGCGCGACATCCACGACAGTTTCGGCGCCGGTTCCTCGATCGGCAGCAGCTCGGGCAGGGGGGCGGGCGGGGTTGCTGCGCTGGGGGTGGGGGCCGGTGCCGGGGTTTTGACCTCAGGCACTTCCGGGGCGACGGGTTTTTTCTTGAAGAAACTAAACATGGACATGTGGTTGGGGGGGCGCTTCAAGCTGATGGCCGGCAGCGCCGGACACGGGGAAATGCGGCTATTTTACCAGAGCGCGGCACGGCCGCCCGACCATGCTACCGGAATGACAACGTTTTAGCCGGCAACCGGGACGTTGCGCTGGCGCCATTCGGTGATGGCGGCGCTGATGTCGGACAGGGCGTAGACCCGCACATACGGCGGGCGGCGCCGCTTGAAGGCGGCGTTGCCGCCGCCGGCCCACAGCTCGATGCCGCCGCCCAGACGGGCGTGCAGCTCGCTCAGGGCGTCGAGCGCCTGGCGCGCGTTCATGCCGACCGAGAACGACAGGGCGATGATGTCGACCCGCTGCACCCGCGCCGCCTCGACGATGTCGAGCAGCGGCGTCTGCACGCCCAGCGAGATGCAGTGCGCGCCTTCGGCCACGCACATCGCTTCGGCCATCAGCAGGCCCAGGCCGTGGCGCTCCTGCGGCAGCGTGGTGAGCATGATGCGCGGCGCACCCAGGTTGCTGGCGTTGGCCTGCGGCATGGCGAAGATGGCGCTGCGCATGACCACCGTCAGCGACTCGGTATACAAGTGTTCCTCGAACGTGGCGAGGGCGCCGCTGGCCCAGGCTTCGCCGATGAGTGCGGTCAGCGGCGCCACCAGCTCGATCACGAAGCTTTTCAGGCCCATCATCAGCAGCGCCTGCGACAGCTTGCGGCGCAGCGCCTCCATCTGGTGGCTCTTGCACAGGTCCAGATAGCCTTGCAGGGCCGGCGGCGTGGCGCTGGCGTCGTGCGGGCCGCCGCTGGCCTGGCCGCTCAGCGCCTGCAGTTCGGGGGTGGTGTACTGGATCACCTTGCCGGGACGGTAGCCCAGGTCGATCAGGCGCTTGACCAGGCGCAGCTTGTGGACTTGCTCGATCGGGTAGACCCGTTCGCCGTTCGGATCGCGCAGCGGCTGCGGGAAGTCGTAGCGCCGTTCCCACACGCGCAGGGTTTCCTTGGCGACGCCGGTGTCGCGCTCGACGTCGCTGATCGTGCTGGGAACTGTTTGTGAGGAAACTTTAATAGTCATCAGGCATAAGCGGCGGCCATTTATTTGACAGTCGCGAGGGTTGGCACGGGGTCCGGGTGCACAGTGCGCGAACAGGCCAGGCCCGGACCGCGCGACCTGCATTTTACATTCGATTTGCGCCCGAAAGTATGGCGCGCGCTATCGGGTTTTGCTACGTTTTCGCTATGAAAAAGTGCTTGTCCACGACACACAGTTGACATACAGAACTAATGAACTGAATAAGGCCTTTCCCCTTGATTTGTCGTGGACAAGATAATTTGCAAGGGTGTGAAAAATATCCGAATAACTGTTGCAGTGAGCATCATTTCGACGCCGGGCGGTCGCCGCGCCCCCGGTTTTGTGCGCCAGATCAAGCGCGGCGGGCCGGCGCGCCGCATGCAAGGGATTCATGCAGATGCCGAGCGATTCGGCCGGCATTCCATCGTATTTTGCAAGACTTGTCGCGCGATGTGTCTCTGAATTGCAACAAGTAGCAATTTCTTACAAATTGCTGATGCAGTGCAACACCTGGCAAAGGCGGCAGAATTTCCTACACTAATAAAGGGCTATCACTATGGGCAAAGTTGGCCTTCAGGCTAGTTCGGCGATATAAACTGCCGAATAAAGTCCTGAGTTGTAAGCTTATTACCATTGAGTCGAGGCGAACGGCGGGGTGCTTCAGTATAAAATGGCGTCAGAAATAGCAAAGTGGCTATTTTTACTTGGTCCGACAACGATGTAGTCACGCATGCCTAGCGCTTGCATTTGTCACTGGGGCAGCCTGCACAACGGGGTGCCGCAATGGATGCATCGGGCGGAATTACCGGGCTAGTTAGGCTTACTCGGCAGGAAATATTGCGATGCGGTAAAATGCTGCTGTTTTGAAAACAGACAGGGGTAAAGGCAGGCAACATGAACGCTTTTACACTTGATCGACAAGCCAAGCATCAGTATAGTGCCGCCTCTGGCGCATTTTGCGCTGCGACAAAGCCGGCGTCGAGTCAATCGGCCGCAACTTAAGTGAACGCGACCCGCAAGCCGGGACCGCATAGTGGCAGCTGGGGAGTTTGCCCTCACGCATAGACGGCGCTGCAAAAGGCGCCGATAAGCACCGAACACGCCGCAATACTAGCTTTACCTTTTTACAGCAACACAACTGAAGGAAACACGTAATGAAAAAATCCCTTATCGCTATCGCTGTCCTGGGCGCAATGAGCTCGGCAGCATTTGCACAATCGAACGTAACGATCTACGGTATCGTCGATGCCGGTATCGTCAGCGAGCGCGGCGGCGTTGCCAACACCACCAAAGTCACCAGCGGCGTAGGCTCGGCCTCCCGCCTGGGTTTCAAAGGTACGGAAGATCTGGGCGGTGGTCTGAGCGCCGTCTTCGTGCTGGAGTCGGGCGTTAAAGTTGACACCGGCGCGTCCGATGTTGCTGGTTCGATCGCCAACCGTCAGTCGTACGTTGGCCTGAAGTCGAGCACCGCCGGCCAGCTGACCCTGGGCCGTCAGTACACCCCTTACTACGAAAGCGTGCGTGACGTGGCCGACCCGTTCGCAATGGGCTACGCTGGTACCGCCAAGAACCTGTTCGGCGTGGCTGGCAACAACACCCGCAACAGCAACGCCATCGTATACCTGTCGCCATCGATCGAAGGCTTCCAGGGCGAAGTGTCCTACTCGGTGGGCGAGCAAGCTGGCGACGCATCGGCACAACGCCAAATCGGCGCATGGGCTGGCTACGCGAACGGTCCTCTGAAAGTTCGCGTTGCCTACAATGCGCGCAACAACGACACCGTTGCTCCTAAGCTGAGCACCGACATCGGCCGCAACACCCTGATCGCCGCCAACTACGACTTCGTCGTGGTGAAGGCTTTCGCTGCCTACAGCAAAGACAAGGGCACCAACAGCTCGGCTCTGGCTAACGGCAACAACCCATTCGGCTACGTCGTCGCTCCTGTCGCCACCAACGACAGCAGCGTTGCTCTGATCGGTGCTACCGCTCCTATCGGTCCTAACGGCACCCTGATGGCTTCGTACACCCGCAAGAACGACAAAGAACTCGCTAACCACGATGCGGACCAGTGGGCAGTTGGCTACTCGTACGCTCTGTCGAAGCGCACCAGCACCTATGTTGCTTTCGCTAAGATCAAGAACAAGAACGGCGCCAGCTACACCGTTGGCAACAACACCGAAGCTGGTTCGGGCGACAAAGCCTTCAACCTGGGCATGCGTCACTCGTTCTAATCTGATCTAATCAGTTAGAATCCACAACGGCTGCCTGGTGCAGCCGTTGTTCATTTCTGAAAGCCGTTACCATGACGACCTCCCGACACGCCGTGCTAGCCGGCGCCATTTTGCTTGCCTCCTGCGCCGTGTTGGCCGCGCCCAAGCTGGCGCGCAAGCCGGCCGCGCCGGGCGGCAGCCTGCCGCGCTACGGCGTGGTGGTGTACTCGGACCTGTGCATCCACACGGATAGCGGCGAGTTCGGCGGGCAGCGCATCACCCTGCAACGGTTTTCAGAAGTGGATACGGTGCTGTATGAATACACGGCCGGCGGCTTGAGCTGGCCGGTGGTGGCCAGCGACGTCACCATCGACCCGCGCGGCAAGCAGTTGTACTTCACGGTGCAGCCGCCGGACGAGGACGAGCGCACCATCAGCGGCAAGCTGGCCGACGGCGGCAGGACGCTGGTGCTCGATGGCGGCTACTGCGGCGACGCGGCGCTGCCGATGCGGCTGTCGCGGGTGACCGATTTCGGCCGCAAGGCCGGCGCCTGCCGCGCCTGCCCGGCGCCCAAGCAGAAGAAAGAATTGCAAGAAGAGTTGCCGGCCCCGGTCATCGAGGCCGACCTGACCACCACCGCCGGCCTCTGAGCTGCCGTCATGCCGGCGCAGGCGGGAATCCATAGAACGCATAGAACGCCTGATGGCACGCCCGGCATGGATTCCCGCTTGCGCGGGAATGACCTTACTTGGCGGCCAGCGCGTTCTTGCGGATGGTGTCGAGCGTGGCGCCTGGCGTGATCAGGTTGCCGTCGTAGCGCAGCTCGATCACGGCCGGCAGCCGCTCGCTGTTGGCGTAGGCCAGCGCGCGTTCCAGCGCCGGCGCGAAGTCGGCCGTCGCTTCGACCACCTCGCCATGGCCGCCGTAGGCCACGGCCAGCGCAGCGAAGTCCGGGTTGTGCAGCGCGGTGCCGGACACGCGGCCAGGGTAGTGCAGTTCCTGGTGCATGCGGATGGTGCCGAACATGCCGTTGTTGAACACGATGATGACCACGCCCGCGCGGTACTGCACCGCTGTGGCCAGCTCCTGGCCGTTCATCATGTATTCGCCGTCGCCGGCGAAGGTGATCACGGTGCGGGTTGGCGCGATGATCTTGGCGGCGACCCCGGCCGGCACGCTGTAGCCCATGGCGCCGCTGGTCGGCGCCAGCTGGGTGCGCATGCCGCCGTAGCTGTGGAAGCGGTGCGCCCAGGTGGCGTAGTTGCCGGCGCCGTTGGTGATGATGGTGTCGTGCGGGGCGATCTGGTCGATCTGCTGCACCACCTGCCACAGGTCCAGCGGCGCAGTGCCGTCCTGGAAGATAGGCGGCTGGCGCTGCCACGCGGCCAGTTCGGCCTTCGCCTCGGCCACAGTGCCTTGCCAGGCGGAGGCATCGACCGGCGCCATCGCCGCCAGCATGGCCGTCATCTGCGGCATGCCGCTGTTGATCATCAGTTCAGCCTGGTAGACGCTGCCCAGCTCCTCGGCGTCGGCGTGCACGTGGATCAGGCGCTGGGCCGGTACCGGGGCGGCGATCAGCGCGTAGCCGCCAGTGGTCATCTCGCCCAGGCGCGGGCCGATGGCCAGGATCACGTCGGCTTCGCGCACGCGCGCGGCCAGCTTGGGATTGATGCCGATGCCGACGTCGCCGACGTAGTTGGGGTGGGCGTTGTCGAGCAAGTCCTGGAAGCGGAACGCGCACGACACCGGCAGGTGGTTGGCTTCGGCGAAGGTCTGCAGGTCGGCGCAGGCTTGCGCGTTCCAGCCGCCGCCGCCCAGCAGCACCAGCGGCTGCTTGGCGCCGGCCAGCAGCGCGCGCACCTGGGCTATCTGCGCGGCCGACGGCGACGCCTGCACCGGCTGGTAGCGGCGGGTGTCGGCCACGGCGGCGACGGCGGTCAGCATGTCCTCCGGCAGCGCCAGCACCACCGGGCCGGGGCGGCCGCTGGTGGCGATCTGGAAGGCGCGCGCGATGTATTCCGGCACCCGGTCGGCGCGGTCGATCTGCGCCACCCACTTGGCCATCTGGCCGTACATGCGGCGGTAGTCGATCTCCTGGAAGGCTTCGCGGTCGACGAAGTCGTTGCCGACCTGGCCGATGAACAAGATCATCGGGGTCGAATCCTGGAACGCCGTGTGCACGCCGATCGAGGCGTTGGTGGCGCCCGGCCCGCGGGTGACGAAGCAGATACCGGGCTTGCCGGTCATCTTGCCGTAGGCGTCGGCCATGAAGGCGGCCCCGCCTTCCTGGCGGTTGATGATGAAGCGGATGTCGGAGTCGTGCAGCGCGTCGAGCACGTCCAGATAGCTTTCGCCGGGTACGCCGAAAGCGGTGTCGACGCCGTGGATCTTCAGGGCGTCGACCAGGATCTGGCCGCCGGTGCGGGATGGTTGCGTCATGAGGGTCGCCTTATTGGTATAGGTGTGCGTCATTCTACGGCTGGCTTGCGGGGGCGGCTTTTCTAATGGCGACACCAAATTTCAGATTTGAAGGCGTCCACCCCGCAAACCGGGGACGTGGGGTCGGACCCCGCACGGGGTCCGACCCCTGCGGCGCCTTGCGGGATGGGCGCGTCTGTTACAATAGCGCTTGAAGCAAGCCAGACAGCCGCTGGCCAGCGCGTAATGCCTGGCGGGAGGAAGGTCCGGACTCCATAGAGCGGGGTGACGGTTAACGGCCGTCCGCTGAAAGCCGCAAGCGCAAGCCCAAGGTATAAGGCGAGGAACAGGGCCACAGAGACGAGCGTATTAAGTTACGGTGAAACGCGGTAACCTCCACCTGGTGCAATTCCAAATAGGCACGCGATGATGCTGCTCGCGGAGCGTGCGGGTAGGAAGCTTGAGCGCTGGAGTAATCCAGCGCCTAGAGGAATGGCTGTCATAGCGCAGGTTCGCCTGCGCCGTAACAAAATCCGGCCTATCGGCTTGCTTCAACTAATAACGATGTTCGCGGCTGCCGCGGGACCGAGGCGCACGCCGCGGCGCTCCCGGGGACTTTGCCGATGAAAAAATACATACTGGCCTTGGATCAAGGCACCACCAGCTCGCGCGCCATCCTGTTCGACCATCAGGGCCACATCTGCGGCAGCGCGGCGCAGGAATTCCCACAGCATTTCCCGCAGCCGGGCTGGGTCGAGCACGACCCCAACGAGATCTGGAACAGCCAGCTCACCGTGGCGCGCAAGGTCCTGCACGACAACCACGTCGACGGCGGCCAGATCCTGGCGATCGGCATCGCCAACCAGCGCGAGACCACCGTGGTGTGGGACCGCAAGAGCGGCGAGCCGATCGCGCCGGCCATCGTCTGGCAGGACCGCCGCACGGCCGACGACTGCGAGGCGCTGCGCGCCGACGGCAAGGCCAAGAAGATCACCGCCATCACCGGCCTCGAGCTGGACGCCTATTTTTCCGCCACCAAGCTCAAATGGCTGCTCGACCACGTGCCGGGCGCGCGCGAGCGGGCGCGCCACGGCGCGCTGGCCTTCGGCACCATCGACAGCTGGCTGACCTTCAAGCTGACCGGGCGCCATGTGACGGACGTCAGCAACGCTTCGCGCACCATGTTGTTCAATATACACCTGATGCGCTGGGACCACGACTTGCTGCAGCTGTTCGACATTCCCGAGCAGATGCTGCCGCAGGTGGTGTCCTCCAGCGAGGAGGTCGGCCACACCAGGGCGGCGCTGTTCGGCGCCGAGATCCCGGTGGCCGGCATCGCCGGCGACCAGCAGGCCGCCACCTTCGGCCAGGCTTGCCACCAGCCGGGCATGGTCAAGAATACTTACGGCACCGGCTGCTTCATGCTGATGCACCTGGGCCGGCATCCGGTGGCTTCGCACAACCGGCTGCTGACCACGGTCGGCTGGCGGGTCGACGGCGCCACCGACTATCTGCTGGAGGGCAGCGTGTTCATGGGCGGCGCCACGGTGCAGTGGCTGCGCGACGGGCTGGGCATCATCCAGCAGTCCGGCGAGGTCGAGGCGCTGGCCGCCAGCGTGCCCGACAGCGGCGGCGTGTTCATGGTACCGGCCTTTGTCGGGCTGGGCGCGCCGCACTGGGACCCGTATGCGCGCGGCGCGCTGGTCGGCCTGAGCCGGGGCAGCCACCGCGGCCACATCGCCCGCGCGGCGCTGGAGGCGATCGCCTATCAAAGCGCCGAGCTGATGGCGGCCATGCAGAAGGATGTCGAGGCGTCGCACCGGGCCATTCCGTTGACCGAGGTGCGCGCCGACGGCGGCGCGGCCCGCAACGATCTGCTGATGCAGTTCCAGGCCGACCTGCTGGGCGTGCCGGTGGTGCGGCCCCAGGTGACCGAGACCACGGCGCTGGGCGCGGCCTATCTGGCCGGGCTGGCGGTGGGCTTCTGGGAGACGCAGGAGGAAATCGCCGCGCAATGGTCGTGCGAACGCCGTTTCGAGCCGGCCATGCCGGCCGGGCGCCGCGCCGAGTTGCTGGCGCAGTGGGGCCGCGCGGTCGAGCGCTCGCGCGGCTGGGAGGCGGCGCGCTAGCGGTCTTCAAGCCCGTCTTCAGTTGAAAGCGACGTCTTCAAGGCGAAAGCGGAATTTTCTGCGTTCGGGCTCGGTCCAGCCTTGGCCGGGGTCGGTGTTGCGGGGCAGGGGCGGCGCTGACGGCGCGGCTTCAAGCGGCGCTACGCAGGGCGTGCAGGCGATGGCTGTGGCCGGCGCGGCGGCTGGAGCGCTTGCGGTGGCGTGGGCGGGCGGTGCCGCTGCGGCGCGCGCCAGTTCGCGGCGGCGCACGCCGGCCAATTTCCAGTGCTGCTCACCGGGCATGCGGATGGAGATGTCTTGCCATGCGTTGCGCACGCTGTCGGCGTAGCCACTGGCGAACTGGTTGGGCGAGATGGCTCGGCCCTTGTACATGATGCGGTCGCCTTCGACGACGGCGTATTCATGGTCGCCACGGTAGGCCATGCGCAGCCACGTGCCCTCGGGCAGGAACAGCGTTTTCCATTGGTAGCCGCGCGGTGCGGCGTCTGGTGCATGGCCCGATGTGGCGAGCCAAAGGCGTATCGCGGCATCGACCGCTTCGGCCGGATCGATGCTCGCTCCGGTCTCGCGCAAGCGCTCCATCAGCGCGAGCACGGTATTGGGTGAGACATTCACACTCGTTGTAGCAACCATGCTGTTCTCCTTGCTGAAATCTACTGAATTTTGCTTGGATCTACTGAGTTAGACCGAAGCAGCCCAAGGAAGTTCAATTCAGTAGGATTCAGTAAAAAATTCAGCAGGTTTGCTAGAAGGAGAGCGGGGGTGCACCCGCTGTGTGTATTCTCACAGCAAGGTTCCAGTGCGCGCAAGGATAAGGTAATATTGTTTATCTTATCACCTAGGCAACTGGAGGAGCGATGCAAAACGTCGAGCTGAACGCGATCGAAATCCTGTTCGATGAACTGAGCGATGTCGCCTTTTTCGTCAAGGACCGCGACGGCCGCTACCTGGCCGCCAACCGCACGCTGGTGCGCCGCTGCGGCCTGCGCACCAAGCAGGAAATCGTCGGCAAGACCGTGCTGGAAGTGCATCCGCGCCACCTGGCGCAGAACTACATGGCGCAGGACCGCGAAGTGATCGAGGCCGGCCACACCATCAGCAAGCACCTGGAACTGCACCTCTATCCCAACCGCCGCCACGGCTGGTGCCTGACCCACAAGACCCCGCTGCGCAACGACGCCGGCGCCATCGTCGGCCTGGTCGGCACCTCGCACGACCTCGGGCTGGCCGACGACCACCACCCGGTGTACCGCCAGATCGCCAGCATCGCCCAGCACATCCGCGACAACTACAAGGAACCCCTGTGCCTGAACCAGCTGGCGCAGGAAGCCGGCCTGCCGCTGGCGCGGGTGGAGCGGCTGTTCCAGCGCGTGTTCCACTACAGCCCGCGCCAGCTGCTGCTGCAATCGCGGCTCAACGGCGCGCTGGCGCTGATCGAAGCCGACCAGAACCGCAGCATCGCCGACATCGCCAACGATTGCGGCTATTCCGACCACAGCGCCTTCAGCCGCCAGTTCAAGGCGCTGACCGGCATGACGCCGGTGCAGTACCGCGCCCAGCACCACGGCGCCCGCGCGCAGGCGGCGCCGGCCGCCCCCTTGTGGCAGGAACTGGGCGCCTGAAGCCCGCAGAGTGTGGTTTTTCGGCGGCAACGCTGTGCCGTTCCCGCACCCCCGGCTGTTTAAATAGACCGAACCGCCCGCCCGCCTCCGATGCGCGCAATGGCCTGCAAACTTGTCAAGCTAGTATTTCCTTGCCGCCCAACCACGGCGGCACAGACCAATAACTATTCTTGAAGAAAAGAGGCAGACATGTCGTTATCGAGGAACATCCTGTATCTGGGCGGCCTATGCGTGGCCAGCCTGACCATTGCCGCCCACGCCGAGCAAAGCGCCAATCCAGCCGTGGACCAGCACGGCCGCCTGAAACAGGCGCCCATGCCGCACGAGCGCCAGAGCTTGCCGCCGTCGCTGGAACAGTCGAAGTACCGGCTGGCGCCGACCACCAAGCCGCGCTACGACCTGTTGCCGCGCCAACAGCGCAACAGCCTGACGCCGCTGAGCGCCACGCCGGCATGCAAGGACATGGGCAAGCTGGCCACCTACAGCGGCGCCGCGCTGGCCGACTACCTGGTCAACCTGCCGGACTATGAATGCACCTACGGCCTGTTCTCGCTGACGCCGGAGCAGGGCGCGACGGTCTACTCGGCCGCCAACTTCAACGCCATCGCCAGCCGCCTCACGCAGGAGGCCGGCAGCTACAACGCCAGCAACATGGCGCTGGTCAACCTGACGCTGTACCTGCGCGCCGGCTACTACCTGGCCGAAGGCGGCACCATCGCCCAGCCGGCCCAGTCGGTCAAGACCGCGCTGCGCACGCCGATCAAGCAGCTGGCCGACGGCACGGCGCTGTATGCGCCCAACCCGGTGGCCACCAGCACCGCCGGCGAGGTGCTGCGCCTGATCACCAATATGCATGACGAACCGTACTACCTGCCCAGCATGAAGGCGCTGGTGCAGCGCTACACCAACAGCGCGGCCAATCCGAACGCGGTCGCCGCGCTGCGCAACGCCAGCGCCAGCGGCGGCTTCACGTCGGCGCTGACGGTGATGTTCCTCGCCCACTTCCGTGCGGACGGCACGCCGCTGCTGCAGAACGACCTGTCGTACGCGACCGCGCTGAACGCCTTCGTCACCGCCAACAAGGCGGCGCTGCTGGGCGACTACTACGGCTACCAGCTGCACGACGCCACCAACGAGGCGTTCCGCTTCATGCAGTATCCGGCGCTGAAGGCCGGCATCAAGCCGATGGTGCAAGCCATGTTGTCGAGCTCCAGCATGACCGGCGCCGACAGCGACCTGTGGCTGGCCGCCGCCACCGCCGTCAAGTACTACGACAACGCCAACTGCGGCGAGTACGGCACTTGCGACTACGTCAACCAGCTGGCCAACGCCGTGCTCAAGTACAGCAAGGATTGCAGCCCGACCTTGCACATCCGCGCCCAGGACATGACGCCGGCGCAGTTGCAGGACAGCTGCGACAGGCTGGCGGTGGAGGAGGGCTATGTGCACGAGATGTTGAAGACCAAGCGCACGCCGGTGGCCAACGACAACAACACCTCGCTGGAACTGGTGGTGTTCGACGACTACAGCAACTACAGCAAGTACGCCTCGATCATCTACGATATCGACACCAACAACGGCGGCATGTACCTCGAAGGCGAGCCGGACCAGCCCGGCAACCAGGCGCGCTTCATCGCCCACGAAGCCTCGTGGCTGCGGCCGACGTTCCAGGTGTGGAACCTGGAGCACGAGTTCGTCCACTACCTGGACGGCCGTTTCGACATGCTGGGTGACTTCAGCATGGGCACCTCGGTGCCGACCGTGTGGTGGATCGAGGGCGTCGCCGAGTACATGTCGCTGAAGAATAACAACCAGGTGGCGATCGACATGGCGAAGACCGGCACCTACCGCCTGAGCCAGATCTTCGGCAACACCTACGGCATGTCCGACTATGTGAACCGGGCCTATCGCTGGGGTTATATGGCGACCCGCTTCATGATCGAGAAGCACCGCGCCGACGTCGACGCCGTGCTGGGTGATTTCCGCGTCGGCGCCTACAGCACCTACCAGGACTTCATGGGCCGCATCGGCACCCGCTACGACGCCGAGTTCGCCGACTGGGTGAACAACGCCAGCACCGCCGGCCAGCCGCCGCTGCCGGAACCGCAACTGCCGCGCTGCTCCTCGCTGACCTACCTGGGCAAGAACTGCGGCATCACCGGCCAGGCCTCGAGCAGCCAGGGTTATCTGTTCCTGATGGTGCCGGCCGGCGCCAAGAACGTCAAAGTGTACAGCCGCGGCGGCAGCGGCGACGTCGACCTGTACCTGGCGCTGGACCGCTATCCGACCGTGGCCTCGTACGACATGGTGTCGGCCGGCGCCGGCAACGCGGAAAACCTGTACCTGCCCAATCCGGTGGCCGGCCACTGGTACTACATCATGCTGAAGGCCAAGACCAGCTACAGCGGCGTGACGGTGTACGCGACTTACGACTAATACTTGATTAAGAAGCACTTAAAACGGCAGCCGCACGGCTGCCGTTTCTGTTTTGCGGCGGCGGATTTCGTATAATACCGGTTGGCGGCACAGGCCTTACTTGTCTATACAAGTTGAGCCGGGCCGTGGTAATGTCCAACAACGCACTCAGGTTTCCCCATCCGCTTAATTGCGCCACCGGCGCGACTTGCCGCAAGAAATCCCTTCCGTCCGCACATTCCCCGCCCCGACCAGCCCTTGTCTATTTGCTACTGCAATGTTGGCGCTTTGCAACTATATGCATTTAATTCAATTATTTTATTTCGCCGTTTTCACCGTTTTAGTGCGCAGAAACACATGTGCGTAGGTGAGGTAGCACATTCACTGTTTGTCATAAGTACTTAATTTGCCTGACTATTTTATTTCTACCCGGCTTCAAGGAATCGCGCTAAGTCCTTAATTTCATTACTAAAATCGCTGTTTCGTTTGCCTGAAAGCGCTTGACCACTATTCTTGCTTCCTCTAAAGTGGGCATCTGTGTGAAAAAGTGTCTTTTTGTGGGAAATTTCAACCGACTTAGCGGCGGGGGAAGTGGAAACCGGAAAACGCCGATCATGCTCCGCTAACCCTACTGAGGTCAAAAGGTAATCCCGTGTTTCAAGGCGCGTCCGCAATCAATCTCGATGCCAAAGGCAGGATGTCTATCCCCGCCAAGCACCGTGACGCGCTCTCGATCCAGTGCGAAGGCCGCCTCACGCTGACCCGCCATCCCGATGGCTGCGTCATGCTGTTTCCCCGCCCCGTGTGGGAACAACACCGCCAGCAGATCGCCCAATGGCCGATGCAGGCCCGCGCCTGGCAGCGCATCTTCCTCGGCTACGCCACCGACGTCGAAATGGACACGGCCGGCCGCATCCTGATCTCGCCCGAGCTGCGCAACGCCGTCGGCCTCGAGCGCGAAGTCATGATGACGGGCATGGGATCGCATTTTGAAATCTGGGATGCCGCCAAGATGGCGGAAAAAGAGCAGCAGGCGATCGAAGCCGGCACCCCCGATGTACTCGCCAATTTCTCCTTCTAAGGCTCCGTGATGACAATAACATCGGTGCCGGAATTTCAGCATCGGACGGTGCTGCTGGACGAAGCGGTCGACGCGCTGGCGCTGGACGGCGCGCGCGCCGACGGCGTCTACGTCGACGGCACGTTCGGCCGCGGCGGCCACTCGCGCCTGATCCTGTCCAAACTGGGCGCCGGCGCGCGCCTGATCGCCTTCGACAAAGACCTGCAGGCGATCGCCACCGCCGAACAGATCAAGGACCCGCGCTTCACCATCGTCCACGACAGCTTCGCCACCATGCACGCGGCGCTGGCCGGGCGCGGCGTGGCGCAGGCCGACGGCATCCTGCTCGACCTGGGCATCTCGTCGCCGCAGGTGGACGACGCCGCGCGCGGCTTCAGCTTCCGTAACGACGGCCCGCTCGACATGCGCATGGACACCACGCGCGGCATGTCGGCGGCGCAGTGGCTCGCCACAGAAACCGAACAGACACTGGAAAAGGTGATCAGAGAATATGGGGAAGAACGGTTTGCTTTTCAGATTGCAAAGGCGATTGTTGCTCGCCGGGCAGTCGAACCAATTTCAAGCACACGACAGCTTGCCGGCATCGTGGCAGGCGCGGTCAAGACTCGGGAAAAGGGCAAGGACCCGGCCACCCGTACCTTTCAGGCTATCCGGATTTTCATCAATAAAGAGCTTGAAGACCTCGAGATCGGTCTGACCCAGGCCTGGAACAGCCTGGCGCCGGGCGGCATCATCGCCATCATCAGCTTCCACTCGCTGGAAGACCGCATGGTCAAGCGCTTCTTCGCCGCCAAGGCCAACGTCGAGCAGCCGGACCGGCGCCTGCCGATTCGCGCGGTCGACCTGCCGCAGCCGGAACTGAAGCTGCTGGCCAAGTTCAAGCCGTCCGACGCCGAGATCGCCGCCAACCCGCGCGCCCGTTCGGCCGTGATGCGGGTCGCCCGCCGCCTGCCTTTCACCGCCACGGCGAAGGGCGCGGCATGAGCGGCAAGATCAACCTGGTGCTGGCGGCGCTGCTGGTGGCCTGCGGGCTGTCGCTGGTGAACGCCCAGTACCAGGCGCGCCATCTGTTCATCGAACTGGAACGCACGCAGTCGCAGGCGCGCCAGCTCGACATCGAATGGGCGCAGCTGCAGCTGGACCAGTCGACGCTGGGCAAGCACGCCCGCATCGAGGAAATCGCCCGCCGCGACCTGAACATGACGCCGCTGACCGCGGCGCGCACCCAGTACCTGACGCCGGAAGGATCGAAATGAGCCGCGGCGGCAATGTGAACACTTCGCGCGTGGCCCGCTCCAAGGGCGTGCCGTTCTCCAAGAACCCGGTGCTGGCGGTGCGCCTGCCGGTGTGGCGTTCGCGCGTGGTGCTGTTCGTATTGTTCGCCGCCTTCGCCGGCCTGGCCGTGCGCGCCCTGTGGCTGCAAGGCCTGTCGACCCAGTTCCTGCAAAAGCAGGGCGAGATCCGCTACGCCCGCACGCTCGACCTGCCGGCCACGCGCGGCAAGATCACCGACCGCGACGGCCAGGTGCTGGCCTCCTCGGTGCCGGTCAAGGCCATCTGGGCGATTCCGGACGACGTCCAGGAAGCGCCGCCGGCCAAGCTCAAAGAGCTGGCCAGGCTGCTCGACATGAGCAACGCCGACCTGCAAAAGAAACTCGACTCCGACCGCGGCTTCGTCTACCTGAAGCGCCAGGTCGAGCAGGATGTCGCCGACCAGATCACCAAGCTCGGTATCGACGGCATCCAGACCCGCAAGGAATACAAGCGCTTCTACCCGCAGGGCGAAGTGACGACCCACGTGGTGGGCTTCACCAACGTCGAAGACGTGGGCCAGGAATCGATGGAGCTGGCGCAGCAGAAGACCCTGGTCGGCCAGCCGGGCAGCCGCCGCGTCATCAAGGACCGCCTGGGCCACATCGTCGAAGACATCGGGTCGGTGCGCGAGCCGCACGACGGCAAGGACCTGACCTTGTCGATCGACAGCAAGCTCCAGTACATCGCCTTCACCCAGGTCAAGGAATCGGTGGAGAAGTTCCACGCCAAGGCCGGCGCCGCCATCGTGCTGGACGTGCACACCGGCGAAGTGCTGGCGCTGGCCAACTGGCCGACCTACAACCCCAACGACCGCACCAAGCTGACCGGCGAGCAGCTGCGCAACCGCGTGATGACCGACACCTTCGAGCCGGGGTCCTCGCTCAAGCCGTTCACGGTCGGCCTGGCGCTGGACGAGCATCGCATCACCCCGCACACCATGTTCGACACCGGCGCCGGCTCGATGGTGATCGCCGACCACGTGATCCACGACACCCACCCGCACTACATGATCGACGTCCAGACCATCATCCAGAAGTCGTCCAACATCGGCACCTCCAAGATCGCGCTGGCCATGCCGCCGCAGGAGATGTGGGAAATGTTCACCAAGGTCGGTTTCGGCCAGCAGCCCAAGTGGGGCTTCCCCGGCGCCGTGGCCGGCCGCGTGCGCCCGTACAAATCGTGGCGGCCGATCGAGCAGGCCAACATGAGCTTCGGCCAGGGCATCTCGGTGTCACTGATCCAGCTGGCGCGCGCCTACATGATCTACGCCCGCGACGGCGACATCATCCCGCTGTCGTTCCAGAAAGTGACGGAAGCGCCGCACGGCACCCAGGTGGTCAGCGCCAAGACCGCCGCCGAGATGCGCGAGATGCTGGAGATGGTCACGCAGCCTGGCGGCTCGGCCGTCAAGGCCCAGGTGCCCGGCTACCGCGTCGGCGGCAAGACCGGCACCGCGCAGAAGTTCATCAACGGCCACTACTCGCAAACCAAATACATCGGCAACTTCGTCGGCATGGCGCCGATGTCGAACCCGCGCTTCATCATCGCCGTCATGATCGACGAACCGGGCGGCGCGGTGCACGTCGGCGGCGACGTCGCCGGCCCGGTGTTCTCCGCGCTGGCCGCCAACGCGCTGCGCGCCAAGAACATCGCGCCCGATTCAACCCTTACCCATATCATCATTCCTGATAATGCATCACAGGAGAACCAGTGACCACTTCCGACTTCGACCCGCTGGCAATCGCCGCCGCCATCCGCAAGCTTGCGCCGTCCGCGCAGCTGGCTTCGGATTCGCGCCGCATCAAGCTGGGCGATGTGTTTTTTGCGTTTGCGGCTGACGCCGGCGACGCCGGCGACGGCCGCAGCTTCATCGCCAGCGCCGTCGAGCAGGGCGCCGCGCTGGTGGTGCTCGACCCGGCAGGATTTACCTGGAACGACAGCTGGGCCGTTCCGTATATCACCGTCGAAAAGCTCAAGCAGCACGCCGGCGTGATCGCCCACGCCTTCTATGAACAGCCGGATGCGGCGATGTTCACCGTCGGCGTCACCGGCACCAACGGCAAGACCTCCAGCGCCGTGTGGCTGGGCCACGCGCTCGCGCGCGGCGCCGAACCGGCCGCCGTCATCGGCACGCTGGGCGTGGGCCTGTTCCGCGCGCGCGGCGCAGTCGAATACGACGTCACCGGCTACACCACGCCGGACGCGGTGCTGCTGGCGCGCACACTGGCCGGGCTGCGCACGCAGGGCGCCGCCTCGCTGGCAATCGAAGTGTCGTCGATCGGGCTGGAGCAAGGCCGCGTGGCCGGCATGCACTTCGACGTCGCGCTGTTCACCAACCTGACCCGCGACCACCTGGACTACCACGGCAGCATGGAGGCCTACGAGGCCGCCAAGACCAGGCTGTTCGACTGGCCCGGCCTGAAGACGGCGGTGGTCAACCTGGACGACCCGATGGGCCTGCGCCTGGTCGCGCACCTGAAGGCGCGCGCGCCGCTGGCCGGCGACATCCCTTTGATCGGCTACACGCTGCGCGACGTCGCCGCGCAGCCGGACATCGAGGGCGTGCTGATGCTGCGCGCCAGCCAGTTCCGCAGCAGCCGCAACGCCGGCACCGAATTCCACCTGGAGTGCCCGCTGGGCGCGGCGCTGGTCAAGACCCATTTGGTCGGCAACTTCAACATCAGCAACGCGCTCGGCGTGATGGGCGCGATGCTGGCCAAGGGCCTGGGCCTGCGCGCCGCCATCGAAGCGGTCGAAGCGCTGCTGCCGGCGCCGGGCCGCATGCAGCAGGTCGGCGGCCAGGACGCGCCGATGATCGTCATCGACTACGCCCACACGCCGGACGCGCTGGAAAAAACCCTGGCCGCGCTGCGTCCCGTGGCCACCGACCGCGGCGGCCAGCTGTGGTGCGTGTTCGGCTGCGGCGGCGACCGCGATCCGGGCAAGCGCCCGCAGATGGGCAAGATCGCGCAGATGGCCGACCACGTGCTGGTCACCAGCGACAACCCGCGCAGCGAAGATCCGCACGCCATCATCGAGCAGATCGTCGCCGGCATGGACCGCAACAACCCGGCATCGACCGTGCAGACGCTGGACGACCGCGCCGCCGCCATCCTGTCGGCGATCAAGCACGCCGCCAAGCCGGACGTGATCCTGCTGGCCGGTAAAGGCCACGAGCCGTACCAGGAAATCAAGGGCAAGAAACTGCCATTCTCCGACACCGACCACGCGCAGCTGGCGCTGTCGGCCCGCTTAACCATGATGAGGACGAATTGATGCGTGCAGCACTCGCACAGATTCTGCCTTCTGTGTCCGGCGCCGAGTTGATCGGCTCCGGTGAAACGGTATTTAACGGCGTCTCCACCGACAGCCGTAGCGTCGCCGCAGGCGCGCTGTTCGTCGCCCTGCGCGGCGAAGTATTCGACGCCCACGACTTCCTCCCCCAGGTGGCGCAGCAGGGCGCGGCCGCCGTCGTTGTTGAAGAACTGCCTGAGGGCTGGACCGCATCGACCGGCATCGCCGCCATCGTCGTGCCGGACACGCTGGTGGCGCTGGGCCAGATCGCCAACCACTGGCGCCGCCAGTTCGCCATGCCGGTCATCGGCGTCACCGGCAGCAACGGCAAGACCACGGTCAAGGAAATGATCGCCGCCATCCTGGCCGCCGCCCACGGCGAAGAAGGCCGCCTGGCCACGCGCGGCAACCTGAATAACGAAATCGGCGTGCCGCTGACGCTGTTCCGCATGGAAGCGAAGCAGCAGTCGGCCGTGGTCGAACTGGGCATGAACCATCCCGGCGAGATCGGCCGCCTGAGCGCCATCGCCGCGCCGACTATCGCCATGGTCAACAACGCCCAACGCGAACACCAGGAATTCATGCACACCGTGGAAGCGGTCGCGCGCGAGAACGGCGCCGTGCTGGCCAGCCTGCCGGCCGACGGCGTGGCCGTGTTCCCGCATGGCGACGAGTTCACCCCGATTTGGGAAGAACTGTCGGCCGGCCGCCGCGTGCTGCGCTTCGGCCTGACCAAGGACGCAGAGGTGAGCTGCACCTTCCGCGCCGACGACTCAGTTGCTTTCGGCAACGAGATGTTTGTCACTATCCGCGAAGCTGAGGGCGAGCGGGGTGAGTCCGATGCGCAGTTCTTCGTCAACCTGCAAGCGGCGGGCGAGCATAACGTGCGCAACGCGCTGGCCGCCGTGGCCTGCACGTACGCCGCCGGCATCGCGCTGGACAAGATCAAGCTGGGCCTCGACACCTTCGCGCCGGTCAGCGGCCGTTTGCAGAAGAAGGCCGCGGCCAACGGCGCCGTCGTCATCGACGACAGCTACAACGCCAACCCGGACTCGGTGCGCGCCGCCATCGACGTGCTGTCCAAGGCCGCAGCCCCGCGCGTGCTGGTGCTGGGCGACATGGGCGAAGTCGGCACCCAGGGGCGCGAGTTTCACGAAGAAATCGGCGCTTACGCGCAGAGCAAAGGCATCGAACAGGTGCTGGTAACCGGCGAGCTGGCCGCATGCATGGCAGATGCGATGCAAGGCGCGACCATCCGCCATTTTGAAAACTTCGGCGAACTGCTGGCTGCTGTCGAAGCAGCCGTCACGCCGGATGCAACCGTATTAATCAAGGGCTCCCGCTTCATGAAAATGGAACGGGTCGTGCAGCATTTGATTGGATCGCAACAAGCTAACAAGGAAAGTCACTAATCATGCTGCTCTGGCTCGCACAATATTTCCAGCAGGACCTCGGACCACTCCGGGTCTTCAACTTCATCACCTTCCGCGCGGTGTTCGCCACCGCGACGGCGCTGCTCATCGGCCTGTCGGCCGGTCCGGCCGTGATCCGCAAGCTGACCGCCATGAAGTACGGCCAGGCCGTGCGCACCGACGGCCCGCAGACCCATTTGAAAAAACACGGCACCCCCACCATGGGCGGCGTGCTGCTGCTGATCGCCATCGGCGTCTCGACGCTGCTGTGGTGCGACCTGTCCAACCGCCTGATCTGGCCGGTGCTGGTGGTCACGCTGGGCTTCGGCGCGGTCGGCTGGGTCGACGACTACCGCAAGGTGGTGCGCCAGGACCCTGAAGGCATGCGTTCGGCGGAAAAATACTTCTGGCAGTCGCTGGTCGGCATCGGCGCCGCGCTGTACCTGGCGTTCTCGGTGTCCGCGCCCAACGCCGGCAAGGTGTTCGAGCTGTTCTTCGCCTGGGTGCAGTCCGGTTTTGAGATGGACCTGCCGCCCAAGGCCGACTTGATCGTCCCGTTCTTCAAGACCATCAGCTACCCGCTGGGCGTGTGGGGCTTCATCGCGCTGACCTACTGCGTCATCGTCGGCACCAGCAACGCCGTCAACTTCACCGACGGCCTCGATGGCCTGGCGATCATGCCGACGATTATGGTCGGCTCGGCGCTTGGCCTGTTCGCCTACCTGACCGGTAGCGCCACCTATTCGAAGTACCTGTTCATCCCGCATATTCCCGGCGCGGGCGAACTGATTATCTTCTGCGGCGCGCTGGCCGGCGCCGGCCTGGCCTTCCTGTGGTTTAACACCCACCCGGCCCAGGTGTTCATGGGCGACGTCGGCGCACTGGCGCTGGGCGGCGCGCTCGGCACCATCGCCGTCATCGTGCGCCAGGAAATCGTCCTGTTCATCATGGGCGGCGTGTTCGTCGCCGAAACGGTGTCGGTGATTATCCAGGTGGGCTGGTTCAAGATCACCAAGAAGCGCTTCGGCGTCGGCCGCCGCGTGTTCCTGATGGCGCCCTTGCACCACCACTTTGAACAAAAAGGCTGGAAAGAGACCCAGGTCGTCGTGCGCTTCTGGATTATCACGATGATGCTGGTGCTGGTCGGACTCTCTACGCTGAAGCTGCGCTGATGATCTACGAAGGCAAAAACGCACTGGTACTGGGACTGGGTGAATCCGGTCTGGCGATGGCGCTGTGGCTCGCCCGCGGCGGCGCGCGCGTGCGCGTGGCCGACACCCGCGAAGCGCCCGAGCGCTTGTCCGCGCTGCGCGTAGCCGTGCCGGAAGCGGACTTCGTCGCCGGCCCGTTCGCTTCGGGTTCATTCGATCCTTCGCTGCTGGAAGGCGTGGACTTCGTCGCCGTCAGCCCCGGCCTGGCGCCATACCGCGAGCTGGCAGAAATCGGACCTGCGGCGGCGGCCGCCGGCGTGCCGGTATGGGGCGAGATCGAACTGTTCGCCCAGGCGCTGGAGTCGCTGGAACAGGAACGCGGCTACACGCCCAAGGTCATCGCCATCACCGGCACCAACGGCAAGACCACCGTCACCACCCTGGTCGGCCAGCTGTGCGAACGCGCCGGCAGGACCGTGCGCGTGGCCGGCAACATCAGCCCCGCCGCGCTGGACGTGCTGCGCGAAGTGATCGACGCCGCGCCGGGTACCAGCGCGCTGCCCGAAGTGTGGGTGCTGGAGCTGTCGTCCTTCCAGCTGCAAACCACCTTCACGCTGGAGGCCGACGCCGCCACCGTCTTGAACGTGACCCAGGACCACCTGGACTGGCATGGCGACATGCCGTCCTACGCCGCCGCCAAGCACCGCATCTTCGCGGCCGACACCGTGCGCGTGTTGAACCGCGACGACGCCACCGTGATGCGCATGGCCAGCACCACCGGCGCCAACGTCACCTTCGGCACCGACGCGCCGACCTTGCGCGACGACCTTGGCCTGAACAGCGAACGCGGCGTGCTGTGGCTCGCCACCGCCGTGCCGTCGGAAGAAGAGGGCGAACCGAAGAAGCGCAAGAAGAACGATCCGCCGCCGCCACCGGTCGAATGCATGGTCAAGAACCTGATGCCGGCCGACGCGCTGCAAATCCGCGGCGTGCACAACGCCGCCAACGCGCTGGCCGCGCTGGCGCTGTGCCGCGCCATCGACCTGCCATTGGCGCCCCTGCTGCACGGCCTGCGCGAGTATCGCGGCCAGCCGCACCGCGTGGAACTGGTCAGCGCCATCAACGGCGTCGAATACTACGACGACAGCAAAGGCACCAATGTCGGCGCCACCGTGGCCGCCTTGAACGGTCTGGGCAAGGCCTTCACCGGCGCCAACCAGCGCCTGGTGGTCATCATGGGCGGCGACGGCAAGGGCCAGGACTTCGCGCCGCTGGCGGAACCGGTCTCGCGCTACGTGCGCGCCGTGCTGCTGATCGGCCGCGACGCGCCGCAGATCCGCGCCGCGCTGGAAGCGTCGGCGGACCTGGGCTATGAGATCGAAGACTGCGGCGCCGACCTGCCGCAAGCCGTCAAGCGCGCCAGCGAACTGGCGCAAGCCGGCGACGCCGTGCTGCTGTCGCCGGCCTGCGCCAGCATGGACATGTTCAAGAACTACGCGCATCGCGCCCAGGTGTTCATCGACACCGTGCGCGAGATCGCCCTCGACGCAGGACAGGAGCTCTGATGGCCTTCCAGATGCCGTTCCGCTTTGCTGACAAGTCGACGCCGCCGTCGATGGACAGCCGCGCGCGGCAATCGAAGATGATGGAGTACGACCAGCCGCTGGTCTGGGTCACGCTGCTGTTGATGCTGCTCGGGATGGTGATGGTGTATTCGGCCTCGATCTCGCTGCCCGATTCTCCCAAGTTCGCCAACTACGTGCGCTGGCAGAACACCTACTTCCTGCAACGGCAGGCGATGTTCATCGTCGTCTCGCTGCTGGCCGGCCTGTTCGTGTTCCGCATCCGCATCTGCGATCTGCAAAAGGCCGCGCCGTATCTGTTCATCGGCACGCTGGTGCTGCTGGTGATGGTGCTGATCCCAGGCCTCGGCGTGGTGGTCAACGGCGGCCGCCGCTGGCTGTCGCTGAGAGTCATCAACGTACAGCCGTCGGAGCTGATGAAAGTGGTCGCCGTGCTGTACGCCGCCGACTACACCGTGCGCAAGCAGGAATACATGCACAAGCTGACCAAGGGCTTCCTGCCGATGGCGGCGGCGGTCGGCTTCGTCGGCCTGTTGCTGCTGCTCGAACCCGACCTGGGCGCCTTCGGCGTGATCGTCTGCATCGCCATGGGCATCCTGTTCCTGGGCGGGATCAACGCCATCTGGTTCGGTGGCATCGGCGCGGTGCTGGTGGTGATCTTCGGCTCCATCATCGCGCTGTCGAAATTCCGGCGCGAGCGCTACTTCGCCTACCTCAATCCGTGGGAAGAAGACAATGCGCTGAACAAGGCCTACCAGCTGACCCACTCGCTGATCGCCTTCGGCCGCGGCGAGATTTTCGGCGTTGGCCTGGGCGGCAGCGTGGAAAAGCTGCACTACCTGCCGGAAGCGCATACCGACTTCCTGCTGGCGGTGATCGGCGAGGAACTCGGCCTGGCCGGCGTGCTGGTGGTGATCGCCATGTTCTACTGGCTGATCAAGCGCGCCTTCGACATCGGCCGCCAGGCCATCGCCATCGACCAGACCTTTGCCGGCCTGACGGCCAAGGGCATCGGCATCTGGATCGGCGTGCAGGCGTTTATCAATATGGGGGTCAACCTTGGCCTGCTGCCGACCAAGGGCTTGACCTTGCCGCTGATGAGCTATGGCGGCACGGGTGTGGTAATTAACTGCATCGGACTCGCGATCCTGCTCCGGATCGACTACGAGAACCGGGTCCTGATGCGCGGTGGCAGACTATGAAACGATTGATGATCATGGCGGCCGGCACCGGCGGTCACATTTTCCCCGGCCTGGCGATCGCGCAGACGCTGCGCGCGCGCGGCTGGGAAGTGAGCTGGCTGGGCACCGCCGCCGGCATGGAACAGGAGCTGGTGCCCAAGCATGGCATCGCGATGGACAGCATCGACTTCACCGGCATGCGCGGCAAGGGCTTGAAGCACTCGCTGGGCGGCGCGCTGAAGATGGTCAAGGCCTTCGCCGCCTGCTTCGGCTACATCGGCAGCCGCAAGCCGGACGTGGTGCTGGGCATGGGCGGCTACGTCACCGTGCCAGGCGGCCTGATGGCGCGCCTGCGCGGCGTGCCGCTGGTGCTGGTCAATGCCGACGCCGCGCTGCTGCTGTCGAATAAAACGCTGGTGCCGTTTGCCGAGCGCGTGTGCTTCGGCTTCCCGGCCAACTTCGGCAAGGCCGCCGGCAAGGCCGTCGTCACCGGCAACCCGGTGCGCCAGGAGATCCTGGACATGCCCGCGCCGGACCTGCGTTTCTTCGGCCGCGAAGGTCCGCTGCGCATCCTGGTGGTGGGCGGCAGCCTGGGCGCCAAGGCGCTGAACGACAACCTGCCGGCCGCGCTGGCGCTGATCCCGGCCGCGCAGCGTCCGCAGGTGACGCACCAGTCGGGCAAGAAGAACATCGATGTGCTGCGCGCCGCGTACGCACAGGCGGGAGTGGAGGCGAACGTGGTCGACTTCATCGACGACATGGCCGCCGCCTACAGCCACGCCGACGTGGTGATCTGCCGCGCCGGCGCGATCACGCTCTCGGAACTGACCGCCGCCGGCGTGGCCAGCGTGCTCGTTCCGCTGGTCGCATCGACCACCAGCCACCAGCGCGACAACGCGCAGTGGATGGCGAAACAGAACGCGGCGATACACATGCCGCAATCGGAAATGAGCGCGCAGAGTGTTGCGACGCTGTTGGAAACGCTGACCCGCGGCGCCTGCCAGACCATGGCGATGGCGGCGCGTGGTGTCGGCAAACGCGATGCGAACGACGCTATCGCACAGGTATTGGAACAGCTAACATGAAGCACAAAGTACAGAATATTCACTTCGTCGGCATCGGCGGCAGCGGCATGAGCGGCATCGCCGAAGTGCTGCTCACGCTGGGCTACACCGTGTCCGGCTCGGACCTGGGCAGCAACGCCGTCACGCAGCGCCTGGCCGACATGGGCGCCACGGTCTTTCAGGGCCACGCCGCCGAAAACATCGGCGACGCCGACGCCGTCGTCACCTCGACCGCCGTCCAGCAGGACAATCCGGAAGTGGTGGCTGCGCGCAGCCGCAAGATCCCCATCGTTCCGCGCGCCGTGATGCTGGGCGAGTTGATGCGCCTGAAGCGCGGCATCGCCATCGCCGGCACCCACGGCAAGACCACCACCACCAGCCTGGTCGCATCGGTGCTGGCGCAGGGCGGCCTCGATCCAACCTTCGTCATCGGCGGCCGCCTGACCGCCGCCGGCGCCAACGCCAAGCTGGGCACCGGGGACTACCTGGTGGCCGAAGCCGACGAATCGGACGCCTCGTTCCTGAACCTGACGCCGATGATCGAAGTCATCACCAACATCGACGCCGACCACATGGAAACCTACGAGCACGATTTCGAAAAGCTCAAGCAGGCCTTCGTCAGCTTCACGCACCGCCTGCCGTTCTACGGCCGCGCCATGCTGTGCATCGACGACCAGCACGTGCGCTCCATCCTGCCGCAAGTGACCAAGCCCGTGACCACCTACGGCTTCCACGAGGACGCAGAAGTTCGCGCCGTGAACGCCCGCGCGGTCGGCGTCGAGATGCACTTCACCGTGATCCAGGAAGGCTATCCCGACCTGGACGTGGTGCTGAACCAGCCCGGCCTGCACAACGTGCAGAACGCCTGCTCGGCCATCGCCATCGCGCGCGAGATCGGCATCGAAGACAAGGACACCCAGGCCGGCCTGGCCGCCTTCGCCGGCGTCGGCCGCCGCTTCACCAAATACGGCGATGTGGCAATTCCAGGCGACGTCGCCAAGGCGGGTACCTTCACGCTGGTGGACGACTTCGGCCACCACCCGCTGGAAATGGAAGTGACCACCGCCGCCGCGCGCGCCGCCTATCCCGGCCGCCGCCTGGTGCTGGCCTTCCAGCCGCACCGCTACAGCCGCACGCGCGACCTGTTCGAAGATTTCGTCAAGGTGCTGGGCACCGTCGACGTGCTGGTGCTGGCCGAAGTCTACGCCGCCGGCGAAGCGCCGATCGTGGCCGCCGACGGTCGCGCGCTGGCGCATGCGCTGCGCGCACGCGGCAAGACCGAACCGATTTTTGTAGAGGCGATCGGCGATATGCCGGAAACCATCATGAGTGTGGTGCGCGACGGCGACGTCGTCATGACCATGGGCGCAGGCTCGATCAGCGGCGTCCCTGCCAAACTGACTAACTATCCAAAGGTCTGAAAGTGAATCACCTTACTCCTGTTGACGCAAAAGCATACGGCAAGGTCGGCGTGCTGTACGGCGGCCGTTCCGCCGAGCGCGAAGTGTCCATCATGTCCGGCAACGGCGTGCTGGCGGCCCTGCAAAGCAAGGGCATCGACGCCCACCTGTTCGACACCGGCGTGCGCACGCTGGCCGAACTGGCCGCCGAAAAATTCGACCGCGTGTTCATCGCGCTGCACGGCCGCTTCGGCGAAGACGGCAGCCTGCAGGGCGCGCTGGAACTGCTGGGCATACCCTACACCGGCAGCGGCGTGATGGCCAGCTCGGTGGGCATGGACAAGATCACCACCAAGATCGTCTGGCTGGCCGCCGGCCTGCCGACGCCGCGCTACGCGGTGCTGGGCGCTGGCTCGGACCTGGCCGCCGTGTGCGCCGACCTGGGCCTGCCGCTGATCGTCAAGCCGCCCCATGAGGGTTCGACCATCGGCATCACCAAGGTCAGCGCCGCCAACGAATTCAAGGCCGCCTTCGACATCGCCGCCGCGCTGGACGACTCGGTGCTGGCCGAGGAATTCGTCACCGGCCGCGAGTTCACGGTCGCCATGCTCGGTTCCGGCGCCAGCGCGCGTCCGCTGCCGGTGGTGGAGATCGTGGCCCCGCAAGGCAATTACGATTACCAGAACAAGTACTTCACCGACGACACCCAGTATTTCTGCCCGGCCGTGCTGCCGGAAGCGCTGACGCAGGAGATGCAGCGCCTGGCCGTGCTGGCCTACCGCGCCATCGGTTGCGAAGGCTGGGGACGGGTCGATTTCCTGCTGCGCGAAAGCGACCAGAAGCCCTTCCTGCTGGAAGTGAACACGTCGCCGGGCATGACCGGCCACTCGCTGGTGCCGATGGCGGCGCGCGCGGAAGGCATCAGCTATGAAGACCTGTGCGTGGAAATCCTGCGCACGGCGCGCTTGAAGTTAGCTCAACCTCAGATGAAGGGTTAAGTAGCACGATGTGGCAAGACGCTAAAGCCTTGAATGCGACCGCCAGCGGCATTTTCGTCCTGACGCTGTTGGCATGCATCGCGGCAGGCGTGTGGTGGGTGGCGCAGCGGCCGATGTTCACGCTGCGCACCATCCGTATCGAGACGATCGGGCAGGACGAGTTAAGGCATGTGAATCACCTGACGCTGCGCAGCAACGCGTTGGGCCGCATCAAGGGTAACTTCTTCACGACGAATCTGGATGCGGTGCGCCAGGCGTTTGAATCGGTGCCCTGGGTGCGCCGCGCAACGGTGCGCCGCGAATGGCCGGACCAGCTGATCGTGGCGCTGGAAGAGCATGAGGCGCTGGGCACGTGGGGCGAGGACGGCAAGCTGTTGTCGACCAAGGGCGAGTCGTTCACCGCCAACCTGGCCGAGGCGGAAGAGGACCATGTGCTGCCGGAGTTCGACGGGCCGGAAGGCAGCGAGAAGGAAGTGCTGTCGCGATACGACGAGCTGCGCGCCTGGTTCGCGCCGCTCAAGCTGGTGCCGGAGTCGTTGTCGCTGTCGGGGCGCTATGCATGGACGGTGAAGCTGAATAACGGCATGAGCGTGGCGCTGGGGCGGGAGCAGACCAGCACCACGTTGAAGGAAAGGGTGGACCGCCTGCTGGGAATTTATCCGCAGCTGGTGGAGCACTTGCAGAACATCGAGACCATCGATATGCGTTACCAGAATGGGCTGGCACTGAGTGCGACGGGATTGAAGATTCCGGCCGAGGGCGCCAAGCCAAAACCGATCGTGAAGAAAAAAATACAGTAGGCAGAGATAAATGACTAAAGACGCTAAAAACCTGATCGTTGGCCTCGACATCGGCACCTCGAAAGTGGTGGCCGTGGTGGCCGAGGTGATGGGCGATGGACGCCACGAGGTGATCGGGCTGGGCCAGCACGAATCGAAAGGCCTGAAGAAGGGCGTGGTGGTCAACATCGAAGCGACCGTCGAGTCGATCCAGCGCGCGCTGGAAGAAGCGGAGCTGATGGCCGACTGCAAGATCCGCAATGTCTACGCCGGCATCGCGGGCAGCCATATCCGCAGCTTCAATTCCAGCGGCATGGTGGCCATCAAGGACAAGGAAGTGACGGCCACCGACGTGGCGCGCGTCATCGAAACGGCAAAGGCGGTTAACATTCCGACCGACCAGCAGCTGCTGCACACGGTACCGCAGGAATTCATCGTCGACAGCCAGGAAGACGTGCGCGAACCGATCGGCATGAGCGGCATCCGCCTGGAAGTCAAAGTCCACATCGTCACCGGCGCCGTGTCGGCGGTGCAGAACATTGTCAAGTGCGTGCGCCGTTGCGGCCTCGAAGTGTCGGACCTGATCCTGCAGCCGATGGCCTCGGCCGACGCCGTGCTGACGCCGGACGAGAAGGAGCTGGGCGTGGTGCTGATCGACATCGGCGGCGGCACCACCGACGTCGCCGTGTTCTCGGACGGCGCGATCCGCCACACCGCCGTGATCCCGATCGCCGGTGACCAGATCACCAACGACATCGCGATGGCGCTGCGCACCCCGACCTCGGAAGCGGAAGAGATCAAGATCCGCTACGGCGTGGCCAAGCAGGTGCTGGCCGACCCGGGCGAGTCGCTGGAAGTGCCGGGCCTGGGCGACCGCGGTCCGCGCAACCTGTCGCGCCAGGCGCTGGCGGCGGTGATCGAGCCGCGCGTCGAAGAGCTGTTCGCGATGGTGCACCAGGTGGTGCGCGAGTCCGGCTACGAAGGCGTGCTGTCGTCGGGCATCGTGCTCACCGGCGGCACCGCGATCATGCCGGGCATGGTCGAGATGGCGGAAGACATATTCCTCAAACCGGCGCGCCTCGGCACGCCGGACTACCGTGGCCAGCTGGCCGACGTGGTGCGCAGCCCGCGCTACGCGACCGTGCTTGGCCTGTTGTTGGAAGCGAAAAAGCAGTACCTGCGTGGCCATATCGTTACGCGTCAGGATGGTTCGGTGAAGGCAGTATGGCAGCGCATGAAAGAATGGTTCTTGGGTAATTTCTAACGATACCCCGTCATTCCCGCCTGCGCGGGAATGACGGGGAAATAGCAGCTAAACTTTTTATATTAAAACCGCAGTTTTCAATCCCCAGTTCTTCTAACGATATGAGGACTGGCGCTTGAAAACCGCATTCTGATAGGAGTCACATCATGGAGTTTGATATGGTCGATAACGCAGCTTTGGGCACCGTCATCAAGGTCGTCGGAGTCGGCGGCGCAGGTGGCAACGCAGTTCAACACATGATCAACAAGGGCATGTCCGGCGTCGAGTTCATCGCCGCCAATACCGATGCGCAGGCGCTGTCGACCTCCAAGGCCGACAATGTGATCCAGATCGGCGAGACCGGCCTGGGCGCCGGCATGAAGCCCGACGTCGGCCGCAAGCTGGCCGAGGAATCGCGTTCGCGCATCGAGGACGCGCTGCGCGGCGCGCACATGGTGTTCATCGCCGCCGGCATGGGCGGCGGCACCGGCACCGGCGCCGCACCGATCGTGGCGGAAATCGCCAAGTCGCTGGGCGCGCTGACCGTGGCCGTGGTGTCCAAGCCGTTCTCGCACGAAGGCCAGAAGTGCATGGACATCGCCGACGAAGGCCTGGAGCAGCTGTCGGCCCACGTCGACTCGCTGATCGTGATCCTGAACGAGAAGCTCGAAGAGATCTACGAAGACGAATCGCTGATCGACTGGCTGCAGCACGCCGACGATGTGCTCAACAACGCCGTCGCCGGTATCGCCGAGATCATCAACGTGCCGGGCCACATCAACGTCGACTTCAACGACGTCAAGACCATCATGGGCGAGCAGGGCAAGGCCATGATGGGCACCGCGACCGCGTCCGGCGTCGACCGCGCGCGCATCGCCGCCGAGCAGGCCGTGGCGTCGCCGCTGCTGGACGGCGTCGACCTGTCGGGCGCCCGTGGCGTGCTGGTCAACGTGACCGCGTCGCGTGGCCTGAAGGGTAAGGAGATCAAGGAAGTCATGGCCGCCGTGCGCGCCTTCGCCGCGCCGGACGCCTCGATCGCCCAGGGTATCGCCTACGACGACAACATGGGCGACGACATCCGCGTCACCGTGGTCGCCACCGGCCTGGGCAAGGCCAAGAAGCACGTGCAGCTGGTTCCCCAGCAGATGCTGCGCACCGGCACCCACAACAGCCCGATGATGCCGTCGGCTGCACTGGGCGGCGGCGCCGCTTCGTCGTCGGTCTCGATGGGCGCGACCAGCGGCATGGGCGGCGGCGCATCGCCGGCCTTCGACGGCATGAAGGCGCCGGCCGTATGGCGTCGCGAATCGGCTTCCGAGCAGGTGCGCGCGATGGAAAAGAACGGCATGGAAACCTACGACATTCCTGCCTTCCTGCGCAAGCAGGCGGATTAAGGCATACTGCTGGCTCTAAGCCGGTGAAAGCCGCGCCTGGGCGCGGCTTTTTTACGTTAAACATTTATAAAAGGAGTCATCCATGACCATCAAGATTGGCGACACCCTGCCAGAAGGCACCCTGTCCGAATTCATCGAAACCGAAACCGAAGGCTGCTCGCTGGGCCCGAACACGTTCAACGTACAAGACCTGGTCAAGGGCAAGAAGATCGCGATCTTCGGCCTGCCGGGCGCCTACACCCCGACCTGCTCGGCACAGCACGTGCCAGGCTACGTCAAGCATGCCGCCGACCTGAAAGCCAAGGGCGTCGACGAAATCTGGTGCATCTCGGTCAATGACGCCTTCGTCATGGGCGCGTGGGGCCGCGACCAGAACGCCACCGGCACCGTCCGCATGATGGCCGACGGCAACGCCGCCTATTCCAAGGCACTGGGCCTGGACGCCGACTTCAGCAAGTTCGGCATGGGCACCCGCTCGCAGCGCTACTCGATGCTGGTCGAGAACGGTGTTGTCACCCAGCTCAACATCGAACAGGGCGGCAAGTTCGAAGTGTCGAACGCCGAGACCCTGCTGGCCCAGGCGTAATCGCCGGACTGGTCGGATGCAATAAAAGAACGGCGCCGCGGCGCCGTTTTCTGTCTGGTCGCTAACAATGAAAATTCTCGCTATTTCCGGCAGCCTGCGCGCGGCCTCTATCAACTCGATGCTGCTGCGCGTGATGGCCGATGTGGCCCCGCCCGGTATCGAGGTGCGGCTGTATGACGGGCTAGGCCAACTGCCGTTGTTTAACCCGGATATCGCCGAGCCGCCAGCGGTGGTGGCCGTGCTGCGCGAGGCCTTGCTGGCCGCCGATGCGGTGGTGATCGCCAGCCCGGAATATGCGCACGGCGTGACCGGCGCGATCAAGAACGGCCTCGACTGGATGGTCGGCAACGAGTCCTTCATCGGCAAGCCGGTCGCGCTGCTGAACGCCTCGCCGCGCGCCACCCATGCCTATGCGTCGTTGCGCGAAACCATCACCGTGATGTCGGCCCGCGTGGTCGAAGCCGCGTCGATCACCTTGCCGCTGCTGGGCGCTAATTTGAGTGAAGAAGCGATGCGCGCCGATCCGCACATCTGCGGCATGCTGCGCGCGGCCTTGCTGGCCTTGAAGGCCGATCAGTAACCCTGCACGCGCAGGCAGACGGCCAGTTCATCGGCCAGCCGACGCCGCTGGGCCGGGCCCAGGAAGCGGCCGACTTCGATCTGCTCGCCACGGTCTTCCAGTTGGATCGGATCGCCGTCGCGTCGCGGCGGCAGCAGGCGGGTGGTGCGTGGCTGCAGCCGCAGCTCGCTGCGCTGGAGGCCCCGGCGCTGCGCCACCACGATGACGCCGGACGAAATATCGATACGGTCGTAGTCGTCGCGGTGCCGCGCGCAGTGGCGCAGGCACATCGCCAGCGCCGCCTGTTCCAGCGTGGCGTAGACCAGCACATACCAATAGCCCTGCCACAGGAAAGCCAGCGCCACCAGCGCCGACGGCACGCACAGCGTCACGAACGCCAGCGCCAACTGGCGCTGGGTCAGTGTGCAGCGGCGCTCCAACAGCCAGCTGCGCGGTTCCGGTGGCACATCGCGCGGCATCGCATTCTCCCTGGACGTCTGCAGAGTATATCCCGGTTCGCCCGTGCGCTGCCGGGAGGGACATCAGTAGATATCGCCGAAATCGTGCTTGGCCTTGAACAAGGTCGAGTCGATCGAGAACGAGCAGTCGGCCTGCACGGCGAAGTATTGCAGCGTCTCTTCCGGCGCGGTCGCGAACAGGCTGCGGATGGCCGTCACGCGCTCGGCCGGCGTGCGCATGCGGGCGGTCCACTCGTCGAATTTCATCTCCAGCTTCCAGTCGCTGACGCGCTCGCAGGCGAAGCCCGCGCCTTCGAGCATGGTGCGCCATTCGGACGGCCGGTAGTCGCGCACATGCGAGCCGTCCCGCAGCAGTTCGACCGCCTGCAAGGTGGTGTCGTGCAGCGGGCTTTCCGGCGCGGTGATGTCGATCACCACCAGCACGCCGCCCTTCTTCAGCACGCGCTTCACTTGGCGCAGCGCGGCCGGCACGTCCAGCCAGTGATGCGCCGAGAAGCGCGTGACCACCATGCAGAACGAGGCGTCCGCAAACGGCAGGCTGGCCACGTTGCCCTGCTGCGTGACGACGTTGTCCAGCCCCCGTTCGCCGGCGGCGCCGGCCACCACGGCCAGCATTTCCGCCGACAGGTCGAACGCCGTCACCGACTTGGCCACCGGCGCCACGGCGAAGCTGGCGTGGCCGGCGCCGCAGCCCAGGTCCAGCACCGTGGGATGCGGCCCCAGCAGGCGGGCGATCTCGCGCAGGGCGGCCAGGTCGGCGCCCTGCGAGTGGACCGTGCTGGTCAGGTAGGCGCTGGCGGTATTGCCGAACTGCTGGGCGACGACGGCTTGCTGTTTCATGTTTTTCTCCAAAGATGGGCGAGTCAGGGCAGAATAAGCGTGTTTTTATCCTGTAACAAGACAAGTACTTATCCTGGTATAAGAACTACCATGCACAACAAACTCGGCGAATTCATCCGCGCCCATCGCGAGCGCACCCCGCCCGCCAGCGTCGGCCTGCCCGGCGGCGGACGGCGCCGCACGCCCGGCCTGCGGCGCGAGGAACTGGCGCAATTGTGCGAGGTCAGCCCGACGTGGCTGACGTGGCTGGAGCAGGGCAGGCAGGTGCAGGCGTCGGGCAAGATGCTGGCGCGGCTGGCGCAGGTGCTGCGTCTGTCGGCGGCCGAACGCGGCTACCTGTTCGGTCTGGCCGACCGGCTCGATCCGCATCACGACGACGACGGCGGCAACGCGGAACAGGCGCTGGACGCGATCGTCGCGGCCATCGCGGCCCCCGCTTACATACTCGACCGGCAATGGGATGCGGTGGCCTGGAACCCGCAGGCGGCGCAACTGTTCGCCGGCTGGCTGCCGCCGCGTCCGCAATCGCGTGTCCGGCCGAACCTGCTGCGCTACATGTTCCTCGGCCCGGCGGCGCGCGAGCTGATCGTCGACTGGCCGGAGCGGGCCCGGCGGCTGGTGGCCGAGTTCCGCGCCGACATCGGCCGCCACGCCAGCGAGCAGGCGCTGGCCGGCCTGATCGCCGAACTGTCCGCCGCCAGCGCCAGCTTCGCCGAGCTGTGGACCTTGCAGGACGTGGTCGGCAGGGAAGGCGGCTTGCGCCGCTTCCGCCATCCGCTGCAAGGGGATCTGGACCTTAACCAGGTGACGCTGCATCTGGCCAAGCGCCACGACCTGAAGCTGGTGATGCTGCTGCCGCCGACTTGATCAAGGACGCAGCAAGCTGGGCAGGATCAAGCTAGTCAACAGTTTCTCGCTCAGCGGATGGGCGCCGCCCACATGGAAGTTGGTGGTCGTGACGACGACCACCGCATCCTGTTCCGGCAGCACGAAAACCTTGTTGCCACCTGATCCCGACATGCCGAAAGCCGGCACGGTGCGGCCGTCAAGCTTGAACGTCTGCAGCCACCACAGGTAGCCATAGTCGTAGCCGTCACGGGCGTTTGCATGCGGTGCGATGGAGCGGCGCACCCACTCGGAGGAAATGACTTGTTTGCCATTCCACCGGCCGCCATTGAGGTAAAGCTGGCCGAGCTTGGCCAAGTCCACACTGCGCAGTTGCAGGCCGCCGCCGGTCATGGCTGATCCCTTGGGCTGGAATTGCCATTTCACCTGGTCGATGCCCAACGGCTTGAACAGATTGGCGGCGGCGAAGTCTGGCACGCTTTGTCCGCTGACACGTTCAAGCAACGGCCCCAGCATGGTGACGCCTGCGGTGCAGTAGCTCCAGGCGCGGCCGTAGGGCGATTTTTCTGGCCGCGGCTGCCAATCCGGAAATCCCCGTATCGGCAGGTCGGCTGTGAAGCGACTCCAGTCTTCGATCAGGTACATGCGTTCCTCGTTGCCGCGCGAATGCTGGTTGTCGTCGTCGCATTCGAGCAGCGAACTCATGGTCAAGAAATCTTCGACGGTGATGTTGTCCTTGCGCGGGTCGGGGGAGGCCAGGGGCTGCAACTCCGGGAAGTAGGGCAGTACTTTCGACTCGACCCGCAGCAGCTTGCGCTCGACCGCCACGCCGATCAGCATGCCCGTAACGGTCTTGGTGGCCGAGCGCGTGTTGCGCAAGCTCTCGGCGCCCTCCTTGTCGAAGTAGTGTTCATAAATCAGCTTGCCATGCTGGGACACGACAACGCTGGTGATCTGTTTGAATTGCCCCGCATCGATGGCGGCGGTCACCGCATCCAATGCTTGTGCATGGACGCCGCAATGTATCAACAGCAGGAACGGCAGGGAAAGGTATCGCAACATCGGGGTCTCCAATCATTCGAAAAGTTAGTCTTTCTGTTGCAGGCGCTACTCTGAGTCGGCGTGATCAGCCAGCTATTCTAGGGACCCCAGGCGCGCTGCGCGAGGACCGGCCGACGAACCTGGCCTGGGTGGGGATGAATGGTAGGAATCGCATGATCAGTGGTTGGCCTCAAGCGTCGAGCAAGCAACGCTTCCCGCATTTGATGTTATAGTTAAAACATCATTTTTCCGAAATGCTTACGTGCCGATCGAACTCAGCTTTGCAACAGCGGTTGCGCTTCCCGCGCAGTCCAGCATCACCCACCTCTACCAGTCGGTCAACCTGGCAGACGCCTTTGCCATCGGGCTGCCGTCCGGCGCCTCCGGTGACCCGGAGCTGCTGGCCCGGTTCATCTTTGCGCACCAGCCTGCGTGGATCGGCAAACTTACCAACCTTCGCGATGTGATCGTAGCCCGCTTTGGTCTGAAGACTGCCAGGCATCTGGCCACGCTGGCCCATGCCGCGAAGGCCGAGCGGCTTGGTATCTTCAAGGTCTACAGCACCAACGAAACCGAGGTGGTGGTGGGGGAGGACGACACGCATCTTGATTTCCGCTTGTCGATCCTGTGCAGCGGCGGACCGGACGCCGACAGCGGCCGCGCATTAACCCTCTCGACGGTGGTCCATTGCCATAATCTGCTGGGGCGGGTCTACATATTTTGCATTGCCCCCTTTCACCGCATGGTGGTCAAAGCCAGCCTGCGCCGTGCCGCACATCTCGGCTGGCCTGCCAATTGAAATAAATTTTGCGGAGAGGAGCGCCGAATGGCGAAGCGAACCATAACGGTGCTATGCATAGGTGTTCTGATGGTGGCTGCCCAGGCCGGAGCCGCCGCTGAGCCGGCGGGGCATATCACCGGCGTGGGCGGCGTGTTCTTCAAGGCCAAGGACCCGAAGGCGCTGGCGGCCTGGTATCGCGATGTGCTGGGCATGCCGCTGGAAGTGTGGGGTGGCGCGAAACTGCGCTACGACGCACCCCAGCATCCGCCCGCGCTGATCTGGAGCGCGTTCCCGGCCGCGACCAAATACTTCGCACCATCGACCAGCGAGTTCATGATCAACTACGCGGTCGACGACATGGACGCCTTGATCGCGCGGCTGGAGGCGAAAGGTGTCGCCATCCTGAAGCGCACCGACGACGACCCGAACGGCCGCTTCGCATGGATACTCGATCCGGAAGCGAACAAGATCGAACTGTGGGAACCGAAACGCGGGGTGATTGCTACACCTTAGCGTTTGATCAGAACGATGCCGGCAATGAAACCTTGTATCGCACTATTGCTGACTGCTTTGTCGGGCTCGGCCCAGGCGTGCCAGGCGCCCACTACATGCCGGAAGCCTACGGACTTTGT
This sequence comes from Oxalobacteraceae bacterium AB_14, assembly GCA_000381565.1. Taxonomy (GTDB): domain Bacteria; phylum Pseudomonadota; class Gammaproteobacteria; order Burkholderiales; family Burkholderiaceae_D; genus Rugamonas. The sequence goes on from KB906725.1 coordinate 1,634,971, forward strand.
AAAGACGGCGTCACCGACGGCATACGCTGAGTCGGCGTGACCTTCTGCAAGGAAAACATCGCCTTGCTATAATCGGGGCGACCGGGCACGACCCGGTCCTGGCTCCCGACGTCGCCATGATGACGTTCCCAGTGGTCCGCACGGACCTGCCGCAAGGAGCTTCCCCTGTCCACCGCCACCCGCTCGGAAAACCTGCGCAGCATCTACGCGATGCTGGCCGCGGTCGCCATGTTTTCGTTCATGGACACCACCATGAAGGTGCTGTCTTCCCACTATCCCGCCACGCAAGTGACCGCCATGCGCGCGCTCAGTTCGCTGCCGCTGCTGTGCGGCTACATGCTGTATCGCGGCGCCTTCCGCGGCATCTTCAAGGTACGCTGGGGCATGCACGTGTTCCGCAGCCTGCTCGGCATCGCGATGCTGACCTCCTTCGCCTACGGCCTCAAGGCGCTGTCGCTGGCCGAGGCGTATTCGATCTTCTTCATCGCGCCGTCGCTGATCACGGCGCTGTCGGTGTTCGTGCTCAAGGAGAAGGTCGGCACCGGCCAGTGGGTCGCCATCGTGATCGGCCTGCTCGGCGTGCTGGTGGTGCTGCGGCCCGAAGGGACGGGCTTCCTGACCTTGGGCGGCTTGGCCCTGCTGGGCTCGGCCGCCTGCTACGCGATGGCCGCGATCACCAGCCGCGTGCTGGCCCGCACCGACAGCAACGAGTCGATGATGTTCTGGTACCTGCTGATGATGGCCGCTGGCGGCCTGGCGATGTCGGCCAGCCACTGGGTGCCGGTGCGCGCCGAGGACGGCTGGGTGCTGCTGGCGCTGGCGCTGAGCGGCTTCCTCGGCCAGCTGGCGATCACCCGCGCCTTCAGCTCCGGCCAGGCCTCGGTGGTGGCGCCGTTCGAATACTCGGCGCTGGCCTGGGGCGTGGCGATCGACTGGCTGCTGTGGCACACGCTGCCCGACGGCTACACGCTGCTCGGCGCCGGCATCATCATCGCCAGCGGCATCTACCTGGTGCGGCGCGAATCGGTGCACGCGGAAGCCGAACATCCTTGATTGAAGGAAACGCCGCCGACAGCGCGGCAGACCCAACTTCGCTATAATCGCCGGATGTTAAAACAACGCACCATCAAAGAACTGGTCCGCACCACAGGTGTCGGATTGCACTCCGGCACCAAGGTCGAGCTGACCCTGCGCCCGGCCGCGCCGGACACCGGCATCGTGTTCCGCCGCGTCGACCTGAGCCCGGTGGTGGAGTTCCCCGCCAGCGCGATGGCGGTGGGCGACACCCGCATGGCTTCCGTGCTGGTCAAGGATGGCGCCCGCGTGTCGACCGTCGAGCACCTGATGTCGGCCTGCGCCGGCCTCGGCCTGGACAACCTGTACATCGAAGTGAGCGCCGAAGAAATCCCCATCATGGATGGTTCGGCCTCGTCGTTCGTGTATTTATTGCAACAGGCCGGCGTGCAGGAACAGCCGGTGGCGAAGAAATTCATCCGCGTGCTGAAGCCGGTGGAAATCCGCGAAGGCACGGGCGACAAGGAAAAATGGGCCCGTTTGACGCCGTACAACGGCTTCAAGCTGGACTTTTTCATCGAATTCAACCATCCGGCGGTCGATGGCACCCAGCAGCGCGCCCATGTGGACTTCGGCGACGTCTCCTACGTGCACGACGTGGCCCGCGCCCGCACCTTCGGCTTCATGCAGGATGTGGAAATGCTGCGCGGCATAGGTCTGGCGCGCGGCGGTTCGCTGGAAAACGCGATCGTGATGGACGAGTACCGCATCCTCAACTCGGACGGCCTGCGCTACGACGATGAGTTCGTGCGCCACAAGATCCTGGACGCGATCGGCGACCTGTACCTGGTCGGCCATCCGCTGCTGGCCAGCTACGAGGCGCACAAATCCGGCCACGCGCTGAACAACCAGCTGCTGCTGGAACTGCTCAAGCATCCGGACGCCTATGAAATCGTCTCGTTCGAGACCAATGAAGTCGCGCCGCCGTCGTATCTGCGCCAGATGGCGCGTGAGTGGGCGCTAACTTAAGTCTGCCGGCGGCGGGCCACCATCGCCTTCAGCGCCGCGATCAGCGTGGCGTTCTGCGGGGTGGCCTCCAGCGTATCGCCGAGCTCGTCGAAGGCCGCCACGGCCGCTTCCGTCAGCCACAGCGAGCGCATCTGCTCCTTGATCTCGGCCGGTTTGGTCATCAGCACCTTCAATTTCACGCCGTGCACCTGCCAGCCGCGCCGCGCCAGCGTGTCCTGCAGCTTGGGCAGTTGCTGCTTGAGCTTGGCCGCCAGCGAGGCGTTCGGCAGCGACAAAGTCAGCTGCCCATCCTCGAAAGCCAGGATTTCGGCGTACTTGAACATGGCCGGCAAGGCCGCCGCGCAGTCTTTTTGCAACGAGGCCATGCGCTCGATGGCGGGCAGCAGGGCCGCCATTTTGTCGTCGCGGCGCAGGAAATCGGTCGCCTCGACGGCGGTGCGGCGTTTGATGGACAGGTTGGAAGAGTTGAATCGCATGCGCAGCAACATATCACAGCGGCAAAAAAACGTCACCACCGGTTAAAATAGCTTAATTTTGTAACATTGTTCACTCTTGGGCTATTGTTAAACCGGTCAATAACCCAATGTAGGCGCGGACGCATGATAAAATCACCGTCTTTTGCCATAGTCGAACTCCGTGCGGTAAGGCGTTTTTCCCCTACAGAGCTTTTTTTAACGGCGTTTTTTCAAGAATTCAAGCATGTCATTACTGACCCAGATTTTCGGTAGCCGCAACCAGCGGCTGCTCAAGCAATACCAAAAAACGGTACGCGAGATCAATGCGCTCGAGCCGGCGATGGAAAAACTGTCCGACGCCGAGCTGCAAGCGAAGACGCCTGCATTCAAGGAACGCATCGCCAATGGCGAATCGCTCGACGCGCTCCTGCCCGAGGCGTTTGCCGTCTGCCGCGAAGCGAGCAAGCGCGTCTTCAAGATGCGCCACTTCGACGTGCAGCTGATCGGCGGCATGGTTCTGCACTACGGCAAGATCGCCGAAATGGGCACCGGCGAGGGCAAGACCCTGACCGCGACCCTGCCGGCCTATCTGAACGCGCTGTCGGGCAAGGGCGTGCACATCGTCACCGTCAATGATTACCTGGCGCAGCGCGACGCGGAAACCATGGCCAAGCTGTACGGCTGGCTGGGCCTGTCGACCGGGATCAACCTGTCGCAGATGGAGCATGCCACCAAGCAGGCGGCCTACGGCTCCGACATCACCTACGGCACCAACAACGAATTCGGTTTCGACTACCTGCGCGACAACATGGTGTTCGAAGCCCGCGACCGCGTGCAGCGCGTGCTGAACTTCGGCATCGTCGATGAAGTCGACTCGATCCTGATCGACGAAGCCCGCACCCCGCTGATCATCTCCGGCCAGGCCGAGAACCACACCGACCTGTACTACAAGATCAACGAGCTGCCGCGCCTGCTGACCATGCAGATCGGCGAAGAAACGCCGGACGGCAAGGGCAAGGTTGAAGTCCCTGGCGACTACACCAAGGACGAAAAAGCCCACCAGGTGCTGCTGACCGAAGCCGGCCATGAAAAAGCCGAAGCGATCCTGACCAAGATGGGTCTGCTGCCGGAAGGCGCCTCGCTGTACGACTCGGCCAACATCACGCTGGTGCACCACCTGTACGCGGCGCTGCGCGCGCATGCGCTGTACTTCAAGGATCAGCACTACGTGGTGCAGAACAATGAAGTGGTGATCGTCGATGAATTCACCGGCCGTCTGATGACCGGCCGCCGCTGGTCCGACGGCCTGCACCAGGCAGTCGAAGCGAAGGAAGGCGTGAAGATCCAGAACGAGAACCAGACCCTGGCCTCGATCACCTTCCAGAACTACTTCCGCATGTACGGCAAGCTGGCCGGCATGACCGGCACCGCCGATACCGAAGCCTACGAATTCCAGGAAATCTACGGCCTCGAAACCGTGGTGATCCCGCCTAACCGTCCTTCGCAGCGCAAGGACCGTCAGGACCAGGTCTACAAATCGTCGGCCGAGAAGTACAACGCCATGATGCTGGAAATCCGCGAATGCTACGACCGCGGCCAACCAGTGCTGGTGGGTACCACCTCGATCGAAAACTCGGAACTGCTGTCGGGCATCCTGACCAAGGGCGGCCTGCCGCACAACGTCCTGAACGCGAAGCAGCACGCCCGTGAAGCGGAAATCATCGCCCAGGCAGGTAGCCCGAAAGCGATCACCATCGCCACCAACATGGCCGGTCGCGGTACCGACATCGTCCTGGGCGGCAACGTCGAGAAGCAGATCCAGTTCGTTGAAGCCAACGCTGAATTGAGCGACGCCGACAAGGCGGCGCAATCGAAAGCGCTGCGCGACGGCTGGCAGGCATTGCACGAGCAGGTGGTTGCTGCCGGCGGCCTGCATATCGTCGGCACCGAGCGCCACGAATCGCGCCGCGTCGACAACCAGCTGCGCGGCCGCGCCGCACGCCAGGGCGACCCTGGCATGTCGCGCTTCTTCCTGTCGCTGGACGACCAGCTGCTGCGCATCTTCGCGGGCGACCGCGTACGCGCCATCATGGACCGCCTGAAGATGCCGGAAGGCGAACCTATTGAAGCGGGCATCGTCTCGCGCTCGATCGAGTCCGCACAGCGCAAGGTCGAAGCACGCAACTTCGACATCCGCAAGCAGCTGCTGGAATACGACGACGTCGCCAACGACCAGCGCAAAGTGATCTACCAGCAGCGTAACGAGCTGCTGGAAGCGACCGACATCTCGGAACTGATCCAGTCCCTGCGCCACGGCGCCTTCACCGACCTGGTACGCGAATACGTGCCGGCGGAATCGGTGGAAGAGCAGTGGAACATCAAGGGCCTGGAAGCGGCGCTGGCGGCGGAGTGGCAGATCGACCTGCCGTTGCGCGCCATGCTGGAAAAAGAACAGAACCTGAACGACGACGACATCGTTGAGCGCGTGATCGCTGCGGCCGATGCGCTGTACCAGTCGAAGATCGACATCGTCGGCAAGGAATCGTTCGGCGGCTTCGAACGCAACGTGATGCTGCAAAGCGTGGACAGCCACTGGCGCGAACACCTGGCGGCGCTGGATCACCTGCGCCAGGGTATCCACCTGCGCGGTTACGCGCAAAAGAACCCCAAGCAGGAATACAAGCGCGAAGCGTTCGAACTGTTCGGCCAGATGCTCGATATGATCAAGAACGAAGTGGTCAAGCTGATCATGACGGTGCGTATCCAGTCGCGCGAAGAGATCGATGCGGCCGAAGCGGCCATGCAGCAGTCGCACGTTGAAAACGTGAGCTACCAGCACGCCGACTTCAACCCGAACGCGGCGCCGGAAGAACTGCTGGCGCCAGCGCCTGTATTGGGCAACCTGCCACCGGAGCTGCAAGGACTGAGCGCCGAACAGCTGATGGAGATGGGCCTGAAAGTCGGACGCAACGACCCATGCCCATGCGGCAGCGGCAAGAAGTACAAAGCCTGCCACGGCAAGCTGGCATAAACAAAAAACCGGAGCTGGTCTCCGGTTTTTTTATGTCTGATCGACGCGGGCTAGAGCTGGCGTTCGTAGACGGCGCGGATGCCGGCGCGGCCAGGTGTGCTGGAGGTACGCGCGGTGCTGTAGCCGTTGTCGGCGTAAAAGCTGCCCTGTAGCTGGTCCTGGTGCAGGACGTTCAGCAGCGACACGCGCAGCCGCGACTTGCTGTCGAACTTCCATAGCGCGTAGCCGTCCAGTGTGCGCGTTACGCCGGTGTAGCTGACGAGGTTGCCGCTGATCCTGACCATGCCGCCGGTCTGCACGCCGGCGTTGAAGCCCAGCGTCAGCGCACCGGCGGGGTGGTAGTCCATTCCGATGTTGGCGCTGAAGGGAATTTGCGCGCCGAGGCGATTGTCCGGCCCCGGCACAGCGTCCAACCGCGACCAGTTGCGCGAGGCGTTGGCGCGCATGTCGACCGGCCATGCGCCGAGCGGGAACCTGGCGTCGAACTCGATGCCGGCCACCTTGGCCTTGCCGCCGTTGAACGGCGTCGTCACCCATGAACCGTTTTGTTCGAACAGGCGCTGCACCGTCACGTCGCGGATGCGCCGCGCGTAGGCCGATACGCTCACCGAGCCCTCCTTGCCGAAGTACGATTCATACGCCGCATCCAGCCCCCATGCCAGTTCCGGCCGCAGATCGGGATTGCCCTGGACGTCCGGGTTGGTGGGGCCGTTGTCATTGTTGATGGTGTAGCGGCGCGGCAGCAGGTCGCGGGTCGGCGGCGCCTTGTAGGTGCGGGCCAGGGCCAGCCGCACCTGGTCGCGCTCCTGGTTCGGCAGCTTCCACATCATCTGCGCCACCGGACTGAAAACGCTGGAGCGGTTTTGCACCGCCGCCAGCAGGGCGCCGTCGGTGCGGGTGTCCAGCGCTTCCCAGCGCAGCCCGAGATAGGCTTGCAGGCGCGCCGTCACGTCCCATTCGTCCTGGACGAAGAGGGCGATGCGACGCACGCGCGCTTCGTACTCCTGCAGCAGCTGGCCCGGCGCCGCGCCCTTGGCCGTGCTGTCGTCCTGGCGGCGCATCTCGCTGCGGCGCGTGTCGGCGCCGTCCCAGCCGATGGCGAGGCTGTGTGCTTCGCGCAGGCGGGTCAGGTATTTTCCACTGGTGGTGAGGCTGTCGTCGTCGGCGTTCGATGTGACCGCGCGCGTGAACAGCGGCGCGCCGCCTGCGCTGGCGCCGTGGAAGGCGTAGTCGGTGTTGCGGTGGTTGTAGTCGTAGCCCAGATTGACGCTTAACTTGCCGTCCGCGCCGACCAGGTGCGTCCATGTCACGCCGCTGCGCAGGAAGGCTGTGTGCGACAGCGCGTTCCAATCGCTGTCCGGGTAGGCGGTCGATGCGCCATAGATGGTGGTTTCGCGGGAGTCCCCGTGGCTGCTGGTGCGGTACAGGTCCAGCAGGTTTTTCCAGGCCAGCGTATCGCCGTTTGCCAGCGTCCAGTTGACGCGCGGCGCCAGATTCAGCTTGGTCTGGTGCGAAGCGTTCAACTCCGCAAAGGTGCGCAGCGCAGCCGGACCTTCCACGCGCTCCGTGGTGCCAGGCGTGTTGCGGAAACCGGTGTCGCTCAGCGTGGCGGCCAGGCCGTACGATAGCGCACCATTGCGGTCCGCGCTCTGCATCGTGGCGGAAGGTCCGGCCACGCCTTGCAGGTTTTCGATGCCCAGCTTGAGGTCGCGCTGTGCGCGGCTGCCCTTGCGCAGGATGACGTTGATGCTGCCCGCCATCGCCTGCGCGCTGTATTCGGCCGACGCCGTGCGCAGTATCTCGACTCGCTCTATCAGCTCGGGCGAGATAGCGTCGATGGACATGCCCTGCGGCGCCGGCTCGCCGTTGATCAGCAGCTGCGTGTAGCCAGCGCCCAGGCCACGCATGCGCACCTCGCCGCCGGCCACGGAGATGCCGGGCTGGCGCTTGAGCAGGGCGGACAGCGTGGTGTCGCCATACAGCTCGATGTCCGTGCGGCCGACGACGATCCTGGCCGCCGTGTCGTTGCGGCGCAAGGCCTGGGCGGTGGAACCGGTGATGTCAACCCGCTGCATATCGGCGCTGTCCTGCGCGCTGGCACCCGCCGCAAGGCAGAGCAGAAGAAGAGGTTTCATGAGTTGTGCGTAAGTTAATCCGGCGCAGAGTATCGCGCCGGATAAGCCGCGCCAGACCGCCTTTGTGACGAGCGCCCGGATTGCCGTGACGATGTCCGGTTGCCGCGCATTTTGGCGGCCCATGCCGCTGATATACTCGCCGTCATGGATCAACCCTCACTCACATGGCGCGAAGTGCGCAACACCTTGCTGGTCAATCTGCTGGTGTGGGGCCTGCTATGCGCGGTCGGCGCGGCCAGCGTCTACAGCGACGTGCTGCGCGAAGGCGGCAACCGTAGCTACGGCCGCGTGATGCTCAATTGGGATCTGAACCACGTGCTGATGATGACGCTCAGCTTCGGCCAGTACCTGGTCTTTCGGCGCTGGCCCGAGCTGACCGCCCGCGCCCGCGCCATCGCGCGTTGCTACGCGGTGGTGGTGTTCATCTTCCTGCCGGTACAGCTGATCTACGTGGCGATGCTCGATGCGGTGCGCACCGACGGGTGGCTGGACCTGGCCCATGCCTGGCGGCTGTTCCTGTCGCCGTATGGCTTCAATGTGTTCCTCGAATTCGCCTGGGCGACCGGAACCTACACGGCGGTCACCGCCATCTGCATCTGGCGCCGCAGCCAGGCGCGGGACAAGGCGTGGCAGCAGGCGCTGACCGACAACCTGCATCTCAACCTGGAGCTGGAACGCCAGCGCATGCTGGCCCTGCGCGCGCAACTGGAGCCGCATTTCATCTTCAACGCACTGAACGCGATCAGCGCGCTGGTGCGCACCAGCGACGGCGACCTGGCGCTCAACGGCATCAACCGCCTGAGCGACCTGCTGCGCTACGCGCTGACGGCCAGCAGCCGCGATTGGGTCAGCGTAGGCGAGGAACTGGCCTTCGTCGGCGACTATCTCGCCTTGCAGCGCCTGCGCTACCGGGCGCGCCTGCAAGTGCAGATGGATATCGGCGATGTTCACGGAGGCGAGTGTCCGCCATTGCTGCTGCAACCGCTGATCGAAAACGCCTTGCGCCACGATCTGGATTGCCACGAGGGGGACAGCGATATCCGCATCCACATGCGGTGCGAGGGCGCGCAACTGCATATCCGCATCAGCAATTCTGTCGCGGCGGACGCGTCGCCGAATCCGGGGCTCGGGATGGGGTTGGCCAACACGCGGGCGCGCTTGCAACTGGCCTATGGCGGCGAGGCGTCGCTGGACAGCGCCTTGCGCGACGGCCGCTATGAAGTGGCGATCCGCATGCCCTTGTACGTGAAGGAGTGACGGCGATGCGTGTCTTGCTGGTCGATGACGAGGAACCTGGCCGCATCAATCTGCGCTATGCGCTGGCGCGGCATCCGCAGTGGCAGGTGGCCGGCGAGTGCGCCAGCGCCGCCGCCGCCCGCGAGCTGCTGGCGCGGCAGGAGGTGGACCTGGTGTTCCTGGACGTGCAGATGCCGAAGGAATCCGGCATCGACCTGGCGCGCAGCCTGAGTGCGCTGGCGGAGCCGCCGTTGATCGTGTTCGTCACCGCCTACAACGCCTACGCGATCGAGGCCTTCGAGGTGCACGCGATGGACTACCTGCTCAAGCCCTTCGACGACGCCCGCCTGGCGCAGACGCTGGAGCGCGCGGCGGCGATGCTGGCGCAGCGCCAGCTGGCGGGCTTCGCGCCGGCCTTGCGGGCCTACGTCGCCGCGCAGCCGGCGGCCGCGGCGGCGGGCTACTGGCATCAGGTCAGCGTGCGGTCGATCGGGCGCATCGAATGCATACGGCTTGAGGATGTGCAGTGGCTGGAGGCGGACGGCAACTACGTCAAGCTGCACCTGGAAAAGCGCTGCGTCTTGTACCGCATGCCGCTCAGCCGGCTGGAGGCACAGCTGGACCCGGCGCGCTTCGTCCGCGTCCACCGCCGCGCCATCGTCGCTGCGGAGCAGTTTTCGTCGATGTCCGTGGTGGGCGACGGCAGCTACCTGCTGGCGCTGCGCTGCGGCGCCACGGTGGCCGTCAGCGAGCGCCACGTGGAAGCGGCGCGCGCCCGCCTTGCCGCGGCCTAGCGGGTAGCGTCGCGCTGCGGCGCGGAGTAGGGCAGCAGCATGCGCACCGCCGTGCCCACGTTGGGCGCCGAATCGATGGTGATGCGTCCACCCAGCACGCCGGTGACGATGTTGTAGACGATGTTCATCCCCAGCCCCGTCCCGCCCTGGCCCATCTTGGTGGTGAAGAACGGATCGAACACGCGGCGCAGCACATCGTCCGGCATGCCGGCGCCGTCGTCGCTGAACATCAGCTCGACGATATCGTCGTCCACCGCTTCCGCGCGCACCGTGATGGTGCCGCCCTTGCGCTGGTCGAAGGCGTGGTTGAGCGCATTGTTGACGAGGTTATTGAGCACCTGGTACAGGGCGCCGGGATAGGAGTCGAAGCTCAGTCGTTCCGGAATCTGCAGGACCACCTCGCACTCGGCGCGGCGCAGGCGCGGCATGTAGGTGGCCATCGTGTCGTGCACCGCCGACAGCAGGTCGAACCTGCGGCGCTGGTCGTTGGTCTGGTCGACGGCGATCTGCTTGAACGACGAGATCAGCTCCGCCGCCTTGTGCAGCGAACCGGAAATCAGCTGGCTGGCCAGGCGCACTTCCTCCAGGTGCGCGGTCAGCTCCGAACGCCGCAGCGCGCCGGCCGCCACGTGCAGCTCGAACTCCACCACGCGGTCGCGCAGCGCGGTCGACGCCAGCAGGCTGTTGCCGATCGGCGTATTGAGCTCGTGCGCGATGCCCGCCACCAGCGATCCAAGCGAGGCCATTTTCTCGGCCGCCAGCAGTTCATCCTGCGTATGCTGCAAGGTCGCCAGCGCCGCGCTCAGGTCGGCGTTGGCGCGCTCCAGCGCCGCCGAGCGCTCGCGCACGCGCGACTCCAGCGACACGTTCAGGTCCTTCAGCTCGCGCTTGGCGTTGAGTTCCTCGGTCAGGTCCAGCAGCGCCCAGATGATGGAGTCGTTGCCGTCCAGGGTCAGCGAGGACGACCAGATCGCCACGCTGCCCACGCTGCCGTCGGGCAGCAGCACGCCGGCGATGGCGCCGTGCACCGCGCCGTCGGTCTGGTACATTTTCCAGATGCGGTCGCGCTCCAGCGTGCTGGCCCAGAACGGCACCTCGTCGCTGCGCTTGCCGATCAGCTTGGCGGCGCCGGCGCCGAAGGTGTGCGTGACCGCGCGGTTGGCGGCGACGATGCGGCCGTCGCGGTCCGACACCGTCAGCGGCAGCGGCGCCATGTCGAACAGCGTCTTGAAGCGCGCCTCCGATTCCGACAGCCGCAGCTGCGATTGCTCCAGCTGCGCGATGCGTTCGCGCAGCACCGCGCTCATGGCGTTGAGCGTGCGCGTGAAGACGGCGATTTCATCGTCGCCCTCGACCGGCAGCGCCTTGTTGTAGTCGCCCAGCGCCATCTGCTGCGATTGGTCGGTCAGCGCGTGCAGGCGGCGCCCGATGCCGTGGGTGAAGGCGTAGAACAGCACCACGCCCAGCGCCAGCCCGACCAGCGAGATCACGCCGCCCTGCAGCATCACCTCGTCGCGCGCCTTTTTCAGGTCCTTGGTGGTGAGGCCGAAATTGATGGAGCCGACCCGGTTGTCGCGCAACAGCAGCGGCGAGCGCGCGTGCAGCGTGGTGTCGTCGAGCAGGGTGCGCACGCCTTTGAAACTGGTGCCGCCGCCTTGCCGCAGCAGGTCCGGCAAGGGGGCTTTGCGCTTGCCGGCTTCGATGATGGGTTTTTCGTTCTCGTCGAGGATGACCAGGTAGCGCACGAAACTGTCGTCCGGGTCGGACAGCATTTCGGTCAGGTAGTTGGTCAGTTCGGGCAGGCGGCCGCGCGTGGCGTAGGGGCTGAGCGAGAGATTGAGCGTGACCGCGTATTCGCGGGCTACGCGTTCGGCGTTGGTGCTGACGGCTTGGTTCATCAGGCGCAGGCTGTTCCAGATCAGCAGGCCAACCACCAGCGCCTGGATGACGGCGCTCAGCAGCAGAAATTTCGCGCGCAGCGATAGACTCAAAACGTACACTCCTTGTGGCGTTGCCAGGAGCGCACGTCGCTGCCGTCCACGCGGGACGGCAGGGGGCCACGGCGACCTGGAGGTTAAGGCAGGGTCAGGATCACTTTGACGGTGTCGTCCACTGCCGACTTGTCAATATAACCGATCGCCTTGGGATCGGCAGCAACTGCTTTCTTCACCTCGGCGTTGCTGGCGTATTCCTTCGGCGGCGTGGCTTTACCGGTGAACACCAGCTTGGACCACAGGGCCTTGACCTGCGCCGGGTCCTTTTCCGCGACCTTCTGGTAGAAGTCGGCGCGGATGTGCGAACCTTCGGCCTGGTCGACCGGCGTGAACAGGTTGGATTTACCGAGGAAGAATTGCGACGCCTGTTCCGAGAACATGCGGGTCGCCGGGTTCTTCTGGCTGACGATGACAACGGTTTCCGCCGAGGCGCCGGCTGCGGCGAACGACGACAGCAACGCGGCGATGATCATTTTTTTCATGTTGTGGACTCCTGATTAGAAGACGAAATCGAGCGCCGCGGCGACCACGGTGACGTTGTTGTTGAAGCCAGGCTGCACGAAGATCAGCGAGCCGCCTTTGGTCTTAGGCTTGGCGCGGTCGACCTGCACCTTCAGCGCCATCGATTTGGCGAAGTCCCAGCGCACGCCGATCAGGTCGGACGTTTGTTCCGTCGCTGGCAGCAGGCCGTACACGAACGCGCCCAGTTGGCTGTTCTTCGGCAGGGTCGCGGGCGGGGTCACCGAGCTGCCGGCGTCGCGCACGGAGGCGTGGGCGTAGTAAGGCAGAACCTTGCCGACGCGGTAGCCGACCATGGTGTACCAGGCGTTGGTGTCGGGGATGTAGACCGCTTCCTTGGCGCGGCGCTGCGCGTATTCGGTCTGGACGACGATGTTATGCCAGTCCATGGTGGCGCCGAGCGAGGTGAAGGCGATCTTTTTGCCGTCGGTCAGGCCGAGGTCAGTGGCCAGCTGCTTGAAGCCGAATTGGTTCAGCGTCGCGGTCAGGGTGTTGATCGGGCCGAGGTCGTTGGTCTTGAGGTCGGCGCGGGCGTGGCCGAGGCGCACCAGGAACGGGCCGTATTCGCCGGTGAAGCTGATGCCGACGGCAGGCGCGCGGTAGGTGGCGACGGCGCCGGCGCCGGTCGGCACGAACAGCTTGCCGCGGCTGACGCCAGCGAAGGCCTGGGTGGTGAAGTTGAAATCGCCGAAGGCGCGCTGGAAGTTGACGTCCGCGCCGTCGACGTTCTCGATCGGGGCCTGGCCGTACATTTCAATCGGAGGACGCATCATGGTGTTGGCGTAGCCGACGTTCTGGTAGTCCGAGATCAGGAAGGTCGGCAGCACGACGCGGCCGACGCGCACGCTCACTTCGTCGTTGATGCGGGCTTTCAGGAAGGCCCAGGTCAGGTCGGTGGTGAAGGTCGGGCTGGTGTTCTTGCGGGTCAGGATCTGCGCGGTGGCGGACAGCCAGTCGTTGATCTTGTAGGTCGCTTGCAGGCCCAGGTTGGTGTCGAGGCCGATCTTGGCCTTGTCGCCCACGCCTTCGGCCTGGTTGTAACGGGCAAATTGCGCCTGGTCGGTATTGCTCTTGGCCACGCCCAGCGTGCCGAAGCCGCCAATGGTCAGGTTGTCGTCGCCCAGGGTGCCGGCCTGTGCCTGCATGGAGGCGGTGGCGGCAAATACGGCAGCTACTAGAAGTTGCTTTTTCATGTGGTCTGGTTCCTTTGATTTGTTGTCAGTTATTTCTTGCTCTGGGCGATCGTGTCGCCTTATTTGTCTCGTGACATGCGGGGATGGGGCACTCGGGCTAAACCTTAAACTAATTTCCATACAGCATGAATTCATTTCCAGTAAATTAGAACGTACGTACTAAAATGTTGTGGCTTTTGAGCGGAAAACAACGATTTTCTCAATGAATTCATGGAGTTGTATGACATCCTTCTAGTGCTTTTTGAGCAAATTTGCACTTAGGTTATGCCTTTTGGCAACGGCGCCGGATTTGTGACTGATAGTTATAGCGGGAAGGGAATGATGCGATGCGCCAATTTGGCCGTCAGGTATTACAATAGCGGCTCCCACTTTCCACTCACGAGAACACTCATATGGCCGTCAATTCCCCTCTGCCCGTCGCCTCCGCACTGAAGCCTGTAGCCGGCATCGAAATCGGTTTTGCCGAAGCCGGCATCAAGAAGCCGAACCGCAAGGACGTGCTGGTGATGAAAGTGGCGCCTACCGCCACCGTGTCCGGCGTGTTCACGCTGAACCGCTTCTGCGCCGCGCCGGTGCAGATCGCCAAGGCCCACCTGGCGGCCGCCAAGGAAAGCGGCAAGCCGATCGCCGCGCTGCTGATCAACACCGGCAACGCCAACGCCGGCACCGGCGAACTGGGTCTGGCGCTGGCCAATGAAACCTGCGCCGCGCTGGCCGCGCAGCTGGGCTGCGAAGCGTCGCAGATCCTGCCGTTTTCCACCGGCGTGATCCTGGAGCCGCTGCCGGCCGCCAAGGTGATCGCCGGCCTGCCGCAGGCGGTCGCCGGCCTGAAGGCCGACAACTGGTACAACGCCGCCGAAGCCATCATGACCACCGACACGCAGCCGAAAGCCGGTTCGCGCAGCGTCACCATCGGCGGCCACACGGTCACCATGAGCGGCATCAGCAAGGGCGCCGGCATGATCAAGCCGAACATGGCGACCATGCTGGGCTACCTGGCGCTGGACGCCAAGGTGGCGCAGCCGGTGCTCGACGTGCTGGTCAAGCAGGTGGCCGACCAGTCGTTCAACTGCATCACCATCGACGGCGACACCTCGACCAACGATTCCTTCATGCTGATCGCCACCGGCGCCGGCACGCTGGAAATCACTTCGGTCGATACCCCGGAATACGCCGAACTGGCGGCCGCCGTGAGCGAACTGTCGCTGTTCCTGGCGCAGGCCATCGTGCGCGACGGCGAGGGCGCGACCAAGTTCATCACCATCACCGTGGAAGATGGCGCCAGCGTCGAAGAGTGCCGCAAGATCGCCTACTCGATCGGCCACTCGCCGCTGGTCAAGACCGCGTTCTTCGCTTCCGACCCTAACCTGGGCCGCATCCTGGCCGCGATCGGCTACGCCGGCGTCGACGACCTCGATGTCAGCCAACTCAATCTGTACCTGGACGATGTGTGGGTGGCCAAGAACGGCGGCCGCAATCCGGACTACAAGGAAGAAGACGGCCAGCGCGTGATGAAGCAGAGCGAGATCCTGGTGCGCGTCAAGCTGGCGCGCGGCGCGGCTGCCGCCACCGTCTACACCTGCGACCTGTCGCACGATTACGTGAGCATCAACGCCGACTACCGTTCCTAAGATGGCGACGCCTCTCGAACAATTCCTGGTGCGCGCCGAGGCCTTGCTGGCGCGCGTGGAGGCGGTGCTGCCGCAGGCACCGCGCGAGCCGGACTGGAAGCTGGGCTTCGCATTCCGCTGGAGGAAACGCAACAGCGGCGCAGCGGGCGGCGCCAGCTATCTGCAGGCGGTGGCCCACGTGTCGCCGATCGCACTGGACGACCTGCAGCACATCGGCCCGCAGAAAGAGCAGATCGAGCAGAACACCCGCCAGTTCGTGCAGGGCAAGCCGGCCAACAACGTGCTGCTGACCGGCGCGCGCGGCACCGGCAAGTCCTCGCTGATCAAGGCATGCCTGAACCAGTTCGCCAAGGACGGCCTGCGCCTGATCGAGGTGGACAAGGCCGACCTGGCCGAGCTGCCCGACATCGTCGACATCGTGGCCGGCCGGCCGGAACGCTTCATCGTCTTCTGCGACGACCTGTCGTTCGAGGAGGGCGAGAGCGGCTACAAGGCGCTGAAGGTGGCGCTGGACGGCAGCATCTCGGCGCAGTCGGACAATGTGCTGATCTATGCGACCTCCAACCGCCGCCACCTGATGCCGGAACGTATGTCCGACAACATGAGCTACCGGCACGACGAGGATGGCGACCTGCATCCCGGCGAGACGGTGGAAGAGAAGATCTCGCTGTCCGAACGCTTCGGCCTGTGGCTGACGTTCTATCCGTTCAAGCAGGACGACTACCTGGCCATCGTCGGCCACTGGCTGTCGTCGCTGGGCTGCAGCGAGGCGCAGATCGAAGCCTCGCGCGCCGACGCCTTGCGCTGGGCCTTGCAGCGCGGCTCGCGCTCGGGCCGCGTGGCCTGGCAGTTCGCCAAGGACTACGCCGGGAAGCTGGCATGAGCGGCGCTCGGCCCGTGGACGTCGCGGTCGGCATCCTGATGAAGCCCAATGGCGACGTGCTGCTGGGCCAGCGCCCGGCGGGCAAGCCGTACGAAGGCTACTGGGAATTCCCCGGCGGTAAAGTCGATCCGGGCGAGACCGTGCTGCAAGCGTTGCAGCGCGAGTTTGTCGAGGAGCTGGGCCTGGTCATCAACAGCGCCGACGAGTGGTGCGGCATCGAGCACGTGTACGAGCATGCGCACGTGCGGCTGCACTTCTTCATCAGCCGCGACTGGAGCGGCGAGCCGCAAGGGCTGGAAGGCCAGGCCTTTGCCTGGCAGGGCGCGGTCGGCGTCGAGCCGCTGCTGCCGGCCACCATTCCGCTGCTGGAGTGGCTGGACCTGGTGCGTTACGGATCGTGATGGAGCGCTGGTGGCATAGCGTGGGCGTCTGGCGCGGGCTGGCCGGCGCCGCGCTGGCGGCCTGCGTGGCGCTGGGCGCGCTGCTGGCGTTGCGCCCGCCGCCGCCGGGGCCTGTGTATATGGCGGTGCTGTCGGCGCCGCAGGACCGCAACGCCGGCTGGATCGCGTCGGTGAGCATGGACCGCGAGCTGACGCTGACGCCGCTGCACGACACCATCGTCGCCAACCGCAAGGCGCTGCAATTATGGATATCCGCACCGGGCTGGACCGCGCCGGTGTCGCTCGGTTTGCTGGAGCAGGACCGCCAGCTGACACTGTCGCTGGACCAGTTGCCGCCGCTGAACGCGGAGCCGAGCTTCGAGATCACGCTGGAGCCGCAAAGCGGTTCCCCGGCGCAAAGCGGACCGGTGCTCTACACCGGCCAGGCCGTCAGGCCGAAATAAGGGCTATTCTTCGTCGTTCGGATCGACCGGCGGAGGGACGAAGCCAGAGGCTTTGTCCGGGATGGCGTACTTTTCCTCGGCCCAGGCGCCGAGATCGATTTGTTTGCAACGGTTGGAGCAGAACGGACGGAATTTATTCTCTTCCTTCCACTCCACTTTGGCGGAGCAGGTAGGGCAGTCAACTACGGTGGCCATGATAATTCTTTAAAAGTTGCAGAGGGTGAGCTCGAATGGTACATCATCTTCCAGCGGCTTGGGTTTCAAGTCGCCGCCCTGCGAGGTGAAACGCACCCACAACATGTACTTGTTGGCCGAGATTTCCGGGATCGCGCCCAGCGATTCGTCCAGGGTCAGGCGCAGCATCTGGTAGACCTTGCCCTGCAACATTTGCTGGTAGCTGCCGGCCACGGCGATCATCTTGACCGGTCCGCCGGAATCGCGCAGCAGGCGCAGCACCAGGCCCAGCGCGTCGAACAGCGGCGCCAGCGGCGCGAACCAGGTGGCGATGTCGTGGAAGCGCTGCTCGGCCGGACGCTTTTGCCAGGCGTAGTAGGACGGCAGGTCGAACTCGCAGGCGCCGCCGGGTATGATGGTGCGGCCGCGGATGCTCATCAGCCATTCGTTGTCGCGCACGTTCTGCCCGGTCTTGCCCTGGGCCGCGACCAGCGCGCTGCTCACGCCGTCGAGCTCGGCCAGGATGGCGTCCAGCGTTTCCGCTTGCACATTCGGGTTCATGCGGTAACCCAGCAGCGATTGGCGCTGGCGTTCCAGCTCTTGCAACAGGTCGGATTTCAGGTCGGCGCGGCCGGCCACCTCCAGCATGTCGAAGATGGTCGCCAGCGCGACATGGTGCTGCATAGGGTGTTCTTGATGCACAAAGAACTTGAATTTCTCGTACAGATCCTCTAATCGCAACAACGTGCGGATGCGCTCGTTGAAAGGATATTCGTAGACAATCAAAATAACATCCCTCAGTAGTTGGACTTGCGATTAATTCCCGTGATTTTGAAGCAAGCCAAGCAAAATTACAAACGTTGCGAAGGTATTGTCGCCGTTCTTTTCGAAAATGCCAGATATAAATCGTGAAGTCGGGCGATTTGGGGCTCCAGAGCCTCGATTCCGCCGCCGTTTTCGATAATGTCGTCCGCCGCGTCCAGCCTTTGCTGGCGGCTGGCCTGCGCCGCCATGATGGCGCGGACCTGGGCTTCCGGCAGATTGTTACGCGCCATCACGCGCGCGATTTGCACTTCCTCCGGACAGTCTACCGCGAGTACGCGCGTAACCCGCGCACGCCAAGTGCCCGATTCGACCAGCAGCGGCACGGCGAAGATCACATAGTCGCCGGTGGCGGCCTCGGCGGCGGCCAGCGCGGCGTCGCGGATGCGCGGATGCAGGATGGCTTCGAGGCGGGCCTTGGCGCCGGCGTCGGCAAACACCAGGCCGCGCATGCGTGCGCGGTCGAGCGCGCCGCTGGCGTCGGCGAACCCGGCGCCGAACTCGGCGACGATGGCCGGCATCGCCGCGCCGCCCGGCGCGGTCAGGCTGTGGGCGATCTGGTCGGTGTCGACCACGCTGGCGCCGCGCGCGGCGAACATATCGGCCACCGTGCTCTTGCCGCTGCCGATGCCGCCGGTCAGGCCGATGGAGAAGGGCAGTGTGCTCATCGTCGGCTTACAGGTAGGGATAGATGCTGCGGGTGAACGCCATGATCGGCTCGCGGTACAGGAAGATGATCAGGCCGGCCGCAGCCAGGTAGGGGCCGAACGGGATCTGCAGATCGAAGCCGCGGCGGTTGACCACCATCAGCGCGATGCCGACCACCGAGCCCACCAGCGACGACATCAGCACGATGGCCGGCAGCGTCGCCCAGCCCATCCACGCGCCCAGCGCGGCCAGCAGCTTGAAGTCGCCGTAGCCCATGCCGTCGCGGTGACGCACCAGTTTATACGCCCAATTGACGGACCACAGCGCCAGATAGCCGGCCGCCGCGCCGATCACGGCGTCGTGCAGCGTGGCGAAGGTGCCGTTGAGGTTCATCAGCAGGCCGGCCCAGATCAGCGGATAGGTCAGGTCGTCCGGCAGCAGCTGGGTGTCGAAGTCGATGAAGGTCATGGCGATCAGCAGGTACAGGAACAGCAGCCCGGACAGGCCGGCCCAGCCGCTGCCGAAGTGCCACACCAGCACCGCCGACAGCACGCCGGTCAGCGCTTCGATGGCCGGGTAGCGGGCCGAGATCGGCGCCTTGCAGCTGCTGCATCTGCCGCGCAGGACCAGGTAGCTGAGCACCGGGATGTTCTCCAGCGCGGTGATCTGGTGCTGGCAGTGCGGGCAGGCCGAGCGCGGCACCATCAGGTTGTAGCGCGTGGTGTGCGGCTCTTCCTTGCCGGCCTCGACGGCGCAATAATTGTCCGATTCGCGCTGCATCATTTTCGGCAGGCGGTGGATCACCACGTTCAGGAAGCTGCCGAACAGCAGGCCGAACAGGCCGGCGATCAGGCTGATGGCGAGTTCGCCGGCGGGGGCGAACAACAAGGTTGGTTCAGGCATAGGTCGGGCCGCGTGGGTAAAGAGAGTGGCTCATATTAAAGCATTACGGCAACATTGCGGAACGGTTTTTCAGCGCGCGCCATGCGCCGCAAGCCCCTCCTTGGGGATATGGAAATGAAGTTGGAATTCAGGCAAGGTGGAGAGCCTGCCACCACGCGTCGTGGAGTCCGCCTTTGTTCCCGCTTATCCTCTTGCTGTTGGGCGTGCTGCTGGCCGGCCTGGGCGCCGCCGCGCGCCGCCGTCGACGCCGGCTGGCGCGGATGGCGCGGATGGCGCGGATGGCGGAGCGCGAACGCGCCATGGCGGCGGTGCAGGACACGCTGCTGCAAGCCATGCAGGGCCTGATCCTGCGCTTCCAGAGCGTGGGTCATCGCTTGCCGGACGGCAGCGCCGAGCGCGCCGCCATCGACGCCATCCTCGACCAGGCCGACGAGGCGCTGGCCGAGGCGCGCAACCGCATGGCGGCGCTGCGCGACACCGGCTAGACCACCGAACCGAGCTTGAAGATCGGCAGGTACATGGCCACCACCAGGCCGCCGATCAGCACGCCCAGGATCACCATGATGGCCGGTTCCATCAGGCTCGACAGCGCGCCGACGGCCTCGTCCACTTCCTCCTCGTAGAAGTCGGCCACCTTGCCCAGCATGGCGTCCAGCGAGCCGGACTCCTCGCCGATGGCGACCATCTGCGTCACCATGTTCGGGAACACGTCGGCGTTCTGCATCGCCACCGTCAGGCTGGTGCCGGTGCTGACCTCGTTCTGGATCTTGCGGGTGGCGTCCAGGTAGACCGCGTTGCCGGCCGCGCCGCCCACCGAATCGAGCGACTCCACCAGCGGCACGCCGGCGGCGAACATGGTGGCCAGGGTGCGGGTCCAGCGGGCGATGGTGGCCTTGCGGATGACGTCGCCGAACACCGGCAGGCGCAGCAGCAGGCGGTCCATGAAGCGCTGCATCTGCAGCGAGCGCTGCCACGCCCGGAAGAAGAAGTAGATGGCGCCGAAGATACCGCCGAAGATCAGATACCACCAGGCCACGAAGAATTCCGACAGCGCCATCACGAACAAGGTCGGCGCCGGCAGGTTGGCGCCGAAGCTCGCGAACACTTCCTTGAACGCCGGCACCACCCAGATCATGATCACCGCCGTGACGATGAAGGCGATCGCCAGGATAGACACCGGATACATCAGCGCCGACTTGATCTTGGCCTTCATGGCCAGCGTCTTTTCCTTGTAGATCGCCAGCCGCGTCAGCAGGTCCTCCAGGATGCCGGCCTGTTCGCCGGCGCCCACCAGGTTGCAGAACAGCGGATCGAAGTACAGCGGGAACTTGCGGAACGCCTGGTTCAGGCTGGTGCCGGTCTCGATATCGGCGCGCAAGTCCAGCACCAGCTTGGACACCGAGGGATTGGCGTGGCCCTTGCCGACGATGTCGAACGATTGCAGCAGCGGCACGCCGGCCTTCATCATCGTCGCCAGCTGGCGCGTGAACAGCGAGATATCCTTGTCGGTGATTTTCTTGCCGCTGCGGTAGGCCTTCTTCCTGACCTTGGTGACCATGATGCCCTGGCGGCGCAGGGTGACGTTGACCACGGCCTCGCCGCCGGCGCGCAGCTCGCCGCGCACGGTCTTGCCGCTCTTGTCCTTGCCTTCCCAGGAGAAGATCGATTCCTTGACCTGGTGGCCCGCGTTGCCCGATGTCGCCATGGAGTGTTGTCCTATTCGTTGGTACAGCCGAGCACTTCTTCGAGGCTGGTCAGGCCGTTCTTGACCTTCACCAGGCCGGACTGGCGCAGCGATTTGACGCCTTCCGCTTCCGACTGGGCGGCGATCTGCATCGCATTGCCGTTGGCCAGGATGATGCTTTCGATGGCCGGCGTGATCGGCATGATCTGGTAGATGCCGACCCGGCCCTTGTAGCCGCCGCCGTTGCAGCGCTCGCAGCCGACCGGGCCGTAGGGCTTCCAGCTGCCGTCCAGCTCATGCTGCTTGAAGCCGGCCTTGAGCAGCAGGTCGTTGGAAATGTCCACCGGCTGCTTGCAGGTGCACAGCCGGCGCGCCAGCCGCTGCGCGGTGATCAGGATCACCGACGAGGCGATGTTGAACGGCGCCACGCCCATGTTCATCAGGCGCGTCAAGGTCGACGGCGCGTCGTTGGTGTGCAGGGTGGAGAACACCATGTGGCCGGTCTGCGCCGCCTTGATGGCGATGTCGGCCGTTTCCAGGTCGCGGATCTCGCCGACCATGATGATGTCCGGGTCCTGGCGCAGGAAGGACTTGAGCGCCACCGGGAAGGTCAGGCCGGCCTTGTCGTTGACGTTGACCTGGTTCACGCCGGGCAGGTTGATCTCGGCCGGGTCTTCGGCGGTGGAGATGTTGATGCCCGGCTTGTTGATCACGTTCAGGCAGGTGTACAGCGAGACCGTCTTGCCCGAGCCGGTCGGCCCGGTCACCAGCACCATGCCGTAGGGACGCTGGATGGCGTCGAGCAGCAGTTCCTTCTGGTCCGGGTCGTAGCCCAGCGCGTCGATGCCCATCTGCGCCTGGGTGGCGTCGAGGATACGCATCACGGTCTTCTCGCCGAACAGGGTCGGCAGGGTCGAGATGCGCAGGTCGATGGTCTTGGTCGGCGAGACGATCAGGCGCATGCGGCCGTCCTGCGGGATGCGCTTTTCCGAGATGTCCAGCTTGGCCAGCACCTTGATGCGCGAGACCAGCTTTTCCTTGATCGAGATCGGCGGCTGGGCGTGCTCCATCAGCACGCCGTCGACGCGGAAGCGCACGCGGTAGAATTTTTCGAACGGTTCGAAGTGCAAGTCCGAGGCGCCCAGGTTGACGGCGTCCATCAGCATCTTGTTGAGGAAGCGCACCACCGGCGCATCCTCGACGTCGTTGGCGCCGGCGTCGGCGGCCGTGTCGGCGGCCGCCTCTTCCTCGGCGAACTGGATGTCGGACTCGTCGCCGGCGAGGTCGCTGATGGCCTGTTCGCTGCTCTTGTTCAGGCGCGCCAGCAGCTGCAGCAGCGCGTCGTGGGCGACGATGATGGGTTCGACCGTGGACTCGGTCTGGAACTTGATCTGGTCCAGCGCCTGGATATTGGTCGGATCGGAGATCGCCACCGACATCTTGTTGCCGCGCTTGGCCAGCGCGATCACCCGCTGCGCCTGCATCAGCTTGTTGTCGATGATCTTGGCCGGCAGCGCGTCGATGTTGAGCGCCTGCACATCCAGCAGCGGATAGGCGAAGGTTTCGGAGCAGAACATGGCCAGCGCGCGGGCGTCGATGGCGCCGCTGGCCAGCAGCACGTCAATGAAGGCGTGCTTGTCGGCGACGGCTTTTTTTTGCAGCATGTCGGCCTGGGCCGCGGAAAGGCGCCCGGCTTGCATCAATGCCCGCGCCAGCCCCGGCATCGGGGCGCCTGGCACGGCGTTGGGTAGGACTGCTGCCATAGATGCGTCTGCTAGAGGGAGGAGGCTGGATCACGGAATGATGCTCTCAGGCATCATATTTGTAAAGCCGTTTGTCGCCCCGAGGAAACGATTGTACTCCGCAGTGTTGCGTTTGCCGCAGCAGTGCGCGGATTAGTGCTCCCGCTTGCCGGCGGGGCGTATCAATTTGACGACTTTGATCGCCTGGTCGTGCACCTGGACCACTTCGATGATGCAGTCGGCCACTTTGATGCTGATCGGCGCGTCTGGAATTTCTTGCAACAGTTCCAGCATCAGGCCGTTCAGGGTCTTGGGGCCGTCCAGCGGGAAGTTCAGGCCGAGGCGCTTGTTGATGTCGCGCAGCGCGCTCGCGCCTTCCAGCAGGCACTCGCCCTGCTCGGTCCAGCCGAAGCTGTCGGCGCGGGCCGCGCCCGGCATCGATGTCGTAAATTCACCGATCATTTCCTCGATGATATCGTCCAAGGTGACCAGGCCCTGCACCTCGCCGTACTCGTCGACGATGATGCCGAGCCGTTCCTTGTTCTCCTGGAAGTACTGCAGCTGGGTGAACACGCCGGTGTCCTGCGGGATGAAGTAGGGTGTGCTCAGCAGCTCGCGGAAATGCTCGACCGTCAGTTCGTCTTCCTGGTTCAGCAGCGCCACCGCCTTGCGCACGTGCAGGATGCCGATGATGCGGTTGATCTCGCCCTCGTAGACGGGCAGCTTGTTGTGGTAGCAGGTGGTCAGCTCGCGCTTGATCTCGTCGACCGTCAGTTCCAGGTTCAGCGCCTCGATCTGCGAGCGCGGCGTCATGATGTCCTCGACCGAGATGGTCTCCAGGTCGAACAGGTTGAGCAGGATGCTCTTGTGCTTTTGCGGGATGAAGTTACCGCCTTCGAGCACGATCGAGCGCAGTTCTTCCGGCGACAGGCGCGCCTCGTGCGCGTGGGCGCCGGCCTTGATGCGCAAAAGTTTGAGCACTTGCGAAACGAACAGGTTGACGAACCAGATCACCGGCTTGGCCAGGGTCATCAGCGGTTTCAGCACCATGCTGGTGGGCAGGGCGATGCGTTCCGGGAAGGTGGCGCCGATGACCTTGGGCGAAATCTCGGCGAACACGATCAGCAGGAAGGCCACCACGCCGGTGGAGATGGTGATGACGTTGTCGTCGTGGCCGAAGGACTGGATGGCGATGGCCGTCACCAGCGCGGTGGCCATGGCGTTGATCAGCGTATTGGCGATCAGCACCAGCGACAGCAGCTTGTCGGTGCGGTCGAGCAGCCACAGGGTGGTGATGGCGCTGCGGCTGCCGCGCTTGGCCATATGGCGCAGGCGATAGCGGTTGGCTGCCATCAGCGCGGTTTCGGCCATGGCGAAGAAGGCCGAGCACAGTATCAGGAGGGCGAGCGCAAGCAATTGCGCCCAAAACGGCACGGTATCCAAGGGTCACCGTAAAGAATCTTGCATGGGAAACTGGTCGGCCTGATCATTGCGCCGGCCCAGACGGCATGGCCCAAAACGCGGCCACAGAGCTTCGGATTTTAAGGCAAGCCCGGCTTACATGCAAGTTCGCCTAACTTGGCCCGGGTCTTTGCAGCATGATGGCGAGGGCGGCGGTGGGCGCGCCGTTTTCCTGGCGGGCCGTCAGCGCTTCGGCAGACTTGAGCCGGAAGCCGCTGGCGGCGGCCAGGCGCTCGATGTAGGCCTGGGTGTGGGCGTAGCGGTTCGATGGGCGCAGCACGAAGTCGGCGCCGTCGCCCGCTTCGACCGTGAAGCAGAAGTGGCCGCCTGCGCGCAAGGCGCGGTGCACGCCCGCGAACACCGGCGCCAGGTCGCCGATGTAGACGAAGACGTCGGCCGCCACCGCCAGGTCCCAGGCGTCGCGCTGGCCGTCCAGGTAGCTCACCAGGTCGTCGCGGGCGAGGCTGTCGTACAAGCGGCGCCCGGCGGCCTTGTCCAGCATCTGCTGCGACAGGTCGACGCCGGCCAGGCTGCGCGAGTAGGCCTTCAGGTAAGGCCCGCACAGACCGGTGCCGCAGCCCAGGTCCAGCGTGTCCAGTTGATCGGCGACTACGCTGCGGCGTATCAGCCCGTCCAGATAGGACGGGGTCTGGTAGTCCAGCACTTCCACCAGGTGCTGGTCGAAGTGGTTGGCGTACTGGTCGAACAGCGAGCGCACGTAGTCGGCCGGCAGCACGGCGGGCGTGTCGCCCACGCCCAGCGAGGCCAGCGCGAAGGCGATGGTTTCGGGATTGTCGCCATGCGCCAGCGCGGCGCGGTAGGCGGCGACGGCTTCGTCGCTGCGCCGCATCGAGCGCAGCGTGTTGCCGCGCGCGTAGTGGGCCAGCGCATAGTCCGGCTTGAGCGCCAGCGCCCGGCCGTAGCTGTCCAGCGCGGCGTCGAAGATGCCCAGCCGTTGCAGGGCCGCGCCCTGGCCGTTGTAGGCCTCGGCCCATTGCGGCCGCAGGTGGATGGCGCGGTCGAAGCTTTCCACCGCCTCCGGCAGCAGGCGCAGGCAGTGCAGTGCGTTGCCGCGCGCGAACCAGGCGTCGGCGTTGCGGTCATTGCTATGCAGCGCGTCTTCCGCCGCGCCCAGCGCATCGAGGTAGCGGCCCTGGTCCTGCAGCACGATGGCGCGGTTGCAATGGGCTTCGGCGTAGGTGGGCTGGATCGCCAGCGCGCGCTGGTAGCTCAGCAATGCCTCATCAAGCCGCCCCAGCCGGCGCAATGCGTTGCCGCGGTTGCTCCAGGCCATGGCGTAGTCGGCTTGCAG
This sequence comes from Oxalobacteraceae bacterium AB_14, assembly GCA_000381565.1. Classification (GTDB taxonomy): domain Bacteria; phylum Pseudomonadota; class Gammaproteobacteria; order Burkholderiales; family Burkholderiaceae_D; genus Rugamonas. The sequence goes on from KB906725.1 coordinate 1,660,475, forward strand.
GGCGATGGCGCGCTCATGGCAGGCCAGCGCCTCGGCGGCGCGGCCGGCGTCGAGCAGCGCCACGCCCAGGTTGCAGTGGGCCTTGGCCTGCGCGCCGTCGACCGCGATCGCCCGCGAGATCAGTGCGATGGCCGCCTGTGCGTCGCCCTGCTGGCGCGCGATCACGCCCAGCAGGTGCAGCGCGTCGAATTGGCGCGGGTCGAGTTCCAGCACCTGGCGGTACAAGGCCTGCGCCGGTTCCAGCCGGCCTTGTTGGTGCAGTGCCACGGCTTGTTGCAGAAAGGACGCAGTCAGCGCCGAATTAGTTCCAGTCATAGTGCCCGCATCTTAGCCGATGCGGCACCGGAGCGGCTGAAATCCTGCCAGGTAGATCAGCTGCCGCGATAGGTCGAATACGCCCACGGCGACACGACCAGCGGCACGTGGTAGTTCTGGTCGGCGCTGGCGATGCCGAAGGCCAGCGTCACCTCGTCGATAAAGCGCGGCTCCGGCAGGTCCACGCCCTGCGCCGCGAAGTAGGCGCCGGCGCCGAACACCAGCTCATACTTCCCCGGCTTCATGGTGGCGCCTTCCAGCAGCGGCACGGCGCAGCGGCCGTCGGCGTTGGTGACGTCGGATTTCAGCAACTCGCGGCCCTGCGCCGTGACGGCGTACAAGGCCACCTTGACGCCGACGCCCGGTTTGCCGACGGTGATATCGAGAACGTGTGTACTAAGCTTGCCCATGGTAAGTCCTATATCGGTAGGTAATAAGTATCTATTGGACAAATCATATACCGATGCTGTTCTACGCATATATGATTGCAGATATATTCCTCATAGACTAACTAGCCTGCGCCCATGACTACCTACAACAACTACCCGCGCGACCTGATCGGCTACGGCCCGAAACCGCCGCACGCCCAGTGGCCCAACCGCGCCCGCGTCGCCCTGCAATTCGTGTTGAACTACGAAGAGGGCGGCGAGAACAATGTGCTGCACGGCGATGCCGGATCGGAGACCTTCCTGTCCGAGATCATCGGCGCCGCCTCCTTCAGCAACCGCCACCTGAGCATGGAATCGATCTACGAGTACGGCTCGCGCGCCGGCTTGTGGCGCCTGCTGCGCATGTTCGAGGAACGCAAGCTGCCGTTGACGGTGTTCGGCGTGGCGATGGCGCTCAAGCGCAACCCGGAAGCGGTGTCCGCGTTCCAGGAGCTGGGCCACGAAATCGCCTGCCACGGCCTGCGCTGGATCTCCTACCAAAACATGGACGAAGCCACCGAGCGCGTCCACATGAAGGAAGCGGTGCAGATCATCCGCGAATTGACCGGCAGCGCGCCGCAGGGCTGGTACACCGGCCGCGATTCGCCGCAGACCAAGCGCCTGGTGGTGGAACACGGCGGCTTCCGCTACGACGCCGACAACTACAGCGACGACCTGCCGTTCTGGCAAAAGGTCGACTACACCGATGCGGAGGGCAAGGCCGCCGTCGCGCCGCAGCTGATCGTGCCGTACACGCTCGACACCAACGACATGCGCTTCGCCGCCGCGCAAGGCTTCAACTCGGGCACGCAATTCTTCGACTACCTGAAGGACGCCTTCGACGTCCTGTATGCCGAGGGCGACCCGGATGGCCTGAACCAGCCGAAGATGCTGTCGATCGGCCTGCACTGCCGCATCGTCGGCCGCCCGGCGCGCGCGGCGGCGCTGGCGCGCTTCCTCGACTACGTGCAAAAGCACGATAATGTGTGGATCACCCGCCGCATCGATATCGCCGAACATTGGCGCAAAACCCATCCATTCGCAGCTTGAGGCCAGGATGACAGAACCGATACGCTTTTACTTTCAAGGCGCGGTCCGGGAAATCTCCGGCGCCGCACCGACGCGCACCGTGCTCCAGCACCTGCGCGAGGACCTGCATTGCACCGGCACCAAGGAAGGCTGCGCCGAAGGCGATTGCGGCGCCTGCACCGTGGTGGTCGGCAGCCTGAACGCCGACGGCCGGCTGGAAATGAAAGCCGTGAACTCCTGCATCCAGTTCGCGCCCACGCTCGACGGCAAGGCGCTGTTCACCGTGGAAGACCTGCAGCAGCCGGACGGCGCGCTGCACCCGGTGCAGCAGGCGATGGTGGAGTGCCACGGTTCGCAGTGCGGTTTCTGCACGCCGGGTTTCGTCATGTCGCTGTGGGGCATGTACTTGGACAAGGACGGCCAGCCCGCGCAGCGCAAGGAGATCGACGATTGCCTGTCCGGCAACCTGTGCCGCTGCACCGGCTACCGTCCGATCATCGAGGCCGCGCAGCGCATGACCGAACTGCCGAAGGTCGGCTTCGACCGAGCGGCGTTGACCGAGCAGCTGCGCGCCCTGCAGCGCGACGCCGGCGCCAGCTACAGCGCGCACGGCCAGACCTTCCACGCACCGCGTACCCTGGATGAGCTGGTGGCCCTGCGCGCCGCGCATCCGAAAGCCACGCTGCTGTCGGGTTCCACCGACGTCGGCCTGTGGGTCACCAAGCAGATGCGCGAACTGGGCGACATCATCTATCTCGGCCATGTCGGCGCGCTGCAAACCGTCAGCGAGGCCGATGGCATGCTGACCATCGGCGCCGGCGTATCCCTCAACGACGCGTACCAAGCCTTGTGCCGGCTGTATCCGTCGCAATTGGGCGAGATGTGGCAGCGCTTCGCATCGCTGCCGATCCGTAACGCCGGAACCTTGGGCGGCAACGTCGCCAACGGTTCGCCGATCGGCGATTCGATGCCGTGGATGATAGCCGTCGGCAGCGACGTGGTGCTGCGCGGCCCGGCCGGCGAGCGCGTGATGCCGCTGGAAGCGTTCTATCTCGACTATCAGAAAAAGGACCTGCGGCCCGACGAATTCGTGGCCGCCGTGCGCGTGCCGCTGCCGCGTGAAGGCGTGCAGTTCCGCACCTACAAGCTGGCCAAGCGCTTCGACCAGGATATCTCGGCCGTCTGCGCCGCGTTCGCGTTCACGCTCGATGGCGACCATATCGTCGAGGCCCGCATCGCCTTCGGCGGCATGGCCGCCACGCCGCGCCGCGCCGCCCGCGCCGAAGCCGCGTTGACTGGCCTGGGCTGGAGCGAAGCCAACCTGCGCGTGGCGATGGACATGCTGGCGCAGGACTTCGCGCCACTGTCGGACATGCGCGCCTCCAGCACCTACCGCATGCAGACGGCGCAGAACCTGCTGCGCCGCTTCTGGTTCGAAACCCGCGCCGACGCGCCCTTGGCGGCCGATGCCGTCAACGCCTTCGCTTGCCGCGCCTGAAAGGAGCCATCATGAATCAACCAGTCGCTCCCTCGCTGCTCGCCGCGCAAGCGTGGAAGGCGGTCGGCGTCGCCCGTCCGCACGAATCGGCCGAGCTGCATGTGCTCGGCCAGGCCACCTACACCGACGATATCCCCGAGCTGCAAGGCACGCTGCACGCGGCGCTGGGCCTGTCGTCCAAGGCCCATGCGCGCATCAATGCGATGGACCTGGCGCCGGTGCGCAATTCGCCCGGCGTGGTGGCGGTCTACACCGCCGAGGACATCGTCGGCACCAACGATTGCGGTCCGATCATCCATGACGATCCTATCCTGAGCGCGGGCGAGGTGATGTATGTCGGCCAGCCGATCTTCATCGTCGTCGCCGACACGCACGACAATGCCCGCCGCGCCGCGCGCCGCGCCGTGATCGGCTACGACGAGCTGCCGGCCATCTTCACGCCGCAGCAAGCCAAGGCCGCGCAGTCGTATGTGCTGCCGCCGATGCAGCTCAAGCGCGGCGATTACCAGGCCGCGTTCGAGCGGGCGCCCAATGTCGTCAAGGGCCAGCTGTTTGTCGGCGGCCAGGAGCAGTTCTACCTGGAGGGCCAGATCGCCTACGCGATTCCGAAGGAAGACCACGGCATGCTGGTGCAGTGCTCCACGCAGCATCCGAGCGAGATGCAGCACGTGGTGGCGCATGCGCTGGGCGTGCATGCGCACAAGGTGCTGGTCGAGTGCCGCCGCATGGGCGGTGGTTTCGGCGGCAAGGAATCGCAATCGGCCTTGTGGGCGGCGTCGGCCAGCATCGCGGCGGCCAAGCTGCGCCGCCCGGTCAAGCTGCGCGCCGACCGTGACGACGACATGCTCGTCACCGGCAAGCGCCACTGCTTCTTCTACGAATACGAAGTCGGCTACGACGACAGCGGCAAGATTCTCGCTGCCAAGGTCGACATGACCTTGCGCTCCGGTTTCTCGGCGGACCTGTCCGGCCCCGTGGCCACGCGCGCGGTCTGCCACTTCGACAACACCTACTACCTGTCGGACGTGGATATCCGCGCCGGCTGCGGCAAGACCAACACCCAATCGAATACCGCGTTCCGCGGCTTCGGCGGTCCGCAAGGCGCGATCGCCATCGAATACGTCGTCGACGAAATCGCACGCAACCTGGGACGCGACGCGCTCGATATCCGCCGCCTGAATTTCTACGGCAAGACCGAGCGCAACGTCACGCCCTACGGCCAGGTAGTTGTCGATAATGTGATCGAGGCGCTGACGGCGGAGCTGGAGCTGACCAGCGAATACCGTGCCCGCCGCGCCGCTGTCGAAGCCTACAACGCCACCAGCCCGGTGCTGAAGAAAGGGCTGGCGCTGACGCCGCTGAAGTTCGGCATCGCCTTCAACGTCACGCACCTGAACCAGGCCGGCGCGCTGGTGCATGTGTATGTAGACGGCTCGGTGCTGGTCAATCATGGCGGCACTGAGATGGGGCAGGGCATCAACACCAAGGTGATGCAGGTGGTGGCGCATGAACTGGGCCTCGGCCTGGATCACGTGCGCGCCACCGCCACCGACACCAGCAAGGTCGCCAACACCTCGGCGACGGCCGCCTCCACCGGCGCCGACTTGAACGGCAAGGCGGCGCAGGACGCCGCACGCCAGATCCGCGAACGCCTGGCCGCCTTTGCCGTCAAGCTGTATGGCGACGATGACGGCGTGCCGGTGCAGTTCTTCGACAACGCCGTGCACGTGAACGGCCATGTGGTGCCGTTCGCCGAGCTGGTGCAGAAGGCTTATCTGGCGCGGGTCCAGCTGTGGTCCGACGGCTTCTACGCCACGCCTGGCCTGCACTGGGACCCGAAGACGATGAACGGCCATCCGTTCTCGTACTATGCCTACGGCGCCGCCGTTTCCGAAGTGGTGGTCGATACGCTCACCGGCGAATGGAAGCTGCTGCGCGCGGACGCCTTGTACGACGCCGGCCGTTCGCTCAATCCCGCCATCGATCTCGGACAGGTGGAAGGCGCCTTCATCCAGGGCATGGGCTGGCTGACCACCGAGCAGCTGTGGTGGAACCCGGCCGGCAAGCTGATGACGCACGCGCCGTCGACGTACAAGATTCCCGGCGTGTCCGACTGCCCGCAGGACTTCCGCGTGCGGCTATTCGACAACGGCAACGTCGAGGACAGCATCCACCGCTCCAAGGCGGTCGGCGAGCCGCCGTTGCTGCTGCCGTTCTCGGTGTTCTTCGCGATCCGCGATGCGATTTCCGCAGTCGGCGGACACCGCGTCCATCCTCCGCTGAACGCTCCGGCGACCAGCGAGGAGATCCTGCGCGCCGTGGCTGCGGTCGAATTCGCGGCCTGAGGATATCGACATGAACGAGTGGCTGACAACAGTGATGGCGGAACCGGCGGTGCTGGTGACGGTGGCGGTCGTCGAGGGCTCCGGCCCGCGCGAACCCGGCGCCCGCATGCTGGTCACCGCTGGCGGCCAGGTCGATACCATCGGCGGCGGTCATCTCGAGATGTGCGCGGTCGATGTCGGCCGCAGCATGTTGAAAAACGCCGCCAGGACAGGCGGGGGTATGCACGCGCGGCTGGAGCGGTACGCGCTTGGCCCGACACTGGGCCAGTGCTGCGGCGGCGTCGTGCACCTTGCGTTTGAACTGATCGATAGCGCGCTGGCAGGCGTCATGGCCAGCCTGCGCAAGCGCTGGCGCGAAGACAGCTGGCGCCTCAGCGCCATCGACGGCACGCCGGTTTCGCTGCTGCTGGACGCGGACGATGCGGTGGTCGCTGGCGCGGGCGACGCTTCCGCCGCCGCCTTCGGTCCGGCGTTCCCCGCCATCGACCGCCAGCGCGGCACCCACATCCTGCGCGACACCGCAGGCCGCCGCTGGCTGGCCGATCCCTGCCTCGCTCCGCGCGCGCATTTGCTGCTGTTCGGCGCCGGCCACGTCGGCGCGGCCATCGTCCGCATGCTGGGCGAGCTGCCGTGCACGGTCAGCTGGATCGACGAGCGCGAGGACATGTTCCCTTCCACGATACCGGCCAACGTCACCGTCGAAGCCACCGACGCGCCGGAAGCGCTGGTGGCCGCAGCACCCTCCGGCGCAAGCTATCTGGTGATGACCCACAGCCATGCGCTGGACCAGCGCCTCAGCGAGGCGATCCTGGCCCGCGCCGACGTCGGCTGGTTCGGCCTGATCGGATCCAAGACCAAGCGCGTGCAGTTCGAGCGCCGCATGGCCGCGCGCGGCCTGCCGGCAGAGCGCATCGCCGCCATGGTCTGCCCGATCGGCATCGCAGGCATCACCAACAAGCTGCCCGCCGCGATTGCCGCCTCCGTCTGCGCGCAACTGCTGATGGTGTGGGAGACGCAACAAATCGCCGCCCTCGAAAACGCCGCCGCGTCTGTCACCACAAACGCGCCGGTGCGCCGGTTCGCTTCGCGCTAGTATCAGCATTCCTCTTCGGGACATCGCCATGCCTAACAACTTGCAAGCCTACCGCGGCAGCTTGCTGCACTTTGTCGCCGATCCGGCGTTCAGCGCGCAGTCGCATGAATGGCATGAAGACGGCCTGCTGATCGTCGCCGACGGCAAGGTGCGGGCGGCCGGCGACTACGCCGCGCTGCGCGCCACGCTGCCGCCCGGCGCCGAGTTGCACGACTACAGCGGCAAGCTGCTGCTGCCCGGCTTTATCGACACCCACGTCCACTATCCGCAGACCGACATGATCGCCTCGCCGTCGGAAGGCCTGCTACCCTGGCTGGAAACCTACACCTTCCCGACCGAGCGCCAGTTCGAAGACCCGGCCCACGCGGCCGGCGTGGCCGATTTCTTCCTCGACGAGCTGCTACGCTGCGGCACCACCACCGCCATGGTTTACTGCACCGTGCATCCGCAATCGGTGGACGCCTTCTTCGCCGCCAGCGAGCAGCGCGGCCTGCGCATGGTGGCGGGGAAGGTGATGATGGACCGGAACTGCCCCGAGTTCCTGCGCGATACCGCCGAATCGGGCGCCCGCGACACCGAGGCGCTAATCCGGCGCTGGCACAAGCGCGGCCGCGCGCTGTACGCGATCACGCCACGCTTCGCGCCCACCTCCACCGAAGAACAGCTGCGGCTGGCGGGCGAACTGGCGCGCACCTACCCCGACACCTACATCCAGACCCACGTCTCCGAGAACGAGGCCGAATGCGCATGGGTGCGCGAGCTGTTCCCGGCCTCGCGCAGCTACATCGACGTCTACGACAGCTACGGCATGCTGCGCCCGCGCGCCATGTACGGCCACTGCATCTGGCTCAACGAGCAGGACCGCGTCCGCATGGCGCAAACGCAGTCGGCCGCCGCCATCTGCCCGACCTCCAACCTGTTCCTAGGCAGTGGCCTGTTCGACTTCGAGCGCGCCGACCAGGCCGGCGTGCTGCTGTCGCTGGCGACCGATGTGGGCGGCGGCACTTCGTTCTCGATGTTGCAAACGATGAATGAAGCCTATAAAGTAGCGCGACTGAAGGGCAGTTACCTGCCGGCCCTGCGGATGTTCTACCTGGCCACCCTGGGCGCCGCCCGCAGCATGCAGCTGGAGGGCACGATCGGCAATTTCGCCGCCGGCGCCGAGGCGGATTTCATCGTGCTCGATCCGCAGGCCACGCCGCTGCTGCAACGGCGCACCGCGCGCGGTGTGAGCCTGGAAGAACTGCTGTTCGCGCTGGCCCTGCTGGGCGACGACCGTGCGGTGGCGGCGACCTATGCGGCCGGCCGTCGGGTGCACGCCCGCGTAATGACTTAATTCACATTGGAAGACTCATGCAAAATAAAATCGCCAGCCTGAAGGCCGCCGCCATCGCCGCCGCCCTGTTCTGCGCCTTGCCGCACGGCGCGCAAGCGGCCAGCAACGAAGAGATCACCAAGCGCCAGTTCGCCGCGCTGGTCTCGGGCCCGGAGCCGAAGACGGCCGAGCTGACGATGTTCCTGACCATGATGCCCAAGGGCGGCGACCTGCACCACCATTACTCGGGCGCGATCTACGCCGAGCAGTACCTGGAGTGGGTGGACAAGGAAGGCTATTGCGTCAACAAGGTCAGCTACCAGATCGATACCAACAAGGCCGACACCACCGCCGAGCAGGCCAAGCCGCTGGCCGACCGCGTCTGCCTGTCCGGCCAGGACGTGATGAACAATAACACCGTGCTGGCCAACCTGCTGCAGCGCTGGTCCGACAAGGATTTCTACAACCATGGCGCGCTGCAGTCGCCGCCGGACCGCCAGTTCTTCGACACCTTCGGCTACTTCAACGCGGTGGCCTCGACCAACGCGGCGGACGGCCTGCGGCGCCTGAAGCAGCGCGCCATCCAGGAGAACCTGAGCTACATCGAGACCATTTATGAAATCGCGCCGATGGCGCAGGACGCCGCGTTCGACCAGAAAGCCGCCGCTGGCGGCATCACCGACGCCGACCTGGCCGCCTACGCCGCCACGCGGGACACCAACGGCCCGTTCCAGGGCTGGATCGCTTCCTACCTGCAAAACGTCGACACCGCCGGCGCCGGCATCGACGACGCCAACTTCACGTTGCGCTACCAGCCGTTCGCGCTGCGCTTCCTGACGCCGTCGCAGGTGTTTTCGCAAATGGTGTCGAGCTTCAAACTGGCGCTGTCGAACCCCAAGATCGTCGGCGTCAACATCGTCGGCCAGGAGAGCGTCTACGTCTCGATGCACGACTACGCGCTGCACATGAAAATGTATAAATTCCTGAAATCCAGACATCCGGGCGTGAAACTGGCGCTGCATGCGGGCGAATTGGCGCTGGGCGTGGTGCCGCCGGAAGGCTTGACCTTCCACATCAAGGACGCCATCGACGTCGCCGGCGCCAGCCGCATCGGCCACGGCATCGACATCGCCCACGAGACCGACCCGCTGGCGATCATGAAAAAAATGCGCGACAAGCAGATCGCCGTCGAGGTCAACCTGACCAGCAACCAGTTCATCCTGGGCGTCAAGGGCGAGGCCCACCCGGTCACCCTGTACCGCAAATATGGCGTGCCGTTCGTGCTGTCGACCGATGACGCCGGCGTGTCGCGCAACAACCTGTCCGGCGAATACGTGCTGTACGCGGCCCGCTACAAGCCGGACTATGCCGAGATCAAGAAACTGTCCTACGACAGCATCCGCTATTCCTTCCTTGCAGATGCCGATAAACAACGGTTATTGCGCGACCTGGGCCGCAAGTTCGCCAATTTCGAAGCAGAAATTGCGGCGGCGCAAGGCCCGGCCCGACGCTAGTGTCCCGAATTTGCAACTCGGGACACTAGCTTGGGCGCGCCTGTGGGGTGGTTTGTGGCGTGCAACCCACACGCCGCTCCGTTTGTTACAAATCTGTCACCCGTGGATTGCCGCCTGGATATTGCTTAGGCGGCAATTGTTTTTCCGGCGCCCATTTTCCGGCTCTGCATTGTGGTCTGCAAGCTACAAAAATTAGTGGGCGTCCTCGGACTTTTTGCCACTTGGACAATGAATATATTTCATGCCCGCTCGGCTGCCTTATAATTCCGCCTGAATATTTGCGATGTTGTCATGATCCGGAAACATACGCGTCACATTGCTCATTTATATATTTAACGTCTAAATTTCTAAGTTAAATCGTATTTGTCAGACATTTTTCCTTAATGCATAGTTGGGTTCAAATGATCCGAATAAGCAAGATTGTTGCTTATCTCACAGTCGATTGAGTAGCTCGCAAAGCAGTCCGACGCAGTGCCTCCGATACCGATGCCCGTGTCACATAGTTGTCATGACGACGTCACAGCCCTGACACATTTCGCCGTTACACTCACCCGCTGCCCTTGGCGCGCCCGGGTTTTGTACGGCAAGCCAGTTGCAACACAGTAAAAAGGAAATGCCTGTCATCCGCAGGGTTCCATATAAAACTATTTGTTTTTTTTTGGGGTTATACAATGATCAATCATAAACGGATCAAGCTGACGCAGATCGCGCTCAGTCTGTCCATCGCGCTTGCGGCAGCGCCGGCCTTCGCACAGAACACCACTTCGGCGATCGGCGGCCGCATCTCGGCCGGCGACGGCAAGCCCGCCGCCGGCGCCGTGGTTTCCATCGTCCACGCCGAATCCGGTTCCGTCAGCAAGGTCGTGACCGACGCCGAGGGCCGTTATGTGCAGCGCGGCCTGCGTACCGGCGGTCCGTACACGATCACCATCACCAAAGACGGCGTCACCGAAAAGCGCGACAACGTCTATATCCAGCTGGCCGAGACGGCAACCGTCGACGCCACGCTGGGCGCGCCGGTCATGCAGACCGTGACGATTGCCGGCCAGGCCGGTCGTTCGGACAAGTTTTCCAGGTCCGCCATGGGCGCCGGCACCAGCATCAGCGCCACCGAGCTGGCGATCCAGGGTTCGATCAACCGCAACCTGCAGGACTATGCCCGCGCCGACCCGCGCGTGTCGCAGACCGACAAGGAGCGCGGCGAAATGTCCGTGGCCGGCCAGAACTCGCGCTACAACTCGCTGACCATCGACGGCGTGTCGGTCAACGACACCTTCGGCCTGGAAGCGAGCGGTTCGCCGACCGCCAAGCAGCCGATCTCGATCGACGCGATCCAGTCGGTGCAGATCAACGTCGCCAACTACGACGTCACGCAGAAGGGCTACACCGGCGGCAACATCAACGCCGTGACCAAATCCGGCACCAACACCGTCAAGGGCAGCGTTTACTACGTGTTCCGCAACGACAAGATGGCCGGCGACCGCTACAACGCCTCGACCGACACCTATGCCGCACCGGCGCCGTTCAAGGAAACCACCAAGGGCGGCACCATCGGCCTGCCGCTGATCAAGGACAAGCTGTTCCTGTTCGCCAACTGGGAAAAGCTGGAATCGAGCCGCACCGCGCCGGCCTTCGGCCCGCTGGGCAGCCCGCTGACCAACGTCGGCGTGACCACCTCGGCCATCGCCGCCGCGCAGGCGATCGCCAAGAACACCTACGGCATCGACATCGGCAGCCAGGACGTGCCTGCCGGTACCGCGCTGAACGTGACCGACAAGCTGGTCAAGGTCGACTGGAACATCAACGACAACCACCGCGCCATGTTCCGTTATTCGAAGACGGACCAGAGCGAACCGCAGTTCAGCGGCCTGTCCTCGAGCGGCATTTCGCTCAATTCCGAGTGGTATCAGCAGAACAAGACCATCGAGACCAAGGTCGCCCAGTTGTTGTCGGACTGGACACCGAATTTCTCGACCGAATTCAAGCTGTCGACCCGCGACTATGACGCGCTGCCGAAACTCAATGCGCAGCAGCCGCTGGTTGGCCTGCAATTCTCCGGCGCGCTGCCGGACGGCACGCCTTCGGCCGTGTCTAAGGGCAACCGCTTCCTCAACTTCGGCACCGACAACAGCCGCCAGTTCAACGTGCTGGGCACCAAGACCACCGACGCCTACCTGGGCGCCAACTGGTCGCTGGGCGACCACGAAGTCAAGTTTGGCGGCGACTACAGCAAGAACAAGGTCTACAACGCCTTCCTGCAAAATGTCTGGGGCAAGTACACCTTCGCCTGCCTGGACAATATCAACTACCAGTTCCTGAACAGCAGCACCTTCAGCTGCTCGAAAGCGAGCAACGCCGATCTTGAGGCGGCCGTGCTGGAAAACTTCCGTCGCGGTCGTCCGAAAGACTACACCGTACAGATTGCCAACCCCGGCCTGACGCTGGACGACGCGGTTTCCCAGTTCAGCATGAAGAACTACGGCACCTTCGTTCAAGACACCTGGACCGTCAACCCGCGCCTGACCGTCAGCTATGGCGTGCGCCTCGACAGCACCGCCGTCGGCGAGCGTCCGCTGAAGAACAATGCGGTGGCGCAGGCCGCCGTGCCGGGCAATGCCGCCACCAACACCCGCGCCACCGGCGGTTTCGGCCTGGACAACACCAACACCTTCGACGGCCAGAACCTGATCCAGCCGCGCGCCGGCTTCAACTACACCTTCGATACGCCGCGCCAGATGCAGGTGCGCGGCGGCGTCGGCCTGTTCCAGGGTTCGGCCCTGACGGTATGGCTGTCGAACCCGTTCTCGAACACGGGCGTGCAAACCAAGACCGTCGGTTGCGGCATCTCCGGCTATGCGCCTTGCCCGAGCACCGACGGCCTGTACAACCCTGACATCACCAAGCAGGTCACCAGCTTCACCGGTTCCGTGCCGGCCGCCAACGTCGACGTGCTGGCCTCCGGCCTGCGCCAGCCATCGGTGTGGAAGTCCAACATCGCGCTGGAAACCGAACTGCCATGGCAGCACCTGGTGCTGGGCCTGGAGTACCTGAACACCAAGGCCAAGGACGCGATCTACTACGAGAACGCCAACCTCGGCGTCGCCACCAAGACCGGCAGCGACGGCCGCCCGCTGTACTACAGCGCGCAAGGCTACAACAGCGCCTGCTGGAACGCCACCGGCGGCACGATCACCAATGGCGCTTGCACCGGCTTCACCGCCAAGGCCCTGAGCAACAAGTCGTTCAACAACGTGCTGGTCGCCAAGAAAACCGACAAGGGTGGCAGCAGCGTCGCCACCGTTTCGCTGTCGCGTCCGATGATCAACGGCTGGAACTGGTCGCTGGCCTACACCTACACCGACGCCAAGGAAGTGTCGCCACTGACGTCCTCGACCTCGTCGTCGAACTACGCCGGCCGCGCCACCTTCGATCCTAACGAAGAAGTCAACGCCAACTCGAACTACCTGGTGAAAGACCGCGTCAGCGCGCTGGTGAACTTCCGCAAGCGTCTGTTCGGCGCCTACAACACCACCTTCGGCATCTTCTATGAAGGCCGTTCGGGCAAGCCTTACAGCTGGACCGTCAACAACGACTTGAACGGCGACGGCCTGGGCGGCAACGACTTGTTGTACATCCCTTCGGCGCCGGGTTCGGGTGAAGTGGCGTTCTACGGCGATACCGCCACCAGCCATGCCAACGAAGACAAGTTCTGGAGCATCGTCAACGGCGATTCCAACCTGAAGCAGGCGATCGGCGGCGTCACCCAGCGCAATACCTCCTTCGCGCCTTGGACCAACAGCTTCGACCTGCGCATTTCGCAGGAAATCCCTGGCCTGTTCAAGGACAACAAGGGTACGCTGTCGCTGAACATCTTCAACTTCGGCAATCTGCTGAACAAGAAGTGGGGCCATATCAATGAAGTCGGCTTCCAGAGCAACGGCGGCTTCGCCCGTTCGTTCGTCGACTACGAAGGCCTGAACGCAGCCGGCAAGTACATCTACCGTGTCCGCGATGTGGAAACCATCGATATCCGCCAGGTCAAGGGCGAGTCGCAATGGGCCATCCAGGCTAGCGTCAAGTACGAGTTCTAAGCAGGAAGTATCTTTGGTAGGCACTGCTTGGTAGCGAAGGCGGCTGGTGGGAACATCAGCCGCCTTTCTTTTTTCGGTACCGCCCGCCGGCATGTGGCTGGCCCGCGGCGCGGTACAATAATCGATTCCGATTGAGTCTTTGTGTCATGAACCCATTCCTGAGCCGATGTGCCCTGGCCGCGTCGGCGTTCCTGCTGGCCGCCTGCGCCTCCGTTCCCCCTGGCACGGCCGAGATCGAACTGGTCACGCTGAACGATTTCCACGGCAATATCGAGGCCAGCAAATATGTGCTCGACAGCGCCCATGGTTCGGGCCCACGCACCATCGTCGCCGGCGGCATCGACACGCTGGGCGCGGCGCTGCAGGCGTGGCGCAAGCAGGACCCCGAGCTGCTGCTGGTCGGCGCCGGCGACCTGATCGGGGCCAGTCCCGCGATCTCGTCGATGTGGGCCGACGAGCCCACCATAGTCGCGATGGACTTGCTGGGCCTGCGCGCCAGCTCGGTCGGCAACCATGAGTTCGACGCCGGCCGCATCGAGCTGCTGCGCCAGCAGCGCGGCGGCTGCAAGTCGCCGCGCATCGACAAGGCCTGCACATTCGAGAACCCCTACCGCGGCGCGCGGTTCCAGTACCTGGCCGCCAACGTCATCGACATGGTGACCAGGAAGCCGCTGCTGCCGGCCTACAAGATCGAGCAGGCGCACGGCGTCAAGATAGCCTTCATCGGCGCGGTGCTGCGCGAGGCCACCGAGAAGGCGCCGGCCTCCGGCATCGCCGGCCTGGACTTCGTCGACGAGGCGGACGCCATCAACCGCCAGCTGCCGGAACTGCGCAAGCAGGGCGTGGGCGTGTTCGTGGTGCTGATCCACCAGGGCGGCCGCACCATCGACAAGTTCGACCAGCAGGAATGCAGCCATCTGACCGGCCCGATCGTCGACGTGGTCAAGCGCCTCGATCCGGCGATCCGGCTGGTGGTCAGCGGCCATTCGCACCGCGGCTACCTGTGCCGCGTGGACGGCCGCCTGGTGACGCAGTCCGACATGGGCGGCCACGTGCTGTCGCGCATCCGCCTCACCGTCGATACCGCCAGCAACACGCTGCGCGACGTCAGCGCCAGGCAGGAAGTGATGATTCCCGGTAGCTGGCCTGCCAACCCGGCGCTGGACGCCTACCTGAAAAAAGTCCGCGACCTCAGCGCCAGTGCGCTGGCGCGCCCGGTGGCGGCGCTGGCGGTGCCCAGCGTGCCGCGCGAAAAGCGGGACGACGGCGAATCCGCGCTGGGCGACCTGGTCACCGACGCCACGCTGGCGGCGGGCCGGCCTTACAGCGCGCAGATCGCCTTCGTCAACAACGGCTCGCTGCGGCACGACCTCGACACCAGCGCCGGCAACCGCGTCAACGTCGGCCAGTTGCTGGCGGCGCTGCCGTACACCAATTCGCTGGTGGTGATGAACCTGCGCGGCTCGCAGATCCGCGACCTGCTGGAACAGCAATGGCACGGCGGGCGGGATATCACGCGCGGCCTGCTGCAAGTATCGGACGGCTTCAGCTACGCCTGGGACCCGCGCCGCGGCGAGGGCGGCAAAGTGCTGCCCGACAGCCTGATGCTGCACGGCGTGCCGATCGAGAACGGCACCGCCTACCGCGTGGTGGTCAACAACTTCCTGGCCGAGGGCGGCGACGCCTTCCCGGCCTTCACCCTGGGCAGCAACCGCGCCGAAACCAACATCCGCGACATCGACGCCCTGACCGATTATCTGACCCGGCGCGAGCAGTACGGCAAGCCGGCCGGCCGCAGCGAAGCACAGGGCCGCATCAAGCGCCTGCAACAACCTTAGGAGTCACCATGCGTCGCGTTTTACTTTCCGTTTTACTGCCAGCCCTGCTGGCGTCGGCCGCTCCCGCGCGCGCCGAGTTTTCCATCCCCGGCTTTGAACTGGTGCAGACCGCGCCGGTGGAAACCTCGCTGCACAGCAGCGACCTGCGCGGCCCCGCCGCCGTCTGGAGCGAGTTGTTCGACGGCGCCAAAAGCGAGATCGTGCTGGGGCAGTTCTACGTGGTCGGCCATGAGGGCAGCGTCTTCAACAAGGTGGTGGAGCGCCTGGCGGCGGCCGGCAAGCGCGGCGTCAAGATCCGCTTCCTGCTGGACCAGAAGGGCGTGGGCCTGTCGGACAAGGCCACCATCGAGCAGCTCAAGGCGATCCCCAACCTGGAACTGCGCATCATCGACTTCAACAAGCTGACCGGCAACGGCATCCTGCACGCCAAGTACATGGTGGTCGACGGCGCCGTCGCCTACATCGGCAGCCAGAACTTCGACTGGCGCTCGTTCGAGCATATCCACGAGACCGGCCTGCGCATCACCGACGCCAGGATCGTCGGCCAGGTGCTGGCGGTGTTCAACCAGGACTGGCGCGCCCAGGCGATCGCCGCGCAGGGCCTGGTGGCGCCGGCGCTGAACGTCAAGGCGACCACGCCGGACATTCACCAAAGCGCCTTCCTGCTGTCCAGCCCCAACCGGTTCAACCCGGCCGGCGTCGGCGATTCCGAGGCGGGCCTGCCGGCGCTGCTGGCCGAAGCCAGGAGCGAGGTGCGGGTGCAGCTGCTGGACTACGCGCCGCTGAGCTACGGCCCGAAAGGCACGCGCCCTTACTACGCCGTGATCGACAACGCGGTGCGCGCCGCCGCCAACCGCGGCGTCAAGATCAAGCTGATGGTGTCGAACTGGAACCTGGAGGAACTGCCGCAGGCCTACCTGAAAAGCCTGGCCGTGCTGCCCAACGTCGAGATCCGCGTGGTCACGCTGCCGGCCGCCAGCAGCGGCTTCATTCCGTTCGCGCGCGTCATCCACAGCAAGACCATGGTGATCGACAACCAGGTGGCCTGGGTCGGCACCAGCAACTGGAGCGGCGGCTACATGGATTTGTCGCGCAACCTGGAGGTGGTGATGCGCAACGAGAAGATGGCGCAGCGCCTGGCCGCGCTGCACGAGCAGACCTGGAGTTCGCCGTATGCGCAGCCGCTGGACATCAACAAAAAATACCCAAAACCGGCCAAGGGCAGTCCTGAATGAAGAAGCTTGTCTTGACCGTGGCGCTGGGCGGCGCCTTCATCTCCTTCAACGCCCACGCCTGGGGCAATGACGGCCACCGCGCGGTCGGCGCCATCGCCGACCAGCTGATCGATGGCAGCAACGCCGGGCAGCGCGTGAAGGCCTTGCTGCTGCCGGGCGAGAGCCTGGAGAGGGTCTCCATCTGGGCCGACTGCGTCAAGGGCACGTATTGCGGCCCGCAGAACGACGAGATGCTGGCCTACGTGGCAGCCAATCCGCGGCACGCCGAATACCACTACACCGACGTGCCGTTCCAGAATGCGCACTACCACGACCACGACGCCGGCACCGCCGACAACGATATCGTGCAGACCCTGAAGCAGTGCATCGCCACCTTGCAGGGCAAGGGCGACAAGGCCAGCAACCCGCACGGCTTCACGCCGCGCCAGGCGCTGCTGATACTGACCCATCTGGCCGGCGACGTGGTGCAGCCGTTGCACGTGGGCGCTGCGTTCGTGGACAGGAACGGCGCCTTCGTGGTGCCGCAGACGCAGGCGCAGGTCGACGCGGTCCATATGTTCGACGCGCGCGGCGGCAACGACCTGCTGCTGGACGATGTCAAGCTGAGCGCCATCGGCGCGCGGCTGATTCCAGCCGCGCCGCCGGAGGACCAGCCGGCACCGGCGCCGGCGACGCCGCCGCGCGCGCCGCAGACCACGCGTCCCTTTCATTCGTACTGGGACACCACGGTGGTGAACTATGTGTTCCGCCGCATCGGCGCGCGCACACCGCAGCAGTTCGCGCGGCTGGCCATCGCCGGCAAGCCTGCGGTGGCTGTCAACAGCGGCGATCCAATCGGCTGGCCATATGCCTGGGCCGATCAGTCGCTGGCCGTGGCCAAGCTGGCGCATACAGGCGTGACGGCCGGCTCCATCGGCCAGCAGACCGGCAAGAATGGTGAAGTGTTCAACGTGTGGGCGCTGACGGTGCCGGACGATTATCCGGTTCCCAGTTCGGCCGCCGCCAAGGGGCAGCTGATCCAGGGCGGCTACAACCTGGCCGCCGTGCTCAAGGCGATCTGGCCGTAAAGGCTGTTACTTGCCGGTGAGGGGATTGAACCACAGCTCGCCGCGCGCCAGTGGCGTCTGCGGCGTCAGCTTGGGATTGGCGAGATTGAGGACGCGGCGCTTGTTCATGGCCGTGTTCTTGATCAAGTCGCCCTTGTAATGCTGGAAAAGGGCGTTCAGCGATCCATCCTTGATCATCGCTTCCATGCCGGTTTCGATGCGCTTGGCCAGCAGCCTGCCCTCGGCGTCGCGCCGCAGGAAGAAGTAGCGCGGCAGCGGATAGTGCAGCAACAGCGTTTGCTCCACCGCCATCCTGGGATGAAGCGCGCGGCGCTCCTGGAATTCGCGCATCGCTTCGTCGACGGAACGCGGGTAGAAATCGAAGCGGTCGGCGTCGAGCATGGCGAACAGGCCGTCGTAGCTGCTGCCTGCCACCACCGGCACGCCGACTTTTTCGAAGACGGGAATGTCCGCCCAACCCTGGCCCAGGCCAGCGCGCAGCTGGCGCAGGTCGGCGACGGTCTTGATGCCGGCGAAGCGCTGCTGGTCGGCCTCGCGTATCAGCAGCAGCCGGTAGCCCAGCAGGCCGCGGTCGACCGGCAGGCGCACCGGCAGGAACTGGCGCTCCAGCTCGGGCGAGGTGGCGCGCACGAAGATGTTGATGCGTCCCGACGGCGACGACATTTCCTGCACCACGCGGGGCGGCGACATCGCCACCCGCGACTGGTGCTGCTCGAAGACGCCGTAGCGCGGCGCGGTCTTTTCCAGCGCCGCCCGCAGTACCGCCCAATCGTAGTCGTAACGGCTGTCGATGCCGTCGCTGGTGAGCGGATAGGTGAGGTGGGTCGCGCCCCATGCCGGAGCCGCAAGCACGCAGGCCGCCAGCAGCAGCGTGCTGCATCGCCCTCGCAATCGATCTCCCATGTTCCGCTTCATACCGCCTGCACCCCGCAAAACAGTTAGTGTGCCATGGCCGATGGCGCGCCGCCAAGTTTTTCAGCGCGGTTGACTTGGACGCTGCAATCCGCCTATGCTAGAGGCGTGCTAGAACCCGGCCCAGCCCCCGCCGCCCAATCAGGTCAATCACCTGTCATTTAATGCCGTCGGAGGTGTCGAACTATGAAGCATGCAATTTGCATCAACATTGCCTGCGCGCTGGCTTTCGCGGCCGCAGCGCCGGCGCTGGCCCAGAGCCCGGCCGATCCGGCGCCGCCCGCGGTGTCGCCATTCACCGCCAACGTCACTTTGGCATCGCAATATATCTCGCGCGGCTTCCGCCAGACCTGGGGCAAGCCGGCGCTGCAAGGCGGCTTCGATTACGCCGGCCCGAACGGCTTTTCCGCCGGCACCTGGCTGTCCAGCGTCAGCAACCGCTTCGTTGAAAACGGCTCGCTGGAGTGGGACATCTACGGCGCCTATGGCGGCACGGCCGGCGATGCCGGCTACAGCGCCGGCGTCTACTACTACAAATATCCGGGCGCCGAGATACGCGCCACCCGCACCACCTACGATTACGCCGAGCTGGCGCTGGGGTTGACCTACAAGTTCGCCTACGCCAAGTACTACTACACGGTGACCAGGGAATTCTTCGGCATCGAGAACGCGCGCGGCACCGGCTACCTGGACCTGGGCGCGAACGTGGAGCTGGGCGACGGCTACACGCTCAACCTGCACTTCGGCCATGGACGCGTGGCCAACAACAGCATGTGGAGCTGGCGCGACTACAAGGCCGGCGTGACCAAGGCGCTGGCGCCGGGATGGGCGGTTTCGGCGGCCTACACCAAGGCGCACGGCAAGACCGGCGCCTACGACAACTACACGCTGGGCATTCCCAATTCCGCCGGCGTGATCGAGACGTCGAACCCCGCCGACGGCACGCTGGTGCTGGCGCTGACGCGAACGTTCTGATTCCACTTTCCGGGCCCGACATGACCACAGCCTTTTCGACTTCCTCCACTGCGCCGGGTTCGCGTTCGCGCTTCGGCATCTCCCTTTCCCTGAACGGCAAGATCTGCGCGGCGGCCACCGCGCTGGTGGTGCTCAGCCTCGCCGTGACGGCCACCGTCATCGGCGTCCGCAGCAGCGCCAGCGCGGAAGCTGCGGCGATGAACCTGGCCCGTACCTCGGCGCGCGAAGTGGCGGGCGCGCTGCAGGCGCGCATCGTCGGCAATTTGTCGGCGGTGGTCAACCTGGCCGGCGCCATGCGCGGCACGCGTGCCGCCAACCAGGCGCTCGCGCGCGACCAGATCAACGAGATGGTCAAGGCCACGCTGCTTGGGTCGGAAGACCTGATCGGCGCCGCCGTCACGTGGGAACCGAATGCGCTCGATGGCAAGGACGCCGACTTCGCCGGCAAGCTGCCGCTGTACGACGCCACCGGGCGCTTCATGCCGTACTGGACCCGCGCCAGCGGCGGCGGCACCCACGTTGAACCCATCGTGTTCGACAGCGCACCGGGCGCCAACGACTGG
Organism: Oxalobacteraceae bacterium AB_14; assembly: GCA_000381565.1. GTDB lineage: Bacteria > Pseudomonadota > Gammaproteobacteria > Burkholderiales > Burkholderiaceae_D > Rugamonas. The sequence continues at coordinate 1,680,693 of KB906725.1, forward strand.
TACGACATCCCCAAGCGAAGCGGCAAAGTGTTCTTCACCGAGCCATACATTTATCCGGTGGACGGCAAGCCGACGCTGATGGCGTCGCTGGTGGCGCCGATCATGATCGAGGGTAAATTCCAGGGCACGGCCAGCGCCGACTTCATGCTGACCCGCCTGACCAGTATCCTCACCGAATTGAAAGTGATCGACGGCGCCAGGCTCAGTCTCATTTCCAACGGCGGCCTGTACGCCAGCCATCCCGTCGCCGACAAGCTGGGCAAGAAGGCCGACGACGTGCCGGCCGCCGGTCTCGATCGCGTGCGCCAGGGACAGGCCTATGAATACGAGGAGCAGGGCCAGCTGCATCTGTTGCAACCGCTGTTCATCCACGGCGAGACCGGCCCCTGGTCGGTGCAGCTGACCTTCCCGAAAAGCGTGGCGCTGGCGCCTGCGCGCGAGCTGCTGCTGTACACGCTGATCGTGTCGCTGGTATGCGCGGTGGCCACGGCGCTGGTGCTGATCACGGTGCTGTTCCGCCTGACCGCGCCTTTGCGCACGCTGGCTTCGCGCATGACGGCGCTCTCCAGCGGCGACGCGGACCTGAGCGTGAAGCTGGAGGTGAACGGCAGCGACGAGCTGGCGCTGATCGGCAACGGCTTCAATCAATTCGTCGGCAATATCCACAACGTGCTGGTGCAAGTCAGCGACAGCGCGGAGAACGTGGCGCGCGGCAGCGCCGAGATCTCGCACGGCAATAGCGACCTGTCGGCGCGCACCGAGCAGCAGGCCAGCGCGCTGGAGGAAACCGCCGCCTCGGTCGAGGAACTGACCAGCACCGTCAAGGAGAATGCGGAGAACGCGCGCCAGGCCAACCAGCTGGCCGGATCGGCCTCGGAGGTGGCGCAGCGCAGCGGCGCGGTGGTGTCGCAGGTGGTGGCGACGATGGCGTCGATTAACGATTCGTCCAAAAAGATCGTCGACATCATCAGTGTCATTGACGGCATCGCGTTCCAGACCAATATCCTGGCGCTGAATGCGGCGGTGGAGGCGGCGCGGGCCGGCGAGCAGGGGCGCGGTTTTGCGGTGGTGGCGTCGGAAGTGCGCAACCTGGCGCAGCGCAGCGCGGCGGCGGCCAAGGAGATCAAGGAGCTGATCAACGATTCGGTCAGCAAGGTGGCCGATGGCAGCCGGCTGGTGGACGAGGCGGGGAGCACGATGGAGGAGGTGGTGTCGAGCGTGCGCCGCGTGACGGCGATCATGAGTGAGATCACCGTCGCCACGGCGGAGCAGAGCGAGGGCATCTCGCAGGTCAACCAGGCCATCGTGCAGATGGACGGCGTGACGCAGCAGAACGCGGCGCTGGTGGAGGAGGCCGCGGCCGCGGCGGAGAGCTTGCAGGAGCAGGCCGCGCACCTGGCGCAGGCGGTCAGCGTGTTCAAGCTGGATCGCGGCGCCGCGCCGGCGGCACCGGTGGCGCCGGCGCGCAAGGCGCCGCCTGCGGCACCGCGCGCCGTTGCGCCGCCGGTCCGCGCTGCGGCAAGCAAACCCGTCGCCATCGCCAAGGCTGCGCCCAAGGCGTCCGCCAAGGCGGATAGCGAATGGGAAGAGTTTTAGCGCAAACGGCGGCGCGCCTCAGGGCGCCAGCACCACCTCGATACCCTGCGTGCGGTAGGCCGGCGACGCTGTTTTTAATAGGCGATAAGATCTCCGCATGAGAACATTTTTTTTAGCGGCGCTGCTGGCGGCAGGGCAGGTCGCGGCGGCGGGCGATCCCAAGGCCGGCGAGGCGCTGTTCAAGCGCTGCGCTGCCTGCCATCAGGTCGGACCATACGCGCAGGGCGGTTTCGGGCCGCAGCTGAACGGCATCTTCGGCCGGCGCGCGGCGTCGACCAAGGACTACAAGTACTCGGAAGCGATGAAGAAGTCGGGACTGGTGTGGGACGAGAAAACGCTGGCCGCATACCTGCGCGCGCCGCATGACGTGGTGCCGGGGACCAGCATGCGTTTTTGGGGGATCAAGGATGAACAGCAGGTCGCCGACCTGCTGTCCTATATGCGCTCGCTGCGTTAGCGAGACTTGACGAACGGCGTGCCCAGCGCTTTCGGCGCCACCGACTTGGCCATCAGGCCGGCCAGCACGACCACGGTCAGCAGGTAGGGCACCATCTGGATCAGCGCGCCCGGCAGGCGGCCTATCAGCGGCAGGTCCACGCCCTCGATCTGGATTTGCACGGCGCCGAAGAAACCGAACATCAGGCAGCCGAGGAAGGTGTAGAACGGACGCCAGTTGCCGAACACCATCGCGGTCAGCGCCAGGTAGCCGGCGCCGGCCGACATGTCGCGCAGGAAGAAGCCGCTCTGCACCAGCGACAGGTAGGCGCCCGAGAACGAGCACAGGAAACCGGCGATCAGCATCGCCATGTAGCGCTGGCGCGCCACGTCGACGCCGGCCGCATCGGCCGCGTGCGGATTCTCGCCGCAGGCGCGCAGGCGCAGGCCGAAGCGGCTGTGGTAGACGATCCAGTGCACCAGCGGCACCAGCGCGAACGCCAGGTACACCAGCACCGAATGGCCGCCGACCAGGTGGCCGTAGAACCAGCCGAGGAAGGGAATCTGCGCCACCGCGGCGGAGCCGGGCAGCACCACGTCGAACAGGCGCGCCGAGCCCAGGTCCGGCGTGCGTCCACCCTGCTGGAAGAAGTACTGCGCCAGCACGAAGGTCAGGCCGCTCATGGCGATGTTGATGGCGATGCCGGCCACCAGCTGGTTGCCTTTCTGGGTGATGGCGATATACGCCTGCAGGCTGGCCAGCAGCATCGAAATCGCCACCCCCGCCAATACGCCGTACCAAGGATTCTGGGTGGTGAAGGCGACGGCCGCCGAGACGAACGCCGACGCCAGGATCTTGCCTTCCAGGCCGATGTCGATCACGCCCGAACGTTCGGCAAACAGGCCGGCCATGCCGGCGAAAATCAGCACCGGCGCGTTGCGCACGGTGGACACCAGGATGCTGCCGAGATGGAGGTCGTCGAAAGTCATAGGGTTCTCACTTCTTCAGTTTGAGCATTTTGGCGATGGCCGGCGCGTACAGGTTTTCCATCGCGCCGCAGAACAGGATGATCAGGCCCTGGACCAGGATCACCGTCTCCGGCGGGATGTTCTGCTTTTCCAGCGACAGGTCGAAGCCGCCCTGGGTCAGCGCGCCGAACAGCACCGCCGACAGGAAGATCCCGACCGGGTGCTGGCGGCCCATCAGCGCGATCGCGATGCCGATGAAGCCGGCGCCGCCGACGAAGTTGAGCGACAGGTAGTGGGTCGAGCCCATGATCGAGTTGACCGAGCCCAGACCGGCCAGCGCGCCCGAGATCAGCATGACGATGATGATCATCTTGCTGATGCGGATGCCGGCGTAGTGCGCGGCGTGCTTGTTCAAGCCGGTGGCGCGCAGCTTGTAGCCCCACGACGAACGCGACATCACCACGCCGTAGATCACCAGCGCCAGTATCGCCAGCAGGAAGCTGATGTTGAGCGGCGTCTCGCCCAGGACGGGGAACCACTGGTTCAGGCGCGGCATCTCGGCGGCGGCGGCGAACGCGCGGCTGGCGGGATTTTGCTCGCCCGGCGGCACCAGCTTGACGATCACGGTGTTCATCAGCGCACCGGCGATGTAGTTGAACATGATGGTGGTCACCACCACGTGGCTGCCGCGTTTCGCCTGCAGGTAGCCGGGCACGAACGCCCACAGGGCGCCGAACAGCGCCGCGCCCAGCATGCCGGCCGGGATCAGCAGAATGGCCGGCAGCGAGCTGTCGAAGGTCAGCATGGCCAGCGTCAGGCCAAGGCCGGCGAAGTACATCTGGCCCTCGGCGCCGATGTTGAACAGGCCCGCTTCCATGGCGATGGAAACGGCCAGGCCGGTGAAGATGAAGGTCGAGGCGTAGAACAGCGTGTAGCTCAGGCCCTCCGGATTGACGACGGCGCTGTTGATCAGGATCGCCAGCGATTCGGTCGGGCTCTCGCCGAGCAGGTGGATCACCAGCGCGGTCACCAGCAGGGCCGACAACAGGTTCAGGACGGGCATTACAAACGCGGTTGCCCAGCGTGGCAGGTCTTTATTCATGATTTGTGCATTCCGCCCATCAGCAAGCCGATACGGGTAGTGTCGAATTCCTCAATTTTCAGTTCGCCGGTGATGCGGCCGCCGCACATGACCAGGATACGGTCCGCCAGCGCGCGCACTTCCTCCAGCTCCACGGACACCAGCAGGATCGCCACACCCTCGTCGCGCAGCTTGAGCAGCTGGGCGTGGATGCTTTCGATGGTGCCGATGTCGACCCCGCGGGTCGGCTGGCCGACCAGCATCAGCTTCGGCTGCGCCAGCACTTCGCGCGCGATCACCACCTTCTGCTGGTTGCCGCCGGAGAGCAGGCCGATACGCAGGTCGTGGTTGTTGGGGCGGACGTCGAAGTTCTTCATCAGCTCTTCGCAACGGGCCGCGATGGCCTTGAAGTTCAGCAGGCCCCAGCGGTTCTTAAGCTTGTCCTGGTAGCCGAGGATGGTGTTGTGCATGACCGAAAAGGCCTTCACCACGCCGTCGCGCAGGCGGTCTTCCGGCACGTGGGCGATGCCCAGCTCGCGGAAGGTGCGCGGCAGGCCGTCGGCGTCCGAACGGCCGGCGAACGGCAGCGCCTTGCCCAGGAAGTCCAGCTTGCCGGAGGTCGGCAGGCGCATGCCCGACAGGATCTCCATCAACTCGCTCTGGCCGTTGCCGGACACGCCGGCGATCGCGACGATCTCGCCGGCGCGCAGCGTGAAGCCGATATCGGCCAGCAGCTTGACCTGCTGCTCGTCCTGCAGTTGCAGGTTCTCGACCTGCAGCACCGGCGCGCCCGGATTGTACGGTTTGCGCGGCAGGTTGTTCTCGATCGGACGGCCGACCATCATGTTGGCCAGGTCTTCCTTGGTGGTGCCGGCGGTCGCCACGGCGCCGATCACGCGGCCGCCGCGCATCACGGTGACGGTGTCGGTGATGTCGAGGATCTCCTGCAGCTTGTGGGTGATCAGGATGATGGTCTTGCCCTGTTCCTTGAACAGGCGCAGGATCTCGAACAGCGATGCGGTCTCCTGCGCGGTCAGCACGGCGGTCGGCTCGTCCAGGATCAGGATGTTGGCGCTGCGGTAGATCTGCTTGAGGATCTCCACGCGCTGCTGCGCGCCCACCGACAGGTCGGCGATGGTGGCCAGCGGATCGACGTCGAGCCGGTAGCGGGTGCAGATCTCGCGCAGCTGCGCCTCGACGGCGGCGCGCTTGGACTTGAGCTGGAAGCCGCCTTCGCTGCCCAGCATTACGTTGTCGAGCACGGTCATGTTCTCGACCAGCATGAAGTGCTGGTGCACCATGCCGATGCCCAGCGTGATCGCTTCCTGGCTGTTGCGGATGTTGCGCGCCTGGCCATCGAGCAGGATCTCCCCGCCGTCGGCGCGGTAGTATCCGTACAGGATGCTCATCAGGGTCGATTTGCCGGCGCCGTTCTCGCCCACCAGGCCGTGGATCGAACCCTTGGCGATGGTGAAGCTGACGTCCGTGTTCGCTTTGACGGCCCCAAAATGCTTGGAGATGCCGCGAAATTCTACTGCTGGCTGCATAGGATCGTTTTCGGTGCGGAGTTAAGTAAAAATTAAACGCGCCGCATGAGGAAACTCCTCCGGCGGCGCGCTCAATGTTCAAACAGGTGTCAGGCCGGGCAGGCAGCGCCCGAACGGATGTCGATGACTTTTACTTTGCCGTCGATGATGTCCTTGCGGGCACCAAGGACGCGCTTTTCGATTTCCGGCGTGATCAGCTTGCGGTTGTTCCCGTCCAGCGCCCAATCGACGCCGTTTTCCTTCAGGCCCTTGGCGGTGACGCCGGCCTTCCAGGTGCCGTTTTTCATCAGCATGAAGGATTCGTACACGGCGTTGTCCACGCGCTTGACCATGGACGTCAGGATGGTGCCTGGGTACAGGCTGTTCTGGTTGGAGTCGACGCCGATGGCCAGCTTGCCTTTTTCCTTGGCCGTTTGCAGCGTGCCCAGGCCCGAACCGCCGGCCACGGCAAACACCACGTCAACGCCGCGGTCGAACTGCGAGCGCGCCAGTTCGCCGCCCTTGGCCGGGTTGTTCCACGAGTCGGACGTGGTGCCGACCATGTTGTTGCTCACTTCGATCTTCGGATTGACCGACTTGGCGCCCTGGGCATAGCCGCAGGCGAAGGTGCGGATCAGCGGGATGTCGACGCCGCCGATGAAGCCCAGCTTCTTGGATTTGGACGCCATGGCCGCGGCCACGCCGACCAGGTAGGAGCCTTCTTCTTCCTTGAAGGTGATGGAATTGACGTTGGCGCCCTGCGCCACGCCGTCGATCAGCACGAAGTGGACTTTCGGGAATTCCTTGGCGACCTTCTGCACGGCTGCCTGCTGGGCGAAGCCGATCGAGGCGATCAGGTCCAGGTTTTTGCGGGCCAAGCCGCGCAGCACCTGTTCGGCCTGGGTGTCGCTGGAGGCTTGCACCTCGATGAAATTGATGTTGGTTTCCTTCTTGAAGCGCGAGGCGCCTTCAAAAGCGGACTGGTTGAACGACTTGTCGAACTTGCCGCCTGCGTCATACACGATGCCAAGTTTTGGGGCGGCCGCGGACGCGCTGGCAGCGATAAACAGTGCTGCAACCGTCAAACTAAGTTGTGAAAGTTTCATGAATAGGCTCCTGGAAGATCGATATTGTATATTTTTATTGGGCGAAACATGTAATTTGGCGCCGCTATATCGCTGCGAACCCCTGATTTTTAGAGGTTTGCCTCGGAGTTCGCGGGGGTTTTACGCCGTCAGCGCCAGTAGTTTGTCAAAAGCTTGTTCAAATTGCAGCAAGCCGGCGGCCAGCAACTGCTGGCCCACCGTTTCCAGATCGATGCCGTGGCGCGCCAGTTGCGCCATCACGGCGCGGTCGGCGTCGATGTCGGCGTCGAGCAGCGTGGCGACCGCCTCGCCGTGGTCGCGGAAGGCGGCCAGCGTGGCGTCGGGCACGGTGTTGATGGTGTGCGGGCCGATCAAGCCTTCGACGTAGCGCACGTCGCGCTGCTCCGGATGCTTGGTGCCGGTGCTGGCCCACAGCAGCCATTGCGGCGTGGCGCCGAAGGCGGCGAACACCGAGAAGCCGCCGTCGTTCTTCCAGTCGTGATAGGCGATGCGGGCGGCGCACATGGCGGCGCGGCCGCGCAGGGCGACGGCGCTGCTGTCGGCCGAGTTGTCCAGCAGGGCGTCGACGGCGACGTCGATGCGGCTGATGAAGACACTGGCCACGCTGGCGATGCGCTGCACCGAGGCGGTGTCCTGCAGGCGGCGCGCCAGGCCGCGGCGGTGGGCGGCGCGCACCGCGTGGATCTGGCTGGCGGTGAAGATCAGCGTCATGTTGACGTTGATGCCGGCGTAGATCACTTCCTCCAGCGCGGCGATGCCGGCCGGCGTGGCCGGGATCTTGATCATCACGTTCGGCCGGGCGATGGCGGCCCACAGGCGCTTGGCGGCGGCGATGGTGCCGTCAACATCGTGGCTCAGGCGCGGCGACACTTCGAAGCTGACGAAGCCGGCGCGGCCGTCGGACTCGCGGTACAGCGGCGCGAACAGGTCGCAGGCGCGCTGCACGTCCGGCAACACCAGCGCCTCGAAGCGCGCCTCCGGCGTCGCCAGCGCGCTGCGCAGCTGCGGCAGGGCGGCCTGGTAGGCGCTGTCGTGCTGGATGGCGTGGTAGAAGATCGCCGGGTTGGAGGTCAGGCCCTGGATGCCGTCGGCGGCGATCAGGTCCGCCAGCTGGCCGGAGGCGAGCAGGTTGCGGCTCAGGTTGTCGAGCCAGATTTGTTGTCCCAGATCGCCGACCGCGCGCAGGCGGCTATGTTCGAGCATGTTATTCATCTACATCTTCCGTCCAAGATTGTGTCCTGGCGGCCAGTGCTGGGGATCATGTCGCACTGCCGCAACAGTAAGTGCCGAATTTAATATTTTTGTGCTGTTGCTTTTTTGTCCGATTGGAAAAATTTCCTGCTTGTTGGATAAATAATTTTCCGCATGGAGCGGGGCTTTCAGGGCATCCGGTCTTGCCTTGGAAATCAACAATTTACCTGCAAGCAGGGTGGATTTCCCGTGCCAGGCGGCCTGGGTTGGAGGCCGTCCAATACTATGCATCAGCGGCGATATGTACGACAAATTCGATTTTATTTAGCTATTTATATAAAATTGATATGAATCGAATCACTCAGAAAGTGAGTTTCTGTGATTTTTTTCCATGCTAGCATGGTTGGCAGTTTGCATATTTTTATGCGAAACCTCGTAGTTTCGATACATTTTTACCAATATAAACAAAGACATCGCCCGCTGTCATCAACGGCGAAGGCGAGATTCTGGATTGATATTTCAACCTTGCCTACACAATAGGGAGCAGGACTCATGAGCAAAAAAAGTAGTGGTTACGCAGCGCGATCGCTGATCGCGTTGGCAGTTGCAAGCGCATTCCCCCTGCACGCGGCCATGGCCGCCGATGCAGCCGCCGACGCCCCGGAAGCGGCCACCAAAGGCCAGCTGGAAACCGTGATCGTGACGGCGCAGCGCCGCGCGGAGAACATCAAGGACGTGCCGATGTCGATCGCCACGCTCAAGGGCGACAAGCTCGACGTGCTGACCTCGGGCGCCGCCGACATCCGTTTCCTGGCCGGCCGTTCGCCGTCGGTCAACGTGGAATCGGACTACGGCCGCACCTTCCCGCGCTTCTACATTCGCGGCCTGGGCAACACCGACTTCGACCTGAACGCTTCCCAGCCTGTGGGCCTGGTGATGGATGACATCGTCCAGGAAAACGCCATGCTGAAGGGCTTCCCCGTGTTCGACGTGGACCAGGTTGAAGTGCTGCGCGGCCCGCAGGGCACGCTGTTCGGCCGCAACTCGCCGGCCGGCGTGATCAAGTTCGACTCGGCCAGGCCGGTCTTCAAGCAAGAGGGCTACCTGACCCTGGGCCTGGGCAACTACTCGTCCAAGACCGCCGAAGGCATGTTCAACATCCCGGTCAGCGATACCATCGCGCTGCGCTTCTCGGGCACCAGCCAGCACCGCGGCGACCGCGTGCACAACACCAATCCCACCCCGAACAAGGGCACCCAGGACTTCGAAGGCTACGGCGACAACGCCTTCCGCCTGCAAGCGCTGGTCAAGCCGAGCAAGGACTTCAGCGCGCTGTTCAACTACCACGAGCGCGACTACCACGGCAGCGCCACGCTGTTCCGCGCCAACATCATCAAGAAGGGCAGCAACGACCTGGTAGACGGCTTCGACTACGGCTCCTACCCGAGCGACGGCATCAACTACCAGAAGCTGACCACCAAGGGCGGCAATATCCGCCTGAAGTACAACCTGGACGACATCACGCTGCACTCGATCACCGGCTACGAAACGCTGAAGTTCAACAGCCGCGCCGATGTCGACGGCGGCTACGGCGCGTCGTACGCGCCGCCGTACGGTCCGGGCTTCATCCCGTTCGCGGTTGAAACGGCCGACCTGCTGCCTAACCACAAGCAGTTCTCGCAAGAGTTCCGCGCCGAGTCCAACTACAAGGGCCCGTTGCAGTGGATCGGCGGCCTGTTCTTCTTCAACGAAGACATCCAGATCGACTCGATCAGCTTCGACACCTTCGGCGCCGGCAATCCGCAGAACGCCGCCTACGCGCAGCAGTTCCAGCACGCCAATTCGTGGGCGGCTTTCGGCTCGCTGAACTACACCGTCAGCGACAAGCTGAAGCTGCGCGGCGGCCTGCGCTACACCACCGACAAGAAGGACTTCTCGGCTGTGCGCTACGAACCGCCGAAGATGTCCGGCCCGTTCGAGATCGACAATACCTCGCACAATGTCAGCTGGGATATGAGCGGCACGTATGAGCTCAACAAGACCACCAACCTGTTCGCCCGCGTGGCCACCGGCTACCGCGCGCCGTCGATGCAGGGGCGCTTGAACGGCCTGGGCGACAAGCCATCGTTCGCCGGCGCCGAAAAAGCGCTGTCGTATGAAGCCGGCATCAAGCAGGACCTGTTCGACAAGCGCGCGCGCCTGAGCGCCTCGGTGTTCCAGTACCGCGTCAAGGACAAGCAGCTGACCGCCGGTAGCGGCACGATCAATATGAACCAGCTGATCAATGCTGAAAAAGTGACCGGCCAGGGCGTTGAAGTGGACTTCCAGGCCAATCTGAGCGACGAGTTCAGCATGACCCTGGGCGGCAGCTACAACGACACCGAGATCAAGGACAAGAACCTGTTCGTGCAATACTGCGGCAATCTGCCGAACACCGCGCCTAACCCTTACGGTTGCACCCCGACCAATGCGGCCGGTCCGTTCGCGGGCACCTCCAAGATCGATGGCAACCCGCTGCCACGCGCACCGAAGACCCAGCTGAACTTCACCCTGAAGTACAGCAAGGACATCGGCAACGGCGAGTTCTACGCCTACACCGACTGGACCTACCGCAGCAGCTACAACTTCTTCCTGTACGAGGCGCCTGAGTACAAGGCCAAGTCGCTGGTTGAGGGTGGCGTGCGCACCGGTTACAAGTGGGACAACGGCAAGTATGAAGTGGCGCTGTTCGGCCGCAACATCACCGACAAGCGCGTGATCCTCGGCGCCATCGACTTCGACAACCTGACCGGTATGTTGAACGAGCCGCGCACCTGGGGCGGCACCTTCAAGGTCAACTTCTAAATTGACCGCTATCTGAAAATCCCCGCGCATCGTAAGATGTGCGGGGATTTTTTTTTATGGATGGAGCCTGATTCGTGAATCATACCGTCGTCAATCTGTGGCCGCTGCTCGGCGTGGCCGTCATCATCCTGGGCTTCGCGCTGCGCGCCCATCCTGTGCTGGTGGTGATCGCCGCCTGCGCCGTCACCGGCTTCGCCGCCGCCATGCCGGTCGAACACTTGCTCGCCACCTTGGGCACGGCCTTCATCAAGACCCGCAACCTGCCGCTGATCCTGCTGCTGCCGCTGGCCGCCATCGGCCTGCTGGAGCGCTTCGGGCTGAAGGAGCATGCGCAGGCATCGATCGCCCGCATCAAGTCCGCCACCACCGGCCGCCTGCTGATCGTCTACCTGGCGATCCGCGAGATCAGCGCCGCCTTCGGCCTGACCAGCATCGGCGGCCACCCGAACATGGTGCGCCCGCTGATCGCGCCGATGGCGGAGGGCGCCGCCGAGGTGCGCTACCCGGCGCTGACCGAGGAGCTGCGCCATCGCATCCGCGCCATGTCCGCCGCCACCGACAACGTCGGACTGTTCTTCGGCGAAGACGTGTTCGTGGCCTTCGGCGCCATCCTGCTGATGCAAACCATCCTGCGCGCCGAGGGGCTGGAAGTCGATCCGCTGCACATGGCGCTGTGGGGCATACCGACCGCGGTGACGGCCTTCCTCATCCACTCGTATCGCCTGCACCGGCTGGACGCGCACATCGCCCGCGCGATGCTGGCGGTGAAGGAGCCGGCATGATACTCAAGCTCGATTACTTCTACTATGTGCTGGGCGCGATGCTGCTGCTGGTCGCGTACATGTCGCTGACCGACAAGCACAATCCCAGGCGCTATTCGAGCGCCTTGTTCTGGGCCTTGTACGCCGTGATCTACCTGGCCGGCGAGCAGATGCCGCCGGTGGCGGCGGGCGTGCTGATGGTGGTGATGGCGCTGATCGCCGGCTTCGGCGGCGTGGCGCTGGGCCGCTACGGCGAGCGCACGCAGGAGGAACGCAAGAGCAGCGCGCAGCGGCTCGGCCATCGCTTGCTGATCCCGGCGCTGATCATCCCGGCGACCACGGTCATCGGTTCGACCCTGCTCAAGGATGTGCACCTGGGCGGCCTGTTGCTGCTCGATCCGAAGAACGCCACCCTGGTCAGCCTCGGTTGCGGTTCGCTGTTCGCGGTGGCCACCGCGTGCTGGCTGACGCGCGCCACGCCGATGCAGGCGATGCGCGAATCGCGCCGCCTGATCGATCACCTGGGCTGGGCGGTGGTGCTGCCGCACATGCTGGCGGTGCTGGGACTGCTGTTCACTGAGGCCGGCATGGGCAAGGCGGTGGCGCATGTGGTCACGTCCTACATCAACCTCGATGTGCGGCTGGTGGCGGTGGCGGTGTATTGCATCGGCATGGCGCTGTTCACCGTCATCATGGGCAACGGCTTCGCTGCGTTTCCGGTGATCGCGGGCGGCGTCGGCATCCCGGTGCTGGTGGGCGTGTACCACGCCAATCCGGCGGTGATGGCGGCGATCGGCATGTTCAGCGCCTACTGCGGCACGCTGATGACACCCATGGCCGCCAACTTCAATATCGTACCCGCCGCGCTGCTGGAGCTGCCCGACAAGAACGCCGTGGTGAAGATCCAGGTGGGCACCGCATTGCCGCTATTGCTTGCCAATATTGCACTTCTTTATTTTCTAATGAACATGTGACGTGCAGATGACTTGGAGTAGAGTAGCGCACAAACAGCGCAGCAAACGGAGTACATGTAGATGAAAAAGATAATATTGTTGACCGGGTTCGAGCCGTTTAACAAGGAGACCATCAACCCCTCGTGGGAAGCGGTGCGCACACTCCAGGGCTGGCACGAAGGCGACTTCGTGGTCCATTCGCGCCAGTTGCCGTGCGTGTTCGGGCAGGCCAGCAAGATGCTGCACCAGGCGGTGGAAGAGCTCCAGCCCAGCATCGTGATCGCGGTCGGGCAGGCGGGCGGCCGGGTCGATCTGTCGGTGGAGCGCATCGCCATCAACATCGACGACGCGCCGATCGCCGATAACCAGAAGCGGCAGATCGTCGACCAGCCCATCGTCACCAACGGCCCGGCGGCCTACTTCGCCACGTTGCCGATCAAGGCGATCGTGCATGCGCTGCGCGAGGCGGGCCTGCCGTCGTCGGTGTCGCAGACTGCGGGCACCTATGTGTGCAACCACGTGTTCTATAGCCTGATGCATCAGGCGCACGAGTGGGGCACGACCATGCGCGCCGGTTTCATACACATTCCGTATTTGCCGCAGCAGGCGGCGGCGCATCCGGGTTCGGCCAGCATGAAGCTGGAAGACATGGTCGAAGGCCTGCGCATCGCCATCCGCACCACGATGGCCCACGATGTGGACATGCGCGAAGCGGGCGGCGTGACGCACTAATCCCGGGAATGCGCCGGTGACTTCGTCGCAGTCCGCAGCCAAAGGGGTCTGACCCCGTACGGGGTCAGACCCTGACCCTTCCCCTCAAATTATCTTGTAAACAAATCTGAGTCCTGTTAACTTCTCTTCTTAAAAACGGTGCATGCATGGCTGTGTTACCCCTTTCATTCGTAGCGACCAAACTGCGAACAAAGGAAACAGACCATGCATGCACAGAGAATCATACAAGATTTATTGGCTGACCAATGCCCGGGGATGCACGCCAAGCGGCGACAGTGCCTGGCATTGATGACCGATGCCGCTCAGCGTGGCGGACTTGGTTTGCTAAAGGTGAGCAAAGCGATACCGGCCACATGCTCGCTACGTCATCGCATCAAGCGCTGTGATCGACTATTGAGCAATGAGCATCTTGCCGGTGAGCGCATCGCGGCATATCGCGCGCTGGCGCGGCGCGTTTTGCAAGGTCAAACGCAGATCGCCATCATCGTCGACTGGTCCGATTTGCTGCGTGACGTCAGTCAGCATGTACTGCGGGCCGCGGTTGTCGTACAGGGACGTGCCATCGTCCTCTATGAGGAGGTGCATCCGACTAGCCACTATGGTTCTCCTGTGGTCCACCGTCGCCTTATGCAAATCCTGCGTACTGTGCTGACACCGCAATGTCAGCCGGTGATCATCACCGATGCAGGTTTTCGTGCAACTTGGTTCAAGATGCTCGATAAGCTCGGATTTTCCTGGATCGGTAGAATTCGCAACCGCGATATGGTGCGGGCCGCCGGCGCAACCGAGTGGCGCGGCTGTAAAGAACATTACGCCGATACAAAGCGGCAGGTGCGTGACCTGGGGTGTTTCGACTATGCGCGATCGAACCCCGTACCCTGTCGCTTGGCCATGGTCAAAAACGCGCCCAAAGATCGCAAGGCCAAGACCGTCTACGGAAAAGACTCGCAAAGCCGACATAATAAAAAACAACGTCGAGCGCAGCATGAACCGTGGCTGCTGGCGGTGTCTCCATCTCTGGCCAAGCTTGGCGCCCCAGCCGTGGTGGCCTTGTACAGCAAGCGCATGCAGATCGAACAAACCTTCCGCGATCTGAAGAACGCTCAATGGGGACTGGGCCTTAGCAACAGCCAAACGCGCAAACCGAATCGACTCGCCATTTTGTTGCTCATCGCATCCTTGCTCGGCTTTGCCCTGTGGCTGATAGGCTTGGCCGCACGCGCAGCAGGATATACCGTCCAATATGGCAGTGCGAAGAAAGCTGCCAATACTCTGTCTATACTTTCGTTGGCTCAGCACTGGCTACTTGAAATGAAACAGCACTTTTTATCGAGGCGCCAGATCGACGACGCATTGATCGAGCTGGCGACTATGGTGATGACCTATCAGATATGAGGGGAAGGGTCAGGGTCTGACCCCCGGCTTTACGGGTTTAAGGATATTCAGGAAAGCCCGCACCACGGGCGCGTCGTCCAGCGTGGTGTAGGTGATGTACAGGTTCGCCGACGGCGGATTGGTACGGATCGGCAGGAACACCACGCCCGGCCAGCCGATGCGGCTGGTGGTCTCCGGCAGCAGCGCCACCCCCAGGCCCGCACCCACCATCGCCAGCAGCGTCTGCGGCTCGGACGCCTCCTGGAAGATGGTCGGCTGGAAGCCGGCCTTCACACAGCATTGAATCAGGTAGCGCGGGAAGGACGACTTGTCCAACGCCAGCGTCAGCATCGGCTCGTCGGCGATGTCGGTCAGCTCGATCGCTTCCTGCTTGGCCAGCGGGTGATGTTCATTGATGGCCACGCACACATCTTCGCGGAAGCACAGCTCCTGGCGCAGGTTGTCGTTTTTCAGGTCATCCTCGTCCAGCCTGGGCTCGCGCCAGAAGCCGACATCGATCTGCTTGGCGCGCAGCGCGTCGTATTGCAGCGTCGGTCCCAATTCGTGCAGGGTCCAGCTCACGCGCGGGAACTTGGTCTGGAACTCTTCCAGCAAGCTCGGTATCGGTCCCCACATCGCCGAGCCGACGATGCCCACCCGCAGCCGGCCCACTTCACCGCGGTCGATCTGGCGGATGGTGTCGATGGTCATGCGCATCTTGCCCAGCAGGTCGGACGCTTCGCCCATCAAGGCCTTGCCCGCCACCGTCAGCTCGAAGGTGCGGGTGGTGCGGGCGAACAGCTTCACGCCCAGTTCACTTTCCAGCTTCATGATCTGCTGGCTCAAAGGCGGCTGCGAAATGTGCAGGCGCTCGGCGGCGCGGCTGAAACTCTTTTCTTCTGCGACGGCGAGGAAGTATCTTAGTTGTTTCAGATCGATGGACATGGCGTGTTCTCTAGTGAGCGATCCACCGTCATTCCCGCGAAGGCGGGAATCCATAGAACGCCTGATGGCACGCTCAGCATGGATTCCCGCGTGCGCGGGAATGACGGGTCAGGTGGTCAGCATGGCCACCGCGAGGGCGGCGCCGCAACGGGCGTTATTCTTCACCAGCGCGATATTGGCCGCCAGGCTGCGGCCCTCGGTCAGCTGCTTGATGCGGCTGAGCAGGAAGGGCGTGACGTTCTTGCCGGTGACGCCTTGCGCAGCGGCTTCCTGCAAGGCCTGCGCGGTGATGGCGTCGATCTCCGCCTGCGGCATCGCGTCGGCGGCCGGCACCGGATTGCTGACCACCACGCCGCCCTTGAGGCCCAGCTGCCACTTGGTGTGGATGAAGGCCGCCTGTTCGGCCGGCGTGTCGAGCTGGAAGTCGGCGTTGAAGCCGCTCTCGCGCGTGAAGAAGGCGGGGAAGCCGCGCTGTCCCACACTGAGCACCGGCACGCCGTGGGTCTCCAGGTATTCCAGCGTCAGGCCGATGTCGAGGATGGATTTGACGCCGGCGCACACCACCGCCACCGACGTTTGCGCCAGTTCCTGCAGGTCGGCCGAGATGTCGAAGCTGGTCTCGGCGCCGCGGTGCACGCCGCCGATGCCGCCGGTGACGAACACCGGGATGCCGGCCAGTTCGGCGCAGATCATGGTCGCCGCCACGGTGGTGGCGCCCAGTTTCGATTGCGCCAGCACGTAGGGCAGGTCGCGGCGGCTGACCTTCATGGCGTCGGGCGAGGTGCCCAGCAGTTCCAGCTGTTCTTCCGACAGGCCGATGCAGATCTTGCCGCCGATGATGGCGATGGTGGCCGGCACGGCGCCGCCGTCGCGGATGATCTGTTCCACTTCACGCGCCATCTGCACGTTCTGCGGATACGGCATGCCGTGCGAGATGATGGTCGATTCCAACGCGACGACCGGCTTGCCGGCGGCGCGGGCAGCCGCCACTTCGGGCGAAAACAGCAAATATTGATGCATGGTGGGATTCCTTAAGCCTTGTTGGGGAAGAGCGGCGGGTTGTATTCCGCCGACAGGTCGAAGTCGTTGATCTCGTCGAGGACATCGGCGGCCAGCATCGGCGACACCGTCTCCTGCGATTCAAGCGTCATCGCGGCGACCTTCAGGCCGCGCCGGCAAGCCAGCGTCAGGTCGGCGCTGCCCTGGTACAGCGACCAGCAGACGGCCGCAGAGAAGGCGTCGCCGGCGCCGGTGACGTCGACCACGTCCACCTGGTGAGCGGCCAGCCAAACCAGCTCGCCGTCGCGGGTGTGGAACACGCCTTGGCTGCCGCAGGTGACGATGACGTCCTGCGCGCCCTGGGCTTGCACGTCGCGGCAGGCGGCGCGTACCTCGGCTTCGGTCGGCAGCGCGCGGCCGGCGCGGGTTTCCAGTTCGCCGCGGTTGAGGATCAGCAGGCGCAGGCCTTTCAGGTCGGCCGGCAGGCGCGCCATCTTCGGCTGCGACACCGCCACGATCACCAGCGGCACATTGTCGGCGCGGGCGCTGTCGAGCAGCAGGGCGATGCTGTCGGCCGGCAGGTTCAGGTCGACCACCGTCATCGCGGCGGCGGAGCGCTGCGGCTGGCGGCTGGCCAGGTATTCAGGGGTGATGCGGTCGTACAGCGCCATGTCGGCCAGCGCCACCACCAGCTCGCCGGCGTCGTCGAGGATGGCGGTGTAGGTGCCGGTTGGCGTGTCCGGCAGTTTCAGGCTGCCGCGCGTGTCGATGCCGGCGTTTTCCGCGTGGTCTTGCAGGCTGCGGCCGGCGACGTCGTCGCCCAGGGCGGTGAGCAGGGCGGTCGGCAGGTTCAGGCGCGACAGGTTCTCGGCGATGTTGCGGGCCACGCCGCCGTAGACTTCCTCGGCGGTGGCGGGATTGGAAGTGCCCAGCTGCATGGCGGCGATGGTGCGCAGTTTGCGGTCCAGGTTGGCGGCGCCGATGCACATCACCGGACGCTTGTCCGGCAGCACGTAGGCGCGGCCCAGCAGGCGCCGTTCGCGTATCAAGCCGGCAATATGACCGGCCACGGCGGAGCGCGACAGGCGCAGTTCCACGGCCAGGTCCTGCTGGGAGATGAAGGGATTGGCGCGGATCAGCTGGTAAAGCTGGTCCTTCTTGGAAGAATCGGTCACGGCTTACTCGCTAAAACATTTGTTCATCATGGTAAACATTTGTTCAAATCAAGTCAATCACGCGCAGCGGCTAAGTTTGCCTTATTTTATAATACCCCTGATTTATATCGCTTTAGTATAAATGCTTAAGAAAAATGGTATTTGCCATACATATGGACGATGATGCATAGTGTCAGCTTCCCCAGCCACAACAGAAAAACAGAGGATAACCATGTCTAATAATTCCCCATTCCAGGCAGCTGACATCATTCGCGCCCGTGTCCCTGCGGGCTTCAAGCCGCGCATCGCAATGATTCTGGGTTCCGGCCTGGGCGTGCTGGCGGAACAAATGACCGACGCGGTCACCATCAGTTTCAATGAGCTGCCAGGCTTCCCGATCAGCACCGTGCACGGCCACGCCGGCGAACTGGTGATCGGCACCCTGTCGGGCGTGTCGGTGGTGTGCATGAAGGGCCGCGGCCACGTCTACGAAGGCTACGGCCTGGGCGTGATGACCAGCGCCGTGCGCACCATGAAGCTGCTGGGCTGCGAGATGCTGTTCGTGACCAATGCCGCAGGGTCGCTGCGCACCGAAGTCGACGCCGGCTCGCTGGTGGCGTTGACCGACCATATCAACTACCTGCCGGGCACGCCGATGATGGGCCCGAACGACGAGCGTTTCGGTCCGCGCTTCTTCAGCATGGCCAACGCCTACGACGCCGACCTGCGCGCGCTGCTGCACACCTCGGCCAAAGAGAAGAACGTCACCCTGCACGACGGCGTGTACATCGCCTACGCCGGTCCTAACTTCGAGACCCCTGCCGAAATCCGCGCCTTCAAGACGCTGGGCGCGGACATGGTCGGCATGTCGGTGGTGCCGGAAGTGGTGTCGGCCCGTCATTGCGGTTTGAAAGTGGTCGGTGTATCGGCCATCACCAACCTGGCCGAAGGGCTGTCGCCGTTCCCGCTGTCGCACGAGCAGACGCTGAAATACGCGGCTGTCGCGGCGACCTCGCTGATCGAAGTGATCCTGGGCTTCCTGGCCAACGTGGCCAAAACGCCGCAGGCGTAAGATTCCCGAGGGGCGGCAAATGTCCGCCCCTTTTGCATTGTTAACGCGTCATTCCAGCGCAGGCGGGAATCCATACTGAGCTGGCCTGGATACTCAGCATGGATCCCCGCTTCCGCGAGGACGACGGAACTGGAGTACACATTATGAAACGCGCATTTATCCTCTTGCTCGATTCGTTTGGTTTGGGCGCCACGCCCGATGCCGCGAAGTACAACGACGTCGGCGCCAACACCTTCGGCCACATCGCCGAGTGGGCCGCCAAGAGCGGCAAGCCGATGTCGCTGCCGACCATGGAAAAACTGGGCCTGGCCGCGGCCGGCCACACCGCCAGCGGCCAGTGGGCCGCCGGCTTCGAACAGCGCGAAGGCTTCACCGCCGCCTATGGCGCCGCGCGCGAACGCTCGACCGGCAAGGACACGCAGTCCGGTCACTGGGAAATCGCCGGCGTGCCGGTGGAATTCGACTGGGGCTACTTCCCGAAGACCGTGCCGTCGTTCCCGGCCGAGCTGACCGCCAAGCTGCAGCAACTGGCAGGCGTGCCGGGCTTCCTGGGCGACTGCCACGCATCGGGCACGGAGATCATCAACAAGCACGGCGACGAGCATGTCGCCAGCGGCAAGCCTATCATCTACACCTCCGCCGACTCGGTGCTGCAGATCGCCGCGCATGAAGAATCGTTCGGCCTGGAGCGCCTGTATGAAATCTGCGAGATCGCCTTCAAGCTGGTTGAGCCATACAACATCGGCCGCGTGATCGCGCGTCCGTTCATCGGCGCGGACGGCAACTACACCCGCACCACCAACCGTCACGACTACGCGGTCGCACCGCCGGCGCCTACGCTGCTGGACCACGTGAAGAACGATGGCGGCGAAGTCATCGCCCTCGGAAAAATCAGCGACATCTTCGCGACCCAGGGCGTATCGCGCATGGTCAAGGGCAAGGACAACATGGCGCTGTTCGACGCGCTGATGAAGGTGGAAGAAGAAGCGGGCGACAAATCGCTGACCTTCGTGAACTTCGTCGACTTCGACCAGGCTTTCGGCCACCGCCGCGACGTGACCGGCTACTCGAACGCGCTGCACGAGATGGATGCGCGCCTGCCGGAATTCATCGCCAGGCTGAAAGAGGGCGACCTGGTGGTGATCACCGCCGACCATGGCTGCGATCCAACCTGGCCGGGCTCCGACCACACCCGCGAACATATCCCGATGATCTTCTTCGGTCCGGGCGTGAAGGCGCAGAAGCTGCCTATCTCCGAATCCTTCTCCGATATCGGCCAGACGCTGGCCCACCACCTCGGCGTCAAACCACTTTCCCACGGAAGCAATCTGTTATGACCATCATCACCGACTTCAAACGAAACGAAGCGGTCCCGCTGGACCTGGGCTGGATCAATCACATCCACATCAACAAGAGCGCGGCCGACCGCCGCGCCGCCAGTCTGGCGAACCGCCGCACGGTGAAGAAGGAATACCAGGCCGCCTGGCTGGTCAAGGCCATCGGCCTGATCGACCTGACCACGTTGTCCGGCGACGATACGCCGGGCCGCGTCGAGCGCCTGTGCATGAAGGCCATGCGTCCGTTGCGTTCGGACCTGGTCGAGGCGCTGGGCCTGCAGGACTACAAGCTGACCACCGGCGCCGTCTGCGTGTACCACGAGATGATCAAGCCGGCGGCCCAGGTTCTGCAAGGCCGCCTGCCTATCGCCGCCGTGTCGACCGGCTTCCCGGCTGGTTTGACCAGCATGGAAACCAAGGTGCGCGAGATTGAATTGTCGGTGGCCGCAGGCGCGACCGAGATCGATATCGTCATCACCCGCCAGCACGTTTTGACGGGCAACTGGCAGGCGCTTTACGACGAGATGCTGGCTTACCGCAAGGCTTGCGGCGAAGCGCACGTCAAGGCGATTCTGGCGACCGGCGAGCTGGTCACGCTGGAAAACGTTGCCAAGGCTTCGTGGGTCTGCATGATGGCCGGCGCGGACTTCATCAAGACCTCCACCGGCAAAGAGCCGGTCAACGCGACGATCCCGGTGTCGCTGACGATGGTGCGCGCGATCCGCGACTACCACGAGCAGACCGGCTTCAAGATCGGCTACAAGCCGGCCGGCGGCGTGGGCACGGCCAAGGCCGCGCTGCAGTACCTGTCGCTGATGAAGGAAGAACTGGGCAACGAGTGGCTGGAGCCGCACCTGTTCCGCATCGGCGCATCGAGCCTGCTGACCGACATCGAACGCCAGCTTGAGCACTATGTGACCGGCAACTACTCCGCCGCACATCGTCATGCTCAACCTTAACGCGCAACCATCAGAATACGGACACGTCATGCCATCAATTAAAGAGATCCTGAATACTATGGAATACGGCCCAGCACCGGAAAGCACGAAAGAAGCGCAAGCGTGGCTGGAGCAGCATGGCCGCGCCTTCGGCCTGTTCATCGACAACCAGTGGAGCGAGCCGGGCGAGCTGTTCGCCTCGACCAACCCAGCCGACGCGGCCAAGCTGGCCGACCTGACGCAAGCCACCGGCAGCGACGTCGATCGCGCCGTGGCAGCCGCGCGCGCCGCGCAGCCGGCCTGGCAGGCACTGGGCGGCCATGGCCGCGCCAAGGTCATGTACTCGCTGGCCCGCCTGATGCAGAAGCACGCGCGCCTGTTCGCCGTGCTCGAAACGCTGGACAACGGCAAGACCATCCGCGAAACCCGCGACGTCGACCTGCCGCTGGTGGCGCGCCACTTCTACTACCATGCCGGCTGGGCGCAATTGCAGGCCGAAGAATTCGCGGACTACCGCGCCGTCGGCGTGGTCGGCCAGATCGTGCCGTGGAATTTCCCGCTGCTGATGCTGTCGTGGAAAATCGCACCGGCCATGGCCGCTGGTAACACCATCGTCTTCAAACCGGCCGAGTTCACGTCGCTGACCGCGATGCTGTTCGCCGAGATCTGCGTGCAGGCCGGCGTGCCTGCCGGTGTGGTCAACATCGTCACCGGCGACGGCCGCGTGGGCGAAGCCATCGTCAACCATCCAGGCATCGACAAGCTGGCCTTCACCGGTTCGACCGAAGTGGGCCGCTTGATCCGCATCGCCACCGCAGGCAGCGGCAAGAAGCTGTCGCTGGAGTTGGGCGGCAAGTCGCCGTTCATCGTGTTCGACGATGCCGACCTGGATGCCGCCGTTGAAGGCCTGGTCGATTCGATCTGGTTCAATCAGGGCCAGGTATGCTGCGCAGGTTCGCGCCTGCTGGTGCAGGAATCGGTGCAGGACAAGTTCCTGGCCAAGCTGCGCGCCCGTATGGACAAACTGACCCTCGGCTCGCCGCTGGACAAGTCGATGGACATCGGCGCCCTGGTCGATCCGGTGCAGCAGCAGCGCATCGCCGGCCTGGTGGAATCGGCCCGCGCCGAAGGCTGCGAGGTTTATCAGCCTAAGTGCGAAATCCCGGCCAACGGCTCGTGGTTCCCGCCGACGCTGATCACCGGCGCATCGACTTCCGCCGCCGTGGCGCAGGCTGAAATCTTTGGCCCTGTGCTGGTGGCGATGAGCTTCCGCACTCCGCCGGAAGCCGTGCAACTGGCGAACAACACCGTCTACGGCCTGGCCGCCTGCGTCTGGACCGAGAACATCTCGCTGGCGCTGGACGTCGCGCCGCAGATCAAGGCCGGCGTGGTGTGGATTAACACCGCCAACCAGTTCGACGCCGCTTGCGGCTTCGGCGGCTACCGCGAATCCGGCTTCGGCCGTGAAGGCGGCCGCGAAGGCATGTACGAATACCTGACCGCCAAATCGGAAGACGCGCGTCCCGCGTCGCCTGTGGTGGAAGCCAAGGTCAAGGCGAAAGCCGCAGCACCGGCAGGTGGTGGCGCTTTCGCCATCGACCGCACCGCCAAGTTGTACATCGGCGGCAAGCAGGCCCGCCCTGACGGCGCCTACAGCCGTGCGATCCACGGCGCGGACGGCGCCTTCATCGGCGAAGTCGGCGAAGGCAATCGCAAGGACATCCGCAACGCGGTGGAAGCTGCGCACAAGGCCGGCGGCTGGGCGAAAGCCACGTCGCACAACCGCGCACAGGTTCTGTACTACATCGCCGAAAACCTGGCCGCGCGCGGCGAGGAATTCGCAGCCCGCATCGCCGCCATGACCGGTTCCAAGAACGCGGAAAAAGAAGTGCAGGCTTCGATCGAACGCCTGTTCTACTACGCCGCGTGGGCCGACAAGTACGACGGCCTGGCGCATCAGCCGCCTATGCACGGCATCACCGTGGCGCTGAACGAACCGGTCGGCGTGATCGGCATCGTCTGCCCGAACGAGTCGCCGCTGCTGGGTTTCATTTCGCTGGTGGCGCCGGCCATCGCGCTGGGCAACCGCGTGGTGGTGGTGCCGTCGGAAGCGCATCCGCTGTCGGCCACCGACCTGTATCAGGTGTTCGATACGTCGGACTTGCCGGACGGCGTGGTCAACATCATCACCGGTTCGGCCGACGAGTTGGCGCGCACGCTGGCGACGCACTCGGACATCGACGCGGTATGGCGTCATGACGGTTCGGCTGAAGGCTGTGCTGAAGTGGAGCGCCTGTCGGCTGCTTCGCTCAAGCGCACCTGGGTCGGCGGCGCCAAGGGGCGTGACTGGTACAGCACCGCGCAATCGGGCGGCCGCGCAGTGTTGGCGCATGCATCGCAAGTTAAAAACGTCTGGATTCCATACGGCGTCTAACTAGACAACCGGTACTACGGGCGGGTCTGCGGACCCGCCCTTGTGCTTTCAACACCCAATAATTCAAAGCGGAGAATTCCATGTTCTTACCTCAAGAGATCATTCGCAAGAAGCGCGACGGCGGCGTATTGAGCGCCGAAGAGATCCAGTTCTTCGTTGGCGGCATCACCTCGAACCGCGTCACCGAAGGCCAGATCGCCGCGCTGGCGATGGCTGTCTACTTCAACGACATGACCATGGACGAACGCGTCGCGTTCACGCTGGCGATGCGCGATTCCGGCGAAGTGCTGGACTGGCGCTCGCTGGACCTGCCAGGCCCGGTGGTCGACAAGCACTCGACCGGCGGCGTCGGCGACGTGGTCTCGCTGCTGCTCGGCCCTATGGTCGCGGCCTGCGGCGGCTTCGTGCCGATGATCTCCGGCCGTGGCCTGGGCCACACCGGCGGCACGCTGGACAAGTTCGATTCCATCCCCGGCTACAGCACCGTGCCGACCAATGAGCTGTTCCGCAAAGTGGTCAAGGAAGTTGGCGTCGCCATCATCGGCCAGACCGCGTCGCTGGCGCCATCGGACAAGATCTTCTACGGCGTGCGCGACGTCACCGCCACCGTGGAATCGGTCGCCATGATCACCGGCTCCATCCTGTCGAAGAAGCTGTCGGCAGGTCTGGACGCGCTGGCGATGGACGTCAAAGTGGGCAGCGGCGCCTTCATGCCGACCTACGAAAAATCGGTTGAACTGGCCGACAGCATCGTCAAGGTCGGAAACGGCGCCGGCATGATGACGTCGGCCATCCTGACCGACATGAACGAATCGCTGGCGCCATACGCAGGCAACGCGCTGGAAGTACGCGGCGCGATGGATTACCTGACCGGCAAATCGCGTCCTGCGCGCCTGCATGAAGTGACGATGGCGCTGTGCGCCGAGATGCTGGTGCTGGGGAAACTGGCCGCCACCGAAGAAGAAGCGCGCGCCAAGCTGCAGGCGTCGCTGGACAGCGGTGAAGCCGCCGAGCGCTTCGCGCGCATGGTGGTGGCGCTGGGCGGTCCGGCCGACTTGATGGACAATCCGGACAAGTACCTGGAGCGTTCGCCGATCATCGTGCCGGCGCCTGCGCTGGTTTCCGGCTATGCTGCTACCGCCAACTGCCGCGACATCGGCCTGGCCGTGGTGAGCCTGGGTGGCGGTCGTCGCCGCGCAGCCGATCCGATCGACTACGCTGTTGGTTTGACCGGCCTGGTTGGCCTGGGAGACAAGATCGAAGCCGGCCAGCCGTTGGCGATGGTGCATGCGCGCACGCAGGAAGCTGCCGAGCAGGCGATCCGCGAAATCCAGGCGGCCTACCAGATCGCCGGCGCTGCGCCGACCGCGAACCCAGTCATCTACCGCACGATCCGCCCATAACGTATAACATCGGCATTCCCGCGTTCGCGGGAATGACGGGTCAAAGGGAACTGACATGAACAAACAAGAACTGATCGTCGAAGCCGCCGCCGCGCGCCTGAAGGCTTACACGCCGTACTCCAACTTCAAGGTCGGCGCGGCGCTGCTGACCAATGACGGCAAGGTCTTCCACGGCTGTAACGTGGAGAACGCGTCCTACGGCTTGTGCAACTGCGCCGAGCGTACCGCCTTCTTCAGCGCCTTCGCACAAGGCTACAAGCCGGGCGACTTCTCGCAGCTGGTCGTCATCGGCGAGACCGACGGTCCCATCGCACCGTGCGGCGCCTGCCGCCAGGTGATCCTGGAGTTGGGCGGCAACGAACTGCCGGTGCTGCTGACCAACCTCAAAGGCGATATCCACGAAACCACGGCAGCCGAGCAACTGCCGAACGCCTTCGGTGGCGCTGACCTGAAGAAGAAGTAAAACTTGGCCTTCAAGAAGACAATCGATGTGCAGGCTGCCGTCGCGATCGCGGCGGCGGAGGCTATTGCAGCCAAAACGCAGGGCACCTTTGGCGTCGGCGGCTTGATGCTCGACCAGCACGGCAACGTGCTGCAGTCGTTGCACAACAACGTCATCAAGCAGGGGCTGATCTTCGACCCGACCGCGCACGGTGAGCGCCAGTTGATCGACTGGTACTACGCCGAACGCGCCAAGGGCCGCGAACTGCCGGAACCGCAAGACATCACCATCGTCACCTCGCTCGATCCCTGCTGCATGTGCAGCGGCGCGATCCTGGCGGGCGGTTTCAATGTGGTGGTGGCCGCGCCGGACAAAAGCGCGGGTGTCAACTACGACGCCAGCGCCACCTTCGGCGCGCTGCCGGAAGCGTTGCGGCCACAGGCCGAAGCGACGTTCAGCTACCCGGCCATCCTTGGCTCCTCGCTGTACGCGCGCCCCAGTTCTGGCGCCGCGCCGAAGTCCTTCTTCATCGGTAAGACGATCTCGGAACCGACGCAAGCCTTATGCTCATTGGTGTTCGAGGCCACGGCCGGCGAGGTGACGGAGTTGTTCAACACCGATCTGCCGCAACAGCAATTGAAATGTCCGATGACGCTGGCGTCCGACCACGCCATCGTGCGCGCGCTGCGACAGCTGTATCCGGACGCATTGGCCTACCGCTGCACGCCGCAGCATCCGGACGCCGGCCTGGCGCCGTTCCTGCTGCAAGCCATGGCGCGCGACCGCGAACATGGCGGGGCAGGGGATGCGGTGGCCTTGCTGGATTCGTTCGGCAATCTGCTGCTGTGCATGCCGGGCCGGATGTCGCAGTCGGGCATACGCAGCGCCTTCATGGAAACCACGCGCGCCTACGCGCAACTGCGTTTCAAGCTGATGGCCGGCGCCACGCCGGCGCAGCAGGACGAAGTGCGCCAGTATCTCGGCCATCCCAAGGACGGCACCTTCGTCTTCGCCCAAGGGCCGGACAGCGGCGCCATCAGCTTCATGAACCTGGGCGCCTACGGCTCGACGATGGAAGGCCCGCTGCCGCTGAAAAATCCGACGCAGTTCCAATACGTCCTGCCGGGCATGCCGGAAGCCGAACTGGCAGCGCTGTGCGCCGCCATGCCGCCGCTGTACCGCAACATCATCCGCATCCGGCCTACCCAGGTCGCCGACCAGGACCTGATCGCCGCGCTGGCCTGATGTGTCACGCGGCGCTGGCGTCGCTCTGCATCATGCCGAAGATGTTGCCGTCGAGGTCTTTGGCGTAGGCCAGCCAGCCGATGCCGGGGATGGCCATCTTCGGCACCACGATCTCCGCCTTCAACGTGCCCACCCGTGACAGCATGCCGTCGAGCTGTTCGACATCGATGGTGCAGACGAAGGCGTTCACGCCCTGCATCGCCTCGGGCGCCGGCCCCCGGCGCGGCAGCAGCCCGCCGTTGATGCCGGGCTTGCTGCTGTCGCCGGTGTCGATCAGCCAGTATTCGCCGCCTTCCCACTTGTTGAAACTCCAGCCGAACAGCTCGCTGTAAAAATCGATCAGCACCTGCGGCTGGCTGGCCTGGATTTCAAAATGTACTGGACGTCCCATGATGTTTTCCTTAATCCGCCGGGTCGTAGGTGCCGATGCTCCAGATGTGGCCCTCGGGGTCGCGGCAGGTGAAGCCGCGTCCGCCGTAGTCCTCGTCCTTGATGTCCAGCAGGATCTCGCCGCCGGCCTGCCGGACGTTGTCGTACACCTTGTCGGCGTCGTTGACGACCAGGTAGGCGCTTTGCGTGTTGAACTGGCCGATCTCGGCAGGCTGCTTCATCAGGCGGCCGAACTCGGTGTCGAACACTGAACCGAGCATGATCATGCCGTTGCCGAAACTGAGCTGCGCGTGGGCGATGCTGCCGTCCTCGTTCGGCACCACCAGCGTCGCTTCAAAGCCGAACGTGGTGCACAGCCAGTCGATGGCGGCTGGCGCGTTGCGGTAGCGCATGCATGGAATGACGTTGCTGCGCGTCTGCTTGGGTATGCTGGACATTGTTTTCTCCCTGTCGTGGTGTGGAACAGATTCGATCAATATTTGCCCCCATCCGTTCGGCGGCCTGGTGCGGCCGAACGATGCGAGAAAGTATATATTGATAACGATCAGACGGAGATTACATTTGCTGGAATAAATGGGCGTTGCCGCGGCTGACTTCCAGCTGTTCGTCGAAGTTGCGGATCTTCACCATTTGGCGTCCGCGCAAGTCGCGCGTGACTTCTTCGATGGCATCGACCCGCACCAGGGTCGAGCGGTGGATGCGCCAGAATTCGTCCGGGTCCAGTTCGTCGGCCAGCTCCTTCAGCGTCTTGCGTATCAACACTTCCGCTTGCGCGGTCTGTACCCGTGTGTACTTTTCGTCGGCGCGGAAGAACAGCACTTCGCGCGTGCTGATCATGCGCAGGTTGCTGCCGACCACCGCCTGGATCCAGCGCAGGTAGTCCGGCCTGGCGCTCGGCTTGCTCTGGCTGGACAACAACTGGCTCAGCTGCCGCTCGATGTTGGACGGCTGCTGGCCGATCAGCGATTGCAGGCGCGCGCAAGTGGTCTTCAGGCGTTCGCCGCCGGCCGGCTTCAACAGGTAATCCAGCGCGCCCTGTTCGAAGGCCTCGATCGCGTATTGATCGTAGGCCGTCACGAACACCAGGTGGCAGCGGTTGAACAGCATGCGCGCCGCCTCGATGCCGGACAGGCCTGGCATGCGGATGTCGAGGAACACGATGTCCGGCTGGTACTGGCCGGCCAGCGCCACGGCCTCGATACCGTTGGCCGCCTCGGCAACGATCTCCAGTCCCGGCCACGCTTCCAGCAGGCGCGCGCGCAGCTGGCGGCGCATCGGTTCCTCGTCGTCGGCGATCAGCGCGGTGGCGCGGCGCTGGCCGCCCGATGTGGCTATGTTCAATTGAAACTCCCGGCGAAAATATCCGGCGCATACGGTATGCGCACGCTGGCGCGGGTGCCGCCGGTCAGCGGCGCTTCGATCACCAGCTGCGCGCGGTTGCCGTACAGGATGCGCAGGCGTTCGCGCACATTGGCCAGGCCGATGCCGTCGCCGGCGTGGATGTTGAAGCCGATGCCGTCGTCCAGCACGTCCACCTGCAGCATGGCGCCGTCGACGCTGGCGCGGATGTCGATGCGGCCGCCTTCGATCTTGGGCTCCAGGCCGTGCTTGATGGCGTTCTCGATCAGGATCTGCAGCATCATCACGGGGAAGGTGGCGCTCAGCATTTCCGGCGGCACGTCGACCGACACCGCCAGCCGCGCGCCCATGCGGGCCTGCATGATGGACAGGTAGGCGCGCGACATCTCGATCTGCCGGCCCAGCGTGCCGCTGCCCTTGGCGCGCATCTGCGGCAAGGTGGCGCGCAGGTAGTCGATCAGGTTCTGGTGGATGCGCGCGGCCTGCGGCGGATCGGTCTCGATCAGCTGGCCGATCAGCGCGAGCGTGTTGAACAGGAAGTGCGGTTCGACCTGCGCCTGCAAGGCCGCCATGCGCGCCTCGACCAGGCGCCGCTCCATGCCTTCCTCGTCGGCGTGGCTGGTGGCGTCGCGCGCTTCGATCTCTGCCTTGCGCTTGCCGCCGGCCAGCACCTTCAGGCCCAGCGACAGCGCGATGAAGGCGGCGGTCTGCTTGGGCAGGCCGAACGGCGTCAGGCCGAACAGCAGCAACAGCAGCCACACCATCATCAGCTTGCGCCACTCCACCTGCGCCAGCCAGTCGAAGAAACGCCACCACATGCTGGTGGCCGTTTCGCCGATCTCGCGGATGATGTCGAGCAGGCTTTTGGCGTTGTCGTAGCCGGCCTTGGCCAGCCCGCGCTTTTTCATTGCTGGTTCTCCTGGCGGCGACGCTGGCGGCGGCCGCCGACCACGCAGGCGCCGACGGCGATCTTGAGCACCAGGAAGAAGGCGAACAGCACCAGCGCCAGCGGCAGGATGGTCAGGATGAAGGCCAGGATCAGCGCGGCGCCCAGCAGCGCCGGCGGCGACATGCGCTGCACCAGGCGCACGCCGTAGCGCACGGTCTGCGCGAAGGCGCGGAAGATTTCTTCCATCAGATCCATCACGGCCTGGCTGTTCAATTTACTCATTTCGAACTCCATCAAAATCATTGCGATGGCATCACTGTAGCAAAGCCCTCAGGCGCGCCGTGGCGGATTCCGATCAACTGCCGTTTGAGCGGGATGGCCGGTTATTCCAGAGGATAAGCGGCGGCTAAATCAGTGCTTCTGTGTAATGACCGTTGCAGCATCCCAGTCGCTGCGCAGCAGGCCGTAGATCACGCTGTCGGAGATCTCGCCGCTGACGAACCAGCGCTCGCGCAACAAGCCTTCGCGCCGGAAGTGCAGGCCTTCCAGGATGCGGCCGGAGGCAATGTTGTCGGGATGGATATCGGCTTCGATGCGGTGCAGCTCCAGCGGGCCGAAGCCATGGGCGATCAGCGCGGCCAGCGCTTCCTGCATGTAGCGTTTGCCCCAGTGCGGTTGCGCCAGCATGTAGCCGATGTCGCAGCGATGGTTGCGGCGGTCGAAGGCATACAGCGTGGCGGTGCCGATCAGCTCGCCGTCCGGCAGCACCACCGCCAGGCGCAGCGCGCTGCCGTCCCGGTAGCCCTTGAGGGTTTGTTCGATGTTGTCGACAGCCTGGGCGGCGTGCAGCCACGGGCCGCTGCTCCAGTAGCGCAGCGCGACGGGATCGGAGAACAGGCGGAACATGGCGTCGGCGTCGCCGCGGTCGACGAAGCGCAGGGTCAGGCGGGCGGTTTGCAACTGGAAGGGTTCGAAGCTCGGCATGCTGGTTCTTCTGTTGATAGGCGGCCTGTCAGCTTAGCGGATTTCATACGTCCGTTGGTGATTTTCATAATACCGGCGATGGGAAATAATGATATTATTAAGGCAATAGGTATTATTCTTCTCATATCCTCAAGGACCGCTCCATGATCGCTCGCACCTGCATCGCCGTCGCCGCCGCAACCCTTTTGTCCGGAACTGCCTGCGCAGCGCCGCTGACCGCCAACCAAATGCTGCAACAGTTTAACGTTGTCGTCAGCGGCAACCTGACCTCGACCTCGCACGTGGACGGCCGCGCCTATGTGGGCTTGAACGCCAATGGCGGCGACTACGTGCAGCACGCCGGCGATACGCCGGCCTCGGCCTATGCCGGCCTGACCGTGGGCGGCACGCTCAGCGGCAATGTGCATGTGAACGGCCTGGGCCTGGTGACCGGCGGCGACGCCAACGGCATCAACGTCAACACCGGTTCCTCCTACGTGGGCGGCTCCGCGAGTGGCTCCAGCTTCAACGGCGACGCCTGGGTAGCCGGCACCGCCAGCAGCGTCAACTTCAACGGCGGCGCCCATGCGGGCAGCTACGTCAACACCAATCACAACAATGTGCTGGCCGCGCCGACTGGCGTGATGAACAGCACGCTGGCGGCTTCAACCTCGACCAATTTCGGCGCGGTGATGACCGGCCTGTCGAGCCAACTGTCGGCGCTGCACGCGACGGCCGGCACCGCTGTCACGTACAGCAACAACGACAGCAATGTGCTGCTGAGCGGCACCGCCGTCAATGGCGTGCTGGTGTTCGACCTGACGCAGGACGAGAGCAAGATCTTCTCCAGCAAGGTGACCGATATTTCCTTCAACCTGGGCGGCGCCAGCACGGTGATCTTCAACACCGACGACAGCAACCTGAGCCTGTACGCCAATTTCAACCAGGCGCAAACCCTGGGTAGCAAGCTGATCTGGAACTTCGCCGGCCACGACACCAGCGTCACCGTCGGCCGCACCTTCGGCGGCCAGGTGCTGGTGGCCGATGGCAGCTTCAGCAACGTCGGCGGCGCCAATGTCGAGGGCGGCGTGTTCGCCAAAACGCTGAACCAGTACGGCGAGATCCACCTGCAGAGCTTTACCGGCTCGGTGCCGGCCGCGCCGGTGCCGGAACCGGAAACCTACGCCATGCTGCTGGCCGGCCTGGGCCTGATGGGGGCGATGCTGCGCCGCCGCAAACAGCCAGGCTAAAAGTACTTCGTGGCAACGGAACGTGATATACTTGAAGTAATTTAATTTGCCATCAAGGAACTTTTCATGGTCGCTGTCACGAAAACCGCTGTTTCTGCTGTCGTTCTTGCAATCGCCGCCCTGGGTAGCGCGCAGGCTGCCGTGCTGGATCTGGGGCTGCAAGGCGCCAATGTATTTTCCTTCACCGACTTCAAGGCGCCCAGCGCCGACGTCGAAGGCGCCATCATGGCCGGCCGCGATGTCCAGCTGGCCAATTACTCGGTCAACGCCAACAACGTCGACGCCTTCGGCAGCTACTCGCTGATCGCCGGCCGCAACCTGAAATTCACCAGCGGCTCGATCAAGAACGGCGACACCTTTGTCGGCGGCAAAGCCAGCCTGACGCAGAGCGTCGATGTGTACTCGAAAATCAAGACCGGCGCCGCACCCGTCAACATGACTGTGCTGGCCGGCCAGCTGACGTCGACTTCGAACTCGCTGTCCAAGCTGTCGACCACCGGCACCGCCACCGAGCAGTGGGGCGGGCTGAACATCGCCGGCAGCAAGAAGGGGGTGGAAGTGATCGACATCGACGCCAAGACGCTGTCGAAAGTCAGCTACTTCAACTTCAGCAACCTGAACGCCGGTTCCACGCTGATCCTGAACGTCAGCGGCGACAAGGGCAGCTTCAACGGCGGCTACCAGGGCTTCGAGAACTACAACGTGCTGTTCAACTTCTACCAGGCGACCGACCTGGGCATCCACACCGGCCTGACCGCCAACATCCTGGCGCCGCTGGCCAGCGTCGACGGCGGCAGCGGCGTGATCAACGGCAATGTGATCGTCGATTCGTGGAGCTCGTCGGTGCAGATCAACGCCAACCACTTCTTCAAGCCGACCAACGTGACGGGTTTCACCTCCCCCGTGCCGGAACCGGAAACCTACGCCATGCTGCTGGCGGGCCTGGGCCTGGTGGGCTTTATGGCGCGCCGTCGCAAGCTGGCCGCGGCACGCTGATCGCCGACAGCACCATATCGACGATGACCTTCTCGGCATCGTCGAAGTCCTTCCTGGTGAGCTGCTTGCGGTTCAACACCAGCGCCATCTGCGCCGAAAAGTCCGCATAGGACTGGGTCATCGCCCAGATGGCGAACAGCAGGTGCGTCGCATTGATCGGCGCGATCTTGCCCTCGCTGATCCACTTCTCGAACACCTCGATATCCTTGCGCACCAGCGGCACCACGCGGTTCTGGATCTGCGCGCCGTACATCTGCGCGCCGCTGATCACCTCCATCGCGTACACGCGCGAGGCCCACGGCTGCTCGCGCGAAAATTTCAGTTTGGCCTGCACGTAGGTGCGCAGCACGTCGCGCGGGTCCTGGTCGGCGGCGGCCAGGTTTTCCATCCGTTCCAGCCACTCGTCCAGCACCTCGTCCAGCACGCGCTGGTACAACGCCTGCTTGGTGGGGAAGTAGTACATCAGGTTCTGCTTCGACAGGCCGGCGTTCTCCGCCACGGTGGCGATCGAGGTGCCTTCGTAGCCGCATTCGGCGAACACCCGCACCGCCTCGGCGGCGATGTCGGCTTCCAGTTTGTCGCGATTGAGAACGCGCCGCTTGATTTTCGGCGCTGGCTCGGCATTCAGTTTTGCTGTCGGCATGTGAGTCTCAGGAAGGTCAGGAGTTGAGGATGGTCGGTGTAGGCCACGTTGAAGCGGAACCAAATCGATTCCGGCGCGCGCAGCATGAAGAAATCGCACGGCGACAGCAGGATGCCGGACTTGAGCGCCAGGTCGGCGATGATCTTGCCGTTCCAGTCGGCGCTCGGCGCCTCGCGCCAGCCGGCGCTGACGAACATGCCGCCGCGCGGCCTGGCCAGCGGCTCCATGCCGACGCTGCGCAAGCTGTCGATGGCGCGTTCGCGGCCGGCTTCCAGCTGGGTGGACAGCTTGTCCACCATGCGCTTGTAGGGCCGCGCGGTGATGGCGTGGTAGACGGCGCGCTCGTTGATCTCGGAGGTGGTCAGCCCGGCCAGCATCTTCACCCGCAGCAGCTCGGGGATCAGCGAGGCCGAGGCGCAGATCGAACCCACGCGCAGCACCGGCGACAAGGTCTTGGAGAAGCTGCCGACGCGGATCACGCGCCGCAGGCCGTCCATCGCCGCCAGCGAGGCTTCGCCGCGCGGCGCCAGTTCGCGGTAGATGTCGTCCTCCACCAGCCAGAAATCGAACTGCTCGGCCAGGCCCAGCAAGCGGTGCGCCTGCGCCACGCTGAGCGAAGTGCCCAGCGGGTTTTGCAGCACCGTGTTGACGAACATGAGCTTGGGCTGGGTCTGCGCGGCCTGCCGCGCCAGCGCGTCGAAATCGAGGCCATGCTCGCCGCGCGGTATGCCGACCGGCACGCAGCCGTGGTGGCGTATCAGCGACAGCAGGTTGCTGTAGCCGGGATCTTCGACCAACACGGTGTCGCCCGGCTTGGTCAGCGTGCGCAGGATCAGGTCGAAGGCGTGGGTGGCGCCGTGGGTCAGCAGCACCTGCTCCGGTTCGACCGGGAACAGCTCGTCGCTCAGCGTCGACGACAGCTGCTGGCGCAGCGACGGAAAGCCCAGCGGATGGCCGTAGCCGCGCAGCCGGTTGGCGGGAATGCGCATCGCATGGCGCACGGCGTCGAGGATGGTGTCCTCGCCGTACCATTCGGGCGGCAGCCAGCCGGCGCCCACTGCCAGCGCGTCCGAGGTGCCGGAATACAGGTCGGGGGTGAGGGCGTCGATGGCGGTCGGCGCGGCCTGCAGTGTGGACGGCAGCAAGGTCGCCGGAATGTCCTGGCGCGCCACGAAATAGCCGGATCCGCGGCGCGATGACAACAGCCCGAGCGTCACCAGACGGTCATAGGATTCGACAACTGTAAAGGTGCTGATGCCATTACACTTGGCGAATTGCCGCACCGAGGGCATTTTCGTTCCGATGCGCAACTCCCTGCGGCCCACCATCCCACTGATGGCCGAGACGATCTGGTCGACCAGGCTGCCCTTCTTGCTGCGCTCTATGGCGAGCACGGGCCAGCCCACCGCTCCGGGCGGGCGGCCGGCTTGATCGATCGCAGGATACGCTGGTTCCATCCTTGACTCCACTTAAAGCGCAAAGCAAAACTGTAGTGTTTTTGTTGCCAGTACGGTTGGACAGTTTTGATATTTGTGTATCTGTGCCATAGTTGTTGCGCTGTCTATTATTGCATCATCATTTTGCCAACTGGTAAATTTTTTTACGGTTCGTCAAAAAAATCCACACGTTTGCGAGCAAACTGTTATTCCAGGAGATGAGCATGAACGAATCCAGACCTGAATCGATGGCGTCCTTCTGGATGCCCTTCACGAACAACCGAGATTTCAAGGCCCATCCGCGCCTGCTGGTGTCGGCCAACGGCATGTACTACAAGGACGTCGACGGCAACAGCATCCTGGACGGCACCGCCGGCCTGTGGTGCGTGCCGTGCGGCCACGCGCAGCCGAAGATCGTCGCCGCCGTGCGCGAGATGGTGGGCCAGCTCGATTTCGCGCCGACCTTCCAGATGGGCCACCCGGCCGCCTTCGACCTGGCCGAAAAGCTGATGGAGTACACCAACCACAAATTCGGCCAGGTGTTCTACACCAACTCCGGTTCCGAGGCGGTGGACACGGCGCTGAAGATCGCGCTGGCGTACCACAAGGCGCGCGGTGAGGCGAGCCGCACGCGCCTGATCGGCCGCGAGCGCGGCTACCACGGCGTCGGCTTCGGCGGCATCTCGGTGGGCGGCATCGCCGGCAACCGCAAGCCTTATGGCGTGATGCTGCCCGGCGTCGATCACCTGCCGCACACGCACAACCTGGAGAAGAACGCCTACACGCGTGGCGAGCCGGAATACGGCACCGAGCTGGCCGACGAACTGGAACGCATCGTCGCGCTGCATGACGCGTCGACCATCGCGGCGGTGATCGTCGAACCGGTGGCCGGCTCCACCGGCGTGCTGATACCGCCCAAGGGTTACCTGAAGCGCCTGCGCGAGCTGTGCACCAAGCACGGCATCCTGCTGATCTTCGATGAAGTGATCACGGGCTTCGGCCGCTTGACGACGCCGTTCGCGGCCGACTACTTCGACGTCGAGCCGGACATGATGACCACCGCCAAAGGCCTGACCAACGGTGTGATTCCGATGGGCGCGGTGTTCAGTAAAAAATTCATCCACGACGCCTTCATGGAAGCACCGCCCGGCATTGAGCTGTTCCACGGCTACACCTACTCGGGCCACCCGGTCGCCTGCGCCGCCTCGCTGGCGACGCTCGAAGTGTTCAAGGAACAGAAGATCCTCGAACACGCCGCCGGCATGGCTGAATACTGGGCCGACGCAGTGCACTCGCTCAAAGGACTGCCGCACGTGATCGACATCCGCACCATCGGCCTGATCGCAGGCATCGAGCTGGCGCCGATCGCCGGCAAGCCGGGCGCGCGCGCCTTCGCCGCCTTCAAGCAGGCCTTTGCCGACGGCGTCTTGATACGCACCACCGGCGACATCATCGCTTTGTCGCCACCGCTGGTACTGGAGAAGAAGCATATCGACGAACTTTTTGGAAAGCTGACGACTGTACTTAAAAACCTAGCCTGACCCCCGTCGTCCCCGCGAAAGCGGGGACCCATGCTGAGCGTCTTCAGCATGGACTCCCGCTTTCGCGGGAGGTCGCTGCTCCTGAGGCGCAGCGACGGAGGTGGCGAATAACGAGGAGAACACCATGCTGGTAGGCGTCCCAAAAGAGATCAAGAACCAGGAGTCCCGCGTTGGCCTTACCCCGGCCAGCGTGAAGGAACTCGTATTGCGTGGCCATCAAGTACTTGTGCAGAAAAACGCCGGCGTAGCCATCGGCCTGTCCGATGCGATGTATGAAGGCGCCGGCGCCACCATCATCGAAGCGGCGTCCGAAATCTTCGCCCGCGCCGAGATGATCGTCAAAGTTAAGGAACCGCAGCCGGAAGAATGCGCGATGCTGCGCAAGGGGCAGATCCTTTACACCTACCTGCACCTGGCGCCGGACCCGGAACAGACCAAGGCGCTGGTGGGATCGGGCGCTGTTTGCATCGCCTACGAAACCATCACCGGCGCCAACGGCGGCTTGCCGCTGCTGGCGCCGATGAGCGAAGTGGCGGGGCGCATGTCGATCCAGGCGGGTGCCGCGCACCTGGAGAAATCCAAGGGCGGCATGGGCCTGCTGCTGGGCGGCGTGCCGGGCGTGGCGCCGGGCCATATCGCCATCATCGGCGCCGGCGTGGTCGGCACCAATGCCTTGCAGATGGCGGTCGGCATCGGCGCGCGCGTGACGATTTTGGACAAGAACATCGACCGCCTGCGCCAGCTGGATCTGATCTACGGCAACCGCATCTCGACCATGTATTCGAACGCACACTCGATCGAAGAAGCGGTGCTCGATGCGGATCTGGTGATCGGCGGCGTGCTGGTGCCCGGCGCGGCGGCGCCCAAGCTGGTGACCAAGGACATGATCTCGCGCATGAAGCCTGGCGCGGTGGTGGTGGACGTCGCCATCGACCAGGGCGGCTGCTTTGAAACCTCGTACGCCACCACGCACGAAAAGCCGACCTACGTGGTCGACGGCGTGGTGCACTACTGCGTGGCCAACATGCCGGGCGCCGTCGCCCGCACGTCGACCTTCGCACTGAATAACGCGACCATCGGCCACGCGCTGGCGCTGGCCGACAAGGGCTGGCAGAAAGCGCTGAAAGCCAATCCGCACCTGAAGAACGGTTTGAATGTCTGTCTCGGTCACGTCACCTACGAAGCGGTGGCGCACGGCCTTGGCTATACCTATGTAGACCCGGACAGCCTGCTGGGCTGATGCCGAAATTTGAAGGAACATCATGAGCAACCTGGACACCATCACCCATTACATCAACGGCGTAAAAGTCGATACGCAAAGCGGCCGCTATGCGAACGTATTCAATCCCGCGCTGGGCGAACCGGTGGCCAGGGTCGCCCTGGGTACGACGGAAGAAGTCGATGCCGCCGTGCGCGCAGCGGAAGCAGCATTCCCGGCTTGGGCCGCCACGCCGCCGCTGACGCGCGCCCGTGTTTTGTTCAAGTACCTGCAACTGTGCCAGCAGCACACCGACGAATTCGCGGCGATGCTCACGCGTGAACACGGCAAGACCTTCGCCGATGCGCAAGGCGAAGTGGCGCGCGGCATCGAGATGGTGGAATTCGCGGTTGGCATTCCGCAGCTGTTGAAAGGCGAATTCACCGACCAGATCTCGCGCGGCATCGACGCCTGGTCGATGCGACAGGCGCTGGGCGTGGTGGCCGGCATCACGCCGTTCAACTTCCCGGTGATGGTGCCGATGTGGATGTTCCCGGTTGCCATCGCATGTGGGAACACCTTTATTCTCAAGCCTTCCGAGCGCGATCCTTCACCGTCGCTGCTGCATGCGCGACTGCTGAAGGAAGCCGGCTTGCCGGACGGCGTGTTCAACGTCATCCAGGGCGACAAGGTGACGGTTGACGCCTTGCTCGATCATCCGGTGGTGCAGGCGGTGAGCTTCGTCGGATCGACGCCGATCGCCGAATACATCTACTCGCGCGGCTGCGCTGCGGGCAAGCGCGTGCAGGCATTGGGCGGCGCGAAGAACCACATGGTCGTCATGCCGGATGCGGACATGGAGATGACCGTCGATGCGCTGATGGGCGCGGCCTACGGTTCGGCCGGCGAACGCTGCATGGCGATCTCCGTGGTGGTGGCGGTTGGCGATGCGGGCGACAAGATCGTCGATGCACTGGCAAAGCGCACCGCCGCACTGAAAGTGCGCGACGGCATGGCGTCGGATGCGGAAATGGGGCCTGTCGTTTCCAGCGCGGCCAAGCAGCGCATAGAGCGCCTGATCGGCGAGGGTGTGGAGCAGGGCGCGACACTGGTGGTCGATGGGCGCAATCACGTCGTCGCTGGGCGCGAGAACGGCTTCTTCATCGGCGGCACTTTGTTCGATCACGTCACGCCGGACATGACGATCTACAAGGAAGAGATTTTCGGCCCCGTGCTGTGCATGCTGCGTTCGCCGGACGTGGGCAGCGCGGTGGAGCTGATCAACCGCAACGAGTACGGCAACGGCGTGGCGATTTACACACGCGATGGCGGCGTGGCGCGCGAGTTTGTGCGCCAGATCCAGGTCGGCATGGTGGGCGTGAACGTGCCGCTGCCGGTGCCGATGGCCTTCAATAGTTTCGGCGGATGGAAGCGCAGCCTGTTCGGCGACCATCACGCATACGGTCCTGAAGGCGTGCGTTTCTACACGCGCCACAAGGCGGTGATGCAGCGCTGGCCGAACACCGCAAGCGCTGGCGCAGAATTTGCATTCCCACAGATGAAGTAAGCTCCGTCATTCCCGCGCAGGCGGGAATCCATAGAACGCATGACCGCATGCAAAGTATGGGTCCCCGCTTTCGCGAGGACGACGCTCACCAAATAAGCCAGGAAATCGTATGATGATCGAATCTCTCAAATACATGCCCCAGCCGAAGGAAGCCAATGCCGCATTGGCGGAACACTTCACTGACCTGGCACCCGCGCTGAACGCGCGCCAGGCCGCGATCGAAAGCTCGCGCTGCCTGTATTGCTACGATGCGCCGTGCACGCGCATCTGCCCGTCCGATATCGACGTCGCCAGCTTCATCCGTAATATCCACGACGAGAACATCAACGGCGCGGCCGTCGGCATCCTCAAGCAGAACATCCTGGGCGGCAGCTGCGCGCGCGTCTGTCCGACCGAAATCCTGTGCGAAGACGCCTGCGTGCGCAATCACGATGCCGAAGGCCAGCCGGTGAAAATCGGCCTGTTGCAACGCTACGCCGTCGACAACATGACGCTCACCGAGCACCCGTTCGCGCGCGCCGCATCGACCGGCAAAAAGATCGCCGTGGTCGGCGCCGGTCCCGCCGGCCTGTCCTGCGCGCACCGCCTGGCGATGCTGGGCAACGACGTGGTGATCTACGAAGCGAAAGAAAAATCCGGCGGCCTGAATGAATACGGCATCGCCAAGTACAAGCTGACCGATAACTTCGCGCAGAAGGAAGTCGACTTCCTGCTGCAAATCGGCGGCATCGAAATCAAGCATGGCCAGACGCTGGGCGGCAACGTGCAGCTGAAGGACTTGCACGCGCAGTACGACGCCGTGTTCCTCGGCCTGGGCCTGGGCGCCAGCAAGCAGCTGGGCCTGACCGGTGAAGACGCCCCCGGCCTGCTGGCCGCCGTCGACTACATCGCCGCGCTGCGCCAGGCCGATGACCTGAGCAAGCTGCCGCTGCCTGCGCGCGCCATCGTCATCGGCGCCGGCAATACCGCGATCGATATGGCCGTGCAGATCCAGCGCCTCGGCGCGGAAGAAGTCACGCTGGTGTACCGCCGCGGCTTCGACGCGATGAGCGCCACCGAACACGAACAACACATTGCGAAAGAAAACCAGGTCCGCATGCGCACCTGGGCCCAGCCGCAGCAAGTGCTGCTGGATGACGCGGGCCGCGTGCGCGGCATGCGCTTCGAGAAAACCGCAATCACCAACGGCCGTCTGGCTGGCACCGGTGAGACTTTCGAGATCGCGGCCGACGCGATCTTCAAAGCCATCGGCCAGAGCCTGGACGAAAAGAGCATCAGTGATCCACTGGCGAAAACGCTGAAACGCGACGGTGACAAAATCCACGTCGATGATCAGTTCCGCACAGTCCTGCCGCGCATCTACGCCGGCGGCGACTGTGTGGCGCCCGGACAGGACCTGACCGTGCAGGCGGTACAGCACGGAAAACTGGCGGCACACGCCATTAACCAAGACATCAACGGTATGAAGGAGGCTGCATAATGGCTGACCTGAGCATAGAATTCTGCGGCATCAAGTCCATCAATCCGTTCTGGCTGGCTTCCGCGCCTCCGACCGACAAGGCCTACAACGTGGTGCGCGCCTTCGAGGCGGGTTGGGGCGGCGTGGTGTGGAAAACGCTGGGCGAAGATCCGGCCGCAGTCAACGTATCGTCGCGCTACTCGGCGCACTACGGCAAGAACCGCGAAGTCCTCGGCTTCAACAACATCGAGCTGATCACCGACCGCTCGCTGGAAATCAACCTGACCGAAATCACGCAGGTGAAGAAGGACTGGCCGGACCGCGTCATCATCGTCTCGCTGATGCTGCCGTGCGAAGAGAAGCTGTGGGCCGATATCCTGCCGCTGGTGGAAGCCACCGGCGCCGACGGCATCGAGCTTAACTTCGGCTGCCCGCACGGCATGCCGGAACGCGGCATGGGCGCGGCGGTTGGCCAGGTGCCCGAATACGTGGAGATGGTCACGCGCTGGTGCAAGACGCACTCCAAGCTGCCGGTCATCGTCAAGCTGACGCCCAACATCACCGACGTGCGCGCACCGGCGCGCGCCGCCAAGGCCGGCGGCGCCGATGCGGTCTCGCTGATCAACACCATCAACTCGATCACGCACCTGGACCTGGACCAGATGGTGGCCTTCCCGATCGTGGGCGGCGCCAGCACCCACGGCGGCTACTGCGGCTCGGCCGTCAAGCCGATCGCGCTGAACATGGTGGCCGAGATCGCGCGCGATCCGCAGACCAAGGGCTTGCCGATTTCCGGCATCGGCGGCATCGGCAACTGGCGCGACGCGGCCGAGTTCATGGCGCTGGGCTCCGGCTGCGTGCAGGTCTGCACCGCCGCCATGCTGCACGGCTTCCGCATCGTCGAAGAGATGAAGGACGGCCTGTCGCGCTGGATGGACGAGAAGGGCTACAAGAGCATCAGTGAATTCGTCGGCAAGGCCGTGCCGAATACGACCGACTGGAAATACCTGGACATGAACTACCAGGTGATCGCACAGATCAACCAGGACGACTGTATCAAGTGCGGCCGCTGCTACGTGGCGTGCGAGGATACGTCGCACCAGTCGATCGCGCAGCTGATCGACGCGGCCAGCGGCGTGCGCACGTATGAAGTGATCAAGGAGGAATGCGTGGGCTGCAACCTGTGCGAAATCACCTGCCCGGTGCAGGGCTGCATCACGATGGTGCCGCAGAACACAGGCAAGCCATACATGAACTGGACGCAGGACCCGCGCAACCCGCGCGCGGAGAACATTAAGGCGGAGGAAACAGCGTAGCAACCCCACACCGATGGGGTCAGACCCAAGGGGTCAGACCCCTGGCGCCGCAGTGCGGGTTGGGTACGGAACTTGCAGCGATAGAAGGATATATCAACCTTTGGAGAAAGCCCCGTGAGCAAAGAACTCTCTGGCAGCACGCAACTCTGGAACGAAGACCTGGCCCCGACCACGGCGGCGCAACGCACCTGGCGCTGGTATCACTTCGCCGCACTGTGGGTCGGCATGGTGATGTGCATACCGGCCTACACGTTGTCCGCCAGTCTGATTGAAGGCGGCATGTCCGGCTACCAGGCCGTGCTGACTGTGTTCCTTGCGAATGCCATTGTTCTGCTGCCGATGCTGTTGATCGGCCATGCCGGCACCAAGTACGGCATTCCGTACGCGGTGCTGGCCCGCTCATCGTTCGGCACCGCCGGCGCGCGCTTGCCGGCGCTGATGCGCGCCATCGTCGCCTGCGGCTGGTACGGCATCCAGACCTGGTTCGGCGGCCAGATGATCTACACGCTGCTCGGTGTGATGTTGGGCGGTGACTTCGGCGGCGAGAAGATCGCGGGCCTCGGCATCAACGGCGGACAGCTGCTGTGCTTCCTGGCTTTCTGGGGCATTCAGTTCTGGTACATCGTGCATGGCATGGATGCGATCCGCAAGCTGGAGACGTATACCGCGCCGCTGAAGATCCTGATCTGCTTCGTGCTGCTTGGCTGGGTCTACAACAAGGCCGGCGGTTTCGGCGACCTGCTGTCGGCGCCTTCGCAGTTTGTCGCGGGCGGCAAGAAGGCCGGCCAGTTCTGGTCCGTGTTCTGGCCTTCGCTGACGGCGATGGTCGGCTTCTGGGCCACGCTGGCGCTGAACATTCCCGACTTCACCCGCTTCGCCAAATCGCAGCGCGACCAGGTGCTGGGCCAGTCGGTCGGCTTGCCGGTTCCTATGGGCCTGCTGGCGATGATGGCGGTGATCGTCACCTCGGCCACGGTGGTCTTGTACGGCAAGGCGATCTGGGACCCGGTCGACCTGGCCAGCCGCATGACCGGCGCCGCCGTGCTGATCGCGCTGTTGATCCTGCTGATCGATACGGTGTCCGTCAACCTGGCGGCCAATCTGGTCGGCCCGGCCTACGATTTTTCGTCGCTGGCGCCAAAGCAGATTTCGTACAAGGTGGGCGGCTACATCACTGCGGGCATCGCCATTGTGATGATGCCCTGGAAGATACTCGAATCCACGCAGGGCTATATCTTCACCTGGTTGATCGGCTATTCGGCGCTGCTGGGGCCTATCGCCGGCATCCTGATCGTCGACTACTACATGGTGCGCAAGACCGAACTCAATGTCTCCGAACTGTATCGTGAAGACGGCCAGTACTCATATGGCAACGGCTGGAACATGGCCGCGCTGGTGGCGTT
Source organism: Oxalobacteraceae bacterium AB_14 (assembly GCA_000381565.1). Classification (GTDB taxonomy): domain Bacteria; phylum Pseudomonadota; class Gammaproteobacteria; order Burkholderiales; family Burkholderiaceae_D; genus Rugamonas. The sequence goes on from KB906725.1 coordinate 1,723,640, forward strand.
CGTGGTCGGCGTACTGCCGAATATACCCGGCTTCCTCAATGCCGCTTTCCCTGCGTCCTTCCCAGATGTGGCGCCGGTGTTTAAAACGATCTATACCTATGCCTGGTTTGTGGGAATCGCTATTTCCGCGCTGGTGTATGGCGTTATGATGAAGGGCAAAGCGGTTCCCGCGATCCGGGTCGCTCACCCCTAAAGAGATTCAGGAGATGTCCATGACAACTATCATCCGTGGCGGCACCGTCGTCAATGCCGACCGGGCTTTTCGTGCCGATGTGCTCTGCTATGGCGACAAGATCGTCGCCGTCGGCGAAAACCTGGATGCGCCGGCGTCGGCCAAGGTGATCGACGCCGGCGGCCAATACGTCATGCCGGGCGGGATAGATACCCACACCCATATGAACCTGCCCTTCATGGGCACCGTGACGCAGGACGATTTCTACACCGGCACGGCGGCCGGGCTGGCCGGCGGCACCACCACCATCATGGACTTCGTGATCCCGGCGCCGAAGCAGAACCTGATCGAGGCTTACCACCAGTGGCGCGGCTGGGCGCAGAAGGCGGCCGGCGACTACACCTTCCACGTGGCGATCACCTGGTGGGACGAGACGGTGCATCGCGACATGGGCATCCTGGTGCGCGAACATGGCGTCAACAGCTTCAAGCACTTCATGGCGTACAAGAACGCCATCATGGCCGACGACGAGACGCTGGTGAAAAGCTTCCGCCGTTCGCTGGAGCTGGGCGCGATTCCGACCGTACACGCGGAGAACGGCGAGCTGGTTTATCAGTTGCAGCAGGACCTGCTGAAGAAGGGCATGACCGGACCGAGCGCGCATCCGCTGTCGCGTCCACCGGCGGTGGAGGCGGAAGCGGCCAACCGCGCCATCGCCATCGCCAATGTGCTCAACACGCCGGTGTACATCGTTCACGTCTCCTGCGCCGAATCGCTGGACGCCATCACCCGCGCCCGCGCCAACGGCCAGCGCGTGTACGGCGAAGCGCTGGCCGGCCACCTGGTCATCGACGACAGCGTGTACCAGAGCGAGGACCTGGACTTCGCGGCGGGCCATGTGATGAGCCCTCCGTTCCGCAGCAAGCACCATCAGGCCGCGTTGTGGCATGGCCTGCAAGGCGGCAATCTGCACACCACCGCCACCGATCATTGCACCTTCTGCGCCGAGCAGAAGGCCGCCGGCAGGGACGACTTCACCAAGATCCCGAACGGCTGCGGCGGCGTGGAAGACCGCATGTCCGTGGTGTGGGACGCAGGCGTCAACAGCGGCTTGCTGACGCCGTCGGAATTCGTCAAGGTGACGTCGGCCAACGCCGCGCAGATTTTCAATATGTATCCGCGCAAGGGCGTGATCGCCGTCGGCGCCGACGCCGACATCGTGGTCTGGGACCCGGAGGGCAGCCGCACCATTTCGTCGCTGACGCAGTTCGCCAAGGGTGGGTTCAATGTATTCGAAGGCCGCACTGTGCGCGGCATCCCGAGCACCACGCTGGCCGCCGGTAACATCGTGTTCCATCGCGGCGTGCTGATGGCGGTGGAGGGCGCGGGCCGCCATATCGACCGCCCGTCGTTCAAGCCGACGTCGGCGCGCTAAACCCATCTTGTCATTCCCGCGAATGCGGGAATCCATAGGTCGGCGGCGCGCCCGCTCAGCATGGATTCCCGCCTGCGCGGGAATGACGGATTTACTGGAGATTGATTATGAGCGAAATGCGCATCAATGGCGACCGCCTGTGGGCGGCGCTGATGGAACTGGCACAGATAGGCGCAACCCCCAAGGGAGGCGTCAAACGCCTGGCCCTGACGGACCTGGACAAGCAAGGCCGCGACCTGGTGGTGGGTTGGGGCAGGCAGGCAGGCATGTCGGTCACGGTCGACCAGATCGGCAATGTCTTCATGCGCCGCGACGGCACCAACAACGCGCTGCCGCCGGTAATGACCGGTAGCCATATCGACACCCAGCCGACAGGCGGCAAGTTCGACGGCAACTACGGCGTGCTGGCCGGCCTGGAAGTGGTGCGCACGCTGAACGACTTGAAGATCAAGACCGAGGCGCCGATCGAAGTCGCCTTCTGGACCAATGAAGAAGGCTCGCGCTTTGTGCCGGTGATGATGGGCTCCGGCGTGTTCTGCGGCGCCTTCAGCCTGGAGACGGCCTACGCCGCCAGGGACACCGAAGGTAAGACCGTCGGCGAGGAACTGGCGCGCATCGGCTACAAGGGCGAGCAGGTGCCGGGCGACCATCCGATCGGCGCCTATTTCGAAACCCACATCGAACAAGGCCCGGTGCTGGAAGACGCCGACAAGGTTATCGGCGTGGTGCCGGCGGTGATGGGCCTGTCCTGGTACGACTGCGTGGTGACGGGCATGGAAGCCCACGCCGGCCCAACGCCGATGGGGCTGCGCAAGGACGCGCTGCAAGTGTCGACCAGGATCATGCAGGAAGTCGTGGCCATCGCCAACCGCTACCCGCCGTATGGACGCGGCACCGTAGGCATGGTGCAGGTATTCCCGAACAGCCGCAACGTCATACCAGGAGAGGTTAAGTTCAGCATCGACCTGCGCAACGTGAACGATGAACTGCTCAACACCATGCACGAGGAGATGCTGGCCTTTATCGACCAAACCCGCAGCGAAACGGGCTTGAATATTTCGATCGAACGTGTGTCCTACTATCCGCCATGCCCGTTCCATCCGGAGTGCGTGGACGCGGTGCGCAACGCCACCGCCAAACTGGGATACTCGACGATGGACGTGGTCTCCGGCGCCGGCCACGACGCGATCTACGCCGCCCGGCTGGCGCCTGCCGGCATGATCTTCGTCCCTTGCAAGGATGGCATCAGTCATAACGAAATCGAGGACGCCAAGTCCGAACACCTGGAAGCAGGCTGCAACGTCCTGTTGCATGCGATGCTGGAGCGCGCCCGTATCGTTTGACCGCTGCCCGGCCGGAGGGCATACTGACTCGCAGTGGGCTACTTGGACCACAAGAACGGATCAGGGCTCTCCTGGCTTTCAACATGCAAGAACCACCACTATCCCTCGCGACAGCGCTGGAGACAGCCTGCCTGACGGCCACGCTGGAAAGCATCTCCGATGCGGTCCTGATGCTGGACCGTAGTTGGAATATCCGCTACATGAACGGCAACGCGGAACGGTTGCTGCAAGTGCAGCGCAGCGAGGTATCGGGCAAGAACGTATGGACGGTGTTCCCCGAAGCGGTCGACGGCCCGTACTACCGCGCCTATCACCTTGCGCTGGAAACCAACAGCTTGGTGGAGTTCGAGGAGCATTATGCGCCGCTCGATCTGTGGACCGAGATCCGCGCCTATCCTTCGCCACAAGGCGTGACGATCTACTTCCGCGACATCAGCGAGCGCAAGGCCATCGAGGCGCAGATCCACAACATGGCCTTCTACGACAAGCTCACCGGCCTGCCGAACCGCCAGCTGCTGCTGGACCGCGCCGGTCATGCGCTGTCGCTGGGCCACCTGGGCGCTATGCTGTTCATCGACCTGGATAACTTCAAGACCATCAACGACACGCGTGGCCACGACAAGGGCGACATGCTGTTGCAGCTGGTCGCGGCCCGCCTGCGCGCCGAGGTGCGCGAATGCGATACGGTGGCCCGTTTCGGCGGCGATGAGTTCATCGTGCTGCTGGAGGATTTGGGGAGCACCGAGAACGACGTCGCCAGGGGGGCGCAGGACATCGCGCTCAAGATCGTCCGTGCGTTCGCCGAGCCGTTCGTTATCGAAGGGATGGAGCAATACAGCACGCCCAGCATCGGTATCACGGTATTCAGCGGCGCCTGCGGCGGTGTTGACGAGGTGCTGAAGCGCGCCGACCTGGCCATGTACCAGGCCAAGGCGGCGGGGCGCAACACCGTATCGTTTTTCGAGCCAACGATGCAGGCGCGCGTCAGCGCGCGGGCCGCGCTGGAGGCCGACATGCGGCGCGCACTGGGCAATGACGAATTCGTGCTGAACTACCAGCCGCTGATGAGCGTGGACGGAACCATGGCCGGCGCCGAGGCATTGGTACGCTGGCAGCATCCGCAGCGTGGCCTGGTGCCGCCCGCCGAATTCATCCCGGTGGCGGAGGAGTCGAACCTGATCCTGCCGCTGGGGCGCTGGGTGATGCGCGAGGCATGCGGCCGATTGGCGCAGTGGGCCGGCGATGCGCGCACGGCCGGGCTGGAAATTGCGGTCAATGTCAGCGCTTCGCAATTCCACCGGCCGGACTTCGTCGAACACGTGCTGGAAGTGCTGGCGCAGACCGGCGCCCGCGCCGACCGGCTGCGGCTGGAGCTGACGGAAAGCCTGCTGTTGAAGGATGTGGCGGGCACGGTTGGGAAGATGCAGCAATTGCGCAGCGCTGGCGTCAGCTTCGCGCTGGATGATTTCGGCACCGGCTATTCGTCGCTGTCCTATCTGCACCGGTTGCCGCTGGATCAGCTGAAGATCGACCGTTCCTTCATTTGGAGCGCAGTCAAGGAAGACAGCGGCGCGGCGATCGTGCGCATCATCGTCTCGCTGGGCAAGGCGCTGAACATGTCGGTGCTGGCCGAGGGCGTGGAGACGCGGGAGCAGCTCAACTTTGTCATCGCCGAAGGCTGTCAGTATTATCAAGGTTATTTATTCAGCAAGCCGTTGCCTGAGCCGGAACTGTTGACACTCATCGCAGGCTTATAGCCTGCATGTTGCATAAACCAGCACGTGCGCAGAGGCGGGGTGTCAATCCTGCTATGAGTATATTGATGGCTGGCGGCTGACGAAAGCTCCCCTACCCAAACGAGTTGGGGTTCATTGAAGTGGCATGAAGGTTACAGGCGATGGGGCGGTGTGGTCGATTCTCGGCAGACCGGACGTGACGTCGCTACGACGAGTTGACGAGCCTTGACGCTGGCGGCAGATACAGGCGCTCGGTCAATGTTTGTAGCAGCTGTTTGAACGGGCAAGCACTTGGTAAATGAAGAACGATTTTGTTCTTGCACTGTCTGACTTGCACGGCGATCTTGAACAGTTTCGAGATGACCGTCGATGGTTGCGCCTGCGACAGCGCAGTGTGCCGAAGCGCCTGTGTGCGCAGTTGCTGGTGCAGGATATAGGCCGCCGAATGGAGCAGCAGGCGCATGCAGTTGGCGAGGAAGCTCGTGCACGAGGTCCGGTCCGCAGCGAGGTCATCCTTGAGATGTTTTATGTAATTTTCGGTCTGGCCGCGCGCGCAGTAAATTTCCTCGTACAGCGTGCCGGCATCGAGTCCCGGCAGCGATGTCACGATGAAGCGAGTGTTCTCGCCGAGTGCCATGACCTCGGCCTTCATCAGCACGCGCCAGGACTTGGGCCATGAGCGCGCCTTGTAAGCGAATTCATCGAATAGGCGCACCGCGCTTGGCACCACTTCTTGCGTTTGCGCCGCGACCCACAGGTCGATGGCGCGCAGCCTGGCTGGCTCGGCCATCGCAAGAAGCTTGACGTTGCAGGAGAAACCGAAGATGAAGTCGATATTCGGCATGCTATCGATGAGGCCCATGAGTTCGGGTCCGCTGAAGTGGCCATCGCCACGCACGAGAATATGGGTATCGGGAAAATGGTGGCGGATCGCCGTCAGGACGCGGCGCATGATCATGGCGTTCTCATCGCCGAACGGCCGCTTGCCTGGCCGCAGAACGGCCGCGATCAAGGCGCCCGATTGACCATCGAAGATCATCAGCGGCAGGTAGCAGGTCGAACCATAGTGATGGTTGTAGAACGCCAACGGCTGTTGGCCGTAGCATGCATCTTCGGAGTGATCCAGGTCGAGTATCAAACTCTTGGGTGGACTGGCGAAGCCGGCGATGAACTGCTCGACGAGGGCTTGGCTGACGCGGTAAATGTCCTGCCGGCTCGCCGCGTGTTCGAAGCGCGAGATCGTCGCGCCCGAGGCCAGCGCGGCACCATCGTCGAACGGCTGGCGAGCCGCCCCGAGCTTGAACATCGGGTCGTGGCGCAGGCTGTTCGCGTCGTTGCCATCCTCGTAACCGCAACCAATCTGGTAGATACGCTGAGTCAGAATGTCGTGATAAGAATGGCTGACGTAACTCTGGTGACGGCGGTCAGGCAAGGCTGCGGCAAGGCGCTTGGTCAAGCCGATCTGGAGGTCGACACCGCGCAGCAAAACCGGGCCGAAATCGGACGACAGGCCGCCGCCAGCGAAATCGGCGCGAACGCTGTGGGCGGGAATAGATGCAAAACGAAGCTGCTCTGAGGTAGAATTCATGTCGGGCAAGGTGTGTTCGTGTTGATAGGGTAGGTTTCTAGATAACTCCCATTCTATCAATCACTTACGGCACTCTTGCCCTTTTTTATGCAAAATTCAGGATAGATTGATGCATTCGAATCCGCAGCAGGCCTACCTCGATGGCAATCACCACATGGCCGCCGGCGACTTCGCCGCTGCCGAGGACTGTTTTTTGCAGGCCCTGGTGCTGGAGCCCATGCACGGCGCCGCGCGCGCCAATCTCGGCTATCTGAAGGAACAGCAGGGCGCGCTGGTGGAGGCGGAGTTCCACTATCTGCAGGCGATCACGCTCATGCCCGGCCATGCGCAGCTTTACCAGAATCTGGGCGTGCTGCTGCTGAAGGCGAAGCGCTTCGACGACTCGGAAGCCGCAGCGCGCATGGCGCTGGAGCTGGCGCCGGAATCTACCGCCGCATGGAACCAGCTGGGCGTGCTGCTGGCGTGCGTCAAGCGTGAGCAGGAGGCCGAACAATGCTACCGCCGCGCGCTGGCGCTGGACCCGGAGCATGCGCGGACGCGCTTCAACCTGGCCTACGTGCTGTTGCGGCAGGGGCGCTTCGAGGAGGGCCTGCCCTTGCTGGAAGCGCGCTGGCAGTTCGATTCGTTGGCGCATACCTTTGCCTGCCCCCGCTGGGATGGCGAACCTTTGCCTGGCAAGTCGGTGATGATCGTGCTGGAGGCGGGGCAGGGCGACATGATCCATTTCTGCCGCTACGCAGTACAGTTGAAGGCGCGGGGCGCGTCGCGCGTCGCCGTGATCTGCCATGCGCCGTTGAAGCGCCTGTTCGCCACGCTGGAGGGCGTCGACCGGGTGTATGCCTTGGGCGATCCGGTCCCGGATGAGCACTTGGATTACTGGACCCACCCGATGCGCCTGGCCGCCACGCTAGGCATAAGCCTGTCCGGCATGCCTGCCGCGATGCCCTACCTCGCGGCGGAGCCCGAGCTGGTGCGGTTGTGGGCCGACCGCCTGCCGCCGCAAGGCCTGCGGGTTGGCCTGGCTTGGAAAGGCAACCCGGATTTCGAGAACGATGCCGACCGTTCGTTGCCGTCCTTGGAGACGCTGGCGCCGTTGGCCGCCGCCGGAACTGTGCATTTCGTCAGCCTGCAAAAAGGCCGCGGCGAGGATGAGGCGCAGAATCCTCCCGAGGGCATGTCGCTGTACGCAGCCGGCCCCCAGTTGCGTGACTTCGCCGACACCGCAGCCGTCATCGCCAATCTCGATCTGGTGATCAGCGTGGATACGGCGGTAGCTCATCTGGCGGGCGCAATGGGCAAGCCGTGCTGGCTGCTGCTGCCGGACTATCGTTGCGACTGGCGCTGGCTGACCGCACGTGGCGATACGCCGTGGTATCCGGCCATGCGCCTGTTCCGGCAATCCGCCGCAGGCGACTGGGCGCCGGTGATCGACGCCGTCGGGCGCGAACTGGCCCTGTTGCGCGGCGATTAGCCATGGTCGCGTCCCGCTGAAAGATGTTGACTCGTCCTCCGCTCTCTGGTCAACTAGCTTACTCGAAAAAGAAGAAACGCTTGACCTGACACACCGGAGGTTACAAGATGAATGGGGACATTTCACGCCGTGGTTTCTTGAAGGCCAGCGTGGTTGCTGGTGTTTCTGTCTACGTCGCACCCTTGGGCGGCCAGGCGCTTGCCGCCCTGTTCGAGGAAAAAATCCTCACGCCAGTCGCCTGGGACGGCAAGGCCGGACTGGCCAAATTCCGTATCGACGGCCTGTCCAAGGTGACCGGCGCCAAGGTCTTCGCCCGCGACATCCGTTCGCGCGACATGCCGCACTGGCCGCAACAGCAAGCCCACGCGCTGATGCTGCGCACCACCCGCACCGACGCACTGTTTGACGGCATCGATCTGTCGCTGCTGGGTGCGGACATGAAACCTGACCGCATCGTGACGGCGGAAGACCTGCTGCGCGACGGCGTCGCCTTTCCCGGCTTCTATGGCACGGACATGCTGCTGCCGGCCGGGAAGCAGCCGGCTTATCTGGGACATGCGGTGGCGGTCCTGATCTTCAACGACTTCGCCCGCTTCCGCGCGGCCAAGGATGCGCTGCAGTTCAAGCAGGGCGTGGTGCGCTACGGCGCCGCCGCGCCGCCGATGGAGCGCGACCCGTGGGGGACCTTCCGCTTCGTGCGGGTGGGCGGCGCCACCTCGGCGGACATGGACGTTTTCTCCAGCCTGAAAGACGCGCCGGTGTTCCCCAGCGCCATGCGCAAGCAGCAGCCGGTCTGGCCGGACGGCGTAGAACACGGCAAGCTGGGCGAGCAGGGCATGTACTACGCCAACCAGATCAAGGAGGAACTGGATCGCCCGCCGGCCGACTGGCTGGTGCTGGAGCGCGACTACAACACGCAGTCGGTGGACACCGCCGCGATGGAGCCGGACAACGCCAACTGCTGGTACGACGCCGCCGCGCAAACCCTGCACATGGTGGTGCCGACGCAGTCGCCGCAAGAAGTCATCGACAGCACGATAGAGATGCTCGGGAAGAGCAAGTTCCCGCTCAAGAAGCTGTTCCTGCATCCGTGCTACACGGTGGGCTACGGCTCCAAGGACCATTACAATTTCCCGTTCTACGGCCTGATGACGGCGCTCTATGCGAACGGCGTTCCGGTGCGGCTGGCCAACGACCGCTACGAGCAGTTCCAGTCGTCGATCAAGCGCCATGCGTTCAAGATGAAGTACCGCATCGCGGTCGACCGCAAGAGCGCGATGCTGCAATCGTTCCAGGGATATTTCGAGGCCAACGGCGGCGGGCGCTGTAACTTCTCGCCATCGGTGGCGATGGTGTCGGCGACGGCCGCGCAGTCGATCTACTATTTTCCAAAGAACGATTTCGCCGCCGTCGCCATCGCCTCGCGCGCCGTCGACGCCGGCTCGGCGCGCGGCTACGGCACCTTGCAGAGCATGGCCGCAACCGAAATGATGATCGATGAATTCGCGGAAAGGCTGGGGCTCGATGCGATCGATTTCAGGCTGAAAAACGCGCTGCGGTCGGGGATGAAAAATACGCAGGGCGCGATTCCGGCCGGCGCGGTGCGGGTCGACGAGGTGCTGCAAAAGGCCAAGGTGCATCCGCTGTGGAGCGGCCGCGCCGGCGCCAAGCGCGCGTTCGAGGCGGCGCATCCCGGCCATCGCTACGGCGTGGGATTCGCCTGCGTGCAGAAGGACTTCGGCACCGGCGCCGAGAGCTCCTTCGCCAAGGTGCAGATCAACGCCGACGGCGTGATCGAGCTGTCGCACAGCGGCACCGAGATCGGCACCGGCATGTCGACGTCGCAGGCGGTGGCTTGCGCCAAATGGCTGGGCAAGCCGGCCGGCCTGGTACATACCGCCGTCACCGAATGGGATGACCTGCCGGTGGTCAGCAGCGGCGATCCCTACATCATGAGCCAGGCCGACCAGGACAAGCTGTCTGCCAATCCGCGCTGGTCGCCGACCTACAGTTCTCCCGCCAGCGCCACCAACTCGGCCTACTACTTCACGCACAGCACGCGCGAGGCGGCGCGCGTGGTCTTCATGCATGGCTTGTGGCCGGCCGCGATGGCCATCTGGAGCGAGGGCTATGCGGGCGGCCAGGCGGCGTCGCTGGTGATACGGGTGGAGGATGCGCGCTGGGTCGACGGCAAGCTGTCCGCCGGCGGCTTGCAGGCGCTGTCGTACGAGCAGCTGGCGAGCAAGGCGCACGAGCTGGGACTGGTGACCGGCGCCACGGTGCACGTATTCAACCGCTGGCAGTGGACCGAGGCGGAGTTCGACGTCGACGGCGCCAATGTGCGCCTGCCAATCGATGGTCTGTCGCTGCGCTACGGCGACGGTGCGGACAAGGGCAAGAAGGCCAGCATGAGTTCCACCGGCGGCTACCACGTATTGAACCGCAAGCGCGTGTTCATCCCGCCGGTGCAGCGCAATAACGCCACCGTCACGTACTACAGCGCGGTTGGCACGCTGGTCGAATTGTCGGTGCATGAGGCCAGCGGCAAGGTCCAGTTGCTCAGCCATCATTCCATCATGGAGTGCGGCAGCATGCTGTCGCCGCAGCTGGTGTCGAGCCAGTTGCAGGGCGGGCTGGCGATGGGTATCGGCCATGCGCTATACGAGTACTTGCCGCTGTACGAGGATGGCCCGGGCAATGGCAGCTGGAACTTCAATCGCTACCAGCTGCCGCGTGCGCGCGATGTCGCGGTGTGGAAGCAGACGGCGGACATCCTGCCGCCGTTGACGGAGACCGATACGCCCAAGGGCATTGCGGAAGTGGTGATGATTCCCGTGGTTGGCGCCATCGTCAACGGCATTGCGCACGCGATCGGCCACCGTTTCACCGACTTGCCGGTCACGCCGGAACATATCCAGGAGGTGCTGGCATGAGCATCGCGACCAAACCAATCACGCTCACCATCAACGGCAAGACGGTCGGCCCATTGCCGGCGCCGGAAGGCCTGATGATGATCGACTTCCTGCACGAGTACCTGGACCTGACCGGCTCGCGCCTGGGCTGCGGGCAGGGCGTTTGCCATGCCTGCGTGGTGATCCTGGATAAGGCGGACGGCACCAGTGAGGAGGTCCGCTCCTGCATCACCGGCGCGCATTTCTTCGACGGTAAAAAGGTGCGCACGGTGGAGGGGCACGCCAAGTTGAACGACAAGGGCGAGGTGGTGGCGCTGTCGCCGGTGCAGCAGAAATTTCTCGAACATTTCAGCTTCCAGTGCGGCTACTGTACCCCCGGCTTCGTGAACGCGGCCACGGTGCTGCTGGAGCGTTTGAAACGCACGCCGGTCGGCCGCGACCAGATCGACGAGACGATCACCGAGAGTCTGAATGCCCATATCTGCCGCTGTACCGGCTACGTGCGCTATTTCGAGGCGGTCAAGGATGTCGTGCTGAATACGCCCGGGCTGGTGAAGGAGGGGAAATGATGAACCTCCATCTCTCCCTACGCGCCTCATTGGCGTTGCTGGCCGTTTTGTCAGCCGGCGCCCAGGCCGCCGCAGGCAGCGAAGCCGTTGCGCGCGGACGCTACCTGGTCAAGGCGGCCGATTGCGCCGCGTGCCACACGTCGGCCACTGGCGCGCCGTTTGCCGGCGGCGTGGAATTGAAGTCCGACTTCGGCACTTTTTACGGCACCAACATCACGCCGGACAAGGAGCACGGCATCGGCAAATGGACCGCAGAGGAGTTCTACGCGGCCTTGCGCGACGGCGTGGCGCCGGACCGGCAGCTGTATCCGGCCATGCCCTACACCTCCTACCGCTCGATGAGCCGCGCCGACAGCGACGCCATCTTCGCCTATCTCATGCAGGTCAAGCCGGCGGCGGTGGCCAGCAAGGCCGCCGATCTCAAGTTCCCCTACAACATGCGCTTCGGTATGCGCTTCTGGAACATGCTGTTCCTGAAGGACGCACTGCCCGATGCTTCGTCCGGCCAGTCGCCCGCGTATCTGCGCGGGCGCTACCTGGTCAACACGATGGGGCACTGCGCGGAGTGCCATACGCCGCGTGGTTCGCTGGGGCAGATGGATGGCGCAAAGCCGTTGGGCGGCAGCGCGCTGGCGCGCATCGCCGCGCCGGATATTTCGCCGGCCGGGCTGTCGGCCTCGGGCTGGACGGCGGCCGGCCTGTCCTCATTCCTCGGCACCGGCGTTGCGCCGCAAGGCTCGGCCTATGGTGAGATGTTCGCCGTGGTCCACCTGAGCACCCAGCATCTGACGCCGGGCGACATGTGGGCGATGACCACCTATCTGCTGGGCGACAAGCCCTTGCCGCCGCAGCCGCTGAAGACTGCAGCGCCCACCAGCGACGCGGTGATCGATGCCGGCCGCCGGACCTACATCGCCGTCTGTGCCGGTTGCCATGGCGTCGATGGCGCCGGCAAGCCGCATGTGGCGGTGGCGATGAAGGGCAATACCACGGTGCGCAGCGCCGATCCACGCAATCTGATCGCCGTCACGCTGGACGGCATAGAGGCGCAGCGCTTTGGCAAGAAGGAAAGCATGCAGGCCATGCCGGGTTTCGCGAAAAAGTTGAGCGACAAGGAGATCGCCGGCTTGAGCAACTTCCTGCGTGTGACCTGGGGCGGGCAGGCCGGCACGGTTGGCGAGTCCCAGGTGAAGGATCTGCGAACGGCGGAAAAGCCGTGATTCACCGTCTAATCGGGAGGCTCCGTGCTTGGTAAGTCTCGTTTGGCAGCAATGCCGCTCTTCGCCTGCGGCTTTGCCCATGCCGGGGCCTACCGCTGCGTATCGCTCAACTATCCACCCTTGATCCAGCAGGACGCCGGTGCTCCGGTGCACGGTCTGGCGGTCGACATCGTCGCGGCGGTGATGGCAAGCCTGGGCCACACCGTCAGCGTCGAAATCCTGCCCTGGGGCAGGGCGCTGGCCCGGCATGGCGCTAGGCGGGGCGGAAGCTGCGCAGGAAGTCGAGCAGCACCACGCTCGCCAGTTCCGCATCGTCGGCCGTCATGGTCTCCAGCGGATTGTGGCTGATGCCGCCGTTGCCGCAACGGGTGAACAGCATGGCCACGTCGGTGATGGCGGCCATCGCCATCGCATCGTGGCCGGCTCCGGACAGCAGATCGAAGCGCGGCAGGCCGGCGCGCTCGATGGCGGCGCCGAACTGCTGCATCAATCGTGGCGCGCACGGCGCTGCCGAGGCGTCGACGATCTGCTGCATGCGCACTTCCACCTGGCGCCGCGCGCAGATCGCCGCGATGCCGTCCAATACATCCTTGACCGCCGCCAGCCGCACCGCATCGTCGGCGGCGCGGATATCCAGCGACAGCTTGCATGCGCCGGGGATCACGTTGACCGAACCGCCGGGCACTTGCAACTGGCCGACCGTGCCCACCAGGGACTCGCCCTGTGCGCAGCGCCGCTCGACCAGCAGCACGATTTCCGCCGCTGCCGCTGCCGCGTCCCTGCGCATCGTCATCGGCGTGGTGCCGGCGTGGCTGGCCAGGCCGGTCAGCTCGACCAGGTGGCGCGAGCTGCCGGCGATGGCCGTCACCACGCCCAGCGCCAGGTCGCGCTCCAGCAGCACCGGGCCTTGTTCGATATGGACTTCCACAAAGCCGAGCAGCTGCGACGGATCGCGCGCGATGGCGGGAATGCGCGACACGTCGTGGCCGGCGGCCAGCAGCGCTTCGCGCATGGTGACGCCGTCGGCGTCGGTCTGCTCCAGCAGCGACAGGTCGAAGCGGCCGGCCACCGCGTTACTGCCCAGGAAAGTGCTCTTGAAGCGCACCCCTTCCTCTTCGGCGAAACCGACGATCTCGAAGTGGAAGGGCAGCCTCTCGCCGCGCCGGTGCAGGTGGCGCACGATGGCGATCGGCAGCAGGATGCCGAGACGGCCGTCGTACTTGCCGCCGTTGCGCACGGTGTCGTAGTGCGAGCCGGTCATCAGTGTTTTCGCGTCCGGCGCATCGGAGCGGTAGACGCCGACCACGTTGCCGACGGCGTCGATATGCGCGTCCATGCCGGCGTCGCGCATCCAGTTCATCAGTTGGGCGGCGGTCTTGCGGTGGGCCGGCGTCATGTAGGCGCAGGTCAGGTCGAAGTCGGCGCTGGCACTGGCGCTGTTGTCGGTGTCGCTCCATGCGCCGATGGTTTCGCACCATTGCATGATGGTCGGGCCGAAGTCCAGCATTACGCCCAGCAGGTCGTTCAGCCGCAGTTCGGCGATGCGCTTAATCTGGCGCAGGCATTCGGCGATTTCGTCGGCGCGCTGGTTCTTCAGGCGGCGCGTGAAGGTGGCGATGATGGCGCGGCGCGTCAGCCCTTGTCCGTCCGGGCCTTTGACGGCCAGGATGAAGGGGAAGCCGAATTTGTCGTTGTAGTCCGCGTTCAGCCGGTGCAGCATGGCGAATTCCCCGGCGCTGCACAGGTGCAGGCCGGACCTGGCTTGCTCGCTGGTGGATTCGACCGTCAGCTGGCCGGAAACGGCGGCCTTGCCCGCCAGTTCGGGGTGGGCGCGGATCAGGCCCAGTTGCTCGTCCAGCGATGCGGCGCCGACCACCGCCTGCAAGGCCAGCTTGAGCGCGGTGGCGTTGGCGAAAGGCCGCTGGGCCGCCGCCCGTTCCGGTATCCACGGCGAGTGCTCGTAGATGCCGCGCAGGCGGTCGGTGAAGGTGGCGGCGTCGCAGCTGTTCAAGTCGGAAAGTGTCGTCATAGCCTAGTGTAATCGCAACTGAGCCGCGCCGTTATATGCGCTATCGGCTAAGGGTTATTATTTGCCGAGCGCCTTGGCCGCCGTGGCGACCTGTTCGCGCAGCCACTTGTGCTCCGGCGCCTGGTGCACGCGTTCGTGCCACAACTGGTAGAAGCGCATCGGCGGGAACTTGACCGGCACCGTGAACGTCTTCAGCGGCATGTTGCGTTCGTAGTAGCGCACGAACTGGCGGCCGGTGGTCAGCACCAGGTCCGTCTGCGTCAGCATATAGGGGATCAGGCCGAAGTAGGCCGATTCCACCGCGACGTTGCGCTGCAGGCCCTGGCGCTCCAGGAAGTCGTCGATGACGCCGTGGTAGCCGGGCAGGATCTGCGTCGGCGCCACGTGGGGCAGGGACAGGTAGTCGTTGAGCGTCATGTCGTCGCTGCCGGTGCGCAGCGCGTACGGGCAGTCGGAGCGCATCACGGCGATGATCGGGTCCTCGAACAGCTTGGACATGTGCAGGTGCTCGGGCGGTTCGTCCCAGTTGGCGATGACCAGGTCCATGTCGCCGTCCGACAGCAGGCGCACGTAGTCGACGCCGGGGCCCAGGCCGTGGATCTTCACACGGCTGTTGGGCGATCCGCGCCGCAGCAGCGCCACCAGGTTGGGCAGGAACTGGCTGTCCAGGTAGTCCGGCGCGGCGATGTGGAAGGTGCGCGCTTCTTCCTGCGGCACGAAGGGCGACTTTTTCAGGAACAGGTTCTCGGTCTCGTCGAGGATGCGCTTGGCCGGGATCAGCAGGCTTTCGCCGTGCTGGGTCGGCACCATGCCGCGCGCGCCGCGCACCAGCAATGGGTCGCCGGTCAGCTCGCGCAGCTTGCGCAGCGAGGCGGAGATCGAGGGCTGCGGCTGATTCAGTTTGAGGGCGACGCGCGAGACGTTCTTCTCAACCAGCAGCAGGTAGAGGATGCGGATCAGGTGCAGATCCAGGTGTTGCGGCAGGGCGGCCATGAGAGTATTTCTGTTATACGGAATCGGATATGTTTAATATACTCTAATGTTCATGTGGTCGGCGTCAATTCCGTTTATCTTCTGTAAATTAGCCACACTCTTTACCCGGAAAGTTCCCATGGATTTATACGCCTATCTGATACCGTACGGCCTTGAGTGGCTCAACCTGATCGTGCGCTGGCTGCACGTCATCACCGGCATCGCCTGGATCGGCGCTTCGTTCTACTTCGTCTGGCTGGATAATTCGATCCGTCCGCCCGCTCCCGGTTCGGAGCTGGCGAAGAAGGGCGTGTCCGGCGAATTGTGGGCGGTGCACGGCGGCGGTTTCTACAACCCGCAAAAATACCTGGTGGCGCCTGCCGAACTGCCGAAGGACCTGCACTGGTTTAAATGGGAAGCATATTCCACCTGGCTGTCCGGCATCGCGCTGCTGACCATCGCCTATTACTTCAACGCCCAGGCGATGATGATCGACAAGTCGGTGGCCGACATCGGCAGCTGGCAGGCGATCGGCATCGGCGTCGGCACGCTGGTCGTCGGCTGGACCGTGTACGACCTGCTGTGCCGCTCGCCGCTGGGACAGCGCGACCTGTGGTTCGGCGTGGTGGTGTTCGCGCTGATCGTCGGCGCCGCGTATGGCCTCACGCATGTGCTCAGCGGCCGCGCCGCCTACATCCACGTCGGTGCGCTGATCGGCACCATCATGGTCGGCAATGTGCTGATGCTGATTATTCCCGGCCAGCGCAAGATGGTGGAGGCCATGTCGGCCGGCCGCCTGCCCGATCCGGTCCACGGCCAGAAGGCCAAGCAGCGTAGCGTCCACAATAACTACTTCACGCTGCCGGTGCTGTTCATCATGATCAGCAACCACTACGCGATGACCTACCGGAACGACCGCGCGTGGCTGGTGCTGGCCTTCATCATGGCGGCCGGTGTCTGCATCCGCCATTTCTTCAACCTGCGCCACAAGGGCCGCGTGGAGTGGCGCTATCCGGCCGCCGGCGTGGCGCTGCTGGCCGGCGTGGCGGTGGCGATCGCGCCGCCGCGTCCCGTGGCGGTGGCTGCGGCGGCCGATCCGGCGGCGCAATTCGCCAAGGTGAAGACCGTCATCGACCAGCGCTGCGTTGCCTGCCACTCGGCCCATCCGTCGCAGGCTGGGTTTGCGACGGCGCCCGCCGGCGTGATGCTCGACAGCGCCGAACAGGTCCACCGGAACGCGGAAAAAATCTACAAGCAATCGGTCCAGCTGAAAGCCATGCCGCTTGCGAACCTGACCAATATGACCGATGCCGAACGGGCGCAGATCGCGACCTGGTTCGAGTCCGGCGCCAAGTGAAAGAACAGCGATGACGACGAACAAGGAACAACTGGCACTATGGATCGACGCGCACTTCGATGAGGAAGTCGGCGTCTTGCAGCAACTGCTGCGCGTGCCGACCGATACCCCGCCCGGCAACAACGCGCCGCATGCGGACATGGTGGCCGACCTGGTCAAGGCCTACGGCTGGAGCGCCGAGAAGCACGCGGTGCCGGCGCAGGTGGTGCAGGACTACGGCATGGAGACCATCACCAACCTGATCGTGCGCCGCCCGTACCAGGCCGGCGGCCCGACCGTGGCGCTCAACGCCCACGGCGACGTGGTGCCGCCGGGCGACAACTGGACCTATCCGCCGTATGGCGGCGTGGTGGAAAACGGCTATATCTACGGCCGCGCCGCCGCCGTCTCCAAGTGCGACTTCGCCACCTACATCTTCGCCACGCGCGCGCTGGAGGCGCTGGGCGTGCCGCTCAAGGGCGGGCTGGAACTGCATTTCACGTATGACGAGGAATTCGGCGGCCTGCTGGGACCCGGCTGGCTGCTGGAGCAGAAGCTGACCAGGCCGGACTTCGTCATCGCGGCGGGCTTCAGCTACAACATCGTCACCGCCCACAACGCCTGCCTGCAACTGGAGATCACCGTGCACGGCAAATCCGGCCACGGCGCGATGCCGGAGACCGGCCACGATGCGCTGCAAGCGGCAACCCGCATCCTGAACGCGATCTACGAGCAGCTGCCGGAACTGAAGAAGGTCAAGTCGAAAATCCCCGGCATCGACTCGCCGACCATGCTGGTGGGCCGCATCGACGGCGGCACCAACACCAACGTGGTGCCGGGCAAGGTGGTGCTGAAGATGGACCGCCGCATGATTCCGGAAGAAGATCCGGTGGTGGTGGAAGCGCAGGTGCGCGCGCTGATCGAGAAGGCGGTGGAAGGCCAGCCCGGCATCCGCGTCGAGATCAAGCGCCTGCTGCTGTCGCACGCGCTGCGCGAGCAGCCCGGCACCGAGAAGCTGGTGGCCAGCCTGCAGCAGAACGCGCAAACCTTCATCGGCGAGAAGATTCCCGCGCAAGGCACGCCGCTGTATGCGGACGCCCGCCTGTACGGCGAGCAGGGCATCCCGGCGGTGCTGTACGGCGCCGGCCCGCGCTCCGTACCGGAGTCCAACGCCAAGAAGGCGGACGAGCGGCTGCTGCTGGAAGACCTGCGCAAGGCGACCAAGGTGGTAGCATGCACGCTATTGGATTTCCTTGGAGAGTAAGATGTTTGAAAAGAAGATGATGGCCGGCTGGGGCGATATGGATTTCAACAGCCATATGCGCAATACCGCCTTCCTGGACAAGGCGGGCGATGTGCGCATGCTGTTCCTGTCCGAGAACGGCTTCCCGATGAGCGAATTCATGCGCCTGAATATCGGCCCGGTGGTGATGAAGGACGAAATCGCCTACTTCAAGGAAGTCATGCTGCTGGAAGAGATCACCGTCACGCTGGGTGTGGCCGGCCTGTCCGAAGACGGCAGCCGCTGGTCGCTCAGCACCGACATCATCCGCGCCGACGGCAAGCTGGCCGCGCGCGTGACCAGCACCGGCGGCTGGCTCGATCTGGCGGCGCGCAAGCTGATTGCGCCGCCGGCCAATCTGCTGGCCACCTGGCAGTCGCTGGGCAAGACGGCGGACTTTCAGGAACTCAACACCAGCATCAAGTAAGCCTACCTGCACATGCGCGCAGCCTTCAACGGCCAGCGCTGCGGCGATCAGGATATTGGACTGGTTGCGGAACATGGTTGCCTTCATTGCCGATGCATTGGGGGCGCGATTTTAGCGGATTATGGTATCGATTGTCGTATCATAGGGCCATTATTGAACAAACGGCCAGCCAGTGCATCGTTATGATCTGATCAGCTGTCACGATTGCGGCGTACTGCACAAGCGGCGCCCGGTGCTGCCGCGCGAGAAAGCGCGCTGCGTGCGCTGCCGTTCCATTCTCTATCGCGGCAGCCACTCGGACGTCAACCGCATGGCGGCCATCACCTTGGGCGCCATCTTCACCTTCCTGATCGCCCAATTTTGCCCCATCGTCGAACTGGAAGTGGGCGGCTACTCGTCCAGCGCCACTCTGTTTGGCGCGATACGCGTGCTGTGGACGGAGCATATGCAAGTGGTGGCGGTGCTCGTGTTCTTGTTCACGACGCTGTTGCCGGCGGTGGAACTGGGCGCGCTGCTGTACGTGACGTTGGCGCTGCACAACCGCGTGCGGCCGCGCGGCTTCGACCATCTGCTGCGCGCGGTCGGCGCGGCGCGGCGCTGGGGCATGACGGAGGTGCTGATGATCGGCATCCTGATCACCATCGTCAAGATGACCAGCCTGGCGCATGTGGTGGTGCAACCGGGCCTGTTCGCCTTTGGCGCGCTGACGTTGATGCTGGCGATCGTGACTTCGTTCGATCCTCAGATGCTATGGAATATCGGCGAGCACTTGCCGGGGCCGCACCGCCCGGCGCAGGCGGAGTTCCGCTACACGCCGCACATGCGGCTGGCCGCCTGCCACAGCTGCGGCCTGGTGGCGCGGCACCAGCCGGGCGCGCACCAGCATTGCGCGCGCTGCGGCGCCGTGCTGCACCGGCGCCGTCCCGACAGCGTGGGCCGCACCTGGGCCTTCCTGCTGGCGGCCACCATCCTCTACATCCCCGCCAACCTGCTGCCGGTGATGTACACGCATTCGCTGTTCGGCAAGGAGGACGACACCATCATCAGCGGCGTGGCTTACTTCTGGACCAGCGGCTCGCCGGCGCTGGCGGCGATCATCTTCATCGCCAGCATCGTGGTGCCGGTGCTGAAGCTGGCGGCGCTGTCGCTGCTGGCGCTGACGGCGCAGCGCCGTTCGCGCTGGCGGCCCTTGCAGCGCACGGTGTTGTACCGGATCGTGGAGTTTGTCGGCCGCTGGTCGATGCTCGATATTTTTGTGATTACCCTGACGGTGGCGCTGGTGCGCTTCCAGTCGCTGGCCGTGATCACCGCCGGTCCCGGCGCGTTGGCGTTTTGCGCGGTGGTGGTGCTGACGATGATCGCGTCGATGCAGTTCGACCCGCGCCTGATCTGGGACCCGATCGATACAAATGGAGAGAACCATGCCTGAGAACGAAAGCGGCGCGCCGCCGCTGCCCGAGCCGACAGTGGAGAAGGCCAATCGCTGGCTGCCTTCGCTGGTGTGGCTGATCCCCTTGCTGGCCGCCTTGATCGGCCTGGCGCTGGTGGCCAAGTCGGTGATGGACCAGGGGCCGACGGTGACGGTGAGCTTCCGCAGCGCGGATGGACTGGAGCCGGGCAAGACCAAGGTCAAATACAAGGACGTGGACATCGGCCTGGTGCGCTCGATCACGCTGTCGCGGGATTTGTCCAAGGTGCTGGTGCTGATCGACATGAGCAAGGAAGCCAAGCGCTTCACCGCCGCCGATACGCGCTTCTGGGTGGTGCGGCCACGGGTGGGCGCGAGCGGCGTTTCCGGCCTGAGCACCTTGCTGTCCGGCGCCTATATCGGCGTCGATGCCGGCAAGTCGGCGGAGGTCAAGGAGGAGTTCACCGGCCTGGAAAAACCGCCGCAGGTGACCGGCGACGACAAGGGCAGCAAATTCTCGCTGCATGGCGAGAGCCTTGGATCCATCGACGTCGGCTCGCCGATTTTCTACCACCGCATCCAGGTGGGGCAGGTGATTGGCTTCGACCTGGATGAGAAGGGGCGCGGCGTGAAAATGACGGTGTTCGTCAACGCGCCTTACGACCAGTACGTCGGCAAGAACACGCGCTGGTGGCATGCCAGCGGCGTCGACGTGCGGCTCGATTCGAACGGCTTCAAGGTCAACACGCAGTCGCTGGCGGCTTTGCTGGTGGGCGGCATCGCCTTCGAGAGCATGAGCGGCCAGAAGCCGGACCAGCAGGCGGCGCCCGGCACCGATTTCCCGCTGGCCTCCGACCAGGCCAACGCCTTGCGCGAGCCGGATGGCGTGCCGATCACCACGGTGCTGTATTTCGACCAGTCGCTGCGCGGCCTGTCGCCGGGAGCGCCGGTGGACTTCCGCGGCATCGTGCTGGGCGAGGTGCGCTCGGTCGGCGTGGAGTTCGATCCGGTGAAGAAGAGCTTCCGCATGCCGGTGACGGTGGACATGTATCCGGCGCGCCTGGGCCGCAGTTTCCAGCAGTCCGTCTCCAGCGACCAGGATCGCAACGCCGGTCCGGTGGTGTTGGCGCGCATGGTGGCGCGCGGCCTGCGCGGCCAGCTGCGCACCGGGAACCTGTTGACCGGCCAGCTGTATGTGGCGCTGGACTTCTTCCCGAACGCGCCCAAGGTTAACCTGGATGTGGCGCAGTATCCGCTGGAGGTGCCGACGGTGCCCAACAGCCTGGACGAACTGCAAACGCAGATCGCCAGCATCGCGCGCAAGCTCGATCAGGTGCCGTTCGGCGAGATCGGCAACAACCTGCGCGATACGCTCAAGAGCGCCAACGTGCTGCTCAAGCAGATCGACGCGCAGGTGGTGCCGGAGATGAAGGACACGCTGGGCGCGGCCCGCAAGACCTTCGGCGAAGCCAATCAGCTGCTGCAAAAGGATTCGCCGGTGCAGTCAGACCTGCGCGAAGCCTTGCAGCAGCTGACGCAAACGCTGCAATCGCTGAACGCGCTGTCGGATTAT
Organism: Oxalobacteraceae bacterium AB_14; assembly: GCA_000381565.1. Classification (GTDB taxonomy): domain Bacteria; phylum Pseudomonadota; class Gammaproteobacteria; order Burkholderiales; family Burkholderiaceae_D; genus Rugamonas. Next base: position 1,745,113 of record KB906725.1, read on the forward strand.
CTGGAGCGTCATCCCGAGTCGCTGCTGCGCGGGAAGACCAACAAGCAGGACACCAAGGGAGAACCCAAATGATGCGCTATACAACCGCGCTGGCCATGGCGGCCGCGGTGCTGCTGGCCGGCTGCGCCGCCGCGCCGCCCGAGCACTTCTACAGCCTGAGTAACGGCATGGGCGTGCCGGCGCCGGCCGCCAAGCCGGCGGGCTACTACATCGAGCTGCCGGCGGTGACGGTGCCGCAGCAGGTGGCGCGCTATCAGCTGGTGGTCAGCACGGAGGCGGGGCGCGTCGATTTGCTGGAGCATGAGCGCTGGTCGGCGATGCCGGCCTCGGAGCTTGGCCAGGCGCTGTCGCTGGCGATCACCGGCGAGCTGGGAACGGTGGACGTGTTCCGCACGCCGACTGCGGACGGCGCGCCGGTCTACCGCATCAGCACCAACGTGCAGCGCTTTGAATCGGCGCCCGGGCAGTATGCGTTGATCGATGCGGTGTGGAGCGTGCGCCTGGTTGGCAGCGGCAAGGTGCTGACCTGCCGCAGCGTCGCCAACGAGGCGGTCGGCGGCGGCTACGACGCGCTGGTGGCCGGCCACCGCCGCGCCGTCACGCGCATCGCCGCCGATATCTCTAAAGCCATCCGCACCCTGGCCTCCGGCGCCAGCGCCGGCTGCTGAATCTGCTTTAACCCGGATCAAAGGATGGGGTACTGGTAGCTTGATCTCTTCCGGTTACGGCATATATTGAGGGGATGCCGTAATGAGAACTGGAGGTCGATATGTGTGAGAAAGTTCAATTGTCGATAGCTGGCGGCCTTCAGGTGGTTCGACTGCCTCGGGGCTGCCAGTTTGAGGAGAGCGAGGTTTATATCCACCGGGATCCTGCGTCCGGCGACGTCATCTTATCGAGCAGGCGACCGTTGTCATGGGCTGAATTCTTTGCCGAAGATGCGTCGAAAGTTGTGCCTGCGGATTTCATGAACGCAGCAGATCGTCAACAAGGCGCGCAAGAACGTGATCCATTTGCGGGCATGGATGTATGAGTATCTACATGCTGGATACCAGTATCGCGAGTTATGCTATTCGGGACGATCATCCTCTTGTAACTCAGCGTTTGCTTAGCGTTCCACGCAATAGTGTGACCGTGTCAATAATGACCGAGGCTGAACTGCAATATGGCGTCGCCAAGCGCGGAGGGGCGGTTGGTCTCAAAACACGGGTTGATCTATTTCTCCGGCTTGTACGAGTACTGCCTTGGACTCGTGATGTAGTGTCGTCATATGCGGATTTGCGTGTGCTTCGTGAAGCCGCCGGCGTCACGCTGGCACCGATGGATATGCTGATCGCCGCCCACGCAAAGGCAATCGGCGCCACGCTTGTCACTAGTGATGTCGCCTTCAGTCTTCATCCGTCAGGGTTGATCCTCGAAGACTGGAGCAAATAAGTTAGCCCGCCGCCTGCATGGCCTGCTGGATTTGCCCGCGCAGCCATACGCTGGCTGGATCGGTGTCGATGTTGGTGTGCCAGTACAGGTAAATGTCCAGCGACGGCATGGTCAAGGGGAAGGGCAGGATCTGGTTGCCGAACTGCTGGTTGACCACCCGCGCCAGGCGTTCCGGCATCGTCAGCGCGAGGTCGGTCTGGCTGACCACGCGGCAGGCGGCGAAGTAATGCTGGCAGCGCAGCCGCACGCGCCGCTGCAATCCCATGCGGCTCAGTTCAAAATCCTCCAGCCCCGGCCCGCGCCGGCGTGAGCTGGTCTGGATGTGCTCCAGCTTCAAATACCCGTCCAGATCGAGCGCGCCGCTCACCAGCGGGTGATCGCGCCGCACCAGCACCACCGTCTGGTCGGTCGCCAGCAGCGTGCGGCGGATGTCGTTCGACAGCGGCAGCAGGATGTCGATCGCGGCATCCAGGCTGCCGGCCGCCAGTTCGCTTTCCAGCTCGCGCCGGCCCACCTGCAAGGTGTTCAGGCCCACCGTCGGCGCATCGTCGGCCACGCGCGCCATCAGCGGCGGCAGCACGCTCGCCTCCAGCACGTCGCGCAGCGCCAGCGAGAAGGTGCGCTCGCTGGTGGCGGCGTCGAAGCGCTCGGCGCCGTTCAGCGTCACCTCAAAGCCGCGCAGCGATTGCCGCACCGGGTCTATGATGGAGCGGGCCAGCGGCGTCGGCACCATCACGTGGCCCTGGCGCTCGAACAGCGGATCGTCGAACAGCTGGCGCAGCCGGTTCAGCGCGTGGCTGATGGCGGGCTGGGTCAGGTTCATTTTCAGGCTGGCGCGGGTGATGCTGCCTTCCGCGTAGATCGCCTCGAAGACGATGAACAGGTTGAGGTCGACCTTGGATATATGCATGAAATTTATACGGCCCAATTAAAACTATTCATTTGATGAATTATAGGCCGGACGTTAAGCTGGTGCCTGTTTTGATCTGGAGCTGGAAGAAAATGGGACAAATTTATCTGGTGCGCCACGGGCAGGCTTCGTTCGGCAACGTCAATTACGACCAGCTGTCGACGCTGGGCTACGAGCAGGCGCGCTTGCTGGGACAGTGGTATGCCAACGGCCGCCAGTCCTTCCAGCGCGTGGTGGTGGGCGGCATGGCGCGGCATCGCCAGACCGCCGACACCTGCCTGGCCGAGCTGCCGAAAGCGCAACTGGCCGATACCGAGTGGATCACCGACCCGGGCTTCGCCGAATTCGACCACCTCGAAGTGCTGCGGCGCCACTGCCCTGAGGTCGACGACGCCGCCGCCTTCCAGCAGATGCTGGCGCAGCACGAGGAACCGCAGCGCGCGCTGGAGCATCTGTTCCGCGCCGCCATGCAGCGCTGGATGAGCGGCTGGCACGACGACGAGTACACCGAAACCTGGCCGGAGTTCCGCCGCCGCTGCGTGGGCGCGCTGGAGCGGCTCGATACCGACAGCAGCAAGCAGGCCACCATCGTGTTCACCTCCGGCGGCGTGATCGCCACGCTGATGCAGCACCTGCTTGGCTTGCAGGACTACCAGGTGATGGAGCTCAGCTGGACGCTGGCCAATTGCGCCGTCACCAAGCTGCTGCAACGTCCCGGCCAATTCACCCTCAGTTACCTGAACAACTACTCGCACCTGGAATGGCTGGGCCAACCCGGCGCCGTCACCTACCGATAAGGACAGCATCATGGACTTCGACTACAGCCCGAAAGTAAAGCAACTCCAGGCCCGGCTGATGGCCTTCATGGACGAGCATATCTATCCGAACGAAGCGCGCTTCCATGCCGAGATCGACGCCAACCGCGCCGCCGGCGACGCCTGGGTGCCGACCGTGGTGATGGAAGAGCTCAAGCTCAAGGCGCGTGCGGCCGGCTTGTGGAACCTGTTCCTGCCCGATTCCAAGCACGGCGCCGGCCTCAGCAACCTGGAATACGCGCCGCTATGCGAGATCATGGGCCGCGCCGTGTGGGCACCGGAAGTGTTCAACTGCTCGGCGCCGGACACCGGCAACATGGAAGTGCTGACCCGCTACGGCACCGAGGCACAGCAGCGCGAGTGGCTCGATCCCCTGCTCGATGGCCGCATCCGTTCCTGCTTCGGCATGACCGAGCCGGACGTCGCCTCGTCCGACGCCACCAACATCGCCAGCTCCATCGTGCGCTCCGGCGACGAGTATGTGATCAATGGCCGCAAGTGGTGGTCCTCCGGCGGCAACGACCCGCGCTGCAAGGTCTTTATCTTCATGGGCAAGAGCGATCCGGATAACCCCAACCGCCATGTGCAGCAGTCGATGATACTGGTGCCGCGCGATACGCCGGGCGTGAACGTGCTGCGCCACCTGCCGGTGTTCGGCTTCGACGACGCGCCGCACGGCCACGCCGAAATCGTGTTCGACAATGTGCGCGTGCCGGCCTCCAACCTGCTGCTGGGCGAGGGCCGCGGCTTCGAAATCGCCCAGGGCCGGCTCGGGCCTGGCCGCATCCACCACTGCATGCGCTTGATCGGCCTGGCCGAGCGCGCGCTGGAGCAGATGTGCCGGCGCAGCTTGGGCCGGGTCGCCTTCGGCAAGCCGGTGGCCGAGCAGGGCGTGACGCTGGAACGCATCGCCGAATCGCGCATCATGATCGACCAGGCGCGCCTGCTGGTGCTCAACGCCGCCCACATGATGGACACGGTCGGCAACAAGGTGGCGGCCAAGGAGATCGCCATGATCAAGGTGGCGGCGCCGGCGATGGCGTGCAAGGTGATCGACTGGGCGATCCAGGTGCAGGGCGGCGGCGGCATGGCCGATCCTTTCCTGGCCTCGGCCTACGCCGGCGCGCGTTCGCTGCGCCTGGCCGACGGCCCGGACGAAGTGCACCGCAGCCAGATCGGCAAGATGGAGCTGGCGCGCTACAAGGCGCCGCGCGCGGCCAAATAGGGCAATCTACGCCCGGCTGGCGGGCTGTATGCGCATACAGTATAATTCCGGCATGACGCATACCGCCCAACATGGCTTTATCCTGACTCGCCACTGGCGAGACGCGGCCCATGGGACGGAGATCGAATTCTGGCTGGCGACCGACGACGGCCCGAAAAAAATCCGCCTCACCGCCCAGACTTCGGTGGCTTTCGCCGAGGCCAGGCAGCGTTCGGCCATCGAGGCGCTGATCGGCGATCAGTCCGGCATCGAGCTGCGCGAGCTGGCGCTGAAGACCTTCCAGCAGGAGCCGGTCGTCGGCATCTACGCCTCCCGCTACAAGCAGCTGACCGCGCTGGAGCGCAGCTTGCGCGAGCACGGCATCAAGATGCTGGAGGCCGATATCCGTCCGCCCGAGCGCTATCTGATGGAGCGCTTCATCACCGCCGCCGTGCAGTTCGAGGGCGGCCGCGCGCAGGGCGCCGCCGTCATCCACAACTGCAAGCTCAAGCCCGCGCCCGACTACCGCCCCAAGCTGAAGATGGTGTCGCTCGATATCGAAACCAGCGCCTTCGAGGACTTGTATTCGATCGCGCTGGAAGGCTGCGGCCAGCGCCAGGTCTACATGCTGGGCGCGCCGCAGCAGTCGTCCCAGGAGATCGACTTCGAGCTGGAATACTGCGCCACGCCGCGCCAGCTGATCGAGAAGCTCAACGCCTGGTTCGCGCGCCACGATCCCGATGTGCTGGTCGGCTGGAACGTGGTGCAGTTCGACCTGCGCGTGCTGCAAAAGAACGCCGACAAGCACAAGATCCCATTGGCGCTGGGCCGCGAGGGCAAGACCATCGAGTGGCGCGAGCATCCCGGCAAGCAGGGATATATGTTCGCGCCGGTGGTCGGCCGCATCGTCCTCGACGGCATCGACGCGCTGAAGGCGGCGTCGTGGACCTTCCCGTCCTTCAGCCTGGAGAACGTGTCGCAAGCCATGCTGGGCGAGGGCAAGGACATCGGCGACGTCTACGACAAGATGGCCGAAATCGAACGCCGCTTCCAGCAGGACAAGCCGGCGCTGGCCCACTACAACCTCAAGGACTGCGAGCTGGTCACGCGCATCTTCGACAAGGCCAAGCTGCTGGCCTTCATGATCGAGCGCGCCACGGTGACCGGCTTGCAGGCCGACCACCTGGGCGGATCGATCGCCGCCTTCGGCCACCATTACCTGCCGCGCATGCACCGCGAAGGCTATGTCGCGCCCAGCGTCGGCGACGTCTCCGGCGGCGCTTCGCCGGGCGGCTTCGTCATGGACTCCAAGCCCGGCCTGTACGACTCGGTCGTGGTGCTCGACTACAAAAGCCTGTATCCGTCTATCATCCGCACCTTCCTGGTCGACCCGGTCGGCCTGGTGGAGGGCGAAAACGCGGCCGACCAGTCGACCGTGGTGGAGGGCGTCAACGGCACCGTGTTCTCGCGCACGCGCCACTGCCTGCCCGAGATCACCACGCAAATCTGGAAGCAGCGCGACGCCGCCAAGCGCGCCGGGAACGAGCCGCTGTCGCAGGCGTTGAAGCTGCTGATGAATTCCTTCTGCGGCGTACTGGGTGCGACCGAATGCCGTTTCTTCAATCCGCGCCTGGTCTCCTCGGTCACGCTGCGCGGCCACCAGATGATGAAGCAGACCCGCGAACTGGTCGAGGCCGAAGGCTACGACGTCATCTACGGCGACACCGATTCCATCTTCATCTGGCTGAAGAAGGAGTACGCGAACGGCGAGGCGCTGGCCATCGGCGAAGGCCTGGCCGGCAAGATCAACAACTGGTGGCGCACCATGCTGATGGAAAAACACGGCCTTGAATGCCACCTCGAAATCGAGTTCGACACGCACTATCAGAAGTTCTTCATGCCGACCATCCGCGGCACGGAAATGGGCAGCAAGAAGCGCTACGCCGGCCTGACCATCAACGCCAGGGGCGAAGAGGAGGTTATCTACCGCGGCCTGGAGGTGGCGCGCAGCGACTGGACGCCGCTGGCGCAGCAGTTCCAGCAAGGCCTGTTCAAGCGCATCTTCAAGGACGAGCCCTACCAGGAATTCGTGCGCGACTACGCGCGCAAGACCATGTCCGGCGACTACGACGAGCTGCTGGTGTACCGCAAGCGCCTGCGCCAGCGGCTGGACGAATACAAGGTCAACGTGCCGCCGCAAGTGCGCGCCGCGCGTCTGGCCGACGAGTACAATCAGGCGCAGCATCGCCCGCTGCGCTACCAGAACGGCGGCTGGATCAGCTATGTGATGACCACCAGCGGGCCCGAACCGACCGAGGTGATGCGCTCGAATATCGACTACGAGCATTACCTGACCAAGCAGCTGCAGCCGATCGCCGATTCGATCCTGCTGCCGATGCACGACAGTTTTACCAACCTGACCACGGCGCAAGCCAGCCTTTTCTAAACACGGAGATAGCATGAGCGATTTCAAGAAACTGCACGACGGAAGCAAACTGCTGCACCTGCCGAACGCCTGGGACGCCGGCAGCGCAAGATTGTTCGAAAGCCTGGGCGCGTCGGCCATCGCCACCACCAGCGCCGGCGTGGCCTGGGCCGCCGGCTATGCCGATGGCAACAACATGCCGGTCGAGGTGGCGATTGGCGTCGCCGCCAGCATCGCGCGCGTGCTGACGGTGCCGCTGTCGGTGGATATCGAAGACGGTTATTCGGACGATGCCGACACGGTCGCGCAGACCGTGCTGCGCCTGATCGACGTCGGCGTGGCCGGCATCAACCTGGAAGACGGTAACGACGCGCCGCAATTGCTGGCCGCGAAAATTGCCGCGATCAAGAAGCTGGCGGCGCAGTCGGGCAAGGACATCTTCATCAACACCCGCACCGACGTCTACCTGAAAGGCCTGGCGCCCGAAGGCGAGCGCGTGGCCGAGGTGCTGAAGCGCGCCGCGCTCTACAAGGAGGCCGGCGCCGACAGCCTGTTCGTGCCGGGCATCTGCAAGGTCGAGGAGATCAAGGCGGTGGTGGCTGGCGCCGGCTTGCCGGTCAATGTGATGGACTGGCCCGGCGTGCCGTCCGCCGACGCGCTGCACCAGCTGGGCGTGCGCCGCCTGAGCGCGGGCTCCGGCATTTCGCAAGCCTTGTGGGCGGTTGCCGCCGGCATGGCCGGGGACTTCCTGGCCACCGGCAGCGCCGGTCCACTGGTGGAAAAGGCGATGCCCTACGGCGATCTGCAAAAACTGTTCATCGGCGCGCGCTAGCGGCAGGCGCTGCGCCCGATGAGCGCTCAAACGGCATGCTACGCCGCTTGACGGCCGCCGCTGACGGCGCGGCGCTTATCGAAGCTGTAGGCAGCTGACGCAGGCGGGCAGGGCCTTGCTGGAACAGGCCCGTGCCGCGGTCGGCAGATTGGATGCGTTCAAGGCCAAGGCGCGCATGCTGGCCGAGGGGCTGGAGTCGGAACTGGCGGTGGCGGTCGATGTGATGTTCCCGATCGCCACGCTGACGGCGGCGCAGGCGTTCAAGGCGGAATTTCCCACCACGCCGCTGCGGCTGGCCGACCTCGGCGCCAAGCAAGCCATCCACATGCGCGACCATCCGCCGGGGCCGGCCGGACGCTGGTTCATCAAGCAGCCGAAGCTGGTGTGAGTGGTCGCGGTGGACGTGGGCGGCTGGATGGCGCGCCGCAAAGCGCGCAAGGCGGCGTAAGCCTGCTGCATGGTTGTCGGAGAGTGGGGCCCCGCCCTCCGATCGATGTGTGGCGGACTTATTTGGACGCAGGCGGCGGCGGTTCCGAATACTCCTTGAGCAAGGCGGAAAATTCCCGCACGCCGGCGGAGCCCAGCCAGGTCCACATTTTCTCCACCTGGGCGGCATGGGCGGCATAGTAGCCGCTGCTGGCGGCCAGCCAGACATGGTCGGAAAAAATCGGCTGCGACAGCCTGACGATGGCGCCCCGGTATTTCTGGGCGATGTAGGCGTCCATGTCGTTCGGCGAGGTGACGGAGACCGCGAAGCCGTCGATTCTTTTGAGCTTGAGCTTCTCGAAATTGCGCGCGATATCGACCGCGCCGCTGTCGACTTTCAAGCCCAGGCCCAGCATGCGCGCCTGGTAGCTCGATCCCAGCGTGATGCCCAGCTGGCGGTTCTGGAAATACCTGGCCGGCTCGGTGGCCGGCGGTATCCGGTCGGCGCTGCGGACGAACACGACGATGTTCAGCGTGAGCGCGCGCGCAATGTCTGGCTGGTGGTTTTTGTCGAGCGGAAAGGCGATGCCGGCGGTATCCGCGGCGCTGGAGTCCATCGGGGCGAACTCTATCTCGCCGGCGATCAGGGCCGGCTTGATGCGCATCACCGGCAAGCGTTTCAAGTCCGCCTGGCAACCGGCGCTGGCGGCGAAGCGCTGCACCAGTTCGGCCGACGCGCCGGGCTTGGCCGGCACGGCGGCTCCGCTTCCCAGCCAGTACGGCGGTCTGTCCTGGTCAAGATAGCCAATACGCACCTGGTCGCAGGCCGCCGCGCCAGCGGCGCTGAGGGCGAAAGTCACCGCGAAAAAGCCGAATTTCATGAATCGTCCAGATGCCAGCAATAGTTATTGGCAGCATTATGACAGTAGCTAACCTGATACGCTGAGTCGCACGCGGCAAACGGACGAGCGGCCGATGCCGTGATGCGGCATCAGCACCTGGCGCTCAATCCAGCGTCCACACATAGGTCATCGTGGCCCAGACCGGTTCGCCCTGGCCGTCGCTGCCGGCCGGTTTGAACTTGCACTGCGCCAGCGCCTTGCGCGCCGCCTTGTCCAGATCGGGGAAGCCGCTGGACTTCTGCACCTTCGATTCGATCACCCGGCCGTCATTGCCCACCAGCAGCGCCAGTAGTACGGAGCCGCTTTCACCGCTGAGGTAGGAATTGGTCGGATATTTGGGCGGGACGCAGGCGCGTGCATCGACGATGACGGCGCTGCGCGGCGCGGCGTGGCCGGCGCTGGCCGCATTGGTGCTGGCCGCTGGCGGCGCGCTGGCCCGGCTGGCGTCGGCCACCGCCCTGGCTTCGCTGCGCGCAGGCTCGGCCGCGACCGGCCGCTCCGCCTCCCGCGCTGCCTCGGGCGCTGCGGCGGGTTTGGCCGCCAATACCGGTGGTGGTGGCGGTGCGGAACTTGCCTTGGGCGCCTCGGCCGCCTTGACCGGTTCGGCTGCTTTCGCCGGCGCCGGTGCCGGCGGCTGCTTGCCGTTGGACGCCTGGGTAGGCAGGTCCAGCTTGTGCAGGCCCAGACCCATGCTCTTCAACATGGCGGTCAGGCGCTCGTATTCGGAGGCCTTGGTAGCGGCCGGGCCTGGCGCCGGCGGCGCTTTCGGCGCTGCGGCTGGCTTCAGCGTCTCGGCGGCGTTCGCGCCCAGGCCGGACGGCCCCGACACTTGCATGACGCCGGCACCGGCAGGCTTTGTGTTGGCGCCGTTATCCGTGGCTGGCGCCAAGGATTCAGCGGGCGGGGCGTACATGGCGGCCTGTTCAAGGCGCATCATCGATCGGTTGTCTTTCCAGACGAACCATAAGATGACGGCAACGGCCAGGAACAGGAAACCGAGCAGCAGGCCGGTATTGCGCACGGCGCGGCCTTGCGCGTGGCTGCGGATGAGGGCGAGCCAGGCCGACGGGCTTTTCCCTGGCTGGCGATCCGACGCGGCCGCCGCCGGGCGGCGGGCCCGGCCCGGCTTGTCCATGTCAAACGGCGTGTAGACAACGGTGGGGTCGCCCAGATCGACGGTGCTTGGAAAGCCGTAATGCATCTCACGGGCACGCTGCTCGCTCAGGATGTGCAAATCGTACAGTTCCCGTTGCTCCGCATCCGACAACACGCTGTAGGCGGCGTTCAAGCGCGCCATCATTTGCTCGGCATGCGGGTTCCCGCTATTTTTATCCGGGTGATGCTTCTGCGATAGCGAACGGTAGGCTGCGCGGATGACTTCCGGAGGGGCGTCGCGGGTGACGTTGAGACTCTCGTAATGGCTGTGAAGTTTGGTCATCGGATATGGCTGCAACGATAGATTTCCGGCGCCCCGGAGGACTGGGAACTTGTAATTTTGTTCAGTGATGCAGGATACTATATTGAAATCATTGCTGAAGCGCAGTTCCGCGCCCAGGTTTCGAAAAAATGGCTTAAATACAACAGTTGTGTAATACACACAGTTGCGCGCTGGCCTGCGTCAAGCCCCGGCGCCGCTCGCTCCTGGAATTTGACTAGCCACCGAACCAGTAGCTTGTGTAAATGGGGGGATTTGCCGAACTATTTAGCGCAGGCGGCTTTTTTGCGAAGATTAATTGCCTTTTGCTCAGCCAGAATACGCTGCGCCGTTGCGCGCAGTATCACCGGGCGCAATGCCGTCAGTTGCAGCATCCGTTTTTGCAGTATTTCCCGGTCTAGTTTCATCGCGTCGCCTTTGGCGGCGAAGGCGATCATATTCAAGGAGTCAAGCGCGTTGATCGCAATGACTGAATCGCCAAAACTGCTGCGCATGCGGTCTACATAAATATCTGTCTGCCACAAATCGCCGCCGAGAAGATTAACCACCATCAGGCCATCCGGCGCCAAAGCCCGGTGGCAGTCCTGGTAGAATCGATGGCTGCATAACTGGGCTGGTTGTCCGTCGTTGTCAAAGCCATCGACCAGCAAAACGTCAAATTCGCCGTTCGCGCGCCGCACGAATTCAGCGCCATCCACACACGCCACGTTAAATCGCTCGTCGTCCCTGGGGACGAAGAATTGGTCGCGCAAATCGATCACTTTCCGATCGATTTCCGCGACCGAGATGATGGATCCGGGGAGGTGGCGATAGCAAAATTTAGCCAGAGAACCGCCACCGAGGCCTATCATGCCGATTCTCTCTGGCTCTGGTTTAAATAACAGAAAACCCATCATGGATTGGGTGTAGGCCAAAACCAGATCGTCGGGGTCGTCCAGATTCATTTCACTCTGGATCGAGATGCCGTCGAACATCAACGCCAGGGAGTTTCGCTTTTTGTAAAGAATTGGCTGGTCGCCGCGGGCGAGGGCAAGTAAATCTGAGAGTTTTTCCAGGAGTAAAACAACGCAATTATTGCGAGGAGGAAGTTTCTCGGCGATTAATGTGGCGGAAATATAAAATTCCAGACCCCGCATCAGATGCGGCGGGGGAACCACCTGAAAATATCGCAGCGCAAGCCGGGCGAGTATGGTTTTTACCTGCAACTCAAAAAAAGGCGATGGGCAGGGTTTTCGCATTTTACGGTATAACATTTTACTCGGCTGGTTTGTGGTGGGCGCCATCGACGAAATCAATTGATTGAACTGGCGACTTCGCACCTGTGCTCTGCGCAGAAATATTCACAACTGGTCTTCAGCATGCGCTTGCTATATTCCCTGATGGTAAGAGGCCTGACCTGCCAAACATTGTCCGTATCCGCCTGCCTGGGACATTGCGTCTTAGTGGAAGCCATCGTGGAGTGATTTTCAATTTTCTTCATGTTCGTCCAGACGTTTTGTTGCTGTATTGATGCCGCCACGCAAACTGGGGAGGTGGGGCGGCTCGCCGGTATACATTACCATAGTATGATAATGTGCATATCATCAAATTCATGTAAAATGCTTGTTCTATGTGTATACTTTCCGGCTTGCGCCGATGGCGGACGCCGGTTCCCTGTTCGGAATTGAGGAATTTATAGTCTTGGCTGGGATGAAATGTTGAACTTGAACGATGACTACGCGATGCACTCGAATCGTTTTGCGGAGGTGCTGGCCTGCAGCCAGGGCAAACCCTTCGCGTTTGATCATGGCGGCATGCGCACCTTGCATTTCGATGGCCGCTATATCCAAAGCGCCATGCGCATCGTTGCGCCTGATGAGTTGCTGTTGAGTTATACGCGAGCCATGATGGCTTTTTTGCTGGCCAAGCCGTCGCCACGTCATATCTTGATGATAGGCTTGGGCGGTGGCTCGTTGGCCAAGTTTTGCTACCGCCACTTGCCGGCGACGCGCATCACGGTGCTGGAATTGGACAGCGATGTCATTGCGCTCAGGCGGCAATTCGTTTTGCCTGAGGACGATGAACGCTTCCAAATCATTCATGTCGATGCGGAGCGCTATCTGTCGGGCATGCAGCATACGGTCGACGTTATCTTGCATGATGGTTTTGTGGCGGACGGCCTGGCGCCTGAACTCAGCACCGAAAAGTTCTATCGGCGCTGCAGCGAGGTGCTGGATAGTGACGGCGTGCTGGTGTCGAACGTCTTCGGGACCACGGATGATTTGATGCCCGTGATGACGCGCATGCGGAAGGTGTTTGGGCCGAAGTTGTGGTGGGGCGACCCGTCCGGGTGCATCAATCGCATCATCCTTGCGACGAAAGACGTGGGCCTCATGGCGCAGCGTTCGGCGCTGGCAAAACGTGCTGAACAACTTGACCTGCAGCATGGCCTGGCGCTGGGCGAGTTTGTCGACCGCCTGAAAACCGCACACAACAAGAGTGACGCGGAATTTGATGCGATCGCCGGCTACGATGCCGGCGCCACCTTCATGCCATATTGATCGCGCGGGCGCGGCGGAGGCGGGCGCCAGCACCGCTTTCGGGCATGGCTCGGCGCCGGCTGCTTTGGAATGGGATGCTCATTCAATTATAATATCGCCATTCTCAGCGGCTTAGGACATGATCATGGAAAGCAAAACGGCGCGGATGACGGTGCTGGTCGATCCGATAAAGAAACAGGCATTCGAACAACTGTGCGCGAGCCAGGATTTGACGCCGTCACAAGTGTTGCGTCAGCTTATGCGTGACTATATGGAAAGTTTCGGTGTCGACTACAGTACCAAAAGTCGAATTGGTAAGAAGCAAGTGGAAGAGGAAGCCGCCTAGTTGCGACTCCCGCAAGTCATGTCTTCATGGAATTGAATTATAATGAAATTATAATCAACTAGCCGATCTCCGCATAGACCATGGAAACCAAGTCCGCCCGCATGACTATTTTGCTTGATCCCGCCAAGAAAAAAGCATTTGAAGAGTTGTGTGCGGCCCAAGATCTGACGCCCTCCCAAGTGCTGCGCCGCCTGATGCGTGAGTATCTTGAACAGCATGGCGTTGATTACAGCACGAAAAATACACTCGGTTTGCCCCCGCAGAAAAAATAGACCCTGGGCGCACGGTATGGCTGGGCATAGTCAAAAAATCAAATTCTTCCGTCAGCAAATACCGCAGTTTGACTGCATTCCCGGCTGTCACGATTGTTGTGGGCCGGTGCGTACTTCGACGGAGGAGATCGCCAGGTTGCCGGTCAAGAGCGACGCCGAGCACGACGCCGCGCTCGCCGATTGGAGTTGCCCCTATCTTGGGGACTGCGGCTGCGAAGTGTATGCCGAGCGCCCCCTGGTTTGTCGTTTGTTCGGCACCACGCCGCAACTGAAATGTCCACGCGGCCGGCGGCCGCTGGAAATGATTTCGCCGCTAATCGAGAAAGAAATATTCAGCTACTTTGCTGAGGTGCGCCACGTGCTGCTTTGAGCGCGAGCGTCAACCGGATGCGGCCTCCTGGTGCTGCGCGGCATGGGCCACCGGCAGGGTGGCATGGCGGCTGCTGTTTCCAGCGAATATGACGCAGTTATTGCTGTCTGGCACATCGCTTTGCCACATATGATCGCCAAATTCCGCCAGCAGTCGCGTCATCAAGTTCCAAAAGTGTGATCCGTCGCGTGAGAGATTGGCGACCAGCATCCCGTCGGGAGTGAGCAGCTGGCGGCACTTCTGGTAGAAGCCAGCCGAGCTGAGTTCGGCTGGCTGGCCATGGGCGCCGAAACCGTCCAGCAGCAGCACATCGACGTCGGGCGTAGCCGTCGCGACAAAGTCGGCGCCGTCGGCCTGCACCACTTGAAACCGCTCGTTGTCCGGAGGAATCATAAACTGGTCTCTCAGGGCAATCACGTCCGCGTCTATCTCCACCACCGTGATTCGGGCCGAGGGCAGGTGCCGATAGCAATACTTCGCCAACGAGCCGCCGCCTAGTCCGATCATCAGAATATGCCGTGGCGAAGCGATGAATTGCCGGAAGTTCATCATCACCCGCGTGTAGCTGAGCGCAAGCGCAGTCGGGGCCGACACCCACATCGCGCTCTGTATGTATTTTTCCTCGAAATGCAGGGAGCGGACATTTCCTTCATTAAATACAAACGGCCTGCCTTTGCTTTCCTTCAGCAACTGCTCGAAACACGGCTGAGGACACTCTCCGGCAGGCAATGGTGGCGCTGTGTGGTAAGCGGTGTCGGCCGGGCAAGTGCCATGTTGCAACAACGTAGCAGGCAAGTTCTATCCTTCGCTGGGCCAACGCCTGGCCGGCACCGCCATGTCAGATGCGACGCCGCTTGGGCGGACGGCAGCCGTTATGCGGGATGGGGGTCACGTCCTGGACTTCGAGAATCTTTATGCCGAGACTGTTCAAAGCGCGTACCGCCGATTCGCGACCGGGTCCGGGACCTTTGATGCGCACCTCGAGGCTTTGAACGCCATACTCAATTGCAAGTTTTCCAGCTGCGTCGGCGGCAACCTGGGCTGCAAATGCGGTCGATTTGCGCGAACCTTTGAACCCTGCGCCACCGGACGTTGCCCAGGAGAGGGCGTTGCCTTGGCGATCAGTAATGGTGACGATCGTGTTATTGAACGATGCGTGCACATGCGCGATCCCGGCGCTGACGTTCCTGTTGGCCTTCTTGCGAGTGCGTGCCGATGCTACTTTGCTGGTCGATTTTGCCATATTCCTCCTCATTGAACATGCATTTTATCACTCTTCAATGTAAGTTTCATGATAATGCAATTATCATTAAAGATGAGCTTGATGTTCCAGGCCGTCGCCGCCGTCAGGGGCGCGAAAGAAATGGCGGGAGTTTTCACCGGTGCTGGTGGAATGATGCGGGCGGAGAGTGGTGGTCGGGGTGAGAGGATTCGAACCTCCGGCCTCTGCGTCCCGAACGCAGCGCTCTACCAGGCTGAGCCACACCCCGACTCTGGAGTAATTACATCAGAATTTTGCGCGTTTTTCAACTGTATGCGGGCGGCCGGGACTTGCCCGATATCAACCCGTTCATCACCCATTTGTGACTAAATGCCAACGCCCAGCCTGTTAATGGCAGGTTTCTTGCTTTGCAAAAAGATCAAGATGGTTAATATAGTTAAATATATCAATACGCGTTATTTTAGGGCGGCGCCCTCACTGACATGGGAAGGTCTGGCATGAAGATACGGCAAAAGATGATGTGCAGCGCGGTGGCTGCGGCGATGGCGGGCCCGGCTTGGGCACAGGTCAAACCGTCCGACGAGATCGAAGTGGTCAAGGTGACCGCGCAAAAGCGCAAGGAAGATCCGGCCAAGGTGGCGATGAGCATCACCGCCGTCACCGGCGCCCAGCTCCAGGCCGAGCACGTGAACGACTTCACCGACCTGACCCGCGTGGTGCCCAATATTTCCTTCACCGCCGCCAGCGGCAACGGCGGCGCCGGTCCCGGCACCGAGAACATCGAGATCCGCGGCATCAGCTCGACAGCCGGCGCGGCCACCGTCGGCATCTACCTGGGCGATGTCTCCATCACCGTCGGCAACGTCTACACCATGGGCACGGTCGAGCCGAAGTTCTTCGACATCGACCGCGTCGAAGTGCTGCGCGGACCGCAGGCCACCTTGTACGGCGCCAGCTCGATGGGCGGCACCATCAAGTTCGTGCCGAACGAGCCGGACCTGAAGGAGCGCGAATTCACCACCTACGGCGAGCTGTCCAACACCAGGGGCGGCAGCGGCAACTACGCGGCCAATATGGTGGCCAACTTCCCGCTGATCCAGGATGAACTGGCGCTGCGCATCGGCGTGCAGGCCCAGCACACGGGCGGCTACATCAACCAGGTCGACGGCGACGGCAACGTCCTGGCCAACAATATCAACAAGCTCAGCGACCAGGAAATGCGGGTGGCGCTGAAGTGGAAGCCGATCCGTTCGGTGACGATCACACCGTCGGTCTACTATCAGAAGGTCGATGCGAAAGACATCGCCGCCTTCAACCTGGACCGGCCTTTCTACCAGGCGCAGAAGCAGGTGCGCGAGCCGTCCAAGGATACGCTGCTGACCCCCAGCGTGACCGTCAACTGGGACCTGGGCGCGATGGACCTGACCTCGGCCACCAGCTACTTCGAGCGCAAGTTCGACCGCACGCAGAACGGCTCGGCCTACAACAGCTATTCGCTGTCGACCTTCCTGACCTCGACCGAGGATGGCGGCAAGGCGCCGCCGGAACTGATCGCGGCCATTGCCGGCCTGCCGTCGGCGGTCTACCTGAACAACCAGGTGCGCCAGGTGTCGCAGGAATTCCGCCTCGCTTCGCGGCCCTACGATGCCAGCGTGTCGCCGTGGACCTGGCTGGCCGGGACTTACTTCTCCAACCAGCACACCAACATCATCGAGAACGATCCGATCTTCGGCGTCACCGATACTTTCAAAAGCTTCGGCTTCGACATCGCCGATCCGGACCTGCTGCCGGATGCGCGGCCCGGCCAGTTCCCGAACGATAACTCGTTCGCCGGCGCCTTCCACTTCCGCGAGAAGCAAAGCTCGATCTTCGGCGAGGTCAACTACTACTTCACGCCGACCGTGCACGCCACCGTGGGCGCGCGCTACCTGAAGGCCGATTCCACGCTGGACCAGCGCAACGGCAACTACCTGGCCGGCGCCGGCAACAACAGCAGCGCCAGTTCCTCGTCCAAGGCCTTCACGCCGAAGTACGCGCTGACGTGGGAAGTCAATCCGACCAACACCGTCTACACCAGCGTGGCCAAGGGCTTCCGCCTGGGCGGCAACAACATCTACGTGCCGCCGACCACCTGCTCGCAGGATCTGGAAGCGAACGGACTGACCAAGGGCCCGGATGCGTATTCGTCCGACAGCCTGTGGAGCTACGAGGTGGGCAGCAAGTCGCGCTTCCTCAACAACCGCGTGACGGTCAACGCCGACGTGTTCTACGTGAAGTGGAAGAACATCCAGCAGGGCGTCTACCTGCCGACCTGCGCCTACACCTACAACGCCAACGCCGGCGACGCCACCAGCAAGGGCTTCGAGTTCGACATCAAGGCCAAGCCGCTGCCGGGCCTGACCTTGACGGCCTCGGCCGGTTCCGTCAAGGCCGAGCTGTCCAACGACGAGGGCTCGCGCAACGGCGTGGTCGGCGCGGTGGCCGGCGCGCAGGTGCAGGGCGTGCCGAAATATAACGCCGCCTTCAACGCCACCTACAACTTCGCGGCGTTCGGCGACAAGAGCGCCTACGTGATGGGCGGCATGCAGTGGGTGGGCGCCAGCAAGGGCTCGCTCAATCCCGAGCAGACCGACTACCAGCGGCCGGCCTACCACAGCACCGACTTCAGCGCCGGCATGGCCTTCGACCGCTACAACGTGAGCGTGTTCGTCAAGAACGCCTTCGATACCGACACGGTGATCCAGCATCCGCAGGTGGCGTCCATCGTGCAGGGCTACCGGCTGGCGCCGCGCAGCATAGGTGTGAGCGTGGCCGCGAAGTTTTAGGCGATAATGCTGCCTTTGAATTGACACGCAAAGGCAGCATCATGAGCATCACGATTTATCACAACAACGCCTGCGGCACCTCGCGCAAGACGCTCGAAGCGATACGCGCCACCGGCGTCGAGCCGGAGATCGTCGACTACGTGAAGAGCCCGCCGTCGCGCGAGGCGCTGAAGGCGATGATCGCCAGGGCCGGCCTGACCGCGCGCGGCGCGATGCGCGACAAGGGCGACCTCTACGACGAACTGGGCCTGGCCGACGCCACTCTGTCCGATGACGCATTGCTGGACGCGATGATGGCCCATCCGATCCTGATCAACCGCCCGTTCGTGGTGACCGGCAAAGGCGTGCGCCTGTGCCGCCCATCCGAGCTGGTGCTGGAACTGCTGTAACGATGCGGCCGCTGCGGCCATAAAAAAACGGCGCCCGAGGCGCCGTGGTCGTTTAATGCGTGCGGTGGACCGAGAAGTGGGCCAGCTGCAGCAGCGATTCCTTGTAGACGCTGTCGGGCAGGTCGGCGATCGCGGCGGCGGCGCGTTCGGCCGCCATCACCGCTTGCTGGCGCGTGTAGTCCAGCGCGCCGCTGGTGGTGATCGCCGCCAGGATGGTGTCGAAGTGCTGCTCGTCGCCCTGTTCGATGCAGCTGCGCACCAGCTCGCGCTGTTCCGGCGTGCCGTTTTCCATCAGGTAAATCAGCGGCAGCGTCGGCTTGCCTTCGCGCAGGTCGTCGCCGACGTTCTTGCCGATTTCATTGGCGTCGCCGGCGTAGTCCAGCACGTCGTCGATCAGCTGGAAGGCGGTGCCTAGCGAGCGGCCGTATTCGCCGGCCGCGTCGATCTGCGCGTCGTTGCAGCCGGAGATCAGCGCGCCCAGCTCGGCAGCCGCCTCGAACAGCTTGGCGGTCTTGGAGCGGATCACCTGCAGATAGCGTTCCTGGCTGACGTCCGGGTCGTGCATGTTCAGCAGTTGCAGCACTTCGCCTTCGGCGATGACGTTGGTGGCGTCGGACAGGATCTGCATCACGCGCATATTGTTCAGGCCCACCATCATCTGGAAGGCGCGCGAGTACAGGAAGTCGCCCACCAGCACCGAGGCGGCGTTGCCGAACAGGGCGTTGGCGGTGGCGCGGCCGCGGCGCAGCGACGATTCGTCGACCACGTCGTCGTGCAGCAGGGTGGCGGTGTGGATGAACTCCACCACCGCGGCCAGCTCGTGGTGCGCCTTGCCTTGATATGCATAAGCGTTGGCCACCAGCAGAACCAGCACCGGCCGGATGCGTTTGCCGCCGGCGCTGATGATGTATTCAGCAATCTGATTGACGAGACTGACCTCGGAATGCAGTTTCTGGCGGATCACCGTGTTGACCGCGTCCATGTCGGCGGCGATCGTGTGGGCGATATTGTTTTGAGTGGCGTTTTGGGTAGCGGCAGACAAGGCGAACCTGTGCGGTAGACTATGGGTGCCGCGATTATACGTCATGCCCCCGCCGAGAGGGGCCTCGGCCCCTGATTCGGGCAACATGTTTGCCAGATATGTAACGCGTTGGCCGCGGCAAAATTGTCGACATACCACGCCCGTCGGCATTTGTGAATAGTTTTTGACGCGAAATCCCATCCCATGTATAATCAGCGGTTCCCCGGTTTCCATGCCTGCCTCGCAAGGGTCTTGCGCGGTATTGCAAGGGCGCCGGACGAAATTTTCTTAAACATTTGATGAGGTTTCAAATCATGTACGCGGTCATAAAAACCGGTGGCAAACAATACAAAGTTGTCGCTGGCGAAAAACTTAAAGTAGAACAGATACCGGCAGACATTGGTTCCGAACTCACCATCGATCAGGTCCTCGCCGTTGGCGAAGGCGAAAGCATCAAATTTGGTGCTCCTCTGGTTGAGGGTGCAAAGGTACTGGTTACTGTTGTGGCACACGGTCGTCACGATAAAGTGAAGATTTTCAAGATGCGTCGTCGTAAGCACTACCAGAAGCATCAAGGCCATCGCCAAAATTACACCGAAATCCAAATCGTATCGATCAACGGCTAATCGCCGTTTGCCCGAGAATTAGTATCCAAGGAGTCTTAAATGGCACACAAAAAAGGCGGCGGCACAACGCGAAATGGTCGTGACTCAGAATCAAAGCGCCTCGGCGTTAAGGTTTATGGCGGTCAATCGATCAATGCTGGTGGCATCATCATTCGTCAACGCGGCACGCCAGTGCGCGCCGGCGAAGGTGTTGGCATGGGCAAAGACCACACCCTGTTCGCTCTGGTGGACGGCAAGGTCAAGTTCGTAGTCAAGGGCGAAGGTTCGAAGCAATTCGTTACCGTAGTCCCAGCGTAAATAACGCTACCAGCCCGGTGCGCTAGCCGCACGGGTTGTTTTGTAAGGCGCAAGCCTTCAATCGAAAGGCTCTGCCCACGGTAGAGCCTTTTTAGTTTTATGGTGGTGCATCATGAAGTTTATCGACGAAGCAAAAATTGAAGTAATCGGTGGTGACGGCGGCAATGGTTGCGCCTCGTTTTGCCGTGAAAAATTCCGCCCGTTCGGCGGCCCTGACGGCGGCGACGGCGGCAAGGGTGGCTCGATCTGGGCCATAGCGGACCGTAACATCAATACCTTGGTCGATTTCCGCTTCTCGAAAGTCCACCGCGGTAAAGACGGCGAGTCCGGCCGTGGCGCCGATTGCTACGGCAAGGGCGCGGACGACATCCACCTGCGCATGCCGGTCGGCACCCTGATCATCGACGACCTGTCGGGTGAAATCCTGGCCGACCTGACCGAGCACGGCCAGATCGAACTGCTGGCCAAGGGCGGCGAGGGCGGCTGGGGCAACATCCACTTCAAGACCTCGACCAACCGCGCCCCGCGTCAAAAGACCGAAGGCAAGGAAGGCGAACGCCGCGACATCCGCCTGGAACTGAAGGTGCTGGCCGATGTCGGCCTGCTGGGCATGCCGAACGCCGGCAAGTCGACCTTTATTTCGGCCGTATCGAACGCGCGTCCAAAGATTGCCGATTACCCGTTCACCACCCTGCACCCGAACCTGGGCGTGGTCCGCGTGTCGCACGAGAAGAGCTTTGTGATCGCCGACATTCCCGGCTTGATCGAAGGCGCTTCCGAAGGCGCCGGCCTGGGTCACCAGTTCCTGCGTCACCTGCAGCGCACCGGCCTGCTGTTGCACATCGTCGACCTGGCGCCGTTTGAAACCGACGTCGATCCGGTCAAGGAAGCCAAGGCCCTGGTCAACGAACTGAAAAAGTACGACGAAGCGCTGGTCGACAAGCCGCGCTGGCTGGTGTTGAACAAGCTCGACATGGTGCCGGAAGAAGAGCGCGTCAAGCGCGTCAAGGACTTCGTCAAGAAGTTCGGCTTCAAGGGGCCGGTGTTCGAGATCTCCGCGCTGAGCCACGACGGCACGCAGGAGCTGGTCAACGCCATCCAGAAACACCTGGAAGCGAAGCGCCACAGCGAGCAGCGCGCGGAAGAAACCCAGATGACGGAAGAGGCGCGCGGCATCTCCTCCATCGATCCGGACGATCCTCGCTTCAAGATCCTCGACTAATCCTCGACGTTTCCTCGGTATTACCGGCATAATCTGTTATCAGCTGATTATGCCTTTCCATCTCGGCGCCCGTCCTGCCACCGCAGGGCCGGCGACTGTTAGCGGCAAAGCAGGGCAACCCGCCCACCACAATCACAGCACTGAACGTTCCAGGCCCCTGGCCGGAGATTGATCGTCCGTTTGTTTTGAGAGTTGTCGCGTCATGAATTCTGTCATCCAAAAAGCTACCCGCATCATCATCAAGGTCGGCTCGTCGCTGGTCACCAACGACGGCCGCGGCCTGGACCACGCCGCCATCGCGCGCTGGGCCGCGCAGATCGCCGGCCTGCGGGCCCTGGGCAAGGAAGTGGTGCTGGTCTCGTCCGGCGCCATCGCCGAGGGCATGCTGCGGCTGGGCTTCGAGCAGCGCCCCACCGACATCCACGAATTGCAGGCCTGCGCCGCCGTCGGCCAGATGGGCCTGGCGCAAATCTACGAAACCAGCTTCCGCGCGCACCAGCTGGGCACGGCGCAAGTGCTGCTGACGCACGCCGACCTGGCCGACCGCGAACGCTACCTGAACGCGCGCTCGACCCTGACCACCTTGCTGCGCCTGGGCGTGGTGCCGATCATCAACGAGAACGACACCGTCGTCACCGACGAGATCAAGTTCGGCGACAACGACACCTTGGGTGCGCTGGTGGCCAACCTGATCGAGGCCGACGCGCTGATCATCCTGACCGACCAGCAAGGCCTGTTCAGCGCCGATCCGCGCAAGGACCCGGCGGCGGTGCTGATCCAGCAAGGCCGCGCCGGCGACCTGGCATTGGAAGCGATGGCGGGCGGCGCCGGCAGCAGCCTGGGTCGCGGCGGCATGCTGACCAAGATCCTGGCGGCCAAGCGCGCCGCCAAGTCGGGCGCGCACACGGTGATCGCCTACGGCCGCGAGGACAATGTGCTGGGGCGCCTGGCCGGCGGTGAAGCCATCGGCACGGAGCTGGCGGCGCAGACCGGCCACCTGACGGCGCGCAAGCAGTGGATGGCCGACCACCTGCATACGGCGGGCCAGGTGGTGCTGGATGCGGGCGCGGTGCAAAAGCTGAGCACGGAAGGCAAGTCGCTGCTGCCGATCGGCGTGGTGGAAGTGAAGGGCGAGTTCGGCCGCGGCGCGGTGATTACCTGCGTCGGCGCGGACGGCGTGCCGGTGGCGCGCGGCCTGTCGAACTACACCAGCGCCGAAACGCGCCGCATCATGCGCAAGCCGTCGAGCGAGATCGAATCCATCCTGGGCTTCGTCGAAGGCCAGGAACTGATCCACCGCGACAATTTGGTGCTGGTCTAGACGCCGTCTGGGGCGGGCGTCTTGCTGCGGTAGTCGCACAGGTCCCGCTGCATGCAGTTCCAGCATTCCGGCTTGCGCGCCTTGCAGGTGTAGCGGCCGTGCAGGATCAGCCAGTGGTGGGCGTCCTGCAAAAACTCCTTCGGCACAAACTTCAGCAGCTTCTGTTCGACGATGTCGACGTTCTTGCCCGGCGCCAGGCCGGTGCGGTTGGCGACGCGGAAGATGTGCGTGTCCACCGCCATCGTCGGTTCGCCAAACGCCGTGTTCATCACCACGTTGGCGGTCTTGCGGCCCACGCCCGGCAGGGCTTCCAGCGATGCGCGGTCGCGCGGCACTTCGCCGCCGTGCAGCTCCACCAGCATCCGGCACGTCGACATGACGTTCTTGGCCTTGGTCTTGTACAGGCCGATGGTCTGGATGTAGGTCTTCAATTCCTCTTCGCCCAGGTCCAGCATGGCCTGCGGCGTGTTGGCCACCGGGTACAGCTTGCGCGTGGCCTTGTTGACGCCGACGTCGGTCGCCTGCGCCGACAGCAGCACGGCGATCAGCAGCTCGAACGGCGTCGTATATTCAAGTTCGGTCTCAGGCTTGGGATTGGCGGCGCGGAAGCGCACGAACATTTCGTAGCGTTTGGCTGGATTCATATTTTTTTTGGCTGTTCGGAATCCGCCTGCGCGGATTCCTTTTTCAGGCGCGCGCGCTCCATCGCGGCGGCGATGATGGCGCGCTTGCGTTCCTTCTCGGCTTCCCCGGCGGCGTCGGCCGGATCGAGCGCCTGCACCGCCGCCATCTTGGCGACGGCCTTGGCGGCCAGGCGGGCGTCGTTCTCGTCCCTGTCGCGCTGCAGGCGCAGGGCGCGGAAGTCGTGCCGCGCGCGCGCGGCGTCGGCGTCGGCCCGGCGCCAGGCGTCCCAGCCGGTGGTCTCGGTGACCGGGTACATGACGATGCAATCGACCGGGCAGGGGGCGACGCACAAATCGCAACCGGTGCACAGCTCGGGCACGATGGTGTGCATCAGCTTGGCCGCGCCGACGATGGCGTCCACCGGGCAGGCCTGGATGCACAGTGTGCAGCCGATGCACAGCGACTCGTCGATGTAGGCCACCGCGCGCGGCCGTTCCAGACCGTTGGCGGGATTGAGCGGAATGACCCTGCGGCCCGTCACCGACGACAGGCGGGCGATGCCTTCGGCGCCGCCGGGAGGGCACTGGTTGATCTCCGCCGCGCCGGCGGCGATCGCCTCCGCATACGGACGGCAGCCGTCGTAGCCGCACTTGGTGCACTGGGTTTGCGGCAGGACGTCTTCGATGCGGTCGGCTAAGGTGGTGGGGGCGGTGGGCTGCACGGCGAACTCATTGCGATAAAACGTCATTATCCGATATCTGCACCGCGCAGCGCCAAAAACCTTAGTCGGGACGCGGTTTGGCCGGCCACACGCGGCGCACCGTCTGGCGTTCCAGCTCTTCGGCGTGCAGGCTCAGCGCCGGCTTGATCAAGTCGCTGCGGCTGACGATGCCGATCAGCCGGCGCGTCTGCGCATCGCTGACCACCGGCAGGCGTTCCAGCTGGTGCACCGCCAGCCGCGTCGCCAGCGCGCGGCAGGTCTCGTCGGCCAGCGCGAAGATCGGCACGTTCACGCCGAACAGCTCGCCTACGCAGGCGGCGCCGGCGGCGCGCTCGCCGGCCAGGCCGGCGCGGTCCAGCATGCCGAGCAGGGCGCCGTCGCGCGTGACCGGGAAGGCGCGGTGGCGCTGCTGCGCGCCGAAGTGGCTCGACAGCGCGTCGGCGATCGGCGTTTGCGCGTCGATGCTGGCGGGCGCCGCCGTCATGACTTCGGCCACGCTGTGGCGTTCCATCGGGTCGATACCGTATTCGCGGTAGATGTGATGGCCGCGGCGGGCGATCTTTTCGGTCAGGATGGAGCGGTGCATGGTGATCACCGTGAACGCGTAGGCCACGGTCGACGTGGCCAGCACCGGCAGCAGGGCGTTGACGTCGTGTGTCAGCTCGAACGCGAACACCACCGCCATCACCGGCGCGCGCATCATGCCGCCCAGAGTGGCGGCCATGAACACCAGCGGCCACACGGCCGGCGCGCCGCCCGGCAAATAAGGGCCGAGCAAGGCGCCCAGGCCGGCGCCGAGCATCAGCAGCGGCGCCAGCACGCCGCCGGAGGTGCCCGAGCCCAGCGCCAGCAGCCAGATCAAGGCCTTGACGATCAGCAGGCCGGCGATGGCGCTGGCGGCCAGATGGTTGTTAAGCAGGTCGGCGATGACGTCGTAGCCCACGCCCAGCGCGCGCGGCTGGAAGAAGCCGCCGATGCCGACCGCCAGCCCGCCCAGCGCCGGCCACCACATCCAGTGCAGCGGCAGCTTGTGGAAGCCGTCCTCGACGCGGTACAGCGCGCTCGACAGCAGCCAGGCCAGCGCGCCGCACAGCACGCCGCCGATCAGGCAGGACAGCAGCGCCGACGGCGGCAGCGCCTCGGTATGCAGCGGGAACAGCGGTCCGCCGTCGAGCAGCAGCGGGCGCAGAAAGCCCGCCACCGCGCACGCCACGGCCACCGGCGCCAGGCTGCGCGGACGCAGTTCGAACAACAGCAGCTCCACCGCCAGCAGCAGCGCGGCGATCGGCGTGCCGAAGATGGCCGTCATGCCGGCCACGGCGCCGGCCACCAGCAGGGTCTTGCGCTCGGCGCCGCTGAGGTGGAAATGCTGGGCGATCAGCGAGCCGACCGCGCCGCCGGTCATGATGATGGGGCCCTCGGCGCCGAACGGGCCGCCGCTGCCGATGGCGATGCCCGAAGCCAGCGGCTTGAGCACAGCCACCTTGGGCGACATGGTGCTGCTCTTGAACAGGATGGCCTCGATCGCTTCCGGGATGCCGTGGCCGCGTATCGCCTCGGTGCCGTAGCGCGCGATCAGGCCGACGACCAGGCCGCCGATCACCGGCACCGCGATCACCCAGGCGCCCAAGGTGTGGGTGGCCGGCGAGGTGAACGCGGTCGAGAATTTCTGGAAGAAGAACAGATTGGTGAAGAAATTGATCGCGTGCAGCAGCAGGTCGGCGGTCAAGGTGCTGAGCGCGCCCACCACGGCGGCGATGGCGGCGATCAGCACCAGTCGGGAACTGCCGTCGAAATCGCGGCGGGCGTCGTAATTATTCATGGTCGTCGGAAGTGAGTTTGGGGATGGTGAATACGCCGTCCAGTGACAGCAGTTCCGTGCGGTGCTGCTCGGCCAGCTGGCTGAGCATCGCTTCGCCGTCCGGCAGCAAGTGGACTTCGACCCTGCGGCGGTCGCTGCTGCTGTGGCGGCGCGCGACCAGGCCGGCGGCCTCGCAGCGCGACACCAGCGCCACCACGCCGTGCGGTTTGGCCTGCAGGCGCTCGGCCAGCTCGCCGACGGTGGCCCAGTCGCGGCCTGGGTAGCCCTTGATGTGCAGCAGCAGCAGGTATTGCAGCGGCGTGATGCCCTTGGCCTGCACCACGTCTTCGGAAAAGCGTTCGAAGCGCCGCATCTGGTAGCGGAATTCGGACAGCGCGGCAAAGTCGGACTTGGCCAGCGGCGGAGGGGAGCGTGAGGGCATGGCGCTAGTGTGGAGTGTGAAAGCGCGTAATATATCACGACATGATATATTTTATCGAGGCAAAAAAAATCCCCGACTAGGCGGGGATCTTGTGGAGCCGTGGCGTTTAGCCGTGTTTCTTGATGAAGTCGGTGATCTTCGGGCACACCATCTCGCGCCAGCGGCGGCCGGAGAAGATGCCGTAGTGGCCGGCGCCCGGCGCCACGAAGTCCTGCTGCATGTCGGCCGGGATGCCGGAGCACAGGTCGTGCGCGGCCTGGGTCTGGCCGGCGCCGGAGATGTCGTCCAGCTCGCCTTCGACGGTGAACAGCGCCACCGTGGTGATGTCCTGCGGACGCACCGGCTTGCCGCCGACCATCCACGTACCCTTGGGCAGCGCGAAGTCCTGGAACACGGTCTTGATGGTGTCCAGGTAGTACTCGGCCGGCATGTCCAGCACGGCGTTGTACTCATCGTAGAACTTGCGGTGGCTGTCGGCCGGCTCGTCGTCGCCCTCGACCAGGTGCATATAGAACTCGCGGTGGCTCTGCGCGTGGCGGCCAGGATTCATGGCGATGAAGCCGGCGTGCTGCAGGAAGCCCGGATAGACCTTG
This sequence comes from Oxalobacteraceae bacterium AB_14, assembly GCA_000381565.1. Taxonomy (GTDB): domain Bacteria; phylum Pseudomonadota; class Gammaproteobacteria; order Burkholderiales; family Burkholderiaceae_D; genus Rugamonas. Next base: position 1,772,107 of record KB906725.1, read on the forward strand.
CGGCCGAAACCTGGGTAGTTCGGCGGCACCGCGTAGATCACGGTGTTTTCAAACCACGAGAATTTCTTTTCGGTGGCCAGGTTGTTGACCTGCGTCGGCGAGCGGCGCGGATCGATCGGGCCGCCCATCATGGTCATGGTCTTCGGCAGCTTCGGATCCTTGGCGGTGGCCATCAGCGCAATCGCCGCCAGCACCGGCACGGTCGGCTGGCAGACGGAAATCACGTGCACGTCCGGACCCAGCTGGCGTATGAAGTCCTGCACGTAGTAGATGTAGTCGTCCAGGTGGAACGCGCCCTCCGACAGCGGCACCATGCGGGCGTCGGTCCAGTCGGTGATGAAAACGTCGTGGTTGTGCAACAGGCCGCGCACGGTGTCGCGCAGCAGCGTCGAGTGGTGGCCCGACAGCGGCGCCACCAGCAGCACGGTCGGCTGTTTCAGGGCCTTGGCCTGCTTGGCGTCCAGGTCTTTCTTGAAATGGATCAGGCGGCAGAAGGCCTTGTTGGTCACCACTTCTTCGATGATGCCGATGGTCTGGCCGTTGACCTCGGTGCTGTCGATTTCAAACGCCGGCTTCTCGTAGTCCTTGCCCAGCCGGTACATCAGCTCGTAGCCGGCGGCGATGCGCTGCGAAAACGGCGTGTGCGCCAGGGGCGACACCGGATTGGTGAACATCTTGGACGAGGCGTCGGCCCACTGCATCAGCGGGGTCAGGAACGAGCGGTGCATTTCGTGCAGGTGGTAGAGCATAATTATTCCTGGGATCAAGAGCTTGGTGCGATGCACCAATACCTCACATCATAAGCCAAATTATAGATTATTTGTTTGTGACGTAAAGCATTCCAAAGTACCGCCGGGCAAGCCTACGTATTATCCACAATGCCGCCGTGGTCAAACAATAATACCGCCGAACCAAGAAAAAAAGCAGCGTTTCCGCTGCTTTTGTGTAGGACATTTGCTGATGCTTAGTCGAAGACCGGGGTTTCCACTCCGAGAACCTTGTGCAGTTTCGGCGACGTGGTGGTGTATTGCATGTGGATCTTCTTGTCCGGGAAGATGTAGGGCGCGGCGCCGAAGGCGGCCAGCGCGGCTTCGTGGAAGCCCGACAGGATTAGTTTTTTCTTGCCCGGATAGGTGTTGATGTCGCCCACGGCGAAGATGCCCGGCACGTTGGTCTCGAATTTCTCGGTGTTTTGCACCTTCAGCTGGCGGCGTTCGATGTCCAGGCCCCATTCGGCGATCGGACCGAGCTTCGGCGACAGGCCGAAGAACACCAGCAGCATGTCCAGCGGCACGCGGCGGGTCACGCCGTCGGCGCCGGTCACCTTCAGCTGCGACAGCTTGCCGTTGTCGTCGGCTTCGTAGCCGGTGGCCTGGCCGATGATCAGTTGCATTTCGTATTCATCGCACAAGGCTTTCATCTTGGCGACCGAGGCTGGCGCGGCGCGGAAGTCTTCGCGGCGGTGCAGCAGAACCACCGATTCGGCCTTGCCGACGAAGTTCAGCGCCCAGTCCAGCGCCGAGTCGCCGCCGCCACAGATGACCAGGTTCTTGCCTTCGAACTGGGCAGGGTCCTTGACCTTGTAGTGCAATTGCGAACCTTCGAACGCTTCGATGCCGTCCACTTTCAGCGTGCGGGCCTGGAACGAGCCGACGCCGGCGGCGATGAAGATGGTCTTGGTGATGAAGGCGGTGCCGGCGCTGGTCTCGACGTCGAAGCGGCCGTCGTCGCGGCGCGCGACCCTGGTCACTTCCTGGCCCAGGTGGAAGGTCGGCTCGAACGGCTCGATCTGCTTGAGCAGGTTGTCGGTCAGTTCCTGGCCGGTGCACGACGGCACGGCCGGGATGTCGTAGATCGGCTTGTCCGGGTACAGTTCCACGCACTGTCCGCCCACCGCGCCCAGCGAATCGATCACGTGGGCTTTGATTTCCAGCAGGCCGAGTTCGAAGACCTGGAACAGGCCGACCGGGCCGGCGCCGATGATGACGGCATCGGCTTCGATGACGCCAGGGGAGGTGACAGTGCTATTCATACGTGGTTTCCTGTTATTTCAGTAGTGGTTAGGCAACACCGGGCTGCGCGGCGGCTGTTGCCAGCGTTCGCGGAGGGCGCGGGCTGCCTCGCCAGACGGGCGTCTTAGCGTACCAGCAGGTGCAGTTTTTCTTTGACGTCCTTGAACTGGTCCGCTTCCGGCAGTGGCGGGATGGTCTTGGTAATCGAAGGCCAGTTGCGGGCGAGGTCGACGTTAATCTTGATGAATTGCTGCTGGTCGCCAGGCACGTCTTCTTCGGCGAAGATCGCGTTGACCGGGCATTCGGCCACGCACACGGCGCAGTCGATGCACTCGTCGGGGTCGATCGCGAGGAAGTTCGGGCCTTGGCGGAAACAATCTACCGGGCAAACATCGACGCAGTCCGTATAGCGGCAGCTGATGCAAGATTCGGTGACAACGTGGGTCATAACAGTCCTATCAATGTTGGTGTGCAGCGGCGTCGGCGGCGGTGGGATGGCCCGGCTAACCTCAGCAAAGCACTGTATTTTAAGGTAATTCGCTATTTCTCACAAATTGCGCTTATATACAATACCTATAAGCAAATGCGTTGCGGCGCGTGCGGGGAGGCCGCCGGGCCCGGCGCGGCCGGGCTGGCGCGGCGGCGGCGCAACTGGCATCATGGCGGCTTTTCTATCATAGAGGATGCCGGATGGCTGATATCAACATCGTCCAGGCGCACCACCTGGCGCTGGAACCGGCCCGCGCGGCGGCCCAGGAAGTGGCCGACAAGCTGGCCGAGCAATTTGATCTGGAATGCGTATGGGATGGCGATGTGCTGCGTTTCGAGCGCAGCGGCGTCAGCGGATCGCTGAGCTTGTTGCCGGACGAGGCGCGCCTGCATATCGCGCTGGGTTTCCTGTTCAGCGCGTTCTCGGCGCAGATCGAGGCCAAGGTGGCCGACAAGATGCGGCGCGTGTTCAGCGCCGCTTAGGTTGAGCCCCGCACGGCCAGGTGGGGTCTGACCCCGTGGGGTCTGCCCCCTAAGTGGCAGCGCCAGCGTAGCGCCGGGGCATGCGGGGTTGGTATTACTTCAGACCTTCGATCAGGTCGATGTACTGCTGTTTGGCTTCGTCCAGCGAGGTGCCTTGCAGCGCGGCCCAGGCGTCGAACTTGGCGCGGCCGACGAAGTCGGTCATGCCGGGACGGTCGCCGCTGGCGTCGCCCGCCGAACCCTGCTTGAACAGCGCGTAGATCTTCAGCAGCGTCATGTTGTCCGGGCGCTCGGGCAGGTTCTTCGAATCGAGCTGGGCTTGCGCGAATTGCTCTTCTAAACTCATCACTTCTCCTCGGGTAGGTGGGGTAGCCGCCATCATACCCGCAGCCGCCGCCAAAACCGCTAGAGGGTCTCCTCAAAAACAGAACGGCGGACAGGCCGGTCACTAGACCTGGCATGTACCGCCGTTTCCGGTGCCCTGGCGGGCACTGGCAGCGCGGCGTGCAGCCGCGTGCCGGAGCGCCTGCGCTTACTTCTTCTTCGTCGGGTTGACTGCCGACTTCAGGGTCGCGCCAGCCGAGAATTTTGGAGTTTTCGACGCAGCGATCTTGATCGCTTCGCCGGTTGCAGGATTGCGGCCTTTGCGAGCAGCGCGTTTCGCTACGGAGAAGGTGCCGAAGCCGGTGATGCCTACCGTGTCGCCTTTTTTCAGACGCTCGGTGATGATGGCGATCAGAGTATTCACTGCACCGTTGGCGGCAGCAGCGGACACTTCAGTGCGTTTCGCAAATTCTGCAATCAATTCGCCTTTTTTCATTACTACCTCCTTGGTTATTAGAGCGCGCAGATTAGCATAAATATTGTCAAATGTAATGGTTTCTGTACGAAGTAGCCCTTACAGTAGCTGCCGCGCCACGCTGCACCGCAATAAAACCCCCGTGTTTACAGGCGCTACGCGGCGCGCGCGGACCCGCGTCGCGCTGCAAAAAGGGTTATGATGGGATGATCGGGGACGGGAATCATGACCTTTTCAGACGAGACTTTGATCGCATATGCCGACGGCGAACTGGACGACGCCATGCGTCTCGCCGTCGAGTCCGCCATGCGCCGCGACAGCAGCATCGCCCGCCGCGTGGCCCGCCTGCGTGCCGCGCGCGACGAGGTGTATGCCGAGCAGGCGCCGTCCGGCGTCGAGCTGGGTTCCCATCCGCGCCACGCCAAGGTGGTGCAGCTGGCGGCGGTGCGCGCGCAGCGCGCCGCGCAGCAGCAGGCCGCGCGCAAGGCGGCCAGGCATCAATGGGGCTGGCTGGAATGGAGCGCGCTGGCGCTGGTCATGGTGCTGGGCCTGGCGGCCGGCAAATTCGGCCTGGCGCGCTGGCAGCCGGGCTGGTTCAGCGAACCGGCCGCGGCGCCGACCACCGTCGCCAGCCGCAACGGCATGCTGGTCGCGCAGGGCCGCCTGGCCAACGCGCTGAGCCTGCAGATGGGCGGCGCCGCGCCGTCGGAAGGCGAGGTGCGGGTGGGGCTGAGTTTTCTGTCGAACGAGGGAGGCTACTGCCGCAGCTTTACGCTGGTGGGCCTGAGCCAGGATCTGGTGGGGATCGCCTGCCGGGCCAGCGATGAGTGGCGCATCCCGGTGCTGGTGCAGAATGCACGGCCGCTGCCGGCGCCAGGCGCCTACGGCCTGGGCGGCGCCGACATGCCGACGGCGCTGCTCGAAGCGATCGACCAGCGCATCGTCGGCGGCATGCTCGACACGCGGGCGGAGCTGGAAGCGCTGCGCAGGAACTGGCAGCGCTGACTGCGGCACTTGTACTTAAACGCCCAGCAGTTCCACGTCAAAAATCAGCGTGGCGTTTGGCGGGATCACGCCGCCGGCGCCGCGCGAGCCGTAGCCCAGTTCGGCAGGGATGATCAGCTGGCGCACGCCGCCGATCTTCATGCCTTGCACGCCCTCATCCCAGCCGCGGATGACCATGCCGGCGCCCAGGGCGAACTCGAATGGATCGTTGCGGTCTTTGCTGGAGTCGAATTTGGCGCCCTTGCTGCCGTCGTCGTTGCGCAGCCAGCCGGTGTAATGCACGGTGACATTCTGGCCGGCCTTGGCGACGTCGCCTTCGCCTTCGGTCAGTTCGATGTATTGCAGGCCGGAGTCGGTGGTGATCGTGGTCATGATTTTCCTTCTATGGAGTCGTTAAAGATAGCCCCGAATTGTAGCAGGGCGCCCGCGGCAAGGAATAATTGGGGCATTTGTCTCGTCCCGGCGCGGTTTGCACGTAAAATAAACGTTTTGCTCCTTCAAGCGATTTTTACATGCTCCGTAGTTTCCGTCGTATCGTGCTTTCCTGTGTCTGCGCCGTCACCGCCATCGGCAGCGCGCAGGCCAACGTAGTGGTGGTACTTAACTCGCGCGACGCCACTGTGCAGCTGCTGGACCAGGACACGTACAAGGACTTGTCCACCTTCCCGGTCGGCAAAGAGCCGCACCACCTGATGTCGACCCCGGATAACAAATCCCTGATCGTGGCCAGCTCGGTGGGCAACGAGCTGATCTTCCTCGATCCGAAAAGCGGCCAGGTCCAGCGCACCATCAAGGACATCCTCGACCCCTACCAGATCGGCTTCTCGCCGGACCAGAAGTGGTTCGTGTCGAACTCGCTGCGCCTGGACCGCGTCGACCTCTACAAATACGACGGCGCCAGCCTGACCCTGGCCAAGCGCATCCCGCTGGCCAAGCTGCCCAGCCACATGGCCTTCAACGGCGCCAGCAACATGGTGTTCATCACCCAGCAGGGCAGCGACCAGATCAGCGCCATCGACCTCGCCACGCAGACGCTGAAGTGGACCATGTCGGTCGGCAAGCTGCCGGCCGGTATCGCCATGACGCCCGACGACAAGTACCTGCTGGTCGGCATCATGGGCAGCGACTACGTCGAAGTGATCGACTGGAAAGCCCAGAAGACCGTCAAGCGCATCAAGACCGGCCAGGGCGCGCACAACTTCCGCTCGGCCGGCGACGGCCGCTACACCTATGTGTCGAACCGGGTGTCGAACTCGATTAACATCATCGACCAGAAGACGCTGGAAAACGTCGGCCAGATCAATGTCCCCGGCGGCCCGGACTGCATGGAGATCACCGCCGACGGCAAGACCATGTGGGTCACGCTACGCTGGATCAAGAAAGTGGCCGTGATCGACGTCGCCAGCCGCAAGGTGACCAGGCTGATTCCGGTGGGACGCTCGCCGCACGGCGTGTTCTTCTTCAACTCGGCCCGGCGCATGTAATGAGAGCCGCCACCGCCCTGGCTGTGCTGGCGCTGGCGGCTACGCCGGCGGCGCAGGCCGCCGACAGCGCCAAGGCGGCCAGCGCGAGCAATAGCGACGCGCGCGCGCTCAACGACGCCGCCCGCGCCGCCAACGCCCACGCCCGCAGCCTCAACGGACCGGCGCGGCGCGCGGCCGAAGCCAAGGCGGCCGGCATCGCCGCGGCCGGCGCCGGCGCCAAGCCGCAAGCGGCCCTGCTGCGCCACAGCGCCTGCAAGGGCACCATCTACCTGACCTTCGACACCGGCAGCCAGTCCCAGGCCGCGCTGATCGCCGACACGCTCAACCGCCACCAGATCAAGGCCACCTTCTTCCTGGCCAACGAGAAAACCGTCAACGGCGACTACTCGCTGGACCCGTCGTGGTCGGCCTACTGGAAGGCGCGCGTGGCCGAAGGGCATGCTATCGGTTCGCACACCTTCGACCACGACGTGCTGGTCAAGGACGGCGCCGGCGGCGCCATCGAGGTCAAGCCCGGTTTCGGCGCGCACGCCGGCAAGCTGCGGTCCTTGACGCCGGCGCAGTATTGCGAGGAAATCAAACGCGTCGACCAGCGCTTCGTCGAACTGACCGGCAAGCATCTCGATCCGATCTGGCGCGCGCCGGCCGGCCGCACCTCGCCGCGCACCCTGGCGGCGGCGCAAGCCTGCGGCTACGCGCACGTGGGCTGGGCGCCGGCCGGCTTCGCCGGCGACGAGCTCTCCAGCACCGCCTACCCGAACGCGGTATTGTTGCAGAAGTCCCTGCGCGACTTGCGCGACGGCGACATCTTCATCGCCCACATGGGCATCTGGTCGCGCAAGGATGCGTGGGCGCCGGCCAACCTGGAGCCGCTGATCAGCGGCCTGGAGCAGAAGGGCTATTGCTTCGCCACGCTGCGCGAGCACCCCGGCTATCTGTCGCAGTTCAAGCCGAATCTGAAACACCCATGATGCAATTATTTTCCGACTGGCTGGGCGTGGCCCAAGGCTGCTTGTTCGAGACGGTGATACAGCCGCTGGTGTTCCAGCTCGGCTTCGGCGAATTTGTCGAGGAAGCGTTCGAGGGCACCGAGTGGCTGCTGATCGGCGTGCTGGAGCTGCTGCTGCTGTTCCTGGTGCTGCGTCCGCTGGAGGCGAAGATCCCGGTACACCAGTTCACCGACCCGCACGCCCGCCGCACCGACTTCCTCTACACCGTGCTGCACCGCGCCGGCCTGTTCCCGCTGCTGATCTTCTTCACGCTCGATCCGCTGATGGACAGCGTGGCGGCGATGCTGCGCTTCGAGAGCTTCCGGCCGTTCAACCTGGAATCGCTGTGGCCCGGCATCAGCCCGCTGGGCAGCTTCGTGGTCTACTTCGTGGTGCTGGACTACTTCGATTACTGGTACCACCGCGCCTCGCACCAGTTCAACTGGTGGTGGGGCCTGCACGGCCTGCACCACAGCCAGCAGAACATGAACCTGTGGAGCGACAACCGCAACCACCTGCTCGACGACCTGCTGCGCGACGCCTACATGGGCGTGATCGCGCTGTGCATCGGCGTCGAGCCGGCGCAGTACGTGATGCTGGTGTCGGTGTCGCGCATCCTGCAAAGCCTGCAGCACGCCAACGTGCGCATCCACTTCGGCCGCGTCGGCGAATGGCTGCTGGTGTCGCCGCGCTACCACCGCATGCACCACGCCATCGGCGTCGGCCATGAATCGCGCGGCAAGGGCATGCTGGGCGGCTGCAATTTCGCGGTGCTGCTGCCGGTCTGGGATATCATTTTCCGCACCGCCAATTTCACCCCGGAGTTCGTCGCCACCGGCATCCGCGACCAGCTGCCGCGGACCGACGAACAGGGCGTGGTCGCGCCGGGCCGCGAATACGGCAGGGGCTTCTGGGCGCAGCAATGGCTGGGCCTGCAACGCATGGTTGAATACGCACGCAAGGATGTGGTCTGATGAGCTATGTAATCCGTTCCTGGGGCCGCGCCTTCCTGTCGCAATGGCACGGCAAGATGCTGGCGATGAGCCTGGCGCCCTTCCTGCTGGCGGTCGGCGTGTGGGCCGTGGCGCTGTACTTCTGCCTGCAGCCGCTGATCGACTACGTGCACGCGCAATTCGCCGAGCACAATCTGTTCGCGCCGGCCGGCAACCTGCTCACCTCGCTGGGGCTGGCCGTGCTGAAGACCGTGATGCCGCCGCTGATCGCCATGCTGCTGTTGCTGCCGCTGATGATACTGACCGCGCTGATCTTCATCGGCGTGATCGCCATGCCGCTGATCGGCCGCCACGTCGGCCTGCGCCACTATCCGCAGCTGGAGCAGCGCAAGGGCGGCAGCCTGGCCGGCAGCGCCGTCACCGCGCTGGGCGGCATGGCGATCTTCATCGGCCTGTGGATACTGACCCTGCCGCTGTACTTCTTCCCGCCGCTGGCCATCGTCGTGCAGGCGCTGCTGTGGGGCTGGCTGACCTGCCGCGTGATGGTGTACGACGCCCTGGCCGACTACGCCTCGCCCGAGGAACGGCGCCAGATCCTGGCCGAACACCGCTGGCGCTTGCTGGCGATCGGCGTGGTCTCCGGCGCGGCCGGCGCCTTGCCGGGCGCGATCTGGCTCGGCGGCACCGTGCTGGCGGTGGTGTTCTTCCCCTTCCTGGCGGCGGCGTCGATCTGGCTGTACGTGCTGATTTTTATCTTCACCGGCCTGTGGTTTGCGTATTATTGTCTCGATGCGCTGGCGCGCCTGCGCGCCCAGGCCGCAACCGTCATCCCCGCGCAAGCGGGGAACCATGCTGAGTCTCTTATACCAGCTCAGCATGGACCGCAGCGGCGGACCGTCCCACCTACGCGGGAATGACGCGGAAGTGGTTGTTTATTGAATTAAAGGGTAATTATGGCCATTGGTCTCATCATCATCGGCGACGAAATCCTGTCCGGCAGGCGCGTCGACCAGCATTTTCCCAAGGTTGTGCAGATGCTGGCGGCGCGCGGCCTGCAGCTGAACTGGGCCGAAATCCTGGCCGACGATCCCGGGCGCATCACCGCCACGCTCAAGCGCACCTTCGCCGGCGACGACATCGTGTTCTGCTGCGGCGGCATCGGCGCCACGCCGGACGACCACACCCGCCTGGCCGCCGCCAACGCGCTGGGCCTGCCGCTGGTCATGCATGAACAGGGCAAGATCAACATCCAGCAGCGCATCCTGCAAATGGGCCAGGACGCCGGCCAGGACGTGGACCTGAACTCCGACGAAAACCTGCACCGCCTGAAGATGGCCGAGTTCGCGCAGGGCGCGGCGCTGATTCCTAACCCGTACAACAACATTGCCGGTTTCGCTTTGCACAAGCATTATTTCGTGCCGGGCTTCCCGGTGATGGCGTGGCCGATGATCGAGTGGGTGCTGGACCACCACTACGCCGACCTGTTCAACCGCGAGCCGCGCCTGGAACAGTCCGTGCTGGTGTACGAAGCGGCCGAATCGGCGCTGACGCCGCTGATGGTGGCGCTCGAAGCGCAGTTCCCGCGGGTGAAGGTATTCAGCCTGCCGAGCGTGGGCGACGCGCACACGCGCCGCCACATCGAACTGGGGGTCAAAGGCGAAGCGGCCCAGACAGCCACAGCGTTTATTCAATTGTGCTCGGAACTCAAGAAGCTCAATGTAGAGTTCAGCAACACTTAGTGTCACACTGTTATCAGAAGGGCCGGAACGGCGTACTTTCCGCGGAAAGTGCGCCGTTGTTTTTTTGCGAAAAACAAACGGCGCAGTAAAATTATTCTGTGTCCGCGCCGGTTCGCACCCCTCTGATGTGGTGCAATGGAAGCTCGCAAGTCCGAGTAAGTTTTACTGAAACAGCTGACCGGTTTGAATCATATGTTAAGCAATCGTCGTTTCCGCCGGCCCCGTCTTGTTGTGCGCGCAGTGCGCAAATTGCGCGCAGGCGCAGCAGCGTTAGGCTATCGCCGTAGCCGGCACCTGCGTGTCGTGCCGCCACTTACTCCCGAGCAAACCGAAGCGCATCTGGCCCAGGCCCAGATGGACGCGCCGCCGCCCACCACGCCGCCGAAAAGCAAGCGCTCGCGCAACGCCTTGCTGCTGGTGCTGCTGGTCGGCCTGTCGTTCGCGGTCTACTGGGGCGTGCAGGAAACCCGCACCTCCAGCATGCAGGCGCGCATCTTCACCGACCTGGCCGGCAAGATGACCTACAAGATGGAGCCGGGCGCCAGCAAGTCGATCCGCTTCCCGAAGGACAGCCCGTACGACGAGCGGCTCGGCTACGCCGGCCTGCCGGACTACCTGGGCAAGCTGAGCGCGCGCGACTACCAGGTCAGCGCGCAGGCGCGCATCTCGCCCAAGATGGCCGAGCTGGCCGACATGGGCGTGTTCGCCACCTACCGCGAAAAGACCAAGACCGGCCTGACCATCTACGATTGCCGCGCGCAGCAGCTGTTTGCCGCCAGCTATCCTGAGCGCGTCTACAACAAGTTCGAGCAGGCGCCGATGGCGCTGATCAACAGCCTGCTGTTCATCGAAAACCGCGAGCTGCTCGACACCAAGTACCCGACCCGCAATCCCGCCGTCGAGTGGGACCGGCTGGGCAAGGCCGTGATTGAAAAAAGCGTGACCTCGGTCGCCGGCGGCCATCGCGCGCCGGGCGGCAGCACGCTGGCCACGCAGATCGAAAAATACCGCCACTCGCCCGAAGGGCGCACCGGCTCCATGAAGGACAAGCTGCAGCAGATGGTCTCGGCCAGCCTGCGCTCCTACCAGGACGGGCCGGACACCACCAAGGCGCGCCGCCGCATCGTCATTGACTACCTGAACACGGTGCCGCTGTCGGCCAAGCCCGGCTACGGCGAAGTGAACGGCATCGGCGACGGCATGTGGGTCTGGTACGGCCGCAGCTTCCCGGACTTCAACCGCCTGATGGCCGGCAACCTCGACCAGCCGGATGCGGAAACCGCGCTGACCTTCAAGGAGGCGCTGAGCCTGATGATCGCGCAACGCCGTCCGAGCCACTACCTGGGCGCCGGCACGGCCGACCTGGAAGTGCTGGCCAACAGCCACCTGCGCATCCTGGCGCAGGACGGCGTGATCACGCCGGCCATGCGCGACATGGCCTTGCAGCAGACACTGCATCCGGCCACCGGCAGCGGCCTGGAGTCGGCGCCGGCGATGACGTTTGTCTCGCGCAAGGCGTCGAACGCGATCCGCAACCACCTGGCCAACCTGCTGGGCGACAACCGCATGTACAACCTGGACCGACTCGACCTGAACGTGGTCAGCACGCTCGACGCGCAGGTCCAGACCGCCGTCACCCAAGTGCTGCGCGACCTGCGCGACCCGGAGAAGGCCAAGGCCGCCGGCCTGACCGGCAAGGGCATGCTGGGCAACGGCGATCCGGCCAACGTGGTGTACAGCTTCACCTTGCTGGAGAAGGGCGAGCAGAACAATCTGCTGCGCCTGCAGACGGATAACTTCGACCAGCCGCTCGACATCAACGAAGGCGCCAAGCTGGACCTGGGCTCGACCGCCAAGCTGCGCACCTTGGTCACCTACCTCGACATCGTCGACATGCTGCACAAGAAGTACGGCGGCATGGACGCGGCCGCGCTGGGCAAGGTCAAGGTCGATCCGCAGGACAAGCTTTCGCAGTGGGCGCTGGAGTACTTCAAGGACTTGCCCTTGGAGAAGGGCGGGCGCGAGCTGACACCGATGCTGAACGCGGCCATGGAGCGCAAGTATTCGGGCAATCCGGGCGAGGGCTTCTTCACCGGCGGCGGCCTGCACCACTTCGGCAACTTCTCGAAGGAGGACAACGGCAAGATCCTGACCGTGACCGAGGCGCTGCGCCACTCGACCAACCTGGTGTTCGTGCGCCTGATGCGCGACGTCGCCAAGTACTATATGTTCCAGACGCCGGGTTCGTCGGCGTCGCTGCTGGCCGACGCCGACGATCCGCGCCGCGCGCAATACCTGGCGCGCTTCGCGGACAAGGAGGGCAAGGAGTTCCTGGGGCGCTTCTACGCCAAGTACAAGGGCAAGCCGGAGTCCGAGCTGGACAAGATCCTGCTGGCCAATATCCGCAGCACGCCGGTGCGGCTGGCGGTGATCCACCGCACCGTTTATCCGGGCGCCAGCCTGCAGCAGTTCGCCGCCTTCCTGAAGGACAACCTGCCGTCGCAGAACGAGGTGCCGGAGGAGCGCGTGGCCAAGCTGTACGACCAGTACGCGATCGACAAGTGGTCGCTGGCCGATCGCGGCTACCTGGCCAGCGTGCATCCGCTGGAGCTGTGGATGGCGGCTTATATGCGGCAGCATCCCGGCGCGACGCTGTCGCAGATGACGGCGGCCAGCGAGCAGGAGCGGCAGGAGGTCTATCAGTGGCTGTTCAAGACCCACCACAAGCATGCGCAGGACAAGCGCATCGTCGGCCTGATCGAGGTGGAAGGCTTCATGGAAATCCACAAGCAATGGAAGAAGATGGGCTATCCGTTCGACTCCCTGGTGCCATCGTATGCGACCACGCTGGGCGCGTCGGCCGACCGGCCGGCGGCGCTGGCCGAGCTGATGGGGATTATCGTCAACGGCGGTGTGCGCAAGAGCACCCAGCGTATCAGTTCGCTGCACTTCGCCGAGGGCACGCCGTATGAAACCATCGTGACCAAGGCCTCTACCACCGCCAACGAGCAGGTGCTGTCGCCGGAGGTGGCGCGCGTGGTGGCCGACGCGATCCGCGGCGTGGTGTCGGACGGCACCGCCAAGCGGGCGCGCATGGCCTTCCTCGGTTCGGACGGCAAGGTGATCCCGGTCGGCGGCAAGACCGGCACCGGCGACCAGCGCTTCGACGTGTATGGCGGCGGCGGCCGCCTGATCGAGTCGCGCTATGTGAACCGTACGGCGACGTTCGTGTTCAACATCGGCGAGCGTTTCTTCGGTTCGATGACGGCCTACGTGCACGGGCCGGAATCGAAGAACTACGATTTCACCAGCGCGCTGCCGGTGCAGCTGCTGGTGGTGCTGGCGCCCAACCTGATGCCGCTGATCGAGCCGCATCCGATCGCCAAGCCGGGGGCGACGCCGCCGGTGATCGTCAAGACCGGCGGCAACGCCACGGCGGCGGTGACGCCGCCCCTCCAGGCCTGCGGCGGCTAAACACCTACACACCGGGGTCAGGTCTGACATTCGGACATGAGCTCAACCGTAACGGCCGTTACGGTTGGGCTCGTGTTCGATTGAATGTAAGGGACGTCGCCGTCCCGTGACCTGCGGTGCAGCATCAACCATCGGTTTTCATGGCCTAACGAAGCGGCGAATCCTAGCCATTATGAGAGCGGGAAGTCATGAGTACTTAGCACCGTGGCCGCCGACGCGGCACGCGACATCAAATTCGTCGGTATCGACTTTGCCAAGAGTGTTTTTGCGGTCCATGCTTGCCGCTCAAGGCGACGACGGTGCGGCGCAACGCATGCCGCGCCTGCGAAACCCTGCCGGTGTGGGTGCGGCGCACGGTCAACGACCTGCTCGCCCATATTACGGTGCTCGACGAGCGCATCGATCAATACGACGCTCGCATCAAACAGATCGCCCTCGCGGACGATGCCGGCCAAAGATCGATGCAATTGCTTGGCATCGGCCAAGCCACCGCCAAGGCGCTGACCATTGTGGTCAGACTTGACCCCAGGTTGATTTGTGGGCAATGTATCAGCCCTTGACGTCCCCTCCGCCCTAAAGAGCGGAGATTCCTACCGCTAGCGTCGCACGTCCGCGACGGAGAATATTGACCGCAGCATTGAGATCACGATCATGTACGGCACCGCAATCGCTGCAGCACCACTCTCTTATTCCAAGGTCTGCGATACCCTTCGGCCTCGTATCGGGCAAAGCGCCACAATGCGAGCAGACCTGGGTGGTAAAACGCTCATCGACTTCCTCGAACCAGGCGCCATGCTTAACAGCCTTGTACGCCAGTTGTATACGAAAGGACGACCAGCCGACATCGTAGACCGACTTCGCCATGCTGGTTTGGGCGAGGCCCCGCGCATTGACGTTGCCGACCACGATATAGTCGAAGGCGGCGATGATCGCGCTGGTACGGGTATGCAGAAAATTGAGCCTACGGTTGGCGATCTTGGCGTGGATGGCCTTGATCCGCCGCTTCTTGCGCGCGCGTTGGGCACACGCCAGCGCCGCCTCGGCTTCCCGGTAAAAGCGCGGCGCTTCGATCGTACTGCCGTCGCTCAAAGTCGCCAGCATCTTCAGGCCGAGATCGATACCGACCCCGCGCACAGGGGAGCGGACCGGTGCCGGTTCCACCTCGACGACAATATTGAGAAACCAGTTGCCGCGCCGGTCGCGCGAAAAGTTGCTGCCATCGAGGATTTTGCCTTCCGGCAGAGGGCGCGAGTAAACCACACGAAACGTGCGGCCGGCGAACCGGAAGGCGTTGCCTTCGCGCTTGAGTTCACGTCCCTTCAACGGCACCCAGCCCAACGCCTTGCGGCCGCGATAGCGCAGGTAAGGCCGGTGCGATATTGCGCGCGAACTGGCGTAGCGCTGGCAGATGTCGTTAATCGTGCCCGAATGCAGACCAAGCTCTTTGGAGCAACCGGTGGTCAGCTTGATCAGGTCAAATCCCGTATGCCAGCGCCGACCGAAGCGCAACGCATCCTTTTGCCGGTCGTTGCAGTAGTTCCAGACGAAATTGACCGTCCGTGCTTGCTGGTTCAGCAGGCCGGCCAGGGATTTGACGCGATATCGGTAAACCAGTTTCATATTTATTTGACCATTACGGAACGCATGAGTTCCATGTTTTCTTCTCTCGCATCGACTCCTGCGGAGTCGGTCCCTTTCACTCCTCGCCCTGAAGGACGAGGTTTCTCGGAACAGTTCTGATGAAACCGATACGCCACCACATGTCCAAAATCCTCAAGTTCACGCAGTTCTCCATGCGGGACTTGTTTGTCACCGCCGCGCCCACCATCGCCCTGATCGCCGCCGTCTGCCTGCTGGCCTACTGGCTGGTGGACCCGGCGCCGCCGCGCACGGTGCGCCTGGCCACCGGCCAGGACAACAGCGCCTACGCCGAATTCGGCAAGAAATACGCAGCCGCGCTGGCCAGGCACGGCGTCAAGGTGACGCTGCTGCCGTCCGCCGGCTCCGGCGAAAACCTCAAGCGCCTCAAGGCCGGCGAAGTCGACATCGCCTTCGTCCAAAGCGGCTCCACCAACGAGGAAGCGGCCGAGCGCGAAGGCCTGACCTCGCTGGGCAGCCTGTTTGTCGAGCCGCTGTGGCTGTTCCTGCGCGAGACCAAGGGCAAGCCGCCCATCACCCAGCTGACCCAGCTGCGTGGCATGAAAATCAACTACGGCCCCAGGGGCGCCGGCGCCCCGCGCCTGTTCCGCCAGGTGCTGGAGCTGAACGGCGTCGAGAAGGGCGAAGTGGAGCGCTTTTCGCTGGCCAACACGCCGGCCACGGTCGAATTGCTGGAAGGCCGTATCGACGGCCTGGTATTCACCTCGGCCCCGGAAGCGCCGCTGATCCAGATGCTGCTGCAAACGCCGGGCATCAAGCTGTTCAACTTCAACCAGGCCGAAGCCTACGCCCGCAAGCTGCCGTTCCTGACGCACGTGGTGCTGCCGCAGGGGATCGTCGACCTGGGCCGCGACATCCCGGCCGAGGACTACAAGCTGATCGCCCCGACCGCCACGCTGGTGGCGCGCGACGACCTGCATCCGGCGCTGACCGACCTGTTCGTGCAGGCGGCCGCCAGCATCCACGGCGGCGCCGGCTGGTTCTCGCAGCAGGGCCAGTTCCCGTCGGCCAAGTACACCGAGATCCCGGTCGACCCCGAGGCGGCCAAGTTCTACAAGAGCGGCCCGCCGCTGCTGCAACGCTATATGACGTTCTGGCTGGCCAATTTCTTCGACCGCATGTGGGTGGTGGTGGTGGCGCTGGGCGCGCTGATACTGCCGCTGTCCAAGGTGGTGCCGCCGCTGTATGTGTGGCGCATCCGTTCGCGCGTGTACCGCTGGTACGGCCAGCTGCGCGCGGTGGAGCAGGCGGTGGAGGAGGCCTCGGATGACACCCGCATGCAGGTCTACGAGGCGCAGTTGCTGCGGTTGAACGAGATCGAGGACCTGGTCAACCAGGTGTCGATCCCGCTATCGTTTGCGGACGGCTTGTACGGCTTGCGCAGCCACATACAGTTCGTGCGCAAGCGTATCCAGTTCCTGATGGGCGAGTCGGCGCCCGTACCGGATGAGGCGGTGGCGGTCTAGCCGTCATTCCCGCGCAGGCGGGAATCCATACTTCGCTGGCATCGGACGCCGGGCATGGATTCCCGCTTTCGCGGGAATGACGTGGCTTATGCCCCGGTCCAGGGCAGCTCGGCCTTGCACCAGCCGCTGACGTGCTTGCGGTGGCCGTGCTGGTCCTTGTCGCCCTCGAAGCCTTCCAGGATGTCGTAGCAGTGCCGGTAGCCGTGTTCGGTGGCCAGCTTGGCGGCGCCGCGCGAGCGCACACCGGAACGGCACAGGAACAAAATCACCTGGTCCTTGCGTGCCACCGAGTTCAACTGTTCGATGAACTCATGGTTGGCGATCCCGCCCGGATACAGGCTCCACTGGACCGCACCATGTTGGGCTTCCGGTATCGCCACCCGGCCCACCCAGTCGCGCTCGGCATGGGTGCGCACATCGACCAGCTTGATCGCGTTGTCGGCGCTGATCAGTTCATAGGCTTCCTGCGGCGTCACGGCGCCGGCATAGGGCCAGTCTTTGCTGCGGCTGCGGGCCAGCGCAAGAATATCGTCTATTTTGCTCATGTCATGTTCCAGAAATAAGTTTGAGTTTATTATAGGCTTCCTGCGCCCGCACCACACGCAGGCGCACCAAAGCCGTGCATTTTTCGAAGATCTTCCAAAAATGCACAAAACAGGTGCAATATCCCGAACACGCACTCAATTGGTGCGGTGTTGCGATGCCTCAAATAGTGGCACTTTGTCTTGCCGGTGGATTTTAGATTCATTTTGCCAGCAAGTTCAAAGACGCTATCGACATAAGCTGATCAGTTTTGAGCTGGCACGGATACTGCTTACCAAGAGCGCACGAGTCCCACATTCCTTTAGGAGATACGCATGGCAATGACAGCCGCAGAAGTTCTGAAAATGGTCCAGGAAAACGAAGTCAAATTCGTTGATTTCCGTTTCGCCGACACCCGTGGTAAAGAACAGCACGTCACCGTGCCTGTGTCGCACTTCGACATCGACAAGTTCGAATCGGGTCACGCCTTCGACGGTTCCTCGATCGCCGGCTGGAAAGGCATCGAAGCTTCGGACATGATACTGCTGCCGGATCCCAACACCGCGAACATCGACCCGTTCATGGAAGAGACCACGCTGTTCATGCAGTGCGACGTCATCGAGCCTGCCGACGGCAAGGGTTACGACCGCGATCCACGCTCCATCGCCAAGCGCGCTGAAGCCTACCTGAAATCGTCCGGCATGGGCGACACCGCCTACTTCGGCCCTGAACCAGAGTTCTTCATCTTCGACAGCGTGCGCTGGAAGATCGACATGTCCGGCTGCTTCGTCAAGATCGATTCCGAAGAAGCCTCGTGGACCACCGGCGAGAAGCTCGAAGGCGGCAACACCGGCCACCGTCCGACCGTCAAGGGCGGCTACTTCCCAGTGCCACCAGTGGACAGCTTCCAGGACATGCGTTCGGAAATGTGCCTGATCCTGGAATCGCTGGGCATCCCGGTCGAAGTGCACCACCACGAAGTGGCCGGCGCCGGCCAGAACGAAATCGGCACCAAGTTCTCGACCCTGGTCGAGCGCGCCGACTGGACCCAGAACCTGAAATACGTGGTCTGGAACGTGGCCCACAGCTACGGCAAGACCGCCACCTTCATGCCTAAGCCTATCGTTGGCGACAACGGTTCCGGCATGCACGTGCACCAGTCGATCTGGAAAGACGGCGTCAACCTGTTCGCCGGCGACGGCTATGCCGGCCTGTCCGATACCGCGCTGTACTACATCGGCGGCATCATCAAGCACGCCAAGGCGCTGAACGCGATCACCAACCCAGGCACCAACTCGTACAAGCGTCTGGTTCCAGGCTACGAAGCCCCAGTGAAACTGGCGTACTCGGCCAAGAACCGTTCGGCTTCGATCCGTATTCCGCACGTGGCCAATCCCAAGGGCCGCCGTATCGAAACCCGCTTCCCGGATCCACTGGCCAACGTCTACCTGTGCTTCGCCGCGCTGCTGATGGCCGGCCTGGACGGTATCGCCAACAAGATCCACCCGGGCGAGGCAGCATCGAAAGATCTGTACCACCTGCCGCCGGAAGAAGACGCACTGATCCCAACCGTGTGCGCCTCGCTGGAAGAAGCCCTGGACAACCTGAACAAAGACCGCGAGTTCCTGACCCGTGGCGGCGTGTTCAGCGATTCCATGATCGACGCTTACATCGAACTGAAAATGCAGGACGTCCAGCGCATGCGCATGACGACCCACCCTGCCGAGTTCGACATGTACTACTCGCTGTAATGGCAACGCACCGGCGCCGCCGGTGCTGGTAGTGAAGTAAAAAAACGCGGGGCGAGCAGAGCTTTCCCCGCGTTTTTCTTTGGATGTTGTATATTCGGGATGGACAGTTCCACCCACGGATTACGAATGACAACTAGTATCAAACGATGTGTGTTGCTGGCGCTGCTGGGCTGCGGCGCCGCCCGGGCGACGATCTACAAGTGTGTCGCGCCCAACGGCGGCATCGAGTACACCGACATCAACCGCGGCAGCTATTGCAAGTCGATGGACTTGCCGGGCACCGTGATACCGGCGCCGCCGCGCCGCCAGGGCACGCCCGCGCGCAACGTGCCGGCGCCGGTGACCACGCCGGGCGACTTTCCGCGCGTCGACAGCGCCGAACAGCGCGCCCGCGACGCCGACCGCCGCGGCATCCTGGAGGAAGAGCTGAAGAACGAGGCGCAACGGCTGGCTGAGCTGCGCAAGGAGTTCAACAACGGCGAGCCGGAACGGCGCGGCGACGAGCGCAACTACGCCAAGTACCAGGAGCGGGTGGCCGCCATGCGCGACAACATCGGCCGCTCGGAAAAGAATATCGAAGCACTGAAACGTGAGATCGCGAATATCCGATGACGAGTTTACTATGAGCCTGATGAGCAATCACGCCGGCAAGCACCGCCCGCCGGCGCTGGCGGGCCTGGAGCTGCTGGCCTCGGCCGTGGTGCTGCTGGACGCCGACGGCCAGTTCGTCTACGCCAACGCGGCCGCCGAGAATCTGCTGGAGAGCTCGCTCAAGGCGCTGTCGCGCCAGACGCTGAGCGCGCAGTTCCTCAACCCCACCGAGCTCGACAACATCTGCAACCAGGCGCGCGAACACAAATTCTCCGACCTGCGCCAGGACCTGATGCTGGAGCGGGCCGGGCGCGATGCGCTGCATGTGCACAGCATCGTCTCGGCGCTGGACGATCCGCCCGGCCACATCCTGATCGAGCTGCGCGAGCATCTGCAACACCTCAAGCTGGACCGCGAGGAACGCATCCTCGACCAGAGCCAGGTCAACAAGGAGCTGATCCGCAACCTGGCGCACGAGATCAAGAACCCGCTGGGCGGCATCCGCGGCGCCGCCCAGTTGCTGGAGATGGAGCTGCCGGCGCTGCACGCCGGCCAGCTGCGCGAGTACACCCAGGTCATCATCAAGGAAGCGGACCGGCTGCAAACGCTGGTCGACCGCCTGCTGGCGCCGCACCGCCGGCCGCACATCGTCGGCGACGTCAACATCCACGAAGTGCTGGAGCGCGTGCGCAGCCTGATGCTGGCCGAGTTCCCGTCCGGCCTGGCGATACTGCGCGACTACGACGCCTCGATCCCCGAGTTTCGCGGCGACAAGGAGCAGCTGATCCAGACCGTGCTCAACATCGCGCACAACGCCGCCCAGGCGCTGGCCGGCCGCATCGACGCCGGCGACGCGGAGATCGTTTTCAAGACGCGCGTGGCCCGTCAAGTCACGCTGGCCAAGGTCCGCTACGGGCTGGCATTAGACTTGCATATCATTGACAATGGACCGGGCATCGCACCCCAGATCCGCGACCGGATTTTCTACCCGCTGGTATCGGGCAGGGAGGGCGGCAGCGGACTGGGGCTGACGCTGGCGCAGACCTTTGTGCAGCAGCACATGGGTGTGATCGAGTGCGAGAGCCGGCCTGGATATACGGACTTCCGCATCCTGCTGCCACTGCCATAAGCCCGGGCGGGCAGGGGGCGGATGCCGGGTCCCTTGATTGACGATCCATATTGCGGGATACACACAACACATGAAGCCAATCTGGATAGTAGACGACGACGAATCGATCCGCTGGGTACTGGAAAAAGCACTGGCACGGGAAAACCTGGCCACCAAGAGTTTTGCCAACGCGCGCGACGCCATCGCCGCGCTGGAGTTCGAGACGCCGCAGGTGCTGGTGTCCGACATCCGCATGCCGGGCGACTCCGGCCTCGACCTGCTGCAGCTGGTGAAGTCGCGCTTCCCCGGCCTGCCGGTCATCATCATCACCGCCTTCTCCGACCTGGACTCCGCCGTCGCGGCCTTCCAGGGCGGCGCCTTCGAATACCTGGCCAAGCCCTTCGACATCGACAAGGCCGTCGAGCTGATCCGCCGCGCGCTGGACGAGAGCCTGCGCGAGACCAGCGTCGAATCGGGGCCGTCGGAGACGCCGGAAATCCTCGGCCAGGCGCCGGCGATGCAGGAAGTGTTTCGCGCCATCGGCCGCCTGTCGCAATCGAACGTGACGGTGCTGATCACCGGCGAATCGGGCTCGGGCAAGGAGCTGGTGGCGCGCGCGCTGCACAAGCACAGCCCGCGCGCGGCCCAGCCCTTCATCGCGCTCAACACCGCGGCGATCCCGAAGGACTTGCTGGAATCCGAACTGTTCGGCCACGAGCGCGGCGCCTTCACCGGCGCCCAGACCACGCGCCGCGGCCGCTTCGAGCAGGCCGAGAACGGCACACTGTTCCTCGACGAGATCGGCGACATGCCCTTCGATTTGCAGACGCGGTTGCTGCGCGTGCTGTCGGACGGCCACTTCTACCGCGTCGGCGGCCACCAGCCGCTCAAGGCCAATGTGCGCGTGATCACCGCCACCCACCAGAACCTGGAGCAGCGCGTGCGCGAAGGCTTGTTCCGCGAGGACTTGTATCACCGCCTCAACGTGATCCGCCTGCGCCTGCCCAGTTTGAGGGAGCGGCGCGAGGACATCCCTATTTTGGTGCGCCACTTCCTGGTGCAGAGCGCCAAGCAGCTGGGCGTGGAAGCCAAGCGCATGAGCGACTCCACCCTGCAATTTCTCAGCGGCCTGGATTTGCCGGGCAATGTGCGCCAGCTGGAAAACCTGTGCAACTGGATCACCGTGATGGCGCCGGGCCAGACGGTGGAAGTGAAGGATTTGCCGCTGGAGCTGACGCAGGAGCAGGGCCACGCGCCGGCGCCGGCCGAGAGCTACGCGCCTATCCAGCATCACGGCACGGTGATGCCTATCCCTGGGGCCGACGGTGGCGGCGGCGCGCATGCGCCGGCGGCGGCCGGCGCGCCGGATGCATGGCTGGGCTTGCTGGAAGCGCAGGCCGCCAGCATGCTCAGCGGCGGACAGCAGGAAGTGATGGCGGTGCTGGGCCGGCAGTTCGAGTCGGCGCTGATACGCACCGCGCTCAGGCACACGCACGGCCGCAAGAACGACGCTGCGGTGCGGCTGGGCATAGGCCGCAACACCATCACCCGCAAGATCGCCGAACTCGGCATCGACGGCGCCAAGGACGATTGATCCCGGCCGCCGCGCCGGTTTGAGGTAAGCTCTTGGCTGAGGAAGTCAGGAGCTTTTTTTTATGGAAACAGTATGTTGATTAATTGTGTGGCCTATCAGGACGGCCAGAAGCTGGCGGACATTCCGGTCGAGGAGATCAGCGACTACATCGAGAAGCCGGAGACCTTTGTCTGGGTCGCGCTGCGCGACGCCCAGCCGGACGAACTCTCGGTCATGCAGCAGGAGTTCGGCCTGCACGAGCTGGCGGTGGAGGATGCGCGGCGCGGCCACCAGCGCCCCAAGATCGAGGAGTACGGCGATTCCTTGTTCGTGGTGGTCAAGACCATCGAGTGCCGCGACGGCGATATCGCCGTCGGCGAGGTCGATATTTTCGTCGGCGACAGCTATGTGCTGTCCGCGCGCGACGGCCACAGCCAGCAGGGCTTCCTCGGGGTGCGCGCGCGGGCCGAGAAGGAGCCGCACATGCTGCGCCTTGGCCCGGCCTTCGTGCTGTACGCGTTGATGGACGCGGTGGTGGACCGCTACTTCCCGGTGCTCGACATGCTGGAAACGGAGCTGGAAAAAATCGAGGAGCTGATCTTCAGCCAGGGCAAGCAGCGCGACAACATCCAGCGGCTGTATGAGCTCAAGCGCAAGGTGACCATCGTGCGCCATGTGGTGTCGCCGCTGATGGAGGCGGTGGGGCGCTTGCACGGCGGCCGCGTGCCGTCCATGTGCCAGGACACGCAGGAATACTTCCGCGACGTGCATGACCATTTGCACCGCATCAGCGCCTCGCTCGACGGCATCCGCGACACCATCGCCACGGCGATCCAGGTCAACCTGTCGATGGTGGCGATCGAGGAGAGCGAAGTGAACAAGCGGCTGGCGGCGTGGGCGGCGATCTTCGCGATCGTCACCGCGTTTGCCGGACTGTGGGGGATGAACTTCAAGTTCATGCCGGAACTGGAATGGAAGTACGGCTATCCGATGGCGGTGCTGGTGATGGTGGGCGTGTGCCTGTACCTGCACCGGCGCTTCAAGCGAGCCGGCTGGCTGTGAGCGGGACCTGTCGTTCCCGCGCAAGCGGGAATCCATAGTGCGCGTCCGCCGCTGCCTCAGCATGGTTTCCCGCTTTCGCGGGAATGACGGATAAAAAAAGCCCGCGCGGCCTGAGCTGCGCGGGCTTTTTTACGTCTTGCCGATTACTTGAACTTGTAGCCGGCGGTCACGTAGACGAAGCGGCCACGTGGATCGTACTGGTTGATGTCGTAGCCGGACTGGAACTGGTTGGTCACCGCGGTGCCAATCGTGTCAGGCTGCTTGTCGAACAGGTTCTTCACGCCCAGCGCCAGGGTCAGGTTCTTGATGCCGCGGAAGGTGACGTTGGCGTCGTAGATGGCTTCCGACGAGATGAACACTTTATTGTCGTTCAGGTCGTGGCCAACCTGGTAGCCGCTGCGATAGTTCTGCACCAGGGTGGTCGACCATGGACCTTTGCTCCAGGTGCCGGCCAGCTGGTGCTTCCAGCGCAGGATCACGCCGCCGTTTTGCGCGCCGATCACCGGGTTGCCGGAACCGTCGACGATGGTGCCGACCTTGTGCGAGACGTCGCCGCCGGGGCTGGTCTGGTCGAAGGTATCCATGTAGGTACCGTTCAGGTTGGCTTCCAGCTTGCCGAAGCTGAAGTTGTCCTTCCAGTTGGCCGTCAGGTCCAGGCCCTGCACATTGGCGTTGCCGGTGTTGGCCAAGGTCGAGCGGATGCTGACGATGTCGTTGCCGTTCAGGGTCACCAGGCCTGCGTAGGCCGGGTCGCCGGCGCGGAAGCGCGACACGATCTCTTGTGCCGACGGCGTCGCCAGGATGTCGCGGATGTTGATGTTGAAGAAGTCCACACCGATGCTGGCGCTAGCCACCGGCTGCCATACGGCGCCGAACGAGTACTGCTTCGACTTCTCGGGCTTCAGGTTGGGATTGCCGCCGGTCAGCGCATTCACTTGCAGGCCGGTTTGCTTGGTCGCCGGATCGTTGAACTGCTCGGAAGTGCCCAGCGTCTGCGGCGTCCACAGGTCGACCAGCGACGGTGCGCGGAAGCCGGTGCCGTACGAGCCGCGCAGCAGGAAGGTCTTGATCGGCTGCCAACGGACATTGCCCTTCCAGTTGGCCGAGTTGCCGACGTCGTCGTAATGGTCGTCGCGCGCGCTAAGGTTGGCTTCCAGCGTCTTGGTCAGGGGAACGTTCAGCTCGCCGAACGCCGAGTTCACGGTACGGTCGCGGTCGATAGGCACGACCGAGCCGCCCAGGCCGGAGATGTCGCCCGACTGGTAAGCCGCGCTAGGGCTGGTAGTGTAGTTCTCCTTGCGCGACTGCGCGCCCAGCGCGTAGGCTGGGGTGATGCCGGCGATGGTCCAGAAGTCGCCGGTGATCTTGGCGTCGAACGAGTCGCTGGTCGATTTCGCGGCCAGGAAGTCGCCGCTGAAGGCTGCGCCTTTCAGCTGGTCGGCCAGGGCGCCGGTCTGCACGCCGCCTGCCGCCCATGGATTCCAGTTGCTGCCGTTGATGATCTTGGTGTAGGCCACTTGCGAGAAGTAGCCGGTGGTGACAGCGCTGTTGAGCTTGGACTCGTTGTGGCTCAGCGCCACTTCGTAATCGACCGCGCCGATGGTGCCTTTGGCGCCTACGACCACGCGTGCCTGCTTGGCGGTGTCGACGTTCTGGCGTGGACCGAAGTCGAACACGCGCGAAGTGATCGACAGTGGCTTGCCGATCAGAGTATCGAAGCCCTGGCTGTGCAGGTAAGGCGCGGCGATCGACTGGTAGACCGGGTTGCTTGGGTAGAGCAGCAGCGCCGCGTCCACACCTTGCTTGGCGAACTCGCCGTCGGTCTCGAAGAAGCTGGCGCGCGCCGGCGATGCCTGGTAGGTCTGGGTGACTTTGCTCTGCGAGTACAGCACGTCGCCGAACAGCTGGTGGTTCTCGTTGAGCTGGTAGCTCAGGTTGCTGGTGAAGTTGAACAGTTCGCGATCAGGCGTCAGGCCGACGTCCGGGCCGCTGTCGTAGTAGCAGTACGGCGAACCCTTGGCGCCGTCTTGCAGCGTGCCCATCTTGATGGTGCCGCACTGGTCGCCGATGGCCAGCGGATTGCCGTAGCCCGAACCGCCCGAGCTGAAGCCGGCGTCGGTGCCTTTGCCCGGCGTGAACGAACCCTGGATGTTGCCCAGGCCGGTCGCGGTGCCGTTGTAGTAAGGCAGCTTGGTCGAGGTGGCCGCGTAGTCGCGGTCACGGCCGAACAAGGCCTTTTCTTTTTCATAGGAGCCCGACATCACCAGGTTCAGTTTGTCGGTGTTGAAGCCGCCGGTGATCGAGGCTTTGCTGTTCTGGCCGCCACCGCTTTGCGATGGGGAACCGTAGCCGCCGGTGATTTCCACGCCTTCGGTGCGCTTGGCCAGGATGAAGTTGACCACGCCGGCCACGGCGTCGCTGCCGTACACGCCGGACGCGCCATCCTTCAGCACTTCGACGCGCTCGATGGCGGCCAGCGGGATGACGTTGACGTTGACGGAGGCGCCGTCGCTGCCGGCGAACGCCGCCAGGCGGCGGCCGTTGACCAGCACCAGGGTGCGGGTCGAGCCCAGGCCGCGCAGCGAGATCGACGACAGGCCACCGGTCGAGCTGCCGGCGCCGGTGGCGTTGCTGGTGCCGCCCGCCGAGGAGAAGGCGGAGATCGACTGCAACAGTTCTTCGGTGCTGGTCGCGCCGGTGCGGGCGATGTCAGCCTTGGTGACCACTTGTACCGGCAGCGAGGTTTCAGCGTCGACACGCTTAACCGACGAACCGGTGATTTCCACGCGTTGTATGACAGGGGTATCCTGTGCAAATACTGGCTGCGCCAGCAGGCCTGCACCGATCAGTGCAGCGCTGCCCGAAAACATCAGGCGCAGGGAACGCGAAATTACAGTTTCCATCATCATTGCTTGAACTCCTAGCGAGGTTACGGCTTAGTACTTTGTCATTGAAAATTTCATAATGAATAATCCATCTATAAATTATTCAGGCGGTCATCAGACCACTTGAGTCCGCTAAGGTCAATTGGTGCTCTGTAACAACAATGAAATAAACAACACTTTTGATGGTTATTTCAAAAAAAGACCACTTATTTACACAAAAATACAAAGTATTTGGTTGTTTGTTGCTGAGATGTGCTAGTAGCATGCCTGGCGTTAAACCAAGTTCATGCGAGCAGGGGGGATGTGTGACGACTGATTATTCGCCTGATAACAGGCTGGGAGAGGGGCGCCGGCCGCCGCAGCGGGCTGCGGCGGCCGGTCCGGGAGGCGGGGACTACGGTTGCTGGTCGGCGGCCATCGACAGCGCCACCGCCTCGGCCACCTTGATGCCGTCGACGCCGGCCGACAGGATGCCGCCGGCATAGCCTGCGCCTTCGCCGGCCGGGAACAGGCCGCGCGTGTTCAGGCTTTGCAAGGTGTCGTCGCGGCGCTTGATGCGGATCGGCGACGAGGTGCGCGTCTCCAGCCCGGTCAGCACGGCGTCGTGCTTGAAGTAGCCCTTGACCTGCTTGTCGAACGCCGGGAAGGCTTCGCGCAGCGCGGTCACGGCGAACTCCGGCAGGATGGTGGCCAGGTCGGTCAGGTGCACGCCCGGCTTGTACGACGGCACCACGCTGCCGAACTCGGTCGAGGCGCGGCCGGCGACAAAGTCGCCCATCAGCTGGCCCGGCGCGTTGTAGGTGCCGCCGCCCAGTTCAAACGCCTTCTCTTCCAGCCGGCGCTGGAACTCGATGCCGGCCAGCGGGTGGCCCGGGTAGTCGACTTCCGGCGAGATGCTGACTACGATGGCGCTGTTGGCGTTGCGCTCGTTGCGCGAATACTGGCTCATGCCGTTGGTGACTACCCGGCCCGGTTCGGACGCGGCCGCCACCACCGTGCCGCCGGGGCACATGCAGAAGCTGTACACGGCGCGGCCGTTGGAGGCGTGGTGCACCAGCTTGTAGTCGGCGGCGCCGAGGATGAGGTGGCCGGCGTTGGGGCCGAAGCGGCAGGCGTCGATCAGCGATTGCGGATGCTCGACGCGGAAGCCGATCGAGAACGGCTTGGCCTCGACGTAGACGCCGCGCCGGTGCAGCATTTCAAAGGTGTCGCGCGCGCTGTGGCCGACCGCCAGCACCACGTGGTTGGTGACGATCTTTTCGCCGCTCTCGAGCGTCAGGCCGCGCACCTGGCCGCCGTCCGGGCCCGGCTCGATCTCGATGTCGACCACCTTGTTTTCAAAGCGGTATTCGCCGCCCATCTGTTCGATGTTGGCGCGCATCTGCTCGACCATCTTGACCAGGCGGAAGGTGCCGATGTGCGGCTTGCTGACATACATGATCTCCTCCGGCGCGCCGGCCTTGACGAACTCGGTGAGCACCTTGCGGCCGTAGTGTTTCGGGTCCTTGATCTGGCTGTACAGCTTGCCGTCCGAGAAGGTGCCGGCGCCGCCCTCGCCGAACTGCACGTTCGATTCGGGATTGAGTTCGCGCTTGCGCCAGAAGCCGAAGGTGTCGACCGTGCGTTCGCGCACCTGCTTGCCGCGCTCCAGGATGATGGGACGCAAGCCCATCTGCGCCAGGATCAGCGCCGCGAACAGGCCGCAGGGGCCGGTGCCGATCACCACCGGACGCGGGTTCCGGTCGTGGCCGGCCAGCTGCTCGCCGTGGGCGACGAACTTATAGGCGGTGTCCGGCGCCGGCATCAGGTGGACGTCGTGCTGCAGGCGTTGGAGCAGCGCCGCTTCGTCCCTGACGTCGACGTCGAGCGAATAGATCAGCACGATCGCGGTTTTCTTGCGGGCGTCGTAGCTGCGTTTGAACACCGTGTAGCCGAGCAGGGCGTCGGCGGCGATGTCGAGGCGGGCCAGGATGGCGGCCGGCAGGTCGGCCTCGGCGTGGTTCAGCGGGAGTTTGACTTCGTTTAATCGCAACATGGATGGCTTCCTGAGAGGGCGCTGTCTAGGCGCCATGTTCGTCGGGCCGGCACGGCGGCGCGCTGCGCCGGATCGGCCCGTAAAACCCCGTATTTTACCCTCAATGGCCGCCAATTGCAGCTGTTCCGGCTGCGCCCGCCTGTTGAAATGGTGCGCGAACGCGGCACGCCGAATATAAGGCGTTGGGGCGGGGGGCGGCGAGATATTCAGTACATCGGCCTGGCGGCCATTGCCGTCGCGGCGCGCATTCCCGCGCCCCTGAGATTAACCGCGACTATTTAATATGGCCGGTTTCTTATTCTAATTGTTTATTTCGAGAATATTTAAACTCAGAATTGGAATGGCTATTTATAAATAATTTGCAGCTAATGGTGGCATCGTCGAAGCCGGCAAATTTTCGCGTGTAAACAATTCGGGAGGCTGATGGTGTTGCTCATGAGTAATAATTCATAAATGAAATAACTGATATTTTGTTGCAAAAAGACGACTAGCACCAAAACGGACAGGCGCCGGTTTTGATCCGGGTTCTGGTGCGTTTTTGTTTCTTTTTGGCAATTTAATGGCGCATCGCCAACGATGAAAAACCCGTTGGCCTTGGCATATGGGATGCGCTTTGTTCTGGGAAGCCCCGGTTTTTCATTGATTTTCGCTGGTTGTGGCTTGACGGTTGAAAATTTTGGTGTACTTGCACGCAAGGTGCTGCAGCGCGACGGGAAATGGCGCAAGTTCGGCGGTTTGTTGTTTTTTTGCGATCATTTCGTTATTTGATAGGAAATTAAAAATGCCTTTTTGAAAATGTTTTTAGGCAATCTGAGCAGCATGCTACTGCAATGTTGTATGAACGAGACAACCCAAAAAATTAATTAAAATGCATCCACCTGAAGCTTTAGCGCCATGCTTTGCCGCATTGCACCACGCCGGTGCGCAGAAACTGCCGCCTTCCGGGCGCCGGTTCCGACTGTGTAAGGTTCATTGACAATAGCCGAGTTGCTATGTTTTTATGAACAGCGGAAAAGTTTGGCTTTATTTCATCAACGATGACACAAGCGCCGATCTTTACCTGGGGCAGAAGAAAGTGCAGTTGCCGGTACTTGAATGGTTTTATCCAGACTATTCAAGATCGGTAGAGGTTAAACAAAGAAATGGGTCGTTTTTACTCGCTATCCAAAAGATGCTGTTAAACGTTCTAATAAACACACCAAGGAATACAATATAATGATCAAGGAAACAGTATTGTCTCGCTCGATCCGCGTGATGTTCGTCGGCGGGATTGCGTTGGGTATGCATGCGGCGTCCGCGCAGCAGGCACCGGACCAGCCTATGCAAAAAGTTGAGGTGACCGGTTCGCGCATCCCGACGCTGAACACCGACGGCGCAAGCCCTGTGACGGTCCTGAGCGCCAAAGACATCAAGATCGACGGCGTGCGCAATGTCGAAGACATGCTCAACAACCTGCCGCAAGTGTTCGCTGCGCAGGGTGCCGCGATCTCCAACGGCGCCTCCGGTACCGCGACCGTCAGCTTGCGCGGCCTGGGCTCGGACCGCACCCTGGTGCTGGTCAACGGCAAGCGTCTGCCAGCCGGTAGTGTCAGCAGCACCGCGGCCGACTTGAATGAAATCCCGTCGGCGCTGATCAAGCGCGTCGATGTGCTGAGCGGTGGCGCAGGCGCGGTGTACGGCGCGGGCGCGGTCGCAGGCGTGGTCAACTTCATCCTCAAAGACAACTTTGAAGGCGTGGAAATCCAGGCCAACACCAGCGGCTTCAACCACAACCAGCACAACGGCGTGGCTTACGCTGTCAGCGACCACAACTACCCACTGCCAGGCAACATCGGCCTGGACGGGAAAGAAAAAGACATCAACGTCCTGATCGGCGGCAACTTCGCCGACGGCAAGGGTAACGCCACCGCGTTCTTCACCTACAAGGAAACCCGTCCCATCCTGCAAGGCGCGCGCGACTACTCCGCTTGCGCACTGGCAGCGGGCAAGGCCAAGTACACCTGCTCGGGCTCGGCGACGAATGCCTTCGGTATCGTTTCGACCGACACCGACGACTTCACCAACGCCGACAACAAAGGCACGGTCCGTCCATACAACGGCGCGACCGATGCCTACAACTTCGGCCCGATCAACTACCTGCAGCGTCCGTCGCAAGTATATGGCTTCAACAGCCAGATCCACTACGACATCAACGACAAAGCGCGTATCTACAACGAGTTCAACTTCCACAACTACTCGACCGACGCGCAGATCGCTCCGGGCGGCGTGTTCTACGGCGTGCAAACCACGCTGCAGTACGATAACCCGCTGCTGTCGCAGTCGTGGAAAGACGCTCTGGGCCTGACCCCTGGCGGCAAAGGCGTCGACGTCATCGTCGGCAAGCGTAACGTCGAAGGCGGCCCGCGCGTCGACTCGATCAACGACAACTCCTTCCGCGAAGTGCTGGGCGTCAAGGGCGACATCGGCAACTGGACCTACGACGTGTTCGGCCAGTTCGCCCGCGTCAGCCACCAGGAAACCGCCAGCGGCTACTTCTCGGTCGCCAAGATCGGCAACGCGCTCGACGTGATCGCCGACCCGGTAACCGGCCAGCCGGTATGCCGTTCCGGCGGCGACTGCGTGCCGTACAATATGTACACCCTGGGCGGCGTGACCCAGGCTGCGCTGAACTACCTGCAAGTGGCGGGTCACCAGCAAGGCTACACCCAGCAGATCATCTACGGCGGCAACATCGGCTCCGATCTGGGCGTATACGGCGTCAAATCCCCATGGTCGAGCAACGGCATCGGCGTATCGTTCGGCGTTGAGCGCCGCGCCGAAAAACTGGTCTTCGAACCTGATCAGGAAAACATCTCGGGCGACCTGTCCGGCGGCGGCGGCGCCGCGCCAGCGCTGCGCTCCGGCTACTCGGTCAAGGAAATCTTCGGCGAGGTGCACGTGCCGCTGATCGAGAAGAAGCCATTCATCGAGAGCCTGGACCTGCAGGGTTCGTATCGTCATTCGGAGTACAGCACCGACAAGGTGGCCAACACCTACGGTCTGGGCATCGACTGGTCGCCGATCCAGAAAGTGCGTCTGCGCGGCAGCTATCAGCGTGCAGTGCGCGCCGCTACCATCCAGGATCTGTACAACCCGCAATCGATCGGCAACAACGGTCCTTCGGACGACCCTTGCGCCGGTCCTTCGCCTAGCGCGACGCTGGCGCAGTGCGCCAACACCGGTGTCACCGCTGCCCAGTACGGCAACCTGAAGAAGAACTCGGCCAACCAGTACTCGTCGCGCACCGGCGGCAACCCTGATGTGGCTCCGGAAAAAGCCGATACCTTCACCCTGGGTCTCGTGCTGGAGCCGATCAAGAACCTGACCGTCACGGTCGACGGTTTCCTGATCGACATCAAGGACACCATCAGCGCGGTCGATCCGACCATCGCCCTGACGCAGTGCTTGCAGACTGGCAACCCAGTATTCTGCCAGCTGGTCAAGCGCGATGCGCTGGGCAGCCTGTGGCTGTCGCCTAACGGTCCGCTGGGCTTCGTGGAAAACACCACCACCAACATCGGTTCGCTTGGCACCTCGGGTATCGACCTGGGCGCCGCTTATCGCTACAAGACCGGCAGCATGGGCACGCTGGACTTCACGATGAACGGCACCTGGCTGCGCAGCATCACCACCGAGAACGTTCCCGGCCTGGGCGAGTACGACTGCAAAGGCCTGTTCGGTCCGACCTGCGGTACGCCTTCGCCTGAATGGCGCCACAAGTTCCGTACCACCTGGGCGACGCCTTATGGCTTCGACATCTCCGGTACGTGGCGTCACTTCGCTTCGGTCACCAGCGAGTTCTTGTCGGACAACGCGCTGCTGGCCAATCCCAAGGCCGTGCAGCCGCTGGAATCGAAACTGGGCGAGCGTGATTACTTCGACGTGAACGTGTCGTATCCGGTCACCAAGAAGATCACCCTGAGCGGCGGTATCAACAACCTGTTCGACCGCGACCCACCAGTCGTGTCGACCAAGTCGACCGCAGCAGCGGGCAGCGCCAACGGCAACGCCTATCCACAGGTGTATGACTCGATGGGTCGCTTCCTGTACCTGAACCTGACCGCGCGTTTCTAATCGGCGCTGTTAGTTAGGCAAAACGGCACGCTTCGGCGTGCCGTTTTTTTGTCAGATGTCCGCGAGAGCGGAGCGGCAGGCCTTAGGTCGGCGTATGGTATGGGCCGCAAGCTCCAGCGATGAAGCCGGGACGGCCGATCGTGGTGGTCGCTGCGCTGCGCGGTGTCACATGCCGCCCCACAGCCCGCCCAGGATGGCGGTGGCCGACAGGCCGGCGGTCTCGGTGCGCAGGATGCGCGGGCCCATGGCCAGCGGCAGGGCGCCGTGCTGGATCGCCAGGTTTTCCTCGGCGTCGCTGAGGCCGCCTTCGGGGCCGATCACCAGCGTCACCGCCTGCGGGCTCTGGTGGCGCGCCCAGTCGGCCAGCGACTGTCCGGCGCGCGGCGTCAGGATGATGCGGCGGTGCATGTCCTGCTGGGTGATCCATTGCTTGTAGTCTTGCAGCGGCGCCAGCTGGGCCAGGCGGTTGCGCCCGCTCTGCTCGGAGGCCGAGGCGATGATGCCCTGCCAGTGCGCCATCTTTTTTTCCGCCCGTTCGGCCGACAGCCGCACCACGCAGCGCTGCGCCGCCAGCGGCTGCACGCCGGACACGCCCAGCTCGATCGCCTTCTCGATGATCCAGTCCATCTTGCTGGCCTCGGGCAGGGCCTGCGCCAGGGTGATGCCGAACGGCAGCTCGACCTCGCGCGGCTGGTGGGTCTTGACCTCGACGCTGACGTGGCGCTTGCCGATCTCGCTCAGGGTGGCGCCGTATTCGCCGCCTTGGCCGTTGAACAGCGTGACCAGTTCGCCCGGCGCCAGCCGCAGCACCTGGATGTGGTGGGCGACCGCCTCGGGCAGGCTGACGAGCTGGCCGATGGCCAAAGGTTGTGCGATATAAAAGCGAGGCATGCGCGAATCCGGTCGGTTTGAGTTCCGCAATTTTAAATGCTGGACGCCTCGGTCTGGTAAAATAATGGGTTCAGCAAGCCTGCAGTACAGAGCAGCAACGACCGCAGCATTCCATTGCCACCAGTTTCCATACTTCCGTGATAGACCAACGATGACTTCTATGCTTCCAACCACCCAAATGGCTAACGCGATCCGCGCGCTGGCAATGGACGCCGTCCAGAAGGCCAATTCCGGCCACCCAGGCATGCCGATGGGCATGGCCGAGATCGCCGTGGCGCTGTGGAGCGGCCATTACAGCCACAACCCGGCCAACCCGAAATGGGTGAACCGCGACCGCTTCCTGCTGTCGAACGGCCACGGTTCGATGCTGCACTACGCGCTGCTGCACCTGTCCGGCTACGCGCTGAGCATGGACGACATCAAGTCCTTCCGCCAGATGCATTCGAAAACCCCGGGCCACCCGGAAGTGGACGTCACCCCGGGCGTGGAAACGACCACCGGCCCGCTGGGCCAGGGCATCGCCAACGCGGTCGGCATGGCGCTGTCCGAGTACCTGCTGGGCGCCGAGTTCAACAAGCCCGGCTTTGACATCGTCAACCACTACACCTACGCCTTCGTCGGCGACGGCTGCCTGATGGAAGGCATCTCGCACGAAGTGTGCGCGCTGGCCGGCACCCTGGGCCTGAACAAGCTGATCGCCCTGTACGACGACAACGGCATCTCGATCGACGGTAAGGTCGAAGGCTGGTTCACCGATGACACCCCGGCCCGCTTCGAAGCCTATGGCTGGAACGTGATCCGCGCCGTCGACGGCCACGATGTCGCCGCCGTCTCGGCCGCCATCGCCGCCGCCAAGACCTCCAGCAAGCCGACCCTGATCTGCTGCAAGACTATCATCGGCAAGGGTTCGCCCAACCTGCAGGGCGGCGACAAGGTGCACGGCGCCGCGCTGGGCGACAAGGAAATCGCCGCCGTGCGCGAATACATCGGCTGGAGCGCCGCGCCGTTCGAGATCCCGGCCGACATCTACGCCGCCTGGGACGCCAAGGCCGCCGGCGCCAAGCGGGAAGCCGAGTGGGCCGAGACCTTCGCCGCCTATGGCAAGCAATTCCCGGCCGAAGCCGCCGAGCTGAGCCGCCGCATGGCCGGCGAGCTGCCAGCCGGGTTCGACGCCACCCTGGCGGCCGGCATCGCCGCCTGCGTCGACAAGAAAGAAAACATCGCCACCCGCAAGGCCAGCCAGAACGCCATCCAGGCGCTGGCGCCGGTGCTGCCGGAATTCCTGGGCGGCTCGGCCGACCTGACCGGCTCCAACCTGACCAACTGGAAAGAGTGCGTCGCACTGCGTTCCGGCCAGCCGGGCAACCACGTCAACTACGGCGTGCGCGAGTTCGGCATGTCGGCGATCATGAACGGCGTCACGCTGCACGGCGGCTACATCCCGTTCGGCGCCACCTTCCTGACCTTCTCCGACTACAGCCGCAACGCGCTGCGCATGGCCGCGCTGATGAAGCTGCGTTCGATCTTCGTGTTCACCCACGATTCGATCGGCCTGGGCGAAGACGGCCCGACCCACCAGTCGGTCGAGCACGTCTCGTCGATGCGTTTGATCCCCAACCTGGACAACTGGCGTCCTTGCGACACCGTCGAAGCTATGGTCGCATGGGGCGAGGCGGTCAAACGCAAGAACGGTCCGTCGACCCTGATTTTCTCGCGCCAGAACCTGCCGTACCAGGAACGCGGCGCCCAGCAGATCGCCGACGTCGCCCGCGGCGGCTACGTGCTGAGCGAAGTGGCGGACGCCAAGGTCACGCTGATCGCCACCGGTTCGGAAGTCGAGCTGGCCGTCGCCGCCGCTGCCGCGCTGGCCGGCGAAGGCATCGCGGCGCGCGTGGTGTCGATGCCGTCGACCGATGTATTTGACCGTCAGGACGCCGCTTACAAGGCCAGCGTGTTGACCAAAGGCTTGCCACGTGTGGCAATCGAAGCCGGCGTAACCGATTTCTGGTACAAATACGTCGGCCTGGAAGGCGCTGTGGTCGGCATCGATACCTTCGGTGAATCGGCCCCGGCAGGCGTGCTGTTCAAGCACTTCGGCTTCACGGTGGAAAACGTCGTGGCGAAAGCCAAACTGGTCATTGCTTAAACTATAATTGCTTGTTGCATCACCTATTTTTCTAATCAGGAGCATAGTATGACGATCAAAGTTGCAATCAATGGCTACGGCCGCATCGGCCGCAATGTGCTGCGCGCTTTCTACGAAGGCGGCAAGAAACAAGACATCCAGATCGTTGCGATCAACGACCTGGGCGACGCCAAATCGAACGCCCACCTGACCCGCTATGACACCGCCCACGGCAAGTTCCCCGGCACCGTGACGGTGGACGGCGACAACATGATCGTGAACGGCGACGTGATCCGCGTGTTCGCGCAGCGCAACCCGGCGGAAATTCCATGGGGCGATCTGGGCGTGGACGTGGTGCTCGAGTGCACCGGCTTCTTCACCACCAAAGAGAAGGCTTCGGCTCACCTGAAGGGCGGCGCCAAGAAAGTCATCATCTCGGCGCCAGGCGGCAAGGACGTCGACGCCACCATCGTGTACGGCGTCAACCAGCACGTGCTGAAAGCGACCGACACCGTGATCTCGAACGCTTCGTGCACCACCAATTGCCTGGCGCCGCTGGTCAAGCCGCTGAACGACGCCATCGGCGTGGAAACCGGCCTGATGACGACGATCCACGCCTACACCAACGACCAGGTACTGTCGGACGTGATGCACGAAGACCTGCGCCGCGCCCGTTCGGCCACCATGAGCATGATCCCGACCAAGACCGGCGCCGCCGCCGCGGTCGGCCTGGTGCTGCCCGAGCTGAACGGCAAGCTGGACGGTTTCGCGATCCGCGTACCGACCATCAACGTGTCGCTGGTCGACCTGTCGTTCATCGCCAAGCGCGACACGACGGTGGACGAAGTCAACGCATTGATGAAGGCCGCCGCCGAAGGCGCGCTGAAGGAAGTGCTGACCTACCAGACCGAACCGCTGGTATCGATCGACTTCAACCACAATCCTGCCTCGTCGAACTTCGACTCGACCCTGACCAAAGTGTCCGGCCGCCTGGTCAAGGTATCGTCGTGGTACGACAATGAGTGGGGCTTCTCGAACCGCATGCTCGACACCACCGTTGCACTGATGACCGCGAAGTAAACCGGTCCGCCAATAAAAAAGCCTCCCATGTACCGGGAGGCTTTTTTTACTTTAGAACCCATCGGCGCCGAGCAAGCTCGGGCCGATGGGTTTTTATTTGGCGACGGCGATTACAGCGAGACGCGCAGGCCCAGATAGTAGCGGCGGCCGATGGCGTCGTAGGTCGACGCATCGGTCTCGGTACCGACGGTGTTGCCTGGCAGGCCGCTGATGATCGGCGCCGGCTTGGCGTCAAACGCATTGTTGATACCGAAGTAAACCTGCATCGACTTCTTGGCTTGCTTCGTGATGTCGTAGGTGAACTGGAAGTCGTTGTAGGTCTTCGAACCAACACCCACCGTGCCCGGTGCGATGCTCAGGCTCTTCAGGAATTGGTCGTCCAGCGCCACCGGACCGGTATAGGTTGCGGTCCAGGTCGCGCCGAAGCTGCCCCATTTGTACGCCGTGTTCAGCACCGCCTTGTTGCGCGGAGCGTTGATGTTGTTGGCCGTGACTTCGCCGACATCGTCGTTGCGCGGGGTCAAGGAAGGATTGGCCTTGTCTTCCGGTATGTCCCGGCGCCAGAATTGACGCAGATAGGTGTAAGCCAGTTGCGCACTCAGGCGGCCAGGACCGACCTTGTCCGCCCACGACACGGTCAGGTCGATGCCCTCGGTACCCATGCCGCCGCTGTTGGTGACGGCGGTGTCGCTGTACCGGATGGAGCCGGAGCTCAGGTTGCCCGTTTGTGCGGGGCGGCGGGTCATGAATTTGCAGAACACTGGATTGTTGTAGTTGTAGCACTGGTCCAGCGAATACTGGCGGTCGGTGCCGACGATGGCATCCGCGATATCGATCTTGAAGTA
This sequence comes from Oxalobacteraceae bacterium AB_14, assembly GCA_000381565.1. GTDB lineage: Bacteria > Pseudomonadota > Gammaproteobacteria > Burkholderiales > Burkholderiaceae_D > Rugamonas. The sequence goes on from KB906725.1 coordinate 1,809,240, forward strand.
GTCCGCCGTGAAGGTGACCTTGTTCAGCATCGGAATCGAACGCGGCGTGACGACGATGCCGATCGTGGTCGAGCGGCCTTTTTCCGCTTTCAAGTCGGGGTTGCCGGTATTGTAACCGCTGATGCCCTGCTGGTCGGCCTGGTTCAGCGTGAAGACGCCGCCGTTTGCCGCCATATTGGCCGCCACGCCAGGCGCGTTCTTGCAGTTGGTTGCCAGCGCAGAGCTCGACGACGACGACACGCCTTCGCATGGATCGACCAGGCCATTAGGGTAGTCCTGGCTAGGCGCCTGGTACAGCTCGTTGATGTTTGGCGCCCGGGTCGATTGCGCGCGGGTCCCGCGGATCTTGAAGTCCGAGGTCACGGCCCATTCGCCGCCGGCGTTCCAGCTGTTGGTGCTGCCCACGGTCGAGTAGTCGCCGTGGCGGAAGGTGCCCAGGAAACTCAGTTCCTTGGCGAACGGCTTGTCTTTCAGCAGCGGCACGCGGGTTTCCACGAACGCTTCACGCACCTGGAACTTGCCATAGGTCGGTGGCGTTGCGTTGCCGGCGTTCAGGCCGGCCTGGGTCAGCGGATCGGGAACTGAGCTCGACTCTTCGCTGCGCCATTCGAAACCGGCCGCCAGGCCGACTTTACCGGCCGGCAGTTCGAACAGGTCGCCGCTGACGGTTGCGCCGGCCAGCTTCTGGGTCACGGCGGTCAGCAGCGAGCCAGGCGCGGTCACGTATTTCAGCGCTTCCGGCGACACGGTGTTGTAGCCGAAGATGTTGATCGGCACGCAGCCCTCGGCCACCGCGTTGGCGTCGCTGCAGACCGGGGCGCCGCCGGCCGCGCCGGGGATTGCGCTCAGTGCGTTGCGCAGGTTGGGGACGTTGACCTGGCCTGTGGAGCTCTGCGCTTCCTTGGTCTTGCCGTAAGTGACGTAGGTATCGTAGTTCCAATCCCTGACCGTGCCTTTCAGACCGGTGGAAATGCGGAAAGTGTCGCGGTCGACGTCGGAATGACGTGCGCCGAACTCGGACAGGCGGCGGGTGAAGAAGTAGTCGGGGATGCCGTCGCCGTCGTTGTCGCTGATGCGGTCGTACAGGTATTGCGGCACCAGCGGATTCTTGACCAGCTTGCCGTTGACCATGGCGCCGGCCGGTACCAGGCCGCCGCTGCCTTTGAAGACCTGGTCCGAACCGAGAGGGAAGGCTTCGATATTGCTGGAGGCCTTGGTCGACGCATACGTGCCCTCGAAGAAGGCGCTGTGATTGTCATTGAAGGCGTGGGTGCCGTTCAGCGCAAACAGGTAGCGTTCGGTCGGCACGGCAATGGTGCGCAGCACCGAACGGTTGTAGCCGGTCGCGCCGACGCCGTTGACGCCGTTGGTACTCCACGGGATGACGTTGCCGTTCTTATCGTAGGTGAAGTCTTCGGCGTCGCCGTAGAAGTGGCCCTGCGGCGCGTAGCCCGAAAAGTTCGGGATCTTCGGGATGAAGGCCAGTTCAGGGTGGCCTTTGGTGATGGACGAGGTCTGGTCCTGCGACGAGCGATCCCGGTCTTTGGAGTACACCGCGCCTTGTTTCGAGTAGCCGAAGTGGCCCATGATGTTGCTGGCGCCGTCGGCGCTGGTGGTGCCGAAGGTCAGCGCGAATTTCTTCTTGAGGTCGTCGCCTTTGCTGCTGCGGCCGGATTGGGCATCGACCAGCACGCCGTCAAAGTTTTTCTTCAGAATAATGTTGACCACGCCAGCCACCGCGTCCGAGCCGTAGGTCGCCGAAGCGCCGCCGGTCAGCATCTCAACGCGTTCGATGAAGTCGGTTGGGATGGTATTCAAGTCGACCGAGGTGTTGCCGGGCACGCCGGAAACGAAGCGGCGGCCATTGACCAGCACCAGGGTGCGCGAATCGCCCAGGGCGCGCAAATTGACGGTCGAAACGCCGGCGCCCGAGGTCAGGAAGTTCGAGTTGGTGCGGCTCAGCGTCGGCGTGCCCAGCGTCGGGTTCTTTTGTAGCAACTCCTGCAGGTTGACCGCGCCGGAAGCCGCGATATCGGCCGAGGTCAGGATTTGCAGCGGCGACGGGGATTCGGCGCCGGGCGCCGAAATACGCGAACCGGTAATTTGCACCTTCTGCATCGGCGCTGTAGCGGCGTCCTGGGCGTGAGCGGCTTGTAAGCCGAGCGCGAGTCCGCCCACGCAGATCATGCGTACTGAACGGGACAACGTTGTTTCCTTGTGACTGTTCAGCCGCTATGGCAGCAATAAAAAGGTTGTAAACAGTTCTGGATACGTTCATCATGCTGGCATGGCAAAGAAACCAACGGCTCCCGACCTTTCCGTCCTCTCGCACGAGGAGAAGGACACGCTCATTTTGAGTTTGTTTGCGCGCCTGGAAGCGCTGGAGTCAAAGGTGAACAAGACTAGCCAGAATTCGAGCAAGCCGCCGTCGTCCGATGGGCTGGCCAAGAAGACGAGTTCGTTGCGCGAGCCATCGGGTAAGCCACCGGGCGGGCAAGCTGGCCACAAGGGCACGACGCTCAAACGCGTTGCCGAACCGACCAATACGGTCCATCATCCGTTGCCGCAGCAGTGCATGCGTTGCCACAGCGCGCTGCTACTGGAGCAGGCTGAGATTGCCGAACGGCGCCAGATCATCGATGTGCCCAGCACGGTGTTCGACGTCATCGAACACCGTACGCTGGCGGTGACTTGCCGCTGCGGCCAAACCCACGTGAGCAGCTTCCCCTCCGACGTGACCGAGCTGGTGCAGTACGGCCCTAATGTGCGCGCGCTGGGCGTACATCTGACCCAGGGCCAAATGCTGCCATACGCACGCGCCGCCGAATTAATCCACGATGTCTATGGTCTCTCGATCTCGCCGGCCACGCTGCTGGCGTGGGTGGCCGAAGCGCGCGCGGCCCTGCAAACGACGGCGGACCGCATTGCCGACCAGTTGCATGCCGCGCCGGTCCTGAACGCCGACGAATCGGGCCTGCGCGTGGCCGGCAAACTGCACTGGTTGCACATCGCCGCCAGCGACACGCTGACATGGTACGGCGTGCACGCCAAGCGGGGCATGGCGGCCATCGAGGCACATGGCATCCTGCCCAACCGCCTTGGCGTGTTGGTACATGATTGCTGGGCACCGTACTGGCGGCTTGACGATGCGGTCCATGCCTTATGTAATGCCCACTTGTTGCGCGAACTGGCTTACGTGAAGGAGGTCACAGGCGAGCAATGGCCCGAGTCGATGATGCAATTGCTGCTCAGCGCCAACCGGGTCTGCACGGCGGCGCGGCGCCAACAGCGTACGCTCGATGCAAGCGATGTTGCTGCCTTCCGCACTGTCTACGATGCCCTGGTGCGGGAAGGTGAGGCGATCCATCCTGAAACCAAACAACAACCGGGGCAGCGCGGCCGTGGTAAGCAAAGCGTCGCGGCCAATTTGCTACGCCGCTTCCGCCTACACGCCGACGCCGTCCTGCGCTTCATCAGCAACCCGGCTGTGCCGTTCACCAACAACGTTGGCGAGCGCGCCGTGCGCATGCCCAAGGTCAAACAGAAAATCTCCGGCTGCTTCCGCACGCTCGCCGGGGCGGAGCATTTCTGCGTCATCCGTTCGTGCCTCGACACACTGCGCAAGCAAGGGCACGGCATGCTCACCGTCCTGCAACGCGCCTTCGTCGGCAATCCTATCCAGCTAACTGCTTAGCTGCTGAACAGTCACGTTTCCTTAATCATTACAACTCCTCCAATTTTTTATAGGCACTGCAAATTGTCGGAAAATCATTTTTTCCGATCTAATAATGTATTTGTTTTATGATCTATTTGTAAACATAAAATGACAAAATAACTAAAAATATAACGTTGCTGTTTCTTTTGCGCGACAAGGTGATGCGCAAGCCCAGAAAGTAGCGGCATCCGATCGCGTCGTAGATCGGGGTATCGGTCTCGGCGCCTGTCTGGTTGCCTGGCAGGCCAGCTTTTGGCAAATCGAAGATGTTAATTGGCAGCCAATCCTCCGCCGCCGCGCGTCGCGACACACCGGCGTGCCGTCCGGACCGGGCAGCGCTTCCAGCGCCTTGCGCAAGCTCATCACATTGACCCGGCCGCTGGCGTTTTGCGCCCAGATGGTCTTGCTGTAGGGCAGGTCGAAAAGACCGTCGTACCGCGAAAGCGGTGGTCCGCCGATGCGGTGCCCGGAGTTTTAGCATGGAGGAAATTCAGGCAATCCCAGATTTCCCGCTTGCGCTGGAATGGCAAGATAATGGTTATTCGAGGTCGTCATAAGCGGCCGAGGCGCCGCGGGTTAATCACTCCACCCGGTCGATAAAATCCGTGGGAATGGTGTCGAGGTCGACCGCGGTATCTCCGGGCACGCCGGAAACAAAAGGCCGGCCATTAATTAATACCAGGGTACGCGAATCGCCGAGGTTTCTGAGGTTAACGGTGGAAACCCCAACGCTTGATGTCTGGAAATTGGAATTGGCGCGGCTGATGGTCGGCGTCCCCATCGTCGGATTCTTCTGCAATAAATCCTGAAGATTGGTGGCGCCGGACTCGGCGATATCCACCGAGTTTAATATTTGTAATGGTGATAACCGTTACCTTGTCATTTCCGCGCAGGAGGGAATCCAGGCATTGCCTGAATTCCCTCCATGCTGAGCCTCTGAGTAAGCGGCGTATGGATTCCCACCTTCGCGGGAACGACAGGTTTTTCGAGGTGCCCTAGGGTGTGTCACGGTTATTTTGAAATGCCACCGTTGATAGCCTGACTAGGCTGCGGAAGAGCTCCCCCGACAGTAAGCTCGTTTCTGGCGTTTACGCGCCAATTTTTGGCACGATCACAGAATGAGGGCGAAAAAAAACCGGGACATGGTCCCGGTTGTTGCGTCGCGTTACTGCTTTTATTTGTAGATGCCGGAGCCGACCAACATGTCGTCGACTTTTTCGATATAGCCGGACTTGGCTTCCACCGCCTTGGTCACCGGATTCGGCCATTTGAAATCAACCCAGCCCTTGCCCTTGGATTTGGCCAGCTCGACCATTTCTTTAATCATGGGTTTACCCTCATTATCCTTGAGGCCGATCAAAGGCTTGCCAACCATTTTAGGATTGTTACCATGCGCCAAAGCGACGCCATTTAAATCGTACACATAAATATACAAGTCGCGATCATGAAAATCGGTATTGGCCGGATCGGAAATCGCGGCGAACGCTTTTTCCTTGCCATCGGATTTAATCAGGGCGACCGCTTTCTTTACCATGGCGACCGCTTCGTCAGGCGTTCCCTTGTCGGCGGCCACAGCGGTCGATGACATTGCAAACATGCTTAAACTTAACGCCGCGGCGCCGAATAATGCTTTCATATCATTTCTCCTTTGAATAAAACTGCGATGGCGCTGGACGCTCTTTTTGGGGACATCGAATATCGTCGTTCCCGCACAGGCGGGAGCCCATGCATTGCATGAGTTCCCCCCCATAGGGCGCATATTCACAAGCGTTGTATGGATTCCCGCCTGCGCGGGAATGACGCCGGCTTAATGCGAGCGGCCCAGATATCGTGGTTTTCAATATTACTGTAGTTGCCGGGTTCAAATCACAACAGCTGCAATTTAACAAAGGCTTCGTTGTTACTTGGCAACATTGCCTTCAAAGATAGTGCGCCATAATTCCGTGACCTGGGCCGCGTGGCTGGCCACCAATTGCGGATCGACGCGCGCCAGGTCCTGGCCTTGCAGGCGCAGCTGGTGTTGTAACTTGCGCAACTGCCGGTAGGCGTCGCCGACCCGCGCCGCCAGTCCGGCGTCGATCAAGCCCAGCTCGCCGCACATTTTCAAAAGTGCAATATTGCCGTAGTTGGCGGTCAGCTGCGGGTAGGCCGCCGCGTGCTGCAAGACCAGGAACTGGACGATGAATTCGATGTCGATCATGCCGCCCGGGTCCTGTTTCAGGTCGAACAGCTCGCTGTGGTTCGGCTTGGCGTCGACCATGCGTTTCCGCATTGCAATGACTTCCTGCTTCAGCGGGCCGTCGGCCGGCCTTTCCTTGCGCAGCACCGCCTCGCGGATTTGCTCGAAACGCGCGCCGATCGCCGCGTCGCCGGCGCAGAAGCGGGCGCGGGTCAGCGCCTGGTGTTCCCACACCCAGGCCGAGCTGCTCTGGTATTTCTCGAACGCCGCCACGCTCGACACCAGCATGCCGCTGGCGCCGTCCGGCCGCAGCGCGGTGTCGATGTCGAACAGGATGCCGGCCGAGGTGTGCGATGTCATCCAGGTAATAAAGCGTTGCGCCAGCTTGGCGTACTGGGCCGGTGCTTCCTGGTCGCTGTCGTCGTACAGGAAGATCACGTCCAGGTCGGACACATAGCCCAGTTCCTTGCCGCCCAGCTTGCCGTAGGCGATTACCGCGAACTGCGGCACCTCGCGGTGGCGCGTGGCCACCATCTGCCAGATCGCCTTGATGGCGGCGGCGACGATGGTGTCGGCCAGCGCCGACAGGTGGTCGGCCAGCTTTTCCACCGTCAGGTCGCCGGCCAAGTCCTGCGCCAGCAGGTGGAACAGCTGGGCGTGGTGGATTTCGCGCAGGATGTCCATCTGCCGCTCGGTGTCGCCGGGCGCCGAGGCCAGCTGGATTTCCAGGTCGGCCGCCAGCGCCACCGGGTCGAACACGGCGTTGCGCACGCGGTCGTCGAGCAGCTCGTCGAGCAGGATAGGGTGCTGGCTGAGGAATTGCGCGGCCCAGCCGCTGGCATGCACCATACGGATCACCCGCGCCAGCGTGTGCGGATACTCGGTCAGCAGCGACAGATAGGCCGAGCGGCGCGCGATCGCCTCCAGGAAATCGAGCAGCCGGCCCAGCGTGGCCTGTTGGTTGCCGCCGCTCGACTCCAGCGAGCATTGCACGATCAGCGGCAGCGCCGCGTTGACCAGTCCCAGCAGGCGGTTGCGGCTCGCTTCCGGCAGCGACTGCAGGCGCGGCGCCTGCCAGGTCGAGATCAGGCGCTTGGCCGCGCCCTCGGGATCGGCGAAACCCAGCGCGCCGAAGCGCGACACCATCGCCTCCAGGTTGTCGGGATCGGCGCATTCGTTGCTGGACTGCGGATTGATGTCGTGCTCGCCGCCGCTGGTCTTGTCCGAGAACATTTCATCGAACTGGCCGGCGACGAACTGGCGGTGCGCCTCGATCTGGGTCAGCAGGGTGGCGGTGTCGGCCAGGCCCATCATCTGCGCCACCAGCAGGCGGTCGGCGTCGTTGGCCGGCAGGGTGTGGGTCTGGGCGTCGTCCAGGTATTGCAGGCGATGCTCCAGGTTGCGCAGGAAGGTGTAGGAAGCGAGCAGTTGATAGACGATGGCGTGGCTTAGCAAGCCTTTTTCGGCGATGATGCGCAACGTGGTGCGGGTCGAGCGGTCGCGCAGGGCGGCGTCGCGGCCGCCCCGTATCAACTGGAACACCTGCGCCAGGAACTCGATCTCGCGGATGCCGCCGCGGCCCAGCTTGACGTTGTTGCTGCGGTCCGGGTGCAGCCGCTCCTGGCGGTTGACCTCGGCGCGGATCTGCGCGTGCATATTGCGGATGGCGTCGATCACGCCGAAATCCAGGTAGCGGCGGAACACGAACGGCCGCACGATGGCGTCCAGCGCGGCGATGTCCTCGGCGCGGCCGGTCACGGCGCGCGCCTTGACCCAGGCGTAGCGTTCCCACTCGCGGCCCTGGACGATCAGATATTGCTCCACCATGCTCAGGCTGGCGGCAAGCGGGCCCGAGCCGCCGTTCGGCCGCAAAGCCATATCGACCCGGAATGTGTAGCCATCTTCCGTTATCTCCGATAATGCGGCGATCAGCTTCTTGCCCAGCCGGATGAAGAATTCGTGGTTGGACAGGCTGCGCTGGCCGGGCCCGGCGGCGGTGTCGCCATCCTCCGGGTAGACGAAGATCAGGTCGATGTCGGACGAGACATTCAGTTCGCCGCCGCCCTGCTTGCCCATGCCCAGCACGATCAGCTCCTGCGGCTGGCCGGTATCGCGGCCGATCGGCGTGCCGTGCGCCGCCGTCATTTCCGCGTAAATCTCGGCCATGTGCTGCTGGATGGCGAAGTCGGCGAAGCGGGTCATGGTTTCCACCACCTCGGCCAGGTTGGCCTTGCCTTCCAGGTCGCGGCGGATCAGCACGCAGACCAGCAGGTTGCGCAGCCGGCGCATGGCGCGCGGCAGCGGCAGCGGCGGGGCGCCGGCGGGCACGTTGGCGGCTTCTTTTGCTAAATAATCAGCAAGATTAATCTGGGCAAGCGATAATTGCGCTAAATCATCAGCCTTGGCGGCGCGGTCGGGAGCGGCGGCCAGCCAGCGCTGGTAAAAACGTGACGCGGTGGGTGCAATCATGGGCAACGTGTTTCCTGAAACTAAGTTAGTCGGCAACAGCATGGGGACAGCATATAAAGCACGTAAAACCGGTGCAGTCCCGCTCTAAGCGGCGCTGGCTTGCACGGGTGATGCGGTAGAATTGCTGCGCAGGCATAAAAGCTTGAAACCGAGTTTAGCGATTTATTTGACGCATGGCCTGATTTATTAGCTTATCGATGCAAAAACCAGAAGAGGAGACTGTGACAGGCGAGGGGCCTTTGGCCGCGCGCTGGCACCGGCTGCGTGCCGCCTATCGCATCTGCAACCTGGCCAGCCATCACGTGCTGGGCTTCAGCTTGAAGCTGTTCCTGCTGCTGTATTTCGCCTTCGCCATCCTGTTTCTCACGCTGCGCTACGTGGTGCTGCCGAATATCGACCACTACAAGGGCGATATCGAGCGCCTGGCCAGTGGCGCGGTCGGCAACCGCGTCACCATCTCCCGCATCTACGCGTCCTGGACCGGCCTGCGTCCCAACCTGTTCCTGGGCGACGTGGTGCTGTACGACCCGCAGGGCCAGCAGGCGCTGACCCTGCCCAGCGTGTCGGCCACCCTGTCGTGGTGGAGCGTGCTGGCCGGCGCGGTGCGCTTCGAATCGCTGGAGCTGGTGCGCCCCGAGCTCGACGTGCGGCGCCAGGCCGACGGCCGCCTGCTGGTGGCCGGCATCTCCATCGACCCGCGCCAGCCGAGCGACGGCCGCGGCGCCGACTGGCTGTTGTCGCAGCGCGAGATCGTCATCCGCGAAGGCCGCCTGCAATGGACCGACCTGCGGCGCGGCGCGCCGCCGCTGGCGCTGGACGGCGTCAACATCGTGCTGCGCAACCAGTGGCTGCACCACCAGCTGGCCCTGAAGGCGACCCCGCCGGCCGCGCTGGCCGCGCCGCTTGACGTGCGCGCCGACTTCAGCCATCCCGCCTTCGGCGCGCGCGTGTCCAACCTGTCGATGTGGAGGGGCGAGCTGTACGCCGATGTGCGCGGCACCGACCTGCTGGCCTGGAAGCCCTGGCTGGACTTCCCGTTCGAGCTCAACAGCGGCGGCGGTTCGCTGCGCGCCTGGGTCGGCATCGACCAGTCGCGCGTGACCGGCTTTACCGCCGATGTCGGCCTGCGCGATGTCTCCGCCGTGCTCGGCAAGGAGCTGCCGCTGCTCGACCTGCGCCAGCTCAGCGGCCGCATCGCCGCCCGCGAAGAGCTGCCGGCCACCGCGCCGCTGGTCAAACAGGGCGCGGTGCGGCCGCGCTTCGGCGCGCTGGGCCACAGCGTCGAACTGAGCAACCTGACACTGACCACCAGCGACGGCCTGCTGATGGCGCCGACCTCGCTGTCCGAACACTACACCGCCGCCAGCGGCGCCAAGCCGGAGCGCTATGAAATCCGCGCCCGCCAGCTGGACCTGCAAACCATGGCCGGCCTGGCCGAGCGCCTGCCGCTGAACGAGCACCAGCGCAAGTTGCTGGCCGACTTCGCGCCGCGCGGCCTGCTGCGCAACTTTTCCGCCGAATGGCAGGGCGTGTATCCGGCCCTGCAGTCCTATCGCGTCAAGGGCGAGCTGGCCGGCCTGGGCCTGAAGCCGCAGCCGCCGCGCCTGGCGCAGCCGAAGACCGCCAGGTCGCCGGCCAGCGCCGCCTTGCCCGCCATCCCCGGTTTCGACAACCTGAGCGGCGCCATCGACGCCACCGACAAGGGCGGCAGCTTCAGCCTGGCCTCGACCCAGCTGGTGCTGCAAATGCCGGACTACTTCAGCGAGCCGGCTATGCCGTTCGACCGTTTGAACCTGAAGGCGCGCTGGTCGTTCGAACCGGACAACCAGCTGCTGCTCCAGATCGACAGCATGGACTTCCTGCAAAACGGCCTGAGCGGCACACTGCGGGGCTCGCACAAGATGCCGCTGGGCGGCAAGGGCGCCGGCCATGCCGACCTGAGCGGCACCTTGAACGGCTTCCAGCTGGACCGCATCGACAACTACCTGCCGATGCAGACCCCGCACGAGCTGCGCGCCTGGCTGACCGGCGCGCTCGAAGGCGGCGTCGCCAGCGACGTCACGCTGCGCCTGCGCGGCGACCTGGCGCACTTCCCGTTCCAGGGCGACAGCGCCGCCGACAAGGCGCGCGGCGAGTTCCGCGTGGCCGGCAAGCTGACCGAGGGCAAGCTCAATTATTCGCCCAGCAATTTCCTGCACGACGGCAAGGAGCTGGGCAAGGACGGCAAGCCCTTGCCGCTGTGGCCGCAGGCCGAGCACATCAAGGGCAGCTTCGTGTTCGACCGCGCCCGCATGGAAATCCGCGGTGACACCGCCACCACCGCCGGCGTCGCGCTGTCCGGCGTGAAGGCGGTGATCCCCGACCTGACGATCCACGACGCGATGCTGGAAATCGACGGCAACGCTGCCGGGCCGATGCAGGAATTCCTCAAGTACCTGAGCGTCAGTCCGGTGCTGGAATGGATCTCGCACTTCACCGACGAAACCCAGGCCAGCGGCAACGCCAAGCTGGCGCTGAGCCTGCGCCTGCCGCTGTCGCACCTGATCGACGCCAAGGTGCAGGGCGCGCTGCAACTGGCCAACAACGACATCACGCTGATGAACGACCTGCCGCCGGTGCAGGCGTCGCAGGGCAAGATCGAGTTCGACGAGCGCGGCGTCACCCTGAACCAGCTGTCGGGCAACTTCCTCGGCGGACCGGTCAGCATCACCGGCGGCAGCCAGAAGGACGACGCCATCGTCGTCAAGCTGGCCGGCGCGATGACGGCCGACGGCTTCCGCAAGAACTATCCGATGCCGGCCATGCAGCGCCTGGCCAGCCATTTCACGGGCGGCACGCGCTACACCGGCACCGTCACCGCGCGCGACCATCAAGTGGTGGTGGCGGTGGACTCCACGCTGGGCGGCCTCGGCATCGAGTTGCCGGCGCCGGTCAGGAAGGCCGCGCCGGATGCGCTGCCGGTGCGCTTCGTGCTGGCCAGCGCGCTGGCGCCGGACGCCGCCGGCGCCGTGCATGACGATATGCGCATCAGCCTGGGCAACAATATCAACGCGCGCTACCAGCGCCAGAAGCTCGGCAAGGCGCCGTGGAAGCTGGTGCGCGGCGGCATCGGCGTCAACGCGCCGGCGCCGGAGCCGGACAGCGGCATGTCCGTCAACGTCAGCCTGCGCGCGCTCAACGTCGATTCGTGGCTGGATTTCGGCAGCGAGATCGCCGGCAAGGCCGAGCCGGGCGCAGAGGCCGCCGCCGACGACGGCGCCGACGTGGCCCAGTACGTGATGCCGGACACCATCGCCGCGCGCGCCAGCGAGCTGGTGATCGGCGACCGCAGGCTGGAGAACGTGGTGGTCGGCGTCAGCCGCCAGAAATCGGTGTGGCAGGCCAGCGTCGATTCCAGCCAGGCCAACGGCTATGTGACCTGGAACGAACCGTCCACCGGCCAGGGCCTGGGCAAGGTGACGGCGCGCCTGTCGTCGCTGGTGATCCAGGAATCGGCCTCGAAGGATGTGCAGGAGCTGCTGGACGGCCAGAGCGCGGCCGCCACCATCCCGGCGCTGGACGTGACCGTCGAGCGCTTCGAACTGTTCAACAAGCAGCTGGGCCGGCTGGAGCTGCAGGCCAGCAATGCGCAGTTGCCCACCGCGCGCGAATGGCGGATCGGCAAACTGTCGCTGGCCAACCCGGACGGCGAGCTCAAGGGCACCGGCAAATGGGTGACCAAGGACGGCGCCCACACCACCAGCCTGAACTTCAACCTCGACATCGCCGACGCCGGCAAGCTGCTGGACCGCTTCGGCTTTGCCGGCACGCTGCGCAACGGCAAGGGCACGCTCAACGGCGACATCGCCTGGAAGGGCTTGCCGTATTCGCTGGACCTGCCCAGCCTGTCCGGCGACATCAAGCTCAACGTGGAAAAAGGCCAGTTCCTGAAGCAGGACCCGGGCGCCGCCAAGCTGCTGGGCGTGCTCAGCCTGCAAGCCCTGCCGCGCCTGCTCAAGCTGGATTTCCACGATGTCTTCTCGGAAGGGCTGGCGTTCGACGGCATCACCGCCGACGCCGCCATCAACCGCGGCATCGCCAAGACCGACAACCTGAAGATGCACGGCGTCGCCGCCACCGTGCTGATGGACGGCAGCGCCGACATCGCCAACGAAACCACCAATCTGCATGTGGTGGTGATACCGGAAGTGAATCTGGGCACGGCGCCGCTGGTGTACGCGCTGGCCGTCAACCCGGTGATCGGCCTGGGCAGCTTCCTGGCGCAGCTGTTCCTCAGTGCGCCGGTGATGAAGGCCTTGACCTATCATATGCAGGTCACCGGGCCGTGGAAGGCGCCGGTGGTGACCAAGCTCGACGCATCCAAAGTGGAAGCGCCGCCCGCCGCCAAGGGCATGCACTAATTTGAACGGGACAGCCATGCACACAGTCGCCGCAGTACAAATGATTTCCTCGCCGTCCGTGACGGACAATATCGCCACCGCGCGCCGCCTGGTGCACCAGGCCGCCGAGGCCGGCGCCACCCTGGTGTTGCTGCCGGAATACTGGGCCATCATGGGTTTGCAGGACAGCGACAAGGTCGCCGTCGCCGAGCCGCTGGGCCAGGGGACTATCCAGGACTTCATGTCCGCGCTGGCGCGCGAGCTGGAGATCTGGCTGATCGGCGGCACCTTGCCGCTGGCATCAAGCGATCCGGACAAAGTCGTCAACACCACGCTGGTCTACAACCCGCAGGGCGAGCACGTGGGCCGCTACGACAAGATCCACCTGTTCGGCTTCACCAAGGGCACCGAGTCTTACAACGAATCGAAAACCATCGTGCCGGGCAAGCATGTCGGCGTGTTCGAGGCGCCGTTCGGCAAGGTCGGCATGTCGGTCTGCTACGACCTGCGCTTCCCCGAGCTGTACCGCGCGATGGGGCCGGTGGCGCTGATCGTCGTGCCGGCCGCGTTCACCTACACCACCGGCCACGCGCACTGGGACATCCTGCTGCGCGCGCGCGCCATCGAAAACCAGTGCTATGTGCTGGCGGCGGCGCAGGGCGGCACCCATCCGAACGGCCGCCGCACCTGGGGCCACAGCATGCTGATCGACCCGTGGGGCGCGGTCAAGAGCGTGCTGGCCGAGGGCGAGGGCGTGGTCCACGGCGACATCGACCTGCTGTTCATGGACAGCGTGCGCCAGAGCCTGCCGGCGCTGAAACACCGCACTATGTGAACTCCGCTACAATTGCACCACACTACTAGAAGACACCATCATGAAGCCATTTGAACCGAATCTGTCCACCCTTGCCGTTGCGCGCGACATCCTGCTGACGCCGTTCGGGCTGGACGAAGCCAAGCTGCTCAAGACGCTGGGCTCGATGTTCACCCACAAGGTCGACTACGCCGACCTGTATTTCCAGTTCACCAAGAACGAAGGCTGGAGCCTGGAAGAGGGCATCGTCAAGACCGGCAGTTTCTCGATCGACCAGGGGGTCGGCGTGCGCGCCGTGTCGGGCGACAAGACCGCCTTCGCCTACTCGGACGATATCTCGGAAGCGGCCCTGATGGACGCGGCCTCGGCCACGCGCACCATCGCCCGCGCCGGCGCCGGCAAGATCAAGGTGGCCGGCGCGATGACGCCGACCGGCGGCCGCTCGCTGTACCTGCCCAACGATCCGCTGGCCTCGCTGGACGCGACCGCCAAGGTCAAGCTGCTCGAGCGCGTCGAGAAGATGGCGCGCGCCAAGGACCCGCGCGTGGTGCAGGTGATGGCCAGCCTGGCCGGCGAATACGACGTGGTGCTGGTGGTGCGCAGCGACGGCGTGCTGGCGGCCGACATCCGCCCGCTGGTGCGGGTGTCGCTGACGGTGATCGTCGAGCAGAACGGCCGGCGCGAGATGGGTTCGTCCGGCGGCGGCGGGCGCTACGACTACGGCTACTTCAGCGACGCCCTGCTGGAAGAATACGCGACCGAGGCCGTCAAGTCGGCGCTGGTCAACCTGGACGCGCGGCCGGCGCCGGCCGGCCCGATGACCGTGGTGCTGGGACCGGGCTGGCCCGGCATCCTGCTGCACGAGGCGATCGGCCACGGCCTCGAGGGCGACTTCAACCGCAAGGGTTCGTCGACCTTCTCCGGCATGATCGGCCAGCGCGTCGCCGCCAAGGGCGTGACGGTGGTGGACGACGGCACCCTGGCCGACCGCCGCGGCTCGCTCAACATCGACGATGAAGGCAACCCGACCCAGTGCACCACGCTGATCGAGGACGGCATCCTGAAGGGCTACATCCAGGACACCATGAACGCGCGCCTGATGAAGATGCCGGTGACCGGCAACGCCCGCCGCGAATCGTTCGCCCACCTGCCGATGCCGCGCATGACCAACACCTATATGCTGGGCGGCGACCAGGACCCGGCGGAAATCCTGGCCTCGGTCAAGAACGGCCTGTACGCGGTCAACTTCGGCGGCGGCCAGGTCGACATCACCAACGGCAAGTTCGTGTTCTCGGCCAGCGAGGCCTACATGATCGAAGACGGCAAGGTGACCTACCCGGTCAAGGGCGCCACCCTGATCGGCAACGGTCCGGAAGTGCTGAACCGCGTCTCCATGATCGGCAACGACATGCGCCTCGATCCGGGCGTGGGCGTGTGCGGCAAGGAAGGCCAGAGCGTGCCGGTGGGCGTCGGCCAGCCGACCCTGCGCATCGACGGCGTGACCGTCGGCGGCACCGCTTAAAACATCGGGGGTCAGGTCTGACATTCGGACACGAGCTCTGCCGTAACAACGCTTTACGGCAGAGCTCGTGTCCGAATGTCAGACCTGACCCCCGGTGGTGATGGCATTAGCTTATAGCCATAAACTACTTGCCAAGCTGTCGGCAATAGCGTTATAGTCAATCCACTACTTACGGAACATCATCATGACCCGCTTCTTCTTTACCACCTACTTTTACTTTAGCGATTCCAACCTCGAGGCGGTGGAGTAGCGGCCGGTACACGTAGAAGCAAAGACGAGTTCCTGCAAATTCCTGAAAAACCGCCTCCCGAGGCGGTTTTTTTTTACCCTGACTTTTAGAAGATTCATTACCTGGAGAACAGCATGCCCCGTACCGATGATTTGCGCATCCGCGAAATGAAGGAATTGACGCCGCCATCGCATCTGATCCGCGAATTCGCCTGCACCGAAAACGCCGAGCAGACCGCGGCCGACGCCCGCATCGCGCTGCACCGCATCCTGCACGGCCAGGACGACCGCCTGATGGTGGTGATCGGCCCGTGCTCGATCCACGATCCCAAGGCGGCGATGGAGTACGCGCGCCGGCTGGTGGTGCTGCGCCGCGAACTGGCGGGCGACCTGGAGATCGTGATGCGCGTCTACTTCGAAAAACCGCGCACCACGGTCGGCTGGAAGGGCATGATCAACGACCCCTACATGGACAGCAGCTTCCGCATCAACGACGGCCTGCGCATGGCGCGCGAGCTGCTGCGCGACATTAACGAGCTGGGCTTGCCCGCCGGCACCGAGTACCTGGACGTGATCAGCCCGCAGTACATCGCCGACCTGATCAGCTGGGGCGCGATCGGCGCCCGCACCACCGAGTCGCAGGTGCACCGCGAGCTCGCGTCCGGCCTGTCGTGCCCGGTCGGCTTCAAGAACGGCACCGACGGCAACGTCAAGATCGCGGTCGAGGCGATCAAGGCGGCCTCGCAGCCGCACCATTTCCTGTCGGTGACCAAGGGCGGCCATTCGGCCATCGTGTCGACCAACGGCAACGAGGACTGCCACATCATCCTGCGCGGCGGCAAGACCCCGAACTACGACGCCGCCAGCGTCGACGAAGCCTGCAAGGCGATCGCGGCTCAGGGCCTGGCGGCGCGCCTGATGATCGACGCCTCGCACGCCAACAGCTCCAAGAAGCCGGAAAACCAGGTGCCGGTGTGCGCCGACATCGGCCGCCAGGTGGCCGGCGGCGACAACCGCATCGTCGGCGTGATGGTCGAATCGCACCTGGTGGCGGGCCGCCAGGATCTGGTGCCGGGCAAGGAACTGACCTACGGCCAGTCCGTCACCGACGGCTGCATCGACTGGGACAGCAGCGTGCAAGTGCTGCACGGCTTGGCCGCCGCCGTGCGCCAGCGCCGCCTGGCCACCCAGGCGGCGGAGGCCGCGTCCAAGTAACATCAAGCCGCGCCGTTACACCTCAGATACCAAGGGACCCAATCACGATATGGGTCCCTTGGTTTTTGCGGAGCGCTATCAATAGTGTTGTAAGAACCATGAATGCGACACGAGTTTGATTGACGTTGACTTCCTCGCATGTTTTTATATAAAGCATGGACGGTGTCGTTGAACACCTTCCTGCGTTAATCCACCTGTCCTGTTTTTCAGAGCGACCTGTTGCCATCCCGGCGGCGGGCGTCGGACGGGTGTATCCAAAAATAATAGCGGAGGTTAGTCATGATTCAAGAAAGAGTGTTGTCGCGTTCCTTGCGGTTGATGTTTTCGGGCGGCGCCATTGCCGGCCTCGGTTTGCTGGCGCTGCCGGCCATCGCGCAAGACACCGTCACCGACAAGCAGCCCATGCAGCGGGTGGAAATCACCGGCTCGGCGATCAAGCGCATCGCCAAGGAAGGCGCGTTGCCGGTGCAGGTGCTGACCAGCGCCGACATCAAGCAGAGCGGCGCCACCTCGGCGACCGACCTGATCCAGATGCTGCCGGCTATGCAGGGCTTCGTGCCGGCCTCCAGTTCGGTCAACGGCGGCGGCGCCGGCGTCACCACGGCGGCGCTGCACTCGCTGCCGTCGAAGTACACGCTGGTGCTGCTGGACGGCCAGCGCCTGGCGCCCAGCCTGCTCGGCACCGGGCAGGGCGGCGGCTACGCCGTCAACATCGAGAGCATCCCGCTGGAGGCGGTGGAGCGGGTCGAGATTCTCGGCGACGGCGCCTCCGCGCTGTACGGCTCGGACGCGATCGCCGGCGTGGTCAACTTCATCCTCAAGAAGAACCTGACCAAGGGCGAGGCCTACGCCACCTACGGCCAGCCGCGCAAGTCCGGCGGGCGCTGGTCCAGCGCCGGCCTGACCAAGGGCTGGGGCGATCTCGACACCGACAAGTTCAATGTCCTGTTTTCCTACAGCCACGACGAGCAGCAGCGCCTGACCGCCTTGCAGCGCCCGTTCTCGGCGCCGGGCGCCTTCTTCAAGTTCGGCAGCGGCGGCAAGCAGTACTGGTTCGACCAGCGCACCGGCAACACCGAGCCGGCCAACATCACCTTCAACGTGCGCCCGCGCGGCTCGGCCAGCACGGTCGAGACCAGCGGCGTGGCGATCAATCCCTACCTGGCCGCCAACGGCAATTGCGGCGGCCCGCTGGCCGGTCCGCTGGGCACGCAGTGCCGCTTCAACTACGGCGCCACCGTCGAGGACGTGCCCGGCTCGCGGCGCGACAGCGGCCTGCTGAAAGGCAGCTGGCAGCTGAACCAGGACACCCAGCTGTGGGGCGAACTGGTGTTGTCGAGCTATTCGATGACCGCGCAGTACGCACCGTCGGCGCAGCCGATGGGCGTCAATTCCACCGACCGCTTCCCGCAGCTGTACCAGCGCTACATCCAGCCCTACCTGGACGCCAACAACCTGGAGAACCCGACCGGCGACGGCACGCTGGGCTACCGCTCGGTGCTGATCGGCGGTCGCGCCGACGAGTACATCACCGACGCCCGCCACTTCGCCGTCGGCGTCGACGGCAACGCCTGGGGCTGGAACTACAACGCCAGCCTGATCCTGTCGCAAAACAAGATCAAGGACAACGCCGCCGGCGGCTACGCGGACTTCGACAAGCTCAACGCGCTGGTGGCGTCGGGCGTCTACGATCCGGTGCTGGGCACCGGCGCCGACCAGCTGCGCGGCGCGCTGGTCAACGGCACCACCTTCTCGACCAACACCTCCAAGCTCAACACCTTGCACGCGGGCGCGCAGCACGACCTGTTCAGCCTGCCGGGCGGCACCGCCATCATCTCGCTGGGCGGCGACTATTCCAAGACGCACTACCAGATCGCCTACCATCCGACCATCCTGGCCAATTCCGGCTACGCCAGCCAGCCGGCGTCGGCCAACTACCCGGTCGGCGGCAACTACGGCCAGGTGCCGTTCGACGCCCGCCGCGACAACTGGGGCATCTACAGCGAGGTGCTGCTGCCGCTGGCGAAGACCTTTGAAGCGACCGTCTCCGGCCGCTACGACAGCTACGACAAGACCCACAGCGACTACATCTTCGCCAAGCTGGCCGACGCCAGCGGCCTGCGGCCGCAGCTGGCGTCCGGCGAGGTGGGCAACTCCTTCAGCGCCGGCACCTACAAGGTCAGCGCGCGCTGGACCCCGGTCGAATCGCTGCTGCTGCGCGCCGCCTACGGCACCGGCTTCAAGACGCCCAACATCAGCGACATCGCCGGCGCGCCGACCTTCTACGGCAGCACCGCCGGCAGCTATGCCTGCCCGTTCCCCGGCTCGCCCGGCTGCCAGGTGGGCCAGGCGCAGTACGACCTGCTGACCGGCCCCAACGGCGCCAGCGGCAGCGAAGGCCTGCAGCCGGAAAAATCCAAGCAATGGACGCTGGGCGGGCGCATCGAGGCGCTGCGCGGGCTGTCGCTGGGACTGGATTTGTGGAATGTGCAGATCCGCAACCAGGTGTTGTCGGCCGGCGTGCCGGAGCAGGTCGGCTTCGCCTATCCGCAGCAGTACCAGCGCCTGTTCGTCAATCCGTATCCCGATCCGGCCGGCTACACCACGATCGGCTATCTGCAGGCGCCGATCAACGGCGGCGTGGCCAACTACCGCGGCGTCGACTGGGACTTCAGCTTCCGCAACAAGTCGCCGGTCGGCGACTGGAAGGCGGCCTGGACCGGTACGTATATGATCAAGCAGAACTACACGACCCAGGCCGGCGGCGAGCTCAATTCCAACCTCGGCCGCTTCGGCCCGGACAATGGCGTGGTGTTCCGCGTGCAGAGCAACCTGGCGCTGAGCCTGACCAACGGCAAGCTGACCAACACCCTGACGGCGCACTACAAGTCGGGCTACCACGATCAGGCCTATCCTCTCGACACGGCGATCTTCGCCGTCAACCCGGACGGCAGCGTGGGCGACTCGGTGGCCTTCGGCGGCTTGTGGACGCCGTCCTACACCACGGTCGACTGGCAGGGCAAGTATGACTTCGGCCGCTTCACGCTGACCGGCGGCATCAAGAACCTGTTCGACCGCAATCCGCCGCTGACCCTGCAGAACGCCGGCGGCGGCAACCAGCTGGGCTACGACGGCCGCTACACCGATCCGGCCGGACGCTCGTTCTACCTGACCGGCAACTACAAGTTCTGAACGCCTAAACGACAATGGCGATGCGCCGGCCTGGGCCGGGGCATCGCCACTTGGGCGTGAGGCTTAGACTAAGCGCGCCGGATTAGAAGGAGTAGCTGGCGCGTGCGTACAGTGCGCGGCCGACCGGATCCGTGTAGCGTGGATCGTAGCCCTTCTGGAACAGCGTGCCCTGGTTCGAGAACGGCGGTTCCTTGTCCAGCAGGTTCTTCACGCCGGCGGTCAGGCTGACGCCCTTGAAGCCGGTGTAGGTCCCCGACAGGTTCCACAGCGAGTACGACGGCACCGAGTTCAGGTACTGGGGCGCGATGTCCAGGTTCTGGTCGGTGTAGCCGGACTTGTACGATTGCGCCAAGGTCGCGCTCCAGGTGCCCAGGCGCCAGTTCAGCGCGGCGTTGTGCTTCCAGCGGAACACAGGGTTGTTGGCGGCGTAGCGGCCGACGTTCTGGGTGAACGCACCGTCGCGCTCGTCCTGGTATTCATACTTGTGGACATAGGTGCCGTCCACGGTCAGCGTGAAGTTGCCGTAGGCGGTGGCGCCCGAGCGCAAGGTCAGGCTCATGTCGACGCCGTCGGTGTTGACCTTGCCCAGGTTTTCCTTCAAGTCCAGGATGGCGTACGGCGAGCCGTCCGGATTGCGCAGGAAGCGCGCCTGGTACTTGGCGTAGTCGCCGTAGATCGCTTCTTCCGGCAGCGCGTTGATCTTGTCCTTGAGCTTGATGTTCCAGTAGTCCAGGGCCAGGGTCACTTGCTGGACGGGCTCGAGCACGATGCCCATCGAGAAGGTGTTCGATTTTTCCGGACGCAGATCCTGGTTGCCGCCCTGCAGCTTGAACTGTTGCAGGTCGCAGTCGCGCAGCGGGTTGGCGACCGGGTTGGTCGACAGCACGCCGCCCGGGCACAGCACAGGATCGTTGTACGAGTTGTTGGTGTCGTTCTTCGAACGCGGGGCGTTTTTCTCGAACAAGGTCGGCGCGCGGAAGCCGGTCGACGCCGAACCGCGCAGCAGCACCTGCTTGCTGGGCTGGTAGCGCACGCCCAGTTTCGGGTTGGTGGTGCTGCCGACGTCGCTGTAGTCGTCGTAGCGGGCCGCGAACTGCACTTCCAGGTCCTTGATCAGCGGCATGTTGAGCTCGCCGAAGATGGCCTTGATGGTGCGGTCGCCTGCGGTCGACTGCGAACCCGACAGGCCGGAGCTGGACGCCTGGCCGGCGATGTCGCGGTTGACGAAGAAGTCCGCCTCTTCGCGGCGCAGTTCGGCGCCCACGGCCACCGCCATCTTGCCGCCGGCCAGGTCCATCAGCTCGCGGCTGGCCTTGGCGTCGATGCTGGTGTTGCGGGTCTTGCCGTTCTGTACCTGGCCGCGCAGCGCGGTGCTGTCGAGGTAGGTCTTGCCGGCCGCGTCCTGCGGGCCGAACGGGTTCAGGGTGCCGTTGGCGACGCCGGCGGCGAAGCTTTCATCGCGCACATAACCGCCGGTGAAGTATTCGGCCGAGCGGCTTTCGGACAGCGTGAAGCCGGCCTTGTAGTCCCAGTCCTTGTACAAGCCTTCGGCGGCGATGCTCAGGCGGTCAGCCGCGCCCTTGGAGTTGATGGTGCGCTGGCCGGCCTCGGTGGGACGCCAGTTGACCGACAGCGGGTCGCCCGACAGGCCGGGCATGGCCGGCACGCCGCCCGAATTGCCCGGGTAGTATTTACTCGACTTCGGCAGGATCAGGCCGGTTTGCGGCGGCGGCGCGGTGTGCGACACCACGTCGTTTTCCGCGTGCAGGTATTCGATCGAGGCCTGATGATCGTTGTTGATCTTGAAGGTGGCCTTGCCGAAGAAGGCGGTCTGCTTCTGCGCCGGCAGATCGTCGATCTGGCGGGTGTAATCCTGGCGGCAGGTGCCGTTGCTGGCGCGCGGCACCGACAGCGGTGCGTCGCAGCCCTTGGCGAAGCCGGGGTTGCCGGTCGCGCCCGAGGTCGGGTCGAAGTAGTTGCCCGGATAGGTGGTGCCGGAGGTCAGGTCCAGGCCGCGCTCTGGAATCACGCCGGTCTTGGAAAAGTCGCGCTGCTGCGAGGTCAGGATGTCGAGCTTGTGGTAGTCGAACACGCCGAACACATTGAAGCCGTCGGCGTCCAGGTCGCCGTAGCCGGTCGACAGGTTCAGGCGGTGCTCGTCGGCGCCGACCTTGCGCGGGGCGACCGCTTCGGCCGTGATGGTGGTGGTCTTGACCGAGCGCTTGGTGATGAAGTTGATCACGCCGCCGATGGCGTCGGTGCCGTAGATCGCCGAGGCGCCGTCGCGCAGCACTTCGACGCGCTCAAGGGCCGACACCGGAATGATGTTCAGGTCGACGCTGGCGCCGTCATACGGGTGGTTGGCGATGCGGCGCCCGTTCAGCAGCACCAGGGTCTTGTCGCCGCCCAGGCCGCGCAAGTCGGCGCTGGCCTGGCCGCCGGTCGGCAGGCCGCTGCTGTTGCCGCCGACCACGTTGCCGGAGCTGAAGCTGGAGCTGTTCGACGGAATCCGGTCCAGCACTTCCTGGGCCGTGGTCAAGCCCTGCTTGACGAAGTCGTCCGATTTAAACACGGTCAAGGGGTTGGCCGTTTCCGATACCAGGCGCTTGATCGACGAACCCGTCACTTCGACGCGCTGCATAGGCTGGTCGGCGGTTTGGGCTTGCGCCAACGGAGCGATCAGGCCCAGGCCCAGCAAGCCGCCGGTACACACCAGGCGCACGGATCGCGCCAATACTGTTTCAACCATCATTATTTCTCTCTCCCATTTGATAACAATGAACACCAAGTAAGTACAGTCTTTTAGGTCTTATGCAAGGAACCAGAGGGTCTTTGCTTCTTCATAAGAGCATCTGCCTATCTTTACTGTCAACGAGCAAACCTTTATTGATGAACAAAATTGCCGCCGCATGAAGATGTTCAGTGCTGCAATAAATTTGGGCGAAAATCCGCTCTAATTTGGTGCGAAACGCTTCTCAATACATAAAACATTGTCTGGATGCTAAAAAGCAGGGAAAGTATTGCGACGGCGTCGCGGGCGTGCAACATGCTGGTGCAGGGGCGGGGCGTGAGCTGCGGCTTAATCCGGCCACCGGACGTTACATTAATGCGACAGTCATGGCCGGCGGCAATGCAAAAAGCCCCGCCTTCCGAAGAAGGCGGGGCTGCAAGGTCATCGGCTTTGAACCGATGGCCTGGGGCTTAGAACTTGTAGGAACCCACCAGGTAGAACTGGCGGCCCAACGGGTCGGCGTAACGGCCGTCGTAGCCGGCCTGGTTACCGCCACCGGCGTTGCGGATGGTGAACGGCGGCGCGATATCGAACAGGTTCTTGATACCGGCGGTCAGCGTGAACTTCTTGCTGAAACCGATCTTGCTCTGCCAGTCGAAGGTGGTGTACGACGATACCTGGCGCTTGAACGCCACGGTGTCGCCCTGGGTGCCGTCGGCGTTGAGCACGTTGACCACGCTGTCGTCCTCGGTGTACACCTGGTCGGTGTAGCCCGAGTGGTAGTTGGCCGTCAGCGCGTGGGTGTAGCGGTCGTTGACGCGCAGCGACGCGGTCAGCTTCGAGATCCAGCGGAAAGTCACGTCCGAGTAGGAGTTGAAGCGGCCGATGTTCTTCTCGACGCCGCTTTCAGGGGTTTCCTGTTCAGCCTTGGTCATGTAGGTACCGGTCCACTGCACGTTCAGCTTGCCGAACGGGGTCGCGGTCTTGTAGGTGTGATCCCAGTCGATACCCTGGTAGTGCGAGCTGGCCAGGTTGAACGGGGTCAGGGCGGCCGCCAGCACGTTCTGCTTCTGGATCGGGTCGAAATAGCTGCGCAGCAGGCTGTCGTAGACC
The DNA here is from genome assembly GCA_000381565.1 of Oxalobacteraceae bacterium AB_14. Classification (GTDB taxonomy): domain Bacteria; phylum Pseudomonadota; class Gammaproteobacteria; order Burkholderiales; family Burkholderiaceae_D; genus Rugamonas. The sequence continues at coordinate 1,832,797 of KB906725.1, forward strand.
TTCGGGCTGCCGAACACGGTGTCTTCCGACAGGGTCTGGATCTGGTTGGTCAGCTTGACATCCCACAGGTCGAAGCCGATCGACAGGCTGGGCATCGGTTCCAGGCGGAAGCCGGCGGTGAACTGCTTCGATTCCTCGGGCTTGAGCGAGCCGGCGCCGGTCGCGCCGTTACCGCCGGTCAGCAGATTGTATTCCGACGAACCAGGGTTGCACAGTGAGAAGCGCGGATCGGTAGGCGAGGTGATCGGGCAGGCGTGGAACTGCGACGAACCGCCGTTGACCAGCGGCTTGACGATGTTGGTCAGCGTAGGCGCCTTGAAGCCGGTGCCGTAGGAGCCGCGGATCAGCAGCGAGTCGACCGGATTCCAGCGCAGCGCCAGTTTGTAGGTGGCTTTGCTGGCGGTCTCGCCCTGCTTGCCCGGGGCGATCAGGTTGCCTGCGGTGTCGAAGTTCTTGTCGTTGGTGACGGCGCTGAAATCATCGTAGCGGGTCGAAGCGGTCAGGTCCATGTTCTTCAGGACCGGCAGCAGCAACTCGGCATACGTACCCCAGTTCTTGCGGGTGGCGTCGATCGGCAGGGCGCCGGCGCCGCCGCCGACGATGGCGTCGGTGAAGTCAGGCTGCTGCTGGTTCTGGCCTTGCGAGTAGGCGTCCGGCGCTTCCGAGTAGTGCTGCTTGGTGTAGTCGGCGCCGATCGCCAGCTGGGCCATGCCGGCCGGCATTTTGAACAGTTCGCTCGAACCGCTGACCTGGAGCACGTCGATCTTCGACTTGGTCTCGCTCAGCAGGTTGTGCAGCACGGCCGGTGCCAGCGCGCCCTGCGAAGTTCCCGGCGGCGCGAACGGATCGAACTTGCCGGAGTTGACCAGCGCGTCGAAGGCGTTCAGGCTCATGTAACCACCCGCGGCGGTGTCCTTCTGGGTGTTTTCCGAGTGGGTGTACGCGGCGCGGTAGTCGAAGCCCTTGAAGGTGCCGTCGACGCCGAAGGCCAGGTGGCGGGCGTCGGTCTTGTATTCGTCGGCGCGGCCGCCGGCGTCGACCAGGCGCAGGTTCATCGCCACGCTGGTGACCGATGCCGGGTCGATGCCCAGGCGGGCCAGGTAGGGCTGGATGGATTTTTTGTACAGCGCGCTGCCGACCGGGATGCCCAGCGGCTGTGCCGGCGCGGCGTACTGGGCGGTGTTGCTGAACGACGAGCCCAGCGCTTCGGCGAAGAAGGTGGTGTCGTCGTTGATCTTGACGTTGAGCGAACCGAACAGGGAATCGCGTTTCAGGCCGGGCGTGTCTTGCACTGCGGCGGCATAGTCGTACAGGCAGCGATTGCCGACGTTGAACAGGTTGGGGCCGTTGCACTTGCCGGTTTCCAGGAAGTTCGGGCCGAACGCCTTGCTGGTGGCGGTGCCGGCGGCGTCCTTGTACTTGACGGTGGCGTTGCCAGGAATCGAGTTCGAGCTCAGCTGGTACAGATTGTATTGCTTGCCGTTGTCCATGAACGGGATCACGCCGCTCTTGGAAAAGTCGCGGTCCTTGGCGTACATCGCGCGGCTTTCATCGTGGGCGGCCGAAACCAGGACGTTGAAGCCATCCTTGTCCATGTCGCCCCAGCCCTTGGAGACCGACACGTTGGAGCTCTGTCCAGCGCTGCTCTTCGGCGAGTTGAAAGTACCTTCGACGATCAGGTCGGTCTGGTTTTTCTTCAGGATGAAGTTGACCACGCCGGCAATCGCGTCCGAACCGTACAGCGTGTTGGCGCCGTCGGTCAGGATCTCGACGCGCTCGACCGCGGCCAATGGAATGCTGGCCAGGTTGACGGTGGAGCCGGAGGTGGCTGGCGCCAGGCGGCGGCCGTTCAGCAGCACCAGGGTGTAGCCTTCGCCGATGGCGTGGATCGACGCGGTCTGGATACCACCGCCGCCGCCGTTGACCGACATCGAGGAAGTGGTGAAGCCTTGCATCGAAGGCAGCGTCGCGATCAGGTCGGCCACGCTGCTGGCGCCGCTCTGCTCGATCTGAAGCTTGGACAGGGTTTGGACCGGCAGCGCGCCTTCGGCGGTGATGCGCTTGATGCTGGAGCCGGTGATCTCTACGCGCTGGATCGGTGCGTCCGGCGCGGTCTGAGCCACAGCCGCTTGCATGCCGATCGCCAGGCCGCTGGCGCAGATCAGGCGTACGGAGCGGGACAATACAGTTTCAACCATCATTATTTTTTGCTCCCAATTCAAAACGATGAAACACACGGGTGTGATTTATTTTTTTATCGGCGATACGCCGCCGGTTGAAAAAAACATTGACGTTCTTTTCATCCGCTCATCAGATCACCCGGCGTCATTTACTGTCAACGGATAAACTTTTAAATTGATAGCAAAAGTACATTTTTTACTTGATGGCAAGAGTGCGCCAAAAAAGCACAGAATAACGCTCTAATTTGGTGCGTTCGTCAAAAAAACACCGTGGAACATTGCATGGCTATCAAAAAAGAAGCGAATATCTTGCGATGTCGTCGGGTGTGTGCAACAAGTTGGTGCATGGCAATAGCATGAACCTGCATTCATACTGAAATGCAACGTTACATTTATGCGACAACGACGGGGCCGCCGGCAATAGCTGTTAGCGAATAGCTATCGGGTCGCCATTTCGTCCACGGACGATTTGTTGTATTGTTTCGGCACTTACCAGCGGCTTGAGGAAGCGTATGCAGTGCATGAAATTCGCCGCCGCAGTGGTGGCCGCCGGTTGGTGCCTGGCCGCGCCGGCGGCCGGACCGGTCAAGACCCTGCGCTACATCCTGCCGGCCGCCGAAGCGAGCTTCGATCCGGCGCTGGGGCGGGATCTGTACACCGGCCACATCACCGAAGCGATCTTCGAGACCCTGTACACCTACGATTATCTGGCGCGGCCGGTCAAGCTGGCGCCGGAGACGGCGGCGGCCTTGCCGGAAGTGTCGGCCGACGGCCGCAGCTACCTGATCCGCCTGAAGCCGGGCGTCCACTTCACGCCCGACCCGGCGTTCGGCGGCAAGCCGCGCGAGCTGACCGTGGCCGACTACGTCTACTCATGGAAGCGGCTGTTCGACCCCAGGCTGGCCTCGCCGAACACCTGGCTGCTGGAAGGCAAGGTGGTGGGCCTGGACGCGCTGGCCGCGCAGGCCAGGAAAACCGGCCGCTTCGACTACGACGCGCCGGTGGCCGGCTTCGAGCAGCTCGACCGCTACACGCTGCGCATCCACCTGACGCATACCGATTTCAGCCTGGGCATGATCCTGGCCTACGAACCGCTGGCGGCGGTGGCGCGCGAGGTGGTGGAGAAATACGGCGACAGCAAGGGCGAGGTGGCCGGCCATCCGGTCGGCACCGGCGTCTACCGGCTGGGCCAGTGGATACGCGGCAGCCGCATCGTGCTCGAAGAAAACCCCGGCCACCGCGCCGAGCTGTGGGACTTCGCGCCCAGCGCCGAGGACCGCGCCGACGACGAGCGCATCGTGCGCCAGATGAAGGGCAAGAAGATCCCGCAGATCGGCCGCATCGAGATCAGCATCCAGCTGGAGGACCAGTCGCGCTGGCTGTCCTTCACCAGCGGCGAGGCCGACCTGTTCTGGCTGGACGGCCCGCTGTCGCCCAAGGCCCTGGTCGACGGCAAGCTGCGGCCGGAGCTGGCCGCGCGCGGCATCCAGCTGTCGCGCATCGTCGATCCGGTGCTGACCTATTACTACTGGAATATGCGCGACCCGGTGGTGGGCGGCTACAGCAAGGAGAAGATCGCCCTGCGGCGCGCGATCGCGATGGCGCACGACGTCGACGAGGAAATCCGCCTGGTGCTCAACGGCGAGGCGCGGCGGCTGGCGTTCCCGATCCCGCCCGGCGTGGCCGGCCACGATCCCGGCTACCAGGGCCTGCTGCGCTACGACCCGGCGCTGGCCAACCGGCTGCTGGACCGCTACGGCTACCGGAAGGGCGCCGACGGCTGGCGCACTCTGCCGGACGGCAAGCCGCTGCTGATCCACTACACCTCGCGCAACGAGGCGGCCGGCGTGCTGATGGCCGAGCTGTGGCGCAAGACCTATAACCGGCTCGGCATCCGCATGGAAAACCAGCGCATGATCTTCAGCGACATCCAGCAGGCCGAGCTGCTGTGCAAGCTGCAAACGCGCACCTACCAGTGGATGGCCGACTATCCCGACGGCGACAACTTCATGCAGCTGTTCTACGGCAAGAACATCAACCAGAACAACAACGGCTGCTACCAGGACGCGCAGTTCGACCAGTGGTACGAGGCCAGCCACCGCATGCCGCCGGGACCGCAGCGCGACGCGCTGTACCGCAAGATGGCGCGGCTGCTGGAAGTGCAGGCGGCGGCCATGCCGGCCTACTCGCGCTACCGCAGCATGCTGGCGCAACCGGGCGTGCTGGGGTATAAGAAGCATCCCATCCTGCACCAGGAATGGAAGTACATCGATATCGAGCGCAAGGACCGGGAATGATTGCTTATGTTGTGCGCCGCCTGTGGCAGATGCTGCCGACCATGCTGGGCGTGGTGCTGCTGGTGTTCGTGCTGTTCAACTGGGTCGGCGGCGATCCGGCCTTCATCCTGGCCGGCAAGATGGCCAACGCCGAGAGCATCGCCAACATCCGCCACCAGCTCGGCGTCGATGAGCCGGCCTACGTGCAACTATGGATCTTCATCAAGCAGATCGCCACCTTCGATTTCGGCCTGAGCTGGGCGACTGGCGAGCCGGTGTCCCACATCATCGCCACGCGGCTGGGGCCGTCGCTGACGGTGCTGCTGCCGCTGACGATACTGGAGACCTTGCTGGGCATCGCGCTGGCGCTGACTGTTGCCTTCGTGCGCGGCTCGCTGACCGACCGCGCGGTGATGATCGCCTGCACCGTCGGCATGTCGATCAGCATCCTGGTGTACATCATCGTGTTCCAGTACGGCCTGGCTTATAAGCTGGGCTTGTTCCCGGTGCAGGGCTGGGGTGCAAGCTTCCGGGAAAACCTGCTGCGCTACGCCACCTTGCCCATCCTGATCGGGCTGGCGGTGTCGATCGCGCCGACCCTGCGCCTGTACCGCAGCTTCGTGCTCGACGAGGTGGGCCAGGACTATGTGCGCACCGCGCGCGCCAAGGGCCTGAGCGAACGCCGCGTGATGTGGGTGCACGTGCTGCGCAACGCGGCCATTCCCATCATCACCCACGTGATGGCCAACCTGCCGGCGCTGCTGATCGGCGCCTTTCTGCTGGAGCGTTTCTTCGGCATACCCGGCATCGGCCGCGAGGTGATCCTGGCGGTCGAGCGCAGCGACTTCCCGGTGATCAAGGCGATCACCGTCTACGTGGCGGCGGCCACCATGCTGTTCAACCTGTTGACGGACCTGCTGTACCAGGCGGTCGATCCGCGGGTGCAGCTGGCATGACGGCCGTCGTGCATCACGTCTCGCCCGGATTGTGGCGCCTGGCCTGGCGGCGCCTGTGCGCGGACCGCGTGGCCATGGTGTCGCTGGCCGTGGTCGCGGCCTTCCTGCTGATGCTGGTGCTGTCGGCCGGCGGCTTGATCGCGGCGGACTGGGAGGACGAGGTCGGCGTCAATTATGCGCCGCCGGGCTTTGTCGGCGCCATGCCGGCGGCGCCGGTGGCGCCGCTCCAGGCGGCGCAAGCCTTGCCGGACAATCCCTTCGATCCGCTGGCCGACGACATCCGCGCCTTGCGCGCGCAACTGGCGGGCGAGGGCGCGCCCGACATGTACGGCGTGAGCGATCCGCTGGCCGGCGATCTGGCGCAGCTGCGCGGCAGCGCACAAGCGGGCGCTGGCGGCGCGAGCCCTGCCGGCGCTGGCCGCCTGGCGACCTTGCCGTTCGGCGGCGACAAATGGGGCCACGACATCATCAAGAAGACCATCAAGGGCGGCGAGACCTCGATCGTGGTCGGCCTGGTGGCGGCCTTGCTGGCAGTGGGGCTGGGCACGCTGTTCGGCGCCTTGTCCGGCTACTTCGGCGGCGTGGTGGACGATCTCTTCAACTGGTTCTACAGCATCTTCACCGCCATTCCGTCGGTGCTGATGATACTGGCCGTGGCCGCCGTCTTGCAGCAGAAGGGCGTGCTGACCATCGTGCTGATCCTCGGCCTGACCGGCTGGACCGGGCCCTACCGCCTGATCCGCGCCGAGTACATCAAGCACAAGGCGCGCGAATACGTGCTGGCCGCCGACGCCATCGGCGCCTCGCACTGGCGCCGCATGTTCACCCACATCTTGCCCAACGTCAGCCATGTGGCGCTGGTGCAGATCTCGATCCTGGTGGTGGGCTTCATCAAGGCCGAGGTCATCCTCAGCTTCCTCGGCTTCGGCGTGCCGGTCGGCGTGGTGTCCTGGGGCAGCATGCTCAACGAGGCGCAGAACGAATTGATACTCGGCCGCTGGTGGCAGCTGAGCGCCGCCGCCCTCGCCATGGCGCTGCTGGTGACGGCCTTCTCGCTGTTCACCGACGCGCTGCGCGACGCCCTCGACCCCAAGGTGAAATGATGGACGATAACACTCTGCTGGAGATCGCCGACCTGCGCATCGCCTTCCGCGTCGACCGCCGCACCACGCTGGAGGCGGTCAGGGGCGTGTCGTTCCAGGTGCCGCGCAACGCCACGGTCGCGCTGGTGGGCGAATCGGGCAGCGGCAAGTCGGTCAGCTCGCTCGCCGTGATGGGCCTGCTGCCGCCGGACACCACCGTCATCGATCCCGCCAGCCGCATCCGCTTCGACGGCCGCGACCTGCTCACCTTGTCCGCCGATGAACGCCGCGCCCTGTGCGGCAAGGACATCGCGATGATCTTCCAGGAGCCGATGTCGTCGCTGAACCCGGTCTTCACGGCCGGCGCTCAAATCGGCGAAGTGCTGCGCCTGCACCTGGGCATGAGCGCGGCCCAGGCCCGCCGCCGCACGCTGGAATTGCTGGACGAAGTCGGCATCCCCGATCCGGCCGTCAAGATCGACGCCTACCCGAGCCAGATGTCCGGCGGCCAGCAGCAGCGGGTGATGATCGCCATGGCCATCGCCTGCGCACCCAAGCTGCTGATCGCCGACGAACCCACCACCGCGCTCGACGTCACGATCCAGAAGCAGATCATGGAGCTGCTCGCGCGCCTGCAAAAACGCCACGCGATGGCGGTGCTGTTCATCACCCACGACCTGGGGCTGGTGGCGCAGATCGCCGACCACGTGGTCGTCATGCGCCACGGCGAGGTGCGCGAAGCCGGCCCCGCGCAGGACGTGCTGCAGCGGCCGCAGGACGGTTACACCAAGGCGCTGCTGCACTGCCGTCCATCGCTGGACGCGCGGCCGTGGCATCTGCCGGTGATCGCCGACTACCTGGCCGAAGGGCCGGGCGCCAGCCCCTTGCCACCGCCGCACCCGCTGGAACGCCAGCGCGGCTATCGTCCGGACGACCAGCCGCTGCTGGTGGTGAACAAGCTGAGCAAGAGCTTCTATCTGCGCCAGGGCTGGTTCGGCAAGCGCGAGTTCCAGGCCGTGAAGGATGTGTCGTTCACCTTGGCGCGCGGCAAGACCCTGGGCGTGGTGGGGGAATCCGGTTCCGGCAAGACCACCGTCGGCCTGACCTTGCTGCGGCTGCACCAGGCCACGGGCGGCAGCGCCATGTTCGACGGCCGCGACCTGCTGGCGATGACCGCGCGCGAATTCCAGGCCTACAAGCGCCGCATCCAGATCATCTTCCAGAACCCGTATGCGTCGCTGAACCCGCGTTTCACGGTGGGGCAGATCCTGCTGGAGCCGATGCGCATCCACCGCATCGGCGCCGACGACCGCGAGCGCACCGCCATCGCCCACGGCTTGCTGGAAAAAGTCGGGCTGCCGGCGTCGGCCTTCCAGCGCTATCCGCACGAGTTTTCCGGCGGCCAGCGGCAGCGCATCGCCATCGCGCGCTGCCTGACGATGCAGCCGGAGATCCTGGTGTGCGACGAGTCGGTGTCGGCGCTGGACGTGTCGGTGCAGGCGCAGGTGCTGAACCTGTTGCAGGATTTGCAGGACGAGTTCGGCCTGTCCTATATCTTCATCTCGCACGACTTGTCGGTGGTGAAATACATCGCCGACCAGGTGATGGTGATGCACCAGGGCGCCGTGGTGGAAATGGCCGATTCGGACCAGTTGTACCGGGATCCCGCGCATCCCTACACGCGGGCACTGCTGGCGGCGATCCCGCGGCACGGTTAAGCGCTTTTTAAGATAAGATATCCGGATGGCGAATTTAATCCTTTTATTGCAAGAGTATGGCGTACTGATCGTGTTCGCGATCGTGCTGGTTGAGCAGATCGGCTTGCCGATTCCCGCGTTCCCGCTGCTGATCGTGGCCGGCGCCTTGTCGGTGGACGGCGACAGCAACTGGCTGGCCGTGTTGTTGGTGAGCGTGGTCGCCTGCCTGATCAGCGACTATTTCTGGTTCCGCGCCGGCCGCTACTACGGCAAGCGCATCCTGCGCCTGCTGTGCAAGATTTCGCTGTCCCCCGATTACTGTGTCAGCCAGACCGAAGACAATTTCAACCGCTGGGGCCCGAAGGCGCTGGTGGTGGCCAAGTTCATCCCGGGCTTCAACACCATCGCGCCGCCGCTGGCCGGCGCCATGGGCACCAGCAATGGCGCCTTCCTCGGTTTCAGCGTCGCCGGCGCCATCGTCTGGAGCGGCGCCGGCATCGCCATCGGCGCCGGCTTCCACACCCAGATCGACCAGGTGCTGGACATCCTCAGCACCATGGGCAGCACCGCGCTGATGGTGCTGGGGGTGTTGCTGGTGCTGTTCATCGGTTTTAAATATATCGAGCGCAAGCGGTTCCGCCAGTCGGTCGAGATCGACCGCATCACCATCGACGACCTGAAGAAATTGCTGGAGCAGGGCAAGGCGCCGGTGCTGGTCGACGCCCGCAGCGTGACGGCGCAGATGCTGGAGCCGGCCGTGCCGGGCGCGCTGCTGTTCAACGGCGGCGAGCCGATCGCGGAGCTGATCGCGCTGGACAAGAACCACCACATCATCGTCTATTGCAGCTGCCCGAACGACGTCACCGCCGCCCACGTGGCGAAGGAGCTGATCGGCCACGGCTACCACCGCGCCAAGCCGCTGCACGGCGGCCTCGACGCCTGGAACGCCGCCTTCGGCACGCCGCGCGAAGTGGGCGAGGGCAACACGGCGTCGGTGGGTTAGTTTTTGGCCTGGGGCTGGCTATCGATCAGCTTCAGGCTGTCCTGTTCGTAACGGTAATAAAAAGTTCCGTTAGCTCCTTGCTCGTTGCGCATGCCTCGTATCACGAGCAGCGTGCTGTCGGGACGAAACTCGATAGGCTCAGCGTCATCATCCCGGCCGCAACAGACGGTAAATGGCAGCCAGTTCACCGTACCGTTGCGCGCATCCAGTATCGCCCCCATCAAACACCCCGCTCCGCAACCCCAGACGGTCAGGACATAGTGTCCTGCAAAATTAACTGGTTGTTGGGCGCCCAGATTCAGCCTGGTGCGATATTCCCGGTCCATCTTGGTACGTAATATTGGCTTGGCAACTTGGCCGGAATAGCGTTCGCTGGTGTGGAAGCGAAAAAAGGGTGGTGTCACCGGCTCCGCTCGCCCATTGGTGCTGCTTAGGGAGAGTATTGTTGCAGTTAGCAGGAAAAGCAGGGGGTTCATGTTCGGTACCAGTGGTGTTTTTGCCAAAATTTCCGGGCCCGGGCTGCACTGTGGTAGCGTTGCTGAATGTATCGTATCCCGCCTTGACATTCTTCCACGCCATTACCAAATGAATCCGTGCCGTGCGGATCGAGCTCATAGTTGTTTCTTAAGAGTTGAAACAAACCCCGCGCGGACGAGTGTGGGTTGCGCGCACCGACTTCGCCGCTGGATTCCTGCGCCATGATCCACAAAAGGTCCTGAAACTGCGTCGTGGGGACGTCTTCCAGCCGCATAGCCTCGCGCAGCGCGGTTTTGGATGATTCCGGGATCACTGATATATCCCTCTCGGACATATCTCCGTGTGCAACCCTTTTCTTGCGTGTTGCGTGCTTAGTCATAATAGCTCTCCCTCGGAAAAGTAATGCAGACTCAAGATTGTGTGCATTTCTCCCTGTCGGTTTTGAGCCGGCGCAACCGCCAAGCATGCGGCGATACGGCACGCAAAAATCGTAGTCATACTACGCAAAAAAAATTCCAGTTTGTAATTTCATGTGGCAAAGCTGCTGCATGTGTACTAAAACTACAAACTTCGCTTGCCTCTCGGAGTGAAAATACCTTAAGCTTAGGCCTCAACTATTTTCGATCTATCATGACAGCTCAGTCCCTCCAAACGCCTCCCTCCCTGACCACTGCATTCCCTGGTGGCCCGCGTCTGCTGGCGGACATCGGTGGTACCAACGCGCGCTTTGCGCTGGAGACCGCCCCGGGCAAGATTGAGGCGATCGAAGTATTGGCTTGCGCCGCCTATCCAACCCTGGCCGCCGCCCTGGTTGCCTATCTGGCCTCGCCGACCGTCGCCCAGGCCGGCGTCACCGGCATCCGGAATGGCGCGATTGCCATCGCCAATCCGGTCACCGGCGACATGGTGCGCATGACCAACCACCACTGGGAATTCTCGATCGAGGCGCTGCGCCGCGAAGTCAACTTCGACATGCTGGTCGTCGTCAATGACTTCACCGCGCTGGCGAGCTCCTTGCCGCAGCTGTCCGCCACCCAGAAACACCAGGTCGGCGGCGGCAACGGCATCGCCGGCACGCCGCTGGGCCTGATCGGCGCCGGCACCGGCCTCGGCGTTTCCGGGCTGATCCCGGGCAAGGACGGCTGGACCGCCTTGCTGAGCGAAGGCGGCCACGTCACCTTCTCGCCGGCCAACGCCACCGAAGTCGCCATCCTGCAATTCGCCTGGAAAGAATTCGACCACGTCTCCGCCGAGCGCCTGATGTCCGGCGCCGGCATCGAGCTGATCTACCGCGCCCTGGCCGACCACACCGATATGCCGGCCGAAAAGCTGAGCGCCGCCGACATCTCGCGCCGCGCGCTGGCCGGCGAATGCACCTTGTGCGACGAAGTCATTGAAGCGTTCTGCTGCATGCTGGGCACGGTTGCCGGCAACCTGGCGATCACGCTGGGCGCGCAGGGCGGCATTTATATAGGCGGCGGCATCGTCCCGCGCCTGGGCGAGCGTTTCGACCGCTCCGGCTTCCGCGCCCGCTTCGAAGCCAAGGGCCGCTTCTGCCATTACCTGTCCGAAGTGCCGACCTGGGTCATCACCGCCGAGTACCCCGCATTTGTGGGCGTTTCCGCAATCTTGTCGGAAAGACTTGCTGCCGCGTAAGGCTAGTTACATTTCGATGAAGGTGAAATGCGCTTTTTGCCGTTTTATCAGGTACAATTCGGCTTGTTGGATGAAATGTCTTTGATCGGTCACGTGTGTTTTCGCCCGAAAACTGCGCTCCCCGGCCACGTTTCACGTAGAAAGCAAGGGCCTCGGCCATTGCCGGCATGTCCCTCTCTCCCGCCTGGCGCACATCGGCCCAGGCGTCGGAAAAAACAGCTTCAGCGAGTTATACCAGCAGGCGGCATCGTAGATGCCAGCCATTGCCTCACTGAATGTGATTGAATTCTTTCTTGCATGGAAATGCAACCACAAGATTGCTATGGATACAGCAGAGGCTAAAAGAGTCCTCGAAACCGCCTTGCTATGCGCTCGTGAGCCATTGTCGATCCACAGTCTGAAGAAGCTGTTTGTCGAGGTGGATGACCAGGACAGGCCGCGCGGACCCGGAGTCGGTTCCGATACGATCAAGGAATTGCTCGAAGAATTGAGGCTGGACTGGGCCGGCAAGGGTGTTGAAGTGATCAGCCTGTCGACCGGCTGGCGCTTCCAGAGCCGCCCCGAGATGAAGTTGTACCTCGACCGCATGAACCCGGAACGGCCGCCCAAGTACTCGCGGGCGACGCTGGAAACACTGGCGATCATCGCCTACCGGCAGCCGGTGACGCGGGGTGATATTGAAGAGATACGCGGCGTAGCCGTCAATTCGCAGACGATCAAGATGTTGGAAGACCGCGGCTGGGTAGACGCCATCGGTTACCGCGACGTCGTCGGCCGCCCGGCATTGTTGGGCACCACCAAGCAGTTTTTAGATGACCTGGGCTTGAATTCGCTGTCCCAGCTGCCTCCTTTGCAGCAAATCAGCGATACGCAAGGCGCTGGCCCGGACATGGCGGCGCTGGAAGCGGCCCTGCAGGAAAACTTTGACAAAGCGGCGCACAATGCCGCGCAACAAACAGATGGTACGGATAGCGAGTTGCCAGTGGCCGAAGCAGAAGCCGCGACTAGCCCGGAAGCCGGCCACGAAGCACAAACACAATCCGCGCCCGATGTAACGGTTGACGCTGAGCACAACCAAGAAACGAATAATGAACAATCCTAATTCCCCAGAGACAGTCAACGACGTAGTGCCGGCCGAAGTGGCCGCCAAGCCTAAACGTCGCACCAAAGCCCAGATCGAAGCCGATAGCGAGGCGCATGCGCCGAGCGCCGCCGCTTCCGCCGATGCGCCAGTCGCCGCCAAGGCCAAGCGCAAGCCCAGGGCGGAAGCCGAAGTGGCCGCCGCCGATGCGCCGGCCCCGGTGAAAAAACCGCGCGCCAAGCCGGCCGTCAAGTCGGTCGAGGCCGTCGAAGCCGCCGCGCCTGCGGCAGCCGAAGCGCCGGCCAGGGCGCCGCGCGCCAAGAAGCCGGCCGCCGCGCCGGCAGTCGATGCAGCGCAAGCCGCCCCGGCCGCAGCCCCGGCTCCAGCAGTTGAAGCGCAAGCCGCTCCTGCTGAAGGCGAGCGCGCAGCACGCGGCCCGCGCGGTCCGCGTGGCCCACGCCAGATGCGCGAACAGCGCGCCGTGCGTGAGGCCCTGATGCCGCCGCGTCCGGAACCAGTGGCAGCCGCCGAAGGCGAAGCCGCTGCCGCAGTCGACGGCGCAGCGCCGGCCGAAGGCGGCAAGCCACGCCACGAGCGCGGCCCGCGCCCCGATGGCCAACGCAACGGCAAGCCGCCGCATGCCGGCGGCGCCAAAGGCAAGAACGGCAAGCCGCAGCGCGGCGGCCCGAACGCCGGCGGCGCCAAGCCTAGCGATGCGGATGCCGCATTCTCCTACGTCACCTCGGACGCCTTCGACAGCGACGAGCCGGCCAAGGGCCGCCACGCCGCGCCGACAGTGGTGCGCCGAGACCTGACCTCGGACGACGACGCGCCGAAGCTGCACAAAGTCCTGGCCGAAGCCGGCCTCGGTTCGCGCCGCGATATGGAGGACCTGATCGTTGCCGGCCGCGTGTCGGTCAACGGCGAGCCGGCCCACATCGGCCAGCGCATCCTGCCGACCGATGCGGTGCGCATCAACGGCAAGCTGATCCAGCGCCGCGTCAGCAAGAAGCCGCCGCGCGTGCTGGTGTACCACAAGCCTGCCGGCGAAATCGTCTCGATGGACGATCCGGAAGGCCGTCCATCGGTGTTCGACCGCCTGCCGACCATGAAGGCCGGCAAATGGCTGGCCGTCGGCCGCCTGGACTTCAACACCGAAGGCCTGCTGCTGTTCACCACCTCCGGTGACCTGGCCAACCGCCTGATGCACCCGCGCTACCACATCGACCGCGAGTACGCGGTGCGCACGCTGGGCGTGCTGGAAGAGGGCATGCGCCAGAAGCTGCTGGCCGGCGTCGAGCTGGAAGACGGCCTGGCGCAGTTCACCAAGATCGCCGACGGCGGCGGCGAAGGCATCAACAAGTGGTACCGCGTGATCATCGGCGAAGGCCGCAACCGCGAAGTGCGCCGCATGTTCGAAGCGATCGGCCTGACCGTGTCGCGCCTGATCCGCACCCGCTACGGCGCGATGAGCCTGCCAAGCAGCCTGAAACGCGGCCGCTGGGAAGAGCTGGAAGAGAACACCGTGCGCGACATGTTGAGCGCATACGGCGTCGACAAGAAGGGCGGCGACGCCCCGGCCGCGCCGCGCGGCAAGGGCCCGCAGCAAGCCAAGCCGGCCCAGAACAAGGGGCCTGAAAAGCGTCCGCAGCGCGGCCGCGACGCCGAGCGCGACGATCGCGATTTCGACGATGACGAGGATGATCACGACGAACCGAATTTCAACCGCGCCGACCTCAGCAATGACAACGCCATGCCGTTCGCCAAGGTCCCGCGCGGCAATGGCCGTGGCCAGGGTGGTTTCGGTGGCGGCCAGGGGCGTCCGGGTGGTAACGGCAATGGTCAGGGTCGTCCAGGCGGCCAGGGTAGCGGTCGCCCGGGCGGCAATGGCCAGGGGCGTCCGGCCGGCGCGCAGACCTCCAGCCGTCCAGGCGGCCGTCCGCAAGGCATCGGCGGTTACGCCGGCGGCCGCCCGCTGGGCGAAGGCCCGGCGCGTCCGCAAGGCCAGGGTGGCCGTCCGCAGGGCCAGGGTCGTCCGCAAGGCGGCCAGGGTGGACAGGGCGGCCAGGGTGGGCAGGGCGGCGGTCAATCGGCCAAGGGTCCGAGCCGCGGTCCGCGTCAGCCGGATCCGCTGCAAACCACCTTCGGTTTTGGCAACGCCAGCGCGCCGCGCCGCAACCAGCCACCGCGTGGCGGCGCCATCGATCATGGCATGCCGCGCCGCCGCAAGGGGTAATTGCAGGCCTTGCCCCGCAAGGCGGTGACGCTGCGGGGCCGGACCCCGAATGGGGTCCGGCCCCTTTGTCGCGGTGCCGGGTAAAGCGGCGCATCGCCCCTGTTTTCGGGGCTTCTAGCCTTTTATGAATTGTTGTAAGCCTGCTTTTCCGCCCCGCGCGGCATTGCAGCGCAGTTCATATAAGGTTATAATAACCAGCCTAGTAAAAGTTCTTCTCGGGTTATTTCCCTAGGGATGCTTTCATCTGGCTGGTATTACAAGAAGATGGGCAGATGCCCATTTTTTTTTTGGTGAACCGTTTTGAACGGCCTGTTTTTAACAAGTTGGAAACAGGCCTTGATTTGGAGAATTTCTTGCAGCTGCCGGATTTAATTGAAAAGACCGTCGCCGGTCTGGGCTATGAGCTGGTTGATGTCGAACGGGCCGAGCGCGGAGTGCTGCGCGTCTTTATCGATTTCACCGCCGCCGACGCCGAAGAAAAAGGCCCGATTACCGTAGAGGATTGCGCTACGGTCAGCCACCAGCTGTCGCACGTGCTGACGGTCGAGAACGTGAACTACGAGCGTCTCGAAATCTCGTCGCCAGGGCTGGATCGCCCGGTGCGCAAGCTGGAAGACTTCGTGCGCTTTGCCGGTTGCGAAGCAATCGTCAAACTGCGCACCGCAATGCCGGGTACGAACAACCGGAAATCGTTCCAGGGGATATTGCAAGAACCCCAGGGCGATAATTTGTCGTTGGAATTTGAAGGTACTGATGGTCCGGCGCTGTTGGAGTTTACGCTCGCCGATATGGATAAGGCACGCTTGGTGCCACAGGTGGTTTTTAAGGGACGCAAAGCATGAGTCGCGAAGTTTTGTTATTGGTAGACGCGCTGGCGCGTGAGAAAAACGTCGATAAAGATGTGGTTTTCGGCGCGTTGGAGTTCGCGTTGGCGCAAGCCACGAAGAAACGCTATGAAGGTGAAGTCGATATCCGCGTTTCGATCGACCGCGAGTCGGGTGAGTTCGAATCCTTCCGCCGCTGGCACGTCGTGCCCGACGAGGCTGGCCTGCAACTGCCGGACCAGGAGATTCTGCACTTCGAAGCCAAGGAACAGATTCCGGACATCGAAGTCGACGACCACATCGAAGAGCCTATCGAGTCCGTCGAATTCGGCCGCCGCTTTGCGCAAGACACCAAGCAGGTCGTGCTGCAGCGCGTGCGTGACGCCGAGCGCGAACAGATCCTGGTCGACTTCCTGGAACGCGGCGACTCGCTCGTCACCGGCACCATCAAGCGCATGGAGCGCGGCGACGCGATCGTCGAGTCGGGCAAGATCGAAGCCCGCCTGCCACGCGACCAGATGATCCCGAAAGAGAACCTGCGTATCGGCGACCGCGTCCGCGCCTTCATCCTGCGTATCGACCGCAATATGCGCGGCCCGCAAGTGATCCTGTCGCGCACCGCTCCAGACTTCATCATGAAGCTGTTCGAGCTGGAAGTGCCGGAAATCGAGCAAGGCATGCTGGAAATTAAATCGGCGGCGCGCGACGCCGGCGTCCGCGCCAAGATCGCCGTCTACACGGCCGACAAGCGCATCGACCCGATCGGCACCTGCGTCGGCATGCGCGGTTCGCGCGTGCAGGCCGTGACCGGCGAGCTGGGCGGCGAACGCGTCGACATCGTGCTGTGGTCCGAAGATCCGGCGCAGTTCGTCATCGGCGCGCTGGCTCCGGCCAACGTCTCGTCGATCATGGTCGACGAAGAGAAGCATGCGATGGACGTCGTGGTCGACGAGGAAAACCTGGCGATCGCGATCGGCCGCTCCGGCCAGAACGTGCGCCTCGCTTCCGACCTGACCGGCTGGAAGATCAACATCATGACGGCCGAGGAATCGGCCGACAAGGCAGCCCAGGAAACCGCGGCGGTGCGTGCACTGTTCATGGAAAAACTGGACGTCGACCAGGAAGTCGCCGACATCCTGGTGGAAGAGGGCTTTGCCAGCCTGGAAGAAATCGCTTACGTGCCGATCTCCGAAATGCTGGAAATCGAATCGTTCGACGAAGATACCGTCAACGAACTGCGCACCCGCGCCCGTGACGCCCTGGTCACCGAAGCGATCGCTTCGGAAGAAGGCCTGGAAGGCATGGACGAGGCGCTGGTCGGTCTGGAAGGCATGGACCGCATCACCGCCGGCAAGCTGGGCCTGGCTGGTATCAAGACTGTAGAAGCATTTGCTGCACTGGCTTACGACGAATTTGGCGCCATCCTGGCCCTGTCCGCCGACCGTGCACGAGAACTGATTAAGAGTGAATTTGAAGATGTGACCGACGATGAGATGAAGTTGGTTGACTCAAAGTACGACGATCGTGCCAAAGGCTTGCAAGCCAAGGCATGGAGTCTTGCCGAATCCGCAAAGGCTTAATTTGAGTATCTTTATCATCTCCGCGACACATAGAAAAGAGGACTGAATGGCGAGTAACAACGTAGCCCAATTTGCCACCGAACTGAAGATGCCTGCAGATTTGCTGCTGACGCAGCTGCGTTCTGCCGGCGTCGAAAAAAGTTCGACGTCAGATCCATTGTCGAAAGATGATAAGGATAAGCTGCTTGATCACTTGCGCCGTACCCACGGCGCATCGGCTGATACCGAAAAGAAGAAGATCACGCTGACGCGCAAAGAAACCACTGAAATCAAGCAGGCCGACGCCAATGGCAAGGCCCGCACGATTCAGGTCGCTGTGAAGAAGGTCCGCACCTTCGTCCAGCGCGACGAGCCGGTCGCCGCCGCGCCGGTGGCGCCTGCCGCCCCGGTGGTTGACGCCGCTGAAGTCGCTCGCCGTGAAGAAGACGCACGTAAGCAGGCAGAACTGATCGCACGCCAGGAAGCCGAACTGCGCGAGAAGCAGGAACGCCTGGCCAAGCTGGAATCGGAGAAGGAAGCGCAGGCGAAAGCCACCGCCGCCGCCGAAGCCGAAGCCAAGAAGGAAGCCGACTCCGAAGCGAAGAAAGCCGCCGTCAAGGCCGCCGCCGCCGCGACCGCCACCGCTGCCGGCGCTGCGCCGGTTGTGGCCGACGCCGCCGCCGAAGAGAAGAAGAAAGCCGCTGCCGAAGAAGCCAAGAAGAAGGCCGCCGCCGCCGCCAAGGAAGCCGCCGACAAAGCGGCCGCCACCGAGCTGGCACGCAAGGCCGTGGCTGACGAAGTGGCCCAGATCAAGGCCATGATGAACGCGCCGCGCCGCGCCATCAAAGCCCCCGAACCAGCGCCTGCGCCGGTCAAGGCCAAGGTTGCCGAAGGCACGCTGCACAAGCCGGCCACCGGCGCCGCCGCCAAACCGGGCGACAAGCCTGGCGACAAGAAGCCTGTCACCGCGGACAAGAAGTCGATCAAGTCGGCCAATGTCTCGTCGACCTGGCAGGACGACGCCAAGAAACGCGGCGCACCTGGCAGCGCCGCCAACAAGGGCCGTGGCAACACCGGTTCCGGTGGCCGTGACGGCTGGCGCAGTGGTGGCAAGGGCGGCGGCCGTCGTGGCTCGCACGCCGACGACCGCGAAACCAATTTCCAGGCGCCGACCGAAGCCGTCATCAAAGACGTCTACGTGCCGGAAACCATCACCGTGGCCGAACTGGCGCACAAGATGTCCGTCAAGGCTTCCGAAGTCATCAAGCAACTGATGAAGCTGGGCCAGATGTGCACCATCAACCAGGTGCTGGACCAGGAAACCGCGATGATACTGGTCGAGGAAATGGGCCACAAGGCGTTCGCCGCCGAGATGGACGATCCGGAAGCACTGCTGGCCGACCAGGGTGAGCACGCTCACTTCGAATCGCTGCCGCGCGCTCCTGTGGTTACCGTCATGGGTCACGTCGACCACGGCAAGACCTCGCTGCTCGATTACATCCGCCGCGCCAAAGTGGCGTCCGGCGAAGCTGGCGGCATTACCCAGCACATCGGCGCGTACCATGTGAACACGCCAGGCGGCATGATCACCTTCCTCGATACGCCGGGTCACGAAGCCTTTACGGCGATGCGTGCCCGCGGTGCGAAAGCCACCGACATCGTCATCCTGGTGGTGGCGGCGGACGACGGCGTGATGCCGCAGACGAAGGAAGCGATCGCCCACGCGAAAGCGGCCGGCGTGCCTCTGGTGGTGGCGATCAACAAGATCGACAAACCGGGCGGCAACGTCGACCGTGTGACGCAGGAACTGGTCGCCGAACAAGTGGTGCCGGAAGAATACGGTGGCGAATCGCCATTCGTGCCGGTATCGGCCAAGACCGGCGTCGGCATCGACGCCCTGCTGGAACAAGTGCTGCTGCAGGCCGAAGTGCTGGAACTGAAAGCCCCGATCGATGCGCCTGCGCGCGGTCTGGTGGTCGAGGGACGTCTGGACAAGGGCAAGGGTCCGGTCGCGACCATCCTGGTGCAATCCGGTACCCTGAAGCGCGGCGACGTGATCCTGGCTGGCTCCTCCTTCGGCCGCGTGCGCGCCATGCTGGACGAGAACGGCAAGGCTATCAACGAAGCCGGTCCTTCGATCCCGGTCGAAATCCAGGGCTTGACCGAAGTGCCGCAAGCCGGTGAAGAAGTCATGGTCATGGCAGACGAGCGTAAAGCCCGTGAGATCGGCCTGTTCCGTCAAGGTAAGTTCCGCGACGTGAAACTGGCCAAGCAGCAAGCCGCGAAGCTGGAAAACATGTTCGACCA
The DNA here is from genome assembly GCA_000381565.1 of Oxalobacteraceae bacterium AB_14. Classification (GTDB taxonomy): domain Bacteria; phylum Pseudomonadota; class Gammaproteobacteria; order Burkholderiales; family Burkholderiaceae_D; genus Rugamonas. The sequence continues at coordinate 1,852,131 of KB906725.1, forward strand.
GATGGCCGAAGGCGAAGTCAAGAACCTGCCGCTGATCATCAAGACCGACGTGCAGGGTTCGCAAGAGGCGCTGGTCAGCTCCTTGCAGAAACTGTCGACTTCCGAAGTGCGGGTACAGGTTGTGCACGCAGCGGTCGGCGGCATCACCGAATCGGACGTCAACCTGGCGGTCGCCTCGAAAGCGGTCATCATCGGCTTCAACGCCCGTGCCGACGCCCAGGCGCGCAAGCTGGCCGAGTCGAACGGCGTGGACATTCGCTACTACAACATCATTTACGATGCGATCGACGAGATCAAATCGGCGTTGTCGGGCATGTTGGCGCCGGAGAAGCGCGAAACCGTTATCGGTCAGGTCGAGATTCGCCAGGTTATCCTGGTCTCGAAAGTCGGCGCCATCGCCGGTTGCCTGGTCACCGATGGCGTGGTCAAGCGTTCGTCTTCGGTACGCCTGCTGCGCAACAACATCGTGGTGTGGACCGGCGAGATCGACTCGCTCAAACGCTTCAAGGACGACGCCAAAGACGTACGCGCCGGCCTGGAGTGCGGTCTGTCGCTGAAGAACTACAACGACATCCAGGTGGGCGACTCCCTGGAAGTGTTCGAAGTTCAGGAAATCGCTCGTACGCTGTAATCAGTTGCGATTAGAGTAGTTTTAACCGGGTGGACGGGAGCATACTTGCTACCGTCCACTTGGCGTTTATGGAAAGCAGTACCGTATATCATGGCTAAACATAGTAAAAACATACCCCAGCGCGGTCAGCGCGTGGCCGACCAGATCCAGCGCGACCTGTCCGAAATCATCGCCTACGAGCTCAAGGACCCGCGCGTCGGCATGATCACCATCACCGAAGTGCAGGTGACCCCGGACTACGCGCACGCCAAGATCTTCTTCACCATGTTGAAAGACAGCAAGGAGCAGGTCAAGCAGACCGTCGACGGCCTGTCCGCCGCGGCCGGCTACATGCGCGGCCAGCTGGGCAAGCGCCTGCACATCCACACGCTGCCGATGCTGCACTTCGTGCACGACACCTCGACCGCGCGCGGCATGGAACTGTCCTTGCTGATCGACCAGGCCAACAGCACCCGCTCGCTCGACGACGACCAGGCGCCGGCCGAAGATAAAAAGGACGTGGAGTAATCCCGCGTTCTATGGATACCCGCGTGCGCGGGAATGACGCCACGCGCGCCGTCGTTCCCGCGCACGCGGGAACCCATACTGAGCAGCCCCTACCTATGAAGCAAAACCATCCTAAAAAAGTCCGCGACCTGGTCGACGGCGTGCTGCTGCTCGACAAGCCGGTTGGCTACTCCAGCAACGATGCACTGATCAAGGCCAAGCGCGTGCTCAATGCCAGGAAGGCCGGCCACACCGGCACGCTCGACCCGTTCGCCACCGGCCTGCTGCCGCTGTGCTTTGGCGAGGCCACCAAGTTCTCGCAGGACTTGCTGGAAGCGGACAAGACCTACGAAACCACGGTGCACCTGGGCCAGACCACCGACACCGGCGACACCGAGGGCGCAGTCATCGACAGCCGCGACGTCGACGTCACGCTGGCGCAGATCGACGCCGTGCTGGAACAATTCCGCGGCCCGATCGCGCAAGTGCCGCCGATGTATTCGGCCTTGAAGCGCGACGGCAAGCCGCTGTACGAGTACGCCCGCGCCGGCATCACGCTCGAGCGCGAAGCGCGCAACGTCGTCATCCACAAGCTGGAGCTGGTGTCCTACGAGGCGCCGTTCCTGAAGCTGGTGGTCACCTGCAGCAAGGGCACCTACATCCGCGTGCTGGGCCAGGACATCGGCGAAGCGCTCGGCTGCGGCGCCCACCTGAACGCGCTGCGCCGCACCCGGGTCGGTCCGCTGACCATGGACGGCATGCTGACGCTGGAGCAGCTGGGCGCGCACCAGGCGCCACTCAGCCTGCTGGCGCCGGTCGATGCGCTGCTGGCCAGTTTCCCGGCCGTGCAACTGAACGCCGAGCTGGCCAAGCGCTTCCTCAATGGCCAGCGCCTGGCGCTGGGCAAGGAGCCGGAGAACCCGGCCCACCCGCTGCCGGCCGAACAGGGCAGGGTCCGCGTCTACCTGGACGACAAGCTGCTCGGCACCGCCCAGCTGGGCGAGTACAACATCCTGGCGCCGGAACGTTTGATCGCCTTCGTCAACCCCTAAACCCAATAAAGCAACTCTTTGAAAATATTCAGGATTTCAGAAGGAGTTGCACCGCAACATGCTATACTACGCGGTTCCAGAAATTGGCCACTCCCGTACGTCATGTACGCACCCGCAGTTTTTCAGCAAATATAACGACCATGTCTACTACAAAACGCGCAATTCGTAATATCGCCATCATCGCCCACGTTGACCACGGTAAAACTACCCTGGTGGATCAACTGCTGCGTCAGTCCGGCACCTTCCGTGAAAACCAAGCGGTCGACACCCGTGTCATGGACTCGAACGACCTCGAAAAGGAGCGCGGCATTACGATTCTGTCGAAGAACTGCGCCGTTGAGTACGAAGGTACCCACATCAACATCGTCGACACCCCAGGCCACGCCGACTTCGGCGGCGAAGTCGAGCGCGTGCTGTCGATGGTGGACTCGGTTCTGCTGCTGATCGATGCGCAGGAAGGCCCGATGCCACAGACCCGCTTCGTGACCCGCAAGGCACTGGCGCTGGGCCTGAAGCCTATCGTCGTCGTCAACAAGGTCGACCGTCCAGGCGCACGTCCTGAGTGGGCGATCAACCAGACCTTCGAACTGTTCGACAAGCTGGGCGCGACCGATGAGCAGCTGGACTTCCCGGTCGTCTACGCCTCGGGCCTGAACGGCTACGCCGGCCTGACCGAAGACGTGCGCAGCGGCGACATGAAGCCGCTGTTCGACGCCATCCTGGAACACGTGCCGGTGCGCGACGACAATCCGGAAGGCCCGCTGCAGATGCAAATCACCTCGCTGGACTACTCGTCCTACGTCGGCAAGATCGGCATCGGCCGCGTCAACCGCGGCACCGTCAAGGTCGGCCAGGACGTGCTGGTCATCAACGGCCCAGGCGCCACCCCGATCAAGGGCCGCATCAACCAGGTGCTGAACTTCAAGGGCCTGGAGCGCGTGCTGGTGAACGAAGCGGTCGCCGGCGACATCTGCCTGATCAACGGTATCGACGAGATCGGCATCGGTTCGACGCTGTGCGCGCTGGACACCCCGGAAGCGCTGCCGATGCTGACCGTCGACGAGCCTACCCTGACCATGAACTTCATGGTCAACAACTCGCCGCTGGCTGGCCGCGAAGGCAAGTTCGTCACCAGCCGTCAGCTGCGCGACCGTCTGGACCGCGAACTGAAAGCCAACGTTGCGCTGCGCGTAGCGCCGACCGACGACGACACCATCTTTGAAGTGTCGGGCCGCGGCGAGCTGCACCTGACCATCCTGATCGAAAACATGCGTCGCGAAGGCTTCGAGCTGGCCGTGTCGCGTCCACGCGTGGTGTTCAAGATGGTCGATGGCGTGCGCCACGAACCGTTTGAGCAACTGTCGGTTGACGTCGAAGAAGCCAACCAGGGCGGCGTGATGGAAGAACTGGGCCGCCGTCGTGGCGACCTGCAGAACATGGAATCGGACGGCAAAGGCCGTGTGCGTCTGGAATACAAGATTCCTGCGCGCGGCCTGATCGGCTTCCAGGGCGAATTCATGACCCTGACCCGCGGTACCGGCCTGATGTCGCACGTGTTCGACGAATACGCGCCGGTGGACAACACCCGTGGCGAAATGGCCGGCCGTCGCAACGGCGTGCTGATCTCGCAGGACGACGGCGCCGCCGTTGCCTACGCCATCTGGAAACTGCAGGATCGCGGCCGCATGTTCGTGGTCCACAACGACCCGGTGTATGAAGGCATGATCATCGGCATCCACTCGCGCGACAACGACCTGGTCGTCAACCCGATCAAGGGCAAGCAGCTGACCAACGTGCGTTCGTCGGGTACCGATGAAGCGGTGCGCCTGGTGCCGCCTATCCAGATGTCGCTGGAATACGCCGTCGAATTCATCGACGACGACGAACTGGTGGAAATCACCCCGAAATCGATCCGCCTGCGCAAGCGCTTCCTGAAAGAGCACGAGCGTAAGAAGGCATCGCGCGAGGCGTAATCCCGCTTCGCTAGCAGTCCAAGCCGCCGTCCAGGCGTGAAAGCCGCCCAGTGCAAACTGGGCGGCTTTTTGCCATTCCGGCTTCGCCTGCGCTGCCATGGCGCATTGATGGGTGTGGGTTTCGTTTGCGTTTACACGGGCGCTGGGGTACTTTGATGCATGGCAGCATAAACCGCATGGAGGAAGCGCCGTGAGCGACGACAAGACCAACCCGTGGCCGCAATGGCCCGGCAATCCCTTTGCACTGGCCCAGCAGGCCACCGACTACTGGGTCGACGCCTGCCAGCGCAGCGTGCTGTTCATGGACGTGCTGCGCCAGCGCGGCGACGAGCGCAACCACCGCCACGAGCAGATCGCGCCCCATGTGCTGAGCTTTGATTTCACCACCATCCTCGACGGCCGCCACCTGGCGCGCCCGGTCAACTACGGCTTGCTGTACATCACGCCGCCGGACGGCGTCGCGCCCGATCCGCACAAGCGGCCCTTCATCGTGTTCGATCCGCGCGCCGGCCATGGTCCCGGCATCGGCGGCATGAAACAGGACAGCGAAATCGGCGTGGTGCTCAAGGCCGGCCATCCCTGCTACTTCGTCGGCTTCCTGCCGCAGCCGGTGGCGGGCCAGACCATCGAGGACGTGTGCCGCGCCGAGGCGCAGTTCATCGCCAGGGTGGCCGAGCTGCACCCGCTGGCCGACGGCAAGCCCGCGCTGATCGGCAACTGCCAGGCCGGCTGGCAGATCATGATGACCAGCGCCCTCAATCCCGACCTGGTCGGCCCGCTGGTGCTGGCCGGCGCGCCGCTGTCGTACTGGGCCGGCGTGCGCGGCAAGAACCCCCTGCGCTACCTGGGCGGCGTGCTGGGCGGCACCTGGATGACGGCGCTGGCGGGCGACCTCGGCAACGGCATCTTCGACGGCGCGCAGCTGGTCGCCAACTTCGAGAAAATGAATCCGTCGAACACCTTGTGGAGCAAGAACTACAACGTCTACTCGAGGATCGACACCGAGGCCGAGCGCTTCCTGGAATTTGAAAAGTGGTGGGGCAACCCGGTGCTGCTGAACGCCGGCGAAATGCAATACATCGCCGACTCGCTGTTCGTCGGCAACCGCCTGAGCGACGCCGCGTTGATGGACAGCAACGGCCACCGCATCGACCTGCGCAACATCAAGTCGCCGATCGTGGTGTTCTGCTCGTGGGGCGACGACATCACGCCGCCGCAACAGGCGCTGGGCTGGGTGCTGGACCTGTACGAGGACGACGCCGCGCTGGCGGCGGGCGGCCAGACCATCATCTACTCGATGCACCAGAGCATAGGCCACCTGGGCATCTTCGTCTCGGCCTCGGTGGCCAACAAGGAGCACGAGGAATTCACGGCGGCGATGGACATGATCGACATCATGCCGCCCGGCCTGTACGAAGCGGTGTTCCTCGACAAGGACGAGGAAATGCTGCAGGCGGAAATCGCCGCCGGCGACATGGGGGCCGGCGACTACGTGATGCGCTTCGAGCGGCGCGGCCTGGACGTCTTGCGCGCGCTGGGCGGCAACGATATCGAGGATGAGCGCCGCTTCGCCGCCGTGGCGCGCGTGTCGGAAATTAACACCGGGCTGTACCGTACTTTCGCCAGTCCGCTGGTCAAGTCCATGGTCACCGAAGCGAGCGCCGAGCAGCAGCGCGAGACGCATCCGCTGCGCATGCGCTACCGCATGTTCTCCAGCAAGAACCCTCTGCTCGACGGCATCCCGGAGATGGCGGCCAAGGTGCGCGCCGAGCGCCGTCCGGTGGCCGCGGACAATGTGTTCATGCAGATGCAGGAAGCGATGTCGCAGCAGATCGTCGAGGCGCTGGACCGCTACCGCGACCTGCGCGACCAGGCCACCGAAAAGTTCTTCCTCGACATGTATGGCTCGCCCTTGCTGCAGGCGCTGGTGGGCTTGCGCACCGACGGCGGCCGCCCGCGCCGCATCGGCCGCGACATCGCGCGCGAGTCCATGATGAACGCGCACCGCGCGGCGGCGGCGCTGAAGACGGCGGAGGGCGGCGTCACCGAGGCCATCATCCGCGGCCTGCTGTACATCTACCGCAGCCCGGAAATGAGCGCCGCCGACGAGCGCGCCTTCGCCACCATCCGCCAGCTGCGCCTGCGCACCTCGGACGACAAGGAGCTCAGCGTCACGCACTTCAAATCCATCTTGCGCGAGCAATACCTGATGCTGCAGGTGGACGAGGAGGCGGCGGTGCGCGACCTGCCGCTGCTGCTGCCGGACGATCCGCACGCGCGCGCGACGGCGCTGGCCATTGTGCGCCAGGTGGCCGGCGCCACCGGCACCCTGGCCGGCGACGGCGCCGCGCGGCTGGAGCGCATCGCCGCGATGTTCGAGGCGCGCACGCCGAAGCTGGCGGTGGTGGGCAAGAACAGCAAGGCGTGATCAGCGCCCGAGCGGTTTCTGCATGAACACGCTCAGCGGATCGTCCGGGTAATCGCCGTAGGGGCCGCAGCGCTGGAAGCCGTGCCGCTCGTACAGGCCCAGCGCTTCCGGCTGGAACGGGCCGGACTCCAGCACCATCTGCGGACAGCCATGCGCCAGCGCCGCCTGCTCCAGCAAGGCCAGCACGCCGCGCGCCAGTCCCTGGCCGCGCGCCGCCGGTTGCACATACATGCGCTTGATCTCGCCGTACTCCGGCGTCAGCACGACGGCGCCGCAGCCGACGATGGCGCCGGCGGCGTCGCGCGCCACCGCGAAGCGGACATGCGGCTGCATCAGCGACGGCAAATCCAGCGCGTACACGCTTTCCGGCGGATATAAGCTCAGCTGATAAGCGTCGAGGTCGGCAATGAGGGCGATGACTGCGGGCTGGTCGGGCGATTCAAAGGCGATCTGCATGATGGTAGACATTTTAATGGATGTGAAAATCCAGTATAATGGATTTCATGGATATCAACAAACTGATTGCCAGCCGCCTGCTGGCCTTGCGCGACAGCCGCGGGCTGTCGCTGACCGCGCTGGCCGAGCGCAGCGGTGTGAGCCGCTCCAATATTTCATTGATCGAGCGCGGCGAAAGCAGCGCCACCGCCACCGTGCTGGACAAGCTGGCCGGCGCGCTCGGCGTCACCCTGGCGGCCTTGTTCGAAGCGGCGCAGGGCGAGCCGGCCGCGCCGTCGCCGCTGCAGCGGGCCGCCGACCAGCCGGTGTGGACCGACCCGGCCTCCGGCTATGTGCGGCGGCAACTGTCGCCGGCCGCGCGCTCGCCGCTGCAGCTGGTGGAGGTGTTGTTCCCGCCGGGCCAGCGCGTGAGCTACGAGCAGGTGCTGCGCGACGCCGCCGTCCACCAGCAAGTCTGGCTGCTCGACGGCGTGATGGACATCAGCGCCGGCGACCGGCACTGGCGGCTGGAGGCGGGCGACTGCCTGGCCATCCGCGAAGACCAGCCCATCAGCTACGCCAATCCCGGCCAGGCCCCGGCGCGCTACCTGGTCGGCCTGGTGACGCTGCCGTTTGCGCTATAATGTCGACCCCCAAGCGATTCCCATAGTTGCCGCCATGACCATCATCAACCTGCCGACCACCGACACCGCGCCCGTCAAAGCGAGCCGCCGCCTGTCCGTCGCCCCGATGATGGACTGGACCGACCGCCATTGCCGCGTGTTCCACCGCCATATCAGCCAGCACACCTGGCTGTACACGGAGATGGTCACCACCGGCGCGCTGGTCTACGGCGACGTCGAACGCCACCTGCGCTTCAACGAGGAAGAGCATCCGGTGGCGCTGCAACTGGGCGGCAGCGATCCGGCCGACCTCGCCACCAGCGCCAGGCTGGGCCAGCAGTGGGGCTACGACGAAATCAACCTCAACTGCGGTTGCCCGTCCGAGCGGGTGCAGAAGGGGGCGTTCGGCGCCTGCCTGATGGCCGAGCCGCAACTGGTGGCTGACTGCGTCAAAGCCATGCGCGACGCCGTCAGCATCGACGTCACCGTCAAGCACCGGGTCGGCATCGACCAGACCGAAAGCTACGACTTCGTGCGCGACTTCGTCGGCACCGTGGCCGAGGCCGGCTGCAAGACCTTCATCGTGCATGCGCGCAACGCCATCCTGAAGGGCCTGTCGCCCAAGGAGAACCGCGAAGTGCCGCCGCTGAAGTACGAATTCGCCTACCAGCTCAAGCGCGACTTTCCTGACTTCGAAATCATTATCAACGGCGGCATCAAGACCGAAGCCGAGATCGACCAGCATCTGCAGCACCTGGACGGCGTCATGCTGGGCCGCGAGGCCTATCACAACCCCTTCGTGATGGCCGGTTTCGACCAGCGCTACTACGGCGACGCCCGTGCGCCCAAGAGCCGCGAAGACGTGCTCGAAGCCATGATCCCCTATATCCAAGCGCAGCTGGCCCAGCACGGCGAGCGCGGCTTGAAGCTCAACTCCATCACCCGCCACATGCTGGGCCTGATGACCGGACTGCCCGGCGCCCGTGCATTCCGTCAGGTTCTGTCTGACTCCAAAAAACTCGCCCTCGGCGACCCCGGTTTGCTGCGCGAAGCCGCAACCCGTCTACGTATTGCTGCGTAGTTCACAGCACAAACTGACGTTTCTGGCAAACAATATATCGGACTGTTGGTATTTCCACGCAGAAAGTTCGTTTGCGTATTTTTTGGGCGGGTTTTGCTTGCTTTGAGGCAAAATTTGCATCTATAATTCCTGAATATACACACATATCCACTTTTATTTCACGTCTGTATAGTGCGGTAAAACTACATGCAAGCTGCCGGTGGAGCGGCAAGTTTTTGCATTCGCAGTCATTGTTTGCTACTGTCATAGATATTACCTAGCAGCAAGGGCCGGGTGGATGGTGTCGTGCACGAGACGAGACTTTCCAGGGCACTCTTATCAACTGTGTCAATTACGAAGAAGACGAAATGAATTTAGCAAAAATGAAAGTCGGAACGCGCCTGGGTCTTGGATTCGCGCTGGTTCTGTTATTCCTGGTGGCGGTGACCACCGTGGGTATCTTCCGCATGGCACAGATTCAGGACCGTCTGGATCACGTGATTTCGGTCAACAACGTGGTGTCGCGCCTGGTGGTCGACATGCGTTCCAACGTCGGCGAACGCGTGACGTCGCTGCGCATCCTGACCCTGTTGACCGATGCCGGCGACATGGAACCTGAAATGAACCGCATCAAGCTGCTGGCCGGCAAGTACGCCGATGCCCAGAATAAACTGAGCTCGCAGTTCGCCACCGAAGCCAGCGCTGAAGAAAAAGCGCTGCTGGCTACGGTCAAGGAGCAGGAAGCGCTGGCCATGCCGGCCATCGCCAAGGCGTCCGAGCTGTGGCTGGCCAACAAGGCCGAAGATGCGACCAAAGTCCTGATCAAGGAAATTCGCCCACCGCAGAAAAAATGGATGGCCGCGCTCGACCAGCTGGGCGCGCTCGAAGAAAAACTGAACGCGCAAGTACAGACCGACGCCGCCGCCGGCTTCTCGGCCGCCCGCAGCTTCATGATCAGCCTGGGCGTGCTGGCCGTCGCCATCTCGGTGGCCGCCGCCTACATCATCACCCGCGGCCTGCTCAAACAGCTGGGCGGCGAGCCTGACTACACCGCCTCGATCGCCGGCAGCATCGCCAACGGCGACCTGTCGATCGCCATCGACACCGACGGCAACGACAAGGGCAGCCTGCTGTCCGAGATGAAGGAAATGCGCAACAGCCTGGTCGACATCGTGGGCCAGGTCCGTTCCGGCACCGAAACCATCGGCACCGCCTCGCGTGAAATCGCCGCCGGCAATATCGACCTGTCGTCGCGTACCGAAATGCAGGCCAGCTCGCTGGAAAAAACCGCCTCGGCGATGGAAGAACTGACCTCGACCGTGAAACAGAATGCGGACAATGCCCGCGAAGCCAATCAACTGGCTTCGGCCGCGTCGGACGTGGCGATCAAGGGCGGCAAAGTGGTGTCGGAAGTGGTCAACACCATGAGCTCGATCGACGCGTCGGCCAAGAAGATCGTCGACATCATCGGCGTGATCGACGGCATCGCCTTCCAGACCAACATCCTGGCGCTGAACGCGGCGGTGGAAGCGGCCCGCGCCGGCGAACAAGGCCGCGGCTTCGCGGTGGTGGCGTCGGAAGTGCGCAACCTGGCCCAGCGTTCCGCTGGCGCCGCCAAGGAAATCAAGATGCTGATCGACGACTCGGTGGAAAAAGTCGGCGCCGGCACCAAGCTGGTCGGCCAGGCCGGCGTGACGATGGACGAAGTGGTGGCCTCGGTGCGCCGCGTGACCGACATCATGAGCGAGATCGCCAACGCCAGCCAGGAGCAGAGCGCCGGCATCGAGCAGGTGAACCACTCCATTATCGAGATGGACAGCATGACCCAGCAAAATGCCGCGCTGGTGGAGGAAGCCGCCGCCGCCGCGCAAAGCTTGCAGGACCAGGCCGCCGAACTGTCGCGCGTGGTCAGCATCTTCAAACTGGTGGATGGCGAGGAGCGCGTATCGGCTCCGGTGTACCAGCCTGCCGCCGCCAGGGTGGCGGTCAAGCCGATCGTCGCCCGCGCTCCTGTCCGGAAGCTGGCCTCCGCGCCGGCGTCCGCCGCAGCAGCCAAACCGAAGAAAGTCGCCTCGGCAGCCAGCGCCGCCAGCAGCGATGAGTGGGAAGAGTTTTAACACTTTGCCGCAGTCTGCCGTCGCGCTTTTGCGCGGCATGTAGGTCCGCTGTGGGATTCGATCAACCAGTTTTTAATAATAAATCAGTTGGGAAATTGTAAAATGAATAAGTTTTCGACCAGTGTGTTCGCCGCCGTCATCCTGTCCGCCGCTTCGACCGCCTTCGCCGGCGAAGTGCCGGCGTCGCTCGATGCCAAGAGCTGCAAGGCTGAATACCCTAAAGCATCGCTGATGAACGAAGAACAGGGCGACGTCACCATGTCCTTCCTGGTGGCTGCCGACGGCAAGGTCGTCGAGTCCAAAGTTGAGAAGTCGAGCGGCTACAAAAACCTGGACAAGGCTACGGTCAAAGCCCTGAGCTCTTGCAAGTTCAAGCCGGGCACCAAGGATGGCGCAGTCGCCCAGACCTGGACCAAAGTCGATTACAGCTGGAAGCTGTAATCATAGTCAAGCGGGCGGCGCGGCTCCGCGCGGCCCGAGTGCCGGATCTCTACACTTGGGGAAATCATGTCTACAAATAAGCGTTGGTTGAGTGTGATCGCAGCAGTGCTCGTTTCGAGCGCACCGGTGGCGTTTGCCGCCGACGTCCCGGCCAGTTTTGATGCCAAAACCTGCAGGGCCGAATACCCGAAGGCGTCGTTGATGAACGAAGAGCAGGGCACGGTGTCGATGTCTTTCCTGATCAAGGCCGACGGCAGCGTCGCCGAATCCAAGATCGACAAGAGCAGCGGTTTCAAGAACCTGGACAAGGCGGCCATCAAGTCGCTCAGCGCGTGCAAGTTCAAGCCGGGCACCAAGGATGGCGCCCCCGCCGAAACCTGGACCAAGGTCGACTACGCCTGGAAGCTGGACTAGTTCCCCCGGAGTATCAAAAAAAGGAAGCGCATGCGCTTCCTTTTTTTTCGCCTGTCGCAACCGTTGTAACAAGCTGTAATCGGGCTCCGGCGGCGGCGCGCTTGCTTATATAGTACACGTTGAAATCAGGAGGAGTGCCATGAAAACCATCATCGCCGTCGCCGCCGCAGTGGCGGCCCTGGGCCTGGGCGGCTGCGCCGTCCAGCAGCCCGGCTATTACGCCAGCACCGCGCGGGTAGTGCAGGACCCGTACCAGTGGCACACCGTCGCCGTGGCGCCGTCGGAGCGCGCCTACGCCGGCGGCGCGTCGTCGGGCACCTGGTACGAGGAGGCGCCGGCGCCCGCTTCGCGCGTGGTCTACGCCAGCGAGCCGGTCTACAGCACCACCTACATCCAGCCGGCGCCGGTGTACTACGCGCCCGCGCCGGCCTATTACTACCCGCCGGTCAGCATCGGCCTGGACTTCTCGTTCGGCCACTGGTGCTGCGGCGGCCATCGCGGCTGGGGTGGACGCGGCGGCCACCGCCGCCATTGACGGCTGAGGCGGCCAGCCTCGCCGTCATCCCACATACTTGTGGGTCGCCACCCTGGCGTGCGCCGGCGCCAGGCCGGCTTTTTTCTTGAGGTACAGGGTCAGGCCTTCCTTCAGCTTGTCCATCCCGCTTTTCTCCACGAACATGCCCTTGTTCTGCCGCACCGGATCGAGCACGTAGCGCGACTCTGAAATGAAGCGCGCGCACTCCGTCAGCAGCGGGTCCAGGTGCTGGCGCTTGTTCTGTTCCCATTGCGCCATCCAGCCATCCTCGATGATGTTGTTGCACAGGATGTTGAGCACGCTGCTGGTGCTGTTGTTGGCCAGGTAGTAGCAGCCCAGCAGCGGCGACACCAGGAAGATGTTCGAGCTCAGCGCGTCCATAGCCGAGGTGCTCAGCACCAGGTTGACCTTCTTCATCTCCTTGTAGCGCGCCCCCATGATCATGATCTTCTGGCAGGTGGTGGCGATCGCGCTGGCGGCCGCCACGGCCGGCCCGGTCACGCCGCCGAGGTCGGCGAACAGCCCGGCCGTGGACACCGCCAGCTGGGTGGTCTGGATCGCCGCCAGCGCCGCGTGCTCGTTGCGGCTGGTGCGCAGCAGCGCGGCCACGGCGTCGCAGGCGTCGCGGGCGTCGCCGGGCAGCAGGAAGCCGCGCTGCACCGTGGTCTTCTGCGCCTTGTGCCAGTCCATCGCCGCCGTGCCCCAGTTGCTGGCCGCCTTGGCGCCGGCCTTGACCTGCTGCACCAGCGGCAGGGCCGAGCTGATGAAGTCGGCCATGAACTCCACGCCCAGCTCGGCCAGGATGACGTTGATGTCGAGCGAATCGAACAGCTCGAACAGCAGCCGCAGCACCTTGTCGAAGCCGGGCACCTTGAGCATGGTCGGGAAGTCGAAGCCGGGGATGTGGATCTTGCTGAAGTCGATCTCGCCCAGGTTGATGCTGGGCAGGTCCAGGTTGGGCAGGCTGACGTTGGGCAGGCTGAGGTCCGGGATCGCCAGGTGCGGCAGGCTGACGTTGAGGTCGATCTTGAAAAAATCCGGGAACAGCTCGCGGATGCGCGGGAAGGCAACGTCGAAATCGAGGTTCAGTATTTTGCTCAGGTCGAACAGCAGCGAGGGCATGTTCAGCTCGGGGAACTTCAGGCCGATCTTGAACACCAGCGCCCGCAGCGAGATGTCCGGCAGCAGGTCCTTGAACTTGATCAGGCCCTTGAGGTTCAGGCGCACGGTCGGCAGATTGAAGCCGGGGATGGCGCCGAGCCGGATGTCGGGGATCAGGTTGAGGTCGAAGTTCGGCAGGCCGATAGCGGGGATCCGGAAGTCGACCAGCCCGCGCAGGTCCAGTCCCTTGAACAGGTCGATGTTCAGCTGCGGAACGCTGAAATGCGGCACCGCCACGCCTGGGATAGCCCCCAGTTTCTTCTTGCACTCCTTGGCGTCCTTGGCCAGCGTCTTGGCGTCCTCCAGCCGGCTCTTGGGCTTGAGCTGGGTGCCGCCGAACATGGCCTTCAGCGACTCCTTGCGCTCGCGCTTGATGTGCATGAAGGCCGCTTGCAGTTCTATCTCTTCTTTGAAAGTGAGTGGCATGACGGAACGTTCCTCAAGGTAACATCGGAAAACGGCTTAGCCGTGGGTCAGCTTGCGATGGATGCCGGCCATGAAGGCCGAGTTCTTGAAGCGGCCGATCAGCGCCGTGAACACCAGCGAAGTAATGACAAAATAAAAACTGCAGTAAATATACACCGGCACCATGACGCTGGTGCCGGTGGCGGCGATCACCGTGTTGCAGCGGCTGACCAGTTCGCTCACGCCGACCAGCGACGACGCGCTCGAGGCGATGAAGGAAATCAGGAACACATTGATCCAGGTGGGGATGAACAGCAGCGCCGCGCCGATGTCGCCGCGCTTCCAGGCGCGGTGCGCCACCACCAGGCTCTCGGAGGTGAACGACAGCGGCGCCGCCGACAGGCCGATCACCGCCTTGACCCACTGCGGTATGTGCAGCGTGACGGCGCCGCCCGGCAAGGTGAACTCGGCCGGCAGCACGAACACCGCGTAGAAGATCAGCGCCAGCGTCGGCACGCCGCGGAAAAAGGTCGAGACGCGCTCGGCGACGACGGCGGTGCGGCCGTGCCGGGTCACCCGCAGCCAGGCCAGGGCGGCGCCGATCAGCGAGCCCAGCGCCACGGCGCACACCGCGATCAGGATATTCCACAGGAAGCCTTGCAGCAGGAAGGGCGTCCACGTCCACAGGAAGCTCAGGGTTTCGTTGTTCATGGTCGCTCCGCCTCCGCCGTGTGCAGCCAGGTTTTTTCCGCGTAGTTGAACAGGCGCGTCCACAGGCTGGTGATCAGGTAGAAGGTGATCAGCAGCACCGTCATGGTGACGAAGATATTGCCCTTTTCCGCGATCAGCAGGCTGCTCGCGCTCAGCAGTTCCGGGATGGCGATGGCCGAGGCGATCATGGTCTGCTTGGTCAGGTTGATCAGCGCCTGCTTGACCGGCCAGCTGGCGTACTGCGCGGTGGGCGCCAGCCGCTCGAGCCGCAGCCGGTAGCCGGCCTCGCTGGTGCGCACATGGGCGGCGGCCTCGAGGAAGGCGCGCATCACCATGCCCGCCGTGTAATAGCCGGAGCAGAACGCCGCCACCGCGAACGCCGGCAGTTTGATGCCGAACTGGTGCATGGTCCAGCCGCCGAAGCCGAAGAAGATCAGGTACATCATCAGCAACGGCGGCGTCAGCCGGCCATAGGCCATGACGGCGTGGATCGCCCGCGCGCTCCAGCCGCCGCGGCCGTCGACCGCGACCGCCGCCGCCAGGCCCAGCGCCAGGCTGACGGCGACGCCGGCCGTAATCAGCAGCATGGTATAGCCTATGCCCTGCAGGAACTGGCCGCGGTCGTAGGGGTCGTAGACGAAGTTCAGGTCCACGCCCAGCTGCTCCTTGATCCACAGCCCCACCGCCTGCAACCCGGCCGCCTCGGTGCTGGAGACGTTCTCGGCGCTGCGGCAGGCGGCGATCCAGTTGCCGCTGCTGTTGCGCACGCACTTGTAGAGCCCGCCCTGGTCGCGCTCCGACCACAGCGCCTTCTGCGCCGTCAGCCACGAGGTGGAGGCGATGCCCCATCGCTGGTTGGCCTCCAGCAGCCAGCCGGTGCGGTGCAGCTCGGCCACGATATTGCCCAGCGCCAGATCCAGTTCGCTGCCGCGTTCATTGCGCGGGATGAAGATTGCCATCGGCGTGATCAGCGCGTTCGGCAGCGGCATCGTGTAGCCCTTCCATTGGGGCAGCTTGCTGGTGTTGGCCAGCGCCGCCGTCGCGTACAGGAAGCCCGAGCACTGGCCGTCGCGCAGCGCCAGCTGGGCGTCGCGCACGGTCTTGTAGTTTTGCAGCTCCAGCAGATAGCGCTCGCTCATCGGCTTGTTGAAGTAGCTGCCCTGTACCGCGCAAATGGTTTCGTGGCGGATCTTGGGCCAGGCGTCGACCGCGGCGCCCGGCTTGAACAGCACGTTGACGCTGGTCTCGTTGTAGCCCGGCTCGATGGCGGTGGCGATCTTGCGCCGCGCCGGCGTGTCGCCGACGGTCGAGATCAGGATGTCGACATCGCCCAGCTCCAGTTTCTGAAACCGGTTCTCGGTGGTGATGCTGACTTTTTTCAGGGCCACGCCGAGGCGCTGGGCGATCAGCGCGGCGATGTCGCTCTCGAAGCCGACCACCTGGCCCTGGGCGTTGAGGGAATTGTAGGGGCTGAAGTCGGTCTTGACGCCGACCCGTATCACGCCCTGCTTGCGGATGCTGTCCAGGGCCGGGCTGCTGACGGCCGCCTGCGCCGCCTGCGCCGCCAGCAGCAGACCGATGAGACCCAGTACTCTTAAAAAAGCGTTATTCCACATTATCGTTTTCTCTGGGCCGCAGACCGGGGTCCATGCTACCCCAAGGCAGGCTCATCGCGCAACGACGGCGCGGCCCACTGTGGTGTGGCGCGGCGCGGGCAGGCGGCCGATTGCGTTATCAAGCTGCACATGATATTGTCATCCGACACTTGTCCTCACGAGACATCCATGCTGCATCCCCTGGCCAGCTTATGGCGCCATTCCAGCCGCGTCACGTTCTACGAATCTGGCGGCCGCGCCGGACAGCCATGGCTGCAAGGCAGCGCGCCTGTGCCGGGCGCGCGGCGGCGCTTTTCGTCGTCCGACGACGCCTGCACCTACCTGCGCTTCTGGCTGGGCGAACCGGCCGCGCGCGCCGAACTCAAATGGATATTGCAACGCTCCGGCCCCTCGCTGGCGGGCGCCCACGGCGGCGCGGACGGCTGGCTGAACGCCCTGGCCGGCCGCCTGATGAGCGGCGCCGTCATCGTGCTGGAAGAGCTGAGCAGGCAAGCGCAGCCGGGACGGCTGGTGGCGCCGTCCAGCGCCGCCGCGTCGGCCGCCGCGCTGTCGGTGCTGCCGGCGCTGAGCGCGCTGCCGGCGATCCCGGTGGTGCCCGACCTGCTGCCGGCGCTGGAAGACATCCGCATCGAAGGCGCCGAGGTGCTGCCGGAGCTGAACCAGGCGCTGGCGCAGGTCAACGCGACGATTTCGACGGTGGGCTCGGCCTCGCTGTCGCTGGAGCCGGCGCCGAGCAAGGTGGCGGCGATCAAGACCGCGCTCGGCGACGCCACCTCGCGCACCACCTCCACCCTGGGCGGGCTGTAGATGAAAGTCATCGACCACGCGATCGAAGTGCTGCCGCAATGCCCGGTCAACATCGCCAAGGCGGTGCAGAAGGCGGCCGACACCATCGTCGACCAGGGCAAGATCTTCGCCACCGAAGTCACCGCCAGCGCCACCTCGCTGAACCAGGACATGCAGAAGGTGGCGCAGCAGATGAAGGCCATTCCGGACCTGCTCAATCCACAGCCCATCATCGACTGCTGCAGCGGCGTGCTGGAACAGGCGGCCAGCGACCTGCGCAAGCTGGCCAGCGACGCCGCCGCCATTCCGCAACGCCTGTCGGCGCAGGCGGCCGGCGTGCAGAAAGTGGTCGACTCGGCCAACGGCGCGGTCGAGGCCATGAGCACGCTGCTGCCGGAACTGTCCGGGCTGGTGCCGGACTTCGGCGCGCAAATGAGCTTCTTCAACAGCCTGCCGGGACGGGGACAGGCACTGGCCGAACTGGCCAAGCGCACCGGCGTCATGGTCGAGCAATACGGGCGTGATCTGCTGCCGCTGTCCAAGCAGCTGCAGCAGCTGGCGACGCTGCAGGGCGGCGCCGGCAACGACGCCATGCAGGCGGTGCTGGCGCGCGCCGAACAGCTGCAGAACGATAGCCTGGCGCAGGTCGCGGCGCTGCGCGCTACGCTGGACGGCAACGTCGGCGATCTCGATACGGCGATGCAGGACGCCACCGCGCAGGCCACGCAAACCATCAGCGGCATCTCCGGCCTGCTCACCGAGAAAGCCAACGCGCTGCTGGCGCCGTTGCAGGCGCAGATCGATCTGGTGGACCAGTGCAACAGCGCCCTGGGCGACGAGGCGCGCAACTGCGACGGCCTGTTCGACCAAGCTTCGGCACAGCTGAGCCGCCTGGCCGACATCCTGATCAAGCCGCTGGCCGCCGCGCGCGCGCAGGTCGACGCCGTGATCGACCAGCTGGCCGCGGCGGCCGCCACGGTGGACGGCATGGTGAAGAAGGCGATGGAGCCGCTGGACGCGCTGGAGCGGCGGGTGGAGGCCATCAAGCAAGCCTTGCAGGAAGTGCTGGACGCGGTGCGCGCCGAGGTGGAGCAGGTGCTGCAACTGATGACCGAGCTGGACGGCGAGGCGGAAAACGCCAAGACCGTGCTGCGCCAGCTGCCGGAGAATTTCGTCCCGGTGCGCACCATGATCGCCGACGCCATCGCCATGCTGACGCAGGTGAAGGACAACATCCCCGGCTTCGTTGCCGAGGCCAACAGCACGCTGGACGCCGCCTCCGGCGAGCTCGACCAGGCCGACGCACTGTGCACCGGCGCGATCGAAATCTGCACCCGCTACATGATGAAGGCGCCGCCGTTGATGATGGCGCGCACGCTGTTCGTCGGCGTCAAGGCCATGATCCCCGGCGTGAAGACGGCCATCGCCGGCGCGCGCACGGCGGTCAAGACCGCCGGCGACCAGGCCACCGGCTTGATGGAGCAGGCCATCACCCTGGTCGATGCCCTCAATCCCCTGCTGGACCAGGCTATCGCCAAGGTGCAGCAGGCGATCGACGCGCTGGTGCAATTGCTGGAGCAGATGCAGGCGGCGCTGCAGCAAGTGGCGGACGCCGCCGGGAAAATCGCGCCGTTGATGCAGGAGCAGCTGGACCAGGCCGGCGCGGCGCTCCAGCAAATCCTCGACAAGGTGCGCGCGGCCGCCGAGCAGTGCCTGGCCAAGCTGCAATGCGAGCCGCTGGTCAAGCGCCTGCAGCAGGAGCTGTCGGATTTGCTGGACCGTACCTTCAAGCCGCTGGAGGCGCAGATCCAGGCCGCGGGCGCGCCGCTGCAGAACGTGCTGCAACAAGGCAAGGCGGAGGTCGGCAAGGCGGCGGCGCTGGCGCAGGATGGCCTGGGCAAGCTCAGCGCCGCATTGACGTCGGTGAAGCAGCAGGCCATGCAGCCATTGCAGAAGCTGACCGATACGCTGACGTCCGCGCGCGGCCAGGTGGACGCGGCGAGCGGCGCGGCGCGCCAGCAAGTGCGGCAGGCGGCGGACCAGGCCTTGTCGTATGTGGACCAGGCGTCGCAGGCGATCGCCGGCCTGAACATCCGCGCGGTGGGCGGCCAGATCGCGCCGTACGCGCAGTTCTACGACGACGTGGCGGGCACGCTCGGCCAGGTGCAATCGCAGGTGCAGGGCGCCGCCAACGTGGCCGACAAGGTGAACAGCTGGAAGAGCGAGGCGCAGCAGTCGGCCAGCGATTTGCTGGCGCGCGTGCAGCAGGCGGCGGACCAGGCGCAGCAGGGCGCAAGCGAGGTGCGCAGTGCTGCCGACAACACCGCGTCCGGCGCGCAGAGCGCCGGCGAGGGCATCGTGGACAGTCCGGTGTCGGCGCAGGTGCAGGCCAGCTTCGATGGCATGAAGCAGGATGCGGAAGCGGTGGCGGCGGACGCCGATGCGGCATTGGCGGACATGTCCGGTTCGCTGGACGAGGCGCAGAAAGAATCGGCGACGGCGACCGATCCGTATGTGCCCGATACCGACGCCATGCTGGCCGATGTGAAGGCGGAGGCGGCCAAGGCGGAGCAGGCGGCCAACGCGGCCAAGGAGTCGGAGCAGGCGCTGGCGGCGCAGGTGGTGGCCGGCGAGAAGGATGTGGGCGCAGCGGCGGACGACGCGGCCTCGCGCACCACGGCGATGAAGGATCAGGCGCAGGCCGGCATCAACAAGACGGTGGCGCAGGTGGAGGCGGTGCAGGCGCAAGTCAACGCGGCGCGCAGCGAGGCGATCAAGGCGGAATCGATCGTCGATGCGGAGGTGGTCAAGCACGGCGGCACATCAGCCAACGCCGGCGCCAAGGCCGCCGCGAGCGCCGCAACGGACGCCGCCGCCGGCGCCACAGACGCTGCGGCGTCCGCCGCAACCGGCGCCGCAACGCCTGCCGCAACCGATGCCGGTGCGCCCGCCGCCACGACCACCGCAAGCACCGCAACCGACGCCGCCGCGCCCGCTGCAGGCACTGGCGCGGCGCCTGAAGCGGCGCCCGCCGCTAGCGACGCCGCCGCGCCTGCCGATGCCGCGAAGAGCGACACCGCCGCAGGCGATGCGGCGACCGCCGCCGCTCCAGGCGGATCGGCCGGCGCGGCAGCAAGCGCGCCGGCAAATGCGCCCGCAGCTGATGTTGCAAGCAGCGCGCCTGATAGCGCCGCTGCCGCTGCCGACGCCCGGCAGGCGACTGGCGACAAGCCCGCAACCGCCGACGCACCATCCGCCGAAGCCTCTACCGCAGCCTCTGCCGCAGCTGCGCCGAAGGCCGGAACGCCAACGCCCGACGCATCCGCTACGGAAGCGCCCAAAGCCGCGACACCAACAGCCGAGGCGCCAGCCGCTGAAACGCCAAGCGCTGACGCGACAAAGTCTGCTGCCGAGCCAAGCGCCGCCACGAAAGCAGGCGTCGCAAAAACCGACGCCGCGCCGGCCGTCGACGTGGCGGCAGCAGCGCCGGCAGCCGCTCCCGCCACCGCTCCCGCCACCGCGACGCCAACCGCACCTGCATCCGCACCAGCGATCGATCCTGCCCACGCGCCTTCGCCGGCCGCACCGCCGCCGCGTCCGAAAGCCGGGGCCGCAATACCGGCAGGCACAGAGGCCGCGACTGCCAAGATGCCAGCGACTCCCGGCAGCATGGCAGCCCCAACCATCGAACCCGCAGACGCGGCAAAACAACTCGACCCACTCGCGGCGGCGGGCGAGAAGGCAGCGGCAAGCAAGGCCGCAAGCGATGCCGCCGCCTTCGCCAAGGCCGCCGCCGACAAAGCCGCCGCCGCCAGCGGGGCCGCCAGCAAAGCCCAAGCCGTCGCCGACGCCAACAGCGCCGCCGCAGCCGCCGCCGACAAGGCGAGCGCAGCCCAAGCGCTGGCCGACCAACTCAACGCCGCCAAGGAAGCCGCGGCCAAACTTCCCGCGCACGATCCGGGCGCGGCGCTGCAAAACTTCAAAGATGCAATCCCCCCGGCGCCAACCACGCCGCCCGCCGGCTAAGCACAACGTCACGAATCTGTCACATTGATGTTCTTTAACTCCGTGGCGAAAATATAACGGATCAAATTTTGAAAAAGCTTGTGAGCGGCAGAATTTACATTTAATATCAGTTGAGTATTGGAAATCTTTGTACCTATCAATTACGTTGCGGCTTTACGTAGGGTGGTTTCACGAGAAGTAGCATTTGTGCTCAGTCCGCCTGTTTCTTTGCAGTTTGTATCGTCGGCCGCTAGTCACCATAATGTGAGGATGTGAATGTCAGATAGCTTACAAAAATGGGTAGGACGCAATCGTCCCCCTCGTGTGCAAATCACGTACGACGTCGAAATTGGTGACGCCACTGAAAAAAAAGAGCTGCCCCTGGTGGTCGGCTTGCTGGCCGACCTGTCCGGCCAGCCGCTGGTGCCGCCGCCCAAGCTCAAGGCCCGACGCCTGATCGAAATCGATCGCGACAACTTCAACGAAGTGATGGGCAAGATCGCCCCGCGCCTGGACCTGTCCGTGCCGGACACGCTCAAGGGTGAAGGCAATCTCAAGGTGGAGCTCAACTTCACCGAGTTCGACCACTTCCATCCGGAATCCATCGTCACGCAAGTGCCGCGCCTGGCCAAGCTGCTGGAAGTGCGCCAGCAATTGCGCGACCTGCTCGGCAAACTCGATGGCAACGATGAGCTCGATGCGTTGTTGGAAAACATCATCCAGAACACGCAAGAGCTGAAAACACTCAAGGACCAGGAACCGGCCGCCGACGCGGCGCCGGCGGCGGACGCGGAAGCGACCCCATCCTGATAGCGCGCCCACGCGTGCTTCCCCTCATCGTTACTAAGAGAGAGCTAAATCATGGCTACTAGTCAATCCGCCAAGGGCGGCGCCCAGTCGACGGAATCCGCCGGCGAACTGAGCTTGCTGGACCGCATCGTCCAGGAAGGCAAGATGGCGATCGAACCGTCGCAAAACGCCTACGCCAAAAAACTGCTGGGCCAGTTCGCCACGCAGGTGCTGGACGAGGGCATGAAGACCGCCCCCGACAAGGGCGTGGTCGCAATGATCAACGAGCGCGTGGCCGAGATCGACCGCATCCTCAGCGACCAGCTCAACGCCATCATGCACCACGAGGAATTCCAGAAGCTGGAAGGCTCCTGGCGCGGCCTGCACGACATGGTGTACGGCACCGAAACCAGCACCACCCTCAAGCTGCGGCTGCTGAACGTGTCGAAGAAAGAACTGCTGAAAGACCTCGAAGGCGCGGTCGACCACGACATGAGCGTGCTGTTCAAAAAGATCTACGAAGAAGAGTACGGCACCTTCGGCGGCGCCCCGTATTCGGTGCTGATCGGCGACTACTATTTCGGCCGCCACCCGCAGGACGTGGCGCTGTTGCAGCGCCTGTCGAAAGTGGCCGCCGCCGCGCACGCGCCGTTCATCACCGCCGCCGCGCCGTCGCTGTTCGACATGACCGAGTTCACCGAGCTGGGCGTGCCGCGCGACATGTCGAAGATCTTTGAAAGCGCCGAGCTGGCCTCGTGGCGCGGCTTCCGCGAATCGGAAGACTCGCGCTACATCGCCATGGTGCTGCCGCGCTACTCCGCGCGCCTGCCCTACGGCGCCAAGACCAATCCGGTGGAAAGCTTCAGCTTCGAGGAAGACGTCGACGGCCGCGACCACAGCAAATACCTGTGGGCCAACTCGGCCTACCAGCTGGGCCTGCGCATCACCGACGCCTACGCCAAGCACAGCTGGACCACCGCGATCCGCGGCGTCGAAGGCGGCGGCAAGATCGAGGGCATGACCGCCCACACCTTCAAGACCGACGAAGGCGACATCGTTCTGAAGTGCCCGACCGAGGTGGCGATCACCGACCGCCGCGAGAAGGAGCTCAACGACCTCGGCTTCATCGCCGTGGTCAACTCCAAGGGTTCGGACTTCGCCGCCTTCTTCGGCGGCCAGACCGTCAACAAGCCCAAGCTCTACAACCTGGACGCGGCCAACGCCAACGCGGCGCTGTCGTCGCGCCTGCCGTACGTGCTGGCGGCCTCGCGCTTCGCGCACTACATCAAGGTCATCATGCGCGACAAGGTCGGCAGCTTCCAGACCCGCCAGAGCGTGGAGAACTACCTGAACTCGTGGCTGAGCGGCTACGTGCTGCTGAGCCCGAACGCGACGCAGGGCGAGAAGGCCCGCTTCCCGCTGGCCGAAGGCCGGGTCGACGTCACCGAAAAGCCGGGCAAGCCCGGCGCCTATTCGGCCACCGTCTTCCTCAAGCCGCACTTCCAGATGGAGGAACTGACCACGTCGATCCGCCTGGTGGCCGAACTGCCGGCCGCCGTCGGTTGATGCCCGGCCTGGCTATACACACTACACTGATGTTCCCGCCCATCCGGCGCAGCCGCCGGGTGGGCCCATAAAATTTGGAGCCAGCAATGTCTGACGTACTCATTTTGGATTTGGGCACCACCATCAAGGGCAACTGCATGGTCACCGGCTATGCCGACAAGGTGATCGTGCTGTCGTATTCGCACAGCGCCTCGATGCCGCTGCAAATGGACGCCTCGAACACCGAGCGCACTTCCGGCCGGCCGGTGTTTTCCGAGATCTCGTTCTCGAAGATGTCCGACCTGTCGACCACGGAAATGTACAAGGCCTGTACCCAGGGCACCAAGATCGGCTCCGCCAAGCTGCACGTGGGGCGCGTGGAAAACGGCAAGTACATGAACTTCTTCACGTACGAGATGACCAACGCCATGATCTCGAACATCAGCACCTCCGGCGGCGGCGGCATTCCATCGGACTCGTTCTCGATCAGCTTCACCAAGATCAAGTGCGACTACACCCAGCAGCAGTCGGATTCGACCGCGAAGGGCACCGGCACATGGAACTGGAACCTGGAGACGATGAAAGCGGATTGATGCCCGGGTACACCGACCCGTCGTCATTCCCGCGAAAGCGGAAATCCATGCACCGTGGGCTCAGCTGGCGTTCCATGGATTCCCGGCTGCGCGGGAATGACGGGTCTGGAGCCTCTTTCCGTATCGTTGAGAAACTATGTCTAAAGCCCTCACGGCGTCCCTGGTGCCCATGTTTGACCGGTTGACCGGCGTGCTGCACGCCTCGCCGGATGGCAGGTTGCTCGATGGCGGCGGCTTGCAGCACTCGCTGCAACTGGACCTGATGCGCTTGTTCAACGTGCGCAATGCCCTGACCATCCGCGAGTATCTGGAAGGCGATCCCACCGTGCTCGACTATGGCCTGCCCGACATGCTGGGCCTGTCCCCGCAATCGGACCAGGACCTGTTCATCTGGTCGCAGGTGCTCGAGCGCAGCCTGGCGCTGTACGAACCGCGGCTGTCGCATGTCAAGGTCGACGTGACGGCCGACCCGGCCAAACCGTTCGCCGCGCGCGCCGCGATCGCCGCCGTGGTGCTGCTGGGACAGCAACTGTGCCGGGTCAATTTCAACGTCGCGCTGGACGCCCGTTCAGCCGCAATGCAGGCGGCCGCATGACGGTCGGGCAGCTGGAGGCCATGCCGTGAGCGACGACATCCTGGAATACTACCGGCGCGAACTGTCCTACCTGCGCACCCAGTCGGCCGACTTCGCCACGCGCTATCCCAAGGTGGCGCAGCGGCTGGTGCTGAGCGGCGGCGAATCGGCCGATCCGCACACCGAACGCCTGATCGAATCGGTGGCCTTCCTGACGGCCCGCGTGCACCGCGACCTCGACCGCGATTTCCCCACCATCGCCGGCGCCATGCTCGACAACCTGTGCCCGAGCCTGACGCAGCCGGTGCCGGCCATGACGGTGGTGCAGATGAAGCTGGACTCGTCGCAAGGCAAGGTCATGGCCGGCATGCCGGTGGCGCGCGGCGCCATGCTGTCGACCACCGCCGCCAGCGGCGAGAACTGCCGCTTCCAGGTGGCGTGGAGCACCACGCTGTGGCCGCTCAAAGTGGCGGCCATCAAGATGGAAGACACGCGCACCCTGCGCCTCGACCTGCGCTGCGACCCCGGCCTCGACGTCTCCGAACTGGAACTGGACCGCCTGCGCCTGCACCTGTCCGGCGACCTGATGACGACCATGCCGCTGCACGAACTGCTGATCAGCGGCCTGGAGCGCATCGAGCTGCTGGCCGGCGGCGGCGCGCTGCACCGCCTCGGCCCCAACAGCCTGAGCGAGGTGGGCTTCGACGAGAACGAGGCGATCCTGGCGCAGCCGGCCCACGCCCATCCGGCCTACGCGCTGTTGCAGGAATACTTCGCCTTCCCGCGCAAGTTCCAGTTCTTCGACCTGAGCGGCCTGCGCGGCTTGCTGGGGCAGGGCGAGGGCTTCTCGCTGCGCTTCGTGTTCAACCGCAGCGCGCGCGTGCTGTCGCAGCTGAGCGCCGACAACTTCCTGCTCGGCTGCGTGCCCGCCGTCAACCTGTTCCCCGTCACCAGCGAGCCGATCCGCCTGCACCGCCGCCACTACGAATACATCCTGGTGCCGGACTACCAGCGCGAGGCCGTGATGGAAGTGCATTCGGTGGTCTCGGTCACCGCCTCCGATCCGCGCGCCGAGCGCCCCACCGTCATTCCCAGCGTGTTCGCCGAATCGGCGGCCGACGCCGAGCACGCCAAGGTGTTCTGGTCGCTGCGGCGCGAGATGAGCATGCGCAAGGGCATCACCGGCACCGACGTCTACCTGAGCTTTGTCGACCGCTCCGACGTCCACCGTACGCCGGACGAGCCGGTGGTGTACGCGCAGCTGTTGTGCACCAATCGCGGCCTGGCCGAGCAAATCGCGCCCGGCACCCGTTTCTATGGCGAAGGCATATCCACTTCGACCGACATCCGCGCGCTGTACCAGCCCAGCGCCCAGCGCCCGCCGGTGATGGAGGCCAAGGCCTTGTGGTCGCTGGTGGCGCTGTTGCGGCTGAACCACCGCTCGCTGGTGGACGGCACCACCGGCGTCCAGACCCTGCAACAGATGTTGATGTTGTTCGCAGGCGACAGCGCGCGCGACCAGGCACAGGTGCGCGGCGTCAAGAGCATGGCGGCCTCGGTGGCCACCGCGCGCCTCGGCGCCGACACCTGGCGCGGCCATTGCCGCGGCACCGACATCGTGCTCGAGTTCGACGCCGACGCCTTCGTCGGCACCTCGCCGCTGGTGCTGGCCGGCGTGCTGTCGCGCTTCTTTGCCCTGTACACCTCCGCCAATTCCTTCGTCCGCCTGGCCGTCACGCGCGGCGGCGAACCGTGGATGCAGTGGCCTGCCATGAGTGGACGCCAATGCCTGATCTGATGACGCTATTGCGGGACGACCCGCATGCCTTCGATCTGTTCCAGGCGATCAGCATCCTGGAGCGCAGCGAACCCGCGCGCGCGCACGTCGGCACCTCGGTCGGCATGGACGAGGCGCTGCGGCTGTCGGCGCAGGTCGACCTGGCGTTCGCGCCGAGCGACGTCAGCGGCCTGGATGAAAGCCGGCAGCCCGGCCCGCCGCTGACGCTGAAGACGCCGGTGATGACCCTGGCCGGCTCGCAAGGCCCGCTGCCGATGCCGTTCACCGAGCTGCTGATGGAACGCCGCCGCGCGCGCGACATGGCGGGGCTGGATTTCCTGGACATTTTCAACCAGCGCCTGCTGGGCTTCCTGTACCGCAGCCGCCGCAAGCACCACCTGGCGCTGAGCACGGACAGCATCAACCGCGCGCCCATCGTGCGCAGCCTGGATGCCTTGTCCAGCCTGGGCCGGGCCGAGGGCGTGCGCGGGCCGGACGGCCAGCAAGCCTGGCTGCGCCACGCGGGCTTGCAGGGCGCTGCGCCGCGCTCGATGGTGTCGCTGCTGGCCGTGGTGCGCGACCGCATGGGCGTGCATTTCCGCGGCAAGCAGTTCGTCGGCGGCTGGCACGCGCTGGCGCTGTGCGACCGCGCCAAATTGCACGATCCCGGCAAGCCGGCGCCGATGACGGCGAGGCTGGGCATGGGCGCCTGCCTCGGCGCGCGGGCCTGGGACCAGGGCGCCGGCATGGCGCTGGACGCGCCGCCGCTGCAACCGGCGCAGTTCGCCGCCTTGCTGCCCGGCGCGAAGAACAACTCGCTGCTGGGCTGGCTGGTGGCGCGCCATCTGCAACGCGACATCCAGGTGCGGCTGCGGCTGGACCTGGCGCTGCAGCCGGCAACCCGCCTGAGCGCCAACGCCGAGCTGCCGCCGCGCCTGGGCCTGAGCACCTGGCTGTGCAGCCCCGGCCCGTCGACCGCGCGCCACCAGCCGGCGAACTTCCTGCTGGCGACGGAAGAGGATTGAGCGGCATGGAAATCGATATCCGCACCTTGCTGTCCAAGCTCAACCCCGAATGCAAGCGGGCGATGGGGCATGCGGCCGAGCTGTGCGTGAAGCAGACGCAGTACAACGTCGACCTGGAGCACTTGCTGTTCACCCTGCTGGAAGAGCGGGCGCCGGATTTTGTGGTGGTGCTGCAACGCTTCGGCATCGTTGAAAGCGCGGTGACGGCGCAGCTGCAGCGCAGCATGGACGGCTTCAAGCGCGGCAACGGCCGCACGCCGGCCCTGTCGCCGCACTTCATCCCGCTGTTCCAGGAGGCCTGGCTGCTGAGCTCGATGCTGCTGGGCAGCCAGCAGGTGCGCTCCGGCACCGTGCTGCTGGCGATGCTGGAAGTGGACAGCCTGCGCGGCATGCTGATCGAAAGCGCGCCCGAATTGCTGAAGATCCCGCGCGACCAGTTGAAGCAGGCATTGCCGTCGCTGCTGGCCAGCTCGTCGGAAGATGGCGGCGTCACCGGCGCGCCGCTGTCCGCCGCGCCGGCCGCGCAGGCCGGCGCCATGCCGACGCCGCAAAACGCCGGCGGCGCCACGCCGTCGCTGGACCAGTACACGGTGGACATGACGGCGCTGGCGCGCGCCGGCCGCATCGACCCCATCCGTGGCCGCGACGCCGAGATCCGCCAGATCATCGACATCCTGCTGCGCCGCCGCCAGAACAATCCCATCCTGACCGGCGAGGCCGGGGTCGGCAAGACCGCCGTGGTGGAAGGCTTCGCCCAGCGCATCGCGTCCGGCGCGGTGCCGCCGTCGCTGGCCAACGTGGTGGTGCGCACCCTGGACCTGGCGCTGCTGCAAGCGGGCGCCGGCATCAAGGGCGAATTTGAAAACCGCCTCAAGTCGGTGATCGCCGAAGTGCGCGCCTCGGCCACGCCCATCATCCTGTTCATCGACGAAGCCCACCAGCTGATCGGCGCCGGCGGCAGCGAAGGGCAGGGCGACGCCGCCAACCTGCTCAAGCCGGCGTTGGCGCGCGGCGAACTGCGCACGATCGCCGCCACCACCTGGGCCGAGTACAAGAAATACGTCGAACGCGATCCCGCGCTGGCGCGCCGCTTCCAGGTGGTCAAGGTGGAAGAACCGAGCACCGACGCCGCCATCGGCATGTTGCGCGGCATGGTCGCCACCCTGGAAAAACACCACGGCGTCGAGATCCTCGACGAAGCCGTGACCGACGCCGTGCGCCTGTCGCACCGCTACATCTCCGGCCGCCAGTTGCCGGACAAGGCCATCAGCGTGCTCGACACGGCCTGCGCCCGCGTCGCCATCGGCCAGGCCGGCGCGCCGCAGCAGCTGGAGGCGCTGGAACACGAGATGGTCCTCAACAGCGAAGAGCTGCGCATCGCCCGCCAGCAGCACGCGCGCGGCGAGGACCGGGCCGCCGCCATCGCCAAGATGGAGCTCCAGCAGGCGCTGTTCCAGGCCCGCCTGGAGCGGCTGAAAGAGAAGCTGGCCGAGGAACGCCGCGCAGTCGAAGAAATCCTGGTGCTGCGGCGCGAAATCGCCGCCGCCGCCGACGACCGCGCCGCGCTCGACGACGAGGAACGCATCTCGCGCGGCGACCAGTTGCAGCGCCTGCAAAAAGGCCTGGAGGCGATCCAGGACGACGAGCCGCTGGTGCCGGTGTGCGTCGATTCGAAGATCGTCGCCGGCGTCATCTCCGGCTGGACCGGCATCCCGGTCGGCAAGATGCTGGCCGATGAAATCCACACCGTGCTGCAGCTGAAGGAGCGGCTGGAAGACCGCGTGGTCGGCCAGCCGCAGGCGCTGGACGCGATCGCCCGCCGGGTGCGCACCTTCCGCGCCGAGCTGGACGATCCGGGCAAGCCGGTCGGCGTGTTCCTGCTGGTCGGCCCTTCCGGCGTCGGCAAGACCGAGACCGCGTTCGCGCTGGCCGACATGCTGTACGGCGGCGAGCGCAATATGGTCACGATCAATATGTCGGAGTTCCAGGAGGCGCATTCGATCTCCAGCCTGAAGGGCGCGCCGCCCGGCTACGTCGGCTACGGCAAGGGCGGCGTGCTGACCGAAGCCGTGCGCCGCCGCCCGTATTGCGTGGTGCTGCTGGACGAGATGGAAAAAGCCCACCCGGACGTGCTGGAACTGTTCTTCCAGGTGTTCGACAAGGGCACGATGGAGGACGGCGAAGGCATCACCATCGACTTCAAGAACACCCTGATCCTGCTGACCTCGAACGCGGCGCAGGACGTCATCACGCAAGCCTGCGCCAACGGCAAGCGGCCCGACGCGGCCGAGCTGATCGAGCAACTGCGGCCGGCCCTGCTGCGCCAGTTCAGCCCGGCCTTCCTGGGACGGCTGGTGCTGGTGCCTTACTACCCGCTGGGCGACGAGCAGATCAGCAACATCGTCGACCTCAAGCTGGCCAAGCTGGCGGCGCGCTTCGCCGAGAACCACAACGCCCGCTTCACCTGGGACGACCGCGTGACCGAGGTGATCACCGCCCGCTGCACCGAGGTCGACAGCGGCGCCCGCAACATCGACTTCATCCTCACGCAGACGGTGCTGCCGCTGCTGTCGTCGCTGGTGCTGGAACGGATGTCGATGCTGAAACCGTTCACCGCCATCCACATGAGCGTGGGTGCCGATGAGCACTTCGCCTACGCCTTCCGCGACCATCCGCTGCGGGGCCAGCCATGAGGACCGGCTTCGAACAAGGCGCCGGCCTGCTGACGGTGTCGTCGCCGTTCGGCGACAACGACCTGCTGCTGGACGCGGTCGAAGGCAGCGAGGGCATCTCCGAACTGTTCAAGTTCAACCTGCACATGCGCTCCGGCAGCACCAGCCTGAGCGCGGCCACGGTGGTCGGCAAGACCATGACGGTGACCTTGGACGTCACCGGCGGTACCAAGCGCTACATCACCGGCATGGTGTCGCGCTTCATCCAGAGCGGCTTCGACCAGGACTTCGCCACCTACGAGGCCGAGGTGGTGCCCATGCTGTGGCTGCTGACCCTGTCGCGCGACCGCAAGATCTACCAGGCCAAGTCGGTGGCCGACATCATCAAGGCCGTGCTGGGCGACTTCAGCATCACCTTCGACGACAAGCTGACCCAGACCTACGACCCGGTCGACTACATCGTGCAGTACGACGAAACCGCGTTCGACTTCATCTGCCGCCTGATGGAGCAGGCCGGCATCTTTTATTTCTTCACCTTCAGCAGCAGCGCGCACACGATGGTGCTGGGCGACGCCTCGTCCAACTTCGCCGATTGCGCCGGCGCGGCGGCGGTGCGCTTCTTCCCGCGCACCGGCATGCACAACGCGATCGACACGGTGTCGCGCTTCGCCCACGAGAACACCATCGCGGTGAAGAAGGCCACCGTCAACGACTACGACTTCATCAATCCCAGCACCTCGCTGGAAGGCACGCATTCGGCCGCCGGCGGCAGCGGCGCGGTGTACGAGTTCGCCACCGGCCACCTGGCGGCGGCGGCCGCCACGGCGATCGCCCAGCTGCGCGTGGAGGCCAGCCAGGTCAACGCCGAGGTGCTGCGCGGCGACAGCTTCTGCTATCCGTTTTGCGCCGGCACCAAGTTCACCTTGTCCGAGCATTTCGTCACCGCCTTGAACGCGGCCTTCGTGCTGCGCCGCGTGCACCACACGGCGCGCGACGACATGTACACCAATTCCTTCGAGGCGTTTCCGGTGACGGTGCCGTTCCGCCCGCCGGTGCAGACGGCCCGTCCGCGCGCGGTCGGCTGCGAGACGGCGCTGGTGGTCGGCCCCAGCGGCGAGGAAATCTGGACCGACAAGTACGGCCGCATCAAGGTGCAGTTCCCGTGGGACCGCGACGGCGCCAAGGACGACAAGAGCTCGACCTGGATGCGGGTGGCGCAGTCGGTGGCGGGCAAGGGCTTCGGCGCGCTGTTCCTGCCGCGCGTGGGGCAGGAGGTGGTGATCACCTACCTGAACGGCGACCCCGAGCGGCCGCTGGTGACGGGCTGCGTCTACAACGGCGAGAACGCCACGCCGGCCGAGCTGCCGGCCAACCAGACCCAGACCATCATGCGCACCTGGTCGTCCAAGCAGGGCGCGGCCGGCAACGAGCTGCGCTTCGAGGACAAGAAGGATGCCGAGCAGCTGTATATGCACGCGCAAAAGGACATGCTGACCGAGATCGAAAACGCCTTGACCACGACGGTGAAGAAGGGCGCGGAAATCCACACGCTGCAAGAGGGCGACCGCACCGTCGACGTGCAGAAGGGCAAGGAGGTCCACAACGTCAAGGCCACCCGCGAGGTCACGGTGACCGGCGACGAGACGCACACCAACGCCGCCAAGTTCACCCACAAGGTGAGCGGCGACTACGCGCTGACCATCGACGGCAAGCTGACCATCACGGTGACGGGCGACATCAGCATCAAGTCCAGCGCGGCGGTGACCGAGGAATCCGGCACCACCTACGGCATCACGGCGGGCACGGCGCTGACGGCCAAGGCCGGCACCGCCCTGACCAACCAGTCCGGCACCGACTTCACCAACAAGGCCGGCACCAAGATGGTCAACCAGGCCGCCGTGCAGATGGATAACAAGGCGCCTGTGATCAACAGCAAGGCCGACGCCACCCAGACCGTGGAGGCCGGCGCGATGCTGACCCTCAAGGGCGCCATGGCCAAGGTGAACTGACATGAGCGACACCGGACTGCCACCAGAACCGCTGGCCGCCGCGCTTGAGCCTCCCCTTGCGCCGCAGCTGCTGGAGGAGCACGGCGAAGGCGGCCAGCTGCTGCAACGCGCCTGGCTGCGCGACGGCGTGCTGCACGGCCCGTTCGAGCAGTTCAGCGCGCAGGGCCGCACCCTGATGAAGACCCACTTCGAAGCGGGCAAGATGCACGGCCCCATGGCCGTGTTCGCGCCGGACGGCAAGCTGATCCAGCAATCGCAGTTCCAGCACGGCATCGCGCACGGCCTGATGGAAACCTACGTCAACGGCCGCTGCGTGGCGCGCCAGATGATGGTGGACGGCGTGGCGGCCGGCCAGTCGCTGTCCTACGACGAGGCCGGCCACCTGAGCGCGCGCCTGAACATGTTCGACGGCCAGATCCACGGGCCGGCGGAATTTTTCTACGAAGGCCTGCGGGTGCGCAAGTCGCACTACAAGGCCGGCCTGATGGACGGCGAGTCGACCGACTACGACGCCCAGGGCGGCGTGGTGCAGACCTGCAACTACCGCGCCAACCTGCTGCACGGTCCGCTGCGCCGCTACTGGCCGGACGGCGAGCTGATGGAGGAAGTGATCTACCGCGATGGCAAGCCGGTCGGCTCGCCGGCGCGCTTCGACCCCAAGGGCAAGCGCACCGACAACGCCGCCGCCGCGCCGGCGATTCTGGACCGGCTGCACAAGCTGGTGAGGGGAAGCTGATGGGACAGCAAGTCTGCATGGGCGCGATGCTCAAATGTAGTTTCGGCGTGGCGCCGGGCACGCTGATGGTGTTGCCGGCCAACGCCGTGCTGACCGCCGTGCCCGACGCCAACATCATGGACAACAAGCCGATGGTGAACATCCTGCCGTTCGGCATGTGCCAGTCGATGGCCAATCCGATGGTGGCGGCCGCCACGGCGGCGGCGCTGGGCGTGCTGACGCCGATGCCGTGCATCCCGGCCACCACCGCGCCGTGGGTGCCGGGCTCGCCGACTGTCCTGATCGGCAATATGCCGGCGCTGAACAATTCGTCGAAACTGATGTGCATGTGGGGCGGCGTGATCGAGATCAACGCGCCGGGCCAGGCCACCGTTTCCATTCCTTGAACCCCTCACCGCGACCGCCACCATGGAATACCGATTCAGCCTTACTCCCCGCCTGATCGCGCTGGCCATCTTCTCCGGCGTGGCGCTGCTGGTGCTGTTGTTCGCCCTGGGCTACCAGGTCGGGCAGAGCATGGCCGAGCGGCCCGCGCCGGCCGTGGCCGACAACGCCGCCAGCCGCGCCCGCCAACAGCTGAAGGGCAAGATCGGCGGCGAGGCCGCCGCCGCCGCCGCGCCCGTGACCGAGCGCGTGCACGCCGCGCAAAAGGCCGCGCAATGAAGCGCGCGCACCAGTTCGCCGTGCTGCTGGCCGCGCTGTGCCTGAGCCTGTGCCTGGGCGGCGCGGCGTGGGCGCAGGGCGGACAGAAGGCGCGCGCGGCGGCGTCGTCCGCGGCCGCCGAAGCGGACCGCTCGCCGCTGGTCAAGGTGGCCGACGGCCGCCAGCTGGCGCCCGATATCGCCCGCATCGTCACGCGCGGCGAGCTGGTGGTCGCCATGCTGGCGACCGACAATCCGCCGTTCTTCTCGGTCAAGAACGGCGATCTGGTCGGCACCGACGTCGATCTCGCCAGGCTGATCGGCAAGGAGCTGGGCGTGCCGGTGCGCTTCGACCGCAGCCCCAGGACCTTCGACGGCGTGGCCGACACGGTGGCCGTCGGCCAGGCCGACCTCGGCATCAGCCGCCTGGCGCGCACGCTCAAGCGCGGGCAGTCGGTGCATTTTTCCGTCGCCTACATGCGGCTCGGCCACGCGCTGCTGATCAACCGCATCCGCTTCGCCGAGATCGCCGGCGACCGGCCGCTGCCGCAGGTGATCCGCCACTTCACCGGCGCCATCGGCGTGATCGCCAATTCGTCGTGGGAGGAATTCGGCCGCCGCAACTTCCCCAAGGCCAAGCTGGTCAGCTACCCGACCTGGAGCGACGCCGTCAACGCCGCCAAGAAGGGCGAGGTGGTGGCGGCCTATCGCGACGAGCTGGAGGTGATGCAGATCTTGAACAACGATCCCAGCCTGGCGCTGACCTTGCGCACCGTCACCTTCAACGACCTGGAGTCGCCGCTCAGCATCATGGTCGGCATCCGCGACCTGACCCTGCTGTCCTTCGTCAACGAGCTGATCGCGCAGCGGGCCGACAAGCCCACCGCCAGCAGCGTGCTCAAAGCCATCAAATAAGGAAAACACGTGGACGCTCCAACCGGCATGCAGCGTTTCCAGCACTGGGCCCTGAACCCGTGGACGGTGGTCGGCTGCGTGCTGGCCGGCGCTCTGCTGGGCTGGGCCGCGCCGTCGCTGGCGCGGCACCTGGGCGCGGTGGGCGTCGTCTATGTCGACCTGCTGCGGATGATCGTGCTGCCGTTCATGATATCGGCGGTGATCTTCAGCCTGCAAAACCTGTACCGCGACGGCGGCGCGGCGCGCATCTTCAAGCGGGTGGTGGTGGTGTTCGTCAGCTTCTCGCTGATCGTGGCGGTGCTGGCGGCGGCGGGCTCGCTGCTGGTGCGGCCGGGCGGCAACCTGCCGGCCGAGACCCGCGCCGCGCTGGGCAAGATCATCAGCGCCGACGGCGACAGCAGCAACACCGAGATGGCGATGCGCGCCGAGGAGACGCCGCCCCACCATACCGACCTGAAGGACGTGCTGCAATCGCTGATCCCGCAAAACATCTTCGCCTCGCTGGCCAATGGCGAAACGCTGAAGGCGCTGGTGTTCGCGCTGCTGTTCGGCTTTGCCGCCGGCCAGGTGCCCAGCCGCATCTCGGGCGGCCTGCACCAGGCGCTGGAGACCATCTACCACGCCTGCCAGACCTTGACGCGCTGGGTCAACCTGCCGATCCCCTTCGTGCTGGTGTGCATGGCGGCCAGCCAGGTGGCGCAGACCGGCCTGCAGCCGATCGCCGCGATGGCCGGCTTCGTGATCCTGTTCCTGCTGGTGTCGGGCCTGCTGATGGCGCTGGCGATGGCGCTCATCAGCCGCCGCGCCGGCGTGCCCTACGGCGCGGTGCTGGCGGCCATGCGCGAGCCGTTCGCGCTCGGCGTGGCCACCAACAACAGCGCCACCTGCATGCCGGCCATGGTCAGCGGCCTGGTCGACCAGTTGCAGTTCGCGCGCGCGCGGGTCGAGCTGCTGGTGCCGCTCAGCATCTCGCTGCTGCGGGTGGGGGCGGTCGCGTACTTCGTCTGCGCCACGCTGTTCATCGCCGCGCTGTACGGCCGGGCTATGTCGCCGCTGGACCTGGGCGTGCTGGTGCTGGTGTCGGTGCTGTCCGGCTTTGCCTCGGCCGGCATGGCCGGTGTGGTGACGGTGTCGCTGGTGGGCACCATCTGCAGCTATCTGACGCTGCCGTTCGAGGCGGCCTTCATCCTGCTGATCGCGGTCGATCCGATCTGCGCCATGGCGCGCACGGCGGTCACGGTGATCGGCAGCTGCGCCGCCGTGGCGACCATCTGCGCCGCGCCCGTCAAGCTCTAGGCCCGGCCATGCAGACCCTCGCCAAACCCGCCATGTTCCAGATCAGGGATATCTTCCAGCATCCGGCCACGCTGCTGGGCGCGATGCTGCTGGGCGGCTGGATCGGCACGCTGTTTCCCGGCAGCGCGGACCTGCTGGCGGCGGTGTCGATGCTGTACCTGTCGCTGATCCAGATGGCGGCGCTGCCGTTCGTGATCCTGGCGGTCTACTTCGGCCTGCAGCGCCTGCCGTCGGAGCCGGGTTCCGGCGTGCGGCTGGCGCGGCTGGCCGGCATGGCGCTGCTGGCCATGCTGCTGTGCGCGGTGGTGGGCGTGCTGGTGGCCAGCCTGGGCGGCGCCGGTTCCGGCATGTCGGCGGCGCAGACGGCGGCGCTGGGCAAGCTGGCGCTGGGCTCGGAATCGCAATTGAGCATGAGCATGCGCGGCGACGACGGCGCCGCCGCCGAGCTGTGGGACATCGGCGCGCTGGTGCCGAACAATTTCTTCGGCGTGCTGGCCTACGGTGCGCTGCCGTCGGTGCTGATCGGCGTGCTGTGCTTCGGCGCCGCCGTGGCGGTGCAGGACCCGCAGCGCTCGGCCCAGCTCAGCGGCATCTTCGAGGGCGTGTACCGCGCGCTCGAATCGCTGGTGAACCGCATCAACGGCCTGCTGCCGGCCGCCGCCTTCGTGCTGGCGGCGGCCGCCACCGCCAGCGCCGGGGTCGAGGCCATCGTCTTGCTGGGCGGCTTCCTGGCGACCTTTTTTGTCGCCGCCTTCGCGGTGTGCGCGGCGGCCATCGCCATCATCTGCTGGAAGCTGAAGAAGTCGCCGTGGCTGGTGCTGCTGGCGCTGCGCGAGCCGATCACGGTTTGCCTGTTCTCGCCGGTGGCGGTGGCGGCGGTGCCCGGCTTCATCCACGGCATGAGCGTGCGGCTGGGCTTCAGCCGCGGCATGGTGGAGCTGGTCTCGCCGATCGCGCCGGTGTTCATCAAGGCCGGCGAGGCGATGTTCTTCGCGGTGCTGGCGATCTACATCGCCAACCTGTACCACCATGGCTTGGGCGCCGCCGACATCGCCCTGATCTGCGCGCTGTCCTGGACCGCCGCGCTATGGTCGGTGGGCATTGCAGGCGTGAAGTCGGTGCTGCTGGGCGGCTTCGTGATGGCCTCGCTGGGCCTGCCGCTGGAGGCGGTGTTGCCGGTGTTTATGCTAGTCGAAGTGTTGTGCGAGGGGCCGAGGAATTTGCTTTCCTTTCTTATATCATCGGCTCTGATTGCCTTGGTGGCGGATGGTCTGTATATTAATAACGAGCAAGATTCCGAAGTCTGGCATCCGTCCACGCTGAAGCTCGTCTTCACCCGCAAGCAAGCGCTGTCCGTGTTGTTGCTGTTGTTGATTGCTCTGTTCACAGTGTTTTGCGCCGGCGTGGGCTATGGCCTGCGCAGTACGCACGTCGTTCCCGCGCAAGCGGGAATCCATGCTGAGCAACTGAACCTGTGGTCTATGGATTCCCGCCTGCGCGGGAATGACGGACCTTTAGTGGCCGCCTTGAAGATGGACTTATGCAACTGATGATGATCTCGATTCCCCGCCGCGGCGTGCTGCTGCTTGTGCTGCTGGGCCTGCTTGCGGGCTGCGGCGCCACGCGTGCGCTGTTCGGCCCCAGCATGGCCTCGCCCGGCTGGAAGACGCTGACCTTGCGCGCCGCCGACGACGCCAACGGCAACAGCGCGCTGGCGGTGGACGTGGTGCTGGTCAAGGACCCGGCCGTGCTCGATGCGCTGCTGGTCATGCCGGCCGCGAAATGGTTCGCCACGCGCGCGGAATTGCAGCGCACCTTCCCGGAGGCGCTGACGGTCTACCCCTACGAGCTGGTGCCGGCCCAGACCATCAAGTTGACCGATAAAAAGTGGGACGACCAGAAGGCCTGGGCCGCGCTGGTGTTCGCCGGCTACGCCAACCCCGGCGAGCACCGCGCGCGCCTGCTGCTGAACGCCTCGGGATATGTGGTGCAACTCAACGCGCAGGGCTTTGTGGCGAGCGAGCCCAAGCCCGGCGCAGCACGGTAAGCTTATGGAAGCCGCTCAATGACCGACCCTCAACTTTCACATCGCATCCAGTGGCACGAAGGCATGATGCTGACGCCGCAGCACTTTCAGCAGGAGGGCGCGCGCCTCGACGCGCTGCTGGCCTGGCAGTCGCTGGCGACCAATCCCTACGGCTGGGGCGTGCGCGAGCTGCTCATCGACGAGGCGCTGCTGACCACCGGCCTGCTGCGCATCCAGCAACTGCAGGCGATCCTGCCCAACGGCATGGCCGTGACCTACGACAGCGCGCTGGCGCAAGGCTTGCCGCTGGAGCTGGACCTGGCGCCGTGGGCCGAGGCGATGGCGCAGCAGGACCTGTCGGTGTACCTGGTGGTGGGCAACACGCGTTCGCTGCGCCAGCCCGGCCAGCCGGCCATGTTCCGCGGCATCGAGAGCCCGACGGTGGAGGACGAGGTGTCGCAGGCGCTGCCGGCCGACGTGCCGCGCATGGCGGTCAACCTGGCGCTGGCGGCCGGGCCGGTGCCGTCGGCCGCCTACACCGCGCTGCGGTTGCTGACGGTCAACAAGGGCAACGAGATCGTGCGGCGCGGCCCCTTCCTGCCGGCCATGCTGGAGGTGCCGGCCGCCGCCGGCGTGCTGCAGCGCGCGCAGCAGCTGGCCACGCAGATGCGCAACAAGGCGGTGTTCCTGGCGCGCCAGACCGCGCAGCCGTCGTCGCGCACCGAGGACCGCATCAATATGCTGGAACAAAAGGCGCGCCTGGCCAGCCTGATCCTGAACCTGCCGCAGCTGGAGGCGCTGCTGCGCAATGCGACCGTGCAGCCGCTGCCGCTGTACCTGGCGCTGTGCGCGCAGCTCGGTCCGCTGGCGACCTTGCGCCCCGGCGCCGTGCCCATCCTGCCGCCGGCCTACGACCACGCCGACTGCGGCCCGGCCTTCGACACCGTGCTGAGCGCGCTGGCCGACCTGGTGGGCGAGGTCAGCCAGGAATGGAAGACTTGCGTGTTCGGCTACGACGGCCAGGCGTTCTCGCTGGCGATGCAGGCCGACTGGCTCGGCGCTCGGCTGGTGATCGGCCTGCGCGGCCAGCCCGAGCGCGAGGCCACGCAATGGATGGCGGGCGCGGTGGTGGGCTCGCAGACGGTGTGGACCTCGCTGACCGACCGCCGCGTGCTGGGCGCGCCGCGCGCCCGCATCGAGGCCGCGCCCGAGCTGGGCCTGCGCGCCAGCGCCGGCTACACCCTGTTCAGCGTGGAGGTGTCGGACCAATTCATCGTGGCCGACCAGGCTTTATTGATCAGCAACGCCAATGAAAGCCTGCAGGGGCAGCGCCCGCAGGAAGTGGTGTTGTTCATAAAGGGATGAGGCCGTGAGCATGCTATTTGACAGTGCAAGCAAGGCCAGCAATGGCAACAGCGCGGCCCCGGCCTGGAGCGGCGGCGCCGGCGAGGGCGTGGACCTGGCCTCGGTGCAGTTCCGCGACTTCTACGACGTGCTGTCGCGCTCGGCGCAGGCGGCCACCCGGGTCGGCGAGGGCGATGCCAGGGCGGCCGCCGAGGCGCTCAGCCGCCAGCTGTGCCAGCTGATCGAACTGCAGTCGCTGGAGGCGCGCCGCATCGTCGGCAAGGCCGGCATGGAGGCCGAGGCCCAGGGCCGCTTCCTGAAGGCGGCGCTGGCCGACGAGGTGCTGCTCAACACCGAATGGGCCGGGCGCAACCATTGGCGCCATGTGCTGATCGAGACCACGCTGTTCAAGTCCAGCTTTGCCGGCGAGCGCGTGTTCGACGACCTCGACCAGCTGCTGCGCGAGCGCGAGGCGTCGCGCCGCAACGTCGGCCGGCTCTACCTGTATTTGCTGTCGCTGGGCTTCCAGGGCCGGTATCGCGGCCAGAAACAGGACAAGATCGCCGAGTACCGGCGCGAGCTGTTCCAGTTCGTCTACCTGCGCCCGGCCGACCTGCAGGGGCGCGACCGCACGCTGTCCGAGCAGGCGTATGCCAGCACCCTGTCGCACCTGGCGGCGCGGCGCCTGCCCAAGTTCAATCGCAGCGGCCTGATGTTCGTGCTGGCGCTGCTGATTTTGCTGGGACTGTCTGAACTGCTGTGGTTGTGGCAATCGTGGCCGGTGCGCGCCGCGCTGTCGGCAACCGTGTGATGGATGAACATAACTCGTCATTCCCGCGCAGGCGGGAACGACTAACTCGGGGATGAGCGCATAGTGTTGAACTTCTTGTCTGATAACACGGCCATAGCCACCCTGCTGGTGCTGACGCTGCTCGTCATGCTGCTGTTCGCCATCGTCATCTGGGCGGCGATGAAGGGCGCGGAAAAGGCCGACCAGCCGGCCGACCAGAAGCCGCGCCAGATCAGCGCCGATTCGCTCAAGCAATCGTTCCGCGTGGCCGTCGAGCTGATCGAAAACAATATCGCGGCCCGCTCGGAGCGCTACAGCCTGGCCTGGACCCTGGTGCTCAACGAGGGCAGCGCCGCGCGCGAACTGCCGCTGCTGCAATCGGGCCTGCAGAGCGCGCTCAGCGCGGACAGCACCTTGACCGCCGGCGCCCACGGCATCAGCTGGAACTTCTTCGACCAGGGCGTGGCGGTGCAGCTGCAATCGGACGCGCTGGGCACGCCGGACGCCGACGCCGCCGGCGCCAACGCCATGGCCAACACCACCTGGGACGATTTCCTCGGCCTGTGCCGCAACTACCGGCCGGAGCGGCCCTTCGATTCCATCGTGGTGGCGCTGCCGGCCAGCGCGCTGCTCGATGTCGAGGGCGCCGGCCAGCTGGACCTGGCAGCGCGCGCCAAGGCCATCCACCGCCGCCTGTGGCTGGCGCAGAACCGGCTGGCGCTGCGCTTCCCGATCTACCTGGCGATCACCGACTGCGAAACCATCCCCGGCTTCGCCCGCTTCGCGGCGGCGCTGCCGGAGCCGCTGCGCCGTTCGATGCTGGGCTGGTCGTCGCCGCACGAGCTGGTCGCGCCGTTCCAGGGACAGTGGATCGACACCGCGATGAACGAGGTTGGCCGCACGCTGTCCGACAGCTGCGCCGAGCTGTGCGCGCTGGAGCCGTCGGATTCGGACAGCAGCGCCTACTTCCTGCTGCCCAACCAGGTCGAGCGCCTGCGCACCGGCCTGAAAATGTTTGCCGAAGAATTGATGCGGCCCAGCGCCTACCACGAACCGTTCCTGCTGCGCGGCATCTACCTGACCGGCGATTGCAGCGACGAGGCCGCGCTGCTGGGCGAGGGCCAGGCGCCGGCCGGGCACGACGGCGCCCTGGCGGCCCAGCCGGACATGGCGGCGGCCGGCCCCGCCTTGCCCGACTGGGCCGTGCCGTCGCCGGCCGCGGACGCGCCCGCATACCGGGCGGGACGCGACAGCGCGGTGCCGGCCTTCCTGCGCGATATTTTCGAACGCAAGATCTTTGCCGAGGCCGGCCTGGTGCGCTCTTCGTCGCAGCACCGCATGCGCCGCCCGGCGATGAACCGCGCGGCGCGCTGGGTCGCCGTGGCGCTGCCGGCGGTGTGGGTGCTGGGGCTGCTGTTTTCCTCGCTGCGCCTGCACGCGCTGGGCGCCCAGGTGGTGAGCAATCTGCAGGCGCTGAACCGCGACACCAGGATGAGCCAGCTGGTGAGGAACAACCATGTGGTCGATCCGCAGCGCAACCAGCAGCGCGCGCTGGAGGCGCTGGCCAGCATCGAGCAGATCTCGAACGCCCACCTGTGGTCGCCCTTCATGCCCGGCTCGTGGTCATGGTTCAACGATTTGCAGGAC
Organism: Oxalobacteraceae bacterium AB_14; assembly: GCA_000381565.1. Lineage (GTDB taxonomy): Bacteria > Pseudomonadota > Gammaproteobacteria > Burkholderiales > Burkholderiaceae_D > Rugamonas. The sequence goes on from KB906725.1 coordinate 1,893,389, forward strand.
CAGGTGCAGCGGCGCATGGAAAAGAGCTTCGCCGACACCGCCTTCGACCCGCTGCTGCGCGCGGCCTACGCCCGCGTCAGCGAACTGAGCGGCAAGCCGCTCGACGCCGCTTCGGGCACGCTGATCATCGGCAGGCTGTGCGCCGCGCCGAAATTCATCAGGCAGCCGGGGGCGACGCCGGCCGGCGGGCTGGACGTGGGCACGGTGCCGGAGTACGCCGCGCTGAACGCCTATGTGGACGGGGTGGCGCAGCTCGACCAGGCGGTGCAGGCGATGATGCGGCTCAAGACGCCCGGCGCCGACACGCCGTCCGGCGATGACCTGGCGCTGGCGGTGAACGTGTTGCTGAACCGCGAGATGAACGGCAACCTGAAGCGCACCGCCGCGCTGTTCCGCACGGTGGCCAGGAGCAAGCCGACGCTGGCGGTCGAGCCGATGCAGGAAGCCTCGGCCTGTGCGTTCGGGCTGGGCGTCAAGGCCCTGTCCAGCCGGCTGTTCTTCAACAACGGCTTGCTCAAGGCCGAAAAGGACGTCAACGACAGCCTGACCGCGCTGTACCAGGGCGACCCCAAGGCCGAGGTCAACATCGCGCCCTGGCAGGCCTTGCGCAACGCGCTGCACGCGCAGGAAGGCTATCTGTTGACGGGGACCGGCGGCTGGATGCGCGGCGAGAAACTCGACCTCGGTCCTAACTGGACCCATCTGCTGCAGCAGGTGGGCAGCGTCGCGCTGCTGGGCAAGGAGGCGGCCGACGATGCGCGCTCGCAGACCGAGGACGGCTTCCGCTGGTTCAGCGCGCAGTGGGACGCGCCCATGGCCGATGACAACCATGGGCTGGGGCTGAGCCAGGGGCTGGAATGGTCGGACGCCAAGTCCTCGTGGAACTTCGCGCCCGACCGCCGGGCCTTGCTGGACGCGCTCAACGGCCTGCTGTCGCAGCCGTTCATGAAGTCCGGCCACGCCGGCCGCCTGCCCGAGGTGGGGGCCGGCGCCACCGTCAGCTGGGACCCGACGCGGCTGGACCAGGTGCTGGCGCTGGCGGACACGCGCAAGCGGGTGCAGACCGATTTCCTGCCGAAATTCCCGGCCATGCTGCAGGGGCCGGCCGCGCGCCTGGCCGACGCCGCGCTGGCCGACAGCGCGCGCGAGCTGCTGGCGCAGGCCTACCTGGTCTCGGCGCGCGAGCAGCCGGCCCCGGTCAACGAGGCCGACCACGCGAAAGCCTTGCGGGTGCGCGCCTGGCTGCTGGAGAACGGCGGCGCCGGCGTGGCCGAGCAGCTGTCGGCCGTGCTGACGCAGGACGCGCTGAGCCGCCTGCAGCAGCTCGACGATACGCTGACCCGCGCCGACCTGTTCATGCCGCGCGACCGCGCCTTCCGTTCCTGGAACGGCGCCAGGGCGCCGCTGGTGGACGCCTTCGGCGCCGCCGACCCGGGCGGGCTGCAGGCCTACGTGGGGCAGCAGATCGCCTTCATCGAAACCGTGGGCAAGAGCGCGGAGGCGCTGCTGGCGCAGCTGGGCGGCGACGCCAGCGGCAATGCCTCGGTGCTGCGCTGGCAGGCCACGGTGGCCGACCTGGGCCGCTACAAGCTGAAGAGCCCGAGCAGCAGCCTGACCACGCTGGAGCGGTTCATCCTGTCCGGCGCGGCCGACCTGAGCATCGACAACTGCCTCGACAAGCTGTCGGCGCGCGCGGCCCAGCGCCGCGCCGGCGACCTGTTCGGCGAGCGCATGCAGGGCTTGCAGGCGGGGCTGTACACGCGCTGCCGCGAGCTGACGCAGACCCGCTACCAGGACACCTGGACCCGTTTCGCCGACGCCTTCAACGCCAACCTGGCCAACCGCGCGCCGTTCCGCGCGCTGACGGCCGACGCCGGCGGCAAGGGCGGGCCGGGCGAGCGGGTGCCGGCCGACGTCGAGGAGGTGGGCGCGGTGCTCAAGCTGTTCGACCAGGCCCATGTGCTGGCGCTGGCCTCGGACCGCGACGCCACGCGGCCGTCGCCGGCCAGCACGGTGCGCAAGGTCGACGACCAGATGCAGAAGGTGCGCACCTTCCTGGCGCCGCTGTACCCGGCCGAGGAGGGCCAGGCCGCCGGCCTGGACGTGATGGTGGAGTTCCGCGCCAACAGCGCCGTCGAGAGCGAAGGCAACAAGATCATCGACTGGTCGCTGGCGATCGGCGGCCAGAGCGTGCACCAGCGCGACGCCGCGCGGCCGCTGCGCTGGGAGCCGGGGCTGCCGGTGGTGCTGACCCTGCGGCTGGCGCAGGACGGCCCGGTGGTGCCCCGCCCCGAGGCCGGCCACCCCGGCATGGCGGTCGACGAGCGCACCGTCAGCTACCGCTTCGACGATCCGTGGGCGCTGTTCAGCCTGGTGTCGGCCTACCGCGAGGCCGAGGCGGCGCCGCTGTCGGGCGCGCGCGCCCAGCTGCTCAAGTTCGAATTCCCGCTGAGCGCGGTCGGCGACGGCCGCATCGCCACCCGCGACAGCCGCGCCAAGGTGTATGTGCGGCTGAGCGTGAGCGCGGCCGGCAAGCACGCACCGCTGGTGTGGCCGCCGGTGTTCCCCGTCAAGGCGCCGGCGTGGTAGGCCGGGTTTTATTAAGGTGATGCCATGTCCACCCTGCCACCCCTAGTGCGCGTTGCCGTGTTCGGCAGCTTCCACCGCGGCTTCCACGTGCTGAGCGAACTCCTCAAGGGGCCGCTGGCGCAGCGGGTGCGGGTGGTCGGCGTGGCCACCGACGACGTCGGCTCGGCCCATGTCAGCCGCGCACGGCGGGTCTGGGCCTATCCGCACACGCCGGCCGAGGAGCTGATGGTGGAGCGGCTGGCGCTATCGCACGGCATCGTGCCGTACAAGGGCCGCGTCAAGACGGACGAGTTCTGCCGGCTGTTCCAGGACCAGTGGCAGCCGGACCTGTGCATCGCCGCCACCTTCGGCCAGCGCATCGACGCCCGCCTGTTCCAGTGGCCCAGGCTGGGCTTCTACAACCTGCACCCGTGCATCGACGACGGCTGGCCCTCGCACTACGCCGGCCCCAATCCCTTCCAGGCGCTGCTGGACAACGGCTCCGACCACGTGCTGATCGCCATGCATGAGGTCGACGACGGTTTCGACACCGGCCGGCTGCTGGCGCTGTCGGAAAAGATTTACGTGCCCACCGGCGCCACGGTGGTGGATTTGCACAAGATGACCTCGCCACTGGCCGCCAAGTTTTTTGCGCACCAGCTCGGCAAGATGCTACCGTAGGCGGAAGTGCGCATGGCGACCATCAAGGACAATCTGCTCAACCTGGTCGACAAGGCGCGCCACTTGATTTCCGATGAGCGAACACCCAGTCCCGAGACCCCGAGCGCCCCTATGAACGCACCCAGCCTGCCGATACCGCTCTCCCTGATGAGCATGGAACACCAGCAGGAGCTGGAACAGCTGCTCAAGCCGATAGCCGCCGACCAGCCCAGCGGCCCGGCGCTGCGCTACGATCCGATCTTCACCGAGATCCGGCTGGCGCGCGAGGAGGACGACCCCAGCCTGCCGATGGGCCAATGGGAGCGGCCGCTGAAGAAGGCCGACTGGGCGCTGATCGAGGCGCGCTGCAAGAGCATGCTGGGCGGGCGCTCCAAGGATTTGCAGATCGCCGCCTGGCTGCTGGAGGCGTGGACCCGGCAGTACGGCATCGACGGCCTGTATCGCGGCCTGAGCCTGGTGGACCGGCTGCTGCGCCAGTTCTGGGACAGCCTGCATCCAGCCATCCAGGACGGCGACGCCGACGCCCGCATCGCGCCGCTCGAGTGGCTCAACGAATCGCTGTCGGCGACGCTGCGGGTGCACGTGCCCATCCTGAAAATCAACGGCCGCAAGCCGCCGGCCCAGAGCCTGTCCGACTGGGAGCGCATGACGGCGCGCGAGCTGGGCGGGCATGCCGGCGACGCGCACGCCAATGCCAACGCCAACGCCGACGGCGAGCTGGCGCTGACCCGCATCGAAGTGATCGCTTACGCCCATCAGCGGCTCGGGCGCGAGCTGGCCAACCGCCAGCAGGTGGTGCATCGCTGCCTGAACTGCCTGGAAACGATGCTGGCGTTTGTCGACCTGCAGCTGGGCGCGCAGGCGCCGAATCTGTCTAAACTGAAGGGGACGCTGGTGGCGCTGGAGCGCGTGCTGCAGCAACTGGTCCCCGAGCAAAAGGAAGAAGAAATGACGACGCCGGAACAGCCGCAGGGCGGCGAGCAAGGGAATGGCCCGGCAGCGGTCCCGGCGCTGCCGCCGGTGGCCCTGTCAGGCTGGAAGAACCGCGACGAGGCGTACGCCGCGCTGGGCGCGATCGCCGATTATCTGAGCCTGGTGGAGCCGCACAGCCCGACGCCGTACCTGTTGCGGCGCGCCGTCAACTGGGGGCGCATGCCGCTGCCCGAGCTGATGGCCGAGATCATCCGGGAAGAGGGGGACTTGAACCGCCTGGTGAACATGCTGGGCTTGCGCGAGTGAGGACTTAGCGCAGCTGGTAGAGCGAGATGGTTTGGTCTTGCAGGGCGTTTTCCGAGCACAATACATAGGTCGACGCGCAGGCCAGGCTGAGCAACAGCGCGCCGAAGGCGATATGGAGATAGCGTGCCATGACAAGCTCCCAGCAGGGGTTGGACTTCCAGTGATTCCAGAATAGCCCGGGAGTTGCAGGACGGGCATCAGCCGAATGTCCGACACTTTGTAGGACTACTGCCCGTCTCTGTCTTTATGCTAACTTTTTACTTGGTCTTCCAGACGATGATGGCATCGGCCGGCGCGGTGTCGAGCGCGTTCGACACTTGCAGCCAGTGTTGCAACTGTTCCGGCTGCTTGAGCTGGATGCCGGAGCCGTCGATGTAGCCGATCTGCTCGACCATCTTCGGGTCCATCTTGGCCTTGGACACGGTCGGCGCGCCGGCCACCATGCGGTCGTAGGCTTTGCGGGCCTTGTTTTCCCACTTGTGCAGGCTGCTCTCGTCGAAGCGGTTGGCTTCGAAGTAGACGGTCAGCGAACCGTCGGCGTTGCCGTAGCCGACGATGCCGGCGCCTTTGCGGATGGTGGTGGAGCTGCTGACGTCGAACAGCGCGGTCGGCACGAACACGGCGGCGCGGCCGTTGATATCGGGACAACCGACCGGCGTGTCCTTGCTATAGGTGCTGACTTCGTGCAGGGGTGTTCTCTCTTGGGACATGGCTGGGCTTAATCTGGAAAAGGGGCGGCGTTGCATGCGGATGCACAGGGCTTCATTGTAGCGTCAATCTAGTTCCATTAGGCAACTGCCGCAACAAAATTTTGTAACGCGCAACGGGGGGGCGGGAAAAATCGGGTACGCGCGCCGGACCACTATGCGGTGGCGGGTACAATCGACGGCAATCGGCCACTGCCAAGTTAGCGTTCCGGGTTTTTATCATGAGGAGGTAGACCAACGTGATCCAGCTTGACCCTAATTACGCCGTCTCGGATATCGATACGCTTGAGCGACTTTATGGTGCGCCTGCTGCCGCATCGGTTAAGAAGGAAGTCTCCTACGTGCATCCTCGGTATCGGGAATTGATCGAGGCTGCGCCCTTTGTACTGCTCGCAACAAGTGGATCGGAGGCAATGGATCTGTCGCCGCGAGGCGACTCGGCCGGATTCGTCCGCGTTCACGATGCGAACACCTTGCTCCTGCCGGACCGGCGGGGAAACAACCGGGTAGACAGCTTGCGCAATATTCTTCATGACCCGCGCGTTGCTCTCCTGTTCCTGATACCTGGGATTGGGGAAACACTTCGGGTCGTGGGCAAGGCATCGATCCACCTCGACCCAGACTTGCTGACGGCGTTTTGTGTTGATGGGAAGCCCCCTCGGTCCGTGTTGGTGATAAAGGTTGAAGCTGTTTTCTTCCAGTGCTCCCGTGCCGTGCTGCGGTCGAGCCTTTGGGATCATTTCAGGCACGTCGCCCGCGATGCTCTGCCGAGTCTGGGGAAGATACTTGAGGAGGTGAGTGATGGGGCAATTGATGGCCTGAAATACGATGCCGACTTGCCCGAGCGCCTGAAATCCACTATGTACTGACTGATTGCGCGGCCTGCGGAATATTATGGGTTCTCCATAAAATGGTTATGGAAAGCTTTGCATAACCGTCCCACTGCCCCCCAGACCGCTATCGCGCAACGGGGAACGGTGGTCGCTGCGTGGACTGATCCATGTCAAGCTTGCCGCAGCACGATTGCAGTGTATTCCATCGCCGTGTGTCCTGCGGTATATGATGGTTGCCATCGACGATGGGAGGCCGCCATGGCAATGAACTCCGAGAATGAAGCCGATCAGCGCTTTGTGCTGCTTGAGATCGGCAAGCTGTCAAGCAATATGGAACGCTTGCTTGCCGATGTGAGGTTCATCGGCGACAAGGTTGATGGCTTGCGCCACCAAGTGACATTCGTGCGTGGCGCCCTGTATGTCGTGAGTGGCGTGCTGGCTGCCGGGGGTTACTTCATCGCCGCGTTGTATCGATAACAAATCTAGCGGGGGATGGTGCTGCCGGCGCTCGGCCTCGACCAGCGTGGCCGAGCGCAGCGTGGCCGGCTCGGAAAAGTCGACGGCGATCTTGCTCGAATGGCAGAGGCCGCCGGCCAGCAGGAACGCCGACCTGGCCAGGAACGGCAGGTCGTCCTTTTCGAGTGCCCGGAGCATCCCGCATTCCAGCCGCAAGTCGCCCAGGCGCCGGGTCGGCGGCGGCAGGCTGCCGATATCATATTATTTATTTTTAAGTAATTTGCAACAATTGCCTTGTTGCACGCTAAAAAGGTTTAAATCGTTTAGCTCGTTATCACGTTGCGCATGGGTGGGGATCAGTTCACAATACATGCGAGGTAGCAACGAATGAGGAGCCGGGATGCTGACGATAGATGGCCCGTGGATCAATCCCTGGCACGCCGGCCTGGTCGCCGCCGTCCTCCTCTGCAGCGTGACGCAGCTGCTGCTGACCCGCTCCGATCCGGACAGCCCGCACATGTTCCGCCACCACCTGCTGTTCGGCGGCCTGTGCCTGATCCTCAGCCTCGCCAGCAAACTGATGATCGACCTGGCGCAGCGCCAGGCCGCCAGTCTGCTGGAGAGCGCCGCCATGCTCGGCTTCGGCCTGCTGCTGATACGCATCCTGGGCCTGACCGCGTTCCGCGTGCTGCTGCCGGCGCTGCGCATGCACCCGCCGCGCATCATGGAAGACATCCTGCTGGTGATCACCTACATCGTCTGGACCCTGGTGTGGCTGCGCCTGGCCGGCCTGGACCTGAGCGGCCTGGTGACGACCTCGGCGGTGATCACCGGCGTGGTGGCGTTTTCGATGCAGGAGACGCTGGGCAATATCCTCGGCGGCCTCGCGCTGCAGCTGGACAATTCGGTGCGCATCGGCGACTGGATCAGGCTCGACGATGTGCGCGGCCAGGTGGTCGAAGTCCACTGGCGCCACACGGCGCTGCGCACCAACAACGGCAACCTGATCGTCATTCCCAACAGCGTGCTGATGAAGTCCAAGGTCGATGTGTACAGCCGCGCCGGCAAGCCGGAATTGCGCCGCTGGGTGCATTTCTGGGTCGAGGACGGCGTGCCGCCGCGCGAGGTCATCAACACCGTCGAGACGGCGCTGCGCCAGACCCACATCGAACACATCTCGCCGCTCAAGGCGCCCGAATGCATCGTCACCGACTACCGCGACGGCAACATCCACTACGCGGTGCGCTATTGGCTCAGCAATCCGGCCCACGACGACGGCACCGATTCGGCCGTGCGGGTGCATTTCTACAGCGCGCTGCAGCGGCAAAACCTGTCGCTGGCCCACCCGTGCATGGACATCCGCCTGAACCGTGAATCGGAGCGCGCCGCCACGCTGCGCCAACTGGCCGAGATCGCCGTGCGCAAGGCCGCGCTGGCCAAGGTCAAGCTGTTTGCCGGACTGACCGACGAAGAACTGGGCGGGCTGGCGCAGTCGCTGCGCAACACCCCCTTCATCAAGGACGACATCGTGACCCGCCAGGGCGCCGTGGCCCATTGGCTGTACCTGCTCGCCAGCGGCGAGGCCGAGGTCTGGTACGAAGCCGAGGGCCAGCCGCGCCGCCATTGCGCCACGCTGGTGGCCGGCGATGTGTTCGGTGAAATCGGCCTGTTGACCGGGGCGCCGCGCGGCGCCACCGTGGTCGCCAAGACCGACGCGCTGTGCTACCGCCTCGACAAGGAAAACTTCGAAAACATCCTGCACGCCCGCCCCGAACTGGCCGATGAGTTTGCCGCCATCCTGTGCGAACGCAATCTGGTGCTCGACGCCTTGCGCACCGACGCCGGCCCGGCCGCGCAAGTCCGGCAAGCCAACTACCTGTCAAGCATACGGCGTTTTTTCGGCCTGAAATAAGCATGGCAGGTGTTGCCGGCGACGCACAAGTCCCGCGACTGTGATGCTAAAGCGACAAAAGATCGCGCCGGTCCTCACATGTCCGCCCGCAGAATGAGTGACAGACGGAGCAACAAGGGAAAAGTTTGATGACGAAAAAAATGCCTGTTTCCTTTTGGGGAACAAGCATTTTTTTCAAGAAACGAATTCTGTGGGGTGGCTGATGGGGCTCGAACCCACGACAACAGGAATCACAATCCTGGACTCTACCAACTGAGCTACAGCCACCACTGATTTACTTCACTTTGTCTACTGTTTCGTAGACAGGTGCCGAATTATACAAGCCAGTTTTGAATCCTGCAAATCTAAATGCGAAGTTTCTTCAAAAAATTCCCGATGACTTAAACATCAACCTTTTCCACCGGCGGATACAGGCCCAGCAGGTTGGCGAAGGCCGGCGCCAGGGCGCTGACGGCCGCCGTCGTGTAGCCGCGCAGCGCGGCGGGCGCCTCGGCGGCCGTGCGCGCCGGGCGCAGCAGGCCGGCGGCGTCCAGCAGGCGCACCAGTTGGCGGGCCACGGCGTCGCCGGTATCGATCAGCGTGACGCCGGCATGGCCATGGGCCTGCAACACCTGTTCTATGCCCGCCTGGACGAAGGGGTAGTGGGTGCAGCCCAGCACCAGCGTGTCGGCGCCCTGGTCCAGCAGCGGCGCCACGTATTGCTCCAGCAGCGCGGCGATGGCGGGGGTTTCCAGGTCGCCCAGCTCAATCTGGTCGACCAGGCCGACGCACGGTTGCAGCAGGAACTGCGCCCGGGTGGCGGCGCTGATCTGCTCGCGCAGCAGCAGGAATTTTTCGCCCTTGAGCGTGCGCGCCGTCGCCAGCACGCCGACCTTGCCGCTGCGCGTGGCGGCGGCGGCCGGCTTCAGGCCCGGTTCGACGCCGACCACCGGCAGCTCGGGATGGCGCGCCCGCACCGCCTTGATGGCGGCCACGGTGGCGGTGTTGCAGGCCACCACCAGCGCCTTGATGCCGCGTTCCAGCAGGAAGGCGGCCACCAGCAGCGCGCGCTCGACCACGTATTGTTCGGTTTTTTCGCCGTACGGCGCATGGCCGGAATCGGCGAAGTAGATCAAGTCTTCCGCCGGCAGCTGCGCGCGGATGTGGCGCAGCACCGACAGCCCGCCCACGCCGGAGTCGTAGACACCGATCGGGGCGCCGGGAGAGCGGGCGGCGTGCATCAGGCGGTGACGATCGGAACGTTCAGCGCTTCGATCTTGGCTTTCCATTCCTTCGGGCCGGTTTCGTGCACCGAGGTGCCGGCGGCGTCGACCGCCACCGTCACCGGCATGTCCACCACGTCGAATTCGTAGATCGCTTCCATGCCCATGTCGGCGAAGCCCAGCACCTTGGCGCCCTTGATCGCCTTCGACACCAGGTAGGCCGAGCCGCCGACCGCCATCAGGTAGGCCGACTGGTGCTTCTTGATCGACTCGATCGCCACCGGGCCGCGCTCGGCCTTGCCGATCATTGCGATCAGGCCGGTTTGTTCCAGCATCATGTCGGTGAACTTGTCCATGCGGGTGGCGGTGGTCGGGCCGGCCGGGCCGACCACTTCGTCGCGCACCGGATCGACCGGGCCGACGTAGTAGATCACGCGGTTCTTGAAGTCCACCGGCAGCGGCTCGCCCTTGGCCAGCATGTCCTGGATGCGCTTGTGCGCGGCGTCGCGGCCGGTCAGCATTTTGCCGTTCAGCAGCAGGGTCTGGCCCGGCTTCCACGAGGCGACTTCTTCCTTGGTCAGCGTGTTCAGGTCGACGCGCTTGGACTTCTCGGTGTCCGGCGCCCAGCTGACGTCAGGCCAGGTCGACAGCGGAGGCGGCGTCATGTAGGCGGGACCGGAGCCGTCCAGCACGAAGTGGCCGTGGCGGGTGGCGGCGCAGTTCGGGATCATGGCGACCGGCTTGGAGGCGGCGTGGGTCGGGTAGGTCATGATCTTCACGTCCAGCACGGTGGTCAGGCCGCCCAGGCCCTGCGCGCCGATGCCCAGCGCGTTGATGCGGTCGCACAGTTCGATGCGCAGCTCTTCCAGCTTGTTCTGCGGGCCGCGCTGCTTGAGCTCGTACATGTCGATGTCTTCCATCAGCACTTCCTTGGCCATCAGCATCGCCTTCTCGGCGGTGCCGCCGATGCCGATGCCCAGCATGCCCGGCGGGCACCAGCCGGCGCCCATGGTTGGCACGGTCTTGAGCACCCAGTCGATCAGCGAATCGGAAGGATTCATCATGACCATCTTGGATTTGTTTTCCGAGCCGCCACCCTTGGCCGCGACCTTGACGTCGACGGTGTCGCCCTCGACCAGTTCCATGTGGACCACGGCCGGCGTGTTGTCCTTGGTGTTCTTGCGGTCGAAGTGCGGGTCGGCCACGATCGAGGCGCGCAGCTTGTTGTCGTCGAAGTTGTAGGCGCGGCGCACGCCTTCGTTGACGGCGTCGGTGACGGTGCCGGAGAAGCCCTCGAAGCGCACGCCCATGCCGATCTTCAGGAAGACGTTGACGATGCCGGTGTCCTGGCAGATCGGACGCTTGCCTTCGGCGCACATGCGCGAATTGGTCAGGATCTGCGCGATCGCATCCTTGGCGGCCGGGCTTTGCTCGGCATCGTAGGCGCGCGCCAGATGCTCGATATAGTCGGCGGGATGGTAGTAGCTGATGTACTGGAGCGCGGCGGCAACGGATTCAATCAGGTCTTCTTGCTTTATGATGGTCATGATGTTCTCGCGTGGTGGATGGGGTATTAATGGGATTCGTTGTGGGTCAGCGTGGTGATGCGGTCGGTATAGGAGATCGCCAACGCCGACAGCAGGAACACTGCGTGGATGCCGGTTTGTGCGATGAGCGTCTTTTCATCGTAGACGCTGGCATTGATAAAGGTCTTCAGCAGATGGATGGACGAGATGCCGATGATGGCCATCGCCAGCTTGGTCTTGAGCACGGAAGCGTTCACGTGCGACAGCCATTCCGGCTGGTCGGGGTGGCTGTCCAGGTTCATGCGCGAGATAAAGGTTTCGTAGCCGCCGATGATGACCATCACCAGCAGGTTGGAGATCATGACCACGTCGATCAGGCCGAGCACGACCAGCATGATGGTGGTTTCGTTGAGTTTTTCCGGCACCGGGGCGCCGGGCACGGCGACGGCCTGGAAGATGTGCTGGAGCGCGGTCTCGTTGCCCAGTACGGCGCCGATCAAGTCCTTCAGTTCTACCCAGAAATGGAACACATAGACGCACTGCGCCAGGATCAAGCCCAGGTACAGCGGCAACTGGAGCCAGCGCGTCATGAAGATAAAGGCGGGCAGCGGTCGTAGCTTCGGTGGTGGCTTGGTCATTACGGCGGGACTCCTGGAAATGGTGCATGCTAACGGGATAGCCGACATTTTACACGTGCTGCCCAGCAATCGCAGCGGCGTGTGGGTACTACGTATGGTTGATGAAATATTGGTAAAATTACATAGGGCATTACATCCTCCGCCGGGGATTATCAATCTGTAAGGGCTCAGTAAGCGATGAAGTTTATGTTTATGACAAACGACTACAAACTCTGGAGACAAGTATGAGCAGCACTACCACACAGCAAGGTCCGCAGGAATCCCGCATCTTCACGCCACCGGCGGCGTTTGTAGCACAGGCCACGGTGGCCGGCATGGACGCCTACAACGCGTTGTGCGCCGAAGCGGAGGCCGACTACGAAGGCTTCTGGTCGCGCCTGGCGAAGGAAAATCTGGTCTGGCAAAAGCCGTACACCAAGGTGCTGAACGAAGACAACGCGCCGTTCTACAAGTGGTTTGAGGACGGCCACCTGAACGTCTCGTACAACTGCCTGGACCGCAATCTGCAGAACGGCAACGCCGACAAGACCGCCATCATTTTCGAGGCGGACGACGGCAAGTCGGTCAATGTCAGCTACAAGGAACTGCACGAGAAAGTCTGCAAATTCGCCAACGGCCTGAAATCGCGCGGTATCAAGAAGGGCGACCGCGTGATCATCTACATGTCGATGTCGGTCGAAGGCGTGGCGGCGATGCAAGCCTGCGCGCGCATCGGCGCCACGCACTCGGTGGTGTTTGGCGGCTTCTCCGCCAAGTCGCTGCAGGAGCGCATCATCGACGCCGGCGCGGTGGCCGTGATCACCGCCGACGAGCAAATGCGCGGCGGCAAGAGCCTGCCGTTGAAAGCCATCGTCGACGAAGCGCTGGCGCTGGGCGGCTGCGACACCATCAAGGACGTGATCGTCTACAAGCGCACTGGCGGCAACATCAACTTCCAGGCCGGCCGCGACCTGTGGCTGCATGAGCTGGTCGCCGACCAGGCGGCCGAATGCGAGCCGGAGTGGGTCGATGCCGAGCATCCGCTGTTCATCCTGTACACGTCCGGTTCGACCGGCACGCCCAAGGGTGTGCAGCATTCGAGCGGCGGCTACCTGCTGTGGGCCGCGCTGACGATGAAGTGGTCGTTCGACATCAAGCCGACCGATGTGTACTGGTGCACGGCCGACATCGGCTGGGTGACGGGCCACAGCTACATCGCCTACGGTCCGACGGCGGTGGGCGCGACGCAAGTGGTGTTCGAAGGCGTGCCGACCTTCCCGAACGCCGGCCGCTTCTGGGACACCATCGCCAAGCACAAGGTCAGCATCTTCTACACCGCGCCGACGGCGATCCGTTCGCTGATCAAGGCGTCGGACGTGGACCCGAAAGTGCATCCGAAAAATTACGACCTGTCGTCGCTGCGTTTGCTGGGCACGGTGGGCGAGCCGATCAATCCGGAAGCGTGGATGTGGTACTACACGCAGGTGGGGGGCGCGAAGTGTCCGATCGTCGACACTTTCTGGCAGACCGAGACCGGCGGCCACATGATCACCCCGCTGCCGGGCGCGACGCCGATGGTGCCGGGTTCGTGCACCTTGCCGCTGCCGGGCATCATGGCGGCCATCGTGGACGAGGCTGGTGTGGACGTGCCGAACGGGCAGGGCGGCATCCTGGTCGTCAAGCGTCCTTGGCCTTCGATGATCCGCACCATCTGGAACAATCCTGAGCGCTTCAAGGCTAGCTACTTCCCGGAGGAACTGGGCGGCAAGATGTACCTGGCTGGCGACGGCGCGATCCGCAACAAGGATACGGGTTACTTCACCATCACCGGGCGTATCGATGACGTGCTGAACGTGTCGGGTCACCGCATGGGCACGATGGAGATTGAATCGGCGCTGGTGGCCAATCCGCTGGTGGCCGAGGCTGCGGTGGTTGGCAAGCCGGATGACACGACGGGTGAATCGATCTGCGCGTTCGTGGTGTTGAAGCAGGCGCGTCCGACTGGGGATGAGGCCAAGAAGCTGGCGCTGGAGTTGCGCAATTGGGTGGCCAAGGAGATTGGTCCGATCGCCAAGCCGAAGGAGATTCGTTTTGGGGATAACCTGCCGAAGACGCGTTCGGGCAAGATCATGCGGCGCTTGCTGCGGGTGTTGGCCAAGGGCGAGGTGATTACGCAGGATGTGTCCACGCTGGAGAATCCGGCGATTCTGGAGCAGTTGAAGGAAGCTTCCTGATCAGGCATGCGTCGTTCCACCCATTGGGTGCAACGACCTCCCGCGAAGGCGGGAGTCCATGCTGCGTTTGCCGTAGCCAGACCTCCAAGACTGGCGTCGAAGGTAGCAAAGATGCAGGAGGGGGAAATAATGTTGGTACTCTCTGGAATCTTTGCTATAATTCGCGGCTTCTCCGGAAGGGGAAAGTAATGCAGGAGAGGTGGATGAGTGGTTGAAGTCGCACGCCTGGAAAGCGTGTATAGGTTCATAGCCTATCGGGGGTTCGAATCCCCCTCTCTCCGCCAGGATTAGTACCAAAAGGTACAAAGAAGCATAAAAAACCGCTGTCCTCCTAGGAGACTGCGGTTTTTTTGTCTCTGGACGTCCCCCAACGTCCTGGGAGATCCGATACTTCAGGGTCCCGAAATGGGTCCATGCTGACATCTAGCAAAACTTTATGGACCCAAAACGGTCAAATTCTCGTGTGAAGGCACTAGCCTTTCCCAGGAGATGACCATGAGCAAGCGTATATTGCCATTATCCGACCAGCAAGTCCGCAACGCCAAACCCCGCGACAAAATCTATACGCTCTCCGATGGCGGCGGTCTCTACCTTGAAGTCAGCCCAGCCGGTTCGAAGATATGGCGGATGAAATTTCGACAGCAGGACGGCAGCACCAATCGACTGACGTTCGGACCCTATCCCGAAATTACATTGGCTGCGGCGCGAGATAAGCGCCTGGACGCGCGCCGTTTGATGCTGGAAGGAGTCGATCCGGCACAGCACCGGAAGGAGACGAAGCGGAAGGCACTGGAGAGGGCCTCCAATACGTTTGAGAAGGTCGCACGCGAGTGGCACGGCAACAAGGTGCCAACCTGGAGCGAGCGCACCGCGACAAACATCTTGCGCAGGCTGGAGCTGGACATCTTTCCGGAAATCGGCAGGCGCCCCATTCACGAGATCACGCATGCAGAGCTGATCACCACGTTGCGTAAGATCGAAGAGCGAGGCGCGCACGAAATTGCGCACCGGCAGAAGGCTGTCTGTTCATCGATTCTCAGCTACGGCATTCAGATAGGGCTATTGGAGCGTAACATTGCCGTCGACATGAAAGATGTCTTGAAGACAGTGCGCGGCAGCCACTTCGCTGCCATCGACATCGACGAGTTGCCGGCGTTCCTTAGCGCGCTCAGACGCAATGAATCGCGCATGCTTAAACCCACTCAGATCGCGTTGCGGTTGATGATGCTGATCTTCGTGCGGACCAGTGAGCTGATCGAGACGCCATGGAGCGAGATCGATCTGGAGACAGGGGAGTGGATCATTCCCTGGCAGCGTATGAAGCGCGGCAAGCTCACGGTGAACCCGGATACCACCGACCATCACGTTTGTCTTTCCAGGCAGGCACGGGACCTCTTGCGTGAGCTGCATGCGATTACCGGCGGCGGCACCTACGTATTTCCGAATCAGCGTGATCCAGGCAAGCCGCTAAGCAACAACGCCATTCTCAAATCGTTGGAGCGCATGGGGTACAAAGGCAGGATGACTGGGCATGGGTTCCGAGCATTGGCCATGAGCGCCATTAAGGAACAATTGGGCTATCGGCATGAGGTGATAGATCGCCAACTGGCACATGCACCACGGGACAGGCTTTCCAGTGCCTATGACAGGGCAACGTATCTAGCAGAACGAAAAATGATGATGCAGGCGTGGGCAGATTACCTCGATAGTCTCTAGCATTTCCGCGACCGGTTTGTATCGCAGGCGGCGGGTACGGCCAATGATCGTCCAGACCATTCGGAGGCTTTAATGTTGAGTTCGCTCTTGAAAATTTCAAGAAATTTGGAGTTGTTGGGACTATTGCAGGATAGGCTGTTGTTAACGAATGTGCTCCACCATTTTCACTTCGGTGAATCAAAGAAACCTAGGTGTGGTGAGGAGGTCTGTATGTCAACCTCGTTTTGTCAAACGCTTGTTCAGGCGTCGTTAATGCGACGATGTACGAGCGCAGACGGGCTACGTGGATCGTGAGAAAATCCGCCGGGAGATCACGTTATCCAACGGTGTGCAGCCCTCTCAGAGGCTTGATATGGATCAGCTTTTGCTGCCATCGTGAAGCCAACATCCCCGCACCTGATCTACAGTAATTTCCGGCATCGTACCGAGCGAGACTGCCATGGCAAAAATCATCCTTCCCCTAGCGGAAATACAAGTCAGGAATGCCAAGCCCCGTGAGAAACCGTACAAACTGTTTGACGGTGGTGGGCTGTTCCTTGAGGTGGCGCGCTGCGGTTCCCGCATCTGGCGCTTCAAGTTTCGTCAGATGAACGGCAAGGAAAACACCCTCACGTTTGGGCGTTATCCAGAGATCTCGCTGCTGGAGGCCCGGGAGAAGCGCCTGGCGGCGCGCCGCCTTATCGCCCACGGGATTGACCCGGCCAAACATCGTGACGACGCCAAACGCCAGGCGGCCGAACGGGCCTCCAATACCTTTGAGAAGATCGCGCGGGAGTGGCACACCAACAAAGTCCCTACCTGGAGCGCGCGCACGGCCAAGAGCACACTGCTTCGACTGGAGGCCGATATCTTCGATGAGATCGGCGACAGGCCCATCGACGAACTCAAACACCGGGATCTGATTGCCGTCCTGCGCAAGATCGAACAGCGCGGCGCCAGCGAGGTCGCGCACCGCATGAAGGCGGTCTGCTCGCAAATCTTCAGCTACGCCATCCAGTGCGGCCTGGCCGACCGGAACCTGGTGGTGGACATGAAGGACGTCCTCAAAACCCGGCGTGCTTCCCATTTCGCTGCGATCGACGCCGACGAACTCCCCGCTTTCCTTGGCGCCCTTGAACGACAGGAAGCGCGTATGTATAAGGCCACCCGCATCGCCTTGCGCCTGATGCTGCTGGTCTTCGTTCGCACAAGTGAGCTGATCGAAACGTCATGGAGCGAAATCGATCTGGAAAAGGGCGAGTGGATCATTCCCTGGCAGCGCATGAAGCGCGGCAGGCTGACCGCCAATCCCGACATGACGAACCACCACGTTTGCTTGTCCCGCCAGGCTTGCGCGTTGCTGCGCGACCTGCACGCCATCACCGGCCGCAGCAGATATATCTTTCCAAACCAACGCGACCATGAGAGACCGATCAGCAGCAACACTATTTTGGTGGCGCTCGAACGCATGGGATACAAAGGACGCATGACAGGCCACGGCTTTCGCGCGCCGGCGATGAGCACGATCAAGGAGCGGCTGGGATATCGGCATGAAGTCATCGATCGCCAGCTGGCGCATGCGCCAAAGGACAAGGTCGCCAGTGCATATGACCGCGCGCAGTTCCTTGTGGAGCGCCACAGGATGATGCAGGAGTGGGCCGACTACATTGATGCCGTTGCCAAGGACGCGTGCCGATAAATCAGTCTAGCTTCATTTGGTCAATCACACTCGCCACCCGGTGTTGATCGGGGGTGTACTGGATTCTGTGTAAACGGGTTTTCGTTTAAGCCTGCGGTACCCGGTCTTCAAACTGGATGGCGAAGCGGTTCAGCGCTGCTTTCCAGTCCCGTATCGGCATCGTCCACTTCTTGCTGATGTTGTTCAGCGCGAGGTAAAACAACTTGCTGACTGCATCATCGGTCGGGAAGGAACTGCGGGCCTTGGTGACTTTTCGCAGGCTCATATTAATCGATTCAATCGCGTTCGTGGTGTAAATCACCTTGCGGATTTCCGGCGGGTAGTCGAAGAACGGTATGACGCGGGCCCAGTTGCGGCGCCAAGACTGGCTTATTGGTTTATACTGTTTATCCCATTTTTCCTCGAATTCCGCGAGCCTGAGTTCAGCCTCGTCGACGGTGGCCGCGCTGTAAATCAGCTTCAAATCGGCGGCCACTTCCTTCTGCGCTTTCCAGGGCACGAAGTTCAAGCTGTTGCGTACCATGTGGACGATGCATAGTTGAACGGTGGTCTGTGGGTAGACTGCCTCGATGGCTTCAGGGAAGCCTTTCAAACCGTCGACACAGGCGATGAAGATGTCCTGCACGCCGCGATTTTTGAGTTCGGTCACGACCTGCAACCAGAACTTGGCACCCTCGGTTTGGGAGATCCACAGGCCCAGCACCTCCTTGTGGCCCTCCATGTTGACGCCGATGGCCAGGTAGACCGCCTTGGTGCGCACCGCGCCGTTGTCGCGCACCTTCACATGGATGCAGTCCAGATACAGGATCGGGTACACGGCGTCGAGCGGACGAGCCTGCCAGAGCTTCACATCCTCGCTGACGGCGTCCGTGACGTTGGAGATGAGGGTGGGTGACACCTCGGTGCCATACATCTCCTCCAGATGGCCTTGAATCTCCCGCACGCTCAGGCCGCGCGCGTAGAGCGAGATGATTTTGTCATCGAAGCCGGTCCAGCGGGTCTGGTGCTTGACGACGATCTGCGGCTCGAACGTCCCTTGGCGGTCGCGGGGAACATCCAGCGGCAGCGCGCCGAAATCGCCCTTGAGGGTTTTGGTACTATGGCCGTTGCGGGTATTGGCGGTCCCGTTGGTCACCTCGCCGCTCTTATTGTGGCCCAGGTGGTCGGTCATCTCTACCTCCAGGGCGCGCTCCACCAGCATCTTGGTGAGCTGCTTGAGCAAGCCGTTTTCACCGATCAGGTCCTCGGGCTTCTGGTAGTTGGCCAGCAGGCTGTCGGCCAGTTTGAGCAGTTCTGGATCGGGCTTGGCCCGCTTGTTACGCTTTACAACGGTCATTATTTCTCCTTGATGGCGGCAGTGTCCTGCCAAATGACCGTTTACACAAAATTATTTACACCCTCTGTTGATCATGTCGACTGCCAAACTATTAGCACCTGGAGGGATAACGAGAAAGGTGTTGTGCTTGGTTGGTTCAATGAATTGCTCGTGCATCAGACCGTTTCCAGATTCTGGCCGACCCCACTCTCCACAGAGCGGCTGCCCGGTCGGCAAGCCCTTGCTTGGCCCGTGATACCAAATAAGACAGCGCTTCAGGTGTGTGTTAGCCACCCTACGGCCTGTGCAAATGTCAGCGCAGTACTTACGGCCGCAGTACAAGCGGCGATCATCGTCCAAAACGCAGCGCGCTCCGATGCCGCAGCAGAACGAGCGGTAGCAATTAGCGCATCTGTTTGCCGGTGTTCTGCTTCGGTTTGATCGAATTGTCTGAGCCACTCTTGGGCGAACATAATGCTGCGCAGTTCGTTGCCGAACCGTCCGACCGCAGATGCCTGCCGCAGACCATCCGCGTCGCCGTTCTCATCGGCCCAAGGGGTGACTTGTTCAAAAGTTGAAAAGGACACTGTAGCCTCCAGAAGTAGAATTTACGCTGCCTCGACATCGTCGACAAACACGTACTCCTGAGCCTCTATCGTCACATGCCACTTGTGCCCGGCGAGTTTGATTTGCTCATTGATCCAAGTGAGCGGCACGATGTCACGGCACGTTGGCTCCAAGCGTGCGAAGAAGGGGGCAAAGCCCCCCGCGTTGCTCCAGTTTACTAGTCAGCCTCTCAAAATTTTTCGCGCATCGCAAGATAAAAAATATTTTCCGACGCCCGTCACGGTCGAATTGTTCCATGCCGCAGCCAATATGGTTTTCCTCCACAGGACCACGCCCATGCAGGGCATTCTTTTCGCCCTCACGTTTACAACATCATCATGCTGACCACGCTAGACTTCAAGCTGCTGGGAACCCGCCAGCCGGCGCGCCGAATTAAAGCCGCGATTGGAGGGGCCAATGCCTTTTGTGCAAACTCTGATCACTGGGTCGCCAGACGGATTACTGCGAGGGCCTCCACTGCAGCCCTGTTAACCCACTATAATGATTTCTCTTATGAAAGCAAAAAATTGGAGGCAGTGTGACGTCCGTTAACCATAGAGCTTTAGAATTGCTTCGAGCCGGTACCTTAAACGCTAAGGCACAATTTAAAGAAGGGCAGCTTGAGGCGATAGAGTTTCTAATGGGGAACAGCCGACGTTTGCTTGTGGTTCAGAAGACAGGATGGGGAAAGAGTTCGGTTTATTTCATATCCGCAAAGTTACTACGGGAGCGCAAGGGAGGCGTTACTTTACTCGTGTCCCCTTTGCTTGCCTTGATGCGTAACCAGTTGGCTGCTGCAGAACGGATGGGATTAGCTGCAGTAACAATTAACTCCTCAAATGCAGCTGAATGGGAAATTGCCAAGCGAAAGCTACTCCAAGATAACGTCGATATCCTGATCATTTCCCCGGAGCGGTTTGCAAACGCAGAATTCTCCGAGGAGGTCATGCAGTTGATTGCTCCCCGCGTTAATTTGCTCGTAGTTGATGAAGCGCACTGCATTTCGGACTGGGGCCATGACTTCCGGCCTCACTATCGTTCACTCAGCCGGGTGATCAAATTCTTGCCGCCAACTTTGCCTTTGCTGGCGACCACTGCAACGGCTAACGATCGTGTTATGGAGGATCTGCAGCAGATTTTAGGACCAAATTTAACTGTGATGAAAGGTGCTCTGGATCGGCCATCCTTGACACTTCAGACCATACGTCTACATAGTCAGGCTGAACGGCTCGCGTGGCTCTCTGAGAATGTGCAACGTGTCCCTGGGAGCGGAATTATTTATACCCTCACGAAGAGGGATGCGTTCTTTGTGACGGCTTGGCTACGGTCTGAGGGACTTAATGTTGAGGCTTACGTTGGTGGTGGTGAAAATCGAGATGAACTGGAAGACAAGCTTCAGGTCAACGAGCTCAAAGGACTTGTGGCAACTACTGCCCTTGGAATGGGGTATGACAAGCCAGACTTAGCCTTCGTGTTTCATTATCAAATGCCCGGTTCGGTTGTCCTATACTACCAACAGGTAGGTCGAGCTGGTCGAGGTCTTAGCAACGCGTATGGCGTACTGCTGCAAGGTAATGAAGATGCCAGCATAACTGACTGGTTTATCAACAGTGCATTTCCCAAACAGCAGGAAGTTTCCGATGTCTTGAGTAGACTCGTCGTTGGCCCTCGTTCTGTTGATGACCTAATGTCGGAATTGAATCTAAGTAAGGGAAGCATCCAAAAGGTGCTCGATATGCTGAATCTGGAGTCTCCAGCACCCATTGTTAAGAATGCCAGCAAATGGGTGCGCACCAGCGCAACGCTAGGCAATGAGTTTTGGGAACGTACTAAGCGATTGACTGACCTCAGAAAGGATGAACTGGCTCAGATGATGAGGTATGTTGAACTGCCGTTCGGTATGCACATGGCCTACCTAATGAAAGTATTGGACAGCCCACCGGCGCCTACGAATCAACCGTTGCTCGCCCCTCTACCAGAGAAGCCATCGTTGGAGACAGTGAACCGGGCTGTGGAGTTCCTGCGTCGCTCGGATCTTCCCATCCTGCCCCGCAAGAAATGGCCAAATGGTGGGCTTCCCAAATACGACCTTAGAGGCAATATCCCTCCTCAATTCCAAAATCTTGAGGGGAGAGCTTTGTCTGTCTGGGGAGATGGCGGCTGGGGAGGCATCGTGAAGCGAGGCCGCTACGAAGACAACTACTTTGATGATCATTTAGTTCGAGCATGCGCCGAAATGATCCGCAAATGGAAGCCAAGTCCGCAACCAGCTTGGGTCACTCCTATGCCGTCGTTACGTCATCCAGAACTTGTTCCATCTTTCGCTAAGCGCTTGGCCAAGGAACTTGGCCTTCCTTACCAAGAGAGTTTGGAAAAGACGACTCACTCAAAAGAACAAAAAAGCATGGCTAACGCGACCCAACAGGCACGTAACGTTGATGGGTCGATGAGGCTTGATAGGAGTAAGATGCTTCTTGGTCCAGTCCTCCTTGTTGATGACATTGTTAACTCAAGGTGGACCTATACGATTGCTGGTTGGCTTCTGGCGTCTAACGGATGCCCTGCTGTTTTGCCGGTAGCGCTTGCTGTATCTGGTGTCGATGAATGAATCTTGATCTCTCTCTAAATACAAAAGCGGTTTTGTTGCTCACGTCGCCGCTTAAGCTACGGCAGAGCCGCAAATCTGTGGAAGTCGAATCACTCGCCCAGCCTTTAAGTGCAGCCGAGTACAAACACTTGGCACGCCAACTCAGAACGTCGATGCTTGAACCGGCACACCTACTATCAGAGCGCGCTGAAGAGGTGATCGGCCGGTGCTCGAATATCGTTGAACTGGAGCGCCTTAATGCTTTGCTTGCTCGAGGCTTTCTATTGGGACAAGCGCTGGAGTATTGGAGCTCGCACGGTATTTGGGTTATGGGGCGAGGAGACCCAGGCTATCCGAAGACTCTAAAAGCAAAAATGAAGGAAGATGCTCCACCCATCATCTATGGATGTGGCGACAAGGGGGTGCTTGAGTTCGGAGGGCTAGCGGTAGTAGGCCCAAGAGATGTTGCTGACGAGCTCTACAAATACGCATATGAAGTAGGTGCCACGGCAGCCAGATCAGGGTATTTGATTGTGTCCGGTGGTGCGCGCGGTGTTGATGAAGCCGGGGTGAGGGGATGTATCGAGGCAGGCGGGTTTGGTTGCGAAGTCCTGGCAGAAGATTTATTAAAAGCTTCACTAGACCCAGTTAGAGTTCAGAGCATTTCCTCGGGTCATCTTGTCCTTGTTACTTCGTTCGACCCTTCATCGAGCTTTCAAAGCTACAATGCTTTGCAAAGGAATAAACTCATCTATGCACTTGCGGATGCGGCACTTGTTATTGATTCTAAGGTGGGGAAGGGCGGGACTTGGGCTGGGGCATCTGAACAGCTGAAGAAGCTTAAGTACGCCCCTGTATATGTTCGCAGTGGCCAACCTTCGTCTGAAGGGCTGGAAAGGCTGCGTCAAGATGGGGCATTACCTTGGCCCGAGCAACTTGATACTGAAAAGCTAATCCATATTTTTTCGGCGGCATCGCAGACAGGCACTCAGGAGGAGAGTGGGATGCTGTTCGCTGAACCAACGAGAAAAAGTGACACCAAACCAAGCGAGCGACTCTTTTACGCTTTCTTGAGTGAGTTGCACCAGCTAGGCGAGGCCGAGCGTTCGGACGACGAGATCGCAGCGATCTTCGGATTGCACCCTAAGCAGGTCGAGCTGTGGCAAAACAGAGCTAGGGCGCACCCGAAGCCCTAGCTTAAGCAGGCGGCTTAGCTTTAGCTGGACTGACTCCGACTTGACCTGCCGAGCATGCGAGCCCAACGATGCCATGTGCGGCCAGTTTAGAGTCATATGTGCTGCCACGCTTGCTCGTTCATCTCTATCTGCTGGGGTACCGGCGGCGGGCGCCTTCCGTGTCCTACGGAGTAGTAAATGGAATTGAATCGCCACGAGTCTGCTAGACACCCGCGAGCCGTTCACAATGCATTCGCTCAAACTTTGCTGGCGAAAGCCTGTCATTAAATCCGTGACGGCGCTTCAGATTGTAGAACATCTCGATGTAGTCGAAGATGTGCTGCTTGGCGTCGTCCCTGATTGCGTAGGTCCTCCGATTGCCGTGCAAGCGCGACCCGAAATTCGTCCCGTCTTCGGCGCCGATTCTTAGCTAACTTCATCGACAAATAATTCGGCGAAAATTTTAGGCCGGTGATGCTGGCGCGGTGTCAGGTGGAGGACAATATGCTTTTCGACGCGAAGGATCGCCCTTCGCGCAACTTGGCATCGCGCCAAGCGTAGCGCTCGTCACGCGCCCTTAGATAATGCATTCGTGCATAGCTTCATCTTAGATTGGCTTCGCCTTTGAGCGAGCCCGTGATCAGCTTGGATAGGCTGCATCCATATTGCGCATCCGTCCCCTGAGGACGATGCGCGTCACATCGTGCGCATTCACGCACCGTCCCCACCTCACGCGGCGATCTGCCGCCGCGTGCATGTCCTGTGCGCCGCCCTGGTCCGCGGCGCAAACCGCGCGTCGTTACTGGCGGCCTGCTGCCAGTGACGACGCGCTAGCAATCAAGCGCTATATGGGCTGCGCCACGGATTTCTCAGTGACGCAGCCCAGTGACAGCGGATCTACCGCTATCAGCGCAGCAGAACGCTGCTTGCCAACCTTGCCCCTCGTGGGCCGACAACGTGTGCGAGGCACACCCCATGGACCCTGGGTAACTGGTCCCACCGCGATCAGGCTTCTACAAGAAGCGGATCGCGGCGCCATACACGCATGCGGCGCGGGCAAGCAGTGAATAGACCGCATACACGGGAGTGGTGTCCCGGGGCCTTTACAAACCGTCCTTGCTGCGGCAAGCACGGTGGCCAGAAACACTCACCTGACTCGACTACACCAAGTTTGATTTTAGGAGCATGCGATGCGCGACTTGAACTATCAACTCAAGCAGCTGTGCGACCGAAATCGCGATGGCAGCTATGCCACGCAGTCCGACCGCGCGCGGATACTTTCGCACGTGGCCAACCAGTTGCACGCTCTCGGATATCGTCATATGAATGCTGACAGTCTGCGTCCCAAGCATGTGGACGTGCTGGTGCAGCAGTGGAAGGCCGATGGCGTCAGCGCCGGCACGATGAAGAACCGAATGAGTGCGATGCGATGGTGGGCGCAGAAGATCGGCAAGGACAACATCATCGCGCGCGATAACGGCAGCTACGACATCGACAAGCGCACCTTTGTCACCAACATCTCCAAGGCCAAGGTGCTGGACGATGCGCGCCTGGCGAAGATCACGGACGCCTACACGGCGATGTCGCTGCGGCTGCAATCGGCGTTTGGATTGAGGCGCGAGGAGAGCATCAAGATCGTCCCAGCATGGGCCGATGGCGGCGATCGAGTGAAGCTCAAGGATACTTGGACCAAAGGCGGCAAGTATCGCGAGATCGCTATTCGTACACCTGAACAGCGCGATGTGCTCAATGCAGTCAAGCGGCTGGCCGGTAGCAGCAGCCTTATTCCATCCGACATACGCTACCGAGACCAGCTTCAGCGCTTTCGCGCGCAATGCGACAAGGCAGGCATTCATGGTGTCCATGGCCTGCGCCACCAATATGCACAGGAACGGTATCGTCAGCTGACCGGCTGGCATAGTCCTGCGCGTGGAGGACCTCGCTCATCGCAGCTTAGCCCAGAACAGCGGCAGCGAGATTTATCAGCGCGATTGGTGCTGTCCGAAGAAATGGGGCATGGCCGCGAGCAAATTACAGCAGTCTATCTTGGGCGATAGTGGACGAATTTCTTTTGCAAAAAGAGGTTGTTTGCCTCTTTTGACATACTGCGCGTTTTTCGTCTAAGCAAGACGTTATTCCCTAAACGCCTACTCGGTCAGTGGTTGAGCTCATGGCGATTTCTCGAAGCAGTTTTCGGGATCTAGCTCCCGGGACTGTTTCCACGTGGTTCAAGATGCGCGACTTGGACCATTAACTCTAGCAGCTGCGTGACCTGTGACATTTGGATAGAAATTTCCAAGTGGAATCGTAGATAATCAGATGTCATTATTCTGCACGGCCAACAAGTCAATGGATATTACCAAGTTACTTGCTCCAACGCACAAGTTGTTTGAGGCCATCGAAGTTTACAAGGTCGATATGGGCTTGAAACCGCATGGTGAGCACTACGCGTCAAACATAAAATTAATAGATTTTAAATTTAACAAAGCTCATTTAATCAAACGGTTACGTGAAGCGATTGTTCGATGGGTTTTTTCCAGTTCGGAAACAGACCGGATTTTCAAGGAGGCATTCGGCGTAGACGAGGACCATGCAGCCGCCTCCACAGCCCTCTACACGTCCGCTAGGGAAACAATTCGTATTTCTGCTCCCCAGGGCCAATTTGGGGAACTAATTCTGAGTGCGTTTCTCCAACATCTGTTCAGTGCAGCTCCCCTTCTGCGCAAGCAGGTCGTTCGAACGAGTGATAATCATGAACGATTTGGTGCGGACGCTATTCATGTAAGTACTGGTACGCCGTATAAGCTTTTCCTTGGCGAATCAAAATGCTACAAATCTGCGTACACATTCAACGCAGCTTTTCAAGCATCTCTGGAAAGTATGTGCAATACGATTGAAAACTTTGAGCGCGAAATTCAAAGTTTTACTACTGGCGGGTTTATAGAGAACGACCTCAAAGGACTTGCTTTATCTATACTGAAGAATGAGATTTCTGACTTGGAAATCCATCCAGTGTGCATTATCATTTATAATGAGAAGCAAAAAATCTCTGCCGTAGGGGCAAATAACAGGCAAGAAGAAATAAGAAACGCCTTAATCAGTCGTTGCAAAAATGTGCCAAGCGATGCTTACGATAGTATAGATGAATCTGCACTTCAAAGATTTATATATATAATTTTCCCTATTTGGGACCTGGAAAAGCTTCTTGATGAATTTATTGAAGCACTATGAAAGATGCGATAAAAAAATTACTTCAGATGGATCTGGAGTATTCTGCGCGAAGCATTGGTCTAGATTCTCCATCAACAGGGGAGTACGATGAGGAATCGCTCTATTCCATTATTAATCAGATTGAGGTTGCTCTTTTAGATGGAGGGAAGCCTGCAGATATCGCTAGCGTTTGCGCGCTTCTGTGGACACACTTTGGAGAACAGTACGATTTGCTGGCCGGTTACATCTACAGCGTGATGACTCGCGTTGGCTTTTCTCCAGTGCAGCCAATGTTGGCAGCACAAGGAGGACAAGTCAATTATTCCTCTGTAGTCTCGATGCTGGAAACGACGGCCCAGCGCTATCGCTATTCGGTTGAAATTTTCGGCGAACGCTTCTTCTTAACGGAATTTCAGTCAAGGCTCTGGAAAGCGATATCTGAGCAGAGCCATATCGCTGTTTCTGCCCCCACTTCGGCAGGTAAATCGTTCCTCATATGCCTAAATCTGATATCAATCGCTTCTAAGCGCGGCGGGGTTTCTATATATATAGTCCCTAACCTTACGCTGATGTCCCAAGTTGCAAACGACTTAATAGATTTGGCACGTCGCCATTCTCAAGATATTGATATTAAAACACACCTTCCTGTAGTGGCAGCTTCTAAGCCAACTATATATGTTCTTACGCAGGAGCGATTAATCGAGCCCGGAAGCCATTTTTCTGAAAATGCGATAGATTTTTTAATTATTGATGAAGTCCAAAACATTGAGAGAGCGTTTGATTTTGAAAGTAATGATGAGCGGTCACGCCTATTAATTGATGTTTTGGTAAATTTACATGATTCATATGGCCCATACAAGACAATTATTATTGGTCCTCGGATTAGTGAAGCGGCGATACTAGCCACCAAACTTTTTAAAAAGCGTGCGATAGCAGTTTCAACCGATTCATCTCCAGTTACAAATATTTGCTACTCGATAACTCCGGTTAAGAAGGATGCGACGGAGATAATTTTTACTCAGTTTTCAGAATTGAGCAGGAATTCTCTTTCAGTTAAGCTTAAAAACTCAATTGGAGCAACAGGTTTCGATAAAAAAAATTACGATGAGGATTTCAAAAAATATCTGGCTAATGTTACTGCGGCACACTCCGGCAGTTTGATTTTCTCTCCGACGTCTACGCAAGCCCGGCGGAGTGCTGTCAGTCTTGGCAGTACCTTGCCGAAGTCCGAAAATGCAAAGCTTAAGAGTCTGGCAAAATATATTGAGGACACCGTGAGTTCCACTTATGATTTGGCCTATTGTGTTCAGCGAGGCGTGGCCTTTCACCACGGAAAAATGCCACAGCATATTAGAAATGCCATCGAGTTCGCAATCGGCGCTCGTCACTTCACATTCGTAACTTGCACCACAACATTAATGCAAGGTGTTAATATACCTGCTAGAAGTGTATTTATCCGAAATCCCCACTTATTCCTTAAGAAGAAAATTGGTGCGGTAGAACTTAGTGCTTATGAGATTGCAAACCTTCGTGGACGCGCCGGTCGTTTGTTGAAAGACTTTGTCGGAAGAACGTTCGTTCTTGATGGTACATCATTTGACGTTGAGCGCCAGGAAAGTCTATTCGAAGCGCCATCGAAGAAGCTTGATGGCAGTTATAAAGAGACTTTTGAGGCAAACCGTAAAGAAATCGTAGATTCTATAGTCGCGACATCTCAGCAACGTGGTGCATTAGCACGCTATGTTGCTAATGTGGTGTACACCGACTCATCAGCAGGTGCAACGTTGGCGCGAAAAGGAATATCTTTGGCTGATCACGAATTCCTGGCTATCAAGCGGTCGGTTATGAACCTCACAGTACCTGCTGAAGTTTGTCGACAGCACCGCTACTGGGATCCTTTTGATCTGCAAAAAATTTACGACCATCGATACCAATTCAATTTGCCTGTTTCACCTTTTGATGATGATTGCGCAAGATCCCTGGAGGCTATAATTATTGGTCTTTGTAAACTAGTCCCTCATCGCGCCGAGCATTTTTTAGGAAAAACTAACATGAATGCTCCGATGCCTTGGATCGTTTCGATTAACGCTGTAAATTGGGCGAAGGAGACTCCCTTAAAAGAACTACTTGACACTGAATTTGCTAGAGAGGACAACGATAAAACAGAACGCGCCATATCTCTCTTGCAGAACACTGTCTCATTTGGCGTGCCCTCATTGATAGCCCCGCTGTACTCCATGCTGGACAGAAAATCGATGTTGTTATCAGCAATTGAGCGCGGTGCTTATCGGAAAGAAACGCTGCTTCAGCTGGATCACAATATCCCCCGAGAAACGGCGATCGCAGTCACTGAACTGGCTAAGAAGCGTCATCGTCCACTGCCCGATCTAGCCGCGATTTTGGCATTTCTGAAGGACGTTAAGGTGTCGTATTGGAGTGCAGTTCAATTCCGTCACCTTATTGAATTGGATGTGCTTTCGGACTAGCAGAATGAGCTGCATGACAACCTACGCGCTTGCTCTGC
The DNA here is from genome assembly GCA_000381565.1 of Oxalobacteraceae bacterium AB_14. Lineage (GTDB taxonomy): Bacteria > Pseudomonadota > Gammaproteobacteria > Burkholderiales > Burkholderiaceae_D > Rugamonas. Next base: position 1,922,175 of record KB906725.1, read on the forward strand.
ACTTTATGCTGCTGGTTTTTGTTCGCGCATCAGCCGGTCGATGCGTCTCTAGGGTGGGTTCCATTTGGAAACGTAAGGTGATATCCGTAGTACCATCGCCGATATGTCCTGGAATTTCTGCAGTTGCAAAGGGCCAACTTGTCGTGCTGAATAATCGCTACTCGGAGCGTTTGATCCTAGGGATGTCCATGTCATAGATGGGCTCACCACATAGCGATCTGGCATTCGATTGGTGGCTCTTTTCGACGAATGCCGTCGATTATTTGGATAATCGAAGCAGTGTCAAAATATTAATTAAGTGATAATTTTTTTGGGGTGCTAATGAGGGTAAATTGCCAACCGAATTTGTACGAAAGCCAGTCCCTGCTTAGCTTCGTTTAGGGATAGGAATCCCCCTCTCGGATACAAAAGCAAAAGCCACCCTCGGGTGGCTTTTTGCGTTGTATCCTTGATAGAGAGAAGCAAGCCCCCTGCGGGGCTTGCGCGGTCGCCAAGGCGGCCGGTTTGAAGGCATCGCCCCTGCAGGGGCGAGCCTCTCCGAATCGTCCAATTGCCACCGCAGCGCGGTGGCGCGCCGAAGGCGCCGCGCGCAGCGCAAAATTCCTCAGAGTACTATTCCCCAAAGCATCGCCATAATGCCGCAGCCGCCTCTTTGCATCGCCGGCTACGGCAAAGCATCGCGCATGGCGAGGATGCGCGCCATCTCCGTCATGTGCTCAGTTCCCCAGGTGCAAAGCGGGACGATAGCCTCAGCCAGGCTACGGCCAAGCGGGGCCAGCGCGTAGTCCACGCGCGGCGGCACCTCCTTATAGTCGGTCCGCACCAGCATATGATCGGCCTCCAGATCCTTCAATTGCTGGATCAGCACCTTGTTGCTGACGCCCGAAATCAAGCGTTTAAGTTCGCTATAACGCTTCGGGCCGTCGCGCAGGAAAAACAGGATCAGCGGTTTCCACTTACCCGAGATGATGCGGAGCGTAGCGTCGAGCCCGCAGGAGAAGTCGCCGGTACCGACGGTGCCGCAGGTTTGAGTAGGAGTCGTCATTATTTTGTGGTTACCTAAAAGTGCATACTTGTGCTTAGGTTACCTGAACTCCATACTCTATTCAAGCAAGCAGACTCCTGCTTCCTAACCAAGGAAAGAGACAAGCCATGACCAGACTGAATGGAAAGACCGCCGTGATCACCGGCGGCGCAACCGGTATCGGCCGCGCTGCGGCCAAGCGCTTCATCGAAGAGGGGGCCTTCGTCTTCATCTTCGGCCGCCGACAGGAAGCGCTCGACGCCGCCGTGGCCGACCTCGGGCCCAATGCCCGCGCGGTGAAGGGCTCGGTCACCGATGAGGCCGACCTCGACCGCCTCTACGCGGCGGTGAAGGCCGAGCGCGGAACCCTCGACATCGTCCTCGCCAATGCCGGGGTGGGGAGCCTGCTTCCGCTCGGCAAGATCACCGCCGAGCACATAGCCGAAACCTTCGACACCAATGTGAAGGGTTTGATCTTCACGGTCCAGAAGGCGCTGCCGCTGATGGGCGAGGGCGGTTCGATCATCCTGACCGGATCGAGCGCCGGCACTACGGGCGCCCCGGCATTCAGCGCCTACAGCGCGAGCAAGGCGGCAGTGCGCAACCTCGCGCGGTCCTGGGCGGAGGACCTGAAGGGCACCGGCATCCGGGTAAACGTGCTGTCGCCTGGGCCGACCGCGACCGAACTGGCGAAGGCGGCGGTGGGCGAGGAAGGCATGAAGGTGTTCGCCGCGATGACTCCGCTCAAGCGCATGGCAGATCCGGCGGAGATCGGGGCGGTGGCTGCCTTTCTCGCGTCGCAGGACAGCAGCTTCATGACCGCCAGCGAAGTCGCCGCCGACGGCGGTCTGGCGCAAATCTGATGCACTACGCCCGGCCGCTCGCTCCATTCGATATGCGGAGCCCGGCAGGGCGTGCTCAACCAAAGGAAAATCTATGAGCTATGCAATTATCGGCTTCGGCAAGCTCGGCCAGGCGCTTGCCAAGGCGTTTGCCCGAAGCGGCATTGAAGTAGCCGTTGCCACCACGCGCAACCCGGAAAGCTTCGCTTCCGCTGCGGCCGCGATCGGAGCCTGGATCATTCCCAAGACACTGGCGGAAGCCGTCAAGGCCGACGTCGTCTTTTTGGCTGTGCGTTTCGAGTCGCACAGCCGCGTAGCGCTCGCTGACGGCAAGCTGGACGCCGCAGCGCAGGCTCAGCAAATAGTTGCCGTCGCGCGTGATGGTCAGCGTGTCAAGCTGGTCGGTGCGGGCGATGGCGCCGCACGTAGCGCTCCGGATCCAGCTCGCGCTCAAGCTGCCCGAGCAGGAGGCGATGCAGCTCGCGCAGCAGCAGCGGCGGGCGGGGCGTAGCCAGCAGCTTGGCATTCGGGCGCTCGACCCGCACGCACAAGCGCGCCGTAGCGCAGGCGCTGCAAGGCCAGGTAATTGTCGATAAACGCCAATTCGTCGGCCAGCGGCACCGCGTCGCGCTCGCAGGCGGTCAGCGCATAGCGCAACTGGTCCGACAGCCGGTTGATGCCGCCCAGCGCCACCTTCTTGTCGTCCGAATGGCATTGAGCGGATTGAACATGAAATGCGGTTCGAACTGACCGCGCAGCGACGCCAGGCGCAGCCGCTCCAGTTCCACCCGCAAGCGCCAGTTGTCGGTCTGCGACTGCTGCCAGGCGCGATCAGGCGCCTTGGTCTGGCGCCCGATCGACACCGCCAGTAGCGTCACATAGGTCATGGTCATCAGCAGGAGGCAGACAAACCACTGATAGATACTGGAACTGCGCAGATCGGCCAGCACCAGCGACCAGGCGAACACGGACTGGGTCTGCCAGATATAGCGGGCCGACTGGGACGACACTTCGAGCGGCATGAACAGCACAACAGCAGTACATCGCCGAGCGCGATGGCGCCGGCGCGGGTGGCGCTGGCCGACCGCCGCGCAGAGTACAGGGACCACACGCAGCTCAGGCCTTGCAGCAGCAGCGAACTGCGCCATCGGTGTCCCAGGATCGTGGCGGGCATGGTCGTCAAGCGCATGGTGGAAAAGTTGGCTATGCGGAAAGTATAGCAGCGCAGCGCCGCCAGCCGTACCGCCTTCGGCCCGCTTCGTCACGCCGCTCATCCCATTCATCACAGCAGCCGTGCCATGGCGCTCCCGCCACACCATAATCGGCCTCGGCCTTGGGGCGGCGGATCGCTGCACCGTGCCATCCGTTTTTCGACCATCCAACGTAGGAGTATGAAGATGAGTTTCAAGATCACGCGGCGTGCTGCCGCGACCGCGCTGGCCGGCGTCATATTGTTCGCCAGCAAACTGGTGCTGGCCGCCGCTCCCATGGTGCCGACCCAGGCGCCCGCCTACTATCGCATGATGCTGGGCCGGTTCGAGGTCACGGCCTTGCTCGATGAGAATTCGCCCTGGCCGTCCACGGTGGAGGACCTGTTCCCCAAGCTGGCCGAACCGCTCAAATCGGCGCTGCGCAAACGCACCCTGTTGCAACCGTCCTATGACTTTTCCACCATCGCATTCCTGGTCAACACCGGCCAGCGCCTGATCCTGGTCGATACCGGCGGCCTCGGCTCGTCCCCCACCTATGGCCAACTGTTCGCCAATCTGCGGGCGGCGGGCTATCGTCCGGAACAGGTCGACGATATTCTGATCACCCACATGCACCCCGACCATGTCGGCGGCCTCAGCGACGGCGCCAAGCGCATGTTCCCGAACGCGGTGGTGCACGCCGACCGCCGCGAGCTGGCGCAGTGGCAGCGCGCGGCGGGCAAGGGCAACACCACCGCCAAGGCCATCGTGGCCAAGCTCGCGCCGTACGTCGACAGCGGCAAATACCAGACCTTCGACGGCGACACCGAGTTGTTTGCCGGGGTGCGCTCGCGCGCCGCCTATGGCCATTCGGATGGACACAGCTTCTATGCCATCGAGAGCGAGGACAAGAGACTGATGTTGTGGGGTGACTTCGTGGTCAACGACAAGCTGCAGTTCGAGCAGGTCGATCTCGATCCGCCCGGCGAAAAAGACATGGCGGCCGGCGTGGCCTTGCGCCGCACCATGTTTGGCGAGGCGAGCGAACAGGGTTATCTGGTCGGCGGCGCCCATTTCGGCTTCCCCGGCCTGGGGCGGGTGCGTGCCATCGAGGGGCGTTTTGTCTGGGTGCCGGTCGACTACGCCGCCTTGAACCTCCCGGCCGTCAAATAGGGAGCCCAACATGGCGATCGAATTGACCGTGAACGGCACACTGCATCGGCTCGATGCGAGCGACGACACGCCACTGCTGTGGGTGTTGCGCGACCATCTGGGCATGCGCGGCACCAAGTTCGGATGCGGTGCGGCGCTGTGCGGGGCGTGCACCGTCATGCTCGACGGCGACGCGCTGCGCAGTTGCGTCATGCCGCTACAGGCGCTGGCCGGGCGCAGCATTACCACCATCGAGGGCCTGTCGCCCGACCGCAGCCACCCGCTGCAGCGCGCCTGGATCGCGCACCAGGTGCCGCAATGCGGCTACTGCCAGTCCGGCATGCTGATGGCGGCCGCCGCACTGCTCAAGCGCCACCCCCGTCCGGACGATGCGCAGATCGACGAAGCGATGACGAATATCTGCCGTTGCGGCAGCTACCCGCGCGTGCGCGCCGCCATCCACGCCGCCGCGCAGGAGGCGTCATGACGAATCAGCCGCTCGACCCGGCGCGCCGGCAATTTCTGCGATCGAGCTTTGCGGCCGGCGCCTGGACCCTGGCCGCGACGGTGTTGCCGGCCGGGCTGGCGGGCGCCGCCGAGGAGATGCCGGCCGACCCGTTCGGCATGTGGCTGGTGCTGACGGCGGACGGCATGGTCGCGGCCCGCACCACTGTCAGCAACCTGGGGCAGGGCACGCACGGCGCTATCGTGCAGTTGGTGGCCGAAGAACTGGCCATCGGCCTGGACAAGGTGAGCCTGCGTTATGTGCCGGTGGAACGCCGTTTCGAGCAGGACTTTCCGCCCGGGATCACCACCTTTGCCAGCGCCGGCTTCGCGGCGGCGCGGCGCACTGTCGGTATGGCGTGCGCCGCCGCGCGCGACATGCTGCTGCGCGCCGCTGCGGCGCAATGGCAGCTTGACGCCGCCGCCTGCGAGGCGCGCGATGGCGCCGTCATGCATCGCGCCAGCGGCCGCGTACTGCCGTACGGCGCGCTGCTGGAGGCGGCGGCCCGCCTCGCGCCGCCGGCCAAGCCGACGCTCAAGCCGGTCAGCCAGTGGAGCGTGCTGGGCCGTTCGGTGCCGCGCGCCGATGTGCCGGCGCGCGTCGACGGCAGCGCCGTGTATGGCATCGACGTGGCGCCGCCGGGGGTGCTGACCGCCTGCGTGCTGCATGCGCCCGGGTTCGGCGGCGCCTTGCTCGAAGTCGACCCGGCGCCGGCGCTGGCGGTGCGCGGCGTGCGCCAGGTCATTGCGCTGGCCAGGACGGTGGCGGTGGTGGCGGACGGCTACTGGCCGGCGCACAAGGCCTGCATGCTGCTCAAGCCGGTGTGGCAGCTTGGCCCGCACGGCGCGCTCGACAGTGAAACCATGCGGCAGGCCATGCGCCAGGCCGTGCAGGCGGGCAAGGGCAGGCTGTTCCCATCCGGCCCGGGCGCGCTGGCCGAACAGGAAGCGGCCGCCGCGGCCGCCGCCATGGCGCGCGCGGCGCAGCTGATCGACACCGTGTATGAGGTGCCGTTCCTGGCCCACGCCGCCATGGAGCCGCTCAACGCCACGGTCGCGGTCAGCGCCAGCGGCGCCCAGGTCTGGCTGTCGACCCAGAGCCAGACCGATACCCAGCATGCGGTGGCCAAGGCGCTCGGGATGAGGATCGATCAGGTCACCATCCACAGCCAGGACGCCGGCGGTGGTTTCGGCCGCCGCCTCGAACACGACTTCGCGGTGGAGGCGGCGCTCATTGCCGAGGCGGCCGGCGCCACCGTCAAGACCATCTGGTCGCGCGAAGCCGATATGCAGTCCGGCTACTACCGGCCGGCGGCGACGGCGCGCGTGCGGCTGGCACTGGATGCCGCGCATGGGCCGCTGGCGCTGCGCGCCGACATGGCCGGCCCTTCGCTGCTGGAATACACCGGGGCCAGCAACGGACCGGCAGTCAAGGGCTTCGACTGGTCTTATGTGATGGGCTGGCTGGGCGTAGCCTATACGCTGCCGTTGCGCGACACGCGCTGGACCCGGGTCGATCATGGCGTGCCGTGCGGCTATTGGCGCTCGGTCGGCAATGCCCACAATTGTTTTTTTCTCGAACACACCATCGAGCAGGCGGCGCGCGCGGCCGGCCAGGACGCCGTGGCCTACCGGCTGCGCCTGATGGACAAGGATACCAAGGGGCGCGCCTTTCTGGAAGCGCTGGCCGCGCGTGCGCAATGGAGTGCGCCGCTGCCGGAAGGCCACTTCCGTGGGGTAGCCATCAACCGGACGGCCGGCCGCACCTATGGCGGCCATGTGGTCGAACTGGCCGTGCTGGCGCCGGGCCGCTTCAAGCTGGTGCGCATCACGGCCGCCATCGATCCGGGCGCGGTGGCCAATCCGGATGCGGTGCAGGCGCAGATGATGGGCGGCACGTTGTTCGGCCTGTCAGCTGTCCTGTTCGGCGAGATCACGCTGGCCGGCGGCCAGGTCGAACAGGGCAATTTCGACAGCTATCGTGTGGTCAAACTGGCCGACCTGGCGCTGCTTGACGTGCTGGTGATCTCCAGCGGCGACCAGAGCTTTGGCGTGGGCGAGGAAGGCCCGCCCTCGATCATGGCTGCCGTGGCGAATGCCTTGCTGGCGGCTGGCGGCAAGCCGATTACCCGGCTGCCGGTGGCGCGCAGCGGGTGGCAACTGGCGGCGTGATCCTATGTCGCCCAGGACTCGCATCGATGAAATCAGGGCCGCTTCAACTGGTCGATAACGCTCGCCACCTTGGTGGTGATCATGTCGACCGCCGGACCATTGGCGCCATGCGGGATGATGATGTCGGCGTTGCGCTTGGTCGGCTCGATGAACTGCTTGTGCATCGGGCGCACCGTTTCCAGGTACTGGCTGACGACGCTTTCCACCGAGCGGCCGCGTTCGGTGATATCCCTTTGCATACGGCGGATGAAGCGAATGTCGGACGCGGTGTCGACATAGATCTTCAGCGACATCATGTCGCACAAGTCCGCGTCATACAGGGCGAACAGGCCTTCGATCACGATCACCGGGGCTGGCTTAACCGGAATGGTCCGGTCGGAGCGGTTGTGGAGCGTGAAGTCGTACTCTGGCATCTCGATCGATTCGCCATTGCGCAAGGCCTGGATATGTTGCACAAGCAATGACCATTCGAAAGCCTGCGGATGGTCGTAATTCTGCTGGGGGCGGACTTCAGGGGAGAGGTGGGTCTGGTCGCAGTAGTAATCGTCCTGCATCACGACCGAGACCATATCGGCGCCAAACGCCGCCAGCACTTTTTGGGACACAGTGGACTTGCCACTGCCGCTACCGCCTGCGACGCCAATAATAAACGGTTGGAAAGAAATCGTATTCATGCCGAATGATACCGGAACCGCGAGCGAACTGACAGGGAGCGGCTGCTCCCCAATGAAGCTTTCCTGTGACGCTGCCCGATGATTGCCTGTGAGCTGCTGCTTCTGGCCAGTTGCCTGACGGGCTTTTTGCGCCCGTAGCGGACCTTCAACATTTGATTGAATTCAGACTTTAGCTAATAACCGGTCCCAGCTCGTAGTAGTAAGAGTCCGGCCGCGTGTTGATAGCGGCTTGGCAATGTTTCGTCCAGAGTAAGCCTACCTCAAATCCACTGGTCATTCTCGACAGTACGCTCGCTCACCGGGCCTTCTCCGGTGTTCGCCACACCGCGCGGCTCGATCAGCAGCAACTTCACTTCCGCGCTGGCGGAGGGCTTGTGCTCGACGCCCTTCGGCACCACCGCCATCTGGCCTGCGCGCAGCACAATCGACGTGTCGCCCGATGGCCCCGCGCGTACATCGATACGCAACTCGCCTTCGAGCACGATGAAGGTTTCATCGGTATCGGCGTGCCGATGCCACACGAACTCTCCTTCCACCTTCACGACCTTGAATTGATAGTCGTTCATTTCAGCGACGACGCGCGGTTGCCAGTGGGCGTCGATCAGTGCGGTCTTGCCGACCAGGTCTATGGTCTGGCACTGGCCGCGCCCGAACGGCGCGGTGCTATGGTTCGTGGATAGTGACATCGGTCTCTCCGTTGATGGGGCAATGCATCGACGATACGCATGATCCCTGCTGCCGTATTGAACGATCGTGGGTCTTTTCAGCCGCGCTGGACGCCGCCCGCGATCTGCAGCCAGCGCCCCGGCGTCAGCCCGAACGTCTTGGTGAAGTGCCGCGTCATATGGCTTTGATCGGCAAAGCCAGTGGCGACCGCGGCGTGTACCAGCGAGCTGCCGGCGAGCAGCATGCGGCGCACCACATCGAGACGGCGCATCGTCAGATACCGGTACGGGCTGGTACCGTAGAACGTGCGAAAGTCGTGCGACAAGCTCCAGCGGTCGCGCCCCGTTGCCACTTCGAGTTCATCGAGCGTGACGACGCGCGCGCGGTGCGCGAGCAAATAGTCGCGTGCGCGCCGCGCCGCCAGGTAGTCGCCTTTCGGGCGCTGTGCGGGCGTGCCGGCGACGGCGGCCAGCGCCTGCGCCAGTTCGGCCAGCGCGTCGCTCTGCTCCAGTGGCTCGAGCGTATGGCCGACATGCTGCAGCAAGGTCGCGGTTGCCGCCGCAAGGCGCGGATCGGTCGTCACGCCGCCTTCGAGGAAGGGCAGCGCGCGTCCGCCGAGCACGTCCTGCAGGAGGGCGGGGGCGACGTAGATCATCCGGTATTGGAACCCTTCGTCGGTGCCGGCCTGGCCATCGTGCGCCTCGTCGGGGTGCAGCACCATGGTATTGCCGGGAAGGCTGTTTCGCTGGCTGCGCCGATAGCTGAAACTCTGGACGCCGGCGAGCGTGCGGCCTATCGCATAGGTGTCATGTCGGTGCATGGCATATGCTTTGCCGTGAAACCATGCTTCGATGCGTTCGAGGCCATCTATCGGATCGGCGCGCTTCAGCCAGTCGTGGCCTGCGCGCGGTGCTGGTCGGTTCATGATGGATGGCCTTGGATGATCGGGGTGTGCTGCGTTCACATGGTGAATTGTCGCATGGCGGCGAGGGCGCCGGTCGGATTCTGACGCCGCGGATGGAGCCGCGCGACAAAGCTTTGAGTATGCTGCTAGGGTACAGGCTGGCGGGCTTTCGCCGTGCAGCCACCGGGTGCAATCATGATGTATCAATTTCTAGCGAATAATCGGGATGACTTGATTTCCCGGTGTCGGCAAAAAGTCTCAATGCGGCCTGGCCGGGCCGCCACAGCAGGACAGTTGAAGAACGGCATCCCCATTTTTCTTGACCAACTGATCCGGACCCTCGAACTGGAGCAGGCGGACGAGCCCGAAGAAGGAGAGAAAATCTCTGGCCCGGCAGGCGGCGCGGTCGCGTTCTCCGAGGTGAGAACCAATGCCGAGTTGCACGGTAAAGATCTGCTGGCCATGGATTTCACCGTTGATCAGGTCGTTCATGACTATGGCGATCTATGCCAGGCGGTGACCGACTTGGCTATCGCGCGTGACGCGCCCTTTGAAATTGAGGAATACCGCACGCTAAATCGCTGCCTCGATAACGCTATCGCCAACGCCGTCAGCGAGTTCAGCTATCAGCGGGATTTTGTGGTGCTGAAAAACCACGAGGCCTTAGCCAGTCAGCGCATGGGGAATTTCTCACAAGAGCTGCGCAACCTACTCAGCACAGCGTCGCTGGCGTTCTCCGCCGCAAAGACGGGAAACTTGAATCTCAACGGCGCCACCGGGACTATCCTGGAGCGCAGCCTCTCCGGGCTGACTAAGGTGCTGGACAATTCTCTGGATGATGTTGGACAGCACGGGCAGGAGAACCTTTCGCTGGCCGCTTTTTCACTTGGGGACTTCATTGACGAGGCTGTAATCGGTGCTGAATTGAGCGCCGCCATCAAAGGATGTTCGCTGATAGTTCTTCCTGTGGATGCGAAACTCGCGATCGTCGGGCATCGGCAGGCTTTACTCGACACAGTTGCCAAGTTGTTGCAGAACGCCATCAGGTTCGCGCTATCAGGAACCGAGGTCACGCTGAGCGCTTATTCCGCGGCAGACCGCGTCTTGATTGACGTGAAAGACAATTGTGGTGGATTGAAGCCGAATGTGGCTGCTACGCTCTTTCAAGTTAATCGTGGCGGAGCAGGCGAAGCGCGCTACGGTCTGACGCTGGCAAGGCAGGCCATCATAAAAGACGCCGGGGATTTGAGCGTGACCGATATGCCTGGAGTCGGGTGTGTGTTCACGATCAGTTTGCCTCGTTATGAAGTTCTTACATAGTCGTTGGCGCTGCGAGATTGCCTGATCGTATGGTGCGCTCATGTGGAAATCGATTTCGATAAACTCCTCTGATGAAATCACAGTTCGGGGAGTGGCATGCTTGAGCTAGACGATATGGCGCGAACGCGATTGCTTGCGTCCGGTGCGCTGACGGTCGATGCCGGTGGTGATGAAGTGTTCGTCGGCCTGACTGTCGCGGAATCGGATTTTTTTCTCTCCTTCGAACCAGTTGCTGGCAATGGCCATGATTCGGCCGAGAACACCCTTTACCTGACGTTGAAGCATAAGCATCTGGTCGCGCGCCACGGCGCGCTGCTGGCCGGCTGCTGGCAGCCAACCAGTGCGGAAAATGAACCGCCGACGGGGTGACGCAGCTCGCGAAAAATATTTTTCCGGGATTTATATAAGTGCTTATGCAATTGGTGTTACTATCGCCACATGAAACAAGGACTCGGAACCCAACTACGACACCTGATCGAACTGCTCGACGGCGCGGTGCAGCAAGCCTATACCGACGCGGGCCTCGATTACCGGCCGCGCTACACGCCGGTGATGAAGGTTTTGGCGCAGCAGAAAACCGCGACCGTTGGCGAGCTGGCCGAACTGGCCGGCATCACGCAACCGGCGGCCACGCAAACGGTGGCGCTGATGAAGAAGGAAGGCCTGCTGCTGGTGGTTGCCAGCGACGTGGATGGCCGGCAGCGCGTGGTGCGACTTAGCAAGCAGGGCGAGGCCCTGTTGCCGCATTTGCAGGCGTGCTGGCAAGCCACCAAGCGTGCGGCCGACAGCCTGGATGCGGAGCTGGAGTTTCCATTGTCTGAGTGTCTGGCGCAAGCCATCTCCGTGCTGGGGCAACGCTCCTTCGGCGACCGCATTCGCGCAGCAAGCAAGTAACTACGTCCAACTCCCTGAAGAAAGCGATTATGGAAACTACTCTGAACATGGCAACGAACAAGCCGACGCTGACGTCGCGCCTGATGGCCCATCCCGTGGTTCGCATTGTGCTCGGCCTGGTGCTGACGTTTGCCGCAGTGCCGCTGACGATGATCGTCGCCGCGCAGCTGGTCGCCAAGCCGTACCGCATCGCGTGGCCGCAGTTGCTGGCTGCTGTGTTCGTATGGTTCGGCTATCGCTTTTATGTGCGCCGGATTGAAAAACGCCAAGCGACCGAACTGGCGATGCGGGGCATGGCGCGCGAAATGGGCGCTGGCTTGTTGATCGGCGCTGGGCTGGTGCTGTCCAGCTTTGCCGTGCTGGCTGTGCTTGGCGCTTACCGGTTCGGCGGCGTCAATGCGTTGAGCTTCGCGATGCTGTTGCCGCTGGCCGAGCTGGTGTTGGTGGGCATGGCCGAGGAGATGATGTTCCGTGGCGTGATCTTTGGCGTGATCGAACGTTCGCTGGGCAGCAAGCCTGCCGTCATGATTTCGGCGCTGCTGTTCAGTCTGGGTCATTTGCCGAATGAGGGCATCTCGGTACTGGCGATCGCCTCGCTTGCCGCGTATGGCGTGTTGCAGGCCGCGCTCTACATGAAGACGCGCCGCTTGTGGATCTGCATCGGTACCCACATCGCATGGAACTACTGCGTCAGTACCGTGTTCTCGTCGACCGTGTCGGGCCACGCGGCCACCGATGGCTTGCTGCGCGGCGAGCTGGTGGGCGATACCTGGTTGACCGGCGGCGTATTCGGTGTGGAAGCTTCGCTGATCGTCGTATTGTTGATTGCCGCCGCCGCCGCGTTCTGGTTGCGCAGGGCCTTTGCCGGCAAGGTTTGAGGTTGCGCCACTTGGGTATCCCTGACGATGGCGACGCGCGCTCCGATGGCGCAGGCTGCTTGTTTGCGGCCGCCTGGATCTTGCCAATGGGATGTTCCATAATAAATTCTCCCGTAGCAGGCGCTGGCGATTCACAATTGTCTGGATGTGAGGTCGCGAATTGAGCCTGTGCAGGAACCGACGGCGCGCTAGAATTGGATGTCGCCGATCGGGAGCTGAACATGGTTGCAACACCACTGGAAGTACGGCAGATGAGCGAGGCCGAGCTTGAAATCGTGCTGGGCTGGGCGGTGGCCGAGGGCTGGAATCCCGGCCTGCATGATGCCGCATGTTTTTATGCCGCCGACCCTGGAGGGTTCCTGGTCGGGGTGGTGGACGGTGAGCTGGCCGCGAGTATTTTTGCGGTGAAGTATGGCGCTAGTTTCGGCTTCATCGGCGGCTACATCGTCAAGCCTGCATGGCGCGGACGTGGGTATGGTTGGGCGCTGTGGCAGGCTGCGATGGCGCGGCTGGCCGGCCGCAACGTTGGCCTCGATGGCGTGCTGGCACAGCAGGCCAACTATGCCAAGTCAGGCTTCCGTCTTGCGCATCGCAATTTCCGATATGAAGGGCGGGGCAGTGGACAGCCGATGGATGCGTGTCCGACGATACCGTTGTCGGCGCTGGGCGATGAGGAAATTCGCCGTTACGATCGCAACTTCTTTCCGGAGGAACGCGACCGCTTCCTGCACGAATGGGTAGGGCAGAGGCAGCATATCGCGCTTGGCATCGTGGGGGCGAACGGCTTGGCAGGCTACGCGGTGGCGCGGCCGTGTCGCACGGGGTACAAGGTTGGCCCGCTGTTTGCCGATACGCTCGCCGTGGCGGAGCAGTTGTTCGACGGCGTGTTGGGAAAACTGGCGCCGGATGTGCCGGTGTTTCTTGATGTTCCTGAACTAAACCCTGCGGCCGTTGCGCTGGCCGAGCGCCATCAGATGCAACGCTGCTTTGAGACTGCGCGCATGTACACGTCGGAGTCGCCCGATCTCAGCATGGATAAACAGTACGGCATCACCAGTTTTGAACTGGGCTGAGTCATCGACTGCCACCACGCCACGACCAACGACAGCGTCAGAATTCGACAAGTTTGTCAAAAACATCCATTGGGTCGTGGCGCGCGCTCGCCTAGCATGCTTGTCTGGTCCTGGTGGCTGACTAAGTGAATTGATGGATGAGGTGGGTTTTGAAAAGAATAAATTTCACTGACAATTTGTTTTTGAAAGTGGTGCTGTTGCTGGCCGCTGGCCTGATCGCATGTCGGGCAATTATCGGCTTCATCGATAACGACTTCAGCATCGGTTTCGTACATTTAGGGGGCGCAATCATTTTCATGCTGCTGGCAGCCAGTGATCTTCAATCGATATGGCGTCAGCGGCACCATTCCCTTGTTTCTATATGGAACTCGCAGCCACGAACGGGTGTTTCAGTTGTACGGGGGACGCTGATGCTCTTGGCATACGGATTTATTCTCATTGGTATTTTCAGATAGTTGAGACGTGATCCCATGGCGCAAAAAAGCTCGCCGAGGCGAGCTTTTTTGTGACGCTGAAACCTGATTAGAACTGGTTCATGGTGTTGTCTTTACCAGCGGCCTTCAGGGCTGCTTCGCCGCTGAAGTAATCTTTGTGATCGTCGCCGATGTCCGAGCCGGACATGTTCTGGTGCTTGACGCAAGCGATGCCTTGACGGATCTCTTTGCGCTGTACGCCAGCCACGTAGCCCAGCATGCCCTGGTCGCCGAAGTATTCCTTGGCCAGGTTGTCGGTCGACAGCGCGGCGGTGTGGTAGGTCGGCAGCGTGATCAGGTGATGGAAGATGCCGGCTTCGCGGGCTGCATCAGCCTGGAAGGTGCGGATCTTTTCATCGGCGGTGATCGCCAGTTCGGTCGTGTCGTATTCCACGCTCATCAGCTGGGCGCGCTCGTATGCCGACACATCCTTGCCTGCCGCCTTCATCGCGTCGTACACCTGCTGGCGGAAGTTCAGCGTCCAGTTGAACGATGGGCTGTTGTTGTACACCAGCTTGGCGTTCGGGATGACCTTGCGGATTTCGCTGACCATGCCGCCGATCTGGGCGATATGCGGTTTTTCGGTTTCGATCCACAGCAGGTCGGCGCCGTTTTGCAGCGAGGTGATGCTGTCGAGTACGCAGCGTGCTTCGCCGGTGTCGGCGCGGAACTGGAACAGGTTGCTTGGCAGGCGCTTAGGACGCAGCAGCTTGCCTTCGCGCTTGATGATGACGTCGCCGTTGCCCAGCGCGTCGGCCGACACTTCTTCGCAGTCGAGGAAGGAGTTGTATTGGTCGCCCAGGTCGCCTGGCGTGTTGGTCACGGCGATCTGCTTGGTCAGGCCTGCGCCCAGCGAGTCGGTACGGGCGACGATGATGCCGTCGTCCACGCCCAGTTCCAGGAAGGCGTAGCGGATCGCGCGGATCTTGGCCAGGAAGTCTTCGTGCGGCACGGTGACCTTGCCGTCCTGGTGACCGCATTGCTTCTCGTCCGATACCTGGTTCTCAACCTGGATGCAGCAGGCGCCGGCTTCGATGAATTGCTTGGCCAGCAGGTAGGTCGCTTCGGCGTTGCCGAAGCCGGCGTCGATGTCGGCGATGATGGGCACGACGTGGGTGACGTGGTTGTCGATCTGCGCCTGGATGGCTGCCTTGGCAGGGCCTTCGGCGGCGTCCAGCTGGCGGAACAGGCCGCCCAGTTCGCGGGCGTCGGCCTGGCGCAGGAAGGTGTACAGCTCTTTGATCAGCGCCGAGACGGCGGTTTTTTCATGCATCGACTGGTCAGGCAGCGGGCCGAACTCGGAGCGCAGCGCGGCAACCATCCAGCCCGACAGGTAGAGGTAGCGGCGGTCGGTGCTGTTGAAGTGCTTCTTGATCGAGATCATCTTCTGCTGACCGATGAAACCGTGCCAGCAACCCAGCGACTGGGTGTACTTGGACGGGTCCGCATCGTAGGCGGCCATGTCGGCGCGCATGATCTTGGCGGTGTACTTGGCGATGTCCAGGCCGGTCTTGAATTTGTTCTGCGCGCGCATGCGGGCGGCCGACTCGGGATTGATGGCGTTCCAGGCGCTGCCTTGTTGCTCTTTCAAACCAGCAACTGCCTTGATGTCGTCTTGATATTGGGACATGTGTATCTCCTAAAAATAAAGCAAGTTTGAGAAAATCGTCGAGTGAGCCGCTGCGTCTTTGTTGAAGCAAACTGCATGACTAAATAGTAGGCCATTCTGGTGCACTGCATCAAGGTCTTATATAAGACATATAACTAAATTTAATTCCTTATTTTTCAATGACTTGAGTATTGATTTTCGGGATGTGAAACGAATTTTCAAAAGGTGAGCTAAAAGCGTCGTCAGGATTTCGACCGGAATTTTGCAATGTGAAACGATTTTTCAGCTATTGAGCTGGCCGGGCTGTCGACGACGTGAGCAACATTGCGCGCCGGTTAATGAAGCTTTATCAGCTATGTGCAATCACGTTGTCATATTTGCTCGTTATCCTTACCGCTTCCTTGCACACGAGAGCCCAGCCGATGACCATCAGCCGCCGCAAATTCCTCCGCTACGCCGCCGGCGCGGGAGCGACCGCCACCTCCATGTTCCCCGACCTGATCCGCCAGGCGCTGGCGGTGCCCGCCAACAACGTCACCGGCACCCTGGCCGACGTCGAACATGTGGTCATCTTCATGCAGGAGAACCGTTCCTTCGACCATTACTTCGGCACCTTGCCGGGCGTGCGCGGCTTCGACGATCCGCGCGCCATCGACCTGCCGGACGGCCGCCCGGTCTGGTACCAGCCGGACGGCACCGGCGGTTACGTGCTGCCCTTCCATTTCGACGCCAAGAACACCAGCGCGCTGTCGGTCGGCACCAACCATACCTGGAAGGGCTCGCAAGCCACCTGGCAGGGCTGGGATGCCTGGGTCAAGCAAAAGACGCCGCAGTCCATGGGCTATTTCGACCGCGGCGACCTGCCGTTCTACTACGCATTGGCCGACGCCTTCACCATCTGCGACGCCTATCACTGCTCGATCTTCGGCGCCACCGATCCCAACCGCATGTACTCGCTCACCGGCAGCAACCAGGGCTGGCTGGGCGCGATGGGCAGCCTGTACAACATCAGCGCCGCCGGCTACTACCATGGCGACCCGGCCGGGGACAACGTCAGCGCCAGCGTCACCGCCAGCGCGCCCAACTGGCGCACCTACGCCGAAGTGCTGGAGGCGAACCAGGTCAGCTGGAAGGTGTATCAGGAGTGGGACAACTACGGCGACAACTACCTGGCCTACTTCAAGAACTTCCGCGTCAACCCCGACGGCAGCCATCTGAGCCCCAACGCGCCCTTGTACCAGAAGGCGCGCACGCTGGCGCCCGGTTCCACCGCCGCCAACGCCAGCGGCACCACCGGCGACTGGCTGGTCAACGCCTTCGCCGACGACGTGCGCAACAACCGCCTGCCGCAGGTGTCGTGGATCTGCTCGCCGAACGATTACACCGAACACGCGCCCAACTCGCCCAACGCCGGCGAGAACATCACGGCGCGCCTGCTGGCCGCGCTGGTGGCCAATCCGGACGTCTGGTCCAAGACCGTGTTCCTGCTGATGTACGACGAAAACGACGGCTTCTTCGACCACGTGCCGCCGGATATCGCGCCGCTCAACGACGGCATGGGCAAGACCACGCTGGCCGAGATCGGCGCGCATGAAAACTACCAGGGTGTGCCGGTGGGCCTCGGACCGCGCGTGCCGATGCTGGTGATTTCGCCGTGGAGCAAGGGCGGCCGCGTGTGCTCGCAGCTGTTCGACCACACGTCCAAGATCCGCTTCCTGGAAGAGTGGCTGGTGGCGGGGCGCGGCAAGGCGCGCGCCAAGGTGCAGTGCGAGCTGATCTCGCCGTGGCGCCGCGCCGTGTGCGGCGACCTGACCTCGGCCTTCGATTTCAGCGCGCCCAACAGCAGCTGGCCGGCCAGCGTGCCGAAGACGGCGGCCTACCAGCGCGTCTCCGGCAAGCCGTATCCGACGCCGCCGGTGGTGCAATCGCTGCCGAGGCAGGAGCCCAGCACCAGCGCGCCCGGTCCGCGCATCGCCTGCGCGCTGCCGTATGAATTGTCGGTGCAGGGCCGCCTGGCAAGCGCCAGGCAGTTTGAGCTGAGCTTCGCCAACAGCGGCCAGGCCGGCGCGGCATTCATCGTGTACTCCAGCCTGCGCGGCGACGGCCCGTGGTACTACACGGTGGAAGCGGACAAGGAAATCGCCCACGAAATGTGGAACTGGACCGGCGCCGCTTACGACCTCAGCGCACACGGCGCCAATGGCTATCTGCGCCAGTTCAAGGGCGCGCTGGCGATCGCCGGCGGCGCGCGGCCGGAGCTGCAAACCCGCTACGAGCGCAGCAGCGGCGACATCAGCCTGGTGCTGTCCAACCTGGAAGGGACGCAGGCGTGCAGCTTCACCGTCACCGACAACGCCTACGGCGCGGCGGTGGCCAGCTACAGCGTGGCCGCCGGCCAGACCCTGTCGGTGGCGTGCAGTCTGTCAGACAGTTTCGGCTGGTACGATTTCAGCGTCACCAGCAGCGCCGACCCGCAATGGCTGCGCCGCGCCGCCGGCCACGTGGAAACCGGACGCGCCAGCCACACCGATCCGATGATAGGCAGCAACCGCGTCAAGGTCTTTCTCAGCACCGGCACCCCCAACGTGACGCGCGGCGCCACCGCAGTGTTCGGCTACACGGCGCCGCCGGGCAAGATCGATGCGAAGAACTGGATAGGCCTGTACGCGGCCGGCACCTCGCCCGGCAAAGGCAATGCGGCGCAGTGGGCGTATGCGCCCAACTTCAGCGGCAGCGTGTCGCTCGACACCGGCACGCTGGCGGTGGGCGAGTACAACGCCTGGTATCTGTACCAGAATGCGTTTGTGGCGCTGGGCGGCCCGGTCGCGGTCAGCGTGAACCAGTTGACCGCCTCGGCCGCCAGCGTCAAGCCGGGCGTGGCGATCGTCTTCAACTATGCGCTGCCGGCGGCCAAGGTCAACAGCACCAACTGGATCGGCATCTGGAAGGCCGGCGTGGCGCCGGCCGGCGGTGGCTACATCGCCTGGCAATACGTGACCGCCGCCAGCGGCGGCGCCAGTTTCGATACCAGCAAGCTCGCCCCCGGCAACTACAGCGCGTGGTGCCTCTACAACGACGGCTACGCCATTCTGGCTGGCCCCGCCAACTTCAGCGTCGCCTGAACGACGCCGACGCCCATCCGGAGTGTGGTGGAAACGCGCCACACCTCCGGCATCGATAGATTGACCCCGCCTATTTGCAGGTAGACAATGTGTCTCCATGGCACGTAATCCTGTCGTCTATCCGTCCGCTAGCCGGCATCCGCCGGCGCAACGCATTCCAAGAGCAGCAACACATAACGTTCCTTTCAGGGAGAAATAATGTTTGCAAATATGAAAGTGGCGACCCGTCTGGGTCTGGGTTTTGGCGCGGTTGTGATCTTGTTGTTGGTGTTGTCAGTGGTGAGTATCGTGCGCCTCGAGGCGCTGGATGACGGCGTTAAACGCATTACCGAAGACCGCTATCCGAAAGTGGTGCTGGCGAAGGATGTGGAGCACTACACGACGGACGATGGGCGGCAGCTGCGCAGCATGATGCTGGCCACCAGCGACGAGGAGCGTGACAAGTACCGCCGGGTGGTCGAAGCCAACCGGGTCAAGGTCGCCGAGGCGCTGGGCAAGATGGACAAGCTGATCACCTCGGACAGGGGGCGCCAGCTGTTCAAGGACATCAGCGGCAAGAGCGCGGCGCTGCAATTGAAGTATGATCAGCTGTATGCCTTTGCCAAGAGCGACCAGAAAAAAGCCATCGACTATCTGAAGAACGATTTTTCCGAAATTAATAATTCCTACGCCAGCTCGCTGGAGGGGCTGGCCAAGTTCCAGGGCGAGTTGATGGAGCAGGAAGCCAACGCGGCCGACGAGACCTATCTGGCGACGCGCAAGCTCATCATCTCGCTCGCCATCGCGGCGGTGGTGATGGCGATTCTGATCGCCTGGTTGATCACGCGCGACCTGGTCCAGCGTCTGGGCGGCGAGCCTTATTATGCGGCTGAGTTGATGGATCGCGTCGTCAAAGGCGACCTCAATTGCGAAGTGCGCCTCAAGCCCGACGACCGCAGCAGCATGTTGTACGCCGTCGGCGAAATGATGGTGAAGCTGCGCAGGGTGGTCGACGGCCAGCGCGCCCTGGTGGCCGCCGCCAACCGCGGCAATTTCGAGGTTCGCGTGGATCTGGCCGGCATGTCGGGCTTCCAGCTGGAGATGGGCGAGAGCCTGAACCAGCTGGCCAGCACCACCGGCGCCAGCATCGCCGACGTGGTGCGGGTGATGGGGGCGGTGTCCGAGGGCGACCTGACCAAGACCATCGACAAACCCTACGAAGGCGCGTTTGCCGAGCTGAAGGAGTACACCAACAACACGGTGAGCAAGCTGGCCCAGGTGGTCAGCGAAGTGAACAACAACGCCGAGGCGCTGGCCGCCGCCTCCGAGGAAGTCAGCGCGACGTCCCAGTCGCTGGCGCAGGCGGCCAGCGAGCAAGCGGCCAACGTGGAGCAAACCTCGGCCTCGGTCGAGCAGATGACGGCCTCGGTGGCGCAAAACACCGACAACGCCAAGATCACCGACGCCATGGCCAGCCGCGCCGCGGTCGAGGCCAGCGATGGCGGCGATGCGGTGCGCTCGACGGTGGCGGCCATGAAACAGATCGCCGCCAAGGTCCTGATCATCGACGATATCGCCTACCAGACCAATTTGCTGGCGCTGAACGCCGCCATCGAGGCCGCGCGGGCCGGCGAGCACGGCAAGGGATTCGCCGTGGTCGCGGCGGAAGTGCGCAAGCTGGCCGAACGCAGCCAGGTGGCGGCCCAGGAAATCGGCCAGGTGGCCAGCGGTAGCGTGGAGCTGGCCGAACGGGCGGGGCAGATGCTGGGCGCGATGGTGCCCAACATTAAAAAGACGTCCGACCTGGTGCAGGAGATCACCGCCGCATCGGAAGAGCAATCGTCCGGGCTGGCGCAGATTAATTCCGCCATCAGCCAGTTGAGCCAGACCACCCAGCAGAACGCTTCCGGTTCCGAGGAACTGGCGGCCACCGCCGAGCAGATGAGCAGCCAGGCGGAGGAACTGCAGCAGACCATGGGCTTTTTTGTCGTGAACGGTGCCGGCGGGAGAGGCCGGCAGCGCGGCGCAACCGGTCCGGTCCGCGTGCGTCCGGCCGCCTTGCGCGCCATCGCGGTGGACGCGCCCGACGAATCGCAGTTCGTCCGTTACTGAAGCGGCGCCGCGGGACGGGGCGGCCGCTAGGCGCGTCCCGTCGGGCCGGCCTTGATCGCGGCCACGATATCCTGCGCCGCCACTTCCGCGGCGGCGCAGGCCGAGGCCGCGTCCTCAAATTGTTGTAGCACCGCCACCCGGTGTTTGCGGCGCACGTTCAGGCGATGCATGGGCGTGGCCGACGGCGCGAACACGGCCACGTAGGCGCCCCATAGTTTGCAGCCCTCCAGCCGTTCCGCTGAAATCTCCACTTCGTAGTCGTCGATGTACTTGGTCGGCACGGTTACCTCCCTGATGGCTGGCGTCACGCTACCAATGTACGCGCTCCGGACCGGTAATGTCGCGCAGTTTCTGCAATCCTTTACAATCGCGCCACTGCTGTCACAAATACAACGATGAACGATACCCAGAATGTCCGCCGGCGCTCGCTGATCGCCGCTTGCAGCGCCCATGCCATCCATGACGGCCTGACCGATGTGATCTACGTGCTGCTGCCGGTCTGGCAGGCGCAATTTGCCATCAGCCTGGCGATGGTGGGCCTGCTGCGAGGCGCCTACTCGGGCATGATGGCGGGCTTCCAGCTGCTGGCCAGCCGCCTGGCCAGGCGCTGGGGGCGCGAGCGCATGCTGATCGGCGGCACCGCGCTGGCCGGCATCGCCTACCTGATCGCCGGCCTGGCCGGCGGCATCACGGTGCTGCTGATCTCCCTGTTGCTGGGCGGCCTGGGCGCCAGCACCCAGCATCCGCTGGCCTCGTCCATCGTCACCGACGCGCACGAGGCGGGCGGCGGCGTGAAGCAGGCGCTGGCGCAATACAACTTCGCCGGCGACATCGGCAAGACGCTGGTGCCGGGCGCGGTCGGCCTGTTGCTGGTGGTGGTGAGCTGGCAAGCCAGCGTGACCTTGATCGGCTGTCTGGGCCTGGCGGCGGCCGCGCTGCTGTGGTGGCTGTTGCCGACGGCGGCCGAGTCGGCGCGCCACCACGCAGCGTCGGCCAAGGTGGCGGGCGGCAAGGGCTCGGCCGGCGGGCTGCGCGCGCTGATCGCGACCGGTGTGCTCGACAGCGCGGTGCGCATGGGCTTCCTGACTTTCTTGCCGTTCCTGCTGCAGAGCAAGGGCGCCGGCAGCGCCGGCATCGGCATCGCCTTGTCGCTGCTGTTTGTCGGCGGCGCCTTCGGCAAGCTGCTGTGCGGCTACCTGGGCGCGCGCATCGGCATGATGAAGACGGTGTGGATCACCGAGTCCGCCACGGCGCTGCTGATCCTGCTGTCGGTGTGGTTGCCGCTGGCGCCGATGATGGCCATGCTGCCCTTGCTGGGCCTGGCGCTGAACGGCACCTCGTCGGTGTTGTACGGCACCGTGCCCGAGCTGGCCGACGCGGGCAAGCGCGAGCAGGCCTTTGCCCGTTTCTACACCGGCACCATCGGCGGCGGCGCGCTGGCGCCGGTGCTGTTCGGACGGCTCGGCGACGTGGCCGGCGTGCCGGTCGCGGTGATGGCGCTGGCGGCGCTGCTGTTGTTGACGCTGCCGTTGTCCCACCGCGTGCAAAGCTCGATCGACAGCTGAAGCGCCGCCAATATCATTGGCCGCCTTGGTGAATTTCGTAATTGCGGCGTGCCGGGGGAGCTTGCAGAATGTACGCACAAGAATTCAAGTGAGACATCCCCCCCATGAAATTGACCCGCTGGCGCCTGGCCCTGTCCCTGGCCGCCCTGTCGGCATCCGCGCTGGCGGCGCCGATACCCGACCTGGCGATCTACGCCGGCCATCCGCCGCCATCCTGGCACATCACCGTCGCGGACCCCGACGTCCACGTGACCATGGACGGCGCCAGCGCCGCCACGCCGGCGTCGGCCAGTGAACCTAAGCGCCGCGTCGGCGCGCGCCGGGTCGGCAAGGCCGTGAGCCTGCGCTTCAAGGACAGCTGGTACGCGGGCCTGCGCGTGGAGGGCGGCAAGCCGGTCGATCTGCGGCCTTATCTGGCGCATGGCGTGCTGGCGCTGGATGTCAACGTCGGCGAGATGTCGAAAGGCGGCATCAGCTTCGCGCTCGGCTGCGGCGAGCAGTGCAGCCGCAACGTGCCTTACGTGCTGCCGGCGCGCGCCGACGCCGGCAAGGGCTGGCGGCATGTGGTGTTCCCGGTGAGCTGCTTTGTGCGCGAGGGCGACGATCTGAGCGCCGTCGCGCAGCCGTTCAAGCTCGATGCCACCGGCAGCGGCGAGGTGTCGGTGGCCAATATCCGCTACCAGTCCAGTGGCAAGCCCAACGCCGGTTGTCCGGACTACAAGACCGTGTCGGTCACGCCGGACAAGCTGAACGAATCCTGGGCGATCGACTGGTGGACCCCGCGCCACGAGCAGAAGCTGGCCGAAGGCAGGGCGCTGGGCAAATCGGCCGAAGTGGTCTTCATCGGCGATTCGATCACCGAGGGCTGGGAGAAGCGCGGCGCGCCGGTCTGGCAGCGCAACTACCAGCCGATGCACGGGCTGGCGCTGGGCTTCGGCGGTGACCGCACCGAGAACGTGCTGTGGCGCCTGCAGCACGGCGAGGTGGACGGGCTGGCGCCCAAGGTCGCGGTGCTGATGTTCGGCACCAATAACACCGGTCATCGCCAGGAGGACCCGCGCACCACCGCCGCCGGCATCCAGCGCAATATCGAGGAGCTGCGCCGGCGCCTGCCCGACACCAAGATCCTGCTGCTGGCGATCTTCCCGCGCGGCGCGAAGCCGGACGACCAGCTCCGCCAGATCAATGAAAAGGTCAATGGCATCATCGCCGGCTTTGCCGACCAGCGGCATGTTTTCTACCTCGACATCAACCAGGCCTTCCTGGCGGCCGATGGCACGCTGTCGAAGGACATCATGCCCGACCTGCTGCACCCGAACCAGCAGGGCTACGAGATCTGGGCCAAGGCCATGGCGCCCACCCTGAAGCAGCTGATGGCGAGCGGCCCGGCCTATGCGTGGGACAACGTCGCCATCGGCGGCAGCGGTTTTGTCTCCGGCATCGTCACCAGCAAGACCGAGAAGGGCCTGGTCTACATCCGCACCGACGTCGGCGGCGCCTACCGCTGGGACGGCGCCGGCCGGCGCTGGATACCGTTGCTGGACTGGGTGTCTGACCAGGAGACCGGCTTGCTGGGCGTGGAGTCCATCGCCATCGATCCGAATGCGCCGGGCAAGGTCTATCTGTCGGCCGGCATCGGCTACCTGAACGGCGGTGCCAGCGCGATCCTGAAATCGAGCGACTACGGCCGCAGCTTCACCAAGATCGATGTGAGCAAGCAGTTCAAGGTGCACGGCAACGGCATGGGGCGCGGCAATGGCGAGAAGCTGCAGGTGGATCCCGTCAACGGCAAGATCCTCTACATCGGCACGCGCGCCGACGGCATGTTCAAGAGCATGGACGAGGGCCTGAGCTGGCAGCACCTGGACGGCCTGCCGGTGGCGGCCACGCCCAACCGGAACGGCGTCAGCTTCGTCGTGCTGGACCCGGCCAGCGCGGTCGGCGGCGCCACGCAGCGCATCTTCGCCGGGGTGTCTCGCTATGGTTCGGCGGGCGCCAATCTGTACCTGTCCGACGACGGCGGCAACAGCTTCACCGCTGTGAGCGGCGGGCCCAGCGCGCTGATGCCGCAGCGCGCGGTGCTGGCCAGGGGCAGCCTGGTGGTGGTCTACGCCCAGGGCGCCGGTCCGTGGGGCGACGTGGCGCACGGCGAAGGCATGGAGCAGGGCGCGGTGTGGAAGTACGATATCGCCGCCCGCAAGTGGAGCGATATCTCGCCGCCGCTGAACCGCGCCTATGCCGGCATCACCGTCGATCCGGGCGACCAGGACCGCATGATCGTCTCCACCATCGACTACTACCAGCAGCCCGGCGCGATGGGCGACAAGTTCTTTGAAACGCTGGACGGCGGCAAGAGCTGGAACAGCATCGTCGACCAGGGCGTGCGGATCGATCCCAACGGCGTGAGCTGGATAGCGGGCAGCTTCATCCACTGGACCGCCAGCATCGAGTTCGATCCCTTCGATACGCGCAGCGTGATGGTGGTGTCGGGCAACGGCATTTTTAAAACGGACGACATCCACGCCGCGCCGGCGGTGTGGAAGTTCGAGGATGCGGGACTGGAGGAATCGGTGCCGCTCAATTTGGTCAGCATACCCGGCGGTCCGGTCGTTTCGGCCATCGGCGATTACGACGGCTTCCGTCACACCGACGTCAGCAAGTACGCGCCCATCCACACGCCGAGCATGGGCACCACCTGGGGGCTGGATTTTGCCGCCGCCAAGCCGAATGTGCTGGCGCGCGTCGGCAGCGCGATGTATGTGTCGCGCGACATGGGCCTCAGCTGGAAAAAGACCGCCAGCATCAAAGGCCAGCAGGGGCAACTGGCGCTGAGCGCGGACGGCAAGGTGATCGTCCACAGTCCGGCCAAGTCGACCACCAGCTATTACTCCACCGACGGCGGCGACAGCTGGAACGCCGTCAAGGGCCTGAACGGCGCGCGCCCGGTGGCCGATCCCGTCAACGCCAGCAAGTTCTATGCGCTGAGCGGCGCCACCATGCTGGTCAGCGCCGACGCCGGCGCCAGCTTCGCGCCGGCAGGCGGCCTGGCCGGCGCCAAGGGCTCGCCGGCGGTGCGCGCCGCGCCCGGCAGGGAAGGCGATGTCTGGGTCGCGCTGTATGACGGCGGCCTGGCGCGCTCCACCGATGCCGGCGTTTCATTCGCCAAGCTGGCCAAGGTCGGCTACGCGGCGGCGGTGGGCTTCGGCAAGGCCGCGCCGGGCGCAAGCTACCCGGCGGTGTACATCTGGGGCTCGGTGGACGGCGTGCGCGGTGTGTTCCGTTCGACCGACAGCGGCGCCAGCTGGCTGCGGATCAATGACGATAGTCATCAATACGGCGGGCCGGGCGATGCCCAATTCGTGATCGGAGATGCCAATACCTACGGTGTGGTGTACATGAGCACGGCGGGTCGCGGCATAGTGACTGGCAAGCCGATTGTCTCCAATTAGGGACGGGTTCGCCTTTTTCATCGGAACGGGATCGGAAACATGCCACAATACTTGGTGCCGAGATTGAGGTCGTTGAAAATGTCGATGAAGTCCCACCGTATTGCGTTGCTGTTCAACGCAAACAAGATTTTTGACCGTGAAGTGATAGCCGGTATCGCCGCTCACCTGAGCAGCACCCGCGCCTCCTGGGATTTGTTCCTGGAGGAAGACTTCCGCCTGCGCCTGCCCGGCATCGAGCACTGGCAGGGCGACGGCATCATCGCCGATTTCGACGATCCCGCCGTGGCCGCCGCCTTGAGCCGCAGCCGCATCCCGGTGGTGGCGGTGGGCGGCTCCTACGCCGACGACAGCAGCTATCCGGACGCCGTGCCCTACGTCGCCACCGACAACTTCAAACTGATCAAGATGGCCCACGATCACCTGATCGAGGCCGGCCTGCGCAATTTTGCGCTGTTCAGCCTGCCGGAAGCGCAGGAGAACCGCTGGGCGCAGGAGCGCGAGACCGCCTTCCGCACGCTGATGCGCAAGGACAAGATGGAACCGCAGATCTACCGCGGCCTGGGCACCAGCGCGCCGTCCTGGGACGAGGCGGTGGAGCAGCAGATCAAATGGCTGCACAGCCTGCCCAAGCCGGTCGGCATCATCGCCGTCACCGACGCCCGCGCGCGCCAGCTGCTGCAGGCCTGCATCATGGCCGGCATCGAGGTGCCGGAGCAGGTGGCGCTGATCGGCATCGACAACGATCCGCTGGCGCGCATGCTGACCCGCATACCGCTCAGTTCCGTGATCCAGGGCGCGCAGGAGATGGGCCGCACCGCCGCCCACCTGCTGGACCAGATGCTGCACGGCGTGCGCCTGGGCGGTACGCGCATCCTGGTGCCGCCGGTCGGCATCAACGTGCTGACCTCGACCCGCCACGAAGCGCCCAAGCACCCGCACGTGATGCGGGCGCGCCACTTCATCCGCCAGTACGCCTGCCAGGGCATCAAGACCCACCAGGTGGCCGAGTACGTGGGCATTTCGCGCTCGTCGCTGGAATCGTACTTCCGCCAGGAGCTCGATTGCAGCGTGCATGACGTGATCCTGCGCTTCAAGCTCGATGCCGCCACCGAGATCCTGGCGCGCGGGGAGCGCAGCATCGCCGACGTGGCGCTCAGCTGCGGCTTCACCTCGGTGCAGTACATGCACGCGGTGTTCAAGCGGGAGCTGGGTTGCACGCCGCGCGCCTACCAGGACCGGGCGATGCTGGGCTGCGCCGACGAGAAGGCCGCCGACGGCGCCGCCGTGCCCGAGCTGCGCAGCGTCGCCTGAAAATAGCCGGAACAGCCGCTAATTCGTCATTCCCGCGCAAGCGGGAATCCATACAACGCCTCCTGCCAAGCGGCGCATGGGTTCCCGCCTGCGCGGGAACGACGGCGTCTCGACGTTTCGCTGGGCGGCGGGCGCGTAAAACATGACCGTGATTGGTGAGTTTCATAATTGCCGTCACTGGGGAATCGGGTCAAAATCCTCCACGCAGTTTGCTTGCCAGCTTGGAGAGAGAGACCTTGGAAAATAATATGAAAACGATGCTGCCCGACGATATCGAACGGGCAGTTCTGGTGGGCCGCGTCTGGCGCAATGGCGTCATCGACGGGCCTTGCGTGGTCGCCGTCCGCAACGGCGAGGTGTTCGACATCACCGGCCACGCCCCCACCATGTCCGACCTGCTGGAGCGCGACGATGTCCTCGACATCGCCCGCAGCGCACCCGGCGAATCGCTGGGCAGCGTGCAGCAGCTGATGGCGCATGCGCTCGACAGCGCCGCCGCCGTCGGCGCCCATATCGGTATGCCCCGGCTGCTGGCGCCATGCGACCTGCAAGCGATCAAGGCCTGCGGCGTCACCTTCGCCGTCAGCCTGCTGGAGCGCGTGATCGAAGAGCAGGCCGGCGGCGACGCCTCCCGCGCCAACGTCCTGCGCGGAGAGATCCAGGCCATCATCGGCTCCGACCTGTCGGCCATCCGTCCCGGCTCGCCGGAAGCGGCGCGCTTGAAGGCGGACCTGATTGAACGCGGAATCTGGTCGCCGTACATGGAAGTGGGCATCGGCCCGGACGCCGAGGTGTTCTCCAAGTCGCAGCCCATGTCGGCGGTGGGGCAGGGCGCGGACGTCGGCCTGCATCCCGATTCGAAATGGAACAACCCGGAGCCGGAGATCGTCCTGGCCGTCAACAGCCAGGCGCGCGTGCTGGGCGCCACGCTGGGCAACGACGTCAACCTGCGCGACATCGAAGGCCGCAGCGCGCTGTTGCTGGGCAAGGCCAAGGACAACAACGGCTCCTGCGCCATCGGCCCGTTCATCCGCCTGTTCGACGAACACTTCACCATCGACACCATCCGCAACGCGGAAGTGAGCATGCTGATCGAAGGGATGGACGACGGCTTCCACCTGGCCGGCGCCAGCCGCATGCGCGAGATCAGCCGCGATCCGCTCGACCTGGTGAGCCAGGTCTGCGGCCGCCATCATCAATACCCGGACGGCTTCATGCTCTTCCTCGGCACCATGTTCTCGCCCATCAAGGACCGCGACACCGCAGGCGGCGGCTTCACCCACCACCTGGGCGATCGCGTCAGCATCTCGACGCCGTCGCTGGGCACCCTGGTCAACCATGTGCAGCGCAGCGACACCATCGCGCCGTGGACCTTCGGCGTGCGCGCCTTGCTGAGCCGGGCGCGCGGCGCGGCCTCGGCGCGCGCCGTGCCGGCCCTGCAGACCAGGGTGCAGCAGGCGATCTATCCCAGCCTGGCCGGCAAGCGCGTGGTCATCACCGGCGGCGGCAGCGGCATCGGCGCCGGCATGGTGGAGGCGTTTGCGCAGCAGGGCGCGCAGGTGTACTTCCTCGACATCGCCGAAGAAGATTCGCTGGCGCTGCAAGGCCGTTTGTCGACACAGGCGGTACCGCCGGCCTTCGTGCGCTGCGACTTGACCAATCTCGATGCGGTCGCTGCGGCCTTCGAGCGTATCGGCCCGGTCGATGTACTGATCAACAACGCAGCCAACGACGACCGCCACAAGCTGGCAGATGTCAGCCCGGAATACTGGGACGAGCGCATGGCCGTCAACCTGCGCCACCAGTATTTCTGCGCCAAGGCTGTCGCCGTCGGCATGCAGCAGCGCGGCGGCGGCGTGATCCTGAACTTCGGTTCGATCTCGTGGCACCTGGCGCTGCCTGAGCTGACCCTGTACATGACGGCCAAAGCCGCCATCGAGGGCATGACGCGCGGCCTGGCGCGCGACCTCGGTCCGCACAACGTCCGCGTCAACTGCATCATACCCGGCGCGGTGCGCACGCCGCGCCAGGAAGCCCTGTGGCACACGCCGGAAGAGGAAGCGCGCATCCTGGCAGGCCAATGCCTGCCGCAGCGCGTGCAGGTGGACGACGTGGCCGCGCTGGCGCTGTTCCTGGCCTCCGACAACGCCGGCCGCTGCACCGGGCGCGATTACTTCGTCGACGCCGGCTGGTACGGCGCATGAGCACCGCACGCCGCTACCGTTCGCAGGACTGGTTCGACAATCCCGACCACATCGACATGACGGCGCTGTACCTGGAGCGCTTCATGAACTACGGGATCACGCCGGAGGAACTGCGCTCCGGCCGTCCCATCATCGGCATCGCGCAGAGCGGCAGCGACATCAGCCCCTGCAACCGCATCCACCTGGAGCTGGCCAAGCGCGTGCGCGACGGCATCCGCGATGCGGGCGGCATCGCGATGGAGTTCCCGCTGCATCCGATCTTTGAGAACTGCCGCCGTCCGACCGCCGCCATCGACCGCAACCTGGCCTACCTGGGACTGGTGGAAATCCTGCACGGCTATCCGATCGACGCCGTGGTGCTGACCACCGGCTGCGACAAGACCACTCCGGCGCAGCTGATGGCGGCATCGACGGTGGATATTCCCGCCATCGTGCTGTCCGGCGGGCCGATGCTCGATGGCTGGTTCGAAGGTGAACTGGCAGGTTCCGGCACCGCGATCTGGAAGGGCCGCCGCCAGCTGGCGGCCGGCGAGATCGACAACGAGAAATTCCTGCAGATCGCCGCCGCCTCGGCGCCGTCGGCGGGGCACTGCAACACCATGGGCACCGCCTCCACCATGAACGCGATGGCCGAGGCGCTGGGCATGTCGCTGACCGGCTGCTCGGCGATCCCCGCGCCCTACCGCGAACGGGGCCAGATGGCGTATGAAACCGGCCGGCGCATCGTCGAGATGGCGCGGCTCGATATCAAGCCGTCCAGCATCCTGAGCCGCGAGGCCTTCCTCGATGCGATCGTGGTCAACGCCGCCATCGGCGGCTCCACCAATGCGCAGCAGCACATCATGGCGATGGCGCGCCACGCCGGCGTCGAACTGCATTCGAGCGACTGGATGGAGTACGGCCATGCCGTTCCGCTGCTGCTGAACATGCAGCCGGCCGGCAAATTCCTCGGCGAGCGTTTCCACCGCGCCGGCGGCGTGCCGGCCGTCATGTGGGAGCTGGAGCAGCAGGGCATGCTGCGCTCTGACCGTCCCACCGTCACCGGCCGCAGCATGCGCGACAACCTGGCCGGCCGCGAGACGCATGACCGCGAGGTGATCTACGCCTTCGGCCAGCCGTTGAAGAAGGATGCCGGTTTCTTTGTCCTGAAGGGCAATCTGTTCGACTTCGCCATCATGAAGACCAGCGTGATCTCGGACGCCTTCCGCGCCCGCTATCTGAGCACGCCGGGCAGCGAGAACATCTTCGAAAGCCGCGCCATCGTGTTCGACGGTTCGGGCGATTACCACGCCCGCATCAACGATCCGGCGCTGAACATCGACGAGGACTGCATGCTGGTGATACGCGGCGCCGGCCCGATAGGCTGGCCCGGTTCGGCCGAAGTGGTCAACATGCAGCCGCCCGATGCGCTGGTCAAGCGCGGCATCAACGCGCTGCCGACGCTGGGCGACGGCCGCCAGTCGGGAACCTCGGACAGCCCGTCGATACTGAACGCATCGCCGGAGAGCGCGGTTGGCGGCGGACTTGCATGGCTGCGCACCGGCGACCGTATCCGCGTCGATCTCAACGCCGGCCGTTGCGATGTGCAGGTCGACGCGGCGGAGTGGGAGGAACGCAAGAAGGACGGCATTCCGGCCATTCCCGCCAGCCAGACGCCGTGGCAGGAAATCTACCGCAGCACCGTCGGACAAATGGAAAACGGGGCGTGCATGGAACTGGCTGTACCATATCGCGCAGTGGCCCTTAATCAGGCGCGCCATAATCACTAGTCGGACAAAGATCCACAGTACTAACAGGAGACCGTAACAATGAAGAAATTACTGAGCGCGGCGGCAGTCGCCGTCATGCTGGTGTGCGCCGGCGGCAACGCCATGGCCGACGCCAAGAACCCGAAAATCGGCTTTTCCATCGACGACCTGCGGCTGGAACGCTGGGCGCGCGACCGCGATTATTTCGTCGCCGCCGCCGAGCAGCAGGGCGCCAAGGTCTATGTGCAGTCGGCCGACGCCAGCGAGCAGCGCCAGATCGCCCAGATCGAGAATCTGATTTCGCGCGGTGTCGATGTGCTGGTGATCGTGCCCTACAACGCCACGGTGCTGAACAACGCGGTGCGCGAGGCGAAGAAGGCCAAGATCAAGGTGGTCTCCTACGACCGCCTGATCCTCAACGCGGACATCGACGCCTATATCTCCTTCGATAACAAGTTGGTCGGCGAGATGCAGGCGCGGGGCGTGGTGGCGGTCAAGCCCAAGGGTAACTTCTACCTGCTGGGCGGCGCGCCAACCGACAACAACGCCAAGATGCTGCGCGAAGGCCAGCTCAAGGTGCTGCAGCCGCTGATCGACAAGGGCGACATCAAGGTCGTTGGCAAGCAGTGGGTCAAGGACTGGAATCCGGCCGAGGCCATGTCCATCGTTGAGAATGCGCTGACGGCCAACGGCAACAAGCTCGATGCGGTGGTGGCGTCGAACGATGCGACCGCCGGCGGCGCGATCCAGGCGCTGGCTTCGCAGAAGCTCGACGGCAAGGTGGCGGTGTCGGGACAGGATGCTGATCTGGCGGCGGTGCGGCGGGTGATCGCCGGCTCGCAGACGATGACGGTGTACAAGCCGCTGAAGCTGATCGCTTCCGAGGCGGCCAAGCTGTCGATCCAGCTGGTGCGCAATGAGAAGCCGGCGTTCAACGCCGAGTATCATAACGGCTTCAAGCAAGTCAGCACGCTGCTGCTGAAACCTACCGTGCTGACCAAGGCGAATATCGACCTGGTGGTCACCGATGGGTTCTACACCAAAGCCCAACTCGCGGCCAAATAATCGTTCCGGCGGGGAGCTGTTCTATGGATTCCCGCCTGCGCGGGAATGACGGACGGACGGCGGCGCCAGCACGTCATTCCCGCGATAGCGGGAATCCATGCTGAGCATGCGTTCCCCGCACCTCACCTCTGCGAGAACCTGTATGTCCGGCTATTTGCTAGAAATGAAGGGCATCGTCAAGAAGTTCGGCGGTGTTCCCGCGCTCGACGGCATCGACCTGCAAGTCAGGCCCGGCGAGTGCATCGGCTTGTGCGGCGAGAATGGCGCCGGCAAATCGACCCTGATGAAAGTACTGTCCGCCGTCTACCCGCACGGCACCTGGGACGGCGAGATCCTGATGGACGGCCGGCCGCTGAAGGCGCAATCGATACGCGAAAGCGAAGCGGCCGGCATCGTCATCATCCACCAGGAGCTGATGCTGGTGCCCGAATTGTCGGTGACCGAAAATCTCTTCCTCGGCAACGAGATCACGCTGCCCGGCGGCCGCATGGACTACCCGGCCATGAACCAGCGCGCCGAAACGCTGCTCAGGGAACTGAAACTCAACGACGTCAACGTGGTGCTGCCGGTGATGAACTACGGCGGCGGCCACCAGCAGCTGATCGAGATCGCCAAGGCGCTCAACAAGAACGCGCGTTTGCTGATCCTGGACGAGCCATCGTCCTCGTTGACGGCGTCGGAGATCGAAGTGCTGCTCGATATCATCCGCGGCCTGAAAGCCAAGGGCGTGGCCTGCGTCTACATCTCGCACAAGCTCGATGAGGTGGAGGCGATCTGCGACACCATCGTCGTCATCCGCGACGGCAAGCATATCGCCACCACGCCGATGCAGCAGATGGACGTGCGGCAGATCATCGCGCAGATGGTGGGGCGCGAGATGAACCAGCTGTATCCGAAACTGGAGCGCACGCAGGGCGAGGTGATGTTCGAGGCCCGCAACGTGGTGTGCTACGACACCGGGAAACCGGACCGCCGGAAGGTGGACAACGTCTCCTTCAAGCTGCGCCGGGGCGAGATCCTCGGCATCGCCGGCCTGGTGGGCGCCGGCCGCACGGAGCTGGTGTCGGCGCTGTTCGGCGCCTACAACGGCCGCTGCGAGGCCGAGGTGTGGCTCAACGGCGAGAAGATCGATACCCGCACGCCGCTCAAGGCCATCCGCGCCGGGCTGGCGCTGGTGCCGGAGGATCGCAAGCAGCACGGCATCATCCGCGACCTGGACGTGGGCCAGAACATCACGCTGTCGGTGCTGGGCCGCTACGCGCGCTTCTCCCGCATCGACCGCGAGGCCGAACTGAAAACCGTCAGCGAGGAAATCGCCCGGCTAGGCTTGAAGACGGCCAGTCCCTTCCTGCCGATTACCTCGCTCTCGGGCGGCAACCAGCAGAAGGCGGTGCTGTCCAAGATGCTGCTGACGCGGCCCAAGGTGCTGATACTGGACGAGCCCACGCGCGGCGTGGACGTCGGCGCCAAGTACGAGATCTACAAGCTGATGCTGGAACTGGCCAGCCAGGGCGTGTCCATCATCATGGTGTCGTCGGAGCTGGCCGAAGTGCTGGGCGTGTCCGACCGCGTGCTGGTGATGGGCGAAGGCCGGCTGCGCGGAGATTTCATCAACCAGGACCTGACCCAGGAAATGCTGCTGTCTGCGGCGCTCGATCATTCATAGTGACCATGCATACCAACCAACTCAAACAACTGTTCACGCAGTATAAAATCCTCGCCCTGCTGATCGCCATCGCCATCATCTGGAGCTTCTTCAGCTGGAAGACGGAGGGCGGCTTCATCTCGGCGCGCAACCTGTCCAACCTGATGCGGCAAATGTCGGTGACCGGCGTGGTCGCCTGCGGCATGGCCTTCGTCATCATCTCCGGCGAGATCGACCTGTCGGTAGGATCGCTGCTAGGCCTGCTGGGCGGCGTGGCGGCGGTGCTCGACGTAACGCACCAGATGCCGCTGCCCGTGACGGTGGCGGCGGTGCTGGCTTGCGGCCTGCTGCTAGGCCTGTTCAACGGCTACCTGACGGCGTACGCGGGCATACCGTCCTTCATCGTCGGCCTGGGCGGCATGCTGGCGTATCGCGGCATCGTGCTGGGCGTGACGGACGGCGTGACGGTGGCGCCGGTGTCGGAGGCCTTGGTGCAGGTGGGGCAGGGCTATCTGTCGCCGGAGCTGGGCGTGACGCTGGGCGTGGCGCTGTTCGCGCTGGCCGCCGTGCTGACTTGGCGCCAGCGCCTGAACCTGGGCCGCCATGGCCTGCCGGTGCCGCCGATGTGGCGCGACGGCGCGCGCCTGGCCGCCATCGGCGCCGTGCTGTTCGCCTTCGTGCGGACCTTGAACAGCTACGAAGGCATACCGCTGCCGGTGCTGTTGTTGCTGGTGCTGCTGGGCGCCTTCAGCTACGTCGCCACGCAGACCGTGTTCGGCCGCCGCATCTACGCGGTGGGCAGCAATATGGAGGCAACCCGGCTGTCCGGGGTCAACGTGCAGGCGGTGAAGCTGTGGATCTTCGGGATCATGGGCGTGATGTGCGCCCTGGCTGGCCTGGTCAACACGGCGCGGCTGGCGGCGGGGTCGCCGTCGGCCGGCACCTCGGGCGAGCTCGATGCGATCGCGGCTTGCTTCATCGGCGGCACTTCGATGCGCGGCGGCTCCGGCACCGTCTACGGCGCCTTGATCGGCGCGCTGGTGATGGCCAGCCTGGATAACGGCATGTCCATGCTGGATGTGGACACCTATTGGCAAATGATCGTCAAGGGCTGCATCCTGACGCTGGCCGTCTGGGTCGACGTGGCCACGCGTTCCAGCCGCCGTTGATGTTTTTCGCGCGGCCCATGGCGTTAGCTGCGCCGGGCCGCGCGCTTCGGCCGCTACGTTGTCTGATCGACGCTACGCTTGCTGATTATCATTCTCCCGCTTGGTGAATTTCGCAATTGCGGCCAGTTGGCCTAACTTGCAAAATGGTCTCATAACATCGTATGACCTGGCACCCCGCCAGCACGCCATAACGATAAAAAAACCAAAAGCGAGACGCAATCAAATGAAAACACACTATCTGCGCTATTCAGCGCCTGCGGGCCCGCTCGCCTGAGATTCCCTCATTCACAAGCACTGACACTGCAACACCAATTAAAAATGGCCGACGAGCCATGAAAATTCATATAACTTTGGAGAGCATTAGATGAAACAGTTTAAGAAAACGGCGATCGCCTTGGGCCTGGCCCAAATGGCCACCATGTCCGGCATGGCGCTGGCGCAGACCACGCCTACCGACGCCGGTCCGACGGTGGTGGTGACCGGCCAGCGCGCAGCGCTGCAATCGGCGCAGAAGATCAAACAGAATTCCGATGAAATCGTCGATTCCATCGTCGCCGACGATATCGGCAAGCTGCCGGACCGCTCGGTGACCGAAGTGTTGCAGCGCGTCGTCGGCGTGACCATCGACCGCACCATGGCCAAGGGCGACCCGGAGCACTTCTCGGTCGAGGGCTCGGGCGTATCGATCCGCGGCTTGAGCTATGTGCGCTCCGAGCTCAATGGCCGCGATTCGTTCTCCGCCAACGGCGGCCGTTCGCTGAACTTCGAAGACGTGCCGCCAGAGATGATGGCCGGCGTCGACGTCTACAAGAACCCGTCGGCCGAGCAGATCGAGGGCGCGGTCGGCGGCCTGGTCAACCTGCGCACCGCGATGCCGTTCGATTACAAGGGTTTCAAGGCCGCCGTCTCGGCCGACCGCACCTGGTCGGAACTGAAGAAGGGCAAGACCTCGCCATCGTATTCCGGCCTGGTGTCGAACCGCTGGAAAACCCCGGCCGGTGAAATCGGCGCCTTGCTGGACCTGGCCTACTCGGAAAGCGGCACCCGCACCGACGCCTTCCAGGTCGAGCCTTACTATCCGATGAAAGACGCCAACGGCAATTCGGTCTACGCACCGAAGGGCGCGCAATGGCGTACGCTGGAATTCAGCCGCAAGCGCGAAGGCGCCTACGGTGCGCTGCAATGGAAGAAGGATGACTGGTCCAGTTCCCTGACCTACTTCAAATCGAAGTACCAGATGAAGTGGGACGAGCAGGCGATCTTCGCGCAATCGAGCCCGTACAACATCCGCCTCTCCCCGGATTCGACCTTCAACTCGCGTGGCGCGCTGCAGACCGGCACGCTGACCGACTCCTCCGGCGCCGGCATCAATTTCGGCGACGACACCCGCACCGCCACCCGCAAGTCCGACACCACGGACCTGTCGTGGAACCTGCGCTGGCGTCATGACAGCTGGACCGTCACCACCGATCTGCAGCACATCAAGGCCAAGACCAACGATCTCGATTCGACCGTGGCGACCGGCGTCCAGATGCCGAAGGAGCAGCTGGACCTGACCGGCAGCGTGCCCAAGTTGATCTTCAGCGACGCCGACCGCGCCTATCTGGCGAATCCGAACAACTACTACTGGGCGTTCACCATGGAGCACCTGGACCAGAGCAAGGCCAATGAGACCGCGTGGAGGACCGACGTCAAGTACGACTTCGACAATCCGGTGCTGCGCGACGTGCGCTTCGGCGTGCGCCTGACGGATCGCTCGGCGACCACGGTGAAATCCAATCCCGACTATAACTGGTCGCCCATCACGCAGACGTGGCAGGGTGAAATATCGCACCTGGCCTACCTGGGCGATCCTCGCTTTGCCGGCAATACCAACCTGCATAGCTTCAATAACTTCTTCAACGGCGGCGTGTCCGTGCCGTCGGTGGTGTTCCCGAACGTCTCGCTGGCGCAGGGCTATCCTGCCTCCTACGCCGCACTGCATACCTATCACGACATCCTGTGCGCGGAAAAGGGCAATACCTGTTCGCCATGGACGCCGGCAACCTTCGGCACCGATCCCGCCGGCACCAACGAGCAGACGGAAAAGACCAAGGCGCTGTTTGGCCAGCTGCGCTTCGGCTGGGATAACCTGAAATATCCGGTGGATGGCAACGTCGGCCTGCGTTACGTGCAAACCGATTCGACCGCGCACGGCTACACCGTGTTCTCGTCGACCGCACCGACCGGCGCGACCCAGGGCATCCCGATCCCGGTCATCGCGCCGTTCGCGAAGGCTCAGGATTTCGACAACTCCTACCACAATTTCCTGCCTAGCCTGAACCTGCGCCTGAAGGCCTCCGACTCACTGCAGTTCCGCTTTGCCGCCTCGTCGGCGTTGTCCCGTCCTGACTTTACCCAGTTGCAGGCTTACACCTCGTTGTCGCAGACGGCGGACACCGTGACTGTCAACGGCGTCACCACCGTCCGCGGCTTGACCCAGGACGGTACCGGGGCCGGCAATCCCAACCTGCGTCCAACCACCTCCAAGCAGGTCGACCTGACGATGGAGTGGTACTTCGCGCCGACCGGTTCGTTCACCGCGGCGGTGTTCAACAAGAGCCTGAAGGACATCATCATCAACCAGGTGTACAACTACCAGTTGACCGATACGACCGGCAAGGCGCAGAACTTCACCGTGACCGGTCCGGTCAACGGCGCCAAGGGCCACGCGCGCGGCGTGGAGCTGGCTTTCCAGCAGTACTTCGACAAGCTGCCTGGCGCATGGTCCGGCCTTGGCATGCAAGCCAACTTCACCTTCGTCGACAGCAAGCGCGATCTGTATAAGCCGGTGTACTCGCAATACTGCACCGGCGGCGACAGCGCCAACAACGTCAACCTGAACCTGAACGGCTGCGACACCAATGGCACCACCTTCGGCAATCTGCCGCTGGAGAACCTGTCGCGTCAATCGTACAATCTGGCGCTGCTGTACGACAAAGGCCCGGTGTCGGCACGACTGGCGTACAACTGGCGTTCCAAGTCGCTGCAAGGCGTGAACGTCAACGGCACCAAGGGCGGCGATGCCACGGATAGCAATCCGGCCAGCCCGACCTTCGGCCAGACGAATGTCGCCTGGGCGCTGCCTACCTGGGCGGATTCGTACGGCCAGCTCGATGCGTCGGTGTTCTATAAACTCAGCGACAAGATGCAACTCGGCCTGGAGGCGCAGAACCTGACCGATTCGACCTTCAAGCAGCTGATGCAGCAATCGACCGGCATGATGGGGCGCGCATGGTTCAAGACCGGCCGCCGGGTGGTCGCGAAACTGAGCTACGACTTCTAAACCACGAAAGGCTAAGCCCAGATGAAGCATACCGCCCGCCAGCTTGTTTCCGTTTTGAGTTTCGCGGCCCTGTCCGCAGCTGGCGCGGCGGCTGCCGATCTGCCGCAGCTTGTGAAGAAGGACGGCCGCCACGCCCTGATGGTCGATGGCGCGCCGTTTGTGATGTTCGGCGCACAGGTGCACAACTCCAGCAACTATCCGCTGGCCTTGAGCAAGGTGTGGCCGGCCATCGAGGACATGAACGCCAACACCGTCGAGATCCCCGTGGCGTGGGAACAGATCGAACCGGTCGAAGGCAAGTTCGATTTCAGTTACGTCGACACCTTGCTGGCGCAGGCGCGCGAGCACAAGGTGCGCCTGGTGCTGCTGTGGTTCGGCACCTGGAAGAACACCGGCCCGCAGTACACGCCGGAGTGGGTCAAGTTCGACAACAAGCGCTTCCCGCGCATGCTGGACAAGGCCGGCAAGTCGATCTACTGCCTGTCGCCAAACAGCGAGGAGACCATGAAGGCCGACCGGAAGGCCTTTGTCGCGCTGATGGAACACATCAAGAAGGCCGACGCGGCGCAGCGCACCGTGATCATGATGCAGGTCGAGAATGAAGTCGGCACCTACGGCTACGCGCGCGACTTCGCGCCCAAGGCGCAGGCGGCGTTCGAGCGGAACGTGCCGCAGGCCGTGCTCGATCATAAGAAATCGCCGGTGGCGCTGGCGGCCAGCGGCAGCTGGAAGCAGGTCTACGGCGACTACGCCGACGAATACTTCCACGCCTATTCCATCGCCAGCTATATCGAGGAAATCGCCAAGGCAGGGCGCGCCGTCTACAACCTGCCGATGTACGTCAACAACGCG
Organism: Oxalobacteraceae bacterium AB_14; assembly: GCA_000381565.1. GTDB lineage: Bacteria > Pseudomonadota > Gammaproteobacteria > Burkholderiales > Burkholderiaceae_D > Rugamonas. The sequence continues at coordinate 1,961,096 of KB906725.1, forward strand.
CTGCGCGATCCGCTGGAGTCGCCGGTGCAGCCGTGGAAGGGCAACTTCGCCAGCGGCGGGCCGACCTTCGACGTGATCGATATCTACAAGGCGGCCGCACCGCATATCGACATCGCCGCGCCGGACGTCTATGCCCCGGAGTCGGATAAATTCAACGCCACGATGGATCGCTTCCAACGCGCCGACAATGCGCTGATGTTGCCTGAGATGAGCAACGCGGCCCGGTACGTGCGCTATGCCTACCTGGTGCTGGGCCGTGGCTCGCTGGCCTTCTCGCCGTTTGGCATCGACTACGCGGACTACAGCAATTTCCCGCTGGGCGCCAAGGCCACCGACAAGACCATGGTGGCGCCGTTCGGGAAAATCTACGCGGCTTTCCGGCCGATGGAACGCCAGTGGGCCAAGTGGGCGTTTGAAGGCCGCACCCACGGCGTGGCCGAAGGCGACGATCGCAAGCCGCAGGCCGTCGCGTTGAAGAACTGGACGGCCACCGTCAGCTTCCGCCTGTGGCAGTTCGGCGATGCGGAGTGGTTGGCCAAGGTCAAGGACCTGCCGGCGGATACCGAGCAGCCGAATGGCGGCGTGTCGATCGCGCAGATCGGCGACAACGAGTTTATCGTGGTGGGGCAGCATGCGCGCGTGAGCTTCGCCAGCAGCGACGGCAAGCCGTCCATGCTGGCGCGGGCGGAGGAGGGGCACTTCGACCCGTCCGGCAAATGGATCATGGAGCGCAACTGGAACGGCGACCAGACAGATTACGGCTTGAACCTGACCGGCAATCCGGTGGTTCTCAAGGTCAAACTGGGTACTTACTAAAAATACGGAGATTAAATGCGATTCAAATCGATAGTGCCGGCGGCGTCGTGCCTGGCGGTGATGGTGTCCGGCCAGGCGCTGGCGGGCACGTTTGAAAAGACCGCCACCGGCGTGGTGGTGAAGCCCGATTCCGGCGCGGCGAAGGAAGTGCGGCTCGAAGTTATGGGCGATAACATCATCCACGTGGTCAAGCTCGACCGCTCGGGCAAGGAACTCACGCCATCGCTGATGACGGTGGCCGCTCCTGTCGGCGGCAACTTCAGCGTTACGGCAGCGGGCAAGGACAAGGTCACGCTGAAGGCGAAGCAGATCTCGGTGGCGGTGTCGCTGGCGACCGGCCAGGTGCAGTTCTTCAATGCGGCCGGCAAGGCCTTCCTGAGCCAGGCGTCCGAGAGCATGGCGCCGGTCGATATCGACGGCAAGCCGTTCATGGCGGTCAAGGAAGGCTTCAACCACGGCACCAGGGACGCCTACTACGGCCTGGGCCAGCACCAGAATGCGCAAATGAACCTGAACGGCGAGGACGTTCTGCTGATGCAGCACAACATGGCGATCGCCGTGCCTTTCGTCGTCTCGGACAAGAACTACGGCGTTTTATGGGACAACAACTCGATCTCGCGCTTCGGCGACGCCAAACCGTACGGCCCGATGGTGCGCGACCTGAAGCTGGTCGATGATGAAGGCAAGGCCGGCGGCCTGACGGCGCGTTACTACGTTGGCGGCAAGCTGGTGCTGACCCGCCACGAGAAGGACATCGCCTACCAGTACCTGAAGGACGTGGCCGAAAACTGGCCGAAGGAACTGGGTCCGCTTAAAACGCTGAGCGACGTCAAGGTAGTCTGGGATGCGACGCTGAGCTCCGACAAGCCGGGCGTGCACAAGATGCAGCTGTACTCGTCGGACTATGCGACGTTGACGGTGGACGGCAAGCAGGTCATGGACGTATGGCGCCAGGGCTGGAATCCGTGGTATCACAATTTCGAGGTGAAGTTCGAAGCCGGCAAGCCGGTCAAGCTGCACCTGGAGTGGAAGCCGACCGGCGGCATGGTCGCCATTACGCACAACGATCCGCTGCCCGATGCGGAACGCCATTCGCTGACCTTCTCGTCGGAAGTCGCGCAGAGCATCAACTACTACGTGATCAACGGCGACAGCATGGACAAGGTCATCGCCGGCTATCGCCATTTGACCGGCCAGGCGCCGATGATGCCGAAGTGGGCCTACGGCTTCTGGCAATCGCGCCAGCGCTATGAAACGCAGGAGCAGCTGCTCGGCGTGCTGCGCGAGTACCGCAAGCAGGGTTGGCCGGTGGATAATATGGTGCAGGACTGGTTCTACTGGCCGCAGGATCAATGGGGTTCGCACGATTTCGACAAGGCGCGCTTCCCTGATCCGAAGGGGATGCTGGACGAAGCGCACAAGGCCCATGCACACGTCATGATTTCGATCTGGGGCAAGTTCTACTCGAACACGGACAACTACAAGGAACTGGCGGCCAAAGGCCATATGTGGACCAAGAACGTCGAAGACGGCGCGCTTGACTGGGTAGGCCCCGGCTACAAGAACAGCCACTACGATCCGTACACCAAGGAGGCGCGCGACATCTACTATCGCCAGATGAAGCCGAAGCTGATCGACCTGGGCTTCGACGCCTGGTGGATGGATAACACCGAGGCGGACGTGCTGTCCAATTCCCGCCCGGATGATTTCAAGAAACTGATCGGGCCTACCGTGTATGGCGGCGGCGAGATCACCTTCAATCCGTATAGCCTGGTCCATACCGAGGGCTTCTACCAGGGCTTGAAGCGCGACCAGCCGGACAAGCGCCAGTTCATCCTGTCCCGTTCCGGCTTTGCCGGCATCCAGCGCAATGCGACCGCGGTGTGGAGCGGCGATACGGCCAGCCGTTGGAACAACCTGTACGACCAGATCTCGGCCGGCGTCAGCATCTCGATGTCGGGCATCCCGAACTGGACGCACGATATCGGCGGTTACGCGCAGGAGGACCGCTACCAGGTCGGCGCGGTCGGTTCGGCGCAGGAGAACCGCGCCACCGGCACGGCCAAGGGTACCGAGGAAGACATGAAGGAATGGCGCGAGCTGAATCTGCGCTGGTTCCAGTTCGGCGCGTTCTCGCCGCTGTTCCGTTCCCACGGCGAAGTGGTGAAGCGCGAGATCCACGAGATCGCTCCGGAAGGATCGCCGATGCGCGATTCGATGGTCTGGTACGACAAGCTGCGCTATCGCATGATGCCTTACATCTACTCGGCCGCCGCCGATATCCACTACGAATCCGGCTCCATCATGCGCGGCCTGGTGATGGACTTCCCGAGCGACGAAGCGGTCAAGGATATCAAGGACCAATACCTGTTCGGCCATAATCTGATGGTCGCGCCGGTGTATGTGTACGGTGCGCGCGAGCGCAGCGTGTACATGCCCAAGGGAGCGAACTGGTACGACTTCTACACCGGCGAAGTGCACAAGGGCGGTAGCACGGCCGCGGTCAAGGCGCCGGAGACCCGCATGCCGTTGCTGGTGAAAGCCGGATCGATACTGCCGATGGGACCCGTGACACAGTACGTGGACGAGAAGCCGGATGCGCCGATCACCCTCAACGTCTACACCGGCGCCGACGGGAAGTTCAGCCTGTACGAGGACGATGGCGTGAGCAATGCCTACCTGCGCGGAGAGTTCAGCCGCATCCCGCTGAGCTACAACGACAAGACCGGCGCGGTCACCATTGGCGACCGTGTGGGCCGGTACAAGGGCATGGTCGGCAAGCGCCAGTTCAAGCTGCGCTTCATCAAGGCCGGCGTTTCGAGCTCGGACGATTTCGATGCGTCCGACAAGGTCGTCGCGTATGAGGGAAAGTCGATCACGGTCAGGAAATAAGATGGTTCGACATATGTTGATCGCCGCGTGCCTGCTCGCCGCGCAGCTATGCGGTGGGGCGGAAGCGCACGACCTCACGCTGCGTTACGACCGGCCCGCGCCCGATACGGCGCAAGGCTGGGAACAGGAGGCGCTGCCGATCGGGAATGGCCGCATCGGTGCGATGATCTTCGGGCAGCTGGCGCGGGAGCGCGTGCAGTTCAACGACATCACCTTGTGGACCGGTGACGACAGGGTCATGGGCGCCTATCAGCCTTTTGGCGACGTCTACATCAACCTGCCGGGGCATGAGCGGGGGACGACGGCCTATGCACGGCAGCTGGACATCGGCCAGAGTCTGCACAGCGTCAGCTACACGCATGGCGGCGTCCGGTTCCGGCGAGAGGCCTTTGCCAGCTATCCGGCGCAGGTGATCGCGATGCGCCTGAGCGCCGACAAGCGCGGGCAGTACACCGGATCGATCGAGCTGGCCGATAGGCACGACGCGCAGATCACGGCGCTGGGCGACCGCATCGCCGCCACGGGTTCGCTGCGCGGCAAGGGGGATGCCTCCAGCAACGCGATGGACTACGCCAGCCAGGTGAAGGTGCTGAACGAGGGCGGGACGATCGCCGTCGATGGCAACCGGATCACCTTCACCGGCTGCGACGCGGTGACGCTGATACTGGGCGCAGGCACCAGTTACGTTCTCGATCCCGCGAAGAAGTTCCAGGGCGAGCATCCACTGCCGCGCGTGACGGCGCAGGTCAGCGCTGCGGCGCGTCCATGGGCGGCGCTGCTGGCCGAGCACCAGAAGGATTTTCATGCGCAGTTCAACCGCATGAGCGTGGACTTCGGTGGCGCGGCGCCGGCGCGCCGCGCGCTGCCGACCGACCGGCGCATCGCCACCTACACGGCGGAGGGCAACGATCCAGGCCTGGAGGCACAGTTCTTCCAGTTCGGCCGCTACCTGCTGATCTCCAGTTCGCGCGATTCGCTGCCCGCCAATTTGCAGGGACTGTGGAACAACAGCCTGACGCCGCCGTGGAAGTCGGACTACCACACCAACATCAACATCCAGATGAACTACTGGCCGGCGGAACCGGCCAACCTGTCGCAGAACGCGCTGCCGTTCTTCGCGCTGGTGCGGGGCGTGGCGCCGGTGTACCGCCAGCTGACGGCAGCCACCTTCGCCACCAGCGACGGCCGGCCGGTGCGCGGCTGGACGGTGCGCACCGAATCGAATCCGTTCGGCGCCATGGGTTATGTGTGGAACAAGACCGGCAACGCCTGGTATGCCCAGCATTTCTGGGAACACTACGCCTACACGCAGGACCAGGCCTTCCTGCGCGAGGTGGCGTATCCGCTGATGAAGGAGGCGGTGCACTTCTGGCAGGACTATCTGAAGCAGCTGCCGGATGGCCGCCTGGTGGCGCCGCTGGGCTGGTCGCCGGAGCACGGGCCGATCGAGGACGGCGTCACCTACGACCAGGAGATCGTCTGGGACCTGTTCAACAACACGGTCGAAGCGGCCGATGTGCTGGGCGACGACCAGGCCTTCCGCGCGCAGGTCGCGGCCATGCGCGACAAGCTGGCCGCGCCGCGCGTGGGCAGCTGGGGCCAGCTGCTGGAATGGATGGACGAGAAAAAAGATCCGGTGCTCGATACGCCGGGCGATACGCATCGCCATGTGTCGCACCTGTTCGCGCTTTATCCCGGCCGCCAGATCTCGCCGACGCAAACCCCCGAGCTGGCGGCGGCCGCGCGCAAGTCGCTCGAAGGGCGCGGCGATGCCGGCACCGGCTGGTCGATGGCGTGGAAGACGGCGTACTGGGCGCGCCTGCTGGACGGCGACCACGCCTACAAGATGCTACGCGGGCAACTGGCCAAGCCGGGCGCGCGCGCCGCGCAGCAGAGCGGCAAGGGCAGCGAGGGCAACAACGCCGGCGGCACCTATCCGAATATGCTCGACGCGCATCCGCCGTTCCAGATCGACGGCAACTTCGGCGCTGTCGCGGCGATCTGCGAGATGCTGCTGCAGTCGCAGACCGGAGAAATCCATCTGCTGCCGGCGCTGCCGTCGGCCTGGCCGGCCGGTTCGGTCAAGGGCTTGCGCGCACGTGGCGGCTATGAGGTGGACCTGGCGTGGGCCGGCGGCAAACTGACTTCGGCCACCATCCGCCGCACCGCCGGCTCGGGTCCTGGCAGGGTGCGCTACAGCGGCAAGGTGGTTGCGCTGAACCTGAAGGCCGGCCAGAGCAGGCGGCTGGGCGCGTCGCTGTGATGCGCGGCCTGTTGTGTTGCCTGCTGTTGGCGCTGTGCCGGCTGTGCGCAGCGCAGGTCACGCAGGTCCAGTACCTGAGCGGCACGGACAAGGATCACCGCGTGGACTGGGAGTTCATGGTCAACGGCGGGCGCAATAGCGGGACCTGGAGGACCATTCCGGTGCCGTCGAACTGGGAGATGGAGGGCTACGGCACCTACCGCTACTTCAGCGACTGGCAGGACGGTCCCGCGCCGGACAATACCGGCGTCTATCGCCATGCGTTCAAGGTGCCGGCCGATTGGCGGGGCAAGCACATCGACATCGTCTTCGGCGGCGCCATGACGGATACGCTGGTGAAGGTCAACGGCCAGCCGGCGGGGCCGGTGCACCAGGGCGGGTTCTACGAGTTCCGTTACGATATTTCGGCGCTGCTGAAGCCGGGCGAGGAGAACCGGCTGGAGGTGACGGTGCGCCGCTACTCCGCCGACGCATCCGTCAACCGCGCCGAGCGTAGCGCGGACTTCTGGCTGTTCAGCGGCATCTACCGGCCGGTATGGCTGGAGGCCGCGCCACAGCACCACATCGAACGCGTGAGCCTGGACGCGAAGCACAACGGCGATTTCGAAGCGGACCTGTTCATGGCGGGCGGGGACGGCAAGGTGGTCGCCCGCGTGTTCACCCTGGACGGCAAGCCGCTGGGCGGCGACATGAGCGCCGGCGTGGCCGACGGCAAGGCCCATGTGCGCGGGCACGTCGACCGTATCATCCCCTGGTCGGCGGAAGCGCCGCAGCGCTATCGGGTGCGCTTCCAGCTGCTGGCCGGCGGCCGGGTGGTGCACCAGACCGACAAGGTGATCGGCTTCCGCACGGTCGAACTGCGCAAGCGCGATGGCCTCTACGTCAACGGCCAGAAGGTGCGCCTCAAGGGTTCGAACCGCCATTCGATCTGGCCGACCTCCGGCCGCACCACCAGCAAAGAGCTCAGCTACCTCGACGCGAAGCTGATGAAGGACATGAACATGAACGCGGTGCGCATGTCGCACTATCCGCCGGATGCGCACTTCCTCGATGTGGCGGACGAAGTCGGCCTCTACGTGATCGACGAGTTGACCGGCTGGCAGAAGGCCTACGACACCGGCGCCGGCACGCCGCTGGTGCGGGAGCTGGTGCAGCGCGACCAGCATCATCCATCCGTCATCCTTTGGGCCAACGGCAACGAGGGCGGCTTCAACCAGGAGCTGGACCGGCTGTATCCGATGTGGGATATGCAGCAACGGCCGGTGATCCATCCGTGGGCGAATTTCGGCGGCATCGATACCGCGCACTACCCCGCCTACGATTGCTGCGCGACCTCGCTGTTCCATGGCCGCGACGTGTTCATGCCGACCGAATTCCTGCACGGCCTGTACGACGGCGGCGCCGGCGCCAGCCTGGACGACTGGTGGAAGGCGATGCTGGCCAATCCGCTCAGCGCCGGCGGATTTATCTGGTCCTTTGTCGACGAGGGCATCGTCCGCGACGACAAGGGCGGCGTGATCGACGTCGCCGGCAACCTCGCGCCGGACGGCATACTCGGACCTTACCGGGAAAAGGAAGGCAGCTTCTATGCGATCAAAAAGGTGTGGTCGCCGGTGTACTTGCCATTGTCCGAATTGTCCTCGCTGGCGCCGACCTTCGACGGCAGGATCGTGCTGGAGAACCGCTACGACTTCGCCAACCTGAATCGGATCAAGCTGGGCTGGAAGCTGGTGAAGTTCGGCGCGGACGCCGGCCACACTGTCGTTGCGCAAGGCAGCGCCAGGGCGCCCGACGTTGCGGCCGGCATGCGCGGCGCCACCCGCATCGACCTGCCGCGCGACTGGACGCAGCAGGATGCGCTGTACCTCACCGCGGTCGATGCCGGCGGCCGTGAAATCTATACCTGGTCGTGGATGATTGCCAGCGCGGAGCAGGTCGCGGTGCGCATGCTGCCGAAGCAGCCGGCGGCGCTCGCCGCCACGTTGACGGAGCTTGCTGACGGCTTCGTGCTGCACGCCGGCGCGGTGAGCGCCACGATCGACAAGGCCACCGGCTATCTGCGTGAACTGAAAAAGGGCGACGTCGTCGCGCCGCTGACCAATGGTCCGCGTCTGGTCGCCGGTACCGCCACGTTGAAGGCGATACGGGCGGCCAGCGAAGGCGGCGATGTTGTCGTGCAGGCCGAATACGACGGCAACCTGCGCAAGATAAGGTGGCGCTTGAGCGCCGCCGGCACGCTGAGCGTCAACTATGCCTATCAGATGGAGGGCGGCAAGCCGGTGGATGCGCTCGGCGTCAGTTTCGACTATCCCGAAAAACAGGTGCGGTCGATGCGCTGGCTGGGGCGCGGGCCTTATCGCGTATGGAAGAATCGCCGGCAGGGCGTGGAATTCGATGTCTGGAACAAGGCCTACAACGACACCGTCCCTGGCCTGTCATGGAATTACCCGGAATTCAAGGGCTTCCACGACCAGGTCTACTGGGCGCGCCTGGCGACAGCCGGCCTGCCGATCACCTTCATCAATCACGCGGACGATATCGCCCTGCGACTGTTTACGCCGCGCGAGGCGAGCGGCGAAGGCTTCGAACCCAAGTCCACGCACGTGGATTGGCCGCCAGGAGACATCTCGTTCCTGAACGCGATACTGCCCATCGGGACCAAGTTCCATGCGCCGGCGGAGCTGGGGCCGGCAGGCCAGCGTTCCCGCACGCCCAACCTGGGCGTCTGGCTGGAGAATACGATCGATATCGTCGTGGGGGACTGATGGGCCACTAAGCGGAGGCCGTGAGCCAGGCACGATAGCGCCGGGTCAGCAGCGCCATGCGGAACTGGCCGATGATCATGGTCAGCAGCGGCGAGTAGCGGCGCGCCTGCGCCGTGTCGCCGTTGCCCAGTGCCCGCATGCGGCGTTTGACCAGCGCCATCGAGGCCACCGACGCCATGGTCTTGTCCTTCCATTCCAACGGCGGCGGCAGCGCAGCCGGTTCGCGGCCCGCGCGCCATTGCAGCTGCAGGTCCGGCACGTCGGCCAGCGCGGTCGCGATGCCCGCGACGGCGATGCCGCTGGCCAGCACCTGCTCGGCCACGGCCTTGCGGGCGATGCCGCCTGTGGTCATGACCGGCATGCGCGCCACTGCCGCCAGGTCCTTGGCGAATTCGAGGAGGTAGGCTTCGCGCGCCAGTGTGCGCCCGTCGATGGTGCGGCCCTGCATGGCCGGGCTTTCGTAGCTGCCGCCGGACAGTTCGATTAAGTCCACCGGCAGTTCGTTCAGCAGCAGCACGACCTGCCTGGCGTCGTCCTCGGAGAAGCCGCCGCGCTGGAAGTCGGCCGAATTGAGTTTGATGGCCACGCTGAAGCCGGGCGATACGCGCGCCCGCACGGCGCGTACCACCTCCAGCAGCAGGCGTGCGCGGTTGGCCAGGCTGCCGCCCCAGTTGTCGCGGCGGCGGTTGGTCAGCGGCGACAGGAACTGCGAGATCAGGTAGCCGTGCGCGGCGTGGATCTGAACGCCGTTGAAACCCGCCCGTTCGGCGGCGTGCGCGGTGGCGGCAAAGCGGTTGATGACTTCCTCGATCTGCACGGTGTTCATTTCGACGGGCTGCGCAAACAGCTTGCTATGCTTGCCCATGTCCAGCGCCACCGCCGACGGCGCCCAGGCGTTGCCGCCCATGTTGGCCATCACCTGGCGGCCGGGGTGGTTAATCTGCATCCACACCTGCGCGCCTTGCTTGCCCGCCGCCTGCGCCCATGCCCGGAACGGTTCTAGTGGCCTGTAACAATCGAATCCGGAGTGATGCGTCTGCTTAAATCACAGTATTTCCATTTCACCGGCTTGGGCTCCTCGTTGTATTTTCTGATGTAGCGCATGAGCTTTCGCTTGAGGTCAGAAACGGAAGTGAAGACGCCACGGGCTATGACATCGCGCTCAATTTTTCCGAACCAAAGTTCGACCTGATTTAGCCAAGACGAGTAGGTTGGCGTGAAATGCATATGGACATTGGGATGCAGTTCTAGGAACGCGGTAACGAGCTTGGTCTTGTGTGCCGAGAGGTTGTCGGCAATGACGTGAATTTCTTTGCGCTTGGGCTGGCTGGCAACGATATCAGTGAGGAAAGCGACGAACTCGGCCGACGTATGGCTGGTCGCTGTTTTACCCAGCACCTCGCCCGTTTTGGTATTGAAGGCGGCATACAAGGACAGCGTCCCATGGCGGTAGTATTCAAACCCATGTCGTTCAGCGCGTCCCGGCGACAGCGGCAAGACCGGATCCTTACGGTTCAGTGCCTGAATAGCCGTCTTCTCGTCAACACAGAAGACGGCGGCATTCTGGGGCGGGTTCAGATAGAGGCCGATCACATCGGCCGCCTTGGTTTCAAAGTCAGGGTCGTTCGACGACAGGTAGCCTTCGAGTCGGTGGGGTTTGATTCCATGCTTGGCCCAGATGCGCGCAATCGTCATATGCGAAATACCGTCACCAAGTTCCGCAGCGAGCTTGCGGCTCGACCAATGCGTGGAGCCATCGGCAGGCTTGTGCTTCGTGGTCCGCGCAAGCACACGCGCCTCGACCTTGTCGGTGACCTTGAATCGCTCGCGCCCTGCATGGCGCGAATAAAGGCCCGCGAGTCGCTCGGCAGAAAAACGTTTGCTCCACAAGTCGATGAAGTCGTTGCAGCAGTCAAGTTTTCCCTGGATCTCTGCCCATGTGCATCCGTCGGACAGTAACAAAATCAAACGCGCGCGGCGCGCGACGTCAGCCCGAACGTTACGGGCCGAGACCTGTTGTTGAAGTTCCGTTCGCTCACTGTCGGTAAGTATCATGGCGTCCCCCTTGGACATAATGATACTCCGTTTTTAATTGTTACAGTCCACTAGCGGCGTGCTGGCCTCCAGCACCACGCCGCCCGGACCGGTCATCGCGCGGCCGTCGATCATCACGTTGCCGGTGATGATCAGGCCCACGCCGCCTTCGGCCCAGCTTTGGTATAAACGGTTTAGCGCAGGGCCGGGAAGCTGGCCCGCGTCGGCCATGTTTTCTTCCATCGCGGCCTTGGCCAGGCGGTTGGGGAGGGTGCTGCCGTTCGGTAGTGTCAGTGGGGTGAACATCATGTCGGGTCCCTGCTTGGTGTACGAAATGATGTATCCTAAGGTTGAAGTTCACTTTAAGGTCAAGCAAAAAATGAAAATAGGCGAATTGGCGGAGCGCTCGGGCCTTGCGCCGTCGGCGATCCGCTATTACGAGAAGGCTGGCTTGCTGCCGAAGGCGGCGCGCGGCGCCAACGGCTACCGCGTGTATGCGGAGACGGCGCTGGAGCGCCTGCACCTGATCCAGATCGGCCAGAACCTCGGCTTCACGCTGGAGGCGATCCGCGCGGTGTCGCTGCTCGAAGGCGCGGCGTTCCAGGATGGGCTGCTGCACAACCTCGATGCGCGGCTGGGCGAGATCGAGCAGATGATGCAGACCTTGCGTACCCAGCGCGAATCGCTGCTGGACACGCGGCGGAAGCTGCAGCAGTCCTGGGCGAACAATGAATGCCTGAGCAATGCCGACCTGGCGGCGCGCGGCCCGGCAAAAAGCTAGAAGCCGACGATGTCGCCGTTCAGCGGCATGCGGCGGCGCAGCTTGGGCGCTCGCGGCGCGAGCTTGATCGTCGAGGTGTTGTTCAGCGCCTCGCTCTCGCTGCTGTGGCCTGCGGACGTGTAGCTGTCGAACACGAAGGGCAGGCCTTGCGAGTCGGCGAAGCTGGCGTTATCCGATACGTGGAAGTGCAGGTGCGGGGCGCCGGCGCCGCCCGTCAGGCCCAGGCGTCCCAGCGGCGCGCCGCGCTTGACGTGTTGCCCCGGCTTGACCTGCACGCTGCCCTGGCGCAGGTGGGCGTAGTGGACGAACACGCCGGGCCGCACTTCCAGCACGACGAAATTGCCATACAGGGTGCGAGCGCTCAGTTCTTCCGGCTGTTCCTGCGGCGACAGCGGCTTGCGGTCGGCCACGCCGTCTCGCATGTCGCGCACCACGCCGTCGGCGGCGGCCAGCACCTCGCTGTTCCAGCCCACCCAATCTTCGACGCTGCTCTGCGCCAGTTTTTCCACCGGCGTGCGCACGGCATGGCCTTGCGCGTCCAGTCCGAAGAAGTCGATGGCGTGGCGCTGCGGGATGGTCAGGCGGCCGTTTTGCGCGATCACGCTGCCCCAGTGGTGCGATTGCGCGTGGCCGGGGCCTTCGTCGGCCAGCCACAGGCCGCCGCGCAGCGGCACGCCCAGTACGACCGGCGGCCTGGGGTCGACCGCTACCGCGATGTCTTCAGCGGTTTGCAGGTCGCCCTTGGCGGTCTTGAAGGTCAGCTTGTGGCGCAGCGTGTGCGGCGCTTTGCGGCCGTCCGGCAAGGGCGCGGCGATCAGCAGCAGGGCATGCGCGCCGCCGGCGATGGCGAGGCTGTTGTCGGCTTCCAGTTCCTTGTCGGGCCGCAGCAGGGCGGCCAGCGCGGCGCCGCTGAAGGTGGCCAGCGGCCTGGCGTCGTCGTCGGCGTAGACGGCGGCGTCGGTCAGCTTCAGCACACCGCTGTCGGCGTAGAAGTTGGCGATATCCAGTTCGTAGTAGAGGCGGCGCACGCCGTCGCCGCCCGCGACCGTTTGCGGCGCGTGCAGCGCATGCGCCTCGACCGGCGCCTGCGCCGCGGCCCCGGCTCCCGCGGCGGCTATGGCCAGCAGCAGCGCCAGCGCGGCCCTCATTTGAAGATCCGTTTCGGCAGCATGACATGCACGCCAACGTTGCCGTCGACCAGCTGCGTGATCTCCATGTCCACCGCCACGCTGGAAAGCATGTAGGCGTCGTCGCGGCTCAAGTGCTTTTCCGCGACCAGGAAATCGATCATGTCGCGCAGTGCGTGTTCGGTGGCGGTCTTCAGGTCGGGGCTGAAGCCCATCGAGATGTAATGGGTCGGAGTCTCCGCGCGTGGCCAGATCAGGTGGCGGTCCTTGTGGACGATGAAGCGGAAGCTGCCGCTCAGATAGGTCTCCAGCGCGGTGATATCCACCTCGCCGTTGCCCTGGGCGGCGTGGCCGTCGCCGGCCTGGAATAGCGCGCCCTTGGCGGCGACCGGGATGTACAGCGTGGTCCCTGCCACCAGCTCCTTGTTGTCCATGTTGCCGGCGTGGGCGAACGGCGGTGCGCTGTCGATCTTGCCGCCGGCCGGCGCCAGGCCCATGCTGCCAAAGAAGGGCTTCAGGGGAATCTCGATGCCGGGCCCGAAGTGGCCGATCATCTTTTGCCGGTCCAGCGGGATGATCTTGCTGCGGCTGTACGGATACTCCATCGGCAGGAAGCCTTTGCCCAGCGAGAAGCCGTTGCAGGCGAAGTTGGCGTCGAGGTCCACCTTGAGGATCTGCACCTCCAGCACGTCGCCCGGTTCCGCTTCGGCGATGGCGACCGGGCCGGTGAGGATATGCCCGCCGGGTCCCTTGTCCTTGACTTCGTTGTAGATGGCGGCGGTGTAGGGCGGGATGTCCTCCGGCCTGACGCCGTTGGCGATCATGCGTTCCGGCGTGCCGCAGGTGGACAGGGTTTGCATGCGCACCGTGTCGCCGCTGTGCACCGTCAGCACCGGCCTGGACTGGCCGGAGTAGTAGCCCCAGGCCACGGTGTCCGGCCGCGCCGGCAGGTTGTAGTCGGCCGCCGCGGCGGCTAGGCACAGCAGTGTTGTGGTCAACAAGAGGAGAGGGCGGCGCATGGCGGTTCCGGCGGGTTGGGGGCGAACCGACAGTGTCACACAGCGGAGGTGCTTGTCAATCCGCGACGGGTAATCGGTGATGGCATCGTCACTGTCGGGTAATTCGGTCGAGAATTTTTATCTGCGGTTTAATTGAAATTGTGACAATTCGTTAGGATTGTGTGGCCCGAGAAATGTTACTGTTAAGACTATGTTTTTTTATAACTCTTGGGATCATCATGAAAAATGCATTCAGCGGTTTGCTGCTCAGCAGCTTGTTTTTGGCAGGTTCCGTCGCGCAGGCGGCAACGCAGGTCAGCACCAGCGGCTTCGACCTCACGATGACCGACTCGATGGAGAGGGAGAGTTTCGGCATGAACGTCGTGTCCGATGTGGGCGGAACCATCAAGATCGCGATGAAGCAGGCTGCCACCAGGGACTTTTCCGTGCTGGCTGACGGGGGGGAGATACGTTCGACCGGCGACTATGGTTGGACCCGCCTGGCCGGCGCCGTTCGGCAGGGCTATCAGATTACGTCGCTGACCCTGAGCGGCACCGTCACCGGCCTGCTGAAAGTCGGCAAACCTGATTGCGTTGGCTGCTACTGGTATGGCGATGCGACCAACGACGCATCTATCCAGTGGACGCTGACGCAGCCCGGCGCCCGCACGGGCCCTGCCGAATGGAAAACCGAGAGCTTGAACGGAGTCTCAAACTTTAGCCTGTCCTCGGCGCTGCATACCAGCGGTGCTTTCGTTTTCGATATCGACAGCTTGGCGAATGTCTACGCGGCTTCCACCGTCGTCACCATTGATCGTCCCTCCGACTATCCGACTCACTACTACCTGCCGTCGCAGTCGGCGATCCGTTTCAGCGACGTGGTCCTCACCGCCCACGTGAGTGCGGTGCCCGAACCGGAAACCTATGCGATGCTGCTGGCCGGCCTGGGGCTGGTGGCGCTGGCGCGCCGCCGGGTCAATCGGCGGTAACTTCGGCGTTGGCCAGGAAGCTGACGATGGCCGGGTTGACCACGGCGCCGTGGGTGATCGGTCCCATATGGCCGCCGCGCGTTTGCAGCGCGGTGGCGCCGGGCAGGGCGGCGGCCAGCGCTTCGGCCAGCAGGCGGGTCGAGGCCGGGCTGTGCGCGCCGGACATCACCAGCGAGGGCATGGTCAGCGCCGACAGGTCGTCCAGCGTGGCCGCTTCGCCCAGCAGCGCCTGGAAGTCCAGCCGCACCTTGCCGATCATGGCGGCCATCTTGTCCTGCGCCGCCGGCGGCGCGGCGTCGAAGGCGCCGGCGCGGTTCCAGTAGTCGATGAAGATGCGGGTGGCGTCGCGGTCCCGGTCGGCGCCACAGGCGTTGATGCGCTCCACCACGGCGACGATTTCGGCGCGCGCCGGATGCTGCGCCGGCAGCAGGTGGAAGGCCACCGGCTCGAACAAGGTCAGCGACAGCACGCGGGCCGGCATGCGGCGCGCCATGTGCAGCGCCGAGGCGCCGCCGAAGGAGTGGCCGATCAGGTGGAAGGCTTCGCCCGGCTCCAGGCGCGAGGCGATGGCGGCGTTGACGGCGTCCACCTCGTGCGCCAGCGTGTGGATGTAGCCGGCGTCGACGTCGGCCGGGAAGGGCGAGGCGCCGTAGCCGAGCAGGTCGACGGCGATGCAGCGGAAATTGCTTTCAAGTTCAGCGATCAGGTTGGCCCACTGGGCCTTGGAACTCATGGAGCTATGCAACAGTACGACGGCTGGTTTCATTATCGGCGCGGCAAAAAAAACGGAGCGCGTATTATACCGGCTCTTGTGCAAGCTGCCGCGCGGCACCATGTGTGGCTTATACCACGCGCGACTTCACTTTTCGTACCGTGGACACCAGGGGCGGGAGTAAAGTAGAGGAATGAAACATACGAAAAAAGTCGCCGGTCTGGCCGGCATCGCCAGCGTGCTGTGGATGGGGCTGACGGCCGCCGTGGCGGCCAACCAGAAACGCCTTCTGTTCAATCCGCTTGGCAGCAAGCGCGAGGTGCTCAAGCCTTACAGCAGCGGCCATCGCACGCGGCCCATCGTGGTGCGCTCGAACGATGGCACGCGGCTGTCCGGCTGGCTGATGACGCCGCCGGTGGCGGGGCCGCATCCGGGCGTGATCTATTTCGGCGGGCGCTCGGAGGAAGTGTCCTGGGTCGCGCGCGACGCGGGCAAGCTATTTCCTGGCATGGCGGTGCTGGCGGTGAATTATCGCGGCTACGGCGATTCGCACGGCGATCCGGCGGAGGAACATTTCGTCGACGACGGCCGCATGTTGTTCGACTGGCTCAGCGCGCGCCATCATGTCGACCCCAAGCGCATCGCCGTGGTCGGCCGCAGCCTGGGTTCCGGCGTGGCGGTGCAGGTGGCGATGCAGCGCGACGCCAATTCCATCGTGCTGATCACGCCCTATGATTCGATCCTGGCCATCGCCAAGCGCAAGTTCAAGACCATCCCGGTCGAGTATGTGCTGCGGCACAAGTTCGAGTCGGTCAAGTACGCGCACCACCTGAAGGCGCCCACCTATGTGCTGCGCGCCGCCTTCGACGACGTGGTGCCGCATTCACACACCGACCTGCTGGTCGAGAAGCTGGGCACCTTGCATGCGGACGAGATCGTCCCCGATTCCGACCACATGAACATTCCCTACCTGGAGGCGACGCAGGATCGCATCGCCAGCTTCCTGCGCGGCCGGTTCAGCCAGCCATGACGGGCCGGTTCGTGCGTCGTGCTCCGATGTTGCTGCTGCTCGCCTGCGCCGGCCTGGCGCAGGCGGCCGCGCCCGCCCTGGTGCGCAGCCTGGCGGTGCAGGGCAAGTCCGCCGATGGCCAGCCGGTGGCCGCCGGCGATATCGTCATGCCGCTGGTGCAGGCGGGCGATGCTGCGCTGTCGGCAAAGATCAACGACAAGCTGTTCCTCTCGCTGTTCGGGGTGTTGTCGCCCAAGACGCCAGGCAAGTCGGTGGGTGCGGCCGACGGCATCGCCCTCGATGGCATCGCGGCGCAGTCCTTCGCGGTCGGCCGCAACGATGGCCGCATCCTGACCATCGCCTTCAACAGCGAGTTCTGCGGCGCCTATTGCGAGAGCAGCCGGCAGTACTACAGCTTCGACCTGGCGAGCGGACGGTCGCTGCAGGCGGAGGACATCTTCACGCTGGCCGGCATGCGCGAGCTGGCGCGGCAGATGCGCAAGCAGCGCCTGGCGAGCTACCGCGACGAGCTGGCGCGGCAGCAGTCAGCGCTGAATGCACTGCGCAAGAAAAAGAACGCGTCCAAGGACGATATCGATGATCTCGAGCAGCGCGTGGCGCTCAATGCCGAATGCGCCGACAAGGAAAACCAGGCGGCCACCCAGTCGGACGCCGATTTGCTGGCGGCGTTCCGGACCTATCAGCTGGAGGCGGCGTCG
Organism: Oxalobacteraceae bacterium AB_14; assembly: GCA_000381565.1. Classification (GTDB taxonomy): domain Bacteria; phylum Pseudomonadota; class Gammaproteobacteria; order Burkholderiales; family Burkholderiaceae_D; genus Rugamonas. Next base: position 1,978,201 of record KB906725.1, read on the forward strand.
CAGAAGTACGCCATTTATTCGGAGCGTTGTTCCAGCCATGCCGAGCAGGCGCTGGACGATGTCGGCACCGTCAAGCTGGCGCTTTCCTATGCCGAGCTGGCGCCGCGGCTGAATGACTATGGCAAGGCGCTGTTGGCGGGAAGCGGACCGGCCGCCGCCGTCAGGCGTGGCGGGCCTGCGCGCCGCCCGGCCCGGTCAGCTGCCGGTGCAGCCGGCGCAAGCCCATCCACACGCCGATGAACACCAGCGGCGCCGCCAGGCCGGTCAGGATGTCCGGATTGATGGGCACGTTGCTGGCCTTCATGGCCTTGCCCGCGTAGCCGATCAGGCCCAGCGTGTAGTACGAGATCGCCACCGCCGACAAGCCTTCCACCGCCTGTTGCAGGCGCAGCTGCTGGGCCGCGCGCGCGTCCAGCGATTGCAGGATCTTGCGGTTCTGCCGCTCCTGTTCGATGCCGACCCGCGTGCGCAGCAGGTCGTTGCTGCGGGCGATACGCTTGGCCAGCGTTTCCTGCCGCTGCGAGACCGAGGTGCAGGTGTGCATGGCCGGCGCCAGGCGGCGGCCCATGAACTCGGCCAGGGTCGGCATGCCGGCGATGCGCACTTCGCGCAATTCCTGGATGCGCGATTGCACCAGGCTGAAGTAGGCCTGCGCAGCGGCGAAACGGTAGCTGTTGTTGACCGACAGTTTTTCCAGCCGCGCCGCCAGGCTGGTGATGCGATGGAGCAGCGCCTGTTCCTCGCGCGCCTCGTTGGGCGCGCCGTCCGACTGGTCGCCCTGCACCAGCGTGGCGGTCAGGTCGGCCAGCTCGTTCTCGATGCCGTTGAGCACCGGCTGGCTGGCTTCCGCTTGCGGCAGGCCCAGCAGCGCCATCATGCGGTAGGTTTCGATTTCCAGCAGGCGGCCGACCAGGCGCCCGGCCTGGAATTCGCGCAGGCTGAGGTCGCGCACCACGAAGCGGCTGAAGCCGTCCGGCTGGATCAGGAAGTCGGTCCACACCTCGGCGCCGCTGCCGACGCTGCTGCCGACCAGCGATTTGCCCTGGAACAGTTCACGGATGGCGCCCACCGCGCCGCTGTCGTCCGGTTCGCCCTTGCACAGCAGCACATGGGCGGCGACGATGATCTTGCCGTGCAATCCGGCCAGCCATTGCTGCGGCACGTGTTGCAGCGGCATGCGCTCGAAGGCCTCGCCGCAGGAGGCGTCCGGCTCGCTGCGTTCGACGAAGGTGTAGGTGGCGAACTCGGTGTGGCATTCCCACTTCAGGCGGAAGCGGTCGAAGTCGTGGAAGAAATAGCGTGCCTGCGGGGCCGGCGCGGCCACGCCGTAGTGCAGGCACAGCTGCTCCAGGATCTGGTGCTGGCTGCTGCGGTGGATTTTTTGCGATGGCTGGTCCTGCTGCACGTAGAGCGCGAAATGGGTCAGGCTTTCCGGCGCTTGCAGCTGCAGGAAGGGGCGTGAGTGGATTTCCGCCGACAGCGGCACCCGCATCGGATGGTTTAACTTGGCGAAATCGGCATTGGCGCGGTAAGCGAGAGACATGACCTTCCCCGGAATTGGACTGCGATCGGATGTGAAGCAAAGATGTGAAGCAACGCCCATTGTTGCAGTGCAGTATAGCTAGCCCAGCGCACCGGCACAACCATGCGTTCCGCATGACTGGTATGCGGAACGCTGATGTTACCGGGGAATACGTGTACTAGCGATCACTTTTTGCGCGCCAGCGATGCCGCTCAACGGGGCAGGGCGATGATCAGTTGCAGGCTGGCGTCCCAGTTGCGGGCCGCCGTGTCGAGGCGGAACACGGTGAACGGCACCTGGCCGACGATGTCGCCGACGCCGTCCCAGTCGATGTCGGCATAGGCGCCGGCATAGTCGACGTCCTTGCCGGCCCGCACCAGCCCCAGGGCGGCGGCTATGGCTTCCGGCTTGACTTTCTCGCCCGGCGCGTTCATGACGAAGCGCAGGCTGTCGCGCACCATCAGGCCGGTGGGGCTGTTGCTGTGGTTGACCAGGCCGGCGCGCTCGATGGCCAGCGCCATCACCATCGCGATGTCGTAGGTGGGGGCGGTGAAGTCCTGCGGCTCGCTGGCGTACTGGGCGAGGTAGCCGTTGCGGAAGCTCTGGTAGGAGCTGTTGCCGTAGGCGCCGATGGTGGCGGCCGCGCCGCTGACGCCGCCGGTGAGCTTGCCCGGATCGGCCAGGTTGTCGAGAAAGGTCTGGTTGCCGGCGGCGGTGCCGGGCAGCAGCCACATGGCGCCGCTCTGGAACGGCAGCGATTCGTTGAGCACGTTGGCCGAGATGTCGGCCGCCAGGATGCCGTTCAGGATCACGTCCGGCTTGGCGTCGTAGACTTGCTGCAGGTAGCTGGCGAAACCGCTCTTGAGGCCGAACGGGATGGTGACGGTGCTGACCACTTGACCGCCCAGCTTCTGGAACGCGGGCGTGAACAGGCTGGCCAGGCCGGCGCCGAAGGCGTCGCCGGCGTTGATCAGCACCACGGCGCGGCGCTTGCCCGCTTCCCACGCCACCTTGGCCAGCACCGGCGTGGCGTCGACGTCGGAGACGCCGACGCGGTAGATCAAGTCCTGGTCGGCCACCGTGCTCAGCGTCGGCGAGGAACTCGATTCGGTCAGGATGGGCACGCCCTTGGCCAGCGCCTGCGGCAGCAGGTTCAGCACGCGGGTGGAGGTCGAGACGTTGAGCGCGATGACGCCGGCGTCCAGCAGCTGCTGGCCCATGTCCTGCGCCTCGGCGTTGTCGCGCGCGACCAGCGCGATGGCGTTCAGGCGCTTGCCCAGCACGCCGCCGGCGTCGTTGATCTGCTTGGCCGCCAGCAGGAAGGCGTCGCGGGTCGAGGTGCGCCAGCCGACCGAGGCGATGTTGATGGCGGCCGGATCGAGCATGGCCTGGATCGGATTGGCCGGCAGCGGCGTGGCGGCGTCGCCGCCGCTGCCGCCACCGCCGCCGCCGCAGGACGCCAGCACGGCCAACGCGGCGGCGGCCAGCAGGCCGCTAGTAGCGGTATTCATATTGCACTCCATAGCGCCGTCCCAGCGAAGGATAATCGATGCCGCCCACGCCGGGGTCGACATAGCGGCTGTTCCACAGGTCGCGCACCTGCAGGCGCAGGCTGGAACGGGCGTTGATGCTCCAGCGCGCGCCCAAGGTGGTGTCGACGTAGCTGGCCAGATGGTAGGCCTGGTTGGCCAGCAGCACGTTGGAGGTGGCGGCCGGGCGCGGTCCGACGTAGCGGTTGTCCAGGCTCAGCAGCAGCTTCTGTCCCATCAGGCTGGCGCTGGCGCCGGCGTTGGCGCTGTTGGTGGGGAACAGTTCGCCGTCGCTGCGCTGGGCCAGCGGCGCCAGGGTGTAGCGGTTGAGGCCGCGGCTGCCGTTGGCGCGGCTCAGGTTGGCGTAGGCGTTGAACCAGTCGCGCTGGTAGCGCAGCTCCAGCTCCACGCCGTTGACCTTGCTGTCGCTGGTGTTGCGCGCCACCAGGTTGAAGAATTCCTGCTCCAGCGTGACCAGTTCGCTGACCTTGGTGTGGTAGACCGTCAGCGCGCCGTTCCAGTGCGGATGGGACGGCGTGCTCAGCTGTAGTTCCAGCGTGCGCGATTTTTGCGGCGCCAGGTTGGGGTTGCCCTTGACGTCGCCCGGCTGCACGGCGGTGCGGTACAGCAGCTCGGCAGACGGCGCCTGGAAGGCCGTGCCGCCCAGCACTTTCAAGCCCCAGCCGCCCGGCAAGCTGCCGACCACGCCGGCGCGCAGCGATGCCTGGGTGCCGTAGACCGAGTGCCGGTCCTGGCGGCCGCCGAGGATGGCCTGCCACTTGCCAAGCAGCGGGAACTGCCATTGCGCGTACAGGCCGGTGTTGCGCAGCGTCTTTTCGCCAGGCTGGCTGAGCTGGAAATTGCTGCCGTCGACCAGGCTGTGGCGGCGGAACGATTCCAGCGTCTCGCGGTCGCGCAGCAGGTCGGCGCCCAGCAGCAGGCTGGTCTGCGGGCCGGGCTGCCACAGCCACTCGGCGCTGCCGTCGACCGCCTTGTAGCCGAAGTCGCGCAGCAGGTAGTAGTCGGCGGCGCCGGTGCGCACGATGTCGCCGCTGCCCGGCTCGCCCTCGCCGTAGTTGAGGCTGGCGCGCAGCGTGTGCCGCTCGTTGAAGCGGTGGCTGGCCTCCAGGTGCACAAAGCCCTGTTGCAGCACCACGTGGCTGGGCGGTCGCAGCAGCGGATTGAGGTTGGCGTAGACGTTGTCGCTGTCCTGCCGTTGCCAGAAGGCGCTGGCCTGCAGTTCGTCGCCGGCGCCGCGCCAGCCGCCGCGCAGGTACAGGCTGCGCGGATCGGCGTCGTCCACCGGCGCCGGGCTGAGCGCGGCGTAGCGCTGGTAGTCGGGCGAGATGCGCGGCAGCGCCAGGCCGCCGCGGTCGGCCTTGGCCGCCTGCAGGCCCCAGGCCAGCCAGTACGAGGACAACGGCGGCGCGCCTTCGGGCGCGCCGAGCTGGACGCTGCCGCTGGCCGACAGCAGGCCGGCGCTGCGGCCGCCGCCCGACCATTCGTGGGCCAGCCCCAGGCGCTGCTCGCTGCCGTCGCGCCGGGTGATGACGTTGATCGCGCCCAGCAGCGCGTCGGCGCCGTACAGCACCGACACCGGCCCGCGCACGATCTCGATGCGCTCGACCATGTTGAGCGGGATGAATTCCAGTCCGCTCAGCTGCTGCTGGGTGCTGCGGAAGGCGATCGGCTGGCCGTCCAGCAAGATCTTGATGGCGCGGCTGGCCGACTGCGCGCCGGCGTTGATGCCGCGCACGCCGAAGTTGTGGTTGAGGCGGTCGTCGCTCTCGACCAGGCCGGCCACGTGGGACAGCGCCTCGGCCAGCGTCTGGTAGCCGTAGCGGGCGATGTCGTCGGCCGTGACCAGCGTCACCACGGCGGGCGTGGCGTGCAGCGGGGTGGCGGTCTTGGTGGCGGTCAGCACCTTGACGTTGCGCAGCTGGTCAAGGCTGAGGTCGAACAGCGTGTCGTCGTCATTGGCGCCGTCGGCGCCGGCGGCGGCCAGCGGCGACAGCAGCGCCGCGCAGGCGGCCAGCAGCAGTGCCAGAAGCAGGCGCGAGGCGCCGCGGTGCTGTGTGCGTTCGCTCAAGAGGATTCCCCTATGCTGCGCTATCTATTTAACAAAGTATTCACCAATTCCGACACGATCACAAGCTGCAAGTTTGCCGTCCGCACGATGCGTTGTGTTTAGAGAACAAGCCCTTGCCACGCTGCGAAAAAATATTGCATCGGCGGCTATTCGGATAAAATCGATGTGCATGGGAGGGCGGGCGTGATGAGACGACTGGGCGCTGCGAACATCAGGATGTTGGCCACGCTGTTGCTGGCCGGCCTGCCGGCGACGCTGGCAGGCGTTTCCGCGCGCGCCGAGCAGGCCATACCCGAGCAGCAGGTCAAGGCCGCCTACATCCTCAACTTCACCCGCTACGCCAGTTGGCCGGCGCCGACGCTGGTCGAGCCGCATGCGCCGCTGGTGGTGTGCATGGTGGGCCCCGCCGCGGCGGACATGGCGCGCCAGTTGCAAAAACGCGCGGCCGGCAGCCATCCGCTGGAACTGCGCATCGTCAACCGCGTCGAGGACACCGAAGCCTGTCACGCAGTGTATCTGGCCCTGCCCGAGCGCAGCCGCCAGAGCGCATGGCTGACCCGCATGCGCGAGCAGGCCATCCTCACCATCGGCGACTCCGCCTCCTTCCTGGCCGACGGCGGCATGATCAACATGCTGCTGGTCGATGGCAGCATCCGCTTCGAAGTCAACCTGACGGCGGCCAAGCATTCCGGCGTCGGCCTCAATCCCCGCATGCTGGCGCTGGCGGAACGCGTGGTCGGCGGGGATCCCAAGTGAACCGCCTGCCCCGGCGCTGGCACGACCTGGCCTTGCAGCGCAAGCTGCTGATCGTCTCGCTGTTGACGGCGTTGACGGCGATGCTGGTGGCGCTGGTGGCGCTGATCGCCTACGACTTCAGCGTGGTGCGGGTGCGGCTGGTGGAAGACCTGGCCAGCCGCATGGACCTGGTGTCGCTCAATCTCGACGTCGACCTGAATTTCGGCGATCGTCCCGCAGCCGTGCGCACGCTGTCGGCGCTGCGCGGCACGCCGGACATCCACAGCGCCTGCCTGTTCGACGCGCAGCACCAGCCGTTCGCCAGCTATGCGCGCAGCGGCGCCGCGCAATGCGACTGGTCGGAGGAGATGGCGCCCTCCGGCCACAGCTTCCACGGCGATTACCTGTCGATGCTGGCGCCGGTGCGCTTCCAGCGCGAGGTGGTCGGCTACCTGCAGGTGGAATATGCCTTGCAGCCGCTGGCCGAACGCCTGAGCAAATACGGCCTGGTGCTGGCGGTGGTGTTGATGACGTTGATGATAGGCGGCGCGCTGCAGGCGCTCGGCCTGCGGCGGCTGGTGACCCAGCCCCTGCTGGCGCTGTCTAAAGTGGCGGACCAGGTGACGCGCGAGGAGCGTTACGACCTGCGCGCGCCGCACTTTTCCAACGACGAGGTGGGGCGGCTGTCGGCCGCCTTCAACACCATGCTGGCCACCGTCGCCGCGCGCGACGCGGCGTTGCGGGTGAGCCAGTCGCTGCTGACCAATATCGCCGACAAGTCCTCGGCCGTCATCTACGTCAAGGACCTGGAGGGCCGCTACCTGATGGTCAACGAGCGGCTGCGCCAGGTGCTGCCGCCAGGCTCGCCCGATCCGATCGGCCACCAGGACGCCGACATCTTCGACGACGACACGGTGCAGGTGATACGCGAGGGCGACCGCCGCGCGCTGGCGTCGACCCATTCCTACATCTACGAGGAGGGCGTGCCGGATGCGCAGGGCATGGTGCGCACCTATATCTCGGAAAAATTCTGCCTGCGCGACGATCACGGCAAGGTGTGGGCGATGGGCGGCATCTCGACCGACATCACCGACCGCAAGAAGAGCGAAGTGGAACTGATCCAGTACCGCGACAAGCTGGAGGAGCTGGTGCAGCTGCGCACCGGCCAGATGGTCGATGCCAACAAGGACCTGGCCGAATCGCTGGAGACGCTGCGGCGCGCGCAGGATGAACTGGTGCGCAGCGAGAAGCTGGCGGCGCTGGGATCGCTGGTGGCCGGCGTGGCGCACGAGCTCAATACGCCGATCGGCAACAGCCTGCTGGCGGTCAGCACGCTGATCGACCAGACCCGCTCCTTCACCAAGCTGACCGCCGACGGCATGAAGCGCTCGACACTGCAGGCCTTTGTCGACGATGTCGCCAGCGGCGGCGAGATCGTGCTGCGCAACCTGCACCGGGCGGTGGACCTGGTGTCGAGCTTCAAGCAGGTGGCGGTGGACCGCACCACCTCGCAGTGCCGCGAGTTCCTGCTGTGCGACCTGGCCAATGAGATACTGCTGTTGCTGCTGCCGTCGTTCAAGAAGAGCGGCATCACGGTGCGCCAGGACATCCCGGTGACGATACAGATGAAAAGCTATCCGGGGCCGTTCGGGCAGGTGCTCATCAACCTGGTCAACAACGGCCTGACGCACGCCTTCGAGGGCCGCAGCGAAGGCGAGATACTGATCTCCGCCAGCATGCTCGACGCGGAGTGGGTGCAGGTGGTCATCCGCGACAACGGCGAGGGCATCGCGCCGGAAAACATGGGCCGCATCTACGATCCGTTCTTCACCACCAAGCTGGGAAAGGGCGGCTCGGGACTGGGGTTGAACATCGTCTACAACATCGTCTACGGCGTCTTGCGCGGCAAGATCGAGGTGGAGAGCGAACTTGGCGCCGGCACCCGCTTCGTGCTGACGCTGCCGGTCACGAGCGAACTGTAACGTTTAAATCGGCAGCAGGTTGGCGCACGGCGCGCCGTGCATATGGCAGGCCAGGTTGGCGAAGGTGACGGCGGCGATCTCGCGCATCGCCTCCACCGTGAAGAAGCCCTGGTGGCCGGTGACCAGCACGTTGGGGAAGGTCATCAGGCGCTGGAACACGTCGTCGGCGATGATGTCGCTGGAGTGGTCGTGGAAGAACAGGCTGGCCTCCTGCTCGTAGACGTCGATCGCCAGCGCGCCCAGCTGGCCCGACTTGAGCGCCTCGATCACGGCGGCGGTGTCGATCAGCGCGCCGCGCGAGGTGTTGACCAGCATCGCGCCCGGCTTCATGCGCGCCAGGCTGGCGGCGTCGATCATGTGGCGCGTGGCATCCATCAGCGGGCAATGCAGGGAGACGATGTCCGACGCGGCCAGCAGCTGGTCGAGGCTGACGCGGGTCGCCACGCCGTCCAGTTGCGGCGCCGGCGCCGGATCGCTGACCAGCACCGTGCAACCGAGTCCCTTGAAGATGCGCGCCGCCGCCGTGCCGATCTGGCCGGCGCCGACGATGCCGACGGTTTTGCCGTGCAAGGTCATGCCCAGCAGGCCGTCCAGCGCGAAATTGCCTTCGCGGACGCGCGCGTAGGCGCGGTGGGTGTGGCGGTTGAGCGTCATCACCAGGGCCAGCGCGTGTTCGGCCACCGCTTCCGGCGCGTAGGCCGGCACCCGCGCCATGAACAGGCCGAGGCGCGCGCCGGCGTTCAGGTCGACGTTGTTGAAGCCGGCGCAGCGCAGCAGCACGGCGCGCACGCCCAGCGCGTGCAAGGCTTGCAGCACGGCGGCGTCCAGCTGGTCGTTGACGAACACGCAGACGGCGGCGCAGCCTTGCGCCAGCGGCACGGTGTCCAAGGTCAGCGGGTCGGAGAAGTAGACCGCGTCGACGACACCTGCCGCATGCTGCCGGCGCGCTTCGTCGAGGAAGCGGCGGTCGTAGGGCTGGGCGCTGTAGACGGCGATCTTCATGGGGCCTCGATGTCGGGAACCATGAGCAGCAGATCGGTGACGCCGATGTCGACGCCCGCCTGCGACAGCAAGGTGCTGGCCTGGCCGCGATGGTGGGTCTGGTGGTTGAAGAAGTGCTGCACCAGGCTGCCGAAGTGCTTGCGATACAGCTCGCCCTTGGTGCTGCGGTATTCGAGGGTCTGCGCCAGGTCGGCCGCGCCGACCTGCGCCGCCCATTGCGTGATGATGGCGTCCAGCCGCTGGCGGTAGGCCAGCAGCGGCGTCAGGTCTTCGCCGTAGCTGTGCGTCAGGCCGGACGGCGCGGGCAGGTCCGGCATGTCCGCCAGCGCGCTGAATTTGGCCGGATGGGTGGCGAAGCGGCGCAGCCAGATGGTGTCGCCGGCCAGCAGGTGGTTCATGGTGCCGAGCAGGGAGCCGAAGAAGGCCTTGCGGTCGGCCGCCAGTTCGCCGTGCGGCAGCCGCGCCGCGGCGGCGTACAGCTTCTGGTTCATCGAGGCGTTGTAGGCCGCCATCAGGACCGTGGATACTGGTGTCATTGTGGAAGGGCGCCTGGTTCTGGTTGCAGGAAGATCATCTGGTTGGCCGCGTCCAGCGTGATGCGGCGTTCGTCGTCGTCGGGCTTCTTCTGCGGCGCCAGCATGTCGAGCAGGTCGCGGATGCGGGCCGCGCTGGACGGGATGGTGAGGTCCTCGATCTGCTTGTCCAGCCGGTACTTGACGGTGCGCGTCGACTGCCTGGCCGCCTGCTCCAGCGTGGCGTTGGCCAGCGCGCCGTCCTTGTAGCCCAGCGCGGCGTTGCTGCTGGCGTTGTCGTCGACCAGCACGTAGTTGTAGGTCTGCGAGGCGCGATCGAGCGTCAGGGCCAGCAGGCCATCGGGCTTGCCGGGCGCGTGGTAGCTGGCCTTGAGCTGCGACAGCTGCTGCTGCGCGAGCGAGCGGTCCAACTGGCTGCTGCCTTGCACGCTGGTGCTTTGCGAGGACTGGTAGTCGAAGCTGTCATGCTCGCCGAGACGCAGCGGATTGGGCGCTGTCTCGGTCTGCGTGATGGCGGCGCTGAAGTCGGCCAGGCCGGTGAGGATGGCGTGGTCCTGCTCCGCCAGCGTGACCCGCTGCCGCGGCGCGGCGTCCGCCTGGCCGTAGTTGCTGTGCATCTCGGTGACGGCGTCCTTGAACAGGCCTGCCAGCTCCGCGTCGGCGTGGCCGCGCATGGCGGCCTGGTCGAACTGGTGCAGGTAGTTGGACAGCGCCTTGGCTTGCTGCTGCTTGCTGCCCCAGGCTGCGGGCTGGCTCAGGTCGACGTCGATCTTCGCTTCGCCGGCCGGGCCGCTGAAACGCACCGAGCGCTGTTTGGCGTCGGCGTGGAAGTCCAGCAGCTGCGTGTCGGTTTGATTCAGTTTGATTTGCGAGCGCAGGTCCACCGACGACAGCACGGAGGCGTCGAATCCGGTCAGGCCGGACAGGTCGATTTTCGGCGGCACGGCGGCCAGGCCGTCGATCGCTTGTTGAAAGGCGCCTGAGAGTCCGGCCAGCGCCGCGCGTTCGTCGTCGCTGAGTTTGCCGCTGCTGTGCACCTGCACCGCGACGCCGTTGTCCGAGCTGTCCAGCGCCAGGGTGACCTTGACGCCGCTTTTGGTGGTGATGGCGAGGCCGGCCTGGTCGTCGCCGACACGATGCAGCGGCGGCAGTTGGGTGTACAACAGCGCGTCGTAGGTGCCGGTGATCGGGTCCTGCGACGAACGCTGCACCGATTGCGAGAAGTCCGCGCTGTCGGTCTTGAAGCGCTCCAGCAGGGCGGCGCCCAGGTTCTTGAAGCGGCCGGCGGCCGGCTGCTGGTTGTAGTTGCGCGCGACCAGCGCGGAGACGGCGTCCTTGTTGTTGCGCTCCCAGACCAGCGGCGCGGGCGGCGCGCCATCGGCCGCCTGTGCGGCGGCGCTGAGCGTGACCACCGAGGCGGGTGTGGCGGGCGGCGCGATGCTGGCGGCGGCGGACGCCATGGCGGGCGCCTCCGCCGTTGTGGGCGGAGACGTGACCGTACTGTTCTTGCTTAACGGGGCTAAGGTTGTCATAACCTTATTATACGGCTAGTCGTCGTTCCCGCGCACGCGGGAAACCATGCTGCGCCTGACGTGACGCGGCGTATGGATTCCCGCCTGCGCGGGAATGACGTGTCGGCGTCAGTTCAGCTTCACCGGCGGCAGGATCTTTGCGCGCAGCCAGTCGGCCAGCGCCTGGGTGACTACGCGCGCCGTGCCGTGCAAACTGAGCAGGTGCTTCTGGTACAGCAGCTGATACAGCAGGCTGGCCGTGGCGCCGCCGACGCGGATGCTCTTGCCGGTGATGGCGCCGGTCAGCACGCCCACCGCGGTCTGCGGTCCCAGCGAGACCAGCGAGCCGTAGTCGTGATAGCGGAAGTCCGGACGCGGCGTGCCGCTGCGGCGGGCCAGCAGGTCGGCCAGGAACATCGCCTGCTGGTGCGCCACCTGCGCGCGCGGCGGCGCCGCGCCCTTGACCGGGCAGACGTAGCTGGCGCAATCGCCCAGCGCGTAGATCTGGCTGTCGTTGGCCGAGCACAGGCTCGAGTCCACCACGATCTGGCGCAGATGGTTGACGGTCAGGCCGAACGTCGCGCACAGCTGCGGCGCCTCGACGCCGGCCGCCCACAAGGTCAGGTCGGCGCAGTGGATGTTGCCGGCGGCGTCGATCACGGCGTCGCGCTGGACTTCGGCGACGGCGGTGCCGGTCAGGACGTCGATGCCGAGCGCGCGCAGCTGGCGCGCCGCGCGGCCGGCCTGCTGCGGATGCAGTTGCGGCAGCAGGTGCTGGCCGCGTTCGAGGATGCTGATGCGGATATCGGTTTCCGGGTTCAGCGTATGCACGCGATAGGCGGCCAGGGCGCGCGCGCTGTTGCTCAACTCCGCCGCCAGTTCGACGCCGGTGGCGCCGCCGCCGACGATCACCACGTCGACCCCGGTCTTCTGTTCGCCGGCCTTGATGCAGGCTTCGATGAAGCGGCGGCGGAAGGCCTCGGCTTCGTCCACGCTGTCGAGCGTGAGCGCATGCTTGGAGGCGCCGGGCACGTTGTAGAAGTTGGTGACCGCGCCCAGTGCCAGCACCAGCTTGTCGTAGACGACGGTGCGGCAGACGCCATCGGTGCCGCTGCCCTTGCGTGGGGCCAGCGTGATGGTCTGGTGGGCGCGGTCCAGGCACAGCACTTCGCCCTGTACGAATTCGAAATCATGTTCGACCGCCTGGGCGGGGAAGGACAGTTCCTCCACGCGCGGATCGCATTTGCCGGAAGCGACGGTGTGCAACAAGGGCTTCCAGAAGTGGCCTGGGTAGCGGTCCACCAACAGCACGCGGGCGCGCTTGCTGGCGCCGAGGGTGTCGCCCAACCGGGTTGCGAGCTCGAGTCCGCCCGCACCGCCTCCTAAGATGACGATGGTTTCCATTTTGCGTCTCCAGATAAGTGAAAAAATCTGTACCACGTCATTCCCGCGGACGCGGGAATCCATAGAACGCGTCTAGGCAAGCTCGGTATGGATTCCCGCCTGCGCGGGAATGACGGCCTTGGGTTATGCCGCCAGTTCGTGCTTCGCGCGCTGGTCTGGTGTGTAGGGACTGGAACGCAGCTCGCGCAGCGCGTCGTAGGTGATGAACTGGCGTGGGCGCACCACCTCGTTGCCGTAGGGGGCGACGCACACGGTCCACAGGCCGGCTTCCTCGGAGGCGCGCAAGCCCGGCACCGCGGTGTCGATGGCGATGGCGTCCTGCGGCGCCACGCCCATGGCGTTGAGCGCGCGGGCATACGGGCCGGTGCCGGACGGGCCGTCGAAATTGGCGCCGCCGGTGACCACCGTGAACAGGCTGTTGACGTCGGCGCCGAAGCAGCCGCTCAGCAGTGCCGAGGTGGCGGGCGCCGGCAGGTCGGTCAGCACGCAGATCTTGCAGCCGGCGTTGAGCGCGTCGTCGATCAGGGCCAGCGCGGCCGGCAGCGCCTTGGGCGGCCGGGCGCCGATGGCCTGATGGAACTGGCGGTGCTTGTCGGCGAACAGTTCGGCCACGCGGGCCTTGTCGCGCGAGAGCAGCTCGCAGGCGATGGCCGAACCGATGGCGCGGGCGTATCCGTGGGTGGCGGCGGCTGCGCGCAGCGCCGGCAGGGTCCAGCGCACCGACAGGCCGGCGTTGGCGAACGCCGCGTTGCATGCGGCCAGGTGCAGCGCTTCGGTGTCGAACAGTACGCCGTCCAGGCCCAGGAAGATAACGTCGATGCTCATGTCGGTCTCGCTTAAAACGATGTCAGATGATTATGAATATACGGGTACAATGAACAAAAGAAAAATTAAACATTTTGGATAATCGATAAGGAATGACTTATGTATCACGCCAGCTTTCGCCAGCTACAGTCGCTGGTATTGGTCGCGCGCCATGAGAGCGTGTCGCGCGCGGCGGACGCGCTGCATGTGACGCAGCCCGCGGTTTCGTTGCAAATCCGCACACTGGAGGAGATCGCCGGCATTCCGCTGACGCGCAAGGACGGCCGCAACATCCAGCTGACGGCGGCCGGCGAGGTGATGCTGGAGTTCGCCGAACGCATCCTGCGCCTGTGGGAGCAGGCCGGCGACGAGCTGGCGGCGCTGCAGGGCGTCACCAGTGGTACCTTGCGCATCGGCGCGGTGACCACGGCGGAACACCTGCTGCCGCCGTTGCTGGTGCCGTTCACGATCGAGCGGCCCGACGTGCGGCTCAAGCTGCAGGTGGGCAACCGGGCGGAGATCGTGCAGATGCTGGCGCGCCACGAGATCGAGCTGGCCATCATGGGCACGCCGCCGCGCGAGCTGCGCACCAACGCCGCCAAGTTCGCGCGCCATCCGATGGCGTTTGTCGCCAGTCCCGCACATCCGCTGATGAAGAAGAAAAAGATCACGCTCAACGACGTGATGGCGGCCAACCTGATGGTGCGCGAGCGCGGCTCGGGCACGCGCACGGCGGTCGAACGCTTGCTGCGCGACGCCGGCCATCCGCTGGAATTCGGCTCCGAGGTGTCGAGCAACGAGGCGATCAAGCGCATGGTGTCGGCCGGGCTGGGGCTGGGCTTCCTGTCGGTGCACGCCTGCGGCCTGGAGTTCGAGGCCGGCCTGCTGGCGATCCTGCCGATGCAGGAAAATCCGGTGGAGGCGGACTGGCACATCATGCACCTGAGCGGCCAGCCCATCCCCAAGGTGGCCGCCGCGTTCCAGGACTTCGTCATCGAGAACGGCCAGGAGCTGGTGCGGGCCGAGCTGGAAAGCTTCTACAAGCTGCTGGGGCGGCAGCGCAAGCGGGGCTGAGTCTTGCCGGCCAAATGGCCAATACACTTGTGCTCACTGTTTGCACAAGTGTACTGGTACGGTCCGGGGCACTTTCCCTACCTTGCTGCTGCTCGCCAGCGCGCATCCTATCCTGATACCATGACGCTTTAACGTCTGCCGAGGATGATCGATGTTGCGTCAAATTGCTATCGCCCTGTTGTTGAGCGCTCCGCTGATGGCCGCCGCCGCCACCGTGCCGTCGGACCTGATGCGGCCTGTGCCGGAGCAGGCCGCGCGCGGCTACGCGGTCAACTGGCTGTTCAAGATCGAGCTGGAGTCGGACCGGATGACGGACATCGAGCCGTGCCGCAAGATACTGGCCGAGCGCGGCTTCCTTCCCTTGCTGTCGACGACGGCCAGCTCCGCCATGCCGCAGCTGCACTTCAAGATCGCCGGCGTCAAGCAGTATGAGCAGGCCGATGCGGACGCCGATGCGGCGCTGGCGGCGGTACAGCATGCGCAGTGCGCCGGTGCGCTGGGCTGGACGGTGGAATCCAGGCACCGCCCGGTGGCGCGCTAGGCCGGGCCGCTACGGCAGCCGCAAGGCCTGCAGGTCGGCGCAGATCGTCGCCAGGTCGGCCGGCTGCGTGGCTTGCAGCGCTTGCAGGTAGCCGCGCGCGAACTGGACGGTCGCGCTGGCGGCCTCGTGCTGCTGGCCCAGTTCCCGCAACAGCCGGTCGGCCACCACCAGGTCATTGTGCCGCCCCAGTTCCTCCTGCGTGGCGGACAAGGTTTTCAGATAGCTGCGCAGCGCCTTGCCGCTGTACAGGGAATGGAAGAACTCCAGCGCGTAGCGCGCCCGCTTGGCGGCGATGCGGCTGCGGTGGACGGTTTCCGGCGCGCTGTCATCCATGCGCTGCGCGCGTTTCAGCAGCTTCTTGTGCAGGCGTTGCATGGTGCGGTTGGCGAAGGCTGTCGCCGCTTCGTCCAGGCCCTCGGCCGGCAGCTGCATCCATAATCCCATCGTCAGCAACAGGCGCGTGTAGCGCTGCGAGAGCAGGGCTTGCGCCGCCGCGCGCCGCTTGGCGTGGGCGGTCTTGAGCGCCAGCGCCTGCAGGTCGAGCACGCTGTTGCGGCCGCCGGGGCTGGCCTGGATATGCGTCAGCGTGGACGCCAGCAGCACATCCCAGTCGCGCGCCGCGCCCAGCTCCGTGCCCAGCCAGTTGATGTCTTCCTGCAAGGCGGGCGGGCAGGGCGCGCAGGCCTCGAACAGCTTCAGCGCCGAGCGCAGGCGGCGCACGCCGACGCGCATCTGGTGCAGCGTTTCCGCGTCGTCGCCTTCGATGACGGCGTTTTCGTTGCGCTGGATGTGTTGCAGGCAGTTGTTGAGGATGGCGAGCCGCGCGTCGGCGGCGGTGGCGTCCGGCTCCAGCGACACGCTCTGCGCGCGGTAGGGCACGGTGCCGGTCTGGCGGCACAACATGTAGCCGCGCTCGGCCTTGTTGGTGTTGCTGAGGCGCATGGGGAGCTGCTCCTGCAGCTGCAAGGCGAAGGCGAACAGGCTGGCCGGGTCGCCGTGCTTCAGTTCCAGTTCGATTTCGTTGACCGGCACCTGGTGGCCGTGGCGTTCGATGTGGCCGTGGTCGAGCACCAGTTCGATGTGGTTGCCGTCGACGTCCAGCTCCCAGCTGTGGCGCTGCACCGTCACCACGAACAGCGGTTCCAGCCTGGCCTTCAGGTCGTCGCCGTCCAGCACGTCCAGCCATTGCTGCTGGTCGCCGATCAGCTTGCGCAGCTTGCCCAGGCGCGGCCAGGGACGGTCGACCGGGCCTTCCCATTCGTTGCGCCGGTGCAGGCCGCTTTGCACGCTGCCGCCGGCTTTCATGGTCTGTATCCAGGCGCCGTCGATCTTGCGCACGCGCAGGCCGGCGCCGTGGCGCAGCAGGTGCAGGTCCGGCGTGTCGAAGTAGCGCGCCGACAGGGCTTGCGAGCGCACCGGCGCGCGCGCGTGGGCGGCGATCAGCGGGTGCTGCAGCAGCAGCTCGTTGTCGGCGGGCGAGAGCAGTAGTTTGAGTTCGACTTCCATGGTTACAGTGTAGAGCAAAACCCGGTGCGCGCAGCGCGCGCCTGTGCCGGAATTGATCGATGTCGGGTCTAGCGCGGATTCGGCAGATTCCGCAGAACTTGCGCCCACGCGGGCACGGCGGCGCGCCAGAAGGCGTCGATATGGTCGGCCCGCAGCTCCATGCCGAGCAAGCGGGCGGCCGGCAGCATGGCGTCCTGCAACAGCTGTTGCGGGGCGGCGCCATGGTCGAAGGCCATGGCGCCGGTCTGCTTGGACAGTTTCTCGCCCAGCTCGTTGGTCACCACCGGCACGTGCAGGTAGCTTGGCCGCGGCAGGCCCAGTAGCTGCTGCAGGTAGAGCTGGCGCGGCGTGGAGTCGAGCAGGTCGGCGCCGCGCACGATGTCGGTGACGCCCTGGGCGCCGTCGTCCACCACCACGGCCAGCTGGTAGGCCCAGAAACCGTCGGCGCGCTTGATGACGAAGTCGCCGGCCTCGTCGGTCAGGTCCTGGCTGACGGGGCCGGCCCAGCGGTCGTCGAAGTGCAGTACGCAATGGGGCGCTTGCGGCACCTTCAGGCGCAGCGCGCGGGCGTTCTTGCCGGGGGCCAGGCCGTGGCGGCAGGTGCCGGGGTAGATCAGCGCCTGCGCCTGGCGGCCCGTCAGGCTCAGCTGCGAGTCGGCGATTTCCTTGCGCGAGCAGCCGCAGGGGTAGACCAGTTCGCCCAGCTGTCGCAAGGCTTGCTGGTACAGGCCGGTGCGGCGGCTTTGCCAGCTCACCTCGCCGTCCCACAGCATGCCGCAGCGCTGCAGCGAAGCCAGGATGTGCTGGTCGGCGCCGGCCACGTTGCGGTCGCCGTCGACGTCTTCGATGCGCACCAGCCACTGGCCGTGGTGCACCTTGGCGTCCAGGTAGCTGGCCATGGCGGCCACCAGCGAGCCGATATGCAGGGGACCGGTGGGCGAGGGGGCGAAGCGGCCGAGGTAGGGAGTGCGGACTGTCATGCCGCCATTTTAGCGTGGCTATCGCATACAATGTACGCGCGGCAAATTCAATGGACCGCGACCACCCTTTACGTCTCCAGGAAATCATGCAAAAAATGACCCCCTCCTATGTTGCCTCCGCCCTGGCCATCAGCCTGGCGCTGGCCTTCCCCGCCCACGCCGACGGCGCCAAGAACGCCATCGTGAAGGAAGCTCCGCTGCGCGCCCACCTGGCCTTCCTCTCCAGCGATGTGCTGGAAGGCCGCGGCACCGGCCAGCGCGGCGCCGACCTGACCGTTGCTTATCTGGAAACGCAAGCGCTGGCGCTGGGCCTCAAGCCGGGCAATGGTTCCAGCTATCGCCAGTCGGTGCAGATCGCCGGCGTCAAGACGCAGCCGGCCGAGAGCACGCTGAAACTGGAAGCGGGCGGCCAGGCGTTGCCGATCAGCTTTGGCAAGGACTGGGTGTTCGCGCCGGGCGATGCGAGCGCGTCGCACAGCTTCAATGCGGACCTGGTGTTCGTCGGCTACGGCATCGCCGCGCCGGACGAGCAGTGGAACGATTACAAGGGCCTGGACTTGAAGGGCAAGATCCTGGTCATGATGGTCAACGACCCGCAGCCGACCGCCGGGCAGCCCAAGCGTTTCAACGGCAAGGGCCTGACCTATTACGGCCGCTGGACCTACAAGTTCGAAGAGGCCCAGCGCCAGGGCGCAGCCGGTGTGTTGTTGATCCACACCACGCCGAGCGCGTCGTACGACTGGAGCGTGATCCAGAACAGCTGGTCGGGCGTGGAGCGCTTCCAGCTGGCGGCGGGCACGCTGGGCACGCAGCTGCAAGGCTGGATGACCGACGACACCGCGCGCGCGCTGTTCAAGGCGGCCGGCCAGGATATCGATGCGCTGCGCAGCGCGGCGGAACGCAAGGATTTCAAGCCGGTCCCGCTGGCCGCCAAGCTGAACGGCGAAATGAAGGCGGCCGTGCGCAAGGTCGAGCAGTTCAATGTGGCGGCCGTGGTGCCGGGCACCGATCCCAAGCTGAAGGATGAGGTGGTGATCTACAGCGCGCACTGGGACCACCTGGGCAAGCAGGGCAAGGATGGCGAGCTCGGGGACACGATCTTCAACGGCGCGGTCGACAACGCTTCCGGTTCGGCGGCCTTGCTGGCGATGGCGCAGGAAGCGGTGCGCGCGCCGGCCAAGCGCAGCCAGATGTTCCTGTGGGTGGCCGCGGAAGAGCAGGGCCTGCTGGGCAGCGCGGCGTATTCCGCGGCGCCATTGTGGCCGCTGGCCAAGACCGCCGCCAACCTGAACCTGGACAGCCTGAACTTCGTCGGCGCCACGCGCGACATCGGCACCCAGGGCAGCGAGCGCACCGAGCTGGGCAAGCTGGCCGCGACGGCGGCCAAGGCGATGGGCATGCACATCGCCGAAGCGGAGCCCGACCTGGCGGGCGGCTACTTCCGCAGCGACCACTTCAACTTCGCCAAGAACGGCGTGCCGGCGTTCTCGATCGAGTCGGGCCGCGAGTACATCAAGGATGCGGCCGGTTCGAAAGCCAAGGCGGCGGCTTACGACAAGCGCTACCATCAGGTGACCGACGAATACGATGCGAGCTGGGACCTGTCGGGCATGGTGCAGACGGCGCAATACACGCTGAACCTGGGCCGCCTGATCGCCAACGGCGCCAGGCTGCCGGAATGGAAAGCCGGCGACGCCTTCGCCAAGCCGCGCAACGCCAAGTAAGCCAAGCCGGGGTCAGGTCTGACCTGACCCCGTCGCTTTTTCAGTGATGGAAGGCCAGCGTGATCGAGGTGCCCGTCAAATCGATGCCCTTGAGCGAGATGCTGCCGAAGCTGGCGCCCTCGGTGCCCTTGACGCGGATGTTGTTGAAGTTGAGCTCGCCGATCGACGATGGCAGGCTCAAGGTCAATGAGCCGTCCTTGTTGATGGTGGCGCTGGCCTTGCTCGGATCGTAGACCACGTTCTTCATGCTGGTGTCGGCCTCCAGGAAACCCAGCACCGGATTGAGCAGCTTGGCCATGTCGCCCACCACTTCCAGCCCGTTGTGCTTGGCCTGCTTGACCACTTGCAGCACCTCGTCGCTGAGGCCTTGGGCCGAAGTCTCGCCCAGTTCCTCCTCGCTCAGCGCTTGCAGGCCCGGCCGCTCCTTGATCTGCAGGCCGCGCTGGTCCTTGCTCAGCAACACCGGCGTGCCCACCGCCAGCGACGGCAGCGCCTGCGCGGCATAGCTTTCCATCGGCGCCAGCAGGGAGGTGGCGATGGCCGCCGCCATCCGCAGGCGGCGCTGCTTGCGCAGCGCTTCTTCGATGTGCTGCTGGGTGATCAGGTTCAGCTCGGCGAAGATGTCGCCCAGCCGCTGACCGGTGGTGCGTTGCAGCGCGATCGCGTTGGCCAGTTGTTCTTCGGTAATCAGCTTTTGCTTGACCAGCAGCTGACCCAGCATCGACTTGCTTTGATTATTCGACAACCATCCCATAGCCCCGTCTCCTTTTTGTTGTTATGCCGACTTGCGCGGCGTGGTGGCGTTCATCGACTCGGGCTCGGGGCCCGGTTGATGCGCCATGTGCACGATGTCCGACGGCGCCATGCCGAACCAGCGCTTGCAGGCCCGGTAGAACGCGCTCGGTTCCGAGAAGCCCAGCTGGAAGCTGAGCATCTTCAGCGACAGCTCGCCGCAGCTGAGCGATTGCCGCGCCAGCTCGCGCCGGGTGTCGTCGACCAGGTTGGTGAAGCTGGTGCCTTCCTCGGACAGCCGGCGCTGCAGGGTGCGCTCGCTCATCATCAGCTGGGCGGCGACGTCGTCGCGGTGCGGCGGGCCCTTCGGCAGCAGGCTCGCCAGCAGGCCCTGCACCTTGGCGCTGAAGGTCGGCGGCTCGGCGCGCGCCAGGGTGGCCAGCACCCGCTCGCCGCTGCCCGGCACCAGCGGCGGATTGGCCGGCAGCGCCATCACCAGGTCGGTGTCGGAAAACTCCATGACGTTGTGCGGCATCGAGAACCTGACCGGGCAGCCGAACGTTTCTTCATACACGTGGGCGTTGGCCGGCTCGGGGAAGGTGTATTCGACCACCACCGGGGCGATGTCGTCGCGGCCGGCGGCGCAGCGCAGCGAACGCAGCAGCACGCACCAGACGAAGTCGTAGCGTTGCTGCGGCACGTCGCGGCGCGCGCCGGGCAGCAGCAGGCCGACCCGGGTGTGGCCGTGGCAGCGCTCGATCGAGCTTTGCACCGTCGGCGACACCAGCATGATGTGGCCCATCACCCCCAGCCAGCCGAGCCGGTGCGGCGAGGAGATCTTCAGGCCGATCAGCGGATCGCCGGATTTCTCCACCACCAGTTCCCACAGGTGGCTCAGTTTGTCGGACAGCGTGAGGGCGTCGCAGGCGAGGCCGTCCCCTTCGTCCAGTCCGGCTTGCGCGAACAGCGCTTCCGCTTCCACGCCGGAATGGGTCAGGCGCGATTTGACGCCGCGCACCAGATGCAGGGCGGAGGAGTAGGTCATGGCGTGACTGCGGTGCGCAGGCGCAGGCCGATCTTTTCCTTCAGGCCTTGCAGTTTCGGGTCGATCACGGCGCGGGTGTCGGCGGCCACGCCTTCGCCCAGGGTCTTCTGCATTTCCGGCAGCATCGCCTCGAACTTCTTCTTGACCGGCGACTCCAGGATGGCGATCAGCTGCGTGAGTTCTTCCTCGGTGTAGCGCTCGGCCAGCAGCGGGGCGATGGTGGCCGGGATCAGCTTGTCGGCGCTGCCCTTGGTGATCGGCGTGGCGTCGGCCATGAACTGCTTGGCGTCGCCGACGATGTCGTTCATGGCGGCGTCGCGCTTGTCCGGCGCGGCGCGGCCCTGCAGCATGGCGCGCGCCTGCTGCACCGCGTCCGCCACCGGCACCTGCAGCATCTGCTGGCCGATGTTGTCCGGGTTCCACAGCCTCAGCACCTTGTCGACCAGCGCCTGCTTGGCCGGCGGCACCGGCGCGGCCGCACAGGCGCCGGCGGAAATCAGGGCCAGCAGCATCAGGCCGCGCTTGCATTGGGTAGTGATGGGTGTCTTCATAGTGTGCTCCTCAAAAAATCAAAAACGCTTGTTGATCTCAAAACCAAAATAGCGCACGTGGATGTCGCCCTTGACGTTCTGGCCGGCATACGGGTTGTAGATGATGTTCAGGAAATTGCTGCAGTTCAGATTGCAGTCGGTGTTGGCCGGCACCTCGTACTTGCCGGTCAGGTAGGAACCGGTGACGCTGACTTCCAGGTTCTTGCTGATCCTGTAGCTCAGGCCGGCGCTCAGCAGCTTGGTGTTGGGCAGCGGCGCCAGCAGGTCGAGCTTGTTGTTCGGGATCGAGGTCTTGCGCGGCTCGAAGCCGAAGCGCAGCGCCAGCTTTTCGATCGGGAACAGCTGCACGCCGTAGGCCAGGTTGACCACGCTCTTGTAGCCGCGCGGGATCACCAGCTTGGTCGCATCCGGGATGCCGTACAGCCGCGCCACCTCCAGCAGCTTGACGCTCTGGTCGAACTGGAAGCGCAGCGCGTCCCATTCGCTCCAGCGGGCGTAGCTGGCGTCGACGTTGAGCTGGGCGTAGCGGATCGGCCTGAGCTTGATCCCCAGCTGCAGGTGCGAGGGGAAGGGGATGATGGCGCTCATATTGCCCTTCTGCGTGGCCGGGATCGAGGTCGGAAAGCCCAGCACGGCGCCGGCGATCGGCCCCAGCAGCGAGGCGTTCATGCCGCGCACGAAGTTGCGCAGCATCGGCTCGGCGTCGAACTGGTAGCTGCCGGTGTAGTGGGTCTTGGAGCCGCCCTGGTAGACCGCGCCCAGCGCCAGCCACGGCCGCGGTTCCCACAGCACGCCGAGGTTGATGGTGGGGTCGAACGGGGCGGTCAGCTCCAGCCGCATGTTGGCCGCCTTCTTGAACGGGCTGACCATGCCGTCCTTGCCGCCGCCGCACACGCCGAAGCCGAGCACGTCGATGATGTTGCCGCCGTCCTCCGGACACCAGCCTTTCTGCAGCTGGCCGAACACGCCCAGCAACTCGTTGGGGAAGCGCATATTGGTGTCGACCACGAAGGCGGCGTGGGCGATCGGGATCGCCACGCCGAAGCGCAGCGTGTCGGAAAACTTGTAGCCGACCGACGGCGCCAGGTAGACCAGGCGCTGGATCTGCTCCTGCCGGCCCTGGTACTGGCCGGGGTCGTTGGGATCGGTGGTGCGGTCCAGGCTCATCGCCTGCGCCATATAGCTGTCGGTGGCGAAGGTCCACGGCGAGCCGGCCTTGTTCCAGTACATGCCGATGCCGGGCACGGCCACCGCCGGCAGGCGCCAGCCGGGCATGCCGTAGCCGGGCACGTACATCACCTGGCGCACCGGGCCGGTGCGGGTGTTGGAGATCGGGTCGTCCTTCCAGCCGCCGATGTCGAAGTTCGGCCCCGGCGTGAAGCTGGCCGCGGTGCGGATCGAGGCGACGAAGTTGTGGATGCTCTCGCCGTCGCCGGTCAGCCGCGCCAGGCCGGCGGGATTGAAGTGGATAGCGGCGACGCCGGGCGGATCGGCGGTGACGGCGTTGCCGAGCGACATGGCGACCACGCTGGTGGTCAGGTTCTCGGTCAGCGCGGCCTGCGCCGGCGGCGGGCACAGCGCCGCGCACAGCGCCGCGGCCGCGGCGGCGGTGGCGCGGCGGCGCGCGTGGACGGGACTGGACGGGCGCATGAAAAATGACGCCGTCAGAAGTTCAGCGGCAGGTTCATGCTCACCGTCATGTTCGGCGAGTCCGGCGTCAGGCCGATGCCGACCGACATATTGATCGTGGTCTTGGGCGAGACGCGGTAGCCCAGGCCCAGGTTCAGGATGCTGGAGGTCTGCATATGGGTCTTGGCTTCCAGGCCGTCGGCAAAGCGCAGCTTCGAGCCGGCCGAGATCGCTTCCTGGAAGGAGATCGTGGTGGAAATGCCATACGACAGCGCATACGCGAAGCCCATGCCGAAGCCGAGCGTGCCGCCCGGCGCCACCCGGGTCAGGATGCGGGTGCCGTTGACCTGCCACAGGTGTTTGGCCGGCAGGCTGGCGGTGTAGTTCAGCGAGCCGAACAAGGCGACCGGGTCGACGATCTTGTTGACGCTCAGGCCGGCCGTGAAGGCGCCGACGCCGCTGCCGGTGGCCTCGCCGCTGCCGGCGATGATCTTGAACGGGCTGCGGCCGGTCGGCAGGCGCACATTGCTGGTCACGGTCAGGTTGGGGGTGTCGCGGTGCGCCGCGAACGGCTGCCAGCGCGCGCCCAGCAGCAGGTCGCCCAGCGAGTTGGAGACGCCGTTCGACAGGTTGTTGTCCGAGTAGCGCGAGATCAGCGGCAGGGTGACGTTGCCGGTGACGTTGTCGAGCAGGCCATAGTCGGCCGAGAAGGTGTTGGTGACGCTGTGCGAGCTGGTGTTCTCGATGTTGAACAGGGTGGTGCTGCCGTTGGCCAGGTCGGTGACGATGCGTTCCTCGCCGACGTAGGTGTAGGTCAGGTCGTAGGTGACCGACAGCTGGTTGCTGCGGATCATCGTGTACTGCTTGTCGACGGCGGTCAGGGTCTGCTTGAGCAGCGCGCTCTGGTCGCCTTCGCCTTCCTTCTTGGCCAGGGCGTCGCGGGCGGCGTCGGCGCTGGCCGGGGCGGCGGCCGCCGGCGGGGTCTGTTGCGCCGCGGCGGGCAGCGCCAGCAGGGTGGCGGCAATGGCTGCGGCGATAGGCAGGGTACGGAAAATCATCTTGGTCATCCTTGAAGAGTAGTGGCGCTGCGAGGGGTTAATTGCGATGCATCCAGGTGCCGGCGGCGCCTGAGTTGACGGCGCGCAGCAACAGCTGGGCCGAGTTGGACAGGCCGTCCTGCCGGCCCTTGCCTGTGACGCGGTCCATATCGGTCACGCCCAGTTCCTGGTCGGTCAGCGCCAGCTGCGCCAGCGGCTGCTGGCCCTTGGCCGGGGAGATGATGAACAGGGTGTTCTTGTCCCACCAGCGGGCGAATTCCTCGACCGAGAACACGATGTTGCCGGCCGACGGGTCGGCGATGAAGACCACGCCGTCGCGGATGCCGCGCAGCACCACGAAGTGCTTGGAGCCGGCGTAGTCGATCGGCACGATGGCCGGTTCGGTGAGCGTCATCAAGTCCTTGATCTCGGCCTTGAAGCCGGCGCCGGCCATGCCCAGCGAGCCGACGTAGCGCTTCATGTCGAGCAGCGAAAAGCCGCGCCGCTCGATGATTTTTTCCTTCTCGCCCTTGTCGAGCATGCCTTCCATGGCCTGCTGCTCGTTGACCATCACGCCCAGGTGGTAGTTGAGGATGGTGACCAGCGCGGCCGAGCCGCAGCTGAAGTCGAAGGCCTGGCGCACGATGTGCTTGTACTTGAGTTCGGAGAACGGCTCCATCGTCACCGACTGCACGTAGGCGCCGCCGCCGAGCCGGGCTTGCGGCATCTCGTACTGGCCCTTGGGGCGGTCCAGCGGCTCGTGGCGGGAGATGACGCCGGCGCCGCCGATGACGGCGGCGATCACGGTCAACAAGATCATCAGCATGGCGTCAGCCCTCGCGCGCGGCGCGCGCCAGGCGCGGCAGCGTGTCCCGGCGCGCGCGACAACAATGCTGGCGGCACTGGCGGGGAAAACTGCGGGCGTAGGCTGCGCCCAGAGGCGTCGGGCGCCCCGTTGTTGGGTTCATCTTGTCTCCAGTATTTGTAATTAGAACGGTCGTGCTTTATTAAGGCGACAACTCGTCTTTCTTTTCTAGTAATTAATTAACGCATGGTTTGGCAAAACCGAGCATCTGTTTTTTTAGAGCTGTGACTCTAGTCGATCCGGGCCGGACTTATGCTATCCGGCGGCCGGTTTGTCGCAACTTTTTGACAACAAGCGTGCAACAACAACCACACTCCGCGTCCTCACTCTGCATGGCTCCCAGGGCCAAGTCGTTGGCTTTGCAAGTCAGTGCGACATGCTGGACCGGCGTCGGGAGCGACTCATATGATGGACTCAATTAATAGTCAAATATTAAGATTTTCACGGCACCAGACAGTGCGCCGCAGCTCCTACCCGGAGCCTGGGGACGGCCTGCGGGACGTGAGCCCGGACAAAAAATTTCATACACAACTCGGAGATAAAAAAATGCAAATCGTTAAAACCGCAATCGCAGCAGCCCTGGCAACCCTGGCCTTCTCGGCATCGGCGATGACCCCGATCCAGGACGCGGAACTGAGCACCGTCAGCGGCCAGGACGGCGTGTCGATCGCCGCCAACCTGAACATCAAGATTGACTCCTTCGTCTACACCGACACCGACGCGCTCGACGCCAACGGCATGGGTGGCGGTTCGATCAGCTTCAACGGCATCAA
>KB906725.1:2004638-2111802 GCA_000381565.1 Oxalobacteraceae bacterium AB_14
GCCTCGTTCGGTTCGGTAGCGATGAACCAGATCGACATGCGCGGCACCAGCGTCTGGATCTTCGCTCACTAATCAGTCGCGCAACGGCGGCCGCGCCCGCGGCTGCCGTTCCCACATCATGAGCCCCCTCTATTTCCTGCGTTCGCTGTGGCTGTGCGCGGCCCTGGCCTGCTGCACGCTGACGGCGTCGGCGCAAATGCGGCCGCTGAGCGAAGAAGAACTGTCCAACACGCGCGGACAGGGTCTGGTCGCGCTGACCAACACCAGCCTGGGCGGCTTCGACTTCAGCAAGGTCGCGCTGGACGCCGACATCGCGCTGAGCGCCAACCTGCGCAATATGCGCCTGGGCGAATACACTTACGCCGCCCGCAACGGCACCGGCGCCGACCTCGATATCGGCCTGCTGCAGTTCGGCCGCAGCGACGGCACCGAGGCGCAGCGCCTGGTCCACATCAGCAATCCCTATTTCGAATTCGTCTACAAGAACGCGGCCGACGGCGCCTCGCGCGAGGCGGTCGGCATGCGCTTCGGCTTTGAAGGCATCAGCGGCGACGTCGGCCTGAAGATCAACAGCCTGTCGGGCTCGATGAGGGTCAGCGGCCTGGCGGCCGACGGCAGCGCGCTGACGCTCGACACGCACACCGATGCGCTGGGCGGCAAGCGCTGGGACGGCGGCTGCAGCGCGCCTTGTTTGTCGCTGGCGCAGCTGGGCGGCGTGACGGCCGGCGATGCCGCCGGACCGAGCCGCGATTTCTGGATCTCCGTGTTGAAGACCGGCGTGCAATTTCCCAGCGCCGCCGGGGTGCCGGCGTCCGATGCGGCGCAGGCCGGCATCTGGCTGAACTGGCGCGACAAGCTGCAGGCGCTCAACACCAGCGGCCTGGTGCCGCCGAACCTGCCGAAGGGCCGCTGATGAGGGCCGCGCGCGCTTGCTGCGTTTCCTGGTCGATGCTGCTGGCCGCCGTGTGCGCGCCGGCGCCGGCGATGGAGCCCCTGAGCGACGCGGCGCTGTCGACGGTGCGCGGGCGCGACGGCGTCAGCTTCGACCTGAACGGTTTCGCCATGAGCGGCGACGCGCGCGTGACCTACACCACGCCGATCGGCGCCAGCCTGTACGTGGAAAAATTCAGTGCCGCGCGCAGCGACAATCCGCTGCCGTTTTCCGATCCCTACCAGCTCGACATCGTGGCCGGCGCGCCCGGCCTGGCCGATGTGATCAATATCGCCTTTCCCTTGAACGTCAACGCCGACCAGCGCTGGCAGGCCGCCTACGACTGGGGCGTGACGGCCGACGGCGTCACGCGCGAGCAGGGCAGCGTGGTGCTCAAGGACCTGGTGTTTTCCGGCGGCGGCCTGCAGTTCTCCACGCCGCAGGTCAACGACGGCGTGGCCTTCGGCGCCGCGCTGCGCATGGATATCGGCCAGCTGTCGTTGCAGCCGCGCGGGCGCAGCGACGCCACCGAGGCGATGGTGCTGAGCGGCGTGCACATCGGCGGCGTCGACGCCAACGGCGTGTTCAACAACACGCCGTGGATGCTGGCCAATGTGGCGTCGCAGCCGGCGGTGATCAACGCGCTGACCGACGAGACCGGGCCGCGCCTGCACATCGGCATCGACTGGCCGGATGCGCGCTACGGCAGCGGCGTGGCGCCGGCCGGCGGCGTCGTGGTCGACAATATTTCCTTCGTCAGTCCGGGGCAGGCGGCGGTGGACCTGGGATCGTCGCGCATCGGCTCGATCCAGATCCAGTACCTCGACATAAAGTTCAAGCACTGATGGCGCGCGCGCTGTGCTTATCGCTGCTGTTGGCGGCCGGCGTGGCGCAGGGCGGGCCGTTGCGGGCGCTCGACGACCAGGAGTTGGCGCAGGTCAGCGGCCAGGACGGCATCAGCTTCGCGGCGCACATCTCGCTCAACGATCCGACCTTGGTGGGGGCGGTCAGCGACAGCCGGCTGTCGCTGGGCTTCAACGGCGACGGGCAGAACCGTTACATCGTGTTCAAGAATGTGCGCGGCATGGTCGACATGTTCGCCGTCAGCCTGGGCGTGCAGACGCGCCCCGACGGCGGCGGCGACTACATCGCCATCGGCTTGCCGGGCTATGTACGCTACAGCAACTTCGGCTTCGAATCGCTGAGCGTGCAGATGGATCCGAACGCGCCGGTCACCGGCAACCTGGGCAGCCTCAACATCAACGGCACGGTCTCGCTGCAAGGCCAGGTCCGCCTCTGGTCGCATTAAACCCCGATGTTATTCGGTGGCGAACACGCACAGGGCGGTCAGAGGGAAGGCGAGGCCGGCCCACAGCACGCCGGTCCAGCCGTGCGCGGCAAACATCCAGCCACCCAGCGATGAACCCAGCGCGCCGCCCATGAAGAACAAGGCCATGTAGAGACCGTTCAGGCGGCTGCGGATCTCGGCCGGCAGCGCGAAGATGGCCCGTTGTCCCGTCACCAGGTTGGCCGAGACGCCCATGTCCAGCACGATCGAGGTCAGCACCAGCAGCCCCAGGTCGACCAGCCGGCTGGCATGGATCAGCAGCGGCATGGCGAAGGCCAGCGCGCCCAAGCTCAGGGCGACGGCGGTGGTGGAGCGGCTCTTGCCGTGGTCGGCGCGGCGGCCGGCGATCGGCGAGGCGATCGCGCCCGCCACGCCCACCAGCGCGAAGATGGCGACGCCGGTCTGGCTCAGCGCGAAGCGCGGGCCGGTCAATTCCAGCGACACGCAGGTCCAGAACAGGCTGAAGGCGCCGAACATGCACGCCTGGTAGGCGGCGCGGCGGCGCAGGATGGGCGTGCTCTTGAGCAGATGCCACATCGAACCCAGCAAGGCAAAGTAGTGCAGGCCGGAACCCGGATGGCGCTGCGGCAGGCGTGCGCGCAGCAGGAAGGCCAGCGCCGCGGTGCCGACGGCGGAGATGACGAAGATGGCGTGCCAGCTGAGCGCGTCGGCCACCAGGCTGGCGGCCGGACGCGCCAGCATGATGCCCATCAGCAGGCCGCTCATCACCTTGCCGACGGTCTGGCCGCGCTTTTCCGGCCGCGCCATGTGGGCGGCGAACGGCACCACGATCTGCGCCGCCACCGAGCCCAGTCCGATGCAGAAGGCCGCCAGCAGGAACAAGGGCGCGCTGCGCGTGAACGAGGCCGCCAGCAGGGCGGCGGCCGTGGTCAGCAGGGCGATGAAGATCAGGCGGCGGTTTTCCAGCAGGTCGCCCAGCGGCACGATGAACAGCAGGCCGAGGCAGTAGCCGATCTGCGTCAGCGTGACGATCAGGCCGGCCGCGCCGGGATCGAGTCCGGTGGCGCGGCTGATCGGCCCGATCAGCGTTTGCGCGTAGTACAGGTTGGCGACGATGAGTCCGGTCGCGGTGGCGAACAGCCAGACCATGCCTGGGGAAATGTCTTGCTGGGCTTGGGACTGGCTCACGGGTGCTCCTTCAATTTGCAGGTCGCAATTTTACCGGCGATCACAAATTGCTGCTGAGCTTGGGGCGTTTTTCCTACAGGCCCGCCGCGGCCAGCGCCAGCCCCTGCCGCACCTCGGCCGTGATTTCATAGGAGCGCAGGCGCTGCGCATGGTCGAAGATCTGCGAGGTGATCATCAGCTCGTCGGCGCCGGTGCGGGCGATGAATTCCTGCAGCTGGCGGCGCACCGTGTCCGGCGCGCCGATGGCCGAGCAGGACAGCACGGAATCGAGCAGCGCCCGTTCCTGCGGCCCCAGCGCTTGCAGATAGCCGGCCTGCGGCGGCGGCAGGCGCGCGGGGCGGCCGCTGCGCAGGTTGACGAAGGCT
Organism: Oxalobacteraceae bacterium AB_14; assembly: GCA_000381565.1. Classification (GTDB taxonomy): domain Bacteria; phylum Pseudomonadota; class Gammaproteobacteria; order Burkholderiales; family Burkholderiaceae_D; genus Rugamonas. The sequence continues at coordinate 2,008,432 of KB906725.1, forward strand.
TGCTGCATCGACGTGGCGCGGTAGTGCGCCTCTTCGTCGCTGTCGGCGGCGAACACGTTGAAGCCGAGCATGACATGCGGCCTGGCCAGCTGCGCCGACGGCTGGAAGTTGCCGCGGTAGAGTGCGAGCGCCTGCAGCATCATCTGCGGCGCGAAATGCGAGGCGAAGGCGAACGGCAGTCCCATGTGCGCGGCCAGCTGCGCGCCGAAGGTGCTGGAGCCCAAAATCCACAGCGGCACCTTGGCGCCTTGGCCGGGCACGGCCAGCACGCGCTGGCGCGGCGTGTCCGACAGGTAGTCTTGCAATTCGAGCACGTCTTGCGGGAAGGCGTCGGCGTCGCTGTCGAGGTTGCGGCGCAGGGCGCGCGCGGTGGTCTGGTCGGAGCCGGGTGCGCGGCCCAGTCCGAGGTCGATGCGGCCGGGGAACAGCGCCTCCAGCGTGCCGAACTGCTCGGCGATCACCAGCGGCGCGTGGTTGGGCAGCATGATGCCGCCGGCGCCGACCCGGATGGTCGAGGTGCCGCCGGCCACATGGGCCATGACCACGGCGGTGGCGGCGCTGGCGATGCCGGGCATGCCGTGGTGCTCGGCCAGCCAGTAACGCCGGTAGCCCCAGCGCTCAGCGTGCTGCGCCAGGTCCAGCGTGTTGCGGAACGATGCGGAGGGCGTGCTGCCCTCGGCGATCGGCGAAAGGTCGAGGATGGAAAATGGAATCATGGGAGCTATATCCGGCCGCTTGGTCAATAATCAATGAAACCCGTGGATTTAGTGTGGGTATTAGGCGTAATAAATCAATAATATCTAATCATTTAAACAGTATTTTTATTAGACAGTTGATATTTAGTGTGTTGATTTCGCCGAAGTTTGGCCGCAAGTTTTAAAAAAATATCTCGCCGCGCATTTTCCTGATTTACCATAGGAAACAGTAACGCGCATCGCCTTACTACTCCCAAATTACACTTCATTCTTTCGATGGCGTGCCCGCTATCGCGGGGGAAACTCATGCCGAAGAAAATTGCCATGCTGATTACGATATTGCTGGCCTGCTGCCAGGCGGTGTTTGCCGCCGGCTTGAGCGAGCCGGCCTCGGCCGCGCACCGGGGCCAGTTGTACCGGGTCACGCACGATGGCAAGACCAGCTATTTGTTCGGCACCATCCATGTCGGCAGGGATGGTTCTTACCCGCTGGACCCGCTGGTGTCGCGCGCGCTGCTCGACTCCAAGGCGCTGGTGATCGAGCTCGATATCCGCCAGGATGCGCCGTTCCAGCTGGCGCTGGCGCGCCATGGCCGCTATCCGGACGGCGACACGGTGCAGCGGCACCTGTCGCCGCCGACGCTGCGGCTGACGGTGGAGGCGCTGGCGCGGGCCGGCATCTCGCTGCAATCGGTGCAGCAGTACAAGCCCTGGCTGATCGCCAACCTGCTGGTTGGCGCCGAGATGGAGGTGCATGGCTACCAGCGCAGCCAGGCGGTGGAGTATGCGCTGCTGGCGGCCGCCAAGAGCCAGCACAAGGCGGTGCGCGAGCTGGAAAGCGCCGACTATCAGCTGAGCCTGTTCGATACGCTGGACGAGCGCCAGCAAGAGCAGTATCTGCTGGAGCACCTGGCCGACCTGGCCGACGGCGCCTCGCTGAAGAAGTCCACCGCGCTGATCGACGCCTGGAACGCCGCCGACGCGCCCGCCATCCGCGCGGCGTGGCGCAGCGCCATCAGCGGCGACACGATCTCCGCCGGCTTCATGAACCGCGTGCTGCTGGGCAAGCGCAATCCGGAAATGGCCAACAATATCGAGCGCATCATGCAACAGGAGCCGGCCGCCTTTGTCGGCGTCGGCCTGCTGCACCTGGTGGGCGACGACGGCCTGCCGCAGCTGCTCAGGAAGCGCGGCTACCAGGTCGAGCAGCTGTACTAGTAGCTGGTCAAGGCGCCGTTGCTGTAGCGTACCCGGTCGCCGATCTTGTAGCTGGGCATGGCGTAGACCACCAGCATCTGGTTGCTGCCGTCGTCCATGCGCACGGTGACCCGGTAGACCTTGTCGGTCGGCAGGCCCACGCTGCCGCCCGCCGCCGCCGCGCCGGCCGCGCCCACGCCGACATCCTGGCGCTGCATCTGGTCGATGGCCTGCACCACGCCATAGGAAGTCCGGGCGCCGGGACTGCTGCCGCTCATGCCGCTGCTACGCATGGTGCCGGTGGTGCTGCTCTGGTTGGCGCTGCCGGGATTGCCGCCATCGGACGGATAGCTGCCGGTGCTGCTACTCGCGCTGGGCGCGCTGGTGCGGTCCGAGGCGCAAGCCGCCAGCGTCAGGATAAACAGCGCAATGGCGGTGTTTTTGATCATATTCATCACATGCTCCCCACGGTCGATTAATCAAAATGGCTAGCCATTTGATTCAGAGGCCGAGCGCCCGCTTTTGTTCCCTGCCGACTGCCGCAGTTGATATACATCAATTGAGAGGTGCTACTCACACGCAATAATTGTTGGGTATCACTTTAAAGGATATCGATATGTTGACACGCGTGACAGACATTATTATCGAAGATTTAATTAATTCTACCTGTGGAAACGGGCCGGACCCTCGCAGCCGGCATTTATTAACGCACTCACTGCACGAATTGGTACGCGTGGCCCAGGCGGAGCAGTTGCAGCAAATGCGTTTGGACGTGGAGCTGGCGATGGGCGCGCCTGGAGAACGCGCCGGCAGCATCAGTTTGACGGCTGGATGCGATAGCGGGTCCACAGGGCCCACATGAAGAGCGCCGTCAGCACGGCGGCGTTGCAGTCGACCAGCCAGTCGGACACGGCGGCATGACGGTAAGGGAAGAAACTTTGTACGACTTCGTCGAGTGCGCCCATCAGGGCGATGGTCAGCACGGCCTTGCCGGCGCGCAGCCGCAAGTTGCCGGTGCCGCCGGTGAAAAGCAGGAAGGTCAGGCCGGCGTAGGCGATGGAATGCAGTATCAGTCCCGAGGCCACCTGGCCGATGTCCTGGCGGGCGCCGGGCAGCGAGCCGAGTATCAGGATCAGCAGGTACAGGACGATGGCGCTCCAGTAGCGTAGCCGGGCGTGGGAATTGGTCAGAAGTAGTAGCTTGAGCATGACCCGGACAATACCATGCAGCGCAGAAAAGGGGGAGTGGTGCACCGGAAGCCCGGTGCACCTTTCTTCCGTCATGCCTATCGGTTGCATGTACTGAAGATGTGCCCAGTATAGGAAGGGAATATGACGCTGCAATGACAGCAAGCAAAAAAAAGCCCGCTGGTGAAAGCGGGCTTAAAACTATTTTCTTGGAGGAGAATAGTGGAGACAGGTGTAATTATGGGGGCGCGAAAGATATGTGTCTAATTGATGTTTCGGATACCAGACATCAACCAGGCGTATAACTCCTTATTTCACCGGCACTGTGTAGTTCAGGGCCAGCCGGCCGCCGTCCACGTACAGCGTCTGGCCGGTCATGTAGCTGGCGTCGTCGCTGGCCAGGAAGGCGGCGATCGAGGCCACTTCCTCCGGTTCGCCGCAGCGGCCCATCGGCGTGCGCGACAGGATGGTGTGGCGCGCTTCCGGGCTGGCCATCACGGCTTGCTTGGCCAGTTCGGTCAGGATGGTGCCGGGGCCGATGCCGTTGACGCGGATGCCGTGCGTGACCAGGTTGAGCGACATGACCTTGGTCAGCTGGTTGATCGCGCCCTTGGACACCACGTACGGCACCTGGTTCGGAATCGCCAGTTCGGCGTTCACGCTGGACATGTTGATGATGCAGCCGCTGTGCTGCTTGGCCATCTCGCGCGCCACCGCCTGGCCGCACAGGAACATGGATTTGAGGTTGATGCGCAGCACGCGGTCGAAATCGTCCTCGGTCAGGTCGAGGAAATCGGCGGCGTGGGTGACGCCGGCGTTGTTGATCAGGATGTCGATGCGGCCGAACTCGGCCAAGGTGGCGGCCACCAGCGCGTCGACGTCGCATTTCTGGCTGACGTCGGCGGCGAAGAAGCGCGCCTGCTCGCCCAGCGTGGCGGCAGCGGAGGCGCCTTCCGGCTTGATGTCGACCAGCATGACCTTGGCGCCTTCGGCCACCAGGCGCTGCGCGCAAGCCAAGCCTATGCCTTGGGTGGCGCCGGTCACTATGGCGACTTTGTTGGTGAGTTTCATCAGGAATTCGCTTTCTAAGGAATGAGGGGCAAATTTTAACAGGCTGCTGCGGGGGCGTTACAATAGATGGTTTGCAACAAAAGCTAAGGGTGCGTCGTGACTTTCATCAACAAATTATCTGCTGTCTGGGCGGCCAACGACTCCCTGCTGTGCGTCGGCCTGGATCCGGACATGGCCAGGCTGCCGGCCCAGTTCCACCACGACCCGCAAGGCATCTACCACTTCTGCCGCGAGATCATCGACGCGACCGCCGAGCTGGCGTGCTCGTTCAAGCCGCAGATCGCCTACTTCGCGGCGCTGAGCGCGGAAGACCAGCTGGAGAAGATCTGCCACTACGTGCGCGACAATTATCCGCACATTCCGGTGATCCTGGACGCCAAGCGCGGCGACATCGGCGCCACCGCGCGCCAGTACGCGCGCGAGGCGTTCGACCGCTACGGCGCCGACGCGGTGACCGTCAATCCCTACATGGGCTCGGACTCGGTGGAGCCCTACATGGAGTGGAGCGAGCGCGGCGTCATCATCCTGTGCCGCACCTCCAACCCCGGCGGATCGGACTTGCAGTTCCTCAACGTCGACGGCAAGCCGCTGTACCAGCACGTGGCGCGCCTGGTGGCCGACAAGTGGAACGCCAACGGCCAATGCGCGCTGGTGGTGGGCGCCACCTTCCCGGAAGAACTGGCGCAGGTACGGGCGATCGTCGGCGACATGCCGCTGCTGGTGCCGGGCATCGGGGCCCAGGGCGGCGATATCGAGGCGACCGTCAAGTCGGGCCGGACCTACAACGGCACCGGCATGATGATCAACTCGTCGCGCGCGATCCTGTACGCGGTGCCCAAGGCCAATGAAGACTTCGCGGCCGCCGCGCGCCGCGTGGCGCTGGAAACGCGCGACGCCATCAACCAGCATCGCGCTTGACATAGCCGTCATTCCGCGTCGGCGGAACGCCGCGCAAGCGGCAATCCATGCTGAGCTCGCGTTCTATGGGGCCCCGCTTTCGCGAGGACGACGGCGCTTAGTGCGCCGGGGCGATCAGCTCCACGTACTCGTACAGCTCGGCCAGTATGTGTTCGGCACGCTCATCGGCATCCTGTTGCAGGTTGTCGATCTCGCCGAAGAACTGGTCGATGCTGCGCGCACCGCCCGCGCCTTCGTAGAAGCGCGCCGCGCGGTGCTGTTCCCAATGCTCCATCTCGCCCTCGGACAGGGTCTCGGGGAAGTTGCGCGCGCGGTAGCGGAACAGCAGTTCCAGCAGGCGCGGATCGCTGAACGACGGCGAGGCCGTGGCCAGCCTGGCCGGCGTTTCCTTGCGCAGCGAATCGAGCGTGCGGCGGTCGTCCTTGCCGACGAAGCCGTTGTACAGGTCCTCGTCCACGTCCAGCTCGTCGCCGGCCGGCCGCTGGAATACCTGCTCCCATTCCACATCCATGTTGCGGCCGGCCGCGGCCAGCGCGGCGTTGGCCTTGCCTTGTTCGAGGTCGATGCCCCACTTGGCCGCCATCGCCGGCGACAGCGTCTTCAGGTTGGACACCAGCATCGGCGACTTGTTCAGGTGGATGCTCTTGACCGGCAGGCGTGTCATGCCTTCCGGCAGCGCGTCGGCGCGGCTGAAGATGCGGGTGCGGATGGTGTCGGCGTCCAGCGTGAACAGTTCGGTCGGATCGTAGGTGCAGTCCCAGACGATCACTTCGTTCTTGTTGGTCGGATGCGTGGCCAGCGGCCACACCAGCGCGATGCAGCCGCGCTCGGCCGGGAACATGCCCGACACGTGCAGGAACGGCGCGCGCAGCTGCGGCGCCAGGTGCATGCCGATCTCGTCGGCGACGCGGTCTTTCTTGTGCAGCGCCAGGCAGAAGTCGAACAGCTTCGGCTGCTTCTGCCTGATCAGGCGCGCCAGCGCGATGGTGGCGCGCACGTCCGACAGCGCATCGTGCGCTGCCTCGTGCAGCAGGCCGTTGGCCTTGGCCAGGTGCTCCAGCTTGAAGCTGGGCTTGCCGTCCTCGCGCAACGGCCACGCTATGCCTTCCGGGCGCAGCGCGTAGGTCATGCGCACCACGTCCAGCAAGTCCCAGCGGCCGCACTGGTTTTGCCATTCGCGCGCGTAGGGGTCGATCAGGTTGCGCCAGAACATGAAGCGGGTGATCTCGTCGTCGAAGCGGATGGTGTTGTAGCCGACGCCGATGGTGCCCGGCTTGGAGAAGGCTTGCTCGACGGTGGCGGCGAACTTGTGCTCGGGCACGCCCCATTCCAGGCACTGCTGCGGCGTGATGCCGGTGATCAGGCAGGATTGCGGGTCCGGCAGGAAATCGTTGGCCGGCTTGCAATACAACATGATGGGATCGCCGATCTCGTTCAGGTCGGCGTCGGTGCGGATCGCGGCGAATTGCGCCGGGCGGTCGCGGCGCGCCTGGGCGCCAAAGGTTTCGTAGTCGTGCCAGAGAAAGGTCTGTGTGGTCATGGTTGCGGTCAAGGGGGCTACAGTTATTCGTAAGTCTGCCGATAATTAAAGGATATTCCAACCGGAGCCACATCATGGCCACTCCCGTCTCTGCAACATCAGGCAGCACAACGGCCGCGACACCGGTCCAGGCCAAGGACGATAGCAATGCGACCGTCCAGGCCAAGGCCAAGGCGCAGCTCAACGTGTCTATCGTACAAGCTTCCTTGACAGTATCGTTGAATTCTTCCAACGAACCGCTGTCGGTGCTGCTGAAAACGGCGCTGACCGGCATCAACGAAGCGCTCAAGGGCGATTTCGGCGACAACGCCATCCAGAATGCCGTGTCGCAGGATAATACGCCGGAAGGCACCGCGAGCCGCATTGTATCGCTGTCGACGGCGTTTTATGAAGCCTTCCAGCAGCAGCACCCCGGCGAGCAGGGCGACGCCGTGCTCAACAAGTTCATGGATACGCTGAAAAAAGGCGTGGATCAGGGCTTCAAGGAGGCGCGCGGCGTGCTCGACGGACTGAAGGTGCTGAACGGCGACGTCGCCAGCAACATCGACAAGACTTACGCGCTGGTGCAGAAGGGCTACGCCGACTTCGCCGCCGCGCACCAGGCGCAGCCGGCGGCCGAAGCCTAGGCTGCGTCATTCCCGCCTGCGCGGGAACGACGGTTGTTAAGCCTGCTGTTCGTGATGGACCACGCGGTTGCGGCCCTGGTCCTTGGCGCGGTACAGCGCGCCGTCGGCGGCGGCGATCAGCGCATGGTCGTCCTGGCCCGCTTGCAGCGTCGCCACGCCGAATGAGGCCGTGATCTGCGGCAGCGCCACCCGCATGTCGGCAAACACCACCGCCTGCTGCATGCGTTCGCACAGGCGCTCGGCCACCGCCACCGCCACCTTGTCGCTGGTGTCCGGCAACAGCACCATCATTTCCTCGCCGCCGTAGCGCACCGCGAAATCGGTCGGCCGCAGCGCGCTGCTGAGCACGTGCGCGGCGGTGCGCAAGGCCTGGTCGCCGGCCAGGTGGCCGTGGCTGTCGTTGAAGTGCTTGAAGTGGTCGAGGTCGATCATGATCAGCGCCAGCGGCGCATGCGAGCCTTGCGCGGTGGCGATCATGGTCGGCAGCAGGTCGTTGAGCCAGGCGCGGTTGTACAGGCCCGTCAGGCCGTCGATCATCGACAGCTGGCGGTAGAACTCGCCCAGCTTCTGGCGCCGGCGCAGCTGCGCGTTGGCGGCGCGGATGCGGAAGGACAGCAGCCGCAGCAGGTTACGCGCCAGCACATTCGATTCGTCGATCAGCTTCCAGACGAGGTCGGCCTCGATCACCAGCACTTCGCTCTGTTCCAGCGCGGTGATGCTCGACAGGTTGGCTTCCTCGTCCAGCACCGATTGTTCGCCCACGCTTTCGCCCGGCAGTATCTTGCTGATGGTGCCGTCGGCCATGCCGGTGCGGGTGTCGGTGGCGACCGACAGCGCGCCGCGCAACACGATGTAGAGGCGGGCGCGGCTGGAATCGGTGACCGCTTGCCCGGCGTCCAGTTGCAGCACGGGGCAGGGCGCCAGCAGTTTGGCGATGGCGGTGTCGTCATCGGCGTTGCGCAGCAGCTGCAAGTCGCCGATCTGGTAGCGGGAGGCGCCGAATGTGCTGATTTGTTTCAAAATGGTCTTTCAGGATGCTGATGGGCAAGCACAGCAATCATAGCTGAACTGCCCTGTATCGCGTGTAAATTTCGTCCCCGCAGTTGTTGCACGTTGTATCCGCAGATGCTTCAATGTCGCATTGCTTAGATTGGACGACGACATGGAATATACCGACGCGATCGGCAACCCGCATCAGGCCGATCCGCACGCGCGCATCGTCTCGCTGGTGCCTTCGATCACCGAGCTGCTGTGCGACCTGGGACTGGCCGGGCAGCTGCTGGGGCGCACCGGCTTCTGCATCCATCCGGCCGCGGTGGTGCCGGCCATACCCAAGATCGGCGGCACCAAGGATGTGAATATCGAGAAGATCCGCAAGCTGGCGCCGACCCATCTGGTGGTCAATATCGACGAGAACGAGAAGCCGACCGTCGAGCTGTTGGCGGAGTTCATTCCGCACATCGTGGTCACCCATCCGCTGCGCCCGCGCGACAACCTGGAACTGGCGCGCCTGATGGGCGGCGTGTTCTGCCGCGAACAGGCGGCGGCCGACTGGTGCGCGGCGTTCGAGGCGGAATATGCGCTGCTGCGCGCCATGCCGCCGGGCCGGCCGCAGACGATGTTGTACTGCATCTGGCAGGACCCGTGGATGACGGTCTCGCGCGACACCTACATCGCCCGCATGCTGGAGCAAATCGGCTGGCGCGTGCCGGAGCTGGGCGAGGCGCGTTATCCGCGCTTCACATGGTCGTCGGAACTGATCGCGCAGGTGGATGGGGTGTTGTTGTCGAGCGAACCGTATCGCTTCACGCAAGCCCATGCGGACGCGCTGGAAAAACAGATCGGCAAGCCGGTGCTGCTGGTCGATGGGGAGATGATGTCGTGGTATGGCAGCAGGTCGCTGCAAGGCTTGCAGTATTTGCGGGAGCTAGCACAGCGCTAGCTCCGCCCAAGTCGGAATTATTCGGTGTCGTCTGCGTCGGCTTCGGCCGCCACGGCGCCGTTGGCGTGACGCTTGTCTTTGTCATGCAGGCGGCCCAGGGCGCTGTCGATGGCGCGCTTGAGTTTGTCCGCCGAACCGCCGATGGCCTGGTGCAGCGTGGCGGCGTGATCGCTGACGGCGATCGGTTGATAGCCGGTGACGCGGGCTTCCATCAGGCAGCGGTTGTCGCCGTCGGCCGATTTCTGCACCAGGTTGTCGCTCAGGTGGACTTCGACGCGGGTGATCTGCTCGCCGAAGCGGTGGAGGGCAGTGCTCACGACCGTTTGTACATGTTCATCCAGACCGGCGTGGCGGTCGATGGTTTTGTCGGCATTGATATTGATTTGCATAAGCTTGCTCCTGTTTGTTGAACTGCAATTCAATATTACTCCTTTTCTTCTTATGTTCTCGTTAAGAAGCGCACGACGGGCTAAGCGTTGATGAGCGAAGCGGCAATGTTGATCGACAGCCCAAGGATGGCCAGGTTGTAGAAGAAACACAGCACCGACTGCCCCAGCACCACCTGGCGCATGGCGCGGCCGCGCACGGCCACGTCCGAGGTCTGCACCGCCACCGAGATCGTGAACGAGAAATACAGGAAATCCCAATAGTTCGGCACCAGCTGCTCGTCCGGGAATTGCAGTGGCCGTTCGCCGTCATCCTTGATGTAGTACAGATGCGCGTAGTGCGAGCAGAACATCACGCCGATCATGAACCACGAACCGGTCAGCGTCAGCACCACGAAGCCATAGTGCAGCGCCATGTCGGCCGCCTTCAGGTCCTTCAGGGCCGACAGTTGCGAGATGATGGCCGCCAGGCTGATCATGATGGCCACCGACAGCGTGGCCAGGATCACCGGCCCTTTTTCATCCTGGCGGCAGGCGGCGCGCTTGATGTCGTGCTGGTCGGCGCGCACCATCATCCAGCCCATCATCAGCAGATAGGACCAGACGGTGATATTCCAACCCGTCAGCAGGCGCGCCAGCAGCGGCCAGCTGTGCGGCAGCAGCGGCCCGACGCTGGCGCCCAGCGCCACCGCCAGGCTCAGGTGAGGGCGGCTGTGGATGATGCCCGGCAGCGGTATGCGTAGACTCATGGCTTGACCTCGCTCATTGCTTGTCCTCATGTGGAAAACGGTCCATGCGCGACAGTACAGGGAATAGCACGGCCCAGGCGCCGGTCACGGCCAGGGTGGCGGCGCCGCCGAACAGCACCGCGCGCGTCAGCCCCATCCAGCCGGCGGTCAGGCCGGATTCAAATTCGCCCAGCTCGTTCGAGGCGCCGATGAACACCGAGTTCACGGCGCTGACGCGGCCGCGGATCGCGTCCGGCGTTTCGTACTGCACCAGCAGGTGGCGCACGTAGACGCTGATCATGTCGCCGGCGCCCATCAGGAACAGCGCCGCCAGCGCGACCACGAAGGTGGCGGTGGCGCCCAGCACCAGCGTGCAGACGCCGAACACGCCGACCCCGCCCAGCATCCACAGGCCGACCCGGCGCGTGATGGGAAAGAAGGCCAGCGCGATCGAGCACAGGGCGGCGCCGGCGCCGGGCGCGGTGCGCAGCATGCCCAGGCCGGTCGGGCCGACCCGCAGCACGTCGTGCGCCAGCGCCGGCAGCAGCGCGGTGGCGCCGCCGAACAGCACCGCGAACAGGTCGAGCGAAATGGCCCCCAGCACCACCGGCTTGGACCAGACGAAGCGCAGCCCTTCGAGCACCGTGTGCCAGGTGGCCGGCGCGCGGTTGCTGGGCTGCTTGACCGGCTTGACCAGCGACATCATCACCACCGCCGCCACCAGCAGCGCCGAGGAAATCAGATAAACCGTTTTCGGCCCGGCCAGGTAGAGCAGGCCGCCCAGGGTGGGGCCGAGGATGACGGCGACGTGGAAGCTCGACGAACTGAGCGCGACGGCCTTGCTGAAGCTCTCGGCCGGCACCAGGTTGACCAGGATGGCTTGCGTGGCCGGCCCCATGAAGGCGCGCGCGCTGCCGAACAGCACCAGCACGGCGAACACCGGCCACACGGCGCCGAGCCCGGCGATGGTGAAGCCCAGCAGCATCAGGCTGCACAGCAGCTGCGCGCCCAGCGTCAGCGCGATCAGGTTGCGGCGGTCGTAGCGGTCGGCGGCGTGGCCGGCGAACAGGATCAGCAGCAGGAAGGGCGCGAACTGCGCCAGGCCGATCAGGCCGAGGTCGAACAGGTTGTGGGTCAGCGCATAGACTTGCCAGCCGATGGCGACGTTTTGCATCTGGACCGCCAGGGTGGCGAGGGTGCGGGAGGAAAGGTAGAGCGCGAAGTTACGCTGGCGCAGGACGCTGAAGCCGTTGCTGGTACTGGTCATTTGAGCTTTCAGGGGGGAGGAGCTGGGGACTCCGCCCCGAGCCAGGGACTCCGCATCCCTGTCTGCTCCCGGTGTCAGGGCTGCCTAGGGCTTGTGGATGTCGGCTTCGGTGGTGAAGGCGTCGGCGTAGAATTCATCCTCCGGCAAATGGCATTGCGCGACGAAATCGCGCCTGGCGGAATCGACCACGATCGGCGCGCCGCAGGCATACACCTGGTGGCCGGACAGGTCGGGCAGGTCGGCCATGACGGCGGCGTGCACGAAGCCGGTGCGGCCGCTCCAGTGGTCTTCCGGCTGCGCGGCCGAGATCACCGGCACGTAGGTGAAGTTCGGCAGGATCGCCTCCCATTGGCGGCACAGCGCGTCCATGTACAGGTCCTGCGGGCGGCGGCCGCCCCAGTACAAGGTCATAGCACGCTGCGAGTCCTGCGCGCGCAGGTGCTCGATGATGGCCTTGATCGGCGCGAAGCCGGTGCCGGAGGCCAGCAGCACCATCGGCTTGTCGCTGTCCTCGCGCACGAAGAAGGTGCCCATCGGGCCTTCGAAGCGCAGGATGTCGCGTTCCTTCAGGGTGCTGAACACCTGGTCGGTGAACAGGCCGCCCGGCATGTGGCGGATGTGCAGGCTCAGCGGCTGATCCTGGTCCGGCGGCGAGGCCAGGCTGTAGCTGCGGCGCTTGCCGTCGCGCAGCATGAATTCGATGTACTGGCCGGCGCGGAATTTCAGCGTCTCGTTGGCCGGCAGTTGCAGCGTCATGACGATCACGTCACTCGCCAGTTTCTCCAGCGTCGCCACGCGCGACGGCATCTTGCGGATCGGGTAGTCGTCGCTGCCGGCCACTTCGCGCGCTTCGATCACCAGGTCGCCTTGCGCGGTGGCGCAGCAGAACAGCGAGTAGCCGGCCGCTTCCTCGTCCTTGGTCAGCGCGCGCTCCTGGTGGGCCTTGTGCGTGACCGAACCGGAAACGACTTTGCCTTTGCAGGAGCTGCATGCGCCATTCTTGCAGCCGTAGGGCAGGCCGACGCCGGCGCGCATGGCCGCGGCCAGCACGGTTTCGTCTGGTTCGCAGCTGAATTGATGGCCGCTGGGCTGTACAGTGATTTGAAACGTCATACAATCCTTCAATGAAAAAACTTACTATTCAAAAATTCAAGCTGCCGCGCCTGTTGATCGTGGGCTGCGGCGATGTCGGCATGCGGCTGGTGCCGCTGTTGCGTCCGTATTTTCGCGTGTTCGCCACCACCAGCCAGCCGTCGCGCCGCGCCGAATTGCGCGCGCTGGGCGCCGTGCCGCTGGTGGCCGACCTGGACCGGCCTGCCACTTTGCGGCGCCTGGCCGGCCTGGCGCAGCACGTCGTGCACCTGGCGCCGCCGCCCGCCGAGGGCGCGCTGGACCGGCGCACGCGCAATCTGACCGCCATTTTACCTGAGCACGCCCGCTTGGTTTATGTCAGCACCACCGGCGTCTACGGAGATTGCGGCGGAGCGTTGTTTGACGAGAGCCGTCCGGTGGCGCCGCGCAACGCGCGCGCCGTGCGCCGGGTGGACGCGGAGCAGGTGTTGCGGGGCTGGGCGCGGCGCGCCGGCGCGCAATTGGCTATCCTGCGGGTGCCGGGAATCTATGCCGCCGACCGCCTGCCGCTGAAGCGTTTGCAGGCCGGCACGGCGGCGCTGGTCGAGGCGGAGGATGTGTACACCAACCACGTCCATGCCGACGACCTGGCCACCATCATCGCGCGCGCACTGTTCCGCGGCTTGCCCAACCGGGTGTATCACGCGGTGGACGATAGCGAGATGAAGATGGCGGCGTATTTCGACGCGGTGGCGGACGCCTTCCAGCTGCCGCGCCCGCCGCGCATGGTGCGCGCCGAGTTGCAGAAGGTGGTGACGCCGGCCTTGCTGTCGTTTATGTCGGAGTCGCGCCGGCTGAGCAACGGCCGCATCAAGCGCGAGCTGGGCGTGCGGCTGCGCTACGCCACCGTGGCGCAGATGTTGAAGGGGTGATCAGGCGCGCGGCGGGCGCTTCTTCTGCTGCACGCGTTGTTGCTGCTTCTTCTGGGTCTGCACTTTGTTCTGCTTGGCTTCGTGCAGGGCGACGGCGTCCTTGCGGGCCTGTTCCGGCGTGCGCAGTTCAGGATCGTTGTCGTGGGCGACGAAATATTCGGCGTCCTGGGCGTCGACCACCAGCTTGATGGCGGCGGCGTCGTCGAGGTCATAGATTTCGTGGAGCAGCGTCGTTACTTCGTCGAGGAATTCTTCGTAGGTCATGGGTGTATTTTGTAAAAACAAGTAAAGACGGGGCGGAACTTACACTAGTGCAAGTCACTTCCGGTGGTTTTGTGCCAAAATGGCAACACAGTTTGTATGAGCTATATCAATCAAGTCTGCACATGATACGATATTGTTAGCCATCTCACGAAGGAGCCATGGGTATGACAGCCACTTCCCATCCCAGCAAGGAGCAGGTTCGCGCCTATATGCATCAGCGCGAATGCGACCGCCGTCCTCCGCCTACGCCGGACGAGATCCGTCGCCAGCTGGGCTGGTACTGCAACTCGCACGACATCGACTTCCTCGGTTCTTCCTCACTTCTCTTCCCAGGCTCTATCGCCCAACTGGCCGCTTTGATGGCCGTTGAATGGTGTTTCCGTGCCGCCGGCCTCAGCCGATCCAACTGAATTTACCAATATTTATACCTTTTCTTGCAACAAATATCTTCCTAGCATAAGAAATAGGGGTAAAATCTCTCTAAATCTCACAGAAATGTCTGATGAGTTAGCCGTTCGTTAACGTAAACGTGTATTATCTCGGCTAAGCACTAAAAACCGGCATAAATGACTGTGTTTTGTAGTGCTTCATTGGTAATAGAGCTGAAAATTTTTTTTACCCATGTGTCGTTTTTTGTCGAAGACGGCCAGAACCTACTTAAAAAACATTATGTCTATCAAAGAAATCACCGCATCGCCGACCTACAACCCAAATCGCGTGCTGGACGCCATCATCGAGAAGTTGCAACTGAAAAACGATGCCGCCCTGTCCCGCGCACTGGAAGTAGCGCCACCGGTCATCAGCAAAATCCGTCACAACACGCTGCCTATCGGCGCGACCATCCTGATCCGCATGCACGAGATCAGCGATTTCAGCATTCGCGAACTGCGCGAACTGATGGCGGCCTGATGACGGGCCAGTAGCAAAGACAACGGCGCGGACCTCTCGGTCACGCGCCGTTGTCTTATGCGGCCTGCTTGGTCTCGCAGTTGGCCTGGTGCTCAGGCCGACGTGCTGATGGTGGTGCCGATGCGCTGGCCGCTGGTGTTGACGGTCGGCGCGGCCGCCACTTGCGGCGGCGCCGGCGGGGCCGGCGGCGCGACGCGTTCGGCGGGTTTGTCCGCCGCCTTCACCGGCTCAGGCTGGCGGGGCGGCGTCGCTGCTACGGCGGCGGTACTGGAAGCTACGGTATTGACAGCCATGATGAACTCCCATCATCGATAAATATCCCCAGAGTATGCCACTTATTTGAGCAGTGCGCCTGTTCGTTTTGCCATGTGTGGCGCAAACGCCAGTGCTCAGGCCGATGGCGCCAGGCGCGGACGGTCGCTATAGAAGCTGGCGACGCGGGCCTGCTCGATGATCGCGCCGGCGTCGGCCGCCGTCTGCAAGCCTTCCGCCACCTTGCCGGGAGCGGCCGAGTAGGCGGTCGCGCCTGGCGCGGCGGAGTAGGCGGTGTTGGCGCTCACGCCAGGGGCGGCCGAATAGGCGGTCTTGGCGGAAACACCGGGAGCGGCCGAGTAGGCGGTCTTGGCGGCAACACCAGGAGCGGCCGAGTAGGCGGTGTTGGCGGCCACGCCAGGAGCGGCCGAATAGGCGGTGTTGGCGGCCACGCCAGGCGCAGCCGAGTAAGCCGTCGCGCCAGGGGCTGCCGAGTAGGCCACGTCCTGATGCGCGGCGCCGCGCAGGTAGGATTCGCCAAAGGTCGCCTCATACAATTCCTGCATGCGATGGCCGAGACGCTCGTGCGCCATCAGGTCGTCCTCGCCGCGCAGGCCGATGTAGGGGAAGTGGTGCAGGAAATAGCCGAACACGGCGTCGCAGTCGACGGCGTATTTCATCGTGTCCAGGATGTGGTAGTGCCAGAAGGTGTCGACGTCGACCAGCGGCGCGGTCTGCTCATTCGGGAACTGCTTCATCAGGAACAGGAAACGGCGATATTCGGTTTCGATGGCGTTGGCGCGTTCCAGCGACCAGCCCTCGCCAGACTCTTTGTGCATCAGCTTGACTTTGATCGGTTCCAGGTCCAGGGCATTGATGACATTCATGGCATTTCCTTTGTATTGATGAGGCGGGTTGAAAAAAATAGAACAAATGCAATTCTTGCCCAGCGCCAGCTGAACACTTTGATTTTTCTCAAGCTTTGTCAGGAACGTCCTATCGTATTGGGAATGCGCCGACGCGGACGCTGCCATTTACGCTGGCGCGTCGGCCGCCAGGCGGGTGGCGAGCGGGTAGTCCTCGGCGCCCGGCGGCGGCACGTAGTCGACCGGCACCGAAATCGTTACCGTGGTGCCGGCGTTGTGGCCGCCGGTGATGGCGCAATGGCCGCCGAGCAGGCTGATGCGCTCTTCGATGCCGACCAGGCCGAAGGAGCCGACCTTGTTGCGGCTGCTCTCGCGCAGGCCGACGCCATTGTCGCTGATGGTCATGCTGAGCATGCCGCCGGCCTGGCACAGCTCGACCCGCACCAGGCTGGCGCGCGCATGCTGCAAGATGTTGCTCAACGATTCCTGCAGCACGCGGAAGAAGGCGGTGGCGCAGCGGTCGTCGATGCGGATGTCGTTCTGGTGCTCGATCAGTTCGCAGACCATGCCGGAGCGCTGGCGGAACTGGGCGATCTGCCATTCCACCGCCGCGTTCAAGCCCAGGTCCAGCACGGTCGGCCGCAGGTCGTTGATGATGTGGCGCACGCTCTTGATGGTGCTGTCGATCTGGGTCAGCGTGCTGCGCGCGCGCGCGTGCAGGCGCGGGTGGTTTTGCCGGGTGCGCGAGGCCAGCAGGTCGGCCTCGATGCGCAGCACCAGCAGGTTCTGGCCCAGGTCGTCGTGGATTTCGCGGGCGATGCGCTTGCGCTCCTGCTCCTTGATCTGGTCGGCGTGGGCCGCCAGTTGGCGCAGCTTGTGGTGCGACAGTTGCAGCTTGGCCTGGCTGTCGCGCAGTTCCTTGGTCATGGCCTTGGCCATCTTGATGGCGCGCATGCGCGACGACGACAGCGTGTGGAACAACAGGTAGAACAGCAGCGTGCCGACGAAGCCGCACGCCATCGCCAGCCACGGCAGGAAGGCGTCGAAGCGGCTGTACCAGACCGTCTTGGGCGCGCTGAAATGGGCCGACCATAGTCGGCCGTTGAAGTCCAGCGGCAGCACGATGGCGAACTGGTCGTCCCGGTGCGCCGTGTGGCGCGCGCTGGCGCTATTGTCGTACAGCAGGGTCAGCGGCGAGACGCTGCCGTCGGCGTTCTTGCCATCGTCGTACAACATCAGGTGCACGTCGCGCACCTGCATCTGGTCCATGGCCGCGCGCACCAGGCGCGGCACGCTGAAGCCTATGCCCACCGAGCCGATGTAGGCCGCCCGCCGCTGTTCGACATTGTCGAGCGGCACGTCCTTGCGGTAGAGCGGCAGGCGCATCGCCAACGCCCAGCCCTGGGAATTGCGGGTGTTTTCGATCGGCATGCCCGAGGTGATCAGCTTGCCGGTGTCGCGCGCCAGCGCGATGGCGCGCGCGGCCTGCTCCCTGGCGCCGATGTCGATGCCGATCCGGTGGCGGTAGGGGGCGACCGGCTCGATCATGGTCAACACCGAATACTCGTCGCGCCGGCCGGCGGGCTTGATGGTGAAGTTCGGGTAGCCGTCCGGCAGGCCGTCGCCGCTGCGGGCGGCGGCGCGCTCGAAGGCGTCGCGCTGGGCGTCGGTCACGTGCTGCGTGAAATTGATGTTGTCGAGCGCGGGAAACTGCTGTCCCAGGTCCAGCCCGCTGACATAGCGGTGGAAGCTGGCGCGGTCGACATGGTCGCTGGCGTCGAAGAAGCTGGCGGCGCCGCGCAGCACGTCGGTGTGGGCGTTGATGCGCGAGCTGATGTTGTACTGGGCGTTGCGGGCCTGCTGCGTGAAGCGCTCAGCGGCATCATGTTCGATGGTCTTGTAGACCATCACATAGAACAACGCGCCTATCCCCAGCGATAGCAGGACGCCAGCCCACCACACCGGCTTGCTCGGGGAGAACAGTTGTTTTTGCGCAAGTAACGCTATCATATCGATTGCTTGAAGCAACTCCTGGGACCGGATCTAGGCTGAATATAGGAAACTTTGGCGATGCCAGTCAAGTAAATTTGTTATTTTGCTATTTGTCCTGGACGTAGTGCCGTCGCCGGCGATGCAAAAGGCCGGCGCCTCCCATCGGGAAGCACCGGCCTTGGCAGTTGTGGCTGGTCGTCTCGCTGGCGCTTACTTGGCGACCCAGCTGTCTTTCAGCGTGACGATGCGGTTGAACACCGGCTTGCCTGGCGTGGAGTCGACGCGGTCGGCGACGAAGTAGCCGTGGCGCTCGAACTGGAAGCGCTGGCCCGGCTGGGCCGCGCTCATGCCCGGCTCCAGCCAGGCGGTGATGACTTCCTTGGCGTTCGGGTTCAGCAGCGAGATGAAGTCCTTGCCGCCGGCGTCCGGGTTGGCGTCGGTGAACAGGCGGTCGTACAGGCGCACTTCGGCTTCCAGCGCGGTGGCGGCGGACACCCAGTGGATGTTGCCCTTGACCTTGTAGTTGTCCGAGCCCGGCGTGCCCGATTTCGAATCCGGGAAGTAGTTGACGTGGACCGCCACCACTTTGCCGTTCTCGTCCTTGTCGTAGCCGGTGCATTCGGTCACGTAGCCGTGGCGCAGGCGCACGCGGCTGCCCGGCTTGTCGTCGACCGGCGGCGCATAGCGGAAATAGCCCTTGCTCGGCACTTCCATGAAGTCCTCTTCCTCGATCCACAGCTCGCGCGTGATCGGGAAGGTGCGCACGCCCATTTCCGGGTGGTGCGGGTGGACCGGCGAGCTGCATTCCTCGCTCAGGCCCTCGGGGTAGTTGTCGATGATCAGCTTGAGCGGGCGCAGCACGGCGGTGGCGCGCGGCGCCTTCGGGTCCAGGTCTTCGCGGATGCAGCCTTCGAGCGTGCTCATGTCGATCCAGCCGTCGGCCTTGGTGACGCCGATGCGTTCGCAGAACAGCTTGATCGCCTCCGGCGTGTAGCCGCGGCGGCGCAGGCCGACGATGGTCGGCATGCGCGGGTCGTCCCAGCCGTCGACGATGTTTTCTTCGACCAGCTGGCGCAGCTTGCGCTTGCTGGTGACGACGTAGGTCAGGTTCAGGCGCGAGAACTCATACTGGCGCGGCACCGGCAGCTGGAAGAAGCCGCCCGCCGACAGGGTTTCCAGCAGCCAGTCGTAGAACGGGCGGTGGTCCTGGAACTCCAGCGTGCAGATCGAATGGGTGATGTTTTCCAGCGCGTCCGAGATCGGGTGCGTGTAGTCGTACATCGGGTAGATGCACCAGGCGTCGCCGGTGCGCACGTGGTGGGCGTGGCGGATGCGGTAGATGGCCGGGTCGCGCAGGTTCATGTTGGGCGAGGCCATGGCGTCGGCGCTGGTCTTGGCCCGCAGGATGTGCTCGCCGTCGGCGTATTTGCCGGCCTTCATGTCGCGGAAGATTTGCAGCGATTCGGCGGCCGGACGGTCGCGGAACGGCGAATTCTTGCCCGGGGTGTTGAAATTGCCGCGGTTGGCCGCCATCTCGTCGGCCGACTGGCTGTCGACGTAGGCGTAACCTTGCTCGATCAGGTACTCGGCCATCGCGTACAGCTGCTCGAAGTAGTCGGAGGCGTAGTGCAGGTGGTGCTCGACGCCGCCGTCGGCGGCCGGGTAGTCGTAGTCAAAGCCCAGCCATTTGACGCTGTCGATGATGGTGTCGACGTATTCCTGCTCTTCCTTGGCCGGATTGGTGTCGTCGAAGCGCAGGTTGCAGCGGCCCTGGTAGTCGCGCGCCAGGCCGAAGTTCAGGCAGATCGATTTGGCGTGGCCGATGTGCAGGTAGCCGTTCGGCTCGGGCGGGAAGCGGGTGATCACGCTCGGCATCCCAGGGCGCACATGGGTGCCGGCCGCCAGGTCGGATTCGACGATGGCGCGCAGGAAATTGGAGGTCAGGACGGGCGTTGGGCTGTTTTTGTCGTTGCTCATCTGAAAAGTTGGCTTTGCAAAAGTTCGAGTGAAGGGCATTTTACCGTATCCCCTCTATGACAGCGGCGGAAATGCTGCGTTGCGGCGGCCCCTGGAGGAAATCGCACTGTCCACACGGGTATAATTCATCTTTAATTGTTTCGGCATCACGGCCCGGAGTTTCCAAAATGGAAAATTACTACAACACGCTGGGTATCGCGCCTAACGCCACCGACGACGAGATCAAGAAGATTTACCGCTCGCTGGCGATGCGCTTCCACCCGGACCGCAACCAGACGCCCGGCGCGGAAGCGCGTTTCAAGGCCATCACCAAGGCCTATGAAATCCTGTCCGATCCGGTCAAGCGCGAGGAATACAACCAGCGCGTGAACCATCGCATCATCATCGACCCGGAAGCGGAAGCGTACCAGTTGTGGCGTGCGGTGTTCAACCTGCATGGCACCGTGCTGCCACCGGCCTGAGCCGGCCACACAACAGAAAAATCACGAAAGTTTGCAATGTCCAGAAAAGTACACCCTGAGTTCGCCTATCAATCGCGCGAGCTCGAAGGCCAGATCGATGGCATCCTGGGCGACCCGCCCGACCGCAAGAACTACCAGCGCATGATAGCCGCGCTGGTGTCCGAGTACGCCAGCGGCGGCGGCATCGAGGACGTCAACATGCTGGCGTTCGCGCTGGTCGACCACATCGAGTTCAACAACCCGAAAGGCTTGCTGGCCGAGGCGGAAGACTACGAGTTCGGCGACGCCGGCCGGGTGTTCGCGATGGCCTCGTGCAAGGGCGAGGATGCGGCGCGCATGTACGCGGCGCTGGAAGAGAACCTGCCGGACCTGGGCCGCCAGGCCATCATCACCGCCTTCCTGTTCAAGAATCCGCGCAAGTGGGACGACGACGACCAGTCGCTGGACCAGCTGTCGGCCAACGACGACGGCGACGATGTCAACGACGAAGACCAGGCGACCGACGACTTCGCCCAGATGTTCGATCAGGATGGAGATTAACCATGACCGAGAAAAGTAATCTGCCGGCGCTGAGCAAGCAAGTGACCGAGCTGGTGCTGGCCGGTTCGCTGGGCCACGCCGAGCAAGCCTTCGCCGAGGCGGCCGACCAGTTCGGCGACCTGGCGGTGGTGGAAGTGCTGGGCAACATCCCGCCGCAAGTGACGGCGCTGCACCTGGCCGGCTTCGACGGCGGCAAGATGTCGCTGGCGACGCTGCTGGTGCCGGCCAAGGCCTGGGCCGACAGCCTGGCCTTCTTCGCCGCGACCTGGTCGGACGACCAGATCGAGGACGATCCGGAGCGCATCGCCGAATCGTTGTTCGCCCACATCCACGGCATCGTGTTCTCCACCGACGACGAAGAGCGCCGCAAGGAACTGCTGGCGGCCGCTTCGGCCACCGACCACGGTTCGACCGCGTTCGCGATCCTGTTCTCAATGGCGCCGAAGGAAATCCTGGAAGTGGCCGGCGAGATCATCTCCAAGGGCCCGTACCTGACCGGCCAGACCTCGTCCGACAACGACGTGGTTCCGCTGGCCATCCTGCTGGCGCAAGCCTCGGAAGACGGCTGGGACCGCGCGCTGTTCGAGCTGTTCCCGGAGTTCCGCCACAGCGCCGACCTGGCCGACGCCGAGTTTTCCGACGATCCCGACGACGAACCGAACTTCCTGCAGCGCTCCACCAAGGAATTGCTGTACCGCTTGCGCAAGCAGGTACCGTCCACGCGCAGCGCCGCCAAGCCTGGTTCGCGCCGCAGCCTGGGCACCGGCATTTTCTCGTGATGGATAACTGATACATGCTGCCAGCAATTGTCGTAGAAAATTTACCGCGCCTGACCCGCGCCATCCAGCAACTGGCGGCCCACCCGGACGACGAGGCCGCCTATTCGCTGGCCGATGAACTGACCGGCATCACCGCCATGGTGGCCGAGAAGTTCACCAACGACCGCACCGCCGACGGCATCCAGAAAGCCTTGCAGCTGACGGTGGGCGGCGTGTCGCTGGGCCTGGACTACGCGCTGATGCACGAGGGCGACCTCGCGGCGCTGGACTTCCTGATCGAGCACGGCGCCGAGCACGCGTTCCAGATCGGCTTCCGCCTGATCAAGGAGCTGTCGGCCCTGCCGGAGGACTCCCTGGTCGGCGAGTACGATACCGATCCGGTGTATTCGGCGCGGCGCCTGCGCGAGCTGTTCATCGACCTGTGCCAGACCGATCCGAACCAGAACTGGAACGGCCTGGAGCGCTACGAAGTGCTGCTCAGGCAGCGCAAGGAAGTGCAGGCCGTGGTGCGCCTGGCCGGCTGGCTGCGCCGCCACCACAGCGAAGGTCCGGTCAGCGACACCGACCTCAACGCCGAGGGCGTGATTGCGCTGGCCATCATCTTCGCCATCGAAGGCGGCGGCCGCGTGGTGGCGCGCACCGGACAGAAGGAGTTCGAGCGCTTCGTCAAGTCGGTGCGCAAGTCCAAGCCGGACTACGAGGAGGGCTGGGCCGCGCTGGTGGCCAAGGTGCCGGTGCAGCATCACCCGGTGCTGCTGGACCGCATCGCCAGCTATCGCACCGGCTGCACGGTGATCCAGAACATCAAGGGCCGCACGGCGATGAAAACGCTGTTCGCGGAACTGGAAAACTACGCCGGCTCGGAGCTGGACGCCGACTACAATTAAGCGGCAGCGGCCTCCGTCGCCACCGCGACGAAGGCCGCCACCAGCGGCGAGGTTTCATCCTTGCGCTGCGCCAGCAGCAAGGTGGTGTTGGCTTGCGGATCGGCCAGCGGGCGGTAGCAGACGCCGCCCATGTGGATGATGTCGAACGAGCTCGGCAACACCGAGATGCCGCAGCCGGCCGCCACCAGGCCGATGATGGTCGACGCTTCGTTGGCCTCCATCGCGATGGTCGGCATGAAGCCGGCCGCCCGGCACAGCCGGAAAATCTGATGATAGATCCCGGTGCCGGCCGTCTTCGGATACATCACGAACGGCAGACCCTGCAGGTCGCTGATGGCGACCGCCTTCTGCTGCGCCAAGGGGTGCGCCAGCGGCAGCACCAGCGTCAGCGGATCGTGCCGCAGCACCGTCATCTCGACCGCGTCGGACACCGCCACTTCCGGCGGCCGCACCAAGCCCAGATCCAGTTCCCGCGCGGCGATGGCGTCGATCTGCGGCACCGTCGACATCTCGCGCAAGGTCAGCATCACGCCCGGATAGCGCTGGCGGTAGCGGTTGACCACGGTCGCGAACAGCGGTGTCAGCGGGGTGGAGAAGGTGAAGCCGACCCGCAGCTCGCCGGCCTCGCCGCGCTCGGCCCGGCGCGCGGTCTGCACCGCCTGCCCGGACAGCGACAGGATGCGGCGGGCGTCGTCCAGGAACAGCTTGCCCGCTTCCGTGAGGCGCACCCAGCGCTTGCTGCGCTCCAGCAGCCGGGCGCCCACTTCGACTTCCAGCATCTGGATCTGGTGGCTCAGCGGCGGCTGGCCGATGTGCAGGCGCTCGGCGGCGCGGGTGAAACTGAGCTCCTCGGCGACGGCGACGAAGTAGCGCAGGTGGCGGAGTTCCATCTCTGTTATCTTTTTAAAGTATGAGCAATGGTTTAAATATATATTGGACAGTGGTTCGGTGCAATCCTAAGATGAAGACATCGTACATCTGAAGAGTTAGCCACCATGTCGCTGAGCGCCGCCGCAATCCCTGCCTGTTCCGTGCCGCGCATCGCCGCCGGCAGTCCTGAATTCAAGCGCAGCAACCGCGCGCTGTTCTTTGGCGGTTTTTCCGCCTTCGCCTTGCTGTACAGCGTGCAGCCGCTGATGCCGCTGCTGTCGCGCGAGTTCGCGCTGAACGCGGCGCAGAGCAGCATGGTGCTGTCGGTGTCGACCGCGGCGCTGGCGGTGTCGCTGGTGGTGTCGAGCGCGGTGTCGGAGCGGCTGGGCCGCAAACCGCTGATGGTGGCGGCGATGGCGATCGCGGCGCTGCTGACGATCTTGTGCGCGTTCGCGCACAGCTATCCGCAATTGTTGCTGATGCGTGCCGCGCTGGGCGTGGCGCTGGGCGGCATGCCGGCCATCGCCATGGCCTACCTGGGCGAGGAGATCGAGCCGGGCTCGCTGGGCCTGTCGATGGGGCTGTACATCAGCGGCAGCGCCTTCGGCGGCATGTCGGGGCGGGTGATCACGTCGGTGCTGAGCGATCATTTCTCGTGGCGGCTGGCGATGGCGGTGGTGGGCGTGGCCGGCGTGCTGGCGGCGCTGGAGTTCTGGCGTTCATTGCCGGTGTCGCGCCACTTCGCGCCGGCGCGCGGCGGCTGGCGCAAGCTGCCGGCCGGGTTCCGCGTGCATCTGTCGGATTCCGGCCTGCCGTGGCTGTTTGCGCTGGCCTTCCTGCTGATGGGCAGCTTCGTCAGCCTGTACAACTACATCGCGTATCGCCTGCTGGGCGCGCCGTTCGGGCTGAGCCAGAGCGTGGTGGGGGCGGTGTCCTTCCTGTATTTGCTGGGGATCTACAGCTCGGTGTGGGCAGGGCGTTTGGCGGACCGCTACGGCCGCCGCCATGTGCTGTGGGCGGTGATGACCATCATGCTCGCCGGCTTGCTGCTGACCTTGTCGAACTGGCTGCCGCTGATCGTGCTGGGCGTGGCGCTGTTCACCTACGGCTTCTTCGCCTCGCATTCGATCGCCAGCAGCTGGGTGGGACGGCGCGCCAGCAGCAACAAGGCGCTGGCGTCGGCGCTGTATCTGTTTTTCTATTACCTCGGTTCCAGCGTGGTCGGCTCGGCCACCGGCATCATGTGGGGACGCGGCGGCTGGCCGGGCGTGGTGCTGGTGCTGAGCGGCTTCCTGGGCCTGGCGCTCATGGTGGCGCTGCGCCTGCGTCGCCTGACGCCACTGGGGCAGGCCGAGCGTTAGTCAACGCGGGCAGTTGGTATACGACCTCCTGCCGTCCGGGTGGATGTCGATGCAGTAGGTGACGACGGCGGTGATGATTTTGTAGGTGCGCGTCTTGTTCTCGCCGTCCGGCGTGCTCAGTTCGATGATCTTTGCGGCCTGGTACCACTTCGGCGGCACCGCTTCGTGCGCGGCGTTGATGCCGCGTTCCAGGCGGGCCTGCTTGCTGTCCGGCGGCGGCAGCGGGGCGCGCTCGGGATAGGCGGCGCGCAATTCCTTGTCGATTTTTCTCACGTCCAGCCTGGCCTGGTTCAGGATGTCGCTGGCGCTGGGCGGGCGTTGCGCGACAGGCGCCTGGGCGAAGGGATCGTCGGGGATGCTGGCCGGCGTGGGCTCGCTTGCCGGCGGTGGCGGGATCTCGGCGGCCGTCGGGGGCGCAATGGCTTTCGGCGCCGGCGTGAACTTGGCCTGCCGCGCGGGTTTGAGCTGCGGCTTTTGCGGGCTCTTGGCTGCTGGCCGCGCCATCGGCAGCAGCCATTGCATCGCAGCGCGCGAAGCGCGTGGCGTGTCGGCGGCATGCTGGCGCTGCATGAATGCGTAGATGATCGCTATGTGCAGCAATCCGGTGATGAGCAATCCCGGCAGGTGGCGTGGTCGATATCTGATCATGCCGGAAGAATAACTTGCAAATTGGATATATGTTGGTTTTGTCACAAGTCCTTACAAAGCCCGTAAGTTTTCCGCTCGGGGGGCGACCAAGGTGCATCATTGACCGCCCTGGAGACACCGTGAAGCATTTCATCCTGAGCCTGGCCGCTGCGGCCGCGCTGAATATTCCGCCGGCGCTGGCCGCCGGTTGCAGCGCGCAGAGCCCGGCCTATCGCATCGCCTTGCTGGAGTTGTACACCTCCGAGGGCTGCAGCAGCTGTCCGCCGGCCGACCGCTATGTCAGCGGCTTGCGCGCCGACGGCGTGACGGCGCAGCAGGCGGTGCTGCTGTCCGAGCATGTCGATTACTGGAACTACATCGGCTGGAAAGATCCGTTTTCCAGCAAGGCTTACACCGACCGCCAGCGCTGGCTGAGCGACCTGGCCGGCTCGCGCACCATCTACACGCCTGAGATTTTTGTCGGCGGCAAGGAGCAGCGCGGCTGGCCGCGCGGCGTGGCCGACACGGTCAAGCGCATCAATGGCCTGGTGGCGCAGGCCGAGATCGGCATCACGCTGGACGCGGCCAGCGCCGGCGGGCTGGCGGTCAGCGTGACGGCGCGGTCGGCGCATGAAGGCAAGCTGTTCGTCGCGTTGGTCGAGAACGGTGTGGCCAGCCAGGTGAAGGCGGGCGAGAACAGCGGCCGCTTGTTGCGTCATGACTTCGTGGTGCGCGAGTGGCTGGCGCCGGTGCCGTTGATGTCGGGCGGCGCGGTCGTCAGCAGGACGCTGGCGCTGCCGGCCGGTGCCGCGGCCAGCCGGCTGGGCATCAGCGCTTTCGTGCAGACGGACAAGGGTGATGTGTTGCAGGCACTGTCGCTGCCGGTTTGCGGCGGTTAAATGTGGCCGCGCGCTGATCTGCATCAGCGCTCCATGGGTTAGCGATCCGCCCGCCGAAACCGGCGGCGGCCTCCACTGTCGAACTTCCTTGGCACGTCTGTGCCGGAGAAAACAGAGGAGGGAGACATCATGCTGCAAGCGAACGACATCCAACATCGGTTTCATTTGTTAGAACAGGCGATAGGACAGGCTGCGCAAGCCTGTTCGGCGGAACGCCAGGTGCCCGGCGAACTGCGCGACAGTATTCAGCGACTGGACCGGCAATCCGATACGGCGAAGGAGGTGCTGCTGTCCCAGGATCAGCTGCGCATCCACAAGCTGGTGCGCGAAATGGAGCGGCTCTCCGAGCGTGCCCGGCAGGTCTGCATCAACGTCCCGCATCTGTCGTCGCACATGCGCGGTGCGGTGAGCTATATGCATGGGCAAGTCCTGGAGCTCAAGCGGGATATGCGCATCAGTTCGTAGCTGAAAGTCAGGCCGTCCGCGGACGGCCTGTTGCTTAGTGAGGAATCACATGCCGGAACGTCGGCTCGATGTTTTTGGCATGCAGGTGCTGGATGATGTCTTCCAGCGTCGCGTCTTTCAACAGCAGGCCAGCCGGGGCGACATGCGCTGGCGGCGTCGCAGGTTTGTGCGGACGCTCCTTGCCGTGCGGCGGGTGCATGGTGGTGATGGCGTGTGTGAACTGCTTGTCGCTGATGCTTTGCAGGCCCTCCAGGAACGCGGCTTGCGCGGCGTAGGGCGGCATCATTTCCAATCCGGACTCGTCGGCAAACGAGGCGCCCATGCCGGGATTGATGAACGCGGCCCAGGTGCCGCTGGCCATGTGCAAACAAGGCGGCAGCTCGGCCGTCGTGCTGGTCAGCGTGTCGGGACGCAGGCCGATCTCTTCGTTCGGTATGTCGGGGAAGTAGGTCTTGCGCAGCAGGTGCAAGAACTGCTGGGCCTGATTCAACGGCACCGGCGTCGCCAGCGACAGCCACAAGGCATAACCATCGCCGCCGCTGATGCTGACCGCCGGCGCCGGCAGGCTCAGTTGATCCTGCAGCGCGTTCGCCACGCCGCACAGGCGGTCCCAGTGCTGCAGGGGCGGGGCGTCGCCCATGCGGTTGAAGTCGACGATCATCGCGCGCACCAGGCCGTTGTCCGAGACCAGGTTGATGGCGCCGGTTTTTTCTCCGCCCAGGTGTTGCGCCAGCATCTGCGGCGTCAGCGCGCCGGCCGGGAAGCACTCCTGGTCGTCGAGCAGGTACAGCCGCTGCAGTTCCGCGATCAGCTTGTCCATCACAGCACTCCCTGTGCGCGCAGCGCGGCGATGTCGTCGTCGCTTTGTCCCAGCAAGCTGCGCAGGATTTCGTCGGTGTGCTGGCCCAGCAGCGGCGGCGCGACCGCGTTGTCGGTCGGTGTGAGCGACATCTTCATCGGACTGCGCACCAGCCTGGTGCTGCCTGCGGTCGGATGCGGCACCTCCATCACCAGTTCGCGCGCCAGCACTTGCGGGTTCTTGTAGACGTCGTCGAGGTTGTTGATCGGACCGCACGGCACGCCGACCGCTTCCAGCCGGTCGATCCAGAAATCGCGCGGCTGCGCCAGCACCATCTCGGCCAGCAGCGGCACCAGCTCGTCGCGGTGCTGCACGCGCAGCGGGTTGGTGGCGTAGCGTTCGTGCGTGGCCAGGTCGGCGCGGCCGCCTACTTCGACAAACTTCTGGTACTGGCCGTCGTTGCCGGTGGCGACGATGATGTAGCCGTCGGCGCACTGGAAGGTCTGGTACGGCACGATGTTCGGATGGGCGTTGCCCCAGCGCTTGGGCGGCTTGCCGCTGTTGAGGTAGTTGCTGCCCATGTTGGCCAGCATGGCCACCTGCACGTCCAGCAGCGCCATGTCGATGTACTGGCCTTCGCCGCTGCGGTCGCGGTGCGTCAGCGCGGCGAGGATGGCGATGGTGGCGTACATGCCGGTCATCAGGTCGGTCAGCGCCACGCCGGCTTTCTGCGGGCCGCCGCCGGGCAGGTCGTCGCGCTCGCCGGTGACGGACATCAGGCCGCCCATGCCCTGGATCAGGAAGTCGTAGCCGGCGCGGTGCGCGTACGGGCCGTCCTGGCCGAAGCCGGTCACCGAGCAGTAGACCAGGTCGGGCTTGATGGCCTTCAGCGATTCATAGTCGAGGCCGTAGCGTTTGAGCTGGCCGACCTTGAAGTTTTCCAGCACCACGTCGCAGTGGCTGGCCAGTTCGCGGATCAGGGCCTGGCCGTCGGCGCTGGCGATGTCGATCGTCACCGAGCGCTTGCCGCGGTTGGCGGCCAGGTAGTAGGCCGCTTCGGTGGTGTCCCGGCCGGCGGCGTCCCTGGCGTACGGCGGGCCCCAGGCGCGGGTGTCGTCGCCGCTGCCGGGCCGCTCGATCTTGATGACGTCGGCGCCGAGGTCGGCCAGATTCTGCGAGCACCACGGTCCGGCCAACACGCGGCTGAGGTCGAGGACGCGGATATGGCCTAGCGCTTTTGGAGCTGTCATGATGAGTGTAACCTTTTGAGTAATCCGATCAGGCCGCTAGTGTAGTGGCTCAGTCGGCGCTTGCACATAATTTTTTTGCAAGGTGGAGGCCAGTTCGCGCGCGGCCTGCCAGCGCAGCTGCGGCGATGGATAGTCGGGCTTGCTGCGCCGCGGATGCACGCTGCCCCGGTACGGCGTTGACGCGGGCGGCGAAGCGGGCGTCGCCGTCCAGCACGTGTTGGTCCAGGCGGGCGGCGTACACCTGGGCGGCGCGGGCGATGACCAGTTGCGGCGTCAAGGCGGCGTCCTGCGCGGACCCGGCGGCGGGCCCGCCGGCCAGCAGGGCGAGCAAAACGGGCCGCAGCAGCCGGCCGGCCCAGCGCCGCCTATTTGCCGCGTCCCGCATTCGTGATAATGTTGACATCGTGTCCATCACTGCTTTCGAGGCATCCACCATGTGGCCCTACCCAAAAATCGTTGCGCACCGCGGCGGCGGCACGCTGGCGCCGGAAAACACCGTCGCCGGCCTGCGCGCCGGCCTGGCCTATGGCTTTCACGCGGTCGAGTTCGACGTCATGCTGTCGCGCGACGGCATCGGCATGGTCATCCACGATCCCGAGTTCGGCCGCACGGTGGCGGGGCAGGGCAGCGTGGCCGGGACCGACGCCATCGACCTGTCCGGCATGGACGCGGGCAGCTGGTTCGGGCCGCAATTTCGCGATGAGCCGGTGCCATTCTTCACCCAGTTCATCGATTATTGCAAGCAGCAACGCATCTGGATGAACGTGGAAATCAAGCCGGCCGACGGTTTCGAGCGCGAGACCGGAAAATGGGTTGCAAAAATAACACGCGAGCACTACGCGGCCGAGATCGCGGCAGGGGACCCGGCCGCCTTCCCCTTGCTGTCCTCGTTCAGCTTCGACGCCCTGGCAGCGGCCCGCGATGCGGCGCCCGAGCTGCCGCGCGGCTATCTGCTGGACCGCATTCCCGCCGACTGGCAGGCGCAGGCGCGCGAACTGGGCGCCGTGGCCATCCACACCAACCAGAAGCACCTGAGCCGGGAGCTGGCGGCGCAGATCAAGGCGGCCGGCTACGGGCTGTTTTGCTACACTGTCAACGATCCCGAACGGGGCCGGGAGATCCTGTCCTGGGGCGTGGATGGCTTCTGTACCGACCGGATCGATTTGATCGGCCCGACTTTCGCCTGAGGGAGGCTCGAAATACGATGTCGTTCCCGCGCAGGCGGGAACCCATGCCGAGTATCCTGCCCGGCGATGTATGGATTCCCGCTTTCGCGGGAATGACGGATTCGACATTCCGCTAAGTGGCCTGTGGCTCTCACGGTCATATATAATCAACCCTTTGCATTTGCCAGCTACCACTGCTTACGACATGAAATCATCTGAAATCCGCGACAAATTCCTCAAGTTTTTTGAATCCAAGGGTCATTCGATTGTCCGTTCCAGCTCTCTGGTGCCTGGCAACGACCCGACCCTGCTGCTGACCAACAGCGGCATGGTGCAGTTCAAGGACGTGTTCACCGGTACCGACAGCCGTCCGTACACCCGCGCCACCTCCGTGCAGCGCTGCGTGCGCGCCGGCGGCAAGCACAACGATCTGGAAAACGTCGGCTACACCGCGCGCCACCACACCTTCTTCGAAATGCTGGGCAACTTCAGCTTCGGCGACTACTTCAAGCGCGACGCCATCAACTACGCGTGGGAACTGCTGACCAAGGTCTACGGCCTGCCGGTCGACAAGCTGACCGTCACCGTCTACATGGAAGACGACGAAGCCTACGACATCTGGGCCAACGAAGTGGGCGTGCCGAAAGAGCGCATCATCCGCATCGGCGACAACAAGGGCGCGCGCTACGCGTCGGACAACTTCTGGCAGATGGCCGACACCGGCCCATGCGGTCCGTGCACCGAGATCTTCTACGACCACGGCGCCGACATTCCAGGCGGCCCGCCAGGCTCGCCCGACGAAGACGGCGACCGCTTCATCGAAATCTGGAACCTGGTGTTCATGCAGTTCAACCGCGACGAAGCGGGCGTGATGCACAAGCTGCCGAAGCCGTGCGTCGACACCGGCATGGGCATGGAGCGCCTGGCCGCCGTGCTGCAGCACGTGCACTCGAACTACGAGATCGACCTGTTCCAGGCCCTGATCAAGGCCGCCGCGCGCGAAACCGGCGCCACCGACCTGGAAAACAAGTCGCTGCGCGTGATTGCCGACCACATCCGCGCCGCCGCCTTCATGATCGTCGACGGCGTGATTCCCGGCAGCGAAGGCCGCGCCTACGTGCTGCGCCGCATCATCCGCCGCGCGCTGCGCCACGGCCACAAGCTGGGCCAGACCAAGCCGTTCTTCTTCAAGCTGGTGGCCGACCTGGCGATCGAGATGGGCGCCGCCTATCCCGAGCTGGAAGAAGCCAAGGACCGCGTGGCCCAGATGCTGAAGGCCGAGGAAGAGCGCTTCGGCGAGACCCTGGAAACCGGCATGAAAGTGCTGGAAGCCCAGCTGGCCAAGGACGGCAAGGGCATCGACGGCGCCACCGCCTTCACCCTGTACGAAACCTACGGCTTCCCGCCGGACCTGACCGCCGACATCTGCCGCGAACGCGATATCGAGTTCGACCAGGCCGGCTACGACGTCGCGCTGAAGGAAAGCCAGGAACTGTCGCGCAAAGGCGGCAAGACCACCAAGGACGCCAAGGTCGAGTACTCGGGCGAGAAGAACAAATTCGTCGGCTACGACAACCTGAGCCACAGCAGCAAGATCGTGGCGCTGTACGCGGCCGGCACGCCGGTGCAGGAACTGAAGGCTGGCCAGGCCGGCATCGTGGTGCTGGACACCACGCCGTTCTACGCCGAATCCGGCGGCCAGGTGGGCGACCAGGGCGTGATCGGCACCGGCGCGGCGCAGTTCAGCGTCAGCGATACCCTGAAGATCCAGGCCGACGTGTTCGGCCACCACGGTGTGCTGGAATCCGGTTCGCTGAAAGTGGGCGACGCGGTCAGCGCCAACGTGGACGAAGCCAAGCGCGCGCGCACCATCCGCAACCACTCGGCCACCCACCTGATGCACAAGGCACTGCGCGAAGTGCTGGGCTCGCACGTGGCGCAGAAGGGCTCGCTGGTCGATCCCGACAAGACCCGTTTCGACTTCAGCCACAACGCGCCGCTGACGGCCGAGCAGATCGCCGAAGTGGAAGCCAAGGTCAACAAGGAGATCCTGGAAAACCACGCGACCAAGGCGCAGAACATGTCGTTCGACGACGCGGTCAAGCATGGCGCGATGGCGTTGTTCGGCGAGAAGTACGGCGACGAAGTGCGCGTGCTCGACATCGGCTCGTCCAAAGAGCTGTGCGGCGGCGTCCACGTGCACCGCACCGGCGACATCGGCCTGTTCAAGATCATCGGTGAAGGCGGCGTCGCAGCGGGTATCCGCCGCGTCGAAGCCGTGACCGGCGAGGGCGCTCTGGCGCTGGTGCAGGCGATGAACCGCCGCCTGCTGGAAGCTTCGGCCGCGCTGAAGTCGACGCCGGAAGAACTGACCGCGCGTATCGGCCAGGTGCAGGACCACGTCAAGGCGCTGGAGAAGGAACTGGCCGCGCTGAAATCGAAACTGGCTTCGGGCCAGGGCGATGAGCTGGTCACGCAAGCGGTCGACGTCAACGGCATCAAGGTGCTGGCCGCCGTGCTGGAAGGCGCCGACGTGGCGCGCCTGCGCGAAACCATGGACAAGCTGAAGGACAAGCTGAAGACCGCCGCCATCGTGCTGGCCAGCGTGGCCGACGGTAAGGTCAGCCTGATCGCGGGCGTGACGGCGGACGCCACGTCCAAGGTCAAGGCCGGCGAACTGGTGAACTTCGTTGCACAACAAGTGGGCGGAAAAGGTGGCGGACGCCCTGATATGGCGCAGGCCGGCGGTACCGATCCCAGCGGTCTGGCTGCGGCGTTGTTGGCGGTTCCGGGCTGGGTGGGCGAGCGCGCCTAAGTTGCCCAAAAGCCTAGGAATGCAGTAACTATGCGGCCTGCGTATCTTACGCAGGCCGTTGTTGTCTGGAGCGAGCTGTTGTATACTTGCCAGTTCCCGTTGCAAACTTGCAACGCACTATGAACTATTTTGGTGCAGCGCGTCATTCGATCTGTTTTGGAGTAGTATGACGTCAGTCCTAACAAAACATGCGGGTTCTTGATGAGCGACACGATACTTGAAAACGAAATCATGGAATTCCACAAAGAACTCGACGCGCGCGGCCTGAACTGCCCGCTGCCGATTCTCAAGGCTAAGAAAGCCTTGTCCGAGTTGCAAAGTGGCGAAGTCCTGCGCATCATGGCGACGGACCCTGGTTCGGTGCGCGATTTCCAGGCATTTGCCAAGCAGACCGGCAACGCCCTGTTGTCCCATGTCCAGACCGGCCGTGAATTTGTCTTTTTGATGCAGCGCAAATAAGCCTGTTGCGTCTTTTTCTGTAGAAACATCGTCTGAGAGATTTATTTTTTAGACGATTTCTACTAGCTAAAAAACGCACGATCGTGCTTTATTTTCTTGTGCAGGCTGAATTTCTCATATAATCTAGCCCACATAATTTAGTCCCGAATTCTTTAATTTTTCCAAAGGCACAGCTATGAAAGTCTTGGTACCCGTCAAACGCGTGGTCGACTACAACGTCAAAGTGCGCGTCAAGTCCGACGGCACTGGCGTCGATATCGCCAACGTCAAAATGTCGATGAACCCATTCGATGAGATCGCGCTGGAAGAAGCGATGCGCCTCAAGGAAGCCGGCAAGGTCACCGAAGTGGTCGCCGTGTCGTGCGGCGTGACCCAGTGCCAGGAAACCCTGCGCACCGGCATGGCGATCGGCGCCGACCGCGGCATCCTGGTGGAAACCGCTGTCGAGCTCGAGCCGCTGGCGGTGGCCAAGCTGCTCAAGGCGCTGGCTGACAAAGAGCAGCCGCAGCTGATCATCCTGGGCAAGCAGGCGATCGACGACGACTCGAACCAGACCGGCCAGATGCTGGCAGCCCTGCTGGGTTGGCCGCAAGCGACGTTCGCGTCGAAAGTGGTGCTGGAAGACGGCAAAGTCACCGTGACCCGCGAAGTGGACGGCGGCCTGGAAACCCTGGCGCTGACCTTGCCAGCGATCATCACCACCGACCTGCGTCTGAACGAGCCGCGCTATGTGACGCTGCCGAACATCATGAAGGCCAAGAAAAAACCGCTGGATGTGACCAAGCCAGAAGACCTGGGCGTCGACGTGACCCCGCGTCTGAAAACCCTGAAAGTCGTCGAGCCTGCGAAGCGCTCGGCCGGCATCAAGGTTCCGGACGTCGCCACCCTGGTCGCAAAACTGCGCACCGAAGCTAAAGTCATCTAAGAACTTCATTCCTGTCCCCGGCGGAGCCGGGGACGGGAATAATCAAAGGAAAAATCATGGTCGCATTGGTTATTGCAGAACACGACAACGCTAGCCTGAAAGGCAGCACCCTCCACACCGTCACCGCCGCAGCCCAATGCGGTGGCGACGTGCACGTCCTGGTCGCTGGCTCGAACGCCGGCGCCGCCGCCGCTGCCGCCGCGCAGATCGCCGGCGTGTCGAAAGTCATCGTGGCCGACGCCGCTTACTTCGCCGACGGCCTGGCCGAGAACATCGCCGAGCAAGTGCTGGCGCTGGCTGGTTCGTACAGCCACATCCTGGCTCCGGCCACCGCCTACGGCAAGAACATCCTGCCGCGCGTGGCCGCCAAGCTGGACGTCGCACAGATTTCGGAAATCACCAAAGTCGACTCGCCGGACACCTTCGAGCGTCCTATCTACGCCGGTAACGCGATCGCCTACGTGCAATCGTCGGACAAGATCAAGGTCATCACCGTGCGTTCGACCGGCTTCGACGCCGCCGCCGCCACCGGTGGTTCGGCCGCGACCGAGAACGTCGCCGCCGTTGCCGACCACGGCAAATCGGCCTTCGTCGGCCGCGAACTGGCCAAGTCGGATCGTCCAGAACTGACCGCCGCCAAGATCATCGTTTCCGGCGGCCGCGGCATGGGCTCGGGCGAAGCGTTCAAGATCCTGGAACCGCTGGCGGACAAGCTGAACGCCGCCATGGGCGCATCGCGCGCAGCAGTCGACGCCGGCTACGTGCCGAACGACTGGCAAGTCGGCCAGACCGGCAAGATCGTCGCGCCGTCGCTGTACTTCGCCGTCGGCATCTCCGGCGCGATCCAGCACTTGGCCGGCATGAAGGATTCCAAAGTGATCGTCGCGATCAACAAGGATCCTGAAGCGCCGATCTTCTCCGTTGCCGACTACGGCATCGTCGGCGATCTGTTCGACATTGTGCCGCAACTGGTTGCAGAACTGGGCTAAGTTACGCAATAAAAAGACGAGCCACGCTGGTTTGGGCGCTTGCCCGGCCACCGTGGCTTTTTTTAATCGCCGCCGCGTCGTTCCCGCGCAGGCGGGAATCCATAGAACGCTCGAGTGTCAGCTCAGCATGGATTCCCGCCTTCGCGGGAATGACGGCGGCGGCGAATCTGGAGACATAAGATGCCATATCAAGCACCCCTGAAAGACATGCTGTTCGTGATGAACGAACTGGCCGACCTGGCCGGCGTCAACGCGCTGCCGGGCAATGAAGACGCGACCCCGGACACGGCCGAAGCC
The DNA here is from genome assembly GCA_000381565.1 of Oxalobacteraceae bacterium AB_14. GTDB lineage: Bacteria > Pseudomonadota > Gammaproteobacteria > Burkholderiales > Burkholderiaceae_D > Rugamonas. The sequence continues at coordinate 2,043,841 of KB906725.1, forward strand.
GTGTTGGAAGAGAACGCGAAGTTCGTCGCCAACGTGGTGGCGCCGCTGAACAATCCGAGCGATAAAGAGCCGAGCTTCTGGCACGACGGCCAGGTGACGACCTCCAAGGGCTTCAAGGATGCCTTCAAGGCGTTTGCCGAGGCTGGCTGGCAGGGCGTGCAGCATCCGGTGGAGTTCGGCGGCCAGGGCTTGCCCAAGCTGCTGGCGACGCCGTGCATTGAAATGCTCAACGCCGGCAGCATCTCGTTCGCGCTGTGCCCATTGTTGTCGGACGGCGCGATCGAAGCGCTGCTGACCGCCGGCAGCGACGCGCAAAAAGCGATCTATCTGGAAAAGCTGGTGTCGGGGCAATGGACCGGCACCATGAACCTGACCGAGCCGCAGGCCGGCTCCGACCTGGCGGCCGTGCGCACCCGCGCCGTGCCGCAGGGCGACGGCACCTACAAGGTGTTCGGCACCAAGATCTTCATCACCTACGGCGAGCACGACTTCACCGAGAACATCGTGCACCTGGTGCTGGCGCGCACGCCGGACGCGCCGGCGGGCGTGAAGGGTATTTCGCTGTTCATCGTGCCCAAGTTCCTGGTCAACGCCGACGGCACGCTGGGCGCGCGCAACGATGCGCATTGCGTGTCGATCGAACACAAGCTGGGCATCAAGGCCAGCCCGACCGCCGTGCTGCAATTCGGCGACCACGGCGGCGCCATCGGCACGCTGGTGGGCGAAGAGAACCGCGGCCTGGAATACATGTTCATCATGATGAACGCGGCCCGCTTCGGCGTCGGCCTGCAGGGCATCGGCCTGGCCGAGCGCGCTTACCAGAAGGCCGTGGCCTTCGCCAAGGACCGCGTGCAGTCGCGCGACCTGGCCGGTTCGGCCGGTCCGGTGGCTATCATCCATCATCCGGACGTGCGCCGCATGCTGATGGCTATGCGTTCGCAGACGGAGGCGGCGCGCGCGCTGGCCTACGTCGGCGCCGGCATCAGCGACGTGGCGCACAGCCACGCCGATGCCGAGGTGCGCAAGGCCAGCCTGGCGGTGTACGAGTATCTGGTGCCGGTGATCAAGGGCTGGTCGACCGAGATGTCGCAGGACGTGACCCGCGACGGCGTGCAGGTGCACGGCGGCATGGGCTTCATCGAAGAGACCGGCGCGGCGCAGCACTACCGCGATGCCAAGATCCTGACGATCTACGAAGGCACGACCGCGATCCAGGCCAACGACCTGGTCGGCCGCAAGACCGTGCGCGATGGCGGCGCCGTGGCCAAGGGTATCATCGCCCAGGTGCGCGCGACCGAGGCGCAGCTGGCTGCGGTAGATAGTGCCGACTTCAAGGCGATCCTGGCGCAGCTGTCGTCCGGCAGCAAGGACCTGGAAGCGGTGGTGGACTACGTGGTCGCCAATATGAAGAGCGACATCAAGGGCGTGTTCGCCGGCAGCGTGCTGTACCTGAAGTTGGCTGGCCTGGTGCTGGGCGGCTGGCAGATGGCGCGCGCGGCGCTGGTGGCGCAGCAGAAGCTGGACGCCAACGAAGGCGACGCCAGCTTCTACCAAGCCAAGATCGCTACCGCGCGCTTCTTCGCCGACCACATCCTGTCGCAAGCGGCTGGCCTGCGCATCGCCATCATCGACGGCAGTGCCGGCGTGCTGGCCTTGAGCGAAGACCAGTTCTAAGCGGCGTTTTCGTCTCTAGCAAAAGCGGCTTTCGGGTCAGCCTTCGGGTCGCTTTTTTTCGTCGAAGCTCTAGCATTTCGTAGTCAGATTGCCCTGTTACGTCAACATTCCGGCTGATTACGACTGGTAGCTGCTGGTTGGCGACGAAAGCGCCTTGCCGGCGATCGCGCGTCGTCTGGAAGAACTGCCGGCCGGCGTGTGCGTGTGCGTGAGCGCGAAGGTGGGCGATGCGGCCGACCGACCTGTGCTGACCAGCAGCGCCCGGGTTGACCTGCGCTGGGTCGGCAGCGACGAGGATTGGAAGCGCGGTGGCAGCGGCTTCCACGCCACGCTGGAGGATTGAACCCGGGCCTCGGAAAAATGAATCCACCGTTGTGTGCGTTGCGTACAAGGAGGATATCAACCATGAGGCCTATATGAAATCCATCGTTCTTCCGCCGGCGCCCGCAGCGTCCGGTCGCAAATCCTACGCCGTCGCTGTGTGGCCACCGGCGCTACCGTGGCTGAAGCGGAGTCCTCGCTCAGGGAGGCCATCGTTTTCCATCTCGATGGCATGCGCGAGGATGGTTTGCCTATCCCCGCGCCGGCCAGCATGGTCGCTTACGTGGACATCGCAGCCTGACCCGGACCCATCAGGTCGATGATCGCCTGGTAGACGCGCACCGGTTCCTCGGCGATGCGGTTGAGCACATAGAGAAAGTGCTCGTCGCCGAACACGGCATATTCGCGGGTGGGGAAGCCGCGCGCGTGCAGATCGGCGATCTGCTCGGTGCCCAGGCCGATCAGCGATTCGAATTCAAACCAACGGGGGTCGATGCGTTCTTTCAGGATCAGCGCGCTGACGTCCTGCTGGATGGTGCGGTCGTGGGTGGCGATCGAGCACTTGTGACCGCTCAGCAGCAGTTGCTGCGCATAGTGGCGGTAGGCGGCGGCCAGCTCCGGGCTGTTGCGGTGGTATGAGACATCCTCCGCTTCCAGGAAGGCGCCTTTCACCAGACGGATGCGGCCGGGGATCTTCATCAGCGCCGGCAAGTCCTGCGCGGTGCGGTGGCGCTTGGCCGGCACCGTGATGCCGACGTTGTGCAAGCCTTCCTCGTTGTGCAGGCGCGCGTAGATGGCGTAGATGTCGTCGGCGCGGTCGGCCGCTTCCATCGAGATCATCACTTCGCGGTTGATTTCGGCGGCCGCCAGTGCGATGCGGCGGGCGTTGCGGAAGCCCAGTTCCGTATCCACCGTCATGCCCACGTGCGACAGGTCGAGCGAAACCGAGCAGTTCAGGTTGCGCTGGCCGATGGCGCGGGTCAGCTCCATGAACACTTCGGTCTCGGCCATCGCGAAGGCTTCGTCGCGCACGCTCTCGCCCATGTACTCGGCCGAGGCCGCATGGCCCTGGGCGATGATGTGCTCGACCCGCTGCAGCGCCTCGGCCACGGTACGGCCGGCCACGTAGCGCTGCGACACCTTGTGCATGTAGGGACGCAGCAGCGGATCGTTGCAGAACCTCTCCTTGGCGCGCTCGTCGAGCGCCAGCGCGCGCAGCGTGGTGGCGGCCTGGTCTACCAGCGGCTGCCATGGGGCGGGGAAGGCGGGATGTTGCACGGCGTCTCCAGTAAAAATGAAAAAAAACAGCCCGGAGGCTGTTTTGATTTTACCTAGTTGCGGACCAGGTTGCCGTTGTCGTTGCGGACCCGGTCGCCGCTCATCATGCGCGGGTCGTGGTCGAAGTTGAAGCTGACCTGCTTGCCGTCGTCGTATTGCACGTGCACGGTCCACTGCTTGGTGGACTTGGCGTTCTCTTCGATCTTCTTGCCGGCGTAGGCGCCGCCGGCCGCGCCGGCCACGGTGGCCAGCTGGCGGCCGTGGCCGCTGCCGACCTGATTGCCCAGCAGGGCGCCCGCGACGCCGCCGGCGATCACGCCCAGCGCGCTGCCTTCGCCGGCCTTCTCGCTGACCACCACCGAGGTGACCTTGCCGCATTCCATGCAGCCGGCCTGCTTGGCCGGGCTGGCTTTGAGCTGGGCCTTGGCCAGCGCCAGCGATTTGTCGTATTCGGATTTGGCGTCGCGCGTGCATTGCATGCGGGTGGCCGAGCTGCTTTCTTCCGCGCACAGCTTCTTGTCGTCCGCATAGCGGGTGGCGATGCGCTTGGATTCCGCGTTGAATTGCTCTTTGGGTGTTTGGGCCATGGCCGAGGACGCCAGGCCGGCCAGCAGCAGTGCTGCCAGGATAGAACGGTTCATGCTTTTTTCTCCTTATTAACCGTAGGAACCACCAGTGTACAACAAGTCAAATAGCCGGGAAATGGTGGCGATCAGGCTGCCGGCGCCCAGCATCATGCTGGCCACCAGCACCACGGCCAGCGGCCAGTGGGTGTCCGACTGCTTGCCGGAGCCGGGGTTGAAGCGGGCATCCCACTTTTCGTCGGACATCAGGCCCAGCACCAAGGCCTCGAGGAAGCCGGCCAGGCCGGAGACCATGATGGGCAGCAGCTTGTAGAAGCCGTCGGCGTCCGGCCAGGCGGCGGCGATGGCGGCCGACGCCGGCAGCGCCGCCAAGTGGGCCCACAGCCAGGGGTCGCGCGGGCCGCGCAGGTACAGCCGTTGCAGGCCGAGGCCGCCAACCAGGAAGGCCAGCAGGGTGGCGAAGGTCTTGTTTTTGTGCGATGTGTGGTGCGAAACAGTCATGTTTGTTCGGCGGTAGACGGAAAACATGCAGTATCGGTCATAATACGGCCCCCGGCGGACCTTTTTTATGGACAAGGCTATTGCCCCGCACGCCGGTTCGGGGGATAATCTTCGATTACCCCAATCTGCCCGATTATTTCATTAACGCTTGCTGCTTCGCGGCAAAGCGCGCTATAATTTGCGGCTTTTTCCGTCCTAGCACACTTTTTGGAAATATTATGGTCGTTATTCGTTTAGCTCGTGGAGGCGCCAAGAAGCGTCCGTTCTTCAACATCGTTGCAACCGACTCGCGCAATCGTCGCGATGGCCGTTTCATCGAGCGCATCGGTTTCTACAACCCGATGGCATCCGGTGGCGAAGTGCCACTGCGCATCACTGCTGACCGTCTGGCTCACTGGCAATCGGTTGGCGCACAATTGTCGCCTACCGTGGCTCGCCTGGTAGCTTCGAACAAAGCTGCTTAAGTCTGGTTGCTGGTTTGACCGATAAGAATGCATCCGGGGTGCAAGTCCCCGACGATCTGGCACAGGTAGGCTTTGTCTTTGGTGCCTACGGCGTCGCTGGCTGGGTAAGGGTTCGTCCTTTCTCGGAAGATGCGGATGCACTCCTGTCGGTAAAAACCTGGTGGCTCGACAAGCCTGGCTTGCGCGATGTCGAAGTCAAGCAGTGCAAACTGCATGGCGGCGACGTGGTCGCACAGCTGGCGGGAGTGACCGATCGGGACATGGCAGAAGCGCTCAAGGGCGCAGCTGTTTCGGTTCCGCGCAGTCGTTTCCCGGCCTTGTCCGACGATGAGTTTTACTGGACCGAGTTGATTGGTCTGGATGTAGAGAATTTGCAAGGTGAGCACCTCGGTACGGTGACTGACATGATGAGCAATGGTCCGCAGTCGATCTTGCGCATACAGCCAGCTACCAACCCCGAATCAGATGCTGCCGCCAAGGCGAAACCCGAAGTCGTGGCGCAGGAGCGCCTGATTCCATTTGTGGAGGCGTTTGTCATCAAGGTGGACAAGGCCGCAAAGAAGATCACCGTCGACTGGGGACTTGATTATTAAAGAACATAAGGGCGGCCCGCCATGCAATTCGATGTCGTGACCCTGTTCCCTGAAATGTTCGCCGCACTGACGCAGTCGGGTGTGACCCGGCGCGCGTTCGAACAGAATAGATGTGGCTTGTCGTTGTGGAATCCGCGTGATTTCACGACCGATAATCACCGTACCGTGGATGACCGCCCCTATGGCGGCGGCCCCGGCATGGTGATGCTGGCCAAACCCCTGGAAGCGACGCTCAACGCGGCGAAGCAGCGCCAGACCGATGCCGGTCTGCCGACGCCCCGTGTGGTGTTCATGTCGCCTCAGGGCAAGCAATTGACGCACGAGCGCGTGATGCAGCTGAAGCAGGAGCCCGGTCTGGTGATCCTGTGCGGCCGCTACGAGGCCGTGGACCAGCGTTTGCTGGATCGTTGCATCGACGAGGAAATCAGCCTCGGCGATTTCGTGCTGTCCGGCGGCGAGTTGCCGGCGATGGCCTTGATGGATGCCGTGATCCGCCAGATTCCCGGCGTGTTGAACACGGATGCGTCGGCGGTCGAGGACAGCTTCGTCAACGGCTTGCTCGATTCGCCGCACTACACGCGGCCGGAAACGTATGAAGGTGTGGGCGTGCCGCCGGTGCTTATGGGCGGCAACCACGCCGAGATCGAGAAATGGCGCCGTCAGCGCATGCTGGAGGCGACCGCGCGCAAGCGCCCGGATTTGCTGGTCAGGGCGCGTGAGGCGGGGCAGCTCAGCAAGCTTGACGAAAAGTTTTTGGCAGGTTTGTAAACCTGTTGTCGTAGAAGCCGGCGGACATGTCGTCCGCATGGTTGTTTAACCCCATCCTCTACTGGGCATCGAGTTTCGACTCATAGCGCGCCAGCATGATGGTTTATGGAGTCATTAAATGAATCTGATTCAACAACTCGAGCAAGAAGAAATCGCTCGCCTGGGCAAAAGCATCCCTGACTTTGCACCTGGCGATACCGTGATCGTCAACGTTAACGTAGTCGAAGGCACCCGCAAGCGCGCCCAGGCATACGAAGGCGTGGTCATCTCCCGTCGCAACCGTGGCCTGAACTCGAACTTCATCGTTCGTAAGATCTCGTCCGGCGAAGGCGTTGAGCGTACCTTCCAGCTGTACTCCCCGCTGATCGCTTCGATCGAAGTGAAACGCCGCGGTGACGTACGTCGCGCTAAACTGTACTACCTGCGTGATCGTTCCGGTAAATCGGCACGTATCAAGGAAAAACTGCCAAACCGTCGCCCAGTGGCGAAAGCAACCGCCGCTTAATAGCTGCGTTTGTGTTTGGATAGAAGGGGCGCCATCGGTGCCCCTTTTTACATTCGTGGAGGTAGCGTTTGGCCCAGCCTTTGTTCGACCCGCAACAACTTCCCGTGGACGCCATCGCCGGCGAAGCCGCGGTCGCGCCGGAGCGCCTGACGCCCGCGTGGCTGCGCGGCCGCTTCGTCGAGCAGCCGGCCTGGACGCCCGAGGGCGCCGAGGAATCGCTGGGCAGCCTGTCCCAGCGTCCCACGCCGACGCCGGCCTCGGTGCTGATCCCGCTGGTGCTGCGCGAGGACGGCCTGACCATCCTGCTGACCCAGCGCACCGCGCACCTGACCGATCATGGCGGGCAGATCAGCTTTCCCGGCGGTCGCGCCGAGGACTACGACAGCGACGTGGTCGACACCGCGCTGCGCGAGTCGGAGGAGGAGATCGGCCTGGCGCGCCGCCATGTCGACGTGCTGGGCATCTTGCCCCAGTATCTGACCGGCACCGGTTATTGCGTCACGCCCGTGGTGGGCCTGATCGCGCCGCCGTTCGAGCTGACCGCCGATCCGTCCGAAGTGGCGGAAATCTTCGAAGTGCCGCTGGCCTTCCTGATGGATGGCCTGAACCACCAGCGGCTGTCGGTGCAGTTGCCGGGCGGGCGGCGCAGCTTCTACGCGATGCCGTATGGCGACTATTACATCTGGGGCGCGACGGCCGGCATGCTGCGCAACCTGTTCCATTTCTTGCGCGCATAGTCACACTAAGCTATCGTAGCGGGCATCTGTACGGTTGCTTAGAAGGGCGCGCAGCTTCGTTGCGCGCCCTTCTAAGCAAACTTAGTCGACTCAAAGGATACTTAATGACTTTTCTTTCCATTCTATGCGCACTGTTGATCGAGCAAATGAAGCCGCTGCGCGCGGACAATCCGATCTACGCCGAAATCAAGCGCCTGGCGTTGCGGATGGAGATCTGGTTTAACGCCGGCGACTCGACCCACGGCCGCATGGGCTGGTTCCTGATGATGGCCATCCTGATGGTGCCGACGGCGCTGATCTACTGGGTGCTCAAGCACTACAACTGGTTCCTGGCGGCCTACGCGTGGAACGTGCTGATCGTCTACCTGACCCTGGGCTTCCGCCACTACAGCCACTATTTCACCTCGATCCAGCTGGCGCTGAACGCCGGCGACGACGCCGCCGCGCGCGCGCTGCTGGCCGAGTGGACCCGGCAGGACACGGTGGGCATGGAAGCGAGCGAGATCGCCCGCCTGGCCGTCGAGAAGTCGCTGATCACCACGCACCGCAATGTGTTCGGCGTGTTCTTCTGGTTCCTGATGCCGCTGGGCCCCGCCTGCGCCGTCATGTACCGCGTGTCCGAACACCTGGCGCGCGCCTGGAACGAGCCTGAGCACATGCGCAACGAGGCCTTCGGCCAGTTCGCCGCGCGCGCCTTTTACTGGATCGACTGGATACCGGTGCGCCTGACAGCCGTGGCCTTCGCCGTGGTCGGCAATTTCGAGGACGCGATCTACGCCTGGCGCAACTTCGCCCACCGCTGGGCGGACGAGGCGATCGGCATCATCCTGTCGGCCGGCGGCGGCGCCATGGGCGTGCGCCTGGGCTCGCCGGTGGAGAACGCCGCCAAGGTGCTGCCGGCCGACGCCGCCACCGTCGACAGCGGCGACGACGAGCCGGACATGCTGCCGGGCGAGGAGCCGAGCGTGCGCGCGCTGCAAAGCACGGTGGGCCTGGTGTGGCGCGCCTTGCTGCTGTGGATGATGTTGTTATTGCTGTTGTCCGGCGCAGTCTGGCTCGGAGCGACTCCCTAAGCGGGTACAATAGCGGCATTGCTGTGGTGCGGAATGATGATTATTCTGCACCAAAGTGGTTAATCGCGTAGAAATCCGGATTGAAATCAATGACTTACGTATTCAGGTCTTCTATAAGATATAATACGTAAGAATCTTACAGAATGATATCCGCCCGAGCCACCCGTCGGGATCTTCCACGCATTCTTGTTACCAACAAGTATCTACTCATAAGCAGCCGCCTATGGCAGAGTCAGCTCAAAAACCGTCAGAACAGCAGGATTCGTTCTTCATCCTCGGCCAGACCAGCAATGGCAGGCAGTTCCGTCCCAGCGACTGGGCAGAGCGCTTGTGCGGCGTGATGTCCTGCTTCAAGCCGGAAGGCTATGGCGGCGGCCGCGATTCCCATTTGCAGTTCTCGCCGTATGTCACGCCGACCGTCCTCAACGGCGTCAAGTCGGTGGTGGTCAACGGCAAGCTGCGCCAGCTCGAACCGCTGGCCTATCACTTCGTCATCTCCTTCGCCAAGGACAACGACCTGCAAATGGTCGACGCCTGCATCCTGCCTGAAAAGGCCTGATCGTTTACCCCGCACTGCCAACCGGGGGCAGACCCCCAAGCGAATACGCTGGCGCATCGCCGCAAGTTCGCCGGGGTTGCCGTTCCTTTAAATTCGCTTAAGCGTCTACCCAGCAGGGCGGGGGAGGGCGTATGCTGCCTGTTCTTCAGTTTTTTTCGCGAGAGACCATGCACAACAACCGTCTGAAACACGCCGCCGCCAGCCTGATGCTGTGCGGTCTGTCCTTGGTCGCCACCGGCACCGCGTGGGCGCAGGCCTTGCCGGCCGGCGTGGTCAAGGGGCCTTCGGTCGAGGGCATCAGCGAGTACCGCTTGCCGAACGGCTTGAAGGTGCTGCTGTTTCCCGACGCGTCCAAGCCGACGGTGACGGTCAACGTCACCTACCTGGTCGGCTCGCGGCACGAGAACTACGGCGAGACCGGCATGGCCCACCTGCTGGAGCACATGATGTTCAAGGGCGCGCCGAAGAACCGCAGCATCCCGCAGGAATTCGCCAATCGCGGCATGGAATTCAACGGCACCACTTCCTACGACCGCACCAACTACTACGAGGTGTTCCAGGCCGGCCAGGACAACCTGAAGTGGGCGCTGGACATGGAGGCCGACCGCATGGTGCACTCCTTCATCGCGCGCAAGGACCTGGACTCCGAAATGACGGTGGTGCGCAACGAGTACGAGAGCGGCGAGAACGACCCGTTCTCGGTGCTGCTCAAGCGCATGCAGAGCGTGGCGTATGACTGGCACGCGTATGGCCGTTCCACCATCGGCAATCGCAGCGACATCGAGAACGTGCGCATCGAGAATCTGCAGGCCTTCTACCGCACCTACTACCAGCCGGACAACGCGGTGCTGCTGGTGGCCGGCAAGTTCGAGCCGTCGCAGACGCTGGCCTGGATCAGCAAATCGTTCGGCGTGATCCCGAAACCCAGGCGCAGCCTGCCGCCGTTCTGGACGGTCGAGCCGACCCAGGACGGCGAGCGCAGCTTCGTGGTGCGGCGCAAGGGCGACATGCAGCTGATCGCGCTGGGCTACAAGATTCCGTCGGCCCTGCAGCAGGATAGCGATGCGCTCAGTTTCATGTCCGAGATCCTGGGCGATACGCCGAGCGGCCGCCTGCACAAGGCGCTGGTGGAGAGCGGCAAGGCGGCGCAGGTGTTCAGCTTCGGCCAGACCGGCTATGCGCCGGGTCTGCAGATCATCGGCGCGGTGGTCAAGGCGGGCCAGCCGCTGGCGCCGGTGCGCGAGGCGCTGATCGCCACGGTCGAGGGCTTTGCGGCGACGCCGCCGACGGCCGAAGAGATGGAACGCGCGCGGCGCAACTTCGCCAACGGCATCGAGAAGTCGCTCAACGATCCGCAGCGGGTGGGCGTGAGCTTGTCCGAGGAGATCGCGCTGGGTGATTGGCGCTTGCTGTTCGAGGGCCGCGACAAGCTGCCCACCATTACGCCGGAGCAGGTGGCGGCGGCGGCGGGGCGCTATCTGAAGCGCGACAACCGGGTGGTCGGCAGCTTCGTGCCGGAGGATGCGCCGCTGCGCGCCGAGATCCCGCCCGCGCCTTCGGTGGCGCAGGTGATGAAGGACTTCAAGGGCAAGGACAGCGTGCTGACGTCGGAGGTGTTCGATCCCAGCCAGGCCAATATCAATGCGCGCACGGAGGTCAAGAACATCGGCGGCCTGAAGGTCGCGCTGCTGGCCAAGAAGAACCGGGGCGAGTCGGTGTCGGTGGACTTGCAGCTGCACTGGGGCGACGAGAAGAACCTGTTCAACACCGCCATCGTTTCGAACGCCGCCAGCGAGATGCTGATGCGCGGCACCAGCAAATACAGCCGCGAGCAGCTGGCCGACGCCTTCGCCAAGCTGAAGATCTCCGGCAACCTGTATCGCTTCGACACCACGGGGCCGAACCTGGACGCGGCGCTGCGGCTGGTCGCGCACGTGCTGAAGGAGGCCAGCTTCCCGGCGGCGGAATTCGAGCAGCTGCGCCAGCAATGGCTGGTGGGGATCGAGGCCTCGCGCAACGAGCCGCAAGCGCTGGCGAGGACGGAGGTGGACCTGTATTTCAACCACTATCCGAAGGGCGATGTGCGCGCGCCGATGACGGTCGACGAGCAGCTGGCGGCGGTGAAGGCGCTGAAGCTGGAAGACGTGGTCGCCTTCCATCGCGACTACTACGGCGCCAACCACGGCGAGCTGGCGATCGTCGGCGATTTCGACAAGGCGGCGATCAGCAAGACCATCGCCGACAGTTTCGGCGGCTGGGACAGCAAGGTGGCGTACGCGCCGGTCACTTCCTTCAACCAGGACAAGGCGCCGCTGCACAAGGCTATCAACGCGCCGGACAAGGAGAACGGCTTCTACACCGCGCGCATGAACCTCGATTTGAACGTCAACGATCCTGATTATCCGCTGCTGGACCTGGCCAACTACATCTTCGGCGAAGGCGGTTTGAAATCGCGCCTGATGGACCGCATCCGGCAGAAGGATGGCTTGTCCTACGGCGGCGGCTCGGGCCTGCAGCCGGGCGAGATCGACCGCGCCGGCAGCTTCGGCATCGACGCCATTGCGGCGCCGCAGAACCTGAAGAAGCTGGAAGCGGCGATCCGGGAGGAACTGGAGCGGGCGGTGAAGGATGGCTTCACGGCGGCCGAACTGGCGGGCGCCAAATCGGGCCTGTTGCAGCAGCGGGTGCAGAACCGCTCCCAGGACAGCGTGCTGGCCGCCGGCTGGACGCGCAACCTGTACATGAACCGCAGCTATAGCTGGAGCAAGGAATACGAGGACAAGCTCAAGGCGGCCACGCTGGCGCAGGTCAACGCCGCCTTCCGCAAGGCCATCGATCCGGCCAGGCTGACGGTGGTGACGGCCGGCGACGAGGCCAAGGCGAAAGGCGCGGCAGCTGCCGCGAGTGCGAAATAGCCGGCGGCGGGGCGCGACTGGCGGCCGCCGCTAATGGATATCATCCAGCTGGTCGTGCGTGCGGCGGTAGCGGGGCAGGCGGCGTTCCAGGGTGTTCTGCGATTGATGGTTCGCGTGTTCGACCAGCGTGAGCGCGGTGTTCAGCGCGGCGCTCATGGCTTTGGCTGCTGCCGCCATCGCGTCCGCCGGCGACAAGGGCGTCTTGGCGGCCAGCTGGTTCTGGCGACTGCGCAGCTGGGCGGCCTTGGTCCAGTTCTTTTCGCCGGGGAAGCATATCCACAGTTCGAGCCAGGCGTTGCGGGCGTCGCCGCAGGTTTGTTGTACCATCCGATTCGGCGAGACCGCCTCGCCGCGGACCCCCACCCTGTATTCTGATGGAAATTTGGGAGCGATCATGATGCGATTGGTGATAGAGGGCCGGGTGCAGGGCGTTGGTTGTCGCGCTGCGTTTGCGGAACAGGCCAGGGCGCTGGGCCTGGCCGGCTGGGTGCGCAATCGGCGCGAACGGCAGGCCTCGATTCAAGCCTCGAGCTGGAGCCGGGGCATGCCCATGCGCCTAGTGGACTGTAACAATTAAAAACGGAGTATCATTATGTCCAAGGGGGACGCCATGATACTTACCGACAGTGAGCGAACGGAACTTCAACAACAGGTCTCGGCCCGTAACGTTCGGGCTGACGTCGCGCGCCGCGCGCGTTTGATTTTGTTACTGTCCGACGGATGCACATGGGCAGAGATCCAGGGAAAACTTGACTGCTGCAACGACTTCATCGACTTGTGGAGCAAACGTTTTTCTGCCGAGCGACTCGCGGGCCTTTATTCGCGCCATGCAGGGCGCGAGCGATTCAAGGTCACCGACAAGGTCGAGGCGCGTGTGCTTGCGCGGACCACGAAGCACAAGCCTGCCGATGGCTCCACGCATTGGTCGAGCCGCAAGCTCGCTGCGGAACTTGGTGACGGTATTTCGCATATGACGATTGCGCGCATCTGGGCCAAGCATGGAATCAAACCCCACCGACTCGAAGGCTACCTGTCGTCGAACGACCCTGACTTTGAAACCAAGGCGGCCGATGTGATCGGCCTCTATCTGAACCCGCCCCAGAATGCCGCCGTCTTCTGTGTTGACGAGAAGACGGCTATTCAGGCACTGAACCGTAAGGATCCGGTCTTGCCGCTGTCGCCGGGACGCGCTGAACGACATGGGTTTGAATACTACCGCCATGGGACGCTGTCCTTGTATGCAGCCTTCAATACCAAAACGGGCGAGGTGCTGGGTAAAACAGCGACCAGCCATACGTCGGCCGAGTTCGTCGCTTTCCTCACTGATATCGTTGCCAGCCAGCCCAAGCGCAAAGAAATTCACGTCATTGCCGACAACCTCTCGGCACACAAGACCAAGCTCGTTACCGCGTTCCTAGAACTGCATCCCAATGTCCATATGCATTTCACGCCAACCTACTCGTCTTGGCTAAATCAGGTCGAACTTTGGTTCGGAAAAATTGAGCGCGATGTCATAGCCCGTGGCGTCTTCACTTCCGTTTCTGACCTCAAGCGAAAGCTCATGCGCTACATCAGAAAATACAACGAGGAGCCCAAGCCGGTGAAATGGAAATACTGTGATTTAAGCAGACGCATCACTCCGGATTCGATTGTTACAGGCCACTAGTCGTGACCAGCGGCGTCCTGGTCGTGGTCGTGGCGTGGCCGGCATCGGTTTTGAACACACGCACAATGGCTGCGAGGTTGCTTGCTTGATCCTGCAATGATCCGGCCGCCGCCGCCGCTTCTTCGACCAGCGCCGCGTTCTGCTGAGTGACCTGGTCCATTTGCATAATTGCCTGGTTGATCTGGTCGATACCCGATGTTTGCTCTTGGCTGGCGGCGCTGATTTCGCCGATGACCTCTGCGACGCTTTTGATACTGTGAACGATGGCCTGCATCGCCGCACCCGCTTCTTCAACCTGCCGGGTGCCGCTGTCGACCTTGTCGACAGAATCGTTGATCAAGGTTTTGATTTCCTTGGCGGCGGCGGCCGACCGTTGCGCGAGGTTGCGCACTTCCGAGGCGACCACTGCGAAGCCGCGACCCTGCTCGCCGGCGCGCGCCGCCTCCACAGCGGCATTCAAGGCCAGAATATTGGTCTGGAATGCGATGCCGTCGATGACGCTGATGATGTCCACAATTTTTTTCGACGAGTCGCTGATTCCTCCCATGGTCCGCACCACCGCCGCCACCACGGAGCCACCTTTGCTCGCCGTGTCGGAAGCCGAGATGGCCAGCAGATTTGCCTGGCGGGCGTTGTCGGCGTTTTGTTTGACGGTGCTGGTCAGCTCTTCCATTGCCGAAGCGGTCTCTTCTAGCGATCCCGCCTGCTGCTCGGTGCGGGACGACAAGTCGAGGTTGCCACTGGCGATCTGGCTCGACGCCGTGGCGATGGTGTCGGTCCCGCTACGTACCTTGCTGACGATGTTGGCGAGACTGTCATTCATTTCCTTGAGTGCCTGTTGCAATTGCCCGGTTTCGTCGGACGATTCTATCTGGATCCGGCTGGTCAGGTCGCCGGCCGCCACCGTCCTGGCCATGGCGACGGCGCGCCCCAGGGGAGCGGTGATGGAGCGGGTCGTTGCCCAGGCGATCAGGCTGCCGAGGATGACTGCGGTCACGGCGAGTCCTAGCATAGAGGCCAAGGTGTTTTGATAGACCTGCGTCGCCGTGGTTTCGTCCTCGGTGCTTTTTTCCTGTTGCAGATTGTCGAACTCTTCCAATGTGGTTTGCAATTTCGTCGTGGTCGGGATCGCCTCCTTGAGCAGCAGCGCGATGGCCTCGTCCGTATCGGACTTGAGCAGTAGTGCGAAGCGATTGTTGGCCGCGCGCGCGGTGGCGACTTCGTCTTTAATCCGCGCCATGAGTGCCTTGCCCGCATCGTCGAACCGCATCTTTCCCAACTGGTCGTAGGCCGTATCGAATCTGATACGCGCCGTGTCTATTTTCTCGTGTTGCTTGTGGGCCTCGGCTTCGTCGGACAACAGGGCGATCGTCCGGGTGACGCGGGCGACGACGTGGATCGAGGTTGACATTTCCTCGATCAAACCGATCTTCTTCATATTGACGTCGACGATGTGATGCAGCGCGTCGTTGGACAGGCTTAAGCTGTGAATGCCCAGGCCGGCAATAGCGACCAGCATGGCGAGCAAGACAGCAAAACCAGCGCCCAGGCGCACCCCTACCTTCATGTCTTTAATTTTCATTTTAATTCTCCAATCGTGACCAACCACGCCTCGACGATCGGCGGTGGTGGAGGTCATCTGAGGTGACTTCACTTGAGGTAGCACGGGTGAGGGGTGCTTAGCGCTACGAAATAAGTTATTTGGTTATTTCGATTTATTTGATGGATTTAGTTTCCCATAAGCTACTTTCAAAAGCAACTGAAATCCGCTTGAATCTGCGATTTTGGGTTTTTTTGTCCACAGCTTTGCGGTATCAGCGTTCCGGCAAAGGCGGGCGGGCGTTGTGCAGCACGCCTTGCTTGTGCTCCGGTATGTGCGCCGACGGGTCTTGCGCCGGATCGAACACGTAGTGCTGGAAGATCGCGCCCCATGCGGCGCGCAGTTCCGGCGGCTGGTGCTTCATGCTTTGCAGCGTGGCCACCAGCGCTTCGAAGGTGGCGCCGGCTTGCGGCGCCGGCAGCTCGTTCTTCCACCAGTAGTTGACCATCATGTTCAGGATGCCGTTCGACTGCACGTGGTGCCACCACAGCGGCGGGATGAACAGCGCGTCGCCCGGCAGCAGGTCGGCCACCAGCGCCGCGTCCAGCGCCTGCCGGAAGCGCGGGTGCCGCGCGTAATCCGGCGCGCGGAAATCGACCATGCTGATCGGCGTCGGCGTCGGCGCGAAATCGAGCGGGCCGATATACAGGTTGCCGACCTGCCCGGGCGGGAACAGCGTGAAGCGCCGCTCGCCGCTGACCACGCAGGCCAGGTTGTACGATTCGTCGAAGTGCGCCGGCGTGGTGATGGTGTTGCCCAGCCAGAGGCGCGGCCGCACCGACGGCGGCAGCGCCGGCGCCACGTTGTGCAGCGCGAACCGCGGCAGGCAGTCGTCGATCAGCGCGCTCTGGATCGCCACCGACGGCGGCGCCTCGAACTGCGAGTAGCGCGCCAGCTGCTCGATCACCTTCGACACCGGCACCTTGTTGCGGACGAAATTGAAGCCCTCCATGTCCGGCTGGTAGAACAGCCGCCCGCGCTGCTCCGGCGGCGTCATGACGGCGTCGACCTGGTGGCCGCTGTCGAACCCGATCAGGTACTGGCACAGCGCTTCCGGCGCTTGCCGCGCCTGCTGCACGGCCGGCCAGTGGCGCACGAAGCCGCGCAGCACGGCGGGCCGGTAGCGGCCGGCGATCTCGCCATAAAAGCGCGCCGGGTCGAGGTCCTGGTATTCGATGATCTGGTTCATGAATCGTATGATGGCATAAAAAAACCCGCCAGGGCCGGGAGCGGCCGTGGCGGGAACAGACTACACAATGAAGCGGTTGCCGATCAGTACTTGATATGCAGGCCGGCGTAGTACTGCGCGCCGTTGGCATAGAAGCGTGCCGGTTGATCCTTGTTGAAGATGTAGTTCTTCAGGATCGGGTTGTTCAGGTTCTGGCCACTCAAGGTCAGCACGATGTTCTTGCTGATGTTGTAGTTGAACGAGGCCGACACGGTGCCCGAGGCGTCCTGGTACAGCGGCGTGCCGCGGTCCTGGGCCGCCAGGAAGGCCGAGCGCCATGCGTAGCTCAGACGGACGTTGAACTTGTCGTTCTCGTAGTACGCGCCGGCGTTGGCGGTGGTCTTCGAGGCGCCCAACATGTCGCATGGATCGCCGGAAGTGGCGGTCTGCATCGCCGGGCAGGCGCCGAAGTCCAGGTGCGAGTCGGCGAAGGTGGCGTTGGCGTCGAAGCCGTAGCCCATGCCGACCGGTACCTGCGCCGCCAGTTCGATGCCCTTGACCTTGGCGCCGACGTTGATCGGCGAGGTGATGCTGTAGGTCGCGAACACCGGCTTCTTCTGTTCCTGCGAAGCGCGGCTGTCGATGAAGGTGCCGGTGCTGACGCCGTAGCCGACGTAGTCATGCAGGTCCATGTAGAACACGCCGGCCGACAGCAGGGCGCGCGGTGCGAAGTACCATTGCAGGCTGGCGTCCAGGTTGTTCGACTTGACCGGCTTGAGCGCGGCGTTGCCGCCGTTGCCGGTGTGGGTCTCGTCGGTCAGCAGCACCGCGCCGCCCAGGGCGCCGTAGTCGGGACGGGTCATGGTGCGCGACAGGCCGACGCGGGCCACCAGGTCGGAGCGCAGGTCGAACTTCAGGTTCAGGCTAGGCAGCGGAATGGTGCTGTTGTTATCGATCGCCGTCTTCTGCACGAAACCGCCCCATGGATAGGCTGGCAGCGTGCCGCCGGCCGGCTGGTTCTGCAGGATCTGGTAGCCGTTCGAGGTGCCTTCGGTGCGCACGACGCGCAGGCCGACGTTGCCGCTCCAGCCTTCGCCTTCCATCTCGGCCTGGGCGTAGATCGCCTTGGTGTTTTCCTTCAGGTCGAACATGTCCTGGTAGTAGGTGCGCGAGACATCGCGGTTCGAGTGCAGGTCGCCCCAGGCGTTCAGGATCGCCGGATCGAGGATCCAGACATTCCGAGGGAAGTCGCCGCCCAGGTCCTTGCCGAAGTTGCCAGGATAGGTGGTGCCGTTCCAGGCCGGGTTGGTGCTGCTGCCGCCGACGTCGGTGTTGGCCCAGTTCGGGCCTTGCGCCACTTCGAAGTTGGCGCGGGTGTGGTGCGAGCCGCGCACGCCGAACTTGAGTTCGCGGAACACGCCGTTGTCGAGCGCGAAGGCGGCGTCGATCTGGCCGTAGGTCTCTTTATCGTCGGTGGTGGCCGGCGAGACGCCGAACACCCAGTCCAGCGGGGTGCCGGTGAACTTGGAGACGTCGATGTTGGGGAACTTGACGTTGGCCGGGCTGCCCAGGCCGTTCAACTGGTAGCTGGCGCCGGAGTTGTTGACGTCGCCCTCGAACACGCCCTGGCTCGGGGTAACGCCCTTGCCCTTGGTGGAGCCGGCCTTGGCGGTGAACACCAGGCGGTCGGTGGCGCGCCATTTGCCGTCCAGGTCGAAGAACTCGGTCTGGGCGTAGGCGCCTTCGCGGACGATGTCGTCGACGATGCCGTAGCGCAGCGGCTTGGCGGCCGTGCCCTGGTTGGCGAACGAGGCCGACACCAGCGTGCCGTTGCGGATCACGTAGCCGGCATCGGGCGCGACGCCCGAACCGAGCATGCCGGAACCGTTCATGTCGGTCATGTAGTTGGTGTTGAAGTTGGACGCGTCCATCTTCGAGCGGAAGTAGGTCGCTTCCAGGCTGAGGTCGCGGCTAGGCTTGAATTGCAGGTCGATCAGGCCGCCCTTGCGCTTGCGCTCCTGCTGGAACAGCGAGGAACCGATCAGGCGCGGGAACCAGACGTTGGCCAGGTCGGGATTGGTCTTGACGGCGGCGTTGGTCGGCGCGACCTGGGTCCACTGCAGCAGTTCCTGGCCGTCGCGGCGCAGGCTGCGCTTTTCCGAGAAGCCCTGCACCATCAGGCCCAGCGTGCCGGCTTCGTTCTTCCAGTTGAACAGCGCGCTCACCTGCGGATCGGTTTTTTCCGGCAGGGTGGCGTACACCGCCTGCACCGTCGCCTCCATCGAGATCGGCTGCTTGAAGTCCAGCGGATGGCGGGTGCGGATGTCGATCGAGCCGCTCGAGCCGCCTTCGATCTGGTCGGCGGTCGGCGATTTGTAGACCACCACCTGGCCGACGATTTCCGACGGCAGCAGCGAGTAGGAAGCGGAACGGCCGACGGCGCCGCCCACCTGGTCGAGCACGAACCAGTCGCCCGAGGCGACGGCGTGGCCGTTGATCAGGGTCTGGGTCAGCGACGGCGCGGTGCCGCGCATCGACACGCGGTCGTTTTCGTCGAAGCCGCCCGAACCGGCGCCCGAGGTGGAGATGTTCACGCCGGGGATGCGTTGCAGCGAGTCGGCGACGTTCTTGTCCGGCATCTTGCCGACGTCTTCGGCGGTGATCACGTCGACGTTGCTCGACGCGTTGCGCTTGACCGACAGCGATTGCTGCAGCGAACCGCGGATGCCGCTGACCACCACCACTGCAGGCTCTTTTTCCGCCGCGGCCTGTTGTGCCTGAGCGGTCATCGAGACGCTCAGCGCCAGGATGGCAGCTGCGGTCGCGATAGGCGTCAGTTTGGACATTTTCGTGTTATTTGAATTTTGGTACATATTCCCTCCCGTTGATGAAGGCTCCGCCGAGCCCACTGATTGTTGATGCCGTTCTTTTTACTTCTTACAAACCACTTACAAAACCAATCCAACGCCAATATACCTGTCTTTTAATACCAGATCACTACCACTTTGAAATTCTTTTCTGGAATGTTGTATGCAGCATACAGAGTGTGTCTTCGGCAACTATGTAATACCGCCGCAGCGCCGGTAGGGAGCGCGCTTGTGATGATATACAACAGCCTGAAAGCCAGCATCCATGCGGGCTTGGCGGGTGTTGCGAAAATTATTTGCAGATCCGAAAGGTGACGGCGGCTGTGCGCTGGTCTTTTTTTGGTATTATCAATTGACAACTACAAACAGGATGCCTGCAGCGTTATGGACAGCGATACTCTGACACCACTGGTACACATCCGGGCGCACCTCAATGA
The DNA here is from genome assembly GCA_000381565.1 of Oxalobacteraceae bacterium AB_14. Lineage (GTDB taxonomy): Bacteria > Pseudomonadota > Gammaproteobacteria > Burkholderiales > Burkholderiaceae_D > Rugamonas. Next base: position 2,063,551 of record KB906725.1, read on the forward strand.
GACCAGTAACCTGCCGCTGTACCAGCGCCTGCAGCGGGCCTTGCGCTCGGCCATCGAGCAGCATTTGCTCAAGCCGGAGGACGCCTTGCCGGCCGAGCGCCAGCTGGCGGCCGACCTGTCGGTGTCGCGCATCACGGTGCGCAAGGCGATCGACGGCCTGGTCGCCGAGGGCGTGCTGGTGCGCCGGCCCGGCTCCGGCAACTTCATCAACACCCGCATCGAGAAGAACTTCGCCAAGCTGACCTCGTTTTCCGAGGACATGCGGGCGCGCGGGCGCACGCCGCGCAGCGTCTGGCTCAAGCGCTCGGAGGGCACGGTCACGCCGGACGAGGCGATGCGGCTGCGGCTCAGTCCCGGCGCGGCGGTGTACCGCTTCCACCGCATGCGCTACGCCGACGACGTGCCGATGTGCCTGGAGTACGCGACCATCGTGGCGTCCTGCCTGCCGTCGCTGGAGGCGGTCGACGTCTCGATGTACGATGCGCTGGAGCGGGCCGGCAACCGGCCGGTGCGCGCCCTGCAGCGGCTGTCGGCGCTGCTGCTCAACGCCGAACAGGCCGCGCTGCTGCAGGCCAAGGAGGGCGACGCCGGCCTGTCGGTCGAGCGGCTCGGCTTCCTGCGCGACGGCCGCGCGGTGGAATTCTGCCGCTCCTACTTCCGCGGCGACATGTACGACTTCGTGGCGGAACTGAACGCCGGCTAACCTTGCAAGGAACCATGCATATGCACCACCTGAAACGCTGGGCCATGGCGGCCGCGCTGGCCGTCGCCTTGCCCGTCACCAGCGCCGCCACCGCGCCGGAAATCGTCGGCTACTATCCCGGCTGGAAGTCGGACGCCTTTCCCGTCACCGCCGCCAACGTCGGCGCCGGGCGGCTGACGATGGCCTTGTACGCCTTCCTCGACGTCTGCTGGAACGGCCGGCATGGCAACCCCGAGCCCTCGGTCAACTACGTGGCGGCGTGCCAGGACGCGGCCGGCGACGCCGCCGCGGCCAACGGCGCGCTGGTGTTCCGCGACGCCGCCCGGGACGGCGCCAACCTGCGCGCGCTGGTGGCGCTGAAAAAACAGCATCCGCGCTTCAGGGTGGTGGTGTCGGTCGGCGGCTGGGACTGGTCGAACCAGTTTTCCAACGTGGCCGACAGCGCGCCGGCGCGCGCCAGCTTCGTGGCCTCGGCGGTGAAGCTGATGCGGCGCTTCGGCCTGGACGGGGTCGATATCGACTGGGAATATCCGACCGAGGCCGGCGTGCCTTGCGTGGCGGGCGCGGTGTGCGCGCGGCCGGCGGACAAGCAGAACTTCATCCTGCTGGCGCGCGAACTGCGCGCCGCCTTCGACGCCGCCGGCAGGGCCGATCGCAAGCATTACAGCATCACCATCGCGGCCGGCGGCAACGCCAACTACGTCAAGCAGGGCGCGGCCGGCAGCGGCTGGATCAAACAGCTGTCGCAGAGCCTGGACTGGATCAACATCATGGCCTACGACTACCACATGCCGTGGGAGAAAAGCAGCGGCCACCACGCGGCGCTGGCGGCCGATCCCGCAGATCCGGCGGCGGCCGGCGGCTTCTACGCGGCGGGCTCGGTGCGGCGCTACCTGCAGGCCGGCGTGGCGGCGGACAAGCTGGTGCTGGGCGTGCCGTTCTACGGCTACGGCTGGAAGGGCTGCGCGCCCGGCGCCAACGGCGACGGCCAGTACCAGCCGTGCGACGGCGGCGCCAGCGGCGGCGTGGACGGCGGCAATTCTTATGGGTACGGCCATCTGCTCAAGCAGGGCTATCTGACGGCGGCAGGCGAGGGCGGCCAAGGCTACCGGCGCTACTGGAATGAGGCGGCCAAGGCGCCGTATCTGTACCACGCGCAGGAACGGGTCTGGATCAGCTACGAAGACCCGGCTTCGATCAGGGAGAAAGCCCGCTACATCAAGGCGCAGGGTCTGCGCGGGGCGATGTTCTGGGAGTTGAGCAACGACGGCGGGCACCAGTTGCTCGATGCCTTGTCGGCGGCGATGCGGCGATAAAAAAAACCGGCGCGAGGCCGGTTTTCGTGGATTACTTGGCTTCCGCCGGTGCTGCTTTTGGCGGGTTCTGGTACATGATCCAGTAGCGCGCCAGGTCGCCGCGGCCGTCGGCGCCGCCGATGGTTTCCAGCAGCTTGACCGATTCATCCTTCTTGCCGGCGATGGCCAGCGCGTAGGCCAGGCGCAGCTTGGCGTCCTCAGGATTCTTGGCCACGCCCTTGGCGATGCCTTGCTTCATCAGCTCGATGCCCTTGTCGGCCTGGCCCAGGGTCACGAAGTTGTAGCCCAGGTTGACCATGCCGACGCCGTCCTTCGATTTGGTCGCCGATTCGATGCCCTTGTCGATGTTCTTCGCATCGTCGGCGGCGCCCTTGTTGGCGCTGTCGCGGATTTTTTGCAGCGCGGCCTTGTTCTTGTCGGCCGGGATGGCGCCCGGGTAGCCCTTGTCCATGGCGATCTTGGCTTCGGTGAAGAAGCCGCCCAGCACCGCCAGTTCGGCGATTTCCGCATAGTCCTCGGGCTCCATCTTCGATGGCGCGGCCAGCGCCTTCAGGCGGGCGATGTCCAGGTCCAGGCGCGGCGCGTAGGATTTCTTGCCGCGGGTGCGGTTGAGCAGGTCGAACCAGTAGTCTTCGCTCGGGTAGTAGCGGGTCAGCTCTTCCACCGCCTGCAGATACAGCTCGGTGTCCTTGGTCTTGATGCCGACGTTGCCCAGCAGGTTAAGCTCGTCCTTCGGCGGGGTGGCGCCGGACTTCTTGGCCGCTTCGACATCCTTCAGCGCTTCGGCCTTGGCGGTGGCGAAGTCGTTCTTGAAGAAGTAGGAGCGCACGATGTACTGGCGCTGCTTGAGCGTGTCGCCCGACTCGGTGCCGTAGCGGGTGAACCAGGCGATGGCCTGGTCGTAGTCCTTGATATTGCTGTAGTAGATGCCGCCGACGGCGTCGATGAAGCGCAACTTGTCTTCCGGCTTGAGGCGGCCCGAGTCGATCATGCCGGTCAGCGCCTTGATGGTGCCTGGATAGTCGCCGGTGGCCTGGCCCAGTTGCACGCGCATCTGGTTGAGGATGAAGTCTTCGTACGGCGTCACGTTCGGCATCGCGGCCGCGGTGTCGATGCGGTTCTTGAATTCGGTGTAGTTCTTGGCCGCCAGCAGTTCCTTGGTCTGGACCGGGTCGATCAGCTTGTAGATCTCTGGACGCACGGTGTCCTTGGGCGGCTCGGCCGGCTTGGCGGCTTCGGCGGCGTAGACGGGGGACATGCCCAGCATGGCCGGTGCGGCGTTCAGGCCGATGGCGGCCAGGATCAGGCTAATACGAGCGAGACGAATGTGGGACATGAATTATCCTTCTATCAAACAATTTAGAGGGCCGGCGGGTACGCCATGCCATCGCGACAGTGTAAACCCGCGTATTGTTACATAAAACCGGTTCGAATTACGAATTCAAGCGTGTGTCGGCCCGCGCGCATGCGCCCGGCCGCCGGCGTCAAACAGCAGGCAACGCGACGGCGGCAGGTGGATGCGGGCGAGGTCGCCGGCGCGCAGCGGCGGCGCCTCGGCGGCCCGCTTGACGGCGATCATTTCGCCGGCGCCGGCCAGCGTGGTGTAGACGATCGACAGGTCGCCCAGGTATTCCACGTGGCCGATGCCGACGGCCATGGTGTTGGCGCCATCGGCGGCGCCGTCGACGATGGACAGGTGCTCGGCGCGCACGCCCAGCGTGACGCGGTCGCCGCGCTGCGGGCCGGGTTCGGAACCGCAGGCGTCCACCTCGACCACGGCGCCGCCGGGCAGCAGCACGCTGGCGTGGCCGGCGCCGGCGGCGACGACCTCGCCGGCGATGAAGTTCATCTTCGGCGTGCCGAGGAAGCCGGCCACGAACAGGTTGGCCGGATGGTTGTACAGCTCATGCGGCGTGCCGACCTGCTCGATGCCCCCGGCGTTGAACACCGCGATGCGCTGGCCCAGGGTCATCGCCTCGACCTGGTCGTGGGTGACGTAGATCATGGTGGTCTTCAGCTCCTGGTGCAGGCGGCTGATCTCGACCCGCATCTGCACCCGCAGGCTGGCGTCGAGGTTGGAGAGCGGCTCGTCGAACAGGAACACCTCCGGCGTGCGCACGATGGCGCGGCCGATGGCGACGCGCTGGCGCTGGCCGCCGGACAGCTCCCTGGGGCGGCGCTTGAGCAGCGGGGCGATCTGCAGGATGGCCGCGGCGCGCTCCACCGCCGCCGCCACCTCGGCCGGCTTGCGGCCGGCCAGCTTGAGCGCGAAGGCCATGTTCTCGTACACCGTCATGTGCGGATACAGCGCGTAGGACTGGAACACCATGGCCAGCTTGCGCTGCGCCGGCGCGATGTGGTTGGCCAGCGCGCCGCCGATGTGCAGCGTGCCGCCGCTGATGTCCTCCAGGCCGGCGATCATGCGCAGCAGCGTCGACTTGCCGCAGCCGGAAGGGCCGACGAAGACCATGAATTCGCCGTCGGCGATATCGAGGTCGACGCCGTGCACCACCTGGGTCTGGTCGTAGCGCTTGACGATCTGTTTGAGGCTGACGCTGGCCATCCGCTTAACCCGCGCGCACGGCTTGCGGCGCCGGCTCTTGCTCGGCCTGCGGGCGCGCGGCCATCGGAATGAGCTGCGACAGGATCGCCACCGGGATCGCGCACAGCATCACCCACACGAAGAAGTGCTGGTAGCCCAGCGAGATCTGGATGTCGCCGCTGAACAGCTTGAACAGCACGAAGCCGAGCTGCATGATGCCGGTCGCGAAGGCGTAGTGCGCGGTCTGGTACTTGCCCGGCGCGACCACCTGCATCATGTACAAAATCAGGCCGACGAAGCCGAAGCCGTAGCCGAACATCTCGACGCTGAGCGCCACGCCGATCACCGACAGCTCCGCGGGCTGGAACACCGACAGCAGGTAGAACGCGAGGTTGGGCAGGTTGACCGCCAGGATCAGCCACAGGATGGCGCGTTTGAGGCTGAGCCACGAGGTGAAGTAGCCGCCGGCGATGCTGCCGACCACGAAGGCCACGGTGCCGACGGTGCCGTACACGGCGCCCACTTCGGCGGTGGTCAGTCCGAGGCCGCCGAGGTGGCGCGCCTCGCGCAGGAACAGCGGGCCGATCGACTGCACCTGCGCCTCGCCGGCGCGGAACAGGATGATGAACAGGATCGAGACCCAGATGCCGGGCTTCCTGAAGAATTCGACGATCACTTCCCACAGGGTGCGGGCGATGGCGCCGGCGTTGGTGTCGGCCGCGGCTTCGTTCTTCGCGGTCGGCAGCGCCCAGCTGTTGTACAGGCCCAGCGCCACCATGATGACGGCCAGGATGCAGAAGCTGATGGTCCATGCCGGCACCACGCCCAAGGTCTTCTCGAAGTGGCCGGCCAGCAGCAGCAGGCCGCCGGTGGTGAAGAACTTGCCGGCGTTGAAGAAGGTGCCGGTCCAGCCGGCGTACTTGGCCTGGCCTTTTTCATCGAGGCTGGAGATATACAAGCCGTCGCAGGAGATGTCGTGCGTGGCCGACGAGATGCCCACCAGCGCGAGCATGGCCATGCAGGCGGCGAACCAGAACGGCGCGTGCAGCGCCAGCGCCACGCCACCCAGGCACAAGCCGCCGAAGATCTGGAAGCCGACCACCACCAGCTTCTTGCTGCTGGCCAGTTCCAGGAAGGGACTCCACAATGGCTTGAACACCCAGGCGAAGCCGATCAAGCCGGTCCAGTGATTGAGCTCGTCGTTGGGCACGCCCATGCTCTTCAACATCTGGTTGGCGACGATCGCCACCGCGAAGAACGGCAGGCCCTGCGCCAGGTACAGGCTGGGGACCCAGAATTTCGGGTTGCGTATTTTTTTGTTGTCCATGTTGCGTCCTCCCCCTTTTGCGCGTCATTCCCGCTTGCGCGGGAACGACGGTGTTGGCTAATTTTCGGTTTACTTACTTGTCGAAGCCGGGCACCGGTGCGTTGCCGCTCGCTTCCAGCTCGCCGCACAGCCAGCCCTTGACCGCGTCCAGCGCCGGCTGGGCGAAGCCGTAGGTCATCAGCGCCGGCGCCTGGATGTCGAGCGCCTGGTACGGATTCCACAAGGCCAGGTGCAGGTCCGGCTTCCAAGTGGCGCGCGCGTGCTCGCCGTAGCGCAGGCGCGAGGTCGAGGCCAGGATCGTGTAGCGGCCGTCCTGCGGCAGCGCGCTCCAGTCGAAGCTGTCGGCGTCGGCGAAGGTGGTCAGTTCGACGTCGTACAGGCGGCGCAGCGAGGCGGCCACGCCTTCGGCCGGCACGCCGGCTTCGGACACGCCGTCGCTGACCACGTCCTGGCGCACCACCAGGCGCACCCGCGCGCCCTCGGGCGGGCGGGCAGGCGCGCCGTAGGCGGTCAGGCTGCGGCGCCAGCCTTCGGCCATCAGCTCGCGGTCGGCGGCGTCTTCCTTGTAGGAGCGCGGCTTGCAGGGATAGGCCAGCGCCAGCGACGCCAGGCGCTCCAGGCGCTGCTCGACGTCTTCCATCGCCAGCTGGCCGGAGGCGATGGCGGCGGCGATGGCGTCCAGCGTCTCGTTCTGCGTTTCGGTGGTGCCCAGCGCCATCACCATGTCGGCGCCGGCGGCCAGCGCGCGCACGGCGGCGTTGCCCACGCCGTAGCGGCCGGCGATGGCGTGCATGTCCATGCCGTCGGTGATGACGACGCCCTTGTATTTCCACTCCTCGCGCAGCAGGCCGGTGAGGATGCGGCGCGACATGGTGGCCGGATTGTCGGCGTCCAGCGTCGGGTAGACGATGTGGGCGGTCATGATGGCCGGCGCAGAACGAGGACCCGCAGCGGAGGCGATGCGGAACGGCGCCAGCTCCATGCGGTCCAGTTCCTCGACCGGCTTGTTCACGGTCGGCAGGTCGCGGTGCGAATCGACGTTGGTGTCGCCGTGGCCGGGGAAGTGCTTGACGCAGCAGGCCACGCCTTCCGCGTGGCTGCCGGCCATCCACGCCATCGCCAGTTCGGCGGCGCGCAGCGGCTCGGCGCCGAAGGAGCGTTCGGCGATCACCGGGTTGTGCGGGTTGTTGTTCAGGTCCAGCACCGGCGCGAAGTTCCAGTTGAAGCCCAGCGCCTTGACCGCGCGCGCCACGGCGGCGCCGGTGCGGTGGGCCAGGTCGGTGTCGTCGGCGGCGCCCAGGCCCATTGCGGCCGGCGGCGCCGGCACCCAGGTCGAGCGCACCACGGCGCCGCCTTCCTGGTCGATGCCGATCAGCGACTCGGGGCCCATGACGGCGCGCAGGTCGGCGGTCAGCCTGGCCAGCTGTTCGGAGTCGGTCATATTGCCGCGGAACAGACAGACGGCGCGGATGCCGTTGGCCTGGATGAAACCGGCGGTGGCGGCATCGAGCACGGTGCCGGGGAAGCGGATCATGATCAGCTGTCCGGCGAGTTTTCTTAGGTCGTTTTGGGTAGGGGTCATTTCACAGCTCCGTCCATGCCACGCATGAAGAATCGTTGAGTAAAGAGGAAGGCTGCCAGCGTGGGCAGGATGGTCAAGATGGTGCCGGCGGCGATCACGCGCGTGCTGCTGCCGAAGGTGCCGCGCAAATACAGCACGCCCACCGACAGCGGGAATTCGTCGGGCTTGCTCATCACGATGGAGGGCCAGATATATTCGTTCCACGCCTCGACCGCGGTCAGGATGCCGACCGTGGCCAGCCACGGCGCGATCAGCGGCAGCATGATCTTGCTGAAGATGGTCCATTCGGAGGCGCCGTCGACGCGGGCGGCGTCGATCAAATCCTGCGGCACTTCCTCGAAGGCTTGCTTGAGCAGCAGGATGGCGACCGCCGTGACGACGTTGGGCAGGATCACGCCGGTGTAGGTGTCGACCAGGCTCAGTTTCGTCACGGTGATGAAGTTGACCAGGAAGTTCACCTCCGACGGCAGCACCAGCGTGGCGAGTATCAGGCCGAACACCAGCTTGCGGCCCTTGAAGTGCATGCGCGCCAGCGGGTAGGCTGCGGCGGAGCACAGCGCCAGCTTCCAGAACACGGTGCAGGCGGCGATCAGGACCGAGTTGCGGAAGAAGGACCAGATCGGAATCGCCTTGAACACTTCGGCGAAGTTCTCGAGCGACGGCGCGTTCGGCCAGAAGGTCGGCGGGAAGGCGAAGATGTTGCCCTCGGTGGAGATGGCCGTCACCAGCGTCCACCAGAACGGGAACACGCAGACCACCGCGATCGCGCACAGCAGAAGGTAATGAGCGAAGGTCTTCATCATCGGTGCTTGGGCTTGATGTAGCGAAGGCAGAGCAGGGCGATGCCGATGCAGAAGATGGACATGACGAAGCTGGCGGCCAGCGCGCGCGGCAGCTTCAGGTGCTTGAGGCCCTGGTCGTAGGCGTAGTACAAGCCGGTGAAGGTGGAGTTCATCGGGCCGCCCTGGGTCAGCACGTCCACTTCCTGGTAGGCCTTCAGCGCGGCCAGCACCGACAGGATGGTGCAGACCATGATGGTGGGGCGCAGCATCGGCACGGTGATCCGCCAGAAACGCTGCCAGCGGTTGGCGCCGTCGAGGATGGCCGCTTCCTGCATGTCGGCGGGGACGGCTTGCAATGCGGCGAGGTACATCACCATGTACCAGCCCAGGCCGCGCCACAAGGTGACGAACATGATGGCGAACAGCGCCAGGCTGTCGTTGGACAGCCAGCCGACCGGCGCGCCGACCAGCCGCAGCGTCATCAGCACGTAATTGAGCGCGCCCTGTTCGTGAAACATGAAGCCCCACATGATGCCGACCACCGACACCGTGGTCACCACCGGCACGTAGAAGGCGGCGCGGAAGTAGCGGATGCCGGGCAGCTGGTTGTTGACCAGCACCGCGAGCGTGAGCGCGCCGATCTGCACGAAGGGCACCATCAGCAGGAAGATAAGCGAGTTTTTCAGGCCGGTGACGAACATTTCGTTGTCGAAGATGTAGCGGAAGTTGTCCAGGCCGACCCAGTGGGTGTCGCGTATCAGGCTGTAGTCGGTGAAGGCCAGCAGCGAGCCGAAGGCCACCGGCCAGAACGAGAACACGGCCAGCAGCGCCAGCGCGGGGGCCAGGAACAGCCAGGCGGTCAGGTTGATGCGGCGCGCGTTGTCATTCCCGCGCACGCGGGAATCCATAGAACGTGTCTGATCGCGCTCGGCATGGGTTCCCGCTTTCGCGGGAACGACGTCGGCTTTTTCAGCGTTCATCTTCGTGGCTCCGCTGCGCTGTGAGTTTCTTGTTCCAGATCGCCACCGCCTGGTCCAGCGCCTGCTTCACGTCCTGCTTGCCGGTGACGCCGGCTTCGACGGCCTTGACCAGGTAGCGGCGCAGTTCGTCGTAGTCGGTGACGCCGGCCACGTACAGCGTGTGCGCATGCGGCATCGACACCGCCCCCGCCGATACGGCCTTCTCGGCCGCGCCGGCGCCCGGCGGCACCGTCATGAAGAAGGGATCGTTGGCCGCCTGCGCCATCGCCGGATACACGCTGGCCTGCTTGGCGAAGGCCAGCTGGTTGGCGTCGTTGGTCAGGTAGCGGGCGAACTTGCCGACCGCCGGCAGCAGTTTGGCGTCGACGTTCTTGGGCACGGCGAAGTGGATCAGCCAACCGCCGTCGGCGATGCCGGTGGGGCCCAGCGGCGCGGGGGCGACGTCGGTGATGGCGTAGATGTCCCTGGCGTCGCTCTGGATGCGCTTGACGGCCGTCGGCGGCGCCAGCAGCATGCCGAGGCGGCCGCCCTTGTAGGCGTCGATCGCGGCCGGGAAGTTATCCTCGGCGAACAGCGCGTCCTTCAGCAGGCCGCCGGCCTGGTAGGTCTCGGCCAGCTTTTTGATCAGCGCGACGTGGGCGGGCGAGTTGAACACCGCCTTGCCGTTCTGGATCACGGCCAGGCCTTGCTGCATCATCAGGCCGTCGATCTTGGACAGCGCGGGGCACAGGCCGGCCTTGCCGGTGCGGGCGGCGATCCGGCGCGCGAACAGCAGCTGCTCGTCGAGATCGCGCGGCGCGCGCGCGATGCCGGCGGCCTTGAAGATCCGGGTGTTGTAGGCGATCACGGCGACGTTGCTGTACATCGGGAAGCCGTAGATGTGGCGACTGAGCTTACCGCCGAAGGTCAGGTCTTCCAGCGTGCTGGGAAGGTAGCGCGGGCGGGCGTCGCCGAGCAGGGCGTCGACCGGCGTGAGCAAACCGTCGCGGGCGAATTCGTCGGCCCAGGGCACGTTCAGGTTGACCAGTGCGGGCGGTGTGCCGGCGACGATGCGCGTCACCAGCTTGGTCTGGATTATGTCCCACGGGAAGTCGACCCATTCCACTTTCACTCCCGGATTACCGGCTTCGTAGTGCTTCACCAGCGTCTCGAAATAGGGCGTGAACTTGGGCTTCATGCTGAAGGTCCAGAATTCGATTTTGTCAGGCGTCGCAAGGGCGGCAGACATGGCCAGCGCCGCCGTCATTCCCGCGAAGGCGGGAATCCATGCTGAGCGTGAGCGCCGTTTCAGTATGGATTCCCGCTTCTGCGGGAATGACGGGTGCGCGAGCGACATTGCTTAGTTGGTCTTGGTAACTTTGCTCAGGTGGCGCGGTGCGTCCGGGTCCATACCGCGCGCCGCCGACAGCTGGGCCGCCATCACGTAGAAGGCCTGGATCGCCACGATGGGATCGAGATCCGGCGTCGCCGCCACCGGCAACGTCAGGTCGCGTTCGGCCACGTCGGCCGGCGCGGCCAGCAGCACGCGCGCGCCACGGCCGCGCATCTCGGTCGCCAGTTGCAGCAGGCCCGCCTGCGTCGGGCCGCGGGTGGCGAAGATCACCAGCGGGTAGCCTTCTTCGATCAGCGCCATCGGGCCGTGCTTGATCTCCGCGCCGCTGAAGGCTTCCGCCTGCAGCGCCGAGGTTTCCTTGAATTTCAGCGAAGCTTCCAAAGCCACCGGGAAGCTGATGCCGCGGCCGACCACCATGATGTTGCGGGCCGGCGCCAGCACTTCGATGGCCGAGCTCCAGTCTTCCTTGGTCGCCGCGCGCAGCGAGTCGGGCAGGGCTTCCAGGCCGGCCAGCAGCTCCGGATCGTTCTGCCAGGCGGCGACCAGGCGGGCGCCGGCCACCATGCTGGTGATGAAGCTCTTGGTGGCGGCCACGCTCTGCTCTTTGCCGGCGCGCAGCGGGATCGCCCACTCGGCGGCGTGCGCCAATGGCGAATCGATGTCGTTGACCAGCGCGATGGTGGTGGCGCCGCCGTCGCGGAAGTAGCGGATCGGCTCGACCACGTCCGGGCTCTGGCCCGATTGCGAGATCGAGATCGCCAGCGTGTCGCGGGTGATCAGCGGCGATTTGTTCAGGGTCACCAGCGACATCGGCAGCGACGCCACCACGCGGCCCAGGCGGGCCATGATCAGGTAGGCGGCGTAGGCGCAGGCGTGGTCGGAGCTGCCGCGGGCGATGGTCAGCGCGGTCGAGAAGGACGTGCTCCTCAATTTGCGGCCCAGCTCCGCGTAACGGTCGCCATCGCTGGCCAGCTGGAGGGCTACGCAATCGGCTGCGGACAGGGCTTCTTTCAACATCATTGAGGTCACAACAATTCTCCTTCGATATAGACGGCTTTGAGATTCAGGTCACGGTCGAGCACCACGAAGTCGGCGTAGGCGCCGGGGGCCAGGCGGCCCCGCTCTTGCAGGCCGAGATAGTCGGCCGCATACGTTGAGACCCGTGCCGAGGCGTCCGCCAGATCGAGGCCGAGTCCGACCAGGTTGCGCAGCGCCTGGTCCATGGTGAGGGTGCTGCCGGCCAGCGTGCCGTCGGGCAGGCGCACGCCGCCCATGCACTTCATGACGGTGTGGCGGCCCAGCATGTACTCGCCGTCCGGCATGCCGGTGGCGGCGGTCGAATCGGTCACGCAGTACAGCTGCGGGATGCAGCGCAGCGCGGTGCGGATGGCGCCGGGGTGCACGTGCAGCAGGTCGGGAATGAATTCGGCGTACTGCGCGTGGGCCAGCGCGGCGCCGACCATGCCCGGTTCGCGGTGGTGCAGGCCGGTCATGGCGTTGAACAGGTGGGTGAAGCCGTGCGCGCCGTGTTCCAGCGCGGCCACGCCGTCCTCGTAGGTGCCGAGGGTGTGGCCGATCTGCACGCGCATGCCGGCGTCCGACAGTTCGCGCACCAGCTCCAGGTGGCCGCCGATTTCCGGCGCCACGGTGATCAGTTTGATCGGCGCCATGGTCTCGAGGCGCTCGACGTCGGCCAGCTTGGCGGTGCGCGCGAACGGCGGCTGCGCCCCCAGCTTGCCGGAGTTGATGTACGGGCCTTCCAGGTGCACGCCGAGCACGCGCGCTTCGCCTTTGCCGCGCTGGGCGGCGGCTTTGCCGATGCCTTGCAACGCCAGTTCGATGTCTTCCGGCGGCGCCGTCATGGTGGTGGCCAGCATGCTGGTGGTGCCGTGTTTCGCGTGGATGGCGGCGATGGTGTGGACGGCGTCGCCGCCTTCCATCACGTCCTTGCCGCCGCCGCCGTGCACGTGCAGGTCGATGAAGCCAGGCAGGATATAGACGTCTTGGTTGTTCGACGGCTCGGTGCTGCTGCCGTGGATGGCGGCGATGCGGTCGCTGAAGGTGATCTCACCGCGGACCCAGCCCGCCGAGGTCAGGATATTGCCTTGGATTGCACTGCTCATCTGCGCGACTCCGCTACGAATTCATAATAATCACTGCGGCAATACGAGTGGGTCAGTTCCACCGCTGCGCCGTTGTCGAGATAACTGACGCGGGTGATGTGCAGCATCGCGGCACCCGCAGGTATATTGGCCAGGCGCGCTTGTTCCGCGCTGGCGTTGACGGCGCGGATATGCTGCAGCGCGCGCATCGGGATGGTGCCGTTCGCTTCCAGGTAGCCGTACAGCGAATCGGTCACGCTGTGCGGGTTCGGCATGTACTGGGCCGGGATGGTGGTGGTCTCGATCGCCATCACCACGTCGTCGGCGGTGCGCAGCCGCTTCAGGCGCGCCACCGGCATGTTGGGCGACAGGCCGAGCGAGAGCAGCTCGACCGGCGAGGCGATGCCGATGTCGCGCTGCAGCCAGCGCGAGCCGGCGGTGAAACCGCGCTCGCGCAGCTCCTCGGAAAAGCTGGTCAGGCGGGACAGGGGCTGCTCCAGTTTCGGCGTGATGTAGGTGCCGGAGCCGCGCTTGCGGGTCAACATGCCGCGCTCGCACAGCATGTCGATCGCCTTGCGCGCCGTCACGCGCGAGATGTTGAGCATGTCCGACAGCACGCGCTCGGACGGCAGGGCCTCGTTGGCGCGCCAGTCGCCGGCCGCGATCCCGTCGGACAGCTTGTTCGCCAGCTGCATGTAGAGGGGGGTGTCGCTCCCGGCATCGGGCTTGAAATCGCTCAACTGGGCTAGCACGGGCTTACTCCTTCAGACGTTGTTGGATCAGCCGCAAGGCGCCCGCAGCGGAATCGCCTTGCGGCGTGACGATCCGTTTCAACATCGATACCGGCAGGTAGGGGCGCAGCGGCGCGGCCAGGCCGCCGCACAGCGCGATCGGCAGCTTGCCGCCGGCGTCGAGCGCGTTGCCCATCAACTCCACCTGGCGTCCCGCTTCGAGCAGGATGGCGCGCGCGGTATCGTTCGATTCGCCGTGCTGCAGCACGATGCGCGCCAGTTGCGCGTATTGCGTCTGGGTGGCCTTGGCCAGCCAGTTCTGCAGCGCGTCGCGGCCGCCGCCGCAGGCTTGCGCCAGGTCGGCGCTGAAGGGGGAGGCCGGCATGCGGCCGTCCAGCACCTGCTGCACGTGGTTGATGGCGCGCAGGCCGATCCAGGCGCCGCTGGCTTCGTCGCCGGCCGGGAAGCCCCAGCCGCCGACTTCGACATGGACGCCGTCCATGCGCTTGATCTCGCCGACGCTGCCGGTGCCCAGCGCGATGATGGAACCGGGCTGGCCGCGGTGGGCGCCCAGCACGGTGGTGTGGCCGTCGGTTTCCAGCGCGACGCGGGCGTAGCCGGGATTGGCGGCGACGAATTCGGCCGCCCAGGCGCGGTTGTGCACGCCGGCCAGGCCGAGGCCGATGGCCACTTGTTGCTTGGCGGGGAGGGGCAGTTCGGCGGCGCGGAAGGCCATGGCGGCCGCGTCTTCGACGGCGGTCCAGGCGTTGGCGATGCCGTGCATCAGGCCGGACGGGCCGCTGACGCCTTCGGCCAGTTCAATGCCGTCGATGCGCGCCAGCCGCACCCTGGTGCCGGTGCCGCCGCCGTCTACGCCGATTAAGAATTCGATCATGATTGTCCGAGAATGCTGTGCCGGGATCCCCCGTGTGAGGGCACTATATGTTTGGCAAACCAGCTTGTCAACAGGTATTTAACTGGTATTAGAAAATATTGAAGTGGACTGGCGTTGTCGGCTTGGAATGTATTTGTAAGTAACTGTTTTTAATCGTTATTTATGGATTTTTCGGCAAGTGGTCCGGTGTCGTATTTGCATGCCACTTTGGTCTGCTTTTGGTAGGGGGCGGGGCGAGGGAGTACACTATGGCTTTAGCGCACTTTGAAAGCAAGATGATGAACGACTACTGGGATGACTGGCAGAAGGAAGCGTTGGCCGCCGGCGTGAAGGCGCCGCTGGCCAAGCTGGGGATGGAAGTGATGAAGGCGAACCGCAAGAATCGCTGGCCCAAGCATTTCCTGGGGCGCATGGAAGATGGTCCGATGATGCTGGCGATTTGCCTGGAAGAGCCGGACGAGACCGAGCTGTTGTTTGTGGAAAACCTCTATCCCTACGACGACAAGCTGATCGCCGCCACCAAGAAGCGCCTCTGCTTCGATTGAGTGCTGGTCGTTCCCGCGCAGGCGGGAACCCATGCTGAGTATGGATTCCCGCCTGCGCGGGAATGCCCCCCCGTTTTAATGGCTCATGCCTTTACGGTCGTAGGTGACGGCTTTGTCGGCGACGTTGACGACGGCGTTGCCGGGGCCGCTCACCTTGACGTCGGCCTGGCTGGTCCACAGCTGGCGGGCGTGCAGGCTGCCCGAGCCGCTCAGCTGCGCGACCAGGGTGTCGGTCTTGCCTTCGAGCTTGACCTCGCCCGGTCCGTGCATGCTGAGCTTGACGTTCTTGCAGGAGGCCGTAGCGCTCAGGTCGCCCGAACCGCTCAACTCGGCGTCCAAGGCGTCGCTGACCTTGCTCAGGATGATGTTGCCGGGACCGCGGCTGCGGGTGACCGCGCGCGCCACCTGCAAGGCTTGTCCCTCCAGATCGCCCGATCCGCTCACTTCCGCGCTGAGCACGCCCACGCTGCCCGACAGGTTCATATTGCCCGGCCCGCTGAGCAGGGCGCGCGCGCTCGGCGCTTGCAGGCCGCGCACCGTCAGGTCGCCCGAGCCGTGCACTTCCGCTTCGAATTTCTTGATGGCGCCGGCCAGGCAGGCTTGGCCCGGTCCGTGCAGGATGGCGCTGGCCGCTTCGGTGTTCAGCGAGCAGGCCTCGAGGTCGCCCGAGCCGGCGATCTCGGCGCGGATTTCCTTGCTCGTGCCGTGCAGCGACACCGAACCCGGCCCGTGCATCGAGGCGTTGATCTTGCCCGTGTGCAGGTCGCTGAGGTCGAGGTCGCCCGAGCCGCTGACGGTCAGGTTGACATCCTGCGTCATGCCGCCGGCGGTGACGTCGCCGGGGCCGCTCATCATCAGGTTCAGGCTGGCCGCCGTCAACGCGCGCAGGTCGACGTCGCCGCTGCCGGAGGCGGTGACGGTGAGCTCGCGCACGGCGCCGCTGGCGTGCAGGTCGCCCGGCCCTTCCGAGGTCAGGCTCAGTTGCTGGCCCTGGAACTGTTGTAGATCAACATCACCGCTGCCGGAGTTGCGCAGGCTTTTCAGACCGGCCGCGCTGATGCGGATGGTCATCGGCGGCTTGCTGTCTCTCTTGCCCCAGCCGAAATTGAAGACCCAGCCCTTGTTCTTGCGCGGCTGGCGCACGGTGAGGGTGTCGCCGCTGACCGAGGTTTCGATGTCGGCGAACTGGCGGCGCAGGCCGGACAGTTCGATGGCGTTGCCCGGCTGCGCGGTGACGATCACCCGGAACGGGCCGCTGAGGGCGATGTTGCTGAAGGCCGCCACGGTGCGGGTTTCGGTGCCGATAGCATCGTCCTGCCTGGTGTCGGCCTGGGCGGCGAAAGTTGCCAAGGATGCCAGCATCAGGGCGGAAACCAGCGCGGTGTGTTTGATCGTCTGCTTCATTTTTATCTCGATGTCGGGAAGTGGCGAGGATTGAACGATAGGGCAAACGCCGCCGGCCGGCGCGTGGAATGGGACGGACGCGCGGAATGGGGGGATCAGCTGCAAAAAAACGGTGATGAACTGTCATTCAACTTCAGTGCGGCACGACCGTTAATGTCATAATGGATGCAAGGATATATTGCCGGGGAACACCTGCGCAGGTCAAAGGAGCGCACATGATCAGGTACTTGGGGACCAAGAATACGGACGACGGCTCGGTGCTGTATATTTTTTTGATTAATGGCTTGCAGAAGGAAGTTCGGGAAAGCGCCTTGAAACAATATCCTGGCTGTTACGAAGCGCTGCCCGCCACCGCCAAGGCGCGCATCAGCGCCAACCGGTCCTGGTTGCAGAAATTATAATGCCGCCGTCCATGCGCTTGCTGCGCGGCGCCCTGTCCGCCGTGCTGGTGGCGGTTTGCTGCGCCGCCGGCGCGCAAGCGGTGCCGACCACCTTCGGCACCATCGTCGGCAACGGCCTGCTGTGCCGCGACCAGACCGATAATCTCTACTACTACGACTATCTGCTCAAGGCGTTCGGCCCGGCGTACAAGCACGACGGCGGCGCCTACTGGTTCAAGACCGACGGCGCCAATCTGTGGGGCAAGCCGATCACCGAGGTCATGGTCAGCGACGACACCAGCACCTATATCTTCGTCGGCGCCGTGGCCGAGGCCACGCCGGAGGAGCTCGAGCAGGCCATCATCACCCAGGTCGGCCTGCATTATGCGAGAATCGACAGCTCGGCCTATCCGGTGCGCGAGGCCAAGCCGGCCAGCCGCATCGTGTATTTCGATACCAAATCCAAGATTTACTGCGCCAAGTTCAAGCCCTTGCCGCCGGTGCAGCCGCCGCCGGTGCGCCAGCGCTTGAAGTAGCGCATCGCCAGGGTCTACATGTACACGCATTTTTTTAATCTGAAGCAATCGCCGTTTTCCATCGCGCCCGATCCCCGCTACCTGTTCATGAGCGAACGCCATCGCGAGGCGCTGGCGCACCTGCTGTACGGCGTCGGCAGCGGCGGCGGCTTCGTGCTGCTGACCGGCGAGATCGGCGCCGGCAAGACCACCGTGTGCCGCTGCTTCATGGAGCAGATACCCGGGAACTGCAAGCTGGCCTATATCTTCAACCCCAAGTTGTCGGTGGAGGAACTGCTGTTGTCGATCTGCGACGAGTTCGGTATCGCGCTGGCGCCGGCGGGCGCGGGGGCGGTCAGCGTCAAGGGCTATGTGGACGCGATCAATGCCTATCTGCTGGCCAGCCATGCGCAGGGCCGCAACAATGTGCTGATCATCGACGAGGCGCAGAACCTGTCGGCCGAGGTGCTCGAGCAGCTGCGCCTGCTGACCAATCTGGAGACCAGCGAGCGCAAGCTGCTGCAGATCATCCTGATCGGACAGCCAGAGCTGCGCGCGATGGTGGCGCGGCCGGAGCTGGAGCAATTGGCGCAGCGGGTGATCGCGCGCTACCACCTGGGCTCGCTGAGCGAGGCGGAGACCGGGGCGTATATCGCGCATCGGCTGGCGGTGGCGGGCGCGGCGGCGATCGCGCCGTTCCCGCGTGGCTTGATGGGGCTGGTGCACAAGCTGGCCAAGGGCGTGCCGCGCCGTATCAATCTGCTGTGCGACCGGGCGTTGCTGGGGGCCTATGTCGAGAACCAGCCGCAGGTGACGCGCACCATCCTGCGCAAGGCGGCGGCCGAAGTGTTTGCCCGGCCGGACGCGGCGATCGGCGGCGAGCGCGCGCCTGCGGACGCGGCACGCTGGCCGTTGGTGGCGGCCGGGGTGCTGGGCGGCGTGGTGTTGAGCGTGGCGGCGTGGCAGCTGGCCGCGCGCGCTGCGAAGCCGGTGGCGCAGGGGGCGCAAGCGGCTTCGGTGGCGGCGCGGGCCACGCTGCCCAAGGCGGCGGCGGGGGCTGCGCCTGCGGCAGCGGCAGCGGCAGCGGCAGCGGCAGCGGCGGGGCCGGCGGCCGTGCCGGCGCCCGCATCGGCGCCCGCGGACGGCAGTGCGGCGGCCTTGCGCCAGCTGGCGGCGAGCTGGGGCCTGGCGCTGCCGGACGGCGAGCCTTGTCCGACGGCGGCGCGGCTGAACCTGCGCTGCTTGCAGGTCAAGGGCGGCGTCGCGGAACTGCGCCTGCTGGACCGGCCGGCGATGCTGACCTTGCACGACGATCCGACGGCGCCAAACTACGTGCTGTTGACGGCGATCGGCGCGCAGCACGCGACCATCGCCGCGCCCGGCGGCAAGCCGCAAAGCATCAGCCTGGACGCGCTGGCGGCGCGCTTCGACGGCGAGTTCACGACCTTCTGGCGGGCGCCGCGCAGCTGGCGCGACGAGGTGCATGGCGGCGACCGTGGTCCGGATGTGGACTGGCTGGCGCGCCGGCTGGCGCAGATGTATGGCCTGAAAAAGCCGCAGGAGGACCAGCCGCTGAGCGACGGCCTGCGCGCGCGCCTGACCGCATTCCAGGCCGAACAGCATCTCAAGGCGGACGGCGTGGCCGGTCCGAAAACTTTCATCCGGCTGTATCAGCTGGGCGGCGTGCAGGAGCCGCGTTTGCTGGCCGGCGCGGACGCCGGCGCCGGCAGCGGAGCGGGGAAATAATATGTCCTATATTTTGGAAGCGCTGAAGAAGGCGCAGGCGGAACGTCAACTGGGCAGTGCGCCGACGCTGCACGCCCCCACGCTGCATGGCGCGGACGGCAAGCCGGCGGGCGGCGCCTTGAAGAAGCCGGTCGTGCTGGCGCTGCTGGCGATGGGCGTGGCGATCGCGGTGTTGCTGGCGCTGGTGCTGCGCCCCGCGCAGCAGGCGGTCGCGCCAGGGCCGGCCGTGGCCGCGCCTGCTGGCGTGGTCGGCGTTGCCCCGGTCGCGGCTGCCGCGCCCGCGGTCGCCGCGGCCCCCGCGCCGGTAGCGGTCGCGGCGCCAGTCCCGCCGGCGGACACCCCGCCGCTGGCGGCTGCCTTGCCGCCGCCGGTGGCGACGGTGACGCCGGCGCCGCGCCCGCATCCGGCGCCGCAGCCGGCGGCGCTGGTGGCGGAAAAAACCGCCAGGCCGGCGCTTGCGCAGGAAGAGGCGGTCCAGAACCTGCGCGATTTGCCGGAACCGATACAGCGGGCTATCCCCCATATCGCCGTTGGCGGCTATATCTATTCCAAGAATCCTGCCGACCGCTTGCTGTTGATCGACAAGATACTGCGCCACGAAGGCGAGGAGGTCGCCCCCGGCCTGATCCTCGACCAGCTGCAGCCGCGCGAGGCGGTGTTCAACTTCAAGGGTTATCGCTACCGCGTCCCGTATTGAAAGCTGTCATCGGCCCGTCATGTGGGAATGATATTTTCTTGTCATTGATATTCATGCACGGGAAATCTGATGAAACACTTGAAACTGCTGCCCTTGCTGATCGCCGCGGCCTTCGCTGTGCCGCGCGCCCACGCCGCCGTGCAGGCGCCGCAGGCGCAACAGGACACCGGTTCCTATGCCGCCGCTTGCATCGGCATCGCACTGTTGCTGCTGGGCGCGCGCGGCGGCCGCAGCGAACGCTTCAAGGCCTTGAACGAAGAGTAAGCCGCCATCCCCGCGTCGATGTTGCTGCGTATAATGGCGGCAACATGATGCAGCGGAGATGTAGGCAATGCAAAGAGAAATCGAGCGCACCGTGCTGGCGGTCACCGGGACCTCGGGCAGCGGCAAGACCACGCTGCTGGAGTCGCTGATCGCCGGGCTGGCCGGGCAGGGCTTGAAGGTCAACGTCATCAAGCACAGCCATCACGACCTGGAGCTGGAACCGCCGCACAAGGACAGTTCGCGCCTGCGCCGGGCCGGCGCGGCCGAGGTGATGGTGGCGTCGCCGTACCGGATGGCGATCGTGCGCGAACTGCGCGGCGCGCCCGAGCCGTCGCTGGACGAGCAGCTGGACCGTCTCGCCCCGGCCGACCTGACCTTGCTGGAGGGCTTCAAGTCCTATCCGGTGGCCAAGCTGGAGGTGTATCGCGCCGCGGCCGGCAAGCCGCCGCTGTATCCCGACGACGCGCGCGTGATCGCGGTCGCCTCCGACCAGCCGGCGCCGGCGGACTTGCGGGCCGGCGTGGCGTGGCTGGACCTGAACCAGCCGCAGGCCGTGCTGGCCTGGTTGGGCGGCTATCTGAAAAAAGTTTCAGCAAACGGCTAAAGTTACGCCAGGAACGTCCGTAAAAGAAGTGATACGCCTTACTGGAGAATCACATGGACGTTTCAGGCATTGCTCAAACAGCAACCACGATTGCGGACACCGGCACCAAGCAGGCGGTCGGCATCGCGGTATTGAAAAAAGCCCAGGATATCCAGGCGTCGAGCGCGGCTGCCCTGATCGAGGCGATTCCTCCGGTGCCATCGGCGCCGAATCTGCCTTCGCATCTCGGTAACACCATCAACACGACTGCCTGAACGGCATCGCCGCGGCCCGCCTGGCGCCGCGTGAGCGCTGTGCGCGCCGGCCGGCGCGCGGCGTGCCGGCGTGTGCTTGCGCCCGGCGGCTTCTCCCTCCCCGATTTGAATCCAGTCAACAGAATGATGCGTACCAGCGTGAATGCTGGTACGCTGCGTTTGCTTGCGGGTCTGGAAAATAAATCCCGAAAAATATGTAAGGCCGGAGCGCCGCCAGCCGACTAGCGTACAGTTGCAGACGATTTTCGTTGCACGTTGAACTTAACTTCCATCCTTGAGGAGACTTACCATGAACAAACGTCAAGCCCTGATCGCCGCCGCCCTGGCCACCGTATGCGCCGCTTCGGTCGGCACCGCTTCCGCCGCTGCCGCGTCGGCCTCCGCTGAAAAAGAGAAATGCTTCGGCATCGCCAAGGCTGGCCAGAACGATTGCGCCGCCGCCAACGGTGCGCACTCCTGCGCCGGCCAGTCGAAGACCGACAACGGCGCCGCCGAGTGGAAATACGTGGCCAAGGGCACTTGCGAAAAAGCCGGCGGCAAAACCGCGGCGCCAGCCAAGTAATCGCAGCGAGCGGTCGCGGAGCCATGTCCTTGCCAAGTCCAGCGCAGCTTCTGCCGGGCGTGGGCGTGGGCTTGAGGGCTCCGCATTACCGCCAGTTCCTCGAACAGCGGCCGCGCGCCGCCTGGCTCGAGGTCCATACCGAAAACTATCTCGATCAAGCCGGCTGGGACTGGCACGTGTTGCAGCAACTGCGGCGCGATTATCCGATCAGCCTGCATGGCGTCGGGCTCGGACTGGGCTCGGCGCGCGGCTACTCCGGGCCGCACCTGGAACGCGTGCGCGCCCTGGTGGAGCGGGTCGAGCCGGTGCTGGTGTCCGAACATCTGTGCTGGGGCGCCGTCGGCGACCGGCAACTCAACGACCTTTTGCCGCTGACCCTGGACCAGGCCGCGCTCGATCTGCTGTGCGCGCGCGTGGGCCGCGTGCAGGACACGCTCAAGCGCCAGCTGTTGCTGGAAAACGTCTCGACCTATGTGCGCTTCCACGACGATGCGATGAGCGAGGCGCAATTCATGGCGGCGCTGGCGGCGCGCAGCGGCTGCGCTCTGCTGCTGGACATTAACAATCTGTACGTCAATCAATGCAACCACGGCGAAGACGCGCTGGCCGCGCTGGCCGCGATCGGTCCCGGCATGGTGGGCGAGATGCACCTGGCCGGCCATCTGGTGACGCCGCAGGCGGTGATCGACCATCACGGCGACACCGTGGCCGAGCCGGTCTGGCGCCTGTACGAGGCGGCCTTGCAGCGCTTCGGCGCGGTGCCGACGCTGATCGAGTGGGACACCGATATTCCCGAGCTGAGTGTGCTGCTGGGCGAGGCCGGCAAGGCCGAGGCGCTGCATCGCCGCCATGCCGCGCCGGCGCCGGCCGCCGCGCCGCGCGCGCAGGTGCGGACCGCGGCGCCGGCGGAGCAGCCGGCGCTGGCCGCCTGCCAGCAGGTGTTTGCCGGCGCGCTGTTCGACGCGCGCCAGACGCCGGCGGCGCTGGCGCTGTTCAAGGGCGAGCACCAGGAGCACCGCTTTGCGCTGTATCGCGGCAACCTCGGCGCCACCTGGAGCAAGACCCTGGGCGCGGCCTATCCGGTGATCCAGCTGCTGGTGGGCGAGGAATTCTTCGGCGGCCTGGCGCAGGCTTACGGCCACGCGCACCCGTCCGACAGCGGCGACCTGAACCGCTTCGGCGCGCACTTCGGCGCCTTCCTGCGCGGCTTCCCGCATGTGGCCGATTTCCCCTACCTGCCGGACATGGCGGCGCTGGAGTGGGCCCTGCACCGCGCCCACTACGCGCCGTCGGCCGAGGGCGTGACGGCGCAGCAGATGGCGGCGCTGACGCCGCAGCAGATCGAAACGGCGCGGCTGCAACTGCATCCGGCCTGCACGCTGCTGGCGTCGGACTGGGCGACGGTGGCGCTGTGGCAGGCGCACCAGCCCGGCAGCGGCGTGCCGTTCCCGGACCAGCTGGCGGCGCCGTCCCACGGACTGGTCACGCGGCCGCGCTGGAAAACCCGGGTCTTGCCGCTGAGCGCGGCCAGCCACGCGGCGCTGTCGGTGCTGGCCGCCGGCGGCCAGCTGGGCGCGGCGCTGGACGCGGCGTTCGAGCGCGACGACGACTACGACTTCGCCGCCCATCTGCGGCAGTGGATGGATGTCGCCTTGATTGTCAGGATAGACGCCTAGCGGCGACTAACTAATTTTGAAAGCGCAATGATGAAAACTATCCTCGGACTGCACCAACAATTATCCCGCCACGACGCGGCACTGACCGCGTGGGGCGGTTCCCTGATGAGCCTGGCGCTGCGCTGGTATGTGGGCTGGCAATTCTTCAAGGCCGGCCTGATCAAGGTGGGCGACTGGAGCGCGACCCTGGCGCTGTTCCACGACGAGTACAAGGTGCCGCTGCTGCCGCCCGATCTGGCGGCCTGGTTCGGCGCGGCCGGCGAGCTGGCGCTGCCGCTGCTGCTGTGCGTGGGCCTGGTGTCGCGGCCGGCGGCGCTGGCGCTGTTGCTGGTGAACGCGATGGCGGTGATTTCCTACCCGCAGCTGTTTAGCTTTGAATGCCCGGCCGCGATCAACGACCATTTCTACTGGGGCGTCATGCTGCTGGCGCTGGTGGCCTTTGGTCCGGGCAGGTTTTCGCTCGATGCGTGGCTGGCCGGCCGCCGGCCGGCCTAGCTCGGGCGGAAGGCGCGCAGGATTTTCGCTTCGCCGGTCAAGTCCTGGTGCAGGCGGTTGGCGGCGGCGGTCAGTGCGATCATGCGGTCGAGCTGGGTGTCTTCGAAGCGCGCCAGTTCTTCGGTGGCGGTCCGCAGCGCCTGCGCCAGCTTGGCGCGGGCCGACTGGTACAGCGCGCCGTTGTACTGGTCTGTGTTCTTGAGCAACTCCTCGGCGTTTTCGATCACTTGCCGCAGGTCGTCGAGCAGGCGTTCCTGCGTCTGGAGATGGTGTTCAGGATCGTCCATGACGTTCCCCTGGTCGTAAGAAAACTGGTTGAACAAGCCGGGTAGCGGGCCATCCCAATCTATCGGCGGTCAGGGCCGCCGGTTTGCGCTGGGTCAAACGCGCCCACCCGTCCTGACCTTCAGCTTAGGTCGTTATTGCCCAAATGCAAGATCAATTCACGCCGCTTCGACGCTGATGCGGAGGTCGCCCACGCTCACCTGCTGGCCGGCGCGGATCTTGGCGGTCTTGCGCAATTCCTGCTTGCCGTCGACCTTGACGCCGCCGTCGGCGACCATCATCTTGCCGGCGCCGCCGCTGTCGCACAGGCCAACCAGCTTGAGCAGCTGATTCAGCTCAACAAATTCCCCGCTCAATTCAAAACTTACTTTCTGCATTTTATCCTCTGTTGCTATGATGTGAAATCGGCGCCGCCGCTTACTTTCAGTAGTGTAGCGGCATTCCGACAGGGCCGCAGTTTACCTCACGAATACCGCGCGGTTGAGGTTGCCGTCGGGAAAAAAAGTTGCTATCCTGAGTTAACTGCTGAATTTTTGTGCAGTCTGGTTTGCTCTCAGCGAGTTGCATCATGAATAAGCTCTTCTGGCCAGTCGCAGTCCTGATTTGTCCGCTTTCCGGCTACGCGGGCGCCGCCGCATCCGATCCCTTCTCCCTGCAAAAACCAGCGCCCGCGTTTGAAAAGCGGGCCGATTCGTCGCTGCTGTTCGAGGCGGCGGACCGGCAGCTGGCGCTCAGCGAGCAGCTGCAGGGCGACGCCGCGCCGCGCTACGGCGCCGGCTATGCCGGCGGGCCGCGCCTGCATTTCGGCGCCTTGCCGGACAACCTGGCGCTGCTCGATCCGCTGGGCCCCATGCTCAACGAGCACAGCAAGCGGTTCCTCACCAGCGCGGATTTTGAAAAGAAAATGGGGCGCGCGGTCGGCATCCTGACCATCGGCATCTTGCGCGAGACCGGCTCGGCGCTGGGCTCGCAGCAGACGCCGGCGCTGGCGATGAACACCCGGCCGACCACCACCTTCACCTCGCTGTCGCTGGGCTATGCGCTCAGTTCGCGCAGCGCGCTGATGTTGATGGCCTCCTATGGCAAGACCGAGGGCATCGGCAACCCGGACAGCCTGATCGCGCAGGTGTCGTCGGTGCGCACGATGGCGTTCAGCGTCGGCCTGTCGACCCGCCAGGTGTTCAACAGCCACGACCGTTTTGCGGTGACCTTGTCGGTGCCGGCCAAGGTGCGTTCCGGCACGCTGCAATACAGCGGCTCGGCGCCGCAGTCCGGCGATCCGGGCGCGCCGGCCTTTGGCGCGCCGACCCTGAACCTGCGGCCGACCGCCACCGAGCGCGACCTGGAATTTGGCTACACCACCATGTTCGGCCGCGACGGCCGCGGGGGCAAGCTGACCGGCGCGGTGATGTGGCGGGTCCATCCCGGCCACGACGCCAGCGCCCGGCCGGATTGGCTGACCGGGGTGCGCTACTCGTACGGGTTTTAAACCTTTAGCCGCTGGCGCCGGGACGGGTCATGTCCAGCGGCACGACCCACTGCTCGAATTGCTCGGCGCTGACGTAGCCCAGCGCCAGCGCGGCCTCCTTCAACGTGCTTCCCTCGTGCTGGGCCTGCTTGGCGATGGTGGCGGCCCGGTCGTAGCCGATGTGCGGCGCCAGCGCGGTGACCAGCATCAGCGAGCGTTCCATCAACTCGGCGATGCGGCCGCGGTTGGGCACTATCCCGTGCACACAATGTGCGTCGAAGCTGCGCATGCCGTCGGCCAGCAGGCGCGCGCTTTGCAGGAAGTTGTGGGCGATCAGCGGCTTGTAGACGTTCAACTCGAAGTTGCCGGAGGCGCCGCCGATGGTGATGGCGACGTCGTTGCCGAACACCTGGCAGCACAGCATGGTGAGCGCCTCGCACTGGGTGGGGTTGACCTTGCCCGGCATGATGGAGCTGCCCGGCTCGTTTTCCGGGATGCTCAGTTCGCCCAGGCCGGAGCGCGGGCCGGACGCCATCCAGCGCACGTCGTTGGCGATCTTCATCAGCGCGGCGGACAGGGTCTTGAGCGCGCCGTGGGCCGACAGCAGGGCGTCGTGGCCGGCCAGCGCGGCGAATTTGTTGTCGGCGCTGCGGAAGGGCAGGGCCAGCGTGTGCTCCAGCTCGGCGGCGATGCGGTGCGCGTATTCGGGATGGGCGTTGAGGCCGGTGCCGACCGCCGTGCCGCCGGCCGCCAGCTGCAGCACGCCGGGCAGGGCGGTGCTGATGGCGCGCTCGGCGAAGTCGAGGTGGGCGACGTAGCCGGAAAACTCCTGGCCCAGGGTCAGCGGCGTGGCGTCCTGCAGGTGGGTGCGGCCGATCTTGACGATGCCGGCGAAGGCCTCGGCCTTGGCGTGCAGGCTGTCGCGCAGCGCGCGCAGCGCCGGCAGCACCTGGCCGGCCAGCGCCTGGGCGGCCGCCACGTGGATGGCGGTGGGGAAGATGTCGTTCGACGACTGGCCCAGGTTGACGTCGTCGTTGGGGTGCAGCTTGCGGCCCGCGCCGCGCACGCCGCCCATCAGCTCGGAGCCGCGGTTGGCCAGCACCTCGTTCATGTTCATATTCGACTGGGTGCCGGAGCCGGTCTGCCACACGGCCAGCGGGAACTCGCTGGGGTGGCGGCCGGCCAGCACTTCGTCGGCGGCCTGGGTGATGGCGATGGCCTTGGCGCCGTCGAGCAGGCCCAGGTCCAGGTTGACGCGCGCGGCGGCGCGCTTGACGCTGGCCAGCGCATGGATCAGCTCGGGCGGCATGCGCTCGGTGGAGATGTGGAAGTGTTCCAGCGAGCGCTGGGTTTGCGCGCCCCACAACTGGTGGTCGGGGACGTCGATCGGGCCAAAACTGTCACGTTCACTTCTGGTGTTCATGGTTTTTCCTTTGGGCGGGGAGGCAATCATGTGTGTTTGCTAAGTGGCTTCCAGTGTAGCGCAGTCCTGAAAAATTAACCTAGGGCTACAAAACCGGGAAAATCAGCCGTTATAGCTGATACACTTTAAGAATTCGCCTCCAAGCGACCCCGACATGCAGCGCACACCATTCCTGACCACGATCTTTGCCTGCGCCGGCGCGCTGCTGCTGGCGGCCGCCGCGCCGGCGGCGGAGCTGGGCGATATCGCCGTGCGCTCCTACATCGGCCAGCCGCTGGCGGCCGATATCGAGCTGGTGCAGCTGGCGCCGGACGAGGTGTCGGCCTTGCAGGTGCGGCTGGCGCAGCAGGATGTGTATCGCGGCGCCAGCATCAGCATGAATCCGGCGCTGGCCTCGGTGCACCTGTCGGTGGTGCGGCGCGACGGCCGCCAGTTCCTGCATGTCACCACCACCCGCAACATCGACGCCGAGTATGTGCATTTGTTCCTGGAGCTGAGCGCCGCCGGGCGCCAGGATGTGCGCGCGGCCACCGTGTGGCTGCAGGCCGATCCGAATCCGGCGCCGGCGCCACCGCCGGCCATGACGGCGGCGCAGGCGGCGGCGTTGGCGCGGGTGGAGCTGGCGGCCAGGGAGACGGCGCTGGCGGCGCCGCCCGCGCCCGCCGTGGCGCCGGCGCGGGACCGGACGCGGCCGGCGCCGATGCCGGCCGCGCATGAATCCGAAGTGGGCGAGGCGGCGCGCGACGACGACGGCTTGCCGCTGGGCGTGGCGCAGGCTTTGCTGCCTTTGGCGCCGTTGCCGCTGCCTAAGGGCGTGAAGCGGCCGGCGGCGCCGGCCGCGTGCAAGCCGTCCGGCATGGGCGCGAAAGAATGCGCGGCGCTCGATACGCACAGTGTGGAGTTGTCCAGCAAGCTCGACGAGCTGGAGGGTAAGCTGAGGTTGCTGCAAGGGGCGCTGGCGGCGAAGGGCGGGGCGGCCAGTGCGGCGGCGCACGCGGCGTCGGTCCAGGCCGTGGCGCCGACGCTGGCGCCGGCGCCGGCGTCCGCGTCTGCGGCGAGCTCGGCGGCGTCCGAGGAGGCCGCGGCGCCGGTCAGGAAGGTGCGCGTGTTGCCCAAGTTGAAGTACAAAAAGGAAAAACCGCCGGAACCGGCCGCCAGCAACATGCCGCTGATCGCCGCCGGCGCCGGCGTGCTGGCCTTGCTGCTGGGCGCCGGCGGCTATCTCTACCTGCGCAAGAGACGCGGCAGCGGGCCGCTGAAAATCTGGCAGGGCTTCCGCAGGAAAAAGCCGGGCGGCGAGGGCGAGCAGCCGGTGGAGGCGCCGCCGCTGCACGACGTGACGCCGGAATCAATGATGCAGCAGTAATAAGTATATAACTGCACGCTCTGATCGAGGCCAGACAATCTGGGGTATAGTATTCGACCCCCTCCGTCTTCCCCATACTGAAAGAGCGCTATGACCGCAGTAGAGCAATATCAAGCTTTCAAACAACTCGGCCTGAAGTTGGACATGTCCCGTGGCAAGCCTGCCCCCGAGCAATTGGATTTGTCGAACGGCCTGATGGCCGCGCTGGACGGCTACAAGGCCGCCGACGGCACCGACGGCCGCAACTACGGCGGCACCGTCGGCCTGCCGGAAGCGCGCGAGCTGTTCGGCAAGCTGCTGGACGTGCCGGCCGCGCAGGTCGTGGTCGACAGCAGCGCCAGCCTGTCGCTGATGCATGACGTGATCATCTACAGCCTGCTCAACGGCACGCCCGGCAACGCCCCATGGGTGCGCGAGCCGGTCACCTTCCTGTGCCCGGTGCCGGGCTACGACCGCCACTTCGCCATCTGCGAAGCGCGCGGCATCAAGATGATCAACATTCCGATGAGTGTAGCCGGTCCGGACATGGACCTGGTGGAGAAACTGGTGGCCGAGGACGCCAGCATCAAGGGCATGTGGTGCGTGCCCAAGTACAGCAATCCGGGCGGCGTGGTGTATTCGGACGCCGTGGTGGCGCGCCTGGCGGCGATGAAGACGGCGGCGCCGGACTTCCGCCTGATGTGGGACGACGCATACCGCTTCCACCATCTGGGCGAGCAAAAGCTGGAAGTGGCCAATATCCTGGACGCCTGCGCCAAGGCCGGCAACCCGGACCGCGCGATCGTGTTCGCCTCGTCGTCGAAGGTGACCTGGGCCGGTTCGGGTATCGCCGCGCTGGCCGCGTCGCCGGCCAATATCGCCTGGTGGACCAAGCACGCCGGCATCCGCAGCATCGGCCCGGACAAGATCAACCAGCTGCGCCATGTGCGCCTGCTGAAGGACTTGCCGACGGTGGAAGCCTTGATGGAACAGCACCGTTTGCTGCTGAAGCCGAAGTTCGACGCGGTGCTGGCGCAGTTCGAGCGCCATCTGGCCGAGGTGCCGGGCGTGTCGTGGACGCGTCCGCAGGGCGGCTACTTCATCGACCTGGTGACGCCGGACGGTACGGCCAAGCGCACCGTGGCGCTGGCCAAGGAGGCGGGCATCACACTGACGCCGGCCGGCGCGGCTTTCCCTTACGGCAACGATGCTAAGGACAGCCATATCCGCATCGCGCCGAGTTTCCCGTCGCTGGACGAGATCACCCAGGCGGCGCAGGGCATCGCCTTGTCGCTGAAGCTGGCGCTGGCGGGCTGATCGCCCCAGACGTAAAAAAGCCTTATGCGCTTGCGACGCTCAAGATCGTCGCAAAGCCATAAGGCTTTTTTTTATTGGGGCAGGGCGTTTTACTGACGCGACATGCCGGGCACGTTGTTGGCCCAAGGTTCGGTGACGTCGCGGATGGCGCGGTCGTTGGCCAGGATTTGTTTCAGCAGGTCGATCTTGCGCAGCCGCGGCGCGCCGTTCAGGGCCGGTGCGCCAGTGGCGGCCGCGCGGGCTACGCTGGCGCATTGCGCTTCCAGGCGGCTCAGGCCGTCGAAATCGCCCAGACGTGCGGCGGCGGCCATTTGATTGGTCAAACCGGCAATATTTTCGTACATCGAGAGGACTTCGGTGGAGGTCATGTTCTCACCCTGGCTAGTTATCACGAATTACCGCATGTCCTGATTAACGTCGCCTTAAACGGGAACTTTAGGGTGTTTTGAAAAAATAGTTGAAAAAGATCAAAAAAAAGCCCCATACGGGGCTTTTCGTGGTGTTAAGAGCAAGCTGGCTTATTTGACCAGCTCTTCCAGCCCGGCGCTCAGCTCGTCCGGCGACGGCATGTCGTCGATCAGGGCGTTGTCGTCCAGGCCCAGTTCCTCGGCCAGGTCGGCCGGGTAGCAGGCGGCGATTTCCTCGTCGTTCAGGCCGGCCTGCTCGACGCGGGCGCGCCAGGCGGCCAGCGAGACCACGGCGGCCAGGCGGTTCAGCTCGCCGTTGTGGTGCGGCTCGGGGAAGGCCAGGATGGTTTCCGAGAAGGTCAGCGGGAACTTCCAGCGCTTGGCCAGTTCGGCGCCGACGTCGGCGAAGGTGAAGCCGAACGAGGCTTGCTCGGCGTCCAGGCGGCGCGAGTCCAGCGGGCCGGCCACCTTGTCGAGCGCCATCGCCTGCTCGGCCATCGCCGAGTGGATCACCAGCTGGCCGATGGCGTGCATCATGCCGATGGTGAAGGCGAGGTCGGTGTTTTCCTTGGTTTTCTTGGCGATCCACTTGGCCGACACCGCGGTGTGCAGGCTGTAGCGCCAGAATTGCTTGAGGTCGAGACCGGGCACGGTCTTGAAGCCGCTGACCAGGCCGGAACTGATGACCAGCGTGCGCACGGTCACGAAGCCGAGCATCAGCACCGCGTCTTCCACCGTGCCGATGCTGCGCGACACGTGGTAGTAGGCCGAGTTGGCCAGGCGCAGCAGCTTGGCGCTCAGCACCGGATCCGTCGACAGTTTCTTCGCGATCTCTTCGGTCGAAACGCTGGCCTTGTCGAAACTGCTGATCAGCTCTTCCACGACTTTGGGCGCGGTGGGCAACGCAGTGGGATTCTGGAACAGGGCATCAAGTTTCATATTTATCTCCTGGGTAATTAGCGCGTTGCTATAGGCTAACTATATAGCGATTCGCCCAATGAATGAAACAATTTTGCTGGGCGGGCGTCTCTTTTCTGCCGTGTTGCTGCCATCTATTCCGCCAAATCCACCGTTCGTCGCATCGCCGCGGCGGCGGGCGCGCGGCGCCGCTACAGTGCACGCTGGCGTATCACGCCTGCCATTCAACCAGATCCACGACCAAGGGACTCCCATGCACCCATCCGCAAGCAAGTTAAGCCTGGCCATCTGCGCCGCCCTGATGCTGGCCGCGCCGCTGCGCGCCGAGCCGACCTCCGCCGCCCCCTCGACCGCCGCCGCCCAAAGCGCCGTGCTGCCGGGCGACGATTTTTTTGATTACGTCAACGCCGACTGGCTCAACAGCGTCGAGATTCCGGCCGACCGCAGCGGCTGGGGCGTGGGCAACGCGCTGGTCGAGGATACCAACCAGCGCATCGTGAAATTGATCGAAGCGATGGCGGCGCAGCCGGCCGACGCCGAGGCGAAAAAAATCGCCGACTACTACGCCGCCTTCATGGACGAGTCCGGCATCGAGGCCAAGGGCCTGGCGCCGTTGCAGCCGCTGCTGCAAAAAATCGCCGCCATCGGCGACCAGCGCGCGCTGGCCGAGGCGCTGGGCGGCTCGCTGCAAGCGGACGTCGATCCGCTCAACGCCACCAACTTCTTCACCGAAAACCTGTTCGGCCTGTGGATCGCCCAGGGCCTGAAGGACTCGGCGCACTACACGCCCTACCTGCTGCAGGGCGGGCTGGGCATGCCGGACCGCGCCTATTACCTGGACGCCACGCCGGCCATGCAAAAGCTGCGCGGCCAGTACCAGGCGCACATCGCCGCCACCTTCAAGCTGGCCGGCATCGCCGACGCCGACGCCCGCGCCGCGCGCGTGTTCGAACTGGAACGCAAGATCGCGCTGGCGCACGCCAGCCGCGAGGATTCGTCCGACGTGCTCAAGGCCAACAACAACTGGAGCGCGGCCGATTTCGCGCGCAAGGCGCCGGGCCTGGACTGGAAAGCCTTCTTCGCCAGCGCCGGCCTGGGCGGGCAAAAGAAATTCATCGTCTGGCATCCGACCGCCATCGTCGGCGCGGCCAGGCTGGTGCAGTCGGCGCCGCTGGAAACGTGGAAGGACTTCCTCACCTTCCACCGCATCAACCAGGTGAGCAGCGCGCTGCCGAAGGCGCTGGCCGACCAGCACTTCGATTTTTACGGCCGCACGCTGAACGGCACGCCGGAGCAATCGCTGCGCTGGAAGCGCAGCCTGGCCGCCGTCAACGCGGCCATGCCCGACGCGCTGGGCAAGGTCTATGTCGCCAAGTATTTCCCGCCGGAGTACAAACAGCGTCTGCAGCAAATGGTGGGCAAGATCGTCGACGCCTTCCATGCCCGCATCGACCAGCTGGCGTGGATGGCCCCGGCCACCAGGAAAGAAGCGCATGCCAAGCTGAAGTCCTTGTACGTGGGCATAGGCTATCCCGAGAAGTGGGCCAGCTACGCGCAGCTGGAGGTGGCGCCGGGCGATGCGCTGGGCAACCTGCTGCGCGCGCGCAGCGTGCATACGCAACAGCAATTGGCCAAGCTGCATCAGCCGGTGGACCGCGCCGAGTGGTGCATGCCGGCACAGCTGGTCAACGCGGTGAACATGCCGATGCAGAACGCGATCAACTTCCCGGCCGCGATCCTGCAACCGCCATACTTTGATCCGAGCGCCAGCGACGCGATGAACTACGGCGGCATCGGCGCCACCATCGGCCACGAGATCAGCCACAGCTTCGACGACCAGGGCGCGCAGTTCGATGCGCAAGGCCGCCTGCGCGACTGGTGGACGGCGTCCGACGGCCAGCATTTCAAGCAGGCCTCGGCGGCGTTGGCGGCGCAGTATTCGGCGTACAAGCCGTTCCCGGACCTGGCCATCAACGGCCAGCAGACCTTGAGCGAGAACCTGGCCGACCTGGCCGGACTGGCGGCCTCGTACGACGCTTACCACGCCACGCTGGACCAGCAGCGCGTGACGGTGGAAGCGGACCAGCAATTCTTCACCGGCTATGCGATGAGCTGGCGCGAGAAGGAGCGCGAAGCGGCGCTGCGCCGCGCCATCCTGACCGACGGCCACGCGCCGGACAAATGGCGCACCGCCACCGTCCGCAACATGGACGCGTGGTACCAGGCCTTCAACGTGCAGCCGGGACAGACCTTGTACCTGGCGCCGAAGGACCGCGTGCGCGTCTGGTAAGCTGAACAGGAAGGATGTGCGATGGGCGTCCCCTGCGCGCATCCTTCGCCGGACCATCCTATTTCGGCCCTCGGAAACTCTCTATTTTTGTTTGGTCTTGTCTGGGCTTGGGTGGTGCGCCGCACAAGGTAGGGTTCCATGCAAAATAGAGCGATTCCGAGAGCCGAAATAGTACGATCTGTCGAAGGTTTGAATTTTGCACCCGCCGTATATACTGGCGGCATGGAACCCGACCCTATCGAGCAGATCACTCAAACCACGCTGCAGCACTACGAGCGCAACGCCGAGCAATTTTTCGCCGGCACCATCGACCACGACGTCAGCCAGAACATCGCCGCCTTGCTGGCGGCGATACCAGGCCCCGCGCCATACCGCCTGCTGGACCTGGGCTGCGGCCCCGGCCGCGACCTGAAGACCTTCAAGAGCCTGGGCCACGAAGCGACCGGCGTCGACGGCTCGGCGCGATTCGTCGAGATGGCGCGCGCCTACAGCGGCTGCGCGGCCTGGCAGCAGGACTTCGTCAAACTTGATCTGCCCGCCGGTATCTTCGACGGCGTCTACGCCAACGCCTCGCTGTTCCACGTGCCCAGCGCCGCGCTGCCGCAAGTGCTGCGGGACCTGCATGCGGCGCTGAAGACCGGCGGCGTGCTGTTCAGCTCCAATCCGCGCGGCGACAACCGCGAAGGCTGGAACGGGCCGCGCTACGGCAGCTACTACGATTACGCTACCTGGGAGCGTTACCTGCTGGCAGCAGGATTTATCGCAGTCCAACATTACTATCGCCCCGAAGGCTTGCCGCGCGATCAGCAGCCGTGGCTGGCCAGCGTCTGGCGCAAAATCTGATTGCCGCCAATGGTGCGCAATCGCACAGAAAGCCAACCAGCGTCTGCCTATAGTGGGGGCCTTGCACGCAGCACAGCGCTGTGTGTCCTGTAGCTTCATCACCCACCAAGGAGTTCACCATGAACAAGGATCAAGTTAAAGGTACGGCGAAAGACATCGGCGGCAAAATCCAGGAAGAGGCCGGCAAAGTGGCCGGCAGCTCGGAGCAACAGGCCAAGGGCTTGAACAAGCAAGCAGAAGGCAAGCTGCAAAAAGGCCTGGGCGACGCCAAGGAAGCGATGAAAGACATCTCCAAAGGCAACCGCAACTAATCGTTGCCGTTGAAATGAGAACAGCCGCAAATCGCGGCTGTTTTTGTCCAGCACCCGAAGGCCCCTTGCTTATTTCGTCGTTTCCGGCATCAAATTCTTCTTGAAGAAGGCCTCGATGTTGCCGTACACATGGCGCTGCGGAGCGCGCCCCGAGATGCCGTGCTTGGCGCCCGGATAGGTCATCAGCTCGAAGTGCACATTGCGCTTGACCAGCGCGTCGATCATGCGCGTGGTGTTGGTGAACAGCACGTTGTCGTCGGCCATGCCGTGCATCAGCAGCAGCGGCGATTTCAGGCCGTCCAGGTGCGCGTACACGCCGGCCGATGCATAGCCGGCCGCGTTCTCCTTCGGCGTGCCCATGAACTGCTCGGTGTAATGGGTGTCGTATAGCGACCAGTCGGTCACCGGCGCCACCGACACGCCCATTGCGATCTTGTCCGACGCTTCGGCCAGCAGGCGCAGGGTCATGAAGCCGCCGTAGCTCCAGCCGAACACGCCCACGCGCTTGGCGTCGACGAAGCTCTGCTTGCCCAGCCACTCGATGCCGGTGATCTGGTCCTCGACCTCGACCTTGCCCAGCTTGTGGTAGTTGGCGTCGGTGAACACGCGCTCGCGGCGCGACGCGCCGCGGTTGTCCAGGCGCCACACCACGAAGCCTTGCTGCGCCATGTACTGGTCGAACAAGTTGCCCCAGCGGCGGGCCACATGCTGCGAATGCGGGCCGCCGTAGGTCGACAGGTAGACCGGATATTTCTTGGCCGCGTCGAAGCCGCTCGGCTTGATCATCGAGTAGTACAGGGTCTGGCCGTCCTTGGCCTTCAGGCTGCCGTACTCGGTGTGCAGGTGGGCGTCCAGGTATTTGCCGTACGGGTGCGACGCGTTGAGCTCGTTGTGCTCCAGCCAGCTGATCATCGTGCCGTCCGGACGGCGGATGCTGACCTGCGGCGGGGTGTCCGGATCGGAGTAGGTGTCGACGAACACTTCGCCGTTGCGGGCGAACGAGGAGTCGTGCCAGCCGTCGCCCTGGGTGATGCGCAGCGGCTGGTTGGCGGTGCTGCCGTCGAGCTTGAGCGCATAGGTCTGGCTGTCGACCACGGCGTCGCGGTTCGACTGCACGAACACGCGGCCGCCTTTTTCATCGACCGCCAGCACCCGGTCTATGCCCCATTCGCCGCTGGAGATGGCGTGCTGCAGCTTGCCGTGCATATCGTACAGGTACAGGTGCTTGCGGCCGCTGCGCTCGGACGACCAGATGAAGCCCTTGTCGTTGCCGAGGAAGCGCAGGTCGTCGAAGATGCTGACCCAGGTCGGCGAGGTCTCGGTGATCAGCACCTGCTGCGCCAAGGTGGCGGCGTCGACCGACACCAGTTCCAGCTTCTTCTGGTCGCGGCTCTGGCGCTGGAACAGCAAGGCCTTGGCGCTGCCGCTCCAGTCGGCGCGCACCAGGTAGATGTCGGCGTTGGCGCCCAGGTCCACATTGCGGATCTCGCCGCTGACCGGCGAGACGATTTTCAGCTGCACCAGCACGTTCGGATCGCCGGCGGCCGGGTAGCGCTGCTCGACCACGTCGGTGCGGTCGGCGAAGATTTCAAAGCGGCGCACCACCGGCACCGGCGCCTCGTCGTAGCGCTTGTAGGCGATGGCCGAGTCGTCCGGCGCCCAGTAGTAGCCGCTGGTCTGCGCCATTTCCTCCTGCGCCACGAACTCGGCCTCGGCGTTGTGGATGGTGCCCGCGCCGTCGCTGGTCAGCTGCTTTTCCTTGCCGGTGGCGAGGTCGATCACATACAGGTTCTGGTCGCGCACGAAGGAGACGTAGCGGCCTTTCGGCGAAATCTTGGGATCGAGCACATTGCCCGAGGCCACCATGCGCGCGGCGTCCGGCTTGCTGGCGTCGATCAGGTACAGATTGCCGGCGATCGGCACCAGCAGCTGCTTGCCGTCCGGCGACCAGCTGTAGCTGAGGATGCCCTTCAGGCTGGCGGTGCGCTCGCGCTCGCGGCGGGCCTTCTCGGCGTCCGACAGCTTCTCCTCCGGCACCAGCATCTTGGAGTCGACCAGGCGGTGCGTGGTCTTGTCCTTCAGGTTGTATTCCCACAGGTCGAGCTGGAACTGGTTGTCGTCGCGGCCGCGCAGGAAGGTCACGCGGGCGCCGTCCGGCGACACCTTCAGGCTGCGCACGCCGGGGCCGCTCAGCGACGGGTCGGAATGCAGGCGGTCCAGTGTCAGTTTTTCGGCGGAGGCTTGGGCGCCGGCCAGCAGGGCGAGGAAGCAGAGGATGAAGCGCATGGGTGAGTGTCTCTTGGTTATCGGAACCCAAGACGATACCAGACCGGCCCGCTTGTGGCGAGACGGCAATGTTCTGAATCCGCGCGGGAAAACCGTTTTTCCTTCGGCGTCGGTAACCCACTGTATGGGCTCAGCCGGTGGACCTGGCCGGTCCGCCCTTCAGCCTGCCCGCGCCGCGGCCACCCGCGCCAGCGACAGCCGCTGCAGCGCCCAGCTCAGTAACACCGCCGCCACCGTCAGCCCCAGCACCAGCCCGATCCAGAATCCGGCCGCCGCCATCGGCTGCGCCGGCGCCCACGGCAGCCATTGCGGCGCCAGCCCCAGCACGCAGCCCAGCGGCAGCGCGCAGCCCCAGAACGCCAGCAGCTGGATCTGCATCGGCTGGCGCGTGACCTTGTAGCCGCGGATCGCGCACGAGGTCGCCACCTGGGTGGCGTCCGACAGCTGGAACAGCGCGGCAAACAGCAGCAGCTGCACGCACAGCGCCTGCACCGCCGGGTCGGAGGTGTAGGCCTCGGCGATCTGCCGGCGGCACACGACGATGAACAGCGCCGACAGCACCGCGCACGCCAGCGACATCCCCACCCCGGTCCAGGCCACGAAGCGCGCCCGCACCGGATTGCCTTCGCCCACCGCCTGGCCGACGCGGGTGATCAGCGCGATGCCAAAGCTGAGCGGCACCATGAACACCAGCGAGGAAAAATTGAGCGCGATCTGGTGCGCCGACATCTGCACCACGCCGTAGCGCGCGATCAAGAGGCTGACCGCGCCGAACGCGCTGACCTCGGCGAAATAGGTGACGCCGATCGGCAGCCCCAGCCGCAGCATGGCGCGGATCTCCGGCCAGTGCGGCCCCTCCCAGTGGGTGAACGGATAGGTGGCGCGGTAGGCCGGCGCCACCCGCATCCAGCCCAGCATGGCGGCCAGCATCAGCCACATGCACAGCCCGGTGGACACCGCGCAGCCGACCCCGCCCAGCTTGGGCAAGCCCCAGTGGCCGAAGATCAGCAGCCAGTTGACCAGCACGTTGAAGCCCAGGCCGAGCAGGGCGATCAGCATCACCGGCTTGGTCTGGTTGATGCTGGTGCTGTAGCCGTACAGCGCGCGGTAGGCGGCGAACGGCGGCAGGCCGATGCTGATCACGTGCACGAACAACTCGGCCTGCCGCTGCACATGCGGGCTCAGGTACAGATGCTCGAACAGCAGGGTCGCCAGGTTGGCCAGCAGCATCGCCGCCACGCCCACGCCCAGCGCCTTCCACAGCGCCTGCCGCACCGCGTGCGGAATCCGCCCCAGCTGGCCGGCGCCGACGTCGTGCGCCACCACGCTGTTGATCGCCATCATGGTGCCGCTGACGGTGACCAGGATGATCGACCAGATCGACGCCCCCAGCGACACCGCGGCCAGCTCGTCGGCGCTGGCGTGGCCGGTCATCGCCACGTCGGCCACGCCCATGCCGACCGTGGCCAGCTGGCCGATCAGCATCGGCCAGGCCAGGCGCCACAGGGCGGCGGTTTCACGGCGGAGATTGGGCAGGGTGAAGGCGTGGGGCATGCGCGGCGGTCGGCAAAAGGGCGGGCGACAATTCTACCCCGGTCCGGCCCGGCTCGCCGCGCTGTATCATTACATTTTCTTGCAATTTAGCCATATTGACCTGTCGGCCAAAACGCTAGCATGGGCGTTGTTGGTGCATGGCACTGGCCGATTAACTTTTTCACCTGAGCGAACTCCATCATGAAACCATTGCTGCACCGTCTGACCTGCGCCGCCATGCTGCTGGCCGCGACCGCTGTTGCCGCCGACGCCAGCGAACTGACGCTGTTTACCGACTCCAACTTTTCCGGCCCGCCGCTGACGCTGCGCGGCAGCACGGCCGACCTGGCGCCGCTCGGCTTCAACGACCGCACCTCGTCGCTGATCGTGCGTTCCGGCACCTGGCAGTTGTGCGAGCATGCCAACTACCGGGGCCGCTGCATGACGTTCGAACGCGGCGAGTACCGGGCGCTGGACGGCTTCAACGACGCCGTCTCCTCGGTGCGCGAAGTCAGCGGCGGCGGCCGCGACGGCCGTGACGGTCGTGACGAGCGCGACGGCCGTGACGGTCGTGACGAGCGCGGCGGCCGCCGTGGCGACCGCGACGACGACCGCGGCTACGGCTACGGCCACCGCCGCGAAGCCATCGTGCTGTTTTCCAAGTCGCGCTTCGGCGGCGCCAAGCTGGCGCCGCACAACAACGAGGTGCGCACCCTGGAGCGCTACGACTTCAACGACCAGGCCGGTTCCGTCATCGTCAACGTAGGCCGCTGGGAACTGTGCGAGCACGCCGACTTCGGCGGCCGCTGCATCGTGCTCGAGCCGGGCCGCTACGAGCGCCTGGACGACATGAACAACCAGATCTCCTCGCTGCGCCGGGTGCGCTGAGCGGGAGGCCCGGCGGGTCGCCAGCGACAAACGCCAACATAAGTGACAAGGTGGACGGCACTGGCGCCCGATAGGCGCTAGACTGTGGCATACGCATGACGGGAGCGCGCAACGTGGAATACAAGGATTACTACCAGACCCTGGGCGTGGCCAAGACGGCCACCGAGGATGAAATCAAGAAGGCCTACCGCAAGCTGGTCCGGAAATACCATCCGGACGTCAGCAAGGAGGCCGACGCCCAGCACAAGACCCAGGAACTGAACGAGGCCTACGGCGTGCTGGGCGACGCCGAGAAGCGCGCCGCCTACGACGAACTGGGGCGCGGCCACCAGTACCGCGCCGGCCAGGAATTCCGGCCGCCGCCGGACTGGGGCCGCGGCAACGGCGGCGCCGGTCCCGGCGCCGGCGGCTTCGGCGGCGACGCCATGGGCAGCGACTTCTTTGCCGACCTGTTCGCCAACCTGGGCGGCGGCGGCCGCCGCCGCCAGGCGCCGCCGCGGCGCGGCGAGGACAGCCACGCCAGCATCACCATCGACCTGGCCGACAGCTACCACGGCGCCACCCGCGCTATCGGCCTGACGGTGGCCGAGCGCGACGCCCAGGACCGCATCGTCACGCGCGAGCGCAACCTCAGCGTCAATATTCCGAAGGGCGTGACGGCCGGCCAGCAACTGCGGCTGTCGGGCCAGGGCCAGCCGGGCGCGGCCGGGCCGGGCGACCTGTACCTGGAAATCCAGTTCCGCCCCAACGCCCGCTACCGCATCGACGGCCGCGACGTCTACGAAACGGTGCCGGTGGCGCCGTGGGAGCTGGCGCTGGGCGGCGAGATCGACGTCGCCACGCCGTCCGGCAAGGTCACCGTCACGGTGCCGGCCGCCTCGCAGACCGGCCGCAAGCTGCGCCTGCGCGGGCGCGGCATCCCCGGCAAGGAAACCGGCGACCTGTACCTGCTGCTGGAGGTGGTGCTGCCGCCGGCCACCAGCGACAAGGCGCGCGAACTGTATCAAACCATGGCGCGCGAACTGGCTTTCAACCCGCGCGCGGGAGGATGAACGATGGGACAGGCAATCTT
The DNA here is from genome assembly GCA_000381565.1 of Oxalobacteraceae bacterium AB_14. Taxonomy (GTDB): domain Bacteria; phylum Pseudomonadota; class Gammaproteobacteria; order Burkholderiales; family Burkholderiaceae_D; genus Rugamonas. The sequence goes on from KB906725.1 coordinate 2,103,372, forward strand.
GAACCCGGTGTTGGTCGACGAGGCCGCGCTGACCGTGGAAGAACTGGCGCAAGCCTGCGCCGTCGAGCCGGACTGGGTGGTGCAGCGGGTGCGCACCGGCATCCTGCTCGACTGCGCCGACGGCGACTACGTGGCCTGGCGCTTCACCAGCGCCGACCTGGTGCGCGCGCGCCGGCTGTGCCAGGTCGAGCGCGACTTCGACGCCAACGACGACGTCGCCGCGCTGGTGGTCGATCTGTCGGAGGAAATCCGCCGCCTGCGCGGCAAGCTCAACGCCGCCGGAGTGAAATAGGCGAGGGCGCCGTCAAGCCCGGCGGCGGCGGCCTGGCCGGATCGCCGGCCGCCGGCGCCGGCCGCAGATCGTGCTTGGGCAGCGGCGCGCCGGGCTGCGCCTGCTCGAGGAATTGCTGCATCAGCCAGCGCGTGGCCGGCCCCGGCTCCTCGTCGCCGCGCCGTATCACGTACAGCGGGAAGCTGAACGCGCTGCCCTCGCTGATGTGCAGCTGCACCAGCCGTCCCGCATCCAGGTCCCATTGCACGAACTCGACCGGCATATTGCCCCAGCCGATGCCGCTGCGCAGCAGCGCGTGCTTGGAGCTGAGGTCGCCCAGCCGCCAGTCGCGCAGCGCCAGCACGCCGAAGTCCTGGCCCTGGGTCAGGGTGCTGCGGTCGGTCAGCACCAGCTGGGTGTGCTCGCGCAGCACCGTGCTGGGGATGATGCCGGCGATCTGCGCCAGCGGATGCCCGGGCGCGGCCACCGGCACCATGGTCACGTAGCCGCAGCTCTGGCGCTCGATGATGTCCGGCGTGCCCGGCATCCAGCCGCTGATGCCGATGTGGCACTGCTGTTCCAGCACCAGCTGGGTCACCGCCCCCAGCGCCTCGGTGCGCAGGCGCATCGCCACGGTCGGGAACTCCGTCTGGAAGGCGTGCAGGATGCGCACCAGCTTGCAGGTCGAGTACATCACGTCGACCACCACCGACACCTCCGCCTCCAGCCCGGCCGACAGCGCCTTGGCGCGGGCCCGCATGCCGTCCACCTTGAGCGACACCGCGCGGGCGTCGGCCAGCAACGCCTTGCCGGCCTCGGTCAGCACCGGCTTGCGCTTGCTGCGGTCCAGCAGTTCGATGTTGAGCTGCTCCTCCAGGTTGGCGATGGTGTAGCTGATCACCGACTGTGTGCGGTGCAGCGCCCGCGCCGCGTGGGCGAAGCCGCCATGGTCGATGACGGCGATGAACACGCGCAACTGGTCGAGGGAGGGGAGGCCGGGATCGCGCATGCAGCACCTTGTTGGGAGATTGATATCGGACTATCTAATATATCGATAGGTAGGATTTAAATTTAACTGGTTTCATCGATATTAAACTCGTTCTATGATGAATGCAATCCCTCCCAACCGAAAGGAAACAGCATCATGGCAACCGTACTCCACATCAACAGCAGCGTTCGTCAAAACGGCTCCCTGTCGCGCCAGCTGGGCGGCGAGTTCGTGGCAAAATGGCAAGCGGCCAACCCGGACGGCACCGTCGTCACGCGCGACTTGGCCGCCAGCCCGGTGCCGCACCTGACCGAACAGATGATGGGCGCCTACTTCACCCCGGCCGAGCAGCGCAACGCCGACCAGGCCCACACCATCAAGACCTCGGACGCGCTGGTCGACGAGCTGCTGGCCGCCGACACCATCGTCATCGGCGCGCCGATGTACAACTTCTCGGTGACCTCCGGCCTGAAGGCATGGATCGACCACGTGGCGCGCGCCGGCCGCACCTTCAAGTACGGCGCCAACGGCCCCGAAGGCCTGGTGCACGGCAAGAAAGTGATCGTGTTCGTCGCCAGCGGCGGCGTCTACAGCGAAGGCCCGGCCGCCGCCTACGACCACGTCACCACCTACCTGCGCTCGGTGCTGGGCTTCCTGGGCATGACCGACGTCACCTTCGTGGTGGCCGAAGGCGTGGCCATGGGCGAGGAAGCGGTGGCCGCCGCCGTCGCCAAGGGCCGCTCGAAGATCGACGCGATCGCCGCTTAATTACTGCTCCGGCAATTAAAAACTCCCTGACGGCGGCCGCCGGCAGGGAGTTTTTTTGCGCCGGCCGCCGCCGCCGGCGGCTTTCCGTGCGGCGCTTGTATGCCAATTTGTGTGGCTTGGCAGATAATCATCCCCGTCGGCCCGCGCGATCGGGCAAAATCATATACAGTTAAGCAAGTATCGGAGCCCCCATGAAACGGAACCTGCATTTGCTGGTCATTGATCCGCAAAACGACTTTTGCGATCTGCCGGCCAGCTACCTGCCGCTCAACCCGGCCACCCGCGCGCCGCACGCGCCGGCGCTGCCGGTGCCCGGCGCCCACCAGGACATGCTGCGCCTGGCCGGCCTGATCAACCGCGGCCGCGCCGGCCTGAGCGCCATCAGCGTCACGCTCGACTCCCACCACCGCTTCGACATCGCCCACCCCACCTTCTGGATCGCCAGCGACGGCGCGCCGGTGGCGTCGTTCACGCAGATCAGCGCGGCCGACGTGCGCGCCGAGAAATTCCGGCCGCGCCATCCTGCCGCCCTGGCACTGGCGCTGAACTACCTCGACAAACTGGAAGCGGCCGGCCGCTACCGGCTGATGGTGTGGCCGGTGCACTGCGAGATCGGCACCTGGGGCAACAACGTCCACGAGGACGTGCGCGCCGCCTACGGCGCCTGGGAGGAGGCCGCGCTGGGCATCGTCGCCAAGCTGGCCAAGGGCTCCAACCCGTGGACCGAGCACTACTCCGCCGTGCAGGCCGAGGTGCCGGACGCCGACGACCCGGACACCCAGCTCAACAGCAAATTCATCGCCACCCTGGCCGAGGCCGACCAGGTCTACATCGCCGGCGAGGCCGGCAGCCACTGCGTCAAGGCCACCGTCGAGCACATCGCCGAGCACCTGGGCCAGCCGCTGTCCAAGCTGGTGCTGCTGACCGATTGCATCAGCCCGGTCGCCGGCTTCGCGCCGCAATACCAGGCTTTCCTGCAGGCGATGCAGGCGCGCGGCGTGCAGCTGATGCAAACGGCTGACGTGCTGCCCGAGCTGCTGGCCAACGCCGGCCGCGCGCTGGGAGCCGAGGTGGAGGACGAGCGCGCATGAACCAGCCCATCGTCCGCAGCCTGCTGGAAACCGATTTGTACAAGTTCACCATGTGGCAGGCGCTGCTGCACGGCCATCCGAACTCGCACACCGAGTACGAGTTCGTCTGCCGCAACGCCACCGCCTATCCGCTGACCGAGCTGCTGCCCGACATCGAACGCGAGCTCGACCACCTGTGCTCGATGAGCTTCCGCGACGACGAACTGAACTACCTGCGCTCGCTGCGCTACATCAAGAGCGACTTCGTCGACTTCCTCACCGTGTTCCGCTTCCAGCGCAAGTTCATCGAGGTGCGCGCCGACGGCGCCACGCTGGTGATCCACGCCGGCGGCCCGCAGGTGCACGTGATGGGCTTCGAGATCTATGTGCTGTACATCGTCAACGAGCTGTACTTCCGGCGCTTCGACGCCGCCGCCGCGCTGGCCGAAGGGCGCGCCCGCCTGGCCGCCAAGATCGCCGCGCTGCAAGCCTTCGGCGCCGAGCCGGCCAGGCGCCACCCCTTCGAATTCTCCGACTTCGGCACCCGCCGCCGCTACTCCAGCGCCTGGCACGACGAAGTGGTGCAGCGGCTGGCGCGCGAAGTGCCGCAGTACTTCAAGGGCACCTCCAATGTCTACCTGGCGATGCAGTTCGGCCTGGTGCCGATCGGCACCATGGCGCACGAATACATGCAATCGTTCCAGGCCTTCGGCGTGCGCCTGCGCGATTTCCAGAAAGCCTCGCTGGAGGCCTGGGTGCAGGAATACCGGGGCGACCTCGGCGTCGCCCTGACCGACGTGGTCGGCATGGACGCCTTCCTCGACGACTTCGACCTCTACTTCGCCAAGCTGTTCGACGGCCTGCGCCACGACTCCGGCGACCCGGTGCTGTGGGGCGAGAAGGCGCTGGCCCACTACGGCGCGCTGCGGGTCGACGCCAACACCAAGCGCCTGGTGTTCTCCGACGGCCTCAAGCTCGAGACCGCGTTTGCGCTGTACCGCCACTTCGCCGACCGCATCATGACCGGCTTCGGCATCGGCACCCACCTGAGCAACGACGTCGGCCTGACGCCGCTGAACATCGTCATGAAGCTGGTGTGCTGCAACGGCCAGTCGGTGGCCAAGCTGTCCGACTCGCCCGGCAAGACACTGTGCAAGGACCAGACCTTCCTGGCCTATCTGCGGCAAGTGTTCAACCACCCGGCGGCCTGACATGGACAGCATGCGCTACCTGTACCTGATCAACGCCGCCATGTACGCCGTCATCGGCGCGGCGCTGCTGCTGGTATGGCGCCGCCACCGCGGCCAGACCTTCGCCCACCACATGGGCTGCTCGACCTTGCTCGCCGCGCTGATCCCGCTGGCCTACCTGATCCACACCACGGCGCCGTCGCCGTTCGACCAGCTGGGCGTGCCGTTGGTGCTGGTCGGCGCCATCCCCAACCTGCTGTTCCTCGGCTCGGGCGTGATGCAGCTGGCCGGACGCCGCCTGCCGCGCGGCGTCGCCATCGCCATCGGCGTGGCCGCCGCCGCCGCGCTGGTGGCGCCGACCGTGGCCGACAAGCTGTTCTACTGGCCGCTGTGCAATATGCTGGTGCTGGGCGGGCTGGGCGCGCTGGCCAGCCGCTGGCTGTGGTCCACCCACGCGCTGGAGCGCCTGGTCGGCCCCCTGCTGATCCTGCTGGGCCTGAACCAGCTGCTGCTGGTGCTGTACGGCGAGCAGGGCATCGCCGCCAACATCGTGTTCGGCACCGTGCTGCGGGCCGCGATCGGCACCGTCTTCATGCTCAGCGCGCTGGACGGCGCGCTGCGCGACGCCGGCAAGCTGGCCGCCCGCTTCCAACTGCTGACCGAACACTCGGTGCAGGGCGTGGTGGTCACCGACGGCAAGCGCATCCTGTACGCCAATCCGGCGGTGCGCGCCATCTACGGCATGCCGCTGGGGCAGGGCAACTACACCGTGTTCGCCGACCTGCCGCCGGAGAGCTTCAGCGACGAGCAATTGCAGCGCCAGCACCGCCTGCTGCAGCAAGGCGAGCTCGACATCGCCAGCTGGGAAGGCCGGCGCGAGGTGGCCGGCGGCCGCGAGCTCGAGCTGCGCTTCGAGGCCTGGCGGGTCGAGTGGGACGGCGTCGGCGCCACCCAGATCCTGATCACCGACGACACCGAGCGCAACGCCAGCGCCCGCGCGCTGGTGCACCAGGCCACGCACGACAAGCTCACCGGCCTGCCCAACCGCGCCGTGCTGATGCAGCGCCTGCGCGAATACTGCTACCTGGCCGACGGCTCGCTGCACTGCACGCTGGTGGTGCTCAATATCGACCGCTTCAAACTGTTCAACCAGAGCCAGGGCCATGTGACGGGCGACCACGTGCTCAAGGCCTTCGCCGCCAAGCTCAAGGACGCGCTCGGCGCGCGCGCCGAACTGATACGGCTGGGCGGCGACGAATTCGCCATCGTCGACCCCGACGAAGGCAACGCGCGCGACATCGCCGAGCGCCTGAAGAACGCCTGCGTGCAGGCGCTCGCGGTGCCGGGCGGCGAATACTTCATCGACGCCTCGATGGGCATGGCGGTGTTCCCCGACAACGCCGGCAACGCCGAAGCGCTGCTGCGCGCCGCCAACGCCGCCATGTACCAGGCCAAGCGCACGCCGGGCACGGCGCTGGCCATGGCCGAGCAGCGCTTCGAGCAGATGTCGAGCCAGACCCTGGACAATGAGCAGGCGCTGCGCAAAGGCATCAAGAACAACGAAATCTACCTGGACTACCAGCCCAAGATCGACGCCACGACCGGCAAGCTGCTGGGGTTCGAGGCGCTGGCGCGCTGGGTGCGGCCGGGCATCGGCTGGGTCAGTCCGGTGGAATTCATCGCCATCGCCGAGCGCACCGGGCTGATCCCGGAACTGGGCGCCATGCTGCTGGGGCAAGCCTGCCGCCAGATCGCCGCCTGGTGCGCCGAGCTGGGCGATTGCGTGCCGGTGGCGGTCAACGTCTCGCCGATGCAGCTGCTCAACCGCGGCTTTCTGCAGATCGTCGAGCGGACCTTGATCGACACCGCCATCCCGCCGCGCTGCCTGACGCTGGAGATCACCGAAAGCGCCGCGGTCGACAACCTCGACGACACCCGGCTGCAGCTGCAACACCTGAGCACGCTGGGCATCGACGTCGCGATGGACGATTTCGGCACCGGTTTCTCGTCGCTGAGCATGCTGCGCCAGCTGCCGCTGAGCACGGTGAAGATCGACCGCGGCCTGATCGACCCGCTGCCGGCGCCGGACGCGGTGGCGGTGGTCAAGGCGATCTGCCAGCTGGCCGCCGCGCTCGACCTGCAGGTGGTGGCCGAGGGTATCGAAACGCTGGAGCAAGCAGTGGCCGCGCGCGACGCTGGCTGTCACGCCTTGCAGGGCTTCTTCTACGCGCGGGCGCTGACCGTGGCCGACGCCGGCGAATGGATGCGGCGCCAGCAAGCCGAAGCGGACGGCCTGCTGGCGACGTGATCAGGCCGCGGTGGCGCCGAAGCCGCTCATGATGGTGTCGGCCTTGGCGCCCTCGTCCTCATCGTAGATATCGATGGTCAGCATGGCGCCGCTGCGCTGGCGCGCGTGCGCGGCGGCGGCCGGGCCGCCCGGCGTGAGCGAGTCCAGCAGGTTGCCGACCATGCTGGTCGACACGCTCGGCGGCAGCGACAGATGCTTGGTCAGCTTGACGCAGGACGGCGGGAAGCCGCTCGACAGCAACGCGCTGCGGGCGCTTTCGGCGTCCGTCACCTGGTCGAAATTGCGATGGATGGTACGTGTCATGATAAGCCTCCGTCTTGAGACTGGACAGCGATGGGCGGCTTAAAAGCCGGGGACCACGGTTTCGAAATGTTCCACTTTCGGCGGCAGGGCGAAATGGCTGCCCACCAGCCCGCGCCAGACCAGGAAGCCCTGGCTGGCGCGAAAATCGACCAGATGGTTGTCCAGCGTTTCCCAGCCCACCACCAGATGATACGTGTCCGGCACCTCGATGTCGCGGTCCAGGCGCATCGACAGGCAGCCGGTGGCGGCGCGGAACACCGGCACCGCCTCGGCCACCGCGGCCTGGAAGGCGGCGTGGGACTCGGGTTTGATGTACAGCTCGGCGATTTCATAGATCATGGGGGCATTCCTTTTAAGATACGCCTCTATTGTGCCTCAAGCGCGGCCGGCGTGCGCAAGATGAACAGCATTGCCTGCTGGGCCAGTTGCGCGACGTCGACGCCGCTGCCGGGTTTGTACCATTGGACCGTCCAGTTGAGCGCGCCGAAGATCAGCAGGCGGTCGAATTGCGACGGCATGGCCCAGTCGCCGGAGCGCTGCAGCGCGCCGATGGCCTGGTCCCACACCGCCTCGTAGCGGTCCTTGAGGGCGACGATGCGCGCCCGCGAGGACTGGTCCAGCGAGCGCCACTCGTACAGCAGCACGGCGATGAAATGGTGGTCGGGCGCCAGCAGCGTCTGCAGATGGGCTTCGACCAGCCGGCGCAGCAGCTCGCGCGGCGGCAGCGGCTGGCGGGCGATGGCTTCGATCTCGGCCAGCGAGCGGGCCAGGCCCTGTTCCATGATGGCGGCCAGGATGTCCTGCTTGGTCTTGAAGTGGTAGAACCAGCTGCCGGCCTGGATGCCGGCGGCGGCCGCGATTTCGCGCACGGTGGTGTTGTCGTAGCCCTTGGTGCGGAACAGCTGGGCCGATTTCTCCAGCAATTCGGCGCGCAGCCCGCCGCCTTCCCCCTTGTGGGGCCGCCCGCGTTTCTTGGGGCTGGGAGCGGCGAGGACGGCGGCATCGGACATGGCGTATGAGCGGGGGCGCGGGAAGTGTGGCTTTCATTTTAATGCAGAGCATCGCCTGCATCCGAAAAAGCCTGCGGAAATCCTATTTTATGCTGCGTCGCAACAACGCTGGTCAAGGATGGGCTTGAGGCAGATCAGAGGAGTGGCGTGGAGCCGGGATTAAGCTGGCTCGATAGGGTAGGGGGGCGTTTCATGCAAGCGAAAAATAACGCGTTAGCTCAGCTTGACAACGGCCCCGATGGTGCCGAGGATGGAGATATGAGCCCGGATATGGAATTGCTAAGGCAGGAGATGGGTGCCGGCTTTAAGGAAGTCAACGCCCGGATCGATATCCTGCGTCAGGAGACCACGGCGCGGATAGATGAGACGCGTCGTGAGGTCACCGCGCGCATCGACGATTTGCGTAAGGAAACCGCAGACAATTTCAAGGCGGTCGATGCCAAGATAGAGCAGGTTCGGCAGGAGACTGCGGACAACTTCAGGGCGGTCGATGCCAAGATAGAGCAGGTTCGGCAGGAGACTG
>KB906725.1:2111817-2339042 GCA_000381565.1 Oxalobacteraceae bacterium AB_14
GGCGGTCGATGCCAAGATAGAGCAGGTTCGGCAGGAGACTGCGGACAACTTCAGGGCGGTCGATGCCAAGATAGAGCAGGTTCGGCAGGAGACTGCGGACAACTTCAGGGCGGTCGATGCCAAGATTGAGCAGGTTCGGCAGGAGACCGCGGACAACTTCAGGGCGGTCGATGCCAAGATTGAGCAGGTTCGGCAGGAGACCGCGGCCCATTTCTTGGCGATGAATACTCAAAATTACGAATTGCAACGAGACACGTCAGGTCGCCTGGACGGTATGCACAGGGAAATCAGTAGCCATATTGACAATACGCACCGTGAAACCACTATCCGCATCGATACGGTGATACATGAAAGCCAGAAGCGCATGGATCGCAGCGACGCCCAGTTTCGATGGCTGGTCGCGTTGATGGTCTCGGGCTTTCTCGGGATTTTGGGCATGCTGGCCAAGGCTGGACAGCTGCTGTAACGAGCGAAGAGTGTTGGTGCCGGTATATTTCCCGACCGCCGGCGCCGGTAGTAGCCGCCTCTGGGAGGCGCTAAAAGGTCGTTCTGTGTGAGAACTGCAGCCATCATAGCGGGCAAATATGACGGGCGTTTGACTTGCTCTGCAGGGGAGGGTGCGAAGCTGGGGAAAGTGCGGTAGAATGGAGTTCTGTGGGGTCGACCTGGTTTCGACGTGGGTTGCAAAGCAGCGCAGGGCATACCGAGGGCGGGCTACCTCGTAAATACAACCTGAAAAAACTTAACTGCAAACGATAACTCGTACGCACTGGCAGCTTAATTGCTGTTAGCTCCACAACACCTCGTCCCTGGGGTGGGCCGTTAAAAGCTGTGGAGTCATTTACAGGGACTCGCGCTGTGAGGGGTCACTTCAATCCGCGCTAAATCTAAGGTGAATCGCTTGTCCAGAACGTGCACATCCGTGCTGTACAGGTTAAATTAAATGATAGTGCTAAGTATGTAGAACTGTCTGTAGAGTGCTTGCGGACGCGGGTTCGATTCCCGCCGACTCCACCACTGGATACAAAACAAAGCCCCGCCAGGCGAAAGCTTGGCGGGGCTTTGTTTTGTATGCTATTGCTGGCGCTGGTCGGGAATCGAAACCGCGTCCGGTACGGACGGCGAAGCGGGGACTTCTGGCCGCATGCGGCCAGCCCGCGCAGCGGGTTGCGCATGCAAGCGCAACCCTCTCCGGTGCGCGGGACTTCTGGCCGCATGCGGCCAGCCCGCGCAGCGGGTTGCGCATGCAAGCGCAACCCTCTCCGGTGCGACCGACTTCAAAATCGCCTTTGGCGATTTTCGCTGGCGTCATCTATAAAAAAAATCACCGCAGGCGATTTTTCCTCTCGGCATCAAATTTCAGATTTCCCAGCTCATCGACGGCATCCTTGCCGATGCCGGTCCAGCCGCGGTTGCCGCGTCCACGGCGACGTCAATCCGCTTTCTGCACGCGATTGCGGCCGGCGCGCTTGGCGGCATACAGCGCCGCATCGGCACGCGACAGCAGATCGGTCATCGATTCGCCGATCCGATGCTCTGCCACGCCGACGCTGATCGACAGCGTCAACCCGGCCAGCTCGCCGTCCAGCCGCGTGGCGCACACCGCCTCGCGGAAGCGCTCACCAAACGCCATGCATTCGCTGTCGCCGACACCGGACTGGAACACGGCAAACTCGTCGCCGCCAAAACGCACGGCGACATCGGCCCGGCGCGAGTGCTGCTTGAGCAGCAGCGCGATATGGCGCAGCACCGTATCGCCGCCGAGATGCCCGTGCGCATCGTTGATGTCCTTGAAGCGGTCGATGTCGAACACCAGCAAGGCCAGGCGCGTGGAGGCGTCGCGCTCATGCAGTTCGATCAGCCGCGCTGCGGCGTCTTCCATGTAGTAGCGGGTGAACAAGCCGGTCAGTGGATCGCGCACCGCCAGCTGATAGTAGCGGCGCCGGTCCTCTTCCATCGCGGCGTAGCTGATCTGGGCCTGCCGCAGATCGTCATAGGCGACCTGAAGCTCCTTGTTGGCGGCCAGCAGATGCTGCGCATGCTGGTGCTCGCGCGTGACATCCTGATAGATGGTGACGAAGCCGATCGCCTGCCCGTCCTGGTCATGGATCACCCGGCCGGTGATGTCGAGGATGGTGCCGTCGGCGCGGGTGCGGGTGAACTGATGCGGTTGAAACATCCTGCTCAGCCGAATGCGCTCCATGGCCTGGGAGTCGGGGTCGCCGGGGCCATAATCGCCACGCTTTGCGTTAAACAGGAATAATTCATGCAGCGTCACGCCCTCATGCATGATCTCCGACGGGAAATCCAGAAGGCGGCAGAACGCATCATTCCAGAATCGCATATTCAAGCTGCGATCGATAATGGTCACGCCCACCGGCATGCACTGCATCGCTTCGACCAACTCGTTGATGCTGAGTTGCGAGATATTGTTGTATGCCGCTCGAGGTGTCATGGCTGAGTCACTACAAGTTGAGGACTAAGTTCTGAAATTTGTCGCAGTTTTATGGTATCACCGGGCGCCGCCGCGCTGGTAGAATCATCGTCCCAGTTGCGTCGCCCAGACCACATCCATGCTCAAATTCGCCCAGCCCCAATTCGTTTCGGCGCGCGTCCCACGCGGGTAGTGACGTCGGCGACGGGCGCGATGGAGATCGCGCTGCAGGTGTGCGGCATCGGTGCCGGCGACGAGGTGATCAGCTCGGCCCAGACCTTCTTCTCCGCGATGAACATGATCGTCAAGGCCGGCGCCACGCCGGTGGTCGTCGATTGCGAGTTGCACACCCGCGCCATCGACCTGGCGCAGGTGGAGGCGGCCATCACGCCGCGCACCAGGGCCATCATGCCGACCCACTTCCCCGGCGCGCTGGGCGACCTCGGCGCCTTGTACGCGCTGGCCAAACGCCGCCAGCTGCGCGTGATCGAAGTCGCCGCCGGTCGAACGCTACTTCGAAAAATTCCCGCCGGCGCCGGGCGTGGCGCTGCCGCCGCAAGGCCTGCCGCGCCAGAGCTGGAACATGTTCAACGTGCTGATCCCGTACGCACAGTTCGGCCACACGCGCCAGAGCTTCCGCGCCGCCTTGCAGGCGCAGGGCGTCGGCACCGGCATGTCGTATGAAGCCTGTCACCTGACCACGGTTGGCCGTGGCTACGTCTACACCGATGGCCAGTTCCCCAACGCCGAACGCATCGCGCGCGAAACCATCACCCTGCCGCTGCACGCGGCGATGACGCTGGAAGATGTCAACCACGTCTGCGCCGTGGTCGCACAAGTGCTCAAGCGCTGACCTTACATGCCGGGCGCCGGCACCTCCGGGATCTGGTTGCGCAGGCTGGCGTTGATGGTGTTCCAACCCTTGATGACGGCGATGGTGTAGCTGATCTCGGCGATCTCGCCATCGGTGAAATGCTGCTGGAGCAGGGCGAAATCGTCGTCGCTCGGATGCCGGTGCGGGATCGCGTTGACCGCCTCGGCCCAGTTCAGCGCCGCCCGTTCGCGGTCGCTGAAGAACGGCGCCTCGCGCCAGCCGGCGATGGCGTTCAGGTGGCGCGGATTGGCTTCCTGCTTGATCAGGTCACGCCAGTGCATGTCGATGCACACGCCGCAGCCGTTGACCTGCGACACCCGCAGATTGATCAGCTCCACCAGGCGCGCGCCCAGCGAACTTTTCTTGACGGCGCCGGACAGCGCGATCATCGCGTGCAGCTGGGCTTGTGCCAGTTGGAAGAAGGGGATGCGTGCGGAATGGTTCATGATGTCGCCTTTCAGTCGGTGAGGGCGCACCATTGCGCCCGCCATACCTGTAAGACGCCCCGGCTTCGCGTTCTGTGACAGCCTTTCTGAAAAAATCTCAAATAAATTGCGGCACCCCGGTCAGCTTGTCCGGATTGCGCACGATGAAGATCGCCGCGATGCGGCCATCCTCCACCTGGAAGGACTGCGCCGATTCCAGCTTGCCGTCCACGTAGCGCACCAGTCCCGGCGCGCCGTTGACGCGCGCCTGCCGGTAGGCGACCCGGTTCGGATTCTGATGCTCCAGCGACCAGTACACGCCGGCCACGCGGCCCGCGCCGTGCAGGATGTGCAGGAAGGAGTTGACCTTGCCGCCGCCGTCGGCCACCAGCTGCACGTCGCCGGCCATCATCGCCTTCATGGCCGCGCGGTCGCCGACCTTGGCCGCCTCCATGAACCTGGCCAGCAAATCGCGATGCTGCTCCTTCGGCACGTCGAAGCGCGGCTTCTGCTGCTGCACGCGCTCCTGCGCGCGATGCACCATCTGCCGGCAGGCCGATTCGCTCTTGCCCAGCATGCCCGCGATATCGGCGTAGTCCTGGTCGAACACCTGCCGCATCAGGAACGCCGCGCGCTCCTCCGGCGACAGGCGCTCCAGCACCCACAGGAAGGCCATCGACACCTCGCTCGCCAGCTCCGCGCTGCTCTCCGGGGTGCGCTCATCGAGTTCGACGATGGGCTCCGGCAGCCACCAGCCGACATACGATGCGCGCTCCGCCATGCGCGCGCGCAGGCGGTCGATGGCGAGGCGGGTGGTGATGGTCACCAGCCAGGCCTCGGCCGATCGCAGCGCCTGTTGTTCGCTGCCGTGCCAGCGCAGCCAGGCATCCTGCACCACGTCCTCGGCGTCGGCGCGGGTGCCGAGCATGCGGTAGGCGATGGCGAACAGCCGCGGGCGCAGCGCGGCGAAGGTGGCCAGTTCGGCGGGGGAGGTGGTCTCGGTCATGGCAAGTAAAATTGGTGGTCTTCAAACCCAGACGGGCCAGCCGCCTGTCTTGTGACATTTTACTTGGCCGCGCGCGATTGAATTCCTGGCGTGCGTGGCGCCGCCTTAAGGCTTGACCTTTTCCTGCACCCGCGTGACGAGCACGTCGCCGTCGACGATGGTGCAGTCGATGATGTGGCTGTTCGACACCGGCGCGTGCCTGGAAAACAGGTCGTGGTACTTGCCCGGATCGTCCAGCCGCAGGTCGATGCGGAAGATGTCGAGCTTATTGCTTTCCTTGATCTGGCGCACGCGCTGCTTGCGGATGTCGGCCTCCTTGTCGCTGCGCCCGTGCATCTCCGGGCCTTCGAAGTAGCGTATCAGCGCGCATTCGATGACGTCGATGCGGTCCTTCATCAGCAAGTCGGCCGCCACCGGGTTGTCGTTGGCGGGCAGCTCGGCCGGGTCGCCGTCGTCGGAGATCACTTCCACGTTCATGCGCTGGATCAGCAGCAGCATGTCGTTGTCTTCGCTGTTCTGCTGGTGGATGCGCTGCACCGCCGGCAGGCGCGCGCGCGCCAGGCGGCCGAGCGGGTCCTTGGTCTGGCCGACGTATTGCACCTTGCTCTGGAAGGTCAGCGAATTCTCGTATTTTTGCAGCACATCGTGGATCGACAGCGCCTCGATCAGGCCGCCCCAGTTCAGGGTGATGAAGCGGTCGGTGAGCACCACGCTCGGCTTCTTCAGCGTGGCGGCGAACGGCACTTCCAGGTCCAGCGTGATGCTGTCGCGCTTTTCCTCGGCGCCCACCAGGATGGGCACCGTCAGCTTGAGCGAGAAGAAGCCCCAGCTGGTGTGGCGGCCGGTGTCGAAGCGCACGCGCGGACGGTTGATGGCGAAGAAGATCAGCCGCTTTTCCATCGTCGCTTCCAGGTCGAACTGCATGCGGCGCAGATGGCGGCCGACCGGGTCGCGGATGTCGGGAGTCTCGGGGAAGCCGGCCACCAGGTCGTACCAGTGGAATTTGGCGTCGGCCACAGTCACCGCCCAGGTTTGCGGTGCGCTGGTGCGCTGCGGCATCAGCGGCAGCAGCTCGTCGATCTGCTCGGCCGGGGCCGCCATCAAGTCATGGAACGGCTCCGGCGCTTCGGCGAACAAGGCCCCCACGCCCAACTCGTCCGGCGAGGGATCGGGATAGTCGTCATCAGCGATTATGGCTTTGTAATCGCTCGTCATGGCGTGCGCTCCAGGGTCTCATGTATTGGTTGGCCACAGTATAGTACGTCCCTGCTGATATTTCCATACTGCAAGTTAGCACGGCGTGAATTCTCTGCACAATGTAACACCGTGGAGGCCGGCACGCACGCGCGCGCCGGCAAGCGGACCTCAGGACTTGGCTTTTTTTTCCTCCAGCGGCAGCGGCAGGGACGCGGCCATGGCCTGGCCGTTGGCGATGTGGCAGCTCAGCAGGTGGCGCTTGGCGCTGGCCGCGTGTTCGGAACACAGGTATTTGTAGCGGCCGGTGTCCTCGTACTGCAGGTCGATGGTGATCTGGGCAAGCTTGTGTTCGGCCTGGACCTCGGTCAGGCGGGCCGCGCGCAGCAGGCGCTGCTCCTGGTTGCGGGTGCGGGCGTTGGGGCCCTCGAAATAGCTAGCCAGCGCCGCTTCGATCGCGTCCATGCGTTCGGCCAGCAAGGCCTCGGCCGCCAGCGGGTGGGCGTTGTGCGGCGCCTCGGCCGGGTCGCCGTCGGCGCAGCTGACCCGTACGTCCAGCTGCTGCACCAGCAGCAGCGTGTCGAAATGCTCGCTGTGCTGCGCGTGCAGCTTTTGCAGCGCCGGCAAGCGCCCTTTGCTGAGGCGGGCGTCATCGTCGCGGGTCTGGCCGACATACACCACCTTGCCCGGGATCTTCAGCGTGTGGGCGTAGGTCTGCAGGATGTCGTGGATGGACAGCGCTTCGATCAGGCCGCCCCAGTTCAGGGTGACGAAGTTCGGCGTCAGCGTCACGGTCGGCTTCTTCATGGTGGCCGCGAACGGCACCTTGAGCTCGATGGTGATGCTTTCCCTGGCCTCGTCCGCGCCCAGCAGCAGCGGCAAGGTCAGCTTGAGCGAGAAGAAGCCCCACTGGATCGCGCCCGCGATGTCGAAGCGCACGCGCGGGCGGACCACGGCGAAGAACAGGTGGTGCTGGGCCGCCGCCGCCTCCAGTTCGAACTGCATGCGGCGCTGGTAGCGGCCGATCGGGTCGCGGATGTCGGCCGCTTGCTGGAAGCCGGCCACCAGGTCATACCAGTGGAATTTGGCGTTGGCCACGCTGACCGCCCAGCTTTGCGGCGCGCCCGGCGCGGTTGGGGGAGAGGCTAAGACAGCGAACTGCTCAGAGTGAGGCTGCGAGGTCGTGGCAGCCAGCTCAGGAAAAGTCATAAAACTCCTGATTGGAAAGTTGAGATAGTGGTGACTGTCTCCCTTCCCATTCAGCGAGGTAGTGGCTTGCAGGAAATAAGTAATACTACGCAGTCGGTGCCGATTATTGCGTAGTTAAACTGCTTGAACAACCGATTAGTGTGCCTGTTCAAATGGCAGCGTTTTCATTGACTCGTCTATACAACGGTTAGCGGTATCAAATGCAAAATCGCCAATTTTAAGCGGCCAGTTCGGATCTTCCTGATAACGACTCTTGTAGTAATGCCAATAGTTGTGAAGGACTATCGAACAGATAGTCGGCCTGCCAGCCTTGCGGTTCGACCGGGCCGCAGTAGCCCCAGCCGCAGGCGATGGTCGGCATCGCGGCGGCCTTGCCGGCCTCGATGTCGCGCAGGTCGTCGCCCACATACCAGCATTGCTCCGGCGCCAGGCCGAGGCGGGCGGCCGCCTCGAACAGCGGCGCCGGGTGCGGCTTGGCGTGCGCCGTGGTGTCGCCCGAGACCACGCAGGCCGCGTGCGCCAGGCCGATCTGCGGCAGCAGCGGATCGGTGAAGCGGGCCGGCTTGTTGGTGACGATGCCCCATTGCAGCCCGGCCTGCTCGATGCCGGCCAGCAGCTCGACGATGCCGGGGAACAGCGCGCTGTGCACCGCCATCGCCGCCTGGTAGTTGGCGAAGAAGCCGTCGCGCAGCGGGATGAAGCCCTCGTCCTCCGGCTTCAGGCCGAAGGCCGCGCCTATCATGCCGCGCGCGCCGGCCGAGGCGGTCGGGCGCAGCAGTTCGTAGGCGGTCGGTTCGAGGCCGCGCTCGGTGCGCAGCAGGTTGACGGCGGCCGCCAGGTCGGGGGCGGTGTCGGCCAGCGTGCCGTCGAGGTCGAACAGGATGGCGCGCGGAGGATTGATCTGGGTCATAAATGGGTCTTTGCAGCGGGTACTTTACAGCGGACGGGTGGTGGCCACCAGGTAGTTGACGCTGGTGTCTTCGTTGAGGGAATAGATCTTGGTCAGCGGATTGTAGCCCATGCCCTTGAAACCCTGCACCTCGAGACCGGCGCTGCGGATGAATTGCGACAGCTCGGACGGCGTGATGAACTTGTCGTAGTCGTGGGTGCCCTTGGGCAGCATGCGCAACAGGTATTCGGCGCCCAGGATGGCGAACAGATAGGCCTTGGGGTTGCGGTTCAGCGTAGAGAAGAACACCTGGCCGCCCGGCTTGACCAGGGTGGCGGCGGCGCGCACGATGGCGCCCGGGTCCGGCACGTGCTCGAGCATTTCCATGCAGGTGACGACGTCGTACTGGCCCGCTTCCTGGGTCGCCATCTCCTCGGCGGCGATCAGCTTGTAGCGCACCGCCACGCCCGATTCCAGGCTGTGCAGGTCGGCCACCTTGAGCGCTTTTTCCGACAGGTCGATGCCGGTCACCCTGGCGCCCTTGCGCGCCATCGATTCGCTCAGGATGCCGCCGCCGCAGCCGATGTCGATCACGTTCTTGCCGGCCAGCGGCGCGCGCGCGTTGATCCATTCCAGGCGCAGCGGGTTGATCTCGTGCAGCGGACGAAACTCGGAGGTCGGGTCCCACCAGCGATGGGCGAGGTCGGAGAATTTCTGCAGTTCTAAGGGATCGGCGTTCATCGGTTCAGCTCATAGGGACTAATGCCGCTATTCTAAAGCAGCGGGCGAAAAAAAACCCCCACCCGCGCTGGACGCGATCTTGAGCGCGTCCAGGCTGGTGGGGGTTGGTACAAGCAATTACTTGCTGGTGCCGACTACTTCGATTTCTACGCGACGGTTCTTGGCGCGGCCTTCGGCAGTCTTGTTGTCTGCCACTGGCTGCTTCTCGCCTTTGCCTTCGGTGTACACGCGGTTCGCTTCAACGCCTTTGGAGATGATGTAGGCTTTGACGGCTTCAGCGCGGCGGATCGACAGCTTCTGGTTGTATTCATCGCTACCAACGGAGTCGGTGTGGCCGACGGCGATGATCACTTCCAGGTTGATCGAACCCAGTTTCGAGGTCACGTCGTCCAGTTTCGCCTTGCCTTCTGGTTTCAGAACGGCTTTGTCGAAGTCGAAGAACGCGTCGGCCGCGAAGCTGACTTTCTGTGCGGTAGGCACAGCGACGGCTGGCTTAGGTGCTGGCGCCGGAGCTGGTGCTGCCGGTGCTGGAGCCATAGGAGCCGCTGGAGCGACGCACTTGCCGTCGACCAGTTTCTCTGGCTCGGTGCACAGTGGCAGATCGCAACCTGGAACGGCGTCAGCCGGGGTCCAGTAGCCGGTGCGCCAGCACAGGCCGAACGGGTCGCGGGCGATGACGCCGCGTGCGTCTTGAACGTAGGCGCTCTTAGGGGTTGCTGCCTTGATGTCCTGGGTCACTGGAGCATACGGAGGAGCGGTTGGGGCGGTTTGGGCGATAGCCGAACCAGCGAATGCAGCCGATACGGCCAACATCGAAATCAGTTTTTTCATATTTTTCTTCCTTTCGGGGGTGATATCCGCAGAAAAACTGCGCGACGTAGTAATACGTGGGGCGAATTCTACCACGCAGGGGTGTCGCGCCTGTCTCCCGATTGCGAAACGAGCAATTAACTTCTAAACCATTTTGCCACAAGCTATCTTTGGGTGTGAAAAGGGTCCAACACGACTCCTTTTTGATTCCGACCAAAATGTTGTTTTGTTGCAACGTGATTATCGATAATAATTGAGTAATGTGTCATGAATATTACAACGCGTTACAAGGTGTGCGCGCCCTGTAGCGGCGGGGCATGCGCCGGAATTGTGCTGGGTGCTGTGCGCGCATGCTAAAATCGCACGCTTGCCTGTCCGTAGTGAGGGGCGAGGCCAGAATGCAGTAAGTGCGGCATACATTGCTTAATAAACCACAGTCAAAGATCAGTCGACCCGCCAATGGATCAATTCGCAAAAGAAACAATCCCTATTTCCCTCGAAGAAGAGATGCGCAAGAGCTACCTCGATTACGCCATGAGCGTGATCGTCGGCCGCGCCTTGCCGGACGTGCGCGACGGCCTCAAGCCGGTGCACCGCCGCGTCCTTTTCGCGATGCACGAAATGAACAACGTGTGGAATCGCCCTTACGTCAAATGCGCCCGTGTGGTGGGCGAGACGATGGGTAAGTACCACCCGCACGGCGACGCGTCGATTTACGACACGCTGGTCCGCATGGCGCAGGACTTCTCGCTGCGCTACATGCTGGTCGACGGCCAGGGCAACTTCGGCTCGGTCGACGGCGACGGCGCCGCGGCGATGCGTTACACCGAGTGCCGCCTGGACAAGATCTCCGCCGAGCTGCTGGCCGACATCGACAAGGAAACCGTCGACTTCCAGCCCAACTACGACGGCAAGGAAAAAGAACCGACGGTGCTGCCGACCCGCATCCCGAACCTGCTGATTAACGGCTCGTCCGGCATCGCGGTCGGCATGGCGACTAACATCCCGCCGCACAACCTGCACGAAGTGATCGCCGGCGCGCTGCATGTGCTGCGCAATCCGCAGTGCACGATCGACGAGCTGATCGAGCTGATCCCGGCGCCGGACTTCCCGACCGGCGGCACCATCTACGGCGTCTCCGGCGTGCGCGACGGTTACCGCACCGGCCGCGGCCGCGTGGTGATGCGCGCCAAGACCCACTACGAAGAGTACGGCAAGGATGGCGGCCGCACGGCCATCATCGTTGACGAACTGCCCTACCAGGTCAACAAGAAATCGCTGCTCGAGCGCATCGCCGAAAACGTGCGCGACAAGAAGCTCGAAGGCATTTCCGACATCCGCGACGAGTCCGACAAGTCGGGCATGCGCGTGGTCATCGAACTGAAGCGCGGCGAAGTGCCGGAAGTGGTGCTCAACAACCTGTACAAGCAAACCCAGTTGCAGGACACCTTCGGCATGAACATGGTGGCGCTGGTCGACGGCCAGCCGCGCCTGCTGAACCTGAAGGAAATGCTGAGCTGCTTCCTGTCGCACCGCCGCGAAGTGGTCACGCGCCGCACCGTGTTCGAGCTGCGCAAGGCGCGCGAGCGCGGCCACGTGCTCGAAGGCCTGGCCGTGGCGCTGGCCAATATCGACGACTTCATCGCCATCATCAAGGCCGCGCCGACCCCGCCGGTCGCGAAAACCGGCCTGATGGACCGCTCCTGGGATTCGTCGCTGGTGCGCGAGATGCTGGCCCGCACCGGCGACGGCACCACCGTCGGCGGCATCGACGCCTTCCGTCCCGAGCACCTGCCGAAGCACTACGGCATGCAGCAGGACGGCATGTACAAGCTGTCGGACGACCAGGCGCAAGAGATTCTGCAGATGCGCCTGCAGCGCCTGACCGGCCTGGAGCAGGACAAGATCGTCAACGAATACAAGGACGTGATGGCCGAGATCGCCGACCTGCTGGACATCCTGTCTAAGCCGGAACGCGTGACCACCATCATCACCGACGAGATGACCCACGTGGTCAACGAATTCGGCGACCCGCAGAAGGACCCGCGCCGCTCCAACATCGAGCACAACGCGACCGACCTCGGCACCGAAGACCTGATCACGCCGCAGGACATGGTGGTGACCCTGTCGCACACCGGCTACATGAAGGCGCAGCCGATTTCCGAGTACCGCGCGCAGAAGCGCGGCGGACGCGGCAAGCAGGCCATGGCGACCAAAGAGGAAGACTGGATCGACCAGCTGTTCATCGCCAACACGCACGACTACATCCTGTGCTTCTCCAACCGCGGCCGCATGTACTGGCTCAAGGTGTGGGAAGTGCCGCAAGGTTCGCGCAACTCGCGCGGCAAGCCTATCGTCAACATGTTCCCGCTGGCCGACAACGAGAAGATCACCGTTATCCTGCCGCTGTCGGGCGATAACCGGGTCTTCCCCGAAGACCACTACGTGTTCATGTCGACCAGCCTGGGCACCGTGAAGAAGACGCCGCTGAAGGACTTCAGCAATCCACGCAAGGCCGGCATCATCGCGGTCGACCTGGACGAGGGCGACTTCCTGATCGGCGCCGCGCTGACCGACGGCCAGCACGACGTGATGCTGTTCTCCGACGCCGGCAAGGCGGTGCGCTTCGACGAGAACGACGTGCGTCCGATGGGCCGCAACGCCCGCGGCGTGCGCGGCATGAACCTGGACGAAGGCCAGCGCGTGATCGCGCTGCTGGTGGCGGAAAACGAACAGCAGTCGGTGCTGACGGCAACCGAGAACGGCTTCGGCAAGCGTACGCCGATCACCGAGTACACCCGCCACGGCCGCGGCACCAAGGGCATGATCGCGATCCAGACCTCGGAGCGCAACGGCCGGGTCGTGGCGGCGACGCTGGTCGATTCGACCGACGAAATCATGCTGATCACCACCGGCGGCGTGCTGATCCGCACCCGCGTGTCCGAGATCCGCGAGATGGGCCGCGCCACGCAAGGCGTGACCCTGATCGCGGTCGAAGACGGCACCAAGCTGTCCGGCCTGCAGCGCGTGGTGGAGACCGACATCGACGAAGTCGAGCTGGAGCCGGGTCCTGACGCCAAGCCGGACCAAGCTCAGCCAGACGAAGCTCAACCTGAGTAAGTCCTAGCACACAGCGCCCCGGACCCAGGTCCGGGGAGAGCGGGGTCAGGTTTATTGCGCGGATAAATGCGACAATAAGACTGATCCCGCTTTTTCTTTTTGCACGACCTTTGAGACGACCATGAAAAAAATAGTAGCAAGCATCGTTACCGCCTTCGCCCTGATCAGCGCCCCAGCCTTCGCGCAAGCCGACGCCGCCTCCACCGCCGCCGCCCATGAGCTGTTCGACGCGATGAACCTGCGCTCGCTGATGACCGGCGTGATGCAGCAGATGGCGCAGAACATCGGCACGTCGATGCGCGCCGGCGCCGAGGCGTCGATCAAGGGCAACCCGGCGACCACGCCGGAACAGAAGAAGCAGGCGCTGGCCAAGATGGAAGCCGAACTGCCGCCCGCCATCAGCACCCTGCAGGGCGCCATCAACGATCCGGCCATGATCGACGAGATCCTTGCCGAATCGATTCCGCTGTACGCCCGCACCTACAGCGCCGATGAACTGAAGCAGATCGCCGCCTTCTACCGCACCCCGGTGGGCGCCAAGATGCTGGCCACCATGCCCAAGCTGACCGCCGAGAGCATGCAGATCGGCCAGGCGATCGCGATGCGGCGCCTCGGCCCGCTGATGCAGAAGCAGCAGGCACAGGCGCAGGCGCAGGCGCAGGAACAAAAGCAGAAGCCGAAACAACCCGCCAAAAAATAAGGATCGCAACGTGACTCATATCTATAATTTTTCCGCCGGCCCCGCCGTACTGCCGAAGGAAGTGCTGGCGCAAGCCGCTGCCGAAATGCTGGACTGGCATGGCAGCGGCATGTCCGTCATGGAGATGAGCCACCGCGGACCGGAGTTTATTTCGATTTACAAGGCGGCCGAGCGCGATCTGCGCGAGCTGCTGGCAGTGCCGGACAACTACAAGATCTTGTTCATGCAGGGCGGCGGACTATCGCAAAACGCCCTGGTGCCGCTGAACCTCGTCGGCCACAAGCCGCAGCCAGCGACCATCGATTTCATCCACACCGGTTCGTGGTCGGGCAAATCCATCAAGGAAGCCGCCAAATACGCCAACGTCAACGTCGCCGCCTCGTCGACGACGTCGGTGCCGCCGCAGTCGGAGTGGCAGCTCACGCCCGGCGCGGCCTACCTGCACCTGTGCACCAACGAGACCATCGACGGCATCGAGTTCGACTTCGACGCCGGCGTGCCGGCGCCGCAAGAGGGCGTGCTGCTGGTGGCCGACATGTCCTCGCACATCCTGTCGCGCCGCATCGACGTCTCGAAGTACGGCCTGATTTTCGCCGGCGCCCAGAAGAACATCGGCCCGGCCGGCGTCACCATCGTCATCGTGCGCGAAGACCTGCTGGGCAAGGCGCTGCCGGCCTGCCCGTCGGCGTTCGACTTCAAGCTGGTGGCCGACAACGAGTCGATGTACAACACCCCGCCCACCTACGGCATCTACATCGCCGGCCTGGTGTTCCAGTGGCTGAAGCGGCAGGGTGGCGTGGCCGAGATGGAGCAGCGCGCCATCGCCAAGGCCAGGCTGCTGTACGACGCGCTCGACGCCAGCGATTTTTACCAGACCCGCGTGGCGAAAACCAGCCGCTCGCGCATGAACGTTCCTTTCTACCTGAAGGACGAAAGTCGGAATGAAGCATTCCTGGCCGGCGCCAAAGCGCGCGGCCTGCTGCAACTGAAGGGCCACAAGTCCGTCGGCGGTATGCGCGCATCGATCTACAACGCGATGCCTATCGAGGGCGTGCAAGCGCTCGTAGACTACTTGAACGAATTCGCCGCCAGCAACGGAAAGTAAACCCATGAACGACAAACTGACACCCTTGCGCGAGCAGATCGACGCCATCGATGCGCAGATCCTCGACCTGCTGAACCAGCGCGCCAAGGTGGCGCAGCAGGTCGGCCACGTCAAGGCCGAGACCAACGCGCCGGTATTCCGTCCCGAGCGCGAGGCGCAGGTGCTGCGTGGCGTGGCCGAGCGCAATCCCGGCCCGATGGGCGACACCGAGCTGCAAACCATCTGGCGCGAGATCATGTCCGCCTGCCGCTCGCTGGAGAAGCGCGTCACCATCGCCTTCCTCGGCCCGGCCGGCACCTACACCGAGCAGGCCGCTTACCAGCAGTTCGGCACCGCCGTCGACGTGCTGCCTTGCTCGTCGATCGACGAGGTGTTCCGCGCCACCGAGGCCGGCACCGCCGAATTCGGCGTGGTGCCGGTCGAGAACTCGACCGAAGGCGCCATCGGCCGCACGCTGGACCTGCTGCTGCATACCTCGCTGTCGATCAGCGGCGAAGTGTCGCTGGCGGTGCGCCACAGCCTGCTGTCCGGCAGCGGCAATATGGACGGCGTCACCGCCATCTGCGCCCACGCGCAGGCGCTGGCGCAATGCCAGATCTGGTTGAACAACAACTACCCGGACATCGAGCGCCGCGCCGTCTCGTCCAACGCCGAGGCGGCCCGCATGGCGCGTGACGACCACGGCATCGCCGCCATCGCCGGCGAGCGCGCGGGCGTGCGCTACGGCCTGGGCACGGTCAAGGCCAACATCCAGGACGATCCGCACAACCGCACCCGCTTCGCCGTGATCGGCCAGCTGCAGGCCGGCCCGTCGGGCCAGGACCGCACCTCGCTGGCGCTGGCCGCGCCGCACAAGGCCGGTTCGATCTACCGCCTGCTTGGTTCGCTGGCCCGCCACAACGTGTCGATGACGCGCTTCGAATCCCGCCCGGCCCGCACCGGCACGTGGGAATACTATTTCTACGTCGACGTCGAAGGCCATGTGCAGGATGAAGGCGTGGCCAAGGCGCTGGAGGAATTGCAAGGCAATGCAGCCTTCTTCAAGGTACTGGGTTCCTACCCGGTCAGCCTGACCTGATTTTTAACGATAATTTTGAGAGAGACCATGCCCAAGAACTACGGCCCCGAATACGTCCGCGCCATCGCTCCCTACCAGGCCGGCAAACCGATCGCGGAAGTCGCGCGCGAATTTGGCCTCGATGAAGCGGCCATCGTCAAACTGGCGTCGAACGAGAACCCGTTCGGCGTGCCGCCGTCGGCGGTGCAGGCGATGACCGCCGCCGCCGCCGACCTGGGCCGCTACCCGGACGCCAACGGTTTCGATTTGAAGGGCGCGCTGTCCAAGCGCTACGACGTGCCGGCCGAGTGGATCACGCTGGGCAACGGCAGCAACGACATCCTGGAAATCGCCGCCCACGCCTTCGTCGAGCGCGGCCAGTCGGTGGTGTATTCGCAGTACTCGTTCGCCGTGTACGCGCTGGCGACCCAGGGCGTGGGCGCGCGCCACATCGTGGTGCCGGCCAAGGAGCATGGCCACGACCTGCCGGCCATGCTGGCCGCGATCGAGGACGACACCCGCCTGGTCTTCATCGCCAACCCGAACAACCCGACCGGCACCTTCATTCCGGCCGCCGAGATCCAGGCCTTCCTGGACAAGGTGCCGGCCAATGTGGTGGTGGTGCTGGACGAGGCTTACAACGAATTCCTGGCTGAGGAAAACCAGTTCGAATCGGCTTCCTGGGTCAAGCGGTATCCCAACCTGCTGGTCTCGCGCACCTTCTCCAAGGCTTACGGCCTGGCCGGTTTGCGCGTCGGTTTCGGCATCGCCCAGCCGGCGCTGACGGATTTGATGAACCGCATCCGCCAGCCGTTCAACGTCAACTCGATGGCGCAGGCGGCGGCCATCGCCGCGCTCAACGACAAGGCCTTCCTGGCGCAGAGCGCGGCCAACAACGCCGCCGGCTACCAGCAGTTCACCGAGGCGTTCGACCAGCTTGGCCTGCAATACGTACCGTCCTACGGCAACTTCGTGCTGGTCAAGGTCGGCAGCGACGCGGGCGCCGGCGCGCGCGTCAACCTGGCGTTGCTCAAGCAGGGCGTGATCGTGCGTCCGGTCGGTAACTACGGCCTGCCGGAGTGGCTGCGCATTTCCATCGGCCTGCCGCAGGAAAACGCCGTGCTGATCGCGGCGCTGACCAAGGCACTGGCGGAGTAAGAATGCTGAACAAGGTCGTCATCTTTGGCGTGGGCCTGATCGGCGGATCGTTTGCGCGCTCGCTGAAAAAGGCCGGCGCCGTCGGCAGCGTGGTCGGCATGGGACGCTCCGCCGCCTCGCTCAAGCGCGCGCAGGAACTGGGCATCATCGACGTCATCGGCGTCGCCGATGCGGGCGGTGGCGGTTGCACCATGGCCGAGGCGCTGGACGGCGCCGACCTGGTGCTGCTGGCCGCGCCGGTGGCGCAGACCGAGGCGATCCTGGCGGCGCTGGCGCCGCATTTGCAGCCGGGTACCGTGGTCACCGACGCCGGCAGCACCAAGTGCGACGTGGTGGCCTCGGCGCGGCGCGCATTGGGCGGCAAGCTCGCCCAGTTCGTGCCGGGCCATCCGATCGCCGGCCGCGAGACCAATGGTCCCGAGGCGGCGATCGACGACCTGTACGTCGGCAAGAAGGTGGTGCTGACGGCATTGGAGGAAAACGCGGCGGTCGATGTCGAGCGTGTGGCCGCCGCGTGGCGCGCCTGCGATGCGATCATCCATCGTTTGACGCCGCTAGAACATGACAAGGTGTTTGCCGCCGTAAGCCATTTGCCGCACTTGCTGGCGTATGCGCTGGTGGACGACATCGCCAACAAACCGCATGCAGATTTACTGTTCCAGTATGCGGCCAGCGGCTTCCGCGATTTCACAAGGATCGCCGGATCGTCGCCCGAAATGTGGCGCGACATTAGCCTGGCCAACCGGTCGGCGTTGTTGACGGAGCTGGATGCTTATCTGGCACAATTGACGGGCCTGCGCGCCCGTCTGGCCGCCGGTGACGGGGCAGGGCTGGAGCGCGTGTACAGCAACGCCCAGCACGCCCGCCACCAGTGGATTACAGCGATCGAGGCGGCCGAGGCGCCGCCGTCGCAAGACAAGGCAGATTAACAGGAGGCCGCAAAGCCGTCGTCATTCCCGCGCAGGCGGGAATCCATACTGAGCTAGCGTTCTATGGGGGAAGTCCAGGCAGTGCCTGGACTTCCGCTTTCGCTTGGATGACGGTTTTGGGGCAGCCGCATAAGGAAACAGCATGACCCACGAATATATCGACCTGCAAACGGTCGCGCAGGTGCAGGGCGCGGTGCGCCTGCCCGGCTCCAAATCCATCTCCAACCGCATCCTGCTGTTGTCGGCGCTGTCGCAGGGCGACGTCGCCATCGTCGACCTGCTGGCCTCGGACGACACCGCCGTCATGCTGGCCGCGCTGCGCTCGCTGGGCGTGCAATGGACCGAAGAGCAAACCGCCACCGGCACCATCCACCACGTCAAGGGCGTGGCCGGCGTGCTGCCGAACAAATCGGCCGACCTCTTCATGGGCAACGCCGGCACCGCGATCCGTCCGCTGACCGCCGCGCTGGCCGTGATCGGCGGCGACTACACGCTGCACGGCGTGCCGCGCATGCACGAGCGCCCGATCGGCGACCTGGTCGACGCCCTCAACGCCGCCGGCACCGACGTCGAATACACCGGCAATCCCGGCTTCCCGCCGCTGCACATCAAGCAGGGCAAGATCCACGCGCGGCGCCTGTCGGTGCGCGGCGACGTGTCGAGCCAGTTCCTGACCGCGCTGCTGATGGTGGCGCCGCTGATGGCGCGCGAGCACGCGATCAGCATCGACGTGGTCGGCGAACTGATCTCCAAGCCCTACATCGAAATCACGCTCAACCTGATCCGCCGCTTCGGCGTGACGGTCGAGCAGAACGGCTGGCAGTCGTTCACCATCCAGCCCGGCCAGGTCTACCAGTCGCCGGGCACCATCCACGTCGAAGGCGACGCCTCGTCGGCCTCCTACTTCCTGGCGGCCGGCGCGATCGCCGGCGGCCCGGTGCGGGTCGAAGGCGTGGGCAAGGACAGCATCCAGGGCGACGTGCGCTTCGCCGCCGCGCTGGAGCAGATGGGCGTGCAGATCACCATGGGCGACAACTGGATCGAAGCCAGATCGAACGGCGTGCTGAAAGCCATCGACGCCGACTTCAACCACATCCCCGACGCCGCGATGACCATCGCCATCGCCGCGCTGTACGCCGACGGCACCAGCACGCTGCGCAACATCGCCAGCTGGCGCGTCAAGGAAACCGACCGCATCGCCGCCATGGCCACCGAGTTGCGCAAGGTCGGCGCGATCGTCGAGGAGGGCGCCGACTACATCAAGGTCACGCCGCCGGCCGTCATCACGCCTGCTACCATCGACACCTACGACGACCACCGCATGGCGATGTGCTTCTCGCTGGTGTCGCTGGACGGCGCCGCGCGCAAGGGCAATGTCATGCGCATCAACGATCCCAAGTGCGTGGGCAAGACCTTCCCCGAGTATTTCGCCGCCTTCGCAGCGATAGCAAAATGAATAAGTGAACTAAATGGCAACTTCCCCAATTCCAGTCATCGCCATCGACGGCCCTACCGCATCCGGCAAGGGCACTGTCGCGCACCGCGTCGCCGATAAGCTCGGCTTCCACTACCTGGATTCGGGCGCCCTGTACCGCCTGACGGCGCTGTCGGCCCTGCGCCGCGGCACCGACCTGAGCGACGAACACGCCCTGGCCAAGCTGGCCGAGCACCTGCAGTGCAGCTTCCAGGGCGGCGACATCATCCTGTCGCACGAAAACGTCACCGAGGCCATCCGTGCCGAAGAGGTCGGCAACACCGCTTCAAAAATAGCAACATTCCACGCCGTGCGCCACGCGCTGCTGGGGCTGCAGCTGGGCTTCCGCAAGGCGCCGGGCGTGGTGGCCGACGGCCGCGACATGGGTTCGGTGATCTTCCCGAACGCCGTGCTGAAGGTATTTTTGACCGCCAGCGTGGCGGCGCGCGCGGAACGTCGCTATAAGCAATTGATTGACAAAGGAATTTCTGCTAGTATGGAAGACCTACTGATGGATTTGCAGGCGCGTGACGACCGGGATACAAACCGGGCCATCGCGCCGCTGGTCCCCGCAGAGGGGGCGCATGTGCTCGACACCTCGAATTTGACCGCTGACGAAGCGGTCGCCCAGGTGTTGCAGTGGTATGCGGCCATCGGTAAATAGCTGGTGTTGCGGTCGCTCTGATGTCCGCAACGTTTATCAACCCTAACCCAACTGAAGTCGCATTCGCGAGCCTTGTTGGTAACCTGGAAGTTACAATGTCTAATATGGAAAGTTTTGCAGCCCTCTTCGAAGAATCCCTGTCGCGTCAAGACATGCGTTCGGGCGAAGTGATCTCGGCTGAAGTCGTTCGTCTGGATCACAACTTCGTGATCGTCAACGCCGGCCTGAAATCGGAAGCATTCATCCCAGTTGAAGAATTCAAGAACGACCACGGCGAACTGGAAGTCAAAGTAGGCGACTTCGTTTCCGTGGCGATCGAATCGCTCGAAAACGGTTTCGGCGATACCATCCTGTCGCGCGACAAGGCCAAGCGTCTGGCTTCGTGGCTGGCACTGGAAAAAGCCATGGAATCGGGCGAAATCGTCGTCGGTACCGTCAATGGTAAAGTCAAGGGCGGCCTGACCGTTCTGACCAACGGCATCCGCGCGTTCCTGCCAGGCTCCCTGGTTGACACCCGTCCAGTGAAAGACACCACCCCATTCGAAGGCAAGACCCTCGAATTCAAAGTGATCAAGCTGGATCGCAAGCGTAACAACGTGGTTCTGTCCCGCCGCGCCGTCATCGAAGCTTCGATGGGCGAAGAGCGTCAGAAACTGATGGAAACCCTGAAAGAAGGCACCGTGGTTACCGGCGTCGTCAAAAATATCACCGACTACGGCGCGTTCGTGGATCTGGGCGGTATCGACGGCCTGCTGCACATCACCGACCTGGCATGGCGTCGTGTGCGTCACCCATCGGAAGTGCTGACCGTTGGCCAGGAAATCACCGCGAAAGTACTGAAGTACGATCAAGAGAAGAACCGTGTGTCCCTGGGCGTCAAGCAACTGGGCGACGATCCTTGGACCGGTCTGTCCCGTCGTTACCCACAGAGCACCCGTCTGTTCGGTAAAGTCACCAACCTGACCGACTACGGCGCGTTCGTTGAAGTCGAGCAGGGCATCGAAGGCCTGGTACACGTTTCCGAAATGGACTGGACCAACAAAAACGTCGCGCCAAACAAAGTTGTCCAGCTGGGCGACGAAGTTGAAGTGATGGTACTGGAAATCGACGAAGAGCGTCGCCGTATTTCGCTGGGCATGAAGCAGTGCAAAGCGAATCCATGGGATGACTTCGGCGTGACCCACAAGAAGGGCGATAAAGTCCGTGGCGCGATCAAATCGATCACCGACTTCGGCGTGTTCATCGGCCTGGCCGGCAACATCGACGGCCTGGTGCACCTGTCCGACCTGTCCTGGACCGAAACCGGCGAAGAAGCCGTGCGTCGCTTCAAGAAAGGTGACGAACTGGAAGCCATCGTTCTGGCCATCGACGTTGAGCGCGAGCGCGTTTCCCTGGGCGTCAAGCAACTGGAAGGCGATCCATTCAACAACTTCGCAGCCATGAACGACAAGGGCGCGCTGGTCACCGGCACCGTTAAATCGGTTGAGCCTAAAGGCGCCGTGATCCAACTGTCCGAAGAAGTTGAAGGCTACCTGCGTGCCTCCGAAATCTCCCGCGACCGCGTGGAAGATGCCGGTACCCACCTGAAGGTTGGCGATTCCGTTGAAGCCCTGGTCATCAACATCGATCGCAAAGCGCGCAGCATCCAGCTGTCGATCAAAGCGAAAGACAACGTCGAGACCCAGGAAGCCATGCAGAAGATGGCAGCGACCGACAACAACGCAGCTTCGGGCACCACCAGCCTGGGCGCGCTGTTGAAAGCCAAGTTCGATAACAAGAACTAAGAACTAGTCGATGACTAAGTCCGAATTGATCAACCGCCTGGCTGAGCGTTATTCTCAGCTGGTGGCCAAAGATGCGGAGTATGCCGTCAAGACCATACTGGATGCGATGACCAACGCCCTGGCGACCGGTCAGCGCATCGAGATCCGCGGTTTTGGCAGTTTTGCCCTGAACAGCCGGCCACCGCGTATCGGACGTAATCCGAAGTCGGGCGATAAGGTGATGGTGCCCGAAAAACGGGTGCCTCACTTCAAGCCGGGCAAGCAATTGCGCGAGCGGGTTGATGCGATGGTTGGGCAACCGATCATTGAGGACTGAAGCGTCTGATAGTTTGGAACAAAAAGCGGCGTCCCCTGGATGCCGCTTTTTTTTACCCCAAACCGATGGGGGCGGACCCCGTACGGGGTCCGACTCCGCGCTGCAGCGGTTTGCGGGTTTTGGCATCTATGCGATACTTGCGCTCTTAGAACTACTGAACAGGAAACCCGGCTAATGAAATTTATATCCACGATTATTGGATTCGTTCTTTTCGTCCTGTTTTTTGGCTTTGCCTTGAAGAATACGCAGGAAGTCGATCTGCATTTCTTCCTTCACTATGATCTGCACGGACCACTGGTCCTGATGCTGCTGGGCTTCTTTGTGGCCGGCGCCTTCCTGGGCGTGTTGGCGCTGACGCCCACCGTGTTCCGCCACCGCCGCGAAACGAACAAGCACAAGACCACGATCACCACGCTGCAATCGAGCGCGCTGCAGGCCAACGCCCAGCCGCAGCCGGACAGCATCAACACACAATAAACGCACAATAAAAAATACCAAGCATGGAATTCGAACTCTGGTGGTTATTGGGGATCCCGGTCTTTTTCGGACTGGGCTGGGTCGCCGCGCGCGTCGACATACGTCAACTGGTGTCGGAATCGCGCACCTTGCCGCGCGCTTACTTCAAGGGCTTGAACTTCCTGCTCAACGAGCAGCCGGACAAGGCCATCGACGCCTTCATCGAGATCGTCCGCATGGACCCGGAGACGGCCGACATGCACTTCGCGCTGGGCAATCTGTTCCGCCGCCGCGGCGAGACCGAGCGCGCCATCCGCGTGCACCAGAACCTGCTGTCGCGTCCCGACCTGCCGCAGGAGCAGAAGGAACACGCGCAGTACGAGCTGGGCATGGACTACCTGAAGGCCGGCCTGCTGGACCGCGCCGAGGAAACCTTCAACGCCATGGTCAGCGGCCAGTACGCGGTGCAGGCGCGGCGCGCGCTGCTGGAGATCTTCCAGCGCGAGAAGGAGTGGCCGCGCGCCATCGAGGCGGCGCTGGGCCTGCAGGAATCGGGCGCCGGTTCGCGCCAGAAGGAAATCGCGCAGTTCTATTGTGAACTGGCGCAGGACGCGCTGGTGCACATGCATCCGGAAGCAGCCTTGCCGTTGCTGGATAAATCGTTGCAGGCTGACCGCGTCAACGTGCGCGCCACCATGCTGAGCGGCGACGCCCACCTGGCGCAGGGCGACGTCGAAGGCGCGTTGCTGATCTGGCGCCGCGTCGAGCAGATCAGCGTGCCGCATACGGCGCTGGTGGCGCAGCGCATGATGGACGCCTACCGCAAGGTCGGCCGTCCGCAAGAGGGCGTCAATCTGCTCAAATCTTATCTGGAACAGGCTTCGTCGATCGACTTGATCGAGGTAGTCTACAAAGCGGTGCTGGAGTTGGACGGCGTAGATGCCGCCAAGCAACTGGTCAGCAATGAGCTGCGCCGCACGCCGACGCTGCTGGGCCTGGACAAATTGCTGGAGGCGCGTCTGATGGACGCGCCGGCCAACCTGGTGCCGGAACTGTCGATGGTGAAGAACCTGGTGCACGGCTATACCCAAAAGCTGGCGCGCTATCAGTGCAGCCACTGCGGTTTCAAGGCGCGCCAGTTCTACTGGCAATGCCCGGGGTGCAGCCGTTGGGAGACCTATCCGCCGCGCCGCACAGAAGAACTCAACGTCATGAACTAAAAAGGGCACCATTATGAAAATTACCATCATCGGCACCGGCTATGTGGGCCTCGTCACCGGTGCTTGCCTCGCCGAACTGGGTAACGACGTTTTCTGCCTCGACGTCGACCAGAAGAAAATCGACCTGTTGAATAACGGCGCCATCCCCATCCATGAGCCGGGCCTGGAAGAAGTGGTCGCGCGCAACCGCGCCGCCGGCCGCCTGCAATTCTCCACCGACGTCGCCGCCTCGGTGGCCCACGGCTGCCTGCAGTTCATCGCGGTCGGCACGCCGCCGGACGAAGACGGCTCGGCCGACCTGCAATACGTGCTGGCCGCCGCCAGGAACATCGGCAAGTACATGACCGAGTTCAAGGTCATCGTCGACAAGTCGACCGTGCCGGTCGGCACCGCCGACCGCGTCAAGGCGGCGGTGCAGGCCGAGCTGGCCACGCGCGGCAAGGCCTCCAAGTTCTCGGTGGTGTCGAACCCCGAGTTCCTGAAAGAGGGGGCGGCGGTGGAAGACTTCATGCGGCCCGACCGCATCGTCATCGGCTACGATGGCACACCGGAAGGCGAGAAGGCCTACGGCCTGATGAAAAAACTATACACGCCGTTCAACCGCAACCACGAACGCACCTTCTGGATGGACGTGCGCTCGGCCGAGTTCACCAAGTACGCGGCCAACGCCATGCTGGCCACCCGCATCTCGTTCATGAACGAACTGGCCAACCTGGCCGACCAGGTGGGCGTCGACATCGAAGCGGTGCGCCACGGCATCGGTTCCGATCCGCGCATCGGCCACAGCTTCCTGTACGCCGGCGCCGGCTACGGCGGCTCCTGCTTCCCGAAAGACGTGCAGGCGCTGGAACGCACCGCGCGCCAGTACGACCAGGACCTGCTGATCCTGCGCGCGGTGGAGGCGGTCAACGACAAGCAGAAGCTGGTGCTGGGCCAGAAAGTGGTCAAGCGCTTCGGCGCCGATTTGAGCGGCAAGCACTTCGCCGTCTGGGGCCTGGCCTTCAAGCCGAACACCGACGACATGCGCGAAGCCCCGGCCCGCGTGCTGATCAAGCAGCTGCTGGACGGCGGTGCGACGGTGGCGGTCTACGACCCGGTCGCGATGACCGAAGCGAAACGCGTGCTGGAGCTGGACCTGAGCGCCGGGGAAATGGCGCGCATCCGCTTCGCCAGCACGCCGATGGACACGCTGGCCGCCGCCGAGGCGCTGGTGATCGTCACCGAGTGGAAGGCCTTCCGCAGCCCGGACTTCGACCGCATCAAGTCGTCGCTGAAGCAGGCCATCATCTTCGACGGCCGCAACCTGTTCGAGCCGCAAGTGATGGCCGAAGCAGGCTTTGAATACCACGGCATCGGCCGTTCCATCCTGACCCGAGTTTAAGAGGTTTTTGTGAGCACCAACGTCACGACGTATCTAGCACCGGCACTGGATAAAGTGCGCATCCTGGTAGTGGGCGACATCATGCTGGACCGTTACTGGTTCGGCGATGTCAGCCGCATTTCGCCGGAAGCGCCGGTGCCCATCGTCCGTATCGAGAAGCGCGAAGCGCGCCTGGGCGGCGCCGCCAATGTGGCGCGCAACGCCGCGGCGCTGGGCGCGTACGCCGGCCTGCTGGGCGTGGTCGGCGCCGACGAGGCCGGCAATGAAGTGGAGCAGATGCTGCACAGTGGCGGCATCCAGAGCTATTTGAAGCGCGACGACGCCATCTCCACCATCATCAAGCTGCGCGTGATCGGCCGCCAGCAGCAGATGGTGCGCATCGACTTCGAGGAGGCGCCGACCGACACCGTGCTGCGCGACAAGCTGCTGCAATACAAGGCGCTGCTGCCTGACTACGACGTGATCGTGCTGTCGGACTACGCCAAGGGTTCGCTGGTCAACGTGGCCGACATGATCGCCTCGGCGCGCGCCGCCGGCAAGGTGGTGATGGTCGACCCCAAAGGCGACGACTTCAGCCGCTACGCCGGCGCCACCGTGCTGACCCCGAACAAATCGGAAATGAAGCGCATCGTCGGCAGCTGGAACAGCGAAGAGCAACTGAGCGCCAAGGCGCAGCAATTGCGCACCGAGCTGAAACTCGATGCGCTGCTGCTGACCCGCTCGGAAGAGGGCATGACCCTGTACACCGACGGCGCGCAATTCCACATGCCGGCGCAGGCGCGCGAGGTGTTCGACGTTTCCGGCGCCGGCGACACGGTGATCGCCACCATGGCCGCCATGCTGGGCGCCGGTGTCGGCTGGAACGAAGCGGTGCAGACCGCCAATCGCGCCGGCGGCATCGTGGTCGGCAAGCTGGGCACGGCGACGGTCACGCGCGAGGAGCTGTTCAACGCCTGATGGCCAATGAGGGCCGGGCTTTGATACTTGTCACAAAAGCTTAGTGAATTATCTGTCAACCGTCGCCGAGGCTGGCCGTTAAGGGTGTTCAAGGCGCGGCTGTCGCCCTTGCTTATCACCCACCTTCATGGAGATTGAGACATGTTCAAGAAAATTTTGCTGGCCGTTGCGACCCTGATCGCAACCATGGGCTTCGCTTTCGCGCAGGTCGACGTCAACAAGGCTGACGCCGCCGCGCTGGACTCGGTCAAGGGCATCGGTCCGGCCAAGTCGAAGGCCATCCTGGAAGAGCGCAAAAAAGGCGATTTCAAGGATTGGGCGGACTTCGAGAAGCGTGTGAAAGGCATCGGCGAGAAAAGCGCCGTCAAGCTGTCGCAAGCCGGCCTGGTCGTGAACGGCAAGCCACTGGATGGCGCGCCAGCCGCAGCGGCTCCTGCCGCCAAGGCCACCGCCAAAGCCGACAAGGCCGCAGCGAAAGCCGCCAAGGCCGATAAAGCCGCCGCCGCGTCCACGCCAGCCGCTGCGCCCGCCAAGTAATGTATCCCCCTTAAGAACGCCGGTCCTGGACATGTGCAGGCCGGCGTTTTTTTGTTGATGATTTGTTTCCGGGTATAAATCACTCGCAGTTACGTGAGAAGATATTGCGACCATTTCACCGGAGACAGCCAATGCATAAAAATTCGCTCATCTTGTCCGCCCTGACCGTGCTGGCCGCCGTGCCCGCCGTCGCGGCCACGCCCGACACCACCCGCCACCAGGCCCAGATCGACCAGATCGTGCAGCAGATCTCGCCGGCCCGCATCGAAGGCTACATCAACAAGCTGGCTGGCTTCCGCACGCGCCACACGATGTCGGATACGGTTTCCGAGACCGAAGGCATCGGCGCTGCGCGGCGCTGGATCAAGAGCGAGCTGGAACGCTGCGGCGCGGCCCAGGGCGGCCGCCTGCAAGTGGCGTTCGACAGCCACATCGCGCCGGTCTCGGCGCGCATCAGCCGCCCGACCGAGATCGTCAACGTGGTGGCGACCTTGCCGGGCGCGCAGTCCGCCTCGGTGGACCGGATGTACGTGGTCAGCGGCCACTACGATTCGCGCAACACCGACATCATGGACGCCAAGGGCGACGCGCCCGGCGCCAACGACGACGCCTCCGGCACCGCCGCCGTGATGGAGATGGCCTGCGTGATGGCCAGGTATAAATTCGACGCCACCCTGGTCTTCATGACGGTGGCGGCGGAAGAGCAGGGCTTGCTGGGCGCGGCGCACTGGGCCGAGCAGGCCAAACAGAAAAACCTGAACATCGCCGGCATGTTCACCAACGACATCATCGGCAGCTCGCATGACGAGCACGGCAAGGTCGACAACACGCAAGTGCGCTTGTTCGCCGAAGGCCTGCCGGTGCAAAAGGAAAACAGCGACGCCGTGCGCAGCTTGATCCAGACCGGCGGCGAGAACGATTCGCTGTCGCGCCAGCTGGCGCGGGCGGTGAAGGAGGCGGGCGAGCGTTACGTGCCGAAGTTCAAGGTCAGCGTCATCCAGCGCCGCGACCGTTACCTGCGCGGCGGCGACCACATGCCGTTCCTGGAGCGCGGCTACGCGGCGCTGCGCTTCACCGAGCCGGCCGAGGACTTCAAGCACCAGCACCAGAACATCCGCACCGAGAAGGGCGTGCTGATCGGCGACCTGCCGCAGTACGACGACTTCAACTACATCGCCCAGGTGGCGCGGGTCAACGCGGCGGCCCTCTCCTCGCTGTCGCTGGCGCCGGCCGCGCCGGCCAGGGTGCAGGTGCGCACCGCCAAGCTGCAGAACGATACCGAGCTGTTATGGCAAGCCAACGCCGAGCCGGACCTGGCGGGCTACCGCATCGTCTGGCGCGACACTACGTCGGCCGAATGGCAGGGCAGCCAGTTCGTCGGCAAGGCCACCGAGTTCACCGTGCCGCTGTCGAAGGACAACTACTACTTCGGCGTGCAAGCGATCGACAACGACGGCAACGCCAGCCCGGCCAGCTACCCGACGCCGTTGCGGTGATACCATGGCGGGATGACGCTAAAAATCTCCCGCATCCTGCACGCAGGCTATGTCTTCGAATGCGATGGCACGCTGATCGCATTCGATCCCATATTTGAAAACCCGTTCAGCAGGAATTGCCACGCCTTTCCCGACGTGCGCTTCGACCTCGCGCAGATACGCGGGATGAAGCCGGACGCGGTGTTCATCTCGCATTTCCATGACGACCATTGTTCGCTGGAGAGCCTGGATCTGCTCGACCGCGATACGCCGATCTACCTGTACTGCCTGTTCGACGAACTGTTCGCGATGATACGGGAGCTGGGCTTCGTCAACGTGCTGCCGCTGAAGGTGGATGCGCCGGTACAGGTCGGCGCGATCGAAGTCATTCCGCGCAAGGCCCTGGACTCCGATGTCGATTCGATGTTCCACATCCGCGCCGCCGGCCTGAATGTGCTCAACGTGGTCGATGCGTGGGTGGACCCGGAGACGCTGGAGCAGCTCAAGCCGTACGCGCCGTGGGACATGGTGCTGTGGCCTTTCCAGACCATGCGCGAGATCGACGTCATCGCGCCGTCGCGCGCGCAGGGCGGCGCACCCGTGCTGCCGGAGGAATGGCCGGAGCAGTTGCAGGCGCTGGCGCCGCGCTACGTGGTGCCGAGCTCCTGCCAGTTCGTGCAGGAGCCGTGGTCCTGGTACAACCACGCGCTGTTCCCGATCACTTACCGCCAGTTCGCCGACCAGGTCGGCGCGTGGCTGCCCGGCGCCGCTGTCGTGCGCTTGAATCCTTCGGTGTCGGTGGCGCTGACGCCGCAGGGATTGACGCCATCCGCGCCGCTGCCATGGGTGCAGCCGGTCGGCGAGCAGGATGTCGACTATCAGTACGACGCCGACATCAGGCCGCCGCCCACCTCCGACATCGCCCGCCACTTCGCGCCGCTGAGCGCCGAACACGCGGCGCTGGCGCTGGACTACTGCCGCACCGGCCTGCTGGAAAAATACCGCGACATGGAGCTGACGCCGGACAGCTACTTCGAAACGCCCTGCGTCTGGCAGCTGTCGGTCTATGATCACGACGGCGTGGCGCGGCAGTTCCGCTACCGCATCCACGGCGACCACATCGCGCTGACCGGCGACGAGGAAGCGCCGACGTGGATGACCGAAATCCCGATCGCCAAGCTGTACGCGGGCCTGGCGCTGGGCGAGTCGCTGACGTCGATGTACATGCGCATCGACGGCGCGCCGCCCGACGCCGACATCGTCGATGATCCCTTGATACGCTGCCTGTTCAACGACGCCTTCGGCGCCTACCAGTCGGCGCAACTGAAACGCATCAGGGAGCGCACTGCGGAATAACATCATTCGACATAGCGCTCGTTAGTCAATCAACATCACCTGGAAGCAACAGTATTGCCTATCGTTTCGTGCAACGCGCCAGATTGGTGCGCTTGGGTCTACAATCGTCGGAGAACCGATCATTGGGGGCCTCCATGAAAAGCAAATTCTCGATCAAGAATATTTTCATCGTGTTCTTTCTGGTCAGCCTCGCGCTGTCCAGTCTGACCTTGTGGGCGCTGGTGCGCATCTCGACCAAGGAGGGGGAGCTGAACCGCGCCAACGAGGCGCGCTACCAATCCTACCTGCTGGCCGATGAATTGCGGCAGAGTTCGGATGACCTGACCCGGCTGGCCCGCACCTACGTCGTCACCGGCGACCCCAGGTACGAAAAAGAATACCTGGACATCCTCGATATCCGCAACGGCAGGAAAGCGCGGCCGCAGCATTACGAGCGCATCTACTGGGACTTCGTCGCGGCCGGCATCGACAAGCCCACGCCCGACGGCGCCACCATCGCATTGGCCGAGCTGATGCACCAGGCCGGCTTCACCGATGAGGAATTCGGCAAGCTCAAGGAGGCGCAGGCCAATTCGGACGGGCTGGTGAAAACCGAGGTCATCGCCATGAACGCCGTCAAAGGCCTGTTCGACGACGGCAGCGGCAAGTTCAGCAAGACCGGCCCGCCCGATCCGGAAATGGCGCGCAAGATCATGCACGACGAGCAGTATCACAAGAACAAAGCCAAGATCATGCAGCCGGTGAACGAGTTCCTGGCGCTGCTGGACCAGCGCACCGGCTCCGCCGTGGCGGCCTCGACCCACAGCACCAAGATGGCGTTCTGGACCGCGATCGCCCTGCTGGCGCTGCTGGTCGGCGTGTCGCTGTTCTGCCTGTTCATGATTTACCGCCATATCAAGCTCAGCTTCGACCACGCGATCGACACCGCGCGCAATATCGCGGCGGGCGACCTGGACCATGACATCCGCATCGAGCGCGACGACGAGGTCGGCCACCTGATGGACGCGATGAACACCATCAACACCAACCTGACCGGCATGATAGGCCGCATCCGCTCCAGCACCGACGAGATGCTGGTGGCCACCGACGAGATCGCGCGCGGCAACGCCGACCTGTCGTCGCGCACCGAGGCCCAGGCCAGTTCGCTGGAGCAGACCGCCAGTTCGATGGAACAATTGACCGACACCGTCAGGCAGAACGCCGACAGCGCGCGCTCGGCCAATCAGTTCGCGGCCGACGCCTCCACCGTGGCGGTGCAGGGTGGCGCGATGGTGGCGCAGGTGGTCGACACGATGGGCTCGATCAAGGCCAGTTCCAGCCGCATCGTCGACATCATCGGCGTGATCGACGGCATCGCCTTCCAGACCAACATCCTGGCCCTGAACGCCGCCGTGGAAGCGGCGCGCGCCGGCGAGCAGGGACGCGGCTTCGCGGTGGTGGCGTCGGAGGTGCGCAACCTGGCGCAGCGCAGCGCGGCGGCCGCCAAGGAGATCAAGCAACTGATCGGCGCCTCGGTGGAAACGGTCGATGCCGGCAGCAAGCTGGTCAACGACGCCGGCAGCACCATGACCTTGCTGGTGGCCTCGGTGCAGAAAGTGGCCGACATCATGGCGCACATCACCGCCGCCAGCCAGGAGCAAAGCACCGGCATCGGCGAGGTCAACCGGGCGGTGACGCAGATGGACGACATCACGCAGCAAAACGCCGCGCTGGTGGAGCAGGCGGCGGCGGCGGCGGAGAGCTTGCAGGAACATGCGCAGGCATTGGCGCAGTCCGTCAAGGTATTCCATTTGAAGGGGGAGGCGGCGGCCCATACGCAACGGCCGCCGCCAGCCGGGCGGGCGGCTGCGCCTGCCCGGCTGGCGTTGCCACGCCGGGCCTAGGGACGGACTCTAGCCGAACACCTTGTCGGCCGGCAGGTTGGCCAGGAAGGCGTGGATCTGCGAGACCACGGCCGCGCCTTCGCCCACCGCCGCGGCGACCCGCTTGGTCGAGCCGGCGCGCACGTCGCCGATGGCGAACACGCCGGGCACGCTGGTCTCCAAGGCCGCGCGCGACGGCAGCTCGCGCGGGTAGACGCCGTGGGAGAAGTTGGCCTTGCACTGCGCCTTGGTGACGTCGAAACCGGTGCGGATGAAGCCATGGGCGTCGACGTCGACGCCGCAGTCGCCCAGCCAGTCGGTGTTCGGATCGGCGCCGATGAACAGGAACACGCGGCACACGTCGTAGTCGCATTCCTCGCCGCTTTTCATGCCGCGGATGCGCACTTGCTTCAGGCCGTCGTCATCGCCTTCCAGCGCGACGATTTCGGTCTGCGTGTGCAGCGCGATGTTGGGCGTGGCCTGGATGCGCTCGATCAGGTAGCTCGACATGGTCGAGGCCAGGCTGTCCTTGCGGATCAGCATGTGCACCTTGGCCGCGTGGCCGGCCAGGAACACCGCCGCCTGGCCGGCCGAGTTGCCGCCGCCGACCAGCACGATCTCTTCCGTCTTGCACAGCTTGGCCTCGATCGGCGAGGCCCAGTAGTACACGCCCTTGCCCTCGAACTGGCGCAGGTTGGCCAGCGACGGCCGGCGGTAGCGCGCGCCGCACGACAGCACCACGGTGCGCGCCTTCAGCCGTTGCAGGCTGCCGCACATTTCCACCTGCAGCGGATAGGTGTCGCAGACCAGGCGGCCGGCCGGGGCCGGGATCGCCACCTCGACGCCGAACTTTTGCGCCTGCACGTAGGCGCGGCCGGCCAGCGCGCGGCCGGAGACGCCGGTGGGGAAGCCCAGGTAGTTCTCGATGCGGGCGCTGGCGGCGGCCTGGCCGCCATAGGCGCGGGTTTCCAGCGCCAGCACCGACAAGCCTTCGGACGCGGCGTACACCGCCGTCGCCAGGCCGGCGGGACCGGCGCCGACCACGATCACGTCCCAGATCTTTTCGCTGTCGATCTCGGGCAGCATGCCCAGGCAGCGGCCGATCTCGACCACCGTCGGATTCTTTTTCACCACGCCGTCCGGGCACACCACCAGCGGCAGCTCGTCCGGCTTGGGCTGGTAGTGCGCCATCAGGTCGGCGGCCTGCTGGTCCAGTTCCGGATCGAGCACGCTGTGCGGGTGGCCGTTGGCCGACAGGAAGCTTTGCAGCGTGTGGATGCGGCCGTGGCCGCGCGGGCCGACGATCACCGGGCCGCCGGAGTTCTGCTCGATCAGGCCGACGCGGCGCAGGATCAGCGCGCGCACGATGCGCTCGCCCAGGTCGGCGTGCGCCACCAGCAGTGCGCGCAGCGATTCGGACGGCAGCTCCAGCACCTCGACCGCGCCGACCGCCACGCCATTGCCCAGCGACGGCCGGCCCGACAGTTGTGAGACTTCGCCGCTGAACTGCCCCGGCGTGTGGGTGGTGATGTAGGATGTGTTGCCCAGGCCGTCGTAGCGGCTGACTTCGATGCCGCCCTGGAGCACCAGCATCAGGCCGAAGCTGGTCTTGCCGGCTTCGAAGATCAGCTCGCCGTCGTTGAAATGGCGCACGCGGCCGAAGCGGTGCATATGCTTGATGTCGGCCGCGCTGAGCGTGGGGAAGATCTGGTGGCGGCGCTGTTCCAGGTCGAGGCCGGTGAGCGGCGTCGGCTCGTCCGGCGTGTCTTCGGGGAGCAGTTCCATAGGGGTTGTGGCCATGACGATTCCGGAAAATGAAGGTGGTGACAGTAGTGTTGCAAGTCTAGCGCATGGCGGGCGCCGGGTGCAAAATCTTCGGCCTCGGGCGGCTGGCCATACGCGCAATCCGAACTCGGATTAAAATGCCTCTTTTGGCGAAATCACTGACGATAGAACACGATGGCTTACAAGACTCTGGAAGATACGATAGGCAATACGCCGCTGGTGCAGCTGACGCGCCTGCCTGGCGCGGACGCGCTGGCCCGTAACAACGTGATACTCGGCAAGCTCGAAGGCAATAATCCGGCCGGTTCCGTCAAGGACCGCGCCGCCATGTCCATGCTCAAGCGCGCCGAGGAACGGGGCGACGTCAAGCCCGGCGATACGCTGATCGAGGCGACCAGCGGCAACACCGGCATCGCGCTGGCGATGGCGGCGGCGCTGCGCGGCTACAAGATGCTGCTGCTGATGCCGGAGAACCTGAGCGTGGAACGGCGCCAGAGCATGGCCGCCTACGGCGCCCAGATCATGTTGACGCCCAAGACCGGCGGCATGGAATACGCGCGCGACATGGCCGAGCAATTGCAGAAGGACGGCAAGGGCATCATCCTCGACCAGTTCGGCAACTTCGACAATTCGCGCGCGCACTACGAGGGCACGGGTCCGGAAATCTGGCGCGACACCGACGGCCGCGTGACGCACTTCGTCAGCGCCATGGGCACCACCGGCACCATCATGGGCGTGTCGCGCTATTTGAAGGAGCAGAATCCGGCGGTGCAGGTCATCGGCGCCGAGCCGGAAGAGGGCTCGTCGATACCGGGCATCCGCAAATGGCCGGAAGCGTATCTGCCGAAGATCTACGAGCGTGCGCGGGTCGACCAGGTGGAGCCGGTGTCGCAGGCGGCGGCAGAGCGCATGGCGCGCCGCATGGCCGCCGAGGAAGGCATCTTCTGTGGAATTTCGGCGGCGGGCGCCTGCGAAATCGCGCTGCGCATCTCGCAAACGGTGGAGAACGCAACCATCGTGTTCATCGTTTGCGACCGCGGCGATCGCTACTTGTCGACCGGGGTATTCCCGGCGTAAGGTGTTGCTTCCCTCGCCCCTGGGTAAGGGGGAGGGGGCGCTGCAGGACGACGGCTGGTATCAGCCCTGGCCGCCTGGTTCGCCTTCTTTAGGCTTGAACTGCTTGTCGCTGATGCGGAACTTGTTGCGGCGATCGCCCATCAAGTAACGCAGGTCGCGGATGCTCAGATCGCTCACTTCGTGCATGCGGATCAGCAGCGAAGCGCCAACCGGCAGGCGGTGGTGGCGGATTTTGCTGATGACCGGCGGCGCCACTTCCAGTGCGCGCGACAGGGCTGCATCGTTTTTCAGACGCAGGTTCTCGATCAGGGTATCGAGCAGGCGGTTGGGATTGTATTGCAGCAGATCATCGCCATCCGCATCGTTGTTCATATCTATGCCGACTTGGTTTGTCATGATTTCGTCTTTTCCTTCTGTAAAGTTGTCCTGCAAAGTACAACACTCGGAGCTCGCTTTGCTGCGTTAATGTTCATCCTTACCAAGGAACGAATTCACACACGGACGGATTCCGGGATAACAAGTTTCATAATATATACACAATTGTACAACAACACGCCTTCTAATACTCATAAGCAATAAAAAAACCTGATTGCCGTGAGTTATTGTTGTCCGGTTGCAACATTGTGTGAGAATTATACACCCACTGATATGCTAAGCTGACTGTGCACACTTTTAATGAACACGCAAAGTTAATTATAAATTAATTTTGTTGTGAAACGGCTTAGATTTGCCGCGCCGCGACTGTAAGTTTGTACAAATAATTGCCAAGTGTCAACTAAACAATACAGTTTGCAAGTCCGCGCGGCAACTTACTTTACGCTTCCTTACAAACCGCCGCGCGCCAGACGCACGGCGCGTCCCAGCTCCACCACCGACATCGCATAGAAATAACTGCGGTTGTATTGAGTGATCGCAAAGAAATTATTATTCGCCAGCCAGTACTCGGTCGGCTCGGCGCCGTTCTGCAGGTCCACCAGACCATAGGTCTGCTGTTCCGGCACCGGCACCGCGGTGGTGACGCCGGCCGCCGCCAGTTCCTGCGGGCGGTACTTGGCGCTCAGGCCCTGGTTGATCATGCTTTCCCAGGCGCGGCTGGGCGACACGGCGGCAGAATAGACCAGCGGGCCGCCGACGTCGCGCTGCCAACCGTGCGCCACCAGGAAGGCCGCCACGCTGCCGATGGCGTCGGTGCCGGAGTTGAGCAGGTCGACCTTGCCGCTGCCGTCGAAATCGACCGCGTATTTCATCACGCTGCTGGGCATGAATTGCGGCATGCCGAGGGCGCCGGCAAACGAGCCGCGCAGCGACAGCGGATCGAGCTCGTTCTGGCGCGCGAACAGCAGCGTCGCTTCCAGTTCGCCGCGGAAGAAGGCCATGCGTTCGCTGCGCTGCGGCGCCTCGGGATAGGAGAAGGCCAGCGTGGTGAGCGCGTCGACCACGCGGAAGCGGCCGGTGTTGCGGCCGTACACGGTTTCCACGCCGATGATGCCGACCAGGATTTCCGCCGGCACGCCGTACAGGGCTTCGGCCCGTTCCAGCGCCTCGCGGTTCTCGTTCCAGAACTTGACGCCGTTGTCGATGCGCACCGGGTCGACGATCAGCCGGCGGTAGGCTTGCCAGTTCTTCGGCTTGCCCGGCGGCGCCGGCTTGACCAGCTGCACCGCCGCATCGACGTAGCGCACCTGGCCCATCAGCGTGTTCAGGGCGGCGCGGTCGAAGCCGTCGCGGCTGGCGACGTCGTCGAGGAAGGCGCGCACTTCCTTCCATTCGCCGAAGTTGACGAACTCGCCGACGTAGTCGACTGGCGGCGGGCCCTTCTTGACGGCCGGTTTTTTCTTTTTCTTCGGCTGCATGCTGGGCGGCAGCTTGTAGCCGTAGGGGTCGACGGCGGCGGCCTGGCCGGTTTGGCCGAGGGTGGCGGCGCCCAGCAGCAGGGCGGTAATCAGAGTCTTCATCGGCATAAGGGTAGCAGTGTTTTCAGCGTCGTCAGCGACGCTGAACGTGGTTCGGATGCGGCGACGCCATACTTCAGCGCGCCGTACTGTGTTAAAAATTTCTCCATCGCGGCATGCTTGGCCGGGCTGGCCTGCATGGTGCGCAGGCGGACGGCGTAGCCGAGCGGGCCCTCGTCCGGGCGGCGCGCGTAACCGTGGCGCGCCTGCTGCCGGCAAAAGCGCTGGTACAGCCGGTCCAGCGGCGCCAGCGGCCGCCGCTGCCGCCGCCAATACAGCCCATACAGCAGGGCGCACACCAGCGCCGCACCGAGTGCGCTGCGCCAGTTGGCGAAGGCCGAGCTTAGTTCTTCAAGGAAACCTCGCTGCCTCTCTGGATTGTAATCCA
Source organism: Oxalobacteraceae bacterium AB_14 (assembly GCA_000381565.1). GTDB lineage: Bacteria > Pseudomonadota > Gammaproteobacteria > Burkholderiales > Burkholderiaceae_D > Rugamonas. The sequence goes on from KB906725.1 coordinate 2,148,153, forward strand.
GGACCCATTGATTCCAAGCATTATTCAACGCGGCGTAGTTGAATCTCAACTTGCCCAGCCACGAATCGGGGTCGTTGCGCAGGTTCAGCAAGGGGCCGAAGCCGAAGCCGGACGGCTGCGGCAGCGCCTGCGCCAGGTTGTGGGCGATGCGTTCCGGGGCGACGGCGGCGGTCGGGTCGATGCGGCGCCAGCCGGCGCCGGGCGCCCAGTACTCGGCCCAGGCGTGGGCGTCGGACTGGCGCACGGTCAGGTAGCCGTCCACCGGGTTCAGTTCGCCGCCCTGGTAGCCGGTCACCACCCGCGCCGGCACGTTCATGGCGCGCATCAGCACCACGAAGGCGCCGGCGTAGTGTTCGCAGAAGCCGGCCTTGCTGCCGAACAGGAAATCATCGACCGCGTCGCGGCCCAGCAGCGGCGGCTGCAGGGTGTAGACGTAGCCGCCGTCGTGGAAGCGCTGCATCACTTGCAGCGCGGCGCCGGCGGCCTCGCGCGCGGACAGCGGGGCGCCGGCGGCGGCGCCGGGGGCGGCGCCCTGGCGCAGCGCGCGCGCCAGGGCCAAGGTGCGCGGGTTGAAGCCGGACGGCAGTTCGGTCCAGCGCAGCATGCGTTGCGGCTGTTCGTCGGCCTGCAGCCGGAAATCGGTCCAGGCGGTGGCGTCGTAGCGAACCCGTTGCGTGACCGGCTCGCTGGTGAAGAATTCCAGTTCGTCGGAGTCGCGCACGCGGTAGCCGGGCAGCGACAGCGTCGGCCCGCTCAGTTCCAGCGCCGCCAGCCAGCGGGTGTTGGTCGCTTCCATCGTGATCTCGTGGCGCAGCGGCTGGCCGCGCGTGGCGATGCCCACGTCCAGGCGCTGCAGGCCGCGCCGGCGCGGCACGCGGGTCCAGGTGCGGCCGTCGTAGTCGCCCAGCACGATGCTGCGCCAGTACAGCTGGCCCTGGGGCGGCATGGTGTCGAGGAAGCGCGCGCGGAAGGCCACGGCGTCCGACTGCGCCAGCGACGACAAGGTGCCCGGCGCCATGCTGTCGGAGATGCCGGTGTGGCCGCTGTGGGCGTCGCCCGGCAGGCCCCACAGCGGTCCCTGGATGCGCGGGAAGCCGACGAACATCAACAGCGCCAGCGGCGCCGCCAGCAGCGCGGTGCTGGCGGCGGTGCGCAGGCGCCGGCGCAGCGGCGGCACGGCGCCGGTGTACTGGAACGATTGCTGCGCCGTCAGCAGCACGATCAGGGTGGCGCCCATGCACAGCGCGGTGAGCATGGTTTGCGCGTAGAAGAAATTGGTCAGCAGCACGAAGAAGCTGAGGAAGATCACCACGAACAGGTCGCGTTTGGCGCGCATCTCCAGCAGCTTGAAGGCCAGCAGCAGCGCCAGCATGGCGACGCCGGCGTCGCGCCCCAGCAGCGTGTGGAAGCTGCGGTAGACGCCGGCCATCGCCGCCAGCGAGACCGGCAGCAGCAGCCACAGCGGCGGCATGCGCTTGCCGCGCCAGGTGAGCGCGGCGCGCCACAGCAGGGTGCCGCACACCACGGCGCTGATCCACGGCGGCAGGTGCCCGAAGTGCGGCGCCAGCACCATCAGCGCGGCGGCCAGCAGCAGCAGGGTGTCGGACTTGTCGCGCGTCAGGCGCGGCGCCAGCGCGTTCATGCCTGGTCCTCGCGGCCGAACAGCGCCAGCGCGCGCAGGCAGGCGGCCTGGTGGGCGTGGCCCAGCGCCGGGCCGTAGTCGTGCTGCGCCAGGCGGAAGGTGTAGGGCAGGGCGCGCCGCTCGGCCTCCAGCACCCAGCGCGCCATGCGCGACAGCTTCTGTTCCAGCGCCATCTGCAAGGGCAGCTGGGCGAAGTCCAGGCACAGCTCGGCCACGGCGCCGCCGTCGAAATGCTTGGTGACCAGCTGCCCGCCCAGCGCCGGATCGTGGCGGGCGATCTGGCGCCAGGCCAGGTGGCGCATCGGGTCGCCCGGCCGGTAGCTGCGGATGCCGGCGAAATTGTCCAGCCCCACGGTGCCGTGGCCGTCCGCGCTGGCGGCGCCGCTGGACGGCAGCGGCTGGGCCGGGTACTCGGGCGCCGGATACACCAGCGCCTTGAGCTGCGGGCGCCAGTAGCTCCAGGCGCGGAACAGGCCCAGCGGGAAGCGCGTGACGAGGCGGATGCGCGGCGCCTCCAGCCAGCCGCGTTCGGCGGTGGCGGCCGCCAGCCGCACCGCGCTGGCGCCGCCGGCCGGGATGTCGGTGACTTGGCGCGGCTCGCCGTCGGCCTGGAAGCCCAGCCAGACGGCGTAGCGGTCGCGCTTGCCGCGGTTGTGCAGCTGCAGTTCGAACTGCGCCTCCTCGCCGGCAAACACCGGCTGCGCGCGGCCGGGCGACAGCTGCAGGCGGGCCAGGTTGTTGGCGGTCTGGTACATGTCGGCCACGGCGCAGGCGCCGGCAAAGAAGGTCAGCGCGAAGCCCAGGCCGAGGTTGTAGTTGAGCGAGCCGATCAGCATCAGCAGCAGCAGGCCGGCGAAGGCCAGGCCCGGCCGGGTCGGCACGATGAACACGCGGCGCATCGTCAGCGTGACCTCGCCCGGCTCGCTGGGGCCGAGCTGGAACAGCCACTTGTCGCGCGCCTGGCGATACAGCGTATGCAGCGCTTGCAGCGGGCCGTTCATGGCGGCCTAGAGCGGCACCGACTCTTGCAGTTGCAGCACCAGGTCGCGGCTGGCCAGCGCCACGCCGTGCGCCGATTTCAAGGGCCGCAGGCGGTGCGCGCACACCGGCACCAGCACCGCCTGCACGTCTTCCGGCAGCACGTGGTCGCGGCCCTCGAGCGCGGCCCAGGCGCGCGCGGCCTGCAGCAGCGCGATGGCGGCGCGCGGGCTCATGCCCTCGGCGAACAGGCCGTTCTGGCGCGAGGCGGCGGCCAGCGCCTGCACGTAGTCGATCAGGGCCGGCGCCGCGTGGATGCGCTTGAGCGCCAGCTGGGCCTCGGCCAGCTCGGCCGGCGCCATCGCCGGCTGCAGCGCCTTGAGCAGCACGCGGCGGTCCTCGCCCATCAGCAGCGCGCGTTCGGCGGCGGCGTCCGGGTAGCCCAGCGACAGGCACATCAGGAAGCGGTCCAGCTGCGATTCCGGCAGCGGGAAGGTGCCGATCTGGTGGGTGGGGTTTTGCGTGGCGATGACGAAGAACGGTTCCGGCAGCGGCCGGGTGACGCCGTCGGCGCTGACCTGGCGCTCCTCCATCGCCTCCAGCAGGCCGGACTGGGTCTTCGGCGTGGCGCGGTTGATCTCGTCGGCCAGCAGCACCTGCGTGAAGATGGGGCCGGGGTGGAACACGAAGCCGTTCTTCTCGCGCTCGTAGATCGAGATGCCGTTGACGTCGGCCGGCAGCAGGTCGCTGGTGAACTGGATGCGGTTGAAGCGCAGCCCCAGCGAGATCGCCAGCGCGTGCGCCAGGGTGGTCTTGCCCACGCCGGGCACGTCCTCGACCAGCAGGTGGCCGCCGGCCAGCAGGCAGGTCAGGGCCTGGCGGATGTGCAGCTCCTTGCCGACGATGATGCTGCCGACCTGCCGGGCCACGGCGTGCAGTTTTGTGTACATGGTATCGATGGGAGTTGAGCGCTGTACAGATTCTATGCGAGAAACTGCCCGGGCGATACCATGCGGCGATGTTGCGGCTTGCGCCGTCTACTCGGCGTGCTTCAGGTGTTGCTCGAGGAAGGTCTCGACCTGCATCCAGAAGGCGATGCTGTTTTCCGGGTGGCGCCAGCCATGGCCTTCATCGTCGTACACGATGGAGCTCACGTTCGGGTTGTGGGCCTTGACGGCGGCGGCGAAGCTGTTGGCGTGCTCGATCGGCACGCGGCGGTCCTTCAGGCCGTGCGCCATCAGCAGCGGTTGCTTGAGCTCGGCGGCGCGCAGCAGCGGCGAATTCTGGCGCAGCATGTCGGCGTCGGCCGCATTGTCGGGGTCGCCGATCAGCAGGCGCATGCTGTAGCCCAGGTTTTCCTTCGAGGCATCCGACATGCTGGAGGTGAACATCAGCTTGATGTCGGTGACGCCGGCCCATTCAACGCCGCAGCGGAACACGGCCGGGTCCTTGATCAGGCCCATCAGCGTGGCGTAGCCGCCATAGCTGGCGCCCATGATGGCGACCCGCTTGGGGTCGGCCCAACCCTGCTTGGCGGCCCAGCGCGCGGCGTCGGCCAGGTCGTCCTGCATGGTGCCGCCCCATTGCTTCCAGCCGGCGCGGAAGTGATCGGCGCCGAAGCCGGTGCCGCCGCGGAATTCCGGCTGGATCACGACATAGCCGCGCGAGGCCAGGAAGGCCGCCTCGGGGTCCCATTCCCACGAGCCGCCGCGCACCATCGGGCCGCCGTGCACCAGCACCACGGCAGGCTGCGGTCCGCCGGCCTTGGCGGCCGGCAAGGTCACGTAGACCGGTATCGAACGGCCGTCGCGCGCCGCGTAGTGGTGGAAGCTGCGCGGACCCATCTGGGCAGGCTTGAGCTCGGGATGGGTGCCGCCCAGGCCGATCAGGGCGCCGCTGGCGCGGGTGTACAGGATGAATTGCAGCGGCTGGCGGTCGGAGTTGGAGGCGATCAGCAGCACCGGGCTGGCGGCGCAATCCTGCGCGCAATGCACGGTGTTGATGGTGCCGGGCAGGGCGGCGTCGATCCTGGTTTGCTCGGCCTTCAGCGCCGGATCGAGCCAGGCGGTGGTGCCGGCGTCGGTGCGCAGGTGGATGCCGAGCAACTTCCTGGTGACGCGGTCCACTTCGGGGCCGCCGATGAAGTCGTAGCCCGGCGTCTCGACGAAGGGTTCGGCGTCCATCTTCATGGTCTTCAGATTGTAGCGGAACAGCGCGGCGTAGCCCTTGTAGTTGGCGCGCACATACAGCGTGTCGGCGCCGTCGAAGAACAGTGGCACGAAGCGCTGGTCCTGGTAGCAGACACCGTTGCTGAGCTCGGTCCAGCTGGTGTCGTCGACGTTGCGGTAGGAGGCGATGCAGTGGCCCTTGACTTGCGAGGTGACCACGCGCGGCACGTCGTTGCCATCGGTGAGCCAGGACTTGACCGCTGCCGGCTGGGCGCCTTCGAAGGCGCTGCGCAGCGACTGGGTGCGGGTGTTCAGGCGCATCAGGCGCGAATGGTCGGGCGCGAGGTCGGTATTGTTCCACATGTAGCGCTCGACCAGGATGTCGTCCGAGCCGTCGTGGGTGACGCCGTGGTAGGCGTATTCGGCGGTCAGGGTGCGGTTGACCATATTGCTGCCGAGCTGCTTTTGCTGGTGGCCCCAGTTGCCGGCGATCAGGTGCACGCGGTTGTCGCCGTTGCGGTCGATGGCGAACTCGTCGAGGTTGCCCTCGAATTCGTTGTCCAGGTTCTTGACCGTGAAGCCGATGCGGTTTTCGTTGATCCAGTGGATGCTGGTGATGGCGGCGCGCGCGATGGCGGTCTTGGCCACGACGCTCACCTTGGTCAGGTTGCTGGTGTCGCGCACGGCCAGCGCCTGGATGCCGTCGGGCAGCATGACGGTGATGGCCACAAAGCCGCCCTTGGGCGACAGCGCCGCCTGGCTGACCTGGGGCGTATCGAAGAAGCTGGCGACGGCCGGGGCGGCGTCGGCGGCATGGCCGTCAACGCTGATCAGCGCGGCCGTCGCCAGCGCCAGGGAACGAAAGAAAGAAGAAGCTGCCATGCGACACCCTTATTGTTAAACAATCGGCAATGATATGCGGCAATTGTTATTTTGTCCATCCGAGCGCGGCGGGCCATTCGGCCGGCGCGGATATCTATGGTAGATTAGCGCCTACAAGCAGCAGATACCCGCCCCATGACCACAGCCATTTACAGCCATCCCGATTGCGCCCGCCACGACATGGGCGACTGGCACCCCGAATCCCCCGCGCGCCTGCAAGCGATTGCCGACCAGCTGATCGGCTCGCACATCCACGACCTGCTGGAGCACCGCGAGGCGCCGCTGGTGGCGCTCGCCGACCTGGAACGCAACCACAGCCGCAACGCCATCGCCATCGTGCGCGACAACGTGCCGGCGCCGGGCGAGCGCTATCCGATCGACGGCGACACCTCGCTCAACCACTACAGCTGGCGCGCCGCCCAGCGCGCCGCCGGCGCCGCCGTGGCCGCGACCGACGCCGTGATCGACGGCGAGATCGCCAACGCCTTCTGCGCGGTGCGTCCGCCCGGCCACCATGCGCGGCCGGTCGAGCCGATGGGCTTCTGCCTGTTCAACAACGTCGCCGTGGCCGCCAGGCACGCGCTCGACGCGCGCGGCCTGGCGCGGGTGGCGGTGGTCGATTTCGACGTCCACCACGGCAACGGCACCGAGGAGGCGCTGCTGGACGAACCGCGCGCCCTGATGGTGAGCTTCTACCAGCACCCGTTTTATCCCTACACCGAGCCCGAGCCGATCAGCGCCCACATGGTCAACGTGCCGGTGCCGGCCCACACCAGGGGCGACGCCGTGCGCAAGATCGTGCTGGAGCAATGGCTGCCGGCGCTGCACGCGTTCCGGCCGGAGATGATCTTCATCTCGGCCGGCTTCGACGCCCACCGCGAGGACGACATCGGCGGCATGGGCCTGGTCGAGGCGGACTACGCCTGGATGACGCAGCAGGTGATGGAGGTGGCCAGGCTGTACGCCAGGGGCCGCATCGTCAGCTGCCTCGAGGGCGGCTACAACCTGTCGGCGCTGGGCCGCAGCGTGGTGGCGCATGTGAAGGCGCTGGCCGATTTGTGATCGCCGATGTTGGTGTGGGGTCAGTGATCGTCGCTGAGTTGATCGTATTGGCGGCGATAGCGGGGCAGGCGGCGTTCCAGGGTGTTTTGCGATTGATGGTTGGCATGCTCGACCAGCGCCAGGGCGGTGGTCAGGGCGTCGCTCATCGACTTCGCGGCGACGGTCATGGCGTCGGCGGCGGACAGCGGCTGCTTGGCGGCGCGCTGTTGCAGCCGGTCGCGCAGGCGGGCGGCGTTGGCCCAGTTTTTTTCGCCGGGCAGCAGTATCCACAAATCGCGCCAGGCGTTGCGGCCATCGCCGGCAATCTCCATGGTCATCTGGCGCGGCGACACGGCTTCGTCGCGGAATAGGATTTCTTCGCCGACGACTTCGGCGTAGTACGCCATGCCATCGTAGCTCATGCGCAAGCGGCTCTGTTCGGGAATGAACAGCTGCTTCCATTGATAGCCGCGCATCGGCGCCGCCGCAGCGCGGCGCTTTTCGATCCATTCGCGGATGGCGATGATGGTCGCCTCGACCGGCGACAGGGTGCTGCCGCTTTTGCGCAAAAAATCTTCCAGTTCGGAGTAGGCGGCGGGTGGCAGTTCGCAGGTCCTTGTGGCGTTCATGCTCGTTCTCCTTGTGCGTTTGGTCTTGTTTTGTCTCGTTCTGTCTCGTTGGACCTTGTGCGTTGCACAAAGTTCAAACGCGTCAAAACGAGACAGAACGAGACAAGCAAACGAGCACGAATGCCGCAAGGGTCGAATTTCGGACCCACCGCCTATACTGGCGGCAAGAAATCCGCTGGGGCTACGGTGCGGGAGCGAGTCGCAAATTGGCTAGGATGGCGGCGTAAAGTTCCGGCGTGAGTGCGCCCGAGAGGCTGTAAACATCGGGCGCGTTATCGACGACCAGGTAGGTGTATTGGGAATTCGGCGGCGTGGATCGAATCCAATACGCGTGCGCCTTGTCGCGCGCGGTATGCGTGTGACGGATCGCGTTGTCCAGGCCTTCTACCCTTCTGATTTTTGCCCATGGGTCGGCGCTACTCGCCGGGTGGCCCAGTTGCTCAAGGAACTGGTTCGCAGAGAGTTTTCGCCCGTACTTGTCCACCAGTTCCTGTGCCGACGTGCAGGATAGGACGACGTCATGTCTGGGGTCTCCGTCGGGAGGAATCAGATGCACAGACGAGGCCATGCTGGTGGCGATATAGATCTTGCCGACAAGTGCGGGCGGCAGTTGTATTTCCAGCATACCGAACTGGAGCACCGCGCAGCCGCCGCAGCTTGTGTTCCGCGGCCATTCGACCTGTTCCAGAGCGACAGGGTTTGCTCCCTGCGCAGGAGTAAGCCAACTGACCGCCGTCAGCAGCAATAGCGCGGAAGTAGGGCGTGTCAGGCGCATCGTGACGACCTTGATAATAACCTCATGCTTGGCCGCCGGGTGGCGAGGGGATCCAGCCGAACGCAGATGAACACTTTTGTGTCTCTGTCAGCATCATGTCAAATACTTTCGCGACGTCTTCGTTGACGTCGCCGTCCCAGACCGGCAGAACATACGCATACCGGTAAAGCGATTGAATCATTCCCTTGATCTCAGCCTTCTCAGCGTCGGTTGCCATTTCAACTCTCCATTTTGTCGCTCAATTCAAGCGGAATCTCCACTGTAGGTAGGTGCTTGGCGAGGATGTTGAGTGGAGTTAAAGACGCTGATAGTTGCGCACGGCGGATCGCCAAATGAAAACGCCCTGCCGGGCGGCAGGGCGTTGGGCTTGACGCGGCTTGCACCATCAGGCGGCGACGTTGCGCCCGCTCCTGGCCGACCAGCGGTACAGTCCCCACACCATCGCCACGCCGAGGACCAGCGCGACGATCATGGCTTGCGCTTCGCTCAGCGAGTTGGCGATGGCCAGCGGCTCGCCCTTGCCGGAGACCACGATCAGGCCGGCCAGCGCGACGTTGAACAGGCTCTCGCCGACGATGAAGCCGGACATCACCAGCACGCCCAGGCGCTTGGCGGTGTCGCCGCCGACCTTGTGCTCCATCGCGCGGTCGAACAGGTAGCCGGTCACGGCGCCGATGCAGACCGGCGTGATCACCGCGCTCGGCAGGTAGATCGCCAGGCCCACGCCCAGCGGCGGCAGCGAGTACTTGCCGTTGCTGGACTTCTTCAAGGCGAAGTTGATCGCCACCAGCAGCAGGCCGACCAGCGCGCCGTAGCCCAGCAGGTCCCAGCGCAGCTGGCCGCCGATGACGCCCTTGGCCAGCGTCGAGATCAGCAGCGCCTGCGGCGCGGCCAGCGGCTGGTCCGAGATCGAATTGAGGTTGGGCGCGCCGACGAAGCCGTTCGCATGGTTGAGCAGCTCCAGCACCGGCGGCACCACGCAGGAACCGGCGATCACGCCGATCAGCAGGCCGACCTGCTGCTTCCAGGGCGTGGCGTCGACCAGCTGGCCGGTCTTCAAGTCCTGCAGGTTGTCGTTGCCGATCACGGCCACGGCCAGCACCACGGTGGTGACGAACAGCGCATAGGCGATCAGCGCCTGCGCCACTTCGGGACCCATGATGCTGCGGCCGACCATGCCCACGCTCAGCGCGGCGCCGAGGATGGTCAGGATGGCGATGCCGGACACCGGCGAATTCGAGGAGCCGATCAGGCCGGCCATGTAGCCGCAGACGGCGGCGGCGAACATGCCGGCGATCAGGATGTAGCCGATGCCAACCGCCACCAGCGGGAACGCCAGCGACGCCAGCGGGCCGCCTTGCAGGAAGCTGGCCAGCAGCCAGCCGGCCGGCACCATCGACAGCAGCGTGACCAGTCCGACCACGAAGATCGGCAAGTCCTGCTCGGTGCGATCGAGCACGCCGCCATTGAGCTTGGCCTTGCGCGCCGAGTCCATCGCCGACTTCAGGCCGCCGAAGATGGGCTTGGCCAGGCCGGCCAGGGTGATGATCGCGGCCATGCCGATCACGCCGGCGCCCATCATGCGCACTTCCCTGGACCAGATGCCCAGCGCGTGGGCGGAGGCGTCGACGCCGGCGGCGGCCGGGGACAGCGACGTCATCAACGGCACCATGATGCCCCAGGCGATGACCAGGCCGGCCAGCATCGCGATGCCGACCGTGATGCCCATCAGGTGGCCGGCGCCGATCAGCGCCAGCGAGCTCGATGCGCCGATGCCGGTGGCGCCGGCGCCGGTGCGGAAGTAGATCGACACTTCGCCGGCCATCAGCTTGACGGCGGCGAAGGCGGCGAAGGCGGCGGAAGCGACGCTGCCCCAGATCACGGCCCACAGGCCGGCCTTGCCTTCGGCGGCGCCGGCGCGCGACGCCATGCCGACTTTCAGCACTTCAGCGGCGGCCACGCCCTCCGGATACGGCAGGTCGGACTGCGACACCAGCGCGCGGCGCAGCGGCATGGTGTACATCACGCCCAGCACGCCGCCGATGGCGCAGGCGCCGAAGGTCGGCCAGAACGGCACCTTGGCCCACCAGCCTATCATCAGCAGGCCGGGCAGCACGAAGATCACCGACGCCAGCGTGCCGGCGGCCGAGGCGATGGTCTGGACGATGTTGTTTTCCTGGATGGTGGCGTCCTTGAAGGCGCTCAGCAGGGCCATCGAGATGACGGCGGCCGGGATCGAGGTGGCGAAGGTCAGACCCACTTTCAGCCCGAGGTAGACCTGGGCCGCCGTGAAGACCAGCGTGATCAGTATGCCCAGGATGATGCCGCGAACGGTGATTTCCTTGGGGTTGGACGGTGCAGCTATGCTCATCTTCAGCACTCCGGTGGAGAATAATATTGTTTATATAATCAGAAAAAGGGAAAAGCGCCTCATGATATCCGAAGTCTGGACGAGCCAGCAGGTAAAATAGCGGATTGTCAGAACGATTTTGAAGGTCAGAGCATGTCGATACAATGGTACCCGGGGCACATGAACGCCGCCAAGAAAAAAGCGGCCGAGCAGATGGAGAACACCGATCTGGTGATCGAGGTGGTCGACGCGCGCCTGCCCGAGGCCAGCACCAATCCGATGGTGGAGGAGCTGCGCAAGTTCCGCCAGCGTCCGTGCCTGAAGATCCTCAACAAGATCGACCTGGCCGATCCGGCCGCCACGGCGGCCTGGGTGGCGTATTACAACGCGCAGGAAGGCGTGACCGCGTTCGCGATGACCACCAAGAAGCCGGCCGACGTCACCCGCGTGCCGGAACTGGCCAAGCAGCTGGCGCCGCACCGCGGCGTGCCGACCAAGCCGCTGCGCATCATGATCATGGGCATACCCAACGTCGGCAAGTCGACGCTGATGAACGCGCTGCTCAAGCGCAAGGTGGCCAAGGTCGGCGACGAGCCGGCGGTGACCAAGCAGCAGCAGAAGCTTTACCTGGACAAGAACACCATCCTGGTCGACACGCCGGGCATGTTGTGGCCGAAGATCGCGCTGCCGAGCGACGGCCTGATGCTGGCCGCCAGCCACGCGATCGGCTCGAACGCGCTGATCGAAGAGGAAGTGGCGGTGTTCCTGGCCGACCAGATGCTCAAGTACTACCCGCAGCTGCTGGTGGCGCGCTACGGCTTCAAGGATATCGACAGCTTCGACGGCATCGCGGTGGTGGAGGGCGTGGCGGCCAAGCGCGGCTTCCGCCAGAAGGGGGGCGACCTCGATTTCGAGAAGGCCTCGCACACTTTCCTGGGCGACTACCGCAGCGGCATCCTGGGCCGCATCTCGCTGGAGACGCCGGCCAGCCGCAAGGGCCGGCTGGAAGTCCACGACGCCGAGATGGCGGTCAAGAACGCCGAGAAAGCCGCCATCGCCGCCGCCAAGGCCGAAGCCTACGCCAACGGCAAGCGCGGCACCTGAGCCCCCACCGTCGTTCCCGCGAAAGCGGGAACCCATACACCGCCTGCGTAGCCAACTCAGCATGGATTCCCGCTTTCGCGGGAATGACGGTATCTAGCCGAAGCGGAAGCTGCTCACGGCCAGCGCTCCCATGAACGCCTCCTCATGGTAGGGAACGGCCGCCGCGCCGTACTCCGCCGCTCCCAGCGCCACCATCAGCGGCAGCAGATGCTCCTCGCGCGGATGCGCCATGCGCGCGGCCGGCGCCTGTTCCCATTCCAATAAGCGCGCCGTGCGCTCCCGCGGCGGCAGCGCCATGGTCGCGCGCAGCCAGCCGTCGAAGGCGTGCGAGGCCGCCGCCCCCTGCGCGTTGAAGGCGCGCAGGTTGTGGTAACTCAGCCCGCTGCCGACGATCAGCACGCCCTGCTCGCGCAAGGGCGCCAGCAAACGGCCCACTTCCAGATGCGTCAAGGGATCGAGGCCGCGCTTGAGCGACATCTGCACGATCGGCACGTCCGCATCCGGATAGATCGGATACATGGCGCTGAAGGTGCCGTGATCGAAGCCGCGCTGCGCGTCCAGCTGCGCCGGGAAGCCGCCCGCATCGAGCAGCTGCTTGACCTGCGCCGCCAGCTGCGGCGAACCCGGTGCGTTGTATTGCACCTCGTAGGTGTGCGGCGGGAAGCCGCCGTAGTCGTAGATCATCGGTGGCCGGGCCGACGACGACAGCGTGAAATCCCGCTCCTCCCAATGCGCCGTGATCACCAGCACCGCCTTCGGCGTCACGCCGAGCTGGCGCGGCATGTCGCGCAGCGCGGCGTCCAGCTGGCCGTACAGATGGCCCACCTGGTCCATCATGAACGGCCACGGACCGCCGCCGTGGGAGAGGAAATAGCTGGGCAATGCATGCATGAAAAGCTCCGGTTTGCGTATCACCCCACTATAAGCACCGTAGCCCTTGCGATCAATGCACGAAATATAGATAGGTCCTATCTAAAATGTTAATGATCCGGGGCGCCCGCGTATAATGCCGGGGTTCTGGTGCTTGCCCATGTGCTCACATGGGCGGTTAAACGGGAAACACAAGGCCGCCCGCGCCCACGGCGCGACGGCCAAGGTGTGCTGCCCCCGCAACGGTAACGCAAGGCTGCCTTCAGTCTTGCCAGCCCGGATATCGGCCAGACTGGGGGAAGCGCGCAGCGACAACGTCCGCGCGGCTTCCGTACACTTCCAGCCTGCGGGGACGCAGGCGGATGTCTCTTTTGAAAATGACCTGACATGCAATCCTCCGCCTTCCAACCGCGCCTGCTGGGCGCCGCCGTCTCCCTGTGCTTTGCCGCCGCCGTTCCCGCCGCCGCCCAGATCTCCGAGGTGCTGGCACCGGTCGTCGTCACCGGCGCGCGCTTCGACGCCAACGCCGCGCTGGCGCCGATCGGCGCCGTCGTCATCACGGCGGAGGACATCCAGCGCGCCGGCGCCAACGACGTCAACACCGCCATCCGCAAGGTGGGCGGCGTGTACGGCCGCCAAAGCCTGGACGGCAGCCCGGACTTCAGCCTGGACCTGCGCGGCTTCGGCACCAACAGCAGCCAGAACATGGTGATCGTGCTCGATGGCGTGCGCCTGTCGGAAAATGAACTGAGCAACGCCATCCTGTCGACCATCCCGATCGACACCGTGGACCACATCGAAATCACCCGCGGAGGCGCCAGCGTGTTGTACGGCGACGGCGCCACCGGCGGCGTGATCAACATCGTCACCAGGCGCCCGGTCAGGAACACCCGCCGCGCCAGCGTGTACGTCGAAGGCGGCCAGTTCCGCGCCGGCGAAGCGCGCGTGTCCGGCTTCCAGGCCTGGGACGGCTTTGCCGCCGACGCCACCCTCGACACCCAGCGCACCGACAACTACCGCGACAACAACGAATTCAAGCAGACCCACTTCAGCGGCGGCGCCCAATGGTTCGACAACGCCGGCCGCGCAGGCTTCCGCTACGAGGGGGCGCGCCAGGACATGCGCTTCGCCGGCGCGCTGGCGGAAGATCAGTTCAAGGCCAATCCGCGCCAGTCCACCTCGCCGAACGACAGCGGCAAGCTCGATAGCGACCGCTTCACCGCCTTCGGCCAGCGCCGCGTCGGCGCCTACGAGCTGGCGGCGGACCTGTCGTTCCGGAAGAAGACGGCCGGTGCGACCTACGTCGGCGAAAAGGGCCCGTCGACCTACACCCTCGACAGCAAGCAGACCCAGTTCTCGCCGCGCGTGCGCCGCCTGGGCGAGATCGGCGGCCTGCTGAACGAGATGGTGGCCGGCTTCGACTGGACCGTATGGAACCGCGCCGCCAGCGACACCAGGCGGTCCTCGGCGGCCGACGCCACCCAGCATTCGAAGGCGCTGTACGTCCGCGACGAACTGCGCTTCGACGCCGCCCATGAAGGCCGCGTATCGGCCGGCGTGCGCCGCGAAATCTTCAACAAGGACTTCAACGATCGGCTCAACACCTATGGCGCCAACGCCTATCAATTGGCGCAAGGCCTGAACGCATGGGAACTGCAAGCGAGCTACATGCCGGTTGCCCACCTGACCGTGTACGGCAAGGCGGGCCAAAGCTACCGAGTCGCCAACGCCGATGAAAACGGCTACACCGTCGACACCAACAAGGTGCTGCTGGTCCCGCAGCAGTCGCACGACCTGGAACTGGGCGTCAGCTACGGCAGCGCCGCGCAGAAAATTACCGGCCGCCTGTTCCGCCACAAGCTGAGCAACGAGATCTTCTACGATCCGACGGCTAACTCCTACAGCGGCGCCAACACCAACCTGGCGCCAACCCGCCGCCAGGGTTTCGAGCTCGATGCCCAGCAGCGCATCGACGCCGCCTGGAACCTGACGGCGCACTACCAGCACGTGGACGCCAAGTTCACCGAAGGCGCCAACAACGGCAAGCAGATGGTGCTGGTGCCGAAGAACACCTTGAGCGCGCGCCTGAGCTGGACCCCGGCCAGCGGCCACAGCGCCGATGTTGGCGCGCAGTGGGTGGACAGCCAGCGTTACGGCGGCGACTTCAACAACGACTGCCCGGCCCGGATCCCGTCCTACACCACGCTGGATGCGCGCTATGCCCGCAAGCTGGGACAGTGGGAGTTCGCCGTGTCGGGCCAGAACCTGGCCGACAAACGCTACTTCTCGGAAGCTTACGGCTGCAAGTACGGCATCTACACCGCCGACGGCCGCCAGCTGAAACTCTCGGCCCGCTACGAGTTCTGATGCGCGCCGTGACCATGAGCATCCGCTACGCCGTGCTGGCGCTGGCCTGCGCGCCGCTGTGCGCGCAGGCCGCCATCACCGTGCAGGACGACGCCGGCAACAGCGTCGCCGTCGCCAAGCCGGCGCAGCGCATCATCTCGATGGCGCCGCACATCACCGAGCTGCTGTTCGCGGCCGGCGGCGGCGAGCGCGTGGTCGGCGTGATGAACTACAGCGACTACCCGGAAGCGGCCAGGCGCATCCCGCAGGTCGGCAGCAACGCCACCATCGACATTGAGCACGTGCTGGCGCTGCGCCCGGACCTGCTGGTGGTGTGGAAGAGCGGCAACACCGCGCGCCAGCTGGAGCAGCTGAAAAGCCTGGGCATCCCGATCTTCTACAGCGATCCGCATAAGCTGGACGAAGTGGCCACCAGCCTGACCCGCCTGGGCCAGCTGATGGGCACCGAGGCCGCCGCCCAAAAGGCGGCGCAGGACTACCGCCAGCGGATCGCCAAGCTGTCGGCCAGCTACGCGCAACGGCCGGCGGTGCGGGTGTTCTATCAAATCTGGGAAAAGCCGATCTTCACCCTCAGCGGGGAGCACATCGTCAGCGACGCGATCCGCGTCTGCGGCGGGCAGAACGTGTTCGCCGCGCTCAAGGTGCCGGCACCCACCGTCAGCACCGAGGCGGTGTTGCAGGAAAACCCGGAAGCGATCTTCGGCGGCGACCAGCACGACGCCGAATCCGGCATCAATATCTGGAAGCGGTACAAGGGCATGCTGGCGGTCCAGCGCGGCAACCTGTTCATGCTCGACGGCGAACAGCTGGTGCGCGCCACGCCGCGTATCGCCGACGGCGTCGCCGCGCTGTGCGAACGGCTGGAAACGGCGCGCCGGCGCCGCCCCTGAGGCTTAATGCCGCCTTAATTCGCACATCGTGGAAAAAGTGGTAATCTCGCGGCGTTTGCCACTCACCTCGATGAAGGACTGTTATGCGTTTCCTCAGCTTGCTGCGCCCCCTGATTGCCACCGCCGCCTTCATGGCCGCCGCCGCCGGCGCCCATGCCGCCGATTTCAAGAACGGCGTCGACTTCACCACGCTGGACGGGACCAACCGGCCGGAGACCGGCAAGAAGGTCGAAGTGCTGGAAGTGTTCATGTACCACTGCCCGCATTGCAACGCGCTCGAGGCGCCGCTGGCGGCCTGGGTCAAGAAGCAGGGCGACAAGATCGTGTTCCGCCGCATGCACCTGGGCGAGGACGCGCAAGCGAAGGCCTTCTTCACGCTGGAGGCGATGAACGCGCTGGGCAACGGCCTGCACGAGAAGTTCTTCCATGCCATCCACGTCGAGCACAACCGCCTCAACACCGACCAGTCCATCCTGGATTTCGTCGTCAAGAATGGCGTCGACAAGGCCAAATATCTGGAATTTTTCAACTCGTTCGCGGTCCAAACGAAGATGAAACGTGGCGTGCAGGTGGCAAACCAGTATAAACTCGACAGTGCGCCGGCGCTGGTGATCGACGGTCACTACACGACCTCGCCAGCGGTGGCCGGCCACGGCCTGGCGACGGTTCCCGAGGCGCACGCGGCCATGTTTGCGGTGATGGATAGCCTGGTTGCCAAGTCGGCCCAGGAGCGCGCCACTAAGAAGTAAGGAAAAATCATGAAAGAGATCAGCGATGAACGCAAGGCGGCCGAGGGTGAGGTCATGAAGATCTACAAGGAATCCTCTCCGGTCATCGAAACCCTGTTCGAATGGGCCTATATCAACCACGTCGCCTGGACCGTGGCGGTGCTGGCGCTGGGCTTCATCGTCTGGCTGCTGATCGCCCTCACCAACGCGGAAAACCAGCGCAACGCGCTGATGACCAGGCAGTGCGCCGATCCCGTGTTCAAGGGGGAGCTCGACAAGAAGTGCCTGCGCACCGTGCACTCGCGCGAGCACTGGTGGGAGCATGTAGGCTACGCGCTGACCCACGTCAGCCCGGAAAAATAAGCATGAAAAAATAAGCATGACCCCAGCCCGCAGCAGCGGGCTTTTTTCTGTGGCATTTACCTTGACTGGGCGTCCGATGAAACAAGTGATACTGGTGACCGGCAGCAGCCGGGGCATAGGCGCGGCGACCGCGCTGATGGCGAGCCGCCGCGGCTACGCGGTGTGCATCAACTACCTGCGCGATGCGCAGGCGGCCGCGCAGCTGCGCGCGCAGATCGTCGCCGAGGGCGGCGAGGCGATCGCCGTGCAGGCCGACGTCAGCGTGGAGGCCGACGTGCAGCGCCTGTTCGCGGCCATCGACGAGGAACTGGGGCCGCTGACGGCGCTGGTCAACAACGTCGGCATCCTGGAGCAGCAGTGCCGCCTGACGGAGATGTCGGTGGAGCGCCTGCAGCGCGTGTTCACCACCAATGTGATCAGCTACTTCCTGTGCTGCAAAGAGGCGGTCAAGCGCATGTCGACCGCCGACGGCGGGCAGGGCGGCGGCATCGTCAACCTGTCGTCCGGCGCGGCCCGGCATGGCGCGCCGAACGTCTACATCGACTACGCCTCGTCCAAGGGCGCGATCGACGTGATGACGCTGGGCCTGTCGAAGGAAGTGGCGGCCGAAGGCATCCGCGTGAACTGCGTCCGGCCGGGCATGATTTATACCGACATCCACGCCAGCGGCGGCGACCCTGGCCGCGTGGCGCGGCTGGAATCGAACGTGCCGATGCTGCGCGGCGGCCAGCCGGAGGAAATCGCCGAGACGATCCTGTGGCTGCTCAGCCCACAATCGTCCTACGTCAGCGGCGCCATCATCGACGCCGCCGGCGCGCGCTAGCCGGCGCGGCGATTTTCAAACGCCGCAAGCAGGTGCTTCAACGGCCAGGCCAATTCTCGCGGAGCGGCGGGCGGCGCACAATCCGGGCATCTCCACTACCTAAGGACCTGCCCATGAAACGCACCTTCCTGCTCACCGCCTTGCTGCTGACCGGCGCCGCCGGCGCCAACGACCTCACCGCCGAAGCAGCGCGCCGCTACGCCGCCTTCTGGAACACCGGCGATCCGGCGCTGGCCCAACAGGCGCTGTCGCCCGACTTCATCGACCGCACCTTGCCGGCGGGCCGCGAGCAGGGCGTCAACGGCGCGCTGCAAGCGTCGAAAGGCTTCCGCACCGCCGTCCCCGACCTGAAGGCGGAAATCGCCGACATGGTGGTCGACGGCGACCGCGTCGCCGTGCACCTGCATTTCAGCGGCCACTTCACCGGCAGCTTCGGCGCCACGCAAGGCAAGGGCCAGTCCATCGCCTTCCAGGCCTTCGACCTGTACCGCGTGGCCGACGGCCGCATCGCCGAGAACTGGCACCTGGAAGACAACCTGACGCTGTTGCAGCAGATGGGCATCGTGCCAGCCTCGCATTGATCCGCCTAGCTGTGGATCACCACCGTGCAGGTGGTGCCGGCCACCAGTTCGAGCCCTTTCGGCTGCCGGTCGATATGGATACGCACCGGCACCCGCTGCGCCAGCCGCACCCAATTGAACGTCGGATTGACGTCGGCCAGCAATTCGCGGCCGGTGTTGGCGTCGCGGTCGGTGATGCCGTGGGCGATGCTCTCGATATGGCCCTGCAGCTGGGCCGCGCCGCTCATCAGGTGTACCTCGACGGCGTCGTTCACCTTCAGCAGCGGCAGCTTGGTCTCCTCGAAATAGCCGACCACGTAGAACGAGGCGCTGTTGATCATCGCCAGCTTGGCCGCGCCGACGGCGGCGAAGTCGCCCGCGTGCACGTTCAGGTTGGTGACGTAGCCGGTGACGGGCGCGCGCACCACCGTGCGCTCCAGGTTCAGCTGCGCCAGATTGCGCGCCGCCAGCGCGGCCTGGTACTGCGCCGCCGCCGTGCCGACCGCGAATTCCGCCGTCTCCTTGCTCTCGGCCGAAATGATGGAATTGTCCAGCCCCGCGCGGCGACTGGCTTCCTTGCTGCGCCGGCCTTTCTCCACCTGCTGCGACGCCAGCACGGCGCTGGCCTGCGCCAGCGCGCTCTGGTAGCGCGCCTGGTCGACCACGAACAGCACCTCGCCCTGCTTGACCAGCTGGTTGTCGCGCACCATCACCTCGGTGACGGTGCCGGCGACATCGGCGCTGATGGTGACCACGTCGGCCTTGATGCGGCCGTCGCGGGTCCAGGCCGATTCCATGTAGTGGTCCCAGGCCGAACGTCCCATCCACAGGGCGGCCGCCAGCAGCAGCATGGTCAGGAAAAAGCGGAAGATTTTGGATGCACTCACGGCGGGCTTTCTGATTGAATTGGGTTTATTTGTACAGCGTGACCAGCAGGGCGCTGAAGATGCAGACGAACAGGCATAGGCGCACCAGCGCCGGATGCCAGCTGCGGCGGTAGGCGCCCAGGTGGCTCAGGGCGCTGTCGAGCGCCACTTGCAGCAGCAGGCTGACGAGGAACAGCGGCAGCACGCCGGGCAGCAGTACGCCGAAAAAATCGATCTCACGCGGCATGGCCGGTTTCTCCTGTAGTGATCTGGTCCAGCAGGGACGTGTAAATGGAATGCAGGTCGGTCAACGCGGTGTGCAGGCGCAGCCGGCGTTCCGGCGTGGCGGCGGGCAGGGCGGCGCGCACGCTGGCGCCGGCGTCGAGTATCGTTTGCAGCGCCGCCTCGCCGCTGGCGCGCGCCGGCGCCCGCAGGTAGGCGGCCAGCTGGCGCACCACCAGCTTGAGCGCCACCGGCGCCGGGCCAGGCTGCGAGCTGGCGATCAGCTGGCGCAGCTCGATCACGGCGTGGCCCAGTTCCAGCAAGGTCAGGCCCTGGCGCACCACGGCGCGCGCGGCGTCGCTGGGCGCCGGGCCGGCGGCGGCGTTCAGTTGGCTGAGCAGGTCGCGCACACGGTTGTCGAAGCGCCGCTTCAGCCGGTACATCGACGCAGTGCAAGCGCCCTGCGCCTCGCGCCACAGGGCCGCGGCCACGTGGTCCTTCTGGCCCATGGTGTGCTCCGGCAGCACCAGCTTGAACATCAGGTAGGCCACCGCCACGCCCATCGTCAGCGACAGTTCGCTGCTGATGAAGCTCTCGACGTCGTAGTGCATCAGGTTGGTCGGCACCACCAGCGTGGCGCAGAACATGCAGATGCCGATGCCCACGCCGGCCCAGCGCGGGCTGGTCATCAGATAGCTGCCCAGCACGAAGATCGGCAGGGCCGCGATGATCAGCGTCGGGAAGTCGTTGGCGCGCGCCACCAGGAAGAATTCGGTGGCGAAGGCCAGCGGCGTGGCGACCAGGAAGCCGATCAGCACCTGCTGCACCATGGCCGTCGGCCGCGGCGAGGACGAGGCCAGCGCGCAGAAGATGGTCGCCATCAAAATGGCGTTGCCGAGAAAAGGCCAGGCCAGCCAGTACCACACGCAGGCCGTCAGCAGCAGCGTGACGCCGGCGCGGAAGCCGCTGGCGGCGATGATGGCCGGCGGCGTCTTCGGGGTGTAGGCGCCGGGATCGCTGACCTGCTGCCGCTTCTCCTGCGCCAGGCCGAGATACAGGCCGGCGAAGGCTTCCATGTCGCGCACATAGCGCTCCAGCAGTTCCACCGCCGTGTCGAAGGCGATCTGCTGCGCGCGTTCGACCGGCGCCGCGCTTGTCCCGGCGCCTGCCGCCAGCTGGGCGCGGGCGGCGGCGATGTCGCTGGCCAGGCCGGCGCGCATCCGCGCCATGCGCTGCGGCGTCAGTTCGTCGCCCATGGCCTGCGCCAGGTGCGCGTGCATCGGCTCGACCAGCTCCAGCACCGGCCGCGCCTGCGCCGGCGCCGCGCCGCGCAGGCGGTGGATCAGGCGGTGCAAGGTGTAGAAGGTGGTCAGCACCGTCATGAAGGCGGCGTTGAAGGCATGCAGCTGGTGCGTGTGCGAGCGCGGATGGTCGGCCTCGAAGAAGGCGGCGGCGCGGCCCGATTCCAGCGCGGCGATATCGGCGGCGAACTTCAGGTGACTGAGTTCCGTTTCGGCCGGCGTCAAGCGCTGTTCCAGCACCTGGGTGCAGAAGGTGATGAAGCTGGCGTAGCGCGCCTGCACGGTGCGCATCACGGCGCGCGAATGGCGGCGCGGGAAGACCACGTCGTGCACCACGGCGGCGCAGATGATGCCCAGTCCGACCTCGGTCACGCGGGTGACGGCCAGCGTGAACACGCGGTCCGGCGCGTCGATGGCGGGGACGGCGATCATGCAGGCGGTGTAGCCCGCCAGGACGAAGCTGTACGACTGCTGGTTGCGGTGCATGGCGGCGCCGCCGGTGCACAGGGCGATCCACAGCGCCACGCCGAGGAACAGCAGCGGGGGCGATTGCGGAAACAGCGCCACCAGCAGCAGCGCGGCCGAGCAGCCGACCAGCGTGCCGAGGAAACGGTAGAAAGCCTTTTCCAGCACCATGCCGCTGCTGGGCAGGGCCAGGATGACGGTGGTGGCGAGCGCGGTGTAGGGGGCGTCGAGACCGAGGCGGAACGCCAGCCACAGCGCGGAGAAGGACGCCAGCATGGTCTTGGCGACGAACACCCAGCGCTCGCCCTCGGTGTTGAACCAGCCGGCGGTTTGCGCCGCCAGCCAGCGCAAAACTCCCCTCGCCGCGCTGGGGTCCTGGTGGGGAGTGGCGGCTAGGGGAGGGTTCATGGCGTCAGTTCAGGCTATGTGAGTGCTTCGAGATTATCCAGCTGCCGTTTGAGCAGCGCTTCAAGTACTTTAACTTCTTCAGGGCTGTAGCCGTCGTAGGCGCGGGTGGTGGTGGCCCAGACTTCCGGCAGCACCTTGGCGGCCAGCTCGCGGCCGGCGTCGGTCAGCGTGATCATCACGCAGCGGCGGTCGCCGGGGCGGTTGCCGCGCGAGATCAGGCCTTGCGATTCCAGGTCGTTGCATACCCGCGTCAGGTTGGCCGGCTTTTCCATGCAGGCCTCGCCCAGCGTGGATGCCGTCGATGTCTCGTCGTCCGAGCCGTACAGCACGGCCAGCACCATGTAGCTGGCGTCAACCAGCTCATATTTGCGCAGTGCCGCGTTGCTCAGGTCTTTCATCCTTTTCTGGATGTGGTAAGTCATACGCAGCACGCGCATCAAATCCTCGGGGAACTCCGGCATTCGGGCATGGATGTTTTTAAGGCGTTTTTTAGTCGCTTCAAAACTGCTCATTGCCTGCTCCTCATACGTTTTTCAAAGGCTTTGATTGTACTATCTAAGCATCATGGCAATTCCAGTTTTATGCCGCCACCCAGCGCGGTCATCAACAATGTGTAGTTATCTAGTTGTTTGCTAGCCACTTGCGCCATCTGCTGCTCCTCGTTCAATAAGGTCAGCTGGGCGTTGATCACGTTCAGCGCGTCGGTCATGCCGGCGCGGTAGGCGCGTTCCGCCAGTTCCTGCTGGCGGCGGGCCGAGGCCAGCGCGCGCCGCGCCAGCTGGTCCTGCTGCCTGACCGAAGCGATGCGCACCACCGCGTTGGCCACGTCGGCCATCGCCTGCACCACGCTGGCGTTGTACTGCTCGACCGCGCCGTCGTAGAGCGCGCTCTGGTTGCCGAGTTGACTGCGCAGGCGGCCGCCTTCGAAGATCGGCAGGCTGATGGCCGGCGTCACGCCGCGCATCGCCGAATTGCTGTCCAAAAAATGCGTGAACCCCAGCGACTGGAAACCGACAAACGCCGCCAGGTTGATGTTCGGGTAAAAATCGGCCTTGGCGCCGGCGATGCGGGCCGTCGCCGCTTCCATCCGCCAGCGCTGGGCCGCGATGTCGGGCCGGTGGCCGACCAGTTCCGCCGGCAGCGAGGCGGGCACCGCTTCGCCATGGCCGGCATCGAGGGCCAGCATCGGCCGGGCGATCGCGTCGCCGTCGCCCGGTCCTTTGCCGATCAGTGCCGCCAGCTGGTTGCGCAGCAGGGCGATCGATTCTCCGATCTGCTCATGCTCGCGCCGTCCGGCCGGCAGCGTGGTTTCTATGCTCGCGACTTCGATCTCGCTGGCCAGCCCCGCCGCCTGGCGCTTGCGCGTGATCTCCAGGATGCGCTGGCGCTGCGCCAGGTTCTGCGCCACGCTGTCTTGCAGCGTGTATTCCAGCGACAGCTGGATGTAGCTGCGCACGATGGCCGATTCCAGCGTCAGCCGCGCCATCTGCGCTTCGGCCGACGCCATGTGCGCCTCGTCCAGCGCGGCGGCCAGCGCGTCGCGGTTGCGGCCCCACAGATCGAGGTCGTAGGAGCCGGACAGCGCGGCCGTGTTCTTCCACGCGTAGTTGCCGGCCAAGGGAGCGGGCACGGTGCTGTGCGCGGAATACAGCTCGCGGTCGGCGCTGGCGGCGGCGCCCAGCTGCGGCAGCGTGCCGGCCCTGGCGACGCCGGCCAGCGACTCGGCCTGGCGCACCCGCGCCTGGGTGGCGCGCAGCGTCGGGTTGTCGGCCAGCGCGGCGGCCACCAGCTGGTTCAGCTGCTGGTCATGCAGCGCTTCCCACCATTGCTGCTCGGGCCATGCCGTGGCGGCATCGGCGCTGGCGGCGGCGATGGCTTTGCCGGGATTCAGTTCGGCCGGTTTCAGCGCGACTGCCTGCGGCTTGATCTTGCCCATGTCGGCGCAACCGGCCAGCAGCGCCAGCACGCATGCTGCGAGGGCGAAGGACTGGACGGTGCGTGGCGATTTCATGGCGTTTGGTTCCAACGGTTCCGATTACTTGACGAAGTGCTTCTTGGTCTGGGCGACATCCATGTCGGCCTCGGTCTCGATCAGCGTGCCGTTCTTGCGCGCTTCGAGGAACTCGGCCTGTACCTGGGCGCGGGTCAGGCCGGCCGGTTGGGCTTTGGCGGCCGTCGCCAGCGCGCCGTTGGCGACCGCGGTTTGCGCGGCGGTGGTGGCGGCGGCGGTGTTGGCCGTGGTGGCCGCAGCCGGCGCGGTGGTCTGCGCAAACGCACTGGTGACGGTGGTGGCCGTGGCGGCGATAGCAAAGGCCACGGTGGCGGCGGCGGTGATCAGGTTTTTGGTCGTGATGCTCATGGTGCTACTCCTTGGGGTTGGTTGCGGCATGAGTTAACTATAGAGATGAACAGTACATTTGTAAAGTAAAAAATTCCTATCGGCACGATAGCCTTTATGCGTGGTCGCGCACGGAACGGCCGCGACGGCGGTGGTCAAATAGGGGCTTTCATAGGGAGGGCAGATCATGTCTGACAGTACCTTGGACCCGGACAACATACCGGTAGGCACCGACCGCACACTGGGGCGCGGCCATGGAACGCGGGCGCTGGGCCCCAGCGACAATTCCGACAGCGGCAGCGACGTCCCCGGCGAGCCGGACATCGGCCTCGATAGCGACACCGACGCCGAAGGCACCGGCGAGCGCGCCAGCGTGGAGATTGAAACGCTGCCGGCCGATACCGACATCGGCTTCGATCACATCGAGACCATACCGGTGGTGGACGGCGCCTTCGACGACGCCGGGCCGGACCAGCGGCCCGAGCGGCGCGACTGGTCGCGGACTAACTAGCCGGCCTTATTTATGGCTGGACGAGTCGGCCCACAGATTGATGGCGCCTTCCTTGGCCAGCGCATCGATGTCGGCCAGCTTGCTGGCGCTGAAGGCCAGGTTCTGCAAGGCCGCCACATTCTCGCGGATTTGCGCGCTGCTGCTGGCGCCGATCAGCGTGGACGTGACGCGCGCATCGCGCAGCACCCAGGCCAGCGCCATCTGCGCCAGCGTCTGGCCGCGCGCCTTGGCGATCTCGTTCAGGCCGCGCACGCGCTCGAGGTTTTCCTCGCTCAGGTGCGCCATCTGCAAGGAGCCGCCGCCGGGACGATTGACGCGTGAGTCTTGCGGAATGCCGTTCAGGTATTTGTCGCTCAGGATGCCCTGCGCCAGCGCGGTGAAGATGATGCAGCCCATGCCCTGCGCGGCCAGCGTGTCGAGCAGGTCTTCCTCGATCCAGCGGTTCAGCATATTGTAGGACGGAGATGATCAGCTCATCGCGGTAGGGCTTGAAGTCTTCCTTGGACAGGCGGCCGAAATTGGTTTCGGCGGAACCGTAACATGCAAGAACTGGTGTTAAAGGCGTGACAATACCTGGCCACTGAAGGCCACTGCTGTTTGGCTGCTGGATCAAGTCAGAGAGAAGCGGGCGTCATCCCGAACTTCGCCATGGCCTTGATCCAGCGGGGCATGTTGCGTTTTACCGATAGCGCTTCGTAGTCGACGGAACTATCCCGGTAGTACTCGTTCCGTTTGAGCATGACGAAGATGGTGCGCAGCATTTTGTGCGCGATGGCGATGATGGACCGTTTGTGTCCGCGCCGGATCACCAGGGCCTGAAACTTGAGTTTGAAGACGGAAGTGCTGCGACTGGCGGCCTGGGCGAACTCACAAAACAAGCGGCGCACGTAAGGGTTGCCGCGCCGGATTTTTCCCGATTTGCGTTTGCCTGCTGATTCGTTATTGCCCGGACAAAGTCAGGTCCACGAGGCGAGTCGTTCGGCGCTGCCGAAGGCATCCATATCGGTGCCGATTTCCACCAGCAGCATGGCGGCGCCGATGCCGAAATCACATCCAGCCACCCATGCTGAGCGCAAAAAAAAGCCCGCTACCGGGGCGGGCTAAATCTATTCCTTGGAGGAGATAGAGGAGACAGGTGCATGATGCCGCAGTACCCAACATATAGCCAATTTATAGTCATGATGATGAAGATCACCGTTTTATATAACTGAGCACGGGGGGCGCCGTATTGCACGTGAGACAGGCGAGCTGGCGAGCTGCAGGGATCGTACAAGCAAGCGTCGCGGGCATTCACCTAACGACGGGGGCAGGAACATGGAGGAGATGCGGAAAATTCGCCGCATCTGGTTTTTTTGACACAGGCGGCCTTCTATTGCCCGATTCCAAATTTTGTCACAGCAAAACGTACAACATACGATAACTATTAATTCAGCAAGAGCGGAAGAATGGTAGAAGTTAATGCGCCCGTTCCGACCTTTACTACAAAGTTTGCAGTAGTGCTATTTGTGAAAGTATCCTCGTCATGTGTGACTGTGTAGGCATACTGCCCCACGGCACTTTTTGCTGGTATGGTCACCTTAACAACCGGGTTTTCGCATCCATAATACGTAATACCATTTGACAGCCATTGGCTTACGGTGACGCATGTTACAGGGCCGGAAAAATACGGCGTAGTTAATTGACTTCCAGCATAAAGCTTGACTGGGAAATACAACACGTAGCATTTCACTGGCGCGCAAACCTGATAAAAATCATATTTCACGAGTACCCTTCCGACAAATTTCACATCGACGGTGGTGCTCGCATTCGGTTTCGCGACAGGAGAACTTGGTACCACAGTCATCGACGCAGCATATACCGATCCGGTCGCCAATATGCCAAGCAAAATGCTAAGCGCCTTGATCGCCGATCGACGGGCGTTAATATTAAAAATTTCCAAAATTCGCATAAGATGCTTCCTAATGTTCTTTAAAAAGTGCTTTAGGCGGCCATTAAATTTCGCGCGCCACTTGTCACCGCAAGCCATACCACAGATCGCAGTCACCAATGACTGAAATTCACATTGATATTTGCTTTTGCGCAAAAATCCCAAGGCAACCGCGCCATTCCCTTTAAGGATAAAGAATCAAATGGCGCGATTGTTTAGCAGCGATTTAGCTAATCGAAACCGAATTAGCTTACGCTACAAAAATACGAAATGCGATCAGATAGGGAACGAGAACGAAACGCCAGCGGCACTTTCGCGGTCGCCCCAAACGTCGCAGTTGCCCGTCCCGGCTACATTGACGATCAAGCCTTGCGCTTGTGCGGCAAGGATCGACGCGATCATTGCTTTGCCCGCTGCGCTGTTATTGTCGATGGCGAATTCATTGCTTGTTGCGCATGCCGGACGGCCCGAGATCGTGCCAACGTTAAACGCCCACAGCGCGGCGCGGGTAGCGTTGACTGCGACGACCTTTCCGGCGGCGGAGCCGGCATATGCATTGAAAGAGAACAGGGATAAGGCGGCCGCAGTAGTCAAGAGGGCGGCGCGGAATTTGGATGTGGTGGTCATAGATAAGGGGTCTAAAGTTGTTCCATGGTTATCAAATCAAGGCCTCCGTCATAATCAGCGTCCGGAGGATTCGAAGTGCAAGCAAGAATGGAGGGGACATCAACAAAGGATGAATGCCAGCCGCACGTTCACGCTTATCGCAGCCAGTAACTTCAGCAGCAATGGTTAGTATATTAGACAACATTGTATTTTTTGAAAAGAGAAACTTTTATTTTTTTTTGCAAGAAATATGGATCACGGCGAAGCGCTTCGTGGACCCTTTCCCTCTCCGCTGGCAAGGGCTGCCAGAAATCGATATTTCTTGTATTGTTCTTTGCGAATATGGGCCGGAGTCATGCTCGGCATGGAGCGCGTGGCGCGGGCCAACAAGCGATGGGGGGCGACGCGCTATTCGTGGTACCGTTGCGAGCGGCCGCCGTCGATCAGGAGGGTACTCCAGCCCGAGTGCGCGCGTGAGGCCGATCAGCGCTTGCTTGGCGATCGAGTAGGGAAGCAGCCGGGGATGACTTGTGGCTGTGGACCGACGGTGCGCGTGGCCAGGGTTTCCATCGCGGCGCGGTCGGAGACGTCCGCTTCGATGAAGATGGCGCGTTCCGGGCCCAGTTCGTCGGCGATGGCGCGGGCGTTGTTAGGGCGGGCCATAGTTGTTGGCCAGGTCGAAGTGCATGATACCCAGGTCGAAGGCGGTGCGCAGCATGTCGCGCTGCGAGGCGAGCGGATTGGCGTCGCCGAAGTTGTGCCACAGGCCGAGGGACATCAGCGGCAGTTTCAGGCCGCTGCGGCCGCAGCTGCGGTATTGCATGGCGTCGTAGCGTTGCGGCGATGCGAGGTAGGTCATGTCGTGTAGGCTCCAGAGTGGAAGGGGGCGTGCGGGATTATAGGCATGCCGCTGAAATTTTGCCGTGCAATCCAGCCGTCGATTCTTGCAAATCGTCGCCGTTGCTGGCGTTTCGTCGCATTCCGGCGGCTTGCCGGCCCGGGTTTGGGCATGCTGCATTTTTTTATGGCGGATGCGGCGAGATGTTCAGACTATCGTTTTCCATGATGCAGCGCGACTGGCGCGCGGGCGAGTTGCGGTTCTTGCTGGCGGCGCTGATGCTGTCGGTGGCGGCGCTGTCGTCGGTGAACTTCTTCACCGCGCGCATGGGCGCCGGCATCGCGCGCAACGCCAACCAGGTGCTGGCCGCCGACCTGGTGCTGGCCTCCGACCAGCCGCTGCCCGCCGACGTGCGCGCCGAAGCGCGGCGGCGCGGCCTGCGCTGCGCGGACACGGTCGCCATGCTGAACATGGCTGTCGCAGGCAGGGACGAGCAGGGCGTGTCGATGCTGGTCGCGCTCAAAAGCGTCAGCGACAGCTATCCCTTGCGCGGCCACCTGAAGCTGCGCCGCGACGGCCAGCCGGACGCCGTGGCCACGACCATGCCCGCGCCGGGCACCGTATGGGTCGATGCGACGCTGGCGGCGGCGCTGAACCTGCACGCCGGGTCCACGCTGCGCATCGGCGACCGCAGCCTGACGGTGGCCGGGGTGATCGCCTCCGAGCCCGACGCCGCCGCATCCTTCGTGACGCTGGCGCCGCGCGCCATGATCTCCAGCGCCGACCTGATGTCCACCAATCTGCTGCAGCAGCATGCCATCGCCACCTACCGCCTGCTGCTGGCGGGCGAACCGGCGCAGGTGGCCGGCTTCGAACAATGGCTCAAGGCGCACATCGCCGCCACGCCCAGGCTGGGTATCGACATCCGTTCGCTGGCGTCGATGGGCAAGGACAGCCAGTCCATGCAGGATCAGGTGCGGCAGTTCCTGTCGCTGGCCAGTTTGTTGTCGGCGCTGTTGGCAGGGATAGCGGTGGCGATGGCGGCCGGCCGCTTCATGCAGCGCCACGTCGACGCCTGCGCCGTGCTGCGCTGCCTGGGCCAGACGCAGTCGCAGCAGACGCGCATGTATCTGCTGGAGTTCCTGATGCTGGGCGTGGCCGGCAGCGTGGCCGGTGTGTTGCTGGGCTTTGGCTGCCACTTCGTGCTGCTGGAATGGCTGGGCAAGCTGGTCGACGCCGACCTGCCGCCGCCCGGCTGGCAACCGGCGCTGCAAGGACTGGCGGCGGGACTGCTGCTGCTGCTTGGCTTCGCGCTGCCGCCGCTGCTCCAGCTGCGCAATGTGTCGCAGGTGCGGCTGCTGCGCCGCGAGCAGGAAGCACCGCAGGCGCGCACCGTCGCCGCCTATGCGCTGGGCGCCGCCGGCTTCACCGCCTTGCTGGTGTGGCAGACCGGGGATGTAATGCTGGGCCTGGTGGCGGCGGTCGGCTTCGCGCTGTGCGGAGGCGGGTTTGGCCTGGTGGCATGGCTGGGCATCGGTTCGCTGGCGCGGCTGCGTCGCCTGTTCAACCATCCCGCCTGGCGCTTCGCCATCACCGACCTGCGCCGCCGCCCGGCGGCCAGCGTGACGCAGATCGTCGCGCTGGCGCTGGGACTAACCGCCTTGCTGCTGCTGACGGTGGTGCGCGGCGACCTGCTGGCGGCCTGGCGCCAGGCCACGCCGGACGGCGCGCCGAATCACTACATCATCAACATCCAGCCGGACCAGCAGCAGGAGCTGGCGGCGCGCCTGGCGAAATACGGCCGGCCGCGGATGCATGTGCTGAGCCGCGGGCGCCTGATCGGCATCAACGGCAAGCCCGCCAGCTCGGAGGATCCGCGCGCGAAGGAGATGGTCGAGCGCGAACTGGAAATCGAACAGGCCGGCCTGCTGCGCGCGCCCAACACCGTCACCGCCGGCCGCTGGTACGACGGCGTCGCGGCGGAGGTGTCGGTTGATCAAGGCATCGCCGAAATCCTCGGCGTCAAGCTGGGCGACACCCTGAGCTTCGACGTGGCCGGCGAAACGCTGGAAGTCAAGGCCACCAGCCTGCGCAAGATCGACTGGCGTTCGCACCAGGTGGGCGCGGCGTTCCAGGTGGCGCCCAGGCTGATGGCCGGCATGCCGATGACGCTGGCGACGACGGTGCACGTGCCGGCCAGCGACCGGCGCTTCGCCTACCTGCTGGCGCGCGACTATCCGAACCTGAGCGTGTTCGATATCAGCGCCTTCATCCAGCGCATGCAGGATACGCTGGCGCAGGTCAGCGCGGCGGTCGAATTCCTGTTCGGGTTCACGCTGATATCGGGATTGCTGGTACTGTACGCTGCGATGGCGGGATCGCTGGATGCGCGCAAGCGCCAGGCGGCCCTGCTGCGCGCCCTGGGCGCCACGCGCAGGCAGCTGTCGCAGGCCCAGTGGATAGAACATCTGCTGACCGGCGCCCTGGCGGGCTTGCTGGCGGCGGGCGGCGCCACGGCCGCCAGCTGGGCGCTGGCGCGCTTCAGCTTTCACCTGGAATGGCAATGGTCGCCGCTGTTGTGGATAGCCGGCCTGGCCGCCGGTGCGCTGTGCGCGCTGTTGGGCGGCGGGGCGGGTCTGCGCGGCGTGTTGAACCAGCCGCCATTACTCAGTCTTCGGGAAACTTAGGAGTAGCAATGACCAATATGAATCTCGCCGCCAGCCTGCTGCGGCCCGCGATCGCTGTAAAAAACCTGTGCAAGCGGGTGGCCGACGCCACCGGCGAACTGACCATCCTGCACGACGTCGATTTGACGGTGCAATCCGGCGAGACGCTGGCCATCGTCGGCGCTTCCGGCTCCGGCAAGTCGACGCTGCTGGGCATACTGGCGGGGCTGGACTTGCCGACCAGCGGCACGGTGGAGCTGGAGAACACCGACATTTTCCAGCTCACCGAGGATGGCCGCGCCGTGTTCCGGCAGCAGAACGTGGGCTTTGTGTTCCAGTCGTTCCAGCTGCTGCCGCATCTGACGGCGCTGGAGAATGTGATGCTGCCGCTGGAGCTGCGCGGCGAAGGGCAGGCCGGCGAGAAGGCGAAGGCGATGCTGGAGCGGGTAGGCTTGTCGGCGCGCCTGCGGCACTATCCCAAGTACATGTCCGGCGGCGAGCAGCAGCGGGTGGCGCTGGCGCGCGCCTTTGTCTGCGAGCCGCCGCTGCTGCTGGCCGACGAACCGACCGGCGCGCTCGACGCGGCGACCGGCGCGGCGGTGATCGAATTGATGTTCGCGCTCAATCGCGAACGCGGCTCGACGCTGGTGATGGTCACCCACGATCTGTCGATCGCCGCGCGCTGCGGCAGAACCGTAACCATGACCGCGGGCCGCCTGGGCCACGCTTGAGAAAGAGGACCGAATGCGTTTGTCACGTCTGATGTTGATCCCGGTGCTGGCGCTGGCCGGCGCCGCCGCCCATGCCGACGGCCTGGCCGATTTGAAGGCCGCGCTGGAGCGCCTGCAGGAACCGGTGCCGTTGAAGGCCTCGCTCGATTCGAGCGTATGGCGCCGCAACGGCGAAGGCAAGGATGCCGATGAAACCAGCGGCCAGGCGGTCGTCGCCATCGAGGATGGGCCGCGCGGCATGCAGCTCAGCTACAGCCGCGAGATGCTGGCCAGACTGGATGCCGAGGCATTGAGCGTGGCGCGCAATCCCAACGCCAAGACGCCGACCTTGAACGCCGCCCGCGAATTCAGCCCGACCGACCTGCGGCCGATGATTTCGGCGGCCGGCAGCCTGTCGCGCATGCTGGAGAAGACCAGTTTCCTGGCCGAGAAGGCCGACGTCTACCAGGGCAAGCCGGCGCGCATGCTGAGCTTCGCGCAAGGCATCGACGCGCTGGCCGACCGCGATCGCAAATACGTCAAGGAATTCGACGGCCGCCTGCACGTATGGATCGCGGCCGACGGCACGCCGCTGGCCAGCCGCATCACGCAGAACGTCTACGGCCGCGCCTTCATCGTCGTCACCTTCGAGGCCAGGAATGAGGAGTCCAGCGTCTACGCGCTGGCTGGCAACCGGCTGGTGTCGATCCGCAAGGAGAGCCACAACACCGCCTCCGGCGCCGGCGAGAAGAGCGACTTCAAGACCGTCAAAACCCTGCAGCTGCAATAGAAAAAGCCCCGTCGGCACCGAGCGCGATCTTGAGCGCGTTCAGGCCGGCGGGGCTTTTCATTTGCAGTCCAGGAGACAGCTCAAGCGTCATTCCCGCGTACGCGGGAATCCATGCTGCGTCTTTGACCATGCGGCGTATGGGTTCCCGCTTTCGCGGGAACGACCGCGGTGGCTCAGGCGAAGTTCGCGGCTGCGAAGTCCCAGTTGGCCAGCTTGAAGAAGGTCTCGACATACTTGGGACGGACGTTGCGGTAGTCGATGTAGTAGGCGTGCTCCCACAGGTCGCAGGTCAGCAGCGCCTTGGCGTCGGTGGTCAGCGGGGTGGCGGCGTTGGAGGTGTTGACGATGTCCAGGGAACCGTCGGCCTTTTTCACCAGCCAGGTCCAGCTCGAACCGAAGTTGCCTACGCACGACTTGGTGAACTCTTCCTTGAACTTGTCGAACGAACCCCACTTGGCGTTGATCGCGTCGGCCAGCGCGCCGTCCGGTGCGCCTTTGCCGTTCGGGGTCAGGCCGTTCCAGTAGAAGGTGTGGTTCCATACCTGGGCGGAGTTGTTGAAGATGCCGCCGGACGATTTCTTGACGATCTCTTCCAGGGACAGGTTCTCGAACTCGGTACCCTTGATCAGGTTGTTCAGGTTGGTCACATACGTTTGATGATGCTTGCCGTAGTGGTATTCCAGCGTTTCTTGCGAGATGTGCGGCGCCAGGGCGTCGATTGCATACGGCAGTGGTGGCAGGGTATGTTCCATTGTTCTTCCTTTTGTTGGTTTGACGATGTGAAAAAGATCGAGGTGATTCTTGCCGAAACGTCCGTCATTGTAAAGCGGTTGGGGCTTCGCTGCAGAAAACACCGGTATTCCGTGTGGCTACTGCGGTCAGCGCACGCGCCGCGTGGTTTCGCGCACGATCAGCTCCAGCGGCGGCACTTCGCCCCGTGCTTCCTCGCCGTTGATGATGCGCAGCAGCGCCTGGGTGGCGATGCGGCCGATGTCGTACAAGGGCTGGCGTATAGTCGTCAGAGGCGGCGTGGTATATGAGGAACCGGGCAAATCGTCGAAGCCGACCAGCGAGATGTCGTCCGGCACGCGGATGCCCTTGCGGTACAGCGCCAGCCGCGCGCCATACGCGCTCAGGTCGTTGGCGGCGAAGACGGCGGTAAATTGCTGGTGCGTGTCGAACAGGCGGTTCATGGCCAGCATGCCGCTGGACTCGTGGTAATTGCCCTCGACGATCAGGTTCTGGTCCGGCTCGATGTGCGCCTCGCTCAGCGCGCGGGTGTAGCCGGCCAGGCGCTCGGCGGCGTCGATGTTGTTGGCCGGGCCGGAGATGAAGGCGATCTTGCGGTGGCCCAGCTCGATCAGGTGGTGGACCGCCAGGTAGGCGCCCGATTCGTTGTCCAGCTTGAAGCCCAGGGCGCTGCGGGTCTGCAGCGCGCGGCCGGTGGAGACGATCGGGCGCTGGCTGGAAAAGGCCAGCACGGCCTGGTCCGACATGCGGCCCGACAGCAGGATGATGCCGTCGACCTTGCGCGCCAGCAGCAGGCGCATGCGGTCCGCTTCCTCTTCCGCGTTCCAGTGGCCGCTGACGATCACCGAGGCGTAGCCGGTGCCCTTGAGCCCGTCGTCCACGCCGCGCAGCGTTTCGTCGAAGAAGGGCGAGGAGATGTCCTGCACCACGATGCCGATGGTCATCGAGCGGCCTTTTTTCAGGCCCTGCGCCATCTGGTTGGGCGCGAACTTCATCTTGTCGATGGCTGCCAGCACGGCCAGGCGCTTGTCGTCCGACACCTTGGCGGTGCCGTTGAGGATGCGCGACACGGTGCTGGGCGATACTCCCGCCTGGCGTGCAACATCCATCAGGGTCGATGGGCCGGAGGAGTGAGGGATGTCTGCCAAGGTGAGTCCTGTTCTTATCTGAAAACCTTTTCGCCGGAAGATTACCATAAATTTTGCGGCTTTCCGCCAAATCCACCCTTGATCCCGCATTGACTTTCATCCGCGTACGGTATTTAATGAAAACGGTGCTTGAAAACGTTTTCATGAACGACGTGGCATATAATCAAGCGGCCGGAAATAATAAGGAAGAGACCATGAAACGCGAATCGTTTTCGCACCTCGCAAGCGGCCCGCGCCTGCTGGCCGACATCGGCGGCACCAGCGCCAGCTTCGGCCTGGAGACCGCCCCCAACCGGATCGAGGCGATCTGGGTGACCGATTGCGCGGCCTATCCGACCCTGGGCGCGGCGCTGGTGGCCTATCTGTCGCAGACTGCCACGGTGGCGGCGGGCGGCTACCAGGCGCGCTTCGCCGGCATCGCCATCGCCAATCCGATCGACGGCGACTGGGTGACGATGACCAACCACCACTGGTCGTTCTCGATCGAGGCCGTGTGTTCGCAATTCAGCTTGAAATCGCTGGTGGTGGTGAACGACTTCACCGCCCTGGCCAGCGCCTTGCCCTACCTGGCGCCGGACCACAAGCGCCAGATCGGCGGCGGCGTGGCGCGCAGCGGCGCCACCATCGGCCTGGTGGGCGCGGACGCGGGGCTGGGCGTGTCCGGCCTGGTGCCGGCCGGCGAGCGCTGGATCGCCATCGACAGCGAGGGAGGCCACAGCACCTTCGCGCCGATGAACGAACGCGAGATCGACATCCTGCGCTATGCGCGCCGCTACCACGAGCACGTGTCGAGCGAGCGGCTGGTGTCGGGCATCGGCATCGCGCTGGTGTACCGCGCGCTGGCCGAACGCGCCCGCGTCGAGCCGCAAAACCTGAACACCGCGCAGATCATGGAGCGCGGCCTGCATCGCCTGTGCCCCGTGTGCGAGGAAACGCTGGACGCCTTCTGCGACATGCTCGGCACCGTGGCCGGCAACGTCGCGCTGACCTTGGGCGCCAAGGGCGGCATCTACATCGGCGGCCGCATCGTGCCGCAGATGAGCGAGTTCTTCGAACGCTCCGGCTTCCGCGCCCGCTTCGAGCAGAAGGGCCGCTTTTCGGACTACCTGTCGCACATTCCCACCTTCGTCATCACCGAACAATATCCCACCCTGATCGGCATGTCGGCCATGCTGTCGGCCGGCTGATCACAAATCCCTCTGCGGCTCGAGCGGCAGGCATAGCTCGCAATCCTGCGCCTCCACGCAGGCGTCGAGCCGGTCCGGCTCGTAGCGTTCGAAGCAGGGGCGGGCGGCGGCCTTGTAGCGGCCATACAGCACGCCGTCGCGCAGCAGCCGGTGCCAGGCGTCCTTGCTCAGCACACGCGGGCCGATGAAGCGCAGCACCGCATGCGCGCCGCCGGCGATGGTCTTGATCGGCATGCCGGCCGGCGCCACAAAATCATCCGGCACTTCCACGCAGACGTCGTAGCGGCACTTTTCCGGCGCGGTGATATCTGGATCGTCCAGTCCCATGCCGTAGCGCGGCGCGGGCGGCAGCGCGTGCTGGCGGCACCAGGCGTCGAGCTGCGACCATTGCGCCGCGCTGTCCTGGTCGTAGGGGCCGAAGTGGCGGGTGTAGGCCACGCGCGCGGTCGGCAGGCGGACCATGCGCACCGGCCCGTTCTGGCCGGCCACCGGCCCCTGGCTGCTGGCGGCTGCCATGTCGCGCCGCTCGTCGCGCCAGCGCGACGGCGACAGGCCGAAGTATTGGCGGAATGCGCGGGCGAAGCCGTCGGCGGTGTCGAAGCCGCAATTCTGCGCGACGGCGGCGATCGAGTCGGACGAATACAGCAGCTGCGAGGCCCCGGTTTCCAGCCGGCGCCGGCGCACATAGGCGTGCGGCGCCTCGGCGCTCCACTGCTGGAAGCGGCGCAGGAAATGGTAGCGCGACAAGTGGGCCAGCGCGGCCAGGCAGTCGAGATTCAGGTTCTGGCCCAGATGCCCATCGATGTAGTCCAGCACCTGATTGAGCCGGTACTCCAGCGGCCGCGACGTGGGGGAGGGCATATGCATAAACTGGTTCCGTCCTGCTGGTTGATAAATGACAAATGCTGCAATTATATAAAGACAAGTGAAACGTTTCCATCATAGTCATCTCTTTCCGGCAAGACCAGTACCGTTACATGTGTTGTGGTTGAAAAGACACTGCCCACGCTGCGCAACTTTGAACGGGTGGCGGGCTGGCAATCTGACTATGCTTTATCCCCATGCAATGTTGTTGCTTGGCATTGCACACAGGGAGATCTCTTACAAAAAAATATGATGGAGACTAAGCAAATGCCATACACCACGTTTTCCAAATTGACGCTCGCGGCAGCCATCACGCTCGCCTACAGCGCACCCGGCATGGCCGCATCGAGCTGCGAGCGTTACGCCTCGTATCCGGTGCTGGGCGAGACCTACACCGTCATCACCAACTTCTGGAACGACAAGGCCGGCGGCTCGCAGTGCATCAACGTCAATCCCGACACCGGCGAATGGAGCCTGAGCAGCGCGCCGTCGTCGCCGGACAGCACGCCGGCCTCGTACCCGGCCATCTACAAGGGCTGCCACTGGGGCTCGTGCACCAAGGACAGCGGCCTGCCGCTGCAAGCGAAGGCGCTGACCTACGCGCCGACCCGCTGGCGCATCGCGCCCGGCGCGGCCGGCAACTGGGATGTGGCCTACGACATCTGGTTCTCGTCCGGCCCGACCGCGCCGGCCAGCGGCCAGCCGGACGGCGCCGAGATCATGATCTGGATTAACCACAACGGCCCGGCGCAGCCGGCCGGCAGCAAGACCGGCAACGTCAATATCAACGGCATGAACTGGGACGTGTGGGTCGACTGGAAAAATCCGGGCGGCTGGCCGGGCTGGAACATCATTTCCTACGTCGCCACCTCGCCGGTGAACGAAGTCAACTTCGACCTGGCACCGTTCTTCCGCGACTCGCTCGGCCGCAACGTGGTCGACAACAACTGGTACCTGCTGGACGTCGAAGCGGGCACCGAGATCTGGCGCAACGGCGCCGGCTTCGCCAGCAGCGCCTTCGACGTGCAGTTCCACACCGACCCGGTCAAGGGCATCGACCCCGGCAAGTGGTACAGCGTGGTCAACAAGAACAGCGGCTCCTGCATCGACGACGCCGGCTACTCGAACAGCAACGGCGCGGCGGTCCAGCAATGGGCCTGCGACAGCCGCGGCGCCGCCAACCAGCAATGGCAGTTCACGCCCACCGACAGCGGCAACTACCGCGTCAGTACCCAACAGGCGCCGGCGCTGGCGTGGGACGTGGCCGGCTGGGGCACGGCCAACGGTTCGCCGGTGCAGCTGTGGACCTACGGCGGCGGCAGCAACCAGCAATGGCAGGCGGTGGACCTGGGCGACGGCTATTACAAATTCGTCGGCCGCGCCAGCGGCAAGTGCCTGGACGTGCCGGCCGCCTCCACCTCCAACGGCGTGCCGTTGCAGCTCTGGGACTGCAACGGCACACCGGCGCAGTCGTTCAAGCTGATCGCCCAATAGGGACCAGCGACCGCAACAAGTTCATCGCTTCGCCCGCCGCGAAGTTGCCGGCCTCGGCACAGGGGCCGGCTTTTTTACACCCATAAAAGCAGGAGACATATTTTGCACGCGATGACCAAGAAAACATTAATGAGCCTGGCAGTTGCCGGCGCCTTCGGCCTGACGGCGCAGCACGCCTTCGCCGCGGCGGAGGACGCGGCCGCAGCCGCAGCCGCGCCGAAAGTCGTCGGCGCCGACGTCGACCAGGACGGCATCCCTGAAGTGAAGGTAACCGCCACCCGCTACGCCACCTCGCTGTTGAAAACCCCGCTGGCCGTCACGGCCTTCAACCAGGACAAGCTGACCCGCCAGGGCATCACCACGCTCAAAGGAATTTCCGGCGAACTGCCGAATGTGCAGATGACCGAGGGTAACGATTCGGCGGTGCAGATCACCATCCGCGGCATCAGCGCCACCAACTTCACCGAGATCGGCGACCCGTCGGCCGGCCTGCACGTGGCGGGCCTGTACTCGCCGCGTCCGCAGGGCGCGCAGGCGCTGATGTTCGACCTCGAGCAGGTGGAGGTGCTGCGCGGCCCGCAAGGCACGCTGTTCGGCCGCAACTCCACCGCCGGCAGCATCAACATCATTCCGGCCAAGCCGGAATTCGGCAGCACCTACGGCAGCAGCTCCTACGAGATGGGCAGCCTGCACATGAAGCAGCTCAACATGATCCAGAACATCGCCGTCAACGACAATCTGGCCTTGCGCGCCACCTTCATGAAAGTGAAGAAGGACAGCCGCCTGAACCAGCTGCAGGACTTCACCGGCTATACCGACAAGGGCTACGGCGCGGTATTCCCGGCCGGCACGCCGCTGGTGGACCAGCGCTACAACGCCAAGGTCGACGCCGCCCATGCCTACAACAACCAGGACGAATGGGCCGGCCGCCTGGCCGCGCGCATGAAGTTCGGGCGCGACGTCGAATGGCTGCTGACGGCGGAAAAATTCCAGAACAACGGCGCCGGCTACGTCAACCTGCGCGACTGCGACCAGGCCGCCGGCACCCGCTACGCCTGCACGCGCGGCCAGTGGGATGTGCTGATCAACGTGCCGGGCAAGACCGACATGACGATCGATACCGTGCGCTCGCAAGCGACCTGGAACGTCAACGCCAACACCACGCTGGACTATGGCTTCGCCTGGGCCGACCAGCAGCGCAGCCAGGTGCACGACGACGACAACGGCTTCCATCCGCTGCCGTTCCAGGTCGAAGCGAGCCTGCCGCTGCCGTCGGGCGGCAACTGGGGCACCTGGCCGGTCAAGGACAGCGCCACCCGCACCCATGATTCGCGCTACAAGTCCACCGTCAACGAGCTGCAGCTGAAGCAGACGTTCGGCGCGCTCAAGTACGTCGCCGGCCTGTTCTGGATGCACGAGAAAAACCAGATCAATTTCTCGCAGGAGAACCTGGTCTACGGCCCGTACGGCGCGCCGATCTCGCAGTACTACGCGCAGCCCGACCGCGAGATCGACGCTAAGGCCGCCTTCGCGCAGGCCGACTGGCCCTTCGCGCCGACCTGGACCGGCACCGCCGGCGCCCGCTTCAGCCGCGACAGCAAGTCCGACCAGGGCGGCCTGAACTACGGCGGCGGCAGCTGGGGCGGCGGCTTTCCCAACGCCTACTACCTCGGCCTGATCAATCCCGGCGTGCCCGGTTCGCCCGGCTGGCGTCCGCACAACGGCAACGACCTGACCACGGCGATGGGCCCGAACAACGGCCCGCAAGCCTTGCTCGGCTTCGGCGATCCGACCCCGAACGACCACGCCGACAGCTGGCGCAAACTGACCTGGCGCCTGGGCCTGAGCAAGCAGATCAACGCGCAGGAAATGGCCTATGGTTCGATCTCGACCGGCTACAAATCCGGCGGCTTCGGCGACAAGCACGACCTGTGCGGCGGCATGGTGTGCGTGAGCGGGCCGACGCCCAACATCACCTACACGCCATATGGCCCGGAGACGGTCATCAACTTCGAGCTGGGCTACAAGGCCAAGCTGCTGCAGAACCGCCTGGGCCTGTCGGTGGTGGCGTTCTTCCAGCGCTACAAGGACATGCAGATCACCGGCGACAACTTCTTCGCCCAGATCATACCGAAGAGCCCATGCACCTCCGATCCGGCGTGCGACATCCAGCACGGCTGGCAGACCGTCAACGTGGCCAAGGTCAACATCCCCGGCGTGGAAGTCGAGTGGGATTACAAGCCGTGGGCCGGCGCCAAGCTGGGCGGCTTCGCCAGCTACATCAAGCCGACCATCCACGACT
The DNA here is from genome assembly GCA_000381565.1 of Oxalobacteraceae bacterium AB_14. Classification (GTDB taxonomy): domain Bacteria; phylum Pseudomonadota; class Gammaproteobacteria; order Burkholderiales; family Burkholderiaceae_D; genus Rugamonas. The sequence continues at coordinate 2,187,716 of KB906725.1, forward strand.
ACGATTCCTACAACGACGGCTACCTGTGCAACGAGCGCATCGAGTTCAACTCTGTCTCCAAGTGTCCCGAGATGTACAGCGGGCCGGAGGCGCGCCTGCGCGGCCGCCGCGCCCGCAACCTCGAAGGCAACACGCTGCCGAACGCGCCGAAGTACACGTTCGGCCTGAACCTGTCGCAGGACTTCAATCTCGACAGCGGCTACAAGCTGGTGGCCTGGGGCGGAATGCGTTACCAGAGCAAGATATACTTTGACCTGCTCAATTTCGACGACCCGCATATCGGCCTGTCGCAGAAAGGCTACGCCAAGGGCGACGTCTCGCTCAAGCTGGTCAGCCCGGACGACAAGTGGAACCTGGAAGGCTATGTGCGCAACGTCAGCGATACCTGGGCCAAAACCTGGGGCGGTGCGGCGACCGGCGGCCAGATGCAGGCCGGCTATATCGAACCGCGCACGGTCGGCATGCGGCTCGGCATCAACTACTAAATGCGGTGCGCCACGGCGTCTTATCGGCGCCGTGGTTTTGCATCGACCACAAGGAGACACTTTGAAATCTGCTTTGAATCTTCGTTTGCTGGCGCTGGCGCTGGCGATTGCCGGCGCGCTGCCGGCCAACGCCGCCGACACCGTTGCGGCCAACCGTCCGTGGCTGGACGCCAAGCTGGGCGCCGACCGGCGCGCCACGCTGGCGCTGCAAGCGATGACGCAGCAGGAAAAACTGGGCTGGGTGATGGGCTGGTTCGGCAACGACTTCGCCGACAAGAAGCGCAACCCGGCCGCGCTGTCTTTATCGGCGGGCTATATCCCCGGCGTGCCGCGTCTGGGCCTGCCGGCGCTGTTCGAGACCGACGCCGGCCTGGGCGTCGCCAGCCAGGCCGGCAAGACGCCGCGCGAACGCACCTCGCTGCCGTCCGGCCTGGCCACCGCCGCCACCTGGGACCGCAAGCTGGCCTACAGCGGCGGCGCGATGATAGGCGCCGAGGCGCGCGCCTCCGGCTTCAACGTCATGCTGGCCGGCGGCGTGAACCTGCTGCGCGAGCCGCGCAACGGCCGCAATTTCGAATACGCCGGCGAAGATCCGCTGCTGGCCAGCACCATGGTGGCGCAGCAGATCAAGGGCATCCAATCCAATCACGTGATCGCGACGATGAAGCACTTCGCCGTCAACGACCAGGAGACCGGCCGCTTCATCCTCGACAGCCGGATCGACGACGCCAGCAACCGCATGTCGGACCTGCTGGCCTTCCAGCTGGTGCTGGAGCAGGCCGATCCCGGTTCCGTCATGTGCGCCTACAATCGCCTGAACGGCGCTTATGCCTGCGAGAGCGACTACCTGCTCAACCAGGTGCTGAAGCAGGACTGGGGTTACAAGGGCTACGTGATGTCCGACTGGGGCGCGGTGCACAGCACCGTGGCCGCCGCCAACAACGGTCTCGATCAGCAATCGGCCTGGGAGTTCGACAAGAGCCGGTACTTTGGCAACGCGCTGGAAGAAGCGGTCGCCAACGGCCATGTGCCGCAGGCGCGCCTGGACAATATGGTGTACCGCATCCTGCGCACCATGTTTGACAAGGGCGTGGTCGATCATCCGGTGGCGGAGGGCGGGGCGATCGACTTCGCCGCGCATGCGCTGGTCAGCCGCAGCGACGCCGAGGACGGCATGGTCTTGCTGAAGAACGCCGGCAACGTGCTGCCGTTGAAGGCCGGCGCGAAGAAGATCGTCGTCATCGGCGCGCATGCCGATGTGGGCGTGCTGGCCGGCGGCGGCTCGTCGCTGGTGTATCCGGCCGGCGGCAGCGCCGTCACCGGCATCGCGCCGACCAGCTGGCCCGGTCCGGTGGTCTACCATCCGTCGTCGCCGCTGAAGGCGATCCAGGCGCGCGCGCCGGGCGCCAAGGTGGTTTACCTCGATGGCCAGGATGCCGCAGCCGCCGCCCGCGCGGCGGCCGATGCCGACGTGGTGCTGGTGTTCGCGCAGCAGTGGATCGGCGAGGCGCTCGATGCGGTGTCGCTGGCGCTGCCGGATAAGCAGGACGCGTTGATCGCCGCCGTCGCCAAGGCCAATCCGAAGACGGTGGTGGTGCTGGAGACATCCGGCCCGGTGCTGATGCCGTGGCTGGACCAGAGCGCCGCCGTGCTGCAAGCGTGGTACGCCGGCACCAGCGGCGGCGAGGCCATCGCCCGCGTGCTGTTTGGCGAAGTCAATCCGTCGGGCCGCTTGCCGGCGACCTATCCGGCATCGGCGTCGCAGCTGCCACGGCCGGTGCTGGACGGCGATCCGAAGGACGAGAAAACCCGCTTCGCCGTCACCTATCATGAAGGCGCGGCGGTCGGCTACAAGTGGTTCGACCTGAAGGGCTTGAAGCCCTTGTTCCCGTTCGGTCACGGCTTGTCGTATACGCAGTTCGCGTATTCCGGCCTGGCCGCCAGCCAGAAGGGCGGCAAGCTGCAACTGCGCTTCAAGGTGACCAACACCGGCGCGGTCAAGGGCAAGGATGTGCCGCAGCTGTACGTGGCGCCGCAGGGCGCGAAATGGGAAGCACCGAAGCGCCTGGCCGGCTGGGACAAGGTCGAACTGGCGCCGGGCGAAAGCCGGGAAGTCAGCGTGACAGTCGATCCGCGCCTGCTGGCGACCTACGACAGCGGCAGCAAGAGCTGGCGCGTGGCCAAGGGCAGCTACAAGGTGCTGCTGGCGCGCAGCGCAGCCGATACTGGCGCGGCCAGCATCAACGTCACGCTGGAGGCGCGAGCGTTCAAGCCGTAAGAGTTGTCCATGCGGATTGATGTGCACTGTCAGCGCACATCAATCCTCTCCAAAAAGCTGTGCCAGCAAGCGGTTGGATTCGTCCATGCCACCTTCGGTAAGTACGACAGACTTTGCTTTCCCGACCGGCTCCGAAATCAGCCCTTTCGCATGAAGCCGATTCATCGCGTCCCAATCAAAGGTCTTCCAAACCCGGTCGCCGTCGTGGAGCCCAAGTTGTAGCAGCGCCAGTATGGCGTCGTCGATTTTTTGGGGATCAAGATTCATGATGCATCTCCTTGCGGTGAGGATTCGTGCTTTGGCAAAAACATCTTCGCCTGCGACGCTCTGTATTTCTCCACTGTCGTACGCGGCCAAGCGCCGCTCAATCTCAATAGCCCAAGCCGCCTCCACCTCGTTTTTAGGTGACTCATGGAGTGATTCGAGCAAGAGGTCAACGAGGCGCGTACGATCTTCGGTGGATAGCGCTATGCCGCGCACCGCGAGTTCTTTCACTTTGTCATTCATGACGATCTCCCGGGAGCTAACACCAACAGTCTATACCGGTTGACACTTCGAAGCGTTGAGACTTGGGATTGATACAGCTAACATCGGAGTTAACCGGCTGCCCAGGTTGATTGGCTGTTACAAGCCAGCCCTTGGCGGTCAGGTTGAATGACTTGCTATGCCGCTGTCAGCTTGAGCTTGCTAACACGTTGCAGATTGACGTGCTGCCGAGCCAACCAGAGATCGTGGTTGTCTTGCATGGCGAGCCAGCTCTCGGGCGAACGGCCAATAGCCTTGGAAAGGCGGAGCGCCATTTCGGGTGTGATGCGACTCGTGCCCTTGAGAATGCGGCTAAGGGTGGAGGCCGCAACATCAAGCTTTACCGCGAGCTCGCGGCCGCTGATGCCATTGGGCTCCAGATAGATTTCGGTGATGAACTCACCCGGATGGGGCGGGGCATGCATAGCCATTAGTGATAATCCTCGTAGTCTAGGACATACGCGTTGCCGTCTTTGAACTCAAACGTCAAGCGCCAGTTACCGTTCACAGAAACCGCCCACCTATTGCGCACGGAACCTTTGAGCGGATGAAGGGCAAACCCGGGAAGATCCATGTCCTCGATGATGTCTGCAGTGTCCAAGGCGACTAGCTGCATGCGGAGCCGCTTAGCATGGCTCGCCTGGACTCCAGCGGAGCTTCCCGTTTCAAAGAGTTTTCGCAGGCCCTTGTGACGGAATGATTGAATCATAAGAGGAATATAGCATGTTGCGCAGCACGCAACAAGGATGTGAACGTAGACTGAGCGGTTGTTTGCGCAGCGCCGTTCGAATGTCGGGTTATGGGTGTGGCTTAGTTGGCTGTGGATTGTTTTGTATGGGGGCTGGACTATTAGATGATTGCTTGATGGATGGTGCGCTCAGCGGGAGACTAGCGACGGGAGGTTTTGCGGGGAGATTGCTATTGGATTTTTGTTGTACGGTGCCGGCTGGGGCTACTCGCTGTACGGGTGGGGATTCCTTTATCAAAGCGCCAAGAAAAACCCCCGTAAGCCCAAATATACCCCCTATGCACGCACCAATAATCATGTTCTTTCGATTTATCGCGGCTTGATCTTTGGCGAGATGCTTCTTTAGCTCGCGCTCGATAACGTGAAACTTTGTGGAGTTCTTCTCGCATGATTGAAAAATCTCGGATAGCTGAATGTATGACATCGCCTGAAGTTTTGAGCTGTCAGGAATTCCGTGGTATCCACGCAAGCGAAAGTCTTGCATTTCGGAGTCGTGCTGGTCGTCGCCCATTGGAAATCCTTAACGTTCAAGCTGTGCGGCTGGCCGCCAGTGGATTGACAAAAAATGGCAGCGCATCCAGCCTGCCCGAACAGGTGTAAGGTTAGTAATCACCATACCTTCCACCATGGTTTTGCTTTGAGCTGTCTCTTGGTCAAGATACCGCTCGCAAGACGCGCATCAAGGATGGCCGCGAACTTTCCAAAGTCATGCTCTGATTCTGGAGCGACGTACATTTTTTCCCCAAACGCGGCAGCATAGTCCTCCAGAAAAAGCCCGTCGTCACCGTAGTAGCGCTCCGCGAATGCGTTCCCGTCGTTGTTTAGCATGTCGTCAATGAGCTTTCCGTCGCAATACGTAAAGAAAAACTCAGTCGCCGGTAGAGTACCGGAAATCACAGCCGATACCGCTTCTGGTTCCTCGTTCAGGTGAAGTTCGCCAGCCCATCCTTTGATGAAGCACCATTTCAGGAAAAGTGCGATATGGGTGCCGCCGTGTTCCTCAGTCAAGTAAATGTGATCCTGCGGGACAAGCCTGTGGCGACCTGAAAATGCAACGGCGGGCCGGCCAGCAGCGACGCGAGGCAGGGCGGCTGATGAAAACCAAAAATGATCAACGCCGCCACGCCGGACAATAGCGAGCAAGTGGCCAGTTGCCGGCGTAATCCGATTTTCTTTATGGCCTGGCTCATTCGCGCAGCAACTGGGACAAGGCTTTGTCGATATCGATGGCGTAGAACGCCGTGCGCATTTGATATGGCGCCTGGCAGGGCACGACCAGCTTGCCGCCATCCTTCAGGCCGAACGTCACCTCGTGCCGCGCCAGGCAAGCGCTGGCCATGGCCGGGCCGGTGGCGGCGTCGCCAGCGCGGTCTTGGGCAGCACGTCATTCCACTGTTGTGCCATGGTCGTGGTGGAGGTCAGCAATGCCGGCAGCACCTGCGGCTTGCAGGCCGGCGTGTCGCCGCATTCCAATGCCTGCGCGAAGTCGGGCACCTGGCCCTGGCGCAGCTGATGGTAGAAGCGGTCGAAGGCTGTAGACGTAGGCCGGCAAGCCGCAAAGATATTCAAGCCGCTGGCTGCCGATCTGGCGCGGCGTCAGCGCGCGCCAGTACTTGCCTTCGGTGTAGAGCATGCATTCGGCCAGCGCCTTGTCCAGTTGCGCTGCCGCTTCCGGGCGCGTGAGCCAACCTTGCTACACCGACGTCAGCCAGCGCAGGAACTCGCCGCCGCCTTCGTTGATCAGGCGCGCATCGGGGTAGACATCGACCGCGTCGCGCAGCTGGAAGCGATGGCTGAATTCATGCGACACCAGCAGCGTCAGATTGGCCTTGTCTTCCGGCCTCGGCGCCTGCGGCCAATTGAACAAGGTCAGGCGCAAGATGTTGCCGGCGTCGCCGCCGACATTGGGACCACCAGGTTCGCTGGCGGCGATGGCGGCAATCACCGGGCGGCTGAATTCATGACGATGTCCGGCGCCAGGTAGCGGTAGCGCACCGGCCCGCAGCTGTCGGCCAGCGCGTAGTTGGAGCTGTGGACGTACATGCCGCCGGGCGCGGGGAAGGAGCCGGGATAGCCGCTGATCTTTTGCATCGTCGCCGGCACGCGGAAGCGCGCGGTGCAGGCGCCGGCGCTTTTCAGCAGATCGCCGTCCGCAACGGCGCAATCGTTCTGCTTCTGCCATGCGGCGCGGATTTGCTGGCCGTCGCGCCCGTCCTTGAGGAAGGCGAGGGCGGTGCAATGCTCCGGCAGAGCAAAGCTCACTTCCAGCGTATCGGCGGAGGCGAGTTTGATGTCGACGTCCACCGTTGCCGAGTGGGCGCTGAGCGGCAGCAGCGCTGCGCCTATCAGGCAAAGCCAGGAACGCGAATTTTTCATTGGGGCAGGGTGTTGTGCGGGGTTGTGAAAAATATCACAGTTGCCCCCGCCGCACAAGCAAGCCAGTTCGTTCTGGCGAAAGCGGCGCTCCGCCGTCGCGGAACGCATAGAACTCTTCCGGGGCAAGCTCAGTATGGATTCCCGCCTGCGCGGGAATGACGGCGCTTGGGTCGCCCGGCGAATCTAGTCCAGCGCAGCCTGCACCGATTCCACGCCCACTTTGGCGCTGCCTTCCGCCAGGCGCACGGTCAGCGTGCTGCGCGGCTTCAGCTGCGCTGGCGCGCGCACGATGGCGCCCAGGTCGTCGGTGACGATGGCGTAGCCGCGTTCCAGCGTGCGCTGTGGATTCAACAGCTCCAGCTGCGAGGACAGGGCCGCCAGCGCATCGCGGCGCTGCGCCAACTGCGTGGAGACGCTCATCGTCACGCGATGCTGGAAGTCCGCCAACTTGGAACGCGCCGCCGTCACATCCGGCTTGCGCGCGCCGAGGCGGCCGCTCAAACGGTCCAGTTGAAAGCGCGCCTGTGACAGCGGGGCGCGGTTGGCATGCGTCATCGCGGTCGACAGCGCCAGCAGCTTCAGGCGCTGCTTGCGGATCTGCGCGCCGGGACTGAGCAGGCGCCGCGTGTAGTTGTCCAGGTCCTGCGACGCCTCGCCGACGCTGCGCCGCATCGCGCGCCGCAGGTCGATCACGTCGGCGCGCAGCGACGCCATCCAGTCCGCGCGCGGCGTGACGGCCAGTTCGGCGGCGGCGGTGGGCGTGGCCGCGCGCAGGTCGGCGGCGAAATCGCAGATCGTGAAGTCGGTCTCGTGGCCGACGCCGGAGATCACCGGCATGCGGCAGTTGGCCACGGCGTAGGCCACGTCTTCCTCGTTGAACGACCACAGGTCTTCGATGCTGCCGCCGCCACGGCAGACGATCAGCACATCGCAATCGTTGCGCAGCGAGGCGGTGTCGATGGCGGCGGCGATCTTGTCGCCTGCGCCCTGGCCCTGCACCGGCGTTGGATACAGCACCACGTTCACATGCGGCGCGCGCCGCTTCAGCGCGGTCAGCACGTCGCGCAGCGCGGCCGCCTGCGGGCTGGTGACGATGCCCACCGTGCGCGGGAACAGCGGCAAGGCGCGCTTGCGCTCCGGGTGGAACAGGCCGGCCGCATCCAGCTTTTCCTTGAGCCGCTGGAAGGCTTCAAACAGCGAGCCGACGCCGGCGCGGCGTATCGCTTCCACATTGATCTGGTAATCGCCGCGCGCGCCGTACAAAGTGACCAGCGCCCGCACCTCGACCTTGTCGCCTTCGCGCGGGATGAAGCCGGCGTATTGGGCGCGCCCGCGGAACATCACCGCGCGCACCTGGGCCGCGTCGTCCTTGAGCGTGAAGTACCAGTGGCCGGAACTGGCCTTGGTGAAGTTGGACACCTCGCCCGAGATCCACGTCAGCGGGAAGCTGCGCTCCAGCAGCCGCGCGACCGCCTGGTTAAGCGCGGTAACGCTGATGACAGGGGCGGCGGCGGGGGCGGTGTCGTTACGGTCGTCGAAGTTCATAGATTTCAAAAAAGGAAACTATCCACACTTTGTTATTTTTGTAACACAGCGGTCATAGAGCATCTAAAGCGGTAAGTATTATAGGTAGGTATATGATTTTAAAGGGTAAACATTTCTGCCGTATTTGCGTGCAACGAGGAAAAACCGTTACGGATCAAGTACTTTGCCGCAGCCACCAGCAGTTACGCACAAAGTTATCCACAAAAGATGTGTGGAACTTTTGTGATCGATAGCTATTTTCTTCTTGTTGATTCTATCATGCTCAAAATTTACGCATGGAAAGTATATTGTGACAAATCAATGACTTAGATAGTGATGCAGGGCATTACACACACTTTTATCCACAGAAGATGTGCAAAACTCCCGACTTGCCCCCAGGCGATGCATGACGATGAATAAGGGCGATGTGGGGCGGCACGCCGGTCGCCGGTCGGGCTGGGGATAAAAAATCGCTTGCTTCATTTTTGCGCAGGGCAATAAAAACGATATAAATCAAAGACTTTGATCGCACTGTGCAGCCTTGCTAACAATCTTATCCACACAAAATGTGCAGAAGTGTCCGCTTTCCGGCGATAGGCAGGCATTATCGGTCGCGGCCGCGAGCGGGCCGGTGGAAAACTAGCTTTTAGCTATGAAAAGCGGTCAAAAACCGAGGTCTGCACTATTTTTACTCACGGCAAAAAATCCCTTATAAATCAAGGATCTTTCACTATGTGGGAGGCGTTGCTCACAATCTTATCCACATTATGTGTGCAGAAGTCCACAGGCCAGGCAGCAGCGCAGGGCGGTGTTCTTGGCGGTTTTTTGCTGCGCTTTTTTTACGCATTGGAAAAATACCCTTATAAATCAATGACTTTGTATACAGTCGGGTTCCTTGCTAACAATCTTATCCACATTATTTGTGCAGAACTCGGCCGGCGCCGGTCGATGGCCACTTTTGGTGGCAGAAATTGGTGGAAAGACAATGCATAGGACGTGGATGTGGCCATATGCCAGATTTTTACGCAAGAGGATAAGTTTGATTGAAATCAATGACTTGGATGGTCATGGTCTGCCTTGCTCACAATCTTATCAACAGAATATGGGCATAACTGGGCACAACTTTTGCTGAGCAAAAAGCGGGCCCGTAGTCATTAACTGCGTCATTTTTAAGCTTTGAAATTATCTTCTTTAAAATCAATGACTTGAGTGTTGTTGACGGGCATTGCACACACAATTGTCCACAGAAAATGTGCAGAACTCCCATGGTTGTATGATGACCGCCTTGCGGACGGCGGCCCGGCAGTCATCCACCACTTGCCGAGGACGGCCCAACAAGATACATTGCGCCTTCGGGTGTTTATCTAGACAGGAGTTCCTTTTGCTCGCCATATTACAAGCTGCCGGTTGGCCCATCTGGTTGTTGCTGGTCGCATCGATCGTCGCGACAGCGCTGATCATCGAACGCTTGCTCTATCTGCGCCGCAGCAAGATCCTGCCGAAAAAGTTGCTCGACGAAGTGGTGCAGGTCTACCGCGGCGGCAATATCGCGCCGGACGTCATCGACAAACTGGAGAAAAGTTCTCCGCTGGGCGCGGTGCTGTCGGCCGCGCTGCGCAACATCGATTCGCCGCGCGACGTGATGAAGGAATCCATCGAGGAGGCCGGCAGCGGCGTGGCCCACACGCTGGAGCGCTTCCTGACCACGCTGGGCACCATCGCCACCCTGGCGCCGCTGATGGGCCTGTTCGGCACGGTGGTCGGCATGATCGAGATTTTCGGCGCGCAAAACGCGACCGGCGCCAACCCGGCGCAACTGGCGCACGGTATTTCGGTGGCCTTGTATAACACCGGCTTCGGCCTGGCGATCGCGATGCCGACGCTGGTCTTCTATCGTCACTTCCGCGCGCTGGTGGACAGTCTCGTCATCGAGATGGAACAGCAGGCGGTGAAGTTTGTCGATGTCGTGCACAGCAAGCGCAAGTAAGGACGCCGCATGAATTTCCGCAAAGGCCGGCACCGTGAAGATCCCGAGATCAACCTGATCCCGTTCATCGACGTGCTGCTGGTGATCCTGATCTTCCTGATGGTGAGCACCACCTACAGCAAGTTCACCGAACTGCAGATCACGCTGCCGACCGCCGACGCCCAGAAGGCGACCGACAAGCCGTTCGAGCTGAACGTGACGGTGGACGCCAAGGGCAACTACACCATCAACGGCGATCCGGTGTCGTTCCACGATGTGGCCGGCTTCGCCCAGGCCATGAAGAACGCCGCCGACAAGGGCGGGGCGGGCGGCAAGTCGCCGGTGGTGATCGTCAACGCCGACCAGTTCGCGATGCACCAGATGGTCATCAACGTGATGGAGGCGGCGCGCATCGCAGGCTACGAAAAACTGACCTTTGCCGCGCAGACCAGTGCCGCAAAATAACATGTGACTGCCGTCATTCCCCCCATTGGGGGAAATAACTTCCCGCGAAAGCGGGAATGACGGCGGTTGGCTGAGGCTCCGAATTGTCAAAGCAATCTCCATCCAAGACGTCCGCGCTTGAAACGACGCTGACGCGTAACTGGCTGCGGCGCGGGCCGCTGGCTTGCGCCTTGTGGCCGCTGTCGCTGCTGTTCCGCGCGCTCAGCGGCCTGCGGGCGGCCCTGTTCCGCGCCGGCGTGCTGAAGTCCTCGCGGCTGCCGGTGCCCGTGGTGGTGGTGGGCAATATCTACATCGGCGGCACCGGCAAGACGCCGCTGACGATCTGGCTGGTGCAGGCCCTGCAGGCGGCCGGCATGACGCCCGGCGTGATCTCGCGCGGCCACGGCAGCGATGGCGGCCACGCGCGCGCGGTGACCGCCTTGTCGACGCCGGCGCAGGTGGGCGACGAGCCGCTGCTGATCAGGCAGCGCACCGGCTGTCCGGTGATGGTCGGCCGCGACCGCGCCGCCACCGGCCGCGCGCTGCTGGCCGCCCATCCCGAGGTGGACATCCTGCTGACCGACGACGGCTTGCAGCACTACGCCTTGCAGCGCGACGTGGAAATCATCCTGTTCGACGGCCGCGGCGCCGGCAACGGCTGGCTGCTGCCGGCCGGCCCGCTGCGCGAGCCGGTCTCGCGCCGGCGCGACTTCACCGTCATCAACACCCCGCAGCTGACCGCCGAGCTGGCGCGCTCGGTCGGCTGCGCAATTGAGCCGCACGGCCAACCCGAAGAGTTGGGGGCTGACCCCGTACGGGGTCGGACCCCTGTTCGCCGCAGTGCGGGTTTAAACGATTTCCGCCAGCGCCCGATCCAGATGACGCTGGTGGGCACCCATGCCGAGCAGCTTGTCGACCGCTCGCAGAGGCGCTCGCTGTCCAGCCTTGCTCAGTCCGGCCTGCGCGTGGCCGCCGCCGCCGGCATCGGCAATCCGGCGCGCTTCTTCGGCATGCTGAAGGCCGCCGGCCTGCGCATCACGGAGCTGCCTTTGCCCGACCATCACGACTTCCAGGACCGTCCGTTTGCCGCGCTCGACGCGGACCTGATCTTGATGACCGAGAAGGATGCAGTAAAATGTGCGCAAATTGAAGAACTCAGAGACGACCCGCGACTATGGGTCGTCCCGGTGACGGCGCACCTCGACGGCGCGCTGGCCGACCAAATTGTGGAGAAATGTCGTGGACGCTCGATTGCTTGATATCCTGGTATGCCCGGTCTGCAAAGGCCCCCTGGAGTACGATAAAAAAGCCCAGGAAATGATATGCAAGGGCGACCGCCTGGCTTATCCGATCCGCGACGGCATCCCCATCATGTGGGCCGACGAGGCGCGCACCCTGCAAGACAAGGCGGATTGAGCGGTGTCCTCTTTGACTCCGTTCGTCGTCATCATTCCGGCCCGCCTGGCCTCGACCCGGCTGCCGAACAAGCCGCTGGCCGACCTGGGCGGCAAACCGATGGTGGTGCGCGTGGCCGAGCGCGCGCAGCAGGCCGGCGCCAGCCGCATCATCGTCGCCACCGACCATGAAGACATCCGCGCCGCCTGCGCGCAGCACGGCGTGGAAGTGTGCATGACGCGCGCCGACCACCCGTCCGGCACCGACCGCATCGCCGAAGTGGCGCGCGCGCTGCACCTGCCGGCCGAGGCCGTGGTCGTCAACCTGCAGGGCGACGAGCCGCTGATCGACCCGGCGCTGCTGCAGGCCGCCGCCGCGTGCATCAACGCCGACGTGCCGATGTCGACCTGCGCCCACCCGCTGCACGACGCCGCCGACGCCTTCAACCCCAACGTGGTCAAGGTGGTGCTGGACAAGGCCGGCCGGGCCCTGTATTTCTCGCGCGCGACCATACCCTGGAACCGCGACGCCTTTGCGCAGTCTAAATCCACGCTGCCGGACGGTTACGTGCCGCTCCGCCACATCGGACTGTACGCCTACCGCAACGACTTCCTGCAAGCCTACCCGGCGCTGGAGGTGTCGCCGCTGGAAGCGATCGAAGCACTGGAGCAGTTGCGCGTGCTGTGGCACGGCCATTCCATCGCGGTCCACGTGACCGGCTCGGCCCCGGCGGCCGGAGTGGACACGCCGGAAGACCTGGTGCGCGTCCGCCAGTTCTATTGATTTGCATCAAACATGCGCGTCAGCCAGTAGTCAGTTACAACTGATATAACGAAGACAACGGTGCGATATTCATACGGAATATCTCTCTGTAAGCCGGTTTCGCCAGCTAAGAACGGTCCAAGCCGTCACAAATTGGCGTTGAGACGAAGTTTTGTGGTAAGTTTCGTACGATCCGATACCAACTAACCCATCCATATCTGTTTTAGGAATTTTTCATGCGTCTTATTCTTTTAGGAGCACCAGGAGCCGGCAAGGGCACCCAGGCTAATTTCATCAAAGAAAAATATAACATCCCGCAAATCTCCACCGGCGACATGCTGCGCGCCGCGATCAAGGCGGGCACGGAAATGGGCCTGGCAGCCAAGAAGGTGATGGATGCTGGCGGTTTGGTATCGGATGACATCATTATCGGCCTGGTCAAGGACCGTCTGGCCGAGCCGGATTGCGCCAACGGCTACCTGTTCGACGGCTTCCCGCGCACCGTGGCGCAAGCCGACGCGATGAAGGACAGCGGCGTGGCGGTCGACTACGTGCTGGAAATCGACGTGCCGGACGCCTCGATCATCGAACGCATGGACGGCCGCCGTTGCCATCCGGGTTCGGGCCGTGTCTACCACGTCAAGTTCAATCCGCCCAAGGTCGAAGGCCAGGACGATGTCACCGGCGAGCCGCTGGTGCAGCGCGACGACGACAAGGCAGAGACCGTCAAGAAGCGCCTGGACGTCTATCACAACCAGACCGAAGTGCTGCTGAGCTACTACAACAACTGGGCGCAAACCGGTCAGCCGGGCGCGCCGAAGTATCGCCGCATCGCCGGCGTCGGTCCGGTCGAGCAAATTCGCGACAGCGCGTTTGCCGCGCTCGCGGATTAAGCGTTAAAGTAGAGCGGACCGAGTGTCCGCTTTTTTTGCGCCCGAAATCGGCTGGATGCCATCCCGTTTTATGAAGTGTTGCAGTTCGCAGGTTTAGTTGGCTGCGCTTGCCTACCCGGCGGGCGTTGGTTTTCTGAAGTGTGGGTTTGTAGGCTCGATCAATAAAAATAAGGGGACACTATGGCAGCTAGTCTTTGGTTTGCAGTGGCGTGCGGCGTTATCGCCGTGATTTACGGCTTATGGTCAAGAAGCTGGATTTTGCGTCAGGACGCGGGCAACGCCCGCATGCAGGAAATCGCCCTGGCCATCCAGCAGGGCGCCGCCGCCTATCTGGCGCGCCAGTACCGCACCATCGCGATCGTCGGCGTGGTGCTGCTGATCCTGATTGCCGCCTTGCTCGACATGAAGACCGCGATCGGCTTCCTGATCGGCGCGGTGCTGTCCGGCGCCTGCGGCTTCATCGGCATGAACGTCTCGGTGCGCGCCAATGTGCGCACGGCGCAGGCGGCCACCAAGGGCATGAACGAGGCGCTCGACGTCGCCTTCAAGGGCGGCGCCATCACCGGCATGCTGGTGGTCGGCCTGGGCCTGCTGGGCGTGGTGCTGTTCTATATGTTCCTGACGGGGATGGCGCCGGGCGCGCCGAATCCGCCGCTCAATCCGCACGATGTGATCAAGCCCTTGATCGGCCTGGCCTTCGGCGCGTCGCTGATTTCGATCTTCGCCCGTCTGGGCGGGGGCATCTTCACCAAGGGCGCCGACGTCGGCGCCGACCTGGTGGGCAAGGTGGAGGCGGGCATCCCCGAGGACGACCCGCGCAACCCGGCGGTGATCGCCGATAACGTCGGCGACAACGTCGGCGATTGCGCCGGCATGGCGGCCGACCTGTTCGAAACCTATGTGGTGACCCTGATCGCCACCATGCTGCTGGGCGCCTTGCTGATCACCTCGGCGCCGACGTCGGCCATCGTCTATCCGCTGCTGCTGGGCGCGGTGTCCATCATCGCCTCCATCGTCGGCTGCTCGATGGTCAAGGCCAAGCCGGGCAAGAAGATCATGTCGGCGCTGTACACCGGCCTGTGGTGGGCGGCCGGACTGTCGCTGATCGGTTTTGCCGTGGTGACCTGGCAGGTCTGGCCGGACGAGGCCATGCGCATGAGGATGATGGGCTGCACCGTGGTCGGCATCGTGCTGACCGGGCTGATGGTCTACATCACCGAGTACTACACCGGCACCGATTTCGCGCCGGTCAAGCATATCGCCGAAGCGTCCACCACCGGCCACGGCACCAACATCATCGCCGGCCTGGGCGTGTCGATGAAGTCGACCGCCTACCCTGTGCTGGCGGTGTGCGCGGCGATCCTGGTGTCGTACCAGCTGGGCCAGCTGTACGGCGTGGCGATCGCCGCCACCGCGATGCTGTCGATGGCCGGCATCGTCGTGGCGCTGGACGCCTACGGTCCGATCACCGACAACGCCGGCGGCATCGCCGAAATGTCGGGCATGCCGGAATCGGTGCGCGCCATCACCGATCCGCTGGACGCGGTGGGCAACACCACCAAGGCCGTCACCAAGGGCTATGCGATCGGTTCGGCCGGCCTGGCCGCGCTGGTGCTGTTCGCCGACTACACGCACGCGCTGGAATCGACCGGCAAGCGCATCACCTTCGACCTGTCGAACCCGATGGTGATCGTCGGCCTGATCATCGGCGGCCTGATCCCGTACCTGTTCGGCGCGATGGCGATGGAGGCCGTGGGCCGCGCCGCCGGCGCCGTGGTGGTGGAAGTGCGCCGCCAGTTCCGCGACATCAAGGGCATCATGGAAGGCACGGCCAAGCCGGAGTACGACAAGGCGGTCGACATGCTGACCGCGTCGGCGATCAGGGAAATGATCATCCCGTCGCTGCTGCCGGTGGTGGTGCCGATCGTGGTCGGCATGCTGCTGGGGGCGGCCGCGCTGGGCGGCATGCTGATGGGGACCATCGTGACCGGCCTGTTCGTGGCGATCTCGATGACCACCGGCGGCGGCGCCTGGGACAACGCCAAGAAATACATCGAGGACGGCCACTTCGGCGGCAAGGGTTCGGACGCGCACAAGGCGGCCGTCACCGGCGACACCGTGGGCGATCCGTACAAGGACACGGCCGGTCCGGCGGTCAACCCGCTGATCAAGATCATCAACATCGTGGCCTTGCTGCTGGTGCCGCTGCTGCCGGCCTCGGGCTGGCTGGCGGTGTCGGTGCCGCCGCCGGTAGCGGCGCTCACCGCACCCGCGCCGACGATGACGGTGTCGCCGGGTGGGAGCATGGTGGGGCAGGGCGCTGGCATGATGACGCCGGCCGATGCGCCGCCGCCACCGCCGGCCGGAGCGCCGATGACCGAAGGCCCGCCGCCGGGCCAGGGCACGCCAGCCGACCAGCCGCCACCTGCGGCGCCAACGCCAGGCAAGTAAGCGTTAGCAATTGTTTCAGATGCTCCCCTCCGGTGCTGCACCTGCTAATAATGAAGGTGTAGCACTTCGCGAGGTGATGCCATGACTATGTTGAAACCGGCGCTGGCCTTCCTGCTTGGAATGGGCGCGCTGGCCGCCGCCCAGAGCGCCAGCCCCGCCGGCCCCGGGTCACGCGAATACGCCACACTGCCGGTCTGCACGCTGAGTGCCGACGGCCTGCGGCTGGCCGTCGAACCCTGCCGCACCGCGCCGCCGCGCAAGCCGATGCCGCGCCGTCCGGTCGCGCAGATCATCCAGCGCATGCCGGTAGTCAAGCAGGCGCCGCCAGTGGCGATGCCCGCCGCGCCGCCGTCGCCGTCGCTGCAAACCCTGCTCAATCCGCCCAACGCGCCGAAGGCATTGAACAATTGCGGCCCCACCGGCTGCAACGACGCCGGCGGCGCGCGCATCAACAATGCCGGCCCCGGCACGGCTATCTCGCCTTCCGGCAAAGTCTGCAATCGCAATGGCGTCTGGCTGCAGTGCTAGTAGTTTGCTCAGCCCGCTGTGCGCCCGACATGGGCAAGCCGATTGTGCGTCCGGTTCCATGGGCTTATGTGGAAAAGCGAGAGAATGTTCGCCAGTTAATCCGATAGCATGGATGCCGATGGGAACCCCGAGAAAACGCGCCGTTCCGCTTCGGCATTGTTCGAGGTTCCCGGATATTTCGGTGGATTAAATTGCCTGGGGAAAAAAATGCGTCTTGTGCTGTATTCGCTTCCAGCGGACATGCGTAAAGCCAATGGTTTCGCTAACATCGTCGGGCAGAATCTCGGGCCATTTGCCAATCACCCAAATCCGCCCAATCTCGCCATACGAATGGAATTCATCCGCCCGGATCCTCAACGGCCCCGTTACATATTGGACCAGGGTACCCGCGATCTCCTGATGTTTGAAATCGGCCTGCTCGGAACGGTTGAGGAATTGGTCATCATCATGCATGGCGCTCCGGGCACGTTGTCGGTGGCCGGTGGTGTGCTGGTCGGCGCGCCCCAGGCGATACCCAACGGAAGCTGGTCGCAGGACGACTGTGCGAATCTGATCGCCGGGCTTCGTCCCGGCCGGGTGTTTTTCGTGTGCTGCCAGTTCGGCAGGCTGCGCATGAATAACCTGATTCCCGGCTACCAATCCGCCGATGGCCCCTT
The DNA here is from genome assembly GCA_000381565.1 of Oxalobacteraceae bacterium AB_14. Classification (GTDB taxonomy): domain Bacteria; phylum Pseudomonadota; class Gammaproteobacteria; order Burkholderiales; family Burkholderiaceae_D; genus Rugamonas. Next base: position 2,204,747 of record KB906725.1, read on the forward strand.
GTACATAGCCCAAAGGACGCATGTCGGCACCTATCTCTATAGTGAGGTCAATAATGTATTGGCTGTGCAGGGGATGCCGGTTCTGGATCCGAACTACTATGCGCGCACCACACAAGGCCAGCAGCCCTGACGGCGCTTTTGCCTTTGTTCGGCGGAAGGAGGCGCGGCGCGCTCAGCGCGCGGACGCCTGGCGCCACGGAATTTTTGACGTCACCCAACTTCCGGCGAAGTTCAGGCCGATGGCGGCGGCGACGATGACTATCGTCGAGATGGCGAGGTCCAGCAGCGTGTTGTGGGTGTGGCGGATAAACAGATATGTGTGTATCAGGAAAATCTCGAGCAGATAGTCCTCGAGTTTCGCCAGCCGCGACAAGCCGTGCCAGCGGAAGTTGCCGGCGCTAGCGAGCCAAACGCTGCAGGCGATGCCAGTCATGGCGATGAGCGCGGTATTGGCGCCCTTGAAACCGGCGCGGTTCGCCGCCAGCAAGGCGACGCAGCCGAGCGCCGCGAGCACGGCCGCCGGCCAGGCGCGCAGTCGCGGCAGTTGCGCGCCATGCGCGACCCCGAGCACAAACCCCAGCGAAGTGAGCCAAAGTTCATGGCCGATGCGGGACCTGCTTTCCAAATAGACGGCCGCCACGGTCGAGCCCAGCGCGACCGCCAGGGCGCCCCGTCGCGACCGGCACAGCAGGGCCAGCAATGGGTAGGCCAGGTAAAACACCAGCAACAGCGTGAAGAACCACAGGCCGGCGCCCAGCCCGCTGCGGTTGTGGACGTCCAGCCAGTTCAACACTCCCGACAGTCCGAACAGATGCACCAGCGTGTGACTATGCAGCAGCGTGCCGCCGCGGAGCATGACGACGACGGCCAGGAAAGCCAGCACGATCCAGTAGCGTATGCCCAGCCGCTCCAGCTTTCTTTGCCAAAACCGCCGGATGTCGAGCTCCGGCCCGTAAATACGCGCGGTGAAGTAGCCGGAGGAAAAGGCGAAGATGAACAGGCCGATCGTGACCGGTATCCACAAAATCGACGGCGAAAACCAATGGCCGAGCAGCACGGTGAAGATCGCGGCCACCTTGGCGATGGAAAAGTTGCGGCTGACCCCGGCGTCCAGGGCATTGCTTGAATTTCTCATGGCGTCCCCCGGCCGATGTCCGCCAACGGTAGCACGCCGGGGAAAGCGCGATCTTGCGCTTTTTCCATATCCAACGATGAAAAATTCGCTACAATTGCGAGGTGACGTTAACGTAAACGTCAAATAAAAACGAGATAGGGACAGACATGCAAATTCAGAACAATGTATTCATCGTCACCGGCGGCGCGTCGGGCCTGGGCGCGGCCACCGCGCGCATGATCGTCGAGCAGGGCGGCAAGGTGGTGCTGGCCGACGTGCAGGTGGAGCCGGGCGAGGCGCTGGCCGCCGAACTCAAGGCCGTCTTCGTCAAGTGCGACGTCACCTCGGAAGCCGACGGCAAGGCCGTGGTCGACGCCGCCGTCGCGCTGGGCACCTTGCGCGGCCTGGTCAACTGCGCCGGCGTGGCGCCCGCCGTCAAGACCGTCGGCAAGGACGGCCCGCACCCGCTGGACGTATTCCAGCGCACCGTCAACATCAACCTGGTCGGCACTTTCAACATGGCCCGCCTGGCCGCCGACGCGATGGGCAAGACCGCCGCCACCGATAGCGGCGAACGCGGCGTGATCATCAACACCGCCTCGGTCGCGGCCTTCGACGGCCAGATCGGCCAGGCCGCCTACGCCGCCTCCAAGGCCGCCGTCGCCGGCCTGACCTTGCCGATGGCGCGCGACCTGTCGCGCAGCGCCATCCGCGTGATGACCATCGCCCCCGGCATCTTCGAAACGCCGATGTTGATGGGCATGCCGGAAGAAGTGCGCACCGCCCTGGGCAATATGGTGCCGTTCCCGCCGCGCCTGGGCCGCCCGGACGAATACGCCCACCTGGCCAGGACCATCATCGAGAACACCATGCTGAACGGCGAAACCATCCGCCTGGACGGCGCCATCCGCATGCAGCCGAAGTAAACGGTTTACTCGATTTCGTGTAGCATGCCGGAGTGATCGGGCGCGCGGCCTTGGCCGCGCGCCGCTTATTTTGGAGAGTCCATGTTACGCAAGTTTCGTATCGAGCCTTTGGCGCTGAGCCTCGCGCTGTCCCTTCCGCTGCTGGCCGCATTGCATGGGCCGGCCTGCGCGCAACGCGCCGGCGCCGAGGTGGCGCCCGAAATCGCCACCGGCTACGCCGAAAAAGCCGGCAAGTCCGCGCAAAAATTCATGATGGCGGCGGCCAATCCGCTGGCCACCCAGGCTGGCTACCAGATGCTCAAGCAGGGCGGCAGCGCGATCGACGCCGCCATCGCCACCCAGCTGGTGCTGACCCTGGTCGAGCCGCAATCGTCGGGCATCGGCGGCGGCTCCTTCCTGCTGTACTCGGACGGCAAGCGCGTGCAATCCTACGACGGCCGCGAAACCGCGCCCGCCGCGGCGGACGAACATCTGTTCCAGGACAAGGACGGCAAACCCGTCTCGCGCGAGACCGGCGTGATCGGCGGCCGCTCGGTCGGCGCGCCCGGCGTGTTGCGCATGCTGGAGCTGGCGCACAAGGAACACGGCAAGCTGGCGTGGAAGGCGCTGTTCGCGCCGGCCATCAAGCTGGCCGAAGACGGCTTCCACGTCAGCCCGCGCCTGAACGCGCTGCTGTCGTATGACCGCTACCTGGCGCGCGATCCGGTCGCCAGGGCCTACTTCTTCGGCGAGGACGGCAAGCCGCGCCCGGTCGGCTACCTGCTGAAGAACCCCGAACTGGCGCGCACCTTGCGCGAGATCGCCGACGGCGGCGCCGACGCCTTCTACCAGGGACGCATCGCGCGCGACATCGCCGCCAAGGTGGCCGGCCATCCGACCAATCCCGGCAAGCTGACCGCCGCCGACATCGCCGGCTACCAGGCCAGGGAGCGCACGCCGGTCTGCACCGACTACAAGGCATGGACCGTGTGCGGCGCGCCGCCGCCTTCGTCCGGCGGCATCACCATCGCGCAGATGCTGGGCATCCTGGAAGTGAAGGACATCAGCCCGTACAAGCCGCAGCTCAACGGTGGCATGCTGACAGCCGAAGCCATCCACCTGTTCACCGAGGCCGGCCGCCTGGCCTACGCCGACCGCAACCGCTACCTGGCCGACACCGACTTCGTGCCGCTGCCCGGCAAGGGCGTGGCGGCCTTGCTGGACAAGGGCTACCTGAAGCAGCGCGCGGCGCTGATCGGCGAAAAATCCATGGGCCGCGCCAACTACGGCACGCCGGCCACGATGCAGGTCGCGTGGGGCGCCGACACCGCCATCGACAAGCCCTCCACCTCGCATCTGGTGGCGGTGGACGCCTTTGGCGGCGGCCTGTCGATGACCACCTCGGTGGAAGACGCCTTCGGCGCGCGCCAGATGGTCGACGGCTTCATGCTGAACAACCAGCTGACCGATTTCTCCTTCGATTCGCAGGACGAGAACGGCCCGATCGCCAACCGCGTGCAGGCCGGCAAGCGCCCGCGCAGCGCCATGTCGCCGACCCTGGTGTTCGACAAGGGCACGCACAACATGGTGCTGGCCACCGGCTCGCCGGGCGGCTCGACCATCATCAACTACGTGGCCAAGGTGCTGGTCGGCACGCTGGACTGGAAGCTCGACGTGCAGCAGGCCATCAGCCTGCCCAACTTCGGCAGCCGCAACGGCCCGACCGAACTGGAGGCGGGGCGGGTGGCGCCGGCGGTGGTCGAGCAGCTCAAGGCGCGCGGCCACCAGGTGCGCGAGTTCGAGCTCAACTCCGGCCTGCAGGGCATCGAGCGGCGCACCGTCAACGGCAAGCAGGAGTGGTTCGGCGGCGCCGATCCCCGTCGCGAAGGCGTCGTATTAGGCGAATAATGACGTCAAACGACGTCAAACGCGCCCCAAACCCGGTAGACCCTGCTAATCTTGTCGTATGGGAATTCAAAAGAAAACAGGGTTGATCCTGACGGGCGGCGGCGCCCGCGCCGCCTACCAGGTGGGCGTGCTGCAGGCGATCTCGGAGATACTGTGGGAAGCGGGCTGGCCGCCCGCGCGCAATCCGTTCGACATCATCTGCGGCACCTCGGCCGGCGCCATCAACGCCACCGCGCTGGCCTGCCGCGCCGACAACTTCGGCGAGGGTGTGCAGAAGCTGCTCGACGTCTGGCAGAACATCGAAGTGAGCCAGGTTTACCGCGCCGATTCGCTGGGCGTGATCCGCTCCGGCGCGCGCTGGCTGTCGCTGCTGTCGTTCGGCTGGCTGCTGCGCAAGTGGCGCGCCGCGCCGCCCGCCTCGCTGCTCGACAACACGCCGCTGGTCGGCCTGCTGCACCGCATGCTCGATCTGCCGCGGCTGGACGCGGTGCTGTCCGAGGGCCTGCTGCACGCGCTGGCCGTCACCGCCTCGTCCTACACCGCCGGCAACCACCTGACCTTCTACCAGACCGCCGCCGACATCGCGCCGTGGATACGCATGCAGCGCGTGGCCCTGCAGGACCAGATCGGCGTCGAGCACTTGCTGGCGTCGTCGGCGATCCCGTTCATCTTCCCGGCCACGCCGCTGTTCATGGGCGGCCACCGCGAATACTGCGGCGACGGTTCGATGCGCCAGCTGGCGCCGATCTCGCCGGCCATCCACCTGGGCGCCAGCAAGGTGCTGGTGGTCGGCGCCGGGCGCCTGACCGAGCCGGCCCGCAGCGCCTCCGAAAAAAGCGCGGCCCGATATCCCAGCCTGGCGCAGATCGCCGGCCACGCGATGTCGTCGATCTTTCTCGACAGCCTGGCGGTCGACATCGAACGGCTGGAGCGCATCAACAAGACCCTGTCCATGCTGCCGCCGGAGCTGCTGGAGAAAACCCCGCTCAAGCCGGTGCAGCTGCTGGTGATCGCGCCGTCCGAGCGGCTCGACGATATCGCCAGCCGCCACATCGCCAGTTTGCCGGCGCCGATACGCACCATGCTGTCGGGGATAGGCGCGACCGAAACACGCGGCGCCGCACTTGCGTCCTACCTATTGTTCGAATCGACATATACTTGCGAGTTGATCCGCCTCGGACAGCGCGACACGCAAGCGCGCAAGGACGACGTGCTGGCCTTCTTCGAGTCCTGAAGCGCAACCCTGAGACGATGGGGTCGGACCCCGTACGGGGTCCGACCCCTGCCTGCGGTGTGCGGGGTAAACGATGTCCGCACACTTTTTTAACGAGATTTCAGTGACGGTTTTTCTACGCTTACTATGTCGGTTCCTGCTGCCCGTCCTGCTGTTGTGGGGCCTGGGCGGGGCCGCCGCATGGGCGGGGGCGCCGCCGCGCACGCTGCGCTTCGAGCAGCTCAGCGTCGAGCACGGGCTGGCGCAGGAATCGGTGCTGGCCATCGCCCAGGACAAGCAGGGCTTCGTCTGGCTCGGCACCCAGGCCGGCCTGACCCGCTTCGACGGCTACCGCACCATCACCTACAAGAGCGCCGTCTCCGATCCGCGCAGCCTGGCCGACAACTGGGTGCGGGTGCTGCACCTCGACCGCGACGGCCAGCTGTGGGTGGGCACCGACGGCGGCCTGGATCGCTACGACGCCGCCACCAAGGGCTTCACCCACTTCCTGCCGCACGAGTCGCCGCAGCGCGGCAACGGCAACCGCCACGTGCGCGCCATCGCCGACGACGGCAAGGGCGGCCTGTGGCTGGCCAGCGCCGACGGCCTGCATCATTTCGACCCGGCCAGCGGCCGCTTCACCAGCTGGCACCACGACCCGGCCGATGCCGGCAGCCTGGCCAACGACCAGGTCAACGCGCTGGCGCGCGACGCCGCCGGCCGCCTGTGGGTGGCCACCGCCACCGGCCTCGATATGCTGGCGCCGGGCGACTCGCGCTTCCAGCACTTCACCATAGACGCCGCCGGCGACAGCAAGTACAACGCGGTGCTGGCGCTGCAGGTCGACAGCGCGCAGACGCTGTGGGTCGGCACCTTGGGCGGGCTGGAACAATGGCGCCTGCTGGGCAAGGAGCCGCAGCGCCGCCGCCTCGGCCCGCGCGAGGGCGTGAAGCCGGGCATGAGCATCACCACCCTGTACGTCGACGCCGAAACCAACGTCTGGGCCGGCACCCAGGCCGACGGCCTGCTGCGCTGGCTGCCGTCGGAGAACCGGCTGGTGCAGTATCTGCATCAATTCAGCGACAGCCACAGCGTGGCGGACAACCAGATCTCGGCGCTGTTCCGCGACCGCGTCGGCACCTTCTGGGTCGGCACCTGGAACGACGGCGCCAGCCGGGTCGACCTGGGCAGCGGCGGCTTCGCCCGCATCGTGCGCCAGGCCGACATCCCCAACACGCTGTCGGACAACAAGGTGCGCGCCATCGTCGCCGAGGCGCGCGGCCGGCTGTGGCTGGGCAGCAGCGGCGGCCTCAATCTGTACGATCCGGTCAGCGGCGAGGGCAAGGTGTGGCGCCACGATCCGCGGCGCGCCAACAGCCTGAGCGACGACCAGGTCACCGCGCTGTGGCGCGAGAAGAACGGCAATATGTGGATAGGCGGCCGGGCCGGCGTCAACCACCTGAACGTGGAGAGCGGCGCGATCAAGGCGCTGTCCTTCGTGCGCGGCGACCCGGCCAGCGACACCATCCGCAACATCGTCGGCGACCGCAGCGGCATCCTGTGGATCGCCTCGCGCGGCGGCCTGCACCGGCTCGACCCGCAGACCATGGAGGTGCGCACCTTCCGCCACGACCCGTCGGACGTGGACAGCCTGTCCGACAACGTGGTGCGCCCTATCCTGGAAGACCGCAAGGGCCAGCTGTGGATAGGCACCTTCAACGGCCTCGATCTGCTGGACCGCAAGAGCGGCAAGTTCCGCCACTTCCGGCGCGACCCGGCCGACCCCTTCAGCCTCAGTCACGACGAGGTGCACTACCTGTACGAGGACGGCCGCGGCACCATCTGGGTCGGCACGGCGGCGGGCCTGAACAAGATGGAGGTGGCGGCCGACGGCGCCATCCGCTTCCGCCGCTACCTGCGCAAGGACGGCATCGCCGACGACGCCATCGCCTCCATCCTGCCCGACGACGCCGGCAACCTCTGGCTGAGCACCAACAGCGGCCTGTCGCGCCTGAACATCGCCACCGGCCTGGTGCGCAACTACGGCGGCGCCGACGGCACCATCGAAGGCGCCTACTTCGACGGCGCCGCGCTGCGCACGGCGGACGGCACGCTGTACTTCGGCGGCTTCAACGGCATCACCGCCTTCGTGCCGGCGGAGGTGCGCGAGAACAGCGTGGCGCCGACCGTCGCCATCACCGATTTCCAGATCTTCAACAAGTCGCTCAAGCCGGGACAGGGCGAGCATCCCGACGTGCTGAAGGTGGCGATCGAATACACCAGCGCGCTGACGCTGCGCGAGAGCGACTCGGTGTTCTCGCTGGAGTTCGCGGCGCTGCACTACGCGGCGCCGCAGCGCAACCGCTTCGCCTACCAGCTGCAGGGCTTCGACGAGGACTGGGTGGTCACCGACTCCAGCAAGCGCTTCGCCACCTACACCAATCTCGATACGGGCCGGTACACCTTCCGCGTCAAGGCCGCCAACAAGGACGGCATCTGGAACGACAACGCCGCCACGCTGGAGATCACCATCCTGCCGCCGTTCTGGAAGACCTGGTGGTTCCGCGGCCTGTTCGGCCTGGCCCTGCTGGGCGCCGGCTACGCCGCCTACGCCGCGCGGGTGCGCAGCCTGCACCAGCAGCAGCAGCGGCTGGAGGAGCTGGTCGGCTCGCGCACGGCGGAAGTCGAGCATAAGAACCTGCTGCTGCAACAGCAGAAGCAGGAGCTGGAGCAGCGCCGCCTGGAGGCGGAGGCGCAGCGCGCCGAGGCCGAGCAGCGCCGCGTCGACACCGAGCGGCAAAAGCAGGAGGTCGAGCGGCAGAAGGAAAACGTCGAGCAGGCGCACCGCAATATCTCGGTCCTGAGCGAACTGGGCCGCGAGATGAGCGCCACGCTGGACATGGAAACCTCGATGCGCACGCTGTACCGCCACGTGCACCACCTGATGGACGCGCAGATCTTCGGCATCGGCTTCGTGCGCGAGGAGCAGGGCGTGATCGACTTCCCGTTCGCCATCGACGCCGGCGTGCGCACCTTGCCCTACCAGCGCCGCCTGGATCAACCCAACCAGTTGGCCGTGTGGTGCCTGAGGCAGCGCAGGCCGGTGTTCATCAACGACTTCCAGGCCGAGTTCCGCAACTACATGGACGAATCGGGCCTGGACACGCTGGTGCCCTGCCTGCGCGAAGACGGCCTGCCGGCGGCCGTGGCGCAATCGATGATGTATGCGCCGCTGGTGGCCAACGACAAGGTGGTCGGCCTGCTGTGCGTGCAGAGCGTCGAGAAGCACCGCTACCAGCAGGTCCACATGGACATGCTGCAGACGCTGGCCTCGCACGCCGCCGCCGGCCTGGAAAACGCCCGCGCCTACCAGCAGCTGGAAGAGACGCTGCAAACCCTGCGCCAGACCCAGGCCCAGTTGCTGCAACAGGAACGCCAGGTGCGGCTGCACACCGAGGAGCTGGCGCTGGCCAACCGCGCCTTGCAGGAGAACGACGAGCGCCTGCGCCTGGCCAAGCAGAAGGCGGAAGACGCCACCCGCCAGAAGTCCGAATTCCTGGCCAATATGAGCCACGAGATGCGCACCCCGCTGGCCGGCGTGATCGGCATGCTGGGCTTCGCGCTGCGCGACAGCCGGCTGGCGGTCAGCACGCGCGAGCAGATCCTGCGCGGCCAGGCCAGCGCCCAGTCGCTGCTGTCGATCATCAACGACCTGCTGGATTTCTCGAAGATCGAGGCCGGCAAGCTGACCATCGAGAATATCGACTACTCGCTGTCGTCGGCGGTGGAGAACGTGGTCAGCCTGTTCGAGGAGCAGGCCGCCGCGCACAGCGTGCAATTTTGCCTGGAGTTCGGCGAGGGCCTGCCGCAGTTCGTGGTCGGCGATCCGACCCGGCTGCGCCAGGTGCTGGTCAACCTGGTCGGCAACGCCTTCAAGTTCACCGAGCATGGCTCGGTGCGGATGCGCGTCGAACGCGTGCCGCAGGAGGACGACGCGCGGGCCCGCGCCGGCTACAAGGGAGCGCTCAACCGCATCCGCTTCAGCGTCACCGACACCGGCATCGGCATCGAGGCGGACGCCATACCGCGCCTGTTCCAGCAGTTCGAGCAGGCCGACGCCTCCACCACGCGCCGCTACGGCGGCACCGGCCTGGGGCTGGCGATCTGCCGCCAGCTGGTCGAGCTGATGGGCGGCGGCATCAACGCCGTCAGCGCGCCGGGCCAGGGCAGCACCTTCTCCTTCGAGCTGCCGCTGGCCAACGGCGTGCCGCCGCCGCTGGTGCCGCACGTGCCGCGCGAGCCGCACAGCCACCAGCTCAAGGTGCTGTGCGCGGAGGACTTCCCGACCAACCAGATCATCATCCGCATGATGCTGGAGGACCTGGGCCACAAGGTCGACATCGCGGCCAACGGCGCGCTGGCGGTCAAGGCCTGCTCGCTGACCCGCTATGACCTGATCCTGATGGACGGCCGCATGCCGGAAATGGACGGCGCCAGCGCCACCCGCATGATACGTTCGGGCGGCAGCGAGGCGGCGCCGGTGCGCGACCAGGAACTGATGATCATCGCGCTGACCGCCAACGCCAGCGAGGAAGACCGCAGCCGCTACCTGGCCGCCGGCATGGACGATTTCCTGACCAAGCCGATCGACGAGGACAAGCTGCACTTCCAGCTCAGCCGCGCGATCGAACGCCAGCTGCAGCGGGGCGTCCAGCTGCCGCGCATGGAGCCGCGCCACAACCCGGCGCTGGGCACGCCGGAGCTGGACTCGCTGTTCGGCGTGGCGCCGGCCGACGAGGAACCGGCCCGGCTGGCGCAACACAGCGGCGGCAGCGACCTGAAACTGCGCCTGCGCAGCGTCTTCCACCAGGACGCGCCGCTGCGGCTGGCGGAGCTGGAACGCGCGGTGGCGCAGGCCGATGCCGACACCGCCAGCCGACTGCTGCATGGCATGAAGGGCAGCGCCGGCTATCTGGACGAGCAGGAATTGCAGGCGCTGTGCGGGGAACTGGAGCTCGATGCGGACCATGGCAACTGGCCGCGCATCGTCGGCGCCATGCCCCAGTTGCGCGCCTTGCTGCGGCGGGCCGGCGCGGCTAGCACTTTGTAAGCTGCGGCAATTCGTATAAATCCTTGTCTGTCCAGGACGTATGGGCCCGGTTTTTCATGTAATATCGTCGGAAAGTGCCGTACTGAGGTCACACAAGAGTAGTTGTTTAGGGCACAGGGAGTCTCATGAAAGTTCTGGTAGTCGACGACGATGTCGTCTCGCGCATGGTGTTGATGCACCTGATCGACAGCTGCGGCAAGTTCGACATCGTCGAAGCGGAAGACGGCGCCGACGCCTGGCAGCAGCTGGAAGACGGGCTGCGTCCCGCGATCTGCTTCTGCGATCTGCGCATGCCGCGCCTGTCCGGCATGGAGCTGCTGCAGCGCGTGAAGGCGCATGCGGAACTGAACACCATGCCCTTCGTGCTGGTGACGTCGGCCAACGACAAGGATACCGTGCAGCAGGCCTCCAGTTCCGGCGCTGCCGGCTACATCGTCAAACCATTCCAGGCCGAGCAGGTGCGCGTGCACCTGGTGAATTTCCTCGACCAGGCGGCCAGCGGCTACGACCACCACGCCGAAGATCCCGCCACCACCATGCGCCGCCTGGGCATCAACGCCGAGCGGCTGCTGGTCTACCTGAGCGGTTTCCAGAACCAGCTGACCGCCGCCAGCGGCGACCTCGAGGTCCTGCTGGCCAAGGCCCAGCAGCCGGAGGCGCAGGCGCGCATCGACCGCCTGCACGCCGGTTGCGTCACGCTGGGCCTGGACGGCGCGGCCGTTGCGCTGAAGGGCTTCGATCCCGGCGGCCTGACCAACGAGGCCGTGCAAGCGGTGCTGGCCGACGTGGTGCGCGCCGTGATTCATCAATCGGGCCTGGTGCGGCAGGGTGCGGGCGCTTGAATGCCGCCGCCGGTGGCACGAGCAAGCTCCTCGCCGTCGTTCCCGCGCAGGCGGGAACCCATGCTGAGCCGATCCCCGCGCGCGGCATGGAGGGCGGAAGGTTCTCGATATTCGCTTGATGTTGAGATATTTTAGGTTTAAAGTATCTGCTGGGTGAGCAGCGGATACCGAACGACCTTCAACTTCAGGGCGACCATGACCAGACCGACAGCCAGTTCCGCCAGCGCTTCCGTTGCCAGCGGCGACAGCGCACATACCGACCGCTACGCGCGCGAGCACTTGCCGCCGCCGGAGCAGTGGCCCGAGTTGCGCTTCGACCTGCCCGAGCTTCAATACCCGCCGCGCCTCAATTGCGTGGCGGAGCTGTTCGACGGCGCGCTGGCCGGCGGCGGCGCCGAGCGCGTCGCGGTGCGCGGCGAGCAGCTCAGCTGGACCTACGCGCAGCTGCTGGAGCGGATCGACCGCATCGCCCATGTGCTGCGCGGCCCGCTGGGGCTGGAGGCGGGCAACCGCGTGCTGCTGCGCGGCGCCAACCATCCGATGATGGCGGCCTGCGTGCTGGCGGTGCTCAAGGCCGGCTGCATCGCGGTGCCCACCATGCCGCTGCTGCGCGCGCGCGAACTGGGCACGATCGCCGCCAAGGCCGAGATCAACGCCGTGCTGTGCGCCGACGGCCTGCGCGCCGAAATGGAAGCGGTGGATATGCCCGCCGCGGTGAAGGCGAAGACCTTGTGGTTCGGCGCCGCCGATGGCTCGCTGGAAGCGCTGATGGCGCAGCAGCCGGCCAGTTTCGACGCGGTGGACACGGCGGCCGACGACGTTTGCCTGATCAGCTTCACCTCCGGCACCACCGGCATCCCCAAGGGCACCATGCATTTCCATCGCGACGTGATGGCGATCTGCGACTGCTTCCCGCGCTCGGTGCTGGCTTCGCAGCGCAGCGACGTTTTCATCGGCACGCCGCCGCTGGCCTTTACCTTCGGCCTGGGCGGCTTGCTGCTGTTCCCGTTGCGGGTCGGCGCGACCGCCGTGCTGCTGGAAAAACTGACGCCGGAAACCCTGCTCAAGGCGATCGAACAATACCGCGCCACCGTGTGCTTCACGGCGCCCACCTTCTACCGGCAGATGGCGCCGCTGGCCGGCAAGTACGACATCGGCAGCCTGCAGAAAAGCGTCTCGGCCGGCGAGGCGCTGCCGCTGGCCACGCGCGAGAGCTGGCGCCAGGCCACCGGGCTGGCGATGATAGACGGCATAGGCGCCACCGAACTGCTGCATATTTTCATTTCGGCGGCGGGCGACCAGATACGGCCGGGCGCCACCGGCAAACCGGTGCCGGGCTACCAGGCCTGCATCCTCGACCACGACGGCAATCCGGTCGGGCCGGGCGTGATCGGCCGGCTGGCGGTGAAGGGCCCGACCGGCTGCCGCTACCTGGCGGACGAGCGCCAGCGCGACTACGTGCTCAATGGCTGGAACCTGACCGGCGACGCCTACGAGATGGACGCCGACGGCTATTTCTACTATCGCTCGCGCACCGACGACATGATCATCTCGGCCGGCTATAACATCGCCGGGCCGGAAGTGGAGGACGCGCTGCTGCGCCATCCCGCCGTGGCCGAATGCGGCGTGATCGGCCGGGCCGACGAGGAGCGCGGGCAGATCGTCGAGGCCCACGTGGTGCTCAAGCCGGGCCACGAAGCGTCGCCGGAGTTGACGGCGCAACTGCAGGAATTCGTCAAAGGGCAGATCGCGCCGTACAAGTATCCGCGCGCGATCCGCTACCTGAGCGCGCTGCCGCGCACCGAAACCGGAAAACTGCAGCGCTTCAAGCTGCGCACCGAATAAAGAGAATCGCATGAATATCGTTTGCATAGGCGGCGGCCCCGCCGGGCTGTATTTCAGCCTGTTGATGAAGAAGCAGGACCCGTCCCACCAGATCACGGTGGTGGAGCGCAACCGTCCCTACGACACTTTCGGCTGGGGCGTGGTGTTCTCCGACCAGACCTTGGGCAACCTGATGAACTCCGACGAGGCGACCGCGCGCGCCATCCTGCAAGCGTTCAACCACTGGGACGATATCGACGTCTGCTTCAAGGGCGAGAAGGTCACGTCCGGCGGCCACGGTTTCTGCGGCATCGGCCGCAAGCGCCTGCTCAACATCCTGCAGCAGCGCTGCGAGGAGCTGGGCGTGTCGCTGGTGTTCGAGACCGACGTCATGGACGACCAGCAGATCGCCGCCCGCTACAACGCGCATCTGGTGATCGCCTCCGACGGCCTGAACAGCCGCACCCGCAGCCGCTACGCCGACAGCTACCAGCCGCAGATCGAAGCGCGCCAGTGCCGCTTCGTGTGGCTGGGCACGCGCAAGAAGTTCGACGCCTTCACCTTCGCCTTCAAACAGACGGAGCACGGCTGGTTCCAGGCCCACATCTACCAGTACGACGGCGACACCTCGACCTTCATCGTCGAGACGCCGGAATCGGTGTGGCGCGCGGCGGGGCTGGAGGAGATGAGCGCGGAGCAGTCGATCGCGTATTGCGAGCGGCTGTTCGCGGAGCAGCTGGACGGGCATGAACTGATGTCCAATTCGGCGCACCTGCGCGGCTCCGGCATGTGGATCAAGTTCCCGCGCATCGTCTGCGGGCAGTGGGTGCACTGGAACGCGGTGGGAGACCAACCTGTCCCGGTGGTGCTGATGGGCGACGCCGCGCACTCGGCGCACTATTCGATCGGCTCCGGCACCAAGCTGGCGCTGGAGGACGCGATCGAACTGGCGCGGTGCTTCGGCCTGCATGCGGATGCGAAGGCTGCGCTGGCGGCCTACCAGGCGGCGCGCGCGGTGGAGGTCATCAAGCTGCAAAGCGCGGCGCGCAATTCGATGGAGTGGTTCGAGAACGTCGAGCGCTACACCGCGATGGAAGCGCCGCAGTTCGCCTATTCGATGCTGACGCGCAGCCAGCGCCTGTCGCACGAGAACCTGCGCCTGCGCGACGCGGCCTACGTGGCGGACTACGAGCGCTGGTTCGCCGCCCGCGCCGGCGAGCAGGCCGGCCTGGCGCCGGCCAAGGCCGCGCCGCCGATGTTCACGCCGTTCAAGGTGCGCGACGTCGTTCTGAAGAACCGCATTGTCGTCTCGCCGATGGCGCAATACAGCGCGGTCGACGGCGTCGTCGGCGACTATCACCTGGCCCATCTCGGCGCGCGCGCGCTGGGCGGCGCGGCGATGGTGTTCGCCGAAATGACCTGCGTGTCGGCCGATGCGCGCATCACGCCGGCCTGTCCCGGCATGTACGCGCCGGAGCACACGCAGGCCTGGAAGCGCATCGTCGATTTCGTCCACCAGCACAGCGACGCCAGGATCGCGCTGCAACTGGGCCACGCCGGCGCCAAGGGTTCGACCCGCGCCATGTGGGACGGCATCGACCAGCCGCTGGAGAAGGGCAACTGGCCGCTGGTCTCCGCCTCGCCGCAGCAATACCTGGCCGGCATATCGCAGACCGCACGCGGCATGACGGCGGCCGACATGGACCGCATCGAGGCCGACTTCGTGCGCGCCACGCAGGCGGCCGACGCGGCGGGCTTCGACTGGCTGGAACTGCACTGCGCGCACGGCTACCTGCTGTCTTCCTTCATCTCGCCGCTGACCAACGAGCGCGGCGACGAATACGGCGGCAGCCTGGAAAACCGCTGCCGCTATCCGCTGCGCGTGTTCGCCGCGATGCGCGCCGCATGGCCGCAGCACAAGCCGATGAGCGTACGCATCTCCGCGCACGACTGGGTCGAAGGCGGCATCACGCCGGACGACGCGGTGCGCATCGCCCGCCTGTTCAAGGCCGCCGGCGCCGACATGATCGACTGCTCGTCGGGCCAGGTCAGCAAGCTGGAAAAACCGGTCTACGGCCGCATGTTCCAGACGCCGTTCGCGGACCGCATCCGCAACGAGGCGGGCATCGCCGCGATCGCGGTCGGCTCGATCTTCGAAGCCGACCACGCCAACGGCATCATCGCCGCCGGCCGCGCCGACCTGTGCGCCGTCGGCCGCCCGCACCTGGCCAATCCGGCGTGGACGCTGGCGGAAGCGGCCAAGATCGGCTACTCCGCCATCGCCTGGCCCAAGCAGTACCTGCCGGCCAAGCAGCAGCTGGAGCGCAATCTCGAACGCGAGCGCCAGCTGGCGGCGGCCAATACCGGCCTCACGCCGCAGCAGGTCGCGGCCAAGCTGCTGGAAGGATGAGCAGATGAGCACCGCGAACAAATCCCGCGCGGCCTATCTTGCGCCCGGTTCGCCCCCGGTTGGCGCGAACCTGCCGCTGGCTGGCAAGCACGCGCTGGTGACGGGCGGCGCGCGCGGCATCGGCGCCGCCTGCGCGCAGGCCTTGCTGTTGCGCGGCGCGCGCGTCACACTGGCGGGCCGCGATGCGCAGGCGCTGCTGGCCGCCGTCGATTCCATGAACGCCATCGCCCAGCCGCTGGGCGGGGCGGTCGCCATGCAGGTGCTGGACGTGACCGATGAGGATTCTGTGCGCAACGGTTTCGCCGCCGCCGCCGCATGCTTCGGCCGCATCGACATCCTGGTCAACAACGCCGGCCAGGCCGCGCCCGCGCCGTTCGGCAAGACCGACGCCGCGCTGTGGCGGCGCATGCTGGACGTGAACCTGACCGGCACCTTCCACTGCACCCAGGCCGCGCTGTCCGGCATGCTGGAGGCGAAGTGGGGCCGCATCGTCAACGTCGCCTCGACGGCGGGGCTGGTCGGTTATCGTTACGTGTCGGCCTACGTCGCCGCCAAGCACGGCGTGATCGGCCTGACGCGCGCGCTGGCGCTGGAGGTGGCCACCAAGGGCGTGACGGTCAACGCCGTCTGCCCCGGCTACACCGAAACCGACATCGTGCGCGAGGCGGTCGCCAACATCGTCGCCAGGACCGGCCGCAGCGAGGACGAGGCGCGCGCCGAACTGGCGGCCGGCAATCCGCAGAAGCGGCTGGTGCGAAGCGAGGAAGTCGCCAGCGCCGTAGCCTGGCTTTGCCTGCCCGAAGCGGGCGCCATGAATGGACAATCCGTCGCCGTCGCCGGCGGAGAAGTAATGTGAAGTACGAGGAAACTATGCCACCATTTTCAGACAACGAAAACAATCCCAACCCGATCGAGGACGAGAACGCGCCGGTGCTGGACCTGGCCAGCCGCCTGACGCAGGACCATCACCAGTCGCTCAAGCTGTGGCTGCGCATGCTGTCCTGCACCGTCAGGATCGAGAACGAAATCCGCAGCCGGCTGCGCGCCAGCTTCGGCATCACCTTGCCGCGCTTCGACCTGATGGCGCAGCTGGAGCGCTATCCGCAGGGACTGCGCATGGGCGAGCTGTCCAAGCGCATGATGGTCACCGGCGGCAACATCACCGGCATCACCGACCAGCTGGAGCAGGAAAAGCTGGTGGTGCGCGTGCCGGACCCGAAGGACGGCCGCGCCTACAGCGTCAAGCTGACGGCGGCCGGCCGCAAGGCCTTCGCCACCATGGCCGCCGAACACGAAGGCTGGATCGCCGAGCTGCTGCAAGGCTTGTCCGGCGCCGACAAGAGCCAGATGATCGACCTGCTGTCGCAGATGAAGCAGCACCTGAACGCCTCGGACGAAAAATAAGGAACCACACCATGCGCTATCTTCCCGGCGAAGCCCGGCAACTGCCCGGCAACCGCGCCGCGCTGGCCGACTACCAGGCCAGCCATTTTCTGTTTGAGGTCAGCGGCGGCGTCGCCACGCTGACGCTCAACCGCCCCGAGCGCAAAAACCCGCTGACCTTCGATTCCTACGCCGAGCTGCGCGACCTGTTCCGCGCGCTGGCCTATGCGGACGACGTCAAGGCCGTGGTCATCACCGGCGCCGGCGACAACTTCTGTTCCGGCGGCGATGTGCACGACATCATCGGCCCGCTGACCAGGCTCGATATGCCCGGCCTGCTGGCGTTCACGCGCATGACGGGCGACCTGGTGAAAGCCATCCGCGCCTGCCCGCAGCCCATCGTGGCGGCGGTCGACGGCATCTGCGCCGGCGCCGGCGCGATTCTGGCGCTGGCCTCGGACATCCGCCTCGGCACGGCGCGCAGCAAGACCGCCTTCCTGTTCACGCGGGTCGGCCTGGCCGGCTGCGACATGGGCGCCTGCGCCTTGCTGCCGCGCGTGATCGGCCAGGGCCGCGCGGCCGAGCTGCTGTACACCGGACGCTCGATGTCCGGCGCGGAGGCCGAGCGCTGGGGCTACTTCAACAGCCTGCAGGAACCGGAAGCGCTGCTGGCGTCCGCGCGCGCCTTCGCGCTAGGCCTGGCCGACGGTCCGACCTTCGCCCACGGCATGACCAAGAAGATGCTGCAGCAGGAATGGAATATGGGCGTCGACGAAGCCATCGAGGCGGAAGCGCAGGCGCAGGCGATCTGCATGGCGACCAACGATTTCCACCGCGCCTACCACGCCTTCGTGGCCAAGCAAAAACCGGAATTCGAGGGCGACTGATGAGTGATAAAACCTATCTGGAATGGCCGTTCTTCGAGCCGCGCCACGCGCTGCTGGAGCGCGAACTCGACGCCTGGGCCGCGCAGAACATCGCGCAGCACCACGAGGCCGACGTCGATGCCGCCTGCCGCCGGCTGGTGCGCCAGCTGGGCGACGCCGGCTGGCTGCGGCACGCGATCGCCGGCGCGGCAGGCGAGAACATCGACACCCGCGCCATCTGCCTGATCCGCGAAACGCTGGCGCGCCACAACGGCCTGGCCGATTTCGCCTTCGCCATGCAGGGCCTGGGCTCGGGCGCCATCAGCCTGCACGGCACGCCGGCCCAGCGCCAGGCCTACCTGCCGCGCGTAGCGCGCGGCGAGGCGATCGCCGCCTTCGCGCTGTCCGAGCCGCAGGCCGGTTCCGACGTCGCCGCCATGCAGTGCGCGGCGGTGCAGGATGGCGACCACTATGTGCTCAACGGCGAGAAGACCTGGATCTCCAACGGCGGCATCGCCGACTTCTACGTGTTGTTCGCGCGGACGGGTGAACAGCCGGGTGCGCGCGGCATCAGCGCCTTCATCGTCGACGCCGACACGCCGGGCTTCGAGATCGCCGGGCGTATCCAGGTGATCGCCCCGCATCCGCTGGCGCGGCTGGTGTTGCGCGATTGCCGCGTGCCGGCCGCGCAGCGCATCGGCGCGGCGGGGCAGGGCTTCAAGGTGGCGATGTCGACGCTGGACGTGTTCCGCACCTCGGTGGCGGCGGCCGCGCTGGGCTTCGCCCGCAGGGCGCTGGACGAGGCGCTGGCGCACACCATGCAGCGCAAGATGTTCGGCCAGATGCTGGCCGATTTCCAGATGACGCAGGCCAAGCTGGCGCAGATGGCGACCGGCATCGACGCCGCCGCGCTGCTGACCTACCGCGCCGCCTGGCAGCGCGACCAGGGCCGCAATGTCACCAGGGAGGCGGCGATGGCCAAGCTGACGGCCACCGAAACGGCGCAGCAGGTGATCGACGCCGCGCTGCAGATGTTCGGCGGCCTGGGCGTGGTCAGCGAACAGCCGGTCGAGCGCCTGTACCGCGAGATCCGCGCGCTGCGCATCTACGAGGGCGCCACCGAAGTACAGCAACTGATCATCGCGCGCGAATTGCTGCGCGCCGCGAATACCCAAGAACACACCAAGGAACAATGATGGAATTTCTTCAACCGTCGGGCTGGGTCCGGCCGCGTGGCTATTCGAACGGCGTGGCCGCCAGCGGACGCACGGTGTGCGTCAGCGGCATGATAGGGTGGGACGGGCAGGGCGTGTTCCACACCGACGACTTCGCCGGCCAGGTGCGCCAGGCGCTGCAGAACGCGGTCGAGGTGCTGGCCGAGGCCGGTGCGCGGCCCGAGCATATTGTGCGGATGACGTGGTACGTCATCGATAAAAAGGAGTATGTGGCCGCCTACAGGGAGGTCGGCGCGGCCTACCGCGAAGTCATCGGCTTGCATTTCCCGGCCATGACGGCGGTGCAGGTGGCCGGACTGGTGGAAGATAGGGCGCGGGTGGAGATTGAGGTAACGGCGGTGGTGCCATGACGCATTGAAAAATGCATAAAATAAAGTAAAAGGTACGAAAAATAAAGGTCGGCGATGAACTGTGCTATATTTAACAATCACATAGTACAAGATTTTAATTTTTACATTTGCCGAGGAAATCATGGGGAAATACATCAATCGCAGTGTCTTCGCCCTGCTGGCACTGGTATCGTTCGGATATGGCGCGCCCGCCTTTGCTGGCACATCGTTGCTCAGCGCCGCCGATCAAGCGCAACTGGCTAACTGGTTGGGTGAGGGGCAAATCAAGCTGACGAATATTTATACAAAAATTGCTGGCGACACGTCGACAGAGTTCCACGAGGCAGTCGATGGCAAGGGGCGTACCTTTGCGGTGATGGAGGCGACCAATTCTACCGGTCAGACTTGGCTGGTGGGCGGCTATGATCCGCAAAGCTGGTCGACCAAGGGCAGCTACAATATTACTTCTGACCAGGCTGACCGAACAGCATTCCTGTTTAACCTGACCACGGGGGCCAAGCATCTGCAAACGCCGAAGACCTATGCGCTCGATACCCTCGGTTCATATCAGACCTACAACCACATTGATTATGGTCCGACTTTCGGTTATGGCAATGATTTATTTGTGGGGAAGGACCTGACCCACGGTCTGTCGCTGATGTACTCGTATATCGATGAGACCGGTACTAATTTCTACACGAGTTTGCTGGATGGTTCGCCCTACGTCGCCCCTAACGTCACCTATGGCGCAATTCAGGTCTTCTCCATTTCCGCCGTGCCGGAGCCAGCGTCGGCCGCAATGTTGCTGGTTGGCTTGGCCGCGCTGGGTTTGATGCGTCGTCGTAAGGTATAAAAAAACCGCGTACGGGGGGGCGCTTGGGATGTGACGCTCCCCTGTTCGGGACGCTGGGTAACCTGTACAATTGCGCTGCTTTCAGCGTGTCGCCATAGTTCAACGGATAGAACAGGTTCCTCCTAAGAATCAGATACAGGTTCGATTCCTGTTGGCGATACCAGCATGCGCACGGCGGCAGCGGAAATTGCTCCCTTGACCGCAACAGCCGGTACAATACCGGCTTCATTCATCTCAAGGCGAACTTTCGGCGCATGCCGCTAAGTGCCGGATCAGCATACTCACTATGGCAGTTATCTCTCTTTCCTCAGCGCAACTGGCGTTCGGCCACGTCGCGCTCCTCGATCACGCGGAATTTTCGCTGGAAACGGGCGAGCGCGTCGGTCTGATCGGCCGCAACGGCACCGGCAAATCGTCGTTGCTTAAAATTATCTCCGGTCGATTCAAGCTTGACGATGGCTTGCTGGTGATGCAGCAGGGCATCAAGATCGCCTATGTCGAGCAGGAACCCGTGTTCGACCCGGACATGAGCGTATTCGACGCGGTTGCTTCCGGCATGGGGGAGTTGCAAGATTTACTCAAGGAGTACGACGCGCTGACCGGGCAATTTGGCCAGGGCAACGACGACGCCGTCATGGAGCGCATGCACGATATCCAGGTTAAGCTCGATGCAGCCGATGCCTGGAGCTTGCCCAACAAGGTGGAAACGGTGCTCGACCGCTTGAACCTTACCGGTGACATGCTCATGAAAACGTTGTCGGGAGGCATGCAAAAGCGGGTGGCGCTGGCGCGCGCGCTGGTGTCTGCGCCGGACGTGCTGCTGCTTGATGAGCCTACCAACCACCTGGACTTCACGTCCATCATGTGGCTGGAAGGCTTGCTGCGCGATTTCAAGGGCAGCGTGCTGTTCATCACCCACGACCGCTCTTTCCTCGACAATGTAGCGACTCGCATCATCGAACTGGATCGCGGCCGGCTACTTTCATACCCAGGTAATTTCAGCGCTTACCAGACTCGTAAGGCCGAACAGCTGGAAAACGAAGAGGTGGAAAACGCCAAATTCGACAAGTTTCTGGCGCAGGAAGAAGTCTGGATACGTAAGGGCGTCAAGGCGCGCCGCGTGCGCGACGAGGGTCGCGTGCGGCGCCTGGAGGCGCTGCGAGTACAGCGCGCGGTGCGTCGTGACCAGCAGGGCCAGGTTCGACTGGAAGTAACGGCCGGCGAACGTTCCGGCAAGATCGTCGCCGAGCTGGAAAGCGTCAGCAAGAACTTCGGTGAGCGCGTCATCGTCAGTAATTTCACTGGCACTATCCTGCGCGGCGACAAGGTCGGCCTGATCGGCGCCAACGGCGCCGGTAAGACTACGCTGCTGAAGATGATACTCGGTGAGCTGGAGCCGGACAGCGGCGTCGCCAAGCTCGGGACCAAGCTGCAAGTGGCGTATTTCGACCAGATGCGTACTCAGCTCAACGAAGAAGCCAATCTGATGGAGACCATTGCCCCCGGCAGCGACTGGGTCGAGATCAATGGACAGCGCAAGCACGTGATGAGCTATCTTGGCGACTTCCTGTTCGCGCCGGAGCGCGCCCGTTCACCTGTCAAGTCACTGTCGGGTGGTGAGCGCAACCGTCTGTTGCTGGCGCGCCTGTTTGCGAAGCCGGCCAACTGCCTGGTGCTGGACGAGCCGACCAACGACCTAGATATTGACACCCTGGAATTGCTGGAGGAATTGCTGGAAGACTATACCGGCACCGTGTTCCTGGTCAGCCACGACCGCACCTTCCTCGATAACGTGGTGACCCAGGTGGTGGTGGCCGAGGGCGAGGGCAAGTGGCGCGAGTTCGTCGGCGGCTACAGTGACTGGGAACGAGTGCGCAGCACCGTGCCGAGTGCGTCGGCCAAGGCGGCCGCCAAGGCGGAGCCTGTGGCGAGCGCGGCTGGCGCCGCAGTTGCGCCGCCTACCAAGCAAAAAAAACTCAGCTTCAAAGAGCAGCGCGAGCTGGACGAACTGCCCAAGCTTATCGCCGCGCTCGAGGATGAGCAGACTGCACTCAATCTGCAATTGTCCGATCCTGATTTCTACAAGAAAAATGCGGCCGAAGCCAAGCGGGTCAATGCGCGCATCGCCGACATCGATGGCGAATTGCTGGCCGCGCTGGAGCGTTGGGAGGCTATCGAATCCGCTAAGGCAGGCTGAGCGCTCCGGTCGGCCGGCGCAGCGATGTTGGTTGCCAAATTGTCAGCTACAATAATACGCAAATTTGTTGTAGCATATGCATGATTTTTGGCGGATTAACCTGCCTCGGCCCTCTACTGCAGATTGGAAGATGCATGACCGTAACTGCTTTGCCTGGTGTGCCCGGCGTCCCTGATGGTGCTGGTCTGCGGCGAGATCCGCATGCTTAACGGGGCTGCCTGGCCCCGCATTCTGCCTTTCGCCGCCTATCTCTCCTTCATTTTTATTGCCGACATGCTGGGCTGGCTTGGATGGGGGGCGCAAGAGTTGCGCTGGCTTTACGCAGTCAAAGTCGGCACGGTGCTGGCCATTTTAATCGCCTATCGCCGCCGTTACAGCGAGTTGGCCGGACCTTGGCTCGCCGCGCGTGGCATTGCCGTCGCCATGGCCGCTGGCGTACTGGTGCTGTTGTTGTGGATTAGCCTTAACGCCGACTGGATGAAGGTGGGGAGTTCGGCGGGATTCGATCCTCATAATGGCGGTGCGATAGACTGGGCGTTGGTGGCCGTGCGGATCGCCGGCGCGGCGCTGGTGGTGCCGGTGATGGAGGAACTGTTCTGGCGTTCGTTCCTGATGCGCTGGATCGACACGCAGGATTTTCTCCAGGGCGATCCCGCACGTAGCAGTGCCAAGGCTTTCATTGTCTCAGTGATATTATTCGGCGTCGAGCACAATCTGTGGCTGGCCGGGGTGGTTGCTGGCGCCGTTTATAGTCTGCTATATATACGTAGTCGTCAGTTATGGTCGCCGATCCTTGCGCATGGTGTGACGAATGGCTTGCTGGGCGCCTGGATAATTGCCACTGGCAACTGGACTTACTGGTAATATTCACAAATAGCTGTTTGACATCTCAAGAGACGAAATGACAATGTTGAGTTCTTCGCGAAAACACCTCCCCCCCTCCAGCCGGGTTCTGGCGGCCAAAGCGCCGCGCCAATGCCAGCGGTACGGCATGGCCTTCCTGATAGGAGGCCTGTTTTGCGGAGGTGCCAACGCGGCGCTCAGCGACACGATACATCCGTTCGCATCGGTGACCTACAGCCACGAGGATAACCTGCTGCGCCTGTCGGACGACGCGCCGCTCGCTCCCGGCCAGCAACGCGACGACGATTTGCGGTCGGCGGTGGCTGGGCTTCAGCTGGAGCGCCCGATCGGCCGCCAAGTGTTGACGGCCCAGGCCAAGGTGTCGCGCGTGACGTTCAGCCATTATGATCAGCTCAACTACAACGGCCAAGATTTCAGTGCGGCGCTCCAGTGGCATTTGTTCGAGCACCTCGACGGCCATGTTGGTGGCAGTTACGCGCAAACGCTGACGCCGTTTACCGACTTTCATACCAGCGAACGCAATCTGCGCGTGCAGCGCGGGGAGTATATGGACGGCGCCTGGCGCTTCCTGCCGAGCTGGCAGGTACGCGGTGGCTTTACCCGCAATAAGTTTTCCTACGACCTGCTGGCACAACAGTTTAACGACCGCACCGAAGACCTGACGGAGTTCGGCGTCGACTATCTGGCCAGCACCGGCAGCCGGATCGGCCTGGTCGGCCGCGAACTGCGGGGGCGCTACCCCAATCAGCGTAATTTCGGCGGAATAGCGATCGACGACGGCTTTACCCAGCGTGAAATAAAGCTCAACATCTTCTGGTACTTGGGCGAAGCCACCCAGGTTCAGGTGCTGGCCGGCCGGGCGAAGCGCGAGCATAACTTCTTCACCGTGCGCGACACCAGCGGCGTCAACGGGCGCGTGACGGCTAACTGGAATCCCACCGGCAAACTGCGTTTCTCGGCGGCGGCCTGGCGCGAGTTCTCGGCGGTGGAAAGTTCCATCGTCAATAGCAGCCTGAACAAAGGGGGCAGCCTGAACGCGGTCTGGAATGCCACAGCCAAGATCGCGGTCAACAGCTCGCTGCGCCGCGAAAAGCGTGATTTCAGCGCGGCTGGCGGCGTGGCTTTGCCGATCGACCTGACGGACACCATCCGCTCCGCCTCTCTGGGGTTGACCTACAATCCGCTGAGCGTACTGCAATTCGGGGTGAACGCTTTCACCGAAAAACGCAGCGGCAGTCCGTTTTTAGGCAGCGGCACTTACAAAGCCAATGGTATGTCGCTGACCGCGACAGCACAGTTTTAGCACATGACATGACGGTTAACGATATCCCTTTGATTTCTTTCTTTCAGCGCATTCTCGATCCCCTGATCATCATGGGAAACCTGTACTTGTGCTCGATCTTATATGCGGAGCCATTCAGCGGCTATGCGCTGGTGTTGATGGTGCTTGCGTTCTTTATATCTTCGGCGGTGTACCAGCACGTTGATCCCTACCGTACCTGGCGCAGCGGCCGCATGCTGGCGTACTCGCGCGACATTGTCGGAGGCTGGGCGCTCACCGTCGGGATACTGGTGTTCATTGGCTCGGCCAGCGGCCTGTCCAACCATTTCAACTACGCGCTGGTGGTGACATGGTTTGTCGCCACGCCATTCCTGCTGCTGGCCAGTCACCTGGCTGCTCGCAAGCTCGGCTCCGATCCGGCCAATCCCAGCGAGGTGCGCTCGGTCATTATCATCGGTGCCAATGACGTCGGGCTCAAGTTCGCCCGCACTATTGAACAACATCCCAACCTGTTCATGCAGGTGCACGGTTTCTTCGACGACCGCACCGAAGATCGTTGGCCATCAGAGATGCAGCATCCGATGTTAGGGAATATGAGCGATATCGCCGGTCATGTGCGTGAACATCATATCAAGATGATTTTCATCAGCCAGCCGATTTCGGCTCAGCCGCGCATCCGCAAGCTGCTTGATGAATTGCAGGATACGACCGCCTCGGTCTATTTTTTGCCCGACATCTATGTGTTCGACCTGATGCAGGCGCGCTTCGATAACGTCGGCGGCATGCCCGTCATCGCCATCTGCGAAACGCCGTTCACCGGCTTTAACAGCATGATTAAGCGCGCCAGCGATATTGCGCTGGGAGTGGTAATACAGCTCGGGCTGCTGCCCGTCATGCTGGCGATCGCGCTGGCGGTGAAATTCACGTCACCAGGGCCGGTGATTTTCCGCCAGCGCCGATACGGCCTATATGGCGAGGAAATTATCGTCTACAAATTCCGTTCGATGACGGTGGCAGAGGATGGTGCAACCGTGGTGCAGGCTACCAAGAACGACCAGCGCGTTACCAGGGTCGGCGCCTTCCTGCGCCGCAGCTCATTGGACGAGCTGCCGCAATTTATCAACGTGCTTCAGGGGCGGATGAGTATCGTCGGGCCGCGGCCGCATGCGGTGGCGCATAATGAACAATACCGTAAGCTGATCAAAGGATACATGTTGCGTCACAAGGTTAAGCCCGGTATAACCGGTTGGGCCCAGGTCAACGGCTTGCGCGGCGAAACCGAGACGCTCGACAAGATGGAGGCGCGCATCCGTTACGATCTTGACTACCTGCGCAGTTGGTCGCTATGGCTTGATCTGTGGATCATCCTGCGTACCGTCAAGGTGGTCCTCAAGCGGGATAACGCTCATTGATCCGGAAGCAAGGATGCGCACGATTCGTTTAGTTAGTGACGGATTTTGAAAGTTGCTCTAGAATCCAGTTTGTGAATTTTTATGCAAAGGTTTACTTGGTAGGGAAGTCATAAAAATTACTTAATTTACAATATTTACAATATTGACAATTGTGGGGTGGGGTTGCATACTTTGGCGGTGCAGTCTGGCCCGAGCTGAGCCCTGAGGTGCGGGCGGACGGGGCCGAAAAATGCCGGTTGCCGCTTGCTGTCAGTGGCACCACAAGCGCACTTTGGTAGGCCGTTTTCGACGTGCCCACGATAGACTTTCGAGGAATCCATTTTGAACCAATTTGATATCGCAGGCCTGATGAAAAACAATAAGAAAGTTGTTGCGCAACGCCTGTTGTGCTCCGGTCTGGTGTTGTTTGCCGCGTTCGGTTTGTCCGCCTGCGGCGAAAAGGAAAAGAAGCCCGGCCAGGCGCTCGCCAGTGTCAATGGTGAGGAGATCACCGTCTTGCAATTGAACGAAGAAATGCAGCGCTCCGGCGTGCAGCCGGCCCAGCAGGAAGCTGCCCGCAAGCAGTTGCTGGAGTCGCTGATTGACCGCCAGTTGCTGCAAAACGAGGCTGTCAAGGAAAAAACCGACCGCGACCCGAAAGTTGTGCAGGCCATCGAGCGCGCCAAATCGTTGATCGTGGCCCAGGCCTACCTGCAAAAGCGCATCGGCACGGTCTCCCGTCCGAGCAAGCAGGAAGTCGAGGAGTACTACAACCAGCATCCGGAGTTTTTCTCGAAGCGCAAGGTGTTCGACATGCGTGAACTGGTCATCGCCAGCCGTGACATGACAGATCCGCTTAAGACCGCCATGGATGGCGCCAAGACGCTGGACGAGGTGGCGGAGTGGTTGGACGCGCATCAGGTCAAGTTTGCGCGCACGCAATTGTCGCGCGCGAGTTCGGATCTGCCGCCTGAGTTGAGCGGTAAGTTGCTGGCCATGCCGAAGGGACAGTTGTTCATCATCAAGGAAGGCGAACGCAGCCTGCTGATCTCTATCGCCGAGATTAAGGACAGCCCGGTCGCGCTTGAAGCTGCGGGCGGACAGATCGAGCAGTTCCTGTTCAATAAAAAGAACAAGGACGCCGCCGATGCTGAAGTAAAGCGTCTGCGCGCCAGCGCCAAGATCGACTACCTGAATAAGGACGTGGCGCCGGGTGCACCTGCGGCCAAGCCGGCTGCAGCTGCCGCCGCGTCCGATGCCGGCGCCAAGCCGGCCGATGCTGCGGCCTCGGCCAATGAGCGCGGTGTCGCGGGTCTGAAATAGTGGTCTACCGGTTTTCTAAGAATAGTAACTTTTACATGGGGTTGGGCAAATCATGAAACGACTGGTGAAATGGATGGTCGCAGCGCTGCTGGGCTTGGTAATGGCAACGCCGTTTGCTGCGGATGTTAATTTGGGGCCAGGCGACGTATTGCGAATTTCCGTATATGGCAGCCCGGATCTGGGCGTCGAGACCCGCGTCAGCGAAGCGGGTACGATCACCTTTCCATTGCTGGGTTCTGTGCCGATCGGCGGCCTGACGGTGCCGGCTGCCGAGCGTAAGCTCGGTTCGCTGTTGGAGGGCGGGGGCTTCCTGCGCAAAGCGCAAGTCAATATTCTGGTTACCGCGCTGCAAAGCCAGCAGGTGTCGGTGCTGGGCCAAGTCAATCGTCCAGGCCGCTACCCGTTGGAAGGCAAGCGTAGCGTCATGGATCTGTTGGCCCAGGCCGGCGGCATTAGCCCCGATGGCAGCGACACCATCAGCCTGATCCGCAAGCGCGATGGCGCCACCGTCAAAGAAACCATCGATATTGTCGAGATGGTGCGTAACGGCGACCTCAACCGCGATCTGGAAATGTCGCCGAACGACGTCATTTACGTCGAGCGCGCGCAGCGCATCTACATCTACGGGGAAGTCCAGCGGCCCGGCACCTTCCGTCTGGAGCGCGGCATGACCGTGCTGCAGGCGCTGGCCATGGGCGGTGGTTTGACCCCGCGTGGCACCGAGCGCAACATGCTGATCAAGCGCCGCGACGCCGCCGGCAAGTTGCAGGTGTTCACCGCCAAGCAGGACGATCTGCTGCAGGCGGACGACGTGGTCTTCGTCAAGGAAAGCTGGTTCTGATGTTATGACGGGCGCCGTGCGGCGCCCACCGCGATTTCCTTAAATAATGTTCTGAGAGTCCCGCCATGAATTTTTCACAGTTCCTTTTGATACTGCGCGCGCGCCGCTGGATCTTCCTGATCACGATCGTGTTGACCGTCAGCGTCACCGTGGTGGTAAGTTTGCTGTTGCCCAAGACGTACAAAGCCACAAGCTCGCTGTTGCTGAATTACAAGGGTGTCGATCCGGTCACCGGCCTGACCATGCCGGGCCAACTGCTGCCGGGCTATATGGCGACCCAAATCGATATCATCACCAGCAAGAATGTTGCGTTGCACGTGGTGGACCGGATGCGCTTGGCCGAGAGTCCGGTCGTGGTGGAGCAGTTCCGCGAAGCCACCGGCGGCAAGGGTACCGTGCGCGACTGGTTGGCAGACTTGCTGCTTTCCAAGCTCGATATTGTGCCTGCGCGCGAAAGTAGTGTGGTCGACATTAACTTCAAGGGCAGCGACCCGGACTTCGTGGCGGCCGTGGCTAACGCCTTCGCCGATGAATACCAGAAGATCAATATCCAGCTCAAGGTGGAGCCGATGAAAAAAGCCGCCGCCTATTTCAACGAGCAGACCAAGCTGCTGCGTGACAATGTCGAGGTCGCACAAAGCCGACTGTCGAAATACCAGCAGGAGCACGGCATCGTCAGCGTCGACAACCGGCTGGACGTCGAATCGAACCGCCTCAACGACCTTTCGGCCCAGCTAGTTGGCGCGCAGGGGCAACTTATGGAAGCGACGTCGCGCCAGCGCATGGCGCAGGGCGGTAGCAGCGCCGAGTCGCCGGACGTGGCGTCGAGCCCGTTGATTCAGAACTTAAAGATCAATCTGGGCAACGCCGAATCGAAGCTGGCCGAGGCGGCGCAGCGCCTGAGCCCGAACCACCCGCAATACCAGAGCGCCAAGGCCGAGGTCGACAAGCTGCGCAGTGACCTGCAGGCGCAGATGAAGATCACCTCCAATAGTGTAGGCAACAACGCCCAGATCCTGCAGCAGCGCGAAGCCGCAGTGCGCGCCGCCTTGCTGGCGCAAAAGAACAGGGTCTTGGAACTGAACCGTACGCGTGACGAGATGAATGTGCTGAGCAAGGACGTCGAGAGTGCCCAACGCGCCTATGACGTGGCGTCGCAGCGCTTCGCGCAGACCAAGATCGAGGGCCAGTCCGACCAGTCCGACATCTCGGTGCTCAATCCGGCGGTGGCGCCGATCAGGCCGGCCGGCCCCAAGGTGCTGCTGAACACGGTGCTTGCGCTGGTGCTGGGCACCATGCTGGGCCTGGGTTTCAGCGTGCTGGCCGAGATGCTGAACCGCCGTGTGCGCTCCGACAGCGATGTGCTGGACGTGCTGCAGATTCCCGTGCTGGGCACAATCGACTGGAGCGCCGCCACCACCGCCCCGCGCCGCCGCGCCAACTTCATGAACACGCTTTCCCTGCGCCGCCTACGCGCCAATTAAGATATGGATACTAGTATGAACCAAGCCGCGCTCGCAAATACCTCCATCCCGACCCCTGTGCGCGGGGATTCGAGCATCGGCGGCCTGTTGCTGGAATCTGGCAAGATCACGCCGGAAAGCGCCGAACGCGTGCTGCGCATGCAAAAGGAACTGGGGATACGCTTCGGAGAAGCGGCCCAGCGCCTGGGCCTTGTGACCGAGGCCGATATCCAGCAAGTACTGGCGCGCCAGTTCGACTACCCGTATTTACAGGTTGGGCAGGGTAATTGCTCGCCGCGCCTGCTGGCCGCGTATCAACCGTTCAGCCCTCAGGTGGAGGCGCTGCGCGCCGTGCGCAGTCAACTGATGCTGCGCTGGTTCGCCCGTGGCCGCAAGTCGCTGGTGGTGCTGGGCGTCGACGCCGGCGACGGCGCCAGCCTGTTTGCGGCCAATCTGGCGGTGGTGTTCTCACAGTTGGGGGAGCACACGCTGCTGGTGGACGCCAATCTACGCAAACCCAGCCAGCATGAAATCTTCGATCTGAAAACCAAGCAGGGCTTGTCCGACGTCCTGGCCAGTCGCGCCGACTTCAGCACCATCGCCAAGGTGGACGCCTTTGTCGATCTCTCGGTGCTGACCGCCGGCACGCTGCCGCCGAATCCGCAAGAGCTGCTCAGTCGTAGCACGTTTACCGAACTCAACGCCCAACTGGCGGCGCACTACGATGTGGTGTTGTATGACGTGCCGGCTTCGGCCTCGGGCTCGGATGCGATGGCGGTGGCGGCCCGAGCCGGCGGCGTGCTGCTGCTGACTCGCCGCAACCAGACCTTGCTGGCCGACCTGAATGCCGTCAGCCAGCAACTGAAACAAAGCGGCATCGAGGTGGTCGGTTCGGTGATGGTGGAGTTTTGATGGAGGGCTTGGCCAAGCCCTTGCCGTCGCGCCGCTCGCCGTATCAGTTGGCATTGTCGGCGGAGTGTTGGCCGGTTCTGCTGGGCTTGCTCGCGATGTTCCTTCCGATGTTCTACGATCTGTTCCGCGGCGTCTGGAGCACCGAGGAGCAGGCGCACGGCCCTATTATCCTGACCCTGTCGGTATGGTTGGTGGTGCGCAGCTGGGATCATCTGGTGGCGTTGCCGGGGCCGCGCCGCGGCGCCGTCGTCGCCGGCTGGTGCCTGTTCGTGCTGGCCTTGGCGTTGTACATGCTGGGCCGCACCCAGCAGATCATTTCCTTCGACATCAGTTCGCTGATCGTCGTGCTGGCAGCGTTGGTGCTGTTCAAACGCGGCGGCGCCGGCATGCGGCTGCTTTGGTTCCCGTTCTTTTTCATGTTGTTTATGATACCGTTGCCAGGCACAGTGGTTAGTATGCTGACCTTGCCGATGAAGACCGCCGTATCGTTCGTGACGGAGCATGTGCTGTTCTGGGCCGGCTTCCCGATCGCCCGCACCGGTGTGATCCTGCAGATTGGCCAGTACCAGTTGCTGGTGGCGGACGCATGCGCCGGCCTGCAGACCCTGCTCACGCTGGAGTCGCTGGGCTTGTTCTACCTGAATGTGGTGCGCCACACGTCGGCGTTCCGCAATATTAGCTTGGCGCTGTTGATCATCCCGATTTCCTTTACAGCCAATGTGATCCGGGTCTGCGCGCTGACGCTGATCACCTATTATTTTGGCGATGCAGCCGGCCAGGGTTTCCTGCACGGCTTTGCCGGCATGGTGCTGTTCATCAGCGCGCTGGTGCTGATTATCGGGGTCGATACGTTGTTGCAGTGGCTTGCGCGCAAACGTGGCAGTGTCAGCAAGGGAGCAGAGCATGAATAAGGCTGTATTGACCAGCGCATTGCTGGGGCTTATGATGGTTGGTACCGCTGGGACCGCCAAGCTGATGGTGCCGACGCACTATCTGGCCGATACTAGGCCCAAGACCAATCTCGACACGATGTTGCCTCTGAGTTTTGGTGACTGGAAAGAGGAAAAAGCCACAGTCTCGTCGGTGGTGAACCCCAGCGTCGAACGTGCGCTCAAGGAAATCTATACGCAGACACTGTCGCGCACCTATGTCAACAAGCAAGGCTACCGCGTCATGTTGTCCGTGGCTTATGGCGCCAACCAGAGCGACGGCTTGCAGCTGCACTATCCGGAGATCTGCTATCCGGCCCAGGGATTTGAAGTGCTTGCTAACCGCAACGCTAGGTTGAGCACGCCGCGCGGCGTGATCCTAGTCAAGCAGCTGGAAACCAGCTTGCAGGGACAGCGCTTCGAGCCGGTGACGTACTGGACCACTGTGGGCGACGTCGTCGCCATCGGTAGCTACAACAAAAAAATGGCGGAGATGCGCTATCGGCTGGGGGGGGCAGATTCCGGACGGCCTGCTGTTTCGTGTGTCGTCTATCGATACCGATTCCCAGCGGTCCTTCGCCGAACACGCTAACTTCGTCAATCAGCTGATGCTGGCGTTGCCGGCGTCCGATATTCCCCGCCTGACCGGCCTGGCGCGCTAACCGCGCGCTGCCGAGCGTTCGCCTTTGGCGGGCGCCATCATTTCGATCATCTGAGGGAGTTTTTTTGAAATTGACATTGGCTGCCACTATCAAGACGCGCTGGGCGCGCTTGCGTGAACCGTTGCGTTCGCTGGTCGATCTGGGCTGGCGAGCACGTGCCGAGTTTCGCGCGGCGCGCCGCTCTGCCGCATATCAGGCCGTGTACGAGCAGGCCGATCCGCTGGTGACTGTCTGCGTCGCCACCTATAACCGCGGCGAACTGCTGATCGAGCGTTGCCTGAAGTCGTTGCTGGCGCAGGATTACCGCAATCTGCAGATCGTCGTAGTCGGTGACTGCTGTACCGATGACACCGCCCAGCGGGTAGCCGCGCTGGGTGATCCGCGCATCGAGTTCGTCAACTTGACCGAACGCGGCCAGTATCCGACTGAGCCGCGTCAACGCTGGATGGTGGCCGGCACAGTCGCCATCAATCATGGTCTGTCGCTTGCACGCGGCCAGTTCATCACCCACTTGGACGACGATGACGAACATCTGCCTGACCGTGTTAGCACGCTGGTGGCGCTGATGCGCCAGACCCGCGCCGATATCATCTGGCATCCGTTTGACTACGAGCGGGTACCGGATGAATGGCAGGTTAATCAGGCGCCGCATTTTGCAGTCAACAATGTTTCGACCTCGTCGGTGTTTTACCATCACTGGCTGCGTTCGATTCCCTGGGATATCAACGCTTGGCGCTACAATGAGCCCGGCGACTGGAATCGCTTTCGCAAGATACGTTATCTGGGCGTGCATGCTGTGCGCGCGCCGCAGCATTTCCTCAAACACTACCGCGAACGCAATCAGAAGAAGGCCTAGCCTTCGCCTCCTACTTACTGGACCGCATCATGACGAAGAAAATCTATGTCACCGAACCGGCGTTGCCGCCGCTCGATCAATTCATGCCTTACCTGGAGAAGATCTGGGACAGCAAATGGCTGACCAACGGCGGCCCGTTCCATCAGCAGCTTGAGCACGAACTGGCCGAATACCTGGGGGTCAAGCACCTGGCTTTGTTCACTAACGCCACCATCGCGCTGGTGACGGCGCTGCAGGCCCTACGCATCTCAGGCGAAGTGATTACCACGCCCTATTCGTTTGTCGCCACCGCGCACTCGCTATTGTGGAACGGTATCAAGCCCGTGTTCGTCGACATAGACCCGGAGACTTTCAATCTCGATCCGAAGCAGATCGAGGCCGCCATCACGCCGCAGACCACCGCCATCTTCCCGGTGCATGTCTATGGCACGCCGTGCAACGTTGATGAGATCCAGCGCATCGCCGATACGTACGGCCTGAAGGTCATTTATGACGCAGCGCATGCGTTCGGGGTGCGCTGCAACGGCGGCAGCGTGCTCAACTATGGCGACTTGTCCGTGCTGAGTTTCCATGCGACCAAGGTCTTTAATACCTTCGAGGGCGGGGCCATCATCTGCCCGGACGCCAAGACCAAGCAACGCATCGACCACCTAAAGAACTTCGGCATCGTAGACGAAGTGACCGTGGTCGCGCCGGGGATCAACGGAAAAATGAACGAAGTACAGGCTGCGTTCGGCCTGCTGCAACTGCAGCATATCGACGACATCATGGTGCGCCGCGCGCTGGTGGCAGCGCGCTACCGCGATAATCTGGCCGAAGTGAAGGGCATCGGCCTGCCCGTAGTGCCGGATGTCGACCAGGTCAATAATTCGTATTTCCCGATCATGGTTGAGTTGGACTATCAGATGGGCCGCGACGCGCTGTACTCCTATCTGCAGACCAAGGATGTGATGTCGCGTCGTTATTTCTATCCGCTCATCACTGACTTCCCAATGTACCGCGGCCTGCCGTCGGCCCGACTAGACAACCTGCCGGTGGCGCGCCGCGTCGCCGATCGCGTTCTGTGTCTGCCGATCTTCCCGGACCTGCCGCTGGCCGATGTCGACCGCATCTGCGACATCATCCGCACGGCGCCGGCCGCATAGGAGGGCGCATGTCGTTTTTGAGTGAAGCGGAATTGGCCGCGCTAGGTTTGGCGCAGGTCGGCCGCGACGTGCGTATTTCGCGCCTGGCCTCGTTGCACAACGCGGCCAATATACGTATCGGCGACTACAGCCGCGTCGATGATTTCTGCGTGCTGTCGGCCGGCGAGGGCGGCATCGAGATTGGTCGCAACGTGCACGTGGCGGTGTACAGTTGCCTGATCGGACGGGGCAAGATCACCTTGTGCGACTTCGCCAACATCTCGTCGCGGGTGGCCATCTATGCCAGCAACGACGATTACAGCGGCACATGGATGACCGGCCCGACCGTGCCTGCCCGGTTCACCAACATCACGGTCGCCCCGGTCACCATCGGCCGCCACGCGATCGTCGGTAGCGGTACGGTCATCCTGCCCGGCGTCTCCGTGGGCGAGGGTGCCGCCATCGGCGCGCTGTCGCTGGTTACGCTGGACTGCGACAGCTTCGGCGTCTATGTCGGCACCCCTGCACGCAAGATCAAGGAACGCCGGCGCGACCTGCTCGCGCACGAGCGCGACTATTTGCTAACGGTGTCGCCGCCATGAGCGACGCCGTCGCACCGGCCAATAATTTCAACCTGATCCGGTTATTGGCCGCCTGGCTGGTGCTGTTTTCCCATAGCTACCACCTGACGGGGTGGGGCCGGGATGAACCCCTGATGCTGCTCAGCGGAGGCCGCATGACGCTGGGCACCGTCGCGGTCGGCGTGTTCTTCGCCATCAGCGGCTATCTGATCACTTCCAGCGCTTATGCGCGCCCGGGCTTGGGCAACTTCCTGCAGGCGCGCGCACGGCGGATCTTCCCGGCGCTGATACTG
This sequence comes from Oxalobacteraceae bacterium AB_14, assembly GCA_000381565.1. Taxonomy (GTDB): domain Bacteria; phylum Pseudomonadota; class Gammaproteobacteria; order Burkholderiales; family Burkholderiaceae_D; genus Rugamonas. The sequence continues at coordinate 2,239,457 of KB906725.1, forward strand.
GTGGTGCTGTTGACGGCGCTGGTGCTGGGGCCGTGCGTGAGCATGCTGTCCGCTGGTGAGTACTTTGGCAGCCCGGCGGTATGGACTTATGTGTTGCGCAACATCACTTTGCTGCGGCTGCAGTATGACTTGCCTGGCGTGTTTGGCGGCAATGTCTTCGGCGCGGCCGTCAACGGCTCGCTGTGGACCTTGCCGATAGAGTTCGCACTGTATCTGGCCGTCGGCGGCGCTGTCTGGGCGCTGCGGCGGCTAGGCCTGGCGTCCAACCGCTGGCTGCCACTGCTGGCCATATCCGCCGTGTGTGCCGCAAGTTGGAACCTGGTGCTGCTGGGCAGCAAATCCGGCGCCGCGCTGCTGGTGCCGTACTTCATGCTGGGGGCGGCCGCCCGTATCGCCCGCCAGCGCCTGCCGCTGCACGGCGGCGCCAGCGCTGCGCTGCTGGGCGGCGCGGCGCTGGCGCTGGCGCTGGGCTGGGGTGGCTATCCGGTGGCGGCCTGCCTAGCGATCAGCTATTGTACTCTGTGGTTCGCGCGCCACCCGCGCTGGGTCGTGCCGTTCAACACAACGCGGCTGGGCGATTTGTCGTATGGCATCTATCTGTTCGCCTTCCCGATCCAGCAAAGCCTGGTGGCTTGGGGCGGCACCAGCAGGCCACTGTTGGTGTGTTTGCTGGCTTCGCTGCTGACGCTGCCTTGCGCCTGGTTGACCTGGCACTTGCTGGAGCAGCATTGCGTGCAGGGCGCTCCGGTGCCGCTGGCTGCTGCGTCGGGAGCCCGGCGATGAGCGATTTGCGCCGCATTGCCGGCATGAGCATCGCGCGCGGCTACGGGGTGCTACTGTCGATGGCCACGCTGTTTGTCTCGGCCCGTCTTTTGGGGCCGGCGGGGCGCGGGGAATTCGCCGCAGCCCTAGCCTGGGCCTCGCTGTTTGCCACGCTGTTCAACCTGAGCTTGGGACAGGCGCTGCAGCACCGGCTGCAAAGCGCCGTGGTCAAGCCTGGATTGGCCGAGCAACTGGGCACGCTGGGGGGGCTGGCGGCGCTGCTGTCGGCGCTGGCGCTGGCCGCCGCCGCAGTGCTGTACGCCGCTAGCGGGGGCGCGTTGTTCAAGGGGCTGACCGCCGGTCTGATGGCGCTGGCGCTGGCGGCGGTGCCGCTTCTGGTGTGGGAACAATATGCGTCCAACATCCTGGCCGCGTCGGCACAGACCGGCCTGCTCAACCGCGCACAATACGGCGGGCGCACGGTTGGCTTCGTGGCATTCTTCTTATTGGTCATGTACTGGCAATGGGGCGTCCCCGGCGCGCTGGCGGCGCAGTTGGTGGGGCAAATGCTGGTGGCGGCACTTGTTGCGTGGCCGCTGTGGCGGCTCGCCGGTGGCCGCGTGCGCTGGATGCGAGCCGACGTGGCGCCGCTGCTGCGCTCGGGCGCGCTGATCCACCTGACCACGGTCAGCGCCTTCTTGCTTGACCAGGTCAGCATTCTGCTGATTAATAATTATCTGGGCAAGCAGGACGTCGGGTATTATCAGCTGGCCCAGCAGATGGTGGGCCTGTTGCTAATCGTACCGCAGAGCGCGCTGATGGTGATCTACGGTGGCCTGGCCGGCGCCGGCCCGGACGCGTTCTGGCCACAGCAACGGCGTTTGGCCAGGCGCGTGCTGGCGGGGCTGGCGCTGGTGTCGGCCGTGGCCTGGCTTTTGGCGCCGTTCATGATAGGTCTGGTCGCCGGCGCGGCGTTCGCGCCCAGCGCCGACATGTTCCGCGCGCTGCTGCCGACGGTGCTCGGCATCAGTCTGGCGCTGCTGATGACGCCTCAATGGATCAGCCGCGGTCTACTCAAGCTCAACACTGCGCTGACCATCGCCACCAGCGTCGCGGTGGTGGTCTGCAGCGCGCTGGCGATCCCGCGCTACGGCGTCGATGGCGCTATTTATGTCCGGCTGGGCGTGTACGCGGTCTGGGTGCCGCTGGCGCAGCTGTTTTTCTGGCACTGGTGCAACCAGCGCGCCCGCGCCGCTGCGGGCGGCAAGAATTTGAAAGAGGAGTGACATGATGGCTATACACAACCGTGCCGGGGGCCGCAGCCTTTGGCTGATGGCCTCGCTATGCCTGGGGATGCTGGTTTTCTGCCTGCTCACCGGCCTAATGGCGGCCATGATGCCGCCCGGGACCCTGGTCAGGCTGCTGGCGCTGCCGTTCGCGGTGATGGGTATTGTGCTGCTGTGGGTAATGCCCAAGCGCCAGGAGGTGCCCGAGTACTGGATGAACGTGTTGTTGCTGGTGTTGCTGGCCTTGCTGCACCTGTGGCCGACCTATATCGTCTACCGATTCGGCGGTATGCCTTCGATCAGCCCGACCAAGCTGGCCTGGCTGTGCTTTCTCAGTTTCGCAGGAATCAACATCCTCTCGGGCAAGGCGCCGATGGCCCGCCTGGTGGCGCGCTGCAAGGCGCATCCGCGACTGATCGGGACCATCTGCCTGCTGTTTTGCTGGCGCGTGCTCAGCGCCGCCACCGGCCAGCAGCCTATCCCGCAAGTGCTGTCGCTGGCCACCGAAGCGATCACCTGCTACCTGGTGTTTTTCGTCGCGCTGGCGGTGCTGCGTGATGAGGGCGATGTTTACCGCCTGCTGACGGTGCTGGTCGCGGTGGCGATCGCGCAGGCCCTATTGGCCTCCTACGAATCGGTAGTCAAGCATACACTGTTCGACAAGTTCATCGCCCTCAGCGCCGAAGACTCGGCCACCATGCTCGATACGCTACGTGAGAAGTTCCGCGACGGCCGTTACCGGGCCCAAGGCACGTTCGAACACCCAATGGTGTTGGCCGAATACATGGCGATGATGGCGCCGCTGGCGGCAGTGTTCTTCTTCATCCGCAAGACCGGCAACTGGCGCTGGATCGCGGTCGGCTTCCTGCCGCTTGCGCTGGGCGTGATCGTCAGCTCGCGCAGTCGGGTTGGGATTGCGGTGCTGATGGCGGCGCTGCTGCTGGTCGCCGCGCTGATGATGATTCCGCGTGGCAAGCAGTTGCGCCATGGCGGCTCCAACCTGTCGCTGGCGGTGGCGATGTTTTTGTTGCCGCTGCTGTTGGTCGGCGGCTATTTTGTCATGCAAGAAATGCTGTCGCTGATTGCCGGCCGCAGCGCCGGCGAAGCCAACAGCACGTTAACGCGCGTCTTAATGTTGGAACGCGGCATACCGTTGCTGAAGGCCAGTCCCTACTTCGGCTATGGCAGCGGGATGGGCGCGGTCAAGCTAGGCTTCTGGGACGGCACCCGCTTCAACATCGACAATTACTGGCTCAGTGTGGCGCTCGACTCGGGCGTGCCCGGGTTGCTCGCCTTCCTGGGCGTGTTCGTTGGCGCCGCGCTGACCGGCTTGGCCTGCTTCAAGCGACGCGCCGACCACATCGGTCTGGCGGCCGGCTTCATGTCGGTTTCGCTGGTTATTCTGTTGGGTTGTAAGACCGTATTGTCGATCTCTTCCGGCCTAACGCTGGGCTATGTGCTGATCGCCGCCATCTTGGTGTTGTGCGAGGCGCCGCTGACGCTGGAGGATGGTACGTGATGGCGCAGTCGGCGAACAAGGTGTGGATCGTGCTGGTCAACTGGAATGGTTGGCGCGATTCCGTCGAATGCCTGGAAAGCGTGCTGCGGCTGGAATACCCTGACTTCGGGGTGATTGTGTGCGACAACGCTTCAAGCGATGGCTCGGTGGAACACATCGTTGCCTGGGCCGAGGGGCGTCAGCCATATTCGGCGGCTGCCAGTCCTTTGGCCCGCCTGAGCACGCCGCAGCTGGACAAGCCCTTGCGTCTCCATGTGGCCGATCCAACGGCTGCGGCCTTGCCGCCGGCGGCACTTGACGCCCAGCTGGTGTTGGTGCGCACTGGCGGCAACCTTGGTTTTGCCGGCGGCAACAACGTCGGCATCCGCCTGGCGCTGGCCGACCCAGCCTGCACCTATGTCTGGCTGCTCAACAACGACACCGTGGTCGAGCCCGATTGCTTGGCGCACATGATGGCAAAGGCCGCGAGCGATTCGGCGATCGGCATCACCGGCTCGGTTAACTGCTTCTATGCCGAGCCAGAACGGGTGCAAGCGCTGGGCGGCGGATATTTTTCGCGGCGCCAGGTCCGCTCCGGCCTGCACGGGCACCGGATGCTGGCGAGCGCGGTAACCGCGACGCTGCGGCGCGACGTTGAGGCTAGGTTAGAATGGGTCAGTGGCGCCTCGATGCTGGTCAGCCGCGCGTTTCTGGAGCAGGTAGGGGAGATGGAGGAGCGTTATTTCCTGTACTACGAGGAGATCGATTGGGCGCTGCGCTCGGCGCCGGCTTTCCGCCACGCGGTCGCCTTCGATGCTCGGGTGTACCACAAGGCCGGCAGTTCTACCGGTGAACAGGCCGACAGCGCTTTTGCGATTTATACGCAGTACCGCTCGCGCTTCAAACTGTACCGCAAATTCATGCCGGCGCTGCTACCGATCTGCCATCTTCGCACCCTGCGCGACTGCGCGGCGGCGCTGGTGTGCGGGCGCCGCGTCAGCGCCCAGGCGATCTGGAAGGCCAGCCGGGACGATTTTCTGCGGCTGTGAACGGATTGGTTCAGCAACGTTTTAAGCTTGGTTCTCTTATGCAAAATATCACGTCGGACGACGATATCGTTGTCACCATCATCGTCAAGGCGCTCAACGAAGAGCAGCGCATCGGCGCCTGTCTGGAGTCGGCGCAGGCCGAACTAGCCGGCCTCAAGGTCAAGGGCGAGGTGATCTTGGTCGACTCGTTGTCAGTTGACCGCACCGTGGCCATTGCGGCCGGACTGGGGGTACGGATCGTCCAGTTCGAATCGGTCCGGGACCGTAACTGCGGCGCCGCCCTGCAGCTGGGCTATCAGTATGCGCGCGGAAGCTTTATCTATGTACTGGACGGCGATATGACGCTGGTGCCGGGCTTCATCGGCCACGCCCTGGGCTATCTGGAGGCCGAGCCGTCGGTGGCCGGCGTCGGCGGCAAGCTGATTGACAGGCAGGTGGTGAATGTGGCGGACAAGATGCGCGTGGCCCATTACGAGGCGCTGACGGCGCCGCAGAGCGTTGCGGTGCTGGGCGGTGGCGGCCTGTATCGACGAGAAGCGATCGAGCAGGTCGGTTACCTGGCCAACCGCTGGCTGCCGGCGTTCGAGGAGGCCGAACTGGGCGCGCGCCTGCTTGCGGCCGGCTGGCGGCTGGTGCGCTTGCCTGAGCCGGGGGTGACTCATTCCGGCCATAACGAAAGCTCCTTCCAGTTGATGATGCGGCTTTGGCGTATAGGCCGCATTGAGGCCAGCGGTATTTTCCTGCGCGCCGCTGTCGGCCAGGTTTGGCAACGGCAGGTATTGAAAGCTTGCTGGTTCGTCTTTGCCGCGCCACTGTTGTATCTCGCGGCGCTTCTGCTGGCGGGCATCGGGGTGTTGGCGGGGCTGGAGTTCCTGCCGGCGCTGGGGGGGGGGGTGTTGGTGGTGTGGTCAGCGGTGCTGCTTGCGCTGATCGTGCGCAAGAAGGATATGCGAGAGGCGCTGATCTCGCTCATGGCCTGGCATATGTATCCGCTGGGGGCCTTGCGCGGCTTCGTACGGCCGGTCGGCGACCCGGCGGCCCGCATCCGCGCCCGCCTGCTGGGCGAAGACTGAGGCGTCGCGTCTTTTTGTTGTCGCGTAGCAATTGTTCCGTTGTTTTTGCCTCCAACACCAAACAACAACAATTTCCTGCTGGACATTCGTCGGCAGTACGATAAAATTCCTCATGATAAATTCTGAGCGGCGGTTGGGCAGGCCGTGAACGACCGACTCGTGGCGCTGGCCTGCGACCAGTGCCCCGTCCCATTTTCCTTAGTGAAGATGGTCAACTTGAATTGGTAAACCGGAGTAACATCGTTGTGATTTGCGTCGCAATGCGCGCGGCGTGCTTCTGGTCTGAACTGCGGTCGTGGAGTCCGACCGTCCAGATGGGTTTCCGAATCGACGTTATCTCTCAATACATTACACTTTCTTTAGAGGTACTTTATGAAATTCGGAGCTATTTCGCTGCTGCGTAGTCTGGTTCTGCTGGCCTGCGTAGTCAGTGCCCCCAGCTATGCCGATTGGGCGAGTTCGACCAGTGCGCGCGTGGTGCGCGCGCTGCCGGCCAATGGACAGGTGCAGGTGCAAAATCCCCCCGGCTTCACCTGGGCCATGCATTCCACGAAGCCCGCCAATTATGTTGTTGAATTAACCCGCTCCGGCGCTGCTCCGCAGACCTACCAAGTCGATCGCAACTGGTTCTTGCCGACCGAAGTGTTGCCCGTTGGAAGTTATTCATGGCGGGTGCGTCCAGCCCTCACGATGGAGTGGTCGACACCGCGGCTGTTCGTCATTGACGCCACGGCCAAGACCTTTGTGGTCCCCGACAACGCGACGCTGCAGGCGCGCGTGCTCGCGCGCCCCCATCCGCGCGGCCTGTTGGCCAGCATAGCCCCGAAATCGAGCTGGAGCGCGGCGATGCTGGCCGATCGTGGCCCGGCGGTGAGCGCCTTGGCTGGCGGCGTGCAGCGGCGCTATACCGCAGTGCCGGTTTACCAGGACAGTGATTGGCCGTTGATCACCTCCGGCGCCTTGACCGCAGCGACCAATACCCAGATCGCCAAAATGCGTTGGGCTATGCTGGACCTGACGCGTCAGGTCGAGGCGTCGGCGCTGCTATGGCGCATTACCGGCGACCGCCAGTACCTGACCGAGGCCATCAAGCGGGGCAATCAAATGGCGGCCCTCAGCCCCTATGGTCCGACCAGCCTGGCCAACGCTGACCAGGAAACGCGCTTGATCGCGCTGGCTCTGGCCAAGGCGGTCGACTTTCTGGGACCGGACGTGGACGCCGCCAGTCGTGCGACTTGGCTAAAAGTCATCGAACAGCGCACGACGGCGATCTACAACGCCTTCCGCACCAGTGACGGCGGCTATGACGAATTCCCGTTTGACTCACATGGCGCGCTGGCGCAAGGTTATATCGCGGTGATCGCCGCGCTGACCTTGGGCGATATCCCAGTCGCCAAGGACTGGTTTAATTTCGCCTTCAGAGCCTATGCCAACGCGATCTACCCATGGAGCGGTGCCGAGGGTGGCTTCGCCAATGGTACCTCGTATGGTCAGCACATGGCGTTGGCCTCGCTGACGGTGTGGCAGCCGATCGCTGCGGCCACTGGCGTGAATCTGTTCGCCAAGCCGTGGTCGAACGGCTTCCTGCTATCGTTTATGCACTTCCAACCGCCTGGCTCGGTCATCCATACCTTCGGCGACGAGCATGAAACGGCGCCGATGCCGACCGAACTGAAAGGCTATGCGTCGCGTTTCGCCACGCCGGAAGCGGCTTGGTATGTAAAGAACCTGGTCGGCGACGAAGACCCTCTGACACTGCTACAAGCCCCGTATCCGCTGCCGGTGGCGTCGGCCAAGACCGCTGCCCCGCCGAAAAACGCGGTCTTGTACCCGAGTATTGGCTGGGTGGCGATGCACAGCGACATCTCTGATCGCGCCCGCACCTCGGTGTATTTCAAATCCAGCCCGTACGGCTCTTACAACCACAGTCATGGCGACCAGAACGGCTTATTGATCAGCAGCGGTGGCCGCCCCTTGTTGATCGAGACTGGCTGGTACGACTGGTACGGTTCACCACTGTGGAAGGACTGGTACCGCCAGACCAAGGCCCATAACGCGATCACGTACGACTTCGGCAAGGGGCAGGCGCTGGATGGCTACGACGTCCAACTGAGCCGCAATGGCAAGATCAATTCGTTTGCCTCGACGACCTCGCTGGATTTTGCCGAAGGCGATGCCACTGCGGCCTATGATGGCGCGCTGACCAAGGCCGTGCGGCAATTGTGGTATTTGCGCGGCAAGGATGTCCTGGTGGTCCGCGACATCCTGGCGTCGGCCACGGCGCGCGTGTTTGAGTGGAATATGCATGCGCCGTCGCTGATCGCGATCGACAGCGCCGGCAAAGTGGCTACTATCACCAACGTGGATCGCACGCTTTGCATCCGGCCGGTAGGCGGTGACGTGACCTTCGTCAAGCGCGTCGGCGCGCCGCCCAAGCCCGGCACTGTCGAAGATCATGCCGCCTACGTCAAGGCGGCCGCCAAGACCGCCGAGTTCCTGATGGTTCTCGATGTCGGCTGCAAGAATCCTGCCATCAGTTTGACCACCACTGCGGCCGGCCGCAACCTGAACGTGGGCGGCATCAATCTGACGCTGCCGAAATAAGGGGGGAGCGCGGCCCTCGACCCGGCGCTGCCATAGCGCCGGTTTTTTACGCGGACGCCGCGCCGCGCAGGTGTTACTATTTGCTCCATTTTTTCGTCGGAGCGTACATGATCCAGTTATACCGTTTGTCTGCCTGCCTGCATCGTTGGCATGTGCCTGTCCTGCCGCGGCTGTTGTATATGGTGAACCGCGTGCTGTTTTCGGTGGCCTTGCCCGCCACGGTCGTGATGGGCCAGCGGGTGACCATGGCCTATCAGGGCCTAGGCACTGTAGTTCATGCGCGGGCCAGGATCGGCAGCGACGTGTATATTGGCCCTCAGGTCATAATCGGCGGGCGCTCTGGCGAGGTAGCCGTGCCGGTCATCGAGGACGGCGCCTTCATTGGGGCCGGCGCACGGGTATTGGGACCGGTGATCGTGGGCCGCGGTGCCACGGTGGCGGCGGGCGCGCTAGTGATCGCCGACGTGCCGGCCGGCGTTACCGTTGCCGGCGTGCCGGCCCGGCCGATCCGTGCCAGCAGGGGGCAGCCGGAGGCCGGCCTGACCGGGCGCTGAGTCTGGCTTACCAGTTGTACGGTTTGTGTAGGCCGCTGCCGATGGCCAACTTACGTAGCCAGGACTTGGCCGCCAATAAGGCGAACTTCACCTTCGAGTCGGCCCGGCGCCAGCCACGATAGCTCCAGAAGACGATGCGTGGGCGCTTGCCGGCGCTGCCGTACTGGCCCGCCTCGGCGAACCAGCGCCGGTAGGCGCGGTCGCTCATACCGGCATACGGCGTGCGTTGTTGCAGCTGGCGGTCGACCGCCGCCGGCCCGCCGCCGAGATACGCCACCCTCTGCTGCTGCGGATCGTAGCGCAGCCAGTGTGCGTGGACCGCGTCGGCCCGTACCTCCAGCACCAGCTGCTCGCATACCGCCTGGGTTTGGTAATGCAGCTTGCGGCCGCGGAAGTCGGCCTGCGGCAACAGCAGGTTGCCCAGCGAATAGGCGATAAGGCCGCGGCCGTGCCATTCCAGTCCCTGAACCACGTGCGGGTGGTGACCGATCACCAGGTCGACCCCTGCGTCGACCGCCTGGCGAGCCCACTCGCGGTCAGCCGGTTGCGGATAGCTGGCCAGCTCATAGCCCCAGTGCATAAAGGCAACCAGCTTGGCCTGCGGGTAATCCAGGCGCAGCCGGGCCAGTAGCGTCAGCGCCGCAGCCGGTGCGAAACTGAGCGCGTGGTCGTGGCTTTCCGTATGCGGCTCGGGCAGCGGCGAGCAGGCGCCGAACAAGACATATTGCTGCCCGCCCACAGTGATCACGCACCACGGCTGCGCGCGGCTGCCGAATACGGCCATGCCCCGTTCGGCCAGCATGGTCTTGCTGTTGACGACCCCGCCGACATAGTCGGAAATGTGGTTGTTGGCCAGGCCGCAGGCGACCACATTCAGCGCGGCCAGCGTATCCACGACCGAAGGGTGCGAATAAATGTTGAACTTATACTCGTTATTGACTGCGCTCTGTTCGGCCAGTGCGGTGATGATGCCGCCTTCCAGGTTAACCACCATCTTGGCGTCGCGGCACAAGGCCTGCAGTTCATCGTAGGCCATGATATCGGCGGCCGGCCAAGCCAAGTCGCCAGCAAACAAGAGGTTCATGCGGGGGCTTTCAATAGTTCCCGATAGGCGCCCAGCAGGCGGCCCACGGCTTGTTCAGTGGAAAAAAGTTGCTCGGTCCGCTGCATTGCGGCCTGCGATAGTGGCGCCCATTGCTGCGGCCACAGAGCCTCGATCGCTTCGGCATAGGCGGCGGCCGGCGCCTGCAGCGGCACGATGTGGCCGCTGTCGCCGATCACCGAGCGGTTGAAGCCGTTGTCGGCCGCCACCGGGACGCAGCCCATGGCCATCGCTTCGGTCAGTGCGTTGGAGTGGCCCTCGCCGGGATGGCGGGTCGGGAACAGAAACAGGTGAGAACGACTCAACTCGGCCAGCACGGCTGCCGGCTGGAGCGAGCCCAGCCAGCGGGCGCCGCAGTCGGCGTAGTCAGCCTGTAGGCGCGCCTGCAGCGCGGCGTCGGCTGGGCCGACGATCACCAGTTCACAGACGATGCCGCGCCGCTGCAGTTCACGCGCCGTCTGCAGCGCGGTATCCACCCCTTTTTCAAGGTTGACCCGGCCGACGTAGATCAGCCGCAACGGCTGACCGGCGTCGGCCGTGGCGCTGCGCGCGGGCAGAGCCCCGGTCGGAATGTGATTGGGCAAATAGAATGCGTCGCGCCCGGTCACCAGCCGCACGAAGGGGGCATAGTCCATCCCTTCGATCATGACCCGGTCGGCGCTGCGCAGCAGCGCGCGGAATAGCAGGCGGTACGCCGGGCCGAGGCGCTGGTAGTGTTTGTGCATGGAACCGGCTCGCACATCGTAGACGGTGTGCAAGCCCTGGCGCCGGGCGCGGCGCAGCAGCAGCAGCTCGCCCAGCGCGAAATGCTTATACAGGCCGGTTAGATGGAAGACCTCCTGCTGGTCGCCGCGTATTTGCCCCAGCAACGCGGCAAAGCCGGACAGATAGCCGCGGAGCTTGCGCAACTTGCCGCCGCGCGGCTGCGGATAATGCAGCTCGCGCACGTCGGCGCCAGCCGCGCGCAGCGCGTCAATGGTGCGGCGGTTGCACGCCTCATAGCCTCCGAGCGGGGGGGCGCCTTCCAGCGGGATGGGCCCGCAGAACAGGATGCGGGGTGCGCCGTTCATACCGCACCGCCCGCCGCCAGCGCCCTAGCGCCCGGCCATTCCTGGGTAACCCATTTGAACTTACCACTCGCTTGTAGAGGAATGTCTTCGACTAGGCGCACCGTCACGTCCACTTTGGTGCTGACATATTGGAGGAAGTTGTCGCGCAAGCCCTCGCTGTCGGCCTCCCTGTAGCCGGAGTCGGGCACGACCCGCAATTCCCACTGCCCCGGTCCGGTTTGCGCCACCTGGGTTTTCTTGACGTTGGTCACCGCCTTGAGCGCGAAGGTGATGATGCTGGCGCTGACCGGGGTGCCGGTGCGGTCGAACAGCTGGTCTTCCACCTTGCCCGATGATAATTCAATGCGCGGATAGGCGCGGCCGCAGGGGCAGGCGCCAGCGACCCAGCGCGCGCGGTCGGCGATGCGGTAGCGGATCAGCGGCATCACTTGGTTGTGCAGCGTGGTGCCGACGACGTGGCCGAAATCTTCGGTGGGCTGGTCTTGCTCGTCGAGGATCTCGACTAGGGAGTATTCCGGGTTGACATGGTACGCGCCGTGTTCGCACTGGGCGGCAAAGGCGATGCGTTCGGCCATGCCGTAGAAATCGTACACCCTGCAGCCGAAGCTGCGCTCGATCTGTTCGCGCTGCGAAGGGTACACTGGTTCCGAGCCGGTGATCACCGCGCGCAGGCGCAGCGGATGGCCCAGCCGTTCGGCGGCTTGGGCCAGCACATACGCGGACGATGGGTAGGCGCGCAGCTGGACCGGCGCGGCCGCAGCAATACCATCGAGCATGGTGCGCGCGGTGTCGGCAGACAAGTGGCGCGTCGAGACGAACAATTGCTTGCCGTAGTGGTCCCACAGCCAATAGGGCGGCTGCTGGCGCCCGATGGCCATGATCTGGTCGCCGCGCAGAATTGCTTGTGGCTGGCCGTCGCTGTATCCTGCCCATGACCAGAATTGCAAATGGAAAGCTTCTTCCCAGATCACCGAGGAAACGCTGCGGAACACCTCCAGCGGCGTGCCCGAAGTGCCGCTGGTCTTGCCTTGAGGCCACCAAGGGCGGCGCGCGCCGCGGCGTGGGTAATATTCCTCGCGGCCGGCGATCAGGTCGGCCTTGTCGATGACGGGATAGTGCTGGCGCAGCCATGCGAACACGTCGGCACCGGGCGGCAGCGACGGCATGCCGGCGTAGCGGGACAGGCGGTGGCGCGCCGTTTCCAGAGTCAAGCGCAGCAGCGCCGCCTGGCGTTGCTGCAGTTCCGCCGCCGGCAGGCGCTCACGGGCGATCATAGCGGCGGCACGGGCCAGGGCGAAGGGATTGCGGCGTATCAGGTGGCGCGTCAGGAAGGACAGGTTTTTCACTGCGTTGACAGACATACGTGAGCTTCTCGGAAAATTTGTCGGTGCGGGCGCACCGGGGCGGCGGACAGGTGTGCGGTCAAATTGTTGACGGATATGAAATCTGCACGCTGTGGCACTATATCCGGATCGGGCCGCAGTCGTCAATTGGTGGCCAATCGCCCGCATGTCGCAGCAGAATGGTGCTGCGCGGCCATGCTGCAATGCGGTATCATAATGTTGTTGTGCGCCTTGCAATGCTGGCGACGGAGGCGGGCAGGGCAGTGCTTGCCGCAATTACTACTAGAACAGGAAGCAAGAGCATGACGTCGCTGGCGTGGAAAGTAAATCGACTCAAACTGATGGGTTTACCCGAGATCGCCTGGCGCGTCAGGCAATTGCTGCAAAAAAAAGCCGGCAAATGGGGCTTCGGCTTGGTCGCGCGCGTGCGTCCCCCTGCGCTGGGGCGCTGCGGCCCGGCGTTGCTGGCGGGCGACAGCGCCGGCATCGACCGCAGCGCGCTGCTTGCCGCCGCCGACACAATCCTTGCCGGCCGCTGGAATGTGTTCGCGCTGCGCGGAGTTGAACTGGGCTTCCCGCCGCAATGGAACCGCGACCCCAAGACCGGTACACTCCCGCCGATGGGCCTGGGCAAGGCCATCGACTACCGCAGCGAGCGCGTGGTCGGCGACATCAAATATTTATGGGAGCCCAGCCGCCACTTGGAACTGGTGACATTGGCGCAAGCCTGGCATGTCAGCGGCGAACAGTGCTACGCCGACGGTGCGCGTATCCTGTTGCAATCGTGGTTTGACCAATGTCCGTATCCGCAGGGTGTGCACTGGACCAGTTCACTTGAACTGGCGGTGCGCCTGCTGAATTGGGCCTTCGCCTGGGAATTGCTGGGCGGCGCGGCCTCGCCGTTGTTTACCGGTGCCGATGGCCAGCGCTTCCAGCGCCAGTGGCTCGACAGCATTTACCAGCACTGCCACTTCATCCGGGGTTATTTCTCGCGCCATTCGTCGGCCAACAATCACCTGTTTGGCGAATACATGGGCTTGTTCGTCGCCAGCCTGGTGTGGCCGTGCTGGCCGGAGTCGGCGCGCTGGCAGGCCGTGTCCAAGCGCGGTCTGGAGGTCGAAGCGCTCAAGCAAAACACAGCCGACGGCGTCAATAAGGAACAGGCGATCTACTACCAGCACGAAGTGATGGACATGATGTTGCTGTGTCATGTGGTGGGTCAGGCACACGGCGTGGCGTTCGTGCCGGCCTATCTGCAACGGCTGGAAAAGCTGGCAGATTTCCTGGCCGCGCTGCTGGACGCCGGCGGCCACATGCCGATGACCGGCGACGCCGATGATGCCCAGATGGTCAGGCTGGCGCACGAAGCGGGCTGGTCGCCGTACCGCTCGCTGCTGGCCAGCTGCGCTTTGCTGTTCGGTCGCGCCGACTTCAAGCGCAAGGCCGGCGCACTGGACGACAAGACCCGGTGGTTGTTCGGCCACGCCGGCCAGCAGTGCTGGGACGGCCTGGTGCCGTCCGGCGCCGAGCAGCCGGTGACCGCCTTTCCTGAAGGTGGCTATTACTTGCTGGGCCAGCACTTCGGCGCTGCCGGTGAAGTGCGCTTGGTGGTCGACTGTGCGCCGCTGGGCTATCTATCTATCGCCGCCCACGGCCACGCCGACGCGCTGGCGTTCACTCTTTCGCTGGGTGGCGAAGAATTCCTGATCGATCCAGGCACCTACGCCTACCACACACAAAAAGCCTGGCGCGATTATTTCCGCAGTACGGCGGCGCACAACACAGTATGCGTGGACCATCAGGATCAGTCCGAAATCGGTGGTAATTTCATGTGGCTGCGTAAGGCTAATGCGCGCCTGCTGGCGCACCAGCCGTGCGACTCCGAGCAATGCTTCGAGGGCGAACATGACGGCTATCAGCGCTTGCCGGATCCGGTGATCCACCGTCGCCAGATTAAGTTCGATACCAAGAGAAATACCATCGTTGTCAAAGACATACTACAATGTCGGGATACGCATCATGTTGCGCTGCACTGGCAATTGGCAGAGAGTTGTCGCACGGAAATTAATGATGCTGTGGTAAGGGTGCTGGGGCAACGCAGCGAGCTGCAACTTCGCTGCGCACTCGGCTCCGGCGCTGAATTATTGCGGGGAAGCGAGGCGCCGATCGGTGGCTGGATCTCCCGTAAGTTCGACGAAAAGACCGCTATCGACACCCTACGATGGCAAGGTACCGTGCACGGTACGACAGAAATAGTAACTGAGCTGCGGCTGCTGGTGGATACCATGCCGGACGCGGGTTAGATAGATAAATTAACGGTGGCATCGACAATTCATTGAGGAGTGTATTTTGAAAATCAGTATCTTTGGCCTGGGCTATGTGGGCGCGGTTTCCGCCGGTTGTCTGGCCACCGACGGGCATGAAGTGGTCGGCGTCGATCCCAACCTGACCAAGGTCGACCTGATCAACCAGGGCGTCACTCCTATCATCGAAAAGGATATCGGCGAGATGATCGCCGCGACCGTCAAGTCCGGTCACCTGCGCGCCACGGTCGATGTGCGCGACGCCGTCATGGGCACCGACATGTCGCTGATCTGCGTCGGCACGCCGTCCCAGCTGAACGGCAACCTCGATCTGAGCCATGTGCGCAAGGTGTGTGAGCAGATCGGCGCAGCGATCAAGGAAAAAGACAGCTTCCACGTGGTGGTGGCGCGCAGCACCATGCTGCCAGGCTCGATGAGCAGCGTGGTGATTCCTACCCTGGAAGCGGCCTCCGGCAAGAAGGCCGGCGTCGATTTTGGCGTCTGCAACAATCCGGAGTTCCTACGCGAAGGCACGGCCGTCTACGATTACTACCATCCGCCCAAGACCGTGATCGGCGAGAGCGACGAAAAGGCCGGCGCCATGCTCGTCGAGCTGTACGCCAAGATGGAAGCGCCGCTGGTGCGCACCAACGTCGAGACGGCCGAAATGGTCAAGTACACCGACAACACCTGGCATGCCGTCAAGGTGGCGTTTGCCAACGAGATCGGCAACATCTGCAAGGCGGTCGGCATCGACGGCCACAAGGTGATGGAGATCTTCTGCCAGGATACCAAACTGAACCTGTCGTCTTACTACATGAAGCCGGGCTTCGCCTTCGGCGGCTCCTGCCTGCCGAAAGACGTGCGCGCGTTGACCTACAAGGCGCGCAGCCTGGACCTGGACCTTCCATTGCTGAACTCGGTGCTGCCGTCGAACCAGAAGCAGGTCGAAAAGGGCCTGAAGATGATCATGGACAAGGGCGCGCGCAAGGTCGGCATCCTCGGCTTCTCGTTCAAGGCCGGCACCGACGACCTGCGCGAATCGCCGCTGGTGGACGTCATCGAGCACCTGCTGGGCAAGGGCTACGAGCTCAAGCTGTACGACAAGAACGTCAACCTGGCCGCGCTGACCGGCGCCAATCAGGACTACATCCTGAACCACATTCCGCACATCTCCAAGCTGATGGTCGAGTCGATGGACGAAGTGCTGGCCTTCGCCGACACCATCGTCATCGGCAACGGCGCGGCCGAATTCAAGACCGTGCCGGGCCAGCTGAAGCCGGGGCAGAACCTGGTCGATCTGGTGCGCATCAGCGCCGAGCAAAGCGGGGGGCAGTACGATGGCATCTGCTGGTAAGCGCCGCGTCCTGATTCTGGTCGAGAACCTGCCGTCGCCGTTCGACCGCCGGGTCTGGCAGGAAGCCACCACGCTGCACGCGAACGGCTACCTGGTGTCCATCATCTGCCCGACCGGCAAGGGCTATGAAAGCCGCTACGAGGAAATCGACGGCATCCATATCCACCGCTACAGCCTGCCGCTGGAGGCGGAAGGCGCCAAGGGCTATCTGGTCGAATATTCGCTGGCGCTGTTCCACACCTTCCGCCTGGCGTGGAAGGTGCATTTCGCGCGCGGCTTCGACGTCATCCACGCCTGTAATCCGCCCGACCTGCTGTTCCTGATCGGCGGCTTCTTCAAGCTGTTGATGGGCAAGAAGTTCCTGTTCGACCACCACGACATCAACCCGGAGCTGTACGAGGCCAAGTTCGGCCGGCGCGACTTCTTCTACAAGCTGATGGTGCTGTTCGAGCGCTGGTCATTCAAGACCGCCGATGTCTCGATCGCCACCAACGAGTCGTACAAGAAGATCGCCATCGAGCGCGGCGGCATGCCGGCCGATAAGTGCTATGTGGTGCGCAGCGGACCCAAGCTGGACCGTCTGCGCGTGCTGCCGCCTGTGCCTGAACTTAAGCGCGGCCGCCGGTTCCTGGTCGGCTACGTCGGCGTGATGGGCGCGCAGGAAGGCATCGACCTGCTGCTGCAGGCGGCGCAATACCTGATCCAGACGCTGGGCCGTACCGATGTGCAGTTCGGCCTGGTCGGCGGCGGTACGTCGCTCGAACAGATGAAGCAGATGGCCACTGACATGGGCATCGCCGACTACGTCACCTTCACCGGCCGCGTGCCGGACCAGCAGCTGCTGGAAATGTTGAACACCGCCGACGTCTGCGTCAACCCTGACGTGGCCAACGACATGAACGACAAGTCCACCATGAACAAGATCATGGAGTACATGGCGCTGGGCAAGCCGATCGTGCAATTCGACCTGGTCGAAGGCAAGGTGTCGGCGCAGCAGGCCTCGCTGTACGCGTTGAAGAACGACCCGGTCGACATGGCGCGCAAAATCGTCGAACTGTTGGACGACCCGGCGCAGCGTGAACGCATGGGCGCCTATGGCCGCCACCGTGTGGTCAACGAGCTGGAATGGGAATACGAGGCGCCGAAGTTGTTGGCAGCCTACGAGCGTCTGTACTCGGCCAGCGCGCCGCTGCCGGGCGCTGTCTCCACACTGCGAAAAGAGGGCAAATGAAGATACTAGTGACTGGCGGTATGGGCTATATAGGCTCGCATACCGTGGTGGAATTGCTGGCGGCCGGTTACGAGGTGGTGGCGCTGGACAACCTGTCCAACGCCAAGGCCTCGGTACAGGAGCGCGTCCAGCGCATCGCCGGCAAGCCGTTCACGTTTGTCGATGCCGATGTGCGTGACCGTGCCGCCGTGGAGGCGGTGTTCGCCGCGCACCGCATCGATTCGGTGATTCACTTCGCCGGCCTGAAGGCGGTCGGCGAATCGGTCGAGCAGCCGCTGCGCTACTACGACAACAACGTCACCGGCAGCCTGGTGCTGTTTGAGTGCATGGCCAAGGCCGGCGTCAAGTCGCTGGTGTTCAGCTCCTCGGCCACGGTGTACGGCGACCCGGCCTCGGTGCCCATCCTCGAGCACTTCCCGCTGTCGGCCACCAATCCCTATGGCCGCAGCAAGCTGATGATCGAAGAAATGCTGCGCGACCTGCACAAGGCCGATCCGAGCTGGCGCATCGCGCTGCTGCGTTACTTCAACCCGGTGGGGGCGCACGAAAGCGGCCTGATCGGCGAAGAGCCCAATGGCATACCCAACAACCTGCTGCCGTATGTGGCGCAGGTGGCCGAGGGACAGCGCGAATTCCTGTCAGTGTACGGCAGCGATTATCCGACCCCGGACGGCACCGGCCTGCGCGATTACATCCACGTGGGCGACCTGGCGCTGGGCCACCTGGCCACGCTGTCCAAGCTGGCGACCGATGCCGGCATCTTCACCTACAATCTGGGTACCGGCCGCGGTAACAGCGTGCTGGAGATGGTGCGGGCGTTCGAAGCGGCCAGCGGTCGTGCCGTGCCTTACCAGATGGTGGCGCGCCGCCCCGGCGACATCGCCGCCTGCTATGCCGACGCCAGCCTGGCCGAACGCGAGCTGGGCTGGAAGGCGCAGCGCAACGTCGAGCAGATGTGCGTCGATTCCTGGCGCTGGCAGACCACGGCAACAGAATAGGAACCTCCCATGAAAGCAATGATACTTGCAGCAGGCAAGGGCACCCGGGTACGTCCGCTGACTTACGATCTGCCCAAGCCCATGATCCCCATCCTCGGCAAGCCGGTGATGGCCTATCTGATCGAACACCTGCACAAGTACGGCGTGACCGAGATCATGGTCAACGTCAGCTATCTGCATGAGAAGATCGAGGAGTACTTCGGCGAAGGCCACCAGTACGACGTCCAGATCGGCTATTCCTTCGAGGGCTACACCACCGACGACGGCGAAGTCGTGCCGCAGCCGCTGGGCTCGGCCGGCGGCATGAAGAAGATCCAGGAGTTCGGCGGTTTCTTCGACGACACCACCATCGTGCTGTGCGGCGACGCGCTGATCGACCTCGACATCAAGTCGGCGCTGTTCGAGCACCGCCGCAAGGGCGCGCTGGCCTCGGTCATCACCAAGGAAGTGCCGTGGGACAAAGTGTCGAGCTACGGCGTGGTGGTCACCGACGACAACGGCCGCATCGTCGAGTTCCAGGAAAAGCCCAGCCAGCAGGAGGCCAAGTCCAACTTCGTCAGCACCGGCATCTACATCTTCGAGCCGGAAGTGATCGACCTGATCCCTTCCGACCAGACCTTCGACATCGGCTCCCAGCTGTTCCCGCTGCTGGCCGAGAAGGGCATGCCGTTCTACGCCCAGACCCGCAGCTTTAACTGGATCGACATCGGCAGCGTCACCGATTACTGGGAAACCTGCCAGAGCGTGCTGATGGGCGAAGTGGCCAATCTGCACATGCCCGGCATCCAGATCAACGACGGCCTGTGGGTCGGCCTGAACACCAGCATCGACTGGGAGGGCACCACCATCGAGGGCCCGGTCTACATCGGCTCCGGCACCCGCATCGAGGCCGGCGTGCACATCGTCGGCCCCACCTGGATCGGCCACGGCAGCCATATCTGCGCCGGCGCCAAGGTCGTGCGCAGCGTGCTGTTCGAGTACACTCGCGTGTTACCGAATGTTTCTTTAAATGAAATGATCGTGTTTAAGGACTATAGTGTCGACCGCGCCGGCGAGATGAAGCACGTGTCCGAGTCCGATCCCGATTCGTGGGCCAATGCCCGCGACCGCCGCAGCAAGCGCCGGACCGAACACAGCAATGAACTAACAGATAAGAGAATCAGAGCATGAAAATTTACCCAGTGATCCTGTCGGGCGGCTCCGGCACCCGTTTGTGGCCGTTGTCGCGCGCCGTGCTGCCCAAGCAGCTGCTGCCGCTGGTGTCGGACCGCACCATGTTGCAGGACACCGCGCTGCGCCTGCACGGCCGGCCGCAGATGATGGCGCCGCTGGTGGTGTGCGGCAACGAGCACCGCTTCCTGGTCGCCGAACAGATGCGCGAGATCGGCATCGCGCCGCTGGGCATCCTGCTCGAGCCGGTCGGCCGCAACACCGCGCCGGCCGTGGCCGCCGCCGCCCACTACTTGCGCGCCATCGACGCCGACGCCGTCATGCTGGTGCTGCCGGCCGACCACGTGATCGAGAACGTCGACGCCTTCTACGCCGCCATCGAGCACGCTTGCGCCATGGTGGACGGCGGCGCGCTGGCCACCTTCGGCATCGTGCCGACCGCGCCGGAAACCGGCTACGGCTACATCCAGAGCGGCAAGCCGGCCGCCGCCGCGCAGTGCTACAGCGTCGACCGCTTCGTCGAGAAGCCGGACCGCGCCACCGCCGAAGGCTTCGTCGCCGCCGGCAATTACTACTGGAACAGCGGCATGTTCCTGTTCCGCGCCGACAGCTACCTGAAGGAATTGCAGGAGTACGCGCCGGCCATCGCCAGCGCCACCGAAGCGGCGGTCGGCAAGGATTACCGCGACCTCGATTTCTGCCGCCTGGACGAAGCCTCGTTCACCGCCTGTCCGTCCGACTCGATCGACTACGCGGTGATGGAACACACCCGCCACGCCATCGTGGTGCCGGCCGACATCGGCTGGAGCGACGTCGGCTCGTGGTCGGCGCTGTGGGAAGTGCAGCAGCAGGACGCCCAGGGCAACGCCACCCGCGGCGACGTCTATCTGGACGACGTCAGCGGTTCGCTGGTGCGCGCCGAGAGCCGCATCGTGGCCGTGGTCGGCATCAAGGACGTGGTCGTGGTGGAAACCAACGACGCCGTGCTGGTCTGCCACAAGGACCAGGTGCAGCGCGTCAAGAACATCGTCGAGCACCTGAAGACCAAGCAGCGCACCGAACACCTGCACCACACCAAGGTCTACCGTCCGTGGGGGTGCTACGAGGGCATCGACATCGGCGAGCGCTTCCAGGTCAAGCGCATCACCGTCAATCCGGGCGGCAAGCTGTCGCTGCAGATGCACCATCACCGCGCCGAGCACTGGATCGTGGTCAGCGGCACCGCCCGCGTCACCTGCGGCGAGCAGGTGACCTTGCTGACCGAGAACGAATCGACCTACATTCCGATCGGCACCACCCACCGCCTGGAAAATCCGGGCAAGCTGCCGCTGCACCTGATCGAAGTCCAGTCCGGCAGCTACCTGGGCGAGGACGACATCGTGCGCCTGGAAGACGTCTACCAGCGCGCCTGATCCCCAACGGCGGCCACGGCTGATAAAACGCGGCCGCCGTTTTCTCGTCTTGACGTAGGCGGCTTCCTACGTCGTCCGCAACATCGCCACCCATTCCCCGTTTTTCCCTCTCGGCGCCGGCGTTGTGCCGCCGTGCCAGCATGGCGGGCCCGACCGCGCGCGATTGCCGTGCGCCGCTCACCGACCCAGGCGTCAATGCTAGGATAAATCCGCAGTATTTATTCATCCATCGGCGGCCGCGCGGACCGCGTCCGCCTTTCTTGAGGGAGGTGATCTATGAAGAGTACCCAAACAGTCGCGGCGGCGCTGGTGCTGGCGGCCGCTACCGGCCTGGCGCCGGCGCGCGCCGCCGACATCAGCCAGGGCGTGCAAACCCTGGACCTGAGCGGCGGCGCCGCGGTGCTGATGCACGCATTCGGCGCCGGCAACGCCGGCAACACGTTCAGCGACCGCTACAACTTCACGGCCAGCAGCACCCAGGCGCTGGGCACCATGGTCACCAGCCTGGATCTGGGCGCGCTGGGCCTGGGCGGCGCCGGCTTCGACAGCTTCA
The DNA here is from genome assembly GCA_000381565.1 of Oxalobacteraceae bacterium AB_14. Lineage (GTDB taxonomy): Bacteria > Pseudomonadota > Gammaproteobacteria > Burkholderiales > Burkholderiaceae_D > Rugamonas. The sequence goes on from KB906725.1 coordinate 2,260,822, forward strand.
AGCTGTACAACTCGGGCGGCTTGTCGATGGACGCCAGCCAACTGTCGGCGCCGGGCGCTGCGGCCGAAGTGTGGACCCTGGGCGTCCCCCATCTGGTGGCCGACAGCTACTACCTGCTCGTCAGCGGCACCGTGCGCAACGACTTCGCCGGCAACTATGTGGGCTCGGTGACGGTTTCCGCCGTGCCGGAGCCGGCCACCTACGGCATGCTGCTGGGAGGCATGGGCATCGTGGGCTGGCTGGCGCGGCGTCGCAAAGCCTGACAATGGCGCTATAATTCCAACGGAAGCCGCCGCTTCCGTTTTTTTTGCCACCTCCAACAGCGAAGCACTCACTTGCGACTTCTTCCTTTTATCTTTGCCGCCCTGCTGGGCCTGTGCGGCGCCGCGCGCGCGCAATACGTCCCGGCCGCCGGCCTCAGCGCCGCCCAGCTGGCGGTGGTCATCAACGATGACGAAGCCAATAGTGTTGAAATCGGTGAATACTACCGCAAGGCGCGCGCCATCCCGGCTGCCAACATGGTGCACGTGCGCATCCCGCACCGGCCGCACAAACTCGACGCCGGGCAGTTCGAAGCGCTCAAGGCCCAGATCGACGCCAGGCTGGGCCCGGATATCCAGGCCGTGCTGATGGTGTGGAGCGCGCCGTACGCGGTCGAGTGCAATGGGCTGACGGCGGCCTACACGCTGGGCCTGGACAGCGGCCTGTGCGCCAAGAGCTGCGGCCCGAGCAAGCCCAGCAGCTACTACAATTCGCCGTCGGCCAAGCCCTTTAGCGATCACCAGATGCGCCTGTCGATGCTGTTGCCGACCGAGTCGGTGGAAGCGTCGAAGGCGCTGATCGACCGCGGCGTGCTGGCCGGCTTCGCCATGCCGGCCGCCACCGCGTATTTTCTCAACACCAGCGACGCCGCGCGCAGCAGCCGGGCGCGCTTCTTCCCGCGGTCGATGCGGGTGCCGTCGAAGAAGCTGACTATCAAGACCTTGCAGGCCGACAGCATCGAGCAGGTCGACGGCATCGTCGTCTACGAGACCGGGCTGGCCCATGTGCCCAAGCTGGACACGCTGAAGTTCGTACCGGGCGCGCTGGCCGACCACCTGACCTCGTTCGGCGGCGACTTGCTGGCCGAGGGCGGGCAGATGAGCAGCCTGCGCTGGCTGGACGCCGGCGCCACGGCCAGCTACGGCACCATCAGCGAGCCGTGCAACTACTGGCAGAAATTCCCCAACTCGACGGTGCTGTTGTCGCATTACCTGCGCGGCAACAGCGCGATCGAGGCTTATTGGAAAAGCGTGGCCTGGCCGGCCCAGGGCGTGTTCATCGGCGAGCCGCTGGCCGCCCCTTACCGCCACTGAGCCCGGCGGCGCGCCGCCGGCGCTGTCCTGGCACGCACCGGCGCAACAGGCGAGAAAAGGCTTAGTCCGAACGGACTAAGCCTGTGTCATCAAGGCGTCAATCCCAGCGTCTAATATGCAAAATGCAAGTTTAGAAATCATTTTGTTAAGACTGCCGCGCCGACCTTTTCTCTCCACCAGGATCCACTCATGAAAAAAACTCCCCACCTGCCGAACGCCCAGGCTGCCTCCACGCCGGGCCGGCGCACCATCATCGCCGCAGCCTTGATGGCGGGCCTGTCGGCCTCGGCCCACGCCGATTCGCCGGTCGTGATCAGCCAGGTGTACGGCGGCGGCGGCAACTCCGGCGCCACCATCAAGAACGATTTCATCGAACTGTTCAACCGCGGCACGCAGCCGGTCAACCTGACCGGCTGGAGCGTGCAATACGCCAGCGCCTCCGGCGCCTCGTGGCAGGTGACCAAGATCAGCGGCACGCCGGTGCTGCAACCGGGCCAGTACTACCTGGTGCAGGAAGCGGCCGGCAATGGCGCCGGCGCCTTGCTGACGCCGGACACCACCGGCACCATTCCGATGAGCGGCAGCGCCGGCAAGGTCGCGCTGGTGAACGATGGCAACGCCTTGACCGGCGCTGCACCGTCCAGCGCCACGCTGGTGGACCTGCTGGGCTTTAACGCCGGCTTCTTCGAAGGCACGAACGGCCCGGGCCTGAGCAACACCACCGCCGCGCTGCGCGCCAACGGCGGCTGCACCGACACCGACAACAACGGCAGCGACTTCGCCACCGGCGCGCCGGCTCCGCGCAACACCGCCAGCGCACTGCATTCGTGCAGCGTGCCGGCGGCGCCGCCGATCGTCGCCAGCTGCCCGGCCAACCTGGCGATGGCGGTCGGCTTTGCCGGCGTCGCCGACCTGAGCGCGACCGACGCCGACGGCATCGTCAACAACGCCGTCATCACCTCGACCGCCGTGCCGGGCATTAGCCTGGTGAACTTCCTGGCCGCCTCGGCGGCCGGCGCCAACGCCAGCGCCAGCCTGAACGTGGCCGCCGGCGTGCCGCAGGGCAACTACCCGGTGGTGGTGCGTTTCGATAACGACCAGGCGCAGCAGACCAGCTGCACCATCAACGTCAACGTGGCCGTGCCGGCCGCCGTCACCCACAGCATTCCGCAAATCCAGGGCCCGGGCGAGACCAGCCCCTACGCCGGCACCGTGCAGACCACCGAAGGCGTGGTCACGGCCAAGGTCGGCTCCGGCTTCTTCATCCAGGATGCGGCCGGCGACGGCAATCCGCAGACCTCGGACGGCGTGTTCGTCTACACCACCGCCGCCAACACCGGCACCGTGCAGGTGGGCGACCAGGTGCGCATCACCGGCACCGTCAGCGACTACGCGCCGGTGGCCGGCGGCCACGCCTACACCGAGCTGCAGAACATCAGCGCCATCGTCAAGACCGGCAGCGGCATCGCCATCACGCCGACCAACATCGAACTGCCGTACGCCAACCTGGGCCAGGTCGAAGGCATGCTGGTGCGCTTCAGCAACGCGCTGACCGTGTCGCAGCTGGAGTTCCTGGGCAGCCGCGGCGAAGTGACGCTGTCGTCCGGCCGCCTGGAGGCGCCGACCAACCACTACCGCGCCGGCTCGGACGAGGCCAAGGCGCTGGCGCTGGCCAACGCCGGCAACCAGATCGTGCTGGACGACGGCGTCTTCGTCACGCCGACCACCATTCCTTACCTGGGCGACGACGGCTCGCTGCGCGCCGGCGACACCGTCTCCGGCCTGACCGGCGTGGTCGACTTCGGCGCCAAGGGCGGCGGCGGCGCCAGCTTCAAGCTGCAGCCGACCGTGGCGCCGGTGTTCTCGCAGGACAATCCGCGCACTGCGCCGCCCGCCCTGGTGGCCGGCAACATCAAGGTCGCCAGCGCCAACGTGCTGAACTACTTCACCACCTTCACCAACGGCACCGACGTCGAAGGCCGCAGCGGCCAGGGTTGCTCGCTCGGTTCCAGCATCAGCAAGTCCAACTGCCGCGGCGCCGACAACCTCAACGAGTTCAACCGCCAGAGCGCCAAGATCGTCGGCGAACTCAAGGCCATCGACGCCGACGTCTTCGGCCTGATGGAAATCCAGAACAGCGGCGAATACACGGTCGGCTACCTGGTCAAGGCGCTCAACGAAGCGATCGCGCCGGGCACCGGCTTCCAGACCTACGCGGTCGTGCCCAAGCCGGCCGCCACCGGCACCGACGCCATCCGCGTCGCCATGATCTACAAGCCGGCCACGCTGACCATGGTGGGCAGCGCGCTGTCGGACGCCGACAGCGTCAATAACCGGCCGCCGATGGCGCAGACCTTCGTCGCCGCCAACGGCGCCAAGTTCTCGCTGATCGTCAACCACCTGAAATCGAAGGGCAGCTGCCCGAGCGGTTCCGGCGCCGACGCCAACAGCGGCGACGGCCAGAGCTGCTGGAACGCCACCCGCGTCAACCAGGCCAAGCGCCTGATCAACGTGTTCGCGCCGCAAGTGGCGGCCGCCGCCGGCGACGCCAAGGTGCTGATGATCGGCGACTTCAATTCCTACGGCATGGAAGACCCGATCAAGGCCATCACCGACCAGGGCTACGTCAACCAGCTGGAGCGCTTCGTGCGCGGTGGCGGCGGCATGCCTTACTCCTTCGTCTTCAACGGCGAAGCGGGCTACCTGGATCACGCGCTGAGCAACGCCGCCATGAGCGCCTCGGTGGTGGACGCCGCCGAATGGCATAACAACGCCGACGAGCCGACCGTGGTCGACTACAACACCGACGGCAAGCCGGAAGACAAGTACAGCGCCGCGCCGTACCGCGCCTCCGACCACGATCCGGTCGTCGTCAGCCTGAACCTGACCGCGCCGTACAGCGACGTCAGCGCCGGCGTCAAGGCGGTCGGCAGCGGCCTGGTGTTCAACCGCGCCACCGGCAAGTACAGCTCGACGTTCTCGGTCACCAACACCGGCAGCGCCGCGCTGAGCGGCCCGTTCCAGGTCGAGTTCGACGGCCTGCCGGCCGGCATCACGCTGAGCAACGCCAGCGGCAGCCACGCCGGCGCGCCTTACATCACGGTCAACGCCGCCACCCTGGCGCCGGGCGCCACCGTCTCGTTCGCGCTGAGCTTCAGCAAGACCGGCACGGCCAACATCAGCTACACCACCAAAGTCTACAGCGGCACTTTCTAAGGATACGACCATGTTCAAACCAAACTTCTCCCTGACCCTGCGCCATGCCGCGCTGGCGCTCGCGCTGAGCGGCCTCGCCGGCCTGGCCTCGGCCCAGACCCTGCATGTGGAACTGAACACGGCGTCGCTGGGCAGCAGCGGCTTCCTCGACTTGCAGTTCGCTCCGGCGAACACGCCGGCCGTGTTCGCCAGCGCCACCATCAGCCACCTGGTCGGCTTCGGTGACCTGAGCGGCGTCAGCACGCAAGGCAACGTACTGCAGAACGCCGGCGGCTTCGTGTTCGGCAACACCACCGACTACAACGACCTGTACCAGGCGATGGCCTTCGGCGGCAAGGTCAGCTTCGACGTCACCTTCGGCGGCCTGTCCGATCCGTCGCCGGCCGCGATCCCGAGCAAGTTCGCCGTGTCCTTCTACGGCGCCGACGGCAAGACGGTGCTGGGCGACGCCGAACCGGACGGCAGCCTGATGTCGATCAGCTGGCAGCCGAGCGCCGACGCCGGCGCGGTTTCGCTGGACATCACCGACCAGAACATCGCCAACGTCAGCGCGGTGCCGGAGCCGTCGACCTGGGCCATGCTGGGCGCCGGCCTGGCGCTGGTGGGCTTTGTGCGCCGCCGCACGTTCGCCGTCTGAGTCTTACCCCGCACGGCCAAGCGGGGTCGGACCCCGTACGGGGTCCGACCCCTAAGTGGCGAGGCTCGCGTAGCGCTCAAAGCAGGCGGGGTAGTTGGTAGGCTGCAAAAAAACGACACCAGAGGTGTCGTTTTTTGCGTTTAGGCGGTGTCTTCTAAATGGCAAGTCATGCAGGCGGGGACTGGATATATATCGCCAAACTCTGAATCCCGCTTGGAAATCATATTAGTAATGCCAGATTGCCTGTTGCATAGTTCTTCCTTTACACGGATTTGCCATGCGACCAGCCCATATCCTTGTCATTGAAAACGAGCCTGCGATCCAGGAACTCATCGCCCTCAACCTGAGCATGGCGGGCTATGCCGTCCTGCGCGCGCGCGACGCCGAAAGCGCGCTGCTGATGCTCGAAGACAGCCTGCCGGCGATGGTCATGCTGGACTGGAACCTGCCCGGCCAGTCCGGCCTGTCGCTGATACGCCGGCTGCGCGCGCAGCCGCGCACGCGCGAGCTGCCGATCATCATGGTGACCGCCCGCTGCGGCGAGCCGGACAAGATCATGGCGCTCGAGAGCGGCGCCGACGACTACATGACCAAGCCCTTCAGCCCGCGCGAGATGGTGGCGCGCGTGCACGCGCTGCTGCGCCGCCTGCAGCCGCCCACGCAGCCGCAGCCGGCCGACGCGCTGCAGATGGCCGGCCTGCGGCTCGATCCGCACACCTTGCGCGTGACGGCCGGCGCCCGCGAGCTGGCCATGGGCCGGGTCGAATTCAAACTGCTGAGCTTTCTGATGAACCATCCGGAGCGGGTCCACACCCGCGCCCAGCTGCTCGACCAGGTGTGGGGCAACGCCGTCTACCTCGACGAGCGCACCGTGGACGCCCACGTCGGCCGCCTGCGCAGCGCGCTCCAGCCCAGCGGCCACCAGGAACACATCGAAACCGTGCGCGGCAGCGGCTACCGCTTCGTCGCCTGGGAGCGGGGCGCCAGGGCGCTTAACCGGACGGCCGGCGCCTGACAATGGAACAACTGGTCATCTTGAGCAAGCTGGAGCAGGAATACCTGCTGCACGCGATCGAGGCGGTGCTGCCGGTGCGCCAGGCGCGCCAGCTGTGCCTGTGGACCCAGGGCCAGCTCCAGGCGCTGCTGCCGCACAGCATCATGGTCTGCCTGCAGTTCGGCGCCCAGGACGAGCTGCAGCACGTCGAATGCATGCACAGCACGGTGCTCGACGCCGGCCTGCTGGCCCGCCTGGGCGACAAGGCCGACGGCCTGGCGCTGCGGCTGGCGCGCCACTGCCGCGACGGCGTGCGCCTGCCGGCCCTGCTGGACGCCGGCGCCACCGCTAGCGGGCCGCTGGACGCGCCGCACCAGCCGCTGGCGCCGTTCCTGGGCGAGCTGCGCGCGCTGGGCCTGGACAACCTGCTGCTGCACGGCACCGAGCGGCTGCCGGGCGGCTCGACCTTCTTCGTGCTGTTCGGCCTGCCGCACCGGCCGCGCCCGCGCCACGCCTATTTCCTCGAGCTGCTGCTGCCGCATCTGCACCTGGCGCTGCAACGGGTCGGCCAGCAGCAACGCCAGGCCCGCGCCGGCGCGCTGGCGCGGCCGGTCAGCGCGCGCGAAATGGAAATCCTGCACTGGGTGCGCGAGGGCAAAAGCAACGAGGAAATCGGCCTGATCCTCGGCATCAGCGGCCTGACGGTGAAGAACCACCTGCAGCGGACCTACCGCCTGCTGGGCGTGTCCAACCGGGCGCACGCCATCGCGCGCGGCATGGCCTTGCACTTGTTCGAACAGGCGCCGGCGCCGCTGGCGCGCGCCGCCTGAGCAAAAAAAAGCGCCGGGCCTCGCGGCCCGGCGCCTTGCACCGCATCGACAACTTACTGGGCGCCGACGCCGCGTGCGATCCGGTCTGGCTGCGCCAATGGCACCGGATTATTGGTTTCCACTTTCAGCACCGTGGTGGCGGCGACGCTACTGTCGAGACCCAGGTACTGGATGCCGCCGTAGTAGCGGGTGCCGGCCGCCAGGCCGGACCAGCTGGCGCTGACCGACGCCGTGCTGGCCGCGTACACCTTGCTCGGCACGGCGATACGCAGCGCGCCACCGGTGTCGCTGCGGTTCACCACGGCCGACGACAGCTTGAAGTCGGTCGCGCCGCCGCTGGCGGCGGCGTAGCCGACCACGCACACGCTGTAGCTGCCGGCGTCCGGCGAGGTCAGGATCACCGACTCGTTGGCGCCGCCGTGTCCGCTGTAGCCGACGATGTTTCCGCCGCTCAGCACTGCCAGGTCGAGATCGTCATTGCCGTTGCCGGAGCTGGTGTCGGCATTGAACAGTTCGAACGCCGCCACCACCGTGTTGGCGGCGATGCTGACCGGTACCACCGTGGTGCCGGCGGCGCCGCTGTTGCAGGCGGTCTTCACCTGGTCGAGCGTGTCGACGGAACCGGTGGCCGCCTCGCCCACCGTCATGATGGCGCTCTTGGTGACTGCCTTCATGCCGCCGCTGGCGACGTTCATGCGGCCCGAGAAGCCGGTGCCGACGCTCAGCGAGGTGTAGCCGCTGACCTTGGTGCTGGCCAGCAGCGCCGGCGCGGTGACCGGCTTGCCGCTGCGGGCCGTGACCGGGATGCGCACGACGTGGCTGCCATCGGTCCAGGTCAGCGAACCGTACTGCCAGACGTTGTCGGCGGCGTCGCTGCGGGTCAGCTTGACGGTGAAGCTGCCGGTCGCGCCCGGCGCCAGGGTCAGCGACGACGGCGTGACCACCGCGGTGTAGCCGCTGATGCTGGCGCTGGCGTTGTAGGTCGCCTGCGCCGCGCCGACGTTGGTGACGCTGCGGCTGACGGTGACGCTGCCCAGCACATTGCCCAGCGTGATGGACGGCAGGTTCAGGTTGTAGCCGGCCAGGGTGCCGCTGCTGCACTGGCTGGTGACGCCGGCGCCGCACAGGTATTTCTTGTAGTCGGTCGCGCCGGCGTCGTACACCAGGCCCGGATCGGCGGCGCCGCTCGGGTTGTAGGACTTGCCGTCGGCCGGGCGCAGCATGGTGCCGAACGGATTGATGTGGCCCGCGCCCTGCGCCCACGGCAGGATGCCCTGCTGGGTGCCGGCCAGGCCGTCGCTGAAGGTCGGCGTGGCGCTGGTCATCAGCGCCGACTTGATCGCCGCCGGCGACCAGCCCGGATGCTGCTGGCGCAACAGCGCGGCCACGCCGGCCACGTGCGGCGCGGCCATCGAGGTGCCCTGGTACAGCGCCCAGGCGGCCTGCGGCGGCAGGGTGCCGGAGTTGAGCGAGGCTTGCTGCGCCGGCGTCAGTTCCGGCGTCACGCCGGCCAGGATGTCGACGCCGGGCGCCGCCATGTCGGGCTTGAGCACGTTGCCGTCGCTGAGGTTGGGACCGCGCGACGAGAAGTTGGCGATCACCGGCGCCGGCGACGCGCCGATCGCGTTGACGAAGTGGCTCAGGGCGGCGCTGCTGTTGGCCAGCTGGGCGTAGGTCTTGACCAGCTCGCCATCGGCGGCCGACAGGTGGACCGTCGGCACCGAGTGCACTTCGGCCACCAGGCCGGCGCCGTTGTCGACCATCACCATGCCGACGCCGCCGGCTTCCTTGACGGCCAGGCTCTTGTCGACGCGGGCGGTGATGCCGCGCATGCAGGTGACGATCTTGCCGGCCACCTTGGCCGGGTCGAGCACGGCCACGCCGCCGTTCGAGCCGGCGCTGTAGCACAGCTTGACGAGGTTGGCGTCGGCGCCGGCCGCGGCGGCGTCCTCCGAGCGGATGATCGGGGTGCCGGCCGGCAGCGCGTCGATGTTGAGCGAGGCGCCGCTGTAGGTGGCGCCGTTGCCCAGCGTGACGTCAGCCTTGAGGAAGCGGTTGTGGCTGGCGGCGGCGATGGTCGACAGCCACGGTCCGATGTGGTTGACCGTTTGCGCCGGGCCGTCGTTGCCGGCCGAGGCCGAAACGAACACGCCGGCGTTGGTGGCGCGCAGGAAGGCCTGCTCGACCGCGTCGTTCGGCGTGGTGCCGCCGCTGATCGAGTAGTTGATGACGTTCACGCCATCCTGCACGGCGCGGTCGATCGCGGCCACGCTGTCGTCGGTCCAGCAACTGTTCTTGCCGCCGGTGGCGTCGGTGGCGTCGTTGTAGGTCCAGCACACCTTGTACATGGCGATGCGCGCGCGCGGCGCCATGCCCGACACGGTGCCCATCGGGATGCCGTTCAGGATCGCCGGCACGCCGTTGTTGCCGGCCGCCGTGCTCGAGGTGTGGGTGCCGTGGCCGCCATGGCCGACGGTGCCGCCGATCGAGTCGCGCGGCGAGACGAATTCGGTCCAGTGCAGCGATTTGCCGGTGGCGTCGAAGCCGCTCTTGAAGTAGCGCGCGCCGATCAATTTGTTGTTGCAGGAGGCCACGGTGAAGCCCTCGCCGGTCTGGCAGGCGCCGTTCCAGTTGGCCGGTGCGCTGTAGGCGATGCTGCCGCCCTGGTCGAAGGTCGGCACGCCGTTGCTGTCGACGCGGTCCGCGTAGGCCGGGTTTTCCGGCCAGATGCCGCCGTCGACCACGCCGATGACGATGTTCTCGCCGGCGTGTTCCTTGCCGCCCAGCTGCGCCCACAGGCCGTTCGGGCCGTCCAGGCCGAGGAAGGTCGGGGTGTAGTTGGTCAGCAGGTGGTTTTCCGTGTTGGCGGTGATGGTCGACACGGCGCTGTTCGCCTGCAGGGTGCGCACTTCACCGTCGGTCAGCATGGCCGAGAAGCCGTTCAGCACCACCTTGTAGTCGTGGTTGATCGGCGCGTTCGGCACCAGCGCCTTGACGTCGGCCTGCTTCTGGTCCAGGTAGTCCATGTATAGCTGCACCGTTTGCGCGCCCATCTGCAGGCGTGAGCCGGGCGCCGGCTGGGTGGCGGCCAGGCCGGCCACTTCGCCGTTGTAGGCCGCGACCGGCTTGTCGGCCAGTTGCACGATGTAGGAGCGGCGGATGTCGTCGGCGTGGGCCAGCGACGCGGCGCCAGCCAGCAACAGCGCCACGGCGGCGGCGACAGGATTGAGTTTCATCATTGTTTTTATCCTTGAACGTGAGGGGGCTTCAGGCTTTGCGGCGGCGGGCGGCGGCTGCCAGGCCCAGCAGGCCGGCGCCGAGCATCATCCAGCTCGACGGCTCGGGCACGGCGCTCACGGCCGAGGTGAGGATGTTGTCGATCGCGAACTGGCCGCGGTCGCTGTTGAACGCGGTGCAGGAGCCGCCGGCGTTGCAGGCGTAGCCGTAGACATAGAACTCGGAGAACAGCGTGGTGCTGAAGGCGCCGCTGGTGCTGTAGTTGGCGAACTCGAAGCCGTTGGCACCCGGGCCGCCGAGGTTGAAGGTGGCGGTCTGGGTGCCGGAGGCGCCGCTGGCCTGAATCTTGAGCAAGCCGGTCACGCTGGGATTGGTCGGGTCGACCGGTCCCAGGAAGGCGGCCTGGAACGACTTGATCAGGAAGCTCTGATGGTCCTGGTCACGTCTGGCGTACATCACGCTGTCGTTGACGGCGGCCAGGTAGGGGGTGTTGACGATCGGGCACTGCAGGCTCTGTGCGCACTGGCTGGCGCCGTCGTCGACGATCATGCCGACGTAGTCGCCGGCCTGGGCATCGCCGGAGTTGGAGAAGTTTTCAATGTAAAAGCCGTTGTTCACATACGACGTTTCACCGTGGTACATCACCGCGCCGGCGAGATTGTTGAAGTCGATGGTGGTGTCGGCATGGGCGGCTGGCAGGATAGCCAGCGCCAGCGAGCCGGCCAGTGCCGCCTTGATATAGCGGGACAGCACGCGGTGCAGCGGTGACTGCACGGCGGTAGAGATGAAATCATCTTGCATGGAAAAACCCCTTTGATGTTTTAAATTTATTGACAACACCCACAACCCCCGATTTGTTCATTGATCAGGTTGCTTTCGAGTATAGGCATAATTGCAATTGAAGTAGGCAATTGGTCAACGATTTTTATACTAGTTAAAGGCCGTTTTACCGCGCTTAGTTCTGTTTCGACAATGACAGTTTGATGACGGAATATTTATAGTTTTATTTTGGAAACGTGATGAAAACACCACAGATTGCAAGAAAAGAAAAGATGGGAAACTTGCCATTTTCACGCCGTCGTGTCGACTTTCAAGAAAAGATTGTCCGGTATGCAATCCGCGTGGTAGCCTCTGATATCTCGCCCTCAAGGCGTGCGAATTAAGGAGTGGTTCGGATGGAAGTTGCAAAGAAACACCGTCGGTCCGCGGCCCACAAGGCTGGCGGCTTTACCCTGCTGGAATTGCTGGTCGTGATCGTGATCATCGGTTTGCTGGCGGCGTATGTCGGTCCCAAGTATTTCGCCCAGCTGGGCAAGTCGGAAGTGACCATCGCCAAGGCGCAGATCGAAGCGTTCGAGAAATCGCTCGACACCTACCGCCTCGACGTCGGCCGCTACCCGACCACCGACGAGGGCCTGGCCGCCTTGCTGGTCGCGCCGGCCACGGCGGGCGCCAAGTGGAACGGACCGTACCTGAAGAAGAGCGTGCCGCCCGATCCGTGGGGCCATCCCTACCTGTACAAGGCGCCGGGCAGCAAGTCTGAATTCGACATCACCTCGCTGGGCCGCGACGGTCAGCCCGGCGGTAGCGGCGAAGACGCCGACATCAGCTCACAATAAGCCTCGCCGTCACGGAAAGCAGTTTTCGCCATGCAGTTCGATGTCCGCACCTTGTCGGCCGATATGGCCATCTCCCATCTGGTGATCGATGGCCGCGATGAGGCCGACGCGCGCCGTCAGGTGGAGGCGCGCGGCCTGTACGTCAGCGCCATCGCGCCGGCGCGGGGAGGGCTCGGCCTGCGCGGCGGCAAGGCGCGCGGCAAGGGCCTCTCGCTGGTGCTGTTCAGCCAGGAATTGCTGGCCTTGCTCACCGCCGGCCTCGGCATCGTCGAGGGCCTGGAGGCGCTGCTGGAAAAGGAAACCAGCCCCGTCACCCGCAGCGTGCTCGAGCGCCTGCTGGCCGGGCTGCGCGAAGGCCAGCGCTTTTCCGCCGTGCTGGCCGAGCAGCCGGAACTGTTCCCGCCGCTGTACATCGGCATCGTCAAGGCGGCCGAGGGCACCTCCGACCTGCCGCGTTCCCTGTCCCGCTTCATCGACTACCAGCAGCGCATCGACCTGGTGCGCGGCAAGCTGGTGTCGGCCGCGATCTATCCGTGCATCCTGCTGCTGGTCGGCGGCGGCGTCAGCCTGTTCCTGATCGGTTATGTGGTGCCGCGCTTCGCCGAGGTCTACCAGGGCGCCGGGCGCAACCTGCCGTGGCTGTCGCAGCAGATGCTGAACTGGGGCCAGTTCGCCGGCGCGCATACCACCGTGCTGCTGGGCGGCATCGCCGCCGTGCTGGCCGCGCTGGTGCTGGGCGTGCGCCAGCTGATGGGCAACGGCGGCCTGGCCCGCCTGATGGGGCGCCTGCCCGGGATCGGCGAGCGGGTGCGCATCTACGAATTGTCGCGCCTGTACCTGACCTTGGGCATGCTCAGCGAAGGCGGCATCACCATCGTCCATGCGATCGAGACCGTGCAGGGCATGGTCTCGGCCGGCATCCGCCGGAACCTGCAAACGGCGCGCGCCGACATCGAATCGGGCCTGCCGCTGTCGACCGCCTTCGAGGCCAGCAACCTGACCACGCCGATCTCGCTGCGCATGCTGCGGGTGGGCGAGCGCACCGGCGACATGGGCCCGATGCTGACCCAGTCCGCGGCCTTCTACGACGGCGAAATCAGCCGCTGGATAGAACGCTTCACCCGCACCTTCGAACCGCTGCTGATGGCCGCCATCGGCCTGGTGGTCGGCGCCATCGTGGTGCTGCTGTATATGCCGATTTTCGATCTGGCCGGAGACATGTCATGACCCCGCACCTTGCCGCCGCAACGCCGGCGCTGGACATGGCCCTGGTCGCGCGCGCGCGCCACCTGCGCCGGCAATCGAAGCGCACGCTGGTCGAGGAGCTGGTCGCGCTGACCGACATGGAGCCGCGCCTGGTGGTGCAGGCGCTGGCGCAGCCGTTCGGCATGGCGGTGCTGGAGACCATCGACATGCTGGGCTACACGCCGGCCTTCGAGCTGCTGCCGCTGTCGCAGGCCCTGGCGCGTCACTGCGTGCTGTTGCGCGGGCACGACGGCATGGTGGTCGGCGTGATCGCCGATCCCTTCGACCTCGACCTGCAGACCTGGCTGGGCACGCAGGCGCGCGCCACGCCGCACGCGCCGCTGCAAACCCGGCTGGCGCTGCAGGCCGACATCCAGGCCTATCTGTCGAAGCAGGAGGAATCGGCGCGCGCCACCGACACGCTGCTGCCCGGCGCCAGCGAAGGCCGGCGCGACGGCAAGACCGCCGCCGTGCTGTCGTTCGCCTCGGTGTCGGAAGCGGCCAGTCCGGCCGTCCGCCTGGTCAACTCGACCCTGTACGACGCCCTGAAGGCCGGCGCCTCCGACATCCACCTGGAAAGCACCGCCGGCGGCCTGGCCGTCAAATACCGCGTGGACGGCGTGCTCGATCACGCCACCTCGGTCAACGGCGTCGACGTCGCCGAGCAGATCATCTCGCGCCTGAAGGTGCTGGCGGAGCTGGACATCGCCGAGCGCCGCGTGCCGCAGGACGGCAGCTTCCGCGTCGAGGCCAACGCGCGCGAGATCGACCTGCGCGTCTCCATCATGCCGAGCATCCACGGCGAGGACGCGGTGATCCGTATTCTCGACAAGCGCGCCATGATCGAGGCCTACGGCTCGCTGACCCTGGAGGCGCTGGGCTTCGACGCGCCGTCGCTGGCCACCTTGCGCGTGCTGGCGCAGGAGGCCTACGGCATGCTGCTGGTGACCGGGCCGACCGGCTCCGGCAAGACCACCACGCTGTACGCGGCGCTGACCGAGATCCACAACGGCCGCGAAAAAATCATCACCATCGAGGACCCGGTCGAGTACCAGCTGCCGGGCATCCTGCAGATCCCGGTCAACGAGAAGAAGGGGCTGACCTTCGCCAAGGGCCTGCGCTCGATCCTGCGGCACGACCCGGACAAGATCATGGTCGGCGAGATCCGCGACCGCGAGACGGCGGAAATCGCCGTGCAGTCCGCGCTGACGGGCCACCTGGTGCTGACCACCGTCCACGCCAACAACGTGTTCGACGTGTTCGGCCGCTTCACCCACATGGGCATCGATCCGTATGCCTTCGTGTCGGCCCTGAACGGCATCTGGGCGCAGCGCCTGGTGCGCATCAACTGCCCGCACTGCGCGGCGCAGTACACGCCGGACGATCACGAACTGGCCAGCGTGGGCCTGGCCCGCGCCGACGTCTACGACTACCGCTTCATGCAGGGCAAGGGCTGCGGCGATTGCCGCGGCACCGGCTACAAGGGCCGCCGTTCGATCGCCGAGATCCTCACGCTGAACGACGAGATCCGCGAGCTGATCGTCGACAAGCGGCCGATCCGCCAGATCAAGCAGGCGGCCTACGAGAACGGCACGCGCAGCCTGCGCCTGGCGGCGCTGGAACTGGTCAAACGGGGCGGCACCACGCTGTCCGAAATCAAGCGGGTAACCTTGCATGCGTAGAGCAATTGGCCTATCCCTGCGCATCGGCGTCTCCGGCTTTGCCGTCAGCCTGCTGCGCATCAGCCGCTGGCGCGGCGAGCCGGTGACGGTGCTGGCCGAGCATGCGTTCGCGCCGTCGGGCGAACATCCGTTCGACGCCATCGCCAACGCCCTGCGCGCGCTGCTGGGCGAACAGCTCGGCGATCAAAGCGTGGCCGGCTGGCCGGTCAGCATCGTGCTGGCCGACGACCTGACCCGCCTGTGGCGCGTGACGCCGCCGCCGGCAGCGGCGCGGCTGGCCGATATCGAGGCGGCGGCCGGCTTCCGCTTCCAGGCGCTGTACGGCGAGGCGCCCGCCGCCTGGCAGATCTCCGGCGACTGGAACGCCGCGCAGCCGTTCTTCGCCGCCGCCGTGCCGCGCGCCTTGCTGGCCGTGCTGCGGCTGGTGGCGCAGGAATTCAAGCTGCACGTGGTCGGCATCGAGCCGCACTTCGTCACCGCCTACAACCGCTGGCGGCGCGGCGTGAAGCCGGGTGCGTGGTTCGGGCTGGCGCACGACCACCTGCTGACGCTGGCCGCCATCGAAGCCGACGGCACGGGCATCCGCGCGATCCGCGCCTTGCCGATGCCGGCCGGGCAGGGCGCCGACCAATACTGGCTGGGCCAGACGCTGAGGCGCGAAGCGCTGCTGCTGGACATGCCCGAGCCGGAGCTGCTGCAAGTGTGCGGCGCCGCGCCGGCCGCGTGGAGCAAGCCGGTGAGCAATCCGGCGCACATCGCCTGCGCCGTGCTGGACCAGGAGCAGCAGGCCTCCAGCGGCGGCCTGTCGACGATGGCGCTGCTGGCGCGCGGCGGGAGCACGACATGAAGAGCATGAACATCGATTTCGCGCCGCGCAGCCTGCGCCGCACCCTGTTCCACACGCCTCCGGCGCTGCTGGCGCTGGCCGGCGCCGGGCTGCTGCTGTGCGCGGCCGCTGCCTTCGGCGGCTGGAAGCTGGTCGAGCAGCAGCGCCTGCGCGAGCATCAGCTGCTCCACCTGCGGGAACGCGCGGCGGCCATCTCGGCGCGGCCGGTGGAAGTGGCGCAGGTGGCGATACCGGAGGGGCAGGCCGCCTTCGTCAACGGCGCCATCTTGCAACTGAACCTGCCGTGGCGCGAGCTGCAGGACGCGGTGGCCGCCGCCACGCCGCGCGACGTCGCGCTGGTGGCGATGGAGCCGGACCCGCGCAAGCGGGTGCTGAAGATCACCGCTGAGACAAAAAACAGCGACGACATGGTGGCCTACGTGGCGGAGCTGAAACAGCAGGAACTGTTCAGCGGCGTGATGCTGACCCGTCATGAAATCAATGAGCAGGACCCGAACCGGCCCTTGCGCTTCCAGCTGGAGGCGACATGGATAGCCCGATGACCAAGGTTAACGTTGCCGCCATCGCGCTGCGCGCGCGGCTGGCGCTGGCGCGCCTGGGCGCGCCGGCCTGCGTCGCCATTGCACTGTGCGTGGCCGGCGCCGCCGCGTGGGCCTGGCTGCTGCCGCAGCGCGCGGCGCAGGCGCAGCGGATGGCGCGACCCTTGCCGACGCCGGCCTCGCTGGTGACGGCGCCGCCGCCGCCGTCGGCCAACCAGAACCTGGCCGGCTTCTATGAAGTGCTGGGCGAGAAGCGCTACGCCGAGCAGCAGGTCAAGGTGCTGTTCGACCTGGCGGCCAAGAACAACCTGTCGCTGAGCCAGGGCGAATACAAGGGCGCCTACGACAAGGCCAGCCGCGTCAGCACCTACCAGATCCTGCTGCCGGTGAAGGGGCCGTATCAATCGATCTGGCAGTTCGCCATGCAGGGCCTGCGCGACATGCCGTTTGCCTCGCTGGACGAAGTCGGCTTCCGCCGCGAAGCCATCGCCGAACCGACGGTGGAGGCGCGTTTGCGCTTCACCTTGTACCTGAAGGACGGCGAGCCATGAAGCCTTATCAGACCGCGATGGGTCTGGCGCTGGCGGTCGCCGGCGGCCTGGTGCTGTTCGGCGATAACTCGCCGGCGGGCGACATCGCCGAGCCGGTGACGCGCGGCCGCGCCACCTCGGCCGCACCGGCGCCACGTGCCGGCAAGGACGCCAAGCCGCAGGCCGAAGTGGCGATCCTGCGCCTGACGCCGCGCGCCATGCTCGTTGGTGAATCCGGCGAGGCCACCTTCGCCTCGGGTGAGGGCGTGTTCCAGGGGCAGAACTGGAATCCGCCGCCGCCACCGCCGCCGCCCGCGTCGAACGCGCCGCCGCCAGCGCCGGTGGCGCCGCCGATGCCGTTCACTGTGATCGGCAAGGCCGTCGCCGACGGCGCCTGGGAAGTCTACCTGGCGCGCGGCGACAAGACTTACGTCGTTAAAAACCAGACCGTCATCGACGGCACGTATCGGGTCGAGAAGATCGCGCCGCCGCTGATGTCCGTGACCTATCTGCCTTTGAACCAGCTACAACAGATCAATATTGGAGTCCTCGACTGATGGCTAGTCATCTGAAGAATTTGGGCCGCCGCGCCGCGCTGCCTGCCATGCTGGCGATCGCCCTGGGCGGTTGCGCCGGCCAAATGGCCTATCGCGATGGCCGCGACCTGATCGCCAGGAACCAGCTGGAAGCGGGCCTGCTCAAGTACCAGGAAGCCGTCAAGGCCGAACCGGGCAACGCCGAATACCGCGCCGCCTATCTGCTGGCGCGCGACCGCGCCACGCTGCGCTTGCTCGACCAGGCCGAACGCCAGCAGTCGGAAGGCAAGCTGGACCTGGCGGAGCAGGGCTACCGCCGGGTGCAGGCGCTGGAGCCGCTCAACGAGCGCGCCCGCGCCGGCCTGCGCGCGTTGGAGCGCGACGAACGCCAGGCCGGGCTGATGGCCGCCGCCGCCGAACATGTAAACAAGGGCGAGTACGAACTGGCCAGGCAAAAGCTCAATGCGCTGCTGACCGAAACGCCGGCCAACGAGAAAGCGCGCCTGATGCTGCGCGAAGTGAGCGAAAAACTCGCGCCGCCGGCGGCGGCGTCGGGCCTGGCGAAAACCTACAAGCAGCCGATCTCGATCGAGTTCCGCGACGCGCCGCTCAAGCAGGTGTTCGAGGTGATCTCGCGCCGCTCCGGCCTGAACTTCGTGTTCGACAAGGACGTCAAGACCGACCAGCGCACCACCGTGCTGCTGAAGAACAGCACCGTCGAATCGGCGATCTACTTCCTGCTGCTGACCAATCAGCTGGAGCAGCAGGTGATGGATGCGAACACCATCCTGATCTACCCGAACGTGGCGTCCAAGCTGAAGGAATACCAGGAGATGACGGTCAAGACCTTCTTCCTGGCCAACGCCGAAGCCAAGCTGGTGGCCAACACGCTCAAGACCATCCTCAAGTCGCGCGACGTGGTGGTCGATGAAAAGCTCAATCTGCTGATCGTGCGCGACAGCCCGGAAGCGATCCGCCTGGCCGAGAAGCTGGTGGCCCTGCAGGATGCGCCGGAAGCGGAGGTGATGCTGGAGGTGGAGATCCTGGAAGTGAAGAAGAGCAGCGTGATGGACCTGGGCGTGGTGTGGCCGACCGGGGTCGGCCTGACGCCGCTGTCGACCTCGGGCGGCACCGGCATCACCATCCGCGACCTGAACAACCTGAACCAGCGCACCATCGGCGTGACCGGCATCTCGGCCGGCATCAACGCCAACAAGAACGACCAGGATTCCAACCTGCTGGCCAATCCGCGCATCCGCGTGCGCAACAAGGAAAAGGCCAAGATCGTCATCGGCGACAAGCTGCCGGTGGTCACTACCACGGTGTCGTCCGGCGTCGGCGGCTTCGCCAGCGATTCGATCACCTATGTCGATGTCGGCCTGACGCTGAACGTCGAGCCGACCATCTACCTGAACGACGAAGTGGCGATCCGCGTGCAGCTGGAAGTGAGCAACCTGACCAACACCATCACCACCAAGAACGGCGGCACCGCCTACCAGATCGGCACGCGCCAGGCGTCGACCATGCTGCAGCTCAAGGATGGCGAGAACCAGGTGCTGGCCGGCCTGATCAACAACGAAGAACGCGGCACCGCCAACCACGTGCCGGGCGCGGGCGACCTGCCCATCATCGGCCGTCTGTTCGGCAGCAAGCGCGACGACAGCCAGAAGACCGAGATCGTGCTGTCGATCACGCCGCACCTGATCCGCAGGGTGCAGCGGCCGGAAGCCTCGGCTTCGGAGTTCTCTGCCGGCACCGAGGCGAGCTTCCGCCGCCGTCCGGACCTGAGCGCGCGCCCCGCCGTGGCGATGCCGCCTTCGCCGGGCGCCTTGCCGCCGCCGGCGGGCGTGTTGACGGCGCCGGTGCGTCCGCCGCTGCCGGTGCAAGCCATGCCGATCTCGCAGGGGCAGCCGGCGCCGCTGGCGCCCAGCCAGGGGCACCAGCCGCAGCCGGTGCCGACGCCGGAGCCGCAGCCGCAGCCGCAGCCGCAGCAAGCGCCGCAGCAAGCGCCGCAGCAACAACGGGTGCAGTAAGCGCATGATGAAACGCGGCCGCGGGTTCACGCTGATCGAGCTGCTGGTGACGCTGGCCATCCTCGGCCTGCTCAGCGCCCTGGTGGTGCCGACCGCGCAGGTGGTGGTGCAGCGCCGCCAGGAGCAGGAGCTGCGCGAGGCGCTGCACCAGATCCGCGCCGCGCTGGACGCCTACAAGCTGGCCTACGACCAGGGCCGGGTCGCCAAGACGCTGGCGGCGACCGGCTATCCGAAGACGCTCGACCTGCTGGTGGAGGGCGTGCCGGATCTGCAGAACCCCAAGCATCTGAAGATGTATTTCCTGCGCCGGGTGCCGCGCGATCCGTTCAACCCGGACGCCACGCTGAGCGAGTCGCAAACCTGGGGCAAGCGCAGCTACGCCAGCGACGCCGACCAGCCGAAGGAGGGCGAGGACGTCTACGACGTCTACAGCTTGAGCGACAAGACCGGCCTGAACGGCGTACCCTACAAAAAATGGTGACCATGAAGACCAAAGGATTCACGCTGATCGAGCTGCTGGTGGTGCTGGGCATCGTCGCGCTGATGCTGACGCTGGCCGTGCCGCGCTACTTCCCCAGCATCGACAAGTCGAAGGAGGTGGTGCTGGCCGATAACCTGCGCAATGTGCGGCAGGTGCTGGACCAGTACTATGGCGACACCGGCCGCTATCCCGATTCGCTGGAACAGCTGGTGGAGAAGAAGTACCTGCGGGCGATGCCGGTCGATCCGATCACGGAAAGCGACAGCACCTGGGTCATCGTGCCGCCGGAAGACGCCGGCAAGGGCGGCGTCTACAACATCAAGAGCGGCGCCCCCGGCAACGACCGCAGCGGCAAACCCTACGCCGACT
The DNA here is from genome assembly GCA_000381565.1 of Oxalobacteraceae bacterium AB_14. Taxonomy (GTDB): domain Bacteria; phylum Pseudomonadota; class Gammaproteobacteria; order Burkholderiales; family Burkholderiaceae_D; genus Rugamonas. Next base: position 2,280,972 of record KB906725.1, read on the forward strand.
GGTGATGGGTGCGCGACGCCGGAGCCGCAGCGGCGGCTTTACCTATCTGAGCCTGATCATCCTGCTGGCGATCATCGGGCTGGTGACGGCGTCGGCGTTGAAGCTGGGCTCGGTGATACAACGCAGCCGGGCGGAGCTGGAATTGCTCGATATCGGCGCCGCCTTCAGCGACGCCTTGAAAAGCTATGCCGACGCCACGCCCGCCGGGCAGCCGCCGCAGCCGCCGTCGCTGAAGGAATTGCTGAAGGACCCGCGCTTTCCCGGCACCCGCCGGCATCTGCGTAAATTGTTCGTCGACCCGATGACCGGCAAAGCCGAGTGGGGCATCGTCTATCTCGGCGACAAGGTCGGCGTGTTGGCGGTGTACAGCCTGTCCGCGGATAAGCCGGTGAAGATAGGGAACTTCGCCGCGCGCTATTCCGGGTTTGAAGGCAAGAGCCATATTTCTGACTGGAAGTTTGCGATGGCGCAGGCCGGGCCGGAGCCAAGCTTGATGACCGGGCCGGCGCCGACCATCGCCGCCAAGGTGGTTGAGCCACAGGCGCCCGCTGCGCCTGCGCCGGCTGCGCCGGCGCCAAGCACCGAACCGCCTGTTTCGCCTCTAGCTCCGGACGAGCCTGCGCTTCCCAAGCGGCCGGATACGCCGCAGGCGCCTCCGGTGCCGCAAGAATAAGCGCATAAGGCGATGCAACTGTATCAAAAGAGCAACAGCGCCATGCTGCGCCTGCGATTTCTTCGCAGCTTAGGCATGAGTTGTCGCGCCCGTCGCAGGAGCAGTGCCTCCACGCCCGTGAGGAAGCGATTCCATCAATGAGGGAATATTTTCAATATGTGCTTACGAGGCAATAATAGTCGTAAAAATGCGCATTTCCATCATGGAATAAGCATTAAAATTATTGCGCTGCAGAACAATTTTTACACTGTGAAATAAGTTGTCTCAGAGAAAACTAAAATGGAAAATTTGCAATGACAATTCGTGCCGTTATGCTATTATTTGTTCGGTAGCACTTCTACACTCTTATTAACAACACGGTGGTTGGCGAAAAGCGCAGCCACAATTCGTTTGATTAAGGAAATCACATGAAATTGAAATCTTTCGTTGCTGGCGCGCTGCTGGCCGCTGCTTCAGTTAGCGCGTTTGCTGCTGATCAGCTGAACATCCCTGTGACCCTGGGCGTTGCGACCGGCTTCTCGGGTCTGTCTCTGCCAGGCGATGGCCTGCTGTCTGGCGGTTCCGATGTCCTGACGTTCACTGGCCTGGCCGCTGGCACCTACAACGTTCTGCTGAATTACAGCGCAACCAACGTGAACATCCAAACCGCCAGCCTGAACGGCCAAGCGCCAGTGTTTATTTGGGGTAGCCCGTTCGCCAGCCTGGGTTCGTTCAACATTGGCACGAACTCGCCTTTCACCCTGACACTGGGTGGCATGCCAACCAGCGCTTCGTCGGCGTTCTACAACGGTTCGATCACCGTGACCGCCGTACCAGAACCAGAAACCTACGGCATGCTGCTGGGCGGCCTGGCACTGCTGGGTGTTGTCGCTCGTCGTAAAGCAAAAAAAGCAGCTTAAGTTTTAGCCGCTAATTAAAAAACCCGCCTAGGCGGGTTTTTTTTGCTTTAGCGGGCCGTGCGCTTGACGTCGCGCAGGCGGAAGCCCATCGCAAACAGCGCCGCGAAGTACACCGCGCCGCACACGCCGATCAACAGCATCAGCGCGCCGATCCGCAGCAGCGTGTGCTGCTGCATGCCCAGCCAGTCCACCTGCTGCCCGCCGAACCACGCGGCCGCGCCCATCAGCACGCACGCCACCGCCAATTTGGCGCAGAACAGCGGCCAGCCCGGCTTGGGCGTGTAGATGCCGCGCTTGCGCAGGCCGGCATACAGGAAACTGGCGTTGATGCAGGCGCCCAGGCCGATCGACAGCGCCAGGCCCGACACCTTCAGATACGGCACGAACAGCCAGTTCATCAGTTGCGTCGCGATCAGCACGCCGATGGCGATCCTGACCGGGGTACGGATGTCCTGGCGCGCGTAGAACGCCGGCGCCAGCGTCTTGACCAGGATGATGCCCAGCAAGCCGGCGCTGTAGGCGATCAGCGGGTAGGACGACTGCGTGGCCGCCTCGTCGGTGAATTTGCCGTAGTGGAAAAGGGTGGCGATCAAGGGCTTGGCCAGCGCGGCCATGCCCACCGCCGCCGGCAGCGCCAGCAGGAAGGTCAGGCGCAGGCCCCAGTCCAGCAGGTCGGAATATTCCTGGCTGTCGCCGTCGGCCTTGGCCTTGGACAGGCTGGGCAGCAAAATCGTGCCCAGCGCCACGCCCAGCAGGGCCGTGGGGAACTCCATCAGGCGGTCGGCATAGGACAGCCAGGAAATGCTGCCCTCGGCCAGCCGCGAGGCGATGCTGGTGTTGATCATCAGGCTGATCTGCGCGGCCGACACGGCGAACACGGCCGGTCCCATCTTCTTCAGCACGCGCCGCACGCCCGGATCGCCGAGGCCGGCCGCCGGATTCCACGACAGGCGCGGCAGCATGCCGATCTTGATCAGCGCCGGGATTTGTATCGCCACCTGCAGGATGCCGCCGACGAACACGGCGATCGCCATCGCATAGATGGGCTGCTCCAGGTGCGCTTGCAGGAACAGCGAGGCGGCGATGAAGGATATATTCAGCAGCACCGGCGTGAAGGCCGGGATCTTGAACTCGCGCCAGGTGTTGAGCACGCCCCCGGCCATGGCCACGAAGGCCATGAAGCTAATATAGGGGAACATCAGCCGCGTCATCCAGACGGCGGCGTCGAAGGCGCCCGGTTGCTTGTCCAGGCCGGTGGCGATGAGGTAAACAAACAAGGGCGCGCCTATAATGCCGAGCGCGCTGACGAACAAGGTCGACCACACCAGCGTGTTGGCCACATGGTCGGCCAGCGTCTTGCTGGCCTCCTGGCCGTGCTGGTTCTTGTACTCGGAGAGTATCGGCACGAACGCTTGCGAGAAGGCGCCCTCGGCAAACAGGCGGCGCAGCAGGTTGGGAATGCGAAACGCGACGATGAAAGCGTCCGTGTAGGCGCCGGCGCCGAAGGCCCGGGCAAACAAGGTTTCACGCAATAATCCGGTTACGCGGGACAGCATGGTCATGCTGGAGATGGCGGCTAGAGTTTTAAGCAAGTTCATGGGCAGTGATTATAGTTGCTCCTGACAGAAAACATCGCTATAATCGCAGGCTGTACAGAATTCTGTTACGCAGACACTAATGTTTGGCAGGCAGTAGTTTGACTCACATGGTTCGGCAGACGCACTGAACGCACCTGTTTGGCAAACAATAATGTTTGCAAACGCACCTTTACCCTGTTTTAGGAAATTCCATGGCAAATACCGCACAAGCGCGCAAGCGCGCTCGTCAAGCAGTCAAGCAAAACGCTCACAACTCGTCCCAGCGTTCGACGCTGCGCACCGCTATCAAAGCAGTACGCAAAGCGATCCAAGGCGGCGACAAAGCTGCTGCGACGGCAATCTTCCAATCGTCCGTGTCGACCATCGACAGCATCGCGGACAAGAAGATCATCCACAAAAACAAGGCAGCTCGCCATAAGAGCCGTCTGGCAGCTGCCCTGAAGGCACTGTCCGCTTAATTCCCTTCGCCGGGACTTAAAGCAAGAACCCGCCTGACCTCTGGTCAGCGCGGGTTTTTTCGCATGCGCGGACGTAAAAAAAGCCGGCCCGGGGCCGGCTTGCCGGGGTGGCAGTACTTACTTGGCTGGCATCGAGGCCGAAGCGGAGGCCGAAGCTGCTGCCGAGGCCTTCTTGTGTTTGGCTTTCTTGGCTTTTGGCGCGGAAGCGGCGGCGGAAGCCGAAGGGGCCGATGCCATCGGGGCCGACGCTGCGGCCGAAGCGGAGGCCGACGCCGATGGGGCGGCAGCGAAAGCGGAAGCGGCAAACAGGGAGGCAACCAGGGCAGCGATGATCTTGGACATAATGAGTTCCTTTGGCAATGGATTGAACCGGCTAAAAAAAACGAAGATTCATATGAATCTAGCTCATTAACGCTGCCCGAAAATTTCCAGTTGACACAAAAACCCGCAAAAATCAGAATTTTATTTGCTGCGACGCATCAATCTAGCCGGCCAGGTCCTTGGCCGACACCTCCATCCATTCGCCCGGCATCAGCGGGTGGGTGGCCAGCGAGATGGCGCCGATGGCGCTGCGCACCAGCCGCAGGGTCGGCAGGCCGACCGCCGCCGTCATGCGCCGCACCTGGCGGTTCTTGCCTTCTTGTAGCGTGATCGCCAGCCAGCTGGTCGGGTGCTCGGCCCGGCTGCGGATCGGCGGATTGCGCGGCCACAGCCACGCCGGCTCGGCGATTTGCACCGCCTTGCATGGCTTGGTGACGAAGTCGCCCAGGTCCAGCGGCGCCTGCAGCCGGGCCAGAATGTCGGCGTCCGGCACGCCATCGACCTGCACCAGGTAAATCTTCGCCTCCTTGTGGTCGGGGTGGGCGATGCTGTGTTGCAGCTTGCCGTCGTCGGTCAGCAGCATTAAGCCTTCGCTGTCGGCGTCGAGGCGGCCGGCGGGGTAGATGTTGGGGATCTTCAGGTGGTCGGCCAGGGTGGCGCGGCCGTCCTGCGGCGAGAACTGGCACAGCACCTGGAAAGGTTTGTTAAATAGAATGAGGGACATACTTCTCTTAAGATGATTTTGGTGTAGGCTTGACGGCCGGTGGAGGAAAACCGTGGCGCCCACTAAAATACTGGTGCATAATGTGAAACAGAGTCTTATGTCTTATAGAAGACCTAGGATAAATGTAATAAACCGGCAACGCCCATTTCGGAGATCACGATGTATCAGCATATCAAAGTACCTGCCGACGGCCAAAAAATCACCGTCAACGCCGATTTTTCCCTGAATGTACCAGATAACCCGATCATTCCCTACATCGAGGGTGACGGCACCGGCGTCGATATCAGCCCGGTCATGATCAAGGTGATCGATGCGGCGGTGGCCAAGTCCTACGGCGGCAAGCGCAAGATCAGCTGGATGGAAATCTACGCCGGCGAAAAATCGACCACCGTGTACGGCCCGGACGTCTGGCTGCCGGAAGAAACCCTGACCGTGCTGAAGGACTACGTGGTCTCGATCAAGGGCCCGCTGACCACCCCGGTCGGCGGCGGCATCCGTTCGCTCAACGTGGCCCTGCGCCAGCAGCTGGACCTGTACGTCTGCCTGCGCCCGGTGCGCTACTTCACCGGCGTGCCTTCGCCGGTCAAAGAGCCGGAGAAGACCGACATGGTGATCTTCCGCGAGAATTCGGAAGACATCTACGCCGGCATCGAATACCAGCAGGGTTCGGAAGGCGCCAAGAAACTGATGGACTTCCTGATCAAGGAAATGGGCGTCACCAAGATCCGCTTCCCGGAAACCTCGGGCCTGGGCATCAAGCCGGTGTCGATCGAAGGCACGCAGCGCCTGGTGCGCAAGGCGATCCAGTATGCGATCGACAATGACAAGCCGTCGGTGACCATCGTCCACAAGGGCAACATCATGAAGTACACCGAGGGTGGCTTCCGTGACTGGGCCTACGAACTGGCGCAAAAGGAATTCGGCGCCGAGCTGATCGACGGCGGCCCATGGTGCAAGTTCAAGAATCCGAAGACCGGCCGCGACATCATCATCAAGGATTCGATCGCCGACGCCTTCCTGCAGCAAATCCTGCTGCGTCCTATCGAGTACAGCGTGATCGCCACCCTGAACCTGAACGGCGACTACATTTCCGACGCGCTGGCGGCGCAAGTGGGCGGCATCGGCATCGCGCCGGGCGCCAACCTGTCGGACTCGGTGGCGATGTTCGAAGCCACCCACGGCACCGCGCCGAAGTACGCCGGCAAGGATTATGTGAACCCGGGTTCGCTGATCCTGTCCGCCGAAATGATGTTGCGCCACATGGGCTGGATCGAAGCGGCCGACCTGATCATCAAGGCGATGGAGAAAGCCATCGACTCGAAGAAGGTCACCTACGACTTCGCCCGCCTGATGGAAGGCGCGACCCAGGTGTCGTGCTCCGGCTTCGGCGACGTGATGATCGAGCAGATGTAAGCCGGCCGCCGGCCCGCATCAGCCCCGTCCGCACTGAGCGCGATCTTGAGCGCGTTCAGGCCGACGGGGCTTTTTTTTAACAGGAACCCCACGATGACGCCTTCCGACGCGCCGCCGGCGCCGACCCTCTGGCAAGCTTTCCGCTTCTGGCTCAAGCTGGGCTGCATCAGCTTTGGCGGACCGGCGGGCCAGATCGCCATCATGCACCAGGAGCTGGTCGAGCGCCGCCGCTGGATTTCCGAGCGCCGCTTCCTGCACGCGCTGAACTACTGCATGCTGCTGCCCGGCCCCGAGGCGCAACAGCTGGCTACCTACATCGGCTGGCTGCTGCATCGCACGCGCGGCGGCATCATCGCCGGCGCCTTGTTCGTGCTGCCGTCGCTGCTGTTGCTGGTGCTGCTGTCCTGGGTGTACATGGCGTTCGGCCAGCTACCGCTGGTGGCCGGCCTGTTCTACGGCATCAAGCCTGCGGTGACGGCGATCGTGCTGCAGGCCGCGCACCGGATCGGCACGCGCGCCCTGCGCAATGGCTGGCTGTGGGCCATCGCCGGCGCCGCCTTCGTGGCGATCTTCGCCTTGCAGCTGCCGTTTCCGCTGATCGTCGCCGGCGCCGCGCTGGCCGGGTTCGTCGGCGGCCGCTGCTTGCCGCAGGCGTTCAAGACCGGCGGCGGGCATGGCGCCGCCGAGGCATCGTACGGGGCCGCCGTGATCGACGACGCAACGCCGCCTCCGCCGCACGCCCGTTTCCGCTGGAGCCGCCTGGCGCTGGTGTGTAGCTGCGGCGGGTTGCTGTGGCTGGCGCCGATGGCGCTGCTGGTGGCGACCGCGGGCTGGCAGCACAGCTACACCCGGATGGCCTGGTTCTTCACCAAGGCCGCCTTGCTGACCTTTGGCGGCGCCTACGCGGTGCTGCCGTATGTGTACCAGGGCGCGGTGCTCGACTTCGGCTGGCTGACGCCGCCGCAGATGATGGACGGCCTGGCGCTGGGCGAAACCACGCCCGGCCCCCTGATCATGGTGGTGGCGTTCGTCGGCTTTGTCGGTGGCTGGGGGCAGGCGCCGTTCGGCGCGGCGCAGCTGCCGCTGGCCGGCGCCGTGGCGGCCGTGCTGGTGACATGGTTCACCTTCCTGCCGTCGTTTGTGTTCATCCTGGCCGGTGGCCCGCTGGTCGAGGCCACGCGCGACGATCTCAGTTTCACCGCGTCGCTGACCGCCATCACGGCGGCCGTGGTCGGCGTCATCGTCAACCTGGCGCTGTTCTTCGCCTGGCACGTCATCTGGCCGGCCGGCCTGGCCGGCTCGCCTGACTGGACGGCGGCGTTGATTGCGGTGGCGGCGGCGCTGGCGCTGCTGCGCTTCGGACAGAAGGTGCCGCGCGTGATCGCGGTCTGCGCCGGGGTGGGGCTGCTGCTCAAGCTGTTTGTGCCTGCGCTGTGATTGACGGGCGGCGCCGCTGGCGCCGGCCCGTCAACACAGACCAGGCTTAGCCGCCGCAGGAGTCTTCGCAGGCGTCGCGCTCGGCTACGCATTGGTCGCCTGGTTCGCCGGCTTTAATGCCTGCCTTGTATTCGACGACGCAGTCTCAGCGGCCAGGTGCGGGCTTTAACTGCGCGAGCGCGGCTTCGATGACGGGTAGCTTGAAGCCGGTGATGCGGCGGTTGCCGATCAGGACCACCGGCACGGCGGTTTCGCCGAAGCTGCGATAGTCCTGTTGGCCTTTGCCTGCCTGGCCGACATCGACATCGGCGTAGGGGATGTGGTGCGCGCTCAGGTAGGCGCGCGTTTGCTGGCAGAAGGGGCAGGTCTTGGTGCCGTACAGCACCGCCTTGGTGGAGGCGTCGGGATAGTAGGCCTGGAAGTCGCCTTCGACATAGGCCGGCGTCAGCCATTGCGACACTTTGGATTTGGCGATTCTATTGAATTGTCACAAGGGGAGGCGGGAGGCGCCGGTTGTCGGAGTTCTGCAACAGTCGGGCCGGGGGCGGGGCGAAAAAAAACCCCGCGTCGCGAGGTTTTTCACATCTGCTGCTTAAAAAATTAAGCCGATTGGATGTTGGAAGCTTGCTTGCCTTTAGGGCCTTGCGTGACTTCGAATTGAACTTTTTGACCTTCTTTGAGGGTCTTGAAACCGTTCATGTTGATTGCGGAGAAGTGAGCGAACAAATCCTCGCCGCCGTCATCTGGAGTGATGAAGCCAAAACCTTTGGAATCATTGAACCACTTAACTGTACCTGTTGCCATAAAAAGAACTTTCAAAATTAAAACGGATCACACGAGCCATAAAAGCAAGAAGCTTCTTGCCCCCTCCTCACGCCTCACTTCTTATCACCTTGTACATTTCTGCACGCAGTCGATAACGCATTGTTAGCGGACCAAATTCTAAAGTCAAGCAGATTTGTATGCATTTTGCTACTTTCAAGCCAATTGGCGAAAAAGCAACTCTTGATTTTGGCAAATGGGGCGCCATCTGCGTCAAGTTCAGAAAACGCGTAAGATGGAAAACAATTGAATGTGTATAGTGAAATGCACATTGCATCAACCCCGAAAGCATTAGAATATAAGCGTATGGCAACCAAGCATGACACCGAAACCCTCTTGGAGCGGCAAACGCTGAAGCCGCCACCTCTTTACCAGGTGGCGCTGCTCAATGATGACTACACGCCGATGGAGTTTGTGGTCGCCATCATCCAGGAGTATTTCAACAAAGACCGTGAAACGGCCACGCAGATAATGCTCAGTGTTCATCGCTACGGCAAAGGAGTGTGCGGCGTGTTCTCAAAAGATATAGCCTGTACCAAAGTGGAGTTCGTTTTAACGCATGCACGCAAGGCGGGGCATCCCCTGCAATGCGTGATGGAGGAAGTATGATTGCGCAGGAATTAGAAGTAAGTTTGCACATGGCGTTTGTCGAAGCTCGGCAGGCACGGCACGAATTCATCACGGTGGAGCACTTGCTGCTGGCCTTGCTTGACAATCCTTCGGCTGCCGAAGTGTTGCGTGCTTGCGCCGTCAACATTGAAGACCTGCGTAAAACGCTGACCAACTTCATCGGCGACAACACGCCGACCGTGCCCGGCACGGGCGAAGTCGACACCCAGCCGACGCTCGGTTTCCAGCGCGTGATCCAGCGCGCCATCATGCACGTGCAGTCCGCTTCTAACGGCAAGAAGGAAGTCACCGGCGCCAACGTGCTGGTGGCCATCTTCGGCGAGAAGGACTCGCACGCGGTCTACTACCTGCACCAGCAGGGCGTGACCCGCCTGGACGTGGTCAACTTCATTTCGCACGGCGTGCGCAAGGACCAGCAGAGCGACGCCGCCAAGGCCTCGGAAGGCGTGGAAGAGGGCGCGCCGGGCGGCGAAGGCCAGACCAAGGAAAGCCCGCTCGACCAGTTCACGCAAAACCTGAACAAGGCCGCCGCCGAAGGCAAGATCGATCCGCTGATCGGCCGCGAGGACGAAGTCGACCGCGTGATCCAGATCCTGTGCCGCCGCCGCAAGAACAATCCGCTGCTGGTGGGCGAAGCCGGCGTCGGCAAGACCGCCATCGCCGAAGGCCTGGCCTACCGCATCACCCAGAACGACGTGCCGGAAATCCTGTCGAATGCCGTCGTGTATTCGCTGGACATGGGCGCGCTGCTGGCCGGCACCAAGTACCGCGGCGATTTCGAGCAGCGCCTCAAGGCCGTGCTCAAGCAGCTGAAGGACAATCCGAACGGCATCCTGTTCATCGACGAGATCCACACCATCATCGGCGCCGGCTCGGCCTCGGGCGGCACCCTGGACGCGTCCAACCTGCTGAAACCAGCCCTGGCCAACGGCCAGCTGAAGTGCATCGGCGCGACCACCTACACCGAGTTCCGCGGCGTGTTTGAAAAAGACCACGCGCTGAGCCGCCGCTTCCAGAAGGTCGACGTCAACGAACCTACCGTCGAGCAGACCGTGCAGATCCTGCGCGGCCTGAAGTCGCGCTTCGAGGAACACCACGGCGTCAAGTATTCGGCCTCGGCGCTGTCGACCGCGGCGGAACTGGCGGCCCGCTTCATCAACGACCGTCACCTGCCGGACAAGGCCATCGACGTCATCGACGAAGCCGGCGCTGCCCAGCGCATCCTGCCGAAGTCGAAGCAGAAGAAAACCATCGGCAAGACCGAGATCGAGGACATCATCGCCAAGATCGCGCGCATTCCGCCGCAGACCGTCAACCAGGACGACCGCAGCAAGCTGCAGACCATCGACCGCGACCTGCGCAACGTGGTGTTCGGCCAGGACCCGGCGATCGAAGCGCTGGCCTCGGCGATCAAGATGGCGCGCGCCGGCCTGGGCAAGACCGACAAGCCGATCGGCTCCTTCCTGTTCTCCGGTCCTACCGGCGTCGGCAAGACCGAGGTGGCGAAGCAGCTGGCCTTCATCCTGGGCATCGAGCTGATCCGCTTCGACATGTCCGAGTACATGGAGCGTCACGCCGTGTCGCGCCTGATCGGCGCGCCGCCGGGCTACGTTGGTTTCGACCAGGGCGGCCTGCTGACCGAAGCCATCACCAAGAAGCCGCACGCGGTGCTGCTGCTGGACGAGATTGAAAAAGCCCACCCGGACATTTTCAACATCCTGCTGCAGGTGATGGACCACGGTACGCTGACCGACAACAACGGACGCAAGGCCGACTTCCGCAACGTGATCATCATCATGACCACCAACGCGGGCGCCGAGAGCTTGCAGAAGACCTCGATCGGCTTCACCAATTCCAAGCAGGCAGGCGACGAGATGGCCGACATCAAGCGCATGTTCACGCCGGAGTTCCGCAACCGTATCGACGCCACCATCAGCTTCCGCGCGCTGGACGAGGACATCATCCTGCGCGTGGTCGACAAGTTCCTGATGCAGCTGGAAGAGCAGCTGCACGAGAAGAAAGTCGAATCGATCTTCAGCGAGAAACTGCGCAAGTTCCTGGCGAAGAAAGGTTTCGATCCGCTGATGGGCGCACGTCCGATGGCGCGCCTGATCCAGGACATGATCCGCAAGGCGCTGGCCGACGAGCTGCTGTTCGGCCGCCTGGTCAGCGGCGGCCGCGTGACGGTCGACCTGGACGAGAAAGACCAGGTCAAGCTGGAGTTCCCGGAACCGCCGGACGCCGCGCCGACGACGCCACCGGAAACCGTCGAAGTCGAATAAGCTTTTTAGACGTTCCGAAAACCCCACCGGCACAGAACGCGCTCAAGATCGCGCTCTGTGCCGGTGGGGTTTTTTTTTCTTTTAAACCTAAAGCTGTGCCAGAATTGTCGTTCCATTTGACAAACATTGAAAACTGTCCATGATCCTGCCACGCCCTCTCGCCCTGATGTTCCTGTCCGCCGGCCTGCTGTCCGGCGCCGCCTCCGCCGCCGACGCCTACTACCGATATCCCGCCATCCGTGGCGACGCCGTGGTCTTCACCGCCGAGGGCGACCTGTGGAAGACCGGCGCCCACGGCGGCGCCGCGCAGCGCCTGACCACCCACCCGGCCGCCGAAACCAACGCCGCCATCTCGCACGACGGCAAATGGATCGCCTTCTCGGCCTCCTACGAAGGCGGACAGGAAGCCTACGTGATGCCGGTGGCCGGCGGCCTGCCCAAGCGCATCACATTTGAAAACAGCGCCGTGAATGTGCTGGGCTGGACCGCGCAGGGCGAAGTGCTGGTCACCACGCTCGACAGCAAAGGCCCGTCGCGCAACAACGTCATCGCCGCCGTCAGGCCGGGCGACCTGCAACGCCGCGTATTCGCCGTGGCCGACGCCAACGACGCGGTGCTCGACGACGCCGGCAAGACGCTGTACTTCACCCGCAACGGCCTGGCGCTGACCAACGACAACGTCAAGCGCTATCGCGGCGGCGCGCATGCGCAGCTGTGGCGCTACGACCTGGCCGGCGCCTCGGAAGCGGCGCCGCTGCTGGCCTCCGATGCCGGCAACAACAGGCGGCCCATGTGGTGGCAGGGCCGCCTGTACTTCATCAGCGACCGTGGCGGCTCCGACAACCTGTGGTCGATGGCGGCCGACGGCAGCGATCCGCGCCAGCTGACCAATCACACCGACTGGGACGTGCGCTACGCCGCGCTGGGCGACGGCCGCATCGTCTACCAGCTCGGCGCCGACCTGCACGTGCTGGACCTGGCCGCGGCCAGGGATGAGCAGCTGGCCATCAGCCTGGTCTCCGACTTTGACCAGCAGCGCGCGCGCCAGATCCGCTCGCCGCTGGAGAACCTGACCAACGTGCAAATCTCCGGCAAGGGCGAGCGTCTGGTGCTGACCGCGCGCGGCCGCGTCAGCGTGGCCGGTACCGGTTCGCAGCGGCGCGTCGAGATCGCGGTGCCGGAAGGCGCGCGCGCCCGCGAGGCGGTGTTCAGCCACGACGATAAATCGGTCTACGCCATCGTCGACAGCACCGGCGAAAACGAAATCTGGAAATTCGCCGCCGACGGTTCCGGCAAGGGCGAGCAGCTGACCAAGGACGGCAACAACCACCGCTGGCAGCTGTACCCGTCGCCGGACGGCCGCTGGCTGGCCCACACCGACAAGAAAGGCCGCTTGTGGATGCTGGACCTGGCCACCAAGGCCAACACCGTCGTCGACGACGGCAGCAAGGTCGGCTCGGACCGGCATGAGGACATCCTGTGGTCCGCCGACAGCAAGAACCTGGCGCTGGTGCGCGCCGCCAGCACCGAGCAGCGCGACCAGATCGGCCTGTACAACCTCGAAGCTAAGCAGCTGGCCTTCGTCACCGGCGACCGCTACAACTCGCGTTCGCCGGTGTTTTCGCCGGATGGCAAATGGCTGTACTTCCTCTCGGCCCGCAACTTCCAGCTGGCGAACGGCTCGCCTTGGGGCGACCGCAATATGGGACCGGTGTTCGACAAGCGCACCGGCGTGTACGCACTGGCGCTGCAGCCGGGCAACCGCTTCCCGTTCAAGCCGGACGATGAGCTGAACAAGCCGGGCGACAAGCCGGCCGAAGGCGCGGCCGAGAAAGCCGTCGAGCAGGCCGCCGAGAAGGCGGTGGAAAAAGCCGTGGCCAAGGCCGTGCCGGAGAAAAAATCCGGCAAGGCGCTGCCGGCCATCGTCTACGCCGGCCTGGCCGAGCGCCTGTTCGAAGTGCCGCTGGCGGCCGGCAACTACCGCAACCTGCAAATCGACGACAAGCGCCTGTACTTCCTCGACGCCGACGGCAGCGACGGCAAGGCCAACCTGAAGACGCTGGCGATCGCCGCTAACGGCCCGCAGCCGGAAGTCTTCGCCAGCGGCGTGCGCGAATACGACCTGGCCTTCGACAAGAAGCACCTGTACTACCGCAGCTTCGCCGCCAGCGGCCCTGGCGACATGCTGGTGGTGGAGGCGGGCGCCAAGGCGCCGACCGACGTCTCCAAGGCCAAGGTCAAGGTGGACGACTGGACCTTCTCCTCCAACCCGCGCCTGGAATGGACGCAGATGTTCAACGACGCCTGGCGCATGCACCGCGACTTCCTGTACGACGCCAAGATGCGCGGCGTGAACTGGACCGGCGTGCGCGCCAAGTACGCGCCGCTGGTCGAGCGCGTGACCGACCGCGCGGAGCTGAACGACGTGCTGGGCATGATGATCAGCGAGGTGGGCGCGCTGCACTCGCAGATCGCGCCGGGCGACTTGCGCCGGCCGGCGCCGGAAGGTTCGCCGGCCGGCCTGGGTGCGCTGCTCACGCGCGGCGCCGACGGCTACCACGTCGACCACATCTACCGCAGCGAACCGGAGCTGCCGTCCGAACGCGGCCCGCTGCTGCAACCGGACGTGGACGTGAAGGAGGGCGACGTCATCACCGCCGTCAACGGCAAGCCGGTGCTGGAGGCGCGCGACATCGCCGACCTGCTGCTGAACCAGGCGGACAAGCAGATGCTGCTGCAGGTGAAGCGCAAGGAAGGCAAGGGTGACGCTTTGCGTTCCGTGATCGTCACGCCGGTCAACATGGCGAAGCAGGCCGGCCTGCGCTACGGCGATTGGGAGCAGAGCCGCGCGCGCCAGGTGGAGAATGCCTCCAAGGGACGCATCGGCTACCTGCACCTGCGCGCCATGGGCCCGCGCGACATCGCCTCGTTCGCGCGCGACTTTTACGCCAACGTCAACCGCGAAGGCCTGATCATCGACGTGCGCCGCAACAACGGCGGCAACATCGACAGCTGGGTGATCGAGAAGCTGCTGCGCAAGGCCTGGGCCTTCTGGTCGTCGCCGGGCGCGCTGCCCGCGCCGAATATGCAGAACACCTTCCGTGGCCACCTGGTGGTGCTGGTGGACGAATACACGTACTCGGACGGCGAGACCTTCGCGGCCGGCATCAAGGCGCTGGGACTGGCGCCGCTGGTCGGCAAGCGCACGGCGGGCGCCGGCGTCTGGCTCAGCGATAACAACCGCCTGAGCGACAACGGCATGGCGCGCGTGGCCGAAAACGGCCAGTTCAACACGGCCGACGGCCAGTGGCTGATCGAAGGCGTGGGCGTATCGCCGGATGTTGAAGTGGACAACCCGCCGCACGCCACCTACCAAGGCCAGGACCGCCAGCTGGAAGTGGCGCTGGATCTGCTGGACAAGAAGCTGAAGGCGCAGCCGATCAAGCCCTATCAGCCGCAAGCCATCCCCGCGTTTAAGTAGTCTTGTCATTTCCCCCCGCCCGGGAATGACTGGTCGTACCGCCTGGCCTTGATCTGCGCCGGCGCGGCATGGCTGGCGAATCGCTCCCGACCAGGCGAAGTGTCCGGAAGTGAACAGCCACAGCGTTCACTTCCGAACATCGGCCGCTAGAATGCGGGCCTGCAAGCGCCTGAACAAGCGTGGCATGGATGTTGCAAACGCCATGGGTTTTCCCACCACGGATTTTCAATCACATGAAGCTTAGAGACTTTCGCATCGGCTGGCGCGCGCTGGTACAGGAGCCGGCCTACACGCTGGCGGTGGTGCTGGGGCTGGGCGTCGGCCTGGCCGCGTGCCTGCTGCTGCTTGGCTTTGTGCGCTACTCGATGGAGTACGACTCGCACTTTCCGGATGTGGACAGGGTCTACGTCGTCAAACAGCATTTCAATGTCGATCCGACCTCGCCCCTGCAGGAAGTGGTGCCGATGTTCCTGCGCGAGCCTGCGCTGAAGACGCCGGGCGTCGCCGGCGCCGTGGTCTACATTCCGGCGCGGCCGGAGATCACGCCGCTGACGGTACGCATCAACCGCGGCATATTCGCGGTGCGCGGGCTGACCGTCATGCCCGGCTTTACCGAGATGCTGGGGCTGCGCGCGGTGCGGGGCAACCTGGCCGATGCGCTGGACAAGCCTGATCGCTTTGTCGTCACCGAGGCCGGCGCCCTGCGCCTGTTCGGCACGACCAACGCCGTGGGCCGCACCATGCTGGCGGAGGGGCACACCGTGCAGGTAGGCGCCGTGGTGCCGACGCCGCCGGCCAATACGACGATACCATTCGAGCTGCTTTTCGGCGTCAACTCGGTGGTGGCGGGGACCGATATCCGGCACGAGATGATGACCGGCGAACATGGCTGGATGGGCAAGATGCTGCTGCGCGTGCAGCCCGGCGCATCGCTGCCGGCGATCATCGACCGCTTGCAGCAAGTGCTCGACAGCGCGCCGAGCATGCAGAATTTTTCGCCGGAGACGCGCGCCCGCCTCGGCAAGCGCAAGGCGATCGAGCTCACCATGTCGCCGCTGCGCGATGCCTATTTCGATTACAAGATGGAGAACAGCTTTGTATCGGCGCCCGGCGACAGGGCCAATCCTGTGCTGGTCGCCGGCCTGGCGGTGCTGGCGGTGGTGATCCTGACCATGGCGGCGATCAATTACGTCAACCTGAGCATGGTCCGTGTGCTGCGGCGCCAGCGCGAAGTGGCGATGCGCAAGGTGCTCGGCGCCGGCGTGGCGCAGCTGATGTTGCTGTTCCTGCTCGAATCGTTGCTGGTGGCGCTGACGGCCACCGCGCTCGGATTGATGCTGGCCTGGCTGGCGCTGCCGGTCTTTTCGCAATTGGTCAATCGCCAGCTTGATGGACTGTTCTCATTGCATAACGTGGTCGCGGCGTTGGGCCTGGGTAGTCTGCTGGGCGTGCTGACGGCGATCTATCCGGCCTGGGTGGCGCTGCGCGTACACCCGACGCAGGTGCTGGCCGGCCGTCCCGACACGGAATCGCGCGCCAGCATGCAATGCCGGCGTGCCTTGACGGTGCTGCAGGTGTCGGTCGCGATGGGGCTTGCCAGCGTAACGATCGCCGTCGCGTGGCAAACCCATTATGCGATGCACGCCTCGCCGGGATTCGATCCGGCGCCGTTCGTGATCGTCGATATGCCGGAACGGGTCAAGGACAGCGAGAAGGCGCGGCGCTTTTACTCGGCACTGGCGGCGCAGCCTGGCGTGGACGGCGTAGCGATATCGGAAGATCCGGTGGGCCGGCTCGATTGGGCCTGGACCCATGACATGACGCGTCCCGGTGGGCAGAGCGCGGGGATGGAAATGAAATCGGTCAGCGCCAACTTCTTCGAGCTTTACGGCATCGCGCCGCTCGCCGGGCGCTTGTTCCAGGCCGCTGTGGACAAGGAGGATGACCGGGTGCCGGTGGTGCTGAACGCTGTCGCGGCGCGCCAGCTGGGTTTTGCCAGCGCCGAGGAGCCCATCGGTCAGACCTTGCTGTTCAAGGGTTTCGAAAACAGGGTGATCTCCAAGCGCATCGTCGGCATCGCACCGGAGTTGAGATTCCATTCGCTGCGTGATACACCGGTCGCGACGGCCTATGAGCTGTGGACGGCGGGGACGGTGTTGAGCGTGCGCGCAGCGACGGATCCGGCGGCGGTCGAGCGCAGCGTGCAGGCGCTGTGGCCCAGCTTCTTCCCGGATGCGATCCCCAAGATCGTCCGCGCCGGCGATGTACTGGCTGCCAATTATGCGGACGACGCCCGCCTGGCCAAGTTGATGTCGGTCGCCACCGGCATCGCGCTGGCGATCGCCGCTTTCGGCACCTATGTGCTGTCGGCCAATACGGTGCAGCGGCGCGCCAGGGAGATCGCCATGCGCAAGCTGCACGGCGCGGGCGGCGCCGACATCGCCCTGCTGGTGGTACGGGAAATCGGTGTGCTGGTACTGGCGGCGGCGGTGATCGCGTTGCCGATAGCGGTGGTCGCGATTCGCCGCTACCTGTCGCGCTATGTCGAGCACGCGCCGATAGCTTATTGGACCCTGCTGTTTGCCGTGTCGCTGACGCTGGTCATCGCCCTGATCGCCATCGCCCGCCACACCTGGATCGCCATGCGCATGGTGCCGGCCGAGGCGTTGCGAACGTAGTCAGGCCTGCCCCCGGGTTTTAGAGGCTGGCGAGGCTTTTGAATTGGGCGGCGCGGCGGCGGGAGACTTCCACTTCGAGGTCGTCGCGCAGCAGCAGATCGAGGCCGCCGGCGTCGTTGGGCGTGACCTGGTCGACGTAGTCCAGGTTGACGATGTGGCGGCGGCTGGCGCGGAAGAAGCGTTGCGGGTCCAGCCGTTCCTCCAGCTGGTTCAGCGAGCGCAGCATCAGCGGCTTGTGGTCGTCGAAATAGACGCGCGTGTAGTTGCCGTCCGATTCGAACAGCCGCACATCCTGCAAGCCGACAAACCAGCACCGCTCGCCATCCTTGATGAACAGCTTTTTTGCGGCCGTGGGCGCCACGGCCGGTACGCCCGCCGCCGCGTAGGCCAGCGCGCGGCTGTGACGCAAAGCGCAGCGCTGCAGGGCCGCCGCCATGCGCGCCGCCTGGATCGGCTTTTGCAGATAGTCCAGCGCATTGACTTCGAAGGCCTGCAAGGCATATTGGTCGAACGCCGTGGTGAAGATCACCTCCGGCGCTTCCTCCAGCGCGGCCAGCATATCGAAGCCGCTACCGCCCGGCATCTGCACGTCGAGGAACACCAGGTCCGGCTTGAGCGCGGCGATCTGCTGGATGCCATCGGCCGCGTTGACGGCCTCGCCGACGATTTCCACTTCAGGGTGTGCCGCCAGCAAACGGCGCAGTTCCGCGCGCGCCAGGCGTTCGTCGTCGATCAGCAATGCGCGCATCAGGCGGCCTCCGGCAAGGTCATCGTGGCGCGTACCCAGCCACTGTTTTCAGTCAGGTCCAGGCTGGCGTTGGAGCCCAGCGCCAGCTCCAGGCGCTTGCGGGTATTGACCAGGCCAACCTTGGTGGAATTTGCGAACGGCAGGATCGCGCCCAGGTTGGCGATCTCGATATGGATCTTGCCGTCGTCCATGCGCTGCGCGCGGATGCGGATCTCGCTGCCGGTGGGGCTGGTCTCGACGCCGTACTTGACGGCGTTTTCCACCAGCGTCTGCAAGGCCATCGGCGGAATGCGGACCTGGTCCAGTCCCAGTCCGATTTCCACGCTGACCCGCATGCGTTCTTCGAAGCGGATTTTTTCAATCGCCAGATAGGCCTGCACGGCTTCGATTTCCGCCGCCAGCGGCACTGTGTCGTGCTGGCCCGATTGCAGCGCGTAGCGCATCACGCTGGCCAACTGGTCGATCATCTGTGCGGCGGCGTCCTGGTCTTCGTAGATCAGTGCGCGTACGCTGTTCATGCTGTTGAAGAAAAAATGCGGATTGACCTGTGCCTGCAAGGCGCGCAGCTCGGCATCCTTGGCGCTGATCTCCAGCCGCAGCGTCTCCTGCTCGAAGCGGTTGGCGCGGCGCAGCGATAGCACCGCCATGTAGAAGGTGTTCCACACCAGATAAACGCCCCACCAGAACATCAGCACACCCGGCACCCAGGCCAGGCCATGCACTTCGCCCCCCGGTTTGATGACCAGGTAGCCTATCGTCTGTACGCCAGTGTGAAGGGCGCCCAGTATCAGGATCGCGACCGCCATCATCTTCCAGCTGATACGCACGCCATTGCGGATCTGGCGCTTGAGCAGCCGGTGCCAGACATCGGAAATCAGCAGCCCGGCCACCACGCCCCAAGCGGCTATGGCATATAGGCGCGGTGTGTGGTCGGCGCCCGGACTCATGGCCAGCATCAGCAGCGGCAGGAAGTTCCAGCCGGCCAGCTGGAACAGCCAGTACCAGTTCAGGCGCGCGAGCAGTGGGCGGTCGTTGGTCATGATGGGTTTACTTCAAAAAGTTATCGATGCGATCATACATCCAAGCCGGATCGTCGTACATGATGAAGTGGCGGGCGTTATCGGCAAGCTCGACTTTCACGTTGGGCAGCTGCTGGTACTGGGTCTTGTACAACTGCTCGAACATCGGCTTGGTGCCGTAGTCCTTGTAGGCGATCCAGGAGCCCAGCACCAGCGTCGGCGCCTTGATGCGGCTGACTTCAGGGCGCAGGTCTTCGCTCATCATCTCGACCATCGCGTTGGTGACGGTGGCCGGGTCGGACTGCTTGCCCCAGCCGGCAGCGCGGTCGATATCTTCCTGCTTGGTGATCATGGCGTGCAGGGTTTTCATCTGGTTGCTGCGCTTTGCTTCCGCGTCCATGGATTCCATGCGCGCCCGCATGCCTGCCGCCATTTCCTTCATCTGCGCGCCGGTAATGCTGGGCATCTGGATGGCCGCCAATGCCGGCAGCGTATCGACGATGACCAGGCGACCTACCTGGTCGGGATGGTCCACGGCCAGCTTCATGCCCAGGAAGCCGCCCAGGCTATGGCCGATGACGATGGGATGGTCGAATTTATTGGCGGCGATGTAGTCGCTCAGTTGCTGCTCCACGGCCGGCAGCAGCGGGCCTTCGATGGCGGGCACGCCGGCGAATCCGGCCAGCGTGACGACGTGGCACTGGCGGCTGCCGCAGTAGTGGGCGACCGTGCCGTTCCACACTTCGCCGGACGAGGCCAGGCCGGGGATCAGGATCACGGGTTCGCCCTTGCCGGTCACTTCGACCTTGAAGGCCGGATGGGCGGCTGCGGCAGTGCCGGCGGCGACGGCCGGTGCTGCGGCGTAGGCCAGCGCCAGGCTGGCGGCAATGGTGGCGATACGTTCGGTGAGCGAGCGTTGCATGGAGACCTCCTTGGTTGTGACGTTGTGTCAAATAAGTGAGGCCATGCTATCGAACCGGCATCGCGCCGGCGACGGCTACTGGATGAGCGGTTTTTTGAAAGGATGAGCGGTAGTCGGGCAGTAGCGCTTGTTCTAGTCTGCTTCGGCGCGCAGTTTGCGCCACAGCGTGGTGCGGCTGATGCCGAGGTAATCGGCGGCGGCGTCGCGCCGGCCGCCAAAGCGTGCGAGGACAGCGGTCGCGCTTTCGGCGGATGCGCGGGGCGCCGGAAGTGTTGGTGGCGCGCCGCTAGTGTCAGGCAGGTGGGTTGTGCGTGTCGCCAGTTCCGGCGCCACGCTCAGGACGAAAGCCGGCGTCAAGGCCTGCAATGGTTCGGCGGCCAGGAACAGCGCCAGGCGCTCGGTCAGGTTGCGCAGCTCGCGCACGTTGCCGGGCCAGTCGTAGCGTTGCAGCAGCGGCGCGCAGGTCGCCATCTCGGCGTGCAGGTTGGGATGCGGGCGCGCGCCCAGCGACGCCAGCGCGTTCTTCAGCGACCATTCGGCCAGCGACATCACGTCTTCCTGGCGCGCGCGCAGCGGCGGCAGCGACAGGCGCAGCACCGCCAGCCGGTAGAACAGGTCGGCGCGGAAGCGGCCATCGCGCACGCGCTGCTCAAGATCGCAGTGCGTGGCGCTGATGATGCGGACATTGACGGCGATCGGCCGCGTGCCGCCCACCCGCACCACTTCGCGTTCCTCCAGCACGCGCAGCAAACGGGTTTGCAGCGTCAGCGGCATTTCGCCTATCTCGTCGAGGAACAGCGTGCCGCGGTTGGCCGCTTCGAACAGGCCCGCGTGGCCGCCGCGCCGCGCGCCGGTGAAGGCGCCTTCCTCGTGGCCGAACAGTTCGGACTCCAGCAGCGATTCCGCAATCGCGCCGCAATTGACGGCGACGAAGGGCCGGTTCTGGCCCAGCGTGCGCGGGCTCTCGCGGTGGATGGCCTGCGCCACCAGCTCCTTGCCGCAGCCGGTTTCGCCTTGTATCAGCACGGTCGCCGGGGATTTCGCATACAGCACCACGGACTGGCGCAGCGTCTCCATCGCTTCTGAGTCGCCGCGCAGGTCGTTGATGCCATGCTTGGCGCGCAGCGTGTCGGCCACCACGGCGCCGCGCGTGCGGCTGCGGTTCGATTCGAGCTGCGTCAACCGCGCCATCTCCAGCGCATCGTCGAAGGCGTGGCGGATCGAGGCGGCGGAGTAGACGAATACGCCGGTCAGTCCCGCTTCCTCGGCCAGGTCGGTAATCAGGCCGGCGCCGACGATGGCCTTGATGCCGGCCGCTTTCAGGTCGTTGATCTGGGCGCGCGCGTCTTCCTCCGTGGCGTAGGTGCGCTGTTCGACATCGAAGCCGAAGGTATTGGCGAATTCGGCCAGCTCCGGCAGGCGCTCCTGGTAGGTGACGATGCCGATGCGGTCCGACACGCGGCGCGCCCGCGCCAGCGCCTGCATCACGTCGAAGCCGCTGAACTTGGCGATCACCACCGGCACCGACAGCCGGCCTTTCAGATAGGCCGCGTTGGAGCCGGCGGCGATGACGGCGTCGCAACGTTCGGTGGCCATGCGTTCGCGGATATGGCGCGCCGCTTCGTCGAAGCCGAGGTTGATCGGTTCGATGGTGGCCAGGTCGTCGTATTCCAGCGTGATGTCGCGGAACAGGTCGTACAGGCGCGAGACGGAGACCGTCCAGATCACCGGTTTGTCGTTGACGTCGAAGGGCAGGGGCGTGGAATGGCGCATGTTTCAATTGTAGTTCATATGTTTCGTTGTTTCAAATTGAAACAGTGGTGAAACGTGAAAAATACGTAAGTGTTTGATTTGTATAGGGTGGCGGTCTGGCACGCCCCTTGCACTACATACCCCAACTTCACTGCAACATTGAAAGGTCATAACATGAGTCAATACTCCGCAGGCGCCGCGTTCCGCAAAGCCGTACAAGAAGAGTCCCCATTGCAGGTGGTCGGCGCGATCAACGCCAACCACGCCCTGCTGGCCAAGCGCGCCGGTTTCAAGGCGATCTACCTGTCCGGTGGCGGCGTGGCGGCGGGTTCGCTCGGCCTGCCGGACCTGGGCATCTCCAGCCTGGACGACGTGCTGACCGACGTGCGCCGCATCACCGACGTGTGCGACCTGCCGCTGCTGGTCGACGTCGACACCGGCTTCGGCGCCTCCGCCTTCAACGTGGCGCGCACCGTCAAGTCGATGATCAAGTTCGGCGCCGCCGCGATGCACATCGAAGACCAGGTCGGCGCCAAGCGCTGCGGCCACCGTCCGGGCAAGGAGATCGTCTCCAAGCAGGAGATGGTCGACCGCATCGCCGCCGCAGTCGATGCGCGCACCGATGAGAACTTCGTCATCATGGCCCGCACCGACGCGCTGGCCGTGGAAGGCCTGGACGCAGCGATCGAACGCGCCGTGGCCTGCGTCGAAGCCGGCGCCGACATGATCTTCCCGGAAGCGATGATCAGCCTCGAGATGTACAAAAAATTCGCCGCCGCCGTCAAGGTGCCGGTGCTGGCCAATATCACCGAATTCGGCTCGACGCCGCTGTTCACCGTGGACGAACTGCGCAGCGCCGATGTGGGCCTGGTGCTGTATCCGTTGTCCGCCTTCCGCGCCATGAACAAGGCTGCGGAAAACGTCTACGGCGCGATCCGCCGCGACGGCACGCAGCAGAACGTGGTCGACACCATGCAAACCCGCGCCGAACTGTATGAACGCATCAACTACCACAGCTTCGAGCAGAAGCTCGACGCACTGTTCGCCGCACAGAAAAAATAACCGATACCCGCCGTCATTCCCGCGAAAGCGGGAATGACTGTCTTACTGGAGACTTAGAATGACCGAAGCTACTTTCAAACCAAAAAAATCCGTCGCCCTGTCCGGCGTCACCGCTGGTAATACCGCACTGTGCTCCGTCGGCAAAACCGGCAATGACCTGCACTACCGCGGCTACGACATCCTGGACGTGGCCAGCACCTGCGAGTTTGAGGAAATCGCCTACCTGCTGGTGCACGGCAAGCTGCCGACCGCCGCCGAACTGAAAGGCTACAAAGCCAAACTGCGCTCGCTGCGCGGCCTGCCGCAAGCGCTGAAATCCGCGCTGGAAGCACTGCCTGCATCGGCGCACCCGATGGACGTGATGCGCACCGGCGTCTCGGTCCTCGGCTGCACGCTGCCGGAAAAGGACGACCACAACGTGCCAGGCGCGCGCGACATCGCCGACCGCCTGATGGCTTCCTTCGGTTCGATGCTGCTGTACTGGTACCACTTCAGCCACAACGGCAAGCGCATCGACGTGGAAACCGACGACGACTCCATCGGCGGCCACTTCCTGCACCTGCTGCACGGCGAGAAGCCATCCGAGAGCTGGGTCCAGGCGATGCACACCTCGCTGATCCTGTACGCGGAACACGAGTTCAACGCCTCCACCTTCACCAGCCGCGTCATCGCCGGCACGGGTTCGGACATCCACTCCGCCATCACCGGCGCGATCGGCGCGCTGCGCGGTCCCAAGCACGGCGGCGCCAACGAATTCGCCTTCGAGATCCAGAAGCGCTACGAAAACGCCGACGAAGCCGAAGCGGACATCCGCAACCGCGTCGCCAACAAGGAAGTCGTGATCGGCTTCGGTCATCCGGTGTACACCATCTCCGACCCGCGCAACGTCGTCATCAAGGAAGTGGCGCGCAAGCTGTCGCAGGAAGCCGGCTCGATGAAGATGTTCGACATCGCCGAACGCCTGGAAACCGTCATGTGGGACATCAAGAAGATGTTCCCGAACCTGGACTGGTTCTCGGCCGTGTCGTACCACATGATGGGCGTGCCGACCGCGATGTTCACGCCGCTGTTCGTCATCTCGCGCACGTCCGGCTGGGCCGCGCACATCATCGAACAGCGCATCGACAACAAGATCATTCGTCCAAGCGCGAACTACGTCGGTCCCGAGGACCTGAAGTTCGTCCCGATCAAGGACCGCAAATAATGAACACCCAATTCCGCAAACCCCTGCCGGGCACCAAGCTCGATTACTTCGACGCGCGCGCTGCTGTCGATGCGATCCAGGCCGGCGCCTGGGCCAAGCTGCCGTACACCTCGCGCGTACTGGCCGAGAACCTGGTGCGCCGCTGCGATCCGGCGACGCTCAACGCCTCGCTGTCGCAACTGATCGAGCGCAAACGCGACCTGGACTTCCCATGGTTCCCTGCGCGCGTGGTGTGCCACGACATTCTCGGCCAGACCGCGCTGGTCGACCTGGCTGGCCTGCGCGACGCCATCGCGCTGCAAGGCGGCGATCCTGCTCTGGTCAATCCGGTGGTGCCGACCCAGCTGGTGGTCGACCACTCGCTGGCGGTCGAATGCGGCGGCTTCGATCCCGATGCCTTCAACAAGAACCGCGCCATCGAAGACCGCCGCAACGAAGACCGCTTCGACTTCATCAACTGGACCAAGAAGGCGTTCAAGAACGTCGATGTGATCCCGCCGGGTAACGGCATCCTGCATCAGATCAATCTGGAGCGCATGTCGCCGGTGATTCAGGCGGTGGACGGCGTGGCCTTCCCGGATACGCTGGTCGGCACCGACTCGCACACCCCGATGGTCGACGCGCTGGGCGTGATCGCCATCGGCGTCGGCGGCCTGGAAGCGGAAAGCGTGATGCTGGGCCGCGCATCGTGGATGCGCCTGCCGGACATCATCGGCGTCGAGCTGACCGGCAAGCCGCAAGCCGGCATCACCGCCACCGACACCGTGCTGGCGCTGACCGAATTCCTGCGCAAGCAGAAGGTTGTATCGTCCTACCTGGAGTTCTTCGGCGAAGGCGCATCGCACCTGACCTTGGGCGACCGCGCGACCATCTCCAACATGGCGCCGGAATACGGCTCCACCGCCGCGATGTTCTACATCGACGAGCAAACCATCAAGTACCTCAAGCTGACCGGCCGCGATGATGAACTGGTCAAGCTGGTGGAGACCTACGCGAAGGAAGCCGGCCTGTGGGGCGAAGCCCTGAAGACCGCCGAATACGAGCGCGTGCTGAGTTTCGACCTGTCGTCGGTGGTGCGCACCATCGCCGGTCCGTCGAACCCGCACAACCGCGTGCCGACCTCCGAGCTGGCCGCGCGCGGCATCAGCGGCGTGGTGGAGAACGAGCCTGGCGTGATGCCTGACGGCGCGGTCATCATCGCCGCCATCACCAGCTGCACCAATACCAACAACCCGCGCAACATGATCGCCGCCGGCCTGCTGGCCCGCAACGCCAACGCGCGCGGCCTGACCCGCAAGCCATGGGTGAAAAGCTCGCTGGCGCCCGGCTCCAAGACCGTGACGCTGTACCTGGAAGAAGCGGGACTGATGCCCGAGCTGGAGCAGCTGGGCTTTGGCGTGGTCGCTTACGCCTGCACCACCTGCAACGGCATGTCCGGCGCGCTCGATCCGGTGATCCAGAAGGAAGTCATCGACCGCGACCTGTACGCCACCGCCGTGTTGTCGGGTAACCGCAACTTCGATGGCCGCATCCACCCTTACGCCAAGCAGGCCTTCCTGGCTTCGCCGCCGCTGGTGGTGGCCTACGCCATCGCCGGCACGATCCGCTTCGATATCGAAAAAGATGTCCTGGGCATCGACAGCAAAGGCCAGCCGGTGACGCTGAAGGATATCTGGCCGACCGACGAAGAGATCGACGCGCTGGTCGCTTCCAGCGTCAAGCCGGCGCAGTTCAACAAGGTCTACATCCCGATGTTCGCCAAGCAGGAAGACGACGGCATCAAGGTGAAACCGTTGTACGACTGGCGTCCGCAGACCACCTACATCCGCCGTCCGCCGTACTGGGAAGGCGCACTGGCCGGTGCTCGTCCGCTGAAGGGCATGCTGCCGCTCGCCGTCCTGGGCGATAACATCACCACCGACCACCTGTCGCCGTCGAACGCGATCATGTTGAACAGCGCGGCCGGCGAGTACCTGGCGAAAATGGGCCTGCCGGAAGAGGACTTCAATTCCTACGCCACCCACCGCGGCGACCACCTGACCGCGCAACGCGCCACCTTCGCCAATCCGACGCTGAAGAACGAGATGGTGCGCGACGCTGAAGGCAAGGTCAAAGCCGGTTCGCTGGCGCGCGTGGAGCCGGAAGGCAAAGTCACCCGCATGTGGGAAGCCATCGAGACCTATATGGAGCGCAAACAGTCGCTGATCGTGATCGCCGGCGCCGACTACGGCCAGGGCTCGTCGCGCGACTGGGCGGCCAAGGGCGTGCGCCTGGCGGGCGTGGAGGCGATCGTGGCCGAAGGCTTCGAGCGTATCCACCGCACCAACCTGGTTGGCATGGGCGTGCTGCCGCTGGAGTTCCAGCCGGGCGTGAACCGCCTGACGCTGGCGCTGGACGGCACCGAAAGCTACGACGTGATCGGCGAGCGCACTCCGCGTTCGATCCTCACGCTGGTGGTCAACCGCCGCAACGGCGAGCGCGTCGAGGTGCCGGTGATCTGCCGCCTCGATACGGCGGAGGAAGTGTCGATCTACGAAGCGGGCGGCGTGCTGCAACGCTTCGCCCAGGACTTCCTTGAATCGGCCAAAGCGGCTTAACCACCACACGTCATTCCCGCGCAGGCGGGAATCCATACTCAGCATGGACTCCCGCTTGCGCGGGAGCGACGGTAACGGATGAATCTCATGACACATACACCGCAAATCAAGATCCCCGCCACGTATATGCGTGGCGGCACCAGCAAGGGCGTGTTCTTCCGCCTGCAGGATCTGCCGGCAGCCGCTCAACAGCCGGGCGCCGCGCGCGACGCCTTGCTGCTGCGCGTGATCGGCAGCCCGGACCCCTACGGCAAGCAGATCGACGGCATGGGCGGCGCCACCTCCAGCACCAGCAAGTCGGTGATCCTGTCCAAGAGCAGCAAGCCGGATCACGATGTCGACTACCTGTTCGGCCAGGTCTCCATCGACAAGGCCTTCGTCGACTGGAGCGGCAACTGCGGCAACCTGTCCGCTGCGGTTGGCGCCTTCGCCATCAGCGGCGGCCTGGTGGACGCGGACCGCATTCCACGCGACGGCATGGCCGTGGTGCGCGTATGGCAGGCCAATATCGGCAAGACCATCATCGCCCACGTGCCGATCACCAACGGCGAAGTGCAGGAGACCGGCGACTTTGAACTCGACGGCGTAACCTTCCCCGCAGCCGAAGTCCAACTGGAATTCATGGATCCGGCGGCGGAAGAGGAGGGCGCGGGTGCGGGTGTGAACAATTCGATGTTCCCGACCGGCCAACTGGTCGACGAGCTGGAAGTGCCCGGCGTCGGCACCATGAAAGCGACCATGATCAACGCCGGCATCCCGACCATCTTCGTCAACGCGGAAGATATCGGCTACCTCGGCACCGAACTGCAGGACGCCATCAACAGCGATCCGAAAGCGCTGGCGCGCTTCGAACTGATACGCGCCCACGGTGCGCTGCGCATGGGCCTTATCAAGCATATCGATGACGCGGCAACGCGCCAGCACACGCCCAAGGTGGCCTTCGTCGCCAAGCCAGCGCCGTACACCTCGTCCAGCGGCAAGCAGGTCGCCGCCACCGACGTCGACCTGCTGGTACGCGCCATGTCGATGGGCAAGCTGCACCACGCGATGATGGGCACGGCCGCTGTTGCCATCGGCACCGCCGCGGCGATACCGGGCACGCTGGTGAACCTGGCGGCCGGTGGCGGCGCGCGTGAGGCGGTACGCTTCGGCCACCCATCCGGCACGCTGCGGGTCGGCGCGGAAGCGACGCAGCAGAACGGCGAGTGGAGCGTGACCAAGGCGGTCATGAGCCGCAGCGCCCGCGTGTTGATGGAAGGTTGGGTACGGATTCCCGGCGATACGTTCTAAGCTGAACACACCATAACGGAGGAGACATGAATTACGCTGATTTTTATCAGCGCTCTATCGTCACGCCTGAACAATTCTGGCAGGACGAATCAGCGCTCATCGACTGGAACGCCCCATGCACGCAAGTGCTGGATTACTCCCATCCTCCGTTCGCCAAGTGGTTCGTCGGCGGACAGACCAACCTGTGTCACAACGCCGTGGACCGCTGGTGCGCCAGCCAGGGCGACCAGCCTGCGCTGATCGCCATCTCCACCGAGACCAACACTGAGCGCAGCTACTCGTTCAAAGAACTGCGCACCGAAGTCGAACGCTGCGCCGCGATGATGCTGGCGCTGGGCGTCGGCCGTGGCGACCGCGTCCTGATCTACATGCCGATGATCGCCGAAGCGGCGTTCGCGATGCTGGCGTGCGCCCGCATCGGCGCGATCCACTCGGTGGTGTTCGGCGGCTTTGCCGCCAACAGCCTTGCCAGCCGCATCGACGACGCGCGGCCGGTGCTGATCATCTCCGCCGATGCCGGTTCGCGCAACGGCAAGGCCATCCCCTACAAACACCTGCTGGATGAAGCAATCGAACTGTCGTCGGTCAAACCGGCCCAGGTGCTGCTGGTGAACCGCAATCTGGCGGCTATGGAACTGGTGGCCGGCCGCGACGTGGACTGGGCCACGCTGCGCGCTGCGCACCTGGACGCGCGCGTACCCGTGACCTGGCTCGAATCGAACGAGCCGTCGTACATCCTCTACACGTCCGGCACCACCGGCAAGCCGAAAGGCGTGCAGCGCGACGTCGGCGGCTACGCGGTGGCGCTGGCGTCGTCGATGAAGTACAACTTCTGCGGCAAGGCCGGCGAGACTTTCTTCGCCACCTCCGACATCGGCTGGGTGGTGGGCCACTCCTATATCGTCTACGGCCCGCTGATCGCCGGCATGGCGACCATCATGTACGAGGGCTTGCCGGTCTGTCCGGACGCAGGCATCTGGTGGAGCATCGTCGAGAAGTACAAGGTCACGCGCATGTTCTCGGCGCCGACGGCGATCCGCGTGCTGCGCAAGCAGCCGCCGGAGTTCATGCGCAAATACGACCTGTCGTCGCTGCGCGCGCTGTATCTGGCCGGCGAACCGCTGGACGAGACCACGTCGCAATGGATACACGATGAACTGGGCGTGCCCATCATCGACAACTACTGGCAGACCGAAACCGGCTGGCCCATCCTGTCGATCGCCCAGGGCGTCGAGGACAAGCCGACGCGCCTGGGCAGTCCCGGCGTGGCGATGTACGGCTACAAGGTCAAGCTGCTCAACGAATCGACCGGCGAGGAATGCGCCGCCAACGAGAAGGGCGTGGTGGTGATCGACGGCCCGCTGCCGCCGGGCTGCATGCAGACCGTGTACGGCGACGACCAGCGATTCGTCGATACCTACTGGTCCACCTTCGATGGCCAGCAGGTGTATTCGACCTTCGACTGGGGCGTGCGCGATGACGACGGCTACTACTTCATCCTTGGCCGCACCGACGATGTGATCAACGTCGCCGGCCATCGCCTCGGCACGCGCGAGATCGAGGAATCCATCTCCAGCCACGCCAACGTTTCCGAGGTGGCGGTGGTGGGCGTGGAGGACAAGCTCAAAGGCCAGGTGGCGGTTGCTTTCGTCATCGTCAAGGATGCAACGCGTGTCGCCAGTGAGGAAGGGCGCGCGGCGCAGGAGCGCGAGATTCTCGGCGTGGTCGATCATCAGCTGGGCGCCGTGGCGCGGCCGTCGCGCGTGTACTTCGTGCCGCAACTACCGAAGACGCGCTCGGGAAAATTGCTGCGTCGTTCGATCCAGGCCATCTGCGAAGGCCGCAACCCCGGCGACCTGACGGCGATCGAAGATCCTGCGTCGCTCCAGCAGATACAAAGCGTGCTGCAAGCAGGTGTGGCGAAATAGTCCGCGCGTAAGGGGGCGGTAAGTCTCGCGGTTTATTGTGGTCACAAGCTCGAAAAGAAAAGAGTACTGGCCACATACAAATCACAGGAGACACGCGATGCATGACGATCTGGTTCAAAAAATAAAGCGCGACCCAAGCTACCATCAGCTGGTCAGGGTCCGCTCCCGTTTCGGTTGGGCGCTGACGGCGGTAATGATGTTGGTTTATTACGGCTACATTCTGCTGATCGCCTTCGACAAGGAACTGCTGGCGTCGAAAACCGGCGCCGGTGTGATGACCTGGGGCATGCCGGTCGGCCTGTTCGTGATCGTGTTCACGGTGCTGGTGACCGGTATCTATGTCCGTCGCGCCAACAAGCAGTTCGACGATCTGACCCACGCTATCCAAGAGCGGGTGCGGGCATGAGCGCCGCCCAACGCATGCTGCGCGGGCTCGCCGCGTTGGCGCTGCTGGGCGCCTGTGGTGCGGCGCTTGCGGCCGGAGTCGATCTGGGGCAGGCGGTCAAGCAGCCGACCAACTGGACCGCGATTTCCATGTTCGGCGGCTTCGTCATCTTCACGCTGTTCATCACCAAGTGGGCCGCCGCCAAGACCAAATCGGCATCCGACTTCTACACCGCCGGCGGCGGCATCACCGGCTTCCAGAACGGTCTGGCCATCGCCGGCGACTACATGTCGGCGGCGTCCTTCCTCGGCATCTCCGCCGCGGTCTTCCTGAACGGCTACGATGGCCTGATCTACGCCATCGGCTTCCTGGTCGGCTGGCCGGTGATCACCTTCCTGATGGCGGAGCGCCTGCGCAACCTGGGCCGCTTCACCTTTGCCGATGTCGCCGCCTACCGCTTCAAGCAGGCGCCGATCCGCATCTTCTCCGCTTCCGGCACGCTGGTGGTGGTGGCTTTCTACCTGATCGCGCAGATGGTCGGCGCGGGGCAGCTGATCAAACTGCTGTTCGGTCTTGAGTACTGGATCGCGGTGGTGCTGGTCGGTTCGCTGATGATGATCTACGTGCTGTTCGGCGGCATGACCGCCACCACCTGGGTGCAGATCATCAAGGCGGTGATGCTGCTCGGCGGCGCCACCTTCATGGCCTTCGTGGTGATGGCGCAGTTTAACTTCAGCCCTGAGGCGCTGTTCGCCAAATCGGTCGAGATCCACGCCAAGAAGGACGCCATCATGGGCCCTGGCACCTTCATCAAGGACCCAGTGTCGGCGATTTCGTTCGGCATGGCGCTGATGTTCGGCACCGCCGGCCTGCCGCATATCCTGATGCGCTTCTTCACCGTGCCTAGCGCGAAGGAAGCGCGCAAGTCGGTGTTCTGGGCCACCAGCTGGATCGCTTACTTCTACGTGCTGACCTTCATCATCGGCTTCGGCGCCATCGTTTTGGTGAGCACCAATCCGGAGTTCAAGGACGCCGCCGGCAAACTGCTGGGCGGGAACAACATGGCGGCGATCCACCTGGCCAAGGCGGTGGGCGGCAATGTCTTCCTCGGCTTTATCTCGGCCGTGGCTTTCGCCACCATCCTGGCGGTGGTGGCCGGCCTGACGCTGTCCGGCGCCTCGGCGGTGTCGCACGATTTGTACGCCACCGTGATCATGAAGGGCAAGGCCTCCAGCGCCAAGGAACTGCATGTGTCGCGCCTGACCACCGTTGCGCTGGGCGTGGTCGCCGTCGTGCTGGGCATCGTGTTCGAGAAGCAGAACATCGCGTTCATGGTGTCGCTGGCCTTCGCCATCGCCGCCTCGGCCAACTTCCCGGTGCTGTTCATGTCGGTGTTGTGGAAGGACTGCACCACCCGCGGCGCCACCGTGGGCGGCTTCATCGGCCTGATCACCGCCGTGGTGCTGACGGTGGTGTCGAAATCGGTGTGGGTCGATGTGCTGGGCCACGCCGACGCGCTGTTCCCTTACGCCTCGCCGGCCATCTTCTCGATACCCACTGCCTTCGTCAGCATCTGGTTGTTCTCGGTGCTCGACAAGAGTCCGCGTGCACGCATCGACCGCGCCGGCTACGAGGCGCAGGAAATGCGCTCGGAGACCGGTATCGGCGCCGCCGGCGCCTCTGCCCACTGATGTAATTGTCAAGTGATCGGATAACGACAATGCCCGGCTTGCCGGGCATTGTCGTTTTTAGGGGCGCCGCTCGGTACGCGCGATGGCTAATGCGCCCAATGTGGTTTATGATCTGCCAACTATGCTGCCGGAAAGTAACGGACGAGGTGGCATTTTTTCTGGGTGCCATTGGTGTACATGAATCGAGTTTCGACCAATCCTGATTTTGTTGCGGACGCGCTGGCGCTGATCGGCGTTCCCGCGTGCGCCTACGGCACCGATGGCGTGGTGCTGGCCGCCAATCCGGAGCTGGTGGACTTGCTGGGTTTCGATCCCGCCGGGCGACCGATGGCCGACCTGTTCGCGCGCCACGTGCGCGGCGCCGGCATCCAGGCGCTCGACGCGGCGCTGGAGGCCTCGAATGCGGGCCAGCACTGGGACAGCTGCCTGACCTGCGCCAACGGCCAATACCTGTCGGTGCAAGC
The DNA here is from genome assembly GCA_000381565.1 of Oxalobacteraceae bacterium AB_14. GTDB lineage: Bacteria > Pseudomonadota > Gammaproteobacteria > Burkholderiales > Burkholderiaceae_D > Rugamonas. Next base: position 2,313,450 of record KB906725.1, read on the forward strand.
CTGGAGCAAGCCGCTGCCGGCCAGTTCGGCGGTGCAGGGCGCCACCATCGTCTTCCACGACATCAGCGCGGTGGAGCGCGACCAGCGCGCCTTGCGCAAGACGCTGCTGGAGCAGCAGGCCATCCTGGAGAACGCCGCCGTCGGCATCTTGTTCACCAGGGACGGGGTTATCCAGGAGTGCAATATCCGCTGCGCTGAAATGCTGGGCTACAGCCGCCAGGAGCTGGAGGGCATGGCCAGCGTGACGGTCTATCCGAGCGAAGCGGACTTCGCGGACCTGGGGCGCAAGGCCGCGCCGCCGCTGTCGCAGGGCCTGTCCTTCATGCAGGAGGCGCAGCTGCGCCGCAAGGACGGCTCGCTGTTCTGGGCCCGCCTGTTCGGCCGCGCCATCGATCCTATCCACACTGCCGAGGGCACGGTGTGGATCATGGAAGACATCAACGAGCACCGCATCGACGAAGAAAAGCTGCGCCGCGCGCTGCTGGAGATGCAGGCCATCATGGACAGCGCGCCGCTGGCGATCGGCTTCCAGCGCGACAACCGCATCCTGCGCTACAACCACCGCTTCGCCGAATTCTTCGGCTTCAACGACGATGGCGGCGTCGGCCAGCTGACGTCGACGCTGTATCCGTCGCCGGAGGCGTACGACGCGGTGGTGCGCAAGGCGCGGCCGCTGCTGGCGCGCGGCAAGCCGTACCAGGCCGAGATGGAGATGCGGCGCCAGGACGGCTCGACCTTCTGGGCGCACGCTTTCGGCTACGTGATCAATCCGGGCCGCACGCAGCAGGACACCATCTGGATCTTCGACGACCGCAGCGCGCAAAAGCGGCACGAAGAGGCGACCCGGCAGCTGCTGCTGGAGCAGAAGGCGATTCTGGACAACGCCTCGGTCGGCATCCTGTTCAGCAAGGCGCAGGTCATGTTGAGCTGCAATCCGCGCATGGCGGAGATGTTCGGCTACGACATCGACGAAATGGTGGGGCAGCCGTCGGCGATGGTGTTCCCGTCGCAGCAGCGCTACGAGGAATTCGGCCGCGAGGCCGCGCCCTTGCTGGGCACCGGCCAGCCGTTCGAGAAAAAGGAATACGAGTTCAAGCGCAAGGACGGCAGCGTGTTCTGGTGCCGCGTGCGCGCCAAGGCGGTGGACGACGCGCACAGCGAAGGCGGCACCATCTGGATCCTGGAGGACGTGACCGGCACGCGCCAGACGCAGATGGAGGTCGAGGCCATCATGACCAATGCCTCGATGAGCATCCTGTTCACCAAGAACCGCGTCATCACGCGCTACAACCGCGGCTTCGCCGAGATGTTCCGCTACGAGGGCGACGCCGGCCTTGGGCTGCCCGGGCGCGCGCTGTATGCGTCGCAGGAGTCCTACGACAAGCTGGGCGCGCAAGCCTATCCCTTCCTGTCGGTCGGCAAGCCGTTCCAGATCGAGATGGAGTTGCGCCGCTCCGACGATACCTTGATGTGGGCGCAGCTGATCGGCTACGTGGTCAATCCGGACGACCCTAGCCAGGGCACGATCTGGGTGATCGAGGACCGCACCGAGCAAAAGAACGCCGAGGAGTCGCTGCGCAACGCGCTGCTGGAGAACCAGGCCATCCTGGACAGCGCAGTGCTGGGCATCTCGGTGGTGGAGCAGGGCCGCAACCTGCGCTGCAACACCAAGATGGAGGAGCTGTTCGGCTATGCGCCCGGCGAGATGAACCAGCTGAGCGTGCAGGCCTTCTACGCCGACAAGGATGCGTGGGAAGCGGCGCGCGCCGCCACCGCCGACGACTTCCACGCCGGCCGCGTGCACGCCTCCGAATATCAGCTGGTGCGCAAGGACGGCAGCACGTTCTGGGGCCGCTTGTCCGGCCGTCCGTTCGACCTGGCGCAGGCCACCGGGCGTTCGGTGTGGCTGGTGGACGACATCACCGAGCGGCGCGAGGCGGCCGAGGCGGTCAGCCGCGCACGCGACGACCTGGAAGTGCGGGTGCTGGAGCGCACCGCCGAATTGGCCGGGGCCAACGCGCTGCTGCAGGGCGAGATCGTCGAACGGCGTCAGGCGGAGGCGCGCGTGCACCACATGGCCTACCACGACAGCCTGACCGGCCTGCCGAACCGCGCGCTGTTGTCGGACCGGCTGGACCGCGCCATGCTGGCGGCGCAGCGTTCCGAGCGCCGGCTGGCGGTGATGTTCATCGACCTGGATCGCTTCAAGACCATCAACGATTCGCTGGGCCACATGACCGGCGACCAGCTGCTGAAGGAAGTGGCGAGCCGCCTGTGCCGCGCGGTGCGCGCCAGCGACACCGTGGCCCGCCTGGGCGGCGACGAGTTCGTGGTGCTGGTGCCGGGCATCCGTTCGTCCGAAGAGGCCAGCCACGTGGCGGAGAAAATCATCGAGGCGCTGTCGGAGAGCTTCCCGCTCGAAGGGCGCAACCTGCACATCACGCCGTCGATCGGCATCTGCGTGTATCCGGACGACGGCGGCGACGTCGAGACCCTGATGCGCCACGCCGACGCCGCCATGTACCACGCCAAGGCCAGCGGCAGGAATAATTACCAGTACTTCAAGGAGGCGATGAACCAGACGGCGGCGGCGCACTTCGAGCTGGAGTCCAGCCTGCGCGGCGCGCTGGCGCAGGACGAGTTCGAGCTGCACTTCCAGCCCATCATGGACATCGGCACGCGCCGCCTGCATACGATGGAGGTGCTGCTGCGCTGGCGCCGCGGGGGCGGCGAGCTGGTGCTGCCGGACCACTTCATCCCCATCATCGAGGAGAACGGCCTGATCGTGCCGATCGGCGAGTGGGTGATACGCCAGGCCTGCAGGCAGAGCATGGCGTGGCAGCGCGCCGGGCTGGCGCCGGTGCCGCTGGCGGTGAACCTGTCGCCGCGCCAGTTCATGCACCGTGGGTTGATCGAGTCGATCCGCGCCATCCTCGACGAAACCGGCATCGATCCGTCGCTGATCGAATTCGAGATCACCGAGACGGCGCTGATGCAGCACGGCGAGCAGACGCTGGACATCCTGGGCCAGATCAACGCCATGGGCATCCGCTTGTCGATCGACGATTTCGGCACCGGCTATTCGAGCCTGGCCTACCTGAAGCGCTTCCCGGTCAAGAAGATCAAGATCGACCGCGCCTTCATCAAGGAACTGGAAGAGAGCGCGGAGGACCGCGCGATTGTGGCGGCGATCATCGCGCTGTCGGACAGCCTGCAGCTGTCGGTGGTGGCGGAAGGGGTGGAGACCGAGGGCCAGTACGCGCTGTTGCAGCGCAACGGCTGCCAGTATGCGCAGGGCTATCTGTTCTCGCAGCCGGTGCCGCACGCGACGGCCCAGCTGCTGCTGCCGAGGCTTTAATCGAGCGTGGCGATCACCGGAGCGTGGTCGGACGGCTGTTCCCATTTGCGCGGCGCGCGGTCGATCACGCAGGCGCTGCAGCGGGCCACCAGCGCCGGCGACAGCAGGATGTGGTCGATGCGCAGGCCTTTGTTGAGGCGGAAGCCCAGCGCGCGGTAGTCCCACCAGCTGAACGATTTTTCCGGCTGTTCGAACAGGCGGTAGGAATCGGTCAGGCCGATGTCGAGCAAACGGGTGAGGGCGGCGCGCTCCTTGTCGGACACCAGCACCTGGCCGGCCCACGCGGCCGGGTCGTGGACGTCGCGGTCTTCCGGCGCGATGTTGTAGTCGCCCAGCACCGCCAGTTGCGGATGCAGCGCCGCCTCTTCCTTGATCCAGTCGTGGAAAGACGACAGCCAGCCCAGCTTGTACTCGTACTTGTCGGAATCGACGCTCTGGCCGTTGGGGACGTAGGCGCACACCACGCGCACGCCGGCTATGGTGGCGGCCAGGATGCGCTGTTGCGGATCTTCGTAGCGCGGATTGTTCTTGACGACGTCGGCGATCGGCAGTTTGGACAGGATGGCGACACCGTTGTAGGTCTTCTGGCCGCTGTAGGCGACGTGGTAGCCGGCAGCCTCGATGGCGGCCACCGGAAACTTGTCATCCGTTAATTTTGTTTCTTGGATGCAGAGGACATCGATGGGGTTCTCCTCTAGCCATTTCAAGACGTGCGTCAGGCGAACGTTGAGTGAGTTAACATTCCATGTGGCTATTTTCATCTGAGTCAGTGTCCTTGCGGGTTGTGGGGGAGGCGTTAGCCTATAGGAGCGAATCTTACAGCATCTTGATTTAACACATAGGATTGTTAATTTGACGATTTTTATAAAAAAACATGAAAAAGTCTTTCGTGCGGGCACTGTCAGCGCCTAAAATGTTGCAAAATGTGTGAAATTAAAAAGAAATTGCTAGGAGTGTCTCCTTGTTGTCAAAATAGAACGGCAAATAAAGACAAAATAAGCAAAAGAGAAATATACTGATACAAATTGGGTGGAAAACTTGTGTTTCCGTCGAGCAATCAAAAATAGTAGTGTCCAGGGTTCATTTTTGTGTTGTAACTTAACAAGAAATGGTACTATAGGGAAATTACTTGTGGTTTTAACAGTGAATTGCGCGTAGCGCATTTACAAAGGAATTAAAATGCGAGCTGCATTCGAGACGTGGGCGCAGAAAGACGGTCACATCGTCCGACGCCGGGAAGACAAACCAGAGGAGTATCTGGTTTTTGAAACGCAACGCCGCTGGGTCATCTGGCAGGCTGCGCTGGAGCACGGCAAAACGCCGGGCGGCCGCAAGACGGCCGCACAAAAGGAAGCCGCCGCGCTGGAAAAGGCCAAGGCCGCCGTTCAACGTCCGCCGGCCATCAATTCGGACGAGGCCGCGGTGCGCAACCAGGTGTTGAACGAAGTGCTGGATGCGTTCTCCACCCTGGGTGGCGAACGCGGCATGGACGATATCCTGAAGGTGGTGCAGGGTCTGAAGAAGAAGCAGCAGGAGCAGGCGGAAGAACGCGTTGCCGCAGCTGAGCCGGTACGGCACAACGCCTGACCCGGATGCGCTTCAGGCACTACAAAGGGGGCCTCTACGAGCTGGTGTGCGAGGCCACCCTGGAATCCGATCTGAGTACCATGATCGTTTATCGCGCCGCGAACGGATCCATCTGGACCCGGCCGAAAGACGTGTTTTTTGAAATTGTCGAAGTCGATGGCGTAAAAGTGCAACGCTTTACGCCTCTTGATTGAGCATATAGATCCGCTCGCGGGCTGCTACACTGGTCTGACCCACTAACCCTGAGGCAGACCATGTATTTCCGCCCCGTTGCAGCGGCACTTGTACTGCCGGCCCTGATGGCCGGCTGTGCTTCCCTGACTGAATCCACCCAACAAAACGTGCTGGTGCAAACCGTGCTCGATCATCGCGAGATCGCCGGCGTCGGCTGCGTGCTGTACAACGACGTCGGCAAATGGTTCGTGACCACGCCGGCGCGCATCACGCTGCGCAAGAGCGCGGGCGCGCTGCGCATCGACTGCCAGAAAGAGGGCGCGGGCTGGGCTTACGAAAAGGTCGACTCCAGGGTGGACGGGAATCTGTGGGGGAATCTGGCGCTGACGGCCGGTGTCGGCTACTTCGTCGACAAGAATACCGGCGCGGCCTATGACTATCCAGCCACGCTGACGGTGGTGATGCACCCGGCGGTGGAGCGCGATGCGCTGCCGCCGCCGGCTGCCGGGGTGACGCTCTATTGATTCACTACGCGCTTAGGCACGCGCTTATGCCCGCGCTTATGCCCGGTTAATCAGGAAGTTCGACAGCAGCGGTACCGGACGGCCGGTCGCGCCTTTTGCGCCGCCCGATTTCCATGCGGTGCCGGCGATGTCCAGGTGGGCCCAGGTGTACTTGCGGGTGAAGTTCTCCAGGAAGGCCGCGGCGGTGCACGAGGCGCCGCCCGGCGTGCCGATGTTGGCCAGGTCGGCGAAGTTGGACTTGAGCTGCTCGTTGTACTCCTCGCCGATCGGCAGGCGCCAGGCGGTGTCGCCGGCGGCCTTGCCCGCGGCCATGATCTCGTCGGCCAGCTTGTTGTGGACCTCGTCGTCGCGGGTGAACAGGCCGCTCTTGTGGTGGCCCAGGGCGACGATGCAGGCGCCGGTCAGCGTGGCGATGTCGATCACGGCGGCCGGGGTGAAGCGCTCGGCGTAGGCCAGCGCATCGCACAGCACCAGGCGGCCTTCGGCGTCGGTGTTCAGGATCTCGATGGTCAGGCCGTTCATCGAGGTGACGATGTCGCCCGGCTTGGTGGCGCGGCCGGAAGGCATGTTCTCGCAGGCGGCGATCACGCCGATCACGTTCAGCTTCAGGTTCATCTCGCCGATGGCGCGGAAGGTGCCGAGGACAGACGCCGCCCCGCCCATGTCGTACTTCATCTCGTCCATGCCTGGACCGGCCTTGAGCGAAATGCCGCCGGTGTCGAAGGTGATGCCTTTACCGACCAGCACCACCGGCGCATCCTTGGGCTTGCCGCCCATGTGCTTGAGGATGATGAACTTAGGCGGCTGCTCGCTGCCGTTGGTCACGGACAGGAAGCTGTTCATCTTCAGCGCTTCCAGCTGTTTGCGGTCCAGCACTTCAACGTCGAACTTGTAGTCCTTGCCCAGCTTTTTGGCGGTGTTGGCCAGGTAGGTCGGGGTGCAGATGTTGGCCGACAGGTTGCCCAGTTCCTTGGTCAGGTCCATGCCGTTGGCGATCGCCTCGGCCTGGGCCAGCGCCACCTTGGTGGCGGCGGTGCTCGGCACGGCCAGCGCGATTTTCTTCACGCCGGTCGGCGCCGGATCCTTCTTGCTCTTTTGGCCGTCGGTGCGGAACACGCTTTCGTGCGCGCTTTGCACCACGCAGCGGATCGCCCAATTGACGTCGCGCTCTTTCACTTCGGTCATCGGCAGTGCGATAATAGCGTCGCTCGCGCCCAGGGCGGAGAAAGCCTTCAGCACCGCGGACACGCCGCTGGCGAAATTCTTCTCGCTGACGCCATCGTCGCTACCCAGGCCGACCAGCAGCACGCGTTCGGCGCTCGCGCCTTTCACGCCGCGCAGCAGCAGGGTGGTGCCGGCTTTGCCGGAGATGTCGCCGGACTTCAGCGCAGCAGTGATTTCACCGGAGCCGTCCAGCGCCTTGGCGGCCTGCGACAGCTTCTTGTTCTCAAAGACCGCGACGGCGACAACGCCGGCTTTGGCCGAAGCGATGGTGTTTTTTGTGTCGAATGCTTTTATGCTAAAGTCCATTTGATTCTCCGTGTCGTGTACGAATTGCCAGCCTGTTAGTCAGGCTGTTATTTAATTTGTGGCCCTGTGAGGCCCTTAACTACCGAATTATAACTTTCGAATGATCTTTCAACGCGCCCTACGACGTGAAATGGCAAGTGCCGCCGGCGCCACCTTCACCGTGCTGTTCAGCATATGCGTTACCTGGACCCTGATCGCCGTGTTGGGCCGGGCCGCAGGCGGCAAGGTGGCCTCCAGTGACGTCATCGCGCTGATCGCATTCGCAACGCTGAATTATCTGCCAACTATCCTCATCCTCACCAGCTTTATTTCAGTGCTGATGGTGGTCACGCGCAGCTACCGCGATTCCGAGATGGTGGTGTGGTTCGCCTCGGGCCTGAGCCTGACCAAGTGGATAGCGCCGGTATTGAGCTTCGGCCTGCCGATGGTGCTGCTGACGGGCGCCCTGAGTTTCGTCGCCACGCCGTGGGCCAAGCAGAAAAGCTCGGAATACGTGGAGCGCTTCGAAAAACGCGAAGACCTGCAGAAGGTCTCGCCGGGCCAGTTCAAGGAATCGGCGTCGGCCAACCGCATCTTCTTCGTCGAAGGCGTGGCCGGCAAGACGGCCGTGGTGCAGAACGTGTTCGTCAACACGGTCGACGAGCATGGCACCGCCGTCATCGTCGCGCGCGAGGGCGTGATCAACACCGGCGCCAAGGGCGAACGCTATCTGGTGCTGAAGAACGGCCGCCGCTACCAGGGCACGCCGGGCCAGTCGGACTTCCAGACCATGGAGTTCGAAAGTTACAGCATGCGCGTGACCAGCCAGACCCAGGACCTCGAGTCCGAACGCAACACCGACGCCGAACCTATCATGGCGCTGCTGTCCGACACCACGGCCTTCGGCCGCGCGGAACTGTTGTGGCGCATCTCGTCGCCGGCCACCTGTCTGATCCTGATCCTGCTGGCGGTGCCGCTGGGCTTTGTCAATCCGCGCGCCGGCAGTTCGGCCAACCTGATCATCGCGCTGCTGATCTTCTTCAGCTACAGCAACGTGGTCAAGCTGGTCGAGGCCAGCGTCAAGCAGGGCAAGTCGTCGTTCGCGCTGTCCTGGTGGCCGCTGCACGTGTTCGCGGCGCTGCTGGTGTTCGCGCTGTTTGCCTGGCGCCTGAACCTCAACCATCGCTACCATCCGCTGGCATTGCTGGCGGCGCTGAAGCGCTCGCGCGCGGCCGGCAAGAAAGCTGTCACGCCATGAAAATCCTGCAACGCTATTTCGCCGTCTCGATCTTGCAGGCGGTGGCCTTTGTGCTGGTCGCCTTCCTTGGGTTGCAAGCCTTCATGGACCTGACGGGCGAGCTGCCGTCGGTCGGCAAGAACGGCTACGCCATCCAGTATGCCTTCCTGTATGTGCTGGTGCAGCTGCCGGCCCACGTGTACGAAGTGATGCCGCTGGCGGCGCTGATCGGCACCATCTACACGATGGCGCAGTTCGCGGCGACGTCCGAATTCACCATCATGCGCGCCTCCAGCATGTCGACCGGGATGGTGGCGTGGATGCTGGCCAAGATCGGCTTGGTGCTGGTGATCGTCACCTTCATCTTCGGCGAGCTGATTGCGCCGCGCACCGCGCCGCTGGCCGAGAAGATCAAGCTGAGCGCGCGCGGCGCCGCGATCTCGTCGGAGTTCCGCTCCGGCCTGTGGACCAAGGATATCGTCAAGTCGGACGGCATGAGCGGCAGCGTGACCGGCTCGCGCTTCTTCAACGTGCGCCAGGTGACGCCGGACGGCACGCTGGTCGACGTCAAGCTGTACGAGTTCGACACCAATTTCCGCCTGCGCTCGATCACCCTGGCCAAGCTGGGCACCTTCAAGGGCAACAACAGCTGGCAGCTGTCGGATGTGACGGAAAATATCTTCACCAATCCGGCGCTGCTCAAGCCGGGCAGCGAGGCCAACCTGGCCAACAACTTCGCCCAGGACACCAGCCTGATCGAAACCCGCCACAGCGCCACCAAGGACCTGCTGTCCGAAGTGACGCCGAAGATCCTGTCGGTGGCCGGCTCCGATCCGGAGCGCATGTCGGCCAACGAGCTGGCGGTCTACACCCGCCACCTGCAGGAGAACAAGCAGGAGACCGAGCGCTTCAAGATCGCGTTCTGGAAAAAGCTGTTCGACCCGCTGGCGATCTTCGTGCTGATGGCGCTGGCGCTGCCGTTCGGCTACCTGCACACGCGCAGCGGCGGCGTGAGCCTGAAGATTTTTGTCGGTATCATGATCGGTGTCAGCTTCCAGCTGGTGAACACGCTGTTCTCGCATCTGGGCCTGCTGAGCACCTGGCCGGCGGTGGTCACGGCGATCGCCCCTAGCCTGTTATTCCTGCTGCTGGCGCTGGGCGCCTTGTGGTGGGTGGAGCGACATTAGATGAACAAACAATCCCTGGTTCTGTTTGCGCACGGCGCCCGCGCCGCATCGTGGGCCGCGCCGTTCGAGCGGCTGCGCGAGCTGACGCAGGCGCGCATGCCTGAGGTGCGCGTGGCGCTGGCTTTCCTGGAGCTGATGACGCCGCGCCTGCCGGAGCTGGTGGCCGGGCTGACCGCCGACGGCGTCACGCAGATCACTGTGGTGCCGGTATTCCTGGGGCAGGGCGGGCATGTGCTGCGCGACCTGCCGCTGATGGTCGAGCAGTTGCGCATCGATTATCCGCAGGCGACGATCAACGTGGCCGAAGCGGCCGGCGAGAACGCGGCCGTGCTCAACGCCTTGTCCGACTACTGCGTCGCTTCGCTCACCCCGCACGGCCAGGCGGGGTCAGACCCCGCCGGGGTCTGACCCCTAAGTGGCGAGGCTGGCGGATCGCTAAGGCCTGCTGGGGTTATTTCCTTGGGGCGATCTTGATCTCGTACAGCTTGGGCCACAGCTTGCCGGTGACGAACAGGCGCTTCTTCTCCGCGTCGTAAGCGATGCCGTTCATGACGTTCTCGCCGTTGAGGCCTTTGCCGGCGCCGGGAAACAGCTTGCCCAGGTCGATCCAGCCGGTGATCCTGCCGCTGGCCGGGTCGATGCGCGCGATGGTGTTGGTGTGCCACAGGTTGGCGAAGATCTCGTCGCCCACCACTTCCAGCTCGTTGACCTGGTCGACCGCGATGCCGTCCGCCGTCACCTTCACGCGGCGCACTTCGAGGAAGGTCTTGGGATCGAGGAAGCGCAGCGTGGCGGTGCCGTCGCTCATGATCAGCTCCTTGCCGTTCTGCGCCAGCCCCCAGCCCTCGCCGGGGTAGGCGAACTGGCTGCGCATCTCGAAGGTGGCCAGGTCGAACACGAAGCCGGTCTGCGTCTGCCAGGTCAGGCCGACCAGCGTGTCCTTCCATGCCGTCAGGCCCTCGCCGAAATACTGCGGCGGGATATCCTTGCTCTGCAGGACCTTGCCGGTCTCCAGGTTCACCTTGCGGATCGACGATTTGCCATTCAGGCCGGTGCTCTCGTACAGGAAGCCGTCGCGGTACAGCAGGCCTTCGGTGAAGGCTTGCGGGTCGTGCGGGTAGGCGTGGACCACCTTGAAATCGTAGGTCGGGATGGCGCCGGCGGCGCTGGCGGCGGCCGGCAGCAGAAGTATTGCGGGAAGGAGCAGGGTCTGGGCGTAGTTCGTTTTCACTATTGGTTCGCTGATGAGTTTTCGAGTTCGATCATGGCGTCCAGCGTCGTGCCGGGGGCGTCGAGTTCGGCCAGGACGCAGGCGCGCGCTTCCGGCGACTGCACCAGCGTCACCGCCTGGGCGCGCGCCGCTTCCGCCGCCGCAGTATCGCCGCAGCCGTTCAGCAAGTCCAGCACCAGCGCCAGTTCGTTGATGTAGTTGTACACCTCGGCCAGCAGGGCGGACATGCCGGCGCTGGTCAGCACATTAAAGCCGGCGCGCCGCTCATTGAGCAGGGCCGCCGCCTGGACCAGGTGCTGCATCGGCTGCGGCAGGTGGCGGCCGGCCAGCGCGTAGTCGCCGCAGGCCATGATCGACGGCAGCGCCGAGCGGGCGCACTGCTGCGCCAGCGCTTGCGGCAGCTGCTGGAACAGGTGGTAGGTGTGTTGCAGGTCGCCCAGCTTGTCGTTGATGGCGCGGATGTCGTTGAACAGGAGCTCGGCGGCGTCGCCGTCGACCCGGGCCAGCAGGCGCTGGCTGTCGCGGTCGCGCAGCTCGACCAGTGCGCGGCGCGCCGGCAGGTGTTCCTCCGCCAGCTTGGCCCAGGCGCTCAGCACATAGGACAGGCGCAACGGCGCGGTCTCCGCGTCGGCGGCGCTGGCGTCGAACAGCCAGATGTAGTCTTTGAGTGCGCTATCGAAGGCACCTTCGGAGTGGGCCTTCCAAGCGCGTTCCAGCACTTCGTGAACAGTGTCCATTGCTACCTCGTTTGGTTTGAATGGACATTCTATTACGGATCAGCCGCTCAGTTGTTGTACTACCGAAGGGTGGCGGATAGGTTGGTCCGGAAAGCGGGAATCCATACTCGGCATGGATACCCGCTTTCGCGGGAATGACGTCACTCGCCGAGGCGTATCATGCCCGCCGCGACGGTCTGGTGCGTGACCTCATCGATCAGGATGAAGGCGCCGGTGGCGCGGATGTCGTCATAGGCGTCGGCCGCCAGCGGCTGCTGCACGGTCAGGCCGATGCGGGCGATGTCGTTCAGCTTCAAGCCGTCGGCGCTGTGGCGCTGCTGGGTGTTGATGTCCAACAGCGAGTCGATGCCGGTGATCTTGGCCGAGGTTTGCTTGGTACCGTGCTTGATCCAGTACTTGCGGCGCTGGTCCAGCGGCTCGTCGGACATCCAGCAGACGTCCGCCTTCAATTGCTTGAGCAGCGTCGCTGGCTGGCTGGCGCCGGCCAGCAGGTCGCCGCGCGAGATGTCCAGGTATTCGTTCAGCAGCAGCGTGATCGATTGACCCACCACCGCCGATTGATGCGAACCTTCCAGCGTGACGATGTCCTTGACGGTCGCGGTCTGGCCGGATGGCTGCACCACCAGCGTGTCGCCGACCGATACCTTGCCGGCTTCGATGCGGCCCATGTAGCCGCGGAAGTCGTTGGCTTCGTGGCCGTTGTGGCGCGCCACCAGCTGCACCGGGAAGCGGAACGGCGCGTTGTGCGATTCGTCGTACACCGACAGCGATTCCAGCAGCTCGATCAGGGTCGGGCCCTTGTACCAGCTCAGTTTTTCGCTGGCGCTGACGACGTTGTCGCCGCTCAGGGCGGACAGCGGGATCGGCGTGATGTCCTTCAGGCCCAGCGTCTCGGCGAACTCGCGGTAGGCCTTGACGATGCGGTCGTAGATCGCCTGGTCGTAGTTCACCAGGTCCATCTTGTTGACGGCGACCACCACGTGCTCGATCTGCAGCAGGTGGGCGATGGTCGAGTGGCGCTTGGTCTGGATCAGCAGGTCCACGCTGCCGTCGTCGTGCAGCTTCACTTTCGAGACGTCGATCAGGATGATGACGGCGTCGGCGGTGGAAGCGCCGGTCACCATGTTGCGGGTGTACTGCTCGTGGCCCGGCGTGTCGGCGATGATGAACTTGCGTTTCGGCGTGGCGAAGTAGCGGTAGGCCACGTCGATGGTGATGCCTTGTTCGCGTTCGGCTTCCAGGCCGTCGGTCAGCAGCGACAGGTCGACGGCGTCGCCGACGGTGCGCTTGTGCTTGGAGCGCGACATGGCGTCCAGCTGGTCGGCGAAGATGCCTTTGCTGTCGAACAGCAGGCGGCCGATCAGGGTGGACTTGCCGTCGTCGACGGAGCCGGCGGTGATGAAGCGCAGCAGGCCCGATACGGCGCCCCGGCGTTCAATTTTTTGTTCGTGGTTGTCGGTGAGTGCGTTCATCAGAAGTATCCTGCTTTTTTACGTTTTTCCATCGAAGCCTCGGAGGTCTGGTCGTCCATCCGGGTGGCGCCGCGTTCGGTGATTTGCGTGACTGCGGTTTCGGCGATGATCTGGTCCACCGTGGCCGCATCGGACGACACCGGGCAGGTGCAGGAGATGTCGCCGACGGTGCGGAAGCGCACCACTTGCGTCTCGACGGTCTCGCCTTCGCGCGCCGGGGTCAGGTCGGTCAGCGGCACCAGCAGGCCGTTGCGCGGAATGACCTGGCGTTCGTGGGCGAAGTAGATCGGCGGCAGTTCCAGCTTTTCGCGGGCGATGTACATCCACACATCGAGCTCGGTCCAGTTCGAGATCGGGAACACGCGCATGTTCTCGCCCGGGTGGACGCGGGTGTTATACAGGTCCCACAGTTCCGGGCGCTGCGACTTTGGATCCCACTGGCCGAATTCGTCGCGGAAGGAGAAGATGCGCTCCTTGGCGCGGGCCTTCTCTTCATCGCGGCGGGCGCCGCCGATGCAGGCGTCGAAGCCGTGTTCGGCGATGGTTTCCAGCAGCGTGACCGCCTGCGCGGCGTTGCGCGAATCGGTCAGCGGATTACGCAGGCGCACCGTGCCTTTTTTGATCGATTCCTCGACCGAGCCGACGATCAGGCGCTCGCCCAGTTCGGCCACGCGCTTGTCGCGGAAGGTGATCACTTCGGCGAAGTTGTGACCGGTGTCGACATGCACCAGCGGGAACGGGAATTTGCCGGGACGGAAAGCCTTTTCCGCGATGCGCAGCAAGACCACCGAGTCTTTACCGCCCGAGAACAGCAGCGCAGGGTTGCTGCACTCGGCCGCGACTTCGCGCATGATGTGGATCGCTTCCGATTCCAAAGCGTCGAGGTGGCGCGAATTCACGTGCGCGGCGTGGTTTTCAACTAAAGCGTTCATATTGGGACTAGCCTATCGTTATACGTCGTCCCCGCGAAAGCGGGGACCCATGCTGAGTAACTGCGGACGCGGTCTATGGATTCCCGCTTTCGCGGGAATGACCCATCAGGCCACGGATTTAATGCGTATCAGTTTGCCGTCGACCATGTGCAGGCCGCATTCTTTCGAGTCCGGGTTCTCCCACCACCAGCGGCCGGCGCGGACGTCTTCACCCGGCTCGATGGCGCGCGTGCAGGGTGCGCAGCCGATCGATGGATAGCCCTGGTCGTGCAGCGCGTTGTACGGCACGCCGTGGTCGCGGATGTAGTTCCAGATGTCCGCCTCCGACCAGTCGGCCAGTGGATTGAACTTGGTCATCAGGTGGGCCGGATCGTCTTCTTCCACCATCAGCGAGGTGCGGGTGGCCGACTGCGCGCGGCGCTGGCCGGTGACCCAGGCCTTGTTGCCGGCCAGGGCGCGGCCCAGCGGCTCGACCTTGCGGATGCGGCAGCACTCGCGGCGCATCTCGACGCTGTCGTAGAAGGCGTTCAGGCCGTTCTGCGCGACGTAGGCGTCGACCGCTTCGGTCTGCGGCTTGTACAGCGCGATCTGGTAGCCGTCGTAATGCTCCTTGACGCGCTCCAGCATGGCCAGCGTTTCTGGATGCAGGCGTCCGGTTTCGAGCGAGAAGATGCCGATATCCAGTTTGCCCTTCAGGATCAAGTCGGTCAGCACCATGTCTTCGGCCGCCAGGCTGGAGGCGAAGACCGCCGGGCTGTGGTCCTTGACGATGCGTGCCAGCGTGGCGTTGGTGTCGGCGATCAGCTTGTTGAGGTCACTCATGGTTGCTCCGATCAGATGCCGTAGCCGGCGTCGCCGGGGTTGACGCCGACGTTGCGGGCGTGGCGGCGGAACAGCGGCGCCTTCTGGTCCACCGATGCCTGGTAGGTCTCCGAGAAATCGGACAGGCCTTTCAGCGCGTCGTGGATGTTGCGGTCCGGGCGCGTGGCGTAGGCGTCGAAGCCGACGCGCTGCATCGAGAACAGCTGGTCGCGCAGCACGTCGCCGATGGCGCGCAGTTCGCCGGTCCAGCCCAGGCGGGTGCGCAGGTTGTAGGCGATCGAGTAGCCGCGGCCATCGGTGAATTTAGGGAAGTCGACGGCGACCAGGGCGACCTTGGACAGGTCGTCCTTCAGCGTTTCCGGGCGTTCGTCGCTGGCGATCCAGACGCCGATCTCGCCGGCGGCGGCGCGCGCCGACAGCAGCTCGCGCTGCACCAGCCAGAGGCTCAGCGGCACGACGAATTTTCCCGCCGGGACGGCGACGGTGGCCGGGTCGTGCCTGGGCGCGCCGTCGACCGGCTCGGCCAGACGCAGCACCTGCCAGTCGTCCTCGACGACTTCACGGCCCTTGATGATCAGGTTTTTCACGGCTTCAGACATATTCATCCTCTCCAACCAGGCGACCGGCTTCGACGATCGGCGTGGCGTACACAAATTCCTTGAACGGCGCGATGCCCAGGCGCTGCGCGCAGTCGGCGAACGATTCGTCTTCGTAGCGGTCGCGCACATACACTTGCAGCAGGCGGCCTATCACTTCCGGCATTTGCAGCGCGGAGAACGATGGCCCGATGATCTTGCCGATGGCGGCGTTGTTGCCCTGCGAGCCGCCGATCGACACCTGGTACCATTCGCTGCCGTCCTTGTCGACACCGAGCACGCCGATGCTGCCGACGTGGTGGTGGCCGCAGGCGTTGATGCAGCCGGAGATATTGAGTTCGATCTCGCCGATGTCGTGCTGGAAGTCGATGTTGTCGAAGCGCTCCGCGATGGCGGCGGCGATCGGCAGCGACTTGGCGTTGGCCAGCGAACAGAAGTCGCCGCCAGGGCAGCAGATCATGTCGGTCAGCAGGCCGATGTTGGGCGTGGCCAGGCCCTTGGCCTTGACTTGTTCCCACAGCGTGAACAACTGCGACTGTTCGACGTCGGCCAGCACAATGTTCTGTTCATGCGTGACGCGCAGTTCGCCGAAGCTGTAGCGGTCCGACAGGTCGGCCATGAAGTCGATCTGCTCGGCGGTGGCGTCGCCCGGCGGCACGCCGGTCTTCTTCAGCGACAGCACCACGGCGGCGTAGCCGGGCTGCTTGTGCGGCTTGACGTTGCGGTTGACCCAGTTGGCAAAGGCCTTGTTGCCGGCGTGCGCGGCGACGACATCGCTGTCGTCGAGCTGCTTGTAGGCCGGCGGCTGGAAGTAGTCGATCACGCGCTGCATCTCTTCGACCGTCAGCGTTTCCGGACCGTCCTTCAGGTCGACCCATTCGGCTTCGACCTGGCGGGTGAACTCTTCGACGCCGATGGCCTTGAGCAGGATCTTGATGCGGGCCTTGTACTTGTTGTCGCGGCGGCCGTACTGGTTATACACGCGCATCACGGCTTCGGTGTAGGTCAGCAGATGCTGCCACGGCAGGAAGTCGCGGATCACGCTACCCAGGATCGGGGTGCGGCCCATGCCGCCGCCGGCCATGAACTTGAAGCCGATCTCGCCGGCGTCGTTGCGCACCACGGTCAGGCCGATGTCGTGCACGGCGATGGCGGCGCGGTCTTCGACGGCGCCGTTGATGGCGACCTTGAACTTGCGCGGCAGGGCGATGAATTCAGGGTGGAAGGTGGACCACTGGCGCAGCACCTCGGCGTACGGACGCGGATCGATGATCTCGTCGGCGGCGACGCCGGCATAGGGATCTGAGGTGGTGTTGCGGATGCAGTTGCCCGAGGTCTGGATGGCGTGCATCTCCACCGAGGCCAGGTCGGCCAGGATGTCCGGGGTCTGCTCGAGCTCGATCCAGTTGAACTGGATGTTCTGGCGGGTGGTGAAGTGGCCATAGCCGCGGTCGTACTTGCGGGCGATGTGCGCGAACATGCGCATTTGCTTCGATGCCAGCAAGCCGTATGGGACGGCGATGCGCAGCATGTAGGCGTGACGCTGCATATACAGGCCATTTTGCAGGCGCAGCGGCAGGAATTCGGCTTCGGTCAGCTCATCGGACAGGCGACGGCGCACTTGATCCCGGTATTGGGCGATGCGTTCGCGGACGATGAGATGGTCATATTGGTCGTATTGATACATATTCTTCCTAGATAGTCGCTTGCTAGAACCCCCAAACTAGCGCTAATAGTAATAAACTTCGTCTTTATTCCATACGACTTAGTCTTTATTTGCTTATATACGTATCCGGTATAAGCAAGCTTAATAATTTTTGATGGGCCTGGACCTGCAATGAACCTTCACCAACTGCGCTTCGTGCGCGAAGCTGTACGCCAGAACTACAACCTGACCGACGCCGCCAAGGCGTTGTTTACGTCGCAGCCGGGCGTGTCCAAGGCGATCATCGAGCTGGAGGAGGAGCTGGGCGTCGATATCTTCACCCGGCACGGCAAGCGTATCCGTGGCCTGACCGAGCCAGGGCGGCTGGTGCTGGAATCGGTGGAGTTAATTATGCAGGAAATTGACAGCCTCAAGCGCATCGGCAAGGAATATGCGGCCCAGGACAGTGGCAGTTTTACCATCGCCACCACACACACGCAGGCCCGCTACACGCTGCCGAGAGTGGTGCAGGCCTTCATGCTGAAGTTTCCCAAGGTGCGCTTGTCTTTATTGCAAGGCAATCCGCAGCAAATCGCCGAAATGGTCCAGCGCGACCAGGCCGACCTGGCCATCGCCACCGAATCGATCGCCGGCGTGACTGGTTTGATAACTTTGCCGTGTTATCAATGGGAACACGTGGTGGTGGTGGCGCCGGACCATCCATTGCTGAAATCTAAGCAGATTACGCTGGAAGAAATTGCCGCGTTCCCGATTATCACTTACGATGCTGCCTTTGCCGGCCGCAGCAAGATCGACCATGCCTTCTCCCTGCGCGGGCTCAAGCTGGACGTGTTGCTGGAAGCCATAGACGCCGACGTGATCAAGACTTATGTGGAGTTGGGCATGGGGATTGGTATCATAGCGGGCATGGCCTTCGACGCCGAGCGCGACAAATCGCTGCGCGCGATTCCTGCGGGCCACCTGTTCGGCATGAATGTGTCGCGGGTGGCGGTCAAGCAGGGGGCCTATCTGCGCAGCTATATCTACACCTTTATCGAACTGCTGGCGCCTACGCTCAACCGTAAATTGATCGAGCAGGCCATGAGCGGTGCAAAAGAACACTACGAACTGTAAATTAGAAAGCAAGACATGATTACCAACCAGTTGGCACAATTTTATGCCGTCAACGCCGATAACTACGACCAGATCTACGCGCGGGAAGAGCGCTTCGACGATCTGGATGACCTGCAGGAAATGGTCGCCGAGCTGTTCCAGGGCCACAAGGTGCTGGAACTGGCCTGCGGCACCGCCTACTGGACCGACCTGATCGCCGAAGTGGCGGAATCGGTGCACGCCACCGACCTGGTGCCGGAAATGATCGCGCTGGCCGAAACCCGCGGCCTGGACGAGGATGTGGTGAGCTTCGGCGTGATGGACGCCTTCAACCTGCCGGATGGGCTGGAAGGCAAGTACACGGCGGTGTTCGCGGCCGGCCTGTGGACCCACGTCAAGCGCGAAGACCAGGAGAAATACCTGAAGACCCTGCGCGCCAAACTGGGCAAGGACGTGCTGCTGGTGTTGCTGGACGAGACTTATGTCGATGGCGACAGCATGGTGTTCGCCCGCACCGACCTGGAAGGCAACACCTTCCAGATCCTGACCGCCGACGACGAGCAACGCTACGAAGTGATGAAGAACTACCTGACCGACAGCACGCTGCGCAAGCGTTTCGCGACGTCGGCGCGGCAGATCCGCGTCGAACGGCTGGAGTATTACTACCTGCTCAGTTGCCGTTTAAAATAACTGAAATTCATTGAAAGCCGCCTCGAGCGGCTTTTTTTTATGCTGTTGTTGATTTGCAACAAGTGGCCGATGTCACATTGTTGAAGTAATTGGTAGGCATGATACGCCCCGTAGATTCATTACATGCAGTTACTTCTTCCAACCTCAAGTAGAGAACATCAAGTGAAAAAACTTACTCTGGCAGCAATGATCATCGGCGGTTTCGCGGCGCAAGCACAAGCTCAATCGAATGTCACGATCTATGGCCTGGTTGATGCCGGCCTGGTCAGCGAACGCGGCGGCGCGGCAGGCAGCGTGACCAAAGTCACCAGCGGTATTGGTGCGCAATCGCGTCTGGGCTTCCGCGGCACCGAAGACCTGGGCAACGGCCTGGCGGCGATCTTCACGCTGGAAACCGGCCTGAAAGTCGATGATGGCGCGCTGGACAATACCAACAGCGCCCTGTTCAACCGTCTGTCGTTTATCGGCGTGAAAAGCAAGGAAGCCGGCACCCTGACCATCGGTCGCCAATACACCATGCTGTACAACGCCATGAGCCAGGTCGCCGACCCATTCGGCGCCGGTTACGCAGGCAGCATCAAGAACTTGTTCCCGGCAGCCGGCGCGAACACCCGCACCAGCAACGCCCTGGTGTACGTTTCGCCCAGCGTCGAAGGCTTCAGCGCCGACGGCCTGTACTCGCTGGGCGAGCAGGCTGGCAGCTCGACCGCCGGCCGTCAGTTCGGTTTCGGCCTGAACTTCGCCAACGGCCCGCTGAACGCGCGCTTGGTGTATAACAACCGCAACAACGACACCGCCGCTGTCGGCGCCACCCCGGCCAAGCTGCAGGATACCGGCCGCAACACCTTGTTCGCGATCAACTACGATTTCCACGTTGTCAAAGCCTTCTTCGCCTATAGCGCCGACAAGGGCGTAAACAGCGCGGCCCTGCCAGTGGCCAATGCCTATGGCTATACCGTGGCGCCTAAGGCCAGCCTGGACAGCAACGACATGTTGATCGGCGTACAGGTGCCAGTCGCTCCTGGCGGCACCATCATGGCTTCGTACGTCCGCAAGAACGACAAGACCGTCAACAACCAGGACGCCGACCAGTGGGCGCTGGGTTACCTGCACACGCTGTCGAAGCGTACCTCCCTGTATGTTGCGTACGCCAAGATCAAGAACAAGAACGGCGCCGGCTACACCGTTGGCAACAACAACGAAGCTGGTAGCGGCGACAAGGCCTTCAACGTCGGCATGCGCCACTCGTTCTAAGCGGGATCAGGCGGCGTTTTCCTGAGGCGGCAGCGGCAGCCGGATCATGATCCGGGTACCGCCGTCGCTGACGATGGCGATGTCGCCATGCAGTGCCCAGACCCGTTCGCGCATCCCGATCAGGCCGAAGGACGAAGCCTTGTCCATGTCCTTTTCGGCGATGCCGCGACCGTCGTCATGGATGGTGACTTGCAGCAGACCGTCGGTGCGGTACAGCGACAGCAAGACCTTGCGCGCTTCGGCGTGGCGGGTGATGTTGGTCAGCGCTTCCTGCGCAATGCGGAAGATGGCTGTGCTGTAGGCGTCGTCCAGTATCAAATCCTCTTCATTCGCGTCCAGCGTGCAGGCGATGCCGTAGCGCGAGACGAATTCCTGGCGCAAGCTCTCCAGCGCAAAATACAAGCCTCCCTCATCGAGCGCGCGCGGCCGCAGGTTGCTGGCGATGCGCCGCAGCGAGGTGATCGCCGACATCAACAACTCATCCATGCCCGCCTGCAGCTTGCGGGCGGCCACGTCGTTGCTGTGCTGTTGTTGCAGCAGCGCCAGGTCCACGCGCAGCGTCGCCAGCAGTTGGCCGAGGTCGTCGTGCAGTTCGCGGGCGATGTGCTTGCGCTCCTCCTCCCGTATTGTTTGCAGCGCGGCCGACAGTTCGCGTAGCTGGGAATACGACTGTTCCAGCTGTTCCTGCACCTGTTTGCGTTCGGTGATGTCGCGCAGGATGATGGTGTAGAGGCGGTGGCCGTTTTCCGCCAGCGACGAGATCGACCCTTCGAGCGGAAAGTGCTGGCCGCTGGCTTTCAGGCCGGTCACGGCGTAGTCGCTGGCGCGCCGGCCCTTCATGCGCAGGCGGATGCCGGTGTTGCCGAAGTAGCGGGTGCTGGCCGGCTCGTTGCTCAGGCGTTGGTCGCGCGGGATGAATTGCTGCAAGGGCGAGCCTTCCATGGCTTGTACCGTGGTGCCGAACATGGCGGCGGCCGAAGGGTTGGCCTGCAGGATGATCTGGCGTTCGTCAGTGGAGATGATGGCGTCGCTGGCGTGCTGGATGATGCCGCGGCTGCGTTTGTGCGCGGCGGCCGTGCGCGCGCACTGCCAGCCCATGCGCCAGGACAGGCGGCTGGCCAGCGCGACGGCGCTGCTGAGCAATAGCAGTGATCGGATACGGGCCATGCGCTTCCCCATGCGGCGGGGCCGCGTGGGTCCACACTAAAGTATGCGCAGGGCAGGGGCTTGATATGCCTCAGACGCGCTCGGCGTCCGAGGCGGGATTACATCTGCTTGAACAGGTGCAGGAAGCTGCGGCTTACTTCCAGCTTGTCCGGCTTGCCCTTGATCATGACGAGGTGGCGGCCACGGATGTCGCGCGTCACGCCTTCGATGGCGTTGACGTTGACCAGCGTGGCGCGGTGGATCTGCCAGAACAGCGCGGGATCGAGCTCCTCTGCCAAGTCGCGCACCGGCTTGCGGATCAGCGCTTCGTAGCGTTCGGTCTGCACGCAGGTGTATTTCTCGTCGGAGCGGAAGAACAGGATTTCCTCGACCGGGATCATGCGCAGGTCCTGGCCGATGCTGGCCTGTATCCATTGCAGGTAGGCCGGTTTCGGGGTGGCGATCTTTTCCGCCAGTTGCGACAGCATCGCCGTCACGCTGGCGTTGACGTCGGCCGCCGCGGCCGGCTTGCTCATGCGGGTCTTGAGACGGTCGACGGTGATTTGCAGGCGCTCCTGCTCGGGCGGTTTGAGCACGTAGTCGACCGCGCCGCGCTCGAAGGCTTCGACCGCATAGGCGTCGTAGGCGGTCACGAACACGATGTGGCTCTTGTTGCCGATCACGGAGGCGGCTTCCATGCCGGTCTTGCCGGGCATGCGGATATCGAGGAAGGTGAAGTCCGGCTTGAGCTGGTCGACCAGCTCGATCGCTTCGTCGCCGTTCTTGGCTTCGCCAATAATTTCCAGCTCGGGCCAGACCTGGCCCAGGCGCATGCGCAGTTGGTCGCGCATCAAACGTTCGTCGTCGGCAATAATCGCAGTAGGCATCGTGGTAGGGTGTGTAGTGTTAATTATTTAGTTAGTTATTCAAGGGATTATTCAACGAATCGTCGTAATAATCAATCGTTCTTATTTGGACAGCTGGTACGGCACTTCGATCGTGGCGATCACGCCGCTCGGACTGTTGGCGGCGATCAGCAACTGGCCTTGCTCGCCGTGCAGCAGTTTCAGGCGTTCGCGGATGGTCATCAGGCCCAGGCCGGTGCCGTCGCTGGGCACGGCGCCGAAGCCGAGGCCGTCGTCGGTGACGATCACGCGCAGCTTGTTGTGGGCCACGTCGGCGCGCACTTTCAGCGTGCCGCCTTCGGGTTTGGCTTCCAGGCCGTGCTTGATGGCGTTTTCCACCATCGATTGCAGCATCATCGGCGGGAAGGCTGCGGTGCGCAGGCCGTCGGGGATGTCGAAGTCCACGGTGAGGCGTTCCTCCATGCGCATCTTCAGCAGGTTCAGGTAGGCCAGCACCATGTCGGCCTCGCGGCCCAGGTTGGTGATCAGGGCGTTGTCCCGCATTTGCGGCAACACCGCGCGCAGGTATTTGATCAGGCTGCGCTGCATGGCGGAGGCGCGCGGCGGGTCGGTCTCGATCAGGTGCTCGACCGAGGCCAGGGTGTTGAACAGGAAGTGCGGTTCGACCTGCGCCTGCATCATCTGCATCTTTGCCTCGCTGAGCTGGCGCTGCATGGATTCGCGTTCGACGGCGGCGTTGGCGGTCAGGGTCTCTGCTTCCGCGCGTTTTTTGCCGCCCATCAGGGCCTTGGTGCCGAACAGCGCGAGCACCAGCAGCGAGACGAAGCTCTTGAACCAGGTCGAGGCCTGGCGGTGGTAGCGTGTGACTTTTTGTTCGGCGGCGTCGTCAACGGCCTCCTCAATCGCGTTCGACAGTTCTTCGCCGATTTGCGGTGGCAGGTCGATATGGACTTCTTCGCCCGGCAAGGTGGGCAGGGCGGGAATGGACGTCACGCCAGGCTTGCCTATTTTGGCGGGCGGGGCGGCGGGCGCGGGCGGGGCGGCGGGCGCCGCGTCGGCCGGCTCTTCCGGCGGAGCCACTGGTGGGGCGTGGGGCGAGTTACTGTTGTCGTTGCTGGAATCGGAGGAATCGCTCTTATCGGTCTTGTCGGCATCCTTGTTGCGGATCTTGCCGCGCGGGTTGAAATGGATGCCGCTGTCGTCGATCAGAATATTGGTGTCGCCGCTTTTTCGCTTGGGATGCTTGTCGTTGTTGATCACGACTTCTTCGTCGGGGCTGGACGAGAACAGCTCGTCCTGCAGGATGGAGCCGGCGATCAGCGTCAACACCGCGAAGACCAGGAACTTCCACCACGACAACTGAGTGACCCAGGTGGCGGTCGAGTCAAAGCCGCGGTGCAGCCAGGCGCCGGCGGTTTTCAGGGTGTCTTGCGTTTTAGGCATAGGAAACATGTAAGACTTTCACTCTTGTGTACGAAGCAAGTGCAACTAATTTTTTGATGATGCAACTGTACCTATAGGGGCGGCCATGCGCCAAGCTATTGCGACAGTCTGCAAGAAACGGGGACTGGACGGCGTGAGGCAGGGACAGAAAATAGGCCTTGCCAATCTCGTGGGTGCTTTGCTATAGTTTGCCTCCCCGCAAAACGGCGCATGCAAATGCAGTGTGAAACGGGGAGCTGGAAAAGTAGGGGTTGACGAAACGATCTAAACGCTTCATACTCTTTCTTCTTCGCTGACGGACACAACGCTCCGCAGCAAGCAAGCAGTACCGAATAAGTTCTTTAAAAATTTACAGTCGATAAGTGTGGACGTTTGATGAAAGTGCACACGCTGCTTAGGCAGCGTGAAACTTAAAATATCAAATGTTCACAAGAAGTAATGAAATAGGCGCTACGCAAGTAGTGGCCTGTCAGTATTTTGAGTGAGCGACCCGTCAGAAACGACGGTGGCAGCAATGCCAAATAAACAGAGATTAAACTGAAGAGTTTGATCCTGGCTCAGATTGAACGCTGGCGGCATGCCTTACACATGCAAGTCGAACGGCAGCGCGGGGCAACCTGGCGGCGAGTGGCGAACGGGTGAGTAATATATCGGAACGTACCCTGGAGTGGGGGATAACGTAGCGAAAGTTACGCTAATACCGCATACGATCTAAGGATGAAAGCAGGGGACCGCAAGGCCTTGTGCTCCTGGAGCGGCCGATATCTGATTAGCTAGTTGGTAGGGTAAAAGCCTACCAAGGCATCGATCAGTAGCTGGTCTGAGAGGACGACCAGCCACACTGGAACTGAGACACGGTCCAGACTCCTACGGGAGGCAGCAGTGGGGAATTTTGGACAATGGGCGCAAGCCTGATCCAGCAATGCCGCGTGAGTGAAGAAGGCCTTCGGGTTGTAAAGCTCTTTTGTCAGGGAAGAAACGGCGAGCTCTAATACAGCTTGCTAATGACGGTACCTGAAGAATAAGCACCGGCTAACTACGTGCCAGCAGCCGCGGTAATACGTAGGGTGCAAGCGTTAATCGGAATTACTGGGCGTAAAGCGTGCGCAGGCGGTTTTGTAAGTTTGTCGTGAAATCCCCGGGCTCAACCTGGGAATGGCGATGAAGACTGCAAGGCTAGAGTTTGGCAGAGGGGGGTAGAATTCCACGTGTAGCAGTGAAATGCGTAGATATGTGGAGGAACACCGATGGCGAAGGCAGCCCCCTGGGTCAAAACTGACGCTCATGCACGAAAGCGTGGGGAGCAAACAGGATTAGATACCCTGGTAGTCCACGCCCTAAACGATGTCTACTAGTTGTCGGGTCTTAATTGACTTGGTAACGCAGCTAACGCGTGAAGTAGACCGCCTGGGGAGTACGGTCGCAAGATTAAAACTCAAAGGAATTGACGGGGACCCGCACAAGCGGTGGATGATGTGGATTAATTCGATGCAACGCGAAAAACCTTACCTACCCTTGACATGGCTGGAATCCCCGAGAGATTGGGGAGTGCTCGAAAGAGAACCAGTACACAGGTGCTGCATGGCTGTCGTCAGCTCGTGTCGTGAGATGTTGGGTTAAGTCCCGCAACGAGCGCAACCCTTGTCATTAGTTGCTACGAAAGAGCACTCTAATGAGACTGCCGGTGACAAACCGGAGGAAGGTGGGGATGACGTCAAGTCCTCATGGCCCTTATGGGTAGGGCTTCACACGTCATACAATGGTACATACAGAGGGCCGCCAACCCGCGAGGGGGAGCTAATCCCAGAAAGTGTATCGTAGTCCGGATTGTAGTCTGCAACTCGACTGCATGAAGTTGGAATCGCTAGTAATCGCGGATCAGCATGTCGCGGTGAATACGTTCCCGGGTCTTGTACACACCGCCCGTCACACCATGGGAGCGGGTTTTACCAGAAGTAGGTAGCTTAACCGCAAGGAGGGCGCTTACCACGGTAGGATTCGTGACTGGGGTGAAGTCGTAACAAGGTAGCCGTATCGGAAGGTGCGGCTGGATCACCTCCTTTCTAGAGT
>KB906725.1:2341092-2919795 GCA_000381565.1 Oxalobacteraceae bacterium AB_14
AGATTAAATGATGGGGTGCAAGCTCTTGATTGAAGTCCCAGTAAACGGCGGCCGTAACTATAACGGTCCTAAGGTAGCGAAATTCCTTGTCGGGTAAGTTCCGACCTGCACGAATGGCGTAACGATGGCCACACTGTCTCCTCCCGAGACTCAGCGAAGTTGAAGTGTTTGTGATGATGCAATCTACCCGCGGCTAGACGGAAAGACCCCATGAACCTTTACTGTAGCTTTGCATTGGACTTTGAATCAATCTGTGTAGGATAGGTGGGAGGCTTTGAAGCGGGGACGCCAGTCCTCGTGGAGCCAACCTTGAAATACCACCCTGGTTCATTTGAGGTTCTAACCTTGGCCCGTTATCCGGGTCGGGGACAGTGCATGGTAGGCAGTTTGACTGGGGCGGTCTCCTCCTAAAGTGTAACGGAGGAGTTCGAAGGTACGCTAGTTACGGTCGGACATCGTGACGATAGTGCAATGGCATAAGCGTGCTTAACTGCGAGACTGACAAGTCGAGCAGGTACGAAAGTAGGACATAGTGATCCGGTGGTTCTGTATGGAAGGGCCATCGCTCAACGGATAAAAGGTACTCTGGGGATAACAGGCTGATTCCTCCCAAGAGTTCATATCGACGGGGGAGTTTGGCACCTCGATGTCGGCTCATCACATCCTGGGGCTGTAGCCGGTCCCAAGGGTATGGCTGTTCGCCATTTAAAGTGGTACGTGAGCTGGGTTTAAAACGTCGTGAGACAGTTTGGTCCCTATCTGCCGTGGGCGTTGGAAATTTGAAGGGGGCTGCTCCTAGTACGAGAGGACCGGAGTGGACAGACCTCTGGTGTACCGGTTGTCACGCCAGTGGCATTGCCGGGTAGCTAAGTCTGGAAGAGATAACCGCTGAAAGCATCTAAGCGGGAAACTTGCCTTAAGATGAGATTTCCCAGAGCCTTGAGCTCTTTGAAGGGTCGTTCGAGACCAGGACGTTGATAGGTCAGGTGTGGAAGTGCAGTAATGCATTAAGCTAACTGATACTAATTGCCCGTACGGCTTGTCCCTATAACCTTAGCAGGTTATGGTGAATGAGAAGTGCGTTGTAACGTTCGTTGATACACAACTTCATTACCTAAAATATTTACTACATAAACGGTATAAATCGTTTATAATACTTCCTCCAGATTCTTGGCGGCGCTGAAGTTAAGCGACGCTAGTACAAGTCAATGCCTGATGACCATAGCAAGTTGGTCCCACCCCTTCCCATCCCGAACAGGACCGTGAAACAACTTTGCGCCGATGATAGTGCTGCAACCAGTGTGAAAGTAGGTTATCGTCAGGCTAGTTATAAAGAGAAAAGCCCACCAGTGATCTGGTGGGCTTTTCTCGTTTGAAAGCCCCTTCCGTTCAACGACAGGCATTGCCTGCCGTCTCACTTGGTCGGGGCTTTTTTTCGTCTGTCGATTGACCCCGCGCACGATTGAAACCACTCTTGTCAAATGATTCAGCCTGAGGTGTAATGCTCACTCTCAACATGGTAAATCATTAATCTTGCGGTTAATCCGCATCAGGAGTGCGACCCGCATGCTCGACCAGGCTTTATCTCTTATGCGCGACGGTTATACACAGTCCAGCCGTCTTCTCCGGCTGAGTACGCCGATCGGCGCCGATAAATTGCTGGCCGAATCGGTGCGCGCGGAGGAGACCATTGGCTCCGGCTTCACCTACCGCATTGAAGCCCTGTCCACCGACGCCGCCATCCCGCTGAAGTCGCTGCTTGGCCAGCCGGTCTTGCTGGAGCTGCTGACCATCGCCGGCGCCGGGGCGCTGCGCCCGTTCCATGGCCACATCACCGCAGTGGAATTGCATGGGGCCAATGGCGGCTTTGCGCGCTACCAGTTGACCGTCCAACCGTGGTCTGCCTTCCTTGGGCTGGGACGCGATAGCCGGATTTTCCAGGACATGAAGGTGTTCGACATCATCGACGCGGTGTGCGCCAGCTACGAGGGGCAGGGCCGCCTGACGCCTTTGCGCCGCTTCGATATCGTCGACCGTGATGTCTACGCCAAGCGCAGCCTGACCACGCAGTACCAGGAAAGCGATCTCGCCTTCATCACCCGCCTGATGGAAGAAGAAGGCCTGTTCTATTTCTATGAACACAGCGGCGACGCCGACAGCCCTACGCTCGGCAGCCACACAATGGTCATCGCCGACCACAACGGCAGCTTCGTCGCCAATGCCCAGCCGCTTATCCGTTACACCCAGCCGGGCGCCGTCATGCGGGAAGACAGCCTGGACCGGTGGCGCACCGAGGTGCGCCTGCAGACCAATGCGGTCCAGCTGCGCAGCTGGGATTACCGCTCCCGCAGCACGCGCCGTGTCTCCGCCAGCGGCGAGGGGGCTCTGCTGACCAGCGATGACGTTCCCGGCGCCTACGCCTATACCAGCCGTGAGCATGGCCAGCGCATGGCCGACCGCCAGGTGGAAGCCCTTCAGGCCGGTCGTGAAATTCACGTTGGCGCCGGCACGGTGCGCACGCTTGCGCCCGCAACCACCTTTACGCTGCAGGGCGTCAGCCAGCTCGATGCTGCCGACAGCGATCAGCAGCGGCAGTTCCTCGTCGTTCGGGTGGTGCACCTGATGCATAACAATCTGAGCGCGCAGATCCAGGGCGGCATACTCAAGGCGCTGGGACAGGGCCCCTTGAGCGCCGCGCTGCAGGAAGAAACCCGTGGCAGCTTGCATGCCGTCGGCTCAGCCATCGCCGAGCGTCCGCTGTACCGCAACCGTATCGACGCCATTCCCGCCGCCACGCCTTACCGCAGCTCCGCCAGGACCGAGCGCCCCATGATGCGGGGACAGCAAAGCGCAATCGTGGTCGGCCCGGCCGGCGCCGTTGTGCACACCGACCGCGACCATCGCATCAAGGTGCAGTTTCACTGGCAGCGCGGCGCCGCCAGCCATAGCCGCCTCGACCATCCGGCCGCCGCCAGCCACACCGGCGCGCCGGCGGACGACAGCGCCGGCACCTGGGTGCGGGTGGCGACGCCGCTGGCGCCGGTCGCCGGCGCCAACTGGGGCAGCAACGCGGTGCCGCGCGTCGGCCAGGAAGTGCTGGTCGATTTCATCGAGGGCAATATCGACCGTCCGGTCGTGATCGGCGCGCTCTACAACGGCCGCGGCGCGGATAACGCCCAGCACAACGCGGTGGCGCAAGGTGCGGGCGCCGCGACCGGCAACGCTGGCGCCTGGTTCCCGGGGGCCACGGGCGCCCACGCGCATCCGGCGGTGCTGTCGGGCTTGAAATCGCAGGCCATGCAGAGCAGCCAGCAGGGCGCCGGCAGTTACAGCCAGCTGGTGTTCGACGATAGCCCCGGCTAGCCGCGCCTGGCCCTGCAACATCACGCCGCGCCACATGCGGGCACTGCCGAGCTCAACCTTGGACAGCTGCGCCATCAGACCGATAACCAGCGGCTGGCGCCGGCCGGCTTTGGCGCCGAGCTGAAGACCGAGCACAGCGTCGCATTGCGCGCAGGCCAGGGCATGCTGCTGACCAGCCACGCCCGCAACGGCGGCAGCGGCGCCCAGCTCGATTCCCGCGAGGCGCGCAGCCAGGCCGAAGCGAGCCAGCAATTGCAGCAGCAACTGGCGGAAACCGCGCAAAAACACAAGGCCATGCTGGCGGGCGAAAAAGCGCCGGCCGAGCTGCCCGCGATTGTGGCCATGGCGCACAGCGCCGAAGTGCTGGGCCGCAGCGCCAGCGGCAGCGATCAACAGGACACGAGCGGCGGCCTCGGCACTGCGGCGGCGTATCGCGAAGCGCACTTGCAGTTGTCCAGCCCGGCAGGCATCGCGGCGGTGACGCCGGCCAGCGCCGTCATCAGCGCCCAAGGCAGCAGCAGCCTGGCCGCGGGACAGGACATCCACCTGGCCGCGCAGGCCAACAGCGTGCACATGGTCGCCGACGGCGTCAGTCTGTTCACCTACGGCAAAGCAAGCAATGCGCAGAAGCCCAACCAGGAAACCGGCATCCGCCTGCATGCGGCGAGCGGCCGCGTCAGCAGCCAGAGTCAAGCGGGGGAAACGCGCCTGACGGCCGACAAGGCCATCACCGTGGCCAGCGCCACGCGCTCGGTCAACGTGGCCGCCAAGCAGCATGTAATGCTGACCGCGCAGGGCGCCTGGCTGAAACTCGAAGGCGGCAATATCGAGCTGCACGGCCCCGGCACCATGACCTTCAAGGCGAGTCAAAAGGAATTGGCCGGCCCGGCCAGCGCGGCGGTCGTGCTGCCGCACCTGCCGAACGGCGAGCTCAATTTGAACCAGTCGGTGCGCCACGACTATGCGGCGCAATACCAGGTGTTGCGCGACGAGCAGCGGCTCGCCCAGCAGCCCTACCTGCTGAAGCTGCCCGACGGCAGCCTGCACTACGGCGTCACCGACGCCAAGGGCAAGACCATCAAGGTCGGCACCAAGGAACCCAAGCCGGTCGAGCTGACCTTGCTGAACAAGGAAAGCTGGGACCAGGAAAACATCAATGTATGGCACCAGGAAATGGATCGCCATTGGGACTGAGCGCCGTGCGCGAAGTCCGTCGTCATCAGGAGAATGCAGGAAGATGCGTATCAAGAATAAATTCAGTGCGGTATTGGTGGCTGCGGGCGCGGCCTTGGTGCATGTGGGTTGCAGCGCCGGCGATCAGGCGCCGTGGCGCGAGCAGATGCAGTGCGGCGACACCCAGTATGTGATCGAGTCCGACTGCAAGCGCAGCAACGACGCCGCCACGCTGAACCAGTGCAAGCCGCAGACGCTGAGCGTGAGCCGCGACGGCAAGACGCGCAAGGCGACGCTGCCGGAACTGAACAAGGTCAGCGCCAAGTCCATCGTCGAGACCGGCGGCAAGGTCAGCAAGCTGTTCGTCACCCAGTGGGCTTGCGCGCGCGGCGACAAGGGCGACGTCGCGGTCATGTATTACTCGATCGGCGGCGGTTCGGCGCCGTATGCGGAAGCGTATTCCATCTATGACGAGGCGGGCGTGCTGATCGAGAATGAAGACAGCGCCAAATACGAGCAGGCGCTGGCGCACAGCGACGGCCACATGAAAAAGGTCAAATCGATCATGCCGCGCTAAGGACAGGGAGCCGCCAGTGTCCACCATCTACGAGATCCTGCGCGCCTCCAAAGGCGCCGCGTACAGCGAAGACAAGATCAAGAAATACTCCTACCTGCACATGCAGCCCAAGATCGACAAGCCGGCCGGCGCGCTGGCCGGGCTGTCGCGCATCCATGGCGACGCCACGCCGCAGGTGCAGGACCGCATCATCGACATACTGGTGGAGATCGGTGCGCGCTACAAGCTGCCGTACCGCGATATCGCGCACATGCTGTTGTTCTGCAAGATCGAGTCGGGCTTCAATCCCGACGCGGCGGCCGGCACCACATCCGCCGCAGGTCTGGGCCAGTACACCAAGGCCACTGTGGAAGAGGCCGCCAAGCCGGAGGTGTCGAAGAAGCGGCTGGGCTTTGTGCTGGAGCTGGAAGGCCGGGTGTTCGACGCTGAACGCGGCGCCTACGGCATCGTGCTGTCGTACATGTTTGCCAAGGAACGCGCCATCAAGTATTTCGGCAAGAACTACGAAAAGCATTTATATCTGTTCCACCACGAGGGCTGGTACTTCCAGGCGAACGCCGACAACATGGCCGAAGACCGTCCGAAAGCCGTGCTCAAGATCATCCAGACGAAGATCCTGCCCTTCCTCGATCCGCTGGAAAAGCTGTTGTCGGCCAAGACCAATCTCTCGTTCAAGCTGCTGACCAAGGACGACCAGCCATACGCCGGCCAGCCGTATGTGGCGATCTTCCCGGCCAAGGCCGGCACCAAGGGCCGCCCGGTCAAGGTGCAGGGCAGCAAGGACAAGCCTGAAGTCGTGCTGGGCAAGACCGACGGCAACGGCCAGACCTCGCCCATCATCGCCCCCGGTCTGTCGGAAGTGCTGTTCGTGATCCTCAATCCCGAGTACAAGGACCTGCTGAAGGTGAATGGCTACAGCACGGAAGAGACGCACGAGGTGAAGGACAAGGAAACGCTGACGCAGATCGCCAAGGACCATCAAACGACGGTCGCCGAGCTGCAAAAGATCAACCACATTGCCAATCCCAACCAGCTCAAGGTCGGTCAACAGCTCAAGTTGCACGAAGGCGACTATCTGTGGCGGCGGCCGCCGATGTCGCTCATCGGCGCCTATCTGGAGCAGACGATGAACGTGCATCCGGCGGCGGTGCCCGCCATCGTCGAGCACAAGCGCAGTCATATCATGCTGCCCCAAGGTAACCAGGCGCAGCAGCACGCCGGCACCGAACAGGTGGTGGCCATACGCGGTGGCGCCACCAGCGACGAGGTCGCACAGCGCAAGAAGGAAAAGGCCGTCAAGCATGAGACGGTGGAGAAGGAAATCAAGAAGAAGGTGGTGAAGCCGCCTCCGCCGGCCGGCAAGGCGATCAAGGAGGGCTTGTTATTCCCCTTCGAGAAACGCCCGTCGGCCTCGTATCACGAGGGAGCGCTGCAATTCAATTCCAGCCGGGGCGCGCGGCGCCACGCCGGTTGCGACCTGTATGCGCCGGTCGACACCGAGGTGCGGGCGATGGCCGACGGCGTGATCCTGCAGTGCTATTCGTTCTACTGGCATACCGATGCGGTGGAGGTCGACCATGGCGACTTCATCGTCCGCTACGGCGAGGTGGCGCCGCGCAGCGCCAAGGAGCAGAAGGCCTTGCGCGGCAAGGAGGTCAAGCGCGGCGACGTGATCGGCAAGGTCGGCCAGCTGATCAAGGAGAACGGCAAGAAACATAAGGACACGATGTTGCATCTTGAGCTGTACAGCAGTAATCTGTCGACCGCCAAGAGCCAACTCACCGACAAGAAGCGCGGCCCGTTCCAGCGCCGCGCCGATTTGATGGACCCGACGGCGACGCTCGACAAGTGCGTGCTGACTTAAGCCCGACCCTATAACCGACTGGAACAAGATGAAATCAAGCTACGCCATCCTGGGCCTGTGCCTGGCCATCAGCGCCTGCGCCCAGGCGCAAAACGAACAGACACCCGTCGAGCATGTCTTTGACGTGATCGCCTCACCCAAGCTGTTCACAAGCAACTGGAAGCAGGCGATGCAGCAACTGGCCCCGTGGTGCAAGCCGAGCACGCGCCCCGCGCGCGAGCAGATCAAACGCGGCAATGTGGAGTGCGCCGAGAACGTCAAGGTCGACAGCTTCGAGATGTCGCCGGAGATCGGCGGCAATATCGAACTGGTCCAGGCTTCGTTTATCGGCGCGGCCAACTGCGCCTACGTCAAGAAAATCCTGACCCGGAATTTCGGCAAGCCGAGCACGGTGAACGGCGAATGCGACATGGCGTGGAAGATCAAGCCGGCAAGCAAGGGCGGCCCGCAGCGCTATGCGAGCTTCCAGGCCACAACCGACGACGACACGGTGTATTACACGCTGGGCGTCGAGCAAGGTCCCTGACCGTTCGGATTGGTTGGACCAGTCAGGCCGACTCTATCCTGCTGACCACGTAATCGATGTGCGCCTGCATGGCGGTGCGCGCCGCTTCCGGCCGGCGTCCGCAAATGGCCAGGCAGATGGCGCGGTGCTGTTGCAGCAGCTGGCCCGACACCTCGGCGTCGAGCGCCCGCAGGCTGGAACCGTTCAACGTAATATGCTCGCGCAGGATGCCGAGCACGCTGGCGTGCAGATGCAAAAACATGCTGTTGTGCGAGGCCAGTGCGATCGCCTCGTGCAGGCGGGCGTCTGCCGACGCTTCGGCCGCCTGGTCATTGTCGAGGCGGGCCTGCTCCAGGCCGCTCAACAAATCGCGGATCTTCCCGTGTTCCTCATCATTGCCGCGCAGCGCGGCGTAATAGGCGGTCGCGCCTTCCAGCACGCGCCGGAATTCCAGCACGTCGGCCAGCACGGCCGGGTGGTCCGTCACCAGCTGCCCCCACGGCGACGCCGTGCTGGTGCGCAGCTGGTCGCTGACGAAGACGCCGGCGCCATGCCTGCTGCGCAACAGACCCCGCGCCACCAGGCGCTGCAGCGCTTCGCGTATCGTATTGCGCGACACATCATATTGCTCCGCCAGCGCGCGCTCGGAAGGCAGGCGCGCGTTGGCCGGATAGCTTCCGTCCAGCAGCGCCGTCTCCAGCTTGCGCAACACCCCATCGACCAGTCCGCTCGTTTTCATTTTGACATGCTCCTGTTGTATCCGCTGGTCCAACCAATTTGCGACGGCTTCGATGCACGGGAATTATGGAGCTTGTCCGACGAATAAGCAAAAACAGAGGAGACCTCACATGCAAGCGCGACACTATCCGCCCGGCCCGGACCAGGCCAACCCACACGTCTACCTGTTCGGCACCTGCGTGATCGACCTGTTCATGCCGGAAGCCGGGCTCGATGCCGTGCGCTTGCTTGAACGCGAAGGTCTGACGGTGCACTTCCCGCGCGGCCAGAGCTGCTGCGGCCAGCCCGCCTACAGCAGCGGCAATCCCGAACAGGCGCGCGCGGTGGCGCGGGCACAACTTGATCTGTTCGCCCAACCGTGGCCGGTCATCGTGCCGTCCGGGTCCTGCGCCGGCATGATGCGCCACCATTGGCCGACGCTGTTCGACGACGATCCGCGCGCCGCCGCGCAAGCGCGCGAGTTGTCCGAGCGCGTCTACGAGCTGAGTGAATTCCTGCTGCACGTATTGCACGTTGATTTTTCCGCGGCGCGTCAGCAGCCGGACGAGCAGGTGGTGCTACACACTTCCTGCGGCGCCCGGCGCGAGATGGGCACGCGTGCCCACGGCGTGGCCTTGCTCGACGCGATGCCAGGCGTCACGCGCGTGGAGCACGCTCATGAGTCGGAGTGCTGCGGATTCGGCGGCACCTTCTCCCTCAAGCATGACGACATTTCCGGCGCCATGGTCAGCGACAAGATCGCCGCCGCCTGCGCCACCGGGTGCGAGCGGCTGGTCTCCGCCGATTGCGGCTGCCTGCTCAACATCGGCCACGCCGCCAGGCGGCAGGGCGCGCCGCTGCAGGTGGAGCACCTGGCCAGCTTCCTGTGGCGCCGGGTCGGAGCGACGGCATGAGCGCCCGCGACCTCATACTGGGCAAGCTGCTCGCCGCCGCAGCGGCTCCCGGCATGCCCAGACGCGAACTGGAAGACCGCATCAATACCCACCATGTGCGCGGCCCCTTGCGCGGAGCGTCAAGCACCGAGCTGGCCGACACACTGGAGCGCGTGATGACATCGGTGCGCACCGACGTATGGCGCGTCGATATCAACAACTGGCCCGCGCTGCTGGCGCAAAAACTCGCGGCTGCCGGCGTACGCAGCCTGCTGCTCGATACCGCCTGCGCCGAAGGCGGTACGCTGGCCGCAGCCTTGCCGGCCGAAATGCGCGCCGTGACGTTCGACCGTCCGCTGGAAGAGTGGAAGGACCAGTTGTTCTCCGGCGTGGACGCCGGCTTCACCGTGGCCCGCTCCGGCATCGCCGCCACCGGCACGCTGGTGCTGGCGCCCGATGCGGGCACGCCGCGCACGGTGTCGCTGGTGCCGCCGCTGCATGTGGCGCTGGTCTATGCGAACACGCTGTACGCGGACCTGCATGCGGCGATGCACGCCGAAGCCTGGAGCGCCACCATGCCGGCCAATCTGGTCCTGGTGTCCGGTCCATCGAAGACTTCGGACATCCAGCAAACGCTGGCCTATGGCGCACACGGTCCGCGTGCGCTGTGGGTGTTCATCATCGACGACGTTGCAGCGGAGGTGACAGCATGAACGCCCCATTGAAATTCATGCCGCCGGCCGATTTCCGAGCCCGCGTCAGCGACGCGCTGCAAGACACCAAACTGCGCGGCAGCATGCGCGGCGCGATGGACTTCTTGCAGGACAAGCGCCGTGCGCAATTCCCCGACAGCGATGAACTGGAACAGCTGCGCGATCTCGGCGAAGCGGTGCGCCAGCATGCGCTGGGCCGTCTGCCGGAACTGCTGGTGCAGTTCGAAGCGAAGCTGCAAGCGGCCGGCGCACAGGTGCATTGGGCCGCGACCGCCGACGAAGCCAACGCCATCATCCTCGACATCGCCCAGCGGCGCGGCGCGCGCAGCATCATCAAGGGCAAGTCGATGGCCAGCGAAGAGGTGGAGCTGAACCACTACATGGCGCAGCGCGGCATCGACTGCATTGAATCCGACATGGGCGAATACATCGTCCAGCTGGCGGGGGAGAAGCCCTCGCACATCGTCATGCCGGCGGTGCACAAGACCCGCGCCGACATTGGCGCGCTGTTCGAGCAGCACATACCGGGCATGCCCTACAGCGAAGACGTCGACACGCTGATCCAGGCCGGCCGTAGTGCGCTGCGCCAGGCCTTTGCCGACGCCGACATCGGCCTGTCCGGCGTGAACTTCGCGGCGGCCGATACCGGCACCCTGTGGCTGGTCGAAAACGAAGGCAACGGCCGCCTGTCGACCAGCGTGCCCGATGTGCACATCGCCTTGATGGGCATCGAGAAAGTCGTGGCAAAGCTGGAGCACATCGTGCCGCTGGCCAGCCTGCTGACACGCTCGGCGACCGGGCAGGCCATCACCACCTATTTCAACCTGATCACCGGGCCACGCCGGGCCGGTGAAATGGACGGGCCGCGCGAACTGCACGTGGTGCTGCTCGATAACGGCCGCACGCAAGCCTACGCCGACGAGCAGCTGCGCGCCACCTTGCAGTGCATTCGTTGCGGCGCCTGCATCAACCACTGTCCGGTCTATGCACGGGTGGGCGGCCACGCCTACGGCACCACTTATCCCGGACCGATCGGCAAGATCATATCGCCGCACCTGCTGGGACTTGAAGCGACCGCCGACCTGGCGACCGCCTCCAGCCTGTGCGGCGCCTGCGGCGAAGTGTGCCCGGTGCGCATACCGATACCGGCGCTGCTGGTGCGCCTGCGTACCGAAGCCAATCGCGATCCGGCGCAGAAAGTCGAACATGCGCTGCGGGGGCAGGGCGCCAGTTTCAGTCGCAGCGAGCGGCTGGTGTGGCGGTTCTGGAGCGGTGCGTTCGCGCGGCCCGGCGTGTATCGCCTGTTCCGCTGGGCCGCTACACGGCTGCGCGCGTTCACGCCGCGCAGCCAGTTGGGGTGGACCCGCCACCGCGAGCCGCTTAAGCCAGCCGCGCGCAGCCTGGCCGACCTGCTGCGGGAAAGGGGGCAGGCCGAATAGCGTTGCCGCGGCGCCTGGCCATGGGGTGAATAATTTTCACCGCTGCGGCCAATTCATTTCATCTTTTCGTACCACCGAAAGCCTGCGCCGCGCCTTTACACTCGTCGCATCGTTTAGCTCTACAAAAAAATACTTGTACTCTTGGAGGAGACCGCAATGCAAACCTGGAATCAGATTTACGCGCCGCTGGGCAGCTTGGGGCTGTCGGCATTGGTTGCCGCCGTACCGATCATATTCTTCTTTCTCGCGCTGGCAGTGCTGCGCATCAAAGGCCACGTCGCCGCCGCCGTGACCTTGGCGCTCGCGCTGGCGGTCGCCATCTTCGCCTACGGCATGCCGGTGCCGCAGGCGCTGGCCGCGGCGGGCTACGGCTTCGCCTATGGACTGTGGCCAATCGCCTGGATCATCGTCACCGCGGTGTTCCTGTACAAGGTGGTGGACCGCACCGGCCAACTCGATATCATCCGCGCCTCGGTGCTGTCGATTACCGATGACCAGCGCCTGCAGATGCTGCTGATCGGCTTCTCGTTCGGCGCCTTCCTTGAAGGCGCGGCGGGCTTCGGCGCGCCGGTGGCGATCACGTCGGCGCTGCTGGTCGGCCTGGGCTTCAACCCGCTGTACGCGGCGGGCCTGTGCCTGATCGCCAACACGGCGCCGGTGGCGTTCGGCGCGATGGGCATTCCCATCATCGTGGCCGGCCAGGTCACCGGCATCGACGCCATGCAGATTGGCGCGATGGCCGGCCGCCAGTTGCCGCTGTTGTCGCTGGCGGTGCCCTTCTGGCTGGTGTTCATGATGGACGGTAAGCGCGGCATCAAGGAAACCTGGCCTGCGGCGCTGGTGGCCGGCGGCAGCTTCGCCGTGACGCAGTACATCACCTCGAATTTCATCGGCCCCGAGCTGCCGGACATCACGTCGGCCCTGGTCAGCCTTGGTTCGCTGACGGCGCTGCTGAAAGTGTGGCAACCGGCCAGCGCCAAAGCCGGCGCCCGCAGCGCCATTTCGATGGGCGGCGGCACGGCGGCGATGGCGACCTTCGGCGGCGGCTCGTCGACCGGCGCGGAACCGCGTATCCGCAAGCAGTCGCCATACAGCACGATGCAAACGGTACGTGCATGGGCGCCGTTCGGCATCCTGACCGCCGTCGTCACCGTATGGAGCCTGCCGCAGTTCAAGGCGCTGTTCGCCGGCAGCGGCGCGCTGGCCGGCACCGTGATGAAATTCCATGTGCCGTACCTGGACCAGATGGTGGTCAAGATGGCGCCTATCGTGGCTGTGCCCAAAGCCTACGAGGCGGTCTTCAAGCTGGACCTGCTGTCGGCCGTCGGCACCGCGATCCTGTTGTCCACGTTGATCTCGATGGCGCTGCTGCGCTTCAAGCCGATGTCCGGCCTGCGCGCGCTGGCCGATACGGTGGTGGAACTGCGCCGTCCAATTCTGTCCATCGGCCTGGTGCTGGCGTTTGCGTTTGTCGCCAACTATTCCGGCATGTCCTCGACACTGGCGCTGGTATTGGCCGGCACCGGCGCCGCTTTCCCGTTCTTCTCGCCGTTCCTCGGCTGGCTGGGCGTGTTCCTGACCGGATCGGACACTTCGTCGAACGCCTTGTTCTGCTCCCTGCAAAACACCACGGCGCACCAGATCAATGTGTCGGACACCTTGCTGGTGGCGGCCAACACCACCGGCGGCGTGACTGGCAAGATGATCTCGCCGCAATCGATCGCCGTCGCCTGCGCCGCGACCGGATTGGTCGGGCGCGAATCCGAGTTGTTCCGCTTTACCCTCAAACATAGCCTGCTGTTCGCCACCATCGTTGGTATCATGACGGTGTTGCAGGCGTATGTATTCACGGGGATGGTGCCACACTGACGCCTTCTCCCAGCCCTGCCGAGGGTTTGTGAAAGGCGCATAACCATGCCCAGACGTTTCCCCCCAGTGCACGCGTTGTCCGCCTTCGAGGCGGCGGCGCGTGCCGGTTCATTCGCGGTCGCCGCGCAGCAGCTGTGCATTACGCCGTCGGCGTTGTCGCACCGTATCCGTCTGCTTGAGGAGTTTGTCGGCGACCGCCTGTTCGTGCGCGAAGGCCGTTCGCTGACGCTGTCGCCGTTCGGCCGCAGCTACCTGGACGTGGTATGCCAGGCGCTGCGCACGCTGACCGATTTCCCGCTGCCGCATCGCAGCGCGCCGGTTCAACCGCGGGTCAAGATCACCGTCCCTCCGACCTTCGCGCGCTACCTGCTGATGCCGCGCCTGGCCGAATTCACCGAAGCCCATCCCGAGATCGTGGTCGAAGTCTTCCTCTCGGTACCGCTGTATGACCTGTGTCTGAACGAGACGGATCTGGAGGTGCGTTTCGGCGCCGGAAAATATCCCGACATGGTGACCACGCGGCTGTTTGGCGAGCCGGCGTTTGCCGTCGCCAGCCCGGCATACCTGGAGCGGATCGGCGGCCTCGCCACGCCGGCCGATCTGAAGAAGGCCACTTTGCTGCGCTCCGCGCTGGAGCAGTGGAAGCCGTGGTTCGAACAGGCTGGCCTGGATTGGCCGGAGCCGGTCGACGCGCTGCGTGTCGACGACCTGGGCTTGCTGCTGGAGGCGGTGCGCCATGGCCACGGCGTGGGATTGACACGACAGCACTTCGCCCAGGCCATGATCGCCAGCGGCGAAGTGGTGCAGCTGTTCGACGTGCGCCTGGCATCGCCGCCGCACGCCTATTACGTCGTGTACGAGCAAAGCGCCCGCACCCGGCCGGAGGTGACGCTGTTCATCGACTGGCTGATGGCCGCTTACCCTGATAACGAACGCGACGCATGAAAAATCTGCGCTCCAACGGTTAATTCTTTTCACCGCTGGAGCGCGCGGCAGGCCGCTACACTGGACGCTACTTCATCATCGCATCCAGGGCCACTCATGAACGCGCCGCTTGCATCACCGCCACTGCTGCACGACCGCAAGCAGGCCATACTGGCCGCGCTGCGCGGCCTGCTTCCACCGCATTGTCTGCTGTCCGAGCAGGAAGACACCCGACCCTACGAATGCGACGGCCTGACCGCCTACCGGCAGCTGCCGCTGGCGGTGGCGCTGCCCGAGACGGAGGCGCAACTGATCGCGCTGCTGAAGGCGTGCAGCGCGCTGCGGGTGCCGATCGTCCCGCGCGGCGCGGGCACGGGCTTGTCCGGCGGCGCCATGCCCATCGCCGACGGCATCGTCATCTCGACCGCGAAAATGAGCCGCATCCTGGCGCTCGATCCGCTGGCGCGCACGGCGCGCGTGCAGCCCGGCGTGCGCAACCTGGCGATCTCCGAGGCTGCTGCGGCGCACGCGCTGTACTACGCGCCGGATCCATCGTCGCAGATCGCCTGCACCATCGCGGGCAACGTGGCCGAGAACTCGGGCGGCGTCCATTGCCTCAAGTACGGCCTGACCTTGCACAACGTGATGCGGGTGCGGATGGTGTCGATGGATGGCGAGATTATCGAACTCGGTGGCGCCGCGCTCGATGCGCCGGGCCTTGATCTGCTGGCGGTGTTCATCGGCTCCGAGGGCATGCTGGGCGTAGTCACCGAAGTGACGGTGCGCCTGGTTCCGAAACCGCCGCTCGCGCGCGTCATCATGGCGTCGTTCGACGACGTCGTCACCGGCGGCGATGCGGTGGCGGAGGTGATCGCCGCCGGCATCATCCCGGCCGGCCTGGAGATGATGGACCGCACCAGCGTGCGCATGGTCGAACCCTTCGTCAGGGCCGGCTACGACACCAACGCCGCCGCCATCCTGCTGTGCGAATCGGACGGCATGCCGGAAGAAGTGGAGGAGGAGATCGAGCGCATGAGCGAGGTGCTGCTGCGCGCCGGCGCCAGCGCCATCGCGGTGTCGGGCAGCGAGGCGGAGCGCATGCGCTTCTGGTCCGGCCGCAAGAACGCGTTTCCGGCGGCGGGGCGCCTCTCGCCCGACTACTACTGCATGGACGGCACCATCCCGCGCAAGCGCCTGGCCGAAGTCCTGCAAGGCATCGCCGCCATGGAGCAGACCTACGGCCTGCGTTGCGCCAACGTGTTCCACGCCGGCGACGGCAACCTGCATCCGCTGATCATGTTCGACGCCAACCAGCCCGGGGAATTCGACCGCGCCGAACGCTTCGGCGAAGCGATCCTGGCTTTGTGCGTGGAAGTGGGCGGCACGATCACTGGAGAGCATGGCGTCGGCATCGAGAAAATCGACGCCATGTGCGGACAGTT
Source organism: Oxalobacteraceae bacterium AB_14 (assembly GCA_000381565.1). Lineage (GTDB taxonomy): Bacteria > Pseudomonadota > Gammaproteobacteria > Burkholderiales > Burkholderiaceae_D > Rugamonas. The sequence goes on from KB906725.1 coordinate 2,356,572, forward strand.
TACGGTGAACGAGGTGGCCGCCTTCATTGGCGTAAAGCGCGCCTTCGACGGCGCCTTCCTGCTCAACCCCAACAAAGCCATACCCACGCTGGATCGCTGCGCCGCATACGGCAAGCGGCAGGCGCGCGGCGGCGTGTTCAAGTTTGTCAAACAGGTGGGAGCATGACGATGGAATCGATAGTGAGCCAGTTCCGTGAACGTATCGTGGCCGCCGGCGCTGCGCGCACGCCGCTGCGCTTGCGCGGTGGCGGCAGCAAGAACTGGTATGGGCAAACGCCGGACGGCGAATTGCTGGAGACGTCCACCTACCAGGGCATCGTCGCCTATGAGCCGACGGAGCTGGTGGTGACTGCGCGCTGCGGTACGCCGCTGCGCGAGCTGGAACGGGAGCTGGCGCTGCAGGGGCAGATGCTGGCGTTCGAGCCGCCCCATTTCGGCGCCGACGCCACCGTGGGCGGCATGGTGGCCGCAGGGCTATCCGGCCCGCGCCGCCAGAGCGTCGGCGCGGTGCGCGACTTTGTGCTTGGCGTGGTGCTGATGGACGGTCGCGGCGACCTGCTGCGCTTCGGCGGACAGGTGATGAAGAACGTCGCCGGCTACGATGTTTCGCGCCTGCTGGCAGGATCGCTCGGCATGCTGGGACTGGTGCTGGAGGTGTCGCTGAAGGTGCTGCCACGGCCGACGGCGGAAGCCACGCTGCGGCTGGAACTCGGCCGGGAGGAAGCCTTGCTGCGGCTGAATCAATGGGCGGGACAGCCATTGCCGCTGTCGGCGTCCGCATGGCACGAAGGCGCGTTGACGTTGCGCCTGTCCGGTGCGCGGGCGGCGGTGGCGGCAGCGGCGCAGCATATCGGCGGCGAGACGCTGGAGCCGGAAGCGGCCGCGCTGTGGTGGAGCGATTTGCGCGAACACCGGCATGCGTGGTTCGCGCAAGCGGAGACGCCGCTGTGGCGGCTGTCGCTGCCGTCGACGGCGCCGGCGGATTCGCTTTCCGCACTGGACGACGGCATGCAGCTGATCGAGTGGGGCGGTTCGCAGCGCTGGCTGCGCAGCGCGGCCGATCCGATTGCCCTGCGCGCGCGGGCGGCGGAACTGGGCGGCCACGCCACCATGTTCCGTGGCGGCGACAAGCGGCATGGCGTGTTCCAGCCGCTGGCGCCGGCCGTGCAGACGATCCATCGCAAGCTCAAACAGCAATTCGACCCGGCCGGCATCTTCAATCCCGGCCGCATGTACCGGGACCTGTAATCATGCAAACCAATCTGGCAGCACAATTCAAGAACACCGCCGACGGCGACGAGGCCGAAGCGATCCTGCGCGCCTGCGTGCATTGCGGCTTCTGCAGCGCGACCTGTCCCACCTACCAGCTGCTGGGCGACGAGCTGGATGGACCGCGCGGCCGCATCTACCTGATCAAGCAGGTGCTGGAAGGGCAGGCGGCCACGCAACGCACGCAGCTGCATCTGGACCGCTGCCTGAGCTGCCGCAACTGCGAGAGCACTTGTCCGTCCGGCGTGCAGTACGGGCGCTTGCTCGATATTGGCCGCAAGGTGGTGGAGCAGCAGGTGGGCCGGCCGGCGCGCCAGCGTTATCAGCGCCTGCTGCTGAAGGAGGCGCTGCCGCGCGCGTGGCTGTTCCGGCCCGCGATGAAGCTGGGGCGCATGGTGCGGCCGCTGCTGCCGGCGGCGCTGCAGGAAAAGGTACAGCCTTTGCCGGCGGCCGGGCTTTGGCCGCGCGGCGGGCAGTCGCGCAAGATGCTGCTGCTGGACGGTTGCGTGCAGCCCGGGATGGCGCCGAATATCAACAGCGCCGCCGCGCGCATCCTGGCGGCGCTGGATGTGGAACTGGTGGTGGCGCCGCGCGCCGGCTGCTGCGGGGCGATACGCTACCACCTGGCCGACCACGATGGCGGGCTGGATGACATGCGGCGCAATATCGATGCGTGGTGGCCGCTGCTGGAAGCCGGCGCGGAAGCGATCGTCATGACCGCGTCCGGCTGCGGCGCCACGGTCAAGGAATACGGCCACCTGCTGCGGGACGATCCCGTGTATGCCGACAAGGCGCGGCGGGTCTCCGAACTGACGCGCGACATCAGCGAGATCCTGTGCGGCGAGCAGGAAGGCTTGCTGGCCTTGCTGAAGCAGCGGCCGCCGGCCGAGCCGGTGGCGTTTCATCCGCCGTGCACGCTGCAGCATGCGCAGCGCATACGCGGCAAGGTTGAGGAGCTATTGCGCGCAGCGGGCGTCGACCTGCGCCTGTGCGCCGACAGCCATTTGTGCTGCGGCTCGGCCGGCACGTATTCGGTGCTGCAGCCGGAGTTGTCGCACCAGCTGCGCGACCGCAAGCTGTCCAGTTTGAAGGCCACCGGCGCGTCCCGTATCGTCTCCGCGAATATCGGCTGCCAAAGCCATTTGCAATCGGGGACGCCGCTGCCGGTGGGGCACTGGATCGAATTGATCGACCAGATGCTCGCTTAGTTGTTCATGCGCTGGGTATGCGTCCACCGGTGGTCGGACGCGTACACCGCCGAGCTGTAGCTGCGGTAGGTCTGGCCCTCGCCCGGCCACGGATTCATGATGTACACGTAGTGGACGCCGTTGACGGTTTCATAGCCGCGCCCCACCATGATGTGGCCGCCGCCATTGGTCCAACCGTAGCGGATCACGAACGGCCGGTTGGCGTTGATGTCGGACACCACGCTGTTCCAGGACGAGGCCGAGTTGTAGGCGGTGTTGGCCACGCCCCAGGCCCTCAGGATGTTCTGCACGCTGCCATTGCTGCCGTACATATTGTTGGGCTGGTTGGCGTAGCTGTTCCAGTTGAAGTTCGAATTGCCGCAGGCGTAGTTCAGGCCGAAGGCCCAGTTGACGATCTGGCACTGGCTGGGCGTCTGGCCGTAGAAGTTCAGCACGGCCTTGCTGGAGCCGGCCCAGCACCACTGGCTATGCTCCTGCGTGACCAGCGGAACATTCAGGGTTTTCCATTGCGCGAAGGCGGACGGCAGCGCGGCCAGCAGGCCGGCGCTCAAGATCAGGCTGTTCAATTTTTTCATGTGGTTCTCCTTGTCCCGCGCGGCTTAGTGCGCACTGTCCAGATTTTTCTTCACTGCCACGCGTAGCGGCTCGAGCAACTCGCTCGCATCAAGCAAGCCATCTCCCGCGCCTTTGCGTTGCAGCAGCAGCGACTGGCGCGCCGAATGCAGGGGCGCGAAGCGCACCGCGCCGCTCTGGGCGGCGCTCACTTCCAGGAAATCGGACTGGGCCTGGTAGATCCGCAGCACGCGCACATTCGAGCGGTCCGCATTGGCGTGGGCGCCCATGGCCGCGTCGAGGTCCTTGGCCATCACGGTTGCGCCATAGGCCACCGTTTCCCACTTGCCGTCGACCAGCTCGACCGTGGCCAGGCCGATCGGCTGCTCGTTGAGGGTGATGACGAAGCGCCAGATGCCGGTCGGCCTGGCCATGGCCTTCATCTCGCGGCGGCCGGCCAGCAGCTCGGCCGGATCGATGGTGTAGACTGGGAAACCGTAGGCGATGCGGGCGTCCTTCAGGTCCTGCACGTCGGCCACCTCCAGCGGGAACCCTTGCGGCGCGCTGCCGGCGTGGTTCTGCACTTGGTATTGAACGAACTGGCTGAAGTCGCGCCGGGCGGCGCTGCTGGCGCCGTCGCGTTGCGCTTGCGGCGAGGCGCTGAGCGGCGCGGTCTGCGCATACAGCGCCGGGCTGGACAGGCTCAGGCAGCCTGCGACGGCCAGTCCAAGTAAGGTTGAAATACGCGGCATGGTATCGGTCTCCTCTTGCGGATGGAATAAGGTGGGAGCTGCCGGCGGGGAGGGGGCAGCGCAGCCATACTAGTTAATCCAAAATGCAAGTTTGTCGAATTTGTATAATTGAGACAGACGCCTGGCGGCTTTTCTGATTCTTAACATTCGAAAGACGTGACGTATTGCAACGTGTCATCACAATTGCTGTCCACGTGCAGAATTGGGTTGTATTATTAAGTCCATCGTCTTGTTCAATCCACAGAGGTGCATTCATGTCAGAAGCAAAAAAATACCGTCTGGTTACACGCAGCGACTTCGACGGGTTGGTGTGCGCAGTCCTGTTGAAACACCTGGACATGATCGATGAGATCCTGTTTGTGCATCCGAAGGATATGCAGGACGGTAAGATCGCCATCAGCGACAACGACATCACCACCAACCTGCCATTCGTGCCCGGTGTGCATATCGCTTTCGACCATCATTTGTCGGAAACCATCCGCAATACGGGCGAGCGCAAGAACCATGTGATCCACCCGGAAGCGCCGTCGGCCGCGCGCGTGGTGTACGACTACTACGGCGCCGAGAAGGCCTTCCCGGCCTCCTGGCACGACATGATGGTGGCGGTGGACAAGGGCGACGCGGCCCGCTTCAACGAGCAGGAAGTGCTCAATCCCGAGGGCTGGGATCTGCTGAACTTCCTGATGGACGCGCGCACCGGACTGGGCCGCTTCCGCGAGTTCCGCATCTCGAACTACAACCTGATGATGGACTTGATCGACTATTGCAAGAACCACACGATCGCCGAGATCATGGCCTTGCCGGACGTGAGGGAGCGCAAGGACCTGTACTTCGAGCACGCCGAGAAGTGCAAGGAGCAGATCCGCCGCTGTGCGACGGTGCACAAGAACCTGGTGGTGCTGGATTTGCGCGACGAGGAGATCATCTACGCCGGCAACCGCTTCATCATCTACGCCATGTATCCGCAGACGAATATCTCGATCCACGTACTGTGGGGCCTGAAGAACCAGAACACCGTCTTCGCCACCGGCAAGTCGATCCTGAATCGCACGTCCAAGACCAATATCGGCGCACTGATGCTGGAGTACGGCGGCGGCGGGCATGAGAATGCCGGCACCTGCCAGGTCGACAACGAGCTTTCGGAAGAGGTATTAGGCGCCTTGATTGCCCGAATAAACTCAGAAGGATAAGAAAACGGCGCTCAGTGAGCGCCGTTTCAATTCAGACCTCGTCCTTTTCAGGCAGGGCGATCTGGTTGTCTACGCTGAACTGGTAGTCCTTGAACACATGCTCTGCGGTGAGCAGCTGGTACTCGCCGCTGGCCTTCTTGTGCGTGGTGTCTTTCAGGCGGTAGGTATAGTGCCCGCAAGTCCAGCAGTTGAAGTTGCGCATGTGGGTGCACAGGCAGGTCTTGTCCATCACGACGATATTCTTCTCGTCCGGATGCGCCGCCACTTCGCGGTTGTAGGAATTGATGTAGGCGCAGTTGCCGGTGGCGTCCAGCAGGTAGCCATACGACTCGCACCCCGGACGGATGCCGGCGCCGATCGCCGGCGTGCCCTTGAGCATGCGCATCGGGTAGCCGGTCGGCGAGATGCCGTTGACGATGATGTCCTCTTCCGACGCCTTGAAGTATTCCTGCTTGACCTTGGCCGGCAGGCCGCATTCGTTGGTGACGGTGAAGCGGGTCGCCACCTGCACGCCCGCCGCGCCCGCTTCCATGAAGCGCACCGCGTCGCTGCCGGTGAAGATGCCGCCGGCCGCGATCAGCGGGATCTCCAGGTTCTCCGCCTTCAGGTAGTCCAGCAGTTCCTGGGTGATGGTCATCAGGTCGTAGTCGGCCCAGTCCATGCCGAAGCCCAGGTGGCCGCCGGCCAGCGGGCCTTCGACGATGATGTAGTCCGGCAGGCGGTCCAGCTTGGCGTTCTTGCGCAGGAAGATCTGCAGCGCGCGCACCGACGAGACGATGATGCCCAGCTTGGCTTCGCGGAAGCGCGGGTGGTCGGCCATCAGCGCGAACGAGCCGAAGTGCAAGCCGGCCGACAAGGTGATGCCGTCGATGCCGGCGTCCAGCGCCGCGTTGAGGCGGGTGCGCAGGGTTTCGCGCGGGCCGTTCATGGTCAGCTTTTCCATGCAGTTGACGAAGATCAGGCCGGGGCCTTGCTTGGCCGCCATGGTGGCGCCGATGTGGCGGCGCTGCGCGTCGGCCAGGCGTTCCAGGTCGAACTGCACCACCGACTTGTCCATGTTGTTGATGTTGAACTTGTAGAACTTGGTCTTGTCCTTGACGAAGCTGGTGTCGAACTTGCGGTCCGACACGTCTTCCACCATGGCGTCCGAGATATGGCCGATGCCGCCCAGGCGGGCCGCTTCCAGCGCCAGCTCGGACGTGGAAATATCCACGCCCATTCCGCCGACCATGATGGGAACGTACTCGTTTTTGCCAAAGCGCAGGCGGAAATCATCAACACGTTTCATTGCTATCCTTAGACTACCGTAGTGGTTGCCGGGAACAAAGCCCGGCGCTATGCGTTATATGCGGTCGCGCGGCAGTACACCTTGCATGGAGCCCGGTTCGATTCTACTCCATGTGTACTACAGCATTGTGACGCCGCGGCGGGCGTCGCGCGGAGGGGTCAGTCGCGGAAGTTGTTGAATTCCAGCGGCATCTCCGGCACGTCCTTGCGCAGCATGGCCATGGCCGCTTGCAGGTCGTCGCGCTTGGCGCCGGTCACGCGCACGGCTTCGCCCTGGATGCTCGCTTGCACTTTCATCTTGCTATCCTTGATGACGCGCACGATCTTCTTGGCATCGTCGGATTCGATGCCGTTTTTGATCTTGATCACTTGCTTGACCTTGTCGCCGCCAATTTTCTTGATGTCGCCGTCTTCCAGGAAGCGCACGTCGACCTTGCGCTTGGACAGTTTGTTGGTCAGCACATCGCGTACCTGTTGCAGCTGGAATTCGGAGTCGGCGACGACGGTCAGTTCGTTTTCCTTGTGCTCGACGGAGGCGCCGGTGCCCTTGAAGTCAAAACGGGTGGCGATTTCTTTTTGAGATTGCTCGACGGCATTCTTCACTTCGATCATATCGGCTTCGGAGACTACATCAAACGACGGCATAACTATTTCCTTTTCGTGTGGCATGCAGCGTGGCGCAAACCCGCAGCATCAAAGACTGACATTTTAACGGACAACCGGCCCGATGCCGCCATATCGGCGCTGGTTTTTTGCTTGTTTCGCTCTATAATCGATGAAATTTCCCAGGTTTTCCCTCCATGCGTCCACAGCCAGCCATTCAATACCAGTTCCCACTCCAGTCCCTCAATACATTCGGCATCGCGGCCAGCGCGCGCGCGTATTTGCGCGTGACGCAAACAGAGCAACTGCTCGGCGTTTTTACCGATGCCGCCTGGGTTTCCGCGCCCAAGCTGGTGCTGGGCGGCGGCAGCAATTTGCTGTTGACGGCGGACTTTCCCGGACTGGTGTTGCACATCGCTTTGCAGGGCCGCGAAGTGCTGGCCGGTGACGAAAGCCATCATTACGTGCGCGCGGCGGCCGGCGAGAACTGGCACGAGTTCGTGCAATGGACGCTGGCGCAGGGCGTGGGCGGGCTGGAAAACCTGTCGCTGATACCGGGCACGGTGGGCGCGGCGCCGATCCAGAACATCGGCGCCTACGGCCTGGAGACCAAGGACGTGTTCCACAGCGTGACGGTGTTCGATCCGTCGAACGGCGGCACGCGCACGATGGATGCCGCCGCCTGCCGCTTCGGCTATCGCGACAGCATCTTCAAGCAGGAGGGCGGACGCCACCTGATCATCCTCGACGTCTGCTTCGCGCTGCCCAGGCAGTGGCGGCCCAATTTGCGCTACGCCGAACTGGCGCAGGCGGTGGCGGAGCAGGGCCTGGCCGCGCCGAGCGCACAGCAGGTGGCCGACACGGTGATCGCGATCCGCCGCCGCAAGCTGCCCGATCCGGCGGTGATCGGCAACGCCGGCAGCTTCTTCAAGAATCCGGTGGTGACGGGCGCGCAGTGTGCGGCGCTGCTGGAGCGGTTCCCGACGCTGGTGCACCACGCGCAGCCGGACGGGGGCGAGAAGCTGGCGGCGGGATGGCTGATCGATCAATGCGGCTGGAAGGGGCGCAACCTGGGCGCGGCAGGGGTGTACCCGAAACAGGCGCTGGTGCTGGTGAACAACGGCGGCGCCAAGGGCGCCGATGTGGTGGCGCTGGCGCGCGCGATCCAGGCCGACGTGCAGGCGCGCTATGGCGTGCTGCTGGAACCGGAGCCGGTGTTCATTTAACGGCGGCGAGAACGTCATTCCCGCGAAAGCGGGAATCCATAGGGCGTCTCCGATACTGACTCAGTATGGATTCCCGCCTGCGCGGGAAGTCATTTCCCCCTGTGGGGGAGATGACGGGTTAGCCGAAGTGGCAAACGTAATCGACCGTCTCGACGGTCTCGATGTCAAAGCTCGAATTGCCGCCCACTTTGAATTCCTGGCCCGCCGCGTAGGTCTGCCATTCGCTGGCGCCGGCCAGGCGCACCTTGCACACGCCGCCGATGATCTCCATCGTTTCCGGCGCGCCGGTGTTGAAGGTCAGGCTGGAAGGGAAGATGACGCCGACGCTTTTCTTGCTGCCGTCGGCGAAGATCACATTGTGCGAAACGCATTTGCCGTCGAAGTAGATATTCGATTTCTTGACGACGCTGACTTGATCAAATTGAGCACTCATGCTGCTGTTTTTCCTTGGTTCGATACGGAGGGGAGACCAGGCAGGTCGTGCGCGTTCACCACGCGGTTGCGGCCGGCGTGCTTGGCGGCATACAGGGCCTGGTCGGCTTGCTGGATCAGCCGCTCGATGCTGGAGGCGGGCGACGGCACCACGCTGGCCACGCCTACCGACATGGTCAAGGTGGCGAAGCCGGCATTCGCCTGCGGATTCTCGATGGCTAGCTGCTCCAGGTGGCGGCGGCACGACTCGGCCACGATCAGTGCCCCGGTCAGTGGTGTATCCGGCAGGATAATGGCGAATTCCTCGCCGCCGTAGCGCGCGGCCAGGTCGGCCGGTCGCTTGAGATGTTCGGTCAATACGGCGGCCACTTTTTTCAGGCACAAATCGCCCGCCAGGTGGCCGAAGCTGTCGTTATACAGCTTGAAGAAATCCACGTCGCACAGCAGCAGCGTCAAAGGCTGCTTTTCGCGCTGGCCGCGCTGCCATTCGAGCTGCATGGTGTCGTCGAATTGACGGCGGTTGGCGATGCCGGTCAGGCCGTCGAGCGCGGCCAGCTTGCGCAGCTCGATGTTGGCGTCGGCCAGCTGCTTCTGGCTCTCGCGCAGGAAGCGGAAGGCCTGGTCGCGCTGCAGCCGGTTGATGTGGGCGCCGGAGTGGTAGCGCACGCGCGCCAGCAGCTCCAGCTTGTCGGGCAGCTTGACCATGTAGTCGTTGGCGCCGGTGGCGAAGCTGTGCGCCTTGAGCTTGGGGTCTTCCTTGGCCGAGAGCACGATCACCGGCACGTTGCGCAGATCTTCGCTCTCCCGATAGAGCTGGATCAAGCCGAAGCCGTCGATGGAAGGCATCACCAGGTCTTGCAGGATCACGGTCGGCTGCAATTGCCTGGCGCTTTCCAGGGCCAGGGTGGCGTCGGTCACGTAATGGAATTCGATATCGGCCTGGTCGCTCAGCATGCGGCGCACTGCCTCGACGATGATCAACTGGTCGTCCACCAGCAACACCCTGACCTTGAAAGTGGTGAGCGTGTGTTCCTGGTCTGCTGCGGTTGCAAGTACTTCGGACATCAGTGTTCTCTTTAAAGGTAAATCAACTACGGCCGCCCAGGGTGTTGCGCAAAACCGGGCCGATCTTCGCCAGCGGTAAAATCATCTGCGCCGCATCCAGCTCGGCGGCGGCGCGCGGCATGCCATAGACCGCGCTGCTGGCCTGGTCCTGGGCGATGGTGGTGTGGCCGGCGCGGCGCATGGCCAGCAAGCCCTCGGCGCCGTCGCGGCCCATGCCGGTCAGCAGCACGCCCACCGCTTCGCCCTTCCAGTGCTGCGCCACACAATGGAAAAACACGTCCACCGAGGGACGGTAGGCGTAGTCCTTGGGGTTTGCATCGTAACGCAAGCGATAGTTTTGATCCAGCGTTAAGTGGTCATTGCTCTTGGCGATCAGGACGGTGCCAGCCAGCAGATCGTCGCCTTCCTCGATGGTGCGCACCGGCATCTCCAGCTGTTCGCCCAGCCAGTGGGCGAAATTGTCGGCGAAGTGCTGGTCGATATGCTGCACCACCACCACCGCGCAGCCGCGCGGCGGCTTCCATCCCGCCAGCATCTTGGACACCGCCATCGGGCCGCCGGTGGAGGCGCCGATCGCCAGCAGCGAGGTGACGCGCACCACCGCCTCCGGTCCCTCGGCGCCGTTGCCGTTGCCGTTGCTGCTGGCGGCCGTCCTGGGCATCATCGCCTGGCTGCCGCCGCTGTGGCGTATCAGCTTGTCCATGGTGCGGATCTTGGCCAGCAGCTCGGCGTCGCCGCCGGGTTTGCCCTGCAGGACCGGGGTCGCCGTCACGTCCAGCGCGCCGGCGCCCAGCGCGCGGAACACCTGGTTGACATTGTCCTGCGGCCGCCCGGTCACCACCAGGATGGCGCACGGGCTTTGCTCCATGATCTGCCGGGTCGCCTCGACGCCGTCGAGCTCCGGCATGTTCAGGTCCATCAGGATCAGGTCCGGGAGGTTGTCCGCGCACATGCGCACCGCCTCCGCACCGGTGCGGGCGATCCACAGCACCTGGTGCTCCGCCGTGCTGGCGACCACCCGCCGCAGCGCTTCGGCGGCCATGGCGACATCGTTGGCGATGGCGATTTTCATCTGCGGGCATCTCCTATCAGATCGTTGACAGCGTCGAGCAGCGTCTCGTCGTGGAAGCTGCCCTTGGTCAGGTAATAGTCGGCGCCGGCCGAGAGCCCGCGCGCGCGGTCTTCCGGACGGTCCTTGTAGGAGACTATCATGACTGGCAGCTTGTGCAGGTGGATGTCCTTTTTGATCAGCGTGACCAGTTCGATGCCGTCCATGCGCGGCATGTCGACGTCGGTGATCACCAGGTCGTAGTCGCCGCTGCGCACCACGTTCCAGCCGTCGATGCCGTCGATGGCGATGTCGACCAGGAAGCCCCGGCCCAGCAGCAGCTTGCGCTCCATTTCACGCACCGTGAGCGAATCGTCGACCACCAGGATGCGCTTGGTCTTGCGGCGCTCGGCCTGGTCGGACTTGGCCAGTTGATGCAGGCCGCCTTCGTGCAGCAGCTTGTCGATCGAGAGCAGCAGGTCGGGCACGTCGAGGATCAGCACCGGCTCGCCGTCGTCGAGCAGGGCGGCGGCGGAGATGTCGCGCATCTTGCCGAAGATCGGGTCGAGCGCCTGCACCGCCAGGCTTTGTTCGCCGCGTATCGCCTCCACCACCAGCGCGTAGCGGCGCGCGCCGCTGCCGATGACGACCACCGCCAGCTCCTCGCTGCTGGCGTCGGTGTCGCCCAGTTCCAGCACCTGCGCGACCGAGACCAGGCCCAGGTGCTCGCCGCCGAGATCGAAGAACTGCTTGCTCTCGAGCGTGTGGATGGCCGCCTGCGGCACCTTGAGCACGCGCTCCACCTGCACGATGGGCACGGCGTAGGCCTCGCCCTTGACGTCCACCACCAGCGCGCGCACGATCGATTGCGTCAACGGCAGCGTGATGTAGGTGCGGAAGCCGGCGCCCAGTTCGGACTCGATGCGCACGGTGCCGTTTTGCGAGCGGATGGTTTCGTGCACGATGTCCAGGCCGACGCCGCGCCCGGAAATCTCGGTGGTGTTTTCCTTCAGGCTGAAGGCCGGCAGGAACAGGAACTCCAGCAGCTCGGCCGGCGACAGCGAAGCGGCCATCTGCGGGCCGGCCATCTTGCGTTCGACCACCATGGTGCGGATTTTTTCCAGGTCGACGCCGCGGCCGTCGTCGCTGATCTCGATACTGAGCATGCCGGCGCGGTGCTTCGCTTCCAGCACGATGGTGCCCACGGCCGGCTTGCCGGCGGCGGCGCGGTAGTCCGGCGTGTCCATGCCGTGGTCGACGGCGTTGCGCAGCATGTGGTTGAGCGGACTTTCGATCTTGGCCAGGATGTCGCGGTCGACCAGCGTGTCCTCGCCGATGATGAGCAGCTGAACGTCCTTGCCCATGTTGCGGGCCAGGTCGCGCACCATGCGCGGAAAGGCCTGCACGCCGTCGCGGAAGGGACGCATGCGCAGCGTCAGCACCTCGTCCACCATGCTTTGCGAAACGGCCAGCAGGCGGCGCTCGTAGGCCTCGATGTCGGCGATGTGCTCCAGCACGAACTGTTTGAGCGGGTGGGTCTTTTGCAGCGCCAGCAGCGACTTCTCTTTCAGGGCGGCGTCGCTGCTGTTGGCGATCGCCTCGTGCAGTTGCTCGACCAGCGCGAACAGGCTGCTCTGGTTGCGTTTGAAGCGCTGCATGTCCTGGATGAAGGGATGCATCTGGTGCGCATTGATGCGCGATTCGCTGGACAGCGACAGCAGGCGGTCGAAGTTCTGCGCGGTCTTCAGCACCGCCGGAGCGCGCGGCGCGGCAGCCGGCGCTTCCTCGACGACGGCGGCCGCGGGGGCGCCGGGCGCGGCAAGCGGCGGCGGGCCGGCTTCGGCACGCAGGTTCACCGGCTCGGGCAGGAAGGCGATGGTGGCGATGGCGTCCAGCGTCTGCTTGATCAGCGCGGCGTTGGCGCCCAGCCAGGCATCGACGCCGCTGTCCTGCAGGCGCGAGAGCTGCAGGATCAGGTCGACGCCCGCCAGCAGCACGTCGACGCGGTTGGGCGAGAGCGCCAGCTTGCCGTGCTGGGCGGCGATGAAGGCGTCCTCCATGCCGTGCGCCAGCTGCACCACCACCTCCAGGCCGACGATGGAGGCCGCGCCCTTGATCGAGTGCGCGGCGCGCATCATCGATTCGATGGCGCCGGCGTCGTCCTTCAGGCGCTCCATGGCCAGCAGGCCGTCGGTCAGGATCTGGGTCTGGCTGTCGGCCTCCATGCGGAACAGGTCGAGCATGGAAAACTGGCTCAGGTCTCCGTTGCCGGTGTTGTCTCCGCCTTGGCTCATCGCAGTACCCTCACAAGCTGGTAGCCGATCAGCGCCGCGTCGAGCACGCCGATATGCATGTCTTCATGCGCTATCACGCCCGACAGGAAACGCGACAGGCCTTTGTTGATGGTGGCCGCCGGCGCCTGCACCGAGGCGGTGGCGTAGCGCAGGATGCCGTGCAGGTCGGCCACCGGCAGCGCGTAGGCCTGGTCTTCCCATTGCGTCAAGAGCAGGCGCGCAAAGGTGTGGCGGCCGGTGGCGGCTTCGCCCTCGTTTTCGTCGATGCCCAGCAGCGCCGCCAGCGACATGCAGGGATACAGCGTGCCGCCGACGTTGACGATGCCGCTCAAGCCGCGTTCCGCGCGGTGCGGCAGGCGGTGCGGCCTGGCCTGCTGCGCCACCGAGACGAACATTTTGGTCGGCAGCGACAGCCATTCGCGGCCGATGCGGAACACCAGGCAGGAGGCCTCCAGTTGCTGCGTGCCGGCGGCGGCCTGGCGGAAGTGCGCGGCCCAATCCTTTTTGTAGTCGTCGCCGACGGCGCGCTGCAGGTTGCGCTGGGCAGCCGCCGCGTACACTTCGCAGTTGCGGCAATGGACCGCCTGCGCCAGCTTCTCGCAGCTTTGGTCGCCGACGACGCCGATGCGGTTCCAGCAGTCGTCGATGCTGGCGATGGCGATGGGGGAGGTGCTCGTATTCATGGTCGGTCGCCCTTAAGATCCTTGCTGGCGTTTGTAGACGCGCGCGGCGCGGGCTTTGAGCGCGGTGGCGGCGCCGGGGTCGTTGTTGGTCTCGGCCAGCAGGGCCAGGTGGCACAGCGCTTCGTAGTGGTCCGGCTGCAGGTAGATGCAGCGCTTCCAGTAGTCTTCCGCGAGCTGGCGCTTGTTCGTCAGTTCGTTGACCAGGCCGAGGATGAAATAGGCTTCGGCCGAATCGGGCGACTGCGCAAGGTGGTCGCGGCTGGTGTTCTCGGCTTCCTTCAGCTGCCCCAGGTCGGCCAGGCGGCGCGCTTCGGCCAGCAGGTCGGTCGCGGCCGGCGCGGGGGGCGCCGGGACGGGTACGGGCGCCAGGCGGTGCGCCGGCTTCGGCGCCGGCGCGGGGATGGCCGGCGGCGCACGGCGCGCGATGCGCGGCGCCGCCCTGGCCACCGGCTTGACGGCGGGCGCCGGCCGCGCGCTTTCCTTCCTCAGGCCGAAGGCTTGTGGATACTGGAGCGGTGTAAAACCATACTGGCAGAACGAAGGCACCTCGGCGTAGCCGGCGAACAGCAGGCCGCTTTCGCCCAGCAAGGCGTCCAGCTTGGCGATGGCCGCCTTGGTGGTGGCCTTGTCGAAGTAGATCAGCAGGTTGCGGCAAAATATCACGTCGTAGTGTCCCGTGCGCGCGCCCAGGTCGAACTCCAGCAGGTTGCCCTGTTTGAAACGCACCTGCTGGCGCAAGGCGTCGCTGATGCGATAGTCGTCGCCGTCGCTGCCGAAGTGGCGGTCGCGGAAGCCCAGGTCCTGGCTGCGGAAGGCGTTGCGGCCGTAGATGCCGCTCTTGGCGCGCTCCACGCAGCCGGGGCTGATGTCGAAGGCGTCGATGATGTAGCTGGCGCGCGGCACGCCGGCGTCGGCCAGCACCATCGCCATCGTGTACGGCTCCTCGCCGCCGGCGCAGGGGACCGACAGGATGCGCACCATGTGGTTGGCGTCGGCGGCCAGGCGCGCGCGGATAAATTCGAGCGCCGCCTGGAAGGCCTGCGGATCGCGGTAGAACCACGACTCCGGCACCACCACCAGTTCCACCAGCGCGGTCAGTTCCTCGGGCGTCATCCGGTCCAGGTAGGCGTCCTGGTTGGCGGCGGGGTTGTGCTCCATGCGGTGCCGGATGGCGCGGTCGACCACGGACCTGGACAGCGTCAGGCCGGTCGCCTCGTGCAGCATGGATTGGGCGGGTGTCATGTCTGGAACAGCATCGCGCGCAGCGATGCAGGCAGCAGTTGTTCAAGCTCCACCAGTTGCAGCATGCCTGCCGCGTCGCTGGCGACCTGGCCGAGGAAGGGCGCCGCCAGCACGCCGCTGTTGGCCAGCTGCGCCTCGGCCACTTCCTGCACGCCCAGCACGCGTTCCGCGCGCAGGCCGAGCAGATGGTCCGTGCCTTCCGGCGCGTGGTAGTCCACCACGACGATGCGGGTGTCGAAATGATCGGCGCCGCCGGCCATGCCGCTGGCCCGGCACAGGTCGATCACCGGCACCGACTGGCCGTGGAAATCCATCAGGCCGGCGACGGCGTCCGGCGCCAGCGGCAGGTGCTTCAGTTCCAGCAGCGGCAGCACGCGCACCACGTCGCGCAGGCGCAGGCCGTAGCGGTCGGCGCCGATGTGGAAGATCAGCAGTTTCATTCGCGCGCTCCGCTCAGGCCGCGACGGCAAAGTTGGCGACGCTGGTTTGCAAATCTCCCGCCGCGTACTGCAGCTGGTGCACCGCTTCGCTGGTGGCCTTGAGCGACTCCACCGTCTGCTGGGTGGCGTCGTTCAGCTGCATCATGGTCTCCGAAATCTGCTGCGCACCCACCGCCTGCGACTGCATCCCCTGCAGCACGGCGTCGAATTGCGGCGCCAGTTTCTGCACTTGGTCCATCACCCCCGACAGCTGGTCGGTCACCTGGCGCACTTCGCCCACGCTGCGGCGGATCTCTTCGGAGAATTTGTCCATGCCCATCACGCTGGCCGACACCGCCGACTGCATCTCCTTGAGCATCTGCTCGATGTCCCAGGTGGAGACCGAGGTCTGGTCGGCCAGGCGGCGGATCTCGGTGGCCACCACCGAGAAGCCGCGTCCGGCCTCGCCGGCCTTCTCGGCTTCGATGGCGGCGTTGAGCGAGAGGATGTTGGTCTGGTCGGCCACCTTGGTGATGGTGATCAAAACGCTGTTGATGTTGGAGGCCTTCTCCGACAGGGCGGCCAGCTTGGCGTTGATCGAATCGGTGGCCGAGACCATGTGCTGCATGGTGCTGTCCATGCGGCGCAGGTTGGTCTGGGCGTCGGCGGTGGCGCTGGTGGTGTAGTCGGCCACCGCGGTGGCGTCTTCCATGGTCTTGAGCAGCTGCGAGGTGTTGGCGGAGATTTCCTTGGTGGTGCTGAGGATCTCGACGCTGGTCTGGGCCTGCTCGATGCCGGTGGCTTCCTGCTGCCTGGCCGAGGCGGCGATCTCGGTGGCCGAGGTGGTGACCTGGATGCCGGCCTTCTGCACGTTGTTGAGCAGCGCGCGCAGGTTCTCGAACATGCGGTCCAGTCCATGCGCCAGCTGGCCGATGGCGTCGCCGCCGGCCACCTCGATCTTGCCGGTCAAGTCGCCGGCGGCGGCCCTGGAGACCACGCCGAGCAGCGAGTCGACCTTGGACTTGAGCAGGTTGGTGGCGGCTTGCTCGTTGGCCTGGCTGTCCTGGATAGCCTGGGCCATGCGGTTGAACTCCGTCGTCACCCGGCCCAGTTCATCGGCCGACAGCACCGCCGCCCGCGCCGACTGCTCGCCGGCGGCGATGCGGCCCACCGCGTGCGTCAGGTTGTTCAGTGGCGTCAGCAGCGAGCGTCCCAGCAGCCACGCGATCGTCGCCGACAGTAACACGCAGGCCAGGCCGCCGGCGCTCAACACCAGGCGCATGGTTTCCTGCAAGCGGTTCGACGCCTCGGAGCGCTCCGCCAGCAGCGCGCGTTCCTCCGTCTTCGCCTGGCCCAGCAGTTTATAAATGTCGGCGATCGCGACATTGCCGCTCGACAGAGACCCGGTGTGCCCCATGATGTCGGCCGCTCCCGGCTTGTCGCCCAGTTCCTTGCGTTCGGCCAGTTGCGCCTCGATGACATCCTTGACCCATTGGGCGATCATGCTCTCCGTCTTTTTGAGACGCTCGACCTGAACCGGATTGTCGCTGGTGAGTTTTTGCATCGCCTGAAGCGAGACGGGAATGTCCGCCAGTTCCTTGTGGGTGCGTTCGGCGCGGGCCGGATCGCCGGTCAGGTAATAGCCGCGCGCCTCCACCTGCACTTGCACCATGTCGTTGCGCAGCTGGTCGATGGACTGGATCACTTCCATCGTGTGGCGATCCAGCCGGTTGGCGTCGGACAGGCTGTCGAAGCGGTTGTATGCGATCGATAACAGCACCAGGATAATGGCGAGGATGGCGCCAAAACTCAGATACAGCTTCTGCTTGATGCTCAAATCTTTATACATGTTTTCTCCTGGCGCCGGCGTCGAGCGGCTTGTTGAATTTGGTGCGGGCCACGGCCGGCAAGACCAGGATGGCGGCGACTACGGCGCCGAAGCCTATGGCGGGTTTTGACTTGATACCGACGTTCTTTGGCATTTGCGCTCCACGGTGGCTGGTCGTGGAAGCAATGTATCATTTTGTCGTCCGTCGTGGAGGACAAAAAAAAGGACCGCCAGTCGGCAGTCCCTTTATTGCTACGTGTCGTACTTACTGGCCGCGCTTCAGGCGGGCGTTGGCGGCGATGCGCATGCGCAGCGCGTTGAGCTTGATGAAGCCGCCGGCGTCGGCCTGGTTGTAGGCGCCGCCGTCTTCGTCGAAGGTGGCGATGGTCATGTCGAACAGCGAATCGGTCTTGGAATCGCGCGAGACGACGATCACGTTGCCCTTGTAGAGCTTGACGCGCACCCAACCGTTGACGGTCGCTTGCGTGTGGTCGATCAGCGTCTGGATGGCGACGCGCTCCGGCGCCCACCAGTAGCCGTTGTAGATCATCGACGCGTAGCGCGGCATCAGGTCGTCCTTCAGGTGGGCCACTTCGCGGTCCAGCGTGATCGACTCGATGGCGCGGTGCGCCTTGAGCATGATGGTGCCGCCTGGGGTTTCGTAGCAGCCGCGCGACTTCATGCCGACGTAGCGGTTCTCCACCAGGTCCAGGCGGCCGATGCCATGCTTGCCGCCCAGGCGATTGAGTTCGGTCAGCACGGTGGCCGGCGACATGCGCACGCCGTTCAGGGCGACGATGTCGCCTTTTTCGTATTCGATGTCCAGGTATTCCGCTTGGTCCGGTGCCGCCTCGGGGCTGACGCTCCAGCGCCACATGGTTTCCTCGGCTTCGGCGCTCGGGTTTTCCAGATGGCGGCCTTCGAAGGAGATGTGCAGCAGGTTGGCGTCCATCGAGTAGGGCGCGCCGCCGTTCTTGTGCTTCATGTCGATGTCGATGCCGGCGTCTTCCGCGTACTTCAGCAGTTTTTCGCGCGACAGCAGGTCCCATTCGCGCCATGGCGCGATGATCTTCACGCCTGGTTTCAGCGCGTAGGCGCCCAGTTCGAAGCGCACTTGGTCGTTGCCCTTGCCGGTGGCGCCGTGCGAGATGGCGTCGGCGCCGGTCTCGTTGGCGATCTCGATCAGGCGCTTGGCGATCAGCGGACGCGCGATCGAGGTGCCCAGCAGGTATTCGCCTTCGTACACGGTGTTGGCGCGGAACATGGGGAACACGAAGTCGCGCACGAATTCCTCGCGCACGTCGTCGATGTAGATGTTCTCAGGCTTGATGCCGAACTTGATCGCCTTGGCGCGCGCCGGCTCCAGCTCTTCGCCCTGGCCCAGGTCGGCCGTGAAGGTGACGATCTCGCACTGGTAGTTATCTTGCAGCCATTTGAGGATGACCGAGGTATCGAGGCCGCCCGAGTAGGCGAGGACTACTTTTTTAATATCGCTCATGCTAGTTCCATTCTTGGTGAAGTTATTCCTGCCGTCGTTCCCGCGCAGGCGGGAACCCATACTCAGCATGGATTCCCGCCTGCGCGGGAATGACGGCTTACTTGTTTGCTATGCGCCCCAACAGCAGGTACTCGATCAGCGCCTTCTGGATGTGCAGGCGGTTCTCCGCCTCGTCCCAGACCACCGACTGCGGGCCGTCGATGACGTCGGCCGAGACTTCCTCGCCGCGGTGGGCTGGCAGGCAGTGCATGAACAGCGCGTCCGGCGCGGCGCGCGACATCTTGGCGCTGTCGACGATCCAGCCGTCGAAGGCCTTCAGGCGGGCGGCGTTCTCTTCCTCGTAGCCCATGCTGGTCCAGACGTCGGTGTTGACCAGGTGCGCGCCCTGGCAGGCGTCGGACGGGTTCTCGAAGAAGGTGTAGCGGTCGGTCGAGACCAGCGACATGTCCATGTCGTAGCCCTTGGGCGTGGAGACGTTGACGTGGAAGCCGAACACCTCGGCCGCCTGTAGCCAGGAATACAGCATGTTGTTGGCGTCGCCCACCCAGGCCACGGTCTTGCCGCTGATCGGCCCGCGGTGCTCGTAGTAGGTGAAGATGTCGGCGAACACCTGGCATGGATGGTGTTCGTTGGTCAGGCCGTTAATCACCGGCACGCGCGAATTGGCGGCGAAACGCTCGATGATGTCCTGGCCGAAGGTGCGCACCATGATGATGTCGCACATGCGGCTCATGACCTGGCCGGCGTCTTCCACCGGTTCGCCGCGGCCCAGCTGCGAGTCGCGCGTGTTCAGGTAGATCGCGGCGCCGCCCAGCTGGTGCATGCCGGCCTCGAAGGAGAGGCGGGTGCGGGTCGAGTTCTTCTCGAACACCATGACCAGGGTGCGGTCGATCAGCGGGTGGTAGATCTCGTAGTTTTTGAACTTCCGTTTGATCAGGTGCGCGCGTTCGATGACGTATTCATACTCGTCTAACGTGAAGTCGGAAAACTGCAGGTAATGCTTGATCGGTTTTTGGATAGACATATTAACAACTGACAGGAGAGCAGGGCGTGGGGCGAGGTGCCTGGCCGGCTTAGCCGAACAATTATAAAGGCAATTCGGAAGATAGGGCGGATCGCCGCAGAATCTCCTGTCTATACAGGTATCGCGGCCTTGCGGTTGCTAAGTGTAGATCTGGCTGGCGGCCGCGGTCTGGTGCTCGGGCGCGGTCACCGGCAGGTCGAGGGTGAAGACGGTGCCGTCGCGCGAACTCTGGACGCTGATATGGCCGCCCAGTAGCGAAGTGACAATGTTGTAGCTGATCGACAGTCCCAGCCCGCTGCCGCCCTGTCCCAGCTTGGTGGTGAAAAAAGGATCGAAGATGCGCGACATGTGTTCCGGCGCGATGCCGCCGCCGTCGTCGCGGAAGGTGATCAGCACCCGGCCCTCGGCCGGCGTGGCCGCGTGCAGCCACATGCCGCCGCTGCGCTCGCGCGCGAAGGCGTGCAGCAGCGCGTTGTTGATGAAGTTGGCGATGACCTGGCCGAACGGCCCCGGATAGCTGTCCATCGAGATCAGTTCCGGCACCTCGATCTCGATGCGGTGGTTGGCGGCGCGGATGCGGTTCATCATCGTCGCGATCACTTCGTGCGACACCTGCTGCAGGTTGAACTCGCGGCGCTGTTCGGTGGTGCGGTCGACCGCCACCTGCTTGAAGCTGTTGACCAGGTCCGCCGCGCTGGTCAGGCCGCGCATCACCAGCTCGTGCGCCTTGCGGGCGTCCGACAGGTAGGTGGCCAGCTCGGAGCGGCGCAGGCCGGCGCCGTTGACCTGCGTTTCCAGCTCCTCGGTTTTCTGGATCAGCGTGCTGGCGATCAGCAGGCTGTTGCCGATCGGCGTATTGAGTTCGTGCGCCACGCCGGCCATCAGCGACCCCAGCGCCGCCAGCTTTTCCTGCGACACCAGCTGGGTTTGCGCGTCCTTCAGCTGGCGGTAGGCTTCGGCGTTGTCGAGCGCGATGGCGCCGTAGGCGCACAGCGTGCGGAAGATCAGCCGTTCCCGTTCGCCGTAGGCGCGCGCGTGCATGGCCTGCACCGTCATCACGCCCAGCGCGCGTTCGCCCACCAGCAGCGGCACGTACAGCGCGCTGACCATCAACTCGGTGCCGGGCGCCAGGAAGATGTCGTCCGGTCCCGCTTCCTCGACATAGATCTCGCGCCGCTCGCGCACGCAGCGCGCCGAGTTGGCGCGCGGGTTGCCGATGGCGATGGTGTTGGTCGGCAGCGCGTGGCCGTTCTCGATGCCGAAGGCGCGGCTGACGGTTTCGCCGCCGGCGTCGCACAGGTAGATGGCGAAGCTGTTGGCCGGCAGCAGGCCCTGGACATGGCGGGTCAGGGCCTGGAACACGGCGGCGGCGTCGAGGTGGGTGGTGATCTCCTGGCCGATGGCCGACAGGCGCTCCAGCGTGGTGCTGGTCTGCTGCAGCACTTCGGCGCGGCGCGCCTCGGAGGCCGCCAGTTCGCGGTGGTGCAAGCCCTCGGCGCGCGCGTGCTCGGTCTGGTGGTGCACCTGCATGGCGATGGCGCGGTTGGTGGCTTCCTGGCTGTGGGTCTTCTGGCGCGCGGCGGCCGCCGTCTGCGCCGCCGCGTAGGCCTTGGCGTAGTCGCCGACCCGCGCGTATTCGCGTCCCAGCGCGTCGTGCAGCTCGCCGGGCAGGGTGTAGCCGTCGATGGCGGAGGCCACCTCCAGCGCCAGGTGCAGATAGTGCAGCGTGGCGTTTTGCTCGGTCATGCCGGCCGGCGGCGGCAGCGCGTGGCGTTCGTGGATCACCGACAGCACCCGCAGCGCGGCGACGTGGTTGTTGCGGTTGGCCTGTTCGGCCGCCAGTTCGACCGCGCGCTCGGCCATCTCCAGCGCTTCCTGCGGGCGGTCGAGGAAGCACAGCGCGTGCGCCTGGCCGCGCCGCGCGATCGACTGGAAGTCGGCCTGGCCCAGCGCGTCGGCGCGTCCCGCCATGCGGTGGAAGGCGTTGAGCGCGCCGGGGTAGTCGGCCTTGTCCAGCGCCAGGTCGCCCAGGTAGGACAGCGCGTGCGCGTAGCTGCGCGCGCCCGGCAGCGGCGTCATGATCTGCAGCGCTTCGTGCAGCAGCTCCGCGGTGGCGTCGAGCCGGCCCAGGCGGCGCATGGTCTCGGCGGTGTGCATCAGGCAGGCGCCGATGCTGCGCGGCCAGCCGGTCGGGCGCGCCAGATCGAGCGCGCTTTGCATCCATTCCAGCGCCGAGTGGTGGTCGTTGAGGATGGTGAAATTGAGGCCGATGTTGATCGCGGCAGTGACGGCCACGCGCACCTGGCCCGTCTCCAGCGCCGTTTCGTAGCAGTGGATGTAGTGGCGCGCGGCGGCGCCGTGGTCGCTGTGCTGGCTGGCCGACAGGCCGAAGTAGTCGTACACCCAGGCCGCCGCGCCGGGATGCTGCGGCGCCTGGTCGGCGGCGAAGCGCTGGCCCCAGCGGCGTTCGGCCGAGCGGTGGTCTTGCAGCACGGCCCAGCGGGCGATGGCCGCTTCGGCGATGTCGGCGCGCTGCGCGTCGCCAGCCTGGCGGGCGGCGGCGGCCATCAGTTCCAGTTCGCTCTCGCCGGCGCGGTGGTCGCCGCGGTCGATGGCGATCCAGGCGCGCAGCCAGTGGGCGTCGGCGCAGCCCCGGTGGTCGCCCAGCTGGCATAGTTGCTCGTAGGCTTGTTCGGCCAGCACGGCGGCGTCATCGAGTTCGCCGGCCAGCCAGATGGCTTCGGCCTGCACCAGCAGCAGGCGGGCCGACACCAGGCGCATGTCTTCCTGCGACAGCGAGGTGGCGGGCAGCAGTTGGCGGCCCTCGGTGGCCAGGGCGACGGCGCGCGGGGTGTCGCGCTGGCGCAGGTGCCAGGCCAGCGGCACCAGCACCGGCAAACGCGCAGGACCGCGCAGCGGCAGCAGGGCCGCATCCCAGTGCGCTACGTCGTCGTCGACCGCAAACATGTCCATCGCTATCCTCGGGCCGGATAATTGCCTTGGGGAATTATAGTCCTCAAATGCACGTTGTGCGTGAGCTACTACAATTGTTTTTTTCAGTAGAGTGTTTGCGACGATTCATGCAACAGCTGGCCGTACAAGGTATGGCGCATCTTGGCGATCTTGCCTTCGGCCACGGCGCTCAGGATCGCGCATTGCGGTTCGATCAGGTGGCGGCAGTTGTAGAACTTGCACTGGCCCAGGTAGGGCTCGAAGTCGACGAAGGCGCGCTCCAGCATGCCCTCGCTCAGGTGGTACAGGCCGAATTCCTGGAAGCCGGGCGAGTCGATGATGGAAGAATCCGGTCCCAGTTCCGGCAGCTGGTACAGGCGGGTGAAGGTGGTGGTGTGCTTGCCGGTGTCGAGCGCGGCGGAGATTTCGCGCACGGCGATGTCGGCGTCCGGCACCAGCAGGTTGATCAGCGAGGACTTGCCCATGCCGGACTGGCCGATCAGGATCGACGACTGGCCGGCCAGCAGCGGCTTGAGCACGGCCAGCGCCTCGTCCGGCCTGGCCTTGGCCGACACCTCGTGCACCGGGTAGCCCAGCGAGGCGTACGGTTGCAGGCGCTCGCGGGTGCGCGCCAGCGATTCGGTGACGTCGGTCTTGTTGAGGATCAGGCGGGCGATGATGCCGGCCGCCTCGGCCGCCACCAGCGAGCGCGACACCAGGTCGTCGGCGAAGCCGGGCTCGGTGGCGACGACGATGAACAGCTGCGTCAGGTTGGCCGCCAGCAGCTTGGACTTGTACTGGTCCGAGCGGTAGAGCAGGGTCTTGCGCTCCTCGATCTTGTCGATCACGCCCTGGTCGGGCGAGGTCAGCGTGATGCGCACCTGGTCGCCGACGGCGACGTTGGTCTTCTTGCCGCGCGTGACGCATTGCAGCTTGACGCCGTCCGCCTCGGCCAGATAATGGCGGCCGTGGGCGGCGATGATGATGGCGCTCAGTTGGGTGGGATTGCTCATTGCTTGGCCGCCGTCGAATGGAACAGTACGCCGGCCTTGGCCGCGCAGATGAAGTCGTTGTTCGACAGGCCGCCCTGGCCGTTGTTGACCGAGTGGGTGTCGTAGCGGACGATGCAGTTTTTATAGGTCACGGTCATTTCCGGGTGATGGTCTTCCGCGTGGCTCAGGTAGGCCAGCGCGTTGACGAAGGCCATGGTGCGATAGTAATTGCTGAAGCCGAAGGTGCGCACCAGCTTGCCGTCTTCCAGCGACCAGCCGGGCAGCAGCGCGAGCAGGCGCGCGGCGTCGTCGGCGCTGAGCGCGTCCTTGGCCGGATGGCAGTTGCGGTTCAGCAGGTCGGCGTGGGTGGGGTTGTCGATGCTCATGCAGCCGCCGCGTGCAGGTGACGGATGCGCACGCTGGCCGGCGGGTGCGAGTCGTAGAAGGCCGAGTGCAGCGGATCGGGCGTCAGGGTCGAGGCGTTGTCCTCGTACATTTTCACGAGGGCCGAGACCAGGTCGCGGGCGTCGGTGTGCTGGGCGGCGAAGGCGTCGGCCTCGAACTCGTGCTTGCGCGAGCTGATCGAGGTCAGCGGGCCGAACAGGAAAGTGAACACCGGCAGCACCAGCATGAACAGCAGCAGCACCATGGCGTCGTTGCCCTGGCCCGGCAGCAGCAGCGGATCGACGCCCAGGCCGGTGTAGAACCACAGCTGGTTCTTCAGGTAGCCCAGCAGCGCCAGGAAGGCCAGCGACAGCGCGAACATCATGCCGATGCGCTTGATGATGTGCTTGAGCTTGAAGTGGCCCAGCTCGTGCGCCAGCACCGCCTCGATCTCCTGTGGTTGCAGGCGCGACAGCAGGGTGTCGAAGAACACGATGCGCTTGTTGGCGCCGAAGCCGGAGAAGTAGGCGTTGCCGTGGGCGCTGCGCTTGGAGCCGTCCATCACGAACAGGCCCTTGGAGGCGAAGCCGACGCGGCGCATCAGGCCTTCGATGCGGGCCTTCAGCGACTGGTCTTCCAGCGGCGTGAACTTGTTGAACAGCGGCGCGATCACGGTCGGGAACAGCACCATCATCAACAGCTGGAAGCCGCTCCACACCAGCCAGGCGTACAACCACCACAGCTTGCCGGATTTTTCCATCAGGGTCAGCATGACCCACACCAGCGGCAGGCCGATGGCCGCGCCCAGCAGCAGGCCCTTGAGCATGTCGGCGAAGAACAGGCCGGGTGTCATCTTGTTGAAGCCGAAGCGCTGCTCCAGGCCGAATTGCTTGTAGTAGTCGAACGGCAGGTCGATGATGCCGCTGATCAGGGCGAAGGCACCCAGCAGCGCCAGCTGGTAGACCATGCCGGGGCCGGTCAGCTTGAAGATCTCGACCGACAGCCATTGCAGGCCGCCCAGCAAGGTGAAACCGACCAGCACCACGGTGTTGACCAGCAGGGTGAACAGGCCGAACTTGGTGCGGGCGACGGTGTAGTCGGCAGCCTTCTGGTGGGCGGCGAGGGGGATTTTCTCGGCGAATTCGGCCGGCACGGCGCTGCGGTGGGCCAGCACATGGCGGATATGGCGCGAGGCGAGCCAGAAGCGCACGATCAGCGTCAAAATGATGAAAGATACAAACAAAATCGAAAACGCGAGTGAATACATTCTATGCCTGTGAGAAAATGGCGGATTCGGATTAATGAAGCCAAGAGAGAATTATGTCACAAGCTAACGAATTGCCAGAAGGTTCCGCACCCGAGGCCATCACCCCGCGCCAGAATGAATTCAACCTGGTCTGGGTCGATATGGAAATGACCGGTCTGGAGCCGGACACCGACCGTATCATCGAAGTTGCCGTGGTGATCACCGACATGCACCTCAATGTGCTGGCCGAAGGCCCGGTGTTCGCGATCCACCAGAGCGACGAGACGCTGGACAAGATGGACGCCTGGAACAAGGGCACGCACGGCCGTTCCGGCCTGATCGAGCGCGTCAAGGCGTCGACCGTGACCGAAGCGCAGGCCGAAGAGGAACTGATCAAGTTCATGAAGCAGTGGGTGCCGAAGGGCAAAGCGCCGATGTGCGGCAACACCATCGGCCAGGACCGCCGCTTCATGGTGCGCTACATGCCGAAGCTGGAAGCCTACTTCCACTACCGGAATATCGACGTGTCCACGCTCAAGGAGCTGTGCAAGCGCTGGAAACCGGAAATCGTCGGCGGCTTCAAGAAGCACCAGAAGCACACCGCGATGGCCGACATCATCGAGTCGATCGACGAGCTGAAATACTACCGCGAGCACTTCATCAAGCTGTAAGCTGCGCGCCTCACCGAAACAGGTTCCGTCGAGCCTGTTTTTTTTCGCCCGCGGGAAAAATCATGGAAAAATTGAAACTTTTTTTGATAACGTCGGCGTTGGCCCTGTGGCTGGGGCGCGATGCCGGCGCCGCGCTGGAGGCCAAGCTGACCGTGGTCACCGCCGACGACAAGGACGCCGGCCCGCTGACCATCACCGTCGGCAAGCTGGCGCTGGGCGGCCTGAAGTCGGAAGGCATGCCGGGCGGTGGCGTCTCGCTGCGCGCATGGGTGACCAAGGTGGTCAAGTGACGCGCACGCCTATCGCGCGCACGGTTTTTCTTTTTAACATTACAATTCTGCAAATGTTAAAATAGCAACTTCTTTGCAGGAATTCCCATGTCTGATCTGATCGAACCCGGCGTCGCCGAAGCAACTCCCGTGCTCACTGCGCCGCCGCCCAAGCGGCGCAAGTGGCCGCGCTACGTGCTGTACACGCTGGCGGTGCCGGGCGTGCTGATGATCGCGCTGCTGGTGGCGGCCTTCATCAAGGCCAATTCCGAGCCGCAGCTGATCAAGATCGACGAGGCGGCCTCCATCGACGAGGCGATGACGCGCACCTACGGCAAGTACTCGGCGGAGAAAAAGGGCTGGGTGTATGTGGACGAATCCAACGAACCCTTCCTGGTGCGGGTGATCCAGCAGGCGCGCATCGAGGCGGTGGGGGCGAGCGACGAGCTGTTCTTCGCCGCCAGCGGTGTGTCGCTGAAAGGCAATGGCCGGAATTTCTACGGCGTGTTCCAGATCCGTCCCGACACCAAACCCGGCGGTGGACTGGTCGAGATCAGCTCGGCGTTCCGCTACGAGAGCGATGTGCCGGTAACGCCGGAAAAGGTGCGCTTTGAAGCGCTGTCCGAGCGCACCTGGGGCTGGGTCTTGAAGGTGCAGACCGGCACCGTGCCGGTCTCCGAGCAGGTCATGGTCAGCAACGTGATGCTGGCGCCGCATGGCGAGGAGATCGCCTTGCTGGCCCGCTTGAAGGCGTCGGTCGATGCCGAGCCGGGCGATTGCGCCCAGGCCAACGCCGACCACGAGAGCTGGCGCAAGGCGGTGGAAGCGATGGGCAACCCGGAGCAGACCAGCGCCGAGCCGGCTGTGCAGGAAGCCGAGACGATGGACGATACCGAGCCGATGCGCTGCGAGCACAGCCGCTGGACCTACCGCAGCGCCGACGTCATCGGCCCGCAACCGGGGCCGCTGACGGTCAGCGTCAAGGGCACGCAATACGGCGCGCCGTTGGAGGCCAAGGCCTGGAAGCTGATGTTCGACAGCAAAGCCTTTGTCTACAATGTCCCCGATGAACTGACGGTTGAATAAGCGAGCGCCAATGACAGCAAGACATCTCCCGCGCGACCGTATCGCGCTGACCGTGATCGCGGTGGCGACGTGGTTCGGCCTTGGGGCGACACTGCCGCTGGTCTGCGGCGGCACGCGGGTGGCGCGCTGGTTTGCCACGGACGCCAAGCTGGGCTGCGCCACGACGGCCATCATGTTTGTCTGCATCGCCTACCATATCCTGCTGCAGCATCTCTGGAGCCCGCAGGGCTGGCAGTGGGTGGCCGACATGACGCTGCACGATGTGGTGCCGCTGATGCTGCTCGCCTACTGGCTCTGGCGCGTGCCGCAACAGCCTGTCTCCACGCTGGCGCCGTTGGCCTGGAGCGCCTATCCGGCGGCTTATTTTGCCTACGTCCTGCTGCGTGGCGAGTTGATCGGCCTGTATCCCTATCATTTCATCGACGCCGCCGGCATCGGCTACGGCCGGACCTTGTTGAACGCGGTTGGCCTGCTGGTCCTGTTTGTGGGCTTGGGCACCCTGGTCAAAGGCATCGCCCGGCTGCGCAGTCCTGGCCGCGCGAACTTGGGGAGCCGATGACGACAGCACCCAGCGGCCGCGACCGTATTGCGTCGCTCTTGATTGCCGCAATTGCGTGGTTCGGCTTGGTGCTGCAAATGTGGCTGTATCTGCATGGCGGCAAATCGCTCGTCGACAGCCTGATACTTTACTTCGGCTTCTTCACGATCACGACCAATCTCTTCGTCGCACTGGTGTTGACGCTGCCGCTGGCGTTCGGCGGCACGCGGGCGGGGCGCTGGTTCGCCTCGGATTCCAAGCTGGGCTGCGCCACGACGGCCATCGTGTTTGTCTGCATCGCCTACCATTTCCTGCTGCGCCATGTCTGGAATCCCCAGGGCTGGCAGTGGGTGGCCGATATCACGCTGCACTATGCCGTGCCGCTGACGCTGTTCACATACTGGATCGTGCGCGTGCCGCGCCAGCAAGCCGCCACGCTGGCGCCATTGGCCTGGAGCGTCTACCCGGCGGTCTATTTCGCCTACATCCTGCTGCGCGGCGAGCTGATCGGCATGTACCCCTACCATTTCATCGATGCCGGCAGCATCGGCTACGGCCGGACCATGCTCAACGCGGTGGGGCTGCTGGTGCTGTTTGTCGGACTGGCAACCCTGGTCAAAGGAATCGCCCGGCTGCGCAGCCCTGCTGGCGCCAACTGACGCGGCATGGGGATGTCGCATTGCCGCTCGGTTAAAGGTTGAGGTTGACACCGATTTTGACGATCAGACCTACACCAATTCCGAGCGAGAAACGCGGCGAAAAGCAGTGGAAGCTATGAGTGACAAATCAGGACATTGGCCTTTGGTTGGGGTTCACCCACGTACAAATGATGGCAATTGTGCGCCGTCAAAGTATGGGATAGCATAGTGTATATACAATGCTGACTTAAAGGGAGCTGATTTCGCCTGCGGTTTGTTGTTAAATGCAAATCATTTTGGTGTTTTTTTTGTAAAAAATAGCCAAATTTGTTGATTGCATGAAATTTTCGACGTATGTTTTGTATATACAGGGGCGAATGTGATCTCAGTCATCATCTCAGCGACGATCAGCACTAAGCTACAGCACAAGCATGGAGTCACTCGCGAAGAAATATCTGAGTGCTTTGATAATCGGTGTGGAGTGTTGCTGACCGACGAACGCGAAGAGCACAAGCGTAATCCCCCAACGTTGTGGTTTGTCGCGGAGACCCGCAAGGGGCGATTGCTAAAAGTTGTTTTTCAAATGCGTGACGGTAACTGTCACATTATCACTGCATACGAAGCGAATAAAGACGAAATTCGCATCTAAGAAACTAAAGGTAAGTAACGGAAGTATAGGAGTTATGAAAGCACACAGGAGAGTATCATGAGCATCCCAAAAATCGAAGGTACGCCTGAGGCATGGGAAGACGGCGTGCTGGGTCGTGACGAGGCGCACGCAAAAGCTGCCTCAAAAGAAATGGAACAACAACTTGATGATGGCCTTGGATTGCAGATGATTTCCATACGTCTGCAAAAGGAACTGATCGAGGACTATAAGAAGATTGCAGAGTTCCATGGCTTAGGTTATCAGCCATTGATGCGCGATGCGCTTAAGCGTTTCGCCGAAGCTGAATTTAAGAAAATCGCCATTGAGTATGCAAACTTGAAGGCATCGAAGGCTGCCGAAAAAAATAGTGACCCTGATTCGCCAGATGGTAAGCCCGGTGGGCATGGGCGGTTGGCGGCATAGGATCAGTATAGAACCCGCTGCAAAGCGGGTTTTTTTCTAGCTAAGCTACAGTGATTGATGTACCAGATAGTTCTTGGCGATGGAGAGAGCTCGGTATTGCAACCATAATAGCGCTGGGGCCGCCAAGGATCAGGCATCCACTGCCCCAGGCAGTTCGTCGTGGCGCGGGGCGACCAGCGGCAGGTGCAATGCGAAGGTGGTGCCGCCGCCGACCTGGCTGGTGGCGCGGATTTTCCCGCCCAGCAGGCCGGTCACGATGTTGTGGCTGATGTTGAGCCCCAGTCCCGAACAGCCCGCGCCCAGCTTGGTGGTGAAGAAGGGATCGTAGATGCGGCCCAGGTGGTCCGGCGCGATGCCCACGCCGTCGTCGCTGACGCGCAGCTCCAGCCAGCCATCCTCGGCCGCGCTGGCGGCGATCGTGATGGTGCCGTTGCTGCGTCCCGCAAAGCCGTGCACGATGGCGTTGTTGATCAGGTTGATCAGCACCTGGCCGATCGGCCCCGGATAGCTGTCCATGATGAGGTCGTCCGGGACGGACTGCTCGATGACGTAGGCGGTTTTGTTTATCGTCGGCCGCAGCGCCTTGATATTTTCCGCGACCACGGCCGACAGGTAGAAGCGGCGTCGCTGCGAGCTGGTCTGGTCGACCGCCACCTGCTTGAAGCTGGTCACCAGGTCGGCAGAGCGGGCGATATTGCGCACCACCAGCTCGGTGATCTGGCTCATGTCGCTGATGTAGGCTTCGGTGGTGCTGCGGGTCAGGCCGGTGCGGTAGTCGCTGGCGAACTGGCGCGTTTTGTCGGCCAGCACCGTGGCCGCCAGCAGGCCGTTGCCGATCGGCGTGTTCAACTCATGCGCGACGCCCGCCACCAGCGATCCCAGCGCCGCCAGCTTTTCGCTGTTGACCAATTCCTGCTGCGCGATCCGCAAGGTGTCGATGGCCCGCGCCAAATCCTTGTTGGCCGTGACCAGGTCGGCCGTGCGTTCGGACACGCGCCGTTCCAGCGATTCGTTCAGTTGCCGGGTGGCGGTCTGCTCCACTTGCAGCTGGCGGTACAGCTGTTCATTCTCGGCCACCGAGGCCTTGATGTTGGCGATCATTTCGTTGAGCTTGTTGGTCAGCAGATGCAGCTCGTGGTGGCCGCGGTCGTTCAGCACGAACACGCGGTCGCCCAGGTTGTCGATGTTGAGCTGGCCGACGAACTGGCTCAACTGGCGCAGCGGCTGGCCCAGGTAGCGCCGCACCACGAACAGGAAAATGAACCACAGGGCGCAGGTCTTGATGACGGAGTTGACCAGGATGAGGAAGAAGCCGTATTCGACCTGCTTGACGATGATGCGTTGGTTCGAATACACGGTCCAGGTGCCGATCACGCGCGCCTGGCCGTTCTCGTCGTTGTAGATGATGGGGAAGTCCTGGCTGAAGATTTCCGCGAACAGGCCTGCACTGGCCGGCTCAGGCTTCAGATGGCCATCGGCCCCGGCGTGCACCTTGACGCCCTGGTCGAGCACGGTGCCGACGGCGCGCACCAGCTTGCCGTGGTCGTCGGCCACCTTGATGCCGGCCACCACCGGCAGTTCGCTCATGCCGGTCAGGATGCCGCGCAGGATGTCGTCGTTGAAGCGCCACATGGCGTCGGCGATGCCGGGGCCGAAGGTTTGCTGCATGGCGCGGATCTCAAGCACCAGGCGTTCCTTGGTGTGCTTGTATTCGGCCGCCAGCTGCACCAGCGTGACCACCACGGTCACGATGAAGTAGCAGCAGAAAATAATCCGCAGCAGGCGCGCGGCGATGGAGTCGCCGGACAGCAGCGCTGCGGCGGGCGGACCGCCGTCCTTGCCCGAAGGCGACTGTAGACCGAGCTTGGCTGGTACCGCTTGCACATGGCCTCCGTTGGCGACTTAAAACCAGATGGCCTCAATCGCCTTGTAGCGGCCACTGTCCCGAATGATCGTGTAACCGCGGTTGAATTGAGCGAGATATTTGGCGCCGTCCGGCCCCGTCTTGCTGAAGGCGATGAACAGGCCGGGCGTGGCGACCGTGCCCACCAGCTTGAACTTGCCGCCGAATTCCGCCGCCTCCTTGATGAACAGTGCTTTCGCGATGCGTTCTTCGGCCGCCATGTATTGAATCCGCCTGGCCAGCAACATCCGGAATCCCTGCACGTTCTTGTCGACGATGCGGCGCACGATTTTGGTGTTCAGGTCGAACTCGTCGCCGTATTCGTAGCCGCGTTCGACGCCCACGGTTTTGCCCTCCAGGTGGCGGACGGTCAAGCCGCTTTCCGGCGAGTCGCCCAGCGCGTAGACGTTCATGTGGGTGGTGAACAGCGGATGTTGGTGCCACAGGAAGCTGCCGCCTATCATGGCGTTGGGCACGGCGTCGAAGCAGCCGACCAGGCGGCCGCGCCTGGTGTCGTCCAGGCAGCGGGCGTAGGGCAGTACTTCGAAGTTGACGGTGACGCCGACGGCGGCGAAGGCTTCGCGGATCACGTCGACCGCGAAGCCGCGCGCGCTGCGCTGCACCGCCGACGAGTACGGCGCCCAGTCGTCTTCCGCGCCCAGCGTGATGGTTTCGGCCGAGGCCGAGCCCAGGCGGCAGGCCAGGACGAGGCAGCAAAGCAGGTATTTCATACATCCCTCCGGCCGGCGCGCGTCGACGACATGCAACTCCCTGATTGATAGCACTAATTCACTATAGCAGGGTTGTTTTGCTGACGGGAATGAAGTTTTTGCGCCGGACGGGAATGTTAAAAATACGCGACAAATGATGGCGTCAGTTCAGCATGAATCCCAGGTCGGCCTGCGGGAAGCTCGCCAGCTCATTCTTGAAGACCTGGTTCTGCAACATGTCGGCGTCGGCGCCGAACCAGCTCCCCAGCGTGGCGCCGTATTGCTGGTTGGAGAACTGCGGTATCCAGGCGCCGCGTCCGGTGGCGTCGTCCTTGCCGCCCAGCGTGAAGTCGGGGAACTGGCCGTACAGCCCGCCCTTGACCGCCGCGCCGACCACCAGGTGATGATTGCCCCATGCGTGATCGGTGCCGCCGCTGTTGGGCTGCAAGGTGCGGCCGAATTCGGACATCGTGAAGCTGGTCACCTGCTGGGCGGCGCGGATCTCCGCCAGCGCCAGCTGGAACGCGGCCAGCGCCTGCGATACCTGGCGCAGCATGTCGAACTGCTGGTAGGCCTGGCCGCCGTGCGTGTCGAAGCCGCCCTGCGAGACGAAGTAGACCTGCCGTCCCGGTCCCTGCTGCGCGCGGCCAGCAGCGTGTTGGCCGCGCTCGACAAGGCCAGGCCGTGGCTGGCGCGGATGGCGTTGCCGGCCACGCTGACAAACTTTTGCTTGCCATAGCATCGCTTCAAATAGTCAGTGCGAAGGGCCGCTTCCACGCACGCCAGCACGGACAGGGCGCTATTATGATCATGTTCAGCAAGCACTAACGCACGGACCTCTTCCACAGGCAGTCCCGCATATCCTTCCAGACTTGGGCGCGTCAGCAACTGCATCGGAGCCGTAAGGGCGAACATGTCGTAGATGGCAGTGGAGACCAAGGTGTGGTGACGTGCAACTTCGGGTAATGTCTGCTCCAGCTCGGAAAAGCTGACTCTAGCCACCGCGAACAACTTTCATCAAGACATCCAAAAAGACTGGTGAATCGAGGTCGACGTAAGTGCGCGCCGGCGGAGCTGGCATGATCTTCCACACAAGATCCGCCCATGGCTTTTCTTTTGGATACTCCTCGGCGTCCTCGGCGCTGAAGGCGAACGAAGGGGTTTGCGCTTTTCTCGGCACAAGAACCAGGCGGCACACACCGCGCGGACCTTCCATATCAACTCGGCCGAACGCGCCGATTAAAATGTACCAATTGGCCTTAATCGGACGATAGCGCTGCCAACGCTGATCTCGAACTGCGGCGCCTGATACTCCCCGGTCTGCTCTTCTGTGATTCCAATCATCCGCTTAGTCGTCTTAATTCCCGCCTCAGCGTACGCTTTAAGAGCCTCGTCAACGAACATGCCCAAGTTGTCCAGGTGGCCAAGCCAACGTTTCTTGTTGGCTTCAATAGACAGCTCAGAATTCGGGTCTTGCCGCGTCATCGAAGCCTGCTCCTGAACGAACTCCATAAACTTATCAGCCATCTTTAACTCCGCAAAACGATGTGTCATTATCGCACCCAGCGCATGTAAATTCTCAATTCGAAATCGGTTCCTATTTCGTAACTATTCAGCCGCTATGCGGCAGGCATGATCGGGTCGCCAATAAATGCGCGACGTAATACTTCAAGCATGCCGTGGCCTTGCTTGCGCAGCGTATCGAGGCAGGAGCGGATGGTGCAGAAATTGTTGGCGCCGGTGACGGTACGGAAGCAGCCTGATATCTTCTGCTTCACTTTTGGCATGCGCACGGCACGCTCGGCGATGTTGTTCGAGAACGGGACCGCAGGATCGGCGATGAAACGCAGGATGGCGTCGGCGTGCAGCCGGAAGCGGCGCAACAAGTTGTGGGCCTCGGACTGTTTGCCGGGCTTGCCGTTGGGCTTGAGGATGACGGGATGAAGTTGCTCACCTTCGCGCACGATATCGTCATAGACGGCGGCGAAGGCGGCGACGGTGTCGGCGTCGAGCGGCTGCTGTTTTTGTCGCGCCGCCACGGTCAGCCGCTGGGCGTTGAGCAGCATTTCAGCCAGGGTGGTTGGCCAGCTTTGGCCGGTCACCTGCCGCACATAGATCAGTTCGCGCAGCAGGTGGGCATTGCACAGCGCGTGCGGGCCGTCGTCGAGTTTCCAGTAAGGAGCCCAGCAATCATGTACCAGGACGCCGATACGTTGGGGCAGGATGCCATGCGCGGCCATGGCGTCCACGCCGCGCTTTGCGTGCATGCCATACCAGGTCAGCGTGGCGGTGGCCGCCACATGCAGCCAATGCAGTTTGCCGCCCACGCGCAGGCCCGACTCGTCGGCACAGAGCACCGGGGCGTGATGCAACTGGCGGGCGATCACATCGACCGTGCCCTGCAAGGCGGCGCCAGCCTCGCCGACCCAGGCCAGCAGCGTTGCCGGCGACACCGGCAAACCATACAACTCGGAAATCAGTTCGGCGGCGCGCGCGTAAGGCAGCATTTGCCCTTGCGTCAGGTGCACGCCCAACGCCCGCACGGTCGGGCCGTACTGCGCCATCTCGGTGACCTCGGGAGGAAACACGCTGTCGTGCCGCTGGCCACAGGAGCACGCCACCGTGTAGGTGCGGTGTTCGATCACATCGAAGGCGCTGGCCGGCACATCGAACACCTGACGGCGTTCCAGTACTTGCGCCTGGCTCAGCGGCAAGGCGCTATGGCAGCGGCCGCATTGTCCCGGCAACGGATGGTCCACCGTGATGGTCGGCTCGGCCACCCGCTCGAGCGTTTTACCTTGATGGCCGGGCTGGCCGCCCACTTTTTTGCCGGACTTGCCGCGCAGCGAGCTGGTCTTCGGCGGCTTTTTCGCCAGCCCGTCGGACGATGGCGGCTTGCTCGAATTTTCACTGTCCTTGGCCACCTGGCGCTCCAGCTTTTCCACCTTCGCCGTCAGCGTGAAAACCTGCGCCAACAAGCCGTCGATCATGTCCATCAGGTGAACGATCAATTTGTCCTTCCCCTCTTCGGACAGGGTGGACAAGTCGGGGCGGGGCAGTTTTGGCGGCATCCCGACATGATGGACTATCCGCCTTTCGTTTACAACAGCTTTCTGGTCGATTCACTCAGGCTGAATAGTTACCCTATTTCTTTCAGGTGCGAATGCCCAGCAGTGGCCGGTGGCTTACGGGGCTGGTAGACAGCGTGGCGGCCGGCGGCAGTAGCCGGCAAGCGCCACGCAAGGTGAGGGGTCTTACTCCGCCGAATCAGCGCCGTGGCACTTCTTGTATTTCTTGCCGCTGCCGCAAGGGCAGTCGTCGTTGCGGCCGACCTTGGGCTCGTCGCGCACCAGGGTGGTGACGGCCGGTTTGCGGCGTGGTACCCAGAACTTGTAGATGGCCGGCAGGTTCGCTTCCAGTTCCTGGCCCAGCTTGTGCGCCTTGACCGGATCTTCCACCAGCGGCAGTTCCTCTTCCTCGATCTCGTCGGCGCCCAGCAGGTAGATCGGCTTCATCAGTTCCTGGATGTCCGATTCCCAGATCTCGTCCCACGAACCCGGACGCAGCTCCATGCCTTCCCAGAAGCCCCAGCACCAGGCTTCGGCGTCGATCAGGGTCTGGCCTTCGTGCTCGTGCTCGACGAACAGCGGTTCGAATTCCTTCGGCGCCACTTCGAACGTCACCAGCACTTCGTTCATGAAGCGCATGATCAGGTTGAGGATGCGTTCCTCTTCCTTGTCGTTCTTGAATTTCGGCACGTCGGTGTCTTCCTGGCCCCAGACCCGCTTGAGCCACTCCACCGGCATGATGGGTTCCGGGCCGATGGCGATGGCGGTCAGATAGCCGTGCAGCATATCCATCGTCATCGCATCTTCAGGGCTGCGGTCGGACAACAGGAAGTTGTCTAATTCGTCGAATTCTTTTTCGCTCAGTGGCTGGTCGAGTTGCATGGCTTGCTCTTTTTATTGGATTGAAGCCGACAGTATACACGCCGCGCCCCGTACAATGCGGGGATGAACCAAGATCATTTCGACGACGAAGCAGAAGACGCCCGCGCCGCGGCCCTGGCCGCCAGCATGGCCGACCCGCTCACCGGGGCGGCCGACAATCAGCAGGAACAGGCGCCGCATCCGTATTCGGCGCTCAATCCCGAATGCGTGCTCGACGCGCTCGACAGCATCGGCCTGCGCGGCGACGGCCGCCTGCTGGGACTGAACAGCTATGAAAACCGGGTCTACCAGGTCGGCATCGAGGACGCCCAGCCGCTGGTGGTGAAGTTTTACCGTCCCGGCCGCTGGAGCGACGCCGCCATCCTGGAAGAGCACGCTTTCACCGATGAACTGGCCGCGCGCGAGATCCCGGTGGTGCCGGCGCTGGCGCTGGGGCCGGACCGGGCCACCTTGCATCACTTCAACGGCTTCCGCTTTGCCGTGTTCACCCGCCACGGCGGCCGCGCGCCCGAGCTGAGCGATCCATCGGTGCTGGAGTGGACCGGGCGCTTCATCGCCCGCATCCACGCCGTCGGCGCGATCAAGCCGTATCGGCAGCGGCCGGCGATCGATATCGCCACCTTCGGCGTCGAGCCTTGCGAGTTCCTGCAGGGCAGCCAGTTCATTCCGGCCGATTTGCGGGCAGCCTACGCCAGCGTCGCGGCGCAGGCGCTGGACGGCGTGCGCCGCAGCTACGAGCGCGCCGGCGAGCTGCCGCAGCTGCGCCTGCACGGCGATTGCCACGGCGGCAATGTCCTGTGGACCGACGCCGGCCCGCACTTCGTCGACTTCGACGACAGCCGCATGGGCCCGGCGATCCAGGACTTGTGGATGATGCTGTCCGGCGAGCGCGCCGACCAGGTGCGCCAGATGTGCGACATCCTGGCCGGCTACGAGGACTTCTGCGAGTTCGACCCGCGCCAGCTGCACCTGGTCGAGGCGCTGCGCACCTTGCGCCTGATCCATTACTCGGCCTGGCTGGCGCGGCGCTGGGACGATCCGGCCTTCCCGGTGGCTTTCCCGTGGTTTAACACCCAGCGCTACTGGCAGGACCGCATCCTGGAGCTGAAGGAGCAGATCTCGCTGATGGACGAGCCGCCGCTGCCGATCTAGCGAATTGACGGGTTTTTCCCGCTCTCCTTGCGGTTCGGCCCGCCTGCTCCTTGCATGATAATGAGAACTCAGAAGTCCCGGTTGGTGCCGGGATATATCGTCTAGCGAGAACCCTCATGCAAGCACAACTGGCCAAACAAGACAGCGCACAAGACGGCGTCACGCGGCTCCCCATGATGTCGCTGCTTGAATCGGACGAAGCCACCCACACCCCGCGCGCCGCGATGGAAATGAAGGCGATCCAGGAAGCGATCGCCCGCGTCGAAGCCGACGCCAAGGCCGCCTGCGCCGCCGAGAACCGCGCCCACGCCGAAGCCCGCGCCCGCTCGCTGGCCGAAGACCGCGCCGCCATGGACGCCGCCGCCGCCGCCGTCGCGCTGCAAAATGCGCAAGCGTCGGAAGAGGCGATCGCCGCCAACCGCGAGCGCCTCGAATCGCTGCGCGCCGCCGCCCAGGCCAGCGTCGCCCGCCTGGACGCCGTCAAGCAGGAAACCGCCGAACTGCGCGCCCGGGTCGAAGCCGACACCCAGATCCGGGTGGCCGCCGAACAGCGCGCCAAGGCCGAGAGCGAAAGCCGCAAGCGCGCCCACGAACAGATCGCCGCCGAATCCGAGCTGGCCGAACGGGCCGCCCGCGCCGCCGAGGAACTGGCGGCGCAAACCGAACAAGCCCGTCTGCAAGCGGTGGAGCGCGTGGCCGCCGTGCAGGCCGCCAAGGAGGAAGTGGTCGGCATCGCTTCCGCCGACGCCCGCGTGGCGACCATGGCGCGCGAACGCGAGCGCCACGCCTACGCCGCCCGCCAGACCGCACAGATGCTGGTGCAGGCCGAGGCCGAAGCGCTGGACCTGACCGTGCAGCGCGAACGCGCCGACCAGATCGCGCTCGAATCGGCCTTCAACCGCGCCGCCGCCGAAGTGCGCGCGCTGGAAGAGGCCCGCGCGCTGGCGCACCTGGAGCAGGAGCGCGAGCAGATCGCGCTGGCCAAGGCCGAATCCGAGCGCAGCGCCGCGCAGTCGCTGCATCTGCGCCTGCAAACCGAAAAAGAAATCCGCGACGCCGCGCTCCAGCGCGAACGCCTGGAGATGGTGGCCGCCGCCAGCGCCCAGGCGCGCCGCGACGCCGACGCCAGCATCCTGGCCGCGACCGAGGCGCGCATCGAAGTGGACAGCCAGCTGCGCGCCGTGGCGCTGGCCCGCGTGCAGGCCGAGCAGGAAGCCGAACTGGCGACCCACGCCAAGGTCGAAGCCGAGACGCTGGCGCGGGAGCAAGCCAAGCTGCGCCAGGCCGCCGATCAGGCCGCCGCCGAAGCCGCCCGCAGCGACAGCCTGGAGCAACAGCGCGCCGCCGAGCTGGCCGACGAACGCGCCGCCCTGTCGCGCGCCGCCGCCGAGCTGGCCGCCAGCCAGAACGCCGCCGAACAGCAGGAGATCGCCACGCTGGCGCTGCACGTCGAAGCGCAGAACCAGGCCAACGCCGTCGCCACGCAAAAGGCCGAGCAGGCGCAGGCGCTGCTGCAGGCCGAGCGGGCCCGCGCCGCCGCCGAGCAGCAAGCGATCGCCGCGCTGAAGGAAAAGCTCGATGCCGAGCAGGACGCCAGCGACGCCGCGCAACAGCGCATCGCCGCCGAGCGCGCGCAGACCGAGGCCTATCGCCAGCGGCAGCAGGCCGAGCAGCGCCTGGCCGCCGCCGCCGAAAAAGAAGCCGAAGCCGCGCGCCTGATGGCCGCGCAGGTGTCGCAGGAAGCCGAACAGAAAGCCATTGCCGGCCAGGCGCTGGCGGCGCAGGCGCGCCTGGCGGTCGAGCTGGGCGTGGTGCATGCCGAGCGCGCCCGCGTCGAGCAGGAGAAGGCCGCCACCGCCGAAGCGCTGTTGCTGGCCGAGCGTGAATTCATCGAAACCGAACGTCAATCGCTGGCGCTGATCGACCAGAAGCTGACCCAGCAGCGCCTGACCACCGCCTCGGAAATCCGCGCATCGAAAGCGATCGCCGGCCGCCTGGAAGCGGAACGCAATGTCGCCGCCTGCGCGCGCCAGCGCGCCGACGCCGAGCAGGCCGAAGCCGACGCCATGCACCAGCGCGAACTGGCCGAACAAGCCACCGTGCAAGCGGCGGCCGACAAGGCGGCGGCACAGCGGGCGCTGCTGGAAACCGCCCAGGCGCACGCCGCGATGCAGCGCAAGGTGGCCGACACCACCGCCGCGATGACCGCCGCCAAACAGCAATTGCTGGAACTGGAAACCCGCCGTCACGCCGCCGCGCAAAAAGCGCTGGCCGCGGTGCAGGCCAAGGTGGCGGTGGCCGCCGGCGCATGCAGGCAGGCGGAAGAGGGCGCAGTGGTCGCCACCCTGGACGCCGCCCGCGCCCGCAAGGAAGCGGCCCGCCTGGCCCCGCCAGCCGAAGCCGGCAAAGCCGTCTGGCGCGCCCGCTGACCGCTCGTTCCCGCGCAGGCGGGAAGCCATGGGACGCGTCTGAATAGGTTCAGCATGGATTCCCGCTTGCGCGGGAATGACGGTGCGGCGGCTAGTGGACTGTAACAATTAAAAACGGAGTATCATTATGTCCAAGGGGGACGCCATGATACTTACCGACAGTGAGCGAACGGAACTTCAACAACAGGTCTCGGCCCGTAACGTTCGGGCTGACGTCGCGCGCCGCGCGCGTTTGATTTTGTTACTGTCCGACGGATGCACATGGGCAGAGATCCAGGGAAAACTTGACTGCTGCAACGACTTCATCGACTTGTGGAGCAAACGTTTTTCTGCAGAGCGACTCGCGGGCCTTTATTCGCGCCATGCAGGGCGCGAGCGATTCAAGGTCACCGACAAGGTCGAGGCGCGTGTGCTTGCGCGGACCACGAAGCACAAGCCTGCCGATGGCTCCACGCATTGGTCGAGCCGCAAGCTCGCTGCGGAACTTGGTGACGGTATTTCGCATATGACGATTGCGCGCATCTGGGCCAAGCATGGAATCAAACCCCACCGACTCGAAGGCTACCTGTCGTCGAACGACCCTGACTTTGAAACCAAGGCGGCCGATGTGATCGGCCTCTATCTGAACCCGCCCCAGAATGCCGCCGTCTTCTGTGTTGACGAGAAGACGGCTATTCAGGCACTGAACCGTAAGGATCCGGTCTTGCCGCTGTCGCCGGGACGCGCTGAACGACATGGGTTTGAATACTACCGCCATGGGACGCTGTCCTTGTATGCAGCCTTCAATACCAAAACGGGCGAGGTGCTGGGTAAAACAGCGACCAGCCATACGTCGGCCGAGTTCGTCGCTTTCCTCACTGATATCGTTGCCAGCCAGCCCAAGCGCAAAGAAATTCACGTCATTGCCGACAACCTCTCGGCACACAAGACCAAGCTCGTTACCGCGTTCCTAGAACTGCATCCCAATGTCCATATGCATTTCACGCCAACCTACTCGTCTTGGCTAAATCAGGTCGAACTTTGGTTCGGAAAAATTGAGCGCGATGTCATAGCCCGTGGCGTCTTCACTTCCGTTTCTGACCTCAAGCGAAAGCTCATGCGCTACATCAGAAAATACAACGAGGAGCCCAAGCCGGTGAAATGGAAATACTGTGATTTAAGCAGACGCATCACTCCGGATTCGATTGTTACAGGCCACTAGTAGCTGTAGCCCAGGCCGACCAGCAGCAGGTCGGCGTCGCGGTGGTAGTCGGTGACGACGCGGTTCAGCGACAGCGTGCCGACCACCCGCTTGCTGAAGTGGTAACGGCCCGCCATCGACACCAGCCCCGCCTTGTGCGAGCGCGTGCCCGGCACGTCATGCACTTCCAAGGCCAGATACGGCCCCACGCCCATCCCCAGCTCCACTTCGCGGTTCAAGGAACGGATCAGCCACAGCTGCGTCGCCACGCCGGCGCGGTGCGTGCCGGCCGAGGTGCCTTCTCTGAGGCCGGTCACGGTCCAGTCCACATAATGCCCGACCGAGCGGCGGTATTCGATGCTGGCGGCCTTGGATCGCTCCGACTCCAGGCTGTTGACGATGCTTTGCCCGGCCAGCACCGTCACGGTGTCGTCGGTCGAGTTGCCGCCATCGAGGTGCAGCTTGTCGCCGCGTATGCTGTCGAAGCGGTAACCCAGGCCTGCCAGCAGCGACGTGGTCGGATCCTTGGCGCCGGTCGGTATGACGCGGTTCAGCTGCACTTGCGTGTACCAGCGGTTGGGGTGGTGCCAGGTGGCCTGCACGCTGTAGATGGGCGCCCAGCCGTGATCGTTGATATACGGTTCGCCGCCGCTGCCCGGCTTCGAGGTGTCGAAGAAATAATACTGGCCCACGCCCACGCCCCAGGACAGGCCATGTTCGTTGATGTGCGAACGCAGCCACAGCTGGCCGGAGACGCCGTCGCGGTGGTGATTGTGCGGATGACCCTCGTTCAGGTAGCCCAGGCTCAGCGCCAGGTAGTCGCCGACCGGCTGGGCGTAGTTGACGCCGACCGCGAACGAGTTCTGGTTGCCGCCGCTGACGCGCAAGGCGCCGCCCTGCATCGACAAGTCCTGGGCATGAACTGCGGCGCCCGCCAACAGGGCGGCGAGCAGGAGGGGGAGGCGTTTGGGCATAGGTGGTTTCGGTTTCTGTCAGGAATACTGCAGAGATTACCGGAAACTCGGGAAGTGCCGCGCCATGTTGCCGGCGCGGCAACAATCACGGCTGAACCTGAACCTTGGTGATGTAGTACTCGGTCTCGCCGAAGCACTGGCTGGGCACGCCCTTGTGCTGGGCGTAGCTCAGGATGACGCGCTTGCCGGTGGCCGCCATCAGCTGCTGGGCGACGGCGTCGTCGCGCACGCTGAATTCGAACTTCTCGGGGATGGCGCCCGGCATCGAGGTCAGCAGGATCTCGCCTTCCCAGGTCTTGCAGACCCAGCCCCGGCTGGAGAATTTCTGCAGGTAGCCGGCCCGCTCGCCGTCCGAGTAGGACATGTGCAGCATGATCCAGGTGTAGGCCATGAAGATCAGCAGGGCGGCGGCCAGCAGGCCGGCGAGGTAGAGCGTTACGCGTTTGGAATTGGTCATGGATCGCTAGTGTTGGGTGCAATGTTTTTAATCTTATCACGCGGCCAGCCGGCGTTTGTGGCGTATCGACGACCACAGCGCCACCGCGATGAACGCTACCCCGGACAAACCGGTGAACCATTCCGGGATGTGGTATTTGACGCTGGCCAGCATGATCAGCGCCAGGATGCCGATGGCGTAGTGGGCGCCGTGCTCGAGGTAGACATACTCGTCCAGCGTGCCCTTGTGCACCAGGAACACCGTCAGCGAGCGCACGAACATGGCGCCGATGGCCAGCCCCAGCATGATGATGACGACGTCGCTGGTGATGGCGAAGGCGCCGATCACGCCGTCAAAGCTGAACGAGGCGTCCAGCACCTCCAGGTAGAGGAAGCCGCCGAAGCTGCCGCGCGCCACCGTCGCCACCACCGCGCCGACGCCGGCCTCGGTGAGGTCGTCATCGTCCTCCGGCGGGTCTTCCTCCAGCAGCGTGCTGATCCAGCCGACCGCCAGATACACCGCCACGCCGACCACGCCGGCCGTCAGCACCGTGTACTTTTCCTCCACCGGCACCAGGCCGACGCAGGCGAACACCGCGCCCAGCGTCACCAGCACGGCCAAGGTCTCGGTGCCGTGCTGGCCCATTTTCTTCTCCATCCAGCCCAGCCAGTGCAGCTCTTTTTCCTCGTCGAACAGGAAGTTCAGGAATACCAGCAGCAGGAAGGCGCCGCCGAAGGCCGCCACCTGGGCGTGGGCGCCGGTCAGGTGGCGGGCGTATTCGGCCGGGGTGGCGGTGGCCATGCGCCACACGTCCATCAGGCCCAGGCCGGTGGCCAGCGAGACGATCAGCAGCGGGAACAGCAGCCGCATGCCGAACACCGCCACCACGATGCCGACCGTCAGGAACAGCTTTTGCCAGAACGCGTCCCAGTGCCGCAGCACCGAGGCGTTGACCACCGCGTTGTCGAAGGAGAGCGACACTTCCATCACGCCCAGCACGGCGGCCACCCACACCGCTTGCAGCAGGCCGCTGGCGCCGCCGTGGGCGTAGCCCCACCAGGCGGCCAGCGCCATCAGGACGAAGGTGACGGCAAAAGAGAGACGGAAGTGTTGCATCGTTGTTTTTATTGAAATGGAGGAATGGACTGAATTTTATATTACTTGCTTCCGTCGCTGTAGGGCCATCTGCGATAATTGCGGCACAAAAATGCAAAGGAACCACCGATGGACATCGCTTACCTCGTCACTCCGCTGATTACCTGGATCACGGTCGGGCCGATCAAGTTTCTGATTAATAGCGCCAGGGCGCGCAAATGGGCCTTCAACCTGGTCGGCAACGGCGGTTTTCCCAGCAATCACAGCGCCGTGGTGTCGAGCATGGCGACCCTGATCGCGCTGCGCGAGGGCATCGGCCATCCGGCCTTCGGCGTGGCGGTCACGCTGTGCTTCATCGTCATCAT
This sequence comes from Oxalobacteraceae bacterium AB_14, assembly GCA_000381565.1. Taxonomy (GTDB): domain Bacteria; phylum Pseudomonadota; class Gammaproteobacteria; order Burkholderiales; family Burkholderiaceae_D; genus Rugamonas. The sequence goes on from KB906725.1 coordinate 2,400,234, forward strand.
CGACGCCAACAGCCTGCGCCAGCACGTCGGCAAGCAGGCGGCGGCGATCAACCGGCTGGCCAAGGAAGATGGCGGCCACCAGTGGCTGCGCGAGCGCATGGGCCACACGCTGGTGGAGATCGGCGGCGGCCTGTGCACCGGCATCGCCATCGCCCACGCCATCCACGCCCTCTGCGGCCGCGGCTGAGCCGGCGTTTGGCCGGTGCGCCAAGGCGGTGCGCCAAGGCGGTGCGCCAAGGCGGTGCGCCGGTTCTCCTGTTTTTTTGGCCGCTCCCGGCTATCCTGAGATTTCACCGTTCATCCCGGTATTTGGCAATTCAGCCACGATTTCTGCCGTCCAGTCGCACGTCGATTGACCGATACCGGACAGTCGGGGATACTCTGCGCCCTGTAGTCTGGCTAAAATTTTAATAAGTAGTCGAGCACCCACGTGCCACTTTCTCGGAGAACTGTATGTTGCGCAAAACCCTTCTAGCTCTCGCCGTCGCTTCAGCCCTGGTTGCCTGCGGCAAGTCCTCCAAGGAGCCTGAAAAGGCAGGCGCCAGCGCCTCGGCCACCGCGTCCAAGGACGGCAAGGATGGCAAGGCCGCCACCCCGGCCGTGCTGTCGCTGGCCCCGGAAGACATGCTGACCATCGAAACCAACGCGCTGGCGTCGGGTCCGGTGATCACCGGTTCGGTCCAGCCTGAGCGCAAGGCCGACCTGCGCGCCGAAGTGAACGCCGTGGTGTTGCAAGTACTGAAGGAAAACGGCGAAGCCGTCAAGAAGGGCGACATCCTGGTGCGCCTGGACGAGACCTCGATCCGCGACGCCCTGAACTCGGCCGACGAAGCCACCCGCGCCGCCCAGCAAACGCTGGAGCAGGCCACCCGCATGTTCGAGCGCCAGAAAACGCTGCGTTCGTCCGGCATGGTGTCGACCCAGGCGCTGGAGGATGCCGAGATCCGCCGCAACAACGCCCAGAGCGAGCTGGCCGCCGCCAGGTCGCGCTCGGTGGCCGCCCACCAGCAACTGAGCCGCACCCTGGTGCGCGCGCCGTTCGACGGCATCGTCAGCGAGCGCAAGGTCTCCAACGGCGACACCGCCGCCATCGGCAAGGAATTGATCAAGGTGATCGATCCGTCCAGCATGCGCTTCGAAGGCCTGGTGTCGGCCGACAAGATCGGCGAGGTCAAGGTGGGCCAGCAGGTCAGCTTCCGCATCAACGGCTACCAGAACCGCGACTTCAGCGGCCGCGTCAAGCGGGTCGATCCGTCGGCCAACGCGGTCACGCGCCAGGTCGAGGTGCTGGTCGAGTTCGCAGGCAAGGACATGCCGGGCGTGGCCGGCCTGTACGCCGAAGGCCGGGTCGCTTCGAACGTCGCCAACGCCCTGATGATCCCCGATTCGGCGCTGGTGGTCAGCGGCGACCATACCTACACCTGGCGCGTCAATGGCAAGGCGCTGGGCAAGGTGGTGCTGAACATGGGCGTGCGCGATCCGCGCACCGGCCAGTGGGAAGTGCGCGGCGGCCTGGCCGCCGGCGACCGCGTGTTGCGCGTGCCGAACTCCGGCTACAAGGACGGCCAGGGCGTCGAGCTGAGCGCGCCGAAGGTGGCGGCGGCCGGCAACGGCGCGGCCCAGGCGTCGGCCGCGCCGGCATCGAACAGCGCAGCGAAAGGGAACTGATCCATGTTCTTATCCGATTTCAGTATCAAACGGCCGATCGCGACCATCGTCCTGATCGTCGCTATGATGTGCCTGGGCTTGCTGGCGCTGAAGAAGCTGCGCGTCAACCAGAACCCGGACGTCGAGGTGCCGTTCATCATCGTCAACGTGCCGTATCCGGGCGCCTCGCCCGACACGGTCGAACGCGAAGTGGTCAACCGCCTGGAGAAGCCGCTGCAGGCGATCTCCGGCGTGACCAAGCTCGAGAGCGCGGCCAACGAGGGCTCGGCGCAGATCTTCATCGAGTTCAGCTTCAAGAAGAACCTGATCGAGGCGTCCGACGAGATCCGCAACGCGATCGCCTCGGTGCGCTACAAGCTGCCGCTGGAGATGCGCGAACCTATCCTGCAGCGCATCGATCCGGCCTCGGACCCGGTGATGCAGATTTCGCTGTCGTCGACCAGCCAGAGCCACGCCGAGATTTCGCGCCTGGCCGAGGACATGCTGTCGGACCGCTTCCGCGCGGTGGACGGCGTGTCGCAGGTGCAGGTCAACGGTTCGCTCAAGCGCGAACTGTCGGTGCTGCTGCACGCGGAAAAGCTGCGTGAATACAACGTCTCGGTCAGCGACGTGGTCAACGCGCTGCGCAACCAGAACACCAACGCGCCGGTGGGCAAGGTGCGCGGCGTGCTCGACGAGAAGAGCATCCGCCTGGTGGGGCGCATCATCACCCCGCGCGAATTCGAGAGCGTGGTGGTCAAGCGCCGCGGCGACGAAGTGGTGCGGCTGGCGCAACTGGCCACGATCGAGGACGGCTTCGCCGAAATCAACAGCCTGAGCATCCGCAGCGGCAAGCCCAACGTCGGCATCGCCATCTCCCGTTCGCGCGACGCCAGCACGGTGTCGGTGGCGGCCAAGCTGCGCGAGGAAATCAAGGCGGTCAACGCCACGCTGCCGGCCGGCACCAAGCTGGAGATCACCCGCGACGGCGGCGACGATTCGCAGCGCAGCCTGAACAACGTGATCGAATCGCTGGTGCTGGGCGCGGTGCTGACCATCTTCGTGGTGTACGCCTTCCTGAACTCGTGGCGCTCGACCCTGATCACGGCAATGAGCCTGCCCACCTCGGTGGTGGCGGCCTTCATCGCGGTGTGGCTGTGCGGCTTCACGCTGAACTTCATGACCCTGCTGGGCCTGTCGCTGGCGATCGGCGTGCTGATCGACGACGCCATCGTGGTGCGGGAAAACATTGTGCGCCACATGCAGATGGGCTCGGACCGCCGCACGGCGGCGCTGAACGGCACCGCCGAAATCGGCATGGCGGTGGCCGCGACCACCTTCTCGATCATCGCCGTGTTCATTCCGGTGGCCTTCATGCCGGGCATTTCCGGCGAGTGGTTCCGTCCGTTCGCGCTGACCGTGACCTGCTCGGTGCTGGTCAGCCTGGGCATCTCGTTCACGCTCGATCCGATGCTGTCGGCCTACTGGGGCGACCCGGTCGACCACCACACGGCGCCGAAAAAGGGCCTGGGCAAGCTGCTGCAGCGGTTCAACGACTGGTTCGACCACCAGTCCGACCGCTACGGCCGCGTGATCGCCTGGGCGCTGCATCACCGCCGCTGGATGGCCATGATCGCGTTCGGCACCTTCGTCGGCGCCATCGGCCTGCATATCAAGTGGGGCGGCTCGAGCTTCCTGCCGGCGGCCGACCGCAGCACCATCGCCATCGACGTGCGCATGCCGCCGTCGGGCAGCGTGGAGATCGCGCGCCGCAAGATGGAAACCATCGCCGCCATCGCCCGCACGATTCCTGAAACCAAGGACACCAACTCCAACATCAACGCCGGCGGCGGCCGTATCTACCTCGACATCGGCAAGCGCCAGTTCCGCAAGCGCACCGCCTTCGAGATCGGCGCCGAGCTGCGCGACAAGATGAGCCATATCGCCGGCGCCGAGATCTCGGTGATCGACGACCTGGGCAACCAGGGCAAGCCGGTGCAGATCGAGTTCACCGGCCCGGATTCGCGCCGCCTGATGGAGATCACCAACGCCTACATGGACAAGCTGCGCCAGGTTCCGGGCGCGGTCGATGTCGGCCTGTCGCAGCAGGACCCGAAGAACGAGTTGCAGATCGAACTCAATCGCGGCCTGGCCAACTCGATGGGCATCTCCGTCAACGACGCGGCGCAATCGCTGCGGGTGGCGTTCGCCGGCGTCGAGGTGGGCGACTGGGTCGACCCGACCGGCGAATCGCGCGACGTCGCCGTGCGCCTGGCGCCGGAAGACCGCGTCAGCGCGGAAAACATCGAGCGCCTGCCGATCTCGGTGACCGGCACCAACCAGATGGTGCCGCTGGACCAGATCGCCACGATCACGATGGGCAAGGGCCCGTCCACCATCGAGCACAAGAACGGCAAGCGCACCGTGACCGTGTCGGCCAACGTGCAGGGCCGCTCGCCCGGCGAGGTCAACGCCGACGCCATGAAGCTGGCCAACGCCATCGACTACCCGCCCGGCTACGGCCTGGACCAGGGCGGCGACGGCAAGAACCAGAGCGAGCTGTTCACGGAAATGGCGATCGCGCTGGTCATGGGTATCGGCCTGATGTACCTGATCCTGGTCATGCAGTTCGGTTCGTTCACGGCGCCGGTGGCGGTGATGCTGTCGCTGCCGCTGTCGCTGATCGGCGTGGTGCTGGCGCTGCTGGTCACCAAGAGCACGCTGAACCTGATGAGCTTTATCGGCGTCATCATGCTGATGGGCCTGGTCGCCAAGAACGCCATCCTGCTGCTCGACGCGGCGCGCAAGCGCGAGGAAGAGGGCTACGGGCGCGAGGATGCGCTGATGTATGCGGGCCGCATGCGCCTGCGTCCGATCCTGATGACCACCTTCGCGCTGATCGCCGGCATGTTCCCGGTCGCGCTGGGGCTGGGCGAGGGCGGCGAGTTCTACCGTCCGCTGGCGATCGCCATCATCGGCGGCACCATCACCTCGACCATCCTGACCTTGCTGGTGGTGCCGACCTTCTATGACAGCATCGAGATCGCCAAGGACCGCGCCATCGCCAAGTTCCACCGCCGCGCCGTGCGCTGGACGGCTGCGCCGGCCCTGGTCATGACCCTGGTCGAGGGCGTGCTGACGCTGATCTTCGTGCGCTTGGTGTTCCGCATGGTGATGTGGGTGGTGTTCAAGGTAAGCGGCAAGGGCGGCCGCAGCCTGCCGCCTTCCGGCGCGCTGGACCCGCACTAAGTCATTGTTTTGTCGGCACTAAAAAAGGACCTCCGGGTTAATACTGTTCAGTCAAGCCAGGTCGTTCCCGCGAAAGCGGGAATCCATGGAACATCGCTGGGGCAAACTCAGTATGGATTCCCGCCTGCGCGGGAATGACGGAGTTTAACTGAACGGCATTAACCTCCGGGTCCTTTTTTTACTTCCGGTATGCAGAGCATCTGCTCGGTTTCAAGGTTTTAATTAGTGTTTCCCCTCTAACGACTTGCCTTTTGTTTCGTTTTATAAATGTAGTATGCTGCTGGCCTTCCTGCACCGGTTTTGGCGCAAGAATCCAGAAAAACCTGGCGCAGTGCCGCCACTTATAATAGCGAGACCACCATGCAACACAAATACCTCCCCCTGATCATTGCCGCCGCGCTCAGCGCCATGTCCGCCGGCGCCAACGCGTCCGGCTACCGTTTCGGTTCGCAGAGCGTGTCGGCCCAAGGTACGGCCGATTCCAACGCCGCCGAGGCCAACGATGCGACCACCATCTTCTACAACCCGGCCGGCATGTCGCGCCTGGATGGCATGCAGATCAGCGCCGGCGCCACCATGGTGGTTCCGCACTCGACCTTTACCGACAGCGGCTCGACCCGTTTCACCCACACCCCGACCGGCGGCACCGGCGCCAGCGACTACGTGCCTAGCCAGGTCACCGCGCCATCGTTCTACCTGAGCAAAAAACTGAACGACAAGTGGGCCGTCGGCATGGGCATGTTCGTGCCATACGGTACCAAGATCAGCTACGGCAACACCTGGACCGGCCGCTACGCGCTGTCCGACGTCAAGCTGGAATCGGTCACCTTGAACCCGTCGGCGTCGTTCAAGCTGAACGAACAGCACGCCTTCGGCTTCGGCATCGACGCGGAATTCATGAAAGCCAACCTGGGCCAGGCAGTCGATGTGCCGGGTTCGGTCATGGCGCTGGCGGGCACGCCGAACGCGGCTGCGCTGGCCAAGCAGATCGCTCAGCTGGGCGGCAACCCTGCGCTGCTGGGTACGGCCAAGGACGGCCACGGCTCCAACGACGGCAAGGACTGGGGCTGGGGCTTCAACCTGGGTTATCTGTTTACCCTGGACCAGAACACCCGCTTCGGCCTGACCTACCGCTCGTCGATCTCGCACCAGCTGCGCGGCAGCACCGTGTGGGACTTCTCGACAGTGACCACCGATCCTATCGTCAACGGCGTGCTGCAAGCGGCCTCGCACAAGGCCAATTCGGCCGCGCTGGTTGCGCTGCGTACGCCTGAGACGCTGTCGGCCAACGTGTTCCACCAGTTCGACGCCAAGTGGGCCGGCATGGCGGACCTGACCTTTGTGCGCCACAACCGTCTGGGCGACCTGGACATCCAGTTCCCAGGCACCACCGAAGGCGCCGAAGTGATCCGCCAGCAGTGGAAAAACACCGTGCGCGTTTCGCTGGGCGGCAACTACGTCTACAACGAAAACCTGACCCTGCGCGCCGGCCTGGCCTACGACGAATCGCCCGTCAAGAGCGCCGAGCTGACCCACCCGGCGCTGCCGGACAGCGACCGCATGCAGTATTCGTTCGGCGCCAACTGGAAACTGAACGCCCGCTCGTCGATCGACCTGGCCTACAGCTTCCTGGACTTCAAGGATGCGCAGATCAACTACACCAACGCCTGCAACCCGCTGGCGACCGCCTGCACGGGCAACGGCGAAACCACCCGCGGCACGTACAAGACCCACCTGTCGTTGATCGGCGTCGCCTACAACTACAAGTTCTAAGTCGGAATGTCGTAGCGAAAAGGACCTTCGGGTCCTTTTTTTACGCCTATTGGCTGGTGGTGGGCGGCGGCGCGTTGTCTTGCTGCGCCGGCGGCGGCGTGGTGGCCGGCGGCGTCGTGGCTGGCGCGGCCGGTTCGGGCGTGGTCACGCTGGGCGTGGGCGGCTGGTCCGCCGGGCGCTTGTTGCAGCCGCCCAGCAAGGCGACCGACATGGTCGCGCCCAGCAAAAGTCGGAAAGTAAGGGGTAGGGAAGTCATCATTTTTTCCTTTCAATTTAAGAAAACATTTAGACCGCGCCACCAGCTGGCGGTTCCCTCAATGTTGGTTATTATTGAATAGATTTCACATATGGCAACAATGGTAGGCTGCCATGCTGTCCCAACCCACTGAGGCGAATCCCCATGATCGTGAATTCATCGAAAAAAACAGCGCCGGCGGCGCTGCTGGCAATGACCTTGGCCGCCTGCGGCGGCGGCGGCGCCGCCGTCGCGCCGCCGGTGATCACCAGCTTCCCCGTGCAGCAAGCGTTGGGCTATGCCTACACCCATGGACTGCAGTCGAATCTGACAATAACGGGCTCCACCAGCAACGGCTCCACCGTCATTCCGGTGACCGGTTCGCTCACCTACACGCTCGGCGTCGCGGTCAGCGCAACGTTCAATGGCGCCGCCGCGCTGCAAGCGACGGAAACCATCAGCGGATCCCTGAGCGCCGCCGGCATGTCGCAACCGCTGACCATTTCCGGCCAGTTGTACGTGAACGCCCAATACGCGCCGGTCGGCTCGACCGAGCCGGACAGCTATTGCGTGGCCACCAGCTCGCCGGGCTATCCGGTCAGCGCCACCGCTGGCCAGAGCGGCGACATCGCGTCCTTCAGTTGCTACACGGACAGCAGCCTGCGCACGCTGGTCAACACGCAAAAAATCACCTATGTCACCAGCGCCGGCAGCGACAGCGGCAGCCTGAATTTTCAAATGGTCAGCAAGGTTTTCGACGCCAGCAACAAGGCCGGGGCCACCACCACCACCACCTACACGGTTTCGGCCGCGGGCATGCCGAAACTGAGCCGGGTGCAGATGTCGGGCACCGAAAACGGCATCAGCGTCGACATCGACGCCAAATGAGCGCCGGCCGTCCGGCCGTTCAGGCGGCCTTGCGGTCGCTGTCGACGGGCAGCTCGGCGTCGCCGTTGAAGACGGCCAGGTCGGTCTCGCCCGGCACCCGGCTGGTGACGGTGCCGGCGGCGATCGAGCCGCTGACGTTGAGCGCGGTGCGGCCCATGTCGATCAGCGGTTCGATCGAGATCAGCAGGCCGGCCAGCGCCACCGGCAGGTTCATCGACGACAGCACGATCAGCGCGGCGAAGGTGGCGCCGCCGCCGACCCCGGCCACGCCCACCGAACCGATGGTGATGATGGCCAGCAGCGGCGCGAGGAAGGCCAGCGTGTACGGATCGATGCCGACGGTGGGCGCGATCATCACCGCCAGCATGGCCGGGTAGATGCCGGCGCAGCCGTTCTGGCCGATGGTGGCGCCGAACCAGGCGGCGAAGTTGGCGATGCCTTCCGAGGTGCCCAGGCGCAGCGTCTGCGTCTGCACGCTCATCGGGATGGCGCCGGCGCTGCTGCGCGAGGTGAAGGCGAAGGTCAGCACCGGCAGGATCTTCCTGACCTAGCGCGCCGGGTTGAGACCGGCGCCGGCGACGATCGCCAGGTGCACGCAGAACATCAGGATCAGCGCGCTGTACGAGGCCAGCACGAAGTCGATCAGGTGCACGATGTCGGCGTAGCTGGAGCTCGGCACCACCTGCGCCATCAGCGCGAACACGCCGTAGGGCGTCAGGCGCAGCACCAGCGTGACGATGCGCGTGACGACAGCTTGGCCATCAGGATGCCGAGGCCGGCCGCGATCAGCGTGGTCAGCATCAGCAGGCCGATGCAGGCCAGCGCGGTCGATTAAAAGTCGAGTATTTGGCAATATTGTTATGCGAATTTCGTATATCAGATTGTGTTGCGTGGACGTATGTTTGCTTATGGAAATCCTTAAGGCCTCCTGCCGGCTTGGCGTACAATTCATTGCGCAACGCATCCGCCCAGGAGGTTTTTCATGGTCATGGCAAACTTGAAAGTTGGTACCCGCCTCAGTCTGGGATTCGGACTGGTGCTGGCCTTGCTGCTCAGCGTGGCGCTGCTGGGCGTGTACAACATGAGCACGATCCATGCCAAGCTTGACCGCATCGTCGGCCAGAATGTCGCCAAGGGCGAGCTGGTGCAGGATATGTCGGAGTCGGTGCACATCGTGGCGCGCGTGACGCGCACCATGGTGCTGCTGACCGACCAGGGCGCTATGCTGGGCGAACTGGCGCACTTGCATGCGGCGCGTGATCACTACAACAAGGCCAGCGCTGCGCTGGCCGCCTTCCCGGCCAGCGCCAGGGACGCGGAGATCCGGGCCAGTATCGCCGCCGCCGGACGGCAGGCGCGGCCGTTGGTCGACAAGGTGGTCGCGCTGGCCAGGGCCGATCAGGACGCCGAGGCCATCGAGGTGCTGATCAAGCAGGCCGCTCCCGCCACCCAGCACTGGCAGGACAGGATGGATGAATATGTCGCGCTGCAGAAGCAGTACAACCAGGCCGACACCGCCGAGGCCAGCGCCGCCTACGCGCGCGCGCGCCTGCTGATGCTGGCGCTGAGCGCGCTGGCGATCGCGGTCGGCGCCGCCGCCGCCGTGGTCATCGCCCGCGCGCTGCTGCGCCAGCTGGGCGGCGAACCCGATTATGCGGCAGGCGTCGCCGGCCGTATCGCCGCCGGCGACTTGACCGTCAGCGTCGACACCCGCAGCGGCGACCAGCACAGCATGCTGCACTCGATGAAGCTGATGCGCGACGCGCTGGCCGGCATCGTCGGCGAAGTGCGCGCCGGCACCGAGACCATCGCCGCGGCCTCGACCCAGATCGCCAGCGGCAACCAGGATTTGTCGGCCCGCACCGAGCAGCAGGCCAGTTCGCTGGAGGAGACCGCGTCGTCGATGGAGGAGCTGACCAGCGCGGTGCGCCAGAATAACGACCACGCGCGCCAGGCCAATATGCTGGCGCAGTCGGCGTCGGCGGTGGCGCAGCGGGGCGGGGCGGTGGTGTCGAAGGTGGTCGACACCATGGGCGCGATCAATGATTCCTCGCGCAAGATCGTCGACATCATCGGCGTCATCGACGGCATCGCCTTCCAGACCAATATCCTGGCGCTGAACGCCGCGGTGGAGGCGGCGCGCGCCGGCGAGCAGGGGCGCGGCTTCGCGGTGGTCGCTTCCGAGGTGCGCAACCTGGCGCAGCGTTCGGCCGCGGCCGCCAAGGAAATCAAGGCGCTGATCGGCGGTTCGGTGGAAAAGGTGGAAGTCGGCAGCAAGCTCGTCGAACAAGCCGGGCTGACCATGGGCGAGGTGGTCGCCAGCGTGCAGCGCGTGACCGATATCATGGCCGATATTTCCGCCGCCGGCGACGAACAAAGCGCCGGCATCGAACAGATCAACCAGGCGGTCAGCGAGATGGACGCGGTGACGCAGCAGAACGCGGCGCTGGTCGAGGAGGCGGCGGCTGCGGCCGAATCGCTGCAGCAGCAGGCCGCCAATCTGGAGCGCGTGGTCAGCGTCTTCCAGCTTGACCGGCAAGCGCGCGAGGCGCCGCTGCGGCCGGTGAAGGCGGGCAAGCTGCCGGCGAAGGCCGCCGGGCCGGCGCCGCGTCGGCTGGCCGGCAAGGCTGCGGCGGCCGGCGACCAGCAGGGCTGGGAGGAATACTGAGCTTTCCCTGAACTGTTCGTTTCGCTTATATAATCGCAGCACGTACAATTTATGGAAGAGCTGCGATGAAATCCTTGTTGGCCCTGATGTTAGTCTCGAGTGCGGCCATGGCCGATGATGGCGCCATGCTGCGTTGCCGCCAGCTGGCTGACGGTCCTGCCCGCTTGATGTGCTACGACGCGATTCCGCTGGGCGCGCCGCCGGCGGCGGCGGTCACGGCGCCGCCGGCCAAGGTGGAGCTCGAGCGCAGCTTTGGCGCGGAAACGCTGTCGACCACCATCAAGCTCGATTCGATCGACAGCAGCATCGTCGGCAACTTCGACGGCTGGGTGCCCAGGCAGCGCATCCGCCTGGCCAACGGCCAGGTGTGGATGATCAACGACGACAGCCAGGAAGACCTGAGCCTGGTCAATCCCAAGGTCAAGGTCGAGCGCGGCCTGATGGGCGCGATCTACATGGACATCGACGGCGCCCGCACCGCCCCGCGCGTCAAGCGCATCAAGTAAGCCAGATGTCGAAGCGGGTGGTGCCGTGGCCGGTGGCGGCCAGGCGGTAGGTGTAGCCGTGGCGGTTCAGCACCTCCCGCACAAACAGCAGGCCGATGCCCTGGCCGCCCTTCTTGGTGGTGAAGAAGGGCGTGAACAACTGCCGCGCCGGCACGTCGCCCAGCAGGTCGCCGGAGTCGATCACCGACAGCCGCACGCCGCCGGCCTCGCTGGCCAGCACGAACTCGATCATCTTCTCGCCGGCCGCATCGGCCGCCCGCGCTTCCACCGCTTCCATCGCGTTCTTGACCACGTTCAGCAGCGCCTGCTCCATCAGGTGGCGGTCGAGGGCGATGGCCGGCGCCTCGTCGCAGCGCTGCCAGGCGATGCGGATGCCGCGGCTGCGGCACGGCTCGCGGTACAGGTAGAGGATGTCGTCCATGATGGCGCGCACGACGTTGGGCCGCAGCTCCGGCGCCGGCATCTTGACCACCCGCGTGAAGCGCTCGATGAACTCGCCCAGGCTGACGTTGCGGCGCTTGACGGCGACGATGGCGGTGCTGAAGTCTTCGCCGTCGCGCTCGGCCAGCTGGCTGCGGTAGTACAGCAGCGAATCGAGCACCGAACCGGTGGCCGCCACCGTGTTGTTGACCTCGTGCGCCAGCACGCGGATCAGCTTGTCGTAGGTGGCTTTCTCCGAGCTCTCCAGTTCGGCCGTCAACTCCTCGATCAGCAGGAAGTGGCGGGCGAAGCCGCGGTCGTAGAAGTGGCCGCGCTGGCCCCGGTAACGGCGGCCGTCGGTGTCGGTCAGCAGCTGGCTGTCGCCCAGCGGCAGCGCGTCGAGCTGGGCCAGCAGGCCGGGATGGTGCGGGTCGGCGTCGGCCGGCACGCAGGCCGACAGCGGCTTGCCCTTGGCGTCGTCCAGCTTGAGCAGCGCGTGCGCGCTGGCGTTGAGCAGGCTGATGCGCCCGTCGAAATCGAACACGATCACCGCGCTCGGGGTCGCCTCCAGCAGGCGGTCGAGGAAGCCTTGCTGTTCGCCCAGCTGCAGGCGCTCCTGGTACAGCGCGCCCAGCATGGTGTTGAACAGCTGGACCAGCTCGTTCAATTGCGGATCGCCGCTTTGCTGCAGGCGCGCCGCATAGTGCTGGTCTTGCAGCAGGTCGTGGAAGTGGCGGGTGTAGCCCAGCGGCTCGAGCGCGCGGCGGATCAGCCGCACGCCCAGCGCAAAGCTCAGCAGCACCACCGCTTCCAGGCCCAGCATCAGCAGCGGCGACTGGCGGAACAGCGTGATGGTCAGGCCCAGGAACAGCAGGTGGGCGGCGCCCAGGTAGCCGTACAGGCTGCGGCGCAGGCTCATGCGCGCGCTTCGTGGTCGGACTCGGCGCCGGCGTCGCCGCCCAGGCCGTGCCGCTCCAGCCGCCGGTACAGCGCGGTGCGGCTCAGGCCCAGCGCCTTGGCCACGCGCGAGATATTGCCCTGGTGCTGCTCCAGCGCCTTGGCGATCATGTGGCGTTCCACCTGCTCCAAGGTCATGCCGTCCACGCCCAGGCTGGACGAGCGCGGCACGCCGCCGCCGCCGTTCTGGTGCTGCTCGGCGGCGATGAAGTCGGCCTGTTTCAGTTCGCTCTTGCCGACCAGTAGCAAGGTGCGCTCCAGCGTCTGCTTGAGCTGGCGGATATTGCCCGGCCACGGCTGCGCGCCCAGCCACTCCAGCGCGGCCGGCGCGATGCTGGCCGGCCCCAGGCCATAGCTTTGCGCCACCTGGACGATGATGTGGCGCGCCAGCAGCGGGATGTCGCTGCGCCGCTCGCGCAGCGGCGGCAGGCGAATGGTGATCAGGTTGAGGCGGTAGAACAGGTCTTCGCGGAACTCGCCGCCGGCCACCAGCTCGGCCAGCTCGCGGTTGGTGGCCGACACCACGCGGATGTCGGCCCGTTCCATGCGGCTGGCGCCGACCGCCTGATAGGTCTGGTCCTGCAGCACGCGCAGCAGCTTGACCTGGTCGGCGCGGTTGAGCTCACCGATCTCGTCGAGGAACAGGGTGCCTTCGTGCGCGCTGGCGACGTGGCCCTTGCGGTCGGTCTTGGCGTCGGTGAAGGCGCCGCGCACGTGGCCGAACATCTCGCTTTCAAACAGCGACGGCGTGATCGCCCCCATGTTGATCTTGACGATGGGCCGCGCCGCGCGCGGGCTGTTGCGGTGCAGGGCGTCGGCGATCAGCTCCTTGCCGCAGCCGCTCTCGCCCAGGATCAGCACCGGCGCCCTGGTGGCCGCCACCTGGCCGATGGTCGACAACACCTTCAGCAGCCGTGGATGCTCGCCGACGATGCCGCTGAAATCGAACTGGGCATCGAGCGCGGCGCGCGTCGGACAGCCGGCCAGTGCCGGCGCCGCGGTGTCGAGCGTGGTGCGGATCAGCTCGATCAGCTGGGCGTTGTCCCAGGGTTTGGTGAAGAAGTTGGCGGCGCCTGCCTGCACGCCCTTGACCGCCAGCGCGATCGAGCCCCAGGCCGTCATCAGCAGCACCGGCAGCGCCACTTGCCGCTGCTTGATCTCGGCCAGCAGCTGCAAGCCTTCCTCGCCGCTGGTGCGCAGCGAGAAGTTCATGTCCTGCAGCACCAGGTCGGCCGGCTGGCGCGCCAGCTGCGCCAGCGCCTGCTGCGGGTCGTCGCAGCACACGGTGTCGAAGCCGGATTGCTTGAGCAGCAGCGCCAGCGACACCTGTACCGCGCTGTCGTCGTCGACGATCAGAATGCGTTGCTTGGGGGATTCCATCGATTCAAACAGCCTTATTCATAGTGCAGCGCCTGGGTCGGGCTCAGGCGCGCGGCGCGCCAGCCCGGATAGAGCGAACAGAGCAAGGATAGCAGATAGATCACGCTGGCCGATAGCGCCGTCGCCATCAAAAACACCGCCCAGTTCAGGCTGTCGCCCAGCACGCCGGTCAGCGGCAGTTGCACCAGCAACAGCAGCGCGATGAAGATGGCGCCCGAACTGAGCAGCATCTGCTCGACGATGATCTGGCTGTAGATGTGGCCGGAATCGGCGCCGATGGCGCGCCGCAGGCCGATCTCCGGGATGCGCTGGGTGGTGTTTTGCCACAGCACGCCGAACAGGCCGAACGCCACCATTACCAGCAGGAAGGCGGCGATCACCGCCAGCACCGTCAGCGGAATGGTCTGGGCCTTGAGCATCGTGGTGCGCATGTCGGCCGTCGGCGAGATGGTGTAGCTCCAGTCGTTGCGCACCAGCTTGAGCTGGCGGTTGAGCGCCGCCTCGAAGGTGCGCGGCGTGCCGGGCCGCACCTTGAGCTGGATCGCGTCCAGCGCACCGCCCTCGACGCTCATCTTGTGGCGCACCAGCATGAAGTTGGTTGGCGACATGAACTCGCCCTGGCTGCGGAATTCCTCGACGATGCCGACCACCTTGTACTGCTTGAGCGCCTTCTTCGGGTTGTCCTCGTCCTCGCTGAACACCTGGCCGAGCCCCGGCTTGCCGTCGAACAGCTGCTGCGCCAGGCGACGGTTGATGACCACCGGCTGCTCGGCGGCGCCGTCGTCGGCCCGCGAGAACCAGCGGCCCTCGGCCAGCGTCATGTGGGCCACGGCGGGAAATTCGTCGCTCATTTCGAACAGGTTGGAGACGAACTTGCGCTTGCCTTCGCGCAGCGTGAAGTCGCTGGTCCAGTTCGACGACTGGTAGACCGGGAAGGTGGTGAAGCTCACTTCCACCACTTCCGGCAAGGCCTTCAGGCTCTGGCGCAGCTTGTCGTAGATCTGCGGATCGGATTCGATGCCGCCCTCGGTGCGGGCGTTGAGCGAGACCGACCACAGGTCCTGGTAGCCGAAGCCGGTCGGCATCTGGTACAGCTGCCAGCTGCGCAGCGCGAACGCGCTGATGGCGAACACCACCACGAAGGCCAGCAGGATCTCCAGCGACAGCATCATATTGCGCGACTTGCGCTTCCAGATCAGTTTCAGTAAGTGGCGCAGCATCATGCGGCTCCTTTCAAGGCGTGGACGGGGTCGAGGCGGGACATTTTCCAGGCCGGCAGCACGCCGGACAGCAGGCCGAACACGGTCGCCAGCAGCAGGCCCATGCCGAACACGGCCAGGTTCAGTTCCACCTGCAGATAGGGGATCAGGCCCGAGCCCTCCAGCCACCACAGCACCAGCCGCGCGCAGGCCAGGCCGATCAGGCCGCCGGCCAGGCACAGCAGCACATTCTCCAGCACCAGCTGGCGCACCAGGTGGGCGCTGGTGGCGCCGAAGGCCTTGCGCACGCCGATCTCGCTGCTGCGTTCAAGGATGCGGCCGGTGTTCAGGTTGACCAGGTTCAGCGCCGGCAGCGCCATGAACAGCAGCATCAGGCCGCCGATGATGAGCAGCAGCGTGGCGGCGCCGGAATCGGCCCCTTCCTTCTGCAGCAGCATGCGGGAGAACAGGTCGAGCTTGCTGTCGCCCCAGATGCGGGCGATGTTGTAGACCTTGGGATCGTCGAACACCACGGTCTTGGCGGCGGCCTCGATGTCGCGCTTGATGCGCGGCAGGTCGGCGGCCGTGTGCGCCAGCACCATGAAGGAAAAGTTGCCGAACAGCTGGTTGCGGTAGTCGGTCGACGGGAAGGTGGTGATGGGCGCCCAGATGTCGGCGAAGGCGTTCAGGTGCATGGCGTCCTCGACCACGCCGATGACGGTGAAGTACTGGCCGCCGATGCTGATCTTCTGCGCCAGCGCCGGCAGGCCGGGGAACAGCTTGCGCGCGGTGCTGGCGTTGATCACGGCGACGAAGCGGCCCTGGTCGACGTCGGCCTGGTCCGGCACGCGGCCTTGCAGCACCTTGAAGTCGAGGATTTTCCAGTACTCGGCGTCGGTGCGGCGCATCAGCAGCTCGCTGACGCGGCCCTCCTGGTAGACCGACACGGTCTCCGGCATGGTGGCGGCCGATACCGCCTCCACGCCCGGCAGCGGCTTGATGTATTTGTCGATCAGCTTGAAGCCGAGCGGGCTGCGGCGCACGCCCTTGTTCTGGCTGTGGCGGGCCTCGATCATGATGGCTTGCACGAAGCGGTCGCTCTTGCCTTCGACCCCGGTCGGATAAAAAGCGTTTTGCAGCAGCGCCGTGACCACCAGCAGCACCACCAGCGTCAGCACGATGCACAGCAGGTTGATGGCGGTGAACAGCTTGCGGCGCATGAAGACCTTCCACGCGGTCAGCAGATAATTCCTGAACATGGCGTCCCCTTAAGCGACCAGCTGGCCGTCGAACACGCGCACGATGCGGCTGGCGAGCTTGGCTTCCTGCTCGTCGTGGGTGACCATCACCACGGTCGTGCCTTCGCTGTTGAGCTTGAGCAGGATGTCCATCACCTCCTGGCCCATCTTGCTGTCCAGGTTGCCGGTCGGTTCGTCGGCCAGCAACACCTGCGGCTGGCCGACGATGGCGCGGGCGATCGCCACGCGCTGCTGCTGGCCGCCCGACAACTGGTTGGGGTAGTGGTCCATGCGGGCGCCCAGACCGACTTTTTCCAGCGCCTCGCGCGCCAGCCGCTGGCGCTTCTTGGCCGACAGGTCGCGGTACAGCAGCGGCAGCTCGACGTTGTCGATCACGCGCAGGTCGTTGATCAGGTGGAAGCTCTGGAAGATGAAGCCGAAGGTGTTGTTGCGCAGCTTGGCCACATGCTTGTCCTTGTACGAGGCCACCGGCGTGCCGCCCACGTGGATGGCGCCGCTGCCTGGACGGTCCAGCAGGCCGATCAGGTTCAGCAGCGTGCTCTTGCCGCAACCGCTGGGGCCCATGATGCAGACGAATTCCGATTTCGCCACATGCAGGTCGATGTCTTTCAGGGCCAGGGTTTCGACTTTGTCGGTCTGGTAAGTTTTGCTGACTTTGCTCAGGCGTATCATGATGCGGTCCTTTCGATGATGTTATTGGGTGACGCGGATGCTGTCGCGTTCCTTGTAGCGGGTGGTGTCTGAAATGATCAGGCGGTCGCCGGCGCGGGCTCCGGCCAGGATCTCGACGGCCTTGCCGTCGCTGGCGCCGATGTTGAGCGTGGTCTTGCGGGCCACGCCGTCGCGCACCACGAAGATGTCCTGCGGGCCGCGGCCGTTGAAGGCGGGGCCGTAGTCGGCCAGCAGGGTGTTCTGCTTTTGCTCGGTGACGATGTTCACCTCCACCCGCAGCTTGTTGCGCAGCATCGGATGGCTGGGCTGGGCCAGGGTGACCAGCAGCTTGACGGTGCCGTTCTGGATTTCCGGCAGGATGGTCTGCACCACGCCGTCCAGCCGCACATTGCCCTGCTCGACGCGCACCGCCTGGCCGGCGCTGAGCGCGCGGGCGTGGAAGTCGGACAGCGCGGCTTCGACCTTGTAGTTGCTCAGCTCGGAGACCTTGGCCACCAGCTGGCCGGTGGCCAGGCTGGCGCCTTCGTCGGCCAGCAGAAAGCTCAGCATGCCGGCGAAGGGCGCGCGCACCTGGGTCTGCGCCAGCAGTTCCTGTTGCTGTTGCAGCTGCTTTTGCAGGATGCTCTTCTGCAGCCGCGCGCCCTCGATGCTGGACGAGGTGACGCGCTTGCCGTCGTCGATCTGCTCGTGCTGCTGGCGCAGCTGGATCTCGGTGCGCTTGACGTTCAGCTCGGCCGTCAGCAGATCCTCGGCCGAGACGCCGCCGGCCTTGCGCAGCGTCTGGTAGCGGCCCAGCTTGACGCGGGTGGCCTGCAGGTCCAGCTCCAGCAGTTCGATGGCGCTGACGATCTGCTTGCGTTTCTGCTCCATTTCCAGGGTCAGCGCCAGGATGCGGTTTTCCTGCTGGGCCAGTTGTTCGCGGATGCTGTCGATCGCCAGCACGATGGTGCGGTTGTCCAGTTCCAGCAGCAGCTCGCCGGCCGTGACTTGCTGGCCCAGCTTGGCGTGGACCTTGGCGACGTGGGTCTGGATCGGACTCGACACCAGTTCCTCGTGGACCGGGATGACGATGCCGGAGGCGTTGATGGTGTTGGCGATATTGCCGACGCGGACCTCGGCCAGCAGCACGCTGCCGGCGTCGACGCTGGGGCTGACCACGCGGTTGATGCCCCACGCGGCGGCGCACAGCGTGGCCAGCGCGGCGGCCAGGACCATGACGGTCTTGCGCCGGCGGCCGGAGATGATAGCAGGGTTGAGCGCCTGGTCCATGGGATGCAATAAAAGAGCTGAAGGTGTGCTCACTATTGCAATTGCCGTGCCACATGGCGGGAATCGCCGCAAAGCCAGTCAAATCAAGGCTCTGGCGCGCGGCCGCCGGCCGGGCCGGCCGAGCGCGCCTGCCCGCCTCCGTTCAACACCGTCCGGTAACGGACACCCGCGGTCTAAGGGCGGTGTCCATCCAGGCGCATGCTCATGCCGGTGTAGGCGAAGCTGCGGCCGTCGATGCGGAACAGGTCGTGCGTCTCGCCGGTGCGCTCGAAGCCCTGGCTTTGGTAGAGCCGGAGCGCGGGGGCGTTCACGGACAGCACCTGCAGGTCGATCCAGGCGAGCTGGGCCGACGTACGCGCCCAGTGCGCGGCGTGCTCGATCAGGCGGCGGCCCAGTCCCTGCTGGCGGAAGGCGCGGTCCACGCCCATGCCCAGCAGGCAGCGGTGGGCGGCGTAGCGTTCGGGATGGGCGCGCAGGTCGATGTGGCCGGCGATACGGCCGTCGGCGGCGCGCGCCAGCCAGACGCGGCGCCAGCCCGGCGTGCCCGGCGGCGTCTGCATGCCGGCCCGGAAGGCGGCGGCCTTGTCGGCCGGGAAGCGCGAGTCGGCGCGCGGCAGCGGCTGGAAGTAGGCGGTGTCGCCCCGGCCGTTGTCGGACAGGTGATCGTTGAGGTAGCGGAGAAAATCGTCGAAGCCGGCAGGCTCCAGCAGGTCGATGTGTAGTTGGCTCATCGATAAATTGTAGCGCATCGTCGTTCCCGCGCAGGCGGGACGGTCCGCCGTCGCGGTCCGTGCTGAGCGTCCGCGATCAGCGTTCCATGGATTCCCGCCTGCGCGGGAATGACGGGCTCAGGCTGCTGCGCCTCGGCGGCGGCGGCTTGCTCGACCAGCGCGGCGTGCGCTCGGCCGCGCTGGCGTTTGGGGACCGTGACTTTGCATTGAGATTTGTTGCATTGCAATAAATTGGCGGGATGGCATGGGCGTCATGCTATGATCGAAACTCCTGTTTCTTGCGAAATAAACTACTCATGGCCCATCGATCACGCCGCTGGCTGTGTGCCGGATTGTTAATGTTGACCTTGGCCGGGACGGTCTCCGCGCAGCAGACCAGCTATACCTTCGGCGTGGTGCCGCAGGAGTCGGCGTCGCAGCTGGCCGCCAACTGGACGCCGGTGCTGATGGCCCTGTCCGACAAGGCCGGCGTCAAGATCAGCTTTGCCACCGCGCCCGACGTGCCCACCTTCGAGCGCCGCCTGGCGGCCGGCGAATATGATTTCGCCTACATGAACCCCTACCATTTCGTGGTCTACAACGCCAAGCCCGGCTACCAGGCGCTGGCGCGCGCCAAGGGCGAGCGTCTGCGGGCGGTGGTGGTGGTGCGCAAGGACAGCCCGCTGCGCGAGCTCAAGGACCTGGCCGGCGCCACGCTGGCCTTCCCGACGCCGGCCGCCTTCGGCGCGACGCTGCTGGTGCAGGCCGAGTTGCGGCGCCAGGGTGTGGCGCACAAGGCCGCCTTCGTCAAGTCGCACAACTCGGTCTACCTCGATGTGGTCAAGGGCTTGTATCCGGCCGGCGGCGGCGTGCCGCGCACGCTCGACCTGCTCGACCCCCGCGTCTCGCGCGAGCTGCGGGTGTTGTGGACCAGTCCGCCTTTCACCACGCACGCCATCGCCACCCGGCCCAAGCTGGACCCGGCGCTGCGCCAGCGCGTGCTGGCGGCGATGCTGAAGATGAACCTGGAGCCGCTGCCGCTGAAGCTGCTGGCCGAGATCGGCTTCGAAGGTTTCGAGCCGGCCCAGGACCGGGATTGGGATGATGTGCGCCGGCTGGGCATTTCGCCGGCGGACGCCCGGATCCAGGAATAGCCCATGCGCCTGGCCCTGAGCTTCCGCGCCAAGACCATCCTCGGCATCGCGCTGATCGAAGCGCTGCTGCTCGGCGTGCTGGTGTTCAGCGTGCTGCACTTCCTGCGCGAGTCCAACGAGCAGCTGGTGTTGCGCCACGCGCGCGTGACGGCCGAGACCTTCGCCGCCATGTCGCGCGACGCGGTGATCAGCCACGACCTGGAAAGCCTGCAGTCCTTCGCGCGCCAGCTCAGCAGCACCGAGGGCACGCTGTACGCGCAAGTGCTCGACGCCGACCAGCGCGTGCTGGTGGAGGCGGGCCAGCCGGCGGCGCTGGCGCTGCCCTTCGTGCCGCACGCCTCGCTGGCCGAGGCCAGCGACGGCATGTTCGCCATCGGCAGTCCGGTGGCGGTGGCCGGTGTCAACTACGGCAGCGTGCGGCTGGGCCTGGATGTCGCCAGCCTGGAGCAGACGCTGGCGGCGGCGCAGCGCTGGAGCCTGGGCCTGGCCGCGCTGGAAATGGCGCTGGTGGCGCTGTTCTCGCTGCTGCTGGGACGCTATCTGATCCGGCAGATCGCGCAGTTCACGCGCGGCGCGCAGTTGATCGCCGCCGGCCAGCTGGGCGGCCAGCTGGAGGTGGTGGGCGACGATGAAATCGCCCAGGCCACGCGCGCCTTCAACCACATGTCGCAGGTGATCTTGCAGGGGCGCGAGACGCTGGAGGCGCGCGTGCGCGAGCGCACCGAGGAGCTGTTGCGCGAGCGCGACGCGGTGCTGGTTGAGCGCAACCGGGCCGAGACCGCCACGCGCGTCAAGAGCCAGTTCCTGGCCACCATGAGCCATGAGATCCGCACGCCGATGAACGGCATCCTCGGCATGCAGCACCTGCTGCGGCTGACGGAACTGAGCGCGCAGCAGCGCGACTACGTCGACAAGACCTACGCGGCGGCCCATTCGCTGCTGGGCATCCTCAACGACATCCTGGATTTTTCCAAGGTCGAAACCGGCAACCTGGTGCTGGAGCGGGTGCCGTTCAACCTGGAGCAGATGCTGCGCAACCTGGCGCTGATCCTGGGCGCCAGCGTGCAGGACAAGCCGGTCGAAGTGCTGTTCGATCTCGATCCGGCGCTGCCGTCCGATGTGCTGGGCGACCCGTTGCGGCTCAACCAGGTGCTGGTGAACCTGGCCGGCAACGCCATCAAGTTCACCGAGCGCGGCTCGGTGGTGGTGAGCGTGCAGCTGCAATCTTGCGACGCCAGCCAGGTGCGGCTGCACTTTTCCGTGCGCGACACCGGCATCGGCATCGCGCCCGAGCAGCAGGGCAGCATCTTCGATTCCTTTACCCAGGCGGAAAGCTCGACCACGCGGCGCTTCGGCGGCACCGGCCTGGGCCTGGCCATCAGCCGGCGGCTGGTGCGCCTGATGGGGGGCGAGCTGCGGGTCGACAGCACGCCCGGTGTCGGCAGCACCTTCTCGTTCGCGCTGGCCTATGGGCGGACGGCGCCGGGCGCGCCACGCGAGCCATTGCCGCTGAAGGCGCTGGTGATCGGCGCCAGTGAGCCGTCGCGGCAGCTGCTGCAAGCGATGATCGCAGGCTTGGGCGGCCAGGCGGACGGGGTCGGCGACCTGGCGGCGGCGCAAGCCTTGATGGACGCGCGGCCCGCGTACGAGCTGGTCCTGCTCGACGGCGTGGACAGCTGGGACGATGCGGCGCGCCTGCGCCGGCGGACTGCGGTGCGCATGGTCGCGCTGGCCAACGCCGAGGCCACGCATGACCTGCATCAGCGCATGCGCCAGGAAGCCGGCGTGCTGGACCAGGTTCTGATGAAACCGCTGACGCCGGCCATGCTGTACGAGGCGCTGCGCCGCATTGCGCCCGAGGATGGCGGCGGCGACGCGCCGCCGGCGGCTGAGGTGGCCGCGCCGACGCAGCGCCTGGCCGGGCTGCGGCTGTTGCTGGTGGAGGACAATCCACTCAACCAGCAGGTGGCCAGCGCGCTGCTGCAACTGGAGGGCGCCGAGGTCGACGTGGCCAACAACGGCCGCGAAGGCGTGGACCAGGTGATGCGCGGTCCGTGCTACGACGCGGTGTTGATGGATATGCAAATGCCCGTCATGGACGGCAACGAGGCCACCCGCTTGCTGCGGGCGCAGGGCTACACCGGCCTGCCCATCCTGGCGCTGACCGCCAACGTGCTGGAAGCGGAACGCGACGAATGCCGCGCCGCCGGCGTCGACGACTTCATCGCCAAGCCGATCGAGTTCGAGAACATGGTCGCCATGGTGGCCAGATACTGCGCTCCGGCGGTCCAGCGCGCCTGAAAATTTTGCGGGCGATATGCCGCTGGGAGCGATTCCACTCTACACTTGGCATTCTGTTCACTTTGCCAAGGTTGATGGAATTCCATGAACGCCAACGCTTCCCGCCTGGACGTGATCGACGCATTGCGTGGCTTTGCCATCGTCTCGATCATGCTTCTTCACAATATCGAACACTTCGATTTCTACTTTTCCCCGTCCGGATTGCCGCCCTGGCTGATGGCGGTGGACAAAATGATCTGGGATAGCCTGTTTTTCCTGTTCGGAGGCAAGTCCTACGCGATCTTCGCGCTATTGTTCGGAATGACGTTCTACCTCCAGGATCACAGCCGTTGCTTGCGCGGCCAGGACTTCCGCGGCCGTTTTGCCTGGCGCATGGTGTTATTGTTCGGTTTCGGCCTGTTCAATTCCATGTTTTACCACGGCGATATACTCAGTATTTACGCCGTGCTGGGATTGGCCCTGATACCGGTGGCGCGCTTGCGCAATGGCGTGGTATTGGGAATCGCGGTGTGCTTATTGCTGTTGCCGCACGCATGGGTGGAATTCTTGCTGGCCTTGCCAAATCCCGATGAAAAACTCGCCGATCCCGCTTCCTGGGCCTATTTCGGCCGCGCCGAGAAATATATGGCGCACGGTTCGGCATTCGACGTCTGGCGGGGGAATTTAACGAATGGGAAAATCGGCGTCATCCGCTGGAGTTGGGAAAACGGCCGCATATTCCAGATACCGGCATTATTCATGCTGGGCATGTTGGCCGGCCGTTTATCGCTGTTTATTCAATCGGAATCAAACCGTATATTCTGGCGTAAAACATTGCTCGCCGCCGCGCTGGTGTTTGTTCCGCTGTATCTGCTGAAAAGCTCTCCCGATGCCTGGCATATCGGCGCGGCGGTGCGCCGTCCATTATTGGTGATGGTCACTTCATGGTCGAATGTGGCGTTCACGACGGTGCTGGTGTCCGGCTTTACGCTGCTGTCTTATTCCGTTAATTGGCTGAAGATATTCTCGCCGCTGGGCCGCATGAGTTTGACCAGTTATGTGGTGCAATCCATCATCGGCACGTCGATTTATTATGGCTACGGCCTGGGCCTGTATCAATACACCGGCGCCAGTTTCGCGCTGGCGATAGGATTGGCGCTGGCGCTGTTGCAAAGACAGTTCAGCGTGTGGTGGCTGGGCCGTCACAAGCAGGGGCCGTTTGAAACGCTGTGGCACAAGGCCACGTGGATGGGCACCCATAGTGAAGACGTGCCAAATATTGGCGCGAATATACCAAAAAACAGCTTGTGAAGGGGGGGGCGGCGGAGACGGCCATTCATGCCACCTCGAATAACCGTGAATTTGTCATTCCCGCGCAGGCGGGAATCCATGCTGAGCCTCTGGGCATGCGACCTATGGGTTCCCGCTTTCGCGGAACCACAGGTTTTTCGAAGTCCCCTTCAAGGTCTTATTCGTCGTCGGGAGCGATCCATTGTATGCGGCCATGTCCGGCCTCATTCAATCGGTGGATCAGTTGCGCGGCTGCGTTATCGGCGAGGCTGAATTCGAACTGCACGTGGTCGGAATGGACGACATGGTCGAGGGTGGCGCCGGCCAATTCTATTTCGCGCCGCACCATGCCCTCCATCGCATAGGGCGCGGTGCAGGTCAGGTATTGCAGTTTGATAATCGCGATTTTCTCGGACTTTAATAATGCCTGGGCCACGCTGTCGGTATAAGCGCGTACCAGGCCGCCGGCACCCAATTTAACCCCGCCGAAATAGCGGACCACGGTGGCCAATACCCCTTCCAGGTCCTGGTGGCGTAAAACATCGAGCATGGGGCGGCCGGCGGTGCCGCTGGGTTCGCCGTCATCGACTGCCGCCGATTGGCCGCCGGCTAATAATGCCCAGCAAACATGGGTGGCGCCCGGATGTTGCGCCCATAAATCGGCCACCACTTTTTGCGCGGCGCTCCGATCCGTCATCGGCTGAACGCAGGCTATAAAGCGGCTTTTTTTAATCAGCAATTCGTGGTGAACGGCGGCGGCGAGGGAGAAGGGCATGGCGGGATTTCTGGCGCGGCGGCGGTATAAACCGGGCTATGGTGCCAGAAATCCGGGGGAAATACAAAAACGCGCTTAGCGGTTGCTGATTTTCAAGCCGTCGCTGTCGGTGAAATTGCCGAGGACGACGATGATAAAATCGATCAGCGCCCAGATACCAAAACCGCCGAAGGTGAACAGCATTAAAATGCCGGTACCGATCTTGCCGACGTAGAAACGGTGCACGCCCAGCACGCCGAGGAAGAAGCACAACAGCACGGTGACGACATAGTCTTTTTCCGAACGCGGGCCGGAGGCGGCTGCGGCATGTTGCGGCGCGCCGCAATGTGGACAGCTTGGTGCCGTTTCGTGAATTTCTTTGCCGCAACCGCGGCAGAATACCATGCCCATGTTTTCCCTTTTGTTTGGTCTAATTGTTGTTGTAGGCTAGATTGCCTAGGCGGAAGATTATAGGTGGGCAGCCGGCTTAGCTTTCTCACCAACTGTAACGATCTGCTAAAATTCCAGCCCACCCACCCGAGTATCCCACATGAGCAATTCCTCCCCCGCGCCGCACCACCACGCCACCGATAGCGACCAGGGGGAAGACGACGATCTGATGCGCAAGCTCGGGCTGAATGCCAAGGGCGTGCTGCTGGCGCGTCAGGATGGCCGCGTATTCTTGCGCCTGAGCGGCGTGGTCGATTATGCGGGATTGCGGGTCGCCTACGACCTGGTGCCGGCGCAGGGCGTGCTGGCCAAGGCGTCCAAATGGCGCAAGATGGACCTCGATGCGCGCTCCCAGCTGCTGCTGGAACGCGCCAGCGACGCCGTCGGCGCCGAACTGCGCGGCTACGTCAGCGCCTTCGTGCAGGAAATGGCCGACGCCTGCGAGGACTGCGGGCTGGACCCCCAACCCTTCCTCGGCGCGCTGGCGGAGATGCAGATCTCCGAGCCGGCTGGTGTGGTGTTCGACCGTATCCGGCAGCGCCTGGAGCACGCGGTCGAGCGCGACATGGAGGAGCAGCATGCTGAACGCACGCGCCAGAGCATCAACCTGGCCGAATATCCGGCCTCGTTCGACGTGGCGCGGCGCATGAAGCGCCGCTTCATCGCGCTGCTGGGGCCGACCAACTCCGGCAAGACCCACCAGGCGATCGAAGCGCTGGCCAAGGCGCCCAGCGGCGTCTACCTGGCGCCGCTGCGCCTGCTGGCGCTGGAAAACTACGAGCGCCTGCAAGCGATGGAAGCGCACGGCAAGCCGCTGGCGGTCAGCCTGGTGACCGGCGAGGAGCGCCGCCTGGTGGCCGGCGCCACCCACGTCGCCAGCACGGTCGAGATGCTCGACACGCGCACCCCGGTCGACGTGGCCGTGATCGATGAAATCCAGATGCTGGCCGACCGCGACCGCGGCTCGGCCTGGACCGCCGCCGTCTGCGGCGCGCCGGCCCAGGTGGTCTACCTGGTGGGCGCGCCGGAAGCGCGGCGCGCCATCGAGGTGCTGGCGGCGCGCCTGGAGTGCGAGCTGGAAGTGCACGTGCTCAAGCGCAAAGGCCCGCTGTCGGTGGAGCCGAGCGCCGTGCGCAAGCTGAGCAACCTGCGGCGCGGCGACGCCGTGATCTGCTTCTCGCGCCGCGAGGTGCTGATGTGGCGCGACATGGTGACCGAGCTGGGCCTGTCGGTGGCCACCGTCTACGGCAATCTGTCGCCGGAGGTGCGGCGCGCGCAGGCGCAGCGCTTCCGCGACGGCCTGGCCGACGTGGTGGTGGGCACGGACGCCATCGCGATGGGCTTGAACATGCCGATCGCGCGCATCGTGCTGACCACTTCGGTCAAGTACAACGGCTATGAAGAGGAAGAGATCCCGGCCGCGCTGGCGCGCCAGATCGCCGGCCGGGCAGGGCGCTTCGGCGTGCACGAGGAAGGCCTGGTGGCCGGCTACGACAACGAAACCCACAATGTGATCCGCTCGCTGCTGAGGGAAAAGCCGATGCCGCTGAAGACCACCGGCTTCGCCGTGGCGCCGACGCTGGAGCATCTGCACCGGATTTCGTCGGTGACCAACGAGCACGCGCTGGCCAAGCTGTTGAAGCGCTTCGTGCACAACATCGATGTGCCGGACGGTTTCTTCTACCCGCGCATCACCGAGGACCAGTTCGAGCGCGCGGCCTGGCTCGATACGCTGGAGCTGACGGTGGCGGAGAAGTTCGCGCTGTCGCTGGTGCCGATCTCGTCCAAGGTGCCGTCGCTGCAGCGCGCGTGGGAGCATTGGGCGACGGCGCTGGCCGCCAAGCAGATCACGCCGATCAAGGCGGAGCCGGCGCCGCTGCACTACCTGTCCTTGCAGGAGGTGGAGGACGCCTGCCGCCTGTATTCGGCCTACGCTTGGCTGGCCTACCGGCAACCGGAGTACTTCCCCGATACCGAGCGGGCGCAGCTGCTGTCGCGCCAGGCCTCCGAGCGCGTGGACGCGATGCTGCAAGACCAGAACTCGGCCCTGCGCAAACGCCAGCCAAGGAAGTTCCGGCGCTAATGGCGGACCAGAACACGGGCGGCGAACGGATAGACGCCATCGATATCCTGCGCGGCGTCGCGCTGTTCGGCGTGCTGTCGGTGAACCTGGTGTCGGAATTCCGGGTGTCGATTTTCCAGCAGTTCTTGCCGCCCGATCCGGGCCTGGGCATGCTGGACGCCTGGGTTGAAGGGCTGGTCCGCGTCGGCTTCGAGATGAAGGCCTTCGCCGTGTTTTCCTTCCTGTTCGGCCTTGGGTTGGCGGTGCAGTTCGAGCGCCTGTCCCGGACCGGGCGGCCGTTCTACTGGCTGGCGCGGCGGCTGGGCGTGCTGCTGGTATTCGGCCTGGTGCACCTGCTGCTGGTCTGGAATGGCGACATCCTGACCGAATATGCGCTCGGCGGCCTGCTGGTGCTGCCCTTGCTTGCCGCGCCGGTCTGGGCGCTGGCGCTGGCGGCGGCCGGCATGTTCGCGCTCTATCTGTTCATCGGCGTGGTGCCGGTCGGCATACCGTGGCCGGAGCCGGCGTGGTTTCAGCAGCATGTCGCGCTGGCCAACCAGGTTTACGCCTCCGGTACGCAGGCCGAGATCTGCCGCTTCAGCCTGAGCGAACTGCCGTATCTGCTGCCCTTGCACCTCTACGTCATCCCGAGGACGCTGGCCTTGTTCCTGCTGGGCGCCCTCGCGTGGCGGACCGGCGTCATGCAACGGCCGGGCGAGCACCTGCGCCTGTGGACCGGCGTCGCGGTGATCGGCGTGGCGGGGGGCGCGGCATTGTGCATCCTGGACGTGGCCACCGGCGTCGGCCAGTCGCTGCTGGCCGCCGGCTATGCCGCGACGGTGATCCTGCTGACGCAGCGCGGCTTGCTGCGCAGCTTCGCGCCGCTGGGCCGGATGGCCTTCACCAACTACATCGCCCAGTCGCTGATTTTTGGCGGCATCTTCTTTGGCTACGGGCTGGGGCAGTTCGGCAAGCTCGGCGCCGCGCCGGTGTTCCTGCTCGGCATCGGCGTGTATGTGGCGCAGATGGCCGTGAGCGCCTGGTGGTTGCGCCACTACCGCTTTGGCCCGCTGGAGTGGCTGTGGCGCACGCTGATGTATGGGACCTTGCAAGCCATGCGGAAGCGATGATGTCTTAAGGAGCTACGCACATTCCCGCCAAGCCAGCGCCATCGAGACGCCAACCTCGGCTATCATGTCGGCCGGTCGGCATATGCTGGATGTTTAGGGATGGGGATGGATGCAGCAAGGGGAGGGGCTGGCGCGGAATTAGCGGTCCAGCCGCAGTTTGGTTTGATTAATCTGTTGAAAGCGGGTGCAGCGCAGTTGATTGTTTTGCATCATCTGGCATTTTATGGGCCGATGTCCGATCAAGTGCGGCCGCTGTTGCCGGCATTGATAGATTGGCTGAGCGGCAGTGCGCGCATCGCCGTGCAAGTATTCCTGGTCATCAGCGGCTTCCTGGTGGCGAAATCGCTGTCGCCCGCCGGCCAGTCCGGCCTGTCCGATCCATTGGGGGCGATCTGGCGGCGCTACACCAAACTGGCGCCGCCGTTCCTGGCCGCCACCCTGCTGGCCGCCGTCGCTTCCGCCTGGGCCGGCAACTGGATGACGCACGGTTCGGTCTCCGCGCCGGCCACCCTGAGCCAGCTGAGCGCGCACGCGCTGCTGCTGCATGGCGTGCTGGGCTACCCGTCCTTGTCGGCCGGCGCCTGGTATGTCGCCATCGATTTCCAATTATATGCAGTCACGGCGCTGGCGCTGTGGCTGGCCGGCCGCGCCACCGGCCGTCGGCGGATGCTGTGGCTGATGCCGGCCTTGACCGCCTTGGGCGTGGCGCTGTCGCTGCTGTATTTCAACCTCGATGCCGACTGGGATAACTGGGCGCCGTATTTCTTCGGCAGCTATGGCCTGGGCATGCTGGCGTGGTGGGCCAGCGATCGCTGCCGCACGCCGGGCGCCGTGGCGCTGCTGCTGGCCATGGCCCTGTTGCCGGCGTCGGCCGCCTTGTTCCTGGATTTCCGCAGCCGCATCGCGCTGGCGCTGGTGGTCGCTTGCCTGCTGTATTTGTTTGGCCGCGCTGAAACGGCGGCGGCCGGCCGCGCCTGGTCCGTCGTCAACGGCCTGGGGCGGATATCGTATTCGGTGTTCCTGATCCACTTCCCGGTCTGCCTGCTGGTCAACGCGGCGTTCAGCCGTTTTGCCCCGGCCGGCCCCGCGTGGCAAGGCCTGGGCATGCTGCTGGCCTGGGCCGGCAGCCTGGCCGCCGGCGCCGCGTTTTTCCGCTGGGTGGAGGCGCCGCTGGGCCGCGCGGTCCAGTTCGCTACCGGCAAGATCGGCCTGCGTCCGCTGGCCGCCTAGCTCAGCGTCGTTCAAGCGCGACCCGATGGCCAAGGAGACCGAAGCCGGCTTTGACGCCATGGTCAAGCTGAACCGCGCCGATTTTGGCGTCAACCTGCATTTCCCGAACACGGCGCGGGAACTTACCGTCCACATCACGCTGGCTGCGAACTCGGAGAGCAGTTAAAGCTTGACGCTTAATTGCACCGCTAGCGCGCGCGGCGATACCGGGATATCGAAGGGCAGCGCCAGCCCCGGCGCCAGGCTGGGTTCGCGCGCGTCGGCGTTGAACAGGTTGCGCACGGTGGCGGAGACGGTCCAGCCGTGCGGCAGCGGGTGGGTGAGGGCGGCGTCGACGGTGCGGTAGTCGGCAATGGCGGCGCGCGCGTCGCCGGCCGCGCGGCGCCGGCCGGCGACCCAGTTCAGCTGCGGACTGAATTGCCAGCCTGGGCTGACGGTCCAGTCCAGGCGGGTATAAGCGTGGTGGCGCGGCGCATAGC
This sequence comes from Oxalobacteraceae bacterium AB_14, assembly GCA_000381565.1. Classification (GTDB taxonomy): domain Bacteria; phylum Pseudomonadota; class Gammaproteobacteria; order Burkholderiales; family Burkholderiaceae_D; genus Rugamonas. The sequence continues at coordinate 2,429,895 of KB906725.1, forward strand.
CCGGATCGTTGCCGGTGGCCGTATCGTGCGCATTCTGGCGCGCGTAGTTCGCTAGCCAGCGCAGGTTCTGGTTCAGCTCCCAGGCCAGCTCGACTTCGCCGCCGTTGCCTTCCGTTCCGCCGCTGTTCTGGTAGGTGGCGCCCGGCGCCGGCGCCGGGTTGGGCACCGAACGGATCAGGTCCTTCAAGGTATAGCGGAACAGGCTGACGTTGACGGACAGGTCGGCGCGCGCCTGCCACGCCAGCGCGGCCTCGGTGCTGGTGATGGCCTCCGGCCGCACCTGCGGGTTGCCCATGTTGACCGGATTGATGCCGGTCTGTTCGTTGAAGCTGGGCGAACGGAAGGCGCGGCCGTGCAACAGCTTGACCGTGACGTCCAGGTCGGCGTCCCACACCAGCGCCAGGCGCGGATTGGTGGTGCCGCCGAAGTCGGAATAATCGTCATGCCGCACGCCGGCCGTCAGCGCCCAGTCGCGCGCGAATTGCCACTCGTCCTGCAGGTAGACATAGTTGATCTTGCGGCGCTGGGGCCGGATGTGCGGCTGGATGGCGCCGTAGTCGATCACCGGGCCGGTCGGTATCGGTATCCCCGCCGGGCTGATCAGGAAGTTCTTCAGGGTCACGACCTGGTACAAATACAGGTCGTCGTGGCCGGCGCCCAGGCGCAGCGCATGACGGCTCACGCCGCTGTAGGTGGCAAACGCCGAGCTGCGCAGATTGCGTTCCCAGCGGCCGGGCCCGCCGAGCATGCCATCCGGGAACAGGTTGGCGCCGATGCGCGCGCCCGCGGGGAACAGCGCCAGGCCGTCGGGCGTCTGTTCCGTGAAAAACATATAGCTCAGCGAGGCGCCCACGCTCCAATCGTTGGCGAAATCGGGCGCGGTCCACGACAGATCGCTGGCCGCGTAGCCGCTGCGCGGTTTGTGGTCGGGGTCGAGCGCGGAATTGACGCCCAGGCCGGTGCCGACGTTGCTGCGCCACTTCAGGTTGGTGCGCCAGCGCCAGCGCCGCCAGGACAGGTCGAGACTGCCGTCATAGGCGTCATAGCCGGTGTTCATCGGCCCGGGCGCCTTGCTCACGTGGGTGCCGAAGCGGCGGTCGTTCAGGCTTTGCGCATCGGCGTCGATCAGCGTGCCGGCGCCGTCGGTGCGGCCCACTTGCAGGAAAGCCGCGATGGACAGCCGGTCCAGCTTGCGGCCGTATTCCAGCCAGGCGTCGCGCGCGTTGAACGAGCCTGCCCGCGCGCCGAAGCGCATGCCCGGCATCTGCTCCGCGGTCTTGGTGATGATGTTGATGACGCCGGCAAACGCATCGGCGCCATACAAGGCCGAACCGGGGCCGCGGATGATTTCGATGCGCGCCACATTGGTCAGCGGCATGCTGGCCCACATATTGCCCTTGTCGCCGTTGAAGTCGGTGTTCATGCGCAGGCCGTTAAGCAGGAACAGCACCTGGGGATTGGTGACGCCGCCCGCGCCGATGCCGCGGATGAAGTAGTTGGGTGCATACATGGTCGGCACGCGCGTGACGTGGATGCCAGCCACCGCTTCCAGCACATGGTCGAGGTCGGTCGCGCCCATGGCGGCGATATCCTCGGCCGTGACGACCGAGGCCACGGCCGGCGCGCGGCGCAGCGGCTGGGCCGAGCCGGTGGCCAGGCTGATGGCGGAACGGTCCATGCCGTACAGGGCCAAGTCTTCGTCCTCCGGCAGGGCTGCGCACTGCGACGCAGGATGCCAGGCCGTCAGGGCCAGGGCGACCAGCCAGCCGGGGCGGCGGTCTGTCATGCGGGGACGCGGGGTAAGGAACAATTTCATCTCGGAAGTCGAACGACGGCAGAAACGCCACAATACACGGCGCCTTACGCTTTAACAATTAAGTGTTGTCAAAGTGCATCAGGAAGTTATGGTGGTTGCTGCTTGCGCAGGCGCTGCTGTCTGTGCGGGAATGAAGAGCTATCGCTGATTCGCCTCACCTTATGGTGTGTGGACGCGTCCGAATGCTGTTATATTGAACTTCTCTCTCGTCCTTGCCACCGGCCTGTTCGTCATCCAGCGCTGTTCGGCGCCAATCTGCGAGCCCACTCGGCAGTCACATCAAGCGTTACACCCATGCTGAGTTGCAGTGACCAGGAAGGCGTCCATGCATACGACAGGATTTGGCAAGGGGGGTTACGACCGCCTCGAGCTTTTGGCTGGCCACACGGAATACACACGGCAGGCCAGCCTGCTCAAGACCGGCGCCTTGCAGGATGCGATCTTCAATAGCGCCTATTTCTCCAGCATCGCCACCGATGAACGGGGCGTGATCCAGATTTTCAACGTCGGCGCCGAGCGCATGCTGGGCTACAAGGCGCTGGATGTTGTGAACCGGATCACGCCGGCCGATATTTCCGATCCGCTGGAACTGATCGCGCGCGCCGCCACGCTCAGCGAAGAGCTGGACACGCCGATCGCGCCGGGCTTCGATGCGCTGGTGTTCAAGGCGTCGCGCGGCATCGAGGATATTTACGAGCTCACGTATATCCGCCAGGACGGCAGCCGTTTTCCGGCCATCGTGTCGGTGACGGCGCTGCGCAATGCGCATGACGACATCATCGGCTACCTGCTGATCGGCACCGATAACACGACCCGCAAGCGCTTCGAGCGGGCGCTGGAGGACAAGAACATCGAGCTGGAACACGCCAGCCGCATGAAGTCGGAATTCCTGGCCACCATGTCGCACGAGTTGCGCACGCCGCTCAACGCCATCATCGGTTTTTCCGAAGCGCTCAAGGACGGCCTGATGGGGGAAACCACGGCGCTGCAGCACGAATCGATCGACGATATCTTCACCAGCGGCCAGCATCTGCTCTCGCTGATCAACGACATCCTCGACCTGTCCAAAGTCGAAGCCGGCATGATGGCGCTGGAGCTTGAGGCGGTCGACCTGCGCAGCCTGCTGCAGAACAGCCTGACCATCGTGCGGGAAAAAGCGGCCGCCCAGCATATCGGGCTTGAACTCGACATGGGTGAGGAATTGGGTATCGTGCAGCTCGATGTGCGCAAGACCAAGCAGATCGTCTACAACCTGCTGAGCAACGCCGTCAAATTCAGCGCCAGCGGCGGGCCGGTGCAGCTGCGCGCGCGCCGGGTGCAGCGCGACGCGGTCGGAACGCTGGAAGGCGATTGGCCCATGCACCGATTCCCCCTGGCCGACAATGAGTACGGCGACTTCGTTGAAATCTGCGTCAGCGACCACGGCATCGGCATCTCGCAAGACAATATGGGACGGCTGTTCCAGGCCTTCAGCCAGATCGACAGCAGCCTGGCGCGCAAGTTCGAAGGAACCGGCCTGGGCCTGGCCATGGTCAAGCAGTTGGCCGAGTTGCAGGGTGGTGCGGTGGCGGTTGCCAGCGCGGAGCGCAAGGGGTCGCGCTTCGCGGTCTGGTTGCCGCTGCGCGCAGCGCCCCACCTCGCCGATCTGGCGTGAAGCGAGGCGCCCCATGGCCAAGGTACTGGTAATCGAAGACAACGCGGCGAATATGAAGCTGGCGTCGTTATTGCTGCGCAATGCACACCACAGCGTGTTGTGCGCGGTCGACGCCGAAGCGGGGCTGATGGTCGCCCGCAACGAGCTGCCCGACCTGATCCTGATGGATATCCAGCTGCCCGGCATGGATGGCCTGGCCGCCACCGCCATCCTCAAGCGCGATCTGGCGACGGCGGGTATCCCGGTGATCGCGTTGACGGCGATGGCGATGAAGGAAGACCAGGAGAAAAGCCGGCAGGCGGGGTGCGATGCCTATATCGCCAAACCGCTGGGCTATCGCCAGCTCTACGCGATGATCGACGCCTTGCTGCCGCTTGGGAGCAAGGCATGAACCCCACCGCCCCCACCATCCTGATCGTCGACGACGAAGCGCAAAACCGCCGTCTGCTGGCCGTGCTGCTGCGTCCTGAAGGCTACCAGACCGAAAGCGCCGCCAGCGGCGAGGAAGCGCTCAATGCGGTGGCCCATTCGGCGCCTGACCTGATCCTGCTCGACATCATGATGCCCGGCATCGACGGCTATCAGGTCGCCAGCATCCTGAAGGCCAACCCGGCCACCGCCAATATCCCCATCATCATGATCACCGCGCACGGCGAGCGTGGCGCCCGGCTTGCCGGGCTGGAGGCGGGCGCGGAGGAATTCCTGACCAAGCCGGTCGATCGCACCGAATTGTGGCTGCGGGTGCGCAATCTGTTGCGCCTGAAGACGTTTGGCGACCTGCAGGAGCACAGCTTTGTGCTGGAGCAGCAGGTGGCGGCGCGCACGGCCGATCTGCAGCGCTTCCGCACCGCGATGGACGCCACCGCCGACGCCATCATGCTGGTGAGCCGGGACTCGCTGCGGTTCGTCGAGGTGAACGCCACCAGTTGCAGAATGCTGGGCTACACGCGCGATGAAATGCTGGCGCTGGGGCCGGTGGCGCTGGGCGCGGTCACGCGCGAAGAACTGACGCATATGTACGATACCGTGATTGCCGGGCAGGTCAGCACGAAATTAAGCGAAACGGCGCTCCATTGCAAAGACGGTACGCTGATCCAGGTGGAGGTGAGCCGCCAGGCCATGTTGTCGGGGAACGACTGGATCATCGTCAGCGTGGTGCGCGACATCACCGAACGGAAGCAGGCGCAGCAGCGGTTGCAGCACCAGGCCAACCATGACGCCTTGACCGGCCTGCCGAACCGCACTTTTTTCTACGAGACGCTGCGCAAGACCATCGCGCTGGCCTGCCAGCAGGGCTGGAAGGTGGCGGTGATGTTCATCGACCTCGACCACTTCAAGAACGTCAACGACACCCTGGGCCACGCCATCGGCGACGAATTGCTGATCCAGTTCAGCAATCGCCTGATGACCTGCGTGCGCATGCGCGACACCATCGGGCGGCTGGGCGGCGACGAGTTCGGCTTGATACTGGTGATGGAGCAAGGCCATCAGGGCGCGGCCCAGGTCGCCACCAAGATCCGCGACGCGCTGCACCCGCCGTTCAACTTGCAGGGCTATGAAGTGATCATGACGGCCAGCATAGGCATCACGATCCACCCGGACGACGGCGACGACCCCGACGCCTTGATCAAGTATGCCGACACCGCCATGTACCAGGCCAAGCACGCCGGTCGCAACACCTACCGCTTCTTCACGGCGCAAATGAATGTCGACGTGCTGCAGCGCCAGGACCTGGAGAGCGCGCTGCGCAAGGCCATCGAGCGCGGCGAGTTCGAACTGCACTACCAGCCCAAGGTATCGCTGACCACCGGCGCGGTGGTCGGGCTGGAAGCGTTGCTGCGCTGGGCCCGGCCCGGTCATGGACTGATTGCGCCGGCGCTGTTCATCCCGGTGCTGGAGGAGAGCGGCCTGATCGTTCGGGTCGGCAGCTGGGTCATCGCCACCGCCTGCCGCCAGATCAGGCAGTGGCGTCTGGGCGAGGTCGGACCGGTCCAGGTCTCGGTCAACGTGGCCGCGCGCCAGTTCATCGAAGGCGACCTGGAAGCCGATGTCGCGCGCGCCCTGGCCGACAACGATCTGCCTGCCGGGTTGCTGGAGCTGGAGCTGACCGAAACCTCGCTGATGCTCAACACCGAGCGCACCATCGTCTGCCTGCGCAACCTGCGTGAGCGCGGCGTCAAGGTGTCGATCGACGACTTCGGCACCGGCTACTCCAGCCTGGCCTATCTGCGCCGCTTCCCGATCGACAAACTGAAGATCGACATCGCCTTCATCCGCGACGTGACCAGCAACCCCGACGATGCCGCCATCGTGCAGGCCATCATCACCATGGCGCACAGCCTGAACCTGATGGTGATTGCCGAGGGCGTCGAAACGCCGGCCCAGCAAGCCTATCTGCTGCGCCACCAGTGCGACCAGATCCAGGGCTACCTGATCAGCCGCCCCTTGCCGGCCGCGCAGATCGGCGGGCTGATGGCGGAGCGCAAGACGCTGGTGCAGCCTGCGCAACCGGATATGGTGCGGCAGGCCTTGCTGATCGTGGACGACGATCTCTTTATGCGTGAACTGCTGGCAACCGAGCTGGGTGGCGAGCAATACAGCGTGCTGCTGGCGCAGTCGGGGGCGGAGGCGTTCGAGCTGCTGGCGCAGAGCGACGTCCAGGTCATCTTGTGCGACCAGAGCATGCCCGAGATGGACGGCACGGAGTTTCTGGACAAGGTGAAAGCCATGTATCCGGATACCTTCAGGATAGTCCTGTCCGGCGAGACCAACCTGGAGGACATGATGGCGGCCGTCAACCGGGGCGCGGTCGACCGCTTCTATACCAAGCCGTGGGACCACGAGGCGCTGCTGGGCAGCATCAGGCAGGCGTTCATGCACCCGCGCCTTAAATCCGTCACATCAAGCGCGGAAACGGCTGGCTCTTAGGGGGGGCATCTCGCGCCGAGGACTGCGGTATCGACTGTTGCTGGAACTGGTCAGGGATACTGTTGGCGTGTAGGGACAACGGAGAGAATTTCTATCGCAGCCGCGCCAACGCGATAGACGACAACGTAGGCGAGAATCGTCGCCAGATCTGCTTGCGCTTTAGTTTGCCATCGGATCGGAAGCATCGGTGTCGCGCCTCGCTTCGATAATCTCCCGGAGCGCGGCCATCACTTCCGCGTGGGAGTGGGTGGGGCGCGGATCTTCAAGTGAGGTTCGCACTTTCGCCCGAAACCAGCGATCGTAAGCCTCGGCTTCTTCAGTCGTCGCGAATTCGGACTCGATCGGGGATGGGTTTTCACTCATGATCTGACAATTATACGGCAGATGAATTGCATCGCGCCGCGTTGACCAGGTTCATGGACCGATATCAAATGGCATTGCCTCTCAGCTCACGCGGGGCGGTGCCGAGGCGTTCGAATCCGGGGATCGCGTCACCGCAAGGGGGCGGTGACCCCGATGGACAAAGCAAGCAGCGGCGCACGCTGAGACAGATCCATGAGGACCTAAAAGAATTGGGGTTCGAGGGGGCTTGCGACAGGGGCGCGGCGTTCGCGAGGACCTGGAGGGCGGGTCAAACTGAGAGGGTCAATCCGGCCAGCAAACGAACACGTAGGTCATTCGATGGGGGAGTTTGAGCACAGTCGTTGCTCATAGAGGGGATGGCATTTCCCGAGGCGACCAGAAATGGACCAGAAACAAAAAAGCCCACGAATCGAAATTCGTGGGCTTCCTTGATAATTCTTGGTAGGCCGTGCGGGATTCGAACCTGCGACCAACGGATTAAAAGTCCGCTGCTCTACCAGCTGAGCTAACGACCCAAAGGTATGAAACCTTGGTTTTCTTCGAGTGGTAGGCCGTGCGGGATTCGAACCTGCGACCAACGGATTAAAAGTCCGCTGCTCTACCAGCTGAGCTAACGACCCCCGAAGAAGCGAGATTATAGGGGGTAATGAGTCTTGCTGTCAAATACCCCCGGGTAATTATTTGCCGTGGAGGCGTTCTTTTGCCGTGACCGCTGCCGCCGAGTCAGGATAGGCCTTGATCAGGTCCTGCAAGGTCTTCTTGGCGGCCTTGTCTTTCAGCTCGGCCTGGCAGCTGGCGATGTTGAGCATGGCTTCCGGCGCCTTCGGGCTGTCGGCGTAGTTCTTCAGCACCAGCAACTGGGCCGTGATCGCGCCCTTGCAGTCGCGCTGGGCGTAGTAGGAGCTGCCCAGGTAGTACTGCGCGTTGGCCGCGTAGCTCGAACCCGGATAGCGCGCCACGAACTCGCTGAACGCCGTGCCGGCCGCCTTGTATTCGCCGGAGGTGAAGGTCTTCCACGCCGCTTCATAGCTGCGCTGCTCGTTCGGGTCGACCTGGGCGATCTTGCCGTCGATGGTCACTTCGCGCGGCTCCAGCTTGCGCAGGCGGGTGTCGAGGTCGACGTAGAAGTCTTTCTGGCGCTTTTGGGCGTTGGCCAGCTCGTTGCCCAGCACTTCGATCTGGCCGCGCAGCTTGGCCACTTCCTGCAGGGTCATCTCGTTTTGCGAGACCAGGTCCAGCGTGCTTGACTTGTCGGATTTGGTGTCGATACGGGCGTTCAGCTCGGCGCGCAGGGCTTCGACCTTGGAGCGCAGGTCCAGCAGCGCCTTGCGGGCTTCGTCGTCGTCGAACAGCCCGGCATGGGCTTGCAGCGGCAGCCAGGTCAGCGCGGCCAGCAGGGCGGCGCTCAGGCCGGATTTGGAGAGTTTCATCATGTCGGGCGCTTTCACACAAATCAAAAAGGGAAACGGGGCGGGACGCGGTGTTACCCGCGCGCCGCCCCGTATTATGCCTGTGACCCGGCAAAAGGGTAGTGCTTTGTATTACTTGTAGACGATGTCTGCACGACGGTTTTGCGCCCATGCTTCTTCGTTCGAGCCGGAGGCTTTAGGCTTTTCTTTGCCCAGCGATACGGCTTCGATTTGCGACTCTGGCACGCCCAGCGTGGTCATCGCCTTGCGCACGGCTTCGGCGCGCTTCTGGCCCAGGGCCAGGTTGTACTCGGCGCCGCCGCGTTCGTCGGTGTTGCCTTGGATCAGGATCGAGCGGGCCTTGTTCTTGACCAGGTAAGCGGCGTGGTTTTCCACCACTGGCTTGCCGTCGTCGCGCACGACGTAGCTGTCGAAGTCGAAGTACACGCTGCGGTTGGCCAGCACGCCTTTAGGATCGTCCAGCGGATCGAGCGATTTGGTTTCGACCGGAGCGACGGTACGGGTGTCCGGCTGCTGCTGTGGTTTCTGGTCGACATGACGCTCTTCCACTTTCGCCGGCTCAGCGATCTTGACCGGAGTCGAGCAAGCGGACAGGATGGCGGCGGTGGTGACGATAAAAGCTAAGCTGCTGAGTTTACGCATTTGATTCTCCTGGTGATGAAGGCTAAAAATTACTGCATGAATGGACCCCAGGTGGGCTCCTTGATGTTGCCCGCCTGAGTGGTCAGGCGTTGTTTGACACGTCCATCCACCGACACCACGGCCAGCGATTTGCGGCCTCCTGCCTGGGTCGCGTACATGATGTATTTGCCGTTCGGGGCAAAGCTTGGGTACTGGTCGTCGGTGCTGTCGGACAGGCGCTGTTCCTGGCCGCTGGCCAGGTCCATCACGTACAGCTGGTAGTTGCCGTCGCGGCGCGAGATGTAGGCCAGCGTCTTGCCGTCGGCCGACACGCGCGGGCTGATGTTGTAGTTGCCGGTAAAGGTGACGCGCTTGGCGTCGCCGCCATCGCCGTTCATGTGGTAGATCTGCGGGCCGCCGCTGCGGTCGCTCATGAAGTAGATGCTGCCGTCCGGCGCGAAGTTCGCTTCCGAGTCGATGCCGGCGCTGTTGGAGACGCGCCTGAGGTTGCCGCCGTTGGTGTTGACGGTGTAGATCTGCGTATGGCCGTCCTTGGACAGCGACACCGCCAGCTTGTTGCCGGTCTGCGCCCACACCGGCGAGGAGTTGCTGCCTTTTTCGTTGGCGATGACGGTGCGCGCGCGGGTGATCAGGTTCTGCACGTAGACCACCGGCTTCTTCTGCTCAAACGACACGTAGGCCACCTTGGTGCCGTCCGGCGACCACGACGGCGAGATGATGGGCTCGTTCGAGCGCAGCGCCATCTGTTCGCCGTCGCCGTCGGCGTCGGCCACCAGCAGCTCGTAGTGGCGCTTGTCGTATTCTTTCACGTAGGCGATGCGGGTCGAGAAGGCGCCGCGGATGCCGGTCAGCTTGAGGAACACGTCGTCGGCGATGTTGTGCGCGGTCAGGCGGGTGAACTGCGGCGCGCGCGCCACGTTCAGCTGCGACAGTTCGCTCTGCTTGACGGTGTCGAACAGCTTGTAGCGCACTTCGTAGTCGCCGGCGGCCGACTTGGCCACGGTGCCGACCACCAGCGCGTCGGCGCCCTTGGATTTCCAGGCGCCGTAGTCGATGTTGCTCATGCTGGTGATCACGCCGGCGTCGATCAGCTTGAAGGCGCCGCTACGCTCCAGGTCGGCCTTGATGATGGCGGAAATCTGTTGCGGGGCGATGTCCTCGTCGGCGAAGCCGGCCACGGCGACCGGGATCTGGTTGCTGCCGACGCCGGAGATCTCGATCCGCATCTGCGCCGAGGCGCCGCCGGCGGCCAGCGCCAGCGTGGCGGACAGCATCACTTGGTTCAGTTTATTCATGGTGCTCATCAGTGCATATCCTTCATGTTGAAATCGGCGACGAACTCGCGCTCTACCGTACCATCTTTTTTCTTGGGTAGTGGTGACGATTTGGCAATCGCGTTTTCAATCGCGCTATCGTAAGCGGCGGAGCCGCTGCTCTTCATCTTGCGCACGCCGATGATTTCACCGGTCGGCAGCTGGGTGATCTGGTAGGTGGCGCGCAGCGTGTCGTCGACCGTGCCATAGACCAGATTGCTCTTGATCTTGGCCCGGATCGCCGCCTGGTAGCCGCCGTCGACCTTGCCGCCGGTCGAGGTGGCGGCGTTGCCGGTGCTGCCCTTGGCGGCGTTGCCGGTGATGCGGCTCATCTCGGCGGCGAAGGCTTTGTCGCGGGCGGCCTTGTCGGCCTTCGCGGCTTTTTCCTTGGCGGCCTTCTCGGCCAGCGCGGCTTTCTTCTTGTCCTTCTCGGCCTGTTCCTTCTCGTCCTTGAGCTTTTGCTCGGCTTCCTGCTTGTCGGCCAGTTTCCTGGCGTCCATGGCCCGCTTCTCCTCGGCTTCCTTCTTCAGCTTGGCTTCCTTGGCCGCTTCGAGTTTTTCCTGTTCGAGCTTTTTCTTCGCCTTCAGGCGTTTCAGGGCGATGTCCGGTTCCTTCGGCGTCGGCGGCGCCTCCACCGGTTTCGGCGGGGCGGCCTTGAGCACCGGCGCCGGTTCCGGTTCCGGCTCGGGCTCAGGCTTGACCTGCGGCGGCGCCGGCGCGGCTTCCTGCACCTTCATGTCCCAGATCTCGGCCTGCACCGTGGTCGGCTCGTTGTTCTGCCAGCTGACGCCCACCCACAGGAACAGCAGCAGCAAGGCGTGCATGGCCGCCGCCAGCGCGACCGAGCGCCAGCCTTCATTTTGTCGCGGCACTTTGTAAGGGCCGCCTGCCGTTGCGGGTTTCATCGTATGCACTGTGATTTACTTGGTCGACAAGCCGACCCGGTTGATGCCCATCTTCTTCGCTTCCGAGATCAGCTGGATCACGTCGTCGTACTTGCTTTCCTTGTCGCCGGCGATCAGCACAGGGTAGTCGGGATGGTCGGTGTGGATGGTGCGCAGCTTCCTGACCAGCGCGTCGCGGTTGGGCGCGGTTTCCGGCGCCTCTTCACCCTTGCCCTTGACGCCGATCGACAGCGCGCCGTTGGGCTTGATGACCACCTGCACATAGTCGCTCGGCGGCTTGGTCGAGCGTTCCGCGCTCGGCAGGTCGACCACGCTCGGGTCGTTGGCCGAGGGCATGACCATGAAAATAATCAGCAACACCAGCATCACGTCGATGTAGGGCACGACGTTGATCTCGGACTTGAACTTGCGGCCGCGGCCGCCGCGCATGCTGCTGGAAAAAGAGGAAGCCATGATTGCTCTGCCTTCTTAACGCGACTGACGTTGCAGGATGTTGGAGAACTCTTCGACAAAGCTCTCGAAGCGGATCGCCAGGCGGTCGATGTCGTGCGAAAAACGGTTGTAGGCCACCACGGCCGGGATCGCCGCGAACAGGCCGATGGCGGTGGCGATCAGCGCTTCGGCGATGCCGGGGGCGACCGCGGCCAAGGTGGCCTGCTGCACATTGGCCAGGCCGCGGAAGGCGTTCATGATGCCCCACACGGTGCCGAGCAGGCCGATGTACGGCGACACCGAACCGACCGAGGCCAGGAAGGCCAGGTGCGATTCCAGCACGTCCATCTCGCGCTGGAAGGCGGCGCGCATGGCGCGGCGGGCGCCGTCGAGCACCGCGCCGGCGTCCATGCTTTCGCGGGCGGCGGTGTAGGCGGCCTTGCTCTTGATGAACTCACCCATGCCGGCTTCGAAGATGCGCGCCAGCGGGCCGCTGTTGGCGCGGTCCTTGCCGGCGTTCTGGTGCAGCGCGTGCAGGTTGCCGCCGGCCCAGAAGGTCTTCTCGAATTCGATGGTCAGGCGGCGCGCCGAGCGCACCGCGAACACTTTGCTGAAGATGTAGGTCCAGCTGGTCAGCGAGATGACGAACAACAGCGCCATGATCAACTGCACGATCAGGTGGGCGTTGGTGATGAGGGAAAGGAAGGAGAGGTCTTGGGTGACGTTCATGTATGGGTTCAGTCTGTTTTAATGGTGCTACGCATTTTTTCTGCAACCGACGGGGGCACGGCGCGCGGACCGAGGTCCGAGCCGACGCAGCCGACCTTGACTCGGGCGGTGTTCAGCAACTGCTCGCCGCACCAGGCTTGCTGCACGAACTGGATGGAGGCGCGGCCTAGTTTTTCGATACTAAGTGTTAATTTTAGTACATCGTCCAACCTGGCAGGGGCATGATACTCCGCGCTGACGCTTTTGACGACGAACATGGCGTCGTGTTCCTGCAGCAGGGCGTGTTGTTCGACGTGGATGGCGCGCAGCCATTCGGTGCGGGCGCGCTCAAAGAACTTGAGGTAGTTTGCGTAATAGACGATACCGCCGGCGTCGGTGTCTTCGTAATAGACCCGTACGTTCCAGATAAACTCTGCTGGCATGTTATTTTGACTACTAGTAAGAGTGAGCAACATTCTACGCGATTTTATTGTTGTCGTTGAAGCTGCGACGGGGTAATTGCCGTGAATTCCAAAATATTGCGCAGGCGGTAGTAAAGCGGTTTCCCGGCAACTTGCCAAGGTTTGTAACAACCGCTTACGAATCGCTTCAGGGATGAAACGTTCCATCTGGCATTTCCTCCACTGGAGGCAATGCCTTGCCGCGAACGCGGGTCTCCATACGTCGCCAGCCAGCATACTCGGCATGGGTTCCCGCCTGCGCGGGAACGACGGCGTTTTTTTACAGCTTGCGCTTGATCGTCAGCGGGCCGTAGCCCTGGCAAGTCGGCATCATTTCGATGCGGTTGATGTTGATGTGGGCCGGCAGGGTGGCGATCCAGTAGGCGGTGTTGGCGATGTCTTCCGGCGTCAGCGGCTCGGTGCCTTCGTAGACCTTGGCGGCGGCCGCGTCGTTGCCCTTCAGGCGGACATTGGAGAACTCGGTGCCGCCGCACAGGCCGGGCGCCAGGTTGGTGGCGCGCACGCCGGTGCCGACCAGGTCGGCGCGCAGGTTCAGCGTGAACTGCTCGACGAAGGCCTTGGTGGCGCCGTACACATTGCCGCCCGGATAGGGCGTGTCGCCGGCCACCGAACCGAGGTTGATGATGGTGCCGCTGCCGCGCGCCACCATGTCCGGCAGGATGGCGCGGGTCATGGCGACCAGGCCGCTGCAATTGGTGGCGATCATGGTGTCCCAGTCGTCCAGCGACGATTCATGCGCCGGCGTCACGCCCAGCGCCAGGCCGGCGTTGTTGACCAGCACGTCGATCTGCGCCCACTCGGCCGGCAGGCCGTCCAGCGCGCTCCTGATCGAGGCCTTGTCGGTCACGTCCAGCACGACCGGGCGGGCGGACGCGCCCAGCTCGGCCGACAGCGCCTCCAGCCGGTCGGCGCGGCGGCCGGTGATCAGGACCTTGTGGCCGTTCTGGACGAAAGTGCGGGCCATGGCCGCGCCGAAGCCGGCGGTGGCGCCCGTGATGAAGACGATCATGATCTATCCTTGCGGTTAAGTAAAAGCGAGAGTGGAAACGACGGTCAAGTGTAGCCGAAATGGCAGTATGGCTTGTCTCTCCCATCAAAATCGGCATAAGATTGCTTTTTAAGCAATCATTTCCTTGCTCAAAACTGGCGCATAAATTACAATCAGGCTTCCATTACGTCTCACGTAACTGGCGAAAAGCTCCGGTCATCACCATTTTGGTGCGTGGCGATCGGTCGGCGAAAGGTGGGCATCCACCGGGAAACGTGAGATTTCATCAGCCGTTCGCCTGGGCAGCCATCGATGGAAATGCACGAAGAGGCTGCCTGTCCGCTATCGGCTTCCCTCATTCGATCCAACCTGCCAGTAACAAGTTACTCAATTCATTTGGAGTTTTTACATGTTCGCAAAAGATCACACCCTCGCCAACGTTGACCCGGAATTGTTCGGCGCAATTCAAAAAGAAAACACCCGTCAGCACGATCACATCGAACTGATCGCCTCGGAGAACTACACCTCGCCGGCCGTCATGGAAGCGCAGGGTTCGCAGCTGACCAATAAATACGCCGAAGGCTACCCAGGCAAGCGCTACTACGGCGGCTGCGAGTATGTCGACGTCGTCGAGCAACTGGCGATCGACCGCGTCAAGCAGCTGTTCGGCGCGGAAGCGGCCAACGTGCAGCCGAACTCGGGTTCGCAGGCCAACCAGGGCGTGTTCTTCGCCGTGCTGAAACCGGGCGACACCATCATGGGCATGTCGCTGGCCGAAGGCGGCCACCTGACCCACGGCATGCCGCTGAACATGTCCGGCAAGTGGTTCAACGTCGTCTCCTACGGCCTGACCGCCGAAGAAGACATCGACTACGTCGCCATGGAAGCGCTGGCCAAGGAACACAAGCCTAAGCTGATCATCGCCGGCGCCTCGGCGTTCTCGAAAAAGATCGACTTCGAGCGTTTCGCTGCCGTCGCCAAAGCCGTTGGCGCATACTTCATGGTCGACATGGCGCACTACGCCGGCCTGATCGCCGCCGGCCTGTATCCTAACCCGGTGCCGCACGCCGACTTCGTCACCTCGACCACGCACAAATCGCTGCGCGGCCCACGCGGCGGCATCATCCTGATGAAGGCCGAGCACGAGAAGATCATCAACTCGGCGATCTTCCCAGGCATCCAGGGCGGCCCGCTGATGCACGTCATCGCCGGCAAGGCAGTGGCGTTCAGGGAAGCGCTGAAGCCTGAGTTCAAGGCTTACCAGCAGCAAGTGGTCATCAACGCCGACGTGCTGGCCAAGACCCTGATCAAGCGCGGCCTGCGCATCGTCTCCGGCGGCACCGAGTCGCACGTGATGCTGGTGGACCTGCGTCCGAAGAACCTGACCGGCAAGGAAGCGGAAGCGATCCTGGGTGCGGCTCACATGACCTGCAACAAGAACGGCATCCCTAACGATCCGCAGAAGCCATTCGTGACTTCCGGCATCCGCCTGGGTTCGCCTGCCTTCACCACCCGTGGCTTCAAGGAAGCGGAAGCGGAACAAGTCGGCAACCTGATCGCCGACGTGCTGGACAACCCGCACGACGCCGCGACCATCGAGCGCGTGAAAGCGGCCGTGAAGGTTCTGGCTGACAAGTTCCCTGTCTACGCCAAGTAATACAAGTCTGCGTCGTCCCCGCGCAAGCGGGGACCCATGCCGGGTAACTTCGGCAGCGCAGTATGGATTCCCGCTTGCGCGGGAATGACGCTGATTCACTCTGCCAGTCCCCTATATGAAATGTCCGTTTTGCCAGCATGAAGATACCCAGGTTCTCGATACGCGTGTATCCGAGGAGGGGGATTCCATACGCCGGCGCCGGCGCTGCGGAAAATGCGATAAACGATTTACCACGTATGAGCGGATCGAACTGGTGATGCCGTATGTGGTCAAGAAGAACGGCAGCCGCACCGAGTACTCGTCGGCCAAGTTGCGCGGCAGCCTGACGCTGGCCTTGCGCAAGCGCCCCGTGGCGGCGCCCGCCGTGGACGCGGCGATACTGTCGATCGAGGAAAAGCTGCTGACCAGCGGCCAGCGCGAAGTCGACACCGGCCACATCGGCGAGCTGGTGATGCAGGAACTGAAACGCCTCGACAAGATCGCGTATATCCGGTTTGCATCGGTCTACAAAAACTTCGAAGACCTGGCCGAGTTCCAGGACGCGATTGCCGAAGTCGGACAGGAACGCAAGCCACGCAAGGCTTAGCTTCGTGCCGGCCTACGGCCGGCGCACCTTTGATACACCTCATATCCTCTGCAGTAGTCGCTGCTAACTTCTAGCACTGTCCTTGTCGACTTGCGGAGGTGTGCCGTGCGCACACGCGCCTTTATGCCTGGCTTTACGCTGCTGGAGATCCTGATCGCCGTGCTGTTGCTGGCGGTGGGCATCGTCGGCGGCGTGGCGATGCAGCTGGCGGCCCTGCGCATGCGGCATCAGGCCGCGCTGCTGTCGCAGGCGACCTACGTGGCGGCCGGCCTGGCCGAACGCATGCGCGCCAACACCGCGCAGATGCACCTGGCCGATGGCGCCAATCCCTATCTGATGCTGGACTACGATGCGCTGGCCGAACCCGATCCGCCGGCGCCGCCGGCCCTGTGCTATGGCGGCGCGTGCGACAGCGCGCAGCTGGCGGTGTTCGACCTGTATGAAGTGAAACTTCAAGTCGGCCGGTACTTGCCTGCGGGCCGCATCCTGGTTTGCCGCGACGGCAGCGGCAAGCTGGCCTGGACGTGCGGCGCCGCCGCCGGCGCGCCGGTGGTGGTCAAGGTCGGATGGCGCGGCAAGAATCCCGACGGCACGCCGCGCAAGGACGTGGGCGGAGGCTACGCGCCGGCCGTCGCCGTGGTGGTTGGAGCGACGCGATGAGCGCGCGCGGATGGACCGTGGTCGAGTTCGCCATCGCCGTGGCGCTGGGCCTGATCGTGACCCTGCTGGCCAGCGGCTTGCTGCTGTCGGCCGGCAGCAACTACCGCAATCACAGCCAGAGCGCCGCGCTCAACGACGGTGGCCGCCAAGCGCTCGACATCATGGCGCGGGCGATACGGCAGGGCGCCTATGTCAACTGGGACAGCACGGCCGCACCGGTGGCGCTGGAAGCCGATGCGCCGGCCTCCATCGCCGGGCTGGACGCGCGCAGCATCAGCCGGGGCGGCGCCGATATCGCCGCGACCTTGCCGGCCGTGGGGCACGGCAGCGACGTGCTGGCCCTGCGTTTTTCCGGTTCGGGCGTGGGCGGCAATGGCGATGGTTCCAGCCTCAATTGCGCCGGCTTCGGGGTTGCCGTTCCTGACGCGGCCGATGCGCGCGGCTGGAGCATCTTCTATGTCGCGAACGACGGCGCCGGCGAGGCCGAGCTGCGCTGCAAATACCGTGGCGCTTCCGGCTGGGGCGCGGACGCCATCGTGCGCGGCGTCGATACCTTTCAGGTGCTGTATGGGCTCGATACCGATGCGCCGGCCGACGGCATTCCCAACGCCTATGTCAACGCCAGCCGGATCAATACGATGGATGCGGCGCTATTGCTGTCCGGCGCCACGCCGGGCGAGCGCGAGCGCGACTTCCATCGCAAGACCTATTGGAAGCGCGTGTGCAGCGTCAGGGTGGCGCTGCTGTTGCACGGCGAGAGCAAGACCGGCGCCGCTAAGGCGGCGACGCGGTTCGATCTGTTCGGCCCCGCGTATTCCGATGCGCACGGCGACGATGAAGGCGTGCGCATCGTGGAGGCGACGCTGCCGCCTGCGCTGCGCACGCGGGCGCGCCGGCTGGTCGGCATGACGGTGGCTTTGCGCAATCGGAGCGGCTAGCTGATGGCGGCGCAACGGCAGCGGGGCGTGGTTGTGTTGATGTGCCTGATGATGTTGATCCTGGCCATGCTGCTAGGCGTGTCGGCGGCGCAAATGAGCTTGCAGGGCGAGAAGGCGGCGCGTGGCGAGCGCGATCGGGATGTGGCGTTTCAGGCGGCGGAGGATGCCTTGGCGGATGCGGAGCGCGATATCCAGAGCGGCACGGCGGAGGCCAGCGCTTGCGACCGGGCGCCCGTCTGGCAGCGGGTGGATTTGTCCGGCGCCGAGGACGGCGGCGCCTGCACGCTGGGCTACGGCGACCATACCGGCGCGGCGATGCTGACGGCCGAAGGCGTACTGCCGTTCAAGCGGCCGCGCTATGTGATCGAGCGCATGGTGTGCCATCAGCCGGGCGAGGACGCGTCGGCCGGCGCCGCAGCCGGCTATTGCTACCGGGTGACGGCGATCGGTTTTGGCGCCAGGCCCGGCACGGAGCTGGTCTTGCAAACGGTGTTCGTCAAACCGGAGTGAGGAGGGGATATGCACATTGCAAACAGTGCGCCACTGCCCGGACATGGGCGGCGGCGGCGGTGGGCGTGGCTGGCGATCGCTGCGCTGTTGATGTTGCTGCCGATGCTGGCCGGCGGGGTGCGCGCGGCGCCGCCGGTGCTCAATATCGCCAGCGAGCCGTTGACCGCCGCGTGCCGTACCGGCGCGCGGATCGCCGGTCCTTCGCTGTTGCTGGCGGCGTCCACGGGCGCGGCGACGCCAGGCGGATCGGCCGCCGACCTGCTGAGCGCCACGCTGGACGCGAGCGATTGGGGCGGGCACGTCGAGCGTGTCGCTTTGCCACCGGCAGGCGCCGCCTTGCCGGGTGCGGCCGCGGCGTTGTGGGATGCCGGCGCCATCCTGACCGGCGAACCGGGGCGCGCACCGATGCCGGAGCCTGCGGCGCGCAAGCTCTACACGTCCATCGTGCAGGCGGACGGCAAGCTGGAGGGGGTTCCCTTTGTGTGGCCCGCGTTGTCGGCGGCGCAGCAAGCCTTGCTCGACCGGGCCCCAGCGCCGCATGCGGCCGCCTCCGACGGCTTGGGCGAGCGTCGCCTGGCCTACCTGCGCGGCGACCGCCGCGATGAGGGCGCTTTGTTCCGCCGCCGTAGTAGCGTGCTCGGCGATTCGATCAACAGCGCGCCGGTGCTGGTCGGAGCACCGTCGGGCGCGGCGCGGGGCGCTGCTTACCTGGCGTTCCGCGAGCGCCACAAAACCCGCCGCGCCACGGTCTACCTTGGCGCCAACGACGGCATGCTGCACGCCTTCGACGCTGGCACGGGCGGCGAACTCTACGCCTATTTTCCCAACGCCCTGATGCCGGTGCTGAACCGCCTGCCCAGCCTCGACTACGTGCACCGCGCCTACGTCGACGGCCCGTCGTTCAGCGGCGACGCCCTGATCGGCGGCAATTGGCGCACGGTCCTGGTCACGGCCATGGGCGGCGGCGCACAGGGTGTGTTCGCGCTGGACATCAGCGATCCCGAGGCCTTGGACGAAAACGCCGCGCTGTGGGAATTTACCGACCGCGACGATCCGATGATGGGCAACGTCACCACGGCGCCGCAGCTTGCCAGGGTGCGCATCAGTCGTGGCGCCGAGGCGCCCGTCTACCGCCATTTCGCCATCGTCTCCAGCGGCCTGAACAACTACGCCAGCGACGGCCATGCCAGCAGCGCGGGCAAGGGCGCCTTATTCCTGCTGGCGTTGGACAAGGCGCGCGATGCACCGTGGACGCTCAACGTGAACTACTTCCGGCTTGTCACGCGCATCGCCGACCCATCGCTGGCCAACGGCCTGAGCGCACCGGTGCTGGTCGCCGACCGCGATGGCGCGTTGAGCTACGCCTACGCCGGCGACCTGCAGGGCAATTTGTGGCGTTTCGACTTCAATACCTGGCCGGGCGCGGCCGCCAAGGCCTTGTTCGTCGCCCGGGATGCCGACGGCAGGCGACAGCCGATTGCGCAACAACCCATGTTGGCCTATGCCTCCGGCGGCGGCTACCTGATACTGTTTGGCACGGGGATGCTGTTCGACCGGACCGGCCTGGCGCCGGGATCTTTTGGCGCGCAATCGTTCTACGCCATTCTTGACAGCCTGTCCGTGCCGATGGACGCGGTTGCCGGCCGCCGCCAGTTGACCGAACGCGTGCTGGAGTCCTCGGCGGCGGAGCTGCTCGGTATCAGCGGCGCGCAGATCGCGCCCGGTAGCAAAGGCTGGTATGTCGATTTCATGCAATCCGCGCGCACGGGAGAGCGCAGCATCAACACTGGCAAACTGGTGGGCGGCGAGCTCGCCTTCAACACGCTGCTGCCGGGGGCGGACAAGTGTGACGCCGCGCGCAACCGCACCTACGTGCTGGATGCGCTGAGCGGGCTGCCGGACGGGCATAGCACGGCGCGCATCATGCCGTCCGCGCCCATCGTCGGTGTGCTGCAATCGACCTATACGGCCGTGCCGTCATTGGTGCCGCAATCGTCGCGCTCTAGCCCGCCCGATCCGACGGGGCGGGTAGCCGTCGACAAGGACTATGCCGTGGTCAACGCGGCGGCGCGCGAGGCGACCGTGGTGGGCGGCGTCAAAGTGCGCTCGCGCTCCGGCCGGCTCAGCTGGCGCGAGGTGGCCAACTGGCGTGAATTGCACGAGGCGATCAAATGAGTCCGGCGCGCCGACGGGGCTTCAGCATGATCGAGTTGCTGATCGTGCTGGTGATACTGGCCGTGCTTGCCGCGCAGGTGATGCCGGGATATCAGCAGCACGTGATCCGTGCGCGGCGCGCCGAGGCGCAGGCAGCGCTGCTGCAACTGATGCAGCAGGAAGAGCGGTTCTTCACGCAGGCCAATACCTACATCGCCTTCTCATCGCGCATCACGGACCCGGAAGCCCGCCAGTTCAAATGGTGGAGCAGCAACGGCGCGCCGACCAGCGCCTATGAAATCGAAGGCAAGGCTTGCGACGGCGAGCTGATCTCGCAATGCGTGCAGCTGATCGCCACGCCGGGCACCGCGCTGGTCGACGCCAGCTTTCATGACGACGATTGCCGCCAAATCAAGCTGACCAGCAGCGGCCTGCGCCTGGCGACCGGGCCGTCGGCCCGCTGCTGGCCCTGAGGACCGCACGATGCGAGGCCATCCCTTCAGCGCCGGCTTCAACCTGGTCGAATTAATGATCGTGCTGTTGCTGGCGGCAATAATGCTCGGTGTCGCCGTGCCGAACTACCGGACCGCGCTGGAGCGCCAGCAGTTGCGCGTCGCCGTCAACGACCTGGCGGCAGCCGTCAACCTGGCCCGCTCGCACGCCATCGCCCGCGGCGGCCAGGTTCTGCTGGTGCCGCTGGAGCCGGGCGGCGCCGCCTGGCGCCTGGGCTGGACGGTCTTCGTCGACGAGAATGGCAACCGCCGCCCCGAGCCCGGCGAGTTGCTGTTGTTCCGCCATGGCCCGATCGCCGAGGGCGTCCGGGTCACCTCGATTTTTTCGTCGGGCGCAACACCGCAATATCTTGCTTATAATGCTGCTGGGCGTGCTTGCAGCGCCGGCAACAGCCTGGCCGCGCGCTGGGGCACGCTGTCGCTGACGCAGGGCGACAGCACGCGCAACATCAAGATCAATATGCTGGGCCGGGTGCGCGTATGCGATCCGGCGGTGGACGGGGCAGGCTGCACCAGCGCTATAGACTAAGGATAACGTGAACATCAGCAACGATCTCGACGGCATGACGCTGGCGCTGGAGTGGGCCGCCAAAGGGCTGTACACGACCTCGCCGAATCCGCACATCGGCTGCGTGATCGTGCGCGACGGGCTGGTGATCGGCGCCGGCGTGACCCAGCAGGCCGGCAGCGACCACGCGGAAATCCAGGCGCTCAAGGATGCGCAGGCGCGCGGCCACGACGTGCGCGGCGCCACCGCCTATGTGACGCTGGAACCGTGCAACCACCACGGCCGCACGCCGCCGTGCTCGGACGCGCTGGTGCGCGCCGGCCTGGGCCGCGTGGTGGCGGCGATGGAGGACCCCAATCCGCTGGTGGCCGGGCAGGGCATGGCCAAGCTGGCCGCCGCCGGCATAGCGGTCAGCACCGGCTTGCTGGCCGAGCAGGCCTACGAACTGAACATCGGTTTCTTCTCGCGCATGACGCGCGGCCTGCCGTGGGTGCGCATGAAGACCGCCGCCAGCCTGGACGGCATGACGGCGCTGCACAACGGCGTCAGCCAGTGGATCACCGGACCGGAGGCGCGCGCCGACGGCCACGCCTGGCGCGCCCGCGCCTGCGCCATCCTGACCGGCATCGGCACCGTCAAGGCCGACGATCCGCAGCTCAATGTGCGGGCGGTGGCAACGCCGCGCCAGCCGCGCCGCATCGTGGTGGACAGCAAGCTCGACATCGATCCTGCGGCCCAGGTCTTGCAAGGCGGCGGCGCCTGGATCGCGGCGGCGGTGGCCGATCCCGATAAAGAGGCGGCGCTGCGCGCTGTCGGCGCGGAGATCATCCTGCTGCCCAATGCCTCCGGCAAGGTCGACCTGCCCGAGCTGATGCGCGAGCTGGGCCGGCGCCAGATCAACGAGCTGCACGTCGAGGCCGGCGGCAAGCTCAACGGCTCCATGATCCGCGAAGGCTGCGTGGACGAGCTGCTGGTCTACCTGGCGCCTATGCTGCTGGGCGACGCGCAAGGCATGTTCGCCTTGCCGGCCTTGACCGAGCTGTCGCACCGGAAGCGTCTGAAATTTCACGAGGTTAAGCAGATCGGCGAAGATTTGCGTATCCTTGCACGATTCACTCATCATTAAGAGCATGCACATGTTTACTGGAATTGTCGCCGCTATCGGCAAAATCGAATCCGTCACGCCGCTGGAAGGCGGTTCGTTCGCGGGCGTGCGCCTGAACATCAACGCCGGCGGCCTGCCGCTGGCCGACGTCGCGCTGGGCGACTCGATCGCCATCAACGGCGCCTGCATGACCGTGGTGGAGAAGGACGACAGCAGTTTCCGGGTCGACGTCTCGCGCGAAAGCCTGAACTGCACCGTCGGCCTCGACACGCTGACCGAAGTGAACCTGGAAAAGGCGCTGACGCTCAACGAGCGCCTGGGCGGCCACCTGGTGTCCGGCCACGTGGACGGCCTCGGTGTGGTGCGCAAGTTCGAGGGCGTGGGCGAATCGTGGGAGCTGGTGATCGAGGCGCCGCACGAGCTGGCCAAGTTCCTGGCCTTCAAGGGTTCGATCGTCGTCAACGGCGTGTCGCTGACGGTCAACCGCGTGACCGATATCGGCACCGGCAAGGACCTGGTCTGCCAGTTCTCGATCAACCTGATCCCGCACACCATCGCCATGACCACGCTCAAGCATCTGCTGGTGGGCGATCAGGTCAACCTGGAGATCGACCTGATCGCCCGCTACGTCGAGCGCATGGTGTCGGTGTCCGCAGTCATGGGCGCAAGGTAGAGGCGCCGCGCGCCGTCGCGTTCGGGCGCTGCGAAGTCAGCCGTGGCGATCGCCGGCAACCTTGAAGAAGGCAATGACTTTTTGCAGTTCCTCGGCCTGGCCGCTCATCTCCTCGGCGGTCGACGCCATTTCTTCGGCGCCGGCCGCGTTTTGCTGGGTGGTCTGGGCCATCTGCCCGATCGCGGTGTTGATCTGGCCCACGCCGGTGGATTGCTCCTTGGACGCGGCGGCGATCTCTTGCACCAGATCGGAGGTCCTTTTGATATTCGGGACCATCTGCTCCAGGAAGCGTCCCGCCCTTTCCGCCAATTGCACGCTGCTCGACGCCACCTGTTCGATTTCCTGCGCGGCCGCCTGACTGCGCTCGGCCAGCCTGCGCACTTCGGACGCCACCACGGCGAAGCCCTTGCCATGTTCGCCGGCACGCGCCGCTTCGATGGCCGCGTTCAGGGCCAGCAGATTAGTCTGGTAGGCGATATCGTCGATGATGACGATCTTCTGGGCGATCTGCTTCATGGCCTGCACGGTCGAACGGACCGCCTCGCCGCCTTCGGCCGCCTCGGACGACGCCTGGCCGGCGATGCCCTCGGTTATTCGGGCATTTTCCGTGTTCTGGTCGATCGATGCCGTCATCTGCTCCAGGGAGGCGCTGGTTTCCTCCACGCTGGCGGCTTGCTCGGTGGCCGCTTGCGACAGTGATTGCGCGGTGCCGCTGACCTGCTCCGAGGCGTTCGCCAAAGCATCGGAGCCCGAGGAAATATTGGTGATGACGGAGGCCAGCTTGTTGTTCATGGTTTTCAATCCATACAGCAGGCTGGTCGTGTCGCCCGGCCGGGTCTGGATCTCCACCCGCAAATCGCCGGCAGCCACCCTGGCGACCATTTCCGCCGCGTAAGCGGGATCACCGCCCAACTGCCTTAGCGTGCTGCGCAGGACAACGATGCCGCAGCTTATGCCTGTGCCCAGCGACAAGCCCAGTATCGCCATCAGCAGCACGGTGGACGAACTGATGTCGACGTTCGCTGCGGCTTCGATTTCCGCGGAACGCTTGTTGGTGATCTCCACCACGTGGTTGATCGCCTGCAGGTGCGTATCGTAGTTGCGCTTGAGCTGCGCCATCGCGGCGGCGATGGCGGGGCGGTCTTGTCGTTGAATCGCGGGAATGAACTCGTTGTTGGCGACGGCGTAGAAGGCGAGCACCGGCGCGTGGGCCTGCTTGAGCAAGGCATCCGAGATGTCGCTGTCCAGATTCGCCTTGAGCCAGAAGGCGTGGCGCGTGTCGTAGTCCGCCTGCAGGGCCTTGAAGCGGGCGATCAGCTTGTCCTGTTCGGCCTTGTCCTTGGCATCCATGAGCTGGAAGCTGACCAGATAGGACTCCAGGATGTATTCCGGCGGCGGCAGGATGTCGGCCACCAGATCCTTGCCTTGCACGATATGCTGGTAGACGGGGCCATTGACCTTCAACTTGTCCAGCGTCTTGAACGACCAGGCGCCATAGACTGCGAAACCGATGGAAAAAATGCTGATCAAAACCGCTAACCGATGGGATAGCTTCATGCCGCTCAGGATGTTCATATGCCACTTTCGTCTTCAAGTCCGAAATGTGTGAAATTTCACAAAGCCTGCAAGTATCATCTGACAAAAAAACCGCCGTGTAAATCTGCGATTGGCTTATTCGCGGGAACGTAAGCTACATTAAGATGTAGTGTGCGGGGCAACAACAGGCGCAGCGGCCTACTGCGGTGATTCCCGCGTTGACAAGGGTTCAAGCCTGGGCCAGGATAACTACCAACTAGTAGGTATGGGGAATAATGAATATACATTCGGATTACAGCCAACGCGCAGTGGTGCTGTCGCAAGACTTGCCTTGGGTCGATACGCCTGTGCAGGGCATACAGCGCAAGATGCTGGAGCGCGACGGCGGCGAGGTGGCGCGTGCGACGTCCATCGTGCGTTATGCGCCGGGCAGCAGCTTCCCCAGCCATCTGCATGAGCTGGGCGAGGAGATCCTGGTGCTCGACGGCGATTTCGTCGATGAATCCGGCAGCTACGGCGCCGGCGCCTACCTCAAGAATCCGCCGGGGTCGTCGCATGCGCCGGGCTCGGTCGGCGGCTGCACGCTGCTGGTCAAGCTGCGCCACATGGATCCCCACGATACGCAAGCCGTGCGCATCGACACCGGCGCGGCGGCGTGGCGGCCGGGCCTGGTGCCGGGACTGTCGGTGATGCCGCTGTCCGAATTCGGCGCCACCCATACGGCGCTGGTGCGCTGGGCGCCCGGCACCCGCTTCAACCCGCACCGGCACTACGGCGGCGAGGAGATCTACGTGCTGGAAGGCGTGTTCGAGGACGAGTTCGGCCGCTATCCGGCCGGCACCTGGCTGCGCAGTCCGCACCTGAGCGCGCATCAGCCGTTCAGCCGCGAAGGCTGTATCATCCTGGTCAAAGTCGGACACCTGCCGCTTGCCGATCACAAGGAAAGCCAGTAAATGAAGCATTTTTCCGAGATGTCCGAGTCCGCGCTGCGGGTGGTGGATGCGGCCGAGGGCCTGATCCAGCAGCGCGGCTACAACGGTTTCTCCTACGACGACGTGGCCAAGCTGGTCGGCATCAAGAAGCCCAGCATCCACCATCACTTCGCGACCAAGGGCGATCTGGCGGCCACGGTGGCGCAGCGCTACACGCATCGCTTCCGCGAGCAGCTGCTGCGCATCGAAGTCCAGCACGCCAAGGCGGCCGATCGCTTGACCGCCTATGCGGCGCTGTTCGACAGCGCCTTCGCCGCCGAGCAGCGCCTGTGCGTGTGCGGCATGCTGGGGGCGGAGGCCAAGTCGCTGCCGGAAGGCGTGGCGCACGAGGTCAGCCGCTTCTTCGAGGCCAACACCGATTGGCTGTCGATGATAATGGCCGAAGGCCAGCGCGCGCAGCAACTGCGCGCGCTGCCGGAAGCGCGCGCACTGGCGGATGCTTTCCTGGCCACGCTGGAAGGCGCGATGATCGTGGCGCGCTCGGTGCGCGGCGCGCGCGGCCCGGCCGGCGTGGCGCAAACTTATCTGTCGACCTTGCTGGCCTGATGAGCAGGATCAGGCGCGGAACCAGGCCTTCTTCTGCGTCATGCGGAAGGTGGCGGCGGCGGGCCGCCCGGGCGCCGTCGTCAACATCGGCGCGATGCGGGGCCGGCCGGGGATAGCCGGATTTGTGCTGGAATGTTGATGTTTTGTCCAGTGGAAGCCTTCTAAAGCCGGCCATTTGGCGGATAAAAGCGGGCTTTTGCGGTGGGGCGGGCGTAAATCCTTTAAAATAGCGCCCTGTTCTAGCTCCGCTACAAAGGATTAAAAATGTCAATTTCCAGCACCGAAGAAATCGTCGCCGAATTGCGCGCTGGCCGCATGGTGATCCTGGTCGACGAAGAAGACCGGGAAAACGAGGGTGACCTGGTGCTCGCGGCGGACTTTGTGACGCCTGAAGCCATTAATTTCATGGTCAAGCATGCGCGCGGCCTGGTCTGCCTGACCCTGACCGAAGAGCGCTGCGACCAGCTGAACCTGTCGATGATGTCGTCCCGTAACGGCACCGCCTTCGGCACCAATTTCACCGTCTCGATCGAAGCGGCCGAGGGCGTGACCACCGGCATCTCGGCGGCCGACCGCGCCAAGACCATCCAGGTCGCCGTGGCCAAGGACACGCAGCCGTCGGACATCGTCCAGCCCGGCCACATCTTCCCGCTGAAGGCGCAGCCGGGCGGCGTGCTGATGCGCGCCGGCCATACCGAAGCCGGCTGCGACCTGACCGCCATGGCCGGCCTGACGCCGGCCTCGGTGATCTGCGAGATCATGAAGGACGACGGCACCATGGCGCGCCTGCCGGACTTGCTGGAGTTCGCCAAGGAACACGGCCTGAAGATCGGCACCATCGCCGACCTGATCCACTACCGCAGCCGCAACGAGTCGCTGGTCGAGAAGATCGGCGAGCGTCCTTTGAAGACCGCCCAGGGCGACTTCCGCATGATCGCCTTCCGCGACAAGCCGAGCGGCTCGGCCCACCTGGCGCTGGTGCATGGCGACATCGAAAAGAGCAAGGAAACCCTGGTGCGCGTGCACCAGCCGGTGTCCATCCTGGATATCCTGGAATCGGAAGCGACCACCCACTCGTGGAACCTGTCGTCGTCGCTGGCGGCGGTCAAGGCGTCCGAGCGCGGCGTGATCGTGCTGCTCAACTGCGAAGAAACGGCGGAGCAGTTCTTCGCCCAGTTCGACGCGCTGGGCAAGCCGGAAACCAAACCGAAAGGCCGCGCGGCCAGCATGGACCTGCGCAGCTACGGCATCGGCGCGCAAATCCTGCGCGAAGTCGGCGTCTGCAAGATGCAGCTGCTGGCCAGCCCGCGCAAGATGCCGTCGATGACGGGCTTCGATCTGGAAGTGACCGGCTACATGGCCAAACCACAGTAATTCAACCAACACACAAGAGGCACTCCATGACTGTAGGAAGCTACGAAACCAATTTGTCCGGCGACGGACTGCGCATCGGCATCGTTCAAGCCCGTTTTAACGAAGATGTCTGCCACGGCCTGCTGTCGGCCTGCCTGGCCGAACTGAAGCACCTGGGCGTGGCCGACGAAGACGTGCTGCACGTGGCCGTGCCGGGCGCGCTGGAAGTGCCGCTGGTGCTGCAGAAGATGGCCGAGTCGCAGCAGTTCGATGCGCTGATCGCGCTGGGCGCGGTGATCCGTGGCGAAACCTACCACTTCGAGCTGGTCTCGAACGAATCGGGCGCCGGCATCACCCGCATCGGCCTCGATTATGGTATTCCTATCGCTAACGCGATCCTGACCACCGAGAACGACGAGCAGGCCGAAGCCCGCATGGCCGTCAAGGGCGCCGATGCGGCGCGCGTGGCGGTGGAGATGGCCAATCTGACCATCGCGCTGGAAGAGCTGAGCCAGGACCAGGGCGACGACGAGTAAGAACAGGTAGGAAACGGCGCGGTGTGCCGGTATGCGCCGGCGCACTGAGCCGGATTTTGACAGTATTTAAGAACAGGTATAACCATGACAGATAAAATTTTGCACGCCAACCCTAGCAAGAACCGTACGCCGCGCCACCGCGCGCGTGAGTTTGCGTTGCAGGGTTTATATCAGTGGCTGCTGAACAATGAAGACGCATCCACCGTGGTCAACAACATCCGCGCCGCGCACGGCTTCGACAAGGCCGACGGCGACCACTTCACCGTGCTGCTGTACGGCGCGATCAAGGATTCGGTCGCGCTGCGCGAAAGCTTCGCGCCGCTGGTCGACCGCGGCGTGGGCGAACTGTCCCCGATCGAGCACGCGGTGCTGCTGATCGGCGCGTTCGAGCTGAAGAACAACCTGGAAATCCCTTACCGCGTCGTCATCAACGAAGCGGTCGAGCTGACCAAGTCCTTCGGCGGTATCGACGGCCACAAATACGTCAATGGCGTGCTGGACAAGCTGGCCGCCCGCGTCCGCCCGGATGAAGTCGCCGCCGACAAGAAACGCTAAGCAGCGTCCGGTACTGTCAAAAGCCACCCAAGGTATCTTGTGGTGGCTTTTTTTAATTTGGATTTGACGGGGAGGGGGCTGCGCCGCAGAATCCGTTGACTTAAAATCAATGCCGAGGGCGCATCATCGAACTGCATAAACTGAACCGGCCGCCGGCCTGGCGCCGCCGCGGCTGGCTGGCGCTGATCGCCGGCGCGCATTTGCTGGCGTTTATCGGCTGGCGCGCGCCTGAGCGGCCTCTGGCGGCTTCGGTGGGCCGTCATGAGGCCATCACGTATATCCTGGCGCCGCTGCGGCCGCCTGCGCCCAAGGCGGCGTCCCAGCCCAAACCAGTCAGGGAGGCGGCCGCGCCGCGCATGACCTTGCTGCCGCCCGTGCCGCGGCCGCAGCCGATCCAGCCGCCGGAGCAAGCCCCGCAAGCGATCACGCAGACCACGCCGCCGCCGGATCCGTTTGCGCAACCAGCGGCCAAACCGGCCGAGGATTTGATGCAGCGCTCGCTCAAGAGCGCCGCCGCAGCAGACCGGCAGTTGCGCAAGGAAGCCTGGAATCCACGCGACAAAAAGATCGCCAACGACACGACCGCGCTGGCGGCCAAGCTGGGCGGCGCCTATGCCGGCAACAACGGCACCACCTTCGAGAACTTCACCACGCCCGACGGCCGCCTGATGACGCGCGTGCGCTCGGGC
This sequence comes from Oxalobacteraceae bacterium AB_14, assembly GCA_000381565.1. Classification (GTDB taxonomy): domain Bacteria; phylum Pseudomonadota; class Gammaproteobacteria; order Burkholderiales; family Burkholderiaceae_D; genus Rugamonas. The sequence continues at coordinate 2,459,066 of KB906725.1, forward strand.
GGCGGCAGTTATTGCGCGGTGATGGAGTCCAATGCGCTGACTGGCGGCCGCGATCCCTTCCGGGACGGAGTCAAAACCCGGGTCAGCACCTGTCCGCGCTGATGCGCCAGGCGTAAAAAAGCCACCTCGCAAGGTGGCTAAGTTATCTTGAAGCGCTGAAATCAGAGGCCGGCGATCTGGGTGCCGCTAACCGACTTGTCCACCACCGCGACCGGCGGGGTAGGCTTGGCCGGCGAGGCCGCCATCATTGGGGTGAAGGTCGGCACTTTCTTGCCTGCCGAGACTTGCTTCAGGCGCTGGTACTCGGCCAGCACCTTCGAGCCGTAGCCGTCATCGTGTTCGAACGCAGCGGCGCCGACATAATACTTCAAGCCAGCTTCGACCGAGCCGCCACGGGTGACGTAGTCTTTCAGGATCAGCGAACCGACACGGATGTTGGCCACGGGATTGAGCGCCGCTTGCAGGCCGCCCATTTCCTGGAACTTGTCGTGGTGAATCTTGGACATGACCTGCATCAGGCCTTGTGCGCCGACTGGGCTTTCCGCGAACGGATTCAGTCCCGATTCAATCGCCATCACCGCCAGGATCAGCAGCGGGTCGAGCTTGATCTCGCGGGCCGTCAGGTAGGCGGTGGACACCAGCATGTTGGCGGCGTCGCCCGCTACGCGGTAACGCTTGGACAGCCAGGAGGTGACCCATTGTTGCTGCTTCTGCGTACCCAGCAGGGCTTTTTCTTCGGCGGTCAGCGGTGCGGTGCTGGCGGCCGGGGTGGCGGCCGGGGTCGCCATCAGCGCCGACAGGGGAGGCGCCACGACGGCTACGGCTTCGATGTCCGATTCGTGGTTCAGGCTGTTGCTCAGTGCCTTGGCCAGGTCGGGACGGACAAACAGGACTGCCATCACTACTAAAGCGGTCACACCCAGAATGGTCAGCGTGTGTTGGGCGGTGGTCAACACGCCTTTTGCCGAAACGCGAGTCGTGGACATCCACGCTGCTGGCTGGCGAGCCATGGTGCGGGCAAACTGCGTTGCACCGATAAAACGATTGTTCATAGAATTCCCCTGGAATGTCCGTAAAAGCGGGTCCCCGCCAGCGTCGAACGCAGCTAACCGGGTGCTAATGCCGTGCATCAGAAATATCATCGTCCGCCGCCGCTGGGAGCGCGCGTTGGACGCCGTCATTGCTTGCTAGAGCTGATGTTTCCCTGTGGTATTCGATCAGTCGCAATACAACTTCTTTCGGGGGTAAGGCAGACGCCTTTTGAAAACACTCCTTAAAATGTCATGTGGAGCCCCGACTCCGTGAATGAATAAGCAACACATTTATGTGGTCCGCGTTTCCGGAATATCCCGTGCTGAACCGTGCTCTCTTCAAGTAGGGCAAATTGTAGAAGCCGTTTTATATCAAGTCAATACTAACGACTGGCAAAGCTATAACTTTTAAATCTTACTTTTTTGCTTGTATTGCGGCTAAAACCAATAAAATCAACTACTTGACCTGTCTTTTTAAACAGTATGCTGCATTGTAAGAAAAAATTAAAAAACGATGAAATATTCTGATTTGCGAGATTTTATTTCTCAGCTGCAACGAATGGGTGAACTTAAGCCCATTTTGGTCCCCGTTTCGCCGTATTTGGAGATGACCGAGGTCTGCGACCGTACTTTGCGGGCCGCCGGCCCGGCTTTGCTGTTCCAGAATCCGACCGGACACAGCATGCCGGTGCTCGGCAATCTGTTCGGCACCGAGCGCCGCGTGGCGCTGGGCATGGGCGCCGACAGCGTGGGCGAGCTGCGCAAGATCGGCCACGTGCTGGCGCGCCTGAAGGAACCGGAACCGCCGAAAGGCTTCAAGGATCTGATGGGCATGGGCTCGCTGGTGAAGGCCGTGTGGGACATGGCGCCCAAGGAGCTGCGCGGCGCGCCGTGCCAGGAGATCGTGTGGGAGGGCGCCGATGTCGATTTGTCGAAGTTGCCGATCCAGCATTGCTGGCCGGGCGATGTGGCGCCTTTGATTACCTGGGGCCTGGTGATTACCAAGGGCCCTAATAAGAAGCGCCAGAACCTGGGCATTTATCGCCAGCAGGTGCTGGGGCCGAACAAGGTCATCATGCGCTGGCTGGCCCATCGCGGCGGCGCGCTGGACTTCCGCGAGCACGCCATCCAGAGCAAGGGCCAGCCGTATCCGATCTGCGTGGCGCTGGGCGCCGATCCCGCCACTATATTAGGCGCGGTGACGCCGGTGCCGGACAGCCTGTCCGAATATCAGTTCGCCGGCCTGCTGCGCGGCAGCCGCACCGAGCTGGTCAAGGCCATCGGCAGCGAGCTGCGCGTGCCGGCGTCGGCGGAGATTGTGCTGGAAGGCCATATCTATCCTGACGAAAACCATCCGAGCGGCTACCAGCATGCGCTCGAAGGCCCGTACGGCGACCACACCGGCTATTACAACGAACAGGACTCGTTCCCGGTGTTTACCATCGACCGCATCACGATGCGCCGCGATCCCATCTATCACTCGACCTACACCGGCAAGCCGCCCGACGAGCCGGCCATCCTGGGCCTGGCGCTGAACGAGGTGTTCGTGCCGCTGCTGCAGAAGCAGTTTTCGGAGATCACCGACTTCCATCTGCCGGCCGAGGGCTGCAGCTACCGCATGGCGGTGGTGCAGATCAAGAAGCAGTACGCCGGCCACGCCAAGCGGGTGATGTTCGGCGTGTGGAGCTTCCTGCGCCAGTTCATGTACACCAAGTTCATCGTGGTGGTCGACGAAGACGTCAACATCCGCGACTGGAACGAGGTGATCTGGGCCATCACGACCCGCGTCGACCCGACCCGCGACACCACGCTGGTCGACAACACGCCGATCGACTACCTGGACTTCGCCTCGCCGGTGAGCGGCCTGGGCAGCAAGATGGGCATCGACGCCACCAACAAGTGGCCGGGCGAAACCACGCGCGAGTGGGGCACCACGATCAGCATGACGCCGGAGGTGAAGGCGCGGGTGGATCAGATTTGGCAGGAGTTGGGGCTGTAGGTTATAATTGATCCCGGCGGGCCCCTGCGCATTGTGGCATGGCTAACCTGGTCAGGTCGGGAACGAAGCAGCCACGGCTATTAACCATAAGTGCCGCAGATCAGGCTCGCCTCCTTCGGGAAAATGAAAAAGCTGCCAAGGGCAGCTTTTTTTATTTAGTCTTCTTCAGTTACTCGTCATCCAGCGCCGCTTCCAGCGGCCGTTCCGACGCCACCATCAGCGGGTTTTCCTTCAGCAGCGCGGCGTCCGGCTGGAGCTTGATGAGGTTCTTCGCATCGGTGTTGTAGGCGGTGGCCCCCACCTTCAGCTGCGCCGGCTTGCTGAACTTGAACACCACCGTCTTCACGTTCGGCACGAACAGGCTCATGGCCCCCGCGACCTTCTTGATGCCGGCGTTCATCTGGCCGATGCTGCCCATGACTTGCGCGTAGTTCCACTGCGTACCGTCAGGCAGCAGCGCCAGCACCTCCAGCGCGACCGCGGACTTTTCTTCCTTCGGCAGGCTGGTCATGATCTTGGTGTCGTCCGTCATCCACTTGGGATTGGGCACCAGGGCCAGGCGGAAGTCGCCCGACAGCGGCGGCAGCTGTTGGCGTTCGCCGCCATGGACCACGGTCAGCACGACATCGGACGGCTTGTAGTTCTTGTTCTGGGGCTTGACGGCCAGGAAAACGCTGAGCTTGTCGCGCTCGGCGGCGGGCAGGGCGTAGAAGCGGTCGATGCGCGTATCTTCCACCAGCTTCTTATAGGGCACCCATTCGCGTTCGTCGGCGTGGGCGGCGAGGGACAGCAACAGCAGCGGCAACAGGGCAAGTTTCTTCATAAATTTTCATGTTAAAAGAAAAACACATTGTAGGGTAGCCCGGTCCAATTACCCAATCCGGCCACGCCTTGTTACAATTGCCGTTTTGGCGACCCTGCGCCGCATCTTATTAGCTGAGCAGGATAGGCCCTTTGCACCCGCTATCTACGGTAAAATCCCAGCATGTCCTATCAAGTCCTCGCCCGTAAATACCGCCCCAAGAATTTCGAAACGCTCGTCGGCCAGGAGCACGTCGTGCGCGCGCTGACGCACGCCTTGCACAGCGGTCGCCTGCACCACGCCTATCTGTTCACCGGAACGCGCGGGGTCGGCAAGACCACCCTGTCGCGCATCCTGGCCAAATCGCTCAATTGCATCGGCCCGGACGGCACCGGCGGCATCACGCCGACCCCGTGCGGCGTATGTGAAGCGTGCACCGCGATCGACGCCGGCCGCTTTGTCGACTACATCGAGATGGATGCGGCGTCCAACCGCGGCGTCGACGAGATGGCGCAGCTGCTGGAGCAGGCGGTGTACGCGCCGAGCAATGCGCGCTTCAAGGTCTATATGATCGATGAGGTGCACATGCTGACCAACCACGCCTTCAACGCGATGCTGAAGACGCTGGAGGAACCGCCCGAGCACGTCAAGTTCATCCTGGCCACCACCGATCCGCAGAAGATCCCGGTGACGGTGCTGTCGCGCTGCCTGCAGTTCAATCTGAAGCAGATGCCGCCCGGTCATATCATCGGCCACCTGGATAACATCCTGGGGCAGGAGGGCATCACCTTCGAAGCGCCGGCCCTGCGTCTGCTGGCCGCCGGCGCGCACGGTTCGATGCGCGACGCGCTGTCGCTGACCGACCAGGCGATCGCCTACGCCGCCGGCGCAGTGACGCTGGACGCGGTGCAGGGCATGCTGGGCGCGCTGGACCAGTCTTACCTGATCCGTTTGCTCGATGCGCTGGCCGCGCAGGATGGCGCGGACCTGCTGGCCGTGGCCGACGAGATGGCCACGCGCAGCCTGTCCTACAACGGCGCCTTGCAGGACCTGGGCACCTTGCTGCACCGGATCGCGCTGGCCCAGACGGTGCCGGCCGCCTTGCCGGACGATTTGCCGGAGTATGCCGACATCGTGCGCCTGGCCGGCGCCTTCGACGCGGAAGAGGTGCAGCTGTATTACCAGATCGCCGTGCATGGACGTAATGAGTTGGGCCTGGCGCCGGATGAATATGCGGGCTTCTCGATGACCTTGCTGCGCATGCTGGCCTTTCGGCCCGGCGTAGGCGGGGCCGAGGGACAAGCGGCTGCGGCGCCTGCGCTGTCGCGTCCGGCGGCGGTGGCCGCGGCACGCGCCGCGGCGGCGCCGCCTGCGCGCGCGGCCGCGCATATGCAGGCCAGCCATGCCAGCGTGACGCCGGCTGCGGTGGTCGCCGGTGCGGCTGCCGCGCTGGCGCGCGCCGAGGCGCCTGCTCCGGCGCCGTACGCGGCTCCGGCTGCGCAGACTCCGCCTGCCAGTGCGATGCCGTCTGCACCGCTTGCACCACCAGCGCCGGCGCCGGTTGCTGCGGCGCCAGCGCAGGCGGCCGCTCCGGCGGCACCGGCAGCGCCGATTAGTACGGCGCGGGCCGCGATCAATGCGGCATTGGAAGCGGCACGTGCGGCATCCAAGCCGGGTGCGCGGTCGTCGTCGGCAAGCGCAGCGCCTGCTGCTTCGGCGCCGGCTGCCGCGCCAGCCAGTGCGGCGCCTTCGCCGCCGCAGATGCCGGGCGCGTCCTCGCAGCCACAGGCCCCGAGCGCCGCGTACACGCCGCCTGCCGCGCCGAGTGCGCCGGCCACGGTCGCGCCATCGCGTCCGGCGCCGTGGGATGACATGCCGCCGGCAAGCACCATGGGCGGCGATGCGCAAGCGGCTGTGCTGGAAGCGCCGGTGCGCCAGGTCGCACCGCAACAGGTCGCGCCGCAAGCCGCGCCCGCCGCCAAGCCTGCCCAGCAGCAGGCAGACGAAGAGGATGAGCTACCACCCTGGGTCACTGAATTTTCCGACGATAGCGCGCTAGCGCCGGCCCAGGCCTACGCGCCTGCGCAGCCGCCATCGCACAGCCAGTCGCAGGCTCCATCGCAGACGTCGTCGCCCGCGCCATCGCACCATCAGGCGCCGCCGCCGCTGGCCTATGCCGACGAGGCGCAAGCCGTCGTCATGCCGGCCCGCGCCGCGCCGGCGCCGGCCAAGGCGCCGCACGCCTACGTCATCACGCCGGTGCCGGACCTGAACTGGGACGGCAACTGGCCGGCCGTGGCCGCCGCCTTGCCCTTGCGCGGCGTGGCCCAGCAGCTGGCCATGCAGGCCGAACTGATCGAATGCCGCATGGACGGCAACGCGGTGGTCTTCAACGTCCGCGTGCCGATCGAAACCTGGCGCACGCCCGGCAACGTCGACAAGCTCACGGCCGCGCTGACCGAACGCTTCGGCCGTCCGGTGCGCGTGGATACCGAACTGGGCGCCGTCTGGTACACCGCCAGCGCCGAAGCGCAGGCGCACCGCGCAGCGTGCCAGCGCGCCGCCGAGGACACCGTCGCCAACGATCCCTTTGTGAACAGCATGATCCGCGAGTTCGACGCCTGGGTGGTGCCGGGTTCCATCACGCCGCCGCCCGCGGTGTCGGCCGCGGCCAACTGATCACATCTTTCACTTTCAATCTACGGAGAACACCATCATGATGAAGAACCAACTGGCCGGCTTGATGAAGCAAGCACAAGCAATGCAGGACAATATGAAGAAGGCGCAGGACGCGCTGGCCCTGATCGAAGTCGAAGGCCAGTCCGGCGCCGGCCTGGTCAAGATCGTCATGACCTGCAAGAACGACGTCAAGCGCGTGTCGATCGACCCGTCGCTGCTGGCCGACGACAAGGACATGCTGGAAGACCTGGTCGCCGCCGCCTTCAACGACGCCGTGCGCAAGGCCGAAGCCACCTCCGCCGAAAAGCTGGGCGGCCTGACCTCCGGCATGAATCTGCCGGCCGGCTTCAAGATGCCTTTCTAAGGGCTGCCGCCTGGCTCCATGTCCAAATCGCTGGAATTTCTGACGGAAGCGTTGCGCCGTCTGCCCGGCGTCGGCCCCAAGTCGGCGCAACGGATGGCGTTTCACTTGCTCCAGCATGACCGCGAAGGTGCGGACATGCTGTCGCGCGCGCTGCACCAGGCGGTGAGCGCCGTGCACCACTGCGCGCTGTGCAATACCTTCACCGAGGAGGAGGTCTGCGACACCTGCAACGACGAGCAGCGCGACCGCCGCCTGCTGTGCGTGGTGGAGACGCCGGCCGACCAGCTGATGATCGAGCAGACGCTGACCTACAAGGGCCTGTACTTCGTGCTGATGGGGCGTTTGTCGCCGCTGGACGGCATCGGCCCCAAGGACATCCACCTGGAAAAACTGGTGGCGCGCGCGGTCGACGGCCTGGTCACGGAAGTGGTGCTGGCCACTAATTTCACCAACGAGGGCGAAGCTACCGCGCACTACATCAGCGAGATGCTGAAGGCGCGCGGCCTGCGCGTGAGCCGGCTGGCGCGCGGCGTGCCGGTCGGTGGCGAGCTGGAGTACGTGGACGCGGGCACCATCGCCCGCGCCATGCTGGACCGAAGGGCGACATGACTGACAAGAACACTGCCGGGAAGGAGTCTTCCCCTGCATGGGAAAACCGCACGCAGGCAGGCGGCTTGCCGCCTGAAACCCCTGCTTTGCCACTCGCCGGCATCAAAGTACTGGAACTGGGCACGCTGATCGCGGGCCCTTTTTGTGCGCGCATGCTGGGCGAGTTCGGCGCCGAGGTGATCAAGATCGAGTCGCCCGACGGCGGCGACCCGATCCGCAAATGGCGGGTGCTGAAGGACGGCACCTCGCTGTGGTGGTCGGTACAGTCGCGCAACAAGAAATCGCTGACCCTGAACCTGAAGGACGCGCGCGGCCGCGCCATCGCGCGCCAGCTGGCGCTGGAGGCGGACATCATCGTCGAGAACTACCGCCCCGGCGTGCTGGAGAAGTGGGACCTCGGCTACCAGCAACTGAAGGCCGCCAATCCCGCCACCATCATGGTGCGCCTGTCGGGCTTTGGCCAGACCGGACCGATGAAGGACCTGCCGGGCTTCGGCGCCATCGGCGAATCGATGGGCGGGCTGCGCTATGTGTCCGGCCACGCGGACCGGCCGCCGGTGCGGGTCGGCGTGTCGATCGGCGATTCGGTGGCGGCGCTGCACGGCGTGATCGGCGCGATGATGGCGCTGCGCCACCGCGACGCCACCGGCGGCAGGCTCAAGGGCGAAGGCCAGATGGTCGACGTGGCCCTGTACGAATCCGTGTTCAACCTGATGGAATCGCTGGTGCCGGAGTTCGACCACGCGGGCGTGGTGCGCGAACGCACCGGCGGCGCGCTGCCGGGCATCGTGCCGTCGAACACCTACACCACCCAAGACGGCGAGAACATCGTCATCGCCGGCAATGGCGACGCGATCTTCAAGCGTCTGATGCTGGCCATGGGCCGCATCGACCTGGCCGGCGACCCAAAGCTGGAGCGCAACGACGGCCGCGTGCCGCGCACGCAGGAGATCGACGACGCGATCCAGGCCTGGTGCGACACCCAGGACATCGACAGCGCGCTGGCCGTGCTGAAGGCGGCCGATGTGCCGGCCGGGAAAATCTACTCGGTGCGCGACATGATGGCCGATCCGCAGTTCATCGCCCGCGAGATGTTCGAGCAGCACCACTTCGCCGACGGCACGCCGGTCAAGCTGCCGGCGATCTCGCCCAAGCTGTCGGCTACGCCGGGCCACACCAAGTGGATAGGCCCGTCGCTCGGGCAGCACAACGACGAGGTCTTGCAGTCGCTGGGCTACAGCGCCGAGGACATCGCAGCCATGAAGCGGGACGGCGTGCTCTAAGCCGGCCGGGAGGCGAGCGGCGTCAAAGCTGGGCGCGGAACTTTATCGCGTGGCCGTCGTCGCCGGCCGCCAAACCGTTCATCGTGAACTGGTTGCCGAGCATGAGGGCTATCGATTCGGGCGGCGACGGATGGCCGAGGTAGTAGCCCTGCGCCAGGTCGCAGCCGAATTGTTCCAGCAGCAACAGCTGGGCGCCGGTCTCCACGCCCTCGGCCACCACCGCCATCTTCAGGCCATGCGCCATGGCGATGATGGCGCGCGTGATGGCGGCGTTCTCGGAATCCTGCGGCAGGCCGTTGATGAAGCTCTTGTCGATCTTCAGCGCGCGCACGTCGAAGCGCTTGAGGTAGTTCATCGACGAGTAGCCGGTGCCGAAGTCGTCGATCGACAGGTAGACGCCGATGCCGCGCAGCTGCTCCAGCGTGACCATGGTGGCGCGGGCGTCGTCCATCAGCGTGCCTTCGGTCAGTTCGAGCTCCAGCAGCTCGGCCGGCAGGCCGGTCTCGTGCAGCGTGGACAGCACGATCTGGCTCAGGTTCTCGTCCTTGAACTGCTTGGCCGACAGGTTGACCGCCACCCGCAGCGCCTGCTTGCCGGCGGCCTGCCACGCCATCGCCTGGCGGCAGGCGCTGCGCAGCACCCATTCGCCGATCGGCACGATCAGGCCGGTCTCCTCGGCCAGAGGGATGAACTCGGTCGGCGAGATGACGCCGCGCTCCGGGTGGCGCCAGCGCACCAGCGCCTCGACCCCGACCACCTGGGCGCTGGCGACGTCGATCTGCGGCTGGTACAGCAGATACAGCTCGTTGTTTTGCAGCGCCTTGCGCAGGCCCACCTCCAGCTTGACGTGGCTCATGATCTGCATCGTCAGCGACGAGCTGTACAGCTTGGCGTTGTTCTTGCCGCAGTTCTTGGCGTGGTACATCGCGGTGTCGGCGTATTTGAGCAGCGAGTTGCAGTCCTCGCCGTCCTCCGGGTACAGCGAAATGCCGATGCTGGCGGTGACGAAGATTTCATTGGTGTCGAGCAGGAAGGGGCGGCGCATGGCTTCCTTGACGCGGTGGGCCACGTTGAGGGCGTTCTCGACCCGCTCCAGGTCGGGGATCAGGATGGTGAACTCGTCGCCGCCCAGGCGCGCCAGGTTGTTGCCGCCCACTTCGGTGCGCGACACCAGGTCGCTGGGCCGGGTGGTTTCGCGCAGGCGCTCGGAGACCGCCTTGAGCAGGTGGTCGCCGACGTCGTGGCCCAGCGTGTCGTTGATGCGCTTGAAGGCGTCCAGGTCCATGAACAGCACGGCGAACTTCTTGTTGCCCTTGCGCGAGCGCACCAGCTCGGCCTCCAGCGTCTCCAGGAAGGCCTGGCGGTTGGGGATGCCGGTCAGGCTGTCGCAATAGGCCAGGCGGCGGATCTGCTCCTCGGTGCGCTTGCGTTCGCTGATGTCGCGCACCAGGCCGAGCACCTCGTCGGGGCCGGTGGCCACCAGCCGCGCCTCGAAGTGCCGCACCGGCGCCGCCACCGCCTGTTCTCCCTGGCGCGCGCGCGCGGCGCCGGGGATCGCCAGTTGGTAGTCGAGCGAGCGGATGTGCTGGGTGTCGAGCACGGTCTGCACCTGCTCCAGCATGTGGCGGGCGATGTCGTCCGGCAGCACCTGGTTCAGGTGGCGGCCCACGCACTGGTCGCTGTCGAACACGCCGCTGGCCTCGTGGCCCTGCTCGTAGTCGAGGTAGTAGCCGTCCTTGTTCATGCGGAAGAAGGTGTCCGGGATCGCCGCCAGCACCGCGCGGTGGTGGGCGTCGGCGATGCGCAGGCGGGTGATGGCGTCGCTGGCGCGCAGCACGTACAGCACCCGGTGGCCGAGGATGGGCCAGTTGATCGGCTTGGAGACGAAATCGGTGGCGCCGGCCTCGTAGGCCTGGGTCACCGATTCGAGCTCGTCGCCGCCGGTGACCATGATGATGGGCACGGTGGACTGGGTTTCCAGGCGGCGGATTTCGCGGCACACGGCGAAGCCGTCCATGTCCGGCATGTCGACGTCGAGCAGCAGCAGGTCCGGCGTCATGTTCTGGAACAGGGCCACGGCCTGGACGCCGTCTTCGGCCTCGACCGCGTCCAGGCCGACCTGGCCCAGCATTTCCAGCATCAGCAGGCGCATCACCGGATCGTCGTCGGCGACCAGCACCAGGCCGCGCTTGGGGGAGGAGGAGCTAGGCATGTCAGGTTTCCTTTTCCAGGATGGCTCCCAATGCCTGCCGCACGGCCTGGAAAGAGCGTTCCATATCGGCCAGCAGGACAGCGGCGCCGGCGGTGGTGTCGTTGCGCCCCAGTTGCTCGAGCTCCTTGCAGCGCTGCGCCAGCGCGTCGGCGCCGACGTTGGCGCTGCTGGACTTGAGGCTGTGGGCGGCCTTGCGCATCTGGCAGATATTGCCGGCGCCGATGGCTAGACTCAGCGTGTGCAAGTGCTTGGGGGTGTCGTCGAGATAGGCGTGCAGCACGCGCTCGAGCAGGGCGTCGCCGTGGGTGGCGCTCAGGGCGCGGATGTTTTCCAGCGCCTGGCGGTTGATCTGGCCGGTGGACGCGGGGGCGGCCGGGCGCGGCTCGGGTGGCTCCGGCGCGGCCGGCTTGCGCGGCAGGCTGATCCAGCGGGAAATGGTCTGCGCCAGCGCCTGCTGCGTGAAGGGCTTGCTCAGATAGTCGTCCATGCCGGCGGCCAGGCACGATTCGCGGTCGCCCTGCAGGGCGTTGGCGGTGATGGCGACGATCGGCATGCTGCGCCCGCGTCCACGCTGTTGTTCGCGGCGGCGGATTGCCGTGGTCGCGGCGAAGCCGTCCATGACGGGCATCTGGCAATCCATCAGGATCAGGTCGAACTCGGTGGCCTGCACCGCCCGCAGCGCCTCCGCGCCGTGGCAGGCGCGGCTCACGTCCAGCCCCAGCCCTTCGAGCATGGCGCTGGCCACTTCGACGTTGACCGGGTTGTCTTCCGCCAGCAACACCTTGCGCCGCCTGCGCGCGCGCGGGGCCGGCGTCGGACCGGGGCTGAAGGCGGCCAGCGGCGGCGCCACCGGGGCGGCGGCCGGCGGCGCCTCGATAGCCGGCGCCTCGGCCGGGCGCGCCGGCGCGCCGCGGCCGGGCGCCAGCAGGCAATCGAACAGGTCGCAGGCGCGCGGCGGCTTGATCAGCTGGAAGGCGACGCCGGCCGCGCGCCGCTGGACGCCGTCGGCGGCGTTGCGTTCGGTGCTCAACAGCAACAGCCGGGTGGCGGCCAGCGCCGGCTCGGCGCGGATCGCGGCGGCCAGCGCCAGGCCGCTGGTGCGCGGCAACTCCATGTCGAGCAGCGCGACGTCGTAGGGACGGCCGGCGGCGGCCGCCTCGCGCAGTTGCGCCAGGGCGTCGGTGGCGGTGGCGCCGGCGCTGGCGATGCGCCAGCTGCGCAACAGCGTTTCCAGCTCGTCCCGGCTGGTGGGATTCTCATCGACAATCAAGGCGCGGCATTCTTGGGTGGCGTGGAAAGAGGGATCGTCGACATCGATGCGACGTTTGTCAAAATTTACGGCAAACCAAAAGATCGACCCTTGCGTTTGCGCATGGTCGACTCCTATCGTGCCCCCCATCAGCTCCACCAGTTGTTTTGAGATCGCCAGGCCGAGGCCGGTGCCGCCGTGCTTGCGGGTGGTCGAGCCGTCGGCCTGCGAAAACGAATCGAAGATGCGCGCCCGCGCCTCGCTGGAGACGCCGATGCCGGTGTCGTGCACTTCGAAGCGCAGGCCGACGGTTTGCGCGTCCTCGTGCAGCACGGCGACCTTGACGGTGATCTTGCCGCTCTCGGTGAACTTGATCGCGTTGCCCAGCAGATTGAAGATGACCTGGCGCAGCCGGTTGGGATCGCCGCAGATGGCGATCGGGATATCGTAGGCGATCGCCAGCTCCAGCCGGATGCCCTTGGCCTGCGCCTGCGGCGAGAAGACGTTGTCTATGTCGTCGAGCAATTCGCGGAAATTGAAATGGATGTATTCGACGGTCAGCTTGCCGGCCTCGATCTTGGAGAAATCCAGGATGTCGTTGATGATGACCAGCAAGTGTTCGCCGGAGCGCTTGACCATGCTGGTGTAGTGGCGCTGCTGCTCGGTCAGGCGGGTGGCCAGCAGCAGCTCGGTCATGCCCAGCACGCCATTCATCGGCGTGCGGATCTCGTGGCTCATGGTGGCGAGGAAGGCGCTCTTGGCCTGGCTGGCGGCCTCGGCGGCGTTCTTGGCCTTCTCCAGCTGCTCGGTGCGCACGCCGACCTGGCGTTCGAGCTGGTCGCGGTATTGCGCCAGCGCGGCGTCGCGCGCCTCGACCTGGGCCAGCATGTCGTTGAAGCTGTCGGTCAGCGCGCCCAGCTCGTCGCTGCGCTGGTGGACGATGCGCGGCGTGGCCAAGCCGCGGCTGACCTGCTGGGCCGCCGCGATCAGCTTGCCGACCGGCTCGGCGATGCTGCCCTTGAAGCGGGCCGCCGTCAGCAGCGCCATCATGAACGACAGCATGGCGGCCACGGCGGCCGCGGCCAGGTTCTTGAACAGGTCCAGCCACATGCGGGTCTGCGCGCATTCGATCATCACGGTGCCGATGAACTCGTCCTTGACGTGCAGCGGCCGGTACAGGCGCAAGGCCGGCGCCCACAGCGGGCCGCTGTGGAAGGTGCGGACCTCGTCGCCGCCGTCTTCGATCGCCAATTGCTCCGGCGCATACTGTTCGGCGGGCAGGGCGGCCGACTTGTAGCGCGCCAGCAACTGGCCGGTGCTGTCGTACAGGATGGCTTGCTGGATCTGGTCTTCGACCGCCAGCGTGGTCAGCGTCTGCCGGGCGCGCAGGCTGTCGGCCGACAATAGCGCCGCCACACTGTTGTTGCCGATCACGCCGGCCAGCGAAGACAGCTGCCGGCGCTCGTCGTCGGTCCGGCTCAGCACGGACGTCGCGGCAAACGCGAAGAACACCAGCATCAGGGCGCTGCCGGTGGACAGCACGGAAATGATGGTCAGTTTCTGGCTCAGACCCGAACGTTCGAAATTGAACATTGCTGTAGGCGGTGGCAAACGGTGGGCGCCGAAATCGTCGGCGCGACAAGCTGATCGGTAAGTGCCAGATGGAAAAATATAGCGTCCGCCACCATGCAGCCTTGATCTGCATCTAATCCCCGCACGTTTGAGCATTCTCAAGGGTCGCGGCGAAGTGCGTCGCATGCTGCAAGGATGGAACGCAAAAAAATCCTCTTCGTGGCCGAGGCCGTCACACTGGCCCATGTCGGCCGGCCGCTGGCGCTGGCGCGGACGCTGGCGCCGCAACAATACGAGGTGCACTTTGCCTGCGCGCCCGGCTACGAGGCCTTTTTCCAGGGCAGCAGGCTGAGCAGTTGGAGCATAGGCAGCATCTCCAGCGCGCGCTTCCTGGCGGCCCTGGCCGCCGGCAAGCCGGTGTACGACAGCGCCACCCTGCAGCAGTATGTGCGGGACGACCTGCGCCTGCTGCAGGCGGTGCGGCCGGATGTGGTGGTGGGCGACTTCCGGCTGTCGCTGTCGGTCAGCGCGCGCGTGGCGCAAGTGCCGTATGTCGGCCTGATCAACGCCTACTGGAGTCCCTACGTGCCGCAGCGCTACACGGTGCCGGCCATCGCGCTGGCGCGGGTGTTGCCGATCGCGCTGGCGGACCGGCTGTTCCGCCTGGTGCGGCCGCTGGCGTTCGCCCTGCACAGCCGGCCGCTGAACCGGGTGCGGCGCAGCTACCGCCTGCCGTCGCTGGGCTACGACTTGCGCGGCGTGTATGCCGACGCCGACTACGTGCTGTATCCGGACATAGCCGAAATGTTCCCGGCGCTGGATTTGCCGCCCCACCATTCCTACCTGGGGCCGGTGACCTGGTCGCCGCCGACGCCGCTGCCCGGCTGGTGGGATGCCTTGCCGGCCGACAAGCCGCTGGTCTACGTCACCTTGGGCAGCTCGGGGCAGGGCGCGCTGCTGCCGCGGATCCTGCAGGCGCTGGCGGCGCTGCCGGTGCGGGTGATCGCCGCCACCGCCGGCCAGGCCGATCCCGGCCAGCCGCCGGACAACGCCCATGTGGCCGACTACCTGCCGGGGGAGGAGGCCGCGCGGCGGGCGCAGCTGGTGATCTGCAACGGCGGCAGTCCGACCAGCCAGCAGGCGCTGGCGGCCGGCGTGCCGGTGCTGGGCATCGCGGGCAACCTGGACCAGTACCTCAACATGCGGGCGGTGGCGGCGCTGGGGGCCGGCGCCTTGCTGCGCTCGGACCGGCTGGACGAGGACACGCTGCGGCGCACCGTGCTGGACTTGCTGGAGCGCCCGGCGGCGCGGGCCGCGGCGGCCCGGCTGGCGTCGCTGTTTCAGCGCTACGACGTGGCGACCCGCTTCGACGCGGCGCTGCGGCGCGCGGCCGGCGGCGCCCCTGCAGTTTGAACGCACTCGCCGTCAGGGCTTGCCGGCCGGCCCGACCAGCAATGCGCGCAGCGGCTTGCGCAGCGAGCGCGCCGCCGCCGCCGGGCCGGCGCCGATGCGGCCCATGAACACCGCCGTCTCCCACGCCGCCTGGCCGACCAGCGCCGCGCCTTCGCGCGCCAGCGCCTCCGCCCGTTCCTGCATGCCGCGCGTGCCGGAGAACACCCGGCCTTCGCGCACGTAGCGGGCGAAGATCAGCGGCGTCAGTTCCGGTTGCAGTTGCAGACCCTGCGCGGTGGCGGTCAGCCAGAAGCGCTGCATGGCGCGGCCGGCCTGCAGGTAGTCGTCGACCCGCTGGGCGCGGCGCGGCGCGGTCAGCACGAAATGGGCGGCGCAGGCCAGGCCGGGGATCAGGTCCATTTGCAGGCGCGGCGCCAGCGTGCCGGCCAGCCAGGTGTTGAAGAACGCCACCCGCTGCCAGCGCTGCATGATCCAGCGCATCAGTTTGGCGGTGGCGGCGTCCACCCCCAGCGCCTGGTCGGGGATGCGGTCCTCGCTGTAGCGGGCGTTCCATTCGATCACCGCCTGGTGCACCCGCCAGGCTTCCGGCATCGTCAGCCGCAGCTTGGCGTTGCGGAACATCAGCCGCGCCGCCGCCGCGCGCTGGCCGCCCTCCAGCCAGAGCACGCCGTAGCCGTCCGGCAGCGCGGCCACCAGCGCCGAGCGTTCGTCCGGCGTTAGCGGGCGCCGGCTCAGCGGGCGCCGCTGCACGCTGCGCGGCAGGATGGCGTCGGCCAGCGGATCGGGCTCCAGGTCCGGCGCGGGAACGAACTCGACGCTGAGGGTGGGGCGGCTCTCCGGCGCCTCGGCGTGGCGCGTGACCCGCATCTCCAGCTGGTGGCTGCTGGCGGCGATGGCCATGGTCTCGAGCAGCGCGCCGATCGAGAGCTGGCTGGGATGGCCGTCGAGGTCGTAGACGCAGTGGTCGCGCGTGTCGTGGCCGTGCACCACCAGGCGGCGGGCGTCGAGGATCTCGAAGCGCCACGGCTGGGTGTTGTCGCCGCTGGGGGCCCAGCGCGCCAGCTCCAGGATCTGCTCCAGGGTGGCGTCGAGGTGTTGTTCCATCTTGCTCATGATTGTACTCCGCGCCGGCGTTTCACCAGCATCATGGTCAGCCGCTGGAGCGGGTGGCGGTGGCCGCCGGGGCGCCAGGTGCGGACCAGCTTGTTGCGATAGGCGTCGAAATGATAGCCGCGCGGCGCGGCCTCGACCTGGCCCCGGTTCAGCAGGATCTTCAGCGCCTCGGTGGCGGCCGCGCCCGCGCACAGCTCGCAGCCCATGATGGTCGACGGCCCGCGCTGCTCCTGCAGGTTGATGCTGGACGGGTCGACCAGGTAGCGCGCGTGCAGGCCGGCCGGCGCCAGGCCGACCAGGAAGCGCAGCGCCTTTTCCTCGTCCGGCAGCGCGCCCCAGCCGAAGTATTGCTCGAACGTCATCCGTCCCGGCAGGAAGTTCAGCACCGCCGTGCCCATGCCCAGCGGCGCCGCCGTGATGGCCGGTATGCCCAGCCGCGCGCAGGCGGCGAAGGTGGCCTGGCGCGCGTTGAAGGCAAAGAAATCCAGGCCGTCCACGTACAAGTCGACGCCTTCGAAGAATTGCGCCAGGTTGCCGCTGTTGACGCCGGCGGGAAAACGGACGATCTGCAGCTCGGGATTGATGTCGCGGGCCATCCCGGCCAGCACCTCGACCTTGGGCAGCCCGAGCGTGGACATGGTGGCGCCCACCTGCCGGTTGAAGTTGGCGATGTCGAAGGTGTCGAAGTCGGCGATGTGGAAGGCGCCCACGCCCAGCCGGGCCAGGGTCAGCAGGTGCACGCCGCCGACGCCGCCCATGCCGGCGATGGCGATGCGCTTGCCGCGCAGCACCGACTGCTCGGCCTGCGTGACCCAGCCGATGTTGCGGGCGTACGCCTGTTGGTATGAAAAGGCTTGCGACATGTGTCTCCCGGAAATGGCCGGTAAGGCGGCTCAGTGGAGTTAGACACACGGGTGATGAAAAAAGTTCCCGAGAGCGCTAAATTATGCGTAGTCGTTCCCGCGCAGGCGGGAAGCCAGGCACGGCCTGGCCTCCCGCCATAGAACGCCTGGTGGGCAGATTCAGCATGGATTCCCGCGTTCGCGGGAATGACGACGATGGGTTCCCGCCTTCAAGCTAGCAGCAACCGCCGCGCTTGCCCGCGCCGCCGTAGCGGGCTTGCTGACGTTCGCGGAAGAATTCCTCGTACGTCATCATCGGCTCGTCGGGATGGGTGGCTTCCCGGTGCGAGACGTAGGTGTCGTATTCGGGCAGGCCCATCATCAGACGCATGCTTTGTCCCAGGTAGCGGCCGGCCTTGGCGATCTCGCCCAGCATCACCGCACCTGGGGCGCCAGGACCATGGCGCTTTCCTGGGCGGTCGGCTGGGCCGAGGCGCGCGCCGCCAGCACCGTGCGGATGCCGAACGCCAGCACGCTGAGCACGACGATCATGAAGAAGCCGGCCAGCGACGCGTCGAGGTAATCGTTGAAGATCACCTGCTGCATCTGCGCCACCGACTTGGCCGGCGCCAGCAGCTTGCCCTCGTCGAACGCGGCCTGGTACTTGGCGGCGTGCGCCAGGAAGCCGATCTTCGGATTGGCGTCGAAGATCTTCTGGAAGCCCGCCGTCAGCGTGCACAGCAGCAGCCACGCGGTCGGCAGCACGGTGACCCAGGCGAAGCGGGCGCGCTTCATCTTGAACAGCACGCAGGTGCCCAGGATCAGCGCGATCGCCGCCAGCATCTGGTTGGCGATGCCGAACAGCGGCCACAGGGTGTTGATGCCGCCCAGCGGATCGACCACGCCCTGGTACAGGAAGTAGCCCCAGGCCGCCACGCACAGGCCGGTCGCGGTCAGGTTGGCGAACACGTTCTCGGTCTGCTTCATGGCCGGCACGAAGGCGCCCAGCAAGTCCTGCAGCATGAAGCGGCCGGCGCGGGTGCCGGCGTCGACCGCCGTCAGGATGAACAGCGCCTCGAACAGGATGGCGAAGTGGTACCAGAAGGCCATCATCATCTTGCCGCCGATGACGCCCGACAGGATCTGCGCCATGCCCACCGCCAGGGTCGGGGCGCCGCCGGCGCGCGCGATGATCGAGTGCTCGCCGACATCCCTGGCGGTCTGGGTCAGCATTTCCGGCGTGAGGTAGAAGCCCATCTGCGAGACCGCGTGCGCGGCGGACTCGGCCGTGGTGCCCAGCAGCGCGGCCGGGCTGTTCATGGCGAAGTAGACGCCCGGCTCGATGGTCGAGGCGGCCACCAGCGCCATGATGGCGACGAACGATTCCATCAGCATCGCGCCGTAGCCGATGAAGCGGGCGTGGGTCTCGTTCTCGATCATCTTGGGCGTGGTGCCGGAGGCGATCAGCGCGTGGAAGCCGGACACGGCGCCGCAGGCGATGGTGATGAACAGGAACGGGAACAGCGAGCCGGCCCAGACCGGACCGGTGCCGTCGATGAACTTGGTCATGGCCGGCATCTTCAGGTAGGGCGCGACCATCACGATGCCCAGCGCCAGGCCGACGATGGTGCCGATCTTGAGGAAGGTCGACAGGTAGTCGCGCGGCGCCAGCAGCAGCCACACCGGCAATACCGAGGCGACGAAGCCGTAGCCGATCAGCATCCAGGTCAGCTCGCCGCCGGTGAAGGTAAACATCGGCGCCAGCGCCGGGTTTTCCTGCACCATCTGGCCGCCGAAGATGGCCGCCATCAGCAGCACGAAGCCGATCACCGACACTTCGCCGATGCGGCCGACGCGGATGTAGCGGGTGTAGACGCCCATGAACAGCGCGATCGGGATGGTGGCCATGACGGTGAAGCTGCCCCACGGCGAGCCGGTCAGCGCCTTCACCACGATCAGCGCCAGCACCGCCAGGATGATGACCATGATCATGAAGGTGCCCAGCAGCGCGATCATGCCGGGGATCTGGCCCAGCTCCGACTTGATCAGGTCGCCCAGCGAGCGGCCGTCGCGGCGCATGGAAATGAACAGCACGATGAAGTCCTGCACCGCGCCGGCAAACACCACGCCGGCCAGTATCCACAGCATGCCGGGCAGATAGCCCATCTGTGCGGCCAGCACCGGGCCCACCAGCGGACCGGCGCCGGCGATGGCGGCGAAGTGGTGGCCGAACAGCACGTACTTATTGGTCGGCACGTGGTCGAGGCCGTCGTTCAGCTTGTGGGCCGGGGTCATGCGGCGGGCGTCCAGGCCCAGCACCTTGTCGGCGATGAACAGGCTGTAGAAGCGGTAGGCGATCAGGTAGACGCAGACGGCGGCGATGACGATCCAGATGGCGCTGACGGCTTCGCCGCGCTTAAGCGCGATGACGCCCAGCGCCGCAGCGCCGCACAGGGCGAGCGCGGCCCAGCCCAGCCGGCTGGCCAGGGTGGGTGGCGCGGTGTGGTGGTGTATTTTCATGCTTCCTCCAAGGTTTTGGGCGCTGCTTTGAGACCCCGCTGCAGCTTATGTCCAGTATTCAGGAAGCTGATAACCGCCGCAAGCGCAGCACTACGCACTATGGCTCGGTACAACTACGTAGTCGCCGCAGGCGGCGAGGGGCGTAGAATCGCGCTACAGAATCATTCGGAACGGAACGTCATGAAGTTGCGGCAAAAAGTCATATTCCTGGCCATCACGCCGCTGATCCTGGCGCTGATCGCGATCGCGCTGGCGGTGCGCCACCAGTCGGTGCTGCTGGCCCAGCAGCAGCGCGAGACCATCCAGCAAGCCTACCTGAGCAGCAAGGAGGCCGAACTCAAGCACTACGTGGCGCTGGCCTCGCACGCCATCGCCCACCTGTACGAGTCGGGCCGCGACGACCAGGCCACCCGCGACGAGGCCAAGCGCATCCTGTCCTCGCTCAGCTATGGCGACGACGGCTATTTCTTCGTCTACGATATGCAGGGCAACACCTTGATGCATCCGCGCCAGCCGGAACTGGTGGGGCGCAACCTGTTTGAGATGCGCGACGAGCAGGGCCAGCCGACCATCCAGAACCTGCTGGCGCGCGCCCGCGCGGGCGGCGGGCTGGAGCGCTACAGGTGGGTCAAGCCGTCCACCCACAAGTCCGGCGCCAAGCTCGGCTACGTGGTCCCGATGCCCAAATGGGGCTGGATGCTGGGCACTGGTATCTATCTGGACGACGTCGACCAGGCGCTGGCCAAGGTCGATGTCCAGCAATCGGGCAACATCCACAACACCATGCTGTGGATCGCCGCGATCGCCATCGCGGCCTCGGTGGCGGTGGCCAGTTCCGGGCTGGCGCTCAACATCAGCGAGCTGCGGGTGGCCGACGCCAAGCTCAAGGTGCTGGCCCAGCGCGTGGTCGAATCGCAGGAGGAAGAGCGGGCGCGGCTCTCGCGCGACCTGCACGACGGCATCAGCCAGTGGCTGGTGTCGATCAAGCTGCAGATCGAGGCCGGCATCATCCGCCTGACGTCCGGCCTGGCGTCCGGCCAGGTGGCGCAGCAGCAGGCGGCGCAGGCGGCCTTCGAGCACGCGGCCGACCAGCTCAACAACGTGATGGGCGAGGTGCGCCGCATCTCGCACAATCTGCGCCCGGCCATCCTGGACGACCTGGGCCTGGCGGCAGCGCTGCACCACCTGGGCCAGGAGTACACGCTCAGCAGCGGAACCCCGGTACACTTCGAGGCGCAGGGCTGCACCGACGACTTGCCCGACGTCGCCAACACCGTGCTGTTCCGGGTGGCCCAGGAAGCCTTGACCAATATCGAGCGCCACGCCGGCGCCAGCCGCATCGAGATCGGCCTGACCGGCGAGCACGGCGGCGTCACCCTGCGCATCCGCGACGACGGCGCCGGCTTCGACGCCGAGGGCATCGCCCTGCATCCCAAGCACGGCATCGGCTTGCGCAATATGATGGAGCGCATGGACGCCATCGGCGGCCGCTTCGACATCGCCTCCTCCAGCGCCGGCACGGTGGTGAGCGCCTTTGCCGGCAATGGTTAATACAGTTTTAAAGCACAGTTTATAAAGATTACGAAGACATGACAGCCACAATCAAAATCCTGCTGGTCGACGACCATCCCCTGGTGCGCGACGGCCTGCGCGCGCGGCTGGAGGCGATGCCGCAATTCGAGGTCGTGGCCGAGGCCGGCGGTGCGGCCGAGGCGCTGGAGCAGGCCGCCCAGTGCGAGGTCGACCTGGTGCTGATGGACATCAATATGCGCGGCACCAACGGCATCGAGGCGACCGCCCAGTTCAAGCAGGCGTTTCCGCGCATCGCGGTGCTGATCCTGTCGATGCACGACAAGCTGGAATACGTGTCGCAGGCGATCCAGGCCGGCGCGCGCGGCTATGTGCTCAAGGACGCGCCCGGCAAGGACATCGTGGTGGCGATCGAGACCGTCATGTCCGGCGGCATCTACTACAGCGCCGCGCTGGCGCGCCAGCTGGCCCAGCCGCACACCCAGGACAACCAGCTGACCTCGCGCGAGCACGAGGTGCTGCGCCACATCGCCAACGGCGAATCGAACAAGCAGATCGCCCGCGCACTCGACCTCAGCGTGCGCACCGTGGAAACCCACCGCCTGAACATCAAGCGCAAGCTGGGCATCGAGGGGCAGGCCGAGCTGATCCGGTTCGCGGTCCAGCACCTGCAGTGAAGCTCGCCGCCGGCGCAAGCTGTTGTAAATACAGAGTATCGCTTCTAATTCTATTAAGCAATTTTTAACAGTGCGTGTTTGTGCGGCAATATCTGCTATATTCCTGCACCGCTTGTGTAATTGTAATTGTATAAAAGTAAATGTTTCGCGCGCATGATTGGTCTCAAACTGGTCGTATTGAAAATAACAATACTGTCGGGTGGTAATTGATTGCTTAATGTCAATGCTTGATCTAAGATTGTGCGCACAACCTTCAATGAGATATTGATGTCTGCGCCTGAAACTAGCATGTTTCCACTGGTGGAATTGCAAGCCGTGTCCAACGCTCATAACGAGTGGGTGGCACTGACTTTTGAATTGTCCGCGGACTCGGGCGACGCCTTCCAGGCGGCGCTGACCTTGCTCAAGACGCCGGACGCGTTCGCCGCGCTGGCGCCGCTCGATTGCATCCTGCCGGTGGCCGAGCCGGCGCTGCTGGAACTGTCCCAGCTGTCCGAGCTGCCGCCCAACCGCGTGATCCTGCGCGTGCCGGCCGCCGCCTGCGCCGAGCCCGCGGTGCAAAAGAAACTGTCCTCGTACGCCGACGCCGGCTACCGCATCATGGTCGACGGCGTGGCCGGCATGGCCGCCACCCTGTGCGGCGCCAAGTCGCTGATGGTCGACGCTGCGCTGGTCATGCCGCCGGTGCTGGCGCTGGTGGCCCAGCCGGGCCCGCACCTGGCCACCGGCATGGGCAGCGAGGCGCGCATCGCCGAATGCGCCCAGGCCGGCTTCAGCTGGTTCGCCGGCGACTTCGCCCTGCATCCGCCGCAAGACATGAACGCCGGCGACGGCACCTCGCGCAAGCGCCTGCTGGCGTTGCTGGGCCTGCTGGCGCGCGATGCCGACTCGCGCGAGCTGGAAGTGCTGCTCAAGCAGGATCCGGCGCTGTCCTACCATTTGCTCAAGCTGGTGAACTCGGCCGCGTTCGCGCTCAGTTCGCCGATCCACAGCTTCGGCCAGGCCATCAACGTGCTGGGCCGGCGCCAGTTGCAGCGCTGGCTGCAGCTGCTGCTGTACGCGCGCCAGCAGGACGACGGCATGTCCAACCCGTTGCTGCCGCTGGCGGCGGTGCGCGCCGCGCAGATGGAAGGGCTGAGCAAGGCGCTCGGCTGGGAGCGCGACCAGCAGGACATGGCCTTCGTGGCCGGCGTGTTCTCGCTGCTGGATGTGTTGCTGGGCATGCCGATGACGGAAATCGTCGCCGCGCTCAGCCTCGACCTCGACGTGGTGATGGCGCTGCTCGACCGCGCCGGGCCGCTGGGCGAACTGCTGGCCCTGGTGGAGCACCCCGACCGCGCCGGTCTGGACCAGGCCGGCATCGACCACGAGAGCTACTGGCAAGCGCAATTGCAGGCTTACCACTGGGCGATCCAGGTCAGCAGGAATATCTAAGCCATGGTCGCGCATCCCGTCTCCGATTTCCTGAGCAACAGCGCGGCCTTGTGCGACGCGGTGTTGCGCTTGCGCGGAGCGGCGCTGGCCGAGGAGCTGGGGCGCATCGTCCGCAGCGTGATGAACAGTCCGCTGGGCGAATTCCTGCCGGCCGACACCCACGCCATGCTGCTCAAGCCGCCGGTGATCGAAGTGCTGGCCGCCAACGACGACGCGGTGCCCAGCCTGACCCAGGACATCCTGTTCGACGACGAATATTTCGGCCGCTTCGTGGTGTCCGGGCGCGAGCGCTACAGCTCACTCGACCGCGAACACCTGGCCAGCCTGGCCAACCTGGCCGGCAGCGTGCTGCAGGTGCATGCGCTGGCGCAGCGCTCCAGCCACGCCTACGTGCAGGTGGAGTCGCAGCTGCAGCACCAGGCGCAGATCCTCGACCACATCCACGAGTCGGTGCTGACCATGGACATGAGCGGCTTCATCATCAGCTGGAACAAGGGCGCCGAGCGCCTGTTCGGCTACAGCTCGGTGGAAGCGGTGGGGCGCAACATCCTGTTCCTGTACGACGACGAGGACGAGAGTTTCGACGACACCTTCCTCGAGCAGGGCGGGCGCCTGATGGAAGTGCGGCGCAAGAAGAAATCCGGCGAAGTGTTCTGGGCCAGCCTGTCGCTGTCGCCGCTGCACGACATCAACGACCGCGCCATCGGCCTGATCGCCTACCTGACCGACATCACCGAACGCAAGATGGCGGAAGAGCGCATCCACCACCTGGCCTACTACGACGCGCTGACCAACCTGCCGAACCGCTCGCTGCTGACCAAGCTGGTCGACCAGGCCCTGACGGTGGCCCAGCGCAGCAAGCTGCACGGTTGCGTGCTGTTCATCGACCTCAACCGCTTCAAGCTGATCAACGACACCCTGGGGCGCAAGATCGGCGACGAGCTGTTGTGCGAGGTGGCGCGCCGCTTCCGCGCCGTGCTGCGCGACCAGGACCTGGTGGCGCGGCTGGGCGGCGACGAATTCGCCGTCGGCCTGTTCGACATCGGCCAGCATTTCGAGGCCAGCATGGTGGCGCAAAAGCTGCTGGGCACCTTGAACGCGCCCATCCTGATCGACGGCCACGACCTGCGCGTGGGCGGCAGCATCGGCATCAGCGTCTATCCGCAGGACGGCGGCGACGCCGAGACCCTGCTGCGGCTGGCCGACATCGCCATGTACCGCGCCAAGCAGGAAGGCGGGGCGGAAGGCGACCACGTCGCGTTCTACAGCCAGGACATGAACCAGGGCATGCAGGAGCGCATGCGGATCGAGACGGGGCTGCGCCACGCGCTGGGCCACGGCGAGCTGTTGCTGCACTACCAGCCCAAGTTCTGCATCGACAACGGCAAGATCATCGGCGCCGAGGCGCTGGTGCGCTGGCGCCATCCGGTGCGCGGCCTGGTGCCGCCGATCGAGTTCATTCCGCTGGCCGAGGCCACCGGCTTGGTGGTGCAGGTCGGCGAATGGGTGCTGGAAGCGGCCTGCGCGCAGGCCAAACTGTGGAAGGACGCGGGGCTGCCGCCGATACGGCTGGCGGTCAACGTGTCGGCGCGCGAGTTCACCTCGGCCTTGCCGGGACGGGTGCAGGAGACGCTGACGCGCTACGGGCTGGAGCCGACGTGGCTGGAGCTGGAGATCACCGAAAGCACGCTGATGCACAACATCGACCGCGTGATCGGCATCATGGACCGCATCACGGCGCTGGGCGTGACCTTGTCGCTGGACGATTTCGGCACCGGCTATTCGAGCTTGTCGTATCTGAAGCGCTTCCCGATCGACACCTTGAAGATCGACCGCTCGTTCACCATCGGCATCCCGGGCGACGCCAACGACTGCGCGATCGCCAACACCATCATCAGCATTGCGCAGCAGCTCAAGCACAAAGTCATCGCCGAGGGGGTGGAGACGGTCGAGCAGCTGGCCTTCCTGAAGAATTCGGGCTGCGACGAGGTGCAGGGTTATCTGTTCTCGCGGCCGCTGGAAGCGGAAGCGTTCGAGCAGGCGCTGCGCGAGAACTGGACGCCGGGTCAGGCCAGCCGGGCCGCCTGAACAAGGTGTATGGACGAAAAAAAAACAGACCGCGAGGCCTGGTTTTTTTTCGCTGGTGCCGGACGCCATCGGCGCCGGCGGAGCATTATGCCTTGCGGCGGCGCGCCATGAAGCCTACCAGGCCCAGGCCGGCGATCATCATCGCATAGGTTTCTGGTTCCGGCACCGGGGTGGCGATCAACGACAGCGAGCCGACGAAGCCTTGGGTGTTGCCCAGTGGTGTGCCGGTCACGACGATGTGGTGCAGCGTGCTGGTCAGCGCCGGCAGGGTCAGCAGCCAGTAGTCGGCGCCGTTGTTGCCGATTTTGGTATTCACCAGTGGGAAGAAGTTGATGTTATCCAGCTTCACGCCGGTGACATTGTAGCCTGCACCACCGGTGAAGTTGGCCGATACCTGGCCGAAGAAACTGCCGGCGTTGGCGAAGTTGGTCAGATCCAGATCAAAGGTGTTGGACGCTGCGGCGCCGGCGAAGGTGCCGGAGAACGAATTGGGCCCCACCGCTGGAGTCAGGATGATGGCGGTGTTGGCCGAAGCAACTGCGGAAGCAACCAGCAGCGATGCCGCCAGGATGGTGGATTTAAAGTTCATAGGTTCCCGTCAATACTGTTGGGTTAGAAGGCGATAAATTCCCGCAAGGAGCTATTTCTCAGGGGGGGAATAGTTTCATTTAATCATGAGTTCCCATGGTATCGAAGTCAAGCAAATATAGCAACTTGTTTTTCAAAAAAAACAACTGTAGTGTAAATTTGAAACTTTTTTTGATTGTTGTGGCGGGGCGGGGATGCCGGTCGTCATGTGCTGCCGGCGAGGCGATACAGCGACGTGAGGGTTTTGGCACCCAGTCGAAGGTGAAATCTGTATAATGCTGCACACTTAGGAAGCGTGGCCGAGTGGTTGAAGGCACTAGTCTTGAAAACTAGCGACGGGTTAAACTGTTCGTGAGTTCGAATCTCACCGCTTCCGCCAGGAAATAAAAAAACGCCAGCCAGAACGCGCTCAAGATCGCGGTCGGTGCTGGCGTTTTTTTATTTCCTGGCGGAAGCGAGCAGGGTGCCTGCGCACCCTGCGTGTGAGATTCGAAGGGCATGGCCCTGCAGGGCCATCCCGCTCCGAATCGCGCGAGGCTGCCGCTGCGCGGCAGCCTCGCGCGCCGAAGGCGCGCGTTCAGCACCCACTGACTCTCAAGACGAGCAGGCCGGCGGGTCGGTGAGGTTGCAGAGCAAGCCGTGAAGCTCGTTGGCGCCCGGTATTTGACGAGCAACTTCCGGCCAGAAGGTGCTCGGCGTCGAGCGCTTCGACCGCCAATGCACCCGTCCGGAAAACGGATCATGCGCTTGCCGCAGGAAGACTTCTGCCTGGCCCTCGGCGTACCGTCGCAGTTGAAGTACGAGGGCGACGGCGGGCCGCCTCAGTCGATCGCCCACAGCGCATGTGCGTCAAGCTGCACCCTTGCGCTGGCGGCGACGGCCGCGATCCGTGCCATCTGGGCGGCCAGCGACGCTTCCAGCGCGAGGCGGCGGCTCATCAAGGCGTCGGCCAAGGTGCACTCGTTTGCTCTATAGCCCAGTTCCATCAGGCGGGCCTGGCGGACGCTTTGCTGTTCGACAGCGCTCAGACTGGTCCAAACCTGGTAGGTGTATTCCTGGTCGCTTACGGCCCGCTGTGCTGCAAGCAATACCTTGGTTCTTACCTGCGCCACCCGTTCATCGGCCATCCGGGCCCGCAGGTGGGCCGCAGAACTCTCGGCGCTGCGCGCGCCACCCGGCAAGGCGAAGGACAAGGTGAGGCCGATGGTGCGTTCCTGGCCGGCGCGTTCGCGACCGGCACGCAGCGCAATCGTCGGATCTGGCATGCGCTCGCTGGCACTGCGTTTTGCCTTCAATCCGTACCACTGGGCCTCGACCTGTGCCAGTTCAAGCTCATGGTTGTCATCCAGGATACGAGCGAGCTGATCCGGCCGCTTCAATTGCATGGGGAGCGGATCGGGGACCTGGGCGAGCTGCGGAGCCGGCAGACCGGGATAGTTGGTGGACAACCAGGTGAGCGCATGGTCAAGCTGTTGCCCGGCCTGCTCAATCAGCGCGTCGGCACGTTTCAGTTCGGTGTCGGCCTGCATCAATTCAAGCGCGGCGCCGTCGCCGGCCTTCACGCGCAATTCGGCGACCGACCTGAGCTGCTTGATCAAAGCGTGCTGATCCCTTAGCCGGTCCAGCGTGGCTTGCGCCTTCAGCGCGTCAAACCAGTCCTGCATCAGCGACCGTCCGGCCTCATGCCAGACGTCGGCCCGTTGTGCCTGCGCCAACGCCAGCCCCTTCTCGCCCAGCGCGCGATCCTGCCCGGCTTTGCCAAACCAGCGTATGCTGCGTTCGAGCATCAGCTCCTGCTCGCGATAGCGTTCTCCATCGAGCACGCTGCGCTGGCTTATGCCACCCCTTACCAGCCATTCGCCAGGGCCGGCGGCCAGTTTCGCTTGCTCCGCGCCGGCTAGCTCATTGTTGAGGTCGCCGATCCGCAGTTGCGGCAGTTGCGACAGCGTGCGCCTGACGGTTTGCTCCGGAGGCAAGCCGAACAAGTGCTCGCCGGCGAGCGGCAGGGCCGCTCCGCTGGCCCAGGCATCGGCGTTTCCCAGCGCCGCCACGGCCAATACCAGTCTGGCAAGGTGGAACTTCATGCGAGCCTCCCACATGCGCTTAATGGACTGAGCCAATACGTCACCTCGGGGCTGGGAATCTCGCAAGCCAAGGCTTCGAGCAAGAGCAAGAGATCGGCGCCGACGCCGGCGACCAGAACCAGCTTGCGGCCGCTGCGGCCCTGCACCAATTCCATCGGCGACTGCAGCACGGCGCCTTGCCCCATGCCCTGCGCTGCCAGCACGGAAAAGCCCGTCGCCCAGGCCGGGTGCAATAACAGAAAGTCGAGTACGTCCTCTTCGAGGCCGACAGGAATGGCCAGCGTGAGCAAGCTGTCGTTGGAGAATTTTTTTAGCATGATGGGTCCGCCTGGGAAATTGCCGCGCGCTTGACGCCGAAGCGGCGGAAGAGCAGGGGCAGGAGTATCAAGGTCAATACGGTCGCGCTGAGCAGGCCGCCGATCACCACGATCGCCAGCGGCTTCTGAATTTCCGAGCCGGGGCCGGTGGCCAGCAGCAGCGGGACCAGGCCCAGGCCGGTAATGCAGGCGGTCATCATGACCGGCCGGAAACGCCGCAGCGCGCCCTGGCTCACCACCTCGGGCAGCGCCATGCCGCGCGCCACCAGTTGGTTGAAGCAGGTGATCATCACCAGGCCGTTGAGCACCGCAATGCCCATCAAGGCGATAAAGCCGACCGACGCGGGAACCGACAGGTACTCGCCGGTGACCGCGAGCGCCACCACGCCGCCGATCAGCGCAAACGGGATATTGACGAATACCAGCAGCGCCTGCCGTATGCTGTGCAGCGTGCTGAACAGCAGCAGGAAAATCAGCGCCAGCGCCACCGGCACGACCAGCGCCAATCTGGCCGCAGCGCGTTGCTGATTTTCAAACTGCCCGCCCCAGCTCAGGCGATAAGCACCCGGAAGCTTGACTTTGCTGGCGACGGCGAGCTTGGCCTGGTCGACAAAACCGACCAGATCGCGGCCGCGGACATTGGCGCGCACCACGGCCAGGCGGCTGCTGTTTTCACGTTCAACTTTGACCGGACCGTCCACGTGGCGCAGCGTCGCCAGCTGGCTCAGCGGTACCGACTCAGCGTCGGCGAGCGGCAGGCGCAACTGCCCGAACAACTCGGATGAAAGTTGAAGTTGCTCGCTTCCGCGTATCAGCAGAGGCAGGCGCTTGCCGCCCTCGATCACCACGCCGGCCACGCGCCCCTCGATGAGCGTGCGCAGATCCGCCTGCACCTGCTCGGCGCTCAGGCCCAGATGGCCGGCAGCAACCCGGTCGATATCGACCTGCAGATACTGCACACCTTCGTTCTTCACGGTCAGTACATCCTCACTGCCCGGTATCGCCTGCACCACGTCGACAATTTGCGCGGCCAGCCCTCCGAGCACCTTGGCGTCGGGGCCATAGACTTTAATCGCCAGATCGCCGCGTACGCCCGACAGCATCTCCGAGGTGCGCATTTCAATGGGCTGAGTGAAGCTGATGTTGACACCCGGGAAGTCAGCCGTCGCCTTGCGCAAGGCGTCGATCAAGTCTTCCTTGCGCTGGCTACGCCATTCCGAGCGCGGCTTGAGGACCAGGAAGGTGTCGGTCTCGTTCAAGCCCATCGGGTCCAGGCCGAGTTCATCCGATCCGAGCCTCGCCACGATGCGCCGCACCTCCGGCACCGCCTCCAGGATGCGGCGTTGTATCGCCATGTCGAGCCGTGCGGATTCGAGCAGATTCACCGACGGCAGCTTTTCGATCTGCATGATGATGTCGCCCTCGTCGAGCACCGGCATGAACGATTTCCCGACCACCATGAACAGGCCGATGGCGATGACCAAGGCGGCGACGGCACTGCCGGTCACCAGACGTTCGCGCCGCAGCGCGCGACTCAGCAAGGCTTGGTAGCCCGCCTCCATGCGCTGCACCAGACGCGGTGGCGGACCATGGTGCGCCTTGAGCAGCAGCGAGGACAACACCGGAATCACGGTCAAGGACAGCAGCAGCGATGCCGCCAGCGCGAAGATGATGGTCAGCGCGACCGGCGCGAACAACTTGCCCTCCAGACCCTGCAGCGTCAGCAGGGGCAGGAAGACGATCATGATCACCACCATGCCCGCCGTCACCGGCACCGCCACTTCCCGCACCGCGCGGTAAATCACATGCAGCCGCGACATGCCCGGCTGGGCTTTGCCGCTGTGGGCCTCGATGTTTTCCACCACCACCACCGCCGCGTCGACCAGCATGCCGATGGCGATGGCCAGGCCGCCGAGCGACATCAGGTTCGCGCTCAGTCCGTACTGGCGCATCAGCAGGAAGGTGCCCAGCGCCGACAGCGGCAAGATGCAGGCGACCACCAGCGCCGCGCGCAGGTTGCCGAGAAAGACATACAGCAGCAGCACCACCAGCAAGGTCGCTTCCAGCAAAGCCTTGGTGACCGTCTTGACAGCGCGCTCGACCAGATTGCCGCGATCGTAAAAGGCGCTGATGGTGGTGCCGGCCGGCAGCGAGCGGCCAATCTCGACCAGTCTGGCCCGCACCTGGTCAACGACGCTCTGGGCGTTGGCGCCGCGCACCGCCAGCACCAGCGCCTCAACCGCCTCGCCCTTGCCGTCCTGTGTCACCGCGCCATAGCGCGTCAGCTGGCCCAGGCGCACGGTGGCGACCTGGCCCACCGTCACGGCGGCGCCGCCGCGCTTGACGATCGCGATGGCGCCGACATCGGCGAGCGTCCGTATGCCCGAGTCGCTGCGGATGAGCAGGGATTCTTCGTTGTTGCCGAGCCTGCCAGCGCCGTCGCTGCGGTTATTGGCCTCCAGCGCTTGCTGCAACTGCGCCAGCGAAATGCGTCGCGCCGCCAGCGCGGCCAGATCGGGCACCACTTCAAAGCTCTTGACCTGACCGCCCAGCGAGTTGACATCGGCCACGCCGGCGATGTTGCGCAGCTGCGGGCGGATCGTCCATTCCAGCAGCGTGCGCTTTTCCATCAACGACAGCGGCCCTTCAATGGTGAACATGAAGATTTCCCCCAGCGGGGTGGTGATCGGCGCCAAGCCACCGCTGACCGATGGCGGCAAGTCCTTGAGCGCCGAGGCCAGGCGTTCGCTGACCTGCTGGCGCGCCCAATAGACGTCGGTGCCGTCTTCAAAGTCCAGCGTAATGTCGGCGATCGCATATTTGGATTGCGAGCGCAGAACGGCCTGGCGCGGTATGCCCAACAGCTCCTGTTCAATCGGCGCGACGATGCGGGCCTCGACTTCTTCCGGCGTCATGCCCGGCGCCTTCAGTATCAACTTGACCTGGGTGCTGGAGACGTCCGGGAAGGCATCGATGGACAGTTCGCCGGCGGCCTTGATGCCTGCCGCCACCATCAACACCGTCAGCACCAGCACCAGTAGGCGCTGCGCCAGGGAGAGCGCGATCAGTCGGCCCAGCATCACGGATTTCCTTTCGCCGCAGCTGCGCTGGCGGGCTCGCCGAACCCTGCCCATGCGCCCTTGAGCGCCACCAGGCCGCGCACGGCCACCTGCGCCCCGGGGGTGATCGCTCCGCGCACCCAAAGCTGATCGCCGCCAG
Source organism: Oxalobacteraceae bacterium AB_14 (assembly GCA_000381565.1). Taxonomy (GTDB): domain Bacteria; phylum Pseudomonadota; class Gammaproteobacteria; order Burkholderiales; family Burkholderiaceae_D; genus Rugamonas. The sequence goes on from KB906725.1 coordinate 2,490,691, forward strand.
CTGCTCCACTGGTGACCGGAACGGCCTGGAAGCCGTTGGCGTTACGTACAAAGACATAGTTGGCCGATCCGCGACGCACCATCGCGGCGGCCGGCACGAGCAGGGCGCCGCTTGCGCCCGGTGGCGTCACCAGCCGCGCCTCCACGAAGGCATTTGCTTTTAAACACGCCTTCGGTTCGAGCTGGCGCGCGCGTACCTGCGCCATTTGATTGGCGCTGTTCATTTGCGGCGAGATCGCGATGATACGCAGCTGACCGCACTGGGCGACATCGAGCAAATCCCCGACCGCCAGCATCGGCATTTGCTGGGCCGACGCCTGCAAGTCGACCCACAGCGGACCATCCCGGCTAATCTTGGCCACGGCCATGCCCGCCTCCAGCTGTTGGCCTATGGTGACTGGCAACTCAATCAAGGTCCCCGCGCCTGGCGCGCGCACGGTGAGCAGCGGGCTCAGTTGCCCGCCAGTTGACAAGCTCTTGATGGCCGACGCGTTCAATCCGCCGGCACGCAGTGTCTGGGCCCGCTGATCGGCCGCGAGCCTGGCCAGGTGCGCAGCGGCGCGGCTTTCCTCGGCCCGCGCACGGGAGATGATGCCCTCGGCAAACAGGCTTTCATCGCGGAGCAGCTTGTCCATCGCCAGGCGGGACTGTGTCGACAGCTGGACGTATTCGCGTTGCGTCTCCATCCATGCGGGACTGAGCAAGGTTACCAGTGCCGAGCCTGCCTGCACGCGCTGCAGCGAACTGCTGTGCACCTGCTGTACCACCCCGTTGGCGGCGGCGGCCGCGAGGATGACCGAATCGGCCGGCGTGACCACCGTACCCGAGAGGACCACGGCATTGCCGACGGCCGTGGCGGCGCCGGCCGGCGCGGCGACGGCCGCCGCGGTCACGATGCCGGCCTGGTTGATCTGCCTGGCGCTCATGGGCAGCTGCTCGATGCCGGCCGCGCCGACAACGCGGCCCGGGCCGATGAGCAGGCAGGTCAAGACCAGTGGGCGCAGCAGGGGCGCCAGGATGGTGGGTGGCTGGAACATCATGGAATAGTTTCCTCGGAGGGGATCAGTGGGTATGATGGTGGTCACCAGATATTAAGAAGTTCTTAACAACTGCCGCCTACGATGGGCCGTAGCTCAACGACGAATCCGACCCATGCGTATATTGCTCACCGAAGACGATCCCCAATTGGGGCGGGCCACCCAGATCGGGCTGGAACAGGCAGGTTACGCGGTCGACTGGGTGCAGTCGGCCGAACACGCGCACACGGCGGTGCGGCTGCATGACTATGGCTGCATCCTGCTGGACCTGGGCTTGCCCGGGCAGGATGGCATGCAGGCCTTGCACACCCTGCGCAGCGCCGGCTATGGCGGCGCCATCCTGATCGTGACCGCCCGCGACAAGCTGGCCGAGCGCATTGCCGGCCTAGATGGCGGCGCCGATGATTTCATCATCAAGCCGTTCGACCTCGATGAGCTGGCGGCGCGGATCCGCAGCGCGTCGCGGCGCGCCGTCGGGCGCCTGCGTGAAGAGCTGGTGCACGGCGACCTGGTGCTCGACATCGCCGCGCGCCAGGTGACCCAGGCGGGACAGCATGTCGCGCTGACCAGCCGGGAATTCCGCATCCTGCAGATGATGGTGGAAAACTGCGGCAGGGTATTGAGCCGTGAACAGCTGGAGCACAACCTCTATAGCTGGGGCGAGGAAGTGGAAAGCAACGCGGTGCAGGTCCATATCCACCACCTGCGCAAGAAGCTGGGACGCGGACTGATACGCACGGTTCACGCAGTTGGCTACTGCATAGACAAGCCGGCACATGGGGCTGGCGCATGAGTGCCGAGGCCGTACCGCGTTGGTCTTTGCGGCGATTGCTGCTCGGCGTCCTGCTGGCGTTGACGCTGGCGTTGTGGGGCGGCAGCGCGTTCATTGTCTACCTCGAGGCGCAGCGGGAGAGCCAGGAACTATTCGACCAGTCGCTGGCGGAAACGGCGCACCTGCTGTTGTCTCTGGCTGAAAACGAGGCGACGGAACATGGCACCGCGCTGGCGACCAACCTCAGGATACCGGAGCGCCCGGACGATCATCGTTACCTGCTGTTTCAGATCCGCGATGCGCAGCAGCATCTGCTGTACAAAAACGGCGGAGCGCCCTTGGTGGCGTTGTCGGAGCATGCGCCGGACGGCTATTCCTGGGTGCAGATCGGTGCGCATCGCAGCCGCCTTTATTCCAGCTGGAACGCCAGCCGCACGGTGCAGATCCAGGTCGCCGAACCGAGCAGCCACCGCGAGGAGATCAGCAGCAGATTCTTCTACAAGGTCGCCGGATTTGGCGCCGGGCTGGCGATGCTGGCGGGCTTGGCGATCTGGTGGTGCATCGACCGCATGTTCCGGGTGCTGCAGGTATCGGCCAACGAGGTCGGGGCGCGCACCCCCAACGACCTGGCGGACGTGCCCTTGCGGGGCGCGCCCAGCGAGGTGTTTCCACTGCTGTTGGCGATTAACCGACTGTTTGGCCGGGTCAGGCAAAGCATGGAATACGAGCAGCGCTTCACCGGCGACGCCGCGCACGAACTGCGTACGCCGCTGGCCGCCATCAAGACCAACTTGCAGGTCATGCAAAGGGCGCGCAGCGTCGCTGAACGAGAAGAGTTCATCGCCGGCTTGAACGCCAGCGTCGACCGCGCCAGCCGGCTGGTCGAACAATTGCTGATGCTGGCGCAGCTCGATCCGCAAGGCAGCCATGGCGTGACGCTGGAGGACGCCGACCTGGCAACGTTGTTGACCGAGGAACAGTCACATTGGCGGAGTCTGGCGGCCGCTCATCACTTGCAGGTGGAAATCGCGCACGCCCCATGCCGGATCGAGCGTGAAAGCATGCGCATGTTGTTGCGCAACCTGGTGGACAACGCGGTGCGCTACACCCCCGTGCCTGGCCGCATTGTGGTCAGCTGTGGTCAATCCGAAGGGAAAAGCTACCTGCGGGTGGAGGACTCGGGCCCGGGCATACCCGCGGCGATGCAGGGCCGGGTGTTCGAACGCTTCTTCCGCCTCGCCGGCGCGAAGGTGCCGGGCAGCGGCCTGGGCCTGTCTATTGTGCGCAGGATCGTCGACATGCACCGGGCCGAGATACGGCTCGGTACGGGGATGGATCAGACGGGGCTGGTCGTCACCGTCAGCCTTCCCGCGTTGCGGGAGCGGGAGCCATAGCGCCTCCGCGGGGGAGTCCTGCGAATGAAAGTTCAATCGTCATCGCTGTCGTTCTGTTTGTGTTGCTGCGCCGTGGGCGCTGCGCCACCCGCAGGCGCCTCTGCATACACCCCTTGCCACCACCAGAACGCCAGTATCGCCAGCAACAGTAACAGAGCGGTGCCGGCGCGCAGGCCTTGTGCCGGCGCACCGGATTCGGCACGCTTGCGGCCCGTGATCATCGCCTTGGCCAGATTTTCGCGGTGCATGAGGCTGGCGACAAGTACGCCGGCAATGTGGACCAGCACCACCAGCAGTATCAGGTTGGCGATAAGTTCATGTGCGTCCTCCATCCATACACCGGCCTGCTTGCTGTACAGTAGCCAGCCTGAAGCGGCCAGGACGATGGCGATTGCCAGTATCAACATGATCGCAACGGCGCCGGCCGGATTGTGTCCGGTGAAATGCTGCGGACGGCCACTGAACATGGATCGCACATAGGCTAGCGTCACCCGCGGCGCGCGCACGAAGCTGGAAAACCTGGCGTAATCGGTGCCGAAGAACCCCCAGAGAATACGGAAGCAGACCAGCGCCGCCATGGTGTAGCCAAGCGTCACATGGACCAGGCGCCACTCGTCCGCCTCCGCCGTCAGGTAGGCGCCGGCAAAACTGAACGCCATAAGCCAATGAAATAGGCGGACGGGCAAGTCCCAGACGCGGATCAGAGGCGGGGTGGCCCCGGAGTCGTTGCCCTCCCCGGGGCAAGCGCGCATATCGTTCATAATAAGTTCCTGTGCGTTGGTTGGTCCATGTCCTGGCCGGAATAAGGGCCACCGAAACATTGGCATGGGTAGATGGTCGCCGCCCGATATTAAGGAATTCTTAGCATGGCTGATCGACGCCATCGGCAATCCTTAAGATGTCGCCCCCGGCATTGAGGGCGCATGGACTGTGCTACGCTTGAACCAACTCCACCAGCCTTCCAACAGACCCTATGACTCCTGCCCGATTCGACGATGAGAACGAGAACTCCTTGCATTCCAGCGCGGAGCGCGCCACCGCCGCATCGCGCAGTACATGGGGCAGTGTGGGCGTTAACCTCTGCCTGAGCGCGGCGCAGATCCGTGTGGGGCTGGCCGCCAAATCACAAGGATTGATCGCCGATGGCATACACTCGTTATCGGATCTGGTGACCGACTTCGTCGTGCTGTTCGCCAGCCACCACAGTGGCAAGGACGCGGATGACGACCACCACTATGGACACCATCGGTTTGAAAATGCTGCGTCGTTGATCCTTGGACTTTTGTTGCTGGCTGTGGGTGGCGGCATGGTGTACGGCGCGGTGCTGAAGCTCGAGGCGCCGGACACCATCGGCAAGGTGGACAGCATTGCCCTGTGGCTGGTGGCGGTCGCGCTGTGCGCCAAGGAACTGCTGTTCCGCTACATGCTCGCAATCGCCAAGCGCACCAGCGCGATCCGGACCACCTTGCTCGAGAGCCCCGGCGTCGACGGCGTGCATGATTTGCATACACGGAAGATGGGCGACATGATCATTGCCGATGTCCATCTCGAAGTGGACGCGTCGCTGACGGTGGAGGCTGGCCATGACATCGCCGTCGAGGCCCGCCGCCGCGTGCTGGCGCGCCATCGGGTGCTCAACCTGATGACGCATATCGATCCGTGGCGACGGCCGGACCTCGACCATGAGCAACGTGTGCCGCCCGCGTCGTCGGAACAGGAACGGAACGAAGGCAGCACATCGCCCCGGGCTATCCAGCAATCACAAGGGCCGGCTCAATATCTGCTCAAGCCCCGGTGCCGAAGCCGGTACCAACTTCATACACCACGCGCTGGGGCATAATCGCATGTTTTATTTCTTAACATTTTTGCGGAGGGAATATGTTGCTGAAGGAGATCATGAGCAGGAAGGTCGTCACCGTCGAGCTGGATGACACGCTGGCGCTGGTCAAGGAGATTTTCGACCATGGCAATTTCCACCATCTGCTGGCGCTGGAGAAGGGCGAATTGCTCGGCGTGGTATCCGACCGCGACCTGTTCAAGGCGCTCAGCCCCAACATCGGCACGTCCGTCGAGACCTACAAGGACACCGCGACCCTGAACAAGAAAGTCCATCAGATCATGTCGCGCCGCCCCAAGGTGCTGCATGAGGACGCCACGATCGACGATGCGATCGACCTCTTCAACGAGCACGGCATTTCCTGCATTCCCATCGTCGGCAGGGATGAGCGCCTGGTCGGCATCGTCAGCTGGCGCGATCTCCTGCGCAGCCTGCGCGGCAAACCCGCCGCCTGAGTCAGAACAGTTCCAGATTGTCGCTGGGCGCCTTGGGCTGGACCGGCTTTTCCTTCTTCGGCGCCGGCGCCGGCCATGCGCTCATTTGCTCGGCGGGGTAGGGCTGCAGAAAGCTGCGCGCATACTCGGGAATGGTGCAGTTCAGCCAGTCGTCCCACTCGGCCGGCGGCACGATCACCAGGCCGCGCTTCTCGTCGGGCGGGCGGCGCTCGTCGCCGAGAAAATGAAAGCGCCGCATCAGCGGATGGTCGTCGGCGTTGATCGTCAGCTGGGTGAACGAGATCTGCTTGCCGTCCTCGCTTTCCCACTCGCGCCACAGGCCCGCCACCGCGAACATGGCCTGGTCCGCCATGCCGATGCCCCAGCGCACGGCCTTGCCGCTTTCATAGCACGGTTCATAGAACGCGCGCATCGGCACCAGGCAAAGCTGCGCCTGCTTCCAGGCGCCCGAGAAGGAGCGCAGCTGGCCCACCGTTTCGGCCCGCGCGTTCATCGTGTCATACGGCTTGACGCCGGCCGGGATGCGCTGGCGCGGCACCATGCCGTAGCTGGCCAGCACGCCTTCGCGGCCGCCATCCGGGCCGCGGCGGACGATGGGCGCGGCATAGTCCTTCCAGGTTTCTGCCTTCCAGAAGCCGGTGTCATGCAGGTCGATGATGACGCCCATGACGGCTTCCAGCATTTCAGGTTCGGGCGGGCGGAAGTTGACGCACATGGTGAAGATCGGGTGAGCTGACGATAGCGCATGATAGCGCTTTTGGCGTGCGCGATGAAGCTGTGATACTTTCATGTTTTCTATGCGGAGGGCGGTCGATGAAGTGGTCGGCCGCATGGCGGCCTGGATGCACACTCCTGCCAATTGATGATTTGACATCAAGACTGGCGCGCCCGATAATCGACGCTCCGCCATATGCCGAGACGAGCCCATGGGTACCGCGATAGACAATACCGAAGTGTTGAAAGACTGGTTCCTGCGCAGCGGCGTGCACACGCCGCTGCACACCTGCATCGGCCCCTTGCCTAGTTCCAAGGCCTCGATCGTGCGCTGGAGCAGCAACCAGCCGGACGCGATGATCCAGACCATCAGCTCCCATCCCAACGATTACCGCATCGCCATCATGCTCGAGCCGGTCGACGCCCGCATCTGGCTGCACGGCCAGCCGGTGTGGGGCGGGGTGATCGCGGCCGAGCGTTTCCGCATCTGTCCGCCCAGCGGCTCCAGCCAGTGGAGCCGGCTGAGCAGCTGCGACATCGTCAACCTGTTCGTGCCGGCCGCGCTGATCGACAAGCTGAACGCCCAGCGCGAAACCCCGCTGAGCCTGGGCGCCCAGCAATTCACCTCGGACCGCCACGTGATGGAGCTGGTGCGCCGCATGCTCAACGGCGACGCCATGGCCGGGCCGCTGCAATCGCAGTACTGCGACGGCCTGATGGTGGCGTTGCTGAGCTATCTGCTGGAGCACTACAGCCGGCCCGCCACGGCGCCGCAGTCGAGCACCCTGGGCGGCGGCCGCCTGCGGCGGGTGCTGACCCACATGGGCGACCACCTGGCTACCGGCGTCAGCAACCGCGACCTGGCGGCGCTGTGCGGCATGAGCGAGGCGCATTTCTCGCGCGAGTTCCACCTGGCGCTGGGCCTGCCGCCGCACCGCTACCTGATGAAGATGCGGCTGGAGCAGGCGCGCACCATGCTGCTGGCCGGCGGCCGGGCGATGGCCGACATCGCCGAAGCCTGCGGCTTCCACGACGCCAGCCATTTGTCGCGCACCTTCAGCCGCCATTTCGGCACACCGCCGGCCAAGTTCCGCCAGCAAAGAGGCAATTAATTTCTCAGCAGGCGGCGCGACAAACTCACCGCCGCCCCCAGCGCGGCAAACCCACCGCCGCCCCGAGCGCGGCGAAGCCCCCCGCCGCCAGCAGCGCGTAAACCGTGCCGCGCATGTCCGACACCATGAAGCAATACGCCACCAGCGCCGCGCGCGGCCAAGTGGCCGGCGCTGAGCGGCGCGCTGCGCTAGCGCCGTGGTCAGCGCCCCACAGTTTGCAGTGCGGCATGGGAATGCAAGCAGGAAAATGCCAAAACAGCAGTCCTGTCCGTGACCTGGGCGCGGCGACAAAACACACTCCGTGACAGTTGCGGTATTTCATCAAACTGTCCTACCACGGAGTGTCACATGTCGCCTATTCGCCCTATCGTTCGTGCCGTCGCGCTGTTGTGCGCCGGCGCGCTTCCCCTGACCGCCGCCGCCCAGGCCAGCGCCGAAGCCGGCACCGCCACGCCGCCGCGCGTGGAAATCACCGGTTCGCGCATCAAGCGGGTCGACGCCGAAAGCGCGTCCGCCGTGCAGCTTATCACGGCCGAGCAAATCGCCCGCTCGGGCGCCGCCACCATCACCGACGTGCTGCGCGATCTGCCGGCAGGCAATACCGGCGGCTACACGGCCGAGGGCACGCCGGGCCAGGCCTTCGGCTCGGCCGGCATCTCGCTGCGCGGCCTGGGCGCGGGCGCCACGCTGACCCTGATCAACGGCCGCCGCGTGGCGCCGTTCGGCTTCGGCTCGGCCTCGTTCGTCGACACCAACTCGATCCCGGTCGACGCCGTCGAGCGCATCGAGGTGCTGCTGGACGGCGCCTCGGCGATCTATGGCGCCGACGCCATCGGCGGCGTCATCAACATCATCCTGCGCAAGAACTACGAGGGCCTGGCGCTCAAGGTGTCCGGCGGCACCTCGGCCTACCACGACGGCAACACCGGCGACATCGGCCTGACCTACGGCAAGGGCACCTTGGCGCAGGACGGCTACAACTGGCTGCTCAGCCTGTCCCACCGCGACACCAGCCCGGTGCTGGTCAACGCCCGCCCGCGCACCAAGGACGCCGACTTCCGGCGCTACGGCCTGGCCGACCGCCGCTCCGCGTTCTCCAGCAACGTCTACACCGCGTCCGGCACCACCGGCGGCAGCTTCCTCGGCATCCTGGGCGACTGCCCGGCGCTGGTGGACGCCGGCTCGCCGCTCAACGGCCGCTGCATCAACGACAACACGACCGCCGTCACGCTGCAATCGAAGAGCCAGCGCGACAACGTCTACAGCGCGCTGACCTACGACCTGGGGCAGGGCTGGGAGCTGTTCGGCGACGCCGCACTCAGCCGCAGCCGCCAGGCTTCCAGCATGTACAGCTACGCCACCAATTCCTACGGCGCCTACACCAACGACCTGCTCGACAAGTACGGCCTGTACGGCAATGCGCCGGGCACCACCATCAGCTACCTGCTGCTGCCGGCCGGCCATCCGCAGAACAAGTGGGGCCAGACGGTGGGCGTGCGCTATGTCTTCAACGACGTGCCGACCACCATCGGCAGCGAGAGCCGCAATATGCGCGCCACCCTGGGCGCGCGCGGCACGCTTGGGCGCTGGGACCTGGAGGCGGCGGCGATGTTCTCGCGCTCGCTGACCGACACCCGCTACCACGGCTACATCCAGGACAAGGTGCTGATCAACGAGGTGCTGGACGCGGACGGCCTGGTGCGCAACAGCTTCCAGCTGCGCAACCCTGGCGGCAACGATCCGGCGCTGATGGCGCGCCTGTATCCGCTGCTCGACAACCACGCCGACACCAGCACCGGCAGCGTCGACGTGCACGGCAACCGCGAACTGTTCGCGCTGCCGGGCGGCCAGCTGGCGATCGCGGTCGGCGCCGAGTACCGCCGCGAGAAATTCGACGCCGCGCCGGACCCGCTGTTCACCGACGGTTCGATCCAGCTGATCGGCATGACCGGCGCCAGCGGTTCGCGCAGCGTGGCCGCCGCGTATGGCGAGCTGTCGGCGCCGGTGTTGAAGACGGTGGAGCTGAGCCTGGCCGCGCGCTCGGACCGCTACAGCGATTTCGGCTCGGCCTTCACGCCCAAGGCCGGCGCCAAATGGAGCGCGCTGCCGCAGCTGGCTTTCCGCTCCACCTACGCCGAGGGCTTCCGCGCGCCGTCGCTGCCGGAGCTGCACGCGGGCAACACCAACGGCTACACCAAGGTGCTCGATCCCAAGCGCTGCCCGGTGTTCAGCACCAGCAACGATGATTGCGAACGCTACGTGGCCTTCACCACCGGCGCCAATCCCGACATCCAGGCGGAAAAATCCAAGAGCGTGACGATAGGCTTCGTGGCCGAGCCAGTGCCGGGCTGGTCGTTGTCGGTGGATGCGTACCACATCAAGCGGCGCGACGAGCTGTCGACCATCAGCGCCACCTATCTGCTCGAGCATGAGGCGCAGTTTGCCGACCGCATCGTGCGCAACCCGGTCAGCGGCAAGCTCGACCACCTGAGCCTGATCACGGCCAACCTGTCGTCGACGCAGACGCGCGGCGTCGACGTCGATGCGCGCGGCAGCTTCAGCGTGGGCAGCTACGGCCGCGTCTCGCTCAGCGCCAGCTACAACCGCATGAACAGCTACATGAGCACCGATGTGCCGGGCAACGATCCGGTCGACTACGTCGGCTACTACGGACTGCCGAAGAACCGCGGCCGCGCCGGCGTGGCCTGGGACCGCGGTCCATGGGACGCCAGCATCAACTGGAGCTATGTGGGCGGCTATTTGCTGAAGAGCTCGCCGGATGCGGTGTGTTCGTTTGAGGCGGCCACGCCGCAGTTGTGCAATGTGCACTCGTGGCTGACGGCCAGCGCCTATGTCAGCTACAAGGGCTTGCGCAACCTGGAGCTGTCGCTGTCGGTGCAGAACCTGGCCAACAAGGAGGCGCCGATGGACGCCAGCCAGATCGCCTACCTGCAAGGCTACAGCCCGTCGTACCACAGCCAGCTGGGCCGCTTCGTGCAGCTGACCGCCAGCTACAAGTTCAAGTAATCAACCCAGGCGCCGGCCTTGTGCCGGCGCCGTTTCAAGAGCCTCCCCATGACCTGTCACCGAATTCTCATCGCGCTGGGCGCGCTGCTGCTGTCCGCCTGCGGCACCCTCGCGCCTATCGATCACAACAACGATGCGCTGCGCATCGAATGCCACTGGGACCTGCAATACCCGAGCGTGGCGCCGGCCGACGCCTCCTTGGCGCAGCTGCGCGAGACGGCCACGCGCCGCCTGGCCGCGCTGAACCTGAACGCCCAGTGGGAATTGAACAGCGAAGGCGCCAGCGCCGAAGCCTTCACCGACAGCGAGCCGGACCGCCAGCGCCTGCATCGCCTGCTGAGCGTGGTGCTGCCGGGGATGGAGCGCTATCCGGCCGCGTTCTTCGCCAACGTCCGCCTGCACAACATCGTGCTGGTCAAGGAGCTGGCGGTGGGCGGCCAGCGCCGGCTGGCGATGCCGATGGCCGAGGTCGACAGCGTGGCCTACGCCGACAACAGCGCCAGGCTGTGCCCGGCCGGCATGGAGATGCGCGTGCATCACGAGTTCTACCACTTCATCGATTACCGCGAACACAACGACTACTACCACGCCGATCCCGCGTGGCTGGCGCTGAACCCGGCCGGGCTCACTTACGGCAAGGGCGGCGCCAGCTTCTACGGCAAGAACCTGCAGGACCTCGGCCACGCCAAGCCGGGCGTGGTCAGCCTGTATTCCAGCTACGGCCAGGAAGAAGACAAGGCCGAGACCTTCGGCTGGATGATGACGCCCGACTACGCCGCGCGGCTGGACCTGTACGCGATGCAGGACGCCAACCTGGCGGCCAAGCTGCGCCACATGCGCGCGCAGTTCCGCACATACAGCCAGCCATAATGTTTTCCGCCTACGCGGATGAAGCCGCCACATGCCCGGCTTCCGCGGCCAGCTGTACCCGGACGGCGGCGTCGGTATCCATTGGGTGCACACCAACTGCGGCAAGCAGCCGACGCGGGCCAGCCGGGCTGGAATATCGAAAGCAATACGCACTATTGCTCGGTCTTCAAGTAAGTCCTGTATTGCCATGCTTGCTATACTGTTGCCTGTGAGAGAATTTTCAGGGGAATAGTTTGCAGGCATTGAACAAACGATGGAAGCGATGGGGCGTGGGCGTGGCTGGCGCGGTGGGTGTGTATGCGTTGGCGGGCGGCTGGCTGGTGCCGCAATTGATCAAGAGCCAGCTTCCAAAGTTTGTCGAGACCGAGCTGGAACGCAAGGCTAGCATCGGCGAAGTCAGCTTCAACCCCTTCACGCTGCGGCTGGCGGTGCAGCAATTCCAGCTGACCGAGGCCAGCGGCGCGCCCCTGTTCGGCGTCGGCGGGCTGGAGGTGGAGATGCAGTGGCGCTCGCTGCTGCGCCGCGCCTGGAGTTTCGCCGATATCCGCATCGTGGCGCCGACGGTGCAGCTGGCCATCGCGCCGGACGGCAAGTTCAATATCGCCGAGTTCATGGCGACGCTCAAGCAACGCAAGCACGACGACAGCGACAGCGGCATGCCGCGCCTGGTCATCGAGCATTTCGCGCTGGAGCAGGGCAAGGTCGCGATGCATGACCGTCACGCCGGCTATGACGATACCTATGCGCCGATCGCCTTCACGCTCAACAACCTGAGCACGCTGCCGGACGAGAACGGCGACTACGCGCTGAGCGCGGACGCCGGCCTGGGCGGCAAGCTGCGCTGGAACGGCACGAACGCGCTCAATCCTATCGGCGGCAGCGGCGTGCTGACGCTGGAGAATGTGGCCTTGCCGGGTGTGTCGACGTATCTGAAGTCGTTCGCGCGGGTGGCGGTGGTGGACGGGCGGTTGTCGGCCAGGCTGCCTTACAAATTCGCCTACAAGGATGGGCAGCTCGATGCCAAGGTGGCCGGCGCCGGCCTGGCGTTGAATGACCTGGTGGTCAAGCGCGATGGCGCGGCCGAGGCCTTCGTCAAGTTGAAGCTGTTCGATGTCAGCGATGTCGGCGTGGATCTGCTCAAGCGCAGCGTGACGGTGGGCGGCTTGCATGTCAACGGCGGCGCGCTGGCGGTGCGGCGTGACGCCAAGGGCGAGCTGGACGTGGCGAGCCTGATGGTGCCCGCTGCGCCGATGCCTGCTGCGGCTGCGACGCCGGCAAAGGCTGCGGCGCCGGCCACAGCGGCAGCGTCCGCTCCGGTGGCCAAGCCTGCGCCGGCGGGCAACTGGAAAATCCAGCTCACGCAACTTGCGTTCGACGACATCGCCGTGGCGGCGGTGGACGAAACCGTCAGCCCCGCGCTGAAGTTCAACGCGGACAAACTCAAGCTGCACCTGCAACTGCAAGCCGAACCCGCCGCCGGCGGCCTCAAGCTGAACATCGCCGACGCCGCCTTCTCGGTGGACAATCTGGTGCTCAGCAGTGGCGTGATGACGCCGCTGAAGCTGGCGCAACTGGGCTTCGACGGCGGCGAGATCGACCTGGCCGCGCACCGCGCCAGCCTGGGGCGCCTGCACTTCGACGGCGGCCAGCTGGACCTGTCGCGCGACGGCAAGGGCAGGTTCCTGTTCCTGAACGCCTTCCCTAAATCGGGTAGCGGCGCACCGCCGGCGGCCAAGAGTGCCCCGGCCTCGGCGCCCTGGACGGCCAATATCAAGACCGTCGAATTCAACAAATTCGGCGCGCGCTACGACGATGCCAGCAGCGGCATCAAAGCCAATCTGCAAGGCTTCAAGCTCAGGCTGACCGACGCCGGCACCGACCTGAAAAAGCCGCTGGCCTTCGACGGCGCGGTCGGCCTGCGCGAAGGCGGGCTGCTGACCGCCAAGGGCAAGGTGGTGCCATCCACCGGCGCCGTCGACACCGATCTCAAGTTGACCAGGCTGGCGATCGCGCCGGTGCAGCCTTTGCTGTCCAAGTACGTCAAGCTGAAGATCGCGGCCGGCAGCATCTCCGGCCAGGGGCGCTTGCACACCGGCGCCGGCGGCAAGACCGATCCCGGCCTGCGCTACGACGGCTCGCTGGAAGTGGCCGAACTGGCGCTCGACGAGGAAGACCAGGACCGCTTCGCCCACTGGAAATCGGTACGCGCCGACAAGCTGGCCTTCGGCCTGTCGCCGGATCTGCTGGATATCGCCGAGCTGCGCGTCATCGAGCCGGACGCCACGCTGATCATCGAAGACGACCGCAGCTTCAACGCCCAGCGCCTGCTGGTGACGCAGCCTGCCGCCGACGCCGCCGCCAGACCGGCCGCCGGGCCGGCGACTGGCGCCGAGCCGTTCCCGGTCAAGGTGCGCCGCGTGCGCTTCGAGAACGCCAAGCTGGCCTTCACCGACCTGAGTTTGCGGCCGCAGTTCTCTGCAAAAATCTATGAGCTGGGCGGCGTGATCACCGGCCTGTCGTCCAGGCGCGACGCCAGCAGCCAGATCGAACTGGACGGCCGCGTCGACGACTTCGGCCTGGCGCGCATCCGCGGCAAGCTCAATCCCTTCGTCCCGGCCGACAACACCGACATCAACGTCGTGTTCAAGAACGTCGACATGGTGTCGGCCTCGCCGTACAGCATGAAGTTCGCCGGCTACAAGATCGCCCAGGGCAAGATCTCGCTGGACCTGGAATACAAGGTCGCCAAGGGCCAGCTGGAAGGCAACAACCACATCGTGCTCGACAACCTGACGCTTGGCGAGCGCATCGATAGTCCGGACGCGCTCAAGCTGCCGCTGGAACTGGCGCTGGCCATCCTGAAGGACAGCGACGGCCGCATCGACCTCGGCGTGCCGGTCGCCGGCAATATGAACGATCCGCAGTTCAGCTACGGCTCGGTGCTGTGGAAGGCGATCGGCAACATCATGACCAAGATCGTGACGTCGCCGTTCCGCGCGCTGGGCAATCTGTTCGGCGTCAGCGGCGACAAGCTGGAGTCCATCGATTTCGACGCCGGCAGCGACACGGTGCTGCCGCCGGAGCGCGAGAAACTCAAGCAGGTGGCGCAGATCCTGGCCAAGAAGACGCAGCTGATACTGTCCGTGCCGGGCCAGTACAACGAGCCGGCAGACGGCGCGGCGCTGCGCGCGCAAGCCTTGCGCCGCGTGGTGCTGGCGCGCGCCGACATCAAGCTGGCGGCCGGCGGGCTGCCTGGGCCGCTCGACATGGGCCAGCGCAAAGTGCGCGGCGCCCTGCGCGACCTGTATGCCGAGCGCTTCGGCGCGGCCGAGCTGGAGCAGCAGAAGAAGGCCGCCGAGGCCGCCGCCGGTCCTGCCGCCGCCGACCCGGTGCAAAAGCAACTGCCCATGCTGCAGCGCCTGGGCAAGCTGGTGCAGGGCGAGCCGCAAGTGGCGGACGCCACGGCCTTCTACGCCAGGCTGCAAGAGCGCCTGGAGCAGAAGCAGCCGCTGCCGGCGGACGCCTTGCCGCAGCTGGGCGCCAAGCGTTCCGCCGCGATCATGGCCGCTTTGAAGGGCGAGGGCGTCGACGCCGCGACCGCGCACGCCACCGCGCCGGAGCCGGTCGAGGCCAACGCCGGCAAGCCGATCGCCTTGAAACTCGGACTGTCGGCCAGATAAGGTGAGCGACGATAAAAAACACGCTGGCGGCAGCGCGCTGCTGGCCGGGTTTGCGCTGCTGGCCAGCCAGCTGTCGATCAATTTCGGCGCGGCGATCGCCAAGCATCTGTTCCCGCTGATCGGCGTGGAGGGCGTGGCGGCCTATCGCGTCGGCATCGCGGCGGTGCTGATGCTGGCGATCTTCCGTCCGTGGCGCACGCCGCTGACGTGGGCGCAGGGCGTGAACGTGGCGATCTACGGCAGCGTGATCGGCTTGATGAATTTGCTGATCTACCGCTCCTTCGACCGCATCCCGCTGGGCATCGCGGTGGCGATCGAAGTGGCCGGGCCGTTGACGGTGGCGGTGCTGTCGTCGCGCCGGCCGCGCGATTTCGCCGCGGTCTGCCTGGCGGTGTTGGGCTTGTATTACCTGCTGCCCATCCACGGCAAGGTCGACCAGCTCGATCCGGTCGGCGTCATGTACGCGGCCGGCGCGGCGGTGTGCTGGGCCTTGTACATCGTGTACGGCAAGCGGGTGTCGGTGATGCACGGCGGGCAGTCGGTGGCGTGGGCCATGCTGGCGGCTTCCTTGTTCATCGTGCCGATCGGCGCCTGGTACGCGGGCCCCGTGCTGCTGACGCCTGGTTATCTGCTGATCGGCCTGGCGATCGCGGTGATGTCGAGCGCCTTGCCGTACACGCTGGAGATGCGGTCGATGCGCAGCTTGTCGTCGCGCACCTTCAGCATGTTCAGCAGCGGCGCGCCGGCGCTCAGCGCGCTGGCCGGCATGCTGGTGCTGGGCGAGAACCTGACGCTGACGCAATGGCTGGCCATCGCCAGCATCGTGCTGGCGTCGGCGCTGACCTCGCTGCGCTGAACCGTGTTGCGTTTGTGTCTGGTTCGTGGCAGCATAGCCGCTTACTGGAGGAAGCACCCTATGCAAGTCGCCCGCGCCCAACAACCGATCGCCGCCGCCACTGTCTCGCTGATCGCGTGGGTGCTGTGCGTCGCCGCCTTCCTGCCGCCGCTGAACAAATACATCGTGGGCTCGGTGCCGCTGGTGATTTTGGCCGGGCTCGGCATCGCGGTCAGCCTCGTCCTGCATCTGGTGTTCATCGGCATGTCGGCCAGGTTGCTGGGCCGCTCGCCGGTGCTGTGGGTGCTGATCTGCCTGTGCCTGTTGCCGGTGGCGTCCATCGCCGGCCTGATACTGTTCGAGTGGTTCAGCGACCAGGAAAATCAAGCCAGCGTCTAAAAAGGGTATTGCAAAAAGCTGAAACCTTCGGCTAGTATGGATGCCGATGCAACATTGCATCGACGTCGCTCGGACGGTTCCGGGCGCTTACGTGAGATATCCATGACTGACACCCAAACTCCGCGCAGCTTTTCGCGCATCGATCGCCTGCCTCCCTACGTTTTCAATGTCACCGCCGAGCTCAAGCTGGCGGCGCGCCGCCGCGGCGAAGACATCATCGACATGTCGATGGGCAATCCCGATGGCGCCACGCCGGCGCACATCGTCGAAAAACTGGTCGACACCGTACAACGTCCCGACACGCACGGCTACTCGGCCTCCAAGGGCATACCGCGTCTGCGGCGCGCGATCACCAAGTGGTACAAGAAGCGCTACGATGTCGAGTTCGATCCCGATGCGGAAGCCATCGTCACCATCGGCTCCAAGGAAGGCCTGGCCCACCTGATGCTGGCGACGCTGGACCAGGGCGACACGGTGCTGGTGCCCAATCCCAGCTACCCGATCCACATCTGGGGCGCGGTGATCGCCGGCGCCAACATCCGCTCGGTGCGCATGACGCCCGGCGTCGATTTCTTCGACGAGCTGGAGCGCGCGGTGCGCGAGAGCTATCCGAAACCGAAGATGATGATACTCGGCTTCCCGTCCAACCCGACCGCGCAATGCGTGGAGCTGGAGTTCTTCGAGCGCGTGGTGGCGCTGGCCAGGCAGCACAACATCCTGGTGGTGCACGACCTGGCCTACGCCGACATCACCTTCGACGGCTGGAAAGCCCCGTCCATCATGCAGGTGCCGGGCGCGCGCGAGGTGGCGGTGGAGTTCTTCACCATGTCCAAGAGCTACAACATGGCGGGCTGGCGCATCGGCTTCATGGTCGGCAACAAGGAGCTGGTGGCGGCGCTGGCGCGCATCAAGAGCTATCACGACTACGGCAGCTTCACGCCGGTGCAGGTGGCGGCGATCGCCGCGCTGGAAGGCGACCAAAGCTGCGTCAGCGAGATCTGCGCGATGTACCAGAGCCGCCGCGACGTGCTGCACAAAGGCTTGTGCGAAGCCGGCTGGCCGGTGGACAAGCCGAAGGCGTCGATGTACATCTGGGCCCGCATCCCGGAACAGTATCGCCACCTGGGCTCGCTGGAATTTTCCAAGCTGCTGCTGGCCGAGGCCAAGGTGTGCGTCTCGCCCGGCATCGGCTTCGGCGACTACGGCGACGAGTATGTGCGTTTCGCGTTGATCGAAAACGAGGCCCGCATCCGCCAGGGTCTCCGCGGCATCAAGGCCATGTTCCGCAAGGCTGAATAAATCTGCCTGGATTTTACGCCGCATCAAACGGGATGTTTGATGTGGCGGCTACTGTGTTCCTGAATTCCTCCAGGAGCGCCCATCATGCCTTTCCCGTCCGTCGGCGACAGCACGCGTCGATTGCTCGATGCCGTCCAGAAACTCGAACTCACCTTGCAATCGGCAGGCTTGCCGCGCATGCTGGCGCGGCTGCCCGTGTGCTGGCTGTGCTGGCACTATTGCCGCACGCTGGACCAGAAGATCGTCCGCATCCAACGCATCGCCGGCAAATTTGAGCAGTGGCTGCCGGCGATCCGCGCCTACTCGGGCGACGGCACGGCGAAGATGGAACTGATCGACGTCGACCTCAGCATGCGCAACGATATCGAGGTCACCAAGAACACCATGTGGGAACTGCGCAGCTACTGCATCGACGTCGGCCGCATGTTCGAACAGCTGGGCTACCAGTCGCCGGGCATGCGCCGGCGGCAGGCCTTGTTCTTGCAGATACTGGAGAACTCGTGCGTTGCGGCCGGCACCATGCAGGCCGCGCTGGCCGAGCACGACAACACTGCGCTGGCCTTGCTGCGCGCGCGACAGGCGCAGCAGCTAACCGGCGGCGCGGCGGCGGTTTAAAATCCTTACAGCACGATCTTGCCCTTGGCGCGATTGCTTTCGCAACAGGCGCACGTCGATGGCGGCCGGGGCGTCGATCAGCGCGGCCTTGCCTTGCGGCGCGGTGCCGATCACGGTCTGTCCGGTCACCAGCAGCGATAGTCCGCGCGCGCCCTTGTCGCGGCTCACTTCCAGACGTTTGAACAACAGCCCGGCCGCGTCTCAACCGATGACTTGGCTGTCGCCTTCGGCCTGCGCCATGTTGGCGCTAGCCCCACGCCGTCGCCGAGCCGATCGACATCAATGTCAGGCTATACGCTTAGAAAACAATTAAAACGACCAGCCGGCGCCTGCGGCGGCATAAAATGCGCTTACCATAGCCTCAATATTTATCAGGAGATACTCCGATGACCGAAACCCAGCGCGACATCCTCAGTGCCTGCTTCTCCCTGACCTTGATCGCACTGGCGGCG
Source organism: Oxalobacteraceae bacterium AB_14 (assembly GCA_000381565.1). Lineage (GTDB taxonomy): Bacteria > Pseudomonadota > Gammaproteobacteria > Burkholderiales > Burkholderiaceae_D > Rugamonas. The sequence goes on from KB906725.1 coordinate 2,509,188, forward strand.
TTTGTCATGCATCGCTTCTTCCTGCCGCTGATCTGGGCCGGCATCCTGTGCGTGGCGACCTGGCCGCTGTACCAGCGCATACGGGCGCGCTTCGGCCGCCACGATGTGCTGGCCGCCGCCGCGTTGACCTTGATCTGCGTGGCGGTCTTCATCGCGCCGGTGTCGCTGGGTGTGGCGCAGGCCGCCAAGCAGGCGCCCGAGCTGGCCAACTACCTCGTCACCGCCAACACCGACGGCATCCCGGTGCCGGCCTTTGTCCTGCATCTGCCGATGGTTGGCGAATGGCTCAGCGACTGGTGGCAAGCCACGCTGAGCCAGCCGCACGGCTTGTCGCACCTGCTGTCCGAGCGCGAAATCAACGGCCTGCATTCGGCCAGCGACATGATCAAGGTGGCCGGCGTCGGCTTCATGCACCGGCTGGTCGACTTCGGCCTGGCCTTCCTGTGCCTGTTCTTCTTCTACAAGGACGGCGAGGCGCTGAACCGCCAGATCACCGCCATCGGCAGCCATTGCTTCAGCGAGCAGCGCTGGGCGCGCTACGCCGAGAAGATCCCGACGGCGATCCGCGCCACCGTCAACGGCCTGGTGCTGGTGGGCCTGGCGGAAGGCGTGTTGATCGGCATCGGCTACGCGTTCGCGGGCCTGCCGTCGCCCGCGCTGTGGGCGGCGGTGACAGGCATCCTGGCGATTATTCCATTTGGTGCGCCGATCGCTTTCGTCAGCGCGGCGGCGGTGCTGGTGTTCAATGGCGCGGTGCCGGCGGCGATCGCGGTCGCGGTCTGGGGCAGCATCGTGCTGTTCGTGGCGGATCACTTTGTACGGCCCGGCATGATCGGCAACGCCACGCGGCTGCCGTTCCTGGCCGTACTGTTCGGTATCCTGGGCGGGGTCGAAACCCTGGGCCTGGTCGGACTGTTTATCGGTCCGGTGGTGATGGTTCTGTTTGTGACGCTGTGGTACGAGGCGAATCTGTTTGATGACGGTACGCCAGTTGCCAAACCCAGGTGAGGAGCGCGAGCGAGGCCGCGGCGTCGGCCGGCCTGTCTTGCGACTGGATCGGGCAACTGGCACCGGCAACCATTAGTGCGCCTTCGACAGGATCAGCAGCCAGCGGCGAAACATCAGCACTTCCAGATGGCCTGCCTGTACGCCGGTGTCGCATTCCATGATCGGGTTCACCGCGTAGTAGCGCTTGCGGAAGTCACGGCACACCAGCACTTCGCGTTTGCCCATGCGTACCAGGAACGAGGTAGGCATATATTCGAGACCGAAGCGGGAACCAAAGCTGCTATTCAGTGTAGTCATGACATTTCCTTTGTGGGGAGTAGCGTTTAACGAGGAGTTCAGAATAGCATAACTACTGTATGAATAAACAGGTACTGTGTAAATAAACAGTAAATTCGCTTTTTCGTGGTTTTTCCACCAACTTGCACGGCGCGAGGCCTTGGAGCACCAAATTTTCAGCAAATTCATACGTTTCATTGAGGCAAGACTGTCGCCGGGCGGCGAATTCGGCCTGCACCTGAGCGCCGGCCTGGCGCTGCTGGTGGCCGCCGCCGCGGTGTTCGGCGACCTGGCCGAGGATGTGATGGGCAAGGAGGCGATCACCGTGCTCGACATGCAGGTGGCGCACTGGTTCCATGCCCACGCCTTCGAACCGCTGACCAGCTTCATGCTGGGCGTGTCGCTGCTGCATACCGGGGCGGGGATGGTGGGTCTGGTGGCGGCGCTGGGCTGGTACTTCTGGCGGGTGCAGGCGCGCTACTGGCTGCTGGCCTTGCTGGTGTCCGTGCCCAGCGGTGCGCTGTTGAACGTGGCGTTGAAGTACCACTTCCAGCGCGTCCGGCCGGCGTTCGAGGAGCCGCTGGTGAGCTTGGTGACCTACAGCTTCCCCAGTGGCCACACATCGGCCGCGACCCTGTTCTATGGCCTGCTGGCGAGCTATCTGGTGATCGCCCGCCCGCACTGGCGTGTGCGCTTGAGTACGGCGGTCGGCTGCGCCTTGATGGTATGGTTGGTGGCATTGAGCCGCGTCTATCTGGGCGCGCACTATCTGAGCGACGTGCTGGCGGCCATGGCCGAGAGCGTGGCGTGGCTGGCGGTCTGCATCACGGCGATCTCGACGCTGCGCCGGCGGCGCGAAGCGAGAACGTTATAAACTATTTACGGGAGAACGCGCTGGACAGCATCGTCGTCATCATCAACGCCGGCGCAGGGCTGGGCTATTGCGGCGGCTGGACCGCCGCGCTGGCGGAGAAATTCCGCCGCCACGGCGTCGAGCCGGACATCACGCTGGCCAGGAGCGGCGCGCAGATGATCGCGCGCGCCGAGCGGGCCTTGGCCGACGGCGCGCCGGTGGTGGTGGCGGGCGGCGGCGACGGCACCATCAACGCGGTGGCGTCGGTGCTGGTCGGCAGCGCCACGCGGCTGGGCGTGCTGCCGCTCGGTACGCTGAACCATTTCGCCAAGGACTTGAAGATACCGCTGGACCTCGACGCGGCCGTGGCCAACGTGATGCAGGGCAGGGTGTGCCGGGTGGACGTGGGCGAGGTGAACGGGCGCATCTTCCTCAACAACTCCGGCCTGGGCATCTATCCCGACATCGTGCGCGACCGCGAGCAGCAGCAGCGCCATCTGGGCCGCAGCAAGTGGCCGGCGTTCGGCCGCGCCCTGTTCGCGGCGCTGCGGCGCTTTCCGTTCATGAGCGTGCGTCTGAAGATCAATGGCGCGGAGCATCTGCGGCGCACGCCGTTCGTCTTCATCGGCAACAACGAATACCTGCAGGGCTTGACGCTGGGCGCGCGCGCGCGGCTCGACAGCGGCAATCTGTGCCTGTACGTGGCGCAGAAGCCGACCCGGCTGGGACTGCTGCGCTATGGCTTGCACGCCATGCTCGGCAAGCTGGGCGAGGCGCGCGATTTCGACGTGCTGTCGGCGCCGGAGTTGATCATCGAAACGCGGCACCATCACATGCGGGTGGCCACCGACGGCGAAGTGTCGTTGATGAAGCCGCCGCTATGCTACCGCTCGCGGGCGGCGGCGCTGAGCGTCATCGTACCGGCGCAGGAGGGCTAGCATGCGCACCATCGTCCATTTGTCCGATCTGCATTTTGGCCGCGTCGACCAGAAACTGCTGCGGCCGCTGCAAGCGCTGGTCGCCGGCCTGGCGCCGGACGTGGTGGTGGTGTCCGGCGACCTGACGCAGCGCGCCAGGACCGAGGAGTTCAAGGCGGCGCGGGCCTTCCTCGATACCTTGCCGGGGCCGCAGATCGTGGTGCCGGGCAATCACGACATCCCGCTCTACAACGTCGCCAGCCGCTTCCTGGCGCCGCTGCGCAAGTACACCCGCTACGTCACGCTGGACCTGGCGCCGGAATATGTGGATGAAGAGATCGCCGTGCTGGGCATCAACACCGCGCGCTCGCTGACCTTCAAGGACGGCCGCGTCAACCGCGAGCAGATCGACCAGATCCAGCGCCGCATGGGCGCGGTGGACCCGCATTTGACGCGCATCATCGTCACCCACCACCCCTTCGACATGCCGGAGGCGCTCGACGAAAACGACCTGGTCAACCGTGCGCCGATGGCGATGCGGGCGTTCGCCGAGTGCGGTGTGGATTTGCTGCTGGCCGGGCATTTGCATGTCAGCCATGCGCACAACACGGCGCAGCGTTACGAGATCAGCGGCTACGCGGCCTTGATGGTGCAGGCCGGCACCGCCACCTCCACGCGCGGGCGGGGCGAAACGAATTCGTTCAACGTCATCCGCGTCGAGCACGACAAGGTGGCGGTGCAGCGCTACAGCTGGGTCGATGGCACCGGCGGCTTCGAACTGGCGCACACCGAGCGCTTCCAGCGCAGCGGCGGCGCCTGGAGCCTCACCGCCGAAGCCTGACGCTGGCTTAGAGCCAGTAGTTCATGAAGCGGGCGGCGAATTCGCGCAGGCGGTCGGCCCACGGGCGGTGGCGCCACGCTTCCGGCGTGATCTGCACCGAGTCGCGCAGGTCTTCCTGGAAGGCGCGCTCCATCTCGGCGCCGAAGGCGTCACCCATGATCACCACGTTGAGCTCGCTGTTGTGCAGGAAGCTGCGGGTGTCGATGTTGGTCGAGCCGACCGTCGACCAGTTGCCGTCGATGACGGCGGTCTTGGCGTGCAAGACCGCCAGCTTCAGCTGGTGGATCTCGACGCCGCTGTCGAGCAGGTCGTCGTAGAAGGCGTGGCCGGCGTAGAACACCAGCCCGCTGTCGGAGACGCCCGGCAGCACGATCTTGACGTCCACCCCGCGCCGCGCGGCCGCCATCAGCGCCGCCACCGTCTGCCGGTCCGGCACGAAGTAGGCCGAGGTGATGTGGATGCTCGTCTTCGCTTGCTGGATCGCCAGGTTGTAGGCCTTGTAGATCTCGAACTTGCCGCCGGGCTCGCTGCCCAGCACGCGCACCACCTTGTCGCCGGCGATCACCGGCTGCGGGAAGTAGTCCGCCTCCGTCAAATCATCCTTGTCCTGCGTGGCCCACTGGCGCACGAACAGCCACTGGAAGGCCTGCACCGCCGGCCCTTCGACCTTGATGTGGGTGTCGCGCCAGCCCACCTGCGATTTGTCGGTTGGCTTGGCCGACGAGCGGAACAGCGAACTCTTGGCGTAGGTCGCGCTGATGTTGATGCCGCCGGTGAAGGCGATCTTGCCGTCGACGATCAGCACCTTGCGGTGGTCGCGGTTGTTGAGCTTCCAGCTTTCGCCGCTCAGCTTGGCCGGGTTGACCGGGTTGAATTCGATCAGGTGGACGCCGGCTTCGCGCATGCGCTTGAAGAACGCGGCCGGCACGCCCAGCGTGCCGACGCTGTCGTACAGGATGTTGACGGTCACGCCTTGCCGCTGTTTTTCGATCAGCGCGTCGGCAAACTTCAGGCCCAGTTCGTCCTGGTCGAAGATATAGGTTTCCAGGTTGATGTTGTTGCGCGCGCCGTTGATGGCCTTGAGCATCTCGGCCATGGTCTGCGGTCCGTCGAACAGCAGCGTGCACTTGTTGCCGGCGATCAGGGGCACGCCGGTGGCCGCTTCCTCCAGCGCCGCTTGCGCCTGCATGTCCAGCGAGCCTTTCGGCCAGCGCTTGGCCAGCAGGGCCTTGCCGCGCTCGGCGCTGAGCTCGCCGTGGACGCCCTTGACGCTGGGCACGGCGGCCGGATCGAGCTGGCCGCTCATCGCCGTCACGTTGGGCAGCGACGCGCATGCGCCCAGCAAGCCCCAGCACATCAGAGAGAGGGGAAGCCAGCAACGCATGCGCGCGGTTTTCATTTGAGGCTCTTTTCAGCAGTGAGTGCTTGATCGGGCGGCGCCAGCTGCGCCGCTTCTTCTGCCGCCGAACCGAACAGGAACGACACCGGCCCCTGGCGGAAACGCCGGCCCAGCGCCTTCACCAGCAGCCAGCCGTGCTTGAAGCGCACCTGGCGCGAGCGCAGCGCCACCCACAGCGCCAGCCCGAAGCTGACCAGCAGGTTGACCGAACCGATCGCCAGGAAGCCCGCCACCGAGGTCAGCACTAGCTGCCAGCTGACATGGTAGTCCAGCCCGACCATCGCTGTCGCGAAATTGGCCGACGAGAAGGTGACGTGGCGGATGTCCAGCGGCATGCCGAGCAGGAAGCCCAGCAGCGGCATCACGCCCAGCAGGATGCCGAAGAAGAAGTTCCCCATCAGGCCGCCCAGGTTGTTCTCCATGTACACGCCCAGGCGCTCCAGCCGTTGCTGGCCCAGCAGCCAGCGCAGGCCGCGCAGCTGCGCGATGCGCTGCGCCCAGCGGGTGTACAGCGCCTTGTTGTCGTAGTAGCCCGAGATCAGGCCGGCGACGAACAGGCAGACGCCGGCGATGGCCGCGTACACCAGGGTCGGCCCGTGGATGGGATCGATGTCCTGCAACAGGTGCATGGCCTTGTCCGGCGACACCAGGTGGTGGCCGGTGATCAGCGGCCAGGCCATGGCGATCAGCCACGCCGTCGGAATGGCGGTGGCCAGGTTGCCCAGCACCGCCATGTTCTGTGTGCGGATCACCTTGTTGCACAGCTCGGCCATGCTGTCGATGTCGATGTTGCGGCCGTCCTTGCTGTGCAGGCCGGCGGCGATGCGCGAGGCTGTCATCGCCGGCTGCTTGGTGGCCACCGTGAAGTGTAGCAGGTGGATGAACATGAAGCCCAGCGAATAGTTCATGCTGAACAGGAAGGCTTCGACCAGCGGCGCGGCGCGCAGGTAGGACATCAGGATCTTGAACAGCGCCATGAAGCCGATCACCAGGCCGGCGCCGGCCGACGACACGAACATGCCGCCCAGCTCCTTGCGGCTGTCGGCCACGTAGTGCTCGCCGGTGTGGCTGGCGTTCTCGGTGACGTTGCGCGCCAACAGGTCGATGTTGTCGCGCATCAGATCGCGCACCATGTACTTGTTGTTGTGCGCCTCGATCAGCTCCAGCGCCATGCCGACGGCGGCGCCGCGGCGCGGGCTGGGCGGGCCTTCCTGCTGGTGCGGGGCGTGGGTCGCGGCCAGCAGGTTGAGGTCGGCCGGCGGCGTCACCGGCAGCTCGCCGCTGACGTCGACCAGGAACAGCAGCTTGCGCAGCCGGTCTATGCTCTGGGTCAAGGTCACCAGCAGATAGGTCAGGGCGATGCTGGTGCCCTGGCTCAGCGCCTTCTTGCGGATCTTGGCCACCACCACGTCGCACTGGTCCAGCATCACCAGCAGGTGGCGGGCGTCTTCCAGCGGCGCCTCGTCGCCGGCCAGCATGCGCTGATAGCTGTCGAGATAGGCGTTGACCTCGTAGTTCTGCACCATGAACGGCGATTCGTAGGTCTCGATCTCGGTGTGGAAATTGGTCAGCTTGGGTTCCAGGCCGATCGCGCTGACGCGGTAGGACAGCGTGCGTATCGCTTCGAGCAGGCCGGGCAGCATCAGGTTGGGGCCGCTGTCGGCGGCCCCATGCAGGCCGACCACGTCCACCAGGGCCAGCCAGTCGGCGGCCGGCACGGCGGCGATCCACAGGTGGTCGGTGCGCTGGTACACCACCTGGTCGAGCGCGTCGCTGAGGTAGATCTCGCCCAGCGCGGGCGGCAGGATGCGGTAGGCGATGCGGCGTTTGAGTTCGGTGAAGAAGCCGTCGTTCGACAGCACGCCGATCTCGGTGTACAGGCTGGCGTGGCGGCGGCTGGAGAGCAGCTTGCGCGCGTAATGGCGCAAGGCCAGCGCGTGCGCCGGATTGCCCTTCAATAGCTGGCACAGCGTGCGCACATTGGCGGTGGCGCGCGCGCCGTCGGTGGCGCGCTGGGGACGCAGGGTGTTGAACAGTTCGACCATCAGGCCGAGGTCGCTGCTGTCTGCGTCGATGCGTTCGAGGATGTCTAGCATGCGTAAGGCGGGCGGACCGCGTAGGGACAAAGCCGCAGTATAGACGTATAAGTCTGGCAAGTATGTACGCTGGCGAACATTGCATGTCCACCAGGAAATCCGGCTAGCTGCAAAGCAAGATTTTGCGGGCCTGCTGGCGCAGTTCGGCGCGGAAGTCGGGATGGGCGATGCCGATCAGCGCCTCGGCCCGCTGGTGGGCCGACTTGCCGCGCAGCTGGGCCACGCCGTATTCGGTGACCACGTAGTTGACGTCGTTCTTGCCGGTGGTGACGTGGGTGCCCGCCGCCAGCGTCGGCACGATGCGCGAGATCGATCCCTCGCGGGCGGTGGACGGCAGCACGATGAAGGCCTTGCCGCCGCGCGAGCGGTTGGCGGCGCGCACGAAGTCGACCTGGCCGCCGGTGCCGGAATAGGGCAGGTGGGCCAGGCTCTCGGAGCCGCACTGGCCCAGCAGGTCGACCTGCAGGCTGGCGTTGATCGCCACCAGCTGGTCGTTCTGGCCGGCCAGGTAGGGATCGTTGGTGTAGCCGACCGGGTGCATTTCCAGCATCGGGTTGCGGTGCATGAAGTCGTACAGCTTGCGCGAACCGAGCGCGAAGGTGGCCACCATGCGCCCCGGCAGCCAGGTCTTGCGGCTGTTGTTGACGGCGCCCGATTCGACCAGCTTGAGGATGCCGTCGCCGATCATCTCGGTGTGGACGCCGAGGTCGTGCTTGCCGGTCAGCTGCATCACCACCGCGTCGGGAATGCCGCCGTAGCCGATCTGCAGCGTCGAGCCGTCCTCGATCATCGCCGCCACGTGGCGGCCGATGGCTTCCTGCACCGGGCCGATCGCCGGCAGGCCGACCTCGATCACCGGCTCGGCGCTTTCCACCAGCGCCGTCACCTGCGAGATGTGGACGTGGCACTGGCCGTGCGCGTGCGGCACGTTGGGATTGACCTCGAGCACCACCGCGCGCGCCTTGCCGATGGCGGCCATCGTATAGTCGGCGCCCAGGCTGAGCGCGAAGTTGCCGTGCTCGTCCATCGGTGAGGCCAGCGAGAACACCACGTCGGCCGGCAGCAGCCCGCGCTCGATCAGCGCCGGCAGCTCGGAGAAATAGGCGGGCACGAAATCGACCCAGCCCGCCTGGCCGGCCGCGCGCGAGGCGCCGCCGAAGAACAGCGCCACGTGGCGCACATGGTGGGCGGTGTCGCGATCGAAGTAGGCGTATTTGCGCATCGCCAGGATCTGCGCCACCTTGACGTCGTGGAAGCGGGTGCGCTGGTCGGACAAGGCATGCAGCAGCGCGGGCGGCTCGCCGGCGCCGCAGGGCACGATGATGGTGTCGCCGTCGCGCAGCAGGTCCAGCGCTTCGCCTGGGGTGCAACGCTTGCCGTCATACTGGGCCTGCATAGTGACCGCCTTTCGCATGGTGAAAGGGCACTATAAACCAAGTAGCCGCAAAATATGCCGGAAACGTGCTCCCGCGCACAGAGATGTTGCGCCCGCTGTCCTACGATGGGCCTTATGAAACTCCCCCTTTACGTGCTGGCCTTGATCTATCCGCTGTCCGCGGCGGCGCAGACAGCGGCGCAGACGCAGGTGTACGGCCTGCTCGACGCCGGTGTGGTGGCCGAACGCGGCTGCGGCGGCGCATGCGCGCACACCAGGCTCGACAGCGGCATCGCGTCCGGTTCGCGGCTGGGCGTGCGCGGACGCGAGGAGCTGGGCGGCGGCACGGCGGCGGTTTACACGCTGGAGGCGGGCATGCTCAACGACAGCGGCGGCGCCGACCAGAACGGCAAGCTGTTCGGCCGCCAGGCCTATGTCGGGCTGGACGGCCCGCTGGGCATGGTCACCCTGGGCCGGCAGTACAACCTGGTCTACGAAACGCTGATCGACGTCGCCGATCCCTTCCACGGCGGCATGGCCGGCAGCGCGGCCAACCTGGTCAGCTATACCACGCAACGCTACGACAACACGATCAAATACCAGTCGCCGCGCAGCCGGGGCGGCTGGACCGGCGCGGCCATCTACAGCTTCGGCGAGTCGCCCTACAACAGCAAGCTCAACCGCGCCTACGGCGCCACCATCGGCTACGCCAACGGCGCCGCCACGCTGCGCATCACCCACCAGCGCAAGGACAACCTGCTGGACGCCAACGGCACCACGCCGGCGGTCGACCAGTCGGCCAGCAATACGCTGGTGGCGGCCAATCTCGACTTCGGCCGCTTCGTTGCCTACGCCGCCTACGGCCACAGCCGGGGCGACGGCAGCTCGCCGTGGGACATGTCCAACCCCTACGGCGCGGTGGTGCAGAGCATGCCGTCCAATAACAGCCGCGATGTGTTGCTCGGCATCGCCGTGCCGATGGGCGCCACCACCTGGCTGGCCTCCTACATCCACAAGGACGACCGCGGCGGCGCCAACCGCGATGCCGACCAGTTCGCCGTCGGCGCCAGTTACGCGCTGTCGCGCCGCACCGGCTTCTATGCCTCGTTCGCGCGCATCCAGAACCGCAACGGCGCCGGCTACACGGTCGGCAACGCCTCCAGCGCCGGCCATGGCGACCGCGCCATCACCGTCGGCCTGCGCCACGCCTTCTGATCCGTGATAAATTGCTTGTTTTACTGATCACCAGGAACAAGCATGTATCTGACTTACTTCAACGGCGGCTGGTCCGAAGGCAACACCCCTTTGTTTGGCGCGATGGACCACAGCGTATGGCTGGGTTCGTCCGTGTTCGACGGCGCGCGCTCGATACGCGGCCACATGCCGGACCTGCGCCTGCACCTGCAGCGCGTGATCACCTCGTCGGAGCGGGTCGGCCTGGTGTGTCCGCTGAGCGTCGACCAGATGGAACAGCTGGTGCGCGAGGGCGTGGCCAAGTTCCCGGCCGACGCCGAACTGTACGTGCGGCCGCTGGTGTTCGGCACCGACGGCCTGCTGGTGCCGCTGCCGGAAAAAAGCGCCTTCGCGCTGACCCTGTTCGACGCGCCGATGCCGCCGTTCACCGGCTTCTCGGCCTGCCTGACGGCGCTGCGCCGTCCCGACCCGTCGATGGCGCCGACCGACGCCAAGGCTTCGGCGCTGTACGCCAACACCAGCAAGGCGATCCGCGAAGCGCAGCAGCGCGGCTTCGACAACGCGGTGGTGTGCGACAACGCCGGCAACGTGGCCGAGTTCGCATCGGCCAATCTGTTCCTGGTCACGCCCGAGGGCAAGGTGGTGACGCCGGTGGCCAACGGCACCTTCCTGTCCGGCATCACCCGCGCGCGCGTGATCGCCTTGCTGGCGAAGGAAGGCATCGCGGTCGAGGAACGCCCGGTGCGTCCCGACGAGCTGGAGACGGCCGTCGAGATCTTCAACACCGGCAACTACGGCAAGGTTACGCCCTGCATCCGCTATGAAGCGCGCAGCCTGCCGGTGGGGCCGATCGCCACGCTGGCCTTCCAGCGCTACATGGCGTTCAGCGACAGCGAGTAGCTAGTGTCCCCTGGCCGGACAGCTGGCGCCCAGCCAGCGTCCGGTCGACTCCACCTGCACCGCCTGCCGCTTGCCGCCGGCCTCGCTGTTGATGTTCATGTTCATCACGTAGGCGCTGTCGCCGTGGAAGCGCAGCGTGCCGCCGCCGCTGGAGGCCGGGTCGGTGCAGCTGAACGAAATGTCCAGGCCGCCCGCCACCGGATCGCTCTTCGACGTGCACTTGCCCTTCTGGTTGATCGGCAGTTCTTTTTTCGCCGCCATCTCGGGCGTGACGCAGGCTTTGATGAGCATGGCGCCGTCGCCGCCGGCCATGGGCATGGAGGCGCCGTTCTGCTTCATCATCGCCTCCATCTGCGCGCGCTGCTCGGGCGGCAGGTCGGCCAGCTGCTTGAGCGCCATGCTCATCGCCTGGTCGGCCTGCGCGTTGCCGGTCTTGACCTTGTTGGACAGCTCCCACAGGCCCGGCTTGATGCTCTGCGCCGAGGCCTGCACGGTGGCCAGCATGGCCAGGGAAATGATCAGTCGTTTCATGTGTTCTCCTGAAAATGAAAAACGGCGCGCCACCGTTGGGTGGAGCGCCGCTTCAAAGGCTTACTGATGTGGCGCTACACGCCGCGTCCGCTAATCAGGCGCAGCAGCACCATGATGATAGCAACGACCAGCAGGATGTGGATAAATCCGCCGACGGTGTAGGACGTGACCAGGCCTAGCAGCCACAGGATAAGCAAAACGACAGCGATGGTATAGAGCATGATTCTCTCCTCAGGTGGTTATGCGACGTCCATGTTGGTCATCGATTGCGATCTCGAACCTGCAAGCTCTGTTGCCATGTTCGTATCTTGTAGCCATTATCTGCAAAGCCGCAGCAGCCTTCTGTACGGTATCGTACTTAAGTGCATTAAGCCGAATGCAACTGGCCGTTGGCGATCCTGACCTGGTCGCCCGAACGCCATTGCGGCTGCGCCGACTGGTGCAGCACGCGCTTCTTGCCATTGTCCATGCGCACCACGATCTCCCAGTTGTGCGTGGTTTTCATATTGCCTTCGACCTGGTTGCCGGCCACGGCGCCGCCGACCGCGCCGGCCACGGTGGCCAGTTGACGGCCGTGGCCGCTGCCGACCTGGTTGCCCAGCAGGCCGCCCAGGATGGCGCCGCCTGCCGCGCCGACGCCGCTACCCTGGCCGCGGTGTTCGATCGAACGCACCGACACCACCACGCCGCAGCTGTTGCAAACGGCCGGGCCCTGTTGCGCGAGCTGTTCTTGCTGCTGTGGCTGTTGCTGCTGCGCCGGATAGGAGCCCTGGGCCGGTGCGGCGTTGTTGGCGTAGCCGGCCTGTTGCGACTGCTGCGAGCGTTGTGGCGGTTGCGCCTGTTCGGCCGGCGGCACCGACGACAGCTGGCCCGGCATCGCCGCGGCCCCGGGCACGGTGGCGCTGGAAGTCGGCAGCCAGCCCATGATGGCGGCGCTGCCGACACCGCAGAACAGCACCACCGCGACGGCGGCGATGACCATGATAGGGTGGAGCGCTGGTTTGCTGCTTGGGGTGTCCATGATGTATGTCCTGTTTGGTTGGAATAGTGGATTGCAGCCCGGATTTTCCCTGAAGACTTGTCTTGCTTCCGTGCGTCACCGTACATACAGGGCAAATCGCAACCTTTACGCTGATCCCATGCATACCCATTCCTCCATTTTTTCCGACGACGACCGGACTCCGACTCAGGCCAAGCCGGTGCTGAACCGCCTGCTGTCCGGCCTGCCGGACGACGACCGCGCCAGGCTGTTGGCCTTGTGCGACACGGTCCGGCTGGAAGCGGGCCAGGTGCTGTATGAGCCGGGCCAGACGGTCGACCACATTTACTTTCCGGTCGGCTGCCTGATCTCGCTGCTGGCGGTGGCCGAAGGGCGCATGACGCTGGAGGTGGGTTCGGTGGGGCAGGAGGGCATGGTAGGCGCGTCGGTGGCGCTGGGCCATGGGCAGGCGCTGGTGCGCGCCGTGGTGCAGCGCGCCGGCCGCGCCAGCCGCATCGAGGCGGTCGCCTTTCGCGCCGAGTTCAAGCGCACCGCCTCGCTGCAGCGGCTGCTTTACCGCTACACCGACACCTTGCTGGCGCAGGCGATCCAGATCGCCGTGTGCAGCCGCTTTCACGTGCTCGAGGCGCGCCTGGCGCGCTCGCTGCTGATCACGCGCGACCGCCTGCAATCGGAGAAATTCCACCTGACCCACGAGTTCCTCGCGCACGCGCTGGGCGTGCGCCGGGTGGGCGTGACCAAGGCCGCCAGCGCACTGCAAAACCAGAAGCTGATCAGCTACAGCCGGGGCAACATCGAGATCCTCGATTCGGCCGGGCTGGAAGCGGCGTCCTGCCGCTGCTACGAGCTGGTCAAGGACGACGGCGCCATCGGCATGGCCAACGTCTTTCTGTGAAGCGCAAAAGCTGAACGACAAAAGAAAAACGGACCACGCGGGTCCGCTTTTTTTTGATGCCGGGGCCGATTAACGCGGCGGCTTGTTGACCTGGTTGCCGATCACGCCGCCGACGGCTGCGCCGCCCACGGTGCCGATCGGGCTGCCGCCGGTCAGGACCGAGCCGGCGACCGCGCCGACGCCGGCGCCGATGGCGGTGTTCTTGTCCTGGCTGGACATGCCTGCGCAGGCGCTCAGGCCCAGGGCGGCCGCCACGATGGCGGCGGTCGATACCAGCTGTTTAATGTTGTTCATGATTTTCTCCTTGCAACTGATTGAGGCGCGGCAGGGAGTGCCCACACCAATGAGGTCAGAGTACGCAAGAATTCGTGTCGACTCCGTTCGGCATCGCACATAGAAGCGCGGCAAGGCTCAGCGCTTGACCGGCCGCCTGGGCGCCAGCGTCTTGCCCGGCGGCGGCGCCACCGGCTTGCCGCCCTGCTGGGCCAGCAAGGTGGCGCAGCCGGTGGTCTCGCCGGGACCGGCGTTGATCAGCGGCAGGATGGCCGCCACCGGCGCCGCCAACGCCAGCGCCAGCGCGCCGCCGGCGCGCAAGGCCAGCACCCCCTTGTCGATGCTGATGTCGGGCTGCTTGAAGGTGCCGCGCACATAGATCGGCGCCCGCAGCGAGATCACCCGCAGGCCCTTGGCGTCGGGCCGCATGGTCAGGTCCATCTTTTCGCTGCCCAGGTTGACGGTGCCGGAGACATCGATCCTGGCGTCCGAGGTGTCGACCACGAACAGGCGCGACTGCATCAGGCCGTTGCTCACGCCGAAGTCCGTCACCATGCAGTTGAGCTTGACCTGCTTGTCGCCGATCACCTTGGTCAGCACCACGTTGCCGATGTTCAGGCCCAGCTCTTCCAGCAGCAGCTTGCTGACGCTGCCTTCGTTGATCACGGCCTTGAGCTCGCCGTTCGACGTGGCCAGCAGGCCGGCCACCGAGTTGCCGGTGGCCGACAGCGAGATGTCGGCGTTGACCTCGCCCACCGTGGCCTGCATTTCCTCGATGCGCGGGAACAACTGGCGCAGCTTCAGGTGGCGCGCGCCGGCCTTGAGTTCGGCGCGGATGGCGTTGGGGTTGAGCTTGCCGCTGCCGTCGAGCAGCACGTTGGAGGTGAAGCGGCCGCCGGCGATGTCGAAGTTCATCGGCGTCAGCGACAGCACGCCGTCCTGCATGTGGATCATGGTGTCGAGCTTGGCGATCGGCAGGTCCTTGTCGCGCGTGATGCGCGCGGCCTTGAAGCCGACCTTGGCGTCGAGCGCGGTCCAGCGCTCGGTCTTGAACGGTTCCACCGGCAGCACGCGGTCGCCCGGCTGCAGCGGCGCCACGCCGCGCGCCTGCTTGCTGGCGTTGGAGTCGGCGCCGATCAGCGGGCCGAGGTCGGAAAACTGCAGCAGCTTCGATTGCACCGCGCCGGTCAGCAGCGGCCGTGCCAGCGGCCGGCCGGACTGGTACTCGAGCTTGCCGCCGATGTCGGAATGGCCGACGCGGCCGCTGAACTGGTCGTAGGTCCAGCGGCTGGCGCGGGCGCCCAGGCTGGCGCTCAGATGGCCCTCGGTGGCGAACGGCGGGGTCTCCGGCAGCAGCACGCCGGTCAGGCCGTACAGCCGCGCCATGCTGGGGCCGCTCACCTTGAGCCGCATGTCGAGCGCGGCCAGCGAGGACGGCCTGGTCAGCGTGCCGACGATGGCGATGCGGGTGCCGCCGACGTCGAGGTCGGCCGCCAGCGGGTAGGGCGTCGATTGCTGCTGCAGCGACAGCACCGCGCCGGCCTTGCCGCCGCCGGCGATGGTCTGCTGCTTCCACTTGCCGCGCACCTGCCACGCCACGCCGTAGCTCGGGTCGGCGTTCAGCGTGTCGACCTCGGCGACGGCGTCGACCTGGGTGATGGCGTCGACGTAGTGCACCGTGCCCTTGGTGAACACCACCCGCTGCAGGTCCAGCTGCCACGGCGACGGCTTGTCGGCCGGCTTGAAGCTCCAGTTGTTGCGGCCGTCCGCGTGGCGCTGCAACAGCACCACCGGATTGTCGAAGCGCAG
The DNA here is from genome assembly GCA_000381565.1 of Oxalobacteraceae bacterium AB_14. Lineage (GTDB taxonomy): Bacteria > Pseudomonadota > Gammaproteobacteria > Burkholderiales > Burkholderiaceae_D > Rugamonas. The sequence goes on from KB906725.1 coordinate 2,524,555, forward strand.
CACCGGGATGGCCAGCCTGTGCGCGAGCAGCGGCAGCAGGTCGATCGAGAACGAGAACTGGCTGACGCTGGTCATTTCCGTTTGCGCCGGCCAGCCCGCGGGGTTGCCGATGTGGACGTCGCGCGCCACCAGGTGCGGCAGCGGCAGGTAGTCGCTCCAGCTGCGGTCGGCGTCGCCGTGGCCCTGGCGTTCCCAGGTCAGCGACAGGTCGCCGCGGATCGCGAACGGACGGTCGATCGCTTCGCTGACCTTGTCGTTCAGCCACGGCCGCGCCCGGTTCCAGTCGTAGTTGAGCAGGACGATGACGGCGATGGCGGGCACGGCGACCACGGCGCCGGCGACGGCAAGGGCGATACGGGTGGGGCGACGGAGTGGGGACATGACTGGCCTGTGTTCTTATTGGAGTGATGTTATTTTACTAGGCCGCAGCTGGCGTGCTATGTGCGGCACCGTACTGAGGCTGCAACGGCAAGGGCATATAACGTCAACCTACCGAATGATTTTCAAGGAGAAGAATAATGACCACCATTCCATACCGTCTGACCCTGTTGTGCACCATGGCCGCCGTGCTGGGCCTGAGCGCCTGCGCCAGCAATAAAACCCCGGCCACCGCCGACGTCGCCGTGTCGCGCGCCGCCGTCGCCAACGCCACCAGCGCCGGCGCCGCCGACCTGGCGCCGGCGGAAATGCAGTCGGCCCGCGAGAAACTGATGCGCGCCAACCAGGCGCTGGCCGCCAAGGATTACAAGACGGCGCAGGACCTGGCCAACCAGGCGTCGGCCGACGCCCAGCTGGCGCAGAGCAAGGCCAGTTCGACCAAGGCCACCATGGCGGCGGACGAGCTGCAGCAAAGCATCCGCGCCCTGCGTGAAGAGTTGAACCGCAGCAACGCCACCACCCAACAATAATCAAGGAGCCCCACCATGAAATCCCTGTACCTCGTTCCATCCGTGTTCGCCATGTCCATCATGTTCGCCGCCTGCAGCACCACGCCGACCACCACCAGCCTGCTCGACCAGACCCGCGGCGACTTCATGGCCGCGCAGAGCACGCCATCGGTGGCCAGCAACGCGCCGCTGGAATTCAAGGCCGCGGCCGATGCGCTGGACCGCGCCAACGCCGCCGCCGCGAAGAAGGAAAGCCTGGACGAGATCGACAAGCTGGCCTACATCGCCAAGCAGAAGATCGCCACCGCGCGCGAAGTGGCCAAGCAGAAGCAGGCCGAGAACGAGATGGCCAACGCCGGCCGCCAGCGCGACGAGATCCGCCTGGAACAGCGCACGGCGGAAGCCAACCAGGCCCGCATGAGCGCCGACCAGGCCAAGTCGCAAGCCAACCTGGCCAAGGCTGATGCCGATGCCGCCCGCGCCCAGGCCGACGCCGCCGCCAACAGCGCCCGCGCCGAAGCGGCCAAGAACGCCGCGCTGCAACAGCAGCTGGCCGACCTGCAAGCCAAGCAGACCGAGCGCGGCCTGGTCATCACGCTGAGCGACGTGCTGTTCAACGTCGACCGCGCCGAGCTCAGCGCCGAAGGCATGCGCACCGCGCAGAAGATGGCCGACGTGCTGCTGCAGGAACCGCAGAGCGTGGTGCTGATCGAAGGCTTCACCGACAGCACCGGCAGCGCCGCGCACAACCTGGAGCTGTCGCAGCGCCGCGCCGAGGCGGTGCGCAACGCGCTGATCGGCCTGGGCATCAAGAGCGACAAGATCGCCACCCGCGGCTATGGCGAAGCCTTCCCGGTCGCCAGCAACACCGATGCCGGCAGCCGCCAGCTGAACCGCCGCGTCGAGATCGTGCTGTCGCAGAACGGCGCACCGATCGCCACCCGTCACTAACTTTTTAAGGAATGCATATCATGGCTGAATCCACCCACACCGGCATCGACAAGGAAGCGATCCGCGCCGCCGCCCGCAATTTGCAGGACGGCCCGGTCACGGCCGGCTACCAGGGCGACCGCGCGGCCGTCATCAAGATGCTCAACGACGCGCTGGCCACCGAGCTGGTCTGCATCCTGCGCTACAAGCGGCACTACTACACGGTCAGCGGCCGCGACAACGGTTCGGTCAAGGCCGAGTTCCTGGAGCACGCGCTGCAGGAACAGGAACACGCGGATTGGCTGGCGGAGCGTATCATCCAGTTGAACGGCCAGCCTGATTTCAATCCGGCAACATTGCTCGCACGTAGCCATGCCGAGTATGATGCATCTGACGATGTGCAATCGATGATCAAGGCCAACCTGATCGCCGAGCGGGTCGCCATCGAGTCGTACCGCCAGATGATCGAACAGATCGGCGCGACCGACCCGACCACACGCCATTTATTGATCAAGATCATGGCGGTGGAAGAGGAACACGCCGACGATATGCGCGATTTGCTGGGATAATGCCTTTTTTGCAGTTTGCTGTACAGTTTTCACTTCACACAACCATAACAGGAGCTCCATCATGCTGGAACAAAACATCAGTACCGTGAACAACGACGTGAAAACTCTGGTTAAGGATGCGCAAGCATTGTTCACCGCCGCCACCGCGCTGACCGGCGAAAAAGCCGAAGAACTGCGCGGCCGCGGCATGCGCGCGCTCGACACCGCGCTGGCCAAGGCCCACGAAGCGCAGCTGAGCGCGGTCGCCGCCAGCAAGGAAATGGCCAAGCAGGCCGATGTCTACGTCAAGGAAAACCCTTGGCGCTCGATCGCCGCCGCCGCCGGCGTCGGCCTGCTGATCGGCGTCATCATCGGCCGCAAGTAAGCCATCGTGTCCGATGAGATGAACCGCCCACCGGGCCTGATCGCGTCGCTGGGCAATATCGCCCGCAACAGCATCGGCCTGGTGCTGACCCGGCTGGAGCTGGCCGCGCTGGAATTGTCGCAGGTGCGCAATCACCTGCTGCAACTGGTGCTGGTGTTCGCGCTGGCCGTGGTGGCGGGCTGCTTCGCGCTGGCCTACGGCACGGTGACCATCGCCTACCTGGCCTGGGACGCGCTCGGCTGGAAGATCTTGCCCATCATCACCGGCGTGTTCCTGCTGATCGCGATCGGCTTGATGCTGTATGCGCGCGGCCTGATACGCAGCGGCAAACTGTCGCTGCCGGCGACGATGGCGGAACTGAAGTCCGACCGCGACATGCTGTTGTAACCGGGAGAGCAGATGAGCAAACAAGCTGAACGCGCCGCGGTCGAGGCCGACCTGCAGCGCCTGATCCGCGAAGGCGAGCTGTATCGCATCAAGGTGGTGCACGCCAAGGCGCTGGTCGGCAATGCCCTGCAGCCGGACGCCATGCTGCACGGCGCCGTCGAGCAGGCCATCGGCATGGCCCAGGCCCGCCTCGGCGGCCTGTTGCAGCCGGGCGGCCTGAAGGGTGTCAACTTCAAGGCGCTGTTGCCGTATGCGCTGACGGTGGGCTCGTACGTCGCCCGCAAGCGCCTGGTCAAGCCGGCCATGGGCGTGGCCCTGGCCGCCGGCCTCGGCATGGCATGGCTGTTGCGGCGCACCCCCGCGCCGGAGCAGGAGTAAGCCCCCGAACGCCGCCACCGCGGCGTTTTTTTCATTGGAGTCACAGATGAGCAGTGCGAAACCGAATTTGAATCCCCAGCGCTTGCGCGTGGTCCTGGTGTTGCAGGGCGGCGGCGCGCTGGGCGCCTACCAGGCCGGCGTGTTCCAGGCGATGCACGAGCACGGCCTGGCGCCGGACTGGATCGTCGGCACCTCGATCGGTGCGATCAACGCCGCCATCCTGGCCGGCAATCCGCACGAGACCCGCCTGAGCCGCCTCAAGGAGTTCTGGGACGGCGTGGCCCACCGCGACAGCTACGACATGAGCCTGGTGCCGGACACGCAGCGGCGCTCCAACGTGCTGCTGCAAACCTGGGACATCGTGATGCGCGGCGTACCGGGCTTCTTCAAGCCGCGCTTCATGAGCCTGTTCCCGCTGGGCACCCCGGTCGAGCCCGAGCAGGCCAGCTTCTACGACACCGGCGAGCTGGGCGAGACGCTCGAGCGCCTGATCGATTTCGACTACCTGAACACGCCGGGCGGCATGCGGCTGACGGTCAACGCGCTCAAGGTCACCTGCGGCACCCTGCGCCGCTTCGACAACCGCGAGCAGACGCTGCGCGCCGACCATGTGCGCGCCAGCGGCGCCTTGCCGCCGGGCTTTCCGCCGGTGCGCATCGACGGCGAGCTGTACTGGGACGGCGGCCTGTATTCCAACACGCCGCTGGAAACCGTGCTGGACGATAACGAGCATGTCGACACGCTGTGCTTCATGGTCGACCTGTGGAACGCCGACGGCCCGGAGCCGACCACGCTCGACGAGGTGCAGACGCGGCAGAAGGATGTGACGTTTGCCTCGCGTTCCGCGCGCCATTTGCAGGACTATGTCGCCACGCACAAGCTCAAGCAGAAGCTGCGCGCGCTGTACGCGGAGTTGCCGGAGCGGGCGCAGTCGGAGCAGGGCAGGGAGGAGCTGGCCGGGCTGGGCGGCGACAGCACGCTGCACGTGGTGCGGCTGGCCTATGCTGGGCGCGACTGGAATATGGCGGCCAAGGACATCAACTTCTCCAAGGGCTCGATTGAATGGCGCTGGGAACAGGGCTATCAGGATGCGCTGCGCGCCATCACGGCGGCGGGCTGGTTGAGCTTTGTGACGGAAGACACGCCGCTGGTCGTGCACGAACTGCCGCCGTTGCGGCAGCCGGTGCGCGACCAGGAACGGGCCGCTTAAGTCTTAATGCGGATGGTTCTGCGCGCGGATCCGCGCGGCGTTCGCCATGTCCTGCCGGTAGGTGGCGCGCGCCTCTTGCAGGCAGGCGCCGCGGTCGGCGGCGGGGCCTTGCTTGCAGGCGATGGTGGCCTCGGCCAGCGCGGCGCCGATTTCCTTGCGCAGCGTGCGCAATTGCTCGGCCGGGGTGGTGTCGTCCTGGTACCAGCGCGGCGGATCGCCCTTGGCGATTTCCTGTTTTTGCAGCTGGGCGTTCTGCGGCGGCGTGGTGTTCGCCTGCGCCGCGATGGCGGCGCAAGCCATCGTCACGCCGATGATGAGGTGCTTGAATTGAGCCATGATGTCCTCCTGGATGTTTACAGCCTGCCGGTCAGCAGCATGACCAGCAAGATCACCACCACCAGTCCGGTGATGCCGCTGGGCGCATAGCCCCAGCTGCGGCTGTGCGGCCAGGTCGGCAAGGCGCCGATCAATGCCAGGACCAGAATGATCAGAATGATGGTGCCCATGGTGTTCTCCTTGTTGAGTGCTTGAATGCCGGTGCGGCAGGGGTGTTGCGGTTAATAGCGGTAGACGCGGCCGTCGACCAGGCGCACGCGGTTGCCGGCGCGCAGGTCGTAGACGCTGTCCTGGTTGACGATGCGGTAGTCGCCGTTATCCATGCGCACGCTGATCTGGTATTGCTCGTGCGGCTGGCTGCGGTTCTCCTCCACCTTGTTGCCGACCACGGCGCCGCCGACTGCGCCGGCCACGGTGGCGGCGGTGCGGCCGCTGCCCGAGCCGATCTGGTTGCCCAGCAGGGCGCCGACCAGGCCGCCCGTGACGGCGCCGGCGCCGCTGGTGCCGGACTTGGTCTGCACCATCTGGATCGATTCGATGGTGCCGTAGGAGGCGGTGTCCGCCGGGTTGGTGTAACTGCCTTGCTGCTGCTGGCCGGTGCCGGCGCAGCCGCTCAGGACGGCGGTCCCTGCGATCAGCACGGCGGCGATGGTGGTCGAGTGTTTCATGTTGTCCTCCTGAAAATGTGTGATGCCAGAATAGACAGCGGCGCTGCGGGGGTCTGTACGCTTCCGCACCCAGATGGGCGATGTGCGGTCTGTGTACGCTACCGTACAGAGGTGGCTGGGGAAGGGGCGTAAAACCTCTACATCGGTAGCGGGGCAGCAATTCCCGCTGGCTGACAAACCACTGTTAATCACCCTCCAAGGAGAATGCCATGAAAATCGCACACAAAATCGCCACCGCCCTGTTCACCGTTTCGCTGCTGGCCACCGCCGGCTGCGCATCGACCTCGGCCAAAGAAGGCACGGGCGAGTATGTCGACGATTCCGTCATCACCACCAAGGTCAAAGCCAGCATCTTCAATGAGCCTAGCCTGAAGTCCACTGAAATCAATGTGGAAACCTTCAAGGGCACCGTGCAGCTGAGCGGCTTCGTGGCCCAGCCTGCCGATATCGCCAAGGCCGGCGAAGTGGCGCGCGGCGTCAAAGGCGTGACCGCGGTGAAGAACGACATCCGCGTCAAGTAAGTATTACCTGCCGGCGCGGCATGCCCGTTCGGGCGGGCCGCGCCGGGAGTTTTTTGTGAGCCATCATGAACCTGCCAGCTGCCGAACTCCCCCCTGACAATGCAGTGGCCGCCGATGGCGATCTGCCCCGAATTCCCCTGCACGTCAACGCCCGCGGCCTCGCGCTCGGCGTCATCGCCACCGTCGCGTTTGTCTATGCGCTGCAATGGTCGCGCAATTTCCTGGTTCCCCTGTTGCTCGGCATTCTGTTCAGCTATATGCTCAGTCCCATCGTGTGCTGGCTGGAGCGCCGGCGCGTGCCGCGCGTGCTCGGCGCCACGCTGGTCACCGTCGCCATCCTGGGCGGCGCGTTCGTCGTGATCGACAAGGTGCAGGGCGAGTTCCAGGCCATCGTCGAAGAGCTGCCCACCGTCAGCCATAAACTGTCGCGCCTGCTCACCGAGCGCATGCAGGGCGGCCCCAGCACCTTCCAGCGCATCCAGGCGGTGGCCACCGAATTGCAGCAGGCCACCGCCGGCGCGCAGGAACGGCGCGCCGTGCGCAAGGCCGCGCCCTCGGCGGAAGGCGGCACGCTGCCGGTGATGGACTGGGTCTGGGCCGGCTCGATGGGGGTGATGGGCTTCCTCAGCCAGGCCACCATGGTGATCTTCCTGGTGTTCTTCCTGCTGCTGTCGGGCGACACCTTCAAGCGCAAGCTGGTCAAGCTGACCGGGCCGTCGCTGAGCAAGAAAAAAATCACCGTCCACATCCTGGAGGACATCAATTCGTCGATCCAGAAATACATGCTGATGCTGCTCGTCACCAACGGCCTGCTGGCCTTGCTGATGTGGGTGGCGCTGCGCTGGATCGGCCTGGAGAACGCCGGCGCCTGGGCCGTCGTGGCCGGGCTGTTGCACCTGATGCCGTACTTCGGCCCCTTGCTGATCACGCTGGCCACCGGCGCGGTCGCCTTCATGCAATTCGAATCGTTGCAGATGAGCGTGCTGGTGATGGGCACCTCGCTGGCGATCGCGACGGTGGTCGGCACCGTGGTGGCGACCTGGATGACGGGACGCTTCGCCCGCATGAACGCGGCGGCGGTGTTCGTCAGCCTGCTGTTCTGGGGCTGGTTGTGGGGCGTGTACGGTCTGTTGCTGGGCGTGCCGCTGATGATCATCGTCAAGGTGGTGGCCGAGCGCGTCGAAGGCATGGAAGTGGTGGCGGAACTGCTGGGCGAATAGGCCCGCGATCGCCCTTGTTTCCATGCCGGCGTCGGCTAACATGAGCATTACAGCTACTTCGAGGAGTTCGCCATGAATCCAGAGCAAGACCGCCGCCAGCGGCCGGGCACATCGGACACCGCCGGCTGGCATTCCCTGGAATTTATCGTGCGCCACGCGCTGGAAATGCAGCGCGACATCGGCACCGCCAACGCGGTGGAGTTCCTGCAGAGCATAGGCATCAGCCCGCAGGTGATCAGCCGCGTGCTGGCGCCCGACGCGCAGCTGCGCGAGGCCGACCAGCAGGCGCTGGCTGCGGCGGTGCCGGTGGCCGATCTGCCGGTCGCCACGCGGCGCGCCTATCTGCGGCGCACGCTGGTGTGAGGCGGATCGACGCGCAGGCTGCCTAGTTGCAGCGCGTACTGGCGCGCGAACTCGGCGCCGAGGAAGAAGATCTGCGCCGAGTAGTACACCCACAGCAGCAGCGCGATCACCGAGCCGGCCGCGCCGAAGCTGCTGGCGACGCCGCTGTTGCCGATATACACGCCGATCAGGTATTTTCCCAGCGTGAACAGCGCGGCCGTGCCGGTCGCGCCTATCGTCACGTCGTGCCAGGACAGCCGTATGCGCGGCAGCATCTTGAAGATCACGCCGAACAGGGCGGCGATGACGACAAAACCTATGAGGACATTGATGGCCGACAGCACCAGGCCGGCTTCTCGCCAGTACGCGCTCCACAGGTTTTCCAGCAAAGTTAGCGCGGCGCTGACCACCAGCGACACCATCAGCAGGAAGGCCAGCACCAGGATCATGCCGAAGGAAAGCAGGCGGGTGCGTATCACGTCCCAGGCGGTGCCGTGGGTGAGCGGCGGGACTTGCCAGATATCGTCCAGGCTGGCCTTGAGCTCGGCAAACACGCTGGTCGCGCCGAACAGCAGCAGGGCGCCGGCCAGCAGCGTGGCGAGCCGGCCTTCGTCCTGGTTGCGGGCGCCGGCCAGCACCAGTTGCAGCGCCTGCGCGCCCTGGGCGCCGACCAGGCCGCGCAGCTCGCTGAACAACTGGCCCCGCGCCGCCTGCGGACCGTAGAACCAGCCGGCGATGGCCAGCACCAGCACCAGGATGGGCGCCATCGAAAACAGCGTGTAAAACGCCAACGCCGCGCCCTTGCTGCTGGCGCGGTGTGCAAACCATTCGGTCACGGTGCATCGCAGCACCGACATCAAAGTTGGCTTCATCGGAAAAAAGCCCCGCTACCAGGGCGGGGCTTTTCTTGCTTATTGCACGCGGCGTTCGATGGTGATCTGCTCGACTTCGACGCGACGGTTGGGTTCCAGGCACTTGATCAGGTCGGCGCGTTTCTGCTTCTTGTCGTTGCACTGCGCGACAGGATTGGATTCGCCCTTGCCGACGGCGTTCAGGCGGTTGGCGGCGACGCCCTTGCTGACCAGGTAGTCCTTGACCGCGTTGGCGCGGCGCTCGGACAGCTTGAGGTTGTACTTGTCGCTGCCCAGGCGGTCGGTGTAGCCGGAGATGACCACGTTGTCGATGGCGGAGTTGGTGTTCAGCACGTTGGCGATGTCATCCAGCTTCGGTTGCGCAGGCGCCAGCTTGGCGCTGTCGAAGCCGAACAGCTCGGTCGCCGACATCGTCACTTTTTCAAAGCGCGCCGGCGGCGGCGGCGGCGGGGCCACTGGCGCCGGCGGCGGCGGTTGCACCGCTGGCGGCGCCGGTGGCGGCGGCGCTGGCGGCGCGGCTTTTGGCGGCGCGTTGAAGGCGATGTTCAGGCCCACCGTTGCGTAGTAGTTATTGCTCTTGCTGTTCGGGAACTCATTGCCACGGATGAAGCCATGCACGTCGCGGATGTCGGCCTGGAAGGCGACCCGGTCGTTGATGTCGGCCTGGAAGCCCAGGCCGGCGCTCAGGTAGGGCGAGGTCTTGCTGCGCTGGCCGACGACGTTCAGGTTGGACTTGTCGTGCTCGGCGCCCACGCCGACCAGCAGGAAGGGACGGAAGGTCTTGCGGGAGAACATGTACAGACCGTCCACGCCCAGCGTGTTCTGCTGGTAGCGCTGGCCGTTTTCACGGGAGCGGGCATAGGTGGTGCCGAGCTGCACATCCCAGTCCTGATTGATGGCCTTGCCGAATTTGAGGCCGGCGCCGTAGCCGCGCTTGTCCACGCCGAAGTCCGAATCGGGCTTCATGGCGTTCAGGCTGGGCTGGATATACCACGATGGATTGACGACCGCATCCTGGGCCAGGGCGGAAAACGACGCGCACAGCAGTGCGGCGGCGAGGGCGATTTTTTTAGTGTGGTTCACAGGTTTGCTCCCGATTTATTGATTGGATTTGTTTCATTGCCAGCAATGTTGAGACACCGCTGTTGGACCGAAGATTAGGGAATTTGGTGCAGCTCTTCCGTGCGCTAGCGTACCTAAGATTGTGCTGTATCAAATCCGGCACACTTCCCGAAACTTAGTTCAACCCACCTTGTCACAGCTTAAGTACCAAGGATGTTTCGCTAATGTTCGTTGCCGCACAGACCAATGCGCGGCGAAAAGGCATTCTTGAGCCAGATGCAGAGACCGTAGCGAGATGCCCGCCGCCCGCCACGCTATCCGCTGCCACTAATCTCGGCAATTGTTATAAGGAGTGTTCCCATGCATGCAGTTAGACAACCTCAACATCTGGTCCAGAACGAGATGAAAGCCTCGCCGGATATGCACGCCACCACAGCCAAGCTGATGCTGGTGGAGCGTCCGGCCCCGGCCCCTCTGGACCGGAAGCCTGCGCTGTCGATGGCCTCCATCGAGCGGGTCCGCTCGACCTCGGCCACGCTGCGCCGCATCGAAAACATGCAAAAGCTGATCGGCGAATTGCAGCTGCACGAGATGCTGGCCGATGAAATCGCCTGGTTCCTGAAGTTTTCGCCGTCCGGCGCCCGCAAATACATCCGCGACCTGCGCGAGGCCGGCGTGATCGAGCTGGCGCGCTATGTCGAAGGCACCGCCACCTACCTGGGCAAGGCTGTCTACCAGCTGACCCCCGACCCGGAGCGCGTCAGCGCCTTCCTGGCCGCCATCGTCCAGCCCAAGCGCGAAGGCGCGCCGCCGCGCAAGGAGCGTCCCGGGCTGCGCGAACAGGCGATGGCCGGCAGCGGCCGCCACTTCCACATCCTGGCCGACGACACCCACTATGCGATCCGCGTCAACCGCGGCCCGGTGATGCGCGATCCGCTGGTGGCGGCGCTGTTCGGCTCGGCGCCGTCGATGCAGAAAGAAGAAACCGTCTGAGCGCGGCCGGTGGCGCGCAGCATGGAACGGCCGGGCATGCCCGGCTGTTTGCATATTGAAATGTCGACAAGGCCCCCCACCTAGAGTTGACTGGACATCTCAACGGACGCGCGGCACATGGAAGCTTTGACCTGGATCGGCCTGACGGCGCTGTTGATCGCCCTGCCTTTTTATTACCCGCGCTGGCGCCTGCGGCGGGTGCTGGCGCAGCCCTTGCCGGCCGCGGCGCTGGCCATCCTGCGGCACAACGTCCCGCTCTACCGCCGCATGGCGCCCGCTCTGCAGCAGCAGTTGCAGCGGATGGTGGTGCAGTTCCTGCACCAGAAAAAATTCATCGGCTGCGAAGGCCTGGAGGTGACCGACGAGATCGCCGTCACCATCGCCGGCCAGGCTTGCCTGCTGTTGCTGAACCGTCCCTCCAGGGTCTATCCGGCCTTGCACACCATCCTGGTCTACCCCGGCGCCTTCGTGGCGCCGCGCGCCGAGATCGGGCCGGGCGGGGTGGTCACGCCGGGCCACCACAGCATGCTGGGCGAATCCTGGGACGACGGCCGCGTGATCCTGTCGTGGGAGGATGTGGTCTCCGGCCCCGGCCGCGGCCACAATGTCGTGCTGCACGAATTCGCGCACCAGCTCGACAGCGAATCGGGCCGCGCCAACGGCGCGCCCTACCTGGGCAATCCGGCCAGCTACCGCGAATGGTCGGAGGTGCTCGAGCGCGACTTCCAGAGCCTGCGCCACAGCGCCATGTACCGCCAGCACAGCGTGATGGACCACTACGGCGCCACCAATCCGGCCGAGTTCTTCGCCGTCGCCACCGAAACCTTCTTTGAAAAACCGTACCAGATGGCCGAGCGCCACGCCGAGCTGTACGCCGAATTCCTCAAGTACTACCGGGTCGATCCGCGCGCGTGGATGGCGCCGCCGCCACCGCCGCCCGAGCCGGTTGGCGACTGGTCGCCCACGTGGTCGCATTGAACACCGCCCAGCGCCGAACTAGTGCATAATCGATTCAGCCGCGCACGCTGATGCCTGTCGTCCGTCTGCGCGATCTGCGCAGGACAGACGCTGTCGCGAGGCTATCACCATGCAATTTGACGAGTTCGACTTTCTTTCCTCCGACGCCGCCGGCGCGCCCGCCGCGCCGGCGCCCGAGGCGGCGTCGCCGCTGGTGCGACTGCAATACCTGGTCGACAACACGCCGGCCATCATCTATTGCACCGTGCCCAGCGGCGACTTCAAGATGACCTTCGTCAGCAACAACGCCTTGAACGTGCTGGGCTACCATCCCGAGCAGATGGTGGCCGACCCCAACTTCTGGTTCGACCACATCCATCCCGACGACGCCCCCAGCATCTTTTCCAGCCTGGCGCTGGTGTTCAGCGAAGGCCAGCGCGCCTACGAGTACCGCTTCCGCATCAGCGACGGCAGCTATCTGTGGATGCACGACACGCTGCGCCTGATCCGCGACGACAAGGGCGTGCCGCTGGAGGTGATCGGCTCGCTGACCGACATCACGGCGCGCAAGCGCATGGAAGAGACCCTGCAGGCCAAGGGTGTCGAGCAGCAGGCGCTGATCGGCGAGCTGCGCAACGCCCACGAGCAATTGCTGCAGTCGGAAAAAATGGCCTCGATCGGCCAGCTGGCGGCCGGCATCGCGCACGAGATCAACAACCCGGTCGGCTTCGTCAACTCGAACATGGGCTCGCTGAAGAACTACGTCGGCACCCTGCTGGGCGTGATCGAGCGCTACGAGCAGGCGGCCGCGCCGCATCCGGCGCTGGCGGCGCAGCTGGCGGCGCTGCGCCAGCAGGCCGACCTGGAATTCCTCAAGGAAGACGTGACCGACCTGGTGCGCGAATCGATGGACGGCCTGAAACGGGTCAAGGACATCGTCCAGGCGCTGAAGGATTTTTCCCACGTCGGCGAGACCGAGTGGCAGGTGGCCGACCTGCACCACGGCCTCGACAGCACGCTCAACATCGTCAGCAACGAGATCAAGTACAAGGCCCGGGTCGACAAGCAATACGGCACGCTGCCACCGGTCACCTGCCTGGCCTCGCAGCTGAACCAGGTGTTCATGAACCTGCTGGTCAACGCCGCCCACGCGCTGCGCGAGCAGGGCGTGATCACCTTGCGCACCGGCGCTGCCGACGGCTGGGTGTGGATCGAGGTGGGCGACAACGGCTGCGGCATCGCGCCGGAAAACCTGCACCGCATCTTCGAACCGTTCTTCACCACCAAGCCGGTCGGCAGCGGCACCGGGCTGGGCTTGTCCTTGTCGTACGGCATCGTCAACCGCCACGGCGGCCGCATCGAGGTGGCCTCGGTGGTGGGCCAGGGCACGCGCTTCACGGTGCACCTGCCGGTGCAGCCGCCGCAGGCCGCGGCGGCCTGACCGCTAGAGGATGATGGCTAGAGGATGACGGCGCCGTCGTCGTCGCGCTTGACGTCGAGCAGGCCCGGTTCCTCGGCCTCGAGCCGCTGCGCTTCCTGCTGCTGCGGCGTCAGCGGCGGCGGCGCCACCAGCGTCGCGCGCTGCGCCAGCGCCTGCCGCACGTTCTGCTCCAGTTCGGCGGCGTCCCAGGGCTTGCTCATGAAGCGGAACGCCTGCGCCTGGTTGATGGCGCTCAGCACGGTGGCGTACTCGGTCGAGGCGCTCAGCATGATGCGCATGGTGTTGGGGGCGACGTCCTTGAGCGCCTGCAGCAGTTCGCCGCCGGTCATCTGCGGCATGTTGTAGTCGCAGATGATCAGGTCGTAGTCGCTATAGCAGATGCGCTTGAGCGCGTCGTAGGGATCGAGGCAGGTCTCGATCTGCGGCGGCGCGTCGCGCAACATTTGCGTCAAGGCGCGCTGCAGGGCGCTGAGCACATTGATCTCGTCGTCCACCAGCAGGATCTTGCTCATGCGTCCCCCTTGGGATTGCGTATCCAGATCGACAGCCGGCCGCCGGCCTTGGTCTCGAAGTCCTGCACCTGCTGGATCATGCGGGCGTCCAGCACGTGCTCGACCGACAGCAGCATCAGGCCGTCGCGGCTGACCAGGTCGCGCGCCAGCACCATGCCGGGCAGCAGTTCGCCGGACAGCACCTCGACCCCGGCGCCGGCGTCGGCTTCGCCGTCGACGATCTGGCGGAAGGCCGCCACCACGTTGGGATCGTAGCGCTTGCCGCTGGCGTCGAGGATCAGCGACTTGGCTTCCTCCGGCCGCAGGTGGCGCTGCACCATCGCCCCCTGTTGCAGGTTGTAGTAGTCGGCCGCCAGCGCCAGGATGCGCGCGCCCAGCGGGATCGCCAGGCCGGCCTGGCCGTCCGGGAAGCCGTTGCCGTCGAAGCGCTCGAGCTGGCCGCGCAGGATGGCGGCGCTGCCGCGCAGGTCCTCCAGCGGCATCAACAGCTCGGCGGCGCGCTGCGGATGCTTGCGGAACAGGCCCAGCGCCTCGCCTTTCAGCTGGGTCAGCGGGGTCTGCAGCAGCTCGTCGGAAAAGCCGATCTTGCCGATGTCGTGCAGCAGCGCGGCGATGAAGACTTCCTGGGTCTCGCGCGCGTCCAGCGCCAGCCGCACCGCCAGCTGGCGCGCCAGCTCGGCCACCAGGCGCGCGTGGCCGGGCTGGTTGTGCGCGCGCAGCTCGATCATGCTGGAAAAAATCTTGATGGTGGTGACGAAGTTTCGCTTGAGCTTGCTGTTGGCGGCCGTGGTCGCCTCGTGCTCGGCCTTGAGCTGGCGGGTGCGCGCCTCGACCTTGGCTTCCAGGCTCTGGTTGAGCGTCTTCAGTTCCTCGTTCTGGCGCAGGGTCAGCGCTTCCAGCCGCAGCTTGTCCTGTTCCAGCTGGCGCCGCTCCAGCGCGTGGCGCACCACCAGCAGCATGTCGCCGTCTTCCCACGGCTTGGTGATGTAGCGGTAGATCTCGCCGCAGTTGATGGCGTCCTGGATCGACTGGATGTCGGAGTAGCCGGTCAGCAGCAGACGCATGGTGTCGGGCCAGCGCGCCTTGACCTGGGCCAGGAACTGGGCGCCGTTCATCTCCGGCATGCGCATGTCGGAGATCACCAGGTCGACCTGTTCCTTCTCCAGCAGTTCCAGGCCCAGCGCGCCGCTCTCGGCCAGCAGCACGCGGTAGCCGGCCGGGCGGAACAAGCGCCGCAGCGAGGACAGGATGTTGGGCTCGTCGTCCACGCACAGCACGGTGGCGATGCTGGCCGGCGCGGCCGCGGTGGACAGCACGCTGCTCATGGGGAGCCTTCGCCAGCCGCTTCGGGCTGGTGGATCGGCAGCCGCACGCGGAAGCAGGTGCCTTTGCCGAGTTCGGTTTCGACGTCGATGTGGCCGCCGTGCTTCTGCACGATGCCGTAGGCCAGCGACAGTCCCAGCCCGGTGCCCTTGCCGACCGCCTTGGTGGTGAAGAAGGGGTCGAAGATGCGCGACAGCGTGTCCGGCGAAATGCCGCTGCCGTTGTCGGCGACCTCGATCCACACGCAGTTGTCGCCGTCGCTGCCGGTGCGCACGGTGATGCGGCCGCGCTGCTCGCCGATGGCGTGGGCGGCGTTGACCACCAGGTTCATCACCACCTGGTTGATCTGCAGCGGCAGGCACTCAATGTCGGGGATGTCGCCGTATTCCTTGACCACGTCGGCCTTGTACTTGACCTCGTTGCCGACGATGTTGAGGGTGGAGTCGATACCGCGGTGCAGATTGGACCAGACCCAGTCCTGGTTGGCGTCGACCCGCGAGAAGTCCTTCAAGTCCTGGACGATGTGGCGCACCCGCACGATGCCTTCGCGCGATTCGGCCATCAGCGACGGGATGTCCTCGCGCAGGAAGGCCAGGTCGATCTGTTCGCGGCGCGCGCGCAGCGCGGCCCCGGTGGCCGGGACGCCGATGTCGGCCTCGGCCTGCTGGTAGGCGTCGAGCATCTCGAACAGCTGGTCCAGATAGGTCTGCAGGGTGGTGAAGTTGGAAAAGATGTAGCCGATCGGGTTGTTGATCTCGTGCGCCACGCCGGCCGCCAGCTGGCCGATCGAGGCCAGCTTGTCGGCCTGCACCAGCTGCTGCTGGGCGCGCGACAGCTGGCTGTTCAGTTCGGTCAACTCCAGGTTGCTGCGGCGCAGTTCGGCCTCGGCCAGGTGGCGCTGGCGGATGTCATCCTGCAGCCGCTCGTTCATGTCGGCCAGCTGGGCGGTGCGTTTCTCGACCACGTTTTCCAGGTTGTCGTGGGCGCGCCGCAGCGCGTTCTCGGCCACCCGCCGCTCGGTGACGTCGCGCAGCGTCTCGATCGCGCCGACCACGCGGCCCTGTTGGTCGCGCAGCGGCGCCGCCGTGAAGTGCAGCCAGTGGCCGCTGGCGCCGATGTTGGGGAAGAAGTCCTCGGCCTCGTAGGCGCCGGGGATCAGCGCCGACTTCTGGTACTTGCCGGGGTAGTGCTGTTCCAGCAGGCGGTCGTCGCCGGCCACGATCAGGTCGGCCAGCACCGGGCGCTGCTTGGGATAGAAGGCTTGCCAGTGGTTGCTGGTGCCGATCATGGCCAGCTTGCTCCAGCCCAGCAGGTGTTCGCAGGCGCGGTTCCAGTGCGTGATCACGTGGCCGGTGTCGATGGCGAAGGTGGCCACCGGGTGGCCGTCGAAGAACTCGGACAGCGCGATCGCGGCGTACGCCTGCAGCTCGGCCTCGGCCAGCGGCGGCACGGCGCCGGCGCCGGCGTCTGGGGTGGCGGGGGCGGCGGCGTTCATGTCGTCAGCATCTTGCACATGGTTTCGAACAGCTGTTCGGTGTCGGCAAACACGCCGGCCCAGGCGGCGTCGCTCAGGCCCGGCGCCTGCCACGCGGCCAGCGGCAGCGGCGGCACCTGGTCGTCCTCCTGGCCCGACAGGTCGAGCGCGTGGGCCAGGGTGTTGGCCATGTAGATCACGCTCGACAGCGTGGCCGGCCCGGCACCGGGCGCGCGGTGGTGGTCGGCCACGGCGGCCTGGATGGCCGCCGGGAATTTCCAGTGCCTGGCCAGCGCGCTGCCGACGCTGGCGTGGTCGATGCCGAACACGGCCAGCTGCGCCGGCGCGGCGCTGCAGTCGTGCTGGCGGCGGTGGTCGTGCACGCGGCGGTAGTCGTCGGGGAAGCGGGTGGCCAGCACCAGCGTGCCGAGGTCGTGCAGCAGGCCGGCGGTGAAGGCGGTGTCCGGGTTCAGCCGCAGGTGCGGCGCCAGCACGCGCGCGCTCACCGCGCTGGCGATCGAGTGGCGCCAGAAGGCCTGGAAGTCGAACTGGTTGCCGGGCGCGGGCTTGAAGCTGTCGGTCACCGAGCACGCCGTCACCAGGGTGCGGATGGCGTGGAAGCCCAGCACCGAGATCGCCTGCTGGATCGAGGTGACCTTGGACGGCATGCCGTAGAACGAGGAGTTGGCCAGGCGCAGCGTCTTGGCGGTGAGCGCCTGGTCGAGCGTGATCTTGGCGGCCAGCGCGTGCGTGTCGATGTCGTCCTGGTCCATGCTGGCCAGCAGTTCGTTGACCACCGCCGGCAGCGACGGCAGGTCACGCACCGCCTTGATGATGTCGTCGGCGGTCATGCGGGCGGTCCTTCGCGGTAGGCGCGCAGGCGCGCCAGCAGCAGGGCGCCGCCGTCGCTGTCGGCGCTGTGGCGGAACAGGCGCTCCAGCCGTTCCAGTTGCAGCGCGCGGGCGCGCGCCAGCGCGGCCGGGTCGGGCGCCTCGGCCTCGGACCAGACCACGCAGCGCTCGATGCCGCGCCGGCGCAGCGAGGCCAGCGTGGCGGCGGTCAGGGTGGCGTCCTGCGGCAGCAGCACGCCGCCGTGGGCGTCGAGCAGGGCGGCGGCCAGGGTCATGCCTTCGACGGCTTGCTCCAGGCCGATTTCATTGGGACGGGCGGTGACGCTCATCGGTCGGTCTCCATGATGCTGAGGGTGATCAGGCTGCCGCGCGAGGCCGAGTGCTCGCCCATCGGGTAGCACATCACGGCATAGCGCTGGCCGTCGATGTCGGCCAGGTGGTGGTGCGGCTGGCCGCCGCCCGCCTGGGCCTGGGCGCCGTCGGCCGGGAACAGTTCGGGCAGCACGTGGCAGGCCTCGTTGCCGAGCAGCGCGCCGCTGTGGCGGAACAGGCCGGCGGCGGCGCCGTTGATGAAGGCGATCATGCCGGCGTCGTCCATGCCGATCACCGCCAGCGGCAGGTGTTGCAGCAGTTCGCGCGCGACGTTCAGGCTGATCTCGTCGCGGCTGATCTGGCGCTGTTTCTCCTGCAGCAGCTGTTCCATGCGGCGGTTGGCGGCCGCCAGTTCCTGGTTGGCGCTGCGCACCTCCAGGTGCAGGCGCTGGTTGTCGTCGGCGATTTCCTTGACCCGGAAGGCGTCGGCGATATGGCCGCGCAGCTGCTCGTCTTCCCACGGCTTGGTGAGGAATTTGTAGATCGCCCCCTCGTTGACGGCGTCGGTCACCGATTGCAGCTCGGTGTAGCCGGACAGCATGATGCGTATCGTGTCCGGCACCAGCTCCCTGGCCTTGCGCAGGAAGTCGGCGCCCAGCATGCCGGGCATGCGCTGGTCGGAGACGATGACGTCGACCGGATGCTCGGCCAGCACGGCCAGGCCCTGCGGGCCGTCGTTGGCGGTGTAGATCTGGTACTGGTCGGCGCGCAGCAGGCGCTTGAGCGCGGCCAGGATGTTGGGCTCGTCGTCCACCAGCAGCAGCCGGCGCGGCGGCCGGTGCATGCGCAGCAGGTGCTCGGGCAGCAGGCGGCCGCTGGCGAGCAGCTGGTGCAGGTCGGTCGAGGCCAGCGGCGGCGCGAAGAAATAGCCCTGGATCTGGTCGCACATATTGCGGCGCAGGAAGTCGCACTGGGCCTCGGTCTCCACGCCCTCGGCCACCACCTTCATGCCCAGGTTGTGGCCCATGGCGATGATGCTCTTGGCCATGGCGGCGTCGTGGCTGTCGGCCACCACGTTGCGGATGAAGTCGGCGTCGATCTTGATGGCGTCGAAGGGATAGCGCTTCAGGCTGCTGAGCGAGCCGTGGCCGGTGCCGAAGTCGTCCAGCGTCAGGTTCAGGCCGCGCGTCTTGAAGCCGGCCAGCACCTCGTCGCAGGCGGCGCCGGCCTCGGTCAGCGCGGTCTCGGTGATTTCCAGGGTCAGCGCGGCGGGGGTGATGGCGTAGTCGTCGAGCATGGCGGCGACGGCGGCGCCGAAGCCGGGATCGCGGAACTGGCTGGGGGCGACATTGATCGCCACCCGCAGGTGGTTCTGGCCGCCGCGCCGCCAGGCCTGCAGGTCGCCGCAGGCGCGCCGCAGCACCCAGTGGCCGATGGCGGCCGTCATGCCGGCCGCCTCGGCCTGCGGCAGGAAGGCCTGGGCCGACAGCAGGCCGCGCTGCGGATGTTGCCAGCGCACCAGCGCCTCCAGGCTGACCACGGCGCCGTTCTGCAAGTCCACCAGCGGCTGGTACAGCAGGCGCAGCTGGTCCTGCGCCAGCGCCTGTTCCAGCGCGTGGTGAAACGCCGGGTCCGGTGCGACCGTCACGGCTGGGACAGCGTGCGTTTGCGGGGCTCCATGCATGGGTGCGCCTAGTGATCTGATAGTTTCTGCTTATTGAAAACCCAAATCGATTATAAGGCCACAGCCGTTTCGTTGCGCGCCAGCGCGCGGCTTTTTTTGCCGCGCGCCGATTTGCGCGCGGTTGTTGCTTATTGGGGAAGAAGCCTGCGCTGGCGGCAATTTTGGGTATGATGGTCGCTACAATAAAAAAACCTGGCACCCGTCGGACTAACGCGTTGTGATAGGGGGATGCGGCAATGGCACAGGCATGGGTAGTGCTCACTGGTCCGGATGGCCGCGATGTGGCGGCGCCGTCCGAAGCGCAGATGGCGGCGGCGCTGGCGGATGTCTACGGCGGCAAGGCCGCCGGCCCGGACGGCGGCCCCGGCAGCGCGGTGCTGCGCTTCGGCTACGACGACGGCTTGATGTATGAAGTCGAGGTGTCCACCGGCGGCCGGGTGCGCTTTGCCGAATGGTCGGACCGCGATTGCGAAATCGCGCTGGCCGGCCCGCGCGTGATGACGGCGCTGGCGCAGGCCGACGCGCTGCAGCTGTGGCGCTTGCTGGCGCAGCGGCAGGTGGCCAAGATTCGCAGCCAACCGTGGCTGGAGGCCGGCTGAGCTGAACTATGCTGTGCCAGGCGATATTCAGCGGCGGCGTTGTTCCTGCCGCGTCTGGCAAGCGATGCACAGCCGCGCTTCCGGCCGCGCGTCCAGGCGCGAGTAGCCGATCGACTCGCCGCAATGCTCGCACAATCCATAGCTGTGGTCGTCGAACTTGGCCAGCGCGTGGCGCACGATGTGCAACTGGCGCGCCGTGTGCTCGGCCGCCTCGTGCACCAGCGCGTTGAGGGTGCGCTGGCTGGCGTTGTCGGCCGGCGACGCTTCGGCCTCGTGCGTCGGCGGCGCGCGCACGTCGGCGCTGCGGTCGAGATCGTCCGCCAGTTGGCTCAGCAGGCCCGCCCGCGCCCGCTCCAGCCGCGCCTGCAAGGCCGCCCATTGATCGTCGTCGAGTCCATTCATGCCGCGTACTCCTTACGGCATTGGACCGGCGCGGCGCGATTTTGTTCGGCGCCGGCTGGCTTCAAGCCGACCTTGCGCAAGCGCCGATGCGTCATTCCCGCGCAGGCGGGTGTCCATACGCCGCATCAGGCCAAGCGCTGCATGGGTTCCCGCCTGCGCGGGAACGACGGCTATCTTGAGCTTTCCTTAAGCGGGCGGCGCCAGCGCGTCCAGGTGGCGTTTGAGTTTTTCCAGCGGCGTGACGAGGCGCTCCGGCTTGCCGCTGGCGAGCGCCGCGCCCAGCGACAGCAGTTCGGCGCTCAGGTCGAGCAGGTCCTTGACCTGGTCGATGCGGGCCACGGCGTCCCGGGCGCGGCGGGTCTGCTCCAGCAGCCGCTGCTGGGCGCCGCCCAGGCCGCTGGCGGCCAGCTTGGCGCTGTCCAGGTACAGGCTGTTGGCGCGCTGGCGCAGCTGCACTTCGTTTTCAAACAGCGCCTGCGCCGCGCCCTGCGTCATGCTGGGCGCCGTGCCGCCGGGCGCGCGCTGGCGCAGGGCGCGCATCAGTTGCGCGTGCAATGCGTCGGCGCTGGCGGACAGGCTGTCGCCCAGCGCTTCGATATCGTGCTGATCTGCCATGGCAACTCCTTGCTGGGTCTATTTTTGCGGGATCTGCTTGAACAGCGCGCGGTGGCTTTGCTCGATCGCGGCCAGGCTGTTTTGCGCCAGCGTGCTGCGCAGGCCGAACAGGTGGTATTCGGCCCGCCGGTCGTGCTGCTGGGCCTTGGCCAGCGCCAGCAGCAGGCGGTCGCGGTGGCTGTCGAGGAAGGGGATTTCCGTCTCCAGCATGCCGAGCACGATGTGTTCCTCGTTGTCGCCGGTCTTGCCGTACAGGCGCAGCAAGGTGCGCATGGCGCCCAGCAGTTCCTGCATAGCCTGGTGGCCGTCGCGCAGCAGTTCCTGCACCGCCGCTTCCTGCGCCGGCCGGGTGAGCGCGCGCGCCAGCAGCCGGGTCAGGCCGGCGTAGGCGTTGACGTGGCGGTCGTCGATGCCGTTGTCGGGCCAGGCCTTGATGCCGCCGCTCATCGCCTTGACCTGGTCCTCGAGGTCGTAGCGGTGGTCGCCGGCCAGCTGGCCCAGGGCCTGCATATACGCTTGCACGCCGGCTTGCAGCTTGACGAAGTCGTCGCAGGCGGCCTGGCGCTGGCTGTCGAGCTGGCGCTCGCGGGCGTCGGCGGCGGGATCCAGGAACGGTTGTTCGCGCTGGTAGGTGTTGCGGTAGCGCTCGGTCAGTTCATGGTAGGCGCCCAGCTTGGGCGACTGGGCGGCGAAGGCGCGTACCTGCGCCATCCGGGGCGTGCTGCTGGCGCAGCCGCCGAGCAGGGCCAGCAATCCGAGGATCAGCAATGCACGGGTGAGTTTCATGGGGCGCTCCACGAGGTGTACAGGTATTTTTGTCCCGGCTGGCGACCTGCGTGTTGCGAATGCGCAGATCAGGTGGCCAGCGCCTGGCGCCAGCCCAGGCCGGCCACGGTGTCGCCGGCCGGGATGTACTCGCAGCCCAGCCAGCCGTCGTAGCCGATGGCGTCGATGTGGCGCAACAGGTGGCGGTAGTTGATCTCGCCGGTGCCCGGCTCGTGGCGGCCGGGGGTGTCGGCGATCTGCATGTGCCTGATCATCGGCAGCTGGGCGCGGATCGTGTTGCTCAGCTCGCCCTCCATGCGCTGCATGTGATAGATGTCGTACTGCAGGAACAGGTTCGGGCTGCCGGTCTCGGCGATGATGTCCAGCGCCTGGCGGCTGTGGTTGAGGAAGTAGCCCGGCATGTCGTAGTGGTTGATCGGCTCGATCAACAGCTCGATGCCGTGCGGCGCCAGCACGGCGGCGGCGTGGCGCAGGTTGTCGACGTAGGTGGCGTGGGCGCGCTCCGGCGCCACGCCGGCCGGGAGCTTGCCGGCCATGCAGTGCAGGCGGGGCGCGCCCAGTTCGGTCGCATATTCCAGCGCGCTCTGCACGCCGGCGCGGAACTCGTCCTGGCGGCGCGGATCGCAGGCCATGCCGCGCTCGCCGGCGTTCCAGTCGCCGCAGGGCAGGTTGAACAGCACCAGTTGCAGTTGATGGCGGCGCAGGCGCTCGGCCAACTGCTCGGCCTCGTAGGCGTAGGGGAACAGGAATTCGACGCCGTCGAAGCCGGCCTCGCGGGCCAGCGCGAAGCGTTCCAGGAAAGGCGCTTCGTTGAACAGCATGGACAGGTTGGCGGCGAATTTGGGCATGGACGGCTCCGGGCGGACTGTGGCGGAGCCGCTATCGTAATCGATATTCGGCGCGGGCGAGGCACGAAAAAAAACCACCGCGAGGGTGGTTTGTGGGGAGTTGCTTATCGGCCGCGGCCGCCGGAGCGGTGCTGGGCCGCCGAGCGCGGGGCGCTGGTGCCGGTGCGTGGACCGCCGCCGGCCGGCGCGCCAGGAGCGCGTGGCTTGCCGCCGCCGTTGCCGCCACCGCCGCCAGCAGGCTTGGCGCCGGCTGCGGCAGGCTTGCCGCGTCCGCCGCCGTTACGGCCGCCACCGCCGCCACCGCCGTTGCGATGGCCAGGGCCGCCGCTGCGCAGTTGCACTGGCTGTGGACGGGCGTTCAGGTCCGGCTCGAAGCCAGGGATCACTTCACGCGGCAGGGTTTGCTTGATCAGCTTCTCGATGTCCTTCAGCATGTCGTGCTCGTCCACGCAGACCAGCGATACCGCTTCGCCGGTGGCGCCGGCGCGGCCGGTACGGCCGATGCGGTGCACATAGTCTTCCGGAATGTTCGGCAGGTCGTAGTTGACCACGTGCGGCAGCTGGTCGATGTCGATGCCGCGCGCGGCGATGTCGGTGGCCACCAGCACTTG
This sequence comes from Oxalobacteraceae bacterium AB_14, assembly GCA_000381565.1. Classification (GTDB taxonomy): domain Bacteria; phylum Pseudomonadota; class Gammaproteobacteria; order Burkholderiales; family Burkholderiaceae_D; genus Rugamonas. Next base: position 2,547,709 of record KB906725.1, read on the forward strand.
CAGCTTGTTGTCCTTGAACTCGGACAGCGCCTTGGTGCGCGCCGACTGGCTCTTGTTGCCGTGGATCGCCATCGCGCCGATGCCGTCGCCGCCGAGCTGTTCCACCAGCTTGTTGGCGCCGTGCTTGGTGCGGGTGAACACCAGCACCTGCGACCAGTTGTTCGACTTGATCAGGTGCGACAGCATCGGATGCTTCTTGTCGCGGTCGACCGGGTGGATCATCTGGGCGATCACTTCGACCGCCGAATTGCGGCGCGCCACTTCGATCATGGCGGGCTTGTTCAGCAGGCCGTCGGCCAGCGCCTTGATCTCGTCCGAGAAGGTGGCCGAGAACAGCAGGTTCTGGCGCTTGGGCGGCAGCGCGGCCAGCACTTTCTTGATATCGCGGATGAAGCCCATGTCGAGCATGCGGTCGGCTTCGTCCAGGATCAGGATTTCCACGTGCGACAGGTTGACGGTGCGCTGTTCCATGTGGTCCAGCAGGCGGCCAGGGGTGGCGACCAGGATGTCGACGCCGTGCTTGAGCTGCTTGATCTGCGGATTGATGCCGACGCCACCGAAGATCACGGTGGAGTTCAGCTTGGTGTACTTGCCGTAGATGCGCACGCTTTCCTCGACCTGGGCCGCGAGTTCGCGGGTCGGGGTCAGGATCAGCGCGCGGATCGGGCGGGCAGTGGTGTTGCTGGTGATCGCCGCGCCCTTGGCGTCGGTCGACAGGCGGTGCAGGATGGGCAGGGTGAAGCCGGCGGTCTTGCCGGTGCCGGTTTGTGCGCCTGCCAGCAGGTCGCCGCCATTCAATACAGCGGGGATCGCCTGCTGTTGAATAGGGGTGGGCGAGGTGTAGCCGGCTTCGGTAACAGCGCGGACGATAGCGTCGGACAAACCGAGGGTAGAGAATGACATGAATGACTTTTTGTTAAGATAGGCCTGTCGCGTTCAAGGCGCCAGTCGCAGGCAATCAGAGTGAATGACACTGCGGCTAAAGGACTGGTCAGAGTGCCGCAGGCCTGAGTATAACAGCTTAGGTCAACTCATGTTTCATATCGGAAATGAAAAATCCCCTGTGCGCCTGAGGCGGCCAAGGCCGCCCCATGGCCACAGGGGATTTTTTTTTGTAACAAACATTCTAATTTTTTTATTGCTTAAGCCTTAGTCTGCTCACCGAACGGCGACAGCAGGCCGACCATCTGGCTGAAGATCTTCGGGCTGGCGGCGATGATGTCGCCCTTGTACAGGTAGTCGGACTCGCCGCTGAACTCGCCGACGATGCCGCCCGATTCCGTCACCATCAAGGCGCCGGCGGCGATGTCCCAAGGCTTCAGGCCTTTTTCATAGAAGCCGTCCAGGCGGCCGGCGGCCACGTAGGCCAGGTCCAGCGCGGCGCTGCCCGGGCGGCGCACGCCGTGGCAGCGTTCGGCCATGATGCCGTACATCTTCAGGTATTCGTCCAGCGCGCGGGCGTTGCCGGCCACGTAGCCGGTCGACAGCAGCGCGTTGGCGATGCGGTCGAGCTTGGTGACGCGGATGCGCTTGTCGTTCAGGTAGGCGCCGGCGCCCTTGGTGGCGGTGAACAGGTCGTTGCGCACCGGATCGTAGATGACGGCCTGGGTGATCACGCCGCGCTGCGACAGCGCGATCGAGATCGAGTATTGCGGGAAGCCGTGCATGAAGTTGGTGGTGCCATCGAGCGGGTCGATGATCCAGGTGTATTCAGTCTCGTCGTTGGCGTTCTTGGACGGGCCCGACTCTTCGCACAGGAAGGCGTGGTCGGGATAAGCTTTGGACAGCACCTCGACGATGGCCTGTTCGGCCGCCTGGTCGACGTCGGTGACGAAGTCCTTGTGGTTTTTCTCGGTGACGATAACGCGGTCGAGGTCGAACGACGCGCGGTTGATGACGGCGGCGGCGCGGCGGGCGGCTTTGATCGCCGTGTTGAGCATTGGGTGCATGTAAGCTTTTCCGTTAAAAGAACGCTAACGCCCACCGGGGGCCTCAGCCTGCCCGGCAGCACATTAGTGTACAAGAGTGAATTAAAGAGCGGAGCGGCGGCGACAGGGTAAAATCCCGGGGAATTTGTGTATCGATACCGCGCAATAGCGCTATTTTAAATGAACCTGCCTGAAATCAACACCAATCTTTTTAAACAGCTGCGATTTATCCTGGTCGAGACCAGCCGCGCGGGCAATATCGGCGCCGTGGCGCGGGCCATGAAAACCATGGGTTTCAGCGACCTGGTGCTGGTGACGCCCCGTTTCGAGCACGCGCTGCAAGACCCGGAGGCGGTGGCCTTCGCCAGCGGCGCCGGCGACATCCTGGCCGGCGCGCGGGTGGTCGGCAGCATGGCCGAGGCGCTCGACGGCGTCAATTTCGCCGCCGCCGTGTCGGCCCGGCTGCGCGAATATTCGCCGCCGGTGCTGACCCCGCGCGAGCTGGCCGGGCAGCTGGCGGCCCAGCCCGGGCTGCGCGCGGCCCTGATCTTCGGCAACGAGCGCTTCGGCCTGCCCAACCAGATCGTCGAAAAATGTCATGTTTTGATCAATATTCCAGCCAACCCGGACTACGCGTCGCTGAACCTGTCGCAGGCGGCGCAGGTGCTGGCCTACGAATGCCGGATGGCGCTGCTGGACGGCGCGCCGCCGGCGCTGAACACGCGCCGGCCCGGCGGCGACGCCAACGAGATAGGCTTCCAGGGCGAGGCCGCCAGCGCCGCGCAGATCGAGGGCATGTACCGGCACCTGGAGCAGTCGCTGGTGGAGATCGGCTTCCTCGACGCCGGCAACCCGCGCAAGCTGATGCCGCGCCTCAAGCGCATGTTCGCCCGCGCCCAGCTGGAGACCGAGGAAGTCAACATCCTGCGCGGCATCGCCCGCCACATGGTGGGCAAGCGCAAGGACTGAGGCGCGCAGCAGCGCCTGGAACTGGCCTGTGCGCGCCGACTAGACGCGAGGCTCTATTTTTTGCGCGCAAGGTTTTCCGCCCGTTCACGTACACTAGCTGGATTAAAAAAACCAGACGGACGGAGACATGACCACCCGCAGATCTTTCCTCAAGATCGGCGCGGCCGCTGCGATCACCCTCGCAGTCGGCGGCGCCGTCTATCGCCTGACGCATCCGCCGGCGCTGCCCCATCCCTTCACGCTGGACGGCGACGCCAGGGCCGTGCTGGCCGCCATCGCGCCGGTCATGCTGGGCCCGGTGCTGCCGGCCGAGGCGGCCGCGCGCGCGGCGGCGCTGGACGGCGCCATGACGCGCACCCTGGCCGCCATCCACGGCCTGCCGCTGGGCACGCAAAAAGAAGTGCAGGACCTGTTCGGCCTGCTGGCGCTGGCGCCCGCGCGGCGCTGGCTGGCCGGCGTCTCCGGCAGCTGGGAGCAGGCCGCGCCGCAGCAGGTGGCGGCCTTCCTGGACCACTGGCGCCACCATCGCCTCGCCACCTTGCAGACGGCCTACCTGGCCTTGCATGACTTGATCCTCGGCCCGTGGTACGCGGAGCCGTCGTCGTGGGCCGCGATCGGCTATCCCGGTCCGCTGAAGGAGCTGCAGAAATGAGTAACACCAATATCCCGATCGCCGCCGCCAAGGGCGCCATCCCCGACCCGATCCGGGCCGGCCTGGCCGCCGGCTGGCGCGTCACCGACTGCGCCCGGCTGGACGCCGACCTGACCCTGGATGCGGACGTGATCATCGTCGGCAGCGGCGCCGGCGGCGGCGTCAGCGCCGAGATCCTGGCGCTGTCCGGCCTGCGCGTGCTGATCGTCGAGGAGGGCGCGCTGCGCTCCTCGTCCGACTTCAACATGAAGGAAGCCGAAGCCTATCCGCAGCTGTACCAGGAGTCGGCGGCGCGCAAGACGCGCGACAAGGGCATCAACATCCTGCAGGGGCGCACCGTCGGCGGCAGCACCACCGTCAACTGGACCAGCAGCTTCCGCACGCCCGACATCACGCTGGCGTATTGGACCAGGCAGTATGGCTTGAAGGACTACACGCCGGAACAACTGGCGCCGTGGTTCGGCATGGTGGAGCAGCGCCTCAACATCAGCGACTGGGCCGCCGCGCCCAACGAGAACAACGACCTGCTGCGCCGCGGCGCCGCCAAGCTGGGCATTCCGACCGGGCTGATACGGCGCAACGTCAACGGTTGCTGGAACCTGGGCTACTGCGGCATGGGTTGCCCGACCAACGCCAAGCAGTCGATGCTGGTCACCACCATCCCCGGCGCGCTGACCCAGGGCGCGACCCTGCTGACGCGGGCCCGCGCCGAGCGCTTCGTCATCCAGGGCGACAAGGTGGCGCAGCTCGATTGCGTCGCGCTCGACGCCGCCGGCCACGCGCCGAGCGGGCGCCGCGTCACGCTGCGCGCCAAGCACTACATCGTCGCCGGCGGCGCCATCAATTCGCCGGCGCTGCTGCTGCGCTCGGGCGCGCCCGATCCGCACGGCCTGCTGGGCAAGCGCACCTTCCTGCATCCGGTGGTGATCTCGGCCGGCACCTTCGCGCAGCGCGTGGACGGCTACGCCGGCGCGCCGCAGACGGTGTACTCCGACCACTTCCTGCACGACCAGCCGATCGACGGCCCGGTCGGCTACAAGCTGGAGGTGCCGCCGCTGCATCCGCTGCTGCTGGCCACCACCACCGCCGGCTTCGGCGCCCAGCACGCCGGCGACATGGCGGGGTTCCCGCACAAGCAGGCCATCCTGGCGCTGCTGCGCGACGGTTTCCACGCCGACGCGCCCGGCGGCAGCGTGGCGCTCGACAGCCGCGGCGCGCCGGTGCTCGACTATCCGATCAGCCAGTTCCTGTGGGACGGCGCGCGCCGCGCCTTCCTGACCATGGCCGAGATCCAGTTCGCCGCCGGCGCCCGGGACGTGTCGCCGGTGCACGAGTCGGCGCCGCGCTACACCAGCTGGGCGCAGGCCAGGGCCGGCATCGCCGCGCTGCCGCTCAAGCTGCTGGCGACGCGGGTGGTGTCGGCCCACGTGATGGGCGGCTGCACCATGTCCGACGACCAGCGCCAGGGCGTGTGCGGCGCCGACGGCCGCTACCACGGCCTGGCCAACCTGTCGGTGTACGACGGCTCGCTGTTCCCGACCTCGATCGGCGCCAATCCGCAGCTGTCGATCTACGGCGTGGTGGCGCGCCTGGCCAGCGGCCTGGCGCAGCAGCTGACCGGCAAGCCGGCGGCCCGGCCGCAGCGCACCTGATGCGGGCGGCGGGGGTATGATGGCGGCATGATCAAACGCTGGATTATCCTGTTGCTGGCGGTGCAGGCCGGCGCCGCGCTGGCGCTGGCGGCGCTGTTGCACCAGCTGTGGCGGCCGGCCTGGCAGGCTGCGCTCAGTGCGCCGCTGGCGGCGCTGGCCTGTCTCGGCATCGGCCTGGCCGCGGTGTTGCTGGTGCGGATGGCGCTGTCGCTCAACAACTTCCTGCTCAGTTCGCGCGCCGGCAAGGGCGATCCGACGCCGGCCGCGCATGCGCTCAACCCGGCCAGCGCGGCCAGCCTGTTCCTGCATGAATTCAGCGCCTCGATGCTGACCTCGACCTATTACATGCTGCGTCCGCTGGGCATGCGCTTGCAGCCGGACGCGCGCGGCCTGCCGGTGCTGCTGATCCACGGCTACGCCTGCAACAGCGGCTACTGGCGGCCGCTGAGCGCGCAACTGGCGCGGGCCGGCGTCAGCCACTACGGCATCGACCTGGAACCGCCGGGCGCCTCGATCGACAGCTACGCGCCGCAAGTGCAGGCGGCCATCGAGCGGCTGTGCGCGGCCACTGGCAGCGAGCAAGTCATCATCGTCGGCCACAGCATGGGCGGGCTGGTGGCGCGCGCCTGGCTGCGCCGCTACGGCGCGGCCGCCGTGGCGCGCGTGATCACGCTGGGCACGCCGCACCACGGCACCGCGCTGGCCCATTTCGGGCCGGGCGGCAACGCCGTGCAAATGCGCTACCGCAGCGCGTGGCTGGCGGCGCTGGCGGCGTCTGAGGCTAATTTGCAACGGAGCCTGTTCAGCTCCATTTATTCTGTCCATGACAACATCGTCGCGCCGCAGGATTCCGGCGCGCTGCCGGGGGCGCGCAACCTGGTGTTCGGCGCCGTCGGCCATGTGGCGCTGGGGCGCCACCCGGTCATCCTGCGTTGCGCCCTGGACGAAATCGCCGCCGTCGGCCGATTGTGATTTTGTGTGAGTATTCGCGTTGCCGCTTACTGTATGTTGATTGGTGTGTAACCATCAATAGCAGGCAACAATGGCAACCGACTTCGGCACGCTCATCCTGAACGAAACGCCAGACGCTGTCGTGCTGACATCGCTGAAGGGGGAAGTCGTGTGCTGGACCAACGGCGCGCAAGCCATCTTCGGCTACAGCAGCGCCGAAGCGCTGGGCCGTCGCCTTGCCGAGCTGATCGTACCGGCCGGTCTGGACGGCGACGAGCGCGCCGTGCTGGCCGAGACCTTGCAGTGCGGCGCCGCCAATTACGAATCGATGCGCCACGCCAAGGACGGCACCCTGGTGTACATCGACAGTTCGTCCAAGCTGGTGCGCGACGGCGACGGCCAGCCCGAGTATATTTTGTGGAGTAAAAAAGACGTTACGGCGCTCAAAGTGCTGCGCGACGCCAAGCTGGTCCAGGCGCGCTTCGCCGGTGTGCTCGAGTCGCTGCCGGACGCCATCATCCTGGCCAACGCCAGCGGCCGTATCGTGCTGGTCAATTCGCAGGCCGAAGCGCTGTTCGGCTATCCGCGCGGCGCCATGCGCGGCCTGGCCTTGGAGCAGCTGATGCCGCTGCGTTTTCGCCACGGCCATGTGGCGCACCGCCGGGCCTTCCATCAACAGCCGTTGGTACGCCCGATGGGCGGCGGCCGCGAGTTGTACGGCCTGCGCACCGATGGCGTCGAATTTCCGGTCGAGATCAGCCTGAGCCCGCTCGTCACCGAGGATGGCACGCTGGTGATGAGCGCGATCCGCGACACCAGCGAACGCAAACGGATCGAACGCTCGCTGCAGGAAAAGAACGCCGAACTGGCGCGCGCCAACGCCGCCAAGGACCGCTTCCTGACCGGCATGTCGCACGAATTGCGCACGCCATTGAACGCGATCATTGGTTTTACAGGTACTATGTTGATGAAGTTGCCTGGGCCAATAAATGATGACCAGGAAAAACAACTGCGGACCGTGCAAGACAGTGCCCGACATCTGCTATCCTTGATCAACGACTTGCTGGAACTGACCCAGATTGAAACCGGCGGCCTGGCGCTCGACCTGAAGCCCATGCGATGCCGCGCAGTGATCGACGAGATATTATTGCTGTTTGAGCCACAGGCCCGGCACAAAGGGCTGGAACTGAAATTCGTCAGCGCGCACGACGACCTGACCGTGGTCGCCGACCGCCGCGCGCTGCAACAGATACTGATGAATTTGCTCCACAACGCGATCAAGTTCACCGACCATGGCGGCGTCGTGGTGCGGCTGGAGCAGGGCGCCGTCCACGAGCGCGCTGGTGCGCTGATCAGTGTCAGCGACACCGGCATGGGCATAGCCGAAGGCGAGCGGGGCGGGCTGTTCCAGGCCTTTTCCCAGCTCGAGGCGGGCAAGATGCGGCAGCTGGAAGGCACCGGGCTGGGCCTGCACCTGAGCCAGCGCCTGGCGGCGATGCTGCACGGCGAGATCTTGTTTGAAAGTGAAACTGGCGTCGGGAGTAGCTTCACCCTGGCGCTGCCGCTGGAACGATGAATAAGGGGAGCTCAACGTGTCGGCACGTATCCTGATCATAGAAGACAACGCCACCAACATGGAGTTGATGGTGTACCTGTTGCGCGCCTTCGGCTACCTGCCCCTGTCGGCCAGCGATGGCGAGGCCGGCGTGGCCGCCGCGCGGCGGGAAGCGCCGGACCTGATCATCTGCGACGTCCACCTGCCCAAGCTGGACGGCTACGGCGTGGTGGCCGCGCTCAAGGCCGACCCGGCGCTCCGGCACATCCCGACGCTGGCCGTGACGGCGCTGGCGATGGCCGGCGACCGCGAGAAACTGCTGGAGGCCGGCTTCGACGGCTACATCGGCAAGCCGGTCGAGCCGGACAGCTTCGTCAAGCAAATCGAGTCTTTCTTGACCGGGGCCGTGTCGACCCCGGCTAAAAACGACATCGCCACCATCCTGATCGTCGACGACCACGTACTGAACCGCGAATTCCTGATGACCTTGCTGGGCTACGGCGGCCACCGGCTGCTGGAGGCTGCCAACGGCGCCGAGGGCCTGACCATGGTGCGCGCCGAAAAGCCCGACCTGGTGATCTCCGACATCCTGATGCCCAACATGGACGGCTACGAGTTCGTCACCCGCCTGCACAGCGATCCGCAGACGGCCGACGTGCCGGTGATCTTCTACACCGCCACCTACCGCGAGCGCGAGGCGATGGCGGTGGCGCAGTCCTGCGGCGTGCGCTGGGTGCTGCCCAAGCCGTCCGATCCGGAGGTGATACTGCGCACCGTGCACGAGGCGCTGGGCCTGGCCGAGGTGGCCGAGGACGAGCAGATGCCGGCGTTCGCGCCGGAGCCGCCGCAGGAAGGGCGCTACCACAACATCGACGACAAGGTGGCCGAATACCTGGGCGAGCTGGAGTCGAGCAGCCAGCTGCTGTCCAAGTTCGCCCACGAGACCGACGAGGCGGCGCCGGAGAACCTGACGCGCATGACGCAGCGGCTCACCAGTTCACTGTCCAGCCTGCAGGCGGTGAGCCTGCGGCTGACCGCGCTCATCGAGCTGGGCATCGAACTGGGCGCCGAGCGCGATCCGGGCGCGCTGGTGGAGATCGGCTGCCGGGTGGCGCAGAACATCTGCGTGTCCAAATACGCCTGCATCGGCGTGCTGGAGCCGGGCGCGGCCGAGCTGGCGTACTTCGCCAGCTGCGGCGCCGGCGTGCCGGCCCGCCAGATCGCGCTGGCGCCGCGCGCCGGCGTGCTGCGCGGCCTGCTGGAGCAGCGCCAGGCCTGCCGCATCAACGACCTCAACGGCGACCCGGCCGGCATCGGCCTGCCGCCCAGCCATCCGCCGGTGCATTCCTTCCTCGGCGTGCCGATCGCCTCGCGCGAGCGCATCCACGGCTGGCTGTACCTGGTCGACAAGCTGGGCGCCGACGGCTTCTCCGAGGTCGACGAACGGGTGGCCGCCACGGTGGCCGCGCAGATTTCGGTGGCCTACGAAAACCTGCTGCTGTACGACGAGATCAAGCGCCACCACGCCCAGCTGACCCTGGACATGAACGCCCGCATCCGCCTCGACGAAGACCTGCGCCGCTTCCGGCTGGCGATGGACGCCACCGCCGACGCCATCTTCCTGGTCGACCGCGCCGGCATGTGCTTTGTCGACGTCAACGTCACCGCCTGCCGCATGCTGGGCTACGAGCGCGAGGACTTCCTCAAGGTCGGCCCCAGCAAGTCCATCGAGGGCGAGCTGAACCGCCTGGAGGAGCTGTACGACAAGCTGCTGGCCGGCGACCAGAGCGGCGCCATGACCGAGTTGCTGCTGTACCGCAAGGACGGCTCGCCGCTGTCGGTGGAAGTGCAGCGGCGCACCCTGCGTTCCGGCCCCAGCTGGATACTGGTGGCGGTGGCGCGCGACATCACCGAGCGCAAGGAGGCCGAGCAGCGCCTGCTCAAGCTGGCCCACTTCGACACCCTGACCGGCCTGCCCAACCGCAGCCAGTTCTACGATTCGCTGAGCCACTCGCTGCGCCAGGCCAACGATCACAAGTGGTCGCTGGCGGTGCTGTTCCTCGACGTCGACCGCTTCAAGAACGTCAACGACACGCTGGGCCACACCATCGGCGACGAGTTGCTGCGGCAGTTCTCCAGCCGGCTGGTCGACTGCCTGCGGGTGCGCGACACCATCGGCCGCTTCGGCGGCGACGAATTCGCCGCCATCCTGATGCTGCCGGAGGGCGCGCAGAACGCCATCGCCGTGGTCGACAAGATCCGCGAATCGATGCGGCGGCCGTTCGACCTCAAGGGCCACGAGGTGACGGTCACGGCCAGCATCGGCATCTCGGTCTACCCGGACGACGGCGCCGATCCCGACACCCTGATCCAGTACGCCGACACCGCCATGTACCGCGCCAAGGAGGCCGGGCGCGACGCCTTCCGCTTCTTCACCGCGGAGATGAACGCGCAGTCGCTGGCGCGGCTGGACCTGGAGAACGCGCTGCGCCGGGCCATCGACAACGAGGAATTCGTGCTGCACTTCCAGCCCAAGGTCCACATCGGCACCGGCCGCATCAGCGGCGCCGAGGCGCTGATACGCTGGAAGCGGCCGGGCCACGGCATGGTGTCGCCGGCGCTGTTCATCCCGATCCTGGAAGAGACCGGGCTGATCGTGCGGGTCGGCACCTGGGTGCTGCACGAGGCCTGCCGCAAGATCGCGCTGTGGGGCAAGTCCGGCGTGGGCGCGGTGCATTTGTCGGTCAACGTCTCGGGCATCCAGTTCTTCGTCGGCGGCCTGGAGGAAGAGGTGCTGAAGGCGATCAAGGAACACGACATCGCGCCCGAACTGCTGGAGCTGGAGCTGACCGAAAGCTCGCTGATGTCCAACGCCGAAGAGACCATCACCGTGCTGCAGAACCTGAAGGCGCTGGGCATCCAGATCTCGATCGACGATTTCGGCACCGGCTATTCGTCGCTGGCCTACCTGAAGCGCTTCCCGATCGACAAGCTGAAGATCGACATCGCCTTCGTGCGCGAGGTGACCAGCAACCCGGACGACGCCGCCATCGTGCTGGCCATCATCAACATGGCGCACAGCATGAAGCTGGAAGTGATCGCCGAGGGCGTGGAAAAAGATGCACAACTGGCCTACCTGCGGCGCCACGGCTGCGACGAGATGCAGGGCTATTACTTCAGCCGTCCGCTGCCGGAGGACGACTTCGAAGCGATGTTGCGTGAAGGCCGCTTCCTGCAGGCGCCGGCCGACGACAACGTGGTCGAGCAGCAGACCCTGCTGATCGTCGACGACGACGCCTTCATGCTCGACGTGCTGACCGATTTCCTGTCGCAGGACGGCTATCGCATCCTGACCGCGCAGACCGCGGCCGAGGGCTTCGACATCCTGGCGCAGAACCGGGTGCAGGTGATCCTGTGCGACCAGTGCATGCCGCTGATGAGCGGCACCGAGTTCATGGAGCGCGTCAAGAACCTGGCGCCGGACACCTTCCGCATCATGCTGTCGGCCTATGCCGACCTGACGCCGATCATGGCCGCCATCAACCACGGCGCCATCGACCGCTTCTACACCAAGCCGTGGAAGGGCGCGGTGCTGCGCGAGAACATCCGCGAAGGCTTCCGGCTGCACGCGCAGGTGCACGGCGGCCACGCGCCGGCGCTGCCGTTGCAGGCGGTTACCGAAGACCTCAGGGAGTGAGTTTGGGCCTGCTTGATTTTTTCAGGTCCACGCCAACCGAACAGAAATTCGCCCGACTGGCGCTGAAGGCCTTCGCCGACAGCGGCCATGCGGGACCGCTCAGCTATGACGCCGGCGAATTCCGCCTGGTCGGCGCCAGCGGCAGCGCCGAGATCTACCACCTGCACAACGCCTACCGCGATTACTGCGACGCCAGGCGCGGGCAGCGGCCCGAGGTGCTGGCCCACTACATCCGCAGCATGCAGGCGCCGGCCATGCCGGCCACCTTTGCCGAGGCGCGCGCCGGCCTGCGCCCGGTGCTGCGCGGGCGCTCCATGCTCGAGTACCTGCGGCTGATGCACGCCGGCCAGCGCGCAACGCAGCCGCTTACGCAAGGCTCGGCGCCGTTCAGCGCGGACAGCGTGCTGATGCTGGCCTACGACAGCCCGCACTCGATCCAGACCCTGTCGCACACCGCGCTGTCGGACTGGGGCGTGTCCTTCGACGTGGCGCTGTCGGCCGCGCTCGACAACCTGCGCGACATGACGGTGGCCAACTTCGTGCGGGTGGCGCCCGGCCTGCTGCTGGCGGCCTGGGACGATTCGTACGAAGCCTCGCGCATCCTGCTGGCCGACCTGTTTTTCCGGCTGGAGGTGGGCGGCGAGCCGGTGGTCATGATCCCGACCCGCAACCGGCTGCTGGTGGCCTCGTCCAACGACAGCGCGGCGCAGCTGGCCATGCTGGCCTTGTCGCGCAGCTACGCCAGCGACGAGGGCCGCAGCATTTCCGCGCTGATGTACCGCTTCGAGCAGGGCAGGGCGGTGGCCTACCTGCCGGCGGACGCGGAAGTGCAGGCCGAGCTGGCGCAACTGAAAAAAATCTACCTGGCCGACGATTACGCCTCGCAAAAACAGCTGCTGGACAAGGCCAACGAACAGAACGAGGTCGACATCTTCGTCGCCACCTGCCAGCTGGTGCAGAAGAAAGACAGCGGACGCCTGATCAGCTATGGCGTCTGGACCGAGGGCGTCGACACCTTGCTGCCGGAGGTGGACCTGGTGGCGCTGGTGCGGCCCGACGATGGCCGGGAACACGGCGCCGGCGCCCCCAAGCTGGTGGCCTGGGACGACCTGCGCGCCAGCATCGAGGAGTTGCGGCACAGCGTGGAGGGCTACCCGGCCCGCTACCGCCTGCGCAACTTCCCCAGCCAGGACCAGTTCGACGCGCTGACGGCGCGCGATTTCTGAATCATTGCCTTCGGGGAAAATGATTTACTTTTAATATTTTCTGTCACAATGCTGGATTGATAACATTGTGTATGGGGCAGGAATGAAGGGGATGTTTGCGGCCATATTGGCGTTGGCAATCGTATCAGGGGACACGTTGGGCGGATCACTGACCATAGAGCAGGCGGTCGATCCGAGGGGGACGCGCGAGGTAAGCCTGTCTCCTGATGGCAAACATCTGGTGAGCGTCATTTTTAACGGCACGAATTACGGTTTGCTGCTGCATGATACGGACACCATGGCAGTGCGGATGCTATCGACCGGCAAGCGGGTCACCGAGGGATTTTGGACTTTCAACAAAATGCCGCGCAGTGTCACTTGGGTCGGAAATGATCTGATCGCGGTGGACTATGGTATCGAAGCCGAGTCGATCAACCTCGCAGGAAAGAAAGTTGCCGAATTGGGTGAGCAGGTTATCGGCCCTGCCGAACGCGGAAATCCACTCTCGCCAAATCTCCTGGTTTATTCCAATGTTAAAGATGGCGACGTTGAACTGGTTAATGCACGTACCGGTGACTCCAGAAAGCTCAGGCATCCTGGTGGGAAAGTCATCAATTGGGCCTTCGACCGCCACGGGGAACTGCGCGCGGTCACGGTCGTCAACTCGGCGTTTTGGAAAGATGTTTCGACGATTACCAACTGGTACAAGTCGTCGGGCAAAGCCGATTGGGAAAAGTTGAGTGAATTTAAATTGGCGGACGATTACTGGACGCCGATGTATGTGCCGGACGAGCCTGACACTCTGGTGATCTCTGCCCGCCACGGACGCAATACCTATGCGATTTTTAGCTATGACACCAAGCTTCATACAATAGGCGAGATGATGGCTGGCCATCCGACCCAGGATATTCTTACCGTTGGCGGCATCGATCAGTCTTCATTCGAACGTGTCACGACCGGCGGCATGACGCCTCAGCAGATTTGGTTCGACGCGGCCTGGGGCCGTGTTCAGCAAAGCGTTGACATGGCGCTGCCCAATCGCATCAATCGGATTAGCGGTAATCCGAAAGGAAAGGTGTTAGTGTTTTCTTATGGCGACGTTGATCCTGGATGTTGGTATTTGCTCGATCTGGAGACTAATTCGCTGCAGCTTGTTGCTAGGGCTCGGCCGGCTGTGAGCGAAGCGTCGCTGCGGCCGATGCAAATGCTGACCTATACGGCACCTGACGGCTTGACCGTGCCCGCATTTTTGACCCTTCCAGACGATAAGACTCAAGCTGCGCCGTTGGTGGTGCTGATTCATGGGGGGCCGACTGCAAGGGATTACTGGAATTGGAATGAAGAAGTTCAGATTCTTGCCGCCAATGGCTATGCCGTATTCCAACCGCAGTTTCGAGGCTCCAGCGGTTTTGGCCGGCACTTTGAGGAAGCGGGATTTGGCCAGTGGGGTCTGGCAATGCAGGACGACATCACTGCCGGTGTTCAGTATCTGATCAAACAGGGCGTTGTTGACCCCAGGCGCATCTGCATTGCCGGTACAAGTTATGGCGGATATGCGGCATTGTGGGGCTTGGCCAAGACACCGGACCTGTATCGTTGTGGCGTCAGCTTCGCTGGCGGTGGCTGTCAAGCTAGTTGTCGCCCAAATTGATTGTTATGCTGCTTTTTTGAGCAGGTCGTTTTCCTCCGATTTAGCCGCATTGCTGCGCGTCTGATCCGGATTGAGATGCACGACGGATACCGGCGTCCAATTGCGCGTTTCGCCACTCCAGCGGCGCGGATGCGCGGCTCTTGCTGCTTGATACACCGCGTCCCGATTGCGCAGCAATGCCGCGTCCAGGCCGGCGTGGCGCTGTGCTGGCGTCACAAACTGGATCGCGCTGTGACGATGCTCGTGGTTGTACCAATTCACAAAGCTTCCGACCCACTGCCGTGCTGCCAACAGGCTGTCGAAGGCGCTGCGTGGGTAGGCAGGCCTATACTTCAGCGTTTTGAACAACGACTCCGAGAACGGATTGTCGTTGCTCACCGATGGCCGGCTAAACGATGGCATGACGCCCAGCGCCTGCAACGTGGCCAGCATAGTCGCGCCCTTCATCGGGCTTCCATTATCCGAATGCAGCACGACCTGGTCCGGGGCGATGTTCTCCCGCTGGCAAATATCACGCACGACTTCGCCTGCAAGTTCGCTGCTTTCCACATCGTAAATCTGCCAGCCCACAATTTTCCGGCTGAAGATATCCATGAACAAGTACAGGTAAAAATAGAGACCCTTTACCGGCGTTGGCAGGTATGTGATGTCCCAGCTGTACAACTGTCCTGGGCCTGTGGCCAGCAGCGCGCGCGGCTTGTGGCGGACTTGCGCAGGACGTTCGGCACTTCGATGGGCCAACTGCTTTTCGGCCTTCAACACCCGATAGAAGGTCGATTCCGAGGCCAGGTACACACCTTGATCGACCAGACGCGGCACGATCTGGCTGGGCGGCAGGCTCGCGAACTCTTCCGAGTTGGCGACAGCGAGCAACTGGTCGCGCTCAAGCGCACTGAGACTGTTCGTCGGCGCCTGCACCCGCGCCGGCCGCTGGTCCCCGCGCAGCACGTCTTGCTGCCACCGTTGCAGCGTGCGTTCGCTAAACGAGATTGCCGCACAAGCCTCGGCCTGTCGCGCACCGGCCTTGACCGCTTCAGCGACCAGGGTCATCACCTCATGGCGCTCCGGCAGCGAGGTCATTTGCCCTCGTCCTCCCACAGCGCCCGGAACTTTTTTTGCAGGATCAGTAACGCTGCCGCCTCCGCCAGCGCCTTGTCCTTGCGTAGCACCTCTCGTTGCAGTCGATCATTGTCTTCCTTGAGCGTGCGCAGCGCTTTGGACTCGGCCGGCGCCGATTTCCTATCCGTGCAAAACGCCGACTGCCACTCGGTCAAATGATGGGGGAAAATGCCGTGCTCACGACACCACGCGCTCAATGCTTCGCCTGCCATGCCGTGTGTCTCATGCAGCGCGACCAGTTGCTCCTGAGCGCTCCAATCCTGAGGGCGCTTCTCTTTTGCTGCTGGCATGTTCGATTTATCCACTACTTTCCTCACCATCCAATTCTTGAGCGTGTGGTAATTGACGTTGATATCGTCCGCGACCGACTGCACGCTCCTGCCGCCGCGAGAGAATACCTTGACCAGCGCCTGTTCAACAAACGCCTGTGAATGTCTTGCTGCCATCGTACACCTCTATATTTGGGTAAAATCTAGAGGCGACAACTAGTCTGACACCGGGGGCTGGCGTTTCGGACATCGAATATATGTTCAAGGATAGTTCGGATGCCTCGGGCGACAAGGTCACCCGCGAGCTGATGCTGACACGTATCGGCGATGCCAGACTCAATAAAGAACAGTTTGATCAAGTATCGCCACTCAAACATGCAGACCGAATTTCTGCGCCCGTGTTGCTGATGCATGGTGAGGAGGATGTGCGCGTGCCGATCGCTCACGGCGAGAAAATGAAGCGTGCGCTGGAACAGCAAGGTAAGAAAGTGCAATGGCTGACCTTTGAACGTGGAGGGCACGGCTTGTACTACATCAGTGACCAAGTCACTTATTACGAAACGCTGCTGCAATTTCTTAATAAATATATTGGAACGGGTATCGAATCGCCGAAAGAGTAGATATCGCATAAGCAAAGGCGAAACGATACGTTCCGGCGCCGCTGCTTGCCCTTACGGTCGAGCAGATTTTTCCCAACACTCAACCCACAATGGCGCTGGAGAGCTAGCCCATCAGCAAAAATCTGGCTTACTATCGAGCTGTTGAAGGTCGAGTTCGAGGTTGAAGATGCGCATGATGTCCAGTTTGTCCATATTGCTGCTGTGCGCCGGCCTGGCGTCCGCCGCGCCGGACACGCCTGCGCTGAAGATCTACGGCATGGACAGCAAGCCGATCAGCTATACCGACACCGGCCAGCCGGCCGGCCTGGCGGTCGAGCTGGCGCGCCGCATCCAGGACAAGCTGGGCCGGCATGACGCGATCGACATCGTGCCGTGGGCGCGCGCCCAGACGCTGGCCGAGGCCGGCCCCAACGTGATGTTGCTGACGGTGGTGCGCACCCCGGAGCGCGAACGCCAGATGCAGTTCGTCGGCCCGATCTTCACATCGCGGGTGGTGGCCTACGTCGCCAGCGGACGGCTGGCCGAACTGAAGCGGCACGATCCCGGCCTGTACCAATCGCATGCCGGCGCGCGCCGCGGCAGCATCTTCGTCAACATGGCGCGCGGACTGGGCTTCAACGTCACCGACGAAACCAATACCTCCGAAATCGCCGCCAAGATGCTGATGAGCGGCCGCTTCGACCTGTGGTTCGACGGCGAGGAGCTGATGCCCGGCGCCATGGCGCGGGCCGGCCACCGCCCGGACGAGGTCGAGGTGGCGCTGCGGCTGGGCACGGCCGAGGTGTATTTCGCCTTTTCCAACGGCACGCCGGAGGCGCTGGTCGAGGCCTGGGCCGGCGCGCTGCGCGAGCTCAAACGGGACGGCAGCCTGCGGAAGCTCCAGCACAAGTGGCTGGCCGCGTCGCCCGAGCATTAGAAAACGCGCTCTAGTTTTGCCGACTACAATCGAATCCCGGCAATGCACACTTGGGAAGTTCACATGGCAAAGAAGTTGAAGCGCAATGAAGACCAGCAAACCGCGGAAGTCGTACGCATGTCCTCGCAGGAGATCTGGCAGGCGGGCCTGAGCGCCTTCGCCAAGGCGCAGGAAGAGGAGGGCAAGTTCTTCTCCATGCAGCTGTTCGAGGAGCGCGTGCTGCGCGCGCTGAGCTCGATCGGCGTGCCGACCGCCGGCGAGCTGGCGGCGCTGAACCGGCGAATCGACGAGCTGACCTTGCAGGTGGCGGCGCTGCGCGCGGCGGAAAAACTGAAGAATAGCCGGCGTTAGCCCGGTTTGGCCGCATCTTGCGGCATCAGGACGGCATGTGCGCGTAAAAGCACGCACGGATGTTTCTAAGATAGTCTCATCGGTGTTATGCTTGCAGGAGAATAAACAGAGGTTTCCTTGCTATGCTACAAAAAGCACCCCGCCGTACCCGCGAACGCATACTCGAACTGTCGCTGCGCTTGTTTAATGAGTTCGGCGAACCCAACATCACCACCACGGTGATCGCCGAGGAGATGAATATCTCGCCGGGGAATCTGTACTACCATTTCCGCAACAAGGACGACATCGTCAACTCGATCTTCGTCCAGTTCGAAGCCGAGATCGAGCGCATCCTGACCGTGCCCAACGGCCGCCGCTCCAACATCGAGGACGTGTGGCTGTACCTGCACCTGATGTTCGAACTGATCTGGCGCTACCGCTTCTTCTACCGCGACCTCAACGACCTGCTGTCGCGCAACCGCAAGCTGGAGCTGCACTTCAAGCAAATCCTGGCGCACAAGATCAAGGTGGCCAAGCAGCTGTGCGAAGACCTGCGCAGCGAAAAATCGCTGGAAGCCTCCGACACCGCGATCGACGCCATGGCCACCAACATGGTGGTGGTGGCGACCTATTGGCTGTCCTACGAATACGTGCGCAACCCGCGCAAATACAGCGAGCAGCAATCGATGGCCGACGCGCTGGCGCGCGGCTGCTACCAGGTGCTGTCGCAGATCGGTCCCTACCTGCGCAACGAAACCAGTTTGCTGTTCCAGAAACTGTCCGAAGAATACCTGAAGAAGCTCAAGTAAGCCGACGGAGACTGCCATGGCGTGGAACCCCTTTCCGTATCCCGACCCCGCATACCAGTACACGCCGGCCAGCCTGGAGGCGGCCTGGCCGGTGCTGCATGGCGGCGACCAGGAGCCGTTCCCGGCCAACCCCTTGCTGGTGCAGGCCTGGATCGCCTTCCATGCCGGCGAGTTCGAGCGGGCCGCGCGGCTGGGCCTGGACGTCGGCGTGAACGGCTACTCGGTGGCGCACAAGGCCATCTGCATCTACGCGCACTACCTGGAGCGCAGTCCGCAAAAAAAGCTGGCCACCTTCGAATGCGTGGCCGAGCGCTGCGAGCGCCAGCAGCTGGAGCAACCGAATAATTCGTCCGGCCACTACTGGCACGCGTATGCGCTGGGCCAGTATTCGCAAGGGATCTCGGTGGTCAAGGCGCTGGCGCAGGGCCTGGGCGCCAAGGTGCGCAACAGCCTGGACAAGGCGATCCACCTGCAACCGCTGCGCTCCGACGCCCACATCGCGCTGGGCGTCTACCATGCCGAGATCCTCGACAAGGTGGGCGCCATGATCGGCGGCCTGACCTATGGCGTGAAAAAGGAAGAATGTTATAAACAGTTTCAGACCGCGCTGGCGCTGGCGCCGGAGTCGGCAATCGCCAGGGTCCGCTACGCGCGCGCGATGATCGTGCTGGAAGGTAAGAGGAAGCAGGCCGAAGCGATCAGCCTGTGTGAGCAAGCCGCCCGCTGCGCCATCCACGATGCGATGGAACGGCTCGATGCGGACGCGGCCAAACGAGAACTGGAAGAGGAAAAACAGTAGTGCAAGCTATTTGCGTGTATTGCGGCGCCAACGCCGGTGTAAGTCCCGCGTATGCCGAGGCGGCCCGCGCCCTGGGCCGGGCCCTGGTGGCGGACAACCTGTCGCTGGTCTACGGCGGCGGCAATGTGGGCCTGATGGGCATCATCGCCGACGAAGTGCTGCGCATGGGTGGCGAGGTGACGGGCGTGATCCCGACCGCGCTGGTCGAGCGGGAAGTGGGCCACACCGGCCTGACGCGCCAGTTCATCGTCAAGGACATGCACGAGCGCAAAGCCATGATGGCCGAGCTGGCCGACGGCTTCATCGCCATGCCGGGCGGCATGGGCACGCTGGAGGAATTGTTTGAAATGCTGACCTGGTCGCAACTGGGCATCCACGCCAAGCCGATCGGGCTGCTGAACGTGGACGGCTTCTACGACGGCTTGAGCGGCTTCATCGCGCACGCCAGCGCGCAGGGCTTCATCCGTCCGCAGCACGCGGCGCTGATGATGTCCGCGCCGGAACCCCAGGCTTTGCTGCGGCTGCTGAAGGCTTAGTCCCGGCGTCCGGGCTTGGTTCGATGGGTTAAGTCCACAATCGGCCAGCGCCGGTGTCCAGGTGGGTCAGGTACAGGCGCAGGTCGAACTCGTACTGGTGGTAGTTCGGCTCCATGTAGGTGCATAGCTTGTAGAACGCCTTGTCGTGCTGCTTTTCCTTCACGTGGGCCAGTTCGTGGACCGCGATCATGGTCAGGAATTCCTGCGGCACTTCCTTGAACATGGTCGCCACGCGGATCTCGTGCTTGGCCTTCAACTTGCCGCCCTGCACGCGCGAGATCGAGGTGTGCAGGCCCAAGGCGTGATTAATCACGTGGATCTTGCTGTCGTACTCGACCTTGTTGATCGGCTCGGCGTTGCGCAAATGTTCATTTTTCAAATCCTGCACATACTGGTAGAGTGCCTTGTCGGTGCGCAGTTCGTGCGCCTTGCTGTAGCGCTTGAGCAGCACTTCGCCCAGGCGGTCCTGGGCCAGGAGTTGCGATACTTGCTGCTGGGTTTGCTCGGAATAGGCGCTGAGGTACTTCAGGGAGGACATGTTGGGCACGGCTGGAAAGAATCGAGGCGTGAATGTACCACACCCGGCCGTCCTCCCCATCTTTGGAGGGAGTTCAAATGCAAGTGACACGGATCGTGAGCAATATCGCCACGGTGGACATCGAGGCCGCCAAGGCGTTTTATTCGGGCGTGCTGGGCTTGGCTGTCGTCATGGATCACGGCTGGATCGTGACGCTGGCGGGCGCCGGCCAGGCGGTGCCGCAGATCAGTTTTGCGTCCGAGGGCGGATCGGGCACGCCGGTGCCGGACCTGTCGATCGAGGTGGACGACCTGGCTGAAGTCCACCGGCGCCTGGTCGCCGCGCGGCTCGCGCTCGAGTACGGTCCCGTCAGCGAGCCGTGGGGCGTGCGGCGACTGTTCGTGCGCGATCCGTTCGGGCGCCTGCTGAATATCCTGTCGCACCACTAGCCGTCGCGGGAGGTCGTATTTTTTGCGGCGTTTCCAGGCGCCGGAAAAACTCCTGCATCGTTGTAACGGAAACCGAGTTCGCCGCCGCCGTCGCCATAGACCGTATAGTCATTTCGGCATAGCGCACTATCCCCTGCATCGCTATATAATCGAGTTTATTACGGTTCTCTTACCTAAAGGAAAAAACGATGCATGCATTGAAACTCGGGGTGGCGCTGGTGCTGGCGGCGGCGGGCGTTACGGCGTCGGCGACCGATATCACGGTGTCGGCCGCGGCCAGCCTGAGCTATGCTTTCAAGGAAATCGGCGCCGCCTACGAGAAAGAGCATGCGGGCGACAAGGTGCAGTTCAATTTCGCCGCCTCCGATCCGCTGGTGCAGCAGATCGCCAAGGGCGCGCCGGTTGACGTGTTCGCGTCCGCCGACCAGGACGCGATGGACAAGGCCGACAGCCTGAAACTGCTGGCCGCCGGCAGCCGCAAGAATTTCGCCAGCAACAGCCTGGTGCTGATCACGCCGGCCGCCGCCAGCTTGCCGATCAAGGGCGTCGCCGATTTGCGGCAGGCCGCCGTCACCCGCGTGACGATGGGCAATCCGGCCAGCGTGCCGGCGGGCCGCTACACCAGGCATGCGCTGGAGCAGGCCAGGCTGTGGGCCGCCGTCGAGCCCAAGGCCATCTTCGGCGCCTCGGTGCGCCAGAGCCTGGACTACGTGGCGCGCGCCGAAGTCGATGCCGGCTTCGTCTACGCCACCGACGCCGCCGTGATGAAGGACAAGGTCAAGGTGGTCGCCACGGTGCCGACCGAAACCCCGGTCAGCTATCCGATCGCGGTGATCGCGGCCGGTCCGCAGGCCGCCGCCGGCCAGCAGTTCGCCGATTAC
The DNA here is from genome assembly GCA_000381565.1 of Oxalobacteraceae bacterium AB_14. Classification (GTDB taxonomy): domain Bacteria; phylum Pseudomonadota; class Gammaproteobacteria; order Burkholderiales; family Burkholderiaceae_D; genus Rugamonas. The sequence goes on from KB906725.1 coordinate 2,569,214, forward strand.
GTGCGCTCGTCCAGCGGCCAGGCGATCCTGGCCAAGTACGGTTTCGGCCGTCCGTAAGCGGTGGACGTGCTGCTCGCCGAACCGGCCTGGATCGCCCTGCGCCTGTCGCTGAAGGTGGCGTGCTGGGCGACCCTGGTGGACCTGGTGCTCGGCGTGGCGCTGGGCTATCTGCTGGCGCGCAAGCGCTTTCCGGGGCGCGAGCTGCTGGATGCGCTGCTGACCTTGCCGATGGTGATGCCGCCCACCGTGCTTGGCTACTACCTGCTGGTGCTGATCGGCCGCCACGGCGTGCTCGGCGCGTGGCTGCAGCAAGCGTTCGGCATCAACCTGATTTTCACCTGGCAGGCGGCGGTGATCGCGGCGGCCGTGGTGGCGTTTCCGCTGGTGCTCAAGGGCGCGCGGGCGGCGTTTGAAACGGTCGACACCCAGCTGGAGCAGGCCGCCAGGGTGCTGGGCATCCCGCCGTTCGGCGTGTTCCTGCGCGTGACCTTGCCGCTGGCCTGGCGCGGCGTGCTGGGCGGCGCCTTGCTGGCGTTCGCGCGCTCGATGGGCGAGTTCGGCGCGACGCTGATGGTGGCCGGCAGCATCCCCGGCAAGACGCAGACGCTGTCGATCGCCGTGTACGAAGCCGTGCAGGCCGGGCAGGACGACAGCGCCAACCTGCTGGTGATCATTACTTCCGTGGTCTGCATCGTGGTGCTGATCGCGGCGAACAAACTGACGCCCAACCGCAATCCGCAGGCCTGACCATGCAAATCGATATCGACATCGCCAAGACCCTGCGTTCCGGCTCACGCACGTTCGAACTGCGCGCGCGACTGGCGTCGGACAGCCGGCGCATCGTCGTCCACGGCCCGTCGGGCGCGGGCAAGAGCCTGCTGCTGAAGGCGGTGGCCGGGCTGATGGCGCCCGACAGCGGCCGCATCGAGGTGGCCGGCCGCAGCCTGTTCGACAGCGGCAACGGTGTCGACCTGCCGGCGCGGCGCCGGCGGCTGGCCTATCTGTTCCAGGATTACGCGCTGTTCCCGCATCTGAACGTGCGGCAGAACATCGCCTTCGGTTTGCAGCGCGGCTGGCGCAATCCGCTGGCGCACGTGGATGGCGCGGCGGTCCGCTACTGGCTGCAGGCGTTCGAGCTGGACCATGTGGCGCATCAGTTGCCGCATCAGCTGTCCGGCGGCCAGCGGCAGCGGGTGGCGCTGGCGCGCGCGCTGGCGCCGGAGCCGGCGGCGCTGCTGCTGGACGAACCGTTCGCGGCGCTCGATCCCGGCCTGCGCGAACGCATGCGCGCCGAGCTGGACGCGCTGCAACGCCGCCTCGGCATTCCGATGATACTGATCACCCACGATCCCGAGGACGTGCGCGCTTTCGGCGAGCACGTGCTGCGCATGGAAAATGGTAGCATGGCCGACGTCAGGGAGCTGGAACTCGTGGAGCGCAATGAAGCCTGAAGAACACGCAATGGCATTGCAGGGCAATGTATGGCTGACCGTCGGCGGCCAGAAGCTGGGCGGCCAGGACCGGATGGCGCTGCTGGCAGCCATCGCCGGACAGGGCTCGATCACGGCCGCGGCCAAGGCGGTCGGCATGAGCTACAAGGGGGCGTGGGACGCGATCGAGGCGATGAACAACCTGGCCGGCGAGCCGCTGCTGGAACGGGCGGCGGGCGGCAAGGGCGGCGGCGGCACGCGGCTGACGGCGCGCGGCGCGCAACTGGTGGAAAATTTCCGCAAGATCGACGCCGAGCACCGCAAATTCGTGGCGCACCTGAGCAGCCAGTCGCACGCGCTGGCCGACGATTTCTTGCTGATACAAAGGATGAAGATGAAGACCAGCGCGCGCAATCAGTTCAGCGGCACCGTGGTCGCGCTCAAGCGGGGCGCGGTCAACGACGAGGTGGCGCTGGAGATCGTCGGCGGCCAGTACATCATCGCCACCATCACCCGTGACAGCAGCGACAGCCTGGGCCTGGCCATCGGCGACGAAGCGTTTGCGCTGGTCAAGGCTTCGTCGGTGATCGTGGTGACGGAGATGGGCGGCGCCAAATTTTCGGCGCGCAACCGCTTGACCGGCAGGGTGACGCGGGTGCAGGTGGGCGCCGTCAATACCGAGGTCAGCATTGAACTGCCGGGCGGCGGCGCCATCGCCGCCATGGTCACCCGCGACAGCGGCGAAACGCTGGCGCTGGAAGTGGGCATGGAAGCGAGCGCCATCTTCAAGGCGTCCAGCGTGATCCTCGGCACGCCGGCCTGATCACGACTCGAACTGGGCGAAGCGCGCCGGCGTGACGCCCAGGATGCGGCGGAACAGCGCGATAAAACTGCTGACGCTGTCATAACCCAGGCTGAGCGCCACCGTCGTCACCGAGGCGCCGCCGTTCAGCAACTCCATCCCTTTTTGCAGGCGCGCCACCTGGCGCCACTCCACCAGCGACATGCCGGTCTGGTCGCGGAAGTGGCGCGTCAGGCTGCGGCGCGACCAGCCCAGTTTGGCGGCCCAGGCATCGAGATCGGTCTCGTCGGCAGGATCGTCGGCGATCGCCGCCGCCATCGCCTGCAGCCGTGGATGGCTGGGCATGGTCAGGTGCAGCGGTTCTTCGTCGGCCGCGTGGACCTCGTCGAGGAACACCGTCATCAGCCGCCGTCCGGCGGCGTCGGCCGGCATGCCGCCGGGCCACGCGACCATGCGCTCCAGCAGCGACGCGGCCAGCGGCGACATGCGCATCACGCGCGAGCGCGGCGGCAGCTCGGCGCACAGCGAGGGCGCCAGATGGATGGTGTAGCCGGCCAGGCCCGGCTTGAAGGTGCTGGCGTAGGCGGTGGCGCCGTGCGGCATGTTCGGCGGTATCCAGCCCAGCCGGCCGCGCGGCAGCACTTGCCGCACGTCGCCGGCCTCGACCACGATCACGCCTTGCAGCGGAATATACAGCTGGCCTTCCGGATGGTGGTGCACATGCTTGATGCTGCTGGTGCTGTGGTCGGCGTGCTGCGCGGCCACCATGATCGGCATGTCGTCCGTCAGCCGCTTGTCGCCGTAGTCGTTGCTACCCATATTTTGGCCCGATTGCGATATTACTTGTCTGTCGCCAGTTAGTCAGGAGTTGAGTTATCTGGCAATCTAGGACTTTAGCTTATAGCAAGGAATCGGCATGACTGCAATCGATACGGAAGAAGTGCTGGCGCTGCTGCGCGAGGCCGGCGCCGGTCTGTGCGCAAGCTTTTGGCGCCAGGAGCCGGTGATGGAAGTGGACGAGATGATGACGGCGTTGCGCCGCATCGATGGCGCCGCCAACGCCGGGCTGAAGCGGGCCCTGGGCCGCCGCTATCCCGCCATCGGCTGGCTGGAAGACGAGCTGGGCGACACCGTCGCGGAGGATGCCGAAACCGCCGCCCTGGCCGAGCGCGGCGAATACTGGATCTGCGACGCCATCGACGGCGCGGCGCAGTTCCTGCGCGCGATACCAAGCTGGTCCATGTCGCTGACCTTGATGCGCGAGGGCGTGCCGGTGTTCAGCGCCATCTTCGACGCCGTGCATGACGAGATGTTCCATGCGGTGTGGGGCCACGGCGCCTATCGCAACGGCGAGCGCATGCGCGTGAACAACCGCGCCAGCCACTACCAGGGCATCGTCGCCACCAGCCAGCCGCCGTTTGCCGGCCGCGACCGGCGCGCGGTGCGCCAGGCCGGCGCCGCGCTGAGCGTCATGCTGCCCGATGTGGCGGCGGTGCGCAGCCCGGGCGCGACCTCGCTGCAACTGGCTTATGTCGCATGCGGCCGCCTCGACGGCTACTGGCAATTCGGCGATGACGGCTTCAATTGCATCGGCGGCGCGCTGCTGGTGCGCGAGGCCGGCGGCCAGGCGACCCAGGTCGATGGCAAGCCCTACGGCCTGGGGGCGCTCAGCATGGCCGCCGCGGCGCCCGGCGCGCATGCCTCCATGCTGCTGCGCCTGCGGCAAGCGCTGGAGGCCTAGGCGGGCAGGGCGCCGACGCGCCCGCCCGCTTGACGCCGATCAACGTTCGGCGACTTTGCCGCCTTGCTGGCTGCCTCCCTTGGAAGATTGTTCGGACCCGGCGCCGCGCGTGCCGTTGGCGGCGTTTTTCTCGGCGTTGGCGCGGGCCGCGGACTGCCGGCTTTCCCCACCTTTGCGGCCGATCTGCGCCATGTGCTCGCGGTCGCGGCTGACCGCCTCGCCGCCTTTCTGGCCGGCCCGGCGCGCTTCTTCCGAATCAAATTCATGGGCCGTGCCTTTTTGGTGGGCCGCCTGTCCGCCCTTGCTGGCAATGGCGCGCTGGGTTGCTTCGTCCATCGCCGCAAAGCCGCGTTTGGCCGTGCCTTTCGGCTTGCTTTGATCGTTACCTGCATTACTGGCCATAAGACCTCCTCATGAGTGTTATGAAATTCCGTCAGGGTTCCCCGAGCAGCCAGCCCTGAAGCCGGCCGCTCTGCATGATTAGAGAATCAAGGTTGACGAAAGTTCCACAAAGAAGGCGATTAATGGCGCAGTTCGCTCGCCATCTGGTATTTGGACATCTGCTCGGCGGTGCGCGCGGTCTGCTCCGAGGCCTGGTGCATGATTTCCTCGGCCACATTGGTGGCGGTGCGGCGCACGGCCGGCATGTGGGTGGCGGCCGTTTGCGCCAGGCTGGAGTTGGCGCGGCTGAGGATCTCGACCAAATGTTGCTGGTAGTTTTGCAGCGCGCCCCAGCCCGGCGTGAGCTGGGCGCCGACGGCCGAGCCCAGTTGCGCGGCGTCCTTGCTGGCCATCACCCGCTGGGTGTTGGCGCCGCATTCGGCGATCAGGTCGCGGCCAAACTGCATGTTCAGTTCGCTCAGGCTTTGCAGCGCTTCCAAGGTGCGCCGGGCCATGTCGGTGTAGAGCGTGATCAGGATGTCGATGTGCGATTTGATCGCGGGTGGGATGGTTTGGGGAAACATGATGCGTCCTCGTCGTGGTCCTTCAATGAAAAACGCCGGGCTTGCGGCCCGGCGGTGTGTGCAGCCGAAGGATAGACGCGGCCAACGCTAGAAAAGTTCCCCGGATTTATTCGGCCGCCACCTGCAGCACCAGCTTGCCGAAGTTCTTGCCTTCGAACAGCATGTTCAGTGCTTGCGGGAAGTGTTCCAGGCCCTGCACGATGTCCTCCTTGCTCTTGACCTTGCCTTCCTTCATCCACTGGCCCAGCGCGGCGATGCCCAGGTGGTAGCGCTCGGCGTAGTCGAACACGACGATGCCTTCCATGCGCGCGCGGTTCACCAGCAATGCCAGGTAGTTGGCCGGGCCCTTGACCGGCGTGGTGTTGTTGTATTGCGAGATGGCGCCGCAGATGACGATGCGCGCCTTCATGTTGATGCGGGTCAGCACGGTGTCGAGGATGTCGCCGCCGACGTTGTCGAAGTAGACGTCGACGCCGTTCGGGCAGTGTTCCTTCAGGCCGTCCTTGACCGAGCCGCCCTTGTAGTCGATGCAGGCGTCAAAGCCCAGCTGATTGACCACGAAATCGCACTTGTCCTTGCCGCCGGCGATGCCGACCACGCGGCAGCCCAGCTGCCTGGCCACCTGGCCGACGGTCTGGCCGACCGCGCCGGCCGCGCCGGACACCACCACCGTCTCGCCGGCTTTCGTCTGGCCCGATTCGATCAGGCCGAAGTAGGCCGTCATGCCGGGCATGCCCAGCGTGTTGAGGTAGGTGGGCAGCGGCGCCAGCCTGGCGTCGACCTTGCGGAAGCCGTGGCGCTTGTCGCCGGCCGGGCCGACCCAGTAGCGCTGCACGCCGGTGCCGCCCTGCACGTGGTCGCCGACCGCGAAGTCGGGCGACTTCGACGCCACCACCACGCCGACGCCGCCGGCCCGCATCACCTCGCCGATGCCGACCGGCGGAATGTAGGATTTGCCTTCGTTCATCCAGCCGCGCATGGCCGGATCGAGCGACAGGTACAGCACCTTGACCACGACTTCGCCGTCGGCCGGCTCGCGCACCGGTTCGCTGACCTGCTGCCAGTCGCTGTCCTTGACCATGCCGACCGGACGGGCCGCCAGGCGGAATTGAAGATTTGTCTCGTTGATAGTCATTTTTGTATCCTCAAAGTGGAGTGTGACGATGAATATACCGTAAATTGAACGATCGTGCTATTTTTACGGTCTGCGCCCAGCCGTGCGACAATACCGGCCTTGTTAGACCTATAACGATGGTGGATATGAGCAATCCCGAATACATTTTGACACTCTCTTGCCTGGACCAGCGCGGTATTGTTCATCGCGTGTCGGGCTTCCTGGCCGACCACGGCTGCAACATCATCGACTCGGCCCAGTTCGGCGATGGCGAGTCGAAGCTGTTCTTCATGCGCGTGCACTTCGCGCTGGAAGACCGCAACGTCAACGACGACCTGCTGCGCGCCGACTTCGGCCTGCTGGGCGCCGAGATGAAGCTGGACTGGGAACTGCGCGACGCCCACTACAAGCCGCGCGTGATGCTGATGGTGTCGAAGATCGGCCATTGCCTCAACGACCTGCTGTTCCGCTACAAGAGCGGCTTGCTGCCGGTGGAAATTCCTGCCATCGTGTCCAACCATATGGACTTTTACCAGCTGGCGGCCAGCTACAATATTCCGTTCCACCACCTGCCGCTGGCGGCCGGTGCGCCACAGGAAGCCAAGCTGGCGCAGGAAGCCAGGATCATCGAGCTGATGAACTCACACAACGTCGACCTGGTGGTGCTGGCGCGCTACATGCAGATCCTGTCGCCCGGCCTGTGCACGGCGCTGAAAGGGAAGGCGATCAATATCCACCATTCCTTCCTGCCGAGCTTCAAGGGCGCCAAGCCGTATGCGCAGGCGCACCACCGCGGCGTCAAGCTGATCGGCGCGACCGCGCACTTCGTCACCGGCGACCTGGACGAAGGTCCGATCATCGAGCAGGACGTCGAGCGCGTCGACCATTCGATGGATGCGGAGACGCTGTCCGCGATCGGCCGCGACGTCGAGTGCGTGGTGCTGGCGCGCGCCGTGAAGTGGTTTGTCGAACACCGCATTTTGCAGAACGGCGACAAGACTGTCGTGTTCAAATAACTCATTAAGATAGAAGCGAAGAGATTCACCGATGGCCCTCAAAGCAACAATTTACAAAGCCGACTTGCAGATCGCGGACATGGACCGCAATTTCTACGAGACCCAGTCGCTGACCCTGGCGCGCCACCCGTCCGAAACCGACGAGCGCATGATGGTGCGCCTGATCGCCTTCGCGATCCACGCCAACGAAGCGCTGACCTTCACCAAGGGCCTGTTCGACGTCGAGGAGCCGGACCTGTGGCAGAAGGACCTGACCGGCGCGATCCAGTTGTGGATTGAAGTGGGCCAGCCGGACGAGAAGGTGATCCTGAAGGCCAGCGGCCGTTCGGAGCACGTTGTCGTCTACAGCTACGCCGCCACCAGCCACATCTGGTGGAAGGCGCTGGCCAACAAGGTCGAGCGCTGCAAGAACCTGACCGTGATCAACCTCGACGCCGACGCCGCCGAGCAGCTGTCCAAGATGGCCCAGCGCAGCATGCAGCTGCAATGCACGATCCAGGACGGCCAGATCTGGCTGACCGACGGCGTCACCACGGTGGAAGTCGGCCGCGAGACCTTCAAGGGCGAGCGTTGATATAATCGTTTGATGAAAAAAATCCTCACCGCATTGCTGCTGGCGGCCGCCAGCCCGCTGGTCCTGGCCCAGCTCGAAGTCCGCGACGCCTGGATACGCGCCACCGTGCCGTCGGCCAAGTCGACCGGCGTGTTCATGCAGCTCACGTCCAAGCAGGGCGGGCAGCTGGTGGAAGTGCGTTCCAGCGTGGCCGGCGTGGCGGAGATCCATCACATGGAGATGGACGGCCAGATGATGAAGATGCACGCCGTGCCGGCGCTGGACTTGCCGGCCGGGCAGAACGTCGACCTGGCGTCCGGCGGCTACCATGTGATGCTGATGGATTTGAAGCGGCAGTTGAAGCAAGGCGAGACCGTGCCGGTCACGCTGGTGATCCGCAGGAAGGGCAAGCCGGCCGAAACCGTCGTCATCGAGGTGACGGTCAAACCGCTGACGTACACACCACCGAAAGGGCCGTGATGAAAACGACTACCACCATGCTGGCGCTGGCTTGCTCTGCTGCGATGCTGGCGCCGGCGGCGCAGGCGCACGTGACGCTGGAGCAAAGCACCGGCCTGGCCGGCAGTTTCCAGAAGCTGAGCTTCCGCGTCGGCCACGGCTGCGACGGCGCCGCCACCACGGGCTTGACCGTATCGCTGCCGGAAGGCGCCACCAGTGCCAAGCCGATGCCCAAGGCGGGCTGGAAGATCAACCTCGGCGCCAATGGCGGGGTGCAGGAAATCAGCTGGAAGGGCGGCTCGTTGCCGGACGCTTATTTCGACGAGTTCGTGGTGCAGGTCAAGCTGAGCGCGCGGCCGGGCAAGCTGTACTTCCGCATCGTGCAGCAGTGCGACAAGGTCAACGTGGCCTGGGACGAGATTCCCGCCGACGCCAGCGTCAAACTGAAGGCGCCGGCGCCGGTGCTGGAAGTGCTGCCGGCGCCGGCCGGCACGGCGCAGCACCAGCACTGAGCCGGGCCGCGCCTGGTCGTTCCCGCGCAAGCGGGAACCCATAGAACGCCGCAAGGGCCGGCGCCATGTGGATTCCCGCCTGCGCGGGAATGACGGGTTTTACCCGGCGCCTGCGTCATTGATTGACGACCGCGCCGCCTTTCATCACCCAGCGGACGCTTTCCAGCGTCTTCACATCTTTCAGCGGCTCGCCGTCGACCGCGATCAGGTCGGCGAACTTGCCGGCTTCGATCGTGCCCACCTTGTCGGTCCAGCCCAGCAGTTCGCTGGCGTTGAGCGTGGCCGCGCGGATCGCCTGGATCGGCGTCATGCCCAGCTTGACCAGCGTGCCGAACTCGCGCGCGTTCAGGCCGTGCGGATAGACGCCGGCGTCGGTGCCGAAGGCGACCGGCACGCCGGCCTTGATGGCGCGGGCGATGTTCAGGCGCGCGGTCGGCAGCACCACCCTGGCTTTTTCCAGCAGCGGCGGCGGCAGCTTGATGGCCTCGGCGTTGTCGATCAGCCAGTCGCCCAGGTAGACCGTCGGCACCAGCCAGGTCTTGTGTTCCTTCATCAGCTTGATGCCTTCGTCGTCGATGTAGGAGCCATGCTCGATCGAGTCGATGCCGGCCAGCACCGCCAGCTTGATGCCGTCGCCGCCGTGCGCGTGGGCGGCGGCTTTGCGGCCCAGGCGGTGGGCGTCGCCGATGATGGCCTTCAATTCTTCCAGCGTGTACTGCGAGGTGCGCGGATCGTCGCCGAAGGACAGCACGCCGCCGGTGGCGCAGATCTTGATGACGTCGGCGCCGTACTTGATGTTGCGGCGCGTGACCTTGAGCGCTTCGGCGACGCCGTCGGCCACGCCGAGCGCGGTCTGCTTGTATTCCGGGGCATGCATGGTGTCGTCGCAGTGGCCGCCGGTGATGCTCAGCGGCGGACCGGAGGCGGCGATGCGCGGGCCGGGCACGTCGCCGTCGTTGATGGCGTCGCGCAGGCCGATGTCGGCATAGCCGTCGGCGCCGACGTCGCGCACCGTGGTGAAGCCGGCTTGCAGCGTCAGGCGGGCGTTCTTGGCGCCGGTCAACGTGATGCGCGGGATGGATTTGGCGATGATGGAATAGCCGGCGTCCTGCGGATCGCCGGTCAGGTGGGTGTGCATGTCGATCAGGCCGGGCAGCAGGGTCTTGTTGCCGAGGTCGATGACCTGGGCGCCGTCCGGGATCGCCAGCCTGCTGCCGGCGGCGGTGATGCGTTCGCCGCTGACCAGCACCACGGCGTTGTCGACCAGCGCGCCGCTGCGCACGTCGAGCAGGTGGGCGGCCTTGATGGCGGTGACGGCGGGCGGGGCGGCGGAGGCGGCGGAGCAGGCCAGCAGCAACAGCGGCAGCGCAAAGGCGCGGCGGACGGACATGGCGATAACGTTCAAGCGGATCTCCTGGTGGTGAGGTTCTTCTTCGTTTTGTGCGCAGCGGATTGATGCGGGCCAAACGGCGCCCGCCTAGCGTACCCGCGTCTGCAAGCGGGCGCTACAATTTTTTGGATGAACACCCGCAGCGATACGCTTTACCGACAACTCTTCGCGCATCCCGAAATCGTGCGGGATTTGCTGGGTGGATTTTTGCCTGCCGATTGGGCCAGGACGCTGGAAGTGGCAGCCTTCGAGCGCGTCAACGCCAGCTATGTCAGCGACAGTGGCAAGCAGCGCCACCAGGACATGGTGTGGCGGGCCAAGGTGGGCGGGGAGTGGGTGTATGTCTACATCCTGCTGGAATTCCAGGCCCGCTCCGACCGATGGATGGCCTTGCGCATGCAGGTTTATGTCGGCTTGCTGCTTCAGGATCTGGTCTCCCAGCATCGGCTGACGCGACGCGGCAAGTTGCCGCCGGTGTTGCCGATCGTGCTGTATCACGGCCGTAGGCCCTGGCGTGCCAGCAGGGAGCTAGCCGACTTGATGTTGCCGCCGCCAGATGGGCTGGAGCTCTATCAGCCGCGCCAGCAATACATGCTCATAGACCAGCATGGCCAGATGAATCTGGGCGATCCCGCCAACATTCTGGGCATCTTGTTTCGACTGCTACGGTCAAAGACTAATAAGGAAATGCTGTCAGCCCTGGACGATTTTGCCGAACGCATGAAAGCGCCTGACGTTGTAAACGTTCGCGATAGTCTGAAGCGCTGGGTATGCACGACCTTGCAGGAAGAATTTGGCGAAGCTAGTATGAACTCGGGGGAGGAGCCAACGATGCTATTTAATCGACGATACAAGACTTACGAAGCCTTGCTTGAAGATGAGGCGATCAAGCGTGGTCGCCGCAATGGGTTGAGAGAGGGGCGCCGTATAGGGTTGCAGCTAGGAATGCTAGAAGGAATGCAGCAAGGCATGCAGCAAGGGCGGCAAGAGGGCGAGCAGGTGGCGCTGAAAAGTGTTTTGCAAGCGCTGCTGGATCGGCGAGAGACGTTACTGCCTGCGGAGGTTGCCGAAAAAGTGGATCATGCCGACGCAGCCCAGCTCAGCGCCTGGATACAGGCGCTGATTGACGGCCACGATCCGGCTCAGGTTTTCACTGCGGCGAACCACCGAGCCGCTTGATGGTGCCCGAGCCCATCACGCTCTTGCTCAGCTGCGGGTCGCCGTAGTAGCTGATATCGCCCGAACCGGCCACGCTCAGGTTCAGCGTCTGCTTGGCCCACACCGTCGCCTGGCCCGAGCCGCCGATGCTGACCGTGACGTCGCGCGCCGCCAGCTGCCCGGCCTGCACCCGCCCCGAACCGCCGATCGACACCTGCAGCCGCTCGACGTTGCCGCTGGCCTTGAGGTTGCCGCTGCCGCCCAGCGCAATCGCCACCGATTCGCTCTCCAGGTTGCGCACATTGATCGAGCCGGAGCCGCCGACATCAAACGTCAGGCTTTCGCCGCGCAGCTTCTCGGCTTCGACCGAGCCGGAACCGGCCACGGCGATTTTCTCGATCGAACGGGCCTGCACCACGATCTTCATCGTGTGCGACTCCAGGTTGACGTCCTTGCGGGTCGGCCGGATGCGCAGGGTGCCGTTGTCGACCACGGTCTCGATCAAGGCCTGCAGATTGTCGTCGGTCTCGATGCTGATGCCTTCGGTGTTGCCGATGCGCAGCTCGACATTGCCGCCGAGGCTGGTCGCCAGCGAGGTGAAATGGCCGAGCTCGCGGTTCTGCTTGACGATCTTGCCGCTGCCCTGCACGCGCTCGCCATGGAACCAGCTGAGGGGGCCGGCCACGGCCACGCCAACCGGCGCGGCGACGGCCAGCAGGCCGGCGGACAGGAACAGGGTGCGCAGCGCGCTACGGACGGATGGATTTGCCATGATGATCTCCTCTTGATGGTGGGTACTGCTCATGAGCTTGGATACTACGGACTCGCCCCCGCGCACGAAACCCGGCTGCGACAGATTGCAGCCAGCGCGGCACAGAATGCAGCAGCCGGGGACCAGACCGCGTCCGGCGGCGGGGTCTGGGCCGGCATGAGGTATCATTCGGGCTATCCCGCAACACCGTACGCTGCAACGCAGCACTTATTGGACTTACATGCTTATCATCACCATCAAACAGGGCAAGGAAAAGAGCCTGCTGGCCGGCGACCCCTGGATTTACGCCTCCGCGGTCGAAAAAATCGAGGGCAAGCCGCAGGAAAAGAACAAGCCGGGCGCCACCGCCACGGTGCAGACCTCGTCGCGCCAGTTCATCGGCCGCGCCGCCTACAACGCCAAGTCGCAGATCTGCGCCCGCATCTGGACCTACAAGGAAGACGAGCCGGTCGACCACGCGCTGATCAAGCGCCGCGTCAAGGCGGCCGTCGCCAAGCGCGCCGCCAGCGTGCGCGCGGCCGGTCCCAACGACCTGGTGCCGGTGGTGCGCGGCGACGAGGACGGCCTGTCCGGCCTGCTGGTCGACAGCTGGGGCGGCGTCCAGGGCTACCTGATCTGCCAGTTCCAGTCGGCCGGCGTCGAAGCCTGGAAAATAGCCATCGTGCAGGCGCTGCTGGCGGAAACCGCTTGTCCGAATGTCTACGAACGCTGCGACGACCTGATCCGCAAAGGCGAGGGCTTGCCGATCTTCTATCGCGCGCTGGCCGGCGAGGAACCGCCCGACCACGTGGTGGTCACCGAGGGCAAGCAACGCTACAGCGTGGACTTGCGCACCGGCTTCAAATATCCCAAGGTCCGCAGCTGAAAAAATTTCGACGCTGCAATTTTTCTCTTATAATCGTTGGCGGAGCAACACCGACCCCACGGAGATCAGAGTACAGATGGAAAATTACCAGTCGTCTCAAATTCGCACCCTGACGTATATCGAAAACGAAGACCACCCGGTCTTCGGCACGCTAGTCGAGCAGATCCTGCATCTGCTGAATTCCAAGCTGATCTTCAGCGACATCCTGATCCACCAGAACAGTCCGCTGTTGCTGCGCCAGCCGAAAGGGCTGGTGGCGGTGACCGATTCGCCGATCACGCGCGAGGAGCTGCAAGAGTTCTTCGAGGTGGTCGAGCCGAACTGGTCCGAACGCATCCAGGACCGCGCCTTCGACCGCGCGGTGGACCTGCACACGGCCCGCATCCGCGCCAACTGCTTCAGCTTCCAGGGCAAGAAGCGGCTCGGTTGCGTGATCCGCCGCTTCCCGAAGGAGCCGATGGTGCTCAGCCAGCTGGGCCTGCGCCAGGCCGAGCAGAACTTCGCCAAGCTCACCAGCGGCCTGGTGCTGATCATCGGCGACACCTGCCAGGGCAAGTCGACCACCATCGCCGCCATGCTCGACGAGATCAACAAGCACCGCTCCGGCCACATCATCACGATTGAAGATCCGGTGGAGACGCTGATCCCGCAGCGCCAGTGCGTCATCACCCAGCGCGAGGTGGGCTTCGACGGCGACGTCGAGAGCTTTTACCTGGGCGCGCTGGACGCGCTGCGCGAGCGGCCGGACGTGATCGTCATCGGCGAGATCCGCGACGCCCAGACGGCGCAGGAAGCGCTGGCGCTGGCCGAATCGGGCCCGCTGGTGCTGGCCTCGCTGCACGCGCGTTCGACCGAGCTGGGCCTGCAGAAGATGGTGCGCCTGCTGGGCAACGCCGAGCCGCAATCGCAGGCCCTGGCGCATGCGCTGCGCGGCGTGCTGTGCCAGGCGCTGCTGCCGTCGGTGGACGGCGACCGCTACCACCTGGCCACCGAGTGCCTGACCTCGAACCCGGACGTGGTGGCCATGATCGCCACCGGCCAGCTGTCGGCGCTGCGCAACTGGATGGAGAACAAGCCGGGCGAGGGCTGCCACACGATGAACGCCTCGCTGCGCGCGCTGCTGGCCGCCGGCAAGGTCAGTGTGGAAGACGCCCGCAACGCGACGACCGACCGCATCGGCTTCGCCGAACACGACTAAGGACGCGATGAAGTACCGACTGTTTTTGTTTGACCTGGACGATACGCTGCTCGATTTCAAGGCGTCCGAAAAACTCTCGTTCGTGCGGACCATGCAGGGGCTGGGCTTTGGCGATGCCAGCGATGGGATTTTCCACCAGTACCAGGCGATCAACGTGGAACTGTGGCGGCGCTTCGAGACGGGCGCCGTGAGCAAGGACTTCCTGAAGGTGGAGCGTTTTCGCAAGACCTTCGCGGCGAACGGCATCGAGCTCGATCCTGAAGCGGCCAGCCGCCTTTATCTGGAATCGCTGTCGGAGACGGTGGTCCTGATCGATGGCGCCAAGCGCCTGTGCGAGACCTTGTCCGGCATGGGCGAGGTGGGCATCATCACCAATGGCGTCGAGTCCATCCAGAACCGCCGTATCGCCAGCTCGGGATTGGCCGCACACATATCGTTTGTCGCCACCTCCGAGGCGTGCGGCTACGCCAAGCCCGATATCCGTTTCTTCGAATATGCCAGCAAGATGGCCGCCGCCGTCGCCAAGGACGAGGCGGTCATCGTCGGCGACCGGCTGGACGCCGACATCCTCGGCGCCAACCGCTACGGCATCGACAGCTGCTGGTTCAACCCCGAACGGCTGGCCAATGAATCGCAAGCGATACCCGACTACGAAGTCGCCAGCCTGCAAGCCGTCGTGCCGTCGCTCGCCACCTGAGGTGGCCCCACTGCGGTTTAGTCCAGCGGAATCGCGCGGTAGCGGTTGACGTCGTTGCCGTTGACCGGTGGCGCATTGTTGCCCCAGGCGCTGCGCAGATAGGAGACGACCTGCGCCACCTCGGTATCGTTCAACACGTGACCGAACGGCGGCATGCCGTAGGGGCGTGGATTGCCCTGTGTGCCGGGCGCGAAGCCGCCGTTGAGCACGATGCGGATCGGGTTGACCGCCTGCTCCATCGTCAAGGCGCGGTTGCCGGCCAGCGGCGGGTAGCCGGGTGGCAGGCCGGCGCCGCCGGCGCCGTGGCAGTCCGCGCAGTGCTTCTCGTACAGCTTGGCGCCGGCCGACAGGTAGGCCATCGCCTCGGCGCCCTTGTCGCGCTCGAACTCGGATTTGTTGCCATCGCCCGGCAAGGCCTTCAGGTAGACCGCCATGGCGTTGATGTCGCCGTCGCTCAGGTGTTGCAGGCTTTGCTGCACCACTTCGGCCATCGGCCCGAACACCGTCGCGCGCGGCGATACGCCGGTCTTCAGCAGTTGCGCGATGTGCGGTTGCATCCATTCGCCCAGCCCGGCCTCGGCGCCGGAATTGAGCGCGGGCGCGTACCAGCCCAGCACCGGGATCAGGCCGCCGGACAAGCCTTCGCCATCGGTCGCGCCCAGCGTGTTGCGTGCGCTGTGGCAGGCGCTGCAATGGCCCAGGCCCTGCACCAGGTAGGCGCCGCGATTCCAGTCCAGCGATTGCTTGCTGTCTGCGCGGAACACGGCCGGCCTGAAGTACAGCGCGCGCCACGCGGCCAGCATGAATTGCTGGTTGTACGGGAAGCGCAGCGCGTGCGGCCGGTTGGCTTGCGCCACCGCCGGCACCGACTGGAAGTAGGCGTACAGCGCGTCCGCATCGTCGCGCGTGATGCGGGTGTAGTTGGTGTAGGGGAAGGCAGGGTAGAGCAGGCGGCCATCCCTGGATTTGCCGTTGTGCAGCGCACGCCAGAAATCGTCCGCGCTCCAGCCGCCGATGCCGCTCGCTTTGTCGGAGGTGATGTTGGGCGAGATGACGCTGCCGAACGGTGTCTGCAGCGCCCGCCCGCCCGCGTATTGCGCACCGCCGCGCACGGTGTGGCAGGCCATGCAGTCGCCGGCCTTGGCCAGGTAGGCGCCGCGCGCGATCTGCTCGGCCGGCGCCAGGGCTGCGGTGACGGTCGGTGCCGGTCCCGCATCGTCCGAGCCGCCGAACAGCACCCACAGGATGCCGGCCAGCAGCAGCGCGACTACGGTATAAATAATTTTCTTCATAGGCGTACCCTCAAGGTGCTGGCACGCTGCCGCAGTTCAGCGGCAGGGGCATGGCGATGCTGTCGGCGGCGCCGGGGCGGGCGGCGGCGTCCGGCGTTTGCTTGCTGAGCCAGCCGGAGACGGCGGCGATGTCGGTCTCGGACAGCCGGTTGGCGATCTCGGCCATGCAGTCCGGCGCGGCGGCGCGGCGCACCTTGTTTTTCCATGCGCCGAACTGGGCGTTGACGTAGTCGCTGGGCAGGCCGATCAGGCCGGGGATCGCCGGCGCCACGCCGGTCAGCGCGTTGCCGTGGCAGGCCACGCAGGCGGGAATCTTCCTGGCCGGATCGCCATGCCGGACCAGCGCCTGGCCGCGCGCCAGTGCGGCTTCGCTGGCGCTGGCGCCGCTGCCGGCCTGCGCCGGCGGGTAGGGCGGATGCTGCTGCGCGTAGTAGTCGGCGATCTCGCGCAGGTAGGCGTCCGGCAGGTGGTCGACCATATAGGTCATCATCGGATAATGGCGCCGGCCTTCGCGGAAGTTCACCAGCTGGTTGTACAGGTAGCCGGCCGGCTTGCCGGCGATGCGCGGGAAGAAGGCGTCGCCGCGTTGCTTGACGGCGTGGC
The DNA here is from genome assembly GCA_000381565.1 of Oxalobacteraceae bacterium AB_14. Taxonomy (GTDB): domain Bacteria; phylum Pseudomonadota; class Gammaproteobacteria; order Burkholderiales; family Burkholderiaceae_D; genus Rugamonas. The sequence goes on from KB906725.1 coordinate 2,585,781, forward strand.
AGGCGGTGCAGGCGGCCACGCGTTGTTCCAGCGTGTCGGGCAGGGTGGCGGGCGCGGCGGCCAGAGACGGCAGGCCGCAGCCGGCCAAAGCCAGCGCGGCGCACGCGCGCACGACGTATGAGGTAGACATGCCATTCCTTGAGGTCGTAACTATCTGGCAAGGATACCAGATAGCACGGCTAAACTGGCTTGGGCGGGCGCGGAAGTTTGACCGCCTTCACCGGCGGCAGCTTGTTGCCGGCCGCAAGGTAGTGGCGGTAGACGCGCAAGGCCACCTGGGCGTCGTCGGCCGCGTACAGGATCTGCTTGTCGTTCAGGCGCGGCAGCGCCCAGTTGGTGGTCGAGATCTTCTTGGATTTCTGCAGTTTCTGGCCGAAGAACTTGGCGATGGCGGTCTTGGCGCCGAGGTCGTTGCGCTGTCCCGGCGCGCGCAGCGCCACCGACAGGTCGACCACGCCGGCCGCGCGGATCGCCAGCTTGGCGTGCAGGCGCCTGACGTCGTCCGACAGGCCGAAGCCGACCTTCAGCAAGGCCGGCGTTTCCAGCACCGCCTGCAGCACCTCGAGGATGGCCGCCGACGTGCTGTGGCCGATCTGGAACAGATAGGCCTGGTGATCGGTGGCGAACTGGATCAGGTGCGGACCGGTCGAGGTCTCGCCCTTGGTGAAGGTCGGCTTCGATTCGGTATCGAAGCCGATGGCGTCGGTGGCCAGCAGGGCGTCGCGCGCGGCGACGGCTTGCTCGGCCGTGGTGACCAGCCGCACATCGCCGATGCGTATCCCCACGTAGGGCGGAAGCTCGGCCTCCGCCGTTGCCGCAGGTCGCTGAGTGTTCAACTGAGCCAACGGAGCCAACTCAGCCCTTGCGCGAGAACTTCGCGGTCAGCTGGTTCAGCTTGTCGGCACGCACGCGGGCCGCTTCTTCGGCCGCGGCGGCGTCGCGTTCCGCCTTCTTGCGTTCGGCTTCTTTCTTGAAGCGGTCCTGCAACACCTGGGTCGCGTGGGCGCGGTGGGTGTCGGTCACTTCGGCGCCCGGGGTGCCGTCCAGATCGTGGCGCACCTTGGCTTTTTCCATGACTTTCAGGTAGCGCAGCGAGCCGGTATGGATGCCGAGCGCGGTACGCATGGTCTTGCGGTCCAGTTCAGGCATGATCGCGAGGATCTGCTTGTCGATACCGATCGACAAAGGCAGGAAATCACGGAAGGCCGGGAATTGGGTTTGCAATTGTTTCAGCAAGCTGCGCGGGGTCAGAGCCGCAGAGGTGGGGGTGACGGCGGCGGTGGCGGCGGGCTCGATTGCCGGCGCCTGGGGGGTGAGGCTAGTGTTCATCGACTTCATAGTTTAAGCAAGAGGCGTCAGCATATCATGGGCACTACGGGATTGCAGTGCCTTTTAGGCCATGATGCAAAAATGACCATGGTGACATCATACGCGCCTTGGGCACGGAAGGTGCGTCCGCACGCGAAAACATGTATAATGCGAGACGCACCTTTGCAGGACGGTGCGTTTCAGTTTGGTACAGGATGCGATTTGGACGGTCTGACAAGAGTGTGTAGCCCTTGTTATATGGTTTTAAGATGTCGGATATGGGTACTATCAATTATCCTGATGTCTCGCTATACGGCATACTTTGCCCTCTCCCTATTCTTCACTGAAAAGAGAAACAAGCCCGTTGTACGATGCGGGCTTTTTTTATTCCGCAGATAATCGTCAGCTAAATTACAACATTTCCATCTGTGCGCACCGGCAACGGTCGGCGCCGGCCATGGCATTGTATTTGCTGGCGAATACGCATTGAGAGATATTTAATGACAAAAACGCCGAAAACTTTAACGTTGTCCGTCAAGGCCGCCCGTACCAGCTCCGCTCCGCTGGTGGTGCCCAAGACGACTCTATCTTATGTGATCGATAATGCGCAAGAGGCAGCGAGCAAAGTAACGGTAGTCAAAAAGAAAACCCGCCTGAGCGCCGCGGCCGACGCGGCCCAGGCGGAAGCGCAGGTGGCGGTGCAGCACGCTGACGCGTCCGACACCCCGGTCAAGACCGTCAAGGTGGCGCGCAAGACCGCCGTGCTGCCGGCCGCCGAGACCGGCGCGCCAGTGGTGGTGGTCAAGGCCGCGCCGAAATCTAAGCTGGTCAAGGCCGCCAAGGCCGAGCCCGCGCCAGTCGTCATCGTCACCGCCGGCCCGGCCGTCAGCCAGGTGACCGACGCCGCCACGCTGGCTTCGATCGACACCTCCGGCTACCTGCTGCCTAGCGTCAAGGTGCCGGGCCGCCGCGGCCGCAAGCCGTCCGAATTCACGCCGGAAAACGACGAAGTGGCGGCACTGAACGCGGTCGAGCGCGCCGAACTGAAGGCCGTGTCCAAGGCCCGCGAGCGCAAGGCCAAGGGCGGCGCCGCCGACATGCTGGGCGTCGATTCGAAGAGCACGGCCGAAGAGCTGGAACGCCGCCGCACCCAGATCAAGAACCTGATCAACATGGGCAAGGAGCGCGGCTTCCTGACCTACGCCGAGATCAACGACCAACTGCCGGAAAACATTGTCGACCCGGAGGCGATCGAAGGCATCATCGCCACCTTCAACGACATGGGCATCGCCATCTACGAGCGCGCGCCGGAAGCCGATTCGCTGCTGCTGACCGATAGCGTCGCCACCGTGACCTCCGACGACGAAGTGGAAGCGGCCGCCGCGACCGCGCTGTCGACGGTCGACTCCGACTTCGGCCGCACCACCGACCCGGTCCGCATGTACATGCGTGAGATGGGCGCCGTGGCGCTGCTGACGCGCGAAGGCGAGATCGAGATCGCCAAGCGTATCGAAGGCGGCCTGAAGGACATGATCCAGGCCATCTCCGCCTGCCCGACCACGATCGCCGAGATCGTCGCGCTGGCCGCCAAGATCGAAGCCGACGAGCTCAAGGTCGATGAAGTGGTGGACGGCTTCGTCGACCTGAACGAATCGAGCAACACGCCGGCCGTCGCGGCCGCGCCCGCCGCCGCGTCGGACGACGATGAAGAAGAGGAAGAGGAAGTCGAGGAGGAAGACGGCGACGCCAACGGCGGCGCGGCAGGCTTCTCGACCGAGCAACTGGCGCAGCTGAAGAAAGCCGCGCTGGAAAAGTTCAACGTCATCTCGACCCAGTACGACAAGATGCGCAAGGCCGCCGGCGGCTACGGCTCCAAGGCGTATGTGGCGGCGCAGGAAGCGATTTCGTCCGAACTGCTGGGCATCCGCTTCACCGCCAAGGTGGTCGAGAAGCTGTGCGACACCTTGCGCGGCCAGATGGAAGAAGTGCGCCACATCGAGCGCGCCGTGCTGGAGCTGTGCGTGAACAAATGCGGCATGCCGCGCGCCCACTTCATCAAGGTCTTCCCTGGCAATGAATGCGACCTGGACTGGGTCGACGGCGAAGTCGACTGCGCCTATCCGTACAGCGCCATCCTGGGCCGCAACGTGCCGGCGGTGAAAGAGCTGCAAAAGAAAATGATCGACCTGCAAGCCCGCGTGGCCTTGCCGCTGGCCGACCTGCGCAAGATTAACAAGCAGATGGCCGCCGGCGAAAAGCGCGCGCGCCAGGCCAAGCGTGAAATGACGGTGGCCAACTTGCGCCTGGTGATTTCGATCGCCAAGAAGTACATCAACCGCGGCCTGCAATTCCTCGACTTGATCCAGGAGGGCAATATCGGCCTGCTGAAGGCGGTCGACAAGTTCGAATACCGTCGCGGCTACAAGTTCTCGACCTATGCGACCTGGTGGATTCGCCAGGCCATCACCCGTTCGATCGCCGACATGGCCCGCACCATCCGCGTGCCGGTGCACATGATCGAAACGATCAACAAGATGAACCGCATCTCGCGCCAGATCATGCAGGAAACCGGCAGCGAGCCGGACCTGGCGACGCTGGCGGTCAAGATGGAAATGCCGGAAAACAAAGTCCGCGAAATCATGAAGATCGCCAAAGAGCCGATCTCGATGGAAACGCCGATGGGCGAGGACGGCGATTCGCAGCTGGGCGACTTCATCGAAGACAACACCACGCTGGCGCCGCTGGACGCCGCGCTGCATGCCTCGATGCGCAACGTCATCAAGGAAGTGCTGGACTCGCTGACCCCGCGCGAAGCCAAGGTGCTGCGCATGCGCTACGGCGTGGAAATGTCGAACGACCACACGCTGGAAGAAGTGGGCAAGCAGTTCGACGTGACCCGCGAGCGTATCCGCCAGATCGAAGCGAAGGCCATGAGCAAGCTGCGCCAGCCGTCGCGCTCGGACAAGCTGAAGACTTTCCTGACGCAAAACTAAGCGTCGGCGGGATAAAGGAAGGGAGGCCGCGGCCTAATACCGTTCAGTCAAGCCAGGTCGTTCCCGCGTAAGCGGGAATCCATGGAACATCGCTGGGGCAAACTCAGTATGGATTCCCGCCTGCGCGGGAATGACGGAGTTTAACTGAACGGCATTAGGCTGCGGCCTCCCTTTTTTTGGCCGTGATAAACCGCGCATTTTTTATGGCCAGATTGCCATACACTAGCGATATTGCCAAAAAACGGCCTGCGCTGTGACGATGAAAGCCATGATCAAATCAATTTTTCTCAGCCTGCTGCTGGCAGGCGCGCCCGTGACCGCAGGCGCGCAGGCGGTCGATGTCGCCGCCGGCATCCAGATGGCGCAGATCGACTTCGATACATATCATGCGCTGCTGCTTGAACGGTGCAAGCTGCTGGCGCCGGACGCGGTCGATACCTTGGCGGCCGCGATGACGCTGTGGAAGGCGCAGAACGTCGACGCGCTGGTGATCCTGCGCCAGCTGTACAAGGCGCAGTTGATACAATTGAAGCGCGCGCAGCAGCCGGATGCGACCGAAGCCGACATCGACGCCCACGTCGCCGCCGTGCTGGGCATATTCAATGCGAACCTGAAGGAAAGGGTGGCTGGCGTGCCGGCCGACGAGGCCAGGGCGTCGTGCGAGGGCGGGTACGCCAACAGCCTGTTGAACCGGCCCGCCATGGACTTCAACGTGTTACTGAAACGAATGACGCTGGGGCGTTGAGCGGGCCGGGGCCTTTACTGCATGAACCAGCCGTGGCTGACCACCAGCGATTGCCCGGTCAGCGCGTTCGACGGGAAGCTGGCGAACAGCAGCGCCACCTCGGCCACGTCCTCCACCGTGGTGAACTTGCCGTCCACGGTATCGGCCAGCATCACTTTCTTGATGACGTCCTCCTCGGAGATGCCGAGCGTCCTGGCCTGCTCGGGGATCTGCTTGTCCACCAGCGGCGTGCGCACGAAGCCGGGGCAGATCACGTTGGCGCGCACGCCATGTTCCGCGCCTTCCTTCGACACCGCCTTGGCCAGCCCGATCAGGCCGTGCTTGGCCGTCACGTAGGCCGACTTGAGCTTGGACGCTTCCTTCGAATGCACCGAGCCCATGTAGATCACGCTGCCGCTGCCGGCCTTGTACATATGCGGCAGGCAGGCCTTGGTGGTCAGGAAGGCGCCGTCAAGATGGATGGACAGCAGCTTCTTCCAGTCCTCGAACGGGAACTCCTCGAGCGGGTGGATGATCTGGATGCCGGCGTTGCTGACCAATACGTCGATCTGGCCCCAGGCCGCGATCACGCCGGCGATGCCGGCGTTGACCTGGTCTTCGTCGACCACGTTCATGGCGACCGCCATGGCCTGGTGGCCGGCGCCCTTGAGTTCCTCGGCGGTGGCCCGCGCCGCCTCCAGGTTCAGGTCGGCGATGACGACCTTGCCGCCTTCGCGCGCATACACCAGGGCGATTTCCTTGCCGATGCCGCTGGCGGCGCCGGTGACGATACAGACTTTGTCTTTCAGTTTCATTTAGTTCGCTCCTCGTTGGGTGGGAATGCAACTTCGTGATTACAACAATCCTGCGCCGCGCCGTCTATGCGCTGGCGTACATAGTGGACAGGTTCAAGGACAGGCGCAGAAACGCGCCGCCCTGGTCCTGGTTGCCCAGTTCCAGCACGGCGCCGATGCGCGCCGCCCGCTCGCGCATGCCGACCAGGCCCCAATGGCCGCTGCGCCCGCCTTGCGCCAGCGTGTCCGCCGCGATGCCCTTGCCGTTGTCGCGCACCAGCAAGGTCAGCCGCCTGGCGCCGTAGTCCAGCTCGACCACTATCTCGCTCGCCTGCGCGTGGCGGAAGGCGTTGCAGATGGCTTCGCGGCCGATGGAAAACACTTCGTCGCCGCTGATGGCGGGCAGGGCGTATGGTGCGCCTTTTTGCTCCAGCCGGAAACTGGCCGAAAGTCCAGCCGCCAGCCGCTGGCCGAAGCGCTCCAGCGACTGCCCCAGCGTCTCGTCGTCGCGCAGCGGCGAGCGCAGGCCGTGCACTTCGTCGCGGCCCTCGATCAGCGCCTGCTCGATGTAGCCGATGCCGCGCTCCATGGCGGCGCGCGCCGGCAGCGCCGGCGGCACCTGCTCCATCGCCAGCTGCATCATCAGGATGGTGCCTTGCGCCTCCTGCAGGAAGGTGTCGTGCAGCGCCCGGGCGATGCGCTCGCGTTCGCCCAGGCGCTCGACGTGGCGCGCTTCGATCAGGCGCGCCATCTGCGCCAGCCGCCAGCGCCAGGCCAGCCCCAGCGCCGCCGCCAGCGCCAGCGCGCACAGCAGCTTGAACCACAGGCTCTGCACAAAGGTCGGCGGGATCGTCACGTCCAGCGTGGCGCCCTGGTTGTTCCACACGCCGTCCTTGTTGGCGGCGATCACCTGGAAGCGGTATTGGCCCGGCCCCAGGTTGGTGTAGAAGGCTTCGCGCCGGCCGCCGGCCGCCTGCCAGTCGCGGTCCAGGCCTTGCAGCCGGTAGCGGAAGGCGATCCGTGCCGGCATGGCCAGGCCGAGCGCGCTGAAGCTCAGGTGCAGATTGTTCGCGCCTGGCGGCAGCGTCAGCGGCGCGTCCAGCGGATAGGCCTGGCCGTTGCTTTCCACGGCGCGCAGCTCCACCGGCGGCGGCGTGGCGTCGCGCGGGATCCGGCCGGGCGTGATCAGCACGGCGCCGCTGTGGCTAGCCAGCCAGAGCTTGCCGTCGCTCGCTTCCACCATCGACGGAAACGGTCCGGTCGGCTGGACGGCGCCGGTCAGGCCGTCGTCGACGCCCAGCAGTTCGTAGCCGGCCGCGGCGCCGCTGCGCAGGAAGCCGGCCAGCTGCGCGGCCGGGATGCGGAAGGCGCCGTCATGGCCGTGCAGCCACAGCTCGCCGTCCGCCGTCTCCACCAGGCCGCTGATGCCGCGCAGCTCGTGGCCGTCGGCCAGGCGCAGCGGCACGAAGCGCCGGCCGTCGTACAGCGCGGCGCCCAGTTCGCCCGCCACCCACAGGTGGCCGTTGCGTTCGAACAGGCTCTGGACGTTGCCGATGGCCAGGCCCTGGGCCGGGCCCAGCACGCGGACGTCGGCGCCGTCGACCAGCGCGATGCGGTTGCCGACGTAGCCTATCCAGACCCGGCCGCGCTGGTCGGCGCGCATGATCAGCACCCGCGCCCCCGGCAGCCGGGCATCGCGGACCTCGTGCCAGCTGCCGTCGTGATGGCGGTAGACGCCCAGGTTGACGTAGCTGGCCCACCAGTCGCCGCCGCCGTCCTGGGCCAGCGTGCGCATGATCATGGCGTCGCGCAGCGCGGCCGGCGGCGCCGCGATCAGCTGGCCGCCGCGCGGGCCGGGCAGCCAGATGCCCTGGTCGGTGCCGTACGCCGGGCGGCCGTCGCGGGCGGTGGCGGAGGTGGCGTAGGCATGCGGCGTATGCTCGTATTGCCGGCCGCCGGCGTCCAGCAGCCAGGCGTCGGCGTTGTCGTTGCTGGCCCGGACCTTGCCGTCGCGCTCGGCGTTTAGCGCCGGCGTGGCCATCTCCAGCTGGCTGGGCAGCGGCGTCACGCGGTTGCGGCGGAACTGGTCGAGGCCGTTGATGGTGCCGATCCAGATGGTGCCGTCGCGGTCCTCGAAAAAGGTTTGCGGGTTCATGCCGCTCAGGCCTTGCTCCTGCGTGACGCGCTGGCGCGGGTCGGGAAACACGTCCGGCAGCATGCGCTCGACCCGGTCCTCGCTCAGCAGCCACATGGTGCCGGCGCGGTCGAACCACATGCCGCTGCCGGGCAGCTCGGGCCGCGGCGGCGGGCCGGCGGCCGGTGCCGCCTGCGACATTTTGTAGTTGGCGTCGTTGCCGTTGGAGGCCCAGACGGTGCCGTCCGGCGCGGCCGCCAGCGACGCCAGCCGGACGTTGGCGGGGCTGGCGACATGGTAGCGGCGCTCCCCCTGGCGGCGGTAGTAGACCGCCTGGGCGCTCGACACCCACTGTGTGCCAACGTGGTCGAACAGCACCTGCCAGACCGGCTTGGGTCCCGGATCGAAGCCGCTGTCGGCGCCCACCCGCAGCCAGCGTCCGCCGTTCAGCCAGGCCAGGCCGTTGGAGGTGGTGACCCACATGGTGCCGTCCGGCGCGCGGCCGAAGCTGTAGGTGGCGCCGGGTGGAAAGCCGTCGGCGGCGCCGTAGTGGCGCACCTGGCCATCCTTGAACACGCTGGCGCCGCCGAAGCGGTAGCCGACCCACAGGGCGCCGTCCGGCGCGGTGTACAGGGGCAGCACGATGGTCGACAGCAGCTTGTGGCCGCCGACCTGGTCGCGCCGTTCGAAGGTGAGGCCGTCAAAGCGGTACAAGCCGGTCGGCGTGGACAGCCACAGCCAGCCGTCGCGGGTCTGGGTGATGGCCTGGATTTGCGCCGGCGCGCCCTGGGCGGCGGTCCAGGCGCGATGGCTGTAGTCGCTCAGCAGGCGTGCGTGTTCGGCCGCGGCGGCAGGGCGCCACAGCGCCAGCAGCAGGGCGCCGGCCAGCAGCCAGCGGCTGCGCAGGGTAAAAGTCATGGACGCAGCATAACATCGCGCGGCCGCGCCGCCCATCCGCTAAGCGGCAGCGGGCCTGCCCGGCAAGTTCATGCGCAGCACGGTGCCGGCGCCGGGCAGTTGCGCCACCGCCAGCTCGCCGCCGAAGTCGGCCAGGCGGGCGCGGATGGCGCCCAGGTCGAGCGCGTCGCGCGCCGCACGCTGCTCGGGCTGGCCGTCGCCGCTGACCACGATCGACAGCTGCTCCTGCCGCAGGTTGAGCGTGGCCTGCACGGTGCGCGTGCCGCTCTGGCCGCACAGATAGCTCAGCGCCGACAGCATGATGCGGTAGATCGCCGTGACCTGGCGCTGGTCCAGCGTGGCGCTGTCTTCGATCAGTTCCACCCGGCACTGCAGGCCGAGGCGGCGTTCCAGCTGCTGCATCTGCCACTCGACGGCGGCCGACAGGCCCAGTTCCAGCGTGCTGGGATGCAGTTCGTTGATCAGTTCGCGCACCGCCAGGATGCTGGCGTCGAGCGTATGCAGCGCCTGCGCGGCGCGCTGGTGCAGCAGCGGTTGCCGCTCGGTGGTGCGCTGGTACAGGGTGGTCACGTCCAGCTTGAGCGCGAGCAGGTTTTGCGCCAGGTCGTCGTGCACGTCCTGGGCGATGCGGCGGCGTTCGCTTTCCTTGGCTGTGTTCTGGTGCTTGGACAGCGTCCGCATCTCCTGCAGCGACGACTGCAGCCGGATTTCCGCGCGCTTGCGCTCGGTGATGTCGACGCACATGGCGATCAGCATCCTGGGCTGGCCATGCTGGTCGTAGATCGGTTGCTTGTGGGTTTGCAGCCAGCGATTCTCGCCCAGGCCGGCATGCCACAGCTCTTCCTCGTAGACGATGTGCTGGCGGTTGGCGAAGGCCCGGCGGTCGTGTTCGAGGAAGTAGGCGGTCTGCTCGGCGGGGAAGAGGGCGGCGCCGTCGCTGCCGCGGATGGCTTCGAAGCGGATGCCCCACAGCGCCTCGCAGGCCGGGTTCATCAGCACGACCCGCGATTGCGCATCCTTGATGAACAGGGCCAGCGGCATGACGGCGATGATGTGGTGCAGTTCGTCGTCAGGCCCGGCAAACCTTATGTCGGCCTGAAACTGGGTGAGCATGTTCTCTATGTCGGTCTTTCCCAGCGATTCGATCAGGCTTTTCATGGAGGCTTAGGGTAGTGGTCTGTTTTGAATTCTGAATATTACTTCGGCCGCTAGCCTTCGGCGTGCTTGCGCTCGGTGATGTCGGCGCACAGGGCGATCAGCAGCTTGGGCCGGCCCTGCTCGTCATAGATCGCTTGCTTGTGGGTTTGCAGCCAGCGGTTTTCGCCCAGCCCGGCATGCCACAGCTCTTCTTCGTAGACGGTGTACTCGCCGCTGTCGAAGGCGATGCGGTCGTGCTTCAGGAAGTGGGCGGTTTGCTCGGCCGGGAAGAAGGCGGCGCCGTCGGTGCCGCGCATGGCGTCGAAGGGGATGCCCCACAGCGCTACGCAGGCCGGGTTCATCAGCAGCACCCGCGACTGCGCGTCCTTGATGAACAAGGCCGCCGGCATGGTGGCGATCAACTGGCGCAGTTCGCCGTCGGGCGCCGCATTGCCAATCTCGGCTTTAATCCGGCTGAACATGTTTTCAACTTCCGATTTTTCCAACGAGTCGATCCGCTTAGTCATGGCGTTCCAAGGTAGTGGGCTTGTTTATATTCTAATGCTATTTAGACTAGTTTGACCAATCCTTAAGGAAATAAAAGAAAACCTGCCGCATGCCCGCCGGAGGTTTTCGGCGACTATGCGGCAGGTTTCGGGGCGGGCTGCCGGGCCGCTTAGCCGGTGTTGCGCAGGCCGGCGGCGACGCCGTTGATCGACAGGTGGATGCCGCGATGGACGCGCTCATCAACCTTGCCGGGCTCGCTCGACAGCGCGCGGTGGCGCTTGATCAGCTCCACCTGCAAGTGGTTCAGCGGATCGAGGTAGGCGAAGCGGTTCTGGATCGAACGCGCCAGCAGCGGGTTGCCGGCCAGGCGCTCGGTGGCGCCGGTGACGCTTTGCAGGATGGACAGCGTGCTGGCGTGCTCGTCGGTGATGCGCTTGAAGATGCGTTCGCGCAGTTCCTTGTCCTGCACCAGCTCGGCGTAGCGCGAGGCGATCGCCAGGTCGGTCTTGGCCAGCACCATGTCCATGTTCGAAAGCAGGGTGGCGAAGAACGGCCAGTGCTGGAACATCGCCTGCAGCTGGGCCAGGCGTTCGGCCTGCTTGCCGTCGGCGATCCAGGCGCCGATGGCGCTGCCGAAGCCGTACCAGCCCGGCAGCAGCAGCCGGCACTGGCCCCACGAGAAGCCCCACGGAATCGCCCGCAGGTCTTCGATGCGCTTGGTCGACTTGCGCGAGGCCGGGCGCGAACCGAGGTTCAGCTCGGCGATCTCGGCGATCGGCGTGGCGGCGAAGAAGTAGTCGGTGAAGCCCGGGGTTTCATACACCAGGTTGCGGTAGGCCTGGTAGGCGCGGTCGGAGATCTCGGCCATCACGGCCTCGAACTGGCGCAGCTGGACCAGGTGCGCGCCGTCGGCCGACTGCGGCATCAGGCTCGCCTCCAGCGTGGCGGCGACCAGCAGCTCCAGGTTGCGGCGGCCGATGTCCTTGTTGGAGAACTTGGAGGCGATGATCTCGCCCTGTTCGGTCAGGCGGATCTGGCCGTTGACGGTGCCGTGCGGCTGCGCCAGGATGGCCTCGTACGACGGACCGCCGCCGCGGCCGACCGTGCCGCCGCGGCCGTGGAACAGGCGCAGCTTGACGCCGGCTTTTTCAAACACGGTGACCAGGTGGGTTTCGGCCTTGTACAGTTCCCAGTTGGAGGTCAGGAAGCCGCCGTCCTTGTTGGAATCCGAGTAGCCCAGCATGACTTCCTGGATCTGGCCCTGCTTGGCGATCAGGGCCTTGACCAGCGGGATCGCCATCACGGCTTCCATGATGCCGGCCGCGCGCTGCAGGTCGGGGATGGTTTCGAACAGCGGGATCACCATCAGGTCGAGCTCTTGCTCGGCGATGCGCAGCAGGCCCATTTCCTTTTGCAGCAGCAGCACTTCCAGCAGGTCGGACACGGTTTCGGTGTGCGAGATGATGTAGTTGCGGATGGCGCGGGCGCCGTACAGCGCGCGGATCTGGCGCGCCGCGCGCAGCACGCCCAGCTCGGAGTCGGTCTCGGCCGAGTAGGCGATGTACGGCGAATACAGCAGGCGCGGTTGCGACAGCTCGCTCAGCAGCAGCGCCACTTTGGCGTCCTCGTCCAGCGACGGGTAGTCCGGCTGGCCGCCGGCCTTGACGAACAGCTCGGCCAGCACGCGCTCGTGGATGTCCGACGATTGGCGCATGTCCAGCGAGGCCAGGTGGAAGCCGAAGATGTCGGCCGCGCGCTTCAGTGTGGACAGGCGCGGCTGCACCAGCACGGCGCCGTGGTTGGCGTTGAGCGAGTCGATCAGCACTTGCAGGTCGGCCGAGAATTCGGCGGCCGCCGCATACGGTTCGGCGTGGCCCACTTCCTTGCGCAGGATGTTGGTCGCGCCCAGCGCGCGGGCGGTGCTGGCCAGGCGGGCGTAGATGCCGATCAGGGCGCGGCGGTACGGTTCGTCGGCGCGGTGGTCGGAGGTGTCCGGCGACTGGTCGGCCAGCGCCTGCAACTGCGGGCTGCAGGCGATCATCAGCGTCGACACCGACAGCTCGGCGCCCAGCGTGTGCGCCTCTTCCAGGTAGAAGTCGAGGATGGTGGTGGCCTGGCGCGTCAGCGCGTGCTCCATGGTGCCGCCGTTGACGTTGGGGTTGCCGTCGCGGTCGCCGCCGATCCAGCTGCCCATCTGCACGTAGGGCGCGGCGATGGCCTGGGCTTCGCCGTCGCCGTAGTGGGCGGCGATGTCGGACTCGATGTCGTCGTACAGGCCCGGCAGTTCGCGCAGGAAGGTGATGCGGTAGTAGGACAGGGCGTTTTCGATCTCGTCGGCCACGGTCAGCTTGGAGTAGCGCAACATGCGGGTCTGCCACAGCGTGGCGATGCGGGCGCGCAGCAGGTGCAGATTGGCGGCCTGCTCCTTCGGCGTCAGCGGCAGGTCGCGCTCGGCCAGCAGGCGGGCGATATCGTGTTCCGCATCAAGAATGGACTTGCGCTGCACTTCGGTCGGGTGGGCCGTCAGCACCGGGGCGATCAGCGCGTCCAGGAAGAAGGTGGACACGGTTTCCTGGCTGACGCCGGCTTCCTTGAGCTTGCACAGCGCGAAGTTGACGCTGCCCTGCTGCGGGTTGGAGCCGGCCAGCAGGTGGGCGCGGCGGCGGCGGATATGGTGCTGGTCTTCCGCGATATTGGCCAGGTGCGAAAAGTAGGAGAACGCGCGCACCACGGAAATGGTCTGCTCGCGCGTCAGGATCTTCAGCATGCCGTCCAGTTCCTTGGCGGCGCCGGCGTCGGCTTCGCGGCGGAACCGCACCGCGGTCTGGCGGATGGTCTCGACCACGGCGTAGACTTCCTCGCCTTCCTGGTCGCGCAGCACGTCGCCCAGCAGGCGGCCTAGCAGGCGGATGTCTTCTTTAAGTGGCGCGTCTTTGTCGACGCCAGGTTGTTCAGCCGTTTGATCGTTCGTTGCACTAGATTGGTTTGCCATGAGATAAGCCGCAAAGATGTGAAAAGTCGGTGCAAAGGCTTGTGGCCCGGTTCTGCAAGAAGGTGAGCGTGATAAAATTTGTGATCTTAAACACGCGCGTGAGACTGGCCTGCGCCGGTTAGCGCCCGCTACAGCGAAAGAACTGGTTTTGAAAATATCGGAATTACTACAAAATCCTCCGTCCACCTTGGTGATCGCGTCGCGTGAAAGCCGGCTCGCCATGTGGCAGGCCGAGCATGTACAGGCGCGTTTGGCATTATTATATCCGCAGTGCGATATTAAAATTGTAGGAATGTCGACAAAAGGCGACCAAATTCTTGATCGCACCCTGTCCAAGGTGGGCGGCAAGGGCTTGTTTGTCAAGGAACTCGAGGTCGCCATGGCCGAAGGCCGTGCCGACCTGGCCGTGCACTCGCTCAAGGACGTGCCGATGGAGTTGCCGGAGGGTTTTGCCCTGGCCGCCGTGCTCGAGCGCGAAGACCCGCGCGACGCCTTCGTCTCCAACGATTACGCCTCGCTGGCCGAGTTGCCGGCCGGCGCCGTGGTCGGCACCAGCAGCCTGCGCCGCCAGGCGCTGATCGCGGCGCGCTACCCGCACTTGGTGATCAAGCCCTTGCGCGGCAACCTCGACACCCGCCTGGGCAAGCTCGATCGCGGCGACTACGCGGCCATCATCCTGGCCGCCGCCGGCCTCAAGCGCCTGGGCCTGCCGCAGCGCATCCGCGCCTTGCTGGACCCGGCCGACAGCCTGCCGGCCGCCGGCCAGGGCGCGATGGCGGTCGAGATCGCCGAGCGCAAGGAAGTCGGCGGCATCGACCTGATGGCGCTGCTGGCGCCGCTGAACCATGAAGCCACCGCCCAGGCCGTGACGGCCGAGCGCAAGGTGTCCAAGGTGTTCGGCGGCAGTTGCCAGGTGCCGCTGGCGGCCTTCGCCACCGTGGAGGACGGCCAGATGCACCTGCGCGCCATGGTCGCCACGCCGGACGGCGCCCGCATGGCCAGCGCCGAGGTGCGCGGCGCCGCCGCCGAGCCGGAAGCGCTGGGCCAGCAGGTCGCCGAGCTGCTGCGCGCGCAGGACGCGGTCGGCATCCTGGCGTCCTGCCTGAGCGAAGCCGCCCAGGCCGACGCCGACGCCCGCTCGGCCACGCTGGGCGACGATACGCCGTCCGCCGCGCCGTCCTCCGGCACTTGACCTGCGGATGACCGGCGCCGTCGTCATCACCCGTCCGCTGGCGCAAGCCTTGCCATTGGCGGCCCGCGTTAGCGCGCTGGGCCGCCGGGTGGCGCTGTTGCCGCTGCTGGAAATCGAACCCTTGCCCGAGCCGGCCGCCCTGCTGGCCGCGCTGGAGCGGCTGTGCGCGCCGCAGCCGGGCTACAGGCTGGTGGCCTTCGTCTCGCCCAACGCCATCGACGCCGCCTTCGCCCATATCAAGCAGTGGCCGGCCGGCGTCCAGCTGGCGGTGCTGGGCGAGGGCAGCCGCGCCGCCCTGGCCGCGCACGGCGTGACGCCGGCCACGGTCGATATCGTCAGCCCGGCCGACAGCGCCCCCAGCGACTCCGAACACTTGTTGCAAACCCTGGACCTGGCCGCGCTGCGCGGCCAGCCGGTGCTGATCGTGCGCGGCGAAAGCGGCCGCGAGCTGATGGCCGACGGCCTGCGCGCGGCCGGCGCCGTGGTCGACGTGGTGCCTGCCTACCGCCGCTCGGTGCCGCGCCTGACGCCGCAGCTGGCCGCGACCTTGCGCGCTTTGCTGGCGCAGCAAAACGACTGGATCATCACCAGTTCCGAAGCCCTGCGCGGCCTGTGCGAGCTGCTGGCGCAACTGGACGCGCAGCAGGCTGATGCAACGCAGCAGAGTTGCGTTGTATTGATGCAACAACAGCATTTGATCATTCCGCACGCCCGAATTGCCGAAACGGCAAACAATTTAGGGTTTTCCCGACTGACGCTCACCGGATCAGGCGACGAACGCCTGCTGGCCGCGTTACAATCACGCCTATGAACGATTTGCCTACCTTACCCGATCCTGTCGTCTCCGCCGGCGCCGCCGCCGAGACCCCGCCTGCGGCCAAGCCGCAGCCTGAACCGAGCCTGCTCGAAACCGTGCAACAGCCGCAAATGCTGCTGGTCGGCATCGTCGTGTTGGCTATTTTGCTGGCCGGCCAGACCTGGTCCGCGCACAACCAGGTGCGCAGCCTGCGCGAGGAAATGGCGCGCCGCCTGCAGAAGGGCGACGCCAGCAATGCCGAAACCGGCGCCCTGGCGCGCGCCGTGCAGGAGACCAGCAAGGAACTGCAAGGCAAGGTCGCCCTGTTGGAAAACAAGCAGCAGGAAGCGCAGAGCCAGCAACTGGCGCTGGAGCAGCTATACCAGGACCTGTCCAAGAACCGCGACGAGCAGGCGCTGACCGAGATCGAGCAAGTGCTGTCGACCGCCAGCCAGCAGCTGCAACTGGCCGGCAACGTGCCGGGCGCGCTGATCGCGCTGCAAAGCGCCGACCGCAGCCTGTCGCGCTCGGACAAGCCGCAATTCATCACCATCCGCCGCGCCGTCGCCAAGGACACGGAAAAGCTGAAGGCCTTGCCGAGCGTCGATTCGGTGGGCATGGCGCTGCGCCTGGACAACGTGATCGCGCAGATCGATACGCTGCCGATGCTGTCGGACGAAACGCCGACCTTGCCGGCGCCGCCGGCAAAGAAGGCCAGGGCCAAGCCGGCCGCGGGCAAGGGCGGCAAGCCTGAGCCGGTCGAGCAGACCAGCCCGTGGCTGCAGGCGCTGCAAGACGGCTGGAACGGCTGGAGCAGCGAAATGTGGACCGACGTGCGCCAGCTGATCCGGGTGCGCAGCGTGACCACGCCGGATGCGCTGATGCTGTCGCCGACCCAGGCTTATTTCCTGCGCGAGAACCTGAAACTGCGCCTGCTGAACGCGCGCATGGCCCTGTTGTCGCGCAACGAGACGGCCTTCCGCTCCGACCTGATCGCGGCGCAGGAAGCGCTGGTCAAGTATTTCGATGTCCGCGCCAAATCGACGCAGACCGTGCAGATGCTGCTGCGCCAGGTGCAGACCAGCAATCTGGCGATTGAAATGCCGACCCTGTCGGACAGCCTGAACGCTGTGCGCAACTACAAAGCGAAGCCATAGTCATGCGTTTATTTCTCTGGATAGTCGCTTTGATGGCCGCCGCCATCGGTATCGCCGTGACGGCGCGTTTTAATCCGGGCAATGTGGTGCTGTTCTACCCGCCGCACCGGATCGACCTGTCGCTGAACTTCTTCGTGGTGCTGGAGGTGGCGCTGTTCGCCTTCCTGTACGTGGTGATCCGCGCCTTCCGCGCCACCATCAAGATGCCGGGCAAGGTCGCCGCCTACCGCCAGCGCAAGCGCGAGCGCGACGGCAACAAGGGCTTGCGCGAAGCGTTGAAGGCCCTGTTCGAAGGCCGCTTCGGCCATGCCGAAAAGGCCGCGATGCGCGCCTCGGAACTGCCGGAAAACGCCGGCGTGGCCGCGCTGATCGGCGCCCGCGCCGCGCACCGCATGCGCCAGGGCGCGCGCCGCGACAACTGGTTGGCCAAGCTCAGCGACGACAACGCGATGAAGACCGCGCGCCTGATGACGATGACCGAACTTCTGGTCGACGACCACCAGCCGGAGCAGGCATTGGCGGCGGTGCGCGAACTGAACGCCAGCGGCACCCGCCACATCCATGCGCTGCAATGGTCGCTGAAGGCGCAGCAGCAAGCCAAGAACTGGCCGGAAGTGCTGCGCCTGGTGCGTTCGCTGGACAAGCACCGCGCGCTGCATCCGGCGCTGTCGTCGCGCCTGCGCGAGCTGGCCTATGACGACATGCTGTCCGACAGCGGCCACGATGCGGAATCGCTGCAACGGGTCTGGTCGACCGTGCCTGGCGCCGACCGCATCAAGCCTTACGTGGCCTGCCGCGCCGCCACCGCGCTCAATGCGCGCGGGCTGCACGACGAGGCGCGCCTGGTGGCGGAAGAATCGCTGGCCGCCGACTGGGACGACCGCGTGGTGCGGGCCTACCGCGAAGCGGCCGCGCCGGCCGGTTCGGCGGCCTTGCTGATGCAGATCGAGCATTGCGAAAACTGGATCCACAGCCGCCCGACCGACGCCGAACTGGCCTTGACCTTGGGTTCGCTGTGCCTGAAGCAGAAATTATGGGGCAAGGCGCAGCGCTACCTGGAGCAGGCCCTGTCCGACGCCGCCGACCCGCGCATGGTGCGCGAATCCCACCTGAAGCTGGCGCAAATGCACGAAGCGCTGGCCCAGCCGGAAGACGCGGCCAACCATTACCGCCAGTGCGCGCTGGCCACCATCCTGTAAAAAAACCACCAGCCTGAACGCGCTCAAGATCGCGTTCAGTGCAGGTGGGCTTTTTACGCCGCATAGTACCGTTTCAGCAGCGCGTTGACGGCGGCGGTCATGCCCAGCATCGCCGCCGCGTGCAGGCCGCCGCAGCCGGCGCGGCCTCGTAACGGTCGTGGTGGCGCACCCATGCCATCGTGTAGGGCAGGTCTTCCGCGGCCGTAGGTCGAGTAGCGGTGGTAGAGCACGCCGTCGTCATCCTTGTGGAACACGCTGACGCCGGGCATGTCGGGATGTCGGCCAGCGCCGCGCGCGAGACGGCGATGAAGGTCACGTCGCGCTGCGCCAGGTGGGCGAGGGCGCCGTCGGTGTGGTCGGCCATAAAGGAGCAGTGGCTGCATCCCTGTTCATGGCCGGGCGTGAACATGAAGTGCTGGACCACCAGCTGGCGCCGGCCGTCGAACAGCTCGGCCAGCGTGCGCCGGCCCTGCGGCGTGTCGAACGCATAGTTTTTCTCAACCCGCAGTTTCGGTAGTGGTGCTGGTCATGGTTGCCTCCTGTAGTCATATCGTTATACACAACTCCTGACCGGATGGGCTGCCGCCAGGAAAGATGTTTACATTCAATGAGTTAGCGAGGGGGCTTGTAAACTGGGCGGAAAAGGCGTTTACTTTCGGAATTTGGGTGACGCGTTGGCCACAGAATCGAAGCATTGGGTTGAGGAAGAATTTGCCGGAATGGACTTGGGCGATGCGCGCCTGAACAAGCGAGCCCGTGTGATGGTGGAGGCGTTCGCGGCCAAGCCGACGGCCAATATTCCGATGGCGTGTGATGGTTGGACGGACATGACGGCGGCGTACCGGTTCCTCGACAATGATGAGGTCACGTGGCAAGGCATCATGGCGCCGCATTGGGAACGCACAGAACAGCGCATGGTCCCGCATCCCGTCGTGCTGTGCCTGCAAGACACCACCGAGCTTGATTTCAATGGCCAGAAAGTGCGGGGTCTCGGCCCGCTCAATTACGAGGCGCGGCGTGGCATGTATGTGCACCCGACCTACGCCGTGACGCCGCAACGCGAACCACTCGGCGTGTGCGACGCATGGCTGTGGGCGCGCGAAATGCGTGATGCGGACGGGGTGCGTGGCGGTCAGAGGGAAAGCGCGCGCTGGCGTGAAGGCTACGAACGGGTCGCCGAGATGGCGGCCCGGGTGCCGTCGAGTCGCCTGGTCTATGTGGCCGACCGGGAGGGCGACATGCTCGAGCTGATGCAGCGCGCGAAGGTGCTGGGCACGCCGGCCGACTGGCTGGTGCGGGCCAAGCATAACCGCTGTTTGCCCGATGGCGATAAGCTCTGGGAGCGCACCTGTGCCGGGGAGCCGTTGGGCCAGATCGTCTTCACGATGCCATCGCGGCATGGCGTCAAGGAGCGCAAGGTACGCCAGGAGCTGTGGACCGCGTCGGTTGAGCTGAACGCGGGCAAACCGAGCGCCATCACCGTCACATGCGTGATCGCACGCGAAATCGACGCGCCCCCAGGAACCAAGCCGGTCGAATGGCGCCTGCTGACGAACCGCGCCGCGCCAACGCTCGACGATGTCATCGAACTCATCGATTGGTATCGGGCACGCTGGGATATCGAGATGTTCTTCAACGTGCTGAAGAATGGCTGCAAGGTCGAGTCGATGCAACTGGGCAGCATCGAAGGCATTGAGCGCGCGCTGGCGTTGTACATGATCGTCGCTTGGCGTATCGCGCACCTGATGCGCTTGGGGAGAACCTGCCCTGAGCTCGACGCCAATCTTTTCTTTAGCCCTGATGAGATCCATGGCGCCTATCTGTTGACGAACACGAAACAACCAGCGAACCGGACGCCAACCCTGAACGAGGTGCTACGTCTGGTCGCCCGACTGGGCGGTTTTATCGGCCGCAAAAGCGACGGTGAGCCGGGCGTTAAGACAATCTGGCTCGGACTCCAAGAGGTCCGCGTATCGGCGGCGACGCTGGCAGCATTACGGAATCAATGAGTTGTGTATAACGATATGTCCTGTAGTAGCGCCTCGGATCGGCGCTGCAGGACAACTTTATGCCTTTGGCCGCGCAGCAGGGAGTAACAAAATTGTCGTGAATTCGGCGAGTCCGAGGCCAGTGCAGCGTATCCAATCTGAAGCTGGCGCCTATGTACGAAGTGCTGGCCTAGCCGGAAGACGCCGCCAACCATTATCGCGCGGCGCTCGCTGACGACGATTTCGTAATTCCTCGAAATCAGTTCTCGCGACGTTTTTTTATTCTTTGCGCGCCTGAAGATTGGCGGCCTCAACTACAAAACCGCCAAATCTGGCCTCGTGGACCACGCACTTTGTGGTGCCAATCAAGAAATGTTCGAGCTCAGTTTTTTCATTCGTAGCGGTCTGTCGGACTTCTATTCCACCCGAGAAGCTTGAGTTATGGAAGGTCAACGTGTTCCCATCGTCGTCGACAGCATGAGCAACGCACGCAGCGCATACATAATCTGGATAACGTTCACTAGCAGGCTGACCAGATCCGCAGAGCGGGCATGCCTGCGAAGTATCCGATGGCTTTGCGCCAGGCTGAAGAAACGTAAGCATTTAGCCCTCACTTTGATCTTGAAACTTTTCCGCTGTCGTGCAATCTTTCAAGCGCATTTTTCGAGTCTCAAGATGCACCCACACGGAAACGCAAAGTCCGACGAACATGCCTATCCCGGTAATCGCGTAAAGTAAGGTCGTCATTTTGTATCTCCATTTGCAAGATATTGATAAGTTACTAAACTTAATAGCAGGGAAACGCTCGCGAGACCGATGCTACTTTTTAGCATAGAGGTTTTATCTATAAAGTCCTGATTTTTCTCGCCGAGAATGGCCAGCCCATACAGGGCACCATACAAAGCAATAAAGAAGGCGGAGGTACCGTTCAAAATGGTCTTCAGGTTCGCTGCTCTATTCGTGGCATGTTCCACTTCATTGATAACGGAAATATGTAGCACGAGTCCAAGGGTAATGATGTCTGATGCAGCAACGGCAGCGACGGTATTCGCTTTGGAAGCCGTCCACATGAGCAGCCTCGTTGACATGGGTAGTAAACCGACGAGTAACGTGTACGTGAACCACTTGCTTTTCGAGAAGGTCATATAGCCGCCTCAACGCTTGGCGTTAAACCTTAAGTTTAGGGCAATTACGATGGTTTGCCATTGAGCCCGCTCACGGCGCCGTGGCGTCTGGTGGGCTGTTTTGCAGTGCTGCGCCGCACAAGCGGGCTGTAGTTCGCTATAATTACGCGGTTAAACATTTGCCAGCACTTACGAGGAAACCCCCATGAGCTTGAATAAAGTATCTTCCGGCCGCGATCTGCCGAACGATTTCAACGTCATCATCGAAATCCCGATGAACGCCGATCCGATCAAGTATGAAGTCGACAAGGAGTCGGGCGCGATCTTCGTCGATCGTTTCATGGGCACCGCCATGCACTACCCGTGCAACTACGGCTACGTGCCGAACACCCTGTCCGCCGACGGCGACCCGGTCGATGTGCTGGTGATCACCCCGTTCCCGCTGATCCCTGGCGTGGTGGTGCGCTGCCGTCCTGTCGGCGTGCTGAAGATGACCGACGAAGCCGGTGAAGACGCCAAAGTGCTGGCCGTGCCGGTCGACAAAGTACTGTCGATCTACAGCCACTGGCAGAAGCCGGAAGACCTGAACGAACTGCGCCTGCGCCAGATCCAGCACTTCTTCGAGCACTACAAGGACCTGGAAAAAGGCAAATGGGTCAAGATCGACGGTTGGTACGGTCCGGACGAAGCCAAGGCAGAGATCCTGAGCGGCGTCGCCGCTTACAAGAAGGAAAACGGTATCGCGTAATGCGCGCGGTCTGAAACAAGAAAGCCCCGGGCGTCAGCGCCAGGGGCTTTTTCTTATCCGCGCGGCGCGCCGCTGGCCGCTTCGGCCTCGCGCCGCAAGCGCGACATGTATTGCGGCGTGATGCCCAGGTAGGACGCGATCGCCCGCTGCGAGATGCGCGCCTCCAGTCCCGGATACTCTTCGCGGAACGCCGCCAGCCGCTCGTGGGCCGAGGTTTCGCCATTGGTATAGGCGCGCTGCGCCAGCGTTTGCAGGCCGTGCATGGCGATGTTGAGATGGTAATGCTGCATCACCTCGTGCTGCGCGCGCAGCGCGCAGGAATGCTTCCAATCCAGCGTAAAGCCGTGGATCGGCGTTTCCGCGATCAGGAACTGCACCGCCGGCTGGCCGGTTTCGCCGCTGATCAGATCGGTCAGCGTGGTGGCCGATTCGCCTTCGCGGTAGAAGCGCAGGGTCACTTCGATGCCGTCGCGGTTGAAGAAGCCGCTGCGCACCACGCCGCTGCTGATCCAGTGCACCTGGGTCGCCGGCACGCCGGCGCGCTGCATGTATTCACCCTTGCGCACGTGGAAAGGCTTGGCGATCGCCGCCAATAAATCGGTTACGTTGCTGTAGGATTCATCACTGACGTCGATCCGCTTCATCGTGGCGGACTTGAACCGCTCACGCTGTCTAATAAAATCTGCATTCATGCTTGGCTTGCCACGTTCCTGATAAAACCCTACAAAGGGGCACAGAGTATAGGCCCGTTTGAAATTGCTGTGAAGCAAACTGGTTTCATGCGCGTATCGATAGTAGGTAACGCTACCATTCTACCTGCGTTTTGCGGAACCCTTTGCCCGCTGCGCCGGTCTGACACCGGTGGAGAGTCATATACCAGCCGAATTTACCAGCCGAACATGGGCGTGCTGGCGCTGGTATGGCTGGTCGGCGGGTACGCCATTGTGGCGGGCGTGCTGTATCTGGCGCTGGCCTACCGCGCCGACGGCCCCATGCCGCCCAAGGCGGTCAAGGATGTCCACGCCGAGCGGCGCGTGGCCGGGCGGCGCATGACGCCGGCGGGCCAGCACTGAGACGTCAGCCGGCCTTGAACGGCACGTGCTCGGCCAGCTCGTCGATGTAGTCGTTCATGGCGGCGGTTTCCTCGCGCAGGAAGTCGGCGATGGCGCCGGCGAAGCGCGGGTCGGCCACCCAGTGGGCCGACCAGGTCGGCGTCGGCACCAGGCCGCGCGACATCTTGTGCACGCCC
Organism: Oxalobacteraceae bacterium AB_14; assembly: GCA_000381565.1. Lineage (GTDB taxonomy): Bacteria > Pseudomonadota > Gammaproteobacteria > Burkholderiales > Burkholderiaceae_D > Rugamonas. The sequence continues at coordinate 2,608,741 of KB906725.1, forward strand.
TGGGCGCCGCCCTCGAAGCGGGCGATGCCGTGGCGGATGCAGTAGTCGATCGCTTGCACATAGCAGGTTTCGAAGTGCAGGCCGGAGACGAATTCCAGCGTGCCCCAGTAGCGGCCGTACATGATGCCGCCGCCCACCAGGTTCAGCGCGGCCGCCACCGGCGCGTCGCCGCGCTTGGCCAGCACCATCATCATGCTGTCCGGCGTTTCGCGCAGGATGCGCTCGAAAAATGCCAGCGACAGGTAGGGCTTGGAATAGTGCGCGTGGTAGGTCGACACATAGCAGTCGTAGAAGAAGCCCAGCACCTCGGCGCTGATCTGCGCGCCGGCCAGGTGCTCGAAGGCGATGCCCGCCTCGAACACGCGGCGCCGGTCCTGGCGGATCTTCTTGCGCTTCTCCATCTTCATGCTGGCCAGGAAGGCCTCGAAATCCGCATAGCCGGGATTATCCCAGTGGAATTGCACGCCTTCGCGCAGCATGAAGCCGGCGTCGGCCAGCGCCTGCTTGTCCTGCTGGTCGGGGAACAGGACGTGCAGCGACGACGTGCCCAGCTGGCGCGCCACCTGCAGCGCGGCGCGCGCCAGCAACTGGCGGTCTTGTTGCGTGTGGGCCAGCAGCCGGCTGCCGGTCACCGGCGTGAACGGCACCGCCGACAGCAGCTTGGGGTAGTACTCGATGCCGTTGCGGTGGAAGGCGTCGGCCCAGGCGTGGTCGAACACATACTCGCCGCGGCTGTGGTCCTTCAGGTACAGCGGCATGGCGCCGGCCAGCACATCGTCGCGATGCAGCACCAGGTAGCGCGGGCTCCAGCCGGTGTCGGGCGAGGCGCAGCCGCTCTCGTGCAGCGCGTGCAGGTAAGTGTAGCTGAGCGTCGGATTGTCGCCGGCCAGCGCCTGCCATTGCGCCGGGTCCACGCCGTCCAGTGAGTCGATGATGGTAAATGCTGCTACTGTCACGCCTGCCTCCAGCCTTTGATGTTGGCGCAAGTCTAGCCTATCTGACGCCGGCCTGTTGGCGGCGGCACGGCCGGCCCCGTGCGATAATTCGATTTTGCATGTCCCTTGTGCTCGCGAAAGACTACACATGACCTCGAATTTCCTGAATCTGTACACCCACGATTTCGCCCGCGTCGCCATCGCCGCACCCATTTGCCGGATCGCCGACCCCGCCTACAACGCCCTCCAGACCATCGCCCTGGCCGAACAGGCCGCCGCGCAGGGCGCGGCGCTGGTGGCCTTCCCCGAGCTGGGCCTGTCGGCCTACACCTGCGACGATCTGTTCCACCAGCGCGCCTTGCTCGATGGCTGCCTCGATGCGCTCGACAGCATCGTCGCCGCCTCGGCGCAATGGAAGCTGGCGCTGGTGGTCGGCGTGCCGCTGCGCGTCGAGCACCAACTGTACAACTGCGCGGTGGTGATCGCCAACGGCCAGATCCAGGGCGTGGTGCCGAAGAGCTATCTGCCCAACTACGGCGAGTTCTACGATGCGCGCCAGTTCAGCAGCGGCGACTACGCGGTCGCCACCGAGTTCGACCTGTTGGGCGAGCGGGTGCAGTTCGGCTCCGGCCTGCTGTTCGAAGTGGCCGACATGCCGCTGTTCAAATTCCATGTCGAGATCTGCGAGGACGTGTGGGTGCCGATTCCGCCGTCGTCGTTCGCGGCGCTGGCCGGCGCCACCGTGCTGGTCAACCTGTCGGCCTCGAACGCGCTGGTGGGCAAGGCCGGCTACCGCAACCAGCTGGTGTCGCAGCAATCGGCGCGCTGCATCTCCGCCTACCTGTACACCTCGGCCGGCACCGGCGAATCGACCACCGACCTGGCCTGGGACGGGCAGGGCGTGATCTGCGAGAACGGCGAGATGCTGGCCGAGTCCAGGCGCTTCAGCGACGAAGCCACGCTGACCTTTGCCGACATCGACCTGGAGCGGCTGTCGCGCGAGCGCATGCGCATGAACACCTTCGCGCAATCGGTGCAGCGCCACGCGGCCGAAGTGAACAAGTTCCGCACCGTGTTCTTCGAACTGGAGATCGGCCGCGAACAGCCGCTGGCGCTGAAGCGCTGCGTCGAACGCTTCCCTTACGTGCCGGCCGACGCGCGCCGCCGCGACGAGCGCTGCAACGAGGTCTACAACATACAGGTGCAGGCGCTGGCGCAGCGGCTGAACTCCAGCAACATCAAGAAGATCGTCATCGGCATCTCCGGCGGCCTCGACTCGACCCACGCGTTGCTGGTGTGCGCGCGCGTGATGGACAAGCTGAACCTGCCGCGCACCAATATCCTGGCCTACACGATGCCCGGCTTCGCCACCAGCGAACGCACGCTGACGCAGGCGCATGCGCTGATGAAGCTGGTCGGCTGCTCGGCGCAGGAAATCGATATCCGCCCGAGCTGCATCCAGATGCTGAAGGACTTGAACCATCCGTATGCGGAAGGGCAGGCGCAGTACGACATCACGTTTGAAAACGTGCAGGCCGGCGAGCGCACCAACCACCTGTTCCGCCTGGCCAACCACCACCACGCCATCGTCTGCGGCACCGGCGACCTGAGCGAGCTGGCGCTGGGCTGGTGCACCTACGGCGTGGGCGATCACATGTCGCACTACAACGTCAACGCCAGCGTGCCGAAGACGCTGATCTCGCACCTGGTGCGCTGGGTCGCCGAGTCTGGCGTGATCGGCCGCAACGACGCGCAGGTGCTGCTCGACATCCTGGGCACCGAGATCAGCCCCGAGCTGGTGCCGGGCACGGCGGACGGCCAGCCGGAACAGCGCACCGAAAGCACCATCGGTCCCTACGAGCTGCAAGACTTCAACCTGTACTACGTGCTGCGCTTCGGCTTCCGTCCGTCCAAGGTCGCCTTCCTGGCGCTGACCGCGTGGCAGGACAGGGAGAAGGGCCGCTGGCCCGATGGCGACCACGTCACCCGCAACCAGTACGGCCTGGGCGCGATCAAGAAAAACCTGGGGATTTTCCTGGACCGTTTCTTCCGCACCAGCCAGTTCAAGCGCAGCTGCGTGCCGAATGCACCGAAGGTGGGCAGCGGCGGTTCGCTGTCGCCGCGCGGCGACTGGCGCGCACCGAGCGATGCGCAAAGCGTTGTATGGCTGGAAGAATTACGCGCCATTCCGGTGCAAGAAGCAGGGAATTGACAGGTATTCGCATACGTTGATGGACAGTGCGTGCGTGTCGATTACAATACAAAGTAATCGTTCGCGGCACGCCCGGCACCAGATTTTCGTTGAAACAAAATAAGGAGAAGTCATGAAACAGATTACCGCTGTGATCAAGCCGTTCAAATTGGACGAGGTGCGCGAAGCACTGGCCGAAGTCAATGTCACCGGCCTGACCGTTACCGAAGTCAAAGGTTTCGGCCGCCAGAAGGGCCACACCGAACTGTATCGTGGCGCCGAATACGTGGTCGACTTCCTGCCGAAAGTGAAAGTCGAAGTCGTGGTCGACGACGGCGTGGCCGAGCAGGTGGTGGACGCCATCATCAAGGCCGCCCGCACCGGCAAGATCGGCGACGGCAAGATCTTCGTGCAGAACGTCGAGCAGGTGATACGCATCCGTACCGGCGAGACCGGCGCGGAAGCCGTGTAAGCGCGCCGCAGTTCGCCGGTCAGAAACGCCGCCAGCCTGAGTGCGATCTCAATCGCGCTCGGCAAGCCGCTCATGCTGCGGATCGGGGACTGGACCCGCTAGCATTGACGTGAGGGATTATTTCTTGGTGGTGTAGATGTAGAAGAAATCGTCGTCGCGCTCCCAGCCTTCGGCTTCGTAAAGCGCCTGTGCTGTCGTGTTGGTATTGGAGGTTGACAGCGTCAGGCGAATTGCCCCGACCGTACGGGCGAAATCGGCGGCGGCTGCCAGCAGCTTGGCGCCCACACCTTTGCGGCGGCCCAGTTCATTGACGAACAGGTCGTTCAGAACGTAGATCCGCCCAAGCGAAACGCTGGAGAAGCTCGGATACAGCTGCGTGAAACCGATGGGCTCGGACCCGTCGTGCGCGATGAACAGCACCGACTCGCCGTTGCCGAATCGGTCGACAAGAAATTGCTTTGCTGCGGCGACGTCGCTTTCACGGCCATAGAACTGGCGATAGCCATCGAATAAAACGGACAGTGCGTCAATATCAGTGAGTGCGGCCTGACGAATACTCAGTGTGCTCATGCGGGTTCCACTTATTAAGTAAATTATTCCGTAGGGATGTCTCTTACGCCCCGAAAACCCAGGCCGCCGGAGCGGTCCTTGGAAGGCGCCATCAGCAAATACTTGCCGTGTTCATTCAGCTTGTAGGCTTGCGGGAAGTACCAGTACGAATCTTGCGGCTGGTAGTAGCTGCCGCCGCGCAGGATCGCCGTGCGGGTATGCTCATCGGCGAACTCGTTGGTCCATTGCCAGACGCCGCCGATCATGTCCTCGACGCCAAACGGGCTGGCCGCGCCCGGGTGCTGGCCGACCTGTTCCGGCGCCGGAAGGTCGCGTCCCTTGGCCGGTGCCGGGACCATCGCTGCATCCCATTCATTGCCCCATGGGTAGAGGCGGCCGTCGTTGCCCTGGCCGGCATACTGCCACTCCCATTCATTCGGCAAGCGCTTGCCGGCCCATAGCAGATATGCGCGGGCGTCTTCCAGTGCAACCCAGGTCACCGGCCGATTTTCGTCGCCGGAACGGGGGCTGCCGTTCACCCAGTGCTTGAGGAAGTTATGGTCGTCCTTGGGATGGTAGGCGGTCGCGCTGACGAATGCCTTGTACTGGGCGTTGGTGACCGGGTGCTTGTCGATGTAAAACGACTTGATCGTCAGGCGATGCACGTGGCCGCGTCTGGCGGACGCCTCCCAGGGATACTGCACATCCAGCCCCGGCTTGTTTTCACCTTCGATTTCAATGCCGCGCACCTGGAAATCAAACACGGTTCCCGGTATCTTGACCATGCCGTCGGCCTGCTTGCCGGCGGGAGGGCTGGCTGCGATCTGCGTCATTTTCTGCGGCAGCGGTTGCCATTGGTCCGAGTAGGAGCGCAAGGGCTTGGTGGCCTGCCGCGCCAGGCGCTTCAAGGTGATATCCAGGCCAGCGACGCTCACGTCGCGGTCGATGCGCAGCACGGCGCCGTAGCCGTGCGCTTCCAGTGGCATGCTCAGCTCGGCGTAACCGTCGCCGGTCAGCGGCGCGATTTCCTTGCCGTTCCAGAGGTCGAAGTAGCGCTGGCCCGGCTGGTGCGGAACCCGCATGATACTTTCGTTCACGCTCCAGTCGGTGCGATTGATGATGGTCCACAGCGACTTGCCCGCCAGCGGAAACTCGCTGGCGTAGACGCCGTAATGCAGCGTCGGCACGTGCGGCCGCCAGTCGGCGCTGACCAGGTGATCGGGGAAGGCGCGATAGATGGTAGCGATACGCCGCATCGCTTCGCCGTCGCGCGGTATGAACGGGTTCCACCAGCCCCAGACGTTCTCCCAGCTTTCGATGCCGACGCCATTGAAGAAGGCGTCCTGCAGCATGTTGGTGCGGTCGGTGGCCCAGCGGTCGCACACATGCACCATGTGGCGCGGTTCCATCCACTTCCATTTGCTGACCAGGGGCACCAGCGAGGTCGGCCAGTAGCCCCAGCTCTGCTGGTTGTAGGCCAGCATGGCGTCGTCCTTGAAGGCGAGCTCCGGCTCCAGCGCGACCGGATGGGCGGTGGCGTCGGAGGCGCTGCGGTATTCCAGCGGCAGGCCGTCCATCGTGTCGCCGTTGATGCCGTCCGCGCCGATCTCCGCCATCAGCGACGCGGTGGCCTGATGCATGGTCGTGCCGACATCGCGTGTGCCGGTGTCCCATGGCATGGTGGGGAAGAAGACCTGGACGCCGCGCGCGTGGAAGTCCTTGATCAGCTGTCGAACGCCGGCGATGCCGCCGGGCAGGTCGCGCACCATGTCCCACTGGTTGCGGTGGTCGATGCCAATGTTGGGGTAGACCGGCCACAGCAGCACGCTGTCGATGCCGCCGTAGCGCTGTTCAAGGTCGTTCAGATCAGCCAGTCCGCTTCGCCGATATCTTGCTGGTCGGGGCCGGCAATCTGACTGCCTCGCACGTCGATCGGAATGGGCGCCGCCATGGCAGCCGGCCAGGTCTGCACGAGCGACACAGTCAGCAGCCAGGCTGCGCTTCTGCTCATGGTTCGACCTTGACTGGCACGACGACGTCGCAGACGCTGAAATCCGCCTTCTTCTGGTGCCTGATCTTATCGATGACTGCGCTCAGGGCTTTGCCAGTCATCACACTGACCCTGGGCCGTTCGGCTGGCGGCAGATCCGCCAGCAAGCGCACCGATTGCATCAGGTCCGGCTTGGCGGGCGGTTCCCCCTGCTGCAGCGACAGCAGCACGTCCATGCCGACGACCACACGTCCCATCACGGAGTAGGTGTGGTCCAGGCGGCGAACTGGCGCCAGCATGAAATAGAACTCGCTGTTCGCCGAATCCAGCGGCTCGTCGCGTCCCATGCCCATGACGCCGGCGCAATGGGCGCCCCAGGCCACCCGTGCTTGCTGGTCCGCAAAAATCGCAGTGGACTGGACTGGCACGCTACCCAGGAAACCGCTGCCGCCATCGCTGGCATTGCTGGCCCAGGCTTCAATGGCCTTGCGCCGATGCTTGAAGGTCATCTCAGGCGCCAGGTTCGGATAGGACGTCTTGCCGCCATCCTGGTTGTCTGGATTGCCGGTTTGTGCGACGAAGTTGCCGATGACGCGATGGAACTGCAAGCCGTCATAGACTTTTTCGCGCGCCAGCATCTTCACCCGGTCGATGGATTTGGGCGCCATGTCCGGTCGCATTTCGATGATCAAACGACCCTTGGTGGTGTCGATGACCAGTGTGTTCTCGGGATCGAGCGCGCGCCAGGTTGGCTGGGCCTGGCAAACGGGACTAATCCCCGCAATGAGGAGCCAAGCGAAAATGCCGGGTTTGCAAAATAGTCCCATGGGTGCCTGTACTTTCAAAGGTGATCATTTCTTGTGGTAATGGAGGTGCAGTTCGAACTTCCACGTCACCAGCCGCAGCAAGGTGATGCAGGCGGCGCTGGCCCACAGCGCGAAGTCGTCGGAGACGTCGGTGTATTGCAGGCCGATGTACATCCAGCAGCCGAAGAAGGCGCAGATGGCGTAGGGTTTGCCGTCGCGGAAGACCATCGGCACTTCGTTGCAGACGATGTCGCGCAGCACGCCGCCGAAGATGCCGGTGATCACGCCCATCATCGAGGCGATGAACAGCGGCATATGCGCGGCCTGCGCCTGCGACACGCCGGCCACGGCGAACAGCCCGAGGCCGATGGCGTCGGCCACCACGATCAGGCGTTCGGACAGGATCTGGCGCAGCGTGCGCATCAGCGGCGCGGCCACCAGCGCCAGGATGAAGATCAGGATCGCGTATTCCTGGTGCATCACCCAGAACAGCGGCCTTCGGTCGAGCAGGATGTCGCGCAAGGTGCCGCCGCCGAACGCGGTGATGAAGGCCACCGTGAACACGCCCACCACGTCCATGCGTTTGCGGCGCGCTTCAACAAAGCCGGAAAACGCGCCCACCAGAATCGCGACAACCTCGATGACTGTGATCAGGGAAACGTGCGGAACAGGGACGTGCTTCATGTAGGCTTCTGGACAAAGTGATGATGCCATAGGTTAACATGACAAACCGACCACGTGTCATGATTCTGATGCCAGGCGCGGCTGACGGCTACGCGGGCCGCCGTTGCGTGCCCATCAGCGCCACCAAGGCATCGACCTGTGACTCCGCCGCCACAAGCGACGCTTGCAGTCGTCCGTCGCCGAATTCGTCGAATTCGACCGCCGCTCCATGCACGTCGGTGATGCCGATATAGCCCAGCGCCGTCGTGATTGACGGTTCCACATGATTCATGTGGGCGTTGCGCTCGCCATAGCCGTAATCGCCGCGCGAGCTGAGGATGACGAACGATTTGCCATGCTGGTCCAGCAGCGGCCAGTAGGGCGCGCCGGCACGGCCGCGGTCGAAGCCGAAGGTGCGACCCACGCGCACGATATTGTCGATGTAGGCCTTGAACTGCGCCGGCACGTTGAAGTTATACATCGGCACGCCGGCCACGACGATGTCGGCCGCGCACAGTTCATCGATCAGCTGGTCGCTTTCTTGCAGCGCCGCGTGCATCCACGGCAGGCGTTGCTCCGGCTTGGTGAAGGCCGCATGGATCCAGTCGCCGGTCACATGCTGCGGCGGCTGGGCGCCCAGGTCGCGATAGATCACGGTGTCGTCGGGATGCGCCGCCCGCCAGCGGGCGGCGAAGCGCGACGTCAGGCGCCGGGTGTGCGAGCCGAACGGCTGGTCTGCGGAATTGCCGGGGCGGGCGCTGGAATCGAGATGTAGCAGTGTGGTCATGATGTAGGTGCGGTATGCTCGCGAGTTGTCGAGCGATGACTATAGGCCGCGCCGCCATGCCCGACAAACCAGCTGAATTGCTGTCAGACGAATTGGATTCACTTGAGGACACACCATGTTTCGTGCTTTACCGGTTATCGCGCTGCGCACTTTCGAATCGTCGGCGCGCCACCTGAGCTTCAAGCTGGCGGCCGACGAACTGGCGGTGACGCCGGGAGCGGTGTCGCACCAGGTGCGGACCTTGGAAGAGTGGTTGGGCGTGGCGCTGTTCGACCGGCTGCCGCGCGGCGTCCGGCTCACGCCCAAGGGCGAGACGCTGTTCCACTCGCTGCACTCGGCGCTGGCCGACCTGGCGCAAGTGACCGGCAGCCTGCGCGCGGCGCCGGTCGCCGGCCGCCTGACCGTGACCACGCCCTCGTCGTTTGCCGCGCTGTGGCTGGTTCCCCGCCTGGACCGGTTCTACGCCAGACATCCGGAAATCAACTTGCGGCTGGACACATCGAGCGCAGCCATCGACCTGCGGCAGGACGCCAGCGTCGACGTGGCGATCCGCTACGGCGGCGGCCCGTATCCGGACCTGGTCAGCCCGGGCTGCATGGTCGAGACGTTCGGCGTCTATGGCGCGCCGGGCAGGGTGGATGCGTTGATGGATCAGGCCGCACCGTCGCTGATCTCGGTCCACTGGGCCAAGTCCACGCTGTACCGCGACAGCTGGCGCGCGTGGTGCGACGCGGCCGGCAAAGGGTGGTTGTCGGGGCTGCCTGACCTGGCGTTGCGGGAGTATGCGGAGGAAATGTATGCCTTGCAGGCGGCGATCGCCGGGCAGGGGCTGGTGATGGCCAGTTCGATCCTGGTCGCCGATACGGAGCAGAGGGTGCTGTTGAAGGCCGCGCGGCCGGACCTGCAAATCGCCGGCGGCACTTATACCGTGTTGTGCGTGCCGGGCCGGGAGCGGCATCCGCCGGTCCAGGCTTTCTTCGATTGGCTGCGCAGCGAGTGGGCAGCCGTTAGGTCTTAGCGCTGGACTTGCAGCGCGGCGCGCAGCAGCACGATCAACGCGCCTTCGCCGCCTTCGGACGGGCGGGCCTGGCAGAAGGCCACGACTTCTTCCTTCTGCACCAGCCAGCTGTGCACCATGGACTTGAGCACCGGCTCCTGGCTCTTGGAGCCAAAGCCGCGGCCGTGAATCACGCACACGCAGCGGTGCTTGCGCATGGCCGACTTGCGCAGGAAATCGCCGATGGCGTCGCGCGCGTCGTCGCGGCGCAGGCCGTGCAGGTCCAGCTCGTCCTGCACCGGCCAGTGGCCCTTGCGCATCTTCTTCACCACGTCCGGGCCGACGCCCGGAGCGGCGTAGTTCAGCGCCGGATCTTCCTCCAGGTAATGATCGACTTCGAACAGGTCGGACAGCGACTCGCGCAGCACGGCCGCGTCGTCCTCGGCCTGCGTCAGCTTGCGGGCCGGCGCGGCGGCCACCGACGCCGTCTTCGGCATCTGCGGCAGGTAGCGGTCCGACACCGGCATGCGCTTGACGCCGCCCACGCTGGCCTGGAAGATATTCGCTTCCACTGCCTGCACCTTTTCCCGCTTGACGCGTTCCGCCTCGGCGGCGGCGCGCGTGTCGGCCTGCTCCTTGAGCTGCTTGGCCAGCGATTTCAGGTCGGCGAAGTCTTTCAGTCCCACGCTATTACTCCTGGCCTTCGAGGTAGCGCTGGGCGTCCAGCGCGGCCATGCAGCCGGTGCCGGCGCTGGTGATGGCTTGACGGTAGATGTGGTCCTGCACGTCGCCGGCGGCGAACACGCCCGGCACGCTGGTGGCGGTGGCCATGCCTTCGGTGCCGGTCTTGGTCTTGATGTAACCGTTGTGCATGTCCAGCTGGCCTTCGAAGATGCCGGTGTTCGGCTTGTGGCCGATGGCGATGAACAGGCCGTGCACGGTCAGCTCGCTGACGGCGTCGCTGTCGGTCGAGGCGATCCTGATGCCGGTAACGCCGCTGTCGTTGCCCAGCACTTCCTGCAGCGTGTGGTTGTACTTGATGACGATCTTGCCTTCGGCGACCTTGGCGTTCAGGCGGTCGATCAGGATGGCTTCGGCGCGGAACTTGTCGCGGCGGTGGATCAGCGTCACTTTGGTGGCGATGTTGGACAGGTACAGCGCTTCCTCGACGGCGGTGTTGCCGCCGCCGACCACGGCCACTTCCTGGCCGCGGTAGAAGAAACCGTCGCAGGTGGCGCAGGCGGACACGCCCTTGCCCATGAACGCCTGTTCCGAGGGCAGGCCCAGGTACTGGGCCGAGGCGCCGGTCGAGATGATCAGCGTATCGCAGGTGTACTCATGGCTGTCGCCGATCAGGCGGATCGGTTTTTCCTGCAGCTTGACGGTGTGGATATGGTCGAACACGATGTCAGTATTGAAACGTTCCGCGTGCTGCAGGAAGCGCTGCATCAGGTCCGGGCCTTGCACGCCCAGCGGGTCCGCCGGCCAGTTTTCCACGTCGGTGGTGGTCATCAGCTGGCCGCCTTGTTCCATGCCGGTGACCAGCATCGGTTTCAGGTTGGCGCGGGCGGCGTAGACAGCGGCGCTGTAGCCGGCTGGGCCGGAGCCAAGGATCAATACACGAGCGTGTTTAGGTGTGGTCATGGAAGGCTTCTTAATATGTTGGATTAATCCGAATTTGGGGGCATTTAGTGTGACGGCAAGGGCGGCAGCACGGCGACCGCTATTGCAATCACGAAGGCAATACAAGATTATAGTGCAAGCAGCGCATCAGGATGAATCGTCGGGCCGGTTGGGGCCCATATGCCTTAGAATAGCCATATCTGAATATTTCCTGACCGATAAGATTGCAACACCTTTATACCTATGAGCAGTAAAAAAGTTCAGGAACGCATGCCAAAAGCCTCTTCCGCCGGATCTTCCGCCTACACCCGCACCGCCACCGAGCGCCAGCCGCTGCCGAATCGGCTGGTGCGGCTGCTGTCCGAGGCGCGCTGGCTGGCGCTGGCCGTGCTCGGCCTCTATTTCGTGCTGATCCTGGTCAGCTACGACAAAATGGACCCCGGCTGGTCCCATGAGACGCTGGTGCCTAAAGTGCACAATCTCGGCGGGCGCGCGGGCGCCTGGCTGTCCGACCTGCTGTTGTACATCTTCGGCTTTTCGGCGTGGTGGTGGGCGTTTTGCCTGCTGCGCATCGTCTGGCTGGGCTATCGCCGGCTGACGCAGAAATATGTGCTGTCCAGGGAACCCGATCCGGAACACGCGCAGGAGCCGTTGATACGCGGGATAGGCTTCGTGCTGCTGTTTATCGGCAGCGTCGGGCTGGAATACCTGCGCATGTACTCGCTGCATGTGCAGCTGCCGCGCGCGCCGGGCGGCGTGCTGGGGCAGCTGATCGGCCATTCGGCCCACGTGGCGTTCGGCTTCACCGGCGCGACCCTGTTGCTGTTGCTGCTGTTCGGCCTGGGGCTGAGCCTGTTCTTCCACGTCTCGTGGCTGACCCTGGCCGAGCGCATCGGCGGCGGCATCGAGCTGATGATCGACTGGTTCATCCAGCGCTACCAGTACCGCGAGGACCGCCGCCAGGGCGAGGTCGCCGCCGTCAAGCGCGAGGAGGTGGTGGTCATCGAGCGCGCCAAGCACGTGGAGAAGCATCCGGTGGCGGCGCCGCCGGTCAAGATCGAACCGCAGGTGGTCACCGTCATCAAGTCCGAGCGCGTGGAGAAGGAGCGCCAGGCCAATCTGTTCCAGGACCTGAGCGGCGACAGCCGCCTGCCGGCCCTGTCCCTGCTGGACGAGGCGGCCGAGGTGCAGGAAACCGTGTCGATCGAGACGCTGGAATTCACCAGCCGCCTGATCGAGAAGAAGCTGTCCGACTTCGGCGTCGAAGCCAAGGTGGTGGCGGCCTATCCGGGCCCGGTGGTCACGCGCTACGAGATCGAGCCAGCCACCGGCGTCAAGGGCAGCCAGATCGTCGGCCTGGCGCGCGACCTGGCGCGTTCGCTGTCGCTGACCTCGATCCGTGTGGTCGAGACCATTCCGGGCAAGAACTACATGGCGCTGGAACTGCCCAATCCCAAGCGCCAGATCGTGCGCCTGAGCGAGATCGTCGGCTCCAAGGTCTACAACGACAATCCGTCGCCGCTGACCGTGGCCTTGGGCAAGGACATCGCCGGCAAGGCCGTGGTGGCCGACCTGGCCAAGATGCCGCACTTGCTGGTGGCCGGCACCACCGGCTCGGGCAAGTCGGTGGGCATCAACGCCACCATCCTGTCGCTGCTGTACAAGTCCGATCCGGCCGACGTGCGCATGATCCTGATCGATCCGAAGATGCTGGAGATGTCGGTGTACGAAGGCATACCGCACCTGCTGGCGCCGGTGGTGACCGACATGCGCCAGGCCGGCCACGCGCTGAACTGGGCGGTCAACGAGATGGAGCGCCGCTACAAGCTGATGTCCAAGCTGGGCGTGCGCAACCTGGCCGGCTACAACGCCAAGATCGCCGAAGCCAAGAAGAAGGAAGAGCACATCCCGAATCCGTTCAGCCTGACGCCGGATGCGCCGGAGCCGCTGGAAAAACTGCCGACCATCGTCATCATCATCGACGAGCTGGCCGACCTGATGATGGTGGTCGGCAAAAAGGTGGAAGAGCTGATCGCCCGTATCGCGCAAAAAGCCCGTGCCGCCGGCCTGCACTTGATACTGGCGACGCAGCGCCCATCTGTCGACGTGATCACCGGCCTGATCAAGGCCAACATCCCGACCCGTATCGCCTTCCAGGTGTCGTCGAAGATCGACTCGCGCACCATTCTGGACCAGATGGGGGCGGAGGCGCTGCTCGGCATGGGCGACATGTTGTACATGCCGCCCGGCACGGGCTTGCCGGTGCGGGTGCACGGCGCCTTCGTGTCGGATGACGAGGTGCACCGCGTGGTCAAGCACCTCAAGACCACGGGCGAACCGAATTATATTGAGGGCATCCTCGAAGGCGGCACGCTGGAAGGCGAAGCCGGCGGCGGCGACGCGGTGGCGGGCGAGGGCGGCGGCGAGGCCGATCCGATGTACGACCAGGCGGTGCAGGTGGTGTTGAAGAACCGCCGCGCCTCGATCTCGCTGGTGCAGCGCCACCTGCGCATCGGCTACAACCGCGCGGCGCGCTTGCTGGAACAAATGGAAAATAGCGGCGTGGTCTCCCCCATGCAATCGAACGGCAACCGCGACATCCTGGTGCCGGCTGCCAGTGCGGAATAAAATAGGATAAATCGTATGATGCGTTTCAAACATTTCGTGGTGCTGGGCGCCGGCCTGCTGGCCGTGGCGTTCGCCCAGGCCAGCGCGCTGGAGCAGTTCAAATCCTTCGTCGCCTCGACCAAGGCCGCCAAGGGCGAGTTCACCCAGAAGCAAGTCAAGAACACCAACGGCGAAACGCCCAAGGTCTCGACGCCGGCCAGCGGCACCTTCGTGTTCGCCCGTCCGGGCAAGTTCATCTGGACCTACGTCAAGCCCTACGACCAGGTGTTGCAGGCCGATGGCGACCAGTTGTTCATCTTCGACAAGGACTTGAACCAGGTCACCGTGAAGAAGCTGGGCGATGCGTTGGGCTCGTCGCCGGCGGCCATCCTGTTCGGCAGCAACGACCTGGAAAAGAACTTCACGCTGTCGGAAGCGGGCGCCAGGGAAGGCCTGGAATGGCTGAAGGCCGTGCCGAAAGCCAAGGACACCAGCTTCGAGCAAATCAGCATCGGCCTGCGCAACGGCTTGCCGGAAGCGATGGAGCTGAAGGACTCGTTCGGCCAGACTTCGTTGCTGTCGTTCCGCAAGATCGAAAGAAATCCGGCGCTGACTGCGACGAGTTTTAAATTCGTCATGCCGAAGGGCGCCGACGTATTCAATAATAACTAAAATGTAACCCCGAGCCTGCTGTCGCGGGTGCCGACGCCGCCGCCGCGACGCTGCGGCGTTTTTCCATGTAGACGAGTGTAAACATCGTGGCAGATTTATTTTCCACCGAACCGCGCCAGCCGCTGGCCGAAGCGCTGCGGCCCAAGACGCTCGACGACGTCATCGGCCAGCATCACCTGCTGGGGCCGGGCAGGCCGCTGCGCCTGGCGTTCGAGTCGGGCCAGCCGCATTCGATGATCTTGTGGGGCCCGCCGGGCGTGGGCAAGACCACGCTGGCGCGGCTGACCGCCAACGCCTACGAGTGCGAGTTCATCGCCTTGTCGGCCGTGTTCTCCGGCGTCAAGGACATCCGCGCCGCGATGGAGCAGGCCCAGCACAACCTGGACCTGGGCAAGCACACGATCTTGTTCGTCGACGAGATCCACCGCTTCAACAAGTCGCAGCAGGACGCCTTGCTGCCGTACGCCGAATCCGGCCTGGTGACCTTGATCGGCGCGACCACCGAGAATCCTTCGTTCGAAGTCAACTCGGCGCTGCTGTCGCGCTCGCAGGTCTATGTGCTGCATTCCTTCGACGACGCCGAGCTGCGCCAATTGGTCGACAAGGCCCGCGCCAGGGTGCTCACGCATCTGGAGTTCGACCAAGCGGCGATCGACACCTTGATCGGCTACGCCGACGGCGACGGCCGCCGCCTGCTGAACCTGCTGGAGCAGACCAGCACCGCCGCCAACGCCGCCAAGACCAAGCAGATCACGCCGGAGTTCATCCAGAACGCGCTGACCCTGAACGCGCGCCGCTTCGACAAGGGCGGCGACAATTTCTACGACCAGATCTCGGCGCTGCACAAGTCGGTACGCGGCTCGAACCCGGACGCCGCGCTGTACTGGCTGTGCCGCATGCTCGACGGCGGCGCCGACGCCAAATACCTGTCGCGCCGCATCGTCCGCATGGCGTGGGAAGACATCGGCCTGGCCGATCCGCGCGCGATGCAGATGGCCAACGACGCCGCCGCCACCTTCGAGCGCCTCGGTTCGCCGGAAGGCGAGCTGGCGCTGGGGCAGGCGGTGATCTACCTGGCCATCGCCGCCAAGAGCAACGCCGGCTACAACGCCTTCAACCAGGCCATGGCCTTCGTCAAGAAGGACAAGTCGCGCGAGGTGCCGGTCCACCTGCGCAACGCGCCGACCAAGCTGATGAAGGAGCTGGGCTACGGCCACGAATACCGCTACGCCCACGACGAGCCGCACGCCTATGCGGCCGGCGAAACCTACTTCCCCGACGATATGCGCGAACCGGGCTGGTACCAGCCCGTGCCGCGCGGCCTGGAAAGCAAGATCGCCGACAAGATGACCTTCCTGCGCAAGCTGGACGAGGATGCCGGCAAACCCTGATGCTCCCAGACACCACCGCCACCGCGCCCGCGAGCGACCCCGCCACCACCTGGCTGAAGAAACTCGGCCCCGGCCTGATCACCGGCGCCGCCGACGATGACCCGAGCGGCATCGCCACCTATTCGCAAGCGGGCGCGCAGTTCGGCTTCCAGATGCTGTGGACCATCTTGTTCACCTATCCGCTGATGGTCGGCATCCAGGTGGTGAGCGCGCGGATCGGGCGCGTCAGCGGCAAGGGCCTGGCCGGCAATATCCGCGAACATTTCCCGTCCTGGCTGGTGCGCGCCATCGTCGCCTTGCTGCTGATCGCCAACACCATCAACATCGCGGCCGACGTCTCGGCCATGGGCGAGGCGCTCGCGCTGATCGCCGGCGGTTCGTCGCGCTGGTATGCGGCGCTGTTCGGCCTGGTCTCGCTGGTGTTGCAGGTGCTGATACCTTACCGCCGCTATGTGCGTTTCCTGAAGTGGCTGACCATGGCCTTGCTGGCTTACGTGGCGACGGTGTTCACCGTCCACGTGCCGTGGCTGCAAGTGATGGCTGCCACCACGATGCCGCACCTGGAATGGTCGCCGGCCTACATCACCACCATGGTGGCGGTGTTCGGCACCACCATCAGTCCCTATCTGTTCTTCTGGCAGGCTTCGCAGGAAGTGGAGGAATTGCAGGCCAGTCCGCAGTCGCAGGCGCTGCTCGATGCGCCGATGTTGGCGGGCGCCAGCTTCCAGCGCATCAAGGTCGACACCGTGATCGGCATGGGCTTCTCCAACCTGGTGGCGTTCTTCATCATGCTGACCACGGCGGTGACGTTGCACATGCACGGCATCGCCGCGATCGACACCTCGGCCCAGGCGGCGGCGGCCTTGCGTCCGCTGGCGGGCGAGTTTGCGTTTGCCTTGTTCAGCGCCGGCATCATCGGCACCGGCATGCTGGCGGTGCCGGTGCTGGCCGGCTCCGCGGCCTACGCGGTGGCGGACGCCCTCCAGTGGGAGAAGGGGCTGGAGAAAACAGCGTCGCAGGCCAAGGGCTTCTACGGCATCATCGCGGTGTCCACCATCGTCGGTATTTTGCTGGGCTTTACTTCCATCGACCCGATCAAGGCCTTGTACTGGAGCGCGGTGATCAACGGTGTGATCTCGGTGCCTATCATGGTGGTGATGATGCTGATGGCCGGACGCGCCGCCATCATGGGCCGTTTCGTGATCGGCCGCCGCCTGCGGATACTGGGCTGGGGCGCGACAGCGGCCATGGCGCTGGCGGTGCTGGCCATGTTCTGGACGATGTTGCCCTGACACGTTGTTTCATGGCAACGGAATCGGCGCGCTGCACAACTGGCGTAATATACTGGTAACACATAGTGCCGCCGAACTCCCGCGTGCAACGATGGCTAGTCCATTCGATCCGCAGTGTCCTGACGGGCTTGCATTTCAGGAGTTCTCATGCGGCCTTTATTTGGCTTCTTCCTAAGCTTTAAGTTCAAGATCACCGCCCTGGTGATCGCGCTGGTGCTGGTCGCGGGCATCGGCACGGGCGGCATTTCCCTGCTCATCGCCGAGTCGGAACTGCGGCAGGTGATCGCGCGCCAGGAGTTGTCGCTGCTGACCAGCGCGGCCGCCCTGATCGACAGCGATCTGCAAGATAAGCGGCAGGTGCTGCGTCTGCTGGCCGAGCAGTTCCAGGCGCACGAACTGACGCTGGATCAAGTTCAGATGGAGCTGGAAACCCACGAAACTTTGCGCGAAGAATTTTTCAATGTCACCGCCTTCGACGCCACCGGCAAGCTGATCGCCAGCCTGCGCGACCGCAACGCCAAGCGCATCAACATCTCCAACCGCCAGTACTTCCAGGAGACCCTGCGGCTGAAGGAGGGCGTGGTTTCGGCGCCGTTCAAGAGCGTGCTGTCGGGGAAGCCGGTGTTCGTGCTGACCCAGCCGCTGCGCGACTCCAGCGGCAAGATCGTCTGCATCCTGCTGGGGGCGATCGACTTGCTGCGGCCGTCGTTTTCGGCGCAGATCGACTCGCTGCGCTCCAGCGCCGAGGGTTATCTGTTCATCGTCACGGACGATGGCGTGATGGTTCACCATCCGAATAAAAAACTGCTGTTGGAAAAGGGCGACGATGGTGTCGGTACCGTGCTGGAGGCGGCTTTGCAGGACGGCGAAGGCTGGCAGGATGGCATCCTCGACGATGGCGTGCCGGTGCTGCTGGTGCATAAGCACCTGCGCGAAGCGCCGTGGACCATCGCCCTGTCGTATCCGGTGGAGAGCGCCTTCGCGCCGATGCGCAACGTGCGGCTGCGCGCCTTTGTCGGCGCGGCGCTGCTGACCGGACTGGCCGGGCTGTTCGGCTGGGCGGTCACCAAGAAATTGCTGCAACCGCTGGGCCGGCTGCAACGGCATGTGGAGGACATCAGCGCCGGCACGGCCAGCATCGAAGTGTTCGACGTCGACCGGGGCGACGAGTTCGGCCACCTCAGCCGGGCGTTCTATGCGCTGTCCCAAAGCCGCGCGCGCGCCGAGCTGGAGCTGCACCGCCTGGCCACCACCGATGTGCTGACCGGCATCGGCAACCGCCGCATGTTCGACGATTTCCTGCCGAAGGCGCTGGCGCGGGCGGCGCGCGCCGGCCAGCAGGTGGGGCTGGCCTTCCTCGATGTCGACCACTTCAAGGAGATCAACGATACGCTGGGCCACGCCGCCGGCGACCAGCTGCTGGTGGAGTTTGCCCGGCGCCTGACGGCCTCGGTGCGCACCACCGACACGGTGGCGCGCCTGGCCGGCGATGAATTCGTGATCGTGTTCGAGCAGCTGGCCTCGAATACCGAAATCGATGTGCTGGGGCGCAAGATCGTCGAGGCCATGCATGCACCCTTCCCGTGCGGCGCGACGCAACGCCGGGTCACGGCCAGCATCGGCATCGCGCTGACCACCAGTCCGACGGTGACGGTCGATGAAGTCATGCGCGCGGCGGACCAGGCGCTGTATGGCGTCAAGGCCGCCGGGCGCAACGGTTTTGCCGTGAACCAGGTCGGCGCCGAGCGTGTCGTGCGGGTGCGCCACCCCGGCCGATGATTTCGGCCGTGTCCAGATGTTGTAAGATGACGGATTGTGGAAACGGTGAGCGAGGAGCGGCATGCAGCAGGTGACCAGGGTTGACGGCATCGAAGTCTATAGCGAAGGCGAGGGCGCCGAGACCATCGTGATGATACACGGCTGGCCGGATACCTACCGCGTGTGGGATGCCCAGGTCGAGGAGCTCAAGCACCGCTACCGTTGCGTGCGCTTCACCCTGCCGGGCTTCGACATCGGCAAGCCGCGCCGCGCCTACTCGCTCGACGCCACCGTCCGCCTGATTTCCTACGTCGTCAACAGCGTGAACCAGAAGCAGAAGGTGATCCTGATGCTGCACGACTGGGGCTGCATGTTCGGCTACGAGTATTACATGCGCAACAAGCAGGCGGTGTCGGCCATCATCGGCGTCGACATCGGCGACGCGCAGTCGAAGGCGGTGCGGGACTCGCGCACCCTGTCGCAGAAAATGATGGTCAAGGGCTACCAGGGTACGCTGGCGCTGGCCTGGGCGATCGGCGGGCCGATCGGCAATATGATGACGCGCTACATGGCGCGCGTGCTGCGCGTGCCGTCGCCGAAGGAATACATCAGCGTCAAGATGAACTTCCCGTACTACATCATGGCCGCCGGCGAGGCCGGCTCCTACCGCAATATGGTGCGCTTCGTGCCGCAGGTGCCGATGCTGTTCATCTACGGCGCCCGCAAGCCCTTCATGTTCCATTCCGACGCCTGGGCCGACAAGCTGGCGGCGAAGGAGGGCTGCAAGGTGGTGGCCTTCAACACCGACCACTGGCCGATGCTGCGCCAGCCCGAGCGCTTCAATGAAGTGGTGCTGGGCTGGCTGGAAAAGCCGGCCGACAACGACGAGGCCGCCGAGCAGGACGCGGCGGCCTGATCGCGGCCTGATCGATCAACGCAGCTTGATCGGCTTCAGGTAGGGCGCGAACGGCGGCGGCGGCAGCTGGACCGCGGCGTAGGCCTGGCGGAAGCATGCGGCCTTGCTGTTCTCGACGTCGGTGCTGCTGCGGATGACCTTGCCGGCGGCGTCCAGCGTCAGCACGATCACCACCGGATACTTGGACTTGTCGTGGCAGTTGCCGCGCTCGTCGAGCTTGTTCGAGTTGTTGAAGTTGAGCGACACTTCCTCGTACTTGCTGGCCTTGTCGTTCGGGAACTGGGCGTTGAATTTGGCCATCTCGCCGGCGAAGGCCGGGTTGGCCGGCGGCGGTGCTTCGTCCTTGGGCGGGCCGCCCAGGGTCGAGCAACCGGCGGCGATCATCATCACGGCGCCGGCGGCGGCTAGTTTCAGGAATGGCTGGTTCAAATTATTCTCCTCGGTGTCGGTACTGTTGACGCATCGTACATAGTCCGGGGATAGCGTGGCGCACGATTAGTTGCGTAGGTGAAATCCTACAATCCCCACCCCTGCAGCGCCGAGGCGAACCTGGCCTGCCACGCCGCCCAGCCGTGCGGCACTTCGGTGGCGGCCGGCAGGCGCACCCGCACCGCGCGCGGACCGACCGCGTCGATCAGGGTCAGGCCGTCGTTGGGCACCTCGAAGCTCTGGCCCTGGCGCAGCATGAAGTCGGTATGTTCGCCGTAGGCGGTGATCCAGGCGGTGCCGGCCAGGCATTCGATGTGGCGGCCCGCCGCGCCGGCGATGCGCAGCGGATGGTTCTCCGACAGGCTGTATTCGGCTTGTCCCTGCGTCAGTGCGAGTAGTTCCGGTTTCATTGCGACTCCTGCCTGGTGATTCGTGCAAGCAGAATACGCAGCGGCGGCCGACCATGACAGATGCAGCAAATCGAAATTGTGACCGTCACAATGGCGAATGGACTAAACTGTCATGGTCGAAATTTGCGCTCGCTGTACCTGTCGCCACCGGGCGGTGCGGGGCCACAATAGGCGGATGTCCCATCAACTCACCCTGTATGAAAACCTGGCCAACGAACTGGGCGGGCTGATCGCCAGCCGCGTGTTCGCGCCGGGCGACCGGCTGCCGTCGATCCGCCACCTGGCGCAGCAGAAGCGCCTGTCGGTCAGCACCGTGATGCAGGCGCTGCGGCTGATGGAGGACCGCGGCCTGGTCGACGCCAAGCCGCAGGCGGGCTACTACGTGCGCCACCGCGCCCGCCCCCTGATGACGGCGGTGATGGCCGACGCCGAGCATTTGCCGGAGCCGGCCTATGTCGGCATCAACAACCTGCTGATGCGGGTGCTGAAGGCCAACGAGGACCCCGGCCTGGTGCAGATGGGCTCGGCCTGGCCGCTGCAGGAGCTGCTGCCGATGAAGCGCATGCAGAAAACCGTGGCCGCCGTGGCGCGGCGCGATCCCGGCCTGTTGAGCACGGTCAGCTGCTACGACACCAACCGTCCCGAGTTCATCCGCCAGATTGCCCGCCGCGCGCTGGACTGGGGGCGCCTGGACCTGAACGAGATCGTCGTCACCGGCTCCTGCACCGAGGCGCTCAGCCTGTGCCTGCGCGCCGTGGCCAAGGCCGGCGACACCATCGCGATCGAGTCCGCCACCTATTTCGTGCTGCTGCAGCTGATCGAGTCGCTGGGCATGAAGGCGCTGGAGATACCCACCCATCCGAAGACCGGGCCGTCGATCGACGCGCTGGAGCTGGCGATGAACGCCGGCCTGGTGCAGGCCGTGCTGCTGATCCCGAACGCCAACAATCCGCTCGGCTGCATCATGCCGGAGGCGAACAAGCAGCGGCTGGCCAGGCTGCTGTCGCAGCACGGCATTCCGCTGATCGAGGACGACGTCTATGGCGACCTGTGCTTCACGCCGGAGCGGCCATGGCCGGTCAAGGCCTACGACACCAGCGGCCACGTGATGCTGTGCGCCTCGTTTTCCAAGGCCATCAGCCCCGGTTCGCGGGTCGGCTACGTGGTGGCGGGGCGCTACGCGCAGGACATCGTGGTGCAGAAGATGATCTCCAGCGGCGCCACCAGCCACTTCTTCCAGGCCGTGCTGGCCGATTTCCTGACCGGCAGCGCCTATGAAAACCAGGTGCGCAAGATGCGGCGCGCGCTGTCGCAGCGCATCGCCCACATGTCGGACGCGATCTGCGAGACTTTCCCCCACCAGTGCACGGTGTCCGAGCCGCAGGGCGGCTTCGTGGTGTGGGTCAGCCTGCCGGGGCAGGTCGACGCGCTGGCCCTGCACGGCGACGCCGTGGCGGCCGGCGTGGCCCTGATGCCGGGGCAGCTGTTCTCCGCCACGGGCAAGTTCCGCAACTATCTGCGCCTCAATTGCGGCAATCCCTGGGGGCCGCGCACCCAGGCCGCCATCGCCACCCTGGGCCAGCTGGTGCACCGCCATGCCGACCAGCCGGCCGTGCTGCGCAGCGCCGCCTGAATTGTTCGCTTCCCACCTGTTTTTTGCACTTCAGGCGCCGTTTCCGGCGCTTCGTCGCATCCCGATGGCGACGCGTAGGGCCTTTAGGTACAGTACAACCATACCAAGCGGCGTTAGCAAGTAGCGCCAAGCCAACCACCTGAAGGAGTACATCATGAACATCGCTAAAAACATGGAAATCATCTTCGTCGCCGCTACCGTACTGGCCGCCGCCACGAGCTTCGCCACCGCCGCCGACACCGCTGTCGCCGCGGTCGCCCCAGCCGCCAAAGTCGCTGTCCCGAGCGCCAAGATGCAAGTCGTGACCGTGAGCGCCAAGCGCCTGACCGCCGCCGAAAAAGCCGCACTGTAATCACCGCAGCCGGCGGGCTGTTCAAAACTCGCAGGGAAGTGGCATCCTCTTGGTACAATTGTCGTTTTCGATACCACGGCACTTGTTCCCCATGATTGATATCCAACTTCTCCGTAAAGATATAGCCAACGTCGCCGCGCGCCTGGCGACCCGCAAGTTCCAGCTCGACGTGGACGGTTTCAACGCCCTCGAAGCCGAACGCAAAGCGATCCAGACGCGCACCGAAGAGCTGCAGGGCAAGCGCAACTCGCAGTCCAAGCTGATCGGCATGATGAAGGGCAAGGGCGAAGACACCACCGCCCTGATGGCGGAAGTGGCTGGCCTGGGCGACGAGCTCAAGGCCAACGAAACGGCGCTGTCGGCAGTGCAGGCCAAGCTGGGCGATTTCATGCAGGCGATCCCCAACCTGCCGCACGAATCGGTCCCGGTCGGCACGGATGAAAGCGGCAACGTCGAAGTGCGCAAGGTCGGCACGCCACGCAGTTTCGAATTCGAAGTCAAGGATCACGTCGATGTCGGCTCCCCGCTGGGCCTGGATTTCGACGTGGCGACCAAGCTGACCGGCTCGCGCTTCTCGGTCATGAAAGGCGGCATCGCCCGTCTGCACCGCGCGCTGGCGCAGTTCATGCTGAACACCCACACCGACGAGCACGGCTACACCGAGTGCTACACCCCGTACATGGTCAACGCCGACTCGCTGCGCGGCACCGGCCAGCTGCCGAAATTTGAAGCCGACCTGTTCTCGGTGAAAAAAGGCGGCGCGGAAGGCGAGGGCGAGAACTTCTACCTGATCCCGACCTCGGAAGTCACGCTGACCAACCTGGTGCGCGACGAGATCGTGGCGGCCGACACGCTGCCGCTGAAAATGACCGCGCACACCCCGTGCTTCCGCTCGGAAGCGGGCAGCTACGGCCGCGACACCCGCGGCATGATCCGCCAGCACCAGTTCGACAAGGTCGAGATGGTGCAGGTGGTGCATCCGGACAGCTCGTACGCCGTGCTGGACGAAATGGTCGGCCATGCGGAAACCATCTTGCAGCGCCTGGGCCTGCCGTACCGCGTGATGTCGCTGTGCACCGGCGACATGGGCTTCGGCGCCACCAAGACCTACGACCTGGAGGTGTGGTTGCCGGCGCAGAACACCTACCGTGAAATCTCGTCGCTGTCGAACTGTGAAGCCTTCCAGGCGCGCCGCATGCAGGCGCGCTTCCGCAACGCCCAGGGCAAGCCGGAACTGCTGCACACGCTCAACGGTTCGGGCCTGGCGGTAGGCCGCACCCTGGTCGCGGTGCTGGAGAATTACCAGCAGGCCGACGGCTCGGTGGAGATCCCTGCCGTGCTGCGTCCGTACATGGGGGGATTGACTCAGCTGAAGGCGTAAAATAGCCCTTCCTTTTTCCCGGCGGCCTGCTATAATCTTGCCTTCTCGCAGCAGCAGGTGGGAAAACGGAGAGGTGGCAGAGTGGTCGAATGTACTTGACTCGAAATCAAGCGTACGTTAAATCGTACCGTGGGTTCGAATCCCACCCTCTCCGCCACAAAACGCTGCTGTAAGAAAAATGTACCACCAGGAGAGGTGGCAGAGTGGTCGAATGTACTTGACTCGAAATCAAGCGTACGTTAAATCGTACCGTGGGTTCGAATCCCACCCTCTCCGCCACGAATAGCAGTAGAGAAAAAAGCTTCCGGGAGGAAGCTTTTTTTTCGCCCAGGTTTTTTGCAGCCGTGCGACGTAGTGAAAATAGCAATGCTATGATCGCCGCATTGAATCAGTGCGAGGCGATATGGGCGGGAAAGCAATCATCAGGCTGGGCGACAAGACATCGCACCACGGCACGGTACTGGAAGGCCATCAGGACGTGATCGTGATGGGCAAGCCGGTGGCCGGCGTCGGCCACAAGGTCAGCTGCCCCAAGTGCCGGGGCACGCAGACCATCGTCGAAGGCGCGGTCACGCACACCATCATGGGCGTCAGCACCGCCGTGGAAGGGATGAAGACTTCCTGCGGCGCCGTGCTGATCGCCTCCCAGCAGACCGATACCGTTGGTTGACCTGCCCGTCGCTGCCGGGCTGGCAGACTATCCGTTCAAGGAGCTGGTCGACAGCCGCCACGGCAAGGTGTATCACAGCCAGTTCGTGGTGACGGACGACGACCTTACAAGCGTGCTGAACTTGCTGGCCGCGCACGCCAACGATGGGGGCTGCATCACACGCCACGCGGCGCGGCCGGAATTCGGCGGCAGCGTCGTCGAGCTGGCGACCAACTCCGTGGCATTGCTTCGGGCGCTGGACGCCATGCGCCCGCGTCCCCCGGCGCCATGGCGGGCCTTTCCCGGTATCGACGCGGCCACCTACGGAAGCCTGCAAGGCAGCCTGGAGTATTGGTGGACCTGGCTCTGGATCCCGTACTGGAATAGCGCCACGCCGGACGAGCGCGAACAACTACTCGCGCAAGCCTCGGACGACTGGCGCGAGTTCTTCGAGTTCCACGTTTAAGCGGCGTCGCCGCAGCACTTCTTGTACTTCTTGCCGCTGCCGCAAGGGCAGGGATCGTTGCGGCCGACTTTCGGGCCTTTCGGCGGATGCCAGTAGGCGTTGATCTGGATGACCGATGGCGTCACCGCGTCGGCCCATGTTTTGCCTTCGCGCTGGAACGGCGCCAGCCATTCCGGATGGGCCGCCTGCAGCGGCGCCCAGGCCGCCGCGTCGACCTGCATGCCGGCCGCGAAACCTTCGCACCACTGCTCGGGACCCCAGTTGCCGCCGCATTCGTAGATGGGCTCGAAACTGGCCGGGTCCTTGCTCATCCAGGTTTGCATGTAGTGGTAGTGGCGCAGTGCCAGCGGCTCGGCGGCGGGATCTTTCAAGGCTGCCGGCAGCCAGCCTTCCGGCGCCAGTTTGGTCGGGCCGATGACGATGGCGGTCAGGAAGCCTTCCAGCCAGGACACGTCCTGCATCGCATCCAGCGCATCGTATTCGTCGTCGTTCAGTGGCGTGTGCTGCATGGTGGGGCCTCGTAGTCTGTGTGAGCCGACATTCTACGCATCAATCATGTGGCCATGTTTGCGACTTTAGCAATATCATGCATGCCAACACCACCATCCAAGGAGCAGACATGAAACCAATAAAAATGCTGGCCGCAGCCAGTTTGCTGATGAGCGCCATGTTGGCCAACGCCGCGGCCCCGGCCGCCGCGCCGGACGCCGCCCAGGTCAAGGCCGCGCACGACCTGCTGGCGTCCCTGCAGGCAGAGAAGATGCTGCGCACCACCGCCGGCATGAGCAAGTACCCCAGCCCGGCCCAGCGCGAACTGGTGATGGCCAAGCTGGACAAGCTGCCCAACGAGACCATCTACAGCCGCCTGGCGCTGCCGGTGGCGCGCCTGCTCAGCACCGAGACGGCGGTCGAGATGACCCGGTACTACCAGTCCAGCTACGGCCAGAAAGTGCTGGCCCAGACCTACAACGGCCCGCCGCGCCTGTATCCCGCCGACCCGACGCCGAGCGCCAAGGAAAAGGCCGGGCTGAAGAAGCCGGCCTTCGTCAAGGCCAACCAGGAATTCAAGGCCGCCGAGCAGGCCATCCACCACGAAGCCTTCCTGCTGATCGCCGAGATCAACAAAGCTAAATAGTTTATTTCGTTTTCGGCGGCACGGGCTTGAGCTTGGGCGTTTCGACGATCAGCACGTGCTTGTCGACGGCGCCCGATTTTTCCTGCTTGACCACCTGCACCGCGACCGGACGGTTGTCGTGCACCGAGCGCGGACGTCTTGGAGCCAGCATGTTCTTCCCCCTGAGTGGTTGTTGTTGGCGTGGCAAATGGGCATGCCCTCGCTTTTTGCAAGTTGTTAAATAGTAAAAAGTATTGGATACTCCAGCTTTCACTCTTGAAAGCCACTCAATGCTGAAGAAACTCGCACTTGCCGTTGCCCTGTTGCCGTTGGCCGCGCACGCTTCCAACCTACCGGGTTATCCCTTCATCCACGTCGGCGGCGAAGGCTTCCTGCGGGTCATGCCCGACATGGGCGAGATCGATTTCGACATCAGCGCCTTCGACGCCGACACCAACGCCGCCGTGGCCGTGGTGCAGGCGCGCGTGGCGGAAGTGCAGGCCTTGCTGGCCGAGCAGGGCGGCGATCCCGGCAAGGATACCGAGGCCGAGGTGAGCTTCCGCGACATGCGCAAGGAAATGCGCAAGTCCGCCAATCCCGATCCGAGCGCGGCGCCCGAATATGAAATCCGCAGCGCCGTGCACGTCGTCGTGCGCGACCTGAGCAAGTGGCGCGCCATCATGCAGGGCTTGCTGGACAAGCCGAATATCGACCACATGAGCACCGGCTTCGGCAAGAGCGACCGCCTGCAGACCGAGCGGGAGCTGACCGCCGTGGCGATCAAGGACGCGCAGCGGCGCGCCGAGGCCATGGCGGCCGGCTTCGGCAAGAAGGTGGGCGCGGTGACGGCGATCTCGTCCGGCCAGCTGCGCAACCTGACTAACGCCGTCGGTCTGTTGCCGGTGGACTTCTACAACAACCGTACGCGCGGCACCGCGGCCAACTCGGCGGAAAAAGACTTCCTGTCGATCCAGACCCTGCAATGGACCCAGACCGTGGACGTGATCTTCCGCATCAAATGAAAGCCTTGCTCAATTACCTGCCGCGCGGCGTCGATAACGCCGCCTGCCGCGACTTCATCGAGAACGCGCCGCTGACGTCGTGGCTGCCGGTGCTCGACCATTTGCGCCGGGCGTTCGGCCTGGCGGATGGTCCGTGGGAGAAAATCCCGCAAGGATCGAACGCCCTGTTCGGCTTGAAGGATGTGATCGTCAAGCTGGTGCCGCCCAACTGGCGCCGGCAGGGCGACAAGGAAATACTGGTCGCCCCGCTACTGGACGGCAAGCTGTCCCTGCAAACGCCGGGCTTGATCGGCAGCGGCGAAGTCGACGACTGGGTCTTCGTGATCACGACGCGGCTGGACGGCGTTGTGCTTGCGGACGTCTGGCCGGCGCTGGATATCGAACAGAAACGCGCGATCATGCTGCAGACCGGGCAGCTCCTGCGCGAATTGCGCGCCGTGGCCTTCGATGACGATATCGCGCTCAAGGTGGACTGGCCGTCGTATGTGCAAGGCCTGGTCGATGGTTGCCTGGCGCGGCATCAACGCCGGCTGATGCCCGAAGGCTTGCGGGACCAGGTGCTGCCGTACATCGCTGCGGCGCCGGACTTCGCGCAGCAGGGAACGCCGCGCTTCATCCACATGGACATTCATCCGTGGAACCTGATGGCGAAGCAGGAAGAAGGCGGCTGGAACCTGACCGGCCTGCTGGATTTCGGCGATGCGATCGTCGGCAACAGCGACCGCTTCGAGTTGTTGACGCCGATGATCTTCATGGCGCAAGGCAGTCCCGTGCTGCTCAAGGCGCTGCTCGACGCCTACGGCGCGATCGGCGACATCAGCCCGTCCACATTGCGGCGCCAGCTGACGGCCTGCATGCTGGTCCGGCCGGATTCCGACGTCATGTTCTGCATGCAGCAAGTCCCGGCCAGCGGCCCGCGCGACAACTGGGAACAGATCGCCGCGCAGATATTCCCCCTGGGCCGCTAGCGAAGCGACGGCCTGCGTGCGGCAACGCACGCTGGCGCCCAAACAGCCACTTGTTTATCCGCCGCTTCTCCTCATCTGCCTCTTGAACAGCGCATTTCCACTTCAAGGAGGACCACCCCATGAACATCCGCGCCCACAGCACGCCCGAGCCCGACATGCCGCCGCCGCAGCCGGAAAAAGATCCGCCGCCGGACAATATGCCGCTACCCGACCAGGCGCCCATCGAAGAGCCCCAACCCAAGCAAGCGCCGATCAAAACCTGACCGCGTTACCCCGTGAGAAAGTGTGATAGTTGTTGCTCAATGGATACATATTTTAGACTTTGTGCTGAACGTCACATTAGGGTAATCAAAGAGTTTCTATAATTAAGTCATGTCATCGATTCACCCTCTCACGGAGAGCATCATGGGCAATTCCTTACACAACAAAATCTACCTCGGCCGTCGTAGCGTCGCCTTCGGCGCGAAGCGTGTTCAAGCCCTGATTTGTGTAGCGGCATTTGCCACCATCGGCCTGATCTGGCTGGCGATACGAGCGTTTTGAGCCACACTTTATTCTCGTTTTGAGGCGGCCATGCCGGCTCCGGTCGCGTATCGGAGGCGTGGGGGCGGCGCATTGTCTTGCCGTCGCTGCGCCGGGCGCGTACCATGAGGGCCGCAGCAGTCTCTTATGGATAAAATGGCAATGAAGAACGAGAAATTAACGCAAGACGAATACAACGCACTCGATGAAGTGAAGCGCGGCATCAAGGGCGAGCGCGTCAGCGCCTGCGTCGGACGCAACACCAAGCGCCTGACCGGCATCAAGCTGTTCACCATCGCCAAGAACGGCCGCATTTCGCTCACCGACAAGGGCGAGGAAATCCTGTTCCTGCGCCGTTGCGTGCTGGGCTTGCGCGCCGTCGAAGCCGATCCGGCCAGCGTCCTCGACGCCGACGTCGCCCAATTCCTCGGCAAGAAGTCCCATATCGTGCCACGCGCCGAAGGCGGCTACGATATCAGCGACAAGGGCAGGGAGTCGCTGGCCGATATCGCCAAGCAAGGCTTGTAAGATCAAAAAACGCTCCTCCGGGGCGTTTTTTTTGCGTTAATGTAGAGGCATTAAAACAAGAAGAGACCGCCAGCCCCCATGAAAGCGCACACGCTGCAGAAATTCCGTAAACTGTTCGGCGTACTCGTTGCGGCGGTGGCCGCGGTGCTGCTGCTGGTGTCGCTGTTCGTCGGCCATGTGCTGCGGGTGAGCCAGGCACGCTACTACGCCAACGCCGCCGAGACGGCGCACAATCTGACGGTCTCGCTGGAAAACTTCCTGCACTCCCATTTCGAAGAGGTCGACCTGGCGATGCGCCGCGCCGGCGTCGAGTTCCGCGCCATGCACGCCTCCGGACACTTCGACGACGAGCGCTTCAGCGCCTACCTGCGCACGCTGCGCGAACGCATCCCGAACGCGCAGGCGGTGCGCGGCTCGGACGCCGCCGGCCGCGTGATCTATGGCGAACAGGTCGATCCAGCCCATCCGCAAGACCTGTCCGTGCGCGAATTCTTCCCGCGCGCCAAGGTCGAGCACGACCTGATCATCGGCGTGCCGGTCAAGTCGCGCATCACCGGCGCATGGGTGCTGCCGCTGGTCTACCCGCTGGCCATGCCGGACGGCAGTTTCGGCGGCACCGCCTACACGCTGATGAACAGCTCGCGCCTGACCGAACTGTTCTCGTCGCTGAACGTCGGCGCCCACGGTTCCATCGTGCTGCTGGACGACCGCCGCCGCGTGCTGCACCGCCATCCCCAGGTCGCCAACATGCCGATCGGCAGCGTCATCCCGGTCTCGCCGCAAACCCAGTCCATCCTCGATGGCAAGCACAAGGGCGATACCTACAACATCCTCAGCGAGCGCGACGACCGCGAGCGCACGGTCAGCCTGGAACGGGTCGGCAGCTATCCGATCTATGTGGTGGTGGGATTGGCCAGCGACGATTTCCTGGCGCCGTGGCGCAGGGAGGTGCGCAACGCCATGCTGTTCCTGGCCGTGCTGGTGGCGATCGCGGCGGCGCTGCTGGCCGGCGTCTGGTATTCGATGCGCAAGCAATACCAGTCGGTGCAGCAGCTGCTGGAGGCCGACCGCGCGCTGCAGGCATCGATGGCCCGGCTGACCGCGTCGGAATCGCGCTGGCGCTCGCTGACCGAGGGCCTGCCGCAAATGGTGTGGACCGTCACGCCGCAGCTTCGCCTCGATTTCATGAGCCACCATTGGGAGCGCTTCAGCGGCGTGCCGTCGGCGTTGCTGATCGAGGCCGGCGACTGGACGCCGGTGCTGCATCCGGACGACCGGCCGGCGCTGCTGGCCGAGTGGCAGCGCGCCAGGGCCGCCGGTGACGCCTTCCGCTGCGATTGCCGCATGCGCCGCGCCGACGGCGCCTGGCGGGTGTTCGACAACCACGCGCTGCCGCAAAAGGACGCCGACGGCAAGGTGCTCGGCTGGGTGGGCAGCAGCACCGACCACACCGAGACGCGCGCCGCACACGACGCGCTGCTGCTGGCCAAGGAGGAGGCCGACAAGGCCGGCCGCGCCAAGTCCGAGTTCGTCGCCAACATGAGCCATGAAATCCGCTCGCCGATGAACGCCGTGCTGGGCATGCTGCAACTGCTGCAGCAAACCGGGATGAGCGAACGCCAGCAGGACTACGCGGCCAAGGCCCACGCGGCCGCCAGCGCCTTGCTGGGGCTGCTCAACGACATCCTCGATTTTTCCAAGGTGGAGGCCGGCAAGCTGGCGCTCGATCCGCACCCGTTCCGGCTCGACAAGCTGTGGCGCGACCTGGCGGTGATCCTGTCGGCCAACGTCGGCGGCAAGAACATCGAGGTGCTGTTTCGCATCGATCCGCAACTGCCGGCGCTGGTGGTGGGCGACGCCCTGCGCCTGCAGCAGATCCTGCTCAACCTGGCCGGCAACGCCATCAAATTCACCGAGCAGGGCGAGGTGGTGCTGTCGGCCCGGCTGCTGGCGCGCAGCGCCACCACGCTGTCGGTCGCCTTCGCCATCCGCGACAGCGGCATCGGCATCTCGGCGGAACAGAGCCGGCGCATCTTCGACGGTTTTTCGCAGGCCGAGGCCTCGACCGCGCGCCGCTTCGGCGGCACCGGCCTGGGCCTGGCGATCAGCCAGCGCCTGGTGCGCCTGATGGGCGGCGAGCTGAGCGTGACCAGCGAACTGGGCAAGGGCAGCGTGTTCGAATTCACCATCGATTGCGGCGTGACGGCGGCGCCGGCCGAGGCGCTGGAACTGGCGCCGGTGTCGCCGGACCATGCCTTGTTGCAGGACCTGGCCTGCCTGGTGGTGGACGACAATCCGGTGGCGCGCATGGTGCTGGGCGAAATGGCGGCCTCGTTCGGCTGGCGGGTCGACGTGGCCGAGGGCGGCCACGAGGCGCTGGCCGCCGTGGCCGCGCGCATGGCCCAGCAGCGCGCCTACGACGTGGTGTTCATCGACTGGCGCATGCCGGCCTTCGACGGCTGGGAAACCAGCTGTGAGATCCGCAAGCTGGCGCCGCACGGCAAGCTGCCGCTGATCGTCATGGTCACCGCGCACGACCGCGAACTGCTGGCGCAGCGCCATCTGGAAATGGAACCGGTGCTCGATGGTTACGTGGTCAAGCCGGTCACGGCGTCGATGCTGTTCGACGCGGTGGCCGATGCGCGCATGGAAAAGCGGGCGCCGCTGGCCGCCGTGGCGCTGCCGTCGCTGCGGCGGCTGGAGGGCTTGCATTTGCTGCTGGTGGACGACAATCCGGCCAACCAGCAGGTCGCCAGCGAACTGCTCGGCAACGATGGCGCGCAAGTCGAGGTGGCCAGCTCAGGCCAGATGGCGCTGGCCGCCGTGTCGCGCCCCGGCCCGCTGCCGGACCTGATCCTGATGGACATTCAAATGCCGGAGATGGACGGGTATGAGGCGACGCTGGCGATCCAGCGCCGGCTGGGCGCGCAGGCGCCGCCGATCGTGGCGATGACGGCCAACGCCATGCCGGCCGACCGCGTCGCCGCGCTGGACGCGGGCATGGTCGACCACATCGGCAAGCCGTTCGACCTGGTGCAGCTGATCGCGGTGATACGCAAGCACGCGCGCAGCGGGCGGGCGCCGGTGGATGCGGCCATCGACGCCGCGGGCGCCGGTGCGGCCGGCGCGGCGCCGCTGGCGGAGGCCGGCATCAACAGCGCCGCAGCGCTGAAACGGCTGGGCGGCCTGCATTCGGTGTATCTGATGGCGTTGCGCAGTTTTGCGGCGGAGGCGGGCAATATGGCGGCCCAGCTGCAGGCGGCCTGCGCCAACAGGAATCTCGACGTGGCGATGCCCTTGCTGCACACGTTGAGAGGGCTGGCCGGCACGGTCGGCGCCGACCGCCTGTCCGGCCTGGCGCACCTGGCCGAGCAGGCGCTGAAGGCCGGCGCCTGCGCGGCCGCGTGGGACCAGCTGGCGCTGGTGGTCGACGCCATCCCCGGCATCGCGGACGACATCGAACTACTGGCGCGTCAGCTGGACCCGGCCGGCAATTCTGCTTAATCCAACCACGTCGTTCCGCAGCGGCGGGCCGCCGCGCATGCGGGAACCCATACGCAGCATCCGATCTCGCCCGGCATGGATTGCCGCCTGCGCGGCAATGCCACCTTAGGGCTGGAAACCGTCCGCGCTGATTTGCAGCTCGGTCACCTCGCCGTAGGTCTTGGCGATCTCGCGGATGGCCTCGGCTTTCCCCACCAGCACCGTCTGCAGCTTGTTGCGCGGGAAGTGCTTGTCCACCAGCGCCTTGGCGCGTTCCGGCGTCAGGCTGTCGACATCCTTCATGAAGTTGTCGATCTGCTCGCGGCCGACCTTGGACGCATACATATCGCCCAGCAAGCCGGCCAGCTGCTCGCTGGTCTCATAGCGCGGCGGGAACTGGCCCTTGACGTAGGCCTTGGCCGATTCCAGCGTCGCCTTGTCGATGCCCTTGTCCCACAGGCGCTGGTAGGTCTTGTGCGCCAGGGCCAGCGCCGCCTCGGTCTTGGGCAGCGCGGTGAAGCTGGAGATGGCGAAGGTGCCGGTCTGCGACAAGGTGGCGAACTCGCTGCGGGCGCCGTAGGTCAGGCCCGAGTTGACGCGCAGCTCGTCGTTCAGCCACGAGGTGAAGCGGCCGCCGACGATGGTGTTGAGCACCTGCAGCGGCACATAGTCCGGGTCGTTGCGGGCGATGCCGGCGCCGCCGATCAGGAAGGTGGTCTCGATCGCGTCCGGCTTGTTGACCAGCCACACGCGCGCCTTGTCGGCCCGCACCTTGCCGTTGTCCTGCTGCGGCAGCGCCGGGCCGCTGGCCCGCCAGGCGCCGAACAGCGCTTCGATCTGCCTGCGCATCTCGGCCGCCTGGAAATCGCCGACCACGATGATGGCGGCGTTGTCCGGACGGTAGTAATGCTGGTAGTAGCCCTGCACGTCGGCCTGCTTGAGCGCGCCCACGCTGCTGACCGTGCCGCTGGCCGGGATCGCATACGGCGCCGCGCCGAACAGCATGGCGCGGTAGTAGTTGCCCACCACATTGCGCGGCGCTTCCTTGGCCTGCTTCAGGCCGTTGACCTTGCGGTCGCGCAGCTTGGCCAGCTCGGCCTCGTCGAAGCTCGGTTGCTGGATGATCTCGGCAAACAGCGGCAGCAGCGCGGCGCTGTCGGCGCGGGCGAAGTTCGCCTGCACGGTGCTGGCCTCGGTGCCGGCGCCGCCGGCCAGGCGGGCGCCGCGGAAGTCGAAGGCCTGGTCGATGGCGGTCTTGCTGTGGGCCTTGCTGCCCAGCAGCAGGGCGTCGCCGGTCAGGTTGGACAGGCCGGGCTGTTTGGCGTCGTTGACGGCGCCGGCCTTGACCACGGCGCGCACCGAGATCAGCGGCACTTCATGGCGCTCCATCAGGTACACGGTCAGGCCGTTGGGCAGGGTGACGGTGTCGAACGCCGGCAGGCGAAATTCAGCTGCGGCGGCTGCCAGCGGCGCGGCGCCGATGGCGGCCAGCACGGCGGCGGCCATTGCGGCTGCTTTCATGCTCACATTGATGCTCACTTTGATGCTCATGTGTTCAATCCTCCTTCGCGGCCAGCACGCCGACGGTGCGCTGCGATTTTTTCAGGTATTTGGCGGCGACGGCCTGGATATCGGCGGTCGTCAGTTTTTCGTAGGCGGCCGGGGCGTCGAACATTTTCTTGTAGTCGCCCATGAACACCTCGTAGTTGCCCAGCTGCTGGGCCTTGCCGTTGATGGTTTCCTGTTCGCGGTACAGGTTGAGCAGCTTCTGGTTCTTGACCTTTTGCAGCTCGTCGGCCGTCACGCCGTTCTTCACGACGTTGTCGACTTCGGCCAGCAGGGCTTTTTCCAGCTGCGCCGGTTCGGTCTTGGCGGTGGCCACGGCCGACAGATAGAGCAGGCCGGGATCGAAGCCGTCCATGCTGCTGGCGCTGACCTGGGTGGCCAGCTGCTGCTCGACCAGCGTCTGGTACAGGCGCGAGGTCTTGCCGTCGCCCAGTATGCTTTGCAGCACTTCCAGTGCGTAGTAGTCGGCGCTGTTGGCGGCCGGGACCTTGTAGGCCACCACCAGGTTGGCCGAGGTGGCCGATTCCTTGGCGACGAACAGGCGGCGTTCGCCCTTCTGTTCGGGCTCCACGGTGCGCACCGCCGGCGGCAACGCGCGCTTGGGGATGCCGCCGAAGTATTTGGTGGCCAGCTTCCTGACGTCGTCGGTCTTGACGTCGCCGACGATCACCGACACCGCGTTGTTGGGCGCGTAATAGGTGGTGAAGTAGCGCTGCAGGTCGTCCTGGGTCCAGGCCTTGATGTCGGATTCATGGCCGATCACCGGCCACGAGTACGGGTGGGCCTGGAAGGCGACGCCGTTGATTTCCTCGCGCAGCGCGCGGATGTTGGAGTTCTCCAGGCCGGTGCTGCGCTCGGACAGCACCACGCCGCGCTCGCTGGCCACCATCTTCGGGTCGATGGACAGGTGGGCGATGCGGTCGCTTTCCAATGTGAAGATGGTCTCCAGCGACGAGGCCGGGAACCAGTCCTGGTACACGGTCAGGTCGTTGCTGGTGTAGGCGTTGTTGGAGCCGCCCTTGGCTTCCATGGTGCGGTCGAACATTTTCGGGCCGAAGTTTTTCGAGCCGTTGAACATCATGTGTTCGAAGAAGTGCGACAGGCCGGTGATGCCGGGCGCCTCGTTGCGCGAACCGACCTTCCAGAACGTGTACATATTGGCGTTGGGGATGGTGTGCGATTCCAGCACGATGAACTTCATGCCGTTGGCCAAGGTGAAGGTGTGCACCTCGTCGGCCGTAACGGCCTGGGCGGTGGCGGCCGCGCCGAGCATGATGCCGGCGGCCAGGACTTTCCATTTCATCAGAGCTCCTCGTATTCGTGAAGCGCAAAGCATACGATAAATGTAGTTGTTTCTGATAACTATTTGCGAAGGACAAGCTTAGCGGATAGCATGGAGAAAACAACTAGGGAGTATGCAATGGAAAAACCGATGAGCTGGACCGCCCACGAACTGAGCATGACCGTCCTGATGACCCCGGACATGGCCAATTTCTCCGGCAACGTCCACGGCGGCACCATCCTCAAGTACCTCGACAGCGTGGCCTACGCCTGCGCCAGCCGCTATTCGGGCAGCTATGTGGTGACCTTGTCGGTGGACCAGGTGATGTTCCTGCAGCCGATCCACGTGGGCGAACTGGTGACCTTCCTGGCGTCGATCAACTACACCGGCCGCACCTCGATGGAGGTCGGCATCCGCGTGGTGACGGAAAACATTCAACAGCGTCTGGTGCGCCACGCCAATAGCTGCTACTTTACGATGGTGGCGGTCGATGCAAGCCGCAAACCGGTCGAGGTGCCGACGCTGACGCCGGAAACCGAAGAGCAGAAACAGCGCTGGGACCAGGCCCTGCTGCGCAAGCAGGCCCGTCAAATGGTGCATGGAGCCCGCAAGGCCTGAGGAGGCTGTATGGAAATGAAACGCATCAATGCCGGCAAGCTGCGCGCCATCGGGTACGATGCGCGCGATCGCATGCTGCGGGTGGAGTTCGACGACGGCCGCGCCATCGAGTATTCGGGCGTGGGCAACGAGGTGTGGCGCAAGTTGTCGACCTCGGCCGCCGCCTGGAGCTATTATCGCGATCATATCGAGGATGAATTCACCGGCCGTCGCGACGTGGTGCGCAAGCCCACCAGCCGTGCCGACCTGGAAGACCTGTTCAAGCCGCCCGGCGGCGACGCCACTTAACCTGCACCGTACCTATGCTCACTGAAAACGTCCTGGAAAGTCCTGCGGAATTGTCCGGCCAACTGGCCTATGTGGTCAGGATCTCGCCGGTGCATGGCCGGGGCGTGTTCGCCAACCGCGACATCGCGGTCAGCGAATGCGTGATCGAATACACTGGCCGTGAGATCCCGTGGTCGATGGCGCTGGAGCGCGCGGCCGGGCAGGACATGCCGCACAACCACACCTTCTTCTTCAGCCTGGCCAACGGCAACGTCATCGACGGCGGCGACCAGGGCAACGAGGCGCGCTACATCAACCACTCGTGCGAGCCGAACTGCCAAGCCATCGAGGACGAGGGCCGCATCTACATTTATGCGCTGCACGACATCAAGCGCGGGGAGGAGCTCAGCTATTCCTATCCGCTGATCTACGACGGCCGCCACACGCCGGCCATCAAGCGCTCCTTCGCCTGCCGCTGCGGCGCGCCGGGCTGCAGCGGCACCATGCTGGCGCCCAAGAAGCGGCGCCGCAAGCAGAAGGGCCCGGAGCAGGCATCGCATGATTGATTATTGGAGCGTGGCGGGCCGGCTGGTGATTGCGATGCTGTTCGGTTGCGTCATCGGTCTTGAGCGCAACCTGCGCGGCAAGCCCACCGGCATGAAAACCCTGGGCCTGGTGGCCTTGGGCGCGGCGCTGGTCACCACGGCCAGCATGGAATTCGTCCCGATGTCCGGAGCGTTCAGCCGCGATGCGCTGAGCCGGACCATCCAGGGCGTCATCACCGGCATCGGCTTCCTGGGCGCCGGCGTGATCGTGTTCCATCATGAAACCTCGAAGATCAAGGGCTTGACCACGGCGGCGTCGATCTGGGTGACGGCCGGCATCGGCATCATCTGCGGCATGGGCGCGTGGCAAGTCGCCGGCATCGGCCTGATCCTGGTGCTGCTGCTGTTTTTCGTTGGCCAGCCGCTGGAGCGCATGCTGCACCGCCGTTGGCTGGGCATGAGCGAGAGGGAACGGGCCGAAATCGACCTGCATGAAGAATAGGCGTGCCACCGCCTTTAAATCGGACGCAAAGCAGTTGTTGATTGCTGTAAGTCAAGAGGGGAATCCACGACAGTGACATGATCGCCTACCTGTGCGGCACATCTGTGGTGGCAGTCGCGAAGGACAGACTGCTGCCTTGGCGGGGGAGCGATTGTGGAAAGCGATAATGATTTCTTCAGCTTCATGGGCCTGGCCAAGGAACTGGTGGCCAGCAACCGGCCGTTGCGGCTGCGGCTGGACCTGCCGGGCGGCGTCAACGACGACATGCTGCTGCCGCAGCGGGTGTTCGGCTCGGAGAGCTTGTGCGGCGGCATCGAGTATCGCGTGCTGTGCGTGTCGTCCGACGCCTATCTGCCGCTCAAGCAAATGATCGCCGTGCCGGCCGCGCTGGAGTTCGTCACCGATGTGGGCGACTTGCGCAGCGTCTGCGGCATCGTCACCGAGGCCAGCTCGGGCGACAGCGACGGCGGCCTGGCCAGCTACCAGCTGGTGCTGCGCGACGCGCTGTCGATACTGGAGAAGCGCACCAACACGCGCGTGTTCCGCCACATGGACGAGGTGGAGATCGTGCAGCGCATCCTGAACGAGTGGCGGCAGAAGAACGCCACGCTCGGCGTCTGCTTCAAGCACGAGGTGGACGAATGCTTCCACCAGCGCGAATATCCGCAGCGCGAGTTCACCATGCAGCACAACGAATCGGACGCGGCCTTCATCCGGCGCCTGCTGAAGCGGCGCGGCATCGGCTGGTTCGTGCGCGCGGAGGGCGGCGAATACCCGGTGCATACGCTGGTGCTGTTCAACAACGCCGACAGCCTGCGCCAGAACGCCGCCGGCACCATCCGCTATCACCGCGACGCCGCGACCGAGCAGCGCGACACGATCACATCCTGGAGCGCGGTGCGCAGCCTGCAACCGGGCACGGTGACGCGGCACAGCTGGGACTATCGCAACGCGCAAGGCCGCGACTTCATGATGATGGACGCCCGCAGCGGCGTGAACCAGGGCGTGAACGGCAACGAGCTGGCCGCGAGCCTGGACGACTATCAAATCCTGGCGCCGCATGCGGGGGATGACAACGAGGACCTGTGCCGCCTGGGCAAGCTGCGCATGCAGCGGCACGATTACGAAACGAAATGCTTCCACGGCGAAGGCAGCGTGCGCGATCTGTGCGCGGGGGAGTACTTCACGCTGGCCGAACATCCGGAGGTGGATGGGCATCCGGCCGCGGAGCGGGATTTTGTGGTCACGGCCTTGCAGGTGAATGCGCAGAACAACCTGCCCAAGGCGCTGGCGGCGCGCGTGGAGCGTTTGTTCGCCCGCAGCCGCTGGATGCAGGGTGCGCAGGAGTTGCCGATGCAGAGAGATGTGGCGGACAAGGTGGCGTCGGGGCCGCTGCGCATGCATATCCAGTTCACGGCGGTGCGGCGTGGGGTGATCATCGTGCCGGCTTACGATCCGCGCACGGATCTGCCGCAGGCGCTGATGCAGAGCGCCATCGTTGTCGGGCCGAAGGGGGAGGAGGTGCATTGCGACCAGATGGGCAGGGTGAAGATTCGTTTTCCTGGCACGCGTGCAGTGGATCACGAGCAGGCCGCCGGCACCGGCGCATCCGATTCCGACAGGGATTCGGCTTGGGTGCGCGTGGCTTCGAACTGGGCAGGCAACGGACCAGGCAGCCTTGAGCAATGCGGCACCATCGGCCTGCCACGCGTCGGCACTGAAGTGCTGGTCAACTTCCTCGGAGGTGACCCGGACAAGCCGGTGATCGTCGGCCAGCTCTACAACCAGCAAGCGCAGCCGCCAGCCCTCAGCGACGCCGGCCAGCTGCCCGGTAACCGTTACCTCTCCGGTATCAAAAGTCGCGAAATCAAAGGCACGCGCGGCAATCAGCTGCGCTTGGATGA
Organism: Oxalobacteraceae bacterium AB_14; assembly: GCA_000381565.1. Taxonomy (GTDB): domain Bacteria; phylum Pseudomonadota; class Gammaproteobacteria; order Burkholderiales; family Burkholderiaceae_D; genus Rugamonas. The sequence continues at coordinate 2,648,031 of KB906725.1, forward strand.
CACCCAAGGCGAGATCAGCGCACAACTGGCTAGTGACCACGGAAATTCTGAGCTTAATCTCGGTTTTCTGACTGATTCAAGAAGTGAAGGCAACGGTAAGTCGCGCGGCGAAGGCGTTGAACTGAAGAGTGACGATCAGATTGCGTTGCGTGCTGCGAAAGGCATGCTGCTCTCCGCTTGGCAGCGGACTGGAGGGGCGGATAAACAAATGGCCCGCAGCCAATTCCTTGCATTAATGGCGGACTGTGCCGATCTGGTGAAGTCCATGGGCGACTTTGCGGCCCAGCATCAAGGGAAGGCTCTTGAAACAAAGGAGCTGGAGCAATTGCGCGACGCCTTTACTTCTTGGGAAAGTGGAAGCAACACAGAGCCACGTGGTTCCGATGGCGGCAAGCCCGTGATAGCCATTACTTCGCCTAGCGGTATCAGTTACGCCACCGCTAAGGCGATAGTCAGCTATGCGGGGACCAGTCTGGATACGGTTGCACAGCAAAATTTGCAGATGAGCGCTGGCCAGCGCGCCACCCTCAATGCTGGCAAAGGGATTTCTCTGTTCGCTCACGGCGACGGCATCAATATGATCGCGCACAGCGGAAAGTTGCTGATGCAAAGCCAGCACGGTGAGACTGAACTCAACGCCGCTAAGGACGTGAAGTTCACCGCGACCGAAGGAAAAATAATTGGCGTAGCGAAGGAAATAGTTCTGATTGCCGAGGATGGATCTTTCATCAAAATTGGTGGTGGAATCACGATCGGAACGAGCGGAACTATCACCCATCACGGCTCAAGTTTTCCGTTCAAAGGTGGATCGACAATGACGGCGGCTTTACCGACGTTTGATAGCGGCGACGCCGACCTTAAATTCCAAGCTCGCTACTACGCGGACATGAATGGCGGCATACCCGCTCCAGGTCTCGACATCGTAACCAAGGTCAGTGATGGTAGCGATTTGGATGAGCGTAGCGATGCGAGCGGTAAGACTAAGCTGATCGAACGCCAGGGCATGCATATCGCGTCTGCACAAGTACTTAAGAACAAGGAGGGGTGATTGCTATGACGACGAAACAGCACGGCATCTATAAAAAGACGGAGTTCAAGATCGGTGCTGCGAGCGGGGTCACTCTGTCGAGTCGCTGCTCCGATAAGATCATCCCGGTGCGGCACAATGTCCCCTGCAACATTATCGTTATCCACGGCGTTAATGATGTTGGCACCGCTTACGCGGCAGTCGAACGCGGCTTGTGCGAAGGACTCAGCGCGCGCCTGGCGGGTGACTTGCGTGCTGCGGACTACACGCTACCGACAGCAGCCGGTAATAAGAAGCTGGAAGATGATCCCGACGCCGTCTATTACAAACGTACGATTACTGATAATACGCTAAGCCCTGTCATACCTTTTTACTGGGTGTTACGCACCGCAGTATTTTAGGAGCCTCGGTTCACCCTATTCCAGGGCGGGAAACCGGGAACGTCCCACTCTTGCGTAGGTAGAGCGTTGCCGCCGTTGAGCGTGGGTTGGCCGAGGTATGGAGCCGGTCGGCATTGTTGCCGGTGGCCGGTCGCTCTGGCGGAGCGTCGGGCAGGCGCGGGACGCGCCATGAACGGGCGAGCTCGCCTTCGCTCGGATCAATTCGCCCCCGCCGATGGATCGAACGCCGACAGGCAGGGCCTGCAGAAGCAAGACCAAGCCTGCTGGCGTTCTTGGGTCAGAATGGTTCGTTTGGGTATTTCCAGGGCTGCTCTGGGTCGTAAAGGCCGCGCGGCGCCGCCTCCTCGTGCCGCCTGATCTGAACCGCATATTGCATTTCGCAATCGCGTGTGAGTTTGCGCAGGAACTGGACCAGCGTAGCTGCCCCTTCGTCACTCAAGTCACGCGGGATCCTGCGGTGCTGGTTCGGTTTCATCTGAGCTCCTCAATGGCTTGTTGCAGCAGGTCGTCCGGCAGATGATTCAATCCTTTGGGCACCGCCAGCCGCATGGCGGTGTGCAAGATCCGCCCGGCGATGCGCGGCAAGCCCTTCGATGCCTGACGCAACACTTCCATGCCGGAATCGGCCAACAGGGTATGCTGGCAGCCCGAGGCCTTGAGGGCATGGCCGATCAACAATGCGAAGCGCTCGCGCTCGACGACGGGCTTCAGTTGCACCCGCGCGGCGATGCGCCCGTGCAAGGCCGCATAGGGCGCGCGTTCGAGCGTTTGCGCCAGGCCGGGATGGCCCACCAGCCATACGGTGATCAGATCGCGCGCGTCGAACGCGAAGTTCAGGAACGCGGGCAGGTCGCGGAAGAACTCGACCGGCAGGTTCTGCGCCTCGTCGATGATCCACACCGGCAGCAACTGCTTGCCGTCGACCATCTCGGCGATGCGTTGCTTGATGTCACGCCACAGCTGCGCGCGCCGGTAGGATGGCTCGATGCCCAGCGCGCCGGCCAGGCTGCGGTACAGGTCGAGCCGTCCGAAGTCGGTCTCGGGCTGGTAGACGACCTGGTAGCGGTGCGGGTTGAGGGTGTCGCTCAGGCTGCGCAGCGCCGCCGTCTTGCCTACCCCGGGTTCGCCGGTGATGAGCCCGACACCGGGCGCCTGCAGCAGCCAGTTGAAGCGTTCGGACAGTTGCGCCAGCGCACCATCGTCCCACAGGTCCTTGCCTTCCTTACCCAGCGGCGGGTGGCGCAGTCCGAAGTGTTGGAGGTACATGCTCAATCCCCCTTCTTGCCGTGGTACCGCGCGAGCGCCATCTCGACCAGGTTGGGGCCGCTGCGCGGACCCGGTGCCGGCGGTTCCGGATCGGGTTTGCGCCGAACGCGGTGCAGGTTAGCATGCGCGTCCAGCCTGGTGGCCAAGCCCACCATTGCGCCGGCTTCGTTCTCGACGCCGACCACCACGCCGGCATGCGGGTCAACCACCAGTCGCACCGTCTTGCCGGCCAGCTCGTAGGGCACCTCGAATCTGGCGCCCAGATACGACACCGTGCCGTCCTTGCGCACGTAGCGCTTGATCCGGTGGTGGAACATGGCGTCGAGCTGCGCCGCTAACTGGCCCAACGGTCGGATCTTCGGCAGATCCTGCTGGTAGCGCGCCAGCGGCGTCAACCCGGCCAGGCCCTCGTGCGGCGTGCGGTGGTAGATACCTTCGAGCCAGGCCCACAGGCGCGCGTTCAGGTCGGCCAAGTCGCCGATGCGGGCGGCGTCGAGTTCGCTCAGGAACTGGTCGCGCACGGTGCGATGCCAGCGCTCGATCTTGCCTTTGCCGGCCGGCTGGTACGGGCGGCAGTAAATGACGTGGATCTCCAGCCGCGCGCACAGCGCCTGCAGTGTGCCGGCCTTGTAGGCGGCGCCGTTGTCGACCACCAGCTTGATCGGCCGGCCACGCTTGAGCAGCGCCTGCTTGAGCACCCCCTCGATGTCGAGCGCCGTCTCGCCCAGGCAGAAGGCGCTATGCGTTACCAGGCGCGAGGCGTCGTCGAACAGCGATACCAGATAGACCTTGCGCGGCTTGCCGTCGACGATGACGCGCGGCCCGTGCATGACGTCGCCGTACCAGATCGCGCCGGCCGACTCGGCCACGAAGCTGCGCTTCTCCTCGGGCTGACTCGACGAACCACTCATGCGCGCTATACCGTGGCCAGCCAGCAGGCGGTGGATCGCCGAGCGCGACAGGCTGTCCCTGGCCGCTTCGCCGCTCGTTTGCAGCAGTTGGCGGATCTGGCGGATCGACCTGCGCGGGTTGTCGCGTTTGGCTGCGACGATGGCTTCCTGGAGGGCGGGCGCGATCTTGGAGCGGCCGCGGTCTATCCTCGTTTTCGGCGCCAGGCCGTCGATGCCCTCGCGCCGGTACTTGTAGAGCCAGCTTTCGATGGTCTTCTCGCCCAGGTAGGTGCGGCGCGAGTTGGGGATCGCGTATTGGCGCTGGGCCAGTTCGCGCAGGGTGCGCTGCAGTTCGCCGCGTTCGAGGCGCTCGCGGCTGACCAGCGGCCCCAGCACGGATAGGCGGAACAAGGCGGTCGGATCGATCTGTTTCATGGGTGCTCCTGTTGAGTTCGGGAGCTTTCATGGAAACCGATATCGGCTACCGGCGGCAGTGGGCAAAGTGTGTGGGTTGGGTAATTTGCGTGGCGGAACCTGTCTCCTGGTGGTTTCGGGTCAGCGTTTCATGGGACGGATATTTCCCGATCTGCCCATGCCATCGCATCGGCCAGCGACATCGCGACCATGCAAGCCGTCCAGAAGCGGGGACCCTCGCCACCGCGCCCCAGTTCTGGGAAGCGGCTGCGCAGGACGAAGGAAAGTGTCGACGTGCAGGCGTGCATCCAGTCGCGCCAGCGGCGCGCAGTGTGGTGTGCGACGCCGGCGCACATGGCCGCGCCGCGTAACGAAGCGCCGGCCAACAGGTCCAGCAGAACCCGCTGCTGTTTGGCCCACGGGTGCCAGCGACGCGGCGCGATGCACAGCGGCAAACGCGAACAGGTACGTCCGCATGGGCTGCAGCAAAAGCGTGTCACCCGGACCGGATTGAGCGAGGCGGCGGCAGCACCATCGCGGTCCGGTTTGCGCTCGTAAAAGCCGTGCAGCCAGAGACCGGCCATACCGCAATGCGGGCAAGCGAACGGCCGATAGACTTCCGGCGCACGCGCCATTTGATCGATATGTTGGGGTAACGAAGGATTTACAGATAGAATTCGATGCATAGGCCGGTCCCGATGGTATGTGTTTTGTGTGAGAACTAACACGATATCAGAGGAGTACTGGCCTATCTTTTTTACGCTACATCCCATGCTGTCATGGGTGCGCGTTCAATGGTCGCCCTGGAAAAACGTGGGAATTGGCGCACTGGTGACCCTCGGATTTCAAAGGACGTAACACTGGGGATTTCGTGAAAATCCCTCTAACGTAAAAACAGATAGGGCCGAAAAACGTGGTCAAAAGCTTGACCGTCATGGAAATCGTTTGGACAAGGATCTTTCCAAGGGCGGAGGACCGTTCGCGAATGCGACAAGTACGCTTCCTGATATGTGGAACAGAGGAAAGTGGGGCGTATTTCGGATGCTTGACAGGTTACAGGCGGACGCTACGCATCCTGTTCTCAATTGCCCTGGCCGAATGTACATGGTGCTTGCAGCGCGGCGCTTGGCGGCATTAATCTGCATGATACGTGATTACGACGAGAACGAAACGGTCTCGATTGTCGCTCATAGTCAGGGTTGTCTGATCAGTCTTCTTGCACAGGCGTTTTTGCTGGATCCGAAATTTAAAGCGCTGCAAGCGAATGCCAGGCCAGCAGATACGCTCATTCTGAATAATCCACCGTACAGTTTGATTGATGACGCGCCTATGTTGGCTTCCATTGCCGATGGGTATACCGACGCGGATGAGGAGATGAAGGATCGCTATTACTGTTTAGATGGCGTACAAACGTTAAACGGCAGATTAACGACTCTTAAAAACATTGTGCGGGGAGTCTGGGCCAACAAGCATTCGTCTCCGCCACTGGGGGAACTTAGTGATACAAAAAAGCACTACGGCGCCGTGGGGCCTTGTTGGAGGGCAGAGGGGGACCGCGACAATCGCGGCAAGGTATATCTCTATTTTGGTCCAGAAGACATGACGGTGGCTTTGGTGAATGTGCAAGGCATAGGCTGGCAAGGGGTGCCGCGCTTCCAGCGGGGTAAGAGGGTGAGCCGTGTTTACGGACGAGCGCTCCACACCACGGTATACGATATCGTCCGGCCCGCGCTGTCGGAGCTAGGTGAAGGATTCCGCCAGCGCGTATTCACCATGAAACGACGCCCCAATCCTGTCTCTGGTGAACCCGTGCAGGTGGGAGCTGCGGGCAGCCCTTACGATTTTGTTCTTCGCGTCAGAGGCGAGGACGATCAAGGACACACGGCTGTAAGCGATTCCTTTGGTAGCCGCCACGTTATACGGGGACATTTGCCCACCACTGAGGATGCGCACTCAGATGCCACTGTCGAGGAAAGGCAGAGCCATGGCGTGCGTCACATTACTGGGGAAGCGCTACAAAATCCGGTATCGGCAAGCCTGCTGGAAGGTGCCAGCGTAGACGCGCAAGGGCGTCCGGGTGGCATTGAGGATGTTGATCCAATTGACGCGGCCATATCCATCACAAGTGAATATGGCTTGGCTACCGTTTGGCAGTGTATTTCACATGAGACCGCACAGAGAGAATTTGGCCAGTCTGCTGTCATCAATAGCCCTCATCGGGAAGAGTACGACGGGAAGGTTGGTTTGGTTAATGGATTGGTTGAGCAGGTAGCAGCGATTCTGAACGCGAACAAAAAACCGCTTGATCAAGTCGAGGTCCTGCATGCTTTTGTCTGCTTGAACGATGGATTTACTCAATATCCGACTAGCCCTGGCAAGGTCCTGATCCATCGATTTGAGTCCCCCAACGAGGCGAGGCTGCGTTGGCAACTGAGCAGCGTTTCCCGGTCGTTTCATGGCGCGATATTCGGAGGGAAGGAAAACCACCGTAACGTCACCGCCTACGATGTCGCCATAGGAGGAGGTAACGCTTCTAGCGATCCGTCGTTCTATCGGTATTTGTGCGCAGTTGCGGATTGGAGATTGCAAAAGGTCGCAGATAAGGCGCGTCCGAATCTTCTTCAATGGTCCAAATTTCAAAAATACTATTCGCCCTATTTTCTATCTGAGCCAGCGTGGCGGCGGAGTTTGATCGAGGGAAGTGCAGACTACTACTCGTCCGGAATTTTACCGCAGGGATTGCCGGTTTTGCCGGAAGGGCTGCCGCCTGATGTGATATCCGAGCTTAAAGCATGATCATCTGGAGACAACGATGGCAAGAAAGATGTATATCACGGTCCTATCCCTAGGGATTTTTTTTGTTTGCGCCAGTGCTTGGCGTCGCCACACTGAGCCTGCGCTACCCACGCGAAGTGCATCTGAGAGGGGGCTTTCTACAATGGATGGGCAACCGAATCGACCACGCAGTAAAGAATATGTCCTTGAGGTCCCCGTTGGCCGGGCAAAATCCCCCACCCCTGGCCGGGTCAAAATCCCCCACCTCCTGACCGCTTAGCGCTGCTGTAGCCGGTCACCGGAGAGCAATCCCGCTGGCAGGACGTAACCTTGCCCCTTCAACCATCGAAGGGGAGCATGGAGGGTGAACGTCTTGAAACCAAACAAACGAACCACAGTCGCCACGCTGCTGGCGAACGGCGCCAGCCAGCGCGAGATCGCGCGGCTGACTGGGGTGGACCGAAAAACCATCCGCCGTCTGGCGCTGGACGCGACCGGCCCGGGACCAAATTCCCCCACCCTGACCACCGGGCCAGCGACAGCAAATTCCCCCACCCCGGCCACCGGCACCCCGGCTGAAACTCCCCCACTGCGGCCACCGGCAACCGACAGCGGTCCGCAATCGCTGTGCGAGCCACATCGCGCCTTCATCGAGGCCCAGTTACGCCTGCGTCGGAACTATACGGCCATCTACCAGGACCTGGTCGACCAGTTCGGCTTCACCGGCCGCTACAACAGCGTCAAACGCTTCGCCGGCCGGCTGGTGCAGCGTGAGCCGGAACAGTTCGACCGGCTTGAGTTCGCCCCTGGCGAAGAGGCGCAGGTCGACTACGGTGAGGGCGCGCTGACACGCATCCCCGGCAGCGACCGTTACCGACGTCCGCGCCTGTTCGTGATGACCTTGCGCTACTCGCGCCGCAGCTTCCGGCGTGTGGTCTGGAATTCGTCAAAGGAGACCTGGGCCCAGCTGCACGAACAAGCCTTCCGCTACTTCGGCGGGACGACGGCTTACGTCGTCCTCGACAACCTCAAGGAGGGTGTGATCAAGCCCGACCTGTACGAGCCAGAGCTCAACCCCGTCTACCGGGACATGCTGGCCCACTACGGCGTCGTCGCCGACCCCGCCAGGGTGCGCGACCCCAACCGCAAAGGGACGGTCGAGAACGCGATCGGGCATACTCAAAGCACCGCGCTCAAGGGGCGCCGCTTCGAGACCATCGACGAGCAGAACGCCTTCCTGGAACAGTGGGAGACCAAATGGGCGGCGCCGCGCATCCACGGCAGTGCCAAGCGCCAGGTCGAGGCCATGTTCCAGGAGGAGCGCGCCCACCTCGGCGCCTTGCCACTACAGGGCTTCGGCTACTACACCGAGTGTGAGCGCACCGTCGCCGACGACACCTGCGTGCGCATCGACCACAGCAGTTACGCGGCGCGCCCCGCCAGGATTGGCAGCCGCGTGCTGGTGCGCTTGTTCGAGCGCCACGTCGAGATCCGCGACCGCTTCACGCTGGTCCTGCTGCGCACGCACCCGCGTGCCGAGCGCCCCGGCAGCGTGCTTCTGCCCGACGACGAGCGGCCCTTCAACCCATCGCGCGAGACGCGCCGCATCCTGGCCCAGGCCGGCGACATCGGCGAGGCCACGCTGCGCCTATGCCAGCAGTGGTTCGAGCATGAGGGCCGGGTCGGCCAGCGCAAGCTGCGCGGCGTCGTGGGGCTGGCCAAGCGCTACCCGCGCCGCCTGATCGATCAAGCCTGCGCTCAAGCCTTACAGGAGAACGTACGCACCTACCAGTCGATCAAGAACTTGACGGAACGCCTGCTGGCGCAGGCGATGGTCGAGATCGACGCGCCACGCCAGGCCGAGCTGGACCTGGAGCAGCACCATCCACTGATCCGCGACGGCGACGACTACGCCGACCTGTTCACGCGCGCGGCGACCGCCAGCGCCGCCATCGCACCGACCAAGGAGACACCATGAGCATGACCATGAACGAAATCGAACGCGCCCTGCGCGAGCTGCGCCTGTCGGGCATCCGCGCCACCCTCGACACCCGCGTGTTGCAGGCCCAGGCCAACCAGGAACCCTTCCTCGACACCTTCGCGCTGATCTTGCAGGACGAGCTGGACCGGCGCCGCTCGCGCCTGATGGAGCGGCGTTACCAGCAAAGCGGGCTCGATGAGCGCATGGCGCTGGCTGACTTCGACTGGCGCTTCAATCCCAAGCTGCCGCGGGCCGCCTGTTTCGAACTGCACACCCTCAAGTTCGTCGCCGAGGGACAGAACGCGCTGATCATCGGCAAGCCGGGAACCGGCAAGAGCCACGTCGCCAAGGCGGTGGCTTACCAGGCCACCCTGCAGGGGCACAACGTGCGCTACCTGGAGGCCGACGGAGCCTTCGCCGCCTATGCTCTTGGTGGCGACGCCGAACAGCGGCAGCAACTGCGCACCTTGGTCGACGCCGACCTGCTGGTGCTCGACGACCTATTCCTCGCGCGCCGCATTAGCGACAAGGCCGGCGAACTGCTGCAAACGCTGGTGCACCAGCGCTACAAGCTCAAGCGCAGCATCGTGGTGACCTCGAACCGGGTGGTACAGGACTGGGGCAAGTACCTCGGCGACAACACGATGGCCACCACCATCCTGGACCGGCTGATGCACCGGGCTCACATCCTTGAGTTCGAGGGGAAGAGTTACCGGCTGAAAGAGGCAGCCTCACGGCTCACACGCTTGACGTCTGCCGACGTCAAGCAGGACTGACACGGCCGAAGGCGGGCACATGGACTACAATCCGGACTGTCCTGCCTGGGGGAATTTGACCTGGCCAAAGGTGGGGGAATTTAACCTGGCCAACGGGGTTGAGGTGATTGGACTTGGCGTAACTTTGGACAAATTCAGGCAGGCCGCCTTGTGGAAGGCCCTGCAAGACGGAACACCTTATGCGACTATTCGTGATATGGAGCCTAGACATTATCCGTGGACCCGCGAGGACAAGAGTGCGGCTTCGAGGATACACGAGGGCGCAAGTTTAGAAAATGGAATCTCGGACACTCCAGAATACTGGGGTGTCCCCGTCTTCAATGCCGAACCGGTTTGCCACAATGAAGAGTGCCGAGATCGAGCCGAGTTACCGCAGGGAGGCTTGGTAAGCGGGCATTTTGGGATGCAATTATTTGTCCTTGCACACCGAGAGCTATCAGACCGTCCTGATCGAATTATTGAGAAAATTTTTACTTTTTTTGATCAAAACCCGGACGTCCCCTATGTCCTGTTGGGTTCCTCTGACAGCACTGATTTGCGGCAGAACTATCTATCTTCGCCTAAATCATTTGATGATGGCTATATCGTTCCAGAAATGCCGGATGCTTCTGCATTGTTGGTCCTGGCCAGACGAGAACGAGTGAATGCTCTTCGTCCATTCAGTTTCGTTGATATTGACGAACCTAAGACCGATATCGAAACCTTGAACCGACATGGCGTAGGACGGCAGGTTTACCTCAGCTACCTCGAGCTCCAGGGAAAAGTCCCCCTCCCGCCTGGCAGTCCATATGCTTTCAAAGGCGGTGGACGACAACCCACTGGTACCGAGTGGCTCGCTGAGACTGCGAAACTTGCTGTGCGGCCTGATATCCGTTCCGCAGCCAGAATAAGCTTGGGTACGCTGACGAATAAGCTGGGCTTGCAGCAACGACCGCAAATTCCTACGGGGTGGAAGCCGACGCCGTGGTTCCCTGTTCCTTGGAGCAAGGACCAAATCGATCAGTTCGACGGGCTCCCGACTTTAGGCTACATTCATCGCCCGGTGTTCGTAAAGATGACTGATGCCGCCAGCAAACCTCTACAGCATGAAACTGATCGTCAGTTAGCCTTGCAAGCTGGTTGGAAAGAAGCGCTACAAACATTACCTGAACGAGATCGTTCGGCCGGGCCGGCAAGAGTACTGGTCGCGACCGGCAATAACACTCGACAGCTGGTCAACTTTCATGCACTGCTCCGAAATATTTCCGAGAACGGCGGCCCCGAAATCGATCCATCGAAGCCAACAAAGTTCATTGATGTCGACCGTCGCCTGGGCAACACAGGTGCGGCGACGTTTTTCGTACAGATGGCAATTGGCGTGATGGGGAGCTATCGAGAAGGCGGTGTGAGTGCGGCGTTCAATCTGCGTGATGTTGATGAAGCCAGCATTATTTTCATATCGCCTCCACCTGACGAAAAGCGCAAGAGTCAGCAGCATCCCATCGGCGGCGACGTCTTCCAAAACGCGACGGTACCTGCCATCGACCCAAAGAACTACGAAGAGCTCCAGCTTAAATAGGAGGTCGAGATGCGTAAGATAATTTGCGTAGGCGATTCCACCACGCATGGAGGTAAAGTAATCAGTAGCAGCGCGCCGCACTTCACCGTTGATGGTAAGGCGGTCGCCTGCATCGGCGATAAGTGTAGTTGTCCCATTGTTGGACACGGTGGAGTCTGCACCATAGTCGAAGGCGATGACAAGCATACGATAGACGGCCGCCCCGTCGTCTACGAAGGCCACAAGACCAGTTGTGGCGCCACAGTGCTTGCTGGCGGAGGGGACAAGTTGTTCCAAACGTGACGAGATCGAATTGCTCCATCAAGCGATGCTTGGACGGCGCTTCTTCGCGTTACGGCTGCTGACATTCACTAAGTTTAAATCACGGCTGGCTGCGGCAGCAGCTGCCTGCCCTCGACCAGCATCTGCTCAAAAGCCGCCACCGGCACCGGCTGGCTGAAGTAATAGCCCTGGATTTCATCGCAGCCGTTGCGCCGCAGGTAGTCCAGCTGCGCCTCGCTCTCCACGCCTTCCGCGATCACCCGCAGCTTGAGGTTGTGCGCCAGCGCGATGATGGAGACCACGATGGCCGCCTCGTCGTCGGCGCCGATGTCGCTGACGAAGGAGCGGTCTATCTTCAGCACGTCGATCGGGAACTTGCGCAGGTAGGAAAAGCTGGAATATCCGGTGCCGAAATCGTCGATCGACAAGGCCAGCCCCAGCGCCTTGAGCTTGTGCAGCAGCTCCACCGCCAGCGCCACGTCGTGCATGAACAGGCCCTCGGTCAGCTCGATGTCCAGGCAGGACGGCGGCAGGCCGGTCTGCTCCAGCACTTGCGCGATCGACGCCAGCAGGTTCGGCTCGCCGAACTGGCGCGGCGACAGGTTGACGGCAACCCGCAGCGGGCCAAACCCCGCATCCTGCCAGGCCTTGGCCTGCGCGCAGGCGGTGGCCAGCACCCAGGCGCCGATCGGCACGATCAGGCCGGTCTCCTCGGCCAGGCCGATGAAGCGGTAGGGCGCCACCATGCCCAGCTCCGGATGCTGCCAGCGTATCAGCGCCTCCATGCCGACGATGCGGCCGCTGCGCAGGTCCACCTGCGGCTGGTAGTGCAGCACGAATTCATCGCGTTCCAGCGCGCTGCGCAGCGCCGTCTCGATGCGCACCCGCTCCAGCGCCTCCTCGTTCATGGCCGGCTGGTAGAACTGGGTGTTGTTGCGGCCCAGCTTCTTGGCGCGGTACATGGCGATGTCGGCGTGCTCGATCAGGCGCTGCGCCGGCGTGCCGTCCGGATCGTAGACCGCCACGCCGATCGAGCAGGTGACGAAGAATTCCTTCCCCTCCAGCAGCACCGGCTGCGCCACCGCCTGCATGATGCGCTGCGTGACGTCCAGCGACAGCGCCTCGTCCGGGTATTCGGTCAGGATGGCGACGAACTCGTCGCCGGACAGCCGCGCCACGGTGTCGCTTTCGCGCACGCTGTCCTGCAGGCGCTGGGCCACGGTCTTGAGCAGCAGGTCGCCGGCCTTGTGGCCCAGGCTGTCGTTGACGAACTTGAAGCGGTCGAGGTCGATCAGCATGACCCACAGCGGGTTGCCGCTGCGGTTGGCGAAGGCGGCCGCCTGCATCAGCCGGTCTTGCAGCAACACGCGGTTGGGCAGGCCGGTCAGCACGTCGTGGTGGGCGATGTGGTGGATGCGCTGCTCGGACAGCTTGCGCTCGGTGATGTCGGTGCCGGTGCCGCGATAACCCTTGAACGCGCCGTCCTTGTCGAACAGCGGCTCGCCGCTGATGCTGAACCAATGCAGCTGGCCGTCGGTGCCGGGCAGCGCGTAGTCGAAGTTGAGGAAGGGCAGGTGCGCTTCCAGCAGCGCGATATGGTCCTGGCCCCAGCGCGCCTGCAACATGTCGGGATGGTGTTCCCAGCGGGTCTTGCCGATGAAGTTGTCCGGGTCCTGCTTGCCCTTGTCGAAGAAGCCGCCGGTGATGCTGGTGAAGCGGAATTGCTCGTCCTGCTCCCAGTACCAGTCGGACGACAGCGCCAGCAGGCGGCGGAAGCGCAGCTCGCTTTCCTGCAAGGCTTCCTCGGTGCGCTTGCGGGCGGCGACATCCTGGTTCAGGCGTTCATTGCTCAGTTGCAGGGCGCTGGTGCGCTCGTCGACCAGCCGCTGCACCCGCACCGAGCGGCGCGCCAGCGAGTTGACGAAGGCCGCCGTCAGCAGCGAGAACAGCAGGCCGCCGGTCAGGGTCGACAGCGAACCCAGGTGGCTGGCCAGGAAGGGCCGCGGCAACGGCGTCACCTGCACGTGCCAGGCCTTGCCGGCCGCGCTGAAGGTGCGGGTGTAGAGGTCGTGGTAGTCGAAGGCCAGCCAGCGCTGCAGGGGCTTGGCGGCGGCCGCCTGCCGGCCCGGCTGACCGAGGCTGTAGATCAGGTTGTCCGGCCGGACATCGTCGCCGACGTAGACCCGCACCACCAGCGAAGCGTCGTCCAGCAGGTCGGCGCCGTACAGGATCTTGTGGATCAGGTCGGTGGAGCGGATGACGGCGCCGGTGTTGCCGATCCAGGCCGCGCGCCGCTGCGCCGCCGTGGCCGTTTGCGCGCCGGGACGGTAGACCGGCATCAGCAGCACGAAGCCTTGCTGGTTGCCCCGTTCCTGTTCCAGCCGCAGCAGCGGCGTGGCCAGGATGGCGCCGGCCGCCACCGCCTGCTTGATGGTGGTGGACATCGGCAGCGACATCACGTCCAGCCCGAACGCTGCCTCGTTGCCTTGCAGTGGCTCCAGGTAGTCGACGATCGCATGTTGCGGGCGCGGCGACAGCGGCAGGTGGTGGCCATCGAACATGGTGTAGCCGGGATAGCGCGCTTGCATCGCGGCGGCCTGGCGGCGCGCGCCGTCGTCGTCCAGCACGCGGTGGTAGTTGAAGGCTTGCACAAAAGGATAGCGCGCCAGCAGCGGCCGGGTGAAGTCGCCGAACTGCTCGCGGCTGACCGGACCGACCGACTTGAACAGGTCGTTGAGGATGGTGACCAGCTCCAGCGTGTCGTCCAGGCCGCGACGGATGGCGGCCGCCCGCAGCTGGGCGCGCTGCTGGAAACTGAGTTCCATCTTGCCGTACTCCAACGCGCTGACCGCCACGAACAGCATGCCGGTGACCGCCATCCCGGTGACCAGTGTCAGCGTCGCGGCCAGCGAAAACGGCGGTGACTTGGAGAACAGCGGCATGCGGCGCTTTCCGGATGGGAACGACAGGGCTTGCGGATGATGCTAGTGTGTCATAACTCATGCTTTTGCGACAGCTATTTGGCTCCTTGGGACCGGCGGGATTGTCTTATGCAAGCCACGGTCGTGGGCGGGATTGATGCTGTATTGATAAGACCCTCCCTGGGTTCCTGGGCCGAGTGGAAGCCGGAACAGTACGCCACCGCCTACCAGCCGCTGCAACAGCCGGACGGCCCTATCTATTTTGCCGGCGAGTACCTGGGCTATCTCGGTTCGTGGCAGGAGGGCGCGCTGCTCCTGGGCGACATGGTGCAGATGCGGATCAAAGCAGCTACATCAAGCCGGGCCGCCCCAGCTCAGGCGCAGCACGATCCAGTGCGCCAGCAGGCGGTTGAACAGGGACAAGCCCAGGCCGTGGCTGCGCGCCACCTTGCGCTGCATGGCCAGCGCCGGCGACGGCTTGCCGCCCTTGACCGCGAACAGGATGCGGTTGTTGCCGGCGATGCCGCGGAACCAGCAGATGCGGCCCTGGAAGGTCTCGCGCAGGCGCCGCAGCATGGGGCCGTACTGCGGATCGTAGCTGAAGATATTGGCCACCAGCACGCCGCCGGGCCGCAGCGCGCGGCGGCAGTCGGCGTAGAAGGCGGCGCTGCCCAGCGCCGGCGGCAAGCCCTCGGCGTCGAAACCGTCCACCAGCAGCACGTCGGCGGCGCCGGCCAGGCCGGCCATGTACTCGGTGGCGTCGGCCTGGACGATGCGGAAGCGGGCGTTGTCGCGCGGGATGGCGAACTGTTCGCGCAGCGCGATCACGTCGGCGCGCAGCTCGAGCACGGTGATGCGGCTGTGCGGCAGGTAGCGGTAGCAGAACTTGGCCAGCGAGCCGCCGCCCAGCCCGACCATGACGATGTGCTCCGGCCTGGGCTGGAACAGCACAAAGCACATCATCGCGCGCGCATAGCTGAGCACCAGTTGGTCCGGCCGCGACAGCCGCATCTCGCTCTGGACCATGCCGGGCTGGAATTCAAGCGAGCGCTTGTCGCCGCGCGTATGGACTTGCGGCGGGCGGGAGGGCGGGGGGGCGGTCATATTGTGGATTTGCAAGGTCAATTTATAGTAGCATGCCGGCCAGTAAGCCACATTGCATTTACAGAAGCAACATTTGTAGGTACATTGGCGATAGCATAGGCCAGCCCCTCCGGCGGCCTCCATGGAGACAGAGACGATGTTTTTAGACCACCCAACGCTTACCGCCACCAACAGCTTTACCGAACCTGACCGCATGGAGCGCCTGCTGCGCGTATACGGCTACGTGGTGGCGCTGGCCGACATGGCCGGCAAGCCGGCCTTTATCGAAAAAGTCAGCCAGCTGCACGACCACAAGGGCACGCTGATCGTGTTCTGGCACGATGCGCCGACCGACGACGAGAAGGCCTATTTCTCCCAGGCCTGGGCCAGCAAGATGGGCGACGGCAGCACCAACGTCGAGCACGAGGTCTGACCCGCCCAAGGTCATGGATATAAAATCTTTGGTACTGGCGCTGGCGCTGGGCAACTTGAGCCTGTGCGCGGCGCTGTTCTTTTTTGAGCAGCAGCGCCGCCGCGACGGCCTGCCCGCGGCAGCCGCCACCTGGGGCATGGCCAAGCAGTGCCAGGCCGTGGCCTGGGGCCTGCTGTTCCTGCGCGGCACCCTGCCGGACTTCCTGACCATCCCCTTCGCCAACGCCCTGCTGTTCGCCGGTTACGCGCTGGACGCCTCGGCCCTGTGGGAGCAGGCCGGGCGCCGCGTGTGGCGGCGCTACCTGCTGCCGGCGCTGGGCGCGGCGATCGGCATGTTCACCGGCGCCTGGCTGCTGGAATTGCCGGTCGCCGAACGCATCGCCATCGGCTCGCTGATCATCGGTTTCTTCTTCCTCGCCGGCGCCGCCGCGCTGGGGCGCGGCTGGAGCGCCGGCAGCCTGCTGCGGCGCTACCTGGTGCTGTCCTCGCTGCTGCTGGCGCTGGCCGTGATGGCGCGCGGCCTGCTGACGGCGCTGCTGCCGGACGGCTGGGGCTGGGTCAGCCCGGCCATCATCCAGGGCGCCGGCATCGCCGCGCTGTACCTGATGATGCTGGGCAACGCCTTCGGCTATCTGCTGCTGACCCGCGAAAAACAGCAGGCCGAACTGGCGCGGCTGGAAGTGGTCGACGCCCTGACCGACGTGCCCAACCGGCGCGGCTTCTACCAGACCTTGACGCCGTGGATCGCGCTGGCGCGCCGGCCCGGCATGCCGACCGCGCTGATCATCCTCAATCTCGACCATTTCAAGCGCGTCAACGACAACTACGGCCACCCGGTGGGCGACCTGGTGCTCAAGGCCATGGTCGACGTCTGCAAAAAACAACTGCGCGACAGCGACCTGATGGGCCGCCTGGGCGGCGCCGAATTCGCCATCCAGCTGCCGCGCACCTCGCCGGAGGATGCGCTGACGGTGGCCGAGCGCATCCGCAACGCCGTCGCCGCGCAGCCGGTCAAGGCGGAAAAAGCCGTCATCAACATGACCGCCAGCCTGGGCGTGACCACCATCCGCGCCGACGACACCACCGTCAGCCTGTTCAAGCGCGCCGACGAGGCGCTGCAACTGGCCAAGCAGGCCGGGCGCAACCGCGTGGTCGAGGCGCAGGCCGGCGCGGGAGCGCTGGAAGCCTGATTTGCTACAGCGCTGTCATCAGCCGGTAACAAACTGCGCCTATCGTGATTATAATCATGTAAATCGTTTAGTTTGATTCACCCGCGAGCCTTCGTTGCCGTTTGCCGAGAGAGGCTTCCAAATATGTACGCAGCAGTAGATCTGGGTTCCAACAGTTTTCGCCTCCACATCGGCAAGCATGACGGGGAGGCGATCCGCGTCCTGAAATCCGTGCGCGAGCCGATCCGCCTGGCCGCCGGTCTGGACGCCCAAGGCAACCTGACCCCCGCCGCCATGCAGACCGCGCTGGCCTGCCTGAAAAACTTCCGCGTGGTGCTGGCCGCCTACAAGCTCGATGGCGTGCGCGTGGTCGCCACGTCGGCCATGCGGGTGGCGCGCAATTCCGCCGCCTTCCTGCCCGAAGCCGAACTGGCGATCGGCTATCCGATCGAGATCATCTCCGGCGAGGAGGAGGGGCGCCTGATCTACATGGGCGTGGCCAACGCGCTGGCGCTGCCGGGCGAACGGCGGCTGGTGATCGACATCGGCGGCGGCTCCACCGAGTTGATACTGGGGCGCGGCCAGGAAATCGAGCGGGTCGAGTCGTTCAGCGTCGGCACGGTCAAGCAAAGCCTGTCGTTCTTCATCGGCGGCCGGGTCGATTCGGCCTCCTACGAGGCGGCCATCCTGTCGGCGCGCAGCCATTTCGAGGACGCGGCGCCGCCCTACCATCCGCAGTACTGGAGGCAGTGCTACGGCTCCTCCGGCACCGCCCGCACCATCGCCGACATCATCGTCAAGAACGGCATCGGCCGCGAAGTCAATCTCGACACGCTCAATGCGCTCAAGCAGCGCTTCATCGAATTCGGCCACGTCAGCCGGATCGAGATGGCGGGCCTGCGCCCGGACCGCGCCGGCACCATCATCGGCGGCCTGGCGATCCTGATCGGCCTGGTGCACGAGCTCGACATCCCGGTGGTGCAGCCGATCGAGGCCGGGCTGCGCATGGGGGTGATGTGGGACCTGCACCTGCGCTCGACCAAGCGCGACCGCCGCGAACAATCGGTGCAGGCCTGCCTGCTCAGGTTCCATTGCGACGAGCGGCGCGCCAACCGCGTGGCCGACGACGCGCTGGCGCTGTATGTGCAGACCAAGCCGGCCGGCGACCAGTACTCCCGCCACCTGTACTGGAGCGCGCTGCTGCATGAAATGGGCATGGTGGTGTCGCACACCGGCTACCACAAGCACGCAGCCTACATGATCGAGAACGCCGACCTGCCGGGCTTCACGGCGCGCGAGCAGAAGACCATGGCGCGCCTGATCTCCGCCCACAAGGGCAATCTGCGCAAGGTGGCCGACGCGCTGGCGGAACCGGATTTCGTCAAGGCGGTGGTGGCGCTGCGGCTGGCGGTGCTGTTCATGCATTCGCGCATGGACATCGACTTCACGCTGATCAAGCTGCGCATGAAGAGCCGCATCGAACTGGAGATCCGGCGCGAATGGATAGGCGACCATCCAACCCTGTCCTACTGGCTGGAGAAGGAACAGGAGCAGTGGGATGAAGTTGGGGTAGACTTCAGCATACGCACCATCGGCTAAACTCTGGGGAGGGCTATGACGAAGGAAGGCATCTATCGCCGCTGCGCCGGAGCGTTGCTGGCGCTGTCGCTGGTGTCGCCGGCCGCCGCCGCCGGCAAGAAGGAAACCGTGGCCCTGTGCTTCGAGCAGCAGGACGTGCGCCCGTGGCGCACCGAGCAGGGGGGCGGCCTGAATTTCGCGCTGCTCAAGATGGTCGAGCAGCGGCTCGACATCCGTTTCGATTACCAGAGCATACCGTGGAAACGCTGCCTGGCCGAACTCAAGAACAACGCCGTCGACGGCGCCTTCGCCGTCAGCTACAAGCCGGACCGGCGCGAGCTGGGCGAATATCCCGGCGGCCAGCAGGTCGACGCGAGCAAACGCATGCACATCGACAGCTACATGGTGGTCCGCAAAAAAGGCAGCAAGGTCGAATGGGACGGCAAGAGCTTCCACAACATCGACGGCGCCATCGGCTTCCAGCTTGGCTACTCGGTGGGCGATGTGCTGCGCGCGCAGAACGTCGAAGTGGACGAGGGCAGCCAGCGCGCCGACGAACTGGCGCGCAAGGTGATCGCCGGCCGGGTGGCGGCGGCGGCCATCGGCGGCAGCGACGCGCACGGCCTGATGAACGGGCCGCTGGCGCCGCAGCTGGAGGAACTGCCCATCCCGATCATCGAAAAACCCTATTTCCTGATCCTCTCGCACGGCATGCTGGCGGCGCGCCCGCAGCTGGCGGAACGCATCTGGCACGCCATCGAGGAAGCCCGCAACAGCGCCGCCTACCGCAAGCTGGAAGCGGCCGAAGGAGTCCGTCATTGATGCGCTGGAGCCGGGGCTGAAGCCAGCGCCGGCCGCGGCGTCGAGCGGCGGCCCGCTGGCGCGCCTGCGCGGCGCATGGCGCCGCAACATCCTGCTGCGGCTGGGCTTTGGCATCTTCGTCTCGGTGGCCGCGTCCACCGCCATCTACACCACCTACGTGATGCAGACGCTCAGGAGCGAGGCCGAACAAAACGTCCGCGAACGCGCCGAACGGCTGGCGGCGGTGCTGTCCCAGGCGCTGGCGCGGCCGCTGTTCGACATCAACAGCGCGGCCGTCTCCAGCGTGGTCGACGCCTCCGGCGCCACGCCGGAAGTGCTGGTGCTGCGGGTGCTGGCGCCCAACGGCGCGGAGCTGGCCAGCTACGTTTCGCCGCTGCGCGAGCCGGTGGCGGCGATCAAGGTGCACCGCGACATCAGCTTCACCGACGCCCGCCGCAGCTATCCGGTCGGCTCGATCGACCTGGCCTTTTCGCGCCAGCAGATCGACCAGGATCTGCGGCGCCAGATCTACAACACGGTGGCCGCCAACCTGTTGCTGGCGCTGGGCATCGTGCTGTCGATCTTCGTGGTCGGACGGCGCGCGGCGCGGCCGTTCGCCGACATCCAGGCCGGCCTTGAAAAACTGACGCGCGGCGAGACCGACATCAAGCTGTCCGGCATCGGCCGCGAGGACCAGGTGGGCCGCCTGTCCGGCGCCGTGCTGCGCTTCCGCGACACCTTGACCCGGCTGCGCGACGCCGAGCAGGAACTGCGTGAGTTGAACACCGACCTGGAACTGCGCATCGCCGCCCGCACCGGGGAGCTGACCAGCTCCATGCGGCAACTGGGCGACAGCCAGGCCAAGCTGCAGACCATCCTCGACACCGCCCTCGACGCGGTGGTGCGCATGGACCTGGCCGGCCGCATCGTCGGCTGGAACGCGCAGGCCGAGCAGATCTTCGGCTGGAGCCGCGACGAGGCGCTGGGGCTGGCGCTGGACCAGACCATCATTCCGGCGCGCTACCGCTACGACCACCGGCGCGGCATGCAGCGCTACCTGGCCGGCGGCGGCGCTCCGGTGCTCGACGCCCGCATCGAAGTGGTGGCGCTGCGCCGCAACGGCGAGGAGTTCCCGATCGAGCTGGCGATCACCCAGGTCAAGTCGGAAGGACAGGACAGCTTCGAGTTCTGCGCCTTCATCCGCGACATCAGCGACCGCCGCGAGCGCGAACAAAAGCTGGTCAGCGCCAACGTGGCGGCGGAGGCGGCCAATATCGCCAAGTCCGAATTCCTGGCCAATATGAGCCACGAGATCCGCACCCCGATGAGCGCCGTGATCGGCATGGCCTACCTGGCGCTGCGCACCGAGATGACGCCCAAGCAGCACGACTACATCAGCAAGATCCACCGCGCCGCCCTGTCGCTGCTGGGCATCATCAACGACATCCTGGATTTCTCGAAGATCGAGGCGGGGCGGCTGGAGGTGGAGGCGATCCCGTTCGCACTGGAGGATGTGCTGGCCCATGTCTCCAGCGTGACCGCGCAGCGCGCCGCCGACAAGCACCTGCGCTATCTGGTCTCGACCGCGCCCGAGGTGCCGCGCTACCTGGTGGGCGATCCGCTGCGCCTGGGGCAGGTGCTGGTCAACCTGGCCAACAACGCCGTCAAGTTCACCGCCGAGGGCGAACTGGAACTGCGCTGCGAGGCCAGTCATGCCGACACACGTGAAGGCAAGGCCACGCTGCGCTTCACGGTGCGCGACACCGGCATCGGCATGACGCAGCAGCAGAAGGCGAAGCTGTTCCATGCCTTCAGCCAGGCCAACGGCTCGACCACGCGGCACTACGGCGGCACTGGCCTGGGGCTGTCGATTTCGCAGCAGCTGGTGCGGCTGATGGGCGGGCGCATCGAAGTCGAGAGCGAGCCGGATCAGGGTTCGAGCTTCCATTTTGAGCTTCAGTTCGCGCTGTCCGACGTGGCGGCGGTGGCGGTGCAGGCGGCCGTGCATCACGGGCCGGTGGGCGACCTGACGCTGCTTGCCTCGCCGCGCCGCGCGGCGCGCATATTGCTGGCCGAGGATAGCCCGGACAACCAGGACGTGACGGTGGAGCTGCTGGAGTTGCAGGGCATCGTGGTCGACGTGGTGGCCAACGGCCGCGAGGCGCTGGACCGCCTGCAGGCCGCCGATCCCGGCGCCTATGACCTGGTGCTGATGGACCTGGGCATGCCGGTGATGAACGGCCACGAAGCCACGCGCCTGCTGCGCCAGGACAGCCGTTTCAACGAGCTGCCGGTGATCGCGCTGACCTCGCACGCGCTGGCCGGCGTGGAGGCGCGTTGCATGGAGGAGGGCATGCAGGACTACATCACCAAGCCGGTCGATCCGCAGCGGCTGTTCAGCGTGTTGTCGCGCTGGCTGGGGATGTCGATGAAGGCGATCCCGCCGCTGCCGCCGCGCGCCGACGCGGGCCTGGTCGATCCGAACCTGGCGCTGGCCGAGCTGCGCGGGCTGTTGGCGGACTTCAGCGGCGACAGCGTGGATTATTTCGGCAGCGTGCAGGCATCGCTGGCGAGGCTGCTGCCGCCGGCGATCTTGACCCGCCTGGCCAGCCACATGATGCATTATGAATTCGAGGCCGCCGGAAGACTGCTGGCGGCGGTCGTGCAAGAACTGGAGAAGCCATGAACGGAAAAATCAGCCGGCCGACTATCTTGATAGTCGACGATACGCCGGACAATATCACGCTGCTGTCCAATCTTCTGAAGGACAAGTACAACACCAAGGTCGCGACCAGCGGCGCGACGGCGCTGCAGATCGTCGCCGCCTCGCCGGTGGACTTGATCCTGCTCGACATCATGATGCCGGACATGGATGGCCTCGAGACTTGCCGCCGGCTCAAGGCCGACGCCCACAGCAGCGCCATTCCGGTGCTGTTCCTCACTGCCAAGAGCCAGCCTGAGGACGAGGCCAGGGGGCTGGCTTTGGGCGCTGTAGATTTCTTACGCAAGCCCGTCAATCCCGACGTTTTGTTTACCCGCGTCGCTCTGCATTTGCGCTAGGACAAGCAAAAAAACCGTAAATGATATATATTGTTTATATTGTTGATTAATAAATGGAGTTGGTATGAACAAATCTGTCACTGGCGTGCTGAATGGTAAAGAGCCCGCGCTGCCGAAAAAACCTGTTGTGAAAGCACCCGCCCAAGCTGCCGCCAAGCCGGTGGCCAAGGCCGCAGTCAAGCCCGCCGCACCGAAAGCCGCAGTCAAGCCGGCCGCAGCGAAGGCAGCACCTAAAGCAGCCGCCAAGCCAGCCGCCGCCAAGCCAGCCGCCGTCAAGGCCGCGCCGAAGGCAGCTGCCAAGCCAGCGCCTAAAGCCCCCGCCAAGGCAGCGCCAAAGGCAGCACCAAAGGCCGCCGCCAAGCCGGCGCCTAAGGCCGCACCTAAGGCCGCACCTAAAACCGCTGCCGCCAAGCCGGCGCCAGTGGATGCCGCCAAGGACAAGACCCGCAAGGAAAAACTGGTGCGCGACAGCTTCACCATGCCGGAGCAGGAATATGCGGTGCTCGGCCAGGTCAAGAAGGCTTGCCTGAAAGCCGGCTTCGAAATCAAGAAAAGCGAATTGCTGCGTATCGGCGTGGCCCTGATCAGCCAGATCGACCTTGCCACGCTGCAAAATGTGTTGGCAGGCCTGCCGCAACTGAAGACCGGCCGTCCAAAGAAGGACTAATTAAAAAAACAACACTTCGGCGCATGTCACGGAACTGACACCTCGATGTCATTTTCCTGAAGTATTCGACCGTTACGCTTGCTTCGTCTCCCACAGAAAGGATGAAGCATGCAAACTTCGATCATACAAGCCGACGTGCGAGCAGCGTCCGGTAAGCTGGTACTCAGTATGGCAAGCACACCGGAAGAGCTGCGCGAGGTACAGCGCTTGCGCTACAAGGTGTTCATCGAAACAATGGGATTGAGTTCGCTGGTCCGCGAGGATGGCCTGGACAGCGACGAATTCGACGAGCACTGCGATCACCTGATCGTGCGTGATTCGAGCACGCTCAGGGTGGTGGGCACTTACCGCCTGCTGAGCGCATCGCGCGCCCGCAAGCTGGGCCGCGTCTATTCCGAAGGCGAGTTCGACCTGGGCCGCCTGAACAACCTGCGTGGCCGCATGGTGGAAGCGGGCCGCGCCTGCATCCACCCCGACTATCGTGGCGGCAGCGTCATCATGCTGCTGTGGTCCGGCCTGGCCGAATACATGCGCCGCGAAAACTGCGACTATCTGGCCGGTTGCGCCAGCATCAGCCTGGCCGATGGCGGGCACAATGCGGTCGCCGTCTACCAGTCGCTGGTCGGCGCCCACCTGGCGCCGTCCGAGTATCGCGTGACCCCGCACCTGCCGTTCCCGTTCTCGAAGCTGGAAGCGGCCCAGAAGCCGCAAGTGCCGCCGCTGCTGAAGGGTTACGTGCGTTCGGGCGCCTGGATTTGCGGCGAACCGGCCTGGGATCCTGATTTCGAAAGCGCCGACCTGTTCCTGTTGCTGCCGCTGGCGAACCTGGACGGCCGCTACGCCCGCCACTACGGCGTGGCTGGCGAACAGCTGGCTGCCTGAGTTGGCGCCGCCCCGTGTAGAATAAGCCGTTGTGCTTATTCAGCGGGGCGGCGATGAAGTTTGAAACTGAGACGGAACGAACCGGATCGCAGGAGCGGCCCGTGTTGCGCCGTCGCGGCATGGCGGCGCAAGACGTCCGCCGCACCACCGACCGCGTTGCCGAGGAACTCCCGGTGGCGCTGGTCGTCAATGGCATTTCGCATGCGGTCATGATGGTCACGCCGCGCGAGCTCGAAGCGTTCGCGCTCGGCTTCGCGCTGACCGAGGGCCTGGTCGGCAAGGCCGCCGACGTCTTCGATATCGAACTGCGGGAACACCCGCGCAGCTTCGAGGTCGCCCTCACCATCGCCCAGGAAGATTTCATGCAGCTCAAGCAGCAGCGCCGCTCGATGGCGGGACGCAGCGGTTGCGGCGTGTGCGGCATCGAGAGCCTGGAGCTGCTGGATTTGCAGCCGGACCGCATCGCGGCGGCGGTGCTGCACGATGCGGATGCGCTGTCGCCGGCCATCGCGCGGGCGGCGGCGGAGCTGGGGAAACATCAGGAGCTGATGCACGCCACCGGCGGCGTGCATGCCGCCGCATGGTGCGCGGTGGATGGCGCAGTGCTGCGCGTGTGCGAGGATGTGGGCCGCCACAACGCGCTCGACAAGCTGATCGGCCATTTGGCGCGCGACGGCGTGGACATGCAGCGCGGCTTTGTGTTCATGTCCAGCCGCGCCAGCTATGAGCTGGTGCGCAAGGCGGCGCGCATGCATATCCCGATGCTGGCGACCATCTCCGCTCCCAGCACGCTGGCGATCGACATTGCCGCCGAAGCGGGCATCAAGCTGGTGAGCTTCTGCCGCCAGGACGGCTGCGTCGAATATACCTGACGGCTATTCAGCCGGCGACTGTTCCGCCGACAGCTGCAGCAGCACCGGGATCGACTTCGAGGTCGGCGTGCCGGCGCCGTCGGCGGTGCTGTGCAGCGGGATCAGGCCGTTGGTCTCCGGGAAGTAGGCGCCCAGGCAGCCGCGTGGGATGTCGTATTCCACCAGCAGGAAGCGCTCGGCGCAGCGTTCCACGCCGTCGTCCCAGACGCCGACGATGTCGACCCACTGGCCGTTTTTCATGCCCAGCAGCGCCAGGTCCGCCGGGTTGATGAACACCACGCGGCGCAGGCCGAACACGCCGCGATAGCGGTCGTCCATGCCGTAGATGGTGGTGTTGTACTGGTCGTGCGAACGGGCCGTCATCAGCGTCATCAAACGCTCGCCGTGCAGGGCGCGGGCGCGGTGGATGGGGGTGTCGGTGTCGACCGCGTGCGGCACGAACTGCGCCTTGCCGCTGGCGGTGCGCCATTCGCGCTCGCGCGAGGCCACCTTCAGATGGAAGCCGCCGGGCTTGGCCACGCGCGCGTTGAAGTCGTGGAAATCGTCGAACACTGTTTCGATGGCGTCGCGGATGCGGGCGTAGTCGCTGCCGTAGCCCAGCCAGTCCACCTTGCCGCTGCCCAGCGTGGCGTGCGCCATGCGGGCGGTGATCATGGTCTCGGACAGCAGGTTGCCCGAGGCCGGCGTGTTCATGCCGTAGGACAGGTGGACCATGCTCATCGAATCCTCCACCGTCACGCCCTGGGGCGCGCCGGCCTGCAGGTCGATCTCGGTGCGGCCCAGCGTCGGCAGGATCAGCGCGTCCTTGCCATGCACCAGATGGCTGCGATTGAGTTTGGTGGCCACATGCACCGTCAGGTCGCAGGCGCGCAGCGCATCGAAGGTCAGCGGCGTATCCGGCGTGGCCATCGCGAAGTTGCCGCCCATGCCGAAGAAGACTTTCACTTTCCCGTCCAGCATGGCCTGGATGCTTTCCACCGTGTCGTAGCCGTGCGCGCGCGGCGGCTCGAACGCGAACACCTGCTGCATGCGGTCGAGGAAGGCCTTGCTCGGCTTCTCTTCGATGCCCATGGTGCGGTCGCCCTGCACGTTGGAGTGGCCGCGCACCGGGCACAGGCCGGCGCCGAGGCGGCCGATATTCCCGCGCATCATCATCAGGTTGGACAGCATCTGGATCGTCGCCACCGCGCCCTTGTGCTGGGTCAGGCCCATGCCCCAGGTGCAGATCACCTTCCGGCCCTTGATGTAGATCCCGGTCAGCGCGTCGATCTGCGCGCGCGGCACGCCGGATTCGGCCAGCAGCTGGTCCCAGTCCTGGGCGCGCAAGTCCTGTTCGAAGGCCGCGTAGCCGCTGGTGTGGGCGGCGATGAAGTCGCGGTCCAGCAATGAGGCCTGGCCGGCGGCCAGCGCGGCGTCGTCGCGTTCGACCAGGCGCTTGGCGACCGCCTTGATCAGCGCGAAGTCGCCGCTCAGCTTCGGCTGCACGAACATGCTGCTGATGCTGGTGCTGGAATTGGTCAGCATCTCCATCGGGTGCGCGGGGCTGGTGAAGCGCTCCAGGCCGCGCTCGCGCAGCGGGTTGATCGAAACGATGGTGGCGCCGCGCCTGGCGCAGTCGCGCAACTCGCCCAGCATGCGCGGGTGGTTGGTGGCCGGGTTCTGGCCGAAGATCAGCAGCGTGTCGGCGTGCTCGAAATCCTCCAGCGTGACCGTGCCCTTGCCGACGCCGACGGTGCCCGGCAGGCCGCGGCTGGTGGGTTCGTGGCACATATTGGAGCAGTCCGGGAAGTTGTTGGTGCCATACATGCGCACGAACAGCTGGAACAAAAAGGCCGCCTCGTTGCCGGTGCGCCCGGAGACGTAGAAGGTGGCCTGGTTCGGATCGGGCAGGGCCCTCAGGTGGCGGGCGATCAGCGCGAAGGCGTCGTCCCAATCTATGGGCAGGTATTTGTCGCTGGCGCTGTCGTAGACCATCGGGTCGGTCAGGCGGCCATGCTGTTCCAGCTGGTAGTCGGACTGCGCCAGCAGCTCGGTCACGGTGTGGGCGGCGAAGAAGTCGGGGCGCACGCGCTTGCTGGTCGCTTCGGCCGCCACCGCCTTGACGCCGTTCTCGCAGAACTCGAAGGTGGACGCATGTTCGCGGTCCGGCCACGCGCAACCGGGACAGTCGAAACCGTCCGGCTGGTTTTGCTTGAGCAGCGTCTTGTAGTTGCCGCCGCTGACCTTTTCGCGCACCAGGTTAATCGCCACCTGCTTCAACGCGCCCCAGCCTGCGGCGGCGTGTTGATACGGTTCGATGCGTCCTTCGGGTTTCGTCTTCTGCATGCCTGGTTCCGGTGGTTCCTGTTGAGCGGAGTATAGTGCAGAATTGTGTTTTTGACCTCACGGGTGCGCAGCATGGATGAAGAGGTAATGGCCGCGCTGGTAGGCGTGCTGGAGGCGCTGTGGCGCATCAACGCGGAGTGGCCGGACAAGCCCTGCACGCTGGCCAAATTGAGCAAGCAGTCGGAGCGGCCGATGTCGGTGCTGCGGCGCCAGCTGACCATGCTGGTCGATGCCGGCTGGGTCGAGCTGCGGTTGGAAGAGGGCGGCGTCGCCGGCGCCGTGCTGCTGACCGATGGCGGCCGGCAGCTGGGCCGGGAACTGTTCGCCTGAACGGCGCGGCCCAGGCGCGCAGGCGCTGGCGGCGGCGCACCGCCAGCAGGCCCACGCCCGCCAGCGGCATCGCGTAGGTGGCTGGTTCCGGCACCGCCGCCAGCTGGTAGTGGTACAGCGCCAGGTGCAGATTGGGATTGGTCAGCGACTGGCCGCTGCGGTCCGGGTCGACCACCTGTTCGACGTACATATCGAGCGCACCGTTGGCGCCCCCGCGCAGCGCCAGTCCTTCCATTTCCAGAGCGCCCGGTGGCTGCGGCAGGCGCAGCACTTCCTCCACCGCGCCGGTGAGCAGGTTGCTGCGGTAGATCAATTGGGCGTCGTTGTCCGAGGCCATGTAGAGCCAATCGCCGACCACCTTGGCGCCCTGGATGCGGTCCAGCGACTTGTCCAGCGTGAGCGTGTGGCTGAAGCTAAAGTTGCTCAGCTTGTAGACATTGATGGTGTTCCCGTCCTGCCATTGCTTGCCGTAGCCGAAGCCGCGCTTGGCGTCCACCGCGACCCAGCTGGCCAGGTCCTTGTTCGGATTGGCGGGCGTGCCGCCCAGTTCAAAGCTCTTGCCGGTGTAGCTCAGGTCCGACGCATTGAACAACGCCACATGTGGTTTGGTGTAGCCGGAGGTAGAATCAAGCGAAGCGTAGATGATGCCGTTGTGGTAATCGATGTCGCCGATGTGGTTCAAGCCGTCGGTGGCCATGCCCTGGCTGCGATACAGGCCGGTGAAGGAATTGCGCGTGGGCGTGTGCATGTAGCAGTTGGTGACGCAGGACCAGCAGGGCAGGGATGCGCATGACTTCCTCCGTTATCAGGTTTAATTGTTTTTATGGCAATCCCGCATTGTGACCGGACCACGACTAAACCTTGAGGAAACGATATGGACAAGCAAATGAACGTCACGCCGGCTGCTGATCGCGGCTGGAAATATCAACGGCCGGCGATCTGGCTGCATTGGATCTCCGCGCTCCTGATCATCGGGCTGCTAGGCGTGGGCTGGTACATGATGTCGATTGAAGACGAGCCTGGTAGCGGCTGGTATTTTGATCAGCACAAATCCTTCGGGCTGCTGCTTTTCGCGCTCGTTCTGATTCGTCTCCTTTGGCGTATCACACACAAGCCCGCCCCATTGCCGGACAGCGTGCCGGCTTGGCAAAGGAAACTGGCAGGCCTTACCCAGTGGCTGCTGTACGGCTGCATGGTGGCCATGCCCATCGTCGGATTGCTGGGCGCACTCCACACCAAGCGGGGTGTCGCTTTTTTCGGGATGCCACTCCCTACCGTGATAGTTCCCAACCATGACATCGCGGAGCAGTTTTTCGATGTCCATTCAAGCCTGGCCGTCGTCTTGACGAGTCTGATTGTCCTCCATGTGCTTGCAGGCCTCAAGCACCTGCTGCGGGACAAAGACCGGGTCTTTTATCGCATCTGGTTCTGAGTAGAAAAATCCGCTTGCAATCGCCCGGGGCGAGGATTACACTTCGATTGTACCGATCGGTACAAACAACATGAAAAGGTAATCTTATGACACGTCCACCTCTCCCTCCGTTCACCCGTGAAACCGCGATCCAGAAAGTCCGCCTGGCCGAAGACGGCTGGAACACCCGCAACCCGGAAAAGGTCTCGCTGGCCTACACCGAGGACTGCCGCTGGCGCAACCGCGCCGAATTCGTCACCGGCCGCGCCGCCATCGTCGGCCTGCTGTCGCGCAAATGGACGCGCGAACTCGAATACCGGCTGATCAAGGAATTGTGGGCTTTTGAAGGCAACCGCATTGCAGTTCGCTTCGCCTACGAATACCATGACGACTCCGGCCAGTGGTATCGCGCCTACGGCAACGAGAACTGGGAATTCGCCGAGGACGGCTTGATGCGCCAGCGCCTGGCCAGCATCAACGAGGCGCCGATCGCGGCGGCCGACCGCAAGTTCCACTGGGACCTGAACGGCCCGCGCCCGGCCGATCACGCGGGCCTGAGCGAATTCGGATTTTGAATGTTTTAAGAAAGTAGCTATGGCAAGAACGATGGTCGAACGCGGCGACGTGATCCCGTTGCTGGCGGAAGTGTTCCGGACTTACGGATACGAAGGGGCCAGCCTGTCCCGGATTTCCGAAGGCACCAAGCTGGGCAAGGGGAGCATGTATAACTTTTTCCCTGGCGGCAAAGACGAGATGGCGGACGCCGTGCTGGCCGAGATCGACGGCTGGTTCCGCGACCAGGTGTTCCAGCCGCTGCGCAGCGCCGACGATGCGGCCCATGGGATAGCGCGGATGTTCGTCGCGGTCGGCCGTTATTTCGAGTCGGGCCGCAAGGTGTGCCTGGTGGGCGTGTTCGCGCTGGGCCATGAGCGCGACCGCTTCACGCTCAAGGTGCAGGGCTACTTTGCCGAGTGGGTGGCGGCGCTGGCCGATGCGCTGGAGCGCGCCGGCCGCGACGCCGACAGCGCGCTGGCGCTGGCCGAAGACACCGTCGGCGGCATCCAGGGCGCGCTGGTGCTGGCGCGCGCGGCCGGCGAGCCGGAACTGTTCATGCGCGCGCTGGAGCGCTTGCAGCGGCGTATGACCCTGGCCTGACAGCGTCCCGCGCCGCCAGCAAAGCTGGCCGATATCGCGCCCCCTGGCGCCGAAAATATGCTCGACCTGTGCGGCATAAAGGCCTTACATGCGCGCCAGCAGGCCGCCGAACAGGGCGCGATCGAGGCGCTGATGGACCGCATGGCGGCGCTGAAAAGCGAACAACCGCGCCAGGCTGGGACAGCACAAGCAATGCGACCAGCTGTTTGCCGAGGTGCTGGAGGCCAATCCTGTGTTGGGCGGCGCGTGGAAGGACAGAGTATTTGGTATATTGAGGCAAACAACAACCAGCCGAGCATCATCATGCCCACCATCGATCCGCGGGTAGACGCCTACATCGCCAAGTCCGCCGAATTCGCGCAGCCCATCCTCAAGCATCTGCGCGCCGTGGTGCACGAAGCCTGCCCCGACGTCGAAGAGACGATGAAATGGAGCTTCCCGCACTTCATGTACAAGGGCATGATGTGCGGGATGTCGGCCTTCAAGGCCCACTGCGCGCTGGGCTTCTGGAAGGGCGAGCTGCTGATGGCCGATGAGGCCAACCGCGAAGCGATGGGGCAGTTCGGCCGCATCGAAACGGTCAAGGACCTGCCATCCAAGAAAGTCCTGACCGGCTACATCAAGAAGGCGATGAAGCTGAACGACGACGGCATCGCCGCGCCGGCTCGCGTCAAGCCCGCCGAGCCGCGGCCGCTGGTCATTCCCGACGACTTCACCGAAGCGCTGCGCGCGGTGCCGGCGGCGCAGCGGCACTTCGACGCCTTCAGTCCAAGCAAGAAGCGCGACTACGCGGAGTGGATCGCCGGGGCCAAGACCGAGGCCACCCGCACGCGCCGGCGCGAGCAGGCCGTCGAGTGGATCGCCGAGGGCAAGGCCCGCAACTGGAAGTACGGGAAGTGCTAGGCTGACCCTTGCAGCAGCGCCGGCTTGCGGCCGGCGCGGCGTTCTGCTGCGTGACTGCGTCCATCTGCGACACCGCCTGGTTGACCGCCGCGTTCAGCGCCAGGATATTGGTCTGGAAGGCGATGCCGTCAATGACGGCGATGATGTCGACGATCTTGCGCGACGAATCGTGGATCGAGTTCATGGTCTCGACCACCTGCGACACTACGTCCCCGCCCTTGGCCGCGACGCTGGTGGCGGTGGCCGCCAGCTGGTTGGCCTGGCGCGCGTTGTCGGCGTTGTGCTTGACTGTGGAGGTCAGCTCCTCCATCGAGCTGGCCGTTTCTTCGAGCGAACTGGCTTGCTCCTCGGTGCGCGCCGACAGGTCCAGATTGCCGGTGGCGATCTCGCCGCAGGCGGTGGCGATTTCGTCGGTGCTGTGCCGCACCCGGCCGACGATCTTCAGCAGGTTGTCGTTCATATTGCGCAGTGCGAGCATCAGCTGTCCCGTCTCGTCGGCCGATTCGACTTCGATCGATGACGTCAGGTCGCCCTTGGCCACCTGCTGCGCCACGTCCAGCGCGGTGCGCAGCGGGCGCGAGATGACGCGCGCCACCCACATCGCCAGCGCCGGCGAGATTGATCTTGACCAGTTCGGCGTCCTTGCCCAGCAAGGCCAGGCAGGCCGCCAGGTGCGTGTTGATGTTGGTGCGCGCCGGTCCCCCGCTGTACAGGAAGGACGACAGCTCCCAGCGGCGCGCCAGCAACAGGTCGGTCTTGACCGACATGACCGTGCGCACGCTGGGCAGCCATTTGGCGTACAGGTCCAGCGTGGAACCGTTGATGGTGATTTGTATAGTGTGGAAGAGGCGCTACAGGAGGGATAATGCAGCGTTCAGCGGGGTTTGGGCTGTACGCAATGTGCATTAGAGGGCGCCGGATACCGCATGCCGGCGCCTGGCATGGCAAGATCAGCTAGGCTGTTCAATGCATAGACGCGGTCGACAGATCCTTTAATTCCCGTATGCTGATATCTGACTTTTCATGCATACGCAGCAAGATGGTAGCTCCGACGGCCAGTTTCCGGTGCCGGATTTTGCTGATGATGGGTGGCTGCACCTCCAAAACTCGGCAAAGTTCCGCGTCGTTTTTCAGGTTCATCTTTTCGATCAAAGTATCAAGAAGCTTGTTCGGAACAAAACTGGATGGTTCCAGCGCCCGAGCGCGATTCATGGCTTCGATCAGTTCCAGCTTTTTTTGCCGTACGTTCATGATTGCTCCTCCTTTGCTCAAAACGTGAAAAAATATTAACGTTTCCCGGCAAGGCCAGCGTCCACACTTTTTTGGTCTGAATGTGGTACGCAACTCAACATTCTTGATAACCATGCAAGTTAATTTCAATAGTACTACGCGGAGAACAGAATGGGAGGGTTTGATAAAAAAATTATCTTGTTTATTGCTTAAACGTGTTGACGATTGTTGTTTCTTGTATGCCAGTTTTTGAAAGCTGTAGGGTTTTGTCTGTCATTTGGGCCGCCGCCTGCGAATGGGTGACCATGATCGCGCAGGCGCCGGTGGCTTTGATTTCGCGTCGCAACAAACTCAGGATGCTGTGGGCGGTATCCGGATCGAGGTTGCCGGTCGGTTCGTCGGCCAGCACCAGCGCCGGGCGGTGCACCAGCGCGCGGGCGATCGCCACCCGCTGCATCTCGCCGCCGGACAGTTGATGCGGGAAGTCGCCGCCGCGGCCGCCGAGGCCCACCGCCTCCAGCATTTCCGCCGCGCGTACGGTGGGCAAGCCGTTCAACAGCAGCGGCAGGGCGACGTTTTGCAGCAGCGTCAGGTGCGGCAGCACGTGGAAGGCCTGGAAGATGAAGCCCATGCGCGCGCGCCGCAGCCTGGTGGCGGCGTCGTCGTCCAGGCCGGACATCGGCACGCCGTCGACGATGATGGGTGAGTCGCCCGGCCCGGCGTCCGGTGTATCGAGGCCGGCGATCAGGTTCAGCAGCGTCGATTTGCCGACGCCGGAATCGCCCATGATGGAGACGAATTCGCCGGCCTTGAAGTTCCAGGACAGGTTGGACAGCACCGGACGGCCGCTGGCATAGGACTTGGACAGGTTGCGCAGTTCGAGCATGGGGGACTTGGCGAAGGGTTAGCGGGTGAGGACGCGGCGCAGCGCGAAGCTGGCGCCGTCGACCAGCGCGACCAGCAGCAGCATGGCGACGATCACCGTGGCGGCTTGCTGCATCTGGAACAGCGACAGGTGGTACTTGAGCATCTGCCCCAGGCCGCCGGCGCCGACCACGCCGAGGATGGCGGCGGCGCGGATGTTGTTCTCCCAGCGGTACAGCGTGTACGACAGCATCTGCGGCAGCGTTTGCGGCAGCGTGGCGTAGAAGAAGGCCGCGCCGGCGGAGGCGCCGTTGGTGCGCAGGCTTTGCTCCGGCAGCGGCGCGGCGTTTTCCAGCGAATCGGCGAACAGGCGTCCCAGCACGCCGGCGGTGTGCGCGGCCAGCGCCAGCGTGCCGCCGAACGGCCCCAGGCCGCAGGCGATCAGCAGGATCGAGGCCCATACCAGTTCGGGAATGGAGCGCAGCACGTTGAGCAGGGCGCGCATCAAGGCGCGCGCCGGGAGGCCGAAGCGGCCGGACGCGGACAGCGAGAACGCCAGCCCGGCCAGCACCGCCAGCAGCGTGCCCAGGGCGGACATGGCCATGGTCTCGACGGCGGCCCGGCCGGTCTTGATCAGGAAGGGCGTGGACAGGTCGGGCGGCGCGAAGCCGGCCAGCAGCTCGAGCGTGCTGTTGACCGCTTCCAGCGTGAAGAACTCGCGCCACTTCAGCGGCAGCGAGGCGAAGCTGGCGATCACCAGCACCGCCACCATCGCCAGCATGGCCAGCACGGTCCAGTCGCGGCGCGGCGGCTTGGGCATCAGGGGATGGTTCATCCGAGGCGCCTCCGCAGGATCTTGGAAAACTGGTCGGCCAGCGCCACCAGCAGCACGAACACCAGCAGCATCGAAGACACCTCCGCGCCGGCCAGCATCTTCATCGATTCGTCCATGCGCTGACCGAGGCCGCCGGCGCCGACAAAACCCATCACCACCGAGCCGCGGATCGCGCACTCCCAGCGGTAGACGGTGTAGGACATCAGTTCCGACGCCGCTTCCGGCAGCGCGCCGTACAGCAGCGCGGCCAGTCGCCCGCTGCCGTTGGCCAGCAGCGTGTCGCTGGCGTGGGCGTCGGACGATTCGAGGATCTCGGCGTAGACCTTGCCCAGCATGCCGCAGTAGGTGAGGGCGATGGCCAGCACGCCGGCCGTCGGACCGAGGCCGATGATGCGCACGAACAGCAGCGCCCACACCAGCTCCGGCACGCTGCGCAGCAGCACCAGCGTCCAGCGCACCGCCTGACGCACGATGCGCGCCAGCGGCCGCATGCGGCCCGTGCCCAGGCGCGAGATCGACAGCTGTTCGCTGATGATCAGCGCGGCGGGGATGGCGCCCAGCAGGGCCAGCGCCAGGCCGGAGGTGGCGATGGCGATGGTCAGCCAGGTCTGCTCCAGCAGCATGGCGAGGAATTCGGCGCCGTGCGCCGGCACCAGGAAG
Organism: Oxalobacteraceae bacterium AB_14; assembly: GCA_000381565.1. GTDB lineage: Bacteria > Pseudomonadota > Gammaproteobacteria > Burkholderiales > Burkholderiaceae_D > Rugamonas. The sequence goes on from KB906725.1 coordinate 2,682,558, forward strand.
TCGGCCAGGAAGCGGCCGGTGGAGGTCAGGCTCTGCCAGTCGAACAAGGTCCACGGCTTGAATTCGGCGAGCACCAGCGCCGGCCACAGGATCAGCAGGCAGACGGCGGTGGCGACGACGCGGCCGCGCCAGGCTGGATCGGGATGGGCGTTCAACGTCGCCATTACAGACAGGCGCCGACGCCGAGCTTGACGGCCATGGCCTGGTCCAGCGGCCGTGGGCTGGCGGCGGGCTGCTCGCCCTGGTATAGCGCGGCGATCATGCCGGGGGTGACCTGGGCGCGCGGCAGGTCGAATTCGATGCGGCCGTCGCGCAGGCCGACAATGCGGGGGAAGTGGCTCAGCGCCAGGTCGACCTGGTGCAGGCTGCAAATCAGTGTGGCGTTGCGGGCCCTGGCCTCGTCGCGCAGCGTGGTGAGCGTCAGCTCGGACAGCACCGGGTCGAGCGCGGACAGCGGCTCGTCCACCAGCAGCGCCTTGGCCGGCGACAGCAGCAGGCGCGCCAGGCCGCAGCGTTGGCGTTCGCCGCCGGACAGGCGGTCGACGCGGGAATACAGCTTGTCGCCCAGGTTGAAACGCGACAGCGCCTGCCACGCCGCTTCCGGGTCGGCCGGCTTGACCAGCGATACCAGCGCGCGCCACAAGCTCCATTGCGGCAGGCGCGCGGCCAGCACCGCCGTCACCACGCGCTGGCGCGGCGGCAGCGGCGGCGTCTGCGGCGCCAGGAACAGCTGCGCGCGCAGGCGGTGGCGCTCGGCGTGGCCCAGCGCCCACGGATCGACGCCGAAGGCCTGGAAGGCGCCTTCAGACGGCTGGTGGGCGCAGGCCAGCGTCGCCAGCAAGGTGGTCTTGCCGGCGCCGGAGGGGCCGATCAGGGCCAGTTGCTCGCCCTGTTGTATCGTCAGTGAGATCGCATGCAGTGCGGCCGCCCGCGATGCGCCGAGATGGCGCACCGTCAGGTTCTGCAAGTGGTAAGTGGACATCGATTACTTCTTCAGCAAGCCCGCGTTTTGTGCCGCAGCTTCGATCGCGGTGTAGTTCTCGGCCTTGGTCGGGATGAACTTGGTGGTGCGCTGCAGGTCCATGATGACCTTGTCCTGCGGGTTCTTCGGATCGAGCGCCAGGAAGGCGTCGGTCAGTTTTTTCTTCAGGTCCGCGTTCATGTCGGTGCGCACGCTCCAGTTGTAGTCGTAGTAGCCTGGCGTGGTGTAGAACACGCGGACCACGGCCGGATCGACCTTCTTCTCGGCGACCAGTTTTTCCCAGACCGAGATGTTCAGTGCGCCGGCATCGACCTTGCCGCCAGCAACAGCGGCCACGGTGGCGTCATGCGCGCCGGAGAAGGCGATGCGTTTCAGGTCGGTGTCCGGGTTGATCTTGGCGGCCAGCAGGTAGGAGCGCGGCATCAGGTGGCCCGAGGTCGACGATTCCGAACCGAAGCTCAGCGTGTGGCCCTTCAGGTCTTCCAGCTTGTTGATGTTCTTGTTGGTGGTGATGAAGACCGATTTGAATTTCTCGTCCTCGGCGCGCTGCACCAGCGGCGTGATCTGGTTCTTGCTGCGGTCCTTGGCTTGCACGAAGGTGAAGCCGCCGAACCAGACCATGTCGACCTTTTTGTTGATCAGCGCTTCGACCGATGCGGCGTAGTCGGTCACCGGCGTGAATTCGACCTTCATGCCGATCTTCTTCTCCAAGTATGCGCCCAGCGGCTTGAACTTGCGCTGCAATTCGGTCGGCGCTTCGTCCGGGATGGCGGACACGCGGAACACGTGGTCGGCCGACTGGGCCTGGGAGTGGGCCGCTGCCAGCATCAGGCCGGCGGCCAACAGGGATTTGATCATGCGCGTGGCGGAGAAAGTCATAGTCGTGTGCCTTTTTTGTAAGATTTGTGCTTCAGTTGCGACGAATGTGAAGGGCCGCACAGTTTTATCGGCCCGGCGCTGCAAAATGGATATTCGGCTATCATAACAAAAATGTTATCCGCGAATGGGATGACCTCCTTTAAAGGCAGAGCTTCTATGCAGATGTCCCGCTCCTCGGCGATCCGTGTTGTTTCGCCAGACGTAAGCAACACGCCAGCGCCGCAGCAGCGGCAACGCGCGCACGGCAGTGCCGGGGTGGTCGCCGAGATCAGCGCCGGCCTGCTGGCCGCACGGCCGCACATATCGCCCAAATACCTGTACGACGGCCTCGGCTCCAAGCTGTTCGAGGCCATCTGCGAGCTGCCCGAATACTATCCGACCCGCACCGAGGCCGGCATCTTCGCCGAGCACGGCGCCGACATGGCGGGCGCGATCGGCGCCGGCGCCACGCTGATCGACCTGGGCGCCGGCAATTGCGCCAAGGCCGCCAGCCTGTTCCCGCTGCTGCAACCGGCGCAGTATGTGCCGGTCGATATCTCGCGCGATTTCCTGACCGAGGCGGTGAGCCGCCTGCAGCAGCGCTTCCCCGAGATCGAGATGACGGCGCTGGGGCTGGACTTTTCCCACGGCTTCGGGCTGCCGGACAGCGTGCGGCCAGGCCGCCGCCTGTTCTTCTATCCCGGTTCGTCGATCGGCAATTTCCCGCCGGAGCAGGCGGTCGAATTCCTGCGCGGCCTGCGCGCCAACGCCGGCGCGGACGGCGGCCTGCTGATCGGCGTGGACCTGATCAAGGACAGCGCCTTGCTGGACGCGGCCTACGACGATGCGCTGGGCGTCACAGCGGCCTTCAACCTGAACATGCTGCGCCATCTGAACCATCTGATCGGCGCCGACTTCGATGTCGCCCAGTGGCAGCACCGCGCCTTCTTCAATGAGGCCGCCAGCCGCATCGAAATGCACCTGGAAGCGCGCGCCGATCTGACCGTGCGCTGGGCCGATGGCGAGCGTCACTTCGTGCGCGGTGAGCGCATCCACACCGAGGACAGCTACAAGTACACGCGGCAGTCCTTTGTCAGCCTGCTGGAACGCGCCGGCTTCGACACGGCCCAGGTCTGGACCGATCCGTCGAACTGGTTCGCCGTCATCCACGCCCGTGTCGCCCCTAACTGAAAGACGATCACGCCCATGGACATGCGCCCGCTGCAGCAAGACCTCCACGCCCGCTATGACAAGGTGCGCCGCCGCTCGCTGGCGCTGGCCGAGCCGCTGACCGACGAGGACTGCGGCGCACAGTCGATGCCGGACGCCAGTCCGATCAAATGGCACCTGGCGCACACCACGTGGTTCTTCGAGACCTTCATCCTGGAGCGCATGGAGGCGGAATTCGCGCCGTTCCATCCGGCGTTCCGGGTGCTGTTCAACTCCTACTACAACGGCATCGGCGAGAAGCATCCGCGCGCGCAGCGCGGTCTGTTGACCCGGCCGGCGATGGCGCAGGTGCGGGCGTATCGCGCCGACGTCGACGCCCGCGTGGCCCGCCTGCTGGCCAGCGATCTCGATGCGGAACAGCGCGCGCAGCTGACCATGCTGGTCACGCTGGGACTGGAGCACGAGCAGCAGCACCAGGAGCTGATGCTCACCGACGTCAAGCACCTGCTGGCGCAAAGCGCGCTGCTGCCCGAGTACATGGACGTGCCGCTGGCGCGCGCCAAGGCAGCGCCGGAGCTGGCATGGCTGCCGTTCGCGGGCGGGTTGACGGACATCGGCCATCACGGCAGCGGTTTTTGCTTCGACAACGAACTGCCGCGCCACAAGCAGTACGTGGCGCCGTTCGAGCTGGCGTCGCGGCTGGTGACGAATGGCGAGTATCTCGAGTTTATCGCCGCCGGCGGCTATATCAACGCGGCGCTGTGGCTGGCCGAGGGCTGGGACTGGGTGCGCAGCCAGAACCTGAATGGTCCGATGTACTGGCAGCAGGACGAGCAGGGCCGGTGGCGCGAATTCACGCTGCATGGCGCGCAGCCGCTGGACCTGTCGCGGCCCGTGACGCATCTGTCGCTGTTTGAAGCGGATGCCTATGCGCATTGGGCCGGTGCCCGGCTGCCGACCGAGGCGGAATGGGAATTCGCCGCCGCCCAGGCGGAGGTGGAAACCGGCACGCTGCACCCGGCCGGCGCCGCCGATGACGACGGCCTGCTGCAGATGTTCGGCCATTGCTGGCAGTGGACCAGCAGCAGCTACGCCGCCTATCCCGGTTTCCAGAGCGCGCCCGGCGCGCTGGGCGAATACAACGGCAAGTTCATGCTGAACCAGTATGTGCTGCGCGGCTCGTCCTGCGCCACGCCGGACGGCCATGCCCGCGCCAGCTACCGTAATTTCTTCCCTGCCGGCGCCCGCTGGCAGTTCACCGGCATCCGGCTGGCGCGGCTGGCGCGGCTGGCGCCGTAGGCCTTACAGCGCCTTCATGAAGGCCGCCAGGTCGGCCGCCTCCTGCGCGGTGAAGCCGATGTTGAAGCGCTTGTCGTAGAAGGTCACGATATCTTCGATCGTGTGCACCGAGCCGTTGTGGAAATAGGGCGAGCGCGATTCGATGCCGCGCAGGCTCGGTACTTTGACGCGGCCGATGTCCTTCCATTTACCCGTTTGCATGGCCGCACCCGGATCGGTGGTGGCGACCGTCTCGCCGCTGACGTTGTTGCGCAGCGTGTAGAGCGGCATGTCCGCCGTGCGGCGCGCGCCGTCCGATACGCCGGTGTTGAACATGCGGACCACCGAATGCGTGCCGGAGTTGGGCGTGTCGTGGCAGCTGGCGCAGGAGCCGCGCTGCAAGGGGCGCCGCAGTTCGTCGTTGAAGCCGGCCACGCCGCTGATGTTGAACGGCTTGTTGTTGAAGATTTGCTCGCCGCGCGCGATCGAAGCGCGCGCCAGGTTCTGCGGGCTTGGGGCTGCCGGCGGTGGCGGAGCGGGGCGGCCGCGCGCCGGTGGAGGTGGCGGCGGTGCGGGGCGGTCCAGCTTGCGCCAGGCGCCGAAGATGGCCATCACATTGCGGTTGAAGGGCGCGCCGGTCTGGTAGTCGCCGGCTTCGAGGTCGTTGATGCCGAAGTAGAAGGCGTTGGCGGCCAGCCGCGCCGGGCCGCCGAGCGCGCCGGCATCGGTCAGGCTGCCGGCGTCGATGGAGCTGACCTGGGTGGTGAACAGGGTTTTCTCGAAATCGACGATGGCGCGCTGTTCGGCGGCGGTCAGGTCCTGCGCCGCTTCGGCGTGGCCGCGCACCGCGCTGTTGGCCTGGTGGAGCAGGCTGGCGTCGAGCGGGGCGAAGCACTGGGCGGGGCGCACGTCCTTCAGGCACAGGGCGGAGGCGGGATCGCTGGCGGTTTCGCGGCTGTCCCACATCACGCTGCTGTTGAATTTGAGGTTGGCGGTGGGCAGCGGGCGGCGGAACAGCGACAGCTCCCTGGCGCTGGCGTAGTTGTAGGGGTCTTCGGTTTTGACCAGCGAGAACTCGGCGCCGGCCGGCATCGGCAGGCCGACGCGGATCAGGCCTTTGGTCAGCAGCATGCTGTAGGCGAGGCGCTTCTGGTCCAGCGTGGCGGTGGCGGCCAGCGGCGAGACGGCGCCGTCCACCAGGCGGAATACCGGATCGGCGCCGTTGCTGTTGGCGAAGCGGACGGCCAGCTTGTCCGGGCCGATGCTCCAGCCGTTGTCCGGCTGGTGGCAGGTGGCGCAGGAGCGGCCGTTGCCGAACGGTTTGAAGAAGGGATTGGCGGTGTCCACCGCGCCCACTGTGCTGAAGGTGAGGGAGGCGCCTTCATCGTTCGGCACCGGCGCCAGCACGACGGGCGGAGGGACGGCCGGCGCGGCCGCCGCCTGCACGGTGACCGCCGCAAGCGTGGTGGCGGCCGGTGCGCCGCCTTGCAGCACGCGGGCGGTGGCGCTGGTCGAGGTGTCCGCCGTCGGATCGCTGCCGCCGCATGCGGCCAGCAGGGCTGCGGCGGCGATGGCCGGTGTCAGGTAAAGCGCGCGTTGATACATGGTGTTCTCCGTCTGGTGTGATGACGGTGCGAGATTGACGCCCAATTGTGTAGAAAAAATGAAGACCGGCGGCGGTGTCGCGTTTTTGTCAGCCGCTCATAATTTCTCCACATTTGGCGGTTATGATGGAGGCATGAAGCCAAGGAGCCAGCCATGCGGTTGACCATCGCCCGCAAGATCGCGCTGGCGGTGATCGCCATCGTCATCCTGTGCGTGGGCACGATGGCGTGGGTCGCAAGCAGTAACCTCAAGCGCGGCTTCGTCGCTTACCTCAACGATCTTCAGGTCCAGGACTTCGACCAGCTGCGCGAGCTGCTGGAGGACCGTTATCGGACCGAGGGCAATTTCGATTGGCTGCGCGGGCAGCCGCGCGCGCTCGGCGAACTGCTCAACAGGATCACGCCGCGCAGCCAGGTCTTTGAGCCGGACGGCGATGCCCGCCGGCCGCGCCACGAACGCCGGCCGCCGCCGCGAGGCGGCCGGGCTCCAGAATACGACGGCGAGCGGGGCGAGTATGGCGATCCAGCCAGGCCATCGCGACGCGGGCCGCCGCCCGAGGCCGACCCGCCGCCACCGGAAGCCCGCCCCGGCGAAGCGCCGCCGCGCCGCAACGACCCGATGGATTTCGCACAACGCCTCTCGATCACCGATGCCCAGGGCCACAGGCTGATCGGCCCTCCGGACATCCAGGTCGGCGCCGAACGCGCCATCAAGGTCGATGGCGTGGTGGTTGGCCACATGCGCCTGATGCCGCTGCGCGAGACCGGCGGCGCCGACGCCAGCGCCACCGTTTTCCTGCGCGAGCAACTGCGATCGATCCTGTTGCTGTCCGCCGGATTGATTGGCCTTGCCGTGCTGGCGGCGATCTGGCTTGCCCGCCATCTGCTGCGGCCCGTGGCGGCGCTGCGCGATGTCACGGCGCGGCTGGCGCTGGGCGAATTGAGCGCCCGCGCACCCTTGCTGTCGCGCGATGAAGTGGCGGAACTGGCGCTGCACGTCAACGCCATGGCCGAAGCGCTGGAGCAGAGCGAACGCCAGCGCCGCAAGATGCTGGCCGACGTGTCGCATGAACTGCGCACGCCGCTGACGGTGATACGCGGCGAGATCGAAGCCCTGCTCGATGGCATCCGCAAGGCCGACGCCAGCGCGCTGCAATCGCTGCATGCCGAGGTGCTGCGGCTGAACAAACTGGTCGACGACCTGCACCAGCTGACCATGGCCGATGCCGGCGACCTGCACTATCACTGGCATGAACTGAATCTCGGCGAACTGCTGCGGCCCACGCTCGAGCGCTACCAGCCGCGCGCGCAGGCATGCGGCCTTGACCTGAGCTGGAGCCTGCCGTCAGCGCCGGTGGTGCTGCAAGGCGATGCCGGCCGCTTGCAGCAGGTGGTCATCAATCTGCTGGAGAACAGCCTGCGCTACACCGACAGCGGCGGCCAGGTCGTGGTGGCGCTGAGCTGCGCCGGCGGCTACGCCGAGATCGTGGTGGAGGACAGCGCGCCGGGCGTGCCGTCCGCCGTCCTGGGGAGCATCTTCGAGCGGCTGTACCGCGTGGACGGCGCCCGCACGCGCGAACGCGGCGGCAGCGGACTGGGTCTGGCGATCTGCAAAGCGCTGGTGGAAGCGCACGGCGGCAGCATAGTCGCCACGCCGTCGGTGCTGGGCGGCGTCAAGATGCTGGTGCGGTTGCCTTTGAAAACATAGGAACAATCACGTGCCCACTATCCTGATCGTTGAAGACGACACCAAGATCGCCGCGCTGCTGGCGGACTACATGCGCGCCGCCGGCTGGCAAACCCGGCTCGCCGCCGACGGCCGCAGCGCGGTCGACGCCATCCGCCACGGCGGCGTGGACCTGGTGCTGCTGGACCTGATGCTGCCGGAACTGGACGGCATCGGCGTGTGCCGCGAGGTGCGCGCCTTCTCGCAGCTGCCGATCATCATGCTGACCGCGCGTGTGGACGAGATCGACCGCTTGCTGGGACTCGACAGCGGCGCCGACGACTATGTCTGCAAGCCATTCAGCCCGCGCGAGGTGGTGGCGCGCGTGCGCGTGCACCTGCGCCGCAGCGGAGCGTCGGTGGCGGCGCCGACTGCGCCGGTCCCGCCGTTCCAGATCGACCGCGCCGGCATGCGCGTGCTGCACCAGGGGGCCGCGCTGGCGCTCACGCCGCTGGAGTTTCGCCTGTTGGCCGAGTTGATCGACAATCCAAGCCGGGTCTACACGCGCCAGCAGCTGCTGGACTTCGCGCACCAGGACCAGCGCGACATCAGCGACCGCACCGTCGATTCGCATATCAAGAACATCCGCCGCAAGCTGCCGGACGCCGAATGCCTGCAGTCGGTGTATGGCGTGGGCTACCGCTTCGAGTTTTTGTAGGAGTTATATAAGTTTTTTGAATTAATCGGTAATTGCGCGCAACCGTGCCAGCGCGTCTTCCATAACAAAATCAGCTACGGTTTCAACCCGCTTTGCCTTTCGCGCTTCCAAGTCCAACATACGAATCTGATTGACCAAGGCAACGCCTTGAGTTTTCGTGCCAGTCCCGGAAAGTGACGCAGCGAATCCGGCGTGACGAGAAAAATCGCTTCCTTGAGTGATCGGTGCCACCAGCACCGTACCCAGTGCATTAAACGCGCTCGTGGAGAGCACCAGTGCGGGCCGCATGCCCTTCTGCTCATGTCCTTGCGTCGGATCTAGTGGCCTGTAACAATCGAATCCGGAGTGATGCGTCTGCTTAAATCACAGTATTTCCATTTCACCGGCTTGGGCTCCTCGTTGTATTTTCTGATGTAGCGCATGAGCTTTCGCTTGAGGTCAGAAACGGAAGTGAAGACGCCACGGGCTATGACATCGCGCTCAATTTTTCCGAACCAAAGTTCGACCTGATTTAGCCAAGACGAGTAGGTTGGCGTGAAATGCATATGGACATTGGGATGCAGTTCTAGGAACGCGGTAACGAGCTTGGTCTTGTGTGCCGAGAGGTTGTCGGCAATGACGTGAATTTCTTTGCGCTTGGGCTGGCTGGCAACGATATCAGTGAGGAAAGCGACGAACTCGGCCGACGTATGGCTGGTCGCTGTTTTACCCAGCACCTCGCCCGTTTTGGTATTGAAGGCTGCATACAAGGACAGCGTCCCATGGCGGTAGTATTCAAACCCATGTCGTTCAGCGCGTCCCGGCGACAGCGGCAAGACCGGATCCTTACGGTTCAGTGCCTGAATAGCCGTCTTCTCGTCAACACAGAAGACGGCGGCATTCTGGGGCGGGTTCAGATAGAGGCCGATCACATCGGCCGCCTTGGTTTCAAAGTCAGGGTCGTTCGACGACAGGTAGCCTTCGAGTCGGTGGGGTTTGATTCCATGCTTGGCCCAGATGCGCGCAATCGTCATATGCGAAATACCGTCACCAAGTTCCGCAGCGAGCTTGCGGCTCGACCAATGCGTGGAGCCATCGGCAGGCTTGTGCTTCGTGGTCCGCGCAAGCACACGCGCCTCGACCTTGTCGGTGACCTTGAATCGCTCGCGCCCTGCATGGCGCGAATAAAGGCCCGCGAGTCGCTCGGCAGAAAAACGTTTGCTCCACAAGTCGATGAAGTCGTTGCAGCAGTCAAGTTTTCCCTGGATCTCTGCCCATGTGCATCCGTCGGACAGTAACAAAATCAAACGCGCGCGGCGCGCGACGTCAGCCCGAACGTTACGGGCCGAGACCTGTTGTTGAAGTTCCGTTCGCTCACTGTCGGTAAGTATCATGGCGTCCCCCTTGGACATAATGATACTCCGTTTTTAATTGTTACAGTCCACTAGATTGACCATCACGATGTCACCGCGCCCGAATTTGCTCCGGCTTACCATGCTTCACGTCCCACAGGCTTGGCGCTATGCCATGCCGCCATGTCGGCAGGCTCCTGCGCCGTGGTGTCGCATTGCGCCACCAGTTCTGCCAGCGAATATGACGGCCGCGCCGCCTTCAGCAGCACGCCATCTGGCAAGACGTTGACGCTAAGTTTGTCGCCCAGGGCGACCTTGAGGATGCCCAGCAATTCGGTTGGCAGACGCACCGCCGCACTGCTGCCCCATTTTTGAATTGACAGTTCCATAAACCCTCCCGGTGTCGATACATTGTAGATCCGTAAAAAATTCGCCGCAAGCGGCTGGACGCCGAATTGCCAGGATGTTGCTTATAAATATGAATTAATTGATAATTGCCTCTTGACTGGCAGCTGGTGCTGGCGAGCGCGGAACGGCCGGCCAGTTCTCTTTGAAGGTTACCCATGTTGATACGTCGTTTGACTCCATCCGATGCCGCCGCGTTCCGGTCCCTGCGGCTGGCAGGCTTGCGCGAGGCCGCCTCCGCTTTTGGTTCCAGCTACGAAGAGGAAAGCGACATGCCGCTTTCCACCACGGAGGCGCGGCTGGCGCCGGATTCGGGCCGCATCGTGTTCGGCGCCTTCGACGGCGACCAGCTGGTCGGCATTGTCGGCCTGGCGCGTGAGACGGCGCTCAAGGCGCGTCACAAAGCCTTTGTGTATGCGATGTACGTGGCCCAGTCGCACCGTGGGCGGGGCATAGGGCGGCGCTTGATGGAGCAGGTTCTGGCGTGCGCCGCCACGCTCGATGGCGTGCAGCGCATGACGATCTCGGTCACCGCCGGCAACGCGGAAGCGGTCGGCCTGTATGAATCGCTGGGCTTTATCGAGTTCGGCCGCGAGCCGGACTCGATGATCGTCGACGGCCGGTTTTACGACGAAATCATGATGTCGCGCGCGCTCGCCGTCATGCCGTCAGCCGGAACTGACTGACTACCTGATTCAGCTGGCCGGCCTGGTCCTGCATGGCCGCCGCGGCGGCCGCCGCCTGTTCGACCAGCGCGGCGTTCTGCTGCGTCACGTGGTCCATCTGGCTGATGGCGATATTGATTTGCTCGATGCCGCCGGTCTGCTCGCGGTTGGCCAGCGTGATCTCGGCGACGATGTCGGTCACCTTGCGCACGCTGTCCTGCACTTCGTTCATGGTGCTGCCGGCCAGGTCGACCAGGCGCGCGCCTGCCGCCACCTTGTCCACTGAATCGTCGATCAGGGCCTTGATCTCCTTGGCAGCGCCGGCCGAGCGCTGCGCCAGGTTGCGTACTTCGGACGCCACCACCGCAAAGCCGCGTCCCTGTTCGCCCGCGCGCGCCGCTTCCACCGCCGCATTCAGCGCGAGGATGTTGGTCTGGAAGGCGATGCCGTCGATGACGCCGATGATGTCGACGATCCTGCGCGACGAGTCATTGATCGAGTTCATGGTGCCGACCACCTGCGCCACCACCTCGCCGCCGCGCTGCGCCACCTGCGTCGCCGACAGCGCCAGTTCGTTGGCGGCGTTCTGCTTGACGGTGCTGGTCAGTTCTTCCATCGAGGCGGCGGTTTCCTCCAAGGAGCTGGCTTGCTGCTCGGTGCGCGTGGAAAGGTCCATATTCCCGCTGGCGATTTCCGCCGAGGCGGTGGTGATGGCGCCGGTGCCCGTGCGCACGCGGCCGACGATGCTGGCAAGGTTGTCGTTCATCTTGCCCAGTTCTCCCAGCAGCTGGCCCATTTCGTCGCGCTGTTCATTGCCGATGCGGCAGGTCAGGTCGCCGGAGGCCACGGCGCGCGCCATCTTCAGGGCGTGGCCGATCGGGTCGGTGATCGAGCGCGTTACGCGCCATGCGAAGGCCAGGCGCAGCCCCAGCGCGACAATGCCGAGCCATGCCATCATCTGGCTGGCCATTGCGATATCGTGCTTGACCAGTTCGCCGTTGGAGGTGACGACGGATTTTTGCAGGTCCGACAGCTGGCGTATGCTGGCCTGCAGCTTGGCCAGCTTGGGCTGCATGTCGGTGCGCAGCGCTGCCTGCGCTTCGTCGCGCTGGCCGCCGGCCAGCATCTTGGCGACCTGCGTGAACGATGCGACGTAGGCCTTGCGCTGCTCGTGGATGGTCAGCATCAGGGCCTTGCCTTGGTCGGTGTAGAGCAGGGAGTCGAGGGTTTCCAGCGCGGCAGTGATGGTCCTTTTGTTGACGTCCATCTCGCGGTAGATTTCCGCCGTGCGCGCCGCATCGGTGGTGGTGAACAGCTCCAGCGTCAGCGCCGCGTTGGCGCGGGTGGTGCTGCCCACCGTGGCCGCCGCATCGGCCTTGACCCATTCCTTGTCGATGATGACCGCATTGAGCCGGCTGATGCTGTTCAGCCTTTGCAGGCCGACGCCGATCAACACCGCCATCAGCACCAGCACCGCACCAAATGCGACCGCAAGCCGCACACCGATTTTCAGGTTCGAGATATTCATGTATCACTCCATGAGAACACCGGGCGAGAATCCAGTATAGCGGCAATGGTGCAGTGCGGCGCAATTGGTTGGCGGAGGCAGTTGCGCGGGAGTGACGACGCATAGTGTTGCGACACTATTGTCTAAGGAGGTTGAATGTTGGGACGCATGCGCGCGGGCTGAAGGCCGCGTTTCAGTGCTTCAGGGAGAAGCGCGCGGCCGCCTGGCGGCAGCCGCGCTCCTGATCGTCGTTGTTACGCGGTGGCGTCGGCGCCCGCTGGTGCCGCCGCGGCTTGCTGCTGCGAGAGCTGGCGGTTGACCGCGCTCAGCACGGCCTTGAACGAGGCGGTGACGATGTTGCTGTCGATGCCGGCGCCGAACAGCGTCGGGCCGTTGGCCAGGCGCAGTTCGACGTAGCAGGCCGCCTTGGCGTTGGCGCCGGAGCCGATCGAGTGCTCATGGTAGTCCATCAGCTTGATGTCCAGGCCGAGCGCATCGACGAAGGCGTCGATCGGGCCGTTGCCGCCGCCCTGCAGCGCCAGTGGCGCCTTGCGGTGGGTGAGGGCGATGTCGATCTGCACCGGTTCGTCGCTGCTGGTGTCTTCCACCATCTTGTGCGCGTTGTAGGCGTACGGCGAGTTCTGCTCGAAGTATTCCTTGTTGAAGATGTCGTAGATGCCTTCGGCGGTGATCTCCAGACCGGTGGAATCGGCCACGGCCTGCACGGCGCGGCTGAATTCGATCTGCAGGCGGCGCGGCAGCACCAGGCCGTAGTCCTGCTCCAGCAAGTAAGCCATGCCGCCCTTGCCGGACTGGCTGTTGACGCGGATGACGGCGTCGTAGCTGCGGCCCAGGTCCTGCGGATCGATCGGGAGGTAGGGGATCTCCCACAGCGCGCCTTCCTGCTGCTGGGCGAAGCCCTTTTTGATCGCGTCCTGGTGCGAGCCGGAGAAGGCGGTGAACACCAGGTCGCCCACGTATGGGTGGCGCGGATGGACCGGCAACTGATTGCACTCTTCAACGCACTTGCGCACTTCGTCGATGTCGGAGAAGTCCAGGCCCGGATGCACGCCTTGCGTGTACAGGTTCAAGGCCAGCGTGACCAGGTCGACGTTGCCGGTGCGCTCGCCATTGCCGAACAGGCAGCCCTCGACGCGGTCGGCGCCGGCCATCACGGCCATCTCGGCCGAGGCGACGGCGGTGCCGCGGTCGTTGTGCGGGTGGACGCTGATGATCAGCGAATCGCGGCGCGCCAGCTTGCGCGACATCCATTCGATCTGGTCGGCGTAGACGTTGGGGGTGCTGCACTCCACCGTCGACGGCAGGTTGATGATCATCTTGTTGTGCGGCGTCGGTTCCCAGATCGCGGTGACGGCGTCGCAGATATGCTTGGAGAAATCGAGTTCGGTGGTGGAAAACGATTCAGGCGTGTACTCGAAGCCCCATTCGGTCTGCGGGTGCTGCTTGATCAATTCCTTCACCAGCTTGGTGCCGGTGGTGGCGATGTTGGTGATCTCTTCGCGCGACATGCCAAAGACGACCTTGCGGAACACCGGCGCCACCGAGTTATACAGGTGGACGATGGCGCGCTTGGCGCCGGCCGCCGATTCCACGGTGCGGCGGATCAGTTCATCGCGCGACTGGGTCAGCACGATGATGGTGACGTCGTCGGGGATGCGGTTTTCCTCGACCAGCTTGCGCACGAAGTCGAAGTCGGTCTGCGAGGCGGAAGGGAAGCCCACTTCGATTTCCTTGAGGCCGACCTTGACCAGCAGTTCGAAGAAGCGCAGTTTTTTCTCGGCGCTCATCGGCTCGATCAGGGCCTGGTTGCCGTCGCGCAGATCGGTGCTCATCCAGATCGGCGGCTTGGAGATCACATTGTTCGGCCACTGGCGGTCGGACAATTGCACGGGTGGGAAGGCGCGGTACTTCGCTGCTGGGTTCTGCAACATCATGGGGTGCTCCTGAGTCTCAAATGGGGAAATGCGGTTGCCGCGGTCCGAGGTATCGGCGCTGGCGCTCTGTTGTGGCGAGGGGCTGCCGTGCGGCCACGGGATGCTAGGCTCGGCAACCGATCGGTAGTTTTAGCAGTAGCGACAAGGCTGGGAACATCGGTGCAAACTTTCCTGGGATTTGTAGACAGGTGCGGCTTGTGGCCGGCACTGGGGTACAGCTGGAACGCGGATTAAGCGCGTGCTAGTAGGCGCGCTGCTAGCGATAGGGCGCTAGCAGACGGCAGCAGGAAAGCGGATAGGTGCAGATGCGAGGTCATGGCCTTAAATGTACGAGATCGATGGCTAAGCTGTCAAGGGAATTTGGCCTTATGGCGACGAATGCATGGCATCGTGTCACTTTTGACATCCGAACGGTCCTGTAAGCGAGCAGTTATACTATCGCCCTGCAAATAGTTAAGTTCGGGATATGTCAACAGAGAAGAAATCGGCGCAAGCGCTGCGGATTCCGCGCCTGCCGCCCACCAGGCAGGAATCGGAGTCTGCGTGGGCCGCAGACCCTGCGGCTCAAAAGCAGGCGCGCGAACGCAAGGATGCGCAGGTTCGCGGCGTCACCTCGATCCAGGCGATGCGCGAGGCGATCAAGCGCGTCGCCCGCACGTTGCCGGCGATATCCGAGGTGCCGCGCCTGCGGGCGCTCGATGCCGCCGCCTTCCGCAAGCGCGCCGCGCAAGGCTTGCCGTTCCTGATGACCGGCATGGTCGACCGTTGGCCGCTGTCCGCGCTGACGCCGCAGACGCTGCGCGATCGCTACAGCCACCTGCCGGTGCGGGCGCGCGTGGGCGACTATATCAACACGGCCTTCGCGCCCGACCGGGCGATGCAGGACATGTCCATGCTGGAGTACCTGGAGCTGTCCGCCTCCGGCGCGCACGACCTGCCGCCGTACCTGGGCAACCTGGAGCTGCGCGAGTTGAACCGCCTGTGTCACTGGCCCACGTACTTCGACAAAATGGGGCCGCCGCGCTTCTGGCTTGGCCCCGCCGGCACGGTGACGCCGCTGCACTGCGACTACGACGACAATGTCTTTGCGCAGATATGGGGCACCAAGCGCATCTTCCTGGCGCCGCCGCACCACGACCAGTTCCTGTATCCGAACGAGGCGAACGCCATCCTGTTTGGATCGCCGTTCGATCCCGAGGCGCCTGACTTCGAGAAGTTCCCGCTGGCGCGCCAGGCCGCCACGGTCGAAGTCATCGTCAATCCGGGCGATATGCTGTACGTGCCGGCAGGCTGGTATCACCAGGTGCGGGCGTTGACGTTTTCGCTGTCCTCCAACCGCTGGTCGCGGTCCATGCCGTTTGCGCTGAATGGCGATCCGTCCTTGCGCCGGCCGGCGGATTAGCTACGGGCTTATTGGGGACGATCAGCGCGCCGGCCGCCAGCATTTCTTCCCATTGCAGTTCGGGGCATATGCCGTAGCCCAGGCCTCCCTGTATGCAGTGCAGCAGGCTATGCACCGAGGGCACGGTCATCGACGGGAACTCGCCGGCCGCCACCGTGAACCGGCTGGCGAGGAAGTTGGTGTGCAGGGTGTCGGAACTGCCGAAGGTGATGGCCGGCGCGCGCAGCAGCGCCTCGCGGTCTAACCCGCGCGGGAAGTAGCTGGCGATACCGGGCGCGAAGTCGGTGGCGCTGCGTTGGCCGCTACGGCTTGCCGGCCTTGCTGACGTAGCGCCGTTCGCCGGTGCCGGCATCGTACAGGACTTCCATCGCCTCGCCGGACTCGGGATCGATGAACTGTTCGCCGGTCGGCTGCCAGTTGCCGCCGGCCGCCGGCGGCGCTTGATAGCGCCACCGTTCGAACAGCACCGCCACCGTGAGGATGCCGCCCCAGATCGCCGCCGGCATCGCCCGCGGGTGTCCGGTGGCCAGGGCGATCGCGCCGCCAGCGGCGACCAGCAGGGCGATGGCGAGTACCACATTGCGCAGCATGTCAGGCTTTCTCGAGCACGACGACCGTGCCGTAGGCGACGATCTCGCTCATGGTCTGGCCGATTTCGGAGGAGTCGAAACGCATCATGACGACCGCGTTGCCGCCCATCTGCTGCGCGTTCTTCACCATGCGGTCAAGCGCGTGGCGGCGCGTTTCTTCCAGCAGCGCGGTGTATTCGAGAATTTCGCCGCCGAAGATGGAGCGCAGTCCGGCCATCAGGTTGCCAGCCAGGCCGCGGCTGCGCACGACGACGCCGAACACTTGCCCCTTCACTTCCAGTACCCGATAGCCTGCGACGTTTTCGGTAGTAGTGACCAGCATGATCTTCCTTCGGTGGTTGATGATGGATCTACTTTAGCGCAGATGGCGGCGGTTGCCACGGCAATCGTTGCGGGCTTTCACCGGCACGCCGCTCAATCCAGCGCCAGGCTGCGCGACAGATGGCCAAATACTGTCGACACGCGGCGCAGGTGGCGCGATTCGGCGTGGGTGAGCAGCCATAGTTCGGTTTGCGCTTCGTCCAGTACGGCGCCCAGTTGCGCCAGGTCGCTGCGCTGCCGCGCCAGGAACAGCGGTAGTATGCCGACGCCCAATCCCAGTGCGATCATCTCGGCCACGCTCAGGATACTGTTGACGCGGAATTGTGGGGTCACTTTCGGATGGTTCTTCTTGCGCCAGAGGACCGACGGATGTTCCGGCAGCGCGTCATCCGGCGCGATCCACGGCGCCTTGCCGGCATTGGATTTCTTCCATTTTCCGCCGGGCGCGGCGAACAGCGCCACGCGTATCGGGCCGACGTGCTTTCCGACCAAATGAGCAGGTGGCCGGTTGGTGGCGCGCACCGCGATGTCGGCTTCGTGACGGCTCAGGTTCGCCAGTTCGTTGCCGGTGTCCAGTTCATAGGAAAGCAGCGGATGGCTCGCCTGCAGATCGCGCAGCGCCGGCGCGACCAGGGCGTGCAGTATCGTGTCGGTGCTGGTGATGCGCACCGTGCCGGCCACCTGCTCGGGGCTTAGCAGCGCCGCCGAACGCGCCGCGTCCAGCTGCGCTTCCACCAGTTCACCATGGCGCGCCAGCGACTGCGCCAGTTCCGACGGCTGATAGCCCAGGCGCGAGCGCTCGAACAGGCGCGTGCCCAGGCCTTTTTCCATTCGCTGCACCGAGCGGAACACGGTCGAGGGGTCTATCGCCAGGCGCTCGCCGGCGTCGGCCAGGGTGCCGCCGCGCACCAGCGCGAGGATGATTTCCAGGTCCTGGGAACTTAGTCTGTATTGTGTTTTTGCATGGATCATCTGCCAGATCGCCTATTTCTATTGCGGGTTTGAAATCGTATATTAACTCCATCGACTTTCTGGGAGGAGCAAAAATGGATAGCAATCTGAATGGGGCCGAGTATGGCGCAACGCTGCTGCGGGCCAGCCTGGGCGTGATGTGGATCGCGCATGCGATGCTCAAATGGCTGGTCTTTACATTGCCCGGCACGGCGCAGTTCTTTGTCAGCGTGGGTTTTCCGGGCGTGCTTGCGTATCCGGTGTTTGTGTTCGAGTTGCTGGGCGGGGCCGCGCTGGTGCTGGGCATCTACGCGCGCCAGGTGTCGCTGGCGTTGACGCCGGTGATGGCCGGCGCGGCCTGGGTCCACATGTCCAATGGCTGGGTGCACACCAGCGCCGGCGGCGGCTGGGAGTATCCGGTGTTCCTGGTGGCGGCCTCGCTGGTGCTGTGGCTGATGGGCGACGGCGCGTTTGCTCTGCGCCGCAGTCGCTGGCTGGTGCCGGCATGATGCCGGTCCTGATCAGCCATCCGTTGTGCCCTTATGTGCAGCGGGCGGCGATAGTGTTGGCCGAGAAGGGCGTGCCGCATGAGCGGCGCGATATAGACCTGGCGGCCAAGCCGGACTGGTTCCTGGCGGTTTCGCCGCTGGGGAAGACGCCGGTGCTGCTGGCCGGCGGTGCGGCGCTGTTCGAATCGGCCGTGATCTGCGAGTACCTCGACGAGATCCACGCGCCGCCGCTGCATCCGACGGATGCCCTGCTGCGCGCGCAGCAGCGCTCGTGGATGGAGTTCGGCTCGGCGTTATTGAATCTGATCGGCGGGTTCTATAGCGCTGCCGACCAGCAGACGCTGGCCGCCAAGGCCGCCGAGATCCATGCGCGCTTCGCACAGGTGGAAGCCGTGCTGGGGGAGGGGCCTTACTTCATGGGCGAACAATTCGGCATGGTTGACGCGGTCTTCGGGCCGGTGTTCCGCTACTTCGACGTGTTCGACACGATCGCGGAATTCGGCATGCTGGCCGGGCTGCCGCGAACGGCCGCATGGCGCGCCGCGCTGGCTGAACGGCCATCGGTGCGCCAGGCCGTGCCGGCCAACTATCCGGACCTGCTGCGCGCCTTCCTGTTGAAGCGCGGCGCGGCGTTGTCGGTCCGGATGGTGGGGTGATCAGGCCACCGTCACGCGCGCCGCGCCTTCGGCCATGCGGCCGATGACGGCCGCTTCGCCGAAGCCTTCGCGGCGGAACAGCTCCAGCACTTCGTCGACGCTGGCGGCGTCGCACGACACCAGCAGGCCGCCCGAGGTTTGCGGATCGGTCAGCAGCATGTGCTGTGCCTGCGAAACCGATGGCGACAAGTCGACATCCTTGCCGTAGGCGTCCCAGTTGCGGCCCGAGGCGCCGGTGAAGTAGCCGTCGTGCGCCAGTTGCTCCACGCCCGGCAGCAGCGGGATCCTGGCCATTTCCAGGTGCGCCGTCAGCTTGGCGCCGCGCGCCAGTTCCAGCAGGTGGCCCAGCAGGCCGAAGCCGGTGACGTCGGTCAGCGCGTGCACGCCGGCCATGTCCGACAGCGCCTTGCCAGGCTTATTGAGCTTGGTGGTGTTGGCGATCATGGCCTGGTAGCCGGCGGCGTCCAGCTGGTCCTTCTTGAGCGCGGCCGACAGCACGCCCACGCCCAGCGGTTTGCCCAGTATCAGCACGTCGCCGGCCCTGGCGTCGGCGTTGCGCTTGACTTTGGACGGATGGATCAGGCCCAGTACCACCAGGCCGTAGATCGGTTCGACCGAGTCGATGGTGTGGCCGCCGGCGATCGGGATGCCGGCTTCGGCGCAGATCGATTCGCCGCCCTTGATGATCTGGCCGATGGTTTCCAGCGGCAGTTTGTTGATCGGCATGCCGACCAGGGCCAGCGCCATGATCGGCGTGCCGCCCATGGCGTAGACGTCGGAGATGGCGTTGGTGGCGGCGATGCGGCCGAAGTCGAACGCGTCGTCGACGATGGGCATGAAGAAGTCGGTCGTGGCGATCAGCGCCTGCTCGTCATTGAGCTTGTAGACGGCGGCGTCGTCGGCGGTCTCGATGCCGACCATCAGCTCCTTCGGCACCGGGAAGCCGGACGAATTCTTCAGGATCTCGGACAGCACGCCGGGCGCGATCTTGCAGCCGCAGCCGCCGCCGTGGGAGAAGGAGGTCAGTTTGATGGTTTCAGGGGTGGTAGCGTCATTAGTCATTTTGTCATTCCTTGTTTGGCCTTGTGCAGCAGATTATCCACCAACTCCAGCAAAGCTGCCTGCTCGGCCGCCGGCGAGAATAAGGGAAGCCGCGCGTCGCACTGGGCGCGCAGCAGTTCGTAGAAGTCCGGTTCGGCCAGCGCGCGGTCGATCAGCCGCGCCAGCGCGGCGGCGTCGCCGGCCGGGAAGTAGCCGGCGTAGTCGTCGCCCAGCATGCCGCGATTGCCGCTGATGTCGCTGGCCAGCACCGGCACGCCGCTGCACACCGCTTCGATGATGACGTTGGCGCCGCCCTCCATGCGCGAGGCGATCGCCATCAGGTGGCTGCGCTTGAGGCGCTGCCGCGTGGCCGCATGGGGCAGGGCGCCCAGCCAGCGGTAGCGCGGGTGGGCCGCCGCCGTCGCCAGCGCGGCCTGTTCCAGCGCCGGCTCCAGCGCGCCGCCGATGTGGACCAGGCGCGCCCTGGGCGCGGCGACCAGCGCTGCCGCGCGCATGAAGGTCAGCGGGTCTTTTTCGGAGCGCAGGTGGCCGACCATGACGATGTCCAGATGGCGCCTGTTGGCGCGCGCCGCCGGCTTCAGTGTGGCGGCCGACTGGAAGATCACGCTGGCCTTGGCGCGCAGCGGCGCGGGCAGCGCGTCCATGCCGGCCGGCTGCAGCAGCACCAGCGCGCTGGCCTGGCCCAGCGCCGTCTGTGCGCTGGCGTCGGTCTGGATGTCGCGATACAGGTCGGTCCCGGTCAGCAACAGTATCGACGGCCGCTGCGGACAGGCCAGCGCGTAGGCGTCAAGCGAGGGCGCGGAGCGGCGCGCGTGCAGCGCGATCAGCAGGTCGGGCGGGGACTGTTCGCCAGATTCCGGCCACTGTTGTGAAATCGATACCCGGTAGCGCGTGCGTAGAAAACGCGCCCAGCGGCTCGCGCTCTGCCAGTTGCCGTTGTTGGCGCGTGCTGAGGCGGGACTGACGATCCAGATATGGGGTGCGCTCACTGGTATTTTGGCTAAAATTCGTTACAATCGGCTCATGATATCAAGCCCAACTTCGTTCAGGAACGCCACGCCACAGCAGTTGGCGCTGGCGCTGCGGCATGCGCGGGATTATACGCTGTCGCTGTTCGATTGCTTCGCCGCCGCCGGCATGGACGTGCCGACACGCGTGCCGCAGCTGCGCATCGTCAATCCGCCCTTGTGGGAGCTGGGCCACATCGCCTGGTTCGCCGAATGGTTCATCCTGCGCGAGGCCGTCTCCAGCCATCCGGCCGACGCCCACGGCAACTGCCTGCTGAGCAAAGGCGACGATTGGTTCGATTCGGCGACGGTGCCGCACCGCGCCCGCTGGACGCTGGACCTGCCCAGCACCGGCGCGCTGAAGACCTACTGCCGCGAAGTGCTGGACCGTGTGCTCGACAAGCTGTCGCGCGAACCGAACGACGATGCGGCGCTGTATCCCTACCGGCTGGCGCTGGCGCACGAGGACATGCACGGCGAAGCGCTGCTCTACACCTTGCAGACCCTGGGCCTGGCCGCGCCGGCGCAGGCTGCGCACCATGAGCAGCCGCTGTTCGCGCCGTCGGAGATCGGCTTCCCCGGCGGGACCATCGAACTGGGCGTCGCCGAGGGGCAGGGCTTCGTGTTCGACAACGAGCGCGAGGCGCACAGCTTCCGGGTGGCGGCGTTCACCATCGACAGCACCCTGGTGAGCAACGCGCAGTATGCCGATTTCGTCGCCGATGGCGGCTACGACAACCGCCAGTTCTGGAGCAGCGCCGGCGCCGACTGGCTGATGCGCCAGGAGCGCTCGGCGCCGCGCTATTGGCAGCGCGACGGCGCCCAATGGCGCACCGTGCGCTTCGGGCAGGCGACCACGCTGGCCGGCGCCGAGCCGGTGCGCCATGTGAACCTGTATGAGGCGCAGGCCTACTGCGCCTGGGCCGGTCGCCGCCTGCCGACCGAGGCGGAGTGGGAATATGCGGCCTTGTCCGGCCACCCGGCGTTCCGCTGGGGCCAGCTGTGGGAATGGACGGCGTCGCCGTTCGGGCCTTACCCCGGTTTCAAGGCCGACCGTTATCGCGAATATTCCGAGCCGTGGTTCGATACCCACCAGAGCTTGCGCGGCGCTTCGTTCGCGACGCCGCTGCGTTTTGATTCGGCCAAATTCCGTAATTTCTTCCTGCCCGAGCGCGACGACTTCTATGCAGGATTCCGCACCTGCGCCTGGCCGGGATAGTTCAACAATAAGAACGCTTTTTTGCTTGCGCTCTGCTATTCTTTTCTTTTCGAAGAAAAAGGCGCACCCCATGAAATTCAAGCATCTCCTGATTTCCGCCACCGTCCTTGGCACCCTGGGCGCGGCCGCGCCGTCGTTCGCCGACAACGCCAAAGTGGTGGCGATACGCGCCGGTAAGCTGGTCGACGTGGTCGGCGGTACGGTGCTCAAGGACCAGACCATCGTCATCACCGGCGAGCGCATCACCTCGGTCGGCCCGAGCGCCTCGGCCAAGGTGCCGGCCGGCGCGCAGCTGATCGACCTGTCGTCGCAGACGGTGCTGCCGGGCCTGATCGACATGCATACCCATTTGACGGCCGACCCTTACCTGGGCGGCTACAACGCGCTGGGCGTGTCCGACACCCGCGCCGCGCTGTACGGCGTGCGCGCCGCGCGCAAGACGCTGGAGGCGGGCTTCACCACGGTGCGCAACGTCGGCGCCAGCGGCTTCGGTGACGTGGCGCTGCGCGACGCCATCAACGACGGCGATTTCATCGGCCCGCGCATGCGCACCGCCGGTTACGCCATCGGCATCCAGGGCGGCCATTGCGACGAGAACC
This sequence comes from Oxalobacteraceae bacterium AB_14, assembly GCA_000381565.1. GTDB lineage: Bacteria > Pseudomonadota > Gammaproteobacteria > Burkholderiales > Burkholderiaceae_D > Rugamonas. Next base: position 2,705,013 of record KB906725.1, read on the forward strand.
TGCTGCCGGCCGAGATGAAGTTCACCAGCCGCGGCGTGGCCGACGGTCCGTGGGAGGCGCGCGCCAAGGTGCGCGAGATGGCCAAGTACGGCGCCGACGTGATCAAGATCTGCGCATCGGGCGGCGTGCTGTCCAAGGGCGACGAGCCGGGCGCGCAGCAATACACGCTGGAAGAGATGCAGGCCATCGTCGGCGAGGCGCATAAGCTGGGCCGCAAGGTGGCCGCGCACGCGCACGGCACCAGCAGCATCCGCGATGCGATCCTGGCCGGCGTCGATTCGATCGAGCACGCAAGCCTGATCGATGACGAGGGCATCAAGCTGGCGCGCGAGAAGGGCACCTACCTGGTGATGGACATCTACAACGACGACTTCATCCTGCAGGAGGGCGAGAAGGCGGGCATGCTGCCGGAATCGATCGCCAAGGAAAAGGTGATCGGCCAGCTCCAGCGCGACAACTTCCGCAAGGCCTTCAACGGCGGCGCCAAGATGGCCTTCGGCACCGATTCCGGCGTTTATCCGCACGGCGACAACGCCAGGCAGTTCGCCTACATGATCAAGTACGGCATGACGTCGATGCAGGCGATCCAGGCGGCCACCATCAACGCGGCCGACCTGCTGGGCTGGAAGGACCGCGTCGGTTCGCTCACGGCCGGCAAGTTCGCCGACATCATCGCCGTCAAGGGCGACCCGGCGGAAAACGCCACGGAACTGACCAAGGTGACCTTCGTCATGAAGGGCGGCGAAGTCATTAGAAAATAAAGGCCTGCCGGGTCATCCCGCTGGCTCGCGGGGCCATGCCGTTGTGGCGCGGATGGTATGGAGAGAGGATTGTTTTTCTATATACTTTTCGCTTTCAAACCGTGCACTGCGAGCCAGTATGAGTTTTCAAGCCTTACCCCGCCATCTGGCCTTGCTGGTGCTGGCCGCCGCGCTGAACGCTTGCGGCGGCGGTTCCGCCTCTTCCGTTCCGACCACCGACACCACCGCCGCCGCCACCATCACCGGCACCGAGCCTGATACCACCGGGACCATTGCCATCGTCGGGGTGCCGCAGCCGGTCAAATTGCCCAGCGGCGCAGCGTTGGCCGGCATGGGTGACGCGTTGGTCGTCGGCGATCATATCGTGGTGCGTTCCTTCTCCGATTCCAGCATTACCGTCAGTGGCAACAAGGTACATCCGCGCACGCGATTGAGTGTGCTGGACCAGGACGGCGTGCTGGTTTCCAGCACCGACTATGGTTTCACTTTGGCCGCCGGCTACACCGGCGAGTGGCAGATGCTGCCTTCGCCGGACGGCTTCGTGATGGTGCAATCGGGGCCCGGCGCCAGGTTGCTGCATTTCGACACGCAGGCGAAGCTGGTCGGCGAGCCGCTGGAACTGTATCCGGCCGTCGCCGCCACCTCCACCACCGAGCTGGCGGCGGCGGAAAGCAGCGCGGCAGTGGACGGCAACGGTTTTTGGCTGGTCACCACCTTCTCGCTGCTGCCGGTCACTGAAAAGACACAGTACCTGCTCAAGCTGTGCAAGTTCGATTTCAATGGCCGGCAGTTGACGCCACCGTTCGAGATTTCGACATCGGCCCTGCATCCGCATATCGCCGCGACGGGCGGCGCGGTGCTGGCAGGGTGGCTGGAAGGGGGCGGCGCGATGGTGGCCATGTGGCCGAAAGGACTGGGTGCGCCGGTCCTGCATTCGCTGGGCACCAGTGGCGCGCAGCCTTACCCGATTGTGCTCGATACGAACGGCAAGTTGGGCGTGCTATGGAACGGCAAAGCCACGCTGACCAGTCCAGGTGGCGTGATGGGCGTGGCGATTGACAAGAACGGCGCCGCTGTGCTGCCCGCGGGCCGCACCGATCTTGCGCAGGAGACCTTGTCCAGCCACTGGCCGGGCAACGGCCGGATGGCCGAAGTGGATGCGCGCGTGTACAAAGGCAGCCTGCTGCTGGCCGATGTGGCGGTTGGTTCCTACGGCCCCGGCGATCCGGTGACGGATGTGATGGTGCTGGCCGATTACGGCGTCGGCACGGCGGCCCTGTCGGCGCAGAAATCCCTGATCTTCCGCATCAAGGTGACTGGCACTGGCTCGGTGCTGGGCAGCTATCCGGTGATGCGGCAAATGCTGTTCGCCGATCACGCCACGCTGCTGTTCGGCGACGAGAACCACCTGGAGGCGGCGCGCATCACCCGCAATTGAGGAGCGCGCCGCCGTTGCGCGGGTTTTAGATCAGCGATTCCGCCAGGTCGCGCAGGTCGTCCGCGTATTCCAGCTCATTGAGTTCCCTGCGGGCGACGCCGCTGCGCCAGGCCGCGGTGGCGATCTTCGGCGTAACGCCGCTCAGCAAGCGCGGGTCCAGCAGGCCAGGCACCACATAGTCCTTGCCGAAGCGGGCGTCGCTGCGCGCCATGTCGGCCAGCGCCACCACGCAGGCGCGCTTCATTTCCTGGTTGATGGTCGAGGCGCCGCAATCGAGCGCCGCGCGGAACAGGTAAGGGAAGCACAGCGCGTTGTTGATCTGGTTCGGATAGTCCGAACGGCCGGTGGCGATGATGGCGTCCGGCGCCACTTCGCGCACCAGTTCCGGACGCAGCTCCGGCTCCGGATTGGCCAGCGTGAAGACGATGGGCTGCGGCTTCATGCGCTCGATGTCGAGCGGCGAGAGCACGCCGGGACCGGACACGCCGAGGAACACGTCCGCGCCTTCCATCACGTCGGACAATTTGCTGGCGCTGGTGTCCTGCCCCCAGGCGGCTTTTTCGCCGTCCAGATTGCGCGCGGTGGTCAGCACGCCCTTGCTGTCGCAGACGAAGATATTGCGACGTTGCGCGCCCAGGTCGACCAGCAGTTCCAGGCAGGCGATGGCGGCGGCGCCGGCGCCGGAGCAGACGATCTTCACGGTGGCGATATCGCGGCCGGTCATCTCGATCGCGTTCAGCATGCCGGCGCCGACCACGATGGCGGTGCCGTGCTGGTCGTCATGGAACACCGGGATCGACAGGCGCTCGCGCAGCTTGCGCTCGATGTAGAAGCATTCCGGCGCCTTGATGTCCTCCAGGTTGATGCCGCCGAAGGTCGGGTGCAGCGCGGCGACGATCTCGATCAGCTTATCGGGATCGGTTTCGTCGATCTCGATGTCGAAGGCATCGATGCCGGCGAATTTTTTGAACAGCACCACTTTGCCTTCCATCACAGGCTTGCCGGCCAGCGCGCCGATGTTGCCCAGGCCGAGCACCGCCGTGCCGTTGGTGATCACGCCGACCAGGTTGCCCTTGGCCGTGTACTCGTAGGCCTTGGCCGGATCGCGCTGGATTTCCACGCACGGCGCGGCCACGCCAGGCGAATACGCCAGCGCCAGGTCTTCCTGGGTGGCGACGCTCTTGGTCACTTCGATGGCGATCTTGCCGGCGCTGCCGGCACGGTGGTAGGCCAGCGCTTTTTGTTCGATGGTGCTCATGGTGTCCTCGTTATTTTGTTGGCTCTGAATGCGAAAAGCGCCCGCACGGGCCGAAGCCGGTGCAGGCGCAAACTGCTGGGGATTAGTGGATCATGGATACAGGCCGCGCACTTCGCGCGCTTGCAGCACGCGGGTGCACGCCAGGATGAAGGTGGCGGTGCGCAGCGTGACCTTCTTGTCCTGCGACACCGACCATACGGCGTTGAAGGCGTCCTGCATGATGCGGGTCAGGCGGGCGTTGATCTCGTCCTCGCTCCAGAAGAAGCTGGAGAAATCCTGCACCCATTCAAAGTACGACACGGTCACGCCGCCGGCGTTGGCCAGCACGTCCGGCACGATCAGCACGTCCTTGTCGGTCAGGATGTCGTCCGCTTCCGGGGTGGTCGGGCCGTTGGCGCCTTCCAGGATGATCTTGGTGCGGATGGTCGGCGCGTTGGCGGCGGTGATCTGCTGTTCCAGCGCGGCCGGAATCAGGATGTCCGATTCGATGCCCCAGAACGCGTCGCGGTCGAGGAAGGCTTCGGCGCCGGGGAAGCCGGTCACGCTGCCGCATTCGGCGACGTGCTGGTGCAGACTTGCCACATCCAGGCCGCCCTGGTTGACGACGGTGCCGGTGTGATCCTGCACGGCGATGATCTTGGAGCCAGCTTCCGCGAACATGGTCGCTGCCACGCCGCCGACGTTACCGAAGCCCTGGATCGCCACACGAGCGCCTTGGATCGCCACGCCGCGCTTGGCGGCGGCTTCGCGTCCCACCACGAACACGCCGCGGCCGGTCGCTTCGCGGCGGCCCAGCGAGCCGCCCAGCGAGATAGGCTTGCCGGTGACGACGCCGGTCGACAGGTTACCTTCGATCATGGCGTAGGAGTCCATCATCCATGCCATCACCTGTTCGTTGGTGTTGACGTCCGGCGCCGGGATGTCCTTGTTTGGTCCGATGATCAGCGAGATCTCGCTGGTGTAGCGGCGGGTCAGGCGCTGCAGTTCGCCGCGGGACAGGGTCTTCGGATCGACACGGATGCCGCCTTTGGCGCCGCCGTATGGCACGTTCACCGCCGCGTTTTTGACGGTCATCCATGCCGACAGGGCCATCACTTCGGACAGGGTCACGTCCTGGTGGAAGCGCACGCCGCCCTTGCCTGGACCACGCGACATATTGTGCTGGACGCGATAGCCTTCGTAGTGGGCGATCGAGCCGTCATCGCGCTCGATCGGCACGTCGACGGTCAGGATGCGCTTCGGGCGCTTCAGGGTTTCGACCCAGCGCGACAGGCTGCCCAGGTGCGGGGTGACGCGGTCGATCTGCTGCAGGTAGACGCCCCAAGGGCCCAGGTCTTCTGGATTGAGGTAGGAAGGCAGTGCGTGTGCTTGTACAGTGGTCATGCTCAAGTCTCCGTTTGGAATTCGTGGCTGAAGGCCGCTCGTGGCGCGCTTCAAGTGGAGCGAATCATAGGATGGGAGACTGAAAACGGGCCAATGCTGTATGCGCATTCGGTTATGCAAAAAATGCATAGTTATGGGATTGGTGCGGCACCGGAGTCATTCCCGCGCAGGCGGGAATCCATACTAAGCATGGGTTCCCGCCTGCGCGGGAACGACGGTCTTAGCGTTCGGAGATGGCTACGCGGCGTTTGCGGCCGCTATCTTTTTGCTGCTGTTCCAGGAACTCCCACAGCCGTTCGACGATGGCCTTGCCGCGCCGGTGCGCCGACGGGCGCTCGCGGTACAGGCGGATTTCCATCTCGATTTCCCATTCCGAGGCGCCGCCGTCGGCGCGCGCCAGCTGCTTTTGCTTGAGCTCCCGCGTGACCGCCGATTCGGGCAGGAAGGCCACGCCGCGGCCTTCCAGCGCCATCATCTTCAGGCCTTCGGCCATGTCGGTTTCGTAGTGCGGGTCCAGGTGCAGCGGGGTCTTGGCGTCGGTCAGGATCAGCTCCACCATGCGGCCAAGATAGGCGTTGTTGGTGTACGATAAAAACGGCAGCGGCTCTTTTTTGGTGCCGGGCAGCGTGAATTCCGGCGCCTTGTTCTTGTCGCAGCGGGCGTAGGCGCGCAGCGATTCGCGGCCCATCACCAGCATGTCGTAGCGGCCCGGATCGAGCTGCACCGGCTGGCGCGGATGGTGGTAGCACAGCAGCAGGTCGCAGCCGCCTTCGACCAGCTGCATCACCGCGTCGTGCACGTTGAGCGCCATCAGGCGGCTGCTGATCGGCGCAAAGTCCTGCTCCAGGGCGGTCAGCCATTTCGGCACGAAGGTCAGCGACAGCGTGTGCGGCACCGCCAGGTCGATGCTGGTCTGCGCGGCGGCGCGCTTGGAGCGCAGCATGTCGCGCGCGCCGTTGATCTGCGCCAGCATCTCCAGCGCCTGCTCGTAGAACACGATGCCGGCCGGCGTCAGGCGCGTGGGATACGAGGTGCGGTCGATCAGGTCCGTGCCCAGCCAGTTCTCCAGCGACTGGATGCGGCGGGAGAAGGCGGGCTGCGTCACGTGCCGCAGCGCCGCCGAGCGGCTGAAATTATTGGTCTCGACCAGCGAGATGAAGTCTTCCAGCCATTTGGTTTCCATGCGCGTTTCCTTTTACTGCGGTTGGGTGTTAGAGCTGATGCTGCGGATCGGCGTGAGCAGATACGCCAGTGTCGCGAACACCACCAGTATGATGCCACCGCCGAGGAACAATTGCGACAACGAGATCATCGTCAGCACCCAGCCGGTGACGGCGGCCGACAACGGCGCCAGTCCCATGAAGATGAACATGAAGATGCTCATGGCGCGGCCCATCATGTGCGGCGGCACGCGGCGCTGGATCCAGGTGAAGACGTTGATCTGCATGTAGCCCGACAGCAGGCCGAGCGCCAGCATCAGCGTGCACGCCTGCCACGGCGCTTGCACCGCGCCGAGCGGCATCACCAGGAAACCGGCGATGGCGTCCGCCACCAGCAGCACGGTGCCGAAGCTGGCGAAGCGCAGGCGCGCGCCCAGCACCGCGGCGCCGGCCATCCCGAACAGCATGCCGGCGCCGTTGGCCGCCATCAGCACGCCGAGGGCGGAGGCGCCGTGCAGCTTCTCGCTGGCCAGTACCGGAATCGCCACCTGCATCGAGCCGCCGATGAACAGCGATACCGTGCCCCAGTAGATGAAGCACAGGCGCAGCGGCACGTCGTTCCAGACCATCATCAGGCCGGCGCCGACGGAGCGCAGCACCGACTGCGGCGCTTCCGCCTGCGCCGGCGCGGTCAATGGGCCGACCTTGGACAGGGTCCATGCCGAGACCAGGAAGCTGAAGCAGTCGAAGCCAAACGCAAACGCCAGGCCGCGCGCGTCGGCCACCACGCCGCCGCTGTCGCCGGACAATGCGAGCAGGCCGGCCGCCATCAGTGGGCCGATCAGCATCGACACCTGGCGCAATCCCATCAACACGCCGTTGGCCGCCTGCAGATGCTCGGCGCCGATCGCCTGCGGCATGATCGAGGTGCCGGACGGGATGCCGAAGGCCTGCGCCAGGCCGATGCCGAAGGCCAGCAAGTAGATGATCATCAGCGTCAGGTGGGCGTTGAGGTCGATGGTCAGCGACAGCGATCCGCTCAGCGAGAACGTCAGCGTCGGCTGGTTGTGCAGCACCAGCATGGTCAACAGGCCAAGCAGCGCGGCGTTGGCGTACTTGCTCAGCATGAGGATGCGCTTGGGCGAGTAGCGGTCCACCACGGCGCCGCCGATCAGGATGAAGACGGCGCGCGGGATGCTCATCAACGCGATGACGAAGCCCAGCGCCAGCGTGTCGCCGGTGAGCTTGAGCACCAGCCAGGGCAGGGCGATCATGGTCAGCTGGTCGCCCAGCATGGAGATCACGCCGCCGCGCAGCAGCCATTTGAAGTTCGGGTCGCGCTTCAATGCCGCGCGTTGCAGTTTTTTGGGATCGTCCATGGTGGGGGCTCTCAGGAGTTGGTGGCGTTCATGCCGGCGATCAGGCCGAGCGCGGTGCTCAGTTCAGCGAAATGCGCGGTGGGGCAGTTGCGCAGCAGGTCCTTGCTGATCTGCTCCGCCACGACCACGGCGTTGTTCAACAGTTCGCGGCCGGTGTCGGTGATGGCGGCATAAGCCACGCGGGCGTCGCGCGGGTCTTGCTGGCGTTCGACCAGGCCGATTTTTTCCAGCGGCAGCAGGGTGCGGGTGACGCCGGACGCGGTCAGGCCCTGGCGCTCGGCCAGGTCGACCCGGCGCAGGCGGCCGCCGGGGGCGCGGTTCAGGTAGTGCAGCAGCATGAAGTCGCCGAAGCTGATGCCGTGGTAGCCGCCCAGCACCTGGTCGAGCCGGCGCACCAGCGCGGCCTGTGCGCGCGCCAGCCGCAGCGCAAATTCCAGGCTGGGACTGATGTCGGCCGGGGTGTCTTGAATGATGTCGTCCATAGTGTGCTCCGTTGTCAATTAATTCTTGATAGATGCTTGAGTGTGCAAGTATATCGTAGTTGATTGAGGACGCAAGGAGTTTTTGATAATCAGCTGTGGTATCGTTTCCAATTTGGCCGCTGGCGCGCGATGGGGGCTAGAATAGCTGAGGTTTTCAAGCTTCCTTTTACTTAAACTACAAAATTGCAGGGGACACTATGCACATGGGTACCACCGAGGTATTTCTGATCGCCATGCTGATCATTTTCAGCGTACCGTATCTGATCTGGCGTCTCGGTAACACCGATTATTACGCGCCGCTGGTGGTGGTGCAGATCATCACCGGCATCCTGCTGGGGCCGGGAATCTTGGGGCGCGCCTATCCGGAGTACTATAGTTTCGTGTTCAACCCGCAGGTGGTGCAGTCGCTGAACGGCATCGCCTGGTGGGCGGTGATGATCTTCGTGATGATCGCCGGCATCGAGCTGGACCTGAAGAAGGCCTGGGAACACCGCCGCGAAAGCGCCATCACCGCCGGCCTGGCGCTGGGCACGCCGCTGCTGTTCGGCTGCGGCGCCGCGCTGGGGCTGGTCGGCTACGCCGGCTGGATGGGGCCGAAAGCGCAGACCTGGCAGTTCGTGCTGGGCATAGGCATGGCCTGCGCCGTGACCGCGCTGCCGATCCTGATCCTGCTGATGGAAAAGCTGGAGATCCTGCGCCAGCCGATCGGCCAGCGCATCCTGCGCTACGCCAGCGTCGACGATATTGCGATCTGGGGCGTGCTGGCGGTAATCCTGCTGGACTGGGACCGGGTCGGCCGCCAATTGGGCTTCCTGCTGGTGTTTGCCGTGGCGACCAAGCTGTTCCGCATGATGATGCTGCGGCTCGAAGAGCGCGACCGCTGGTACATCTCCTTCATCTGGCTGGCCGCCTGCGCCTTCGCGGCCGACTGGGCCGGCCTGCATTTCATGGTCGGCGCCTTCCTGGCCGGCGCCGTGATGGATGCGGACTGGTTCAACCAGGAGAAGATGGACTTCCTGCGCGCCAACGTGCTGATGGCCATCATGCCGGTGTTTTTCCTCAGCACCGGTTTGCGGACCAACTGGGCGATGGGCGGTTCGGCGGTGTTCATCGCGGCGGCGGTGATGCTGGTCGCCTCGGTCAGCGGCAAGCTGGCCGGCATCCACATCGCCGGCAAGATCCTCAAGTGGGGGCCGGGCGAGGCGTCCATCATCGGCTGGCTGTTGCAGACCAAGGCGCTGATCATGATCATTTTTGTCAACATTTTGCTCGACAAGCAGATCATCACCAGCGAGACCTTCACCGCGCTGTTGCTGATGGCGATAGGCAGCACCATGCTGACGGTGCCGATGGTCTATCCAAAATTGCAGCGCGTGGCGCAGCTGATCTTCAAAACCAGCTGATATAATTGCGGGATGAACGATACTACCCAACTCCCTCCATTGCCGGATCGTCTGTCGATCGACCCGCGCAGCAAATTCCACGTTGCCGCCGTGTTCGAACACGATGTGGGCATCCGTTTTAACGATAAAGAACGCCTGGACGTTGATGAGTACTGCATCAGCGAAGGCTGGATCAAGGTCCCGGCCGGCAAGAGCCTGGACCGCTTCGGTAACCCGATGCTGATCAAGCTCAAGGGCAAAGTCGAAGCCTTCTATCGTTAATTCTTCCGATGCAATAAGAAAACCACCTGCCTGAACGCGTTCAGCCCAGGTGGTTTTTTTATGCGCCGATCAGAACCGGTGGTTGTACTCCGCCGTGAAGCGCACCTGGCGTTCCGGCGCGCGGCCCAGCACCTGGTTGTAGTACGCGCTGACCGTCCCCGGACCCGAGTTGTAGCCCGGCTGCGTGGCCAGGTCGGTCTGCTGGTTCAACAGGTTGAACACGTCCGCCTTCAAGCTCAGGCCCTTGAGCCAGCGCGGCATGTAGGTCGCGTTCAGCGCCAGCCGCACGTCGGTCGGCAGCGTGCCGGCGGAGCCGCGCGGCGCCAGCTTCTCGTCGCAATAGAAGGTGGCGGAGCCGTACCAGGCGGCCGGGTTGTTGTTCACGTCGAGCGCCTTGGGCAGGTTGCCGATGCAGGACTTGGGCGCGCCGGTGGCGATGTTGAGGTTGCCGCCCACGCGCCATTCCGGCGTCAGCTCGTAGTAGCCATACGCCTTCAGCACCTGCGTGTGGTTGTTGGGCAGCAGGCCGTTGGCGCCGGTCATCAGCTCCGGATAGTCGAAGGCGGTGGTGGCGGCCAGGTCGGCCTGGCCGATGTCGGACGCCACCTGGCCTTCCATATTGCCCCGGCTGCGCGACAGCGTGTAATTGACCTTGCCGTACCAGCCTTCGCGCAGCGGATGTTCAAGGAAGAAGTCCAGCGCCGTGTAGATGCGCTGTACTTTCGGCAGGCCCAGGTCGTCCGCCGTCAGCGGCACGGTCACCAGCTTGCCGTCGCGGCGCAGGTCCAGCACCAGCGTGTTGTCGCGGCCTGGATTGATCAGCAGGCAGGGCATGTTGTACTTGCTGGCGTCGACGTTGTTGCGCTTGGCCCAGGCATCCACCGGACGCTGGTCGCACCAGTCTTCGATGGTGTTGCGCAGCGTGCGGTAGGTGAACTTGGCGCCGGCGGTGTAGGCCGGCGTCAGCGCCGCTTCGATGCCCAGCGCCAGTTCATCCTGGTAGGTGGCGCCCAGGCTGCTGGCCGCCACCTGGTGCGGGTCCTTGGCCTGGCCCCACTCGTTGCCGCCCGAGACAGGCGGGCTGATTTCATTCAGGCCGGTCGGCACGCCGGTCTTGGGATCGACGCCGGTGTAGGTGAAGTAGTGGTCGATGTGGATCGGATTGCCGGCCAGGCGCAGCGCCACGCTGGTCGGAATCTGCAGGTGGTAGCGGCCGGCGTTGGCGAACAGTTTCATGCTGCTGTCGCCGCGCGCGTCCCATGATGCGCCCAGGCGCGGCGCCAGCATGTGGCGCTGTTCGGCGTACGGCACGCCGAAGCTGTTCTTGTTGGTGAACTGTTCGTTGCGCAGGCCCAGGTCCAGCAGCAGCGTGTTGGTGATCTGCCAGCGGTCCTGCACATACTGCGCGCTCTGGTCGGTGTGCGGCGTGGCCGAATCGCTCTGGTGGTATTCGTTCACATAGTAGCCTTGGGCGCCGTAGCCGCCGCCGGATGCCGGCGAGCGGCCGCCCGGCACCGTCGAATTCGGATTGGACGCGCGGGAGTAAATCCAGCTGCCGCCACCGGCCAGCGAGGAACCGTTGATCGACGAAACGTTGTTGCGGTCGACGCCGGCGCGCAGCGCATGGTCGCCCAGCTTGTATTCGACGTCCAGCCGCAGCGTCGATTGCTGGTCTTCCGCATTGGCCACCTGGATGGTGCCGCCTATCGTTTGCGGGTTGTTGTAGCTCAGTCCCGGCACCTGCGCGTTCACCGGGGCGCTGACCTGGTACACGCCCGGCACATAGCCTTCCACGCTCTGCGGATAGGTCGACTTGAAGCGGCCGGCCAATGCGGTCACGGTCAGGCGGTCGCCCAGGTAGCCGGTGTATTTCAGGACCGAGTCGTTGGTGATGGCGGCGTCGCCGGTCACGCCGCCGGCGCGCGTGTTGTTGCGCTGGAGCGTGGCGTAGCCGAAGCCGTAGTTCTGCTGGGTTTTCTTGTACTCGTCGTGGATCTGGGTGAATTCGAGACGGTGGTCGTCGCTGATGTTGTAGTCCAGCTTGAGCAGGTAGCGTGGCGTGCGGGTCTGGCGTTCGGTCCAGCCGTTGGCCTTGTTGGTCGCATCGGAATCCTTGCTGATGTAACCGGTGGTGAAGCGGTCCTGTTCCAGGTTGGCGAACACGAACAGCTTGTCCTTGATCAGTGGCCCGCCGACATACACGCTGCCGAAAACATCGGTGGCGTTGTTGGCGCCGCGGTAGGTCAGCAGCTTGCCGTCGGTGGCGGGGTTGGCGCCGGTCTGCGGATAGTAGGTGTCCTCCGGCTTGGCGCGCAGCCAGTTGGGCGTGTACTGCAGCACCGCGCCGGCGTCCCAGTGGTTGGTGCCGCTCTTGGTGGTGATGTTGACCACGCCGCCGGTGGAGCGGCCGAATTCGGCGCTGTAGCCGCCTTGCAGGATCTGCGCCTGCGCGATGGCGAAGAAGGGCAGCGTGGTCGAGCCGATCTGCTTGTACACATTGGTGACCGGGAAGCCGTTGATGTAGTACGAGTTCTCCGACACGCCGGCGCCGCCGAAGCTGTCGCCGCCGATGCGCGGATTGCCGCGCGAGGTGCCGGGCGCCAGCTGGATGATGCCCGACAGGCTTTGCGCCACCGGCAGCGCCGCCAGTTCGCGCGCGGTGAACACGGCGCCGTTGTTGGTGTTGCTGACGTCGATGCTGCGGCGACGGCTCGACACGGTGACCGCCTGGATGGCGTCGAACGAGGCTTCGACACCCTGGCCGATCAAGGCTTCCACTTCCAGCGTGCGTTCGATGTCGTCGCCGCGCATCAGCATGACCTTGTAAATGCCGGGCTGCATGGAGGTGGCCTGATAGCGTCCGCTGGCATCGGGATGGACGATGCGGCGCGCGCCGGTGGCCGTGTTCTCCAGCACCACGCTGGCTCCCTTTGCATTGGCTATCTGGCCGAAGATGGTGCCGGTGGCGTTTGATTGGGCGTAGGCTGGTGCGACCAAACCGCCTGACAAAAGGGCGCCGCCGAATGCCAGTGCGAGGGCGTGGGCGACGAGTGTCATCCGGGCGCGGTGGGTGGATTTCTTCATGATGTCTCCTGATCGTTATTATGATGATCGGCCGCCGCAGGCGGCCGATGGAGACATACTAGGCAAGGCGGGGATTGCAATCTAATGAATGTTTAGCCACCACCATTGCTGAAAACGATATGCATTAATTTGGAAGCGTGATCTGCAACGGCGCCTTGCCGTTCCAGGCCTGATCCAGCACGGTCTTGCCGTTCAGGCGCACCAGCACGCGTTGCGCCGTCTGGCCTGGCCGCAGGCGCGTGGTGACCAGGTCGAGGCCTTCGCCCTGGTCGCCCGCGCCGAACGCGCGTATGCGCCGCAAGGCCATGCGTGGCCAGCCCCTGGGCAGGCGCGGCGCGAAACTGAAGCTGCGCAAACCGGTCGGCTCGATGCCGAACAGGCCTTCCGTCATCACCCGCGCATACAGGCCGCTTTCCGCCGACAGGTGGCGCTGCCGGCCTTCCGGCCACGCCTCCACCGCATACGGCACGTGCTCGCCCAGCAGGCGGCGGCCGGAGTAGTAGCGCAGGTAGGGCATGGTGCGTTCCAGTTCGCCCGCCTTCAGCAGGCCGCGCAGCGTGTACAGCGTGGCGCGGTCCCAGAAGGTCTGGTCGCCGGCCTCGGTCAGCACGCCGTTCTCGGACCACAGCATCGGCGACAGCAGTGCGTCGATGGTGCCGCGCTGGCGTTCCGTGATGCCGAACGCCAGCGGCAGCGCGATCCACGCGCGCAGCTTGTCGTTGCCGGCGTAGTAGCGGTAGGTGTCGTAGCCGCTCATATTGGCGCCGAAGTAGCGTTCGATGGCGGCACGCTGGTTCTGCGCCTCCTGTTGCAGCGCGGCGGCGCGCGGTTGGTCGCCCAGCGCTGCGTTCAGGCGCGCGGCGCCGGTCAGGCCGCCGTAGGCCAGCACGTTGGTCGACAGGTTGGCTTTGCCGGCCGGGAAGCGGCCTTCCAGTTCATCGCTGTCGGAATGGACGATGCCGTCGCCGTCGCGCTGGCGGCGGGTGAATTCCAGGCACCAGTCGATCAGGGGCAGCAGCTGGCGCGCGGTGCCGGCGTCGCCCTGCGCCAGCGCGAACTGGCTGGCGCCGTAGGAAATCATGGCGCAGTCGCCACGGTCGCCGGCGCCGTTCCAGTAGCCGCGTCCCTCGGCGATGATGGAGGAGGGCAGCGGCTTGTATTCCGGATTCATATAGCGCGCGAACAGGCCGAAGCTGGTGATCGCGCTCTGCACGGCGGCGCGGTCGCCCAGGTAGGGGAAGAAGGGATTGACATATTCCGCCTGGTCGTTGGCCCAGACGGCGGCGTAGTAGCGGGTGCCGCCCGGCGAGTGCAGCAGCCCTCCGCGCGTGGCGAACACGCTTTCGGCGGCGCGCACTTTGGAGAAAGCGAACATGGCGTCGAGCACCGGGTCCGGCGTTTCCAGCACCAGGTCTCCGCGCCACTGCGCCACCTTGCGGGCGCGCGCCTGCAAAGCTTCTTCGCCGTCCACGTACACCATTTCGTTTTGCAGGCGGCCGCTGACGATCACGTCCACGTGCGCGCGCGCGCCCGGCGCCAGCGTGCCTTCGCGCGCCGCCGACTGCACGGCGATGACGTAGGCGCCGTGCGTGCCGCGGTCGGCGGGCGTGGCCTCGCTGTTGTCCAGCGCGGCGAAGCTGTAGCGGCGCGCCGTCTTGCCGTGGTTGACCAGCTCCAGCCGCTCCACCAGCGCCGGCTCGTCCGGCGACGGCGTCAGCGTGCGGGTCAGCAGCAGGCCAGGCGCCAGCTGGGATTGCAGGCTGAGACGGCCGTCGAAGCGCACCTGTTGCAGATGCTCGGCGGCGGCCGGCGCGCCGTCGATCATGATGGCGGGCGTGGCCTCGGGGCCGAACTTGCGTATCAGGCTGGCGTGCGTGTCGTCCGGGATGGTGCGCAGCATCGGCCATACCACGGTGCGGGTCAGCAGCAGCGTGCCGTCGGCCTGGCTGCCGTAGTCGATCACCGCCGATACCTGGCGGCCGCTCATCTCCAGCTGGTCGCGGTGGGTGTCGCCGACCTGCCAGCGGATCGCGTTGCCGTCGATCTGCCAGCGCGGCGTGAAGGCTGGCGGCGCGGCCTGCGCCAGGCTGGCCGCAAGCAGCGCTGCGGCCAAGGTGGTGCGGCGCGTGCGTAAAAATTTTTGCATGCTGACGTTCTCCTTATTTTGCAGGCGTGGCAGGGCGGATGATGGCGGCCCAGCCGCCGCCTGGCGCCAGGCGCATGGTGAGGCGGCTGGCGCGGCTCACGCTGGCGCTGCCGGCCTGCACGTCGGTGGCGAAGATCGCCGCGTTCGGGCCGTCCTCCATGCTGCTCATCTGGTAGCTGCCTTCGCCCAGGAAGGACAGGTCGAGCGCCAGTTCGCGGGCGTCGGCGCCGGTCATGGCGCCCACGTACCAGGTGTCGCCATGGCGGCGCGCCATGGCCAGGTAGCGGCCCAGTTCCGCGTGCAGCACGCGGCTTTCGTCCCACTCCACCGGCACCTGGCGGATGAAGGCCAGCGACGAGGGATAGGCGCGGTATTGCGACGGGCTGTCGGCCAGCATCTGCAAGGGACTTTCATAGATCACGTACATCGCCAACTGGTGCGCGCGCGTGCCCTGGCTCATGGGGCGGTCGAAGCTGGCCACGAAGTCCTTGCGGTGGGCGTTGCTCATGGCGCCGGGGGTGTAGTCCATCGGGCCGGCGAACATGCGGATGAAGGGCACGGTGACGTCGTGCTCCGGGGTCTGCTTGTCGGTCCACTTGTCGTTCTCCAGTCCCTTCACGCCTTCGAAGGTGAGTACGTTCGGCCAGGTGCGTTGCAGTCCGCTGGGCTTGAAGCTGCCGTGGAAGTCCACCAGCAGCTTGCGCGAGGCCGCTTCACGCGCCACGCGCTCGTAGTAGTTGACCATCCACTGGTCGGCGCGCTGCATGAAGTCGACCTTGATGCCGGCCGCGCCCCAGCGCGCAAACTGGTCCAGCGCCGCCGTCATCTGGGTGTCCAGCGTTTTCCACGATACCCACAGGATGATGCCGACGCCGCGTTCCTTCGCATGCGCCATCAGCGCCGGCATGTCGATCGCCGGCTTGACCGCCAGCAGGTCGCCCAGCTCATACCAGCCTTCGTCCATGATGATGTATTCGAGGCCGTTCTCCGCCGCGAAGTCGATGTAGTGGCGATAGGTGCGCGTGTCGATGCCGGACTTGAACGGCACGTTGTACAGGTGGTTGCCGTTGTACCAGTCCCACGCCACCTTGCCCGGCTTGATCCAGTCGGTCTGCTTCAGCTCCTGGGCGTCGGCCAGCAGGTAGGGCATCTGGTTCAGCAGCAGGCCGCCGGCGTCGGCGGCGATGCCCATGATGCGCCACGGGTAGGCGCGGGTGCCGGCGGTGCGCGCGATGTAGGGCGCTTCCTGCGTCACCGGCACGTTGCGGTCGTCGCGCGCGGTGTCGGCCAGCGCCACTTTCGGGAACACGGCGCGCAGGCCGTCCGCCTCGCCGTGCAGGTACATGCCGGGATAGTCGCGCAGGCCCGATTCGGTCAGCACCAGGTGCGCGCCGCCGCTGCGCACCAGCGCCGGCACGCCCACCAGTTTGCCCGCCGCCTCGCTGACGGCCAGCGGCTGGTAATAGTGCTCGTTATGCGACTGCATGGACTTCTCCTGCGGCCAATACAGCGTGTCCTGCGGCCGCACGTGGACGCCCGCCAGTTCGTCCTCCACCGTCACCTGGCCGGGCAGCTCGGTGCGGAAGCGGTAGGCGACGCCTTCGTCGTAGGCGCGCACCTCCAGCGTGTAGCCGCCGGCGAAGTCCAGCTGCAATGCGTTGTAGTGGTCGCGCACCTGGCGCGATTTCTGCGCCACCACGGGGCGCACCGTGGTGTCGATGCTGGTGCGCTGCTGCCTGGTCAGGCGCGGATGGTCGCCCAGCGTGCCGATGCCGCTCAGTTTCAGGCCGATCGCGGAGGGCAGCACCAGCTGGGCGTCGCGATGGCTGACCGCCAGCGTCAGCTGCTCGCCGGTGTCGATGGTGACGCGCAGCTGGCGGTCGGGCGAATTAAGTTCCAGCAGGTTGGCGGCCTGGCTGGCCAGCGGCGCGATCAGGAACAGCGCGCCGAGGCGGCGCGCAAAGGACAGGTGTTTCAAGGCAGTCTCCCTATAGGTGTTTTTGGCATGCTATGCGCGCCAGGCCATGGCAGTCCATTCACCTTTTATGCGTCTGCCATATCGAATACGGCAAGGCTGGTCGAGGCCTGCCGGCGTATCGCTTGCAGCAGCAGCTCGGCGCCCGGCGACAGCAGGCGGTCGCGCCGGCGGATGATGCCGTAGGGGTCCATCTGGCAGGCCAGTTCGATCGGCAGGACCGTCAGCAGGCCCAGTTCCTGGTAGCGCAGCGCGACGTCGGCCGACATCACGTTGAGCGCGTCGCTCATTTGCAGCATGCTGGTGATGAGCACGATCTCGCTGGTGTCGACCACGTCGCCCGGCGGCTCCAGGCCGGCGTTGTGGAACTGCTGGTCGAAGCGCTGGCGCAGGATGCTGCCGGGCGGCGGCATGATCCACGGCGCGGACGCCAGTTCGTGCAGCGAGAGCCGCGCGCGCCCGGCCAGCGGGTGGGCGATGCGCGCCACCACCACCACCGGTTCGGCCGCCAGTTCCTCGTATTGCAGGTCGGCGTTGTCGGACGGGCCGGTCATGCGCGCCAGCAGGAAATCGAAGTTGCCCCGTTGTAGACGTTCGAGCAGCACCATGCTCGATTCGACCTGCACGCCGATGCGCAGCAGCGGCGCCAGCTTCTTGACGCGGGTGATGGCGCAGGGCAGCAGCCGCATGGCCGGCGTCATGATGCTGCCGACGTCGACCTGGCCGGCCAGGCCGGCGCGGAGCGCGACGATGTCCTCATGCGCGCGCGCCAGGCTGGTGAGCGCCATGCGGGCGTGGCGTATCATGCTCTCGCCGTAGATGGTGGGTTCCATGCCGCGTGGCAGGCGCTCGAACAGCGCGATGCCGAGCATGTCCTCGAGTTCCTTGAGCTGCTTGGAGGCGGCCGGCTGGGTCATGCACAGGACTTCGGCCGCGCGCATCAATGTGCCTTCGTCGTCCAGCGCGATCAGCAACAGCAGCTGGCGGGTTTTCAGGCGCGCGCGCAGGAACCAGTTTGGATTTGGCGCGTTCATGGCGTCTCCCTTGTAATTATGAAAAAATTATACGGGGCGCAGCCATAGCCGTTCAATGATGTAATCGAGGCCGTTGATATCGAAATCGGCATAGTGCCGGCAGGCTGAATGCGAAACGGCCCGGCCGAAAATTCGACCGGGCCGTCTGTGACCGGGGTGTGGCTCGCGGGGAGTGTCTCGTTATTGCGCCCGCTGTTCGCCGCGCAATTTGTCCAGCATCTGCAAGGTCGTCGGCAGCAGGTTCATGATGCCGTGATACGCACAGTATTCACAAAATGCTTCTTCCGGACTCATGGCGGTGATGCTGGCGTCCGAGTGTCCGCGACGGCGCAGTGCGCGTAAGCAGGCTGCGTCCATATTCCTTGCGTTCATGCGCTGATTCCCTTTCGATTGGTTCCAGGTTGGTTGGGATGATGTCTCAGCGCAATTATATGCTCAAAATAATGCTACGTGGCAACTATATTGGGTTATTTTAAGATTTGGGGCTATTTTGTCATGGCGGCGGCCTGCGGCATGGCCGCCTCAGCCGTGTTGCGGTTCAGGCGCCACAGCAAGGCCAGGCCGACCAGCGAGGTGCCGACCACGACAAACCCCACCCGGTCGAAATGCTGCAGCTGGCCGGACGCGCCCTGGGTGACGATATGGCCGGCCAGCACCGAGGCCACGCCGCCCGACAGCTGCTGGATCGAGGCGCTGATGGCGTTGAACGAGCCACGCTGGGTCTGCGCCGGCACGCCCGCCATCATGGCCTGGAACGGGATCATGCGCGAGAAGATGCCGATGAACAGCACGGTGTTGATGACGATGAACACCGGCAGCGAGGTCACGCCCAGATGGGTGTAGAGCAGCACCATGGTGATGGTCAGCGTGGTGCCGAAGGTGAACACGCGGAACTTGCCGACCGCGTCCGCCAGCTTGCCGATCAGCGGGCCGATGAAAATGGTGCACAGGCCGGTGACCAGGTAGACCGTCGGCAGGTGGAACAGGTCGATGCCCAGGTTGTTGACGATGTAGGCGCTGCTGAACGGCATCAGCATGAAGCCGCCGGTGGTCAGCAAGGCGGTGGTGGCGAAGGCCAGCAGGTAGCGCCGCTCGGTGACGGTGTGGAACAGGTGCATCCAGGCGCTGTGCTCCTGCGGCTTGCCCAGGTGGGCGTTGACCGGCTGCAGCTTCCACGCCACCAGCAGGCCGCCGCTCAGGCCGAAGGCGGCCATGGCGACGAAGGGGATGTGCCAGTTCCAGTGGCTCGACAAATAGATGCCGGCCGGGATGCCCAGCACCTGGCTGGCGGCAAACGCGGTCTGGATGAAGCCCATGACGCGGCCGCGCTGTTGCGGCAGGAACAGGTCGCTGGCGATGGCCAGCACGATGGAACCGATCACGCCGCCGAACAGGCCGGTGACGATGCGCGCGGCCAGCAGCGATTCATAGCTTTGCGCCATGCCGCACCACAGCGTGCCGAAGATGAAGCCGGTGTAGAAGAACAGCAGCAGCCGCTTGCGGTCGAAGCGGTCGGCGAAGCCGGCCGTCAGCAGGCCGGAGGCGCCGGCGCTGAAGGCGTAGGCCGACACCACCAGGCCGAACTGCTTGGGGCTGATGCTCAGCGCCGGCATGATGACCGCGCCGAGCGGCGACATCAGCATGAAATCGAGGATGACGGCGAACTGCAGGAAGGCCAGCATCGCCACCACGGTTTTTTGATAGCCGGTGAACGGCGTCGGTACGGGTTTTGTCATGTGTCTTATTCTTTGTTGGGGCGGCAGTAGGCGCCCCGGTCTTTGTGGAATTGTGCGCGCTCTTCGGGCGTCATCGCCTGCCAGCGCTGCCAGCGTTCGCGGCCGTAGTGGCCGCCGCCGTGGCGGCCGCGGAAGCCGCCGAACAGAATCCGACATAGTACCAGCAGGCCTAGCGCGCGCCAGTAGTCGATTTGCATGCTGCCGGCGAACACGCCGGGCATGACCGAGTTCCATAGCATCATCACCACCCAGGCCAGCGCGGCCACCCCCACGAGGATCAGCGGCAGGAACAGCAGTTTCCTTTTCATTTCAGTCACTCCTTTCTTTCATTTCATTCGTTGTCGTACAGGGTTTGCAAGCGCGTGCGCAGGTACAGGACGGCGTAGCGCTTGCGGGCCAACAGGGTGTTGATGGACAAGCCGCTATGCGCGGCCATTTCTTTGAAGCTGGCGCCGTCCAGTTCATGCGCGATGAACACTTCGCGCTGGTTGGCCGGCAATTCCTCCAGCGCCGCTTGCAGTTCGGCCAGCAGCGTCGAGCGCGCATAGGCGTCCTCCGGGCTGCCGTCGGGCGACGGTAGCAGCAGGTCGAGGCGGCAGTCCTCGCCGTCGTCGCCGGCCATGTCGTCGAGCCGCACTTCCTTCCTCTTGCGGAAGCGGTCGATGATGCGGTTGCGCGCCACCCGGAACAGCCAGGCGCTGACTTGCTCGATCGGCTCCGGCAGCCGGTAGGCCTGGACGAATTCGTAGAACACATCCTGCAGGATGTCGTCCGCGTCGGTGGGATCGCTGACGCGGCGCCGGATAAAATTCCCGAGACGAGACCGCTCCCGCAGTACGGTGGCGGCGATATCCTGTTCGGTGGTCGAATTCGGTGGTGTCATGGCTCTGTAGACGGCTCACGACCGGGCATATTGTGGCAATTCGCAACTTTTTATGATTAATCGACCAGTTGATTGGGCGTCATGTAGACCGTGCCGCGCTGGTAGTCGAACAGCACGCTGAACTGTTGCAGGATGCCGTTGCTGATGTTGCCGGCCAGGTCGGCGCCCAGCGCGCCCTGCGGCTGGCGCGACAGCTCCAGCGCCGGGTTGGCGATGCGCACGCCGCCGATCTCGAACAGCGTGCCGCGCGTGGCCAGCGTGCGCGCGACGCCGCCGACGCCGCGGCTGACGCGCAACGCGCCGCCGGCCTGGTATTTGTCGACCAGGCCGTTGCTGTCGACGAAGGCCTTGGCCAGGGTGAGCGTATCGTCGCTGCCGGTGTCGATGGTGAAGCGGCCGGGCAGGCCGTCGAGCACACCTTCGATCTGCGGCGTCTTGTCGCGGAAGGAGAAGGGGATGGCGCTGCCGGCGCCCTGGTAGACGAAGGTGGCCGGGTCGTAGAAGGTCAGCTGCTGGTGGGCGTAGTCGATCAGGGTGGGCGTGCTCCACAGCCATTCGTAGCCGATGGCGCCGTCGATCGGCAGCTCGTCCAGCGTGGGGCTGGTGAAGAAGGGCTGCTGCGCCAGCGTCAGGCCGCCGACGGCGATTTGCCGCACCGTGGTCAGCGCGCCGCGCTCGGCCTGCTCGCCCACGCCGGACAGCGTGCCGCGGCCTTCGGCCGGCAGTTGCAGCAGCTTGTAGAGCTTGTCGCTCATGACGTTGCGCGCGCCAGTGTCGAGCACGAAGCGGAACGGGCCTTGTCCGTTCAGGCTGAGCATGATGCAGATGTGGCCGTGGCAGTGCTCGAACGGCACCGTCACCGCCGGCCTGGCGGCGGAAAAGCCCTGCATGGCGGCCGGCGGCGGCAGCGAGAAATCCATCTGCGCGGCGGGGCGGTTGAGTTCGATGGCGGCGATGCGCAGCACTTCCAGGTCCTCGCTGTCGTCGGCGTCGCGCTCGCGTTCCTCGTACGGCAGGATGACGCCGCCGACCCGGCGGAAGTCGCGGTAGTCGACGGTGCGCGGCTTGCCGTCGACCAGCTCCTGGCGGCGCTCGACGCGATGGGTGGCCGGGTTGATCCAGTAGTCGAAGGCGCTGCCGTCCGCCAGCATGACGTGGACCACGTCGTAGTCGACGCCGTTGTGGCGGCGCGGCGCCAGCAGCTGCAACTGTTGCTGCTGGCCGCGCGCGAACCAGTAGGCGTAGGACTGGCGGCCCAGGTGCTGGGCCGGATCGGCGGCGGCGCCTTCCAGCTTTTCCAGCCGGCCCAGCCGCTGGCGCCAGAAGTTGCTGCCGTCGGAGCGCGACATCAGGCGGGCGATGGCGGAGGAAGGAATGCGCTGCGCGTAGCGGCCGCTGGCGTAGTCGATGTCGCTGCTGCCGGCTTCGTCGCGGTCGGCGTAGCTGCGCACGAAGTCCGTGTGCTGGGTGCGCACCTCTCGCCAGGCGTCGCCGCCGACGGCGTCGCGGGCCTGGGCGAGCAGGGAGGCGGCCGACTCCGCAGAAAAGCAGCTGGCTGAAAGCAGGGCGGCGCTCAGGAAGAGGCCGGCGGGTAAAGCGTCGAGGTTCATTGCCGGAACTTATTGTTTTTCTGAGGACTCAGTCTACCTGAATGTTCCGCGCACTGATATGCCAGCAGGCGGCCGTGAAGCCGACCTCGTCGCCATGCACGTAAGGCTCGAAGCCGGCGCGCACGGCCTGCGCCACTTGCTGGCGGGTGTGCTCGTCCGCCGTTTGCAGCGCGCGGCCTACCGGGCCGAGCTGGGTCAGGTATTGGTATAGCCGGTTTTTCGGGAAGCTGCACACCACGTCCAGCGGCGCGATGTCGATGTCGCGCCAGCCGCTTTGTTCGAGGATGGCGTGCAGGCGCTGGCGGTTGGCCAGGCCGAACTGGCCGGGTTCGTCGGGACGGCGGACCGGCAGGCCGGGCAGCAAATCGGCCGCGCTGCGCTCGGCGGCGGTCATGAAGGGATTTTCCTCGGGGCTGCGCCAGACGATGGCGTGCAAGGTCGCGCGCTCGCGCGCCGCCTGTCGCAGGTTGCGGAACGCGGCCACGGGATCGTCGAAGAACATCAGGCCGAAGCGGGAGACGATGGCGTCGAAGCTGGCCGCTTCGAAAACGTGCTGTTGCGCGTCGTCGAGGATGTAGCGGATGTTGGACGGCTGGCCCCTGGCTGCTGCGGCGGCCAGCATCGGCGCGGAGACGTCGATGCCGGTGCAGTGGCCGTCCGGGCCGAGCCGGCGCGCGATGGCGTGGACGATGCTGCCGGTGCCGCAGCCGACGTCCAGCACCCGGCGTGCTTCGGCGGGGATGGCCTGGACGATCAAGTTTTCGATAGGCTGGTACATCCGGTCGAGCATGTCCTGTGCGGCGACCCAGGTGTTACCGGCTGCGCCGTTCCAAAGTGATGCGTCCATGATCTGTCCTCTCGCTTGTCATCAAAAAGTGAAGGTGCTACTGTGCCACTTCAAGTCAACTTGAGGTCAAGCGATGGCAAGCCTGGACATAGCCGAAGTGGCGCGGATAACGGGCATGCCCGCATCCACGCTGCGATTTTACGAGGAAAAGGGCTTGATCGCGCCGATCGGCCGGCGCGGCTTGCGCCGGCTGTACGATGCGGGCGTGGTCGAGCGCCTGGCGCTGATCGCGCTGGGCCGGGCCTCCGGCTTCACGCTCGACGAAATCGCCGGCATGTTCGGCGCCGACGGCGACCTGCGCATCGACCGCCACCTGCTGACCACCAAGGCGGACGATCTGGACCGCACCATCAAGCAACTCACCACCATGCGCGATGGGCTGCGGCACGCGGCCGTGTGCAAGGCCGCCAGCCATATGGAATGCCCCACCTTCCGGCGGATCTTGCGTATTGCGGCCCGCAAGTAGCGAGGTTTGGCGCTGTATTTACCCGACCGTGTTGAACGAGGCGACGACGTCGACCAGTTGCTGCCTGACCCAAACGTGGGCAGGGTCGCGATGGAAGCGCTCGTGCCAGATCATGGCTGGTGACAAGGGCGCGACCTGTAGCGGCAGATCCAGCAGCGTGAGAGGGAGACTTTTCGCAAGCAGGCGCGCCAAGCGGCCAGGCAGCGTGAGTATCATGTCGCTGTCCGCCACCAACATCGCGGCAGCAAGAAAGTGGGGAACCCGCAGCGCGACGTGGCGTGTGAGTCCCAGCGCCGTGAGCGCCACGTCGACCGCGCTCTCGCCCACGCCGGAAATGGTCACGGCAATGTGGCGCAAGCCCACATATCGTTCCAGACTGAGACCATCCGCCAGACCGGAATGACCGGACCGCGTCACGCACACCAGGCTGTCGGCGTACAGACTGCGTCGGTGGAAACTGCCGGGCAGCGCCTTGAAAATTCCCAGCGCCAGATCCGCGCCCCCTTGTTCGATCAGCCGCACATTGTCCCCGACCGGTTGCGCGATGTGGAGACTGAGCGCAGGCGCGTGGCGCTCGAAGCGGGCCATTAAAGCAGCAAGGACCATCAGGCTCAGGTGATCGTGGGCGGCGATCGTGATGCGACCCGTCGCCGAGGCGGGATCGAAGACGGCGGGCGAGATGATGCCTCGGGCATCGTCCAGCAGCTTGACGACCGGACCTGCCAGCGCCTCGCCGCGCGGCGTCAGTTCCAGGCCGAGCTTGCCGCGCACCACCAGGCGGTCGCCCAGCATCGTGCGCAGTCGAGCCAGCGCGCGGCTGGCGGCCGGCTGGCTCAGGCCCAGACGCAGACCCGCCTGGGTGACGCTGCGCTCCCGAACGAGGGCTTCGAATAGTTTTAACAGGTTGAGGTCGAGCGTCGATAAATCCACTTGGTGCATATTGGCTATGACTTCTATGTCATTGGTGAATGTCGGGCCATCATGCACCATTCGGGTTCATCTGAACAGGAGATTTCCGTATGACTGCTTCCATCCCCCACCCTTACGTGGTGTTCGGCGTGACCGGCCGCACCGGCGCCGCCGCAGCCGATGCGCTGTTGCGCTCCGGCCAGCCGGTGCGTGTCGTCGTGCGCGCCCCGGCCCAAGGCCGACCGTGGGCCGAACGCGGCGCAGAAGTCGCCGTGGCCGACCTGACTGACCTGGCCTCGATGGTCGCGGCGCTCAGTCAGGCTCAGGGTGCCTATGTCGTCAGTCCGCAGCACTACCAACGCGCAGACCTGTTCGAGCGGGCGGACTTGATTGCCACTATCACGGCGCGCGCCGCGGTTGCGGCGGAGGTGCCCAGGCTGGTGGCGCTTTCCTCGGTGGGCGCCGACCGTGAAAACGGCACGGGATGGATAGGGATGAACCGCATGTTCGAGCAGCGTTTGGGCGCAACCGGTGTGCCCACCACATTCCTGCGCGCGGCGTATTTCATGGTGAACTGGATGCCGATGGTCGGGCATGCGATGCGCAGCGGGACTCTGCCGACGTTCCTGGCGCCAGCGCGGCGGCCTATCCCGATGGTGGCGACCGTCGATGTCGGCAGCGTCGCAGCTGCTTTGCTGCAGGAGGCAAGGAAGGGGAGCAGCGTCGTCACGCTCTCGGGACCCAGGGACTACGCCCCGAACGACGTCGCCGCCATTATTTCAGCCGTGCTCGGCAAGCCTGTCGAGGTGGCGGAGCTGCCGGAAACGGCGTGGCCCAATGCGCTGGCGGATGCCGGTTTCTCGCCCGCCGCGCTGGCTGGTTTCACCGAAATGACCCGCAGCCTTAATGGCTCGCATATCGACATCAAGAGCGACCCCACCGCGATCGAACGGGCGGGGACGACGACGCTTGAACAAGTCATCGTCAAACTGGTGCGGCGCCAGCGTTAAGCCCAATGCAAAAAGCCCCCGTTGGCACTGATCGGGATCAGGCCAACGGGGGCTTTTTAATTCAGCTGGCTACCGATTAACGGTCGCCGTAGCTGCGGCGTGCGCCGTCGGTGCTGCGTGGATTGCTGCCCTTGTAGCCGCCGCCGGTGCTGCTGCCTTCTTTGCGCGGTGCGCCTGGCTTGCTGAACGTGCGCTGGCCGGATGGCTTGGCGCCGCCACGGTTGTCGCCTGGTTTCCAGCCGCCTGGACGCGGCGACGAACGTGATGCCGACGCGGTCTTCTTAGGCTCGTAGCCTTCGATGACGTTGACCGGAATCAGCTGCTTGGTGAAGCGTTCGATGCGCTTGACGTTCATGCCTTCAGCGTGGTTCACCAGCGAGATCGCCAGGCCATTGCGGCCGGCACGGCCGGTACGGCCGATGCGGTGCACGTAGTCTTCAGGGAACTTCGGCAGGTCGTAGTTGAACACGTGGGTGATGGTCGGCACGTCGATACCGCGGGCGGCGACGTCGGTGGCGATCAGGATCTTGACCTGGCCGCGGCGCAGGCTGTCGAGCGTGCGGTTACGGGCGCCCTGGTGCATGTCGCCATGCAGTGCGGCGGCCGAGAAGCCGGCGATGTTCAGGCGGTCGGCGATGGTGTCGGCGTCACGCTTGGTGGCGGTGAAGACCACGGCCTGGTCCAGCGAGTCGTCGCGCAGCAGGTGGTCCAGCAGGCGATTCTTGTGCGACAGGTCGTCGACGAAGTGTACGCGCTGGGTGATGTTTTCGTGCTTGTTGGCGGCGCTCAGGATCTGGATCACTTGCGGATCCTTGGTGATGCGGCGCGCCATGTTGCCGACGACGCCGTCGAGCGTGGCCGAGAACAGCATGGTCTGGCGGGTCGATGGGGTAGCGTCGACGATTTTTTCGATGTCGTCGATGAAGCCCATGTCCAGCATGCGGTCGGCTTCGTCCAGCACCAGGATTTCCAGCTGCGAGAAGTCGATCTTGCCCGATTCCATGTGGTCGATCAGGCGGCCTGGGGTTGCCACCAGAATCTCAGGATTCTTGGCCAGCAGTTGCATCTGTTTTGGGTAAGGCATACCGCCCAGGATCGACACTGCTTTCAGGCGACGCAGGTTGACGCTGTACTTGTCGGTATTGGAGGTCACTTGCAGGGCCAGTTCGCGGGTTGGGGTCAACACCAGCATTTTTGGCTGTGCAGCTTTAAAACGTGGGCGCTCGCCACGTGCACGGGCGGCTTGCATTTCTTGATTCGGAGTCTTGCCGGCGGCGGCCGGGTCGATCTCGGACAAACGGTGCAGCGACGGCAGCATGAACGCTGCAGTCTTGCCGGAACCGGTTTGCGAGGAAACCAACAAGTCCTTGCCTGCGATAGCGGCAGGGATGGCCTGCTGCTGTACCGGGGTCGGCGCGGTGTAGCCGGCGTCGGTCAGGGCTTTAATGAGGGACGTGTTGAGACCAAGTGCTTCAAATGTCATGCTGTTCTTTCGTAAAAAACCGGCGTTCGTGCAAAAGCCGAACGCGAAATAGCTACGCCTACCAAAACGAAATGACTCAATCAAAATCGAAAGAAATTTCGGCACAAAAGCTTTGCGCCGGGACGATGTCAGGTGCGACACCAAAGGCGGGAGGGCTTTAATAGCGACATCAGGGTGATGCGCTAAGGCTTGCGAAGCTGCTAATTATCTCAGGCGACTGCATGTTGCAGTGCACAGGCGACACTATACAGTGTTTTCACTGTTTATGCACGGCTAAATATAGCCGGGTCTGGTAGGGCGGGCTGGGACGGCTATTTGCGCTTGCCGGCCGCATTGCCGGTCAGGAAGGTGGAGCCGGCCAGCGCCCATTCCGGCGTCAGATTGTAGGACCGGAAAATCTTTTCAAATTGGCCTTCCAGCACCAGGCTTTGGATCGCTTGCCGGATGCGCTCGCGGTCAGCCGGGGGCATGCGATTGTTGAGGTAGAAGCCGGCCGGAATGGCTTCCATTCCCGCTAGTTCGTCCACCCGCAGGCGTTCGGACAGGCCGGCCCGCTGGGCGGCGTCGATCAGGGTGGCGGGGAAGAGCAGCGCCGCCGCGGTGCGCCCGGCCAGCAGCTTGCGCAACACGGTTTCCGGCTCCGGCGAGCTATCGAAGCGGACCTGCAGCGCGGCTTGCTTCAGCAATTTGTCATAGGCGGGACCGAAGCTATAGCCACGGATGGTATCGATCGTGAGTTTGCTGGCAATGACGCCCGCTATCGTCATCTGTCCCAGCGGGCACTCGCGCATCGACACCAGCATCGCCTGCACCTGATGGGTCTGGACGAACTGGCCCGCCTCGTCCCGCTCGGGCGTGCGGGTGGCGGCGGCCATCAGGTCGATGGCGCCGGACTGGAACAGGTAATGTCCGCGGGCGCGCGGCACGACGATATATTCGATCTTGCAGCCTGAGCGCAGCGAGACCAGGTCCAGCACATCGCGCACGACGCCCGTTACCTCTCCGGTGCGCGATATCATCATGCTGCGGCCTATCGGGCTGGCGGCGAGGGTCATGGTCCGCGTGCATGCTGCGGCAGGCAGCGCCACCATCAGCGAGGCGACGAGCGCGGCGCGACAGGGCCACCCGGCATGGCGCATCGATTGACGTGGTGAGGTGGCGCGTAGGCGACTTGGCATCGTTGCGGAAGATGAGCGCTGAAAATGCCATCTTACTCCGGTCTGGCGCCTTGCGGGCGGACCGGCCGATTTCGTTGCGGAGGGGGGGCGGGGGCCGCGCGCGGGCCCCTGGCGGTGGAGCGCTGCGGCTTAGGTGTAGTCTTCCGCGTTCAGGCCCATGACGTGCGAGAAGCCGCCGTCGACGTAGGTGATCTCGCCGGTGATGCCGGAGGCCAGGTCGGACAGCATGAAGGCGGCGGTGTTGCCCACTTCTTCAATGGTGACGTTGCGGCGCAGCGGCGCGTGCGACGAGGCAAAGCCCAGCAGCTTGCCGAAGTCCTTGATGCCGGACGCGGCCAGGGTCTTGATCGGACCGGCCGAGATGCCGTTGGCGCGGATGCCCAGCTTGCCCAGGTTTTCCGCCAGGTAGCGCACCGACGCTTCCAGCGACGCCTTGGCCAGGCCCATGGTGTTGTAGTAAGGGATGGCGCGCACCGCGCCCAGGTACGACAGGGTCAGCAGCGACGAGCCATCTTTGAGCAGCGGCAGCGCGGCCTTGGCCATCGCCGGGAAGCTGTAGGCCGAGATGTCGTGGGCGATGCGGAAGTTTTCGCGGGTCAGGCCGTCCAGGAACTCGCCGGCGATCGCTTCGCGCGGCGCGAAGCCGATCGCGTGCACCAGGCCGTCCAGCTGCGACCAGCTCTGGCCCAGGTCGGCGAACAGGGCGGCGATCTGCTCGTCGCTGCCGACGTCGCAGTCGTAGACCAGCTTGCTGTCGAACTCGGCGGCGAATTCGGTGATGCGGTCCTTGAAGCGTTCACCGACGTAGGTGAATGCCAGTTCGGCGCCTTCGCGATGGCAGGCCTTGGCGATACCGTAAGCGATGGAACGGTTCGACAGCAAACCAGTGATGAGGATTTTTTTGCCTTGCAAGAACGCCATAGTGACTCCGATTGCAACTGCGCGCCGTGGCTTGCCCTGTGGGCTGGCTGGCGACGTCAGTGGGGTTGTGTGTGTGTGAGAGGCGCGTTGCCGGCCGCTGCAAGACCAAGATTGTAGGGCGAGTGGGCCGCGACTGCAACCTTTGATCGCGGCCGCAGCCCCGGCGGCAGGCGTGCTCACCGGGGCCGGGCTGTGGTCAGTCGTGGTTTTTGCGGTGATTGCCCTTGACGGCGTTGCGCGGGACGCGCGCCTTGACCAGCGCCACCGGGCCGGACTTGGCGGCCCTGCCGCCCTTGGCCAGTTTGTAGCCGGACCGGCTGGTGGTGCGCTCGCGCTCGGCCTCGAAGGCGACGGTGGCGTTGCGCTCCACTTCAGGCGAGATGTCGATGCTGGCCGAGGTCGAAATCTTCGGCACCAGGATGGTGGAGCCGGCTTTCAGCAGGGAGCGCCGCGGGATGTTGTTGGCCTGGCGTATCACTTCCGGCGTGGTGTGGAAGCGCGAGGCCAGGGCGCCGATGCTTTCGCGGGCCCTGGTGATCTTGTGCGTGGTCCAGGTCGACAGGTCCTTGCCCCACTGCGCCAGGTTCAGGTGGAACTTGGCGGCGTTTGCCTTGGGCAGCAGGATCTTGGTTTGGTCGTCGCCGGTGATGACCGGGCGCTTGAACTGCGGGTTCAGCGCCTTGAACTCGTCGACCGACAGCTCGGCCAGGTGGGCGGCGATGGTCAGGTCGATGTCGCTGGTCTTGTCGACGGCGGTGAAGTAGGGCGTGTTGTCGATGGCCGGCAGGTTCAGGCCGTACTGGGCCGGATTGGCGATGATGTTCTTCACCGCCTGCAGCTTGGGCACGTAGTTGCGGGTTTCGGCCGGCATCAGCTCGGCCAGGCTTTCGAAGTCGGTCGGCTTGCCGGCGGCCTGGTTGCGCTTGATGGCCTTCTGCACCGAGCCTTCGCCCCAGTTGTAGGCAGCCAGCGCCAGTTGCCAGTCGCCGAACATGTCGTACAGGCGCTGCAGGTAGCTCAGCGCGGCGTCGGTCGAGGCCAGCACGCCGCGGCGCTCGTCCTTGAAGGCGTCCTGCTTGAGGTTGTAGTCGCGGCCGGTGCCCGGCACGAACTGCCACATGCCGGCGGCGTTGGCGCTCGACAGCGCTTGCGGGTTGAACGCCGATTCGATGAAGGGCAGCAGCGCCAGCTCGGTCGGCATGCCGCGCTTTTCCAGCTCGGTGACGACGTGGAACAGGTAGCGCGAGGCGCGCGCCGTGGTGCGGCTGATGTAGTCGGGACGGGCGGCGTACCAGTTGACGTGCTTGGCCACCAGCTCGTTGCTGATATCCGGAATGGCGTAGCCGCTGCGGATGCGGCCCCACACGTCTTTTTCGCGGAAAGCATCATCCTCGGCCAACTTGGCCGGTTTGTTGATTTTCAGGGAGGAGACATCGAGGGCGGGGGATTTGGGCAGGGCGGACATCGGCAGGAATGCCGCCGGCGCCAGGCCCGGTGCTTCATCGTTGGCCTGGCTGATCGCCGGCGCCATCAGGGCCAGCAGGGTCGCCAGGGCGGCGGATTTAGAAATACGTGCTTGCATAGTTTTCCATTGTTATCGACGAGCAACATCGAGCGGACTATGAATAAACGTGGAGTGTACGAAGGTAGGGTTAGCGAGTCAAGAAATATGTCAGGTGGATGACTAATTCTTTTCCGCAATAATTCTGTGTAAATAAGGCGGAGATCGCCGCAAAATGGCTGAAGTATGAGTTCGCGCAAAGAGTGCGTACAATTCTGCTTTTGAGCAGTCACCAAGGAATTGAACTATGAGTAAGCCCGCCATCGATCACGACGCCGTCATCGCCGAGACCGTCAACTGGGTGGAGAAGGCCGTCATCGGCCTGAACCTGTGTCCGTTTGCCAAGGCCGTGCACGTCAAGAAGCAGATCCGCTACGTGGTCTGCGAGGCCGCCACGCCCGAGGAATTGCTGGAAAAGCTGATCGAAGAGCTGGAATACCTGGCCGAAACCTCGCCGGAAAAGGTCGACACGACGATGATCATCCATCCGAACGTGCTGGCCGACTTCGAAGACTACAACGAGTTCCTCGACGTGGCCGACGCCGCGCTGGAAGACCTGGAGCTGGACGGCATCCTGCAGGTGGCCAGCTTCCATCCGGACTACCAGTTCGCCGACACCCACAAGAACGATATCGAAAACTACACCAACCGCGCGCCCTACCCGACGCTGCACCTGCTGCGCGAGGAAAGCGTGGAACGCGCGGTCGAGGCTTTCCCGGAAGCGGGCGACATCTTTGAAAAGAACATCGAGACGCTGCGCGCCCTGGGCCATGACGGCTGGGACAAGTTGATGCAGGTGAAATGATGGCCGACCTGCCGGTGCGGCCGGATACGCCTTGCGTGGCGGTGTGCTCCACCACCTTCGACGAGATCTGCCGCGGTTGCGGCAGGTCGGTGGTCGAGGTGGCGCACTGGGTGTCGATGAACGACGAGCAGAAGGAGCTGGTGTGGCAGCGCATCCTGGCGCAGGGCTACCCGCGCCGGAACACGTGATTTAATAGGTGCCGATGAAGTTCTTCTTGCCGATGTCCAGGCCGTTGTGGCGCAGGATGTCGTAAGCCGTGGTGGCGTGGAAGAAGAAGTGCGGCAGCGCGTAGTGGAACAGATAGCTCTGGCCGGTGAAGTGCTTGGTCTTCTCGCCGCTGCCGGTGGTGATTTCGCGCGTTTCGCTGCCTTCGATGGCGCTGGCCGGCACGCTATCGATGTAGGCCAGGGTCTTGACGATGCGCTCTTTCAGCTCGGCGAAGCTGGTTTCGGTGTCTTCGTACGACGGCACTTCCAGGCCGCCCAGGCGGGCTGCGGCGCCTTTCGAGAAGTCGCAGGCGATCTGGATCTGGCGGGTGAACGGCAGCATGTCCGGGAACAGGCGGAACTGCAGCAGCGCGTTAGGCTCGATCTTTTTCTCGGCGGCGTGGGTTTCAGCCTTGTCGAGGATGACCAGCAGGCTGTTCAGAATTTGCTTGAACACGGGAATGGAGGCGGAATACATGGAGAAAGTGGTCATGGCAAGGCCCTCTGTTGAATTGAGCCGCGATGATAGCCTGCCTGTGGGTTTTTTGCTTGCGCCATGACTTTTCGATGCATTTCCGTGCATAATTCCAGTTAGTAAGCTTAAAGTTTGCGCGACTAACCAATTTTAAACAGATGATGCAAACTTATCACTACGACATTCCGGTGCATGATTAGCGCCTTCTACCAGCGGATGCGTACCCGGCTCAGCGCCCTGTACGGCCTTTCGATCTATGGTGCGCTGTTGTTGGTGGTGTTTGGCGGCCTGGTGATCCCGGCCATCATCGGCAGCTACCTGCTGATCGGCGTGCACGAGCAGCAGTCGGCGCGCGCCACGCTGAAGGAATCGTTGCAGCGCAATGCCGACATCCTGGCGCTGGGCATGCAGGAATCGCTGTGGAATATGAACGCGGAGTCGGCCCATTCGCTGGTCGAGTCGGTCATGCGCGACCAGTCGGTGCTGCAGGTGGAGGTGGTCGGCCAGGCCGACACCCAGTTCATGAGCGTGCACTCGCCGCGCAAGGCGGTCGGCAATGTGTTCCGCGCCGAGCGCGAGATCCTGGTGCGCGGCGAGCGCATCGGCCGCATCACGGTCGAAATGGACGACGCCCGCAGCCAGCAAGAGCTGCGCGAGAAGCAGCTGTCCTATGTGTTCGTGCTGGCCGGGCAGCTGATGGTGTCGCTGCTGCTGATCGTGCTGTTCCTCAATTCCCGCCTGATCAAGCCGTTGCGCAAGCTGATGCGCTTCTCCGACCGCCTGTCGCACGGCGATTTCGAAACCCGGCTGGACCTGGTCGGCAACGACGAGCTGGGCCGCCTGGCCGGCCAGCTGGAGCAGATGCGGGTGGCGATCAAGCGACTGTTCGAAGACATCGGCCAGCGCGAGGAGCGCTTCCGCACCATCGTCACCCAGGTGCCGGGCGCGGTGTTCCGCTTCCGTCCCGACGGCCCGATCGATTTCGTCTCCGACGCCATCGAGGAGATCTCCGGCTACTCGGCCGCGCAGTTCATGCGCAGCACCACCCATTCGTGGACCAACCTGATCGCGCCGGAAGACCGCAAGAAGCAGCGCCGCGCGGTGTCCGAGGCGATCCGCGGCGCCCAGCCCTACGAGGTCGAATACCGCATCCTGGACGCCGCCGGCACCGAGCGCTGGGTGGCCGAGAACGGCCAGCCGCAGCCGCACGACGGCGCCGGCAACGCGCCCTGGGTGGACGGCATCATCTCCGACATCAGCCAGCGCAAGCACAACGAGATGCGCATCGAGGCGCTGCTGGCCGAGCAGAGCGCGATCCTGGACAACGTGATGTTCGGCGTGATGTTCGTGCGTAACCGCCGGATTGTCTCGGTCAACCGCCGCTGTGAAGAGCTGTTCGGCTACGAGCCGGGCGCCATGACCGGGGCCTCGACCGCCATCGTGTTCCCCAATTCCTTCGATTTCGAGTCGGCCGGCGCGCGCCAGTATCCGTCGCTGTCGGAAGGCGACTACTTCAACGAAGAGCGCCACTACCGCCGCAAGGACGGCAGCCTGTTCTGGTGCATGGTCAGCGGCTACGCGCTCGACAACAAGCGCGCCAACGAAGGCAGCATCTGGGTGTACGCCGACATCACCGCGCGCAAGGAGGCGGAGGAAAAGCTGCGCCTGTCCGCCACCGTGATCGAGCACATCGCCGACGGCGTGGTGGTGCTCGACGCCCACGGCGTCATCGTCGCCGTCAACCCGGCCTTCACGCAGATCACCGGCTACACCGAGCAGGAGGCGCTGGGCCAGGACCACACGCTGACGCGCTCCGGCCGCCACGACCCCGACTTTTACGCCGACATGTGGACCGAGCAGGTGGAAACCGGCTTCTGGCGCGGCGAGATCTGGAACCGCCGCAAGAACGGCGAGCTGTATCTGGAGTGGCTGACGGTGAGCGCGGTGCGCGACACCCAGGGCCAGACCACGCATTACGTCGGCGTGTTCAGCGACATCACCAAGGCCAAGGAATCGCAGGAGAAGCTGGACCACCTGGCGCACCACGATCCGCTGACCGCGCTGCCGAACCGCCTGCTGTTCCACGACCGCCTGCAGCACGCCTTGCTGCGCGCGGCGCGCGACGGCGAGCAGCTGGCGCTGTTGTTCATCGACCTGGATCGCTTCAAGAACGTCAACGACACGCTGGGCCACCACATCGGCGACGAGCTGCTCAAGCAGGTCGCCAGGGCCCTGCTCGAACGCCTGCGCGAGGGCGACACGCTGGCGCGCCTGGGCGGCGACGAATTCATCGTGTTGCTGGAGAATATCGAGAACCAGTTCGGCGCCAGCCAGGTCGCCGAGAAGCTGGTGCAGATGTTCGAGCAGCCGTTCATGGTGGCCGGCCACGAGCTGTTCGTCACCTGCAGCGTCGGCATCAGCGTGTTCCCGGAAGACGCGATCGATTTGAATATGCTGATACGGAACGCCGACGTGGCGATGTACCAGGCCAAGGCGCGCGGCCGCAACGGTTACAGCTTCTATACGCCGTCGATGACCGGTGAGGGCGTCGAGCGCCTGCGGCTGGAGACCTTCCTGCGCCGTTCGATCGAGAAGGACGAGATCTTCCTCAACTATCAGCCGCAGGTGGAAATCGACACCGGCCGCCTGATCGGCGTGGAGGCGCTGGTGCGCTGGAACCACCCCGAGCTGGGCCTGATCCCGCCGATCCGCTTCATCCCGCTGGCCGAGGATACGGGCTTCATCAACCAGCTGGGCAAGTGGGTGCTGGAAGAAGCCTGCCGCCAGATGATGCGCTGGCAGGAGGCCGGCCTGCAGGTGCCGAAGATGGCGGTCAACCTGTCGGCCAAGCAGTTCGAGCGCGGCAGCATCGTCAACATGGTGGCCGACATCCTGCGCGAGACGGGGCTGGAGCCGGACCGCCTGCAACTGGAGGTGACGGAGTCGGTGATCATGAACACCGGCGACGCCATGGTCTTCATCAACGACTTGCACTCGATCGGCGTGGGTCTGGCGATCGACGATTTCGGCACCGGCTACTCGTCGCTGGCCTACTTGAAGCAGTTGCCGGTGCAGACCTTGAAGATCGACCGTTCCTTCATCAAGGACATCTCGACCGACGTCAACGACGAGGCGATCGCCATCGCGATTATCCAGCTGGGCAAGAGCATGAACCTGTCCGTGATCGCGGAGGGCGTGGAGACCGAAGAACAGGCGGCCTTCCTGCTGCGCCACGGTTGCCGCCTGGCGCAGGGCTACTTCTACAGCAAGCCGGTGGCAGCGCGAGACTTGCTGACACGCTGGCATCAACCATAAACAATCGGAGACCCCCAGTGCAGCCATCCAAGAGAACGCGCAGGCGCTTTATTTTCGGCGGCGTGGCCGCGCTCGGCGCGCTGGTGGTGGGCTGGGGCGCGATGCCGCCGAGGCAGCGCCTGCACGCCTCGCATCCGATGCTGCTGGGCGGCGCCTCGATCGCGCTCAATGGCTGGGTGGCGGTGGCGCCCGACGGCACCGTCAGCGTGGCCATGGCGCGCAGCGAGATGGGGCAGGGCGTGCACACCGCCTTGCCGATGCTGGTGGCCGAAGAGATGGACCTGCCGCTGTCGGCGGTGCGGCTGGTGCAGGCGCCGGCCGATAAAATCTACGGCAATATCGCGATGCTCAAGGACGGCCTGCCGTTCCACCCGGACGACAAGGGCAACCTGAAAGCGGTGGTCAGCTGGACCGTCGGCAAGGTGGCGCGCGAACTGGGGCTGGTCATCACCGGCGGCTCGTCCAGCGTGAAGGATGCGTGGCAGCCGATGCGCGAAGCCGGCGCCGCCGCGCGCGCGATGCTGGTCGCCGCCGCTGCCAAACAGTGGAATGCGCGCGTGGAAGAGTGCCGCACCGAAGACGGTTCCGTCATCCACGCCGACGGCCGGCGCCTGGCCTACGGCGCGCTGGCCGTTGCCGCCGCCACCGCGTCGCCGGGCGAGATCCGCCTGAAGTCGCCCAAGGATTTCAAGCTGATCGGCCGCGCGCAGCCGCGCCGCGACACGCCGTCCAAAGTGAACGGCACGGCGGTGTTTGGCCTCGACGTGCGTCCCGAGGGCATGGTCTATGCGGCGGTGCGCATGTCGCCGGTGATCGGCGGCACGGTCGCCAGCGTCGACAAGGATGCGGTGCTCCAGATGCCGGGCGTGATGCGGGTGGTCGATTTTTCCAGCGCGCTGCCGGAAAAGACCGGCGCCGGCGCCGGCGTGGCGGTGGTGGCCAAGACCTGGTGGCAGGCCAGGCAGGCCGCGCTGGCCCTGCCGGTGCAGTGGTCCACCGACGAGCGGGCCAAGATGTCGAGCGCCGCCATCTACGCGGAGTTCGCGGCCAAACTGGATGCGGAATCGGGCCACGCCTACTACAAGGACGGCGACATGGACGCGGTGGAGGGCAAGGTCGCCGGCGTCGCCAAAACCCTGACGGCGGAATATCGCGCGCCCTATCTGGCGCATGCGGCGATGGAGCCGGTCAACTGCACGGCGCAGGTCAAGGACGGCTATGTGTACCTGTGGGCGCCGACGCAGTCGCCCGGTTTCGCGGTGGAGACGGCGGCCAAGGTGGCCGGCGTCCCTGAGGACAAGGTGGTGCTGGTGGTGACGCTGCTGGGCGGCGGCTTCGGTCGGCGGCTGGATGTGGACATGGTGGCGCAGGTGGTGGCGCTGGCCAGGGAGACGCGCGGTTTGCCGGTGCAGATGATCTGGTCGCGCGAGGACGACACCACGCACGACGTGTACCGCCCGGCGGCATTGGCGCGCTTCAGCGCCAGCCTGGATGCGGCGGGCAATGTGCTGGGTTACGATAACAAGTCGGCCAGCGGTTCGGTGTCGCACCAGTTCTTCAAGCGCAACCTGGGCTTGCCGCCCGCTGGGCCGGACAAGACCACGGTCGAAGGCGAGTTCGATATGCAGTACGAATTCGCCAACCAGCGCATCCGCCATGTGATCGTCGACAGTCCGGTGCCGCTGGGGTATTGGCGTTCGGTCGGGCATTCGCACAACGCGTTTTTCAAAGAGAGCTTTATCGACGAGCTGGCGCATGCGGCGGGCAAGGACGGCGTGGAATTCCGGCGCGGCCTGCTGAGGCGGCACCCGCGCCATCGGGCGGTGCTGGACGCGGCGGTGGCCCGGGCCGGTGTTGCGCCGGCGGGCCGCGCGCATGGCGTGGCGCTGCACCAGTCGTTCGGCACCATCGTCGCGCAGGTGGCGGAGGTATCGGTCGAGGGCACGGAGATCCGCGTGCACCGGGTGGTGTGCGCGGTCGATTGCGGCATCGCCGTCAATCCCAACATCATTGCGCAGCAGGTGGAATCGGCGGTGGTGTTCGGGCTGTCGGCGGCCTTGTTCGGCGCGGTGACGATCAAGGACGGCAAGGTCGAACAGACCAACTTCCATGACTATCCGGTGCTGCGGATGAACCAGGCGCCCGAGGTGGAGACCATCATCATGCCGAGCGCCGAGCATCCCGAGGGCATGGGCGAACCGGCCACGCCGCCGATCGCGCCGGCGGTGGCCAATGCGGTGTTCAAGCTGACCGGCAAGCGCCTGCGCAGCCTGCCGCTGACGCTGTGAAGGAGTTGCGCTTCAACGTGTTCGGCCGGCTGATCGCCATCAGCGGCGGGCGGGGCGCGTGGCGGGCGTTCTACTTCGGCGCCGAGGGCAAGCGCCGTCCTGCGGATTTCATTGTGCCAGGCGAGCTTGCGGAGCATGAGCTGTGCGAGTATCTGGCCGATCTGTTCCATGAAGACGCCACG
Organism: Oxalobacteraceae bacterium AB_14; assembly: GCA_000381565.1. Taxonomy (GTDB): domain Bacteria; phylum Pseudomonadota; class Gammaproteobacteria; order Burkholderiales; family Burkholderiaceae_D; genus Rugamonas. The sequence goes on from KB906725.1 coordinate 2,742,652, forward strand.
CCGCGCAATCACTCGGCGGTGCAACTATCCTAGCTGGCAGTCGGGTTGCCGCTGAAGCACGGGGATTAGATTTGAATTGGTACATCACGCCAGGCGTCCGGCAGCGATCGGCCAAGAGCGGAAGTTGAAGTGACTGGTTATTTTCATCAATCCGCATGCTGATCTGCACGCACAAATTTCAGTATCACTTCCGCTACATCAACGGGGTTTTTTTCGAGCACAAGGTGGCCGGCATCGGGAATATTTACGCCGCGCGCGTCTATCGCCACCAGCTTTATAGTGTTGAACATGCCCTCTCCCACGTTGTACTGTCCCCCGACGGCAAGCACCGGCATTGGTAACTTGGTATCAACGCGGTGCCGATTCTGCCGCAGTCCGGTCTCGCTGCAGGCTGCGCGGTAATAGCTGAACGCGGCACGTGCGCCGCCCGGCTGTGCAAAAACGCGGGCGTACTCGTCAAGCCCCAGGCGTGAACACATGCCTGCCTACGGCACCTGAACGATATCGTCTTGCTCCCACAAAGTCTTCAGATGGTCAATGAACCATTTGCCTGCGGGTCCAGGCGGTTGCGAAGGCTGATGAAATGCGGACATCGTCAGCATGAAACCTGTGCGCGGCATTTCATCCACATCTAGAACGACCAACGTGCCCGCAGCGATGTCTTTCTCTACCATGTGCAAGGGCATCCCTCCCCATCCCACGCAGTCTTTGAGGAACGCATATTTGGTCGACAAGTCGGCCAGACGCCAAGTCGACGGCGATGCGACGCCGAAGTCCCGGCCGACCGTGAGGTCGGACCTGTCGGTGAGCACAAGTTGTACATGTTTCGCCAACTCACGCCGTGGTATCCGATGGCTAAAGTTCGCGAGTGGGTGAAATGCTGAAGCGACCGCGACCAACGGCAATTCGCCCAGTCGCTCGCTCACCAGTGATGGAAATGTCTGAGGCAACGGAGTCAGTATGCCCAGGCTGCATCGGCCGTCCAGAACGGGCAGATAAGCAGCGCCCAAGCCCTCCACGAAGAGGCGCAGTGGCGTCAACGGAAACTGGTGCGCGAACGCTTTCGCGACGGCGCTGACAACGGTGGTCGGAAAGAACACATCGACTACCACGGAGAGTTCAGCCTCTACGCCTGAATTCATGAGCTTGGCACGCGCCTTCAGCGTGTCGACCCCTGACACGACGTTGCGAGCGTCTGCGAGCAACAGCACGCCCTCTGGCGTGAGCTTCGGAAACCGACCCGAGCGGTCAAACAGCGTGACCCCGATTTGGTCTTCCAGCCCCCCGACCCAGCCGCTCACCGCCGATTGAACGCGGTTGAGCTTTCGAGCTGCGGCCGAGAAGCTGCCCTCATCCACGGCGGCGATGAAGGTTCTGAGTTGGTCCAGGGAGACGCCATCAAGCATTCACGTTTCCTTTCATCTCAAAAATAGATGGATTCCATCTCAATATACTCTCTTTTCAAAATACATGTTAACCGCCATCATTCGAATGGGGCGAGGTAATCTGAAGTGAACTAATTCACGAAGGCTCCCGAAATTTATAACGTTCATTCAAGGAATTCAACATGACTTATTCCATCATCGGAACCGGCAACGTCGGTAAAGCCCTAGCCCGGCAATTCGCCCGCAGCGGCATCTCGGTTGGCATCGCGAACACTCGCGGCCCAGACTCCATCGCGTCGATGGTCGAAGAGCTTGGTGACAAGGTCGTTCCCCTGGCGCTGCAGGAGGCACTCAAGGCCGACGTGATCATTCTGGCGGTTCCATTCTGGGCGCACCGCGACGTTGCCAAGGCCGCCCCGACATGGCAGGGCAAGGTCGTCATCGACGCCACCAATGCCTACGGCGTGCCGGTGTCCGACCTCGACAACCTGCCTTCCTCAGCAATCGTGGCGAAAGCGCTGCCTGGCGCATACCTCGTGAAGGCATTCAACCATCTGCCCGCAGGTGTGCTCGCACAGGAACCTGGCACCGCTGGAGGCAGTCGGGCGATCTTTCTATCGAGCGACGACGAAGGCGCCACCGCAACGGTTGCCGCCCTGGTCGCGAAGCTCGGCTACGCGCCGATCAGTCTCGGCAAGATCGCGGAAGGCGGTCAGCTCGTGCAGGCCCGGGACAAGAACTGGGCGCCGCTAATTTTTCAAGACCTATTCAAGAAAGAGCAGTGAGCAATGTACGACCACGTAATCTGGCCCGAGCGCTTTGACCCGAGAACGTCGGCCATCTACGCGCTCAACGACATCGACGTGAAAGCGACGCCTGAAGTTGTGTGGAAGCTGCTCGTCGACGCGGAGAATTGGTCGAGCTATTTCCCGCCCGAGGATCAAGTCAAAATCCTGACCGGTGAGAAGGAATTGGCGCTCGGCACAAAATACAGCCGAGTGACGGTTGGCTTTCCGATGAGCCTTGTCGTGACCGAGTACGTGCCAAACCAAAGGCTCGCGTGGGCTACAACAGTCGACGGCGACGAGACGGGGTCGAGCGCCTATCACGGCTGGGTCATAACTCCCACTGAAGAAGGTTGTCACGTGCTGACGGAAGAGACGCAACAAGGTCCCTGGTTCCTCGACGTGCTCGGACACAAGCATCCCGGTGGGCTTTACCGCTATCACCAGGACTGGGTCGAACGCCTTGCTCGGGCAGCGGAGGCGGAGGCAGCAAAGAAGGCAGGTTGACGCATTTATCCTGAAGCCTGGGCGCGCCGCTCAGGCTTCAGCGCTTTCGGCGGAACGGCACTGAACTCGCATCTGTGCGAGCGAGATTGGATCTGGCTCGTGACGTGCGTCCAGTCCGGATCAGCGGATGGATCACTTAACTCACACTATTGGAGAAGAACAGCATGAAGATCGAACTTAAAGGCCGCAAGGCCATCGTGACCGGATCGACGGCAGGCATTGGCCGCGCAATCGCCGAAGGGCTCGCGCGCGCGGGCGCATCGGTCGTCATCAACGGGCGCGGAGAACAGCGGGTCGCAGCAGCGTTGCAGGAACTGCGTGCGCTGCTGCCCAAGGCGGAATTTACGGGCGTGGTCGCCGACCTCTCAACGGCTGAGGGATCAGCAGCCCTCGTGGATAAGGTGAAGGATGCCGACATTCTCGTCAACAACCTCGGCACGGCCCACCTCAACGGCTTCTTTGAACAGAAGGACAGCGAGTGGCTTGACCTGTTCCAACTCAATGTCATGAGCGGCGTGCGCGCCGCACGGCACTACGTGCCCGGGATGGTCCAGCGCGGCTGGGGACGGGTCGTCTTCATCAGCAGCGAGTCGGGGGTAGCGATACCCAAGGAGATGATCGACTACGGCATGACAAAGACAGCACAGCTCGCCGTGTCGAGGGGGCTTGCAGAGCTGGTCGGTGGGACTGGCGTCACCGTCAACGCGGTTTTGCCCGGACCAACCCGATCCGAGATCCTGGGTAACTGGATGAAGGCGACCGCTGGGGAACAGGGCATCACGCAGGAGGAAGCGGAACAAACCTTTCTTAAGACGATGCGCCCTACGACGCTGATCAACCGGTTCACGACGACCGAGGAAGTCGCGAACATGGTTATTTACGTCTGCTCGGAGCAGGCTTCCGGTACGAGCGGCGCCGCGCTGCGCGTCGACGGCGGTGTCATTCGCTCGATTCCCTGAGCTTCGCGATCTGGGTACTGGCGGAACTGCCAGTCGGCAGTCCCAAACAACCACGGGGAAAAAGTGTGTTTGAAGCAATCAAATGGCCGGCGGATAGGGTAGGGGTGAGATACATTACGCGTCTTGCGAGTGAACGCAATCTCATGTGCCGCGCTTTCGTATGAAGCGCAGTCACCATCTAAGGTCCGCAATGGGGCGGTAGCGGTCTAAGGAAAAAGCTAACTTATCGGCGAGCCACCGTCAGATCGAGTTCGAGCTATGAAACTCTACCCAATTTTCCTAATGTTTCGCCCCAGACGTACCGCCCAGCCCGTGCTTATCCCGCCGGCGTGAAGACGCCGTGCAATCACTCGGCGGTGCGACTCACGTCCGGTTGACCGAGTTGCCGCCATCCACTATCAGGTTCGATCCCGTGGTGAAGCTCGATGCGTCGGAGGCCAGATAGAGCGCCGAGCGGGCGATTTCCTCCGGCAGTGCCAAGCGCTTGAGCGCGTGCAGGCCTTCGACGAAGGCACGGGCTTCGGGCGTGTTGGCACTGGCCCGGCCCATCGGCGTGTCGGTGCCGCCGGGTAGCAGCGCGTTGGCCCTTATGCCGTGGGTGCCATATTCGACGGCGATGACCTGCATCAGGCCGATCAAGCCGGCCTTGCTGGCTGCGTACGCGCCCATGCCAGGAAAACCGACCGTGGTGCCAACGATGGTCGAGGTAAAGATGATGGAGCCGCCCCCGCGCTTGATCATGGCCGGCAGCTGATATTTCGCGCCGAGGAAGGCGCTGGTCAGGTTGGTGTCGACGATGGCCTGCCAGGCGTCGATGGGAATGTCGCACACCGGTGTGGCGTCGCCCGTCATGCCGGCGTTGTTGAAGGCGATATCGAGCCCGCCGAAGCGGCCGAGCGCCGTTTCCACCAGTGCCCGTGCGAGTTGTTCGTCGCGGATGTCGCCGGCGACGGCGACCGCCTCGCCGCCGTCGCGTTCGATGTCCGCGACCAGCGCATTGAGTTCTGCCTGGCGGCGCGCCGTCACGACCAGCTTTGCACCTTCACGCGCAAATAGCCTGGCCGTCTCGTAGCCGATGCCCGAACTTGCGCCGGTGACGATCGCCACTTTTCCTGTTAGCTGATGCATGGTTTTTTCCTTTTGCTGGAGTGATAGTGGGGCTCCAGCATAGGCAGGCGGCGGATGATGGGCTACCCGTTTCTTGCTACGCAATTGCGCCAGCGCCACTTGCGCAGTGGCGGGCAGACAGACTAAGCTAAGGGTTGTTTGATATTTCAGAATGCCGCCATCATGATTTTTCGTCAGCTTTTCGATCCAACCTCCTCCACCTACACCTATCTGCTGGGTGACAGCGGCGAGGCGCTGCTGATCGACCCGGTCTACGAGCAGGCGCCGCGCGACCTGGCGTTGTTGAAGGAGTTGGGCTTGCGTCTGCTGGCCACGCTGGACACCCACGTCCACGCGGACCACGTGACGGCCGCCTGGCGCCTGCATCAGAGCTGCGGCAGCCGCATCGCGCTGGCGGAGGCGGCGGGCGCGGAGCTGGCCGACCGCCCGCTGCGACATGGCGACCGCATCGATTTCGGCAGCCGCCATCTGACGGTGCGGGCCACGCCCGGCCACACCAACGGCTGCCTGACCTTTGTGCTCGATGACGAAAGCATGGCCTTCACCGGCGACAGCCTGCTGATACGCGGCTGCGGCCGCACCGATTTCCAGCAGGGCAGTCCGCAGCAGCTGTTCGCCTCGGTGCGCGAGCAGATCCTGACGCTGCCCGAGACCTGCCTGCTCTATCCCGCCCACGACTACCGCGGCATCACCGTGACCAGCGTGGCGGAGGAACGCCGTTTCAATCCGCGCCTGGGCGGCGATGTGGACGAGGGCGACTTTGCCGGGCATATGAACAATCTGCACCTGCCGCATCCCAAGCTGATTGCGATCGCGGTGCCGGCCAATATGCGCTGTGGCCAGCCGGAAGGCAACCTGCCCGCGCCCGATGCGCCGACCTGGGCGCCGCTGACCTTGCGCTTCAGCGGCGTGTGGGAGATCGAGCCGATGGTGTTGCTGGAGCATCTGGCCGAGGCGCAGATCGTCGACGTGCGCGAGGCGCCGGAGTTCATCGACCAGCTGGGCCATTTGGAGGGCGCGCGGCTGGTGCCGCTGTCGCAGCTGATGGATCGCGTGGGGGAGCTGGACCGCGCGCGGCCGGTGGTGGCGGTGTGCCGCTCGGGCGTGCGCTCGGCCCAGGCCAGCGTGCTGCTGACCAAGGCCGGCTTCAGCCAGGTCGCCAATCTGGCCGGCGGCATGCTGCGCTGGAAGTCCGAGGCGCTGCCGGTGGCTTCCGGCAGCGTTTGATGACGCCGCCGTTCAGGCCTGCGCGTTGCGCATCAAGGTGCGCAGGTTGCAGTCGGCCTGCCATAGGCGGCGTTCTTCGCTGCTGGCGGCCAGCTCGGCCAGTTCGGCGTCGCTGAGCGCGGACTTGGCTTGTATCAGGCGGTGCGCCAGCGCGGCCTCCGGCAGCATGGTGCCGAAGAAGGCCACCAGTTCGTGGTGCTGCAGCAGCAGGGTGGGGAAGTTGTCCACGTCCAGGTCGCCCACCACGTCGGCATGGTCTTCGATGTCGATCCAGACGAACAGCTTGTCCGGGTGGCGCGCGGCCAGCTCCTCGAACGTGGCGCGGTAGGTGGCGCAAGTGCCGCACCAGGCCGCGCACAGGCAGGCCACGATCCAGCGGTCGCCGGCCAGGGCGGCGGCGATCTCTGCGCGATTCTCGGAATTCAGGGTCACACTGTGCATGGTATTCGTCGGCTAACGGCGGCCTCTGCGCCTAAGGGGCGTATTCTACATCTCCGCGCGGGGTCGCGCCTGCCAGCGCGGCAGGTTAAAATACGGCATGCCTATTATTCTTGCCATTGAAACCTCCTCCGAACTGGCCTCGGTCGCGCTGCTGCGCGGCCAGACCGTCATCAGCCGCGTGTCCTCGGGCGTGCGCACCCATTCGCAATCGGTGCTGCCGATGATACAGGCGTTGCTGGCCGAAGCCGCCATCGCCTTGAAAGACTGCGACGCCATCGCCTTCGGCTCCGGCCCCGGTTCGTTCACCGGCGTGCGCACCGCCTGCGGGATCGCCCAGGGCCTGGCCTTCGGCGGCAAGCTGCCGGTGGTGCCGGTGGTGACGCTGGATGCGATGGCGCTGGCCTGCCATCAGCGGCACGGCGCCAGCGACGTGCTGGCGGTGCTCGATGCGCGCATGGGCGAGGTGTACTGGGCCCAGTACCGCTTTGCGGACGGCGCCGCGCCGGCAGCGGTGCTGCCGCCCGCGCTGTCGGCGCCGGAGGGCGTGCAGCCGCTGGGCGCGCCTGTCGCTTGCGGCAACGGTCTGTCGGCCTATGCCGAGGCGTTTGCCGGCGGCGGCTTTGCCGAGGTGATGCCGCATGCGGAGCAGGTCGCGCAGCTGGCGGCGATCGCCTTTGCCGCCGGCGCCACCGTGACGGCGGCCGAGGCCCAGCCACTGTATTTGCGTAACAAGATCGCCTACACCCAGGCCGAGCGGCGCGACATGGCGGCCGCCAAAGCCGCCGAAGGTGGCGCATGAAGCAGATGTGGGACCTGGCGCGGCTGAACTATGAGCCGATGCGGCAAGCCGATTTGCACGATGTGGTGGCGCTCGAGGAGAGCGTTTATCCGCATCCCTGGAGCATGGCCAATTTCGTCGATTCCCTCAACAGCAATTATGAGGCGTGGGTGTTGCGCGACCAGCATGGCGACTTGCTGGGTTATTTCCTGCTGATGACGATCGTCGACGAGGCGCATCTGCTGAACGTGGCGGTGTCGGCGGAGCGGCAGGGGCAGGGCCTGGGACGGTTCCTGCTGAACCAGGCCGTGGCTTGCGCGCGCGGGCTGGGCATGGAGTCGGTGCTGCTGGAAGTGCGGCCATCGAATACGCGGGCGCTGGAGATTTACGAGCGCTACGGATTTAAACATATCGGTCGGCGCAAGGGCTATTACCCGGCCGCCAATCAGCAACGCGAGGACGCCATCGTTATGCGGTTCAGTGTATGAGTCAGACGATAGCCCGCAGCACCGTGTTCCTCGACGAGATGGGCGTGGGTGTGCAATGGAAGTTGCGCAATCCGCCGGTCGGCGAAGAGGCGGCCGTTGAGGATGACGTGGCCGGGGAGCCGGTCGCGGTGGTGGCTGAAGCGCCGCCGGCGCCAGCTGCCGTCCCGGCGCCAGTTTCGGCGCCAGTGCCAGTTGCCGTCCCTGCGCCAGCGCCAGCGCCAACGCCTGCACCTGCACCAGCCCCGGCGCCCGCGCCATCGCTCGCTGCCGAGCCGCCGGCCGAAGAAGTAGCTTTCGGCGCGGCCGACGAAGACTCGACCGCCTGGTTCGACGAGGCGCCCGCGCCGGCACGCGCCGAGCCGGTCAGCGATGCCGCCATCGCCGCGATGGATTGGAGCGCGTTGAAGACCGCCGTCTCCACCTGCACCCGCTGCGCGTTGTGCGATACGCGCCGCAACGCCGTCAACGGCCGCGGCGCCGCCGACGCCAGCTGGATCGCCATCGCCGCCGCGCCGTCGCGCCTGGACGAGAAGGAAAACCAGGCGATCGCCGGCGAGGCCGGCCAGTTGCTGGACAATATGTTGAAAGCCATCTCGCTGAAACCGCAGACGGAGGTGTACGTGACCAGCCTGGTCAAGTGCCGCCCGTCCGGCCCCGATGGCGCCGACCGCGCGCCGAGCGGCGAGGAGTTGCTGGCCTGCCGTCCGTTCCTGGAACGCGAACTGGCGCTGACCGGCGCGACCATGGCCATGACCTTCGGCCAGCACGCCGCCAGGGGCCTGATGATGGGTCCTGCCGCGCGCGGCCAGGTGATGCGCTACGGCGCCGCCCAGCTGCCGGTGGTGGCCACCTATCACCCGGACGACCTGTTGCGCAAGCCGGAAGACAAGGCCAAGGCCTGGGGCGATCTGTGTCTGGCCAAGGCTGCCCGTGACTAGCCTGCCGCTCGCCGCGCCGGTGAACACGTCTGCGCCGGCGGGCAGCTATCAAGCACGCTTCGAACAGCGCTGGGGGCACCTGACCCGCCCGCACGTTCGCGCGCTGGCCTGGCTGCTGGATGCCCCCGATCTGCTGGACCCGGCCTCGCCGCACTGGCACGGCCGTATCGCCACGCTGGGCCCGATGTCGCCGGAAACGGCCGACTGGCTGGCCGCGCTGGAGCAGGATCTGATTCCGCTGGAAGCCGCGCTGGGCAGCCGCCACTATTCGCGCCTCGGCCTGTACGCAGAAAGGCTGATGGCCTTCTATTTCGCCGAGCACGGAAAACTGGTCGCGCACGGCCTGCAAGTGCGCGCCAGCCGCAACGACACCGTCGGCGAATTCGACTTCCTGCTGCGCGACGGCGACGACCTGGTCCACCTGGAATTCGCCACCAAGTTCTACCTGCTCGACGCCAGCGAGGCCGGCGCCGACTTCAACGGCCTGATCGGCCCCAACCTGGCCGACACGCTGGGCGCCAAGATGCGCAAGATCTTCGACAGGCAGTTGTCGCTGGCCAGCCATCCGGCCGCCCAGCCCTTGCTGCCGCAGCCGGTGGCGCGCGCGCAGGCGCTGGTCAAGGGCTGGCTGTTCTATCCGGGCGGCGAGGGCGCGGCGGCGATGGCGGGCATCTCGCAGCCGCATTGCCACGGCTTCTGGATCACGCTGCAGCAGGCCGCTGCGTTGCAGGGCGAGCGCTACGCCATCATGCCGCGCCTGCACTGGCTGGCGCCGTTGAAGGTGCCGCTGGAATCGAGCGCGATGAGCAAGGATGAACTGCTGGCCGCGCTGCACGAGCACATGGCGCAGGTGGCCGCGCCGGTGATGGTGGCGGAGCTGGAGCGGCGCGGGGAGTGGCTGGTGGAGCGGTGTCGCGGCTTCGTGGTGCCGGACGACTGGCGCGCGCAAGCCGCGCAGCGCCGCCTGGACGGCGCGCTGCCGGCTTAAACTGTCAGTGTTTCAGCTCGCCGATCAGCGCGACCGAATCGAATTCGCGCTGGTTGGCCGCATGCTTGCGCATGATGAAGTACATGGTGCCGGCCAGGAACAGGCCGAACAGCACGATGATGACGTCCAGGTTCAGGTGGCCGCGCAGCATCAGCGAGTACACCGCCAGCATGGTCAGGATGGACAGGTTTTCGTTGAAGTTCTGCACCGCGATCGAGTGGCCGGCGCTCATCAGCACGTGGCCGCGGTGTTGCAGCAGTGCGTTCATCGGCACCAGGAAGAAGCCGCCCAGCAGGCCGACCAGGATCAGCAGCGGATAGGCCAGCGCCACCGATTTCACCATCACCATGCTGATGACGATGACGCCCATGGCGATGCCCATCGGGATCACGTTGAGCGATTTGCGCAGCGAGATGAAGCGCGCCGACAGCACCGCGCCCAGCGCGACGCCGATGGCGACCACGCCGACCAGGCTGGTCGATTGTTCGTAGCTCAGCTTGAGGGTGCGGTTGGCCCACTCCAGCACGATGAATTGCAGCGTCTGCGCGGCGCCCCAGAACAGTGTGGTGACGGCCAGCGAGATCTGGCCCAGCTTGTCTTTCCACAGCAGGCCGTAGCAGTTGGCGAAGTCGGTGATCAGCTTGATCGGGTTGCGTTCCTGGTGACCGTAGACGCAGCCGGTGTCCGGGATGCGGGTGTTGAACAGCGCCGCCAGCATGTAGATGACCACCACCACGCACAGCGCCGCCTCGGGCGGGGTGTCGATGCCGGTGTCGATCAGCGGGAAGTCAAAGCCGAGCAGGAAGGACGACACCTGGCCACCGACCAGCTTGCCGCCCATGACGGTGCCGAAAATAATCGACATCACGGTCAGGCCCTCGACCCAGCCATTGGCGGCCACGAGTTTTTCAGCGGGCAGCAATTCGGTGAGGATGCCGTATTTGGCCGGCGAATATACTGCGGCGCCAAAACCGACCAGCGCATAAGCCAATAAGGGATGGACGTGGGCGAATATCAGCAGGCAGCCGCCAACCTTGATCAGGTTGGAGATGAACATGACCTTGCCCTTGGGCATAGAGTCGGCGAAGGCGCCGACAAATGCGGCCAACAATACGTAAAAGAGCGTAAATGACAGTTTCAGCAGAGGTGTGATCCACGCCGGGGACTTCATCGTTACCAGCAGGTCGATCGCAACAAAGAGCAGCGCATTGTCCGCCAGGGACGAAAAAAACTGCGCTGCCATAATGGTATAGAAACCACGATTCATTCTGGGGTGCCTGAAAACTTATCTGGCTTGCTTTATACCATGCTTTGATCGTATCCCCAAGAATTGAGCCGTGCAGTCAGGCGGCTACACGGTAAAATACGGCCTTCCCATATTCCGCTCAAATTGCATATGCCTAGGCCGATCCTCGCAACCATCCACGTTGAATCCATGAAGCAAAACCTGGCCCGCGCCAGGGCCAATGCGCCCGGCGCCAAGGCCTGGGGGGTGGTCAAGGCGAACGGCTACGGCCACGGCCTGGAGCGGGCGATGCGCGGTTTCGCCGAGGCCGACGGCCTGGCGCTGGTGGAAGTCGACTACGCCGTGCGTCTGCGCGAGCTGGGCTGGAAGAAGCCGATCCTGCTGTTGGAGGGTTTCTTCGACCCGGCCGACCTGCACACCATGGCCGGCTACAACCTCCAGGCCGCCGTGCATTGCGTCGAGCAGCTGGCGTGGCTGGAGGCGGCGCAGGCGGCGCTGACGGCGCGCGGCATCAAATTTGATCTGCATCTGAAAATGAACAGCGGCATGAACCGGCTCGGCTTCATGCCGGACGCCTACGCCGCCGCGCATGCGCGCCTGAGCGCGATTTCCTGCGTCGGCAGCATCACCATGATCACCCACTTCGCCAACGCCGATGACGCCGAGCATCCGCTGCTGCCGATCGCCGAGCAGGTGCGCCGCTTCGAGCTGGGCACGGCCGGGCTGGCGGGGGCGCGCAGCCTGTCCAATTCGGCGGGGGTGCTGATGCACCAGCAAACCTTGCGCAACGACTGGATACGTCCCGGCATCATGCTGTACGGCGGCTCGCCGGGCGGCGCCACGGCGGCATCGTTCGGCCTGGAGCCGGCCATGACCTTGAGCAGCGAGATCATCGGCGTGCAGAACATCGTCGCCGGCGACGTGGTCGGCTACGGCAGCCGCTACCAGGCCGAGGGCCCGATGCGCATCGGCGTGGTGGCCTGCGGTTATGCGGACGGCTATCCGCGCAGCGCGCCGATGGGCACGCCGGTGCTGGTCGATGGCGTGGCGACCACGCTGGTGGGCCGGGTGTCGATGGACATGCTGACGGTGGACCTGACGGGCTTGCCGTCGGCGGGCGTCGGCAGCAAGGTCACGCTGTGGGGGCGCGGCATGCCGGTCGACGACGTGGCGACGGCGGCCGGCACCATCGGCTATGAGCTGATGTGCGCGCTGGCGCAGCGCGTGCCGGTTGTGGAAGGCTGATGATGGGGACTAACTAAGTGGCCAAGGCAAAGACCAACTACACCTGCAGCGACTGCGGCGGCACGGCCACCAAGTGGACCGGCCAGTGCCCATCGTGCCAGCAGTGGAACACGATGGTGGAGACCGTCGTCGAGGCGGGCGGCAACAACCGTTACTCGCAACCGCAGCACATGTCGCTGGCGCAGACCGCGCCGGTGCTGTCGCTGGCCGATATCGACGCCATCGACGTGCCGCGCTTCGGCACCGGCATCGAGGAGTTCGACCGCGTGCTGGGCGGCGGCCTGGTGGCCGGCGGCGTGGTGCTGATCGGCGGCGATCCGGGCATCGGCAAGTCGACCCTGCTGTTGCAGGCGCTGGCCAATGTGTCGCATCTGAAACGAGTCTTGTATGTCAGCGGCGAGGAGTCCGGGGCGCAGATCGCGCTGCGCGCCAAGCGCCTGAACATCGACGCCCGCGATCTGAAACTGCAGGCGGAGATACAGCTGGAGAAGATCCTCGGCACCTTGGCCGACCTGAAGCCGGAAGTGGCGGTGATCGATTCGATCCAGACCGTGTATTCGGACGCGCTCAGTTCGGCGCCGGGCTCGGTGGCCCAGGTGCGCGAGTGCGCGGCGCAGCTGACCCGCGTGGCCAAGCAGACCGGCATCACCATCATCCTGGTCGGCCATGTGACCAAGGAGGGCGCGCTGGCCGGGCCGCGCGTGCTGGAGCACATCGTCGATACGGTGCTGTATTTCGAGGGCGACAATCATTCCAGCTTCCGCCTGGTGCGCGCGATCAAGAACCGTTTCGGCGCGGTCAACGAGCTGGGCGTGTTCGCCATGACGGAGAAGGGTTTGAAGGGCGTGTCCAATCCGTCGGCGCTGTTCCTGTCCCAGCATGACAACCAGGTGCCCGGCTCCTGCGTGATGGTGACGCAGGAGGGCACGCGTCCGCTGCTGGTGGAGATCCAGGCGCTGGTCGACGCCAGCCACCTGCCTAATGCGCGCCGCCTGTCGGTGGGTTTGGAGCAGAATAGGCTGGCGATGCTGCTGGCGGTGCTGCACCGCCATGCGGGCATTGCGGCCTTCGACCAGGACGTGTTCATCAACGCGGTGGGCGGGGTCAAGATCACCGAACCGGCGGCCGACCTGGCGGTGCTGCTGGCGATTAATTCGTCGATGCGCAGCAAGCCGCTGCCGCGCGGCTTCGTGGTGTTCGGCGAGGTGGGGCTGGCGGGCGAGATCCGGCCGGCGCCGCGCGGACAGGAGCGTTTGCGCGAGGCGGCCAAGCTGGGCTTCTCGATGGCGATGATACCGACCGCCAATGCGCCCAAGCAGCCGATCGAGGGCATGACCATCATCGCGGTCGATCGCATCGACGATGCCTTCAATAAGCTGCGCGAAATCCAATAACGTTGTATTGTTACGTGTTGTAATCATTAATACTAAATAATTGGTAACGCAAACGTACAAGAGGATAGATAGTGTTAGTCGATCAGAGGTCAGTCGCGCGCAAGATCCTGCGCTCCAAGGTAGTGGCGGTGATGGACGGCATGCCGCCCCAGCCGGGACGCACGCTCGATATCAGCGCCAGCGGGTTGTCGATAACGTTCGAGCACAAGTTGGCCGTGGGCCATATGGGGAATGTGACGTTCGAGCTATTCCTCGATGGCAAGCCGCAGATATTGACCTGCCGTTCCAAGGTGACTTATTGCATATTCAGCGGCGACCATTTCAAGATCGGTTACCAGTTCCTCAATCTGGATAGCGCTAACGCCAGCGCCATCAACAAGTTCCTGCGCTAGGGCCGATGTAGCGGGCCCTGGGCCGTATCGGGCGGCGCGCCTGCGCTTGTTCGAGTGCATGCGCCAGCCAGCCGACGCAGCGGCCCAGCGCAAACAGGATGAACGGCGCGTCATCCGGCAGCCGGTGGGCGGTGGCCAGCAAGGTCAGCGCAAAATCGATGTTCGGCAATTCCCCCGCCTGCGCTTCGGCTGCGGCGGCGAGGTCGGTGTGCGGCTGTAATTCCGGTAATAATTTCATCAAGGCGCGCGCGCGCGGGTCGCCTTCCGCGTACAGCCTGTGGCCGAAGCCTGGGAGCGGTCGGCCGCTGGCGCGCCGGCTGGCGTTGCCGGCAGTTGGCCGGGGTCTGCCTGCCACAATCAATCGGCGATTTCTTCCAGCGTGGCGGTTTCGGACAGCGTGACGGCGTCGTGGCCGCGGTACAGCAGGCGGCCGTCGGCGGCGGTGGAAATGGCGGACGGCAGCACCGGATCGCCCCATTGCATCGCCTGCGCGGAGACCGCTTCGATCTTGCGGCGGCCGTTGCTGCGCCGGGCCATGCGCAGGATGTCGTCGCGATGGTAGAGGCTGCGGCGTGGATCGGCCTCGTCGGACTTGGCGCGTATCTTGCCCCGGCTGACGTTGGCGTACAGCGTTTGCGGGCGGACATTCAGTACCTTCAGCGCTTCTGCCGCTGTCATCCAGACCATCTCGGATTCCTATGTTGATACTTCAAGTCAAGATTGACGCCCCGTGCGGGCGCTCCTAAGCTAGGGCAGCATATCAATTCCTGGAGCTGTCATGTCTAAAATGTTGGAGGCTATTTCGTCCGCGCTGTCGTTGCCGGCGCGGGCGTGCGTGACGTTCAGCGGCGAGGGCGAACTGCCGTCCTGCTATGCGGTGACGGAGCTGGCGGCGGCGTCGGTGGGCGCGGCGGCGCTGGCGCTGCGGCAGCTGATCGTGGCGCAGGGCGGGCGGCCGTCGCAGGTGACGGTGGACCGCCGGCTGGCGTCGCTGTGGTTCAGCTGGTCGCTGCATCCGGTGGGCTGGAAGCTGCCGCCGCTGTGGGATCCGGTGGCCGGCGATTATCCGACCGCCGACGGCTGGATACGCCTGCACACCAACGCGCGCCATCATCGCGACGCGGCGCTGGCGGTGCTGAAGGCGCCGGTCGAACGCGAGGCCGTGGCGCGCGCGGTGGCCGGCTGGCGCGGCGCCGAGCTCGAAGCGGCGGTGGTGGCGCAGGGCGGCTGCGCGGCGCTGATGCGCTCCGGCGCGGAATGGGCGGCGCACGAGCAGGGGCGGGCGCTGGCGGCCGAGCCCTTGATCGCCTTGTCAACGCAGGCCGGCAGCTTCAATGCGGGCTGGGCGCCGACGCCGGCGCGGCCGCTGGCGGGGCTGAGGGTGCTGGACCTGACGCGGGTGCTGGCCGGGCCGGTGGCGACGCGCTTCCTGGCCGGCTATGGCGCGGACGTGCTGCGCATCGATCCGCCGGGCTGGAACGAGCCTGGCGTGATACCGGAGGTCAGCTTGGGCAAGCGCTGCGCGCGGCTGGATCTGCGGCTGGCGCCCGACCGCGCCGTGTTCGAGCAGTTGCTGGGCGGGGCGGATGTGCTGGTGCACGGCTATCGTTCGGACGCGCTGGAGGGACTGGGATATGGCGAACAGATGCGCCGGCGCTTGAATCCCGGACTGGTCGACGTCGCGCTGGATGCGTACGGATGGTCGGGGCCGTTGAGCGGGCGGCGCGGTTTCGACAGCCTGGTGCAGATGAGCGTGGGCATCGCCCAGCGCGGCATGCAGTGGCGGGGCGCGGACAAGCCGGTGCCCTTGCCGGTGCAGGCGCTCGATCACGCGACCGGTTATCTGGCTGCGGCAGCGGTGGTGCGCGGCCTGATAAATCGGCTTGCGGAAGGAAGTGCGACGCAGGCGCGCCTGTCACTGGCGCGCACCGCCTTGCTGCTGACGGAGCTGTCGCCGTCGGAGGCCGCGGAGCCGCAGCCGCTGGCTGCGGCCGGCGATGCGGATCTGGCGCCGGCGCTGGAGGAAACCACGTGGGGTGCGGCGCGCCGCTACCGGCCGCCGGTGGCCATCGATGGCGCGCCGATGGCGTGGACGCGGCCAGCCAGCGAACTGGGCTCCTCCCCGCCAAGTTGGTAGCCGCCAACCTGGGGTCAGATCTGACATTCGGACATGAACTCTGCCGTAACGCTGTCTAAGGCAGGGCTCGTGTCCGAATGTCAGATCTGACCCCGGAGGTGGCGGGCAAAAGGCGCTCTGTTCGCGGCTTTGAAAAACCGTTGGTGTTGCATACTATGTAACCAAATCAGGCGGGACCTATCATGGCCACTTCCAGCATCAACTCCAGCGGCACCACCGGCAGTTCGAAGGTGTCGAACGATATCTACAATCGCGTCCAGCAAACGATGGCGTCGCAGAATAGCGCCGCCACCAAACTGAATACGTCGCTGAAGAACGACCAGACCAAGCTGTCGGCGCTGGGCCAGCTGCAAAGCGCGCTGGCGAACTTCCAGGCTATCGCCGCCGGCCTGACCGGCAGCGGCTTGAGCACCAGCGCCGCTACCTCGGTCAAGAATGTGCTGGCCGCCGCTTCCACCGGCAGCGCCAAGGCCGGCACTTACGCGGTCGAGGTCAAGCAGCTGGCGCGCGGCCAGTTCCTCACCAGCGATGCGTTTGCCGCGTCGGACGCCAGGATCGGCTCGGGCGCCGCCACCACCGTCAAGATCGACTTCGGCACCGCTGGCGGCGACCAGGGCTTTGCCGTCAACGGCAAGGCGGCCAGCAAGTCCGTCACCATCGACGGCAGCAACAATACGCTGGACGGCATCGCCGCCGCGTTCAAGGCGGCCGGCGTGGACGTCAAGGTGGTCAAGGGCGACGACGGCAAGTTCTCGCTGGCGATAGCCGGCCAGAGCGGCGCGGCCAACAGCCTGCGCATCAGCGTCAGCGGCGACGCGGCGCTGAAAAACCTGCTCGCCTTCGATCCGGACGGCAGCCAGAAACTCAAGCAGGCCAGCGCCGGCATGGACGCCATCCTGAGCGTCGACGGCAAGGACGTCACCAGTGCCAGCAACACGGTCGACAAGGCCATCGCCGGCGCCACGCTGACCCTGACCGCGGCCGGCAAGACCGACGTCACCATCACCCAGGACGCGAGCCAGATCGGCGCCAACCTGAAATCCTTCGTCAGCGCCTACAACGATTTGAACAAGAAGCTGCAAGCGCTGCAAAAGGGCGACCTGAAGTCCGATACCGCGATGGGGCAGGTCAGCAGCCAGTTCAACCTGCTGCTGAAGACGGGCGGCGGCAGCGTCTCGATCGCGGCGCTCAATGCGGCCGGCGTCAGCCAGGACACCAGCGGCCAGCTGCTGGTCGACGACAAGAAGCTCAAGGCCGCGCTGGCTGGCGATTCGGCCGGCGTCGGCAAGCTGTTCACCAACAACGGCAGGGGCATCGCCGACCTGCTGTCGGCCAAGGCCGCGGCGCTGACCTCGGATGGCAGCGTAATCAGCAAGGAAGCGGGCATGCTGGGCCGCGAGATCAGCAGCATCAACGGCCGCCGCACGGTGCTGACCAAGGCGCTGACGGCGCAGGCGACGGCGCTGGTGGCGCTGTACACGGCCCAGGCCCAGACCGCCGCCGGCAGCGCCGTCAACGGCGCGCCCGGCAAGTCGGGCACGCTGTTCGACATGCTGGGTTGATCTTCCAGCTTGATATTTCTAACGAATTCCTTGCGTCGGAACTGGCTATGCCCGATCATCACGGCTTGTGATTGATTCCACTCGGAGGGGCTATGGCAGGGAAGTTCGTTGGTGCGGCGTTGGTGGCGGCTGGCTTGATGGCGGGCGCGGGGCAGGTGGCGGCCCAGGCGCAGGAGGAAAAAGTCCTCAACATCTATAACTGGTCGGACTATATCGCCGACGATACCGTCAAAAACTTTGAAAAAGAAACCGGTATCAAGGTCCGCTATGACCTGTTTGACAACAACGAAATCCTCAATTCCAAGCTGGCCGCCGGCAAGTCGGGCTATGACATCGTGGTGCCGACCGCGCAGTGGGCGCGCCTGCAAATCGACGCCAAGCTGCTGCGCAAGCTGGATAAATCCAAGCTGGGCAACCTGAAGAACATGGACCCGGCGATCCAGGCCAAGCTGGCCGGCATCGATCCGAACAACGAATACCTGGTCGACTGGCTGTGGGGCTACACCACGGTCGGCATCAACGTCAACAAGGTCAAGGCCGCGCTGGGCGGCGTGCCGATGCCGGACAATGCCTGGGACCTGATCTTCAATCCGAAATACGCGGCCAAGCTGAAGTCGTGCGGCGTGTCCTTCCTCGATTCGCCGTCCGAGGTGCTGCCGGCCGCGCTGCTGTACCTGGGCAAGCCGGCCTACTCGAAGAAGGCCGCCGACTACGCCGAGGCGGGCAAGCTGCTGCAGTCCATCCGTCCGTATGTGACGCTGTTCAGCTCGTCGGGCTATATCAACGACATGGCCAACGGCGCGCTGTGCGTGGCGCTGGGCTGGTCGGGCGACATCAACATCGCCCGCCAGCGCGCCATCGACGCCAGGAACGGCAATGCGATCGAGGTGCTGGTGCCGAAGACCTCGGCCGCGCTGGTGTTCGACACCATGGCCATCCCGGCCGACGCGCCGCATCCGAACAACGCCCACCTGTGGATCAACTACATCATGCGCCCCGAGGTGCATGCCAGCCTGACCAACAAGGTGTTCTACGCCAATCCGAATTCGGCCAGCCTGAAGTTCGTGCGCAAGGATATCGCCGGCAACAAGACGGTGTTCCTGTCGGATGCCGACAAGCAGCGCATGGCCGCGCCGGAAGCGGTGCCGGCCGATATCCGCCGCAACATCACCCGCATCTACACCAGGTTCAAGACCGGCCTGTAAACAGGTCATTCCCGCGCAGGCGGGAATGACGGGGTTGGCTTCTGTGAAGCGTAAGCTATTCGTGATAGCGGTCGACCAGTTTGTGTTTGCTGCCGCGCGTTTCCTCTATGAGCTCGTAAACTACCAAGGCGATCATCCCTCCGAAGATCCCCATCGTGAGTAAGGTGAACATGGAACCCTCCCTCAAGTTGTTACGATTAAACTTTAGCAGATGGTTGCCGCTTTACAAGCTCAACGCGTGCTTATTTCACCACCAGGTCGGCCGCCATCACCGCTTTCAGGTAGACGCTCATGGCGTTGCCGGGGTCGCGCTGGGAAAACCACCAGGCGCTGGCCTTGCGGATATCCCATTCCAGGTCGTCGCCCGTCATCAGCAGCGAGGCCAGCTGGCCCAGGGTCG
The DNA here is from genome assembly GCA_000381565.1 of Oxalobacteraceae bacterium AB_14. Classification (GTDB taxonomy): domain Bacteria; phylum Pseudomonadota; class Gammaproteobacteria; order Burkholderiales; family Burkholderiaceae_D; genus Rugamonas. The sequence goes on from KB906725.1 coordinate 2,761,857, forward strand.
GCTGGTGGCCGACCACCAGCACCGCATCCTTGTTGCCCGGCCAGTTGGCGGCCTTGATGATGTCGGTGGCGTCGGCGCCGGGCGCGAGGTCGGTGTGGAGCTTGAACTTGCGCCCCAGCGCCTCGGCCGTCTGCAGGGTGCGCACGGCCGGGCTGCACAGGATGCGGCAGCTGTCGGGCAGCTGCGAATCGAGCCACTGGCCCATGCGGCGCGCCTGCTTCAGACCCTTGACGGTCAGCTCGCGCTCCAGATCGGACATGCCGGGTTCCGCGTCCTCGGCCTCGGCATGCCGCCACAATATGAGATCCATGTTTTTCTCCTGAACGACATGTGAAAAAAGATCCCGCTCCGCTTACTCCCCCAGATCGGCGCCGGGCATGCCCAGCGTTTCCATCAGGTGCTGCTGGGCGCTGTAGGGCAGCTGCTTGCCGCGCGCCTTGCGGCGCTGGTAGTGGCCGTCCGCTTCCAGCTCCCAGGCGTTCATATTATCCTTTAAATAAGGATTCAGGCCTTCGTTCAGTACGCGGCGCTTGAGCGCCTTGTCGAGGACGGGGAAGGCCACCTCGATGCGGCGGAACAGGTTGCGGCTCATCCAGTCGGCGCTGGCCAGCATGACGTCGTGCGCCAGGTCGTTGCGGAAGTAGTAGATGCGGCTGTGTTCGAGGAAGCGGCCGATGATGGAGCGCACCTTGATGTTTTCCGACAGCCCCGGCACGCCCGGCTTGAGCATGCAGGCGCCGCGCACGATCAGGTCGATCTTGACGCCGTCCTTGGAGGCCGCGTACAGCGCCCGTATCACCGATTCGTCCACCAGCGCGTTGATCTTGACGATGATGCGGCCCGGCCGCCCGGCGCGGGCGATGCGCGCCTCGTTGCGGATGGCCTTGATGATCTCGTTGTGCAGCGCGAACGGCGCCAGCCACAGGTGCGCCAGCCGGTGCGGCTTGGTCAGGCTGGTCAGGTGGATGAACACCTCGTTCACTTCCTGGCTGATGCCCGGATGGCAGGTCAGCAGGCCGAAGTCGGTGTAGAACTTGGTGGTGGTCGGGTGGTAGTTGCCGGTGCCGAGGTGGGCGTAGAAGCGCAGCTTGTTGTCTTCGCGGCGTATCACCAGCGCCACCTTGGCGTGGGTCTTGAGGCCGACCACGCCGTACACCACCTGGGCGCCGGCCTGTTCCAGCTTGTCGGCCCAGTTGATGTTGGCTTCCTCGTCGAAGCGCGCCTTGAGCTCGACGATCACGGTCACTTCCTTGCCCGAGCGCGCCGCCAGGATCAGCGATTCCATCAGGTCCGAGTTCATGCCGGTGCGGTAGATGGTCTGCTTGATCGCCACCACCGCCGGGTCGAGCGCGGCGCTGCGGATGAAGTCAATCACCGTCTGGAACGACTGGTAGGGATGGTGCAGCAGGATGTCGCCCTCGCGCAGGGCGGCGAAGATGTCCGGGCTGCCCGGCTTTTGCGCGATGCCAGGGAAGAACGGCGGGAAGCGCAGCGCCGGATTGTTGACGTGGTCGACGATCTCGGTCAGGCGCACCAGGTTGACCGGGCCGTTGACCGCGTACAGCCGGCTCTGGTGCAGGCCGAACTGGTCGAGCAGGAATTGCGACAGCTCCGGCGGGCAGTTCTTGGCCACCTCCAGCCGCACCGAGGTGCCGAACTGGCGGCCCTGCAATTCGCCTTTGAGCGCCTGGCGCAGGTTCTTGACCTCGTCCTCGTCGACCCACAGGTCGGAATCGCGGGTGACGCGGAACTGCGAATAGGCGATCACTTCGCGGCCGGCGAACAGGTCGGAGATGTGGGCGTGGATGATGGACGAGAGCAGGCAGAACGAGACGCCGCCGCTCTTCGACAGGTGGTCGGGCAGGCGGATCACGCGCGGCAGCACGCGCGGCGCCTTGACGATGGCGATCGCCGTGCCGCGGCCGAAGGCGTCCTTGCCGGACAGCGAGACGATGAAGTTGAGGCTTTTGTTGACCACTTGCGGGAAGGGGTGGGCCGGGTCCAGGCCGATCGGCGTCAGCAGCGGGCGCACTTCGGTGTCGAAGTATTCCTTGACCCAGGCGCGCTGCGCCTCGTTGCGCTCGTTGTGGCGCACCAGGTGCACGCCGTTGGCGGCCAGCTGGGGCAGCACTTCCTGGTTGAGGATTTCATACTGGTGGGTCACCAGCGCGTGGCACTCGCTGCTGATGCGCGACAGCGTGGCCACCAGCGCCGGGTGGTTCGACAGCGAACCTTCGACGCTGCCGGCCGCCAGCAGGCTGGCCACGCGCACTTCGAAGAACTCGTCGAGGTTGCTGCTGGCGATGCACAGGTAGCGCAGCCGCTCCAGCAAGGGGATGCCCTTGTCCTCGGCCTGGGCCAGCACGCGCCGGTTGAACATTAGTTGCGACAGTTCCCGGTCCAGAAACGCGGAGTTCTTGTTTACTTCAGCATGCAAGTCAGGCTTCATGTCTTTTTGTTCACTTTGCAGGTAATCGCATTCTATCCTGTATCGATACCTGATAGCGGAAGAATGATGCAACAGTGTAAATAAGAAATATGACAACTGCGTGACATCGGCTGTCATAAATGACTTACCCGACGTCCCAATTATGACAGGATGGGCGTAACATATGGCGGTACCATGGCCTGTTCTCAGAGGGGAGGGCGCGACAATCCGGGGTGGGAAAACTATTTTTGACATATTTCGGCCATGTCATAAACCTGTCATATTGGCCCGGTAGACTGCGCAGCATCCTAACCTGTCATAACAAAAGGACTTGATATGCGAATGAAACAACTGTTTTCCTCCCTGGTAGTAGGCGTTTCCGCCGTCGTGGCATTGTCGTCGGCTCACGCCGCCGACATGACCGGCGCCGGCTCGTCGTTCATGTACCCGATCGCCGCCAAATGGGCCGACATGTACAAGTCGGCCACCGGCAACGGCTTGAACTACCAATCGGTCGGCTCCGGCGCCGGCATCAAGCAGATCAAGGCCAAGACCGTCGACTTCGGCGCGTCCGACAAGCCGCTGAGCGCTGCCGAGCTGGACGCCGAAGGCTTGATGCAGTTCCCGGCCATCATGGGCGGCGTGGTTGCCGTCGTCAACCTGGAAGGCGTCAAGCCGGGCCAGCTGAAGATGACCGGCGCCGTGATCGGCGACATCTATCTGGGCAAGATCACCAAGTGGAACGACGCCGCCATCGCCGCGCTGAACCCTGGCGTCAAGCTGCCGTCCGAGGAAATCACCGTGGTGCACCGCGCCGACGGTTCGGGCACGACCTTCCTGTTCACCGACTTCCTGTCGAAAACCAACGCTGAATTCAAAACCAAGATCGGCGCCGACGCCGCCGTGAAATGGGCCGTGGGCGTGGGCGGCAAGGGCAACGAAGGCGTCGCCGCCAACGTGCAGCGCATCAAGGGTTCGATCGGCTACGTCGAGTGGGCTTACGCCAAGAAAAACAAGATGGCGCACACCCAGCTGAAAAACAAGGACGGCAACTTCCTGCAGCCTGACGACGAGTTCTTCAAGGCCGCCGCCGCCAACGCCGACTGGGCCAAAACCCCAGGTTTCGCCGTGGTGCTGACCGACCAGCCAGGCAAGAGCGCATGGCCGATCACCGGCGCGACCTTCGTGCTGATGCACAAGGCACAGGCCGACGCCGCCAAGGGCAAGGAAGTGGTCAAGTTCTTCGACTGGTCGTTCAAGAACGGCGCCGCCGCCGCTACCGCTCTGGACTACGTTCCTATGCCTCCTTCGGTGGTCAAGCTGATCGAGGATGCCTGGAAAGCCAACCTGAAAGACGCTACGGGTAAAGCGATTTACTAATCCGTACCCGCCCTTCGCCGCCGGCAGCATCGGCGGCGAGGGGGCTAGCCTGCGCCGCCCGACCGGGAGGCGCAGGCTAGCTTACATTCACGAGACAACAATATGAGCGCTGATATCACTTCCACGCCACTGAATAAACCGGAGCCGGCCATGCACGCCACCAGCGCCGCCCTGGCCAGCGCCGAGCAGGCGGCGGCCCAGGCCATGCTCCGCACCATGCGCAACCAGCGCATCCAGGATTTCATCTTCCACAAGACCACCATGGTGTTCGCGCTATCGGTGCTGGCGGTACTGCTGGGCATCATCGCCTCGCTGCTGGTCGGCGCCTGGCCGGCGTTCAAGGAGTTCGGTCCGGGCTTCATCACGCGGGTCGAGTGGGACCCGGTCAACGACCAGTACGGCGCGGCGATCGCCATCGTCGGCACCCTGGTCACCTCCGGCATCGCGCTGCTGATCGCCTTCCCGGTCAGCTTCGGCATCGCCCTGTTCCTGACCGAGATCTGCCCGGCCTCGCTGCGCCGCCCGCTGGGCACCGCGGTTGAACTGCTGGCCGGCGTGCCGTCCATCATCTACGGCATGTGGGGCCTGTTCGTGTTCGCGCCGCTGTTTGGCGACTACGTGCAGCCGCTGCTCAAGAACACCGTCGGCCACCTGCCCATCGTCGGCCAGTTCTTCAGCGGCCCGACCATGGGCATCGGCGTGCTGACGGCGGCGCTGATCCTGGCGGTGATGATCATCCCGTTCATCTCGTCGGTGATGCGCGACGTGTTCGAGATCGTGCCGGCGGTGCTGAAGGAATCGGCCTACGGCCTGGGTTGCACGCGTTGGGAAGTGGTGCGCAAGATCGTGCTGCCCTACACCAAGACCGGCGTGGTCGGCGGCGTCATGCTGGGGCTGGGCCGCGCGCTGGGCGAGACCATGGCCGTGACCTTTGTCATCGGCAACGCCAACGAGCTGTCGTGGTCGCTGTTCGCGGCCGGCAATTCGATCGCCTCGACGCTGGCCAATGAGTTCGCCGAGGCCGATACGCCGCTGCACACCTCGTCGCTGTTCGCGCTGGCGCTGATCCTGTTTGTGATTACCTTTATCGTTCTGTCCTCCGCCAAGCTGATGCTGGCGAACATGTCCCGCAAGGAAGGCGTCAAATGAGCCAAGTAGCTACCTCCGTTCCGGTCAATCCGGTCTACCGCAAGCGCCTGCTGGCGCACCGCGTCGGCATCGCCTTGTCGGTGCTGGCGATGTCGATCGGCCTGCTGGTGCTGGCGTGGATACTGGTGACGCTGGCCGTCAAGGGCTTCGGCGCGCTCAGCCTGCACATGTTCACGCAGCCGACGCCGTCGCCCGGCAGCGAGGGCGGCGGCCTGTCCAACGCCATCGTCGGCAGCCTGATGATCGTCGGCCTGGCGACGCTGGTGAGCACGCCGGTCGGCGTGCTGGCCGGCATCTACCTGGCCGAATACGGCGAAGAAAACAAGATCGCCAGCGTCACCCGCTTCGTCACCGACATCATGCTGTCGGCGCCGTCCATCGTCATCGGCATGTTCGTATGGGCGCTGTACGTGGCCACCGTCAACCATTATTCCGGCTACGCCGGCTCGGTGGCGCTGGCGCTGATCGCGGTGCCGGTGGTGGTGCGCACCACCGACAACATGCTGCGCCTGGTGCCCAACAGCCTGTTGGAAGCGGCGTTCGCGCTGGGCGCGCCGCGCTGGAAAGTGGCGATGATGGTGCGCCTGCGCGCCGTCAAGGCCGGCGTGATCACCGGCGTGCTGCTGGCTGTGGCCCGCATCTCGGGCGAGACCGCGCCGCTGCTGTTCACCGCGCTCAACAACCAATTCTTCAGCGCCGACATGAACCGCCCGATCGCCAATCTGCCGGTGGTGATCTACGGCTTCGCGATGAGCCCGTACGACAACTGGCGCGAGCTGGCTTGGGGCGGCGCGCTGCTGGTGACGTTCAGCGTGCTGGCGCTGAACATCATCTCGCGCACCCTGTTCAGCCAAAAAGTCCCGAATTAAACCTGACTATCAAAATCTGATAAAAGCGATCAATAATGAATACGCAACTGAGCCAAGAAAATGTGGTAGCCGCCAACGGCAAACGTAAAACCATCGAGATTTCGGGCCTGAATTTTTTCTACGGTAAAACCCAGAGCCTGACCAACGTCAACCTCGACGTGCACGAGAAGCAGGTCACGGCCTTCATCGGCCCGTCGGGCTGCGGCAAGTCGACGCTGCTGCGCACGCTCAACCGCATGTACGATTTGTATCCCGGTCAGCGCGCCGAAGGGTCTATCATGTACCGCGGCCGCAACATCCTGGAAGAGGGTCAGGACGTCAACATGCTGCGCGCCAAGGTCGGCATGGTGTTCCAGAAGCCGACCCCGTTCCCGATGTCGATCTACGACAACATCGCCTTCGGCGTGCGCCTGTATGAAGACCTGTCCAAGGGCGAAATGGACGAGCGCGTCGAATGGGCGCTGAAGAAGGCCGCGCTGTGGGGCGAGGTCAAGGACAAGCTGAGCAAGTCCGGCCTGTCGCTGTCGGGCGGCCAGCAGCAGCGCCTGTGCATCGCGCGCGGCGTCGCCGTCAAGCCGGACGTGCTGCTGCTGGACGAGCCGACCTCCGCGCTGGACCCGATCTCGACCTCGAAGGTGGAAGAGCTGATCAGCGAGCTCAAGCAGGATTACACCATCGCCATCGTCACCCACAACATGCAGCAGGCGGCGCGCTGCTCGGACTACACCGCCTATATGTACCTGGGCGAGCTGGTGGAGTTCGGCGAGACCGACCAGATCTTCATGAATCCGGCGCGCAAAGAGACGCAGGACTACATCACCGGTCGCTTCGGCTGATCGAACTTATAATAGCAAAACGACTACGGAGCTCAGCATGATCGGTGAACACTCATCCAAGCAGTACGACAACGAATTGGAAGCCATCCGCAGCAAGGTGCTGCTGATGGGCGGCATCGTCGAGACCCAGTTCCTCGACGCCATGACCTGCTTCCGCATCGGCAATCCCGAGCGCGCCGACCGCGTGATGCGCGAGGACGACGCCGTCAACCAGCTGGAAGTGTCGCTGGACGACGCCTGCAGCCACCTGATCGTGCGCCGCCAGCCGGCCGCCAACGACCTGCGCACCATCATGGCGACCATCAAGGTGATCACCGACCTGGAGCGCATCGGCGACGAGGCGACCAAGATCGCCCGCACCGCCAAGGCGCTGCACGCGCGCGGCGCCGTGACCGTCAACCATTACGAGATGGTGCGCGGCATCGCCAACAACACCAGCGACATGCTGCACGACGCGCTCGACGCGTTCGCCCGCAACGACGGCAAGCAAGCCTTGCAGCTGATCGCCCAGGACGCCGTGATCGACCACGAGTTCCGTTCGATCATGCGCAATCTGATCACCTTCATGATGGAAGATCCGCGTACAATCTCGGCCGCGCTGGACACGCTGTGGGTCGCCAAGGCGATCGAGCGCATCGGCGACCACGCCAAGAACATCGCCGAATACGTCATCTACGTCGTCGAAGGCAAGGACATCCGCCACACCAAGACCGCACCGATACCGGACGACGTGCCTGAGCAGGCGCAGTAAGCAACACAAAAGAGAAAAATGGCATCCGATAAAACCACCGTACTGATCGTCGAAGACGAGCCGGCCATTGTCGAGCTGGTGACGTTTTCGCTGCGCGAGGCAGGCTGGAACTGCTGCGCCGTGCAAAGCTGTTCCGAGGCTTGGGACTTCATCCAGACCAAGACCCCGCAGCTGATCCTGCTGGACTGGATGCTGCCCGACCAGACCGGCCTGCGCCTGCTGGCGCGCATCCGTTCCGACCGCCAGTTCAATGAAATCCCGGTCATCATGCTGACCGCCAAGAGCATGGAAGAAGACAAGCTGGCCGGCCTCAACAGCGGCGCCGACGACTATGTCACCAAGCCGTTCTCGCCGCGCGAGCTGCTGGCGCGCGCCAAGGCGCTGTTGCGCCGCAAGAGCCCGGAGCATGCGCAGGCCACCATGCGCGCGGCCAATGTGATGCTGGACCCGGTCAGCTGCACGGTGTTGATGGACGAGCAGAAGATCGATATCGGCCATGCCGAGTACAAGCTGCTGAAGTTCCTGCTGGCGCATCCGGAACGGGTGTTCTCGCGCAGCCAGCTGCTCGACAAGGTGTGGGGCGACCATGTGGTGATCGAAGAGCGCACGGTCGACGTCCATGTGCTGCGCCTGCGCAAGGCTTTGAAGGAGGCCGAGCATCTGATCAAGACGGTGCGTAGCGTGGGCTACATGCTGTCGGAGAAATAATGAATCCTAGACTGGTGTTCTGGGTGCCGGCCGCGCTGCGCACCGCCATCATCCTGGCCGGCTGCGCGACGCTGGGCTGGATGTTCGGCTGGGTCCAAGGCCTGGTGCTGGCGCTGCTGGCCATGATGGTGATGGTGTTTGTGCAGCTGTCCTACCTCTACCAGTTGAGCAACTGGATGGACGATCCGCAGAGCGCCAAGCTGCCCGACGGCTGGGGCGCCTGGACCAATATCTTCTCGCGCCTGTACCGCATGCGGCGCGACGACGAGAAGAACCAGGCCGAGCTGACCGAATGGCTGGCGCGCTTCCGCCAGGCCATGCATCTGCTGCCGGACGGCGTGGTCATCATGGACGACGTGCTGTTCCTGGAGTGGTGCAATCCGGCCGCCGAGAAGCACCTGGGCCTGACGCACGAGCGCGACAAGGGCATGCGCGTGACCAACCTGGTGCGCAGTCCGGATTTCATGGACTACATCATCCTCGGCCGCTACGAGCAGCCGCTGACGATCAGCTTCCGCGAACGCAAGCTGATCGTGCATATCATTCCGTTTGAAAACCGCCGGCAGATCCTGGTCACGCACGACGCCACCGAGAGCGAGCGCATCGAAGAGATGCGGCGCGACTTCATCGCCAACGCCTCGCACGAGCTGCGCACGCCGTTGACGGTGATCGTCGGCTTCCTGGAGATCGCCGCGTCCGAGGGGCTCGACGCGGCCACCCGCTCGGCGCACCTGAAGCTGATGACCGAGCAGGGCCATCGCATGCAGCATCTGATCGAGGACATGCTGACCCTGTCGCGGCTGGAGTCGGTGGATTATCCGATGCGGCCGGAGCGGGTCGACGTGCCCAAGCTGATGGAGCAGGTGTTGCGCGATGCGCGGGCGCTGTCGGCCGGCAAGCATGAGATCACCATGGCCGTGAATGGGCCGGACATCATGGGCAGTTATGAAGAGCTGCACAGCGCTTTCGGCAACCTGGCCTCGAACGCGGTGCGCTACACGCCGGCCGGCGGCAAGATCCATCTGGTGTGGAGAGAGTATGAGGGCGGGGTCAAGTTCATGGTGGAAGATACCGGCATCGGCATCAGCCCGGAGCACATCTCGCGCCTGACCGAGCGTTTCTACCGCGTCGACAAGAGCCGTTCGCGCGAGACCCAGGGCACCGGGCTGGGGCTGGCGATCGTCAAGCACGTGCTGCTGCGCCATGGCTCGACCTTGCAGATCAAGTCGGAGGCGGGCAAGGGCAGTTCCTTCCTCGTCTGTCTGCCGAAGACGGCCATCGTGCAGCAGCAGCCGGAGTTGTTGCTGAACTAGCAGGCGAGGTCTTCCAGCCGGTAGCGGAACGCTCTGCGCTCCGGCAAATCCCATTGCGGGGTATCGGTGGGCACCGGCACGGTCATTGTGGTATTCATTCGATTTTCTCCCCTATTTTTTTCGGCTTTCCCATATTTAGGCCGCCAAATTCGAAAATAGTTCAATGCTTGAAAAAATCGAAGAAAATCGAAGGGAAAATCGGGGTTTTGCCACAAGGAGCCGGGCGGCGCATCCCATGCGCATATCTGTAATCCGGTCATGCGGCTCAAGGCAACGCGACAAAGGGCGCCAGCGCTTGCTCGACGGCGGACGGACTGAGCGCCGTCGCTACAAGCGGGCGCAAGGCGCGTGCCACGTCGGCCTTGCGCGCATCGGCTTTCAGCACGGCCTGATTGTCGGCCATCGAGCGCAACAGTTGCGCGGTGATCCGGTCGAGTTCGGGACGTATGGTCTTGGCCAGGTCGGACGCATCGTCAAACTTGCCGGCCTGTTGCGCCCGCCATTTGGCATACAGCTCGCGCTGCGCGATTTTCGATGCCTCGATCTGCGCCCGGAACACCGCTTCGACCCATGCATCGGCAAGACCGAGCGCGGCGCCTTGCCTGACTGCCGCCTGGATCACCTGCGCCTCGCGCGGCAGGTCGTCGATCGGCGCCTGCACATTCCACTTGGCGCGCGCCACCGCCTGCGCCAGCAGCAGGCGTTGGTCGATGGCCAGCCGCAACGGCGCCAGGTCCCGCTGCAAGTCGGGCACGCTGCGCGCAATCGCCTCGTCCGGCCGGACGCCGATGGTCTGGGCCGATGCAAGCGCGCCGGCCAGCGGCAAGCAGAGTAGGGCGAGTCGGATCACTGCGCGCATGAACTTTCCTTTTTATCAGGGGTAGGTGAAGAAGATGAAGTGCACGGCGTTGAGCGCGATGTGCACCAGGATGGGGGCTTCGATGCGCTGCGTGGCGTGGTAAGCGTAGGCATAGCCCAGGCCAGCGATCGCGGCAAGTGCGGCGTACAGCGGGCCGCCGGCCAGATGGGCGGCGCCGAACAGCAGGGCGGAGCAGATCAGCGCCACCCACGCGCCATGACGCAAGCCGGACAGCGCAGAGGCCAGTCGCGCTTGTATTAAACCACGGAAGAAAGCCTCTTCGGCGACTACTGTGAAGAACAGGTTCACCGCCAGGAATTGCAACGTGACCTCAGGCAGCTTGAACGCCAGCTGCACGAAGCCGACGCCGGTGGCAAAGGCCATCACGGCCGCCACGGTGATCACGAGCACCGGCAAGGTCTTCTTCAGCACGCCGCCGAATTCGGCCAGCGACGCCGTGCGATGGCAAATGAAAGCCAACAAAATCAGGCCGACCGCGCCCTTGTCGAAATTCGCATATTGCGTGTAGGGCTTGGCCCCGGCCGAGAACACCGCGCCGGCAATCACCACCGGATTGCTAAACCCCGGCAGCTTGTGGATCGCCAGCGCGAACGCCAGCACCAGCGTGACGACGCCACACAGCATCCGCAGATATTTTTTTGATGCCGCATCGGTCAGCCAGGCCGCGCCGCCGAACAAGGCCAGCGCGACGAAGGCCGGCGCGTGCAGCACGCCCGACAACGCGCCACACAGCAGCGCCACAGCAAACAAGGCTTGCCATGGCGCGAGCGGGAGGCGGGAAACGGAAGGAAGCCAGACGGCCCCCACGGACAGCGCGAGGGCGATAAAGGTCAGCAGCGTAAGTGTCGGCATTATTGAGGGAAACGTTAAATGAATTTCCCGCAATAGTATCACCCAGCTAAGCAGTTTAGAACTTGTAGGCGATGCCCGTCATTAGCAACGGCGTGGTCTTGCGCTTGGTCAGCGGGCTGTCGGCGGCGTCGGAGGCCAACTGCGTGATGCCGAGTACCGTATGCACCGACCAGTTCTTGTCGAGCACATGGTTCCAGCTGACGCTGGTCATGACGTTGGCGATGCCGCCCCTGGCGGTGTAAGCCTTGTAGCCCGAGGCGGCGCTTTGCGCGGCGCTCACGCCGAAGTAGGTTTGCATGTGCTTCTTGTCGGCGTACTGGGTCGACAGGCTCAGGCCGACCTGGTCGCTGGCGGTGGTGTACAGCTGCGTCGCCGCGCCCAGCGTGTAGGTGGCGCCGTGTTCGCGGTGCGCCAGGTTCTGCGTGGTGCTCAGGCTCAGGCCGACGGTGCCCACCTGATAGCTGGCGCCTAGCACGGCCTGGGCCGCGCCCTGGATGTCGCCCATGCCCTTGAGCGCGTCGGAGCCGTCGAAGGTATTGCGCTTGTGGTCGGCGCGCGCGCCGCCGTAGCTCAGCGCCGCGCTCAGGCCGACGCCGCTCACGCTGGTCTGGAAGCCCACGCCGCGCATGGTGCTAAGGAAGACGCCGTTGTCGAAGGTGCGCTCGATGTAGGGCAGCGGCACCACGCGGCTTTTCTTGCTGCCGGTGTATTCCGGCACGTAGGCGATGCCGCCGCCCACGGTCAGGCTGTCGCCGGCGGCGGGCGCGGTTTGCGGGCCCGACGACGACGTCCGGTCGAGGGCGTCGGCGTGGCTGTTGCCGCTGAAGGCGCAGAGGGAGGCGAGGGCAAGGCTGATGGCAAGGCGCATGGAGTATCCTGTGAGGTGGTGGTTCGATGGTCCGCCGGCGCTTGTTGGAGGTGGCCCGGCGTATGACGGAGCGAAGTGTCGCAACATTTCCCGTCCGCCGCCACCGGCTTGTCTGAAGTATCATCTGCTGAATTGATTGGTACCGCGTGGCGGTGCCCGACCCTCGGAGAGCCATCCATGTCCCTGACGCTGTACTACCATCCACTGGCCTCGTTCTGCCATAAAGTGCTGATCGCGCTATACGAGAACGCCACGCCCTTCGACAAGCGCCTGATCAATCTGGGCGAGGAGAGCGACCGCGCCGAGCTGGAGGCGATCTGGCCCTTGTGCAAATTCCCGGTGTTGCGCGACCACGAGCGCGGGCGCGACGTGCCGGAGACCTCGGTCATCATCGAATACCTGGACCGCTACTTTCCCGGCCCGCAGGACCTGATCCCGGCCGACTGGGCGGCGGCGCTCGATGTGCGCCTATGGGACCGCTTCTTCGACAACTATGTGCAGGGACCGGTGCAGACCATCGTGCTCGGCCAGCTGAGCGGCATGCAGTGCGACCAGACCAAGGAGCGCACCAAGCTCAAGACGGCCTACAAGATGATCGAGAAGCGCATGGCCACGCGCAGCTGGATGTGCGGCGATGCCTTCAGCATGGCCGATTGCGCGGCGGCGCCGGCGCTGTTCTACGCCGCCACGCTGTTGCCGTTCCCAGAGGAATATGTGGAGCTCAACGCCTACTTCGAGCGGCTGATCGGCCGGCCGGCCGTCAAGCAGGTGCTGGACGAGGCCAAGCCGTATTTCTCGCTGTATCCGTTTGTCGACGATATTCCGGAACGCTTCCTGTAAAAGCCTCTAGTTCTTATTGCCCTGGTCCTCGGCGCTCTGCATCGAGGCCGGCTGCGCCATCGAGCCGTTCTGCGCCGCCACCTGGGCGAAGTGGTGGGCCTGGTCGAGTATTTCCTTGCCGGCGGCCTTGCCCTGGCGCAGCTGCTGGTCGACCTGGGCGACGGCCTTCTGTGTGACGGCCTCGGCCAGCTCGGTCGCGGTGCGCGCCGCCTGCGGCGCATGCTGCTGCACCACCTGGTTGATGCTTGCCTGGTACTCGCTGGCGATCTGGTTCAGCTGCTGCTGCCAAGCCTGCAGCTTGTGCGCCGCCTGCTCGGTTGGCGGCGCGTCGGCCGAGCTGCGTTCCGCCTGCGGGGTCAGCAGGGCGGAGCGCAGCGCTTCGGTGGAATCCTGAAGCCAGTCGCGGCTGAATTGCAGGTTCACCTCCGACAGCTTGCGCACCGATTGCAAAGTGGCTTGGGTCAGGTCGCTGAAATAGTCGATACGGGCGAGCGCGTGATTTTTTGCTGCTGGCGCAATGGTTTCCACAAACGAATTCATGTACTTCTCCTGGATGGTGTGGGGCCAAAGAGAGGGTGCTGCAACAGGCGCTCTGGCCGGACGCCTGCGCCACTATCTTCGCAGGTGCAGCATTTTTTTGCCACCCTGGAGCTTGCAGGCATCATTCGTTTTTCTTGGTCAATAAATTATCCGCTTCGCCACGTCCTTGTCCGTCTCGCCACATAGCGATGGACCGGCGGCGGACGGCTGCGCTAAGGTAGCGCTGTTCCTATCACACATGAAAGCCGGTCCATGAAAAGAAGAAGCTTGCTCAAGTCGGTAGCGGCCTTGCCGCTGATGTCGCTTACCTCGCTGCGCGCCGCCACCGCGCCGCGCCGCCGGGTGCGCCCCGGCGACGCCGCCTGGCCGTCGGCCGCCGCCTGGGCGCAATTGCAGCAGCGGGTGGACGGCCGCCTGCTCAAGCTGGACGCGCCGTTCGCCGCCTGCGCCGCCGGCGCCGCCGCGCCGGCCTGCACGGCCGCGCTGGACGCGCTGAAAAACACCTACGCCATCGGCGACCAGCCGGCGCTGACGCAGACCAGCGGCTGGCAGGACGCCTGGTCCTCGCAGCCGAGCGCCTACGCGGTGACGGCGCGCGGCACGGCCGACGTGGTGGCGGCGGTCAACTTCGCGCGCGAGCACAATCTGCGGCTGGTGGTCAAAGGCGGCGGCCACAGCTACCAGGGCACGTCCGACGCGCCCGACTCGCTGCTGGTGTGGACGCGCCAGATGAACGACGCCACGCTGCAGCCGGCCTTCGTCGCCCAGGGCTGCAGCGACGCGCCGCAGCCGGCCGTCACGCTGGGCGCGGGTGCGATGTGGATCGACGCCTACGACGCCGTCACCACGCGCGGCGGCCGCTACGTGCAGGGCGGCGGCTGCACCACGGTCGGCGTCGCGGGGCTGGTGCAGAGCGGCGGCTTCGGCAGCTTCTCCAAGCACTACGGCAGCGCCGCCGCCGGCCTGCTGGAAGCCGAGGTGGTGACCGCCGACGGCCAGGTGCGCATCGCCAACGCCTGCACCAATCCCGAACTGTTCTGGGCCTTGAAGGGCGGTGGCGGCGGCAGCGTCGGCGTGGTCACGCGCCTGACCCTGCGCACGCGCGAACTGCCTGAGACCTTCGGCGCGGTGTTCTTCACCATCAAGGCCGCCAGCGACGAGGCCTACCGCGCGCTGATCGCGCAGGTGCTGGCGTTCTACGCCGGCGCGCTGTTCAACGCCAACTGGGGCGAGCAGATCGGCTTCAACACCGGCAACACGGTGGACGTGTCGATGGTGTTCCAGGGCCTGAACCAGCAGCAGGCGGAGGCGGTGTGGGCGCCGTTCCTGGCCTGGCTGGGCGAGCGGCCCGAATACGCGCTGGAGAAACCGTTGCGCGTGGTGGCGCTGCCGGCGCGGCAGTTCTGGAACCTGGCCTTCTTCAAGAAATACGCGCCCGGCTTCATGCTGGCCGACGAGCGTCCCGGCGCCCCGGCGCACCACGGCGTGTGGAAGGGCGACGCCGAGGACGCGGGCTGGTTCATCCACGGCTACCACTCGGCCTGGCTGCCGGCCACGCTGCTGGCCGCCGAACAGCAGGCGCAGCTGGCCGACGCGCTGTTCCGCAGCACGCGGCACTGGCGCGTGGGCCTGCACTTCAACAAGGGACTGGCCGGCGCCTCGGCCGCCGACCTGGCCGCGGCGCGCGACACGGCGATGAATCCGGACGTGCTGGGCGCGTTCGCGCTGGCCATCATCGCCGGCGGCGACGGCCCGCATTATCCGGGCATGCCGGACGCGAAGGAGGAAGCGGAGCAGCGCGCGCAGCGTGGCCGCGAACGGGCCGCGTCGATCGGCCGGGCGATGGCGGAATTGCGCAAGGCCGCGCCCAGGGCCGGCTCCTATGTGTCGGAGAGCGACTACTTCCTCAAGGACTGGCAGGCCGCGTTCTGGGGCGCCAACTACAAGCGGCTGGCGCGCGCCAAGCGCCAGTACGATCCGCACGGCCTGTTCTTCGTGCGCCACGGCGTCGGCAGCGAGGCCTGGAGCGACGACGGCTTCACGCGCAAAGGCTGACGCCGGCGCCGATCAGGGCTCGAGGTGGGGCGCGCGGCGCGGCACCAGCAGCAGCTCCTTCTGGCGTCCGCCGATGTAGCGGATGCCGGCCTGGTCGAAGTAGGCGTCTTCCTCCAGCATGATGCGCACCGGCTCGGCGTAGCCCGGCAGCGCGGTGGCCGCATTGAGTTCGATCGAGTAGGCGGTGCGGTAGCGCAGCGCCTCGTCGCCGCTGCCCGGCACGCCGTCCTGCATGTCCCACATGCCGATGGCGGGACCGGCGGCGTGGCCGTGGTAGCCGATCGG
Organism: Oxalobacteraceae bacterium AB_14; assembly: GCA_000381565.1. Lineage (GTDB taxonomy): Bacteria > Pseudomonadota > Gammaproteobacteria > Burkholderiales > Burkholderiaceae_D > Rugamonas. Next base: position 2,777,611 of record KB906725.1, read on the forward strand.
ATGGGTGTAGATGGTGGGGTTGAGGTTCTCGGCGCGCGCCTGCGCCAGCGCGGACGCCAGCATCTGGTTGCCGGTGCGGCCCTGCCGGAACTGCGAGGTCAGGATGTCCTGCAGGCGGTTGGCGCGGGCGAAGGCCTGCACCAGCGCGGCCGGCGCGGCGCTCTCGCCGGGCTTGAGCACATAGGCATGCTGCTGCACGTCGGTGTTCAGGCGCAGGTAGGTGATGCCGATGTCCACGTGCAGCAGGTCGCCGGGGATGATGATGTCGGCGTCGGCCAGGCCCTTGCCCTGGCGCTGGATCTCCACCGATGGATGGAACCACGTGTCGTAGCCCAGGTCGCGGATCTTCTGGCGGAACCACCACACCACGTCCTCGCTGGTGGTGATGCCGGGCGTGATCACGCGTTCGGAAAATCCTTCGGCGATGATCTTGTGGGTGGCGTCGACCAGCTGCGGGTAGATCTGCATCTCGCGTTCGGTGCGGGTCTCCAGCCAGCGCACCGCCAGCGGCTCGGCCGACACCACTTTCGACCGGTACTCGGGCGGCAGCGCTTGCAGCAGTTCGGTGTAGTCGGTGTGGGCGATGCCGTCGGCGTGGCCGAAGTGGCGCGAGGTGTCGAGCGCGATCCGGTTCGGCTTGCGCTGCTTGACCAGCGCCACCAGCGCATCCCACTGGTTGGGGAATTTCTGCATGTCCCATGCCGCCGCGATGCTCTTGCCGACGTTGTAGCGCGCCACCGCCAGCTTGTCGACGCGATCGCTGGCCGGGTCGCGGTAGAACAGCAGCACCGTGCGCCGCCGCGCGTTGAGCCACTCGGCCGGCAGCATGGTCTTGAGCACCGGGTCTTCGTTGTATTCGCGCGCCACCACGATCCACATATCGATGCCGGTCTGCGCCATCATGTCCGGCAGCAGCGTGTCGAAGCGTTCGGCCAGCAGCTGGTTGATCACGGCCGCCTGTTCGCGCACGGGCAGCACCTGGGCCGGCGCATGGGCGGCCGCCAGCAGCAGGGACATCGCAAGGAGATATTTTTTCATCCGCCCATTTGACCACAGCGCCGGGCGAAGTCAATCAACTAGCTGCATACTTGTTAAAAAAACACTCTTGCGTTACGCTGGCGTCAGTTCACTCACGAGGAGCATCTATGGCATCGATTTTCTACCTGCACGGCGGCCCGGGCCTGAGCGTCGCCATCGAACGCACGCGCTTCCCGCAGGCCGACGACGTGGAATGGTGGCAGCAGCCGCCCGCCGCGCCGTGCGCGCAGCGCCCCTACCTGGATTTGCTGGAGGCCACGCTGGCCGGATTCCGCCGCAGCGCGCAGGCGCACGGCGCGCCGCTGACCGTGATGGCCAGCTCCTTCGGCGCGCACCTGGCGATCCACGTCGCCAACCACGCGCCGGAACTGGTGGCGCGCGTGGTGCTGCTGGCGCCGACCTATAATCCCGAGCAGGCCGCGCTGCGGCTGGTGCGGCACGCCCTGTCGGTCAACGCCGGCCATGCCGACGCGCCCAAGGTCGTGGCGGCGCTGGCGGCCTACGAAGCGGCGCCGGGGCGGGCGCGTTTCTGGGACGTGTTCGGTGCGCTGCAACTGCTGCCGGATGTGCCGTCGCTGTATTTCGGCCCGCACGCCGGCGATGCGCCGCGCCATTTCCTCGACGTGCTGCAGCAGCCGGGCGCCTTTGACGGCCCGACCTCGGTTGCGGTGTCGGACGACTTTGCGGCCAGCTTCCAGCCGCCGGGACGCAGCGCCTTCCATGGTCCGGTGTCGGTGCTGTTCGGCCGCTACGACCCGATGATAGACGCGGAACAGGATGGCCCCATCTGGCGCGCCATCTTCCCGCAGGCGAGTGTGCGCCTGGTCGACAGCGGCCACTTCCCGCTGCTCGAATCGTCGCTAGAAGCCTGCCTGGATTAGAGGCGTCGTTCCCGCGAAAGCGGGAACCCATACGGAGCCGGACTGGATGCTCAGCATGGGTTCCCGCGTGCGCGGGAACGACCGGTCAGCGCGAGAAGTGGGCGTCGATTTCTTCCAGCGTCTTGCCCTTGGTTTCGGGCAGCAGGAAGGTGGCGGTCAGGAAGTACAGCAGCGCGCAACCGGCGCCGTAGAAGAACAGCGTGGCGTAGCCATACTGGCCCACTGTCGGCAGGAACACCGCCGCGATCACGGTGGACACGAACTGGTTGATCAGCAGCGCCACGCTCATGCCGTTGGAGCGGATGCGGTTGGGCATCAGCTCCGACAACGCTAGCCACACGCACACGCCGGGGCCCACCGCGAAGCTGGCGACGAACAGGCAAATCGCCAGCGCCACCTGCCAGCCGTGCGTGGACGGCGGCACCGCCGACAGGTGCGCCTGCTCGATGCGCAGCGGCGCGCCGACCGCTTCGGCCGGATCGGCGAACGGATTCAGATGCAGGCGGCGGAAGAAGGCGCCGATCACGCTGTCCGCCTGCACCGTGTCTTCACGGGCGACGCGCAGCAGCGGCAGCGCCGGATCGTCGCTGCGGCGGCTTTGCACATTGGTGAACGGACCGTAGGAATAGGCGATCGACAGCTGCATGGCCGCGCCGTCGGCCGGCGTGCCGCCCAGCGCCTGCAAGGTGGCCGGGTCGAGGCGCAGTTCCAGGCCGTTGGCCTGAACGCGCGTTTGCAGCATGGCGCTGATGTCGCGCTGTTCGCCTTCGACGCTGCGGAACAGCAGGCCCGCCGTGATCAGCGCCAGCACGATGCCGCCGGTGCCCAGCATCATCAGGAACTTGCGGCCCTTGCGGTCCACCAGCGCCACCGCCACCACCGTCATCACCGCGTTGAGCACCTTGAGCGCGACGTCGGCCATGTTGGCGGTGGCGCCGGGCAGGCCGGCCTGGTTGAGGATGGTGACCACGTAGGCCAGGATGGAATTGATGCCGGTCGCCTGCGTCAGCGCCAGCACCAGGCAGGCCAGCAGGAAGGGCAGCACGTAGCGGCGGCTGAGCAGGCGGTCGCTCGCCATCGCGCCGCCGGACGAGGTGACCGGCGACAGCGCCAGTTCGATGTCGCGCAGTTCCGCCTCCGCCTCGGCGGCGGGACGGGTGCGCAGCAGCGCGGCGCGGGCCTGGGCGATGCGGCCCTTGCGCGCCAGCCAGCGCGGCGATTCGGACAGCAGCAGGCCGCCCAGCGTGAACACCAGGCCCGGCGCCAGGCACACCCAGAAGATGCTGCGCCATGCGTGGTCCTTGGCCGCGAACACCGCGTCGGCGCGCGCCGCCTCCGCCAGATGCTGCGCCGCCGCCGTGGCGGTTTCCACCGTCTGCGCCTGGAACAATCCGATCAGCGCCGCCGCCACCAGGCCGATGGTCAGCAGCAGCTGGAACAGCGCCGCGCCGCGGCCGCGATGGCGCGCGTGCAGGCATTCGGCCAGGTACAGCGGCACCACCACGCCGATCAAGCCGCCGCTGATGCCTTGCAGCAGACGGCCCAGCATCAGCGGCAGGTAGCCGTCGGCCAGCGCGATCAGCGGTATGCTCAAGGTGAACAAGGCGCCGGCCAGCACCATCGCGGCGCGCCGTCCCACCAGGTCGGCCAGCGCGCCGGCGAACAGCGACGACAGCACGGAGCCCAGCAGCACCGCCGCGACGATAAAGCCCAGCTGCTGCGCGCTCAGCTTCCACGCCACCGACGCCGTCGATTCAAGATAGGGCAGGGCGCCGGCGATGATGCCGACGTCTATCCCGTAAAGCAGCCCTCCCATGCCGGCGATAAACAGCAGAAAGCCCATGGCGCGGGCGGGTGCGGTTGGCAGGGTGGCTTGCATCGATACTCCGGCTAGTGTGAAGAAAGATCGATGGCTTCGCCTTCTACGAAGACGGCCACCGGCTGTAAATCGGCGTTCAGGACCACCAGGTCGGCCCAGGCGCCGGGCGCCAGTCGGCCGCGCTCCGTCTCGCCGATGTAGTCGGCGGGGTAGAGCGACAGGCGGTTGGAGGCGTCGGCCAGGTCCAGCCCGAGGCCGACGAAATTGCGCAGCGCCTGGTCCATCGTCAGCACCGAGCCGGCCAGCGAACCGGTGGCCAGCCGCACGCAGCCCAGGCACTTGTAGACGCGCTGGCTGCCCAGCCCATACTCGCCGTCCGGCATGCCGGTGGCCGAGGTGGCGTCGGTCACGCCGTACAGGCGCGGGATGGCGCGCAGCGCGGCGCGGATCGCGCCTTCGTGCACGTGCTGCAAATCCGGGATGATCTCGGCGTATTCGGCATGCGCCAGCGCGGCGCCGGCGATGCCGGGGTGGCGGTGGTTGAGCGCCGTCATGCCGTTGAACAGGTGGGTGAAGCCGGCCGCGCCGGCGTTCAGCGCGGCCACGCCGTCCTCGTAGCTGCCGTTGCTGTGGCCCAGCTGCACGCGGATGCCCATCTGCCTGAGCATCGGGATCAGCGCCAGGTGGCCGTCCACCTCGGTGGCGATGGTCAGCGCGCGGATCGGCGCCAGTTCGTGATAGCTGCGCACCAGCTCCAGGCTGGCCACGGCCACCGAGTCGGCCGGCTGCGCGCCGAGGCGGTGGATGCTCAGGAACGGGCCTTCCAGGTGCACGCCCAGCATGCGCGCGGCGCCGGCCGGGCGCGCGGCGATCACGCGGGCCAGGCCCTTGAGCGCGCGCCGGATCGAATTGTCGGTGGCCGTCATGGTGGTGCCCAGCATCGCCGTGGTGCCGTGGCGCGCGTGGCTGCGCGCGACGCTGGCGCCGGCGTCGCCGCCCTGCATGATGTCGACGCCGGCGGCGCCGTGCACGTGCAGGTCGATGAAGCCGGGCAGGATGGTCAGGCCGCTGTTGTTGCCGGCCTGCGCGTCCGCCTGGATGGTTTGAATGCGCTGGTTGAAGGCGATGCTGCCCGTGATCCAGCCCTGTGGTGTGAGAATTCTGCCGCTTAACACTGTTTATTCCGCTATCAGGAGTTCGATGCCGGCTTCCAGCAGGCCATCGCGGTATTCCGCGCTGATGCTGGCGTCGGTAATGACGGTATGGACGCGGTCCAGCTGCACGATGCGGTGCAGGCTGACGCGCCCGAATTTGGAGGCGTCGGCGAGGACGATGATTTTCTTGGCCCGCTCCACCATCTTGTGGTTCAGGCTCGCCTCCGCCTCGTGGTGGGTGGTGACGCCGAACTGCAGGTCGAAGCCGTCGACGCCGAGGAACAGCTTGTCGAAGCTATAGGCCTGCAGGCAGGCCTCGGCCTGCGTGCCCTGGATCGACAGCGACTGCTTGCGCAGCAGGCCGCCGGTCAGGATCAGGTCGACGCCGGGGGCGTCCGCCAGTTCCCAGGCGATGTTCAGGCCATTGGTCATCACCGTCACGTTCTGCGCCTCGCGCAGATGGCGCGCCAGCGAGATGGTGGTGGTGCCCGAATCGATGATGATGTTGTCGCCCGGCTGCACCATGCGCGCGGCCCAGGCGCCGATGCGCTCCTTCTGTTCGTGGTTCAGCGCGTCCTTCTGCGGGATGGTCTGCTCGGGCGGCGGGGTGCGGGTCAGCGTGGCGCCGCCGTGGCTGCGCGTGGCCAGGCCCTGCGATTCGAGCGCACTGAGGTCGCTGCGGATGGTGACGGCGGAGACGCCCAGCTGGTCCACCAGCGCGGCCACCTGGACCGAGCCGTGTTGGGTAAGCGCCTGCAAGATGGAGGCGCGGCGTTGGCTGGTATTTCGCATTATTGTGCAGTCGATTTTACAAAAACGTCGAGCTTAACAGATCGCAGCGGCGCTGCCAGCCGCCGCGGCCACATCGGTCGGCGCATTTAGCGTGTTTAGCGCTGCTGCGGCGGCGTTGCGGTTGCAGGCGCGCGCATATTGCGCCAGCACGCGGCCGATTTTGTGCTCCAGCAGCGCGTCGGCCTTGGTGCCCAGCCGGCCTTGCAGCACCTCCAGGTATTGCTCCGGCAGGTGTTGGCTCAGCAGCGACAGCGGGATCGCCAGCGCATCGAGCTTGGTGCACAGCTGGTCGACGGCGGCCACCACGGCCGGCTCGCCCCAGTAGTAGCGGCAGCGGTCGCTCAAGCCGTAGCGGCGCAGCAGGCGCTGTTCGGCGCTGCTGCCGGGGTAGTGCTTGGCCCAGTGTTTGGGTTGCGCCAGCATGGTCTCGTCCAGCACCTGCATCAGGCGCGAGGCCTGGCCGGTCGGCACCAGTTCTTCCTCGATGCGGCTAAGCGCCTGCAACGCTTCGCGCAGCGCGAAGGTGGCGGCCGGGCCGACCTTGAGGATGGCGAAGTGGTCGCGCACCATGTCATGCAGCGCCGATTCGCGCTGGTAGTCAGTGGAGTGGGCTTCGAACACCAGGCCGGGCTGGCCGGCCACGAAGGCCGACAGCGCGCTGGCCTGGGCCGCGTCGTAGTGCTGGATCTGGCTGTGGTCGAAGTCCACGCCCGGCTGCACCACCATCGCGATCACGCGGCGCCAGGCGCTGTGCAACGCCATCGCGAAGAACGCCAGGCGGTGCACGTCCAGCGTGCGCGCGGCGGCCTTGGGCGAAGTGACCGCGCCGGCCTGCGCCAGGTTGGCTTCGCCGCCGGGGATCGGGACTTCGGTGCCGATCACGTACACCGGCGGCGGCAGGCCGGCCTGCGCGGCGGCCTTCTCCGCGACCGCGCACAGGCGCGCCGAGCGGGCGGCGATGGTTTCATCGCTCAGCAGCTGCGGATCGTCGGCGCAGCGCATGCTGCAATCGAGGTGGATCTTGTGGAAGCCGGCGGCGGCGTAGGCGGCGATCAGGGTCTCCGCGTGCTGCATGGCGGTGGCCGCGTCCAGTCCCTGCCAGGCGTTGGGGCCGAGGTGGTCGCCGCCCAGCACCAGGCGCTCCAGCGGGAAGCCCTGGCCGCGCGCCAGGTTGTGCACGTAGTCGCGGAAGGCGGACGGCGTCATGCCGGTGTAGCCGCCGAACTGGTCGACCTGGTTCGAAGTCGCCTCCACCAGCAGCGCGGTGTCGTAGTCGGCCGCCACGCGCATCGCCGCGCGCAGTACGCTCGGATGACTGCAGCACACGCTGTACAGGCCTGTGGCTTCGCCGCGGCGGTGGGCGGCGATGATCTGCTGGACGGGGGACAGGGTATCGGTAGTTTTCATGAGTGGTCCGTGAGTTGCTGACGGGCGAGCAGGGCGGCGCCGCGCGCGCCGCCGGCGTCGCCGAATTTCGGCGGCAGGATGGGGGGCACGCGCACGCCGGGGAACAGGTGGCGGCGCATCGCGGCCGGCAGCTGGTCGTACAGGTGGGCCAGCTGCGACAGGCCACCGCCGAGCACGATGGCGTGCGGGTCCAGCGTCAGCACCAGCGTGGCCAGCGCGTGGCCCAGCAGGTCGGCGTGCAGCGCCATGGTCTTGACGGCGATGGCCGAACCGGCGCGCGCCTGGGCCACGATGGCCGCCGGCGTTTGGTCGCCGCCGCCGAGGTGCTGGTGCAGCCGGCTCATGCCGGGGCCGGAGACATAGCGCTCCAGGCAGCCGCGCCGCCCGCAAGGGCAGTCGAGGACCGGCAGCGGGGCAGGTGTGAACTGCATCGCCAGCTGTGATGCCAGCTGCGCGGCCGGCAGCGGCCAGTGGCCCCATTCGCCGGCCACGCCGTTGGCGCCGCGCAGCAGGCGGCCGTCGACGCAGTAGCCGCCGCCGGCGCCGGTGCCGATGATGGCGCCGAACATGGTCGGCTGGCCGTGCGCCGCGCCGCCTTGCGCTTCCGACAGCGCGAAGCACTGGCAGTCGTTGCCGATGGCGACCGGGCGCTCCAGCGCATCCTTGAGCGCATGGGCCACGGCGCGGCCGTTCAATGCCGGCACGTTGGAGCTGAGCTGCCGTCCGGTGGCGCTGTCGATCACGCCCGGCAGGCCGATGCCGACCGGCGCGCGCAGGCCCAGCGCCTTGTCGGCGCGGCCCACCAGGCCCTGGATCGCCAGCAGGAACTCGGCGAAATCGGTGCCCGGCGTGGCGATGCGCTCACGGTGGACTTCCTTCAGTTCACGGCCTTCGCCGGCGAACGCCACCAGCTCGATCTTGGTGCCGCCGATGTCGATGCCGTGATAGCCGCGTGGTTCAGAATTCGTCATGGCGGTAGATGGTGACGCCCTGCACGACACGGTTGACGGTGCCGCCGGCGAAAGGATTATCGGGACGCAGTTGCAGCAGCGCCGACTGGTGCAGCGCGTACTGCTGCGCCATCAACAGCCACAGAGGCGCCAGCCAGGCGTCCGGCCAGGCCGGCGCGTCGATGCCGATGTCGGCGCCGGCGCCCACGGTCAGGCAGCGGCCGGCGACCTGGTCGCGCCGCAGCTCCAGCAGCAGGTCGTGTTCGTAGCGGCGCGACAGCGGATCGGAGCTGCGGAACAGCACCACCAGCGTCTCTTTGTTCAGCGCGGCCTTGGGGCCGTGGCGGAAACCGAGCGCGCTGTTGGCCATTGCCAGCACGCTGCCGGCGGTCAGTTCGAGGATCTTCAGCGCCGCTTCCTTGGCCAGCGCTTCCAGCGGACCGCTGCCCAGGTAGACCACGCGCGAGACGCGTTGCGCGGCCAGTTCGGCCACCGGCGCCGACCACGCGGCCAGCGCCTGCTCGCCCAGCTGCGCCAGCGTGTCCAGGCGTTCCGGCTGGAAGTCGGGATCGAGCACGCACAGCGCGGCCAGCAGCATGCAGGTGAAGCTGCTGGTCATGGCGAAGCCGCGGTCGCAGCTGGCGGCCGGCATCATCAGGTTCAGGGTCTGCAGGTCAGCTGAACCTTCGCCGGCGCCTTGCAGGGCCAGCGCGCCGTCGGCGTTGCAGGTGATGTTGAGGAAGCGCGCGGTCGGCACCATGTCGCGCACCAGCTGTACTGCCGCCGTGCTTTCCGGGCTGTTGCCGCTGCGGGCGAAGGACACCACCAGGGTCGGCGCCGTGCGTTCCAGGTACAGCGCGGGGTGGGTCAGCAGGCTGGTGGTCGACAGCGCGCGCACCTGGCACGGCCAGGCGGCGTTGATTTCGTCGGCGATGATCTCGCCCACATAGGCCGAGCTGCCGGCGCCGGTCAGGATCACGCGCTGCTGCGGATTGCTCAGGGTGTCGCCCAGGAAGGCGGCGATGCGGCTTTTTTCCGTGGCGAGGTGCGTCGCCAGTTCGCGCCAGAGGGCTGGCTGATGGACGATTTCTTCGGCGGTGTCGAGGCCGCCGATATCGCGCCAGGCTTGTGGGGCACGTTGGAGTAAGTTGGTCATCGAAAGAATTGGTCTGGTTAAGTCAGGGAAAGAATAAGGTTTTATTTTCGCAATGTCAAATTCGAAAGTGAAAAGAAAGTTGCTTCGTCACGTCAAAACGCCGGGCTGTATCAGTTTTGCCACGGAAACGAAAGTGTGTTATTCGATCAACTATCAATACGAAAGATTTAGCCGGTTCTTCTTAAATATTTTCTTTCTTTTTGTTGACCAGGCTTATTTTTATTCCTAGAGTAATTGCATCGCAACGCATTTTCTTTCGAGAAGCAGACTATGAAACAGATTTCAGCCATTGCCGCCTTGCTCGCCAGCGCACCTTTATTGGCCTTGGCCGCTCCGATCGGCAATTTACGCACCGTCACCGCTGGCGCCGGTCAGCAGTGGGATCTGGTCACCGACACCGGCGCCCACATACAGCTTAGTCTTCCGCGCGCCGATGTGCTGCATATTTGGGCCGGCCCCAAGTCCGGCCTGACCGGCGCCGGCGACAAGGCCGCGCCCATCGTCGTCGCCACGCCGTCCGCCACGGTGGAGCACAGCGTCAGCGAGCAGGCCGACCATATCCTGATCCGCACCGCGGCCCTGAGCCTGCGCATCGACCGCAAGCCGCTGCGTTTCAGCCTGTTCCGCGCCGGCGACGCGCAGCCGCTGTGGCGCGAGATCCAGCCGCTGGAGCTGGGCGACAAGCAAAGCGTGCAGACGCTGTCGAGCGACAAGGCCGAACGCTTCTTCGGCGGCGGCCAGCAGAACGGCCGCTATGAATTCAAGGGCAAGCAGTTGCTGGTGTCGTACTCCGGCGGCTGGGAAGAGGGCGACCGCCCGAGTCCCGCCCCATTTTTGATGAGCTCACGCGGCTGGGGCATGCTGCGCAACACCTGGTCCGACGGCAGCTACGATCTGCGCCAGAACGACCAGATCTCGCTGGAGCACAACGAGGCGCGTTTCGACGCCTACTACTTCGTCGGCAAGGACCTGCGCGACGTGCTGGCCCGCTACACCGAATGGACCGGCCGCGCGCGCATGCTGCCGCGCTGGGCGCTGGAATACGGCGACGCCGATTGCTACAACGACGGCGACAACGTCAAGAAGCCGGGCACCGTGCCCAAAGGCTGGACCGACGGCCCGACCGGCAAGACGCCGGACGTGATCGAAACCGTGGCGCGCAAATACCGCGAGCACGACATGCCGGGCGGCTGGATACTGCCGAACGACGGCTACGGCTGCGGCTATTCGGCGCTGCCGGAGACGGTGCAGGGCCTGGCCAAATACGGCTTCCGCACCGGCCTGTGGACCGAGAACGGCGTCGAGAAAATGGCGTGGGAAGTCGGCACCGCCGGCACCCGCGTGCAGAAGCTGGACGTGGCCTGGACCGGCAAGGGCTATCAGTTCTCGCTGGACGCCAACAAGTCGGCCTATGACGGCATCCTGAATAATTCCGACGGCCGTCCGTTCATCTGGACCGTGATGGGCTGGGCCGGCACCCAGCGCTACGCCGTCACCTGGACCGGCGACCAGAGCGCCAGCTGGGACTACATCCGCTGGCACGTGCCGACCCTGATCGGCTCCGGCCTGTCGGGCCAGGCCTACGCCACCGGCGACGTCGACGGGATCTTCGGCGGCAGCCCGGAGACCTACACCCGCGATCTGCAGTGGAAGAGTTTTACCCCGGTGCTGATGGGGATGTCCGGCTGGGCTGCGGCGGAGCGCAAGCATCCGTGGTGGTTCGCCGAGCCTTACGTCAGCATCAACCGCCGCTACCTGAAGCTGAAGATGCGCCTGACGCCCTATATGTACACGCTGATGCGCGAGACGGAGCAGAGCGGCGCGCCGCTGGTGCGCGGCCTGATGTGGGATAACCCGGAAGATCCGGCGGCCTACACCGAAGCCTACAAATACCAGTACCTGCTGGGCCGCGACCTGCTGGTGGCGCCGGTGTACCGCAGCCAGGCCGTCAGCCAGGGCTGGCGCCGCGGCATCCACCTGCCGCAGGGCCAGTGGTTCGACTATTGGGACGGCCGCCAGGCCACGGCCGGCAAGGGCGGACGCGATATCGACCTCGCCGTCACGCTGGACAAGCTGCCGGTGTTCGTCCGCGCCGGCGCCATCCTGCCGATGTACCCGGAGATGCTGTACGACGGCGAGAAGCCGAAGGACGTATTGACGCTGGACCTGTATCCGCACGGCGCTTCCGAATTCACGCTGTACGAGGATGATGGCAACAGCCGCAAGTACCAGGACGGCGCCTTCAGCCAGCAGCTGATCCGCATGAACGCCGGCGCCGATGGCGTCAAGGTCGATGTCGAACCGGTGGTGGGCAGCTATGTCGGCCAGCCCGATCGCCGCGCCTATGCGCTGCGCCTGCTGACCCGCCAGCGTCCGGCCGCAGTGAGCACCGGCAGCGCAGTGCTGCCGCCACTGGCCGACCGCGCCGCTTTTGATGCCGCCGCCGCAGGCTGGTACTTCGACGCCGCCGACCGACTGGGCACGCTGCACGTCAAGGCCGCCAGCCAGGATATCCGCCAGCCGCTGCGCTTCACCGTGCAGACCGGCGCCGCGACCATGGTCGCCGACGACGCCTTCCCGTCCGCACCGGTGCTGGGCCGCGCCATTCCGGTCGACGCCTTGATGGTGATGAACCGTCCGGCCGAGGAAACCGGCCATCCGCTGGAAAACGCCTTCGACAACAACCCGGCCACCTGGTTCCGCACCGCGCGCAGCCCGGCGGTGCAGGGCGGTCCGCATGAATGGGTGATCGGCTTCACCGAGCGTCGGCTGGTCGACGGCATCGAGCTGGCGCCGCGCACCGACCAGCACTGGCGGCACGGCCAGATCCGCGACTACGAGATCTACATGGGCGACAACAACGGCGACTGGGGCCAGCCAATCAAGCGCGGCCAGTTGAAGCTGGAGCAGGGACTGCAGACGATCAGCTTCCCGCCGGCCGCCGGCCGCCTGCTGCGCTTCCGTGTCATGAGCACCCAGAATCCCGAGGGCGATGGCGCATCCGCCACCGATCCGATGGTGACAGCCGCCGCCACCCCGGCCGCGCGCGCCTACAACGCCGCCGTGCCGAGCGAGGTGCAGCCGATCACGCTGTCCGAGTTCCACGTGATGGCCTACCAGCCGAAGGAAGGCCCGGAAGTACAGCAGTTCCTGTCCGACCTGGCCTTGCCGAAGAACGTCAGCCGCGACAAGTCCGCGCACGGAACCGAGATGCGCATGAACGGCTTGTGGTTCCGCAAGGGCCTGGGCGTGGGCGCCACCAGCCGCGTCGACCTGCAACTGGCCGGTAACTGGAACCTGCTGCGCGCCGACCTGGGCATGGACGACAGCTGCCGCAGCGCCGGCGGCATGCAGTTCCAGGTCTGGAGCGGCGAGCGGATGTTGTACGACAGTGGCCTGATCACGGCGCCCGCCGTGGTCAAGCCGGAAATCGATGTGCGCGGACTGAGTCAACTCAGCCTGCGCACCCTGGGCGCGCGCGGCAGCAAGCCGGCCCAGGTCTGCGGCAACTGGGCCAACGCGGTCCTGATAGGCACAGAGGGCAGCACCGTCCGCCCGCGCTGACCTAACCCTTAGCTTCACAAGAAAGAGCCCCTCCACGGACCGGGGAGGGGCCGTTGCAGCCTGAAATAAACCACAAATAACAGGGAGATGAAGATGCATATGAAAAAACTGGCGGCCGCGATGGTAGCGGTGGGTCTGGCTTCCACGGCGCTGGCCGCCGACGAGCTCGATGAGCAGGCACAAAAGAGCGCGAATGAGCAGAAGCTCACGCGGGTCGAAATCACCGGCTCCAGCCTGAAACGCATCAACGCCGAAACCGCGTCGCCGGTGCAGGTGATCGGCGCCAAGCAGATCGAAAACATGGGCGCCCGCACGCTGCTGCAAGTGCTGGACAATCTGCCGGCGGCCCGTCCGGCGCAGCAGGACTTCCGCTCGATGTTCACCGGTTCCGACGGCGCCTCGCAGGCCAACCTGCGCGGCCTGGGCGCGCAGGGCACGCTGGTGCTGCTGAACGGCCGCCGCCTGTCGTTCTACGGCGCGCCGGCCGGCTTCCAGACCATGTTCGTCAACATCGACGCGATTCCCGCCGCCGCCATCGAGCGCATGGAAGTGCTGACCGACGGCGCCTCGGCCGTCTACGGTTCGGACGCGGTGGCCGGCGTGATCAACGTCATCACCAAGAAGAACTACAAGGGACTGGAAGTCCGCGCCAGCAACGACTCCACGCCGAGCGTCAAATCCTACGGCGAACGCCAGGCCAGTGTGATCTACGGCCTGGGCGACCTGAATACCGACGGCTACAACGTCTATGGCGCGATCAACGTCTACCAGCGCGACCGCGTCGCGTTTGCCGACACCTACCTGAAGCGCCCGGACTACTTCTACGTCAACAACCCGACCTTTGTCTCCGGCCTGCGCGCCGGCGTCGGCAGCGAACCTGGCGTGGTCAATCCCGGCACTTTCTTCGTCTTCGACAAGGCCAAGAACAACGCCCGCACCCAGAGCGCCGTCAATGGCTGCACCACCTCCATCACCGAGGCCGCCGGCAGCCGCTGCGTGTGGAATTCGCTGCCCTACCAGCTGGACACCGGCCCCAGCTCCGACCGCGCCACCGGCTTCCTCAGCGGCCGCCTGAAGATCAGCGAGAACCTGGAAGGCTACGCCGAGGCGACCTACACCCACATCAAGCTGCGCGGCGAGAACGGCCCGCGCAGCTTCAACAGCGGCAGCACCAGCAACTGGTTCGCGCGCAATACCGGCACCACGCTCAACACCTTCGTCACGCCTTACCTGGGACCGAACAACGTCTACCTGAAAGGCAAGCTCGATGCCGACATGGCGGCCAAGATGGGCGGCGCGGCGGGGCTGAACTACCTCATGCTCGACGCGCCCGGCCACTTCGGCCAGACCAATGAGGACAACAACTACCGCGCGGTGGCCGGCCTGCGCGGCAGCATCGGCGGCGGCTGGGACTTCGAGACGGCGCTCAGCGTGGCGGGCAGCCATTCGACGCTGTTCCAGACGGTCAACATCAACACCCAGGGCTTCGCCAAGGCCTTCGGCCCGTTCACCACCGACGCGGCGACCGGCCGCACCTACATCGCCGACAATCCGGCCTACAAGTTCGGCGAGATCAGCGACGCCAACGGCGCACTGCTGCGCGCCGCCTATCCGACCTTCGACATCCAGTCCTGGACCAAGCTGATTACCTGGGACGGCAAGCTCGAAGGCACCATCGCCAAGCTGGGCGAGCGCGAAGTGCGCGCCGCTGTCGGCGCGAGCCTGATGCGCGAGAGCTTCTACACGCCGGGCAACCAGGATGCGGCCAACGGCTATATCACGCAGCAGGGCGGCTCCTGGTTCGACGGCCAGCGCAACATCGCGGCGCTGTTCGGCGAAGTGGTGATACCGGTGACCGACAAGCTGGAAGTGAACGCCGCCGCGCGCCTCGACAAATATCCTAACTTCCCCGCCAACCTGGCGCCGAAGATCGGCGTGCTGTGGCGCGCGCGTCCCGAGGTGATGGTGCGCGGCACCTACTCCGAAGGCTTCCGCGCGCCCAACCTGGCCGAATCGGGCAGCGGTGGCGTGTTCGCGCAGGTGGGCGGCATCCGCGACACCGTGCGCTGCGACGAAACCAATGCGATGGCCAAGGTGCTGATGAAGTCCGTCTCGCCGGCCGAGGCGGAACTGGGCAAGAACCTGCTCAATTCGAACTGCTCGACCACGGTCGGCGGCCTGACGCCGCCCAATCCCGAGCTGCGTCCGGAGAAGGCCAAGATCTCGACCGCCGGCCTGGTGCTGCAGCCGGTCAAGGATGTCAGCATCTCGGTGGACTACTGGTTCGTCTACCGTCGCAACGAGATCGTGCGCCAGGACTTCAATGAGCTGTTCACGCAGCTGGTGGACAAATACGGTCCGGCGCTGGCCGGCACCAGCGCCGCCATCCGCAATCCGATCACCGATGCGGACCGTGGCAACATGGCGGCCGTCGCCGCCATGTGCAACAACCCGGCCAACGCGGCGGCTTGCTCCGGCGGCGCGCCGAAGTACTCGGTGGGTAACCTGGGCGGCTTGATCAACTCGTATTCGAACCGCGGCCGCACGCTGGTCGATGGCGTCGACATCGATGCCCGCACCCGCTTCTCGCTGGGCGAGTACGGCAAGTTGAACACCGGCGTCTCGGCCACCATCCGCCGCCGCGAGCTCTATAACTCGGACGACGGCACCGGCTTCTCGGGCAACTACGTCGGCTTCTACGATTCGCCGCGCGTGCGCGCCACCTTCAACGCCGACTGGGCTTATCAGAAGTTCGTCACCAGCCTGTTCGTCAACTACACCGGCAAGACCAAGTGGGCCTACGCTCCATGGGATACCGACAACACGCCGGAGAACTGCACGGCCGCTTCGGTCGCCTTGCCGCAGAACCTGTGCGGCGGCGCGCCGTCGTACTACACGGTCAACTTGGCCCTGAACTGGAAGCCGATGAAGAACCTGGAGCTGGGCATGAACATCAAGAACCTGCTGAACAAGCAGCCAACTTACGATCCGAACGGCTGGGAAGGCTACAACCATAGCCAGAACCTGTTCGGCCGCATGTACTCGTTCTCGGCCAACTACAAGTTCTTCTGACCCATCCCGAGGAGAGCGCAATGACACGACAACCTTTGAAGCCAAGACGCTTGTTCCTGTATTCCGCAGCGTTGATGTTGAGCGCCTGCGGCGGCGTAAGCAGCGGCGGCCAGACGGATAAGACGGCCGCGCAGGTGGTGATGGGCGGGGCCGGCCCGAAGACGGTGGCGCTGGCCGGCAATGCCTTCATCACCAGCGCGCCGGCCGGCGCACAGGAGGAGATCAACGACAACGGCCTGGCCAACTGGAGCAACCCCGGCACCGTCACCAGTGCCTACTTCCGCATGGCGTCCGCAGGGGCGGTCACGCTCGGCCTGGACGCCCGGCTGGCCGGCAGCAGCAACAGCACCATACGGGTCACCGTGAACGGCACGCCGTTCCTGGTCAAGCTGTCCGTCAACGGCAGCCGGAGCTACCAGGTCGGCACGGTCAACGTCGCGGCGCCGGGCTATGTGAAGGTCGACCTGCAGGGCGTCAGCAAGGACGGCGGCTACTTCGGCGACGTTTCGGCGCTGCGCGTGACCACCAGCGCGGCGATCAACTACGCCGACGACGCGGCCAACTACTACTGGTCGCGGCGCGGGCCCTCGGTCCACATGGGCTACACCACGCCGGCCGACACCGAGTACTTCTACAACGAGGTGACGGTGCCGGCGGGGCAGGACCCGGAAGGCTCCTACTACATGGCCAACGGCTTCGGCCAGGGCTACTTCGGCATCCAGGTCAAGTCGCCCAGCGAGCGCTGGGTGCTGTTCTCGGTGTGGGATGCGGACGGCGGCGGCAAGACCACGCTGGTGAAGAAGGGCGCGGGCGTGGTGGACAACGGTTTCGGCGGCGAAGGCACGGGCGGCCAGTCCTATCTGAGCTACAACTGGATCAGCGGGAACACCTACCGCTTCATCACCCGCGCGCGGCCGGACGGCGCCGGCGCCACCGACTACTCGGCGTGGTTCTACGCGCCGGAGCTGGGCGTGTGGCGCTTCATCGCCACCTGGAAGCGTCCGGCCACCACCACCTACCTGACGGGAGCCTACTCCTTTCTGGAGAACTTCATCGATACCAAGGGCTATACTGGCCGGCGCGTATCGTTCGGCAACCAATGGGCGCGCAACGTGTCGGGCGCGTGGTCCGAGGTGACGACGGCGCGCTTCAGCGGCGACGCCACCGTGACCAACGCCCAGCGCATGGACTACGCCGGCGGCCTGGATAACGGCCAGTTCTACCTGCGTAACGGCGGCTTCTTCGCCGGCTATGTGCCGGTGAACCAGAACTTCACCCGCGCCGCCACCGGCCGGCAACCGGCCGTGGATGTGACCACGCTGCCGCAGCAATAAGAATTCTAAAAGGAGCACCATGAAATCAGTTTTTAATCGACGCGACTTCCTGAGCGCCGGCGCCGGGTTGGCTGCAACCCTGGCGGGTAGCCTGATGCTGCCGACGGCCTTCGGCGCCACCCGCGAGCGGGTGCGCATCGGCATGATAGGCACCGGCATGCGCGGCCAGGTGCTGTTGCAGGAACTGCTGCGCCGCGACGACGTCGAAGTCGTCGCGCTGTGCGACATCGAGCCTATCATGCTGGGCCGCGCGCTCAGGCAGGTGGAAAAATCCGGCAAGGCCAAGCCCAAGACCTTCGGCGAGGACCGCGATCCGCAAGCCTACAAGCGCATGCTGGACGCCGGCGCGCTCGATGGCGTGATCATCGCCACGCCGTGGGAATGGCATGCGACTATGGCCATCGCCGCCATGCAGGCAAAGGTGCCCGTCGGTTGCGAGGTGGTCGCCGGCATCACGCTGCAGGACCACTGGGATGTGCTGAACACCCAGCTCAAGACCAACACGCCGTATATGCTGCTGGAGAACGTCTGCTTCCGGCGCGATGTGATGGCGGTGCTGCAGATGGTGCGTTCCGGCTTGTTCGGCGAACTGATACACCTGCAGGGCGGCTACCAGCACGACCTGCGCGCCGTAAAGCTCAACAGCGGCGATCCGGCCAAGCCATACGGCGGCGGTGTGGAGTTCGGCGCCAAGGGCTGGTCGGAGGCCAGGTGGCGCACCGAGCACTCGGTGCAGCGCGACGGCGAGCTCTATCCGAGCCACGGCGTCGGTCCGTGCGCGATGTACACCAACATCAACCGCGGCAACCGCTTCACGCGCATCAACAGCTTCGCCACCAAGGCGCGCGGCCTGCACGACTACATCGTCAAGCAGCCGGGCGGCGCGGCCAGCCCGAGCGCGAAGACGCAGTTCAAGCTGGGCGACGTGGTCACCACCACGCTGTCGTGCGAGAACGGCGAGACCATCCTGCTGCAGCACGATACCTCTCTGCCGCGCCCTTATTCGCTGGGCTTCCGCGTGCAGGGCACCGGCGGCCTGTGGATGGACGTGAACAATTCCATCCACATCGAAGGCAGGAGCAAGCCGCACCAGTGGGAGGACTTCCAGCCCTACCAGGACAAGTACGACCATCCGCTGTGGCGCAAGCACGCCAAGGACGCGGAGGGCGCCGGCCATGGCGGCATGGACTTCTTCGTCATCCATTCCTTCATCGAAGCGCTGAAGGCGAGGGCGCCGATGCCGATCGATATCTATGACGCGGTGACGTGGAGCGCCATCACGCCGCTGTCGGAGCAGTCGATCGCGCAGAACTTCCAGACGCTGGACTTCCCGGACTTCACGGGCGGCGCATGGAAGTCGCGCAAGCCGATCTTCGCCCTGTAAGGTGGGGTACAATCTGCTGCGCCTAAACCCCAGCAGATTGAACCCCTACATGCCATCACGCCGTCTTTCCCTTGTCGCTCTAACCATCTTCGCCGCAGCCGCCGTTGTCGGCTGCAAGACCAATCCGGTGATTGAAACGCCGCCGGCGCCGCCGCTGGCGGCGCCGGAGCCGCTGCCTCCCAGGAAGATCAAGATCGGCCTGGCGCTGGGCGGCGGCGCGGCGCGCGGCTTCGCCCACATCGGCGTGATCAAGGCGCTGGAGGCGCAGGGCATTTACGCGGACATCGTAGTCGGCACCAGCGCCGGCTCGGTGGTCGGCGCGCTCTACGCCGCCGGCAACACCGGCTTCCAGTTGCAGAAGGTGGCGATGGACATGGACGAGGCGGCGATCTCCGACTGGGCGGTGCCGCTGTTCGGCAAGAGCTCCGGCGTGCTGAAAGGCGAGGCGCTGCAATCCTACGTCAACAAGGCGGTCAACAACCAGCCGATCGAGAAGTTGAAGATACCGTTCGGCGCCGTGGCGTCGGACCTGAAGACCGGCCAGCCCATCCTGTTCCAGCGCGGGAACACGGGCATGGCGGTGCGGGCGTCGTCGTCGGTGCCTGGCGTGTTCCAGCCGGTGGTGATCAACGGCCACTCGTATGTGGACGGCGGCCTGGTGGCGCCGGTGCCGGTGCGCTTTGCGCGCCGCATGGGCGCGGACTTCGTCATCGCCGTCAACATCTCGACCCAGGCCGACGTGCAGGCCACCGTCAGCTCGCTCGACGTGATCATGCAGACCTTCAGCATCATGGGTCAGCGCATCAACCAGTACGAATTGAAGGACGCGGACGTGGTCATCGCGCCTAGCCTGGGCAATATGGCGGGCAACGATTTCGCCGGCCGCAACCAGGCGATCCTGGCGGGCGAGCAGGCCGCCGCGCTGGTGATGGCGCAGATCAAGCAGAAACTGGAAGCCAAGCGCAGACCGTAGCAGTACAATATCCGGTCCAATAATAAGGAAGAGCACATGCAAACCAAACCATACCTGTCGCTTGCCGACATCAAGAAGATCGCTGCCGGCGCCGAAGCCGAGGCGACCGCCCATAACTGGCCAGTCGTGATCGCCATCGTCGACGACGGCGGCCATCTGCTGTGGCTGCAACGCCAGGACGGCGCCGCGCCGTTGTCGTCGCACATCGCCCCCGCCAAGGCGCGCGTGTCGGCGCTGGGCCGTCGCGAATCGAAGATCTATGAAGACATGATCAACAACGGCCGCACCGCCTTCCTGAGCGCCCCGGCGCCGATGGCGGACGGCCTGCTGGAAGGCGGTGTGCCCATCATCGTTGACGGCCACGTGGTCGGCGCCGTCGGCGTCTCGGGCGTCAAGTCGGCCGAGGATGTGCAGGTTGCCAAGGCTGGTATCGCCGCGTTGAATTAATTTACAACGTTTCGAGCTAGTGCCGCCCGACGCGCGTCCGGCGGCATTTTTTCGCCCCAGATACGCCGGCCGGCATTGCCAAGAGGGAGGGATTTGGTTATAATTCAAAGGTTTAGCCAATCTCACCTCTACCGTAGCGACTACCACTCACTCCATCATCAATTGACCTTCCACCCTGGCCTGCGACGGCGGGGGACACACGACGGTCGTCTGACGTGGCGCAGCTACGGTAACTTTATCAGGAGTTGCCCTTGCCGCCATTTTTTTCTGGCCCTGCCGTTCCAGCCATACTGGCCCTCGCTGACGGTACCATTTTCAAAGGTTTTTCGATCGGCGCCGCCGGTCATACAACTGGCGAAGTGGTCTTCAATACGTCCATGACCGGCTATCAGGAAATTCTGACCGATCCTTCCTACAGCCGCCAGATCGTCACGCTGACGTATCCGCATATCGGCAATACCGGCGTCAATCCGGAAGACGTTGAATCCAGCAAAGTCCACACCGCTGGCCTGATCATCCGTGACCTGCCGCTGATGGCGTCGAATTTCCGTTCCACCCAGTCGCTGTCCGATTACCTGAAGGCCGAGAACATCGTCGGCATCGCCGGTATCGACACCCGCAAGCTGACCCGCATCCTGCGCGAGAAGGGCGCCCAGTCCGGCGCCATCCTGGTCGGCACCCAGGGCAACGAGCCGTCCGCCGCGCAAGCGCTGGACCTGGCCCGCTCCTTCCCCGGCATCGCCGGCATGGACCTGGCCAAGGTGGTCACCGCCAAGGCGGCCTACGACTTCAGCGAAACCGAATGGACGCTGGGCGAGGGCTACGGCAAACTGACCGACGCCTGGCCGGCCGCCCAATTCCACGTGGTGGCCTACGACTTCGGCGTCAAGCGCAACATCCTGCGCATGCTGACCGCGCGTGGCTGCAAAGTCACCGTGGTGCCGGCGCAAACCACCGCCGACGAAGTGCTGGCGCTGAACCCGGATGGCGTGTTCCTGTCGAACGGCCCAGGCGATCCTGAGCCATGCGACTACGCGATCGCCGCCGCCAAGGTCTTCATGGCCAAGAAGCTGCCGCTGTTCGGCATCTGCCTCGGCCACCAGATCATGGGCCTGGCCTCGGGCGCGAAAACGCTGAAGATGAAATTCGGCCACCACGGCGCCAACCACCCGGTGCAGGACCTGGACAGCAAACAAGTGCTGATCACGTCCCAGAACCACGGCTTCGCGGTCGACCCGGACACCCTGCCGGCCAACTGCCGCGTCACCCACAAATCGCTGTTCGACGGTTCGCTGCAGGGCTTCGCCCGCACCGACACGCCGGCCTTCTGCTTCCAGGGCCACCCTGAAGCATCGCCCGGCCCGACTGACGTCGCTTACCTGTTTGACCGCTTCATCGGCATGATGGAAGCAACGGAGAAAAAATAAGATGCCTAAACGTACAGACATTAAAAGTATTCTGATTATTGGCGCTGGCCCGATCATCATCGGCCAGGCTTGCGAGTTCGATTATTCCGGCGCACAGGCCTGCAAGGCCCTGCGCGAAGAGGGCTACAAAGTCATCCTGGTCAACAGCAACCCCGCGACCATCATGACCGACCCGGAAATGGCCGACGTCACCTACATCGAGCCGATCACCTGGCAGGTGGTGGAGCGCATCATCGCCAAGGAAAAGCCGGACGCGATCCTGCCGACCATGGGCGGCCAGACCGCGCTGAACTGCGCGCTGGACCTGCATCGCCACGGCATCCTGGACAAGTACAAGGTTGAACTGATCGGCGCCACTCCGGAAGCCATCGACAAGGCCGAGGACCGCTCCAAGTTCAAGGACGCGATGACCAAGATCGGCCTCGGTTCGGCCAAGTCGGGCGTGGCCCACACCATGGATGAATCGTGGGCCGTGCAGCGCACGCTGGGCTTCCCGGTGATCATCCGTCCATCGTTCACGATGGGCGGCACCGGCGGCGGCATCGCCTACAACGAAGAAGAGTTCGAGACCATCTGCAAACGCGGCCTGGAAGCTTCGCCGACCTCCGAACTGCTGATCGAAGAATCGCTGATCGGCTGGAAAGAGTACGAGATGGAAGTGGTGCGCGACAAGGCGGACAACTGCATCATCATCTGCTCGATCGAAAACCTGGACCCGATGGGCGTGCATACCGGCGACTCGATCACCGTGGCGCCGGCGCAAACGCTGACCGACAAGGAATACCAGATCATGCGCAACGCCTCGCTGGCGGTGCTGCGTGAGATCGGCGTCGACACCGGCGGCTCCAACGTGCAGTTCTCGATCAACCCGGCCGACGGCCGCATGATCGTCATCGAAATGAACCCGCGCGTGTCGCGTTCGTCGGCGCTGGCGTCGAAAGCCACCGGCTTCCCGATCGCCAAAGTGGCGGCCAAGCTGGCTGTTGGTTTTACTTTGGACGAACTGCGCAATGAGATCACCGGCGGCGCCACCCCGGCCTCGTTCGAACCGTCGATCGACTACGTCGTCACCAAGATCCCGCGCTTCACGTTCGAGAAGTTCCCGACCGCCGACCACCACCTGACCACGCAAATGAAATCGGTCGGCGAGGTGATGGCGATTGGCCGCACCTTCCAGGAATCGTTCCAGAAAGCGCTGCGCGGCCTGGAAGTCGGCGTTGACGGCCTGAACGAAAAAACCAAGGACCGCGAGAAGATCGAAGAGGAACTGGGCGAGCCGGGTCCTGAGCGTATCTGGTACGTGGGCGACGCCTTCGCCCAGGGCTTCACCATGGAAGAAGTGCACAACCTGACCAAGATCGATCCGTGGTTCCTGATCCAGATTAAAGAGATCGTGGACCTGGAACTGTGGATGGACACGCAGAAGCTGGACCAGATCGACAAGCCTACGCTGTACAAGCTGAAGCAAAAAGGCTTCTCGGATCGCCGCCTGGCCTTCCTGCTGCAGACCGATGCCAAGACCGTGCGCGCCAAGCGCCACGAACTGAACATCCGTCCGGTGTACAAGCGCGTCGACACCTGCGCCGCGGAGTTCTCGACCAACACCGCCTACATGTACTCGACCTACGATGAAGAGTGCGAGTCCGCGCCGACCGACAAGAAAAAGATCATGGTGCTGGGCGGTGGCCCGAACCGTATCGGCCAGGGTATCGAATTCGATTACTGCTGCGTCCACGCGGCGCTGGCGATGCGCGAAGACGGCTACGAGACCATCATGGTCAACTGCAATCCGGAGACCGTGTCGACCGACTACGATACCTCGGATCGCCTGTACTTCGAATCGCTGACGCTGGAAGACGTGCTGGAAATCGTCGACCTGGAAAAACCGGTCGGCGTGATCGTTCAATACGGCGGCCAGACCCCGTTGAAACTGGCGCTGGACCTGGAAGCGAACGGCGTGCCTATCGTCGGCACCTCGCCGGACATGATCGACGCCGCCGAAGACCGCGAGCGTTTCCAGCAGCTGCTGCACAAGCTGGGCCTGCGCCAGCCGCCTAACCGCACCGCCCGCACCGAAGCCGACGCCCTGGCGCTGGCACAGGAAATCGGCTACCCGCTGGTGGTTCGTCCTTCCTACGTGCTGGGTGGCCGCGCGATGGAGATCGTCCACGAGCAGCGCGACCTGGAGCGCTACATGCGCGAAGCGGTCAAGGTGTCGCACGATTCGCCGGTGCTGCTGGACCGCTTCCTGAACGACGCCATCGAGTGCGACGTCGACTGCATCTCCGACGGCGAAACCACCTTCATCGGCGGCGTGATGGAGCACATCGAGCAAGCCGGCGTGCACTCGGGCGATTCGGCCTGCTCGCTGCCGCCTTACTCGCTGGCGCAGGAGACCATCGATGAACTGAAGCGCCAGACCGCGCTGATGGCCAAGGGCCTGAACGTGGTCGGCCTGATGAACGTGCAGTTCGCGATCCAGAAGCAGGAACGCGACGGCGCAATGCGCGACGTGGTCTACGTGCTGGAAGTGAACCCGCGCGCTTCGCGCACCGTGCCGTTCGTGTCCAAGGCCACCGGCCTGCAGCTGGCCAAGATCGCCGCGCGCTGCATGGTTGGCCAGACCCTGGCGCAGCAGGGCATCACGCACGAAGTCGTGCCGCCTTACTTCAGCGTCAAGGAAGCCGTGTTCCCGTTCGTGAAGTTCCCTGGCGTCGACACCATCCTCGGACCTGAGATGAAATCGACCGGTGAAGTCATGGGCGTCGGCAAGACCTTCGGCGAAGCCTTCGTCAAGTCGCAGCTGGGCGCGGGCATCAAGCTGCCGAAATCGGGCAAGGTGTTCCTGTCGGTGAAATCGTCGGACAAGCCGCGCGCCGTCAAGGTCGCGCGCGACCTGGTGGAGATCGGCTTCACGCTGGTGGCGACCAAGGGCACCGCCGCCGTCATCGCGGCGGCCGGCATTCCGGTCACCCCGGTGAACAAGGTGGTCGAAGGCCGTCCGCACGTGGTCGACATGATCAAGAACCATGAGATCGTCCTGGTGATCAACACGGTGGAAGAGAAGCGCAGCGCCATCACCGACTCGCGTGCGATCCGCACCTCGTCGCTGGCGTCGCGCGTGACGACCTACACCACCATCGCCGGCGCCGAAGCGGCGGTCGAAGGCATCCGTCATTTGGACGAGTTGCAAGTGTACGATTTACAAGGGCTGCATAAAACCTTACACTAAGGTTCTTTCGTCACCCCGGTGACGGAAAACAGTACCTTTTAACCACAGAGCTCGCGCTGCAGGTTGGCGTGGCCTCTGTGGTTTTCCATTGTAACAACAGAGTAAATATAAACATGACTTCAGTTCCACTTACCAAGTACGGCGCAGAACTCCTGAAAGAAGAGTTGCACCAGTTGAAGACCAAAGAACGCCGTATCGTGATCGACGCGATTGCTGAAGCGCGTTCGCATGGCGATCTGTCGGAAAACGCCGAGTACGACGCCGCCAAGGAGCGCCAGGCCTTCGTCGAAGGCCGCATCGCCGAACTGGAAGGTAAGCTGAGCGCTGCGCAGATCATCGACCCGACCACGCTGGACGCCGACGGCCGCGTGGTGTTCGCCTCGACCGTGGACCTGGAAGACCTGGATTCGGGTTCGAAAGTGACCTACCAGATCGTCGGCCTGGACGAAGCGGACCTGAAACTGAGCAAGGTATCGGTGACCTCGCCGATCGCCCGCGCGCTGATCGGCAAGTCGGCCGGCGACGTGGTGGAAGTGCAGGCGCCGTCCGGCCCGCGCGAATACGAAATCCTGGAAGTGCGATACATCTGATGCTGCTCGCGCGTACACGTTTGCTGGTCGCGACGCTGTGGGCGGGCAGTCTGTGGGCAGTCGGCTATCTGGCCGCGCCGACGTTGTTCGCCACGCTGAGCGACCGGGTGCTGGCCGGCACCATTGCCGCCAGCCTGTTCAGGAACCAGGCCTGGCTGTCGATCGCCTGCGCGCTGGTGATGCTGGCGCTGCTGTGGGTCAGCAAGGGCGCGGAGACCGGCGGCATCTTCGCCGGTTCGGCCGCCAATTCGGCCGCCAAGACGCGCCGCATGCTGCTGGTGGTCGTCATCACGATGCTGGTGTGCACGCTGGTGTCGCACTTCGGCCTGCAACCGATGATGGCCGCTCTGCGTGCCGCGGCGGGGCCGGGCGGGGTGATGGAAGGCGCCGCTCAGAACGAGTTCGGCATGTTGCACGGCATTTCCAGCAGCATCTACCTGGTGCAGAGCTTGCTGGCCGCGTGGCTGGTGGTGAAACAGTAATACGGTTTGTGTCGTTCCCGCGAAAGCGGGAATCCATGCTGACTCGCCGATGCAGGCGTTCCATGGATTCCCGCCTGCGCGGGAATGACGACGGCGCTGGGCTTACTTGCTGCCCAGTGCGCTCTTCTTGGTCGACTTCTGCTGTGGCTTGGCGCGTTTGATATTGCCGCCTTGCGTCACGCGTTCATTTCCCTTGAGCAGTACCTTGGTCACAGACGGACGTTTGGTGCCGCTAGGGCTAGGCTTGACGATGGTGACTTCGCGCAGGCCCTTGCCGGAGGTCGAGCGGGCTTTTTCCGTCTCGATCTTCGGACGGTACAGCACCAGCAGTTTGCCGATGTGTTGCACCGGCGACGCCTCGAGCTGTTCGCAGATGGTGTCGTACATGGCGGCACGGGCTTCACGGTCGTCGCCGAACACGCGGACCTTGATCAGGCCGTGGGAGTCCAGACCCAGCGCAATTTCCTTGAGGACGTTGGCTGTCAGGCCTGCCTCGCCGATCATGACGATAGGCTTGAGGCCATGCGCTTCGGCGCGCAGAGCGCTGCGCTCAACAGGTGTAAGTTTTTGCATAATATATTTTTAGTGGTTCCCTTAAAGGCAGTATTCTACGCGAATGAAGAAGAAGAAATTAAACAAAAACTGGTTACACGACCACATTAACGACCCTTATGTGAAATTAGCGCAAAAAGAGGGCTACCGCGCCCGCGCCGCTTTCAAGCTCAAGGAGATCGATGAGGACGAGAACCTGATCAAGCCCGGCCAGGTCATCGTCGACCTCGGCTGCACTCCCGGCAGCTGGGGGCAATACGTGCGCCGCAAGCTGTCCGGCAAGGAGGGCGGGGGCATCAACGGCACGCTGATCGGCCTCGATCTGCTGCCGATGGAGCCGATCGCCGACTTCCACTTCATCCAGGGCGATTTCCGCGAGCCCGAGGTGTTGCAATTATTGGAAGATCATGTCAAAGGTCAAAAAATCGATGTGGTGTTGTCGGACATGGCGCCCAACCTGTCCGGGATTGCCTCGGCCGACGCCGCGCGCATGGAGCATCTGATCGATTTGGCAATTGAATTCTCCCAGGCCCATTTAAAACCGGGCGGCGCGCTGCTGGTGAAATGTTTTAAAGACATGGGTTTTAACGATATCGTGCTCAAATTCCGCCGCGAATTCAAAACCGTGGTGCAGAAAAAGCCGAAAGCCAGCCGCGACAAGTCGTCCGAGATTTTCCTGCTGGGGCGCGGCCTGAAAAAACCGACCGACGGCATGAGCTCGGCACTACCGCTGGAAACTGACGATTTCCCTCTCGAGCGCCCTTGATATTTGGCGCTTGGGCCGCACTTCCATACGGTGCGTATCAGTTTTGACTTGATCGCACCGGTATTTTGGTCAAATAATGTGTTTTACGGCTGGAATTTTGGCCGCACGCGCAGGCGGGCTTCTGGCACCGCCTGCTTATTGCGAGTAAAATCGGGTTTCTAGCTATCGGTTAAAAGATGCGCCCTGCATCCAAGGAGTTTTCGTGAATAACATGTTTTCCAAATCAGCCATCTGGGTAGTCGTGGTACTGCTGCTGCTGATGCTGTACAAGCAGTTTGACAGCCACGGCGTGACCGCTGGCGCCAAACCCATCGCTTATTCCGATTTGCTGGATGAGGTCAAGGCCAAGCGTATCAAGGATGTGGTGATCGAAGGCGTCAACATCACGGCCACCCGTAGCGACGACACCAAGGTGCGCGCCACCGCCACCGGCCTCGATCGCGGCCTGGTCGGCGACCTGCGCGACAACGGCGTGCACTTCGACGTGCGTCCGCCTGAGGAGCAGTCGTTCCTGCAACAAATCTTCGTTTCCTGGTTCCCGATGCTATTGCTGATCGGCGTGTGGATCTTCTTCATGCGTCAGATGCAGGGCGGCGGCAAGGGCGGCGCTTTCTCCTTCGGCAAGTCGAAGGCGCGCATGATGGACGAAACCAATAACACCGTCACCTTCGCCGACGTCGCCGGTTGCGACGAAGCGAAGGAAGAAGTCAACGAAATCGTCGACTTCCTCAAGGACCCGAGCAAATTCCAGAAACTGGGCGGCCGCATTCCACGCGGCGTGCTGATGGTCGGTCCTCCGGGCACGGGTAAAACCCTGCTGGCGCGCGCCATCGCCGGCGAAGCCAAGGTGCCGTTCTTCTCGATCTCCGGTTCGGACTTCGTGGAAATGTTCGTCGGCGTGGGCGCGTCCCGCGTGCGCGACATGTTCGAGAACGCCAAGAAGCATTCGCCTTGCATCATCTTCATCGACGAGATCGACGCGGTCGGCCGCCATCGCGGCGCCGGCATGGGCGGCGGCAACGACGAACGCGAACAGACGCTGAACCAGCTGCTGGTGGAAATGGACGGCTTCGAAGCGTCGTCCGGCGTGATCGTGGTGGCGGCCACCAACCGCGCCGACGTGCTGGACAAGGCGCTGCTGCGTCCGGGCCGTTTCGACCGCCAGGTTTCGGTCGGCTTGCCGGACATCCGCGGCCGCGAACAGATCCTGAACGTGCACATGCGCAAAGTGCCTATCGGCACCGACGTCAAGGCCGACATCCTGGCCCGCGGCACGCCTGGCTTCTCGGGCGCCGACCTGGCCAACCTGGTCAACGAGGCGGCCCTGTTCGCCGCCCGCCGCAGCAAGCGCCTGGTCGACATGATCGACTTCGAAGATGCGAAAGACAAGATCTTCATGGGCCCGGAGCGCAAGTCGATGGTCATCCGCGAGGAAGAGCGCCGCAACACCGCGTATCACGAGTCCGGCCACGCCGTGGTCGCCAAGCTGCTGCCGAAGGCCGATCCGGTCCACAAAGTGACCATCATGCCGCGCGGCTGGGCCCTGGGCCTGACCTGGCAGCTGCCTGAGCACGATAATATTTCGGGCTACAAGGACAAGATGCTGGAAGAAATTTCCATCCTGTTCGGCGGCCGCATCGCCGAAGAGATCTTCGTCGGCCAGATGTCGACCGGCGCCTCGAACGACTTCTCGCGCGCCACCAAGCTGGCTCGCTCGATGGTGACCCGCTTCGGCATGTCGGACGCGATGGGCGTGATGGTCTACGAAGACAGCCAGAACGACGGCTTCTTCGGCGGCGCATCGAAGACGATTTCCGAAGCGACCCAGCAAATGGTCGACGCCGAGATCCGCAGCATCCTCGACACGCAGTACAAGCTGGCGCGCAAGCTGCTGGAAGAGAACCGCGAAAAAGTCGAAGTGATGACCAAGGCGCTGATGGAGTGGGAAACCATCGATGCCGACCAGATCAACGATATCATGGCCGGCCTGGAACCGCGCGCGCCGAAAGCCGGCGTGACCATCCGCAAGCATCCGCCCAGCGACGGCGGCCCGGGCGTCTCGCCCAGCGTGACCGCTCCAGCCTGATTCCTGGCTGCGTAGCAAGGCAGAGGGGTGGGGAGCGATCCTCGCCCTTTTTTTATTTTTCTTCCGGTTCTCCATGCGATCCACATTACAGTTCGGCCGTTTCAACTATCCGTGGCGGGGCGAGCGCGCCCGTGCCCGCGTGATGGGCATCCTCAACGTCACTCCCGATTCGTTTTCCGACGGCGGCCAGCATCAGTCGCTGGAGTTCGCCATCTCGCATGCCGAGCAGATGATATTGGACGGCGTCGACATCATCGACGTCGGCGGCGAGTCCAGCCGGCCCGGCGCGCCGCCGCTGCCTTTGGCGCTGGAGCTGCAACGGGTGATGCCGGTGCTGTACGCACTGCGCGACCAGGGGCCGGCCATCTCGGTCGACACCTACAAGCCGGAGGTGATGCGCGAAGCCATCATCGCCGGGGTCGACATGATCAACGACATCAATGGCTTCCGCGCGCCCGGCGCCATCGCTGCGGTGCGCGACAGCGACTGCGGCCTGTGTATCATGCACATGCAAAGCGACCCCCAGCACATGCAGCTGGCGCCCAGCTACAGCGATGTGGTGGCCGAAGTCACCGGCTTCCTGCGCGAGCGCATCGAGGCGCTGACCGCTGCCGGGATTGATCCGCGTCGACTCTGCATCGATCCAGGTTTTGGATTTGGCAAGACTGTGGAGCATAATTACGCCTTGTTGAAAGCCACCGGGCAGCTGATCGCGGACCTGGACGTGCCGCTGCTGGCCGGCCTGTCGCGCAAGGCTATGGTGGGCGCGGTGACCGGCAAGCCGGTCGAGCAACGCATGGCCGGCAGCGTCGGCGGCGCCTTGGCGGCGGTGGCGCAGGGCGCGCTGATCGTGCGCGTGCACGATGTGGCGGAAACGGTGGATGCGCTAAAAGTATGGCAGGCAGGAACTAACCTACAACGATAAAGAGAATACACAATGTCACGTAAATATTTTGGAACTGATGGCATCCGCGGCCTGGTGGGCGTATCGCCGATCACGCCGGACTTCGTCATGCGCCTCGGCTATGCGGCCGGCAAGGTGCTGGCCAAGACCCGCAGCGGCTCGGTGCGCCCGACCGTCCTGATCGGCAAGGACACCCGCATTTCCGGCTACATGCTGGAAGCGGCGCTGGAGGCGGGCTTCTCGGCCGCCGGCGTCGACGTCATGCTGGCCGGCCCGATGCCGACCCCGGCCATCGCCTACCTGACGCGCGCCTTGCGCCTGTCGGCCGGCGTGGTGATTTCGGCGTCGCACAACCCGTTCCAGGACAACGGCATCAAATTCTTCTCCGACCAGGGCACCAAGCTGCCCGATTCGGTCGAGCTGGAGATCGAGGCCGCGCTGGACGTCCCAATGGAATGCGTGGCGTCGGAAAAGCTGGGCCGCGCCAAGCGCCTGGACGACGCCCACGGACGCTACATCGAATTCTGCAAGAGCACCTTCCCGAACGAGCTGGACCTGCGCGGCCTGAAGCTGGTGGTCGATTGCGCCCACGGCGCCGCCTACAACATCGCCCCGCACGTGTTCCACGAACTGGGCGCTGAAGTGATTGCCATCGGCAACAAGCCGGACGGCTTCAACATCAACCTGGATCATGGCGCCACCGCGCCGGAAGCCATGGCAGCCGCCGTGCGCGCCCACGGCGCCGACCTCGGCATCGCGCTGGACGGCGACGCCGACCGCCTGATCATGTGCGACGCCAACGGCCGCCTGTACAACGGCGACGAGCTGCTGTACCTGATGGTCATGGATCGCCTGGCGACCGGCCCGGTGGCCGGCGCGGTCGGCACCTTGATGACCAATATGGCGGTCGAGGTGGCGCTGAAAGAAAAGGGCATTGGTTTCGCGCGCGCCAAGGTCGGCGACCGTTATGTGCTGGAAGTGATGAAGGACAAGGGCTGGCTGCTGGGCGGCGAGGGCTCCGGCCACCTGCTGTGCCTGGACAAGCACACCACCGGCGACGGCATCATCTCGGCGCTGCAAGTGCTGTCGGCGCTGAAGCGCGCCGGCAAGTCGCTGGAGCAGTGCGCCGGCGAGCTGGTGATCTTCCCGCAGACGCTGGTCAATGTGCGCGTCTCGCCAGGTTTCGACTGGACCAAGAACGCGGCCATGGTGGCGGAGAAGGAACTGGTCGAGCGCGAGCTGGGCGACAGCGGCCGCGTGCTGATCCGCGCCTCCGGCACGGAACCTTTGATACGCGTGATGGTCGAAGCTCGTAACGCCAGCGATGCGCAGTCGATGGCGCGCCGCATCGCGGACAAGGTGGAAGCCCAGTTGGCTGCGTAAAATTTCAACAGTGTAATAATTTCTTGGCCTCTCATTGACGTAGCGGGAGCCAAGCGTTAGAATGTTGTCTTCGGAGTGTGGCGCAGCCCGGTAGCGCACCTGGTTTGGGACCAGGGGGTCCAAGGTTCGAATCCTTGTACTCCGACCAAGAACTTTTAAAACGGGTTGTCGAAAGACAGCCCGTTTTTCATATGTGCCGCGAGTGGTTAGAATACTGACTACATGAAAACCGCCTGTCGTTCAACGGATAGGACCTCGCTCTTCTAAAGCGATCATGGGGGTTCGATTCCCTCCGGGCGGACCATTCAGACTCCTCCAGGCCATCATGGCCGCATCCTCCTGTTTCATCCCATTATCTCTCCCAGCACCGCTATAGGGGCGGCGTTAAACCGTGCGTATTATTGGTACACTGCGGTATTCGAAAATTCCGAGAGAAGAAAATGACAGCCGGCACACTTCCTAATAATGCAACGACCGATGAGACTTGTTCATGGTTAAGTGAGCAGACTGGCACGCCGTGGAATCTGGCGCGCCTGCTGGAAGCGGGATTAACACCTCATGTATGGCTGGATTATTCGGAAGAACATGCTGGCCTGTTTGCCGAAGGAATTACCCGGTATCCGGCGCCGATATTCTTTGTTGAAGATACGCAGCGACTGATCGCCGGCAGCGACGATGTATTAATCCGCATGACGCGGGATTCGGACCGGATTTCCTTTAAGCTCAAACCGCCGGGCATTACCATGCCTTTGGACGCGTTGCGTTTCTTTCAAAGGGATGTCGCCGCCCTATTGGAAGACATATTAAATCCCAAAGAGGAAGTCGTCGCGCCAGCGCCGAAGGAGATTCTGAAAGGAATCACCAAGGACGAAGTGTTGCGCGTGTTCGGAGGTATGGTCAAGCTGGACCTGGAGAAATCGCTGCTCAGTGGCATCGGTATATTTGGCGATGATGGCGCCCGGGTGAGAAAGAATTCCCGCGCAGGGAAGAATACCCATTTGTGGAATCCGGTCACATTGGCGCTGGGATTGAACGACGTCTATCGCGTGCCGATGTCGCATCTGAAGAAGGCGTTCGCCACCCAGCCGGATCTGCGTCCTTGGAAGGACGCATGGTTGGAGTCCCTGGCCCTGTTGGGAGAGTAAAATTATGCCAACCATTGGCTTGTTCGCGCCGCTTTCTGGCGCGTAGCCTCGGCATCCGCTTGCACCGGCGGACATGGCGTTTACGGAATATCCCGGCCGTCCCCGCGTTCGATAGCGGCGGCTGCCATTTTTATCAGCGTCTATTTAATACGGCGCATATGGGCACCTCTAAAAACCCGTCGTTCCCGCGAAAGCGGGAACCCATGCACTGCATGAGTTCCCCCATACGCCGCATACCCAGAGGCCCAGCATGGCGGGAATGACAAATTAAAGGTTAATCGCGGTCGCCGGAAATGAAGCTCCCACCTCGGTTAAAATCGATCGTCGCCGGTTATTCGGTTCGATATTATTTGGCGCGGCTTGGGGATATTTGAACTGCTGGCACGCAGTCGCGGTGGATAACTCGACGCTGCGACAATTTTGCGCAGCGTCGTTTTTCTTATCTGAAACAATCACTTAGCCTACGGTAGCCAGGCTTGTTAACAAGCTTATCCACAGAATTTGTTAACAACCGGCCGCCAGTCCGGTTTTACTTGCCCAATACCTGCACTTCGACGCCTGAATACATGGCTGGCGCGTGATATACGCGTTGCGTCGCCTTCTGAAAATCCTCCGGCTTGGCCTTTGGAATATCCACGAAAGTCTGCGGATTCAAGTCCACCAGCGGGAACCATGAACTCTGGATCTGCACCATGATGCGGTGGCCGCGCCGGAAGGTGTGGTTGATGTCGCTCATGGAATAGTTGACCGTTTCAACCTTGCCCGGCGTGAAAGGTTCCGGCTTCTCGAAGCTGTTGCGGAACTTGCCGCGCAACGGGTCGCCACGTACCAGTTGTTGATAACCTGCCATCGTCAACGTTGGTTTCGGCACGTCCGGGCCGCGCTCGTCGTCCTCGCCCGCGCCCGGGTAGGCTGCCGGATAGACGTCGATCAGCTTGACCACCCAGTCGGCGTCGGTACCGGTGGTGGAGACATACAGCTTGGGCTTGACCGGGCCGGCCAGCGTGACGTCCTCTTCCAGCACTTCGCTGCGATAGGTCAAGACGTCCGGCCGCGACGAGGCGAAGCGCTGGTCGCCGACCATGTATTCCTTGGGCGCGCCCTGCGCAGGATAGGCCGTGAACGGCACCGGCTTGCGTGGATCGGCCACATATTCGTCGTAGGCCTCGCCGGCGGGGGGCTGTTTCCAGGCCAACGTGCCGTTCGGCCCGAGGAACAAGGTGCGCGGCTGTGCTTGCTTCGGCGGCCAGGCGGCATAGTTGCGCCATACATTGCTGCCGGTCTCGAAGGCATACACTGCCGACAGATTCTTGTTGGCCGCGCCCTTCAGATGCTGTTCGAAGAACGGGTAGAGGATGTTGCTGCGGAACTGTTCGCCGGTTTTGGCGTCAAACTTGACATAGCCCAGGCTCTTGCCGTCGGCGCGGCCCCAGGCGCCGTGCGACCACGGCCCCATCACCAGGCCGTTGTAGATGCCGGGATTGTTGCGCTTGATGCTGCTGTAGGTGCTCAGCGGGCCTTGCAGGTCTTCGGCGTCGTACCAGCCGCCCACGGTCAGCACGGCGGCCTTGATGTTCTTCAGGTGCGGCCCGATGTTGCGGGATTTCCAGAATTCGTCGTAGGTCGAGTGTTCTATGGTGGGCAGCAACAGGGCGCGCTGTTTCGGCGTCATGGTGGCGGTGATATTGGACAGCGTCAGGTGCGACAGGAAGAACTCGTAGCCGTCGGCGGTGCCGTAGTCGAAATGGTCCCAGGTCTTCGGCAGCGGCGTCGGATTTTCCGCCTCCACGAAGGCCGAGTAGAAATCGAAATTGGCCGCCAGCATGAAGGCGCCGCCGTGATAGGAATCGTCGTTCATGTACAGGTCGGTCACCGGCGCCTGTGGCGACGCCGCCTTGATCGCCGGATGCGAATCGATGATGCTGGCCGACGTGTAGAAGCCGGGGTAGGAAGTGCCCAGGATGCCGACCTTGCCGTTGTTGTTGGCGACGTTCTTCAGCAGCCACTCGACGGTGTCGTGCATGTCCTCGCTTTCATTGCCCTGGCCTTTGGCGCGGTTGGGATTGACGTGCGGCGTCATTTCGATCCACTTGCCTTCGGACATGTAGCGGCCGCGCACATCCTGCTTGACGAAGATGTAGCCGCTGTCCTCGAAGTCCTGCGAGGGGCCGATGTGTTCGGGGTAGAAATCCACGCCGTAGTGCAACTCGCCGCCCGACTGCACGCCCGCGCTGTAGGGCGTGCGCTGGACCAGGAAGGGATAGCTCTTGCCGGCATCCTTGGGCACGTAGACGGCGGTGAACAGGCGCACGCCGTCGCGCATCGGAATGCGGAATTCGTACTTGGTGTAGTGTTCGCGCAGGCTGTATTTGGGCGCGGCGGCGGCATCGGCGGCGCCGGCGTGGCAGCATAGCCCGCCCAATATGAGGGCGAGGGCAAGGGCAGTTCGGCGTGGTTTCATGTATTCCTTGTCAATGAGAAGTCAAACCCGCCCAGTGTAATGCCAGTGGATAACTTTTACTGCGACAAATTTACGCAGCTAAAGTTTTTCCTTTCTAATCAGCCACTTGGCTGCCTCGCTTGACGCTTGTTAACAGGCTTATCCACAGAATTTGTTAACAACCGCGCGTCTACAGCATTGGCAGCTTCAGCGAGTCGACCACCAGCCGTATCAGCCGCAAGCGGCCTTGCGTGTAGGGCGGGAAGAACAGTTTAATGAGCATCAGCGGCGATGCGCGCAGCACCGCGCGTTCGTGCGAGAACGTCTTGTATCCGTATTCACCGTGGGCGCTGCCCATGCCGGAATTGTTGACGCCGCCAAAAGGCAGCTTGCCGTGCGCGAAATGCGCGACGCAGTGATTGACGCACACCCCGCCCGAGCTGGTTTGCTTCAGCATCTGGTCGATGTTGGCCTGGCGCGTGCTCCACACGTACAAGGCCAGCGGCTTGGGCGCGGCGTTGATGGCGGCGATCACCTGTTCGAGCTCGCGGTATTCGATGATCGGCAGCAGTGGGCCGAAGATTTCCTCCGACAGGATGGCCGCGCCGGCCGGAATCTGTTCGATCAGCGTCGGCGCGATATAGCATTGCGCCTCGTCGACCTCGCCGCCGGTGTGCACCACCGCGCCGCGCCGCACC
Organism: Oxalobacteraceae bacterium AB_14; assembly: GCA_000381565.1. Taxonomy (GTDB): domain Bacteria; phylum Pseudomonadota; class Gammaproteobacteria; order Burkholderiales; family Burkholderiaceae_D; genus Rugamonas. The sequence continues at coordinate 2,813,287 of KB906725.1, forward strand.
GCGTCCGACAGCAGTCCGGCCAGCCGCTGCGTATGGCGCTGGTTGACCACGCGGGTCAGGTCGGGGCTGCGCTTTTGCGCCGCCGCGTCGGCGCCGTAGCGCTGTTGCAGCACCTGGCGGCAGGCGGCGACAAACTCGGCCTTGACGCTGGCGTGCACGTACACATGATCGGGCGCCACGCAGGTTTGGCCGTTGTTGAGGAACTTCCCCCACATCAGCGTTTCCGCCGCCAGCTTCAGGTTGGCGGTGTCATCGACGATGGTCGGCGACTTGCCGCCCAGTTCCAGCGTCACGCTGGCCAGATGCTGGGCGGCGGCGGCCATCACCAGCTTGCCCACCGACGGCGAACCGGTGAAGAAAATATGATCGAAGGGCAGCTGGAGCAGGGCGTGCGAAGTGGCTTGGCTGCCTTCGAACAGCGCCACCTCGTCGGTCTTGAACACCTCGGCGATGATGCGCGCCATCAGTGCGGACACGGCAGGCGTCATCTCGGACGGCTTGATGATCGCCGTATTGCCGGCGGCCAGCGCCGACACCAACGGACCGAAGCACAAACTGAGCGGATAGTTCCACGGCGCGATGATCAGCACCCGCCCGCGCGGCTGGTATTGCACCGAGGCGTAAGTGCCCAGCATGGTGGTGGTGGGCCAGTGGCGGCGCGGTTTCATCCAGCGCTTGAGTGCGCCCAGCACCTGGCGGACTTCCTCCATCACCGGCAGCAATTCGGACGCTTCGACTTCGGCCGGGGACTTGCGGTAGTCGCGCCGGAACGCATCGTAGAACGCCTCGCGCTGCGCCATCATGGCGTCGCGCAGCCGCTTGACGCGGGCGATACGCTCGGCCGCGCTCGATTCGCGCCAGCGCAGCGCGGTGGCCTGCTGGGCGTCGAACGCCGTCCTGATCTGCTGCACGTCCGCTTCGCTCATCGCCGTTGTCCCCGCCTGTTATGTTGGAGGACCATTATTGCTGCAATTTTTATAGCAAGCAAGCGCTTGATTAGTATGATCTATCGGGCGCGGCGCGCCGTCCGAACGGCCTACAATGCGGCGTATGAAGACGCCGTGCGCATTGTTGCTGGGACCGGCGTTGCGCTGGTTGTTGGCCGCCCACGCGCAGGGTGCGGCGCCAGGAAAGCAGACTCGGGTGGAAAGGGCAGCTGCGCGCAAGGTGGCGCCTTCGGGCCATCATCTGGACCGTTCCGGCAAGACCCGCAAGGGCAAGGCTTCCTACTATGGGCGCCGCTTCCACGGCAAGACAATGGCGAACGGCGAAACCATGAAGCCCGACAGCAACGCCGCCGCCAGCAAGACGCAAGCTGATCAGCGCGCCATGAACATCTTTGGCAGCAGCGGATTAATGTCTTTTTTGAGCAACGTCGGCAGGTAGGGATCGTTGTGAAAGGACAAGGATTCGTAGAATTTCTCGGTGCCGTTGGCTGCCTGCAAGACCAGGCGGCGTATGCCGAAGCCGTTGCAATATTGCTCGATGCGATGCATGAACCAGCGGCCCACCCCTTGCGAGCGGTATTTGCTGCGGACGATGACCTCGCTGACGGCGCAGAATTCAGGCGGCGCCAGCTCCAGCCGGGCGATGGCGATTTGCTTGCCGTTCGTTTCCACGCTGACCCACACGACCTTGCCGCGCGGGTCATGCGGCAATTCAGGGCTCGACGGCCAGTTGGCGTCCTGGCGGTAGGCAAGCAGCACTTTGGCCGGGATCGCCGACTTGAGTGGGACGAATTGTAATTCCAGGGGCATAAGTGTTTCATTCTAAGGGTATCACTTAGCTTGGGGCGCGCACGAGTGGAATGCAAGCAAAAATTTGTATAAATTATTGCTTCAGTCCGGACGGAAGCGATCGAGCCAACAGCTTCTGTCCGGTGCAGCTCGCGCGCCAGCGCATCGCCGAACTGCTTGAGCAAGCCTCCCGCCAGGACGCCGTCGCGGAAGTCCGTCATCGGCATGGCGCTGCCCATGGAGACCACGTAGACCAACTCCTCGGCGCGGGCCGGGGCGGCGGCCGTGTGCGAAAATGTGCCACCGGCGCGCCAGCGTCATTTGGAGCCACCATGGAAGACCGTCATTTCTACCAACCCGCGCTGGGCCACGGCCTGCCGCACGATCCCTTCAACGCCATCGTCGGACCGCGCCCGATCGGCTGGATCTCCTCGCGCGGCGCCGATGGCGTGCTGAACCTGGCGCCCTACAGTTTCTTTAACGCTTTCAACTACACGCCGCCATTGATCGGCTTTTCCAGCCAGGGCCGCAAGGACACGCTGCGCAATATCGAGCAGACCGGTGAATTCGTGTGGAACCTGGCCACGCGGCCGCTGGCCGAGGCGATGAACGCCAGTTGCGCGCCGGCGCCGCCGGAAGTGGACGAGTTCGCGCTGGCCGGCCTGACGCCGACCGCGTCGACCATGGTCGCCGTGCCGCGCGTGGCGGAAAGTCCGGTGGCCTTCGAATGCCAATGTACGCAGATCATCCGCCTGCAAGACGCGTCCGGCGCGCCGACTGACGGCTGGCTGATCATGGGGGAAGTGGTGGGGGTGCACATCGCGCACAGTTCGCTGCGCGACGGCGTGTACGACACGGCGGGCTCGCAGACCATCCTGCGCGGCGGCGGCCCGGCCGATTATTTCGAGATCACGCGGGACAGCCTGTTCCGCATGCGGCGGCCAGACTATCCCAAAGCCGATCAGTAGGTGTAGAACATGCGCTGGATTTCCTTGCTGTCGCTGGTCTTGGTCAGGGCCAGCATCAGCAGGATGCGGGCCTTTTGCGGATTCAGCGTATCGGACACCACGAAGTCCAGCTCATCGTCGTTGGCTTCGCCGTTGCGGGCCAGGATGCCCTGGCCGACGCGGGAGGCGCGCACGATCAGCACGCCTTGCTTGCGGGCCGCGATCAGCGCGGGCTTGACCTTGGCGGCCAGACTGCCGTCGCCGACGCCGGCGTGGATGATGCCCTTGGCGCCGGCCGCCACCAGCGCGTTCAGCGCCACCGGGTTGACGTTGGCGTAGCCGTAGACGATGTCGACCTGCGGCAGCGCATCGAGCTTGCTGACGTCAAACTCGGTGTCGACCGTGTGCTTGCGGGTCGACGCATGGTAGAAGTAAGGCTTGTTGCCCTGGATGTAGCCCAGCATGCCCAGCTCCGGCGTCTTGAAGCTGTCCAGGGTCGAGGTGTTGGTCTTGGTGACGTCGCGCGCGCCCTGGATCTGGTCGTTCAGCGCCACCAGCACGCCCTTGCCGATGGCTTCCTTACTACCCGCCAGCAGCACGGCGTTATACAGGTTGAGCGGGCCGTCGGCCGACAGCGCGGTGCCCGGACGCATGGCGCCGACCAGCACCACCGGCTTCCTGCTCTTGACGACCAGGTCCAGGAAATAGGCGGTCTCTTCCAGCGTGTCGGTGCCGTGGGTGATGACGATGCCATCCACATCCGGCTGGGCCAGCAGCGTGTTGACGCGCTTGGCCAGGGTCAGCCAATGCTCGTTGCCCATGTTTTCGCTGGCGATCTGGAACACTTGTTCGCCCTTGACCTGGGCCACCTTGGCCAGTTCCGGCACGGCCTGGATCAGGCGCTCGACACCGACCGTGGCGGCGGTGTAGCCGACCGTGGTGGTGCTGGTGGCGCCGCTGCCGGCGATGGTGCCGCCGGTGGCCAGGATGGTCACGTGCGGCAGCGGCGCGGCGGCTTTTTCAGCTGCCCCGGCATAGGCGCTGAGCAACATCGCGCAAGCCAACATTGCTTTGAGGAACCGTGCGGGGTTAGGGTGCGTCATGCGATCTCCTGATCTAGTCATTAAGCTTGGGATAGTAACAAATAGCCCGGCTGTCAACAATGCGTACCGTTGCCGCGTTATGGGGGGTGTGAGATGATGCCGAGATAGATAATTGCTGTAAGATAATTACAAAAGAGAAAATATTATGATTTTTGCTAACACCACGCGCAGGGTCGCGGTGCTGGCGCTGATGGCCGTGTTGGCCGCCTGCGGCAAGAGCGCGGCGGAAAAGCGGCAGGAAGAAGCCGCGACGTTGACCAGTTTGGGCGAGAAGTACGTGAAGGAAAAGGTGCGCGAACCGTCGACGGCGATGTTCCGCAACCAGGTGGTCGGCAAGGGCGGCGCCACCTGCGGCGAGTTCAACGCCAAGGACGCCTTCGGCGCCTACATCGGCTACCAGCGCTACATCTCGGTGGCGCGCGACCTGACCTTGCTGGCGCAGGACGTGTCGCCCGCCGAGTTCGAGCAAAGCTGGAACCAGCTGTGCCGCTAGCCCGGTCTGCCGCCTTGCGCAATTGGCGCTATCATGGCCGGATACTGACTGAGGACACGCATGAGCATGGAACCACGTAGCGCGGGAGGCAAGGGCGAACTCCCGATCGCGGTATCGACCGATATCGCCAACCGCCTGCACCAGATCCTGCCGACGCTGAGCGCGGCGGAATTCGAACTGCTCAGCCGCTATGGCGAGCGGCAAAACTTCAAGGCCGGCGACATCCTGTTCAAGCAGGGCGACCGCCATATTTCGATGTACGTCATCGTCACCGGCGCGCTGGAGATCGAGCGCGCCTCGGCGCTCGGCACGGTCATCCTCAGCACCCACGGCCCCGGCATGTTCACCGGCGAGATGGGCACGCTGGCCGGCCGCGCGGCCGTCGCCACCGGCCGCGCCAGCGCCGACAGCGAGATGTTCGTCATCAGCGAGGAATCCCTGCGCACGCTGGTGATCTCGGAAGCGGCGCTGAGCGAAACCATCATGCGCGCCTACATCCTGCGGCGCGTGGCCTACATGCAGGACCAGGCCGGCGGCGTGGTGGTGTTCGGCGCCCGCCATTCGCAGCCGACGCTGGTGTTGCGCCACTTCCTGACCCGCAACGGCCAGCCCACCGCCTACTTCGACGTCGAACTGCACTCCGAAACGGCGGCGCTGATGGAACGCTTCGGCGTCACCGAAGCCGACATCCCGGCCGTCGTCACGCCGTCCGGCGAAGTGCTGCGCCAGCCGACCTTGCGCCAGGTGGCCGACGGCATCGGCCTCAGTTCCGACAACATCGACGGCCGCAGCTTCGACCTGGTGGTGGTCGGCGCCGGCCCGGCCGGACTGGCGGCGGCCGTGTACGCGGCGTCGGAAGGGCTGAGCGTGGCGGTGCTCGATGCCAAGGCGCCCGGCGGCCAGGCCGGCTCCAGCTCCAAGATCGAAAACTATTTCGGCTTTCCGACCGGCGTTTCCGGCCAGGCGCTGGCAGGGCGCGGGCTGTCGCAGGCGCGCAAGTTCGGCGCCGAAGTCGCGGTGCCGGCGTGCGTCAGCTCAGTCGATTGCGAGGGCCAGGATTTCGAGATCGCCATCGACAGCGGCGAGCGGCTGCGGGCGCGATCCATCGTCGTCGCCACCGGCGCGCGCTACCGCAAGCCGGACTTGCCGGGACTGGAGCGCTTTGAAGGCCGGGGCGTCTACTACAGCGCCTCGTTCATGGAGGCCACCTTTTGCGCCAACGAGGAAGTGGTGGTCGTCGGCGGCGGCAACTCGGCCGGCCAGGCGGCGGTGTTCCTGGCAGCGCACGCCAGGCATGTGCACATCGTGGTGCGCGCCGACGGCCTGGCCGCCAGCATGTCGCGCTACCTGATCCAGCGCATCGAGGCCGCGCCCAACATCACGCTGCACACGCGCAAGCAGATCGTCGAACTGCAGGGTGAAGACAAGCTGGAACACATCTGCTGGCAAGCGGCCGGCGGCGAAGTGAGGACCGCGCCGGCGCGCCATTTGTTCCTGTTCCTCGGCGCCGAGCCGAACACCGCCTGGCTGGGCGATTGCGTGGCGCTGGACGACAAGCACTTCGTGCTGACCGGGCCGCAGGTGCCGGCGGCGGCGTGGCCGCTGGAGCGCAGCCCGCACTTCCTGGAAACGAGCCGGCCGCGCATCTTCGCCGTCGGCGATGTGCGCAGCGGTTCGGTCAAGCGGGTGGCGGCGGCGGTGGGCGAAGGCTCGGCGGCGGTGCAGTCGCTGCACCAGGTGCTGGCCTCCGACTGATCACACGCTGCGCAGCGGCTTGCTGTAGCGCGTGGCGCGGCGGATCGCCGGGTGTTTGCCCGGCGCGTGCGCCAGCGCCTCCTGCGCGCGGTCGTAGCCATACCGCCACTGGTCGTTCATGTGCTGGACGAAGGTGTCGTAGGTCGGCGGCATCGCCAGCTCGATGCGGTTGCGGCGCCAGTCCAGCTTTTGCTGCAACTGCTGCTTGGCCAGCACCAGCGACACGTCCGAAGAGTCGATGCGCATGTCGGCCAGGTGGGTGTTGGCGTAGCGCAGGCGCGCATTGCCGTCGATGCCCAGCACCGAGCGCCAGGCGGGTATCGCGAACACCTGGTCGAAGGCTTCCTTGAACTCCATGACCACCTCCGCGCCCAGCCGGCGCGCGATCTCCACCGGGAACAGATCCAGCACGCCGCCGATGTACTCCTGGCCGCGATGCCGCTGGCAGCGGAAGTAGATCATGTCGGCGACGGAGATGCGGGCGGCGTCGGTCAGCGGCACGCCGCCGTCGATCAGCAAGTCGTGCGCGATCGCGTGCTGGCCCCAGCGGGCGTCGCTCAGCGGCGACTGCATGTTGTGCAGCAGCGCCGCTGCCTGTTCGCCGCAGAACACCGTTTGCGCGAACAGCTTGCGTCCGGCGCGCGCCTGGCCCACTTGCGATTCGTCGAACAGCAGCTTGCCGCCGATGATGGCCACATCCACGTCCGGCGTGCCGGTGGCGGGCGGGAAGGGCAGCTGCGGCGGAATCTCGAACAGGTAGTCGCCGAACAGGTCGGGGATCACTGGCGCCCTGGCGGTCGACAGCTTGCGCTTGGCGGCGCGCATCAAGCTGCCCATCAGGTCCGCGCGCTGGCTCGATTTCAGGCTGCACCAGAACTGGTACATCTCCGGCGACGACAGCCAGTCGCGCTGCGCTTGCGGGTCGGGCAGGTTGTGGATGATGGTGGCGGCGATCGCGCCGCCGCAGCTGGCCAGCAGCACATCGGGAGCGCGTTCCGCCTGCCGCAGCGCGGCGTACATGCCGATGTAAATGCCAAAACGGAAACCGCCACCGCCCAGCACCATGCAGCGTTTATACGGTTTATATGATTGTTGCCAAGATTGAATTTGTGCTTGCGTCATAAATCGAACCATACCACAACAGGCCTCACAGGCTTGTGCGCCGTGTCCGGCGCAGCGCTGCGTTGGCCGGTTCCGAGACGTAGCGGGCGACGAGGGCGGCGGCCAGCGCCGTCAGGCACAGGAACAGCAGCAGCCATGGCAGCCTGGCGCCGTAGCTCAGGTGCGCCTTGTCCACCACGTTGCGCATGCCCGCCAGGACGATGATGTGGAACAGGTAGATCTCGTAGCTATGCCGGCCGAACCAGCGCAGCACCGAGCGGCGCGGCGCGCGCGCCGCCGCCGTCACCTTTGCCGAACTGCCCAGCAGGAAAACAGCGCTCGCCAGCGCAACCAGCGTGAAGCCGAAGACCTGGTGGCCGTCGATGCCGCGCAGGTACAGCGCCGCCAGCGCGATGCCGCCCGCGATGCGCAGCACGCGTCCCTGGCGCGCGTTCGGCACCTCACGCTGCGCCAGCAGCGCCGTCAGGCAGCCGATGGCGATGGCGTCGAAGCAGGCCAGGTAGCCGTACATGAAATAGATCTCGTTGTCGGCATGCTGGCCGCGGTAGATCGGCCCGGCGACGATGGCCGCGCAGCACAGCAGCACGATCAGCCAGTTGCGGCGCAACAGCAGGCACGACAGGGGCAGCAGCAGGTAGAACATCTCTTCGACCGACAGCGACCAGTACACATTGAGGCAGTAGTTGAAGTAGCCGGCGGTTTGCATCAGCTGATTGTGCCAGAACGTCAGCACCGATCCGGCGGCGATGAAGAAGTAGCTGGCCGGCCGGTCCAGGTCGCCGTCGGCGTTGGAGAAGAACGGCACGTCGAAACTGCCCAGCACCACGATGATCGCCAACGCCAGCAGCAGGCAAGGCATGATGCGCGCGAAACGGTATAAATAGAATGTACGACTATCGATCTGCGCCAGACTGCCCCAGCGCCGCAGCGATGTCGACGTAATCAGGTAGCCGGACACGGTGAAGAACATTGTCACGCCGAAGTTCCCCTGCAGCGCCGCGCGCAGCAGCCAGGTGGGCAGGATGTCGCCCAGCGGGCTGTTTTTCAATCCGTAGGCCAGCGTAAAGTGCAGCACCAGCACGCACAGGATGGCGACGCCGCGCAGGGTGTCGATATGCTGGTTTCTCATTGGTCGATATCCGTTCAAAGTTGATGTTCCAGCAGGATGCGCAGCGTGGCGCTGGTCGGCGTTTGCGAGACGCGGTAGCGGCGGCCAGCCTCATTGACGTATTCGTGCGATTCGCTGGACTGCTGGCGCAGCAGGTTGCTGGCCGAGATGCGCAACTGCGTCTTCGCATCCATTTTCCACAGGCCATACAGATCCAGCTCGCGTTTCGGGCTGGTGCTCATTTGCACCAGCGCCGATTGCCGCACCGGGCCGCCGGCCTGGTAGTTCAGGTTTCCTCCGAAGGTCCACGCCGCGTCGGGCAGGCGATAGTCGGCGCCCAGGTTGGCCGTGAACGGCACCTGATTCTCGAGACGGTTGTTCGGCCCCGGAACGCTGTCCATCCGCGACCAGTTGCGCGCCAGGTTGGCGCGCAGGTCCAGCTTGGAAGACAGCGGCAGCTTGGCTTCGAGCTCGATGCCACGCACGCTGGCGCTGCCGCTGTTGAAGGGCGCCTCGACCCACTCGCCGTCCTGCTGGAACAAGCGGGTCAAGGTCACGTCGCGGATGCGCCGCACATAGGTGCTGGCGCCGAGCAGCGCGCCGGCGCCGAGATAGTGTTCGTAGGCGGCGTCCAGGCCCCAGGCCAGCTCCGGCCGCAGATTGGGATTGCCCTGTTCGTCGGGATTGGTCTGGTTATTGTTGTTGTCGTTGGTGTAGCGGCGCGGCACCAGCTGGGCCAGGGGCGGCGCCTTGTAGGTGCGGCTCAGTGCAAACCGCAGCACGTCCTTGTTCGGCAACTGGTAGCGCGATTGCAGCGAAGGGCTCCACACCTGCGAGCGCAAGTCCAGCGCGTCGGGCGCATTGGCGGCGTCGGCGCGGCTGGAGGTGGACAGGCTTTCGTGGCGCAGGCCCAGGTACAGCGAATAGCGCCCGGTGACCTGCCATTCGTCCTGCGCGAACCAGGCCAGCCGATTGACGTTGGCGCGGTAGTCGGCGTTGTTGCTGCCGGTCTGCGCGCCATTGGCGTCGAACAGGGTTTCGCTGCGGTCTTCGTTGCGCACGGCATGGCTGGCGTCCCAGCCCAGCGCAATCGCATGCCGCTCGCCGACCGGATGGCGGTAGGTGCCGCTGGCCGTCACGCTGGTCTCCGACGGCCCGGAATCGACGTGATGGCGGCCGGCGGGCTTGCCGTCGGCGTCCATGCCGTTGAAATCGAAGCCGCCCTTGCGGCGGTTGTCGCTCAGTCCCAGTTTGGTTTCCAGCCTGGCGCCGCCCTCCAGCAGGTGCGTCCAATTCAGGTCGCTGCGCAGCGTGCTGAAGTTGGCCGCGAAATGGTGCAGGCTGCGCGGAAATTCGCTGTGCGGGCCGACGACCGCGGTCTCGGCCTCGCTGTGCAGCTTGTCGAGGCGGCGCAGATTGGCGAAGCCCAGCCAGGTCAGCGTGTCGCCGCCGGCGAAGGTCCAGTTGAGGCGCGGCGTGACGGTGAGGGTGTCGGCACGGCCGGATTCCACCTTGGCCGTGCGGCGTTGCTCGATCAGGGCGCCGCTGGCATTGCTCAGTTCCTCAAGGTCGTTGAAGGTCGCCGCGCTGCGGTTGCGCGTCAGCGTCGCGGCCAGGCTGTAGGAGTAGCGGCCGTCCTGGTCCGACAGCGTGGCCGACAGCGCCGGCGTGGTGACGCCCGCGTGCCGCGCCAGGCTGGCGCTCACCGTGCGCTGGCCGCGCCGGATGGCTTTCTTGAGGATGATGTTGATCGCGCCGGCCACCGCCTGGTTGCTGAATTCCGCCGTGGCGCTGCGCATGATGTCGATCCGTTCGATCATCTCGGGTTCGATGGTGTCGAGCGAAAAGCCCGCCGCCACAGGCTCGCCGTTCAGCATGATCTGCGTGTAGCCGTTGCCCAGGCCGCGCATGCTGATCGTGCCGCCCCGTCCGGGAACGCCGCTGATGCTGATGCCGGGCAGGCGTTTCAGCACGTCGGCCAGCGTCTGGTCGCCCTGGCGCACGATGTCCTCGTGGTTGACGGTGATGCTGGTGGTGGTTTCGCGCTGGCGCTGGTCGGCGCGCTGGCCGCTGACTTTCACTTGCTGCGGCTCGCTGTCGGCGGCGTGCGCGCTGGCGGCGACCAGCAGCAGGCTGCCGGCGATTTGGGATAGCTGCATATTTTTTCCTTGTCTTCAAAAACGCGGGCGACAGTTCCCACCCGCCGCAGCGTGGGTGGCTGCGGCTTGGCGGGCGTCGGTGGCGTTGGGTTAGTAGCCTTGCTGCTGTTGGCGCAGACGCAGGGCGCGTTTGGTGGTGTAGGCGTCCAGTTTGGCCAGCTTGGTGGCCGGGTTGATGAATTGCTCGTCCTGCCGGACTTCGAAGTGCAGGTGCGGGCCGGTGGCGAAGCCGGTCTCGCCGACGGTGCCGATCTGCTGCCCGGCTTCCACCGTGGCGCCGGTTTTGACGTTCATGCTGGTCAGGTGGGCGTACAGGGTGCGCTGTGCGCCGTGCTGCAGGATCACAGTCTTCCCGTAGCGGCCGGCGTTTTCGATCAACACGCCTGCGCTGACAACCACGCCGCCGGCCACCGCACGCACCGGCGTGCCGGCCGGCGCCGCGATGTCGATGCCCTTGTGCGGCGTTGCCAGCACGGTGCGGCGCACGCCGAACAGGCCGGTGACGCGCATCTTGTCGAGCGGGTAGCGCCAGGCGGCTTCGGTGGGCGTTGTTGCTGGCGGCGGATCGGCAGGCGAGGGCGCGGCGTGCGGTTGCTGGCCGGTGTTGAAGGCCAGCGCCGGTTGCAGCATGGCGCCGCCGGCCAGCACGGCCGCCATCAGGGCGGCGATGCTCCAGCCGACCGCGCTGCTGAGCACCGGCAGCGCCGCCTGCTGCATCTGGCGGATACGCGCGGCGGCGGTGGCGCCGTCGATGCCGCCGAACGCCACGCCGCCGGTCGGCATGGCGGCCGTTTGCGCTTTCCATTGCAGCAGCAGGGCGGCGGCGTATTGTTTGCGCTGCTGTTGCGGGCGGCCCGCCAGCACGCGCTGGTCGCAGATCAGCTCCAGCGCCCATTCCATCTTGTCGTTCATCCAGCGCAGCGCAGGATTGAACCAGAATACCGTTTGCAGCAGGGCCGCCGCGCCCAGGCACAGCGGATCGCGCGCGCGCCAGTGGTGCAGTTCGTGGGCGATGACCATGTGCTGCTGCTCGGCGCTGAAGCCGCGCAGATGGCGCGGTAGCAGCAGCACCGGGCGCCGCGCGCCGACCAGCATCGGCGATATGGCGGCCTCGGTTTCCATCACGGTCAGGCGGTGGCGGGCGACGTCCGCCAGCTGGGCGCCGTCGAACGCGCCGTGCGCCAGCAAATCCTGCGGCGACAGGCGCCGCGAGGCGGCCAGCAAGCCGCGCCAGACGCGCCGCGCGCGCAGCCGGCGCGCCAGCATCCACGCCAGGCCGGCAGCATAGACCAAGGTCCACAGCGCGGGCAGGAACAGGGTGAGCGGCGGCAGGTCGAGATCGCCGGCGCTGGCATCGGGTTCCGCTGCGTCGGCGCCGGGCATCATGTCGCCCGAGCGGGCGGCGGAGCCGCGATCTCCCGCCAGCGCCGGCAGCCCGGCGCGGATGGCCGAGGCTTCGGCCGCGCTCAGCGTCACGGTCGGCGCCAGGCTGTGTTGCGCGCTGTGCGGCAGCAGTGCCAGCAGCGCGGCGCCGGCGGTCACCGCTTGCGCCGCCAGCCACAGCGCGCGCCGCGGCAGCAAGGCCGGCCAGCGCGGCAGCGCGAGCGCCAGCAGCGCCCACACCAGCGCGCCCGCCAGCAGGCAACTGACGCTGGCCAGCATCCATTTGAACAGCATCACATAGGCCAGCATCATGGCTTGCCGGCCTCGTCGGACGGCCAGTCCTGCAGCATCTGTTCCAGCTGCGCCAGTTCAGCCTGATCGACCAGCTTGCTGCCGGTGAACATGGTGACCGGCAGCGGCGCCGCCATTTCCATCACGCGGGTGCCGAAGTCGCGGGCGAAGGCGGCCAGCGTGCCGACTTTTTCCAGCCGCGCGCTGTAGACGTTGACGCCGTGCGCCGTGTGCTGGGCCAGCATCTGCTTGTCGAGCATGCGGTCCAGCGTCTTGCGGGTGGAGGAGAACGACCAGCCCAGTTCGTCGGCGACGGCGTCGTGCAGTTCGCGCGCGCTCAGCGGCTGCTGTTTCCATAGTGCCTTGAGCAAGGTCAGCTCGCTGACGGACGGGATGGGAATGGACGTGGACATGGCTGGGCCTCTTTGCGACAGATGGGATGATTATGCGACACATGTCGCGCGCCCGTCAATCTGTTGTCTAAAAATTTGTAACATTGCTTTATATTAATTCTTTATATGTTACGATTAAGTTTTTGCTAATTGCCAATTCTGTACGGTCGTGCCGGACAGTCTGCAAGGTGGCGTGGCATGGGTCTTCGCTGGAAACCGGCGGCACCGTTATGAAATGCGCTATACAATGCTTGGGGCCGCAGCTTCCCGCCGCTGCCTCACTGTATTGGAAACACATATGTATTACGGAGAGCGCTTCAACAGCATCACTCACACCGTGGGCGCCGCGCTCGCGGCCATCGGCGGCGCCTTGCTGATTGTGCTGGCGGCGCGCAGCGGCGACGCCTGGAAAGTGGTGAGCTTCAGCATCTATGCCGCCACACTGCTGGGCTTGTACCTGACGTCGACGCTGTACCACAGCCTGCGCGGGCGCGCCAAGGACGTGCTGCGGCAGATGGACTACTGCGCCATCTACCTGCTCATCGCCGGCAGCTACACGCCGTTCACGCTGGTCAGCCTGCGCGGGCCGTGGGGCTGGTCGCTGTTCGGCGTGGTCTGGGGCCTGGCACTGATCGGTATTTTGCAGGAAATCTGGTTTGCCAAGGGCGCGCGCGTCCTGTCGCTGCTCATTTACGTGGCGATGGGGTGGGTGGGCGTGATCGGCGCCAGCCCGCTGATCGACGCGCTGGGCTGGAGCGGCTTCGCCTGGCTGGCGGCCGGTGGCGTGGTGTACACGGTGGGCATCGCCTTCTTTGTCACCGACCACAAATGGCGTTACGGCCACGGCGTCTGGCACTTGTTTGTGCTGGGCGGCAGCGCTTGCCATTTCGGCGCGGTCTTGCTGTATGTAGCGTGAAGCACCTGTACAACTGTTGGATTTCGAGAGTAGAGCACCAGTGGATATTAATTCCGACGACCTGAAAACGTTTATCACCGTGATCGACAGCGGCACCCTCAGTGCCGCCTCGGTCCACCTCGGCCAGACCACGTCCGGCGTCAGCCGCGCGCTGTCGCGGCTGGAGGACAAGCTGGCGACGTCGCTGCTGACGCGCACCACGCGCCGCATGGAACTGACCGAAGAGGGACACCTGTTCCTCGAACGCGCGCGCGCCATCCTCGGCGCCATGGAGGAAGCCGAGGAGTCGATCCGCATCCGCCGCCAGAAGCCGGCCGGACGCCTGTGCGTGGACGCCGCGTCGCCGTTCATGCTGCATTGCGTGGTGCCGCACATGGCCGAGTTCCGCGCCCTGTACCCGGAGATCAGGCTGGAGTTGAGCAGCAACGACCAGATCACCGATCTGATCGAGCACCGCACCGACATCGCCATCCGCATCGGCACGCTGACCGATTCGACCTTGCATGCGCGCGCGCTCACTTCGAGCCCGCTGCACGTGCTGGCCAGCCCGGACTACCTGCGCCGCCACGGCACGCCGGAAACGCCGCAGGACCTGGCGCGCCATTCGCTGATCGGCTTCGCCCAGTACGAGCAGGGCAACAACTGGCCGCTGCGCCATGCGGCCGGCAACAGCCTGCCGATCACGCCGTCGATCGCCGCCTCCAGCGGCGAGACGCTGCGCCAGCTGGCGCTGACCGGCCAGGGCGTGGTGTGCCTGGCGGACTTCATGACCCGCGCCGACATCGCGGCGGGCCGCCTGGTGCCGATCCTGGTGGACGCCAACACCGGCTACTGCCAGCAGATCCACGCGGTCTACTATCGCAACACGCAGCTGGCCCAGCGCATCAGCTGCTTCCTGGAGTTCCTGCAGCAAAAGCTCTGACGCCTCAAGTGTGCGGCGCCGTACAGATGGCGCTTCGGTGCGGCGCTACACTTGCCTTGCGTGCTCGGGAAAACCGGCAGCAGGTGAGCCGGTAGCCTCAAGTATCGGCACCAACAATGCGTCGCCGCCGGGAGGCCATCATGTCGCAGACTACTCATCCATCGAAGTTTCTGGTGCGCGCCTACCTGCAGCGCCGCTCGCATGATGTCCAACCGCCGCCGACGCCGGAAGAGATCCGGCGCCAGCTGGGCTGGGGCATGCTGGTGTTTGAAGCCAAGGTCGGCAACGGCCGCTCCTGATCCGCTTTCGCCATTCACCGTCCCTTTTCCGCCGTTCGCCGAATAGCGGTTTCGCCGCCAGCCGTTCCCCGGTATTGTTACATCCATACCGACTTGGGGGACTAACATGAGTATCTACACCGCCTACCGCTGGCGCCAGCAAATCGTCTGGGGCACCGGCTTGATCATCGCCGGCTGCTTGCTGCTGCTGGACCGCGCCGACATCATCGACCTCGATTTCAACCCGATGAGTCTTTGGCGCTGGTGGCCTTGGCTGCTGGTCATTTCCGGCCTCACCAAAATCATCCCGCCGACCACGCCGCGCTACTTCCTCAGCGGCCTGTGGGAGATCTTCTTCGCCGGCTGGTGGTACGTATCGTTCAACCACATCTGGGGCTGGGGCTTCGGCGAAACCTGGCCTGCGCTGGTGGTGGCCACCGGCGTCGGCATGCTGTTGCGGCCTTTGCTGGACAATATCTTCGCAGCGACCAGGGAGCCGAAATGAGAGACAAGATGAGAGAGAAGCGTCAAAGGAATCCGGCCTCGCAGATGGTCGTCGGACTGTTCGTCGTCGCGGTCGGCATGATCTTCCTGCTCGATAACCTCGGCTTGCTGGACCTGGAATTCACGCTGCACCTGTGGCCGACGGCGCTGATCTTCTTCGGCATCCTCAAGGTGCTGCAAACCCGCTCGCCGTCCGGCGCCATCGTCGGCGGCGCGCTGATCCTGGTTGGCGGCATGATGCTGTTGAAGGAAACCGGCTTCATTTCCATCAGCTGGCGCGCGCTGTGGCCGGTGCTGCTGATCGTCGCCGGCCTGTCGGTGGTGTTCCGCTCACCCGGCAAGCGCTGGTTGTTCGAGCCACGCGGCGAACTACTGGACACGGCCAGCGACGACGCCGTCGTCAACATCACGGCCGTCATGGGCGGCTTCAAGCGCCGCATCACGTCGCCGGACTTCCGCGGCGGCGAAATCACCGCGCTGATGGGCGGCTGCGAACTGGACCTAAGACTAAGTTCGATCAACGGCGAAGCGGTGCTGAACGTGTTCTCGATGTTCGGCGGGATCACCATCAAGGTGCCGATCGACTGGACCGTGGTCCTGCAGGGCACGCCCATCATGGGCGGCTTCGAGGAGAAGACCGTGCCTCCCGCCACGCCGGACAAGCGCCTGATCGTGCGCGGCTACGCCATCATGGGCGGCCTGGAAGTGCGTAACTAGGCATGCAGGAGTTTTCCTCCAGCCGGCGCGGCATCACCATCTACCTGCTGGTGTGGCTGTTCCTGGGGATCGCGCTGGGCGGCGTGATCTCGCTGG
This sequence comes from Oxalobacteraceae bacterium AB_14, assembly GCA_000381565.1. Classification (GTDB taxonomy): domain Bacteria; phylum Pseudomonadota; class Gammaproteobacteria; order Burkholderiales; family Burkholderiaceae_D; genus Rugamonas. Next base: position 2,829,209 of record KB906725.1, read on the forward strand.
CCAACGACGCGCCGGTCGCCAACGCCATGATGTTCGCGATTCCGCTGAACCTGTTGTACGCGTTCGCGGCCGGTTATTCGTCCTACTACCTGTGCCGCGCCTATCCGCTGGGGGGCAGCCGGCCAGCCGCCACGGCGCTGGTGCTGACGGTGGCGGCGGTGGTGTCGGGCTTCCTGTGGCTGATGGTGGGGCGCGCCTGGAACGGCGCCTGTTCGATGCTGGGTGTCTCGTGGGCCGGCATCGCCTTCAGTCCGCAATTGTCGGCGCTGATCGTCGGCCTGGGCATCCTGCTGTACGGCTTCGCGGCGGCGCTACACTACCTGGTGATCGAATTCGTGCGCGCCAAGGGCGCCGAGCAGCGCGAGCTGGAATCGCTGCTGATGGCGCAGGAGGCCGAGCTGCGCATGCTGCGCACGCAGATCGATCCGCACTTCCTGTTCAACAGCCTCAATTCGATCAGCGCGCTGACCTCGCAGGACCCGAAGGCGGCGCGCCGCATGACCTTGGAACTGGCCAGCTTCTTCCGTCAGAGCCTGGGCATGGAGGCGCATAAAAAGGTCACGCTCGATGAAGAGATGCGCTTGATCCGCCACTTCCTGGCGATCGAACAGGTGCGTTTCGGCGCGCGCCTGCAGGTCGAGGAGCTGGTCGAGGACGCAGCCGCCGTGTGCCTGGTGCCGCCGATGATCATCCAGCCGCTGGTTGAGAACGCCGTCAAGCACGGCATCTGCAATATGCCGGACGGCGGCACGATACGGGTGACGGCGCGGCGCGCCGGTTCGATGCTGCACATCCGCGTCGACAATCCGGTCGACGCCGACATGGCGTCCATCCGCAGCGTAGGCCACGGCATCGGCCTGAGCAACGTGCGCCAGCGTTTGTCCGGCGCCTACAAACACGAAGCCAGCATCCACTGGGGACGTATCGACAACAGCTTTGGCGTGGACATCGCGATGCCCGCGCACACAGGCGAAGAAGGAGAGTAGGGCATGCGTGTCATTATCGTCGACGATGAAATGCTGGCGCGCGGCGTGGTGCGCGAGTATCTGGCCGGGCACCCGGACGCGGAGGTGGTGGCCGAATGCGCCAACGGTTTCGAGGCGGTCAAGGCGATCACCGAGCTGGCGCCGGACCTGGTGTTCCTGGATATCCAGATGCCCAAGCTGGACGGCTTCGAGGTGGCCGAACTGGCGGGCTGCAAACCCCGCTACATCTTCGCCACCGCCTTCGACCAGTACGCGATCAAGGCCTTCGAGTTCCATGCGCTCGACTACCTGCTCAAGCCCTTCAGCCAGCAGCGTTTCGACCAGGCGCTGGCGCACGCGCGCGCGAATCTGGAGCAAGGCGCGGGCAAGGCCGAGGGAGATGCCGCGCTGGCCAGCATGGTGCGCGAGGCGGCCGGCCGCAACAAGCCGCTGGGCCGCGTGCTGATACGCGACGGCGCCAGGGTCCATGTCATCAACAGCGACAAGATCGAGGTCATCGAGGCGCAGGACGACTACGTGCAGATACGCTCGGAGGGCAGGTCCTACCTGAAGAACCAGCGCATGGCGGAGCTGGAAGCGCAGCTGGATGCGCAGCAGTTCCTGCGCATCCACCGTTCATGGATCGTCAACATCGCCTGCGTCGACCGCATCGAGCAGGCCACCAAGGACAGCTATGTCGCCCTCCTCAAGGACGGCAGCAAGGTGCCGGTCAGCCGCAGCGGCTATCAGAAGATACGCACGGTGATGCAGTAGCCGCTTGCGGCTCCGGCAGCGGGTCCGAAACGCGCCGTTTGCGGGGGCTGGAGAGCACCCGCAAGATGGTGGCGTTGGGGACTTCCATGGCGCTGAGATAGGCCCAGGCATGGATCGCCCCCATGGTGGCGTCGATGACGACGGCTTGTTGTATCGCCCTCGACAGGCGCGTATTTTCCCTGGGTCTCATGTGAGGAAAATATAGCAGACCTGCCACCGCCTGTTGATTGCATATCGCTATCGACTTGCTAGCATCGATGCACTCACGGACCGGCGGCCCTGTCGATGCGCCACCAGGCCGGCATCAGCTGTTGTATTTCGGGACGGCCGAAGCGGTCGTCGATCAAATACACGGTGCCGCGGTCCGATTGCGTGCGGATCACGCGGCCGGCCGCCTGCACCACCTTCTGCATGCCGGGGAAGGTGTAGGTGTAGTCGTAGCCGGCGCCGAAGATGGCGTCCATGCGCAGCCGGATCTGCTCGTTGACCGGATTGATTTGCGGCAGGCCCAAGGTGGCGACAAAGGCGCCGATCAGGCGCGCGCCGGGCAAGTCGACGCCCTCGCCGAAGGAACCTCCCAGCACGGCGAAACCGATGCCTTCGCTGTCGAGCGTGAAGCGGGCCAGGAACTGCGCCCGTTCCGCCTCGTCCATGCGGCGCGACTGGCGCCACACCGGCACCTCGGGATAGCGTTCGGCGAACTGGCTGGCGGCCTTGTCCATGTAGTCGAAGCTGCTGAAGAAGGCCAGGTAGTTGCCCGGCTGGCGGCGGTACTGCTCGCCCATCAGCTCGGCGATCGGGCGCAGCGATTGCTGGCGGTGCTGGTAGCGCGTGGAAATGTGCGCGGCCACCTGTACCGACAGCTGCTCGGCCACGAACGGCGATTCGACGTCGACCCAGGCCGTGGTCTCGGGCATGCCGAGCATGTCGCCGAAGTAGTTCCACGGGCTGAGCGTGGCCGAGAACAGCGCGGTGCTGTGGGTGCTCTCGAAGCGCGGCTTGAGGAAGGGCGCCGGCACGATGTTGCGCAGGCACAGCACGGAGTTGGAATGGCTGGCGCGCGCGCCTTCCGACTTTTCGATATCGAACAGCGCGTGCTCGCCGAAGCTTTCCGCCAGCCGCGTGAACAGCAGCGCGTTGAAATAAAAGGCCTGCAGGTCGGCGTCGACATGGGACGGATGGTCGGCCATGTAGTCGGAGATGGCGGTGGCCGCCGCCTGCAGCGCGCCCATGAACTTTTCCGGCAGCGCGGCGTAGGACTGGTATTCGGCGGACTGGTCTTTTTCCAGCTGGTTCCACTGGCGGTGCACCCGGTCCAGCGGCTTCTTCAGTTCTTCGGGGACCAGCTTGCGCAGCAGGCGCAACGCGGCGTGCTCCATGTCGGCCGAATACATCTTGCGGGCGCGCGAGACCATGTTGTGCGCCTCGTCCACCAGCACGTTGACCTTCCAGTCGTTCAGCAAGGTCAGGCTGTGCAGCATGGCGCTGAGGTCGAAGTAGTAGTTGTAGTCGCCGATGACGATGTCGCACCAGCGCGCCATCTCGCTGCTCAGGTAGTAGGGGCAGACCTCGTGCGCCAGCGCGACCGCGCGCAGCGTGTCGCGGTCCAGCGCGAGCAGGGTGGGGGCAGGGGTGGCGGCGGCGGACGCGGGCGGCAGCATGAGGTCCAGCGCGGCCTGGCGCGCGGCCGGCAGGCGGTCGTAGAAACCCCTGGCCAGCGGGCAGGAGTCGCCGTGGCAGGCCTTGTCCGGGTTGACGCAGGCGCTGGCCTTGGACGCCATCTCCAGCGTGCGCAAGGGCAGCAGCGGCGCGCCGCCGCGGATCACGTCGACCGCGTCGAGCGCCATCTGCCGGCCCGAGGTTTTGGCGGCCAGGAAGAACAGCTTGTCGACGCCGTGCTCGGCGCTGGCCTTGAGCATCGGGAACAGGCTGCCGACGGTCTTGCCGATGCCGGTCGGCGCCTGCGCCAGCAGGCACACGCCGCGCTTGCTGGCCTTGTACATCGCTTCGGCCAGCTGGCGCTGGCCGGGGCGGAAGTCGGCGTGCGGAAAGCGCATCGCCTTCAGTTGCAGGTCGCGCTCGGCGCGGTGCGCCATTTCCTGCTGCGCCCACTGCAGGAACAGCGTGCATTGCTGCGCGAACCAGGCTTGCAGGCTGGCGGCCGTATGCTCCTCCTGCAGCACGGTTTCCTTCTGGCTGCCGATGTCGAAGTAGACCAGCGCCAGTTTGACCTGGTCCAGGCCCTGGTCGGCGCACAGCAGGTGGCCGTAGATCTTGACCTGCGCCCAGTGCAGCTGGCGCTGGTTGTCCGGCATCTTCTTCAGGTCGCCGCGATAGGTCTTGATTTCCTCCAGGCGCCGGGCGCGCGGGGCGTAGCCGTCGGCGCGGCCGCGCACGTGCAGCGGGCCGAAGTCGCCGGACAGCGCCACCTCGGTCTGGTAGTCGTCGTCGCGCCGCGCCGTCACGACGGCGTGGCCGGCGATGCCTTCCTGCGCCGTCGGCGACGGCGTGAAGCGCAGGTCGAGGTCGCCGGTCTTGGCGGTGAACTCGCACAGCGCGCGCACGGCGATCGTGTAGCGAGGTGTGCTCATGCAGCCCATTGCAGGTAGCAGACCGAGATCGGCATGTCGTGCGTGGCGCAGTACTCGATCCAGCGCAGCTGGTTGTCCTGCAGGCGGTCGCCCGGGCCCTTGACTTCGATCATGTTGTAGCGGCGCTCGGCCGGCCAGAACTGGATCAGGTCGGGGAAGCCGCTGCGGTTGGCCTTGATGTCGGCCAGGATGCGCTCGAAGGCGCGCTTCAGGTGCAGCGCCGGGATGCAGTCCAGCGCCAGGTCGAGCAGCGCCGGGTCCAGCGTTTCCCAGTACACAAAGGGCGACTGGATGCCGGCCTTGGCTGCGAAGTTGGCGCGTATCGTGGCGCGATACTGGTCGCCATCGAGCTGCGCCAGCGCTGCGGCGAACTGCTGCGCGCGGCGGCGCTGGAAATCGGCGCTGTGCAGGTCGGCCGGGCCGCGGTGGTAGGGATGGAAGAAGGCGCCCGGTATCGGGCTGAACACGGCGTCCCAGCACAGCAGGCCGAACAGCGAATTGATCAGCGCGTTTTCGACGTAGTAGACCGGGGCGTCGTCGCGCGTCAGGTGGTCGCGCACGACGAACTCGACGTAGTTGGCTTCTTGCGGCGGCGGCAGGCTGAGGTCGATGCGCAGCGGTTGCGCGGGCGCGTGCGGCGCCGGCCTGGCCTGGCCCAGCTTGCGCGCCAGGCGCGGCTGCATGCGCAGCAGCTGCTGGCGTTCGGCTTCGTTTTCGGGCGCTTGCAGCGCCGCTTGCAGCAGCTCGAAGGCGGCGCGCGGCTGTTCGTCTTTTTCCAGCACCCGCACGGCGCGCGCGCGGGCGCCGGGGTAGTTGCAGCCGGCGTACAGCGCGTGCGCGGCCGGCAAGTCGGCCTGCTTTTCGAGGTGCTGGGCGATCTGGAAGGTCAGCTTGTCGCGGCGGCTGCGCAGCCATTCGTTGTCGGCCGGGCAGGGCGGCAGGTCGCGGATCACGTCGGCCGGCGCCTCGCCTTCGATGAAGCGCTCGTGGCAGCGGTGCAGCGCCAGGAAGTCGTCGATGTCGCGGCGGCTGCGGAAGCCGCGCGCGGCCGGCGAGAAGTCGACCTTTTCGTACTGGTAGATGCCGAGGTCGGACAGCACGAACTCGGTCCAGTCCTGGTGGTAGTTGCCGAAGAAGATAAGGCGCAGGCGGTCGCACAGGTCCTGCGTCAGGTTGCGGTAGCAGTGGTCGCCCGAGCCCTGATACCAGCCGGAGTAGCGGTGCTCGCCTTCGTACTGCGCGCGCAGCGCTTCCAGCTGGTCGGCCTTGCGCAGCTGGCGCAGCTGCGGTGGCAGCTGGAAGATCTTGCCGATCTCGGGTTTTTGCAGCAGTTCGAACAGCTGCTCCAGGTTCAGCGCGGGGTCTTCCTCGATCAGTCCCAGCGCCACCAGCGCACGGGCCGCTTCATGCGTGCTGCCGATCTCGGCGTACGCCAGTTTGCTGGCGCGGAACACCGTGCCCTTGCGCATCACCATGCGCACGAACAGCGCGCGCGACGCTTGCGGCAGGGTGGGGAAGGCGGCGAGGAAGTCGCGCTCCTCGGCGGTCAACAGGTCGTCGTAGCGGTCGCCTATCCACGTCAGTACCTGCTGGAAGTTGTCCAGGTAGTACAAGGGATTTTCTAGAACTTTGATCATTGCCGGAATAAGCTGCCGCGATAACTGTGTTTATGTACAGTGTATCGTGTTCGGCGCCGCTTGCCCAGCAAAATTCACTGGTTCAGTTTTTTACGAGCCAAACCGAATTCGGGAATGTTAATAGCCGAATGGCTGAATAGTGACTCCTGCATATCGCGGGAAATAGGAGCTCCGCTCAGGGTGACGCGAATCTTGCCTTCCGTCGGCTGGACTTCACGCTCAAGGGCTCTATGCATGGCTGCCCGTTTGGAGCGGCGTGCAGCCGCTTCGAGCTTATAGCTGGTGCTTTGGGCTTTCTTTGCGGCTGTCATGGCTGCTGCTCCTGCAATACCTCGTACAGATAGTTTAGCAGAACGGTCCAACTACGGCTCCCGGCGGCCAGGTCGAATTGCATTCTTCGTCCTGTGCCATGCGCTGACCACCATCCAGGCGCTGCTGCAACGACATCTTGCACCGTGCGGGCGGAGTCCAATTCCCGCATCGGGAAGCGCATCCAGCCACATGGCAGGACCGATCTCGTCACGGGCAGAATAGCCTCCGCGCGCATCAGGTTCTGATCGTCGAACTGTTGGTCAGGATTCATGGATCCGGAAAATAAAAAGCCAGGCGCGCGGGCCTGGCTGGTGCGGGGGAGTTGAACGCGCTTATTTCTTCGCGGCCTTGGCCGGTTTGACGGTGTTTTGATCGACCAGGGCGCTGGCCTTGGCGATTTGCGTTTCCACCGCCTCGACCGCCTGCTTGGTGGCCTTGGTCACCTGCTCGTAGCCGCTGAAGGCGTTGTCGATCGCGGTCTTGACGATCTGCACCGCGTTCTCCGATCCGGGACGCACGTTCTTGGTGACGTCGTAGATCAGCGCGCTGAGCGTGCTCTTGGCTTCGGTCATGTGGGCGTCGGCGGCGCGGGTGAATTCTTCGCGGATCTCGGCGATGATGCTGCCCAGTTGCTGGTTGTAGGCGGCGGCGCCGGCCACGCCCGGTTGCATCTGGGCGGCGGCCAGCGACATGGCGGCCTTGGGATCGGTGGTCTGGCTGATTTCCTTGCCGGTGGCGAGGCCGTCTTCCAGCTGGGTTTTGGCGGTGGCCATGTTCAGGGCGACGACTTGTTCGACCCCTTGCACGGCTTTGCTGGTCAGGCTATTGAAGGTGTCGAGCTGAAATTCAAACAGTGCTTTGGTGGCGTTGGCAAATTGTTCGGGATTTGTAAACATACAGTCTCCTCAAGATGATGAAATGTAGCCAGTAATGCCCCGGGGTTCCCCCTGTTATTGCGACCCCATTATTTAGCAAGAATCAACTTTTCGCAACGGCTATCTTTATAGGGGCCCGAGTCTTTTTCCCAGCCCGGCCCCAGCGGCGTCTGCGAGCAGCTGAGGTAGTTGTCGATCTTGCTGCGCCACTTGTACCACGGCGCCGGACCGGCGTTGAGACTGCTGCAGCACAGGGCCAGCATGGCGGCGGCCAGCGCGTAGCGCTTGATGTGGATCATGGTCTATTCCAGTTGTCTTGAGCAGACGCGGTTGCGGCCGCTGTTCTTCGCAGCGTACAGTAATTCGTCGGCCGAGGCGATCATGTTGAGGTGGGCTTCGTGGGTGGAGGTCGCGAAGTCGACGCTGGCCACGCCGAAGCTGGCGGTGATATGGATCTGCTGGCCATCGTACGCGACCGGCGTGTCGGCCAGCGCGTGGCGCAGGCGCTCGGCCAGCAGGACGCCGCCGGCCAGGTCGGTCTCCGGCAGGATCAGCAGGAACTCCTCGCCGCCGTAGCGCACCACGCTGTCGACGCTGTCGCGCGTCATCGATTGCAGCAGGGCGCCGAAACGTTGCAGCACGGCGTCGCCGCCGTTGTGGCCGTAGGTGTCGTTGACCGCCTTGAAGTGGTCCAGGTCGCTCATGATGACCGTCAGGCTCAGCCGGTAGCGCTGGGCGCGCGAGATTTCCGTCTCCAGCAGCTGCTCGTGCAGGTGGCGCCGGTTGTAGCAGCCGGTCAGCGGATCGCGCACCGACAGGTTCTTGAGCACCGTTTGCGCGCTGTATTCGTCGCGCAGCAGCAACTGGTAGCGGCGCGCGGCCACGTAGCCGAACACATTGGTCAGCGTCAGCAGCGCCGCCATCGTGGCCAGCTCGACCCGGCGCAGGCCGCCCAGCTGCTCGGCCAGCACGATGAAGCCCAGCGTGGCCGGGGCGGCGATCGCGGCCGCGTACAGCAGGCGGTTGGGAATGTAGATGTAGATCACGATGACGACGATGGACATCGAAATCGCGTGCAGCGAAAACTCGCTGGGGCGCAGCGCGGCGATCAGCAGGAAGCCGGCCGCGCCCGCCATCTCGACCACGCTGGCCACGCCGCGCGTGACGGGGAGGGAATCGGGCCGGCGCCGCAGCAGCACCAGGCCGCCCAGCGCGGTGGCCGCCACCAGCAGGCGCGCGCCGGCCAGCACCGCCGTGCGCAGGCTGTAGCCCAGCCAGATCGCGTCGGTGACGGCAAAGCACAGGTAGAACAGGGAGCAGAAGACAAAGGTCACGCGCAATTGCGCCTGCGTCATCGCCAGATGGTGGCGCAGGAAGGCGCGTTCGGCCGTGGCGTCGCTGAATTCGCAGCGCAGGGTGGCCATCTCCATCTTCGCAGGCTGGGCAGGATGTGGGTGCACGGGACTAGTCTCTCCGCTGGGCGCCGGCTGTTTGCCGGTCTGATACAACCTATTATACGGCTGCAATAATTGCGCAAAGGAAAATTGTTGAGTCCGGGTCACAGTGGGGCCACCCGTGGCAGGCGCATGGAGAAGGTGGTGCCGGCGCCCGGCTGGCTGGCGACGTCGATGCGGCCGCCCAGCACGCCGGTGACGATGTTGTGTGTGATGTACAAACCCAGGCCCGAACCGCCGGCGCCGAGCCGGGTCGTGAAGAAGGGATCGTAGATGCGCGGCAGGTTGGCGCCCGGGATGCCGTCGCCATCGTCGCTCACCGAAATGGCGATCTCGCCGTTGCCGGCGTCCTGCGCCCGGATCGTGATGGTGCCGTGGCCGCGGCCGTTGAAGCCGTGGGTGACGCAGTTGTCGATCAGGTTTTCCAGCGCCTGGATCAGCGGGCCGGGATAGCTGTCGAGCTCCAGCCAGTGTTCGACCTCCTCGACCAGCACCAGTCCATGCTGCTCGATCGCGGCCTGGGTCGATTGCAGCAACTGGGCCACCAGGTCGCCCAGCACGAAGTGGCTGCGCTGCGAGCTGGCGCTGTCGACCGCGATGCGGCGGAAGCCGTCCACCAGCGCGGCGGCGCGGTTCAGGTTGCGCAGCACCACGGCGTCGGCGTCGGCCGCCTGTTGCAGATAGCTTTCCAGCACCGAGCGCCGCAGCCCGCCTTCCAGGTCGCGCCGCAGTTCGGCCGTGCGTTCGCTCATGCTGCCGGCCATGGTCAGGCAGTTGCCGATCGGCGTGTTCAGTTCGTGGGCCACGCCGGCCACCAGCGCGCCCAGCGCCGCCAGCTTGTCGCGCCGCACCAGTTCTTCCTGCGTCAGGCTGAGATTGTCCAGCGCCGTGGTCAGCTCTTCGTTGGCGTGCTCCGCTTCCTCTTTCGCGCGCAGCAGCTCGGCGGTGCGCGCCTGCACCAGCTCTTCCAGGTGTTCGCGGTGGCGCAGCAGTTCGGCCTCGCGCCGGGTGCTGGCGATGGCGATGCCGGCCAGGTGGCTGGCGGCCTTGATCAGGCGGCGGTGGTCCTCGGTCGGGCTGCGCGGTTCGCGGTAGTACATGGCGAAGCTGCCCATCACCGTGCCGGGGTCGAGCAGGATGGGCATGGCCCAGCAGGCGCGCAGGCCGTACTGGACGGCGATATCCTTGTACGGCGCCCACAGCGGATCGTGGTAGGTGTCGCTGACCACCACGGTTTCCTTGCGGTGCACTGCGGTGCCGCAGGAGCCGGCCACCGGGCCGGCCGCCAGGCCGTGGATGGCCGCCATGTACTCGGCCGGCATGTTGGGACCGGCGGCGCTCAACAGCGTGACACCGTCGGCCGCCACCAGCATCACCGTGCACAGCACCGGTGGCGCCTGCGATTCGATCAGCAGGGTCAGGCGTTCCAGCGTGTCGCCCAGCGGCGCGCCGCGCGCGATCATTTCCAGTACCTGGTTCTTGCCGTCGCGCAGTTGTTCGGACAGCTTGCGGCTGCTGATGTCGACGATGCGCACATGCATCAGGCGGTGTTCGGGCGTGTTCAGCGGCACCATGCGCAGTTCGCACGGGATTTGGCGGCCGGAACTGTGCAGCACCGACAGCTCGAACACCTGGACCCCGCCGGCCATCACCTGGTCGACATAGCCGGCGAAGGCTTCGGCCGAGCCGCGGCCGTCGGGCTGCTGCGGCGGGCACAGCGCGGGCAGGGTCGCCTGCACCAGCTCGGTCTCGGTGGCGCCGAACAGGATGCGGGTCTGGCGGTTGACGTCCAGCACGCGGTTGCTGCCGCGCTGCATCAGCAGGATGGCGTCCGGCGAGCCGGACAGCATGTGATGGTAATTGACTTCCAGCGTCGCCATGGTCGGCATGTCGGCCGCCGGCGGGGCCGGCGAGATCGCCTTCAGTTCCAGCAGCACGCGTTCGGCGATGTCTTCGGTGGGCAGCGACAGCGGCAGGTAGGCGTTGACGCCGGCTTCGCGGGCGCGCTCGTGCTCGTCGGGACCGGGGCTGGCGGACAGCAGGAACAACGGCAGCTGGTCGCCGCAGGCGGCGCGCATGCGCAGGCACAGTTCCAGCCGCGCGCTGCCGGCCAGCGCGACGTCGAGCAGGGCCAGCGCGACCTTGCCGCTGGCGGCCAGCGCCAGCGCCTCGTCGCCGCGCCGCACCAGTTCGACCCCCAAGCCATGGCGGGCCAGCATGATACGGAGCAGGGCGAGATCGAAGTTCGTGTTGGTGGCGATCAACACGATGTTGGGCTGATGGGGGAGTGACGGCTGCATGGGTGAGGGTTACGCTCCGCAGTACCTGATAACAGCCAGTGTCACAGGATGGGCGGGCCGGGTCAAGCCTTTCTGCTGGCCTGGGCCGCCGCCAGCGCGGCCTCGTCCTGGGCTTGCCGGATCAGCGGGAAGTTGTCCTCGATCCAGTCGACCAGCAATTCCAGCCGCTCGGCCGCCTGCCGCCCCAGCGGCGTCAGGCTGTATTCGACGTGCGGCGGCACCACCTGGTGCGCCACCCGCAGCACCATGCCGTCGGTGGCCAGCGCGTCCAGGGTCTGCGCCAGCATCTTCTCGCTGACGCCGCCGATCTCCCTGCGCAGCTGGCTGAAACGGTGGGTGCCGTCCAACAGCACCACCAGCACCAGCACGCCCCAGCGGCTGGTGATATGCCCGAGCACGAGGCGCGACGGACATTCGGCCGCCAGCACGTGGGCGCGCGGGTGGACCAGATTGCCGGCCAGCGCCTTGCGCAGGGAGCGGCTGGATTTGCTTGGGCTCATATTGTTCTTCCTTCGGTCAGTGATACTTACAAAATTGTACGTACTTACAATTCGTAAGTATAGGTCTTATTATAGGCCCAACCGCGCGGAAACCTCCCCGTGGCAGCCTATTCGAAGGAAAACAACATGATTATCGTTACTGGTGCAAGCGGCCAACTGGGCCGTCTGGTGATCGCCCGCCTGCTGAAAACCGTCCCCGCCGCGCAGATCGTCGCCGCCGTGCGCGATGTCGCCAAGGCGGCCGACCTGGCCGCGCAAGGCGTGCAGGTGCGGCGCGCCGACTACGCCGATGCGGCCTCGCTGGATGCCGCCTTCCTGGGCGCGAGCAAGGTGCTGCTGATCTCGTCGAGCGAACTGGGCCAGCGCGTGCCGCAGCACCGCAACGTCATCGACGCCGCCGTGCGCGCCAAGGTCGGGCTGCTGGCCTACACCAGCGTGCTGCATGCGGACACTTCGACGCTGGCGCTGGCCGCCGAGCATCGCGAGACCGAGGCGGCGGTGCGCGCGTCCGGCCTGCCATACACTTTGCTGCGCAACGGCTGGTACGTGGAAAACTACACGGCCGGCCTGGGCGGGGCGCTGGCGCATGGCGCGCTGGCCGGCGGCGCGGGGGAAGGGCGGATCGCGGCGGCGGCCCGCGCCGATTACGCCGACGCGGCGGCGGCCGTGCTGTCCAGCGCGCAGGCGGTCGAGCAGGTGTACGAGCTGGCGGGGGATCATGCTTTCACGCTGGGCGAGCTGGCGGACGAAGTGTCGCGCCAGTCGGGCAAGCAGATCCCTTTCCATAACCTGCCGCGGCAGGAGTATCGCGAGATGCTGGTGGGTGTGGGCTTGCCGGCGCCGCTGGCCGAGCTGATCGCCGATTCGGATGCGCAGGCCGCCCAGGGCGCGCTGGATGATCGCAGCGGCACGCTGGGCCGGCTGATCGGCCGTCCGACCATCACGCTGGCGGCGGCCGTCAAAGCGGCGCTGTAATGAAAAAAGCCTCCCATCTGGACAGAGCGCGATCTTGAGCGCGTTCTGCCTGATGGGAGGCTTTTTTGCGGAATTCTGTGGTGCCCACGGAGGGACTCGAACCCCCACACCTTGCGGCACATGGACCTGAACCATGCGCGTCTACCAATTCCGCCACGTGGGCACTGTTGCTGCTTTGCTGCTCTCTGCTGCGTGTTCTGCAACAGAGGCCCGAATCTTAAAGGAGGGCTGGCACCTCGTCAATAGAGTTTTCGTGCTTTTATGAAATAATTTCCGGCGAGGGACAATGAAAAAAGCCTCCATCTGCTTTTCAGCTCGATGGAGGCTTTTTTGCGGAATTTTTTGGTGCCCACGGAGGGACTCGAACCCCCACACCTTGCGGCACATGGACCTGAACCATGCGCGTCTACCAATTCCGCCACGTGGGCACTGTTACTGCGCTCTGCTGCGTGTTCTGCAACAGAGGCAGCATCATGCCGCATGGCGGCGCTGCCGTCAAGAGCGTAATGAAGCGACGTTGCAATGCAAAAAGCCTCCCATCTGGACAGCGCGCGATCTTGAGCGCGTTCTGCCTGATGGGAGGCTTTTTTTTGCGGAATTCTGTGGTGCCCACGGAGGGACTCGAACCCCCACACCTTGCGGCACATGGACCTGAACCATGCGCGTCTACCAATTCCGCCACGTGGGCACTGTTACTGCTCTCTGCCACATGTTCTGCAACAGAGGCCAGAATCATAGGGGAGCGGCGCATTGCCGTCAAGGGTGAAATGCTGATTTTTGATAAAGATTGCACCTGGCCACACGCCTGATTTGCTGCTTGCTTGTTTGCTCACACTTTCGTAAGCTCCTGAATGCTGGCCCCGTCATCTGAGGCAAAGGAGTAGGCGATGGATACACTGAGCAACTTGTTCGGCAGCCAGGGCTTCATGCCGCATGGTCACTGTTTTCTCTGGACGCCGTCGATCCTGTGGCTGAGCGTGATTTCCGACGCGCTGATCGCGCTGGCCTACCTGACCATTCCGATCACGCTGCTGTACTTTATCCGCAAGCGCCGCGACATGCCGTTCGACTGGATGTTCATCGCCTTCGGCATTTTCATCCTGGCCTGCGGCAGCACCCACCTGGCCGACATCTGGGTGATCTGGCGCCCGGACTACTGGCTGTCGGTGATACTCAAGGCGATCACCGCCGCCGCCTCGGTGGTGACGGCCATTGTGCTGGTGCGGCTGGTGCCGGTGGCGCTGCGCATTCCCAGCCCGGCGCAGCTGGCGGCGGTCAACGCCGAACTGCAGCGCGCCAATGCCGAACTGCGCGTCGCCATGGAGCGCGCCGAAGTGGCCAACCGCGCCAAGAGCGCCTTCCTGGCGGCGATGAGCCACGAATTGCGCACGCCGCTCAACGCCATCCTCGGCTACACCCAGATCCTCAAGCGCGACAAGGGATTGACGCCGGCCCAGAAGAACGGCGTCGGCACGATCCAGCAGGGCGGCCAGCATCTGCTGGCGCTGATCAACGACGTGCTCGACCTGTCGCGGGTGGAGGCGGGCAAGATGGACTTCCATCCCAAGCCTATGGTGCTGGCCGACCTGCTGTCGGTGGTGGCCGACATCATGCGCGTGCGCGCCGAGCAAAAACAGTTGCGATTCGAATTGGAGCTGGTGGCCGGCCTGCCGGAGGCGATCAGCGTCGACGAAACCCGCCTGCGCCAGGTGCTGCTGAATTTGCTGGGCAACGCCGTCAAGTTCACCGACCGCGGCACGGTGCGCCTGCGCGTGCTGCCGCTGCCTGCCGGGCCCGGCGCCGCCATCGATACCGCCACGCTGCGCTTCGAAGTGCACGACGACGGCATTGGCATCGCGGCCGACCAGCTCGACGCCATCTTCCGTCCGTTCGAGCAGGTGGGCGACGCGTCGCGCCGCGCCGGCGGCACCGGGCTGGGTCTGGCGATCAGCGGCCAGCTGGTGCGCTTGATGGGTGGCGAGCTGAAAGTGGAAAGCAAACCTGGAGCAGGGAGCCGCTTCTGGTTCGATGTGGCGATGCCGCTGGCGGTGGCGCCTGCCTCCGTCAGCAACGACGGCCACAACGCCACCGGCTACCTGGGGCCGCGCAAGACCATCCTGGTGGTGGACGACGTCGCCACCAACCGCGCCTTGCTGCGTGATCTGCTGGGCGCGCTGGACTTCCGCATGCTGGAGGCCGACAGCGGGGCGGACGGCTTGCAGCAGGCGCAGTCCGGCGCGCCGGACCTGGTGCTGCTGGACATGGTGATGCCGGACATGGATGGCATCGAGACCACGCGCCGCCTGCGTGCCGACGCCCGCACCAGCGCCATGCCGGTGTTGATGATTTCCGCCAGCTCGACCCCGGAGGAGGAGGCGCGCTCGCGCCAGGTGGGCGCCAACGGCTTCCTCAGCAAACCGGTCGACGAGCTTGAGCTGTTGCGCGAGATCGGCGTCCACCTCAAGCTGGAGTGGAGCACGGCGCCGGCATGATGCCTGCCGGGCTCGCCATGCATGACTTTCGGCACTCTCCGTTCGCCGCGCCGCTGGCATAGCATGGTCCCCATCGACTCGCCGCATACGACACACGCGGCGGTCCCACTTTTTTCGATGGGCGAATATGGTTACGCGACGCGATGTGATGATGCTGGGTCTGGGCGCGCCCTTGCTGGGCGCCTGTGGGGGCGGCGGCAATTCCGGCGGCGGGCGGGAAAACGTGGTCGCGTCGGCGATCGTGGAGGACGACTGGCGCACGGCGGCGCCGGAAAGCGAGGGCGTGGCGGCGGCCGCGATGCAAAACCTGCTGTCCGAGGGCGCGCAGATCCCGGAGATGCGCAGCCTGCTGGTGGTGCGCAACGGCAGCCTGATCGGCGAGCGCTACTACGCCGACGGCAAATCCTCCGACCTGCGCCACATCCGCTCGGCCACCAAGACCGTCGGCAGCCTGCTGGCAGGGCAGGCCATCGGCGACGGCAAGATACGCGGCGCCACGGCCACGTTGGGCGAGTTGCTGCCCAGGGAGCTGGCCAGGATTCCTGGCTCGGTGGCCGGCAATATCACGCTGGCCCAGGTGCTGCGCATGCGGAGCGGGCTGGAGTGGGATGAGGATGTCCACATGCAGGAGTTGTTGCATACCCCCGACCTGACCAGCCTGGCGCTGGGCCTGCCGGTGGCGGCGCTGGGGCCGAACGGACCTTACTGGAACTACAACAGCGCCGTCTCGCATCTGGTGTCGCCCATCGTCGCCGATGCGTATGGCGAGGACACGCTGGCGGTCGCCACGCGCAAGCTGTTCGCGCCGCTCGGCATCCGCCAGGTGGCCTGGCAGCGCGACGCGACCGGCGCGATACTTGGCTCCTTCGGCTTGCAGCTGCGGGCGCGCGACCTGATGAAGCTGGCGTGGATGGCGCTCGACGGCGGTATGTGGCAGGGCAAGTCGGTGGTGCCGGCCGCCTGGCTGGCCGAGAGTTTTACCAATCATGTGCATATCGGCCCGATCGGCGATATGAGCGATGTCGGCTATGGCTATTTGTGGTGGCGCGGCATGCTGGGTGGTCACCAGGTGATCACCGCCTACGGTTTTGGCGGGCAGCTGGCCATGCTGGTGCCGGATTTGCGCATGACCATCGCCACGGCCGCGCTGTGGGACCTGCCTATCGACAAGGGTGGGGCGAACGAAGAACTGATCTTTAACCTGATCGGCCGCTTCCTGAGCAAGCTGTAGAGGCGCCGCAATGAAAAAAGCCTCCCATCTGAACAGAGCGCGATCTTGAGCGCGCTCTGTCTGATGGGAGGCTTTTTTGCGGAATTTTTTGGTGCCCACGGAGGGACTCGAACCCCCACACCTTGCGGCACATGGACCTGAACCATGCGCGTCTACCAATTCCGCCACGTGGGCACTGATGCTTCTCAACAACTCTGCTATTATAACGACGGGGAGAGTTTTGCGCCAGATGAGCTTTCGCTCCTTACTGCACATCAACCCTGTCTAGCAGCTTGCATTTCTACAAACCCTCACTTTGCCGCTGTTTTTCAACATTGTCGCTGCGAGAGACCAAGATTATAGAGGAATTTTGCGGGAAGTCAAACGCCACAACATAAAAAATCCGCTTGAATTCGCAAAACCGGTCGCAAATTAGTCAATCAGGGCGTTTCCAAGTACACTACGCCTGTCGTCGTGTCATATATATGCACCTGACGATTTTGCCAGGCCGGATTTCCTCTGAACACTGTCAATAATAACTACAGAAATACTTTTGAACCAATCTACCCATACCATTCCCAGCCGGGAGGAAATTCTCGGCATCTTCCGCAGCGCCAAGGCGCCGCTCGATCTGCGCGCACTGTCGAAGTCGCTGAAGGTCGCGACCGAGGCCCAGGCCGTGTTGTCGCGCCGCCTGAACGCCATGCAGCGCGACGGCCAGATCGTCTCCGACGATAGCGGCCATTTCTCGCTGGCCACCGAAACCGGCTTCATCGCCGGGCGCGTCGCCAGCCATAAAGATGGCTTCGGCTTCGTGATTCCGGACGAGCCGGGTGAAGACCTGTTCCTGCCTGAAAAAGAAATGCAGAAAGTCCTGCATGGCGACCGCGTGCTGGCCAAGGTCATCGGCGTCGATCGCCGCGGCCGTCCGGAAGGCACCATCGTCGAGGTGGTCACCCGCGCCAACACCCACATCATCGGCCGCCTGCTGAACGAAAACGGCGCCTGGGTCGTCGCGCCGGAAGACCAGCGCATCGCCCAGGACATCCTGATCGAAGGGGCTATCGGCAAGGCCAAGGCTGGCCAGGTCGTCAGCGTCGAGTTGACCGAGCAGCCGATGCGTTTCAAGCAGCCGGTCGGCAAGATCGTTGAAATCCTGGGCTTGCTGGACGACCCCGGCATGGAAATCGAAATCGCCGTGCGCAAGTTCGGCGTGCCGCATGTGTTCTCGGACGGCGCGCTCAAGCAGGCCAACAAGCTGCCGGACCACGTGCGCGACGCCGACCTGGCCGACCGCGTCGACCTGCGCGACATCCCGATGGTCACCATCGACGGTGAAGACGCGCGCGACTTCGACGATGCGGTCTACTGCGAGCCGGTCAAGATCGGCCGCAGCAACGCCTACCGTCTGCTGGTCGCGATCGCCGACGTCAGCCACTACGTCAAGCCGAACGACGCGCTCGACGCCGACGCGCTGGAACGCAGCACCTCGGTCTACTTCCCGCGCCGCGTGATTCCGATGCTGCCGGAGAAGCTGTCCAACGGCCTGTGCTCGCTGAACCCGGCGGTCGACCGTCTGACCCTGGTGTGCGACGCCGTCGTCACCGCCAAGGGCGAGATCAAGGCTTACCAGTTCTATCCGGCTGTGATCCACTCGGCCGCGCGCCTGACCTACACCGAAGTGGCCGACATCCTCGGCAACACCAAGGGACCCGAGGCCGCGCGCCGTCCCGGCATCGTGCCGCACCTGCTGAATTTGTACGAGGTGTACCAGGCCTTGCTGAAGGCGCGCACCGAGCGCGGCGCGATCGACTTCGAGACCACCGAGACCTATATCGTCTGCAACCCGTCGGGCAAGATCGAAAAGATCATCCCGCGCACCCGCAACGACGCCCACAAGCTGATCGAAGAATGCATGTTGACCGCCAACGTCTGCGCGGCCGACTTGCTGATCCGCCACAAGCATCCCGGCACCTACCGCATCCACGCCAGCCCGACCGCTGAAAAGCTCAAGCAGGTGCGCACCTTCCTCAAACAGGTCGGCCTGACCTTGAACGGCGGCGACAAGCCGGCCGCCGGCGACTACGCCGTGCTGATGAAGCAGGTCAAGGAGCGTCCGGACGCGTCGCTGCTGCAAACCATGCTGCTGCGCTCGATGCAGCAGGCGGTCTACTCTCCCGACAACATCGGCCACTTCGGCCTGGCGTACGAGGCCTATGCCCACTTCACCAGCCCGATCCGCCGCTATCCGGACTTGCTGACGCACCGCGCCATCAAGGCCATCCTGCTGGGCAAGAAGTACGAGCCGAAAGTGGCCAGCACCAGCGTGCTCAATACCAACGTCTCGAACGCCACCCGCAAGCAGCAGGCCAAGGACAAGGCCGAGGGCAAAGAGAAGAAAACCGTCGACCTGACCGTGTGGGACGCGCTGGGCGTGCACTGCTCGGCCAACGAACGCCGCGCCGACGAGGCGTCGCGCGATGTCGAAGCCTGGCTCAAGTGCTACTTCATGCAGGACAAGCTGGGCGAGGAATTCACCGGCGTCATCACCGGCGTGACCACCTTCAGCATCTTCGTGCAGCTGGACCAGCTGTTCGTCGAAGGCCTGGTGCACATCACCGACCTCGGCGCCGACTACTTCCAGTACGACGACGCCCGCCACGAACTGCGCGGCGAGCGCACCGGCAAGAAGTTCCAGCTGACCGACCGCGTCAGCGTGCAGGTGGTGCGGGTGGACCTGGAGGCGCGCAAGATCGATCTGCGCCTGGCCGGGGCCGATGCGCCGCCGCCGCGTGCCGGCAAGTCCGATGCGCAGTCCAAGGACCGCAAGAGCAACATCAAGCCGGGTCCGGCCGTGCCGAAAGCGCAGCCAGCCAAATCATCGGCCAAGCCCGCCGCCAAGCCGGCCGCGGCCAAGCCTGCCGCCAACTCGCGCGGCGGCCGCAAGACTAATGCCGGGGCGGCTGCTCCGGTAGCACCCCGAGCAGCGAAGACTGTCTCAAAAAGTAAAAAGAAGCGATAAATGAGTAAGAATAAAATGATTTTTGGTTTCCACGCCGTGACTTCGCGTTTGCGTCATGAAGCGAGCTCCGTGGAAGAGATTTTTGTCGACATCGGCCGCGACGACCGCCGCATGAAGGACCTGGTCGCCAACGCCAAGGCGGCCGGCGTGCGCGTGATGCCGGTCGATTCGGCCCGTCTGGACAAGATCGTCGGCACCCGCCGCCACCAGGGCGTGATCGCCTTCGCGTCGCAGCTGGCGCTGGCGCGCAACCTGGACGAGCTGCTGGACGCCATCGAAGGCCCGCCGCTGTTGCTGGTGCTGGACGGCATCACCGATCCGCACAACCTGGGCGCCTGCCTGCGCGTGGCCGACGGCGTCGGCGCCCACGCGGTGATCGTGCCGAAGGACCGCGCCGTGGGCTTGAACGCCACCGCCGCCAAGGTCGCCAGCGGCGCGGCCGAGACCGTGCCTTACATCACCGTCACCAACCTGGCGCGCACCTTGCGCGACTTGAAGGACCGCGATATCTGGCTGATCGGCACCTCCGACGACGGCGAAAAAGGCTTGTACGAAGCCGACTTCACCGGCCCGACCGCGCTGGTCATGGGTTCGGAAGGCGAGGGCATGCGCCGCCTGACCCGCGAGACCTGTGACATGCTGGTCAGCATTCCAATGTTCGGTTCGGTTGAGAGCCTGAACGTTTCCGTCGCCTCCGGCGTCTGTCTGTACGAGGCACGCCGCCAGCGCATCGCCAAGGAGGGCTGACCAGCCCTCCGGCTGACCAGCCCTGCGGCTGACCAGCCCTGCGGCTGACCAGCCCTCCGGCTGACCAGCCCTCCGACCAGGCTGGCTCAGTATGGATGCCCGCTTGCGCGGGGATGACGAGCCGCCGCTGTCATTCCCGCGCAAGCGGGCATCCATAGACCGGCTGACTTGCCGAAAATTCCCTCTTCAGCAACCCACGACCGAATACGCTACCATGAGCGTTTCCGTTGCACTCCTGACCATCCATGTTCCATCGCCTGCGCCAAGACATTCACAGCATCATCGAACGCGATCCTGCGGCCCGCAACGCCTGGGAGGTGCTGACCTGCTACCCAGGCCTGCAAGCCATCGTCATGTACCGCTGGGCGCACTGGTGCTGGGCGCACAAAATGAAATGGCTGGGCCGTTTCATTTCCTACCTGGCCCGCATCGTCACCGGCATCGAGATCCATCCGGGCGCGACCATCGGCCGCCGCGTGTTCATCGACCACGGCTTCGGCGTGGTGATCGGCGAGACCGCCGAGGTGGGCGACGACTGCACCATCTACCAGGGCGTGACGCTGGGCGGCACCTCGCTGCACACCGGCGCCAAGCGCCATCCGACCTTGGCGCGCGGCGTCATCGTCGGCGCCGGCGCCAAGGTGCTGGGCGGCTTCACGGTGGGCGAATACGCCAAGGTCGGCTCCAACGCCGTGCTGCTCAAGCCGCTGCCGCCGGGCGCCACGGCGGTCGGCAATCCGGCCCACATCGTGCAGAAGGAGCCGGCCTCGGCGACCAGCGCCACCGCCAACCTGTTCAGCGCCTACGGCGTCACGCCGAACGGCGACGATCCCTTGTCGAAGGCCTTGCACGGCCTGATCAGCCACGCGGTGAAACAGGAAGAGCAGATCGAACGCATCCTCGCCTCCATGAAGGCGGCGGGCTTGCACTGTCAGGGCGTGCCCGAATGTGATAAATTGAATTCAGACCAACTCAACAAGCTCGTTGAATAAGGAAGCCGCTTATGGAATCGTCGCCCGATGGCGTTGAAGTGCTGGACCCGTTTGAAATCCGCGTGCTGGCCGTGCTGGCCGAGAAGGAAGCGCTGACGCCGGACAACTACCCGCTGTCGCTGAACGCGCTGGTCAACGGCTGCAACCAGCTGTCGAGCCGCGATCCGGTGATGGCGTTGTCGGAGGAGACGGTGGCCGAGGTGCTGCAGCGGCTGATGCAGCGCAAGTACGTCAACGGCATCACGCAGGCGGGCGCGCGCGTGACCAAGTACGAGCACCGCATGCGCATCAAGTGGTCGCTGGAGCAGGACAAGCTGGCCGTGCTGAGCATCCTGATGCTGCGCGGCCTGCAGACCGCCGGCGAGATCCGCACCCGCACCGGCCGCCTGCATGATTTCAAGTCGGTGGCCGATGTCGAGCAGGCGCTGCAATTTTTGATCGACAAGTATCCGCCGCTGGTGTCGAAGCTGGCGCTGGCGCCCGGCACCAAGGAGCCGCGCTACGGCCAGCTGCTCGGTGGCGAAGAGGCGCTGGCGCGCGAAGAAACCGCCGCCAGCATGGGCGGTTCGGTCAGCGTGGCCGGGCAGGGCGGCCGCGTCGCCGCGCTGGAGCAGGAAGTCCAGCAACTGCGCCAGCAGGTCGAAGACCTGAGCGCGCAGTTCGCTCAATTCCGCCAGCAGTTCGAATAATAAAGCGGGGGTCAGATCTGACATTCGGACACGGCCTCAGCTGTAGCACCTACTACAGCTGAGGCCGTGTCCGAATGTCAGATCTGACCCCCGTGCTTATTCGAACTTGAACTCGATCAAGGCGTCGTTGGAGTAGGCCTTGTCGTTCAGCGGCACCGAGTACATTTTGCCGTCCTCGTCGACCTTGAGTTCCAGCCTGCGGGCGCCGTCCACCAGCGTGGCGCTGGCGATCACGCGCTCACTGCGCACGCTCATGTTGAAGTCCTTGTACGCGCACCAGTCCGTGGTCAGCGTGATGGTGTTGATCGTGGCGCGTATCAGGAAGGGAATGTAGTTCTTCGCGATCGCTATCAGCACCCGGCACTCCAGCTGGATGTCGCCCAGGCGCCGCATGTCCGCCGGCACGCCGGCGCTGCGCACGTCCGGCATCCAGCCGTAGTAGCTCTTCTTCTGGTTCAGCACCACGTCGGCGTTGTCGTCTTCCGCCGCCCGGTTGCGCGGCAGCGTGAAACTGTGGTCCGCCGCCAGCGGCACGACGATGTCGGTGTCGTTGCCGGACAGGCGCACCACCACGTTGTCCATCGCGCCGGCCGGCGCCTTGCGCTTGGTGTGCAGGCGGAAGCGCAGTTGCTGCGCGTTCGGCGCCAGCGCGTGCTGGCTGTCGAAGGCGTCCAGGCCGGACAGCATGTAGCGGTAAGGCTGCATCTCCGGGCTGCGGGTGCCGTTGATGACGACCATCTGTCCGTCCCCGGCTTCCGTCTCGGCCGCCGTGGCCGGCAGCGCCGCCACGGCGGCCGCCAGCAGCGCGGCGGCTATGAAATGCTGGCCCGCCATGCTCAGCCTTCCTCGCGGCGGCGGCGCATCCAGACGGCGGCGGCGATCATCGCCACCCCGGCTGCCACACCGATCCATACACTGACGCCACTGAGCGTGCCCCACGAGGCGCTGAAGATGGTGTCCGGCAGCGCCAGCTTGTTGGCTTCATGGTGCAGCGCCACGCTGTCGGCTTCGAAGATGATCCACGACCCCGGAACCACGCCCAGCAGGATGCGGTCGACCACGCGGGTGACGAACCAGCCGGCGTTGAAGCCGAAGTGCAGCGCCTTCTCGGCCCACATCAGCAGCAGCGACGTCACCAGCGGCGTGCCCACGGCCCACAGGAACACCTTGGAACGGGCCATGCTCGACACCATCAGCAGCCACCCGACCGTCGGCAGGGCCCACAGGATGTAGACCGGCAGCAGCCCCAGCAGGCGCAGCGGCGTCAGGTAGAGATCCGGCGCCATCAGCAGCGCGCCGAACAGGTTGGTGCCGTGCACCAGCATCGCCAGGCAGCCGGCCAGCAGGATCACCAGCGACAGCGCGGTGCCGATCGCCACCGTGATCAGCGGCGCCACCACCAGGGCCAGCGCGACCTTGGACATGACGGTGGTCAGGTCCGATACCGGCAGCGATTTCCAGAACAGCAGGCTGCGGTCGCGGCGCTCGTCGTTCAGCGCGCCCAGGCAGTAGAAGAACACCAGGAAGCTCAGCACCATCATGATCGGCAGCGACGACAGCATATAGGCCTGCGACGCCGTTTCGACGATGCGCACGCGCATCGCGCCTTCGACGGTGACGGTGCCGATCGACATGGTCTGGCCATCGTCGCTGAAGTTGGCGTTGTGGCCCAGGAAGATGCCGGTCAGCGCCAGCGCCGCGATCAGTCCGGCGATCACGGCGGGGGCCCAGAACAGCATGCCCTTGTGCTCCCACAGTTCGCGCTTGATCAGCCATTTCATCGTTTTCATGCGTAGGTTCCTTTCATCGTCGCGACAAACAGGTCGGCAACGCTGGGCGTGCGCAATTCCCCGAAGGTCGACAGTTGCAGCCGCGGCACGCCATCGAACAACATGATGGGCTTGCCGAACACGGTGCGCTGGCTCATCGGCTGCAGCGCGTTGGCGGCCGCCACGAACTGCGGCTCGACCATCACCTCGGTGAAGCGCTCGCCCACCTCGTCCATTGACGCCGACAGCGAGATCTTGCCGTCCTGGATAAACATCAGGTCGGTCAGGATGTGCTCGACCTCCTCGATCTGGTGGGTGGTGATCAGGATGGTCTTGTGCTCGTCGAAGTAGTCTTCCAGCAGGTTCTGGTAGAACTGCTTGCGGTACAGGATGTCCAGGCCCAGGGTCGGCTCGTCGAGCACCAGCAGCTTGGCGTCGATCGCCATCACCAGCGCCAGGTGCAGCTGCACCACCATGCCCTTGGACATGGCCTTGACCTTCATGTCCGGCGTCAGCTTGGTGTGGGCCAGGTATTTCTCGGCCTTGCTGCGGTCGAAGCGCGGATGCACGCCTTCGACAAAGGCGATCGCGTCCTTGACCTTCAGCCACTTCGGCAGGATGGCGACGTCGGCGATGAAGCAGACCTCGTTCATCAGCGCCTCGCGCTGCTTGCGCGGGTCCATGCCCAGCACCGACAGCTCGCCGTCGAACTGGGTCAGGCCCAGGATGGCTTTGAGGGTGGTGGTCTTGCCGGAACCGTTGGGGCCGATCAGGCCGACAATGCGGCCTGCCTCGACCGTGAAGCTGGCGCCATTCAGCGCGGCTTGCTTGCCGTATTTCTTGCTGAGATTGGACGCCGTGATGATGGCGCTCATGACGCACCTCCGGCGGCGATCGGCTTGAGCAGGGTGTCGAGCTCCAGGCCGAGGCGGCGGATACGTTCCAGCACCAGCGGCCATTCTTCGCGCAGGAAGCGCTCGCGTTCAGTGGCCAGCAGTTTGTCGCGGGCGCCGTCAGTGACGTACATACCTAGTCCCCTTCTTTTTTCTACGAGTGTTTCGTCCACCAGTTCCTGGTAGGCGCGAGATACGGTGATCGGATTGAGTTGGTAGTCGGCGGCCACCTGCCTGACCGAGGGCAGGGCGTCGCCGGGCTTGAGCAGGCCGTCGAGCATCATGCCGATGACCTTCTCCTTGAGCTGCCGATAAATCGGCGCATTGTCATTCCAGCCTATCGTGGACATACATGTGGTCCCCTTGATGTGTGTTAATGGAGTGGTGTTGTAGTAAACTATAACACTAGAATTAAAAAAGGCAAGCGATTCCTGAGGATTTTGTCGGCGACGAGGCTGGCGGCGGGCATGGGTCATAATGGCGGCGTTATATTTTTTTGCAGAAGGATGCCACGATGTACTTTCAACGCACGATCAAATTTGCCGCGCCGCTGATGCTGGCCGCAGTGCTGGCAACTGCGGTGGCCGCTTGTTCCACGCTGATCGGTCCGCGCCAGGTGGAACTGCCGCAGGCGCGCATGCAGCAGAACCTGGACCGCAAATTCCCGGTGCGCCACCGCGTGCTGGGCGTGTTCGAGGTCGAGCTGAGCCATCCGCAACTGGCCATCCTGCCCGAGAACGACCGCGTGGCGCTGACGCTGGAGGTGAACGTGGCGCCGCTGCTGGCGCGCCAGGCGTGGCACGGCAGCATGGCGGTGTCGGGGCGCCTGAAGGTGGATAAGGTGCGCAACGTCATCTACATCGGCGACGCCCACGTGGACAACTTGGTGGTCGACGGCATGGACGAGGGCAAGCAGAACCAGATCGCCAGCGTCGTCAACCTGCTGGGCGAGAGCGCGCTCAAGGATGTGCCGGTGCACAGCTTCCGGCCGGAAGACCTGCGCTACGCCGGCGTGCAGTTCGTGCTGACCGGGATCAGCACCAAGCCCGGCGCGCTGGTCGCCAACTTGCAGCCGGCCCAGTAGGCGTCAGGCAATAACCGTCAGACGAAGCCCAGGTTGCGCGCGCTGGCGTTGTAGTTGGCCAGCTTGGGCAGCATGGCCAACAAGTCGGTGTTCGACACGCCCAGCCAGCCGCCCAGCGTGGCTGCATATTGCTCGATCGAGGTGGTCGGCAGCAGGCGGCCCTGGCCGACGTCGTCCGGGCCGTTGCTGGCCACCACCGGCGCCTTGCCGTAGTAGCGGCCGCCCTTGACGGCGCCGCCCAGCATGAAGTGCATGCTGCCCCAGCCGTGGTCCGAGCCGTCGTTGTTGCCGCTCAGCGTGCGGCCGAAGTCGGACGCGGTGAAGGCCGTCACCTGCTCGGCCACGCCCAGCTCCACCGTGCTCTGGTAGAACGCCGCCAGCGCCTCGGCCACGCTTTTCAGCAGGCCCGGATGCACTTTGACCAGGCCGTCGTGCGTATCGAAGCCGCCCAGCGCCACCAAGAACACCTGCCGCCTGGCGCCCAGCGCCGAAGCGCTGGCGATCATGCGCGCCACCATCTTCAGCTGGTCGCCCAGCTTGTTATTGGCGGGGAAGGGCGTGTTGATGGCCGGCGCGCCCGCCAGCGCCGACGTCAGCACGTCGTTGGCGGAAATCGCGCGCTGCGTCACGCTCGCATAGTCGGACCGCATCAGGTGCGCGTGCGGCTGCGTGATCAGCGCGCGCAAGGCGCTGCTGCAGCTGGCCGAGCCGAACATCGGGCTCTGCAAGGCGCTGAACGGCACCGAACCCTTGGTCGACACCTGGTACTGCACCGCCTCCTTCCCGGACAGGAACACCGCATTGCCGGAGACATTGACGCAGGTGAAGGTGGCGTTGCCGTTGCCCGCCTCGAACAGGTCGCCCAGCCGGCCGCCCCAGCCGGAGCTCGCCCCTTCCGCCATCGACGATTGCCATTCGGATTGCTGGTCGTTGTGCGAGAACAGCTTGGAGGGCAGCGGCACGGCCTTGGCCAGGTACTGCTGCTTGCTGGTCGGCTGCACCAGCGTGCCGACGTTGAGCAGCACGCCCATCTTGCCGGCGTCGAAGATCGGCAGCAGCGGCGCCAGTTCCGGCGCCAGCGCGTACTGGTGGGCGAGGCCGTTGGCGTCGACCGGTGGCGCGCCGGTGTTGAGCAGCGTGCCCGACAGCGCGCTGTGCTGGTAGGCCAGGTTGGAACGCAGCGCATAGTAGGCGTTGTAGCTGGCGGCGTCGTAGGGCACCAGGGTGTTGGCGTAATCGTTGCCGCCGTACAGGAACACGCAGACGATGGCCTTGTAGTCGCTGGCGCTGGCGGCCGAGGCCTCGGCCATCGCCGCCAGGTTGACGGCCAGCGGCGCGGCCACGCCGCTCATGGCCAGCATCGAGGCGCGCTGCAGGAAGGCGCGGCGGGAAGAGTTGCTGGTCATGGCGGCTCCCTACTGTTGAACCAGATATTCAGGCGCGGCCATGACCAGCGTCAGCGCGGCGTAGATGCGGTTGCGCAGCGCGGCGTCGGTCCTGGCGGACATGGTGTCGATGGCGCCGCGTATCAGGCCGGCGCTGGCGCTGCCCAGCTGGCCGGCCGCCAGCACCAGGTTGATTTCGTCGACCAGTTGCTGGCCGTTGGCCGCCAGCGGCAGCAGGGTGCTGTAGTCCGGCAGCACGTCGGCGACACCCTTGACCGCGCGCTGCATGTAGTTGACGTAGCCGACCACCGAGGTTTCATTGGTCAGCTGGAATTCCGGCGCCACCAGCCCGGCCCTGGACACGGCGCTGTTGGGCGGCACATAGCCGGGCCGGTAAAAATTGAACACCGACGGCGAGCGTAGCGGACTCTGGCCCAGGCGGCTGGAGGCGTCGCTGGTGTTGCCGATGGCCCAGGCGTCCGAGGCGGAACTGGCGTTGTAGGCGCGCGCCCAGCCGATGAAGCGCAGCATCGGTTCGCGCAGCTTGCCGTAGCCGGGGCCGGCGTCGGTGGCGGCGCGGGCTTCGGGATCGAGCAGCAGCGCCTTGACCACCGCCGCCAGGTTGCCCTTGACGCCATCGTCATTGTCGAACACGGCGGCTGCGCGCGCCACGTAGGCCGGTGACGGATTGCTGGTCACTAGTTTCTGGATCAGCTGACGGCTGATGAAGGGCGCCACATTGGCCTGGGCGTAGATGATGTCCAGCGCCGCCTTCAGCGCGTCGGCGCCGGACAGGCCGGCCGCCACCGTGTCGCCGAGGAAGCTGGAGGCGCCGGTCTCGTGGCGCTTGGCCACCTGCGTCATCGGCCGGCGCAGGAAGTCCGGCACGGCGTTGGTCTGGCCGGCCAGGTCGAAGTCCCAGCCGGTGAACACGCGGGCCAGGCCGGTGATGTCGGCCAGGCCGTAGGTTTCCCTGGGCACGCCGTTGCTCAGTTGCGGCGTGCCGTCGGCGTTCAGCTGCACCAGGCCGATGCTGAACAGCTGCATCAGCTCGCGCGCATAGTTTTCGTCGGGCAGGGCGCCGGTGGTGGGGTTTTGCTTGGTGTTGCCGCGGAAGGTCAGGTACTGGCCCATCGCCGGGCTGGTCGAGATGGCGCCCAGCAGCGCCCGGTAGTTGCCGAAAGCGTAGTCTTCCAGCAGGTCCAGGTAGGCCGCCGCCGAAAAGGCGCGCCAGCCGGCGCCCACCAGGCCGTCGATCGCCACCACGCAGATTTCCGACAGGGCCAAGGTGACGCGCTGGCGCAGCGTGTCCGGCGCCGTGATCAGCTTGCGCCAGGCGCAGGCGTCGAAGCCGTTTTCCGAGTTGCGGTTGGCGATGTCGTCATAGCCCTTGGCCATCAGCCAGTCCCAGCGGGTGCCGGAGCGCGGCGCGGCCAGCTGGGCGTCGATCCAGCCGGCGTAGCCCAGCGACCGCACCCTGGCGATCTCGGCGCGGCTGGCGCCCATCGAGGCTTGCGCCAGGAAGCGGGCGGCCGCGGTCGGTGTTGGGATCATGACGGGAATCTCCACGAAGTACGGGATCGAACATTGCTGTGTGGTAATTTATGCCGAGTCCGGCCGCCCCGCCACCGATTATTTGTAACGATGCATTACGGTGCAACGCTTTGTCCGCCGCCGGCCTGCGCTTTGCGCCGCCTGCTTGCATTTCGCGCCGGTTTGCCGCGTTTCGTCGCATCGCGTCCCGCGCCGTTGTGCCGGCGGGCATAGTGGCCTCACCTTAACCAGCCATGCGGAGCAGATCATGATTCAGCAAATTGTCAGCCATACACCTACCTACGTCTGGGCCTTGCTGGCCTTCCTGCTGTATCGCGGCGTGCTGGCCAGCCGCGACCGCGAGATATCCCTGCAGAAGCTGTTCATCATCCCGGTGGTGATGTTGTGGCTGTCGTTGTCCAGCATGCACCAGCACGGCGCGCTGGGCGGCGGTGTCTGGGGCGTGTGGGCGCTGGGCGTGGCGGCCGGCGCGGCGCTCACGTGGAAGCTCGCCAGCGGCGCCGTGATCGCGGTCGACCGCGCCGCCGGCACCGTGCGCCAGCGCGGCAGCTGGGCGCCGCTGATGCTGATGATCGCCATCTTCGTCACCAAGTACGTGGTGGCGGTGCTGACGGCCATGCACCCCGGGCTGCAACAGAACCTGGCGTTTGCGGCCACCGTCACCGTGTTGTTCGGCTTGTTCAACGGCGTGTTCATCGGCCGCGTTGCGCACTACCTGGCCGCCTGGATGCACCAGGCCGAACCAGCCGTGGCTTGATGGTTTTGCAAGTTTCCTTGTGGCGCAGGGCAAGAGCTTCTACAATTCGCGACATTGACGAACTGTAGGAGCTAGCCTCATGACGATATTTGGAATTGGACTGCACGTGCTGGTGGCGCTGTTCTTCGCCGTGCACGTGATCCGCAGCGGGCAGCAGATGTACTGGCTGATGATCCTGTTTATGTTTCCCGGACTGGGCAGCATCGTGTACTTCATCGCGATCTATCTGCCGGATTCAAAACTGAACCACGGCGCCCGCAAGGTGGTGACGGCGGCGGCCCGCTCGCTCGATCCGGGCCGGGAATTGCGTGAGGCGCGCGACGCCTACGCCTACACGCCCACCGCGCAGAACCAGATGCGCCTGGCCAGCGCGCAGATGGAGGCCGGCGCCGCCGACGAGGCGGCCGCCACCTACGAAGCCTGCCTGCAAGGACCGTTCTCGGGCGACCTGGAAATCCGCTACGGCGCCGCGCGCGCCACGCTGGCCTGCGGCCGCGCCGCCGCCGCCGTCACCCATCTGCAAACCATCCGCGCCGCCGACGCCAATTTCCGTGGCGAACAGGTGTCGCTGCTGCTGGCCCAGTCGCTGGCCGCGGCCGGCCGCCAGGACGAGGCGAAGGCGGAGTTCGAGTTTGCGCTGGGCCGCTACAACAGCTTTGCCGTGCAGGCCGAGTTCGCGATCTGGGCGGCCGGCGCCGGCGACACGGCGCGCGCCAGCCAGCTGCACGCCGAGTTGCAGCGCACAATGGAGCGCTGGACCCGCCATACGCGCGACCTGAACCAGGAATTGATACGCCGCCTGAACGCGGCGATGAGTGCCGTCAAGCGCTGACTACTTCGGCTTGATGCTGTGGCCGGGGTTGTTGGCGCCCCCGGTGGCGGCGATGGCCTGGTTGAGCTTGGCCATGGTCTCCGGCGCCACGTCCTTGCTGCAAACGATGTGGCGCTTCAACCCCGGCGGCATGTCGGGGAAATCAAACTGCACTGTCGACTGCAATAACTTTTCCTTCGGACGGAAATAGTTCAGGTCTTCGCGGTCGACAAACATCAGCGAGGCGCGGCCCACCGCGAGCATGCGCATCATCAGCGTGGTTTCCACCGTGCGGCTCATGATGCGGATCTTGCCGCGCTTGATCATCTGGTCCAGCACCGGCCCGTAGGACACGCCTTCGACCACGCCCAGCGTCAGGCTCGGATCGTCCAGCAAGGAACCCAGCGTCGGATGCGCCGTGACCCGCTGCACATAGTCCTGCGAAATCAGCACGGTGTGCGGCAAGTCTTCATGGATGGGGGCGGTGAACTGCGCCACCGCTTCGCGCTCCGGCAGCCGGTACCAGCTGATCGAGCAGTAATTGGTGGCGCCATGCGTGAAGTTGGCCCAGATCCGCTTTTGCGGTTCGTTGACGAATTGCGCAGGGATGCCGGCGAGATTGAAGACGTTCTTCACGCGCTCGAGCAGGAACCCTTGCGGCTGGCCATGCTCGATGTAGTGGTAGGGCGGCTTGTCGCGCCAGGCCACGGTCAAGACCTGGGGAGCGCACCAGCCGCTGCCGCTCCATAGCACGGTGGCGGCCAGAAAACTGCTGCGCAAGAACCAGGTACGTTTCGTCATGAAATCGATTATAGGGCCATCCGCCGCGCCGCCGCCAGCGATGCTGTCGATTTTCATCATCCCGTCCGGCTTCTGCTACCAGCGCCTGACGCTGCGCGCCGCCGCTGGACGGGGTGGCGATTACGCTGGAATGACGGCGCCGTCGAGGGTGTGGCGCGTGATGACGCCAGCGCTGTCGATGGCGATCCAGCCGCCGCGCGGTGGCTGGGCGTCCGGCTCCCAGTCCGGCAGCACGTAGCGGCGCTTGCCGTCCACGCTGTGCAGGGCGGGGCGGTGGGTGTGGCCGTGGATCATGACGTCGGCGCCGGTGGCGGCGAACACGTCGCGGATCGCCTGCGGCGTCACATCCATGATCTCGTAGGATTTGTTGCCCTGGTCCTTGCGGCTGTTCTCGCGCATGCCGGCGATGATGGCCTTGCGCTGCGCCAGCGGCATCGCCACGAACTGCTGCTGCCACGCGCTCTGGCGCACCATGGCGCGGAACTCCATGTACTTGACGTCCTCGGTGCACTGGGCGTCGCCGTGCAGCACCACCAGGCGCTGGCCGCCGATCTCGCTCACATAGATTTCCGGCAGCAGGGTCAGGCCCGCCGCCGCGGCGAACTGCGCGCCGACCAGGAAATCGCGGTTGCCGGCGATCCAGTAGACGGCCACGCCCGCATCGCTGACGCTGCGCAGCGCGGCAATGATGTGCTGGTGATAGGGATCGCCGATATCGTCGTCGCCGGCCCAGTATTCAAACAGGTCGCCCAGCAGGTACAACTGTTGCGCGCGCCGCGCATGCCGTTCCAGGAAGTCGAAAAACGCGACGCTGGTGGCGGGATGCGCGGGCTGCAAATGCAGATCGGAGATAAACAGCGCGCAGACCTGGTCCGCGCGCATGTTGGCATCGCTCATTAATTAAGCGGCCAGTTCGATTTTCTCGATGATGACGTCTTCCGCCGGCACGTCGGCGAACATGCCGCTGCGGGTGGTTTTGACTTTCTTGATGGCGTCGACCACTTCGGTGCCTTCGATGACTTTGCCGAACACGGCGTAACCCCAGCCGTCCTGGCCTGGGTAGTCCAGGAAGGAGTTGTTCTTGACGTTGATGAAGAACTGGGCCGAAGCCGAGTGCGGCGCCGAGGTGCGGGCCATGGCCAGCGTGTAGGTATCGTTCTTCAGGCCGTTCTTGCCTTCGTTTTCCACGGTGGTGTCGGCAGGTTTCTGCTTCATGCCTGGCTCGAAACCGCCGCCCTGGACCATGAAACCGTCGATCACGCGGTGGAAGATGGTGTTGGTGTAGTGGCCGGCTTCCATGTAGGCCAGGAAGTTGGCGACCGATTTAGGCGCTTTCTCGTCGTTCAGTTCGACGGTCATTTTGCCCATGTTGGTGGTGATGATTACGTTGGTCATATTGTTATCCTGAGATAGTTAAAAAATACGGCAGGCCGCTATTTTACAGTTTTGGCTGGATAGGGGTCTTCAAAATCGTCGCCGACTTGATCACGACCGGGATCACGGGGATGTTTTGGAACATGCCCTTGTCGTCCACCAGCACGCCCTTGATCTTGTCGACCACCTCCTGGCCCTTGATGACTTTGCCGAACACCGTGTAGCCGAAACCGTCGCGGCCGGGGTAGTTCAGGGCTTCGTTATCGGCCACGTTGATGAAGAATTGCGAGGTGGCGGAATTGGGATCGCCGGTGCGGGCCATGGCCAGCGTGTAGTTGTTGTTGGTCAGGCCGTTCTGCGATTCGATCGCCACCGGCGGCCTGGTTTTCTTTTGCCTGAGCTTTTCATCGAAGCCGCCGCCCTGGATCATGAAGCCGTCGATCACGCGGTGGAAGATGGTGCCTTTGTAGAAGCCGGCCTTCACATAGGTCAAGAAATTGTCGACCGACTTGGGCGCCTTCTCGTGGTTCAGTTCGACCACGATATCGCCCATCGAGGTCTTGATTTCAACTTGCGGCGTGGCGTTGTGGGCGGGTGCGGCTGCCAGGGCCGCGCCGGACAGGGCGACGCCGGCAAACAAGGTCATCAGTTTGGCGAACAGTGATGGCTGAGTTTGGTGCATTGTTACTTCCTCGTAGTGGTTTTATCCGGGTTGAACTGGCCGAATTGCCAAAAATCCTAAAGCAGATTGGGTCTATGCTGTTTTTATCAATGCTATACTTGTCCATTCTACCCCTTAGAAGGTGGAAAGAATAACTAGCGAGTGTCAGCCGGTCCCCAACGTGATGCGATGAATACCAGGTGCGCGCCTACCGCGCCGCGCCCGCTCCTCGTATTGCCCGGAACCGCGGCGCGCGCACTACAAAGAACAAGCAGAGAAACCGCAAGAGCCCGATGAGCAATTTAAAGATTTACAACACGCTGGCGCGTGACAAGCAGACATTCGTTCCCATCGAGGCAGGCAAAGTCCGCATGTACGTGTGCGGCATGACCATCTACGATTACTGCCACATCGGCCACGCCCGCATGATGATGGCGTTCGACGTCATGTACCGCTGGCTGCTGGCCTCCGGCTACCAGGTCACCTATGCCCGCAACATCACCGACATCGACGACAAGATCATCAAGCGCGCGGTCGAGAACGGCGAGACCATCTCGCAGCTGACCACCCGTTTCACCAAGTACATGGACGAGGACACCGGCGCGCTGGGCATCCTGCCGGCCACGCTGGTGCCGCGCGCCACCGAATACGTGCCGCAGATGCTGGCGCTGATCGAGACGCTGGAGTCCAAGGACCTGGCCTACCAGGGCGGGGACGGCGACGTCAACTACGCGGTGCGCAACTTCCCCAGCTACGGCAAGCTGTCCGGCAAGTCGCTCGACGACTTGCGCGCCGGCGAGCGCGTCGACGTCAACACCGGCAAGCGCGATCCGCTGGACTTCGTGCTGTGGAAGGCGTCGAAAGAATCGGAACCGGACGAGGTCAAGTGGGATTCCAAGTGGGGCAAGGGCCGTCCGGGCTGGCACATCGAGTGCTCCGCGATGTGCTCGGCACTGCTGGGCGAACACTTCGACATCCACGGCGGCGGCGCGGACTTGCAGTTCCCGCACCACGAAAACGAGATCGCCCAGTCGGAAGGCGCGTTCGGCCATACGATGGTCAACTACTGGGTGCACAACGGTTTCGTGCGCGTGGATAACGAGAAGATGTCCAAGTCGCTGGGCAACTTCTTCACCATCCGCGACGTGCTCAAGAAGTACGACGCCGAAGTGGTGCGCTTCTTCATCCTGCGCGCCCACTACCGCAGCCCGCTGAACTATTCGGACGTGCACCTGGACGACGCCCGCGTCGCGCTGACCCGCCTGTACACCGCGCTGGACGGCGTGGAAGGCGACGGCGCCGCGCTGGACTGGAACGAGCCGTACGCCGTGCGCTTCGCCGAGGCGATGGACGACGACTTCAACACGCCGGTCGCCTTGGCCGTGCTGTTCGACCTGGCGAGCGAGCTGAACAAGTCGAAATCGCCCGCCGTGGCGCGCCAGCTCAAGGCCCTGGCCGGCGTCATCGGCCTGCTGGCCCGCACGCCGCAGCAGTTTCGCCAGGCGGCTGTCGGCGCGCCCGACGGCGCCGGCGACGCCGCCATCGCGCAACAGATCGCCAAGCGCATCGAAGCCAAAAAGGCGCGCAACTTCGCCGAATCGGACAAGATCCGCGCCGACCTGCTGGCGGCCGGCGTCATCCTCGAAGACAAGCCCGACGGCACGACCAACTGGCGCCGCGCATAATGGTCACCGCCAAGGATAACGAGGGCGCAAGCGGCCCGGTATCGGCCGTGCCGCCGTACTGGGAGCAGGCCAAGATCGAGCTGATGAAGCGGGACCGCATCATGAAAAAGCTGATCCCGCAATTTGGCGACCTGCACCTGGTCGGCCACGACGACCCGTTTACCACCTTGGCGCGCTCCATCGTCGGCCAGCAAGTGACCACCAAGGCGGCCGATGTCGCCTGGAAGAAGCTGCTGCTGGTCAGCCCGAAATGCTCGCCGGCGCAGATCATCAAGGCCGGCGCCGAGCAGCTGTCGGCCTGCGGCCTGTCCAAGCGCAAGACCGAATACATCCTCGACCTGGCCGATCACTTCAAGAACAAGCGCGTCCACACCAGCCAGTGGGACCAGATGGATGACGAGGCCGTCATCGCCGAACTGGTGCAGATCCGCGGCATCGGCCGCTGGACAGCCGAGATGTTTTTGATATTTAATCTGCTCCGCCCGAATGTTTTGCCGCTCGATGACCCGGGTTTGATCCAGGGCATCAGCCAGAATTATTTTTCCGGCGAACCTGTGTCCCGTAGCGATGCGCGCGAGGTGTCGGCCAACTGGGAGCCGTGGCGCACGGTGGCGACCTGGTACTTATGGCGTAGCCTGGACCCGGTTGCTGTAGAATAGATGCTCTAATCGCTGTGCGAGGCGTTTTTGTGCCCGCATGGCTGAGAATAATCACGGAGGTACAATGACCAAAACGACTTTCCTCAACTTTGAGCAACCGATCGCCGAACTCGATGGCAAAATCGAAGAGCTGCGTTTCGTCCAGGACGATTCGGCTGTCGACATCTCTGAGGAGATCGACCGTCTGGCCAAAAAGAGCCAGCAACTGACCAAAGACATCTACGCCAAGCTGACCCCCTGGCAGGTTGCGCAGATCGCGCGCCACCCACAGCGTCCCTACACGATGGACTATGTGAATGAAATCTTCACCGACTTCCACGAACTGCACGGCGACCGCAGCTATGCGGACGACCTGTCGGTGGTCGGCGGCCTGGCGCGCTTCAACGGCCAGGCCTGCATGGTGATCGGCCATCAAAAGGGCCGCGACACCAAGGAACGCGCGCTGCGCAACTTCGGCATGCCGAAGCCGGAAGGCTATCGTAAGGCCATGCGCCTGATGAAGCTGGCCGAGAAGTTCGGCATTCCCATTTTCACCTTCGTCGACACGCCGGGCGCGTTCCCGGGCATCGATGCCGAAGAGCGCGGCCAGTCCGAGGCGATCGGCCACAACCTGTACGTGATGGCGGAACTGAAAGTGCCGCTGATCGCCACCATCATCGGCGAAGGCGGCTCCGGCGGCGCGCTGGCGATCGCCGTGGGCGACGCGGTGCTGATGCTGCAATACGCGACCTACTCGGTGATCTCGCCGGAAGGCTGCGCCTCGATCCTGTGGAAGACCTCCGAGCGCGCCGCCGATGCGGCCGAAGCGCTGGGCCTGACCGCGCACCGCTTGAAGGCGATGGGCCTGATCGACAAGATCGTGACCGAGCCGCTGGGCGGCGCGCATCGCGATCCGAAGCAGATGGCCACGCTGCTCAAGCGCGCGTTGGCCGATTCGCTGCGCCAGTTCCATGGCATGAAGACCAAGGATCTGCTGGAAGCCCGTCACGAAAAGCTGATGAGCTACGGCAAGTTCAAGGAAACCACGCCGCAGGAATAAGATACTCGGCATGGATTCCCCCTGCGCGGGAATGACGACGCCACCGCCGTCATTCCCGCGAAAGCGGGAATCCATACCCAACAACCGGGGGCACGCGCACGCGCTGCCCCCGGTTCGCATTTGGAGTCCACATTGAAGAAGCAACAGATCCCGACCTTGTCCTCAACCTTCGAGCAAGCCGTGTCCGCCGCGCTGGCGCAGCCGGGCGCGACCCCGCGCCTGGCCGTCGCTCTCAGCGGCGGGCTCGACTCGTCGGCGCTGCTCCACCTCGCGCATGCCTACGCGCAAGCGCATGGCGTGGCCTTGTACGCCTTCCACGTCCACCACGGCCTCAGCGCCAACGCCGACGCCTGGCTGGCGCACTGCGAGCAAGCCTGCGCCGCGCTGGGCGTGACGTTCGAAGCGCGCCGCGTGCAGCTGGCGAACCAGCAGAAGAGCGGCACCGAAGCGGCCGCCCGCAAGGTGCGCTACGCCGCGCTGGGCGCGCTGTGCGCCGCGCACGACGTCAAGCTGTTGCTGACCGCGCATCATCTGGACGACCAGGCCGAGACCGTGCTGCTGCAGCTGCTGCGCGGCTCCGGCCCCGCCGGCCTGTCCGGCATGGACGCCGCCAACGCCGCGCCCGAACTGCTGGCTAATCCCGCGCTGGTGATGGCGCGTCCATTGCTGCCGGCCTCGCGCAAGCAACTGGCCGCCTATGTGAGCGAGCACGACATCGCCTACATCAAGGATGAATCCAACGACGACCCGCGCTTCGCCCGCAACGCGCTGCGTCACCAGGTGATGCCGGCGCTGGACCAGGCCTTCCCGGGCTTCCAGGAGCGCTTTGCGCGCAGCGCCCAGCACGCGCAGTCGGCCCAGCGCCTGCTGACCGAGCTGGCCGAGCAGGACCTGGCGCTGTGCCTGGTCGACGATTGCATCGACATCGCCAGGCTGCGCCTGCTGAGCCTGGATCGCAGCTACAACATGCTGCGCCACTGGTTCGCCACCCGCCAGCTGCGCATGCCGAGCGCGGCCTGGCTGTCCGAAATGCTGGTGCAACTGTTGGAAGCGCGCGACGGCGCGCAACCACTGGTCACCCATCCCGATTGCCACGTCAGGCGCCACCGCGACCGCTTGCACATCACGCCGAAACTGGCAGACCTGGAAGGCACGCGCGAAGACGAGTTCGACAAAACACCGGGCACATCGTTCAGCTGGAATGGCGAAACCGCCATGGCGTTCCCGGCCTACGGCGGCGTGCTGCACTTCGAGCCGGCCGGCGAGGGCGAAGGCGGGCTGGACGCCGATTGGCTGCGCGCCCAGCCCTTGCTGATCGAGTTCCGCAAGGGCGGCGAACGCCTCAAGCCGGCCCACAACCGTCCGACGCGCGGCCTCAAGTATCACTACCAGGCGCTGAACATCCCGGCCTGGGAGCGTTCGCGCCTGCCAGTGGTCAGCAGCGGCCGCCAGGTGCTGTTCGCGGCCGGCGTCGGCATGGACTGCAATCACCTGGTGGGTGAGGGCGTTTCACGCTGGCGCCTGCGTTGGCAGGCTGTATAGACAATACCCCCTATCTGCCGAATTTTGTATGTGGATATGTCTATACGGTATGACTTTATGAGTTTTTTGACTTGTTATTTTGCAGTGCGGCATGTAGAGTTAAGGGTTCCATTTACCTTTATTTGAGCGGAAAACTCTCTGTTATGGCTTTAATCGTGCACAAATATGGCGGTACGTCGATGGGTTCGACGGACCGTATCAAGAACGTGGCGCGGCGTGTCGCCAAGTGGCATGACGCCGGGCACCGCATCGTCGTCGTCCCCTCGGCCATGTCCGGCGAGACCAATCGCCTGATCTCCCTGGCCAAGGAAATTCAGGCCCAGCCCGACCCGCGCGAACTGGACATGATCGCCTCCACCGGCGAGCAGGTGTCGGTTGGCCTGCTGTCGATGGCGCTGCTGGCGATCGGCAAGAAAGCCGTGTCTTACGCCGGCTGGCAAGTCGCGATTAAAACCGATTCCGCTTTCACCAAGGCCCGCATCCAGTCGATCGACAATGCAAAAGTGAACCGCGACCTCGATGACGGCAAGATCGTCATCATCACCGGCTTCCAGGGCGTGGACGATGGCGGCAACATCTCGACGCTCGGCCGCGGCGGTTCTGACACTTCCGCCGTGGCGATCGCCGCCGCGATGAAGGCCGACGAATGCCTGATCTTCACCGACGTAGACGGCGTGTACACGACCGATCCGCGCGTGGTGTCGGAAGCGCGCCGGCTCAAGGCGATCACGTTCGAAGAAATGCTGGAACTGGCGTCGCTGGGCTCGAAAGTGCTGCAAACCCGCTCGGTGGAATTCGCCGGAAACTATCGCGTGCCGACCCGCGTTCTGTCGTCGCTGACCGACCCGATGCTGGACCTGGAAGTAGAAGCCAACTCGGGCACCCTGATTTCGTTTGAGGAAGATACACACATGGAACAAGCAGTCATCTCCGGTATCGCGTTTAACCGCGACGAGGCTAAAATCACCGTGCTGGGCGTGCCCGACCGTCCAGGCGTGGCGTACCACATCCTGGGCCCGGTGGCCGATGCCAACATCGAAGTCGACATGATCATCCAGAATCAGTCGGTCGACGGCAAGACGGACTTCACCTTCACCGTATCGCGCAACGACTACCAGCGCGCCGTGGATGTGCTCAACAGCACCAAGGAAGAACTGGGCGCGGCCAGCATCACCGGCGACGCCAAAGTGTCGAAGATCTCGGTGGTGGGCGTGGGCATGCGTTCGCACGTGGGCGTGGCGTCGCAGATGTTCCGCACGCTGTCGGAAGAGGGCATCAACATCATGATGATCTCGACGTCGGAAATTAAAATCTCCGTGCTGATCGACGAAAAATACATGGAACTGGCCGTGCGCGCGCTACACAAGGCGTTCGAGCTGGAGAAGGCATAAAATTTTCAAAAAATATCGTCGGCTAGCCTTGACCAATCCGGTCTCGCTCTATACTATGACGGTCGTCTGCTCTAGCGCAGTTTGGTAGAAAAGACATAGTTGAGGAATCGACTAGGAGACGTGGCCGAGTGGCCGAAGGCACATCCCTGCTAAGGATGCATACGGCTTATACCTGTATCGTGGGTTCGAATCCCACCGTCTCCGCCAGTACACTAAAAACCCGCTTCGGCGGGTTTTTTTATTTGTGCGTTCTCATAGGAGAAACGCCCTTTTTGCTGTCCTGTGACGTCCGCCATTGTCCGCCCCAATCCAGCTTCGCTGGAGGGGTAGGCGGGCGGGTTGGAATAGTTCGACGGACAAAAACGCCGCTAGGCCGGACAAGGCCTATTTCGCAGGCATCTTCCTCTAAAAGTACTGGGCGCCATACCTTCCTGCATCAATGTCGTTTCCCCTGTCGGGGTTAAAATCGGCGTGAAGCAGGGATGGGAGGAGGGGATGGCCCAGGTCAATCGGCTCACGGTGCTCGGCATGCGCCAGGCCAGGCGTCCAGGCTACTATGCCGACGGCGGCGGCTTGCAGTTGCAGGTGTCCGCGACGGGCACGCAGAGCTGGGTGTTCCGCTACCGGCGCGCCGGAAAACGCCACGAGATGGGACTGGGATCGTGCCAGATCGTGGGACTTGCGCACGCGCGGGAATTGGCGCGGGCTTGCCGTCTGTTATTGCTGGAGGGGCGCGATCCGCTCACCGAGCGCAAGCAGGCGCGCGCCGTGCAGGCCGCTCAACAAGCCAAGCGCATGACCTTCGACCAGTGCGCCGCCGGCTACGTCCAGGCCCATCAGGGCGGCTGGCGCAACCCCAAGCATGTGGCGCAATGGAAAAGCACCCTGGCGACCGACGCGTCGCCGGTGATCGGACGCTGCCGGTGGCCGATGTCGACACCGCCCTGGTGGTCAAGGTGCTCGCGCCGATCTGGAACACCAAGAACGAAACGGCGACCCGCCTGCGCGGGCGCATCGAGAGCATCCTTGACTGGGCGACAGTGAGCAGTTTCCGGCAGGGCGAGAATCCGGCGCGCTGGCGCGGGCACCTCGACAACCTGCTGGCCAACCCGAGCAAGGTAGCGCCGGTCAAAAACCACCCGGCGTTGCCGTGGCGTGGGACCGCCGCCTTTATGGTGGAGTTGCGCCGCCGCGACGGGATCGCCGCGCGCGCCATGGAGTTCGCCATCCTGCCGGCGGCGCGGTCCGGTGAGGTGCGTGGCGCCAGTTGGCACGAGGTGGACCTGGAAGCGCGCCTATGGACCGTGCCGGCGTCGCGGATGAAGGCGGGCAGGGAGCACCGGGTGCCGCTCGCGGACGCCGCCCTTGCCCTCCTGAGTGCTTTGCCGCGCCAGTGCGAACTGCTGTTCCCGGGCATGAAAGACCAGCCATTGTCCGATATGAGTCTGACGGCCGTGCTGCGGCGTATGCGGCGCACCGATATCACGGTCCACGGTTTCCGCTCCACCTTCCGCGACTGGTGTGCCGAGGCGGCCGGTAATGCCTTTACACGCGAGGTCTGTGAGCATGCACTGGCGCACAGCCCTCCCGACCGGGTAGAGGCGGCCTATCGGCGCGGTGACCGGCTGGACAAGCGCATCCTACTCATGCAGGCCTGGGGGGATTGTTGCGGGCCGGGATAACGGGATGTGACCCTTGCTATTGTTCCAGCATGAAAACCGTCGATGGCAGGGAAATCGGTGCTCCGTGGCGTTAAGCGGTGAATAGAGACTATTTGCGCCGCAGTTTGTGCGGTGAATATCTTGCACGTGCGGTAAAGGACGTTGATAATCACCGCATGAATAGCGGCGATTATCAGTATATCTGGCAGGCAAGCGACTGGCCACACTGGCGGTGTGACCTGGCGGTACTGTCCGCGCCCATGGCTGAGGTGAGTCGGGCGCAGGGGCGTCTGGTTGGGCGACTTGCCGACGTTGGCCTGGCATTGCGCGATCAGGCAAGTTTGGCTGCGTTGACCGAGGATGTCGTCAAGACCAGCGAAATCGAGGGTGAAACACTCAATGTCGCGTCGGTGCGATCATCGATCGCCCGCCGCCTGGGCGTCGATATCGGCGCGCTCGCACC
Source organism: Oxalobacteraceae bacterium AB_14 (assembly GCA_000381565.1). Lineage (GTDB taxonomy): Bacteria > Pseudomonadota > Gammaproteobacteria > Burkholderiales > Burkholderiaceae_D > Rugamonas. Next base: position 2,870,273 of record KB906725.1, read on the forward strand.
GGTGGATCGCCACGTGGAAGGTGTGGTGGAGATGGTGCTCGACGCCACGGCCAACTGCGATGCGCCGGTGACGCGCGACCGAGTGTTCGGTTGGCATGCTGCGCTGTTCCCTACCGGGTACTCGGGCCTTACCAGGATCAATGTCGGTCAATGGCGCGATGATGCCAACGGCCCCATGCAGGTGGTCTCCGGTTCGGTCGGTCGCCAGCGTGTACATGTCGAGGCGCCTCCCGCATTGCGGCTTGAGGAGGAAACTACACGGTTTCTCGACTGGGTCGACACCGCTTCTGCCGTCCCTCCGCCGATCAAGGCTGGCTTGGGCCACCTGTGGCTGGTCACGTTGCACCCATTCGACGATGGTAACGGCCGCATCGCCCGTGCCATCGGTGATTTGCTGCTGGCGCGCGCGGAGGGAAGTCCGCAGCGCTTCTATAGCCTGTCGGCGCAAATACAGCGCGAGCGCAAGGCATACTATGAAATCCTGGAGCGGACGCAAAAGGGTTCCATGGATGTCACAGAATGGTTGCTCTGGTTTTTCGATGCGCTGCAAAGCGCCGTCGAGTCGGCCCATCTCGGTCTTGATGCCGTGCTGGCCAAGGCGCGCTTCTGGCGGCAATGGGCTGAAGCCCCGATGAATGAACGCCAGGTCAAGTTGCTCAACAAATTGCTCGATGGCTTAGACGGAAAGCTCACCACCAGCAAATGGGCCGCCATCGCCAAGTGTTCAACGGACACGGCGCTGCGGGACATTACTGATTTGGTGGTGCGCGGCGTCCTGCACAAAACCGATGCGGGAGGACGCAGTACCAGTTACGAGCTGGCCGAACTCGCGAGATAACGGTCGGATCGTCCGCCGTTACCGACTGTGGATTCGCAATGATGCGACTGTAGACAGAAGTCTATGACCGACTGGCCCGGACGCAAGCCTTCGCCTGTTGGATAATCGCACTTTCGCCCCAAGCGGAATAACGCCCGCACGGTGGTCGCGCCACCGAGTTTTATAATCACGTCGTTCCTGGGCATCTAGGTTCTTCTTGAGGAAATGATAGTGTAGCGCGCCGGGCGCGTTACCTCATGGCGATGCGCTGGCCGGTGCGACTGGACACTTCCATCTGATCGATCAGCTCATGCATGACGAGCGCGTCGGCGAAGGTAGGCGCCAGCCTGGTGCCGGTGTTGACATCGCTGGCGTAGGCGGCATACAGGTGGGTCAGCTCCAGCTGGCTGGCGCCGAGCTCGCTCGGCGGCACCCAGTTGTAGATGTCCGGCACCGGCAGCGCCTGCATCGGCAGGGCGTCGCCCTGTACGCCTTCGATCAGATTGTAGGTGTTGCCGAAGCTGGTGTTGTTGGAAATCTTCAAGTCGCCCTTGCTGCCGGTGATGTCGATCTGTACGCCATAGTTGTTGCGCTTGCCTGCTTCGAGGTGGGCGCTCAGCACGGCGCCGTTCTCAAACGTGCCGGTCAGCACCACTTGGTCGGCCAGCGTATGCGGCACGGTTTCGTTGGTTTCGATCAGCGTCACTTCCTTGAACTGGTTAACGTTCAACGCCTGGATGCTGACCGGGTGGCCCAGCATGGTAAAGACCGCGTCGAAATAATGGCCGCCGTAGATGTGCAGCAGTCCCGAGTAGTTTTCCGCCGGCAGCGTGAAATAGAGCGAGGCTTTGCGCAGTTGCTGGAAGTATCCGACGCTGATATGCATGCGCACCGAGCGGATCTCACCAATATAGCCGTCTCTCAGCAAGTCGCGGACGTAGCGGTAATCCGGCCCGAGGCGGCGCTGCAGGCCGACGATGTGGCGCACCCCGGCCGCTTGCGCCAGCGCCATCAGTTCCGTCGACGCCTCCTTGCTCGGCGTCAGCGGCCATTCGCTGTAGACGTCCTTGCCGGCGGCGATGGCGGCGCGTACGGTCGCGGCGTGCCCCGAAACGGTGGACGCAGTATCGAGCAAGTGATCGAACGACTGCGCAGCTATGTACTGGGATGGAAAGCGTATTTCCAGCTGGCGCAAACCCCTCGTCGCTGGCGACAGCTGGACGAGTGGATGCGCCGCCGGATGCGTGCCCTTCATCTTAAGCACTGGCGGCGAGGTAGCACGATCTACTGGGACCTGCTCAATTTGGGCGCCAAACCCAATGTTGCGCGCCCGGTGGCGGCCCTCAGCCGACGCTGGTGGCACAACAGCATGACCGCGCTGCATCATGTGCTGACGATTGCCTACTTTGTCAGCCTTGGCATGCCTCGTCTCTCATGACCTCAACTACTCGAACCGCCCGGTGCGGACCCGCATGCCGGGTGGTGTGGGAGGGGATCGGTCAGTTACTGACCGCCCCTGTCCCGATTTCCGCCTTTCTCATCGGAGAAAGGTCATGGTGGAGCTGCGCCGCGGCGGATTGCCTGGCGGTTCATCAGGCGAGACCGGCCTGTTTGAGCCGGCGATACAAGGTGCGCTCGCTCATGCCCAGGGCGGCCGCCAGCGCTTTGCGCGGGCCGGCAAAGGTGCGCGCGAACTCGGCGAAACCTGCTTCATCCAATGGCGCCGCGCTGTGCGGCGCGGCAGGTGCGACCAGCCCCAGGTGGGCCACCTTGATTTCGCCATCGTCGGCAAATAGCCGCGCGCGCTCAATGACGTTGCGCAGCTCCCGTATATTGCCGGGCCACGGATACTGGCCCAGCGCCGCCAGCGCCTCGGCCGAGATGCGCTCGGTGGCATTGCCGCCACTGCGTTGCAGCAACGACTCCACCAGCAGCGCAATGTCGCCGCTGCGCTCACGCAGTGGCGGCAGGCGCAACGGGAAGGCGGCGATCCGGTAGTACAGGTCCTGACGGAATTGGCCGTCGGCGACCATGCGTTCCAGCGGCTTGTGGGTCGCCGTCACCAGGCGGAAGTTGGTCTGCAGCGTTTCCAGGCCGCCGACGCGGCGGTAGGTTCCCGATTCAATCAGCCGCAACAACTTGACCTGCATGCTGAGCGGCACGTCGCCGATTTCGTCGAGAAACAGGGTGCCGCCGTTCGCCGTTTCGGCCAGGCCGGCCTTGCGCGCCAGCGCGCCGGTGAACGCGCCTTTTTCATAGCCAAACACTTCGCTCTCGAACAGCGTCTCGGTCAGTCCCGAGCAGTCCATGACCACGAAGGGCCCGCTGGCGCGCAAGCTGGTTTCGTGCAGGGCGCGCGCGAACAGTTCTTTGCCGGTCCCCGATTCGCCCAGTAGCAGCACCGGCAACTCCGACTTGGCCACGCGCTGCAGCTCGCCCAGCGCGCGGTTGAACGCCGGCGACTGCCCGACCAGTCCCGATCCACGGGCCTTGGCGGAGGCTTGGCGTACCGTTTGCAAGCGCTCGACGAAACCGATCACCCGGTGGCTGGCGTCGATGATCGGTCGCAGTTCGACATCCACATGCTCCGGGCCGCGTGGCGTGTGGTGGATATGCAGCACGCGGTCAGGCGCCTTGGACGCCAGGGCGCTTTGCAGCGGGCAGTGTTCGCCTGCCTGGTCGCAGGGCACCGAGAATTGATGGGAGATCGCATAGCACTTGTGGCCCAGGTAAGGCTTGCCGGCCACGGCGAACTGGCGTTTGTAGGCGGTGTTGGCCGCCAGGATTTCATACGCCGTGTTCATCACGATCATCGGCGCGGTTTCGTGGTCCAGGTAGGAAATCAGTGCGCGCACTTCGGGCGCCTGGAGAAGATGATGATCCGTCATAAGTGTTTCCCCAAAGGTGACTGCCAAACTGTCAATGGCAGTATGCCACTGCCACGCGTGGCTGTCACGCTGAAATAGTCGATTGCGGGAAGGCCCATGAAATCAGGTACTTGCGTTCAGCGCCGGGCTGGCACGGGTTTTGTATAGACCAGCAGGTGATCACACTGACAGGGAGTAGGAGATGGAACAACTATACGTCGAAGGCTTGTTCGACGCCGCAACCAGCACGATCAGTTACATCGTCATGGACCGTCAGAGCCGCGCCTGCGCGCTGATTGACAGCGTGCTCGATTACGACCCCAAATCGGGGCGCACCCATACCGGCAGCGCCGACCAGCTCATCGAGCGGGTGCGCGCACTCGGCGCCGAAGTGGCATGGATACTGGAAACGCACGCCCACGCCGACCACTTGTCGGCCGCGCCCTATCTGAAGCAGCACCTTGGCGGCCGCATCGCCATCGGCAGCCACATTCGCCAGGTGCAGGACGTGTTCGGCAAGCTGTTCAATGCCGGCCCTGATTTCGCCCATGACGGCAGCCAGTTCGACCATCTGTTCGAGGATGACGAGGTGTTTCATATCGGTATGCTCAAGGCCCATGCGATGCATACGCCGGGCCATACGCCGGCCTGCATGACCTATGTGGTCGAGGGCGGCGACACGCCGGCGGCGTTTGTTGGCGATACCTTGTTCATGCCGGATTACGGCACCGCGCGCTGCGACTTCCCCGGCGGCGACCCGCGCGTCCTGTTCCGCTCGATCAATCGCGTGCTGAGCCTGCAGCCGGAGACGAAACTCTACATGTGCCACGACTACCGCCCCAACGGTCGTCCGCTGGCGTTTGTCACCACGGTGGCCGAGGAGCGCGCCAGCAACATCCATGTGCGCGACGGCATCAGCGAGGAAGAGTTTGTGGCCATGCGTACCGCCCGCGACGCCACGCTCGACATGCCGGTGCTGCTGATGCCGTCGGTCCAGGTCAATATGCGCGCCGGTCAGCTGCCGCCGGCCGAAGCCAACGGCGTGCGCTACCTCAAAATACCGCTGAACGCCGTTTGACGTTGCCCAGGCGAACCAGGAGACCATAGTGAAAATGCAGCAACTGACGGAACAACTCTACATCGCGCCGCAGATCGGCCCTGGCGACATGGCCGATATTGCGACGGCGGGCGTGCGCGCCATCATTTGCAACCGTCCGGACGGCGAGGCCGGCGACCAGCCGGGCTTTCGTGAAATCGCCGCCGCGGCCGAACTTGCGGGGCTGGAAGCGCACTATCTGCCGGTGACGCCGGGGCAGGCCTCGGCGCAGCAGGGCGTCGAGTTCGACCGCCTGATGCAGGCGCTGCCCAAGCCAGTGCTGGCGTATTGCCGCAGCGGTATGCGCAGTGCGACATTGTGGGGCCTGGCCAATGCCGGCCGCCTGCCGCCCGAGCAGATCATCAATCGCGCCGCCACCTGTGGCTACGACCTGAACGCGCTGGTGCGGCGCCTGGCCGGCGGCGTCGATCCGTATGCGGTCAACGACGCCCGCCACCAGATCGTCATTGTCGGCGCCGGCGCCGCCGGCATCGCGGTGGCGGCCAGCCTGCTGGCGCGTCGGCCCGCGCTCGATATCGCCATCATCGACCCGGCCGATGTGCACTATTACCAGCCGGGCTGGACCCTGGTCGGCGCCGGCGTCTTCGAGCCGGCGCAGACGGCCCGCGTGATGGGCGCGCTGATTCCGCGCGGCGTGCGCTGGATCAAGGCGGCCGTTTCCGGCTTCGTCCCCGAGCATAACGTGGTGCTGCTCGAGGGTTGCCGCACGGTGCGCTACGAGCAACTGGTGGTGTGTCCCGGCCTGAAGCTGGACTGGGACGGCATTGCCGGCCTGAGCGACACGCTGGGCCGCCACGGCGTCACCTCCAACTACCGCTACGACCTGGCCCCCTACACCTGGGAACTGGTGCGGCAGTTTCGCGCTGGAGAGGCCTTGTTCACCCAGCCGCCCATGCCGATCAAGTGCGCCGGTGCGCCGCAGAAGGCGATGTATTTGTCCTGCGACACATGGCGCCGCAACGGCGTGCTCGGGCAAGCCAAGGTCCGTTTCATGACGGCCGGCGCCGTATTGTTTGGCGTCGCCGATTACGTGCCGGCGTTGATGGAGTACGTGCGGGCCTACGGCATTGAACTCAATTTTGGCCGCACCCTGGTCGCCGTCGACGGCCCGGCCCGGCTGGCCACCTTCCGCAGCACGACCCCCGAGGGCGGCAGCGTCACCGAGCAGCTTCCATTTGACTTGTTGCATGTGGTGCCGCCGCAGATCGCGCCGGATTTCATCCGCGGCAGTCCGCTGGCCGACACGGCCGGCTGGATCGACGTCGATCAGGCGACCTTGCGCCACAAAATCCATCGCAATATCTTCGGTCTGGGCGACGCCGTCAATGCGCCCAATGCCAAGACGGCGGCGGCGGCGCGCAAGCAGGCGCCGGTGGTGGCGCATAACCTGCTGGTCAATCTGGGCGCCGAGACGCGCGAGGCGCGCTACGACGGCTATGGTTCCTGCCCGTTGACGGTTGAGCGCGGCAAGATCGTGCTGGCGGAATTCACGTACGGTGGAAAGCTCGCGCCCAGCTTTCCGTCGTGGCTGCTCGACGGTACGCGGCCGTCGCGCCTGGCCTGGCTGCTCAAGGAACGCCTGCTGCCGCCGCTGTACTGGCAAGGCATGCTCAAGGGGCGCGAGTGGATGGCCCAGCCGGAACTGGTGGGCTAAGCGGAAAGGAGTGAACCATGGGTGTGAGCCTGATACTCGGTGCCGTGGTCGGCATCATCATGGGCCTGACCGGCGCCGGCGGCGGTATTCTGGCCGTGCCGTTGCTGGTGTTCGGGCTGCATATGACGGTTGCCAGCGCGGCGCCGATCGGACTGCTGGCGGTCGGCATCGCGGCGGCCATGGGCGCCGCGCATGGCTTGCGCGCCGGTGTCGTGCGCTATCGCGCGGCGCTGTTGATCGCGCTCATCGGCATCGCCTGCAATCCGCTTGGCCTGTGGCTGGCGCTGCGGATGCCGGTGCGCTATCTGACCATGGTGTTTGCCGTGGTGCTGATCGGGGTCGCCGCCAAAGGCGCGCGCGAGGTGTGGCTGGCCGGCCGCCAGGTTCGCCACGCCAGCGCCTATCCTTGCCGCCTCGATAGCGGCAGCGGCAGGCTGGAGTGGAACCTGCGTTGCGCCACCCGGCTTTCCCTGATGGGCGCCGGCGCCGGCATGTTGTCCGGCCTGCTCGGGGTCGGCGGCGGCTTTGTCATCGTTCCGGCGCTGCAGCACTTTTCGAATCTGGCCATGCGATCGATTGTCGCCACCTCGCTGGCGGTGATTGCGCTGATTTCGCTGGTCAGCGTCGCCGGCACCATCCACGGCGGCCATTTCGACCTGGCGCAGGGCATCCCCTTCGCCGCCGGCGCCACGGCCGGGATGTTGTTGGGCGGCCGGTTTGCCGCCAGGGTGAAACCGGACTATCTGAAACTGGCGTTTTCCCTGATCTGCGTGGCGGTGGCATGCGGCTTGATAGGCAAGACCCTGCTGTGATCCCCTGCTGGACTGCCATGCTGGCAGTTTGGCAGTGATCTTGACTGCCAGCCGTCGCGCGCGATGTGGAGGCAGCCTTTAAGGTGTTGATTTTTAATTCAATTTGATAACGATGGAGTTGGCACGGAACGTGCGTGATAGAAGCCATGACAGATCCCAATAGACGATTGCGGCGTCAGCTGGTCGTTGCCGTGCTGATCAAGCTCGCGCTGCTGGCCGGCCTGTGGTGGGCATTCGTCAGGGATACCCGAGTTGTCGTCGATGCCGAAGCGGTCGCCCATAGACTCGGCGCGCCGACGCAGATTTCAGGAGAAAAAAAGTGATTTCAGACCAATTGGTGGACTTGTCGCGGCTGCAATTCGCAGCCACCGCGATGTACCACTTTCTGTTTGTGCCTCTGACCGTCGGCATGGTCTGGCTGCTGGTCATCATGGAGAGCGTGTATGTGATGACCGGCAAGGTGATCTGGAAGGACATGACTCGCTTCTGGGGCAAGTTGTTCGGCATTAACTTCGCGCTGGGCGTGACCACCGGCATCACGCTGGAGTTTCAGTTCGGCACCAACTGGGCCTATTACTCGCACTATGTCGGCGATATCTTCGGCGCGCCGCTGGCGATCGAGGGCATGATGGCCTTCTTCCTCGAGTCCACCATGATCGGCCTGTTTTTCTTTGGCTGGGACCGCCTGCGCAGGCAGCACCACTTGCTCGTCACCTTGTTGATGGCGATCGGCACCAACCTGTCGGCGCTGTGGATCTTGATCGCCAATGGCTGGATGCAGAATCCGGTGGGCTCGGAGTTCAGCTACCTGACGATGCGCATGGAGATGGTCGACTTCTGGGCCGTGGTGTTCAACCCGGTGGCCCAGGCCAAGTTCGTCCATACGGTGTCGGCGGGCTACGTCACCGGTTCCATGTTCGTGCTGTCGATTTCGAGCTGGTACCTGCTGCGCGGGCGCGACGTCGAGTTCGCCAAGCGCAGTTTCCGGGTGGCGGCCGCGTTCGGCCTGGCGTCGGCGCTGAGCGTGATCGTGCTGGGCGATGAATCGGGCTATACGGTGGGCGAGGCCCAGCAGACCAAGCTGGCGGCCATGGAAGCGATGTGGGAAACCAAGCCGGCGCCGGCCGGCCTGACGCTGTTGGCGGGCATCAATGAAGCCGAGGCGCGCAACGACTGGGAGCTCGAGCTGCCCTGGGTGATGGGCTTGATCGGCACGCGCTCGGTCAGCAAGCAGATACCGGGCATTCATGACATCAAGGATAAGAACCGGGCCAGGATCGTGCGCGGCATCGTTGCCGTCAATGCGCTGGAGCGCCTGCGCCGTCAGCGCGATGACGCCGGCGCGCTCGCCACCTTCAATGACTACAAGGCCGATCTGGGCTTCGGTCTGCTGCTGAAAAAATACGTGGCCGATGTGAACCAGGCCACGCCCGCCATCATCGAGCGCGCCGTGCAGGATACGGTGCCGCGGGTGACGCCGATGTTCTGGGCCTTCCGTGTGATGGTCGGGCTCGGCATGGCCATGTTGCTGCTGTTTGCGCTGGCGTTCTGGAGCACCCTCAAGTCGGCCTGCACGCAGCGGCCGTGGCTGCTGCGCTGGGCCCTGTGGATGCTGCCGGCGCCGTGGATCGCCTGCGAGCTGGGCTGGTTCGTCGCGGAGTACGGGCGCCAGCCCTGGACCATCTACGGCGTGCTGCCCACCCACATGAGCGTATCGACGCTCAGCGTCGGCAATCTGTACGGCTCGCTGGCCGGCTTCGTCGGCTTCTACACCGTGCTGCTGGTGGTCGAGATGGTCCTGATGGTCAAGTTCGCGCGCCAGGGACCGGGCAGCCTGGGCACCGGCCGCTACCATCACGACGCCACCCTGGGGGAGCTGCACCATGCTTGATTACGCCACACTGAAAATTATCTGGTGGCTGCTGGTCGGCGTACTGCTGATCGGCTTCGCCATCATGGACGGCCACGATATGGGCGTCGGTACGCTGCTGCCCTTCGTCGGCCGCAGCGACCTCGAGCGGCGCGTGGTCATCAACACGGTGGGGCCGCACTGGGACGGCAACCAGGTCTGGTTCATCACCGGCGGCGGCGCCCTGTTCGCCGCATGGCCGGTGGTGTACGCGACCGCCTTCAGCGGATTCTACTGGGCCATGATGCTGGTGCTGTGGGCGCTGTTCTTCCGCCCGGTCGGCTTCGACTATCGCAGCAAGATCCACCACCCGGCCTGGCGCAGCACCTGGGACTGGGGACTGTTCGTCGGCGGCGCCGTGCCGCCGCTGGTGTTCGGCATCGCCTTCGGCAACCTGTTGCAGGGCGTGCCGTTCCAGTTCGACGACTTCCTGGTCTCCAGCTACAGCGGCAGCTTCTGGCAGCTGCTCAATCCGTTCGCCCTGCTGTGCGGCGTGGTCAGCAGCGCCATGCTGACGCTGCAGGGCGGCGCCTACCTGGCGCACCGCACCGAGGGCGTGCTGCAGGAGCGGGCCGTCAAGGGCGCGCTCGGCGCGGCCGCCGTGCTGATCTGCGGTTTCGCGGCCGCCGGCGTCTGGCTGCAATCGATAGACGGCTACCGCATCACGTCGGCGGTCGACATGGCGGGCCTGCCGGACGTGCTGGGCAAGTCGGTGGTGCGCGAGGCGGGCGCCTGGATGGCGAACTACGCGCGCCAGCCGCTGCTGTGGCTGCTGCCCGCCATGGGCCTGGGCGGCCCCGCTTTGGCGGCGTGGCTGCTGCTCAGGCGCCGCACGCTGGCCGCGTTCGTGGCCTCGTCGCTGGCCGTGGCCGGGGTGATCGGCACCGCCGGCGGTTCGATGTTCCCCTTTGTCATGCCCTCGTCGTCGATGCCGAACGCCAGCCTGACCGTGTGGGACAGCGTGTCGAGCCACCTCAGCCTGGCCCTGATGTTCTGGGCCGCGCTGATCTTCATGCCGCTCATCATCTTGTACACCGGATGGGCATACCGCGTCATGCGCGGCAAGGTGACGGCGGCGCAGATCGAAGCCAACCAGCACAGCGCCTACTAGCGCTGGGATTATCGGAATGAAGGAGTAACGAACATGTGGTATTTCGCCTGGATACTTGGGGTTGGCTTTGCATTGCTGCTGGCCATCATGAACGCGATGTGGGGCGAGAACGAGGCGGCCCGCGCGGGCGGCGAGGGCGGCGGCGACGGCGGTCAGCCATGAGCGGCGCCGCCCCGCCGGTCGATGCGCTGTCGCGCCTGCACCCGCCCAGCCTGGCCGCCGGCGTGATCGTGATGTTGGTGGCGACGCTGTATCCACCGCTGATGACGGACGCCGCTGGCCGTGTCGACCACGGCCTGGCCGCCGCGCTGTTCGCCGCCATGAGCGCGGGCATGGTGCGCGGGGTGGGATTTGTGCCGGAGCGGGCGCTGCTGCGCTGGCTGTTTTCCGGTTGGTGTTGCCTGGCGGCGCTGGGACTGGCCGCCTGGATTAAATTTGTGCAGTAAAACCGCATCCTTGAGGAGAGTAATCATGAACGCAAACGTGGGAAGTGTTGACCGGGCCATCCGCATCGTGATCGGACTGGCGCTGATCGGCGCGGCGCTGGCCGGGGTCATCGGCGCCTGGGGTTGGCTCGGTGTGGTGCCGCTGGCCACCGGCCTGTTCCGTTTCTGTCCGGCGTATTTGCCGTTCGGCATCCGCACTTGTGCGGCCAAAAAATGAGCAGCGGCGCAGGCGGGGCGATGACGAACAAAGAAAACGGCTATCTGGAGCTGACGCAGTCGGTGTCGAAACAACTGGCAACGCTGCGCGAGGACTTGCCGGATGTGATGAAGGGCTTTGGCGAGTTGGCGCGCGCGGCAACCCGCGACGGTGCGCTCGACCGCAAGACCAAGGAGCTGATCGCGCTGGCCCTGGGCGTCGCCGCCCATTGCGACGCCTGCATCGGTTTTCATGTGCAGGCATTGGTGCGGCTGGGGACCAGCAAGGCCGAGCTTGAGGAGGTGCTCGGCATGGCCATCTACATGGGTGGCGGTCCGTCGGCGATGTATAGCGCCAATGCGCTGGCGGCGTACGCGGAATTTACGGCCGGAGAATGAGATCCGCTGCCGGCAATGGGGGCGATGGTACGCCGGGTGGCGGGGATGCAAAGCGACGGTAGGCGTAGCGCAACTGAGCCGCTTCCACCGGCATGGGCGAGGCGCCGGCGGAAGCTGCTCGCTGGGCAACTGGCCTGGCGAGCAGTCGTCCTATCGTTATTGCCAGATCGCCTTGGCTGAGGCGTCTTTGATCTGTGCCTTCCATGCCGCCTCGATGAGCGCGACCACGCTCGGCGGCATGGGGATGTAGTCCAATTCAGACGCCATCATCCCGCCGTTCTTGTAGGCCCAGTCAAGGAACTGCAGCACGTCCTTGCCTTTCGCCGCATCCATTTGCGTTTTATGCATCAATACGAAGGTAGCGCCAGTAATCGGCCAGCTAGCCTTGCCGGGCTGATCGGTCACGACGACGCCGAAGCCCGGCGTCTTGGCCCAATCAGCGCCGGCGGCGGCTGACTTGAAGCTGTCGTCCGTCGGCTGCACGAACTGGCCGTCTTTGTTTTTAAGCTGTGTGTACGCCATGTTGTTTTTCTTGGCATAGGCGAATTCGACATAGCCGATCGAACCTTTCAGACGCTGCACATTTGCGGCCACGCCCTCATTGCCCTTGCCGCCGACGCCGACAGGCCATTTGACGGCGGTGCCGGAACCGACCTTGCTCTTGAATTCGGCGTTAACTTTGGATAAATAGTCCGTGAACAGGAAGGAAGTGCCGGAGCCGTCCGCGCGGTGCACCACGGTAATGTCCTCCGCCGGCAGTTTCGCCCCCGGATTGAGCGCCAGAATTTGCGCGTCATTCCATTTGCTGATCTTGCCCATATATATATCGGCCAGCACGGCGCCATTCAATTTCAATTGTCCTGGATTAAATCCGTTCAGGTTAACAACGGCAACGACACCGCCCATGATGACAGGGAATTGAATTAAACCTTCCTTGTCCAGTTCATCTTGGCTCAGCGGCATGTCGGAGGCGCCAAAATCGACTGTCTTGGCCTTGATCTGTTTAATGCCGGCGCCGGAGCCGATGGACTGGTAATTGAGACCGTTACCGGAAGTCTTTTTATACGCCTCCGCCCATTTCGAGGCAATTGGGTAGACGAAGGTCGATCCCGCTCCCGTCATGTCGGCGGCGATGGCCGATGACATGGTGAGGGCAGCGCCGATCACGGCGGCGAGTGCGCGTATTGCGGAGTTAATTTTCATGGCGAGGCATCTTTTAAAAGGAGTTAATGAGCCGCGAATTGTAGGAGCGGATTGTGACCAAGCCATGACAAATAGAAGCAAGCGGGAATGATCGTCGCGAGATATGAAAATATTCGCATTCCAAGATTTAAATGATAAAAATTAAGCGAAAGTTAAGTGATGCTGGTGATAATTGCGGCTTCTGCGTGAGGCGGCATGGTCTCAAAATCGCCGTGCCGAGCTTGTCTATCCCTGATCGGCTACACTATGGCGCATCCGCCGCATGTTTTTGCAGCGGCTCGGAATTGTTAGCGCTCGTCTCCCCGCAGGCGAGGTCTGGACCTGCACCAGGAGGATGGCCGCCCATGAATCTTCTCTTGATTGAGGATGACGCGCTGATTGGCGACAGCATCAGACAAGCCCTGGCGACCGAGGATATGGCGATCAGCTGGCACCGCAATGGCGCCGGCGTCTTGAAGGCCCTGCAAGATGTCCGCTACGACGCGGTCCTGCTGGACTTGTCGTTGCCGTGCCTCGACGGCATCGAGGTACTCAAGGCTTTGCGAGGCGCCGGCCATGAAGTGCCGGTACTTATCCTGACCGCGCGCGACACGGTTGCGGACCGTGTGCGCGGCCTCGATTGCGGCGCCGACGACTACCTGGTGAAACCCTTCGATTTTGACGAGTTGCTGGCGCGCGTGCGCGCCTTGGTGCGGCGAGCCAGAGGGCGCCGGCAATTGCTCTATCTGTCTGAAAGCCTGATGCTGGACATTGATGCCCATGTCGCGATGGTCGATGGCCAGCCGGTGACGTTATCGGGCAAGGAGTGGGCGATCGTCGATTTGCTCGTCGCGCGGCCAGGCATGATCTTCTCACGCACCAAACTGGAAGAGCGCCTGTATGGCAATGTCGCCGACGTCGACAGCAACGTGGTGGAAGTCCATATCCACAGCCTGCGCCGCAAGCTGGGGCAACACGCCATTGTCAACGTCCGCGGGCTGGGCTACATGGTAGCCAAAAGTAAATGAGCGGCATCCGAAGCCGATTATTGGTCATGCTTGGCGGCTTGATTGTGATCGCCAGCGGCATTCAGTTTGCCGCGTCGTTCAGCGCCGCCATGAACCAGACCAACCGCCTGTTTGACGCGCAAATGCAGCAGATCGCCCAGTCCCTGCGCCAAACCCACGGCGTGGTGCTCGACGCCGAAGGCGACTTCCCGCTCGAATTCGACCTGGTCATCCAGATGTGGCGAGCCGAACAGGTTACCGTCTATCAGCGTCGTCCGCATCGCATGTTGCCTGTGCGTGCTGCGCTGGGGTATTCCAATGTCCTGCTGGAAAATGGTGAATGGCGTATTTATGCCGCGCCGTCTGATGGCGGGGTGGTGCAGGTCGCGCAAAAACTGGCGGCGCGCCGGTCGGAAGCCATTAATCTCGCCATCAATACCTTATGGCCTGTGTTGCTCACATCCCTGATACTGCTGGCAGCCATGTGGTGGACCGTCGCGCTGGCTTTAAGGCCGCTGGCCGCCATACAAAAACAGATAGCGCAGCGGGACGCGCAAACGCTGGAACAAGTGGATGGCTCGCAAGCCCCGCGCGAAATCCTGCCGCTCATTGCAGCCATCAACAGCTTGCTCACCAAGGTCCGTCAGGTGATCGATTCGCAGCGCCAGTTCGTTGCCGATGCCGCGCACGAGCTCAGATCGCCGCTCACGGTCTTGCAAGTGCAGATACAGCTGTTGAGCCGGCAGCAGGCCGAGCCCGCGCGCAGGGCTTCGCTGGAGACGTTGACGACGGCGATCGCGCGCAGCAGCCGAATGGTTGAGCAATTGCTGGGCTTGGCTCGGCAGGATGCAATAACGCAGGCCACCGCTGTCGCCGGCGTTTTGGACTTGAACCAGTATGCCATCGCAGCGATTGCGGAAGTGGCCGATTTCGCTGCGAGCAAGCGGGTCGAATTGAGCTTCCTCGATGCCACCGCAGTGCTGATCCAGGCAGATGCGGACAGCCTGATGATCTTGCTGCGTAATCTGCTCGACAACGCGGTGCGCTACACCCCGGAATATGGCGCGGTCACCATCGCCGTCGCTGAAAACGGCACGACTGCGGTGTTGACCGTCGCGGATTCCGGTCCCGGTGTTCCCGAGGCTGAGCTGGACCGCGTCACGGCACGGTTCTATCGGGTGCCCGGAACGAGTGAGAACGGAAGCGGGCTGGGATTGTCGATCGTCGCCGCCGTTGTTGAGCGTTTGGGTGCGCAGCTACAGTTGCGAAATTCGCTGCATGGCGGTCTGGTGGTGAAGGTCTTGTTTCGTCGGGAGGAAAAGTGATTTCCTGGGCGCGGTTGCGCCTGAATGTCTGGCGGCGCAAGCGTCCCCTGGAGTGGCAGCGGACGCTTGCGATGTCCGCGTGCATCGGCGTGCTCGGCGCCCTCAGTACCATCGGCTTTCGTGAACTGATCCTGCTTGCCGAACGTTGCGCCTATGGTGCCAGTGGCAGCCTGGTCGGCATAGCCCGCAGTCTGACCTGGTGGCAACGAATATTGGCGCCAACCGTAGGCGGCGTGCTCGCAGGCCTGCTGCTGACATGGGCTCGCCGTCAGCCAGAACAGGAAAAGGGCAGTGATTACATGGAGGCTGTCGCGCTGGGCAGTGGGCATTTGGGCGTGCGGGCGTCGATGTTGCGCGCACTGTCGGCAACGGCTACCGTGGCCAGCGGCGGCGCGATCGGACGCGAGGGGCCCATGGTGCAGTTGGCGGCGCTGTGCGGCTCGCTGCTTGGGCGCTGGCAGCAGTTGCCAGTACCACGCCGGCGCCTGTATGTTGCATGTGGGGCGGCGGCGGGCATCGCCACGGCCTACAATGCGCCGATTGCGGGGGCGATGTTCGTGGCGGAGATTGTGCTCCGCTCACTGGCGATCGAGAGCCTGGGGCCACTCATTGTGGCGGCGGTTGCGGCCAATACCGTGGTCGGGCAATGGTCGGACTATGCGCCGGTTTACCATATGCCGGCCTTCAAGCTAGGACATGGCGCCCCGACGCTCATTTTGGCGGCGCTCGGTGTGATCGCCGGATTCCTGGCGCCTTGCTACTTAGCTGTGCTGGACATGGGCCGCAAGCTGTTTGATCGTTGGGATGGGCAAGCTTGGCAAAAGCTTGCTGCAGGCGGATTGCTTGCCGGATCGCTTTCGGTTCTGCATCCTGGCGTATGGGGCAATGGCTATAGCGTGGTGAACCTGATCCTGCAGGGGCCGTGGTTGTGGCAAGCCCTGCTGGCAATTCTGCTCTTGAAGTTGCTGGCGGTCGCGGCCACGGTGGGGTCCGGAGCGGTCGGGGGTATTTTTACCCCCACGTTGTTTACGGGAGCGGTCATCGGCGCTCTGTTCGGTATGGCGGCAGAGACGTTCTGGCCCGGGCAGATACCCATACCATCGGCAGTTGTGGTTGGCATGGGGGCCTTTCTGGCCGCTTGTACGCACGCGCCGTTAATGTCCATCCTGATGCTGTTTGAAATGACGGAAAGCTATAGCGTTGTGGCGCCGTTGATGGCCGCCTGTGTACTGGGCTATTCTGTTTCGCGTTTGCTGCGGGAACGTTCCATCTACGCTTCCGCCAATGGCCATCGACTGCACGCGCCCGTCTTGACGATGGCTTCGGATCTGTTGCGATACGATCCGCCGGCCATCCGTATCGGGCAAACGATGCAGGAACTCGAACAAGTCTTCTTGCAGCGGCGATGGCAACATGTGTATGTGCTCGACGAGTCCGAGAAATTCGTAGGCGCAATTTCCCTGCATGACTTTTCTCCGATGCGCACTGCCGCATCCGATGCCGTGCTTCCCTGGCCGCTCGTGTTATTGCGCGCCGATTATCCCTATGTGCAGGATACGGCCCCCATGTGGCAAGTGCTCGAAGCATTTGCACGCCATCCGGGCGAACGCTTGCCGGTGCTGACAGCCGATGGACTGCTGTCTGGCTACGTCACCAAGACGGATTTAGTGCTGATGTTCAAAAAGTCGACTGCGGAATAGACCTTTTTTGATTTGCATCAAATCGCCTT
Organism: Oxalobacteraceae bacterium AB_14; assembly: GCA_000381565.1. Classification (GTDB taxonomy): domain Bacteria; phylum Pseudomonadota; class Gammaproteobacteria; order Burkholderiales; family Burkholderiaceae_D; genus Rugamonas. The sequence continues at coordinate 2,886,843 of KB906725.1, forward strand.
GCTGACAGGATTGCGGTTCGTCGCTACAGTCGTCTGGTGCTAACGCTAGGGAGATGCCATGACGCCGGACGGGCAAATGCTGGCCATGCTGCTGGAGCGGCCAGGGCAGCCGCTGCGCGCCACGCGCATGCCTATCCCCGTGCCCGATGGGCAGCAGCTGCTGTTGCGCGTCAGTGCCTGCGGGGTATGCCGCACCGATCTGCACATCGTCGATGGCGAATTGGCGCCGCACAGGTCGCCGCTGATACCCGGTCACGAAGTGGTCGGCTATGTGCAGCAATGTGGCCCCGAGGTGCGCGGCTATGCGGCCGGCGATCGGGTAGGGGTGGCATGGCTGGGCGGCAGCTGTGGTCAATGCCCCTACTGCGCCATGCAGGCGGAAAACCTGTGTGAGCAGGCGAGCTTCACCGGCTACGATCTGAACGGCGGCTACGCGCAATACATGTTGGCCGACGCGCGCTATGTGTTCCGCTTGCCCGCGCGCTATGACGATGTGCACGCCGCGCCGCTGCTGTGCGCCGGCCTGATCGGCTACCGCGCCTATGCGATGGCGGGCCAGGCCCGGCGCATCGGCCTGTACGGCTTCGGCGCGGCCGCGCACATCCTGTGCCAGATCGCGTGTCACCAGGGGCGGGAAATTTACGCCTACACCCGTCCCGGCGACATCCGCGCGCAGGAGCTCGCGCTGTCGCTGGGCGCGCGCTGGGCCGGCGCCAGCGATCAGGCCGCGCCGGTGCAGCTGGATGCCGCCATCCTGTTCGCGCCGGACGGCGCCCTGGTGCCGCTGGCGTTGGCGGCCGTCCGCAAGGGGGGCGTGGTGATCTGCGCCGGCATCCACATGAGCGCGGTGCCGGCCTTTCCTTATGCGCTGCTGTGGGGCGAGCGCACGTTGCGCTCGGTGGCCAACCTGACCCGCGCCGATGGCGAGGCCTTCTTCCGGCTGGCGCAAGACTGTCCGCTGCAAACCCATACGACCGTGTATCCGCTGGCGCAGGCCAACCTGGCGCTGGCCGCGTTGCGTTCCGGCGCGGTCGGCGGCGCCGCCGTGCTGGTGCCTTGAACGGGGCGGTTGCCCTGAGCCCTCACTTTTCGAAAGCCGCGCCGATGAATCCGCGTATCCAGGAATTGCTCGACCGTATACGCCAGATCGAAGAGGAACTGGAGCGCGAGGTCAAGCGCCGCCGCGGCGAGCTGAATGCCGACTTCGAGCAGCGGCGCGTGTTCTTTGCCCGCGAAATCAAGCAACAGCAGCGGCGCTTCAAGACCGGCCTGCTCACGTATCTGCTGCATGCCGAATGGCGGCACCTGGTCTCGGCGCCGTTTGTGTATGCGGTGATCATACCGTTGTTGCTGCTGGACTTGTTCGTCAGCCTGTATCAGCGGGTTTGCTTCCCGCTGTACCGTATCGCGCGGGTGCGCCGGCGCGACTACCTGGTCTACGACCGCGGCGCGCTGGCGTATTTGAACCTGCTGGAAAAACTCAACTGCCTGTACTGTTCCTATGCCAACGGCCTGGTGGCCTATGTGCGCGAAGTCGTCGCCCGCACCGAGCAGTACTGGTGTCCGATCAAGCACGCCCGCCGCACCTTGCAGCCGCACGAGCGCTACCATGGCTTTGTCGACTATGGCAACGCCGCGGCCTATCGCGCCGAATTGCGGGCCTTGCGCGCCGAACTGGCCGCGCTCGATGCTGAATCCCGCTGAGCCAACTGCCGCCGGCGTCCGGCGTGGATAGTGGCAATCCCCTACAAGGGAATGAAGGGATCGCCGATGGCGCGCGTGCCTGCCCCGAACAATACTGTCCATGAACATCCTTTATCGAGGGGAATATCATGGAACACAAGTTCACCGCGCCACGCCACGGCCAGTCTGGCCCGTCGTCCCCGAGTCGTCACTCGCCGCGGGCGACCGCGCCCAGCCCGGAACGCATACGCGAAATGCTGGGCTGGCGGATGTTGCGACAAACACCGGGCGCTTACCGGGCCGGTTGAGGGGATGTGCCACAGCGGGCGATCGTGGCGCGAAAGAACGCCTGAAGCTGCTCCAGCTCCAGGCGCTGCAAACGCCGATCCAGCAGCTGCAATCGGCCGCCGCTGAGAAAAAGAAATTGAACGACGCCACCTTGGGCGGCGTGGTCGCTACGCTCGCCTGAGCCTGGCGGCGCCGCATTTCCTATCCAATCGGTAATGAAGCGCTCATCCTCTGGTTAGACCGGACTCGCTAAAATGCCTGCCGCAAGTTGGCCCGCGGGGGAGCGCCTGCACTGGAAATTCCGAGCGTATCAGGGTTATTCCCCAATTCTCATCTTCGCGCAACGGCGAATAAGACCGCGCTGACGGTCAACAATAATAAGATTTTCTTGAACAGGGTAGTATGAGGACTATTGAATTGGCAGGCGGTCCGCATGCCGTGCTGGCGTTGCACGGCCTGTTGGGCAACCCGCTGGAACGATGTCGCCAGCACCAAGAGCGCCGACCTGGTCGAGAGCAGCATCAGCTCGCCGAGCCGCCGCAAGCTCATTTTGCACAACAGCTACCACATCATCACCCTCGACAATGAGAAAGAACTTGTTGCCGACGAAACGATCGCGTTTTTCAACCAGCACCTGCCGTCCGAGGACGCCCTGCTGAACCGGGCATAACACCTACCATACCGAGACTATTTTTATGAATTCCTTCCACCGTCGCCAAACTGCTGGCCAAGAGCCTCGATGTAGCCGAAGACACGATCCAGCCGCAAACCGAGCTCGAAGCGCTGGGCGCCGATTCGCTGACCGTGATTGAACTGATATTTGACCTGGAAGAAGAGTTCGGCATCCAGGTGGGCGACGAGCGTCCCAAGCTGGTGGTGGTGCAGGACATCGCTGACCAGATTGATACCTATCTGGCCGGCAAGGCCGCCAACGCATGAGCGCGCGGCGCGTGGTGATCACCGGCCTGGGGGCGATCTCCTCCCTGGGCGTCGGCGCCGACCATAATCGACCGCTTCGCCCTGCTGGGCTGGGCCGCCGCCAGCGAGGCGCTGGCCCAGGCCGGCCTGGACCCCCGCGTCGCTCCCGAGCGCAGCGGCGTGTTCTGGGGCAGCGGCATGGGCGGCGCGCTCACCGTTGAATCCGGCTATGTCGACCTGTTCGTCGACGGCAAGACCCCGTGCGGCCGATGTCGGTCGTGGCCGGCATGACCAACGCGGCGGCCGCGCAGATCGCCTTGCGTTGCGGCTTCAAGGGCAGCGTCAACAACTACAGCAGCGCCTGCGTATCGTCGGCGCAAGCCATCGGCGAGGCTTACCGCCACATCCGCCACGGCTACGCCGACCGCGTGCTGGCCGGCGGCTCGGAAGCCTTGCTGAGCTACGGCGTGGTCAGTGCCTGGGACGCGCTGCGCGTGCTGGCGCCGCTCGACGCCCAGCACCCCGAGCGCTCGTGCCGGCCGTTCTCGGCCGGCCGTGGCGGCCTGGTGCTGGGCGAGGCGGGCGCCGCCGTCATGCTGGAATCGCTGGAGTCGGCGCAGGCGCGCGGCGCCACCATCCTGGCCGATCTGCTCGCCTACGGCGCCAGCAACGACGCCGCCCACATCACCAAGCCCGACGCCGACGGCCAGCAACGGGCGATGCGGCAGGCGCTGGAACAGTCCGGCCTGCCGCCGTCGGCGATCGGCTACATCAACGCCCACGGCGCCGGCACGCCGGCCGGCGACGTCGCCGAGGCCACCTCGATCAAGCAAGCCTTCGGCGCGGCGGCGCGCGAGCTGCTGGTCAGCTCCACCAAGTCCATGCACGGCCATACGCTGGGCGCGGCCGGCGCGCTGGAATTCGTGCTGACCACCCAGGCCGTGCACCACGGCGCGGTGCCGCCGACCGCCTTCCTGGACCGCCCCGATCCCGAATGCGACCTCGATTTCGTGCCGCGCGAGTGCCGGCGCGGGCTGACCTTGCAGGCGGCGATATCCAATTCCTTCGCCTTCGGCGGCAGCAATGTCGCGCTGATCGTCGGCGCTTTCCGATGAGCGCTGCTGGCCGGCGGTTGGCCTTGCTGGCGCTGCTGTGCGCCGGCGGCGCGCAGGCGCAGCTGGTGGGCGATGTCGGACTGGGCGCCAGCGTGGCGCCGGCAGCGTGGTCCCGTACGCCAACTTCGATTACGGGCCGGTGTTTGCGCGCATCGATACCTTCGGCGTCAAGCTGGCGCCGGTCGGCCATGGCAGTGTCGAACTGTTGACGCGGGTAATGGAAGACGGCTACCGCGGCAGCGCGCCGCCGCACGCGCAGCAGCGCTCGTCGGTACCGCTGGGCCTGGGCACCTTGCCGGTGACGCCGGCCGGCGCCTTCATGGGCAATCTGTATCGCGACCTCGGCAAATCGCACGGCGCCATGCTGGACCTGATGTATGCGGCGGAAATCGAGCGGGGCCGCTACGCCTTTTATCCGCAGGCGGGCATCGAGTACCGTTCCGCCAACTACGTGCGCTACGACGATGGCGTCGCGCGCTCGGCCAGCAATCCGTTCGCCGGCCTGCTGGTGGAGGCGCAGCTGGGCGGGCACTGCTACCTGGTCGCCAACCTGCGCCGCAGCTGGCTCGATGCGTCCATCCGCAGCAATCCCGCCGTGCGCCGCGGTGCGCTCGATTCCGGCTTGGTGGCGGTCAGCTACCGCTTCGACTGAAAATACTCAATGCGCAGAAGAGCTACCTCGGACAACTGCAGGGCGCCTACTCTTCATCATATATGTCCTTGATCATTTTGACGGTGGCCACGCCTTTATGCTTACGGTCCTTGCCATGTTCAACGATGGCGCCAGTGGCCAAGTCCAGGATACGTCGCCCGATCTGTTGATTTTGTAATTGGGCGTTGACGCCTAACCTGGCGTTGGAAGCGCGCGGTAACTGCTGAATCCTGAGCCGCGCGAACACGCCCGGCAAGCTTGGTGGTCTTGGCTCGTTGGGTGTCCGATATGGGGGTGGAAATTGCGTTGCGTATAACTTTAGCAGTGTTGTTTCTCAGCTCAAGCACCTGCTTTGCACCGGCTTTGAACTGAACTGTCGCAGCGGCGACTTCTCCGCGCGATGCGGTAGTAAGGACAAAAGCTCCACTTCTGCCAACTTTTTTAGCTGACAGCGCCACAACTCCAGCTTGGGAGCGGTAAAGCCAACGAGTGTTCTTTTTCGAGTCCATGGTCGGATAATAGACCACCCGTATCGGGAGGGGTGCATTGTCTTAACAGCGATCGGTGTCTGCCATAGCGTAAAATATCGCGCCTCCACTTAGCTTAACGCCGTTCCCGATGATTTCTGGTTTGATTCATCCCATTGCTGCAGCAGACTTCCGCCCGGACCTGGTCCGCTGGCGCCAGCTCGTCACGCCCGCGTGGCTGGCGGCGTTGACGGCGGGCGCCCGGGTGGAGGCAGCGCCGCTGGCGGACTGGCGCCTGTTCGAGGTCGGCTGCGGCGGCGCCGCGCTGTTCGAGCAAGCCCATATTCCGGGCGCCGCCTATCTCGACACCTGCGACATCGAGCAGCAACCCTTGTGGAACAAGGTCTCCGACCAAGCCCTGCTGGCGCTGCTGCTGGCGCGCGGCGTGCGCCACGACACCACCGTCATTCTCTACGGCCGCAACAACCTGGCGGCCGCGCGGCTGGCCCACCTGCTGCTGTACGCCGGCGTGGCCGACGTGCGCCTGCTCGACGGCGGCTATGCGCGCTGGCTGGCCGGCGCCCACCCGTGCGCGCGCGGAGCGGCGGCGGCGCGCGCGGCCGCGCCCGACTTCGGCGTCGGCCTCCCCGCGCATCCCGAATACCTGGCCGGCACCGCGCAGGTGCGGGCCCTGCTGGACGGCGGCGCCGGCGTGCTGGCCAGCGTCCGCACCAGGGCCGAGTTCATGGGCCAAGTCTCCGGCTACAGCTACATCGCCGCCGGCGACATCCCCGGCGCGCGCTGGGGCAGGGCGGGCGAGGACGGCGACGTCAACAGCATGAGCGCCTACCACCGCGCCGACGGCAGCCTGAAGCCGGCGGCCGACATCGCCGCGCCATGGGCCGAGCACGGCATCGGGCCCGGCAGGCCGACCATCTTCTACTGCGGCACCGGCTGGCGCGCCTCGATGGCCTTCTTCTACGCCTGGCTGATGGGCTGGCCCGAGATCAGCGTCTACGACGGCGGCTGGTTCGAGTGGAGCCAGACCGCACCGCCGGCCTGAACCGCGTCCAACTTTCCATACAAGCCCTGTTCCTGGCGTCTGGATTTCGGGGCGCCTGCCGCGCCCCGTCAAATGTTTCTAAAATGAATTATATTTAGAATCAAGGACTTGCTTCCGAATTTATGTCTGTCAAAGGCTGGCACAGCCATTGCTATGTAGCCCACACCCGCCTGCGCTTGCTGAGCGGTGACGACAACAAAAACCGGAGAAGCCAAGTGAAAAAGAAACGCCCATTAACCCTCTACATCCTGATCGCCATGGTACTCGGCGTGCTGGTCGGCTATGCCTGCCACTACACCTTCCCCGACAAGGCACTCAGTGCCGACATCGCCAGCCACATCTCGATCGTCACCGACGTGTTCCTGCGGTTGATCAAGATGATCATTTCGCTGCTGGTGTTCTCCACGCTGGCGGTCGGGATTGCCCACATGGGCGACGCCAAGGCGGCCGGCCGGGTCGGCATCAAGGCCATGGGCTGGTTCGTGATCGCTTCGCTGGTGTCGCTGACCCTGGGCATGGTGCTGTCGAACTTCATGCAGCTCGGTTCCCACCTGGGCCTGCCGCTGCCGCCGGTCGACGCCGCCACCGGCCTGAAAACCGCGGCCTTCACGCTGAAGGACTTCGTCAGCCACATGGTGCCGAAGTCGCCGATCGAGGCGATGGCCAACAACGAGATCCTGCAAGTGCTGGTGTTCGCCATCTTCTTCGGCAGCGCGCTGAGCGCCATGGGCGAGGCCGGCGCCAAGCTGACCACCGTGATCGACCAGCTGGCCCAGGTGATGCTGCGCATCACCGGCGCCATCATGAACCTGGCCCCGCTGGCCGTGTTCGCCGCGATGGCCTCGGTCATCACCACCAACGGCCTGGGCATCCTGGCCACCTTCGCCAAGTTCATGGGCGGCTTCTACCTGGGCCTGGTGTGCCTGTGGGCGCTGCTGATCCTGGGCGGCTTCGCCTTCATCGGCAAGCGCGTGTTCCGCCTGATGGTGCTGATCCGCGAACCTTTCCTGCTGGCGTTCTCGACCGCTAGCTCGGAAGCGGCCTATCCCAAACTGCTGGTGGCGCTGGACCAGTTCGGCGTGCAGCGCAAGATTTCCAGCTTCGTCATGCCGATGGGCTATTCCTTCAACCTGGACGGCTCGATGATGTACTGCACCTTCGCCGTGCTGTTCATCACCCAGGCCTACGGCATCGACCTGTCGCTGGGCACCCAGATCACCATGTTGCTGTTGCTGATGGTGACCTCGAAAGGCATCGCCGGCGTGCCGCGCGCCTCGCTGGTGGTGATCGCCGCCACGCTGAACCAGTTCCACATTCCGGAAGCGGGCCTCTTGCTGTTGATGGGCATCGACCAGTTCCTGGACATGGGCCGCTCGGCCACCAACGCGGTCGGCAACGCCGTCGCGACCGCCGTGGTCGCCAAGTGGGAAGGCGCTCTGGAACAAGAAGTGGAACAACCTGTCGTCGCCACGATGCGTGCGGCTTGAAATAACTAGTGGAGACTGAACGATGCAACAGTATGTGATGAGCGCATTGGCGCTGGGTCTGGTGGCGGCAATGCCTGCGCAAGCGCAATCGAGCCTGACCGTGTACGGCGTGGCCGACGCCGGCCTGGTGATCGAGCGCGGCGGCGCCGCCGGCAAGCTGCAAAACATCAGCAGCGGCGTGGGCTCCGGCTCGCGCATCGGCTTCAAGGGCAAGGAAGACCTGGGCGGCGGCATGAGCGCCGGCTTCGTGCTCGAGAACGGCTTCACCATCGACACCGGCGCCGCCGGGCAGGGCGGCCTGCTGTTCGGCCGCCAAGCCTATGTCTGCCTGTCCGGCAAGGCCGGCGCGCTCAGCATGGGACGCCAGTACATGCCGTACTACAAGGCACTGCGCGACGTGGCCGATCCCTTCGTCACCGGCTTCGCCGGCAATGCGCAGAACGTCTTCTTCCCCAGCACCCGGGTCGACAACTCGGTCGAGTACATCACGCCGCGCTATCGAGGCTTCTCGGCCGACGTGATGGTCGGCTTCGGGGAGACGGCTGGCGACAGCGCCAGGAACCGCAGCATCGGCGGCTCGGCCAGCTACGACAACGGCCCGCTGAACCTGGTGTTGGCCCACCATCAGCGCGACAACGCGCTGGCCACCGCGCGCACCCGCTACACCATACTGGCCGGACGCTACCGCGTCGACGGCGTGACCGGCCACGCGGCCTACGCGCGCAACCAGGACCTGCTCGGCGTCACCAGCCGCGATGCGCTGCTGGGCGTGAGCGTGGCGGCGGGAGCGGGCAAGTTCCTCGCTTCCTACATCGACCATCGCGACGACTCGGCCGCGCACCAGCGTTCGCGCCAGGCGGCGATCGGCTACCTGCATCCGCTGTCGGTGCGTACCGACCTGTACACTGCTTACGGCCGCATCCTCAACCGCAACGGCGCCAATTTCCACGTCGGCACGGCGACCGACAGCGGCACCGGCACCACCGGATTCAACCTCGGCGTGCGCCATGTGTTTTAATGTGAGCGGATGAAACTACAATAACAACAGGGGAGTTTATGGCCGCAGCAGCGCAGACCGACTTGCCGTCACGGCCGGGCCGCCGGCAGCTGCGCCGGGTCGCGCCGTGGGGGCTGGTGCTGCTGTGCTGCCTGGCGGTGGCGCTGCTGGCCTGGCGCTGGACCGAAAGCGCAGCCACCGACAAGCTGCGCCTGGCCGGCGCCCAGCGGCTCGACAGCTACGCCGTCAGCCTGGAAAACCTGCTGTCCAAGTACGACTTCCTGCCCGGCACGCTGGAACTGAACAAGGACGTCATCGCCCTGCTGCAACAGCCCGGCGATGAAGCCGTGCGCGCCGAGGTCAACGCCTACCTGGAACAGGTCAACCGCCTGTCCCGCTCGACCACCATCTACATCGTCAACCTGCAGGGCCTGACCCAGGCGTCGAGCAACTGGCGCCAGCCGGACAGCTTTGTCGGCGACAACGTCGCCTTCCGTCCCTATGTGCGCGATGCGCTGCGGCGCGCGCCGGGCGGCTTCTACGGTGTCGGCACCACGCGCGGCGAGCCGGGCTACTTTTTCGCGCACGGCATTTATCACAACGGCCGCATGCTGGGCGTGGCCACCGTCAAGGTCAACATCGAGACGCTGGAAAGCGGCTGGGTGCAGGGCGCCGACAAGGTGATGCTGACCGACGCCCACGGGGTCGTGTTCCTGAGCTCGGTGCAGGACTGGAAATACCGCACGCTGGCGCCGCTGTCGGCGCAGGTGTTGCAAGAGCTGGAAGCGTCGCGCCAGTATTTCTCGCACGCCTTGCTACCCCTGGGCATGCGCGAATTGCGCAAGCTCGACAACGGCGCCACCATCGTCGCCACGCCGGCGCCGGCCGGACATGCGCGCATGCTCAGCCAGACCCGTTCGCTGGCGCCGCGCAAATGGCAATTCGTCTACCTGTCCGACCTGGCGCCGGCCGAGGCCAGCGCCCGCAACGCCTTCCTGTTCACGCTGCTGTCGGAAGCGCTGTTGCTGATGCTGGTGCTGTACGCCCGCCAGCGCCGCCGGCTGGGACGGCAACGCCAGCGCGCGCGCGTGGACTTGCAGCGCGCCTACGACCACCTGGAAACCATGGTGGCCGAGCGCACCGCCAGCCTGCAACAGATGACCCACAACCTGAGCGAGGAAAATGTCGTGCGCCGCCAGGCCGAGCAGAAGCTGCGGCAGGCGCAGAGCGAGCTGGTCCAGGCTGGCAAGATGGCGGTGCTGGGCCAGATGTCGGCCGACATCACGCACGAGCTGAACCAGCCGCTGACGGCGCTGCGCACCATGTCCGACAACGCCCGCGTGCTGATCGAGCGCGGCCGCCTGGACGAGGCCAAGGACAACCTGGCCACCATCTCGGAACTGGTCGGCCGCATGGGCGCGCTGACCGGCCAGTTGCGCCAGTTCGCCCGCAAGTCCGACGCCAGCCTCAGGCCGGTGCCGGTGGCGGCCGCGATCACCGCCGCGCTGTTCCTGGTGGAGCGGCGGGTGGAGCAGGAGCGGGTCAACTTCCGCATGTCGATGCTGAGCCAGGACGTGTACGCGCTGTGCGACAGCAACCGGCTCGAGCAGGTGCTGGTCAACCTGTTCACCAACGCGCTCGACGCCATGACCGGCTGCGAAGTGCGGCAGCTGGCCGTCAGCGTGACCCGCAGTTTCAACAAAGCCATGATCGCCGTCTCGGACACGGGGCCGGGCATACCGGCATCGGTCCGCAGTCATTTATTCGAACCATTTTTCACAACAAAACCGCAAGGGCAGGGCCTCGGCCTTGGACTGGCGATATCCGAGCAGATCATCCGCGAGTTTGGCGGCCAGCTACTGGCCGAATCCACTACCGCGGGCGGCGCCCGGTTTATCATCGAGTTGCCCATTGCGCAGCAGGAGACAGCATGAAAGTATTATTGATCGAAGACGACGCCACCGTGCGCGCCGGCAGCGCGCAGGCGCTGGACCTGGCGGGCATCGAGGTGCAAGCCTTCCACACCGCCGAACAGGCGCTGGCCCTGGTCACGCCCGGCTTCGGCGGCGTGGTGGTGAGCGACGTGCGCCTGCCCGGTATGAGCGGGCTGGACCTCATGTCCGCCGTCAAGGCCATCGACGCGCAACTGCCGGTGGTGCTGGTGACCGGCCACGGCGACATCACCATGGCCGTCGGCGCCATGCGCGACGGCGCCTACGACTTCATCGCCAAGCCGTATTCGTCGGAGCAGCTGACCGACGTGGTGCAGCGCGCGATGGAAACCCGGCGGCTGGTGCTGGAAGTGGCCGCGCTGCGCCACCGCATCGAGCACGGCGAGGGCATCGAAGCGACGCTGCTGGGCGATTCGGCGCCGATGCGCGACCTGCGCCGCCTGATCCTGGACCTGGCCGACGAGCCGGCCGACGTGCTGATCTACGGCGAGACCGGCACCGGCAAGGAGATGGTGGCGCGCTGCCTGCACCAGTTCAGCCGCCGCCACCAGCGCCATTTCGTCGCGCTCAATTGCGGGGCGATCCCGGAGACCATCTTCGAGAGCGAGGTCTTCGGCCACGAGTCGGGCTCCTTCACCGGCGCCGGCAAGCGCCAGATCGGCAAGATCGAGCATGCCGACGGCGGCTCGCTGTTCCTCGACGAGATCGAAAGCCTGCCGATGGCGCTGCAGGTGAAGATGCTGCGCGTGCTGCAGGAACGCTACGTGGAGCGGCTCGGTTCCAACAGTCCGGTGCCGGTGGATGTGCGGGTGATCGCGGCGGCCAAGGTCGACCTGAAGGAATGGTCGGACCAGCAGAAGTTCCGCAGCGACCTGTACTACCGCCTGAATCTGATCGTGCTGAACCTGCCGCCGCTGCGCGAGCGGCGCGAAGACATCCCGCTGCTGTTCGAACACTTCCTGCTGGGCGCCGCCGCGCGCTACAAGCGCAGCGCGCCGCCGGTGCCGGGACCGCTGATGCAGGCGCTGATGGCGCACGACTGGCCGGGCAATGTGCGCGAGCTGCGCAACATCGCCGAGCGCTTCGTGCTGGGCTTGTCGAGCGGCGCCGACGGCCTGCTGTCGGCGCGCAGCATGGCGCCGCTGCCGCTGGCCGATCAGGTGGGCTGCTTCGAACGGGCCGTCATCGAACAGGAATTGCGCCGGGCCAGCGGCAGCGTCACCGAAGTGAGCACCGCGCTGGGCGTGCCCAAGCAGACGCTGTACTACAAGATGCAGAAGTACGCGCTGACGCCGGACGATTACAAATAGGCTTCAGTTCAGCGATTTTTCCCCGGGGCGCAACGTCAGGACCTGTACCCCGTTGCGTGTCACGGCCACCGTATGTTCGAACTGTGCGGACAGTTTGCCGTCTGTCGTAACGACCGTCCAGCCATCGTCTTCGGTGCGCACGGCGCGGCTGCCCTGGTTCAGCATAGGTTCGATGGTGAACACCATGCCTTCCTGCAGTACCAGGCCGGTTTTTGGTTTTCCCCAATGGAGCACTTGCGGCGGTTCATGCATCTCGCGGCCTATGCCATGTCCGCAGTATTCCCTGACGACGGAATAGCCGCTGCGCCGGGCGTGACGCTGGATCGCGTGGCCGACATCGCCCAGCCTGGCGCCGGGACGGACAGCGTTGATTCCCATCCACATGGCTTCATACGTCACTTGCACCAGCCGCTTGGCCAAAGGCGGCACATCGCCGACCAGATAGGTTTTGCTGGAATCGGCAATGTAGCCATTCTTTTCCAGCGTGATATCGAAGTTCACGATATCCCCGCTCTGCAGGATATCGCCTGGAGATGGAACACCGTGGCACACCACGCTATTGCGGGAGGAGTTCAGCGCATAGGCATAGCCATACTGCCCCTTGCTGGCTGGACGCGCATTGAGTTCGTTGACGATGAAGCGATCGACCATGTCGTTGACCTGCATGGTGGACATGCCGATCAGGTCCAACTGGTCCAGGCGGCCGAATACGCTGGCCAGCAGCTTGCCCGATTCCGCCATCAGCGCGATTTCCTGCGGGCGCTTGGTCATGCCACCACACTCCGGCCCACCTGTGTCTCGACGCCGGCGGCCCGCAGCTCCCGCGCGATGATCTCGTTGAACGTCAACGTAGGATTCATTTCGCTCAACATGCCCATCTTGATCCAGAACGCCGCCTGCGCGTTGATGGACCGGCACACCACCGCACTCGCCTTGCGGATCTGGTCGTGCAGGTCCTCGTCGATGTTTACAATACCCATTTTTATATCCTATATATGAAACGTATGCGAATCATATATTCCGCGGAGGTGTGATGGCAAGCGATATTTTGGTATGGGCATGCTGCGCGGCAGCGACGGCCGGGCGGCGCGGTCCGTTTCGCTATTCCAAATGGGGCGCGAGGACGCTTTCGATCCATTTCATGAAGGCGCGGACCCGGCGCGACAGGTTGCGCCGATGCGCGACTACCAGAGAGACGTCGAGCGGCTTGTGCTGAAAATCCGGCAGCAGCTCTATCAATGCGCCACTCTCCAAATAACGGCCGATCGCCAGCAGCGGTGCCTGAATCAAGCCAAGGCCGGCGATACCAGCGGCTTCATAGCTCTGCACGCTGTTGACATGCAGCATACCCCGTAACTGAAGCCTCGCGTAGCCGTCACCGTGCGGATACTCCCATCCATAAGGTTTGGCGCCGAGCGTCCTGGCGAAATGAATTGCCCGATGTTCCTGGCGCTGCAGATCTTCCAGCGACCGGGGGACGCCATGGCGCGCCAGATAGGCCGGACTGGCGGCGTTGACCATGCGTAACTTGCCCAGCGGGCGGGCTATCAGCGTCTCGTCCCCGATGGGACCAAGTCGCAACACGCAATCAAACCCCTCTTGAACCAGATCAACTTGGCGGTCCGTACTCGACATCTCCAGCTCCAACTCGGGATAAGTCGCCATGAATTCCGGCAAGGCTGGCACGATAGTGATGCGGGCCAGCTCGCTCGGCAAATCAACCCGCAAGCGCCCGCGAAGTGCCAGCCGATCGCTTGCGAACATTGAATGCAGATCATCAACTTCGGCAAGCAGATCGCGTGCACGTGCGTGAAATACCCGTCCGTCTTCGGTCAACTGCACACTACGAGTCGTCCGGTGCAAAAGCCTGACCCCGATATCTTCTTCCAGCTTTCGGACCGCCGTTGAGGCCCTTCCTTTCTGAATGCCCAGGCTGTCGGCTGCATGGGTGAAGCTCCCCATTTCCGCGACAGTGATGAAAATGAGGATGGGTTCGAGATTTTGCATAGTCGTGCCTCAGCATGGCATTGATCGCTATAGAGAGAACAATGAGTTAGTTTTCTCGGTATTTATCACTGCTAAAGGACACAGTATGCTCCAAATATTGACATTCCCCATCGGAGAAATGAAATGGCTGAAACTATCGACCAGCATCGGGCGCCTGAAAGCTTGACGTTGCGTCGCAAGCTTTGGGCTGGCCGGATAATGAGCGCGTTAGTAGTTATCGCTCTGCTGGCGGACGGCGCGATTCAGCTTTTCGCCCCGGCACAGATCGCCGGGATGTTGCATGAAACCGGGTTCCCGCTGGAGCTAACCCGTGTCGTGGGGCCGCTCCTACTTGCCTGCGCCATCCTTTACGCGATCCCGGCGACCGCCTTTCTCGGCGCCATCCTGTTGACAGGTTTTTTGGGAGGCGCTATCTGCGCCCATGTCCGAATTGGTGAGTTAGGGTCGCCGCCAGAAATCATTTCCCTGCTTCTGGGCGCGATGATCTGGGGCGGCCTCTATGCGCGCGATTCCCGTATCCGGGCCATTCTGCCCCTCGTCCGTTGAATCAAAAGGGACGGTGTTGTATCCCTCAAGACCGGAAGAGAACGTCTATTTTTTAACAACCTGGGCAGTATTCTGTCCCTCAACATCAGGAGAAAACGCATGTTTTTAGTCATGGGAATCACGGGAAACGTGGGCGGCGCGACGGCTAGGCATCTGCTTGCGCAAGGCAAGAAGGTGCGCGCGCTGGTCCGCGACCGCGAGAAGGCGGTTAGCTGGGCGAACCAGGGGGTGGAACTGGTTGACGGCGACTGGAATGATTCGGCAGCCATCGAGCGAGCGCTCAAAGGCGTCGAAGGCGCGTTTGTCATGTTGCCTCCCGTCTGGGCACCGTCATCCGACTACAAGGAAGCAAAGGGCGTGATTGCAAATTATGTCGAGGCGCTCACCAAGGCAGCGCCGCCGCGAGTGGTCGCGCTTTCGTCAATGGGGGCGAACAGAACCACCGGACACGGGGTGATCACGGCCTTGTCGCTTCTGGAGCGGGGCTTGGGCGACCTGATTTCGCCAGTCGCATTTGTGCGCGCAGGCGGATTCTTCGAGAATTTTCTTTTCGGCTTGCAGGCCGCGAAGGGCGGAACGCTGCCGGTCTTCTACCATCCGACCAACCGGAAATCGACCATGGTCGCGACGAACGACATCGGCGCGGAGTTCGCAGCGCTTTTGACCGGACCAGCGTGGTCAGGGCAGCGCATCGTCGAGATTGGTTCGATGGTCACTGCTGATGAAGTGGCGGAGCAATTGGGCCAAGTCCTGAATCTCGACGTGAAAGCATTTGCCATCCCGCGTGCCGGGTGGGCGCAAGCGTTGGAGCAATTCGGCATTCCGAAGGGCCACAGCGGACCTGCCGAAGAAATGTACGAGGCCGTCAATGCGGGATGGATGGATCTCGGAGCCGAGCGCACTCAGCACATAGCGGGTACAACCTCCGCACGCGACGTCTTCGCGGCGGCGCAGAAGGCCGTGACGCAAGGATAGGGCGATGCAGGCCTCAATCCCGTTCGGGCACCGGCACGTTGTAGCCGTTCAGCGTGACCGATACCAGCGCATACAGGCCGACCAGGTAGATCAGTTCATTGGCGCCATGCTGGCCGAAGGTGCTGACCGCCAGGCGGTACAAGGGCTCCGGCAGCGTGCCGCCGCGACTCAGCGCGTAGGCCATGTCGTAGGCCACGCTTTCTTCCTTGTTCAGGTCCGCAGGCTTGACGTCCGCCATCAGCGTGGCCAGGCGTTCTGCCGACATGCCTTCGCGCTCGGCGACAGCGATGTGGGCGTAGATCTCATAGGCCGCGTTGTAGCTGGCCCCCACCACCAGGATGGCAATCTGCCGCGCGTTGTCGGGCAGCGTGGCGTTGGCCGTCATCGCCAGCGTCAGGTCCCAGATCGCCTTGCCGATGGCGGGTTCGTGCAGCCACGGGTTCCACGGTCCCATCAGGGCGCCGTCCTCGCGCACGGCGATGAAGTCGTTGAAGTTGCTGGTGATGCCCTTGCGCATATTGTCGTACAGGGGCTTTTGTTCGGGCGTCAGGTCTTGCGGGGCAATCAGAGGCAGGCGCATGGCGGTTCCTTCGTCGGTTAAACTGTCAACCGTCAAGATATGCTGCAATCTGCGCGCACTCTGTACGCCATCACACCGTGCGTTCAACGCATGGACAGCGAGTGCGGCTGATTCAGGCGTGCACCAGCGCGCCGCGCAGCGCTTCCCGTTCCGCCGCGGACGGCTGGTACAGATAGTTGAATTTGCCGGCCACCAGCGTCGCCACCGGCAGGCCGTCGCGGAACAGCAGGCGGTTGCCGGCCAGCGCGGGGACTTTGTCGCCGGGCAGCAGCGTGCCGCACAGGTTGAGCGGATCGATGCCGGAGACGCAGACCAGGCCGCCGTCGTGCTGGCGGCGGCGCACGTCGCGCAGCAGCGGGATGGCTTCGGGCAGGGCGAACTGCTCGCCCGACAGGCCGGCGATGAAACGGCCGCCGCGTATCTCTCCGCGCGCTTCGAGGCGATGGTAGACCGGCAGCAGCTCGCGCCAGGACGGCATCCATGCGGCCTCGCGCTCGAGCAGGCGCCAGAACATCACGCCGTAGCGGCGCAGCAGCGTCATGGCGATGTGCTCCAGCGTGCCGGGATCGGTGCGTGGCTTGCGGGCCGGCGGCGCGGCGCGGGTGGTGACGCCTCTGTCGCCGGTGGCCGCTGGCTCTTTGATCGCGGCGGCGATGTCGCTGACCCGCTCGCGGATCGTCACGCCGTCGCCGCGCCGCACCAGCGCCCAGCGCCCAGCTTCCTCCATCGACGGCGCCGCGCCGGCGCCACGGAGGCGGCGCTTGTCGTTGCTGGCGCGCTTGTTCGCCGGCAGCAGCATGGCGCGCAGGCCGGCGTAGCTGTCGGCGTTGACCAAACCGGTCGCCACCAGTTCACCCAGCGTGTTTTCCAGCTCCACCGGCAGCAGGCGGGCGTCCTGCACCAGTTCATCGAAGAACATGGCGCCGTCACGCCGCAGCGCGGCCAGCACGCGCGCGGCGCGCGGCGAAATCTCGATCTCGGCGGCCACCGCCGGCAGCGCATGCCACAGGGCCAGCTGGCGGCGCGGCAGCAGCACCAGCGGCGTGTTGCGCACCGGTCCTCCGGCGGCGCTGGACGGCGCGCCGATGCGGGTCCAAATCAGCTTGCCGTTGCGGCACAGGTCATCGAGCCAGGTTTTCGAATAGTCCTGCATGCGCAGCGACAGCAGATCGCTTTCCCACGCGCCGGCGCCGGCCTCGTAGCCTTCCAGCTGGGCCAGCAGCAGCGGCAGCGATTCCTCGCCTTGCAGCTGGGTGTCGGGCGACAGGTGCTGCCAGTCGAACAGGAAGCGCATGAAGTCCTGGCGTTCCACCGGTTCGATCTCGCGCCGCAGGCTCTTGATGGTGTAGCGGTGGATGCGCGCCAGCAGGTGCCGTTCGCACCATTCTTCCGTCGTGGCGCCGGGCGAGAAGCGGCCGCGCATCACATAGCCTTCGCCTTCGAGGTGCGTGAGGGCGATGGTGGTGGAGCTGGCCGTCAGACCGAGCGCGCCGGCGATGGCGGCCACCGTCTGCGGGCCGAAGCCGCTCAGCCGCGCGCGCAGGATTTCAACCAGCGCGGCATCGGCGGTCCAGCCGCCCTCGGCGTCGAGGCCAGCATCGGCGGGGGCGGCCAGCGCCGGCGTGGCGCGCGCGCGCGGGTAGGCGGCATGCACGCAGGCCAGGCGTTCCAGCGCCACCCACAAGTCGATGCCGCCTGCCGCCCCGGCATCGCCGCGCAGGCGCGTTGCCCGACCGCCGGCCGCCAGCGCCTCCAGCCAGCCGCTCCAGCCGTCGTTGGAGGCCGCCTCCGCCTGCGTGACGCAGGCCAGCGACATCAGGGCCTCGTGCATCTCGTCGGCGTTGCGCACGCTGGGCCAGGCTTCTTCCGCCACGCCGGCAATGGCGCCCGCGTCGAGCGCGCCCAGGTCGTCGGTGGAGGCGGGATCGGTCCAGCGCCGGTTGATGACGGCCTGGGTGCGGCGCTCCTCCAGCGGCGCGTCATCGAGGAAGGCGTAGGGGCGGGCGTTGAGGATCTCCATCGCCAGCGGTGAGGGCGCCGGCAGGTCGCGCGCGATCAAGCGCACTTCGCCCGCTTCCATGCGGCGCAGCAGGGCCAGCCAGCCTTCGCAGTCCATGGCCTCGTGCAGGCAGTCATCCAGGGTCTGGTCGACCAGCGGATGGCTGGGCAGCTCGCGTTCGCCGACGATGTTTTCCAGGCACGCCGCCTGGTCGGGGAAGACGGAGGCCAGCAAATCGTCGCTCTTCATGCGCTGCAGTTGCGGCGCCACCTTGCGCCCGCCGGCGTAGCGCGGCAGGGCCAGCGCGGTGGTGGCGTTCCAGCGCCACCGCACGTTGAACAGCGGGGCGTCCAGCAAAGCCTGGATCAGTATGTGCTCGGCAGTGGCCGGGCGCAGGTAGCGCCACACCTCGTCCAGCGGGAAGCTGTGCGCGGTCGACAGCGACAGCACGATGGCGTCCTCGGTGGCGGCGGCCTGCAGTTCGAAGTTGAAGCTGCGGCAGAAGCGCTTGCGCAGCGCCAGTCCCCAGGCGCGGTTGATGCGGCTGCCGTAGGGCGTATGCAGCACCAGCTGCATGCCGCCCGATTCGTCGAAGAAGCGCTCCATCACCAGCGTGTCGCGGGTGGGCAGGGCGCCCAGCGCGGCGCGCGAACGGGCCAGGTATTCGACGATCTGGCGCGCGGCGTCGTCGGCCAGGCCGAGATGCTCGAACAGCCAGTCGACGGCGCGCTCGATGGCGGCCGCGCCGTCCGGGGCGGCGTCAGGGCTGCCGGCCAGCTGGCGTTCGATCTCGCCGCGCAGGCGCGCCACGCCCATCGACAGCTCGTCGCTGCGGCCGGGTGCCTCGCCCAGCCAGAAGGGGATGTTGGGCGCCGCGCCGTGCGCATCCTCCACCCGCACCTTGCCCGCTTCGATGCGCTGGATGCGGTATGACGTGTTCCCAAGCTGGAAGACATCGCCGGCCAGGCTCTCGACGGCGAAGTCCTCGTGCACCGTGCCGACCATCTGGCCCTGCGGCTCCAGCACCACCGTGTAGTCGGCGTTGTCCGGTATGGTGCCGCCGGAGGTGACGGCGGTCAGCTTGCCGCCGCGCCGGCCGCGCAGCGCGCCGGCCACCGTGTCGCGGTGCAGGTAGGCGCCGCGCACGCCGTTGCGGCCCGTGTAACCTTCCGACAGCATGCGGATCACGGCGTCGTAGCTGCCGCGCTCCAGCTGCGCGTAGGGCGCGGCGCGCCGCACCATGTCGAACAGCTGGTCCTCGCGCCATTCGCGGCAAGCCACTTCGGCGACGATCTGCTGCGCCAGCACGTCCAGCGGCGCGGATGGAATATGCAGCAGGTCCAGCTCATCGCGGCGCACGCAGTCCAGCAGCGCCGCGCATTCGATCAGGTCGTCGCGCGAGGTGGGGAACAGGCGCCCCTTGGGCAGGCCGCCCACCTGGTGGCCGGAGCGGCCCACGCGCTGCAGCAGCGCGGCGATATTCCTCGGCGAGCCGATCTGGCACACCAGATCGACGTCGCCGATGTCGATGCCCAGCTCCAGCGAGGCGGTGGCGATCAGCACGCGCAGCTCGCCGCGCTTGAGGCGCTGTTCGGCGTCGAGCCGGTATTCCTTGGCCAGGCTGCCGTGGTGCGCCGCCACCAGTTGCGCGCCGAGCCGCTCGCCCAGGTGGCGCGCCATGCGCTCGGCCATGCGCCGCGTGTTGACGAACACCAGCGTGGTCTTGTGCAGCACCGCCAGCTCGGCCAGGCGGTCGTAGACGCGCTCCCACACCTCGTTGGCCATGACCGCCTCCAGCGGCACCGGTGGCAGCTCCAGGCCCAGGTCGCGCGCGCGCACGTGGCCGACGTCGACCACCGCGCAATCGCCGCCGGCGCCGACCAGGAACTGCGCCACCAACGACAGCGGCTTCTGCGTGGCCGACAAGCCCACCCGCACCGGCGGCCGCGCGCACAAGGAATCGAGCCGCTCCAGGCTCAGGGCCAGGTGGCTGCCACGCTTGCTGCCGGCCACCGCGTGGATCTCATCGACGATCACGGTGCGCACGGTCGACAGCATGGCGCGGCCGCTGTCGGAACCCAGCAGCACGTACAGCGACTCCGGCGTCGACACCAGGATGTGCGGCGCGCGGCGGCGCATGGCGTTGCGTTCGGTCTGGGTGGTATCGCCGGTGCGCACGGCGCTGCGGATGCCGTGGTCGGCCAGTCCCATCGCGGCCAGCTCGCGGCTGATGCCTTCCAGCGGCGCCAGCAAATTGAGGCGGATATCGTTGGACAGCGCCTTCAGCGGCGACACGTACAGCACCCGCAATTCGTCGGGCAGCGGCGCCTCGGCGCTTTCGGCCACCAGCGCGTCGATGGCGGCCAGGAAGGCGGTCAGCGTCTTGCCCGAGCCGGTGGGCGCGGCGATCAGCGTCGGCCGCCCGCCCTGGATCAGCGGCCAGGCGCGCCGCTGCGCCTCCGTTGCCGAGCCAAAGGCCGAGCGAAACCATGCCGCCACGGCGGGGTGGAAGTCTTGCCACAGGTCGGCGGCGGCGGGCGGTTTGCGCATGCCGCTATAGTTGGGGATGTCGCGTTGGAAGTCAATCGCCGGCGCCGCTGCCGGGCATGGTATAAAGTGCTGTTCAAATTCTGGATGGGTGATACATGTCGATCAGGAATGTATTGGCGGCGCTGCTGCTTTGGAGTTACGCGGTGCTGGCTTCGGCGGCGCAGGTGGCCGGGGTGGTGGTGCAGGCCAGCGGCCCGATGACGGCGCGTTCGCCGTCCGGCGTGGTCAAGCCGCTCAAGGCGCAATCGGAAGTGGAGAGCGGCGACACGCTGGCCACCGCCGCCGGCGCCTGGGCGATGGTGCGTTTCATCGACAACAGCGAATTGACCTTGAAGCCCGGCACCACCGTCGTCGTCGACCAATTTACCTTCGACGGCGACAAGCCTGAAGGCGACCGTGCCGCCTTCACGCTGGTCAAGGGCGGACTGCGTTCGCTGACCGGCATCCTCGGCAAGCGTAACAAGGACAAGTTTGCGATGAAGACGCCCAGCGCCACCATCGGCATACGCGGCACCACCTTCTTCCTCGAATACCTGACCGGCAAGGACGATGCCGAGCCGTCGCCGGGGTTGGAGCCGGGCTTGCATGTGCACGTCAGCGCCGGAGGGATTTCCATCGTCAACGAAGCCGGCCGGTTCCAGTATGACCCCGGCCAGTTCGGCTTCATCAAGAACGCCAGCACCCGGCCGGTGAAGATGTTCGCCAATCCGGGCATGCAGTTCGCGCCGCCGGCGTCGTTCGGCGAGGCCGACACGCTCAAGCCTTAAATGTCGGCCACCTGCACCACCACCTTGCCGCGCGCCTTGCCTTCGGCCAGCGCGCTGTGGGCGGCGGTGACGCTGGCCGCAGTCAGCGTGTAGACGCCCGCGTCCAGCGCCACTTTCAACTTGCCGGCGGCGACCAGCGCGCCGGCTTCCTTCATGATGGCGCCGTGGTTGGCGCGGCCCTTGCCGGACAACAGCGGCAGCAGCGTGAACACGCCGGAATAGGTCGCGGCGCGGAACGACAGCGGCGCCAGCGCATGCGTGCCCCAGCCCAGGCAGCTGACCACATGGCCGCCGTACTGGCGCGCGGCGCGGAAGGAGGCGTCCAGCGTGGCGCCGCCCACGGTGTCGTAGACCACGTCGTAGCCTTCGCCGTCGGTATGCTGCTGGACGTATTGTTCGACGCTGGTGGCCCGGTAGTCGATAAAGGTCGCGCCCATGTTCTCGATCGTGTCGCGCTGGTCGGCGCTGCCGGTGGCGTAGACCTGCGCGCCGCGCGCCTTGGCCAACTGCACCGCCATGTGGCCAACGCCGCCGGCGCCGCCATGCACCAGCACTTTCATTCCCTCGCCGACGCGGGCGCGGTCGACCAGGCCTTCCCATGCCGTGATGAAGATCAGCGGCAGGGCCGCCGCCTCGCGCATCCTCAGCTGCGACGGCATGTGGGCCAGCAGTTGTGCGTCCACCGCCGCGTACTGCGCCAGCGAGCCTTGTACCTTGCCTATCCCGCCCGTCATGCCGAAGACGCGGTCGCCGGCGGCAAAGCCTGTTACGTCTTCGCCAACGCTGTCGACGATGCCGGCGATGTCGATGCCCAGCACGGCGGGCAGCTGGACCTGGGCGTGGTCGGCCTTGCCGGCGGCGATCTTGGTGTCGAGCGGATTGACGCCGCTGGCGATCACGCGCACCAGCACCTGGCCGGCGGCTGCCACTGGGCGGGCGATCTGCTGATCCGACAAAGGCATATTAAAGGCGTTCAGTACGACGGCCTGCATGGTGTTCATGGTGGAGCTCCTTGGTGATGGGTTGATGGAGCTATTCTGCGGCCGGGCGGCGGCGGGAAAAAGTGGGCTGCGCCGCATTCAGTATCCCGGAATCGTGGATAATCAGCCCAAAACAAGGAGTAACCGTGGACCGTCTGGATGCCCTAAAAATCTTTTGCGCCGTCGTCGATGCCGGTGGCTTCAGCCGGGCGGCCGCCAAGCTGGGGATTTCGACGTCTTCGGTGACCCACCAGATCGGCGTGCTGGAGACCCATTTCGGCGTCAAGCTGCTGAACCGCACCACGCGCAGCATGTCGCTGACCGACGAGGGCCGACGCTGCGTCGAGCAGGCGCGCCGGCTGCTGGAGGAGATGGCGGAGCTGGAAAGCAGCATGAACGACGCCCACCAGGCGCCGCGCGGCAGCCTGCGGGTCGACATGCCGGGCATCCTGGCGCGCCAGTTCGTGGCGCCGGCGCTGCCGGGCTTCCTGGCCGCGTATCCCGAGCTGAGTGTGCGCCTGACCGCCAACGACCGCCTGATCGACATGGTGGATGAGGGCGTGGACGTGATGCTGCGCATCGGCGAACTGCCCGATTCCGGCCTGGTGGCGCGCAGCGTCTTCAAGAACCGCTACATCTGCTGCGCCTCGCCGGCGTTCATCGCGCGCCACGGTCGGCCGCAGCATCCCGATGACCTGAACCACATCCCCTGCCTGAACTTCGTCTATCCCAAGGCCCGCCAGCTGCGGCCGTGGGTCTTCCAGCAGGATGGCCAGCCTTTCACCACCACGCCACGCGGCGCGGTGGCGATGGACCATGTGGAAGCGCTGATCGAGATGGCGATCGGCGGCGGGGGCGTGGTGCAGCACCTGTCGGTGTCGCTGATCGAGCCGCTGCGCAGCGGCGCGCTGGTGCCGCTGCTGGCGCAATGGCAGGCGCCGGGGCCGGAGGTGTCGGTGCTGTATCCGCAGCGCCACCAGCGCGCCGCCCGCGTCAAGGTGTTCGTCGATTTTGTCGACGACCTGTTCCGGAACGCCGCGGCCGCTGTAGGCAACGTGTAGTCGCCTTCGCAAGATGATGGACGATGCAAGATATTTGGTGGCGTTGTGCTATCTAAATTAGTATTTAATTATCCAAATCCGTGGTTTTTCGATAGATTTCTTGGTGTTGTACTCTAATGCATCGACAGTTGCTTTACGGCAGTATAAAGTACTTACATCCGTAGCAGTTCTCCGGAACGGCACCTTAGCCATGTGCCACGCGCGCTAGCCGCGACCTTTCCACCTTGTTGAGCATGATCGCCCGTCCTTGCGGCCTGCGTCCGCGTCTTCGCGCGTCCTGAACACGGTGCACTTGGCAGAACACGCCGTATGTAACGAAAGACAGGAACCACGAATGACGTTTGATTCTTCACCGCTGCGCGCCGCCCGGGCGTCGCTGGCCTTTACCTTGACGATGCTGGCCTGCGCCGTGGCGCAGGCCGACGACGGCGCCGCCGCGCCGCGCTGGACTTTCGGCGGCTACGGCACGCTGGGTTTTGTGCACAGTAACGACAGCCAGTCTGACTTCACCGGCAACGTCCTCAATCCCGGCAACGCCGGCGCCAGCCACGAATGGAGCGCCACGGTGGACAGCCGCGTGGGCATGCAACTGGGCTTGAACCTGGACAGCCGCTGGTCGGCGGTGCTGCAGATGGTTTCCGAGCGCACGCTGCAAAGCGGCTATGCGCCGATGGTCGAATGGGCCAACGTCAAATACCAGGCCACGCCGGACCTGAGCCTGCGCGTGGGACGCATCGCGCTGCCGCTGTTCCTGGCCGGCGACTATCGCAAGGCCGGCTATGCCCTGCCATGGGTGCGGCCGCCGGTCGAGGTGTACGGCGCCATCCCGATCAGCAACAGCGACGGCGTCGACGCCAGCTACCGCTGGAGCGCGGCCGGAATCAACAACGTCACCCAGTTCTTCTTCGGCCACACCGATGTCACCGTTACGCCGCAGGCGCATGCCGTGGCGCGTGCGATGACGGGCCTGTCCAACACCACCACCAGCGGCGCGCTGACCGTGCGCGCCAGTGCGATGAGCACCGAGCTGACGCTCAAGCTGGCGCGCGAACTGTTCGCCGGCTTGAACCAGTTCGGGCCGCAGGGCGTGGCGCTGGCCGCGCGCTACGATGTCGACGCCAAGCGGGCCGACGTGGTCTCGCTGGGCGTCAGCTACGATCCGGGCGCCTGGTTCCTGATGGGTGAAGTGGGGCGCATGAACGCCCGCTCCTACCTGGGCGACAAGACCGCCGCCTATGTCAGCGGCGGCTACCGCCACGGCGACCTGACGCCATACATCTCCTACGCCGTGTCGCGCGCCAATATGCCGACCCGCATCGCGGGCCTGGACTTGCGCGGCCTGCCGCCGCAACTGGCCGGCGCCGGCGCCCAGCTGAACGCGGGCTTGAGCCAGATGCTCGACACGATACCGCAGCAGCGCAGCATCACCGCCGGCATCCGCTGGGACCTGCGCGCCAACTACGCGGTCAAGCTGCAGTACGACCGCCTGACGCCGCAGCAAGGCTCGAACGGCACCTTCATCAATGTGCAGCCAGGCTTCCAGTCCGGCCACCCGATCGGCGTGATCAGCGCGTCGGTCGATTTTGTGTTCTGACGGGGATCACATGTATATCCTTCGCTTGATCTTCCTGGTGTTGCTGGTGCTGGCTTGCGCCGGCGCCGGCGCGGCCGAACTGCTTGTCATCGTCTCGGCCAGGAATCCCCTGTCGGCGCTGCGTCCCGAGCAGGTGGCTGACATCTTCCTGGCGCAGACCGGCCGCTTCCCCGGCGGCGACGAAGCCATGGCGCTGGACCTGCCGCTCGGCAGCCCGCTGCGCGATGAGTTCTACAGCAAGGTCGCGGCCAAGTCGCCGGCGCTGATGAAGGCCTATTGGACCAAGATGGTGTTCACCGGCAGCGGCCAGCCGCCGCGCGAACTGGCCAACAGCATCGCCGTGCGCAAGATGGTGGCCGACAATCCATCGATGATCGGCTATATCGACCGCGCGGCCCTGGATGGCAGCGTCAAAGCCGTGCTGGTGACGCGATGACAGCGCGCAGCCGCGGCGACACCTTGCGCAAGCGCTGGCTGCGGCGCGGGCTGGACACGCATTTCTCGCTGCCGCTGTTCGCCATGCTGCTGCTGGTGGCGATCTGGGTGGTGACGTTCCACGAGGTGGACGCCGAGCGCGCCCACGCGCGCGAGGCCGCCGCCGATACACTGCGTGAATTGATGGGCACCTACGAGGCGCAGGTGGCGCGTAGCCTGGACGGCATCGACCAGACGCTGCGCGTGCTCAAATACGCGGTCGAACGCAAGGGGGCGCTGGGCGCGCTGCCGGAACTGGGCCGCGAGGGCCTGCTGCCACCGGGCGTGGTGTTTGTGGTCAGTATCGTCGACCGCAACGGCCTCACCGTCGCCAGCAACCCCAAGGCGCTGCCGATTTCGGTGGCCGATCAAAACTACTTCAAATTCCACCAGGAGCGCGACAGCGGCGTCACCTTCGTCAGCCAGGCCACGCGCGACGCCGCCAACACGGAATGGCATTTGCACTTCACCCGCAGGCTGGACGACGACATGGGCAACTTCGCCGGCATCGTCATCGTCGAAACCGATCCCGCCTACTTCACCAGCAGCTATGAACGCAGCCGGCTCGGCGAGCAAGGCATGCTTGGCCTGGTGGGCAGCGACGGCGTGGTGCGCTCGCTGCGGGTCGGCGACAAGCTGTCCTTTGGCCAGCATATGGCGCTGGCGGCGGAGCAGCCCGGCACCGTGGATGGCGTGCGTCGCTACAGCGGCATGCGCGAGCTGCACGGCGTCGCCCTGAACGTGGTGGTCGGCCTGTCGGAGCGCGAGCAGATGGCGGGCTTCGAGCGCCAGCGCCGCGAGAAAATCTGGGAGGCTTCGGTCGTCAGCGTGGTGCTGGTCGTGAGCACCGCCTTGGTATGGCTGTGGTCCTGGCAGGGGGCGCGCAACCGCGCCCGCATGCGCCGCGCGCAGGAAACCTATGCGGCGGCATCGGCGGCCAGCCTGGACGCCTTCTTCGTCATGCGCGAGGTGCGCAACATCGGCGGCGAGATCATCGACTTCGTTTTTGTCGACGCCAACTCGCGGGCCGAGAAGATGACCGGCTACAGCAAGGAAAAACTGCGCCTGATGACGCTGTGCGGCCTGATACCGCAGGCGCGCAGCAACGGCATGTTCGAGCACCTGGTGCACGTGACGCAGGTCGGCGGCGTGCATGAACAGGAGTGGGAGAGCAATATCCCGCAACTGCGGGCGCGCTGGCTGCACCAGCAGGTGGTGCCGGTGGAGGGCGGACTGGTGGCCATCGTGCGCGACATCAGCGAACGCAAACTGGCCGAGGAGCGCATGCTGCACCTGGCGCATCACGATACCCTGACCGGGCTGCCCAACCGCGGCCTGATCGCCAGCCGGCTCGACCTGACCATCGCCCAGGCCAGCCGCAACGGCGGCGCGGTGCTGGTGGCCTTCATCGATCTCGACGGCTTCAAGCTGGTCAACGACGGCCTGGGACATAACGCCGGCGACGAGCTGCTGAAGGTGGTGGCCGCGCGCATGGGCGCCTGCCTGCGCGCCGGCGACACCGTCGGTCGTTTCGGCGGCGACGAATTCGTGCTAGTGCTGAACGAACCGCGCCACAGCGAGCTCGCCGCGCCGGTGCTGGAACGGGTGCGCGAGGCGGTGCTCAAGTCGATCACCTTGAGCGGGCAGGAGGTCCAGGTCAGTTGCAGCATCGGCGTGGCGGTCTATCCCAACGACGGCGCCAACGCCGAAACGCTGCTGATGCACGCCGACGCCGCCATGTACCGCGCCAAGGACCTGGGCAAGAACAACTGCCAGTTCTACACCCGCGAAATGAACGCCTGCATCGAAGAGAAGCTGGTGCTGCTGGAAGGCTTGCGCAGCGCGCTGGACGACGGCCAGTTCCGGCTGGAGTACCAACCCAAGGTCGACCTGCACACGGGCCGCATCTTCGGCGTGGAGGCGCTGGTGCGCTGGGAGCATCCGGAGCAGGGCTGCATCGGGCCGGACCGCTTCATTCCGCTGGCCGAGGAAAGCGGCATGATCATCGCGCTGGGCGAGTGGGTGTTGCAGACCGCCTGCCGCCAGAACCGCGCCTGGCAGGACGCCGGCCTGCCGCCGCTGCGCGTTTCCGTCAACGTCTCGCCGCGCCAGTTCGAGGAACTGGGGCTGGTGCAGCGGGTGGCGCAGGCGCTGTCCGACAGCGGCCTGGCGGCGGAATGGCTGGAACTGGAAGTGACCGAAGGCGTCATCATGCGCGACCTGCAGCAGGCCGTGGACAAGATGGCGGAGGTGCGGGCGATGGGCGTGTCGCTGGCGATCGACGATTTCGGCACCGGCTATTCGAGCTTGTCGGCGCTGAAGTCGTTCCCGATCAGTACCCTGAAAATAGATAAATCGTTTGTGCGCGACCTGGGCGTGAGCGAGGGCGACGAAGCCATCGCCAGCTCCATCATCGACCTGGCGCACCGCCTGCGCCTGCGCGTGATCGCCGAGGGCGTGGAGACCGAGCAGCAGAAGGCCTTCCTGCGCCAGAACGGCTGCGACGAGATGCAGGGTTACCTGTTCAGCCGTCCGCTGCCGCCGGAGCAGTTGCGGCAATTGCTGTTGACCCATTCCTTTGCGCGCCAGGTGGCCTTGCCGGAGCCTACAGCGGCTTGATCACGTAGACGCAGCGGCGCGCGCCGTTGAGCATGTGCTCGACGCGGCCCACCGAACACTCGGGGCCGAGCACACGCTGGAATACGTCCAGCTCCGAGCGGCAGAACTTCTGGCACTGGCGGGCGGCCGCGCAGATCGGGCAGTGGTTCTCGATCAGCAGCATGCTGCCGTCGTCGCGGGTTTCGATTTCGGCCATATAGCCTTCGGTGCTGCGCGCCTGCACCAGCGCCTCCACCCGCTGCGACAGCGTGGCCGATGCTTGCAGATGCTGGCGGTACTGCTGCTCGCTGGCCGCCTCGCGCGCGCCGATCAGCTTATCGAGGCCGGCTTCGCCGAACAGGCCGCGCACCTGGTCGATCAGTTGCAAGGTCAGGTCGGCGTGGCGGTCCGGGAAGCGCGCGTGGCCGGCCTCGGTCAACAGCCAGCGGCGCGACGGGCGGCCCGGCTTGTCCGCCACGTCCTCGTACGTCACCATGCCTTTTTCCTGCCACGATTCGAGCTGCTTGCGCGCGCCCATCGACGTCAGGTTGAGCAGGGCGGCCAGTTGCTGCGCGCTTTGCGGGCCGCGCGTCTTCAGCAGGAACAGCGTGTGTTCGGCGGTGTTCATTGCAGCGCGCCTTGCAGCTTTTCCCGGCCTGCCATGCTGGCGTGCCAGGTCTGCATGCGCCAGGCCGACCACGCCGTCAGCGCCGCGCCCAGCACCAGGATCAGGCGCGTGTCGATCAGGGTCAGCACCGCGCCGACCAGGGCCATGATGATATTGGCCAGGCAGAAGGTGGTGGAGATCAGGCCCATGACGGCGCCTTGTCCGTGCGCGCCGAAGCGTTCGGCGCACCAGTTGGGGACAATCGCGTTGTAGATCGAATGCGGTATGCCGTACAGGATGATGGCGGCGATGCCGATCCATGCGTTGCTGGCCGCGAGCAGCGCGATCAGCGAGGCCGTGACGAACGCGAAGCGGCGCGCCCGCAGCAGCGGCTCGCCCTTGAACGGACGGCCGGCGAACATGGTGGTGGTGGTCATCACCGCGCACATCGCGGCGGTGGTCCAGGCGATGCCGCGCGCACCGTAGCCGGGCACCTCGACCAGCCACAGTGGATAGAATTCGTAGAAGGCCGTCACGCCGCAGGTGTAGGCCAGCGTGACGATGAACAGGTTGCGCAGGTCCGGTTCGCGCAGCAGGTTGAGCGAATGGCGGTCGCGCGCCACCTGCCACCACGAGGTGGTCGCCAGCGATGGCGCCTCGTTCGGCAGCACCACGGCCACCAGCAGCGCCACCATCAGCAGCGCCGCCACGGCGATCCAGAACGGCACCGTGACACCCCACACCAGCGTCATGCCGGCCAACAGCGGGCCGGCCAGCCAGCCCATGTAGAAGGCGCCGTTCAGCCACGACAGGGCTTTGCGGCGCAGGTCGCCGTCCAGGCGGTCGGCCAGCATGGCGCGCGCCACCGAGCCGTTACCTTCCAGCAGGCCGGTGACGAAGCGGGCGATGATGAACAGCGGGTAGGATTCCAGCAGCAGCGCGCAAGCCGTGGCGGCATGGCCGATGGCGGCGCCGACGGCGGTGATCAGCAGCACCGGGCGGCGGCCGTAGCGGTCGGACATCGGCCCCAGCAGCGCGGAGCCGATCAGCAGGCCGAGCGGATTGATGGTCAGCGCCAGGCCGAACAGCAGTTTGGGCGGCAGCCCGAGGAACTGGTTCAGTCCGTTGCTGACGCCGGCGGCAAACAGTGGCGGCAGGATGGGATAGGGCAGCGACGCGCCTATCGTCGAGAGCAGGGCCAGCAGGCAGGCGGCGCCTATCAGCAGAGGTGTTTTCATCGTCGGCATTCAAAGGGAGCGAGTACCGACACTGTAAGCGGCCTTCGTCAATAAGTAAACTAAAATGTTTATAAATTCAGTAGTGCAGCAGCAGCGGCAGGGTGGGGCGGCAATCGTGGGTCTGGCCTTGGACGCCGTGGTCGAAATGGATTTCCATCAGGTAGGTGTCGCCTTCGAGCAAGGTCAGCTGTGTGCCTGAGCTGCTGGCCTGGGCGGGCGCCGACAAGGCTTGCGGCGGCAGCGTCAGCGTGACCGCAGTGATCGCCTTCACGCCGGCCGCATGGTCCAGCGGCTGGCGGCGCGCTTCCGGATAGGCCGATGGCGCCGCGCTTTTGGGCAGGAAGAACCACATCGGCTCCGCGGCCGGCACGTCCGCGCCTATGCCGATCTGCATGCCGGGCGGCAGATAGGACGGCGTGTAGTTCCAGCACGGGAAAGGCGCGGTCGCATCGTTGCCGGACGGCCGCCAGCATACGCCGAACGGGCAGGCCGGGCTGCCTTCGGCCAGGCGCTCGGCCAGCAGGGTGGGGCTGGTCTGCGGGCTGCGCACTTCATCGTCGTCGGCGATCCACAGCAGTTCGAGGAAGGCGTTGTGGAAGAAGATGCGGCGGTTCTCGGTGCCCTGGCCCGGATGGCGGTTGCCCGACCCTTCGGCCAGGCCGAGAGAGCGCAGCAGTTCGGCTTCCGGCGCGCCGGCGCGGGCGCGGATGAACAGGTGATCGATCTGCATGGCGGTCATTGCTGTTGCTCGACCATCGTGCGGATCTTGACGGCCTTCTCGAAGTGATCGAGTTCGTGGGTGCGTATCCACCATTCGGCCGCTTCCATCAGCAGTTCCGGGTCGTCGTTCTTGTTGGCGAAGAAGGCGTAGAAGGACAGGCCGACCGTCTCGCCTTTTTGCGCGATCTTGTCGTTGCAGACGCGGATGATTTTTTCTCTCAGTTGGATACGCACGTTTTTAGCTTTTGGTTGCAAGAACCTTAACTATACATCGTTGCGCTATGATGCGGCATCACTCTTGGACAGAAACACGATGAAGAATTGGTTTGCCAGCCAGCGCGGCGCGTACTTTTTTCTGCTGCTCGGCATCGGCCTGATGCTGCTGTTCGTCGCGCTGGAGCGCAACTTCCCCAATGCCGATCAGCTGGAGACGGCGAGCGGCCGTGTGGCCTGGTCGCAGGCGGCGCAGGGCGGCCTGTATTTCACGCTGGAAGGCGAGCAGCGCCAGTTCGTATTGTTCGTCAAAGGCGATTCGGACCAGCGCTTGCGCGCGGCGATCCGCGATGCCGAGGCTTATCCGATCAAGGTGCGCTTCCACCCGGGGCAGGTCAGCAGTCCGAGTTTTTTGCCGGGGCGGTTCTATGCGGTCTACGGCGTGACGGTCGGCGGCAAGGAAGTCTCCAGCCTGTCCACGGTGCGGGGCAGCTACCGACGCGACAACCTGATCGCGCTGGCGATGGGCGTGCTGTTCGCGGCCTACGGCGGGACCCGCGTCTGGAACTTCAGGAATGCGGCTGTAGACGCGCCAGCAGCTCGACATCGCCGGCCACGATAAAGGGCAGGTTGGCGGTGATATGTTCGGCGGGCCAGTCCCACCACGCGATCGCCTGCAAACGCGCCGCCACCTCGGGTGCAAAGCGCTCCTTGAGCTGCCGGGCCGGATTGCCGCCGACTACCGTGTACGGCGCGACGTCGCCCGTCACCACCGAGCGCGATGAGATGATGGCGCCGTCGCCGATGGTCACGCCCGGCATGACCAGCACGTCGTAGCCTATCCACACATCGTTGCCGATCACTGTGTCGCCTTTGTATGGCAGCTCGCCCGGCAACGGCGTCACTTGCTCCCAGCCGTTGCCGAAGATCTGAAACGGGTAGGTCGAGATGCCGGACAGTTTGTGGTTGGCGCCATTCATGATGAACTTGACGCCGCGCGCCAGTGCGCAGAATTTGCCGATCACCAGTTTGTCGCCGATGAAGGGGAAGTGATACAGCACGTTGCGCTCGAAGTTCTCCGAATCGTCGGGATCGTCGTAGTAGGTGTAGTCGCCGATGATGATGTTCGGATTGTCCACCGTGTTCTTGATGTAGCAGACTTGCGGGAAGCCGGCCATCGGATGCGGGGTATTGGGGGATGGTCCGTTCATTCACTTTCCTTATGTGTACTGGCTCCGCTCTGGACTGACGCAATGCGTTAGATGGCAGTCGGCTTCCGCCCCATAGCCGACCGTCGCATCATGCATTTTATGTTTCAGGAAAAATAATATTCTTCAGAATTTTGATCTTGCGACCAGCTTACTAAAACCCTGAGAGTGCTTGATATTCGATACCTTTGTTTCCAGCACTCAGGATGCGCAACCGTACTGATTTAAACGTAATCTCAGCGGGGAACGTCGATACATCGTAAGTAACATCTTGGAAGAACGCAGGGCGAGCCATATCGTTGAAGTATTCCCGATATGTAAGACGCAGCACGTCTTTACTAATTCCCTGATAAATAAGTTCTCTTTTCATAGCGTCTTGTCGTGGCACGACAATTTCAGACGTAGCGTACGCCAGCGGGGTAGTCAACTCGGAGGACCACCAAATTACATCAGATGCCACCTTTACTTCGTTTAATACGTTTTTGTTTTCACGGTCAGTGAAACATGCTGTCTTGCCGCCAACAATCATGCTAAAGGCTGGCTTCTCAGTGCAATAAGCGGTCTTACCTTCCACAATCGACTTTACGAGAAAGTCACCAGAACTCACATGGACTTGGCCTCCACCTATTGAGACATTTGCAGAGTCACGCAAAACATATCCGGTTTTGCGCCAGTAGCGAAATTGAGAGAACAATACCTCTCCGACAGGTACCGACGATGTAACGCCCAATTTGGGGAGGTTACCAACCGCTTCCTCAACTTTATTCCCTTCGACTACAGTAACAGTCGTACAGCCAGCCAGAGCGAACACCAATCCACCCAAGTTAAGGAAAATGTGCGCGGTTAAATAATTTATTTTCAATATTTGCAAATATATACTTGACACCGTATTAAAAGTGCGGCC
>KB906725.1:2923185-2982561 GCA_000381565.1 Oxalobacteraceae bacterium AB_14
GCGAAAATGTTTCAAAACCACGCAACCCAGGCCGGAAGCCGCACAAGTCGATGAGTCAGAAAAATTGCTGAAAAGTCTTAACTTGGGTGGATTGGCATGAGGACTCTCACCGTACATGTTGCGGCGGTCCTTTTCCAGACTAAGCTTCTTCTTTGCTTGCGGTGACTTTACTGTACTCATACTTGCTCTAAAAGATAGGGCGGACTCGTTCAACAGGCTGCTTTTGGCCGTCATCGGCCAATTGGTGCTACTGAAATAACACTCGCACGTAAAGCCTTAAAGCCACCGGAAAGGCCATAGCAGTGGTTTATTTCGACGGCAAGCGTTGGCGCGTCATTACCTGTGTTATGCGACAAACTAAAGTCTAATCCCGAAATCACGTTTTGATGGTTTAGACCATCCAGTTCCAGGTCGCTGACATACTCAAACAGAAAATGAACGAGGGAGTCATTTTCTAGCCGATACGAACCCTCTTCGGTGACATCGCCAGTCATATTCCAACCACGCACATACAAATCGATACTCGGATAGTATCCTCCATCGGATGATTGGCGTGTGCGGTCAAGTATAACTTTATACACTTCACCGTCATGGAAGCCCGGCCAACGTCTGAACACGTTCAATACGAGCTCATGGTTTTCAATAAATTTGTAAATGTCCATACATCATTCATGCACCAAGTTCTTTGAGCGGCTGCTTCTGGCCGTTTGCAGGCCGCGAGACCGCCTACTTTTTTTCGGTCCAGTATACCTCGATCTTATCTATATCCGGACCTTCCGTTTCAGGTATTTCTCGAATCTCTTCGGCGTTGATTACCGGGCGCGGAAAAGGTCCGGCTGCCTGTAAAAGCTCCGGATGAAGAATCCTTGCAATGGTACAGACTCTCGAAAACGCATCGTCAGGGCCATCGGCACGAACAAAGCCCGATATTTCACAATCTTGTTCTACACCATTTTTTACAAAGGCCCAGCCAACCGCCGATACTTGCCACATCGCCATGTGATTCCTATACGCATTCAGTCAAATTCAAATTATCTCTAATTGCGACGGACCGCTGCTGGCTGCGGATTCAATCGTTCAACGCAACACTGCGGCCAGCACGCCGATTCAAGTCGACACCGAGTGCGGCTTTGCGAAGGCGGCGGTTGCGCAGCACATAACGCACCGATGCCGAAGTGTCATACATGAGTTGATAGTGGTAATAGTTGATGTGCTCAAGCACGGCGAACAGGAAAATCCCGAGTGGCCATGCCAATTGCGCATGCCAGCCGGCGCCCACGATCTGGACGGCGAATCCGAGCGCCACCGCGCCAAACAGCGCAATATTGGATACCTTGAATGCGTTGAACAGCCTGTCAAAATAGCCCGGCAACGGGACCGACGCCGACAGGGCGCGGTGTTTCAGCTGCCAATACAGCGCACCCTGCGCCAGCAGATAGCTGACCGAGAGCAGCGCCGCCAGCCCAAGCGGCCAATGCACGCCCATTGCAGACTTGCGCCAATCCAGGACAAAGATAATCGGCAGCACCACGGCAGCCAGGGCTTCCATGCCGCGCAGGTAGTTGAAACGATTGCTGAGTTTATGCATGGCATTGGCGCCTTATGACACGTCGCGCTGGCGGCGGAAGGCCAGCCAGCCGGCGATCACCGTGAAGCTGGCGACGATCGCCACCACCAGCCAGAAGCCTTCCGGGTCCTGCGCCAGCGGGATGCCGCCGACGTTCATGCCCAGCAGGCCTGCGATGATGTTGATCGGCAGGGCCAGCACGGTGACGATGGTCAGCACGAACAGGCTGTGGTTATTGCCCTCGTTGACCAGCGCCGCGATCTCTTCCTGTATCAGCTTGATGCGCTCCTGCAGCGAGGCCATGTCCGCCAGCACCATCGAGAATTCCTCGGTCGACTCGCGCAGCTCCTGCGCATCGAGTTCGGCCACCCAGGCCGGCGGGCGTTGCAGCAGTCGGAACAGCGCCGCCGGCTCCGGCGCCAGCAGGCGCTGCAGGCGCACCAGCACGCGCCGCAGCGCGCCCAGGCTGGCGCGCTTGGTCTTGAGTTTGCCGGCCAGCAGATTGTCCTCGATCTCGTCGACGGTGCTGATGGCGTTGCGGACGATCTTGATCAGCGCGTCGGCCTGGTCGCGCAGCAGGTGGATCAGCAGCTCCACCGACGAGCGTATCGGCTCGCCGTTGCGCACCGCGTTGCGCAGGCCGTCGACCGCCTTCAGCGGCTTGCGCCGCGCGCTGATGACGATCTGCTGGTCGACGCTCAGCCACAGTGTGGAGATGTCGGACGGCTCGAAGGAGAAATCGTGCAGCACGTCGTTGACCACGGCGATCAGCGTGTTGTCGGCCATCTCGATGCGGGTCGAGCGCGGGCCTTCGTGCAGGCTCTCGTAGAATTCCTCCGGCAGCGCGGTGTGCTCGTGCAGCCATTTTTCGCTGGCGGTGTTGGCCAGGTTGTAGTGCAGCCAGATGAATTCCCGCGGATGCTGTTCGCGCTCGGCCAGCCATAGTCGCGCTGCGTCGGCTTCCAGCGGCAGGCCTTTGCCGTCCGGCGCGCGGCCGAACAGGTAGCCGCAGACCAGACCCGATGAGTCGGAACCGTAGGACAGTGGCGCATTCTGCATTCAAGATTCTCCGTGGTGGTCGCGGGCATCAGGATAGCAAATTACGCTAAGATGGGGTGATATATCCTCGACAGGAGAAAGCATGCAGCAACCGCATCTGCCGCCGCGCCTGCGGCGTTTTGTCGATGGCATGGACGCGCTGCTGGCGCGCGGTCCGGCCGAAGCCGACATCGTGGCGCACGGTGCTGCGCTGCTGCGCGCCTTGCTGGCGCATGACGACTGGCTGGCCGACACGCTGGCGCAGCCGCATCCGCAGTTCTACCGCCAGTACCTGCTGTATCTCGATCCGGCGGCGCGTTATTCGGTGGCCAGTTTCGTCTGGGGGCCGGGCCAGCGCACGCCGGTGCACGATCACACGGTGTGGGGCCTGGTCGGCATCCTGCGCGGCGCGGAAGCGGCGCAGGCTTGGCGCTACGACGACAGCGGCGCCCTGGTGGTGGACGGCGCGCCTTTGCTATTGCGGGCGGGAGAGGTGGGTGCGGTGTCGCCCACCTTGGGCGACATCCATGAAGTGCGCAACGCTTATGATGACCGGGTGTCGGTCGGCGTGCATGTGTATGGCGCGGATATCGGCGCCGTCGACCGCTTTGTGTATGCGCCCGACGGCAGCCGCAAGCCGTTCCGCTCCGGCTATGCCAATCGCTGATCCGAAGCTCAGACCAGCAGCGCGTTGTTCATTTCGATGGCGTCGATCTTGGCTTCGGCCAGCATGGCTTCGAGCTTCTGTTCGTCGATGAACAGGTCGATGGCCGAATCGGAATGGGGCGGCAGGTCGCGCTGCGCTTCCTGCAGCGGCGACTTCACCGGCGTCAGGTGGTTGGCCAGCAGCAGGGTGTCGAGCAGCGTGTCCGGCGGGATCGACATGAAGCTGTCGCGCAGGCCTTCGATGGCTTCGGCCACCGGCTCCGGGATGCACAGCTTGCGCATCACTTCGCGGGTGATGATTTCCTCGCTGGCCGAGTGCCAGTTCTCGGGATCTTCTTCCAGCAGGCCGGGGAATTCGTCGGCGCGCGAGAGCAGGTAGAAGCCGCCCACCTCGTGCACGATGGCGGCGAACAGCGCGGTGTCCGGATTGACGCCGGTGACCTGGCGCGCGATGATGCGCGACAGCGCCGCCACGGCGATGGTGTGGTCCCACAGCTTTTCAGCCTTGTAGCGCAGTTCGGGGTCGGCGATCTTGGCGCCGAACTGGCGCACCACCATGGCCGCGGCCAGCGCGAACAGGTTCTGGTAGCCGATGCGCATGATGGCGCCGCGCACGTTGGTGATCATCGGCGCGCCGGAGCGGTTGAACATCGCAGAATTGGCGATGGCCACCGTGCGCGCGGCCAGGATGGGCTCCGCCAGCACCAGGCTGATGGCCTTGTCGACCGGGCATTCCGGATCGTCGAGCGCGAGCTGGACGCGGAGTGCCGCATTGACACTGGTCGGAAAGACCAGCTCTCCACGGATGGCCAGCGCCGCGATATGGCCAAATGCTTCTAGTTTATTCATGATCAAAATTATACGCATGCGCGGCCCCAATCTCAACGCCATCTTGGCTTAGGAGCGGCTTAAAGGCCAAGAGGGAGGCGGCAATGCCACAGTATCAAGCGACCTGCGCGGACGCAGCGCCATGGCGGGAGCCGTGCGCGGCGCCGTTACGGGCGCCGCGCACGGGGTAAAGCGGAGGCCAGCGTTTCAGGCGTTGGCGAACTGCGGGCGGCGGCTGGCGCTGTCGCGGTTGTAGCGGCTGACCGACAGGTCGTCCGCCAGGATGGCCGGGCGGCGGGCCGAAATCAGGTCGGACAACAGCTGAGCCGAGCCGCAGGACATGGTCCAGCCCAGCGTGCCGTGGCCGGTGTTGATGAACAGGTTGCGCAGGCCGGTGCGGCCGACCACCGGCGTGCCGTCCGGCGTCATCGGACGCAGGCCGGTCCAGAAGGTGGCGGCGGCGGTGTCGCCGGCGCCGGGAAACAGGTCGTTGACCACCATTTCCAGCGTTTCGCGGCGGCGCGGGTTCAGCGCCAGGTTGAAGCCGGCGATCTCGGCCATGCCGCCGACGCGGATGCGGTCGTCGAAGCGGGTGACGGCGATCTTGTAGGTTTCGTCCAGAATGGTCGAGAGCGGCGCGGAGGCGGCGTTCACGATCGGCACGGTGATCGAGTAGCCCTTCAGCGGGTAGACCGGGATCTTGACCAGGTCCTTCAGCAGCGTGGTCGAGTAGGCGCCCAGCGCGACCACGTAGGAGTCGGCCGTCACCAGCTCGGCGCCGCACTGCACGCCTTTGATTTCCTCGCCGGCGGTGACCAGGCCGGTGATGTCGACGCCGTAGCGGAACTTCACGCCCAGTTGCTCGGCCATGGCGGTCAGGCGGGTGGTGAACAGCTGGCAATCGCCGGTTTCATCGTTGGGCAGGCGCAGGCCGCCGACCAGCTTGTTCTGGTCCAGGCCGGGTTCGGCGGCGACCAGTTGTTCGCGGCTCAGCAGCTCGTAGGGCACGCCGGTTTCCTGCAGCACCTGGATGTCCTTGGCGGCGTCGTCCAGTTGCTTCTGGGTGCGGAACAGCTGGGTCGTGCCTTGCTGGCGGCCTTCGTAGGCGATGCCGGTGGCGGCGCGCAGGGCCTTGAAGCAGTCGCGGCTGTACTCGGCCAGGCGCACCATGCGCTCCTTGTTGACGGCGTAGCGCTCGGCATTGCAGTTCTGCAGCATCTGCCACATCCATTGCAGCTGGAACAGCGTGCCGTCCGGGGTGATCGACAGCGGGGCGTGGCGTTGCAGCATCCATTTCATCGCCTTCAGCGGGATGCCGGGCGCGGCCCAGGGGGAGGCGTAGCCGGGCGAGATCTGGCCGGCGTTGGCGAAGCTGGTTTCCAGCGCGGGACCGGGCTGACGGTCGAGCACGGTCACGTCGTGGCCGGCTTGCGCCAGATAGTAGGCGCTGGTGACGCCGATGACACCGCTACCCAAGATCACAACCCGCATTACAGTCTCCCGATTATTTAGTCATACCAGATATTCCGCTATGGTATGCTTGTATCACTAGTATTTGTTACTGTATAACTTGACATATTCAGTGGATTTTCATGCGAATTCAAAAAGAATCGGTCCGTAGCCTCGACAAACTGGACAGAAAGATATTGCGCATCCTGCAGGAGGATGGGCGCATCTCGATGAAGGACTTGAGCGAGCAGGTCGGCCTGTCGATCACGCCGGCCATCGAGCGGGTCAAGCGCATGGAGCGGGACGGGGTGATCACCGGCTACCACGCGCGCATCGATCCGCCGGCGCTGGGGGCGAAGTTGCTGGTGTTCGTGGAGATCACCTTGAACCAGAAGTCGGGGCCGGTGTTCGAACAGTTCCGGCGCGAGGTGCTGCGCATACCGGAGGTGCAGGAATGCCATCTGGTGTCGGGCGATTTCGATTACCTGATCAAGGCGCGCATCCATGAGATGGCCGAGTACCGCAAGCTGCTGGGCGACATGCTGCTCAGTTTGCCAGGGGCGGCGCAGTCGAAAAGTTATGTCGTGATGGAGGAGATCAAGGAGACCTTGATCCTGTCGACCGAGGTGGTGCCGGGTTGAGCTGGACAAGATCCGCTTCTCGCCGTTCGCCAGCCAACGTGGTGATCGCGCCGCTTCAGTTAAAATGCAATAACAGCATTATTGATGAAGCGGAGCAGGTGTGAACAATCAGCACGGTACTCCAGGCGATACCCATGTGGTCAATGTGCGCTCGCTGGACGAGCACATGTCCAGCGACCAGAGCTTCAGCTCGGCCTATGCGCGCGCGGTGGGCGCCATCGCCGGCAACGAGGGCAGCCTCACGCTGGCCCAGTTCGCCGCCGTCACCGACATCGCCGGCGACGGCAAATCCTCCGCCGTCTTCACCGCCCTGGTATTGAACGCCATCGAATCGGGCGTGGACGTCGGCTGGGCCTTCAATGCCCTGAGCCGCAGCAGCGCCGGCATCGACCAGGCCGCGCGCGAAAACGCCCTCAGCATGACCATCCCGCTGCTGGCGCTGCACGGCGCCGACGCCCGCGCGCTGGCGCAACGGCTGGCCAAGGCCTTGTCTGCGCGCCTCTCGCCCGAAGACCTGAACCGCCTGCCGCAGACCGAAGAACGCGGCATCCTCGCCAACCTGGGCGAGCAGGCGCGCCGGCTGGTGCGCGGCCGCTCGCTGGCCGACGCCGTGGCCGATTTCGGCCGCCATGCCGGGCAGCCGGTGCTGGTCGAACACGCGCGCAATTTCCAGTCCGGCGACATCGACCATAGTCAGCTGCGGGAACTGGTCGGCAGCGCCACCGCCGCCATCGCGCAGGACATCAGCGTCTACCTGGAGCAGGCGCGCATGCTGTCGGTGGGCGAGGCCATGGCCGCCACACTGGTCAGCGCCGCCAACGACCTGAAAAACCAGGTGCTGCAACGCCTGACGCTGGTGGACCAGCGCATCGCCCACGAGCGCCGCCTGCTGCTGGAGGAAATCGACGACGCCGTGCACGACGCCGGCAACGCCATCGAACTGGCGATCACCGACCGTCTCAACACCGACCAGTGGAAAGACGACGACGTCTGGGCCAGCATGGGGCGCCAGCAGTTCGGCTTGGAGATGGAGCGGCGGCTGGACCGCATCGTGCGCCGCAAGG
Source organism: Oxalobacteraceae bacterium AB_14 (assembly GCA_000381565.1). Classification (GTDB taxonomy): domain Bacteria; phylum Pseudomonadota; class Gammaproteobacteria; order Burkholderiales; family Burkholderiaceae_D; genus Rugamonas. The sequence goes on from KB906725.1 coordinate 2,930,439, forward strand.
AGCAATCGCTGCATCTGTTGCAGGAAGACTTGCGCTTGTTCCAGCAGGCGATGCGGCTGAATCAATCGTCGGTGTTCCAGCGTCAGCACCATTCGACGCTGGCCAGGTTGATGCCGCGGCTGCGGGTTGGTACGCGCATCGTCAACAGTGTCGACACGGCGGCCAATGTCACCTTGATGAGCGGGGCGGTGGTGGCGGCCGGCACCGGCACGGCGGCCTATCTGATCGGCGCGGCGGTGGTGTTGCCGGTGGTGGCGCCGGCGGCGCCGTTTGTCGGCGGCGCGGTGCTGCTGGCGGGCGCCTTCAAATGGTTTACCGACGGCGGCAAGCGCAAACGCACCGAGATCCGCGACAAGCGCGCCGCCTTCGAGGCCGAACTGCGCAAGCAGCTGCAGGCGGCGGAGCTGAGCTTCAACGCCCAGCTGGACCTGGTGGCCCAGGGCTTCCACGACTCCGCGCTGCAATTGCTGACGCCCTTGCTGCTGGAGGCCGAAGCGGCGGGCCGCGTGCCCGGCATGCGCCAGCGCATCGCCGACCGCGTGATCACCCAGGCGCAGGCGGCGATCCGCCAGCTCGACGCCGAACTGCGCAAATAACGTCATTCCCGCCTGCGCGGGAACGACGGCGATGGCGTCAGAGGTTGCGGGCGATGATGGCGTCGGCGGCGCTGGCCGCTTGTTGCAGCGGCTGCGCCAGCGTCTGCGTGCTGTAGGCCGGGGTCTGCGGCATGGCCGCGCCCAGCACCGGACCGTCGGTCTTGCTGATGTCCACCGTCACCGTGGTCGACAGACCGATGCGCAGCGGATGCTCGGCCAGTTCCTTCGGATCGAGCGCGATGCGCACCGGCAGCCGCTGCACCACCTTGATCCAGTTGCCGCTGGCGTTCTGCGCCGGCAGCAGCGAGAACGCGCTGCCCGTGCCGGCCGACAGTCCCACCACCTTGCCGTGGAATTCGACCTTGCTGCCATACATATCGGCCTCGATCTTCGCGCTCTGGCCGACGCGGATGTCGCGCAGTTCCGATTCCTTGAAGTTGGCGTCCACCCACAGCTGGTCCAGCGGCACGATCGCCATCAGCGAAGTGCCCGGCGTGGCGCGCGCGCCGATCTGCACGCTGCGCCTGGCCACATAGCCCGACACCGGCGCGACGATGGTGTTGCGGCGCGCCGCCAGCCATGCCTGCACATAGTCCGCCTTGGCCGCCTGCACCGCCGGATGCCGGGCCAGCGCCACGCCCGCCACGCCGGCCTGCGCGGCCTCGGCCTGCCTGCTGGCCACCGCGATCGCGGCGCGCGCGTTATCCACGGCCTGGCGCGCGTGGTCGACTTCCTCGCCCGATACCGTATGGTCGGCCGCCAGCGGCTGGCGGCGCGCCAGGTCGTCTTCCGCGGTTTTCAGTTGCAGCTTGCGCAGCGCGACGGTGGCGTCGTACTGGGCGACGTCGGCATAGCGCTGGCGCTGCTGGCGCACGGCGGCGCCGAGGCGGGCGTCGGCCTGGCTCAGCGCGATGTCGGCATCGGCCGGATCGAGCTTGATCAGCGTGGCGCCGGCCTGCACCATCTGCGTTTCGTCGGCGCGGATCTCGGTGACGTTGCCGGTCACCTGCGACGACAGGTTGACCAGGTTGCCGCCCACGTAGGCGTTGTCGGTTTCCTGCTGCTTCGACAGCACGGCCTGGTAGTAGACCGCGTAGGCCGCGCCGGCGGCGATGAACAGCAGCGTGATCGCGGCCAGCACGGTCTTGCGCTTGTTGTCGTTGGGTTGGGTGATGTCTGTACTCATGATGGGATTCCCGTTTTATTTGGAGGCGGTGGCGGTGGGCGCTTCTTCGCGGTAGCCGCCGCCCAGCGCGTTGGTCAGGGTCACTTCGGCCAGCAGCTGGACTTGTCGCAGATAGAGGCCGGCATCCTGCTGCTTGCGCAGCGCCAGTTGCGCGGACAGCACGCTGGCGCGGTCGCCGAGGCCGCGCTCCAGCCGCGCCTGCGCCGACGCCATCTGCGCGCGCGCCGCGCCGGTGGCCGCCGCCTGCTGCACGATCTGTTGTTCGATGCCCTGCAGCTGCACGGCGTCCTGCGCCACCTCGCGCACGGCGTCGACCACCGCCTGGTTGTATTCGGCGATGCGTTCGTTGCGGCCGGCGCGGGCGCTGTCGAGTTGCGCGTCGAGGCGGCGGCTGTCGAACAGCGGCAGCGTCAGCGTCGGCCCGAGGTAGAGCGTGCGGCTGGCTGCCTGCAGCAGGTGCTCCAGCTTGACCGTGTCCAGGCCGATGGAGCCGGTCAGGTTGACGTCGGGATAGAACGCCGCCTTGGCCGCGTCGATCTTGCTGAGCGAGGCTTCCAGCTTCCAGCGCGCGGCCTGCAGATCCGGGCGCCGCGCCAGCAGTTCCATGCCGAGGCGGGCGGGCAGGGCGTGCGCCGCGCTGCCCAGCGCTTGCGGCTTGAGGTCGGCCAGCGCGCCGCTGTCGGCGCCGAGCAGGGCGCGCAGGGCTTCGCGTTCGCGGCCGATGTCGGCCTTGAGCTGCGCCTGCTGCCTGCGGATCAGGCTCAGTTCCGCCTCGGCGGCGCGCTGCTCGTCGCTGACGGCCAGGCCGCCGGCGACGCGCCTGGCCTTATCCTGCACCAGCGCGGCCTGCGTGGCGGCCAGCTGCTCGGTGTTGGCCAGGCGCGCCCACGCGCCCTGCAGGCGGAAGTAGCTTAGCCCGATGGCGGCGGCCAGCGCGCGTTCCGCTTCCGCGTATTCGGCGCGGCCGGCGTTCAATTCGCCGACGGCGGCGGCGACCTGCGCGCGGTTCTTGCCCCACCAGTCGAAGTGATAGCGGGCGTCCAGGCGCAGGGTCTCGGCGCTGAACCAGGCGCCGCCGATCGGTTCCGGGAACAGGCCGGTGCCGGAGTAGCGCTGGCGGTTGGCGCCGGCGTAGCCGCTGAGGTCCAGGCCCAGGTCGGCCGCGCTGCGCGACAGCGCCGAACGCGCGCTGCCGATCTGCGCCGCCGCCACCTCCAGCGTCGGGCCGGAGGCCAGCGCCTGCTTGATCAGCGCGTTCAATTGTTCGTCGTGGTAGGCGCTCCACCATTGCGCGCCGGGCCAGCCTTCCCGTGCCAGCTGGATGGTGGGCGGCAGCGCGGCGCCGGCGATGTCGCGCCTGGCCGGCGGATGCTGCTCCGGCGTGATGTGGGCGCAGCCGGCCAGCGCCAGGACGGCGGTCAGCAGCAGGGCAGTTTTTTTCACTTGAGGTTCCAATCGTTTCATCATCACTCCATCGCCGCATGGTCGATCACCGGCGCCGCCTGCTTGGCGGGCGGGCGTATCAGCAGCAGCAGCGGTATCACGCACAAGGTCAATATCATCATCAGCCAGAAGTCGTCGACATACGCGATCATCGAGGCCTGGCGGGTGATCTCGCCATTCAGCGCGGCCGCCGCTGCCGGCGTGGCCAGGTTGTCGAGCAGCGAAGGATTGACGGTGGTGATCTTCTCGGCCAGCGTGGCGTGCATGGCCTGGGTGTTCCGCACCAGCAGCGTCTGCACCATGGCGATGCCGATCGAGCTGCCGATATTGCGTATCAGGCTGTAGATGGCCGTGCCTTCGGCCCGCATCTCCGGCGACAGCGTGGCGAAGGTGGCGGCGCTGAGCGGCACGAACACCAGGCCCAGGCCCAGGCCCTGGATCACGCCCGGCCAGACGATGTCGCTGCGCGACAGCACCAGCGTGTAGCGCGTCATCTGCCACAGCGAGAAGGCGGTGATGACGAAGCCCAGCCCCAGCAGCAGGCGCAGGTCGAACTTGCCCACCATCCGGCCCACCACCATCATCGCGACCATGGTGCCGATGCCGCTCGGCGCCGTCACCAGGCCGGCGACGGCGGCCGGATAGCCCATCAGGCTTTGCAGCATCGACGGCGTCAGCGCGCGCGAGGCGTACAGCACCAGGCCGACGATGAAGATGAACAGCAGGCCGCTGACGTAGTTCGAATTCTTCAGCAGCCGGTAGTCGAAGAACGATTTGCCGGCGGGGCGCAGCGCGGTGTGCGCCACAAAGTAGGCGAAGCTGAGCGCCAGCACGATCGCCTCCACCCAGGTTTCCTTGGCGGCGAACCAGTCGTTTTGTTCGCCGCGGTCGAGCAGCATTTGCAGCGCGCCGATCGACAGGCTGAGGGTGGCGAAGCCGAAGCCGTCGAAGCTCATCTTGCGCGCGCCCGGCACCGCGCGGATGTAGCGCCAGATGCCGTAGAACGCCAGCGCGCCGACCGGCACGTTGATGAAGAACACCCAGCGCCAGTTGTAGCTGTCGGTCAGCCAGCCGCCCAGCGTGGGGCCGAGGATGGGGCCTATCATCACGCCCATGCCCCACACCGCCATGGCCGAGCCGTGTTTTTCGCGTGGATTGATGTCGAGCAGCGTGGCCTGCGACAGCGGCACCAGCGCCGCGCCGAACACGCCTTGCAGCAGGCGCGCGGCGACGATCTGCGCCAGCGAGCCCGATAGGCCGCACAGCACCGACGCCAGCGTGAAGCCGGCCACCGCGCTCAGGAAGACGTTCTTCTGGCCGTAGCGGTCGCACAACCAGCCGGTCAGCGGCGTGGCGATGGCGGCGGCGACGATGAAGGAGGTCAGCACCCAGGTGATCTGGTCCTGCGAGGCCGACAGGCTGCCCTGCATGTGCGGCAGCGCGACGTTGGCGATGGTGCCGTCGAGCGCCTGGATGATGGTGGCCAGCATGATCGAGATGGTGATCATGCGGCGGTTGATCGCGCCGCCGGCCGGGTTCATAGGCGCGTTTCGAGATCGGTCTGCATCGTCTCCAGGAACTCGGTGACGATGCGCAGCAGCGCCGGATCGGTGCTGCCCAGCAGCTCCAGCCGCACGGCCGAAGCCTCGTTCCAGACGGTCTGGTAGATCTTCCTGCCTTCGTCGGTCAGGCTGACCAGCTTGACGCGGCGGTCGGTCGCCGACGGCGTGCGCAGCATATAGCCGGCTTTGACCAGGCGGTCGATGGTGGCCACCATGGTCGGGTCTTCGACGCCGACGCGGGTGGCCAGCCGGGTCTGTGACGGCGGCTCGGTTTCCTTGGCGGTGTAGGCGATCGCCATCCAGCTGGCCTGGCTGATGCCGAGGTGCTTGAGGCGGCGGTCGATGGCCAGGCGCCAGGCGCGGGCGGTGCCGTGCAGCGCGGCGGAGAAGCGCTCTTCGATAGAAGACATACCATTCACCTGCTAATAGTTAGGACTCGAACTATTATTCTAGCATGGGTGTTTTCCCTTCGGCAAGCGACGTGCTAGGCTGGCGGCATCGCCCGACAAGGACACTTCTTGATGAAATCCACTCTCGCTGCGGCGCTCTGCCTGTTGCCGCTGTTGTGCCTGGCCGAAGACGGGCCGCCGATCACGCCGTATCGCCCGTCCGTTTCCAGCCCTGCCCAGTTGCCGGCCGCCGGCCAGCTGGAATTGGAGTTGGGCGGCTTGAGCAGCAAATCCGATGACGGCCGCCGCAACAGCCTGCCTTACGCGCTCAAGCTGGGCTTCAATGAACAGTGGGGCCTCGTGCTCGGCGGCGAAGCCTTTGTGTCGGCGCCGGACGGCAGCGGCGGGCATGCGCGCGGCATCGGCGACACGCTGTTCGTGCTGAAGCGCGCCTTCCTGCTGGACGAGGGCAGTGCGCTGGGCCTGGAACTGGGCGCCAAGGCGCCCACCGCCAGGGACAGCATCGGCAGTGGCCGCGCCGACTACAGCCTGAACGGCATCTTCAGCCGCGACCTGGGCAGCGTCCACATGGACGCCAATCTCAACGCCACCCGCCTGGGCGTCGACGATGCCGGCAGCGGCCGGGTGCAGACCGGTCTGTCGGCCTCGTTCTCGGCGCCGGTGAACGGGCAGTGGGGCGTGACCGGCGAATGGTCCGGCAGCCGCCGCAGCGGCGCGGCCAGTACCGCGCAAGTGCTGGTGGCGCTCAGCTACAGCCCGACCAGGCGGCTGACCGTGGACCTCGGCGCCGCGCATGGCTTGAACGGCGCCACGCCCAACTGGGCTTTCTTTAGCGGCGTGGTGTTGCCGCTGGCGCAACTTTGGTGAGGCATTGTGGCTTTTTATGTACGCTAGCGTACGGATAGTCGGAGCGGGGTTTGTTACTATTCCAATTGAGCAAGTTCGCTCAGCCAAGATTACAAGAAAAGTAGGCCAAAATGAAAACCAAGATACTTGCCGCCAGCCTGTTGGCGTTGTCTTCCGCAGCGTTCGCCAGCGATGTCGGCGTTTCCATCAACATCGGCCAGCCTGGTTTTTACGGCCGCATCGATATCGGCGATTATCCGCAGCCCCAGGTGATTTACCGTGAGCCGGTGATCGTCCAGCGTCCGGTGCGCTACGTCGAGCGCGCGCCTATCTACCTGCGCGTACCGCCGGGCCATGCCAAGCACTGGGACAAGCATTGCGGCGCCTACAACGCCTGCGGCCAGCGCGTCTACTTCGTGCAGGATGGCTGGTACCAGAATCAATACGTGCCACAATACCGTGACCGTCACGGCAAGGGCCGCCACGATGAGCGCCGTGACGACCGCCGTGACGACGACCACGGCAATGGTCACGGCCACGGCCACGGCAAAGGCCACAACAAGGATTGATCACGCGGCGCCGTCCGCCGCCGACAGGAGAAACGTTTGCAGAGTCAAATTTTGATCGTAGGCGGCGGGGCAGGCGGGCTGGAGCTCGCTTGCAAGCTGGGACGCAAGCTGGGCCCGCAGGCGGTGTCGCTGGTCGACAGCCGCCTGTTTCATATCTGGAAGCCGTCGCTGCATGAAGTGGCGGCCGGCACCTTGGACGTGCATCAGGAAGGCCTGTCCTACCAGATGCTGGCGCACGACAACGGCTTCACCTTCGTCTACGGACCGATGCAGGCGCTCGACGCCGGGCGGCGGCAGCTGACCGTCGGCGCGATCTACAGCGACGACCACGGCCGGCGCGAAGAAGTGCTGCCGCTACGCCGCATCGGCTACGAATCGCTGGTGCTGGCCATCGGCAGCACCTCCAATTATTTCGGCGTGCCCGGCGCGGCCGAGCACACCATTTCCCTGAACGCCACCGAAGACGCCGAGCGCTTCCGCCTGACCCTGCTCAAGCTGCTGACCCAGGCCGAGCTGCATACGCGGCCGCAGGCCGGCGTCGACATCGTCATCATCGGCGGCGGCGCCACCGGCGTCGAGCTGGCGGCCGAGCTGCGCGAGGCCAGCGGCGTGTATGCCGCCTATGGTTTCCGCCCGCTGTGCGCCGAGCGCGACGTGCGCATCACACTGCTCGAAGGGGCGCCGCGCATCCTTGCGCCCTTGCCGGAAAAGGTGGCGAGCGCCGCGCTGGCGCTGCTGCGGCAACGCGCCATCAAGGTCGTGACCGCCACCCGCGTGACCGCCATCGCCGCCGACGCCGTGACGGCCGGCGACATCGTCTACCCGGCGCAGCTGGTGGTGTGGGCGGCCGGCATCAAGGCGCCGGACCTGCTCGGCCAGCTGGGCCTGCCGACCGCCAAGTCGGGCCAGGTCGAAGTCGACGCCCGCCTGGCCGTGCCGGGCCACGCCGGCATCTACGCCCTGGGCGATTGCGCCGCCTGCGCCGGCCCGGACGGCAAGCAGGTGCCGCCGCGGGCGCAGGCCGCGCACCAGCAGGCCAGCTACCTGGCCGAGACCTTGCTGCGCCAGCAGCGCGGCAAGCCGCCGCCGCAGCAGCCGTATGTGTATCGCGACTATGGTTCGCTGGTGTCGGTCGGCCAGAGCACGTCGGTGGGCAGCCTGATGGGATCGTTGAAGGGGCTAAGCTGGTTTGTCGACGGCCTGGTGGCGCGGCTGATGTATGTCAGCCTGCACCTGATGCATCACCGCGCCGTGCTCGGCACGCTGCGTACCGCCGTGCTGGCGCTGGCGCGCTTTTTGATCAAGCGCAGCACGCCGCTGGTCAAGCTGCACTAGGCCGCCGTTGCCGATTCAGGCGGCGGCCGGCTTGGGCAGTATCATCGTCAGCGTGGCGCCGCGCTCGGCGCCGTTCGACAGGGTCAGCGTGCCGCCCAGGTAGGCGGCCCGTTCGCGCGCGGTGCGCAGGCCGAACTTGCCGCTGACCTGGCCCAGCAGCGTCGCCGCCGGCCCGTCCAGGCCGACGCCGTTGTCCTTCACCGTCAACATCACTTCGTCGTCGTTGTCGTCGACAATGACGTCCACCTCGGAGGCGCGCGCGTGGGCGGCGATGTTGCGCAGCGCCTCCTCCAGCGTATGCAGCAGCACGATGCCGTGGCTGCGCGGGCAATTCAATTCTTCCTCCGGCAGGCTGCAGCGCGCGGTCAGCTGTTGCTGCTGGCCGAACTGCTCGACCGCCTCGCCCAGCGCCACCCGCACGCCGAGGAATTCGAGCTTGTCGTTCCACAGCTTGATCTGCATCTGGCGGTTGGTCTCGACGATCTGCATCAGCAGCTGCTTCATGTGGGCGGCGCGGTCCTGCAGCGCCGCTTCCTGCGGCATCTTCTGCATCAGCAGGCCCAGGTGCATGGTCAGCGCCGTCAGCGAGGAGCCGAGGCTGTCGTGCAGCTGGCGCGACAGCGAGCGGCGCTCGTTGTCCCAGCAGGTGTGGACGTGGCCGAGCAGGTCGCTCAGGTCGGCGCTGCGCAGCGCGTCTTGCTGTGGTTGTGGTGCCGGGACGGACATGGTTTTCTCTATTCGTGCTGACTTTGTGGGGCGATCATACCCGAGCTTTGCAAGTCGTGGCGCACTCTGGCTATTGCTCACTGTTTGACGGCCTGCGGCACGCAGCCGCCGATCACGTCGGCCAGCTGGTCGATGTCGACCGGCTTGACCAGGTGGCGGTCGAAGCCGGCGTCCAGCACGCGCCGCAGGTCTTCGGCCAGGCCGTAGCCGGTCAGCGCGATCAGGCGGATGCCGCGCGTGGCCGGATCGGCGCGCAGCCGGCGCGCCACCTCGTAGCCGTCGATGCCGGGCAGGCCGATGTCGATCAGCGCCACGTCCGGCTGCCGGCTGGCGGCGGCCGCCACGCCCTCGTTGCCGTCGGCCGCCGCGTGCACCTCGTAGCCGTAGCAGCTGAGCATCATGGTCATCATTTCGCGGCCGTCGTCGTTGTCCTCGATCAGCAGGATGCTGGGCATGCCATGCGCGCTGACCGGCTCGGCCGGCGGCGCCGCCGCCACCGGCTGGTGTTCGATGCGCGGCAGGCGCAGCGTGAAGGTGCTGCCGCCGCCCGGTCCCTTGCTCTCGGCGGCGATGGCGCCGCCGTGCAGCTCGGCCAGCCGGCGCACCAGCGACAGGCCGATGCCCAGCCCGCCCTGCGAGCGGTCCAGCGTGCTGGAGCCTTGCACGAACACGTCGAACACATGCGGCAGCAGGTCGGCGGCGATGCCGACCCCGGTGTCGCGCACGCTGAGCACGACGTCGTCGTTCTCGGTCCAGGTGCGCACCTCGATGCGGCCGCCGGCCGGCGTGTACTTCAGGGCGTTGTCGATCAGGTTGCTGGCGATCTGTTCGAGCCGGGTGGCGTCGCCGTCGACCCAGCCCTGGTCGAGGTCGTGCACCAGCTGGTAGTCGGTGCTGCGGCCGGTGGCGCGGTAGGTCTCCAGCGTTTGCCCGACCAGCGCCGCCAGGTCCAGCGGCGCGCGGTTGAGCAGGATCTTGCCCGACATCGCGCGCGACAGGTCGAGCAGGTCGTCGACGATGCGGCCCAGATGCTGGCTCTGGCGCTGGATGATTTTCTTGGCGCGCGCGACGCCCTCGGCCGACACGCCGGGCAGGCCGATCAGCGAGGCCGCGCTGCTGATGGCCGACAGCGGATTGCGCAGCTCGTGGCCCAGCATGGCGAGAAACTCGTCCTTGGCGTGGTTTTGCCGTTCCGCCGACTGCCGCTCCTCGATCTCGCGCGTCAGCCGCAGGTTGGTGGCGGTCAGCTCGGTGGTGCGCTGGCTCAGCTGGCGCGCCTGCTGCTTCAATTCCTCGTTCTTGGTGGCCAGCGCGACAAACACCGAGATCTTGGCGTACAGGATCTGCGGGATCACTGGCGTGAACAGGAAGTCGACCGCGCCGCGCTGGTAAGCCTTCAGCCGGTCGAGCTCGTCCGCGAGGAAGGCGGTGATGAAGATGATGGGAATGTCGGCCGAGCGGGCGCGCTGGTGGATCGCCTCGGCCGTCTCGAAGCCGTCCATGCCGGGCATGTTGACATCGAGCAGGATCACGGCGAAGTCGTGCATCAGCACCTGGCGCAGCGCCTCCTGGCCCGAGCGTGCCGCCAGCACCTCGTAGGACTCCTGTTCGGCCCACTGGGTGAGCAGGCTGGTCAACGCGAACAGGCTGTTGGCATCGTCGTTGACAACCAGGATTTTGGGCTTTTCTGTTTTAGGCACGGGGTCTCTGCACACTGCTGGAACGGCGAAATCTTCGCGGCCTTGACGCTGCCAGAGAAGCAAGAAATACACGCAAAACCATGATAGCAATTGCCTATATGAATGTCAAAAACGCCCGTCAATCGTACGCGGCGGAGGGCGCGGCCCACAGTGTTCGATGCCGTACAGACCCCGCCGGCCCGGACTGCGACATTGGTGGCTTGACACCAACGGAAAGGACGCATCATGAATATCGATACTGTCGTAGATAAAGAGTACCTGGGCCTGAGCTTCCGCGCACTGGCCGAAGCCCCCACCAGCGCGCTGCGCGGCATCGGCGCCAAGGACGCCAAGGCGCTGGCGCAGTGCTTCAATGTGCACTCGGTGCGCGAGCTGGCCAACCTGGAGTTCGTCAAATGGGCGGTGGCGATTACCACCCTGGCCGAGCACGAGCAGGCCACGCCGGAAGAGCAGGCCAAGGAAACCCTGCTCGACGGCGGCCTGGAGATGACTTTCCCGGCCAGCGATCCGGTGTCGGTCGACGCCGGCATCACCCGCATCGAAGTGGCGCCGGAGAAGGTCGACGCGCACGATGACCACCAGCACGCCGGCAAGATGGAAGAGGACGCCGCACACCCGGTGTGAGGCAAGCCGGTCCCGGCCGCTCAGGCCGGGGTCGGCGACATGATGTGTGGTGGCGCTGGGGCGCGCATGGTTTGCGCGGTGCAGCAGCGGTTCTTGCCCGAGCGCTTGGCTTGGTACAGCGCGCTGTCGGCGGCCGCGATCACCGACGCCACCTGGTCGGCGTCGTCGGGATAGATGCCGATGCCGATGCTGGTCGACAGCTGCAGGGTCAGGCCGTTGACGAGGTAGGGTTCGGAGACCGCCTCGATCAGCTTGCTGGCCGGCTCCTGGGTGTCGCCCAGGTGCGCGATATTGCCCATGACGATGACGAACTCGTCGCCGCCGACGCGGGCCACCGTGTCTTCCTTGCGGGCGCAGCCGACCAGCCGCTGCGCCACCATCTTGAGGAGCTCGTCGCCGGCCGCGTGGCCGTGGGTGTCGTTGATGGCCTTGAAGCCGTCCAGGTCCAGGTACATCACGGCCGCCTTGGTCTGCTGGCGGGTGGCGTGCTGCAGCACGGTGGCGATGCGGTCTTCCAGCAGCCGGCGGTTGGGCAGGCCGGTCAGCGGATCGTGCAGCGCCAGTTCCTGCTGCTGGCGGCTGTACTGGGCCAGCTCCTTGTACAGCAGGCGCACTTCCAGCATGTTGTGGATGCGCTTGTGCACTTCCAGCAGGTCGAACGGTTTGCTGATGAAGTCGCGCGCGCCCGCTTCCAGCGCGGCGATCTTGAAGCTCGGCTGGGCGGTCAGCGCCAGCACCGGCAGGTAGCCGCCTTGCTCGATCTCCTTCAGGCCCTTCATGACCTGGAAGCCGTTCAGGCCCGGCATCTGCAGGTCCAGCAGGATCAGGTCGTAGCAGTGCTGGCGGTGCAGCGGGCACACCTGCTCCGGCAGCATGGTCGAGGTGACATCGGTATAGCCGGCTTCGCGCAGGATCTCCAACATCAATTCGACGTTGTCGGCGCTGTCATCCACCACCAGGATCTTGGCGTTCAGGATTTCGTCTCGGCTCGGCATAATGGTCTCTGTCTGTCTCAAGTTGGCCATTCTGGCCGGAAATTTAATAGTCCCGCGATCTTAGCGCATGCGTCTGTGCTGCGGCGCACACCTGTGCATTGTATTTCCGCACGGCAATTAATTGTACCTGCTTTTTAGGATTTTTGTAGTTTATCAACTGAACTTCAGAATGCTTGTAGGACATTGCCTCGTCTACAAGTAAGAGCTCATTAATTTTTATGTGGAAATTATTGCCGCGGTTGTTGGCGCTTGGCGATCAGCGTTCAGGCGGGGCGGTACGCTGCGCCCATCGCCGCCACCTTGGCGATCAGTTCGTTGGGCTCGACCGGCTTGGAGATATGCGCCAGGAAGCCGCTCGACAGCGCCCGGATGCGGTCCTCGGAGCGGGCGAAGGCGGTCAGCGCGATGGCCGGCAAGTCGCCGCCGCGCGCCGGCCCCAGCGCCCGGACCCGGTCCAGCAGGCCGTAGCCGTCCACCTCGGGCATGCCCAGGTCGCTGAGCATCAGGTCCGGGCGCGTGTGTTGCAGCAAGCCCAGCGCCTCGCCGGCGGTGGCGGCGGTCAGCACGTCGGCGTTGCAGTCGTTGAGGATGCGCTTGATCAGTTCGCGGGCGTCGTCCTCGTCGTCGACCACCAGCACCTGCAGGCCGGACAGGTCGTGCGCGACGGCGCGCCCGGACGGCGCGCCGTCGCTGCCGGCGCCCAGCGGCTCGTGGCCGCCGCGGCGGCGCGGCAGGCGCACGGTGAAGCAGGCGCCGCGGCCTTCGCCCTCGCTGGCGGCGCTGACCGTGCCGCCGTGCTGCTCGACCAGATGCTTGACGATCGACAGTCCCAGTCCCAGTCCGCCGTGCTGGCGGGTGGTGGTGGCGTCGGCCTGGCGGAAGCGCTCGAACACATGCCCGAGGAAGGCGGGGGCGATGCCGATGCCGTTGTCGCGCACGCTGACGGCGATCTGGTCGCCTTCGCGGTGGATGCCCACCCGGATGCGGCCGCCGGCCGGCGTGAACTTGAGGGCGTTGGTCAGCAGGTTCCAGATGATTTGCTGCAGGCGGTTGGCGTCGCCGGCCACCATGCCGGGCGCCGCTTCGAAATCGCGCTCGATGCGGATCTGCTTGGCCTCGGCGGCCGGGCGCACGGTGTCGATGGCGGCGGCGACGATGGCGGCCGGCGCCAGCGACAGCATTTCCAGCCGCACCTTGCCGGAGGCGATGCTGCTCATGTCGAGCAAGTCCTCGATCAGCTGGGCCTGGGCGCGGGCGTTGCGTTCGATGGTTTGCAGGCCGCGGTGCAGGTCGGCCTGGTCGCGGCTGCCGCGCCGCAGCACCTGGGCCCAGCCGAGGATGGCCGTCAGCGGCGTGCGCAGCTCGTGCGACAGGGTGGCCAGGAACTCGTCCTTCATCTGGCTGGTGCGTTCGGCGTCGGCGCGCGCCTGGCGTTCGCTGTCGAGCAGGATCTTGCGCTCCTCGGCGGCCTGCTGCGACGCTTCGACCAGGCGCGCGTTGTCGATCGCGACGGCGGCCTGGGCGGCGATGCCGCCGATGATGCGCTCGGTGCGCTCGCTGAACATGCACGGTTCCGGGTGGCCGAAGAACAGGCAGCCGATCACCACGCCCGAGCGCAGCGCCACCGGCACCGCCAGGTAGCTGCGCACCGGCGGCTGGCCGGGCGGCAGCCGGTGGCGCGGCGACGCACGGCCGTAGCGGGCGTCGGCCGGCCAGTCGTTGCTGCGCACCGTGCCGTGCGCGCACAGCTCGGCGCTCGACAGGATGCCGTCGCCGGCGCCGGGGCGGCCGAAGTCGGCGCAGCCGGCCGGCGCGCCGCTCGACACCATGTGCAGTTCGCGCGCGCGGCCGTGGCCGTCGGCGCCGCGGTAGAGGAAGGCGCCGAAGCGGGCGCCGCTGATGCGGGTGGCGGCGTCGGTCACTTCCTGCAGCAGCGGATGCAGGTCGCGGGTCGAGGCCAGCGCGTTGCCGGTGCGGTTGACCAGCTCCAGCACGGCGGTTTCGTCGCGCAGCGCCTCCTGTACCCGCTTGACCTGGTCGACGTCGGTGCTGGTGCCGAACCAGCGCAGCACGCGGCCGGCGGCGTCGTGCACCGGGTTGGCGCGCGTCAGGAACCAGCGGAACTCGCCGTTGGCGCTGCGGATCGGCACTTCCAGTTCATACGGCAGGCCGGTGGCGCGCGAGTGTTGCCAGCGCTCCAGCATCGGCGCAATACAGTCGGGCGCGTAGACCTGGCGCCAGCCGTCGCCGCGCATTTGTTCGGGGGTGGTGCCGGTGTAGGCGTACCACGGCTGGTTGTACCAGATCCTGGTGCCGTCCTGTTCGGCGATCCAGGCCAGCTGCGGCATGGAGTTGGCCAGCGCGCGCAGCTCCAGCTGGCTCTGGCGCAGCGCTTCCCGCGCGCTCAGTAAATCCTGCTGGGCGTTGGATGATGCGGGGAGCGCGGCGTCGTCCGTCGGGGGCTGGGGCGTTACGGCGTCGGTGGGCTCGTGAGGAAGAATCATGTGGGGCTTCGGGCTGCCGCGGCGCCTGCGGCCGCCGGACGGCGACCGTCGGCTCGCCAGGCTAACGCTCGACGTTTACGGTGACTTCATTGTAGCTCCAACTATTACCGTGGCTCCGCACGGTTGGCAGCGGCTCAGGCCGGACGGGCGGCCATGCGCAGGGTGATCTGGTCCAGCGCTGCTTGCAGCTGTTCGATGTCGTAGGGCTTTTGCAGGGACTGGGCCGGGAATTCCAGGTGGCGGGTCAGTTCGTCGCCGTAGCCGGAGGCGAACAGCAGTTGCAGCGCGGGCGCCTGCCTGAGCGCCTGGCGCGCCAGCTCGACGCCGGACATGCCGGGCAGGCTGACGTCGGTGAACAGCACGTCGAAGGACTGGCGCGCCAGTTCGGGCAAGGCGTCCTCGCCGCTGGCGGCGGCGTGCACCTCGTGGCCCAGCGCGCGCAGCGTTTCGCACACCAGGTAGCGGGCGTCGGCATTGTCCTCGACCACCAGCATGTGCAGCGGGCGCGCGGCCTCGGCCGGCGGCGCGGCCTGGGCCGGCGCCAGCGCGCACAGCACGCCGCCGACCTGGGCGGCGGCGGTGCGCACCGGCGTGTAGTACAGGTCCACAGGCAGTTGGGCGACGCCGTTGTTGCGCCACGCCGGCAGGCTGACGCCGCGATAGCTGGCGCTGTCGCCGGCCCAGGCCTGGCGCACGGCGGCGCTGTTCCAGCTCCACGCGGCCGGCTGGATCGACGGCACCGTGCCGCCGGGGGCGCGCAGGCTCGACAAGCCGATCAGCGCCGCGTAGGCGTCGTTGTAGACCATGATTTGTTCGGGGCCCCACATCAGCAGCATGGCGGTGGGGGAATTGAGCAGGATGTCCACCGTCAGCCGCAGCGGCAGCGGCCAGCCGGCCGGCTCGCCGAGGGCGGTGCGCGACCAGTCAGGGGAGGGCGGCGCGACGGCGGTGGGTGGTGTCATGCTGGGCAACCTGTCTGTATTTGTCTTGGAAGGCAAAGCTGACCGCATCGTACACTAAAAAAAAAGCCCGCTACAGGAGCGGGCTAAATCTATTTCCTTGGAGGAGAATAGAGGAGACAGGTGCATGATGCTGCAACGCGCAAACGAAAGCAAATTCTTTCTCATGATGAGCGAGATCACTGGCATGAATGAAGCCACCCGCAAGCCATGATATATCGGGGTTCGTGGGCGAAATGACCAGGTTTTTTGCCGCATTTGCGCGCGCTGCCTATACACTGGCGGTGGCCGCGGCGCAGTGCCGCAATGGGGAGGCGCTATGGCGACTGTGGTGAAGCACAGAAAGATTAACATTGTTGTGCTGGAACAAAACGAGCAGATATCGGAGCAGTGCCGGCAGGGCGATATCGCCATCGTTGCCGACCCGGCCGGCTGGTGGATCAAGTTTGTCGGCGCGGGCGGCCATGTCGATTGCTACGGCGTGCCGTATGCGTCCTACAATGAAGCGATGTGGTCGGCCAAGGCCGCGGCCGAATTCGGCACCTGACAGAGAGTGCTGGACAAGCCGGGCGAGTGTCCCTATAATGCTGCTTCTTTCGAGCGGCATGCCGGTTGAAAGAGATGCAGCAAAGCAGTTTGCAAGGTGGTTGATTCGGTGTTTCGTACGCTTGACCAACTAAACGATAGAAAATATCGAACTTTGCAAAACGAAATGAATGCTTTATAATGTTGCTTAAGCGGCTGTAGCTCAGCTGGATAGAGTACTTGGCTACGAACCAAGGGGTCGTGGGTTCGATTCCTGCCAGCCGCACCAAAATTCGTAAGTGAAAGGGCCTGAAGAGTAATCTTCGGGCCTTTTTGCTATTAGTGTAAGGCCTTGAAACGGATTGCAAAATTTCTTCAAGGAATCCTTCGCCAAACAAGAAAACGCTGTTATAATCTTGTTTTTCGCGGCTGTAGCTCAGCTGGATAGAGTACTTGGCTACGAACCAAGGGGTCGTGGGTTCGATTCCTGCCAGCCGCACCAAAATTCGTAAGACGAAAGGCCTGAAGAGTGATCTTCAGGCCTTTTTTCTTTGTGCCTGCCGTGCGCCGCCGTCTGTGTACGGCAGCGCACGATGCAAACCAGCAATTGTCGCTATCCTGTCTCAAACAGCCAGGAGAACACAATGAGCACCACGCACGCCACCAGTTTCACCTTCATGGAAAGCCAGATCGAAGCGTCCGCCTACCACAAGGAAGGGCAGTGGCTGCCCGAATACCGCGTCCTGAAACATGCCGACGACGCCACGCCGCTGAAGCGGCCCGAAATCCTCGGCTTTGCCGACCGCGAAACGGCGGTATTGATGGCGGTGGAATATGGCAGCTACGAAATCCGTTGCCAGGAATACGAGGCGAAATATGCCCGCGTGCACCACTGAAAAGCGCGCTGTAAAAAAGTTGCCGTTGCTCTTCTTGATTTGAATTTCCCCTGCTATAATGTTGTCTTTCGCGGCTGTAGCTCAGCTGGATAGAGTACTTGGCTACGAACCAAGGGGTCGTGGGTTCGATTCCTGCCAGCCGCACCAAAAATTCGTAAGACGAAAGGCCTGAAGAGTGATTTTCAGGCCTTTTTTCTATTTGCGCGCGGCTTTATCGCATTGGGCCGACAGGATGGAGCGCTGCACCGCGTCGCCGACGCTGCGGATGTGGTCCTGCGTGCAGGACGCGGCGCTGACGGCGACCGGCTGCACCTGCCGGGCCAGGCTGCGGTAGCCGAACACGCCGAGCAAGGCGGCGGCGGCCAGCGTGAGGAGGACGTTGGTTTTGGATTTCAAAAATCATCCCTTCTTTGATAGTGCTTCCATGATACACGGGCCCCGTGCGATGATGGTCCGATCATAGTCCCGGAGGAGCGTGCATGACCATCATCACTACCGTCGAAGACCTGCGCGTCTTGGCCCAGAAGCGCGTGCCGCGCATGTTCTACGATTATGCTGATGCCGGCTCGTGGACCGAATCGACCTACCGCGCCAACGTCGACGATTTCCAGTCCATCAAATTCCGCCAGCGCGTGGCCGTCAACCTGGAAAACCGCACGCTGAAGAGCACCATGGTCGGCCAGGAGGTGGCGATGCCGGTGGCGCTGGCGCCGACCGGCCTGACCGGCATGCAGCACGCCGACGGCGAAATCCTCGCCGCCAGGGCCGCTGAAAAATTCGGCGTGCCGTTCACCTTGTCGACCATGAGCATCTGCTCGATCGAGGACATCGCCGCCAACACCAGCAAGCCTTTCTGGTTCCAGCTGTATGTGATGAAGGACCGCGAATTCATCAACCGCCTGATCGACCGCGCCAAGGCCGCGCGCTGCTCGGCGCTGGTGCTGACCCTGGACCTGCAGGTGCTGGGCCAGCGCCACAAGGACTTGCGCAACGGCCTGTCGGCGCCGCCCAAGCTGACCATCGCCAACATCGTCAACATGGCGAGCAAGCCGCGCTGGGTGCTGGGCATGCTGGGCACCCAGCGCCGCAGCTTCGGCAACATCGTCGGCCATGCATCGTCGGTGTCGGACATGTCGTCGCTGTCGGCGTGGACCAGCCAGCAGTTCGACCTGAGCCTGTCGTGGAAAGACGTCGAGTGGATCAAGCAGCGCTGGGGCGGCAAGCTGATTATCAAGGGCATCATGGACGCCGAAGACGCGCGGCTGGCGGTGGCGAGCGGCGCCGACGCGCTGATCGTCTCCAACCACGGCGGCCGCCAGCTGGACGGCGCGCAGTCGTCGATCGGCGCGCTGCCGGCCATCGTCGACGCGGTCGGCGGACAGATCGAAATCCACATGGACGGCGGCGTGCGCTCCGGCCAGGACGTGATCAAGGCGCTGGCGCTGGGCGCCAAGGGCGTCTACATCGGCCGTCCCTTCCTGTATGGCCTGGGCGCGATGGGCGAGCAGGGCGTGACCAAATGCCTGGACATCATCCGCAACGAACTGGATCTGACGATGGCCTTCTGCGGCCTGCGCGAGGTTACCAGGGTCGATAAAAACATCCTGCTGCCGGGGAGCTTTAAGTGAAGCAGGCCAGCAGCGGCAAGGGTTTGTTGCAGCAGGGCGTGGCCAGCCGCAGTGCGCTGATGGTGGCCATGCTGCGCGCCGCGCACCAGTTGATCGATACGCCGCTGGTGTTCGACGATCCGCTGGCCTTGTCCGTCCTCGGCCCCGGGCACGAGGCGACGGTGCGCGCCGCGCCGGAGAAGTTCGACACCGGCGTGGTGCGCGTGCTGCGCGCCGCGATGGCGGTACGCAGCCGCTTCGCCGAGGACGAACTGGCGCAGGCGCTGCGCGACGGCGTGCGCCAGTACGTGCTGCTGGGCGCCGGCCTCGATACCTACGCCTACCGCAATCCGCTTGCGGACCTGCGCGTGTTCGAGGTCGATCACCCCGCCACCCAGCGCTGGAAGCGCGGCTTGCTGGAGCAGGCCGGCGTCGCCGCGCCGGCATCGATGCGCTATGTGCCGGTCGATTTCGAGCGCGACGACCTGGCCGAGGCGCTGACCGCGGCCGGCTGCCGCCTGGACCAGCCGGTGTTCTTTTCCTGGCTGGGCGTGACCCTGTACCTGAGCAGCGACGCCGTGTTCGACACGCTGGCCTTCGTCGCCGGCCTGGCGCCCGGCAGCGGCATCGTGTTCGACTACGGCGTGGTGCCGGAGCTGCTCAACCCGATGGAGCGCATGGGCATGGCCTACTTCGCCCAGCAGTACGAGGCCGAGGGCGAGCCGTGGATTTCCTTCTTCGCACCCGAGGTGCTGGCCTGCGAATTGCGGGCGCTCGGCTTCGGCGACGTCTCCGACCATGGCGCCGACCAGCTGCGTCTGCGCTATCTTGCAAGCCGCACCGACGGCCTGCGGCTGGGGGGCGGCACGCGCCTGATGCGCGCCCACGTCAAATACGGGGAGGGGCAAGTCTGACGTCGGACACAAGCTCGACCTTAATTGGCTTCGAGGACTAGTTCACTGCGAACCACGCGGCCGAGACGAAGATGCATGCGGCGACGCAGAGCGTCCACAGGCTGCTCCAATAGCCGAGGTGCACGTCCTGCGGATTGCTGCGTCGGTAGCGGATCGGTACCTCGCTGCCCACCGGGTAATCGACCAGCTCCTTGAAGCCGCCGGCTTCGTAGTTGCGACCGTCCACGTCAAAACGGATCGAGATCAGGTGGTAACGATTGACATAGCCTTCTGTATCCTCGTTCTGATGCAAGGCCGCCATGGCGACGGTGGCCGTGCCGCGCCGGCTCACGCACAGGAAAGCCAGCTTGTAGGCCAGCAGAAGCCCAAGCAGGCTTGCGAACGGTACCAGGATCACGCTGAGCAGCAGCTTCACGTTTCGCCCCTGCGCCGGTTAACCGACCACGTTCCGGGGAGCGCAATCCACCCACGCCTCGACGTTGTCGATCAGCTGATCCACCAGTACCTGCATCGCCTGCGAGCTGGCCCAGGCCGAGTGCGGCGTCAGGATGAAGTTCGGCAAGCGCAGATTGAGCAGCACGTTGTCCTCCGGCGGCGGTTCCTTCACCAGCACGTCGAAGCCGGCGCCGGCGATCACGCCGCTGCGCAGCGCGTCGGCCAGCGCGGTTTCGTCCACCAGGCCGCCGCGCGCGGTGTTGATCAGCAGCGCGTTGCGCTTCATGCGGATCAGCTCTTTGGCGCTGATCATATTGCGCGTCTTGTCATTCAGCGGCAGGTGCAGGCTGATGATGTCCGAGCTTTCCAGTACGTCGTCGAAGCCCGCTTCGCGCACGCCGTCGGCCCTGGCGTCCGGTAGCGGCGAGCGCGTATGCACGATCACCTCCATGCCGAACGCGCGGGCGATCTGCGCCACCGAGCGTCCCAGCGCGCCATAGCCGAACAGGCCCAGACGGCTGCCCGCCAGGTCGGCGATCGGATGGCCGAACAGGCAGAAACGGTCCGACTTCTGCCACAGTCCCGCCTCGATGTCGGCGCGGTAGGCCACCAGCTGGCGGCGCAGCGCCAATATCAACGCGAAGGTGTGCTCGGGCAGCGTGTGCACCGCGTAGTTGCGGATGTTGGAGACGACGATGCCGCGCTCGCGGCAGGCCGCCAGGTCGACGATGTCGGTGCCGGTGGCGGCCACCGCGATCATCTTCAGGTCCGGCAGCTGCGCCAGGTCGGCCGCGCGCAAGGGCACCTTGTTGGTGATGGCGATGGTGGCGCGGGCGTCGCGCAGGCGCGGCATGGCGTCGGCCGCGGCGCTGGCCGGATACTCGGTCCACTCGTGCGCGAACGAAGGCTTGCGGATGTTGGCGATCACGCTGTCGCGGTCGAGGAAAACGATGCGGTGAATATCAGCCATAGCAGTCATAGTGCAACCTCAATTGGAATCGGGCGCGCCGGCGGCGGGGCTTTCGGCAGGCGCATGCCCGGATGGTTGGAAAACAGTTCGGCGACCCATTCGACAAACACCCGCACCTTGGCCGACAGGTGGCGGTTCTGCGGATAGACCACGTGGACCGGCAGCGGATCGGTGCTCCAGTCGGCCAGCAGCTGTTCGAAGCGGCCATCCTTGAGCATGGGCTCCATCATAAAGTTCGGCATCTGCACGATGCCCAGTCCCGCCAGGCCGGCCGCGATGTAGGCGTTGGTGTCGTTGACGGCGATGTGGCCGGGCAGGGCGACCTGTATCCGGTGGCCGTCGCGCGAGAAGTCCCAGTCGAACAGCTTGCCGGTGCGGGATGAAAAATAGTTCACGCAGCGGTGGCGCATCAGCTCATCGGGATGCGCCGGCCGGCCGTAGCTGTTCAGGTAAGCCGGCGTGGCGCAGGTGACGAACTGCAGGATGCCCACCCGCCGCGCGATCAGGTTGGAATCGCCCAAGACGCCGCCGCGCACCGCGCAGTCCACGCCTTCCTCGATCAGGTCGATGGTGCGGTCGCTGCAGCCCAGCTCCAGCTGGATGTCCGGGTAGCGCGCGAAGAAGTCGGGCAGGGCGGGGATCAGCACGTCGCTGGCCAGGCCGGTGGGCGCGTCCACCCGCAGCCGTCCGCTGGGGCTGAGCCGCGTGCGCGACAGCGATTCCTCGGCCTCGCGCACGTCCGACAAAATGCGCAGGCAGCGCTCATAATAGGCGGCGCCGTCGGCCGTCACGCTGACCTGGCGCGTGGTCCGGTGCAGCAGCTTGACCGACAGCGCCGCCTCCAGCGCCTGGATCAGCGTCGAGACGGTGGCTTTGGGCAGCTGCATATTGTCGGCCGCGCGCGTGAAGCCGCCGGAGTCGACCACCTGGACGAACACTTCCATTGCTTGCAGTTTATTCATCTTTCCATTCCATTGTTCGGAATCCTGAACAATCAATTCGACATTGCAGTATTTATCAGATTGTAGATCAAGTTTATGATTGCTGTACTGCACCAAGTAAGACCATCGAAGGAAAGGGCTTCAACATGAAATATCGGAATGGAATTTTTGCAACGCTGGCACTGGCGCTGACTTCGGTCGCCCTGGCAAGCGTGGTCTATACCGATGCCTACTCGCAGGCGGCCAAGGCCGAAGCGACCGGCGTTCGTGCCCTGACCGAGGCGGCCGCCGGCGAGACCTTCGCCTGCGCCGACACCGCGATGTTGTCCGGCCCATCGGATACGGTGCAGCGATGAGCGCGGCCGTCGAGCCTTTGCCGCAGCTGTCGGAGCTGATCAAGGTCCGCTCGCTGGAAGTGCGCGGCGCGGAAGGCCCGTTGGCCGCCCGCCTGTACACCAGCGGCGAGGCCGGCGTCAAGCGCGACACCCTGGTCGTGTTCTTCCACGCTGGCGGCTTCACCGGCGGCGACCTGGAAGACGCCGACATCTTCCTGCGCCACATGGCTGACGACAACCAGGGCAGCGCGGTACTGGCCACGGCCTACACGCTGGCGACGGTGCAGCCTTTCCCGGCCGCCGTCGAAGACGCCCACGCGGTGCTGATCTGGGCCAAGAAGAACAAGGCCAAACTGGCTTGGACCGGCAAGCGCCTGGTGGTGGCGGGCATCGAAGCCGGCGCCAACCTGGCTGCCGTCTGCGCGCTGATGTCGCGCGACCGCGGCGGCCCGGCGCTGGCCGGCCAGGTGCTGGTCATGCCGATGCTCGATCCGGGCCTGAGCACCTGCTCGATGCGCGAGATGCAGGACGCGCCGGAGCTGCTGGACGTGGCCGACGCCTGCGCGGCGGCCTACCGCGGCTACCTGCCGAACGCCGCCGACCGTACCCATCCCTACGCCTCGCCCTTGCAGTCGAGCCGTTTGAAGAACCTGCCGCCGGCACTGATCCTGTCGGCCGAAGACGACCCGCTGCGCGACGAAGCGGAACAATACGGTGCCAAATTGATCGCCTGCGGCGTCAAGACCACCGTCAATCGAATGCCACCATCGCCCCTGAACGAAGCCGGGGCGCGCAACGAATGCGCGTGCAAGTGTTACGCGCTGGGAGAAATCGCCAGTTTCATCGCTGGCCTGGAACGGTCCGAGACACCGCCAGCCGAATAGGGTTCCCCAACCTTTAAGCAGTATCTGCAATCACGTCCCCACTGGCTTGCCGGAGGGGCGCTAGTACCGTGTTTTCTCGCAATTCGTTGAGGGCAACCGGTGCCGCCATTTCTATTAATTATTTTCATATAAAAGGGAATAAACATGAAAACCATTAAACAACTCACCGTCGTAGCCCGGCCGCTGGCCGCCGCTATGGCGCTGGCGGGACTGGCCGCTTTCGGCCTCTCCGGTTGCGACGACGCTACCGGCAAGACGGCTGAAGCACCGGCGGCAGCCGGCGGCCCTCCGATCTCGGCCGCCGTGGTCGTCGAGAAAACCATCACCGAGACCCAGGAGTTCTCGGGCCGCCTGGAAGCGATCGAGCAAGTGCAGATCCGTCCGCGCGTCGGCGGCTTCATCACCGCCATCAACTTCAAGCCGGGCAGCGAAGTGAAGAAGGGCGAAGTGTTGTTCGTCATCGATCCACGTCCATTCCAGGCTGAAGCCAACCGCGCCGAAGCGGCAGCCGGTTCGGCCCGCGCCAAGGCCGACCTGGCCAAGCTGGAACTGGCCCGCGCCGAGAAACTGCTGGCCGACAAAGCCATCGCCCAGCGCGAGTACGACGCCCTGGCTTCGAGCCTGAAACAGCTGGACGCCGACACCCGCGCCGCGCAAGCGCAGTACGAGGCGGCCAAGCTGAACCTGAGCTACACCCAGGTGACGTCGCCGATCAACGGCCGCGTGTCGAAAGCGGAAATCACGCTCGGCAACCTGGTCGACGCTTCGGCGGTGCTGACTTCGGTGGTTTCGCTGGAGCGCATCTACGCCTCCTTCGACGGCGATGAGGAGACCTATCTGCGCGTTGGCGCCGCCGCCCACCAGGGCAAGCCTGCCACCGTCAGGATCGGCCTGGCCAACGAGACCGGCTTCCCGCACGAGGGCAAGCTGGAATTCGTCGACAACCAGCTCGATCCACGCAGCGGTTCGGTGCGCATGCGCGCCACCTTCAACAACACCGACGGCATGCTGGTGCCTGGCCTGTTCGCCCGCGTGCAGCTGGCCGGTTCCACCGGCGCCAAGCAGGCGTTGATGATCAACGACCGCGCCATCAGCACCGACCAGGACCGCAAGTTCGTATTCGTGGTCGACAAGGACAACAAGGCCGAATACCGCCCTGTGACCCTGGGACCTTCGATCGACGGCCTGCGCGTGGTGCGCGACGGTTTGAAAGCCGGCGAGAAGATCGTCGTCAACGGCTTGCAGCGGGTACGTCCCGGCGCGCCGATCACGCCGACCGTGGTCGCCATGGATTCCGATCCGCTGGCCGCCAACGTGGCGAAACCTGAAGTCAAAAAAGATGAAAAAGTAGCGGCGGTCGTTGCGAAGACCGGCACTTCCAAGGAATAAAACAATATGAATATCTCTCGATTTTTTGTCGACAAGCCGATTTTTGCGGCGGTACTGTCGATCATTATCTTCGTCGCCGGCTTGATAGCAATCTTCAAGCTGCCGATCTCGGAGTACCCGGACGTGGTGCCGCCATCGATCGTGGTGCGGGCCCAGTATCCGGGCGCGAATCCGAAGATCATCGCCGAAACCGTGGCCGCGCCGCTTGAGGAACAGATCAACGGCGTCGAGAACATGCTCTACATGTCCTCGCAAAACACCTCGGACGGCGCGCTGGCGCTGACCGTCACCTTCAAGATCGGCACCAACGTCGAGCAGGCCGAAACGCAAGTGCAGAACCGCGTCCAGCGCGCTCTGCCGCGCCTGCCGGAAGAAGTGCGCCAGATCGGCGTGACGACCGTCAAGTCCTCGCCCAACCTGACCATGGTGGTCCACCTGCAATCGCCGAACGGCCGATACGACGACCTGTATCTGCGTAACTACGCGGTGCTGAACATCAAGGACCAACTGGCCCGCCTGCCCGGCATGGGCGAGGTGCAGCTGTTCGGTTCGGGCGACTATGCGATGCGCGTCTGGCTCGATCCGCAGAAGGTGGCGCAGCGCGGCCTGACCGCCGGCGACGTCGTCGACGCGGTGCGCGAGCAGAACGTGCAGGTCGCCGCCGGTGTGATCGGCCAGGGCCCAAGCCAGGGCGCGGACTTCCAGCTGACCGTCAACACGCAAGGTCGTTTGAAGACCCCGGAGGAATTCGGCAACATCATCCTCAAGACCAACGCCGACGGCGCGGTCACGCTGCTGAAGGACGTGGCCCGTATTGAAATGGGTTCGAACTCGTACGCGCTCCGCTCCCTGCTGAACAACAAGTCGGCGGTGGCGATTCCTATTTTCGAAGCGCCGAACGCCAATGCGCTGCAACTGTCGACCGACGTCCGCGCGACCATGGCCCGTCTGTCGAAAGATTTCCCGGAAGGCGTCACGTACAGCGTTGTATATGACCCGACCCAATTCGTGCGCGAGTCGATCGACGCCGTGATCCACACCCTGATCGAAGCGGTGATCCTGGTGGCGCTGGTGGTGATCGTCTTCCTGCAAACCTGGCGTGCTTCGCTGATCCCGCTGCTGGCGGTGCCGGTGTCGGTGGTCGGTACCTTCGCCGTGATGCTGGGCTTCGGCTTCTCGATCAACACGCTGTCGCTGTTCGGCCTTGTGCTGGCCATCGGTATCGTGGTCGATGATGCGATCGTGGTGGTGGAAAACGTCGAGCGCAATATCTCCAACGGCCTGTCGCCGCATGACGCGACGATCCAGGCGATGAAAGAGGTGAGCGGTCCGATTATCGCCATCGCCCTGGTGCTGTGCGCCGTGTTCGTGCCGATCGCGTTCGTATCGGGCCTGTCAGGCCAGTTCTACAAGCAGTTCGCGCTGACCATCGCCATCTCGACCGTGATCTCGGCATTCAGCTCGCTGACGCTGGCTCCGGCCCTGGCCGCGACCCTGCTGCGTTCGCACGATGCGCCGAAGGACGCGCTGACCCGCGGCATGGACAAGGTGTTCGGCCGCTTCTTCAACTGGTTCAACCGCTTCTTCAACCGCGCTTCGGAAAACTACGAAGGCGGCGTGAAAGGCGCGTTGAAACGCAAGGGCGGTTCGCTGATCGTCTACGCCGTGCTGGCGGTTGCCGCCGGCTTCATGTTCAAGGTTGTCCCGCCGGGCTTCGTGCCGCCGCAGGACAAGGGCTATCTGATCGGTTTCGCGCAATTGCCGGACGCCGCTTCGCTGGACCGCACCGACGCCGTGATCCGCAAGATGTCGGACATCGCCAAGGACATCCCCGGCGTCGACAACTCGATCTCCTTCCCGGGCCTGTCGATCAATGGCTTCACCAACGCGCCTAACGCCGGTATCGTGTTTGTCGGCCTGAAGCCGTTCGACCAGCGCACCAAGGCCAGCGAATCGGCCGAAGCGATCGCCGGCGAAATCAACAAGCGCATGGGCTCCATCGAAGGCGCCTTCGTGCTGGTGCTGTCGCCGCCACCGGTCAGCGGCCTGGGTACCACCGGCGGCTTCAAGCTGATGATCGAGGACCGCGACAACCTGGGTTACGACGCCTTGTACAAGGCGGTGCAGGCGGTGCAGATGAAGGCATGGCAGAACCCGAAACTGGCCGGCGTCTTCTCGAGCTACCAGATCAACGTGCCGCAGCTGTTCGCCGACATCGACCGCGCCAAGGCCAAGCAACTGGGCGTGCCGCTGCAGACGATCTACCAGACCTTGCAGATAAATCTGGGTTCGCTGTATGTGAATGACTTCAACCAGTTTGGCCGTACCTACCAGGTGCGGGTCCAGGCGGACAAGCAGTTCCGTTCGCACGCGGAAGACATCGCCCAGCTGAAAGTCCGCAACAACAAGGGCGAGATGATTCCGCTGTCGTCGCTGATGCGCGTCAAGGACAGCTATGGCCCGGACCGCGTACAGCGCTACAACGCCTATGTCGCTGCGGAGATCAATGGCGGCGCCGCTCCCGGCGTATCGACCGGCGAAGCGCAGGCTGAAATGACCAAGATCGTCAACGAAGTCCTGCCGAAAGGTATCGGCTACGAGTGGACCGAGCTGGTTTATCAGGACATCCTGTCCGGTAACACGATGATGTACGTGTTCCCGCTGTGCGTATTGCTGGTGTTCCTGGTGCTGGCAGCCCAGTACGAAAGCTGGACCCTGCCGCTGGCGGTGATCCTGATCGTGCCGATGTCGATCCTGTGCGCACTGCTCGGTGTCAAGCTGACCCACGGCGACAACAACGTCTTTACCCAGATCGCGCTGTTCGTGCTGGTGGGGTTGGCGTCGAAGAATGCGATTCTGATCGTGGAGTTTGCCCGTGAACTGGAACACCATGGCCGCACCATCGTCGAAGCGGCGCTGGAAGCGTCGCGTCAGCGTCTGCGTCCGATTCTGATGACGTCGATCGCATTCATCATGGGCGTGCTGCCACTGGTGTTCTCGCACGGCGCCGGTTCGGAAATGCGTCATGCGATGGGTGTGGCGGTGTTTGCCGGCATGCTGGGCGTGACCTTCTTCGGCCTGTTCCTGACGCCGGTGTTCTACGTCCTGCTGCGCAAGCTGGCGGTGCGCCTGGAGAAGAAAAAACCTGCCGTGGCCGGCGACGCCGCTGCGGTAAAACTGGAAGGGACTCACTAACATGAGCAACTCGATGAACAAACTACAGATGATCGCTAAAGGTGTGGCGCCTGTATTGGCGGCCTTGCTGATGACAGCATGCGCCGCGCCGGAATTCAAGCAGCCTGCGATGGACGTGCCGGTCGCGTTCAAGGAATCGCAACTGCCTGCGCCGGTGAAGATCGCCGCCGACGGCAGCACCTGGAAACAGGCGCAGGCCGCCGAAGCGCAGCCGCGTGGCGAATGGTGGCTGGCTTTCAACGATACGGCTCTCAATGAGCTGATCGCCGAAGCCACAAGGGCCAACGCCAACCTGGCCGTGGCCGCGGCCCGCGTCAAGCAGGCCCGCGCCATCGCCGGCATCGCCGAGGCGGACCGCATTCCGCAGGTCGGCGTCAACGTCGGCGCGCAGCGCCAGCGCCAGTCCGACGTGGCGCTTGGCCTGCCGGCCGGTACGCCGGTCGCTGCGGGCAACGCGTTCAGCGCCAACCTGACGGCCAGCTACGAGGTCGACCTGTTCGGCCGCGTATCGTCGAACGTCAGCGCCGCCCGCAACGACGCCGCTTCCGTGGAGGCGACCTATCGTTCGGTGCTGCTGTCGGTGCAGGCCGATGTGGCGCAGAGTTACTTCCGTCTGCGTGCCACCGACGCCGAACTGGAAACGCTGAAGCTCACGGTGCAAACCCGCGAAGAAAACGTCAAGGTCAACCAGCGTCGCTTCGACCTGGGCGACATCGGCGAATTCGACCTGTCGCGCGCCAAGACCGAACTGGCCACCTCGCGTGCCGAAGCCATCGGCCTGCAACGCCAGCGCGTGACGACCGAGCATGCACTGGCGGTGCTGCTGGGCAAACCGGCGGCCAGCTATACGGCCGGCGCCAGCCCGCTGCTCGACACCTCGCTGCTGCCTGTGATCCCGGCCGGCTTGCCGTCGTCGCTGCTGGAGCGTCGTCCCGACATCGCTTCGGCGCAGCGCACGATGGAAGCGGCCAACGCCCGCATCGGCGTCGCCAGGTCGGCGATGTTCCCGGCGCTGACCCTGAACGCCAACGCCGGCGGCATTTCGAGCAATACCGTCGCCGACGTGTTCAAGTGGAGCAGCCGTTCGTGGGTGCTGGGCGCGCTGATGTCGATGCCGCTGATCGATGGTGGCCGCAACAAGGCCAACATCACGCGCAGCGAAGCGGCGCTTGAGGAATCGGTCGGCACCTATCGCCAGAGCGTGCTGGTGGCTTTCGCGGAAGTGGAAGACAATCTGGCGGGCCTGCGCATCCTGGCCGGCCAGGCCGCGCAGATCGAGGATGCCGTGGTGTCGGCGCGCCGCTCCGCCGACCTGGCGCAGAAGCTGTATTCGGCCGGCCGTTCGAGCTATCTCGATCTGCTCGATGCGCAGCGCAACCTGGCGACGGTGGAACGCACCGCAGTGCAGTTGCGTGGCAATCGCGCGGTCACCACCGTGGCGCTGATTCGCGCCCTGGGCGGCGGCTGGGATGGCGCCAACGCGGCGTCAAAGGTCGCGCAGCGATAAGCTGAACGGCCAATGAAAAAACCTGTGTGCGCGTGAGCGACACAGGCTTTCTTGTTACCCCGCACTGCCATGCGGGGTCGGACCCCGCCGGGGGCCGACCCCTAAGTGGCTAGCTTGCCGTACCACATGGGTAGGCGGGGTTGATTACTTGGTGACGACAGGTGCCGGTGCGGCTGCTGCTTCGGCTTTCACGGCCTTGGCGTGGGCCTTGGCCTTGGTCTTGTGAGCCTTGGCGTGGGCATCGGCCTTGGCGGATTTTTCGTCAGCCTTGGCGACGGTCACGTCTTTCTTGGCTTCGGCTTCTACCTTGGCGGTCTTGGCTTCGGCTTTGACTTCAGCCTTGGTTTCTTTAGCGGTGGCTTTGGCGTCGGTCTTGGCTTCCTTGGCTTCGGCTTTCACGGCTGCCGGAGCGGTTGGCTTGGTGGCTGGGGTCTGTGCAAAAGCTGCGGTAGCGAACAGGCCGGCGATCAGGGTAGCGATAAGTTTGTTCATGATGAAATCCTCATTCAGGTTGATTTGGAGCCGGGACAATTCCCGTGTCACTGAGCAAAAAACGCGGCCCGGAGCGTTGTCGTTGACGGGCTTTACATTCGCTTACAAGCTCTCCAGATTGCTTACATGTTGGCTAGCGCACGGAGTTGATAGCCACGCGGGCCTAATCTGTTCGAATGGGAGACGCTCTTAAAACCTACAAGTCCAAACGCAACTTCGCGATCACGCCCGAACCGGCCGAAGGAGGCGAGGTGGGGGCGGGGGGCGAAGGCGCGCTGGCCTTCGTCATTCAAAAGCACTGGGCCAGCCGCCTGCACTACGATTTCCGGCTGGAGCTCGATGGCGTCATGTTGAGTTGGGCCGTGCCCAAGGGCCCCAGCTACGACACGCGCGACAAGCGCATGGCCGTGCATGTGGAAGACCATCCGCTTTCCTACAACGATTTCGAAGGCACGATCCCGCCCAAGCAGTACGGCGCGGGCAAGGTGATCATCTGGGATCGCGGCGTGTGGCGGCCGCTGGGCGATCCGCGCAAGGCGCTGGCGGAGGGTAGCCTGAAGTTTGAACTGGTCGGGCACAAGATGCACGGCCGCTGGGCGCTGGTACGCATGAAGGGCAAGGGCGAGAAGCAGGAGCCGTGGCTGCTCATCAAGGAGAAGGACGACTACGCGCGTCCCGCCGATGAGTTCAGCGTGGTGGATGAGATGCCGGATAGCGTCAAGGCGCTGCCGATGGCCGCCTTGCCGGAAACGCTGTCGCCGCAACTGGCCACGCTGGTGGATGCGCCGCCGTCCTCGCCCGAAGACTGGCGATTCGAAATCAAGTTCGACGGCTACCGTCTGCTGGCGCGCATCGACGGCAAGGACATCCGCCTGTTCACCCGCAACGGCAACGATTGGACGCCTCGCCTGCAAAACCTGCGCGACGCCCTCGCCAAGATGAAACTGCCGTCCGGCTGGTACGACGGCGAAATCGTGGTTCACGACGACAACGGCCGTCCGGACTTCGGCCTGCTGCAAAACGCCTTCGACCAAAACAAGCCCGCCGATATCGTCTACTTCCTGTTCGACATCCCGTTCCACGACGGCCGCGATCTGCGCCACGCGCCGCTGGAGCAGCGCCGCGCCATGCTGCAAGCGCTGCTCGACAACAAACCGTCCGACACCATCCGCTTCAGCGCCGCGCTGGACGCCACGCCGCAGCAGATGATCGCGGCCGCATGCAGCATGGGCCTGGAGGGCATTGTCGGCAAGCGCCGCGACAGCGGCTACACCTCGCGCCGCAGCGGCAGCTGGATCAAGCTCAAATGCGGCCAGCGCCAGGAGTTTGTCATCGGCGGCTACACCGATCCGCAGGGCTCGCGCAGCGGCTTCGGCTCGCTGCTGCTGGGTACCTACGACAAGGACGGCAAGCTGCAATATGCGGGCAACGTCGGCAGCGGCTTCGACGCCGGTACGCTGCAGGACATCAAGAATAAAATGGACAAGCTGGCGGTCGACAACAGCCCGTTCGCCCCCAGTCGCGGCATCGACAAGAAAGCCCACTGGGTCAAGCCGGCGCTGGTGGCGGAAGTGAGCTTCGGCGAGTGGACGCATTCGGGCTCGATCCGCCACGCCGTCTTCAAAGGCCTGCGCAAGGACAAGAAGGCCAACGCCATCGTCCGCGAAGTGGCGGCCCATCTCAGGGAGCAAGCAACCATGCAGCCAGCAAGCACAGTGCAGGGCAAGCCGCCCGCCACACTCAAGATCAGCAATCCCGATCGCGTGATCGACCAGCAGAGCGGCGCCACCAAGCTCACGCTGGTGCGCTACTACGCGTTGGTCGGCGCGTTGATATTGCCGCACCTGAAGGGCCGCCCCGTCTCGCTGGTGCGCGCTCCGGCCGGCGTTGGCGGCGAATTGTTTTTCCAGAAGCACGCCCAGATCGGCAAGCTGCCCGGAGTCAAACAGCTCAATCCCGCGCTCGATCCCGATCACCCGCCGATGCTGGAAATCGCCACCGAACGGGGCTTGCTGTCGGCCGCACAGTGGAACGTGGTGGAGCTGCACACCCAAAACGCCAACGCCTCCAGCTACGAGAAGCCCAACCGCATGGTGTTCGACCTCGATCCCGGCAAGGGCGTCAGCTGGCCGCAAGTGCAGGAGGGGGCGCAGCTGATGCGCGCCTTGCTCGATCATCTGGGCCTGCCGGCCTTCCTGAAGACCAGCGGCGGCAAGGGATTGCACGTGGTGGTGCCGGTGCGGCCGGGGTATGGCTGGGATGAGGTCAAGGCATTTTCACAGTCCATCGTGGCCCACATGGCGCAGCATATTCCGGAGCGCTTCGTCCTGAAGAGCGGTCCGCGCAACCGGGTCGGAAAAATATTCATCGACTATCTGCGCAACGGGCGGGGCGCCACCACGGTGGCCGCGTGGTCGGCGCGCAGCCGGCCCGGCCTGGGCATCTCCGTGCCGCTGGCGTGGGAGGAGCTCGATGGCCTGCGCGGCGCCGACCAGTGGACCGTCGCCAACGTCCACACGCGGCTCGATGTCGGCAATGCGCCCTGGGACGCCTACCAGCACTGCGCCAAGGGGCTGGCCCCGGCGATGAAGCTCATGGGCTTCAAGCCCGGCGTGTCCTGAATGTATTGTGGTAAAATTATTATTCTCTCTTGACAACATGTGTTATGAATGTTTTAATGGCGCCTTGATACTTGGTTCAGGACCCTCCAGATGAAAAAGCTGCCCATTTTGTTAGCCGGTATGACCTTGTTCGGCTCCGCCCAAGCGACCGTCTATCAATTTGATTTCACAGCAAAAATCCAGGAAATGGTCGAGTTTTCGCCGCAGACCTTCAGCGGCGGCGCAGTGGCCTCCAGCAGCCTGTCGGGCAGCACTGTGTCGGTGGGCGATCTGCTCACCGGTCATTTCAGCTACGACACCGTGACCGGCGTGTTCAGCCACTTTGGTGGCAGCACCATGTATTCCGCGCCAGCGGCCCAGAACAGCCTGGACGCCAGCATCGGCGGCGCCAGCATCGGCCTGGGCAACGCGAACTACAGCAGCACCAATGTGCAAGTGGCCAACAACTCCGCAGCCCTCGGTGGCGCGGACAGCTTCGGCATCGCCAACGTGTCGGCCAATGCCTACGCTTCGCAGATGATGGCGGTGAGCTTCTTCGACAAATCCGGCCTGGCCCTGAGCGCGTCGACCATGCCGGGCCAGCTGGACTTCGCCAGCTTTGGCCAGTCGAGTTTTTACTACACCTACTCCTCCAACGCGACCCACGCGATGATGGGCGCGAACGGCGCCCTGACGTCGCTGACGGTCACGCCGATGCCGGCTCCCGTTCCTGAGCCGGAAACCTACGCCATGCTGCTGGCCGGCCTGGCGGCACTGGCCTGGAAAACGCGCCGCCGTTAATGCGCCGCGCCGGCGGGCCGCCTGGCCGTCGTCCTGGTCCTGGGGGCACGGCTGGGTTTCGCCGGCCGTTTGCCCAGGCTGTCCTGCAGCAGCGCCACCAGATCCACCACGTTCGACGGCTTCGCCGACCTGGCCTCCGGCTCGGCGGCGGTGATGGTCTTGGTCTGGCCCGCCTTCACCTTCTTCTTCACCAGTGCCAGCACGTCGTCCTTGTAGGTGTCGTGGTACTGCTCCGGTTTCCATTCCTCGCTCATGCCTTCGACTAGCGACAGCGCCATCTGCAGCTCCTTGTCGCTGATGCCTGCTGCCTTTATGGTGGCCGGCGGCAGCTTCAATTCTTCCGCGCTGCGGATCTCGGCAGCATAGCGCAGCGTGTTCAAGACGATCTTGTCGTCGATGCAGACCAGGGCGCACAAATACTGCCTGGTGCGGATCACCACCGTGGCGATGCCGATCTTGCCGGCCTTGCGCAGCGTCTCGCGCAGCAGCGCATACACCTTGGCGCCGCCGCGCGCCGGCGCCAGGTAGTAGGGCTGCTCGTAATGAGTCAGCGGCACCTCGGCGGCGTCGACGAAGGCCTGGATGTCGATCGTCCCGGTGGCCTCGGGATTGGCGCGCTTCAGGTCCGCCTCGGACAGCACCACATACTCGTGGTCCTCGTATTCATAGCCTTTGACGATATCGTCCCAGCCCACTTCCTTGCCGGAGTTCTTGTTGTAGCGCTTGTAGCCGACCGGCGAAAAGTCGCGCCGGTCCAGCATGGTCAGGTCCAGCCCGTGCTCCTGCACGGCCGCATACAGCTCGACCGGAATGTGCACCAGCCCGAAGCTGATCGCCCCTTTCCACAACGCGCGCGCGGCCATGGCCTACTCGCCGGCGCTGCCGGTCACCGGCAGCACGATGCCGCTGATGTAGCTGGAGCAGCAGGGCGCCGCCAGGAACACATAGGCCGGCGACAGCTCCTGCGGTTGCGCGGGCCGCTGCATGTCGGTGTCGGCGCCGAACTGCGCCACCTGGTCGGCCGGCGCATCGGCGGGATTGAGCGGGGTCCACACCGGTCCGGGCGCGATGGCGTTGACCCGTATGCCGTGCTCCAGCAAGTTGGACGCCAGCGACATCGTGAACGCATGGATCGCGCCCTTGGTGGTCGAATAGTCCAGCAGATGCTTCGAGCCCTTCAGGCCGGTGACCGAGCCGGTGTTGATGATGGCCGCGCCGCGCTTCAGGTAGGGCAGCACCGCCTTGGCCATGTGGAAGTAGCCGTAGACGTTGGTCTTCATGGTCAGGTCGAAGCGCTCCTCGGTCAGGTCGGTCAGCTTCTCGGCGTGTTCCTGGAAGGCGGCGTTGTTGACCAGGACGTCGAGCCGGCCGAAGCGCTGGTGCACCTGCTCGACGGCGCCGCGGCAGAAGGCGGCGTCGCGCACATCGCCCGGCAGCAGCATGCAGCTCTGGCCTTCCGCCTCCACATAGCGCTTGGTGTCGTTGGCGTCCTCATGCTCGTTGAGGTAGATGATGGCCAGGTCGGCCCCTTCGCGCGCGTACAGCAC
Source organism: Oxalobacteraceae bacterium AB_14 (assembly GCA_000381565.1). Taxonomy (GTDB): domain Bacteria; phylum Pseudomonadota; class Gammaproteobacteria; order Burkholderiales; family Burkholderiaceae_D; genus Rugamonas. The sequence goes on from KB906725.1 coordinate 2,964,932, forward strand.
CGCCACCGCGCGGCCGATGCCGGAGTCGCCGCCGGTGACGATGGCCACCATGCCGGCCAGCTTGCCGCTGCCGCAGTAGTCGGGCGCGAGGAATTCCGGCTTGAGCTGCATCGCCGCCTCGAGACCCGGCTTTGCCAGATGCTGGGCCGGCAGCGGCGTGCCGGGGTAGTCGTGCTGGGTCGTTTGCACCGGACCCTGGCGGTCGCCGATCTGGCTGGCGCGCGTTTCCTGCTTGCCGCGCTGGTCCGACTGGTCCTGGCCTTGCTGGATCTCGCGCTGCATGCTGGCCGCGTCGGGATCCGTTTGATTCCTGGTGTTTGCCATGGCATCCTCCTTGGAGTACACAGTATTTGCGGCTAGGTGTCCTGTGACGGTGCGTTCGTTCACACATATGCAGCAAAACCGCGACGCCAATTAGTTGCCTTGGGAAATAGTCTAGTCTTTAATGCAAAAAATATTGCTAATTATGTACCTTATGGCACACTAGCGCGGGGATATATTTTTTAACACTAAGAAGCATGCGTAGGAGCGAGATGATGGCGGACCTGACCACTAGCGTAGGTGTTTTTTTTAATGCCACAGGCGAGCGGCGCGCGGAGTTCCTGGCCTGCTGCGGAGAACTGTTCTCCCAGCTGACTATGACGGAGCATGTCGACGCCACGGCTGCGGCCCTAGGCAAGCGCCACGCCGACCTGCTGGTGTTGGACCTGAACGGCTACGAGCAACTGAGCGAGCTGGCCGGCGTAGGCGCGCTGATACGGGGCCGGGCCGGCGCGCCGGTGCTGGTGCTGTGCGCCTACGAGCACAGTGCGTGGCTGCCGGAGCTGATGGCCTACGGCCAGTTCGACTACCGCATCTGCCCGGTGCTCAGCGACGAGTTACAGCGGGCTGTGCAGCAGGCGCTGGCGGTGCCGGCCGATGCCGCCGCCGCCTTGCAGCAAGCCTTGCTGGACAAGGAAAAGGAGTTGCGCGACCTGCTGGGCGTGCAGCGCAGCCTGCAACGCGCGCTGAGCGGCGTCGACACCGTCGAATCGATGGCGGCGCAGATCTGCCTGGCGCTGTGCAATTTCCCCGGCGTGCGCCATACCGCCGTGTTGCAGATGAAGGAGCGGGGCGACCTGCAACTGGTGGCGCAGGAATCGCGCAACCACCTGGATCTGGCGCGCCTGCTGCAACGGCGCGACCGCCTGCTGCAATCGCCGCTGCGCGACGTGTTCCCGCCGTTGCTGGCGGTGGCGCGTGGCGAGATGGTGCTGCTCGATGCGCCGGAAAAAGCCGGCGACCCGGAACTGGCGATGCTGCTGCACGACCGCTGCGTGCGCATGGTGCTGGCGCTGCCGCTGCGCGCCGAACCGGGTGGCTCGGAACTGGGCGCGATCTGCCTGATGTTCGACCGTCACATCACCTTCTCGCGCGAGCAGTTCGCCTGCTTCGCCAGCCTGGCGCAGTTTGTCAGCTTCGGCCTGGGCATGAGCGAATTGAAGCACCGGAATGAAGAGCTGTCCGGCCAGATCACGCTGATGAGCACCGTCGACAGCGTCACCGGCGCCGCCAACCGCCGCGCCGGCGAGGACATGCTGGACAACGAAATCCGCCGCGCGCGCCGTTACGCCCTGCCGCTGGCGCTGCTGTCGTTCGATGTCGCCAGCTTCCAGTCTGAAAACGATTTATACGGTTCGCCGGTCGGTGCGACCACGCTGCGCGCGGTGGCCGGCGTGGTCAAAGGCCGGCTGCGCACCTCGGACCTGCTGGCGCGCATGCGCGGTGAAGAGTTCCTGATCATCGCCACCCACACCGCGGCGGCAGACGCCATGCGGCTGGCGGAAAAACTGCGCGGCGCGATCGTCGAAGCGGGCCTGCCCGCCAACGGCGACGTGGTGATCAGCCTGGGCGTGGCCCAGGTTGGGGCGGACGAGGGCGGGGCCACCGTCCTTGACCGGCTCGATGCGGCGCTGCACCGCGCCAAGCGCGTGGGCCGCAACTGCATCGAGCTGGCGCAACAGGTTTAGCGCAGCGGCCGGCCGAACCATCGCGCCGTGGCTTGGGCGGCTTCCGCTTCGACGGCGGACGTCCCGCCGGCCCAGCAGGCCATGGCCCTTGCCTGGCAGTTGTCCCAGCTTCCTGCCGTCAAGCGGGCGGCGTGATTTTTTCCAGCACCGTCGCGATGCCCTGGCCGCCGCCGATGCACTGGGCGGCCAGCGCGTAGCGCCCGCCGGTGCGCGCCAGCAGCGCCGCCGCCTTGCCGGTGATGCGCGCGCCGGTGGCGCCCAGCGGATGGCCGATGGCCATGCCGCCGCCATCGATATTCAACACCTCCGGCCGTATGCCCAGCTCGCGCACGCAGGCCAGCGCCTGCGAGGCGAAGGCCTCGTTGATCTCCGCCACGTCGATGTCGCCCGCTTGCAGGCCGGCCAGCTTCAGCGCCTTGCGCGTCGCCGGAATCGGACCGATGCCCATCAACGCCGGATCGCAGCCCAGCGCCGCCATCGAGACGATGCGTGCGCTGGGCTTGAGGCGGTGCTTGCGGGCGAAGTCCTCGCTGGTGACCAACACCGCCGAAGCGCCGTCGGTCAACGGCGACGAGCTGCCGGCCGTGACCACGCCATGCTCGGGATCGAATACCGGCTTCAATGCGGCCAGCGCTTCGACCGTGGTGGCGGGGCGGATGCCGCCGTCTTCGGCCACCACCTCGCCGGCGGCCGTGGTGACCGGCACGATTTCATCCTGCAGCAGACCGGCGGCGCGGGCGCTGGCCGCCTTCTGGTGCGACTGGAAGGCCAGCAGCTCCTGGTCGGCGCGCGACACCTCGTATTTGCGGGCGACGTTTTCTGCGGTGTCGCCCATGCTGATGTAGGCGTCGGTTTCCGCCAGCAGCTGCGGGTTGGGCGAGAAGTTGTAGCCGCCCTGCGGCACCATCGTCATCGATTCGACGCCGACGCACAGGTGAGCCTCGCCCAGGCCGGCCTCGATCTGCGCGGCGGCGACGGGACGGACTTCGGCCAGCTTGCCCTTGCGGGAGAAGTGGAAGGGGGAGCGGGCATAGGCGCTGATCACTGCTTTCATGGTGGAACTCCTTTTTAATGATGGTCGTACTGATTGATATATTACGCTCGTCATGTATGATGTCACCAGGATTTGAGAAGGAGACCGGCATGAAAGTCAGCAGGGAACAAGTGGCGCTCAACCGCGAGCGCATCGTTGAAACGGCGGCGCGGCTGTTCCGCGAAAAGGGCTACGACGGCATCGGCGTGGCCGATCTGATGAAGAGCGCCGGCCTGACGCACGGCGGCTTCTACGGCCATTTCGCCTCCAAGGAAGACTTGCTGGCCGAAGCCGCCGCGCATGCGCTGAAAAAATCGGTGCAGCGCTGGGAGGGATATCTGTCCGAGGGACGCGACACCGCGCTGGAGAAAATCAGCGACGGCTACCTGAGCAGGCAGCATTGCCAGCATCCGGAGAAGGGCTGCTCGGTCACCGCGCTGGGCGCCGACATCGCGCGCCTCGGACCGAAGGCGCGCCACGCGCTGACCGAGGGCGCATGCGGGCAGATGGCGGTGCTGGAACAGCTGATGCCGGGCGCCGATCCGGCGGCGCGGCGCCGGCTGGCGCTGGCCACGTATGCCTCGATGGTCGGCGCCATCGTGCTGGCGCGCGCCGTCGACGACGAAGCGCTGTCTGCGGAAATCCTGCAGGCAGTGCAGCAGTCGCTGCCCGCAGGATCGTAGCTTGCCCCTGGGTCGCCAGGGCCGCCGCGTCAGAAGCGGTGGCGCATGCCGACCTGGATGCCCTTGCTGGCCTCGCCCGGCTTGGAGGTAAATCCGCCCGAGGCGCTGGCGGCGCCGATCGCGTACTGGCCATCGCCCTGATTCCTGATATAGGCCGCCACCAGGTACAAATCGGTGCGCTTGGACAGGTTGTGGTCGTAGCCCAGGGCGAACTGGGTCGCTTCGCTGGCGGACGCGGTCCTGTCGTGCTGGCGCGCCACCGAAGCCATGATGCGCCCGGCGCCGGTCTGGTAGTGGAGGCCGATCTGGGTGCTGACGGCGTCGAGGTAGAAGGTGCGGCTGAGCGCGCGGTGCAGCTCGCCCGCCAGCACCGGACCGAGGGCCGGGCCGAAGGCGGCGAAGGTCGGGGCCAGGGCGGCATCGGCGTACAGGATGATCACCGAGTTTTCGTTGCGCTGCCGGTGGTAGCCGGCGAACAGTTTCCAGTTGCCGGTCTTGTAGGAACCGCCCAGCGTGGTGGTGATCAGGCCGGGATTGCCGAGTTGATCGGTGCCATGGTTGTAGCCGACGCCGACATCCACCCCCTGCGCCCGATAGAACAGGTTGGCGCCCCAGGAGCGCTTGTCCATGCCGATGTAGCCCGAGTTCTCGGTGCCGTACATCAGCGCGGCGCTGACGCCGTTCGGCGCTTGCAGCCGGTATTGTATCGATTTGTCGGAACGGATCGCCACGCCCGCAGTCAACAAGCCGCCGCTGCCGCCGACGATGCCGCCCCAGCCGCCGGCCGTGCCGCTTTCAAACACGTCGGCGTTGGCCAGCACTTCATAGTCGGGTGTGTACATCCGTCCGAGCAGGACGGCGCCGACCGGCGTCACCAGGCCCACCATCGAGGTGCGGTCGAAGATCGCGCCGTTGAGGTTGACGTTGACCGCGGGCTGCAGCGCGCCTTGCACGCCAGCCAGCAATTTGGCCGCGGTGGCCGCGCCGCCGGCGGCGGCCGGTACGGGGAAGGCCAGGCCCTTGGTCAGGGCGTAGCCCTGGTTGCTGGACAAATTGCCCGCCTGATTGCTGCCATTGTCGAGCTGGACCCGCATCTCGAGGTTGAAGACGGCCTTGTAGCCGCCTCCCATGTCTTCCGTGCCCTTGAAGCCCAACCGGGAACCGTCGGCGATGCCGCTGACCAGTTTGGTCCGGGCGTCGTTGCCGCCGTTGTTGACGTACATTAAGCCGGCATCGGCTATCCCGTAGATCGCCACGGATGACTGGGCCAGGACGGGGGCGGCGCAACACGCCGCGATCATGCCGGCGAGTAATTTTGTTTTCATATGTCTCCTTTTGTTTTTTGTTTTTAAACCGAACGTTCGTACTATTTAGAACGCTTCCTCAATATGCCTGTGCTGTCGGCACTTGTACAGAACGCCGCGCGTGGCGAGGACTTTGGAGTTGCAAAAGAGACACAAGAGCGGTTTGCGATCATGGCCGCGGTCGGCCATATGCGATTTCCGTATATGCAAGAATAAAAAACGTCTAAGGCTGGGCCGTGCATTGCCCGATGACGTAGACTGGCGGTATTTCCAGTTTCGTGGACGAACACATGCTGCATTGGTTGAAGAACTATCGGCGCGAACTGCTGGCCGGCGACATCTCCGCCGGCCTGGTGGTGGCGATGATGATGATCCCGCAGGGCACCGCCTATGCACTGGTGGCGGGCCTGCCGCCGGTGGTCGGGCTCTACGCCAGCATCCTGCCGCCGATTATCTACGCGCTGTTCGGCAGCAGCATGACGCAGTCGGTGGGGCCGATGGCCATCATCGCGCTGATGACGGCCACCGTCATCGGTCCGCTGGCGCCGGCCGGCTCCTCGCTGGCCGTGGTGCTGGCGGCGCAGCTGGCGTTGATCTCCGGCGCGGCGCTGCTGCTGTGCGGCCTGCTGCGCATGGGCTTCCTGGCCAACTTCTTTTCCCGTCCCGTGATGAGCGGCTTTACCGTCGGCTCGGCGCTGGTGATCGCCTACGACCAGCTGCATACGCTGCTCGGCGCCGAACTGCCGCGCGTGCACATGCCGAGCGCCGTGATGGGCGTGGGGGCGCTGCTGGTGCTGGTGCTGTCCAGGCAGTACCTGGCCGGCCTGCTGAAGCGCTGCGGCATGCGCCCGGCGGTGGCCGAGATCGCCGCCAAGCTGGCGCCGATGGCGGTGGTGTTGGCCGGCATCGTGCTGATGGCCACCACCGGCCTGGCCGACATGGGCGTGCGCACCACCGGCGCCATCCCCGGCGGCCTGCCGCACTTGAACCTGGCCAGCTCCAGCGCGCACTGGAAGCCGCTGCTGCAACCGGGCATGCTGATCGGCTTCATGATTTTCCTGATGTCGATGTCGGCGGCGCAGTCGCTGGCGCTCAAGCGCAGCGAGAAGCTGGTCAGCAACCATGAGCTGATCGGCCTGGGCGCGGCCAACGTCGCCAGCGCGCTGACCGGCGGCTTCCCCGTCACCGGCAGCCTGTCGCGCTCCGCCGTCAACTTCGCCGCCGGCGCCAACACGCCGCTGGCCAGCCTGATCACCGCCGCGCTGCTGGCCTGCGCGCTGCTGGCGCCCACCGGCTGGCTGGCGCTGCTGCCGCTGCCGGTGCTGGCCGCGACCATCATCGTCGCCGTGCTCGGCCTGCTGGAACTGGACATCGTGCGCACCGCCTGGCAGTACGACCGCGGCGACGTGCTGGCCTGGGGCGCGACCTGCCTGGGCGTGCTGGTGCTGGGCGTGGAGGCGGGCGTGGTGATCGGCGTGGCGCTGTCGATGGGTACCCTGATCTGGCGCGCCAGCCGGCCGCACATCGCGGTGCTGGGCCGCATCGCCGGCACCGAACATTTCCGCAATATCGAACGCTATCCGGCTGAAACCCAGCCGGAACTGCTCATGCTGCGCATCGACGCCAATCTGTTCTTCGGCAATATGGAAGCGGTGGTCGAACGCATCGAGTGCGAGCTGTCCACCCACGCCAGCGCGCGCCACCTGGTGCTGGTGATGACGGCGGTCAGCTCGATCGACACCACCGCGCTGTACGCGCTGTCGGAGTTGAACCAGGGGCTGAAACGGCGCGCCATCGGCTTGCACCTGGCCGAAGTGAAGGGGCCGGTGCTGGACCGCCTGCGCAACAGCGCGCTGCTGCGCGAGCTGAACGGACAGCTGTTCCTGAGCGCGGCCATCGCCTGCGACCATTTGCATACAGTCAACGATGTTGCTTGAATGTGTAAAAACTTGCTGTTCCTGTAATTAAATCCTTTTGGGCAATAATATGCGTGGACTTCCGGTCGGTTTGCTCCTATGATTTAAGGCGAAGATGTAAAGTTCCAAGCGCAGACTAACCCCAAAGAATGGTTTTCCGATGTTGGACCGACTTGCTCGCCGTGCAGGAAGAGTATCAATTGCCGTGTTCGTCAGCGTGACGCTGACCGCCGTGGTGACGCTGGTATTGACCACGTTTGCGCTGTACTTCTACCAGGTGGAGCGCGCCCAGCGCTGGGAGCAGCTGCACAAGACGCTGGCCAACAGCGCCGAAGAACTGGCCGCCGCCGTGGCGCTGCCGGCCTGGAACTTCGACGAGACCCAGATCGTCACCATCATGAAGAGCGGCTTGAGCAACCGCGACCTGTACGCCAGCGCGGTCGCGCCGGTGGCCAGCAACCATCCCTTCATCATCACCCGCAACGACCAGGCGCAGCTGATCGCCACCAGCAGCATGCCGGACAATCCCGAGCTGCTGTCGGAGCGGCGCGCCATCGTCGCCGGCGGCCAGAACATCGGCACGATCACCGTGTACGCCTCGCCGGCCGGCCTGATCGAACAGCTGCGCCAGCGCCTGTACACCATCGGCGGCATGATCTTCGTGCTGGACGTGACGCTGGTATTGAGCCTGTACCTGCTGCTGTGGCAGCTGATCCTCAAGCCGCTGACCACCATCGAACGCTACGCCGCCAACGTCAAGGCCGGCCAGAACCCGGGCGCCTTGCCGCCCAGCGACTGGTTCTTCGGCGAGCTGAAGACCCTGAACGGCTCGATCCGCGAGATGGTGCGCCTGATGGACAGCCGCTTCGTCGCCATGCACGCCAGCGAGGAGCGGCTGCAGATCGCCAGCAGCGCGGCGGCGATCGGTATCTGGGACTGGAACATCCCCAGCGGCGAAGTGGTGTGGGACGAGCAGATGTACCGCCTGCACGGCATCGAAGGGCGCAAGGTGGAGCGGCCGTTCGAGCTGTGGCGCAGCATGATGCACCCGGACGACGCCATCCCCACCGAGGCGCTGCTGCGCCAGGCGCTGGACGGGCTGGCGGAGTTCGACGTCGAGTTCCGCGTGGTCTGGGCCGACGGCTCGGTGCACCACATCAAGGGCGACGCCATGATCTTCCGCGACGCCGACGGCCAGCCGGCGCGCATGGTCGGCGTCAACTACGACGTCACCGCCAGCCGGGTGGCCGAGCAGGAGCTGCGCCGCCACCGCATCCACCTGGAAGACCTGGTGGCCGAGCGCACCAACGCGCTGTCGGTCGCGGTGCTGCAGGCGCAGGCCGCCAACCAGGCCAAGAGCATCTTCCTGGCCAATATGAGCCACGAGCTGCGCACGCCGCTCAATTCCGTGATCGGCTTCTCGCGCCTGATGGCGGACTCCAAGAACATGCTGCCGGAAGAGAAGCGCAACCTGGCCATCATCCACCGCTCCGGCCAGCACCTGCTCACGCTGATCAACGACATCCTGGAACTGTCCAAGATCGAGGCCGGCCGCGCCGTGCTGCAGACCGAGGTGGTGGGCCTGGACGACATGCTGCAGGAAGTGATGGACATGGTCAGCATGCGCGCCGGCCAGACCGGCGTCGAGCTGGAACTGGACGCCGCCGGCCTGCCCGCCGGCGCCCGCGTGGACGGCACCAAGCTGCGCCAGGTGCTGCTCAACCTGATGTCGAACGCGGTCAAGTTCACGGGGCAGGGCAAGGTCACGCTGCGGGTGCGCGGCAACCTGCGCAACATCCTCAATGGCGGCCGCTGCGAGCTGGAATTCGCCGTCATCGACAACGGTCCCGGCATTTCGCCGGCCGACCAGGCGCGCATTTTCGAACCCTTCATTCAGGCCGAGGGACCGGGCGCGCAGGAAGGCACGGGCCTGGGCCTGACCATTTCGCGCGAGTTCGTGCAGCTGATGGGCGGCGAGCTGACGGTCCAATCGACACCCGGCGCCGGCGCCACCTTCCGTTTCGCCATCTCGGTGCAGGTGGCCGACGGCGTGCCGATCGACGGCGAGGACGATGAAGTGACGGCGCTGGCGCCGCCGCAGCGCGGCCGCCGCATCCTGGTGGCCGACGACAACGCCGACGGCTGCGCGCTGCTGGAGAACCTGCTCAAGCCGCTGGGCTTCGAAGTGGCGGTGGTGGGCGACGGCGCGCAGGCGCTGGCGATGGTCGACGTCTGGCGGCCGGACCTGGTGTTCATGGACTGGCGCATGCCGGCGCTGGACGGCCTGAGCGCGACGCGCCAGATCCGCGCCAACGCCGCCGGCCCGCAGCCGAAGGTGGTGGTGCTGACCGCGTCCGCCTTTGCCGAGGAGCGCGAAGCGGCGCTGGGCGCGGGCGCCGATGAATTCATGCGCAAGCCGGTGGAGCGGGACCAGTTGTATGCGGTGCTGGAGCAGCAGCTGGGCGTGCAGTTCCAGCGCCGCCACCACAGCGCGCGCCTGCCGTTGCCGCCGCCGCTGTCGCGCGACGACCTGGGCCTGCTGGAACCGGCGCTGCGCCAGCAGCTGAAAACCGCCTTGCAAGAGCTGAACCTGGCGCGCGTGGCGCTGCTGTTGGCGCCCTTGCCGGAGGAATTGGGAGAGGTGGTCGAACGCATCGAGCACATGATACGGCTGCACCAGTATCCGCAGCTGTGCGGTTTGCTGGACGAGGCGGGGAATGAGTTGGAAGCACAAGCCTGACCGGTATATCATAGTGGCAGTCAAATATGGCAGCGAACCAGGCGAGAGAGCACTACATGCATCGGGATTTGTCGGAACAACACACCAAGGGCGAAGTGCTGATCGTGGAGGACACGCCGGCCTCGCTCAAACTGCTGAGCGACCTGTTGACGGAGGCCGGCTACTACGTGCGCCAGGCGCCCAACGGCGAGCTGGCCCTGTGGACCGCGCAGTCACGTCCGCCGGAACTGATACTGCTCGACGTGCGCATGCCCGGCATCGACGGTTTCGAGGTGTGCCGCCGCCTGAAGGCGTCGCCGGAGCTGAGCCAGGTGCCGGTGATCTTCCTGTCGGCCCAGCATGACACCGACGACAAGGTGCGCGGCTTCGCGCTGGGCGCGGTCGACTTCATCGCCAAGCCGTTCCAGGCCGAGGAAATCCTGGCCCGCACCGACGCCCACGTGCGGCTGGGCCGCGCCCAGCAGGCGCTGGCGGCCGAACGCGCCTTGCTGGAGGAACGCGTGATCGAGCGCACCACCGAGCTGGCCGCGCTGGCCGCGTCGCTGGAAAAGGAAATCGAGCAGCGCCGCGCCAACGAAGAATTCATGCGCCTTTCCAGCCAGGTGTTCGAGGCGACCCAGGACGCCATCGTCGTCACCGACCGCGACGCGCGCATCGTCGCCACCAATCCCGCCTTCACCCAGATCTCCGGCTACAGCGCGGAGGAGGTGGTGGGGCAGGGCGTGGCGCTGCTGCATGCCGGCGAGCCGGACGCCAAGTCCTTCGAGCTGATGGCGCGGTCGATCGTCAAGACCGGCCACTGGTCGGGCGAGATCCTGGCGCGCCGCAAGAACGGCGACACCTATCCCGGCCTGCTGAGCGCCTCGGTGGTCAGGGACGAGCAGGGCCACGTGATCAACCACGTGGCGGTGTTCATGGACCTCACCGAACGCAAGGCAGAGCAGCACCTGATCGATTTCCTGTCCAACCACGACGCCCTGACCGGCCTGCCGAACCGCCTGCTGGCGCGCCAGCGCTTCGAGCAGACGCTGGCCGCGGCCACGCGCGAGCACCGCTGCGTGGCCGTGATGTGCCTGGACCTGGACCGCTTCAAGAGCATCAACGACTCCTACGGCCACGACGTCGGCGACAAGGCGCTGCAGGTGGTGTCGAAGTTCCTGACCGAGGCCGTGCGCGAAGGCGACATCGTGACCCGCCAGGGCGGCGACGAATTCCAGATCATCGTGCCGGACGACGCCGCGCTGGGCGCGACGATGGCGCTGGCGCAAAAGATCCTGGGCGGCCTGCGCAAGGAGCTGATGATCGACGGCCAGCAGATCACCGTCACCTCCAGCATCGGCATCGCCGTCAGCCTGACCGACGGCGACAGCTTCGATGAGCTGGTGCGCAACGGCGACACGGCGCTGTTCCGCGCCAAGGAGATCGGCCGCGACAACTACGCCTTTTTCACCGAGCGCATGGACGCGGAAATCCGCGACAAGCTGGCGATCCAGGGCCAGCTGCGCGGCGCCATCGCGCGCGACGAATTCGAGGTGCACTACCAGCCGCAAATGTGCCTGAAGACCGGCGCCATGCTGGGCGCGGAAGCGCTGCTGCGCTGGGATAACGCGGTGCTGGGCAAGGTGCCGCCGAACCGCTTCATTCCGCTGGCCGAGGAATACGGGCTGGTGAACTCGATCGGCGAATGGGTGCTCGAGAGCGTGTGCGCGCAGATCAAGGTGTGGCACGACCAGGGGCTGGGCGACATCAAGGTGTCGGTCAACCTGGCGGCCGGCCAGTTCGCCAACGACGCCACGGTGCCGTATGTGGAAAGCACGCTGCGCAAGTTCGGCGTCGCGCCCGAGTACCTGGGCCTGGAAATCACCGAAGGCACGGTGATGGGCGATCCGGACAAGGCGGTGGCGGCGCTGCGCCGCCTGAAGGCCATCGGCGTCAGCGTCTCGCTGGACGACTTCGGCACCGGCTATTCCAGCTTGAGCTACCTGAAGCGCTTCCCGATCGACGTGCTGAAGATCGACAAATCCTTTGTCGACGACGTGACCACCAACGCCAACGACGCCGCCATCGCGCTGTCGGTGATCTCGCTGGCGCACAACCTGAACATGCGCGTGATCGCCGAGGGCGTGGAAACCCGCGAGCAGGTGCAGTTCCTGACCGAACGCGGTTGCGACGAGATGCAGGGCTATTTCTTCAGCCGCCCCGTCAGCGCCGAGGCTTTCACCGCGCTGCTGCGCGAACACCGCAACTTGTTGGACATGTAATCAACCCTTCCCCTGGAGTGTTATGGAAAAGAAGTTCAGCGCCGCCATCGCCGGCGCATGCATGCTGTTAGCCGCCACCGTCAGCATCGCCGCCCACGCCGATCCGGCGCCGCCCGCCAAGACCGGCGCCGCCGACGCGCAGTTCAAGGCCATCTACACCCAGGAGTGGCAGTGGCGCATCAGCCAGAAGCAGGAAGAGGATGAGGACGACGACAACGGCGTGTCGCCGTCGTTGCCGCGTATCGACGCCGCCACCCAGAAAAAACGGCTGGTGTACTGGCAAGGCGTGATGAGCAAGCTGGATGGTATTTCGCAGGACAGGCTGTCGGCGCCGGAGCGCATCAACTACCAGGTCTACAAGGCGCAGATCGCCGCGCTGATCGCCGGCCAGGTGTTCCGCGAATACGAGAAGCCGCTCAACGCCGATACGGCCTTCTGGTCCAATATGGCGTCCGGCGCGCGCAAGGCGCTGACCAATGAAAAGCAGTTCCAGGACTATCTGAAGCAGCTGGCCGAGACGCCGCGTTACTTCGGCGAGGAGATGGACAATATGCGCGCCGGCCTGGCGCGCGGCTTCACGCCGCCCAAGGTCACGCTGATCGGGCGCGACTCGTCGATCACCTCCGTGACCGACGCCAAGACGCCGCAGGACACCGTGTTCTACCTGCCGTTCAAGACCATGCCGGCCACCATGCCGGCGGCGCAGCAGGAGGCGCTGCGTGCGCAAGGCGTGCAGGCGATCCAGGCCTACGTGCTGCCGTCGTATGCCAAGCTGCTCAAGTTCATGCGCGAGGAGTACGTGCCGAAGGCGCGCGAGGCGCTGGCGGCCGAGAGCCTGCCGGACGGCAAAGCCTACTACCAGTCGAAGATCGTCGAGTTCACCACCACCACGATGAGCGCGGACCAGATCCACCAGATCGGCCTGGGCGAGATGGCCAAGATCCGCGCCGAGATGCACGACGTGATCAAACAGACCGGGTTCGAGGGCGACCTGCCGGCCTTCCTGCAGTTCCTGCGCACCGATCCGCGCTTCTACGCCAAGACGCCGGACGAGCTGCTGATGCGCTCCGCCTGGGTGGCCAAGAAGTTCGACGCCAAGGTCGGCCAGTACTTCGGCTACCTGCCGCGCCGCCGCTTCGCCGTGATCCCGGTGCCGGACGACCAGGCGCCGTTCTACACCTCGGGCCGCGGCGGTCCGGGCGTCTACCTGGTCAACACCTACAACCTGCCGGCGCGCGCGCTGTACTCGATGCCGGCGCTGACGCTGCACGAATCGGCGCCGGGCCACGCCTTCCAGATGCCGGTGGCGATGGAGCAGAAGGGCCGTCCGCCGTTCCGCAACGCCTACATCTCGGCGTATGGCGAGGGCTGGGCGCTGTACTCGGAGCGGCTGGGCGTGGAGATGGGCATGTACGAGACGCCGTATGAGGTGTTCGGCATGTTGAGCTACCAGGCCTGGCGCGCAGCGCGGCTGGTGGTCGACACCGGGATCCACAGCAAGGGCTGGACCCGCAAGCAGGCGCAGGACTACCTGCACGACAACACCGCGCTGTCCGACCACGAGATCGAGACGGAAGTGGACCGCTATATTTCGTGGCCGGGCCAGGCGCTGTCCTACTATCTGGGCGAGATGAGCATCATCAACGCGCGCAAGAAGGCCGAGGCGGCGCTGGGGGCCAAGTTCGACATCCGCGCCTTCCACGACACGGTGCTGCAACTCGGTTCCGTGCCGCTGCCGGTGCTGGAGGCGCGTATCGACCAGTTCATCGCCGAAGGCGGCAAGAGCCCGTATCCGAACCTGGACTAGGTTGATCATTGTTGGCGGGGGACGCCGAGTTTGTGGCGACAAGCCGAGCCGCATTGGTGCCGCCCGATTTTTGCCAGAGCGCGGGCATGCCGCATTACTTCGGCCGCCTCTAGCGGCCCCCCATGCCCCATGTGAAACCGCTTACCGCCGGCCTCCACCATGCGCATCAGTTCGCGCGACACGATGGCGGGTTCGTCTTCAAACGGCGGGCGGATGGCGCGGCCTTTGAACATCATGCCGCCGATCAGGATGCCTGATGCGATCAGGTCGCCAACCATCATGTCCTCGGAGGCGAGTTCCACCGCGATCGATCCTGGCGTATGGCCGCCGGTATGACGGACGATGCCCTCGACCCCGAAGTCGAGCAGATTGACGGTCTCGCCATCCTTCATCATCAGGTCGGGAACGAAGGCCTCATAGGGTTCATGCGGCACGGGAGTCTTCAGGAACAGCTTGCCCACCCAACCCGTGGTGCAATAAGTCATCGGCCTCTTGCTGCTATAGTAGTCCGCATCGTCCCGATGCGCCAGGATCGGCGCGCCCGACAAGGCCCGGAGCTGCGCCGCGCTTCCTGCATGATCGGTATGGGCATGGGTCACGACAATCAACTTGATGTCGGGGAACGACAGGCCGTGTCGGGCCAGCGCTTTGCCGATCTTGTGTTCCGAGCCCGGGATGCCGGCATCGATCAGGATGCAACCGGCATCCGTGCTGATGATATGGGCATTGACCATCCCGAAAGGCAGGATCGGAACGGTGATGATATCGGTCTTGAACATGGCGATTTCCTTTAATGGGATGAGATTCGGCGGGGTTGTGCCAGCATGGCGAAATCGCGGATCAGCTCGCTCAGCTCGCCCGCTGCCTCGAGCGGAGATAGATGGCCGACGCCAGGCAGGACGTGCAGTCTCGCCGATGCAATGCGGGGCATCAGTTCCTCGCGAAGCACCGTTGGCGGATCGACCCGGTCATCTTCGCCCGCGATGACAAGCGTGGGCACGCGGATCGCGGTGACGTGCGCGGCGATATCCTCCTGGCTGGCGTACCGCGGCCAAGCCGCCTTGGCCTGAGGCGAACCGCCCAGGCTGTCGGCGATAACCTGCTCGCGATCTTCGGCGCTTAGCGCCCTTGCCGTCAGCACGTGATCGAGAGTCATTTCGACCGCCTGGCGGCTAGAATAGGCGTGGGCCATGCGCTCCCGGGCCTCCACAGGCAGGGCCATTGGCGAAGGTGGCGAAGGGGCGACCAGCACCAGGCCGGCCAAGCCCGCTGGCTGACGCGAGGCCAGGAGTTGCGCCACCTTGCCGCCCATCGAGTGGCCCACCAGGACGTAGGACTTCAGTTCCAGCGCCTCGATAACGCCCAAGGCGTCGGCTGCGAGATCGTCCAAGCCGTAGCCGCTCATCGGCGCATCCGACTGCCCCCAGCCACGATGGTCGAGCGCGACGGTCCGATAGGACGAAGCCAGCGCCGCGGTCACATGACGCCAGGTCCGCGAGGAGCCGCCCCAATAATGCAGGAATACCAGGGACAACTCGCCCTGGCCCTGCTCTTCAACATGGATGCGGATGCCGTTCGAAGCGATATTCATGAGGATTTCCTTCTCTGTGTTGAGCCCCACCGACTGTGGGAGTGAGGAAAGTATAGATAGAATACTGAGAGACGATAATCGGCTGCGTGTTATCATCAATCGATAACAATATGATTGAATCGGAGGCCGAATGGATCGTTTGACTGGCATGGCGGTGTTCGTTGCGGCGGCGGAGGATGGCAGCCTGAGCAGCGCGGCCCGGCGTTTCGGCCTCTCGGCCTCGATGGCCGGCAAGCATGTCTCATCGATCGAGGCGGATCTGGGCGTCCGGTTAATGCAGCGCAGTACACGGAAGCTTCACCTCACCGATGTGGGCCGCGGCTATTACGCCCGCTGCAAGCGGATATTGGAGGAGTACGAGGACGCGAAGCGCGAGGCCGGTGACGCCCAGCAGTCGGTCCAGGGCACGTTGCGGGTTGCGGCCCCGATCACCTTCGGCGCCATGCACATGGGCGAGGTCGTGGCCAGCTACATGGACCAGCATCCGCGCGTCAGCGTCGAGATCATGCTCAACGACCGCTATGTCGACCTGCTGGCGGAGGGCGTGGATATGGCCATCCGCATCGGTCGCCTGGCCGATTCGGACCTGGTGGCGCGTCGCCTGGCACCGTGCCGCATGGTGATCTGCGCCGCGCCGGTTTTTCTCGATCGCCACGGAGTTCCCAGGACCATCGAAGACTTGCGCTGCGCGCCGCGACTGGCCTTCAGTGAGGCGATTTCGTCTGGAGATTGGACGCTCACCGATCCCGACGGCCAGACGCACGTGATCGACGGGCCCGTCCGTATGGCCGCCAACAACACCCAGATGCTGCTTGCCGCAGCGCTGGCGGGTGGTGGCGTGACCTACGGCCCGAGCTTCGTCTTCGGCGAAGCCATTGCCAGAGGTGACCTTGTGGCGCTCATGCCTGACCACCAGACGGCACAGCTGACGATCCACGCTGTCTATCCGAGCAAGCGTCACGTTTCGCTGAAGCTGCGTACTTTCGTCGAGCACCTGATCGCCCGTTTTGGTGGAACGCCGCCTTGGGACCGGTATGGGCGCTGATGCAGCGCCGCCTTCCAACAGGGCGGGACCGCCCGGCCCTGCTCTGGAGAACCCAACTGGTGCTCAACGCGATCGAAACAGGGATCGTCAACGCGGCCCAATCAGCCGTTACTCAGGCCAATTCCGTCGTCAACGCATGCAGCATGCCTTGCATGAGTGAGAAAGTGCGCATTTGCTATTTCAGCAAGATGGTATCCTGTTAGACGGGGCTGAACCCGGCCATATCTGGACGTTAATCAGCTCAACAAAGCACTTTTTCGTACAGTCCGATCATGACTACATTGCGTAAAGCAATTATTCTGGCAGTCTTTTTTGCGGCGATAAGCGCCGTTGCTGCGTTGTCATATGCATTACCAGGGATGGACATTTCGTGGCGGCGCGCGTTGCTTGGGATAGGGTCCTTCGGCTGTTTCGGATTTTTACTTGGGGGGATACTCGCGTTCGATCCAGAATCCGACTTGATGATCAAGTCCAGTGCAATCGGTCGGATGTCATTCGGAGTTATAGCCTCGTTAATATTGTCCGCTTTGTGGCGCTGGCCGCTTGAAGGCGTCGCGCTCGCGAGCCTTATTGGGGCTGTGCTTGGGTACTTGGGCATGGTTTGGGCGGATTTTGTCGAATTTTGACGGTAGGACTCGCTGTCCGCAGGGGGCGCCAGCGGCCCGGCCGGCCGACGGTGGACGCTACCGGCCAACACGTAACAGCAAGGAAAGGAAATAAGCATGACTGTTGGGAAAAAACCGGACGCCGCGCGGCTGGACAAAATTGTGGCTGACGCAAGACGCGCGGCCGACCAGCGCGAGCTGGGCTATCGCGAGCGCTCGCTGAAAATGTATCCGTGGGTATGTGGGCGCTGCATGCGCGAATTCACGCATATCAATGTGTCGCAACTTACAGTGCACCATCGTGACCACAATCACGACAACAATCCGCCTGATGGGAGCAACTGGGAATTGCTGTGCCTTTACTGCCACGATAACGAACACTCGCGTTATCTTGAGGCCGACCGGGGACTTAGTTTGAAATCGGCCGAGGTCGCGCCGGCAACGCATAATCCGTTTGCCTCATTGGCCGGTCTGATGAAAAAGAAAGAATAGGGGTACTGTGGTGCCGACGGCATGAATAGGTGCTATCGGCCAGAAGCAGCCCAATCCACCCAAGTTAAGGAAAATGTGCGCGGTTAAATAATTTATTTTCAATATTTGCAAATATATACTTGACACCGTATTAAAAGTGCGGCC
>KB906725.1:2986376-3300493 GCA_000381565.1 Oxalobacteraceae bacterium AB_14
CTTCTGCCTGCGTGGTCTTGCCGCATGCACTGCAATCCACACGCGGTACCTCGGCGTGCAACCAGGCCTCGTACTGAAAAAAATCCAGATGCCGCCAGCTACGTTTGATGCGGTCATGAACACCCTGGCCGTTCACGCCACAGGCAGGACAAGGCAGCTGTTTGGCATCGCACGACACCTCGAAATCGATCCGGCGCTTGCCCGTGTCGAGCTCAACTTTGGAAACATTCCAAGGCGCTTGCAGGCCCAGCGCGGTGGTGAACAAGGTTTCGACGGCAATACTCATTGGGGACTCGTGAACTCAGGAAGTGGCGGTAACCGACATGTTACCCGATGTCAAATTCCACACGAAACGGCATAGAGCCTCCAAGAGGCGCGTAGTGAACTGGCAAGTCACCGCTCGTGGAGCTAATAGTTCAACTTCCGCATTGGGGCGGTTCCGGCCAGGCAGTAAGCTTTAGCGCAGCATGTCGCCCGCGATCCAGTCCAGCACTGGCGGGCGATGCGGCTGCCAGCCCAGTTGCGTGCGTGCCCGTTGGCCGCGCACGCGGCTGTTGGAGCCCAGGCCGTACGAGGCCATTTCATAGCCCCATTCTTCCCTGGCCTGTTCCAGCGACCAGTCCTGCGGCTCCCCCAGGTTCAGCGCGCGGGCGATGGCGGCGGTCATGTCGCGGAAGGTAGCCTCGCCGCTTTCGACGAAGTAGAACGCCCCCGCCTCGGTCTTCTCCAACGCCAGCAGATACAGGTCGACCACGTCGTCGATGTGGACATTGGACCAGATATTCAGCCCGCGCCCCACATGGCGCACGATGCCGCTCTTGCGCGCCTGCTTGAGCAGGCGTGGCAGCTGCACGCTGTCGCGCGGCAGCGCGCCGTGGCCGTAGATCAGCGTGTTGCACAACACAGCCGAGCGCACGCCTCTGCCGGCGGCGGCCAGCACCAATTCGTCGATGGCGACGCGCGCTGCCTTGTCGGCGGTGGGGGCGGGGAGTTGGTCTTCGAAGTAGATGTGGTCCGTGCCTTCGCCGCCGGAGGCGTCGCCGACGATGCTGGAACCGCTGGTGTGCAGGAATACCTTGCCGGAGCCGGACAGCGCGTCGACGATGGCTACGACGGCGGCGCGGTTGTCGCTGCTGGCGGCGTTGATGACGGCGTCGGCCGCCTGCGCCTGGGCGATCAGCAGATCGCGGTCGTTCAGGGCGCCGACCACGCCGGTCACGCCGATTTTTGCCAGTTCCTCCAGCTGCTCCGGCTTGCGCGCCAGGCCTGTTACCTGATGGCCTGCGCGTACCAGTCCCGCTGCGATGGAACCGCCGATGAATCCTGCTGCGCCGGTGACGAATACTTTCATGTCGTGCTCACTTAATCAAATCGAGAAGTGAACAGTATGGGGATGAACGCCGCGCGCAAACAGAGCGCGCGGCGCAAAGTACTATTGATTGCGGGGCAGGAATCAGGCTGGAACCTTGCGCTGCTTGCGCTTGGCGACCACGCCCAGCAAAGCCAGGCCGCCCAGCAGCATGGCGTAGGCGTCCGCTTCCGGCACCGGCGCGGCGGCCACGGCGAAGGACAGGTTGTCGGCGTAGCCATCGTTGTAAGAGCCGGCGTTGCGGAACATGGTCAGCGTGATGCCGACGTTGAGCGTGCCGACCGGGATGTAGCCTTGGGTGTCGCGCAGCAGCAGGCCGATATGGTTGCCGCGGTCGGTGTTGCTGACCGGCCCCACGCTGGCTTGGGACAGTGCTGCGCCGTTGCTGCCGAAGAAGGTCGCGGTCAGTTCGGCGTTGTCGTTCTGCGAGTCGTAGCCGCCCAGCCAGGCCGACAGATCGTAGCGCGAGGCGCCGGTGCTGATCGCGGCGCTCAGCGCGGACAGGTCGATGGTCTGGCTGGCGCTGGTCCTGGCCGAAACGCCGCCGCCGAAGAAGTAAGTACCGCGATCGGCAGGGCCCGGATCGGCAAGCGATGGGAAGCCGCCGGCAGCGCCGTAGTTGACGACTTCAAAACCCGGCGTGGTGGTCCAGCTGTTGGTGTTGCCGGTTTCGGCATTGCCATTAGCGATCAGGTTGGCGCCGAAAGTGGTGGCGTGTGCGGCCGGAGCCAGTGCCAGGGCAACCGCCGCAGCGGCTGCAAAAGTCGAGAAGCGCATTGCTTGTCCTTAAACGAAGTTGAAAAATGGTGCTTATTTTACATGTAAAATTGATATAAGTAAAACCTTGCTCCGCTTCGCCGCGCACCGCTATGGTGCATCGGTGACGCTTTGGTGCGAAAAATGTCCTTACGGCAGATGTAGCCCGCAATTCAGCTGGCATGAGGCTTGCATTACCTCAGGCATGCCCGATACCACCGCCTCCAGAGAACCCGCCGCCAGCCATAGCGCGTGGCGGGCCAGCCTCGCCCTCGGTTTTGCCGACGATGGCGGGGTCACGCGGCTGTTCGACAATCGCCACTACGGCCCGCTGCGCGTGCAGAAGGCGCTGTACCCGGAAGACGCCAGGGTGTGCCACGCCATCGTGGTCCACCCGCCGGGCGGCGTGGTGGGCGGCGACCAGTTGTCGATCGACGTCGGTGTCGGCGCGCGGGCGCATGCCTTCCTCACCACGCCCGGCGCCGCCAAGTGGTACAAGGCCAACGGCAAGGTGTCGCGCCAGAGCGTGCGCCTGACCGTGGGCGCGGGCGCCGCACTCGAATGGCTGCCGCAAGAAACCATCTTTTTTGATACCGCTAACGTGGTGCTGGAGCAGCACGTCGAACTCGCTGCCGGCGCCAGCTACATCGGTTGCGAGATCCTGTGCATGGGCCGGCGCGGTTCCGGCGAAACCTTCGACACCGGCACCGTCACCCAGCGCAGCAGCATCCGCCGCGACGGTCGGTTGATCTGGTGGGAGCAGGGCGCGATGCTGGGCGGTCGGCTCGACAGCCCGCTGGCGCTGGGCGGCAAGACCGTCTGCGCCACCTTGATCGCCGCCGGCAAGCCGCTGCCCGCCGCCGTGCTGTCCGAGATCCGCGCTGACATTGCTGGCGATGGCGAGCACGTATTCGGCGTCACGCAAACCAAGGGCGTGCTGGTGGCGCGCCACCTGGGCGACGACAGCGAAACCGCGCGCCGCCTGATGCTCACCGTCTGGCGCCGTTTGCGCCCGCACCTGCTGGGGCGCGCGGCCGTCACGCCGCGCATCTGGCAAACCTGAAGGCAAACCTGAGAAACACCATGGACCTGACACCAAGAGAAAAAGACAAACTGCTGATTTTCACCGCCGGCATCGTGGCGGAACGCCGCCTCGCGCGCGGCTTGAAGCTGAACTATCCGGAAGCGGTGGCGCTGATCACCTGCGCCATCATGGAAGGCGCGCGCGACGGCAAGACCGTGGCGCAGCTGATGTGCGACGGCACCCGCATCCTGACGCGGGCCGACGTCATGGAAGGCATAGCCGAAATGATCCCCGACATCCAGGTTGAAGCCACGTTCCCCGACGGCAGCAAGCTGGTGACCGTCCACAACCCCATCCCCTAAAGGAGGTCATCATGATCCCAGGCGAATACATACTCGAAGAGGGCGAGATCGGCCTCAATGAAGGCCGCGCCACCGCGACCGTGGTGGTGACCAACCAGGGCGACCGGCCGGTGCAGGTCGGCTCGCACTTCCATTTTTTTGAAGTCAACACGGTGCTCAAGTTCGAGCGCTGGCAAGCCTACGGCATGCGCCTGAATATCGCCGCCGGCACCGCCGTGCGCTTCGAACCGGGCCAGCAGCGCACGGTGGAACTGGTGAAGCTGGGCGGCGATCAAAAGGTCTACGGCTTCAATGGCAAAGTGATGGGCAAGCTCGATCCCAATCCATCGAAGGGCTGACATGGCTACAATCTCGCGCCGCGCCTACTCGGAAATGTTCGGCCCCACCAAGGGGGACCGCATCCGCCTGGCTGACACCGAACTGTTTATCGAAATCGAACACGATTACGCCACCTACGGCGAGGAAGTCAAATTTGGCGGCGGCAAAGTGATCCGCGACGGCATGGGCCAGTCGCAGCGCGTGGCCGCCGACGTGATGGACACGGTGATCACCAACGCCGTGATCGTCGACCACTGGGGCATCGTCAAGGCCGACATCGGCCTGAAAAACGGCATGATCGCCGCCATCGGCAAGGCCGGCAATCCGGACATCCAGCCGAATGTGACGATGGCCATCGGCGGCGCCACCGAGATCATCGCCGGCGAAGGCATGATCGTCACCGCCGGCGGGGTCGACACGCACATCCACTTCATCTGCCCGCAGCAGATCGAGGAGGCGCTGATGAGCGGCGTGACCACCATGATAGGCGGCGGCACCGGGCCCTCGGCCGGCACTTCGGCCACCACCTGCACGCCGGGGCCGTGGCACCTGCACGCGATGCTGGGCGCGGCCGACGCCTTCCCGATGAACCTGGGCTTCCTGGGCAAGGGCAATGTCTCGCTGCCGCAGCCGCTGGAGGAGCAGGTGCGCGCCGGCGCCATCGGCCTGAAACTGCACGAGGACTGGGGCAGCACCCCGGCCGCCATCGACAACTGCCTGTCGGTGGCCGACCGCATGGACGTGCAGGTCGCCATCCACAGCGATACGCTCAACGAGGGCGGCTACCTGGCCGACACGCTGGCCGCGTTCAAGGACCGCACCATCCACACCTTCCACACCGAAGGCGCGGGCGGCGGCCATGCGCCGGACATCATCGCGGCGGTGGGCGAAGCTAACGTGCTGCCGTCGTCGACCAATCCGACCCGCCCGTTCACCGTCAACACGCTCGACGAGCACCTGGACATGCTGATGGTGTGCCACCACCTCGACGCAGCCATCGCCGAGGACGTGGCCTTCGCCGAATCGCGCATCCGGCGCGAGACCATCGCGGCCGAGGACATCCTGCACGACATCGGCGCGATCTCGATGATGTCGTCCGATTCGCAGGCCATGGGCCGGGTCGGCGAAGTGGTGATGCGCACCTGGCAGACCGCGCACAAGATGAAGGTGCAGCGCGGGCCGCTGGCGCCGGACTCCTCGCGCAACGATAACTTCCGCGTCAAGCGCTACATCGCCAAGTACACGATCAACCCGGCCATCACGCACGGCATCGCGCACGCGGTGGGCTCGCTGGAAGTGGGCAAGATCGCCGACCTGGTGCTGTGGAAGCCGGCCTTCTTCGGCGTCAAGCCGCAGACGATTCTAAAGGGCGGCATGATCGCCGCCGCGCAGATGGGCGACCCGAACGCCTCGATCCCGACGCCGCAGCCGGTGCACTACCGGATGATGTTCGGCGCCTTCGGCGGCGGCTTGAAGAAGTCGTTCACCTTTGTTTCGCAGGCGGCGTTCGACGCCGGCATCGGCGACCAGCTCAAGTTGAACAAGACGCTGATCGTCGCCAGGAACATGCGCGCGCTGCGCAAGTCCGACATGATCCACAACGGCGCCACGCCGAAGATGAGTGTCGATCCCGAAACCTATGAAGTGCGCGCCGATGGCGAGCTGCTGGTCTGCGAAGCCGCAGCCACGCTGCCGATGGCGCAGCGCTATTTCCTATTCTGAACAACCATGCTGACACTGCACACTAAAATTCCGAGCGCCGACATCATCGCCGCGCAGCTGGTGCTGCCTTACGAACTGCGCGAGAAGTGCCGCTTGCGGGCGACGCTCGACACCGGCGAGGACGTCGCCGTGTTCACCGTGCGCGGCACCGTGCTGCGCGACGGCGACCTGCTGACCGGCGAAGACAAGCGCGTGATCAAGGTGGTGGCCGCGCCGGAGCCGACCTACAAAATCACCTGCGCCGACGCGCACACCTTGCTGCGCTGCGCTTTCCATCTGGGGAACCGCCACACGCAGGCGCAGGTCGGCGACGGCTACCTGCGCATCCGCGCGGACGCGGTGCTGAAGGAGATGCTGGCCGGGCTGGGCGCGACGGTGGCGGAGGAGAAGGCCGCCTTCGAGCCGGAGTCCGGCGCGTATGGCGGCGGCCACGGGCACCAACACGAAGGTCCGCTGGCGCCGATTCCGCTGCGCCAGAAGATCCATCGTCCGGGTGACGCTACATGACGACCTCAATCCCGTCATTCCCGCGCACGCGGGAATCCATGCTGAGCATCCAGTCACCCGTTCCATGGATTCCCGCCTGCGCGGGAATGACGCGATGATGCAAGCCTCGGCGCTGCTCAATCTCCTGCAATTCGCCAGTCCGGCGCTGCCGATCGGCGCGTACAGCTATTCGCAGGGGCTGGAGGCGGCGCTGGAAACTGGCATCGTCCACGACGCCGACACCGCGCGCGCCTGGATACTGCGCCATCTGCACGAGGTGGTGGCGCAGTGGGAGGCGCCGGTGTGCTGGCGCCTGATGCAAGCCTGGTCGCGGCGCGACTGGCAGGCCGTATCGGAATGGAGCGAACGCTTCATCGCCTCGCGCGACAGCGCCGAGTTCCGCGCCGAGACCATCCAGATGGGCTATTCGCTGACCAAGCTGGTGGCGGAACTGGGCTTCGTCGACGCCGGGATGCTGGCGCAGCTGCAAGGCCAGGCGGAAGTCGCCTTGCCGACCGCCTTCGCCTGCGCGGTGGCCGCGCTGGACATCCCGCACGACGCCGCATTGCTGGCGATGCTGTTCGCGTGGGCCGAGAACCAGGTGCTGGTGTGCGTCAAATCCGTGCCGCTGGGGCAGGTGGCGGGGCAGCGCATCTTGCTGTCGCTGCGGGCAGACCTCGAAGCGGCCGCGCGCCACGCGCAAACCGTCGCCGACGACGACATGAGCAACTGGGCGCCCGGCCTGTCGCTGCTGTCGATGCAGCATGAAGTGCAGTACAGCCGTTTATACCGATCTTAAAGAGAGAACCATCATGACACCAACTTCGAACCCCCTGCGCGTCGGCATCGGCGGCCCGGTCGGCTCCGGCAAAACCGCATTGTGCGAGATGCTGTGCAAAGGCATGCGCGATCATTTCGACATGGCCGTCATCACCAACGACATCTACACCAAGGAAGACATGGAGATCCTGCTGCGCGCCGGCGCGCTGCCGGCCGAGCGCCTGATGGGCGTGGAGACCGGCGGCTGTCCGCACACGGCGATCCGGGAGGACGCGTCGATCAACCTCGAAGCCATCGCCCGCATGCAGGCCGACTTCCCCAATCTTGATCTGATACTGGTTGAATCGGGCGGCGACAACCTGGCCGCCACCTTCAGCCCTGAACTGTCGGACCTGACGATCTATGTGATCGACGTGGCCGGCGGCGAGAAGATTCCGCGCAAGGGCGGTCCCGGCATCACCCGTTCCGATCTGCTGATCATCAACAAGACCGACCTGGCGCCGCACGTCGGCGCCGATCTCGATGTGATGGCGCGCGACGCCAGACAGCAGCGGGGCGCGCGGCCGTTCGTGTTCACCAATCTGCGCAGCGGCGACGGTGTCGGCGCCGTCATCGACTTCATCCGTGAGCAGGGCTTGCTCGGCCAGTCTCCACAATTTGCAAAGGAAATCCAATGAAGAAGCAACGCATCGCGGCGGCTGCCGTACTGGTACTGATCAGCGCCGCCGCAGCGGCCCATCCGCAAACGGGCGGCGCGCACACGCACGGCTTCTTCGACGGTTTCGTCCATCCGTTCACCGGTCTCGATCACCTGCTGGCGATGCTGGCGGTGGGAATCTGGAGCGCGCGCCAGTCCAACGCGCAGTGGCTGCCGGCGACCTTCCTCGGCATGATGCTGTTCGGCGTGCTAACCGGTGTGGCGGGGCTGGCGATCCCCGGACTGGAAACTGGCGTCGCGCTGACGGTGGCCCTGATGGGCGTGCTGATCGCGGTGGCGGCGCGCTTGCCGGCGGCGCTGGGGGCGCTGATGGTCGGCGCGTTCGCGCTGTTGCACGGCAATGCGCACGGCCATGAACTGCCGGAGGCGGCCAGCGCCATGGGCTTGCTGGCTGCCAGCGCGCTGCTGGTCTACGGCGGAAGGATGGCGGGCCGGGTCAGCCCGGCGCTGGCGCTGAAGCTTGCCGGCGCCGCGATCGCCGCCGCCGGCCTGATGCTGGTGGCGACGGCCTGAGTCTCAAGAGTGGTCGTCCTCGCGCACGCGGGGACCCATGAAACGCATGGCGGGAGGCAAAGTATGGATTCCCGCGTGGGCGGGAGTGACGGCGCGTCAGTCCCTGGCTTCGGTGCGGCGTTCCTGCAGCACGATGGGCGCCGCGTTTTGCGGATACAGGCCTTGGTGGCCGTCGAAGCCGGCGCGGATGGCGGCCAGGTCGGCCTGCTGGTCGCCGCTCAACACCACATGGTCGACCAGGCCCAGCGTCTTGTTCGGATAGTCGATATACACCAGCGCCAGCGGCACCTTGGCCTCCAGCGCCAGATGGTAGAAGCCGCTCTTCCAGTTGGGACGATAGCCGCGCGTGCCTTCCGGCGTGATGCCGACCCAGTACCAGTCGGCCGCGTTCATGCGCTGGGCCTGCAGCTTGATGGTGCCGCTCGGCGTGCCGCGTTCGACCGGCTCGCCGCCCATCGCGCGGAACCATTTGCCCAGCACCGGCAGCTTGAACAGCGTATCCTTGGCCAGCCAGCGGAACGGCAGGTTCAGCGCCCACTTGCCGAACAGGCCGATCATGAAATCCCAGTTGGACGTATGGGGATAGATCACGCAGATGCCGCGCGGGCCGGGCAGCGGGCGAAACAGCATGCGCCAGCCGAACAGGCCCAGGATGCGCAAGGCCGCGCGCTGGCCCCAGCCCGGCAGGTCCGCCGGCTTCAGTTGAAAATCGCTCATATACTTGATCCCGTCGTTATTTTTAACTTATTTTCACTATTGACAGGCTGGCATATCCCTCGTCAAAAAACTGCGCAGGCATTCTATCCGGACGCCGTGGACGCGGCAAGCTACTTGTGTTTGCTGAAATTGAAAGATTGAACTTTTTTCACACCTTGCCGTCCAATGGTGATGACGAAAAAAACCATACTCTGCCTGGCACTCGGGAGTCCCGCCTTAGCGGACACGCTCAACGCCGCAGTAGAGGGATGGGAAGTATGCAGTGCGGTGACGCTGGCCGAAGCGCGCCGCCAGTTGAAGGCGCGTCCCATGCAGGTGGGCGTGCTGCTGGTGGAGGCGCATGACGAGCAGGCGTGCGCCGCGATGGATGGCTTCCTGCACGAGCATTGGGAGGTGCACTGGGTGGCGGTGCTGCATGCGCCGGCGCTGGAATCGCCGGCCTGGCGCCAGCTGGTGCACGACCACTGCGGCGACTTTCACACCTGGCCGCTGGATGTCCAGCGGCTGCGGCACACGCTGGGCCACGCGCACGGCATGGCGGCGCTGCGCCGTGCGCCGCCGGGAGGCAACCCCGCCAGGCCGGAGCCTGCGCTGACGGGGCAATCTGCCGCCATCGCCAGGCTGCGGCGGCAGATCGTCAAGGTGGCCGGCGCCAGCGCGCCGGTGCTGATCGGGGGCGAAAGCGGCAGCGGCAAGGAGCTGGCGGCGCAGGCCGTGCATGCGCATTCGCCGCGGCGCCACGGCCCCTTCGTGCCCATCAATTGCGGCGCCATCCCTGCCACGCTGATCCAGTCCGAACTGTTCGGCTACGAGCGCGGCGCCTTTACCGGCGCGGCGCGCGAGAAGCGCGGGCTGATCGAGACGGCCCAGGGCGGCTCCATTTTTCTCGACGAGATCGGCGACCTGCCGCTGGCGCTGCAGGCGAACCTGCTGCGCTTCCTGCAGGAGAAGACCATCTACCGCCTGGGTTCCACCCGCAGCATCGCGGTCGATGTGCGGGTGATCGCCGCCTCGCACGTCAACCTGGCGCAGGCGGTGGCGCGCGGCGCCTTCCGCGAGGACCTGTACTACCGGCTCAACGTGCTGGCGCTGGATGTGCCGCCGCTGCGCGAGCGGCGCGACGATCTGCTGCCGCTGGCCGAACAGTTTTTCCAGACCTATGCCAGCGAGCGGGCGCCGCGCGTCAAGGGCTTCAGCGTGCGCGCGGCGCAGGCGATCCGCGACCACGACTGGCCGGGCAATGTGCGCGAGCTGCTCAACCGCGTGCGGCGGGCGATGGTGATGGCCGAGGGCCGGCTGATCCTGCCGGACGACCTGGGCCTGAGCGCGGAGCCGGCGCCGCACGTCGCCGCGCCGCTGGACGACGCCCGCATCCGCGCCGAGCGCGACGCCATCGACGCCAGCCTGCAACGGGCCGGCCGCAACATCACGCTGGCGGCGCGCGATCTCGGTGTCTCGCGCATGACGCTGTATCGCCTGCTGGCCAAGCACGGCATCGCCGCGCCGTCGCGTGCCTGTTACACCTTCGCGCCGCCGGCGAAATAGGGCTGGCGCTGGGGCGGTCGGCGCGGTGTTACTGCCGCGTTGTCACATCGGTGTGACGCACAGCGCCGGACCGGGGGCGCCGGCGCCTGCACGGGATCGATGGCGGCGTCCAATTGTCCCGTGTTTTCAAAGGTTTGCGCGCGCGGCGCCAGGGCTGGCATCAAGTTTGCGAAAGAGGGGAGGGCCGGGAGATCGGTCCCCTGGCACCCATTCAATCAACCGTACAACCTGTTAGGTAGGGAGCAGCTATGAAGAAAACATTGATCAGCGCGGCCATCGCGCTGGCGTTTGGCGCAAGTGCAGCCTATGCGCAAACCACCACGCCGCCGACAACGGCGAGCACCCAATCCGGCGCCGGCGCCCATGCGAACGACAACGCCATGGCGGTCCAGGACAGCAGCAACAAGAACGACAATAACAACAGCACCGGCGGCGCGAGTGCCAGCCAGATCGGCGCCGCGGCGGCCAACAACGGCGCCACGGCCAGCTCCGCGCTCACCAACGCGTACAACCAATCGACGGCCACCGCCACCAGCAGCCTGACCGGCACCGTCAGCAACAATACCATCCAAGACATCGGCAACCGTGCCGACAACCACGCCGGCAGCAGCGGCGGCGCCGGCGGCGCCGGCACCGGCGGTGCGGCCACGGCCGGCGCGGCCACCGGCACTGGCGGCATGGGCGGCGGCGGCACCGGC
The DNA here is from genome assembly GCA_000381565.1 of Oxalobacteraceae bacterium AB_14. Classification (GTDB taxonomy): domain Bacteria; phylum Pseudomonadota; class Gammaproteobacteria; order Burkholderiales; family Burkholderiaceae_D; genus Rugamonas. Next base: position 2,997,385 of record KB906725.1, read on the forward strand.
GGCAATGGCGCGGCGGGCGGCTTGGGTGGCAACGCCACCAACGGCAGCGCCACCAATGGCGCGCCCTCGGTGGGCGCCGTCAACGGCGGCGCCGGCGGTGCGGGCGGCGCGGCCAGTGCCGCGACCAGCGGCGCCGGTGGTGCGGGTGGCGCCGGCGGCGCCGGTGGCGCAGGCGGACGCGGCGAGGTTGCGACCGGCGGCGCCGCCGGCCTCGGCGGCGCCAGCGGCGCGGCGACGGGCGGCGCCGGCGGCGGCAATGGCGGTTCGACCGGCGGCAACGGCGGCCTGAGCGGCGCGGCCACCGGCAGCAATGGCGGCAACGGCGGCAATACCGCCAACGCCGGCAATGGCACCGGCGGCGCCGGCGGGCTGACGGGGGCGGGCGGCGCTGGCGCCGCGGGCGGCACGGCCGGCAGCGGTTCAGGCGCGGCCCACACCACCGGCACCGGTGGCGGCGCCGGCAGCGGGGCGGCCTCGTCGGCCAACAGCACCGGCGTGCCGAGCGGGACCGAAACCACGGCCACGCCGCCGCCCAGCCAGACCTCCACCGGCAGCAGCGGCGCCGGCACGGGCGGGGCCGGCACCTCGGGTAATGCGACCAGCAGCACCGGCACCGCCACCGGCGGCGCTGGCGGCGCCGGCGCGGCAGGCGGCGCCAGCGGGGCAGGCGCGTCCGGCACCGGCGGCAGCAACACGGCCGGCAACGGCGCGGCCGGCGGCGCGGCCACCAGCGGCGCGGGCGGCGCGGGCGCGGGCGTGACGCAAACCGGCGGCGCCGGGGCGAGCGCCACCACCGGCGGCGGCGGCACGGGCGGCGCCGGCGGCGCGGCCACCAGCACCGGCGCGGCGGGTGGCGCGGGTGCGGCCGGCGGCAACGGCGGCGACAGCGGCATGGCCAGCAACACCGGCGGCAATGGTGCGGCGGGCGGCGCGGCCACCGGCGGCACGGCCAGCAACGGCGATCCCACCAACGGTAGTTCGACCGGCGGCGCCGGCGGCGCCGGCGGTGCGGGTGGCGGCGGCAACACCGGCGGCGCGGGCGGCAGCGGCGGCACCATCACCGGCGGCGCGGCCACCGGCGGCGCCGGTTCGGGCGCAGCAGGCGGCGCTGGCGGCGACGTCTCGGTCAACGCGGGCACGTTCAACATGTCCAACACCATGAGCAATGTCGGCCAGTCGGCGGCCGGCATCATGGTCACGGCGCAGAACAGCGGCATCTCGTCACTGGTGCAGCAGAGCGTCAACGTCCAGGCCAACCTGGCGGTCGGCAAGTAACGGCGGGCGCGGGATGCGGGCGCTGCGGTAGGACGCGCGCATCCCGCCATCTACAGGGGGTACGGTATGCAGATACCAGTCATCAGTTTTTGTACCGCGCTGGCGCTGGCCGGGCAGGTGGCGGCGGCGCCGGTGATCGCACCGTTGGCGGAGCCGGTTTCGCAGTCGCGGCCGGCGTTGCTGCCGGACGCCATCGTCATCACGGCGGCCGATCCCGCCGGCTTTGACGCTGCGTCGGTGCCGGCCGCCAAACTGGCCGGCAAGCGCGCGGGCGCCGATGCGGTCAACAACGATATGCAATTGAACGGCGCCGTCAACGGCAACACGGCGGTCAATGTCTACACCGGCGCCAACGCCATCAGCAGCGGCGCGTTCAGCAACGCATCCGGCTTGCCGGTGGCGATACAGAACTCCGGCGCCAATGTGCTGATCCAGAACGCCACCATCATCAACATCCAGATGAAATGAAAATACCAGCATGCATCATCGTACTGGCCGCCATCGTGTGCGGCCAGGCCGGCGCGGCGGACTTGCCCGGCGTGGCCGGCGGCAGCTATGCGCTGCACGTCACCAGCCTGAAGGAGGCGCGCTTCCGCTCCACCGTGCGCCAGCAATTCGATTTCAGCTGCGGCTCGGCGGCGGTGGCGACGCTGCTCAGCTACCACTACGACACGCCGGTCAGCGAACGCCAGGTGTTCGACGCCATGTACGCGCACGGCGACCAGCAGAAGATCCAGCGCGAAGGCTTTTCGCTGCTGGACATGAAGCGTTACCTGGCCACGCTGGGCTTTATCGCCGACGGCTACCAGCAACCGCTGCCCAAGTTGGCCGAGGCGGCGTTTCCGGCCATCGTGCGCATCCGTGAAAACGGTTATGAGCATTTCGTCGTCATCAAGGGCATGGACGAGGGCCGGGTGCTGCTGGGCGATCCGGCCGGCGGCACGCGGGCCGTGCGGCGCGCCGATTTCGAGGCGCTCTGGCAAGACCAGTTGCTGTTCGTGATACACAACTGGCCGGGCAAGCCGCGCTTCAACCAGGCGTCGGAGTGGCGCGTGGCGCCGCGCGCGCCGCTGGGCGAGGGCATCAACCGCGCCAGCCTGACCGACATCACGCTGCCCAAGAACGGCAGCGGCAATTACTGAACGGAGGCGCGCATGCGCACAAGCATCCTGACCGTGCTGCTGGTCTGCGGGGCGGCGGCACACGCCGGCGATTTGCCGGACCCGACCGACGGCTGGACCGCCGTCGACGATGCGCGGCTGGACCAGGCGCGCGGCGGCTACGACCTGGGCAACGGGCTGGTGGTCTCGCTAGGTGTCGAACGTTTGGTTTCGATCAATGGCAGTGTTGTAACGAATAGTCGTTTTGCGATCGGCGATGTGACAAAGTTGAGCGCTGCGGAGGCACAGATGGCCAGCGAGGCGCTGGCCAATGTGGTGGTGCAGAACGGCGCCGGCAACGCGGTCGATCCGCTGCCGGCCACGGCGGGACTGGGCGCCTTGCTGATACAGAACAGCATCAGCGACCAGGCCATCCGCAGCCAGACCACCATCAGCACCAGCGTCAGCAATCTGGCGCTGCTCAAGGCCGTCAACTTTGAAACCCTGTTGCGCGACGCCCTGAGCGGTGCGGTGGGACCGAAATGAACACAAACCAGGAGGGCAGCGATGCGAGGTGCGAGATGGCAGGGCGGCGCGGTGGCGCTGTGGGCGTTGGCGACGTGCGCGTTGGCGACGTGCGCGGCGGCGCAGGCGCAGGGCGGCGCGGCGCAGCCGCCGGCGGTGGCGCCCTTGTTCGAACAGCCCGGCGTGTTGACGCCGCGCGGCAAGCTGGTGCTGGAGCCGTCGCTGCAGTTCGGCTATTCGTCGAGCAACCGGGTGGTGCTGGTCGGCTACACCATCATCCCGGCCTTGCTGATCGGCCTGGTCGATGTGCGCGAGGTCAAGCGCAACACCTTGACCGGCGCCGTCAGCCTGCGCTACGGCCTGAGCAATCGTGCCGAGCTGGAGTTGAAGCTGCCCTATGTCTACCGTTCCGACTCCACCGTCAGCCGCGAGATTTTCACCGGCACCGGCGTCGACCATGTGTTCGAGACCAGCGGCAAGGGCGTGGGCGACGCCGAGCTGGCGCTGCGCTACCAGCTCAACGAGGGCGCGCCGGACCGGCCGTACTACGTGGCCGGCCTGCGCGTCAAATCGCGCACCGGCACCGATCCCTTCAGCGTGATCACCGACTGCAGCAAGCGCTGCGTCGGCCCCAACGCCACCGGCACCGGCCTGCCGCTGGACCTGCCGACCGGCTCGGGCTTTTACGCGGTGCAGCCCAGCCTGACGTGGCTGTACGCCAGCGATCCGGCCATCCTGTTCGGCAGCGTCAGCTACCTGTACAACTTCAAGCGCAGCAACGTCAAGCGCAAGGTCTTGAACGGCGACTGGGAGCCGCTGGGTACGGTGGCGCCGGGCGATGTGGTGGGCTTTAATTTCGGCGTCGGCCTGGCGCTGAACGACAAGGCGCTGATCAGCTTTGGCTACGACCACAGCTCGATCGCGCGCACGCGGCAGAACGGCGTGCCGGTGCCGGGCTCGGTGCGTACCCAGCTGGGTACGTTGCTGATGGGCCTGTCGTTGCGGCTCAGCGACAAGCGCACCATCAACGTCTCGGTGGGCGCCGGGCTGACGCGCGACACGCCGGATGTGCAACTATCGTTCCGCATGCCGATGACGTTCTAGCCGAGTTAGCAAGCAAGTTGTTTTTGCGGTATCGTAGCGTCTCTTGATAGACAACATAACAAGGACGCCATGACCATCACCACCTTGACCCGATCCGCAGCCGTGCTGGCGGTGGCCGCCGCCTGTTCGATGGCGCAGGCCGCCGCGCCGATGGCCAAGTTCCAGGCGCCCGGTTTTTACCGCACCACGCTGGGCGACTTCGAGGTCACCGTGCTCAACGACGGCAGCATCGATTTGCCGGTCGACCAGCTGCTCAAGCAGCCGCCGGCCAAGACCAATGCCGCGCTGGCCAAATCGTTTTTGAAAAGTCCGGTGGAAACCTCGGTCAACGCCTTCCTGATCAACACCGGCAGCAAGCTGGTTCTGATCGACGCCGGCGCCGCCAGCCTGTTCGGCCCGACGGCTGGTAAGCTGCTGGCCAACTTCAAGGCCTCGGGCTACAAGCCGGAGCAGGTGGACGAGATCTACATCAGCCACATGCACGGCGACCACGTCGGCGGCCTGACGGCCAACGAGCAGCGGGTGTTCCCGAATGCGGTGGTGCGGGCCGGCAAGCTCGATGCGGACTACTATCTGAACCCGGGCAACCTGGACAAGGCGACCGGCGAAGAGAAGCAAGACTTCCAGGGCGCGATGATGTCGCTCAATCCCTACGTCAAGGCCGGCAAGTTCCAGCCCATCATCGCCAACAGCGAGCTGGTGCCGGGGATTAAATCATATTTCAACGGCGGGCACACGCCGGGCCACATCACCTACGTGATCGAGAGCGCGGGACAGAAGCTGGTGTTGCTGGGGGATTTGCTGCACGTGCAGGCGGTGCAGTTTGAGAATCCTGGCGTCGGCGTCAATTTCGACAGCGACAGCAAGGTGGCCATCGCCGAGCGCAAGGAAGCGTTCGCGGCGGCGGCCAAGGGCGGCTACCTGATCGGCGCGTCGCACCTGTCGTTCCCGGCGCTGGGCCATGTGCGCGCCGACGGCAAGGGCTACGACTTCGTGCCGGTCAACTACGCGCTGCCGCGCTAAAACCACGGGGGGCAAGTCTGACATTCGGACACGAGTTCAACCGTAGCAAAGGCGCTAAAGTTGAGTCCGTGTCCGATTGTCAGACCTGACCCTCGCGGTGTTACGCCAGCGCCGGGTAGTCGGTGTAGCCTTCTTCCGCCGGGGCGTAGAAGGTTTCGGCTTTCCATTCGTTCAGCGGGGCGTCCAGTTGCAGGCGGCGCGGCAGGTCCGGGTTGGCGATGAAGGCCTTGCCGAAGGCGATGGCGTCGGCGGTGCCGGCGTCCAGCACCTGCTGCGCGGTCTGCTTGTCCATCTTTTCATTGGCGATGTAGACGCCGCCGAATTCCTTCTTCAGCAACGGTCCCAGGCTGTCCTCGCCCACCGCTTCGCGCGCGCAGATGAAGGCGATCTTGCGCTTGCCCAGCTCGCGCGCCACGTAGCCGAAGGTGGCGGCCGGATTGGAATCGCCCATGTCGTGCGCGTCGCGGCGCGGCGCCAGGTGCATGCCGACCCGGCCGGCGCCCCAGACGGCGATGCAGGCGTCGGTCACTTCCAGCATCAGGCGCGCGCGATTCTCCATCGAACCGCCGTAGTTGTCGGTGCGCTGGTTGGTTTTGTCTTGCAGGAACTGGTCGAGCAGGTAGCCGTTGGCGCCGTGGATTTCCACGCCGTCGAAGCCAGCCTTCTTGGCGTTTTCCGCGCCCAGCTTGTAGGCGGCGACGATGCCGGCCAGCTCTTCGGTATCGAGCGCGCGCGGCACCGGATACGCGCGCTGCGGACGCAGCAGGCTGACGTGGCCGTCGGCGGCGATGGCGCTGGCCGACACCGGCGCGTCGCCGTTCAGGAAGCTCGGGTCCGACACGCGGCCCACATGCCACAGCTGGGCGAAGATCACGCCGCCGGCCTGGTGCACGGCCTCGGTCACCAATTTCCAGCCCTCGACCTGCTCGTCCGACCACAGGCCCGGCGTGTCGGCATAGCCCACGCCCTGCGGCGTGACGGCGGTCGCCTCGCTCAGGATCAGGCCGGCGCTGGCGCGCTGCACGTAGTACTTGGCCATCAGCGCGTTGGGCACGCGGGCGCCGCCGACGGCGCGGGCGCGGGTCAGCGGCGCCATGACGATGCGGTTTTTCAGGGTGAGGTCGCCGATGGTGAGCGGGTCGAAAAGATTTGCCATGATGAGTTTCCTATAAAGTCATTTGAGCGATGAAGGCCTGGATGGTCGCTTCGTCGCGTTTAAAATAATTCCATTGCCCCACGCGGTGCGACGTGATCAGGCCCGCCTTGAGCAGGGTGGCCAGATGCGCCGACACCGTCGATTGCGACAATGCACAACGCCGGTCGATGAGGCCGGCGCACACCCCCAGGCTCAGCGGATGCTGCTGCTCTGAGAAATACACCTCGGGCTCCTTCAGCCACGCCAGGATCTGGCGCCGCATCGGGTTGGCGAGGGCTTTGTGGATAGCGTCTATGTCCATTTGCATGTAACGATATATGGATCGTCTTTTTCCGATTTCAATATCGGTATCTTACGATATAAAAGAAAAACGTGCTGGCGGCCCAAAAATCATTTATGTTATGGGAACATTGTTCGAAGTTTAATGAGGGCCGTATGTCGAGTCATTACCTGGATGTGGCCATCGGGCTGTCCTACACTTTCCTGGCCGTGAGCCTGCTGTGCAGCGCCACCCGCGAAGCGATCGCCTCGCTGTTTCAGACCCGCGCCAAGGTGCTGCTGGACGGCGTGCTGACCATGCTGCACGAGCCGGCCGGCAAGCCTCGCCTGCGCGGCGTCATCCCGTCGATCAAGCGCTTCCTGCGCATGGACCAGGGCTTCAACCTGGCCAAGCTGGGACCGCATTCGCTGTCGGCCGCCGTGATGACCCACCCCTTGATTACCGGATTGGCGCAGCAGGGCCGCATGCCGTCCTACATCCCGTCGGCGATATTCGCGCGGGCCTTCGTGTCGACCTTGACGGCCAAGTACGGCAAGGGACAGACGGCGGCGCTGTTGCTGGCCAACGTGGGCAATGAGGGTTTGAGCCGCACCTTGTTGGCGTTGATGGGCGAGGGGCCGGACGACCTGGCCGCGCTGGAAAGCGCGGTGCGCACCTGGTACGACACGGTGATGGACCGCATCACCGGCTGGTACAAGCGGCGTTCACAGCTGGTGCTGTTTTGCGTCGGCCTGTTTTATGCGGGCGCGATGAACATCGATGCGCTGCAATTGAGTCAGCGCCTGTGGAGCGACAACGCGGCGGCGGCAACGCTGGCGCAGCAGGGCGCCGACGCCATCGCGGCCGGCCGCATGAAGCCGGTCGCGGCGGCGGTGACCGGTGCGCCGGCTGCCACGCCGTTGAGCCAGGTGCTGGAAGCGAAAAAAGATAGTCAGGCGGTGCTGGCGCTGCCGATAGGTTGGCCGTCGTCGCGCTTTGCGGCGGCCGGCGGCCAAGGCGTGGGCGCCTTCATGGCGGCGCTGGCGTTCGCGCTGATGGGCTGGATCGTCACCGCCTTCGCCTCCTCGCTGGGCGCGCCGTTCTGGTTCGACGGCATCGGCTGGCTGCTGGCCCTGCGCGGCAGCGGCGCCAAGCCGGCCACCGAGCAGCCGGCGCCGGTGGTGATCGAGACCATCAGCTTGCCGAGCCTGAACGGCGCCAAGCCGGCCGGCGCTTAGCCGGCGAAGTGCAGGGCCAGCGCGATCAGCGCCGGCAGGGTCTGGATCAGCAGGATCGAGCGCTTGACCGTGACGCCGCCCCACACGCCGGCCACCGCTACGCAAGCCAGGCCGAACACGGTGAAGGCCGAGGCGATGGCCGGATTCGGATGCACAAAGCCGACCACCAGCGCCGCCACCAGGAAGCCGTTGTAGCAACCCTGGTTGGACATGGCCGGCTGGACGATGTCGGCCTTTTCCTGCGTCAGCCCGAACACGCGGCGGCCGCGCGATTGAAACAGCACCGTTTCCAACAGCACGATGTAGACATGTATCAGCGCCACCAGGCCGGTGACAATCTGCGCCAGTAATTGCATGGATGCTCCTCCTTGTTATTGATGAAGCATTATGGCCTGTGGCGGGGGCGGCGGGAAGCCATCAGCAGAGTTTGGCTGCCGATGCTATAGTTTCCGGCAATTTTGGAGACACTTGATGACCTGGATAATCCTCATCCTGGCCGGCCTGCTGGAAGTGGCGTGGGCGGTCGGACTCAAATACACCGACGGCTTCAGCAAACCGCTGCCGACGGCATTGACGCTGGCCGCGATGGCCGGCAGCGTCGCCTTGCTGGGCCTGGCGCTGCGCACGCTGCCGCTGGGCACGGCCTATGCGATCTGGACCGGCATCGGCACCGTCGGCACCGTGATCTTCGGCATCGTCGTGCTCAACGAACCGGCCAGCGCATTGCGCGTGGGCTGCATCGCCATGATCGTCGGCGGCATCGTCGGCCTGAAGCTGTCGACCGTCTGATCAGAAGCCGGGATTGGCGCGTGTGAGGTAATACCATTCGCTGTTGGCGCCGGCCGCGGCGTCGGGGAACAGGATGCGGCCGTCGAACTCGGCCAGCACCGGCGTGCCGTCGGCGCGCGTGCCGATCTGCTCGCCTTGCCGCACCGGATCGAAGCTGGACCAGGCGCGGCTGAAGCGGTCGTCGGCATGCTGCTTGTCGTAGACCGCGACCATGCTGAGCGCCTCCATCGCCTCGTCGGCGATCGGCGGCGGCGACGGCGCATCGATCAGGCCGAGGAAGGCGAGGGTGTTGACGATGGCGCGATAGCCGACCTCGGGCGCTTGCGGATCGGCGTGCTGGCCGCATTCGAGCGTCAGCGCGTAGCCGCCGGTGCTGCGCATGTATTCGGTGGTGCCCATGCCGTAGCGCAGCACGGTTTCCAGCTGACTATCGTCGCGCAGGCGGCGCTGCACGCCGGCACCGTAGGTGCGCAGCCAGCCGTCGACAAAGCGCCGCACGCCGAGCCGGCGCGCCAGCGCGCGCTCCTGCCGCTCGTGTTGGAACGGTTCCAGCGGGCCGTCGTTGTTGCGCGGGCCGACCATGACGAACGGCTCGCTGGCGGCGTTGAACGAATGCAGGTCCAGCAGCACATCATGCTGAGCCAACAGCGGGCACAGCCAGTTGGCCACGCGGTCTTCGAAGTCTTGCGGGTTCGGATTGGGGAACAGATTGCGGTTCAGGTTGCGTTCGCCGGAGCGTTCGCCCTTGGCGTAGGCAAGTGGATTGGCGACCGGGACGAAGGTGACGCTGCCGTTGCGTATCGTCAGTTCGCCGCTATCGAGCTGCTGCATCACGCGCGTGATGGCCTGGGTGCCGCAGGTCTCGTTGCCGTGCACGGCGCCGGTGACGATCAGCCGCGTCGATGGTTGTGGACTGCTGTATTGAACGGCTTTCAATTGCACTGTGCCGGCGGCTGTCATGCGCGCTCCCCTGCCTGTCGAAATACGCAGTTTATACGCAAACGGGGCGGTGTGTTGCGGGAAGGGCGCACTGGCCGTCGTGGCGGATCAGCCCGGGTGGGGGTCGTTCTGGATTTGCGGATCGTGCGAAAACTCCAGTCCGTCCTTATCTTTAAATTTGAGATTGATCGCCAGCGTCAGCTTTTCGGAATTTGCGTCGCTGAAAGTCAGTAACTTGCCGCTGACGCTGACGCTGGCCGTACTCAGCTGATTGTTGTTTTCTGGTTTGACGGCCATGCCGGTGAAGACGATGTCGTACCCGTCCGTATCGATGATTTGATAGTTGATGACCGTATCGGATTCGGTCACCAGCGGCGCCGGTGGCTCAGTATGTACAATATATTTGCCAGGCCTGTCGCCGGGCTTGACGGAAACCAGAATGTCGATGAAGGCAGTTGCGCTAAAGGTGTCGCTCATGAGGTCGCTTTCTTTGGTGGGTGGGTCGAAAGGTAATGCAGGTAAACAGGGTCGCGATACGACATCGTATCTAGTTGCCGGCGTACGGGGGCGACAATGTCGTGTTGATCAAGGCAGGCATGGACCAATACCCAAGGCGCCATCAGGTGAAAGTCCGCGCTGTCTTTTGCGAGCGGGCGCAGCATCGTCTGCACGGCCAGGCACTGGCGCTTGCTGGCGTTTGGATCCTGACCTTCTCTCAGAGATGATTCGAGCAGCAGTGCGTTGATCAACATGTTGCGAATGGCATTGTCGGTCGGTGTGGCGGCATGTAACTGCGCCAGTTTGCTGACTGCCGGCGCGAGGCTGTCCACAGCCTCGCGCGGGAGCTGCTGGCGCCGCAGCACGACCGCTTTTTGGAATTGCACACTTGCCTGCATAGTCTGGAGCAAGACATTTTGCGGGTCCAGTCCGCTCAGTTCGGCAAAGTCCCGCTGCAATTTGGCCAGTTGAGCTAGTAATGGTGCGGCGCTGGTTTGCCCATCGGTCTCGATCATGCGCAGTTCTGCGAAATAAAGATTGCGCTGCCAGACGCGGTTGCTGCTGTCCTTGTTGTAAATGGAACCTAATAGAGTGTGTGCCTGTTCTGCCGCGGTATGGCTGGCGCGCAAATCTCCGCGCGCCTGACTCAGCTCAGACTGATGTGACCAGGCCGCAGCGAGTTGCTTTACCCAGCGGCTTTCTGCTGGAAATTTCGTGTGCAGCGTCTGCAGCAGCGTCATCTCTTGGGCATACAGTTGCTCAGCATCGGCAAGGAATCCCAGTTGCATCTTGGCGCTGGCCTGCCACGAAAGGCTGTCGGCCAAGTCCGCAATCAGTTGTTTGTCCTCGGGGGAGCGGGCCAGTGCGCGGGTTTTCAACTGAACCGACAGTGCAAACTCGGCTGCCGCGCGCTTTACTTCCCCGCGCTGCAACGCCAGGCTTCCCAGACTGTTGTGGGCATAGGATTGTTCAATCAGGCTGTCGACCGCGTCGGGCGCTATGGCGGCCTGACGATCGGCATAAATGCGGTATTCATCCAGATACCGATCGGCGGCATCCCATTGCTTGCGTTCGACGTGAATTTGCCCGAGCCAGAAAGCGTTTTCGCCCGCGCTCTTGAGTAAGGCCAGCTCGGTTGGCTTGGCGCGCAATTGCTGTTGCAAGATGTCGCGACCGGCCAACAGCGCGATGTTCGCGCCAATCGGATCGCTGCGGGCGATTTTCACCTCCGACAGTACTTGCAATGATTTGGCGCGTTGCGCCATCGCAGTGTCTCCCTCGCCGTTGCGCCGAGGATCGGACAGGTATTTGAGTGCGCGGTTGCTGACGCTGTCGAGCAGGTCCAGCTTGCCCAGCGGGCGCAGCTTGTCGACGAAGTCACCCAGCATATAGCCCATCAACTCTTCGGCCTCGGTGCGGTGCTGCTCGGCGGCCTGCTGCGCCGAGCGCGCCATCAGGTACAGGCCGCCGGCCAGCAGTGCCAGGCCGGCCATGACGATGGTGATCGTTAATCGCAATCGCTCGCCGCGCCGCACGCCTTGTAGCGAGGCGTGGACAAATGCCTGTTCCAGCGGCGTGAAGCTGAAGTTGCTGGTCTTGAGCAGCAGGCGCGCTTGATTGGCCTGGGTGCCGGATGGCAGCAGCATGTCGAGTTTACGGCCGCTGTCCTGCCAGCGTTTGGCTTGCGCGCTGATGCGGCTGCGCACCTGCAAGGCCTGGCGGTGTTCCTCGATCCACGCGACCACGCGCGGCCAGCGCCGCAGCAGTGCTTCGTGGGCGATGCCGAACGCCGGCGCGCCGCCATGCAGATCGCTGACGAACAGGTGGGCATCGACCAGCGCCTGCACCAGACCGTGATCGGCCTCGTCGCGCAGCGCCGACCAAGGCACGCGGCGCGAGGTGACGGTCGATTCGTCTTCCGCCACCAGCACCAGTTGCGACAGCACATGCGGCAGCGCGGCGATCTGCGCGCTGCCCAGCGCCGAGATGACTTGCTCCGCGCGCGCGCCGATCGCGCCTTCCAGCCCGCCCAGCGCATGGAAGCTGGCATGGCTCAGCTCGCCGTCGGGAGTGCGCAGTCGGTACAGCTCTTGCAGGCAGTATTGCAGCAGCGGCAGCGTGTCCGGGCCGGCCCTGGCGGCGTCGATCAACACCTGGTCCAGCGACTCGCCGCTGGTCGCGTCGACCGTGTAGCGCAGCTGCGCTACTTGCACCGGGTGGCGGATGATCTGGGCGATGTCGGCCGCGCCGGGCGGCGCCAGGTCGAAGTGGCCGCCGCGCAGCTTCATGCTCATCAACGCCGGGTAGGCCGTCAGGTGAGGGTAGAAGTCGTTGCGGCAAGCCAGCACGAGCAGGATGCAGCCGGCACGCGCCAGCTGGTCGAGCACGTGGATAAAGTTCGTCCGCTCCTGTTCGCCGATATGGGGCAGGCGGAAGATGGCTTCGAAACGGTCGATGAACAGCATCAGCCGGATCGATGGCAACTGCGCTTGCAGCTGGGCGATCAGGCCCGGCAGGTCTTGCGCCATGCGTTGGGCCAGCGTCGCGGCGCTGGTGTTCTCAAACAGCAGGCGACCGTCCAGCTCGGCATCAAGCAGCACGCTGGCCAGCGTGTCGAGCAGGCCGGCCTGGCCCATGTCGGCGCAGTCCAGCTGCAGATGGCTGGCGATCGCCAGGCCGGACTCGGCCGGCGCGGCGCCCGCCTTCAGGGCCGGGATCAGGCCGGCTTGCACCAGCGAGGTCTTGCCGGCGCCGGACGGTCCCAGCACCATCACCATCGCGCAGGCCGCCTGCACCTGGCTGACCACCACCTGCACCAGTTGATCGACGCCGAGCTTGCGGCCGAAGAAGATCGCGGCGTGCTGCTCCTCGAACGCCTCCAGGCCGCGGAACGGCGAGGCGTGCAGCCAGCTGCCGTTGCTGACGTCGTCGTCGTAGCTCAGCTCGGCCAGCAGGCGATAGCCGCGCTTGCGGATGGTTTCGATATAGCGCGGCTCGACCGCCGAATCGTCCAGCGCCCGGCGCAGCTGGGTGATGATTTTGTGGATCGCGTTGTCGCTGGGGGAGACGTCGCCCCAACACGCATCAAGCAAGGTTTCGGCGGAGACCACCACATGCGGATGTTTGCACAGATGCAACAAAACATCCATGGCACGCGGCTCCAGTTGGCGATTCAGGTCGCCGCAACTGAGTGTATTGGTGGCGGGATCGACCCGCCACTGCCCGAAACGAAAGCTTTTGTGGTTCACACGGACCTTCTTTGTTCAGTAATAAAGGCTTTGTAATCAATGATTTGGACTTCGGAAGGTTTTCGGAAGGCCAAATTTGGATGGAATGACTACAGTTGTTTCATATCTACATCTTTTGCAAATACTAACATTAACAGGGGGAAACCACAGCCCCCATCTACCGGAGAAGTCATGATTGTTCTGACTGGCCTGAAAGCGCCGTTTGAATTGACGCAGCACGCCATTGCCATCAAACAGCAGGGGATAGATTTCGCGATCCGTTATTACAGCCACCAGGCGGGCAAGAGCCTGTCGCTGGCCGAGGCGCGTTCGCTGACCGACGCCAGCATCCAGATCGGCGCGCTGTGGCAGGCGGGAGGCGACCACCTGAACTATTTCAGCCGCGCGCAAGGTTGCGCCGACGGCGCCGCCGCCTACCTGATGGCGCAGCAGGTCATCACCCAGCCGTCCGGCTCGGCGATATACTTTGCGGTGGATTTCAATCCATCGATGGAAGCCATCGCCGGCCCGGTCAGCGCGTATTTCGACGGCGTTAACCAAGCGTTCCGGGCGGCCGGGCCGGGCGAGCCCAGGTATCAGGTCGGCGTCTACGGTTCGGGCGCTTGCTGCGAGGAGATGTTGCTCAGGGGACTGGCGGCGCTGAGCTGGTTGTCGCCGTCGCCGGATTACCATGGCTCGCGCGACTATGTCGGTTTCAACCTCAAGCAACTGGCGGCCGCCAGCCTGCCGGTCGATGACGGAAAACACATCAGCGTCGACCTGACGCGCACCAACGACGGCTATCCGGCAGGCCTGTTCAGGGTGTTGTGATGCAGACCATATTGTTCACCGAAGCCGTCACGCTGAAGACGGTCAAGCCGTCCAAGACGATTTTTCTTAACAATACGGGCCAGGATGTGGTGCTGAAGTTCGTGACGGCGCCGGACATGCTGCTGTCGGCCTACACCATCAGCAACGGCGTCAGCGCGGCGATCGACAGCATCCGGCTTGGCACCACCGATTATTACTCCGGCCACAGCCACAACTTCGCGATCGCCGCTGGCAGCACGGCGGTGCTGAACGTGGCCAACAACGTCCTCAATATGGTGATTTCACCCTGATTTGTTAAGATGCGCGCATGAATCCATCTTTGCAGGGCCGTAATTCCGGCCTCGATACCTTGCGCGCGCTGGCCATTGTGCTGGTGTTTGCCAACCATTACATGCTGTTTGTCAGCGCAAGCCCGACATTCGGCTGGTTCAGCGAGATCGGCTGGACGGGTGTCGACCTGTTTTTCGCGCTCAGCGGTTATTTGATCGGCAACCAGATACTGGGGGGCATGCGCCGTTCACGGCAGTCGGACGGGGGCGAACGCTTTTCGCTGGCCCGTTTTTACGCGCGCCGCCTGCTGCGGACCCTGCCGAATTTTTACTTCGTGCTGGCGCTGTATGCCTTGTGGCCGGCGTTCCGCGGCACCAGCGTGCTGCCGCCGTTGTGGAAGTTCCTGACTTTTACCCAGAACATCCAGCTGGTGCCCGGGACGGCGTTCTCGCACGCCTGGTCGCTGTGCGTCGAGGAGCAGTTTTATTTCCTGTTGCCGGCCGTGGCGCTGGCGATCGCGGCCTGCCGCAGGCCGCTGCTGCTGGCCTGGCTGACGGTGATCGGCATGTTGCTGTCCGGCATGGCGATCCGCAGCCATCTGTGGACCCAGTATGTCGGGCCGGCGGAGCAGGGCGGTTTTCATTACTACTCGTTGATTTATTATTCTTCGCTATGCCGCTTCGATGAGCTGGTGGCCGGGGTAGCGCTGGCGCTGCTGAAGAACCACCACGCCGGCGCCTGGGCCCGGCTGACTTCGCGCGGCAACTGGGCGCTGGCGGCGGGTGCGGCGCTGCTGGCGCTGACCTGGTCGCTGTTCATCGAGGACCATTACAGTTATCCGATGACGGTGGTCGGCTATCCGATGCTGGGCCTGAGTTTCACGCTGCTGCTGATCGCGGCCTTGAGCCCCGGCTCGCTGCTGCAAAGGTTGCGGGTACCGGGCGCGGCCAGCATTGCGTTGTGGTCGTATGCGATCTATCTGACGCACAAGACGTTGTGCGTGCTGCTGCGCGCGCCGCTCAAGGCGGAAGGCTGGGGGCCGAACAGCTGGCAGGCCATCGTGTTGATGACTGCGGCCAGCCTGCTGGCCGGTTGGCTGCTGCATCTACTGGTGGAGACGCCGTTCATGAAGCTGCGCGACCGTTACGTGCCGGGCAATTTCGCCCGATCGGTAGCTCCAGCCGCCGCCATCGCTTAAGTTGGCCAACCGCGCGCTAGCTGTTGCCGCGAGACGTGGCGGTCAGATCAGCCGCCAACGGCTGCGAGGCGCGCCTCATGCGCCACCCGTGCCATCCCTTCCACGGCCGTGAAGAAGGCATTGCCACGCGCAATCTCATTCTTCTTGAAAAAACTCGACGGTTTGGGAAAACCCTTCAGTGTCATGTCGATCAGGATTTCGTTGATCGTGGTGTCGTATTCAAAGCCGGGGTTCAAGGTCATGTATTGGATACGCCCGCCGAGCCAGCCGCCTTCAGTATTGATTTGCGGGGCGCTAAGCAGCAAGGCGCCGAGCCGGTTGATGTTTTGCTGGATGGTGGTCAGCGCGGCCTGATCCATATACTGGGTCTGGCGCAGATTGCCACTGTTCTGCCCACCCGCCAGCAATATCCTGGCCGGCCTAGGGACATTGCTGGGAGGCCCGTTGAGAAGATTGTTATCGTAGACTTCGTTGACGGCAACGTGCGTCAGCTCGTGGATCAGGCGACGCAGCTTGCCTGGTGTTTGCTGCACGATATATTCGGTACCGTACTGCTTGATGTAGACGTTTGCGAAACCATTGTTAGGATCATCCAGCCATTCGCACACCAGCGCCTTGTAGGCAACGATCTCAGGAATAATCCGGGCGACGACCTTGCCCTGATGTTGAATCGCGAGGCGATTTAGTTCAGTAAAATCGGCGGTCGGCGCGGGCATCGGATACTCCTTTTCCGGTCAGGATTCGGGCTGCAAACTACAGCTAGGCACGGACTCGTCGATCGACCGCCACGGCGAGCTGGATCGCTTTGAAGTGTATTTTGAGAAACTAATTCTTGTCAACAAAATACCAGATGGTCAGCCATCCGGACGGGTGCAGCGGATGGGCAACCGACGCAATTGCAACACTCTGATCGCCGACCGCTGCCAGCTCGCGAAAGCCAGCTTTATAAAGCTTCCCTTAATTCAACTCGATCACGTCGAACGGCGACTGCATCGAACCCAGGAAAACCATGACGCTGCGCGCACGTTCGCCCATGTCCTCGTGGCGGGTGGCGGCGATGGCGGCGCGCAGGCCGGGGGCCACTTCGGTGATGTGCGGACTGTCGTAGGCGGCCACCAGCAGCGCCGCCAGTTCGCTGGCGCGGCCGCGATTGTTGCGCATGCGTTCCTCCAGCATCGCCAGCAGCGCCCGCTGCATGCGCGGCGTCGGATTGGTGATGTAGCCGAACACCAGCGGCGTATTGCCGATCGCCTCGCACAGGCGGCTCTCGATCTGGTCCGGCTTGACGTCGGAGGCGATGTCGAAATAGGCGCCATTCCAGCGCGTCCGTTCATACGGATGGCCGGGCGGGAAGGAATCGGCGGTCTCAAAGCCGAGAACGTGGCTCAGGTAACGCAGCCATTTGAGGATAGTGGGCATCATGCCGGCATTTTATCCTGAGTGACGACACTCTACCGAACCTGATGCGCATCAACCACTCCCGGCATAGCGTACGTATGCTTCTATGACCACCCGGCTGGCCGAAACGTCACGGTGGCGGAGCTCATCGGCGCGGGTGCTGGCTTGGAAAAACTGATTTACTTGGGGATCTTGCTGTCCTACTGCGATGGCCGGGTATCTATCAGCAGGACGTAAAATCGCGCAAGAACTACAAACTTGCCTGGAGTCGGTAATGCTAGACCGCGTCGCGCTGCTCATTGTTGGGATCGTCTGTGCCGTTTTGGCTTGGGCTTCCTGGCACTTTGGAGGGGAGCCGATGACGGGCATGTTTATGGCTATCGTCTTGGTGGCCTACGCCGTCGACAACTTTCAACTCCGACGCCAGGTGCGCCAACTGCTTGCGGATCGAGATAAACGCGAGAAACGTGAAAAGGAAGCCGGGTTGAAGCGCTTGATGCGGGGCCTGCTTGTCGTGCGCGACAAGCGCAAGGAAAGCTAGCGTATCGATGTCGAAATAAGGCAGCCGCCGGGCAGTATGTCTGTCCGGCGGCTGTTGTAACTTTAAGCTTGGGCTTCCTCGCCCAGCTTGCCGGCGCGGAAATCTTCAACGGCGGCGAAGATCTCGGCCTGGGTATTCATCACGAACGGGCCGTACTGCGCGATCGGCTCGTTCAGCGGCTGGCCGGCCACCAGGATCAGGCGGCTGTCTTGCGCCGCCTGCACCGTCACGCCATCGGCGCCTGCGGTGTTCGCCAGGATCGCCATCCGGCCCGACGCCACCGCCTTGTCGCCGACAGTCACCTCGCCGCGATAGGTGAAGATGAAGGCATTGTGACCTTCCGGCAACGCCTGGCTGAAGCTGGCGCCGGCCGGCACGTGGATGTCGAGATAAATCGGCTCCGTCACCGCGCGCTGCACCGCACCGTCCACGCCGTGGCTGCTGCCGGCGATCACTTTGACCGCCACGCCGTCGGCCGTGGTGAAGGCCGGCACGTCGGCGCCATTGAAATCGCGGTACCACGGCGCCTGCATCTTGTCCTTGGCGGGCAGGTTCAGCCACAGTTGGAAACCTTCCATCACGCCGGCTTCCTGTTCCGGCATTTCCGAGTGGATCACGCCACGGCCTGCGGTCATCCATTGCACGCCGCCGTTGGTCAGCAAGCCTTCGTTGCCGGCGCTGTCCTTGTGACGCATTCGGCCTTCCAGCATGTAGGTCACGGTTTCAAAGCCGCGGTGCGGATGGCTGGGGAAGCCGGCGATGTAGTCGTTGGCCTGGTCGCTGCCGAAATTATCCAGCATCAGGAACGGATCCAGCCGGCGCTGCAAGGGCTGGGTCAGGACGCGATTGATCTTGACGCCTGCGCCGTCCATCACGGCCTGGCCGCTGATAACGCGCTCTACGCTGCGTGGGGTGTTTACTTGATCGGTCATGACATGCTCCTTGGTTTGTTGAGTTGCTTTACACCAGTACTGCGTTGATCTCTGCTTCTGCCTGCGCTTGCGCCTTGGCCACCGCTTCAGGACCCATGCCCAGGCCTTCGGCGAAGACATATTGCACATCGGTCAGGCCGACGAAGTTCAGGAACATCTTGATGTGGGCCAGCTGCGTGTCGGTCGGGCCGTCGCGGTGCATGCCGCCACGCGACAGCGCCACGTACACCTTCTTGCCGGTCAACAGGCCGACCGGGCCGGTCGGGCCGTACTTGAAGGTCACGCCGGCGCGGGCAATCGCGTCGAACCAGCTTTTCAGCTGCGCGGTGATGCCGAAGTTGTAGGTCGGCGCACCGATGACGATCACGTCGGCAGCTTGCACCTGGGCGATCAGCGCGTCGTCCAGCGCCACGCGGGCGGCCTGGGCTTCGGTGCGCTGGTCGGCCGGGGTGAACAGGGCTTGCAGGGTCGGCTCGTCGATCACTGGATGCGGATCGGCTGCCAGGTCGCGGCGCAGCAGCGTTGCGGCCGGGTTGGCGGCGCTGACCTTGGCGACAATGGCGTCAGCCAGGCGGGTCGATTCGGAACCGGTGCTGCGGGCGCTGGAGTTGATTTGCAAGATGTTCATGGTGTTGCTCCTGTTGTCTGGTTTGTGCTGCGATGGAGTCACTTTAATCGTTTCATATTCGTTGCGGAAGACGTTAAAATGGATAACATTAATCCACTGATGGAACAGTCCTATGGAAATCGATCCCGGCGACCTGCTGTTATTCGCCCGCATCGTCGAATGCGGGAGCTTCAGCCTGGCGGCGCAGCGGGTGCAATTGCCGAAATCGACGGTGTCGCGCCGGATTTCGCTGCTGGAGGCGCATCTGGGCGAGCGCCTGCTCCAGCGCACCACGCGCAAGCTGGTGCTGACCGAATTCGGCGCCAGCCTGCTGGAGCACGCGCGCCGCGTGGCCGACGAGACCGAGCAGGCCGGCGCGCTGGCGCAGCACCGGCAGGGCGCGCCCAGCGGCCTGCTGCGGATCTCGATGCCGGCCGACTTCGCCAGCGTGGCGATGGGCGCGATGATGACGCGCTTCATGAACCAGTACCCGGCCATCGCGCTGGAGCTGGACTTGTCGCCGCGCCGGGTCGACCTGGTGGCGGAAAACTTCGACTTGGCCATCCGCATGGGCAACCTGCCGGACGACGCCTCGCTGGCCGCGCGCCGCGTCACCCTGAGCAAGATCGCACTGTACGCCTCGCCGCTCTACACCTCGCTGCGCGGCCTGCCCGAACACCCCGACGACTTGTTCAGGCACGACCTGCTCAGCCTGCCACCACGGGTGAACGGGCTGATACGCTGGAAGCTGTTGCGCGGCAAGACGGAATGGGAACGCGAGTTGCCGGTGCGCTTGCTGGCCAATTCGCCGGAACTGCTGGTGCGCATGGCGGCCACGGGCGTGGGCATCGCCGCCTCGACCGAGCTGATCGCGCGCGAACAGGTGCAGACGGGGGCGTTGGTGAGGGTGTTGCCGGAGTGGTCGTTCCCGGTCGTGACCGGGTGGGCGGTGTTCCCCGGCCGCCGGCTGATGCCGGCCAAGACCAGGGTATTCCTCGACATGCTGCAGGCGGCCTTCGAGGAAAGCGGGCCGGTCGGGGTGTAGTTACCTTTGCCCCGCACGGCCATGCGGGGTCCGACCCCTAAGCGGTAGGGGCGGCGTTTCGCTTAAGGTGGCAGGGGTGCTACTTCTTCAGCTGGGCCATCGTCTGGCCCAGCTGGACGGCGCCGGCCGGCTGCCACGCCGGATTGAAGCTCAGCACATCCTTGGGGAACAGCATGACGACGGTCGAACCGAGCAGGAAGCGGCCCAGTTCCTCGCCTTTTTTCAGCACGATGTCCTGCTCGTCGTACTGCCATTCGCACACATGCGGCATGCGCGGCGGATTGACCACGCCGTGCCACACGGTGGCCATGCTGCCGACGATGGTGGCGCCGACCAGGGTCATCACGAACGGGCCGTGGGCGGTGTCGAACACGCACACCACGCGCTCGTTGCGGGCGAACAGGCCGGGGATGCCGCGCGCGGCGGCCGGGCTGACCGAGAACAGCTCGCCCGGCACGTAGATCATGCGGGTCAGCTTGCCGTCGCAAGGCATGTGGATGCGGTGGTAGTCGCGCGGGCTCAGGTACAGATTGGCGAAGCTGCCGTTGTGGAACTTGGCGGCCAGTTCGGCGTCGCCGCCGACCAGCGCGGTGGTGCTGAAATTGTGGCCCTTGGCCTGGAAGATCTGGTCTTCCTTGATGTCGCCGAACTGGCTGATGCGGCCGTCGATCGGGCAGATGAAGTCGGCGTCGGCGATCGGGCGGGCGTCGGGCCGCAGCGCGCGCGTGAAGAATTCATTGAAGCTGGCGTAATGGGTAATGTCTGGATCGAGCGCCTCGGCCATGTTGACATTGTACTTGCCGACGAACCAGCGTATCAGCCAGGTGGTCTTGCTGCCGCCCTTGGCGCCGGCCACGCGGCCGGCAAAATTGGTCAACGCTCCCTTGGGAAGCAGGTAGTGCGGCAGGACGGCAAGGCGAGACACGATAGGGTATCCATACAATAAACGATCGCGCATTATAGCGCCCGGTTGCGCGCCACCCTCGAAAAGCGCTTTTGAAGGCATGATAATGAAGTGATATGATGCTGCAGTGTACTTCTTGCAGCGGGCCTCCCCTGAAAAAGCCTAAAGTTACCGAGATGATCCAGCCCGACGACGACAGCCTGCGTCTGGCGCTGGCCGAGGTGCGCGATTTGCAGCGCACCGTGGTCGTGCTGCGCTCGGAGTTGGAGCTGTCGCACAACGAGCGCCAGCATGCGGTGCAGGACGCCTTGTCCTTCGCCCACAGCGAGATCAGCCAATTGCGCGAAACCGTCGCCGCCCTGCGCACCAGTCTGGAGCGGCTGATGCAGGAAAAGCTGGACGCGCTGCAACAGGCCAACACCGTGCGCCACGCCGAAATCGCCCAGCTGCACGACACCATCCGCGCGCTGCGCGACACGCTGGAGGCGCGCGCATGAGGGATCCCGTGTCCAACTCGAAGCCGGCGATCCGTAGCGTGCCGGCCAAGCCGCCTGTCAAGAGCGAGGCCGCTGCGGCGCAGGCGGTGGCGGGCGCCCAGCGCAAGCGCTTGCGCCAGGTCGAGCTGCTGCTGGAAGTGTCGCGCCGCATGGCCGCCTACGATACGCTGGACGAAATCCTGACCGCGCTGATCGACGTCACCACCGAGGAACTCGATGCCGAGCGCGGCACGCTGTTCCTCAACGACGCCGAGACCGGCGAGCTGTTCTCCCGCGTCGCGCAGGGCAATATCCAGCGCGAGATCCGCTTTCTGAACCACACCGGCATCGCCGGCCACGTGTTCACCACCGGCGAGGCGGTCAGCATCGTCGACGCCTACGCCGATCCGCGCTTCAACCGCTCCATCGACGAGCAGACCGGCTTCGTCACCCGCAACATCCTGTGCGTGCCGATCAAGACCTTCAAGGGCGAGATCATCGGCGTGTCGCAGACGCTCAACAAGCGGCGCGGCAAGTTCACCCGCGCCGACCTGCAATTGCTGGAAGCGCTGACCACGCAAGGCACGCTGGCGCTGCAAAGCGCGCGCTTCCTGGAAAGCATGAAGAAGATCCGCCGCCAGGAGATGGAATTCATCGACGTGGTGTCCGAGGTCACGGCCGACATCAAGCTCGGTTCGCTGTTGCAGAAAGTGATGGGCGAGGCCACGCGCCTGCTCAACGCCGAGCGGTCGACCTTGTTCCTCAACGACGAGAAAACCGGCGAGCTGTGGTCGGAGGTGGGGCAGGGCCTGGAGTCGCTGCAGATCCGCCTGCCCAACACGGCCGGCATCGCCGGCGCCGTGTTCACGTCCGGCAAAACCATCAACATCCCCTACGCCTACGCCGACCTGCGCTTCAATCCGGCGTTCGACAAGCGCACCGGCTACTTCACGCGCTCCATCCTGTGCGTGCCGATCGTCAACAAGGCCGGCAAGATCATCGGCGTCACGCAAGTGCTCAACAAGCGCGGCGGACCGTTCACCCACGAGGACGAATCGCGCCTGCGCGCCTTCACCGCGCAGATCTCGATCGCGCTGGAGAACGCCAAGCTGTTCGCCGACGTCCAGCAGATCAAGAACTACAATGAGGCCATGCTGGAGTCGATGTCGAACGGCGTCATCACGCTGGACGGCCAGGAAAAGATCGTCACCTGCAACGCCGCCGGCCTGCGCATCCTGCGCACCGCGGCGGACGGCATCGTCGGCCGCTTGGCGGCGGACTTCTTCGGCGCCGCCAACAGCTGGGTGCTGGACAAGCTGCGCCACGTCGAGGAAAAGCAGACCGCCGAACACCTGATGGACGCCGAGCTGGTGCTGGACGACGCCACGCTGTCGGTCAACTTCAGCGTGCAGCCGCTGCTGTCGATGGAGAAGAAGCGCATCGGCTGGATGCTGATGCTCGAAGACATCTCCAGCGAGAAGCGCCTGCGCTCGACCATGTCGCGCTATATGGATCCCGGCATCGCCGACCAGATGGTGGCCAACGGCGCTGAAATGCTGGGTGGTAAAAACGTGCACGCCACGGTGCTGTTCTCCGACATCCGCAGCTTCACCACCATCACCGAGCAGCTGGGCGCGCAGGGCACGGTCACCTTGCTCAATGAATACTTCACCATGATGGTCGACTGCATCCAGCGCGAAGAGGGCATGCTCGACAAGTTCATCGGCGACGCCATCATGGCCGCCTTCGGCATCCCGGTCGGCCACGACGACGACGCCGACCGCGCGCTGCGCACCGCGATCGCCATGATGAACGAGCTCAGCGCCTGGAACCAGCTGCGCGCGCGCGAGGGCAAGCCGCCGGTGGAGATCGGCATCGGCCTCAACACCGACCAGGTCGTGTCCGGCAACATCGGCTCCAAGAAGCGCATGGACTACACCATCATCGGCGACGGCGTGAACCTGGCGGCGCGGCTGGAATCGGCCTGCAAGCAGTACGGCGCGCGCATCCTCGTCAGCGAGTTCACCTACCGCGCGTTGCGCGGCACCTACCGCCTGCGCGAGGTCGACATCGTGGTGGTCAAGGGCAAGACCCAGCCGGTCTCGATCTACGAGGTGATGGACTTCCACAGCGAGGACAGCTACCCCAGCCTGGCCGAGGCCATGGGCCTGTTCCGCAACGGCCTGCTCAGCTACCGCAAGCGCCACTGGGCCGCCGCCGGCAAGCTGTTCGACGAAGTGCTGGCGCTCAATCCGCACGACAAGGTGGCCGCGCTGTACATCGAGCGCTGCGCCCACATGGCCGCCGCGCCGCCGCCCGACGATTGGGACGGCACCTTTGTCATGGAATCGAAGTGAAGATACCCCGCAGCACCTTGGAGCAATGGCAGGTCTTGCAGGCGATCGTGGCATGCGGCGGCTACGCGCAAGCGGCCGAGGCGCTGCACCGCCCCCTGTGCGACTGAGTGGTAACTGAGAATTGTTCGCATCTACGGCGAAACTTTTAGTATAATCGGCGTCCTCTTTTGATGCCGAGTCCAATGTCCACCGCCCACCACCCAGCTCATCGACCGCCGCGCAGCCTGCGCCAGACCATCCGTCCGGGCGTGCTGTGGCTGCATCGATGGCTGGGGCTGACGCTGGGCCTGGTGCTGGTGTTGGCCGGCCTGAGCGGCAGCCTGCTGGTGTTCCATCACGAGCTCGACGCCGAACTCAATCCCCGGCTGATGCACAACGCCGTGCCCTGCGTCGCGCCGCTGGATGTGGCGGGCGCGGTCGCCAGCTTGCAGCGCGTATGGCCGCAGGCCAGGGTCGGCTCGGTGTATCTGCCCAGCCATGCCGGCGCCAGCTACGGCCTGTATTTCAAATCGCCCGGCGTCGCCGACAACGAGGCCATGCTGGACTCGTGCAGCGGCGCCTTGCTGGGCAGCCGCGACCGCGAAGCAGCCGGCCTTGACGCCGCGCACCTGGTGCCGACTTTGCTGCGCTGGCACGACAGCCTGCTGCAAGGCAAAACCGGCCGCGCCGCGCTGGGCTGGCTGGCGCTGGCCTGGGTGGCCTTGCTGATCGCCGGCCTGCTGCTGGCCTGGCCGACCCCGGCGCAGGGCTGGAAGCGGGCCTTGCGCGTCAACTGGCGCCAGAACGCCTATCGCAGCCATTTCGACCTGCACCGCTCGGCCGGCCTGCTGGCGATCGTGCTGATGCTGATGGTCGCCGCCACCGGCTTCTACAACGGCTTGCCGGAGCTGGCGCGCGCGCTGGTGGGGCAGGTGACGGCGGTCAGCGCCGCCCATCGCGGCATCGCCATGCCGGCCGTGCAAACAGGCGAAGCGACGATCTCCTGGAACGACGCCAGGGCCATCGCCGAGCAGCGCCTGAGCGACGGCGCCGTGCTGCTGGCGCTGCAACGCCTGCCCGATCGCGGCCTGTACCAGGTTCGCCTGCGCCGCGCCGACGACTGGCAGCGCACCGGCACCTTGCGCCTGCTGATCGATATCCGCAGCGGCGCCGTGATTGAAACAGTTAATCCCCTGGCCGGCACCGGCGGCGACCGCTTCCTGGCGTCTTTATTCCCGCTGCATTCAGGCCAATTCGGCGGCGCCATAGGCCGCTGGCTTATGGTGATTGCCGGTTTGCTGCCGGCCTTATTCTTTATAACGGGCCTTTCCACCTGGGTATTGCGCCGCCGTCGTAAAAACGTCTGATACGCGCTTCGTTTGAACAACAATGGTGGAAATTATTCCTTTTTATCGCTATATTGGTATTTGTCACATATATCTCTGGAGAATCAGCGCAAAGTTATGGTAAATTGCGCTAATCAATTCTCACACATTGTCACCAGTGGTTGTTTTTAGTATCTAACCCGCCGATAAGAAGGAAATAAGATGACGACTTACCAGGAATACAAAGCAAAGATCGCCGAACTGGAAAACCTGGCCGAAAGCGCCCGTAAAAATGAAATCGCACAGGCCAAAGAGAAAGTCACGGCCATCATGCGTGAATACGGCCTGACCGTGGCTGATCTGGGCGGCGTAGCCAAGGTGAAGACGGTCAAGACCCGCGCACCGGTGCCGACCAAATACCGTGACGAAGCCACCGGCCAGACCTGGACCGGCCGCGGCCGCGCTCCGAAATGGCTGGAAGGCAAGGACAAAGAGCAGTATCTGATTAAGTAAGCTAAGTCGGCAAGCTGCTGCAAGGCCGGGGTGTGCGGGTTTATATTTCTTATAAACCCCGGCCCCGGCTTTTCTCTTTTGGGACGCGATCCATGATGCGCCGTGCCGCAGTATTATTCTCCGCCTTAATTTCCATCCTTAGGACGCCTCGAAAAACCCGTCGTTCCCGCGGAAGCGGGAACCCATACGTCGCATGCCCAAAGGCTCAGTATGGAGGGAATTCAGGCAGTGCCTGGATTCCCGCCTGCGCGGGAATGACAAATTAACGGTTATTCGAGGTCGACCTTACTCCCGCCGCGCAGGCCGCCGACAGCTTATTAAGCCCGGACCGCGTCTGGACCGGCGAGGGCCGCGCGCACGACAATTGGTCGGTGCTTATCGTGCAGGGCAAGATCGTCGCGCGCGCCCATATAACGAAGCCTCGTGGGACTACCAAGTCTTAAAAGAGTTGGTGGAATATCGCACCTTGCTGGCCGGACGCCACGCCGCCGCCACATTACAAGCCGGCTTTACCAGGCTGCGCGATCTGGGCACCGAAGGCGCCTTGTATGCCGACGTGGCGATTAAAAAATCGATAGAGGACGGAAGTTATTCCCGGTCCGTGTTTATTCATCGCCACCGGCAGGTCCGCGTCGGCTACCTGGCCGTACTGGCGGCGGTGCAGGGCGACCCGACCCAGGGCATCACGGGCGTTGCGCTGCGCTGCGCCGCGTTGCTTTTGTGATGAAAGGCGGCTGGATTTTTCGCCGACCTTAAGGAACCCGTAAGGTTAGTGCTGTCGGTCTAGGACGGACGCGGCCATTTCATGCGATGATGGCGGAATGTCATCAATTCCTCTTTTCCCGCTCAATACCATCCTGTTCCCGGACGGGCATTTGCCCTTGCAGGTGTTTGAAGTGCGCTACCTGGACCTGGTCAAGCGCTGTATCGCCCGCGGCGAAGAATTCGGCGTCGTGCCACTGCTCGATGGCAGCGAAACCCGCGTGCCCGACCAGCACGCAACCCTGTCCGACGCCGGCACCATGGCGCGCATCATCGACTGGACTGCGCCCTTGCCGGGCCTGATGCAGATCTCCTGCATCGGCACCACGCGCTTCCAGATCAAATCCGCCGAGCAGCTCAAGCATGGCTTGTGGATGGCCGAGGTCGAGGAAGTGGCCGAAGACATGGTGGTGCCGATTCCCAGCGAGCAGCAGGACGTCGCCAACGCGCTGGGCTCGCTGATACGCTCGCTGCAGAAGAAGCAAATCTCCACCGCCAACATGCCGCTGGCGCCGCCGTACCGGCTGGACGAAGCCGGCTGGGTCGCGAACCGCTGGTGCGAGCTGCTGCGGCTCGACGTGGAAGAGAAGCAGCGCCTGCTGCTGCAGGAAAACCCGGTGCTGCGCCTGGAGCTGATCCAGGACGTGCTGAGCGAGAACGGCCTGCTCGACTAGGCCCGGCGCCACGCCCGCTGGACACGCTGGCCCTGTCGGCCCGCGCCCGCCGAGAGGCTCAAGCCCGAATAAGCGGCCGGGCTAGCCGGCGTGCGCCTCGCTGGCGTCGTCCAGCGCGTGCACGCGCATCGACCACGTCACGCCGGCCACCAGCAGCAGCATGGCGGCGATCTCCAGCGCGCGCGGCAACTGCTGCTTGTAGATGCAGCCATACAGCAGCGCGAACAGGGTCTCGAACAGGATCAGCTGGCCGGACAAGGTCAGCGGCACCTTGCGGCTGGCGATATTCCACAAGTGGTTGCCGATCACCGAGGCGCCCAGGGCCAGCAGCGCATTGACGATCCAGAACACGGTCCAGTCCCGGCCGCTGGCCGCGGCGCCGGCGCCGGTGACGTGGGCATGGAACAGCGCCAGCCCCGCCAGCGCGATCGTCAGCGCGATCAGGCCGCTAGACAGGCCGTACAAGGCCGACCACTCGCCGCTGCTGAAATGCGGATTGCGCTTCAGGTAGCGCGCATTGTCCACCGAATACCAGGTCCAGCACAGCAGCGCGCCGGCCGCGCACAGCACGCCGACGAGTTTGTCGGCCAGCGGCGCGCCGTTGCCGGCATCGTGGGTGAAGACATCGATGTTGATGCAGGCGATGCCGGCCGCCACCAGTAGCAGCGGCAGCATCAGCTGCCTGAGCGGCACCGAGCCGTGGTCCTTCCGGCCGACCAAGGTGACGGAGATCGGCAGCACGCCGATGATCAGCGAAGTGGCCGCCACGCCGGCGAACTTGACGCCCAGCGCAAGCAGCATGTAGTAGACGATGTTGCCGGCCAGCGCATGCTTGACCATCGCGGCCACATCGCCGCGGTCGAGGCGGCGCAGCAGCGCCGGCAGGCGGCGCGCCATCAGCGCGCCGGCGATCAGGCCGTAGGCGATGTAGCGCCCGCAAGCCATCTCCAGCGGCGTGAACGCCGTCAGCAATTCCGGCACGATGAACACCATGCCCCACATGGCGCCCGCCAGCAAACCGCACAACACGCCGTGCCACATGGTCGAACTCCTCAGTAGATTGTGCGCAGCCACCACACGGCGGCCAGCGCGGACAGGTTCAGCGCCACGCTGCACCAGTAGGCGAGCTGGAACGAAGTCTTGACCGTCTTGTGGCGCAGCCAGCGCTGCGCCAGCAGGCCGCCGGGCCAGCCGCAGGCCAGGCCCCACAGCAGCAGCGTGCTTTCCGGCGTGCGCTGGCGGCCCTTGATGGCGGCCGACTTGTCGGCCGCGTAGGCGATGAAGCAGATGATGCTGGCGACGCCGTACACCGCCGCCAGCCACAGCAGCGCAAGCTGCGAGGGCAGGGCGTCCGGCGTCACCGGGTTCAGAAGTAGCTCAGGCCGAGCGCGGCCTTGACTTCGTCGGCGGTGCGGGCCACGACCTCGCGCGCCTGCATCGTGCCCTGCTTCAGCATCTGCATGATGTAGCCCTTGTCCTGCGCCAGTTCTTCGCGGCGGGCGCGGATCGGCGCCAGCATCTCCTGCAGCACCAGTTCCAGGCGTTTCTTGACGATCGAGTCGCCCAGGCCGCCGCGCACGTAGTGGGCCTTCATTTCGGCCAGCTTGTCCTGCTCGGGATCGAAGGCGTCCAGGTAGATGAAGGCGACGTTGCCCTCCAGGTGGCCCGGGTCCTCCACCCGCAGGTGCAGCGGATCGGTGTAGACTTTTTTCACGGCGGCGGTGATCTCGGCCGCGGTGGCGCCCAGGTTGATCGTGTTGCCCAGCGATTTGCTCATCTTGGCCTTGCCGTCGGTGCCCGGCAGGCGGCCGATTTCCGGCACCAGCGCCTTGCACTCGACCAGGATGTCCTGGTTGACCAGGCGGTTGAAGCGGCGCACGATTTCGTTGGTCTGCTCGATCATCGGGATCTGGTCTTCGCCGACCGGCACCAGGGACGCCTTGAAGCCCGAGATGTCGGCCGCCTGCGAGGCCGGATAGGTCAGGAAGCCGGCCGGGATGTCGCGCTCGAAGCCGCGCAGCGCGATCTCGGTCTTGACGGTCGGGTTGCGCTCCAGGCGCGCCACGGTCACCAGGTTCAGGTAGTAGAAGGTCAGCTCGGCCAGTTCCGGGATCTGCGACTGGATCAGGATGGTCGACTTGGCCGGATCGATGCCGACCGCCAGGTAGTCCAGCGCCACTTCGACCACGTTGCGGTGCACCTTGTTGGTGTCGTCCATATTGTCGGTCAGGGCCTGGGCGTCGGCCAGCATGATGAACTGCTTGTACTCGTGCTGGTAGGCGACGCGGTTGCGCAGGCTGCCGACGAAGTGGCCGAGGTGCAGCGGGCCGGTAGGGCGGTCGCCGGTCAGGATCACGGTCGGGCCTTTGGACGCGGCGGGCGCGCCGGCGATTACGTCGGATTGTTCGGTCAAGCTCATCAGGGGTTCCTTTACGTTGCCCCGGTCCGGCGCGACGAATATAAAAAACGCCGCCAGATAAGGGCGGCGTTGATAAAAATATCACATCACTATGGGTAGACAGTGGCCGCGCGCTAGGAGCGGCGCCAAATCAGGCAGGCGTGAAGTGGTGTAAAAAATTTCATGCGCGTATGGTTGCAGCTCAGCGCCGGTCTGTCAAGGTGCGGCGTACGCCTCAAGCCCATGCATTCATCTAAACGATAAGGTAGTATTGCCGATCCCGAGCAATACCCCTTACCGGAGCCGATATGCGCGTACTTGCAGCTGCAGTGCTTTCCACCTTGATGGTCAATGCCGCAACAGCGCAAACCTCCACGCCGCCGATGGCGCCCGACATCCCCGCCAAGTTCGACACCGCCGTCCCCAACGCCGACTACGTCAAGCGCGAGGTCATGATCCCGATGCGCGACGGCGTCAAGCTGCACACCGTGCTCGTCATCCCCAAGGGCGCCGTGCGCGCGCCGATGGTGCTCAGCCGCACGCCCTACAACGCCAGCGGCCGCGCCCAGCGCAACGTCAGCCCCAGCGTGCTGGCCACCGTCGGCCAGGGCGACGAAGTGATGATGGAGAACGGCTACATCCGCGTCTACCAGGACGTGCGCGGCAAATACGGCTCCGAAGGCGAGTACGTGATGACCCGTCCGGTCAAGGGCGCACTCAACAACACACGCACCGACCACGCCACCGACGCCTGGGACACCATCGACTGGCTGGTCAAGAACACCCCAGAAAGCAACGGCAAGGTCGGCATGATAGGCTCGTCCTACGAAGGCTTCACGGTGCTGATGGCGCTGGTCGATCCGCACCCGGCGCTCAAGGTCGCGGTGCCGATGAGCCCGATGGTCGACGGCTGGCGCGGCGACGACTGGTTCCACAACGGCGCCTTCCGCCTGCCCAACCTGAGCTACATCGCCGGCCAGACCGCCGCCAAGGGCAGCGGCAAGACGCTGGCCACCGGCGTCTACGACGACTACGACGGCGCGCTGCGCGGCGGCTCGACCGCCGACTACGCCAAGCAGTTCGGCCTGGACCAGCTCAACTTCACCCGCAAGCTGTTCGAGCATCCCGCCTACGACGGCTACTGGCAGCACCAGGCGCTCGACAAGATCCTGGCCAAGCGCCAGATGAAGGTGCCGACCATGACCGTGGTCGGCTACTGGGACCAGGAAGACATCTACGGCGCCTACGCTTTCTACTCGGCGGTGGAGCCGCAGGACAGCGCCAACAACAAGAACTTCCTGGTGGTGGGGCCGTGGCGCCACAGCGGCGTCAACTACGAGGGCTCCAGCCTGGGCGCGTTCAAGTTCAGCGGCGACACCGCGCTGGAATTCCGCCGCGACGTGATGCAGCCTTTCCTCGACCAGTACCTGAAGGATGGCGCGCCCGCCGCCGACACGCCGCCGGTGCTGTTCTACCAGACCGGCGTCAATCGCTGGCAGCGTTTGCCGCGCTGGCCGCTGGCCTGCGAGGCCGGCTGCCCGGCGCCGCTCACGCCGATCTACCTGAAGCCGGGCTTCAAGCTGGGCTTCAGTCAGGACCGCGACGCGCCGCAACCGGGCGCGGCCTACGACGAATACGTGTCCGACCCGGCCAAGCCGGTGCCGTTCGTGCCGCGCCCGGTGCACATGAACGATGCCAGCGTGTGGCGTCCGTGGCTGGTCAGCGACCAGCGCGGCGTCGCCGACCGCACCGATGTGCTGAGCTACGTCACCGAGCCGCTCAAGGCGCGCCTGCAGATCGCCGGCGCCGCCATGGTCAAGCTGTACGCCTCGACCACCGGCACCGACACCGACTGGGTGGTCAAGCTGATCGACGTCTACCCGGACGAGGTGCCGTCGCAGCCGGAGCTGGGCGGCTACCAGCTGGGCATCGCGATGGACATCTTCCGCGGCCGCTACCGCAACAGCCTGGAGCATCCGTCGCCGATCACGCCGGGCGCGGTGGAGAAATACCGCTTTGCGCTGCCGAACGCCAACCATGTGTTCCTGCCGGGCCACCGGGTGATGGTGCAGATCCAGTCCAGCTGGTTCCCGCTGTACGACCGCAACCCGCAGACCTACGTGCCGAACATCTTCTACGCCAAGCCGGCCGACTACAGGAAGGCGACGCTGCGCGTGTACCACGCCGGCGCCGAGAGCAGCGTGCTGGAACTGCCGGTGGTGGAGGGGAAATAAGCCGTCATTCCCGCGCAGGCGGGAACCCATGCCGAGTATCCCGCCCGGCGGTGTATGGATTCCCGCCTGCGCGGGAACGACAGCTGGTGTGAGCTTCCGTTAGCGGGGGCGGACACTGTCGGTCAGCACGTCCGGGTGGAAATAGCGGCGGTAGCCGTCCATCACCTGGTTCGACCTGCCTATCTTTTCCAGCATGTCGACCAGCACCCGCTGGTCTTCCGGCTTGAGCGCGCGCGACACGTAGGCGCCGCTCTCGTGCCATGGCAATTCCGGTATCGGCTCCATGCGCAGCTTTTCCAGCATGCCGTCGACGCGCTGGTCGCGCCGGATCGCGCCGGCCATCAAGGTCGGTCCCATGATGGTGACGTCGGCCGAGCCGGCGTTGAGCAGGCGCGCCACCGCCACCACATCGACCTCGGTGAACAAACGGCCTTGCCTGGCCAGCTCGTTGACCAGCGCCATATATTGCTCCCCATAGTCGAAGCCGCGCACCACCGCCACGTGCAGCTCGCGCCGCTCCAGCAAGTTCTTGGCGCTGGTGATCGGCGCCCGCTGGCCCGCCACGGAGATCAGCATGGCGCGATGGCCTATCATCGGCACGAAGGTGCCGAGCAGGTCGCGCGACGGCGTGCGCGACGCCGGCACCAGCAGGTCCGCCTTGCCGCCCTTGTACATGGCCACCTGGCGCGCGCGCGGCACCAGGGTGAAGACGAAGTTGCAGCGGTTTTTTGCGCCCATGCCGCGCAACAGGTCGGGATAGATGCCGCCGATGTTTGTTCCTTCGACCTGGACGCTGGCGCCGCTGGCCGACACCGGCACGGCGATATCGCGCGAGCACTCGGCGGCGGCGCCGGCCTGCATCGCGCCGGCCGCCATCAGCATGGCGAAACCGCGCCCGCTCATGGTTTGACGGCCTGCATGTGGTGCTGGCGGAAGTAGCGCTGCGCCACCAGGATGGCCAGCGCCTGCATCACCGCGCACAGGTAGAAGGTGCTGCCGATGCGCCAGTCGTTGGCCGGCAGGTGGCCCACTTCCGCCAGGATGGCGGTGCCCAGCAGCGGCATGAAGATCACCCCCAGGCTGGAGATCGATTGCAAAGAACCCATCAATTCCCCCTGTTGGTTGGGCGGCGTGGATTTCGAGATGATGGCCTGCAGCGCGGGACCGACCGCGAACGACAGCACGTTGCAGATGATGAGCACATACATCATCCAGCCCTGCGTGGCCAGGCCGTACATCAGGTAGGTCAGGCCGCCCGAGCACATCCCCAGCAGCGACAGGCGCACTTCGCCGAAGCGCTTGATCAGGATGCCCAGCAGGCCGGCCTGCACCACGGCCGCCATCAGGCCGACGCAAAACATCGCCGCGCCGTTCTGTCCCGGCGTCCAGTTGAAGCGGAAGTTGGTGTACAGCACCCAGGTCGTTTGCAGCATCATCTGCGCGCCGGTGACCAGCGCGAACGTCACCACCAGGCCGCGGATATCGGTGCGGCGCGCCAGCTTGAACAGGGCCGACAGCGGATTGATCTTGGCCAGGCTGAAGGCCGAACGGCGCTCCGCCGGCAGCGACTCCGGCACCACGAAATAGCCGTAGACGAAATTGGCGGCCGACAGCGCGCCCGCCACATAGAACGGCAGGTGCAGGTTGACGTTGCCCAGCAGGCCGCCGAGCATGGGGCCGCAGATGAAGCCCAGGCCGAACGCGGCGCCGACCTTGCCGAAGCTCTTGGCGCGGTTGTCCGGCGTCGACACGTCGGACGCGTAGGCCGAGGCCACCGACATGCTGGCCGACGACATGCCGCCCACCACGCGGCCGATGAACAGGCAGGCCAGGTTGGGCGCCCACGCGGTCGACAGGAAGTTGATGCACATGCCGGCCATCGAATACAGCAGCACCGGGCGGCGGCCGATGCGGTCGCTGACGGCGCCCAGCATCGGCATGAAGATGAACTGCATCAGGCCGAACACCGCGCTCATGATGCCGAACCAGTGGGTCTGGTTTTCACGCGAGCCGGCGAACTCGCCGATCAGCATCGGCAGCACCGGCACGATCAGGCCGATGCCCAGCATATCGATGAACACGCAGATCAGGATGAAGTTCAGGTTGCCCGCCGGCGCGGCGGCCGGCAGGACGGTGGTGGCGGAATCGGGTGGGGTCATGTGATCGCGGGAAGAGGGTCAGGGCGCCGCCGGGCTCGATGCCCACTCGGCGATGAAGCTGTCGCGGAAGGCGGTCAGCTCGCTGAGGCGGTTGTGCGCCAGGCGCCGGCCGGCCGCCGTCTGCATCTTGCCCGGCAGGGTGGCCAGCTTGGTCTCGATATGGTCGAGCGCATAGGCTTTTTCATCGAGCTCGCGGTGCAGCGCCATCGGATCGTCGGCGTGCGCCAGCGCGGTGCCCATGCGCCCGGCCGTGTAGAACAGCCGCGCCAGGCCCACCGCGCCGAGCGCGTCGAGGCGGTCGGCGTCCTGCACGATCTTGGCCTCGATGGTCTCGGCGCGGATGGCGGCGGAAAAGCTGTGGCTCTCGATCGCGTGCGCGACGGCGGCCAGCTTGTTGGGCGGGAAATCGAGTTCGGCCAGCTGGCGGCTGGCCAGCAGCGCCGCCTTGCGCGAGGCCAGGTGGCGTTCGGGATCGTTCTTGGGCAGGTTGACCAGGTCGTGCAGATAACAGCCGGCCAGCACGACCAGCGCGTCGGCCTCGGGATAATCGTCCAGCAGCAGGGCGGCGTTGCGCCAGACCCGGTGCAGGTGGTTGCTATCGTGCGCTCCATCGACTCCGGCGGCGGCACTGGCCAGGCGGACCAGGCGCGGGTGCCAGCTGTTGAGCAAGCTGTTCATTGTTCTCCCGTGTTGTCTTCGGCGTTAGGTTTTTCAGATCATACAGCCTGATTCAGCCCTTGTGCAGGATAGGCGGACGGCGATTAATAATTGTTTGCTTGCCAAGTACGACGAGATTGTGCAAAATGCAAGCATATTTGATAATGACAGGCACTTTGATGCGTAACTTCCCGGCGCTTGCACCGATCTTGTTGGCCCTGGTCTGCGACCGCGCGCTGGCGCTGGACGACACGCCGACCGTGGCGCCCCATTTCCAGCTCAAGGGGGAGGACTTCCGCCCGGCCGGCGCGCGGCCGAATCCTGTCATCGGCACGCGATCGCCGGCCCGGCGGGCCGTCGCCGATGCCGGGCCCGTCAAGCCGGAACCCCAGGCGCCGAATCCGCGCGCCGTCGCCATCACCGTGCTGCGCGCCTTGCCGGCGCCGGCCTCGCAGCTGGTGGGAAAACCCCGCTGGAAGTCGCGCTAGGCTCATCTGTTTCTCTGGTGCATTTATTTGCTGCGTCTTTACTTGACTTGAGGTAACATTGCCGTCAATCATTTTTGGCAATGAAGGAAACCCCCATGTCTGGTAATGTAAGCGAACTGCACGCAACGACCCCCGCCGGCGAGTACTTGGCCTTCACGCTGGGCCAGGAAGAGTACGGCATTGACATCCAAAAAGTCGCCGAGATCCGCAGCTACGAAACCCCGACCCGCATCGCCAACGCCCCCGATTTCGTCAAGGGCGTGGTCAATCTGCGCGGCCTGATCGTGCCGATCGTCGACATGCGCATCAAGTTCAACCTGGGCACGCCGTCGTACGACCAGTTCACCGTCGTCATCATCCTCAACATCGGCCACCGCGTGGTCGGCATGGTGGTGGACCGCGTCTCCGACGTCACCACGCTGATGCCGGAGCAAGTCAAGCCGGCGCCGGAAATCGGCTCGGCCATCAACACCGACCATATCGTTGGCCTGGGCACGCTCGACGAGCGCATGCTGATCCTGATCGATATCGACAAGCTGATGTCCAGCGCCGATATGGGCCTGGTCGAAGCCACCGCGCTGGCGGCGTGATGACGATGCTGGCCAATATCAGCATCGGCAAGCGCCTGGCACTGGGCTTTGGCATCATC
Source organism: Oxalobacteraceae bacterium AB_14 (assembly GCA_000381565.1). GTDB lineage: Bacteria > Pseudomonadota > Gammaproteobacteria > Burkholderiales > Burkholderiaceae_D > Rugamonas. Next base: position 3,032,915 of record KB906725.1, read on the forward strand.
CTGGCGTTCGCCATGCTGATCACCGCGATCAGCGTCTGGCGCCTGCAGGGCGTGGCCACGGCCACGCGCGAGATGATGCAGGTGCCGCTGGCCAAGGAGCGCATGATCTCCGACTGGTCGAGCAAGATTGATAGCGCTATCCGCCGCACCACCGCCATCGCCCGCAGCAGCGATCCGTCGCTGGGCGCCTTCTTCGCCGAGGAATCGAAAGCCTCGTCGGCCATCTCGGCGGAATATCAAAAGAAAGTGGAAGCGCTGATCGTCGACGCCGAAGAGAAGCAACTGTTCGGCCGCATCGGCGAGCAGCGCAAGATCTATCTGTCCTCGCGCGACCAGGTGGCCAGGCTGAAAGGCGCCGGCGAACTGGAACAAGCCGAGAAGGTCTTCGCCGACGTGTTCCGCCCCGGCTCCAGCAGCTACCTGGCGCTGATGCAGGAACTGCTGAAAATGCAGCGCGCGAAAATCGACGCCACCGCCGTCCATATCGACCAGGTGGCGGCCAGCAGCCGCAATCTGCTGTACCTGCTGGCGGCGCTGGTGCTGGCCTTCGGCGCCGTCAGCGCCTGGCTGCTGACCACCGGCATCACCGGCCCGCTGCAAGTGGCGGTGACGGCCGCGCGCCGCGTCGCCGGCGGCGACCTGACCGGCCATATCGACGACAGCGCCCGCGATGAAACCGGCCAGCTGCTGTCGGCGCTGAAGGAGATGAACGCCAGCCTGCTGGGCATCGTCACCGAGGTGCGCAGCGGCACCGATCATATCACCACCTCGTCGAGCGAGATCGCGGCGGGCAACCAGGATCTGTCGCGCCGCACCGAGCAGCAGGCCGGCGCGCTGGAGGAAACCGCATCGTCGATGGAAGAACTGACGTCGACCGTCAAGCACAACGCCGACAACGCGCGCCAGGCCAACCAGCTGGCGGCATCGGCCGCGCAGGTGGCGGTCAAGGGCGGCATGGTGGTGTCGCAGGTGGTGGACACGATGGATTCGATCAACCAGTCGTCGCGCAAGATCGTCGACATCATCGCGGTCATCGACGGCATCGCCTTCCAGACCAACATTCTGGCGCTGAACGCCGCCGTGGAAGCGGCGCGCGCCGGCGAACAGGGACGCGGCTTCGCGGTCGTGGCGACGGAAGTGCGCAACCTGGCGCAGCGTTCGGCGTCGGCGGCCAAGGAAATCAAGACGCTGATCGGCGATTCGGTCGACCAGGTCAACCAGGGCAGCAAACTGGTGGCCGACGCCGGCCTGACGATGGACGAGATTGTCAGCAGCGTGCATCGCGTCAGCGACATCATCACCGAGATCACGGCGGCCAGCACCGAGCAGAGCGCCGGCATCAACGAGGTGTATCAGGCCATTGGCGCGATGGACGGCGTGACGCAGCAGAACGCCGCGCTGGTCGAACAGGCCGCCGCCGCGGCGGAATCGATGCAGCAGCAGGCGGCGGCGCTGGCGCAGGCGGTCAGCGTGTTCAAGGTGGAGGGTTTGGTGCGTTCGCACGGCGCGCCACCGCGCGCAACGGCGCCGCGTCCGCGACTGCGCCTGACCAGCCGCGCTTAAGCCCCGTCATTCCCGCCTGCGCGGGAATGACATATTAGGCTTCCGGGACTGCGTCGGGCGATCTGTCGATCGCCTGTTGCGACAGGCGGTCCGCATCGCCGTTGCGGTGACGCGGCAGCCAGCGCAGGCTCACCGCCCCGAGCGGCGCCATCAAATCCAGCACGCGCCGGCGATGTTCTTCCAGTCCCTTGGCGCCACGGACGGCGGCCACCGCCTGCGCACTCAGATTCACATCGTTGACCACCACCTGGCTGTCGCCATGCACCACCAGCCCGGCCGCACCCAGGCTGACGGCCGCCTCCAGCAGGGCGGTCAGCGCCAGGTATTCCGCCTCGCCGCTGTTGCCATATCCGGCGCGGCGGCTGATTTCCACCCGCTCGCCGTCCGGCCCGCACAGCAGCGCACCGATGCCGATCTGTCCCGGATTGGGATGGGCCGAACCGTCGAACCATCCGCGCCAGCCATCGGTGGCCGGCCGCATGCGCGCCGCGCGCTGTTCCAGCTGCCGCGCCTTCTGCGCCAACTTCGCCGCGCGCAGTTCCTGGTCGCGCAGGCGCAAGGCGCCGCGTTCTGCCAGCAGCGGCGCCAGACCCTGCACGCCCGCCACCTGCGTCAGCACCTGATGCAAGGCCTGCGCCTCGCTCACCTGCGAGCGCGCCGCCAGACGACGAGCGGCCACGCGCTCGCCCTTGTAGGCGGCCGTGGCCAATACTTCGAAATCAGCGTCGGTCATCAATCGCGGCGCGGGTTGTCTGGATGACGGTCCTGGCGGTTGGGCACGCCGTCGCCATCGCGATCGTGGTCGTAGCGGTTCGGTACACCGTCATGGTCCTTGTCGCCGCGGCCTTGACCGTGGTTGCGGTTGTCGTGACGGTCGTGGCGGTTCGGGATGCCGTCATGATCGCGGTCGCCGTTCGGGCCTCGATCCCAGCGCGCTTCCTCGCGCAGCCAGCGGCCATCGCGTTGCACCCAGCGCGGTTGGGCATAGATGTAGCCCGGACGTTCGGCGACCCAGCTGCCGCCCACCCATTCATGACGGTGGCCGCGCCAGTCCCAGTAACCCGGCGCCCAGACGTAGCCGTGGCGCGGCGGCGGAATCCGTTCATAGCGTGGCGGCGGCGGTGCGACGGTCACATAGTCAAGCTGCACCGGGGCCGGGCCGACGGTGACCCAGCCGCCCGGATCGAGGCGCCAGTTGCCGCCGTCGCGTATCCATTCGGCGCGGCGATACTGCGCACCGCTGCGTTCCTGTTCCCAGCGGCCGCCCAGCCAGACATGGCGATGGCCGTCCCAGTTCCAATAGCCGGGCGCCCAGACGTAGCCGTGGCGTGGCGCCGGCATGCTTTCAAAGCGTGGAGGCGGCGGCGCATTGCCGATCACGACGCTGACGCCGACTTGCGCGGATGCGATGGCCGGAGCGAATGCTGCGACGCTCAACGCGAGCATGGCGGCGGCGTAAATGGTGTGCGAGCGTTTGATCATGATGTGTTCTCCGTTTGCGCGTTATCGTGCAACGCTTGTACGAACTATAGCAAGCAGCGCCAGGGATGACTCCCGATGATGCAACTTCTTACATCTGACACAAAGGTATGGTGGTGTGTGCGGTGGCGCACGGAAGGGTCTACGGCGGGGAGGGGGCTGACGGACGAGGAGGGAACGCAGCGAGTCCGCTAAAGGCTTCGCCTGTTACGCGGCGTTTCGGTGGCGCGTACAGGCGAAGGGATCACGGGACTTCAAATTTTGCTCGCTGCGGTGGTGCCTGCGGCCAGCAAGGATTTGCTCTCGTCGATCAGCGACTGTTTTTTCTGTTCGGCGGTCAGGCGTTTGGCGCTGACGACGATCACTTGCATGTCCTTGGCGGCGGCCGGCGCGGTGTAGCTGGCTTGGACCTGCGCCGGGGCTGCGGCGGTTTCGTCGAGTACGTAGTTGGCGGCGCAGGCCAGGCCCAGGGTCACGACAAACAGGGCTTCGAAGTTTTTCAGGACGTTCATTTTGCTTCCTTTCGGTGGTTAAAAGTGTGTTTCGATGTGCTCACTTTATGCAAAGGCCCGTCCAGCCGCCACGGGATTGCGACGAGCCGCTCTTTTTGCGTCCCGAAATGCGGATAGGCGCGACAAGGCGATAGCTTTTCGACCACGGACTGCGCGTTTTCGCCGCCCCTCCGCTAAGGCTGGGCAGATACCGTCCACCAGCGCGAGGGGCTTATGCCGAGATTCATCACCACCATCCTGCAAGCCTGGGCCGAGCGCCGCCGGGCGCGCCGCCGGCAGGCCAACCTGCGCGCCGGCGCGCGCGGTCGACCATCGATGCGGCTGGTGCCGACGGCGCGCACCGGGCGTCAGCCGAAGGCAAGCGCGGCGGCGGATGGCGCACAGGCGCTCGGGCGGCAGCGCGCCATGTGGATCGCGCTTGTCGGCGTGTGCGCGGTGGCGGGCGGCGGCGCGTTGATCGCCGGCCATGCGCGCCACCTTGCCGCCGCGACGGTCAGCACGCCGCAGGCCGTCGACAGCGTGCGCGCCGCCTATGCCTATCAATCCGTGCTGCCCGGCGCCGCTTTCACCGTGCCGGCGCAGGCGGGCCTGAGCACCAGCATCCAGCCCGGCGGCGCCTTGCTGGTGGCGTCGGGCATGCAAGCCGCTGCGGCGGTGCGCGTGGACCTGTGCAGCCAGATGCGCAGCCCCACCGACGCACGCCTGCTGCCGCTGCGGCTAGGCTACCGCTTCGACGACGTCAAGCGCTGGGTCAAGCGCAATGAAGAATCGAACGCCCCGATCTCGCTGCGCAACGTACTGCTGGTGGCCGACAACGGCGCCAGCGCCGGGGCCATTCCGGAAATCCAGATCGAAGGCACCGCCCGCGCGGATTTCACCGATCCGCTCAGCGAGCCGTTGCAACTGAGCTGGCGCAGCGCGCAGGCCGGCGCGCGCTGGATCAGCGACGCCAGTTTCGGCCAGGTCGAGCAAGGCGCCAGCGGCCAGGTGGCGCTGCGCCGGCAGGGATGGCTGTTGTGGGGCGCCGCCTCGGCGCTGCGCATCGAACGGCGCGCCAACGCCATGTGCCCGCAGGCGGGCGAACTGATGGTCCAGATGTATCGCCTGGCGCCGCGCGACGCAGCTGACGCCAGTGTGCCGGCCAGCGCGCTGGTGGTCGCCTTCCCCGCGCGCGGCAGGGCGGTCAGCACCAGTCTCGCGCCTGGCGCGTATCAAGTGCCGGCCGCCGCGCCGATGGCGCTGGAGGACCAGTCGCTGTTCAACGCATTGCAGGACCAGGGCCTGGTGCGGTTGAACGCCGCCGGCGCCATCGAACTGGCGCCGCGCGACCTGCCGCAATGGCTGGCCGCAGGCGCCGCCGAACGGGCCGCCGAATTGGACAACTGGAAGCAGGTCCAACCCGGCGCCGCCACGCATAAACTGTTCAAGCGCCTGTACTACCAGGCCGACGGCGCCTACGTCCGCCAGCAGATCGATATCTACAACAGCGAGCGCCGCCTGCTGGCCTGGCGCGTCAAGGCGCCGGCGGGCATGGCGCTGGACTGGAGCGCCAGCACTGGCAGCGACGCCACGTCCGGCAGCTTGCCGACGATGGTCGCCACCACCAGCCAGATGCCGGTCGCCGCCTCGCGCCTGTTCGCATCGCTGCCGCAGGGATGGCAGCCGTGGACCCGCGTGGCGCGCTGGCCGCGGGCCGTTGAAGGGCAGGGCGTTCGCCCTGTGGTGCGGCTCAACCTCGCACTGCCGCGCACCGCGCTTGGCGGCGAAGTGATGCAGGTACTGCTGGCCGGCCGTGTCACCGGCAGCGTCGGCGCCAGCGCGCAGCTGGCGCCTGCCTGCACCGGCCGCGCCTGCGGCAGCAGTTCGGATGTCCAGCAGGTCACGCTGACATTGCAAGCCGGCGCGCACAACGTGCAGCTGACGGCGCAGCCGCTCGATTTCAGCGCGCCGGAGGATCAAAAATACCGCCACCTGCGCGTCGCCGCCGGGCGCCTGGTCTGGCAGGCGCTGTCGCCCGTTGGCGGGGACGCCGCTCCCGGCTTGCCACGGCCGGTCGCGCCGTCGCCGGTGCAGCTGGAAGACCGCAACGGCACGCTGCTCTGGGCCGACGGCGCGCCGACGCAGCCCGCGATCGAGGCCGGGCTGGCGCCGCTGCTGGGCGTGAACGGCGACCAGGCCAGCAGCGTGGTCGGCATGCTGGCGCGCCTGCCGGTATCGGCCGCCACCGTCTCGCGCGCATCGGGCGCGGCGGTCGGCGCGCGGCTGACGCTGGACCTGCCGCTGCAGGCCTTGAGCCAGCGCGTGCTGGACTGCATCGGCATGCATCGCGGCCGCTGGGACGGCAAGGCCTGCAGCGGCGGCCAGGCTGCGGCGGAGGGCCGCCACGCCGGCCTGGTCATCCTCGATACCGAAACCGGCGACGTGCTGGCCGCCGCCGGCGCCGGCGCGGGCGAAGTCAGCGCCGCCAACTGGGCCGAGGTGCGCGACTTCGACCGCACCAGCCCAGCGCGCAGCCCCTTGCGCCTGCCGGCCCTGCAGCACGACGGCGGCGCCCACCAAAGTCCCGGCTCGACGTTCAAGGTGATCAGCGCGCTGGGCCTGGAGCTGGCCGCGCAGAACGATCCGCAGATCGACGCGCTGCTGGCCGGCATGCCGCTACCCGCCATCAACCGCCTGGCGCAGCAGCGCGGCTTCGGCTTCCAGACCGACGCCGCCAGCTACCCGCTCAATCCGCGCCTGGCCCACATCACCAACTACCACGAGCAAAGCCTGGACCGCCGCGCGCAGGAAGGCCGCCTGGGGCTGGCGCAGGCGCTGACCTACAGCCTCAATACCTGGTTCGCCTGGTGCAGCGAATTGAGCGACCATAGCCTGTTCGGCCGCGCCGACGGCGGCGCCCCCGACCTGCAGGCGCTGGACGCCAACGCGCTCGATGCGGTGCGCCCAATCGTCGCCGCCGCGCACCGGCTGGGCTTCGAGCAAGCACTGCGCCTCGACGGCGGCCTGCTGCCGGCCGATTTCAACTGGCGCCGCTGGGATGCGCTGCAAGCGACGCCGGCGCATATCGACCCTATCCACACCCGGCACGAGCTGCGCCAGATGGCGATCGGCTTGCGCATGCAGGTCACGCCGCTGCAAATGGCGCTGGCCGCAGCGGCGGTCGGGCAGGGCAAGGTGGTGGCGCCGCGCATGCTGCTTTCATTGGGCGGCGCCGACAGCACGGTGCCGGAGATGAAGCCGGTCGGCATCCGCCTCGACCGCATCCGGGCCGGCATGAAAGGCGTGGTCGATGTCGGCACCGGCGCCGGCGCGTTTGGCGGCGCCGCGCTGGCCGGCGTGCGTCCAGGCCTGTACGGCAAAACCGGCACCGCCCCCACCGACGACGGCACGGCCACCGTCTGGTTCACCGGCTGGCTGGAACCGGGCACTTTGCCCGGCCAGACGCACCGGCTGGCGATGGCGGCCTTCGTCAGCCACTCCAACGCCACCGGCGGCGAGCATGCGGCGCCGGTGCTGGCGGCGGTGCTGTCCACGCTGGCGGCCCAGAACCGCGAACAGAAGGGGAAATAGGCTTGTAAACGGGATAATGAAATCGCGGCTTTTGTGGCATGATTTCGAGGCGTCCGCCATGGCGCGCTCATTTTCGTTTTTCTCTTATTGACAGGACTGTATGCGCTTGCCAGGAACCCGGTATCAGGAGCACGGCTGGGAACAAGTGCGCAAGCTGTTGGGACACTGTTCGTTGCAGGCGTTCCGCCGGCTTGAGATGCACCAGCTGCTCGACCCCGGGCAGCATGCAATGCTGCTCGACAGCTACACCGATGCGGTAGCCGCGGCCCTGCGCGCGGGCGCCCGTTCGGCGCGCGCCGAGGCGGACGGCAACAGCTACGGCGACAGCGTCTATGAACTGTCGCTTAGCCTGATGTTCGAATTGCAGGCGCAGCCGGCGTTCTGGCTGGCGTTCGTCGCCGCCGTCGTGGCCGAACATGGCCGCAGCGGCGCCTTCTGGCTCGATGCCGCCGCCGAAGGCGTGATGCGCAAAAAGGTCAACGATATGTATGCCGGCCTGCGCGACAAGGTCGACGCCGACAACTACATCGTCAGCACGGGGCGCGACTGCTCGCCCAACAAAATCTACACCTATCGCATGCTCGACACCGCCTACCGCGAGATCGCCGGCCTGTTCGCGGACTGGCGGCAGCATGCGGCGCAGGTGGGCGACATCCTGGGGCGTTCGCTGGACGGCAGCCCGATCGAAGTGCGGCAGATGAAGTCCATCGGCGGCTGCAGGGCCGAGTGGATCATTCGCTGGAGCGCGTCGCAGGAGCGCTACGCCGGCTCGCCGGGACCGCTGCACACCAAATCCAAGCGCTTCGCCAGTCTGAAAAACAGCCCGGAAAAAATCGCCGCGATGCTGGCGGAAATCGGCGACTATGAGGAGCTGTCGGCCAATATGGACCGCGCCGACGACTGGCAGGGCGACGCCGGCGAGGCTGCGCTGTGGCTGGAAGACTACTGGCGCGTGCTTGGGGAGTCCGAACCAAACCAGGCGAAGGACGAAGATCGCATCCTGCCCGAGCCGGTGGCCGACGACGACTCCGGCCTGGCGGACGATGCGGCGGAAGAGGGCGGCGACGACGGTGCCGGACCTCCGGATGAATTCAGGGCGCACGACCTGGCGGCCGAACAGGCGTTGGCGGGCACGCTTTCCCTGCCCCCCCGCTATCTGGAATTGGCGCGGGCGGCGCAGGAAGCCGGCAGCTGGGCCTTGCGTGTCTTAAGCGGCGAGTCGCTGCCGATCCGCCTCGCCGTGTACCAGAAACTGCTGGGCGCCGCCGACGATACGTATCCGGACGCCTGGCTGGACCCGGCCACGGGGGAGCTGCCGACACTGCAGCAGTTGGCGGCGCTGGACCAGATTTCGATGCCGACGCTGCGCAAGCGCCGCAACGAAGCGATCGACAAGCTGCACGCGGTCACCGCCGCGTCGGCGAAATGAAGGAGAACGAGTTGAAATCAGCCCAAGAAGAGCAAGACGCAAGGCTGCGAGAGCGCGCGCTGCTGGCCCGCGCCGTGCCGGGCGACCGCCTGATGCTGGCCGACGCCACGCTGCTGGCGGCGCTGGACGGCAGCCGTGCGCTGGCGCCGAACGAACGCCAGGCCCTGTCGGCGTCTCCATTGACGCTGCGGCGCTTCCGTCAATTGTCGCTGGCGCGGTACGCGGCTGCGCAGGCGCAGGTACGGCAGGCCGCCAACGAACCGCTGTGGGACGGCAGCAGCGGCATGTTGCGCGCGGCAGCCAGCGCCACGATGCTGGAATCGCTGGTCACCGACGACAGCTGCTGGACGCTGCACTTCCTGCAGGCAGGCGAAGGCTGGCAGGTGATCCTGAGCCTGTCGGCGGAGGCGCCGTTTGCTGCGCGCCTGCTGCGCGAGCGCGTGATGGTGCGCGTGATCGACGGCGGCGGCGCGATCGTCTTGCAAGGCCGCCTGGACGCTGACGGCGAATACGAATGCGGTTGGCCTTTCGCCACCGCGCCGGCACAGCACTTCCAGATGTACGGTGCGGGTTTCGCCGTCGAACCGGTGGCGCCTTAGGCCATGGGCATATTTACCCGGCGCCGCACACCAGCCGTCGACACCGACGGGCTGGGAGTCGACCTGATCGCGCTGAGGCTCGATGCGGGGGACTTTGCGCCGGCGACTAGCACCGTCGTGGTCTTCAACGCCGGCGGCCATGCGCGCCGCGCGGCCGCCGGCAAGGTGGCCTGCGAGGCTGGCGAGTTGGCGTTGTGCTTCCATCCCGGGCCGTACACGGTGCAGCTGGCGCCGTTCGCGGCGGCGCCGGAATGGGGGCTGCGGCTGCGCTTTGTCGTCGATGCCGCCAATCCGCGGGTGACGCAGCAGCGCTTCGATTTGTATTTGTACAGCGAGATGGCGGAGCGGCTGGAGTTGGAGCTGTTCCGCGCATCGGCGCAAGCTGCGCTGCAAGCGGAGCTTGCCCGGGGTGCACTGGATCTGCCGCCGTGCACCACGCTGGAGGAGTGGCACGCCTTCCGCGCCGGCCTCAATCAGCTGCTGTACACGCGTTTCGGCGTAACGGTGGACGACTGCGTGCCGGTCGACTTGGGCGACCAGGTGGACTACGCCGACGTGTTGAAGGCCCGCGCCGCCGACGAAGCGGCGGCCGTAATGGCTGCCGTAACGGCCGCCGATACGCCGCCGCTGCCGCCGCCCGTCGCCGTGGCCCCTTCCGCCGCCGCAGCGCCGGTCGCCTGGCAGGATGCTTTCGGCCTGCGCCGCCTGTTCCTTGAACTGCCAGCCCTGAGCCGCGACCTGCGCTTGTTGGTGCTGCCTGAAGGCTCGCTGATCTTCCAGCAGCACCAGGCCCTGTTGCTAAGACTCGGCATGGCCGCGCTGAACGTCAACACCATGCCGACGCTGGCCTGGGCCGCACCGGACCAGCCATTGGCGTATGCGGATCAGGTTCGCCGCGCCGGCCAGACCGAGGTCGCGGTACAGGCGCTGGACGAAGTCTGGGCGCTGCTGGCCCGCTTCCTGCGCGCCGACCATGCGCAATGGCCGGCGCTGTTGGAGGAGGCTGACCGCATCTGCGCCAATCTGGAAACGGGACTGGCCTTCCGCCGCGCCCCGCATGTGCCCCGCATGGAACCATCGCTATGACCACGCCATGACCACGATATCCGCCACCACCGTGCCGACCAACGCCGAATGCCGCAGCATCCTGGCCGACGGCCGCGTACTGACGATCACCGCCAGCCGCCGCCCGCGCGCCAACCGTGCCGATGTCAAATGCAGCGTCGCCGGCGCCCTGTCCATCGCCGAACGGATGCAAGAGGTGGTTCGCCTTGCCCGCCACACCGAAGTACGGCTCGACAGCCGCGACCAGGTCGTGCTCAGCATGGACGCCACGCCCGGCGCCGCGGACCGCGACTGGGAGCTGGCGGCGGTGCTGGCGGACCGCATGGTGCGCGGCCTGTTCCAGCCTGCGCAGCCCGGCCGCCAGTTCGCCCAAGGCTGGTCGGACGCCTGGCACCTAGGCCGCGTCGAGGGCGCCGCATCCGCCGCCGCACCGCTGGACCATCCGCAGGTCGGCGCCGGCGACAGCATCATCGCCGGTGGCGTGGCCTATGATGGTCCGGCGCGGACGCTGCACATCACCCACCTTGGCGCGCTGAGCGGCCACGCCGACCCCTCGGCTGGTGTCTCCACCGTGCGCGCCTGGTTCCCGCTGCACAGCGGCGGCGTCAATGACAGCCTGGCGTGGGTGGAGGTCAGCGTCTTCGCCATCGAAAGCGGCGCCAAAGCGGAGGGCGCATCGGCCAGCGCGACTCACCATCCGGCGGCGACAGAGGAGGACAGCATCGCCGCGCCGGGCCTGGACCTGAGCGCCCAACTGGACGTGCGGCAGACGCTGGCCGCCGCCCGCCATTTCGACGGCAAGGGGCTGGGCCGCTGGCGCAGCGTGGTGCGTTTCAGCCAGCCGCGCTTCCAGGGCGGCTCGTACCAGCTGGCGCTGGTGATGGCCGACCGGCTCGCGCGCGGACGCGAGTTCCTGCCGCGCGGCCGCATCATCGCCACCGGCTGCTCCAGCGCCTGGCATGCCGGCCGGGTCGACACCGTCGAGGGCCGGGAGCCCAAGCTGGAATTGATACTTATGCAAGCGGCCGCGGGCGACCGGGTGCTGCTGCCCAAGGCCTGGCAGGATGAACTGCCGGCCGGGTTTGCGGCCGAACTGCGTCAAAGAGGCGCCAGCCTGGCCTGTATCGACCGGATCGGCATGATTTGAAGCGGCACAGTATCGTGCGCAAAATGAAAAATGGGCGTGCCCTGCTAAAATCGGCAGATGGCAGGGCGGCCCGGAAGACGAATCGAAGAAGGAGTCTGACATGTTCCAAATGTTTGGTTTTGGCGGCGTAAAATGCCCGCGTTGCGAGCACAAAAACGACGACCAGTCGGGCTACTGCAAGCACTGCGGTTTGACCTTGGGCGCGCCGCGCAGCGAGCCTGTGCTGCGCGATAACCGCTGGATCCCCGGCGACGATGAACTGGCCGTGTACTTCGGCGTGAGCGCCTTGTCCGGCATCTTCACCAAAACGCTGCGCGTGCCGGCCACCTCGCGCGCCTACATCCTGCAAGCCGACAAGGCCACCGAGGTGCCGCAGGGCGAATACGAGATCGAAGGCTTCTTCACCCGCCTGAACCACCTGCTGCGCAACCAGAATGCGGAAATCCTCATCACCCGCAGCGCCGCGCTGCCGGTGGATTTTTCGTTCGGCGATCTGCAGACGGCGGAGCACCTGAAGGTGGCGGCCCGCTTCACGGTCGCCATCCGCATCGAGAACGTGCCGGCCTTCGCCCAGCACTTCATGACCGTGCCGGGTACCGTCAGCACGCAACACCTGCACGATCTGCTGGGGCCTTCGGTGCATCAGGTGGCGGCGGAGTTCATCGGCAGCCGCTCGATGCGCGACATGGCGCACAACGCCGACCTGCGCCTGCAACTGGACGAGCGCCTGCAAGCCGCATTGAAGCTGCGCCTGGCCGGCTACGGGCTGGCCGTCGATCGCGTGGAGACGGCCGCGCTGCGGCACGATAAATTCGACCACAACCGCGAACGCATCGGCACCCTGTGGCTGGTGGCGGACGAGCGCCATGTGCAGCTGGAGCACGTCAAGCAGCTGGACCAGATCTACGACGAAGAAGAGTGGCAGGCGATCTGGCGCGAGGAACAGAAGATGCGTTCCGACCTGCGCCGCGCCGAATTGCGCCAGGACGCGGGCGTCAACAAGGCCGAGCTGACGTTCAAGGAGTCCGAGCGCATGCAGGCCTTGCGCGCGCGCGAAGTGGACCTGTACAGCCGCGTGATGGAATCGAAGACCCGCAAGGTCGCCGTCGACAAAGGCGCCGGCACCGTACTGGCCGATCTGGAACACGAGCTGGCGAAGAATAAATCCCACCGCGCCGGCGAGCAGGCGGACTGGGAGCATGTGCGCCATCTGGCCCAGATCAAGATGCGCACCGAGCTCGAAGTACTGCAGCAGACGGCCGCCGAACAACGCCAGTTGGCGCAGCAGCGCCTGTCGCACCAGCTGCGCCAGCAAGCCATCGAGAACCAGATGGCGCAGGCAATGCTGATCGAGGACGAGTCGCACCGCCGCGGCGAGCTGGCCGCGCTGCGCCAGCGCGAGAAAGCCGAGAAAGAACGCGAACTGCAGATCGAGGCGGAAGGCCACAATGAACGCATCCAGGGCCTGACGCTGGCCAGCGCCGCGCGCCGCCGGGAGGCCGAGCGCGTGCAGGAATGGGAAGACCAGCTGCAATTGGCCCGCCAGCGCGAACTGCTGCGCGGCGACGCCGTCAAGGATGCCGCCAACGCCGTGCAGGTGGCCGAGATCAACCAGAAGATCGAAGAGCTCAAGCGCGCCGGCGCGCAAGCCGATTCGGTGGCGCAGTATGAAAAGCTGCTGCGCACCATCGAGGCGGATGGCGTGCATCAGCGCCAGGACCTCGCCGTCAACAAGCAGGCGATGCTGGATCAGCTGGAAGTGGACGAGCAGCGCCAGATCCTCAAGCAGAAGGAACAGGAAGCGCAATGGCAGCGCGAACTGAAAAAGCTCGAACACGACCGCGACGAGAAGTTCGCGCGCTGGAAGGGCGAGTACGATGTGCTGCTGGCGCAGCAAGCGCATGAACTCACGCGCATCGAGACCATCGGCCGCTTGAGCGATACCGGCAAGGTGGCCACCGCCGCCGCGCCGAACGCCGAAGCGCTCACGCAGATCATGAAGATGCAGATCCAGGGCGGCATGACGGCCGAGCAGATACAGGCATTGGCGCAGGTGGTGGCGGCCGAACACGGCGTGACCCCGGTCGAAGCGGCGCAGCTGGCGCATGAACGGGTGCTGGAAGAGCGCGCGCACCGCGACACGGAAATGGACAAGGACCGCCGCCACCAGCTCGACCTGCTGAACCTGCAGAACACGGCCGGCGCCAATGCGCTGACCACGCAGAGCCAGCTGGGCATCGGCGTGGCGCAGGCCGGCGCTCCCGTGCCAGCGCCGGCGCGCTACTGCGCCAACGGCCATCCGACGCGCGCCGGCCACCCTTTGGACAAATTCTGCGCCCAATGCGGCGTGCCTTTAGCTTAAACAGCTTTATGCAGGAACGGTTACACTTCGTTTAATGATGCAAACAGCAAGAGACAAGATCCGCGAACTGCGGGCCTTACATGATGACGGTCTACTGAGCTTGCAGGAGTTCGACCGCCGCAAGAACGCCATCCTGGATGCGGAATACGCGCCGCCGGGAGGCAGCGTCACGGCCGCGCCGCCGGCGGCGCGGCAGGGCACCGAGCTTGGACTGATGTCCAGCCAGGAGATCGGCCCGCAGAACCGCCGCTACCGGCTGGAGCGCCTGATCGGCATGGGCGGCATGGGCCAGGTGTGGCAGGCGACCGACCTGGCCACCCACGCGGAGCTGGGCCACAGCGACTTGGTGGCCCTGAAGATACTGCCGCCGCAACTGACCCAGAGCGCCACCCACGCCAAGTTGCTGATCGAGGAAGCGACACAGGCGCGCAAGCTGGCGCATGAAAACATCGTCCGCGTCTATGAATGGGCGCAGGACCCGGCCACCTCCAGCTATTTCATCATCATGGAATACCTGGAAGGCCAGGACCTCGACGCCTACCTGGCCGCGCAAGGCCCGCTGCCGCTGGAAGCGATCTACCGCCTGCTGACGCCTGTGGGCGACGCCTTGCAATACGCCTGGGACAAGCACAAGCTGGTGCATCGCGACATCAAGCCCGGCAACGTGTTCCTGACCCTGCGCGGCGAGATCAAGCTGCTGGACTTCGGCATCGCCTCGCGCGCGCGCAGTGCCGGCAGCAGCCTCGGTTTGCAGACGCCCAATGCCGGCACCGTCGGCTATCGCGCGCCGGAGGCGGGAACGCATCAACGCCAGCCTTCGCCCAGGCTGGATGTCTACGCCGTCGCCGTGATGATCTACCAGCTGCTGGAAGGCCGCATGCCGTTTGACGATATGCGTCCGGCCGACTTCCATCCGTCGCCGCCGCAGGGGCTCAATCCGGCGCAGTGGAAGGTGCTGCAAAACGGCTTCGCCTATGCGCAGGAGCGCCGACCGGCCTCGGTCAGCGAGCTGCTGGCGGAGCTGCGTCGCGCCGACGGTCCGAGCGAGGAGGAGTTGGCCGCCCAGGCACGCCAGGCGCAGGAGCGTGAACAGCAGCGCCATTCCGAACAGGTGGCGCGTGCCGAGGCCAAGGCGGCGCAGGCGGAACAGGCGCGCGCCGCCGAATTGAAACGGCAGGCCATGGCGGCGGAACTGGCCGCCCGGCGCCAGGCGCAAGCCCAGGCAGCGGCGGCGGAAAAAGTGAAGCTGGACCAGCAACGCCGGGCGCTGGAGGCCAAGCAGCGCGCCGAGGCCGAAGCCGCGGCGCTGGCCCGCAAGCAGGCCTTGCGCGAGCAATTGCAGGCGCGCCGCGACGCCGACGCCAGGCAGGCGCGCGAGGAACGCGAGGAGCAGCAGCGCAAAGCGGCGCAGTTGAAGGCCGAAGCGGCGTACCGCTCCGAGCAGGAACGCCACCGCAAGCAGCAGGCCGAACGCAATGCCGCCGAACTGGCTGCGCTGATGCCGACGGCGGGCAGCCCGGTCGCCGACGCCAACGGTGTGCTGCGCGACCGCTTTGTCGACGGCACCGGCGTCGGCCCCGACCTGGTGCTGATCCCTACCGGCCGTTTCCAGATGGGCTCACACGAGCATGAGCAGGCGGCGGCGATCAAGGCCGGCGCGCAGAAAAACTGGCTGGAGCGCGAAACGCCGCAGCACTGGGTCGGCATCGAGCATTCGTTCGCGATGGGGCGCTCGCCAATCACGGTCGGACAATGGCGGCAGTTCGTGCGCGCCACCGGCTGGGAATCGCAATCGGACACCGACTGGCGCGCGCCCGGCTTCGCGCAGACCGACGAACATCCGGTGGTCGGCGTCAGCTGGGTCGACGCGCAGATGTATGTGCGCTGGCTGTCGGAGCAAACCGGCCAGACCTACCGGCTGCCGAGCGAGGCGGAGTGGGAATACGCCTGCCGCGCCGGCACCAAGACCGCCTTCAGCTTCGGCGACACCATCACCACCGAACAGGCCAACTACGACGGCCACTACACCTACAACGGCAGTCCGCGCGGCGCCTACCTGCAAGGGACCAACAAGGCCGGCACGTTCCAGCCCAACCCGTGGGGCCTGTTCGACATGCACGGCAACGTGTGGGAATGGACCCAGGACGTGGTACACGATAATTACATCGGCGCTCCGGTCGACGGCAGCGCATGGGAAGAGGGTGGCGACCAGGTGCGGCGCGTGCTGCGTGGCGGCTCTTGGCTGTACAACCCGCGCTATCTGCGCTCGTCGGTGCGCAACGGTTTTTCGGCGGTGCTCGCCAACGATATCGTCGGCTTCCGGGTTGCGCGAAAACTGGTCTAACTTCAGGTAAGAACTGGTATAATGCCGCCTTCTTCAAAATACCAGGACCGTACCATGAGCGCTTTGCCACCCTGCCCGAAATGTAATTCCGAATTTACCTACGAAGACGGCACCCAGCTGGTCTGCCCGGAATGCGCCCACGAGTGGAGCGCCACCGCTGCCGAAGCCGCCGAAGAAGGCGCCAAGGTATATCGCGACTCCGTCGGCAACATCCTGCAGGACGGCGATACTGTGACCGTGATCAAGGATTTGAAATTGAAGGGCGGCGGCGGCACCGTCAAAGTAGGCACCAAGGTCAAGAATATTCGCCTGGTCGACAGCGACCACGATATCGATTGCAAGATCGACGGCTTCGGCGCCATGAGCCTGAAAACCGAGTTCGTTAAAAAAGTCGTGTAATCACCCCAGCCGCTCCAGCGCAAAGTCGACGAAGCTGCGGACTTTGGCGCTGGGGCGCGCTTCCGGCCGGCGCAGTATGTGCATGGGCCGCGACGGCAGTTCCCACTTCGGCAGCAGCCGTACCAGTTTTCCCGCCGCCAGCGCGGGCTCCAGCAGCAGGTCCGCCTGCATCGCGATACCCATGCCCGCAATCGCACCAGACACCAGCGACGTTCCAGTGTTGCTGACGAAGGAACTGCGTACCGGCACCTCGATCTGATCCTCGCCCTTGCGAAAGCGCCACGCTGCATGCGGGCGCCAGTCGGAAAACACCAGGCAGTCATGCTTTTCCAGATCCGACGGATGGCGTGGCGTGCCGCGCCGCTTCAGGTACTCCGGGCTGGCGGCGAGCAGCACGCGGCCCGGCCGCAGAGGCCGGGCGATCAAGCCGCTGTCCACCAGCGTGCCGGAGCGGATCGCGACGTCGACGCCTTCCTCGGCCATGTCGATCACCCGGTTGGTCAGTAGCAGATCAATTTTCACTTGCGGGTACAGCGCGGCATAAGCGCCGATGACGGGCATGAGCCGATGTTCGCCATACGTGGCGGGCGCGGAGACGCGCAGGCTGCCCTGCGGCTCCGCGCGCAGATGCTCGGCCACGCGGTCGGCCGCTTCCACGCCGGCCAGTACATCGCGGCAGCGCTCAAGGTAAACCGCGCCGATTTCGGTCAGCGCTTGCCTGCGCGTTGTGCGCTCGATCAAGCGCGCGCCCAGTTCCTGCTCCAGCGCCTGCACATGTTTGCCGACCATGACCGGGGACATGTCCAATGTTTGCGCGGCGGCGGCGAAGCTGCGCGCGCTGGCGGCGGCCACGAATACCTGCATGCTGCGGAGTTTATCGCTCATATTCGAAAGTATTTGTTACGAGTCTATGAAATTCTAGCTCATTTATGCATTTTTTAATTCGAATAACAATGGAGCCTCATTCAACAGCAAGGAGTTCATCATGGCAGCCTACGCAATCGGATATCTCACCTTACGCAACTCGGACTGGGTGGCCGAGTACAGCGCCCGCATGCCCGCACTGGCGCAAAAACATGGCGGCAAGCCGCTGGCGAAAGTGGCGCCGGTGGTCCTGGAAGGCGCACCGCAGCTGCCGGAAACACAGATCATTGTTGAATTCCCGTCGATGGCGCATGCGCAGGCCTGGTACAACGATCCCGAGCACGCGCCGTTGATCAAGCTGCGCCAAAGCGGCGCCGATTTTTCGATGGTCCTGCTGAATGGACTTTGAACGTTTAGGGGAGGCGCAACCGGGTCAAACGGTGTAGAGTGACGGTTTTGATAATGCCGTTCTCGAGGACCATCGTATGACTATCAAAGTACTGCGCGACCAGTCGCTGCCAATGCGCCACATCGTCCATGTGCGCAACCATATCCTGTCCACGGACGGCTCGGTGGAGGAGGGCGGCAGCGACGCCGGCCCTTCGCCCCACGACCTGTACGACGCCGCGCTGAGCGCATGCAAGGCGCTGACCGTGGTCTGGTACGCCAAGCGCAAGAACATCCCGCTCGAGCATGTGGAAGTGAGCATGGAGCGCGACGCCAGCGAAGAGCGCCAGGGCACCTACCGCCTGGCCGCCACGCTGCACCTGAGCGGCAACCTGACCGAGACCCAGCGCGCCGAGCTGCTGGCCGCCTCGCAGAAGTGCCCGATCCACAAGCTGATGACGTCCGTGACCACCGAGGTCACCACGGTGCTGGGGTAAGGTCATGACGATTTCGAATCTGCTCAAGGGCCACGAGAAAGACCTGGGCGGCGGCTTTGTCGTGCGCCGCTATTTGCCGTCCGCGATCAAGCAGGCGGTGGGGCCGTTCATCTTCTTCGACCATTTCGGACCGGTCGATGTGCCGCTCGACGCCGACCATGACGTGCGTCCGCATCCGCATATCGGTCTGGCCACCGTGACCTATCTGTTCGAAGGCGCGATGGACCATCGCGACAGCATCGGCAGCGTGCAGCGCATCGAGCCCGGCGCGATCAACTGGATGACGTCCGGCCGCGGCATCGTCCACTCCGAGCGCACGCCCAAGGATTTGGTCGGCAAGCCGCACCGCACGCACGGCCTGCAACTGTGGGCCGCGTTGCCGGTCGCGCATGAAGAGGATGAGCCGAGCTTCTGCCACACGCCGTCCGGCGATATTCCTGAATTTGAGGTCGACGGCGCGCGCGTGCGCGTGCTGGTCGGTTCGGCCTTCGGCCAGACCTCGCCGGTGAAGACCTACAGCCAGACGCTGTATCTGGACGTGACCTTGAAGGCCGGCCATGAGCTGGCGCTGAGCGGCCTGCCGGCGGAAGCGGCGATCTACCCGATCACCGGCGAGCTGCAGATCGACGGCGCGCCGCTGGCGCTGCACACGATGGCGCTGCTCGATACGACGACGGCGCAGCTGATCAAGGCGGATGCGGATGCGCAGTTCGTGGTGATCGGTGGCGAGGCGCTCGATGGCCACCGCTTCATGTCGTGGAATTTCGTCTCGTCGCGCAAGGAGCGCATCGTCCAGGCCGGCGAGGATTGGGAGGCGCAGCGTTTCGACAAAGTGCCGGGCGAGACCGAGTTCATTCCGCTGCCGGCGAAGAAAATCGCCTAGCACGTCATTCCCGCGAAAGCGGGAATCCATGCTGAGTGGGCGGCGGACGCTGCGTATGGATTCCCGCCTGCGCGGGAACGACGGCTGCTCAGGCGGTCGACATGGCGTTGGCCGCCACGGTGCTGTACAGGTCGGTGGCGCCGGTGCGGATGATCCAGTGTTCAGGATACGGATCGCTGGCGAAGCGGTTGTGGCGGGCGATGCGGCTCAGTTTATCGAGCGGCACGGTGGGAGCCAGCGCGGTTTCCTTGCCGGTCAGCTGGTCCAGGTGCCAGAAGCCGCCGTCGCGGTGCAGCAGCAGCGGCAGCGCGGCCGCATGCGGCGCGGCGGCGATGGCCTTGACCGGATAGCCGGGATGCGTTTCCGGCATCAGCAGGTAGAAGCATTCGGCGTTGGCGCCCTGGTCGATGCGGTGCAGGATCACGCCGTGCGGCATGATGGCCGACACCGACAGCACCACGATGCCCTTGATGCTGGCGCTCAGTTCAATGCGCATGCCCAGGCGCAGCGCGGTCGGCTTGTGCTTGCCGGGCCAGACGCCGTCCAGCAGCAGGCCGTAGCGCGACACGTCTTCGATTTCAAACCCCTGGCCCGAACGGCGTATCACCGCATGGCGGCCGGACAGGCGGCGCGTGAGGCCGTTGGTGTCCTGGCCGTCGGCGCCGTAGTGGGTCAGCAGCAGGTGCGATTCCGGATCGACCAGTTCAAAGCGTCCCAGCACGCATTCTTCCATCGCGAACAGGCGGATCTGGCGCTGCGCGCCGGCTTCCGGCGCGGCGTTCACCAGGCAGGCCGCGCGGCTTGGATGCGGATGCATGGCGGTCGCCAGCGGCATGTCGATCTCGATCAGGTCCTCGTCCCAGGCGATGGTCGTGAAGCCCAGGTCGACCTTGCCGGCCGGCGCATTCAGGTCCAGGTGGGCGATGCCGGCGTTGCGCGCGGTGACGTCGATATCGAGGCTGTCGCCGCCCTGTGCGCTGACGCGGGCGATCGAGGCGTCGTCCGCCATCACGCGCACGTTCTTGTGGGTGCTGAGGAAGATGCGGTGGATTTCGGTCAGCGTGGCGTCCAGGCGCGGCACCAGGATGACGAAGGTGCACACCCATTTGCGCGACGCCAGTTCGGCGTGTTGGCTCAGCAGCTCGATGCTGATCTGGTATTGGCCGTGCTCCTTGCCGCGCGAGGAGAACTCGACAAACACGGGACGCCATTCGCCGTTGGTGGCGCGCACGAACTGCTGGCGCGCGGCGCCGTTGGGGATCAGGTCGGACTGCACTTGCAGCGTCAGCTGCGGCGCGCACGCTTGCGGCATGCCGCGCAACTCCATCTTCAGGGTCTGGCGGCCGCCGGCGGCGCGCGGGTCGAAGCCGCTGATGTGCAGTTGCGGGCGCTCGGATTGCGCGCGTTGCAGGGGGCGGGCGTAGGTGCTTGGGGCGTGGACGGTTTCGGCAGGGGCGGCATCGAGCATCGTGCCGGCGACGCCGGAACGGGTGCTGCGCACGGCACTGAGCAGGTCGAAGCTGGAGGGCTCTGCTTGGGCGTGGCCGCCTTCGCAAGCTTGCGCTCCTGGCATGACCCAGTAGGTGCAATGCGGGTGCTTGGCATTACTGCATTTTTTCATGGTGAACCGACCGATGGGATACCCGTCAGTTTATGCGGTTTACACGCGGCTTGGCAACCAATGTGGCGATCTCGGGGGTATTCAATCCGACGGCGCAACACATGCGCCGCCAGTTATCAAAAATGCGACGGAATTGATGCGTGCGGGAGTGCCGTTTCGTCAACGTTTTCACCGTGCGCGGGATCGTGCAGCGGCGCGAAGCGCAGCACGATGGCGCTCAGGTTGTCGATGTGGAGCTCGGGCGGCGGGTGGTCGGCGTAGTCGTTGAACAAGGCGTCGAGCGCGGCGCCGGCGGACTGGCCCGGCCGCGCCAGCAGCGCCGGCCAGCGCGCGGTCCATTGCAGCGGCCGGCCGCAGGACCAGAAGCCGTCGGTCGCTAGCAGATAGGTAGCGTCCGCGCGCACCGTCAGCAGGCGGCGGTCGGCCAGTTGCTGCAGGAAGGGCGGCAGGTTGGCCGCGCTCAGCGCCATCAGGCCGTCGTCGAGCACCTGTGGATTGGCGAAGGCGTTGCCGAGGATGTAGGCCTGCGCGATCTGGGCGCGGTGTTCGCCGTGGACCTGCTGCCACCATTCCCGTTCGCCCAGCAGGCCGTGCATGGCGAACGAGGTGGCGGGCACGTGGTCCACCGTCAGCGGGCGGGCGCCTTCGGCGGTGACTTCGTAGAGGCGTGAATCGCCGACGTGGTACAGCATCGGCGCGGCGCCGGGAGGTATCTCGAGCAGTGTCAGCGTGGTGCCGGGGCGGCGGAAGCTGTCGTCGTCGCCCGCGCTGCGGAACTGCTCCTGCAAGCGGGCGTGCAGGGCGTCGAGGCGGGCGCCGAGTTCTTTCAGCGTGGTGCAGGCGGGGATCGGCAGCAGGCCGGTGGCCACGGCTTCGGCGGCTTCGCGGCCGTTGCCGTGGCCGCCCATGCCGTCCAACACCGCCAGCCGCACGTGCCCGCGCGGCCAGTCGGGCAGCGTGATGCCGTGCGGGGACTGGTCGCGCAGGAAGACGGCGTGGCCGCCGGCGTCGATGATCAGCAGGTTGTCCTGGTTCTCTGGCACTTGCAGCTTGCTGATGCTGGCGCTGCTGCGGGCGGCGATGTCCAGGCCGGGGCCGAAGTCCTGCAGGTCGGTGATTCGTGTCATCGGGGCGGGCGCCGTGGCGCGGGAGGCGAAAGGCCACAGCTTAGCTGAAAAAATGCCGGCGTGGGATGGCGTGCCAGAGCGTTCGGGCCTCATTCGCCGCTCCGGCGCAGCCACAGGCTGTTGACCCAGCCGGTATTCTCGCGGCCGGCGACGCTGGCCTTGATCTGCCACCAGTCGCCGTTGCGCGCGCCGGTCGGCGTGACGGTGGCGCCGGCCGGCACGGTGACCAGCCGGGCCGAGTGCACGCCGGCTGCGGCGCGCAGGTTCAAGTCGCGGTGGACGGCGAACGGTTGGCCGGCTATCAGGGCCGCCGTCGATGCCGCCGCGCTGGCCGCAGCCTCCCTTGCCGCCACGGCCGCCGTGAGTGAGCGCGCTTCCGCGTTGCGGTCCGGTGTGGCGGCGACGGTGAGATCGTTCCCGGCCTGGCGGCCGTGCGCGGCGTACAGTATCAGGCTGCCGAAGCCCCAGGCGCCGACCACCACGATGAGCAGCGCGCGCGCGTTCGGACGGCGCCACCACTGGCGCGGCGTCAGGTAGGCGGCCAGGAACAGCGTGATCACCAGCCCCGCCGCGAAGGCGCCCGCAGCGTAGAGTTTAGCCGTTTCCATGCAAGCTCCTCGGGTTCTCAGGCGTCAAAGCGCAGCACATAATGGCCCGCCACCAGGTGATGGCCATTGGGCAGCAGGTAGGGCGCATCGGTGTTGGCGCCGCCGACGCTGGCGACGAATTCCAGCTTGTCGTCCAGGTGGTACAGGGCCTGCGAGGCGCTGAGGCGGCCGATCTTGTAGCCCTGCGCCGTCGCCTCGAAGCTGAAGGCTTCGCGCGACAGGCCGATGCGATCGGCGCTGGCGGTGTTGGCGCCGTTGGCGCGCTTGAGGAAGCGCGGTGAATCGAGCAGGCGCAGCGCGGCCAGCATCGGCGAGTTGCGGCCAAAGCTGAAGCGCGCGCCGCTCGCCACCGAGGCGCCGACCGGCTGCGCCAGGCAGATCATGGCGCGGTAGCGGTCGGCCATCTGCGGCGCGGCCGCCAACACGCGGATCGCCTGCGTATCGACCGGCGTGAAGGTGGCCGGCGCGGTGATGCGCTGGCGCCCTTCGGCGGTGCAGGCGTACAGTTCATCGGAGGCGTCGACCACGAAGCTGATGGCCGCCGGGCCGCCGGTGGACAAGCCCAGCGCGTGGTTGAATGGCAGCTCCATCGCTTGCGCGCCGGTGTCGCGGTAGCGGCTCAGGCGCGGCATCGCCAGCGCCACCAGGCTGACGCGCTGCTGTGAGATCGGCGCGTAGGTGGCGTCGCTTTCGCCGGCGTTGTTGGCCGGCTTGTGGCTGACCGGGATCGCCGTCAGCTCGGGCGCGGCGCCGCCGTTGGCGCGGCTTTGCCAGACCGCCGGCTTGCCGGCGATGGCCGCCGGCGCCGGGTTGATGCTGATGGCGTCGACGGCCGCACTGGCCTGGGGACGCGGCGCGGCGGCGTTGGTGCGGCCGATCTTGAGCATCAGGCGCGGACTGCCGCCCGGTGCTTCGCGCAGGGATTTGATGGTGTAGTAGCCGCTGCGCGGATCGAAACGGCATTCGAAGGCGTCCTTGGGCCGCATCTGCACCACGGGCGGCGCATCCGGGCCGTCGTTGATGATGAGGATGGCGCCGTCGGGGCCGAACGGCCAGCCGCTGGCGACGAAGCTCGCTTCGCCGCCAGCGCCGCCGATCAGCGCCAGGCGCTGGTTGGGGTAGATCGGGCAGACCGGATGCCAGATCGCGCTGTCGCGCGAGACGCTGACGTTGTAGAGGATCTTCTCGTCCGCCGCCGGCAGGTACACCGCGTGGCCGAACTTGACCTCGATCTCGCCCGGCGCCAGCTGCGAAGTGCCGATCACGTCGTAGCGCACCTGGTCGCCGCCCAGCAGGTCGCCGAAGTCCTTCTGGTGCAGCGCCGTCAGCGTCTGCGCCAGGTCGCGCGCGCGGGCGCCGCGGGTGAGGTGGTAGTCGTCGTCGACTTCTTCTTGCGGCAGCATCAGCGTCACATGGGAGAAGCAGCGCGTGGCGGCGCGGCCCTTGTGCTCGCGCGGGCTGCGTTCGAGCAGGTCGCGCAGCAGCGGGCGGCGCGAGAACAGCGCCAGGCCGGGCGCCTGCCAGATCGCTTCGGCGTTGAAGACGTCGGGGATGCGGCCCAGGACTTCGTGTTGTACATAGATCGGCATGATTCATTCTCCTTCTAAAGATTGCGCGCTGATGGCACTAAACGCTAGCAGGGGGCAAAGGAAAAACAGCAGGTGGCTGCCGCCGGCCGAGAGAAAGCTCATGGGCTGGCCCATGATGGGGAAGATCGCCAGGTTGGTGCCCCAGGACAGCAGGAAGTGGCCCAGCACGAAGGCGCCGCCGCCGCACAGCGCGAAGTAGCGGAAGCGGCCGGACCAGGCGTGGCGGAAGTCGCGCGCCGCGGCGCCGGCCTGGTAGGCGCGGGCGGCGGTGAGGGCGATGCCGGCCAGGAAGGCGGCTTGCGCCACCCACAGCAGCAGGCCGCCGGCCAGGCCGTGGCGGTTGAGGAAGAAGGAAGCGGCGAAATCGTCCTGCACGGCGGGGATCAGCACCGCGCCGCCGGCCGCCATGCCGAGCGAGCGCAGGCCGAGCCAGTGGTCGGCGCCTAGCCAGCCGCCGTCGCTGATGGCGCGGGCGCCCAGCAACAGCTGTTGGCCGGTATGCGGATGTTCGGCGGGATTGAGCCAGACCAGGAAGCGGTCGGCGTAGAAGCCCCAGCGTATCAGGTCGTCCGTGCCGGCGCAGCGCAGGTAGACGATGGCGGCGGCGGCCGTCAGCGTCAGCGCGACCAGCGCGCCGGCCAGCTTGTGGTTGCGCGCGGCCAGGGCGTAGGCGAAGGCCATGATGGTGCTCCAGATGATCAGCAGGATCAGCGGAGAGAAGTCGTCGACCTGCACCAGCGAGAGACCCAGCAGCGCCAGGAACAGCAGCGCGGGCGCGATCAGTTGCAGCCAGCGGGCGCCGTGCTCGGACAGCCCTTGCGGGCCGGCGTGCCAGTTGAAGCGCAGCGCCAGGCAATGGGCGGTGAGGGCGGTGAGCGCGAGCTTGGCCAGCTCCACCGGTTGCAAATCGAAGACGCCTTGCTCGTCGCCCCACAGCACCTGCGCTGCCAGCGCAGCCAGCGCCACGGCGGCGAACAGCGCGAGCAGCCATTCGATGCTGCGCTGTTGGAGATGCGCGCCGCGCGTGCCCTGGCGCCGTGCCCACAGGCGCAGCAGGCCGCCAAGGCCGGCGCCGATCGCCAGCATGGCGGCGCTCTTCTGGTAGTAGCGCAGCCAGGACGATTCGGGTGCGCCCAGGCCCAGCTCCAGCTGCGACAGCAGGCCGGCGGCCAACAGCACCACCCCCGCGGCGGTCAGCAGCGTGAGGCGGCCGGGCAGGGCGAGCCACAGCAGCAGCGCGCAGGCGGCCAACAGCATCGAACCGGCGGCGCTTGGCGCAAAGCCCGCGCGCTGGGCGACCAATGCGATGACGCCGCAGATCATCACAGCGCTTGCGGACAGCAGCATGGCTGCCAGTCTCGCACCGTGGGCGCGGCCAGGCCGGCGCGCCGGCAGCGCGAGGCTGGCAGCCATGCAAGCCAGGCAGGCTGCCAGTCCGGCCCAGATGGCCTTGGACGGGCCGCCGTCCCACAGCGCTCGCCGCTGCCATTGCCAGGTGACGTGTTCCGGCAGTTTCAGGTCCGGCGCGTTGAACAGGCTGACGTGGCGGCTCGGGTGCAGGGTGAGCTGGCCGCCGTCGGCGTTCAGCTGGAAGCGCGTATGGCCGACCACTATCGCCTTCACGCCGTCCAGCGAGGCTTCCTGCTTGCGCAGGTCGGTCTGCAAGCCGGCGCTGTGGATCAGCACCGCCGCGCGGTCGCCATCAGGATTGCCGGCCGAGAGCTGGAGCCCGCCGTTGCCGCGCGCGATTTGCGCCGCGCCGGGAGTCACTTGAGCCAGGCCCAGACGATTGTCGCAATACAGATTGCCGCCGAAGGTCAGCGGACGCGAAATTGTCAGCAGGCCGGGCATGGCGCGATTCCACAGCGAGAGCAGGCTGGAGGCCAGGTGCGACTCTGGGCAATTGGCCTGTTGATGGCCGTCGCGATACAACACCGCGCCGTCGTAGCGCCATTCGTGGCCGTCGCGGGCGAAGGTGATGCTGCCGGAATCTGCGCCGCGCACGTCGAACAGTGCGCCGTCGATCTGGAAGCGCTGGCCGGCCAGCAGCGTGGTGCTGCCCATGCGCTGTTCGCCGCCGTCGCGCAGCAGTATCACTTGACGCGTTGCGCTCAGATTGCGCAGCGTCCAGCCGTCCTGCGCATCGCGGCGCAGGGACAGGTGGTTGCGGTCAGACTGCGGCGCCGCCAGTTCATGCCGGCCCAGCGTGATTGTTTCGCCCGGCGCCGGTTCGACCGTGATGGCGCTTGGCAGCCATGCGGCGGGTGCGCGCAACAAGGCCAGCGCCTGCAAGCCGCACAAGATGGCCAACATCGCCAGCGTGAGGGCCAGGCCGGCATTCCTGGCGGCTGCCCGCGCGATTGCGGAGCACAGGCCGCCGAAGCGTGGCCTTGCGAACGAGGCGCGGGGCGCGGTGAAGGACCGGCGCAGCGAGATAGCCATCATGCCCCCTGAATGTGGTGCCAGTGGTTGCCGGCGGTTGGACGATTCATGCCGTGGACGGGATCTGCGGGATCGAATACGCCGCGCTGTGGCTTGACACCCTGGATCGCGTGCAGCATGCGGCTGATCTGGATCGCATGGCGCGGACGTTGCGCAGGATCGAGATGAAGCAGCGCCCGCAGCAGCTCGAGCGCAGCATCGCGCGCCGGCGCGGGAATCGCGGCGGCGAAGCGCGCCTCTTCCTCGCCGTGCAGCGCGGCCGGAATCGCGCCGCCGTTCAAGCTGCGCAGCAAGTCGGCGCCTGCGGTGTGGTGCTCGCGGTAGGCTTGTCCGCAATCGCTGCAAAAGCGCAGCGGCAGGCCGCCGGCGGCCAGGAAGTAGAACAAGGCACCCAGCGAGAAGTAGTCGCTGCGCGGGCCGGTGGCGTAGCCGCCGCCGTCGGCCGGGAAGAACTGTTCCGGCGCTTGCCAATTGGCGGTGCCGGCATACGAGTGAGCTTGCAGGCTGCCCAACTGGCGGTTGGTGCCGAAATCGGCCAGCTTGACGGTGCCCAGGTCCCGGTCCAGCAGCACGTTGGCCGGTTTCAGGTCCAGGTAACGCCAACCGTATTGGTGCACCTTGGCCAGCGCCTGATTGATCTGGGCCATCCAGTTGAGTATCCGGGGCAGCGGGAGCGCCTCGCCACGGCCCTTCAGCGCGGTCATGTGCTTGCCCAGGTCCGTCGCCATCAGTTCCAGCGCCAGCACCGGCAGGCCTTCGTGCCAGCCGCTGTCGAGCAGGCGCACGATGTGGCGCTCGTCCCAAGGCTCCAGCGATTGCAGAAAGCCGATCTCGTTGTTTGCGCTGGCGATCCAGCG
This sequence comes from Oxalobacteraceae bacterium AB_14, assembly GCA_000381565.1. Lineage (GTDB taxonomy): Bacteria > Pseudomonadota > Gammaproteobacteria > Burkholderiales > Burkholderiaceae_D > Rugamonas. The sequence goes on from KB906725.1 coordinate 3,060,259, forward strand.
GTCGCGCTGGGCGGGCAGGGCGCGCGCCATCTGCTCGCGGTTGATCAACTTGATGGCGACATCGCGCGTGGCCGGCGGCCCGCTGGCGCGCCAGATGATGCCGTAGGCCGATCCGCCGATCTGCGCGCGCAGCCGGTAGTGGCCCAGTTCCAAAGCGATGATTGCATCTGTGCTCGTCATGATTCCCCCTCGGCCCGCGCCGTTACGCTGGGCTAGCGGGGGGAGACGAAAAAAGGCCCCGAAGGGCCTCGATGATGCTTGGGAGCTTAACGGTCCCAGCGATCGCGATGATGGCGGTGGTGTTCCCAGCGCTCTTCGCGATACTCGCGGTAGTAAGGGCGGGCCGGTTCAACGTACACCACGCGCGGAGGCGGGGCGTAGTAGCGTGGCGGCGGAGCGTAGTAGACCGGAGCCGGCTCGTAGTAGACCGGGGCTGGCTGTGCGTACACACGGGTCTCCACGTAGCGGCCACCGCGGCCGCGATCATAGTAGCGGTCATTGGAGTTGATGCTGTTGCCCACCGCCGCGCCAACCAGGCCGCCGACGATGGCGCCATCGCGGCCACCAGCGTTGTGGCCGATGGCGGCGCCCACCACAGCGCCGGCCACCGTGTTGAAATCACGGTCGCCTGCGTAGGCCGACGACGATACTGCTGCTGCGGCCAGTAACGCTACACCCATAAATTTTTTGCTCAACATGGTATTTCCCCTTGCCGTGGCCCGGATCGGAATGATACGTCGGCCAGTGACTCCACTATAAAGCCTGAGAGTGAATACACCACGTCTTATACACATGCTTACAAACCGGCCACTCCGGTAATGGCTTGTTACATTTAGCCCCGGAGCGCCTCCCACTCGGGGCGCAGCAGGCTGAAAACCTGTACATCGTGGTAGCGGCCATTGATGAAAAAGCTCTGGCGCAACGTGCCTTCGGCGCTGAAGCCGCATTTTTGCGCGACGCGGATCGAGGCCACGTTCTCCGGTGCCGTCAGCAGCTCGAGCCGGTGGAACTGGTGGACCTTGAACAGGTAGTCGACCAGCATGCGGCATGCTTCGGTCACGTAACCACGTCCGGCCAGCTTGGGGTCGAACAGGCGGTAGCCGATTTCGCGCGTGACCGGCGTGCGGCTTTTGAAGTGCGTGATGACGCCGACGATGTGGTGCAGGCTGTCCTCGATGACAAACAGCTCGCTGTCGTCGCTGACGAAACCGTTCTGCATGAACTCCTTGCGCATCGTCTCCGGCGACTTGAAGTGGGCGGAGAAGTGGTCGCCGCGCGACGGCAAATCGTTGACCAGCGCGATGAAGGTGTTCAGGTCGGCGCTCAGCAGGTGGCGCACGGTGCAGAGTGAACCCTTGAGCATAGAGGCTTTCTTCGCATGGTTGAAGGTTCATGGTAGTGCAACGGTCATAACAAATCAACATTGATGACAAGATCTCCACGATAGGTTATCGTTTAGATCGTTCTTGCAACTCACCATCCAACATCCATAGGAAAAGCATGAGATCCGTCTTCAAGTCCCCGTTGTCCCTGACCGTCCTTGCCGTGCTGTCCGTGTCGGCCAGCACCTTGTTGAGCGCTGGCGCCATTGCCGCCCCAGCCAACGATCCGGCCACCCTGGCCCAGATCCGCGACAGCGCGATGAAGAGCGACTGGGCCTACGAGCGCCTGGCCGACCTGACCGATCTGGTCGGGCCGCGCCTGTCCGGTTCCGCCGGCGCCGCGGCGGCGGTGGAGCAGGTGGCGGCCGCCATGCGCAAGCTGGGCGCCAAGGTCACGCTGCAACCGGTCAAGGTGCCGCACTGGGTGCGCGGCGTGGAGACGGCGGAACTGGTCGATTACAACGGCCGTCCGGCCGGCATCACGCAGAAGATCGTGCTGACGGCGCTGGGCGGCTCGGGCGCCACGCCCGCCGCCGGCCTGACCGCGCCGGTGCTGGTGGTGCGCAGCCTGGAGGAATTGAAAGCCAAGGCGGCCCAGGTGAAGGGCAGCATCGTGCTGATGGACGTGCCGTTCGACCAGGAGCTGGCCGATCGCGGCCACGCCGGCGCCGCCTACGGTCCCGGCGCGGGCTTCCGCTATAACGGTCCCAAGATGGCGGCGGAGCTGGGCGCGGCTGCGGCGCTGGTGCGCTCGGTCGGCGGCGCCAACTTCCGCATTCCGCACACCGGCGTGACCGGCCTGGTGGACGGCGCGCGCATTCCCGCCGCCGCCATCACCACCGAGGACGTGCTGCTGCTGGATCGCCTGCTGGCGCGCGGCCCGGTCAAGATGCACCTGACGCTGACCCCGCAAAACCTGCCGGACGCCGATAGCTTCAACGTCATCGCCGACTGGCCGGGCAGCGACAAGGCCGATGAAGTGGTGATCGTCTCCGGCCACCTCGATTCGTGGGACCTGGCCACCGGCGCCAACGACGACGGCACCGGCGTGGCCGGCGCCATGGGCGTGATCGAGACGCTGAAGAAGCTGGACCTGCATCCGCGCCGCACCATCCGCGTGATCGCGTGGATGAACGAGGAAAACGGCACCCGTGGCGGCAAGGCCTACTTTGAAGCGAACAAGGGCAAGCTGGACAAACACTTCGCCGCCATCGAGTCGGACAGCGGCGGTGGCCGTCCGTTCGGCTTTATCGGCAGCGTAACGCCGCCGATGGTGAAGTACTTCGCGCCGCTGAAGGATGCGCTGGCGCCGATCGGCGCCGGCCAGTTCGAGCGCCGCGATATCACCGGTCCGACCGATACCGGTGCGCTGGAGCGCGCCGGCGTGCCGGTGTTCGAGCCGATGGTCGATTCGTCGGCCTACTTCAACTACCACCACACGCCGGCCGACACGCTGGACAAGGTCAGCCCGCTGGAATTGAAGCGCCATGTGGCGGTGATGACCTCGCTGAGCTGGTTCCTGGCGAATATGGAGCAGCCGATCGGCCGCACCGCGCACCAGGACAGCGAGGACTGATCGACCGGGCGCGCAACGCATCCGTGCGCGGCGCGCCTGGCGCTTCGTGATAGTCTGTTTGCTTATCGAGGAGAGCGTCATGGACAAGATGCATTACAAGGGCTGGGAGATCGTACCGACCGCGTTGCCGACCACCGACCGCCGCTGGACCGCCAGCTGCGACATCGCACGCGCCGGCGCGGATGGGGTGGAGGTGTTCGAGGGCGCCACCATGCAGTTCATGCGCGACACCGAAGACGAAGCCATCGCCGCCGCCTGCGACGAGGCGATCCGCCAGATCGACAATATCATCGCCAATCCGCTGGTCAGGCTGGCCTGAGGCGGCGTTCAGGACGGGTAAAAAATCTTTGCGGCCAGCCTCAGCAGGAATAGCACGACGGTGAACTGGGTGCCGATCAGCCAACGGGCCATGAAGCGGAATTCCGACCGCAGTTCTTTGGGGTTGCTTGCAAGTCCAGCTTGCCCAATAGAACGTCAGTCTCGACTTTTTGCCGGCGCAGCTCGGCCAATTGCGTGTCGACAAGCTTGAATCGATCGTTCATGTCAGTCCTCAGCGCAGCGACCGCCGCAACGGTGCTGTCGGATATGGCCTCAAGTTTTGCGATACGCTCGTCCATAAATGTTAGACCTGTCGCGTTTGGATTTGGTTCACCGCGGGCGCCGGATTGCCGCCATCTGACGAATTTGCTAGTATGCAAGTCAGATGAAATCACGCCGCTACCCAGAACAAATCGCCTTGCTGCCGTATATCGGCAAATGGACCTTCATCGCGGGCCTGATCGCGCTGCTCAGCGGAACCGCATCGGCCTTCTTCCTGTTTGCGCTGGACCGCGCCACCGCCTGGCGCGAAGCGCACGCCTGGATCATCTGGCTGCTGCCGCTGGCCGGCTTCGCGGTCGGCTGGGTGTACCTCAAACTGGGCGCCAGCGTCGAGGCGGGCAACAACCTGCTGATCGACGAAATCCACGATCCCAAGAAAGTCGTCCCGCTGCGCATGGCGCCGCTGGTGTTGATCGGCACCGTGATCTCGCACTTGTTCGGCGCCTCGGTCGGCCGCGAAGGCACGGCCGTGCAGATGGGCGGCACGCTGGCCGACCAGCTCACCCACGTGTTCCGCCTGCGCCACGCCGAGCGGCGCATCCTGCTCATGGCCGGCATCAGCGCCGGTTTCGCATCCGTGTTCGGCACGCCGCTGGCCGGCGCCATCTTCGGCCTCGAAGTGCTGGCCATCGGCCGCCTGCGCTACGACGCCATCTTCCCCTGCATGGTGGCGGCCATCGTCGCCGACCAGGTGGGCATGGCCTGGGGCGTGCATCACACCCATTACGCGATGAGCGGCGTCGTGGCGATCGGCTTCTGGAGCGTGGCCGCCGTGCTGATGGCCGGCATCGCGTTCGGCCTGACCGGCATGTTGTTCGCCAAGTCCACGCACGCCGCGTCGACCTTCATGAAGCGCCATGTGGCGTATGCGCCGTTGCGCCCACTGATCGGCGGCGCGCTGGTGGCGCTGGCGGTGTGGATGGTCGGTACGCGTTACATCGGCCTTGGCATTCCGGTGATCGTTGAAGCGTTCCAGCAGCCGCTGGCGCCCTGGGATTTCTTGGGCAAGTTCGCGTTCACCGTGGCCTCGCTGGGCAGCGGTTTCAAAGGCGGTGAAGTGACGCCGCTGTTCTACATCGGCGCGACGCTGGGCAACACGCTGGCGCCGCTGCTGCATCTTCCATTCGCCATGCTGGCGGGGATAGGCTTCGTCGCGGTGTTCGCCGGCGCGGCCAACACGCCGTTGGCGTCGACCATCATGGCGATCGAATTATTCGGCCCGCAGATCGGGCCTTACGCGGCGCTGGCGTGCGTGGTGGCGTATCTGTTCTCCGGCCACACCGGCATCTACCGCGCGCAGAAGGTCGGCACTCTCAAGCACCGCTTGCCGCCGGTGGCGCGCGACCGCGAGCCGCCGGCCTAGACACTGTCTACTGTTGCTGGTCCGGCGCCAGGTCGATAGGTGCGACGGCCGGCGCCGGATGCCAGTTCTCTTTCGGGATCACGTGCGGCGTGGCCGGCTCCTGGGTGAAGTGCGGCGATGTGATCGCCACGCCGTATTCATTGAACACATCGATGATCTGCTGGTGCAGCTGGTTCAGGACCTCGGCGCGGCGGCGCGGCGTTTCCACTGTGGCGTAGGCCACCAGCCGGTACTCCGGATAGAAATCGGACAGGCCGGTCTGCATCACGTAGGGCTTGGGCGTGGCGGCGATGTCTTCTATCCTGGCGGCCGCCAGTTCCAGCATGGCGTGCACCTGGCGCCACGGCGTGTCGTAGCCGATAGTGACGGTGGTGTCGAGCACAAAGCCGGTGCCGGCGTGCGCGCGCGAGTAGTTCTTGGTGGTGTTGGACAGCACCCAGGCGTTGGGCATGGTGATCTCTTCACCAAGGCCGGTGCGCAGGCGCGTTTCGAACATGCCCAATTCGACCACCGTGCCCTCCGACTCGCCGATGCGCACGTACTCGCCTTTGCGCAGCGAGCGAGCGTACATCAGGATCAAGCCGCTGGCGCCCTGGCCGACGATGCTCGATGCGCCGATCGATACCATCAAGCCCACCAGCACCGATACGCCCTGGAACGCCGCAGTGTGCGCGCCGGGCAGGTAAGGGTAGGCCATCGCCAGCGCGAACAGCCAGATCACCACGTTCAGGATGCGGCGCGTGGGCGTGGCGGTGTCGCGATCGAGCCAGGCGATTTGCAGCTCGCCGGATTCCACGCGCTGGAATACCGAGGCTGCGGTCAGCATCACCAGCCGCGCGATGGCGGCGATGACGGCCACCAGCACCAGGCCCGGCAGCGCTTCGATGATGCCCTTGGCGACGCTGGTGGCGACATCGATCAGATAGTCCTGCAGGCGTTCGCCCCAGCTGCGCGAGTAGGGTATTTTGCCCATCACGAAGGCCAGCCAGAGATAGGTCGCCATCAGGCGCAGGCCCCAGATCAACAGGTTGACCAGTTGGCGCATGAAGGCTACGTAGTGTTCGGCATCGAGGATGCGCACGTTTTTGAGTTTGACCTGGCCGAGGCGGCGGCTGATGGCCTGGGTCGAGCGTTTGCCGACCCAGCGGTGGACCTGGCGCAGGCCGTGCAAAATGAGGGCGTATGCAAGCGTGGCAGCCGCGCACAGGGCTGCGGCGATGAGCAGGTAGCGCGGGCTGGCTTGCTCGCGGCGTTCCAGCAGGGCCTTGCCGAGGGTTGCCGCGCTCTCGCTGGCGACACTGTCGGTGGTGTCGCCGGCCAGCGGGTTGATGTCGGCCGGCGTGACCAGGAACAGCAGGGCGCCGTCCAGCGTCACCTGCGTGCCTTCGGCGATCGTGCGGATGCCTGGCTGCTGCGCGCCATTGCGGGCCAGCCCGGCGTCCAGGCGCTTGCGCGCGCCCTCGGCGCGTTCCTCCGGCGGGTAGCCGGTCAGCACGGAACGGAACACGAAGATGGTGCGGTTGGCGAAGACCAGTTTGGCCGGGGCTGGCGAGGCTGACGGCGTGCCGGATTGGGAGGCGGGGAGCGGGTCGGCAGCGGTTGCGAAGCAGTGGAGCATCATCAACAGCATCGCGACGAGCAGGCGGCGTAAAACGGTCATGGCTATCCTTGGGGCGTAGATATTGGCAATGATGCCATGTTATCGGATTTGACAGTTGCCGGTATGGCAGTTACGGCGGGTTCGTGGCATAATTACGGGCTGTTTCGCTCCGATGGTGAAATTGGTAGACACTGGAGACTTAAAATCTCCCGCCGCAAGGCGTGCCGGTTCGATTCCGGCTCGGAGCACCAACATAAACACAGGCCTTCACGGTTAGCATCAGCTCACGTTGCCGACGGCCCAGTTCCGCAAACGGCCTACAGTTCCGCAAAAATACACCAGTCGGCCGGCTGCCCAGATGCTACTTTTTCGGCCTGATGAGCTTGCCGCGCCTGTTGCGCACGTCGTGCGCGGTCATCGTGGTGGTGTGAACGAGCTGGTCTTGCGCCGCACTCATGCCGGAGCGCTCCTCCTTGTCAGTCGCCGCCTTGGCCCGTAGATCGCGGAACTGGAAGGCGCGAATAGCATCTGCCAGCTCAGACCGGGCGACCGCCGCAGCTTCACGGGCCCAGTCAAATTCCATCGCATCCTGCAAGCCCTGATCAGCAACCTGCCACACCGCGTCGTGGACTGCGTCATCGGTATAGGCGTAGCGGCCCAGTTCGCGAAAGCCGCGAAAGCCGGCGCATGGGGTGGGGGGGCTCGCCATGCCGGCGTTGCTCGATCGATGATTTCCAGCGCCAATCCAAATACTGCCTGATGTTCACGGGATCGATTTTGTTGAGCTCGACCGGCGGCTCCGCGACGAACTTCAGTAGCTTAGCCTGGCCAGGATTGTTACCGAAATAATTGAAGTGCTGTTAACTGCATGCCATGTCATCAACGTTTCATCATTGTTACGTAAGCTGCGGCCTTGCATGACTTCAGTTTTCATGTTTCCCCGACAATCGACCTGGATCAATCAAATGCATATTTCCAAATTCGCGCGCGCCCGCACGCAGGTGCTGGCATGAGCCGACGTGACTTCCTCCGCAAAATGGGCAAGTCGGCCGGCGCAAGTGCCGTGCTTGCGACCTTTCCACCGTCCATCCAAAAGGCGCTGGCGCTCCCCGCCAACCAGCGCACTCGTAGCCTGCAGGATGTTGAGCATATCGTCGTGCTGACGCAGGAGAACCGCAGTTTCGACCATTACTTTGGCACCCTGGAAGGGGTGAGGGGATTCGGTGATCCCTTTCCGATTCCGGTGATGGACCGGCAAAATCTCTTCAATCGCAAATCGGTCTTCGTGCAGCGTTCTGTCGGAGGGGCGCCGGTGCCTGGCCGGCCCAACTGGCCCCAGGGCAGTGCCATCGCGCCGTTCCGGCTCAACACGGTGCAGGACTTTCCCGTCATGCGCGTGGCCGGGACGCCGCATGCCTGGCTCGACGCCCAGCTGGCGTGGGACCAAGGACGTATGAATGACTGGTGCACGGTCAAGCAGAACCGCGCGATGGGCTATTACGCCGACGCCGACATTCCCTTCCAGTTCGCGCTCGCGCGTGCCTTCACCATCTGCGACCACTACCACTGCGCAACCCAGACCGGCACCAACACCAACCGGCTGTTTCTGTTCAGCGGTCACAACGATCCCCTGGCGGCTGCCGGCGGCCCGTCGACTGACAACAGCCGCGACGACTTCAATCCGGACATGTCCACCGACTACTTGTGGACCACCTATCCGGAGCGACTCGAAGCGGCGGGTATCAGCTGGCAGGTTTACCAGAACATGGCGGACAACTTCACCGATAACTCGCTGGCGGGATTCCGCTCTTTCCGCAACGCCTGGTATCGCCGGCCGGGCTATTCGCAATCGCTGCGCGATCGCGGCACCACGACGCGTGACATCGACCTGCTCAAAGCCGACGTGCTGGCCAACCGCCTGCCGCAGGTCAGCTGGATCGTCGCGACCGCCGAAGGCTCCGAACACCCGGGGCCCTCAAGTCCTGCGTCGGGCGCCGACTACATCGCGCGCGTGCTGGACGCCCTGACCGCCAATCCTGAGAGCTGGAGCAAGACGGTCCTGATCATCAACTTCGACGAGAACGACGGCTTCTTCGACCACATGCCGCCGCCGGCGGTCCCTGCGTACACGAGTTACAGCAGCAATCCGGCGCAGTCGCAGCTCGCCGGCGCGTCGACCGTCGACACGACCGGCGAGTACCATCACGTGCTCAACGGCGCCGATGCACGTACGCACCATCGCCCCTACGGTCTCGGGCCGCGCGTTCCGATGTATGTCATATCGCCGTGGACCAAGGGCGGCTGGGTCAATTCGCAGGTCTTCGACCATACATCGGTGGTGCGTTTCATCGAGGCGCGTTTCGGTGTGCGCGAGCCGCTGATCAGCCCATGGCGCCGCGCGGTGAGCGGCAACCTGTTGTCCTGTTTCGACTTCGCCAACCCGAACGACAACGGCTTCACGCAACTGCTGCCGGAGACGGCTGCGCGCCGCTCGATGGCGCTGAGCCTGCCAAACACCAAGGTGCCCGCAACGCCGACCACCCTGGCGGCGCCCGTCCAGGCTGCCGGCGTGCGTCCGGCACGCGCTCTGCCCTATGAACTCCAGGTGCAGGCACAGGTGCCGGCCGGAGGCGGCCAGGTGGAGCTCAGATTCGACAACATGGGCGAGGCCGGCGCGGTGTTTCATGTGTACGACCGACTGGCGTTGGATCAGGTCCCGCGCCGCTATACGGTCGAACCCGGCAAACAGCTCATCGGCCGCTGGAACACCGCATCTGCCTACGATCTCTGGGTACTGGGACCGAACGGCTTCCATCGCCACATCGTTGGGGACGTGCGCGGTGGCGGCAACGCTGCATGGCCGGAAATGAGCCTGCGCGCCGAACGCAGCGCCGGCGAGCTGATCATTGACCTGTTCAACAATGGCGCACAGCCATGCACCTTCGTACTCACCGCCAACAAGTATTACGCGAACAAGCCGTTGGAAGTGCGCGTCGTCGCACGCTCGAGGAGCGCCGTCCGGCTTCCGCTGGCATCGAGTTCCAACTGGTACGACTACAGCCTGCGCGTGGCTGGCTTGCCGGGCTGGTTGCGCCGCTTCGCCGGCCATCTGGAAAACGGCTTGCCGTCCATCAGTGACCCTGCGATGCGCGGCGCAGCGCAACTTGACCAGTACCGCGTCATTTGACTTTTATAGGGAGCTTTTCATGAAGTGCAGATTTTTCGTTGCCGCGGCCTTGTTCGCCGTGGCATGCAGTGGCAAGGCTGACGTCCTCTACGGTCAGAACCTCATTGTCAACGGCGATGCCGAAGCAGGCGTGAGCGGCTGGACCGGCTACCCGGGTTACAACATGGTCCAGTCGGTGGACTATGGCAACAACTGGGTGCTGCCCACCCAGCCTGGCCCGGTCGATCGCGGAACGAAGATGTTCGCCGGCCTCGGGCAGTATGCTGTCGGCACTCAGACCCTGGACTTCGGCGTGCCGACCGCCCAGAACAGTTCCTATTCCCTGAGCGGATGGCTCGGCGGCTGGGCCGCCCAGGGCGATAACGCGCTGTTCTTTGTGCAGTTTCTCGATGCGGGGAACAATGAGATAGGAAACGCCTCGATCGGTCCCGTCACCCCGCAAGATCGCGGCAACCAGACCGGCCTGTACTACCGGGAGTCCGTGGGAATCATGCCTGCCGGCACCAGCAAGCTGTCGTTCTGGCTGTCGATGGAGCGTCTCGCTTCGAACGACAACGATGGCTACGCGGACAACCTGTCCTTCATCGCGCGGGACAATACCAGCCCGGTGCCGGAACCGGGCATGGCGTCGATGCTCTTGCTGGGCCTGGGCATGTTGGTCGGGGCCCTCCGCCGCGATACGCGCGCGCATATGGCGTCATTGAGGTCATAAACGCGGCCAGCTGGGCAAGCTCCAATTCACGGCCGATCAGTTTTTTTGATCGCACGAAGTCGATCATCGGGCCTGACACAGGCCCGTTCGACGTTGGCCGAGTGGATCGGTCGCCTCGGCATAGCCCTGCAGCCGCTGGCTGACCGGCTCGCCGAATTGCCGCGCAAGCGGACTCGAGTACGTAGTCTCATAAGCGAAATCATCTGGCCGGTCATTCGATGGGCGGATGCATCGCCTGTGACCATGGATTGGGACCAACTGCGCGCTTACCAGCCGCCGTCTGGCGACGGCGTGGCGGCGATCGCCGAACGCCTGGCGGTCGCCTTGCGCGGGAAGCGGAGCTGATCGATCACGCCGGACCGGCGCACATACAACTTATTGACGCCACGCTGTGCCGGATCGCATAAAATTGTCGTCTGCCGCTATACTTGGACGGCCGGGGCAGGTCTACATTGCAGAGTGAGGTATTGTGAGGAATAAGCAGGATGATGAAATTACGCAGGGCTGGATGTTGACCGGTGTCGGCCATTGCGCCGGCCTTCTGGTGGCCGCCGCTTCATTGCTGACACCGCCGGTAATGGCCGCCACTTCCGCCGAGCGCGCGGGGCAGGGCGGCGCCAGCGTCATGCTGGAAGAGCTCACCAGCACGGAATTGCGCAGTCGCATAGAACACGGAGCGACCACGATCCTGGTCCCCATCGGCGGCGTTGAGCAGAGCGGCCCCTACATCGCGCTCGGCAAGCACAACGTCCGCGCCGGGATCATCGCGGCCATGATTGCGCAGAAACTTGGCAATACGATGGTCGCGCCGGTGGTGTCGTATGTGCCGGAAGGCGCGGTCACTCCACCGGCCGGCCACATGCGATTCAGCGGCACCATTTCGATCCCGCCGGCAGCCTTCGAGGCCGTGCTCGAGGGGGCTGCGGCAAGTTTTCGTCAGCACGGCTTTCGCGACATCATCTTCATCGGTGACCATGGAGGCTATCAGCAGAACGAAGTGAGCGTGGCGCAAAAGCTGAACCGCGCCTGGGGCAAGAGCGATCCCGCCCGCGCCCACGCGCTGCTCGACTACTACGATGTCACCCAGAACGGGTTTATTGACGATCTGAAAAAGCAAGGCTACAGCAGTGCTGAAATCGGCCTGCACGCAGGGCTGGGCGATGCCTCGCTGATGCTTGCCACCGCGCCGTCGATGGTCCGCGTCGAAGCGATGTCGCGCGGCCCCAAGCCCGGGGTGGCCGATGGCGTGCGCGGCGACGCCACGCGCGCCAGCGCTGAACTGGGGCGGCTGGGCGTGCAACGCCAGGTCGAGGCATCGGTCAGCGCGATCAAAACCATCCTTCAAGAACGCCATCACTAAGCGAAGCGCCACTCAGGCGCCGCATCGACCACAGAGACTGCACCTTATGAAAACCAGCAAGCCTACCAATCCATCAAACACCGGGCGCCACGCTCGACGCCTGGCCATCGCCGGCCTGGGCCTACTCACCCTGGCGGGCGCGGGCCTGTACGGCCAGCACGCCGACGCCCAAGGCCCGGCCAGCGCACCGGCCCTGAAGGGGAGCTATTCCCCCTTGCCCGGCATGCCGCCGTTGAGCGATCCCAGGAACGTCTACGGCGACACCGGGCCTGGCCGCCTGAGCGCGGTCGTCAAGGACCACCTGGCGCGCGTCTATGTGCCCAACCTGCGCTCGAACGATGTGTATGTCATCGATCCGGAGACGCTCAAGGTGGTCGACAAGTTCAAGGTGGGCGTCGGCCCGCAGCACGTCGTACCTGCTTACGACCTGCGGACGCTCTGGGTGGCGAACAATGCCGAGCGTACCAACCGGGGCAGCCTGACGCCGGTGGATCCGCTCAGCGGCAAGCCGGGCGCGTCGGTGCCGGTGGAGGACCCGTACAATATGTACTTCACGCCGGACGGCAAATCCGCCATCGTGGTCGCCGAGGCGCTGCATCGCCTCGACTTCCGCGATCCCAAGACCATGGCGCTGCAGTATTCGATCGAAACGCCGTCCTGCGGCGGCATCAACCACGCCGATTTTTCCAATGACGGCCGCTACGCCGTGTTCACCTGCGAATTCGACGGCACCATCGCCAAGATCGACCTCGAGGGCCGCAAGGTGAGCGGCTACCTGAAGCTCAAGATGCCGTCCGCGCGGTATTCCGAGAAGACCTCCGCCGGGGCGCTGGAGGCGGAGATCTGCACCAGCACCAAAGGCATGCCGCAAGACATACGCATTTCGCCCGACGGCACCAAGTTCTATATCGCCGACATGGAAGCCGATGGCCTGCATGTGGTCGATGGCGCCGCGTTCAAGGAGATCGGTTTCATTCCGACCGGCGTAGGCACGCATGGAATCTACCCTAGCCGCGATGGCAAGCGCCTGTATGTGGCGAACCGTGGCACCCACCGTATCCACGGCAAGCGCAAGGGCAAGGGCAGCGTGAGCGTGGTTGATTTCGCCACCGACAAAGTGGTCGCCAACTGGGCGGTTCCTGGCGGCGGCAGTCCCGATATGGGCAACGTCAGCGCAGACGGCAAATATCTGTGGCTGTCCGGTCGTTTCGACGACGTGGTGTACCGTTTCGACACCGCCAGCGGCGATGTGCGGCAGGTCAAGGTCGGCCAGGAACCGCATGGCCTGACCGTATGGCCGCAACCCGGCCGGTACTCGCTGGGCCACACCGGCAACTTGCGCTAGGCGGCCTGTCGTTGGCGTCCATTCCTGCTTTACTCTCAGGGTAAAATAGAAAGGTTGTTGAAAGTTCAAGAATCATGTCGCCACGCGGACCTGCTTCCGTGGCGGGCCATGCGCTAAAAGGCCAGCTTCCCCCGAACGGGGGATTCGATATCGTGGTGCTATTCACCTATTGTGCACAGGCATCCGCAACATAGCGGGTTCCATGCCGGCGGCTGCCGGCGCATAAGAGGGAGACCTATGCAGCACATACTCAAAAAAGGCAATGCCGTATTGCCGGGCCTGTTGGCGGCCGCGCTGGCCGCCCATGCGGCCAACACCGGCGCCGCCGAATTCAGCATCGACAACGGTTGGAGTGGTTCATTCAACAACACCATCAGCCTGTCCTCGGCCTGGCGCGCCGGAAATCCGGACAGCGCGCTATATACGCCGGCCGACGGCACGCGCGCCGGCCTGAGCGGCGGCACCGCCGGCAATCCCAACGACGCCGGCAACCTGAATTATCGCAAGAACGACCGCCTCTCCAGCGTCGTCAAGCTGATCAGCGAATTCGAGATCAAGCGCGACGACGCCGGCGCGCTGGTGCGGGCCAAGTTCTGGTACGACCAGGCCGCCAAGTCGCGCAACGTCGGCTATGGCAATATGGCCAACAATTACCAGAAGAACGCGCCGCTGAGCGACAGCGGCTTCGAGGACCTGCAGAAATTCTCCGGCGCCTACCTGCTGGACGCCTACCTCTACAACACCTTCCGCCTGGGCGACAAGCCGCTGCAGCTGCGCCTGGGCCGCCAGGTGGTCAACTGGGGCGAGAGCCTGTTCGTGCAGGGCGTCAACCAGATCAATCCGGTCGACCTGTCGGCGTTGCGCCGTCCCGGCACCGAGTTGAAGGAAGCGCTGCTGCCGGTCGCCATGTTGAACGCCAACCTGGGACTGGGCGGCGGCCATTCGCTTGAAGCGTTCTACCAGTTCCAGTGGCAAAACACCTCGCTCGACAGCTGCGGCACCTACTGGGCCGTGACCGATGCGGTGATCTCCACCACGCCGGGCGCCTGCAAGGCCTTGCCGCTGGTGCCGCTGGGCGGCATCAGCGGCCCGTCCGCCTATGCGGCCGGCATGTACGTGCCGATGGTCGAGGGCCGCAAGGCGTCCGACGGTGGCCAGTACGGCTTCGCCTACCGCTTCCCGGTGGCCGCGCTGGACACCGAGTTCGGCCTGTATGCGATGAACATCCATTCGCGCACGCCCATCGTCTCCGGCCTGGCCGGCACCAACCTCAAGGCGATCAATCCGGCCATTCCGCTGCTGATGCCGCTGGCCGGCTTTGCCGGCGTGCCGGCGCTCAGTCCCGCCACCAATCCGAGCATCAAGCCGATGCAGGCGTTCTGGGAGTATCCGGAAGACATGCGGGTGTTCGGCCTGAGCGCGTCGACCAACCTGGGCGGCTGGTCGGTCGGCTCGGAACTGAGCTATTCGCCCAACGTCGCGGTGCAGCGCAACGGCAACGACGTCATCGCCGCCGCGCTGCTGGGCGCCGGCCCGGTCGCGAAGATGGCGCTGGCCGCCGTCGCCAAGGGACCCGGCACCTACCTGGCCGGCTACGACCGCTTCCACAAGACCCAGTTGCAGCTCAACGGCGTGAGCACCTACGCCAACGTGCTGGGCGCGCAGCAGGCGCTGCTGGTGGCCGAGGTGGCGGGGCAGTGGAACAATGTGCCCGACTATAAGAACGATCCGGGCGCGCTGCGCTACGGCCGCGCGTTCCAGTTCGGCCAGGGTTCGCACCCGCTGTACGGCGGCTCGACCTGCGCCGGCAGCGCCATCAACAACCCCAGCCCGGACGGCTGCCGCAACGACGGCTATGTGTCGCGCAGCGCCTGGGGCCTGCGCGTGCGCGGCCAGCTGGAATACACCAACGCCTTCGATAGCGGCGTCAGCGTGTTCCCGAGTGCCTTCCTGTCCGCCGACATCAAGGGCTATTCGATGGACAGCCAGTTCATCGAGGACCGCCGCCAGCTTGGCCTGGGCGTGCGCCTGAGCTACCAGAAGAAGCACAGCCTGGAGTTCACGCTGACCACCTTCGCCCGCGGCGCCGCCTACGATCCGCTGCGCGACCATGGCTACTACGCCGTCAATTACAGCACCACGTTCTAAGGACATCGACATGAAAACCACCACCATCATGCTGGCCGCCCTGTTGGCGGCGCCCGCGGCCTGGGCCGGCATCACGCCGGCCGAAGCGGACAAGCTGGGCAAGGAACTGACCCCGGTCGGCGCCGAGCGCGCCGGCAACAAGGACGGCACCATTCCCGCCTGGGACGGCGGCCTGGCCAAGCCGCCGGCCGGCTGGACGCCGGCGCAGGGCTACATCGATCCGTACGCCGGCGACAAGGTCCTGTTCACCATCACCGGCCAGAACGCCGACCAGTACAAGGACAAGCTGCCGGCCGGCGCGCTGGCGTTGCTCAAGAAGTACCCGAACTTCAAGATGCCGGTGTACCAGACCCACCGCAGCGCCGCCTATCCGAAGGAGGTGACCGACAAGGCGAAGGAGCAGGCCACCAAGGTCGAGCTGAAAGGCTACGCGCTGACGGACCTGGGCGGCTCGCACGTGCCGTTCCCGATTCCGAAGAACGGCCTGGAGGCGATCAGCAACCACCTGACGCGCTACATCGGCGGCGGTTTCGACCGCACCTACGACTGGTTCCCGGTGCGCGCCAACGGCGACTACTATCGCGTCGGCTTCCGCGAGCTGCGCGTCTCGGACGCCAACTTCGACACGCATACCGCCAACCACCAGTTCTCCTTCCTCGGCTTCTTCACCGCGCCGGCCACGCTGCAAGGCACGGTCTATCTGGTGCACGAGTCGATCGACCAGGTCAGGGAGCCGCGCCAGGCCTGGATCTACAACGCCGGTCAGCGCCGCGTGCGGCGTGCGCCGGATCTGGCCTACGACAATATCTCCGACGGCACCGAGGCGATGCGCGTGACCGACCAGTACGACGCCTACAACGGCGCCCCGGACCGCTACGAGTGGAAGCTGGCGGGCAAGAAGGAAATGTACGTGCCGTACAACGCCTACAAGCTGTCCGACAAAAAGCTCAAGTACGCCGACATGATCCAGAAGAACACCGTCAACCCGGACCTGATGCGCTACGAGCTGCATCGCGTGTGGGTGGTCGAAGCCACGCTGAAGAAGGGGCAGAAGCACATCTACGGCAAGCGCACCTTCTACCTGGACGAGGACAGCTGGGGTGTGCTGGAGGAGGACGCCTACGACGGCCAGGGCCAGTTGTGGCGCATCGGCGTGCATCCTATCGTCCAGTTCTACGATGCGCAAACGCCATGGTACCGGGCCAATATCTGGCATGACCTCAGCAACGGCAACTACCTGCTGTCGACGCTGGACAACGAGGTCAAGACGCCGTGGAAGTTCGGCACCAAGGGCAACTGGTCGGACTTCCAGCCGGACGCCCTGCGTCGCGCCGGCACCAGGTAAGCGCTGCGCATGAAGATCCTCAGCAAACTGCTGGCGGCGACGCTGGCCGTCGCCTGCGCGCTGGCGCCGGCGGCGCCGATCCGCACCGACCGCGTGATCCTGCTCGACGTGGCGCAGGCCGGCGACGCGCTGGTGGCGGTGGGCGAGCGCGGCGTGGTGCTGCGTTCGGAAGACCGCGGCGCCAGCTGGCGCGCGGTGAGCACGCCGGTCACCCGCACCTTGAGCGGCATCGCGCTGCCTCAGGGCGCGGCCGGAATTTCGGCCGGGATTGCGGTCGGCCATGGCGGCACCGTGCTGCGCACCGCCGACGGCGGCCGCCACTGGCAGGCCGTCAAGGTCGACGCGGCCGGCAGCGACGCGCTGCTCGGCATCGTGCATACGGGCGGCGCCGGCTACATCGCCTACGGCGCCTTCGGCCTGTATCTGGAGTCGGCCGACGGCGGCGCCACCTGGTCGCGCCGGCAGCCGCTGGGCGCGGACTTCGACCGCCATATTTCGCAGATCATCGCCACCGGCGACGGCCTGCTGCTGGTGGGCGAATCCGGCACCCTGGCCACATCCGCCGACAAGGGCCGCAGCTGGACGCCGTTGGCGTCGCCGTATGCTGGCTCGTATTTCGGCGCGCTGGCCGCCAACGACGGCGTGCTGCTGGTGTACGGCATGCGCGGCAATGTGTGGCGTTCGACCGATGGTGGCAAGAGCTGGAGCCAGGTCAAGCTTGGTTCCTCGCTGGCGCTGATGAACGGCCGCCGTCTCGACGACGGCCGCCTGGTCCTGGTCGGCAACGCCGGCCTGGTGGCGGTCAGCGCCGACAACGGCGCCAGCTTCACATTGCACAAGAGCGCGCGCGGCAAGGGCATCGCCCAGCTGGGCGCGGCCACCGGCAACACGCTGGTGGTGGTGGGCGAGGCCGGCGTCGAGCAGGTCCGCATAGACAATCCGCAGAAGGACTAGTATGAGCAAGCATGCATTGCACCACGCCGGCGAGACGGGCTTCACGGCCCGGCTGTCGCGCGGCATTTTCAACTGGCGCCGCTCCTTGCTGGCGCTGTTCGTCCTGGTCACGCTGGTGCTGGGCTACTTCGCCAGCCAGTTGAGGGTGGAGGCGGGCTTCTCCAAGATGATCCCGCTCAAGCATGAATACATGCAGACCTTCGTCGAATACCAGAAGGACTTCGGCGGCGCCAACAAGGTGCTGATCGCGCTGCGCCAGCAGGACGGCGACATCTACAACAAGTCCTTCATGGAGACGCTGCGCAAGGTCACCGACGAGGTGTTCTACGTCAAGGGCGTCGAGCGCAGCTCGGTCACCTCGCTGTTCACCAACAACGTGCGCTACAACGAGGTGGTGGAGGACGGCTTCCGCGGCGGCAACCTGGTGGCTTCCGATTTCGCCGGCACGCCGGAACAACTGGCGAAGGTGCGCGAGAATACGCTCAAGTCAGAGTGGGTCGGCCGCATCGTCTCCAACGACATGAAGGCGGCGATGGTGGTGGCCAGCCTGCAGGACACCGACCCGGACACCGGCAAGCGGCTCGACCTGCAGCAGGTCGGCAAGCGGCTGGAGGAGATCCGCCGCAAGTACGAGAACGGCGCCGTGACGGTGCACATCATCGGCTTCGCCAAGGCCATCGGCGACATCGCCGACGGCGCCGCCGGCGTGCTGGGCTTCTTCGCCGTGGCCTTCGTCATCACCGCGCTGCTGCTGTACTGGTACAGCGGCTCGCTGATGCTCAGCAGCTGCGCGCTGGTGTGCGCGCTGGTGCCCGTGGTGTGGCTGCTGGGCCTGCTGCCACTGATGGGACTTGGGCTGGACCCGATGTCGATCCTGGTGCCGTTCCTGATCTTCTCGATCGGCGTGTCGCACGCGGTGCAGATGACCAACGCCTGGAAGCTCGAAACGCTGGCCGGCGCCGACGGCGTGACGGCGTCGCGCAACAGCTTCCGCAAGCTGTTCGTGCCCGGTGCGATGGCCTTGCTGGCCAATGCCCTGGGCTTCATCGTGATCGCCTTCATCGATATCGAGATGGTGCGCGAGCTGGCCATCACCGCCACCGTCGGCGTGTCGGTGATGATCGTCACCAACAAGATGCTGCTGCCGATACTGCTGTCGTACATGCGTTTCTCGCCGGACGAGCGCCGGCGCCATGCGGCCAAGGGCGGCGCCGCCGACAAGCTGTGGGAGCGCCTCGGCGTGCTGGCCACCCGCAAGGGCGCGCTGCTGGCGTTGGCGGTGGGCGGCGTGCTGCTGGCCGGCGGCGTGTGGCAGGCGCGCGCGCTGCAGATCGGCGATCTGGGGCAGGGCGTGCCGGAGCTGCGCGCCGATGCGCGCTACAACCGCGACGTCGCCGTCATCACCAGCCGCTTCGCCATCGGCGTCGACTTGCTGCAGGTGATCGCCGAAGCCAAGGGCCAGGAGACGCCGTGCGTGCAGCGCCCGGTGCTGGACCGGATGGAGCAATTGGAGTTCACGTTGAACCAGGAGCCCGGCGTGGCCGCCGTGCGCGGCCTGGCCGGCTTCGTCAAGCAGGTGACGCAGGCGTATGCCGAGACCTTCATCAAGTGGCGCGTGCTGCCGGAGGAGACCGCGCAGATCGCGCAGGGCGTGGGCTTTGCCACGCGCCTCGGCAATGAACTGATGAATTCCAGCTGCACGGCGATGCCGGTGTCGGTTTTCACGGTCGACCACCAGTCGGCGACCATCCGCCGCATCGTCGATGTGATCAAGCAGTTCAAGCGCGAGCACGATAGCGAGCAGCTGCAATTCCGCCTGGCGGCCGGCAACGTCGGCGTGATGGCCGCCACCAATGAAGCGGTGGAGCAGGCCGACAAGTGGGTCAACCTGGCGTTGTTCGCGTCGGTGTCGCTGCTGTGCCTTGCGACTTTCCGTTCGATGCGTGTCACGCTGTGCATCATCCTGCCGCTGGCGCTGGTGACCATCCTGTGCAACGCGCTGATGGCGGCGTTGGGCATTGGCGTCAAGGTCAACACCCTGCCGGTGGTGGCGCTGGGCGTCGGTGTGGGTGTCGACTACGGCATCTATCTGTTCGAGAGCATGAAGCACGAGATCCGCGCCGCCGGCTGTTCGCTGCGCGACGGTTTCGTGGCGGCGCTGCGCCAGCGCGGCACGGCGTCCGTCTTCACGGCGGTGACGATGACGGTGTCGGTGGCGACGTGGGCGTTTTCGGCGCTGAAGTTCCAGGCCGACATGGGCGTGCTGCTGGCCTTTATGTTCCTGGTGAATATGCTGGGGGCGATCCTGCTGTTGCCAGGGTTGGCGGCGCTGCTGGTGGGGGACCGTCTGCGCCTGCGTCCGGCGCCGGCGCTAGCGGCGGCCGTTCCTGAGCAGGCCGAGGGCCTCGGCCTGGACCACGGCCTGGGTGCGACGCTCGACTGACAGCTTGACGAAGATGTTCTTCAGGTGGGTCTTGACGGTCTCCGGGCCGATCCCCAGCACCCGCGCGATTTCCTTGTTTGAATTGCCGTCGGCGATCAGTTCGAGGATGCCGCATTCGCGCGGGCTGAGGGGATTGCGCAGCACTTCGGTGGCGGGCGCCTGCGGCGCCGGCCGGCCGCCGTGCAAGCCTTGCCACGCGAGCAGCACGCGCTGCGTGAAGTCGCGCACCGTCTGGTCGCCCCCCAGTTGTTCATGCGCCTGCGTCAGCAGCGGGCCGACGCCGGCGCCGTGGTCCAGCAGGGTGGCGACCATATTGCCGCCGGCGGCCATCGCCAGCGCGTCGCCGAAGGTGCGCGCGGCTTGCTCGCCGCGCTTGAGCCCCGCCTGCGCGTCGGCCAGCAGCAGGGCGGCACGCACGGCCAGGTAGCGGTGCTGCGACGCCAGCAGCTCCGCCAGCAGCGGCTCCAGCACCAGCAGCGCGTCGGCGTAGCGGAACTGCTGCAGCGCATAGCGCGCTTCGCCCAGTGCGGCGAACTGGTTCACTTCCCCCAGCGGGCTATCCGGTTGCTGTGGCGTGGCGGCATCGAGTTGGCGCAGGCGTTGCAGGCAGGCTTGCGCCTCCGGCATGCGTCCCTCAAGCAGATGCAGTTGCAAACGCTCGAGCAGCATCGCCGCCGTCAGGCGTGGCCAGTGCCGCGCCAGGCCGAGATGTTCACCCTGTTCCAGCAGCGCGTGGGCGCGTTCGATGCGGCCGTGGCGCAGCGCCAGCCGCGCCGCCGTGGCGAAGCCGCGCATCACGCAGTCGAGAAAGCCCAGTTTGGCGATGATGCCTAGCCGTGGTGTCAACAACGCTTCCGCCTCGGCCGGCTGGTTTTGTTCGTAGAGCAGGCAGGCCATCAGGCCACCGGGCAGCGCGGTCAGCATCTGCCGGGCGCTGTCGGAGTCGGCGTCCTGCAGCAGGGCGGCGCGCAGCCTGCCGGCCGCCTGGTCCAGGCAAGCGCGCAGCATGTCGGCCAGGCCGAGGATGGTCAGCCGGTACACCAGCGACAGGGCGTTACGCGCGGCTTCGCTGTCGGCGTAGGGCAGGTCGGGTACGGCGTACAGGTCGGCCCAGCGGCCGGTCTTGAGGCACACGAAGCGCTGCACATTGTAGACCGAGTTGTGGACCCAGGTGTCGGGTATCGGATGTTCCAGGCAGGCGGCGATCAGCGTGCCGCAGCGCTCATGTTCATCGGCCAGCGCCAGCGCGGCCGCGCGCGCGGCCTGGCATTCGCGCCGCAACTCGACGCTGTCGCTTTCCGCCTCGATGCGTCCGACCACCTGTTCCTGGCCGGACGACAGCGCCAGGGTGTTCGCCCACGCCATCGCCAGCCGCAGGCGCAGCGGCAGACGCACCATATGGGTATGCAGCTGGCGCTCCCAGCCCAACAAGGTCAGCATGTCGCCGCCTTTCACCAGCGGCATCGCGCATTCTTCGATCCAGGCGCAGGCCTGGTCGTTGGCGCCGGCGTCGAGCGCATGGCGCACCGCCGGCGACCACATGTCCTGCGAGCGGTACCAGTCGGCCGCGCGCCAGTGCAGGTCGCGCAGCTGCCCGCCGCCGCGCTGTTGCAGGCGTTGCAGCAGATGCTCGCGGATCAGCTGATGGTAGGTGTACCAGTTGCCTTCCTCGTCGAGCACCGTCAACAGCTGGCGCTTGTCGAGCTGGCGCAGCAGCTCGTGGGCGTCTTCGCCGCCGGCCAGCGCCACCGCCAGCGCCGCGCAGAAGCGTTGCGGCAGCGCGGTCTGCATCATGAATTCCTGCAGGCCGTCCGGCAGTTGCAGCAGCAGCTCGCTCAGGTAGCCGTCGATTGAACGCGACACGCCGGCCAGCGCGGCCGGCACCGCGAAGCGCTGCGGACCCTTGCCCTCCTGCGACAGCGACATCAGGCGCAGCGCGGCGGCCCAGCCCTCGGTCTGGTCATGGATGCGGCGGCCGTCCTCCGGCGTCAGCTCGACGTCGTTGGCGCGATTGAAGAATTCCTGCGTCTCGTCGGCGGTGAAGCGCAACTGGGCCGCGTCGATCTCCAGCAGCTGGCTGCGCACCCGCAGCGCGCCCAGCGATAGCGGCGTGTCGTCGCGCGACAGCACGATCAGGTGCAGGTTGGACGGCGCGTAGCGCAACAGGAAGGACAGCAGCTCGTGGATGGCAGGCAGCGTGATGCACTGGAAATCGTCGAGGAACAGGAACACCTCTTCGCCACAGCCGATGATTTCATCGATCAGCAGCGTCAGCACCTGGGCTGGATCGCCCATCGCCGAGTGGGCGAAGCTGGCCATGCTGGCCGCGCCCATGTCCGGGTGGGCGCGGTGCAGCGCATGGCAGACATAGTGCAGGAAGCGTTGCGGTTCGTCGTCGTCCGGGTCCAGCGACAGCCACGCCACCAGGTTGCCGTGCTTGCGCAGCGCCTCGCTCCAGGCCTGGGCCAGCGTGGTCTTGCCGAAGCCGCCGGGCGCCTTGACCAGTGTCAGCAGCCGGCCTTCGATTTCCGCCACCAGCGTGGCCAGGCGCAGGCGCTCGATCAGCGCGCGCCTGGCCTTGGGGGGCAGGGTCTTGGTGGCGATCAGGGGACCGTGGGCGGGAAAGGACATGGTGAGGCCAGTGTAACCCGCCCACCCGCCGGGAGTCCAGATTGCTCCCCCAAGCGGGGGATGATGCGCAACACCGCGCGCGCCCACAATCGCCCTGCATCTGTTGTTTCCATTTGGCGGGGCCACGGCCCCGCCGCTTTTTGGAACGACAGGCCAAGACAATCATGAGAAGGAGACAAGCGTGGGCAAGCGGGAACTCGGCGATGAATTCGACTATGTCGTGGTGGGAGGCGGTTCCGCCGGTTGCGTGCTGGCCGCGCGCCTGTCGGAAGACCGGGCGGTGACGGTCTGTCTGCTGGAGGCGGGTGGTCCGGACAGCAGTGTGCTGATCCATGCGCCGGCGGCGGTGGTGGCCATGCTGCCGACCAAAATCAACAACTACGCCTATCAGACCGTGCCTCAGCCGGGCCTGGACGGGCGGCGCGGCTACCAGCCGCGCGGCAAGACGCTGGGCGGCAGCAGCTCGATCAACGCCATGCTGTACGTGCGCGGCAACCGCCAGGACTACGACGGCTGGGCCGCGCTGGGCAACCAGGGCTGGTCGTACCAGGATGTGCTGCCATATTTCCGCCGTTCGGAAAACTGCGAGATGTTCGGCTCGACCGCGCTGCGCGGCGCCGGCGGCCCGCTCAACGTGGCGTATCCGCGCCACGCCAGCCCGCTGAACCGGATGTTCCTCGACGCCGCCGCCGCCAACGGCATCGCCGCCACCGACGACTACAACGGCGAACGGCAGGCCGGCGCCTTCATGTACCAGGTGACCCAGCGGGACGGCGAGCGTTGCAGCGCCGCCAAGGGCTACCTCACGCCCAACCTGTCGCGGCCCAACCTGTCGGTGCTGACGCGCGCCGTCTCGGCCCGGGTGCTGCTGGAGCAGGGCCGCGCGGTGGGGGTGGAATATTATCAGGACGGCCAGACCAGGCAGGTGCATGCCCGGCGCGAGGTGGTGCTGTCGGCCGGCGCCTTCGGCTCGCCGCAGCTGCTGATGCTGTCCGGGATCGGTCCGGCCGCGGAGCTGCGCCGCCACGGCATCCCGCTGGCGCGCGATGTGCCGGGCGTGGGCCGGAACCTGCAGGACCATATCGACTACGTGCAGTCGTGGCGCACCCGCAGCGACACCGAGACCTTCGGCGTGTCGCTGCGCGGCGGCGCCAGGATGGGCGCGGCCATGCTGGAGTGGCGCCGCCGCCGCACCGGCATGGTGACCAGCCCCTACGCCGGCGCCGGCGCCTTCCTGCACTCCGGGCCCGGCGTCGCGGCGCCGGACCTGCAACTGATCTTCGTGCTGGCCATCGTCGACGACCATGCGCGCAAGATGCATCTGGGGCACGGCATTTCCTGCCACGTCGACGTGATGCGCCCGCACAGCCGCGGCACGGTGACGCTGGCCGGGCGCGACGCGCGCGAGGCGCCGCTCATCGATCCGCGCTTCCTGTCCGACCAGCGCGATCTGGACCTGCTGGCCAAGGGCGCCCGCATCCAGCAGAAAATCATCGAGTCGGCGCCGTTCGACGGCGTGCGCGGCAAGATGCTGTACCCGGTGGACGCCAACGACGAGGCGGCGCTGCGCGCCGACATCCGCCGGCGCGCCGACACCCAGTACCACCCGTGCGGCACCTGCCGCATGGGGCCCGGCGACGATCCGCTGTCGGTGGTCGACCAGCGGCTGCGCGTGCACGGCATCGACCGCCTGCGGGTGGTGGACGCCTCCATCATGCCAACCATCGTCAGTGGCAATACCAATGCGCCGACCATCATGATCGCGGAAAAGGCCGCCGACATGATGCGCTTCGACGCCCGACAATAGAAAACCCAAGGAGACACATATGAAACGCACAATGATCCATGCGGCCCTGCTGGCCGCGCTGAGCGCCAACGCCGTGGCCGCGCCGCTGCCGCCCAAGCCGGTGCAGGAGCCCAGCCAGGCCGGCGCGCCGACGGCCCGCACGGCGGAGCTGAACCGCGCCTTCGGCGCCGGCCTGCCGCTGGCCGACCAGCGCGACTTCGACGCCGCCACGCGCGGCCTGATCGCCACCATGCCGGACGCCGTCGTCCGGGACGCCAAGGGCGGCGTGGTGTGGGACAGCGGCCGCAGCGCCTTCGTCGCCGGCGCGGCGCCGGCCAGCGTCAATCCCAGCCTGTGGCGGCAGGAGACGCTGAACGCCGTGCACGGCCTGTTCAAGGTCGCCGACGGCATCTACCAGCTGCGCAGCTACGACCTGGCCAACATGACGCTGGTGGCCGGCAAGAGCGGCTGGATCGTCATCGATCCGATGCTCACCGCCGAAGCGTCGCGCGCCGCGCTGGCCTTCGCCCGCCAGCAGCTGGGCGACAAGCCGGTGGTGGCGGTGATCTACACCCACAGCCACCTCGATCACTTCGGCGGCGTGCGCGGCGTCATCGACGACGCCGACGTCAAGGCCGGCAAGGTGCGCGTGATCGCGCCGGAAGGCTTCATGGAGTCGGCGGTGGCGGAGAATGTCCTGGCCGGCAACGCCATGACGCGCCGCGCCCAGTACCAGTTCGGCACCGCGCTGCCGTGGAATGAACGCGGCATGATAGGCACGGGCCTGGGCAAGGCGACCTCGCTCGGCAGCATCGGCCTGATCGCGCCGACCGAGACCATCTCCAGGACCGGCCAGAAGATCGAGGTGGACGGCGTGCCGATCGTGTTCCAGATGGCCAACGGCACCGAGGCGCCGGCCGAAATGACCTTCTACTTCCCGCTGCAGAAGGCGCTGTGCCTGTCCGAGGTGGTGACGCAGACCATGCACAACCTCTACACGCTGCGCGGCGCCAAGATGCGCGATGCGCTGGGCTGGAGCAAATACATCAACGAGATGCTGGACCTGTTCCCGGACGCCGAGGTGGGATTCCGCAGCCACCACTGGCCGACCTGGGGCCGGCAGGCGCTGCGCCAGCAGCTGGTCAACCAGCGCGACACCTACCGCTTCATCCACGACGAGGCGCTGCACCTGGCCAACCAGGGCAAGACGGCGTCCGACCTGGGCAACGCCGACTTCTTCCCGCGCGGCCTGCGCGACGACTTTTCCACGCACGGCTACTACGGCACCCTGAGCCACAACCTGCGCGCCGTCTTCGACTTTTACCTGGGCTGGTACGACGGCAATCCGGCCATGCTCAATCCCCTGCCGCGCCAGCAGAGCGCCACGCGCTATGTGGAGGCGATGGGCGGCGCCAAGGCGGTGCTGGCCAAGGCGCAGCGCGCCTACGACGCCGGCGACTACCGCTGGGTGGCGGAGATGGTCAACCACCTGGTGTTCGCGCAGCCGGACAACCAGGCCGCGCGCGCGATGCAGATCAAGGCGCTGGAGCAGCTGGGCTACCAGGCCGAATCGGGCATCTGGCGCAACGAGTACTTGACCGCGGCGCAGGAGCTGCGCGAAGGCGTCAAGCGCAATCCGACCTCGGCCCAGGGACCGGACCTGCTCAAGGCCGTGCCGCTGGAGATGATCTTCGACTTCATGTCGGTGCGGCTGGACCACCAGAAGGCCGACGGCCGTTCGGTGGGCATCAACCTGGCCTTCACCGACAGCGGCGACAATTACGCGCTGGAGCTGTCCAACTCCGTGCTGAACAACACCAAGGGCAGGGTGCTGGCCCATCCCGACGTGACCCTGCGCCTGTCGCAGCCGGCCCTGTTCAAGATGCTGGTGGCGAAAGTGCCGCTGGCGCAGATGGTGCAGGCGGGCGAGGTCAAGCTCGAAGGCGACCCGCGCGCGCTGTCCTTCCTCGCCAACCTGGTCGACTTCGATCCGCTGTTCAAGATCGTCACGCCATGAACCAGCCTTTTTCCAGCAGGGCCGGATGCCCGCTCGCCGCGACCCACCAGCGCCTGCGCGCGGCCTGGCGGCGCGATCCCCATCCCGGCCGCAGCCAGCGCCATGACTGGCTGGAACGGCTGGTGCAGCTGACCGAGCGCCACGGCCAGGAACTGGTGGACGCCATCAGCGCCGACTTCGGCCACCGTTCGGCGCACGAGACGCGGCTGGCCGAGCTGACCCTGATCGCCGGCGCGGCGCGCCATGCGCAGCGCCACCTGAAGCGGTGGATGAAGCCGCGCCGCATGGCCACCGCCTTGCAGTTCCTGCCGGGCCGCAACCGCTTGCTGTGCCAGCCGGTGGGCGTGGTCGGCATTATCGCGCCGTGGAATTATCCGCACCAGCTGGCGTTCGGGCCGGCCATCGCCGCGCTGGCGGCCGGCAACCGGGTGATGCTCAAGCCGTCCGAATATACGCCGCGCTACGCGGCGCTGCTGGCGCAGCTGGTGCCGGCCTATTTCTCGCCGGACGAGATGGTGGTGGTCACCGGCGACCGCACGGTGGCGCAGGCCTTTTCCGCGCTGCCGTTCGATCATCTGGTGTTCACCGGCTCGACCGCCACCGGCCGCCACGTGGCGCAGGCCGCGGCCCGCAACCTGACGCCGGTGACGCTGGAACTGGGCGGCAAGTCACCGGCCATTATCGACAGCAGCGCCGCGCTGGAGGCGGCGGCGGCCAGCCTGGTGTTCGGCAAATTGGTCAACGCCGGCCAGACCTGCGTGGCGCCCGACTACCTGCTGGTGCCGGCCGCGCTGCGCGACGCCATGGTCGACGCGCTGTGCCGGGCGGCGGCGCGCATGTACCCGACGCTGGCGGACAATCCCGACTACAGCGCCATCATCAACGGCTCGCATTTGGCGCGGCTGCAAGGCCTGCTGGCCGACGCCGAAGGGCAGGGCGCGCGGCTGCTGCCGCTGGGCTGCGCCGACCGCGCCGAGATGGCGCGCGCGGCGGCCGCCGGCAAGCTGGCGCCGATGCTGGTGCTGGATACTGCGCCGTCGATGCGCATCATGCAGGAGGAGATCTTCGGACCGCTGCTGCCGGTGCTGACCTATAGCGGCGACGTCGGCGAAGCGATCGCCCACATCAACGGCGGCGAGCGTCCGCTGGCCTTGTACTGGTACGGCAGCGATGCGCGCAACCGTGAGCGGGTGCTGCGCGAGACGGTGTCGGGCGGCGTTACGGTCAACGACTGCCTGTGGCACTTGTGCCAGGAGTCGCAACCCTTCGGCGGCGCCGGCGCCAGCGGCATGGGGGCGTATCACGGCGTCTGGGGATTCCGCGCCTTCAGCAAGGAAAAACCGGTGTTCCAGCAGTCGCGCCTGAGCGGTGTGCGTCTGTTGTATCCGCCCTATGGCAAGGTATTCGACGGCATGCTGAAATTGCTTCGGCTTCTCGGCACCTGGGGGTGAGCGCTGCGGTGACTTGCCAATAACGGCTGCCAGTTTCCAGCTCAAAACCCATAGTGCGATCGCGACCGGGATCATTAGGGCCTTCAAACATCCGCCTACCAATCCCGGCGCACCCGTAATATCGCGAAGGGCTGGGTACGCGTCACATTGTGCTCGACGAAGTCGACCGCGCCGGCCAAGCGGTCGCCAGCATAGTGGGTGCGGTCATTGCTGACGACGCGCCCGGCGAGGTTGTTCAATTCCAGCGTCACCATCAGCTTGGCCGCCGGCCGGTAGTTGACGAACGCGCGGGCCCAGCCCGTGCCATTGCTGGTGTCGTGCTCGGCCACCTGCCAGCTGTCGTTGCTCCAGCCATTGTCGAGCGACATGCCCCAGGCTGTCCTCTGGCGTGGCAAGTCCTGCGAAAATTCTATCCTCCAGGCCAGCGGCTGCTCGCCGGACAGCGCGCGCGTCTGCAGCGTGGTGGGATCGATGACGGACGAGGAGCGCCTGGTCATCGACAACTTGAGCAGCCCCTGCGGCAGCGACCAGTTGTCGGTCGGCAGCGTGAGCAGGCCGGTGACGTTGCCGGCGCTGGCGTCGCCGATATTGCCGGCGGCGTCGTAGCTGGCGGTCGGTGTGCGGATCGGCATGCGGTCGACCAGGTCGCTGATGCGCGATTGCGTATAGCTCAACATCGCGGAACCCCGTTCCCAGAAGCGGTATTCGAGCGCGCCTTCGCACAGCCAGGTCTTGGCCGGAACCAGATCGGGCAGGTCGGCCCGCAGCGTCTTGTCGGCGATGCCGAAATAGCCTGCGGCATCGCCGAAGTTCAGCTGGCTGACTTCGCGCTCCATGCGCAAGCGCAGCAGCAACGACGAGGTCGGCGACAAGGACAGCCGCAATCTCGGCTTGGGATGGACGTAGGCCCTGGCCTCCGGCTGGTCGGCGCCGATGCGCAAGCTGGAGTGTTCGATTTTCAGGCCGGCTTCGGCACTGAGCGAGCTGTCGACCTGCCATGCGGAAGACAGCTGGCCTTCAAGCCGTGATTCCTGTACCCAGGCGCTGCCGGTCGGCGACACGGCGGCATCGGCGTTGACCTGGTAGCTGTTGCTGTTGTCGTTGGTGTTGACGGTCCGCTCCACACCGCCGCGTAGCGTGACCCCGTCCAGCGCCCGCCAGCTCAGCTGTCCCGCCAGGAGCCGTTCCTTGGCCGAGGAATTAGCGAGCGAATACGATGGGCTGCCGCCGGCCGCATATGTCGATTCGGCGTTCAGCGCGGATGTGCGATGCAGCGCCTTGAGGTCCATGCTGGCGCCATGCGCCAGCTCGCGCGTGTAGCCCCAGCCCTGTTCCAGCGTGCGTCCGGCATTGTCGTTGCTGCCCAGCGAGCGCATCGCGGCGTCGTACCGGGCTTGCGACCGGTAGCTCCAGGGATAGGCCGCGGCGCTCCAGCTCAGTTGGCCGTCCAGCAGATCCTGGCCATAGTTCAGTTTCATCGTCTTGTTTTCGGCGATGCCGGCGCCCACGATGGCCACCTCGGCGGCCGGGGCGGCGCGGGCGTACAGCGTGGTCCTGCTCCCCTGTCCCTGCGACATATCCGGCGACCGCGACCTGGCCAGCGTGACGTTGATGCGCTGGTCCCCGTGTGTCAGGTTGTAGTTGCCATCGAGCGAGGGCTGGTGGATGCCGTCCGCCGTCAGGTAGCTGGAGGCGCTGAGGCTGGCCGTAGCCAGGTCCATCTGTTTGAGCAGGATGTTGGCCACGGTTGGATAGCCCTGCATGTCGATGCCGCCCGCGCCGCCATTGATCACGTCGATGTGCTCG
Source organism: Oxalobacteraceae bacterium AB_14 (assembly GCA_000381565.1). Taxonomy (GTDB): domain Bacteria; phylum Pseudomonadota; class Gammaproteobacteria; order Burkholderiales; family Burkholderiaceae_D; genus Rugamonas. The sequence goes on from KB906725.1 coordinate 3,089,965, forward strand.
ACGGCGGCCAGCGGGATGCGGCCCAGCACTTCGCCGAGCGGATCGGTCTTGGCAGCGGGGCGCTTTCCGTTGATGAGCACGTTGCCGGCCACGCCACGCGACACATTCCCGCCATCGAAGACAAAACCGGGCAGGCGGGCCACCATGTCCATCGCTGTGCTGGCCTGAGACTGCGCGAAGTAGTCCGGCCGGTACGACTGTGCCGCCGCCAGCGGGGCGGTCAGCGCGCCGGCCAGCAGGGCGGCGTGATGGAGGTATGTCTTGTGTCGCATTTCAACATTGTGCAATGAACACCATCGGTTCGCAATTGCGAAATTCACCAAATCGCCATCGAGTTCGGCGGGCGCCGCACGATCCAAATGTGGCATTTGCGGAACAGCCTCCGCATATCGCTACTGAATCACGGGGCGGACGTTGATAATGTGTGTTTTCGGCACAGACCGCCATCGGCAGACGGGTTCTCAATGCGTGGATGTAAATTTCTGATCGGCGTCCTATTGTCCGCCGTAACCATGCAGCGGGCGCTCGCCGCGCCGCCGGTACGGTTTCTCATGCTGGAGAACCGCACCATGCCGTTTGGCCTGGTGGAACAGGGGGCGAATGGGCGCTTGATACTGGCCGGCGGCATCACCAAGGATTGGCAAGACGCCCTGGCCAGGGAACTCGGCAGGACGCCCGCCTATGTGCTGTTGCCCCGTAAGCGCCAGGATATGGCGGTGCTCCATAAATTGGCGGATTTGCGCTGCTTCGTCAGTCCCGATTGGCTCACCAGCGAACAGGTGGCGCAGTACGACTGGCCGGCGCCGTTCTTCGATGTCGAGGAGCGCCTGGTCGGTCCGGTCAACGGCAGGCCGCTGGACAGCATGGACGAGCTATCCGGCGCCCGTGTCGGGACCGTGCTCGGCTATAGCTACCGTAGCCTGGAGCCGCTGTTTGCCGACGGTCGCGCCAAGCGGGACGACGCGAACAACGAGACCTCCCTATTGCTCAAGCAAGTGGCCGGCCGCACCGATTTCATGGTCATGCGCAGCCTCGACTTCGAGTATCAACAGAAGACCGATCCGGCGCTGAAAAAACTGCGCCTCACTGCGGTCGTGGTCAGCCGGTTTGCCATGTATTGCGCCCGTCCAAAGTACAGCAGCGTGACGCTGCGCGACCTGAGCAACGCGCAAACGCGCTTGCTCAACGCGGGCGTGCTGGACAGGATTGTGGCGCGCTATCGCTAGCGTATGCAGACGGCGGGCCGCTGCCGGCGTGTCTCGGGGTAGGCCAGCACCCGGCGGATCGCCTCGAGCGGCACATGGTAGGTCCGCATATACGTCCAGGCGATGGCCGACCCCTTCGAGTTGGCCAGCCAGATGCCGTGCTCCACGACCGAGCTGATCACATTGTTGGTACGTTGGTCTCCATGCATGCTTAACTCTCCGGGCAAAACGGAAACGTTATTACATAATTAAAAATCATGTCGCCACGTTGAAGTTCGTCCCTTGGCGGCGCCGAAGACCAGCATCACGATGCGATGCCGCACAAAGCCGCATCGCCGCACACGGGCGGGCCGCTGCTGCATTGACGGGCCAAGGTCACTTCAGAAATTGCACCAGTTTCGGCACGACTTCCGAGGTCGCTTCCTCCATCAGCCAGTGCCCGCTGTTTTTGATGATGACACCTTCCACCTTGGTGTCGACCAGGCGGGCCTGCTGTATCAGGAATTGGCCCGACGCCTTTTCGCCGGTCAGCACGAGCATAGGCATCGTCAATGGCGTCTTCATGTAGTCGCCAAATTCAGCCGCGTCCTGGGCGAATGCGCGGAACACTTCGAAGCCAGCGCGCATATGACCTTCCTGCGCATATTCGGCCGTGTAGAATTTGCGATCGGCTTCGCTCAGCGATTTCGTTTTATCGGCGGCAAAGTCGTTCCAGAAGTGCTCGAAATAGGTGCGCTCACGACCTTTGACCAGCGCGAGCGGGGTCTCGCCATAGAAATGGAAATGCCACAAATCGCGCAGCAACCAAACATCCTTCCAATTGCCGACGCCCGGCAGGAAGGCATCCATCAGCACGATTTTGCTGACTTCCTGCGGATACTGGGCGGCGTACGCGTAAGCCACCATGAGGCCGATATCGTGCCCCACGATTTTGGCCGACTTGATTCCCAAGCCGGTTGCCAGCGCATGCACATCCTGCGCCATGACTGATTTGGTGTAGGGGCCAGGAGGCAGGCCGGACTTTCCGAAGCCGCGCAGATCCGGCGCGATCACCAGGTGGTCTTTCGACAGCTGGGCGATCAGCGGCAGCCACATATGGCTCGATTCAGTATAGCCATGCATGAGAATGACCGGGTCGCCTTGGCCCGCGGTCAGATAATGGATCCGTACGCCGTTCGCTTCAACAAATTTACTCTGGGGCGCTTCGGCATGCGCTTGCCCAATGAGCGCGCAAAACAGCAGTAAGCCTATCTGCAGCGACTTGATGATATTTCCTGACATGATGAGCTCCTATGGTAAAAACGTGCCTTCTCAGAAGGCGCTTTTGATGACGCCGCCGTCGACGCGGAGCGCCGCGCCCGTGGTGGCCGATGCCAACGGGCTGGCCACGTAGGCCACCAGCGAGGCCACCTCCTGCGGCGTGCCGAAGCGTTTAATCAATGAAGTGGGGCGTACGTGATCGAAGAACTCCGCTTCGATCTGATCGAGGCTCTTGTCGCTGGCGCGCGCCATGCCTTCGACGAAGTCGCCGACGCCGCGCGATTTGGTCGGCCCCGGCAGCACGCTGTTGACCGTGATCCCCGTGCCGGCGACGGCTTCCGCCAGGCCGCGCGACACGGCGAGTTGGGCGGTTTTGGTCATGCCGTAGTGGATCATCTCGGTAGGGATCTGCACCGCGCTTTCGCTGGAGATGAAGATGATGCGTCCCCAGTTCAGCCGCTTCATCTCCGGCAGTACCAGCCGCGCAAGGCGCACGCCGCTCAGGACATTGACGTCAAAGAAGTGCAGCCAGTCCTGGTCGGGAATATCTTCGAAAGCCTTGGGCTCAAAGATGCCGAGGTTGTTGACCAGGATGCTGATGCCCGCATGCTGATGAACGAGCTCCTTTGCCGCATCGGCCTGACTAAGGTCGGCGGCATAGCCGTGGACCGTACCGTGCGTCTCCGCGCGCATGCGCTCCACCGCCTCGTCGACCGCTGCCTGCGTCCTGCCGTTGACGATCACGCTGGCGCCCTCCCGCGCCAGCGTGGACGCGATCGCGTAGCCGATGCCGGCCGTGCTCCCGCTGACCAATGCCAGCTTGCCATTGAGTTGTAAGTCCATGTCGATTCTCCTTTCAGTGTCCACACAGGATATCGAGGCACGGAGCTTAAACATACACCCTATCGGGTAGATATCTTCTATACAATCTCCAGCATGGAAGTTGCATAGCTATAACTTGTTATTAATAAACATGATGAAGAATTTATTGTCGGCCTATCGCCGCGCAGCGCTGGCCTGTTGGGTGGCGCTTTGCTGCGGCGCGTTGCCGACGGTCTGCCGGTCGCAGAGCCTGTCCCCGCCTGCTATCAATCTGCATCACACCAGCTGGAGTGCCCGCGACGGTGCGCCAGCATTGATACTATCGATGACACAGACCAGTGACGGCTGGTTGTGGCTGGGCGGGCCGGGCGGACTGTATCGCTTCGATGGCGTGCGGTTCGAACAGTTCGCGCCGGCCAACGCTGCTTTGCCGACCAAGAACGTCAGCCTGGTCAATGCGGTGGCGGGCGGCGGATTGTGGATAGGCTATCGCACTGGCGGGGCCAGCTTTTTACAGCACGGGCGCCTACGCAACTACGGTGAAGCGGAAGGCCTGCCCAGCCGCGCCGTGTGGGGACTCGAGCAAGACGGCAGCGGCCGCATGTGGGCGGCTACCGCGCTGGGCTTGTTCTACCTGGATGGCGACCGCTGGCAGAAGCCGGCCAGTTCATGGCGCCTGGCCGACCGCGCTTACAAGACGCTGATGCGCGACCGGCATGGCGTACTGTGGGCGCAAGGCGATGCCGGCGTGTATACCCTCGAACCGGGCCAGACCAGCTTTGCCAGGGCCGCTGTCGACAGCGGCACCGGCGTGTTGTTCGAGCTCCCGGATGGCAATGTGGTCAGCTGGGATGCGCTGCACGGCCGCCTTCGTCTGCTGACGGGCGCCAGGCAAAACACAGCGTATCGGCAATGGGGTGCGCTGGGTGATCCCGGCAGCCTGCTGGTCGATCGCCACGGCGATCTCTGGGTGGGCCTGCTGGAGGGCCTCGAATATCGCACGGCGCGGGGCGTCGCCTGGGCGGCGCCGCAACAGGGCTTGAGCGGGCGCTCCGTGGGCGCCATCTTCGAGGACCGGGAGGGCGATATCTGGGCGTCGACGTCCAATGGAATCGACCGCTTTCGCCACCAGCGCGCGACCAGGCTGGAGGTGCCCGAGGCGGCCATCGGCGGCGGCATGCTGGCCGATGACCGCGGCGGCGTCTGGATCGGCAGCTACCATGTTTCCGCGAGCGAGAGCGGCCAGGTCAGCGCCAGGCCGCTCTGGCCGTTGGGCGGCGGCGGTTGGGATAACGTTCTGACCACGCTGACCCGCACCAGCGATGGCGCGCTGTGGGGCGCCGGGTTCGGGCCCCTGCGGCGCATCCAGGGCGCGGACAGCCGGCAGCTTGCCTTGCCGGCCGCGACAGGCGGGGTCAGGGTACGTGCGCTGTTGGCGGACAAGGACGATGGCCTGCTGGCGGCACTGTTTCAGCACGGCTTATACCGCCGCGATCCGCGCGGGCAGTGGGCCAGGATCGGCGACGAGGGGGAGGTCAATGTGATGGCCCGCTCCGACGCCGCAGGGCTGTGGCTCGGCTACCACTCCGGCCAGGTGGTCCATGCGCTAGGCGCCGCGTGGCGCCGCTACGGCCCGGCCGAAGGATTGGCGCTGGGGACGGTGATGGCGCTGCATCTGCACGGCAAGCACGTATGGGCGGGCGGCGAAAATGGCCTGGCGTTGTTGGGCGCCGACCGCTTCGACCGGCTCAGCGGCGTCAACGGCGAGACGTTTGACGGTATTTCCGGCATCGTCGAACTGGCCAACGGCGATCTCTGGCTGAATGCCTTCGCCGGCCTGTTCTGCGTCCCGGCCGCGGAGGTGGCGAAGTTCGCGCAGCGGCGCGATTACCGCGTGCAGTACGAGCGGCTGGACCAATTGGATGGGCTGGAGGGTAGCGCCCCCTACATCGCACCCTCGCCGTCGCTGGTACTGGCGTCCGATTCGCGCCTGTGGATAGCACGCTCCACCGGCCTGTTCCTTCTGAATCCCGGCGAGCCGCTGCCGCCTGCTCCCAGGCTGCCTGTCATCATCAAGACGCTGGGGCCGCCCGGAGATGTCAAGCCGCTGCAGCAGCCGCTGCGCTTTGCGCCGGGCAGTTCCGCGCTGCAGATCGATTACACCATTCCCGTGCTATCGATCCCGGAACGCCTGCGCTTCCGATACCGCCTGCAGGAGGTTGACGCGGCATGGCAGGATGCGGGCGCGCGCCGCAGCGCCTATTACAGCAACCTCGCGCCTGGCGACTACCATTTCAGCGTGACCGTGTCGGACTACAACGGCAAATGGTCGGACGCGGTCACCACCGTCGAGTTTGCGATAGCGCCCCAAGCCACGCAGACCTGGTGGTTCAGGGCGCTGTGCGTGCTTAGTCTGCTTGTGGCCGTCTGCCTGGTCTATCGATGGCGTATCGGGCAGCTGGGCAGGCAGATGGCGGTCCGCCTGCAGGAGCGGGTCAACGAGCGTGAGCGGATTGCCAGGGAGTTGCACGACACCTTGCTGCAATCGGTGCAGGCGCTGGTGCTGCATGTGCATGCTGCATTGCTGAAACTGCCGGCGAAAGACACGGCCCGGCTGCAGATTGAAACCGCCTTGCAGCAGGCCGACGAGGTGCTCGACGAGGGGCGCGGGCGGATACGTGAACTGCGCGGGGAAGACGCCGGCAAACTGTGCTTTGCGGACGCGGTGCTGGCTGCGGCAGCGCGCCTGCGGCGTGGCGATACCGGTCCGGTTCGCCTGACGATTTCCGGCACCGCCCGCCCGCTCGATGCGATGATCCAGGAGGAAGCCCTGGCGATCGTCACCGAGGCGGTGGCGAACGCCTATGCCCACGCCGAGGCGTCTAAAATAGAAGCCGAGCTGCACTACGGCAGGCGGGAGTTCCGCTGCATCGTGAGGGACGACGGCATCGGCATTCCCGGCGCCGTTCTCAACGATGGCGGGCGCCAGAATCATTGGGGCCTGCGCGGCATGTACGAGCGCGCTGCCAGGATCGGTGCCAAACTGGTGGTGTACAGTGGCGAGGGCGGCGGGACGGCGTGGCAGCTGGATTTGCCGGCCGTGCTGGCCTATACCCGATAGTGTGATGCGCGGCGGCGCTGCCGGTGATACGCTCGCGCGACAAGCACAGGAGCATAGTCATGGAGAGTGAACCGATTAGCGTCATGATTGCCGACGACCATCCCTTGATGCGCAGCGGGATAGCGGCGGTGCTGTCGTCCAATCCGAAATTCTCGGTGGTGGCCGAGGCGGGCGATGGCGACGCCGCCGTCGAGCTGTATCAACGATGGCGCCCGGATGTCACCTTGATGGATTTGCAGATGCCCGGACTGAACGGCATCGAGGCCACCAGCGCGATACGCCGCATCAACCCTGCGGCCCGCATCATCATCCTCACCACATTCGGCGGCGATGTGCAGGTGGTGCGCGGTCTGAAGGCCGGGGCGGCCGGCTACGTGCTGAAGAACCTGGCCCGCACCGCGTTGAGCGACTACATCGTTTCCGTGCATGCCGGTCAGCGGCTGTTGCCGCCGCCCGTCGCGGCCAGCCTGGCGACCGGTTTTCAACTCGACACGTTAAGCAAGCGCGAGATCGAGGTGCTACGCCTGGTCGGCGACGGCAATTCGAACCAACGCGTGGCCGATCAGCTGGGCTTGAGCGAGGACACCATCAAGGCGCATATGAAGGCCGTCCTGCACAAGCTCGACGCGCGCGACCGCACGCACGCGGTGATGATCGCCATGCGGCGCGGCTATTGGGAAAACTGAGCGGTTTTCAATACACGATCGGGCCAGCGACACACCGACTTATGGCGGAGCGACCGGCGCGGCGTTCCTGCCTATACTGGATTTTTGCCATCGAGTGAAAGGAAGGTATCGCTATGAACACCCCAGGCAGGTTGCTGTTGAGTCTACTCCTTGCCATCCGCTCCGTCCAAGCGGCGCCGCCCGCCATGCAGTCGGCCAGCAAGCTCAGTTTCGGCGACGCGAACACGCTGTTTGTCGCGGACTGGAAGGGCGCGCGCATTTTTGCGCTGCCGGTGCCAACGCCGGCGCGCCCGGCTGGCAAGCCGTTCAATCTGATGGACGTGCAGGCGCCGATCGCCAAGGCGCTGGGCGTAGCGCCGACGGCGCTGCGCTTCGAGGACCTGGCCGTGCAGCCGGACAGCGAACTGGCATACGTCGCGCTGACCGTACGTGGCGCCAGGGGCCAGGGCAAGCCCGCCATCGTCAGCATCGATGCGGCGGGCAAAGTCAGGCGGCTCGATCTGGCCGGCGCCTCGGGGTCGGCCGCCATTACCGATGCGCCGACGGCCGACGTGGCTTTCTGGCGCGACATGCCCCAACAGACCCTCACCGTGACTGATATGCGCTACCACCAGAACAAGCTGTATGTGGCCGGCCTGTCGAACCGCAGCTTCGCCTCAACCTTGCGGGTGTACGACTATCCGTTCAGCGGCAAGGCCAGCGCCACCACGATCGAGATGTATCATCCGGTGCACAACCAGATCGAAACCCGCGCGCCCATCCGCAGCATGACGGTCATGACCATAGGCGGCGAGCCCACGCTGGTGGCGGCCTATACCTGTACGCCGCTGGTCACCATTCCGCTCAAGGATTTGAAGGATGGCGCGCATATCGCCGCCAGGACCGTGGGGGAACTGGGCTGGGGTAGCGCGCCCAACGGTTTGGTGAGCTTCAAGGTGGGCGAGGCGGAATATGCCCTGCTGGTCAATTCCAGCCGATCGGCCGACCTGTTGAGCGCGTCCGATCTGGCCAGCGCCGCCGCCGCGCCGGGCCTGAATACGCCGATCGAATGGCCGTCCAAGCCCTATCTCGGCGTCAAGGCGAACATGACACCGATGTCGGCGGTGATGCGGATTGATAACCTGAATGCGCAGTTGCTGCTGGCGCTGCGCCGCTCGGACGCTGGCGGCGAAATGCAGCTGGTGTCGATTCCCAAGGGCGGCTACCTGCGTCTGAGCGACTTCGTCAACGAATACGATTTCCCTGACTACCGTTATCCGGACGGTGATAAATTCCGCGACTTCCACAAATATGCGCGCACCATCGAGGGCTATCCTGAACTGGCCCGCTAGCGCGGCGGCGCTGGCATTGGCGCTGGCGCCGGCGCCGCCGCCGGCCGCCAGCGTGACGCCCTCCGGAGCGGCGGTGGCGGAAAACCTGTTGCGCATCGAACTGCGCCTCGACCGGCCGCTGGCGGCGCCGCTGGATATGGCCCACGTCGTGCTGCTCGACAGCGCCGGCGCACCGATCCGTGACGCCTTCTTCGACCTGCCGCTGTCCGACCAGAACGGCATGAAGGCGACCCTGTTGCTGCATCCTGGGCGCATCAAGAGCGGCGTGGGGCCCAACTTGGCGGTGGGGCCGGCCTTGCGCAGCGGCCAGTCCGTTACCCTGCGCATCGACGATCCGCAACTTGGCCGGCCACTGGAGCAGCATTGGTGGGTAACGGCGCCGCTGCGCCAGCGCATCGATCCGCAACAATGGCTGGTGAAGACGGCCCGGCGTGGCGGTCGGCAGCCGCTGCGCGTCATGCTTGCCGCGGCGCTGGACGGCGCCGCCGCTGCCTTGATTGCCGTGCAGGGGCCGGACGGGCGGCGTGTGTCCGGCGCCGCCACGCTGACGGCGGGTGAGCGGGAATGGCGTTTCACGCCGACGCGGCAGTGGCGTTCCGGGGCGTACCTGTTGCGCATCCATCCGCAGCTGGAAGATCCTCAGGGCAATCGCTTGTGTTCCGCCTTTGAGCAGGCCGGGCAGAGCGCGCTGCCGTGCGAGGATGAAGGCCGGCTGGCCTTCGTGATCGATTGAGCCGGGCGGGATAGGCGCTCAGCATTCGAGCCGGGGCTACTTGGCCGGCCGGGGCCCGCCTGGCGGGACGGCGCGCGGACTGGCCGCGCCGAACAACGCTTCGACCATCGGGTCGCGCCGTATTGTCAGCTTGTTGGCGCGCAGCGGCTGGATGATGTCGTCGACCAGCCGGTGAACGCGGCTGCCTTCGCGGCTGATCGTCACGCTCAAGGTGGGACCGCTGTAATTGTCCATCGTCATAAGCTCCATGCTTTTTCTCCTAATTGGTTGGTCATGCCGTGATCAGTTTGTCCGACGACAGCATCGGCCGCCGCAATCTCGGGGCGCTGGCCGGCGTGGTTTCGCTGGCGGCGCTGCCCAGCGCCAGGATGTGGCGGCGCGCCTGTCCCGCGCAGCGGCAATACAGCGCCACATAGGTCTGGTAGGCCGCCATCGCCGGCCAGGCGGCGGGCAGCAATTCATGCGGCAGCAGCGGATCGCTGCGGCGGCAGTGCTGGTAGCCGTGGCTGACCAGCAGCCGCACCATGAAGGCCTGCTCGTCGCTGATCGCGCCCGGCTGGTCGAGCAGCGCGCGCAGGGGCTCGAAGCGTTGCAGGAATTGCCGGTAGAGCGCGGCGGTGCCGTCGAGGTCCCAGTCGGTGCGGCCGAACAGCGGCTGGCGCGTGGCCGCGGCCAGTTGCGCGCCGCTCACGTCGAACAAGGCCAGGCCCAGTTCTTCCGCCGCCGGCATGGCGCCGTCCAGCGCGCTGCGATAGGCGCTCGGGCGCGCCAGCAGGTTGGGCGCCAGCAGGCAGTAGTCCAGGGCCAGCAAGCGCTTGCGGGTGGCGGCGTAGCGCGCCGCGTTGATGCCGCCGGTGTTGACCAGGATAGTCCAGTCTTCGGCAAAGCTGCGCTCCGGCGGGATGTTGTGGCGCTGGCGCGCGGCCCACACCGCCGCCGCCGTGGCCGGGGCCAGCTGGCACAGGCTGCGGCGGCCGTGGCGTTCGACCCGCAGCGCCTGGTGATCGGCCAGGCGGCACAGGGCGGTGCGGATCGCCCGTTCCTGGAAGCCCAGCGGTTGCATCAGCGCGATGGCGCTGCCCAGCCATTGGCTCTTTTGCCCGAACAGCTGGGCTTCGCTGAACATCAGTATCAGCATGGTGTTCAGGCGCGGCCTGGCTTGCAGCAGGCAGGTTTCGATGTGGCTTGCGGTGGTGTTGCTCATGTGTTGCTCATGTGGTTGCCGTGACAGTGAGTGGGAGCTTGGAAGCGGGGCGCAGGCGCCGGTACAGGCGCAGCGCGGTGGCCAGGTTGTACCAGAGCCACAGGCAGGCGACGCCCATCAGCGCGGCGGCCGGCCGCGCCAGCAGGTCCGGGCGCCAGCAGGCGGCGGCCAGCAGCAGCAGGGCCAGTGCGTGGGTGCGGAATTGCCGGTGCGCGGCGCGCTCGGGGATGATCTTGTTGATGCCGGGAAGCTTGGGCTGGCCGGGCGCGGCGCTTTCCTGCAGGTGGTACCAGGTCAGGAAGGGCACGATCTTGTACAGCATGCCGGCGATGGCGGACAGCGCGAAGCCGGCGATCAGCAGCACGCCCAGCAACAGCGGCCGCAGATTGTCGTGCGCGTCGAGCGGCCACAGCCACAGCGCCAGCGCCGCCAGCAGGCTGGCCATGGCCGTGCGCCAGTACAGCGTGGTGGGATCGGCGCTGGGACGCTTGCGGCGCGCCAGCAAGCCCAGCGTGACGGCGCCGAACGCCGCGTAGCCGGCCACCAGCAGCAACAGGCACACCTGATGGAACAGCTGCGCCGGTCCGCGCAGCCCGCTGCTGATCGACGCCGACGCCAGCAGCAGGAACATGGTGGTGGTGAAGCCGCCGGTCAGCAGCGGCGGATAGGGCGGGGTCACCATGAACATCGGCACCACCTGGTAGGCGATGGCGATCACCAGCAAGCCCACCCAGCCCAGCAGGCCCCACATCGCGTGCAGGTCGGTCAGGCGTTGCAGCGGCAGGCCCGCCAGCGCGGGGAAGGCGAAGGCGCCGGCCAGCAGGCCGCCCAGCAGGGTCGTGATGGCCAGCGAGGCCAGCGACAGCCGGATGCCCGGCAGCACCGGGCCGGCGCCGGAGCCGCGCCGCCGCAGCGCCAGCGCGCAGGCGGCGACGAACAGCAGCAAGGTCGCCAGCAGCAGCGCCAGCGCGCAGCGGAACAGCAGGGCTTGCTCCAGCCAGAAGGCGGCCGCCAGCAACAGCGTGCCCAGGCACAGGCCGAGGTGGACCACGCCGCCCACCACGCCGACCCGCGGCAGCGCCACGCCGGCCACCACCGGCAGCAGCTGCAACAGCGCGCCCACCATCGTCATGCTGAGGCAACCGAGCACCATCAGATGCGTCAGTGCCAAGGTCAGCGGCGACCAGCGCGTCAGCAGCGCGGCCGGGCCCTGCCACGCCAACAGCGCGGCCGCCAGCGCCGCAAACAGCGGCGCGGTCAGGAAATAGCGCAGCGGCAGCGACAAACGGGGATTGAGGTCGAACGACAGTGCGCGTTGTGGAGCGTCGGCGGACTTCATGCGGCGGGTGCGTCGGGAACCAGCCAGATCAGCACTTCGTAGCGCAAGTCCGCTTGCGCCGTGGTGCGATGCTGGTAGCCGTAGCGCCGCAGGATCTGGTACAGCGGCAGCGGATCGCGGTCGATCAGCACGCGCAGGCGTTCGTCCGGGCCCAGCTGGTCGAGCGCGTCGAGGATGCGCACCATCGGTTCCGGCGGCTCCAGGCCGCCCACATCGAGCAGGCGCACGTTGGCGGCGGCTTCCTGTAGCGAGCTCATACCGCCACCTCGGCGTCCGCCGTGGTCTGCTCCAGGTAGTCCATGCTGGCGATGATGTCGTCGGCTTGCGCGTGCAGCACGCGGTCGGCCAGCGGATAGAGCACGCCTTCCTCCTTCAGGTTGTGCTGGCGCATCAGCACGCGCAACGTGTCGGCGTGATCGAAGTAGCTGTCGCTGTCGCGCTGCGCCAGCGCGGCGCCCATGTTGCGCAGGGTGTCGCGCATCTGCCCGTGTTCCATGCGCATGACGCTGGTCGGGCCGCAGGCGTTCTGCATCACGCGCTCCAGCCGCGCGAACAGCACCCGTTCCTCCTTGTCCAGATGGCGTTCGAACTGCCACAGGAAGGCGGCGAAACCGGCGGCGGCGGCGGCCCAGTCGCGGCCGGCGATGCTGGCTTCGGCAAGGTTGTACAGCTCGTCGCAGTGGCGATGATCCTGTTCGAGGTAGTGGGCGATCGTTTGCATGGGCTAGTCCTTGAGAATGTGCAAGACCATTGTCCCACCTGCACAAGCTCAATTTCTTTGATTCAAATCAAGGATTTCAGGCTTGACGGCGCGATACAGTTCGTTCGCCGTTTGGCGATGAACTTTTACCCATGCTTGAGCCTTTTGACGTCCTCCCCGCCCTAAAGAGCGGAGATTCCTACCGCTAGCGTCGCACGTCCGCGACGGAGAATATTGACCGCAGCATTGAGATCACGATCATGTACAGCACCGCAATCGCTACAGCACCACTCTCTTACTCCGAGGTCTGCGATACCTTGGGGCCTCGTGTCGGGCAATGCGCCACAGCACGAGCAGACCTGGGTGGTGAAACGTTCGTCGACTTCCTCGAACCAGGCGCCATGCTTAACAGCCTTGTACGCCAGTTGTGTACGGAAGGACGACCAGCCGACATCGTAGATCGACTTCGCCATGCTGGTTTGGGCGAGGCCCCGCGCATTGACGTTGCCGACCACGATATAGTCGAAGGCGGCGATGATCGCGCTGGTACGGGTGTGCAGAAAATTGAGCCTGCGGTTGGCGATATTGGCGTGGATGGCCTTGATTCGCCGTTTCTTGCGCGCGCGCTGGGCACACGCCAGCGCCGCTTCGGCTTCCCGGTAAAAGCGGGGCGCTTCGATGGTGCTGCCGTCGCTCAAAGTCGCCAGCATCTTCAGACCGAGATCGATACCGATCCCGCGCACGGGAGCGCGAACCGGCGCCGGTTCCACCTCGACGACAATATTGAGAAACCAGTTGCCGCGCCGGTCGCGCGAAAAGTTGGTGCCATCGAGGATTTTCCCTTCCGGCAGAGGGCGCGAGTAAAACACACGAAACGTGCGGCCGGCAAACCGGAAGGCGTTGCCTTCACGCTTGAGTTCACGTCCCTTCAACGGCACCCAGCCCATCGCCTTGCGGCCGCGATAGCGCAGGTAAGGCCGGTGCGATATTGCGCGCGAGCTGGCGTAGCGCTGGCAGATGTCGTTGACCGTGCCCGAATGCAGACCAAGCTCTTTGGAGCAACCGGTGGTCAGCTTGATCAGGTCAAATCCCGTATGCCAGCGCCGGCCGAAGCGCAACGCATCCTTTTGCCGGTCGTTGCAGTAATTCCAGATGAAATTGACCGTCCGTGCTTGCTGGTTCAGCAGGCCGGCCAGGGATTTGACGCGATATCGGTAGACCAGTTTCATATTTATTTGACCACCCCCGAACGCATGAGTTCCATGTTTTCTTCCCTCGCATCGACTCCTGCGGAGTCGGCTCCTTTCACTCCTCGCCCTAAAGGACGAGGTTTCCCGGAACAATTCTGATGAAACCTTCCGATATTCCCCCAGCCGCCGGCCAGCGCCCGATCGAGCTGGTGTGCCCGGCCGGCAGCCTGCCGGCGCTCAAGACCGCCGTCGACCACGGCGCCGATTGCGTGTACCTGGGTTTTCGCGACGCCACCAACGCCCGCAACTTCGCCGGCCTCAACTTTGACGACGCCGCCATCGCGGCCGGCATCGCCTACGCGCACGAGCGCGGCTGCAAGGTGCTGCTGGCGCTGAACACCTATCCGCAGCCGGACACCAGCGCGCTGTGGCGCAGCGCCATCGACCGCGCGGCCGCGGCCGGCGTCGACGCCGTGATCCTGGCCGATCCCGGCCTGATGCGCTACGCCTGCGACCACCATCCAACGCTGCGCCTGCATCTGTCGGTGCAGGGCTCGGCCACCAGCGCCGAGGCGATCAACTTCTACCACCAGCACTTCGGCATCGCCCGCGCGGTGCTGCCGCGGGTGCTGTCGCTGGCCCAGGTTGAGCACGTGGTGCGCAACACCGAAGTCGAGATCGAAGTGTTCGGCTTCGGCAGCCTGTGCGTCATGGTCGAGGGCCGCTGCGCGCTGTCGTCCTATGTGACCGGCGAATCGCCCAACACCCACGGCGTCTGTTCGCCGGCCAAGGCGGTGCGCTGGCAGCAGAGCGGACGCAGCCTGGAGTCCCGCCTGAACGGCGTGATGATCGACCGCTACACGCCGCAGGAAAACGCCAGCTATCCGACGCTGTGCAAGGGCCGCTTCGAGGTCGACGATGAAACCTACTACGCGGTCGAGGAGCCGACCAGCCTGAACACCCTGGAACTGCTGCCGCAGCTGCTGGAGATGGGCGTGCGCGCGGTCAAGATCGAAGGCCGCCAGCGCAGCCCGGCCTATGTGGCGCAAGTCACGCGCGTATGGCGCGAGGCGCTCGACCAGTGCCTGGGCAACGCCGCGCGCTACTCGGTCAAGCCGGGCTGGATGTCGGAACTGAACACCCTGGCGGAGGGGCAGCAGCACACGCTGGGCGCCTATCACCGTTCGTGGAAATGAAAGCTGGAGTCACCATGTTGAAACTTGCCCTAGGGCCGCTGCTGTACTACTGGCCACGCGCCCAAACGATGGAATTTTACGAAGAGATCGCCGCCACCCCGGTCGATATTGTCTACCTGGGCGAGACGGTGTGCTCGCGCCGCCACGAGCTGCGCAGCGCCGACTGGCTGGCGATCGCCGACATGGTGGCCGCGCGCGGCAAGCAGGTGGTGCTGTCGTCGCTGGCGCTGATCGAGTCCAGCGCCGACCTGGGCGCGCAGCGCCGGCTGGCGGCCAACGGCCACTACCGGGTCGAGGCCAACGACATGGCTGCGGTGCACCTGCTGTCCGGCCAGGGCGGCTTCATCGCCGGCCCGCACCTGAACATCTACAACCCGCCGACCTTGGCGCTGCTGCACGAACTGGGCGCGCGGCGCTGGGTGATGCCGCTGGAGATGGGGCGGGCCGGCCTGGGCCACATGCAGCGGCAGCGCCCGGAGGGCATGGAGACCGAGGTGTTCGCCTTCGGCCGCATGCCGCTGGCGTTTTCGGCGCGCTGCTTCACCGCGCGCAACCGCAACCTGCCCAAGGACGACTGCCGCTTCAGCTGCATCGACCATCCGGACGGCCTGCTGATGCGCACCCGCGAGAAACAGGATTTCCTGGTGCTGAACGGCATCCAGAGCCAGTCCGCGCTGGTGTACAACCTGGTCAACGAAGTGGCGCAGATGCAGGCGCTGGGCGTCGATGTCGCGAGGTTGAGCCCGCAATCGCAGCACATGCCGCAGATCATTGCCGCGTTCGACGCCGCGCGCGGCGGCGCCTCGACGGCCACGCCGACGGCGCAGGCGATGGAAGGCTTGCTGCCGGCGGCCGCCTGCAACGGCTATTGGTACGGCCAGCCCGGCCTTGACTATTGGATGGAGCACGCCGCATGAATCCCGTCGCCATGAACCAAACCGGCGGCGCGCTGCCGCTGCCGGCGCCGCTGGCGGCGCTGGGCCGCTTGCTGCCTGCCTATCCCGGCGCGCTGCTGTGCGTAGCCGCGCTCAACCTGGTGCTGCGTCCGCATCTGCCGGAGGATGTGCGCGCCAGCCTGCGCGGCAAACATCTGCGCGTCTGCGTCAGCGACGCCGGCGTGGCGTTCGACTTCACCTGGCGCGAGCAAGGCTTCGCGGCGGTGCGCGCGCAAGGCGAGGCCGACCTGGAGATCGGCGCCTGCACGCGCGACTTCATCGCGCTGGCGCGGCGCGAGCTGGACCCGGACACCTTGTTCTTCGCGCGCCGGCTGTCGATGCAGGGCGACACCGAACTGGGCCTGCTGGTCAAGAATACCCTGGATGGGATCGCGTTGCCGCTGATGGAATTGAGCAAGCAGGCCTTGACCCGCTTGCTCGACAGCCTGCCGGGACGGCGCCCGCGCTAGTGGTTGCGGCGCACGCTGAAGCGGGGGAACAGCGGCTCGATACGTTCGAGCAACTCGCCCCCCGGATAGCCGGCCACCGCGCTGGTGAGCAGCGCCTGGTCCTGGCAGCCGGTGGCGCGGAACTCCTGCAGCACATAATGCCCGACGCCGAGCGCCGACAGCGTCCGCGCCAGCGCCACCAGCTGCGTCGGCGGCAACTGCGCCGGATGCACGGTGGTGCGGCATTCATAGGCGACGCCGCTGGCCTGCACGGCGGCGATGCTGGCCCGCACCGGATCGCCGCTGCCGGGCACGCCGGTGACGACGGGATACAGCGAGAACGGCGCCTTGACGTCCAGGCCCACCCAATCCACCAGAGGCAGCACGCTGGCCAGCCGGTCGGGATAGATGCCGGCCGTCTCCAGTCCGACCCGGAAGCCCAGCTTGCGTACCTGGGCGATGGCATCGCCCAGCGCCGGGTCCATGGTGGCCTCGCCGCCGCAGAACACCACCGCGTCCAGCAAGCCCACGCGGCGCGCCAGCGCCGACAGGATGTCGTCCCACGGCAGCGGACTGGCGCCGGTGCGCGGCTGCAGATGCGGGTTGTGGCAATAGCCGCAGCGCCACGGACAGCCCTGCACGAACACCACGGCCGACAGCAGGCCGGGGTATTCGGTGGCGCTGAACGGCGTGTAGCCGCCCACCTTGAGCGTGGCGGCGCCCATGTCAGCGGCTGGCGTTGACAGCGGCTTCGCTGAAGAATTTGCGTTCATGGAATTCGCCCTGCTTGCCGATGTTGAACGAGGCCAGCGGGCGGTGGTAGCCCATCACGCGGGTCCAGATTTCGCAAGGCTGGCGTTCGGCGTTGTCCAGTTCGGCGATGGTGGTTTGCGGCAGATTGTTCATGGTATTTCCTTGGTTGAGGTTAAGAGAGGTCAGGCGCTGGCGGCCTGCTTGCGCGCCAGCAGTTCAGCGTCGCATTTCGGGCAGTACGGGTGGCTGCCGTTCAGGTAGCCGTGCTTGGGACAGATCGAGAACGTCGGCGTGACCGTGATGTAGGGCAGGCGGAAGCGGCTCAGCGCGCGCCGCACCAGCGAGCGGCAGGCGTCGGCGCTGGTCAGCGCTTCCGTCATGTACAGGTGCAGCACGGTGCCGCCGGTGTACTTGCGCTGCAGCTCGTCCTGCTGCTCCAGCGCCTCGAACGGATCGTCGGTGTAGCCGACCGGCAGCTGCGAGGAGTTGGTGTAGTAGGGCATTTCTGGCGTGCCGGCCTGGCGGATGGCCGGATAGCGCTTGCGGTCTTCCTTGGCGAAGCGGTAGGTGGTGCCCTCGGCCGGCGTGGCCTCGAGGTTGTACATGTGGCCGGTTTCGGCCTGGAACTCGACCATGCGCGCCCGCACGTGGTCCAGCAGGCGCAGCGCCAATGCGCGGCCCCACTCGCTGGTGATGTCGTGCTCGCCGCTCGGGTCGAAGTTGCGCACCATCTCGTTGACGCCGTTCACGCCCAGGGTGGAGAAGTGGTTGCGCAGCGTGCCCAGGTAGCGCTTGGTGTAGGGGAACAGGCCGTTGTCCATGTGGCGCTGGATCACCTTGCGCTTGATCTCCAGGCTGTCGCGGCCCAGTTCCAGCAGGCGGTCCAGCGCCGCCAGCAGGCCGGCCTCGTCACCGCGGTGCAGATAGCCGAGGCGGGCGCAATTGATGGTCACCACGCCCAGCGAACCGGTCTGCTCGGCCGAGCCGAACAGGCCGTTGCCGCGCTTGAGCAGCTCGCGCAGGTCGAGCTGCAGGCGGCAGCACATCGACCGTATCATATTGGGCTTGAGCTCGGAGTTGATGAAGTTCTGGAAGTAGGGCAGGCCGTAGCGCGCCGTCATCTCGAACAGGCGTTCGGCGTTCGGGCTGTCCCAGTCGAAGTCCTCGGTGATGTTGTAGGTCGGGATCGGGAAGGTGAAGGCGCGGCCCTTGGCGTCGCCGGTCATCATGATCTCGATGTAGGCCTGGTTGATCAGGTCCATCTCGGCCTGCAGTTCACCGTAGGCGAACGGCATGTCCTCGCCGGCGATGCGGGGGATTTGCTCGCGCAGGTCTTCCGGGCAGACCCAGTCGAAGGTCAGGTTGGTGAACGGCGTCTGCGTGCCCCAGCGCGACGGCACGTTGAGGTTGTAGATCAGTTCCTGCATGTACTGCTTGACCTCGTCGTAGCTGAGGCCGTCCTTGCGCACGAACGGCGCCATGTAGGTGTCGAAGGAACTGAAGGCTTGCGCCCCGGCCCATTCGTTTTGCAGCGTGCCGAGGAAGTTGACGATCTGGCCGATCGCGCTCGACATGTGGCGTGGCGGGCTGGATTCGACCTTGCCGGGCACGCCGTTCAAGCCTTCGTTGAGCAGGGTGCGCAAGGACCAGCCGGCGCAGTAGCCGGCCAGCATGTCGAGGTCGTGGATGTGCAGGTCGGCCTCGCGGTGGGCTGCGCCGATGGCGGGCGGGTAGACGTGGCTGAGCCAGTAGTTGGCGATGACCTTGCCCGAGACGTTGAGGATCAGCCCGCCCAGCGAGTAGCCCTGGTTGGCGTTGGCGTTGACGCGCCAGTCCTGGCGCTCCAGGTATTCGTTGATGGAGGCGGCGACGTCGACCAGCGCGTGGCGGTCCTGGCGCAGCTTGGCGTGCTGTTCGCGGTAGACCACGTAGCTGCGCAGTGTCTTGCGGTAGCCGGCGTCGTACAGCACGCGTTCGGCGGTGTCCTGTATCAGTTCGACCGTCAGCCGGTCCTGCGGGCGCAGCGACGACAGGTGCAGCAGCGCGCACTCGGCCAGGTGGCGCGCTTCGGGCAGGTCGAACTCGCCGCTGGCGCGGCCGGCTTTCAACAGTGCGGCCTCGATCTTGGCCAGCGTGAAGGCTTGCTCGCTGCCGTCGCGCTTGATGATCCGGGTGTGAATTAATCCTTGCATGCTTGCTCCTTGATCCCATATCTAGTTGGTTTGCCTAGGTTAGGCACTAGATATGGTGTCGTCAATGAAAGTCAGTGCGACCTTGCAATTCCTTGATATGGATTGTCTTTGAGCGGTACTAAGAGGCCGGCGTCTGGCCGGCACGGAGGCTTTACGTGCAGTGTAAGAAAATTAATTAAAATAGCTGGATGACCTACACATTCTCTCCAGCGACACCGGACGCGGCTGCGTTTAAAGCCCTCTATGACACCACAGGTTGGGGACCGCTTGACCGGC
This sequence comes from Oxalobacteraceae bacterium AB_14, assembly GCA_000381565.1. Lineage (GTDB taxonomy): Bacteria > Pseudomonadota > Gammaproteobacteria > Burkholderiales > Burkholderiaceae_D > Rugamonas. Next base: position 3,109,357 of record KB906725.1, read on the forward strand.
GCGACGACTTTTACGAAGCGACGTTGCGCGGCTCCTGGGCGTCATTTGCCGCATATGATGCAGACCAATTGATTGGCTTCGCTCGCGTCATTTCGGATGGCAAGCTGCATGCCTTCATTACGGAGATGATTGTTCGTCCTGATTATCAGCGCCGTGGTCTTGGCGAGGAATTGATAAACGCATTGGTTGCGCGGTGTCGGGTTGCGGGGATTATTGACATCCAGCTGTTCTGTGCAAAGGGTAGAGCCGATTTTTATATACATTGTGGGTTTGCCAAACGCCCAGACGACGCGCCAGGCATGCAGTATCGGAACGATGATTTGAATGGAGGATCAAAATGACGCGAGTTCGAGTTGAAAGTTTCACGATTTCTATCGATGGCTATGGGGCGGGGCCGAATCAGGATCTCAATGAACCGCTCGGCGTGGGTGGCAAGGAGCTACACCAGTGGTTCATCCCGACCCGCACGTTCCAGCAGGCCCATGGTGCGGGCGATGGCACAACCGGGGTCGACGACGATTTTGCGGCGCGGGGATTCAAGAATGTCGGTGCGTGGATTCTTGGGCGGAACATGTTCGGACCGGTACGTGGGCCTTGGCCGGACTTGAACTGGAACGGCTGGTGGGGCGATAACCCACCGTACCACGTTCCGGTTTTCGTCCTGACCCATCATGCGCGGCCATCGATCCAGATGGAAGGCGGCACGATATTCCACTTCGTCACCGGCGGCATCCACGAAGCGCTGGAGCGTGCCCGCGAAGCCGCGAGCGGCAAAGACGTGCGCGTCGGCGGCGGCGCCGACGTGATCAGGCAGTATCTTCACGAAGGGCTTATCGACGAGCTGCACATCGCGATCTCGCCGATTCTGCTGGGCAGTGGCGAGCGCCTGTTCGAAGGGGCGGACCTGCGGGCGCTGGGATATGAATGCGTCGAGTTCGTGGGAACGGAGAAGGCAACCCACATTGTGATCCGGCGCACCTGAAGCCGCGGTTGGGGCACGCCTGCGCGGTCCTTGTAGCGAACCTCCTGTTTTCTCCCCTATTTTTTTCGGCTTTCCCCAAATTAGGCCGGCAAATCCGGAAATAGCCCAATGCTTGGAAAAATCGGGGAAAATCGAAGAGAAAATCGAGGTTTTGCCACAAGGAGCGCGGCGGCGCACCCCATGTGCATATCCCGAGCGCCTGGCCGAGTAAATCCTCCGATTCTTTACCTGATCAACGCAGCCCTGGCTTGCCGGAACGGACCCTGAAGCTTTATGATTAATCATGAAAAATTGACCGCGCGTCGCGCCGGAATCGGGGATTTGTCTCGATTGTTGGAACTATTGGCCGATGACACCTTAGGGAAAAATCGAGAAGCTATCGGCAGTAGCGAAGCCTGTTATGTTCAGGCTTTCAACGCAATAGATAGCGATATCAATCAGCACTTGCTGGTCGGCGAGCTGGAGGGAAGGCTCATCGCGATGTTGCAATTGACCTTCATACCCGGACTTAGCCGTCGTGGCGCGCTGCGAGCCAATATCGAAGCCGTGCGGGTTGACAGTGGCTTGCGCGGGCAGGGAATCGGTACTTGGCTCATGCAGCAAGCCATCTTGCTGGCTCGTGAACGCAATTGTGGTTTGGTTCAGCTGACCAGCGATAAAAGCAGGGCGGAGGCGCATCGTTTTTACACCCGCCTCGGCTTTGTTGGAAGTCACGAGGGGTTTAAGCTCAAGTCATCAACCCGGCTTACTTGATCAACGCAGCCACCCGCTTGACGAACACCGGATCCGGTTCGGCATCGAGCCGGGTGCTGTCGACCTGCAGCGTGCCTTTGTCGTCGAGCAGCGCGATGCGGGTGGTGTGGTTGATCTCGCCGTTCTCCAGCCTGCGGTACTTGATGTTCAACGTGGCCGCCAGCGCGCGCGTCTGGCTGTCGCCGTCGGCCGTCACCAGCCGGAATTGCGCCGGATCGAGCTGATGCATCTTCAGCAGGCCGGACAGCGAGGCCGGCGTGTCATGGCGCGGATCGAGGCTGATCATCAGCACCCGCAGCCGTTTGCCATCCGGCCCCAGCGCGGTCACCGTGCGCTTGAGCGTTTCGATGATCACCGGGCAGGCCGCATGGCAGTCGCCGTAGAACATGGTGATCAGCACCGGCGTGCCCGCCATGTCGTGCAGGGCGTAGTGCTGGCCGGTGGCGTCGGTCAGCGTGGCGTCGAGGCGGTAGATCGAGTTGCCGGGCAGCGCGGCGGCCAGAGCCGTCCAGGCGCACAGCGGGACCAGCAGCGCGGCGGCCAGGACGGCGCGGCGCAGGGAGACGATATGGTTCATGGCTTGCTTTCTTGAATTTGGGGAACGGGATCGCGCGCGCAGCGAAATCCCAGGTTGGCGCCGTCCTGCCGCGCTTCCATCGCGGACAGCAGGGCCAGGCGCATCAGCACGGCGTAGTTGCGGCGGTCGGCCAGCGACACCGCAGCGCCGCCGCAATAGTCGAGCAGTTTTTGGTCGCCGCTGGCGCGGCTGTCGGCATTGACGAACAGGCCGCTGTAATCCTCGACCCATTCCCACACCAGTCCATGCAGGTCGTGGATGCCGTAGAAGTTGGCCGCTCCGGTCGCCACGCTGCGCGGCGGCTGCTTGCCGGCGTCGGCGTACCAGCCGAGGATGTGGGCCAGCCAGGCCGGGTCGTCGCGGGCGTCGGCACGATGGTCGTCGGCGGCGGCCGCGAACTCCCATTCGTACCAGCGCGGCAGGCGTCCGCCTTCGGAGGCGCAATACGCCTGCGCGGCGAACCAGCCCACGCGCACCACCGGCGCGTCGGCGGCCAGCGGCGCGTAGTCGGTGGCGCCGCTCCAGCCGGACAGATAGCTCGGCGCCGCCAGCAGCGCCGGCGCCAGCCCGCGCTGCCAGGCCGGCGTGCGCCGCACGAAGTCCGCATACTCGGCGTTGGTGACCAGCCGGCTGCGCAGCAGGTAGGGCGCCACCAGCGCCGGTGCGTCCACGCCGTCGGCCGGCAGCACGCTGCGCAGCGTGCCGCCGGCGATGGCGATGTAGCCGGCGTCGGCGGCGCTGGTGGCGCCGGCGCCGCCAGCCAGCGCCGCCAGCATCAGCAGCGCCGGCAGCAAGCCGACGGACGCGGCACCGGGTTTCATGGCTGGCGCGACTTGCGCATGTCGCGCACCTGGGCCGGCGTGACCGCGGGCGTGCCCTTGTTCAGCTCGACGCCGACATAGTTGATGACGGCGGCGATGTCGTCGTCGCTCAGGTCCTGCGGCGGCATGATGCCGTTGTAGTGCTCGCCGTTGACGACGATCTCGCCATTGCGTCCGTGGAGCACGATGTGTGCCATCTCATACGGCCGCTGCTGGAAGAAGTCGGAATTGGCCAGCGGCGGGAACACGCCGGCGACCCCCTTGCCGTCCGCCTGATGGCAGGCCGAGCAGTTGCTGTCGTAGACCGCCTTGCCGCGCAGTTGCTGGGCGCGGTCGACGCCGGCCACGGCCGGCTTGGCGGCCGGCGGCGCGGCCTTGGCCGCGGACTGGGCGGCAGCGCCGGCCAGCGCCTTCTTGACGCCCTTGCCGTAGATGTCCGGCCGCTCCTGCCCGCTCACCGCCAGCAGGCCGATGGCGCCCTTGTTGAAGGCGCGCGTCAGCGAGTGGTCGACCAAGGTCAGGTTGCCCGGCACGCGCGGGACGAATTCGACGATGGTCGAGCCACCGGCCGGCACCATCGTGGTCTGCACGTTTTCCTGGTAGTGGCTGCCGCCCTCGGTGTAGACGCGGTCGAAGATGGTGCCGATGATGTGGAAGCTGGACGTGATGTTGGGACCGCCCACGCCGAAGTACAGGCGCACCTTCTCGTTGGCCTTGGCGGTCAGCGCGTTGTTGCCGGTCAGCGCGCCGTCGGCGCCGTTGAACAGCACATAGGTCGGCTTCTCGTCGATGGCCTTCTGCATGTCGAAGCCCTGCACGCCGGGCGCGCGGTAGGCGCCGCTGGTGTAGAAGTCGCCCTGCATCACATAGTATTCGCGGTCGACCGGCGCCATGCCTTCCTTGGGCTCGACCAGGATCATGCCGTACATGCCGTTGGCCACGTGCATGCCGACCGGCGCGGTGGCGCAGTGGTACACGTACAGGCCGGGCGACAGCGCCTTGAAGGTGAAGCTCGCTTCGTTGCCGGGTGCGATCAGGGTCTGCGCGGCGCCGCCGCCGGGACCGCTCACGGCGTGCAGGTCGATATTGTGGGGCAGCTTGTTGTCCGGCAGGTTCAGCAGGTGCAGCTCGACGGTGTCGCCTTCGCGCACCCGTATCATCTTGCCCGGCACGGTGCCGCCGAAGGTCCAGAAGGTGTAGCGGCTGCCGGGGGCGATCTCGCGCTCGACTTCTTCCACCGTCAGGTTGACCACCACCTTGGCCGGGGTCTTGCGGGTGATCGGCGGCGGCAGCAGCGGCGGCGCCAGCAGTTCCTGGGTGATGGTGGGCAGGGCCGTTTCGGCCGCGGTGGCGGGGAGCATGGCGAGCACGGCGCTGGTAATGCCGGCTGCGACCAGTTTCAATTGCGTTTTCATTTTTTTATTCGCCTTGTAGTTGTGGGGCGCACCCACGGGGAGTGCGCATCCATGCTAGGGGAAGCAAACCGCAAAATCCTTGACCTGGGTTATCGAATCTGAAGTTGCGGCAAGTTCAGTGCGCGGTGACCAGGAAGTCGATGATCACCTGGCCGGGCACGCGCGAGACATAGGCCGCCTCCACGCGCGGCCCGTAGCGGTGCTGGATCTGGGCCAGCAGCGGCAGCGGGTCGTGGTCGTTACAGAAGCGCATGATCTCGCCGGGGTTGAGCGCGTCGAGCGCGCCGAAGATGGCCGCGTGGCGCATGCGGCGGGCCACGCCGCGGGCGTCGAAGGGATAGATGCCGTCCGGGATGGCGGGCTGGGAACAATCGTGGGACATGGTGAACTCCTTGGATAAGAAAGCGGGGCGGCGCACCGCCCCGCGGGAACAACACCCGGAATCAGGCGCGGTCGGCGACGACGGCCGCCAGGCGGGCCTTGCCGCGCACGGTCAGCAGGCGCCAGGCGAACAGCGCCAGGAACAGCGTGCCGATGGCGAACACCACGTCACCGGGCACGCGCATCCAGACCAGGGTTTCCATCACCTTCGAATGGATCACCTCCGGCGAACGGGCGAACCACATGCCGGTGCTGACGCTGGCCCAGGCCTGGTAGATGCCGGCCGGCACCAGCGAGATGAACACCATCATCGCCAGGCCGATGTTCAGGCACCAGAACATCGGTTTGAGCAGCGCGTCGGACCAGGCCAGGCGGTCGCTCAGGCCGCGCAGGCAGAACAGCAGCAAGCCGATGCCCAGCATGCCGTACACGCCGAACAGCGCGGCATGGCCGTGGGCCGCCGTCATGTTCAGGCCCTGCATGTAGTACAGCGCGATCGGGGTGTTGATCGAGAAGCCCAGCAGGCCGGCGCCGATGGTGTTCCAGAAACCGACCGCGATGAAGCACAGGATCGACCACTTGTAGGTCTGCACCCAGGGCGCGGCCTTGGAGCGCTGGTAGTTGCGCCAGGCTTCGACGCCGATCATCGACAGCGGCACCACTTCCAGCGCCGAGAACATGGCGCCGATGGCGATCACGAAGGTCGGGGTGCCGGTGAAGTACAGGTGGTGCAGCGTGCCGAGGATGCCGCCGAACAGGAACACGATGGTTTCCAGCACGATGGCGCTGTTGGCGGTGGCCGCGCGGATCAGGCCCAGGCGGGTGAACAGCAGCGCGATCACGGCGGTGGCGAACACTTCAAAGAAGCCCTCGACCCACAGGTGCACCAGCCACCAGCGCCAGTATTCGATCATCGAGTAGTGGGTATGGCGGCCCCAGGTCAGCGAAGTGGCGTAGAAGCCGCCGATGCACAGCGCGGCCAGGAACACCATCATGATCAGGCCGCGGCTTTCCGATTTCTTGACCAGCGCCGGCCACAGCGCGCGGCCCAGCAGCAGCACCCAGAACAGCAGGCCGACGAACAGCAGGATCTGCCAGATGCGGCCCATGCTGGTGAACTCCAGGCCCTGGTTGCCGATCCAGAAGGCGAACGCCGTGCCCTTGTGTTGCAGCGAACCTATCCAGCCCATCGCGGTCGAGCCGACCACGATGAACAGCAGCGCGTAGAACAGCAGGTTCACGCCCAGCTTCTGGAACCTGGGCTCGTGGCCGGAGATGGCCGGCGCGATGTACAGGCCGGTGGCCAGCCAGGCGGTGGCGATCCACAGCACCGCGAACTGGGTGTGGATGGTGCGGCTGACCACGAACGGCAGGATCTGCGCCAGCGGATAGCCGAAGAAGCTCTGGCCCTCGACCGCGTAGTGGGCGGTGATGACGCCCATGCCCACCTGCGCCAGGATCAGGCCGATGACGACGAAGAAGTATTTCTTGGTCGCCAGCATCGACGGCGTCGGCTTCAGGTTGAACAGCGGATCGGTCTTCGGCGGCACCGGATCGGCTTCCTCCTTGGCGGCCGAATGCACCATCACCATGGCGGCGATGGCGCCTATCATCAGGATGATGCTGGCGATCGACCAGACGCCGGCGCCGGTGCTGGGACGGTTGTCGATCAGCGGCTCGTGCGGCCAGTTGCTGGTGTAGCTCAGGTCGACGGCACCGGGACGGTCGGTGGCGGCCGCCCAGGCCGACCAGAACACGAAGGCCGGCAGGGCCTTCAGGTCGTCGGCGTCGGTCAGCGCATTGGCGTTCATCGCATATTGTTCGCGCAGGTGGTCGAGCGCGCGGTCGTCGCCGAACAGGCCGGTGTAGTGGCGCGCCACGTCGCGCACGGCGGCGGCGCGGTCGGCCGACAAGGTGATGCTGCCCTTGGCTGCGTCATAAGTGTTGTGCCGCATTTCTTCCTTCAGGCGGGCGTTGAGCGCCGCCTGGTTGGCCTTGCTCAGGTCGTCGAAGCGGGCGCCGAACTCGCGCTCGGCCCAGATCTGGCGCAGCGCCAGCGCCTCGCGGTGCAGCCAGTCGGCCGACCAGTCGGGCGCGACATAGCTGCCGTGGCCCCAGACGGTGCCGAGCTGCTGGCCGCCGGCCGACAGCCAGGCTTGCTGGCCGCGGTCGACCTGGCCTTCGTCGAACAGCACGGCGCCGTCGGCGCTGAGGACTTGTTTGGGGATGGGTGGCGCGGTCAGGTAGATTTCCGCTCCCACCCAGCCGAGGACGGCGAAGGAGAGGGCGCAGATGACGGCGAGCCAGGTCCAGAGCTTGCGTGTGGCTTGCATGGCATGGTTCCTTTAGTTGGTGGAATGAGACGCGAGGCGGTCAGGACCGGATCGACGGAGCCGATTCTAGGCGCGCCGTTTAAACATGTATATTCGATTCCAGTTTTTCTTGATGCAAGTTATGAACAAATATTTACGATGCATGAATAATGGCGCTGCCGACTTCACTGGAGCCCTTCATGCGCCTGACCGCCTTCACCGACTACACGCTGCGCACCCTGATCTACCTGGCGGGCCAGCAGGACCGGCTGGCGACGATCGCCGAAATCGCCGAGCTGCACGGCATGTCCAGGCACCACCTGACCAAGGTCGTGTACCAGCTCGGCCTGACCGGCGTGATCCGCACCGTGCGCGGGCGCCACGGCGGCATCGCGCTGGCGCGCGCGCCGGCGGCGATCCGCATCGGCGCCGTGGTGCGCGCCAGCGAGCCGGACTTCTATATGGCCGATTGTTTCGACGCCCGCCAGGCCTCCTGCGTGCATGCCGGGCGCTGCTGCGTGCAGGGCATGCTGGGGCGTGCGGTGCACGCCTACCTGGCGGCGCTGGATGCGGTCACTCTGGCCGATCTGGCCTGTCCTGTCCATGCGCCTGATGCCGTGGCGGCCTAGTTCTTTCGGCCTAGGCCGCTAGCCTGATTGCCTTGCGGGGATAGCCGTGCTGCCGATAGCCGGGCCGGGCCGCAGCGCTTAAGCTGATGCCATCCCCATGTCCGTCAGGAGATTGAAAGTGTCTAACAATAACAAGGCAGTCCAGGTGCTCGTCAGCAGCACCCTGTCGTTCACGATCTGCTTCGCGATCTGGATGATGTTCGCCGTGCTGGGCATCCCCATCAAGAAGATGCTCGGCCTGAATGAAACCGAATTCGGCCTGCTGGCCGCCATGCCCGTGCTCAGCGGCTCGCTGGTGCGTGTGCCGCTCGGCATCTGGTGCGACAAATACGGCGGCCGCATCGTGTTCTTCCTGCTGATGCTGGCCACCGTGCCGGCCATCTACCTGGTCGGCCTGGCCAGCGCCTACTGGCAGTTCCTGGTGCTGGGCCTGTTCATCGGCCTGGCCGGCGGCTCGTTCTCGGTCGGCACGCCGTATGTGGCGCGCTGGTTCTCGCGCGAGCGGCGCGGCCTGGCGATGGGCATCTTCGGCGCCGGCAATTCCGGCTCGGCGCTGACCAAGTTCGTCGCGCCGGCCATCATCGCGGGCTGGGGCTGGCAAATGCTGCCCACCGTGTACGCCGTCGCCATGCTGGTCACGGCGCTGTTGTTCTGGGTGTTCTCGGCCACCGACCCCTCGCACCAGAGCGGCGCCAGCGTGCCGCTCTCCGAGCAGCTCAAGGTGCTCAAGGACCGCCGCGTGTGGCGCTACTGCCAGTACTACTCGGTGGTGTTCGGCGGCTACGTCGGCCTGGCGCTGTGGATGACCAAATACTACGTCGGCGAATACGGCTTCGACCTGCGCCTGGCGGCCCTGCTGGCGGCCTGCTTCTCGCTGCCGGGCGGCGTGCTGCGCGCGCTGGGCGGCTGGATCGCCGACCGCTACGGCGCCCACAAGGTCACCTGGTGGGTGATGTGGGTGTGCTGGGTCTGCTTCTTCCTGCTGTCCTATCCGCCCACCGCGATGACCGTCAAGACCACCCACGGCGACCTGCAACTGCAACTGGCGCTGACGCCATGGATGTTCACCGGCCTGCTGTTCGTGGTCGGCACCGCGATGGCGATCGGCAAGGCCTCGGTCTTCAAATTCATCGGCGACGACTTCAGCGACAACATCGGCGCGGTGTCCGGCGTGGTCGGCCTGGCCGGCGGCCTGGGCGGCTTCGTGCTGCCGATCCTGTTCGGCGCGCTGCTGGACCTGACCGGCGTGCGCTCCAGCGCCTTCATGCTGCTGTACGGCACGGTCTGCGTGTCGCTGGTCTGGATGCATTACTCGTTCCGCCCCACGGCGGCAGCGCAGCCGGTCGCCGGCGCGGTCGCCGCCTGAGCCCAAAATCTACCAGGAGAAAATGATGAGCAAGTACATGATTAACACGTGGGAGCCGGAGAGCCCTGCGTTCTGGGGCAGCGGCGGCAGCAACACCGCCAACCGCAACCTGTGGATCTCGATCCCCGCGCTGGCGCTGGCGTTCGCCGTGTGGATGGTGTGGAGCGTGGTGGTGGTCAACCTGCCGGCCATCGGCTTCCGCTACAGCACCAACCAGCTGTTCTGGCTGACGGCCTTGCCCGGCCTGTCCGGCGCCACCCTGCGGATTTTCTACTCGTTCATGGTGCCGATCTTCGGCGGCCGCAAGTGGACCACCATCTCCACCGCCTCGCTGCTGATCCCGGCGGTCGGCATCGGCTACGCGGTGCAGGACGTCAGCACCGGCTACCCGACCATGCTGGTGCTGGCGCTGCTGTGCGGCTTCGGCGGCGGCAACTTCGCCTCGTCGATGGCCAACATCAGCTTCTTCTTCCCGAAGGCGCAGAAGGGCTACGCGCTGGGCATGAACGCCGGCCTGGGCAACCTGGGCGTGTCGGTGGTGCAGTTCGTGGTGCCGCTGGTGATCACCGCCGGCGTGTTCGGCAGCCTGGGCGGCGATCCGCAAAGCGCCACCAAGGCCGGCCACACCACCACCTTGTGGCTGCAGAACGCCGGCTTCATCTGGGTGCCCTTCATCGTCGTCAGCAGCGTGCTGGCGTGGTTCGGCATGAACGACCTGGCCTCGGCCAAGGCCTCGTTCGCCGACCAGGCGGTGATCTTCAAGCGCAAGCATAACTGGCTGATGTGCTGGCTCTACACCGGCACCTTCGGCTCCTTCATCGGTTATTCGGCCGGCTTCCCGCTGCTGATCAAGACCCAGTTCCCGGACCTCAATCCGCTGCAATACGCTTTCCTCGGCCCCCTGGTCGGCGCGTTGGCGCGCGTGGTCGGCGGCATCATCTCCGACAAGCTGGGCGGCGCCCGCGTCACCGTCTGGACCTTCGCCGTCATGATCGGCGCGGTGTTCGGCGTGATCACCTTCCTGCCGCATGGCGGCGCGGGCGGCAACTTCAACGGCTTCTTCTGGATGTTCATGCTGCTGTTCGCCGGCACCGGCGTCGGCAACGCCTCGACCTTCCGCATGATCCCGGTGATCTTCCTGACCGAGCGCCAGCGCGCCAGCGCCGGCAAGCCGGCCGCCGTGCAGCAGCAAGCCATCGTCGAAGCCAACAAGGAGGGCGCCGCCGTGCTGGGCTTCACCTCGGCGGTCGCGGCCTACGGCGCCTTCTTCATCCCCAAGAGCTACGGCACCTCGATCGCCATGACCGGCGGCCCGGACGCCGCGCTGTGGTGCTTCATCACGTTCTACGTCAGCTGCATCGCCATCACCTGGTGGTGCTACGCCCGCAAGAACGCGGCCATGCCTTGCTGAACGGAGCGACGACCATGCCATCCGCCCGCGTGATCACGCTGACCCCGTCGGTCGAATTCGACGCCGCGCTGGTGCGCAAGCTGAACCAGATGGGACCGCGCTACACCTCCTATCCGACCGCCGACCGCTTCGACGGCGGCTTCGGCGCCGCCCAGTACCGGGCCGCCGTGGCCGGCGTCGATCCGGCGGCGCCGCTGTCGCTGTATGTGCACATCCCGTTCTGCGCGTCGCTGTGCTACTACTGCGGCTGCAACAAGATCATCACCCAGGACCGCAGCAAGGCGGCCGAATACCTGGGCTACCTGTACCGCGAGATCGCGCTGCAGGGCGGCCTGCTGGGCAGCCGGCGGCGGGTCGACCAGCTGCACTTCGGCGGCGGCACGCCGACCTACCTGAGCGACAGGCAGATGGACGAGCTGCTGGCCACGCTGCGCGGCCAGTTCCACTTCGCGCCGGACGAGCAGGGCGAGTTTTCGATCGAGGTCGATCCGCGCACGGTCACGCCGGCGCGCATCGCCACCTTGCGCAAGCAGGGCTTCAACCGCATCAGCCTGGGCATCCAGGACTTCGATCCGGCGGTGCAGCAGGCGGTCAACCGCATCCAGTCCTACCAGGAGACGATGGAGGTGCTGCAGGCCGCGCGCGACTGCGGCTTCCGCTCCATCAGCGTCGACCTGATCTACGGCCTGCCGCTGCAAAGCGTGGCCAGCTTCGGGCCGACGCTGGACAAGATCGTCGCCGCCCGGCCGGACCGCGTCGCCATCTACAACTACGCCCACATGCCGCAGCTGTTCAAGTCGCAGCGGCTGATCAACAGCGTCGACCTGCCGGACGCGGAAACCAAGCTGGCCATGCTGGGCCTGTGCATCGAGCGCCTGACGGCGGCCGGCTACGTCTACATCGGCATGGACCACTTCGCGCTGCCGGAGGACGACCTGGCGCGCAGCCAGCGCGAGGGCAAGCTGCAGCGCAACTTCCAGGGCTATTCCACCCATGCGGACGCGCCGATGGTGGCGCTGGGCGTATCGGCCATCAGCGCGGTCGGCGCCAGCTACAGCCAGAACGAGAAAATCCTGTCGGCCTACTACCAGCGGCTGAACCGGGGCGAGCTGCCGATCGCGCGCGGCATCGTGCTCAGCGCGGACGACCTGCTGCGGCGCGCCGTGATCGGCCAGCTGATGTGCGACTTCGAGCTGGACTACGCCAGCTTGCCGCTGCCGGACGGCGTCGCCGCCGCCGACTATTTCGCCGACGCGCTGGAACGCCTGAAGCCGCTGGAGGAACAGGGCTTGCTGTGCATCGGCAGCAAGGGCTTGCGGGTCAAGATGCGCGGACGCCTGCTGATACGCAATATCTGCATGGCCTTCGACAGCTACCTGCACGCGCCGCCGGTCGAGGGGCCGCAGCCGGCCCGCTATTCGCGCACCATCTGAGGACTGGCCATGGAAAAAAACAAAATCAAGGTGCAGACCTTTCTGTCGCGCGTGCCGCTGTTCAATTCCATGGGACCGGAAGAACTGTCGCGCATCGCGCTCGGCACCACCGAGCTGCGGGTCGAGCGGGGCGGCATGATCTTCCAGCGCGGCGACCCGTGCGTCGGCTTCCACCAGGTGCTGTACGGCCAGGTCAAGCTGGCGTTCACCTCGCTGGCGGGCGGCGAGAAGGTCATCGAGCTGATCGGGCCGGGCCAGAGCTTCGGCGAGGCGCTGATGTTCATGGGCAGTCCCTACATCGTCTCGGCCCAGGCCACCGAGGACACGCTGCTGCTGCACGTGGCCAAGCCGGCGATCTACCGCGAGATCCACAACGACCCCGAATTCGCCTGCAAGATGCTGGCCGGACTGAGCCAGCGCATGCACGGCCTGATGTGCGACATGGAGTCGTACTCGCTGCGCTCCGGCATCCAGCGCGTGGCCGGTTACCTGCTCAAGGAATTGCACCAGGACGAAGGCGGGCTGCTGACGCTGCCGGTCACCAAGGCGGTGCTGGCCTCGCGGCTGAACCTGACGCCCGAGCATTTCTCGCGCATCCTGGCCGAGTTGTGCACGCAACAGCTGATCACCTTCAAGGGCCGCAAGGTCACCGTACTCGACGTGCCGGCGCTGCGGCGCTGCGCGGCCTGAGAGGCAACCATGCACGACATCGAAAAATTCGTCAGCGGCTTCAGCCGCTTTCAACAGCAATATTTCAACAACGACGAAAGTCCCTACGGCAGCCTGCGCGCCGGCCAGCGCCCGCGCACCTTGCTGATCGGCTGCTGCGATTCGCGGGTCGATCCGGTGCTGTTGACCGGCAGCGACCCGGGCGACATCTTCGTGGTGCGCAATATCGCCAACCTGGTGCCGCCGTGCACGCCGACCGCGTCGGCCGGCGTCAGCTCGGCGATCGAGTTTGCCGTCTGCGAGCTGGAGGTCGAGCGCGTGATCGTGCTGGGCCACGCCGGCTGCGGCGGCATCCGCGCGCTGCTGGCGCCGCGTCCGGCGCAGCGCGAGACCGATTTCGTCGGCCAGTGGATGCGCATCGCCGAGCCGGTCGCGCAGCGCGTGCGGCGCGACCTGGCCCATCGCGGCAGCGCCGAGCAGCACCACGCCTGCGAGCTGGCCAGCATCCTGCTGTCGCTGGACAACCTGCTGACCTACCCGTGGCTCAAGCGCCGCGTCGACGAGGGCAAGCTCAAGCTGCACGGCTGGTATTTCGATTTGCAGAGCGGCGCGCTGATGGCGTACTCGCCGCGCCGCCAGCAATTCCTGCCGCTGGTGTGCCCGCTGACCGCGCGCGAAGCCATGACGGCCTAGGACGGCCTGGGGTCAAGTCTGACATTCGGACACGACCTCTACCGTATCGGCCTCTACGGAAGAGGTTGTGTCCGAATGTCAGACTTGACCCCATCTTGAGCGTCGGCATCGTCCGCAGCCGGCGCGGGGCCGGCCGGCGGCGGGTCCTGCGCGTTCAGGCCGAAGCTTTCCCAACCTTCGCCGAACAGTTCGTAGGGATGCTGGCTGCGGTCCGAGCCGTTACCGCAGATCATCGAATTGGCCGGGCAATAGCGGTCGCAGCCCCAGCAGATCAGCTCGGGCTTGGCCGGGCGCAGCGGAAAGATCTTGGCCATGTCAGGCGTAGCTCATCAGTTCGCCCTGGCGGTCGAACGCCAGGAAGCGTTCCATCTGCCCCTGCTGGATCGCGCCCAGCATCTTGTTCAGCGCGGCGTCGGTCTGCTGCGGGTCGGGCAGGCGTCCCTCGCTGCCGGACAGCGTGGTGACCAGCAGCACGTCCCAGGCCTGGCCCATGCCTTGCGCCTCCTCGGCCAGGTTCTTGAACGTGTCCAGTTCGCCCACCTGCTTGTCCACGCACATGACCGGCACCAGCGTGCTGCGCGCCGGTGCGTCCGGATCCGCTTCGGCCACGGCAAAGGCCAGCAGCAGGCGTTGCGGCTGCGGCTGCAGGGCGGCGGCGATCAGTAATTCTTCAAATGTGGCGATATTCATATGTTTCCTCGGTGGTCGGTGATCCAGGCTGTATGTATAACCCGCCGCGGCACGGCTGCCCATTGCCATGAATGACTAGTCCGGCTAATCCCTTTGCCGTAGACCGCGCCTGGAAAGCCATGACCCAGGTCATGGACCGGCGCGCCGGCCGCGACGAATAATGGTCGCGCGACCCAAGCCGGGGCCGCGTTGAAAGGAAGCCTTATGCGTATCCATCCGAACTACCGTCCTGCCTGCCGCGTGGCGCTGGCGCTGCTCACCGCCGCCGCCACCGGCGCCCTGTGGCGCAACTACGGCCCGGCCGATGCGGTCTCGTGGGCGCCGCCGCCCGATGCGCGCTGCGAGGTGCCGGCCCGCCATGCCGGCGCCGCGATCACCGGCCAGATCCGCTATGACAGCGGGCTGGTCCTGCGCTACTGCAGCCTGGACGCCATGTTCGCTCAGCTGGGCGCGATGGAGCAGCCTGGGCTGGTGCGCAATGTCTACGTGCGCGCCGGCGACGGCCGCTGGCTGGCGGCGCGGCACCTGCTACCGGGAAGCGCGAACTAGTCACTTCGGCATAGTCCGCCTAGTCCTTCTCGCGCCGCCCGGCCACCATCTTGCCGATTCACACCAGGCTCTGCGCTGCTTAGACTGCAATCATCGTCGAGTCCATGCATGTTGCATGCGACCGCATGCCCGGCTAGCGCCGGGTGCAAGTTAGGAGGCAGCATGAGTCACTTTCTGGATCGCCTGAAGTTCTTCAATAAGACGGTATCGACCTTTTCCGACGGCCACGGCGCCGTCGTGCACGAGGACCGTACCTGGGAAAACGCCTACCGCCAGCGCTGGCAGCATGACAAGATCGTGCGCTCCACGCACGGCGTCAACTGCACCGGCTCCTGCAGCTGGAAGGTGTATGTGAAGAACGGGCTGATTACCTGGGAAACCCAGCAGACCGATTATCCGCGCACCCGTCCCGACCTGCCCAACCACGAGCCGCGCGGCTGTCCGCGCGGCGCCAGCTATTCCTGGTACGTGTATTCGGCGCAGCGCGTCAAGTACCCGATGGTGCGCGGCCGCCTGATGGAAATGTGGCGCGAGGCGCGCAAGACCATGGACCCGGTCACGGCCTGGGACTACATCAGCCAGAACCCGGAACGCGCCGCGCTGTACAAGTCGGTGCGCGGCCTGGGCGGCTTCGTGCGCGCCACCTGGGACGAGAGCAACGAGATGATCGCCGCCGCCAACGCGCTGACGATCAAGAAATACGGCCCGGACCGCATCGTCGGCTTCTCGCCGATTCCCGCCATGTCGATGGTCAGCTACGCCGCCGGCACGCGCTACCTGTCGCTGATCGGCGGCGTGGCGCTGAGCTTCTACGACTGGTACTGCGACCTGCCGCCGGCCAGCCCGCAGGTGTGGGGCGAGCAGACCGACGTGCCGGAATCGGCCGACTGGTACAACTCGACCTACCTGATGGTGTGGGGCTCGAACGTGCCGATGACGCGCACCCCGGACGCCCACTTCTACACCGAGGTGCGCTACAAGGGCACCAAGACGGTGGCGGTGTCGTCCGACTTCGGCGAGATGGCCAAGTTCGGCGACATCTGGCTGGCGCCCAAGCAGGGCACCGACGCCGCGCTGGCGATGGCCATGGGCCACGTGATCCTGAAGGAATACCACGCCCAGCACCAGTCCAAGTACTTCAAGGAATACGCCAAGCAGTACACCGACTTCCCGATGCTGGTGCTGCTGAAAGAGCAGAACGGCACCCTGGCGCCGGAATACTTCCTGCGCGCCTCGCAGCTGGACAACAAGCTCGACGAAACCAACAACCCCGACTGGAAGACCCTGGTCATCGACGAGGCCAGCGGCCGCATCGTCGCGCCGGCCGGTTCGATCGGCTTCCGCTGGGGCGAGGCCGGCAAGTGGAACCTGGAAATGAAGGAGGGCGGCAACAACGCCCCGGTCGATCCGCAACTGTCGCTGATCGGCGCCAGCGATGAGGTGGTGGCGGTCGGCTTCCCTTACTTCGGCGGCAAGGACGCCAGCGACATGCTGATGCGCAACGTGCCGGTCAAGCGCATCCAGCTGGCCGACGGCAGCAGCGCGCTGGTCGCCACCGTGTTCGACCTGACCATGGCCAACTACGGCATCGACCGCGGCCTGGGCGGCGGCAACGTCGCCACCAGCTACGAGGACGACGTCCCCTACACCCCGGCCTGGCAGGTCAAGCACACCGGCGTCAAGGCCGCCGACGTGATCACCGTGGCGCGCCAGTTCGCCGAGAACGCCGACCAGACCCGTGGCAAGAGCATGGTCATCGTCGGCGCCGCGCTCAACCACTGGTACCACATGGACATGACCTATCGCGGCATCATCAACATGCTGATGATGTGCGGCTGCGTCGGCCAGTCGGGCGGAGGCTGGGCGCACTACGTGGGCCAGGAAAAGCTGCGTCCGCAAACCGGCTGGACGCCGCTGGCGTTCGCCCAGGACTGGAACCGTCCGATGCGCCAGATGAACGGCACCTCGTTCTTCTACGCCCACACCAGCCAGTGGCGCCATGAAAAACTGCACACCGAGGAAATCGCCTCGCCAACCGCCGGCCCCGACGTCGCGCCGATGACGCTGCTGGACTACAACGCCAAGGCCGAGCGTATGGGCTGGCTGCCGTCGGCGCCGCAGCTGCAAACCAATCCGCTGGAGGTGACGCGCGCCGCCGCCGCCGCCGGCATGAGCGCGGTCGACTACGCGGTCGGCCAGATCAAGGACAAGCAGCTCGAATTCTCCTGCGACGACCCGGACAATCCGGCCAACTTCCCGCGCAATATGTTCGTCTGGCGCTCCAACATCCTGGGCAGCTCGGGCAAGGGCCACGAGTACTTCCTCAAGTATTTGCTGGGCACGCAGAACGCGCTGATGAGCAACGAGGATGATTGCATCAAGCCGCGCGACGTCAAGGTGCGCCCGGCCGCAGAAGGCAAGCTGGACCTGCTGGTGGTGCTGGACTTCCGCATGTCGACCACCTGCCTGTACGGCGACATCGTGCTGCCGACCGCCACCTGGTACGAGAAGGACGACCTGAACACGTCCGACATGCACCCCTTCATCCATCCCCTGTCGGAAGCGGTGCAGCCGCTGTGGCAATCGCGTTCGGACTGGGAAATCTACAAGGGCATCGCCAAGAAGTTCGAGGAAATCGGCGGCGCCTACCTGGGCACCCAGCAGGATCTGGTGCTGACGCCGCTGATGCACGACACCCCCGGCGAACTGGGCCAGCCGTTCGATCCGAAAGACTGGCGCGCCGGCGAGTGCGAGCCTATCCCCGGCAAGACCATGCCGAACTTCACCGTGGTCGAGCGCGACTACACGCAGATCTACCAGAAGTTCACCTCGATCGGCCCGTTGCTGGAAAAACTGGGCAACGGCGGCAAGGGCATAGGCTGGAAGACCGGCCACGAGGTCGAGGTACTGCGCGGCATCAACCGCACGGTGACCGCGCCCGGCGTGGCGCACGGCCAGCCGCGGCTGGACACCGCCATCGACGCGGCCGAGATGATCCTGTCGCTGGCGCCGGAAACCAACGGCCACGTGGCGGTCAAGGCCTGGGAGGCGCTGTCGGTGATCACCGGCCGCGACCACACCCACCTGGCGCTGCCGCGCGAACACGACAGCATCCGCTTCCGCGACGTGCAGGCGCAGCCGCGCAAGATCATTTCCTCGCCGACCTGGTCGGGCCTGGAATCGGAAGAAGTCAGCTACAACGCCTGCTACACCAATGTGCACGAACTTATCCCTTGGCGCACGCTGACCGGCCGCCAGCAGTTCTACCAGGATCACCGCTGGATGCGCGATTTTGGCGAGGGACTGTGCGTGTACAAGCCGGCCATCAACACCAAGACCACGGCGGCGATGCTGGGCGCCCACCCGAACGGCAACAAGGAGCTGGCGCTGAATTTCATCACGCCGCACCAGAAGTGGGGCATCCACTCGACCTACTCGGACAACCTGCGCATGCTGACCCTGTCGCGCGGCGGCCCGCACGTGTGGTTGTCGGAGACCGACGCCAAGGCGGCCGGCATCGTCGACAACGACTGGATCGAGGTGTTCAACGTCAACGGCACGCTGACCGCGCGCGCCGTCGTCAGCCAGCGGGTGCCGGAGGGCATGACCATGATGTACCACGCCCAGGAAAAGATCATCAACGTGCCCGGCGCCGAGATGTCGGGCAAGCGCGGCGGCATCCACAACTCGGTGACGCGCGCCGTCACCAAGCCTACCCACATGATAGGCGGCTACGCGCAGCTGTCGTGGGGCTTCAACTACTACGGAACGGTCGGCTCCAACCGCGATGAATTCGTATTGGTGCGCAAGATGAACAAGGTCGACTGGCTGGAAGGTCCGTTGAAGGAAGCAACTGGGAAGGAGAACTTGGCATGAAAATTCGCGCACAAATCGGCATGGTGCTGAACCTGGACAAATGTATCGGCTGCCACACCTGCTCGGTCACCTGCAAGAACGTGTGGACCAGCCGCGACGGTGTCGAGTACGCCTGGTTCAACAACGTCGAGACCAAGCCCGGCATCGGTTACCCGAAGCACTGGGAAAACCAGGACAAGTGGAACGGCGGCTGGCGCCGCACCGACGCCGGCAAGATCGAGCCGCGCCAGGGCAGCCGGCTGAAGATCCTGGCGCAGATTTTCGCCAATCCCAACCTGCCGCAGATCGACGAGTACTACGAGCCGTTCACTTACGACTACGAGCGCCTGCAGAACGCGCCGCTGTCGGAAACGCCGCCGACCGCGCGGCCGATCTCTGTGTTGACCGGCAAGAAGATGGAAAAGATCGAGTGGGGTCCGAACTGGGAGGACGACCTGGGTGGCGAGTTCGCCCAGCGCAGCCAGGACACGCTGTTCAACAACATGCAGAAGGAAATGTACGGCACCTTCGAGAACACCTTCATGATGTATTTGCCGCGCCTGTGCGAGCATTGCCTCAATCCGACCTGCGTCGCCTCCTGCCCGTCGGGCTCGGTGTACAAGCGCGAGGACGACGGCATCGTGCTGATCGACCAGGACAAGTGCCGCGGCTGGCGCATGTGCATCTCCGGTTGCCCGTACAAGAAGATCTACTACAACTGGTCTTCCGGCAAGGCCGAGAAGTGCACCTTCTGCTACCCGCGCATCGAAGCGGGCCAGCCGACGGTGTGCTCGGAAACCTGCGTCGGCCGCATCCGCTACCTCGGCGTGCTGCTGTACGACGCCGACAAGATCGAGCAGGCGGCCTCGGTGGCCGATCCGCGCGACCTGTATCCGTCGCAGCTGGGCCTGTTCCTCGATCCGCACGACCCGGCCATCATCGAGGAAGCGCGGCGCCAGGGCATCCCGGATTCGTGGCTGGAATCGGCCAAGCGTTCGCCGGTTTACAAGATGGCGGTGGACTGGAAGGTGGCGTTCCCGCTGCATCCCGAGTACCGCACCTTGCCGATGGTGTGGTACATCCCGCCGCTGTCGCCGATCCAGGCCGCCGCCGAATCGGGCCGCATGGGCAAGAACGGCATCCTGCCGGACACGGCCAGCCTGCGCATTCCGGTGCAATACCTGGCCAACCTGCTGACGGCGGGCGACCAGCAGCCGGTGATACGCGCGCTGGACCGCATGCTGGCCATGCGCGCCTACATGCGCAGCAAGCACGTGGCCGGCACGCCGGACTACGACGTGCTGCAACAGGTCGGGCTGGAGCCGGAGATGGTGGAGGACATGTACCACATCATGGCCATCGCCAACTACGAAGACCGCTTCGTGATCCCGAGCAGCCACAAGGAAATGGCGGAGGACAGCTTCAACGAGAAGGGCAGTTGCGGCTTCAGCTTCGGCAACGGTTGCTCGGACGGCGTCAGCGACACCAGCCTGTTCGGCAAACGCAAGCACGGCTCGGAGATCTTCATGTCGATGCCGAAGTCACGGAAGAAGAAGGATAACGTCAAGGAGAACCTCGATGTCTGAGCTCGATACCGCAGGCCACGGCTATTGCATGCTGTCGGCGCTGTTGCAATACCCCGAGCCCGAGCTGCTGGCCGAACTGCCGCAGCTGGAGCACACCCTGCAGAACACGCTGCCGCGCTGGCACGGCGCGCTGGCCGGGCTGCTGACGCACCTGCGCCGCACCGCGCTGATCGACCTGCAGCAGCAGTATGTGATGACGTTCGACCGCAACCCGTCGCATTCGCTGCACCTGTTCGAGCATATCCACGGCGAGTCGCGCGACCGCGGCCAGGCCATGGTCGATCTGCTGGCCGAGTACAGCAAGCACGGCCTGCAAATGGTCGGCAACGACCTGCCGGACTACGTGCCGCTGTTCCTGGAATTCCTGTCGCAGCTGGAAGCGGACGAGGCCGAGCGCATGCTGGGCGACGCCATCCACGTGCTGGCCTTCGTCGGCCGCAAGCTGCGCGCCAACGGCAGCCCGTATGCCTGCGTGTTCGACCTGCTGCAGACCCTGACGCCGGTGCAGGCCGAGGAGCTGAGCGAACCACCGGTGCGCGACATGGACGAGGCGCTGGAGACCTTCGGCCCCGGCGCCGACGGCATCGAACCGCTGCTGGCGCCGGCCATGGGCGGCGTCCATCCGGTGAATTTCTATCCCAAGGCGGCGGCGCCGCAGCGTCATTGAGGAGTATCACATGAACTATTTACATCAATTTGTGTTCGGCATCTATCCGTATATCGCGCTGGCGATTTTCCTGGTGGGTAGCCTGATCCGCTTCGACCGCGAGCAATACAGCTGGAAGTCGGAATCGAGCCAGACGCTGCACAACGGCATGCTGCGTCTCGGCAGCCCGCTGTTCCACATCGGCGTGCTGGGCCTGTTCTTCGGCCACCTGGCCGGCCTGCTGACCCCGGTGTGGGTGTGGGACACGCTGGGCGTGAGCCACGGCGCCAAGCAGCTGGTGGCGATGGTGGCCGGCGGCGTGATGGGCTCGCTGTGCCTGGTCGGCCTGCTGATGCTGCTGGCGCGCCGCCTGGGCAACGAACGTGTGCGCGCCCGCAGCACCTTCCGCGACAAGCTGGTGCTGGTGTGGCTGCTGGCCACTCTGCTGCTGGGCCTGACCTCGATCTTCGCCTCGGCCTCGCACATGGACGGCCACATGATGGTCCAGTTGATGACCTGGGCGCAGCACGTGGTCACGCTGCGCGGCGACGCCGCCGGCTTCATCGTCGACGCGCCGCTGGTGTTCCAGCTGCACCTGTTCATGGGCATGTCGCTGTTCGCGATCTTCCCGTTCACCCGCCTGGTGCATGTATGGAGCGGCTTTGGCGCCGTCACCTACCTGAGCCGCGCTTATCAACTGGTGCGTTCGCGCTAAGGAGACCATCATGGGTATCGCAGTCAACGGCGTCGACATCGACGACAGCGCCATCGCGGCGGAACTGCCGCACCAGGCGCAGGCGGCCAACCCGCTGCGCCAGGCGGTGCACGAGGTGGTGCTGCGCACGGTGCTGCTGCAGGAAGCGGAGCGGCTGGAGATTGGCGGCGCCGACGACGACCAGCGCATCGAGGCCCTGTTCGCGCAGGAAGTCACGGTGCCGGACACGGACGAGGCCAGCTGCCAGCGCTACTATCACAGCCAGCAGCAGCGCTTCCGCAGCGGCGACCTGGTCGAGGCGCGCCACATCCTGTTCCAGGTGACGCCGGCGGCGCCGCTGGAGCTGCTGCGCCAGACGGCCGAGCTGATCCTGGTCGAGCTGCAGGCGCGGCCGGAGCGCTTCGAGGAGCTGGCGCGCCAGTACTCGAACTGCCCGTCGGGCGCGGTCGGCGGCAGCCTGGGGCAGGTGGCGCGCGGCCAGTGCGTGCCGGAGTTCGACGAGCTGCTGTTCCGCCTGCAAGCGGGCGAGCTGGCGGGGCGCTTGCTGGAAACCCGTTTCGGCCTGCACATCGTGCAAGCCCAGCGGCGCGTGAACGGCGCCGTGGTGCCGTTCGCCGCGGTGCAGGCGCAGATCGCCGACGAGCTGCGCCGCCAGTCCTGGCAGCGCGCCTTGCACCAGTACCTGCACATCCTGGTCGGCCGCGCCGACATCGCCGGGGTGGAGCTGGACGGCGCGCAGTCGCCGCTGGTGCAGTAGCACCGAGCCGTCATTCCCGCGCAGGCGGGAATCCATAGAACGCTGGACAGCACGCTCAGCATGGATTCCCGCGTGCGCGCCGGTCCGCCGATGCGGAATGACGGGGGCTAGTCATTTCGGCCTATATCGCTTAGGCCATCATGCGCAGTGGCAGGACGCTTCCCGGCCGCTACAATGGATACACCAATCATGACAGGAGAGCGACGATGTTAAGCGACCGTTTTGGTCGATCGATCGACTATCTGCGGGTGTCGGTCACGGATCGCTGCGATCTGCGCTGTACTTACTGCATGCCCAAGGATTTCAAGGGTTACGAAGATCCGCCCGACTGGCTCACTTTCGACGAGATCGAGCGGGTGGTGGCGGCCTTCGCCCGCCTGGGCACCACGCGCGTGCGCCTGACCGGCGGCGAGCCGCTGACCCGCCGCAACCTGCCGCAGCTGGCGACCCGCCTGTCCAGCCTGGAAGGCGTGCGCGACCTGTCGCTGTCGACCAACGGCACCCGGCTGGCGCGCCACGCCGAGGCGCTGGCCGCCTCCGGCATCAGCCGCGTCAACGTCAGCCTCGACACGCTGGACCGCGACTGCATGGCCGGCATCACCGGCCGCGACTGCCTGCCGGCGGTGCTGGACGGCCTGCAGGCGGCCAAGGCGGCCGGCCTGGCGCCGATCAAGATCAATATGGTGGCCATGCGCGGCGTCAACGACGCCGAGATCGACGCCATGGCCGCCTTCTGCATCGAACAACATTTCGTGCTGCGCCTGATCGAAGTCATGCCCATGGGCGAGACCGGCCGCAACACGGCCTACCTGAACCTGGCGCCGGTGCAGCAGCGGCTGGCCGAGAAGTTCCAGCTGGTGCCGCAGGCGCTGGAGCTGGGCGGCGGGCCGGCGCGCTATTGGTCCACGGCCGACGGCAGCGCCAGCATCGGCTACATCACGCCGCTGTCGCAGCATTTCTGCGCCACCTGCAACCGGGTGCGGCTGGCGGTGGACGGCACGCTGTACCTGTGCCTGGGCCAGGAGCAACAATATCCGCTGGCCCCGTTGCTGCGCGGCGGCGCCAGCGACGCCGAACTGGAGCAGGCGATCCGCGAAGCCATCGAACTCAAGCCCCAGCAGCATGATTTCGGGCGCGAACCGACCAAGATCGTGCGCTTCATGTCGCAAACGGGCGGCTAGGTGGGCGCGCCAGGCGTGTATACTCAGCCGTTGCCACCAATACCAGGAGTCGCCATGTTGAAGCCCGGACTGTTCGCCGGCTGGCAAAAGTTGTCGACCCGCATCGTCGGCTTGTTATTGAGTTTTCTCGCGATCGCGCTGGTCGTGATCGGCTCGACCTTGCTGCTGTCCTGGCAGCTCGAGGGCAGCGCCGCCGCCATCAACGTGGCCGGCAGCCTGCGCATGGACAGCTACCGCCTGGCGCTGCTGGCCACGCAAATGGATGGTGGCGCCAACGGCGCACAGCAGGTCGGCGAGCAACTGCGGCGCATGGAGCGCACGCTGGAGCTGTTGCGGCGCGGCGATCCGCAGCGGCCATTGTTCCTGCCGCCGACCGCGGCCATCCACGGCGCCTACGCCGAGGTGATCCAGCAATGGCAGGCCGACGTGGCGCCGCCGGTGCGCGGCCTGCTGGTGGCCGGCGTGCGCGACGGCGCCCAGCTCAAACTCATTCAACAGCGCAGCGAGCAGTTCGTGCTGCGCGTCGACCAGCTGGTGCACCGCATCGAGCGCGACAGCGAAACCCGCACCTTCTGGCTGCGCGCCTCGCAGCTGATCCTGCTGGCGCTGGCCCTGCTGGGCACGGTCAGCATCATCTATCTGCTGTTCGACATGATCGTGGCGCCGGTGACGCGGCTGCAGGGCGGCATCGAACGCATGCGCGAGCAGGATTTCAGCGTGCGGCTGGAAGTCGACAGCAACGACGAGTTCGGCCAGCTGACGAACGGCTTCAACCAGATGGCCGACAAGCTGCAGGATTCCTACAGCAACCTGGAGCAGCGGGTCCAGCTCAAGACCAGCGAACTGGAATTGCAAAACCGCGAACTGGCGCTGCTGTACGACGTCGCCTCTTTCCTGCAGCAGGCGCAGGCGGCCGAGCCGATGTGCCAGGGCTTCCTGCAGCGCATCAGCGAATATTTTCGCGCCGACGGCGGCTCGGTGCGCATCCTGGACCCGCTGCGCGGCAATCTGCACATGCTGGTGCACCAGGGCATATCGGCGCAGCTGGTCGAGACCGAGCGCTGCCTGAAGGTGGGCGAGTGCCTGTGCGGCGAGGCGGTGGTCAGCAAGCTGGCGGTGATCCACGACCTGCGGCGGCGCGACGGCGGCCATACGCTGCAATGCCACCGCGAAGGTTTCGCGACGATTTCGATCTTCCACATCATCGCGCAGCGCCAGCACATGGGCTTTTTCAACCTGCACTTCCGCGCGGCCACCACGTTCACGGCGGCCCAGACGGCGCTGCTGGAAACCCTGGGCCAGCTGCTCGGCACGGCGATCGAGAACCAGCGCCTGCAGGGCCGCGACCGCGAGCTGGCCATTTCGGAAGAACGCAACCTGGTGGCGCAGGGCCTGCACGACAGCATCGCCCAGGGTCTGAACTTCCTGAACCTGCAGGTGCAGATGCTGGAGCAGTCGCTACAGCGCCAGCGCATCGACGAGGTCGAGAGCATCGTGCCGGCCCTGCGCGCCGGCGTCGAGGAGAGCTACCAGGATGTGCGCGAACTGCTGCACAACTTCCGCACCCGGCTGCAGGAGGGCAACCTGGTGACGTCGCTGGAGACGGTGATCGACAAGTTCCGCCGCCAGAGCGGCATCGCGGTCGATTTCAGCGCCGATTCGGACGGCGCGCCGTTCCCGCGCGAGCACCAGCTGCAATTGCTGTTCATCGTGCAGGAGGCGCTTTCGAACGTGCGCAAGCACGCCTCGGCCAGCCAGGTCTGGGTGCGGCTGACGGACGACCAGGACTTCACGCTCAGCGTCAAGGACAACGGCCACGGCTTCGACCCGGCCGCGCTGGAGACGCAGGGCGAGGCCCATGTCGGCGTCAACATCATGCGCGAGCGCGCCCAGCGCATCGCCGCGCAGCTGCAACTGCGCTCGGCGCCGGGCGCCGGCACCGAAGTGCTGCTGCGCCTGCCACGCGCCCAGCGCCGCGCGGCTTAAACCTATCAAGAAAGGCTGGAGTAGATGGACAAGCAAGCAAATACGATCAGCGTGCTGCTGGTGGACGACCACACGCTGTTTCGCAGCGGCATACGCTCGCTGCTGCAGCGCCACCCGGAGTTTGTCGTGGTGGGCGAGGCGGCCGACGGGTTCGAGGGCGTCAAGCGGGCGCAGCAGCTCAAGCCGCAGGTGGTGCTGCTGGACCTGAACATGCCGGGCATGTCGGGCCTGGAAACGCTGGAACTGCTGCGCCAGGATTGCCCGGACAGCGCGGTCGTGATGCTGACCGTGTCGGAAGACGCGGAAGACCTGAGCGTGGCGCTGAAGGCGGGCGCCAGCGGCTATCTGCTGAAGAATATCGACACCGAATTCCTGGTGCGGGCGATCCGCCGCGCGGCGGCCGGCGAGACCGTGCTGGCCGAGTCGATGACGGCCAAGCTGGTGGCGCAATTGCAGTCCGGCGCGGCGCCGGCGGTGGCCTCGGAACTGGACAAGCTGACCCCGCGCGAACGCGAGATCCTCGATTGCCTGGCCCGCGGCGAAAGCAACAAGGGCATCGCGCGCACGCTGGACCTGGCCGAAAGCACGGTCAAGATCCATGTGCAGAACGTGCTGAAAAAGCTCAAGCTGAGCAGCCGGGTGCAGGCGGCCGTGTACGCCGTTGAGCACCGCATGCACAACGGCGCCTGAAGCGCCGCGCAAATCAGCCGCCGCAGCAACCGCCGCAGCAACCGCCGGCCTTGGCGGCGGTGGCGGCCGGCGCCAAGGCCGGCTGTGCGCTGGCGGGATAGCCGGCCAGCGACAGCGTGTGCATCAGCCGGTGCGGCGAGACGCGCGTTGCGTCGATGCGCGCGCGGGCCACGCGGTCGCGCAACGAGACGCGCACATCGCTGACGCCGTCGATTTCGGCCAGCAGCTGGGCGATGGCGTCGGCACAGGCTTCGCCGTCCATGCCGTCGATGAGAAGTTCTGTTTGCATAGCATTTCCTTAGATGTTGAACCCGAATCAAAACCACAGCGACAGCCTAAGCCAAAGCACGCCAACTGGCGAAGGCGATCTGGATTTTCTTGATCCAGGTTATGCGAAACGGGCGCCGGGCTTCACGCCGCGCCATGCCGCGCCGACAATGGTGCGTACTCTTACAGGATGTAGATCATGAGCTTGCTTCACATTGAAGAACCCGCCGGCACGAGGTCCGCGTGGGACAGCAGCCACCCCTTGTGGGCACTGGGTTTCCGGCCCTTCTATCTGGCGGCGGCGGTGTTTGCCGCGCTGGCGATACCGCTGTGGATGGCGCGCTACCTGGGCTGGTGGAGCGCCGATGCCGCATCCTGGCTGCATGTGGGCTTCAACTGGCATATGCACGAGATGGTGTTCGGCATGGCGGCGGCGGTGGTGGTCGGCTTCCTCTACACCGCCGCCTTCGCCTGGACCGGCGCGTGGACGCCGGTGCGCGGCAAGCTGGCGGCGCTGGTGGCCTTGTGGCTGATGGGCCGGCTGGCGATGCTGGCGGCGCCGCCGCTGGTGGGCGCCGCGATCGACTGGCTGTTCCTGCCGGCCGCGGCCTGGCCGTTGTGGCGGGTGCTGAGCAAGTCCGGCAACAAACGCAACTACTTCCTGGTGGGCCTGCTCGCGCTGATGGCGGTGGCCAACGGCGTGTTCCACGCCATCGCGCTGGGCTGGTTGACCACCACGCCGATTGCGCCGGCGCAGGCGGCGATCCTGGTCATCGTGCTGATGGAGTCGGCCATCGGCACCCGCATCATTCCCATGTTCACCCGCAACGGCGCGCCGGGCAGCACGCCGCTGGTCCAGCCCAGGCTCGACCGCTGGTCGCTGGGCCTGATCGCCGGCTTCGCGCTGGCCTGGGTGGCCGTCGTACCGGCCTGGCTGATCACGCCGCTGGGCGTGGCGGCGGCGGCGCTGGTGCTGCTGCGCCTGTGGCGCTGGCAGGCGCTGCGCACCGGCAGCTATCCGCTGCTGTGGATCATGCACTTGTCGTATGCGTGGATCGCCGCCGGCCTGCTGTTGCTGGTGCTGTCGCGCTGGCAGATGGTCAGCGCCAGCGCCGGCTTCCACGCGCTGACGGTGGGCTCGATGGCGGGCCTGATCCTGGGCATGATGACGCGCACCACGCTGGGCCACACCGGCCGGCCGCTGCGCGCGGGCAAGATGGAGACGGCGATGTTCGGCCTGATCCAGCTGAGCGCCCTGAGCCGTGTGCTGTCGGCGCTCGGATGGGACTACGGCCCGGCGTTGCTGGCGCTCAGCGCGCTGTGCTGGACCGGCGCGTTTTGCCTGTATGTGGGCGTGTATGCGCCTTACCTGGCCAAGCGCCGCCTGGACGGCAAGCCGGGCTGATCGTCAGCCCGGCATGCACAGGGCGACGGCGTCCGCCCCCGCCGCCTGGCGTGGCGGGCAGGCCGGATCGGTGGCCGCGCGCCACACCGCTTGCGCCACATCGTCCGCCTCGGTGATGGCGGACGACTGCGCCCAGCCGGCGAACACCTGCTGCGCCAACGCGGCGTAGGCCTCCGGGATGGCGCCCTGCATGCGCGCTTGGGCATTCTCGCCGAAGCGGGTCGAGGGCGCCCGTCCCGGCAGCACCAGATGCGTGCGCACGTTGAACTGCTGCAGTTCCAGCGCCAGCGATGCGGTGAAGGCGTTGACCGCCGCCT
Source organism: Oxalobacteraceae bacterium AB_14 (assembly GCA_000381565.1). Classification (GTDB taxonomy): domain Bacteria; phylum Pseudomonadota; class Gammaproteobacteria; order Burkholderiales; family Burkholderiaceae_D; genus Rugamonas. Next base: position 3,137,443 of record KB906725.1, read on the forward strand.
TGCTGGCCGTGTACACGGACAGCAGCGGCAGCGGCAACAAGGTCACGCTCGACGTCACGTTGACGATGACGCCGGCCTGGCGCCGCCGGAATTGCGGCAGCACCGCCTGGCACATGGCGATGGTGCCCAGGGTGTTGGTGGCGAACACCTCGCGGGCGCTGGCCATCGCCGTGCCTTCCAGCGCGCCCAGCACGCCGATGCCGGCGTTGTTGACCAACACGTCGACCGGACCGGCCGCCTCGATGGCCCGGCCTATGCTGTCCGCATCGGTGACGTCCAGGGCCAGCACACGCAGCCGGGCCGAAGGCGGCAGCAAGTCCGCGCGCGGGGTGCGCATGGTGGCGACGACGTTCCAGTCGCGCGCCAGGAAGTAGCGGGCGCTTGCAAGGCCGAAGCCGGATGAGCATCCGGTGATCAGTACGGTTTTCATGGGAACTCCTGTAGGTGGTGGGCAGTGGTGGCACTATAGCCAGCCGTCGCCGGACTCGCTACAATCAAAAGTCCATGTTTCATTCGTAGGAGTCCAGAAATGATCGATCCATTGGCGGAGGTGGTCACGCTGCTCCAGCCGCGCGCCCGCTACTCGAAAGTGGTCAGCGGGGCCGGGGCCTGGCGTATCCGTCGCGCCGAAGCCGGGCAGCCCTTCTATTGCGTGGTGCTCGACGGCGGCTGCCGCCTCGCGCTGGACGGCCAGCCGGAAATTCAGCTGGAGCAGGGCGACTTCGTGTTGATTCCTGCGGCGCATGATTTCTGCATGGCGAGCATGGAGCCGACCAGCGCCGGCAGCGCCGATAGCGAACCGGTGGCGCTGCCGCATGGCGGGTTCCGCCTGGGCGTCCAGGACGTGCCGCCGGAGGTGTTGCTGCTGGTGGGCCACTGCGCTTTCGGTTCGCCGGACGCGGCGCTGCTGGTCTCGCTGCTGCCGCAGCTGCTGCATGTGCGCGGCGAGCGGCGGCTGTCGACCATCGTGCAACTGGCGGGGGAGGAGTCGCGCGCGCAGCGGCCGGGCCGGGACGTCATCCTGGCGCATCTGATGGAGGTGCTGCTGATCGAGGCGCTGCGTTCAACGGCCGTGACGGCCGCGTCGCCGGGCCTGTTGCGCGGCCTGGCCGACGAACGCCTGGCGCCGGCGATCCGGCACATGCACGAGAGCATGACCTCGCCCTGGACGGTCGCGCAGCTGGCCAAGGCGGCGGCGCTTTCGCGCTCGGCGTTCTTCGAGCGCTTCAGCCGCGCGGTGGGCGTGGCGCCGATGGAGTACCTGCTGCGCTGGCGCATGGCCAGCGCCAAACACTTGCTGCGGCAGGAAGCGGCGGGCGTGGCGGAAGTGGCGCGGCGCGTCGGCTACGGTTCGGCCAGCGCCTTCAGCGTGGCGTTCACGCGCCATGTCGGCGTGGCGCCGGCGCGTTATGCGCGACAGCTCGCGGACTAGCGGCGCCGTCCGGGTCAGCGGAACACCAGCACCGGCATGGTCGCATGGGCCAGCACCCGCTGCGTCTGGCTGCCGAGCAGCAGCCGTTGCAGGCCGCCGTGTCCGTGCGTGGCCATGAAGATCAGGTCGCACTTGTATAGCTGCGCCATGTCGACGATCTCGTCGGACGGGCTGAACGAGGTGCTCACATGGGTGGTGCAGGGCACGCCCTTGGCCGCCGCCGCCGCGGCGATCTCCTGCACGCGCGCGTGCGCCAGCGCCTGCATGGCATCGGCATACAGCTGGACATCGATCACCGCGCCGAACTCCACATAGGGCGAGTAGGGATAGGGTTCGGCGACCGACATGGCGACCAGGCTGGCGCCGAGGGTGCGCGCCAGCTCGATGGCGGCGACGGCCGCCGCCTTGGACATTTCCGAGCCGTCGCTGGGCAATAAGATGGTCTTGAACATGGATGCTTTCCGCCGCGAGGGCATGGTGGTGGGCTACAGCAACACTATGGCCAGCGGCCGGGGAAAAATCCTTGATTCAGATCAAAAACCTCCCCGCGAACAATTGTTGGCTTTTTTGATTTGGGTCAGATGCCGCTAGTGCTTTTATGGGCCCGGACCATTATTGTTGTTGCATGATAAGGAGGAATCACCATGAACAACGTGAGAAGTTGGCTACTGATACTGGCGCTGGGCTGCCAGGCCGGCGCGATGGCGGGCGACCTGGCCCAGCGCACGCCGCAAGGCCTCGATTACCTGAGCGGCGGCGTGGGCGAGGACGAGCGGCAGGCCATGCTGGCGGCCCGCGACGAGTACAACCTGCGGATGACGTTTGCCACCAGGATCAGCGGCGAGTATCTGGCCGACGTCGCGCTGACCGTCTTCGACCGGACCGGCACGCCGGTGGCGACGGCGACCTCGGACGGCCCCTGGTGCTATCTGAAACTGGACCCCGGCAGCTATCGGGTCGTGGCCACGATGCATGGCAAGGCATTGCAGCAGACGGTGGTGATCAAGCCGAATGGCGCGCGTGAGTTGTATTTTTACTGGGACCCGCAATGAGCGCCGCCAGCCACGGCGGGCTGCCGGTACTGCAATTGATCGCGCCCGAGGCGCTGGCGCTGGACGCCGAATTTCCACCGTTGAGCATGGCCCTGTTCAAGGTGCTGCTGCGGCGCCAATCGAGCCGCGCGTTCGGCGCCGATGAACTGCCGCTGTACGCGCTGTCGCGCCTGTTGTGGGCGGCGTTCGGCATCAACCGGCCGGACCTCGGCTTGCGCACCGCGCCATCGGCCAACAACGGCCAGGAGATCGACATCTACGTGGCCATGCGCGCCGGGTTGTACCGCTTCGATGCGCTCCAGCTGGCCTTGCTGCCGGTTCTGGCCGAGGACGTCCGCGCCGCCACCGGCGGCCAGGACTTCGTCGCCGGCGCGCCCATCAACCTGATTTATGTGGCCAGCATCAAGGACGACAGCACGCGCCCGGAAGAAGAGCAGAAATTCTACGCCGCGCTGGACACCGGCTTCATCAGCCAGAACGTCTACCTGTTCTGCGCCGCCGAGGGCCTGGCCACCGTGGTGCGCGGCTGGGTCGACCGTCCGGCGCTGGCGTCCGTGATGGGCCTGGCGCCGCACCAGCACGTGGTGGCGGCGCAGACGGTGGGCTATCCGCCGCAGCGGGAACCGGCCCGGCAATGACGCCGGCGCCTCATTCGGCGCGCTGGGCCGGCGCGGCGCAATCGTTGCCCTCGCATTGCAGGCCGCCGCTGGAATAGCGGTTGCGCGGATTCCACAGCATCCAGCCGCTGGCCTGGGCCGCCTCCGCGCCGTCGATCTGCGCCTGCATCTCGGCGGCGCCGAACGGCCGCCGGTCGAAGGCGTAGTCGCTGAAGCCCTGCAGCCAGGGCCGGAAGCGGGCGCCGTCCAGGCCGGTGCGCTGCCTGGCGCGCTGCAGGGAGCGGTACACGATGTCGTAGGGATGCTCGAGCGGATTGCGGAAGTTCGGGATGCCCCACTTGAAGCCGGACGGATACAGCATGGGACAAATATAGTCGAGCGACTCGGTCAGGCGCTCGAGCTGCTGGCCGATCGCGGTGTCGTCGGTATTCCACAGCACGTAGCCGAAGATGTCGGCGGCGACGAACACATTGTAGGGCGCCAGGCGCGCCCGCGCCGCGCCGAGGAAGCCGCTGACGGCCTCGACCCGGCTGGCCTGGGTGCTGGGCTGGGCGTACTGCGCGCCGGGCGCGTCCGGGAAGCGCACATAGTCGAACTGGATTTCGTCAAAGCCGAGCCGGGCCGCCTCTTCGGCGATGTCGAGGTTGTACTGCCACACTTCCTGGCGCATGGGGTCGACCCAGGACAGGTCTTCGCCATCGCGCCACAGCTCTCCCTGGCGGTTCTTCAGCGCCAGGTCGGACCGGGCGTTGGCCAGCGGATCGTCCTTGAACACCACGATCCTGGCGATCAGATAGATGTGCTGCTGGTGCAGCTGCGCGATCAGCGCCGGCATGTCCTTGACGGTGCGTACTTTCTGGGCGCCGATGCGCTCGGCCAGCGCGATGGTGCTGGCATAGGGAATCATGCCGCGGTCGCTCTTGACGTCGATCACCAGCGCGTTCAACTCGGTCTGCTCGACCAGCTCCAGCGCGGCCTCGCGCAGGGCGTCGCTGCCGATGCCGTAGGCCGACAGGTACAGGGCCTTGGCCTGGAACGGCGCCAGTTCCAGCCGCAGCGGCGCGCCGTCGCCGGCGTAGGCCAGCTGCCGGCGCGCATAGCCGGGCGCCCGCACCGCCACGCTGGGTCCGGCCGCCGGCAGGTGGAAGTGGCCGGCCGCGTCCGTTTTCGTGCTGGCGCCGTTGGACGTGACCGTGGCGCCGGCGATGGCGCCGTGGCCTGCCTGGCTGTAGACGACGCCGTCGATGGCCAGCGCCGGCGGCGCCAGGACGAGGGTGGTGGCAAGCAGCAGATGACGCATAGGGGGGCGGTTCCAGGTGGTGGTCAACGGGGGGGCGCGTCGGGCGCGCGCGGATGTGATGCCTGTTCCAGCAGGCGCGCATAAGCTGCTTCGGTGCAGGCGTCGCCGATCAGGTAGCGCGGCAGGGCCAGCGGCGCGTCGGCCGGGGTGGCCGGGTGCGCCGCCAGCGTGAACGCGGCGCGGTAGCCGGCGTCGGCGGCGGCCCGCATCAAGTCCTGGTCGACGATGCCGTAAGGCCAGGCCAGCAGCGTGACGTCGCCGCCCACCATCTGCTGCAGACGCAGGCGCGAGCCGAGCAGTTGCTGGCGCAGCAGCTTGCGGTAGGCATCCGGCGCCAGGCGCCGCCGTTCCTGGCGGAAGTCGGGATGCCAGAAAGTGTGGGATTCGATGTCGAACCAGCCGCTGGCCCGCAGCGCCCGCACTTGCTGCCAGGTGAGGGCATACGCGGCGTTCGAGATCGCCGACGGATAGATGAACAGCGTGACCGGCACCCGGTAGCGCAGCACCAGCGGGCGCAGCTCGCTCCACACCGACTGGTGGCCGTCGTCGACCGTGATGACCACCGCGCGAGGCGGCAGCGGGTCGCCGCCGCCGGCCAGGTGCTCGACCAGCCGGCGCAGCGGGATCACGGTATAGCCGTGCAGCGCCAGGTAGCGCAGCTGGGCTTCGAAGTGGCTGGTGCGGATGGTCATGCTGTCGGCCGCGGTGGCGCCGAAGCGGTGATAGACCAGCACCGGAACGGCGCCCGACTGCGCCTGCGCGGCGGCGTGGGCGAGCAGCGCGCCCAGCGCGGCGGCCGCGCTAAGGCGGTGGCGGATGCGCATGATGGCGAGGCTGCATGGTGGCTCCAGGATGAGCGGGCCAGGTCCGGCCCGTGTGTATCGAATGTAGCGCAGATGTTATGGCGGCACAGGCGGGTGCTTGATCCAGGTCAAAATCATACGCAATTACGGCGCCCATGCGGCGGCGCTGCGGCAGGCGATGCTTATTTTTTGGACCACTTTGACTTGCATCAAAAATGCGTACAGACGCCGCCCCGCTTCGTTGCTACAGTGATCCTCGAACCAAGGGCGCGATCGCCGGCGCGCCGTCATTCAATGCACCGGCTTGTTCAACTGGAGAACATTAAAATGGCTAATCATCTGATGCAGTTCGATCCCTTTGGCGACCTGGCGCGGCTGGAACCGCTGCGCGGGGTCGAGGATTTCTTCCGCGACTTCCGCTTCAAGAACATGCTGCGCGATATGGACGCCAAGCCGCCGATCAAGCTCGACGTCACCGAGAGCGAGCTCGCCTACAACATCAAGGCCGAGCTGCCCGGCATGAAGAAGGAAGACATCAAGGTCGACGTCGACGGCAACCGCGTCACGATCTCGGGCGAGACCAGGCGCGAAAGCGAGCAGAAGGAAGGCAACACGGTGGTGCGCAGCGAGCGCTACGTCGGCCAGCTGTACCGCAGCTTCACGCTGGAGCAGGACGTCGACGACGCCAAGGCCGAAGCCAAATACCAGGACGGCGTGCTGGAGCTGTCGCTGCCCAAGAAGCCGAACCACGGCGCAAAAAAACTGGTGGTCAACTAGCCGTCGCGCGGCGCCGCGCACCGGCGCGGCCCGCGGCCGGCAGCACAAGGAAAATATCATGTTCAAACATTTTTTACTGCCGACCGATGGCTCGGCCATTTCCAGCGCCATCCTGCGCCCCTGCATCGAGTTCGCCAAGGAGTGCGGGGCCAGCATCACCGCGGTGCATGTGATCCCCGAATTCCATGTGCTGACCTACCAGGTCGAGATGCTGGAGGCCACGCGCGAACAGTTCCGCCAAGACAGCGCCGCCCACGCCCAGCGCTACCTGGCGGAAATCGAACAGTACGCGCGCGAGCTGGGCGTGCCGTGCAAGACCCTGGCGCTGCATCACGAGCAGCCTTACGAGGCCATCATCCAGTCCGCGCGCGAACAGGGCTGCGACCTGATCTGCATGGCCTCGCACGGCCGCCGTGGCGTCAAGGGCATGTTGCTTGGCAGTGAGACGCAGAAGGTGCTGACCCACAGCCAGATCCCGGTGCTGGTGTTCCGCTGACCGGAGCTCCGCTTCACAGGTAGGCCAGCAGCGACGGCAGGCTGGCCGCCAGCAGTATCAGCAGCAAGCCGCCGCCGACCCGGAACAGGAAGGGCCGGCCGCCGGCCGCCGCAGCCGCCAGTTTGCTGGCGCTGTTGGCCGCCAGCGCGAACAGCAGGATATGCCGCGTGGCCTGCGGCGTCAGCAAGCCGCTGCCGGCCAGCGACAGGATGGAACTGGCCGCCGCGTGCACATCCACCAATCCCACCAGCAAAGCGCCCAGCGTGGCCGCCGCCGTGCCCAGATAGGCATTGGCGTAGGCCATCAGCGCGGTCGCGCCGCTCAGGATCACGGCGAACAGCAGCGCCTGCCGGATGCTGAACACGCGGCCGCCGCGCGCGGCCGGCGCGGCCGGTTCGGGTACGGCACGCATCAGCGCGGCCGACACCAGCACGGTGGCCAGCAGCGCGCAGCCGAGGGTGGGCGCGAGCGCCATCAATTGGCCCGGCGCGATGGTCAGCGTGACCACCACCAGCAGCACATAGGTGGCCACGTTCGCCAGCAGCGCACCGACCACGCACGCGCCCAGCAGCGCCGGGTCGCGCCGGTAGCGCTGTGCCATGGCGGCGGTGGCGGCGACGCTGGAAACGAAGCCCGAGGCCAGCCCCATCAGCGCCAGCCCCATGCGCGGGCCGGCCAGGCGCAGCGCGATATGGGCGCCGGATTGCAGCGCCATCAGCAGCACCGCCAGGCCCTACATGCGGCGCGGGTTGACGCCCAGCAGCCAGCCGTTGGCGGCGTCCGGCAACAGCGGCCAGATCGCCAGCGCGGCGCCGGTCAGGATCAGGCCGTCGCGCAGTTCGCCGCTCTTGAGCGTGACGCGGATGAAGTGGTGCAGCGGCGCGCGCAGGTTCAGCATGGTGGCCACCAGCACCGCCAGGCCGGCCGACAGGGCCGGATTGGCGACCGCGTTCACGCCCAGCAGAAGGCTGAGGAACAGCGCCAGTTCGGTGACCATGCCGGCTTCGTCGGCGCTGGCGCGGTAGTAGCTGATGACGCAGAACGCTGCCACCAGCAGCGCCGCCATCAGGCTCAGCCTGAAGTCGATGACCTGGGCCAGCGCGCCCGATAGCGCCACCAGCGCGAAGCTGCGCACGCCGGCCAGCGCATGGCCGCTGCTGCCGCCCTTGCGCCGCTCGCGCTCGATGCCGGTCAGCGTGCCGCTGCCGAGGGCGGCGGCCAGTCCGATCACGTGGGCGCTGTGACGCATGGCCGCTCTCCGCTACAGCTGGCCATAGCGGCGCGCCAGCCAGTGCTTGAGCAACAGGGCCGACACCAGGTAGGCGGCGACGATGGCGGGCAGCGCCAGCCAGTAGCCGGCCGGCGGCGCCACGAAACCCAGCGCGCCGCCGACGCCCGACAGCGGCAGCCACAGGCCCAACGCGCAGACCGCCAGCGTGGTGGCCAGCAGCGGCGTGCTGGGCTTGCTCTGCACGAAGGGGATCTTGCCGGTGCGCAGCACGTGCACCACCAGCGTCTGCGTCAGCAGCGATTCCAGGAACCAGCCGGACTGGAACAGCGCCGGCTGGCGCGCGGCGTCGAACAGATACCACAGCGCGCCGAAGGTCAGGTAGTCGAACAGGGAGCTGAGCGGGCCGAGGTACAACATGCTGCGCCAGATATTGCCGATGTCCCAGCGGCGCGGCTGGCGCAGGTAGGCGGCGTCCACATGGTCGCTGGCCAGCGCGGTCTGCGAGACGTCGTACAGCAGGTTGTTGAGCAGGATCTGCACCGGCGCCATCGGCAGGAAGGGCAGCAGCACGCTGGCCCCCAGCACGCTGAGCATGTTGCCGAAATTGGAGCTGGCGCTCATGCGCAGGTATTTGCTGATGTTGCCGAACACCTTGCGCCCTTCGATCACGCCGTCCTTGAGCGCCATCAGGTTTTTTTGCAGCAGGATGATGTCGGCCGATTCCTTGGCGATGTCGACCGCGCTGTCGACCGAGATGCCGACGTCGGCCGCCTTCAGCGCGGCGCCGTCGTTGATGCCGTCGCCCAGGTAGCCGACCACGTGGCCACGGCCTTGCAGCGCCCGGATCACGCGCGCCTTCTGCTGCGGCGCCATCTTGGCGAACACCGACACGCCTTCCGCGCGCAGCGCCAGCGCGGCGTCGTCGAGCGCGTCGATCTCGCTACCCAGCATCACCTGCCGCACCGGCAGGCCGACGTGGCGGCAGACGCTGCGGGTGACCGTCTCGTTGTCGCCGGTCAGCACCTTGACCGCGACGCCGTAGTGGTTCAGCGCGCGGATGGCCTCGGCCGCGCTGTCCTTGGGCGGGTCGAGGAAGGCGATGTAGCCGAGCAGCAGCAGGTCGGCCTCGGCCGTGTTGTCGAGCGCCTGTTCGCCGGCCGCCAGTTCGCGGCAGGCCACGGCGATCACCCGGAAGCCGTCCTGGTTCAGGTCCTCCACCACCCGGCCCAGCGCGGCGCCGTGGTGGTCCTGCAGCGCGATCACGCCGGCGCCGGTCTCGGCGCGGCTGCACACGCCCAGCACTTCCTCCACCGCGCCCTTGCAGATCAGCACGCGGCTGCCGTCGCGCCGTTCGACCGCCACCGACATGCGGCGCCGCTGGAAGTCGAACGGCAGCTCGTCGATCTTGCGGAAGGCGTGGTCGGCGTCCAGATGCGCGTGCACCTCGACGTAGTTGAGCACGGCCACGTCCAGCAGGTTTTTCAGGCCGGTCTGGTAGTAGCTGTTCAGGTAGGCGTACTCGGTGACCTTGGCCGAGTCGTGGCCCTCGATGTCGACGTGGCGCTCCAGGATCACGCGGTCCTGGGTCAGCGTGCCGGTCTTGTCGGTGCACAGCACATCCATCGCGCCGAAGTTCTGGATCGCGTTCAGGCGCTTGACGATCACCTGCTTGCCGGACATGGCCAGCGCGCCCTTGGCCAGGTTGATGGTGACGATCATCGGCAGCATTTCCGGCGCCAGGCCGACCGCCACCGCCACCGCGAACAGCAGCGCCTCCGGCCAGTCGCCCTTGCTGACGCCGTTGAGCACGAACACCAGCGGCATCATCACCAGCATCACCCGCACCATCAGCCAGACGAACTGGTTGACGCCGCGGTCAAAGCTGGTCAGCTCGCGCGCGCCGGCCAGGTCGGCGGCGATCTGGCCGAAGCAGGTGTGGCTGCCGGTGGCCACCACCAGCGCGCTGGCGGTGCCGCTGATGACGGTGCAACCCATGTAGGCCAGATTGGCCAGCTCCAGCGCCGGCAGGCCGGACGCCGCCAGCGCCTGGCCGTGTTTTTCGACCGGCAGCGCCTCGCCGGTCAGCGCCGACTGGCTGAGGAACAGGTCGCGGCTGGACAGGATGCGCAGGTCGGCCGGCACCAGCGCGCCGGCCGACAGCTGGACGATGTCGCCCGGCACCAGCGCGGCCAGCGGCACCTCGCCCGGCGCGCCGTCGCGCAGCACGCCGGCGGTGGTGGCGACCATGCTGCGCAGGCGCTCGGCCGCCAGGTCGGAGCGGTGCTCCTGGACGAAGGCCAGCAGCGAGGACAGCACCACCATGACGGCGATCACCACCGCGCCCCAGGCCTGGCCGGTGAGGAAATTGACCAGCGCCAGGGCCAGCAACAGCAGCGACAGCGGACTGGCCAGCAGCTTCAGGAAGCGCAGCGCGGCGTTGCCGCGGGCCTGGTGGGCGACCGCGTTCGGGCCGTGCTGGCGCAGGCGGTCGTCCGCTTCCCGCGCGGTCAGGCCGCCGCTGCGGCTGCCGAGCATGGCCAGCACGGCGTCGGCGTCGGCCGCGGCGCAGGCCTGGAGGGCGGCTTGCCCGGTGGCGCTCACGGCGGCAAGCGCTTGCCCCGGTGCAGGCGCTGCTCGTGCGCCTCCTGGCAGGGCAGGCAGTTCTGGGCGGTGGGCTGGACCCGCAGGCGCTCCGGCGCGATCGGCGCGCCGCAGCTCAGGCAGCGGCCGAAGCTGCCGTCCGCCAGGCGCGCGCAGGCGGCGTCGAGGCTGCGCAGCGCGGCCAGCTCCTCGGCCAGCCGCGCCAGGTCGCAGCCGGGCAGTTGCCGCAGCACGGCCGGGTCGTCCAGCGTGGCGTTGCCGGCGAGAATGTTCGACGCCAGCGGCGGCGGCGCCAGCGCCAGCCGCCGTTGTAGCTGCGCCGCCAGGTCGGTGCGCTGGCGGTGCAGGCGCGCGGCCAGCCATTCCAGTTCGGGGGGGAGAGACGGATTCATGGCATCACTGTACGGCCGCGCCCCGGCGCCGTCTGTAGCAGCCGTTGATCCAGATCAAAATGCCCAAAAATACTGCCGGGTAACGCCGGCCACGGCGGGGCCGATTGCCGATCTGGCATTTTTTTTTGTGTTCCGGGGCATTCAATCGTATGATTTGGGTCTGGATGCCGGATGGGCATCGTTTTACAGGACGCGCTGTTGAAAAATCTCGGGATTGAGGGCTTGAGCCTGGAGTGGTTGCTGGCGTCGGCCACCGACGCCATGCTGATCGTCGACCAGGGCGGCCACATCGTGCTGGCCAATCCGGCGCTGGAGCGCCTGTTCGGCTACGGCGCCGGCGAGATGCTGGGGGTGGCGCTGGAGGCGCTGGTGCCGGCCCGCTTCCACGGCGCCCACGTCGGCCATCGGGACGACTTCTTCAGCCAGCCGCGCGCGCGGGCGATGGGCGCGGGCGCCGAGCTGTTCGGACGCCACCGCGACGGCCACGAGTTCGGCGTCGAGGTCAGCCTGTCGCCGCTGCGCACCTCGCAGGGCCTGCCGCTGGTGCTGGCCACGGTGCGCGACATCACCGAGCGCAAGCTGGCCCAGCAGGCGCTGCAGGAAAGCGAGGCGCGCATGCGCGCCATCTTCGAGACCGCCGTCGACGCCATCATCACCATCGACGAGCAGGGCGTGCTGGAGCGGCTCAACCCGGCCGCCGAGCGGCTGTTCGGCTACGCCGAGGCGGAGGTGGCCGGCCGCAATGTCTCGATGCTGATGCCGCAGCCGCACCGCAAGCTGCACGACGGCTACCTGGCGCACTACCGCGACACCGGCGAGAAGCGCATCATCGGCAAGGGCCGCGAGGTGGAAGGCTTGCGCAAGGATGGCAGCGTGTTCCCGATGGAACTGTCGGTGGTGGAGATGCAGCTGGGCGCGCGCCGCATGTTCACCGGCATGGTGCGCGACATTTCCGAACGCAAGCGGGCAGAGCAGCACAACCGCCGCCTGATGCAGGAGATCAGCAGCGCCAACGAGGAATTGACCAACTTCGCCTACGTGGTGTCGCACGACCTGAAGGCGCCGCTGCGCGGCATCGGCTCGCTGGCCGACTGGCTGGCCACCGACTACGCCGAGCAGTTCAACGACGAGGGCAAGGAGCACATGCGGCTGCTGATCAACCGGGTGCACCGGATGAGCAGCCTGATCGACGGCATCCTGCAGTACTCGCGCGTGGGCCGGGTGCGCGAGGCGCAGTCGGCGGTCGACCTGAACCAGCTGCTGGTGGACGTGGTGGACCTGCTGGCGCCGCCGCCGCAGTTCCGCATCACGGTGGCGCCGGCGCTGCCGACGGTGCAGATCGAGCCGACCCGCATCCAGCAAGTGTTCCACAACCTGATCTCCAACGCCATCAAGTACATGGACAAGCCGGACGGCGTGATCGAGATCGGCTGCGAGGACGACGGCAGCCACTGGCGCTTCAGCGTGCGCGACAACGGTCCCGGCATCGAGACCCGCCACTTCGAGCGCATCTTCCAGCTGTTCCAGACGCTGGCCTCGCGCGACCGGGTCGAGAGCACCGGCGTGGGCCTGGCGCTGGCCAAGAAAATCGTTGAAATGTACCAGGGACGCATCTGGCTGGAATCGCAGATGGGGCAGGGCTGCACCTTCTGGTTCACGCTGCCCAAGTCCGGCGCCCACTTATCCAGAACAGGAAACCCTGCATGAAAGTCATTAACAAACCCATCCTGCTGGTCGAGGACGACCACGTCGACATCATGACCATCAAGCGCGCGCTCAAGGAAATCCATGTCGGCAACGCGGTGGTCAGCATGGAGCATGGCGAGGCGGGACTGGAGTACCTGCGCGATCCGGCGCAGGAGCGGCCCTGCATCATCCTGCTGGACTTGAACATGCCGATCATGAACGGCATCGAGTTCCTGCAGCAGATCAAGCACGACGCGTCGCTGCGCCGCATACCTGTGGTGGTGCTGACCACCTCCGAGGAACAGCAGGACAAGGTGCGCAGCTTCGACCTGGGCGTGGCCGGCTACATGGCCAAGCCGGTCGACTACCGCCGCTTCGTCGAGATGATGCGCTCGATCGACCTGTACTGGACCATCAGCGAGATGCCGTGAACACCACCCTGCGCGTGCTGATCGTGGAGGACGACGCGGTCGACCGCATGGCCTGCCGGCGCGCGTTCGCCGCCGCCGCCGCCGGCTTCGACCTGCTGGAGGCCGATAGCGGCGAGCTGGGCCTGGAACTGGCGCGCAGCGAGCGTCCCGACTGCATCCTGCTCGACTACCATTTGCCCGACCTGACCGGGCTGGAGTTCCTGGCCCACCTGAACCAGGACGCCGCGCCGGGCACGCCGGTGATGATGCTGACCGGCGCCGACAGCGCCGCCGTGGCGGCCGAGGCGATGCGGCTGGGCGCGCGCGACTACCTGGTCAAGGATGTCGACGGCTACTACCTGGAGCTGCTGCCGGGCGCGATCCACCGCATGCTGCGCGAGCAGCAGCTGCGCGACGACAAGCGCCAGGTCGAGGCGCAGTTCCGCACCCTGGTCGAGCAGATGCAGGCGATCAGCTACATCGCCGAGCTGGGCGGCGGCGCGCTGCGCTACATCAGTCCGCAGATCGGCCTGCTGGGCTACAGCCCGGCCGAATGGCTGGCCGACCCGGCGCTGCACGGGCGCCTGATGGACCCGGCGCAGCGCGAGGCCACGCTGGCGGCGCTGCAACAGAGCCGCCGCGACGGCAGCCCGCTGCACCTGGACTACCGGCTGCACGCGCGCGATGGCCGGGCGCTGTGGCTGCGCGACCAGGCCGAGCTGGTGCGCGACGAGCAGGGCCAGCCGCTGTTCATGCAGGGCATCATGATCGACATCACCCAGATCAAGCTGGGCGAGCAGGCCCTGCTGGCCTCGCAGCAGGCGCTGCGCAGCCTGTCGGCGCACCAGGAGCAGATCAAGGAAAACGAGCGCAAGCGCATCGCCCAGGAAATCCACGACGAACTGGGCGGTCTGCTGACCGGGATCAAGGCGTATATCGCGGTCAGCATCGAGCGCGCCGCGGCCGCCGCCGCGCCGGCCGAACCCTTGCTGGCCGAGGCGGCCGGCCTGGCCCAGGACGCGATCGACACCGTGCGGCGCGTGATCACCGACCTGCGGCCCAGCGTGCTCGACCAGCTGGGCGTGTGGGCCGCGCTGGAGTGGTACGCCGAACAGGTCGAGCGCCGCTCGGGCCTGCATTGCCAGTGTACGGTGGCCGCCGCCGCCGCCGAGCTCGAGCTCGACGCCGGACGCAGCACGATGCTGTTCCGCATCGCCCAGGAAGCGCTGACCAATGTGGTGCGCCACGCCGGCGCCCGCAACGCCGCGCTGCAGGTCGACTACGCCGGCGGCGTGCTGGAACTGCGCATCAGCGACGACGGGCTGGGCATAGCGGCCGAGCGCCTGCTCAACCGCGAGAGCTGGGGCATCCTCGGCATGCATGAACGCTGCCGTCATTTCGACGGCGAACTGAAGATAACCGGCCGGCCCGGCCAGGGCACGACCCTGCTGCTGCGCCTGCCATTGGACGAACAACATGAGTACTAATCCCATCCGCGTCTTGCTGGTCGACGACCACGCGATCGCGCGCAACGGCGTGCGTTTGATGCTCAGTTCGGCCGACGACATCCGCGTCGACGGCGAGGCCTGCAACGCCCAGGAAGCGCTGCAACTGGTCATGGCCCAGGAGTTCGACGTGGCGCTGCTCGACATCACCATGCCCGGCAAGAACGGCCTGGAGCTGCTCAAGCAGCTGCGCAGCGAGCGGCCCAAGCTGGCCGTGCTGATGCTGAGCACCTATTCGGAAGACATCTACGCGGTGCGCGCGCTCAAGCTGGGCGCGGCCGGCTACCTGATCAAGGACGCCCCGACCAGCACGCTGGTGGCGGCGGTGCGCAAGGCCGCCTCGGGCGGCAAGCATGTCAGCCCGGCCCTGCTGGAGAAGCTGGCCAGCCTGATCGGCGGCGGCGGCAACGCCGGCCACGATGCCCTGTCCAACCGCGAGCTGGAGGTGCTCAAGCTGATCGCTGCCGGTGAATCGCTGGTGCGCATCGGCGAAACGCTGCACCTGAGCCCCAACACGGTGACCACCTACCGTTCCCGCATCCTGGAAAAAATGGGACTCGATAGCAATGCGGAACTGACCCGCTACGCCCTGGAGCACGGGCTGATCTAGGTTTTGTAGGGCTTCCCCTACAGCTTTTCATCGGCCGCCCCCTACACGACAGGGCCGTGTAGCCCGATGCCCAACGCGCCTGCCATCGTCGATACTGATCCCATACCAAAGCCGTCGCCACCCTGCGGCGGATAGCACAACGGGGAGCATCGACATGACGACGAATATACGACTGGCCACATCCAGCGACACAACGGCTGCGGGGCAGAGCAAGTGCGGGATGTGCGGCTTCAAGAACCTGTGCCTGCCGCAGGGGCTTAACGACAGCGAAATCGGCCGGCTCGACAAGATCATCGGCCGCCGCCGCCGGGTCGAGCGCGACGAAAACCTGTGCCGCATGGAGCAGCCTTTCCACAGCCTGTACGCGGTGCGCTTCGGCCACTTCAAGACCTCGCGCGTCAACCACAGCGGCCAGCAGCAGATCACCGGCTTCCAGATGGCGGGCGAACTGCTGGGCATGGACGCCATCGGCAGTGGCCAGCATGCCTGCGGCGTGGTGGCGCTGGAAGACAGCGAAGTGTGCGAGATTCCCTTCTCCCGCCTGCAGGAACTGTTTGCCGAAGTGCCGCAGCTGCTGCGCCACTTCCACCGCATCATGAGCCAGGAAATCATGCGCGAGCAAAACGCCATGCTGTTCCTGGGCAATATGCGCGCAGAGCAGCGTTTCGCCACCTTCCTGCTGAACCTGTCGACCCGCTATGCGGCGCGCGGCTACTCGCCTTCCAGCTTCCAGCTGCGCATGTCGCGCGAGGACATCGGCGACTACCTGGGCCTGACCATCGAAAGCATCAGCCGCCTGTTGTCGCGCTTCCGCGCCAGCGGCTGGATCGCGGTCGACAAGCGCGAACTGCGCATCCTCGACCACGCCAAGATGGAGGAGCTGGCCACCGGCATCGCGCCGGCCGCCGCCGCAGCCGCCGCGGCCGGCAGCCGCCAGGCCGCCCCGATCTTCATGCAGGCGGCCCACGCCTAGTCCGATCAGCCGGCCGCGAGCTGCGGCCGGGCGCCGCCGTGCTGTTCGGCCCCGGCCTGGCAGTCGCGGCACATCACGGCGTCGGGCTGCGCCTGCAGCCGCGCTTCTCCTATCGCTTCCCCGCACTGCGCGCACAGGCCGTAGCTGCCTTCGCGCAGGCGGGCCAGCGCGCCGTCGACGGTGCGCAATTCCGCCAGTTCGTGGTTGAGCAGCGCGATGTCGGTGTCGCTGAGCTGACACGCTTCGGCCTGGTCGGCGCCGATGGCGTAGTTGTTGAACAGCGCCAGTTCCTGTTGCTCGTAATTCTGGTGCAGGCGGTGCCGCAGCTGGAGCGCCAGTTCTTCGCGCCGCTGTTGCAGGCGGTCGCCCAATAACAGCAGGATGGTGGGGGTAAGGGGACTCATGGTGTGCTCCAGTTCAGGTGGGGGGTGTCGTGTCAGTGCGCCATCAGCACCGGCAGCGCCATGTCGTGCAGGACGCTGCGGGTGGCGCCGCCCAGCATCCATTCGCGCAGGCGCCAGTGGCCGTAGCCGCCCATCACCAGCAGGTCGGCGTTGACGTCGGACGCCATCGTCAGCAGGGCCACGCCCGCCTGCGATCCTACTTTCAGCTGGGCCAGGGTGACGCGGACGTCATGGCGCGCAAGATAGCGCGCCAGTTCGGCGCCGGGCAGGTCGATCCGCCGTCCGTGCTGGCTCCCGGATGCATCCACCGCCAGCGTGACGCGGGCGGCGCGCCGCAGCATCGGCAGGGCGGCGGTCAAGGCGTGGGTGGCCGAGACGCTGGCGTCCCAGCCCACCAGTATATGGTCGCCGACCAGCTCGAATTGGCCGGCGTGGGGCACGATCAGCAGCGGGCGGGCGCACTGGAACATGACGTCCTGCGGCAGGCGGCTCAGCAGGTCGTCCGCGTGGCCCTTGGGGTCACCCTGGCCCAGCACCAGCAGGTCGGCATAGGGGCTCTGCAGCAACAGGCCGTCGTCCATCGCGTCATCCACCAGGCGCGCCTCGAAGGAAGGCAAACCCATGTGGCTGGCGCAGTCGGCGAACTGGGTCAGGGCGGCCTCGGCGCGGCTGCGCAGCAGGCGCAGGTCGAAGGGGTAGGGCGTGCCGATGGGGACGATCGAACCGTCCGGCAAGGCGTGGCGCGACAAGCCGGTCATGGCGGCACCGACCAGATGGGCGTCATGCGCCAGCGCCAGCCGGGCCGCCAGCCGGATGCGCTGTGCCGCCTGCGGCGAGCCGTCGGCGTGCACAAGTATCGTTTTGTAAGACATGCTACCTCCGAGTGCGAGCTACAACGATAGGCGGCGCCCGCCGTTGAGGCGCTTCAATGAGGTCCATCGTAGAGAGATGCTTCGCCAATTTGATTGATCCACATCAAGCGCACGACAGACTGGCGCCCGGCGGGCTGAATCTCGTCGGTTTTTGAGTTGGATCAAGTTGTTGGGATGACGCCGTCCCGCTGCGCGCATACAGTCAGGTCATGGGCGCCCGGCCGCTTGGGCTGGCGGCGCCGTCGATCACCGACAGGAGTAACTCCAGATGAAGCCGTTCACGCGTTCGCCGTTTGCGATGCCCGCCATGCAGCGTGAGCTGAGGGTACTGTCGGCGTTGCTGGCGCTGGCCGTGCTGGGCGCTTGCGCGCAGTTGCGGCCGGTCAGCCTGCCGCCGGCCGGCGTGGCCTTCGAACCGCCGCCGGCCTGGTCGTCCGCCAAGGCCGGCGATGCGTCGCCCGGCGAGGGCGCCGCCGCGCTGGCCAGCTGGTGGCGACGCTTCAACGATGCGCTGCTGGAACAGCTGGTGGCGCGCGCGCTGCAGGCCAACACCAGCATCGCCCAGGCGCGCGGCGTGCTGCGCCAGGCGCGCGCGGCGCGCGACGCTTCGGCGGCGGGGCTGGCGGCCACCGTCACCGGCAGCGGCCAGGCCCAGCGCAGCAAGCTCGATGGAACGGCCCCCACCAACTCCTACAACCTCGGCTTCGATGCGCGCTGGGAGCCGGACGTGTTCGGCGCCAATGGCCACGCGCTGGCGGCCAGCGCCGCCACGCTGCAGGCCAGCGCCGCCAGCCTGGCCGCCGCCCAGGTGTCGGTGGCGGCCGAGGTGGCGCGCAGCTACATCGAGCTGCGCGGCGTGCAGCTGCGGCTGGCGATCGCGCGCGACAACCTGGCCAGCCAGCAAAGCACGCTGGAGATCACCAACTGGCGTGTTCAGGCTGGCATGCTGACGTCGCTGGAACAGCAGCAAGCCATCACCGCGGCCGCGCAGGCCGCCGCCCAATTGCCGCCGCTGGAGAGCGCCGCGGCCCAGCTGAGGCATGCGCTGGCCGTGTTGTGCGGACAAGCGCCGGCCGCACTCGACGCCCTGCTGGCGCCGGCGCTGGCCATTCCCGAGGCGGGCGCCCAGCTGGCCCTGAGCCTGCCGGCCGCCACGCTGCGCCAGCGCGCCGACGTGCGGGCGGCCGAGTTCGAGTTGGAGGCGGCGCGCGCCCGCGTGGGCCAGGCCGACGCCGCGCGCTATCCGGTGTTCCGGCTGGACGGCTCGCTGGGATTGAGCGGCCTGGGGCTCGGCGCCAGCGGCGGCACCTTGCTGCGCACCTTGCTTGGCGCGGTGACCGGCAATGTGCTTGACGGCGGCGCCGGCAAGGCCCAGCTGGAAGTGCAGCGCGGCGCCCTGGCGCAGGCGCAGGCCGTCTATCTGGCCACCTTGCTGGGCGCCTTGCAGGAAGTGGAGGACGCGCTGTCCGCGCTGGCCGGCGACCGCGTGCGCCTGGACCATCTGCGGCTGGCCGCCGGCGCCGCCGACAGCGCGGCCCTGCTGGCCCGCCAACGCTATGCCAGCGGACTGGTCGATTTTCAGACGGTGCTGGAAACCCAGCGCGCGCTGTACAGCTCGCAGGACGGCGTGGCCGCCACCAGCGCCGCGCTGGGGGGCGACCTGGTGCGGCTGTACAAGGCGCTGGGCGGCGGCTGGCAGCCTGATGGCGACCCTGCCGCCTATGCGGGAGGGACGCCGTGAAGCCTTCGGCGGCGGGACCATTGGACGAGCTCGCTGAACCGCCGCCGCGCCGCTGGTGGCGCCGCGCTGCAATCTGGGCGGTGGTGCTGGCCTTGCCTGCGATCGCCGGCGGGCTGTACCTGTGGCAGCAGCAGCGCCAGGCGGCGCGCGCGCCCAGCTTTGTGACGACGCCGATCCGGCGCGCCAGCGTCACGCTCAGCGTCACCGCCAACGGCACCTTGCAGCCGACCCGCGCGGTCAACATCGGCAGCGAGCTGTCGGGCACCGTGGCGCGCGTGCTGGTCGACGTCAACGACCAGGTGCGCGCCGGCCAGGTGCTGGTGCAACTGGACACGGCCAAGCTGCAGGACCAGATCGTACGCTCGCGCGCCGCGCTGGCCGCCGCCCGCGCCGACCTGGCGCAAAGCCAGGCCAGCGGCGCCGAGGCGCGCAGCGCGCTGGGCCGGCTGGACGACGTGGCGCGCCTGTCCGGCGGCAAGGTGCCGTCGCGCGCCGAGCTGGACGCCGGGCGGGCGGCCCTGGCCAGGGCCGAGGCCGCCGTGCTGAGCGCCGCCGCCAGCGTGCGCAGCGCCCAGGCCGCGCTGTCGACCGACAGCACCAACCTGGCGCACGCCTCGATCCGCTCGCCGATCGACGGCGTGGTGCTGAGCCGCAGCGTCGAGCCCGGCAACGCGGTGGCCGCCTCGCTGCAGGCGGTGACGCTGTTCGCGCTGGCCCAGGACTTGCGCCGTTTGCGCCTGCTGGTCAATGTCGACGAGGCCGACGTCGGCGCGGTGCGGGCGGGCCAGCCGGCCACCTTCACCGTCAGCGCCTATGCCGGGCGCAGCTACCCCGCCGTGGTCACCCGCGTCTCGTACGGCTCGACCATCACCGAGAACGTGGTCACCTATGTGGCCTACCTGGAGGTCGACAACGCCGACCTGAGCCTGCGTCCCGGCATGACGGCCACCGCCGTGATCCGCGCGGCCCAGCACGACGATGTGCTGCTGGTGCCGAACAGCGCCTTGCGCTTCACGCCCAGCGATGGCGGCGCGGCGGCGTCGGCCGGACTGGTGTCGCGCCTGATGCCGCGCCTGCCGGGACGGGCGCCGCGCCAGGCCGGCATGGCGCTCGCCGCGCGCCACACGCTGTGGGTGCTGCGCGATGGCCGGGCGCAGGAACAGGGCGTCACGCTGGGCATCAGCGACGGCCGCTACACGGAGGTCAGCGGCGCCGGCCTGGCGGCCGGCATGCCGGTCATCACCGACCAGCGCGCAGCCGCATCAGCGCCATGAGCGAGGCCGCGCCCCTGATACGGCTGCGCGATGTGTGCAAGCGCTACGGCGACGGCGCCACCGCCCTGATGGCGCTGGACCGGGTCAGCCTGGATATCGCGCGGGGCGAGTTCGTCGCCATCATGGGGCCCAGCGGCTCCGGCAAGTCGACCGCGATGAACATCCTCGGCTGCCTCGACACGCCCAGCGCCGGCCACTACCTGTTCCACCAGGTCGACGTCGGCGCCGCCAGCCGCGACCAGCGCGCGCGCCTGCGCCGGCGCTACCTGGGCTTTGTGTTCCAGGGCTTCAATCTGCTGGCGCGCACCTCGGCCCAGGAGAACGTCGAATTGCCGCTGCTGTACCGCGGCGAGGGCGCGGCGCGCCGCCACGCGCTGGCCGCGCAGGCGCTGGCCGCCGTCGGCCTGGCCGGCTGGGAGGGACACACGCCGTCCGAGCTGTCGGGCGGGCAGCAACAGCGGGTGGCGATCGCGCGCGCCATCGTCAGCGCGCCGTCGCTGCTGCTGGCCGACGAGCCGACCGGCAACCTGGACAGCCAGCGCAGCGGCGAGATCATGGAACTGCTGGCGCGCCTGAACCGCGAGCAGGGCATCACGGTGGTGATGGTGACGCACGAGCCGGACATGGCGCTGTACGCGCAGCGCATCGTGCGCTTTCGCGACGGCCGCATCGAGAGCGACCAACACAATCCTCAGCCGCTGGCTGGGACGGCGGTGCGCTGATGCTGCTCAACACCATCCTGCTGGCGCTGCGCTCGATACGGCGCAATCTGCTGCGCTCCTTCCTGACCATGCTGGGCATCGTGATCGGGGTCGGCGCGGTGATCGCCATGGTCACGCTGGGCAACGGCGCCACCCAGGCGGTGCACGACCAGATCGCCAGCCTGGGCAGCAATCTGCTGATGGTGCGCACCGGCCAGCGCATGGGGCAGGGCGGCTCCGGCGCGCCGGCCTTCAAGGAAGCCGACGCCGACGCCATCGCCGGCCAGCTGGGCGGCATCCGCGCCGTGGCGGCCGAGGCGCGCAGCGGCGCCACCGTGGTGGCCAACGGCCGCAACTGGACCACCACCGTCACCGGCGGCAGCGGCGACTGGCTCAGCGCCGCCAACTGGACGCTCAGCGCCGGCCGTCCCTTCGACGACGGCGAGCAGCGCGCCGGCAGCGCCGTGTGCATGCTGGGCGCCACGGTGGCGCGCGCGCTGTTCGGCAGCCGCGAGGCGCTGGGCGAGCGGCTGCGCATCAAGCAGTTTTCCTGCGTGATCGTGGCGCTGCTGGCGGCCAAGGGGCAGGGCGCGATGGGCAACGACCAGGACGACATCGTGCTGCTGCCGCTGCACACCCTGCAGCGCCGTGTGACCGGCAACCAGCGCGTCAACACGCTGCTGATCTCGATGCAGGAGGGCAGCGACGCCAAGGCGCTGCAGGCGCGCCTGACGCAGCTGCTGCGCGAGCGGCGCAAGCTGGGCGCGGCCGACGAGGACAACTTCAATGTGCTCGACACGCGCCAGCTGGCCGACACCATGTCCGGCGCCACGCGGGTGATGACGACCTTGCTGGCGGCGGTGGCCGCGGTGAGCCTGCTGGTGGGCGGCATCGGCATCATGAACATCATGCTGGTCAGCGTCACCGAGCGCACCCGCGAGATCGGCCTGCGGCTGGCGATCGGCGCGCTGGAGCGCGACGTGCTGCTGCAATTCCTGATCGAGGCGATGGTGCTGGCCGCGCTGGGCGGGCTGGCCGGCGTGCTGCTGGCGGCGTTGGCCACGGCCTTGCTGGCCCACGCCCTGCAACTGCCTTACCTGTTCAATCCGGGCGTGAACCTGCTGTCCTTCGTATTCTCGGCCGGGATCGGCGTGGTGTTCGGCTACGTGCCGGCGCGGCGCGCCGCGCGCATGGACCCGATCGAGGCGCTGCGCCACGAATAGGGCCGCCGCCTACAGGGGCAGCGCCGTCTCGTACTTCACTTCGCGCAGCGCCACGCTGGTGTTGACCTGCGATACGCCGTTCAGCTTGACCAGCACATTGTGCAAGAAGTCGTGGTAGGCGTCCATGTCGGCCACGATCACCTTGACCATGTAGTCCGAGCTGCCGGTGGTCTCGTAGCATTCCACCACCTCCGGCCGCAGGCGCATCGCCGCCTCGAACTGCTCGACCACGCCTTCCGCATGGCGCAGCAGCGAAATGTGCAGCAGGCACACCACCGACAGCCCCAGCTTGCGCCGGTCCACCAGCGCGGTGTAGCGGACGATGTAGCCGTTGTCCTCCAGTTCCTTCTGGCGGCGCCAGCACGGGCTGGCCGACATGCCGATCTTCTCCGCCAGCTCGTTGGACGAGATCCTGCCGTTTTTCTGCAACTCGGCGAGGATTTTCACCGAGGCGGGGTCGATAGACAGGTTTTTCATTATTTTGCTCGTTTCGGGAAAGATTTTCGCCATTTTAGCGCTCCGGGGCGACGAGATAGAAATAATTTTTCGCCCGTGGGGACATATCCTTTCTCATCAAAAAATCATAAACGAGACCATGAACACCATGACCCTGCCCGTGCCATTCCTGGCCGATCCCCACTATGCGCTGGACGACAACCTGACCCGCGCCGAAGGCCGCGTGTTCCTGACCGGCACCCAGGCGCTGGTGCGCCTGCTGTGCATGCAAAAGCTCAGCGACGAGGCGCGCCAGCTCAACACCGCCGGTTTCGTCAGCGGCTACCGCGGCTCGCCGCTGGGCGCCGTCGACCAGGAACTGTGGCGCGCCAAGGACCTGCTGCAAGGCCACCACATCGAATTCCTGCCGGCGATCAACGAAGAACTGGGCGCCACCGCCGTCATGGGCTCGCAACAGGTCGAGGCCGACCCGACCCGCAAGGTCGACGGCGTGTTCGCCATGTGGTACGGCAAAGGGCCGGGCGTGGACCGCGCCGGCGACGCGCTCAAGCACGGCCACGTCTACGGCTCGTCGCCGACCGGCGGCGTGCTGGTGATACTGGGCGACGACCACGGCTGCGTGTCGTCGTCGATGCCGCACCAGAGCGAGCAGGCGCTGATCGCCTGGAGCATGCCGGTGATTAATCCGGCCAATATCCAGGAGTACATGGAATTCGGCCTGTACGGCTGGGCCATGTCGCGCTATTCCGGCGCCTGGAGCGGCTTCAAGGCGATCTCCGAAACGGTGGAGGGCGGCGCGGTGGTCGAGCTGCCGCCGCTGCCGCAGTACGTCACGCCGACCGACTACGTGGCGCCGCCGGACGGCCTGCACAACCGCTGGCCCGACCTGCCGGGCCTGGCGCTGGAACAGCGCGCCGCCGCCAAGCTGGAGGCGGTGCAGGCCTTCGCCCGCGCCAACTCCATCGACCGGCTGGTGGTGCCGGCGCCGCGCGCCACCATCGGCATCATCAGCGCCGGCAAGGCCTACCTCGATCTGCTGGAGGCGCTGGAGCGCATGCAACTGCCTTTGCAGCGCCTGGAAGAGCTGGGCGTGCGCCTGTACAAGCCGGGCCTGACCTATCCGCTGGAACACACCCGTTTGTCGGCCTTCGCCGCCGGCTTGAGCGAGATCCTGGTGGTCGAAGAGAAGGGCGCCGTGATCGAACAGCAGGTCAAGAACCTGTTCTACAACCTGCCGCAGGCGCAGCGTCCCATCGTCATCGGCAAGACCGACCGCCATGGCGATGCGCTGCTGTCGGCGCTGGGCGAGCTGCGGCCGTCGCGCATCGCGCCGGCGCTGGTGCAATGGCTGGCGCCGAAGTTCGCGCAGCTGGACCTGGCGCGCATGCTGCCGGAGTTCTGCGCCGCCGAGCTGCTGTCGAACGGCGCCGACGGCGTCAAGCGCACGCCGTACTTCTGCTCCGGCTGTCCGCACAACACCTCCACCCGCGTGCCGGAAGGCAGCCGCGCGCTGGCCGGCATCGGCTGCCACTTCATGGCGACGTGGATGAAGCGCGACACCAACTACCTGGCGCAGATGGGCGGCGAGGGCGTGGCCTGGGTCGGCTCCTCGCGTTTCGTCGGCGAGCCGCACGTGTTCCAGAACCTGGGCGACGGCACCTACTACCATTCGGGATCGCTGGCGATACGGCAGGCGATCGCGGCCCGCACCAACATCACCTACAAGATCCTGTACAACGACGCGGTGGCGATGACCGGCGGCCAGCCGGTGGACGGCACTCTGTCGGTGCCGCAGATCGTGCAGCAGGTCTGCAGCGAAGGCGCGAAGAAGGTCGTGGTGGTGACCGACGCGCCGGAGAATTATCAGGGCGTGAGCCTGCCGGAAGGTGTGACCGTGCATCACCGCGGCGAGCTCGATGCGATGCAGCGCATGCTGCGCGAGATCGCCGGCGTGACGGTGCTGGTGTACGACCAGACCTGCGCCGCCGAGAAGCGCCGCCGCCGCAAGAAGAACAAGCCGGACAAGGTGGTCTTCCCCGACCCGGCGCGCCGCATGGTGGTCAATCCCGCCGTGTGCGAAGGCTGCGGCGATTGCGGCGTGCAGTCGAACTGCCTGTCCATCCTGCCGCTGGAGACGGAGCTGGGCCGCAAGCGCCAGATCGAGCAATCGTCCTGCAACAAGGACTACTCCTGCGTCGAAGGCTTCTGCCCGAGCTTTGTCTCGGTGCTGGGCGGCGCGCTGCGCAAGCCGGAAAGCGTGAAGCTGTCGCTGGCGGACCTGGAGCGGGCGCTGGCCGCCTATCCAACGCCGCCGCGCCATGCGCTGGCCAAACCGTTCGAAATACTGGTGGCCGGCGTCGGCGGTACCGGCATCGTCACGGTCGGCGCCCTGATCTCGATGGCGGCCCACCTGGAAGGCAAGGGCGCGTCGACGCTGGACTTCATGGGCTTTGCGCAGAAGGGCGGCGCGGTGCTGTCGCATGTGCGGGTGGCGTCGTCGCCGGCGCGCCTGAACCAGGTGCGCATCGACCTGCGCCAGGCCGACGCGGTGTTCGCCTGCGACCTGGTGGTGGCCGCGATGCCGGACAGCCTGTCCGTGATGCGCGAAGGTCACACCAAGGTGGTGGCCAACGAGCGCGAGATCCCGACCGCCGATTTCACCCGCGAGCGCGACGCCTCGATCAACAAGGCCGGCCTGCTGGAGAAGCTGGCCGCGTCGGCCGGCGCGGCCAACGTGCTGCAACTGGACGCGCAGGAAACCGCGCAGCGCTTCCTTGGCGATCCGATCGGCGGCAATATCCTGCTGATGGGCTTTGCCTGGCAACTGGGGCTGGTGCCGGTGGGCCTGGAGGCGCTGATGCGGGCGATAGAACTGAACGCCGTCGCCATCGACATGAACAAGCGCGCCTTCATGCTGGGCCGCCTGGCCGCCGCCGACCGTGCCGCGCTGGACCGCCTGGCGCAGCCGTCGCAGCGGGTGATCCCGCAGCAGGTGATCCATTTTGCCGCGCCGAAGTCGCTGGCCGACATGGTGGCCTTCCGCGTCGACTGGCTGACCAGCTACCAGAACGCCGCCTACGCCCGCCAGTACGCGGACGCCGTGGCCGCCGTCGAACAGCGCGAGATCGCGCTCGAAGGCAGCGCCTCGCGCAAGCAAGTGAGCCGCGCGGTGGCGCGCAACCTGTTCAAGCTCATGGCCTACAAGGACGAGTACGAAGTGGCGCGGCTGCATGCCGATCCGGCCTTCCGCGCGCAGATCGCCGCGCAGTTCGACGGCCACTACAAGCTGGCCTTCCATCTGGCGCCGCCGCTGCTGGCGCGCCGCAAGCCGGGTTCCGGCGTGCCGGTCAAGATGACCTTCGGCGGCTGGATGATGCCGGCCTTCGGCGTGCTGGCCAGGCTCAAGTCGCTGCGCGGCACGCCGCTCGACGTCTTCGGCTACACGCAGGAGCGCAAGCGCGAACGCGCGCTGCGCGACCGCTACCTGGCGTTCGCCGCCGAACTGGCGGCCAGCCTGACGGCCGACAACCAGGAGGCCGCGCTGAAACTGGCGCAGTTGCCGGACCAGGTGCGCGGCTACGGCCACGTCAAGCTGGCGGCGCTGGACCAGGCGGACGCGCAGTGGACCGAACTGGCGGCCCGCTTCCGCGCCGCCCGCGTGGTGGAGCTGAAGCGCCAGGCCTGATCAGTTCCTGGCGGGGTCGTAGGACAGCTCGACCTTGTAGCCTTCCGGCGCGATCGAGGTATCGAAAGGATAGCTGGCGAAGTTCTGCTGGTCGAGCAGTCCGAGGTTGATCAGGATGGTGTGCGGCAGATCCTTGCCGCGCCCCTCCAGCAGGTTGACGGCGGCGTTGATCGCCACCCGCGCCTGGCTCACGCCCTTGGTGTCGGCGGCGGCGGCGATGTCGCCGCTGCGTACCATGCCGGCGATTTCGTCGGTCAGGTCGTAGGCCACCACGCGCAGCTTGCCGTTCAAGCCCGCCGCCTTCACCGGCTGGACCGCGGCCGGCGCGCAGCCGGTGCAGCCGAGCAGGTAATCGAGCTTGGCGCCGTGCTTGGCCAGCATCTGCGTCGCCAGCTGCGTCTGCACCTTGCGGTCGCTGTCGCCGTAGCGGATGTCGACGATGTTGACCGGTATCCTGGCTTGCGCCGCGGCGATCCGCGTGCCGTCCACTTCCCCCTTGACCCAGCCCGCGCCCATCGGGCCTGGCAGCAGGCCGATGTTGACCGACTTCAGGCCGCGCTGCTGGGCGTCGCGCACCATCCAGCGGGTCGCTTCCATGCCCATCGCCCGCAGCGAGGTGGT
The DNA here is from genome assembly GCA_000381565.1 of Oxalobacteraceae bacterium AB_14. Taxonomy (GTDB): domain Bacteria; phylum Pseudomonadota; class Gammaproteobacteria; order Burkholderiales; family Burkholderiaceae_D; genus Rugamonas. The sequence continues at coordinate 3,164,305 of KB906725.1, forward strand.
GACCTTGATCGCCAGGTCGTCGCTGCGGCTGTCGTTGGCCAGTTCGAACACCGGTATGCCGGCGGCGCGCGCCTTGGCGATCGAGTTGTTATTGGCCGTCATGCCGATCGGCGAGATGACGATGGCGTCATACTTGGCCGCGATGGCGGCGTCCATCTGCCGCAACTGGCCTTTCAGGTCGTCGTAGCCGGTGGCGGGCAGGATGTCGACGGCGACGCCCAGGCGGCGCGCCTCGCTGATGACGCCATAGCTGCAGCCGGCCCAATACGGGTCCTTCAGGTGCGGGAACAGGAAGGCGATGCGCCAGTGCTTGCCGGCCTTGGGCGCCATCGCATAGGTACCCGGCACCACGCGGCCGCTGGCCAGCGCATCGTCGGCCGTGCCGTTGGCCTGCAGCGGGCGGAAAATCGACACCACCGGAACCGGCGCAAATTTGGCCGCCGGCGCCGCGACAACGGCCGGCGCCAGGCACACAACCAACGCGCCCAGACAGGCGAATGTTCGTAAGCGAGGATTAAACATGCGGTGTTCTTCTTCCGTATCGGCGGAGGGGACTTGTTTAGTACAATTCTAACCGCATCGGCAGGGCGGCGGGGGATCTGACAATTGTCATGTCAATGTTGTGTCATTTGCTTCTGGTGGGCCAGGCGGTATCGCGTCACACTTGTCGTCATACCAACCCGGAGACCTCCATGAACCCTGTACTTTCGAAGATGCTGTTTGCCTGTGGCCTCGGCCTGTCCATTCCGGCGCTGGCCGATACCTGGCTGATACGCGACGTGCGCGTGTTCGACGGCGAAACGATGCACGCCAGGCGCTCGGTGCTGGTCAAGGGCGACAAGATCGCCGACGCCGACTTCCGCGGCGGCGCGCCGGCCGGCGCCCACATCGTCGACGGCGCCGGCCGCACGCTGTTGCCAGGCCTGATCGACGCCCACGTCCACGCCTACCGCCACCTGGAGCTGCCGCTGATGTTCGGCGTGACCACGCAGATCGACATGTTCACCGGCGTGGCGACGATGCAGCAGATCAGCGCCAGGATGCGCGGCAACGACAACCGCGACCAGGCCGACATGTATTCGGCCGGCACCCTGGCCACCGTGCCGGGCGGCCACGGCACCGAGTACGGCATGGCGATACCGACCCTGACCCGGCCCGATGAAGCCCAGGCCTTCGTCGATGCCCGCATCGCCGAGGGCTCGTATTTCATCAAGATCGTCATGGAACCGGGCCGTCCCGGCCATGCGACGCCGACGCTGGACCTGCCGACGGTCAAGGCCCTGGTCGACGCGGCCCACCTGCGCGGCAAGCTGGCGGTGGTCCACGTCAGCAACCTGGCCGACTCCCGCGCCGCGCTGGAAGCGGGCGCCGATGGCCTGGTCCATCTGTTCAACGGCGAGCGCCTGAGCGACGCGGAGCTGGCCGGCTTCGTCAAGCTGGTGCAGCAAAAGCATGCCTTCGTCATCCCGACCATGAGCGTGTTGGAGAGCATCGCCGGCATGCACGAGGACGACGTGATGGGCGACGCCGGCCTGGCCGCCTTGCTCACCAAGGAGCAGGCCGCGCCGCTGAAGGTCACTTACGGCAAGCAAGCCAATGCCGTGCTGATGGCGGCGCCGAACCAGGTGGTGGCTGCGCTGAACAAGGCCGGCGCGCCGCTGCTGGCCGGCACCGACGCCGGCAACTCCGGCACCCAGTACGGCATCAGCGTGCTGCACGAACTGCGTTCGCTGGTGCAGGCCGGCCTGACGCCGCAGCAGGCGCTGGCCGCCGCCACGTCGGCGCCGGCGCGCGCCTTCAAGCTGGCCGACCGTGGCCGCATCGCCAAGGGCTACAAGGCCAACCTGCTGCTGGTGGAGGGCGACGCCGGCAGCGATATCGGCGCGCTGCACCACATCGTCGAAGTGTGGAAGGACGGCGACGCCGTCAGCCCGCTGCGCAAGGCCCAGCTGGACAAGGTGGCGCAGGAGCTGGCGCCGCGCACGCAGCCGCCGCTGGCGCTGCCGGCCGGTGGCCGCATCAGCCAGTTCTCGGCCGATAAGCTGGCCAGCCCGATCGGCATCGGCTGGATGCCGTCCACCGACCAATTCGCCGGCGGCAAATCGATCGTCGAGCTGAAGGTGGAGGAAGCTGGCGCGGACGGCCAGCGTCCGCTGGCGGTGACGGCCAAAGTGCAGCCCGGCTTCGCCTATCCCTGGGCCGGCCTGGCCTTCATGCCCGGCACCCAGATGATGCAGCCGGCCGACCTGCGCGGCGCCAAGGTGCTGCGCTTCCGGGTCAAGGGCGACGGCCAGCGCTACAGCGTCGGCATCCTGTCGAGCGGCATCCAGATCCCGGTCAGCCAGCCGTTCGAGACTTCGGGCGAGTGGAAAGAGGTGGCGTTGCCGTTCGATGGTTTCAAGGGCATAGACTTTGGCGCCGTGACCATGATAGCGTTCAACGCTGGGCCGAAGTTGGGCGAATACCAGTTCGAGATCGCCGACGTGCGGCTGGTGAACGAGTAAATCAAGCGAAGGACGGACGTGGGGATATTGGACGCTTTGAAAAGCGCGTTGGGCCGGCCGTGGGTGCCGCCGGCCATGGGCAAGGGCCCGTATTTGTGGGTGTGGTCGCTGCTGTTCATCGTGTGGAAGTATGCCTACGTCGGTCCCAGCCCGGCGGAGCTGGTGTGGCTGGTGCTGACGGTGCTGTTGTTCTTCCCGGTGTATTTCGCCAGCTTCTGGCGCAGCAACCTGCGGGTGCTGCCGCTGTTGCTGATCATGGTGCTGCTGGGCGTGCTGTGGGCGCCGTACAATGCCGGCGCCAGCACGTTTTTCATCTTCGCCAGCGCCATGTGCGCGCGCTTCGAGCGCCGCCGCCACGCCTACCTGGGGATAGCGCTGGTGCTGCTGTGCGGTTGCCTGATGACGCCGTCCGTCACGCTGAAGGTCAATTTCCTGGTGCCGGTGCTGGTGGTCGGCGGTCCGATCGGATTTGCCAGCATCATGGAGGAGAACGTGCGGCGCTCGCGCGACCGGCTGCTGCGCAAGCAGGAGGAAGTGGCGCACATGGCCCGCATCGCCGAGCGCGAACGCATCTCGCGCGACCTGCACGATTTGCTGGGCCACACGCTGTCGATGATCACCCTGAAGGCCGAGCTGGCGGGCAAGCTGCTGGAACGCGATCCGCAGGCCTGCCGCAGCGAGATCGGCGATATCGAGCGGACCGCGCGCAAGGCCCTGAGCGAGGTGCGCTCGGCGGTGACGGGCATCCGCCAGACCGGCTTCGCGCACGAACTGGCGACGGCGCGCGCCAGCCTGGCGGCGGCCAATGTCGGCTTCACTGAACAGGTGCAGCCGTTCGTGTTGCCGGCCGCGCTGGAGAACGTGCTGTCGCTGGCGCTGCGCGAGGCGGTGACCAACATCCTGCGCCACGCCGACGCTTCCCATTGCGAGGTGAGGATGGTGCTGGAATCGGGCATGGTGGTGCTGCGGGTGCGCGACAATGGCCGCGCGCTGGCAGGCGGCGCGATCGTGCACGGCTCGGGCCTGAGCGGCATGAAGGAGCGCGTGGCCGCGCTGGGCGGGCGGCTGGCGCTGCGCGCCGATCGCGGCCTGGCGCTGGAATTGAGTTTGCCGATGGGAGTGGCCGCATGACGATGATCAGCGTGGTGATCGCCGAAGACCAGGCGCTGGTGCTGGGCGCGCTGGCGGCGCTGTTGAAGCTGGAGGGCGACCTGGACGTGGTGGGCAAGGCCGCCAACGGCCAGGAGGCGCTGGCGCAATGCCTGGCGCTGCGGCCGGACATTCTGCTGACCGATATCGAGATGCCTTTGATGACCGGGCTGGAACTGGCCGCCGCACTGGCCGGCCACGGCCTGCCGACGCGGGTGATGATCGTCACCACCTTCGCCCGCAGCGGCTATCTGCGCCGCGCGCTGGGCGCCGGCGTGCGCGGCTACCTGCTCAAGGATGCGCCGGCCGAGACGCTGGCGGCGGCGATCCGCACCGTGCACGCGGGCGGCCGCGCCATCGCGCCGGAGCTGGCGCTGGAGAGCTGGAGCGGCCGGCAAGACCCGCTCAACGAGCGCGAACGGCAGGTGCTGCGGCTGGCGGGCGAGGGCCGCAGCAGCGGCGACATCGCGCGCCAGATCCACCTGTCCGAAGGCACGGTGCGCAACTATCTTTCCGACGCGATCAGCAAGCTCGACGCCGGCAACCGGGTCGAAGCGTTCCGCCTGGCCCGCGACGCCGGCTGGCTGTAATAGAATAGCGCGACCTTTCCCCACCTTTGGAGTTTCCATGCATCGTCACCTTGCAGCGTTGTTGCTGCTGGCCTTAGCCGCGCTCGACGCCGGCGCCAGCGTATCGGCCAGCGGTCAGTTCACCGCCACCCAGTCCTGCGAGGCGTTCGCGTCCTTCGCCAAGCGCAGCAATCCGGGCGAGGTCAAGGTCGCGGCCGGCACCGCCTACACGGTGCGCGAGATTAACAAGGTCGACTACGACTGGCTGCGGGTGGAGGTGCCGGGCGCCGCGCCGTCGCTGCGCTGGGTGCAGCGCAGCTGCGGCACGCCGGCGCTGGCCGAGCAGGCGCTCAAGGCGCCGTCCGGCGGCGCCGGCGGCCAGACCTGCAGCATCGCCAACCAGCAGGACAGCTATGTGCTGGCGATCACCTGGCAGCCCGGTTTTTGCGAACACGTGCCCTACAACGGCAAGAAGCCAGAGTGCGACGCCATGAACAGCGGCGCGCTGCCAGCGAAAACGCTGAGCCTGCACGGCCTGTGGCCGAACAAGAAGGAATGCGGCACCCGCTACGGCAGCTGCGACGGCGCGCCGTTCGCGCTGACCAGGGAAACCATGGACAAGGTGGCGCCGTGGATGCCCAATTTCTACTTCGAGCGCACCTTCGGCGCCTATGAATGGAACAAGCACGGCAAATGCCAGGCGCTGCCGCCGGACGAGTATTTCATCAAGGCGGTGTCGGCGGTGCGGGTGGTGAACGATTCGGAAGTGGGCAGGATCGTCCTGGACAACGCTGGCAAGAGCTTCCGCGTCGGCGAGTTCTTCGACCGCGTCAAGGCGCGTTACGGCGAGCGGGTGGCGGCCAGCATCACGCTGGTGTGCACCCAGCACAAATACCTGCAGGAGATCCGGGTGGCGCTGCCGCTGGACTTCAGCACCGGCGGCGAACTGTCGCAACTGGTCGGCGACGCGGCCGCCGCCGCGCCGCGCGAAATCGGCTGCGGCGACGAGGTCTATGTCGAGGCGGCGGGCAGGAATTAAGCGACCGGTACTTCCTGCAGGCCGCTCCAGGACAGCGTGGTGACTTCGGTCACCAGCACCGAGGCGCCGGTCTGGATGGTTTCCGCCAGGCGGTGGACGCCGTCGCGCACGTCGTTGATGGTTTCCTTGCCGACGTAGGTGTAGGTGCCGGGCGGCAGGTGGTAGGCCCGGCCGTCGTCGGCCTTGACGCCGGCGGCGATACCGTATTTCGACAATTCGATGCTGAAACGCAGGATGGTATCGGGCGCGGCATCGGCAAAGGACACGTGGATTATGTAGTTGATCATAGTGAGGCCTGGATTGAGGAAGCATGAATCATGCAGCAAGGCACGGGCAAAAGCAATCCTCCCCGTCCGGACATGGAAAAGCCCCGAGCAGGCGGCAAACCTGTCGGGGCTTAGTGTCAATTGGCGGAGAAAGCTCGTTGACTGCGGCGAATAGTAATGAAGATTTCTTAAGATTGCCTTAGTGAACATCCCGGCATGGGACTTTGGCGGCGTGCGCAGATGGTGTAGCATGCTGGACGGCGATTTGGCCGGGCGCACTGGCGCCGGCCCGCCGGTAATTCGAGGATAACTATGCAAATCAAAATCAACGACGTGTTGCGCGCCTACATCGAGCCGCTGACCGAGGCCGAATACGCGGCGCTGGAGCGCAGCATCCTGGTGGAAGGCTGCCGCGACGCGCTGGTGCTGTGGGAAGACGTGCTGGTCGACGGCCACAACCGCTACCAGATCTGCCAGCAGCACGGCATTCCGTTCAAGGTCACGGAAAACACCAGTTTCCGCAGCCTGGACGATGTCAAGCTGTGGATGATCGATAACAACCTCGGCCGGCGCAGCATTTCCGACTACCAGCGCGGCGTGCTGGCGCTGCGCAAGAAGGAGATCGTCACCGCCCGCGTGGTCGAGCTGGCCGCGCAGGCCGCCGCCGAGGACGCCGCCATCGCGCCGCCGGAAGGCGAGGCGCCCCAGGCCAGGCCGGCCGCCATGCCGCTGACCTCGCGCGAGGACATCGCCCGCGCCGCGCGCCTGAGCAGCGCCACCATCAGCCAGATCGAAAAGATCCAGAAGACGGCGACGCCGGAGCTGGTGGAGGCGGTCCGTTCGGGCACGATCTCGATCAACGCCGCCGCCACCGTGGCTTCGCTGCCGGAAGCCGACCAGGTCGCCGCGGTGGCCGGCGGCAAGAAGGAGTTGCAGAAGGCCGCCAAGGAAGTGCGCGAACTGCGCGCCGCCTCGCGTCCCGCCAAGGAGGCCAAGGAGGGCGGCGGCGAGTACGGCCGGCCGCTGACCGAGGTCGACGAGCTGCGCGCCGAAAACGCCTCGCTGAAGGAAAAGAACGCGGCGCTGCGGGCGGAAATCACCGCGCTGCAACTGCGTATCTCGGAGCTGGTCGACGCCAGTTAAGGGAAACTCGAATACCCGTAATTCGTCATTCCCGCGAAAGCGGGAATCCATACTTCGCCGGACGGGATGCGGCGTATGGGTTCCCGCTTTCGCGGGAACGACGTGGTTTACCTCACTGCCCGGAGTCTGTCGATGCGTTCAAGCTTGGTCCTGATGTGTTGTGTTGCTTTAAATCCGGCGATGGCGGCGCCGCCGGCGGCCAAGCCGGCGGCGGAGGCCGCGCGCCTGAAGGCCGCCGCCCAGCGCGTGACCATCCTGCGCGACAAGTGGGGCATCCCCCACGTCTACGGCAAGACCGACGCCGACGCCGTGTTCGGCCTGATGTACGCGCAGGCCGAGGACGACTTCAAGCGGGTCGAACTCAATTACATCAACGCCATGGGCCGGCTGGCCGAGGTCGAGGGCGAGGCCGAGCTGTATCGCGACCTGCGCATGAAGCTGTTCATCAATCCGGCGGAGTTGCAGGCGCAGTACGCCAAGAGCCCGGCGTGGCTGAAGCAGCTGATGGTGGCCTACGCCGACGGCCTGAACTACTACCTGGCCACGCACCCGGAGGTGAAGCCGGCGCTGATCACCCGCTTCGAGCCGTGGATGGCGCTCAGCTTCAGCGAGGGCAGCATCGGCGGCGACATCGAATCGGTGGACCTGAAGCAGTTGCAGCAGCTGTACGCCAACGGCGCCAGGCTGCCGCTGGCGGCACCGGTGCTGCTGTCGGCGCGCGACGACGGCGTCGACCTGGACAAGGAGCCGGGCGGCTCCAACGGCTTCGCCATCGCGCCGGCGCTGAGCAAGGACGGCCACGCGCTGCTGCTGATTAATCCGCACACCTCGTTCTACTTCCGTCCCGAAGTGCAGGTGCACAGCGAGCAGGGCCTGAACGCCTACGGCGCCGTGACCTGGGGCCAGTTCTTCGTCTACCAGGGCTTCAACGAGCGGCTGGGCTGGATGCACACCTCCGGCGGCGGCGATGTCATCGACGAATACCTGGAGACCATCAGCGAGAAGGACGGCCAGTTCACCTACCAGTACGGCCAGGAGCTGCGGCCGTTGAAGGCGGTCGACATCACGCTGCCGTACAAGACGGCGGCCGGCATGGCCAGCAAGGTGGTCAAGGTCTACTACAGCCACCACGGCCCCATCGTGCGCGCCACGGACGGCAAGTGGATCGCCGTGCGGTTGATGAACCAGCCCTTGAAGGCGCTGACGCAGTCCTATATCCGCACCAAGGCGCGCAGCTACCAGGATTTCTACAAGGCGATGGAGCTGCGCACCAATTCGTCCAACAACACCGTGTACGCCGACGCCGACGGCAATATCGCTTACTTCCACGGGAACTTCATTCCCAAGCGCGATCCCAGGTTCGACTGGCAGCATCCGGTCGACGGCAGCGATCCGGCCACCGAATGGCAAGGCCTGCACGCGGTGAAGGACACCATCACGCTGTTCAATCCTAAGAACGGCTGGATACAGAACACCAACAACTGGCCGTACACGGCGGCCGGCGCGTACAGCCCCAAGGCGCGCGACTATCCGGCCTATATGTCGAAGAATCCGGAAAATCCGCGCGGCATCCACGCGGTGCGGGTGTTGGAACACGGGAAGAACTTCACGCTCGACAGCCTGATCGCCAGCGCCTACGACACGCAGCTGCCGGCCTTCGAGCCGCTGCTGCCGCAGCTGTTCGCGGCCTGGGACGGGCTGCCGGCGGGCGACGCGCTCAAGGCCGGGCTGGCGCCGCAGATCGCCGCGCTGCGCGGCTGGGACATGCGCTATGCGCTGGAGTCGGTGCCGACGTCGCTGGCGATCTTCTGGGCGCAGGACCTGTCGGCCACCTACGGGGCGGCGGCCAAGGCGCACGAAGTGCAGGTGCTCGACTACATCCAGGCCGCGCTCACGCCGCAGCAGCGCTTGCAGGCACTGGAGCGCGCGTCGGCCAAGCTGGCGGCGGACTTCGGCACGTGGCAGACGCCGTGGGGCGAGATCAATCGCTTCCAGCGCCTGAGCGGCGACATCGTCCAGCCTTTCGACGACAGCAAGCCCAGTTTGCCGGTGGCGTTCGCGTCAGCCAACTGGGGTTCGCTGGCCGCGTTCGGGATGACGTCCAAGCCCAGGACCAAGAAAATCTACGGCGAGCGCGGCAACAGCTTCGTGGCGGCGGTGGAGTTCGGGCCGCGCATCAAGGCGCGCAGCATCCTGGCCGGCGGGGAGAGCGGCAATCCGGCCTCGCCGCATTTCAGCGACCAGGCCGCGATGTACGCGCGCGGGGAATTCAAGGACGTGTTGTTCTACAAGGCGGACGTGGAAAAGCACCTGGAACGCAAATATCACCCAGGTGACTGAGGCGCGCCGCCTGGCAGGGCGTCGCCTATGGTCTTGGCCGGAGCGGAGCGCGCTTCCGCTTCGGCCGCTGCCGCCGCCAGCGCCGCGGCGGCGGCCCGCGCCGCCGGTGAGGCATAGCGGGTCTGCGGCGCCGCTGGCGCCGGCGGCGGCGGCGGCGCCACGACGGGCGGGGCTTCCGGCTCCTTGCCCCAGGCCAGATTCTCGACCTTGTTGTTGCGCGGGTTGCCGTCCTTGTGGCGCACCCACTTCAAGCCCGATGGATTGGGCAGGTGTGCCTCGGCCACCAGGTCGTGCACCAGGAACTCGCCGGTGCGGTTGCCGTTGCGCAGCTTGACCATCAGGCCGTCCGGCGTCACCTTGGGCCGCAGCGCCGTCACCTTGGGGCCGCCGGAGGCCAGCACGCGGCCATCCTTCGACACCTTGTAGAAGTCGCTGCCGGGCACCGGCTTGGCGCTGGCCACGCCGAGCGAGTAGAGCGCGCCGATGGCCAGCACGGCGATGATGATTAAGAGCAATTCCATGAGGTCTCGGGCTGATTACGCGATTCCCGGATACTAGCACTTAAATCGCATCGAGCGAACGGCGAATATCGGCCCTTAAATCCTCTATATCCTCGATACCCACCGACAGCCGTATCAGGCCGTCGCCGATGCCCAGCTTGGCGCGCGTCACTGGCGGGATGGTGGCGTGCGTCATCAGGGCCGGATGCTCGATCAGGCTTTCGACCCCGCCCAGGCTTTCGGCCAGCGCGAACACCGAGCAGCATTCCAGGAAGCGGCGCGCGCCCGGCAGGTCGGTCTTCAGGTCGATCGAGATGATGCCGCCGAAGCCGTCCATCTGGCGCTTGGCCAGTTCGTGCTGCGGGTGCGATTCCAGGCCGGGGTAGTAGACCTTGCGCACTTCCGGCTGCTGCTCCAGCCAGCGCGCCAGTTCCAGCGCGCTGCGGCAGTGGCGCTCCATGCGGATCGCCAGCGTCTTCACGCCGCGCAGCGCCAGGAAGCTGTCGAACGGCCCGGCGATGGCGCCCACCGAGTTTTGCAGGAAGCCGAGCTGTTCGCACCATTCCTTCTGATGCGGCTCGCCGCCCACCAAGGCGATGCCGCCGATGATGTCGGAGTGGCCGTTCAGGTACTTGGTGGTCGAATGGACGACGATGTCGAAGCCGTGTTCCAGCGGCCGCTGCACCATCGGGCTGGCGAAGGTGTTGTCGGCCACGGCGATGATGCCGCGCTCGCGGCAGATGCTGGCGATCGCCTTCAGGTCGGCCAGCTTGAGCATCGGGTTGGTCGGCGTTTCGACCCACACCATTTTGGTTTCCGGCCGGATCGCGGCCAGCAGGTTCTCCGGCTTGGTCAGGTCGACGTAGCTGAAGTCGTGGCCCGCGCTGCGCCGGCGCACCCGCTCGAACAGGCGGTAGGTGCCGCCGTACATGTCGTCGCCGGCGATGATGTGCGAGCCGGCGTCGGCCAGTTCCAGCACCGTCGAGATCGCCGCGAGGCCGGAGGCGAAGGCGTAGCCCTGCGCGCCGCCCTCCAGGTCGGCCACGCAGCGCTCCAGCGCCCAGCGGGTGGGATTGTGCGAGCGGCCGTAGTCCAGGCCCTTGTGCACGCCGGGGCTGTCCTGCACGAAGGTGGAGGTGGCGTAGATCGGCGGCATGATGGCGCCGGTCGACGGGTCGGGCGCTTGGCCGGCGTGGATCACGCGGGTGGCCAGCGCGGCTTTTTTATGCTCGTTCAGAGGTTGGTCGCTCAAGATAAAGTCCTTCTCAGGTGGTTCAGCAAATCGAAGCGGGTGATCAGGCCGTAGAAGGCGTCGCCGTCGGCCACCACGGCGGTCAGGCCGCGGTCCAGAGTGCTGCGCAGCGCCTGCACGCTGGCGCCGGGGGGCAGCGTTTCAAGGCGCGACGTCATGGTGGCGCCGACCAGGCCGGAAAACTGCTCCGCATGGTTGTCGACCTTGAGCAGCAGGTCCGATTCGTCGATGATGCCGACCAGCTTGCCGTTCTCCAGCACCGGCAGCTGGGCCAGGTCGGCGCTGCGCATGCGGTTGAAGGCGATCAGCAGCGTGTCGGCGGGGGCGACGCTGACGACGTCGCCCTCGTCGTAGCGGCGGCCGATCAGGTCGCGCAGGTCGTGCAGCGGTGCGCGCCGCAGCAGGCCCTGGTCGTGCATCCAGCCGTCGTTGTAGACCTTGGACAGGTAGCGGGTGCCGGTGTCGCAGACGAAGGTGACCACGCGCCTGGGCGTGGTCTGCTCGCGGCAGTATTTGAGCGCGGCGGCCAGCAAGGTGCCGGTCGACGAGCCGCCCAGGATGCCTTCGGCGCGCAGCAGGCTGCGGGCGCTGTCGAAGCTTTCCTGGTCGGTGATGGTGTAGGCCTTGCGCACGCCGCTCAGGTCGGCGATCGACGGGATGAAGTCTTCGCCTATGCCTTCCACCGCCCACGAGCCGCTGGTGTCGGACACGTGGCCGGTGTTGACGTACTCGGTCAGGATCGAGCCCTTGGGATCGGCCAGCACGAATGCCACGTGCGGCGCGGCCTTGCGGAAGTAGTTGCTCAGCCCGGTCAAGGTGCCGGACGAGCCGACGCCGACCACGATGGCGTCGAGCTCATGGTCCATCTGCTCCCAGATCTCCGGGCCGGTGGTGGTTTCGTGCGCCAGCGGATTGGCCGGGTTGTTGAACTGATCGGCGAGGAAGGAGCCCGGCAGCTCGCGCGCCAGCCGCGCGGCGTAGTCCTGGTAGTACTCGGGATGGCCCTTGCCGACGTCGGAGCGGGTGGTGCGCACCTCGGCGCCCAGCGCCTTCAGGTGCAGCACTTTTTCGGTGGACATCTTGTCCGGCACCACCAGCAGCACGCGGTAGCCCTTGAGGCGTCCGACCAGCGCCAGGCCCAGGCCGGTGTTGCCGGCGGTGGCCTCGATGATGGTGCCGCCCGGTTTCAGGCGGCCGTCGGCCTCGGCCGCCTCGATGATGGACAGGCCGATGCGGTCCTTGATCGAACCGCCGGGGTTCTGCGATTCGAGCTTGAGGAACAGTTGGCAGGGGCCGGTGTCCAGGCGCGTGACCTGGACCAGCGGCGTGTTGCCGATGAGCTGAAACAATGCGGGGGTGGGCATGCGGTTCTCCTTGCGAACTGTGGGCACGGGCGAATTGTGTCCGCTCGTGCTTTTTTGTAAAGAGCGGATGGTAGGCCGCTCTGTAGGCGCTGGAAAGGAATGTTTCCGAGTTTGCATATGCAAAAAAATACCGGTTTCACACTGCTGCTGGAAAGGCAAGTATGCGCCTTTTTCTGAAGGGGCGGTTTATAATCCCGCACTTCAAAAAGGGGTAGGTGTGGCTAAACTTTATTTCCGTTATTCTGCGATGAACGCAGGCAAATCCACCGCGATGCTGCAAGTGGCGCACAATTACGAAGAGCAGGGCCAGCAGGTGCGCCTGTTCACCGCCGCCATCGACAACCGCTACGGCGTGGGCCAGGTGACGTCGCGGCTGGGGCCGCAGCGGCAGACGGAAGTGTTCGACGGCAGCACCAATTTCCTCGGCCTGATAGCCCAGAAAATCGCCTGTCTGCTGATCGACGAGGCGCAGTTCCTCAGCACGCTGCAGGTGCAGCAGTTGCACCAGCTGGCGCAGGTGCGCGGCATACCCGTGATCACCTACGGCCTGCGCACGGACTTCCGCGGCGAGCCTTTCCCCGGTTCGGCCTATCTGCTGGCGCTGGCCGACGATATTGAAGAGTTGAAGAACATCTGCACCTGCGGCAAGAAGGCGACCATGAACATCCGCGTCGACCAGGACGGCAAGCGCATGAAGGAAGGCGAGCAGATCAGCATCGGCGGCAACGAGAGTTACCGCCAGGCTTGCGGACGCTGCTTTTATACTGACAGCCATTAAACGCTAACACCGGGAGTGCGGGCGATGTCGTTAAGCGTTACCGATGTGCCTGCGCTGGATAACCGGCGTGTCAAGACCAGCACCGAGGATGTGCTGCTCGACCGCGTCGTGCCCGGCGAGGTCCTGGTGATCGCCTTCGGCTTCGTTTCGTGGGAGACGCGGCCGGAGTTCGATTTCTATGGCCGCCTGAAAAAACTGGAGCAGGCCAGCGGGCGGCATCTCAACAAGATCCTGGTGCGCGATTCCGGCAACAGCTGGTATCACCGCACCATTGCCGGCCTGGGCGACCATCCCGACGACACGGTGGAGACGTTGCGCGCGCTGGTCGAGGCGATCCGGCCGAGCAAGGTGGTGACCATCGGCCAGTCGATGGGCGCGTATGCGGCCGTCATGTTCGGCCTGCTGCTCGAGGTGCAGCAGGTGATCGCCTTCGGGCCGCTGTCCTTCCTCGATGTGCGGCAGGCGCTGCTGTATCACGAGCGCCGCTGGATCGCCGTGATGCGGGCGCTGGAACAGAATCCGCCGGCCTCGGGCTACTACGACCTGGCGGCGCTGGGGCGGGAGCTGGCGGTGGCGGGCCGGCAGACCCGCTTGCATATCGCCTTCGGCACCAAGCCGGACCAGCCCAATAGCACCGAGTCGGTCAACCTCGACGCCATGCATGCGCACCGGCTGGCGGCGATGGGCAATTGCACGCTGTATCCGTTTCCGTATTCGGGCCACGCGGTGGTGCAGCACCTGATCGACACCAAGCGACTCAACGCGCTGCTGGCGCGTATCATCACCGGCATCGAGCTGGCGCCGGAACCGCTCGCCATCACGCCCGCGTGGCGCGCCTGGGTGGCCGAGAACCTCAGGCTGGGCAGCACGCCGGAGGAATTGGTGGACATCCTCCAGCAGCACGGCTTCTCCTATGACAGCAGCGTGGCGGCGGTGGCGGGCGGCACATGAGGACTGCTACCTTGTGCCGCGGGCGCACGCCGCCGCTCAACGGAGAGTCGTTGACGGCGGCATTGGCGCCGACGAACACCAGCGCGCCGGCGAACGATCCGGTCTGCTGCAGGATGTAGCCGCCGACGATGGGCGTCTTGCGCGCCATCGACAGCGAGGCGCCGGACTTGATCGTGCGGTCCGAAATCACGCCGCCCAGCACGCCGCCGAGGAAGCCCGCCACCGCCGGCAGCGCGGCCACGAAGCCGGCCTTCAGGATCGTCATGTGGCGCTCGCTGACCAGGTAGACCGGGAACCAGGTCAGGAAGAAGTAGATCAGCGTGTTGATGCAGTACTGGCCGGTGTAGACGCCCAGCCGCCCGGCAGCTGCGCCAGCACGTAGGACCAGGCGAAGGCCGAGAACACAAAGCCCCTCTGCACCGGCGACAGGCCGAGCAGCTTCTTCAGTTCCGGCCCGGCTCGCCTTGCTTGGATGCGGTGTCATGCGGTCTCCTTGCCATGGTGGTTTTCAAGCGACCATAGTCTGGATGTCGGACATCGCATAACTAGATTCTGGGCAATTGACGCCGTCCCGCCGCCGTGCGACGATGCGGTCATGAGCAGCCTGTTTGAATGTAGTACGCTGGCGCCGGCGTGGTTATGCCATCACCGCGACATCCTGTTGTACCTGGCGCCGTCGCTAGTGCTGGCGCTGTTGATCCGTGCCTTGTCGGCCCGGCATCCCTTCTTTTTCCTGTTCACCGTCGCCGGCACCATCTGCCACGAGCTGGCGCACTTCGTCGCCGGCCTGGTGACGTATGCGCGGCCGGCCGCCTTCACCGTCATTCCGCGGCGGGTCGGGCAGGGCTGGGAGCTGGGATCGGTGCGCTTGACGCGGGTGCGCTGGTACAACGCGGCGCCGTCCGCGCTGGCGCCGTTCGTGGTGGTGCTGCTGCCGTTCGTGGTGGCATGGTGGCGCACCCGGGCCGGGCTGGATTTCCAGTGGATCGACCTGGCGCTGGCGTTTGCCGTGGCGCCGCAGTTCCTGGCCTGCTGGCCGTCGACGGTCGACTGGAAAATCTCCTTGCGTTCCTGGCCCTACCTGCTGATCGCGGGCATGCTGTGGTGGGCGCTGCCTTACTGGTGGCCGTGGTTGGAATCGATCTGACGGCCACCGTCCGGGCTTAGTGCTGGTGTGCGCTGTTCAATGGTTTGACGACCGCATCGACCGCGACCTTGCTGCGGACCTTGTTCGCATCCTCAAACTCCAGCGTCAGCGGAACCTTGGCGCCGTCGGCCAGCGGCTGCGTCAGCTGCATCAGCATCAGGTGATAGCCGCCGGGGGCCAGCTTGACTGCCTGGCCGGCGGGCAGCGCCAGGCCGTCGATCTGGCGCATGCGCATCATGTCGTTCACCATTTTCATTTCATGCACTTCGACCACGCCGGCCGCCGGCGAGCTGGCGCCGACCAGGCGGCTGTCCTTCGCCGAGGTCAGCGTCATGAAGGCGCCGGTGGCTTTTTGCGAGGCCACGGTGCCGCGCACCCAGGCCTCGCTGACGGTGACTTGCGCGAAGGCGGGCAGGGCGGCGAGGAGCATCAGGTAGATCATGCGTTTCATTGGAATAATCCTTTCAGGAAGCTGGTTGCTTTTTTAGGTTGCATCAGTTTGCGCAGATCGGCTGCGCATTGCTGGGCGGTTTGTTCGTGCTTGAAGGCGAGGCGGATCTTGCCGGCGGCGTCGAACACGTAGGTGATGGCCGTGTGGTCCATCGTGTACGAGCTGCCGCTGGGGACTTTGCGGTAGAAGATCTTGAAGTCCTTGGCCGCCTTGGCGGTTTGCGCCGCGTCGCCGCGCAGGCCGACAAAGGCCGGATCGAAGGCGCGCATGTATTCGGCCAGCAGCGCGGCGGTGTCGCGCTCGGGATCGACGGTGACGAAGACCACTTGCAGCCTGTCGCCATCGGCGCCCAGCAGCTTTTTGATCTCGACTGCGCGCGACAGGGCGGTCGGGCAGACGTCCGGGCATTGCGTGAAGCCGAAGAACAGCAGCACGTATTTGCCCTTGTAGTCCTGCAGCGAGGCGGGCTTGCCGTCGCCGTAGGACAGGCGGAAGTCGGGGCCGATGCTGCTGCCGGTGATGTCGATGCCGGTGTAGGCCGGCGGCGCGGCATGCGCGGCCAGCGGCAATGCGGCCAGCGCGGTAAGTAGGGTGCGGCGTTGCATGGTGAATCCTGTGAGTCGTTGAACAGGCGCACGCCGGCCGTCGCCGGAGGGGCGCGGCTGCATGCGGTCTATGGGGACGTCAGGACAGGGCGGGCGGTCCGCGCGGCTGCGCGCTCGACCAGTTGAACAGCGGGGCGGGGGATGGGCAGCGCAGCGCCGGATAGGCGTCGTGGCCGCGCAGCACGGCGAGCAGGCTGGCGGTCGCCGGCGGTGGCGCGCAGGTGCCGGCATGGGTGGCGCAGAACACGCAGTGCTTGAGCGCGTGCGTGGACGTGTCGCCCGGCGCCGGCTTGGCCGGCGTGGCGCTGCAAATTTCCAGCGCCAGCGGAGCGTCCGCCAGCGTGGCCATCGCCTGGCCGATCGCCGGGGCGAGCAGGTTCAGCAAAATCGCCATGCAGACGATCAGGCTGTGGCCGCGCCGGTGCTTCAGAAATTTACCCATGCCGGAATTATAGGGCAAATAATTCACTGCCATCTGGAACGGACATGCCGGTAATTTCCCAGTGGAAACTAATATGGCGATGCAAGTGCGGCTGGCGCCATTTCAGTCTTGCTTAAGCTTGAGCAGGGACACTGCAAACTCCCAGCGCCGCAGGGCGGCCTATCCTGTAGAATGGAACGGCAGGCAGGAGCACTGCGCGCGACGATTAATTGATAACACTACGTTTCGGAGTAAGCCGATGAAGAAGCAAATACTGTTAGTGGCCGTGTTGGCGGCGCTGTCAGTGCAGGCCGGCGCGGCCGTGCCGGAAAAAGCGGCGGCGGAGACCGCACTCAAACCCCAGCCGGGCCAAGCCCAGGCGGCCGTATGGGCCTCGCGGGTTCTGACCAAGCTGCATTACAAATCCACTCCGTTAGACGATGCGATGTCGGAAAAGGTCTTCGACCGCTATTTCAAATCGCTGGATTCGGAAAAGCTATTCTTCACCCAGGCCGACCTCGACCAGTACGCCATCGTCCGCACCCGCCTGGATGACGCCATCACCGGCGAGAATCTCAGCGTGCCGTTCGCCATCTACAACCAGTACCAGCAGCGCTTCAACGAGCGTATCGCCTACGCCCGCGAACTGCTCAAGACCAAGCCCGATTTCTCCGTCGACGAGGGCTACCAGTACGACCGCGAGAAGGCCGACTGGGTCAAGAGCGACGCTGAAATGAAGGACCTGTGGCGCAAGCGCGTCAAGAACGACTGGCTGCGCCTGAAGCTGGCCGGCAAGGACGACAAGGGCATCCGCGAAACGCTCGACAAGCGCTACGAGAACTACATCAGCCGCTCGCGCAAGCTGACCAATGAAGACGTGTTCCAGATCTTCATGAACGCCTACGCCATGTCGATCGAGCCGCATACCAACTACCTTGGCCCGCGCGCGGCGGAAAACTTCGACATCGCCATGCGCCTGTCGCTCGAAGGCATCGGCTGCGTGCTGCAAACCCGCGACGAATACACGGTGGTGCGCGAAGTCGTGCCGGGCAGCCCGGCCGGCTTGTCGGGCAAGATCAAGGTCGGCGACAAGATCCTCGGCGTGGCCAAGGACGACAACTCGCCGATGACCGAAGTGCTGGGCTGGCGCATCGACGACGTGGTCGCGCTGATCCGCGGCCCGAAAGACTCCACCGTGCGGCTGGACATCCAGCCGGTCGACGCCGGCGTCGACGGCAAGCACACCACCATCTCGCTGGTGCGCAAGAAGATCAGCATGGAAGAGCAGTCGGCCAAGAAATCCATCCTGGAAGTCAAGGACGGCACGGCCAAGCGCCGCATCGGCGTGATCTCGCTGCCGACCTTCTACCAGGACTTCGAAGCGAGCCGCAAGGGCGACAAGGACTACAAGAGCGCCACCCGCGACGTGGCCCGCCTGCTGAGCGAGCTGAAGAAGGAAAAAGTCGACAACGTGCTGATCGACCTGCGCAACAACGGCGGCGGTTCGCTGTCCGAGGCGGTGCAGCTGACCGGCCTGTTCATCGACAAGGGCCCGGTGGTGCAGCAGCGCACCGGCGACAACAAGATCGAGGTCGAAAGCGACACCAACCCGGGCATGGCCTGGGACGGTCCGCTGGGCGTGCTGATCAACCGAGGTTCGGCCTCCGCCTCCGAGATCTTCGCGGCCGCGATCCAGGACTACGGCCGCGGCGTCATCATCGGCGAGCCGAGCTTCGGCAAGGGGACGGTGCAGACCATCTTCGGCCTGGACCGCTTCGCGCAGAACGACAAGGTGCATTACGGCGAGCTGAAGATGACCATCGCCCAGTTCTTCCGCATCAACGGCGGCACCACCCAGCTGCGCGGCGTCACGCCCGACATCAAGCTGCCGACCATGGGCGATTCCGACACCTTCGGCGAATCGAGCTACGACAATGCCTTGCCGTGGACCTCGATCAAGCCGGCGCCGTACATCCCGACCGGCGACCTGAAGGACATCCTGCCGCTGCTGGACAAGAAGCACGAGGCGCGCGTGGCCAAGGACAAGGACTTCCAGTACCTGTCCGAGGACATCGCCCTGGTGAAGAAGCAGCGCAAGGACAACCTGATCTCGCTCAACGAGACGGTGCGCCGCAAGGAGCGCGACACCCAGGAGGCGCGCGCCAAGCTGCGCGAGGCGCGCCTGCTGTCGACCACGCTCGGCGCGGACGACCCGGTGCTGCTGCCGGATCCGAAGGACGCGCTGATCAAGGCGATCTCCGCCAAGCCGGCCAACGGCAAGGCGGCGCCATCGCCGAAAGTGGCGGCGGTCAAGGGCGCGCTGCGCACCGACGACGGCCTGCAAGGCGACGAGCGCTCGCTGACGGCCGAGCTGGACGCGGAGAAAGCCGCCAAGGCCGCCAAGGACGTGCTGCTGAACGAAGCGGTCCACATCCTGGCCGACGAAGTGGGTTTCCTGAAAACCGACACCCGCATGGCCTCGCGCGTGCTGCCGTACGCGGTCGAAGCCAGCAAATAACCGTTGTTGTGAAAATGGCCAGTGTGGCGTTGCGATGATCTTGAGCGTCGCATGCGCACACGGGCCATTTTTTCGAGTTATTCACAACGGAAATTACTGCTATTGCCAATATAAATTGGATCTATATGCCGCGATGCAGCATCATTCACCTGTCTCCTCTATCTCCTCCAAGGAAATAGATTTAGCCCGCTCCCGCAGCGGGCTTTTTTTTGCCCCGTTGCCCCGGATCGGTTAAGATATTTTCTTTCGATCAACGTTTAGGTGTGCGCAACGTGACTCCCACCCAATTCAAGTTAATCGCCGCCGCCCTGGCCCTGGGTGGCGCCTTGGGCGGGGGCGGGGCGGCCTACTTCCTGACCCACCGGGCTGGCGCCGGCACCGCCGCCGACGTGGCGCGGCCATCGGCCTTGACGGGCACGCAGCCGCACTGGAGCGCGCGCGTCACCGCCATCGCCGGCGATGGCATGCCGGGCGCGAACAACGGCCGTGGCCGCGGAGCCCGTTTCGCCGACCCGTTCGGCGTGGCCGTTGACGGCGCCGGCAACCTGTACGTGGCCGACGGCGGCGACAACAACAGCATCCGCAAGATCGCCCAGGACGGCGCCACCACCACCCTGGCCGGCGCGGTCGAGGGCTATGCGGAAGGGGCGGGCACGGCAGCCGCCTTCCACACCCCGTCCGGCCTGGCGATCGACGCCGCCGGCAACCTGTACGTGGCCGACACCGGCAACAACGCCATCCGCAAGGTCACGCCCGAAGGCATGGTCAGCACGCTGGCCGGCGACGGCCTGGCGGGCGACAAGGACGGCCGTGGCGCGGCAGCCCAGTTCAACGGCCCGGTCGGGATCGCGGTGGACGCGGCCGGCGTGGTCTACGTGGCCGACACCTACAACGACCGCATCCGCCGCATCGGCGCCAACGGCGAGGTCACCACCGTCGCCGGCGGCCGCCGCGCGGGCGATGCCGACGGCGCCGGCGCGCAAGCCTTGTTCAACACCCCCACCGGCCTGGCGCTCAGCGCCGCCGGCGAGCTGTACATCGCCGACACCGGCAATCACGCGATCCGCAAGCTGGCCAAGGATGGCAGCGTCAGCACCGTGGTCCAGGCCAAGGATGGCGAACGCGCGCCGCTGCTGCAATCGCCGGTCGGGCTGGCGCTGACGGCGGACGGCTTTCTTTACGTGAGCAGCAACGCCCACGGCCGCCTGGCGCAGGTCACCCCGGCCGGCGAGGTGCTGACGCTGGACGACGCCGACCATCCGCCGCAACCGGGCTACGGCTCCGATGGCAGCGTGCGCTTCTACGCGCCGCGCGGCCTGGCGCTGGCCAGGGACGGCTCGCTGTTCGTCACCGACGCCGCCACTTTCCGCCTGCATCACGTGGCCCTGGCGCTGGCCGGCGAGCCGCCGGCGCCGGAGCTGCCCTTGTCCGGCGCGCCGGCCCACGGCGCCACGATGCCGTGGCCGGTCAAGCCGCAGGACAAGCCACATGAAGTGGTCGGCCTGATGGGCGAGGTGCGCGGCAACTTCGACGGCGAAAGCCGCGACCATTTCCATTCCGGACTCGACGTGCAGGCCGCCGTCGGCACGCCGGTGCTGGCCGTCACCGCCGGCAAGATCAGCGATCCCAGCGCCAGCTGGGGCTACGGCGAACTGTCGGAGGGCCTGGCGCTCGATGGCCTGCAATACATCCACCTGCGGGTGGGGCGCGGCGCCAACGACAAGCCGCTCGACCCGCGCTTCCAGCTGTTGAGGGATGACAAAGGCGTGCCGTCCGGCGTGCGGGTCAAGCGCGGCACCCGTTTCCTGGTGGGCGAGACGCTGGGCACCGTCAACCGCATGGCGCACGTGCACCTGAACTACAAGCCGAACGGCGACGCCCTCAATCCGCTGACGCTGCCCTTCATCGACCTGGAAGACACGATCGCGCCGCAGATCCAGTCCATCGCCCTGGCCGACAGCAGCGGCAAGCTGCTCAAGGAGAAGGCCGACGGCCGCCTGCTGGTCCCGCGCGCCCTGGGCGAAGTGCAGATCGTGGTCGACGCCTTCGACCAGGTGAACGGCGACCAGGCGCGCCGCCGCCTCGGCTTGTACAAGCTGGGCTACCAGCTGCTGAACGCCGACGGCGAGATCATTCCCGGCATGGAAGAGCCGCTGATTACGCAGCTGTACGACCGCCTGCCGCGCAACCGCGACGCGGTCAAGCTGGCCTACGCGGCCACCAGCGGCATCACCGTCCACGGCGCGGCGGAAACGCGGTTCTCCTACGCCATCAACAACACGCTCATCCACGGCAAGCTGGCGCCGGGCGGCTGGAAGGTCGGCGCCCTCGGCCCCGGCAACTACACGCTGCGCATCACGGCCGAGGACTACGCCGGCAACGCCGCCAGCAAGGGGCGCGATCTATTGATCACCGTCGACTGAGCTACTTTCAGGAAGACGCTACATCAGGGCAAGCCGTGGCAGATGCGTCCGCGTCCGCAGGCGGAGATGGATGGCCTGGTGGCGCATATTGGGCTGGACCAACGCCGTCGCGCACGAACTGGAGATCGACAGCGCGATGCCGCTGGCCGATGCGGCCCGCATCTCGATTGCCGACACGGTCTACTTTCGTTGCCAGTCCACCGGCGGCGCCGACGACACCGGCGGCGTGCTCGACCTGTTCCCGATCGAGCCGCGCGAACTTGCACACGGTAGCGCAGCATCGTTGACAAAAAATATTAATCAGAATATATTTTGAACATGGAGTTGGAATCGTTTCCAATTCTAAGCAGCGACACAGTCCGGGCCACGACCCGGTCGGCACGGAGACTGCAACAGCAAGCGAAACGCCTCGTGGCGAAGGCGGCCCTGCGCCCATTTTTTTGCTGAGCCGCACGTCGCTCCATGCTCCCTGACCGCGAACGGAATAGCCGGCGTTGCCGGCGAAGGTGCGAACCGGGCGGCCGTCCGGTTCGAAATGAGGAAGTATGGATACGAGGAGTCATACATTGTGAATAAACAGAAATTCGTTCTGTCCGCCGTTGCCGCCGGGATTCTGATGGCGTACGGCACGCAGGTGTCGGCCAGTGTCACCAGTCCCGTCATCGGCCCTTTGCTGTGGTCCGAGGAATTCAACGGCGCCACGCTCAACACCACGCTGTGGACGGCGGTGGACGGCAACGGCTGCCAGATCAACCTGTGCGGCTATGGCAACCAGGAGCTGGAGTACTACCGCCCGAACAACGTCTCCATCGCCAATGTGCCGTTCGAGCCGAACACGCGGGCGTTGGCGATCAAGGCGCAGAACCAGGTGGTGGGCAGCAACGTTTTCACCTCCGGCAAAATTGGTTCCTTCGGCAAGGTGCAGCTGCAGTACGGCATGGTCGAGATCCGCATGGCCACCCCGCAGCTGGGCATCGGCCTGTGGCCGGCAGCGTGGATGCTGGGCGTGAGCCCGCAGAGCTGGCCGCGCAACGGCGAGGTCGACATCCTCGAGATGGGCCACAAGGCCAGCAGCCGCGCGGCGGCCGGCACGCCGGCGCCGGGAATCGACAACTTCGCCGGCTCCAACGTCATCACCTGGCAGCAGGCCGCCTGCGTGCCGGGCAATGAAAGCTGCGCCGCCTCGACCGCGTGGCAGACCAGGAACTGGTACACGCCTGGCCAGTCGCTGGCCAACCGCTTCGTCGTCTACCGCCTGTACTGGACCGACACGCAGATGCGCTTCACGGTGGTGGACAACGGCGTCGAGCACGACATGTACGACAATCCGCTGCCGGTCAATTCGACGTCGTTGCAAGCGCCGTTCTACCTGCTGTTCAACCTGGCGGTCGGCGGCAACTTCACCGACGCGGCAGCGCCGGGGCAGGTGACGGCGCCGCTGCCGGGCACCCTGTACGTCGATTATGTGCGCGTGTACCAGCTGGACGGCAAGGGCACGGTCAAGCTGGGCAGCCAGAGCACGCCGGAGGTGGGCAAGTTCGGCGTCTTCACCGACAACACCGTGGTCAACAACAAGCTGGTGGCGGGCGCCAGCTCCGACGTTTTTGTATGGAACAACGCCTCGGTCACGCAAGGCAAGCTGCCGCCGTATGAAGGCGGCAACGTGATGGCGTGGAGCTTCAACACGCCGGGCCAGTGGTTCGGCGGCAGCGTGGAGTCGCGCCAGGCGCGGGACATGAGCAACTTCCGCAACGGCACCATGAAGCTGAAGATCAAGATCCCGGCCAACGTCGCCTTCACGGTGGGCGTGCAGGATACCTACACCAACCAGAACGCGGTCAAGTTCCCGGCCAACGCCACCACGTACGGCCTGGTGCGCAATGGCGACTGGGGCACGGCGACCATCCCGGTGGCCGACCTGGCCGGCAGCAAGATCGCCTTGCAGTCGATGCTGGACCTGTTCCAGATCGCCAGCGACGGCGCCGCTTTGCCGAGCTCGGCGTTCCAGATGGCGATCGACGACATCGTGTGGGATACCGGCGTGCCGACGCCTACACCAACGCCGACTCCAACACCGACACCGACACCGACTCCAACGCCCACACCAACGCCGACTCCGACACCAACGCCAACGCCGGCCGCGCAACAAACCAGCGCGACGATGTTGACGTTCTCGCTCGCTTCGAGCAGCTGGGCGGACGTGCACTACACCGTCAACGCCGGTGGACAGCTGAACGTGCGGATGACGCAGAACGCCGGCGTCAACAGCTACACCGCGAG
Organism: Oxalobacteraceae bacterium AB_14; assembly: GCA_000381565.1. Taxonomy (GTDB): domain Bacteria; phylum Pseudomonadota; class Gammaproteobacteria; order Burkholderiales; family Burkholderiaceae_D; genus Rugamonas. Next base: position 3,188,005 of record KB906725.1, read on the forward strand.
CGGCCTGAAGATCGGCGACGTGGTCAACTACAGCTTCACCTACTGGGATGCGGCGCATAACTACGCCGTCGACACCGCGCAGCAGAGCTACACGATGAAATAAGTCCAGGGTCAGGTCCTAATGCCGTTAAGTTAAGGCGAAATCAACCATCGACGGCGCTTAACTTAACGGCATTAGGACCCCGGGTTTTGGAAACAACACCATTCTGTCGCCCTTTAAAAATGCCACTATGCTTGGCAGGATATCGGGTACAATTATTTGAACGATCGTGCTTTTTTAGCGTGGTCACAAGAATATGGAGACAGCATGGATTTGAACTACACGGCGGCGGATCTGGCGTTTCGTGACACGGTGCGCGCCTTTCTCGATGCGAACCTGCCCAGCGATTTGCAGAAGAAGGTCCGCAATCACCTGCGCCTGAGCCGCCAGGATTATGTGCGCTGGCACCAGATCGTCGCCAAACAGGGCTGGGCCGCGCCGGCCTGGCCGGTCGAGCACGGCGGTCCGGGCTGGAGCGCCACCCAGCGCCACATCTGGGAGGAAGAGTGCGCCCGCGCCGGCACCCCGCCCATCCTGCCGTTCGGCGTCAACATGGTGGCGCCGGTCATCATGGCCTTCGGCAACGAGGCGCAGAAGGCCCACTATCTGCCGCGCATCCTCAGCTGCGAGGACTGGTGGTGCCAGGGTTATTCCGAGCCCGGCTCCGGTTCCGACCTGGCTTCGCTCAAGACCACCGCCGAACGTTCCGGCGAGCACTACATCGTCAACGGCCAGAAGACCTGGACCACCTTGGCGCAGCACGCCGACATGATCTTCTGCCTGGTGCGCACCGATACCACCGTGCGCAAGCAGGAAGGCATCTCCTTCCTGCTGATCGACATGAAGACGCCGGGTATCACCGTGCGCCCCATCATCATGCTCGACGAGGACCACGAGGTGAACGAGGTCTTCTTCGACAACGTCCAGGTGCCGGTGCAGAACCTGATCGGCCAGGAAAACAAGGGCTGGACCTACGCCAAGTACTTGCTGGGCCACGAGCGCACCGGCATCGCGGCGGTCGGCCGCTCCAAGCGCGAACTGCTGTTCCTGAAGAAGATCGCCTCCGAGCACTACAAGCACGGCAAGCCGCTGCTGCAGGACCCGGTCTACGCCGCCAAGGTGGCCAGCCTGGAAATCGAATTGATGGCGCTGGAAACCACGGTGCTGCGCGTGATCACGCGCGAGTCGCACGCGCCGGGACCGGAGGCCTCGCTGCTGAAGGTGCGCGGCTCGGAGATCCAGCAATTGCTGACCGAGCTGATGGTCGAAGCGCTGGGCCCGGACGCGCTGCCGTTCGACACCGACTACCTCGAGGGCAAGGCCGACCACGCCGTCACCGGCGACGACGCCGCCGCGCCACTGGCCGGCTACTACTTCAATTTCCGCAAGACGTCGATCTACGGCGGCTCGAACGAGATTCAGAAAAACATCATCACCCAGATGATCCTGGGATTGTAAGGGGCAGCGATGGATTTTAATTTGAAAGAAGAACAGCAGCAGTTCGCCGACGCGCTGCGCCGCTGGGTAGCCAAGGATTACGGCTTCGACGTGCGCCAGCGCATCGTCCATTCGCAAAACGGTGTCTCGGACGCGGCCTGGAGCACGCTGGTGGAACTGGGCATGACGGCCTTGCCGGTGCCGGAAGAGCAGGGCGGCTTCAGCGGCAGCGCGATCGACCTGTGGGTGGTGATGCAGGAGATCGGCCGCGGCCTGGTGGTCGAGCCTTACTTCGCCACCGTGTGGGGCGCGCAATTTCTCAAGCTGGCCGGCAACCAGCACCACCTGCTGGAGGACGTCGCCAGCGGCGAACTGAAGCTGGCCTGCGCATTGGGCGAGAAGCACGCGCGCCATGAGCTGTCGGACATCAAGACCATCGCCAGCATCAACGGCGAAGGCTACCGCATCGACGGCAGCAAGACCGTGGTGCTTCACGGCGCCCAGGCCGGCGCGCTGATCGTCTCGGCCCGCAGCGCCGGCGCCCAGCGCGACACCAACGGCATCAGCCTGTTCGTGGTGCCGGCCGGCACGCCGGGCGTCATCGTGCGCGACTACCGCACCATCGACGGCCAGCGCGCCGCCACGGTGCAGTTCAGCCATGTGGCGGTGCCGGCCTCGGCGCTGCTGTGCAAGCTGGGCGGTGGCTGGGACATGCTCGACGAGGCGGCCGACTACGGCGCCAGCCTGCTGTGCGCGGAAGCGGTGGGCGCGATGGACGCGCTGTTCGCCGCCACGCTGGACTACCTGAAGACGCGCAAGCAGTTCGGCACGCCGATCGGCGGCTTCCAGGCCCTGCAGCACCGCATGGCCGACATGTACATCCACCTGGAGCAGGCCCGTTCGATGGCGATGCTGGCCGCCGCCCGCATGTCCTGTGGCGACGCCGAGGAGCGCCGGCGCGTGGTGTCAGCGGCCAAGGTGCGGGTCGGGCAGGCGTCCAAGTTCCTCGGCCAGCAGGCGGTGCAGCTGCACGGCGGCATGGGCGTGACCGACGAACTGCCGGCCGCGCACCACTTCAAGCGCCTGGCGATGATCGAGGTGAGCCTGGGCGATGTCGACCACCACCTGGAGCGCTTCATCGCCCAGCGCGGCTTCCAGCAGCATTCCTGATGCGCAGCTTCGCCAACCTGGCAGCCATGAAGGCCGAGATCGGCAACGAGGTGGCGCTGTCAGACTGGGTGGAAATCACCCAGGCGCGCATAGCCCTGTTCGCCGACGCCACCGGCGACCACCAGTGGATCCACACCGACGCCGAACGGGCGGCGCGCGAATCGCCCTACGGCGCCACGGTGGCGCACGGCTTCCTGACCCTGGCGCTGCTGCCGGCGCTGCTGGTCAACGCGCTGCACATGGTGGACATGACGATGGGCCTGAACTACGGCCTGAACAAGGTGCGCTTTCCGGCCCCGGTGCCGGTCGGCAGCCGGGTGCGGGCGCGGCTGACCATCGCCGCGATCGACGACATCGCCGACGGCGCCCAGATCCTGTGGGGCGTGGTGATCGAGCGCGAAGGCGGCGACAAGCCGGTCTGCGTGGCCGAGTTCGTGATGCGGCGCTACTGAGGCCGTCCTAGGCCGGGTCGGCGCCGAGCGTGCTGGTGCAGTGGCGGTTGCGGCCGCCCTGCTTGGCGAGATACAGCTGGCTGTCGGCCTCGCGTATCAGGGTGCTGCTGTCGAGCTTGTCCAGCGGCGGCAGCGCCGTGCACACCCCCAGGCTGGCCGTGACGTGCGGCGAGGTCGGCGACATGAGGTGGGGAATCTGCCGCCGGCGCACCTCGTCGAGGATGCGGCGCGCCACCACCTCCGCGCCTTCCGGCCCCTCCTGCGGCAGCAGCAGGATGAATTCCTCGCCGCCGTAGCGGGCCAGCAAGTCCTGCGGCCGCGCGGCGCATTGCGCCATGGCCGCGCTCACCTGCTGCAGGCACAGGTCGCCCGCCTGGTGGCCGTAATGATCGTTGTAGAGCTTGAAGTGGTCGATGTCGATCATGATCACCGACAGCGGCAGGCCGGCGCGCGCGCAGCGGCGCCACTCGGCCTCGAGCGCGTCGTTGAAGCTGCGGCGGTTGGCCACGCCGGTCAGGCCGTCGGTCATGCTCAGTTCGCGCATGGCGTCGGCCTGGCGCTTGATGGTCAGCTGGCTGCGCACGCGCGCACGCACCACCGCCACGTTGAAGGGCTTGCTGATGAAGTCGACCGCGCCCGCTTCCAGCGCGCGGGTTTCGTCCTCCGGCCGGCTCAGCGCGGTGACGAAGATCACCGGGATGTCCTGCAGCCGCGGCGAGCCGCGCAGCGCCGCGCACACCGCGTAGCCGTCCATGCCGGGCATCACCGCGTCCAGCAGGATCAGGTCGGGTTGCTGCTCGAGCGCCACTTCCAGCGCCTTCTCGCCGTCCAGCGCGAACAGCACGTCGTGTTCGTCACGCAGGGCGTGATGCAGGATCTGGATGTTCTCCATGGCGTCGTCGACCACGAGTATGCGTCCATTCCTGGCCAGGTTGGTCCAGCTCATGCACTGTCCTTTCGTTGCAACATATCGGCCACCATGGATTGCGCAACGGTGAAATTGAGCGTCTCGACCGCTTCCGCCAGTGCGCCCGTCTGCGCCGTTGCCGCCAGTGCCGGGCGCAGCGCCCGGAAGTGTTCCAAAGCTTTCAAGTTGTTATTCTGAAGCAAACACTGTAACTCCGCCAGCTTTTGCGGCAAGTCGTGTGTCACAGTGTTGCTTGAAGGAATATCCGGCGCCGCCAACTGGCGCGCCGCCGCCGTCAGCCGCTGCAGCGCCGCTGCCAGCTGCTCCAGCGCGGCGTGCAGCGCGCCCGGCTCGGGGGCGGGGTGGTGCAGCAAGGCTTCGACGTTGGCGCTCAGGCCGGCGATTTGGGTGGCGCCCAGGTTGGCGGCCACGCCGCGCAGCCGGTGCAGGCTTTGCGCCGCCTGCGGGCGCTGGCCGGCCGCCAGCAACGCCCGCACCTCGGCCACGGTGTCGCCCTGCGATTGCTCGAAGCGCTTGAGCAGCGCCGCCAGCGCGTCGGCGTTGCCGCCCAGCCGCGCCAGCGCCGCGTCCAGCTCGACGCCGGGCAGCGCCGCCAGCGCGCCGGCGTTGGCGCCCGGGCGCGCCGGGTCGGCCTGGCCGTGCACCAGCCGGGTCAGCACGGCGATCATTTCCTCGACGTCGATCGGCTTGGCCACGTGGGCGTTCATGCCGGCCCGGCCGGCGCGGCGGCGGTCGTCCTCCATCACGTTGGCGGTCATGGCGACGATCGGCAGCCGGGCCAGCGCGCCGCCAGCGGCGCGGATCGCCAGCGTGGCGTCGTAGCCGTTGAGCACTGGCATCTGCACGTCCATCAACACCACGTCGCAGCGCTGCGGATCGGCCAGCAGCAGATCGACCGCCAGCTGGCCGTTGGCCACCGTCTCGACGCTGGCGCCGGCGTGGTGCAACATGTACTGCGCCACCTCCTGGTTGATTTCATTGTCTTCCACCAGCAGCACGCGCATGCCGGCCAGCCGCGCGTGCAGCGGCGAATGCGGGTTGAGCGGGGCGATGGCGGCGTCGCGCGGGTCGCCGTCCAGCAGCGCGGCGACCCGCTCCCGCAGCCGCGCCGGGCTGACCGGCTTGGACAGCATGCCGGCCGCGCCCAGGCCGCTGCAGCGCTGGGCCTGGGCGGCGAGCACGTGCTCGGACGCCATCAGCAGCAGCGGCGGCAGCGGCTGGCCGGTGTGCAGCCAGTGCTGCAGCGGCGCGCCGTCCGGCGCCGCCAGCTCGCAGTCGAGCAGCATCAGGCCGTAGGGCTGGCCCAGCCGCTGGCGTTGGCGCAGCAGCGCCAGCGCGGCCGCGGCGTCGGCGGCGCCGCTGGCGACCCAGCCCAGGTGCTCGCAGGCGCGCTGCAAGGCCAGCCGCACGCTGGCGTTGTCGTCGGCGATCAGCACCGCCAGGCCGGCGGCGAGCGCCGGCGCGGCGGCCGGGGCGCCGCATTCGAGCGGGCAGGTGAACAGGAATTCCGAGCCGACCCCGACTTCGCTGCTGACCTCGATCGCGCCGCCCATCATGTCGGCCAGCTGGCGGCAGATCGCCAGGCCCAGGCCGGCGCCGCCGAACTGGCGGCTGGTGCTGTTGTCGGCCTGCGAGAAGGCGCCGAAGATGTGGGCCTGCTGTTCCGGCGAGATGCCGATGCCGGTGTCGCGCACGCGGAACTCCACCAGCATCGCGCGCAAGGCCGGCGCGCCCGGCTGGTCCTGCTGCGTGGCGCCGGGCGCCGGCCGCACTTGCAGCACCACCTCGCCGCGCTCGGTGAATTTGATGGCGTTGCCGATCAGGTTGCGCAGCACCTGTTGCAGCCGCATCGGGTCGCCCGCCAGCTCGGCCGGCAGGCGCGGGTCGATGTCGTAGACCAGCTCGATGCCCTTGTCGCTGGCGCTGCCGCTGACCAGCACGCTGATGCTGCTGAGCACGCGCTCCAGGCTGAAGCTGGCGTGCTCGAGCATCAGCTGGCCCGCCTCCACCTGCGAGAAGTCCAGCACGTCGTTGACCAGGCCCAGCAGCGATTGCGTGGCCAGCTGGATCTTGTCCAGGTAGCCGCGCTCGCGCGGCGCCAGCCCGGCTTCCTCCAGCAGCCGCGCCAGGCCGATGATGGCGTTCATCGGCGTGCGGATCTCGTGGCTCATATTGGCCAGGAATTCGCTCTTGGCGCGGCTGGCGGCCTCGGCGCGGTCGCGCGCCAGCAACAGCTCCTCGTTCAACTCCTGCAGGTGCAGCTCGGTTTCCTTGAGCTCGCTGACGTCGGACACCAGCACGAAGAAGCCGCCGACCCGGCCGTCCTGGCCGAGATCCGGAATGTAGTTGACCCAGGTGTGGCTGAGCGCGCCCGACGGCCAGCGCAGCTGGTCGGCAAAGGCTTGCGGCTGGCCGGCCAGCGCACCCTGCACATAGGGCGCGCTGACGGCGTACTGGGCCGCGCCCAGCACCTCGGGCATCAGCGCGCCCTGCATCTGCGCGGCGCTGCGGCCATGCCATTCGAGGAAGTAGCGGTTGGCGAAGTGGCAGCGCAGGCCGGCGTCCCAGTAGGCCACCATGCCGGGCAGGTTGTCGGTCACGGTGCGCACGAAGTGCTCGCTCTGCGCCAGCCGCTCCACGGTGGCGGCCAGCGCCTCCTTGGCTTGCTTGCGCTCGGTGATGTCGAGCGCGATGCCCAGCACGTGGGTGGCGGCGCCGTGCTCGTCGCGCAGCGCCACCTTGCGGGTGGTCAGGTAGCGGGTCTGGCCGCTGGCGTCGGTGATCGGCTCCTCGGCGATCTCGGTCACCGCGCCGTCGGCCGAGGCCAGCACCCGGCGGTCGGCGGCCGTGAAGAAGTCGGCCTGGGCGGTGGACACCAGGTCGTAGTCGCTCTTGCCGATGAAGGCCTCGCCGTTGGGGCGGCCGAACATCTGCGCGCCGTGGCGGTTGAACAGCTCGTAGCGCAGGTCGGTCGCGCGCTTCAGGAAGATCATGGCCGGCATGTTTTCCAGCATCGAGCTCAGCAGCTGGCGCGAGCGCCGCAGTTCGGCCTCCGTCCGTTTCAGCTCGCTCACGTCCATCAGCAGGGCGGTGATGCCGATGATGCGGCCGTCGGTGCCGAACTGCGGATAGTAGCTCAGCACCCAGTGGCACAGCTGCCTGGGCGAGGCGGCCGGATAACCCGAGCGCTGCAGGCCGGTCAGCGGCCGACCGCTGTCGAGCACGGCGCGGTAGTCGGCCAGCACGCTGCGCCGCACCTCGGGGTCGGGGATCATCTCGCCGACGTGGCGGCCCAGGTGGGCGATCACCGGCTGCTCGTTGAGCGCGGCCAGGTAGTCGTTGAGGCGGACGAAGCGCAGCTCGCTGTCGACGTAGCTCAGTCCGACCGGCGCGGTGGCGTACAGGGTTTCGAGCTGGGCGCGGTTCTTCTCCAGCTGGGCGGTGCGCTCGGCCACCAGCTGTTCGAGCTGGGCCTTGCTGCGGCGCAGGTCGCCCTCCAGCGCCTGGAAGGCCAGCCCGACCTCGTTCGCTTCGCGGAAGGTCGGCGCGCCCAGCGTGAACGTGCTGCCGCTGGCCAGCGCCTGGGCCGGCCCGACCAGCTCGCGCACCGAGCGGGCGATGCGGCCGCCGACCCACCAGGCCAGCGAAAAGCCGGCCAGCAGCAGCGCCGCCATGGTCAGCGAGATGGTGGTGACGGCGCCCAGCAGTTCCTGCAGCGCCTGGTCCTGCGGGGTGGCGATGGCGACCGTGACGCGGCTGACCGGCGCCCGGCTGAAGCCGAAATAGATCGGCGTGCCGTCGGCCGTGGTGGTCGACAGCAGGGCTTCGCCGGAGGCGCGCAGCTGGGCCCGCATCTCCTGCTCGGCCGCGCGCGCCAGCCGCTGGCGCGGTCCGCCGGCCTGGGCCACGAACTGGCCGTCGGCGTCGTACAGCGTCATGGCCTGGTGGCGGCCGATTTTCTCGTCGCGCAGGATGTTGGCCAGCCGCTCGGGCTTGAGCAGCGCGGTCAGGGCGTAGCGCAGGCGGTTGTCGAGCAGCACCGGGATGTCGATCGCCAGCCGGTCCTGGCCGTCGATGCTGAGCATCGACAGTTGCGGCCGCTCTTGCGCGTACAGCAGCGCCAGCCGGCGGCGGTTGCCGGCGCCGCTGAAGCCGGCCGGCAAGTCCGGGCCGATATGCAGCGCGACCGTGCCGGCGGCGTCGCTGAGCAGGAAGTGGGCGACCGGGAATTGCGGGCCGAGCAGGGCGGCGGCCTGGGTCCGCAGCGCCGCCAGGTCGCCGCCGCGCAGGCTGGGCGCGGCGGCCAGCGCGCGCACCGCGCTGTCGGCCTGCAGCAGGTCGCGGTCGATGGCGGCGGCCACCAGCCGGGCCGCCTGCCGGGTGTCTTCCTTCAGGGTGTCGCGCTCGCGCTGGTAGAACTGGCCGAGCACGGCGCAAAAACCGATCACCGTCGGCAGCGCGCAAGCCAGCACCAGCAGCGCGATCTGCGAGCGGATGGAGGGCAGGCGTGAGCGTTGCGATTCTGGCACGTAGTGGACCCCGGCGGCGGCGGCCGGCATGGCGCCGGCAGCACGATAGTAGCCGACGCCGGCCGTTTCAGAAAGCGATTTTGTCCTCTGCCGGCAACCTTCAGATCGGCTTGCCGCAGGCGTAGCTCCAGGCCAGCTCGGCCATGGGACGCGCCATCCGGCCCGATTCCAGCGCCTGCGCGCTGGCGGCCGTGCCGTCGACATGGCGCTGCATGATGCCCTGCATGATGCTGGCCAGGCGGAACATATTGAAGGCCAGGTAGAAATTGAAGTCCTCCAGCCGGATGGTCTTGCCGGTGCGCGCGGCGTAGCGGGCGATGTAGTCCTGCTGCGAGGGGATGCCCAGCGCCGCCAGGTCCAGCCCGGCGATGCCGCGGAACTGGCCGGGTGCGATGTGCCAGCTCATGCAGTGGTAGGAAAAGTCGGCGAACGGGTGGCCCAGGGTCGACAGCTCCCAGTCCAGCACCGCCAGGATGCGCGGCTCGGTCGGGTGGAACAGCAGGTTGTCGAGGCGGAAGTCGCCGTGCACGATGGCGGCGCAGTTGTCGCCCCCGTCGCCGGGCGGGATGTGCTCGGGCAGCCAGGCGATCAGCTGCTCCATCGCGGCGATCGGTTCGGTCTGCGCGGCCAGGTATTGCTTGCTCCAGCGCTCGATCTGGCGCCCGAAGTAGTTGCCCGGCTTGCCGTAGTCGGCCAGGCCGATGGCGGCGTAGTCCACCGTGTGCAACTGGGCCATCACGCGGTTCATTTCGTCGTAAATGGCGGCGCGTTCGGCCGCCGTCATGCCGGGCAGGGCCTGGTCCCACAACACCCGGCCCTCGACGAATTCCATCACGTAGAAGGCGCGCCCGATCACCGCCTCGTCGGTGCACAGCGCGTATTGGCGGGCGGCCGGGAAGCCGTGCCGGCTCAGGGCGTCCATCACGCGGTACTCGCGCTCGATCGCGTGCGCCGACGGCAGCAGCTTGGCGGCCGGCGCCGGCTTGGTGCGCAGCACATAGTGCCGGCCGCCGATGCTGAGCTTGTAGGTCGGGTTGGACTGGCCGCCCTTGAACTGCTGCACGCCCAGCGTGCCCTCCGGGTAGCCGGCCACGTGCCGGCGCAGATAGGCGTCCAGCGCCGCCACGTCGAACTGGTGGCGCGCCGACACCGCCTTGGTGCCGATGAATTCTTCGAACATGCTGTCTCCCGCGTTGTAGGTATCAGCTATTCTAGTCGAATAATAGTACGTGCGTGCTTTTTATTTTCAGGCGCACGCCGCGCGGTGTCGCCGCCGCGCCGGCAGGGGCAGGCGGCGCATCAGAAGAACAGGGCGGTGCGCTGGATGACCGTGCCGTTGTTGGTGTAGGCGGCGCTGGCGCGCACCGAGCCGGTGTTGTACTTGCCGTCGTCGAGCTTGCTGTCGACCTGCTCGGCGAAGGAGTCGGGCAGGTTGTCGAGCCGCACGCCGTTGCCGCCGCGGCCGCCGACCACGTCGTTGTAGATGTAGACCGCGCCGCCCTGCGCGCTGGTCATGAAGTCGGTGCTGCCGTTGAACGAGCCGGTGATGAAGCCGGCCAGCGCCAGGTGCTGCGGCGCCAGCTGGTATTCGGCGATCTGGCCGTCGCCGTTGCCGTTGCCGGTGGCGCCGGGCGCGTGGGTGGTCGCTTGCGGATCGTCGCCCGGCAAGGCGTGGAACTTGTCCTGGTAGGAGTTGACCGCGGCCGACAAGGCATTCGATTGTTGGATGATATTCTTGACCTTGGCGCTGTCGATCAGCCCCTGTCCTTTCAGCACGCCGCCCAGCAGCAGGCCGATGATGACCAGGACAATCGCAATCTCAACCAGGGTAAAGCCGCGTTGGGCTCGCTGCATGGGGCATCCTTTCGTAACGGGTGTCGTTGAAGCATCATGATAGACGGAAACTGTCCGGCCGCCTAGCGTGACGGCTGCGCCGGCGCGGCCAGGCTTTGCAGGCGCCGCTCAAGGAAGCGCAGTTCGTTGGCGTCGGTGATCTGGCCGCTGGCCAGCAGCGCGCCGATCAGCGACCGCTGCGCTTCGGCCTGGTTCATGTCTTCGAGTATGAACAGTTCCAGTTCGCGCGCCCAGACCGGCACTTGCGGGCCGGTGGCGCGCAACCGTATCGCCTGCGCGTAGCGGCGCGCCAGCGGCAGGTCGTGCAAGCGGTGGCGCGCCACCACGGCCGCGTGCGCGAGCCACGGCCAGCGCCGGTTCGGGTCTTCGCCGAAGCGGGCGTAGACCAGCTCCAGCATCAGCCGCACCCGCGCCGGATCGCCGACCGCGCCATATACTTCGCTGGCCGCCAGCAGCGGATACTGGCTGCGCGGATCGAGCTCCAGTACCCGCTCCAGCCATTGCCGGATGCGGCCGTAGTCCATGTCGCGCCAGGCGATGGCGACGCCGGCCTGGTCGTCGTAGCCCTGCACGTACAGCATCAGCACGCGCGACAGCGCCAGCGGATCGCCCAGGCTGGCCAGTTGCAGCGCTGCCGCCGACGGCGCAGGCGGCAGCGCCTCGGCGCGTGCCCGCGGCGGCGGCCGGCCGGCCTGCCAGCCCAGCTGCGAGGCCAGCGCCGCCGCCAGCAGCCAGCGCACGGCCGGCGGCACCGACGACAGCGGGCGGGCCGGTGTGTTCACAGGTTCTTCCGGTACAGGTCGAACAGCGCGGCGGCCGTCAGCAGGCCGAGCGCCAGCGCGGTTTGCGCTGCCACCGTGGCCAGGTCGGCCAGCGTGCCGGTGTGGTACAGCAGCCATTCGCTGCGGGTGTAGGCGTCCAGGTGCGGCAGCAGTAGCGCCAGCGCGTCGATGCCATGGGTCAGCCAGCGCTGGCCGGCGTCGGCCTGGGCGGCGCCGGCGTGGCCCAGCAGCTGCAGGCTGCCGACCACGCGCGCCAGCAGGTAGAAGGCGCCGGCGGCGCTCAGCGCCGGCAGCGTCTGGCCCAGGGTCAGCGAGCACAGCAGGCTGAAGGCGGCCACGATCCACAGCTCGCCCAGCAGCGACGCCGCCCATAGCGCCGCCTGGCCGACGGGCGCGAAGGCCAGCGCCACCGCGCCGAACAGCAGCGCCGGCAGCAGCGCCAGCGCGGCGAAGCCGGCCAGCTTGCCCAGCAGGTAGACCGCGCGCGGCAGGGCCAGCGCCAGCAGCAGTTCGCCGCCCTTGTCGGCCGCCTCGCGCGCCATGCTGCTGACGACGAAGGTGGCGATCAGGAACACCGCCGCCAGGCGCAACGTCGCCGCCAGCAGGGCTGCTTGCAGCTGGCGGCTTTCGGTCAGGGCCAGCTGGCCGAGGAAGCCGGCGCCGCACACCGCCGCCGCCAGCACCAGCAACAGCAGCCACAGCAGCCGGTTGCGCAGCGCTTCGAGCAACGTGTAGCGGGCGATGACCAGCGCGGCATGCGGCAACGGCAGCGGCGGCGCGCAGGTCATTGGATCTTCTGCACCGCGACCATGCGGTTGAACAGGATGTTGGGCGACAGCCAGACCACGATGTCGTCGTAGGCGCCGCCCGGCGCGGTGGCGGTGTCGCTGGCGTAGCGGCTGACGAACTGGGTGTCGGAGCCGGCGTTGAGCTGCTCGTCGGTGTTGCCGGTGGCGCCGTTGGCGATCAGGCCGCCCAGCTCGTTGCTGGCGCCAAAGCCGTTCTTGCCGTGCGAGATGATTACCGCCGGAATGTCGTTGACGGCGGTGGCCGCCACCAGCTGGCCGCCGCTGTCGCGGGTGGCGACGGTGATGTCGCGCGGCGTGCTCAGGTTGAACAGCGCGCCGCTGTCGCTGAAGGCCGGCGTGACGCTGTAGCGGAACAAGTGGTTCCAGCTGTCGAGCTTGCCCAGGCCGAGCGTCGCCCACGGCAGGTAGCCGCTGCGGCGCTCGCCGGCGCAGCGGCTGCCGTTGCGCGCCTCCAGGCCGTTGCTGGCCGAGATGGCCGGGCAGGGCAGGTAGCCGTTGCGCAGCGCGTAGCCGACCAGCGCCTCGCGCGCATCCTCCATCGCCTTCTGGGTTTCCGAGATCTTGCGCTGCTCCAGCTGCATGCCGAGCGGCGCCAGCAGGCCGCCGACCATCAGGCCGACGATGATCAGTACGATCGCGATTTCGACCAGCGTAAAGCCGGATTGTCTGGGTTGCGTCATGGCGTCAAGGCAGGCGGTGGGCCGCCGCCATCTGTTGGTAAAGGGTAGTCAGCGACACCGTCAGCAGCAGGTCGTCGAAGGCGCCGCCGGGGCCGTTGGCGTCGGTGCTGGCGGCGCGGCTGATGAAGTGGACGCTGGCGCTGGCGTTTTGTTGTTCGTCGATGTTGCCGGCGTCGCTATTGGGCTGCGCCACGCCCAGCACCGATACGCCGAAATTGCTGCGGCCGAGCGACAGCAGCACCACCGGCGCGCATGGGGCGCCGAGCTCGCAGCTGGACTGGCCCGCGCGGTACAGCAAGGCGCCGTCGCTGGCGCGGTCCTGCACGGTCTTGGTGGCGACTTGCGAAATGCGCAGCACCGGCGCCTGCGTGTAGCCCGGCGTGACGCTGTAGCGCAGCAGCTTGCCCCAGGCGTCGGCGCCGTCGACGCCCAGCGTGACCCAGGGCAGGAAACCGGTGCAGTCCTGCTCGGTGGCGCAGGGCGCCAGCGCCTCGTTGCCGTCGGTGGCCGAGGTGGCCGGACGCGGCAGGCGACCGTTGGCGGCGGCAAAGCCGAGCAGGGCGTCGCGCGCCTGCGCCATGCGCGCCAGCGTCAGCTGGTTGCGGCGCAGCTGGCGGTTGTCATGGTTGAGCGCGCTCACCAGCAAGGTCGCCGCGCCGACGCTGGTCATCGCCAGCAGCAGCAACAGTGCCGCGCCGCGCTGGCGCCGGCGGCTAGTGACCAACTTCTTGTACGCTGCCATGGTCGGGATCGTAGCGCTGGCCGGGTTTCAGGATCAGCTGGCGGCCGGACGACAGGCGCAGCGACACCGCCTGGCCCGGGCCGGCCGTGGCGCCCCCGGTCTGCGGCACCTGGTTGAGCCAGACGGTGGTGCGGCCGCTGCTGCCGCGCAGCACGCCGCTGAGCTGGACGCTGGACGAGGCGGGCGCCAGCGGCGCCGCCGTCATGGACGGCGCCGCCGCATTGGCCATGGCTTGCGGGTTGGCGCCGTCCATCATGCCGGGCGCGGTCGGGGCTGCGGTGCCCGGCATGGCGGGCGCGGCGGCCGGGCCGGCGGCGCGTTGCTGGTCGAGCAGGCTGCGCTCGGCCGGCGAGGCGAACAGGCGGCCCAGCGTCGGCTGCTGGGCGCAGGCCGGCGCGGCGGTCGTGGCCAGCAGGGCCAGCAGCAGCGGCATGACAGCGCGTGGAGGTCGGGTCGCCATGCTCATCCGGCGCCTTTCCTGGGCACGGCGGCCGGCGCCAGGGTCAACCAGTTGAGCTTGCATTCGGCGCCCAGGGTCGGCGTGTTCGGCAAGTTCTGCACAGCGCCGACGCGCCTGAGCGTGCATTCCTGCACCGCGTAATAGCTGCGCTGGCGCAGGTCGTCGAGGAAGTTGAACAGGTCGCCTTCATGCAGCAGCTCCATGCGCAGGTTCATGCGGCTGCCGCGCAGCGCGTAGTCGCCCAGCGGCAGCGGCGCGTCGAGCTTGATCGCCTGTTGCGGCTCGATCTCGTAGCTCAGCGGCGCCAGCTTGCGTTGCTCCTGGATCTGGCGGATCTGCTCGACCCAGTCGAGGCGCTTTTCTTCGCCGATCAGGCCGCGGCTGCGCAGCATGGCGAACTGCGGCTGGTAGGCGCGGATCTCGCGCTTTTCCGTCTCGACCTGGTCGTAGCGCTGGCGCGCGGCGTCGCGCGTCTGCTGCGCCTGGGCGCGTTGCTGCTCGGCGTGGTCGACGTACCAGCTGCTGGCGAACACAGTGGCGACGCCGATGCACAGCGCGCCGGCGGCCATCACCGTCGCCAGCCGGATCAGCGCGAACTCGCGCAGCCAGTAGGGCAGCGGCTGGGCGGCGCGCGCCGGCTTCTTGCTGAAAGGGGCGGGGGAGGCGTTCATGGCTGCCATACCAGGTTGAGGATGAAGCGGGCCTTGGTCTCGACGCCGTCGGTGGTGGCGCCGGCCTTGCCGCTGAGTTTGACGTTGGAGCGGGTGTCGACCGGCTGCTGCACGATCTCCACCGCCATGCGCGGCTGGCGCGCCAGTTCCTGGGTGAAGGCGTTCATGCTGTCGACCACTTCGCGGTAATTGTCCGGCGGCACCATGATCTCCGCCTCCAGCCGCAGCGCCTGCGGCACCTTGGACGGCAGCCCCAGCATCAGCGACGAGATCGGCTCCATCACCGTGCCCGAGGTGCTGGCCATGAAGCCGGTGGCGACCGGCTCGGCCGGCGCGGCCGGCGGCATGATCTTCCAGTCCAGCTGCAGCAGGCGGATTTGCGGCACCTTGTCGAGTGCCGTGCTCAGCTGTGCCATCATGGGCAGCGGCTGCGGTCCCTGGCGCACCAGCAACTGCGCCACGGTGACGGCGGCCTTCATGTTGGCGGTCTTGTCGATGGCCGGCGTCATGCTCGACAGCGCGGCGCGGTAGCGGCCGTCGTATTGTTTGGCTTCGGCATACATGGCGGCGGTGGCCGAGCTGGCGTCGACATAGCGCCAGAGGTTGACGCCCAGCCAGACCAGCGTGCCGGCCGCCAGCACCGCGCTGGCGCCGAACAGAGCCAGCCGCGTGCGCCACAGCTGGAAGTAGCGGCGCGCCGCACCCAGCGCATACTGGCTGGCGGGGCGTTCGCGGCCCAGCAAGGTGAGCAGCAGTGCATCGGCCAGCGCCGGCGCCTGCGCCAGGCCGGTGCGCCGGGCGGCGCTGTCCATGTCGATGAAATGGTAGGCCGTTTCCGGGCCGTCCTGGCATTGCGGTTCCAGCCGGTCGAGCGTGGTGTGCGGCGCCACGATCACCGTGTGCAGCACCTCGCCGCGGCCGATCAGGCGGGTGCTGGTCAGGAACTGCTGGGTCTTGGCGGTCTCGCGGGCGACGTCGACCGGGGCGCCGTCGCGGTCCACGGCCAGGGTCAGGCGCGAGAATTTCAGCTGGCCGTCGAGGAAGTAGCTCTGGCGCAGACCGGCCGATTGCTGCGTCACCAGCAGCAGGCGCTGGTCCGCCAGGCCCAGCTTGCGCACCAGCGAGGCGCTCATCAGCGTAGTCGAGTACAGTCCCGCCAGCGGCGTGCGCAGCAGTTCCAGCGCGGCGATCCACGGCTGCACCAGCGCCGGGTTGGTCAGCGCGCTGAGCAGGGCGATGTCGTCCTGGCGCCCGGCCGCCTCCCGGCCCTGCACCTGCACATAGCGGTAGGGCGTCTCGCGGTATTGCTGCAGCAGGCGGCGCGCCAGCAGGCGGCGCCCGGAGCGGCCCGTCACGTGCGGCAGGGTGATGCGCTGGAAGTCTTCCTCGATCAGGTCGACCAGCAGGTAGACCGGGCCGTAGGGCTGGGCGTCGAGGTAATCCATGAAGGCGTCGACGCCGACGCGGTCGTTGCTGAAGCGCACGGCGTCGCCGAGCCGCCCCTGGCGCCACGGGTAGGCCCACACCTGTTCGCTGCTGAGATAGAGTAAATGGCTATGCAACACGGCGGCCTCAGGGTCGGATCTTGGAGATGGTGTCGTAAATCGGCCCCAGCACGGACAGCATGATCCATCCCAGCAGCAGGCCCAGCACCACCGTCATGGCCGGTTCTATCATCGCCTGCACCTTCTCGATCATCTCCCTGACTTCGCGGTTGTAGAAGTAGCTGACGTTGCGCAGCGCGCCGTCGAGCGCGCCGGTGGCCTCGCCCACCTTGAGCATGCGGATCACCAGCGGCGGGAAGATGCCGGTGTTCTGGAACGCCGCCGTCACGCTCTGGCCTTCGGAGATCAGCTGGGCCGCGCGGCGCAGGCCGGCCGCCACCATGCGGTTGCCGACGATGCCCTCGGACAGGCGGATGCATTCGAGGATGGTGATGCCGGCGCCGTACATCAGCGCGAAGAAGGTGGCGAAGCGGGCCAGGATGATCTTGTGCTGCACCGGGCCGATCATCCAGATGCGCAGCTTGAAGGCGTCGAAGCGGTAGCGCGCCCGCTCGCTGCGCGCCAGCCAGGCGCGGCCGCCGAAGTAGGCCGCCGCCGGCAGCGCCAGCAGCACGTACCAGTAGTTGATGAAGATGTCGGAGACGAAGATCAGCGCCTTGGTGTGGAACGGTAGTTCATTGCCCATGTTCTTGATGAAGGCGGTCAGCTGCGGCACCAGGTAGATCATCAGGAAGGCCACCACGCCCAGGATGACGACGCCGACGAACAGCGGCTTCATGATGATCTTGCGCGATTGCGAGGCCAGCTCGTCCTGCCACTTCAGGCCCTCCGACAGGTTCAGGAACACTTCGGCGATCTTGCCGGTGCGCTCGCCGGCCGTGATCAGGCTGGTGAAGGTCTTGTCGAACACGTCCGGGTAGGCGTCCAGCGCGGCCGACAGCTGCAGGCCGCCCTCGATGTTCTCGATCAGGTCGGTGATGATTTCGCGGAAGCGCGGATGGTCCATGCTGTCGCGCAGGTCGTTGAGGCCGTCGAGGATGGGTACGCCGGCGCCGGTCAGCTGCTCCATCTGGAAGCAGAAGTTGATCAAGTCCTTGCGCGTGATGTCGCGCCGGCCGATCGCGGCCAGCTTCTGGCGCGACACCTGGCAGTCGATCAGGTCCAGCTCCATGCGGTGCAGGCGCAGCTCCAGGTCCGGCTCGTTGAGCGCGTCCATATTGCCCAGCGTCAAGTGGCCGCTGGCGTCCATCGCGCGGTAGAGGTATTGGGGCATCAGCTCAGCCTGTCTGTCAGGTCGACCACGCGCGCGATTTCCTCCAGCGTGGTCACGCCCTCGCGCACGCGGCGCAGGCCGTCGTCCACCAGCGAGCGCACGCCGGCCGCGGCGGTAGCGTTCTTCAGCTCGCGCGAGGAGGCGCGCCGCGCCACCATTTCGTCGAGCTGCGGCGTCATCTTCAGCAGCTCCATGATCGCCAGCCGGCCCTTGTAGCCCTGGTGGGCGCAGCGCTCGCAGCCGAGCGCGCGGTACAGCGTGACCGGGGCGGCGTCCTCGCCCTGCGGCAGGGCCAGCAGGCGGCGCTCGAGCTGCTCGGCCGGGTAGGCTTCGCGGCAGTGCGGGCATAGCCGGCGCACCAGGCGCTGGGCGATGATGCCGATGATGTTGCCGGCCATGATGTCGGCCACCACGCCGATGTCGAGCAGGCGCGAGATCGAGCCGATCGCCGAGTTGGTGTGCAAGGTCGAATAGACCTGGTGGCCGGTCATCGCCGCCGAGAACGCCATCTCGGCGGTCTCGCGGTCGCGGATCTCGCCCACCAGGATGATGTCCGGATCCTGCCGCATCATCGAGCGGATGCCGTCGGCAAAGCCCATCTTGGCCGCCTCGTTGACGGCGGTCTGGCGTATCATGTTCATCGGATACTCGACCGGGTCCTCCAGCGTCATGATGTTGACGCTCTCGGTGTTGATGTGGTTGAGGATCGAATACAGGGTGGTGGTCTTGCCCGAGCCGGTCGGGCCGGTCACCAGGATCACGCCGTCGGGGCGGGCGATCATCAGCTTGAGCAGGCCCAGCTCGTTCTCGCCCAGGCCCAGGCCGTCGAGCGGCACGATGCCCTTCTGCCGGTCCAGCACGCGCAGCACGAAGTTCTCGCCGTGGGTGGTGGCCTGGGCCGAGGCGCGGAAATCGATCTGGCGGCCGGAGAACTTGATCGAGATGCGGCCGTCCTGCGGCGCGCGGGTCTCGGCGATGTTCATGCCGCTCATGACTTTGAGGCGCACCGCCATCGCCGGCCAGTACGATTTGTGCAGGCTGCGGATCTGGCGCAGGATGCCGTCGATGCGGTAGCGGATGCGCAGGAACGATTGCTCCGGCTCAAAGTGCAGGTCGGAGGCGCTGTTCTGCACCGCGTCGGCCAGGATGGCGTCGATCAGGCGCACCACCGGCTGGCTGTACTCGTCCGAGGTGCTGCCCAGGCTGGCGTAATTGACTTCGCCGGTCTCGATCTCGTGCAGGATGCCATCAATGGATAACTCGAAGCCGTAGTACTGGTCGATGGCGCGCTGGATGTCGGACTCGTTCACCAGCAGCGGGCTGATGGTGATGCCCTTGACCAGCATGGCGCTGATCTGGTCGAGCGCGACGATGTTGCTGGTGTCCGACATGGCCAGGATCAGGTTGTCGGTGGCGCGCTCGTAGACGATGGGGAACACGTGGTAGCGCTTGGCCACGTCCTTGGGGATCAGCTTGAGGGCGATCGCGTCCACGACCAGGCTGGTCAGGTCGGCGCTCTGCTGGTTGAGGTTTTCCGACAGCGCCATGCGCACCGTGGCCTCGGTCACGAAGCCCAGCGTGATCAGCAGTTTTCCCAGCGGCTCGCTGCTGCGCTTTTGCTCGATCAGCGCGATGCGCAGCTGGTCCTCGCTGATCACGCCTTTCTGGATCAGCAGCTTGCCGAGCGGGAGTTTGACTTGTTCTGCCATGGATCTCTTATGGTTGACGCGCGGGCGCGCTCAGTTCATGCATGCGCGCGCGCAGCGCGTTGCGGTCGAAGGCGGCGGCGTGGTCCTGCGCCAGCGCCAGCGCGCGCTGGTAGTACTTCAGGGCCAGCTTGCCCTGGTTCAGGCGGTCCAGACCGACGGCCAGGTTGTAGGCGTAGTCGGGGTTGTCGGGCACGGCGGTGTAGGCGCGGAAGTAGGATTGCTGCGCCTCCGGCCAGCGGCCCTGCTGCGATTGCAGGTTGCCCAGCGCGAACAGCACCGGGCCGGCGTCCGGGGTGGTGCCGAGAATGGCGCGCAGCCGCGCTTCGCTCTGGGCGGTGTCGCCCTGGCGCACGCCGACCAGGCCGGCGACGGCGGTGGCGTCGTTCGGATCGAGTTCGAGCAGGCGCAGGTAGTAGCCGGCGGCCTGTTCGCCCTGGCCCTTGCGCGCGGCCACGGTGGCCAGGCCGAGCAGGGCGTCGCGGCTGGTCGGGGTGTCGCGCAGCGCGGCTTCATATTGTTGCTGGGCTTGCGCCAGGTCGCCGCTGTTGAGGGCCTGGTACCCGCTCTCGAGCGCCGGCGCCAGCACCGGCTGCTGGCTGGCGCGGGTCACGCGGATGTCGCTGCTGTCGGGCGCGGCGATCGGCGGCAGCTGGTCGCCGCGCGGCGCGTTCAGCTGCGCCAGCTGTTGTTGCATCATTTGCTGCGAGGCGGCCAGCGCTTGTTCGGTGGCGCTCAGGCGGCGCTCCAGTTCCTCGGTGCCGGCGCGGGCCGGCGCCGGCGGCGCGATCGGTGCGCCGTCCATCAGCAGGGGATCGGCGATGGCGGCGGCGCCGGGCGCCACGGCGACCTTGACCGGGGTGGCGCCGGTGGCGCCGAGCGGCGGCATCGGCACCGGCGGCAGGCGCGAACCGGCGCCCGGCGCGGCGATCGCCTGCCAGTAGTAATAGCCCATGCCGCCGGCGACCAGCAGCAGCAGCGCGATCCAGCCGAACAGGCGCAGGCGTTCGCGGTCCAGCCCGGCCGACTCGGCCGGCGCGGTGGCGGCCGCGGCGGCGCGCGCGCGGGCCGCGCCGCGCGGCTGCTCGGCGCCGGCCTTGCCGGCGTTGTTGGCGCGCGGCGCGTGGCCGGGCGCGGGCCGCGCGGCACTCGGCGTGGAGCTGCCGGCCTGGGCCGGCGTTGGCGCCGGGATGGGCGCCGGTGTCGGCGATGGCGCGGCGGAGGCTGGCGGCGCCGACGGATCGGGCGCCAGGTCCAGCGTCAGGCCGGCGGTTTTGTGGTCGCTGGGCGGCGGCAGCGGATCGGGCGAGGGCTGCGGCGTCAGGCTGGCGGCCGGCGCGGCCGCGATCGGCTCCAGGCTCAGGCCGGCCATCGGCTCCAGGTCCAGGCTCAGGCCGGGCTTGGCCGCCGCCGGTTCCGGCGTCAGCGCCAGGATGTCGTCGAACGCCTGCGACGGCTTGTCGGTCTCGTCGTCGCCGCCCGCGCTTTGTTTGGCGCGCTCGGCCTTCTTGAGCGCTTGCATTAGGAGACTCATGATCCATTCGCCTTGGCTGGGGCGGGGGCCGGCGCGGCCTCGCCATACGGAGCGTTGTCGGGTTTCTGGCCCGGCAGCAGATAACGGTAGTCCTTATAGTCGCCGTTGACGCTGGCGTCCTTCACCACCACCGGCCGCATGAAGATCACCAGCTCGGTCTTGGTGGTGTTTTCGTTGCGGTGGGAGAACAGCTCGCCCAGCAGCGGCACGCTGCTCAGGACCGGGATGCCGTCCTTGGTGTTGTCCACCGAATCCTGCATCAGCCCGCCCATGACGGCGACCTGGCCGCTGGACACTTTCATCAACGACTCCAGCTCGCGCGCCTGGATCACCGGCACCTTGCTGGTCACGCCGGCCTTGGCCAGGTCCGGGTTCGGATCGTTGACGTAGCCGACGATGCGGGTGATGGTCGGCCGCACATTGAGCGTGACCTCGTCGGCGTCGGAGATCTGCGGCGTCACGCTCATGACGAAGCCGACCGGCACCGTTTCCAGGTGCGATTCGTAGGTGGCCTGCGAAATCGGCGTGCCGGTCGAGCCCAGCACCGCCGGCGTGACCTTGATCGAGAAGAAGACGTTGTTGTCGACCACCTTGAGCAGCGCGGTCTGGTTGTTGAGCACGCTGATCTTGGGGCTGGACAGCACTTTGACCTTGCCGAAGGACTCCAGCAGCTCGATGGTGGCGGCGATATTGCCCAGGCGGCTGGTCGGATTGGTGTAGTTCAGCACGAACACGCCGGGATTGGTGGCGCTCGGGATGGTGGCGCTGCCGAGCGCGCCCTGGTTCAACTTGAGCCCGCCCCTGGCCAGCGATTGCCAGTTGATGCCCTGCTGGTACTGGTCGCCCAGGCGCACCTCGATGATGGTCGCCTCGATCAGCACCTGGCGCTTGGCCGCGCCGAGCACGATGTCGAGGAATTCGCGGATCCTTTCATGCTGGCGGCCGGTCGCGCGCACGGCGATCAGGCCGCCCTCGGCGTTGACGATGACCGAGGTGCCGCGCTGGGCGCCGTTGCCGGCCTTGGCGCCGCCGAAGGTGGCGGCGTCGAACGGCGTCTGCGGCTGGGCGGTTTGCGGCGTGCCACCGGCGGCGCCGGCCGGCGCGGCGGCCAGCGGATCGACCGGGTTGTCGCTCAGGTTGGAGGCGCGCAGCATGTCGCGGATGTTCTTTTCCAGGCTATACCAGAAGTTGTTGTCGGAACGGTTGTTGACCACGGTGGTCGAGTTGTTGCTGCCGTTGCCGTTGGCGCCGTTGTTGGACGGCGCGGCGCCTTGCTGCTGCGGCTGGCCGTTGGCGCCGGTGGGCGACGCCGCGCTGACCAGCGGATTGGACGAGCCGCCGCCACCTCCGGTGGTGGAGATCTGGGTGGCGATGTTGACGCTGCTAACGGTGCTGCGCGCAATGTTGACGTAGTCGACCTTGTAGTTGCGCCATTCCGGCGTGTCCGGCAATACCGTCAGGGTGCCGCCGTTGATTTCATAGCGCATGTCGACCTGGCGCTGGATGCGGTTCAGCAACTGCGGCAGGGTCTGGTCCAGCGCGTTGAGCGTGACGCTGCCCTCGATGCCGGGATGGATGTCGATGTTCAGGCCGGCGTCGCGCGCCAGCGCGAACAGCAGCGACTGCACCGGCACCTTGTGCACGGTGACGCTGTAGGTTTCGACCTTGGGCGCGGCGGTCGGCGGCGGCAGCGCCGCGCTTAGCTGCACGGTTTCGGGAATGGTGCCGGTGGGGCGCGGCGCTTCCGTGATGTGGGTCGGCGAAACGGGCAGCGGATGGGTCGCGCAGGCGCTCAGCAACACGCTGCACACCATGGGGACGATGGGGGAGGCGAGTTTTTTCATTGATTCTTTCCGGCCCGGGGGGAATGCAGGATGTTGTGTATTTGCAATATGGACACCATGATCTTACAAATTCGGTGCCACCGCAAGGATGGCGCCGTAAATTGCCCAAATTAGCAGGACCGCCAAGGCTCCCGCAGCAACAGCGTGCAAGGGGAAAGCCTGGCGCCAGCCGCGCCGGCGGAAGGCCGATTCGCGCACCGCCTGGCGCGCATGGCGGGCGCTGACGACCGTGGCGTCGGCCGCGTAGGCGGCCAGCAGGGCCTTGTCGGCCAGGATGTTGATGCGGCGGACGATGCCTTCGGAGCGCTCGGCGATCAGCCTGGCGGCGGCCGGGCTGAACACGGCGGGGCCGTCGTGGCCGGCCGCGCGCAGGCGGAAGGCAAGGAACTCGCCGACCAGCGCCGGCGCCAGCGCCGGCACCTCGAAACTGTGGGTGATGCGTTCCTTTAACTGGCGCATGCCGGCCAGGGCCAGGTGCCGGTCCAGCTCCGGCTGGCCGAACAGCACGATTTGCAGCAGCTTGCTGCGCGCCGTCTCCAGGTTGGTCAGCAGGCGGATCGCCTCGAGCGTGTCGAGCGGCATGGCCTGGGCTTCCTCGACCAGCAGCACCACCTGGCGGCCCTGGCCGTGGCGCGCGATCAGGTCGGCCTGCAGCCGGCGCTGGACCTCGTCGACCCGCAGGCCGCGGCCGTCGATGCCCAGTTCGGCGGCGATGGCGTACTGCACTTCCTGCGGGTCGAGGTTGGGATTGACCAGGTAGATCACGTCGACATGGGGCGGCAGCTGGCGCTCCAGCATGCGGCACAACATGGTCTTGCCGGCCCCCACCTCGCCGGTCACCTTGACGATGCCTTCGCCGTGGCAGACCGCATACAGCAAGGCCTGCAGGATTTCGCCGCGGGTATTGCCGGCGTAGAAGAACGCCGGATTGGGCGTGATGCCGAACGGCGATTCGCGCAGGCCGAAGTGGGACTGGTACATGCTCAGGCGATGCAAGCCAGGAAGGCTTGCTCCAGGTTGGCCGCGCCGTAGCGGCTGCGACACTCGGCCGGCGAGCCGGCAAAGCGGATGCGGCCTTCGTGCAGGATGGCCATGCGGTCGCACAGCTCGTCGACGTCGGCCAGCATGTGCGAGGTCAAGAACAGCGTGCTGCCGGCCTGGTGCAGATGGCGCAGCTGCTGTTTGAGCAGCGCCCGCGCCTTCGGGTCGAGCCCGCTCATCGGCTCGTCCAATACATACAGCGGCTTGCGCGCCAGCAGGCAGGCGGCCAGGCCGAGCTTTTGCGTCATGCCTTTGGAATAGCCGCGCACCGTGCGCTTGAGCGCGTCCGGGTCCAGGTCCAGCGCCGCCAGCATGGCGCGCACGGCGGCCGGGTCGTAGGCCAGGCCCTGCAAGGTCAGCAGGTAGCGGATGAAATCGGCGCCGGTCAGGTAGTAGGGCGGGGTGAAGCGTTCCGGCAGGAAGCCCAGCGGCTGGCGGCTGGACGGCCGCTGGTGCGGCTGGCCGAAGATGTCGATGGCGCCGCCATCGAGCGCGCAGAAATCCAGCAGGCACTTGATCAGGCTGGTCTTGCCGGCGCCGTTCACGCCCACCAGGCCGAAGCATTCCCCCGCCTGCAGTTCCAGGTCCACGCCCTGCAGCACGCTGGCCTGGCCATAGCGTTTGACGACTTGCTGGAAGCGCAGGGCTGGGACGGTCATGGGAGGCGGCGGCTTTGCTTTGTGCTGTGGGGCTGGGAAACGAACGACACTGTAGCGCATTCGTGCGAAGAAAGCGACACCCTGTCGCGCACGGCGCGCGATGACTGTCGCAAGCACCGGGTTCTGCACTAGAATGGCCGCAAGCCGACAGTCGGGCAGAGATCACAAGGAGCGGGAATGACAAGGCCAGAGAAAGTGCGGCTTGGGGAAATTTTGGTGCAGCAAAAGCTGCTGTCGGAGGAACAACTGGGCCTGGCGCTGGCCGAGCAAAAGCGCAGCGGGCGCAAGCTGGGCCGCGTGTTCATCGAGAACGGCTATGTCACCGAGGAGCAGATCGCCGGCGCGCTGGCGCGCCAGCTCAACATTCCCTACCTGAACTTGAAGTTCTTCAACGTCAACCCCGAGATCGTCCGGCTGCTGCCGGAAACCCAGGCCCGCCGCTTCCGCGCGCTGGTGCTGGAGGACCGCCGCGGCGCGCTGCTGGTGGGCATGTCCGATCCGACCGACCTGTTCGCCTACGACGAGATCGCGCGCATCGTCAAGCAGCCGATCGAGCTGGCGGTGGTCAACGAGACCGAGGTGCTCGGGGTGATCGACCGCATCTACCGGCGCACCGAGGACATCTCCGACCTGGCGCGCGAGCTGGAGCAGGACCTGGGCGACGCCTCGGTCGACTTCGGCGCGCTGGCGGCCGCCAACGCCAACCTGGAAGAAGCGCCCATCGTCAAGCTGCTGCAATCGGTGTTCGACGACGCCAGCCAGGTGCGCGCCTCGGACATCCACATCGAGCCGCAGGAGGGCCGGCTGCAGATCCGCTTCCGCATCGACGGCGTGCTGCACCTGCAAACCGAGGCCGACATCAAGATCGCGCCGTCGCTGGCGCTGCGCCTGAAGCTGATGTCCGAGCTCGACATCTCGGAAAAACGGCTGCCGCAGGACGGCCGCTTCGCCGTGCGCGTGAAGAACCAGCGCATCGACGTGCGCATCTCCACCATGCCGACCCAGTACGGCGAATCGGTGGTGATGCGCCTGCTCAGCCAGAGCAACACCCAGCTGCGGCTGGACGCGATCGGCATG
The DNA here is from genome assembly GCA_000381565.1 of Oxalobacteraceae bacterium AB_14. Lineage (GTDB taxonomy): Bacteria > Pseudomonadota > Gammaproteobacteria > Burkholderiales > Burkholderiaceae_D > Rugamonas. The sequence goes on from KB906725.1 coordinate 3,213,198, forward strand.
CCCAAGGCCATCCTGGACAAGTTCCGCGCCATCGTCCAGCGCCCCAACGGCCTGGTGCTGGTGACCGGGCCGACCGGCAGCGGCAAGACCACCACCTTGTACTGCGCGCTGGCCGAGCTCAATTCGGTGGAGAAAAAGCTGATCACGGTGGAAGACCCGGTCGAGTACCGGCTGCCCGGCATCAACCAGGTGCAGGTCAACGACAAGATCGAGCTGAGCTTCGCGCGCGTGCTGCGCTCGGCGCTGCGGCAGGATCCTGACATCGTGCTGGTGGGCGAGATGCGCGACCAGGAAACGGCCCAGATCGGTTTGCGCGCCGCCATGACCGGACACTTGGTATTATCGACCTTGCACACCAACGACGCGGCCAGCACGCCGCTGCGCCTGATGGACATGGGCGTGCCGCGCTACATGGTGGGTAGTTCGCTGCAAGCGGTGCTGGCGCAGCGGCTGGTGCGGGTGATCTGCGAAAGCTGCACCACGCCGTACGAGCTGACGCCGACCGAACACGAGTGGCTGCGCATGGAGTTGCACGACAAGGTGGACAAGGGACGCTACTTCCACGGCAAGGGTTGTTCGCATTGCAACGGCATGGGGTATCGCGGCCGCACCGGCGTGTACGAGTTGCTGGAGATGACGCGCGACGTGGTCGATGCCGCCAACGACCCCGATCCCTCGCATTTCCTGCGCACGGCGGCAGCGCAGATGGCCGGCGACACGCTGCGCCGGCATGCGGTGGCGCTGGTGATCCAGGGCCGCACCACGGTGGCCGAGGCGATGCGCATCAGTAACCAGAGCGAGGATTGACGTGCCGTTCTATGCCTACAAGGCGCGCAGCGCGCGCGGAGAGTTGATGCAGGGCGTGCTGGAGGCGGCCGACAGCAACGCCGTGGCCAATCACCTGAGCGGCGCCGGCGCCATTCCGGTCGAGATCGCGCTGACCAACAAGGCCGCCACCGGCGCCGCCGGCGGCGAGGCGTGGTGGGCCAGGCTGTTCGAGAAAAAGGCGACGTCGATGGATGTGCAGTTGTTCAGCCGCCAGATGTACACGCTGCTCAAGTCCGGCGTGCCCATCATGCGCGGCCTGGCCGGCTTGCAGGAATCGGCGATCAGCAAGGCCTTCGGCAAGGTGCTCAAGGACCTGCGCGAGTCGCTCGACGCCGGCCGCGAGCTGTCGGCGGCGATGCGGCGCCATCCCGCCGTGTTCAACGACTTCTACCTGGCTATGGTGCGGGTGGGCGAGATGACCGGCCGCCTGGAGGAGGTGTTCCTGCGCTTGTTCGACCATCTGGAGTTCGACCGCGAAATGCGCGCCCGCGTCAAGAGCGCCACCCGCTATCCGATCTTCGTCATCGTCGCCATGATCATCGCGATGGTGATCGTCAACATCGTCGTGATCCCGCAGTTCGTCAAGGTGTTCGAGAGCTTCCATGCCGAACTGCCGCTGATGACGCGCCTGCTGATCGGCAGTTCCCGCTTCACCGTCAACTACTGGCCGCAGCTGCTGCTGGCCGCCGGCGGCGCGGTGTTCGGCTTCCGCTACTGGGTCAACACCAGCGCCGGCCGCTTCCAGTGGGACCGCCACAAGCTGAAATTTCCCATCGCCGGCAAGATCATCCACAAAGCCACGATGGCGCGCTTTGCCCGCAGTTTCTCGCTGTCGAGCCGCAGCGGCGTGCCCATCGTGCAGGCGCTGACGGTGGTGTCGCAGACGGTCGACAACGCGTTTCTGTGCTCGCGCGTCGAGCAGATGCGCGACGGCGTCGAACGCGGCGACAGCATCCTGCGCACCTCGACGGCGGCCAAGGTGTTCACGCCGGTGGTGCTGCAAATGATCGCGGTCGGGGAGGAGTCCGGCTCGCTGGATGACTTGATGGACGAGATCGCCCAGATGTACGAGCGCGAGGTCGACTACGAGCTCAAGACGCTGGCCGCGCAGATCGAGCCCATCCTGATCACCTTCCTCGGCGTGCTGGTGCTGGTGCTGGCGCTGGGCATCTTCGTGCCGATCTGGGACCTGGGCAAAGTGGCGTTGCCGCACTGATGGCGATCACGAGCAGTCGGCGAGCCGTCGTTCCCGCGCAGGCGGGAACCCACGCTGCGCCAGACGTGACGCGGTGTATGGATTCCCACCTGCGCGGGAATGACAGATGGTTTTGTGTTGTACGGCCACAACGACGGCGGGCGCGTGGCTTCACGCTGTTCGAGTTCGCCGTGGTGGCCTGCATATTCGGCCTGCTGATGATGGTGGCGCTGGAGCGGGTGGCGTTTTACCGCCGCGCCGGCGACGAGGCCGGCGTGCAGGCGCTGATGATCAATCTGCGCAGCGCCTTGTCCGGCAAGGTCATGGCCTTGCAGGCGCAGGGCAGGGAACAGGACATCGCGGCGCTGGCCGGCGCCAATCCGGTGGCCTGGCTGGAGCGCCCGCCGGACAACTACGCCGGCGAATTAACACCGGACGCGGCCAAAAATGTTAAAGCTGGCAACTGGTATTTTGATCTGGCGCAACAAAAGCTGATATTTGTGAGGGACGCGCAAGAGAATTTGTTAAATGGTGCCTCAAAGAATATTTGTTTCAAGGTAGAATCACTGCGCTTGCCCTCAAAAAACGCCAACGCAGGGCGCCCGCCGGGAGGAAATCCTGGCGTCGCGCTGAACGAAGTCCCCGAATAATTGCCGCTGCCGCTAACGCTGCAGAAAGGCGTTGATGAACTTTTCGTAGCCAGGTCTGGAGATCTATATGCAAACCCCACAAGCGAGCGTTTTCCGTAGCCGGTCACAGCAAGGCGGTTTCACGCTGATCGAGCTGATTGTCGTGATCGTCATCCTGGGCATACTGGCCGCCACCGCGCTGCCCAAATTTGCCAATCTGGGCTCCGATGCGCGCCTGGCCAAGATGCAGGCCGCGCGCGCGGCCATTGTCAGCGCCTCCAATATGTATCACGGGCGTTGGCTGGCTGCCGGTTCGCCAGCGACCGGCACGCCGACGTATGATGGTGTAGCGGTCGGCCCGCTTACCGGCTACCCTACCCAGGAGGGCATCCTGGTGGCCGCAGGCGGCTTGGCGGACTATGACGTGTCGACGTTCGGCGTCTCGGACAACGTGCTGCGTCCCGATGCAGGGAGCCCCACCACCCACACCGGTTGCACGGTCACCTATGTGCCGGCCGACGGTAGCGTGACCATCGCCGCCACCTCGGCCACCTGCTGATTCCGCAGGAATGGCCGGTCGGGGAGGGGAGTGATGGCGCCGACGCAGCCGCGCCGCACCCGGTCCACGCGGTCGGGCGGCTTCACGCTGGTCGAACTGATCACGGTTTTGGTGGTGGTCGGCATCATGGCCGGCGTGGCGGCGCCGCGTTTCTTCCAGCGCCAGGGCTTTGATGCGCGGGCCTACACCGACCAGTTGCGCGCTATGCTGCGCTACGGCCAGAAAATCGCCATCGCCCAGAGCCGCAATGTGTTCGTGCGCTTGAATGGCAATAGCGTGGCGCTGTGCTACGACCTGGCGTGTAGCCTTAACGCGCGCGTGACGGCGCCGGGCGGCGCCAACAGCGGCAGCAGCGTCACCTTGGCCAATTGCGGCGGCTCCGGCAACTGGGCGTGCGAAGGTGTGCCCAACGGCCTGGCGGTCTCGTCTGCCGCAGGTTTTTTCTTCGATCCCACCGGCCAACCGTTCGCCGGCACCGACGCGCCGCAAGCGCTGAACGCCAACTTCGTCGCGCTGACGGTGGCCGTCACCGGCGACGGCGTCACCCACAACGTCACCGTCACTCCGGTGACCGGCTATGTTTTTTAAGCCGCCCCGGCGCGCGCAATCGGGCGTGAGCCTGATTGAGCTGGTGATGTTTATCGTCATCGTCGGCATCGCGGTGGTGGGCGTGCTGCGGGTGTTCGACCTCGGCGCGCGCAACAGTCCCGACCCGATGCGGCGCAAGCAGGCGCTGGCCATCGCCGAAAGCATGATGGAGGAAGTCCGGCTGGCGCACTTCACTTTTTGCGACGGCAACGATCCGAAGGCCGAACTGCCGGAAACGCTGAGCACGGCCGACTGTACGATCAAGGAAGGGATGGGCCAGGAACCCAACAATAGCCGCCCGTTCGACAACGTCAACGATTACGGCGGCAGCTACACCAACGACGCAGCCGGCAATTCCTTCCCGGCGGGCTACACGGCCACCGTCGTGGTCCGCCCCGACGTCAACCTGGGCCCGGCGGGGGCGCTGATCACATCCGACGCAAGCGCGCCCAATATGAATGTGCTGCTCATCACCGTCACCGTCCACTACAGCGGCGGCGACGACGTGGTGCTGGACGGCTACCGCACGCGCTACGCGCCGAGGTCGCTATGATCCGGCGTGCACATGGCTTCACGCTGGTCGAAGTCATCGTCGTCATGGTCGTCACGGGCATCCTGGCCGGCATGGTGGCGGTGTTCCTCAAGACGCCGGTGCAGAGCTACATCGACATCGCCGGGCGCGGCGAGATGACCGACGTCGCCGACCTGACGCTGCGCCGCATGACGCGCGAGCTGCGGCTGGCGCTGCCCAACAGTGTGCTGGTCTCGGCCGACCGCAAGACCTTGCAGTTCCTGCTGACCAGGATAGGCGGCCGCTACATCGATGTCGGCGATGCGCCGCCGGCCGCGCTGCTGCCGCTCGATTTCAGCCCGGCGGCCAATCTGTCGTTCAACATGGCCGGCGTCGCGCCCGGCGGCCGCCTGGGCGTCCAGGTCAACGACTGGATCGCCGTGTTCAATGTCGGCACGGCGCCGGCCGATGCCCGCACCTTCGGCAATATCGCGCACGTGACGGCGGTCAACGGCACCCGCATCACCATGGCCAGCAATCCTTTCGCCACGCAGTCGCCGTCGATGCCTTCGCCGAGCAACCGCTTCCAGGTGGTGACCGGCACCGTCACCTATGTGTGCGCGCCGTCCGCCGCAGGCGGCACGCTGACGCGCAATTTCACCAACCAGATCATCGGTCTGAACGGGCTGGGCGCGCCGCCGTTCGGCGCGCCGGCCCTGCTGGCCAACGCCGTCACGGCCTGCGGCTTCGACTATGCCGTGCTGGCCAACACCAACGCGGCGCTGGTCGGCGTGTCGCTGGCGCTGTCGCGCAGCAATGGCGAGACCATCAGCCTGTCGCGCCAGGTTCACCTGGATAACACGCCATGACGCCGCCGCGCCCACTGCCGCGCCGGATCGCCGCCGGTTTCTCCATCGTCACCGCGCTGTTCCTGGTGGTGGTGCTGTCGGCGCTGGCCGTGGCGGTGATGAGCCTGACCACCGCCCAGCAGACCAGCTCGGCCCTGGATGTGCTGGGTGCGCGCGCCTACGAGGCGTCGCGCGCCGGCGTCGAGTACGGCCTGTACCAGAAGCAGATCAACGGCAGCTGCGTGGCGACCCGCAGCTTCCCGCTCGGCGCCACCTTGTCGAGCTTCACCGTCACCGTGCTTTGCAGCGTCAACGCCACGCCGGGCATGGGCGCGAGCTTGAACCAGACCACCGTCACGGCCATTGCCTGCAACCAGCCGGCGGGCGGCGTCTGTCCTAACCCCGCGCCCACCAGCCCGGATTATGTCCAGCGCACGGTCACGGCGCAGTTCTGAGGAGGCGGGCATGCGAGCGACCATCGATTTCCTGAACCCCATGCGGCGCTGGCCGGCCTGTCTGCTGGCGCTGTTGGGCTGCCTGCTGGCCGCGCCGGCGCGCGCCGACTCGCCGATCACCCTGTTCAAGAGCTTTGCCGGCAACGTCAGCTTCACCGGCGCCCAGACCACGCTGCGCGCCAAGGACAATGACACCGGTCCCTGCGTGCTCAAGAACGGCCAGCTGCAGTTGAAGCTGTCCGGCGTGCCGCACGGCGCCACCATCCTCAGCGCCCAGCTGTATTGGGCCGGGTCCCGCTCGATCCCGGACTACGACGTGAGCTTCGATGGCGACCCCGTGTCTGCGCCCAGCAACCGCCGCTACACCTCGGCCACGGTGGGCTATGACTTCTTTGCCGGCGCGGTGGATGTGACGGCGCAAGTGGTGGCCAAGGGCAACGGCAACTACAAGATCGACGGCCTGGACATCAACAATGGCAGTCCTTACTGTGCGGTGGAGGGCGTGCTGGGCGGCTTCCAGCTGCTGGTGGTGTACTCCGATCCCGGCGAGACGTTCCGGGTACTCAACGTCTACGAAGGTTTCCAGTACATCCGCAACTCGGCCGTGACGCTGACGCTGGCCAACTTCAAGATCCCCACGCCGATCGGCGCGCTGAGCGGCAAGATCGGCCACATCACCTGGGAGGGCGACGCCTCGCTGTCGGGCGGCGGCGAGATCCTGCGCTACAACAGCGTCGAGATGGTCGATGCGCTCAACCCGTCCGGCAACCAGTTCAACTCGGTCTCCAACATCGACGGCGATACCAAGTCCTACGGCATCGATTTCGACGCCTACACCGTCGCCTCGCCGACCATCAAGGCCGGCCAGACCTCGGCCCGCAGCGATTACCAGTCCGGCCAGGACCTGGTGCTGTTGAACGCCGAAGTGATCGCCGCGCCCAATGTGCCGGCCGCCGACCGCGCCATCTCGATGACCTTGCAGACGCCGTTGCAGCCTTCGCAGGTCAGCAACTACATCATCAGCGTCAGCAACAACGGCCCGCTGACCGAGGGCGGCCCGACCAAGGTGGTCGATGTGCTGCCGGCGGCGCTGATCTTTTCCAGCGCCACCGGCACCGGCTGGACCTGCGGCATGGCCGGACAGACGCTCACCTGCAGCTACAGCGGCGCGATGGCGGCCGGCGTCACGCTGCCGCCGATCACGCTGCGGGTGACAACGGCCGCCGCTGCCAGCGGCCTGGTCACCAACAGCGCCACCGTCAGCGGCCAGCTGTTCGACTACTACGACGGCAACGACACCTCGACCGTCAGTTCGCTGGTGGGGGCGGGCGCTTTCACGCCGAGCTATATGTTCACCGACGGCCAGTGCTTGAACGGACTGGCCTTCGACGATCCCGGCCAGACCTGCAAGCTGGTCAACTTCACCGGCACGGCCAACCTGCCCAACCTGGCCAACAAGGACATGCCGATGTACCTGACCTTTGTGGTCTCGGGCGTGCCGACCGCGTTGGCCAACACCGACAGCACCATCAAGCTCAAGTACGCGCTGTCCTGCTACGATCCGGTCCAGGACGCCGGTGTGCGCGCCACCTTCGGCGCGGTCGGCGGCTCGACCGTCACGCTGCCGCTGTGCGCGCGTTCCGGCGCGCAGCCGGCGCAGAACTCGTCCACCTGGACCGCGCTCAATGATGTGGTCATGGTCGGCGGCAAAGCCAGCTCGAGCAGCCAGTACAACTTCCATTACGCCGACGTCGGCCGCATCGAATTGCTGGTCAGCGACAATACCGCTCGCCTCGGCACCAGCGGTCCCTTTGTCGAACGCCCGGAGAAGCTGGTGCTGATCGCCCCGTCCAGCAACCACGCCAGCTTCCCGGCTTCGCTCAGCGATCCAAAATTCCTCACCGCCGGCACCGCGTTCCCGCTGACGGTCAGCGCGTTGATGTACAACGGCGTGCCGGCGCCCAACTTCGGCAAGGAAAGTACGCCAGTCGTGGTCAGGCTGGCCGTGCTGGCTGCCAAGGACCAGGTCGGCGACCGCCTGGCCGACATGCTGTTCGACGGGCAGGGCGCCCCGACAGATCCCGAGGCGGAACTGGTGTTGAATGGCAGTCTGGGCGCCTTCAGCGGCGGTAGCGCCACCGGCAACGCGTTTTCCTACGCCGATGTCGGGGTGTTGGAGATCACGCCGCTAATCAAGGCGGTTGATCCTTCCACCGGCAAGGATGTCAAGGGCAGCTATCTCAATACCGGCGATGTGCCGTCGGTGCCGGTCAACGTCGGCCGCTTCGTGCCGGACCATTTCGATACGGTGGTGACGACGCCGATGGCCTGCGACCCGGCTGGCATGAGCTGCCCGGCCGCGGTGGCGGGCATGGCGTATGCGCGCCAACCGTTCGGGGTGCAGGTGACGGCGGCCAACCTGCAGGGCGCCACCACCATCAACTACCGCGGCGCGCTGGCGCGCGCCGTGCAGCTGTCGGCCTGGTCGGCGCCCGGCACGACCACCACCGCCAATCCGCCGGCTGTGCCGGCCGGCTCGGTGCTGAGCGCAAACAACCTGGCCGCCGCCGATTTCAGCCCCGCCGACGCCGCCCCGCCCGGCCCAGGCGGCGTTGCCAAGGCCAACCCGGTCTATGCCTTGCCCAACGCCTTTGTCGCCACCGCGCCATACGCCAACAACTGGGTGGCGCCGACCATGGTGTATGTGCGCGCTAGCGAGACCGGCACGCCCAACGACGGCGTCACTTCGCTGCGCAGCGGCGCGGCCGAAGGCGGCGTGGCGGTGGTCGCGGGGCGCCTGTTCGTGCCGAACGCCTACGGTTCGTCCAGCCTGTCGGTGGCGCTGGCCCTGGGCGCGCAATACTACGGCCAGAGCACCGTCGGCGGCGCCACCGTGCTGGCCTGGCGCAACAACGCCAGCGACAGCGCAACCACGTTGACGCCGGCGACCAACTTCCAATACGCGGGCTGCCTGCTGGCCTGCCCGGCGCTGGCCCCCAATTCTGCGGCGTCGTTGACGATGCGGTCGGGCGCCGCCACCGCCGCGCTGAAGGCCGGCAGCAGCGCCGGCAAGAGCGGCGCCAACGTCACCGTCATCAACGGGCCGGTTTGGCTGCCGACCAGCCAGGGGCGGGTAACCTTCGGCGTTTATCGCAGCCCGGTGATTTTCCTGAGGGAAGTGTATTGAATCCGCGTCACTTTATTTGGGTTCCGTGCAATAAGCGGGCAAACTGGAGGCAAGGCCGGATATTGGCACGGCGGTGCAATGAAACTTGAATATAATCAACGACGTGCGGCGATGTTTGAATCTCGTGCTTAATCATTTGAGACAATCGATGCGTTTATTTGGAAAAGCGGAGAAGAAGAACGGCTGGCTGGCGATCGGCCTGACGGCGGACGGTGTGCAGGCGGCGGCGGTCGAGCGCCGCAGCGGCGCCTTGCCGCGCGTGCTGCTGGCCGCTTCCTACCCCGGCCAGGCCGACCAGGCCGGCGCCAGCCTGGCGCGCCTGGGCAAGGAATTGCAAGCCAGCCGCTATCGCTGCACCACGCTGCTCGGCGCCGGCGGCTACCAGTTGCTGATGGTCGAGGCGCCCAATGTGCCGGACGCGGAAATGAAAACCGCGCTGGGCTGGCGCGTCAAGGACATGATCGATTTCCCGCTTGAGCAAGCCACCCTCGACATGGCGATGGTGCCGCAGGCCAGCGGCTCCAACCAGGCGCGCCAGGCGTTCGCGGTGGCGGCCCGCAACAGCGTGCTGCAGCCCTATCAGCAGCTGTTCGCCGACAGCAAGATCGCGCTGTCGGCGATCGACATCGGCGAAATGGCGCAGCGGAATATCTCGGCGCTGCTGGAACCGGAGGGGCGCGGCCTGGCGCTGCTGGCCTTCGACGCCGACGGCGGCCTGCTGACCGTCAGCTATCAAGCCGAACTGTACCTGGCCCGCCGCGTCGACATCACGCTGAACCAGCTGCTCGATCCCGACCCGGACCGCGTGCAGCATCTGCACGACCGCATCACGCTCGAACTGCAGCGCTCGCTGGACCACTTCGAGCGGCAGTTCTCGTCCATCGCCGTGGCCAAGCTGATGCTGGCGCCGGTGGGCGACGGCGCCTTGCGCGCCTACCTCGCCACCAATCTGTACCTGCCGGTGGAGCAGCTGGACCTGGCGAGCGTGCTGGACCTCGAACAGGCGCCGGTGTTGCAAGACCCGGCGCAGCAGGCCGGCTTCCTGCGCACCCTGGGCGCGGCCTTGCGCGAGCAGGAGAGCGCATGAGCCAGCAGATCAATCTGTTCAACGCTGGCAGCCAGCGCAAGACCAACTATGCCGGTACGCCGGTGCTGGTGGGCTGCCTCGGCGCGCTGGTGCTGGTGTTGATCGGCGCGTCGGTCACGGCCAAGAGCCAACTGGCGGCGTTGGAGAGCGAGGCCGCCATGGTCAAGGCCGGGCTGGACCGCGGCGAAGCGCGCCGGAGCGCCGCCAGCGCCGCCTTCGTGGCGCCGCGCAAGAGCGAAGCATTGCAACAGGAGCTGGACCAGGCCGGCACGCAATACCGCAATCTGCAACAGGTGGCTGCGATCCTGGAGCAGGGACAACCGGGCGCGACGCGCGGCTATTCGGCCTACTTCCGCGCCTTCGCGCGGCGCGGCGTGGAAGGCTTGTGGCTGACCGGCGTGACCATCCAGGGCAGCGGCGACGCGATCGGCTTGCAGGGGCGGGCGCTCAAGGCCAGCCTGCTGCCGGGCTACCTGACCGGCCTGGCCAGCGAGGCCGTCTTGCGCGGCAAGACCTTCGGCCAGCTGGAGATGAATGAACCCAAGCCTGCGACCGAGGCCGTCGCGGCCGGTGGCGCACCGGCGCCGGTGGCGCCGCGTTATGTGGAATTCAGCCTGCAATCGGCCTCCGCCGGCGAGCACGGCAAGGTGGAGCAGCCATGAAAGCCTACTGGATCAGATTCGACACCTGGCTGATGGCGCTGAGCCAGCGCGAGCGCATGATGGTGGTGGGCGCCACGGCGGCGATGCTGGTGTACCTGGTGTTCCAGCTGGTGCTCGACCCGGCCTACACGCGCCAGCGCGCGCTGCGCGCCGCCATGCAGCAGCAGCGGGTGCAGATCAGCGGCATCGATTCGGAATTGGCGCAACTCGACGCGGCCTCGCGGCGCGATCCCGACCGCGAAGTGCGCGAGCGGCTGGCGACGTTGCAGCAGCAAAGCGCTGATCTGCGCGGCAAGCTGCGCAGCGCGCAGAAAGGACTGGTCGCGCCGGACCGCATGGGCGCGCTGCTGCAGCAAATGGTGCAAGGCCACGGCAAGCTGCGCCTGGTGTCCTTGAAGACGCTGCCGCCGCAAGGCACGGTCGACGGCACTTTCGCCGCGCTGGACGCGCCGGAACCGGCGCCGGCGCGGCCGGCCGCGGCGCCGCAACTGACGCCGGCCACCATCGTGCAGGCGGCAGCGGCCACGGCCAAGCAGCCGTCCGCCGGCGCGCCGGCCGCCGCGCCGGCCGCGCCGACGCCGCTGCTGTATCGCCATGGCGTGCAGCTGGTGCTGCAAGGCAGCTACCTGGAGATGATCGATTACCTCGAAGCGCTGGAGGCCATGCCGACTCAACTGTTATGGGGGGCGGCCGCCCTCGATGCCGGACAATTTCCGCAAGCCCGGCTGACGCTGACGCTGTACACCTTGAGCCTGGACCCGAAATGGATAGCACTATGAACCGCCGACTGAGTTGGCTGCTGCCGCTGCTGCTGGCGCTGCCGGCGTTGGCGCAGAAGCTGGCCGACCCGACCCGTCCCCCGGCCGTGATGGCCGCAGCCGAAAGCGAGGCTGCGGCCGATGGCGCCGTCGCGGCCGGACCGCGGCTGCAATCGATCCTGATCGGCCGCGCGCCTGGCGGCCGGCGGCTGGCGGTGATCGACGGCGCCACCGTGCGCACCGGCGCCAAGGTGGGCGACGCGGTGCTCGAACGCATCAACGACAACACGGTGGTCCTCCGCCGTGGCAAGCATCTGGAAACCCTGACCCTGTTTCCCAAACCGGCCCACGAGGCCGCTGACCCGACAGGGAAAAACAAATGAGCAAACGTAAACACTCCCTGCAGCCACTGCTGCGATGGGCCGGCATCCTGGGCGCGGCCGCCGCGCTGGCGGGCTGCCAGACCCAGGCGCCGCGCGACACCTACAACACCATCGACCAGCAGGTGCGCGAGGCCGCCGCCCATGCCCACGCCCAGTCCGCCAGTTCGGCGGCGGTGGAGGCGGCGCTGCTGCCGCCGCCGGCCGCGACCCTGGCGGCCGAGCTGCCCAAGGCGCGCGCGGTGATGGAGGAGCGTTTCAATGTGTCCTTCAACCAGGTGCCGGTGCAGCAGTTCTACAATTCCATCGTGGCCGGCACGCGCTACAACATGCTGATCCACCCGGACGTCAGCGGCACCGTGACCGCCAACCTGAAAGACGTGACGCTGTTCGAGGCGCTCGACGCGGTGCGCGACATGTACGGCTACGACTACAAGGTCGAGGGCACGCGCATCTACATCCGGCCGCTGACGATGCAGACCCGCATCTTCCAGGTCAACTACCTGAGCGCTACGCGCAAGGGCAGCTCCAATGTGCGGGTGTCGTCGACATCGGTCAACACGGTGGGTTCGGTGGTGTCCGGCCAGAGCGGCAACAGCGGCAGCGGCAGCAATGGCCAGAACAACCAGCCGCAGCAGGGGCAGGGCAACCAGCAGTACGCGATGGAAGACTCGAGCAACGTCAAGACCTCGTCGGCCAGCGATTTCTGGGGCGAGCTGAAGGAGGCGCTGGTGGCCCTGGTCGGCGGCATCGGCGACGGCCGCAGCGTGGTGATCAGCCCGCAGTCGGGGGTGGTGGTGGTGCGCGCCTTGCCGGAGCAGCTGCGCAGCGTCGACCAGTATCTGAAGGCGAGCCGCCTGGCCGTCGAGCGCCAGGTGATCCTGGAGGCCAAGATCCTCGAAGTCCAGCTCAACAGCGGCTTCCAGAGCGGCATCAACTGGGCCAGCTTCGCCTCGTTCGGCGGCGGCGGCAGCAATCGCCTGTCGGGCGGCTTCCTGGCGCCGGGCACCGGCCTGGCGCCGTTGCCGGCCGGCGGCGGCCAGCCGGCGGTGATCACCAGCGGCGGCACGGCCGGCATTTCGGCGATCACCGGTTCGGCGCTGGTGAATGCCGCCAACAACGCCGGCTCGCTGTTCGGCCTGGCGTTCCAGAGCAGTAATTTCGCCGCCATGATTTCCTTCCTGGAGTCGCAGGGTTCGGTGCACGTGCTGTCCAGCCCGCGCATCGCGACCATGAACAACCAGAAGGCCGTGCTGAAGATCGGCACCGACGAGTTTTATGTGACCGGGGTCAGCACCACCACCAATTCCAACGTCAGCGGCAACACCACCAGCCCCAATGTGACGCTGCAGCCGTTCTTCTCCGGCGTGGTGCTGGACGTGACGCCGCAGATCGACGACGAGGGCAACATCATGCTGCACGTGCATCCGTCGGTGAGCCAGGTGTCGACCGTGAACAAGATCGTCAACCTGGGCAGCGCCGGCTCGCTGCAACTGCCGCTGGCGGCGTCGAGCACGTCGGAAATGGACAGCATGGTGCGCGGCCAGGACGGGCGCATCGTCGCCATCGGCGGCCTGATGCGCCAGTCCAGCGTCGACGACAACAGCCAGGCGCCCGGCATCGGCAGTGTGCCGGTGCTCGGCGCGCTGTTCCGCAACACCGAGCGCAGCACGCAGAAGCGCGAGCTGGTGGTGTTGATCAAGCCCACCATCGTCGATGGCGCGGCCAGTTATGCGCAGGACCTCGACGACGCCAGCCGCCGGGTCCAGCAACTGGCGCCGCCTGCGGGAGGACGCAAATAAATGTACCGGGCACATTTCGGCTTGGGCGAGATGCCGTTCGGGATCACGCCTGACACCAGCTTCTTCTTCACCAGCCCGCATTCGCAGCAGGCGCTCAACACGCTGCTGGTGGCGGCGCGCAGTGGCGAGGGCTTCATCAAGATCACCGGCGAGGTCGGCACCGGCAAGACGCTGCTGTGCCGCAAATTCATGGCGACCCTGGGGCCGGGTTTCGTCACGGCCTACATTCCCAATCCCTACCTGGAACCGCGCACCTTGATGCTGGCGCTGGCCGATGAACTGGAACTGCCCCTGCAGCGCGACGTCGACCAGCATCAGTTGCTCAAGTCGCTGACCCTGCGGCTGATGGACCTGGCGCGCGAGGACAAGCAGGTGGTGATGTGCCTGGACGAGGCGCAGGCGATCCCGCTGGAGAGCCTGGAAGCCTTGCGCCTGCTGACCAATCTGGAAACCGAGAAGCGCAAGCTGCTGCAGATCGTGCTGTTCGGGCAGCCGGAACTGAACCAGCGTTTGCAGACCAACTCGATCCGCCAGCTGGCGCAGCGCATCACCTTCCATTACCACCTGGGTCCGCTCAGCCGCGACGACCTGGAATATTACCTGGCCCACCGGCTGCGCGTGGCGGGCTATACCGGCAGCCGTTTGTTCAGCCGCGGCGCCATCGGCCGCCTGTTCAAGGCCAGCGGCGGCATACCGCGTTTGGTGAACATTATGGCAAACAAGTCGTTAATGCTATGCTTCGGCGAAGGCAAGCAGCAGGTGACGCGCCGCCACGTGGACATGGCGGCGGTCGACACCGTGCCGTCGACGACGGGCTTGCGATGGAAATGGCTGATGGCCGGCGTCAGTTTGCTGATCGCCGCGTGCGGCCTGACTTGGGCGTTGACGAAATGAGTTTGATTAATAAAATGTTGCAGGACCTGGATGCGCGCGGCGGGGCGGGCGATGGCGCTTTGCGCCAGCAGCAATTGCACGCGGCGGGCGGACAGGCGGGCGACAGGCGGCCATTGCTGATCGGCGGCGCGCTGGTGCTGGCGACGGTGGTGCTGGGCGGCGGCTGGTATGGCTGGGAGTACTGGCAGGCCCGTCGCGCGGCGGCGCAGCCGCTTGTCGTGGCTGCCGCGCCCGTCAAGGCGCGCGCGCCGGCAGCGGTTGCGGTTCAAGCGCCAGTGCAGGTTCAGGCCCTTGACCAGGCGCCGGCCCCGGCTGCCGTCGAGCGCGCGCCGGCGACGGCGCCGGCGGCGGCAAAAGTCAAGGTCGCGGCGATGCCGGAAGCGGAACCGGCCGAAGCCGCGCCACGCAAGCCCGCCGCAGCGCCGGCCGAACGCAAGCCGGCCCGTCAGGTGGCCCCGCGCGGCGCCGACGACACGGCCGGAGTCGGCACGATCACGCACGACATCAACCCGCAGCAGATGGCGGAAAACACCTATCGGCGCGCGCTGCTGGCCTTGCAGGAAGGCCGCATCAGCGCCGCGCTGGCCGACCTCGACCGCGCGCTGGAAATCGATCCGCGCAACGAGGCGGCGCGCCAGACCAACATCAGCCTGCTGCTGGAACAGAAGCGCAACGACGACGCCGCGCGCCAGCTGCGCCTGGCGCTGGGCATCGACCCGCGCCAGCCCGGCCTGGCGATGGTGCTGGCGCGCCTGCAATTGGAGAAGGGTGGCCCGGCGCTGGAAACCTTGATGACGACCTTGCCGTACGCCGGCAGCAGCGCCGACTACCTGGCCTTCCTGGCCGGCGTGCTGCAGCGCGAGCAGCGCCACACCGAGGCGGCGCAATACTATCGTGAGGCGCTGACGCTGGCGCCGCGCAACGGCGTGTGGTGGATGGGGCTGGGCATTTCACTGCAAGCGGACATGCATCTGCCGGAAGCGCGCGAAGCCTATCGCCGCGCCCGCGCGTCGAACGGCTTGTCGCCGGAGCTGCAAGCCTTCATCGACCGCAAGCTCGATTCGCTGTCGCGCTAGCCCGTCATTCCCGCGCAGGCGGGAATCCATGGAACGCCAATGAAGCTGCTTCAGCATGGCTTCCCGCCTGCGCGGGAACGACATCTCAGAGGCTGGCCTGCTGGCCCCAGATCTGCTTCATGCTGAAGCGGATCGAGGCCTCATCTTCGCTCAAGGCCTCGGCTATCGTACCGGCCTGGTCGGCGGCGCTGCGCAGCGGGGCCGGCGACAGCACCGCACCCGACGGATCGCGCAGGCAATGGATCTGCACACCACCGGCGCCACCCGGACGGCGACTGACCACGCCGGTCTCCCCGCTTTGCAATCGCACCAGCGAGCCCGGCGGGAAATCCCCCAGCTCGCGCTGGAACACCTGCGCCAGCATGGCGTCGACCGGCGCCGCCTTGTCTTCGATCAGGTTGCGCAAGGCCAGGTTGGGCAGGATGGAGCGGCGGTAATTGCGGGCCGACACCTGCGCGCAATAGCGATCGGCCAGGCTCAGCAGCTTGGCGTTCTGCGTCACCTCGGGGCTGGCGACGCCGGCCGGATAACCGCTGCCGTCGTCGTTCTCATGGTGCAGCAGCACGCAGGAAATCCACTCGTCGTCCTCGATGCCGGCGCATTTGAGCATGTCCACGCTTTCCTCCGGGTGGCGGCGGATGATGGACATTTCCTCGCTGGTCAGCGGCGTGTTCTTGTTCTGGAAGGTGTCGTTATGGCGCAGCATGCCGACGTTCATCGTCAGCGCGGCCGCCGTCACGGTCAGCGTTTCGGTGGCGCTCTTGCCCAGGCTGCGGGCGATCACCACCACCACCACGGCCGTCTCGATGCAATGGCGCACCGCGTAGCTGCCGGCGATCTGGCACAGGAAGATGCAGGCCAGCGCGATGTCGGGATTGAGGTCGACCGCGTGGATCACGTCGCGCGCGATGTCGCGCAATTCGCTTTCTGCGTTGTGTTCGTTGCGCAGGTTTTGCAGCAGCCGCTCCAGCCGGCGGTTGGACTGGTTGAGCAGGTGCAGCACCGACGGCGGCGGCTCTGGTTCCGCGAACTCCCCCGCTGTGAGGGGCGGGTCCGCCTGGTTGGTATCGGCCATGATTCTTGTCCCCGAATTAAACTTTGCCCAGTCGCTCCAACGCCAGTGCCAGGGTCTCATCTTTTTTGGCAAAGCAGAAGCGGACGATGCCCGATTCCTTGCCTTGCTGGTAAAACGCCGATACCGGTATCGCCGCCACCTTGATCTCGGTGGTCAGCCACTCCGCAAACCGCGCTTCCGTTTGCGTTGAAATCTTGTCGTAGCGCACGCACTGGAAATAGGTGCCGTCGGCCGGCAGCAGCTCGAAGCGCGAGCCCTTCAGGCCCGCGCGGAACAGGTCGCGCTTGCGCTGGTAGTAGGCCGGCAGGTCCAGGTAGGGCTTGGGATCGGCCATGTAGCTGGCGATGCCGTGCTGCATGGGCGTGTTGACGCTGAAGACATTGTACTGGTGTACCTTGCGTAACTCCGCCGACAAGGCGGGCGGCGCGGCGACATAGCCGATCTTCCAGCCGGTGACGTGGTAGGTCTTGCCGAAGCTGGAGACGACGAAGGCGCGCGCCGCCAGTTCCGGATGGCGGCACACCGATTCGTGGCGCTGGCCGTCGTAGACCATGTGTTCGTAGACCTCGTCCGACAGGATCAGCACGTCCGTGCCGCGCACGATGTCGGCCAGCGCTTCCAGGTCGGCGCCGCGCAGCACGCTGCCGGTGGGGTTGTGCGGGCTGTTGACGACGATCAGGCGGGTGTTGCCGTTGACCGCGGCCGCCACGGCGGACCACGGCACGGCATAGCCTTCGGCGCCGGCCTGCATCTGCACCAGCACCGGCACGCCGCCGGCCAGCGTAATGGCCGGCACGTAGCTGTCGTAGCTCGGTTCGATGACGATCACCTCGTCGCCCGGATGCACGCAGCACAGGATGGCGGTGGTCAGCGCCTCGGTGGCGCCGGCGGTCACGGTGATGTCGGTGTCGACGTCGTACTGGTGGCCGTAGAGGGCGGCGATCTTGTCGACGATGGCGTGGCGCAGCACCGGCGCGCCGGTCATCATCGGATATTGGTTGAAATCGGCCTGCATGGCGTCGTTGACGGCTTGCAGCAGGCTGCGCTCGCAGGAAAAATCAGGGAAGCCCTGGCCCAGGTTGACGGCGTTCGCTTGCGCGGCCAGCATGGACATGCGGGTGAACACGGTGGTGCCGACGGCCGGCAGGCGGCTGGTCAAGGTCGGCGTGGTCGGCGTGCTGTTCGGCAAATTATTGCGGCTATTCATGGTGGCTGTGGAGTGGACAGATAGCCTATTCTAGCGCAGCGCGCCGGCTTTGGTGTGGCGAAAAGACCTTAACTTTCCGGGCTCCACGCCTCTGGCACGATGACCTTGAACATGCCGGCCTTGGCCAGCCGGCGCGCCAGTTTGAGCAGCGCCTTGTCCTTGGTGATGAGGACGGCGGCGTTGGCGTCGCGCGCCACTTCGAGGAACTTCTGGTCGTCCTTGTCGGTGCAGACCGGCAGGCGGACGCCGGATTCGGGCGGGGCGACCACCGTGATCAGCTCGTCAAAACGGGCGGCGGCCAGCGGGCGGGAGTCGTCGTCCAGCGGCAGGTGCTGGTAGTGCAGCACGATGTTGTACTCGTCGCGGCAATCGGCGCGGGTGATGGCTACGACCGTGCCGTCTTCCAGCGCGGCCAGCAGCGCGGCCCAGCGCGGGTCCTTGAACACGAACAGGTCGAGGCAGACGTTGGTATCGATAACGATGCGGGTCGGTGTGAGTTTCTCTGGAACAGGTATCATGTGCTTAGTTCGTAAAAATGTTTATCTGGAATCTTATGCTGATAGTGCTTTCGCCTGCAAAAAGTCTCGACCTCGAGACCCCTCCGACCACCAAGTTGCACTCCCAACCTGATTTTCTCGACCACTCGGCCCAGCTGATCAGCCGCCTGCGCGAATTTTCGCCGCTGCAGATCGGCGAGCTGATGGACCTGTCCGACAATCTGTCGGCGCTCAACGTTGCCCGCTACGCAAGCTGGACCCACGACACCGCCGAGGGCCGCCAGGCCGTGATGGCCTTCAACGGCGACGTCTACGGCGGCCTGGACGCGCGCAGCCTCAAGCCGGCCCAGCTCGATTATGCGCAAGCGCGCATCCGCATCCTCTCCGGCTTGTATGGCATGTTGCGGCCGCTGGACCTGATCCACCCGCACCGGCTGGAAATGGGCACCCGCCTGGCCAATCCGCGCGGCAAGGACCTGTACGCGTTCTGGGGCGTGACCATCACCCAGGCGTTGAACCAGACCGCGGCCGAGCAGGGCGCCGGGACGCTGGTCAACCTGGCGTCCGAGGAATATTTCAAGTCGGTCAAGCCCAAGCTGCTGGACGTGCCGGTGATCACGCCGCAGTTCGAGGACTGGAAAAACGGCAAATACAAGATCATTTCGTTCTACGCCAAGCGGGCGCGCGGCCTGATGGCGCGTTTCGCCGCCGTCAAAGGCATCACCGATCCGCACAAGCTGAAGAAATTCAACGTCGACGGTTATGCCTTCGACAAGAAAGACTCGGACGACAACACCTGGATTTTCCGCCGCCGGGTCGAAGCGTAAAACGGGGTAAATAATAAAAAACCGGGACCTGGGTCCCGGTTTTTGTCAGGTTTAACTTAGTTCCAGAGCTTCCACCAGTGACGTTCGGCTTTTTTGCCTTCGTCCAGGAACTTGCTGGCAGGGTAGTTCAGCTTGAACACGCGCATGGTGTCGTCGCGCAGTTCGGTCATGCCCAGCTTGTCGTAGCTGCGGATCATGATGAACAGCGCTTCTTCGATCGCCGGCGAGGCGCGGTAGTCGTTCATGATGCCCATGGCGCGGTTGGCCGCTGCCAGGTAGGCGCCGCGACGGTAGTAGTAGCGCGCCACGTGAACTTCATACGACGCCATCGCATTGATCAGATAACGCATACGATCGATCGAATCCGGCGTATACTTGCTGTTTGGGAACTTGTCCACCAGCTGTTTGAAGGCCGCGTAAGCTTCGCGCGTAGCTTTCGGGTCGCGTTCGGTGGCGTCCTGCTCGTAGATGAAGTTCAGGAAGCCGATCTGGTCGTTGAAGTTGATCAGGCCGCGCAGGTAGTACATGTAATCGACGTTGGCGTGGTTGGGGTGCAGCTTGATGAAGCGCTCCACGGCTGCCAGCGCCTGTGCCTGGTCCTGGGATTTGTAGTAGGCGTAAGCGATCTGCATCTGCGCCTGTTGGGCGTAAGTGCCGAACGGATAGCTCGATTCCAGCTTCTCGTACAACTGAATTGCGCGTTCGTAGTGCTGGCCATCCAGCTCTTCGCTCGCCTCCGAGTATAATTTCGTAGCGCTCCAACCTTTAGTCTCGTCGATCTTCTCCGAGAACAAACCGCAAGCGGACAAACTAAGCAGAACCAACGTTGCTGCGACTACTTTCAATTTTTTTTGCATATGTTTTGCAAGAAGCTGTTTAACCAAAGTTTTACAATAGGCTGATTATAGCCGATGGGAATGCTGTGATATTAACTCCAAAGCCGAATTTGGCCGAATCTTCCTCCGATCACGAATCCGACGCCGACCTGCTGCACCTCGAGGACGCGCAGGACGGTGATGTTGGCGAAGACGACGGTCTGGCTCCGATCCAACTGGAACTGACCCCCGAAGTCTGCGGCCAACGCCTGGACAAGGTGATTTCCCACCTGGTGCCGCAATTCTCGCGCGGCCGCCTGCAAATGTGGATCACCGACGGCTTCGTCACTGTCGATGGCAAACCGGCCAAAAGCACCAAGGACACCGTCTACGGCGACGAGAAGATCGTCATTCTGCCCCAACCGGCGCCGGAAGACGAGGCTTTTAAACCGGAACCGATGGAACTTAACATCGTTTACGAGGACGAGCACCTGATGGTCATCAACAAACCGGCCGGCCTGGTGGTCCATCCGGGCGCCGGCAACTGGTCCGGCACGCTGTTGAACGGCCTGCTGCACCACTGCCCGCAGCTGTCGGGCGTGCCGCGCGCCGGCATCGTCCACCGGCTGGACAAGGACACCAGCGGCCTGATGGTGGTCGGCAAGACCTTGCCGGCCCAGACCGACCTGGTGCGCCAGCTGGCCGCGCGCACCGTCAAGCGCGAGTATTTCGCCATCGTCTGGGGCATGCCGCGCATCAGCGGCACGATCGACTCGGCTATGGGCCGCCACCCGAAAGACCGCATCAAGATGGCGGTCTCGACCGGCATGGGCTCCAAGCCGGCCATCACCCACTACCAGGTGCTGGGCGGCGGCAAGCTGGGCGAGGGCCGTCCCGTGACCCTGGTGCAGTGCCGTCTGGAAACTGGCCGCACCCACCAGATCCGCGTCCACATGATGTCGATCGGCTTCCCGCTGGTGGGCGACACCACCTACGGCAAGCAGCACCTGGCCGATTATTTCCCGCGCCAGGCGCTGCAGGCGCGTCGCCTGGGGCTGGTGCATCCGGCCACCGGCGAGCAATGCGAATGGACCGTGCCGTTGGCCGACGATTTTGCCGAGTTGCTGGCCCGCGCCGGCATCGAGGTACCGGAAGGTATCTGATGTCGACCCCGTCACACTGGCTGATCCCGCATTGGCCTGGCTTGCCAGGCAATGTGGGGGTGTTGTCGACCACGCGGCGCGGCGGCGTCAGCCCGGCGCCGTATGACGACGGCATGGGCGGCGGCGGCCTGAACCTGGGCACCCACGTCGGCGACCAGCCGCACAATGTGGCCCGCAACCGCGAAATCCTGTGTGCCTTGCTGCCGGGAACGCCGGCCTGGCTGTCGCAGGTACACGGCACGGCGGTGGTCGACGTGGCCCGGATCGGGCCGCAGGACGTGCCGGAGGCGGACGCCAGTTTCTCCGTCGCGCCGGGCAAGCCCTGCGTCATCATGACGGCCGACTGCCTGCCGGTGCTGTTCTGCGATGTCGAAGGCAAGACCGTGGCGGCCGCGCATGCGGGCTGGCGCGGGCTGGCCGCCGGCGTGCTGGAAAACACGCTGGAGTCGATGCGCGCAGCCGGCGCCGGCGAGCTGATGGCCTGGATGGGGCCGGCGATCGGCGCCTACCAGTTCGAGGTCGGGCAGGAAGTGAAGCAGACTTTCCTGGGCGGTGCGGTCGACGCATCCGGCGTGCGCCACGTGGAAGCGGCGTTTACCCCGATCGACGGCAAGCCGGGCAAGTACCTGGCCGACATCTACGGGCTGGCGCGCTACGTGCTACACCGGGCAGGGGTGATGCAGGTGCACGGCGGCGAGTTCTGCACCGTGTCCAATTCCGGCCGCTTTTACTCCTACCGGCGCGACGGCGTCACCGGCCGGCAGGCGGCCCTGATCTGGATCAAATGAATCGGCGCGGCGCCGGCTTAGTCTTCGGCTTCGGTTTGGGCCGCGGCCTGGCGGGCCTGGTGCGCCGCCAATTCGGCCGCGCGGCGCCGGGCTTTGCGCTTGCCGGTGCCCGAGATGTAAATCAACGTACTCAAGGGCAGCACGCAGTAGAACAAAAACGTTACAATTCCCGCAACGACGGTCGGCTCGGTCAGAGCCATCAGTCCGACTACGTAGATCCAAGCAATAGCAACAATCAGCATCAGCAGCCCAGTTAAAGATATTTAAACTATTTTTAGGGAATCAAACATGAATTTGCCAGATCCTCAAGCCATTGCCAACGCCTGGATGTCGCAGATGAGCGACCCCGGACAGTGGCAATCCTGGTTCAATATGGCGCCCACCACGGACGGCAATCCGCTGGCCGCCATGATGCAGGATGTGGGCGCCTCGGTGAAACCAGAGGCCATGGAGCAGCTGAAAAACCAGTATCTGCAAGATTTTGGCGATTTATGGCAGGAGTTCTTGTCCGGCAAGTCGCCCGATGTGGCCGACCGCCGCTTCACCTCGTCCGCCTGGCAGGGCAATCCCATGTCGTCGTTCAATGCGGCATCATACCTGCTCAACGCCAAATTCCTGAATGCCATGGTCGACACGGTCGACACGTCGAGCCAGCAAAAGCAGAAGATCCGCTTTGCCGTGCAGCAGATCATCGACGCCATGTCGCCGGCCAACTTCCTGGCCACCAATCCCGAAGCCCAGCAAAAGCTGATCGAAACCAAGGGCGAGAGCCTGACCAAGGGCCTGGCCAATATGCTGGCCGACATGAACAAGGGCCATATCTCGCTGTCGGACGAATCGGCGTTCGAGGTCGGCCGCAACCTGGCCACCACCGAGGGCACGGTGGTGTATGAAAATCCGCTGTTCCAGCTGATCCAGTACAAGCCGGCCACGGCCACGGTGCACCAGCGCCCGCTGCTGATGGTGCCGCCTTGCATCAACAAGTTCTACATCCTTGATTTGCAACCGGAAAATTCGCTGGTGCGCTATGCGGTGGAGCAGGGCAACAGCGTGTTCCTGATCTCGTGGAGCAATCCCGACCAGTCGCTGGCCGGCACCAGCTGGGACGATTATGTCGACCAGGGCGTGATCGAAGCGATCCACGTGGTGCAGGACATCAGCGGCCAGGAGCAGATGAACATGCTGGGCTTCTGCGTCGGCGGCACGCTGGTTTCGACCGCGCTGGCGGTGCTGGCGGCGCGTGGCGAGAAGCCGGCCTCCAGCCTAACGCTGCTGACCACCTTCCTCGACTTCAGCGACACCGGCGTGCTGGACGTGTTTGTCGACGAAGCACAGGTGTCGATGCGCGAGCAACAGCTGAAGGGCGGCGGCCTGATGCCGGGCCGCGACCTGGCCAGCACCTTCTCCAGCCTGCGTCCGAACGACCTGGTGTGGAACTACGTGCAGTCCAACTACCTGAAGGGCAACGAACCGCCGCCGTTCGACCTGCTGTACTGGAATTCGGACAGCACCAATTTGCCGGGCCCGATGTTCTGCTGGTATCTGCGCAACACCTACCTGGAAAACAGGCTCAAGACCGGCAAGCTGAAGGTGGCGGGCCAGAAGGTCGACCTGGGCAGCATCGAGGCGCCGGCCTTCATCTACGGCTCGCGCGAAGACCACATCGTGCCGTGGATGTCGGCCTTCAGCTCGATGAACATCCTCAATCCGGGCAAGGTCAAGGCCAACCGCTTCGTGCTGGGTGCGTCCGGCCACATCGCCGGCGTGATCAACTCGGTGGCGAAGAACAAGCGCAGTTACTGGACCAACGACAAGCCCCTGGGCCGTGCCGCCGCCAAGCCGCAGGACGGCGAAGCATGGATGGCCGGCGCGACGGAAAACCCAGGTAGCTGGTGGCCGGAATGGGCCAAGTTCCTGGCCGAGCACGGCGGCAAGGAGGTCAAGCCTAAAGCCAAGCCCGGCAATGCCCGCTACCAGGCCATTGAACCGGCCCCCGGCCGCTATGTGAAGGTACGTGCAGATTAATTTCAGCAGGGAAAAAGCATACTATTGTCTATCTGTAAATTTGGTTGCGTTGCAATAAAACCCAAAAGTTATATCAGATTGTGCAAGACATGCTTTTTCCCCTCTATAATAGAAAAAGTAGGCTAGTGGGAAAGCGGACCGAAGTTCGCTTTTTTTTCGAATTGTTAGAGTACGCGCTGCGGCGCAATAAGTGGACTTGTGATGAGTAGTGCGAAAAAAAATGCTGAACGTCTGATTAAGAAATATCCGAATCGCCGTCTGTACGACACGCAGACCAGTTCCTACATCACGCTGACGGACGTCAAGCAGCTGGTGCTGGACAACGAAGAATTCACCGTGGTCGACGCCAAGAGCAATGAAGACCTGAGCCGCAGCATCCTGCTGCAGATCATCCTGGAAGAAGAGGCCAGCGGCGCGCCGATGTTCTCCAGCGACGTGCTGGCGCAGATCATCCGCTTCTACGGCCACGCCATGCAGGGCATGATGGGCTCCTACCTGGAAAAGAACGTGCAAGCGTTCACCGACATCCAGCGCAAGTTCACCGGCACCACCGCCGGCGGCCTGGAAGGCAAGCCCTTCAGCCCGGAAATGTGGACCCAGTTCATGAACGTCCAGGGCCCGATGATGCAGGGCATGATGAACAACTACATCGACCAGAGCAAGAGCCTGTTCGTGCAGATGCAGGAGCAAATGCAAAGCCAGAGCAAGAACATCTTCGGCACCTTCCCCTTCGTTCCGGGCGTGCCGCCGACCGACAAGAAGTAGTCCTGCACGCTCCGCAGCATTAAAAACGGCACAGCCACTGCGGTCGCTGTGCCGTTTTTGTAGCCAAGTTACAAAAACTCCAGAATTTCGTTGACCCCAGAATTTCTTCAGTAGTACTATCGATGTCCTGTGTGGAAGCGTTTCCACCCCGCGAATAGACGAAGGAGTTGCTGTGGTAGTTGATGCATCAGTTGCACTGGAAGAGACGTTTTCGCCGCCGGCCGACTCGGTCCTGTGGAACCAGGATTTCCTGCTGGGCGCCGCCACGGCGGCCTACCAGATCGAGGGCGCCGTCGCCGAAGACGGCCGCATTCCCTCGATCTGGGACACCTTCTCGGCCACGCCGGGCAAGACGCTGGCCGGCGACACCGGCGCCGTCGCCTGCGACCACTACCACCGCTGGCCGGACGATATCGAACTGCTGGCCAGCCTGAACGTCGGCGCCTACCGCCTGTCGATCGCCTGGCCGCGCGTGATGACTGAAGACGGCCAGCCGAATCAAGCGGGCATCGCCTTCTACCGCAAGCTGCTGACGGCGCTGCGCGCCAAGGGCTTGAAGACCTACGTCACGCTGTACCACTGGGACCTGCCGCAGCACCTGGAAGACCGGGGCGGCTGGGTCAACCGCGACACCGCCTACCGCTACGCCGAATACGCCGACATGATCAGCCGGGAGCTGGCCGGTCTGGTGGACGCGTGGGCCACGCTGAACGAGCCGTGGTGCTCGGCCATGCACGGCTACGGCACCGGCCACCACGCGCCGGGCAAACAGGACGTGGTCTTCGCCACGCAGGCCATGCACCATCTGCTGCTGGGCCACGGCCTGGCGGTGGCGCGCCTGCGCGCCAACGATCCGGCGGCGCAAGTGGGCATCGTCGCCAACGTCGGCCGCGGCACCAGCACCGGCGCCAGCGACGCCGACCAGCATGCGGCCTGGCTGTTCGAGCTTCAGCACAACAACTGGGTGCTCGATCCGCTGCTGAAGAAGTCCTATCCGTCGGCGCTGTGGGAACTGTGGCCAGGCGCCGAGCCGCTGATGCTGGCCGGCGACATGGACATCATCGGCGCCAAGCTCGATTTCCTCGGCATCAATTACTACTTCCGCACCAATGTCGTCAGCGACGGCAAGCATGGGTATCACGAAGTGGACCTGGAGGGCGTGGAGCGCACCCAGATGGGCTGGGAAGTCTACCCGGACGGCCTGCGCCATCTGCTGGTCGGCTTCCGCCGCGACTACCCGAACCTGCCGCCGATCTACATCACAGAAAACGGCATGGCCACCGACGATGAGGTGATCGCCGGCGAAGTCGACGACCGCCAGCGCATCTCGTTCCTGAACCGCCATCTGGAAGCGGTCAATCAAGCGGTGAAGGCGGGCGTCGATGTGCGCGGCTACTTTATCTGGTCGCTGATGGACAATTTTGAATGGGCCTTCGGATACGAGCGCCGTTTCGGTATCATCCATGTCGACTACGCCACGCAAACGCGCACGCTGAAGCGCAGCGCCAAGCTGGTGGCGCAATTTTTGGCCGAGAGATCCGCAAAAAGTTAGACATCCGGCAAAGCTATCCGAATAAAATGGGCGCTCGACGCCCACTGGGAGACAGAATGTTCAAGGCATCAAAACTGGCGGGCGCCATCGCGCTTGCCGTGGCGGCATGCGGCGCAGCCCATGCACAAGCACCGTTGAAAGCGACGGTGATCCACTGGTGGACGTCGGGCGGCGAATCCCAGGCGGTCAGGCAGTTCGCGGATGCGTACAACAAGGCCGGCGGCCTGTGGATCGACAACGCCATCGCCGGCGCCGACCAGTCGCGCGCCACCACCATCAACCGCATCGTCGGCGGCAATGCGCCGACGGCCGCGCAGTTCAACACCTCCAGGCAGTTCCGCGATTTCGTCGAGCAGGGCTTGCTGAACAACGTCGACGACGTGGCGGCCGCCGGCAAGTGGGACCAGATCATGCCGCCGGCTATCCTGGCCGCGATCAGGATCAACGGCCACTTCTACGCCGCGCCGGTGGACATCCACATGCCGGCCTGGTTCTTCTACTCCAAGGCTGCGTATAAAAAAGCCGGCATCGCCAACGAGCCGCAGACCTGGGATGAATTCCTGGTGCAGCTGGCCAAGCTGAAGGCCGCAGGCCTGGTGCCGCTGGCCTTCGGCGGCCAGGTATGGCAGGAGAAGATCACCTTCGACGCCATCTTCGCGATGGTAGGCGGCGCCGATCTGTACCTGAAAGTGTACCGCGACCGCGACCAGAAAGCCGTGATGTCGCCGGCCTTCAGGCAGGTGCTGGTCGACTTCAAGAAGCTCAAAGCCTTTGTGGACGCCGGCTCACCGGGCCGCAACTGGAACGACGCCACGGCGATGGTCGTCAGCGGCAAGGCCGGCGTGCAGATCATGGGCGACTGGGCCAAGGGCGAGTTCTCGTCGGCCAAGCAGGTGGCGGGCAGGGACTTCGGCTGCTTCCCCGGCTTCGGACCGAAAGCGCCGTACATCGTCGCCGGCGACGCCTTCGTGTTCCCCAAAACCACGGACGCCAGCGCCATCAGGGCGCAGAAGCTGCTGGCGACGGTGGTCACTTCGCCGGCCGCGCAGGTGGCCTTCAACTCGCGCAAGGGGGCGATCCCGATCCGTGGCGACGTCGATGAATCGACGCTGGACATCTGCGCCAGGCAGGGCCTGGCCATCATCAAGGACAAGAGCCGCCAGTTGCCGAATGCCGAAATGCTGGCGACCCCGGACACCACCGGCGCCTTGCAGGACGTGCTGACCAGTTACTGGAACAAGAACCAGTCGCCGGACGACGCGCAAAAAGCCTTCGCCCGCGCGCTGAAGGATCAATAAGCCATGGCCAAGAAGCGTCAAAGCGTTTCCATCGCCGCCTACATCGCCATGATCCCGATGGCCTTGACGGTGCTGCTGGCCTACCTGGGCACGATGCTGTGGACGGCCCGCGTGTCGGTCAGCAGCTCGCGCACCTTCCCGGCCAGCGACTTTGTCGGCGCCTCGCAGTACATCCGCCTGTTTAATAATGATCGCTGGCTGCTGTCGCTGCAAAATGTCGCCATCTATGGCGTGCTGTTCATCGCCGCCTGCCTGGTCATCGGCTTCCTGCTGGCGGTGTTCATCGACCAGAAGGTGATGGCCGAAGGCGCGCTGCGCACCATCTTCCTGTATCCGTATGCGATGTCGTTCGTGGCCACGGGCCTGATCTGGCAATGGATACTGAATCCCGAACTGGGCATCCAGGAAGCGCTGCACAAGCTGGGTTTCGCCGACGCCAGGTTCGACTGGATCGTCGACCAGGACATGGCGATCTACACCATCGTCATCGCCACCGTGTGGCAGGCTTCCGGCCTGGTGATGGCGCTGATGCTGTCCGGCCTGCGCGGCGTGGACGAGGAATTGTGGAAGGCCGCCCGCATCGACGGCATCCCGCGCTGGCGCGTCTACGTCAGCATCGTGCTGCCGATGCTGGGGGCGTCGGTGTCCACCGCCTTCGTGCTGCTGTTCGTCATGGTGGTGAAGGTGTTCGACTCGGTGGTCGCGATGACCCAGGGCGGCCCTGGCACGGCGAGCGAAGTGCCGGCCAAGTTCATCATGGATTACCTGTTCGGCCGCGCCAACATCGGCCTCGCGTCGGCGGCGTCGATCGTGCTGCTGTCCACGGTGCTGGCCATTGTCGCGCCGCTGTACTATGTGCGCAACCGCCGCGCGGCCAAGGGGGCGTGATGGGGCAGGTCGTCAAATTCGATAAGGCAGGAATGGACAAAGCAGCAGGGCTGGCGCCGGGCGCCGCCGCCAACGACAGCACCGCCGGCGCCCCGCCGGCCATCAAGCCGCGCCGCAAGCTGGCGTGGACGCCGGCCCGCATCGGCGTGTACGGCTTCCTGATCGTGGCGGCGCTGTTCTTCCTGCTGCCGCTGTACGTGATGCTGGTGACCTCGGTCAAGCCGATGGAAGAGATCCGCCTCGGCACGCTGTTTGCGCTGCCGATGCATGCGACCCTGGAGCCCTGGCTGCAAGCGTGGCAGTCCGCCTGCACGGGACTCGATTGCAACGGCATCCGCGGCGGCTTCTGGAATTCGGTCGCCATCGTGGTGCCCTCAACCGTGCTGTCGATCGCCATCGGCGCGGTGAACGGATATGCGCTGTCGTTCTGGCGGCCGCGCGGCGCGGGCCTGCTGTTCGCCATCTTGATGATGGGCGCCTTCATTCCGGTGCAGGTGATGGTGTATCCGCTGGTGCGCATGCTGGCCGCGGTGAACCTGTTCAGCTCTCTGCCGGGCATAGTGCTGATCCACACCATCTTCGGCATGCCGGTGATGACGCTCTTGTTCCGCAACTACTACGCGGCGCTGCCGATGGAATTGTTCAAGGCCGCCCGCATCGACGGCGGCGGCTTCTGGCGCATCTTCCTGCAGCTGATGCTGCCGATGTCGACGCCGGTGATCGTGGTCGCCGTCATCATGCAGGTCACGGGCATCTGGAACGACTTCCTGCTTGGCCTGGTGTTCGCGGGTTCCGAGCATTTGCCGATGACGGTCCAGCTGAACAACATCATCAACACCACCACCGGCGAGCGCCTGTACAACGTCAACATGGCTGCGACCATCCTGACGTCGGTCGTGCCGCTGGCTCTCTATTTCATTTCCGGCCGCTGGTTCGTGCGCGGCATCGCCTCCGGCGCGGTTAAAGGTTAACTTAGGGTTAAACATGTCTAACGTAGCTATTCGTAATCTGCAGATCCAGCTGGGCGGCAACAAGGTCATCGAGTCGTTGAACCTGGATGTGAAAGCCGGGGAGTTCGTGGTGCTGCTGGGCCCATCGGGCTGCGGCAAATCGACCCTCTTGCATAGCATCGCCGGCCTGATCGACACCACCTCCGGACAGATCGAAATCGGCGGCAAGGACATGACCTGGGCCGACCCCAAGGATCGTGGCATCGCGCTGGTGTTCCAGTCGTACGCGCTGTATCCGACCATGAATGTGGAGGCCAATATGTCCTTCGGGTTGCGCATCAACGGCACGCCGAAAGCGGAAATCGCCCGCCGCGTCGCGCGCGCTTCGGACATGCTGCAACTGGGGCCGCTGTTGAAGCGCAAGCCGGCCAACCTGTCCGGCGGCCAGCGGCAGCGCGTGGCGATCGGCCGCGCCATCGTGCGCGAGGCGGACGTGATGCTGTTCGACGAACCGCTGTCGAACCTCGACGCCAAGCTGCGTACCGAACTGCGGCGCGAACTCAAGCAGCTGCACAAGCAGCTGGGCGCCACCATGATCTACGTGACCCACGACCAGGTCGAGGCGATGACGCTGGCGCAGCGCATGGCGGTGATGAAGGGTGGCGTGGTGCAGCAGTTCGACACGCCGGCCAACATCTACAGCGAGCCGGCCAACCTGTTCGTCGCCACCTTCCTCGGTTCGCCGGGCATGAACCTGTTCAAAGGGCGCCTGGAGCAGGAGGGCGGCCGCACCGTGTTCCGCAACGCCCACATGTCCGTCGACGTGACGGATTATCCCTTCAAGCAGCAAGCGGCCGGCAAACATGAATGCGTGCTGGGCGTGCGGCCTGAAGACATCGACGTCGGCAATTGCGACGGCGCTGAGAACGTGGTGTGCGCATCGGTCTCGCTGATCGAGGCGATGGGCGCGCACCGCGTGTTATGGCTGGACTTCCACGGCACCCAGGTCGCGGGCATCGTGCAGGACCAGCAGCACCTCGAAACCGAGAAGAACATCAGCTTCTCGATCCGCAGCAAGCGCGTTTCACTTTTCGACGGGGCAAGCGAACAGCGGCTCTGACCGGCGTGTCCAGGATGCGAAGTATGGATTCCCGACTGCGCGGGAATGACGTGGGTTAGGCGCGCGGAGCGACCGAGCCGCGCATCGTCACCGTGACGGGGAAGTCGCGGACGATTTCATGCTGGGTGCCGTAGCACAGGTTGAGCAGCCAGCGCACGGCGTTCTGCGTCAACTGCTGCATCGGTATATGCACCGACGTCAGGCCCGGCGACGAGTACTCGGCCGAATAGTCATCGTCATAGCCGATCACGGAGACCTCTTCCGGCACGTCGATGCCGGCGCGATGGAAGCAGGACAGGGCGCCAACCGCCATTTCATCATTGGCGCAGAACAGCCCCGTGAACTTGAGACCCTCGTTGATCAACTGCTGCGTGGCGCTGAAGCCGCCCTCGCGCGAGAAGTCCGATTCGATCAGCCGCACCGCCGAACGCTCGATGCCGCTGCGTTGCAGTTCGGCGAAGAAGCCGTCCAGGCGTTCCTTGTTGTCCGACGTGGAGCCCGGCCCCGATATCACAGCCAGTTCGCGATGCCCCGCATGCAGCAAGGTCCGCGCCGCCAGTTCGCCGCCGTGGAAATGGTCGGGACAGAACGAGGCATCCGGCAGTTGCTGGCTGCGGCGGTTGAGGAAGGCCATCTTCGGATGCATCTTCTGCAGCGAGATCAGGTCCTCGTCATGCAGGTCGTGACCCAGCACCACGATGCCGTCGCAATCGCGGCCGATCAGGAACTTGACCGCTTCCACCGCCTCGTCGCGCGGCGAGCCGTCGCCGCAGCCGGTGGCCACGACCACGTGCCGGCGCATGGCGCGCAATTCGACGTCGGTCTGTTGGAGGATGGTGCCGTAGTAGGCGCCGAAGAAGGAGGGCGTGAAGATGCCGATCATGCCCAGCGACTGCGCCGACAGCGAGCGGCCGATGGACGAGGGGCGGAAATTGAGTTGTTCGATCGCGGCCTGGACCTTCTTCATCGCTTCGGCCGACACCGGACCGGCGCCGGAAATGGCGCGCGATGCCGTCGACATGCCTACACCGGCGAGCACTGCGACATCTTTCAGCGTTGCCACGAATTCTCCTGAACTGGGTGATGGAAGCGGCGCCGATGCGGGCCACTGGGTCAGCCCTTATCCTATCATGATCTCCCTATGGGGAATGGGGTATAATGTTCGATTGCTCGTAATTTTCATGGCGTATAAAGCAACCTATCATGCAATCGCAACCACTCAATCGTCTCCCCAAGCCCGCAACCGGCGCACCTGCGCCTAAAGTCGGCTTCGTCTCGCTCGGCTGCCCTAAAGCGCTGGTCGACTCCGAACAGATCCTGACCCAGCTGCGTGCCGAAGGCTACGAGACTGCCAAGTCCTACGACGGCGCCGACCTGGTCATCGTCAACACCTGCGGCTTCATCGACGCCGCGGTGCAGGAATCGCTGGACGCCATCGGCGAAGCGCTGGCCGAAAACGGCAAAGTGATCGTGACCGGTTGCCTGGGCGCGAAAAAAGACGCCGCCGGCGACGACATCATCATGAAGGTGCACCCGAAGGTACTGGCCGTGACCGGCCCGCATGCGCTGGCCGAAGTGATGGACTCGGTCCACCTGCACCTGCCCAAGCCGCACGAGCCTTTCCTTGACCTGATCCCGGCGCAGGGCATCAAGCTGACGCCGAAGCACTACGCCTACCTGAAGATTTCCGAAGGCTGCAACCACCGCTGTTCGTTCTGCATCATCCCTTCGATGCGCGGCGACCTGGTCTCGCGTCCGATCGGTGAGCTGATGCTGGAAGCGGAGAACCTGTTCAAGTCCGGCGTCAAGGAACTGCTGGTCATTTCGCAGGACACCTCGGCCTACGGCGTCGACGTCAAGTTCCGCACCGGTTTCTGGAACGGCCGTCCGATCAAGACCCACATGACGCAGCTGATGGAAGCGCTGGGCGAGCTGGCCAAGTCCTACGGCGCCTGGGTGCGCATGCACTATGTGTATCCATACCCGCACGTCGACCAGGTCATCCCGATGATGGGCGAGCATATCCTGCCTTATCTGGACATCCCGATGCAGCACGCGCATCCCGATGTACTCAAGCGCATGAAGCGTCCTGCCAGCGGCGAGAAGAACCTGGACCGCATCCTGGCCTGGCGCGCGATGAACCCGAACCTGACCATCCGCTCGACCTTCATCGCCGGCTTCCCCGGCGAGACCGAGGCCGAATTCGAATACCTGCTGGACTTCCTGAAGGAAGCGCAGATTGACCGCCTGGGTTGCTTCGCCTACTCGCCGGTCGAAGGCGCCACCGCCAACGAACTGGCCAATCCGGTGCCGGAAGAAGTGCGCGAAGAGCGCCGCGGCCGCGTGATGCTGCTGCAGGAAGAGATCTCGAAAGCGCGCCTGAAGGCCAAGGTCGGCACCACTGTTCGCGTGCTGATCGATGAAGTCAACCGCAGCGGCGGGGTGGGCCGCTCCAGCGCCGACGCGCCGGAAATCGACGGCGTGGTGTACGTCAAGCCGCCGTATGAGCCGCACAAGAAGCTGGCCGTCGGCCAGTTCTTCGACGTCAAGATCACCACCTCCGACGCCCACGACCTGTGGGGCGAGGCGCAATAAGCGAATCGAACCTATAATGAAGGCGGACCAGCAATGGACCGCCTTTTTTTTAGCCCGTCTATTCCTATCATGACCATCAAAAAATCCCCGCAGACCGCACTCGTCCATACCGACTACCAGGCCCCGGAAGGCTTTGCCGCTTTCCCCGGCGCCATCCACCATGCTTCGACGGTGCTGTTCAAGAACGTGGCGGCCATGCGTTCGGGCGACTGGAAAGAGAAGAACGCCTATACCTACGGCCTGCACGGCACGCCAACCACCTTCACGCTGGAGGCGCGCCTGGCCGAGATCGAGGACGGCAAGTACTGCCTGCTGGCGCCGAGCGGCCTGGCGGCGATCGCGATGGTCGACTTCGCGCTGCTCAAGTCCGGCGACGACGTGCTGCTGCCCGATAACGTCTACAACCCCAACCGCGAGCTGGGACGCTGGCTGTCGGCCGATTACGGCATCACCGCGCGCTACTACGATCCGCTGATCGGTGCGGGCATCGCGGCGCTGATCGAGCCGAACACAAAGCTGATCTGGACCGAGGCGCCGGGTTCGGTGTCGATGGAAGTGCCGGACCTGCCGGCCATCTGCAAGGCGGCGCACGAGCGCGGCGTGGTGGTCGCACTGGACAACACCTGGTCGGCCGGCCTGGCGCTGCGCGGCTTCGAGCTTGGCGTCGACATCATCATGCAGGCGCTGACCAAGTACCAGTCCGGCGGTTCGGACGTGCTGATGGGCGCCGTCATCACGCGCGATCCAGCATTGCACGAAAAGATCAGTCTCTCGCATATGCGGCTCGGCATGGGTGTCGGCGCGGACGACGCCTACCTGGTCTCGCGCGGCCTGCCGACCATGCGTCTGCGCTTCGACGCGCACGACGCGGCGGCGCGCAAGCTGGCCGCGTGGCTGCAGGCCCGCCCGGAAATCACCAAAGTGCTGCATCCGGCCTTCACCGATTGTCCCGGCCACGAGATCTGGAAGCGCGATTTCAGCGGCGCCGGCGGCTTGTTCTCCGTGCTGTTCGACGAGCGCTATACCGAGGAACAGACCGACCGCTTCATCGACGCGCTCAAGTTCTTCAAGATCGGCTACAGCTGGGGCGGCGCCAACAGCCTGGTGATGCCTTACCGAATACAGCACATGCGCAAGGATTGGCGGGACAAGGGCATTCTGGTGCGCTTTAACGTGGGCCTGGAGGACGTCAACGATTTGATCGCGGATATCGAGCGCGCACTGGGAGCATTGCAATGAGCCGCTTCTGGAGCGATGTGGTCCACGGTCTGACGCCGTACACGCCGGGCGAACAGGTGCAGATGCCCGGCCTGGTTAAGCTCAACACCAACGAGAATCCCTACGGTCCGTCGCCCAAGGCAATAGCGGCGATGCAGGCGGCCGTGGGCGACCAGCTGCGCAAGTATTCCGATCCCGGCAACATCGTCGTGAAGGACGCCGTGGCGCGCCGCTTCGGCCTGGCGCGCGAGCAGGTCTTCATCGGCAACAGCTCGGACGAGGTGCTGGCGCACACCTTCCACGCCCTGCTCAAGCACGAACTGCCGCTGCTTTGCCCGGACATCAGCTACAGCTTTTATCCTACCTATTGCAGCTTGTACGGCATCAAGGCGGTGCAGGTGCCGCTGAACGAGCGTTTCGAGATCGACGTCGAGGATTATCGCCAGCCATGCGGCGCCATCATCATCGCCAATCCGAACGCGCCGACCGGCATCGCGCTGCCGCTGGAGCGGATCGAGGCGCTGCTGGCCGACCATCCCGACCAGGTGGTGGTGGTCGACGAAGCCTACGTTGACTTCGGCGGGCAAAGCGCCATCGCGCTGCTGGACCGCCACGATAATCTGCTGGTGATCCAGACGCTGTCCAAATCGCGCTCGCTGGCCGGGCTGCGGGTTGGTTATGCCGTCGGCCATCGCGACCTGATCGCGGGCCTGGAGCGCGTGAAGAACAGCTTCAACTGCTACCCATTGGGGCTGGTGGCGCAGGCCGGCGCCGTGGCGGCGCTGGACGATCTGGTCCACATGGAACGGACCTCGCAAGCCATCGTCGCCACGCGCGCGTGGCTGGCCGCGCAGATGCAGGCGCTGGGCTTTGAGGTGCTGCCGTCGGCGGCCAATTTCATCTTCACCAGACACCCCGGCCACGACGCGGCACAGCTGGCGGCGGACCTGCGCGAACGGGCGATCCTGGTGCGCCACTTCAAGCAGGCGCGTATCGACCAGTTCCTGCGCATCTCCATCGGCACGGACGAGGAGTGCGCGAAGCTGGTCGATGCGCTGAAAGCGATACTGCGGACGAAGTGACGGTTGCGCTAGTCGCCGATGGCGGCTGGCTCGTTGCGGTTGAGGCGTTGTATGCCGACGATCAGGCGATAGGCTTTCCAGAGCCAGGCGCCCAGCCAGACCAGGTAGGCCAGTGGGATGCCGATGATCGTGACGAACAGCAGCGCCCCAACGACGACCAACGCCACATACCACCAGAACGAGCGGATCATCCAGCTGTGATGGCTGTAGACGAAGGTGCCTTCGGTGGTAGGCCGCTGCAGATAGTTGAGCGCCAACGGGATGACGGAAAACAGGCCCAGCGAAAAGAGGAAGCTCACCGCGTGCACGATATAGAGCCACCAGGCGGTAGTCTTGGCCGATTCGAGGCGGCCGTCCAGCACCAGTTCTTGCGACATGATCACTCCCCATGATTGAGTAATGTTTTTCAGTATAGCCACAGAGGGAAATCTGCGGCGCACGTGCAAAAATATCATCTTTGGCCGGGGCCTGCCAGCGTACGCCGTAAAAAGGCGGTGATGTCGGCGAACAGCTCCGGCTGGGCGGCGTCGCGGTCGAAGCCCGGTGGGTCCTGTGACGGCTTGAAGTTCTGCCGCGTCATCTCCGGTGGGAACTTGCTCATGAAAGCGAAGTGTCCGGCGCCCGCTATCTCGCGGTGTTCGACCAGCGCGGCATCGGCTACGCCGTCGATGATTTTTTGCGCATGTTCGGCCGGCGTGATGTCGTCCTTTTCGCCGGTGCGCATCAGTATCGGCACGCGTACCGCTTGCAGCGAGCCGTCGATGAACCAGAACGTGGCGGGATTGAGCAGCACCAGCGCCCGCACGCGCGCGTCGGCCTGCGCCGGCACCGGCCGCGGTTGGCCGTCCGTGCTTTCGCGCGGGCCGGACCAGGGCTGGCCGCCGGCCGCCGCCAGCGCCGTATAGCCGCCGATCGAATGGCCGATCACGGCGACGCCATCAGCGGCGATATGGTGTTTGAGGACGGGATCGGCCAGCGCCGCGTCGATGGCGAGCGTGATGTGGCGCGGCCGGTTGGCCAGGTTGGCGGCGGTGCCGGCCAGGCTATTGTCGTGGCGCGTATTGCCGGTATGCGCGGGCAGCGCCACCACGAAGCCGGCCTGCACCAGATGCCTGGCCATTTGCCGGTAGGCCCACGGGGTGCCGGCATTGCCGTGCGAGATCAGCACCAGCGGATGCGCGCCGGCGGCCGGCGCCGCATCCCTGGCGACATTCACCGTATAAGGCCCGAAGTGTTCGGCCGCTTCGACGCCATCGGCGGGATAGAGCAGCGCCAGTGGCACCACCGCACCCTGCACCGCGTCATCGATGTCGACCAGGCGACAGCCGCATACCTGAACCATGCTTAGCTCCTTGCCAGATGGGCGTCGATGCAGTTCAACATGCGATTCATGCGCCGCGCATATTCGGCGCGCGGCGACTGGTCGTTGGGTAGGCTCATTTGCACTAAAATCTATAAAATACAACAGTATTGATTATATAAGGAGTGGGCGTGGCTGAGAAAACTTCGGTGCTGTTTGTCTGCATGGGCAATATCTGCCGCTCGCCGACGGCGGAGGGCGTGTTCCGCCATCGCGTCGAGGCGGCCGGCCTGGCCGACCTCTTCCTCATCGATTCCGCCGGCACCCACGGCTACCACGTCGGCGAACCTCCCGATGCGCGGTCGATGGAGCATGCCGCCAACCGCGGCTACGATTTGTCGGCGCAGCGTTCGCGCAAGGTGGTTGCCAGCGATTTCGCAACCTTCGATCATGTGCTGGCGATGGACCACGACAATCTGCGCCTGCTGGAGGCGGCCTGTCCGCCGCAGCACCGCCACAAACTGGGCCTGTTCATGGCGCATGCGCGCCGCAGCGCTTCCGACGCGGTACCCGATCCGTACTACGGCGGCGGCCGCGGTTTCGACATGGTGCTGGACTATATCGAGGACGCCTCCGATGGCTTGATCGCCGCGCTGAGCGGGGAATAAAGTGATTGCTAAAAAGATAAGTTGATGGCAGCATACGGCGGTTGATCGCCAATTGAGAGCGATCCGCACCGGGAGAGAAAATATGTCGCAACATCGCAAGTGGATGCTGTCCTTGGGCGTGGCTACGGCCGTGCTGCTGGGGAGCGCCGTGCAGGCGCAGGATCTGAAACGTCTTGAAACGCTGGTCGACAAGGCGGTCGCCCAGGATCATTTTTCCGGCGCGGTGCTGGTGGCCAAGGGCGACCAGATCCTGCTGGACAAGGGCTACGGCTCCGCCAACCTGGAATGGAACATCCCCAATTCGCCGAGCACCAAGTTCCGCCTCGGCTCCGTGACCAAGCAGTTCACGGCGGCCAGCGTGTTGCTGTTGCAGGAGCGCGGCAAGCTCGCCGTCTCCGATCCGGTCAGCAAATACCTCAGCGGCCTGCCCGCCGCGTGGAGCAAGGTGACGATTTTCCAGCTGCTGAACCACACCTCGGGCATCGCCAATTTCACCTCGACCAAGGAATACCAGGCGATCGAGCCGTTCACCAGAAAGCCGGAGGAATCCGTGGCGCTGGTGCGCGACAAGCCGCTGGAGTTTGAATCCGGCACCCGCTTCAACTACAGCAATACCGGCTATGTGCTGCTGGGCGCACTGATCGAAAAGGTCAGCGGCCAGACCTACGACGCCTTCGTGCGCCAGAACATTTTTGAACCGCTCGGCATGAAGGACAGCGGCTACGACTGGAACGCCAACGTGCTGCCGAACCGCGCCGCCGGTTATGCGCGCGGCAAGAACGGCATGAGCAACGCCGGCTTCATCAACATGAGCATCCCGCACGCCGCCGGCGCGCTGTACTCCACCACCGGCGACCTGCTGCGCTGGCAGCGCGGCCTGTATGAAGGCAAGCTGCTGTCGCCGGCGTCGCTGGAGGCGATGACCACCCCCTGCCACTCCGGCTACGGATTCGGCCTGGGCATACAGCAGAAGGACGGCAGCAAGGAAGTGGGTCACGGCGGCGGCATCGAAGGTTTCGCCACCGAGGTGCGCTATCGCATGGGCGACAGGGTCAGCGTGATCGTGCTCAGTAACGTCGAAGGCAGCCAGCTCGATTCCCTGACCGCCGGGCTGACCGCGACTGCGCACGGCGGTACCTATGTGATGCCGGCTGAGCGCAAGGATATCGCCTTGTCGGCCGAGCAGATGGCCGCCATCGCCGGCACCTACACCATGCCGGATGGCCGCCGCCTGTGGCTGCGCACCAGTAACGGCGGCATGACGACCCAGTTGCAAGGCCAGGCCTCGCTGCCGATTTATGCCGAGTCGGCGGACAAGCTCTTCCTGCGCAAGGTCGACGCGCAGCTGGCGCTGCACCGCGACGCGGCCGGCAAGGTGGACGCGGTAACGCTGCTGCAAGGCGGCCACGATATGCGCTTGCCGCGCGTGGACGAAGCGCCGCCCGCCGACGACAGTCCGGCCGCCGGCCAATAAGGCGGCCCGATCTTCGCGCCGCGCACCGGCATCCGTCCCACCAAACCTCAATGATCAGGCCATGAGCGCACATATCATCAAACTGGAAGAGTCGCCCGATGGCGGCGACATGCAGGCGCTGGTCAAAGGCCTGACCGCTTACAACGCCGAGCAGGCCAACGGCGAAACGCCGAACTACCTGCTTGTCACCGTCAAGGACGACGATGGCAAGCTGGTTGGCGGCCTGCTGGGCGCCACCTATCTTGGATGGCTGCAAATCCAGGTGGTGTGGCTGGACGGCAGTGTGCGCGGCCTGGGCTACGGCAGCGAGCTGATGGCGCTCGCCGAACGGGAAGGCTTGCGGCGCCGCGCGCTGCATGGGGGACGTGGTGGACGAATGGCTGCGGCGCCATCGGCGCTAAGCTTTTTGCATTCACACCCGCATAACAACCATTCATCCGGCGGCAGCCGCCGTTCGTCCGACGACGCGTGCAAAAGCTGGTTCTTTTGTCTAGAGTGTGGACATTGCCATCCACATTGAGAGCGATGGCGATATCTACCTGGATGGGAAATATCATGCGTACTTTTGTGTGGGCATTGCTGCTGGGCTGCTGCATTCCCGGCGCGGCGGGCGCGGCCGAGAGGCCGTTGCAGGAGACCGACTTGCAGGAGTTTAGGGGCCAGTACGACCTGGCCGACGGCCGGACCTTGACGGTCACCCAGCATCGCAAGAAACTGTTTGTGCAGATGGACAACGGCCCGGCGGTCGAGCTGGAACCTGCCGGCAAGAGCATGTTCGTCACCCGCTGGGGGGGCTTGCGGGTGGAATTCGATCAGCGCGACAACGGCAACGTCGCCGGTGTTCGCCTGCTGGGACCGGAACAGGTGGCGCGCCGGCACGATTGAGCCGGCGCCTGCTTGTCAGGTCAACAGCGGAAGGATGCCGTCCAGGCCGACGAAGTTGAGTGCGACGTTGGCCTGTTCGCGCACCACCGGCTTGGCGCGGAACGCCACCGACATGCCCGAGATGCCCATCATCTTCAAGTCGTTGGCGCCGTCGCCCATGACGATGGCTTGCGACGGCGCTATGCCCAGCTCCGCGCACACGCGTTCCACGGTGCGCTTTTTCTCTTCTGCGTCGACGATGCCGCCGACCACGCGGCCGGTCAGGCGGCCGTCGACGATTTCCAGCTCGTTGGCGTGGGTGTAGTCCAGCCCCAGGCGCTCCTTCAATCGCGAAGTGAAGAAGGTGAAGCCGCCCGACACCAGCAGCGTTTTCAATCCTGCCTGCTGCACCGTCCTGAGCATGGTTTCCGCGCCCGGCGACAGCTGCAGGCGCTCCTCATACACGCGCTCCAGCGCCGACGCCTCCAGGCCTTCCAGCAGCGCCACGCGGCGCTTCAGGCTCTCGGAGAAATCGAGCTCGCCGCGCATCGCCGCCTCGGTGATCTCGGACACTTGCGGCTTGAGGCCCTGCATGTCGGCGATTTCGTCGATGCATTCGATGGTGATCAGCGTCGAATCCATGTCCATCGCAACGAGCTTGAATTCGCTCATCTTGTGCATGCCGATGGAATAGGTGGTATCCAGCTGGGCCGCCTGCGCCGCCACTTCGATGGTCTGGCGCAGCGCCGGCGAGAAGCTGATGCCTTCGCAGCGCAGCGCGCGTTCGTTCAACCAGGTGATGTTTTTCGGCGCCGTCAGCGCCGCGATCCGTTCCAGTCTGGCCTTGCAGTCGTTCAACCCTTGCAGCACAAGATTCATAGTATTTTTTGCAGTCTTCATAAATGCATATAGCGTTTTTTGGGCTAAGCGCCCAAGTTACGTGTTTAGGCTCAAGCGGTCAACTGTTTGATCGCACCTTTGATCTGGGCGACACGTGCCGCCAGGTCGGGCATGGAGGCGGTGATCTTCAGTTTGTCCTGGCCATTGAGCTTGATCTGGCGGTTCTTCTGGATCAGCTCAATGATGCGCATCGGGTCGATCGGCGGCTTGGCCATGAACTGCAAGGTGGCCGCTTCGCCGTGGGCGTCGATCTTGACGATGCCCACGGTCTTGGCGGCGATGCGCAGGCGGTGGGTTTCGATCAGGGCCTTGACCGGGTCCGGCAGCTTGCCGAAACGGTCGATCATCTCTTCCTGCATGTCGTCGATCTTGTCCTGGACGCTGCAGTTGGCCATGCGCTTGTAAATAGATAGCCGTTCGTGCACATCTCCGCAGAAATCGGCCGGCAGCAGCGCCGGCACGTGCAGGTTGATCTCGGTGGTGGTGGCCAGCGGCGCGGCCAGGTCCGGCTCCTTGCCGGCCTTGAGCGAACGCACCGCCTCGTTGAGCATGTCCGAGTACAGCTGGAAGCCGATCTCGGTCATCTCGCCGGACTGGTTGTCGCCCAGGACCTCGCCGGCGCCGCGGATCTCCAGGTCGTGCATCGCCAGGTAGAAGCCGCTGCCCAGTTCTTCCATCTGCTGGATCGCGTCCAGGCGGCGCTGCGCCTGCTTGGTCAGCGACTGCACGTCGGTCACCAGCAGGTAGGCATACGCCTGGTGGTGCGAACGGCCGACGCGCCCGCGCAGCTGGTGCAGCTGCGCCAGGCCGAACTTGTCGGCGCGGTGCATGATGATGGTGTTCGCGGTCGGCACGTCGATACCGGTTTCGATGATCGTGGTGCACAGCAGGATGTTGTAGCGCTGCGCCACGAAGTCGCGCATCACTTTTTCCAGGTCGCGTTCGTGCATCTGGCCGTGCGCCACGGCGATGCGCGCCTCCGGTAGCAGCTCGGTCAGCATCGCCATGCGGTTCTGGATGGTCTCGACCTCGTTGTGCAGGAAGTAGACCTGGCCGCCGCGCTTCAATTCGCGCAAACAGGCTTCGCGGATGATCGATTCGCCTTCGCTGCGCACGAAGGTCTTGATCGCCAGGCGCTTCTGCGGCGCGGTGGCGATCACCGAGAAGTCGCGCAGGCCTTCCAGCGCCATGCCCAGCGTGCGCGGGATCGGCGTGGCGGTCAGCGTCAGCACGTCGACTTCGGCGCGCAGCGATTTCAGGGTTTCCTTCTGGCGCACGCCGAAACGGTGCTCCTCGTCGATGATGACCAGGCCGAGGCGGGTGAACTTGACGTCGTCCGACAGCAGCTTGTGGGTGCCGATGACGATGTCGAGCGTGCCGTCGGCCATGCCCTTGATCGCCTGCGTGATCTCCTTGCCGGTGCGGAAGCGCGACATTTCGGCGATGCGCACCGGCCAGTCGGCGAAGCGGTCGGCGAAGGTTTGCGCGTGCTGCTCTGCCAGCAGCGTGGTCGGCGCCAGGATCGCCACCTGCTTGCCGCCCATGACGGCGATGAAGGCCGCGCGCAGCGCCACCTCGGTCTTGCCGAAGCCGACGTCGCCGCACACCAGGCGGTCCATCGGCTTGCCGGCGGTCATATCCTTGATGACGTTGTTGATCGCTTCCTGCTGGTCCGGCGTTTCGTCGAAGCCGAAGCTGTCGGCGAAGCGCTCGTAGTCGTGCGCCGAGTATTCGAAGGAGTGGCCCTGGCGCAGCGCGCGGCGGGCATACAGGTTCAATAGCTCGGCGGCGGTGTCGCGCACCTGTTCGGCGGCGCGGCGCTTGGCCTTTTCCCACGCGCCGGAACCCAGCGCGTGCAGCGGCGCGTCTTCCGGCGAGGCGCCTGAGTAGCGCGAGATCACGTGCAGCTGCGATACCGGCACATACAGCTTGGTGTCCTTGGCGTATTCCAGGTGCAGGAATTCGGTTTCGCCTTCGCCCAGGTCCATGCTGGTCAGGCCCATGTAGCGCCCGATGCCGTGGTTGATGTGCACCACCGGATCGCCGATCTTCAGCTCCGACAGGTCGCGCACCATCGATTCGACCTGGGTGACGGCTTCCTGCTTCTTCTTGCCGACGCGGCGGCCGGAACCCGCATACAGCTCGGTCTCGGTGAGGAAGATCAGATTTTCATCGGGCGTCGACAGCTCGAAGCCGGCGTGCAGCGGGGCCACGCCCAGCATCAGCTTGGCGCTGGAGGTGGCGAAGCCTTGGTAGCCTTCGACCGGCGTCAGCGCCAGGTCGTATTCGGTGAAGTACTGTTGCAGCGTTTCGCGGCGGCCGTTGGTCTCGGCGCAGATCATCACGCGGCGGCCGGCCGGCAGCAGGTAGGCGCGCAGATTGGCCAGCGGGTCTTCGCTGTGGCGGTTGACGGCGATGTTGGGCACCGGCGCCGACAGCTCGGAGGCGCCAGCGTCGGCGTCTTTCGAGATGACCAGCCGGCCGTAGGGCTTGGCCAGCGTGAAGAACTGCTCGTCCGACAGGAACAAGGCTTCCGGCGCCATGATGGGGCGGTCGCGGTCGGACTTCAGGAAGCGGTAGCGCGAGCCGGTGTCGGTCCAGAAGCGCTTGATGGCGGCGTCGATGTCGCCCACCAGGGCCAGCGCCGCGCCTTGCGGCAGGTAGTCGAACAGCGTGGCCGTCTCTTCGAAGAACAGCGGCAGGTAGTATTCGATACCGGCCGAGGCGATGCCGCTCTTGATGTCCTTGTACACCACCGAGCGCGAAGGATCGCCCTCGAACTGCTCGCGCCAGCGGTTGCGGAAGGTGGTGCGCGCCGCTTCGTCCATCGGGAACTCGCGGCCGGGCAGCAGCCGCACCTCGTTGACCGGGTACAGCGAGCGCTGGGTGTCGGCGTCGAAGGTGCGGATGGTTTCGATGGTGTCGCCGAACAGGTCGAGCCGGTAGGGCAGGGCGGAGCCCATCGGGAACAGGTCGATCAGGCCGCCGCGCACCGAGTATTCGCCGGGCGACATCACCTGCGCCACGTGGGTGTAGCCGGCCAGCGTCAGCTGCGCCTTCAGGCGCGCTTCATCGAGCGACTCGCCTTTTTTGAAGAAGAAGGTGTAGGCCGCCAGGAAGGACGGCGGCGCCATGCGCACCAGCGCGGTGGTGGCCGGCACCAGCATCACGTCGCACTGGCCGCTGGAGATTTCGTGCAGCGTGGCCAGGCGCTCGGACACCAGGTCCTGGTGCGGCGAGAAGGCGTCGTAGGGCAGGGTTTCCCAGTCCGGCAGCAAATGGCAGCGCAGCTGATCGCCGCCGAACCATGGGATCTCGTCGAGCAGGCGCTGGCCGTCGCTGGCGTTGGCGACGATCACGGCCAGCATCTGGCCCTGGGATTTGAGTTCGAGCGCGGCAAGCGCCAATGCGTAGGCGTCCGACGAGCCGTGCAGCGCAGGCAGGGCGTAGCGGGTGCCGGGTTTTGGTAGGGAGTTTGTTAAGACCAGGGACACAACACACATTCAACGGTTAAGGCGCACCGCCAGAGGGGCAATGCCGCTGCCGACATTATAGACGAAGCCCTGCCGGCCCGCCGCCTGTCGCTTAAGTCCGCTCACTCCGGCTTGGGCACCCGGTTGGCGATGCCGAACGGCACATGGACCATCGGTATGTTGCCGCCGGCCGACTTCAGGTGGCTGAGCTGGTCGTCGAAGAAGATATGCGG
The DNA here is from genome assembly GCA_000381565.1 of Oxalobacteraceae bacterium AB_14. Lineage (GTDB taxonomy): Bacteria > Pseudomonadota > Gammaproteobacteria > Burkholderiales > Burkholderiaceae_D > Rugamonas. The sequence goes on from KB906725.1 coordinate 3,257,434, forward strand.
CTTGAAGATGCCCAGCACCCGGGCTTTTTCCATGCCGCCCAGGAAAAACGTCTCGTTGGCGGACACACCCCAGCTCTTGAGCGTGGTGACCACCCGCTCGTGCGACGGCGCGCTGCGGGCGGTGATGATGGCGATGCGCAGGATGCGCTTGTAGGACGGATCGCGGCGCTGGGCGCGCTCCTCCAGCCGCTGCATCAGCGACAGCTTCTGGAACAGGTCGGCCAGCGGCCCGGGCTGGTGCGGCATGGCGACCCGCTCGCGCTCGTGCGCATGGAACTCGTCGACATCGTTGTTGCGCTTGAAGACGGTCTCCGATTCGTCGTCGGCGATCACGCCGTCGAAGTCGAAGGCGACCCGCAATTCCTCGTCGTCGTCGTCCTCGGTGCGCGAGGGCAGCACCAGGCCGGCCGGATAATTGGCCTCCAGCGCGTTGCGGACATCTTCCTCGTTGGCGCTCAGGAACAAAGAGGTATTGAAGGCCGGCAGGTAGCTGTACGGCGACTTGCCGGTGACGAAGCAGGCACGCGAGATGTCCAGCCCGTAGTGGGCGATGGAATTCATCACCCGCAGCCCGGTTTCCGGTGAATTGCGCGACATCAGCACCACTTCCACCGGCGCCGACTGCGCGTAGTGCTTGTTGATGTTGAGGAAGCGGCGGATGAAGGGGAAGGCCACGCCCTTGCCGAGGATGACGTCGATATGCTGCTCCTGGTACTTGCGGTACTCCTCGGCGCCGCCTTCCAGGTAGATCTTGTGCGATTCGGTCAGGTCAAACAGCGCGCTGGAGGCGATGCCGATCACCAGTTTGTGCTCGATAGGGTAGGCCATGGTCTCGTCGGTGGATTGCAATTAGCACCACTTTAACCGAAACGCATTCTTCGCGTGCGGCATATTATTGGTATTGTATTGGTGATATAACTGGAATATTTTTCTTATCAATAAAGTTATTGATGTTGTTACTGAGATATAATTTAGCCCTTGCTTGCTGGTTTCCGCCGTTTCTTAACGAACATACCAATTACATACCATGACTATTTCCACCCTGATGCATCGTATTTTGCCGCTGGTGCTGGGCGCCGCCGCCCTGTGCAGCGCCCAGGCCGCTGCGCCAAGTTTCAACCTGGGTCCGGCGTCGGACTACAGCGCCTATTTCTATGGCAACGCCAGTAACTTCACCGATATCGAAGGCCGCCTGGCCGTGGGCGGCAACGTCAACACCTCGGGCGCTTCGATCGGCTACCGCACCCCGTTCGGCGTGACTGCGCCCAGCGTGGTGGCCGGCGGCAACGTGCGACTGAGCGGCGGCGACATCTACACCGCACCGCTGGCCAATGTGGACACCAATGCCAGCATCGGCCCGATCACCGAATACACCAAGAACTACAACGGTTTTGGCGTGTACGGCGGCGTGAACACCTCGTCGTCCTACCTGGCGCTGAACAAGGCCAATATTGCAAGCTACACCGACTTCGGCGCGGCCAAGACCCGGCTGACCGGTTTGTCGAGCACGCTGAACAGCCAGGCCGGCAACGGCACGGTGAGCTTCGCCAACGGCGGCATCGAACTGGTGGGCAACAATACCGCCGGCCTGCAAGTGTTCAACGTCAACACCCGCAACCTCAGCAACTTGACCCTGAGCAACGTGAAAGACGGCGCCACCGTGGTCATCAACGTGACCGGCAGCGGCGACGTGGTCTTCGGCGGCGGCCAGGACGGCCTGCTGGAGCACCTGCGCGCCAACGTGCTGTTCAACCTGAACGACGCCGACGTGGTCAAGGTCAATACCTTCGTCTGGGGCTCGGTGCTGGCCAACGACGCCGTGTTGTCCGGCGCCGGCCACCTCGAGGGGAGCATCGTCGCCCAATCCATCACCAGCGCGGTCGAGATCGGCTACGAGCCGTTCAAGGGCTATGTCGCCACGCCGGTTCCTGAACCGGAAACCTATGCCATGTTGTTGGGCGGCTTGGCGCTGATGGGCGTGGTGGCGCGCCGCCGCAAGGCCTGACAAGGGCCGGCGTCGCGAAAAAAGCTGCTTCGGCAGCTTTTTTTGTTTCTTTTTTGCATGTGCGATTGCCACTGGCCGTGCGCTGGGATACATTGAGGCATCCACAAGGCGGAATCCGGCGTGCTCAATCTCGACACTCTATTGTTGGTACAGGTCTGCGTCACGCTGCTGACGACGGCGCTGCTGGTCGCCTCCGCCTGCTACACCGGCAGCCCGCCCGAGTTGCGCTGGTGGGCGCTGGGCAATTTGGTGGTATCGATCGGCCTGGCCATGACCAATCTGGACGGCTTGCCGGTCATCCTGAATATGGTGGTCGGCTACGGCGTGATCGCATTCGGCCTGGGCTTGGTGCTGCGCGGTCTGCGCGTGCATTGCTCCGATACGCTGAGCTGGCGCACCGTGGCCATCATCACCGTGCTGGCGCTGCTGGTCTCCGCCTTCTTCAGCCTGATCGTGCCCAGCTTGCGGGCGCGGCTGTGCTTCAGTGGCTTCTATTTTGCGTTGTTGAACTGGCTGTGCGCTGTCACCATCGCGCGCCACGGCGGCTGGCGCGGCGTGATCATCAGCGTGATCGGCTTTACCGTGCTAGGGCTGGCGCTGTTCATGCGCGGCGTGCACATGCTGTTCCACGGCGATCCGGCCGACGTGCCGAGTTCACTGGTGATGGGGACCAGCATGCTGGTGATACCGCTGGCCCAGGTCTGCGTCGCATTCGGGCTGATTCTGATGGTGATGTGGCGCTACGCCGAGCGGCTGCGGCGCCTGTCGACGCTCGATGCGCTGACCGGGGCGCTGAACCGGGCCGGCCTGGAAATCCACGGCAAGCGGGTGGCCCTGCGCGCGCAGCGCGGCCGCCGCAGCCTGGCCGTGATCATGATCGACGTCGACTTCTTCAAGACCATCAACGACACCTACGGCCATCCGGTCGGCGACGAGGTGCTGCGCCATCTGGCGGGGATACTGAAGCTGGAGTTGCGCCCCTACGACCTGCTGGCGCGCTTCGGCGGCGAGGAGTTCGTGCTGGTGCTGGACGGCTCCGATCTCGCGGCCGCGGCCAAGGTGGCCGAGCGCCTGCGCGCGCGCATCGAGCTGGAACTGGTGGAGATCGATGCGCTGTCGGTGCGCTACACGGCCAGCGTCGGCGTGGTCTCGTCGGACCAGCATGGCTATGACTTGATCGCCCTGATCTCGGCCGGCGACGCCGCCATGTACGAGGCCAAGCGCACCGGCCGCAACCGCGTGATCGGCGGCTGAAGCCCTGCCGCCGGCGTCAGCAAAGCGGCGCTTCCAACCGGCCGAACTGGCCGTCCTTGAAGTCGGCGGCGTGGTAGGTCTTCCGGTCCTGCCCGCTTGGGCGGCAAAATACCGCAAGGCTTAACCTATAACGGTGAGCGTCGCACCACAGACTGAAACAATCTGATTGACGCTGCCATGCACGGCCATCATATTGAGTCCCGGGGAGAGTGTCACACATTCTCACATCGAATTAACCACTTCAAGGGGTAGCGGATGTTCAAGAATTTACTCATCAAGTGGAAGCTTGCCGTGCTGGTGGCGATCATGATGCTGGCGTTGCTGGTGGTGGGCGCGGCGGGCTACGCCGGCATCGTCAAGGTCGGCGGCGCCGTCGACGAAATCGGCTTGGTGCGGCTGCCATCGATCCAGGGCTTGCTGGCGATGAGCGAAGGCCAGACGGCGGTGGCGGCGGCCACGCTGTATGCGGCGGTCTACGAAAACGAATATCGCTCGCAGGATAAATTCAGCGAAGCGCAGCAGCTGCGCAGGAAAGCCTGGGCCAATATCGATGCCGGCTGGAAGCGTTACGAACCGCTGCCGCAGACGGCCGAGGAAGCGGTGATGTGGAAGCAGTTCACCGGCGAATGGACCGCGTGGAAAGCGGTGGACGACAAGATCGGCTCCATCGTCGGCGCCATGGCCGCCAACAAGGACGAGCAAAAGCAGAAGGATCTGTTTGTCGATTTCTATGCGCAGTACCAGTTGTCGCGCCCCTTGTTCCTGAAGGCCGAGGCGACGCTGATGAAGATAGAAAAACTCAACGAGGACATCGCGGCGACCAGTGTGGAAGAGGGCGCTGCGGCGATCTCGCGCGCCGAATGGGCGATGGTGGCGTCGGGCGTGATCGCGGCGCTGGTGGCGATCGGCTGCGCGGCCTACATCACGGCGGCGATCACCACGCCGATCAATGAGGCGGTGCGCGTGGCGCAGACGGTGGCGTCGGGCGACCTGACCAGCCGGATCGAGATCGACAGCAGCGAGGAAACCGGCCAGTTGCTGCAGGCGCTCAAGGATATGAACACCAGCCTGATACGCATCGTCGGCCAGGTGCGCGGCGGGACCGAAACGATAGCGACGGCGTCGACGCAGATCGCCAGCGGCAACCTGGACCTGTCCTCGCGCACCGAGGAGCAGGCCAGTTCGCTGGAGGAGACCGCGTCGTCGATGGAGGAGCTGACGTCGACCGTGCGGCAGAATGCGGACAACGCGCGCCAGGCCAACCAGCTGGCGGCGTCGGCGTCCGGCGTGGCGGTGCGCGGCGGCGACGTGGTGTCGCGCGTGGTGGACACGATGGAGTCGATCAACGCCTCGTCGTCCAAGATCGTCGACATCATCAGCGTGATCGACGGCATCGCGTTCCAGACCAACATCCTGGCGCTGAACGCGGCGGTGGAGGCGGCGCGGGCGGGCGAGCAGGGACGCGGCTTTGCGGTGGTGGCGTCGGAAGTGCGCAACCTGGCGCAGCGCTCGGCCACGGCCGCCAAGGAGATCAAGGAGTTGATCGGCGATTCGGTCGACAAGGTCGGCGCCGGCAGCAAGCTGGTGGCGGAGGCCGGGGCGACGATGGGCGAAATCGTCTCCAGCGTGCAGCGCGTGACCGACATCATGGGTGAGATCACGCTGGCGACGCAGGAGCAGAGCGTGGGCATCGACCAGATCAATATGGCGGTGGGCCAGATGGACACGGTGACGCAGCAGAACGCGGCGCTGGTGGAGCAAGCGGCGGCGGCGGCGGCCTCGCTGCAGGAGCAGGCGGCTGCGCTGGCGGAGGTGGTCAGCGTGTTCAAGCTGGACCAGGCGGCGGCGCCGCGTCCGCAGGCGATGGCGCGGCGGCAGGCCCGCGTGGCGGCGCCGGCCGCGCGTCCGGCGCTGAAGACTGCGGCGGCCAGGGCCCCGGCGCGCCAGGCCGCCACCGTGGCGGGCGACGACTGGGAAGAGTTCTAACAAAAAAGTGAGCCACCGTCTGGCGCAGCGGCAAGGTCAGGCGGCCTCCGGGACTTTTTTTTTGATGTGACTCAATCGTAGCGGAGGTTGTCGATGCTACGTTTGCAGCTCGAACATGTGGCCACGAGGTGCGAACATGCCTTCCGTTGACAATACCTGTAGTGACCTGCAATCGAAACGGGGACGACCAGCAATCCAGCCGGTTTTCGGCCAGGAATAACTGCGACTGAAGACCCCCACAAACCAGCATTCGCTGCGAATGAACCTGCACTTAGCCGCGCCGATCTGCACTCCATCGGCGCGAACCAGGATTATCTGCGACTGACGTTTTTCTTTACTGAACGCGACGGCTCACCGGCCGTCACTCGACCACCTTCATGCCAAAGCAGTCGTCATCGTCGAAGCCGCTGCCTACGAAGCAGTTGCGACGCTGGATACCAGTTGCACAGCGAACCTCGACTTCGACCTTGTTCTTGAAGCGGCGCGGGTCATCATTGAACGTCGGCATACGCTCGCTGGGCTCGAACCATTGGGGTTGGCCCTCTTAATGCCCCAGGCCCGTCTAGCGGGCCGTGGGTACTTCTGTCGCCGGAAATTAGTACCGGGACGGTGGTGGTATATCTTGCGTCCACGCCATCGTGTAGTGCATGATCGGATATTGCGCTTCGTCTTTACCTGCGGACGTTTCAATCATCACCCAGCCTTGCGCGATCAACTCATTTGCATCCTGCGCATCACGTGCGACACACACTTTCTTAACCTGCCCCAAATCAATGCTTGCCATATCGACTCCATGATTAGGGTGATACCATGTCTACCCTCTCAATGCAAAAGCCCCGCTGGTGGCGGGGCGATGGGTGCAGCAGCGGCATTCTCCTATGTTTATCGTTTAATCAGAGCGGCCCAGAGCTGCTTTCCAAACTGTACAGCCATTACCTTTTCGCGCCCCCTGGGACCGAAGCAGTCAATGGCGAAAAATCCGACCGCTACCATTGCTGCGGTGATAAAGAACCCACGTTCAAAAACTTCCGCGAAGACTGCCACGAACAACAAAATTTTGAGCACGATCTTGACTGCATGTACGAAGAAGCAATTCGCAGCGTGGGGATATGCACCACAGAGGCGCAGTGCTGAAAGCTATCCGGTGCTTCCCCTAGCTTCGTGCGGCTCCTTCGCGACCGCAGGCGCTGGTGGACAAAGTGAACAGCGTAACTGGTCGCCGTGCTGTTCATGCACAGTACGCCTTTTGCACTTCGCACAGTGACGGAGCTTTGGCGGCATACGTTTTTCCTCTCATGGACACTTGTACGCATCAGCTTGCGCATATGGCAAGCTAATGCCATGCTCGGCAACTACGGCTGTCGGCACATAGGCGTTGCCATTCAGCGCAGCTACTTCATTGCGAACTTTTGTCAACATATCGCGCCGACCTTCGGAGACACTGCTGTAAAACATACCGCCCGTCACCTCAACAACCCGTATAAATTTGCACGTCGTTGAGTCATTCGGCTGGATTTGGCGAACTTGCAAACCCTCTGGCGTAATGGGAGCAGCTGAACAACCAGCCAGCAGCGCGCCAGCAATAAAAATGAGTGGTTTCAAAACGTTTTCCTGTGTTCAGACGCTAGCGCATCTCGCGCTTGGCGCGGATCTCATCGAGCGTCATATAGAGTGCGGCGAATTTGATTGCTTCGAGTGCCGACCATATCGAAACGACGGCCTGGCTGCGTTGCCCCTCGGAGTCCACGAAGTAGCCGACATAGTGATCCCCATCGATCCATACGAAATCGATGTCGGCAGCGTAATGCCGGCGGTGGCGAACTCGGATAATCTTGCTCTCATCAGTCTCTTCGACCTCCAAGTCTTCCAAGTCATCAAGCGACATCAGACGATTGCGGATCTTGTTTTTTTTCGCTCATGCTTTTCCCGCTACAAGGCGGCCTTTCAAGCGGGGCGTGCACCATGCCTACCCTCTCATCGCCAAAACCGCGTCTGGCGCGGTCTGGATCGTTCTTTGGGCTATTTCCATGATTGCCGCAGTTACGCGCAGCAAATGGCGGATTTGTTCCGGCTTGAGGACGGCAGCTTGAGGCATCGTTGTCTCCCGAATTAAGTCCGAAATCGGACGGAATCAGAGAGACTTTGTTGCTGGCGTCTTTTTCAAGCATGCCATCGGCTTTCTGCGGGTTATCGTAAAGAGAGAGCCCGCTTCGTGACCGAACCCATACCTATAAGCGCCCAGGCCAGCGCCGGGCGACATGCTGCACCCGCAGCACCTCGACCACGTTCCCGCGCACCCGGTAGGGAACGATGTAATTGGGATGGATAACCAGCTCGCGAGTCCCGATCACCCGGCCGGGCCGGCCCATGCCCGGATACTCGGTCAGGCTGTTCGTTTTGGCCCGAATCTCCAAGGCAAACGATCTTGCTCGTTCAGGATTGTCCTTCTCGATGTACTCCACGATGGCGACGAGGTTGGCCAGCGCGGTCTTGGTCCACTTAACCACCATATTTTGCGAAGAAAGCATTCACGTCGCCGTCACTGGCGAACTCACCGCGATCCGCTTCGGCGACGCCTTCCTCGATGTCCTGAATCTGCCAGGCTTGCGCGTCCACGTACTCGCGCAGCGCGGCGACGGTGATCGCGCTCTTGTTTCGACCTGTCGCCTCTATGAGCTTGTCGAGCTGCCCGGCCAGGTCTGCCGGCAGGCGGACGGTCATGGGCTTGTCAGTGCTGGGTTTCATGATTTGCATTGGATTAAGATATTTGTAAGACATACTCAGTGTACGTATTACAGCCGCAATGTCAAACCGTTTTACGCGCTGGCGACCGCTACCGCCCATTTCGGCAACGTCCATAAAACGAGGGTTTATTGGACTCCCGCGCGCGGCCGGCGTGCGGCGGGCATCTCAAGCACAGCGACAATCCATAATCCCTATCCAATATTCAAAGTCCAGCTATACTGAGTTTTCGTGATTAATTGGACAAGTCGCTATGCTGATCGGCTACGCCCGCGCCTCGACCGACGACCAGAACCTGGACTTGCAGCGCGATGCGTTGCAGGCGGCCGGCTGCGAGCGGGTCTTCGAGGACATGGTGAGCGGTGCCAGGTCGGACCGCACCGGGCTGGCCACCCTCATGAGCATGCTGCGCGCCGGCGACACGGTGGTCATCTGGCGGCTGGACCGGCTGGGTCGGTCGCTCAAGAACCTCATCGAGCTGGTCGAGCGGTTGGAGGCCGCCAAGGTCGGGCTGCGCAGCTTGCAAGAGAACATCGACACCACATCGAGCGGTGGCAAGCTGGTCTTTCACCTGTTCGGCGCACTGGCCGAGTTCGAGCGCAATCTGATCCGCGAGCGCACGCAGGCCGGGCTGCTCGCGGCGCGTGCGCGCGGCCGCATGGGCGGACGGCCGAAGCGCCTCGATCCGGCCAAGCTCGCGCTGGCCCTGAAACTGCACCGGGAGCGAAACCATACCGTTGAGGAAATCTGCAAGATGATGGGGATATCCAAATCCACGCTCTACAATTACCTCGACAAGGCTGACAGTGATGGCGGCCGGGTGGCGTAAGCAGATATCGGTCGAATCGCTGCTGCAATTGCGGCAGCGGCTCGACCGTCTGCCGTACAAAAGTTCAGAGCGCGCCGCCCAGGTGCGCGCGATGTCCGAGCTGTACGGCATCTCCACTTCGACGGTATATCGCGCTCTGACGGAATTTTTGAAACCTCGCGTGGTCCACCGCACCGATCACGGCAAGCCGCGCGTGCTGCCGAAATCGGAGCTTGAGCGCTACTGTGAGCTGGTCGCCGCCCTCAAGCTGCGCACCACCAACAAGCAGGGCCGCCATCTGTCCACGAAGCGCGCCATCGAGCTTCTGGAGGAATATGGCATCGAGACGGCGCAAGGGCTGGTACGCGCGCCCAAAGGCGTGCTGACACGCAGCACCGTCAACCAGTACCTCACGCTATGGCACCTCGACCAGCCGCGTCTGCGCCGGCAGCCGCCAGCGGTACGCTTCCAGGCAGAACACAGCAACGACTGCTGGCAGTTCGATATGTCGCCGTCCGACCTCAAGCGGATCGACCGGCCGGACTGGGTGGAGCCTGGCAAGGGCGAACCGACGCTGATGCTGTACAGCGTCGTTGACGACCGCAGCGGTGTGCCATACCAGGAGTACCGCTGCGTCTATGGCGAGGACGCCGAATCGGCGCTGCGCTTCCTGTTCAACGCGATGGCAGCGAAGGCGGACCCCGAATATCCATTCCAGGGCCGGCCGCTGATGATCTACCTGGACAACGGCCCGGTCGCCAAGAACCGGGTTTTTCAGAACGTGATGCAAGCGCTGGGCATCGAGTGGATGACGCACATCCCTGCCGGCAAGGACGGCGAGCGCGTCACGGCGCGCTCCAAGGGAAAGGTCGAACGGCCGTTTCGTACGGTGAAGGAAGCCCACGAGACGCTGTACCACTTCCACAAGCCAGAGACCGAACAGCAGGCCAACGAGTGGTTGTTGCGCTACCTGATGCGCTACATCCGCCAGGATCACCGCTCCGAACCGCATTCGCGCATCGAGGACTGGCTCGCCAACTTCCCGAGCGGCGGCATCCGGGAGATGTGCGCGTGGGCGCAGTACTGCCGCTTCGCCCGCGAGCCGGAACGGCGCCGGGTGGGCGTGGACGCGCGCGTGTCGGTCGAGGGCACCAGCTACGAAGTCGAGCCGGACATGGCTGGCGAATACGTGCTGCTGCTGTGGGGGCTGTTCGACAATGAATTGTACGTCGAGTACGAGGGCGTGCGCACCGGCCCATACTATCCGGTCGCCGGGCCGATCCCGTTGAACCGCTACCGCGCCTTCAAGCGCGGCGTGGCCGACGCGCGCGCCGACCGTATCCGCAGTCTGGCCGACCAACTCAAGCTGCCCATCGAGGCGCTGGCCGGCAAGGAGCCGCACCTGGCTCCACTGAATCTACCAGGCGAATTGCCAATCCAGCCCTTCGACGCCGAGGCGCACGAATTCCATTTTGCGAACGTCATCGCCGCCTAGCTCGCGATTGCGGACGAGCGGGCCAGGCCGCTGGCCAAGCTGTCGCAGGAGGATCGCGCCGTCATCGACCAGGTGCTGAGCGAGACGCTAACACGCAGCGTCGTGCTCGCGCGCATACGAGATTATTTCCGAAACAAGAAGACTGGAGAGGACCATGCGAGTTGAAGTGATGCAGTACTACGGGCTGACACAGCCGCTCAGCCAGGCCGGCTACCACGAAACCGACCACCACAAGCAGCTGATCAAGGACATCAAGGGCGCGGTCCTTGAGGGGCGGCTGATCGCCCTGTGCGGTGTAGTCGGGAGCGGCAAGACCGTCACGCTGCGCCGCCCTCGACAGATTTTGAAAGACGAGAACCGCGTGGCCGTCGCCAAGTCTCTGTCCGTGGAAAAGCATAGCATCAAGCTGGCCACCCTGATCTCCACGCTCTACTACGACCTGACGCAGGACAAGCAGGTGCAAATTCCCAAGCAGAGCGAGAAGCGCGAACGCGAATTGCAGGAAATCGTCAAAAAGGGGAAGCGGCCGGTGGCGTTGTTCGTCGACGAGGCACACGACCTGAACGGCCACACCCTCATCGGCCTCAAGCGCCTGATGGAAGTGGTCGAGGACGCGGGCGGCCGACTGTCCGTGATCCTGGCCGGCCATCCGAAGCTTGCACCTGACCCTGGCGCTGGAAGCAGGCTACCAGACCGGCGAGGAGCCCGTCACGGCCGCGCTCGTGGAAACCGTGCTGTCGCGCCAGTTGGACGATCTGGAGCCGACCTTGACCCGCCATGGGTACCGGCTGAAGGACATGGTCGAACAATTCGACGCCAAGCCTGCGGAAATCCGCGCGCTGTTCAACAACAAACTCGAACCGGCGCGCACAGCGGAGCTGCGCGACCGGATGCGTGCTGCTGGACTGCCCATCTGATTCTGCCCATGAAATTCAATCAATTTACTGTCGCTTCCTGCTTTTCGTCCTTCATGCTGCCGCACGTTCTCTTCGTTGACGAATTCGAGACGCGGAAGAAGGCCACCATGAGTTGCTGCCTTGCCTGGAATATCAGCCTCTTTCCTGAAATCGAGCAGGAGAGCCACGTCGAGCGGATTTGGAAAATGGTCGAGGCCGACAACCGAGATGCAGCGCCTCCCGGCCTGGAACAGGGATTCAAGCAGGACCTGCGCTTGCTGGTGGAGCAGAAAAATGAACTGTTTCCGTGGACGCATACGAACATCCCGATGGCGGATTTGATCGGAGCGGGCGTCCACGATGTCTTGAGGATCGCCACCGGCACCGGCGCCGGCGCGACCGGGGAAATCGAAATCCTTGCATGGCCAAATCCGACCGGATTGCCGCTCATTATCGAGCACCTGCGAAGCATCCAGAGCGACACGGCCGCCCAGGTCGGCCTGCTGGAGCAGGCCAGCCGCACCCCCGGAGCATTTACCGACATCGAGGCAACCCAGATGACGACCGCGTATTGCGTGCAGCGGGCCGATCTGGTCGGCTAGCAGCGCATCCTGACGGTTTGGCGCGACACCCAGCCGGCACCGCGCGTCAAGCGCGTCATAGGTCACTGGCTGGGCGTGCTGGCTGAAATCGAGGCCGATACCAAGGCCGTGTTGAACATCCTGGTCAGTTGCAGATAATTCTGGTTCAAATGCAGGTCATTGCAAATACCGATCCTGTTGAAAATACCCCTCATGCCGCCTATGATGGAAGAGCGGAAGTTCGCTTTGCTGCGGTGGAAACACGCTTGGCGGCAGTGGAGGTTGATGTGGCAGTGATACGGACAAGTTTTGCCACCAAAGATGACGTGCAGTCGCTGCGCGCGGAAATCCATGCGGCGACCGAACGCATCATGACAATCTTATACGAGCACAAGCTGGAATTTACAATCGCGCCGGTGAAGCAGCGGGAAGACCTTACCGCAGCCCTCACCACGCAGCGCGAAGACTTTACTGCGGCCCTCACCAAGCAGCGCGACGACTTTGCTGCGTCCCTCACCAAGCAACGTGAAGACTTAACCACTTCCATGGTGGAGCAGCGAGTCGAACTTCACAAGACACTGATGAGCCATACCTGGAAGTTATACGGTTTTGCATCATTGCTCATGGGCGGCGTATATTTCATCGCGCGCTACGTCCACTGAAATCATTCGTAAGCGGCGAGACGCTTTTGTTCGTCGGCCGAGAAAATGGAATCACGCAGTTTCTGCTGCGAGGCCGGGTCCGCGCTCGCAGGCAGCTGCTGGCGCTGCGCCAGATAGACGGCGATGCGGCGGCGCCAGTCGGCTTCTTCGATGTCGACATCTGCCAGGCGGGCCGCCGCTTCCGGCGACAGCGCGGCGGAACGCAGGCGGTAGATCTCGTTGTCGCCCATGCCTTGCGCACGCGCCTTCGTCACGGCTTCCTCAAGCCTCAGCACCTTGGTCGGGGCGTCGCGTTCGTCGCGCGCCTGTTGCGGCATGCGCGCATCGAGCGCGGCGATGCGCTCCTTGCGCTGCGCATCGGTCAAGCGCTTGTCGGCGTTGATCTCCAGCCGCGCCACCGCGTCCAGATCGTAAGCGTCGCTGGCGCTGAACAGTCCCTCGGCTTCGGCTTCGGTGAAATACGAGCGGCGCAGGCGCTGCATGGCGTCCAGCCGCTGGCGCGCACCCTGCGCCACATCCGGCGTGGCCGGCAGGGCGCGTTCCTCGTCGACCAGCGCGCGCTTGTAGGCCAGGTAGGCGTCCAATAGGCGCTTGGCCTGGGCCGCCGGCGCGGTGCTCAGGCGGCGGTCCAGCTCGCGGCCGATCTCCACGCGGATCGCCTCCAGCGGTTTCTCGCCCAGTCCCGCCAGATAGTAGTCGAACAGGTAGGCCAGCTCCGCGTTGACGGTCAGCTTGTCGGCCGCGCTCTGGCGCACGTCGCCGTCGGGCCGCGTGCCGATCATCGACGGCACAAACGCGAAATAGTTGGGATCGGCGGGGCGCGCCAGCGGCGCCTCGCTGCGCGGCAGCGCCAGATACAGGCCGGCGCCGACCACGGCGGCCAGCGCGCCGAAGCGCAGCAGTTTCGCGTTTGTGCTCATCGTGCGCCCCTTACAGTCCCAGTCCCTGCAGCCGATTGGCCTGCTGGCGGAAGATGGTCACAGGGCTGGTCTCGAACAGGTTGGTGATGCCCACCAGTTGATTGACCTCGTCCAGATGGTTCATCGCGTAGTCGTCGCGGATCACGCGCCCCAGGTGGCTGGAGCAGCTGCTGACCAGGCCATCGTTCTTGGCGCCGTTGAAGGCGATCGCCGTCAGGGCCAGCACCGGATCGCTGACGTCCAGCAGATTGGTGTAGGGCTGGGCGCCGCTCCACGAGAAGTAGTACACGCCGCGCACCTGGTAGTCGCCCTCGCCGCAGGCCGAGCTCGGCACGCCTTCGGGATGGCGGCTGTTGAAGGCCAGCGTGCCGGCGGTGCTCAGCGAGGTGGCCGCCGCGCGCGCGTTCTGCGGCAAGGTCGGACTGCCGGACAGGAAGCTGATCAGGCCAGACACCGCGTTGGCCAGGCTGTAGGTCACGTCCGGCACCGCGCCGATCAGCACATCGGCCACGCGCGAACCCTTGTTGACGCCACCGACGCTGCTGACCGAAGCCACCAGGTCCGGCCGCACCGACGCCACGTAACGCGCGGTGGGGCCGCCGTGGCTGTGGCCGATCAGGTTGACCTTGGCGGCGCCGGTCGCGGCCAGGATCTGCTTGACCTGCGCCAGCAACTGCTCGCCGCGCACCTCGGTGCTGTTGGCGGCCGACACCGACGTCACGTACACATTGGCGCCGCCGCTGCGCAGCGCCGAAGCGATGCCGTAGAAGTAGTCGACCGGGCCGATGTTGTCGAAGCCGAACAGGCCGTGCACCAGCACGATCGGATATTTGGTTTGCGTGTAGCCGCTCGCCCAGGATGGCGCGGGCAGGGCGGTCAGGGCGATCAGGCAGAGCGCGAGGTACTTCCAGATGCGTTTTTTCATTGAAGTCTCCGAGTGTATTTTTGAAGTCCGGGTATTTCCCCGGTCAACAAAATGTAGCACCGCGCCGCCGGCCTTGCAGTCCGCACGCTAGGCCCTGGGAGCCAATCTGACCGGCCTCTGATCCGAGTTGTTTTCCTGCGCTATAATCGAGACCAAAACTCAAATAAAGAGACTACCTTGCCGTCGCGATTCGACTTCCAACAATTTCAGGGGATGACGCCGCTGGACGGCGTCAATATCTGGGCATATCTGCTCGACCACAACGCGGAACGCATCACCGTCAAGCGCCGCAAGCCGGCGCTGGAAAACCTGGAGCGGATCTTCCGCGCCACCTTCAAGCTGGCCAACGAGGTCGGCTTCCGCGCCATGAACCTGCGCGACCTGTGCCAGGAGACCGGCCTGTCGATGGGCGGCTTGTATGGCTACATCAGCAACAAGGACCAGCTGGCGGAGATGATCGAGGACGTGGTGCGCCACGCCACCCAGGAAATGCCGCGCCTGTTCGATGACGTCACCGAGCCGCTCGACAAGCTGGAAGCGCTGATGCGCGCCTCGATCTATGTGTCCGAGATCTTGCAGCCGTGGTTTTATTTTGTGTTCATGGATTCGCGCGTGCTGCAATCGGCGCAGCGCACCACGGCCAAGGAATCGGAGCTGCACGTGCAGGCCTTGTTCGCCGGCGTGATCGCGCAGCTGCCGCACCGTCCCGCGGGCAGCCCGGAGCTGCAGGCGGCGCACATCATGGCGATGTTCCAGGACTGGTATGTGAAACGCTGGAAGTACCGGGCTGCCGACGTCAGCCCGGACCAGTTTGCCGATAGCGCCGTGCGCATGATGCGCGGCTACCTGGCTTCCTGACTTAGTTGTTCGGCGGCGGTGCAGGCGGCGCCGTGCCGGCCGGCTGCGGCGCCACGTTCTCCGCGCCCGGCGCCACGTCGTCCATGTCCAGCGTGTGGCGCGCGGCGTCGCCGGTGAACTCGTCGTACAGCCACTCGCCGTCCACCTGCGTCAACCCGGCCGGTACCTGGCGATCCAGCGCGGGGCGGTCTTGCAACGCCACCTTCATGTAGTCGGTCCAGATCGGCAGCGCCACGCTGGCGCCGAACTCCTTGCCGCCCAACGATTTCGAATCGTCGTAGCCCATCCACGATACCGCCACGATGCCGCCGCCGTAGCCGGCGAACCAGCCGTCGACCGCATCGCTGGAGGTGCCGGTCTTGCCGGCCAAGTCGGGGCGGCCCAGGCGGGCCACGGCGGCGCCGGTGCCGGTGCGCGTGACTTGGCGCAGCATGCTGTCGGTGACGAAGGCGTTGCGCGGATCGATGACGCGGGCGTCGTCGGGCAGCGTGGTGCGCGGCTTGGCTTCGGAAATGATCTTGCCGCTGCCGTCGACGATCCTGGCGATCAGGTAGGGTTCGACCGTGTAGCCGCCGTTGGCGAACACCGAGTACGCGCCCACCAGCTGCGCCGGCGTGACCGAGCCGGTGCCCAGCGCCAAGGTCAGGTTTTTCGGATGCTTGGCCAGGTCGAAGCCGAACTTGCCCAGGTAGTTGTGCGCGTACGGCACCGTGATCGAGCGCAGGATGCGCACCGAGGCCACGTTCTTCGATTCGGCCAGCGCGGTGCGCATGGTGATCGGGCCGTCGAACTTGCCGTCGTCGTTCTTCGGGCTCCACGCTTCGTTGCCGGTTTCGGCGCCGGTCAGGTCCAGCGGCATGTCGTTGATCAGGGTCGCCGGCGAGAATCCTTTTTCCAGCGCCGCCGAATACACGAACGGCTTGATCGAGGAACCCGGCTGGCGCCAGGCCTGGGTGACGTGGTTGAACTTCTGCAGGTTGTAGTCGAAGCCGCCGACCATGGCGTGATAGCCGCCGCTGACCGAGTCGATCGACACGAACGCCGCCGCCACCTGCGGCACCTGGGTGATGCTCCAGCCGTTCTTCTCCTGCATGATGCGGATCACCGCGCCGGGACGCAGGCGCACCGTGTCCTTGGCCTTGTCGCTCAGGGCGCCGGCGGCCAGGCGCAGGCCGTCGCCGCTGATGGTGATCTCCTCGCCGAACGGATTCTGCACCTTGACCGACCTGGCGCCGGCTTCCAGCACCACGGCCGGGATCAGGCGGTCGCTGCCCGGGCGGCGCTGCAGCGCGTCCTCGATGGCGTCGTCGCGCTCTTCCTCGCCGGCCGGCAGCTTGATGAAGGCTTCCGGGCCGCGGTAGCCGTGGCGCTGGTCGTAGTTCAGCACATTGCGGCGCACCGATTCGTAGGCCGCGTTCTGGTCGGCCTTGAGGATGGTGGTGTAGACGCTGATGCCCTTGGTGTACGCGTCCTCCTTGAACTGGGCGTACACCACCTGGCGCGCCAGTTCGGCCACGTATTCGGCGTGGGTGTCGAACTCCTGGCCGCGATGGCTCACGTGCAGCGTTTCGTGCAGCGCCTTCTGGTACTGGTCTTCGGTGATGTAGTCCAGGTCCCGCATCGACTTCAGCACCACGTGCTGGCGTTGCTTGGCGCGCTTGGGATTGACGGCCGGGTTGTGGCGGGCCGGATTCTGCGGCAGGCCGGCCAACATGGCCATTTCGGCGATGTCGAGGTTCTTCAGCGGCTTGCCGAAGTAGACCTGCGACGCTGCGCCGAAGCCGAACGAGCGCTGGCCGAGGTAGATCTGGTTCATATACAGTTCGAGGATCTGCTCTTTGTTGAGCGCCGCCTCGATCTTGAACGCCAGCATGACCTCGTTGAGCTTGCGGCCGTAGAATTTTTCGCGGGTGAGGAAGAAGTTGCGCGCCACCTGCATCGTGATGGTGGAGCCGCCCTGGCGGATGGCGCCGCCCAGGTTGGCGCGCGCGGCGCCCAGTGCGCGGCGCCAGTCGATGCCGTTATGCTCGTAGAAGCGCTTGTCCTCGATCGCCAGCAGGGACTTCTTCATCATCTCCGGGATATCCTTGATCGGCACGAAGTCGCGGTGCTCCTCGCCGAACTCGCCGATCAGGGCGTTGTCGGCGGTGTAGATGCGCAGCGGGATCTTGGGCCGGTAGTCGGTGATGACCTCCAGCGACGGCAGGTTGGGCGCCACATACAGCAGCAGGTAGGCCAGCAGCAGGCCGCCGGCGACCAGCGCGGCGACGCCGGCCACTATAAAGCCGCGGATGGCGTTGCGGCGGGTCAGCCATTTGGACAGATTGATGGGGGAAGCAGTCAAGGCATAGTCTCACGGTAGCAGCAGTAGGCGCGATTATAGACCAACAAAATCTGGGCGCACTTAAACGAAAAATGGCTTTTTATGCAAATATGGTCGCTCACCCCTTTGACTATTGGTGATTTTGTCGTAACGTAACAGTTATCTGAATAATTTTCGCTTTACAACCGGGGTCGACATGGCGGAACCGCAGCACACTCTCGATTGCGACATCCTGGTCGTAGGAGGCGGCATCAACGGCGCCGGCATCGCGCGTGATGCGGCAGGGCGGGGCTTGTCGGTGGTGCTGTGCGAAAAGGACGACCTGGCCTCGCACACCTCGTCGGCCTCCACCAAGCTGATCCATGGCGGCCTGCGCTATCTGGAGTATTACGAGTTCAACCTGGTGCGCAAGGCGCTGATCGAGCGCGAGGTGCTGCTGCGCGCCGCGCCGCACATCATGTGGCCGCTGCGCTTCGTGATGCCGCACTCGCCCGGCCAGCGCCCGGCGCTGATGATACGGGCCGGCCTGATGCTGTACGACCTGCTGGCCAAGCGCGAACTGCTGCCCGCATCGGCCGGCATCGACCTGCGCACGCATGCGGCGGGCAAGCCGCTCAAGCCCGCGTTCCAGCGCGGCTTTATCTATTCCGACGGCTGGGTGGACGACGCCCGGCTGGTGGTGCTGAACGCCATCGACGCCTGCGAGAAGGGCGCCACCATCCTGACCCAGACCGTGTGCAAGGGCCTGGCGCGCAAGGCGGACGGCTGGCAGGCGGATTTGCACAAGAGCGGCTGCGGCGATGTCCGCGTCAACGCGCGCTACGTGGTCAACGCGGCCGGGCCGTGGACCGCCAGCCTGCTGCATGCGACGCTGCCGAAGGAGGGCGGCGGCAACCTGCGCCTGATCAAGGGCAGCCATATCATCGTCAAGCGCATCTTCGAACATGACAACGCCTACATCTTCCAGCACCCCGACGGCCGCATCGTGTTCGCGATTCCTTATGAGCGCGACTTCACGCTGATCGGCACCACCGACCTCGATTACCGCGGCGACGCCAACCAGGTCGCCATCAGCGAGGACGAGATCAGCTACCTGTGCGAACTGGCCAGCCAGTACTTCGTCCAGCCCATCGTGCCGGCCGACGTGGTGTGGACTTATTCGGGCGTGCGGCCGCTGGTGGAGGACGGCGCCGACGCCAAGGCCGTCACGCGCGACTACCGGCTGGAGGTCGACAGCGACGGCCCGCCGATGCTGAGCGTCTTCGGCGGCAAGATCACCACCTTCCGCAAACTGGCGGAGGAGGCGGTCGACCTGATCGCCAAGTCGCTGGGCAACCGCCACGGCGCCTGGACCCACAACGCCTGCCTGCCGGGCGGCGACCTGTATGGCGCCGAGCCGCAGAATCGTTCGGTGCTGGAATTCGACACATGGCTGCGCAACGTGCAGGGCCGCTACGGCTGGCTGCCGCCGCCGCTGGTGGCGCGTTACGCCCGCGCCTACGGCACCCGCATCCATACACTGCTGGGCCAGAAGGAGAGCGTGGCCGCGATGGGCGAGGAGATCGCGCCGGGCCTGTATGAGGCGGAGGTGGAGTACCTGCGCCGCTACGAATGGGCGCGCAGCGCGCAGGACATCCTGTGGCGGCGCTCCAAGCTTGGCCTGCATCTGCCGCCGGACACCGGCGACAAGCTGCAAGCCTGGCTGACGGAGCATCCGTTCCAGTACAAGCAAGCGGCATAAAATAAAAAAAACCACCAGCCAGAGCGCGCTCAAGATCGCGCTCTGTGCCGGTGGTTTTTTTATTGGAGCTAGGGCGCTTACTTCACGCCGTGCATCAGCTTCTGGATCAGCGGTGCGATCAGGAACAGCAGCGCGCCGCCAGCCATCAGCGACCAGAAGCCGAAGGTGTAGCCGGACAGCGCCGACGGTACCGACATGCCGCTCTCGCCGCTGACCGCCGAAGCGAATATGCCCGACAGGTTGTTGCCGATACCGGTGGACAGGAACCAGCCGCCCATGCCCAGACCGACCAGGCGGGAAGGCGCCAGCTTGGTGACCATCGACAGGCCGATCGGCGACAGGCACAGCTCACCGACCGATTGCAGCACGTAGACCATGGCCAGCGTCCAGAACGGGATATGGTTGTCGGCGCTGACCAGCGACGACAGCGCGAACATCAGCAGGCCGAATGCGGAGCCGTTGAACAGCAGGCCCAGGCCGAATTTGCGCGGAATCGATGGATTCTTGTTGCGCATGGCGACCCAGATGAAGGCGATGATCGGCGCGCAGCCGATGATGGCCAGCGAGTTCACGGTTTGGAACCAGGCCACGGGGAAGGTCCAGTTGAACATCTGGCGGTCGACGATCTTATCGGCCAGGAAGGTGAACGAGCTGCCTGCCTGTTCGAAGAACATCCAGAACATGATATTGAAGAAGAAGATCAGCAGCATGGCGATGACCTTGTCGCGGGCGACCTTGCCGTTCTTGATACCTTCGATCATCAGCATCACCGACAGCAGCACGAACAGCGCGGACAGCACCATTTGCAGCTTGTTGGCGCCGGCGGCCAGCAGGAAGTACACCATCGGGATCACGCACAGCGAACCCAGTACCACGTAGATCATGCGCTTGGGATCGGCGTTCGATGCGTCCGGTGCGCCGATGCCTTTGAGCTGGCGGCGGCCGATGAAGAACCACACCAGGGAGATCAGCATGCCGACGCCGGCGGACATGAACACCACTTTGTAAGCGGGCATGCCGTCGGTGCCGAAGATGGTCGCAGCGAGCCACTCGGTCAGCACCGGTGCGACCAGCGCGCCGGAGTTGATACCCATGTAGAAGATGGTGAAGCCGGAATCGCGGCGGGTGTCGGCGGTGCTATACAGCTTGCCCACCATGGTCGAGATGTTCGGCTTGAACATGCCGTTGCCGACGATGATGGTGGCCAGGCCAAGCTGGAACACGATCTGGTCGGGGAAGGCGATCATGAACAGGCCGGCCGCCATGAAGGTGGCGCCGACCAGGATCGAGCGCTGGTAGCCGAGAACGCGGTCGGCCACGTAGCCGCCAAACAGCGCGGCGGCATAGACCAGCGCCAGGTAGGAGCCGTAAATCAGGTTGGCCGGGGCCTCACCGGTAGGATCGCCATGGTGGAACTGCGCGACGACGTAGAGCACCAGTGCCCAACGTATGCCGTAGAACGCGAAACGCTCCCAGAACTCGGTCATGAACAACATCCACAGCGGAGCAGGGTGGCCCATGATCTGCTTGAATTCGGGAATAACGACTTCCGTATTGGTGGTGGTAGCACCGCTCATGCGGCTTCTCCTAATTTTATGATCTATGAAAAGTGTCTCAGGCTCCCTTATGGGGAGCCAAATTGGGCGCCATTTTAATCTACAAATCGCTCGGACCGTACATTTTGATGGCCGGCCTGCAAAGATATGTCTTTTGTGCTAATAAATATGCACAATCCTGCTATGGCATTCTCCACCCCAAAATGTGCCGGTTTGTCGTATATTGACAGTGCAGGCTTACCTGTTATGCATCGAAATGCACCGAATTTGAATAAGGATTTTCGCATCATGGAACATGACGTTGTCGATACCCTGATTTCGCCCGAAGGCCAGCTGGAAGTCCTTTCGAAGGCGGAAGTGAACAAGCTGCTCGACACTAGCCAGGGCGGCCTCTATAACATCTTCCGCAATTGCGCACTGGCCGTGCTCAATTGCGGCAGCACTATCGACGATGGAAAGGAACTGCTGGAACGATACAAGTCATTTGAGATCAGCATTGTGCAGCGCGAGCGCGGCATCAAGCTCGATATCAAGGGCGCGCCGGCGATCGCCTTCGTCGACGGCAAAATGATCAAGGGCATCCACGAACACCTGTTCGCGGTGCTGCGCGATATAGTCTTCGTCAGCAACGAGGTGACGGACAATCCCAAGTTCGACATGGGCAGCACCGAAGGCATCACCGATTCGGTGTTCCACATCCTGCGCAACGCCGGGGTGCTCAAGCCTATGCTCAATCCCAACCTGGTGGTGTGCTGGGGCGGACATTCGATCAACCGCGCCGAGTATAACTACTCGAAGGAAGTCGGCTATCAAATGGGCCTGCGCGACCTGGATATCTGCACTGGCTGCGGCCCCGGTGCGATGAAGGGCCCGATGAAGGGCGCCACTATCGGCCACGCCAAGCAGCGCCTGCACAAGGGGCGCTACCTGGGCATCTCGGAGCCGGGCATCATCGCGGCCGAGTCGCCGAACCCGATCGTCAATGAGCTGGTGATCATGCCGGATATCGAGAAGCGCCTGGAAGCGTTCGTGCGCTCGGGGCATGGCATCGTGGTGTTCCCTGGCGGCGCCGGCACGGCCGAGGAGATCCTTTATATATTGGGCATCCTGCTGCATCCCGATAATGCCGATATTCCGTTCCCGCTGGTGTTCACCGGACCGGAGACCTCGCGCGAGTACTTCGTGCAGATCAACCAGTTCATCCACGACACGCTGGGCCCCGAGGCGCAGCAGCGCTACAAGATCATCATCGACGATCCCGAGCTGGTGGCGCGCGAGATGCAGGCGGGGATCAAGCAGGTGCGCGAGTTCCGCAAATCCCGCAGCGACGCTTACTACTACAACTGGGGCCTGAGGATCGACCCTGAGTTCCAGCATCCGTTCGCGCCGACGCACGAGAACATGCGCAACCTGAGCCTGCACAAGAACCAGGAAGTGCACCTGCTGGCGGCCAATCTGCGCCGGGCGTTTTCGGGCGTGGTGGCGGGCAACGTCAAGGACGAGGGCATCCGCGCGATCGAGAAGTTCGGCCACTTTGAAATCCACGGCGACAAGGAGATCATGGGACCGATGGACGCGCTGCTGGCATCGTTCGTGGCGCAGCACCGCATGAAGCTGGCGGGCAAGCAGTACACGCCTTGCTATCGCGTGATCCAGTAACACCAATCGGCGTTCGCGCGCAGCTGGCGCGGACGCCGGATAAATTCAGGTGACGATGGCTGATCCTATTTGGCGCTGAGCACCTAGGGTAGCAAGAGATTTAGATGGCCCGAAAAAAATGCCAGGGCTGATATCGCCGCCCCACCAAACACGGCGATAAGTGCAATGGGAACCCGGGCCATGGCGAGGCCGGCCAACAAAATCCCAGCTAACGAAATTGCCAAAGCAGCGGCATAGCTGCCGCGACTCCAAACGGCTAGAAACCAATTTGAAACGACATAGCCAACAACAGCAACTCCAGCAATTACGCCGAAGAAATAAGCTGTGCTTTCCCAATCCAATAAGCGCTCAAGAAATTTCATAATCCCTCTAAAATTTAATGTCCGGTGTTAGCGATTTTTCCTGCGCGGAGTCACTCACTTCGCGACTTGTTCGGCACGGGGCGCGAAATTGTCGAAGCCGTAGCTGCCGTAGATACGTTTGACCGTGCCGTCGCGGTACATGGCGCGCAGCAGGGTGTTGAGCCGGGTCACTTCATTGGAGTCCATGCCTTTGTTACAGGCCAGGTACATATCGTAGTGGGCGAACGTCAGCACCGCTTCCATGCCGGTGATGCCCATTTCATTCATGATGTATAAACCTGGCAGGCGTCCTTCCGACCACAATTGAATGCGCTGCATCTTCAGCTTGGGCGCGTTGGTGCGGTTGTAGGGGACCATGCTGAGATTGAGCTGGTTCGCGCGCAGCAGCGGCACCATCGCATCGCCAATGATGGTGCCGACGGTGTAGGGCCTGGCATCCTCCAGGCTGTTGAGGTGGATATGGTCCTCGGCGCGCGCGTACATCACCCATTCATTGCGTCCCACCGGGCCTACCCAGGCAAAGCTGGTCTCGCGCTCCGGCGTGCGCGCCATCGAGAACAGGCAGCTGTTGGCGTTCTTGGTGGTCAGTGCCATGGCTCGCGCCCATGGCATCAAGGCCGGTGCGGTGACGGTCAACTCGGCCCGCCGCATCAGCTCAAGGATAATGTCGGTGGACAGCCCGGTGGCGGTGCGGCTTGCCTTGTCGGCCCAATTAAAGGGCGGATACTCTTCGGTGTAAAGCGTGATGGTGTCGGTCGCCCGCGCAGCTGCGCACGCGACGAAAAGCAGCGCTGCGTGCAGGCAGAGCAGCGTGTTGCGACAAGCCATGTCGCTTCCTTTCCTTGAAGTAGGGACTTCTTCGGAGATTACTCGCTTTCGTGAGACCGGTCGAGAATTACCGGGAACGGGAGGGGAGGCTTGGGTATTCCAAATCACAACTTGGTCTAAATCCGTCTAATCCGGGCCGGTTGAGGCTAAATTAGTCTAGAACGCCCCTTGCATAGTCTAAAACAGTCCATGAAATCCGGGGCAAAGTCTAATCTGGTCCCAACCTTCAAGCCGAAAGTCTAAAACGAACCATGTTTCCTTTCAGCGGTCTAATTTTTAGACCTAATTCGAAAGGACCCAATCATGGAGTTTATAGCGAAGCGTCCCATATATCTGCCTGTAACCGATCTCCTGAATCTGGAATTCCATCTGATGGATACGCGGCCCGGTGTTAAACCTGATGCGTTCGTGACGGAGCTTGTCCAGCGCTGGCTTGCGATTGAAATGGATCGGCTCACGACGCTCAGGAATGGACGGGCGATGCGAGGTTTTCAATGGAAAAATGTCTTCCTGCCCGATGGAACAAGGTTGCGAACCAGCTACCGCCATACCCTTGAGTTTGCCAAAGTGGTCGGCGATCGCATCCTGTCCGACGATGGCGAATCCTTGACTCCATCCCTGTTTGCCAATCGCCATGCAACGGGGCGCAATGCGTGGCGCTTTGTTTGGCTACGCTTTCCTGGTGACGACTACTGGATCTGTGCCGATAATTACAGAACTCGTGTCACCGCGCAACTTCAAAGGAGGCCACAGTGGGAGGGCGACACATCTGAGATAGTCTAAAACGGCATGAGAGAAAGTCTAATTCGGTCTCAGGGTTGCTTTGCAGAGTCGATTCCAGTCTAACGGAATTGGGATTTTGTCGATTCCAGTCTAAGAACCTTGGAATGTGGGATTTTTTGGACGCGCTTAGACTAAACCGGCGCGTTTTAGACTAAATTAGACCAAGTGGCCGAAAAGAATGCCCGGACCTCAGGTCCCGGCGCTTCCTTTAATCCTGGACGAAAAAAAAGCCGCTCAACGAGCGGCTTTGGCTTGATTACTCTTCGCGGCGCAAGTGCGGGAACAGCAGCACGTCGCGGATGTTCGGCGAGTCGGTGATGATCATCATCAGGCGATCGATGCCGATGCCGCAACCGCCGGCCGGCGGCATGCCGTATTCCAGCGCGCGGATGTAGTCGGCGTCGTAGAACATTGCCTCTTCATCGCCTGCGTCCTTGGCCGCCACCTGCGACAGGAAGCGGGCCGACTGGTCTTCCGCGTCGTTCAACTCGGAGAAGCCGTTGGCGATCTCGCGGCCGACCATGAACAGTTCGAAGCGCTCGGTGATGCCTTCGCGGGTGTCCGAAGCACGGGCCAGCGGCGACACTTCGACCGGATAGTCGATGATGTAGGTCGGTTCCCACAGTTGCGCTTCGGCGGTTTCCTCGAACAGCGCCAGTTGCAACGCGCCCAGGCCGGCGGTGGCGAACGGCTTGACGCCGAACTTCAGCAGTTCCTTCTTGATGAACTCAGCGTCGGTCAGCTGCTCCGGCGTGTAGCCTGGTGCGTACTTGTTGATCGCATCGACGATGGTCAAGCGGTGGAACGGCTTGGCCAGATCCAGCTCGCGGCCGCCGTAGGTCAGCGTCGCGGTGCCGTGGGCGTCGATCGCGGCCTGGCGGATGATCGCTTCGGTGAAGTCCATCAGCCAGTGGTAGTCGGTGTAGGCCGCGTAGAACTCCATCATCGTGAATTCAGGATTGTGACGGACCGACACGCCTTCGTTGCGGAAGTTGCGGTTGATCTCGAACACGCGGTCGAAGCCGCCCACCACCAGGCGCTTCAGGTACAGCTCAGGCGCGATACGCAGGAACATCTGCATGTCCAGCGCGTTGTGGTGGGTGATGAAGGGCTTGGCCGCGGCGCCGCCAGGGATGGCGTGCAGCATCGGCGTTTCCACTTCCATGAACTCGTTCTTTTCCATGAAGCGGCGCATCGACGAAATCGCAGCGGTACGCGCCTTGAAGGTGCGGCGCGTCTCTTCGTTCATGATCAGGTCCACGTAGCGCTGGCGGTACTTGGTTTCCTGGTCGGCCAGGCCGTGGAATTTGTCCGGCAGCGGGCGCAGCGACTTGGTGATCAGGCGCAGTTCCGACACCTTGATCGTCAGTTCGTCGGTCTTGGTCTTGAACAGCGTGCCGACCACGCCCAGGATGTCGCCCAGGTCGTAGTGGTGCAGCGCGGCCATCGCGGCTTCGCCGGTCAGGTCCAGCGTGGCGTAGATCTGGATGCGGCCATCGGCCTTGGGGCCCGACGCGTCCTGCAGCGTGGCGAAAGCGGCCTTCTTGCCGGCTTCGCGCTTGAGCATCATGCGGCCTGCCAGCACCACGGTCACGGGATTGGCTTCCAGCTCTTCGCGCGACTTCTCGCCGTATTGCAGGTGCAGGTCGGCGGCTTTGTGTTGCGGCTTGAAGTCGTTCGGGAAGGCGACGCCTTGTTCGCGGATGGCGGCCAGCTTGGCGCGGCGCTCGGCGATGATCTTGTTTTCGTCGGGCGGGGTGGCGTTGCCTGCTTGTTCTTGAAGATCCGTAGTCATGGTCTGTTCTTTTGTTGAGGTGATGATTAGTTAATTGCGGCGGCGAAGAGCTCTTCGACATCCAGCTCGCTGAAGTCGCGCACGACGGCGATGACGTTGTCGAATTCGGCGAACGCCTCGGCCGGCAGGGTGGTGGTCAGCACCACCGCGCGCATGCCGGCGCGGCGTGCCGCTTCCACGCCCAGCGGCGCATCTTCGAACACGATGCTGTTGGCGGGCAGGGTGCCGCTGCGCTGGGCCGCCAGCAGGAACACGTCCGGCGCCGGCTTGCCGTGGGCGACGTCGGCTGCGCCGGCGATGGCGTCGAACTGCTTGCGCAGGTCCAGGCCGTCCAGCGTGAAGGCTATGTTTTCGGTCGGCGCGGCGGTGGCCACGGCCAGCTTGACGCCCCCGCTTTTGGCGCGGGCGATAAAGGCTTCGAAGCCGGCCACCGTCGCCAGGTGCGGCGCGTACAGCTCGCGGTACAGCGACTCTTTCTCGAAATCGAGCGCGGCGCTTTCTTCCTTGGTCATCTGCTGGCCAAGATAGGTGCTCATGATTTCATGGCCCTGGCGGCCGGCCGTGGCGCGGAAGAATTCATCCGCGTCGAGGTCATGGCCGCGACGGGCGAAGAAGGCCAGCCACGATTTGGTGTGGAAGGCCATATTGTCGACGATGGTGCCGTCCATGTCGAAGATGAACGCGCGCTGCGAATTCGAGGAACTCATCAGACGCCTTGCTTCAGCGATGCCGAGATGAAGTCGTCCAGGTCGCCGTCCAGCACGCCCTTGGTGTTGCCGGTCTCGAAGTTGGTGCGCAAGTCCTTGATGCGGGACTGGTCCAGCACATAGGAGCGGATCTGGTGGCCCCAGCCGACGTCGGTCTTGGAGTCTTCCAGCTTCTGCTGCTCGCTCATGCGCTTGCGCAGTTCCATCTCGTACAGCTTCGCCTTCAGCATTTCCATCGCCTCGGCCTTGTTGCGGTGCTGCGAGCGGTCGTTCTGGCACTGGACCACGATGCCGGACGGGCCGTGCGTCAGGCGCACCGCGGAGTCGGTCTTGTTGATGTGCTGACCGCCGGCGCCGGACGCGCGGTAGGTATCGATGCGCAGGTCGGCGGGGTTGATCTCGATGTCGATCGAGTCATCCACTTCCGGGTACACGAACAGTGACGTGAACGAGGTATGGCGGCCGTTGGCCGAGTCGAACGGCGACTTGCGCACCAGGCGGTGTACGCCGGTCTCGGTGCGCAGGTAGCCGTAGGCGTAGTCGCCTTCGACCTTGATGGTGGCGGTCTTGATGCCGGCCACCTCGCCGTCGGACTGCTCCATGACTTCGACCTTGAAGCCCTTGCGTTCCGCGTAGCGCACGTACTGGCGCAGCAGCATCGACGCCCAGTCCTGGGCCTCGGTGCCGCCGGCGCCGGCCTGGATGTCGATGAAGCAGTTGTTCGGGTCCATCGGATTGTTGAACATCCGGCGGAACTCCATGCCCTCGATGACCTTGCGCACTTCCTCGGCGTCGACGATCAGCGCTTCGAGCGTGTCGTCGTCGCCTTCCTCCTTGGCCATGGCGAACAGGTCGCCCATGTCTTTGAGGTCGGTGTCGGCCTTGGTCAGCGCGAAGACGATGGCTTCGAGCGATTTCTTTTCCTTGCCGAGATCCTGGGCCTTTTTCGGGTCGTTCCAGACCGTCGGGTCTTCCAGTTCTTCGTTTACTTGTTCGAGTTTCTCTGACTTTTTATCGAAGTCAAAGATACCTCCGTAGTTCGGCTTCGCGCGAGGTCATATCGGCGAGCAGGGCGGAGAGGGCGTTGATGCGTTCGGCTTCCATGTTTTCTTCTTTTCCAAGGCTTAAATCAAACCTTCGATTATACCCTAGCCGGGCCACTCCCTCGCAGCAAAATAGCCGGTGTAGCGCCGGGCACGCACGGGATCGCTCAAGGTCGGCTACGCTGGGCGCGAAATGCTGACTTTTCTACCACAAAAAGGATAAAATACGCTCTCCTGGCCTTAAGTAGCTTGATGCAAGGAAATCCTCTGCGTATGATGTTGCGCATCGGTCCGTTGCCAAAAAGTTGCAACTTTAGATAATTTATCCATGCGTTCAGCGGTTTGCTGCATTTCCCTCGCGTTGCCCACCATGTTGCTCGGCTGTGCCGGTCTGCCGCAGGGCGCCCTGCCGCCTGTGGGCGCCGAGGCCACGCTGGCGCTGCTGGAAACCACCGACCTGCACGCGACCGTGCTCGGCTACGACTACTACAAGCTCAAGGCCGATCCGTCGATCGGCTTCGAACGCACCGCCACCTTGATCAAGCGGGCGCGCGCCGAATTCCCCAACAATCTGCTGCTCGACAACGGCGACGCCATCCAGGGCACGGCGCTGGCCGACTACCAGGCGCTGGTCGCGCCGGTCGCTTGCGGCGACACGCTGGCCATCTACAAGGCCATGAACCTGCTGGGCGTGGACGGCGGCGGCATCGGCAATCACGAATTCAATTACGGCCTGGCGTACCTGAACCAGGTCACCGCCAGCCATTTCGACGTG
Source organism: Oxalobacteraceae bacterium AB_14 (assembly GCA_000381565.1). Lineage (GTDB taxonomy): Bacteria > Pseudomonadota > Gammaproteobacteria > Burkholderiales > Burkholderiaceae_D > Rugamonas. The sequence continues at coordinate 3,286,138 of KB906725.1, forward strand.
GACGGCGTGCCCGCCGACGCGCCGCGCTGCGCCGGGCCTCACTTTCCCATCGTGCTGGCGAATATCTACAGCGCCCGGACCAGGCAACCATTGTTCGCGCCATACCGCATCCTCACGCGCCAGATCGGCGCCACCGGTCCGGACGGCAAGCCGGTGACGGCGACGATCAAGGTCGGCATCATCGGCTTCGCGCCGACGGTGGTCATGTCCTGGGACCAGCATTGGCTGGAAGGTAAAGTCTACGCCGAAGGCGTGCGCGAAACGGCGCTGAAGTACATTCCGCAGATGCGCGCGCAGGGCGCGGACCTGGTGGTGGCGATCTCGCACGGCGGCCTCGATGGCGCGCCGTACTCGCCGGAGATGGAAAACGCCAACTACTACCTGGCGCAAGTGCCAGGCGTGGACGCGATGCTGATCGGCCACTCGCACCAGCCGTTCCCGGACGCGGCCAGCAAGGTGCCGGAATTCGGCCTGCCGGACGTGGACAAGGCCAGGGGCACCGTCCATGGCGTGCCCGCCGTGATGGCCAACCTGTGGGGCAAGCACCTGGGCGTGATCGGCCTGCGCCTCAAATACGACGGCAAGGCCTGGGTGGTGGACAAGCGCCGCACCACGGTCGAAGTACGCTCGACCCGGAACGCCGACGGCAGCTACATCGCCGCCGATCCGGCCATCGCGCCGCTGGTGGCCGCCGAACACGAGGCCACCATCGGCTACGTGAAAACCCCGGTCGGCACCAGCGACTTCCGTATGACGACTTATTTCGCCGACGTCGGCGACATCAGCGCCATCGGGGTGGTGAACCAGGCGCAGACCGCCTATGTGCTGAACTACGTCAAGGCCAATCTGCCGCAGTACGCGGCGCTGCCGGTGCTGTCGATGGCGTCGCCGTTCAAGGCCGGTGCGGCCGGCGCGGGCGACTACACCGACGTCAAGGCCGGCGGCCTGGCGCTCAACAACGTGGCCGACCTGTATCTGTACCCGAACGCGCTGCACGTGGTCAAGGTGGACGGCGCCGGCCTGAAAGCCTGGCTGGAAAAGGCGGCGGAGCGCTTCAACCGCATCGATCCGGCCAGCGGCGCGCAGCAGGAGCTGGTCAACACGGCGACCCCGGGATTCAACTTCGACATGCTGAGCAGCGCCGATGTCAGCTACCAGATCGACGTCACCAGGCCGGTCGGCCAGCGCATCACCGACCTGCGATACCAGGGCGCGGCGATGGCGCCGACGCAGCAATTCCTGGTCGCGACCAATAACTACCGCGCCAGCGGTGGCGGAGCTTTCCCCGGGCTGGACGGCAGCAAGACCATCCTGGCCTCGCCGGACGCCAGCCGCGATGTGCTGATCGCCTACATCCAGCAGCGCAAGAACGTCACCCGCGCCGTCAACGGCTCGACGCGCAGCTGGCGTTTCGCGCCGGTGGCGACCAGGGGCGCGGTGGTGTTTCACTCCGCCCCCAACATGGTGGAACTGGCGAAGGAGGCGGGCCTGAAGGCAGTCTCGCAGATTAAAGCGGACGATGGCGGCGGCAAGGGCCTGGCCCTGTACGCCATCGATTTGTCGTTATGAGTGGAGGGCGCATGAAGCAGTTGCTGGCGGTGAGATTGATGACGATGGTGTTGGCGGCGGGCGCCGCAGGCGTCGTCGCGGCCGGACCGGTCGACGAAGCGCGCCACTATCTGCGCGGCGGTTCCGGCGCACCCGCCAACCTGCCGAAAGCATATTCGATCTTCAGCGCCGCCGCCAAGGCCGGCGATCCGCTGGCCGCCTACTATCTGGGCATGATGTACCGGAACGGCATGGCGGTCGCGCGCGACACCAAGACCGCGGCCCACTGGCTGCAGTTCGCCGCCAACCGGCAAATGCCGGCCGCGATGTTCGCGCTGGCGAACCTGTATCTGAGCGGCGACGGCGTCAAGCGCGACGACCAGGCCGCGCGCCGCCTGATAGAAAAGGCGGCGGACCTGGAGTATCCTGAAGCGGTGATGGCGATGGCCATCGGCCTGCGCGACGGCTCGATGGGCTTCGACCGCAACGAAGCGCTGTCCGAGACACAGATGCGTTTCGCCAACCGTGCGCTGGCGCAGCGCACCTCGGGCATGTAAAGCAGGCCAATTTCCCGTTCAATTCTTACAGCTAGCTTACACGCGCGCCCTCATGGCCGCTTGCTGCGACGCCGCACATCTATCTGTTGCTGCTGCCGATCTACTAACCTACAATGCTCCATCGATGGGGAGGTCTATCCAGCCGAGTTTCCCACGTAAGCGACTATTAAAAGAACGTTGTAAACAGGAGATGACAGATGAATTTCAAGTTGAAAATGCTCGTTGCAGGCATGGCGCTCGGTTTCTCGGCTTCCTCGATGGCGGCTGAGCCGATCAAGATCGGCGTGGCCGGTCCTTTCACCGGCGGTTCCGCGCCGATGGGCGTGTCGATGCGCGACGGCGTCAAGCTGGCGGTGGCGGAGATCAATGCCAAGGGCGGCCTGCTGGGCCGCCAGATCCAGCTGATCGAACGCGACGACGAAGCCAAGAACGAACGCGGCGTGCAGATCGCCCAGGAACTGATCAACAAAGAGAAAGTCGCCGCCACCGTCGGCTACATCAACACCGGCGTGGCCCTGGCCTCGCAGCGCTTCTACCAGGAAGCCAAGATCCCGGTCATGAACAACGTCGCCACCGGCTCCATCGTCACCAAGCAGTTCGCCGACCAGCCTGAAAACTACATCTTCCGCAACTCGGCCAATGATACGATCCAGTCGCACATGATCGTGCAGGAAGCGATCGACACGCGCAAGTTCAAGAAGGTCGCCATTCTGGCCGACTCCACCAACTACGGCCAGCTCGGTCGCGAGGATCTGGAAAAGGCGCTGGATAAAAAAGGCATCAAGGCCGTCGCCGTCGAAAAATACAATCTGAAGGACGTCGACATGACGGCCCAGCTGCTCAAGGCCAAGCAGGCCGGCGCCGAGGTGGTGCTGACCTACGGTATCGGCCCGGAACTGGCGCAGATCGCCAACGGCATGGAAAAACTGGGCTGGAAAGTGCCGCTGATCGGCAGCTGGACGCTGTCGATGGCGAACTTCATCGACAACGCCGGCAAGAACGGCAACGGCACCCGCATGCCGCAGACCTTCATCCAGGAGCCGACCACGCCCAAGCGCAAAGCCTTCATCGACGCCTACATGAAGGCCTACCATCCGCCTGGCGGCCGCATGCCGTCGCCGGTGTCGGCGGCGCAGGGCTACGATTCGATCTACCTGCTGGCGGCCGCCATCAAGCAGGCCGGTTCCACCGAAGGCCCGAAAGTCAAGGCCGCGCTGGAAAGCCTGAACGAAAAGGTTGACGGCGTCGTCACCAGCTACAGCAAGCCGTTCAGCAAGGACAACCACGAGGCGATCACCGCCAACATCACCGTCTTCGGCGAAGTCAAGGACGGCAAAGTCGTGCCGGTCAAGTAAGTTCGCGCCGCATTGGTACCGGCCAGTCTTGAGGATTCAAGCCTGGCCTTTTTCTTGTCGTCCTACAGTGGTGGTCATCATGGATATCTTCCTGCAACTGGCATTCAGCGGCATCGCGCTCGGCATGATCTACGCCGTCATCGCCTTCGGCTATCAGCTCACCTTCGCCACTTCCGGCACGCTTAACTTCGGCCAGGGGGAGTCGCTGATGCTGGGCGCACTGGTCGGGCTTAGCCTGGTCGGGACCATCCACGGCGGGCCTTACATGAGCTACCTGCTGATGATCCCCCTGGTGATCGTGTTCGGCGCGCTGCAAGGCATGTTCGTCGAATGGATAGGCGTGCGGCCGGCGATCAAGATCAAGTCGGAGTTCGGCTGGATCATGTCGACCATCGCGCTGGCCATCATCTTCAAGAACGTGGCCGAGAATATCTGGGGCAAGGACGACCTGACCTTCCCGTCGCCGCTGAGTTCCACGCCGTTCCAGGTGCTGGGCGCGAACGTGCAGCCGATGCAGGTGGCGGTGATCGTCGGCGCGCTGGCGATCATGGCGGCGGTGGAGATCTTCAACCGCAAATCGATCTACGGCAAGGCCGTGGTGGCCACCGCCAACGACCGCGACGCGGCGGGCCTGATGGGCATCAACACCCGCATGGTGATCACCTTTTCGTACGCGTTGTCTTCGGCCACGGCGGCATTCGCCGGCGTGCTGGTGGCGCCGCTGACGCTGACCGGCGCCACCATGGGCGCCTCGCTGGGCCTGAAGGCGTTCGCGGTGGCCATCATCGGCGGCCTGACCTCCGGCGTCGGCGCCATCGTCGGCGGGCTGATACTGGGCATCGCCGAGACCACCACCGGCTACTACATCTCGACCGGCTACAAGGAAGTGCCGGGATTGCTGCTGCTCCTGCTGGTACTGGCGATCAAGCCGTCCGGCCTGTTCGGCAAAGCCGCCATCAAAAAGGTCTGATCCATGAATATGAAACTCATCGCGGCGAGCGTGTTGGGCCTGGCGGCGCTGGTGCTGTATCCGGTGCTGATCCCGAATCCGTACTACATCCATTTGTTTGAAACGATCCTGATCTACGCCATCCTGCTGTTCGGACTGGACATCGTGGTCGGCTACACGGGGCAGGTATCGCTGGGCCACGCGGGCCTGTTCGGCATCGGCTCCTACGCCACCGGCGTGATGGTGTTCAAGCTCGGCGCGCCGTTCTGGATCGCGATCCCGGCCAGCGTGGCCGGCGCCGCGGTGTTCGGCGCCATCCTCGCGCTGCCGGCCTTGCGCGTCACCGGCCCGTACCTGGCGATGGTGACGCTGGCCTTCGGCACCATCATCCAGATCCTGATCAACGAGATGACCTTCCTCACCGAAGGCCCGATGGGCATCAAGATCGCCAAGCCGGTCATCATCGGCCAGAAGCTCGGCGAAGTCGGCTACTACTACATGGTGGCGGCGCTGATGGTGGTGTCGCTGATCGTCGTGCACCGCATACTGAAATCGAACCTGGGCCGCGCCTTCGAGGCGCTGCGCGACAGCCCGATCGCCTCCGATTGCATGGGCGTTTCGGTGTACCGCTACAAGGTGTACGCCTTCGTCATCAGCGCCGGCTTCGCGGGCCTGGCCGGCAGCCTGTATGCGTATTCGGAAGAGTACATCTCGCCCAACACCTACAACTTCGAGCTGACCATCCTGTTCCTGCTGGCGGTGATCATGGGCGGCCGCAAGACCCGTTCCGGCGCGCTGATCGGCGCGATGATCGTGGTGATGCTGCCCAGCCTCTTGGCCGACATTGAACTGTTCCGCCAGATCGCCACCGCCGCCGCGGTGCTGGGCGTGATCGGCTCGGCCTACATGCTGGCGAAAAAACGCTCGACGCCGCGCGAGGTGCTGATACCGCTGGTTGCCACCATCGGCATGGCGGCGTTCTCGTACAAGCTGGAAAACATCGTCGACTGGCGCCTGACGGTGTTCGGTCTGATGACGCTGTTCGTGGTCTACTATCTGCAGGACGGCATCGTCGGCTTCCTGTTCAGCCTTGTCGGCAAAAGCGCGGTCCACGCGAAGGCCTTGCCGCCCTTGGCCAGCGGCGTCGAGCCGTTCGCGCGGGCCAAGGGCGGCAAGGCCGGCGACACGCTGCTCAGCGTCGACCAGATACTGATGCAGTTCGGCGGCCTGAAGGCGCTCAACCAGGTGGACCTGAACGTGCTGCAGGGTTCCGTGCACGGCCTGATCGGCCCCAACGGCTCGGGCAAGAGCACGATGATGAATGTGCTGACCGGGATCTACAAGCCGACCGCCGGCAAGGTGTCGTTCGCGGGTGCGGTGATCTCCGGCCGCACGCCGTCCGAGATCGCGCTGGGCGGCGTGGCGCGCACCTTCCAGAACGTGCAGTTGTTCGGCGAGATGACCGCGACCGAGAACGTGCTGGTCGGCCTGCACAACACCTTCGCATCCAACGTGCTGGATGTGATGCTGCAAACGCCGCGCTACCAGCGCGAGGAAAGCGCAGCGCGCGAGCGCGCCGCCAGCATCCTGGAGTTTGTCGGCCTGTCGGACTTGGCCAACGAGGAGGCGCGCAACCTCCCATACGGCAAACAGCGCCTGCTGGAAATCGGCCGCGCGCTGGGCCTCAGTCCGCGCCTGCTGCTGCTCGATGAGCCGGCGGCCGGACTGACCGCGCCGGACATCAAGGAACTGATGGCGATCATCCGCAAGATCCGCGACCACGGCATCACCATCATCCTGATCGAGCACCACATGGACGTGGTGATGGCCTTGTCCGACACGGTGACGGTGCTGGACTTCGGCCAGAGGATCGCCGAAGGCAAGCCGGCCGCGGTGCAGAGCGATCCCAAGGTGATCGAGGCCTACCTGGGCGGCAGCGGCGAAGAACACGGTGGCACCAAAGCGCCTGCGGCGCATTAACGAGGACAGCACATGCTATCGATCACCAATCTGCACGCGTCATACGGCAAAGTCGAAGTCCTGCACGGCATCTCGCTGGAGGTCCCGAAGGGCAAGCTGGTCACGCTGATCGGCTCCAACGGCGCCGGCAAGACCACCACCATGCGCGCCATCTCCGGCATGCTCAAGCCCAAGGACGGCAAGGTCACGCTGGCCGGCAAGGACATCACCGGCGCCGACTCGCACCTGATCGCGCGCGCCGGTCTGGCGCATTCGCCGGAAGGACGGCGCGTGTTCGCCTCGATGACGGTCACGGACAACCTGCTGCTGGGCGCCTTCCCGCGCTTCACGCGCGCGCGGCCCAGGGGCGACATCAAGCACGACCTGGAAAAGGCGCTGGAGCTGTTCCCGCGCCTGAAGGAACGGCAGCACCAACTGGCCGGCACGCTGTCCGGCGGCGAGCAGCAGATGCTGGCGATGGCGCGCGCCGTCATGCTCAATCCGGAAGTGATCCTGCTCGACGAACCGTCGATGGGCCTGGCGCCCATCCTGGTGGAGGAAGTGTTCCGCATCATCCAGCGCCTGAAGTCCGAAGGGGTGACGATGCTGCTGGTGGAGCAGTTCGCGGCCGCCGCGCTCAATGTGGCCGACTATGGCTACGTGCTGGAAAATGGCACGATCTCGGTCCATGGCCCGGCCGAGAGCCTGAAGACCGATCCGAAAGTGATCGCGGCCTACCTCGGCGGCGGGCAAGGGCACTAAGCAACTATCAGAATAAAAGTTATATATTTTAAAATAAATTAATTGCCATAAGGAAACTCGATAGATATAATTTGCAACTATTGGGTTTCTGCAAGGTAATAAATGCAACAAATAAGCAGTCGGTTGCGCGGCGCGGTACTGCTGTGCAGCCTGGTCCAACACGGCGCGCACGGCCAGAGCCAGGCCGAGATCGCGACGCAACAAATCCAGCGTCAGCAACAAAAGCAGCGGGCACAGAACGAGCAGGCCGAGGAGCAGCGGCCCGCCGTGCGGCTGCCGCGCGAGCCGGTCCAGGCCGCGGCCGGCTATCCGCTGAACGAGACCCCGTGTTTCCCGATCCGCCACATTGCCCTGCAGGGCGACCAGGCGGCGCGCTTCGCCTGGGCGCTGGGCGCGGCCGCCGATGCCGCCGGCCTGTGCCTGGGCAGTGGCGGCGTCAACGCCGTGATCGGCAAGGTGCAGAACGCGCTGATCGCCGCCGGCTACGTCACCACCCGCGTGCTGGCCGCGCCGCAGGACCTGCGCGGCGGCGAGCTGCAACTGGTGCTGGTGCCGGGCCGCATCCGCGCGATCCGTTACGCCGCACCGGCGGCCGGCGCCAGCAACGACCGCGCCTCCTGGCGCACCGCGCTGCCGGCCCGGCCAGGCGACCTGCTCAACCTGCGCGACATCGAGCAGGCGCTGGAAAACCTCAAGCGCGTGCCAACCGCCGAGGCCGATATCGAAATCGTGCCCGGCGAGCAGCCCGGCGAAAGCGACCTGCTGATCAAGTGGCGCCAGGCGCTGCCGGTGCGCCTGAGCCTGTCCGCCGACGACAGCGGCAGCGACTCCACCGGCAAATACCAGGGCGGCGCCACGCTGTCGCTGGACAATCTGCTGGGCTGGCAGGAGCTGGCCTATGTCAGCGTCACGCGCGACCTGTCCGGTCTCGGCGCGGGCCGCGACCACGGCACCCGCAACTACGCGCTGCACTATTCGATGCCGGCCGGGTATTGGCTGTTCTCGCTCAACGCCAGCCGCTACCGCTACTACCAGGGCATCGCCGGCGCCAACCAGACCTATGTGTACAGCGGCACCAGCGGCAACCTGGAGTTCAAGGCCGCGCGCGTGCTGTACCGCGACGCCGCCCGCAAGACCACCGTCTCGCTGCGCCTGTACCGCCGCCGCAGCAACAACTTCATCGACGACACCGAAGTGCAGGTGCAGCGCCGCCAGATGGGCGGCCACGAGCTGGGCCTGTCGCACAAGGAATTCCTCGGCGACGCCACGCTGGACGCCAACCTGCTCTACAAGCGCGGTTCCCATCTGTTCGGCACCTTGCCGGCGCCCGAGGAACAGTTCGACGACGGCACCGCGCGGCCCACCATCGTCAATGCCGACGCCACGCTGACGCTGCCGTTCGCGCTGAGCTCGGCCAGGCTGCAATACCAGGCCAACTGGCGCGCGCAATGGAACCGCTCGACGCTGATCCCGCAGGACCGCTTCGCCATCGGCGGACGCTACACGGTGCGCGGTTTCGACGGCGAGGCCAGCCTGTCGGCCGAGCGCGGCTGGCTGCTGCGTAACGACCTCGGCTGGTCGATCAACGAGCGAACCCAGCTTTACCTGGGCCTGGATTATGGCCAGGTCGCGGGTCCGCACGCCGCCGCGCTGGCAGGCACCAGCCTGGCCGGCGGCGCGCTCGGCTGGCGCGGCCAGTTCGGCGGCGCCCAGATCGATCTCTTCATCGGGCGGCCGATCCGCAAGCCCGAACATTTCCGTACCGCCCCCAATGCCGGCGGTTTCAACGTCAACTATCAGTATTAACTTTTTTGCCGGCCTCAACCCCGCCGGCGGAAGGACCCGCAATGAACAAGCTCTGCTACCGTATCGTCTTCAACAAAGCCCGAGGCCTCTGCATGGCCGTACAGGAAACCGCCCGCAGCAGCGGCAAGGGCGCTGGGCAGGCGGGCCCGGCGGGGACGGCGGCGGGCGGCCGGCAAGGCGGCATGGCGACGCGCTTGCGCCGCCTGGCCCGCGCGCTGCTCGGTGCGTTTGGCGGGACGGCCTTGCTGGCCGGGCTGGCCTCGGCGCAGATCATCGCCGATCCGAACGCGGCAGGGCGCCAGCAGGCCACCGTGCTCAACGCGGCCAACGGCGTGTTGCAGGTCAACGTGCAGACGCCGAGCGCGGCGGGCGTGTCGCGCAACGTCTACAGCCGCTTCGATGTGCCCAAGACGGGCGCCGTGCTGAACAACTCGCGCACCGCCGTGCAGAGCCAACTGGGCGGCTGGATCGACGCCAATCCGTGGCTGGAGCGAGGCAGCGCGCGGGTGATCCTGAACGAAGTGCACGCCAACGATCCGAGCCAGTTGCGCGGCTATATCGAGGTGGCCGGATCGCGCGCGGAATTGGTGATCGCCAATCCGGCCGGCATCGTGGTCGACGGCGCCGGTTTCATCAACGTCAGCCGCGCCACGCTGACCACCGGCAAACCCTTGCTGGACGACACCGATGGCGCGCTGCGCGGCTATGCGGTGCGGGGCGGCATGGTCAGCATCGGCGGCGCGGGCCTGGACGCGCGGCAGACCGACTACACGGCCCTGATCGCGCGCTCGGTGCAGCTGAACGCCGGCCTGTGGGCGCAACAGCTGGATGTGACGACCGGCGTCAACGACGTCGCCCTGGCCGCCGGCGGCGCGGCTGCCGGCGGTACCGCGACCCCGGTGGCGGCCGGCGGGGAGGCGCCCCGTTACGGCATCGATGCCTCGCAGCTGGGCGGCATGTACGCCAACAAGATCACGCTGGTCGGCACCGAGGCTGGTGTCGGCGTGCGCAATGCCGGTGCGCTGGGCGCTGCGGCGGGCGAGCTGGTCGTCACCACCGAGGGCAGGCTGGAAAATACCGGCAGCCTGGCGGCCAGCCTGGCTTTGTCGGCCACGGCGCGGGATGGCGTGGCCAACAGCGGCGCCATCTCCGCCGGCAGCACGCTGGCGCTGAACACGCCGGCGGGGGTGGCGAACAGCGGCACCATCAGCGGCGCGGCCGGCCTGCAGTTGGCGGCCGCCAGCCTGGGCAACAGCAATCTGATCAGCAGCGCCGGCCGCGCGGTGCTGGCGGTGCAGGGTGATGTCGAGAACGGTCACGGCGTGATCCAGGCGCCCAGCCTGGCGCTGAGCAGCACCGGCGGCGGCATCAATAACCAGTCGGGCAAGATACTGCAGAGTGGAGCGGTGGCGCTGGATGTGGTGGCGGCCAGCCTGCATAACGTGGGCGGCGGGCAGGTCGGCGCTGCGCCGGCCGCCGCAGGCGCGGATGGCGTGGATGGTGCGGGCAATGGCGGCACCAGCAACGGTGGTGCTGGCGCCGGCACGGGCACGGGCGGCGACAGCGGCGCAGGCAGCGGCAACGCAGGCGGCACCGGGAGTGGCGCCGGCACCGATGGCGGCGCCGCCAACGCCGGCGCTACGCCGCCCGTGCCGGTCGTGCCGGGCTTCGTCCATGTGGCCGGCGCGATCAACAACGATGGCGGCCAGATCCTCTCCGGCAGCGGCATCGCACTGACGGCCAGCGCGCTCGACAACATAGCCAGCCAGATGAACCTGTCGTCGCTGACGGTCCATGGCGGCGCGCTCAACAACCGCGCCGGGCAATTGAACGTGCAGCGCGGCGCCAGCATCCACGGCGCCACCCTCGACAATCATGCGGGCCAGCTGGTCATCGGCGGCGACGCCGACCTCCAGGTCCAGAGCGTGGACAATGGCAGCGGCTTGTTGACGGCTGGCGGCGATCTGGCACTGAGCAGCGGCGCCATCGTCAACCGCGACGGCAAGCTGGTCTCAAGCGCACGCGCAACCATCGCCGCTACTGGCGCGGTAGACAACCACAACGGCCAGATCCAGGCCGTGCGTGGCTTGGCGCTCGACGCCGGCGGAAGCCTGGACAACCAGTCCGGCGCCATCGAAGCCATCGGTGCCACCGGCGCCCTGCATGTGCGCGCCGGCGAGATCGACAGCACCCAAGGCCGCATCGTCAATGCCGGCAACGGCGTCACCGACATCGGCGCCGCCGGCAATCTGCTGAACACCGGCGTCATCGGCGCGAACGGCGCGTTGACGGTTGCCGCGCAGACCATGCAGAACCAAAGCGGCGGTACCGTCCAGGCGGCAGACAGCCTGGCGCTGGCCGTCAGCAAACAACTGGACAACCAGGGTGGCGTCACCAGCGGCGCCGCGCTCGATTTCAACGAAAGCGCCGCGACGTTGAACAATGGCGGCCAGATGGCGGCCGGCGGCGATATCCACATCGCCGTGCTGCATGCTGGCAATGACGGCGGCCAGATCGGCACCGCAGCCGCTTCCGGCGCCAGTCTGGCGCTCAGCGCGGCCGATATCAGCAATCGCGGCGGCAGCCTGTTGGCCGACCGCGACGTCGGCCTCACCGCCTCGAAAGGCGACTTGGACAACAGTAAAGGCTTGATCCACGGCCAGCGCGATGCCACCGTCCATGCCGCGCAAACCTTGCTCAACCAGGGCGGCGTGATCGAAGCGGTCAGCGCCGGCAGCAAACTCAGCCTTGACACCGGCGCCATCCAGAACCAGAGCGGCCGCATCGTCAACGCCGGCGGCGGCGACAGTTCGGTCGTCGCCGCCGGCGCCATCGTCAGCGACGGACTGATCGCCGGTAACGGCAAGCTCGCAATGACGGCCGCCACCGTAAGCAACGGCGGCACACTGTCCAGTGGCGGGGCATTCAAGCTGGCCGTCCGCCAGCAGCTCGACAACGCCGGCCTGATCAGCAGCGCCGGCGCGCTGGACTTGGGCAGCGCCAAGGCCGACATGCGCAACAGCGGCCAGATGGTCGCGGCGGGCGACATCAATGTGCAGGCGCACAACGTCGCCAATGCCGGACAGATCGCCACGTCGGCCGGTTCCGTCAGCGGCATCAACCTGCACGGCGCGGCCTTGGATAACCGTGGCGGCGGCGTCGCCGCCGGCGGCGCCGTCGATATCCAGCTGGACGGCGCGCTCGACAACAGCAGCGGCACCGTGCAGGCCGGCCGGGATCTGTCCATCGCCGCCGGGGACAGGTTGAACAACAGCGCCGGCGTGATCGAGGCGTCGGGCAGTACCAGCCGCATGCAACTCAATGCCGGAGCTATCGTCAATGCCGGCGGCCGCATCGCCAACGTCGGTAGCGGCGATACCGGCATCACGTCGGAAGCTGATCTCCAGAATACCGGCCTGATTGCAGGCAATGGCGACGTCAAGGTAAGGGCTGATACCGTGCACAACGGCCTGGGCGGCGCGCTCACGTCGGGCCAGGACATGACGCTGGCGGTGGAGCAACTGCTGCGGAATGACGGCGCGATCCAGAGCGGCGCCTCGCTGGTGTTCAGCAAGACCACAGGCAACGTCGGCAACAGCGGTTCCATCATCGCCAACGGCGGCTTGCTCATCAAGGCAGGCAAGCTGGCCAACGATAGCGGCCAGATCGCCACCACCGGGGCGAGCGGCGGCGATATCGACATCGAAAGCCAGCAACTGGGCAACCACAACGGCCGCATTCTTGCCGCCGGCAGCGCCGCTCTCCAGGTCGGCGGCGCGGTGGACAACCGGTTCGGCGTGATCCAGGGCGCGCAGAATTTGACGCTGAGCGCCGGCGGCGCATTCAACAACGGTAACGGCGCCGCCGAGGCGCTGGGCGCCGAGAGCCGGTTGTCGGTGCAAGCCAACGGCATCGACAACACCGATGGCAGCATCGTCGGCGCGGGCCGCAATGGCGCCAGCATCGGCAGCGCCAGCTACGTATTGAACGGCGGCCGCATCGCCGCCAGCGACAAGCTGGACTTGAGCGCGCTATCGGTCAGCAACAGCGCTGGCGCCAGCATCCTGGCGGGCGCGGGCCTCGGCCTGGCGGTGCGCGACCTGTTGGACAACCACGGCACGGTCAGCAGTGAGGGCCTGATGAACTTCGGCTTGACCACGGCAGTCGTCAACAACGATGCGTGGTTCGTTTCCGGCGGCGGCATCAATCTGGCCGCAGGCGTGTTGAACAACGATAGAGGATTGATTTCGACGGTCAAGCAGTCGCAGTCGGACCTCGACATTAGCGCCGGCAGCGCCAGTAACCAGGGCGGCGCCATCGTAGCCGACCGCAACGCCACGCTGACCGTCGACGGTGCGCTGAACAATACTTCGGGCAGCATCCAGGCCGGCAAGGATTTACAGACCACGGCCGGTGCCGCGCTGAATAACACCCACGGCGTGATGGAAGCGGTCGGCGCGGCCAGCGCCTTGAAAGTGCTGGCCGCTTCCATCGATAACACGGACGGCCGCATCGTCAACGTCGGCACCGGCGCCAGCAGCGTAGTCGCTCAGGACGCGATACTGAACGGTGGCCAGATCGCCGGCAATGGCGATCTGGCAATAGCGGCGAAGACCTTGGAGAACAACGCCAGCGCCACCATCACCGCAGGCAAGAACCTTGCGCTGGGCGTAACCCAGCAGCTGGACAACATGGGCGCCATCAGCAGCATCGGCAAGCTGGACTTTACACAGACGACGGTCGCCGTGCGTAACGGCGGCAGTATCGTCGCCGGCAGCACGGCGACGATCAACGCCGGCGTTTTCAACAATGACGGCGGCCAATTGGCCACGGTGCGCGGCTCCGGTTCCGACATCGCGCTCAAGGCGCAGAGCCTGAGCAACCGCGGCGGCGTGATCCAGTCCGACCGCAATGTGACGGTGGGCGTCGCCTACGCGGCGGACAATACGCACGGTTCCATCCAGGCCAGGCAGGATCTGCAATTCGCGGCTGGCGCGGCCCTGAACAACAACAACGGCGTCATGGAGGCTATCGGCGCCGCCAGCGCATTGCGCGTGCAGGCTGCTTCCATCGATAACACGGCAGGCCGCATCGTCAACGTCGGCAGTGCGGCGGCGACTGTCTCGGCGCAGGAGGCCATCATCAACAGCGGCCTGATCGCCGGCAATGGCAGCTTGCACCTGGCGGCTGGCAACCTGCAAAACCAGGCCGCAGGCACGGTGTCGTCCGGTCTGGCGCTGGACCTGGCCGTTACGCAGCAATTGGACAACCAGGGCACGATCAGCAGCGGCGGCACGCTAGAGTTCAGCAAGGCCACGGCAGTGGTTAATAACAGCGGCCAGATCGTCTCGGCCGGACAGGCGACCATCGCCGCTGGCAGCCTGAACAACGACGGCGGCCAGATCGCCACGCTGAAGGAC
>KB906725.1:3304652-3310496 GCA_000381565.1 Oxalobacteraceae bacterium AB_14
GCCAGCAGCCTGACGCTGCAGGCGAGTACGATCGACAACAGCGCCGGCCGCGTGGTCAACGTCGGCACGGGCGCGGCGACGGTGAGCGCCCTGGGGCTTGTCACTAACAGTGGCTTGATCGCCGGTAACGGCAGCCTCGATCTGGCGGCCGGGACGTTGCGCAACCTGACGGGCGGCAGCGTGCAGTCGGGACAGCGCATGGACCTGGACGTGGCGCAGCAGCTGGACAACCAGGGTATCGTTAACAGCGGCGCTACCTTGACGTTCAAGCAGACCACGGCCATCGTCAACAACAGCGGCCAAATCGTCTCGGCCGGACCGGCGACCATCGCCGCCGGTAGCCTGAACAACGATGGCGGACTGATCGCGACGCTGCCGAACGCCAACGCCGGCATCGTGATCGCTAGCCAGAGCCTGAGCAACCACGGTGGCCGGGTGCAAGCCAGCGGCGACGCGGTACTCAACGTCGGCGCCGCGCTGGACAACGCGCAAGGCACGTTGCAAGCGGGGCAGGATATGCGCCTCAACGCTGGCGGCGCGCTGAGCAATGACGCCGGGGTGATCGAAGCCGTGGCATCCGGTAGCGCCATGCAGGTGCAGGCAGACGCCATTGACAATGGTAGCGGCCGCATGGTCAATGTCGGTCCCGCGGCCACCAGCGTTAGCGCCCAGGGCGGCATCAGCAGCAGCGGCACCATTGCCGGCAACGGCACGCTGGACCTGAGCGCGCAGAGCCTGCAAAACAGCGGCAGCGTGTCGTCCGTCCGTTCGATGAGCTTGTCGCTGTCGCAGTTGCTGGACAATCGCGGCGCCATCTATAGCGGCGGCACGCTGGATTCCTGGCAAACCATCTCGCAAGTCACCAACAGCGGCACGCTGACGGCCGCCGGCCGGATTGGCCTTAGCGCGGGCAGTTTGAACAACGACGGCGGCCAGATCGCCACACTGAGCAACTCCGGCGCGGACATCGGCCTGGACAGCCAGACCATGAGCAACCGCGGCGGCAGCGTGCTGGCCAGCGGCAGCGCTGGCGTCAACGTCTACGGCGCACTGGACAACGCGCACGGCGCGCTGCAAGCCGGCCGTGACATGCAGGTGAGCGCTGGCGGCGCACTCGCCAACGCCAGCGGCGTGATCGAAGCGCTGGCCGCCGGCAGTACGCTGGCGGTGCAGGGCCAGTCCATCGACAACATGGCGGGCCGCATCGTCAACGTCGGCAACGGCGATGCCAGCATCAGCAGCCAGGGCAGCATCGTCAGCAGCGGCATGATCGCCAGCAACGGCAAGCTGCTGCTGTCGGCGCAGAGCGCGCAAAACCTCGCGGGCGGCACCATCGCCGCCGGCGGCAAGCTGGAGTTGGCGGTAACGCAGCAGATGCAAAACCAGGGCACGGTCAGCAGCGCCGGCACGCTCGGTTTCACGCAAACCGGCGCCAGCTTCAGCAACAGCGGCCAGATGATTGCCGGCGGCACGGCCACGTTCAACGCGGCCAGCTTCAACAACGATGGCGGGCAGATCGCCACCAGCAGCGCATCCGGCGCCGACATCAGCATCACCAGCCAGAGCATCAGCAACCGCGGCGGCAAGATACTCGCCAGCGGCGATACCACGCTGAGCAGCGGTACCGACCTGGACAACGGCTCCGGCACGCTGCAAGCCGGCAAGAGCCTGAAGCTGGGCGCCGTGGGCGCGCTGGGCAATGCGGGCGGCACGATCGAGGCCGAAGGCGCCGCTGGCACGCTGGACTTGACGGCGGCAAGCCTTGACAGCAGCGGCGGCCGCATCGTCAACGTCGGCATCGGCGATACCAATGTGCTGATCGGCGGCGACCTCGTCAACAGTGGCCTGATCGCCGCCAACGGCAACCTCAAGCTGAGCGCGCATATGCTGAAGAACGACACCGGCGCCAGCATCGGCACGGCCGGCAACCTGCTGCTGGCGGTGGACCAGCAAGTTGACAATCACGCCGCCATCACCAGCGCCGGCACGCTGACCTTCACGCAGGCCGGCGCCAATCTGAACAACGACGGCAAGATCGTCGCCGGCGGCGCCATCACCATCGTCGCCCAAGCCGTCAACAACAATAACGGCCAGATCGCCACCGCCAAGAGCGGCGGCGCCGACCTGACGCTGACCGCGGCCAGCCTCAGCAACGAGAAAGGGCAGATCCTGGCGGACGGCAAGGCGGTGCTGACCATTGCCGGCGCGCTGGACAACGTGCAGGGCACCATCCAATCCGGCAAGGACTTGCAGATCAATGCCGATGGCGCCCTGACCAACAACGGTGGCGCGATCGAAGCGGCCGGCGCCACCGCCGCACTGGCGCTGAAAGCACTGTCCATCGACAACGGCAACGGCCGCATCGTCAACGCCGGCAGCGGCGATGCCAGCGTCACCAGCTTGGGAACAGTGGGCAATGCCGGCGTGATTGCCGGCGGCGGCAACCTGCTGCTCGGTGCCGTCAGTTTGCAAAACAGCGGCGCCGGCATCATCGCCTCGGGTAGGAACATGAGCTTGCAAGCGACGCAATTGCTGGACAACCTGGGCACGATCAACAGCAGCGGTACGCTGACCTTCAACCAGGCCGGCGCCAACCTGAACAATAGCGGCCTGATCATCTCGGGCGGCGATGCGCTGATCGTCGCCAATCAGATCAACAACAACGGCGGCCGCATCGGCACCGGCGCCGGCACCGATGGCGACCTGAGCCTGACTGCGCAACAGCTGAGCAACGAGGCCGGGCAAATCAGCACCGGCCGCGACCTGGTCGTGGTCACGCACGTACTGCAAGGCAAAGGCGAACTGCAAGGCGGCCGCGACCTGGCGCTGAGCATGGACGGCGACTACACCCGGGGCAGCGGCACGCCGCAGTTCCATTCGAACCGCGACCTGAGCCT
This sequence comes from Oxalobacteraceae bacterium AB_14, assembly GCA_000381565.1. GTDB lineage: Bacteria > Pseudomonadota > Gammaproteobacteria > Burkholderiales > Burkholderiaceae_D > Rugamonas. Next base: position 3,307,550 of record KB906725.1, read on the forward strand.
GACGGTGACGGGCAATATCGTCAACAACGCCACCTTCGAGGCGGCCGGCAAGCTAACGCTGAGCGGCAACAATGTCAGCAACAACGCCGGCGCCGTGATGCAGGGGCGGGGCGTGGCGGTCAATGCGGCGGGCAACCTGACTAACGCCGGCCAGATCAACGGTTCGGCAACGGTGGACCTGAAGAGCAGCGGTACCATCGACAATACCAATGCCATCGTCGGCGGCAACCTGACCCTGGAGGCCCGGAACCTGAACAGCACCGGCGCCAGCACCTTGCTCGGCTCGACGGGCACGATGGCGCTGGGCGTGGCTGGCACCATCAACAACACCGGCGGCGCCAGCATTTACAGCGGCGGCAGCCTCAGTATCGCTGGCGCGCTGAGCGGCGGTACGACCGGACTGGTCAACAACATGTCGTCGACCATCGAAGCGGCCGGCGACCTGTCGCTGAACGCGGCCAGCGTCAACAACATCCGCGAAAACGTTACGCTGATCAAGGTGCGGACGGTTGATGAGACCAAGCAGATGTCTTTGCCGAGCTGGTCCCATCATGGCGACAACCATGATAACTACGACCCCAACTCCAGCAATTACGTCCCAAGCGAGCTTTACTACGTCAATCCGGACGACATCCTTGAAGACAAGATCATGTTTGCTCCGGACGGCAATGCTTATGGCCGCGCGGTCATCCGTACGCACGCCAATGACTCCGCCTTCTTCTGGGCCGCGTCAGGGGCCTATAGCGCGCAAGGTGAGCGTCTTCGCATTGCGATGAGCGACGGTACGCGCGTGCTGTACTATATGGTCCGCAAGGACAATCAGGCCAACCCTGACCAGGGCGGGCCAACCGGCACGCCGACCGACCTCTATCTGGGTGCCGTCAACCACTGGAACAGTGGGCCGATCGCGTATTCCAGCCAGTACGGCAACTGCTCGTCCAACTGCGTGCGCTTCGAGACCCAGCCGGAGTACGACGATCCGACCTCGACTATCATCCGTGTTACGGCGCGTGCGGTGGCCCCCCAATCTGGCAAGCTGGAACAATCCCGGCTGGCGCACCACACGGCGGAAGAAGACCAGATCGCTCCGGGTTCCGGCGCCGTGGCGCAGATCCTGTCCGGCGGTAATATGCACCTGACCGTCGGCCAGGCGCTGACCAACCAGTACGGCCAGATCATGGCCACAGGCAGCCTCGCCATCGACGGCGGCGCAGCCATCGTCAACCAGGGCGCGACGCTGTACCGCAACCACACTTTCGACGGTACCTGGAAAACCGACGACGGCCAGGTCGTTGCCTACACCATGCCATCGCAGAGCGAAATAATTGGCTCGGCCGCCGGCGTGATCTCCGGCGGAAAAGGCGTATCGATCACCGGCCGCAGCTTCAGCAACGTCGACGTCACGGCTGGCACGGTCGGCAATGTCCGCGACAGTGTCACCGTGCTCGCAACCGGCAACAACAGCGCCAGCGGCGCCAGCCATGCGACCGGCAACGGCGCCAGTGGCGGCAGCGCCGGCGGCCATGTCGGCGGCAGCGGCATTGGCAACAGCGCAGGCGGCGCCAGTGTGGCCGGCGGCAGCGGCATCGTCAATCAGGCGGCGCATGGCGCGCAAGCCGGCGCTAGCGGCATCGCCAATCAGGCAGCGCATGGCGCGCAAGCCGGCACTAGCGGCATCTCCAATCAGGCGGCGCAAGGCGCGCAAGCCGGCGCTAGCGGCACCGCCAATCAGGCGGCGCAAGGCGCGCAAGCCGGCGCTAGCGGCACCGCCAATCAGGCGGCACATGGCGCGCAAGCCGGCGCCAGCGGCACCGCCAATCAGGCGGCGCATGGTGCGCAAGCCGGCGCTAGCGGCGTCGCCAATCAGGTGACGCATGGCGCGCAAGCCGGCGCTAGCGGCGTCGCCAACCAGGCTGAGCTTGAAGCGCAAGCCAGCGGTAGCGGTGTCGGCAACAACGCGGCGCTGGGTGCACAAGCAGGCGGCAGCGGCTTGGCCAACCAGGCGACGGATGCCGCGTTGGCGGGCGGCAGCGGCCTCGGCAACCAGGTACATACGCGTCTGGATACCAGTGGTAGCGGCGCCTACAACGGCGCCCGCGACATCGACAACATCAACGCCATCGGCAAGGCCAGCTCGGCTGCGACCAGCGGCGCGGCCCAGGGCAGCGGCGCCAGTGGCAAGGCGCTTGGCGATGTCAACTCCGGCCACGGCGCCAGCCTGGCGCAGAAGGCCGCCAACAGTGGCATGGTGGTCAAGGTGGCGCCGAACGGCCTGTCGCTGCTGAACCCGAACCCCAGCGGCAGCTACGTGTTCGAAACCCGTCCGCAGTTCGCCAACCACGGCGACTGGATCAGCAGCGACTACCTGCTCAATGCACTCGAAACCGATCCGGCCGTCACGCAAAAACGCCTCGGCGACGGCTTCTATGAACAACGCCTGGTGCGCGACCAATTGATCGAACTGACCGGCCGCGCACCCACCGGCGGCCAGAGCGACGACAGCCGCTACAAGGAGCTGATGACCAACGGCATCAGCTTCGCGCAGCAATACGACCTGCGCCCTGGCATCGCGCTGAGCGCCGACCAGATCAGCCACCTGACCAGCGACATCGTCTGGATGGAGACGGAAACCGTCAGCCTGCCGGACGGCACGGTGGAAAACGTACTGGTGCCCAAGGTCTACCTGGCCCATGCGGGCGCCGATGCGGTCAGGGCCAGCGGCGCGCTGGTCACCGGCGACGGCGTCGCGATCAACACCAGCGACAGCATCGTCAACCGTGGCGGCCTGATCGATGGCGCCAACGGTCGCACGCTGCTGGTTGCGGGGCAGGACATCGTCAACCAGGGCGGCACCATCAAGGGTGGCGCGGTCGGCTTGCAGGCCGGGGGAGACGTGGTCAACCAGTCGCTGACGGTCAAGCAGGAATACGCCAGCGTCAATACCAGC
>KB906725.1:3313266-3315622 GCA_000381565.1 Oxalobacteraceae bacterium AB_14
CAGCAATTGCAGAAGGATGTCGATGCCCAGATCGCTATTACGCAGGAGTTCAGCAAGCAGGCCCCGAAGGCGATTGCTCAATATGCTGGCGATCAGCGCGATGCACTAAAGGCACAGGCTGCGAAAGAGACCGACGATGTGAAACAAAAGGCACTGCTGGATGAAGCCGCGAAATGGGACGAGGGTGGTGCGTACCGCGTAGCGCTGCATGCGGTCGGCGGCGCCTTGTCCGGTGGACTGGGTGGCACCATTGGCGCGGCTGCATTAGCTGACCAGGCTAATCTGCTGAATGAATTGCAGGCCAAGACTGTGGCTGCTTTGGTCGAGGAAGGCATGAGTCCCGATACCGCTAAGATGCTGGCGCAAGGTGTGGCGGAAGCGGCATCGCTCGGCATTGGCGCTGCGGTTGGCGGCGCGGCGGGTGCTGCAAGCGCGTTGGGTACGGATACGAATAATAGGCAAATGCACTGGAAAGACTACACGGAGACGCTAGTTGCGTGCCGTAAGAATCCTACCGCATCGGGTTGCGGAACCATTTTGAAGATGGCAGGTGTTAAGTCTCAAATTCTGGACTTTATGGCTATGCCTACTGCAAATGTCGCGGTGAATACGGACCCTAATGGCAAAGTAGTGAGCTATACGCTCTTGGACAAAACTTCTAACCAACCACTTGCAATAATGGAGCCAATGGACTTCGGTGCCTTTAGGTCTGCGCCGGCAGGGATTCAGGCTCTTACGCTACGGGTATCCCCACAATACTCTTTGGATATGGCATCGGCAGCGTTGGAGGTGACTGCTGGTAACACGGACAAGGCTCTTGACGCGGGGACGGCTGTTATAACTTCCCCTGAATATTGGAGGGATGCGGCACTGGGGGTCGTCGGTGAAATAGTTTCTGTTAAGGCGGTAAGCAAGCCGGTGCCCGGCAGTACGCTGAAAGCGACAGTTACCGCTGAGGGTAAAGTTGGTAATGATGTATTTAACGATGTAAATCAAACGGCAAGGCCGGTGGAGCAAGCAAATGCAGATCAACCAACTCTGATTGCCGACCGAGTAAATGCGAAGGCTGACGCAACAGGTAAAATGCTACCGAATGGCAATATGGCGGATGCACATGCTGAAATCGGCGTTATTCAGCAAGCGTTTGATTCAGGAAAGACCAGTGGTGCCGATATGGCCATGAATGTCGCCGGCAAAGATGTGTGCGGTTACTGTCGGGGAGATATTGCGGCGGCGGCAAATAAGGCAGGGTTGAACTCCTTGGTCATCCATGCGGTCGATGATTTGACAGGGTTACCGAAGACGTACTATTGGTTGTCGGGAATGAAATCTATTAAGGAGCGTCCATGAGGACAATATTTGGCGGTTATATCATTGGGGCGGATGCATTACGTAGTCAACTTCCGATAAATTTCAATCCCGATCCGGTAATGATCGATAAGACAATGGGTGAGATTGCTGACAAATCTGGTGTGTTAGTTATTCGGCTCGACCCGACTCCGGAGATTGGCCCATACGAATTGACTTTATATGTTCAAGCGGGGCAGTTTTTACCAATGCTCAGCGAGAATTTTGAGGACGGAGACAATGGCACAAGAACTTTGAACGATGCCACGAGAAGTGATTTTGTTTGCCTTCTAGGGGAGCGGTACCCCGCTGCTGCTGTGACGACTGACCTCCAGCTCGTTGGCTTGATTTTTAAGGAATTTATTGAGACTGGCAATGTGTCTCAAGATGTTTTGGTTTAGGTCGAAAACGATATAACGGCGACCACCTGCTCAAGGCGCTCGACACCGACCCGGCCGTCACGCAAAAACGTCTGGGCGACGGCTTCTATGAACAGCGCCTGGTGCGCGACCAATTGATCGAACTGACCGGCCGCGCACCTACCGGCGGCCAGAGCGACGACAGCCGCTACAAGGAATTGCTGACCAGCGGCATCAGCGTCGCGCAGCAATACGACCTGCGCCCTGGCATCGCGCTGAGCGCCGACCAGATCAGCCATCTGACCAGCGACATCGTCTGGATGGAAGCGCAAACCGTCAGCCTGCCGGACGGCACGGTGGAAAACGTACTGGTGCCCAAGGTCTACCTGGTGCACGCGGGCGCCGACGCGGTCAAAGCCAGCGGCGCGCTGGTGACCGGCGACGGCGTCGTCATCAACACAGGCGACAGCATCGTCAACCGTGGCGGCCTGATCGACGGCGCCAACGGTCGCACGCTGCTGGTTGCGGGGCAGGACATCGTCAACCAGGGCGGCGCCATCAAGGGTGGCGCGGTCGGCTTGCAGGCCGGGGGAGACGTGGTCAACCAGTCGCTGACGGTCAAGCAGGAATACGCCAGCGTCAATACCAGC
>KB906725.1:3318321-3323574 GCA_000381565.1 Oxalobacteraceae bacterium AB_14
CAAGGGTTGGGATTCGCAGCAATTGCAGAAGGATGTCGATGCCCAGATCGCCATCACGCAGGAGTTCAGCAAGCAGGCGCCGAAGGCGATTGCCCAGTATGCCGGAGACGAGCGTGATGCACTGCTGAAGCAGGCCGAGCGCGAGACCGACAAGGCGAAGCAAAAAGCGCTGCAGGATGAGGCCGTGAAATGGGACGAGGGTGGCGCGTACCGCGTAGCGCTGCATGCCGTCAGCGGTGGGTTGACTGGCGGTTTGAGTGGCGCCCTTGGTGCCGGGGTGGTCGCTGATCGGGCGAAAGTTTTGGATATTCTGCAAGTCCAAGCCCGAGACGCATTGGTAGCGCAGGGCGCCGATCCAGAGCTGGCCAAGGCAATTTCTCAGGGTGTGGTGGAAGCAGCCGCGTTAGGAATTGGCGCCGCTGTGGGCGGCACCGCAGGCGGGGGCGCAGCGCTGGCGACCGACACCAATAATCGACAGCTCCATCCGACGGAAATATCCTGGATCGCCTCGAACGCGAAATCTTTTGTGAAGACTTTATCTGAAAAGCTAGGACGTCCTGTCTCCGAATTACAAGCGACGCAGTGGTTGACAATGGCGGGCGAGGCGGATGTCGACTTGAGTTACCTAACTTTGGCGTCCAGGCAAATTGGCTCAGCGGCATCCGAAGAAAGCATGGCATTCTTTGCTGCAAAGCAGTTCATCGTCCAATATGGCAAGGGCAGTTTTATTGATGATAGTGGCAAACAACAGACCCTGTTTGTCGCCAAGCACGGCGACTTCCAAAACGGGGCAGCTTTTAGCGAGTACCGAAACGATAAGAACTATCGTGACTATTACTGGACGGTCATGGGGGATAATCTGAGGCCGGATAATCCGACTGCGGAGGAGTTAGCGGTTTACAATGCGCGGGAGTCGCAACGTTTAAGCAATGCGGCGAAAGGACTAGCAGTTAATTCGATCCCCGCTTTGATAGGCCTCTTAGCGGGACGAGTTGCTGCCTTACGTGACAGGCCAGTAGACCTGACTACGATAAAAAAGGATGCGAGCGTAGGCGTGAAGGAAGTATCACCGCCGACAGATTTGAAATCTACTGGAACAAAGGGAGGGGTGCTTGCGGAGGGAGAGCTGGCGGCATCAAAGGTCAAGTGGGTTGATGAAAATGCTGGCATGAGTCAAACTGCGCGAGACTACAATGACGCAGCGACAGGTGCTCGTTCTAACCCGGTAACTCATAGTGGCCAAGCCCCGGCTCTCGAACGGACGATGCCAGACGGTTCGACACGACCTGTGAAATTTGACGGTGTGGATGGAGATGTTATGGTTGATCGAAAGATTTCGGTTGTCACGACGGAGAAAGCTAAGGATCAAGCATTGCGTCAGTCAGAAGTACTGAGACAGAATGGTCTCGTTGGAAGATGGGAAGTCCCCACGGACGCGCAGGCAGCGAGAGCTACCAAAATGTTTAATGATTTGGGAATTACAAATATTCAAGTTAAGGTGGTGAAACCATGAGCAGTTCAATAAATCAAAATTTAGTTAAGGCCGTTGCTGATATTGCAATTTTTCTTGAGTTCACCAATGAAAAATTGTTGGATCCTGATACATCTGTCGAGGCGTTGGAGCAACTGGCTATGGAGTTACAACTCATGGATGATGAAGATCGCGTCAACTTGGCTCAGCAGTTGAGACAAATAAGTGGGACGTACGCAGACAAACATAAGGCACAATTCATAGAAAATTTACCTGAATCCCTTGGCTTGGAATAAATTTTTTGGGGAATAACACATATCTTTCAGTGATTGGGCCATTGTGGAGGGTACGGTGGCTGTCAAGCTAGTTGTCGCCCAAATTGATTGTTATGCTGCTTTTTTGAGCAGGTCGTTTTCCTCCGATTTAGCCGCATTGCTGCGCGTCTGATCCGGATTGAGATGCACGACGGATACCGGCGTCCAATTGCGCGTTTCGCCACTCCAGCGGCGCGGATGCGCGGCTCTTGCTGCTTGATACACCGCGTCCCGATTGCGCAGCAATGCCGCGTCCAGGCCGGCGTGGCGCTGTGCTGGCGTCACAAACTGGATCGCGCTGTGACGATGCTCGTGGTTGTACCAATTCACAAAGCTTCCGACCCACTGCCGTGCTGCCAACAGGCTGTCGAAGGCGCTGCGTGGGTAGGCAGGCCTATACTTCAGCGTTTTGAACAACGACTCCGAGAACGGATTGTCGTTGCTCACCGATGGCCGGCTAAACGATGGCATGACGCCCAGCGCCTGCAACGTGGCCAGCATAGTCGCGCCCTTCATCGGGCTTCCATTATCCGAATGCAGCACGACCTGGTCCGGGGCGATGTTCTCCCGCTGGCAAATATCACGCACGACTTCGCCTGCAAGTTCGCTGCTTTCCACATCGTAAATCTGCCAGCCCACAATTTTCCGGCTGAAGATATCCATGAACAAGTACAGGTAAAAATAGAGACCCTTTACCGGCGTTGGCAGGTATGTGATGTCCCAGCTGTACAACTGTCCTGGGCCTGTGGCCAGCAGCGCGCGCGGCTTGTGGCGGACTTGCGCAGGACGTTCGGCACTTCGATGGGCCAACTGCTTTTCGGCCTTCAACACCCGATAGAAGGTCGATTCCGAGGCCAGGTACACACCTTGATCGACCAGACGCGGCACGATCTGGCTGGGCGGCAGGCTCGCGAACTCTTCCGAGTTGGCGACAGCGAGCAACTGGTCGCGCTCAAGCGCACTGAGACTGTTCGTCGGCGCCTGCACCCGCGCCGGCCGCTGGTCCCCGCGCAGCACGTCTTGCTGCCACCGTTGCAGCGTGCGTTCGCTAAACGAGATTGCCGCACAAGCCTCGGCCTGTCGCGCACCGGCCTTGACCGCTTCAGCGACCAGGGTCATCACCTCATGGCGCTCCGGCAGCGAGGTCATTTGCCCTCGTCCTCCCACAGCGCCCGGAACTTTTTTTGCAGGATCAGTAACGCTGCCGCCTCCGCCAGCGCCTTGTCCTTGCGTAGCACCTCTCGTTGCAGTCGATCATTGTCTTCCTTGAGCGTGCGCAGCGCTTTGGACTCGGCCGGCGCCGATTTCCTATCCGTGCAAAACGCCGACTGCCACTCGGTCAAATGATGGGGGAAAATGCCGTGCTCACGACACCACGCGCTCAATGCTTCGCCTGCCATGCCGTGTGTCTCATGCAGCGCGACCAGTTGCTCCTGAGCGCTCCAATCCTGAGGGCGCTTCTCTTTTGCTGCTGGCATGTTCGATTTATCCACTACTTTCCTCACCATCCAATTCTTGAGCGTGTGGTAATTGACGTTGATATCGTCCGCGACCGACTGCACGCTCCTGCCGCCGCGAGAGAATACCTTGACCAGCGCCTGTTCAACAAACGCCTGTGAATGTCTTGCTGCCATCGTACACCTCTATATTTGGGTAAAATCTAGAGGCGACAACTAGTCTGACACCGGGGGGGTATGTCATAGGCATTGGCAGCGAATAAGACTAGATGTAGGCCGGCGCTAATCTGAGTGCTGAACAGCGGCATCAGCGTCGCGCAGCAATACGGCCTGCAGGCCGGGGGCGACGTGGTCAACCAGTCGCTGACGGTCAAGCAGAAATACGCCAGCGTCAACACCAGCGGCAGCTACACCACCTTGTCGAACCAGGCCAGCATCATGGCCGGCGGTGCGCTGACGATCAAGGCCGGGCGCGACGTGACCGACACCGGCGGCACCATCGCCGGCGCCAGCGTCGGCATGGTCGCGGGGCGCGACGTCAACTTCAACGCGCTGCAAACCGGCAGCACCTACGCCTCGCAGGTGGCAGGCTTCACGGAAAAAGACAGCAGCACCACCTACAAGACCGGCCAGGTCGCCAGCAACGGCGACTTGACGATGGTGGCCGGCCAGGACATCAGGCTGAGCGGCACGCAGGTGGCGATCGGCGCCAGCGGCAACGGCACGCTGCTGGCGGGGCGCGACGTGGGCATCGCGGCCGTCGTCAACGAAGTCAACATCAGCAAGCAGAACGATCCGGGCAGCAAGCTGTACGACAAGGAGATCCGTCAGAACCAGAACGTGGTCGGCGCCTCGGTGACGGCCGGCGGTAGTCTGGCGGTCAAGGCCGGTGATAGCGGCCTGGGCAATCTGGCGATCGCCGGCAGCAGCCTGGCCGGCGGCGGCAAGGTGCAACTGGCGGCCAGCGGCGACGTCAGCATCACGCAGGTGCAGGAGACCCATCTGACCGATCTGGCGCACCATGACGAGTCGAGCAGCATGTTCAAGAAAAGCAGCAACAGCTCGGCCGATTACAGCAACGTCAGCCAGGTGGTGGGCAGCAGCGTCAGCGGCGACGCCGTCACGGTCAAGTCGGGCAATGATATCGTCATCGGCGGCAGCCAGTTGAGTGCCACCGGGGCGCTGACCCTGAACGCGGGCCGCGACCTGCTGGTGGCCAGCGCGCAGCAGAGCGACAGCGAGCAGCATAGCGAACAGCACGACCGCAGCGGCTTCTCGTTCAATGTCGCCTCCGGCGCGCTGGGCTACAGCAAGAGCGAGCAGGCCAAGGCTGGCAACAGCGACACGGTGACGCAGGTGGGCAGCGTGCTCAGCGGCGGCAGTGTCAACGCCAGCAGCGGGCGCGACACCACCATCAAAGGCAGCACGGTGGTGGCCGATCACGACATCGTGATCGACGCCGGTCGCAACCTGAGCATCGTCAGCGCCGAGAACAGCAGCGACGGCGCGTCGTCGAGCAGCAGCAAGAAGTCCGGGTCGATCGGCACCACGTTCCAGCCAGCCATCGGCACGGTCAAGAACGCGAGCGACGGCACCAGTGCCAGCGTGACGCAGGTGGGCAGCCAGATCGCCAGCCTGGGCGGTAATGTGAGCCTGAAGGCGGGCGAGCAGTACACGCAGACGGCCAGCGAAGTGAAGGCGCCGCAAGGCGACATCGGCATCAGCGCCAGCGACGTGCTGATCAACACTGCCATGAACAGCAGCGACAGCAGCGACCATACGACCTACAACAAGACGGCCATCGGCGGCACTGTCAGCGTGCCGCTGGTGGATGCGTTGAAGAGCGCGAACAGCATGGTCAACGCGGCGAAGAACACCAGCGACGGCCGCATGCAGGCGTTGGCGGCCTTGAATGCGGCGGGCAGCCTCAGCGACGCATATGCCGCCGCCGGCGCCATTAAAGGCATCCAGAGCGCGGGCATCAGGGTGAGTGTCAGCCTGGGCAACCAGA
>KB906725.1:3327049-3330487 GCA_000381565.1 Oxalobacteraceae bacterium AB_14
CAATCTGCAGGCTCTCGTCGCTCTAACCGCGCATGCGGACGCCGATCTGCCCGACAACAGACGCGTCAACCACGCCTATGCCCACACCGCACTCAAGCCGTTGTTGCCCATTCTTCTGCTTGGCGCGGGGATCGGCAGAAAGATCGGCAAACTGCTGCGGGGAATGCTCGACCTGATTGCCGGACGAACCTATCGCCATCGCGAAAATGTTTCAAAACCACGCAACCCAGGCCGGAAGCCGCACAAGTCGATGAGTCAGAAAAATTGCTGAAAAGTCTTAACTTGGGTGGATTGGACGGTGCCCCCCTCAAAACTTTCCTGTCTACGTCGCCACAATCCAATGATCAATATCTCTTTGGAGCCGGAATTCTTGGGGTAATGGGCACAGCGGAGGCATTTGGCGCCAATAAAATTCAGTTAAAAAACAATGACTGGTATTCATCATTAGCCGCAAATGAGAATGCTGCAGTTTTCAATAAAATTGCCAATCTGCAAGATTTTATATTGGGGCGAGTCTCGGCACAAAATGGTTCTGTCCAAACAATCTGCCCGGAATGTATCTTTATTGGCGTAGAGGTTTCAGCTACTAAAGGCGCGTTCCAAATTGGCCGTGCCGTTACTGTCGACGCGGGTGAGATAGTAATAAAAGACATTAGTGGAAATGTTATTCCAACCTGGCCTCGCGTATATTCAGGTGTGGAACTCGATATTCGGCTTCCAGAGCCTGCGGCGGGAGCTGACTATTCTCCAAAAATGCTAAAGGCTGGTACGGAAAACAATGTTTGGTCTCATTGGGTTGGGTATCAAGCAGAGCTTAACATGGCGAACGATATTGTTAAAATACCAAATCAAATTGTTATTAGCTATGGAGATAAGATCGGCCTTAATGGCGCCGATGCGGTTTCAGTTGATAGTGTGACCGGAAATGTTACAATGTGGGACGCAAAGTTTCGGAGTAATTCGATAAATATGGGAGACTCTCCAACGTTTGCCGTTGAATCAAATCGGGTAGCAGCTCTACGCAAAGCTATTGGGGATATAGAAAATTCAAATTTGCCGCAGGTAGTTAAGGATAAGGCAATCCAGAATTTAAGTGATGGTAATTTTGCAACCAATACATTTGCCTCTGGCAAAGCTAAGAATTCTGTTGCTACGAAATATTGTGGTGGTAAACCTTGTTGAAAGAAAGAATATGATATTTGATCCAATTAAGACTCGTCAAGTTTCAGAAGAAGGTACTGTCCGGAGAATATCAACTACCGAATTTGATAAGGATCGCCCGATGGGTAACGTGGCAATGATGCAACTGGATCAGGTTATTAAAATATATCTAGTGGGTCTTGCTGCGGATATTCGGGATATTTTGCCGAGGTCGATTGATTGGATAGAGTCTGCGATTAGTAAAGGTGAGGAATTTGGGGTGAGCCATGATTTTCATTTGATGAATCTTCATCGCGCGGCTGCCATTTACAAATGGCTAATTTCTGGATGCGAAGAAGTTTATCACTGGGATAGATCTCGGATTCTCAATGATAAGATATCGGTGGATGAAAAAGTTTATAATAAAAGAGAGTTATCAACTAGCCGGCTTAACGAGTATTTGTCATTTTGTTATTTTTCGAGGAAATATAAATTCGGAGTGGATGAGTTTGATAAATTTTTTGAGTTGCTGAATATAAATAAAGGAATTTTGAGCCCTTGTGAATTTTCGTATGTGGCTTGCATGCATGAATTGTATGGGATATTCGATCGCTTTGATATTTTTAAGGCTGGTCGGAAAATGCTGAAGAAGAATTTGCAAGAAAATTGGATTGGTTCAGGTCAATGTGTCGAAGCTGTGATTTATCTGAAGATGGTTTATCAATATCAAGAATTTGAGCTTTCACCTTTGGACATAATTTTGAAAGCATATGATGACATGCCCAATGTCATTCGCCCTGAATTTATCTAAGGAAGCGCTTATATGGACGTCCCTTGGATTGCAAGCTTTAACAGAATAACGTGTCAACGGAGGTTGCAGTCTTATATACGGCCTGTTTGTGCAGGCGTTTTATCGTAGATAGTGCCAGCCTGGCGCAGACGGCCGCCAACAGCGGCACGGTGGTTAGTATCAACGGGCAACTTGCGGATGTTTATTCCCCAAGTGGGAGCAATGTGTTGACTGTTCGGGATAATGTTGTTGGTAAAGTGGAACATCAGGCTCCTAACGTTGTAGTGAATTTGCAAGACTCAAAACTGTCGATGTCTGATGTTGTGTAATATTTGCAACGGAATCCTGTTCCAGAGCTGAAATCAGTTATCCTTATAAAAGATGGAAAAGTTATTGTGCTTGGAGGTAAATAATGTCAATTACTCTGAATTTTGAGGCGGATTGTAAAATCCAACGGCAGGAAATTATAAGAGCCATTGAGAGTGCCGGGGCAAATGTCCTTGTGGAGGAAAAATTTGGCTTAAGTGGAAATTTTCCTATATCAAACATGCATTTTGCTCTGGTTGATCGCAATAATTCATACTGGACTGAAAATGGAATGCGTTCTTCCGTGATAGCAGAGGGAGTTTCGAAGCCATTGGACTGGGATATTTGCATTCGAATTTCGTTTAAATTCGTTACAGAAAGATATGCTGAATGCAGCAAGGAGTTACATCAATTCTTGCGTCGACTGGCAGAGTTAACTAGTGGTAATTTTTTGCTTTCATTTCAATATGAAAGCGTTTATGTTATAAATGACGAAGGAGGACTTCGATTTATTGAAGAATTCTGATTGCAATGAAAATTCGATGATCACGGACAATATTGAAACTTGGGCACCTCGGCTATCTGCTCAAGGCGCTCGACACCGACCCGGCCGTCACGCAAAAACGTCTGGGCGACGGCTTCTATGAACAGCGCCTGGTGCGCGACCAATTGATCGAACTGACCGGCCGCGCACCTACCGGCGGCCAGAGCGACGACAGCCGCTACAAGGAATTGCTGACCAGCGGCATCAGCGTCGCGCAGCAATACGACCTGCGCCCTGGCATCGCGCTGAGCGCCGACCAGATCAGCCATCTGACCAGCGACATCGTCTGGATGGAAGCGCAAACCGTCAGCCTGCCGGACGGCACGGTGGAAAACGTACTGGTGCCCAAGGTCTACCTGGTGCACGCGGGCGCCGACGCGGTCAAAGCCAGCGGCGCGCTGGTGACCGGCGACGGCGTCGTCATCAACACAGGCGACAGCATCGTCAACCGTGGCGGCCTGATCGACGGCGCCAACGGTCGCACGCTGCTGGTTGCGGGGCAGGACATCGTCAACCAGGGCGGCGCCATCAAGGGTGGCGCGGTCGGCTTGCAGGCCGGGGGAGACGTGGTCAACCAGTCGCTGACGGTCAAGCAGGAATACGCCAGCGTCAATACCAGCGGCAGCTACACCACCTTGTCGAACCAGGCCAGTATCAT
>KB906726.1 GCA_000381565.1 Oxalobacteraceae bacterium AB_14
GTGCACTTTCATCAAACGTCCACACTTATCGACTGTAAATTTTTAAAGAACTTCAATTCGGCACTGCTTGCAACCGCTGACAAAGCGTTGTGTTTGTCAGTTGCGAAGAAGGAAGATTATGAGGCGTTTTCAGCATTTCGTCAACCTTCTTTTTTCCCGCTCTTCACTGCATTTGCATGCTGCGTTTTGCGGGGAGGCGAACTATAGCAAAGGGCACCCGCGCTGGCAAGGGTAAAATAGCGGTTTCACCGAAACATAAGTACGTCATGTCCATTCTGCTCACCACCCTCAACGCCCGCTACACCCACGCCTCGCTGGGACTGCGCTATCTATTAGCGAACATGGGGGCGCTGCAGGAGCAGACCCGCTTGCAGGAATTCGTCGTCGGCGCGAAGACCACCGAGATCGTCGAACGCATCCTGGCGCATGCGCCGCAGATCGTCGGTTTCGGCATCTATATATGGAACGTCGAGGAATCCACCAAAGTCGTCGCCATGCTCAAGCGCGTGGCGCCGCATGTGGTGGTGGTCTTGGGCGGGCCGGAAGTGTCCTACGAGTCGAACGAGCAGGAGATAGTCAAGCTGGCCGATTACCTGATTACCGGCTGGGGCGACGTCACCTTCCCCAAGCTGTGCGGCGAGATCCTTCACGGCCCCAAGCCGCTGATGAAGATCCACGCCGGCGTGCAACCGCCGATGGCCGAGATCAAGCTGCCCTACTCGCTCTACACCGACGACGACATCAAGAACCGCACCATCTATGTGGAAGCCTCGCGCGGCTGCCCGTTCAAATGCGAATTCTGCCTGTCTGCACTGGACAAGACGGCATGGCCGTTCGCCCTTGATCACTTCCTGGCCGAGATGGAGTCGCTGCACGCGCGCGGCGCGCGGCTGTTCAAGTTCGTCGACCGCACCTTCAACCTGAATATCAAGACCAGCCTGAAGATCATGCAGTTCTTCCTCGATAAGCTGGAAGCGAACCCGGACGACCCGGTCTACGCCCACTTCGAACTGGTGCCCGACCATCTGCCGGACGCATTGAAAGAGGGCATCAGCAAATTCCCGCACGGCGCGCTGCAATTCGAGATCGGCATCCAGAGCTTCAACCCTGCGGTGCAGACGCTGGTCAGCCGCAAGCAGGACAACCAGAAAGCCGCCGACAACATCCGCTGGCTGACCGACCATTCCAACGCCCACATGCACGTGGACCTGATCGCCGGCCTGCCCGGCGAAACGGTGGAGAGCTTCGCAACAGGCTTCAACAAGCTGTGGGCCTTGAATCCGCACGAGATCCAGTTCGGCATCCTCAAGCGCCTGCGCGGCACGCCCATCATCCGCCACACGCAGGAATTCGGCCTGGTGTTCGAACCGTACGCGCCGTACACCATCCTGGCCAACCGCGACATCGACTTCCCGACCATGCAACGGCTGGTGCGCTTCGCCCGCTACTGGGATCTGGTGGCCAACTCCGGCCGCTTCGGCCACACGCTGCCGGTGCTGCTGGGGGAAGACGCCTTCGGCCGTTTCATGGCGTTTGCCGACTGGTTGTACGCCAATACCGACGCCACCCACCGCATCGCGCTGGAGCGCCTGGTGGCGATGGTGTGCAAATACCTGCAAAACCAGGGCATGGACAAGGACGCCGCCGAAGCGCTGCTGGCCAGCGATTATGCGGGCGCCAAGCCGAAACCGGTCGAGACGCCGGCGCCCAAGCGGCAGGCCCGCAGGCTGGCCGCCTGAGCGGAACGGCCCACCCCGCTGCACATCCATTGGTAGCCGCCGGGGCGAAACTCCCTTAAACTGACGAAATGCCTATTGCCAAAGAGCCCACACTCACTCTCAATCCCGGTGCCGCCAAGGGGCCTTCGGTCGCCGCAGGCGGCACCTGGCAAGTGCACGCGCTGGCGCAGGGCCGCACCATGGCCACCATCACGGCGCTGATCAAGACCCTCAAGGCCGACAACCTCAAATGGGATTTGACGGCGATCGACAGCATGGACCACATCGGCGCCCAGCTGCTGTGGAACGCCTGGGGCAAGACCCGCCCCTCCGATCTGCAACTGGCCCCCGGCCAGGAAGAATTCTTCCGCCGGCTCGAAACCACCGGCAAGCTCGAACTGCCGCGCCCCCGCGCGCAACGCCTGACGTGGGTGATGAAACTCGGCTTCGCGATGCTGCTGTTCTTCGAGCACCTGATCGCGCTGACCGCGCTGATCGGCCAGGTGATGCAAGAGTTCTGGCGCTTCCTGCGTGCGCCCATGCGCGGACCGTGGAAGGAAATCTCCGCCAATATTTTCCATGCCGGCTTCCAGGCGCTGGGCATCACGGCGCTGGTCGGCTTCCTGATCGGCGTGGTGTTCTCCTATCTGTCGGCGCAACAGCTGCGCAACTTCGGCGGCGACATCTTCCTGGTCAACCTGCTCGGCATGAGCATCATCCGCGAACTGGGCCCGCTGCTGGCGGCGATCCTGGTGGCCGGCCGCTCCGGCTCCTCCATCACCGCGCAACTGGGCGTGATGCGCGTGACCGAGGAACTCGACGCCATGCTGGTGATGGGCATCTCGCACGGCTTCCGGCTGATCATGCCGAAGGTGCTGGCCCTGGCGATCGCCATGCCGCTGCTGGTGATCTGGACCGACACCATCGCGCTGTTGGGCGGCATGGTGTCGGCCAAGGTCGAGCTGAACCTGTCGCCGCAGTACTTCATCCTCAAGCTGCCGGACGCGGTGCCGCTGGCGAACTACATGATAGGCCTGGGCAAGGGCGTGGTGTTCGGCATCCTGATCGCGCTGGTGTCCTGCCACTTCGGCCTGCGCATCAAGCCGAACACGGAAAGCCTGGGACGCGGCACCACCACCTCCGTGGTCACGGCGATCACCGCGGTGATCCTGGCCGACGCCGTGTTCGCGATCGTCTTCAGCGGCGTGGGGTTCTGATGGTCAGCCACGCACTGGTTCCCGAAAAAGCCTGCGGCCCCGGCACCGGCGAGCTGACGCTGGACGGCAGCGTTCCCATCGTCGAGATCACCGGACTGTGGACCAAGTACGGCCGCACCGTGGTCCACCAGGATTTGAACCTGGAGATCGAACAGGGCGAGATCCTGTCCATCGTCGGCGGCTCCGGCACCGGCAAGACCACGCTGCTGCGCCAGATGCTCGGCCTGGAAAAGCCGGCGCGCGGCTGCGTGCGCGTGTTCGGCGAGGACATCAGCGAAATCGATTCCGGGCAGCTGCAGCAGCTGCGCAACCACTGGGGCATGCTGTTCCAGCAGGGCGCGCTGTATTCGGCGCTGACGGTGTTCGACAACATCGCCCAGCCGATGCGCGAGCTGCACACGCTGCCCGAGGACCTGATCCTCGACGCCGTGCTGCTGAAGATGAACATGGTGGGCCTGGGCCCCGAACACGCGAACAAGATGCCGTCCGACCTGTCCGGCGGCATGGTCAAGCGCGTGGCGCTGGCGCGCGCGCTGGCGCTCGAACCCAAGCTGCTGTTCCTCGACGAGCCGACCGCCGGCCTCGATCCCGACCTGTCCGAAGCCTTCGTCTCGCTGATCAAATCGCTGCACCGCGAACTGGGGCTGACAGTGGTGATGGTCACCCACGATCTCGATACGCTGTTCGCGCTGTCGACCCGCATCGCCGTGCTGGCCGAAAAACACGTGATCGCTCTGGGGCCGCTGAAAGAGGTGCTGACAGTCGACCACCCCTTCATCAAGGAGTTCTTCCTCGGTGACCGCGGCCGCCGCGCGCTGGAAGCGCTGGACGAAAAAACCAATACGGAGTCCCATTGATGGAAAACAGATCCCACGCACTCACCACCGGCTTCTTCACGATCACGCTGCTGATCGCGGCCATCCTGTTCGGCCTGTGGTTCAACCGCGACCGCGTCGAACGCGCGCCCTACGTCATCGCCACCGCGCAATCGGTGCCGGGCCTGAACCCTCAGGCGCCGGTGCGCTACCGCGGCCTCGAGGTGGGCAAGGTCGCCAGCATCGCCTTCGATCCCAAGATGGCCGGGCAGATCCTGGTCACCCTCAACATCAACACCGACGCGCCGATCACCAGGACCACCTTCGCCACGCTGGGCTACCAGGGCGTGACCGGCATCGCCTTCATCCAGCTCGACGACGACAAGGTCGGCTCCCCCCCGCTGGCCACCAGCAGCGGCGAGCCGGCCCGCATACCGCTGCGCGCCGGCTTCTTCGACCAGCTGGAAAAGCGCGGCAAGGAAATCCTGACCCAGTCCGAAGAAGTCACGCGCAAACTCAATAATCTGCTCAGCCCTGAAAACCAGAAGACCATCCTCGGCGCCTTCTCCGACGTCAGCGCCACCGCCAACGCCTACCGCGAACTGCCGGCCAGGCTGGAGCCGACCATCGCCAGGCTGCCGGCGCTGACCGAACAGACGCAGCGCACGCTGAACTCCTTCAACACGCTGGCCAACGATTCCGACCGCCTGGTCAAAACCCTGCAGGCGCCGGACGGCCCGATCGCCCGCATCGCCGCCACCGCCGAGCGCATCGGCGGCTCGGTCGAGGCGGTGGCCGGCGGCATAGAACTCGACACGCTGCCGCAAGTGGACGCGCTGTCCGACGACACCAAGGCCTCGATGCGCGCGCTGCGCAAGACCCTGAACAAGATCAACGACCGTCCGCAAAGCCTGATCTTCGGTTCGCCCGGCACGCCGCCTGGCCCAGGCGAAGAAGGCTTTACCGCCTCGTCCAAATAAGGATCACTGAGATGACCACCGCCATCCGCAATGCCATCCGCAACGCCATCCTGACTGCCGCCGTCGGCCTGCTGCTGGGCGCCTGCGCCAGCAAGGGCCAGCCGACCGCGCAATACGATTTCGGTCCGCTGCCGCAGGCGCAGGCGCAAGCGCCGGCCGCCATCGGCGCCGTCATCGTGGCCGACGTCGTCGGCCCCGCCGCGCTGGACACGGAACGCATGCAATACCGCCTGCTGTACGCGGACGCGCGCCAGTCGCGCCCCTACGCCTACAACCAGTGGACCGCCACGCCGTTCCAGCTGATGACCCAGCGCATCAAGGCGCGCATCGCGCAGGCCGGCGTCAAGGTGCTGTCGACCACCGACGCCGCCGCCAGTCCCACCGTGCTGCGCATGGAGGTCAACGACTTCGCGCAGAACTTCGCCAGCGCCACCAGCAGCGCCGGCATCATCAGCCTGCGCGCCTCGGTGTTCCGCAATCACAAGCTGGTCGACCAGAAGACCTTCAGCCGCAGCAGCCCGGCCCCGAGCCCGGACGCCGCCGGCGGCGCCCAGGCGCTGGCCGCCGCCACCGACGCCGTCACCGCCGACGTGCTGGCATGGCTGACGGCGCTGCCGTCGCAGTAGGCATGACGGAGACCACCACCTTCACGCCGGCCAGCAAGCCGTCGCCGTTCACGCGGGCGGCGCTGTTGGCCTACGTGCTGCTGATCGTCTACGCCAGCTGGTTCCCGTTCTCGGGCTGGCACAACCAGGGATTGTCGCCGCTGATCTTCCTGGAACACAACAGCATGCCGCGCTACTGGACCAAGTTCGACGCCATCACCAACGTGGTCGGCTATATGCCGCTGGGAACGCTGATCGTCTACGCGCTATACCCGCGCTTCAAGGGCGCCGCGGCCTGGCTGATGGCGGCCGCGGGCGGCGTGCTGGTCTCGGGCCTGATGGAGGGCGTGCAGACCTACCTGCCCAGCCGCGTGTCCTCCAACCTGGACTTCTACACCAACGCCGCCGGCTGCGCGCTGGGCGCCGTGGTCGGCGTGCTGACGGTGCGCCGCCTGCTCGACCGCAGCCAGTTGCAGCGCCTGCGCCAGGCCTGGTTCGCGCCGCACGCCAGCCAGGGCCTGGTGCTGCTGGCGTTGTGGCCGCTGGCGCAGATGTATCCGCAAAGCTTTCTGTTCGGCCTGGGCCAGCTGCTGCCGATCTTTTCGGAATGGCTGTCGCAGCTGCTCGACACCGAGATCGACCTGGCCAGCTATGTGCGGCCGGACGCCATCCTGACGGTGGAGCAATACTGGCTATCCGAAACCATCATCACCGCCTGCGGCATGGTGGGCGCGGCGCTGACGCTGCTGTGCCTGCTGCGCAAGCCGGCCCCGCGCGGCCTGCTGGTGGCCGGCATGATAGGCGCCGCCATCGTCGTCAAGGCGCTGGCGACGGCGCTGCTGTTCTCGCCGGAAAACGCCTTCGTCTGGGTCACGCCGGGCGCCGAGGGCGGTTTTTTGATCGGCGCCATCATGCTGGCCGGCCTGGCGTTCGCGCCGCATGTGGCGCAGCGGCGGCTGGCGGTGACGACGCTGTTGCTGAGCCTGGTGATCGTCAACACCACGCCGGCCAACCCGTATTTCGTCGCCACCTTGCAGACCTGGGTGCAGGGCAAGTTCCTCAACTTCAACGGCGCGGCGCAGTTCCTGACCCTGCTGTGGCCCTTCTTCGCGGTCTGGTTCCTGTGGCTGCCTTCGCATAAGCTGAATAAGCCCTGACTAAGGGTTAGCGGGTATCATAGCGGCTACCCACACCCCCGAGAAACATCGATGAGCGACACTCCTTATTTCAAACACCACGTCTTCTTCTGCATGAACAAGCGTGACGACGGCCGCAACAGCTGCGGCGACCACGGCGCGGAAGCCGCGCAAAAACACGCCAAGAAGCGCTGCAAGGAACTCAACATCAACGGCCAGGGCCAGGTCCGCATCAACCAGGCGGGCTGCCTGGACCGTTGCGAAGAAGGCCCGGTGCTGGTGGTCTATCCCGAAGGCACCTGGTACACCTACGTCGACACCAGCGACATCGATGAAATCATCGACACCCACCTGGTGCAGGGCAAGCTTGTCGACCGTCTTAAAATCTGAACGCATTTCTACAGCTCATGAACAAGAACGAAAAATTCACCCTGGCCGGCGGCGCCGGCCAAATGGAAGGCGTCCTCGACTACCCGAAGGACGCGCCGCGCGGCGTCGCGCTGGTGGCCCATCCGCATCCGCTGTACGGCGGCACCATGGACAACAAGGTGGCCGTCACACTGGCGCGCACCTTCGTCAACCTGGGCTACGTGGTGGCGCGCATCAACTTCCGCGGCGTCGGCGCCTCGGAAGGCGTGCATGACCACGGCCTCGGCGAAACCGACGACATGGCCGCGCTGCACGCGTGGATGACGGCCAAATATCCGGGCCTGCCGGTGGCGCTGGCGGGCTTCTCGTTCGGCACCTTCGTGCAGTCGCAGCTGGCGCCGCGCCTGGCCGCCGCCGGCACGCCGGCCGAACGCCTGGTGCTGGTCGGCGCCGCCGCCAAGAAGTGGGACATGGCCGCGATCCCGGCCGACACCATCCTGATCCACGGCGAAAACGACGACACCATCCCGCTGATCGACGTGCTCGACTGGCTGCGCCCGCAGGACATACCGGTCATCGTGATCCCCGGCGCCGACCACTTCTTCCACCGCAAACTCCAGCACATCAAGAGCTGGGTGACGCAGCTGTGGCAGCGCGGCAGCGACGTTGCCGAGATGGAAACGGACGGCGCAAGCGCCGACTAAGGCCCTATAATCCCTACGCCTTTAACTTTTCACCGAATAAAGCACCCCATGAAAAAAATTATCGCGGCCCTGGCCACCAGTGTCCTGTTGATGTCCGCCGCCGTCGCCCAAACCCTGCCGCCGCCGACCATCGCCGCCAAATCCTGGCTGCTGCTGGACGCCACCAGCGGCCAGATCATCGCCTCGCAAGACCCGAACGCCCGCATCGAACCGGCTTCGCTGACCAAGATCATGACGGCCTACGTCACCTTCGGCGCGCTGCGCGACAAGAAAATTGACCTGAAACAGATGGTCAACGTCTCCACCAAGGCGTGGAAGGTCGATGCCAGCAGCTCCAAGATGTTCATCGACCCGGCCACGCCGGTCAGCATCAACGACCTGCTGTACGGGCTGATGGTGCAGTCGGGCAACGACGCCGCCGTGGCGCTGGCCGAGGCGGTCGCCGGCGACGAGTCCGCCTTCGTGGTGATGATGAACACGGAAGCCCAGCGCATGGGCCTGACCAATACCCACTTCGCCAACCCGCACGGCCTGCCGAGCCCGGAAAACTACTCGACCGCGCAAGACCTGTCGGTACTGGCCAAGCGCGTGATCCTGGACTTCCCGGAGTTCTACAAGATCGATTCGGTCAGGAGCTTCACCTACAACAAGATCACCCAGCCCAACCGCAACCGCCTGCTGTGGCTGGATCCGACCGTCGACGGCATGAAGACCGGCCACACCGAAGCGGCCGGCTACTGCATGATCGCCTCGGCCCACCGTCCGAACGGCGCCAGCGAGCGCCGCCTGGTGGCGGTGGTGCTGGGCACCACGTCCGACCAGTCGCGCACGCAGGAAAGCCAGAAGCTGCTGAACTGGGGTTTCCAGAACTTCGACACGGTCAAGCTGTACTCCAAGGGCCAGGCCATCGCCACGCCGGAAATCTGGAAGGGTTCCAAGGGCGCGGTCAAGATCGGCTTCGCCAACGACGTGCTGGTGACGGTGCCGAAGGGCGTGGCCGCCAAGATGAAGCCGCTGCTGGAGCGCAAGGACCCGCTGGTCGCGCCGCTGGCCGAGAACAGCCGCGTCGGTTCGCTGAAGATGATGGTGGACGGCAAGCCGCTGCTGGAGTTGCCGGTGGTGGCGCTGGAAACCGTCAATCAAGCCTCGATCTTCGGCCGCGCCTGGGACTCGATCCGCCTCTGGCTGAAATAAGCCCCGAACGTCATTCCCGCGCAGGCGGGAATCCATGCTGAGGCGACTGAACACGCTGCCTATGGGTTCCCGCTTGCGCGGGAACGACGTTGCTTATTCGTCGTTGGCGTGGGTGTGCTGCATCGATTCCTGCGCCCACTTGAAGGCCGCCTGGCCGACCATGCCCAGCCCCTCCATATCCAGCCCCTCCTTCTCGGCGATCTCCAGCGCCCGGTCGACCTTGTCGCGCTCGAGCAGCAGCACGATCGTCAAATACGGCCCGTAGACCCCGTCACTGTTGAGCAGCACGTCGCGGATGTCGTCCGACAGGTGCATCTTGTCGACCAGGTTGGCCATCGGCACCCCCAGCAGGACATCGAACAGCGACAGCAAGCCCACCAGGAACAACTCGTCGCGCCGCGCCTGCGGCAGCTTGCTGCACGTCTCCAGGAAACGCGCGCGCGTCAGCGCCACTTCCAGCAGCGATTCATCGCGCGCCTGGTTGGCGCCGCCGCCCAGGCGGAACATCGACACCGTCAGGCCGCGGTACAACTGATTGCGCCCCAGCACCATGAACGCCTGCTGCAAACTGGTCACCTTGGTGGTCTGGCCGTTGCTCGGCGCGTTGGCCCATTGCAACACCTGGTAGGTCATGCCGGGATCGCGCTTGGCCACCTCGATCATGGCCGGCAGTTCGGCGTCGGTGCGCAGCAGGTTGAGCAGCTCGATCGAGGTCATGCGGCTCTGGTCGACCTTGGCGTCCGGGTCCACCTTGTCGCTGGTGGTCAGGAAGTGCCCCATGAAGTAATTGCAGCCCCACGACAGGCACATGCGCTGCTCGTCCCACGATTCGACGCCATCGACCGCCAGCTTCATGTCGGGATAGCGCATGCGCAACTGCTTGATCAGGGACTGGAAATCGGCCAGCGTATGCTCGCCCAGCGACAGCATGGCGACGTCGCACACCGCCAGCAGCGGCGCGTCGGCCGGGTCCAGCGACACGCCGCGCAGCGCCACCTTGCAGCCGGTCTCGCGCAGCGCCGTCATGCGGCCGGCGATCTGTTCCACCGGCAGGGTGGCGCCCTTGCGGTCGAGCATGAAAACGGTGTGCGGCGCCACCAGCGACGCATGGCGGTTGAAGATCACCGCGTCCATGCTCAGCTGCACCAGCGCGATGCGGTTCTGGGCAAACTGCGGCAGGCGGGCCGCGACCAGGGTCTCGACCAGCACCGGCTCCGGCAGCGGCGCGCGGTTGCCGCCGAAGGGCACGGAAAAGCGGTAGCCGCACAGGCGGTGGCGCTCGTCGACGATCTCGGCGCGCACCACGATCGCCTCGGGATCGCCGTCATGTTCGGGGGCGGGGACAGGCGCCGGCGCCGCCTTGGCGGGCGCGACGGCCAGCGCAGGCGCGGGTTCCGGTTTGGTTTTCAGAAACGATAAGAAGCCCACTTGCTTACCCTCCATCACCGAATATTAATTTCGATCATACAATGAAAAACCGGGCGAAAAACGCCCGCTGCCGAAAAATTCATTGCCAGACAAACATAGGCCCGCGTAACTCAAGTACAAGCTTGCCGCTATAATCTCCGTCACTCCCCTCACCCCAGAAAGAGCGACCATGAGCTACGCCCCGCCGACCGACCTGACCTGCCCCGCCATCGTCACCAGCAAAGGCGGGCTGACCCTGTCGCGCATCGTGGCCGGCATGTGGCGCATGAACGAATGGCAGCTGACGCCGCAGCAGCGCGTCGCCTTCATCGAGCAATGCCTGGCCTTGGGCGTCAGCAGTTTCGACCATGCCGACATCTACGGCGGCTACGGCGTCGAGGCGGAGTTCGGCCAAGCGCTGGCGCTGCAGCCGTCGCTGCGCGCGCGCATGCAACTGGTGAGCAAGTGCGGCATCAAGCTGGTCAACGCGGCGCGTCCGCAGCACAGCATCCAGCACTATGACACCAGCGCCAGCCACATCATCGCCTCGGCGGAAAACTCGCTGCGCCAGCTGGGCACCGACCACCTGGACCTGCTGCTGATCCACCGCCCCGACCCGCTGATGGATTTCGACGAGATCGCCGGCGCCTTCGAGCGGCTGCGCCAGGCCGGCAAGGTCAGGCACTTCGGCGTGTCCAACTTCAGCCGCCACCAGTTCGAATGCCTGAACCGCCGCATTCCGCTGGCCACCAACCAGGTCGAGTTCTCGCCGCTGTGCGTGGCGCCGCTGTTCGATCAGACCTTCGACGGCCTGCAAGACCTGGGCGTGGCGCCGATGATCTGGTCGCCGCTCGCCGGCGGCCGCCTGTTCAGCCGCGACGACGCCGACGGCAGCCGCGTGCGGGCGGCGATCCAGCAGGTGGCCGGCGAGTTGCGGCGGCCGTTCGGCAGCGTGGTGTTGGCGTGGATTATGCAGTTGCCGAGCCGGCCGCTGCCGCTGACCGGCTCGGGCCGCATCCAGGCGGTGGCCGAGGCGGTGGAGGCGACCCAGTTCAGCCTGAGCCGCAGCCAGTGGTTCGCGATCCTGCGCGCGGCGCGCGGCCACGAAGTGGCTTGAGCGCCTAGTCTTGGTACACCAGC
This sequence comes from Oxalobacteraceae bacterium AB_14, assembly GCA_000381565.1. Classification (GTDB taxonomy): domain Bacteria; phylum Pseudomonadota; class Gammaproteobacteria; order Burkholderiales; family Burkholderiaceae_D; genus Rugamonas. The sequence continues at coordinate 11,286 of KB906726.1, forward strand.
GGCGGCGCGATGCCGCGCCAGCCCTGGCGCCACGCCAGGTTCAGCGCCAGCGTGGCGGCGATGTAGACGGCGAAGAACAGCGCAAAATACATGGCCTGCAACCAGGCCAGCAGGCCCAGGTTGACCACCAGCAGCAGCAGCGCGGCCTTGCTTTTCTTTTGCTTGGAACTGGGGAAGCGCACCGTGGTCACCATCAAGCCGCCCACCACGAACAGCAGCGCGACGATCAGGCCGCCATGCAGCACCGAGGCCGCCGGCTCCGGCCACGCCACCACCACCGAGGCCACGCAGGCCGCGCCCGCCGTGCTCGGCATGCCGACGAAGTAGCGCGGATCGGTGCGGCCGACATTCACATTGAAACGCGCCAGCCGCAGCGCGCCGCAGGCGACAAAAAAGAAGCTGGCGATGCCGCCCACGCGCAGCAGGGTCGGATGGTCGGCGCCCAGCTGCACGAAACCGTAACAATACAACAGCAAGGCCGGCGCGCAGCCGAAGTTCATCATGTCGGCCAGCGAGTCGAGCTGCATGCCGAAGGCGGAGGCGGTGTTGGTGGCGCGCGCGACCAGGCCGTCGAGCGCGTCGAACACGCCGGCCAGCACCAGCAGCACGGCGGCCAGCCGGTAGTCATGGGCGGACCCGACCAGGGCGTTGTCGACCGAGATGACGATGCTGCCGAAGCCGCAGGCGATCGACATCAGGGTGACCAGGCTGGGCAGGGCGAACTTGGCGCGCTGCACGCGCGCATGGTGTAATGGCTTCAAATTGGGGGCAATCAAAAAAAACGCCGCGGTGCACAGCAAACGGCAAGCTTACCATTTTAACCCGCTGGCCTCCTTGTTCATACCGGGTGCTGCCGGACTGAAATCTGGCATAAAATTGCTACAGCCGGCCACGGCCCGGCGGCACACTGCACAGGAGTTCCCATGATGACCCACCGTCGCCGCGCCCCCGCGCTGCCCGCCTTGCTGCCGGCCCTGCTGCCGGCCCTGCTGTTGAGCCTGCTTTTGTCCGCCTGCGGCGGCGGTGGCGGCGCGTCCACCAGCGCCAGCACCGGCGTCGCGCCGCCCGACCTGACCCAGGCGCCGGGCGCGCCGGCCTACAGCGGCAACACCGCGCTCGACGGCTACAACTGGATCAACTACCGGCGCGCGCTGCTGGGCCTGTCCGTGCTGGCGCGCAACGCCAGCATCGACGCCGCGGCCCAGAGCCATTCCGACTACCAGCGCCTGAACAACAGCGTCACCCACGAGCAGACCCCCGGCCTGCCCGGCTACACCGGCGTCACCCTGCTCAACCGCCTGACCAGCGCCGGCTACCAGGTGACGCCGCCGTACGCGATCGGCGAAGTGATTTCCGCCACCAGCAACCCGTCCGGCTTCTATCAGGCGGAGGAACTGATCACGGCGATCTACCACCGCTTCGTGATGTTCGAGCCGGTGTTCAAGGAAATCGGCACCGGCGCCGCCACCAGCAGCGCCAGCTACACCTATTTCACCGCCGACCTGACCGCCGTCGGCGGCTACGGCGCCGGCCTGGGCGCCGGCCGCATCGTCAACTACCCGGCCGCCAACCAGGGCGGCGTGCCGGTCAACTTCTTCAGCGACAGCGAATCGCCCGACCCGGTGCCGGGACGCAACGAGGTCGGCTATCCGATCAGCGTCCACGCCGACACCGTGCGCAGCGGCGTCGGCGTCACGGTGCAAAGCTTCACGGTGGCGCCGCGCGGCGGCGCCGCGCTGGAGGTGCGCCTGCTCAGCCACGCGGCCGACGCCCTGACGCCGGAGACGGCGGCCGCCATCGTGCCGCTGGCCCCGCTCAAGGGCGCCACCGTCTACGACGTCAGCTTCAGCGGCGTGGTGGCCGGCGTGCCGGTGACCCGCAACTGGTCCTTCACCACCCGATGAACGCGCCCGCCGACGCCGTGCTGGACGTGGCCGGCGGCCTGCGACAGCTGATGGGCGACTACGCGCTGTACCTGAACATCCTGCGGCGCTTCCAGCAGCGCTACCACGCGGCCGCGGCCGAGGTGGAGGCGGCGCTGGCGGCCGGCGAGCGCGCCGCCGCGGTGCGCATCGTCCACACCGTCAAGGGCGCGGCCGGCATGGTAGGCGCGCGCCAGGTGCAGCAGCTGGCGGCGGCGCTGGAGGCGGCCGGATGCGCCGCGCCGCTGGCGCCGCTGGAACGGGCGCTGGCGCGGCTGATGGAGGCGATCGCCGCGCTGCTGGCGGCGGCGCCGGCGGCCGCCAGCCCGGCCGCGCCGGGCCCGGCGCCGGACGCGCGCCTGCTGCTGCAACGCCTGGCGCGGCTGCTGGAGGAAGGCGATGGGGCGGCGATCGATGTGCTGGAACAGTCGGCCACGGTGCTGGCCGGCGCGCTGGGCGTGGCGCGCTACGCGCAGGTGGCGGGCGCGGCCCACCAGTTCGATTTCGAGACGGCGCTGGCCCGGCTGCGCGCCGATCCGGGCTGAGCACGCGGCCTGAACTCAGCGGGTATATTCCTTTTCCTCGTCGAAGGCGTCGGCGCACTCCTTGTCGCAGAAGCGGCGCACATTGTCCAACGGCTTGTCGCAGTACCAGCAGGCGCCCTTGGGCGGCAGCGTCTGCCGGGTGCGCGCGGGCGCGGGCGGCGCCGTGGCGGACGGCGCAGCGCCGGCGCCATCATCCGGTACGCTCTCTTGTGTCGGTTCCACAATCGCCTCCTTTCCAGGCAGTGCTCAGGTCCACGTTTGCAAGATTACTTCAGCGGAATATCCGATGTATGAGAATTCTCAAGCAAATCATGATAGCAGGTTCGGCGTGGCGGCCCCATGCGTCAAAAGCCCGAAAATGTGGCGGCCCAGCCGCAGCGCCAGCGCTGTAGAATGAGGAAAAATTTATTAATGGAAAAGTCAACCATGATAGTGAGTCCGACAGGCAACGCTAGCCGGCGCAAAGGCGCATAGGCGCATAGGCCCAAGGTCCAATAGCCGCGCAGTTGCCGCCGGGCTATTGTGCAGTCATGGATACCTCACTTCCCTGGGTGGCTGTAGTGGAAGACGACGACGCGGTACGGCGCGCGCAGCTGGCCACGGCCGCCGGAGGCTGACATGCATCCGCTGCTGGCCAGTCAGTTCGACTTGCTCGATCCGGGTTCGCCGCAGTCCGATCCGGCCGCCTTCAGCGCCGCCGTCGACGCCAGCTACGAGGCCTACGACGAACAGCTGCGGGTGCTGCGCCGCCTGCCGCCGCTGCAAGGCCTGCCCTCGCAGCTGAGCCAGGTGGTGATGAACCTGGTGGTCAACGCTTCCCACGCGCTGGGCCCGCAACGCGGCCGCATCACCCTGCGCACCGGCGCCGGCGACGGCGAAGTCTGGTTCGCCGTCAGCGACAGCGGCAGCGGCATCGCGCCCGAGCATGTGCCGCGCCTGTTCGATCCCAGCTTCACCACCAAGCCGATCGGCCAGGGCGCCGGCCTGGGCCTGTCGCTGGTGCAGGACATCGTGCGCAGGCACGGCGGCCGGCGAGCCGATCACGCCGGTGCCGCTGAGCTTGCACCAGGACCCGGCCAAGGCGGCGCTGGGCCGGCGCCTGTTCAACGACGTCCGGTTGTCGGGCAACAGCAGCGTCTCGTGCGCCAGCTGCCACAACGTCGCGCGCGGCGGCGGCGACCAGCGGGCCAAGTCGCTCGGCTTCCTGGGCCAGCCGGGCGCCGTCAACGCCCCCACCGTGCTCAACGCCGCGCTCAACTTCAAGCAATTCTGGGACGGCCGCGCCGACACGCTGGAAGCCCAGCTCGACATGGTGATCCGCAATCCGGTGGAGATGGGCTCGTCGTGGCCAGCCGTGCTGGCCAGGCTGGCGGGCGACGCCGCCTACCGCGACGGCTTCGCGGCCGCCTACCGCGACGGCCTGACCATCGCCAACCTGGACTTCGCCCAGCGCGGCGGCGCCAACGACGCCGACCGCGGCCGCTACGCCGTCATCCACAATTCCGACGACCTGCATGTGTTCAAGGTGCCCAGCCTGCGCAACGTCACCCGCAGCGCGCCCTACTTCCACGATGGCTCGGCCGCCACGCTGGAGCAGGCGCTCGACGTCTTGTTCAAGTTCCAGCTGGGACGCAGCGGCAGCAAGCAGGACAAGGCCGACATCATCCGGTTCCTCAACACGCTCAACAGCACGCCGGCCGGACAGCCATGAACGCGCCCGTCCACTGGATGAAGCAACGATGGCGCTCGCTGCCGCTGGCCTGCCTGCTGCTGGCCGTGCTGCTGGGCGCGATCTACGCGCGCAGCCTCGGCTACGACAGCAAGGACTACTTCGCCAACGTCGCGCTGCTGCGGCAAGTGGGCCAGCTCGACCCGCACTGGGAGCTCGACGCGGTCAAGACGCGCATCGGCCAGAATCCGAACTACGACGCGCTGGCCAGCCCGCTGGAGGCCTTGCACGAGCTGCCCTTGCAGATCGAGGCGTCGCCGCCGCTGGCCGCCGCGCTGATCTACGCCGACAACCCGTCCGACGGCAGCCGCGCCGACCTCGAGCGGGAACTGGCCGGCCTGGCGGACTCCCGCGACCGGATCGACCTGGCCTACCTGAAGGAAGACATCCCGGCGCGGGTGGCCGAATCGCGCGACGGCATGCAGCGGGTCGGCAAGATCGTGCAGGACCTGAAGCAGTTTTCGCGCGTGGAGGCCAGCCAGGAGTGGGAACGGGCCGACCTGCGCCGCGGCCTGCAATCGACGCTCAGCCTGATCGGCAGCGACCTGGACGCGGTGGCCGAGGTCCAGACCGAGTTCGGCCCGATGCTGGAAATCGAATGCATGCCGTCGCAACTGAACCAGGTGTTCCTGCACCTGCTGCAAAACGCCGCCCAGGCCATCGGCCCCGAGCGCGGCCGCGTCACCGTGCGCTGCGGCAGCGAAGGCGCCGAGGTCTGGGTCGAGATCAGCGACACCGGCGCCGGCATCGCCGCCGAGGCGCTGCCGCGCATCTTCGCCCCCTTCTACACCACCCGGCCGATCGGCAAGGGCACGGGGCTGGGGCTGTCGCTGTCCTGCGGCATCGTGCAAAACCACTACGGCCGTATCGACGTGCAAAGCACGCCGGGCCGGGGCAGCACCTTCCGCGTGACGCTGCCGGTCAGCCACCGCATGGCCGAGGCGTAGAAAAGGCGGGCGCGGCGCGGCTGCGCTTATAATCGCGAGGTCACGCCACAGCCACCACACGGTCACGCCAGGAAAACAGCGCATGCAAGCAAACACCACCGTCACCCCGCCTGCCGCCGGCAGCCACACCCACCTGTCCGGGCGCGTGCTCGGGCTGGCCAACCTGGGGCTGATGGTGCTCGACGCCAGCGGCCGCATCGTCATGTGGAACCAGTGGCTGGCCAGCCATTCCGGCCTGTCCGCCCACCGCGTGCAGGGCAGCGACCTGTTCGAGCAGTTCCCCGAGCTGCGCGGCCAGCGGCTGGAGCAGGCGCTGCACAGCGCGATGCAGAGCAACCTGCCGCAGCAACTGTCGCCGGCGCTGAACCGCTCGCCCTTCCCGCTGTACCCGACCGGCACCTGGGGCGGCGAACGGGTCGAGCAGGCGGTGTCGGTCACGCCTTTCACCGAAGGCAAGGAACGCTTTTTCCTGATCGAGGTGAGCGATATCAGCACCACCGTCGGCCGCGAACGCCAGCTGCGCGGCCAGGCCGAGGCGCTGCGCGCGCAGTCGTACGTGGACGGCCTGACCGGCATCGCCAACCGCCGCCACTTCGACGTCGCGCTGGACCGCGAACTGCGCCGGGCGCAGCGCAACAACGGCCAGCTGTCGCTGCTGCTGATGGACATCGATTCCTTCAAGGCCTATAACGACCACTTCGGCCACCAGCAGGGCGACGCCTGCCTGACCCTGGTGGCGGAAGCCTTCGCCGCCATGCTGCAACGCCCGGCCGACCTGGCCGCGCGCTACGGCGGCGAGGAGTTCGCCGCCGTGCTGCCCGACACCGGCCCGGAACAGGCGGCCCGGCACGCCGAAGCGATCCGCGCCCGCATCGCCGCGCTGGAGATCACCCACGCGCCGGCCGCCACCCGTCCGCACGTGACGATGAGCATCGGTGTGGCCACCTACGACAAGGACCGTTTGTGTGACGCCGCCGCCATGCTGGCCGCCGCCGACAGCTGCCTGTACGCCGCCAAGCGCGCCGGCCGCGACTGCGTGATGGTCGACCGCCCGGCGGAAAACGCCGCCTGAGCGGCAGGCGGAAAAACTAGCAATTTACCAACATCCCCGTCATCTGCGGTATGATTCCTCATGGCAACGTTTTTTATGTCGGCAGCATCTTCAACCGCAGGGACAGCACATGATCGTAGGGATAGACCTCGGCACCACCAATAGCCTCATCGCGGTATGGGAAAACGGCGCCGCCCGCCTGATACCGAACAGCCTGGGCGACGTCCTAACGCCGTCGTGCGTCAGCATCGACGACGACGGCAGCATCCTGGTCGGCCGCGCCGCGCGCGAACGCCTGCAGACCCACCCGCAACTCAGCGCCGCCGCCTTCAAGCGCCACATGGGTAGCGACAAGCAGATCACCCTCGGCAAGCGCGGCTTCCGGCCGGAGGAATTGTCGGCGCTGATCCTGCGCTCGCTGAAGGACGATGCCGAAGCCGCGCTGGGCCAGCCGGTCACCGAAGCGATCATCACCGTGCCTGCCTATTTCTCCGACGCCCAGCGCAAAGCCACGCGCGCGGCCGGCCAGTTGGCGGGCCTGAAGGTCGAACGCCTGCTCAACGAACCGACCGCCGCCGCGCTGGCCTACGGCATCCACTTGCGCGACAGCGAAAGTAAATTCCTGATATTCGACCTGGGCGGCGGCACCTTCGACGTCTCGGTGCTGGACTTGTTCGACAACGTGATGGAAGTGCGGGCCTCGGCCGGCGACAACTACCTGGGTGGCGAGGACTTCGTCGCCTGCCTGGTCGAGCGCTTTTTCGAGCACAACAAGATGTCCACGCTCTACAAGAACGATGCCGGCTTCATGCAGCGCCTGGGCGCGCAGGTGGAGGCGGCCAAGCGCGCGCTCAGCGACGCCGCCAGCACCACGATACGCATCAGCGACAACGGCGCAGATTTCGCGATGGAACTGGACGAGGCCGGGTTCGAAAAATACTGCGCGCCGCTGCTGGCGCGCCTGCGCGATCCGGTCGAACGCGCGCTGCGCGACGCCCAGCTGCCGAGCACCGAACTGGACAACGTCGTGCTGGCCGGCGGCGCCACCCGCATGCCGATGGTGCGGCGCATGGTGGCGCGCATGTTCGGCCGCTTCCCTGCCTGCGACATCAACCCGGACGAGGTGGTCGCGCTGGGTGCGGCGGTGCAGGCCGGCCTCAAGGCCAAGGACGCGGCGCTGGACGAGGTGGTGATGACCGATGTGGCGCCCTACTCGCTGGGGATAGACACGTCGATGCGCCTGAGCCAGGACAGCTATTCGCACGGCCATTTCGATCCCATCATCGAGCGCAACAGCGTGGTGCCGGTCAGCCGCGTCAAGCGCTATTTCCCGCTGCACGATAGCCAGCGCCAGCTGGAAATCAATGTATTCCAGGGCGAGGCCCGCATGGCGGCCGACAATATCAAGCTGGGCCAGCTGCAGATCGCCCTGCCCGCCGGCGTCCGCGACGAGGGCGGTGTCGATGTGCGCTTCACCTACGACGTCAACGGCCTGCTGCAAGCCGAGGCAACCGTCCTCAAGACGGGCGACACCGTGTCGCTGCTCATCGAAGGCAATCCCGGCTTGTTGTCGGAGGATGACATCGCCCGGCGCTTTGCCGCCTTGTCGGCGCTGAAGATCCATCCGCGCGAGCAGATGGAAAACCGCACGCTGCTGGCGCGCGGCGAACGGCTCTACCAGCAGTTGCGCGGCAGCGCGCGGGAGCACCTGGGCGTGCAGATCGTCCGCTTCGAACAGGCGCTGGAAACCCAGGACAAGCACCAGTTCGCCCCGGCCAGCAAGGCCTTCGCCCAGTTGCTCGACGAACTGGAGCACCAGAGCTTCCTTCAACCTAACGATTAGTCCCAAGCATGCGCGACACGATGCCCTTTCTTTTCCGGCTAGGCCTGAATGACGACGCCGACGCCCGCACCATACGCCGCGCCTATGCGCGCGAACTGAAACTGATCGACCAGGAGCGCGACGCCGCCGGTTTCCAGGAGTTGCGCGAGGCCTACGAGGCCGCGCTGCACTGGGCCGACTATCGGCACCGCGAACCGGCGCCGGCGCCGCTCCAGCCGGCGCCGCCCATTGTGAATTTCGGCATGCCGCGCACGCCGGTAACGCTGGGCAAAATACAGCGCGCCGATGCTGCGCCCCGCCACGCACCGGCCTCCGTACCGGGCGGCGATCCGCGCCTGTGCGCAGAACAGGCTTTCCGCACTTTTGCGGCAGCCGTCGCGGCACTGCAACGCGATCATCCCGGACAACATCTGCCGCGCTGGCAGGCCACGCTGCAACACAGCCTGGAGGACGAACAGTTGTTGAACCTGACGGCGCGCACCCTGTTCGAGTCGCATATCGCGCAGCTGCTGGCCGGCGGCTGGCGGCCGGGACACGAAATGCTGTTTGCCGCCGCCATCGAGGTCTTTCATTGGTCCGACGACCAACGCCGGCTGCTGCAACTGGGAGCGGCCGGCTCCAGGATCAATCAGGCGATTAAAGAGATGAGTGGTCTCGATACGCTGCCTGAGTCTCAGCAGATGAACCACCGGACTGCGATGGCGCTGCTGCGCACGGCAAGCGAACCGACCACGCAGCAATTGCGCGACGCCATGCCGTATGTGGAAAACCTGATGAGCTACTTCCCCGTCTGGATGTCGTTGATGGTCGATCTGGAGACGGTCGCGCAATGGCGGGGGCGCTATGAGTCGCTACCCGCAGGGAAGAAGAAACCGGAGGCCAAGGCCAACACCGGCGCAAGCAGTCCATGGACGACCTGGATCACGGTCGTGTTTATCCTCAACATGGTACGCATAGTGTTCAGCAATTATTCCGCGCCGTCGGCGCCGCCGCAAGCCATCCCCGCCAGCATTCCATCGTCGCTCGTTATTCCGGCGCCGCAGCTGTCCCCCTATCAAATGAAGCTCATCGAAGCCAGGATACCGCGCCTGCCCGTGAGCGCGCCGGGTACCGGCCCGCATCAGGCAAACTTCCGCGTGGAACTGGATGAGAATGGCGGGATCTACTTGCTGGTCATGCTGAGTACGTCCGGCAGCAGCATCTATGACTATGCCGTCTCCAAGGCAATCCGCGAGTCCGCGCCATTCCCGCAGGAGACGCCGAGGAAGTTTGAAGTGTCGCTCACCGAACCGACAAATCCGTAAACAGGACTCTCCCCCGGCATCGGCGGCATAAGGGCGCCCCTCCGAAAATTTCATCGGCAGGCTTTTTGAGAGGGGCGTCCATCAAGAGGATAGTGACAGGTTTAGAACACTACACTTCCACGAATATGAACTGCAATCCGCAATCAGATGCCGTCTAGCCTAGGTCGGCGACTCTGTCGCCGGCCGCGACGATACACCTTGCGCCAATGCGGCAGCCTGCTCGGCGGCCTGCGCGCGCAGGAAGGCGGGACGCTGGCGCAGTCGCTGCCAGTAGGCGGCGACTGCCGGTGTGAAGGAGGTGTGCAATCCCAGTTGTTCGGCCAGCAGCAGCGCGTAGCCGACCGAGACATCGGCCGCCGTGAAGCGGCCGGCAGACAGGAACTGGTTCTGCTCCAGGCGCGGCGTCAGCGTTTTCAGGCGCGACAAAAACCAGCGCGAATAATCCTCCACCACCTGCGGCTGCAAGCGCTCCGGCGATTCGAAGCGGCTGTAGCGCAGCACCAGCGTTTGCGGAAAGGTTAGCGTGGCTTCGCCAAAGTGCAGATAGTTCAACCACGCGCCGTAGTCCGCCTCGTCCAGCGCGACGTTCAGCTGCGCCGCCGGATGGCGCTCGGCCAGGTACTGGCAGATCGCCGCCGATTCCGTCATCCGCATGTCGCCGTCGAAGAAGGCCGGCACGGTGCCGCAGGGGTTGATGTCGAGGTAGGACTTGTCATGCACGCGCGGCGGGAAAGCCATCACGCGCAACTCATATGGCAGCCCAAGCTCCTCGAGCATCCACAACGGACGGAAGGAGCGTGCTGCGATGCTATGGTAGAGAATCATGTAGCGCCCATTGAAGATTCCGATCATGTAAATTCTATCATTGACCGAGTCGCCATCCTGATGGAGCATCAGGACTATCACTGCAAAGGAAATACCATGGCACGCATGTTTAATCCGCCGCATCCGGGCCTGACCTTACGCGATGACGTTTTGCCCGCGCTAGGATTAACCGTTACTGAAGCGGCGCAACAGCTGGACGTCAACCGTGTGAAGCTGTCCCGCGTCCTCAATGGGCGCGCTGCCATTTCACCTGAAATGGCTTTGCGGCTTGAGGCTTGGCTAGGCGTAGAGCGCGGCGGTGACGCCCGCCTTTGGCTGGCAGAGCAAAGTGCCTACGATGTTTGGCAAGCTGCACAACGCTTCCTGGATACTCCGATGCAGGTTCAGCCCGCCCCTTTGGCGGCCTGAACTGCAAGCTGCTTATTTCCCGATACAGAAACGCGAGAAGATCACACCCAGCAAATCATCCGACGAAAACGCGCCGGTGATGCTCGACAGCTGCACCTGCGCCAGCCGCAGCTCTTCCGCGAACAGGTCCAGCGACTGGTCGTTCTGCGCCGCGTGTTCGCCGGCCCGTTCCAGATGGGCGCCGGCGTTCTTCAGCGCGATCAGGTGGCGTTCGCGCGCCAGGTACAGCGATTCGCCGGTCTGCTGCCAGCCGGCGATGCGCAGCAGCTCGGCGCGCAGCAGGTCGATGCCGATGTGCTCGTGCGCCGACAGGTACACATGCGTGGCGTCGTCCATCGGATCGACGCCCGGCTTGTGGCCCGACAGGTCGATCTTGTTCCAGATGCGCAGCACCGGCACGCCGGGCGGGAAGGCGGCGACGATGCCCTCGTCCGCGCGCGTCGGGCCGTGGTCGGCGTCCAGCAGGTGCAGGATGACGTCGGCCTTGCCGACCTCGCCCCAGGTGCGCTCGATGCCGATGCGCTCGACCACGTCGACGCCGTCGTCGATCGCGCGGATGCCGGCGGTGTCGATGATGTTGAGAGGGATGCCTTCAATCTGGATGGTCTCGGTCACCTTGTCGCGCGTGGTGCCGGCGATCGGCGTGACGATGGCCACGTCCGTGCCCGCCAGCGCGTTCAGCAGCGACGACTTGCCGACGTTGGGCTGGCCGACCAGCACCACGTTCAAGCCCTCGCGCAGCAGCGCGCCCTGCGAGGCCTGCTTGAACACCAGCTCCAGCGCATTGACGATGCCGGCCAGCTGGCCGCGCGCGTCGGATTTTTCCAGGAAGTCGATTTCCTCTTCCGGGAAGTCCAAGGTGGCTTCGACCAGCATGCGCAGGCCGGTCACGCCGTCCACCAGCGCGTTGACCGTCTTCGAGAACGCGCCCGACAGCGATTGCGACGCCGACTTGGCCGCCGCCTCGGTGGAGGCGTCGATCAGGTCGGCCACGGCCTCGGCCTGCGCCAGGTCGAGCTTGTCGTTGAGGTAGGCGCGCCGGGTGAACTCGCCCGGCTCGGCCAGCCGCAGGCCCAGTCCGGCGCCCGCCTCCAGCACGCGCGCCAGCAGCAGCTGCAGCACGATGGGGCCGCCGTGGCCCTGCAGTTCCAGCACGTCTTCCCCGGTGTAGGAATGCGGCCCCTTGAACCAGATGGCGATGCCCTGGTCGATCAGCGCGCCGTCGGCCTGCTTGAACGGGATGTAGGTGGCGTGGCGCGGCTGCAGGGCGGTGGTTCCGAACAGCGCGGCGATCAGCGCTTGCAGGTTCTTGCCGGAGGCGCGTACCACGCCAATGCCGCCGCGGCCCGGTGCGGTGGCGATGGCGGCGATGGGGGAAGAGTCGATATTCATAGGGGAATTGTAAAGTAAAAAAAAGCCCGCGATTAACACGGGCTTTTCTGCAACAAGCTTGCTATCAGGAGTTGGCGGCCGTCGCCGGCGCAAACTTCTTGGAGATCACGTACTGCTGGGCGATCGACAGCACGTTGTTCACCACCCAGTACAGCACCAGGCCGGACGGGAAGAAGAAGAACATGACCGAGAACGCCAGCGGCATGAACAGCATCATCTTCGCTTGCATCGGATCGGCAGGCGCCGGGTTCAGCTTGGTGGTGATGAACATCGAGATCGCATACAGCACCGGCAGGATGTACCAGGGGTCTGGCGCGGCCAGGTTGGTGATCCAGCCGATCCACGGCGCGCCGCGTATCTCCACCGACGCCTGCAGCACCCAGTACAGGGCGATGAAGACCGGCATCTGCACCAGGATCGGCAGGCAGCTGCCCATCGGGTTGATCTTCTCGGTCTTGTACAGCTCCATGGTGGCCTGGTTCATCTTGGCCGGATCGCCTTTGTAGCGCTCGCGGATCGCCTGCATCTTCGGCGTGACCAGCTTGACCTTGGCCATGCTGCGGTAACCGGCGGCCGACAGCGGGAAGAACGCCAGCTTGATCAGGATGGTGAAGGCGATGATGGTCCAGCCCCAGTTGCCCAGCACCTGGTGGATGTGGTCCATGACCCAGAAGATGGGCTTGGCGATGATGGTCAGCCAGCCATAGTCCTTGACCAGTTCCAGGCCGGGGGAGACCTGTTCCAGCAGCTTCGCTTGCTGCGGGCCGGAGTACAGCTTGGCCTCGTTGCTCACGGTGGCGCCCGGCGCCAGCGTGCCCAGCTGCTGGATGGTGCCGATCGCGTACTGGTTGGTCGTCACTTTCTTGGTGAAGATGGTGCGCGCCAGCTTGTCCTGCGGGACGAAGGCCGAGACGAAGAAGTGCTGCGAGATCGCGAACCAGCCGTTGTCGGCCTTGGTCGGGTGATCCTGCACGGCGTCCTTGCCGGTCTTGGCGGCTTCGGCGGCTTCTTTTTCCAGCGTGTCGAACTTCAGCTTCTTGTAGTGGTCTTCGGCGGTGTACAGCGTCGGGCCGGTGTAGCTGCTGTTGAAGTAGGAGTCGCCGGCCGGCTTGCTGCCGTCGTGGACCAGTTGCAGGTACAGCTCAGGCTTGACCGGGGCGGCGCCGACGTTGGTCACGTCGTGGCGCACGTCGATCGTGTAGTCGCCGCGCTTGAAGGTGTAGGTCTTGGTCAGCTTGACGCCGCCCGATTCCGCTTCCAGCACCAGTTGCACCTGGTTGGCGTCGCCCAGCATGCGCGGGCCAGGCTTGGCGACAAAGCCGGTCTGGTGGTTCGGCAGGCCGGCGGCGCCGATCAGGCCGGTTTGGGCCAGATAGGTCCTGCCGGTGCCGGCGTCGACGTCGAACAGCACCTCGTTCTTGGTGGGGTCGACGCCGTCCTTGAACTTCAGCAGTTCCAGGCGCTTGATGGTGCCGCCCAGGGTGTCGACGTCGACCCGGAACAGATCGGTGGTGACGGTGATGCGCTCACTCTTGAACGGCTCGGCCGCTGCGGGCGCGCCCGGCAGTGCCGAAGCGGCGGCGGCGGCCGCGGTGGCGGCCGGCAGTTCGGATTTCTTCGCTTCCGCGGCCTTGGCGGTCTGCGCCGGGGCGGGAGCAAACATGGAAGGTTTGCCTGTCGAGACCATCCAGTTGTTCCAAAGAACTACCAGCGACAGGGCAAACACGATCCACAGGATGGTACGTTTATTGATATCCATTAGGCTATTTGTCAGGAGTGGTTGCAACCGCGAGCGGTCGTAGAAGAGGATTTTTTGTCACCGGGTGCCCCCAAGGGGACCGGATCGTGGCCGCCATAATTCCAGGGATTGCAGCGGCACACGCGCTTGACCGCCAGCAGGCTGCCCTTGGCGGCGCCGTGCACCTGCAACGCTTCCAGCGCATAGTTCGAGCAGCTCGGATAAAACCGGCAGCGCGGCGTCATCATCGGGCTGATGGCCAGCTGGTAAAAGCGCAGCAGGAAGCGGAGCAGTTTTTTCATGATGCCACAGATGGAGGCGGCGGCGCCGAAGGCAAGGCCGGTTTCGGCAGCTTGGCCACCTTGGCCTGCGCGAACAGACGTGCCAGTTCCACCCGCAAAGCCGCTTTCAGCTTGGCAGTGGTGGCCGGCCCGTCCTTGCTGTTGACCGGCTTGGCCAGGCGGATCAGGCAATCGATCGCCGGCAGGCTGGTCTGGCGGAACAGTTCGCGGGTCACGCGCTTGATCGTGTTGCGCGTGACGGCGCGCGGCGCAAATCGCTTGGCCACAACGACGCCCAGCCGCGCATGCGGCAATTCATTCAGACGGGTGTAGAGCACGAAGTGCGCGCTTTTTTGGGTAGGGCGCAAACGAAAAACGGATGAAAATTCATCCGTTTTAACGATACGCCGAACGCGCGCGAAGTCGTGTGAACCTTCGCCTGTCGAGCCGCTTGAAATACAGCTTTCCACGCGATCAGCTAACAAGCGATGGCTTATACAGCCAGACGCTTGCGGCCTTTGGCGCGACGTGCGTTAAGCACTTGGCGGCCGCCACGGGTAGCCATACGTGCGCGGAAGCCGTGGGTACGCTTACGGCGTACAACGGAAGGTTGGTAAGTACGTTTCATGTTGGTCTCGCTAAAAGCAGAAAAAAATGCAAAATCGGGTTGTGGCCCCGTCAGTTTTTGGTGCCAATGACACTTCGCGCACCCATGCCAACGCTACCGGCACAAGCTGGGTCCATCTCATCGCCCGCTAAATCCACGCTTACTCCATATTGACGTTCATGTGAATAAACTAGGAATACGGGCGGGGAACCCTGAATTATCAACATTTCGGTCCCGCTTGTCAACAACTGATGGTCTCCGGCCGCCATTCGCGGGCCGCCTAAAGTGCGAAAATAAGCGTCGTGCCTGTGGATAACTTGGGCCGGCGAGAGTAGAATAGCGCGTTACGTGTGGCGAACCCAGGTTCGCCGACACCCTTATCAGCAGTAGAGAATAGATAAAGATTCATGGAAAATTTCTGGCAGACCTGCTCCGCCCAGCTGGAGCTGGAGCTGACGCCGCAACAATTCAGCGCGTGGATAAAACCGCTCATCCCCCTCGACTACGAGGCGGGCAAGTTGCGTGTGGCCGCGCCCAACCGGTTCAAGCTGGACTGGGTCAAGACCCAGTTCGCCAGCCGCATCACGGCCCTGGCCTGCCAGTATTGGGAAGCGCCGACCGAGGTGCAGTTCGTGCTCGATCCGCGTTTGTCCATGCCGAAAAAGGCCGCGACCGTGGCGCCCGTACCCGACCACAACGGTGGCGTCCCGAGCGGCAACGCGCGCATGGCCGATCCGGTGCCGTCGGTGCCGGAGTTGCCGGCTTCGGCCGCGCCGCGCCGCGAACAGAGCCGCATCAACACCGACCTGACCTTCGACAGCTTCGTCACCGGTAAGGCCAACCAGCTGGCGCGCGCCGCCGCGATCCAGGTGGCCAACAACCCGGGCGTGTCGTACAACCCGCTGTTCTTCTACGGCGGCGTCGGCCTGGGTAAGACCCACTTGATCCACGCGATCGGCAACCAGGTGATGGCCGACCAGCCGGGCGCCAAGATCCGCTACATCCACGCCGAGCAGTACGTGCGCGACGTGGTGACGGCCTACCAGCGCAAGGGCTTCGACGACTTCAAGCATTACTATCATTCGCTCGACATGCTGCTGATCGATGATATCCAGTTCTTCGGCGGCAAAAGCCGCACGCAGGAAGAGTTCTTCTATGCGTTCGAAGCGCTGATCGCCGCCAAGAAGCAGATCATCATCACCTCGGATACCTATCCGAAGGAAATCACCGGCATGGACGACCGCCTGATCTCGCGCTTCGATTCCGGCCTGACGGTGGCGATCGAGCCGCCGGAGCTGGAAATGCGCGTGGCGATTCTGTTGAAAAAAGCCAAGCAGGAAGGGGTCACGTTCTCGGACGACGTCGCCTTCTTCGTGGCCAAGCACCTGCGCTCGAACGTGCGCGAGCTGGAAGGCGCGCTGCGCAAGATCCTGGCGTACTCGCGCTTCCACGGCAAGGACATCACGATCGACATCGTGAAAGAAGCGCTGAAGGATCTGCTGTCGGTGCAGAACCGCCAGATCTCGGTGGAAAACATCCAGAAGACGGTGGCGGACTTCTTCAACATCAAGGTGGCCGACATGTACTCCAAGCGTCGCCCGGCCAACATCGCGCGGCCGCGCCAGATCGCAATGTACCTGGCCAAGGAGCTGACGCAGAAGAGCCTGCCGGAGATCGGCGAACTGTTCGGTGGCCGCGACCACACCACCGTGCTGCACGCCGTGCGCAAGATCGCGCTGGACCGCACCAAGAACCCGGAATGCAACCACGAGCTGCACGTGCTGGAGCAAACCTTGAAGGGCTGACAACGTCATTCCCGCGCAGGCGGGAATGACACAGTGGCGGACCGGATGGTTTGGCTTTATGATCTAGGCAAAAAAGCACGTCTGCTCACAAGGCAACATTGTTATAAAAATATCGTTTAATCTTTACTATTGAGGATAATCTATGCAATTGGTCAAAACCACCCGAGATACCCTTCTCCGGCCACTGCAGATCGTGAGCGGTATTGTCGAGCGTCGGCACACTATGCCGATTCTGGCCAATATCCTCATCCGCAAAGAGGGCGAGAGCGTATCCTTCCTGTCGACCGACACCGAAGTCCAGATCACCACCAACGCCGAGATCGGTTCCGGCAGCGAAGTGGCCGGCACCACCGTGGCCGCGCGCAAGCTGCTCGACATCCTGCGCGCGCTGCCTGAATCGGGCGACGTGACGATGACCCTGCTGAACAAGCGCCTGACGGTACAGACCGGCAAATCGCGCTTCGCGCTGCAGACCCTGGCCGCCGAAGAATTCCCGACCGTGCAGCAGGCCGACAGCTACAGCGCCTCCGTCACGCTGCCGCAGAAAACCCTGAAGCACCTGTTCAACATGGTGCACTTCTCGATGGCCCAGCAGGACATCCGCTACTACCTGAACGGCCTGCTGCTGGTCCTGGACGGCAAGAACGTGATCGCCGTGGCCACCGACGGCCACCGCCTGGCGTTCTGCCAGGTCGAGACCGAGCAATCGTTCGAGCGCCAGGAAGTGATCATCCCGCGCAAGACCATCATCGAACTGCAGCGCCTGCTGGAAGAGAACGACGAAACCGTGCAGCTGGACATCGCCGCCAACCAGGTCAAGCTGACCTTCGCCGACATCGAGCTGATCTCCAAGCTGGTCGAGGGCAAGTTCCCCGACTACACGCGGGTGATCCCGAAGGGCTACAAGAACGAATTCACGATCGGCCGCGATGAGCTGCTGCGTTCGCTGCAACGCGCCGCCATCATGACCAGCGACAAGTTCAAGGGCGTGCGCTGCATCATCACGCCGGGCAGCATGAAGATCAGCTCGACCAACGCGGACCAGGAAGAGGCCGTGGAGGAAATGGAAATCGACTACGGCGGCGACAGCGTCGACATCGGCTTCAACGTCACCTATCTGCTGGACGTGTTGAACAACCTGAAGTGCGACCAGGTCAACGTCGCGCTGGGCGATTCGAACTCGTCCGCGCTGATCTCGATCCCGGACAATGCCGACTTCAAGTACGTCGTCATGCCGATGCGTATCTAACGCATCGCAGCTTAACCTTGCTACAGCCGTAAGAACGTAAGTAATCGATAACAGAGAAAGCAGCACATGTCCGCCATACCAGAAGAGAATCCAGTACCAGTACCGGCCAAAACCGAAGAATACGGCGCCTCATCGATCCAGATCCTCGAAGGTCTGGAAGCAGTCCGCAAGCGACCCGGCATGTACATCGGCGACACCTCGGACGGCACCGGCCTGCACCACCTGGTGTTCGAAGTGCTGGACAACTCGATCGACGAATCGCTGGCCGGCCACTGCACGGAAATCCACGTCACCATCCACTCGGACAACTCGATCTCGATCACCGACAACGGCCGCGGCGTGCCGACCGGCCTGAAGATGGACGACAAGCACGATCCCAAGCGCTCCGCCGCCGAGATCGTCATGACCGAGCTGCACGCCGGCGGCAAGTTCGACCAGAACTCGTACAAAGTGTCGGGCGGCCTGCACGGCGTCGGCGTATCGTGCGTCAACGCGCTGTCGAAGCTGCTCAAGCTGACCATCCGCCGCGACGGCAAGGTGCACTACATGGAGTTCGTCCGTGGCGTGCCGCAGAACCGCGAGCTGGCCGAGAAGGACGGCTTCGCCGTCTCGCCGATCAAGGTCATCGGCGACACCGACAAGCGCGGCACCGACGTGCACTTCTGGGCCGACGAGGAAATCTTCAACCACGTCGAATTCCACTACGAGATCCTGGCCAAGCGTATCCGCGAACTGTCGTTCCTGAATAACGGCGTCAACATCAAGCTGACCGACCAGCGCAACGGCAAGGAAGAGATCTTTGCGTTCGAAGGCGGCACCCGCGGCTTCGTCGAGTACATCAACAAAGCCAAGACCGTGCTGCACCCGACCGTGTTCCAGGCCACCGGCGAACGCATGTCGGACCAGGGCACCAACATCTCGGTGGACGTGTCGATGCAGTGGAACGACGCCTACAACGAGCAGGTGCTGTGCTTCACCAACAACATCCCGCAGCGCGACGGCGGCACCCACCTGACCGGCCTGCGCGCCGCGATGACCCGCGTCATCAACAAGTACATCGACGAGCAGGAATTCGCCAAGAAGGCCAAGGTGGAAATCTCCGGCGACGACATGCGTGAAGGCCTGACCTGCGTGCTGTCGGTCAAGGTGCCTGAGCCGAAGTTCTCGTCGCAGACCAAGGACAAGCTGGTGTCATCCGAAGTGCGCGGCCCGGTCGAAGAGATCGTCGCCAAGACGCTGTCGGACTACCTGCAGGAAAAGCCGAACGACGCCAAGATCATCTGCGGCAAGATCGTCGAAGCGGCGCGCGCGCGCGAAGCGGCCCGCAAGGCCCGCGACCTGACCCGCCGCAAAGGCATCATGGACGGCCTGGGCCTGTCGGCCAAGCTGGCCGACTGCCAGGAAAAAGATCCGGCGCTGTGCGAACTGTACATCGTCGAGGGTGACTCCGCAGGCGGCTCCGCCAAGCAGGGCCGCGACCGCAAGTTCCAGGCGATTTTGCCGCTGCGAGGCAAAGTCTTGAACGTGGAGAAGGCGCGCTTCGAAAAGATGCTGTCGTCCGAACAGATCACCACGCTGATCGCCACCTTGGGCACGTCGATCGGCCCGGACGAATTCAACGTCGAGAAGCTGCGCTACCACCGCATCATCATCATGACCGATGCGGACGTCGACGGCGCCCACATCCGCACGCTGCTGCTGACCCTGTTCTATCGCCAGATGCCGCAGCTGGTCGAGCGCGGCCACATCTACATCGCGCAACCGCCGCTGTACAAGGTCAAGGCCGGCCGCGACGAGCGCTATCTGAAGGATGACGCGGAAGAAGCGAGCTACATGATGAACGTGGCGCTGAACACCGCGGTGCTGGTGCCGCGCGAAGGCGCCGATCCTATCGTCGGCGAACCGCTGGGCGAGCTGGTGCGTCAGTTCAACCTGGCCAACGTCATCATGATGCGTCTGACGCGCGTGATCGACCGTGCGGCGCTGACGGCCATCATGACCGGTGTGACCCTGGATCTGAGCACGCAGGAGCTGGCTGATGCATCGGCCCGCGCGCTGGTGGCGGAGATCAACGATATCGCGGTCAAGGTGACGGTGATATCGGATGAGCTGTCCGAGAAGCACGCGCTGCGCATCGAGCGTATGCATCACGGTAACATCAAGGTCAGCTCTATCGACGCGGACTTCGTGCAGGGCGCGGACTACAACGTACTGGCCAGCGCGGCAGCCACGTTCAAGGGTTTGATCGGCGAAGGCGCGTACGTGCGCCGCGGCGAAGGCGAGCGCACCAAGGAATCGGCCGTGGTCGACTTCCACCAGGCGATGCAGTGGCTGCGTGATGAGGCGGAACGTGTGGTGTCCAAGCAGCGCTACAAAGGTCTGGGTGAGATGAATCCGGATCAGCTGTGGGAGACTACGATGGATCCGACGGTTCGTCGCTTGCTGAAGGTGCAGATTGAGGACGCGATTGCTGCGGATCAGATCTTTACTACGTTGATGGGTGATGATGTTGAACCGCGTCGGGCGTTCATCGAGAACAATGCACTGCGCGCCGGCAACATTGACGTTTAATAACAAGTGTAGCAAGACCCGTAACCTGAGATTTTGAGACACATCCCTTGAGACATCTATCTAGGGGTGCGTTTCGATAGCACAGGCGTAGGGCGCCAGAATAATTTGTCGGGTGACATCGTAGGGCACCCAAGTATTCGCAAATAGCGCCACAGTTCTGCAACTAAAAGACGCTAGTTGATGCGGCTGACCTATTGTTTTAATCTAAATTGGTAGGTGAAGAACGCGCACGTTCGTGATAACTGACGACATAAGGATTGAAAATCCTTTTGTCGGTGGTTCGATTCCGCCCCGGGGCCACCAAGAATGCTTCAGAGAGAACGCCAACCCATGCAGGTTGGCGTTTTTGTTTCAACGACGCATAGTCCTTGCGTCGGTCCATTTCCGGTGCGCGCGACTCCATCGTCTACGCTGGAGCTCCCGAACTTCAGTTGAAGCATCACCTCAACAGACTCCCGTTTCTTTCATTTTTTCTTTCTGGACTTCGCCACAGAGTTGGCAATATCATCAAAGACTGCAGTCGGGATTTTGTTCGTTACAATGCAACCATTCTTTCCTGCCTCTTTAACAGCCACAACAACCGAATTCCTTTGCGACTCTTCCAGCGATCTACCCTTTTCTGGATTAGCTTCTTTAACATGGCCCAATGCTCTCGTTGAAGCCAATTCCGGATTCGGAGCAGACACCATCATTTCCGATATGTGCGGATGGTCCAGTGTTTTTACATATACCCGGTATAGTTTCTCTGCCATCTCCGTCCCCCAATTTCGATTAAGAAAAATCACGTGCCCACCTGTCGATCATCGCTACACTTGCAACCAACAGTAGCAGATTACATCAAGGCAAAACTACCGAATTGTCACCTTAGCCCTTGAATGAAAACTACGCCTGGAGGTTGCTGCCTTGACCGCTGCCCTTTCGTACATGACGTACAAATCACGAACAGGCAGCAGCTCACTAACCAAACAACTCTCAACATTGCCCTCCAGTGGCAGTCAAATGAGCTGGTAAGCGTTGGTCGCAAATAATTTTGCTCTTTTGAAACTCCGTGCTGTACACTCATCGCGTCAGCTTTCCTGGCTGTTGATGTGCCTCTTCTAGGCGTTCCGGACACTCGTGTTCAAACGAGAACGACCTTAGAAAACCATTAACTTAAAGGAAATAAAATGGCAGAAAATAGCAATACTCAAGACGTGAACGAACTGGGCTACTCAGATGGCTTAGAATTGTCAAAGCGCCTGATTTACACCACCGCAATCGAACAGTTAGGCGTCATTTTTGGACAGCACGGCGCAACCCTGATTGAAGACCAGCTTTTTAAACTTCTGATTGAAGCGCGCGCCCGCTCCATTGAAGCTGCAGAGAAATTCGGGTTTGACGCTATGAAGTAAGTGTAAGCGCAGGGACAATTGAGCAGTGTGAATCCGGAAGGCGTACCGGTGGAGCGCTGCTTCTTCTCTCCCCATGAACTATACAGTTGTGGCGATTTTTCATAACCTGCCGTCATATAGTCAGTGTGCGGTTTCGCCAAAAGCTAGAGGCTTGTGTCAGTGGTTCGATTTCTCCCCGGGCACCAAGAATATACGTCACGAAACGCCGATCCATGTAGATCGGCGTTTTAGTTTCCGGGATGCGAAATGCTCGTGACCGGTATATTACCGACACCTTTCGCCAGTCGGGCAACCGTCCGAATCGTCCAATCGTCCAGTACGCTCAACTGCTCGATCCGTAGCACTAGCCTCAAATGAGCAATCGTCCAAACGTCCATATGCGGATAATCACAGCGACCGGGTGGACGCCTAGTTGGTTTCGAGTGTTCCGGTCCATTTCTGGTCTTGTTGGAAGGCCGGTGCTAGGGCGTAGGTGTCTGCACACTCTGCACAGGCTTCCACGAACGCCCGTACCTGCACTTGATCGAAAACCCCACAATGTCCATTTTTTCCATTACAATTGAGTTGGAAAAAATGGACATTGGGAGCTTCTATGGATGCGATCGTTCGACAGGATTCTGGTGATGTGCAATCTCGCTTGGCGCAACTTGGCTTGAAGCGTGAGCATTTGATCGAGGTTGTGAAGGCTTGTGTCGCGGGCTTCACGAGCTGCACAGATAACGATCCTCCAGGAGCTCCAGGCTGGTTGTCTTGGCGATGGGGCGTGCGGCGAGCGCGGGAAGTGCTTCTGCCCTTGGGCTGGGAAAAGAGCGACTCCGGCATCTCCACTGTCGTTAACAGATCCCTCAAGCTGCGCTTAGCTATTTTGAATGCTGACGAGGGGGCGGGCTCCAGGGACGCTGTTCCGCAAAACCGTTCGCGGAAAGGACCGAATTCGGAGCGCCTAGCTCAGGTAAACAGGCAGATGATGCCGGGAGCGGAGGATTGGCCAATTCCAGCAGGCGAGCCGCAAGAAAGCATTGAGGATTTCTCTACTTGGCATCTTTGCGTGAACGTAGGAAAGGATCAGGTGACTGCTGAGCTCACCTTGTTGTCCGATTTTGAGGATGGATATTTTACGCGGTTTATTGAAAAGATAATTATTGTGGGATCTGGTGAGTGGAATGCGATTGTGTTTAGCGAACCAGATGATGATTCACCTGAGCCTGAGGTTCGTGTTGTTAGGAAGTAAGATTTAATGTTTAACCCGTTGAGATTGAGCTTGGCGCGTCGTCGGAGAAAATTTACAAAGAAAGCCTTAGCTGAGGCCGCAGGATTTGATCAAAAAACTATTATTAGGTATGAAAGTGGTGAGGTTGATCCTCCAGCTGAGAGTGTCGCTTCTTTAGCGACGGTCCTGCAGTTTCCGCAGTTGTTTTTCTTTGGAATGGATGTGGACGAGCCAAGCGCGGAAGCGGCTAGTTTCCGTTCGCTAAGTACGATGCCTGCTAGGGACCGAGATGCGGCTCTGGCGGCAGGTGCTTTTGCGTTTATGTTTAATGATTGGGTTGATTCACGTTTCCATTTGCCCGAAGCGGATTTGCTTGATTGCAAAGAAGATACTGATCCTGAGGCGGCAGCAAGGACTCTCCGGGAGAAATGGGGAATGGGGGAGCGTCCTATTCGTAACATGGTTCATTTACTCGAATCTAAGGGGATTCGTGTTTTCTCATTGGCCGAGAATACAAAGACAGTCGATGCTTTTTCAATGTGGCGTAATGACGTCCCTTACGTATTTTTGAATACTACGAAAACGGCAGAGAGAAGTCGGTTTGACGCTGCTCATGAGCTTGGTCACTTGGTTCTGCACAAGCATGGTGGTCCGCAGGGCGGGCGGCTAGTCGAGGATCAGGCCAATCAATTTGCCTCAGCTTTTTTGATGCCAGAATCACAAGTGCGGGCGAAGATGCCACGAGTTGATAGCCTCGCGAATATTGTCGAGGGAAAACAGTATTGGCGAGTTTCAGTTGCTGCATTGAATTATAGACTTCATAAGCTGGGAGTAACCAGTGATTGGCAGTATAGGAATTTCTGCATTCAGATTGCAGAGAGGTATCGTCAATCTGAACCTAACGGAATAGCCCGGGAGACTTCGACTGTTTGGGATAAGGTCTTAGGCGAACTGCGTGCGGAAGGGATTAGTAAGTCCAATATTGCGACTGATTTAGCTTTGCCTGTTTTCGAGGTCGAGAATCTCGTGTTTAGATTAACCAATATGCAAAGTATTGATGGCCTTGGAGCAAATACAACTAAGATGACGGGGCATTTGAAACTAGTATGATGATCGCGCCGTGAACCGTGGCTATCACAATGGTAGTTATGAAAATTGCCACTCGGCCTTGAAAATGATGCTATAGTAAGAATGCTTCATGTAAAGACATGGAGGTGTGTTACAAGTTGTCAAATCCGCCCGGCAGCGAGATCGCCAGGACGATTGATAGCAGCGCGATGACAGGTCTCCGCAAGGTAGCCTCCAGTAGCATGTGAACATTGTACGTCATTCCTAACAAACGCGGCCAGGCCCCTAACAGGGTGAAATGGTAATAAGATTACTCGGTTTATCCGGAAGGGCGGTTCGTAGATTGCCGCCATCTTCGCTCTTCCGGTTTGCTAAGCGAGGACGCTAGCTGGTGTATAAAAAGAAAGAACCTTGGTTTCGTAGGAGGGGGTACCTTCATTTTGATCGCCCAGTAGGTCAAACTTCGGCACATGCGATTGTCGCCGATCCCGCACGTGTCGCCGCGCGTAGCTTTTTCCCTTTTCTCGATTTCGATATCACCAGTACTAAGGTGAAGTGGGACGATGATTTGCGAAAACTTGTGCGCAAGCGCAAGGATCGAAAAGTTGCTTATGCATCGCATATTGACTGTCATATTTTCTCCTATTATTGCCACGCGCTTTCTGCTCGGTATGAAGCGGAAATAGCTAAGCGCGGACTTTCTAAGAACGTCTTAGCATTTAGGGCACTAGGGAAGAGCAATATACACTTTGCCGCCGAAGGTTTTTCCGCAATTGCGCAACGAGGTAGCTGCTACGTCTTGGGGCTGGATATCAAGGGGTTTTTCGATAATCTAAATCACAAGATACTGAAGACTGCTTGGGCTTCGGTTCTTGGAGAAGAACATCTGCCGAGCGACCACTATGCCGTCTTTAAGGCCATTACACGATTTTCGATGGTGAATTTGGATAGCGTACTTGATTTATTGAGGATTTCTAAAAACAATCCCAAGAACAAGCGCCACCGGCTCTGTACTCCGCAGCAATTCAGGGATACGGTCCGAGCGTCTGGCCTGATTAGGCCGCATAAGCAGGCTTATGGAATTCCCCAGGGATCTTCCATCAGTGCGCTTTTGTCGAATATTTACATGCTTGAATTCGATTCCTGTATAAAAGTATACGTTGAACAGTGTGGAGGGCAATATTTCCGATATTGTGACGATATGCTATTTATTGTGCCGCTTGAAGAAAAGCCTAATTGTGAGGCGTTTGCTAAAACGGTTATTGCCCGTTTTGGGCTGGAAATTCAAGATGCTAAGACGGAGCGTCGCGAGTTCGTTTTGAAGGATGGCCGACTTGTTACTGAAAAGCCGCTCCAGTACCTTGGGTTCTTGTTTGATGGCGAGAAAACATACCTCCGCTCGGCATCTTTAGCTAGGTATTCTGACCGAGTAAAGCGAGGCGTGCGCGTTGCGAAGGCAACTATGGCGAAGCGGAATCGAGCGCGGGTCGCGCGTGGCGAGGACCCGCGCCCCCTCTTTACTAGTAACCTTATGCGCCGGTACACATACTTCGGGCGGCGAAATTTTATTAGTTATGGTTATCGAGCTGCGAAAATTATGAACTCGGATGGCATCCGCAAGCAGCTGCGCCCACTATGGGGAAAGTTCCGGCTTGTGCTAAAGAGCTGAATTCGACTAACGGTGCTTGGGACTAGTGCGGAAAGGAGCTGCTGGGGCGGCTGAGGCGTTTTCGCACGCGACCAGAGAGCGACCAGAAACAAAAAAGTCCACGAACCGAAATTCGTGGGCTTCCTTAATAATTCTTGGTAGGCCATGCGGGATTCGAACCTGCAACGCATTAAAAGTTCTTGGAGCGCGCGCTGGAGGTTTGTGCAGCAAACCTCGCAGAAAATCGCACCTTTCATGGCGGCATCATATTCTGCCGGAACTATCTTCTTACCCTTTGCACGAAGGGTTTCTTTACCCCATGGTCGAAGTCCTAGTTACTTAATCAGAGAGCCATCTCACCTATAACAGCGTGCTCAACTAACACATCCGCCAACTTTTTCTGCTGTTGGCTGGCCGCAGTGATACGCGATCTAACTTGGTCGCACAACCCCATCAGTTCATCAACTTTAGCGACGATGCGGTGTTGTTCCGCGAAGGGTGGTAACGGAATAGGAATACTTCGGAAGTTACCTAAACCTATTCTCGTAAGCGTCAATCCGTGGTGATGTACTGCTGCGAACTCGTGTGCCGTTACTGAGTTTAAGTAATGAAGAACATAGCTAGGAAAAACGAATGGATGTACCGAAAGACGGTAGCAATCTGCCTTAACGATTGCATGACCAATATCATTCGGCGCAGCACAGCATCGGATCGAGGTATCGATTAGTCCTGCCACAATAAGATCGCCACCACGAACCTGATGCTTTGCCAATTTCTCAAAACGCGCTTCGTCGATATAGGACTGGTACTCATTCCGGAACTCCCCATGGCCAATATTCTGCAACCGAATAACTCGATAGCCAGGTTGGTCGACGTAGTGTTCAGTCTTCAAATTTGCACCAAAAGGCCCATCGGTTATTGCGCTCGGATCGTCTGCGGAAATTTGATCTATCGAGGTCCATGACCAAGAATTGGGTAGAAAATCTTCTCGCAAAGGATCTATCTCTTCGCTCAGTGTAACGATCTTCCGCTTAGCTATTCTGGACCTTTGAATGCGATATGACAGCTCAAGCCCGGATTCATCTCTCGAATCTTGTGCTACTAGTTTCCCCATGACCGCCAGCTGCAGCAAGGTTCGCTTGAGAGCGTTGATGCTTGCTTCAGTGATAAACAAGGTGTCGAAATGCGTGGCGATGCGTTGCCAGTTGGCGTTGAAGTCTGCTGCGCTTTGCGATTGCGTGAGAGTGCCTAGCAGGTGGCTGACGAGCTGTTCGTGGGCGTCGGCGGCGTTGCTGTGCTGGGTCTCTAGTTGGTCGCATAGGGCCATCAGTTCATCGACTTTGGCGACGATGCGATGTTGCTCTGCTAATGGCGGGAGCGGGAATGGATTTGACTCCAAAAATTCCTTTGGTAATCGCTTCTGACCAGCTGTGCCAGTCATTCTTCTTTCGCCATTTACCAAAAACTGTGGGGATTTGAGATATGCTAAGACATAGCGTGGTGCGAGCGTTGAATTAATTGGCCTTACTACGTGTAATTCTGTCGTGCCCGCACCGATTTTATTTAAAAGCCCGGAAAAAACGCACGCTTTACTGTTTTCAAAGCAAGGCGTGATTTTTGCTACGCCAATATCACCCTCCGCGAAATGGGTGAATCCTTGTTTAATTTCTTTCCAAAGTCGATGCTCTTGATCGTGATGTGAATTAAATTTAGCTTCAATCATTGTCATGGTTACAAACGACACAAGCAAATCGTCTTCTACGGAATTTCTCGGATTAACTAAGGAAACAGCGGAAAGTGTTGACCACTCCCAGCCCAGTGGTAAATTGAAGGGTTTTTCAGTTCCGCTAATTGCTCCAAGTAGTTTGTCTTTCTTTATCTTGCCTTCCGCGACCAGTTTGCTTCTTTCAATCTGTATGCGTTTGATCAATTCACTGGCCGGTTCGTCGCTCGAATCTTGCGGCACCAGCTTCCCGCGTACGGCGAGTTCCAGAATTAACTCGCGCAGTTTTTTGATGCCGTACACGCTCGCGGCGCTACCGGATGCACGGCCACGTCCCGATTTCTTTTCGGTTTCTGCTGCTGTCCAGATGTCGATGTGATCGGTCAGCAATTGCTGAATCGCACTCATGCCTTGGCTTCCCGTTGCAGAGCCTCGGTTAGTACGTCTTTGAGTTGTCCGCGCAGTGCGGCGATACCCTCCTGCATGGTCTTGTATTGGGCCAGCAGCAAATCAGGGTCGTAGGTTTCCTGCTCGCCGATGTGCGGGTTCCTACAGTCTAGATTGTAGTTGCGCCCCTTGATTTCTTCCAGGCTGACCTTCCACGCCTGTTCGTTCTCGACCCGGTGCGCGAAGCCGTCGGATTCCGTGCCCCACCACGCTGCCTCGGTATCGAATTCTTCGATCTTCATCGGCTTGGTCTTGTTGTAGCTTTTTATGCCGGGCGGGTATGGGTGCTCATAGAACCAGATGTGCTGGGTTGGCGTGCCCTTGCTGAAGAACAGCAGATTGGTCTTAATTCCGGTGTACGGGGCAAATACGCCATTGGGCAGGCGGACGATGGTGTGCAGATTGCAGTCTTCCAGCAGCTTTTCCTTGATGCGGGTCTTGATACCTTCGCCGAACAGGAAGCCGTCCGGCAAAACCAGTGCGGCGCGGCCGCCGGCTTTGAGCATTTGCATGATCAACACGAGAAACAGATCGGCGGTTTCGCGGGTACGTAAAGCGGCGGGGAAGTTGGTTTCGATGCCGTCTTCCTCCATGCCGCCGAACGGCGGATTGGTGACGATCACATCGACGCGCTGTTGCGGCCCCCAGCTGATCAGCGGGTAGGACAAGGTGTTGTCGTGGCGGATGTTGATAGGTACGTCGATGCCATGCAGGATCATGTTGGTCGTGCACAGCAAGTGAGGCATCGGCTTCTTTTCGATACCCAGTATGCCCGTTTGCAGACGGCCTTCATCTTCTACAGTCTTCACATCCTGTTTACGAATGTGCTCAATCGAACACGTCAGGAACCCGCCTGTACCGCAGGCTGGGTCCATCACCTTTTCGCCAAGGCGCGGGTTCACCATGCGTACCATGAATTCGGTTACAGCGCGTGGCGTGTAGAACTCGCCAGCGTTGCCTGCGGCCTGCAGGTCGCGTAGCAATTGTTCGTACATGTCACCGAACAGGTGGCGCTCCTGCGCCTTATTGAAGTCAACGCCTTCCTGGATCTTGTTCACGACCTGCCGGATCAGCTGGCCGGACTTCATGTAGTTGTAGGCGTCCTCGAACACGGAGCGGATCACGTAGGCGCGCTGGTCGCCACCTTTTGCTTCCAGCTGTTGGAGGGCGGGGAACATGTCGTTGTCGAGAAACTGCTTGAGTGCTTCGCCGGTCATGCCTTCGGCGTTTGCGGCCCAGTTACGCCAGCGGTATTTTTCAGGCAGCGGCGATTTGTAATTGTCTTGCAGCAGTTCCCATTCGCTCTCGCGGTCGTCGAAGATTTTCAGGAAAAGCATCCAGACCAGCTGGCTAAGGCGCTGAGCGTCGCCGTCGACGCCGACGTCTTTGCGCATAATGTCTTGGATGGATTTGATAGTGCTGGAAATGCTCATGAAATAGACTGCTTTACTGTGATGGGTAAGTATGAAACCTTGCTGTTATGCGTAGAGTTGCTTCTCTAGCTCGTGCAGGGCGGTAGTATAGCCTTGCTTGCCGCCGAACGCCGATACCAGTTCGCTGGCGGTGCCCATGTTTTTGAAGGGATCAAGCGTGAGAATCTTGATGTCTTCGATATTCTCTATGCCGGTGTCGGCGTATTTCTCGATCAGGGTTTCGAGTACCCTCCGCGCCTGCTCGCCGTACTTAGCAAAATAGTTGCGCTTCTTGACGTTGTCGGCACGTTCACGGCGGGTCAGCGGCGGCTGGTCGAAGGCGACATGGCAGATCAGATCAAAGGCGTCGAAATGCTTGCCGACTTCTTCTGCCAGCGGTTCGAGCAACACGCCATGCTCTTCCAATTCGCGCAGGATGGCGGCCTTGCGTTCGGTCTTGTCCCAGCAGCGCAAAAAGTCATCAAGGGATGAGTAATCCTTGCGAATGGTCTGGCGTGTGTAGTCTCTGAGAGATTCGGTGATCAGCTTGCCTTCGGGGCCGTAATACTGGACACGCTCGGCGACGATATATACTGTCACGTCACCGAGCACGTATTTGACACGCCCTGAACCTGGTCCGCCCCCTTCGGCTGGCCTTGCGGTGGTGGGGCCGATATTAGCGCCGCCCGGTGGTATAGGCTGGCCGTCTTCGCCAATGACCACTTCGGTTGGATCGTTCTCTGGCGGTACGGGGGACTCTTCGCCTTTGGGTTCGTAGATGATGACGGGTTCGCCATCAAATGCGGGATCGGCAAACAGTTCCGTGGCTTTCTTGAAGTCCATGATGGTGAACCAGAACTTGCCGTAGTCTTCATTGATACGAGTGCCGCGTCCGATTATTTGCTTGAACTCGGTCATTGACTTGATGTGCTGATCCAGTACCACCAACTTGCAGGTCTGCGCATCGACGCCAGTTGTCATCAGCTTGGATGTGGTGGCGATCACCGGGTAGCGTTCTTCAGGGTTAATGAAGTTGTCCAGCTCTGCCTTGCCTTCGATTTCGTCGCCGGTGATGCGCATGATGTATTTGCGGCTTTCCTTGACCCGTTCCGGATTCAGGTTGACCAGGGCCTGGCGCATGCGCTCGGCGTGGTCAATGTCGTCGCAGAAGACGATGGTCTTGGCGTAGGGATCAGTTGCCGTCAGAAATTCGGTGATCTTCTTGGCGACCAACTCGGTGCGCTGCTCCAGAATCAGGGTGCGGTCCATGTCGATCTGGTTGTACACCCGGTCTTCGATCAGTTGGCCTTTTTTATCTACTTGGCCCTTGCTGGGACGCCAGCCCTGCACGTCTTTGTCGATGTCGATACGCACCACTTTGTATGGCGCGAGGAAGCCGTCCTCGATGCCTTGCTTAAGCGTGTAGCTATAGACCGGTTCGCCAAAATAGACAATGCTCGACACATCCTTGGTTTCTTTCGGTGTCGCCGTCAAGCCGACGTGCGTGGCCGACGAAAAATAAGCCAGAATTTCGCGCCAAGCCGAGTCTTCCGCTGCGCTGCCGCGATGGCACTCGTCGATCACGATCAGATCGAAAAAGTCAGGCGAGAACTGCTTGTAGATGTTGTGTTCGTCCTCGCTGCCTGTGACAGCCTGATATAGGGACAGGTAGATTTCGTAGCTCTTGTCGATCTGGCGCTTGCTGATCTTGGTCATTGCCGCGCCGAAGGGCTTGAAGTCGTTGTTCTTGGTTTGATCCACCAAGATGTTGCGGTCAGCCAGGAACAAGATACGTTTTTTTGTGCTGGACTTCCACAAGCGCCAGATGATCTGGAACGCGGTGTAGGTTTTTCCGGTGCCGGTTGCCATGACCAGCAGAATGCGTTGCTGACCTTTGGCGACCGCTTCCACCGTGTTGTTGATGGCATTGGCTTGGTAATAGCGCGGCGCACGCCCGCTGCCGTCGTCGTAGTAGGGCATCTCGACCGTTCGGCAAGCTTCTGTCGTATTAAGGCCCTTCCACTCGCAATACCGTTGCCAAAGTTCAGCTGGCGACGGGAAGGCATCCAGCGCCAGTTCTCGTTCGACCGTGTCGGCCAAGCCAGTCCGGTCGTGCATCAGGAAGGCATCGCCGTTGGAGCTAAACACAAACGGTACGCCTAGCGTTTCAGCATAGTTCAGCGCTTGCTGCATACCGGCGCCGACGCTGTGCCCATTTTCTTTGGCCTCGATAACGGCGACCGGGATATTGGACTTGTAGTACAGAATGTAGTCGGCGCGTTTTTGTTCACCGCGCGCATGGAGCTTGCCACGGACGATGACACGGCCCTTGGTGAAGCTTACTTCTTCGCGAATCTGCGAGTGTAGATCCCAGCCTGCAGTAGTGATAGCTGGTGTGATGTACTTGGTGCAGATGTCGCGCTCGGAAAGGCTTTTTTTGTCGGTCATCGGAATATTGGGCCTTGAACGCTCTGGCTGTGATGTTTGAGTACGTGCAAGATCATAGCTCAAAAGCAACGTTTAGTCGTGGGATACCTACCACCACCTCAACCGAGGCAAGCGACCAGAGAGTGAACAGAAACAAAAAAGCCCACGAACGTAAATTCGTGGGCTTTTTTGATTATTCTTGGTAGGCCGTGCGGGATTCGAACCTGCGACCAACGGATTAAAAGTCCGCTGCTCCGGTCGAAAGGGCCGATATGGTCCGTTGCAGTTCAATGGCCCCTAGGTATTACTTTGACTGTCGTGCGGGTGTCTTCTTCGCTACTCAGCCGCCCCTTTCGGATGCACATTCGCATCGGACAAACGCCGTTTCCACGTTAAACCAATCGTCTTCTAGACCACCCGAAGCTTCAGCACAATCACCAATATTGTCATCACAAGACCAATAATTGCAGTGGCACATATAGCCAAATCGCGCACGGCCAAGCGGCGCTGAAGCTGCTTCCATGCCTCCAGTTTGACTTCGGGGGGATCTGCCCGAAAGTGCTTGAAGTCGTCATGGTCTGGGGGGATTTTTAACATCGCTAGCATCCTCAATATCCTCATTCCAACCGCCATAGGTCGGATGCAATAGCGGCCTGCTCACGAACCAGTAGAGCTAGCTGATCTTGAATCTCGCGTTCTTGCGCTAATGCATTGATTGCCCTCTGCGTCTCGTTGGAAGTCGGGACTGGAATTTTCAAGGACAGGAGTTCCCGTAGTTGAATAAGCGGCGTGGTGGCACCTGATACAACTCCGGCTAACAATGCCTGTCCCAACGGCGATCTAAGTAGCAAGTACAGGGCTGATGGATCAATATGTTTAAAGTCTTTCAAGCGCAGTACGATGCCAGACTGCCCTACTACCCATCCATTTGCTCCCGCAGCAGGAGCATTACTGGGCACAATACCAACCTTTCCAACACTGCCTTTGACGATCAGCACGATGTCATACGGCCGCAAAAAGTGAGCTGAAAATTCTTGTAGCGCAGACTCAGGCAGTTCTATTCGGCGAGGAGGCGATGAAATGAAGCCATACGCAGGAAGATCCAGCGCTCCCACTTCAGAAATCTCGCATCGGATCCCCACGTTGCCCAAATAAGCTCTTGTCCCCACGGCAGATAGTGGACGTACGGTCGCAACCAAGTCTCGCATTGTAAACGTTGGAACTCTGCTTAATTGAATAAGGAGGCTCCTTTTCGACGCTGGCAAGACGTGTCGATTGACCTGTAGATTCGAGTCGTTATGACAAAGATCCTCCACGGCTACTTTAGTGTACGCAGAGATGCTATCTCCGGTGTGCGTCAGAACCTCATCATCATTTAGCGCTAACGAAACTAGCTCTTGAACCCCTTTCAATTTTGTCTGGGTTTTGGAAATCTGTTCCTGAAATTGAATTGCCGAGGCATCTACAAAATTTACGAATCGATTGCCACCAGATGGATCCAAAACAAGCACGGCAAATCCAGTTGTGGCACTCTCATGCAGTCCCTCTGGCATTGCGATCACTGCACGAACCATTCCAAGTTTGAGTATATATTCTCGAAGTGACTTCTCAGCCCCCGAACTAAACAGCAAGCTATTAGGAACGGCCACCACAATTCTGCGCATCGTTTGCGCCAGGAGATGCCGCAAAGTCAAGACCGATCCGGCTGCTGTTTTTTCTGGAAATCTACGATATTGGTCTCCTCCAGCGATAGATTTGTCGTAACGAGCTGAAAGGGGAGGAAATGCTAAAGATGCTTCAAATTTATCCAGAATGCCACCATGAGTGGCTTGTGGTCGGACGATTGGATCCGTATAACAAATTTCTATGTTCGATGCCATCAGGATCTGAATCAGCTTTGGCACTTCCGAATGAATAGGAGTTTCAAGATACGCACGAGCGCCAACTATGCTGGTCAACGTAGCTAAATGACCGAAGAAATCCCACGGCGTATAAACCGCATCACCCGGCGATAGCTCGCACAGTCGAACCATTAGATCGCATATTTCCGTCGGAATCGCTCCTAAGACTGCCACGCCGGCAGTCAGACTCGGCATCAAATCATCAATGGAAGGATGATCCAGCAGTCCATCCATGGCTAATTTCTCAGCCAAGTACACCAGGGAATTCACTATAGCGGGGTCAAATTCCCGAACCTTAATAATGCTCGCGAACACGTCGTCGCGTTGCATATTGGCAGTTGAAGATATAAGGTTTTGTAGCGTCGACTCTAGGCCGCACATCCTAACTGTTGATATATGTTCATCGCCAGGGAGGGGGAGCTCGAAAGATAGCTTCGCCCAAGCCAGAAGTGCGATGCCCATGTGAAATGCCTCGTATTCGGACGCAGTTGCGGTCTTAAGGGTTGCGGTCGCTTGGCGTACGAAGTCGCGAACAGTAGGTGCTAAGTAGGATGTCATCAAAAAAGTATCTGATACTTTTCAACCAGTGTCAACAAGAGTATGCTCTAAGACGCAAAAACCCTTATCCCCGGCGTGTCTGATCGAACCCTGCAAGTTAGAAGGATTTGATCTGATTACTCGGGAGGGATGTCTACGGCGTTATTGTATGGAGAGAGGTCCGGAGGGGCGTCACGAGCGCATACCTGTTAGCGCGCATTAAAGCGCAGTCGTATTGGTCCATGAGTTGCATGGACAGCGGGATCCTCGCGGTGCTCTTCGTCGAATGGATCTGCCAGACGATCATGCCGATAGTGGCGATTACCAGGGCCACCGTCGCCCATGCGGTGATCTTGTCAACAGCGATTGAAAACTGATACAGTTTTGGCGCCAGCAGCGATTTAAAACTGATACACCTCCATCACCAACTCACGCTGGCTTTTCACACTTTTTCCTATCCGCTCAAGCGACCTTGTCGCCCCTGATGCCTTGCACGATTCCCGCCTGCCGCTGATGCTTGAGGCGGTAGCTCTCGCCGGCGATGGGCACGATGTGAGCATGATGCAGCAAGCGATCCAGCAGTGCCGCCGTCAGCGTCGCGTCTTTTGCAAACGTTGCGTCCCATTGCCCGAACGGCAGATTGCTCGTCACGATCAAGCTGCCTTTTTCGTACAACGCCGCGATCACTTGGAAGAACAAGTTGGCCTGTTCGCGGTTCATCGGCAGGTAGCCAATTTCGTCGATGATGAGCAGCCGATACGCCTTGATGGCCCGGTGCATCACCGTCTTCAAACTGTTTTGCGCGTGCGCCGTAGTCAGCGTCAGCAGCAAGTCGGAGGCCGTCATGAAGCGCGTCTTGATGCCGGCCTGCGTTGCCTTGTAGCCCAACGCCATCGCCAAATGGGTTTTGCCGACCCCGCTGGGGCCGACCAGCACCACGTTCTCGTTACGCTCAATGAAGCCCAGCCCGGCCAGTTCCTCGACCTGGCTGCGCTTGACGCCCTTGGCGAAATCGTAGTTGAACTGCTCCAGTGTCTTGATGGCTGGGAAGCCCGCCAAGCGCGTCATCATGCTTTGCTTGCGCACCGTCCGCCCCGCCATTTCCTCCCGCAGCAGCCCCTCCAGAAAGTCGCTGTAGGCTGTCCCGTCCTTCGCCGCCTGCTGGGCCGCCGCGCCGTAGCCCTGCGCCACGAAAGGCAGCTTGAGCGCGTCGCACATCTGGGCGATCCGTTCATGTTGCAGGTTCATGCCGCCACTCCTTCTCTGACGTTCATCAGCAGTTGTTCATAGACCGCCAACGGGTGTTGCGCCGGTGCTGCTTCGGCGATCCGTTCCACCACGATGGCCGGGCGCGGCACGGGCGCTTCCGGCACCTCTGACTGCGGTCGCGCGGCGGCCACGTCACCGCGCCATGGTGGCGCCAGCGCTTGCAGGTGCGGCCGCTCCAGCGCCATCCGCACGGCCGGTTTCTCCTGCGTCGTGCCGTGCACGCGCTCGTTGGCTACCTCGTGCAGCCAGCGCGCCACTTCAGTGTTGGCGGTGACGACGTCGAGCTGCAAACCGCTCTGGCTAAGGCGACTCGCCAGCGGCACGTAAAACGAGCGGCGAAGGTAGCCATTGAAGCGCTCGACCTTGCCCTTGGTCTTTGCCCTGTATGGCTGGCACAGCTTAATAATGAAGCCGCTGTGCTTGGCAAAGTCCAGGAAGCCAGCGTGGTAACGGTGCTGGCCGTCGCCGTACACGTCGCGCTCGATCACCACCGTCTTCATGTTGTCGTACAGGACCTTGCGCGGCACGCCACCGAACGCGGCGAAGGCGCGCTCGTGACAACCGATCAGCGTCGCCACCTTCATGTCGCTGACAAACTCGACGTAACTGGCCCGGCTGTAACCCATCGTGGCGCAGAACGCGTGCAGCGGCGCGCTGCCTTTGCGGAACTCGACCCAATCGACCTGCAACTGCTCGCCCATCGCGGTCTCGAAGCGCACCTCCGGCTCGACCGGCAGCGCCGGCCGCAACGAGCGCATGAACGCACGCAGTTGGCTCAGGCCGCCCTGATAGCCACGCTCGACGATCTCGCGGTGCAAGACGATGGCCGGTATCCAGTTTGGCTGCGCGGCCGTTTGCCGCTCACGCAAATAAGTTTCGTGCGCCGCCAGCTTGGTGACTCGCTTGACCTTGCGTTCGTATTTCGGCACGGACTCCAGTGCCAGGTGCCGCCGCACCGTGTTCACTGCGCACCCCACCTCGGCGGCGATACGCCGCAGACTTAACCCATGTTTGCTCAATAACTGAATTTCCACATACACCTCGTTGGGTTTCAAGGCTGCTCCGCAAAGCAGCCATCTTCTCAAAACGGTGTATCAGTTTTCAATCGCTGAGGTGTATCAGTTTACAACCGCTGCTGACAATCTGAAGGTACAGCAGGTCCGGGGGCTCTTCGACGGTGTATTTCGCGGCTTCCATGGTCATTCGGCTTGGCTCCAAGGTTGTGATGCGCTAGGGTGGGCGAGGCACGAGGCGTTCGGTTGGAAAGCGGTCCTACAAGTAGTCTTTGATCCGTTCAAAGAAGTAGAGCCCCTTGTAGGCTGCGTACCGAAGCCGGCTGCTATGACGCTGTTGGCATGGATTCGGAGCTAGTTGGCCGGACGGTGACGGCGCCGGTGGGACCTTTCATTTCTTTGAAGGCCATATCAAGCGAACGGCCGATAGACTTCCGGCGCACGCGCCATTTGATCGATATGTTGGGGTAACGAAGGATTTACAGATAGAATTCGATGCATAGGCCGGTCCCGATGGTATGTGTTTTGTGTGAGAACTAACACGATATCAGAGGAGTACTGGCCTATCTTTTTTTACGCTACATCCCATGCTGTCATGGGTGCGCGTTCAATGGTCGCCCTGGAAAAACGTGGGAATTGGCGCACTGGTGACCCTCGGATTTCAAAGGACGTAACACCGTCACCGGCGCCAACAATTTCTGCACCATCCGCTCCTGCCTCGATACGCTGCGCAAGCAAGGCCACGGCATGCTTGAAGTATTACGTCGCGCATTTATTGGCGACCCGATCATGCCTGCCGCATAGCGGCTGAATAGTTACCTATTTTGAAGAGAACGTGCCGATCGTCGAGATCAGCGTGGCGCCGCAACTTGTCTTGTCACCCTCGTATGCCACCGCTTTACCATTGACGTTATGCTTGGCATTACCGCTCACGATCGTGCAATTTTGATGCCCATAGACAGGGCAAGTGCATTTATCGCCGACTAACGCCACAGATTTTCCGCTGACGGTAATATGGGTGGCACCGCTTTCTACAACTTGGCCGCCGTGTGAGGTAGGATCCCCCAACCGAATGACATTTGGCATTTAGCCCCCCTTGTCTGGAATAGCTATCGGCTTTGCCGTGCCAACAGGCCGTCGGCGCAGGCTGGAGGAGATCTTGTCCCACAACGCAAGAGCCTCAGCCTCCGATATACTGGAATTTATAGGCTTACCCGGCTGACCAAGTCCGGTGTCAAGCTCCAAACTCAGATTGGGCAGGTAAACATCATCCTTGTTCCCGATCGACTCCCACATAAAACCCAGGACCTTGACTCCATTTAATTCATCCACTCGCTGAAGCACTTCCTCTCCGGGGACGCCATTTAACGAACGCGCTCCTGCTCGCATGCGATGGAATTGCGATGAGTACTCCCTCTGTATATCGCTAACCGCATCTCGCTGAAGCAACGTCCGGCCAGACTTGATCCCGGCAGACGTGCTCAGCGAAATTGCCAAATCTGGATGTTCTCTCATACCTAAGAAAATAGATGCGTGTTCATTCTGTTCTGCCGTCAGAGGATCATCAATGAACCCGTGATCAAAGCAAAACCCAGCACCTTCCGGGATACGTGCTTCAGTAACGGCATGCAGTTGGTACAATATTTTCTCAAGTTGCTCGATCTGAGCAGGGCGTCGGAAGTTCGCTTTAAACTCGTAGCTGACACCGTTTGATCTGACCAATGCGTCAATCGCTACAATCTCCGAAATCATCTCCTTACCAGCCCTGATGAGAGCGATCCACCTTCGATCGAACAGAAATATTTTCCCTTTAATTCCATCATTTTTCACCTCGCGCACGACTTCGAGTGCGGCCCCACCACGTTCATTTCGTTGGGCCGCAAGTGAGTCGCCTTTTTGTTGGACTCGCAGAGCGAAGTCGGCTTCGGTTTCCTGGATCGTTGAAATATCCCAACCAGCTACCGAGGCGGGACGGTAAGTGACCACCATGTTCGTTGGAACATCGACGATAAATCGCCCAACACATACCGACTTTATCGGCAACGAACTAATTCTCTCATCCATTTTTCTTACCTCCAATCGATGATTTCCCCATAAGCAGACCACTGCCAAGCCCAAACTCAGCACGGTGACAAAAACGACTTTTGCGTGAAGAGCCTTCATATAACCTTTTGAAGAAGCTTTACGATGAGGTGCTGAGTCAAAGCTAACATGGCCTTGTTTTTATAAGCCCCTTGGTGGTCGTAACCTATGGTACGGAATATGTGCAAGACTTTTCCTGTTGGTCCTTGGCCCGAACTGGTCGGTACTGTGCCGTCGCCGGCAGCATCTTGGATACTGGGCTCAAAAAATAGCGACGGCCCTTGGACGATCGAAACGTTTCGAGCGCCGTTAAAGTTGTAACTGTTGACAGTGCCGGTTTGTAGCTTAGGGGGAGCGACAGCCACGGAAGTGGTCGCGATCCATTGATAGGTACCAAACGAGCGTTGCTGAGGATCCGCACAATAAAAAGCAGCCGTATTGGGGTGGTAGTAAGTGTCGAGCAGTTTCGTATGAAATTTCTCAGCCTGGTTCACGGCATCAACGACCTTCTCTTCCACAGCGTCTTTAAATTTCCCTGCAGGGTCAGCCAAGGCAAGGTTAATGGCGCGGTACCAGCATTCAAAGTCTTTATAGAATTTGTAAGGACTTCTATCAGGAAAATTAAGCGGCACTGAATACGGGTCCTTGGGCAACTTTATCTGAGCAAAAAGCCACGAGGGATGAAGATGAGTTGGCAGAAGCTCCAGCGGCCCCGGAGAAAGAGCCAAGACGGGCGTCGTTTCATCGGGCGTAGTCCCTGCGATTTCAGCGAATTTTCCCATTGCATAGAGATCCAACTTCCCCTTTCCTGGGCTACTGGACTCGGTTCCGCAAGCAAGACGCCTGTAGCAAGCTGGCGCGCCTAATGCAGGCATCACTCCATGAACGACTCCCGCTATTTTCTCTGGTATTTGTTTGGCACAAGCACGGGCAACAATCCCTCCCATGGAATGAGTAACTAGCATCACCTTTGTGCACTGCCGCTTGGCCGCCACCCAAGAAGCTATGATCAATTCAATCCGCTCTTTTAAACGAGCAGCTGACATCTCGTTCGACTGCAACCAGTTATAGCCGAAGGCATACACCGGATAGTGGTACGCAGCGAATTTTTTTAGCTCGTCCACAGTTATGACGGTCTCTATGCCACCAGAAGGCGCACCCCAATCGCTCCGATCAAAATCATTTATATCCACCCAAGCGGACTCTAGTTCAACGCCGTCCGACGAAACTCTGAAGGTGCTGTTAAGATTTTCCTCCAAGGTAGACAATAAGCCTCCATAGCTGTCCGCATGAATTTCACCCCATCCGCGGGTCCTGCAAGTATCTTCATTGGAGCGGGCGGGAATTTCTTGGATATCACCACTGGGATCCACTTCGAGCGTGCCCGCATCCAGAATTTTTTGACGGATGTCGGGCGTACGTTTGCTCCATTTACTCGCCTCGCTGAGGCCTGCTATTTTTCCATTGGGCGGACGCCATGCGGCCTCGCCGGGTTTCAACGCTTGGTTCCTTGCCGCACCCGAAGTACTTGCTCTCAGATTACTACCCATGATGCCGGCTATAACAATGACCGGAATAATTTTGTTCGGCGGGACTGCGATACTTGCTCGTGTAGTATTGGTCTTGGGCGAAAGGAGCGTCCGAGCATGCAAATTTCCATCACTATCAATTTTTGTAACCGGCACGAGACGGGTCGGGTCGGAAATGCCATTCGTAGCCATGAGAAGTGACTCCATGTCATTAAAGGTCTTCAGGGAAAATCGTAACCTCGATATCTCCTATCTCCTTACCTGTCGCAAGGGAAGTCCTACCCTGCCCGTCAGTGACTCCTTCGATAGTGCTGCCATCTGGAAGTTTCAGCCGATAGCGGCGCCCAACTACAGGTTCGCCATTCTGAGAATGAAATAGGATTACGCGCTCGTCGGTTACGATTTCAGTGCTTGGGAATTTGATCTCACCGACATCGCCACCGCCGCCGGTTGTATGAACGAACTGGGAGGACTTGATCGTATGAGCACTTTTACTCTGCTGAGTGATCTCACCACCACCTAAATTAACCTGGGCTCCCTGGGCAGCAATCTTTACTTCAGGAGACATGATCTCGACCCCCTTACCTGCACTGATTCTGATACGTCCGGTCGCAGTTAAGTCGATATCTCCGTTGTGAGCCTGAATAAGTACGTTTCCACTGGCCGCAACCAGCTTCATCCCTAGGCTGTGAGCGAACACACTCACGCTCTTCAACGCACGAACAAAGATATTCTTTCCACCTGAAAGTTGGAGATCCTGAGAGCACACCAAATCCAAATTCGTCTGTGCGGCAATTGCTATGTTTTTTTCGCTCCCCAATAGCAGCCCGCCAGGCGCGCTACCAGCAATAATTCCAAGCTTCTTTTTTGGATTCCAGCTGCGGACGCTGGATATGAGAGCCGACAATTGAGGACTGACGTCTTCGTCTGCTGAGTGAATTTTCGCAAGAGCAGCAAGCTGATCGGCAATACTGCTCAAAAGCTCTGAGGTACCTATCAATTCCGCTCTCGCCAATTGGGCACCAGAAGCATCAAGTTTCGCTGCTAGCAAAATGCCGTTTCCTGCCCGGACGGCTATGGATTCCGCCGTGACAAGCTCGGCACCCTCACCTCTTGCGGAGCCAACGCCGTCCCTTCTAAGATCGGTAAGAAAGCCTAAGTTCAGCTCCGTGTCAGCATGGTCGCTAGACAATTGAGCGCTAATTTGACCATTCGTATCGTCTAACCGCAGCTGGTTGGCGCGGGCGCCTTTGATTTCACGGCTTTTGATGCCGGAGAGGTAGCGGTTGCCAGGAAGATCGCCGACGTTGCTGAGGGCTGGCGGGCAAGCTTGCTGGTTGTAGAGCTGGCCGACAATCACCGGCTTGTCCGGGTCTCCTCCGAGGAAGTTGACCAGTACTTCGGTGCCGATGCGTGGCAGGCCGATGGTCCCACATTGCTGCAGACTGCCGGGTCCGTTGCCTGCCCAGTTCGACGCTACGCGCACCCACGCGGAATCAGTCTGGGTATCGGATGCGCCAGCATTGGCGGCCTGCTCGTGATCCACCGCACGCGTACCGGGAAAGCGTATCTTCACCCGCCCCATCTGGTCGCAATGCACCTCCTCCCCCTCCGGCCCGACAACAATCGCGCTTTGCATCAGCGCCTGCGGCAAATCCGTGCGCGGATCGTAAGCCGGCACGATGATCACCCCACGCCGCACCGCCGTGAACTGG
This sequence comes from Oxalobacteraceae bacterium AB_14, assembly GCA_000381565.1. Taxonomy (GTDB): domain Bacteria; phylum Pseudomonadota; class Gammaproteobacteria; order Burkholderiales; family Burkholderiaceae_D; genus Rugamonas. The sequence goes on from KB906726.1 coordinate 52,875, forward strand.
ATATGCATGCGCAGCGGTCCCGACGCCACCTTGTCCGCCACATCCCTCTGCATCTGCAACTCCTGCGCGCCCTGCATCCAGCGGCTGCGGGCGAACAAGCGCTCCACGCGCGCCGCCAGCGCCTTGGGCAGGTTGTTCTGCGCATTCACCTGCAAGGCCGTGACCACAAAATCCCGCTCCGCGGCCGGATGCCCATCCACCTCCGGATGTTCGGCCAGCGTGAAGTACTCCCCCGCGCACAGATCGCGCACGCTGCCTTCGCCGTGGAAGCATTTCGTTTCGTAATCGTGCCGCTGCATGCGCAGCTTGCCCAGGCGGCACAGCTCCTCGTTGTCATCCCCCGCATGCGGCGCCAGGATTTGATAGTCGTCCAGGCTCGCGGCCAGCTCGTTGCCGTTCACGCCCTGGTTCACGCCGCTGCCGACGTCCATCATCATGAAGTCGCGGCCTTGCGCGTTGCGATAGTCCCAGCTATGCCGCGTCACCGCGCCCGGCTGCAGGCTGCGCACCGCACTCCAGGAGGTAATCGTGTCGCGCTCCTCGGTCGCCGCGTCGCGGTGATAGCGGATGGTGCCGGCGGCGTTCCGGCGCAGGCTGTCGGCGTTGTTGAACAGCACCAGCGTATGCACCGGGTATTCGCCGCCCTCCGCGCGCACGAACCAGCCGATGCCGCGCCGCTTCAGCAGGCGCCGGATGAAGGCCGCGTCCGATTCGTTGTGCTGCATGGTGAACTCGCGCTGCGGATATTCGCGCTGGTGGAAGCATTCGTCCACCTCGTGCTTGAAGCAGACGCCGAGCGTGGCGTTCTTCTGCCGCCACTCGTTCAGGATGCGCTGCACGATCTCCACCTCGTCCATGTGGCGGAACACGCGCGTGTTGGTGCGCTTCTCCAGTATCGACAGCGCGTCGCGCAGCACCAGCTGGTAGCTGGCCAGGCCGCCGTCGCTGTCGCCCGAGCTGGCCTCGGTGACGATGCCGCAGACGCTGCGCAAGTCGCCCACATCGGTGACGAACTCCAGCGCGGCCGGCACGGCGATCATTTGCTTCAGCGGCAGATACGCGTCGGACGACACGCACAGCACGCGATACTCGATGCCGCCGCACAAGCTCTCCGAACCGAACACCCGCTGCGGCAGCAGCATGTCGTCGTTGACGCCGCCCGGCAGGTCCAGCCGCAGCCGCAACGGTCGGTTGCTGGCCACCAGTTCCTTGGCCAGGCCCATGAAGCTGAAGAAATCATTATCGCTTTCCACAATCGCTCCTCAGGTATGCAGCAGGTACATCAATTCTTCGCGGTCCCGGCTTGGCGGCCCGTCAACCAGGCAGGCGTTGACGCCCAGCCTGGATCCGCCATCCAGGCTGGGCGCCCGCACATCCCCGGCCCGCCGGATCAGATGCACTTCATACGTCATGCCCACGCCGCAGTGCAGGCCCAGCATCGCCTCCAGCCGCCGCGCGGCGCTGTGGCCGGGCAGGAAATCCTCGTAGGCCGCCCGGTCCAGCGGACCGATGCGCAGCCGCACGCGCGCATCGCAACCGTAGATGCGCTCGCCCAGCAGCACGCCCGCGCCCAGGTCGACATGGGCCTTGCCCAGCCGCGCCTGGTCCGCGGCCGTCAGCGCCTGCCACTGCCCGACCAGCTGCTCCACCACAAAGCGCACGTTGAAGTATTCCGAGTAGATCCCCGCCATCAGCGGCGCTGACACGCTGCGGCCGCGGATCTGCATCGCGTAGCGCGCCAGCGTCTCGCGCTCGACCGATTCATCGGGAGCCGCACCGGACAGTGCAAGCAGCATCGCGAGAAAACCGTCGCCGCCGTCCGCCGTCGTCATGCATTCCGGCCGGTGCTTGGCCCACGCCTGGTAGAACATGCACAGCGACCGGTGCGACAGCATGTCCAGGAAGGCGCGCGGGCCGCCGTCGTTGCTGTTCCTTTCGTGCCGCTGGATGCGCTCCGAGTAGTGCAGCGGCAACGCGCCGTGGCTGCCCAGCAGGCCCATGAAGGCGGGCGTCAGGCGGATCAGGTCGTCGCCATCGTCGCTGACGTTCTCGATCTGGTTCGGAGGAAACGCCAGCGACAGCCGGTTGCGATAGCGCAGCCGGCGCGCCGGCTGCGCCTGCTCGACCAGGCGCACCGCCTGGAAGAACTCGAAGCCTTGCGGCTCCGCCAGCAGTGCGTCGATCAGGCCAGCGTCAGTGCGCCGTTGCGGGGCAGGCATCGCAGCAGCTCCTTTCCGCTCACGTGGGACAGCACGACCAGTTGCGTGAAGCTATTCAAATGCACGTGCAGCCCGAACAGGTGATCGAGCACCTGCGCGAAGGCGTGCACACCGGTGCCGGCATACGCCTCCTCGTCCAGCGACACCCGCACTTCCACGCCGCGCAGATAGGCGCTGCCGCGCGCCTGCCGCACCCACGCGCTGGCCGGCTGCTGCGACAGCGCCATGACGCCGTCGATCTGCCGCTGCGAGACGGCGCTGTCCCGCTGGGCGTACAGGCGCAGCATCGCGGTCAGCGCCGGCAAGCCCTCCTGCGTCAGCGAGCGGTGGTTCAGGGCCAGCTGCGTGATGAGGCCCCATTGATTGCCGCCGCTTGCCTGGCGGTAGGACATTGTCGGTCGCCGCAGCAGGCGGATCGGCAAGTTGCCGGCGGCCGCCTCGGTGCCGAAATCGCCGGCCGCGCGGCCGTACTGCATGCCATGCGGCAGGTTGCGATTGGTGCAGGTGAGGCGCACCGACGCCGTGCCCTCGTCCAGCGTCAGCGGCGAGAAATCGCGGTCCACCAGCGCGAGCGTGTATTCATGGCCGGAGGCTGCATCGGCCAGCTGCTCGTCGCGATGGGCGAGCCAATAGTGGCCCTTGCGGCTGTCCGCCTCGCCGTGGCGCAGCGAATAGTAGGGAAAGAATTCGGTGAGCGAGCTGCCCTGCGGCGTCTTGCGCTGCAGCTGCACCGTGTCGATGCTGTAGATTTCGCAGGCGCTGCCTGGCATCTCGTCCGGCATCAGCGGATAGCTGCTGCGGCGATGGTCGATGCGGATCGGCGTGGCCGGCTGCGTGAACAGGTTGATCACGGGCGTGCAGCCCAGCACCAGATGGTCTTCCGACAGCGTGCGCAGGATGCGCGCGGCCGGCGCGTCGGGGCGCAGCCCGGCCAGGGCGATGCGCAGCGTCAGCCGCGCGCATCCGGGCGGGCTGGCGGCCACCAGTGCGGCCAGGTCGATATCGAAGAAGTCGAACTTTTCCGGGAAGGCGAAGTATTCGCTCAGCAAGCGGTAGGCGCCGTGCTCCGACGGTGCGCCAGGCAGCAAGGCATCCTCGGCGGCGAAGCCGGCCGGTGCGATCGGCAGGCGCTCCAGCATGCGCCACCGGCCGCCGGCCTCGACGCAGGCGCAGGCAGCGCGCATGAAGAGCATGTCGCGCAGGGTGGCCCGCAGCGACGCCTCGCCGTCGATGAAGACGCGCAGGCTGGACAGCTCCAACGCCGCCAATCCGCGCGCGGCGGCGGTGCTGTCGATGGTGATGCAGATCGCGGAACCGGCCTCGCCCGGCAGCGGCAGCGTCGACGGCGCCTGGATGTACGGTTCGAACCAGGCGGCGCTGATGGTCAGCGGCGCCACCGTCACGTCGTAGACGGTGCGGAAGCGGCAGGCGACGGCGCTGCGGCCCAGCGACTTCATCTCCGTGCCGCGCGGCAGGGTGGTAACGCTGCTGATTTCGTTGACCTTGGCGCGGCTGTAGTCGAGGCGGGCGATGGAGCAGGCAGGAATCGGCCGCAGGTAATGCGGATACAGCATGCCCAGCAGCGCTTCGGTGAAGTTGGAATAGCCGTCGTCGAGCAGCTTGGCAACTCGGGCGTTGAGAAAGGCGGTGGCCTGGATCAGCCGTTCGACGTGCGGATCGGCGCAAGTCTCGCCACTCATTTGCAAACTGCCCGCCAGCTTGGGATAGCGACTTGCAAACTCGGCGCCAGTGCGCCGCAGCATGCTCAATTCGCGTTCGAAGTAAGGCAGCAGTTTTTCCATCGTGGCATCCGTCGCAGTTTGGTACCGCACAGGCTGCCGATGATGTCATGCTCGGGTATTCCGCCATTTGATGTGCAGCAACGCATATCGCTGCTCGTACACTTTTGCTGCGAACCTCACTCCGCCGACAACACCCCCAGCAAATCCTCCGCCGTGATCTGCAAGCCCTGCATCTCGCCGCCGGCCAGCACCGCGTCGGCCAGGCCGGCCTTGGTGCGTTGCAGCTCCTGGATTTTTTCCTCCAGCGTGCCCCTGGCGATCAGCCGGTAGACAAACACCGGCTTGTCCTGGCCGATGCGCCAGGCGCGGTCGGTGGCCTGGTTTTCGGCGGCCGGATTCCACCACGGATCGTAGTGAATCACCGTGTCGGCCGCCGTCAGGTTCAGGCCCACGCCGCCCGCCTTCAGGCTGATCAGGAACAGCGGAACCTGGCCGGCCTGGAAGGCATCCACCTGCGCCGCCCGGTCGACGGTATCCCCGGTCAGCAAGGCGTATGGCACCTCGCGCGCCTGCAGTTCGGCCTCGATCAGCGCCAGCATGCTGGTGAACTGCGAGAACACCAGCAGCTTGCGGCCTTCGGCCAGCAATTCGTCGACCAGCTCCATCAGCACCTGCAGCTTGGCCGACGGCGCCTCCGTCTTGCGCTTGCCGGCCACCTTCAACAGGCGCGGATCGCAGCACACCTGGCGCAGCTTGAGCAACGCGTCGAGGATGATGATCTGGCTGCGCGCCACGCCTTTGCGGGCGATTTCATCGCGTACCTTGCGGTCCATCGCCAGCCGCACCGTTTCGTACAGGTCGCGCTGGGCGCCGGCCAGGTCGACCATGCGCACCATTTCCGTCTTGGGCGGCAGCTCCTTGGCGACATGGTCCTTGGTCCGCCGCAGCAGGAAGGGCTTGATGCGGCGGATCAGCAGGGCGTTGCGCCCGCTGTCGCCCAGCTTTTCGATCGGCTTGCGGAAGTCGGCATTGAACGCCTGCTCGTTGCCCAACAAACCCGGCATCAGGAAATGGAATTGCGACCACAGTTCGCCCAGATGGTTCTGCAGCGGCGTGCCGGTCAGGCACAGGCGGTGCCGCGCTTGCAACAGGCCCGCCGTCTGCGCCGCCTTGGAGCGGCTGTTCTTGATGTACTGCGATTCGTCCAGGATCAGCAAATGGAAAGGTTGCTGGCGCAACGCTTCCTCGTCGCGCGGCAGCAGCGCGTACGAGGTCAGCACCAGATCGGCGCCCGCCATGTCGCCAAAGCGCGCCAGGCGTTCCGGTCCGGTCAGCGCAAGCACCCGCAAGCCCGGTGTGAAGCGCGCGGCTTCCGCCTGCCAGTTCGGCATCAGGCTGGTCGGGGCGACCACCAGTGCCGGCGCCGTCAAGCGGCCGGCCTCTTTTTCGGTCAGGATATGGCTGAGCGTCTGGATGGTCTTGCCGAGACCCATGTCGTCGGCCAGGATGCCGGCCAGCCCGTATTCGCGCAGGAACTGCATCCAGGCCAGCCCTTCGGCCTGGTAGGGACGCAGACTGGCCTGCAGACCGGCCGGGGCCGCCACCGGCTGCACCCGTTCGAACGCGGCCAGCTTGCGGCCCAGCGCGCGCAAGCGCTCGCCGCCGGTCCAGCGCAGTTGCGCGCTGGCCTCCAGCTCGGCCAGGCGCGCCAGGTCGAGCGCCGGCAGGCGCAGCGCGCTGCCGATGCGGTCGCTGAAATACAGTTCGCCCAGCGTGCGCAGGATGGGTTTGACGCGTCCCCACGGCAATGCCACCCTGGCGCCGTCCGGCAGCGTGGCCAGCAAGGGCTCGTCGTCGGCGCGCGCCTCCAGCGCGGCAGGCTCGAAGTCGCGCGGCGCCTGGCGTATCAGTTGCACCAGCACCGGCAGCAGCGGCACCGGCTGGCCGTGGACGACGATGCCCAGCTCCAGATCCAGCCAGTCCTGGCCGGCGCCGGCCGGCTCCTCGTCCACCCGCGCATACCAGTCGTCGATGTCGCTCAGGTCGAAGCGGAAACCCGGCGCCAGCTCGATCAGCCATCCCTGGGCGCGCAGCCGCGGCAAGCCTTCGTCCATGAAGCGCAGCCAGGCGCGCCCGGAATCGAGCCGCAGTTCGCCGGCCAGCGCCGGCGCCCCGTCCGGCGGCCGCAAGCCCTCCGCGTCCAGCGCCGCCCAAGCGGCGGCCTCGTCCTGCGCGTGGCGCTCGATCCGCTCGATTCCCTGCGCGCCGACGCGGGTCAGTTCGCCATGCGGGTCGGCGCCGGCGCGCAGGCCGTCGTAGACAAAGCCCAGCAGGGCGCTGTCGCCCTGCTCCGTGCTGCGCAGCGTCAACGCCGCCTGCGGCCGCACGCCGCTGCGCACGCTGACGCTGTATTGCGGCAGCGGCAACAAACCATTCAGGCTGGACGACTGCATGGCCTGCGCGAACGCCGTCGTCTGGGCCGGCGCCAGGCGCGGGCTGCGCGCCACCAGCGACAGCCAAGCCTTGATCGGCAATGCCGCCAGCGCCGCCGGCAGCTCGAGTTGCCCGATATGGTCGCCGCTCAAGTACTGCGCCGGCGTCACCGGCAGCAAGCCATCCGGCGCGGCGCCGTCGTCGAACTCCCAGCCCAGGCGCAGATGGCCGTCGTCGCCGGCGCGCCAGGCCAGCAGGCCACTGCGTGCCGGCCCGGCCCGCAATTGCCGCAAGCCGGCGCGCAAACCGGTCCGGTCGTCGGCCAGGTACAGCGCGCCCATCCGCTCCAGCTGCAGCAACAGCTTGCCCACGTTCTCGCCAGCCAGTTCCAGCCCGCCCGGGCCCCAGACGCTTTTCAGCAGGACGATAAAGGTTTGCGCGGGCTCGTGGTCTTGCTGGAGCAGAAACGCCGGCGGCGAATGCTGGAAGGCGTACAAGTCCTTGATCTGGGTGGCGCTGCGGATCGCGCCGTCGGCGGCGATGCGGCCTTTGCACAGATACAGGCGCAGCTGGGGACCGCCGGCCTCGGGCATCAGCACGTAGATCAGCCGGAAGGTCGCCTTGGCGGCCGGCGGCCGCGCCTGCTGCTCGCGCTGCGCGGCCTGGACGTGCAGCGCCACCGTGCCCAGCCAGTTCGATACTTCATACGGCAGCGCCGGCTGCGCGGCCGGCGCGACGGCCTCGCGGGCGGCCAGCAGCACCGCCACCACATGCTTGCAGTTATACGCCATCGGGCAGCTGCAGTCCCCCTCGAAACGCAGGGCGGCGCCGCGCGCGACCAGCTTGATCGATTGCCGGTACGGGGTGCGGGCGTTGCCGCGCACCCTGCCCTTGATCAGTTCGCCCTCAAGGCCGGCCTGCATGACCAGTTTGCGCCGGTGGTAGTCGGCGCCGCGCGCGTAGGTGGTGCTGTCGAACTGGCGACGCACATCGTCGGAGGTGTACAGTTGCATGCGGATCGAGCGCTCGGGCTCGCGGGAAAATGGCTGGGCCGCCATTATCGCCGATCCCGGCGCCGACTTCCCTACGGTTGCGGCGCGTCAGTCAAAAAACCACGCCTCGTCGTACTGGCTTTCACGGTAAGCCTTGAGCCATGCCTTCAGTTTCTTGATGTCCCGCAGCTCGTCGAGCTCGCGCGCCGCGGCGGCCACCCGCGCCTGCATCTCCGCCACGTCCTCGCGCACCCCGCGCAAGGCCGCCTGCGGCGTCAGGCGCCGGTACAGCGGCAGCTCCCATTCCATCGCCACGGAGGTCTCCAGGCTCATATTGTCGCCTTCCAGCTCCTGCACCTGCGCGCGCAGCACGGCGTTGAACTGGCCGATGCGCTCGTCGCTGAGGCCGTCGATGGCGGCCTGGTCGATCTGTTCGATCTCCAGCTGCAGCTCCAACAGGCCCAGCAAATCGTTGTTCTTGTAGGCCACGTTGACGCGCTGCATCAAGCCGGTCTTGCGGCTACGTTCGGCGGGATCGGTCTCGCGGTCCGGATGCAGCGCGCTGGCTAGCTTGCGGTAGATTTCCCTGACCGACTGCTTCATCAAGGCCGCTTCGGCCTCCTTGCGCTGGGCCTGCTTGATGGCGCCGGGCGTCTTGGCCCGCCGCGCTTCCGCCTGCCGCCTATGCTCCTCGGCCTGGCGACCTTGCTGCTCGGCATGGCGTTCCAGTTCGTCCATCTTGGCGTGCAGCGCGGCCATCACCTCCTCGTCGGTGCCGCCGCCCTCCAGTTCCATGCCGAACAGGCGCGCCATGTCCGCCTTGAGGCCGGCGCCGTCCTCCGGGGCGGGCGCACCGAAGGGCGAGTCGTCGTACTTGTCGACGATGCGCTCAAGCTCTTCGTCTTCACCACACAGTAACAGATCGCAGCCAGTCTGGTAGATGTAGTCCGCCAGCGTCTCCTTGTTGCGCACTCCCATGGACTTGTGGCCGTAAGCCTGATCGCAGAGCAGCACCATCTGCCGTCCATGGGCGCGGACAGCGGCGCCCAGCGGCATCAGCTCGTGTTCGGCGAGCTGGCGCAGCAACGGCAAGGTTTCCTGCCAGCCCGCCAACAGCGCGCGCTCTTTCTCCAGCTTCTTGATCAGGGTGTTGAATTGCTGGCGGATGCGCGACCGCGGCGCTGCAGGGATATCGGCAACACGGATGGCGGAGTTGGGCTTTTTCGACGGCATGGCTGGCGGACATAGGGCAATCGCCCATTATACCGCCGTGCCGGCGCGGCATGAAGCCGCGATCACCGGTTTCACCCGCCTGCCTTACAATGGCGTCATGAAAGCCGACCAAGCCCTTGCCGCCAACCGCCGCCTGCGCCAACAACCGTTGTGGCGGCTGCTGGCCGCGCCCAGCGGCCCGGTCGCGCTGGCGCTGCTGCAAACGCATCTGTACGACGGCGAGCGCACCTTGCCGGCCTCGATCTTCCACGAGCGCATCGGCCGCGACCTCGAACACCTGCGCGGCCTGGGCGAGGACTGGCCGCAGACGGCGCAGGCCTATGTGGCCGCGTGGCTGGCGGACGGCCACCTGGAACGGCGCTACCCGCCCGGCGCTTCCGAGGAAGAGTACGAACTGGCGAGCTCGACCATCGAAGCGATCCGCTTCGTCACGGCCCAGGTCAAGCCGCATTCGGCCGCCACCGAAAGCCGGCTCGGCCTGGTCATCGACGCGCTGGCCCGCCTGTCGGAGGACACCGACGCCGACCAGGCCCGGCGCATCGCCCGGCTGCGCGAGGAACAGCAGCGCATCGAGCGCGAGATCGCCGCCATCGAACAGGGCGTGCTGCACATCCTGCCGCGCGACGCCGCGCTCGAGCGCACCCGCGAAATCATCACGCTGGCCGACGGCCTGGCCGGCGACTTCCGCCGCGTGCGCGACCAGTTCGAGCAGCTCAACCGCGACCTGCGCGCGCGCATCATGGAAAGCGACGGCAACCGCGGCGACGTGCTCGACTCGCTGTTCGCCGGCATCGACCTGATCAGCGACAGCGAGGCCGGCCGCACCTTCTCGGCCTTCTGGCGCCTGCTGACCGATCCGGAACAGTCGGCCACGCTCGAGCGCGCGCTCGACGAGCTGTTGTCGCGCGACTTCGTCGCCAGCCTCGACCCGCACGAACGCAAGTTCCTGCTGCGCCTGACGCGCACGCTGCTCGAGCAGGGCGGCCTGGTGCACGACGTGCTGCAATCCTTCGCCCGCAGCCTGAAGCACTTCGTGCAAAGCCGCGAATTCCAGGAGCAGCGCCGCGTCAACCAGTTGCTGCGCCAGGCCCAGCTGGCCGCGCTGGCGCTCAAGGACGAGCTCAAGGCCACCGACGCGCTGCACTACGCGCTGACGCTCACCAGCAGCAAGCTGGCCTCGCTGTCGCAGTGGCTGCTGCACGATCCCGCGCTGCAGGCGCTGCCGGACGCGATGCGGGCCGGCGAGGCCGCGCCGATCAGCCTGGAGTCGGTCGGCGAGCTGGTGGCGCAGTCCGAGATCGACTTCCGCAGCCTCAAGGCCCAGGTGCGCGCGGTGCTGGCGCTGGCCTCGCAAGCCTCGGTGGCCGACGTGCTGCGCGCCTACCCCGCCGCCCAGGGCCTGGGCAGCGTGCTCGGCCTGCTGGCGCTCGGCAGCCGCCACGGCCTGGTCGCCGGCCACAGCGAAACGGTCAGCTGGACCGGCGGCGACCGGCAGCCGCGCAGCGCCCGCATACCCGTCATCTACTTTGTGAAAGAACGCGCCCATGAGCTCGTCTGAAGACCAGGACTACGCGCCGCCCGCCGAGGCCATGGCCGGTGCCGACGGCGCGCCGCCGTCCACCGCGCTGTTCGGCGGCGACAGCGGCGAACTGCCGCTCGACACCCGCCGCGTGCTGGTGCAGTTGCTGTCCGGCCCGGCCTTGGACGGGCGCCGCCACGCCAAGCTGTGGCCGGTGCTGCTGCGCGACGAGCAGGCCGTCAAGCGCCGCCTGGCCGAACTGTTCCTCGAGCTGGTCGTCGACCGCGACATGCAGGTCGCCTTCACCCGCCAGGCCGACACCGGCGACCTGGAAGTGCCGCTGCTGCTGCGCCGCGCCCAGCTGACCTTCATCGATTCCGTGCTGATCCTGTACCTGCGCCAGCGCCTGACCCAGGCCGACGCCCACGGCGAGCGCGCCGTCGTCTCCACGCCCGAGATGGTCGAGAACCTGACGCTGTACGAGCGCGCCGCCAGCACCGACCGCGCCGGCTTCGCCAAGCGCGTGCACGCCTCGGTGGAAAAGGTCAAGAAGCACAACATCCTGCAGAAAATCCGCGCCAGCGACGAGCGCTACGAGATCGCGCCCACGCTCAAGCTGCTGTTCTCGGCCGAGGAAATCCAGAGCCTGACGCTGCTCTACCAGCGCATGGCCGCCGGCGAGACCGCCCTGCCCGGCAAGCAGCCGGCCGACGCCGACGAGACGGAGGACGACGCGTGAGCGCCGACGCCACGCCGGCGGCGCCGGGCTGGCGCGAACCATCGCGCGAACAATTCCGCATGGCGCGGCTGCAGGTCTACAACTGGGGCACCTTCGGCGGCCTGCACGAGGTGCCGATCAGCGAGCGCGGCTTCCTGATCGTCGGCCGCTCCGGCGCCGGCAAGTCCACCCTGCTCGACGCCTTTTCGGCGCTGCTGGTGCCGCCGCGCTGGGTCGACTTCAACGCCGCCGCGCGCGAAGCCGACCGCGCCGGCCGCGACCGCAACCTGGTCAGCTACATCCGCGGCGCCTGGGCCGCCCAGAGCGACGCCGTCTCCGGCGAATACGCCACCCGCTACCTGCGCGAGGGCACGACCTGGTCGGCGCTGGCCCTGCACTACCGCAACGCCATGGGGCAGGACGTGGTGCTGGTGCAGCTGTTCTGGCTGCGCGGCAACAGCAACGGCAACACCGACGTCAAGCGCTACTACCTGATCCTGGAGCGCCCGTTCGACCTGCGCGAACTGGGCGATTTCGGCAGCGGCAATTTCGACGTGCGCAAGCTCAAGCTGGCCTTGCCCGAGGCCTATGCGCGCGACGAATTCCGTCCGTACTGCGAACGCTTTTGCCGCCTGCTCGGCATCGACAGCGAGATGGCGCTGCGCCTGCTGCACAAGACCCAGTCGGCCAAGAATCTCGGCGACCTCAACGCCTTCCTGCGCGACTTCATGCTCGACAAGCCGGAGACCTTCGCCGTCGCCGACCGCCTGGTCAGCGAATTCGGCGAACTCAACGCGGCGCACCAGGCCGTCGTCACCGCCCGCCAGCAAGTCCAGACGCTGGCGCCGGCGCGCGCCCGCCACGAAGACCTGCGCCGCCTGCGGCGCGAGCGCGCCGGCCAGGAGGAATTGCGCGCCGGCATGCACAGCTACCGCGAACGGTTGCGCATCGGCCTGCTGACCGACTACCTGGCCACGCTGGCGGTCGAGGCCGAAGGCTACGCCGGCCAGCTGCAGCGCCAGCAGGATGCGCTCGACAACCGGGTCGCCGCGCTGCGCGACCTGGAGAGCCGGCGCCGCGCCGCCGGCGGCGACCAGATCGAACATCTGGAAAACGAGCGGACCACGCTGGAGACGCAGCGCGGCGAGCGGCTGCGCCGCCGCAAGCAGGCCAAGGAGGCGTGCGACCGGCTCGGCTGGGTGCTGCCGCCCACCCCGCAGGGTTTCGCCGCCCTGCTGGGCCAGGCCCGCCAGGAAGTGGCCGACTGGCAAGCCGCCGGCGCCGACCAGGAACCGCTGCTGGTGCGTGACCGCGAGCGCACCGCCGCCGCCGCCACGCTGGCCGGCGTGACACAGGAGATCGCCTCGCTGCGGCGCCAGCCGTCCAACATCCCGGCGCCCATGCTCGAACTGCGCCGCGCGCTGGCCGAGGCGATCGGCGTGGCCGAGGCGGCGCTGCCCTTCGCCGGCGAGTTGATCGACGTCAAGGGCGACCAGGCGCCATGGCGCGGCGCGGCCGAGCGCGTGCTGCACGGCTTTGCGCTGTCGGTCCTGGTCGACAACGAGCACTACAACGCGCTGTCCCAGCACCTCAACGATGTCAGCCTGGGACGCCGGCTGGTGTATTTCCGCACCGGCGCCGCCGAGGCCGCCACGAGCAGGATGCTCGGGCCGGACTCGCTGGTGCACAAGCTCGACGTCAAGGACGGCGCCCATGCGGCCTGGCTCAAGGCCGAACTGCGGCAACGCTACGACTACGCCTGCGTGGCGTCGCTGCGGGCCTGGCGCGCGGCGCCCGAGCGCGCCTTGACCCGCGAAGGCCAGGTCAAGCACAGCCGCACGCGCCACGAGAAGGACGACCGCCACGGCGTCGACGATCGCCGCCATTGGGTGCTGGGCTTCGACAACCGCGACAAGCTGGCGCTGTACGAGGGGCAGCAGCGCGCGTTGCAGCAGCGCGTCGCCCAGCTGGAGACCGAACTGGACAGCCTGCGCCGGCAGATGCAGCGCAGCGCCGAGCGGCTGATGTCGTGCAACACCTTGATCAACCTGCAATGGCAGGAAATCGACGGCCTGCCGCCCACCGAACGGATCGCCGCCATCGACCGCCAGCTGCGCGCCCTGCGCGACGGCAACGCCGAGCTGCAGCAGATCGACGACCGCCTGCGCGAACAAGCCGGCCTGGTGAAGTCCGCCGAGGACAGCCTGCGGGAAACCGACGTCAACCACCGCACCCGGCTGGCCAGGATCGCCGAGCAACAGCAATTGCTGGAAGGCTTGCGCCACGATCCATCCATCGTGGCCCTGACGCCGCACCAGCAGCAGGGGCTGGACCGCTTGTATGCCGGCCTGGCGGAGCCGCTGGTGCTGGCCAGGGTCGACCAGGCCGACCGCGCCGTCGGCAAGCTGATCGGCGCCACGGTGGAGACGCTGGAGCGCGACAGCATGCAGTGCGAACGGGACATCGAAAACCGCTTCGCCGAGTTCATCCGCCACTGGAAGGCCGATTCCGACGGGCTCGACGCCACGCTGGCGGCCGCCTCCGACTTCTTCGCCAAGCTGGCGCGGCTGGAGACGGACGGCCTGCCGGCGCACGAACAGCGCTTCTTCGAACTGCTGCACAACCAGAGCAACCAGAACCTGGCGGCGCTGTCGACCTACCTGAACGACGCCCGCAAAGCCATCCTGGAACGCATGGAGCTGGTCAACGCCAGCCTGCGCCAGGTGCCGTTCAACCAGACGGCCGATCTGAGCACCTACCTGCACATCCAGCCCACCGACCGCCAGCTGCCCGAGGTGCGCGACTTCAAGCAGGCCATCCAGCGCGCACTGAGCAACGCCTGGAGCGCGGACCGCGAGTCCGCCGAAGCCCGCTTCATCGCGCTGCGCCGGCTGGTCGACGACCTGGCCAGCCAGGAACCGGACCGGCGGCGCTGGCGCGAGGCGGTGCTCGACGTGCGCCTGCACGTGGAATTCATCGGCCGGGAGATCGACACCGACGGCAACGAGGTCGAGGTCTACCAGAGCGGCGCCGGCAAGTCCGGCGGCCAGCGCCAGAAGCTGGCCACCACCTGCCTGGCGGCGGCCCTGCGCTACCAGCTGGGCGGCAGCGACCACGCGCTGCCGGTCTACGCGCCGGTGGTGCTGGACGAAGCGTTCGACAAGGCCGACAACGAGTTCACCGCGCTGGCGATGAATATCTTCGCCAACTTCGGCTTCCAGATGATCGTCGCCACGCCGCTCAAGTCGGTCATGACGCTGGAACCGTTCATCGGCGGCGCCTGCTTCGTCGACATCCGCGACCGCAAGATTTCCGGCGTGCTGATGATCGAATACGATGACGACCGCCAGCGGCTCAAGCTGCCGGAGCAAGCGCTGGAGGTCGCGCTTGAAGCTGCCGGATGAGGTGCGCGCATGGCTGGCGCGGCGCTACCAAAACCAGCATCGCGACTGGCTGGCGGCGCCGGCCCCGGGCTGGCCCTTGAGCATCCCGCTCGGGGCGCCGACCGAGGCGCAGGCCCTGCGCCAGCCGGACGCCGTGCGCGCCTGGGCCGACAGCTGGCGGCACTGGCGCGGCGCGGGCGAACTGCGCTGGGCTCAACGGCGCTGGAAAGTGCTGGGCAGTCAGCAGTTGCCGGAGGCGCTGCTGCTGCACGGCCCCGGCCAGGTGGCGCTCTGGATAGGCGAGCAGGACCGGTGGGGACGCGCCGTCCTGCGCCATGCGCTGCTGGCGGCGCGCTGGCCCGCCATCGACTGGCCGCTGGCGACGCTGTACCCGGTGCTGGCCGACTATGACGAGGACGACTTCCAGCGCCTGCTGGACCTGGCCGCCTGGCTGCTCGCCCATCGGCAATCCGGCCTCTACCCGCGCCAAATCCCGCTGCCCGGCATCGACAGCAAGTGGCTGGAGTCGCGCCGGGGCGTGGTGGGCGAACTGGTGGCGGCGCTGCGCGGCGGCGCCGGCGCCGGCGGAAATTTCTATGAACTGTGCGGTTTGAGGCAGCCGCCAGCGGTGGTGCGCATGCGGGTGCTGGACGCCGGGCTGCGCGCCAGACTCGGCGGCCTGGACGATGTGAGCGCGCCGGTGCAGACGCTGGCGCGGCTGGACTGGCAACCATCGACGGTGCTGATCGTGGAAAACCTGCAAACCGGCCTGGCCCTGCACGACCTGCCGGGCGCCGTGGCATTCATGGGCCTGGGATATGGGGTCGATGTGCTGGCCGCGCTGCCGTGGATAGCGCCGGCCGCCTGCTATTACTGGGGCGATATCGATACCCACGGCTACGCGATACTGCATCGCGCCAGGAGCATCTTGCCGCAGTTGCAATCGGTGATGATGGACCGGCAGACGCTGCTGCGCTTCCTGGCGCTGTGCACGACGGAGAAATCGCAATGCGGCGCCACCGATCTGTCCACGCTGACGGCGGCCGAGCGCGACGTCAACGACGCGCTGCGCGGCCATGCGCTGGGCCAGTCGCTGCGGCTGGAACAGGAGCGCATCGCCTGGGACATCGCCTGGCCCCGGCTGAAGGCGGCGCTGTAGCGGCCCGGCGCGCTACGTCGTCACCCGCTCCCAGCCGGCGCGCACCGCGTCCTTGAATTTCTCCCAGCTCGACTGCGCGTGCCGGCTTTCCCAGTCGCTGCGCAGTTCAGGCTCGGCCTCCTCCCACGGCTTGTCCCGGTAGCCGGGGTTGCCGGCCATCGATTCGCCGTAGCGGTAGGCCGGGTCGTACTCCTGGTACGTGCCGCCGCTGTAAGAGAACGTTTTCTGCCAATGCGTGCGGAAATACAGCACGTCTTCGCCCCCGCCGCGCAGGATGTCCAGGCTGGCCTGGTTGGGCGCGCCCGCAGCGCGCGGGTAGATGCGCATGCCGCTGCGCTGCACCGTGCTCTGCTCCGAGATCGGCGCGTTCACGCCGGTCATCGTCGGCGACACCGTCTCGCCGCGCTGCATCGAACCCTGCGCCGGCGTCCCCTGTTCGGAGCGCGCGAAGTCCACCGCCTCCTCGCGCTGGCGGATGCCGTGCTGCTCCGGCGCACTTTGCTGCGCGCCCAGGCCGGTCTGCCTGGCGCCGGCGCCGGCGCTGCCGCGCTGCACCTCGCCACCGGTCCAGCCGCTGGCGCGCCACATGGTTTCGCTTTCGTCGATGTCGATCGGATTGAAGTCTTCCACGATGTCGGCCGCGCGGTCCGCCGCGTCCAGGCTGACGGCCTGGACGGTCAGCACCACATGGCCGCGGTTCAGCGCCTCCGCGTAGATGTGGCGGTCCGCATGCTCGCGCCCCAGCAACTGGCTGAACATCTGCTTGATGCTGTGCAGGATGGATGCGTTGTCGTTGATGCGCGGCGTGCCGGCCACGCTGCCGGAATCGCTGACGGTGATGCTCTCGGCGGCGTAGCCGCTGTGGATCAGTTCGTCCTTGGCCCGGTTGGCCTCGGCACGGGTTTCAAATACAGCTGCCAATGTGTGTGTCATGATGGGCTCCTGGGGTGAGACGCGAGTAGGTTCAGGTCCAGTCTACGTTCTATGCCGCGAGGGTAGCGCCCGTTTGCCAACAGGAAACTCGTCCGTCACGCCGCCATCAGCTGCTCCAGAAAGTGGCGCGGCCCGGTGTATTCGGCCTGCTCCACGCCGTCCGTCATCAGGATCGCCACGCGCCTGGCGCTCAATGGGGCATTGTCCTGCTTGGCCAGGATGCCCTCCTCGTCGTCTGTGAGCGGGGAAGCATCTCACAGCGGCGCGGCAAGGCATGTGCGCGCACGAACATAAACGCCATGTCCGCGCGCGCCGCCGGCGCCGATCAGCCCTTGTTTTCGATAGCCTGGGTCAACTCCCCGGCCTTCATCGCGCTCATCAGGCCCATCAAGGTGCTGAAGGCGTTGCTGTCGCCGCCGCCCATCTGCACCTGCGGCACCAGCGGCACCTTGGCCGTTTCAAACGCTTCGGCCAGGCGCAGCATCACGGTTTGCATCAGCTGCTTGTCCGCGCCCTCGCCCTGCATCGCCTCGGACTTGGCCTGGATCGCCGCCGCCTCCGCCTCGCCCACCGAACGGATCGCCGAAGCGCGGCCCGCGCCTTCCATCTCCTGGCGGAACTTGTCGGCCTGCGCCAGCGCTTCGATTTCCTGGCGCCGCTTCTCGGCGGCCTTGACGCTGGCCGAGCCCTGGTTCTCCTTGATCGAGATGTCCACCAGCGAGCCGGTCAGCTCCTTCTGCTTGGCGGCGCGCTGTTCGGCCTCGTTCAGCTCGCGCTGCTTGTCGGCCGCGATCTGTTTCTGCGCAAACGTCTCGACCTGTTCGCGGGCGATCTGGCGGTCGCGCAGCTGCGCCATGATGTCCTCGATCTTGTTGTCGCCGGGCTGAGGTTTCGGCGTGCCGATCAGCACCTCCTGGAATTCCAGCGAGTAGGCCTGGAAGCGCTGCTTCATGTCGACCGACGCGTTGTTCTGCAACTCGCTGCGCGACTGGATCAGGTCGATGAAGGTCTTGGTCTGCGAGACGTTCTTAAAGTACGACGACACCATCGGATCGAGCGTCTGCTCGACCAGCTGCGCCACGTTGCCGAAGCGCTGCACCACCATCGGCGCCTTGCGGTAGTCGATGTGCACCACCACCGACAGCGGCAGCTGCGGCTCGAACGCGTCCTTGGTGATCAGGGTGATCTCGCGCAGGTTCTTGTCGAAGTTGGAGCCGCTCTCGCCGGACTTCCACATCAGCACGAAGTTGGTGGTCGGCACCAGCTCGATCTTGCCGGCGTAGGTGTTGAAGGCGTACTTGCCCGGCATCAGCGCGTCGCGCCAGACGCCGCGGCAGCCGGTCTCCACCAGCTCGCCGTGCGAATACTCCGTGCCCGACAAGTCCGTGCCCACCCGGCCCGTGTACGACACCACCACGCCGACAAAGCCGACCGGGATGATGGTCTTCTTGATCAACTCCACCGTCGCAAACAGGCGGTTGATGAAGTAGGTGCCCTCCACCAGCACCCGCTCCTGGCGGCCTCGGCGGCCGCCGGCGGCGAGGAACTTCTCCGGCTCCTGGAAGGCGTTGTGGCTGTCGCCGACGTCGGGTGCCAGCAGCTCGTCCTTCAGCAGGCCGGGGCCGTCCTGCACCGTCACCACGGCCAGCTGGTCGGAGTCATGCGAACCGGTCACTTCCTTGATCACCACCGGCTTGAAGCCGCCGCGCTCGTCGAGCACGCCGCGCATCTGCTGATAGTAGGCTTTTTCCAGCGCGTCGAGCGACATCGAATAGGTCGTCTCTTCCGTCATCACGACGAACAGCGCCGGGTTGATGATGTGCGTGCCTTCGCGCAGCACCATGCGCTGCGGGCCTTTCTGGCCGCCGTCGCGCAGGAAGTCGCGGACGTTGCGGAAGTCGACGATGCGCGCGTTGTCGGCCAGCGTCTGGCCGGCCGGCAGGTCCAGGCCGTCGCGCGCGAACACGTAGGCGATGGTGCCCTGCGTGACCGACACCATCGGATGGATGTGCACGCGGTACTGGAATGGCGCGAAGAAATGGAAGCCGCCGCGGCGCAGCTCGGGCTGCAGGCCGGCCTCGCCGTTCAGCGCCAGCAGGCCGTTCTGCACCGAGCCGGACGAGCTCCATAGTTTTTCGATGACGCCCACTCTGTCGTTGGGAATGTACTTGATGATCCCGGAAAACTTGACCAGGGCGGCGATGATTAAAATCAGGACGACAACGGTCACTTCACTGCCAAGCAGGGTAAACATACGAACCTTTCGGTTGTGGAAAAAGTTGTGGATGCGGGTGGAGCGTGCGCGGTCTGATCCAGCTAGCGCGGTGGGCTGGCAAAGGTCGGGCGGGCGTGTGGGGGGGGTGCTGCGGTCGCCGCGAGGGCACTTGCGTATGGGGTGAACACGATTTTTTGTTAGGACTTTTCAGTGAGTTCGTGCAGCTCATTCTGGCACAAATTGCCTGAAGGTAAAGGACGCCTGCCGCGATTAGAGCCTCGGCTCTAATCGCGGCCAAGCGCCTCAACCCGCCGGCGTGTAGCTGAAGCCGGCGCCGATGATCTTGGCGATGGCGCCCTGGTTTTCCGCGCTCTCGCTAAAGCCGATCAGCACGTCGGCGCGCGACACGCCGTCGTGCAGGGTGTTCAGCCAGAAGCTGTTGCCGCCGGCATCGGGCGCGCGGTGCAGCACGTTGTTGTACAGGCTGGTGATGAACTGCTGGTCGGTCGGCGCCGCGCCGTACAGGCTCTTGAATTCCGGGCTGTCGATGAAGGCTTGCGACATCGTCCTCAGGCTGACGCCGTGGTCCAGCCCATGGATCCAGAAGCCGGCGCCGCCGCTGTCGGGCGCGCGGTTGAAGGCGGACTGGTACATCCGGTAGGTCTGGCCGCCGGCGCCGTCCAGGTCCAGCGCCACCGCGTGGTCCGAGAACATCAGCCGCTCGACGCCGGTCAGCGTGTCGGCGCCCTTGCCCGCCCAGTAGTCCGTGACGCTGACGCTGCCGTCGGTGTTGCGCACGATGCTCAGCTCGTACTGCTTTTGCGTGTAGTAGACGGTGTCGAGGCCGGCGCCGCCGTTCAGGCTGGCGCCGGTGCCCTTGCCCAGCAGGTAGTCGTTGCCGTCGGTGCCCGCCGCGACCGGCTTGACGGTGGTGAAGCTGTAGCTGGTCGCGCCCGCGTAGTGGTTGCCGGCCAGGTCGAGGACGCTGCCGTCCGGCAGGTTCAGCGTGTAGCTCATGCCGGGCACCAGGTTCTGGTGCGGATTGATCACCAGCGCGTGGCCGGACACCGAGGCCAGCGGCTCGCCGTTGCCGGTCACGGCGACGCCGGCGGCGTCGGTCAGCGTGATGCCCGCGCCCAGCACGATGGTCTCGTTGAAGTTCAGCGTGAAGCGCGGCGCCAGCGCGACATCGACCGCGCCTGCCGCCACCGTGCTCGATACCAGCAGCGGCGCCGTCACGTCGCCGCTGGTCAGGGTTTCCTCGACCGTGTAGGTGCCGGTGCGGCCGGTGCCGCCATGGACGTCCAGGTAGTAGTCGCCGGAGACGTTGGCGGTGTAGGTCAGACGGGGTTCGTTGCCGCTGGCGGCGCTGGTGCTGGCATAGGCATAGGTGCCGCCGTAGTTGTTCACCAGCGCCATGGCGGAATAGTAGTCGGTGCCGGCATCGAGGGTGCCGCCGCCGCTGAGCTTGCCGTGCAGGTCGAACACATAGGTCCGGCCCGCATCGAGGTGCACCTTGATCCAGTCATGGTCGTCCTCCACGCCGATGGTGCCGGTCACCGGTACGCCGGGGCTCAGCGCCCCCAGGGTCGCCGGGGTGGCGGAGAAATCGTCGCGCCCCAGGTCGGTCGCGCTCAGCGTGTAGCCGCCCGCCACGCCGCTGCTCGTCGAGGTCGCCACGGTCAGGTAATAGTCGGCCGACTGCGCCGGCTCGAACAACTTGTGGAGCTTGCCGTCGGATGCGTACTGGTAGCGCAGCGGCACATAGGTGTCGGCGCTGTCCTTCATATAGAGCGTCGTGTAATTGCTCCAGCTGCTGCCGCCGCCGTCGGTCGGCGCCAGTTCCAGCGCATAGGTCTGGCCGGCGATCAGGTGCACCTTGAAGGCGTCGCTGTCGCTCGGCAGTTCCAGCTTGCCGCTCACTGCCGTGCCGGTCTCCAGCGCGCCGGCATGGGCCGCATCGTTGCCATAGTCATCCGTCTGGCCGAATTGCGCCGCCACCTGGTAGGTGCCGGACGCCTGCGGCGCCGCCACTTCCAGGTAATAGGTGCCCTTGACCGTCGGCGTGAACGGCAGCGTCGCGGCGGTGGCGGTGTAACTGGTGTCCGACTTCAGCAGCAGCTTGCCGGAGGCGTCGAGCAGGTTGAGCGTGGCGCTGTAGCCGGAGCCGAGCGTGCCGGCGCCTTCCTTCTGCCCTTTGAGCGTGAACCAGTAGGTCGAACCGGCGTCGAGCGAGACCGCAAACCAGTCGCGGTCGCCGCCGCCGGCTTCCAGCTCGCCGTTCACCGGGGTGCCCACCGTCAGCGTGCCGGCGGTGGCGGTGGTGGCGCCAAAATCGTCCGCCGCCAGGCTCGCGGAGACGGTGTAGCCTACCCCGGTGTAGTTGGACGCCTGCAGATAAAAACTGCCACCCTTGGTCGGCGTGTAGCTGAAACTGGTGTCGTTGCCATAGCGTGAGGTAAGGTAGGTGCCGGCGCCATCCTGCAGCTGCAGGGTATGCGAGGAAGAGGAAGCCGTCCCATCGGTGGCCAGGCGGAAGGTGTAGGTCACGCCAGCGGCCAGCTCGGTCTTGAACAGGTCGACATCGTTGAAGGCCTGCACCTTGCCGCTCAGCGTAGTCCCCAGCGCCAGCGGGGCGGCGTCGGCGCGGGTGTTGCCATAATCGTCCGCTACGGAAACGCCCAGCTTGATCGTGTAGCCCAGGGCGGCAGACAAGGTGCTGTAGCTCTCCGCGCGCACCGTGTAGCTGCCGCTCTTTTCCGCCTGGAAGCGGACCACAGTTTCGTTGTTGGCATACATGCTGCCATTGGCGGCCGACTGGCCATTGCTGTCATTCACGTAGAGGTTGACGCCGCGGCTGTCGCCGGTTTGCGTATTCAGGGTCAGCGTGTAAGTCTTGCCAGCCACGGTGGTGAAGGTGAAGGGATCGGTGTCGCCGTTGAACTCCAGCGTTCCGTTCAGCTGGCCACCCTCGTTCAGCTTGCCTGGCGCGGCGGCCGTAAAATCGTCGGTCAGCAAGCGCATGGTTTCCGTATAGCGGCCGATGGAGGCGTTGCTGCCGCTCATGGCCAGGTAATAGTCGCCGCTGGTCTCCACCCTGAACGGATGGCTGCCGTACGGGCTGTAGAGCGAGGTGTAATAGCCGCCGCCGCTGTCATAGAGGGTAACGTTGGCCGGTACCGATCCGGCTCCTGCGCCAAAGTCGATGATCTGGCCGGCCACGGCGTGGAACTTGAACCAGTCGACGTCACCCGGCCGCTCGAAGACGCCGGTGATCGTATTGCCGAAGAAGAAACCGGCGGTGCTGGTGTCGGCGGCGAAGTCATCCGCCGCCGGCGGCGCCACCTTGATGGTGTAGCTGCCGGTGGCGCCGTAGCCGGCGCCGGCCGCCACGTAGTAGTCGCCGGAAGTGGCCGGCGTAAAGTTCAGCGCCGGTCCGAAGCTGCCATTGCCGGAAGTGGAGTTCAGCCACTCCCCGGCGGGCCCCATCAGCTTCAACGTGGTGTTCGACATGCTCGCCAGCGTGCCGGCGCCTTGCGGCGCGCCAGTCATCGACAGCACGTAGCTGGTGCCGGCCGTGAGCGACATGCGGAACCAGTCGGTGTCCGAGGTGGTCTCAAATACGCCGGTCGCGCCTTTGCCCACGACCAGGCGGCCGGTGGTGTTGATGTCGTTGCTGAAGTCGTCGCTCATGGAAATTAGAAATAGATTAATAGTTCTAACATAATATCAATATTTCACATCAGCAAAACTATTCAATTGTCACCCGCGGCTGCGCGGCGCGCAGCGTCGTCTATAATGGATTTCCCTGCCGAACCGGAAAGCGCCCATGCCCAAGCCCGTGCCGTCCCTGCTGATGCTGACCCTGGCGGCCCTGTCGCTGACGGCCGCGCATGCCGCGACCGGCGAACTGGTGATGCTGGCGCCGCTGGACCAGACCATGCCCATCGTCCGCTTCAGCAATGGCGCGCTGGAAGGCGGCATCCTCAAGGACCTGGGCGACGCCCTGGCGCAGCGGCTGGGACTGCGCGCGGTCTATGTCAGCGTCGACGTGGCCGGCGTCACCCCTGCGCTCAGCAGCGGCCGCGCCGACGCCATGTGCTACGTGATGCCGGTCTGGATCGACGGCGACTACGACTGGAGCGCGCCGCTGCTGCCCGACACCGAACTGATTGTGGCCAGCGCCGACGCGCCCCGCCTGCAATCGCTCAAGGACCTGCGCGACAGGCCGATCGGCACCGTGGCCGGCTACCGCTATCCGCGCCTCGAGAAGGTGCTGGGCAGGCGCTTCTTCCGCATCGATTCGGCCAGCATGGACGTCAACGTGCAGCAGATGGTGGCCGGCAAAGTGCAATACACTCTGGCCGGCGAGAACACGCTGTTCTACCTGCAGCGCATCCATCCGACACTGAAGCTGCGGCCGGAGCTGGTGTTCGCCAGCTTCAAGGCGCAGTGCGCGTTCTCGCGCAAATCGCAAGTCCCGTTCACCGACGCCAACCGGGTCATCGACGCCATGCTCAAGGAGGGCGCCATCGACCAGATCCTGGCGCGCTACCGTTAGGAGACCGGCATGAACACCGACGCCCTGGCCGCCGCGATGGCCGCGCTGACGCAATCCCAGTGGCAGGCCGTCAAGGCGTGGCTGGCCAGCGCCTGATCATTGTCTGCTCAGTGCCTGAGCAGCACGCCTTGCGCCAGCCAATGCTGCAGATAGCCGGCCAGCGCCAGCGTCGCCTCCTCGCCCGCCGCCGCGCACACCTCGCCGAAGCTCGCTCCTTCGGCAATGCGGTACAGGGCCTCCGCCTCCGCCGCCGCCAGCGAACGGAAATGCGGCTGCTCGCCCTGGCGCCACACCAGCCAGTGCGTCGCGTTGGCGGATTGTTCCACCTGCGGCGGCTCGGCATCGGCGGCCAGCGCCTGCCACAGGGCGACGGCGTTCCAGTGCATGTCCAGCAGATGCACCGACGGATGCAGGCCGAATTGCAGATCGCCCCATTCCTCGGGCGGTATCGCCGCCACGTCGACGGCGGCCAGCGGCGCGACGTCCTGCGCATCGAAGGCCAGGCCCAGCGTCCATTCCAGCGCCGCCAGTTCGGCGATGAAGGGATAGTCCGCCAGCGCCGTCTCCGCATGCGCGGCCAGGCCGGCGCCGAACCAGCGCAGGTTGGCGTGCTGCGACGGATGCGCGGCGATAAAGCTGTTGGCCAGTTCGGCGAACATGTCGTCGCCGATGAAGCTCCAGGTCTTGTCGTAGGCTTCGCACAGCGCCTGCCGCAAGCGGCTGCGATAGGCGCGGTGGTAGATCGCCAGCCGCGAGCCGGCGTCCAGGCCATACTGCTCGCGCACGGCGGCATGGATGGCGGCGGGCGCCTGGTCGGCCAGGATGTAGCGCTGGAAGTCCAGCTGCAGCTGTTCGAGCGGGTTCATGCCGCCTCCGCCAGCGCGCGCGCGCGCCGCAACTCCGCCGACAGCTCGGACAGCGGCGGAATCTTGTCGTCGCGCTCTATCATCGTCGCCACCTTGCCGAAGCGGCGCACAGCCTGCGCGTACAAGGCCCACACCGGATCGGCCACCGCCTGGTCGTGGGTGTCGATGATGCAGCCTTCCTGCACGCTGTGGCCGGCCAGGTGGATCTGCTGCACGCGCCGCGCCGGCAGCGCGTCCAGGTAAGTGATCGGATTGAAACCGTGATTGACGCTGCTGACGTAGACGTTGTTCACGTCCAGCAGTATCAGGCTGTCGGACTCCTCGGCCACGGCGGCGACGAAGTCCCATTCGTGGAAAGTGTCCGACTCGAAGGACAGGTAGCTCGACACATTCTCCAGCAGCAGCGGGCGTTCCAGGTAATCCTGCACGCGCCGCACGTTGCGCACCACGGTGGCCACGGCCTCCTCGGTGTACGGCAGCGGGAACAGGTCGTGCATATTGGTTCCGTGCGTGCCGGTCCAGCACAGGTGGTCCGACACCCACAGCGGCTCGGCGCGCCGCATCAGCGCCTTCAATTCGCGCAGGTAAGCGTCGGACGGCCCTTGCGGCGTGCCGATCGACATCGACACGCCATGCATCACCACCGGATAGTCGCGGCGTATGCGGTCCAGCATCGCCAGCGGCTTGCCGCCGGGGACCATGTAGTTTTCGGACAGGATCTCGAACCAGTCGATGCCCGATGCAGCGGGCGGCGTGGCGATGATGTCGTGGTAGTGCGCGGGGCGCAGGCCCAGGCCGAAGCCTGGCGACGGTAGTGTCGATGTCATGGTGTGGGTAGCGCCGGCCATGCCGGCGCAGGATCGATGATTGCTTGCGAAGATTACTTGTCCAGGTCGACGATCTTGCCCTTCTTGGCGAAGCAGGCGCCGGCCTTGGTGGCCAGGAAGCCGTGGCCCTTGCAGGAGTTCTGGCCCTTGCAGGCGTTTTCCGCGGTGGCGCAATCGCTGGTGCCCTTGCAGCTGTTGATGCCGGCGCAGTGCACGGTGTCGTCGGCGCTGATGGTGGTGGTGGCGGCGATGGCCGATGCCGACATGGCCATGGTTGCGACGGTTGCTGCCATTGCTGCGATGCGGGTGATGTGGTTCATGTGATTCTCCAAAAAAGGTAAGTTGGTTTGGTGCTGCATGACTCTGTCGCGGCCACTTCCCGCTTGCTTACACAATTTTGAAAAATATTTTGTATTTTGACGTGGATCAAAGTTTTTACTGCGCTGCATCAATAGACTTATCTACGTTACTTAACGACAAAAAAGAGGAAGTGAAATGAGCAAGCTTTTAGCAGCAGCAGTATTGGCCACCCTGAGCCTGGCGGCTGGCAGCAATGCAATGGCGCAAGAATCCCCATGGCTGGTGCGCGTGCGCGCCGTGCATCTGGATACGGCCGACAAGTCCGATCCGGTCGGCGGCGTCGGCGCATCCGACCGCCTGACCGTCAGCAACAAGACCATCCCCGATTTCGACATCTCCTACTTTTTCACGCCCAACCTGGCGGCCGAACTGTTGCTGACCTACCCGCAAAAGCATGACGTCGCACTGGACGGCAACAACATCGGCACCTTCAAGCACCTGCCGCCTACGCTGCTGTTGCAATATCACTTCGTGAACAATTCGCCGTTCAAGCCTTACGTTGGCGCGGGTGTGAACTACACCACCATGTCCAAGGTCGATCTGCTGGGCGGCAAGGGCGGCCTGGAACATGACAGCTTCGGCCTGGCGCTGCAGGCGGGCGTGGACTACGCCATCGACAAGAAATGGTCGCTCAACTTCGACGTCAAGAAAGTGCAGATCCGTAGCGACGTCTTCATCAGCGGCGCCAAGGTCAGCCGCGTGAAGGTCGATCCGCTGCTGGTCGGCGTGGGCGTCGGCTACCGCTTCTGAAGCAGCGCGCCGGTCGGCGTTGCGACACCGCGACAGACCACGCAATAGAGTGACACGGACGGGTAATCTGGGGACAATCGAGTTCCCGGATTACCCGTTTTTGTTTTTCACGGAAGGAGCAGCGCCATGTCGTTCGACCACGTAAAAATCGGCACCCGCCTCGGTTTCGGCTTCGCCATCGTCCTGGCGCTGCTGGTGGCCGTCATCGTGCTGGGACTGGGCTCCATGACCCGCATCGGCGGCCGCACGCACGACATCATCTACGACAAGAACGTCAAGATGGAAGCGGCCAACCGCATGGTGGACAATGTGCGCAACATCACGCTGTCGCTGACCAACATCGTGGTCGTGCCCAGCACGCCGGAGGTCAACGCCGAACTGGAAAAGATCGGCGAGTCGCGCAAGAAGTATGGCGCGGCCAAGAAGATCCTCAGCGAACATATCACCGACGACAAGGAAACAGCCATGCTGGCCACGCTGGACGGCCTGCTCAAGGAAGGCGCGGTCAAGAACAACAAGGTGATTGCGCTGCGCAAGGATGGCGAGATCCAGGACGCCACGTCCTATCTCACCCAGGTCGCCGCGCCCAGCCTGCAAGGCGTGCTGAAGGCGCTCGACGACATCCTCGCCTACGAAACCGCGCAGGCCAGGCAGGCCGGCGAGGAAGTCGAAGCCGTGCTGCGCACCGCGCAGATGGTGCAGGTGGGCCTGGGCGCGCTGGCGATGGCGCTGGGCTGCGGCGTGGCCTGGTTCATCACGCGCTCGATCACGGTGCCGCTCAACGCCGCGGTCGACGTGGCGGAGACGGTGGCCTCGGGCGACCTGTCGTCCAACATCCGGACCGGCGCCACCGACGAAACGGGCCGCCTGCTCAGCGCCCTGAAGGCGATGAACGACAAGCTGCTGCAGGTGGTCGGCCAGGTGCGGCAAGGCACCGACACCATCGCCACCGCATCGAGCGAAATCGCCGCCGGCAACCTTGACCTGTCTTCGCGCACCGAGGAGCAAGCCAGCTCGCTGGAGCAGACCGCGTCGTCGATGGAACAGCTGACGTCCACCGTCAAGCAGAACGCCGACAACGCGCGCCAGGCCAACACGCTGGCGCGCAGCGCGTCGGAGGTGGCGACCAAGGGCGGCGCCATCGTCGCGCGGGTGGTGGACACCATGGGCAGCATCAACAGCTCCTCGCGCAAGATCGTCGACATCATCGCCGTGATTGATGGGATCGCGTTCCAGACCAACATCCTGGCGCTCAACGCCGCCGTCGAAGCGGCGCGCGCCGGCGAACAGGGGCGCGGGTTTGCGGTGGTGGCCTCGGAGGTGCGCAACCTGGCGCAGCGCTCGGCCGGCGCGGCCAGGGAAATCAAGGAACTGATCTCGGCCTCGGTGGCCAACGTCGACGACGGCTCGCGGCTGGTCGGCGAAGCGGGGCAGACCATGGGCGACATCGTCGACAGCATCCGGCGCGTGACCGACATCATGGGCGAGATCACCTCGGCCAGCCAGGAGCAGACCATGGGCATCGAGCAGATCAACATGGCCATCACGCAGATGGACGAGGTGACGCAGCAGAACGCGGCGCTGGTGGAACAGGCGGCGGCCGCGTCGCAGAGCATGCAGGAGCAGGCGGCGGCGCTGGCCTCGGTGGTGGGCTTCTTCAAAACCGGGGCGGCGCCGGGGACCGCTATAATGGTGCGCACCCACCACTAACGGAAGCCCGGCCCATGCGCAGAATCCTGATCGTCCTGACCGCCCTGATGCTGACCGCATGCGTCGACGACTCGGCTTCGTACTACGCGGACGGCAGCACCGGCAACCACGCCCTGACGCTGCACCGTGCGCAAAAGCACTTCTGGAGCAGCGCCAGCAGCATCGAGTTGATCATGCAGCGGCTGCCCGAATGCCTGCGGCGGATCGAGTTGACCGAGATGCCGGCCGACGACGTGGAGATCGAACTGCTGTCCGGCGGCGACAACGTCTGGACGCTGCGCGCCGGCAAGGAGATGTGGCAGGTTGAAACCCAGAGCTGCACCCAGTACCCCGACGTCAAGGGCGACGGCGGCGAATTGATCGGGGTGTTCCGGGTGGACGGCAAGAAGCTGGTGTTCGAAGCCGCCGTGCTGGAACCGGTCGGCGCCGACGCCGCCGCACCGGAAAAATAGTCAAACCCCGTTGGGGGTCAGCGCAAGGCCAGGCGGCTGCCCGGGCGCTTGCCGCCGGCGCCCTGGTCGCCGCTCAGCTTGAAGCGGCTGACCAGCTCGGCCAGCAAGCCGGCCTGCTCCTGCATGCTGCCGGCCGCGGCGGCGGCCTGTTCCACCAGCGCGGCGTTCTGCTGCGTCACCGTATCCATCTCCGTGATCGCCATGTTGACGTGGCCGATGCCCGTGCTCTGCTCGCTCGACGCCTCGGTGATCGCCGACATGATCTGCGTCACCCGCGACACGCTGGCCACCACCTGGTCCATCGTGGTGCCGGCTTCGGCCACCAGCGCGCTGCCGGCGCTGATGCTTTCCACCGAGGCGTTGATCAGCTCCTTGATCTCCTTGGCCGCGCCGGCCGAACGCTGCGCCAGGTTGCGCACTTCGGACGCCACCACCGCGAAGCCGCGCCCCTGCTCACCCGCGCGCGCCGCTTCGACCGCCGCGTTGAGCGCCAGGATGTTGGTCTGGAAGGCGATGCCGTCGATCACGCTGATGATGTCGACGATGCGGGTGGCCGAGGCATTGATGGTGTCCATGGTCTGCACCACCTTCGACACCACATGCCCGCCCTTCTCCGCCACCGACGAGGCCGACAGCACCAGCTGGTTGGCCTGCACCGCGTTGTCGGCGTTCTGGTTCACGGTCGAGGTCAGCTCCTCCATCGAGGCGGCCGTCTCCTCCAGCGAGCTGGCCTGCGATTCGGTGCGCGCCGACAAGTCCATATTGCCCGAGGCGATCTCGCCGGACGCGGTGGCGATGGTGTCGGCGCTGCGGCGGATCTCGCCGATGGTGTCGGCCAGCCGCGCCTGCATCGACTTCATGCCGTACAAGATGCTGGCGCGGTCCGACGCGTGGGTCTGGATGCTGGCGCTGAGGTCGCCGCCGGCGATCTGCTGGGCGATTTCGCTGACGTATTCGGGGTCGCCGCCGATGGTGTGGCGCAGGCTCTTGTTGACCATGCTGACGATGGCCCACAGCACCAGGCACACCGCCGCCAGCACGCCGGCCGACTTGTACAGCGAATGGTAGAAGGCATTGTCGATGTCGTCGATGTAGGCGCCGGTGACCAGGTCCCAGTCCCACTGCGCGAAGTGCGCCACCCGGCTCATCTTCGGCACCGGCTCCTTGGTGTTGGGCCGGGTCCAGGAATAGCGCACGAAACCGCCGCCCTCCGGCTTGGCGCCGGCGGCGGCGATGTCGCGGTACAGATGGACGCCGTTGGGGTCCTTGAAGTCGGCCATGTCCTTGCCGTTGTTTTCCGCCTTGAACGGATTCATCAAGGAACGGGTGCCCTGGGTGATGGTGATGTAGCCATCCTTGCCGAAGCGCAGGCTGGCGATCACGGCCATCGCCTGTTTCTGGGCGTCTTCCTTGCTCAGGGCGCCGGAGCTGGCCTTGTCGCCGTACAGCTTGAGGACGCTCATGCCGGCGTCGTCCAGGTTCATCAGGTCGATCTGGCGCTCTTCGATGCGCACGTCGCGCATCTGTATGGTCTGGTAGATGAAGATGGCGGTGATGCACAGCAGGCTGCAAATCAACGGTACCCAGAGCTTCTGTTGGAAGGACAATTTATTCATGGTACCGAGTCTCCATATTGTCTTATGGAAACCAGAATACCCGAATTGTCTCGGGCAAATGTCGCTTATTTACAAATTTTGCATCAAAAAAAAACACAGCGGGCGCCGCGGCCTTGGACGTTCATGGCGGCCAGTTGCGCGTCCGCCCGGCCGGTCTTGCCGCGCGGCGCCACGCGGGCGACCTCGGTGGTGACTGCGTTCGGCGCCACAGGGCCCTGCGCGAAAACTGCACCCGCAGCCAGCGGAAGGGGAACCGATGCCAAGCTCAGCATGGATTCCCGCCTTCGGCAATGACGCAGCGCGCCTCAGCCTTTTTCGCTGTCGAGCACCGTGGTCGAATGCGCGTCATAGCGGTTGCCGGCGGCGGCGCCCGGCGGCACCGCCTGCTCCAGCCGCGCCAGGTCGGTGGCCGACAGCTGCACCCGGGTCGAGGCCAGCGCCTCCTCCAGCCGCACGCGGGTGCGGGCGCCCACCAGCGGCACGATGTCCTGGCCCTGCGCCGCCACCCAGGCGATCGCCACCTGCGCCACCGACACGCCCAGCTCGCCGGCGATGGCGCGCAGCTTTTCCACCAGCGCCAGGTTGCGGTCCAGGTTCTCGCCCTGGAAGCGCGGGCTGGCCAGGCCGCGGAAGTCGGCCTCGCCCTGGCGCTGCTTGCTCCAGTGGCCGCTGATCAGGCCGCGCGACAGCACGCCGTAGGCGGTGATGCCTATGCCCAGCTCGCGGCAGGTCTGCAGGATGCCGTTCTCGATGCCGCGCGAGATCATCGAATACTCGATCTGCAGATCGGCGATCGGATGCACGGCGTGGGCGCGGCGCAGGGTCTCGCTGCCGACCTCGGACAGGCCGATGTGCCTGACGTGGCCGGCCTTGACCAGCTCGGCGATGGCGCCGACCGTGTCCTCGATCGCCACGTTCGGGTCGAGGCGCGCCGGACGGTAGATGTCGATGTGCTCGACGCCCAGGCGCTTGAGCGAATACGCGGCGAAGTTCTTCACCGCCGCCGGGCGGGTGTCGATGCCGATCCAGCTGCCGGCCGGGTCGCGCATGGCGCCGAACTTGACGCTGATCTGCACCTGCTCGCGGCCGCCGGCGGCCAGCGCCTCGGCCAGCAGCAGTTCGTTGTGGCCCATGCCGTAGAAATCGCCGGTGTCGAGCAGGGTGACGCCGGCGTCCATGGCGGCGCGGATGGTGGCCAGGCTTTCCTTGCGGTCGGCCGGGCCGTACAGGTCGGACATGCCCATCAGGCCCAGGCCCAGTTGAGCGACTTGCGGGCCGGTGCGGCCGAGTTTGCGGGTTTGCATCATGATGAATCTCCAAGGTGGTGAGCGAGTGCAGGCATTATGCTATTATCGATTGCAGCAATAAATACGGTAAATCCTATTACTTTATTCGAACACAGATAATAATCATGGACCAGTTCAAGGCCATGCAGATCTTCAAGGCGGTGGCCGACTGCAAGAGTTTCACCCAGGCCGCCGAACAGCTGGACCTGCCCAAGCCCACCGTCACCAACGCCGTGCAGGCCATCGAACAGCAGCTGGGCGTGCGCCTGCTGCAGCGCACCACGCGCAAGGTCAGCCTGACGGTCGAGGGCGCGCAGTACCTGGAGCGCTGCAGCGCCCTGCTCAACGACCTGGACAACCTCAACGGCCTGTTCGCCGGCGAGGGCCGGCTGCTGTCCGGCGCGGTGCGGGTTGACCTGCCGGAGCGGCTGGCCCACCTGTACGTGATCCCGGCGCTGCCGGCCTTCTTCCAGCGCCACCCGCACATCCAGGTGCGGCTGGGCTCGAACGACCGCTACGTCGACCTGGTCGGCGAAGGCATCGATTGCGCGGTGCGCGGCGGCACCCTGCGCGATTCCACGCTGGTGGCGCGCCGCATCGACGCGATGGAGCAGATCAACGTCGCCACGCCGGCCTACCTGGAACGCCACGGCCGGCCGCGCACGCTGGAAGACTTGCGCCAGCACACGGCGGTCAACTTCTTCTCCAGCCAGAGCGGACGCGACCTCGACTGGGAATACCTGGACGCCGACGGCGTCGCGCGCACCCAGGCCATGCGCAGCCAGGTCTCGGTCAGCGGCACCGAGGCCTATCTGGCCGCCTGTCTGGCCGGCCTGGGCCTGATCCAGATGCCGCGCCAGAGCCTGGCGCCGCTGCTGGCCTCGGGCGTACTGGAGGAAATATTGCCGCAATGGCGGCCCGCGCCGCTGCCGCTGAACATCGTGTATGCCCACAACCGCCACCTGTCGCCGAGGGTGCGGGTGTTTGTCGACTGGCTTGCTAGTGTTCTTGAGCAACAAACTGTGTCAGAATGAGGCATTCCTTCTTAACAATCCTTTCCACATGAGATACCTACTGTCGATGGCGCTGCTGGCGTTAGGCGTCGGCCACGCCCACGCCGCCGCGCCCAAAGCCGGAAAACCGGTCGAGGCCGCGCTTGCCGGCATCGACGGCGGGCGCCTGCTGGAGCACATCACCATGCTGGCCTCCGACGAGTTCGAAGGCCGCGCGCCGGGCACGCGCGGCGAAACCGTCACCATCGACTACCTGCAGCAGCAGTTCAAGAAGCTGGGCCTGGAGCCGGGCAACCCGGACGGCACCTATCTGCAGGCGGTGCCGCTGGTGGCCATTTCCAGCCACCCGACGCTGAGCTACATCAAGGACGGCCAGCGCAAGCAGCTGACCTTCGGCGACGACTATGTCGCCTGGACCGCGCGCACCGAGAAAAAAATCGAGGTGGCCAATTCCGAGCTGGTGTTTGTCGGCTACGGCGTGCAGGCGCCGGAATTCCAGTGGGACGACTACAAGGGTGTCGACCTCAAGGGCAAGACCCTGGTCATGCTGATCAACGACCCGCCGCTGCCGGCCCCCAGGCACCCCAAGCTGCTGGACCCGGCCATGTTCGGCGGCAACGCGATCACCCGCTACGGGCGCTGGAACTACAAATTCGAGATGGCGGCCAAGATGGGCGCGGCCGCCGCGCTGATCGTGCACGAAGCCAAACAGGCCAGCTATCCGTACGAGGTGGTGCGCAACAGCTGGGGCCGCGAGAATTTCGCCTTGAAGAGCACGACGCCGGACCCGGCCTTCCCGGCCATCCCCGGCTGGCTGCAGGGCGACCGCGCGCGCGAGCTGTTCAAGGCCGGCGGGCTGGATTTCGACGCGCTCAAGCAGCAGGCCTTGTCGCGCGCGTTCAAGCCGGTGCCGCTGGGCGTCAAGCTCAACGTCACGGCGCTGAACGCCTGGCGCGAAGTCGGTTCGCACAACGTGGTGGGCAAGATCGCCGGTTCCGATCCCTTGCTGAAGAATGAAGTGATCGTCTACACAGCGCACTGGGACCATTTCGGCATCGATGAAAGCCTGCCGGGTCCGCGCACGCAGCAGATCTTCCACGGCGCCATGGACAACGCCACCGGCGTCGCCGCGCTGCTGGAGATCGCCCGCGTGTACAAGGCGCTGCCGGTGGCGCCCAGGCGCAGCATCGTGTTCGTGCTGACCACGGCGGAGGAACGCGGCCTGCTGGGCGCGCAGTACTACGCGCGCAACCCGCTGTACCCGCTGAACAAGACGCTGCTGAACATCAACGTGGACGGCTTGAACATGTGGGGCCGCACCCGCGATGTCGAGCTCAGCGGCATGGGCAAATCCAGCGCCGACGCTCTGGTCGCCGCCATCGCGCGCGGCCAGGGGCGCAGCGTGCGGCCGGACAGCAACGCCGACTACGGCAGCTTCTACCGGGGCGACCAGTTCGAGTTCGCCCGGGGCGGCGTGCCGGTGGTGTATCTGCGCAGCAGTTCCAGCTTCATCGGCAAAGGCGCCGGCTACGGCCGCGAAAAGCTGTTGAACTACAGCGCCCACCAGTACCACACCGTCAACGACACGGTGCAAGCCAAATGGGACACCAGCGGCGCGGTGCAAGACATCGCACTGCTGTTCAAGGCCGGCTACCAGACCGCCCAGGGCAAAGACCGCCCGCAGTGGAAAGACAACGCCGAGTTCAAGCGCTGATACCATGCAAAATCAACACCGGGGTCAGATCTGACATTCGGACACGACCTCCGCTGTAACTGAAACAGATCAATCCGGACTGCGGCGGCTTCTGCGTTTTATCAGCGCAGCGCCGCAGCGCACCGACTACATTGCGGAGATGGTCCGCCCACTCCGACTCGAATTTCCCGGTGCGCTGTATCACGTCACTTGCCGCGGCAACCGACGTGAGGATATCTTTCGCGATCGCGTGGACCGCTTGGTATGGCTGGAAGAAATGGAACGCGTATGCCGGCGCTTTCATTTCCTGATCCACGCCTTTTGCCAGATGACGAACCACTACCATGTGCTGATCGAGACTCCCGAAGGCAATCTCGCGCAAGGCATGCGCCATTTGAATAGCGCGTATTCGCAGTACTACAATCGCCGCCACGAATTGGTCGGGCACGTTTTGCAGGGCCGTTATCACGCCATCCTGGTACAGAAGGACAGCCACCTGCGCGAACTGGCGCGTTATATCGTCTTGAATCCCGTGCGGGCCAGTGCAGTGGCAGCACCCGGTGACTGGGAGTGGAGCAGCTATCGCGCAATGATGGGCGAGGCGCCCTCAGCCACATGGATGACGACCAGCTGGCTATTGGCCTGTTTCGGCCCGGATCAAATCGCCGCGAGGCAAGCCTATCACCGGTTTGTCATGGCCGGCTTGCATGCGGACAGCCCGCTGAAAAAGGTGAGTTTCCGCTGCATTTTAGGTGACGAGACCTTCATTGCCCGCCACAGGGAGTCCGCGCAAGAACCCAGGTCGGCAGAGATAGCGCGCGTGCAAAGGCGGGCGCTTGCCCTGACGCTGGAGGAATATGCCGCAACATTCGCGCCGCGCGAAGCCGCCATGGCGCAGGCCTATCGGTCGACCGCGTTTTCGATGCAGCAAATCGCCGCGTACTTCGGCGTCTCGGTTAAAACGGTAAGCCGCGCCGTCGCCGCGTCGGAACGCCCTGTGAACCGGCACGACGGATGAGGTCGTGTCCGAATGTCAGATCTGACCCCGGAGTTTTTGTAGCTGGGACTGGTTGCGCTGGTGCCGGGCGTCGGCGCCGGCGGCGGCGATGTCGGCGCGCAGGCCCTGCTCGGCTTGCGCGATGCGGGCGCCGTCCTGCGGCGCCAGTTCCAACAAACTCAGCAGGTAGGTGACGCCCCATTGCAGGCGCGTCGCCGGACCCACGGCCGCTTGCCATGCCTTGCCGTACCAGTCCAGCATGGCCGCCGCGTCGCCGCGCCGCTTGGCGCTGGTGGCCAGGCTCAGCATGAAGTAGTAGGGTGAATGCGAACGCGGCAATTCGGCCAGCAGCACTTGCTCGGCTTGCGCCGGCAGGCCGGCGTCGTTCAGGGCGCTGACCGCGGTGTTGACCAGCGTGTGGCGTTCGCATGGATCGGTCGATGCGGCAAGCGCCGCTTCCACCCGCAGCCGCACCTGCTGCTGCAGGCCCTGCGTCGGCGCCAGCAGGCGCCCCAGGCGCATTTGCAGGCGCACCGCCGTCAGGCGGTCCGGCGCGCTGAGCCAGAAATCGTCGGCCCATTGCGCGGCGGTGGCGCCCAGCGCCGCCACCAGTTCTTCGCGCCGCGTGGCGAACTTGATCAGGGCGATGCCGCTGTTGCCGAGTATGTCCATATTGGCGCGCGCCAGCCGCACATCGGCAAACACCCGCAGCAGCAAGGCGGCGTTGGCCGCCGCGTCGACTTCCTTGCCGGCCGTGGCCAGCTGCGCGTGCAGTTGCAGGCGCACGCCGGCGTCGGCGTCGTCGCAGGCGCGCACCAGCGCCAGCAGCGTCGGCGCCAGCGCGCGCGCGCCCAGCAGGCGGCCTTCGTCGGTATCCCAGGAATAATGGCTCAGCAGCGACCACTCGCCGGCGCTGAGCTTGCGCGCGCCGGCGCCGTCGCCAGACAAGGCCGCCGCCAGCGCGGCCGAGGCGGACGAGCCGGCCGCATGCACGGCCAGCGCCGCGTCGAACGCGGCTGTGAACAACTCGCCGTCCAGCTCGCACGGCAGGCGCGTGATTTCGCTGCCGTCCGGCGCGTACAGCACCAGCGTCGGATAGCTGCGCAAGCCGTACTGCGCGGCCAGGGCCTGGGCGCCGGCGCGGTCGCCGTCAAGCTGGTAGCAGACGACCGAGGCCGAACGCTCAACGAAGTCGTCACGCGCAAAAATATCGGACTTGACCCGGTTGCAGGGCGGACACCAGAGCGCGCCCCAGTACAGGAACAAGGGCCGCTGCTGCGCCGCCGCCAGCGCGAAGGCGGCGGCCAGGCCGCCTTGCTGCCACGCGATCGCCGCCATGCCGCTCAGTTCTCGCGCGCCAGGGCCAGGAATTCGGTGCGCATCGCCAGGTTGGGCTGCAGCTCGCCGAGCATGGCCGAGGTGACGGTTTCTTCGCCCGGCGTGCGGATGCCGCGGCTTTCCATGCACAGGTGGCGGCACTTGACGACCACGCCAACCGCCTTCGGCTCCAGCACTTCCATCAGCGCGTTGGCGATCTGCATGGTCATGCGTTCCTGCACCTGCAGGCGCTTGGCGAAGCAATCGACCAGGCGGGTCAGCTTGGACAGGCCGACGATCTTGCCGTTCGGGACGTAGCCGACCGTGGCCTTGCCGAAGAACGGCGCCAGGTGGTGCTCGCAATGGCTGTAGACCGGGATGCCGCGCACCACGATCAGTTCGTTGTACTGCTCGGCGCCGTCTTCGAAGGCCTTCAGCAGCTCGACCGGGTCCTGGCCGTAGCCGGAGGTCCAGTGTTTCCATGCCTTGCTGACGCGCGCCGGCGTTTCCACCAGGCCCGGACGGTCGGGATCTTCACCGAAACTGGCGATCAGACGACGCCAGTCGCCTTCCGAGAATTCTTTTTGAGACATGATGAAACACCTTTTTTTTACGATTGCCGACAGTATATAGAAATCCGCGGCGGCGCACCCGTCAGGCCTGCGGCCGGTTGGCCTTCAGCAGCGCGGCGGCGATCGACACCGTGGTCGTCATGTCCGGCCATTCATCGCCCGGCCCGAACCAGCGGGCGTCGGCGATTTCCGCCGGATCGACGCGGATCTCGCCGTCCAGGTAGTCGGCGGTGTAGGCGACCATCAGCGAATGCGGGAACGGCCACGACTGGCTGCCGAAGTACTGCAGGTTGTGCACCCGCAGCCCGACCTCCTCGTACACCTCGCGGTGCACCGCCTCTTCGATCGACTCGCCCGCCTCCAGAAAGCCGGCCAGCGCCGTGTAGCGCTTGTACGGCGCGTTGGCGTGCATGGCCAGCAGCACTTGCCCGCCCTTGCGTATCAACACCATCATCGCCGGCGAGATGCGCGGATAGGCGCTCATGCCGCAGGCCGGGCATTGGTAGCAGCGTTCGCCTTCGAGCTGGCGCATCGGCGTCGCGCAGGCGCCACAATAGCGGTGGGTGCGGGCCCAGTCGGCCAGCTGGAAAGCGCGGCCGGCCAGGGCCGCGAAACCGTCGTCGACCAGGCCGAACAGCGAGCGCAAACCGTGGTAGCCGTACGCCGGTCCCGGTCGTTCCGGTTGATCGACCCACGCCAGCTGATAGTAGCGGCCTTGCCACTCGCCCAGCGCATGGAAGCGCTCCGGCGGCAAATCCAGCGCCGCCAGCGCCCGCTGGTCGGGCAAGCCGAGGATTTCGTTGTGCAAAAGCAACTCCCCGCGGTGGAACACGAAAGTGAGCGGATGCTCATGCGCGGCGGGACGGATCAGCGGCGTAAATGTGGCGGGCGTCAGCAACATGGTGGGGAGGCTCTGGATTGATCGCAAAACATGATCTTACAGTGTTTCCTAAATGATTATTTCAGCCGCTGGGCATCGATGACGATCCGATCACGGGAAACGCGCTAAGTCATTGTTTTCAGACCAAGATTTAAACTACTTTTGGGGCTATGCTCTCCGCATGGGTTCGATTGGCGGTACTATATATTTCCGCAAGGAGAACAATTAAATGCCATCACTCGTCCCTGGTTTAACCACCGACCAAATCGTCAGCCTGCGCACCGATCAGATCGCCACTCTGACCACGGCGGACATCATTTTGCTCAGCACTTTGCAAATGACCGCCTGGACCACCGCGCAGCTCGGCGCCTTCGGCACCAGCCAGCTACGGGCCCTCTCCACACAAAACCTGCAAGCGCTCAACACCGCGCAGCTGGGCTACGGCCTCAGCACCCGACAGATCGCGGCGCTGACCACCGGCCAGATCGTCAGCCTGAGCACCGACCAGCTGGTCAACGGCCTCACCTCCGACCAGTTCGCCGCGCTGGCGACCGCGCAAGTGGCCGCGCTGGGCACGCGCCAGCTGTCCATCGTCGGCACCGCCGATATCGCCGCGCTGCGCAGCGCCCAGCTGGTGGCGCTGTCGAGCGCGCAAGTGCGCGCGCTCGGCACCGACCAGATCGTCGCGCTGAGCAGCGGCCAGGCCGCCGCGCTGCAAACCCGCCAGATCGCCGCACTGAGCAGCGACCAGCTGGCCAGCATCGACAGCGACGACATCGCCGCGCTGAGCACGCAGCAATTGATCGCCCTCGGCACCGGCCTGCTCGCTGCGCTGACCACGGCGCAGATGGCGGCGCTGCGCACCGCGCAAAGCAGCAGCCTGTCGACCCTGCAGATCAGCGCCCTGGGCAGCGACCAGCTGGCCGCGCTGGGCACCGACGGCTTCGCCGCGCTCAAGACCGCGCAGATCGCCGCCCTGAGCACCAGGCAATTCGCCGCCCTGGGCACCGACCAGATCGTCGCGCTGACCACCGCGCAAACGGCCGCGCTGACCACGCTGCAACTGGGCCAGATGTCCAGCGATCAGCTGGCCGCGCTGGAAACCCGCGACTTCGCCGTGCTCAAGAGCCAGCAGTTGAACGCGCTGAGCACCGCCAGCACCGCCGTGCTGAGCACCGACCAGATCGCCGCCCTGACCACCGCCCAGACCGCTGTGCTGACGACCGACCAGATCGGTTCGATGACCACCGCGCAGTTCGGCGCGATGACCACCGCCAACCTGGCGGCCGGCCTGACCACCGACCAGATCGTCGCGCTGACCACCGCGCAAACGGCCGCGCTGACCACGCTGCAACTGGGCCAGATGTCCAGCGATCAGCTGGCCGCGCTGGAAACCCGCGACTTCGCCGTGCTCAAGAGCCAGCAGTTGAACGCGCTGAGCACCGCCAGCACCGCCGTGCTGAGCACCGACCAGATCGCCGCCCTGACCACCGCCCAAGTGGCCTCATTGCGCAGCGCCCAGCTGCGCGGCCTGTCCACCGACCAGATCGTCGCGCTGAGCAGCGCCCAGGTGGCCGCGCTGGGCACGGCGCAAATCATCGTGCTGAGCTCCGACCAGGTGGCCGCGATCGAAACGCGCGACCTGGCCGCGATGAAGACGGCGCAGGTGGCCGCCTTCACCACCAGCCAGATCAACGCCCTCGGCACGCAGCAGCTGGCCGCCCTGAGCACCGCGCAGGCGGCCGGCCTGGCCACGCGCCAGCTGGCGGCGCTGGGCACCGCCCTGCTGGCCGCGCTGCCGACGCAAGACCTGGCCGCGCTGCGCACCGCGCAGATCGCCGCCCTGTCCTCGGACGGCGTGGCCGCGCTCGGCACCGACCAGATCGCCGCCTTGAGCCCGCTGCAAACAGCGGCGCTGAAAACCGCGCAAGTGGCCGCGCTGGGCTCCGACCAGATCGCCGTGCTGCGCAGCGCGCAAGTGGCCGGCCTGGGCACGCAGCAAGTAGCTGCGCTGTCGACCGCGCAGCTGAGCGCGCTGAGCACCGCCAACCTCGCCGCGCTGAAAACCCAGCAGCTGGCCGCCATGGGCACCAGCCTGATCGCCGCGCTCAGCACCGACCAGATCGTCGCGCTGAAGACCGCCCAGGCCGGCGCCCTGAGCTCGCGGCAACTGGCGGCACTGTCGAGCGACCAGCTGAGCGCGATGGAAACACAAGACCTGGCCGCGTTGCGCACCCAGCAGCTCGGCGGCCTGGGCAGCGACATGCTGCGCAGCCTCGGCACCGGCCAGATCGCCGCGCTGGGCAGCGCGCAAGTGGCCGCGCTGAGCACGCAGCAGCTGAGCGCCCTCGACACCGACCAGATCGCCGCCCTGACCACGGCCCAGGCCGCCTCGCTGACCACGCGCCAGATCGCCGCCCTGGGCAGCGACCAGGTGGCCGCGCTGGAAACCCGCGACCTGGCCGCGCTGAGGACGGCGCAGCTGGCCGCGCTCGGCACCGCCCAGTTCAGCGCGCTGACCACCGGCCAGCTGGCCGGTCTGAGTTCGCAGCAAGCGGCCTCCCTGTCGACCCGCCAGATCGCGGTGCTCGGCACCGACCAGATCGCCGCGCTGGAAACCCAGGACCTGGTCGCGCTGAAGTCGCAGCAGGCCGCCGCGCTGAGCACCGACGCCGTGGCCGCCCTCACCACGGCGCAGTTCGCCGCGCTGTCGAGCGTCCAGCTGAGCAACTTCACCACCGCCCAGGTCGCCGCGCTGACCACCGACCAGATCGTCGCGCTGAGCACCCGGCAAACCGCCGCGCTGAGCACGCGTGAAATCGCCGCCCTGTCGACCGACCAGCTGAACGCGCTCGAAACGGTCGACTTCGCCGCGCTGAAAACCGCGCAGATCGCCGCCCTGAGCTCGCGCCAGGTGGCCTCGCTGGGCACCGGCCTGATCGCCGCCCTCGGCAGCGCGCAGGCGCGCGCGCTGACGCCGTCCCAGCTCAACGCGCTGAGCTCCGACCAGCTCGGCGCGCTGGCCACCCAGGACTTCGCCGCGCTGCAATCGAGCCAGCTGCTCGGTCTGGGCACCACCGCCATCGCCGCGCTGACCATCGGCCAGGTGGCCGCGCTCAAGACCGCGCAGATCGTGCAACTGACGTCCGACCAGATCCAGGTGCTCAACTCCGACCAGTTGGGCGCGCTGAACACCGCGCAAGTGTGCGCCTTCAGCACCGTGCAGATCGGCTACCTGCTGACCGCGCAGCTGGCCGCGCTGACCAGCGCCGACTGGGCTTCGTTGAAATCGAGCCAGCTCAACGCGCTGAGCTCTGGCCAGCTGGCCGCCGTCGGCACCGACCAGATCGTCGCGCTGAGCTCGCTGCAGGCGGGCGCGCTGGCGACCCGCCAGCTCGCGCTGCTGTCGACCGACCAGATCGCCGCGCTGGAAACAGCCGACCTGGCCGCGTTGAAGACGCAGCAGATCGTGGCCCTGGCCACGGCCGGCGTGGCCGCCATCACCACCGCCCAGCTGCAGGCGATGAAAACCCAGCAGCTGGCCGCGCTGACCAGCGACCAGCTCGCCGCGCTGGGCACCGACCAGATCGCCGCGCTGAGCAGTGCCCAGGCCAGCAACCTGGGCAGCCGGCAAATCGCCGTGCTGTCGAGCGACCAGCTGCTCGCCATCGGCACCGGCGAGCTGGCCGCGCTGAAGACGGCGCAACTGGCCGCGCTGGGCACGGCCCAGCTCAGCCTGCTGAGCACCGACCAGATCGTGGCGCTGACCAGCGCGCAGTTCGCCAGCCTGAGCACGCGCCAGCTGCTGGCGCTGACCAGCGACCAGGTCGTCGCGCTGGAAACGCGCGACCTGGCCGCGCTGAAGACCGCGCAAATCGCCGGCCTGAGCAGCGACAACCTGAACGCGCTGGCCGGCGCCCAGTTGCGGGCGCTGACCACGGCCCAGCTGGCCGCGCTGGGCAGCGCCCAGCTGCTGGCGCTCGCCACCGCGCAGATCGCCGCCCTGAGCACGCTGCAGACGAGCAATCTCGTCACCGCCCAGGTCGCCCTGCTGAGCAGCGAGCAATTGGTGGCGCTGGGCACGCAGGCGCTGTCGCTGATGAAGACCGCGCAGATCGCCGCCCTCAAGACGGCGCAGATCGCCTCGCTCAACAGCGACCAGCTGGCCGCGCTGAGCACCGCCCAGGTCAGCCGCCTGGGCACGCAACAAGTCGCCGCCCTGGGCAGCGACCAGGTCAACGCGCTGGAAAGCCAGGACTTCGCCGCCCTCAGGAGCGCGCAGTTGGCCGTCCTGGAGACCGACGTCATCGCCGGCCTCGGCACCGCGCAGGCGGCCGCGCTGACCACCAACCAGGTGGCCGGCCTGAGCACGCGCCAGCTGGCCGCGCTGGGCAGCGCGTCATTGCAGGCGCTGTCGACCAGGAACATCGTCGCGCTGCGCAGCGCGCAACTGCCGGGCCTGACCACCGACCAGCTCAACGCGCTGGGCAGCGACCAGTTCCGCGCGCTCAGCACGGCCCAGATGGCCGCCCTGGGCAGCGCCCAGTTCCAGTCGCTGAGCACCGACCAGATCGTTGCGCTGAGCACCCTGCAGGCGGCCAACCTCGGCACCGCCCAGCTGCGGGCGCTGAGCGCCAGCCAGCTGGCCGCGCTCGAAACGCAAGACCTGGCCGCCTTCAAGACCCAGCAAGTGGCCGCGCTGAGCACCGACCAGTTCATCCTGCTGGGCAGCGACCAGATCGCCGGCCTGAGCACCGCGCAAGTGGCCGGCCTGAGCACGCAGCAACTGGCGGCGCTGACCACCGACCAGCTGCGCGCGCTGGAAACGCGCGACCTGGCCGCGCTGCGCAGCGCCCAGCTGCAAGCGCTGAGCACGGACCAGCTCGACGCCCTGGGCACCGATCAGTTGCAGGCCATCACGCCGGCCCAGCTGGCCTCGCTGAGCAGCGACCAGTTCCAGGGCCTGCAGAGCGCGCAGATCGGCGCGCTGACCACGCTGCAGGTGGCGGCGCTGGCCACCGGCCAGATCGCCGCCCTGACCGACGGCCAGCTGGGCGCGCTGGGCACCGATGACATCGTCGCGCTGAAGAGCGCGCAGATCAACGCCCTGCGCACCGCCCAGGTCGTCTTGCTGAGCACCGACCAGATCATGGCGCTCA
Organism: Oxalobacteraceae bacterium AB_14; assembly: GCA_000381565.1. Classification (GTDB taxonomy): domain Bacteria; phylum Pseudomonadota; class Gammaproteobacteria; order Burkholderiales; family Burkholderiaceae_D; genus Rugamonas. The sequence continues at coordinate 95,480 of KB906726.1, forward strand.
GCAGCAAGCAGGTCGGCTCGATGTCGACCGCCCAGCTGTCCTCGCTGTCCTCGGACCAGGTGACCGCCCTCAGCACGGCCGACCTCGCCGCGCTGAGCGCCGCCCAGCTGAGCGCGCTGGGCACGCTGAGCAGGCTGACCACCGACCAGATCCAGGCGCTCACGCCGGCCCAGATCGCCGGCCTGAGCACCGACCAGATCGCGGCGCTGGGCACCGACCAGATCGTCGCGCTGAGCACCCGGCAGGTCGGCAGCCTGAGCACCGCCGCCGTCGGCGCGCTGAGCAGCGACCAGCTGCAAGCGCTGGAACTGGACGACCTGGCCGCGCTGAAGACCGCGCAGCTGGCGGCCCTGCAAACCCTCCAGATCAGCCTGCTGACCACCGACCAGGTGCAAGCGCTCACCACGGCGCAGGCCGCCAGCCTGGCCAGCGCCCAGGTGGCGGCGCTGACCACCGACCAGATCGCCGCGCTGAGCGGCGACGAGCTGCAGGCGCTGAAGAGCGCGCAGATCGCCGCGCTCGGCACCGACCAGCTCGCCGCGCTGGCCGTCGTCCAGCTGCAGAACCTGGGCGCCAGCCAGCTGAACGCGCTGGGCAGCGCGCAGCTCCGGTCGCTGAGCTCGGACCAGATCGTGGGCTTGACCACGCAGCAATTCCAGGCGCTGGGCACGGCGCAAGTGGCGGCGCTGAGCACCGAACAACTGAGCGTGATCGAAACCGAAGACCTGGCCGCGCTGAAGACCGCGCAGATCGCCGCGCTGGGCACCGACCAGATGCAGGCGCTGGCGGTCGACCGCATCGCCGCGCTGACCACCGCGCAGGCCCGGGCGCTGGGCAGCGACCAGCTGCAAGCGCTGACGTCGGCGCAAATCCAGGCCCTCGGCAGCGACGACCTGGACGCGTTGCAAGCGGCGCAGATCGCCGCCCTCGGCAGCGACCAGCTCAACGCCCTGATCGCCGACCAGCTGCAAGCGCTGGGCTCGGCGCAGCTGAACGCGCTGAGCACGGCGCAGTTCGGCGCGCTCAGCACCGACCAGATCGTCGCGCTGAGCACGCGGCAATACGCCCAGCTGGCCACGGCGCAATTGGCCGCGCTCGGTTCCGACCAGCTGGCCGCGCTGGAGCTGGAAGACCTGGCCGCCCTGCTGAGCAACCAGATCCCGGCCCTGGGCACGCTGCAGATCGCGCAGCTGGACCTGGCCCACATCGGCGCGCTCACCAGCGCCCAGGCGGGCGCGCTGCGCAGCGAGCAGCTGCTGGCGCTGTCGACCGACCAGTTGCAAGCGCTCGCCACCGACGCGCTGCAGGCGCTGAAGACCGCGCAGGTGCAGGCGCTGAGCACCGACCAGCTGGTCGCGCTGAGCATCGACCAGCTGCACAGCCTGAGCACCGCGCAGCTCGACGCGCTGACCTCGGCCCAGGCCGCCGCGCTGACCACCGACCAGATCGCCGCGCTGACCACCTTGCAAGTGGACAACCTGGCGACCCGCCAGTTGAGCGCGCTCAGCAGCGACCAGATCGCCGCCATCAGCACCGACAACTTCGCCACGCTGTCGAGCACGCAAATCGGCGCGCTCAGCGCCGTCCAGTTCGGCGCCATCACCACCGACCAGATGGTGGGCCTGGGCAGCCTGCAGGTGGCCGCGCTGAGCACCGCGCAAGTGGCCGCCCTCAGCAGCGACCAGCTCGACGCGCTGGAGACGGCCGACTTCATCGCGCTCAGATCGGCGCAGATCGCCGTCATCGGCAGCGCCAACATCGCCGCCCTGACCACCGACCTGGTCGGCGTGATGACGAGCGCCCAGATCAGCGGCCTGGGCAGCGACCAGATCGCCGCCCTGAGCACCGACCACATCGCCGCGCTGGGCACGGCCCAGGTCGGCGCGCTGGGCACGCCGCAGATCGGCGCGCTGAGCACCGACCAGATCGTCGCGCTGAGCACCATGGACTTCGTGGCGCTACGCAGCAGCCAGCTGGCCGCCTTCAGCAGCGCGCAGTTCGCCGCGCTCACCAGCGACCAGTTGAACGCGCTGTCGAGCAGCGCCGTCACCGGCCTGAGCACGCAGATGATCGCGGCGCTGACACCGGCGCGGTGCAGCCAGCTGGGCACGGCGCAAGTGGCGGCGCTGACCGCGCTGCAAGCGGCGGCGCTGAGCACCGAACAGCTGACCGCGCTCGACACCGACCAGTTCGCCGCCTTGAGCACCAGCGCCGTCAGCCACCTGCTGGCCGGCCAGTTCGGCGCGCTGACCACCGACCAGATCGTCGCGCTGGGCAGCGCGCAAGTGCGCGCGCTGGGCAGCGTGCAACTGGGCGCGCTCACCAGCGACCAGGTCGCCGCGCTGGAAACGGCCGACCTGGCCGCGCTGGGCACCGCGCAGCTGACCATGCTGGGCACAGACCAGCTGCAGGCGCTGTTGACCGACCAGTTCGCCACGCTGGGCAGCGCGCAAATCGCCGCGCTCACCACCGACCAGATCGCCAGCGGCCTGAGCACCGACCAGATCGTCGCGCTGAGCACCGCGCAGGCCGGCGCGCTGGCCACGCGCCAGGTGGCGGCGCTGACCGCCGGCCAGATCGCCGCGCTGGAGACGGCCGACCTGGCGTCGTTCAGCACGCGCCAGATGGTGGCCCTGGGCAGCGACCAGATCGCCGCGCTGGGCAGCGACCAGCTCAACGCGCTGACCACGGCCGAGCTGAGCGCGCTGACCACCAGCCAGCTCAGCCACGGCCTCGGCAGCGACCAGCTGATCGCCCTCGACAGCGCCCACATCGCGGCGCTGGGCACGGCGCAGCTGGCCTACGGCCTGGGCAGCGACCACATCGCCGCCCTCACCACCGACCAGATCGTCGCACTGCGCACCGCCCAGAGCGCCGCCCTCGGCACCGGCCAGATCCGGGCATTGACGACCGACCAGATCGTCGCGCTGAGCAGCGCGCAGGCGTCCACGCTGAGCACGCAGCAAGTGGCGGCGCTCACCACCGACCAGATCGTCGCGCTGGAAACGGCCGACCTGGCCGCGCTGGCCACGCGCCAGATCGCCGCGCTCACCACCGACCAGATCGGCCAACTGGGCAGCGACCAGCTCAACGCGCTGACCCTGACCCAGCTGGCCGCCCTGGGCACCGGCCAGCTGGCCAACGGCCTGCGCAGCGACCAGCTGGCGGCGCTCGACAGCGACCACATCGCCGCGCTCAGCACCGCGCAAGTGGCTTACGGCCTGAGCGTTGCGCAGTTGCCGGCCCTGACCAGCGACCAGCTGCGGGCGCTGCGCACCGCGCAGATCGCGGCGCTGACCACCGCCCAGATCGCCAGCCTCTCGACCGACCAGATCGCCGCGCTGGCCACGGCCCAGATCACCGGCTTCTCGCTGGCGCAGATGCCGACGCTGAGCGCCGACCAGCTGGCCGCGCTGAGCACCGGCCAGGTGGCCGCGCTCGACACCCAGGACCTGGCCGCGCTGAGCGCCGGCCAGTTCAGCGGCCTGTCCACCGACCAGACCGCCGCGCTGACGACGGCCCAGGTGCGCGCCTTGAAAACCGCGCAGATCGCCGCCATCGACGTGCCGCAGATTAACGCCCTGGGCACCGACCAGATCGCCGCGCTGAGCACCGCGCAAGCGGCCGCGCTGGGCATCAACGCCATCGTCGCGCTGTCGACCGACCAGCTCGGCGCACTGCAGACGGCCGACGTGGCCGCGCTGGGCACCCTGCAGATCGCCAGCCTGGACGTCGGCCAGGTGCCCGGCCTGAACAGCGCGCAGATCCAGGCACTGACCAGCGTCCAGCTGGGCGCGCTGACGGCCGACCAGCTGTTCGCGCTGAGCACCGGCCAGATCGCCGCGCTGCGCACCGCGCAGATCGGCTACCTGAACACCACCCAGCTGGCCGCGCTGTCCGACCCGCAGATCCAGGCGTTCACCACGGCCCAGGTCGCCAGCATCAAGCTCAGCCAGATCGGCGCGCTGACGGTGGACCAGATGGCCGCGTTCAGCACCGACCAGCTGCAAGCGGTGACCACCACCCAGATCCAGGCCCTGAGCAGCACCCAGCTCAACGCCCTGACCGGCGCGCAGGCGTCGTCGCTGGGCACGGCCCAGATGGCGGCGCTGAAGAACGCCCAGATCGCCGCGCTGACGATAGACCAGATCAGCGCCTTCGGCACCACCCAGCTCGGCGCCTGGTCCACCAGCCAGCTCGGCGCGCTGACGGCGACCCAGATCGGCTACCTGTCGAGCACCCAGATCGCCGGCCTGAGCAACGCCCAGGTGGCCGGCCTGAAGACCAGCCAGCTGATCGTCTTCACCACCGACCAGATCGCCGCCTTCACGGCCGGCCAGGTGCCGTCGCTGAGCAGCACCGGGCTGGCCGCGCTGAGCCTGGCCCAGGCCGACGCCTTCAGCGGCGCCCAGGTGGCGGCCATGTCGCTCACCCAGACCATGGCGCTGAATGCGTCGTCGAGCAACTACGCGACGCCGCTGGTGCTGGACCTGGACGGCGACGGCGTGCGCACGCTGTCGATCGCCGCCGGCGTCGCGTTCGACATCCGCGCCGAAGGCCGGGCGGTGCGCACCGGCTGGGTCGACGCCCACGACGGCCTGCTGGCCCTGGACCGCAACGGCGACGGCTTGATCAACGACGGCGGCGAACTGTTCGGCAGCGCCACCACACTGGCCGGCGGCGCCAGGGCGGCCGACGGCTATGCCGCGCTGCGCTCGCTCGACAGCAACGCCGACGGCAGCATCACCAGCGCCGACGACGCCTTCGGCGCGCTGCGGGTGTGGATAGACCGCAACGCCGACGGCGTCAGCCAGGCGGACGAGCTCAACACGCTGGAGCAGCTGCACATCGCCGCCATCGGCACCGCCGCCAGCCGCGCGCTGACGCTGCAGAACGGCAACACCATCGGCCTGACCTCGAGCTACACCGGCAGCGACGGCAGCGTCCACGCCAGCGCCGACGTCTGGTTCCGGGCGCCCGACACGGCGGACGCGGCCCCGCTGGCAACGCAGGTGAGCGGCCTGAGCGCCGCGCTGGCGGACTACGCCGCCGCCGCCGCGGCGCCGGCGTCCCTGCAGCCCCTGCCCGGCAGCGGCGCCGGCGCGGCGGCGGCCAGCGGCGCCGCGCCGGCGCTGGCCGACGCCCTGCGGCACTACCGCGACCGCCAGGCCGTGCAAGGCGCCGCCGCCGCGCTCAGCACCCGGCACCAGGACGCGCCGCGCGGCGCCGGCGACTGGTTCGGCGTCCCCGGGCGCTAGGCGGCGCGCCCATCCGTACCGGGCCGCGCCGGGCCGGTACGGGCGCGCGCCAGCGGTGCGCGCCGGCGCGGCCACGACGGCGGCGCGCCCATGCGTCGAGCAGGCGGCGTTTCACGCGCTTGCTCCGGCGCCAAAAGTTGCCCCTCACCATGCGACAAAAAGGTATGATAGTGCGTACCTCTTATGGCTCATCCCACTCGAAGCTTCGCTATGACCGATCACGTACCCGCCGTACCCGCCCCCACCGATACCAGCCCGCTGGGCACCGTCATGGCACTGGCCGTCAAGGGCGTGCTGTCCATCGGCGACCTGTTCGGCGCAGCCGCCGTGCTGCAGGAAAGCGGCCAGCTGCCCGCCGCCATCGGCCTGTACCGCGCCTGGATCGAGCACACGCCGTCGCCGCTGCTGTACGCCGCCTGCTTCAACCTGGCGGTGGTGCTGTCGAACGCCGGCGACGACGCCGGCGCCGAGCTGGTGCTGCGCCAGGCCATCGCCCACAACCCCAACTTCGTCGAGGCGCGCCTGAACCTGGGCACGCTGCTCGAACGCACCGGCCGGCCGGACGACGCGCTGGCCATGTGGAAGACCATCCTGTCGGACGCGGTGCAGCCCGACATCAAGACCAATCCGACCCTGCATGTGCAGACCCTCAACAACCTCGGCCGCCTGCTGGAAATCCGCAAGCGCTACCCCGAGGCCGAGGCCATGCTGGCGCTGAGCCTGCGCGTCGACCCGCAGCAGGCCAACGTCATGACGCACTGGGTCCACCTGCGCCAGAAGCAATGCGAATGGCCGGTGTACAGCGGCCTCGAACATATTTCGGTCGCCACCATGATGGACGGCACCTCGGCGCTGGCCATGCTCAGCGCCTCGGGCGATCCGGCCCAGCAGCTGGCCGCGGCGCGCCGCTTCGTCAACGAAAAAGTCAACGCCGCCGTCGCCCCGCTGACCGGCGCCCACGGCTACGGCCACGGCCGCCTGCGGATAGGCTACCTGTCGTCGGACTTTTGCTCGCACGCGGTGTCCATCCTGACGGCCGAGCTGTACGAGCTGCACGACCGCAGCAAGTTCGAAGTCTACGCCTTCAGCTGGAGCCGCGAGGACGGCTCGCCGATCCGCGCCCGCGTGGTCAAGGCCATGGACCACTACATCCGCATCGACCAGCTCAGCGACGAGCAGGCCGCGCGCGCCATCCGCGCCCACGAGATCGACATCCTGATCGACCTGCACGGCCTGACGCTGGGCGCGCGCCCCAACATCCTGGCCTACCGCCCGGCGCCGGTGCAGCTGACCTACCTGGGCTTCCCCGGCAGCACCGGCCTGCCCGGGGTCGACTATGTGATCGCCGACGAATTCCTGATCACGCCGGAAATGACCAAGGACTTCAGCGAAACCCCGCTGTACCTGCCCGACACCTTCCAGATCAACGACCGCCAGCGCGCCATCGCCGCCAAGCCGAGCCGCGCCAGCGTCGAGCTGCCGGAAGAGGCCTTCGTGTTCTGCTCGTTCAACAACAACTTCAAGTTCACGCCCGACCTGTTTACCGTGTGGATGAACATCCTGCGGCGCGTGCCGGGCAGCGTGCTGTGGCTGGTGGCCGACTACCCGGAGGTGCGCGAGAACCTGTACCGCTACGCCGAGCAGGCCGGCATCGACCGCAAGCGCCTGATCTTCAACAGCCGCGCGGTGCCGGCCGAATACCTGGCGCGCTACCAGCTGGCCGACCTGTTCCTCGACACCTTCCCGTTCAACGCCGGCACCACCGCCAGCGACGCCCTGTGGGCCGGCCTGCCGCTGCTGACCTGCGCCGGCCAGACCTTCGCCTCGCGCATGGCCGGCAGCCTGCTGCGCGCGGTCGACCTGCCGCAGCTGATCACCTACAATTTCGCCGACTACGAGGACAAGGCGGTGGCGCTGGCCGGCGATCCGCAGCGCCTGGCGGCGATGCGGCGCCAGCTGGCGGCCAACCGCATGAGCTGCGCGCTGTTCGACAGCCCGCGCTTCGTGCGCAACCTGGAGGCGGCGCTGCAGAAAGTGGCCAGGCCGGCCGCGCCGCGGCTGGCGGCGCCGGGGCACGCGGTGCGGCCGCAGGAACCGTCGCAACAGGCCGAGCCGGCCCGCATCGACCAGATCCCCATCGTCACGGTGTCGTACAACTCGCCGGACCTGATCGAGGCGCTGCTGCGCACCCTGCGCCGCCACTACAGCAACCGGGTGTATGTGATCGACGGCTCCAACCCCGACGTGGCCGAGCAGATCCGCGCCATCACCGACGCCTGCGACAACGTCGAATTCATCCCCTTCGGCTACAACATCCACCACGGTCCCGGCCTGGCCTGGGCGATCCGGCACCTGGGCCTGTCGGGCGAGGTGCTGTTCCTCGATTCCGACGTCGAGGTGCTGCGGGGCGGCTTCATCGAATCGCTGCACAGCCATCTGCGCCCCGGCATGTACGGCGTCGGCGGCGTCCAGCCGGTCAACGAGCAGGGCTACGACCGTCCGGACGGCGCCGTCCGCTACCTGCATCCGGCCTGCATGCTGACCAATATCGAGGTGGTGCGCCAGTGGCCGATGCCGATCAAGCACGGCGCGCCGCTGATCGCCACCATGCTGGCGATCCACCAGGCCGGCGCCCACGAGCTGATCGCCAGCGTCGACTGGGTCAAGCAGGACTTCGCGCCCAAGCCGGTGCAGCGCCACTACATCAAGCACGACTGGCAGGGCACGGTGATCCGCACCGGCGGCTACCACTACGACCTGCCCAGCGCCAGCAAGGTGGTCAACACCGACCTGCTGCAGTTCGTGCCGCTGGAGGCGCGCAAGATCGTCGAAGTGCATTGCCGCGACGGCGCCTTCGCCAAGGCCTACAAGGCGCGCAACCCGGTGGTCGACTATACCGGCGTCGAGTTCGACGCCGAGCCGGCCCAGGCCGCGCGCCCGCACTGCGACTTCGTGTTCAACCTCGATATCGAGCACGCCGGCTCCGACCTGTGGGACCACGTGCGCGGCGCCGACACCTGGGTGCTGGACGAGGCGCTGGAGATGCTCGACGACCCGTGGACCCTGCTGGCCCGGATCCGCACCAGCATCGCCCCGGGCGGCAAGGTGATCGCCACCGTGCGCAACTTCCAGCACTGGAGCCTGCAGGCCCGGCTGAACGCCGGCGACCTGCGCTACGGCCCGGCCGGCATCGAAAAGTCGCGCAAGCGCATCTTCACCCGCGGCGCCATGCTGGAGCTGTTCCAGCAGGCCGGCTTCCAGATCGCCGGCGGCAGCGCCCGCATCATCGACGAGCCGGCGCGCGAAAAATACCTGCCGGCGATCCGCCTGATGGCCGGCGCCAGCGGCCTCGACCCGGTGGTGGCGGTGGAAGACGCGCTGCCGTGGCAGTACATCGTGATGGCGGTCGCCGCCTAAGCCAGGAGCCAGACAATCCATGAGTTTGCCACTAGTCAGCATCGTTATCCCGTCCTACAAGACCGCCCACTTCGAGGCTTGCCTGAAGTCGGCGCTGGGCCAGAGCTATCCCCACATCGAAATCCTGGTCAGCGACAATTGCCCGACCGAGGCGATCCGCGACATCTGCGCCAAGTACAGCGGCCATCTGATCTACCAGCGCAATTCGGCGCTGCGCGAGCAGAACGTGCTGACCGCGCTGTTCGCCGCCAAGGGCGAGCTGATCAAGCCGCTGTTCGACGACGACATCCTGCACCCGTTCTGCATCGAGCGCATGGTGGCGACCATGAATATGGACCCGGAGATCGCGCTGGTGTTCTCGTCCTCGCAGGTGATCAACGTCGACAACGAGCGCACCGAGCTGCGCCGTCCCTACCAGGCCAGCGGCAGCATGACGGCGCGCGACATGCAGCGCAGCATGGTGCTGGGCATGCGCAACTTCGTCGGCGAGTTCAGCACCATCATGTTCCGCCACCAGCGCCTGTGGGAAAGCGGCCGCCACCTGTTCCGCTACCACCGCCACGACTGCACGCTGGGCCTGGCCGACGTCGCCGCCTACTTCAACCTGGCGCGCGACGGCAAGGTGTTCTACATCGACGAGGAACTGTCCTACTTCCGCCACGACCAGCGGCTCGACTCGAACAGCAACCCGAACAGCAACCCCAACTTCGGCTACTGCTTCTCCGACTATATCGACCTGCTGATCGAGTCCTGCGACATCGGCATCGTCGCGCCGGAGGAGCTGGTGGCGATGCAGCCGACGGTGGACGACGTGGCCGCCCGCCTGAGCGGGGTGTTCCCCATGGTCGGCCGTTCCCAGCAGCGCTTTCACGCGGTGCTGGCGGCGCAGCGCGCGGGAGCGGCGCCATGATGGACCAGTGCCGGCTGATCGAACTGCCGCCGCACCACGACGTGCGCGGCAACCTGTCGGTGATCGAGGGCGGCGTGCACATCCCGTTCGACATCAAGCGCGTCTACTACCTGTACGACGTGCCGGGCGGCTCGGCGCGCGCCGGCCACGGCCACATCGAGCTGCAGCAGCTGTTCGTCGCCATGTCGGGCAGCTTCGACGTCATCGTCGACGACGGCTACCAGCGCAAGAAGTTCCAGCTGAACCGCTCCTACTACGGCCTGTATGTGCCCGGCATGATGTGGCGCGAGGTCGAGAACTTCTCGTCCGGCGCCGTGTGCGTGGTGCTGGCCTCGACGCTGTACGACCCCAAAGACTACTACCACGACTACGACCAGTTCGTGGCTGCGGCACACCAACCCAAGCGAGTTTTGCCATGAGCGTCCCCTTCCTCGACCTGAAAGCCATCAACCTGTCGCAAGGCGACGAGCTCGAAGCGGCGTTCAAGCGCGTGCTGCAGTCCGGCTGGTACATCCTGGGCGGCGAGACCGCCGCCTTCGAAGCGGCCTTCGCCGCCTACTGCCGCAGCCGGCACGCGATCGGCGTGGCCAACGGCCTGGACGCGATCTTCCTGATCCTCAAGGCCTGCGGCATCGGCCCCGGCGACGAGGTGATCGTGCCGTCCAACACCTTCATCGCCACCTGGCTGGCGGTCAGCGACTGCGGCGCCACGCCGGTCCCGGTCGAACCGAGCGCCGACGGCTTCAACATCGACCCGGCGCGCGTGGCGGCGGCCATCACGCCGCGCACCAGGGCCATCCTGCCGGTCCACCTGTACGGCCAGACCGCCGACATGGACCCGCTGCAGGCGCTGGCCACCCAACACGGCCTGAAACTGATCGAGGACGCGGCCCAGGCCCACGGCGCGCTGTACCGCGGCCGCGTGGCCGGCCAGCTGGGCGACGCCGCCGCCTTCAGCTTCTATCCGGGCAAGAACCTGGGCGCGCTGGGCGACGGCGGCGCCGTCACCACCAGCGACGACGCGCTGGCCGAGCGCATCCGCACGCTGCGCAACTACGGTTCCAGGGTCAAGTACTACAACGAGGTGCAGGGCTATAACTCGCGCCTGGACGAGCTGCAGGCGGCGCTGCTGAGCGTCAAGCTGCCCGGGCTGGACGCCGACAACGCCCGGCGCCGCGCCATCGCCGCCATCTACCAGCGCGAACTGGCCGGCGTCGACGGCCTGGCGCTGCCGCGGGTGCCGGAGTGGGCCGAGCCGGTGTGGCACGTCTACGTGGTGCGCCACGCCCGGCGCGACGCGCTGGCCAAGGCGCTGGCCGAACAGGGCATCGGCACCATCGTCCACTATCCGGTGCCGCCGCATCTGCAGCCGGCTTACGCCCATCTGGGCTACCGGCGGGGCGACTTCCCGCTGGCCGAAGCCATCCACGATGAAGTGCTGAGCCTGCCGATGGGCCCGACCATGACGGCCGAACAGGCGCTGGAAGTGGCGGCGGCGGTGCGCGGGTTCTGCGCGGCATGACCACCCGGGGAACCTCATGATACACGCCAGCGCCATCATCTCGCCCAAGGCCAGGCTGGGGGACGGCGTCAGCGTCGGCCCGTTCACCATCATCCACGACCACGTGGAGATCGGTGCCGGCTCGGTGATCGACGCCTACTGCGAGATCGGCTACCCGACCCCGCTGGCCGACGGCCTGCCGCTGGTGATCGGCGCCGGCGCCCGCATCCGCTCGCATTCGGTGTTCTACCAGGGCTCGCGCTTCGGCGAGCGGCTCGTCACCGGCCACCGGGTGGTGGTGCGCGAGAAGACCGTGGCCGGCATCGCCTTCCAGATCGGCACCATGAACGATATCCAGGGCGACTGCGTGATCGGCGACTACGTGCGCTGCCAGTCCAACGTCTTCATCGGCAAGATGTCGCGGATCGGCGACTTCGTCTGGCTGCTGCCCTACGTGGTGCTGACCAACGATCCCCATCCGCCGAGCGATGTGCTGGTCGGCGCCACCATCGGCGACTACGCCGCCATCGCCGCGATGTCGGTGATCCTGCCCGGCGTGACGGTGGGCGAGCGCGCGCTGGTGGGCGCGCACAGCAAGGTGCACCGCGACGTCGCGCCGCACACGGTGGTGGCCGGCAACCCGGCGCGCTTCCTGTGCGACGCCAGCGAAATCGGCCTGAAGGACGGCAGCGGCCGGCCCGCCTATCCGTGGACCAGCCACTTCCGGCGCGGCTATCCGGACGAGATCGCCGCCGGCTGGGACGCCGCGCCGCCGCCGGCCTGAGCCGCCGGGCCGGAGCGAGCGCCCATGTCCCAGCCGCTGCACCGGGCGATGGCCGCCGGCAACCTGGCCGAGGCCGGCACGCTGGCGCTGGCGCTGGCGCGCCTGGGCGAGCTGGCCATCATCGACCTGATCGGCCTGACCGCCCTGCTGTCGGCGCAGGGCAAGAGCGAAGCGGCGATCGCGCTGTACCAGCTGTGGCTGGAACATTGCGACTCGCCGCTGGCATACGTGGCCTGGCACAACCTGGCCGCGGTGCAGCAGCAGGCCGGCGACCAGGACGGCGCCGAGCGCGGCTACCGCCACGCGCTGCGCCTGCATCCCGGCTTCACCGAAAGCCAGCTGGGGCTGGGCGCGCTGCTGGAACGGCGGCGCCAGCCGGAGGCGGCGCTGGCGCAGTGGCGCCAGGCGCTCGACGACCTGGACGCCGCCGCGGCCGCCGCGCCGGCGCTGCGCATCCGCCTGTACAACCACATCGGCCGGCTGGCCGCGGCGCGGGGAGATCTGCCCCAGGCCGAGCAGGCGCTGCTGCACAGCCTGCAACTGGACCCGCGCCAAAGCCTGATCACGCCGCAATGGCTGGACCTGCGCCAAAAGCTGTGCGCCTGGCCGGTGCTCGGCTTCGTGCCCGGCCTGAGCGAGAGCGCGCTGCGCCACGCCGCCTCGGCGCTGGCCATGCTGAGCCTGAGCGACGATCCGGCCCGCCAGCTGGCGGCGGCCCGGCGCGAAGCGCGCGCCACCCTGCCGCCGGCCCCGGCGCCGCTGGCCGACGGCGCCGGCTACGGCCACCGCAAGCTGCGCGTCGGCTACCTGTCCTGCGGCTTCGGCGCGCAGCCGGTGGGCCGGCTGGTGGCGGAATTGTTCGAGCTGCACAGCCGCGAGCTGGTCGAAGTCTACGGCTTCTGCTGGAGCGCCGAGGACGGCTCGGCCCTGCGTCAGCGCCTGTTGCGCGGCATGGACTTGCACGTGCCGATCGGCACGCTGAGCGACGCCGAGGCGGCGCGGGCGATCCGCAGCCACGAGATCGATATCCTGGTCGACCTGCACGGCCGCCTGCCGGGCGCGCGGCCGGGCATCCTGCTGCAGCGGCCGGCGCCGGTGCAGATCGCCTGGCTGGGCCAGCCCGGCAGCAGCGCCATGGCCGCCGTCGACTACGTGCTGGCCGACGCCATCACGCTGCCGCCGGAACTGGCGCCGCACTACACCGAACAGCCGCTGTACCTGCCGCACTGCTTCCAGCCGCAGGACCGCCAGCGTCCGCAGCCGGGCGCGCAGCCGGGCGCGCGCGCCGCGCTCGGCCTGCCGGAGCCGGGCTTTGTGTACTGCTGCTTCGGCGCGCCGGAGCACATCACGCCGGAACGGTTCGCCACCTGGATGCGCATCCTGCAGCAGGTGCCGGACAGCGTGTTGTGGCTGCAAACGGCCAGTGAGCCGGTGCGCGACAATCTGCGCGTGGCGGCCATGCAGCGTGGCGTTCCCAGCGAGCGCCTGTGCTTTGCCGAGGCGGCCCCGGCTTCCCTGGACCAGCAACTGGCGCGCTACCTGGCCGCCGACCTGTTCCTCGACACCGCGCCGCAGGCGTCGGGCGACATCGCCGGCGAGGTGCTGTGGGCCGGCCTGCCGCTGCTGACCAGTATCGGCCGCGGCAGCGCCAGCCGGATCAGCGCCAGCCTGCTGCACGCGGCCGGGCTGCCGGAGCTGGTCACGGCCAGCGAGCAGAAATATGCAGCGCGCGCGGTGCGTCTGGCCGAGCGGCCCAAGGAACTGGCGCGGCTGCGCAACCGGCTGCGCAAGCGGCGCGCCAGCGCGCCGCTGTTCGATACGCCGCAGCTGGCGGCCGACCTGGAGGCGCTATACCTGCGCGTGGCCGCCAACGTCGTGCCCGCGCACGCGGGACGGTCCGCCGCCGCGGTCCATGCTGAGCCGGCCCGGACGCGGCCCATGGATTCCCGCCTGCGCGGGAATGACAGGTTGGCGCCGCTGGTCAGCATCCTGATCCCGGTCGACGATCCGCTGCCGCTGGAGACCACGCTGCTCAGCGCACTGGCGCAAACCTACGCCCACTGCGAAATCATCGTCAGCGACAGCAGCCCCGGCGCGGCCTGCCGCGCCCTGCTCAAGCCGCTCCTGAAAGCCCACCGCCGCCTGCGCTATGTGCACGCGCCCGGCCTGGCGCCGCTGGACAACCTCAACCACTGCCTGGCCCTGGCGCTGGGCGTCTACGTGGCGGCCGCGCCGGCCGGCGACACGCTGGCGCCGGACAAGATCGCCGTCATGCTGCCCTACTTCCTCGACCATCCGCAGGTGAGCCTGGTGGCCTGCTGGCGCCAGCCGCGCGCGCCCGACGGCCAGGCGCTGCCGGTGGCGCCGCTGTTCGCCACCGAGATCGTCGTCAGCGGCGGCTCGCTGGCCAACCTGCTGCTCAACGGCGACAGCGGCGCGGCGGCCACCTTGTGCGCGCCGGGCGCCCTGCTGTTCAAGCGCGCCAGCATCGGCGCGGCCTTCGGTCACTATCACGAGCGTCCCTACCTCGAGCGCGCCAACGTCGCCACCGCGCTGACCGCGCTGGCCGGCGGCGACTACGTCTACCTGCCGCAACCACTGTCGAGCTACCGCGCCGCGCCCGCCGTGCCGGCCACGCCGCTGGCGCAACTGGAGGCCGGCATCGAGGCGCTGGAGCTGCTGTACCAGGCCCACGCGCACGGCCACCGCTTCGAGCCGGCCGAGCGCTTGCGCCAGCTGCTGGCGACGCGCCTTTCCGAATTGAACACACTCGTTGCCGGCCATCACACAGAACTGGCCGCCAGCGCCGCGCACCGCGTCGATGCGCTGCAGCGGGCGATGCGCAGCGGGTATCAACTGCTGCTGGCCCCGCAATAACTGTGGTAAATCGCCATCGCCCGGTCTGTGGCACCAAACGGCCCCTGCTTTTCGTTTAAAATAGCCCGGGCGCAATAGATAATGTGGTCTGCGTCAACTCATAACGACTCGGGGATAGCATGAAAGCAGTCATACTGGCTGGTGGACTGGGCACACGGCTCAGCGAAGAGACCACGGTCAAGCCGAAACCGATGGTGGAAGTCGGCGGCAAGCCTATCCTGTGGCACATCCTGAAGAGCTACTCGGCCCACGGCATCAACGACTTCGTCATCTGCTGCGGCTACCGCGGCTACGTGATCAAGGAATTCTTCGCCAACTACTTCCTGCACACCTCGGACGTCACCTTCGACCTGCAAAAGAACAGCATGGAAGTGCACGAGCGCCACGCCGAACCATGGAAGGTCACGCTGATCGACACCGGCGCCGACACCCTGACCGGCGGCCGCCTCAAGCGCGTGCGCCAGTACGTCGAGCACGACGAAGCCTTCTGCTTCACCTACGGCGACGGCGTGGCCGACATCGACATCGCCGCCTCGATCGCCTTCCACAAGCAGCACGGCAAGCTGGCCACCATGACGGCGGTGCAGCCGCCGGGCCGCTTCGGCGCCATCGACATCGACGGCCAGCGCATCGTCAGCTTCAAGGAAAAACCGCAGGGCGACGGCGCCTGGATCAACGGCGGCTACTTCGTGCTGTCGCCGAGGGTGATCGACTACATCGCCGGCGACGGCACCACCTGGGAAAAAGAGCCGATGGAACGGCTGGCCAACGAAGGCCAGATGGACGCCTTCCACCACCACGGTTTCTGGCAGCCGATGGACACGCTGCGCGACAAGGTCTTGCTGGAAGACCTGTGGCAAAGCGGCCAGGCGCCGTGGAAGCGCTGGCCATGAATCCGTCCTTCTGGCGCGGCAAGCGGGTATTCCTGACCGGGCACACCGGTTTCAAGGGCAGCTGGCTGAGCCTGTGGTTGCAGCAACTGGGCGCGCATGTCACCGGCTACGCGCTCGCAGCGCCAAGCAAGCCCAGCCTGTTCGAGACGGCGCAAGTGGGCGCCGGCATGAGCTCCATCATCGGCGACATCGGCGACGGCGCCGCGCTGCGCGAAGCGATGATGAGGGCGCGCCCCGAAATCGTCATCCACATGGCGGCGCAGGCGCTGGTGCGCTACTCGTACGCCCATCCGGTCGAGACCTACGCCACCAACGTCATGGGCCTGGTGAATTTCTTCGAAGCGGTGCGCAACACGCCCGGCGTCAAGGCGGTGGTCAACGTCACCAGCGACAAGTGCTACGAGAACAAGGAATGGGCCTGGGGCTACCGCGAGAACGAAGCCTTCGGCGGCTACGACCCCTACAGCAACAGCAAGGCCTGCGCCGAACTGGTGACGGCCGGCTACCGCTCGTCGTTCTTCCATCCTGAAAAATACGCCGAGCATGGCGTCGGCCTGGGCTCCGGCCGCGCCGGCAACGTGATCGGCGGCGGCGACTGGGCCGAGGACCGCCTGATACCCGACATGGTGCGCGCCATCGCCGCCGGCAAGCCGGTGCGCATCCGCAGCCCGCACGCGATCCGCCCGTGGCAGCACGTGCTGGAGCCGCTGTCGGGCTACCTGACCCTGGCCGAACACCTGTACCTGCAAGGCGCTGATTTCGCCGAGGGCTACAACTTCGGCCCGCACGACATCGACGCCCGCCCGGTCGAATGGATCATCGCGCGCCTGTGCGAAAGCTGGGGCCAGGGCGCCAGCTGGGAACTGGACCCGCAGGCGGACCGGCAGCCGCACGAGGCGCACTACCTGAAACTCGATTGCTCCAAGGCCCGCAGCCGCCTGCACTGGCAGCCGCGCTGGCACCTGGGCCACACCATCGACATGATCGTCGCCTGGCACCAGGCCCACGCCTCGGGCGCCGACATGCGCGCGCTGACGCTGGCGCAAATCGACACGTATCAACATACCGCACATCTTTAAGGCTGGAATCATGAGTGAAGCACAAAGCAAGGAACAACTCCGCGCACAGATCATCAAGCTGGTGGGCGAGTACGGCGCGCTGGCCAGCGCGCCCAAGGCCTTCGAACCGGGCGTGACGGTGATCCCGCCGGCCGGCAAGGTGGTCGGCGCGCCGGAAATGGAACTGATGGTCGAAGCCTCGCTCGACGCCTGGCTCACCACCGGCCGCTTCAACGACCAGTTCGAAGCCCGGCTGGCCAAGCTGATCGGCGTGGACTTCCTGATCACCGTCAACTCCGGCTCCTCGGCCAACCTGGTCGCGTTCAACACGCTGACCTCGCCCAAGCTGGGCGCGCGCGCGATCCAGCAGGGCGATGAGGTGATCGGCGTGGCCGCCGGCTTCCCCACCACCGTCAACCCGATCATCCAGTTCGGCGCGATCCCGGTGTTCGTCGATGTCGAGCTGGGCACCTACAACATCGATGTGAGCAAACTGGAAGCGGCGATCTCGCCCAAGACCAAGGCCATCATGCTGGCCCACACCTTGGGCAATCCGTACAACCTGGACGTGATCACCGCGCTCTGCAAGAAGCACAATCTGTGGCTGATCGAGGATTGCTGCGACGCCCTTGGCTCGACCTATCACGGCAGGATGGTCGGCACCTTCGGCGACATCGGCACCATGTCGTTCTACCCGGCCCACCACATCACCATGGGCGAGGGCGGCGCGGTGTTCACCAACAACGCCGAACTGAAGATGATCGCCGAGTCGTTCCGCGACTGGGGCCGCGACTGCTACTGCGCGCCGGGCAAGGACAACACCTGCGGCAAGCGCTTCTGCCAGTGCCTGGGCACGCTGCCGATGGGCTACGACCACAAGTACACCTACAGCCACCTGGGCTACAACCTCAAGATCACCGACATGCAGGCCGCCTGCGGCCTGGCCCAGATCGACCGCGCGCCCGGCTTCATCCAGGCCCGCAAGGACAACTTCGCGTATTTGAAAGAGCGGCTGCAGTCGTGCGCCGAGTTCCTGATCCTGCCGGAGGCGACCGAGCACGCCGACCCGTCGTGGTTCGGCTTCCCGATGACCCTGAAGCCGGAAGCGAACGTCGCGCGGGTCGACCTGCTGACCTACCTGGACCAGCACAAGATCGGCACCCGCCTGCTGTTCGCCGGCAACCTGACGCGCCAGCCCTACATGGCCGGCCGCAACTACCGCGTCTCCGGCGAGCTGACCAACACCGACCGCGTGATGAACGACACCTTCTGGATCGGCGTGTTTCCCGGCCTGAGCCGTGAAATGCTGGACTTCACGATCGACAAACTCGAAGCCTTCTTTGGTGTGAATTTCTAATGCAAGACAATAAAGTCAAGGTCGCCGAACTGGTGGCCGAAGCCCTGGAAAACCTGGGCATCCAGCACGCCTTCGGCATCATCGGCGCCGGCAATGTGCACCTGTTCGAAGCCATCGCCCGCCGCGGCTACACCGAAATCGTCTGCGTCCACCACGAGCAGGCCGCCTGCATGGCGGTGCAGACCTATTACCGCAGCAAGGGCCGCATCGCCGCCGCGCTGCTGACCACCGGCGCCGGCTCCACCAACGGCGTCACCGGCGTGGTGTCGGCGTGGGCCGATTCGATCCCGTGCATCGTCATCGCCGGCAACGAGAACTCCAAGTTCACCTTCCCGGAAAACCCGCTGCGCATGTGGGGCGTGCAGGGCTACGATTCGTGCCAGATGGTGGAACGCGTCAGCAAGTACCAGATGCGCGTGACGAAGATGGAACGCGCCGTCTACGAACTGGAAAAAGGCGTGCACCTGGCGCTCGAAGGCCGCCCGGGCCCGACCTGGATCGAGATCCCGATGGACATCCAGGCCGGCCGCATCGATCCGGCCACGCAGGAACACTATGTGCCGCCGCCGGCGCCCGACTACCTGACGCCGGCCGTGGCCGCGCAGGTGGACAGCGTGCTGGCCGCGCTGGCCCAGGCCGAGCGCCCGGTGCTGTGGCTGGGCAACGGCATCCGCCTGGCCGGCGGCGAGCGCCTGCTCAAGCCGCTGCTGGAACAACTCGGCTCGCCGGCGCTGGTCTCGTGGGCCGGCATCGACATGATCGATTCCAGCCACCCGCTGGTGTTCGGCCGCGCCGGCGTCTACGGCCAGCGCGCCGCCAACTTCATTTTGCAGAACAGCGACTACGTGCTGGCCATCGGCACCCGCCTGGCGATCCCGCAGGTGGGCTACGACCTCAATGAGCTGGCGCGCCTGGCGCGCATCGACGTGGTCGACATCGACGCCGACGAAGCCGTCAAGCACGCCAAGCGCACGCAGGAGGCCATCGTCTGCGACGCCCGCGTGTTCATCGAGGCGCTGCTGGCGCGCCTGGACGCGGCCACCGCGCCGGCCATCGCGTCCAAGGCCGGCTGGGTCGCCCGCTGCCGCGCCTACGAGGAGCAGTTCCCGTGGGTGGGCGCCGAGCACGCGGACCCGGAAGGCTACATCAATTCCTACCGCTTCATGCAGCGCCTGAACGGCTTCTTCAAGGACGACCAGATCGTCGTGACCGACATGGGCACGGCGCTGCTGAGCGGCCACCAGGTGCTGCGCTTCAAGCAAGGCCAGCGCTTCATGACCTCCACCGGCCTGGGCGAGATGGGCTACGGCCTGCCGGCCGCGCTGGGCGTGTCGTTCGCCAACGACCGCGGCGAGGTGATGTGCCTGAACTGCGACGGCGGCATGATGATGAACCTGCAGGAACTGCAGACCATGGTGCACCACCAGCTGCCGATCAAGCTGTTCATCTTCAACAACGACGGCTACCTGATGATCAAGCACACGCAGAAGTCGCTGTTCAAGTCGGACTACGTCGGCACCGACCGCAAGTCCGGCGTGTCCTGCCCCGACTTCTCCAGGCTGGCCGCCGCCTTCGACATCCCGTCCTACCAGATCCGCGGCTGGGACGAGTGCGACGCCACCCTGGCCGCCGTGCAGGCCCACACCGGCCCGGTGATCTGCGAAGTGTTCATGCACCCGCAGCAGCTGTTCTCGCCGAAGCTGGGCGTGGTCGCGCGCGCCGACGGCACGCTGGTGTCGCCGCCGCTGGAAGACCTGTCGCCGCTGATCCCGCGCGATGTGCTGGAACAGGCCATGATAGGCGGCATGCACGAGAAGTCGAAAACGCTCTAGCATGAAACGCATCGCCATCCTCGGTGCCAGCAGCCAGATCGCCAGGGATCTGATCCAGTCGCTGGCGCGCGAGGGCTGTTCGGAAGTGCTGCTGTATGTGCGCGACGTCGCGGCGGCGCAGCGCTGGCAGCAGTCGCACGGCCTGCGTTGCGCGGTGTCCGGCTATGCCGGCTACGGCCGCGAGCCGCACGACGCCGTGCTCAATTTCGTCGGCGTCGGCGATCCGCAGCGCGCCGCGCAGATGGGCGGCGCCATCTTCGGCATCACCCAGCAGTACGACGACCTGGCGCTGGAGCAGCTCAAGCTGCATCCCGGGCGGCGCTACATCTTCCTGTCCAGCGGCGCCGCCTACGGCCCGATCTTCACCCAGCCGGCCGGCCCGGACACCCGCGCCAGCATCGCGCTGAACGCCGTCACGCCGCAGGACTACTACGCGATGGCCAAGCTGCATGCGGAGTGCAAGCACCGCGCGCTGCCGGAGCTGGCGATCACCGACCTGCGGGTGTTCAACTACTTCAGCCGCAGCCAGGACCTGAACGCGCGCTTCTTCATCACCGACCTCCTGCGCGCCATCCGCGACGACACCGTGCTGCACACCACGGACGGCCAGATGGTGCGCGACTACCTGCATCCGCAGGACTTCCACCAGCTGGTGCGGCGCGTGCTGGACGGGCCGCCGCAAAACCGCGCGTTCGACTGCTACAGCGCGGCGCCGGTGGAGAAGCGGGAGCTGCTGACGGCCATGCAGCGGCGCTTCGGCCTGCGCTACCAGGTCGCCGCCAGCGCCGCAACGCCGGCCGGCATCGTCAACGCCACCGGCGCCAAGCCTTTTTACTATTCGCTCAACCGGCAAGCCGCCGAATTGGGCTATCAACCCGCGTACTCCTCCATCGATGGCATCACCGTGGAATCGGCGATAATCCTCGGCAGGGACGCAACACAACAAGACCACGGGTGAAACCAGATGACAAGCTCCGACAAACTCAAGATAGCCATCATCGGCTCCGGGAACATCGGCACCGACCTGATGATCAAGGTGATGCGCTCCAGGCATCTGGTGTGCACCCTGTTCGCCGGGCGTAACTTCAATTCGGCCGGCATGAAGCGCGCCAGCCAGCTGGGCGTGCCGATCTCGGACCGCGGCATCGAGGCCATCATCGCCGATCCGGGCATCTGCGACGTGGTGTTCGACGCCACCTCGGCCCAGGCCCACATCGCCCACTGGGCGGTGCTGGAAAAACTGGGCAAGACCGTGATCGACATGACGCCGGCCAAGCTGGGCGAGTTCTGCATCCCGGCCATCAACGCCCAGCAATGCCTCGACAGCGGCGCCGCCAACATCAACATGATCACCTGCGGCGGCCAGTCGTCGATCCCGATCGCCGCCGCCATCGGCATGGTGCACAAGGATATCGAGTACGTCGAAGTGGCGTCGAGCATCGCCTCGCGCAGCGCCGGCCCGGCCACGCGCGCCAACCTGGACGAATACATCGACACCACCGAGGAGGCGCTGCAGCGCTTCTCCGGCGCCAGGCGCGCCAAGGCGATCCTGATCCTGAACCCGGCCAACCCGCCGATCGACATGCAGACCACGATCTACGCCAAGATCGCCAATCCGGACCTGGAGGCGATCCGCGCCTCGGTGGACGCGATGGTGGCCAAGCTGAAGACCTATGTGCCGGGCTACGGCCTGGTGGTGCCGCCGACCATCGAAGGCGGCCGCATCATCACCACCATCAAGGTGGTGGGCGCCGGCGACTATCTGCCGCAGTACGCGGGCAACCTGGACATCATCAACTGCGCCGCCATCGCCATGGCGGAAATGCTGGCCACGTCCAGGCATGGCAAGCACGGTAAAAAACACCAAGAGGAGCGCAAGCATGGCTAAGAAAATCCTGATCAGCGATCCGACCCTGCGCGACGGCAACCACGCCGTGCGCCATCAACTGGGCCGCGAGAGCTTCATCGCCTACTGCCAGGCCGCCGAAGCGGCCGGCGTGCCGATCGTCGAAGTCGGCCACGGCAACGGCCTGGGCGCGTCCTCGCTGCTGGTCGGCGAATGCCGGCTGAGCGACGAGGAGATCCTGACGATCTCGCGCCAGCACCTGAAGAAATCGCGGCTCGGCATCCACGTGATCCCCGGCTTCTGCACCATCAAGAAGGACCTGGTGCGCGCGGTGGAGCTGGGCGTGGACGTGTTCCGCATCGCCGCCCACTGCACCGAGGCCGACATCACCGACCGCCACATCGCCTACGCCCGCAAGGAAGGCAAGCAAGCCTGGGGCGTGCTGATGATGAGCCACATGGCCAGCCCCTCGGTGCTGCTGGAGGAGGCCAGGAAGATGGAATCCTACGGCGCCGAAGCGATCGTCATCATGGACTCGGCCGGCGCCTATTTCCCGGACGACGTCAAGGAACGCATCTCGACGCTGGTCAACGGCCTGAATATCCCGGTCGGCTTCCACGGCCACAACAACCTGGGCATGGCGGTGATCAACTCGGTCACCGCCGTCAACGAGGGCGCCACCATCATCGACGGCACCATCCGCGGCTTCGGCGCCGGCGCCGGCAACACCCAGCTCGAAGTGCTGGTGGCGGTGTTCGACCGCCTCGGCTTCGAGACCGGCATCGACCTGTACAAGATCCTCGACGCCGCCGACATCGCCGAGAAGCAATTCAATCCGGTGGCGCCGTCGATTTCGCCGCTGTCCATCGTCTCCGGCCTGGCCGGCGTGTTCTCCGGCTTCGCCAAGCCGGTGGCGCGCGCGGCGGAAGACTACCAGGTCGATCCGCGCGACATCTTCTTCGGCCTTGGCAAGCGCAACGCGGTGGCCGGGCAGGAAAGCCTGATCATCGAAGTGGCCCGCGATCTGGCCGCCCAGAAAGGACAATCATGACCGATCAACGCAACGCCGAAATGCGCCAGGACTGCCTGGCCGCCTGCGCCGACCAGCCCGACGTGCGCGCCGCGCTGGCGCGCCAGCACATCGCCGTCACCGGCGGCACCGGCTTCCTCGGCAGCTGGATCGCCGAGATGGTGGCCGCGCTGAACGACCAGTACCAGCTGGGCATCACGCTCGACCTGTACGCCCGCAACGTCAGCGAATGGCCGGCGCACTACCCGCACCTGGCCGGGCGGCCCGACATCCGCCTGCGCTCGCAGGACGTGCGCTCGCCGTTCGAGTTCGCCAGGAACACCAGCTACGTGGTGCATGCGGCCGGCATCCCGAACAACCGCGTGCACGCCTCCGATCCGCTGCGGGTGCACCAGACCACCGTGGCCGGCATCGGCAACGCGCTGGACGCCGCCTCGCAGCTGGACGGCCTGCTGCGCTTCGTCAACGTCAGCTCCTGCCTGGTGGCCGGCACGCCGCAGCGCCCCGGCCCGCTGGGCGAGCACGACTACTACCCTATCCCGTCCGGCCAGCTGCACAAGGTCTACGTCGACGCCAAGCGCTCGGCCGAAATGCTGGCGTCGATCTACCGCAGCCAGTACCGGCTGCCGGTATCGACCGTGCGGCCGTTCACGCTGACCGGCGCCTACCAGCAGCTGGACCGCCCGTGGGCGATCAACAATTTCCTGCGCGACGTGCTGACCGGCAGCGAGATCCGCATCCACGGCGACGGCAGCGCGCGCCGCAGCTACCTGTACGGCAGCGACGCCGCCTGGTGGACCCTGGCCGCGCTGGTCAAGGGCGTGGACGGCGAGGTCTACAACCTGGGCAGCGCCGAGGCGGTGACCCACCTGGAACTGGTGCGCCTGATCGGCGAACGGGTGACGCCGGCGCCGCGCGTGGCCCTGAACACCGCGCCCGGCAAGCAGCCGGCGCAGGACGACCTGTATCCCGACGTCGGCGCCACCCACAAGCGGCTCGGCGTGCGCCAGACCTGCGCCCTGGAACAGATCATCACCAAGACTTACCGCTGGTTCGCCGCGCCGCGCGCCTAACTTTCTGGACAGACCCATGGAACCAACCGGCTTCGTTTTATCGATATGCATCCCGACCTTCAACCGCGGCCCGTTTCTCCAGCAGACGCTCGAGAGCATCGTCGCCCAGCAGGCGTTCAGCGGCAGCGGCGACATCGAGGTGCTGATCTCCGATAACTGCTCGGACGACAACACCGAGGCCGTGGGGCGGGCCTACGCCGCCGCCCACCCGGACAAGATCAAATACCAGCGCCACCCGCAGCCCATCTTCCCCGACAAAAACTTCGAGGCGGCGCTGCGCATGGGCAGCGGCACCTACCTGAAGCTGCACAACGATAACCTGACCATCCTGGACGGCAGCCTGGCCGAGCTGGTCAAGGTGTACAGCGCGGTGGCGGCCGAGAAACCGGTGGTGTTCTTCACCAACGGCAATATGTCGGCCGGCAATGCGATCGAGGTGCTCAACACCTTCAGCGAATTCGTCGCGCGGGTGTCCTACTTCGCCACCTGGATAGGCGGCTTCGGCATGTGGCGCGACGAGTTCTACGCCATGCCCGACTTCAGCCGCAACGCCCACCTGAAGCTGGTGCAGACCGACGTCATGTTTCGCCTGATGAGCCTGGGCAAACGGGCCATCGTTTTGTACGGCAATTACTTCGCCGGCGTCAACGCCGGCCGCAAGAGCGGCTACAACGTCGCCCAGGTGTTCGGCACCAACTACCTGTCGCTGCTCAAGCCCTACCTGGCGAACGGCCAGCTGAGCAAGGAGGTGTACGAGGCCGAGAAGAAGGCGCTGCTGATCAACCACATCATCCCCTACTACTTCGGCCGGGACAATGATTTCTCCAAGACCGGCTTCTTCGAGCACATGCAGGACTACCTGCACGACGATTATTTCTACAAGGCGGTGGAGCACCTGATCACCGACGTGCCCAAGGCGGCGCCGGCGCCGGCGCCGGCCAAGTCGTTCGAGGAGCAGAAGGCCGACTACTGGCGCGCGCTCAATCCGCACAACCACACGGTGCTGACGATGTCGGCCGGGCCGTTCGACTTCAGCCGGGTGACGGTGGGACGCCGCTCGTATGGCGAGCTCAACATCATGGCCTATGGCCGCGACGCCGAACGGCTGACCATCGGCAGCTTTGTGTCGATCGCCAGCGAGGTCAAGTTCATGCTGGGCGGCAACCATCCGTATGAAGGCTTTTCGACCTTCCCGTTCAAGGTCAAGTATTTCGGCGACACGCTGGAGTCGTCGACCAAGGGCGCCATCGTGGTGGAGGATGATGTGTGGATCGGTTACCAGACGCTGATCATGTCGGGCGTGACCATAGGCCAGGGCGCGATCGTGGCGGCCGGCAGCGTGGTGACCAGGAACGTGGCGCCGTACACCATCGTCGGCGGCAACCCGGCCAGGTACATCAAGCACCGCTACCCGCCGGCGGTGGTGGAGAAGATGCTGAAGTTCGACTTCGCCAGGGTCAGCGACGAAGTCATCCTGGCCAACCGCGAGCTGCTGTATGAAGCGCTGAACGCCGACAACGTCGACGCCATCCTGGCCCGCCTGCAATAAACCGCGGCGGGCCGCGCCCCGCCCGGCCGCGCTTGTTAATTGAAGCTCAGGTGCCTGGACTTGTAGAGGTACTCGTACTCGTCCATGTCCTTGTTGCGGCCCATATTCCACAGCGCCGGCGCGCGCGAGACCAGCTCGAACTTGTCGAAGTCGAAGGCGAAGTCGTCGGCCCTGACCGGCGGGATCGCCGTGTGGTTGACATGGTAGATGAATTTGCGCGACAGCCGGCTGAACTGCCGGACATAGTTGGCCACGTTGTTGAGCGACATCTCCGCCAGGCTGTAGGAGTTGAACGCCAGGTCGACGCTGTCGTCCTTGAGCTCGGCCAGCGCGAAATTCGGCAGCACCACCGCGTCGTAGCCGCTCAGGTCGGCCGTGGCCAGGTCGATCTCGCCGAACAGCGCGATCTTCTTGCCGGGACAGGCGGCCAGCAGGTAGTAGGCGCTCAGCGCCATGTTTTCCGGCAAGTCGACGTCGATATAGGTCAGGTCCGGATTGTCGCGCAGCAGGAAGTGGCCCAGGCCGCCGAAGCCGCCGCCCAGTTCCAGCACCGTCTTGTGCTGCTTGCCGCGGATCAGGCGGCCGATGATGGTGGCGTAGTAGTGCTGGTAGTCGACGCCGGCGCGGAAGAACTTGCCGTCGATGTAGAAACCGTAGGGATTGCCCACCAGCGGCGTCTCCAGCGCGTCCAGCGGCAACACCTTGCCCATCGAGTCGAGCCAGATCTGCATGCGGTGCATGACGTCGGCCAGGTACTTGCCCTTGGCCTCCTCGCTGATATCGCCGGAGAAATAGGTGCTCTGCATGTCGACCGGCATGCCGTGGATGCCCACGGTGCTGCGGTCGCGGAAGAAATTGGCGTAGATGCGGCACAGCTGGTCGACGTCGCGTTCGGCCATGGTCTGCATCAGCTCGCCCATATACCCCTGGTAGATCGGCAGCCACATATGGCTGACCTGGTACTCCTCCGCCGCATCCTTCTGCACCGCCTTGGCCTTGTTATAGGAGGTCATCACACGCTCGACGATGGCGCGGTCCGCCGCCGCCGGGCGTTCGATGAATCCATTCTCTACGGTTAAAAACATGACAGATCCTTCTGTGAGGTGATAGTCGCGCTGGGTTAAAGGAAATCGTTCAGAAATACGCCAGGTCCAGCACCACGCCGGCGCCGGCCAGCAGCGCCTGGCGCGCCAGCCGGGTCGGCATATTGGGGGCGGCGTGCTTGCGGTACAGCTGCAGCATGACCTCGACGATCTTGTCGTCCTGCGAATTGCCGCGCCGCATGTTCTCCGGCGCCGTGGCCTGGCTCTTGTGGATCACCACGCCGTCCGTGGCCAGGTGCGCCAGCTGGCGGCCGTGCATCGCGGCCAGCAGGAAGTCCCAGTCTTCATACAGGATCAGCTCGGTCTCATTGCGCACCCCGTCCAGCACGTCGCGGCGGTAGGCCACGCAGCTGTTGGGGATGCGGTTGCGCACGTAGACGCTGTCGAAGGTGACGTCGGCGATCGAGATCGACTGGCTGCTCAGCGCGGTCGGCGGGTAGACGGTGCGGTCTTCGTTCTGCACCTGGAAATCGCAGAACAGCAATGCCGGCTTGTCTTGCTGCAGGCGCGCCTTCAGCGCCGCCAGGTGGCCGGGACGGAAGGTGTCGTCGTCGTCGAGGAACAGGATGTACTGGCCGTCGGCGATGGCCAGGCCGAGGTTGCGGCTGGCCGCCGGGCCGCCCTTGCCGCTGCGCCGTATCACGTAGTCGAAGCGGGTGTCGAGCTGGCTCAGCTGCTGGTACGGCGGCAAATAGCCCGCCGTGTCCGACACGATGACGACCTTGAAGTCCTGGCAGGTCTGGGCGATCAGCGACTCCAGCGTGCGGATCAGCAGCAGCGGACGGTCGTGGGTGGCGATGATGATGGTGAACACGGGTCGGGCTCCGGTGGTGGTCAGGGTTCGCGTATCGATTCGTCCATGGCCCGCGTCAGCGGATACAGCAGGTAGGACATCACGGTGCGGTGGCCCACCACTACCTCGGCCGAAACCGTCATGCCCGGCAGCAGCCGCGCGCCTTCGGTCATCTTCCGCAGTTTGCCGCTGTAGGGGATGCGGCTCAGGTAGTAGGCGTCCAGGCCGCCGCCATTCTTGTCGCTCGCCTCGCGCTTGAAGGAATCCTGGCTGATGGTGCGCACCTTGCCCTCGAGCATGCCGTGCTGCTGGAAGGAGTAGGCGTCGACCTTGATGTGGGCCAGCGCGCCGGGCTTGATGTAGCCGATGTCGAGCGAATCGATCTGCACCTCGGCCTCGAGCTGCGCCCCCAGCGGCACCAGCGTGAACAGCGGCTCGGCCTCGCGCACGATCGAGCCCACCGACAGCTTGCCGATCTCCAGCACCACGCCGTCGGCCGGCGCCAGCATGTGGATCGCCTTGGCGCGCTTGTCGGCCTTGGACAATTGCTCGACCACGCCGTCGCGGTCGCGCGTGGCGCTGAGCAAGTCTTCCATGGCCTTCTGGCGCCAGCTCTTGTCGAAGGCGGAGCGCTCGGACTGGGCCGAGGCCAGTTCGCTGGCCATCTCGACCGCCTTGTTGCGCTGCAGGTCCATGTCGCGCTCGACCTCGAGGCGGCGGTCGCGCGCTTCCAGCAAGTGCATCTTGGCGCCGAACTGCTCGGCCATCAGCTGCTCCTGCATGGCTTCCACTTCGCGCAGCGACTTGACGCGCAGGGCCAGGATGGCCTGGTCGTGCTTGTTGGTCTCCAGCGCGGCCTTCAGGCGCGCGATGTTCTGGTCCATCTTGTTCTTCTGCGCCTCGAAGTTGGCCTTGCGCTCGCTCGAGAGCTGGGCCTGCAGCAGGGTGTCGGCGCTGGCGCCGCTGCCGGCGGCCACGCCCGGCTGGCCCGCCAGCTCGGCGCGCAGGCCGGCGGCCTGGGTGTTCAGGCTGTCGAGGCGCATGCGCAGCTGCTGCTCGTCGGCGGCGGTGAAGGTCGGGTCCAGCGTGGCCAGCACCTGGCCTTTTTTCACCACCTGGCCGACCCGCACGTCGATGCTCTGGATGATCGAGGTGTCGAGCGGCTGCACCACGATGTTGGGCAGCGGATTGACCAGGCGGCCGTGGGCGACGACGATCTTCTCCACCGGCGAGACGCTGGCCCAGACGATGAAGAACACGAAGGCGGCCAGCAGCACGTGCAGCGTGATGCGCACGAAGCGCGGCAAGGGGCCGCGTTCGATGGCGTCGGCGTCCGGCAGGAAGGCGATTTCGGTTTCGTCCCGGCGGCGGCGCCGGAGGCTCAGAGGTGACTTGTTTGCTGGTTCCATAGGTGCTGGTAAGTGTCGCTACTGGTGAGCAGTTCTTCGTGGCGGCCGGCATCGACCAGCCGGCCCTGTTGCATGACCATGATCTTGTCGGCGTTGACCAGGGTCGACAGGCGGTGCGAGATCATCACCACCGTGCGGCCCACCGCGATGCGCGACAGGTTGCTGATGAAGATGGCTTCCGATTCCGGGTCCAGCGCAGAGGCCGCCTCATCGAGGATCAGGATGCGCGGCTTGGCCACCAGCGTGCGGGCGATCGACAGCCGCTGCTTCTGGCCGCCGGACAGGTTGGAGGCGTTCTCTTCGAGCACGGTGTCGTAGCCCAGCGGCAGGCGCTCGATGAACTCGTCGGCGCCGGCCGCGGCGGCGGCCTCGACCAGTTCCTCGAAGGTGGCGTCCGGCTTGGTGACGGACAGGTTCTCGCGCACCGTGCCGCGGAACAGGAAGTTCTCCTGCAGCACCACGCCGATCTGGCGCCGCAGGTGCGACAGCTCGATCTCGCGGGCGTCGATGCCGTCGAAGCGGACGATGCCCTCCTGGACCGGATACAGTCCCTGGATCAGCTTGGTCAAGGTGGTCTTGCCGGAGCCGGAGCGGCCGACGATGCCGACCACCGTGCCCGGCTCGATGGTGAAGCGGGCCTTGTCCAGCGCCATCGCCTGCGCGCCCGGATAGCGGAAGGTGACGTCGTCGAAGCGGATCTCGCCCTGCAGGATGGGCCGCAGGCCGTTGGCGCCGGCGCGCCCTTCCGGCGCGCGGTTCATGACCTCGCCCAGCATGCGCACCGACAGCGCGGTTTCCTGGTATTCGTTGACCAGGCCGACGATCGAGATCAACGGTTGCGTGACCCGGCCCGACAGCATCTGGAAGGCGATCAGCGCGCCCACCGACAGGCCGCCGGTGAAGACGTCGGCCGCGCCCACCACGATCAGCATGACCGGCAGCAGTTTGCCGAGGAAGTCGGTGACGGCGTTGCCGGCGATCGAGATCTGGCCGACGCGGAAATGCATGGTGATCGCCTCGGCCGAGCGCTGGTCCCAGACGCGGCGCTGCGATGGTTCGATCGCCAGCGCCTTGACGGTGCGCATGCCGTGGATGGTCTCCACCAACATGCCCTGGCGCTGGCCCTCGGCCGCGTACAGCGCGTTGAGGCGGCGCTGGAAGGTCGGCACCATGGCCATCACCACCGCCGCGATCATGCCGGCGAACAGCAGCACGATCATGGCCAGCTTGAACGAGTAGCTGAACAGAATCGGCACGAACACCAGCAGCGCGATCAGGTCGAGCGCGGTGAAGAACAGGCGGCCGGTCAGGAAGCTGCGGATTTTTTCCAGCTGCTGCATGTGGCGCGTGACCACGCCGGCGCTGGTGGTCTCGAAGAAGTCGATCGGCAGCGACAGCAGGTGGCCGAACACGCGCCGGGTCAGGCGCATGTCGATCTTGTTGGAGGCGGCCAGCGTCAGGGTCTGGCGCAGGAAGCCGAAGGTGGCGTCGAACACCAGCGCGGCGATGATGCCCACCGCCAGCACCTGCAAGGTGGTCACGCTCTGGTGGGTGAGCACCTTGTCGATCACCAGCTGGAAGAAGATCGGCGAGGCCAGCGCCAGCAACTGCATGGCGATGGCGGCGATGAAGATGTCGCGGAACGCCGCCTTCTGTTTCAGGATTTCGGGGATGAACCAGCGCAGGCCGAACGGCTGGTTGGGGTCGGAGAGCTTGTGCTGGCGCTTGACGAACAGCACGTCGCCGCCCCAGCGCTGCTCGAAGTCGGCGCGCGCCACCATCACCACGGCGGCGTTGGCGCTGGCCGGGTTGAGCACGGCCACCTGGTCCTGGCCGCCGTTCTCGGCCGGCTTGACGCCGACCGCGATCACCATATTGCCGTCGTTCAGGCGCGCCATCAGCGGGAACACGCCGCCTTGCGCCATCAGGCGCGACCAGTCCAGCTTGTCGGCCTTGGCCTTGAGGCCGATGTCCGAGGCGATCCGCAACAGCGCGCCGGTGCCGGGTTCTTCCGCGCGCAAGGCATAGTCATCGATCAGGCGTTCCGGATTGATTTGCAGACCATGGTGTTGCGCGATGGCCGTCAGACACTGGATCGCGGTATGGGGAAATTTATCGTGCATAAGCCTGATCAATGGGAAAGAACCGGAAAAGCTTGCGGTAGCGCACTATCGTGCCAGCCTTCGGATTCTAACCCAGCGCCGTGCTTGCCGGAGGTTTTTGTGTGGTAGAAACACAGCCCGGTTTACCGCTCAGTTCGAGGGCTAAAAAAAAACGGCAAGACCCGCAGGCCTTGCCGTTCTTGCTACCCCGACGGCAGCGGCTTACCTGGCGGCCAGGAAGCCCTGGTGGTTGCCGCCTTGCAGCGCCTTGAGTCGCAGCGTTTCCTCGCTGGCGGCCGAGTTGGACGTCGCGCTCAGCTTGGTGTCGTAATTGCTGATCGCGTCGGCCATCGCCGCCACCGCCGTGTTGACGCTGTTCGGCACTTCCAGCTTGGCCGGGGCGGCGCTCGCCGCCGCCGCCGCGTCAAAGCTCGACATCGCCGAGGCCAGGCCGCTCACCGACGTGGTCAGGCTGGTGGTCGCGGCCCCGGTCTGGAACCAGACGTCGGCCGCCGCGTGGCTGGCGCCGTCGGCCGTCTCGTAGGTCGAGGTGATACCGACGATGTTGCCGTTGTTGAGCGACGCATCCTGCTTGGCATCGAGGTTGAGCTTGGTGATGCCCAGCGCCTGCAGCGATTTGAGCTCGTCGGCCTGGCTGACGCCGTCCGCATTGCCGTCGACCCAGACCCGCAGGTCGCCGTAGGCGCTGTCCTTGGCGTCGATGACGCCGTCGCCGTTGGTGTCGAGCTCATTGAGCGCCGCGTAGCCGTTGCCCGCCTTCTGACCGTTGGCCAGCGTGGTGCCGGAACCGAACAGCTCGCCGCCATCGTTGATGACGCCGTCATGGTTGCGGTCCAGCGCCAGCAAGCCGTCGCCACCGCCGACCCAGCCGGTGTTGACCTTGGTGCCGGTGGCGTTCAGGTCGAAGTTCACGCCGGCGCCCAGGCCCAGGGTGTTGATGCCGTCGTTGTTCAGGTCCAGCACGATCGGCGTACCCAGCGGCGATGGCAGCGCGCCGATCTGGTCGGTCGTCAGGCCCGGTACCTGGGCGCTGGTGATCGCGCAGACTTGCTGGCTGGTCAGCGAGTGGATCTGGTCCGTCGTCAGGCTGCCCAGCTGATCGGTCGAGAGCGCGGCGATGGCGGCCGTTTTCAGGCGGATCAGGTCGGCCGTCTCGATGGCCACCAGTTGATCGGTGGACAGCGCCTTGATCTGGTTGGCGCTCAACACGCCGGCCTGTTGGGTCGTCAGCGCAACGATCTGGTCGGTCGTCAGCGCCGCCACCTGGGCGGTCAGCAGATTGGCCATGGCGACGGTCCTGAGCGCCGCCACATCCTCGGTGCCGAGCGCGGCGATCGCACCGGTCGACAGCGCGTTCACCTGCGCCGAACTCAGCGTTGCGACCTGTTGCGAGGTCAGCGCCACGGCCTGGTCGGTGCTCAGCGCGGCCGACAGGTTGGCCGTGCTCAGCGCGGCCACCTGGGCGGTCGACAGCACCGAGATCTGGTCGGTGGTCAGCGCGGCGACCTGGGCGGTGCGCAGCGTCTGGATGATCGCCGTTTTCAGCGCGCCGATATCGGCCGTTTCGATGGCGGCGATGTCGTTGGTCGACAGCGCCACGAACTGGGCGGTGCTGAAGGCGACGAACTGCTTCGACGTCAGCGCGACGACCTGGTCGGTGGTCAGGCCGGCGGCCAGGTTGGCGGTGCTCAGCGCGGCCACTTGGCCGGTGCTCAGCGCGCCGATCTGGTCGGTGGTCAAGGCCGCCGTTTCAGCCGTGGTCAGGGCGGCGATGGCCACCGTCTTCAGCGCGGCGATGTCGCCGCTCTCGATGGCGGCGATCGAATCGCTGCCCATGGCCACAACCTGGGCGCTGTTGAGGGCGCCGATCTGCTGCGACGACAGGGCGACGATCTGGTCGGTCGTCAGCGCCTTGGCCTGGTTGGTGCTCAGGGCGGCGATCGCCACGGTGCGCATGGCGCCGATGTCGGCGGTCTCGATGGAGGCGATGTTCAGCGTGCTCAGCGCGGCCACCTGGGCCGAGCTCAGCGTGCCGACCTGGCTGGACGACAGCGCCACC
>KB906727.1 GCA_000381565.1 Oxalobacteraceae bacterium AB_14
GTGTGGAACTAAGCGTGCGACAAGTAGGGCGGGACACGAGAAATCCTGTCTGAATATGGGGGGACCATCCTCCAAGGCTAAATACTCGTAATCGACCGATAGTGAACCAGTACCGTGAGGGAAAGGCGAAAAGAACCCCGGGAGGGGAGTGAAATAGATCCTGAAACCGTGTGCATACAAACAGTAGGAGCGGACTTGTTCCGTGACTGCGTACCTTTTGTATAATGGGTCAGCGACTTACATTCAGTGGCAAGGTTAACCATATAGGGAAGCCGTAGAGAAATCGAGTCCGAACAGGGCGATAGTCGCTGGGTGTAGACCCGAAACCAAGTGATCTACTCATGGCCAGGATGAAGGTGCGGTAACACGCACTGGAGGTCCGAACCCACTAATGTTGAAAAATTAGGGGATGAGCTGTGGGTAGGGGTGAAAGGCTAAACAAACTTGGAAATAGCTGGTTCTCTCCGAAAACTATTTAGGTAGTGCCTCAAGTATCACCATCGGGGGTAGAGCACTGTTATGGCTAGGGGGTCATCGCGACTTACCAAACCATTGCAAACTCCGAATACCGATGAGTGCGAGCTTGGGAGACAGACGTCGGGTGCTAACGTCCGGCGTCAAGAGGGAAACAACCCAGACCGCCAGCTAAGGTCCCAAAGATTGGCTAAGTGGAAAACGAAGTGGGAAGGCTAAAACAGTCAGGATGTTGGCTTAGAAGCAGCCATCATTTAAAGAAAGCGTAATAGCTCACTGATCGAGTCGTCCTGCGCGGAAGATGTAACGGGGCTAAGCCAGTCACCGAAGCTGCGGATATGCGTAAGCATATGGTAGGAGAGCGTTCTGTAAGCCTGCGAAGGTGTCTTGTAAAGGATGCTGGAGGTATCAGAAGTGCGAATGCTGACATGAGTAGCGATAATGGGGGTAAAAAGCCCCCACGCCGTAAGCCCAAGGTTTCCTGTTCAACGTTCATCGGAGCAGGGTGAGTCGGCCCCTAAGGCGAGGCAGAGATGCGTAGCTGATGGGAAGCAGGTTAATATTCCTGCACCGTCGTATGATGCGATGGGGGGACGGATCGCGGAAGGTTGTCTGCCTGTTGGAATAGGCAGTTTCTGGTTCATAGAAGGCGCTTAGGCAAATCCGGGCGCAGAATTCAAGGGACTGGGACGAGGCACTTAGGCACTGAAGCAATCGGAAGTGGTTCCAAGAAAAGCCTCTAAGCTTCAGTCATACGAGACCGTACCGCAAACCGACACAGGTGGGCGAGATGAGTATTCTAAGGCGCTTGAGAGAACTCGGGAGAAGGAACTCGGCAAATTGGTACCGTAACTTCGGGAAAAGGTACGCCCTTGTAGCTTGGCTGATTTACTTCAGTAGGGCGAACGGGTTGCAATAAACTGGTGGCTGCGACTGTTTAATAAAAACACAGCACTCTGCAAACACGAAAGTGGACGTATAGGGTGTGACGCCTGCCCGGTGCTGGAAGATTAAATGATGGGGTGCAAGCTCTTGATTGAAGTCCCAGTAAACGGCGGCCGTAACTATAACGGTCCTAAGGTAGCGAAATTCCTTGTCGGGTAAGTTCCGACCTGCACGAATGGCGTAACGATGGCCACACTGTCTCCTCCCGAGACTCAGCGAAGTTGAAGTGTTTGTGATGATGCAATCTACCCGCGGCTAGACGGAAAGACCCCATGAACCTTTACTGTAGCTTTGCATTGGACTTTGAATCAATCTGTGTAGGATAGGTGGGAGGCTTTGAAGCGGGGACGCCAGTCCTCGTGGAGCCAACCTTGAAATACCACCCTGGTTCATTTGAGGTTCTAACCTTGGCCCGTTATCCGGGTCGGGGACAGTGCATGGTAGGCAGTTTGACTGGGGCGGTCTCCTCCTAAAGTGTAACGGAGGAGTTCGAAGGTACGCTAGTTACGGTCGGACATCGTGACGATAGTGCAATGGCATAAGCGTGCTTAACTGCGAGACTGACAAGTCGAGCAGGTACGAAAGTAGGACATAGTGATCCGGTGGTTCTGTATGGAAGGGCCATCGCTCAACGGATAAAAGGTACTCTGGGGATAACAGGCTGATTCCTCCCAAGAGTTCATATCGACGGGGGAGTTTGGCACCTCGATGTCGGCTCATCACATCCTGGGGCTGTAGCCGGTCCCAAGGGTATGGCTGTTCGCCATTTAAAGTGGTACGTGAGCTGGGTTTAAAACGTCGTGAGACAGTTTGGTCCCTATCTGCCGTGGGCGTTGGAAATTTGAAGGGGGCTGCTCCTAGTACGAGAGGACCGGAGTGGACAGACCTCTGGTGTACCGGTTGTCACGCCAGTGGCATTGCCGGGTAGCTAAGTCTGGAAGAGATAACCGCTGAAAGCATCTAAGCGGGAAACTTGCCTTAAGATGAGATTTCCCAGAGCCTTGAGCTCTTTGAAGGGTCGTTCGAGACCAGGACGTTGATAGGTCAGGTGTGGAAGTGCAGTAATGCATTAAGCTAACTGATACTAATTGCCCGTACGGCTTGTCCCTATAACCTTAGCAGGTTATGGTGAATGAGAAGTGCGTTGTAACGTTCGTTGATACACAACTTCATTACCTAAAATATTTACTACATAAACGGTATAAATCGTTTATAATACTTCCTCCAGATTCTTGGCGGCGCTGAAGTTAAGCGACGCTAGTACAAGTCAATGCCTGATGACCATAGCAAGTTGGTCCCACCCCTTCCCATCCCGAACAGGACCGTGAAACAACTTTGCGCCGATGATAGTGCTGCAACCAGTGTGAAAGTAGGTTATCGTCAGGCTAGTTATAA
>KB906728.1 GCA_000381565.1 Oxalobacteraceae bacterium AB_14
CCCCGTTGGCCGGGCAAAATCCCCCACCCCTGGCCGGGTCAAAATCCCCCACCTCCTGACCGCTTAGCGCTGCTGTAGCCGGTCACCGGAGAGCAATCCCGCTGGCAGGACGTAACCTTGCCCCTTCAACCATCGAAGGGGAGCATGGAGGGTGAACGTCTTGAAACCAAACAAACGAACCACAGTCGCCACGCTGCTGGCGAACGGCGCCAGCCAGCGCGAGATCGCGCGGCTGACTGGGGTGGACCGAAAAACCATCCGCCGTCTGGCGCTGGACGCGACCGGCCCGGGACCAAATTCCCCCACCCTGACCACCGGGCCAGCGACAGCAAATTCCCCCACCCCGGCCACCGGCACCCCGGCTGAAACTCCCCCACTGCGGCCACCGGCAACCGACAGCGGTCCGCAATCGCTGTGCGAGCCACATCGCGCCTTCATCGAGGCCCAGTTACGCCTGCGTCGGAACTATACGGCCATCTACCAGGACCTGGTCGACCAGTTCGGCTTCACCGGCCGCTACAACAGCGTCAAACGCTTCGCCGGCCGGCTGGTGCAGCGTGAGCCGGAACAGTTCGACCGGCTTGAGTTCGCCCCTGGCGAAGAGGCGCAGGTCGACTACGGTGAGGGCGCGCTGACACGCATCCCCGGCAGCGACCGTTACCGACGTCCGCGCCTGTTCGTGATGACCTTGCGCTACTCGCGCCGCAGCTTCCGGCGTGTGGTCTGGAATTCGTCAAAGGAGACCTGGGCCCAGCTGCACGAACAAGCCTTCCGCTACTTCGGCGGGACGACGGCTTACGTCGTCCTCGACAACCTCAAGGAGGGTGTGATCAAGCCCGACCTGTACGAGCCAGAGCTCAACCCCGTCTACCGGGACATGCTGGCCCACTACGGCGTCGTCGCCGACCCCGCCAGGGTGCGCGACCCCAACCGCAAAGGGACGGTCGAGAACGCGATCGGGCATACTCAAAGCACCGCGCTCAAGGGGCGCCGCTTCGAGACCATCGACGAGCAGAACGCCTTCCTGGAACAGTGGGAGACCAAATGGGCGGCGCCGCGCATCCACGGCAGTGCCAAGCGCCAGGTCGAGGCCATGTTCCAGGAGGAGCGCGCCCACCTCGGCGCCTTGCCACTACAGGGCTTCGGCTACTACACCGAGTGTGAGCGCACCGTCGCCGACGACACCTGCGTGCGCATCGACCACAGCAGTTACGCGGCGCGCCCCGCCAGGATTGGCAGCCGCGTGCTGGTGCGCTTGTTCGAGCGCCACGTCGAGATCCGCGACCGCTTCACGCTGGTCCTGCTGCGCACGCACCCGCGTGCCGAGCGCCCCGGCAGCGTGCTTCTGCCCGACGACGAGCGGCCCTTCAACCCATCGCGCGAGACGCGCCGCATCCTGGCCCAGGCCGGCGACATCGGCGAGGCCACGCTGCGCCTATGCCAGCAGTGGTTCGAGCATGAGGGCCGGGTCGGCCAGCGCAAGCTGCGCGGCGTCGTGGGGCTGGCCAAGCGCTACCCGCGCCGCCTGATCGATCAAGCCTGCGCTCAAGCCTTACAGGAGAACGTACGCACCTACCAGTCGATCAAGAACTTGACGGAACGCCTGCTGGCGCAGGCGATGGTCGAGATCGACGCGCCACGCCAGGCCGAGCTGGACCTGGAGCAGCACCATCCACTGATCCGCGACGGCGACGACTACGCCGACCTGTTCACGCGCGCGGCGACCGCCAGCGCCGCCATCGCACCGACCAAGGAGACACCATGAGCATGACCATGAACGAAATCGAACGCGCCCTGCGCGAGCTGCGCCTGTCGGGCATCCGCGCCACCCTCGACACCCGCGTGTTGCAGGCCCAGGCCAACCAGGAACCCTTCCTCGACACCTTCGCGCTGATCTTGCAGGACGAGCTGGACCGGCGCCGCTCGCGCCTGATGGAGCGGCGTTACCAGCAAAGCGGGCTCGATGAGCGCATGGCGCTGGCTGACTTCGACTGGCGCTTCAATCCCAAGCTGCCGCGGGCCGCCTGTTTCGAACTGCACACCCTCAAGTTCGTCGCCGAGGGACAGAACGCGCTGATCATCGGCAAGCCGGGAACCGGCAAGAGCCACGTCGCCAAGGCGGTGGCTTACCAGGCCACCCTGCAGGGGCACAACGTGCGCTACCTGGAGGCCGACGGAGCCTTCGCCGCCTATGCTCTTGGTGGCGACGCC
Organism: Oxalobacteraceae bacterium AB_14; assembly: GCA_000381565.1. Classification (GTDB taxonomy): domain Bacteria; phylum Pseudomonadota; class Gammaproteobacteria; order Burkholderiales; family Burkholderiaceae_D; genus Rugamonas. The sequence continues at coordinate 2,212 of KB906728.1, forward strand.
GAACAGCGGCAGCAACTGCGCACCTTGGTCGACGCCGACCTGCTGGTGCTCGACGACCTATTCCTCGCGCGCCGCATTAGCGACAAGGCCGGCGAACTGCTGCAAACGCTGGTGCACCAGCGCTACAAGCTCAAGCGCAGCATCGTGGTGACCTCGAACCGGGTGGTACAGGACTGGGGCAAGTACCTCGGCGACAACACGATGGCCACCACCATCCTGGACCGGCTGATGCACCGGGCTCACATCCTTGAGTTCGAGGGGAAGAGTTACCGGCTGAAAGAGGCAGCCTCACGGCTCACACGCTTGACGTCTGCCGACGTCAAGCAGGACTGACACGGCCGAAGGCGGGCACATGGACTACAATCCGGACTGTCCTGCCTGGGGGAATTTGACCTGGCCAAAGGTGGGGGAATTTAACCTGGCCAACGGGG
>KB906729.1 GCA_000381565.1 Oxalobacteraceae bacterium AB_14
GTGTGGAACTAAGCGTGCGACAAGTAGGGCGGGACACGAGAAATCCTGTCTGAATATGGGGGGACCATCCTCCAAGGCTAAATACTCGTAATCGACCGATAGTGAACCAGTACCGTGAGGGAAAGGCGAAAAGAACCCCGGGAGGGGAGTGAAATAGATCCTGAAACCGTGTGCATACAAACAGTAGGAGCGGACTTGTTCCGTGACTGCGTACCTTTTGTATAATGGGTCAGCGACTTACATTCAGTGGCAAGGTTAACCATATAGGGAAGCCGTAGAGAAATCGAGTCCGAACAGGGCGATAGTCGCTGGGTGTAGACCCGAAACCAAGTGATCTACTCATGGCCAGGATGAAGGTGCGGTAACACGCACTGGAGGTCCGAACCCACTAATGTTGAAAAATTAGGGGATGAGCTGTGGGTAGGGGTGAAAGGCTAAACAAACTTGGAAATAGCTGGTTCTCTCCGAAAACTATTTAGGTAGTGCCTCAAGTATCACCATCGGGGGTAGAGCACTGTTATGGCTAGGGGGTCATCGCGACTTACCAAACCATTGCAAACTCCGAATACCGATGAGTGCGAGCTTGGGAGACAGACGTCGGGTGCTAACGTCCGGCGTCAAGAGGGAAACAACCCAGACCGCCAGCTAAGGTCCCAAAGATTGGCTAAGTGGAAAACGAAGTGGGAAGGCTAAAACAGTCAGGATGTTGGCTTAGAAGCAGCCATCATTTAAAGAAAGCGTAATAGCTCACTGATCGAGTCGTCCTGCGCGGAAGATGTAACGGGGCTAAGCCAGTCACCGAAGCTGCGGATATGCGTAAGCATATGGTAGGAGAGCGTTCTGTAAGCCTGCGAAGGTGTCTTGTAAAGGATGCTGGAGGTATCAGAAGTGCGAATGCTGACATGAGTAGCGATAATGGGGGTAAAAAGCCCCCACGCCGTAAGCCCAAGGTTTCCTGTTCAACGTTCATCGGAGCAGGGTGAGTCGGCCCCTAAGGCGAGGCAGAGATGCGTAGCTGATGGGAAGCAGGTTAATATTCCTGCACCGTCGTATGATGCGATGGGGGGACGGATCGCGGAAGGTTGTCTGCCTGTTGGAATAGGCAGTTTCTGGTTCATAGAAGGCGCTTAGGCAAATCCGGGCGCAGAATTCAAGGGACTGGGACGAGGCACTTAGGCACTGAAGCAATCGGAAGTGGTTCCAAGAAAAGCCTCTAAGCTTCAGTCATACGAGACCGTACCGCAAACCGACACAGGTGGGCGAGATGAGTATTCTAAGGCGCTTGAGAGAACTCGGGAGAAGGAACTCGGCAAATTGGTACCGTAACTTCGGGAAAAGGTACGCCCTTGTAGCTTGGCTGATTTACTTCAGTAGGGCGAACGGGTTGCAATAAACTGGTGGCTGCGACTGTTTAATAAAAACACAGCACTCTGCAAACACGAAAGTGGACGTATAGGGTGTGACGCCTGCCCGGTGCTGGAAGATTAAATGATGGGGTGCAAGCTCTTGATTGAAGTCCCAGTAAACGGCGGCCGTAACTATAACGGTCCTAAGGTAGCGAAATTCCTTGTCGGGTAAGTTCCGACCTGCACGAATGGCGTAACGATGGCCACACTGTCTCCTCCCGAGACTCAGCGAAGTTGAAGTGTTTGTGATGATGCAATCTACCCGCGGCTAGACGGAAAGACCCCATGAACCTTTACTGTAGCTTTGCATTGGACTTTGAATCAATCTGTGTAGGATAGGTGGGAGGCTTTGAAGCGGGGACGCCAGTCCTCGTGGAGCCAACCTTGAAATACCACCCTGGTTCATTTGAGGTTCTAACCTTGGCCCGTTATCCGGGTCGGGGACAGTGCATGGTAGGCAGTTTGACTGGGGCGGTCTCCTCCTAAAGTGTAACGGAGGAGTTCGAAGGTACGCTAGTTACGGTCGGACATCGTGACGATAGTGCAATGGCATAAGCGTGCTTAACTGCGAGACTGACAAGTCGAGCAGGTACGAAAGTAGGACATAGTGATCCGGTGGTTCTGTATGGAAGGGCCATCGCTCAACGGATAAAAGGTACTCTGGGGATAACAGGCTGATTCCTCCCAAGAGTTCATATCGACGGGGGAGTTTGGCACCTCGATGTCGGCTCATCACATCCTGGGGCTGTAGCCGGTCCCAAGGGTATGGCTGTTCGCCATTTAAAGTGGTACGTGAGCTGGGTTT
>KB906730.1 GCA_000381565.1 Oxalobacteraceae bacterium AB_14
TAGCCTGCATGTTGCATAAACCAGCACGTGCGCAGAGGCGGGGTGTCAATCCTGCTATGAGTATATTGATGGCTGGCGGCTGACGAAAGCTCCCCTACCCAAACGAGTTGGGGTTCATTGAAGTGGCATGAAGGTTACAGGCGATGGGGCGGTGTGGTCGATTCTCGGCAGACCGGACGTGACGTCGCTACGACGAGTTGACGAGCCTTGACGCTGGCGGCAGATACAGGCGCTCGGTCAATGTTTGTAGCAGCTGTTTGAACGGGCAAGCACTTGGTAAATGAAGAACGATTTTGTTCTTGCACTGTCTGACTTGCACGGCGATCTTGAACAGTTTCGAGATGACCGTCGATGGTTGCGCCTGCGACAGCGCAGTGTGCCGAAGCGCCTGTGTGCGCAGTTGCTGGTGCAGGATATAGGCCGCCGAATGGAGCAGCAGGCGCATGCAGTTGGCGAGGAAGCTCGTGCACGAGGTCCGGTCCGCAGCGAGGTCATCCTTGAGATGTTTTATGTAATTTTCGGTCTGGCCGCGCGCGCAGTAAATTTCCTCGTACAGCGTGCCGGCATCGAGTCCCGGCAGCGATGTCACGATGAAGCGAGTGTTCTCGCCGAGTGCCATGACCTCGGCCTTCATCAGCACGCGCCAGGACTTGGGCCATGAGCGCGCCTTGTAAGCGAATTCATCGAATAGGCGCACCGCGCTTGGCACCACTTCTTGCGTTTGCGCCGCGACCCACAGGTCGATGGCGCGCAGCCTGGCTGGCTCGGCCATCGCAAGAAGCTTGACGTTGCAGGAGAAACCGAAGATGAAGTCGATATTCGGCATGCTATCGATGAGGCCCATGAGTTCGGGTCCGCTGAAGTGGCCATCGCCACGCACGAGAATATGGGTATCGGGAAAATGGTGGCGGATCGCCGTCAGGACGCGGCGCATGATCATGGCGTTCTCATCGCCGAACGGCCGCTTGCCTGGCCGCAGAACGGCCGCGATCAAGGCGCCCGATTGACCATCGAAGATCATCAGCGGCAGGTAGCAGGTCGAACCATAGTGATGGTTGTAGAACGCCAACGGCTGTTGGCCGTAGCATGCATCTTCGGAGTGATCCAGGTCGAGTATCAAACTCTTGGGTGGACTGGCGAAGCCGGCGATGAACTGCTCGACGAGGGCTTGGCTGACGCGGTAAATGTCCTGCCGGCTCGCCGCGTGTTCGAAGCGCGAGATCGTCGCGCCCGAGGCCAGCGCGGCACCATCGTCGAACGGCTGGCGAGCCGCCCCGAGCTTGAACATCGGGTCGTGGCGCAGGCTGTTCGCGTCGTTGCCATCCTCGTAACCGCAACCAATCTGGTAGATACGCTGAGTCAGAATGTCGTGATAAGAATGGCTGACGTAACTCTGGTGACGGCGGTCAGGCAAGGCTGCGGCAAGGCGCTTGGTCAAGCCGATCTGGAGGTCGACACCGCGCAGCAAAACCGGGCCGAAATCGGACGACAGGCCGCCGCCAGCGAAATCGGCGCGAACGCTGTGGGCGGGAATAGATGCAAAACGAAGCTGCTCTGAGGTAGAATTCATGTCGGGCAAGGTGTGTTCGTGTTGATAGGGTAGGTTTCTAGATAACTCCCATTCTATCAATCACTTACGGCACTCTTGCCCTTTTTTATGCAAAATTCAGGCTAG
>KB906731.1 GCA_000381565.1 Oxalobacteraceae bacterium AB_14
AGTTCGACCGCCTCGCCGGCGACGTCCATGGTCGCGTGCCAGCCGGCGTAGTGCGGCCAGTACAGCTCCGTGTGCACACGCCCCTCGGCCACCGCGAACGAAGCCTTGGCGTTGGCCTTGATGCCCATGTCCGCCGACTTCAGGCCGCGCTTGAGCCGGTCCGGCCAAGTGCGGTCGCGCTGGTCGAACAGATTGCCCTGGAAGGGCTTGAAGTTGACCGCCAGTCCGGCACCGGCCGAGTAGCGCATCAATTGCGCATCCACCGCTAGGTCGATATTGCGATGCGGGTCCTTGGGATCGATATTGAATTTCTTTTGCACGTCATCGACGTTGCGCTCGATGAATTTGGTGATATCGCCGTTCATCGTCTTGGCCCACTCGCTCAGCACACCGGTGTACTCGTCGGCATCGGCCGGCTTGAGTTTCCACTCCTTCTTGAAGTCCGTGCCCTGGGCCTTCTCGGCGATGCGGTGCTTGATCTCGGTGGTGTTGAGCGTGCCGTCCTTGAAGACCTTGTCCTTGTCGCGCTTGGCCTTCTCGCCGCCGACCACGTAGATGCGCTTTTCCGCCAGTACCTTTTTCAAGCGGTCGCTGGTGACGTAGATCGGCACGCCCTTGCCCTTGTCCTTGTATTTCGGCGTGCGCAGAGAGACCAGCTCGACCATCTTCACGCCAGCCTTGGCTTCGAGCTTGGACAAGGGCTCCAGTTTTTTCTTCACCTCTTCGCTGGCCTTCTGCATCTCGTCCAACGCGGCGTTCAGTTCGGTCTCGGCCTTCTTCAAATCGGCCGCGATGTTGCTCTTCTGCGCCGCACGCATCGCGATGGCCGCTTCGGTGACTTTCTGGTTGGCGGCCTGCAGCGCAGCGATTTTTTTGCTGTGCTCGTCCGCCTCGTAGTGAAAGTCGAGGAACTCGGGCGGGTACAGCGCGAGGAAGGCATTCTGCTCGGGCCAATAGATCAGCTCGCCTGCACCCGGCGTGATCTTGGCGTCGATGAAGGTGTTGGACGGCACCGTGGTCACGGTGGTCGCGTGCGGCTTGCGCGGCGGGGCCGGGTTGGCGGTGGTCGCGTCGGATGCTTCGTTTAAGCTCATAACGATTAGTCGTGGTCCGGTAAGTAAAGATGAATCTGTTCAGGCTTGGCGGTGAACAAACGTTGCGTGCGGCCTTCTGCATCGGTATAGCCTTCGATCACCGATCCGCTGGCCGACTCCATCCGGTAGCGCACGTTCTTCATGATCTCGCCGGTTTTTTCGTCGCGCACGACAAACGCTTCGTTATACAAATCCTTCGCCTTCAACACGGGAGCGCCAACGCTGCCGTCGGCCGGCCCAGTCAGCTCCTTCATCGACGCCTTGAACGTCATCGTGCCCGG
>KB906732.1 GCA_000381565.1 Oxalobacteraceae bacterium AB_14
CAAAGCGGCATCAAGGCCGGCGACGGCGGCTTCCAGGTGGCGGTGGGCGGCAACACCGATCTGAAGGCTGGCCTGTTGAGCAGCAGCCAGGCAGCCATCGACCAGGGCAACAACGTGCTGGTCACCGGCAGCCTGACCACCAGCGACTTGCAGAACAAGGACCATTATGATGCCGGCGGCTTCGCGTTGTCTGGTTCGGTCAGCGGCAAGATGGGCGACCAGAGCAAGTTGCCCGACACGCTGAGCAAGGAACAAAAAGAGGCCGCCGCCGCCGACGGCAAGCCGGGCGCGAGCGGCGGCTTCGGCTCGGCCAGTGGCGACCAGGGCAGCACGACGGCAAGCGGCATCGGTGGCGGCCTGATCGCCATCACCGACCAGGCCAAACAACTGGCGACTGGCAAGGATGCGGCGACAGCCGTGGCTGGCGTGGATCGCGATGTGACGACAGAATCGGCGGCCGCTAGGGCTGCCTCGTTGACCAAAGGCTGGGATGCCAAGCAATTGCAGAGCGACGTCGATGCGCAAGTTGCGATCACTACTGCGTTTGGCCAGGCTGCTGCAAAGAAAGTAGGTGATTTTGCCGACACGCAAAGAGATGAGGCTCTGGCGCGAGGCGACAAGTTAACAGCAGATAAGTGGGATGAAGGCGGTGAATATCGAGTGGCCGCTCATGCCGCGATTGGTGCTGTGACAGGTGGCGTAAATGGCGCGCTTGGGGCGGGAATGAGCGCGATTACTGCGCCAAAAATTAACGAACTTATTGCCGATATCGGACTACCTGATGAGGTCAGAAAGTTGGTAATCGCTGCCGCCAGTTCCGGGGTAGCAGCATTGGTAGGCGATGCAGGTCTGGCCAGCGGCTACAATCAGGTGGCGAACAACTTCCTCAAGCACGAACAGGCAGCGGCAATGAAGAAGGAGTTTGATCAATGTGATAAAAAGGCAGGGGGATGTACTGACGCGGAGTACGTTAGTATTCGGGATAAATACTTGGCGGTTTCTAATAAAAACATTGCACAGGTAGAGTCTGGCTCTATGCCGTTTCGTGTGGAATTTGACATCGGGTAACATGTCGGTTACCGCCACTTCCTGAGTTCACGAGTCCCCAATGAGTATTGCCGTCGAAACCTTGTTCACCACCGCGCTGGGCCTGCAAGCGCCTTGGAATGTTTCCAAAGTTGAGCTCGACACGGGCAAGCGCCGGATCGATTTCGAGGTGTCGTGCGATGCCAAACAGCTGCCTTGTCCTGCCTGTGGCGTGAACGGCCAGGGTGTTCATGACCGCATCAAACGTAGCTGGCGGCATCTGGATTTTTTTCAGTACGAGGCCTGGTTGCACGCCGA